>CAVOOV010000018.1:0-358555 GCA_963697655.1 uncultured Solirubrobacterales bacterium | reverse complement strand
ACGAGGCCGAGGCTGAACCCGAAGCCGAAGACGACGGGCCCGAACATCGAGGCCTCCGAGGACCTCGAGGAAGGAGGACTTCCTATCCGACGACGACTCGATTGTCGAAGACGACGTCCCGGTCGGCGACGCCGAGGGCGTCCTCGAACGGCGATGCCGAAGGGGCCCTCGGGGAGGACGCGCGTAATCGGCGCAGGGCGCGATCACGTTGGGAGTTCGGCTGGCGCCGAACTCCCGGCCTGGCGCCCCCGACTCCCCCGACACACGAACATTTTTAGAGACACCAAGAAGGGATCAATTTGATCGACATCAATAATTTCGACGCGATCGAGATCGGTCTGGCCTCCCCAAGCAGATCCGCTCACTGGAGCTCGGGGGAGGTAACCAAGCCGGAGACGATCAACTACCGAACGCTCAAGCCCGAGAAGGACGGCCTGTTCTGCGAGCGCATCTTCGGTCCGACCAAGGACTGGGAGTGCTACTGCGGTAAGTACAAGCGCGTCCGTTACAAGGGAATCGTGTGCGAGCGGTGCGGCGTCGAGGTCACCCGCTCAGAAGGTCCGCCGCGAGCGCATGGGACATATCGATCTCGCTGCGCCGGTATCGCACATCTGGTTCTTCAAGGGTGTCCCGAGCCGGATCGGCTACCTGCTCGACATCGCCCCGCGTGAACTCGAGAAGGTGCTCTACTTCGCCGCGTCGATCATCACGAGCGTCGATACCGAGGCGCGCGCCCGTGACCTCGTCGACCTCGAAGACAAGGTGAAGGCCAATTTGATCGACATCAATAATTTCGACGCGATTGAGATCGGTCTGGCCTCCTCCAAGCAGATCCGCTCGTGGAGCTCGGGGGAGGTCACCAAGCCGGAGACGATCAACTACCGGACGCTCAAGCCTGAGAAGGACGGCCTGTTCTGCGAGCGCATCTTCGGTCCGACCAAGGACTGGGAGTGCTACTGCGGTAAGTACAAGCGCGTCCGCTACAAGGGCATCGTGTGCGAGCGGTGCGGCGTTGAGGTCACCCGCTCGAAGGTTCGCCGCGAGCGGATGGGCCACGTTGACCTGGCCGCCCCCGTGTCGCACATCTGGTTCTTCAAGGGCGTCCCGAGCCGGATCGGCTATCTGCTCGACATGGCTCCGAAGGAACTCGAGAAGGTCCTGTACTTCGCCGCCTCGATCGTGACCTGGATCGACGACGAGGCCCGTGCCAAGGACCTCGACCAGCTCGAGGGCGAGGTCAACAAGGTGCTCGACGCCTACGCGGCCGAGAAGGAAGAGCGGATGCTCGAGCTCAAGGAGTCGCTGGCCCGCCGCGAGGAGCACCTCCAGAGCGGCAAGACCGGGCGCGACTTCTCCGACGACGACCACATGTGGGCCGAGTCGCTCGGCGTGAACATCTCAAAGCTCTCCGATGAGGAGCGCGAGAAGATGCTCAAGGACCTGCGCAAGAGCCTCCAGGCCGACATCGATGACACCGAGGCCTACATCGAGGACGCCGCCGAGCGGATGCGCCAGGTGTGGGAACTGTTCAAGGGCATGAAGCCCAAGGACGTCGTCAACGACGAGACCACGTTCCGCGAGCTCAAGGACCGGTTCGGATCGCCGTATGGCTTCGGCGAGTACTTCCGTGGGGGGATGGGCGCCGAGGCCGTGCGCGATCTGCTCCAGCAGGTCGACCTCGAGGCCGAGGCCGCCGATCTCCAGGACCAGGTCAAGACGGCCAAGGGCCAGAAGCAGGCCCGCGCGGTCAAGCGGCTGAAGGTCGTCTCCGCGTTCCTGCACTCGGGCAACAAGCCCGAGATGATGATCCTCGAGGCCGTGCCGGTGATTCCGCCGGAGCTGCGCCCGATGGTCCAGCTCGACGGCGGCCGGTTCGCCACGTCTGACCTCAACGACCTCTACCGCCGCGTCATCAACCGCAACAACCGCCTCAAGCGGCTGCTCGACCTGGGCGCGCCGGAGATCATCGTCAACAACGAGAAGCGGATGCTCCAGGAGGCCGTCGACGCGCTGTTCGACAACGGCCGCCGCGGTCGTCCGGTTACCGGTCCGGGCAACCGCCCGCTGAAGTCGCTGAGCGACATGCTCAAGGGCAAGCAGGGCAGGTTCCGCCAGAACCTGCTCGGCAAGCGCGTGGACTACTCCGGCCGGTCGGTGATCGTCTCCGGGCCGTCGCTCCGGCTGCACCAGTGCGGTCTGCCGAAGCTGATGGCGCTCGAGCTGTTCAAGCCGTTCATCATGGCTCGGCTCGTCGAGCGTAAGTCAGCGCAGAACATCAAGGCGGCCAAGAAGATGGTCGACTCGATGATCCCCGAGGTGTGGGACGTGCTCGAGGAGGTCATCCACGAGCACCCGGTGCTGCTCAACCGCGCGCCGACGCTCCACCGCCTGGGGATCCAGGCGTTCGAGCCGGTGCTGGTCGAGGGCAAGGCGATCCAGGTCCACCCGCTCGTCTGTCACGCGTTCAACGCGGACTTCGACGGCGACCAGATGGCGGTCCACCTGCCGCTGTCGGCCGAGGCCCAGGCCGAGGCGCGGATCCTGATGCTGTCGGCCAACAACATCCTGTCTCCCGCGCACGGAGCGCCGCTGGCGACCCCGTCGCAGGACATGGTGCTCGGCGCCTACTACCTGACGTACGGGCCCGAGGGCGATGCGATCTCGAAGATCGACCCGGCCACCTACGAGCCGCGTCCGCACGTGTTCCGCACCGCCCAGGAGGCGGAGTGGTCATACGAGCACGGCGTGGTCAAGCTCCACGATCTGGCCGAGTACCGGCCGCTCGGGCGCGAGGGCGGCCACCTGCTGACCACGATCGGGCGGATCCTGTGGAACGACCGGATCGAGCGCGCGCTGGCCGAGGCGCTCGGCGACGGCTTTGACCCGAGCACGTACGAGTTCGTGAACCGCTCGATGAAGAAGAAGGACACCACCCGGCTCGTCGACGACCTCGTGCAGCTGTACGGCGCGCCGACGATCTCGCAGGTGCTCGACGCGTTCAAGGACGTCGGTTTCCACTTCGCCACCCAGGCGGGTGTGACGATTTCCAAGAACGACGTGCAGACGCCCCCGAGCAAGCCGGAGATCCTGGCGCGGTACGAGGCCGAGCTCGAGACGGTCGAGGCCCAGTACGACAACGGCGAGATCAACCAGGAGGAGCGCCACGAGGCGGTCACGGGTCTGTGGGACCGCGCCACCAACGAGGTCGGGCAGGCGCTGTACGACCACCTCGACGAGCTCAATCCGATCTACATGATGGCCAACTCCGGCGCCCGTGGGTCGTTCTCGCAGATCCGGCAGCTGGCCGGCATGCGCGGACTGATGGCCAACCCAAAGGGCGAGATCATCGAGCGTCCGATCAAGGCCTCCTTCCAGGAGGGTCTGACCGTGCTCGAGTACTTCATCTCGACCCACGGCGCCCGCAAGGGTCTCGCGGACACCGCGCTCCGCACCGCCGACTCGGGCTACCTGACGCGGCGTCTGGTCGACGTCTCCCAGGATGTGATCATCCGCCAGGAGGACTGCGGCACCGAGGAGTACATCGACATGCCGGTGTCCAAGCTCGAGGCCGGTCCCGAGAGCCGCGGGCTTCGTCCGACGGGCGAGCCCAACGGCCACCTGGTCGGACGGATCGCCGCGCAGGACGTCACCACCAAGCGCGGCCGGGTGATCGTTGAGAAGGGCAAGCAGATCGACCGAGCCGAGCTCGCCGATCTGGTCGAGTCCTGGCACGACGACACCGAGAAGGGCGTCGTGATCACGGTGCCGGTGCGCTCGGTGCTCAAGTGCGAGGCCACGACCGGTATCTGCCAGGCGTGCTATGGCCGGTCGCTGGCGACGGGCAAGCTGGCGCAGATCGGCGACGCGGTCGGGATCATCGCCGCGCAGTCGATCGGCGAGCCGGGCACGCAGCTGACCATGCGGACATTCCACACCGGCGGCGTTGCCGGCGCGGACATCACGCACGGTCTGCCGCGCGTGGTCGAGCTGTTCGAGGCTCGCAAGCCCAAGGGCCTGGCGAAGATCGCCGAGATCGGCGGCAAGGTGTCGATCGAGGAAACCGACAAGGCAGTCACGGTCGTGATCACCGACGACACCGGCGAGGAGCACCGCAACACGTTCCCGCGCAGGACGCGGCTGTTCGTTCAGGGAGGCGAGACGATCGAGCCGGGCACGCAGCTCAACGAGGGCTCGCTGTACCCGGCCGAGCTGCTGGCGGTCCGGGGCCGGACCGAGACCGAGATGTATCTGGTCCGCGAGGTCCAGGAGGTCTACGTGTCCCAGGGCGTCGACATCGACGACAAGCACATCGAGCTGATCGTGCGCCAGATGATGAAGCGGATGCGGGTCGATCAGAAGGGCGACACCGAGCTGCTGCCCGGGCAGTTCGTCGACCGCCAGGAGTACGGTCGCGTGAACAAGGCCGTGATCGACGCGGGCGGCGAGGCCGCCCAGGCCGAGGAGATCATCCTCGGGATCACGAAGGCCTCGCTCAACACCGACTCGTTCCTGTCGGCGGCGTCGTTCCAGGAGACCACGAAGGTCCTGACCGACGCGGCGCTCGAAGGCAAGATCGACCGCCTGGTCGGGCTCAAGGAGAACGTGATCATCGGCAAGCTGATTCCGGCCGCGACCGGACTCAAGCGCTACCGCCGGATCGAGATCGAGCCGGCCGAGCCGCTGCCTCGCGGGATGGACGACGTCGGCCTGCTAGATCACGATGACCTCGCGGCCGAGCTTGGCCTCGATGGCGAGGGCCTGACCGGGTTCGGCGGCCCGGAGCCCGATCTGTCCGACCTGGAGAGCATCGGCGACGGCCGCTCCTCGATCGGGTTCGTCGACGAGCTGGCGGAGCTCGACGTCCCGGACGACGACCCCGCGGACGACTAGTCGAAATGCCGGCGATCCGGGCCGCCCTGCTGTTTGAGGCGGCCCGGACACGCCGTGCGTCGCCGGGTATGTGTTGCGTGCCGGCACCGGCGAGCCCGGTGCGGACATAATGCGGCGATCGCGGACGATCAGGTTCGGCGCGGCGGCGCTGTTGGTCGTGGCCGGCATCGTGTGTGCGTTCGTGTTCAACGGCGGGCTCGGCCAGAACCTCGCGTTCGCGCTGGTCGCGCTCGGGTTGGTGCTGGCGACCAGCCTCGTGTTCTACGAGGTCGGGCTGACCGAGGATCGTGCGCGGGCGGCCGAGGAGCGCAAGCGGGAGCGTGAGGAGCGCGACCGCGAACGAGAGCGTGAGCGCGCCACCAAGCCACCGGGTTCCCCCGAGCGCTCGAATCGGATTCGGCTCGAGCGCCGGCGCGGACGGCCGCGGCGGCTGCGTTGACATCCGGCGGCCCCCGGGCACCCGTCCATCGGCCCCGCGCTCACCCGTTGACATCCGACGGCCCCCGGGTACGATGTGAATCGGGATTCACATGGCGACCGTCGACGTCACCAACCCGGCGCGCGAGGTCCTGAACCAGGCCCCGCCGCTCCAGCCGGTCAACCTGTTCGAGATCGATCTCGCCCTGCGCGAGGGGCTCGAGCGCGAGGGCGGCGGCTGGGGGGTCGACCGGGCGCGGGACGCCGGCGCCGGCGCCGGCAGCGTCGAAGCGCTCGAACACTGCCGGCGAGCGGAGCGCAACGCGCCGATCCTCCGCACCCACGACCGCTTCGGCAATCGGATCGACGAGGTCGAGCTCGACCCGTCCTGGCATGCGCTGCTGCGCGGCGCGGTCGAGCGGGAGATCCACAGCCTCCCGTGGCGTTCGCAGACGCCCGGCGCGCACGTGGTCCGCGCGGCGCTGTTCATGCTGTGGGGCAACGCCAACGCCGGCGTGATGTGCCCGGTGTCGATGACCTACGCGGCCGTACCCGCCCTGCGCGACGGCGCCCCCGAGCTCGCCGCGGAGTGGGAGCCGCGGCTGACTTCGAACGATTACGAGACGGGCGCGCTTGCGGGGATGGCGATGACCGAGCGCCAGGGTGGCTCGGACGTCCGCGCCAACATCACGCGCGCCGATCCGGTCGGCGACGGCATGTACGAGCTCCACGGCCACAAGTGGTTCTGCTCGTACCCGCCGTGCGCCGTGTTCCTGGTGTTGGCCCAGGCGCCCGCCGGACTCTCATGCTTCCTGGTCGAGCGCGGGCCGGGCATGGAGTTCCAGCGGCTCAAGGACAAGCTCGGCACGCGATCGCTGCCGTCATCGGAGGTCGAGTTCCACGCCGTCCACGGCCGCCTCGTCGGCGAGGAGGGCCGCGGCGTGCCCGCGATCATCCGGATGGTCAACCACACCCGCCTCGACTGCCTGCTCGGCGGCACCACCGGGCTGCGGCGGGGCACCGTCGAGGCGATCCACCACGCGCGCCACCGCTCTGCCTTCGGGACGCTGCTGGTGGACCAGCCGGCGATGCAGAACGTGCTCGCCGACCTCGCGATCGAGTCCGAGGCGGCGACCGCCGCCGCGCTGCGGCTCGCCCGGAGCTACGACGACACCGCGGACGGAGCGTTCCGCCGGTTCGCCACCGCGGTCATGAAGTACTGGGTGTGCAAGCGCGCCGCGCCGCACGCGGCCGAGGCGCTCGAGTCCCTCGGCGGCAACGGGTTCGTCGAGGACTCGGGCCTGCCGCTGCTGTATCGCGACGCCCCACTGAACTCGATCTGGGAGGGGTCGGGGAACGTCGCGGCGCTCGATGTCATGCGGGCGTTGGTCAAGGAGCCGGACGGGCTGCCGGCGTTCCTGGCCGAGTGCTCGCTCGGAGCGGGCGCCGACCGGCGGCTCGACGCGCACCTCGAGCGGGTGCGTACGGCGGCGTCCGAGGTGTTCGAGTCGGAAGGGGTGGGCGGGGTGGGGTGGGGCGCGCGGCGGATCGTCGAGGACCTTGCGGTCGCGCTCCAAGGGTCGCTGCTCGTCCGCAATGCCCCGTCCGCCGTCGCCGACGCCTTCTGCGCGGCCCGCCTCGCCGGCGGTGGCGGTCGGGTGTACGGGACGCTCCCGACGGGGGTCGACGCCGGCGCGATCGTCGACCGCGCGTTGCCGGCGTGAGCACGGTCGCGGGCCTGGCCACGCGCGAGCGGCTACTGGCGGCTGCGCGCGAGCTGATCGAGGAGGGCGGTTACGGATCGGCGTCGGTGGCCGCGATCGCCGAGCGCGCCGGCGTCGCCGCGGGAACGCTGTACCGGCACTTCCCCTCCAAGGAGGACCTGTTCGTGGAGGTGTTCCGCTCGGTCTGTGCCGGCGAGGAACGCGCGATGCTCGCCGCGGCGACGGCGGACTCCGGCTCCGCCTCCGAGCGCCTGGAGGAGGTGCTGGCGACATTCGCGCAGCGAGCGCTCCGTAATCGACACCTGGCCTGGGCGCTGATCGCCGAGCCGGTCGACCCGCGCGTCGATGCCGAGCGCCTGGCCTACCGCGCGCGCTATGCCGAGCTGATCGCCGCCGCGCTGGCGGCGGGAATCGCGGACGGCGAGCTGCCCACGCAGGACGTGACGCTGACCGCCGCGGCGCTCGTGGGCGGCTGCGCTGAGGCACTGGTCGGCCCGCTCTCGCCGCTGGCGGGGTCCGGGCCGCCCGCGGAGGACGTGGTCGCCGCGATCCGAACGTTCGCGGCCCGGGCGATCGGGGCGGGATGAGCGCCGGCGTCCGGGTGCAGCGCGACGGCCCGGTGAGCACCGTGCTGCTGTCGCGCCCCGAGCGCCGCAACGCGGTCGACGGCGCCACCGCGGATGCCCTCACGCATGCGTTCCGCGAGTTCGACGCGGATGCCGGAGCGGCGGTCGCGATCCTCCATGGCGAGGGCGGGGTGTTCTGCGCGGGCGCCGACCTGAAGGCGATCGGGACCGAAGCCGGAAATCGTGTGACCGCCGAAGCCGACGGCGACGGCCCGATGGGCCCGACCCGGATGCGGCTTTCAAAGCCCGTGATCGCCGCCGTGGCCGGCCACGCCGTCGCCGGCGGCCTCGAGCTCGCGCTCTGGTGCGACCTGCGCGTGGCCGAGGAGGGCGCGGTGTTCGGCGTGTTCTGCCGGCGGTGGGGGGTGCCGCTGATCGACGGCGGCACCGTCCGGCTCCCGCGCCTGATCGGCACGAGCCGCGCGATGGACATGATCCTCACGGGCCGCCCGGTCGACGCGGGCGAGGCACTGGCGATGGGGCTCGTCAATCGGGTCGTGCCGGACGGCGAGAGCCTCCCCGCCGCGCAGGCGCTCGCGCGCGAGCTCGCCTCGCTCCCGCAGGCGTGTCTCAGACAGGATCGGTTGTCGCTGCTCGAGCAGGAGGGGCTCGACGAGGCGGCGGCGCTCGCCAACGAGCTCGCCCACGGGGTCCGCTCGCTCGAGGACGTGCAGGCCGGCCTCGATCGGTTCCGCGCCGGCGCCGGCCGGCACGGCTCGTTCGACTGAACCCTGTCCACGATTAGATCTAAGGACCGGTTCCGGCCGATCCTTTCATGAGGGCTTCGGGAGCCGTTAGCGGTGTTCTTAGAAAGGAACGCCAGCATCCTTTCCTAATGCTCCAACGTAGGACTGGATCGCCGGCGTCACCGCGAGCCGGTAACCGACTCCGCCCAGGCGAGCAGCCGCTCGACCTCGACCTCGGTGAGTCCGACCGCCGGGTCGGTCGTTACCAGCAGCGTCGGCGCCGCCCGGGCGGCCGCCCATGATCGGCAGGCGTCGTCGTGCGCGTCGTCGATCCACGCCACGGGCCTCGCCAGATCGAGGTGGCGGTCGATGCCGCCGAGCTTCCAGTGGGCCTCGGGCGGGCGCCCGTCGTGCTCGAACTCGACAAGCGGGAGCGGCCCGTCCAGACCCAGCGCCATCGGCAGATAGTCGTTAGCCTTGTCCTCCCACCCGGTGCACCAGACCAGCTCGAACGCCGGCGCCAGCGCCCGGAGGTGGTCGCCGGCGCTTGACGAAAGGAAGTGGGTGATCCCGTCCACGAGCTGGAATCGCCCGGCCGGCGGAGAGGCGTGGTCGAACCCGAACAACGAGATCACGCCGTCGACATCGATCAGGAGGATTGGTTGTCTCAATCGCGTGTTTTGTGGAGCGGCGCCCGTTGATGGGTGTCGTGCTTTCCGTTGCGTGGCCCTCGCCACGACTGAGCTGATGCTCTCACGGGTACCCAATTGGCCGTACTCCGTCCGATTCGCTCAAGCCGTCCGCTCGCGCTGCCGAAGACCCCACTGAGGCAAGCACGGATCGCTTCGCCAGCCACCTAGCAATGAGCTCATTCTTCGGCATCTTCCTCGCGCTCGTATGCGCCCTGACGACGAACGTCGGCTTCCTGTACAAGCATCGGGGAGCCTGCGCGGCCCCGTCGGTGGACTGCCGCCGGCCGCTCCAGTCGGCCAAGGCGCTGTTCGCCTCGCCGCTATTCACGATCGGATGGGTGATCGGCGCCGGCGCGTGGGTGTTCCATGTGGCCGCGATGTCCGTGGCGCCGCTGTCGCTGGTCCAGGCGGTGCTCGCCGGCGGCATGGTGCTGTTGGCGATCATGGCCGAGCAGATGCTCGGCTGCAAGATCGGCCGCCGGCAATGGGTCGGCCTCGCGTTGACCGCCTTCGGGCTGATGCTGCTCGGCTTCACGCTTCCGGCCGCCCACGGCGCTGACTCCCACTTCTCCATCCCCGGCATGATCGGCTTCGAGACCGTGCTGATCGCGGCCGGGACGCTGCTGATCATGGGCCCGAGCATGGGCGCGCCGGCCGAGCACCACGGCTACATGCTCGGCGCCGCCTCGGGCATCCTGTTCGGCGTCTCGGACGTCGCGATCAAGGCGATCTCCGGAATGGTCGGCTCGTCCGGGGTCATGGGCCTTCTCAGCCCCTGGCTGGTGCTGTGCATCGCCGCCTCCGTGGCCGCGTTCTACTCCTCGGCCAAGGGCCTCCAGGACGGCGACGCGGTGCCCGTGATCGCGGTCACCGGCACGGCCGCGAACGTGGCCGGAATCGTCGGCGGGTTCATCGTGTTCGGCGACCCGCTCCCCGGCACCCCGATTGCGCTGATCGCCCAGTGTTTCGCGTTCGTGCTGGTGCTCGGCGCCGCCTGGCTGATGCCGGCGCCGGTGCGCGCCGCCTCGTCGGCCTTGGCGCCGGCCGCGGCGTAGTAGTTCGCTTCGGCGGCACACCCGTCCCGCGGCCTAGCGCTTCGGCGGCACACCCGTCCGGCGGCCTAGCGCTTCGGCGGCACACCCGTCCGGCGGCACCGCGCTGCGAGCGCTTCGGCTGACCGCCGATCCGGCGGCCCCGCGCTGCCCCATGCTGACCGCTTGGCGTCTGGATCGGACGCGAGTGCCGCCAGCCCGGCGTCTCAGCCTCGCTTACAGCCTGATCGGAGTCCCACCGACACCGGCAGGACGGGGAATGCCGGCCCCATGGACGCCGCCGTAGGCGGCCCATCCTCCGCATCGGCCAACGGCCCTTCCGGTCTGCACAATTGCCGTGGCGTCAGAGCGGCGATACGGTTGTACAAAACGGCACACGACTGGAGGAACGGGATGGCGAGCACCGAGGCGGCAGTTCGGACTGAGCAGCGCACGCTCCAGGAGCTGGCCAAGCGCCACCTGTGGATGCACTTCACGCGGATGTCGGCATACGACGACCACGACGTCCCGATCATCGTTCGCGGCGAGGGATGCTACGTCTGGGATGAGCAGGGCAAGCGCTACCTCGACGCGCTGTCGGCGCTGTTCTGCGTGAACATCGGCCATGGCCGCGCCGACGTCGTCCAGGCTGGCGCTGACCAGGCCAAGGAGCTCGGGTTCTTCACGAACTGGTCCTACGCCCATCCGCCGGCGATCGAGCTGGCCGCGCGGATCGCCTCGCTCGCGCCGGGCGACCTCAACCGGGTGTTCTTCACCAGCGGCGGCAGCGAGGCGGTCGAGTCCGCCTACAAGCTCGCCCGCCAGTACCACAAGATCAACGGCAAGCCGAACAAGACCAAGCTGATCGCGCGCGAGATCGCCTACCACGGAACGAGCCTCGGCGCCCTGTCGGCCACCGGTATCACGAGTCTGCGCGAGCCGTTCGAGCCGCTCACGCCGGGCGCTCATCACGTCCCCAACACGAACACCTACCGGATGCCCCCGGGCGTCACCGAGAGCTGGTTCGCCGAGTCGATCGCCGAGAAGATCGAGTTCGAGGGTCCGGACACGGTCGCGGCGGTGATCCTCGAGCCCGTGCAGAACGGCGGCGGCTGCTTCACGCCCCCCGACGGCTATTTCCGGCGGGTTCGGGAGATCTGCGACGAGTACGACGTGCTGCTGATCTCCGACGAGGTGATCTGCGCCTGGGGCCGCCTCGGCGAGTGGTTCGGCGCGATCAAGTACGGCTACCAGCCCGACATGATCACGACCGCGAAGGGGATCACGAGCGCGTATGCCCCGATGGGCGCCGTGATTGCCTCCGACCGCGTGGCCGAGCCGTTCATGACCGGGACTCACAGCTTCACGCACGGGTTCACGTTCGCCGGCCATCCAGTCTGCGCTGCGATCGCGATGGCGAACCTCGACGTGTTCGAGCACGAGGGGATCCTCGACAACGTGCGCTCCAACGAGGGCCGGTTCCAGAGCATGCTCGAGGGTCTGCGCGACCTCCCGATCGTGGGCGACATCCGCGGTACCGGCTACTTCCACGCGATCGAGCTGGTCAAGGACCAGAAGACCAAGGAGACGTTCGACGACGACGAGTGCGAGACACTGCTGCGCGGCTTCCTGTCGGGCGAGCTCTACCGCCGCGGCCTGATCTGCCGCGCCGACGATCGCGGCGACCCGGTCATCCAGCTGTCGCCGCCGCTGATCGCGGGGCCCGAGCAGTTCGATGAGATCGAGGAGATCCTGCGTGGGGTGCTGACCGAGGCCGGCGAGCGGATGCAGATCCACTCCGCCCACGTTGCTCGCCAGCATGTTCGGGACTCCTAGCTCCCGATGCTGACCGTCGGGGACCTGCTGCGCGATCTGGACGTTCGCCTGCTCGCTGGGGAGCGTGGCCTGCACCTACCGGTCAGGTGGGTGCACAT
Organism: uncultured Solirubrobacterales bacterium; assembly: GCA_963697655.1. Lineage (GTDB taxonomy): Bacteria > Actinomycetota > Thermoleophilia > Solirubrobacterales > Solirubrobacteraceae > Palsa-465. Next base: position 346,555 of record CAVOOV010000018.1, on the reverse strand, counting down.
CTCCGAGCTGCTCGACCCGACCCCGTGGCTGTCCGGTGGCGAGCTCCTGCTCACCACCGGCATGCAGCTGGACACGCCGGCGCAGCAGGGCGAGTTCCTGTCGCGCCTGGCGGATCACCACCTGGCCGGCCTCGGCTTCGGGACCGGCTTCAAGCATGCTGCGGTCCCGCCACCGCTGCTCGAGATCGCGGCCGAGCGCGAGTTCCCGGTGTTCGAGGTCCCCTATGACGTGCCGTTCATCGCGGTCACTGAGGCCGCGTTCACGCAGCTCGTCAACGAGCAGTACGCGGTGCTCCGGCGCGCCTTGACCGCGCAGGAGCGGCTCGAGCGGATCGTCCTGTCAGAGCGGGGCCTCGACGCGCTGGTCGGTGCGCTGGCGACGTTGATCGGGGCGGCCGTGGTCGTGTTCGACGCTCGCGGCGAGCCGCTTCAGCAGCACGCGTTCCGCCGGGCGATCGAGCCCGAGGCGCTCGAGACGCTGCGCAGCGAGGTGCACGAGCGGGCGCGCCGGCGGGAGGGGCGGGCGTTCATGCCCTCGCTGGTCGACGGGAACCAGGGGATCGCGCTGCCGGTCGCCGCCGACGGCGCGCCACGGCCGGCGGGCGGCGGTCCGGGCCGCGCGCCGGAGGCGTGGCTGGTGGCGATCAAGGACGCCGGCCCGCTGTCGGACTTCGACCGGTTGACCCTGCACCAGGCGGTGACGATCGTCGCGCTCGAGCTGCTGCGCTCGCGGGTCGCCGGTGACACCGAGCGCCGGCTCGCCGGCGACGTGCTCGACGCGATCGTCAGCGGCGAGCTGACCGGACCGGATGTGGCCCGCCGGCTCGGGCCGTTCGGCCTGTCCGAGAACGTGGCCGCGGTCGTTTTGAAGCGGACCGGTGACGGCCGTGGCTCGGGCGCGTCGGTCGAGGCCGTGCTGTGGGCGGCGCTGCGCGAGGAGGCGGCGCCGGCGCTGGTGGCCTCGGTCGGGACACTCGCGTGCGCCCTGGTCCCGGGCGGCAGCGACGATGAGCTGGTCGCGCTCGGGGACAGGGTTGCGGTGGCGGCCGGCGTCGAGTTTTCAGACGAGGTCCGGGTCGGGATCGGGCGCGCGGTCGCGGCGGCCGACGCCCGGCGGAGCTTTCACGAGGCGCGGTGCGCTTTGGAAGCGCTCGCTTTGGGGGAGACGGCGTCCGAGAACGGCAACGGGTCGGTGCCCGCTTCGGGGGAACGCCCTCGGGTGGCGACCTACAAGGACCTGGGGTCGTTCCAGCTGCTGCTGTCCTTGCAGGACGACGAGGCGCTGGCGCTGTTCTGCGACTCGATCCTCGGGCCGATCGAGGCCAGCGAGGGTCCGTACGGTGGCGAGCTGATGCGCTCGCTCGAGGCGTTCATCGAGGAGAACGGGCAGTGGGAGCGGGCGGCCCGGAGGTTGTACTGCCACCGCCACACGCTGCGGTACCGGATCCGCCGTGTCGAGGAGCTGACCGGGCGGAACCTGGGGTCGGCCCGGGATCGGATCGAGTTCTGGCTGGCGCTGCGCGGCCGGCAGCTGGTGCGTTGAGTGGTTTTGGAGATAGTTTCCGAACAACCGGGAAAGGCGGTCCTAGCGTGAAGGTCGGGGTCCCAACAGAGGTCAAGACAGACGAGTATCGGGTGGCGCTCACGGCGGCCGGCGTTCGCGAGCTCGTCGACGCCGGGCACGAGGTGTACGTGCAGAGCGGCGCGGGGCTCGGGTCAGCGATCCCCGACGAGGCGTACGCGGGCCAGGGGGCGACGATCGTTCCCGACGCGGACGCCGTGTTCGAGGAGGCGACCCTGATCGTCAAGGTCAAGGAGCCCCAGCCCCCTGAGGTCGGGCGGCTGAAGCCGCACCACACGCTGTTCACCTATTTGCACCTGGCGGCGGATGCAGAGCTGACCCGGGGATTGATGGCGTCGGGGGCGACGTGCATCGCGTACGAGACCGTCGAGGACTCGCGCGGGCGGCTGCCGCTGCTGGCGCCGATGTCCGAGGTCGCGGGCAAGATCGCCACCCAGGCTGGCGCGTTCATGCTCGAGAAGCCGCTCGGCGGGCGCGGGATCCTGCTCGGCGGAGTGCCGGGGGTGGCTGCCGCCAACGTGATGATCATCGGTGGCGGGGTGGTCGGGATGCACGCGGCCTTCGTCGCGTTGGGCATGGAGGCGACCGTGTACGTCTACGACCGGAATCTCGACCGGCTTCGGGAGCTCGACATCGCCTTCGGCGGGCGGGCGGACACCTGCTTCGCGTCGACTTTGCAGATCGAGGAGCGGCTGCCCGACATGGACCTCGTGATCGGTGCGGTGCTCGTCCACGGGGCGCGCGCACCGCGCGTCGTCACGCGTGCACAGCTCAGTCTGATGAAGCACCAGGCGGTGCTCGTCGACGTGTCGATCGACCAGGGCGGCTGCTTCGAGACCTCGCGCCCGACCACCCATTCAAACCCGACCTACGAGGTCGACGGGATCACCCACTACTGCGTGACGAACATGCCCGGCGCGGTGCCGATCACCTCGACCGCCGCGCTCACGAACGCCACCATTCCGTACGTCGTGCATCTCGCCACCGCGGGGGTTCAGAGCGCGGTAGCCGAAAACCCCGGGCTGAAGCTGGGGGTCAACGTCGCCGGCGGTCAGGTGACGTACGCGCCCGTCGCCGACGCGGTCGGGCTGCCGTATGTGGCGGTCGATGACGCTCTGGGGGTTGCGGCGGCGTAATCGCGGCTCCGCCGGGTGGTCGTGGCGCGGGTCGGTGGCGCGCCCGGTGGCGCGGGGTCGCCCGCGGGTTGCCGGTGGCGCTCGTTCGGCGTGCTGGGTCGGCGCGAGGGCCGCGGGCCGGGCGCCGCAGCCTCGCTTGGAGCGGTGGCGCGGGCGAGGGGTCGCCGGCGTGCGCCGCGGTGCGGGCCGGGGGCGTGGATCACCCGCCAGGGGTCGTGTGCGTGTCGGCGGGGGGTGCATTTCTCGCCAAACCCAACCCAAGCCCAGCGTCCCGGCAACATAAGCGCCTGACAGGCGCTTATGTTGCCGGCGTCGGCAGGTTGTCCGTGGTTTGGCGGGTTTGGCACCCCCGTTACGGACCGTCGGCGTCGGCGCCGGCGCCGGCGGCGTCCGCGAGGTGGCGGGGTTTGGCGCCCCGGAGAGCCGCTGGCGATGGCGCGCCAACAAGATCGAAACAGCACAGGTTTTCGCCCCTGCTACGCTCCCGTCCGCATGCCGACTACCAGCCAGTTAATCCGCAAGGGCCGTACCCCGCCCAAGAAGAAGCTTGCCACGCCGGGCCTCAAGTCCGGCAAGGGCCGGAAGAAGAAGGTCGCCGCCCCGCAGCGACGCGGTGTGTGCACTCGCGTGTACACGACCACGCCGAAGAAGCCGAACTCGGCGCTGCGGAAGGTCGCCCGCGTGCGGCTGACGAACGGCATGGAGGTCGGCGCCTACATTCCGGGCGAGGGCCACAACCTGCAGGAGCACTCAGTCGTGCTCGTCCGCGGCGGCCGGGTCAAGGACCTGCCGGGGTTCCGCTACAAGGTGATCCGCGGAACGCTCGACGCCGCCGGCGTCGGCGACCGTAAGAAGGCGCGCTCGCAGTACGGCGTGAAGGCCAAGTAGTGCCGCGTCGCGCAGCAGCTCAGGTCCGGCCGGTCGAGCCAGACCCCGTTCACCGCAATCGCCTCGTCCAGCAGGTGATCAACAAGGTCATGCTGGACGGCAAGAAGTCCGTCGCCGAGCAGATCGTCTACGACGCGATGGCGATCATTGCGGAGCGCACGGGCAAGAACCCGGTCGAGCAGCTCGAGGTCGGGATCAAGGCGCTCACGCCGGTGCTCGAGGTTCGCTCGCGCCGCGTCGGTGGCGCCACCTACCAGGTACCCGTCGAGGTGCCGGCGCGCCGCGCCCGCACGCTGGCTGTTCGGTGGCTCGTGGGGTTCGCGCGGCAGCGTCGCGAGAAGACGATGTCCCAGCGCCTCGCCCACGAACTGCTCGACGCCGCGCAGCAGCAGGGCGGCGCCTACAAGCGCAAGGACGACATCTACCGCATGGCGCAGGCCAACAAGGCTTTCGCCCACTATCGCTGGTAGTCGCCGCGGAGGTGGCGCCCCTCTCGGGGCCCGCGCTTCTCGGGCTGGTTCCCGGACGGTCGACGCGGTTCACGCGAGGGCCCCGATGAGGGGCATCCACCTCCGCGGCACGCGCCGCCACTGGGCTCGCTAGCAGCGACAAGCGACGCGAACCGTGGCTCGTTAGCGGCGACGACCCGGAAGCGAACCGTGTCTCGTTAGCGGCGACGACCGGGAAGCGAACCGTGTCTCGTTAGCGGCGACGACCGGAGGCGAACCGTGTTCCCCACACACCCGGCGCGACTCGGCTCGGAGCATCGCTGCGTAGGTGGATGCCCCTTCCGGGGCCCTCGCATGAAGCGCAGCCACCCCGTCGCCCACCCATAACTCGAGCGCCGGGCCCCAGAAGGGGCGCCACCGGAGCTAGGCGGCACCGAAACTAAACGCGAGGGCTGCCCACCACACGGGACCGGGGGCTGCAGTGAAACAACCCTCGCGTTTGTCAAGAGTAACGGCGGATTCGCGAGACCCTCGCACTAGTGGCACCGCAGTGTCAGCATGCCGACCATCGGCCGGTTATTCGAGGGGGAATCGTAAGAAGCTTCTTAGCGCTTAGGCAGGTTTTGCCCGCTGTGGAGCGGGCGCGGGTGGCTGGGGCGAGGCGCCGAGCAGGAGCAGCCCCACCCCGCCGGTGATCACCAGCACGATCGCGCCGAGCGTCTCCATGTACAGGCCGGCGCTGGGAGTCGAGGTTCCGTCGACGTACTGCGGGGCGCCCGAGCCGATCAGCCCGGTGGCGTGAGCGTCGGGAAGGTCGCCGATCAGCGCGATCAGCAGCGTCACGACGCCGAGCAGCGCCAGCGCCGCCAGCGCCACGCGACTCCCGCTCCGGTAGGCCGCGAATGCGAGCAGCACGGCGACCAGGGCGAGCGGGATCGGCGCCCAGGCATGGTTGGCGCCGGTGCCGACGCTCTTGATCGGGACCGAGCTGGTCGCCGAGTGCAGCTGGTAGAGCGCGGTGAACTGGGAGACGACGATCAAGAGCGCGCCGATGCAGGCCGCGATCAGAAACCCCGCGGCCCCGCGACCCTGCTCGTCGCGGTCCGGCCGGTCCGCGACCCCGCGAGCCTGCTCGTGGTGTTCCGGCCGACCCGCTTCCTGGGGCTCCGGCCGAGCTTCCAGGGGTTCCGGTCGGGTCTCTGCATCCCGGTCTGGCGCCTTCTGTGGGCGGTCGAAAACGGGGGGCGAGGGCCCTTTCCAGCGGCGCCCCGTAATGCGGCCGAATGGCCCAGATCCTCTGCTATATTCGCTGTTTGCCTCGGGTGGTGCGCTCATGTGCGCCCGCTCTCAGGTACGTAGGTTCCCTGCAATGGAGTCGTCCACCAGATAGACACTCGCCCCTTCCCGACAGGTGCGTCGTGAACGGGCCCAATGGGCCCTTTTTCATGTCCGCAGCTTTTGCCGGGAGAAACGGCGCAGTTTCGCGGCGTTGGACTGACTCCCCGCCCCCCGAATAACTACTGCTCATGCCTCGCACATTCCCTCTGGACAAGATTCGCAATATCGGGATCATGGCTCACATCGACGCCGGAAAGACGACGACGACTGAGCGCATCCTGTATTACACAGGTCGGACCTACAAGATGGGGGAGGTTCACGAGGGCGCTGCCGTCATGGACTGGATGGCGCAGGAGCAGGAGCGCGGGATCACGATCACGTCGGCCGCGACCACATGCGAGTGGAACGGCCACCGGATCAACATCATCGACACGCCGGGGCACGTCGACTTCACCGTCGAGGTGGAGCGCTCGCTGCGCGTGCTCGACGGCGCGATCGCGTTGTTCGACTCGGTCGCCGGCGTCGAGCCGCAGTCCGAGACCGTGTGGCGCCAGGCCGACAAGTACCACGTCCCGCGCATCGCCTACATCAACAAGATGGACCGGATCGGCGCCGACTTCGAGCGCGGCGTGCAGACGATGATCGACCGCCTGGGCGCCCACCCGGTACCCATCCAGCTCCCGATCGGAGCAGAGCAAGACTTCCGCGGGATCGTCGACCTCGTCCAGATGAAGGCGATCGTCTACAAGGACGAGCTTGGCAAGGACCAGGACGTCGTCGATATCCCCGATGAGCTGAGCGCCGAGGCCGACGCCGCGCGCGAGCACCTGCTCGAGGAGGTCTCCCATTACGACGACGAGCTCGTCGAGATGATCCTCGAGGATCAGGAGATTCCGCCTGAGCGGCTCAAGCAGGCGATCCGCAAGGCGACCCTGTCGATCAAGATCACGCCGGTCCTGTGCGGCTCGAGCTTCAAGAACAAGGGTGTCCAGCCGCTGCTCGACGCGGTTCTCGACTACCTGCCGAGCCCGCTTGAGGTGCCGGCCGTCCAGGGCCTCGAGCCCGACAAGTCGTCCGACAACGGTGGCGCGCCGGCGCACCGTGAGGCGTCCGACGACGCGCCGTTCGCCGCACTGGCGTTCAAGATCATGGCCGACCCGTACGTCGGCAAGCTCACCTACTTCCGCGTGTACTCCGGGTCGCTCGACGCGGGTTCGCGCATCCTCAACGTGAACACCGGCCGCACCGAGCGCATCGGGCGCATCCTGATGATGCACGCCAACGAGCGCGAAGAGGTCAAGGACATCCACGCCGGCGACATCGCCGCTGCGGTCGGGATCAAGCAGGTCGTGACCGGCGACACGCTGGCCGCGCCCGACAAGCCGATCAAGCTCGAAACAATCGTGTTCCCCGAGCCCGTGATCAAGGTCGCGATCGAGCCGAAGACCAAGGCCGACCAGGAGAAGATGGCGACGGCGCTCGCGCGCCTGGCCGAGGAGGACCCGACCTTCCAGGTCCGGACCAACGAGGAGACCGGGCAGACCGAGATCTCCGGCATGGGCGAGCTCCACCTCGAGGTGCTGGTCGACCGGATGCTGCGCGAGTACAAGGTCGACGCCAACGTCGGCCGCCCGCAGGTCTCCTACCGCGAGACGATCAAGGGCCACGCCGAGAAGGTCGAGGGACGGTTCGTCCGGCAGACCGGTGGCGCGGGCCAGTACGGCATCGTCTACATCAACGTCGAGCCGGCGCCCGGCGAGGGGTTCGACTTCGTGAACAAGGTCAAGGGCGGGTCGATTCCGACCGAGTTCATCCCGGCGGTCGAGAAGGGCGTCGAGGAGGCGTTGGAGAACGGACCGCGCGCGGGCTACCCGATGGTGGACGTGCGGGTCACGCTGACCGACGGCAAGTACCACGACACCGACTCCTCCGAGATCGCCTTCAAGGTCGCGGGCTCGCTCGCGCTGAAGGCGGCGGTGTCGCGCGCCAAGCCGATCCTCCTCGAGCCGATCTTCGCCGTCGAGGTCGTGACGCCCGAGGAGTTCATGGGCGATGTGATCGGCGACCTGAACCGGCGCCGCGGTCACGTGAACGGGATGGAGCAGCGCGGCAACGCGCAGGTCATCAACGCGTTCGTGCCGCTGGCGGAGATGTTCGGGTACGCGACCGACGTGCGATCCAACACCCAGGGACGGGCGACATACACGATGCAGTTCGACCGGTACGAGGAAGTGCCGCCGAACCTCGCCGACAAGATTGGTGGAGACGAAGCTGCGGCTTAGCGCGGCCTCGTCCAGAAACTTTATATCCTGCGTAAGTTCGTCCCCAGACGAGCACCACTACTGAAACAGAAGGAGCGAAAGCAAAGTGGCGAAAGCCAAGTTCGAGCGCGATAAGCCCCACGTCAACGTTGGCACCATCGGCCACATCGACCATGGCAAGACGACGCTGACGGCGGCGATCACCAAAGTGCTGAACGAGAGGTACGGTGGCACGGAGGTTCGGTCGTTCGAATCGATCGACAACGCTCCGGAAGAGAAGGCTCGCGGCATCACGATCGCGACCTCCCACGTCGAGTACCAGACTCCGAACCGGCACTACGCACACGTCGACTGTCCCGGGCACGCGGACTACGTCAAGAACATGATCACCGGCGCCGCGCAGATGGACGGCGCGATCCTGGTCGTGTCGGCGGCGGACGGCGCGATGCCGCAGACGCGCGAGCACATCCTGCTCGCCCGTCAGGTCGGCGTTCCCTACATCGTCGTGTTCCTCAACAAGGTCGACATGGTCGACGACCCCGAGCTGCTCGAGCTCGTCGAGGTCGAGATCCGCGACCTGCTCTCCGAGTACGAGTTCCCCGGAGACGACATTCCGTTCGTCGCCGGCTCGGCGCTGAAGGCGCTGGAGGGCGACGAGGAGTACGAGGCCAAGATTCTCGAGCTCGCGGAAGCGCTGGATACGTACATCCCGGAGCCCATCCGCGACCTCGACAGGCCGTTCCTGATGCCGGTCGAGGACGTGTTCTCGATCACCGGCCGCGGCACCGTTGCCACCGGTCGCGTCGAGCAGGGCATCGTCAAGACCGGCGAGACCGTCGAGATCGTGGGCATCAAGGCGACGACCTCCACGGTGGTCACCGGAGTCGAGATGTTCAAGAAGATCCTCGACCAGGGTCAGGCCGGCGACAACGTCGGATGCCTGTTGCGGGGCACCAAGCGGGACGACATCGAACGCGGGCAGGTTCTGTGCAAGCCCGGCTCGATCACTCCGCACACCAAGTTCAATGCCGAGGTCTACGTCCTGAAGAAGGAGGAGGGCGGCCGTCATACGCCGTTCTTCACGGGCTACCGGCCACAGTTCTACTTCCGCACCACCGACGTCACCGGCGTGGCGAGGCTGCCCGAGGGCACCGAGATGGTCATGCCGGGTGACAACGTCCAGATGGAGATCGAGCTGATCCAGCCGATCGCCATGGACCAGGGGCTGCGGTTCGCGATCCGCGAGGGCGGCCGAACGGTCGGCTCGGGGGTCGTCGCCGAAGTAATCCAATAGTTGACAGACGGCTGGGCCTGACGGCCCGCCGCCTTTTTGTGACAGATACGACTTTTAGGGGCGGGCCCCGTAGCCCGGGGCTCGCCCTCAACACTGAGAAGACAGAGATACGTTGGCAACGATTGCCCAAAACAAGATCCGAATTCGCCTGAAGTCCTACGACCACTCGGCGATCGAAACGGCGGCCAAGGAGATCGTCGAGACGGCCACGCGCACCGGCGCGACCGTCTCCGGTCCCGTGCCGCTTCCGACCGAGAAGAACGTCTACTGCGTGATCCGCTCGCCGTTCAAGGACAAGGACTCGCGTGAGCACTTCGAGATCCGTACGCACAAGCGGCTGATCGACATCCACCAGCCCACCCCGAAGACCGTCGATTCGCTCCAGCGGCTCGACCATCTCCCGGCCGGCGTGGATATCGAGATCCGCCTGGCGTCCTGAGTCCGATGGCTGCGATCCTCGCCAAGAAGCTCGGGATGACGCAGCGGTTCCTCGACGACGGTCGCGTCGAGCGCGTCACCGTGCTCGAGGCCGGGCCCTGCCCGGTTACCGCGATCCGCACGGTCGAGCGCGACGGGTACGAGGCCGTCCAGCTTGCGTTCGGCCAGTGCAAGGAGAAGTCGCTCACGAAGGCCGAGCTCGGGCATCTGAAGAAGGCCGACGCGTCCGCGCATCGCCACCTCGCGGAGTTCCGCGACGAGGCCGGCGAGCTGCTCGTCGGTCAGACGGTGACCGTCGAGGCGTTCGGTGTCGGGGACAGCGTCAAGGTCTCGGGTAAGACCAAGGGCAAGGGCTTCCAGGGGACGATCAAGCGTCACAACTTCAAGAGCGGACCGAAATCGCACGGCTCGCACAACGTCCGCGCGCCGGGCTCGATCGGGGCGTCCGCGACGCCGTCGCGGGTGTTCAAGGGGATGCGCGGGCCCGGCCGGATGGGCGGCGGGCGTGTGACCCAGCGCGGCCTGACCGTGGTCGAGATCATCCCGGGCCAGAACCTGCTGCTGCTCCGCGGTGCCGTCCCGGGGCCGCGCGGTGGGACGGTGGAGGTCCGGACCGATGGCTAGCGCTCCTGTGCTCGGCGGCGGGAGCTTGGCGCTCGATCCGGTCGCGTTCGAGTCCAAGTTCAACATGCCGCTCGTGCACGAGACGGTGCGCGCCGAGCTCAACGCGCGCCGGCACGGCACCGCGTCGACCAAGACCCGCGGCGAGGTGCGGGGCGGCGGCGCGAAGCCCTGGCGCCAGAAGGGCACGGGCCGGGCGCGCGCAGGGTCGTCGCGCTCGCCGATATGGACCGGCGGCGGCACGGTGTTCGGGCCGAGTCCGCGGCACTACACGGTCAAGGTCAACCGCAAGGCGCGTCGTGCCGCGCTCCGCAGCGTGCTGTCGCTGCATGCCGAGCGCGGGTCGCTGGCGGTGTTCGATGCGTCCAAGTTTGCCGAGCCGTCGACCAAGCAGGCCATCGAGCTGCTCGATGCTTGGGGTCCGCCCGCCCCGACCGCACCGGTGCTGGTCGTGCTGACGGAGGCCGAGGCCGCCGCCGCCAAGTCGTTCCGAAACCTTTCCCATGCCCAGCCGATCCCGGTCGACGAGGCCGGTGTCGCCGATCTCGTCGGGGCGGCTTCGCTGCTCGTGTCGCAGACGGCGATGGAGTCGCTCGTCGCGCGCGCCGCAGGTCCCACGTCAGGCGCAACTGCGGCCGACGACGACGAGGAGGAGGCGGCCTGATGGAGCCGACGCAGGTGATCATCCGCCCAGTTCTGTCCGAGAAGACGTTCGCGCTGGCCGAGGCCGGCAAGTACACCTTCCGGGTCCACGACAAGGCGCACAAGACACAGATCCGACAGGCGATCGAGCTGCTATTCGAAGTCAACGTGCTCGAGGTCCGGACCGCGCACGTGCATTCCAAGCCCAAGCGCCGCGGCCAGACCCGCGGTCGCACGCGGCAGTGGAAGAAGGCGATCGTGCAGGTGCGTGAGGGGCAGACGATCCCGATCTTCGGTGGACTGGAGGCAGGCGAGTAAATGCCCATTCGTAAGCCGAAGCCGACATCGCCCGGGCGGCGCTTCGTCACCTATCCCGACTTCGCCGAGATCACCCGCACCTCGCCCGAGAAGTCGCTCGTCGAGGGGCTCAAGAAATCAGGCGGGCGCAACTCGAACGGCCGCAAGACCGCGCGCCACCGCGGCGGCGGCGCCAAGCGGCTGTACCGCAAGATCGACTTCAAGCGCCGCAAGGACGGCGTGCCGGCGAAGGTCGCGCACATCGAGTACGACCCGAACCGGTCGGCCTATATCGCGCTGCTGCACTACGCCGACGGCGAGAAGCGCTACATCCTCGCCCCCCAGCGGCTGCGCGTCGGCATGAGCGTGCAGTCGGGCGAGCGCGCCGAGATCCGCGTGGGCAACAGCCTGCCGCTCACGAACATGCCCCCCGGCACAGTGGTCCACAACGTCGAGCTGACCCCGGGCCGCGGAGGCCAGATGGCGCGAGCGGCCGGCGCGGGCGTGCAGCTGCTGGCCAAGGACGGCGCCTACGTGACGCTGCGCCTCCCCTCGGGCGAGATGCGGATGGTCCGCGGCGAGTGCCGGGCCACGGTCGGCTCGATCGGCAACACCGATCACCAGAACGTGACGGTCGGCAAGGCCGGACGTAAGCGCCACATGGGCGTGCGCCCGCAGACGCGCGGGACCGCGATGAACCCGGTCGACCATCCGCACGGTGGGGGCGAGGGCTCGACCACGCCGGGTCGCCACCCGGTGACCCCGTGGGGCGTCCCGACGCTCGGGTACCGCACGCGGGAGAAGGGCAAGGCTTCAGACAAGTACATCGTCCGCGGACGGAGGAGAGGTAAGAAGCGGTGAGTCGCTCGAGCAAGAAGGGCCCGTTCGTCGAGGAGCGGCTGATGTCGCGGATCGAGGCGATGAACGTCTCGGGCGAGAAGCGCATGCTCAGAACCTGGTCGCGCGCGTCGACGATCTTCCCCGAGATGGTCGGCCACACGATCGCCGTCCACGACGGGCGTAAACACGTGCCGGTATTCGTTACCGAGTCGATGGTCGGTCACAAGCTCGGGGAGTTTGCGCCCACGCGGCTCTATCGCGGGCATGCCGGTACTGGTAAGAGACGATGACTCCAGACGAGACCCCCGAAGAGACTCCCGAGACCAAACCCGAGAAGCCGCGTCGTCGGCGCCGCAAGGCCTCAGAGGACGCGCGTGCGTCTGAATCCCCGCGCTCCGAGGCTCAGACGGAGTCGGAGGCCGAAGCGACGCGAGGGGATTCAGCCGCTGACGCGTCCCCCGAGGCCGCGGACGTCATCGACGAGACCCCGGAGGACGTGGAGGCCGAGGAGGCCGCCGCGGACGTCATGCTTGAAGCCGACGCGGAGGCCGAGGGCGAGGCGGATGACGATGAGCCTAAGGCCGAGGCGGAGGCCGACTCGGTGGACGAACTTGATGAGGGGCCCGAAGCTGAGGAAGCCGCTGCTCCCGCGCGTCGCCGCCGCCGCCGCGGCGCTGCGGAGCCAGAGGACGAGGCGCCTGCGCCTGCCCCGACTCGCCGCCGCTCGCGGGAGCGGGCGCCCGGGCCGCCACCGGTCGTGCGAGCCCAGGCCAAGTACGTCCGCTCATCGGCGCGCAAGGCGCGACTGGTGTGCGATCACATCCGCGGAAAGAGCGTTGACGAGGCGCGAGCTATCCTCGCTCACACCCCGCGTGCGGTCGCGCGGGACTGGAGCAAGTTGCTCGAGTCGGCGGTGGCCAACGCTGAGAACAACCACGAGCTCGTGGGTGAGGACCTCTACGTGAAGGCGGTCCACGCTGACGAGGGTCCGACGATCAGGCGCTTCCGGCCACGCGCGATGGGCCGGGCGACGCGGATCCGCAAGCGCACCAGCCATCTCACGATCTTGCTCACGCCGAAGGATTAGTCACAGATATGGGTCAAAAAGTTCATCCCGAGTCGCTCCGCGTGGGCTACATCCACGACTGGAAGTCGAACTGGTTCAACGAGCGGGCGTTCTCGGACTTCCTGCACGAGGACACGCAGATCCGTGCGCACATCATCGGACGGCTGTCGCACGCCGGCTTGTCCGACATCACGATCCGCAAGAACCAGAACGAGGTCGAGGTCAATATCAACACGGCCAGGCCCGGCATCGTGATCGGCAAGTCCGGATCCGAGGTCGACCAGCTGCGCCGCGACCTGCACCGGATCACCGGCAAGCAGGTCAAGGTCAACATCCTCGAGATCAAGCGCCCCGAGCTCGACGCACGCCTGGTCGCGCAGTCGATCGCCGAGCAGCTCCAGAATCGCGTGGCGTTCCGCCGCGCGATGAAGCGCGCGCTCACCAGCGCGATGCGCTCCGGCGCCAAGGGCGTGAAGGTGCAGGTCTCCGGGCGTCTGGGCGGCGCCGAGATGGCGCGCACCGAGGGCTACTCCGACGGCCGGGTTCCGCTTCACACTCTGCGCGCCGACATCGACTACGGCTTCCACGAGGCCCGCACGACGTTCGGCCGGATCGGCGTGAAGTGCTGGATCAACAAGGGCGAGATCATGCCCGAGGGCTACACCGGCGCCGACCTGACGATCATGGATGAGCCGGCGCCGCAGGCGCCCGAGCGCGACGGCCGTCGCGGCGGGCGCGACGGGCGCGGCCGTGGTGGTGCTGGTGGCGGCGGCGGCCGCGGTGGTGGTCCCGGCGGACGCGGCGGTCCCGGTGGCTCAGGCGGTCCCGGTGGACGTGGCGGCGGTCCCGGTGGCCCGGGTCGTGGTGGCGGCCCCGGTGGCGGTGGCGGTCGTGGTGGCGGCCCCGGCGGCGGTGGCGGTCGTGGTGGCGGTGGCGGTGGCGGTGGCGGTCGTGGTGGCGGCCCCGGCGGCGGTGGTGGGCGTGGTGGCGGCCCCGGCGGCGGTGGCGGTCGTGGTGGCGGCGGTGGACGCGGTCCCGGCGGTCCCGGTGGCGGCGGTCGCGGTCCCGGCGGCGCCGGTGGCGGTGGCGGTGGCGGTCGCGGTCCCGGCGGTCCCGGCGGCGGTGGACGTCCCGGCGGTGGCGGTGGACGCCCCGGCGGTAGTGGCGGCGGCGGACGTCCCGGTGGCGGTGGCGGAGGCCGACCGAGCCCCGGAGGTGGTGGTAGCTGATGCTCGCCCCCAAGCGCGTCAAGCACCGCAAGGTGCATCGCGGGCGCCGGCGCGGCCTGTCCCGCGGGCAGACCAGGGTCCAGTTCGGCGAGTACGGCCTGAAGGCGCTCGACGCCGGGTGGCTGACGAACCGCCAGATCGAGGCTGCCCGAATCGCGATGACCCGCAAGATCAAGCGCGGCGGCAAGGTCTGGATCAACATCTATCCGGACAAGGCGTTCACGAAGAAGCCCGCCGAGACCCGGATGGGATCCGGCAAGGGCTCGCCCGAGGGTTGGGTTGCGGTGGTCAAGCCCGGCCGGGTGATGTTCGAGCTGGCCGGCGTGCCGGAGCCGCTGGCGCGCGAGGCGATGCGGCTCGCTGGTCACAAGCTTTCGGTCCGGACCAAGTTCGTAATGCGAGAGGACGCGTGAGATGAGACCGTCCGATGTCCGAGACCTCACCGACACCGAACTGCGTGAGCATGTCCAGACCGCCCGCCGCGAGCTGTTCGGGCTGCGCTTCCAGCACGCCACGTCCGAGCTCGAGAACACCGCGACCCTCAAGCGGGCCAAGCGAGAGATCGCGCGGGCGCTGACGATCCAGCGTGAACGAGAATTGCGAAATGGCTGAAGAGACAGAAAACAACGAAACTGAACAGACGCCGGACGTAGCGGCGTCGACGACCGCGCCCGAGCAGGCTGCGGCCCGACGCGAGCCGCAGGAGGTCGTTGCGCCCAAGGAGCGGCGCCGGCGCGCCCGCGCCGGCAAGGCGGCCAAGGCCCCGGCGCGCAAGGAGCGCACGCCTGAGGAGCGTCATGCCGACCGGCTCGAGGAGCGGCGCAAGAAGGCCGTGGCCCGTCGCACCGGCCGTGCGCGTACCCGCCAGAAGGCGCGCGAGGGCGGCACCGTCGCCCAGACGCTGCCGCCACGCGAGCACGGGCCGGGCAAGCAGAAGACGCGCCAGGGCATCGTCGTGTCCGACAAGGCCGACAAGACGATCACGGTTCGCATCGACATCGTCCGGCGCCACCGGCGCTACGAGAAGATCGTGCGCACGTCGAGCACGTTGCACGTCCACGACGAGCGCAACGATGCGCACGCCGGCGACACCGTGATCGTGCGCGAGTCCCGGCCGCTGTCGCGGCTCAAGCGGTGGCGGCTGGTGGAAGTCGTACAGCGAGCCGAGTGAGTCACGGGATCGCACGATGATTCAGAACGAGACACGGCTGCGCGTCGCCGACAACACCGGTGCCAGGGAGATCCTGGTGATCCGAGTGCGCGGCGGCCACCGTCGCCGCTACGCCGGCGTCGGGGACATCGTCACCGCCACCGTCAAGCAGGCCAGCCCGCAGGGATCGGTCAAGAAGGGCGAGGTCGTGACCGCCGTGGTCGTCCGCACGCGCAAGTCCTACGGCCGCGAGGACGGGACGTACATCGCCTTCGACGAGAACGCCGCCGTGCTGATCGACAACCAGAACAACCCGCGCGGCACGCGCATCTTCGGGCCGGTCGCGCGCGAGCTGCGCGAGCGCAACTTCATGAAGATCGTGTCGCTCGCGCCGGAGGTGCTCTGACCATGCCCGCGCGACTGAAGACCGGCGACGAGGTGATCGTGATCGGCGGCAAGGACCGCGGCAAGCGCGGCAAGATCCTGCGCGTCGATACCAAACATGACCGCGTGTTCATCGAGGGCCTGAACATGATCAAGCGCCACCAGAAGCCGCGCCAGGTGGCCGGCGCCCAGCGGGCCGAGCAGGTCGGCGGCGTGATCGAGCGCGAGGGGCCGATCCACGTCTCTAACGTGATGCTCGCCGATCCCAAAGAGGGCACGCCAACGCGCGTCGGCATCGAGATCCACGACGGCAAGCGCCTACGGATCGCGCGCCGCAGCGGAACGAAGCTCGACTGATGACCGATAGGAGCGCGCACTGATGCCAACGGCACGCCTCAAGACCCGCTACAAGGACGAGATCCTGCCGGCGCTGACAGAGCGATTCGGGTACTCGACGCCGATGCGAGTGCCCCGGATCACCAAGGTCACGGTGAACATGGGTGTCGGCGACGCCAAGCAGGACTCGAAGATGCTCGACGCGGCCAGCGAGCAGCTCGGGACGATCACCGGCCAGCGGCCGAACGTGCGCCGGGCGCGTAAGTCGATCGCCCAATTCAAGGTCCGCGAAGGGATGCCGGTCGGCGTCGCGGTGACGTTGCGCGGCGCGCGCTCGTACGAGTTCCTGGACCGGCTGATGTCGGTCGCGATCCCGCGGATCCGCGACTTCCGCGGGCTCAACCCGCGTTCGTTCGACGGCCGCGGGAACTACTCGATGGGCGTCCGCGAGCAGATCATCTTTCCGGAGGTCGACTACGACGAGGTCGACCAGGTCCGGGGCCTGGATATCACGATCACCACCACCGCCCAGAGCGACGACGAGGCGTTCGCCTTGCTCGAAGCGCTCGGGATGCCATTCAGTAGAGAAGGCCGCCCGCAAGCGGCCGGGAACCAGACGTAAAGGATCACATGGCCAAGACTTCTCAGGTTGTCCGTCAGCAGCGCACGCCGAAATACAAGACGCGCGGCTACACCCGCTGCCGCCGTTGCGGCCGGGCGCGCGCCGTCTATCGCAAGTTCGGCGTGTGCCGGATCTGCCTGCGCGAACTCGCGCACAACGGCTACATCCCCGGCATGACCAAATCGAGCTGGTAAAGGACTCGCCCGAACCATGTCAATGACCGATCCCATTGCCGACTTCCTCACCCGGCTGCGCAACGCCGCCAACGCCCAGCACCACGAAGTGACGATGCCGTCGTCGAAGCTGAATAGCGAGCTGGCGCGCATCCTGCGCGAGCAGGGGTACATCGAGGCCTACGAGGTCCACGATCCCGTTCCCGGTCGACCTGGCCAGCAGTTGACGATCACGCTCAAGTACGACCAGGCGCGCAAGCCAGTGATATCCGGCCTGCAGCGCGTCTCGCGGCCGGGCCAGCGCACGTATGTCGACCATGCCCACATCCCCCGCATCCAGGGCGGGATGGGTACCGCGATCATCTCGACCTCCAAGGGTGTCATGACCGGCCACGAGGCCCGCCAGGCGGGCGTCGGCGGCGAGGTCATGGCGAGGGTCTGGTAGACCCGGTATCGAGCATGTCGCGCATTGGCAGGCAACCTATCCCCGTCCCGGCCGGTGTCTCGGTTGCGATCGAGCCTGAGATCGTCCGGGTCAATGGCCCGAAGGGCGAGCTGTTCGAACGCGTGAACCGCGACATCAAGGTCGAGCAGGTCGACGACCAGATCGTGGTCACCCGCCCGACCAATCGCGGCGAGCACCGCGCGCTCCACGGCCTGACCCGCACGCTCGTCGCGAACATGGTGCTGGGCGTCACCGCCGGGTTCGAGAAGCGTCTCGAGATCCAGGGGGTCGGCTATCGCGCGCAGCTGCGCGGCCGCGACCTCGAGCTCGCGCTCGGCTACTCGCACCCGGTTTCGATCAAGGCCCCCGACGGGATCGAGTTCGAGGTTCCGCAGCCGACCCGGATCGTCGTCAGGGGCGCGTCCAAGCAGCAGGTCGGCGAGATCGCGGCGCTGATACGCAAGCAGCGCAAGCCCGAGCCCTACAAGGGCAAGGGGATCCGCTACGAGGGCGAATACGTCGCCCGGAAGGTCGGTAAGCGCGCATGACAGTGATGACCAAGCCCGCGCAGCGCCTCCGGCGCCGGCGCCGCGTCCGCGCCAAGGTCACCGGTACCGCGGAGCGCCCGCGGATCTCGGTGTTCCGCTCCAATCGCGGGATCTTCGCGCAGCTGATCGACGACGGCTCGGGCCGGACGGTGGCGTCGGTGAACTGGACCGAGGAAGAGCTACGCGGCCTCGGGCGGATGGAGCAGGCCACGCGCGCCGGCGCACTGCTGGCAGACCGCGCCAAGGCGGCCGGGGTGGACACCGCGGTGTTCGACCGCGGCGGGTACAAATATCACGGGCGCGTTAAGGCGCTCGCCGACGGAGCCCGCGAGGGCGGGCTGGCGTTCTGAGACCGCTAACCTGGATCTGCTGATGGCACGAGATCGCTCAGTTTCCTCCGCCGGGCTCGACCTCCAGGAGCGCGTCGTCGAGATCAACCGCGTCGCCAAGGTGGTCAAGGGCGGGCGCCGGTTCTCGTTCACCGCCCTGGTTGTGGTCGGCGACGAGCGCGACATCGTCGGGATCGGCTACGGCAAGGCCAACGAGGTGCCGGTGGCGATCCAGAAGGGCGTCGAGCGGGCCAAGAAGAACTTGTATCGCGTGCCCAAGCACGGCTCGACGATCACCCATCAGACGACCGGAATCTTCGGTGCCGGGCGCGTGTTCCTGAAGCCGGCGGCGCCGGGGACCGGCGTGATCGCCGGCGGCGGGGTGCGCGCGGTGCTCGAGCTCGCCGGGATCCACGACATCCTTTCGAAGAGCCTCGGCTCGCAGAACCCCATCAACCTAGTCAAGGCGACGATGGCCGGTCTGCAGTCGCTGCGCACGCCTGACGAGGTCGCCGAAATCCGCGGTCTCTCGATCAATCAGGTGCTGGGGCTCACCACGGACGAGGCCGAACCGGTGGCTGCTGAAACGCTGTCGGGCGCGAACGCGAACGGCGCGTCCGAGGCGGCGGAGCCGGATGCGGTGCCGGCCGCGGTCGAGGCTTCCGAACCCGTGCCTGACGGGGAGGCGGAGGCGGAGGCGTGAGCAAGCTGATCGTCACCCAGCGCCGGTCGCGCAACGGCTGTGACCAGCGCCAGCGGGACACGCTTCGCTCGCTTGGCTTGCGTCGGATCGGCCAAAGCGCCGAGCACACCGACACGCCGCAGGTACGTGGAATGATCGCGAAGGTCGCGCACCTGGTCGAGGTCTCGGAGGAGCGCAATGGCTGAGGATGAGACTCCCCAGGCCGAAGAGCGCAAGGTGCGGATTGGGCTGCACAACCTGAGGCCCGCGCCCGGCTCGCGCCGGCCGCGCAAGCGCATCGGGCGCGGCGAGGGGTCCGGCACCGGCAAGACGTCGGGCCGCGGCCAGAAGGGGTGGGGCTCGCGGTCGGGCGCCAAGCGCCGTGCTCGGTTCGAGGGCGGCCAGAACCCGATTCACATGCGGATGCGAAAGCTCCGCGGTCCGCACATGAAGAAGTCGATGCCGTTCGAGCCGTTCCGGACGCAGACGCAGCCGGTCAACCTGCTCGACCTAGAGGCGCGATTCGACTCCGGGGCCGCTGTAACTTTGGAGGCCATGCGAACCAAGGGCCTCGCGACCCGTAAGGCGATCCCGGTCAAGATCCTCGCGAAGGGCGATCTGACCAAGCCGCTGACGGTGCACGCGCACAAGTTCTCGAAGGCTGCGCGCGAGCAGATCGAGGCTGCCGGCGGGACCTGTCAGGTCGTAGAGGAGTCCGGCGGCAGATGATCTCGACGATCCTGGGTTCGTTCAGGGTCGGGGA
The DNA here is from genome assembly GCA_963697655.1 of uncultured Solirubrobacterales bacterium. Taxonomy (GTDB): domain Bacteria; phylum Actinomycetota; class Thermoleophilia; order Solirubrobacterales; family Solirubrobacteraceae; genus Palsa-465. The sequence goes on along the minus strand of CAVOOV010000018.1, from coordinate 327,042 downwards.
GATCCGCAAGAAGCTGCTGTTCACTGCCGCGGTGCTCGGCCTCTACAGGCTCGGCACGCATATCCCCGCGCCCGGAATCAACGCCAAGGCGGTCAACGCCATCCAGAACAACTTCGGCGGGAGCAGCATCCTCGGGTTCCTGAACCTGTTCTCCGGCGGCGGGCTCGGGCGGATCGCGATCTTCGCGCTCGGGATCATGCCCTACATCACCGCGTCGATCATCCTGCAGCTGCTGCAGGTGGTCGTGCCCTCGCTCGAGAAGCTCTCCAAGGAAGGGGAGGTCGGCCAGGCGCGGATCACCCAGTACACGCGCTACCTGACCGTCGGCCTCGCGTTCGCCCAGTCGATCGGCTATGTGTTCCTGTTCCGGAGCTTCGAGCAGTCGGCCGGCGTCACCGTGATCCCGAACTTCAACCTGGCCAAGGTGCTGCTGATCGTGATCTCGCTGACGGCGGGGACCGTGCTGCTGATGTGGATGGGGGAGCTGATAACCCAGCGAGGGATCGGCAACGGGATCTCGCTGATGATCTTCGCGAGCATCGTTGCGCGAATACCGAACGGCATCCACTCGTGGTGGACCAACCCCGACCAGGTGTTCAAGGTGATCATGCCGTTCATCGCGGTCGGCGTGGTGGCGGCGATCGTGTTCGTGCAGGAGGGCCAGCGCCGGATCCCGATCCAGTACGCCAAGCGCGTGATCGGCCGGCGGATGACGCAGGGCACCCAGACCTATCTGCCGCTGCGCGTGAACATGGCCGGCGTGATCCCGGTGATCTTCGCCGCGAGCCTGATGGCGATCCCGCCGACGCTCGGCCAGCTGCTCGGCCAGAACCGGAACAACTTCTTCACTGACGTCCAGAACTTCTTCAGCCCCCAGAGCTGGCACTACGTGCTCGGTGAGAGCCTGCTGATCATCGTGTTCACGTACTTCTACACGGCGGTCACGTTCAACCCTGTCGACCAGGCCGAGAACCTGCGCAAGTACGGCGGGTTCATTCCCGGGGTGCGACCAGGCCGGCCCACGGCCGAGTTCCTCGACCGCATCCTCGCGCGCCTGACGTTCCCGGGCGCCCTGTTCCTGGCCGCGATCGCCGCCTTGCCGACGATCCTGATCAGCCAGACGTCCGCCAACTTCTTCTTCGGCGGCACCTCGATCCTGATCGTGATCGGCGTCGCGCTCGACACGATGAAGCAGCTCGAGGCGCAGCTGATGATGCGAAATTACGAGGGCTTCTTAAAGTAGCCCGGGTGGCTCGCCCGGGCGGGGGCAAAGATGGCCCGGCCGGATGCCGGGCCGTGGTGACTGCCGGCGGAGCGGAGCGGTCTCCCGGAATCTCAAAAGCGGAGCGAACGCCGGCCAGGAGACCAGCGCGCGCATTGTCTCCAGGCGCGTCGGCGCGTCGGAGCCCAGCCGCACCGCGGCCCGGAGGCTGCGCAGGCCCCTCGTCCCCTGCTCGCACAGGCCGAGGACGCGACCGGCCCGGATCCGTAAGTGAAGGACGTCGGTCCGCTCGGCGCGGGCGACCGCCTCGCGGGCGATCTCGAGCGCGCGGTCGCGCTCGCCGAGCATCAGCAACGCCTGGGCCGCGGTCCCGCGCCACGGGCAGCAGCAGAGGAAGCCGACGGTTCGCTCGCCGATGTCGCCGACGGCCAGTGCCGCCTCGAGCGCCTCGCGCGGCCGGCTCTGCGCGAGCCGCAGCTCGGCGAGCGAATACAGCCGGAGCACATCCTCGATGTCCTGCGGCTCGTCGAGCGGCCCGTCCTCGTCGAGCGGCCCGTCCTCGTCGAGCACGTCCTGCGCCTGGTGGAGCTCGCGCCGCTCGATCAGGCACAGCGCGTAGTGCGCCGCCGCCGAGCGGGCGAACTGCTGCCATCCGTAGCGTCGGGCGTCGCGCGAGCTCGAGATCGGCGAGCGCATCGGTGACCCGTCCCTGCCACAGCAGCGGCAGCCCGCGGACGTAGCAGGCGGTGGCGAACGCCAGCGGCCAGGCGCGCCGGCGCGCCTCCTCGAGCGCGGCCTGGGCGACCTCGAGCGCGCTCTCGAGCTCGCCGTTCAGAAGGAAGGACGCGGCGACGAGTCGCCACCCGATCCACTGCGGATTCGCCTCCACGAGCATCCGCCCGCCGTCCCACGCTCGTTCGGTCAGCTCGATCGCGTTGTGCGCCGACTCGCCGGTGGTGGTGGCGTGCAGGGCGGCATGCGCCAGCAGCAGTCGTTGCCCCTGGGTACGGGGACCCTTGACCGCGTTCTCGATCACCCGAGCTGAGCGCTCGAGCGCGAGCGGCTGGAGGTCGGGCACGAGCGACGCGGTCGAGATGTAGCTCGCCTCGAGGTGGTCGCGAAGCTCGAGTTCGTCGGCGTCTTCGGGCGCCGGGGGAAGCTCCTGCAGCGCGGCGCCGTACGCGCCGGCGGCCTCTTCGTGCTGTCCCAGCGCATCGAGCGCGCGACCGAGCGCCGGCCCCAGCTCCGCGCGCCGTCGGGGGTCTGGCGAACCCGCGGCGGCCTGGGCGAGGTGGTCGGCGGCGGCCGCACGGCCGAGCGCGGCCTCGGCGGCACCGAGCTCGGCGAGCACCGCGGGTCATCACGAGCGCGACCGGCAGCTCGTCGAGCCGGTGCAGGACGTACAGGACGAACTCGAGCAAGGCGACGTCGCACCAGTGCAGGTCGCCGATCGCCAGCAGCGTGGGGCGCGTCTCCGCCGCGCCCGCCATCGCCGTGAACAGCCCGTGGGACATCGTCAGATCGCCGGCGTCGCCGGGCTCGAATAGCGCCTCGCGCGCCCCCGCGAGGGAGCGCACGCGTTCGGGCGCCTCATTCAGGAAGGCACGGCGGGCCGCCGGCGGCAGGTCGCCCAGCAGTGCGCGGACGAGGTGGCCGGCGACTCCGAAGGCGAGGTTCTGCTCGAGCTCCGCGCCCGCCGCCCGCAGTACCCGAATGCCGCGGCCTCGGGCTTCGTCAAGCGCCGCCTCGTGGAGCCGGGGACAGACGTCGGAGGGTCACGTGGGAACAGCGGGCGCGACTTCGGCGGCGCTAAGGGGGGGCCGGCAGGGATGCCGGCCCGGCGCCTGCCGTGGGGGGCAATGCCGAGGCGTCTGCGGCGATCGCGGCGCCTCCGCAAGGGTCGCGACCCGCACCGACCGAAACGCATCAGGCCTGAGCCGCGCTCGCGGCTTGGGCCGGGTGTGTTCTTGACGTCGGGGTTCGCGCTCGGACCGCGCACGCCGACACCGCGTTGTCGACGTTCACTTTGTCCCTTTCCGCCCGATACAGTGAGGCCCTCGTGTCAGAGCTCAACCTGATCCTGTTCGGGCCACCGGGCGCCGGCAAGGGGACGCAGGCGGACCGCCTGCGTTCTGACTTCCAGCTCCCTTACATCGCCACCGGCGACATGCTCCGGGCGAACGTCAAGGACGGCACCGACCTCGGCAAGAAGGCCAAGGAGTACATGGACGCCGGCGACCTGGTCCCTGACGACCTGATCGTCGCGATGGCGGCCGAACGCCTTCGGCAGGAGGACGCGCGGGACGGGTTCATCCTCGACGGCTTTCCGCGCACGACCCCCCAGGCGGAGGCGCTCGACAAGCAGCTCTCGGAGATGGGCCGGCGGATCACCACGGTGCTGCTGATCGACGTGCCCGACGACGAGCTGGTGCGGCGCCTGTCCGGGCGGCGCGTGTGCGTCAAGTCCGGGCACAACTACCACGTCGACTTCGATCCCCCCAAGCGCGACGACGTGTGCGATCAGGACGGGTCTCGCCTCGTCCAGCGGGACGATGACAAGCCCGACGTCGTGTTAAAGCGCCTGCGCGTCTACCACGACCAGACCGAGCCCGTGATCGAATACTACGATCAGAAGGGCATCCTGCGCCGGGTCGACGGGACCCGCGGCCCCGCGGAGGTCAACGATCACATCCGCGCCGTGATCGCCACGCTGCGCCTCGAGGAAGACGTTTGATGATCATCAAGAAGAGCCCCGAAGAGATCGACCGGATGGCCGCGTCCGGCGCCATCCTGGTCAAGACGATGAACCTGTTGGCGGGCAAGATCCGCCCTGGCGTGACAACCGCCGAGCTCGACGAGGCGGCGGAGAAGTTCATTCGCTCCCAGGGGGCGACGCCGGCGTTCAAGGGCTATCGCGGCTTCGCTGGGTCGATCTGCGCCTCGCCGAACGAGATGATCGTGCACGGGATCCCGGGCCCCTACGCGCTCGCCAAGGGAGACATCCTGTCGGTCGACATCGGAGTCGTGTACGACGGCTGGGTGTCCGACGCCGCGCGCACATTCGCAGTCGGCCCGATCAGCCCGGTCGCCACCAAGCTGCTGCGGGTCACCGAGGAGTCGTTGTTCATCGCCGTCGATCAGTGCGTCGTGGGCAACCGGCTCGGGGACGTCTCGCACGCGATTCAGGAGCACGTCGAGGCCGCCGGCCTGTCGATCGTCCGCTCGCTGGTCGGCCACGGGATCGGGCGCGAGATGCACGAGGAGCCGCAGATCCCCAACTACGGCAGCCCCGGGACCGGGATCGTGCTCGAGGAGGGCATGGTGCTCGCGGTCGAGCCGATGGTCACTGCCGGCCGCCACCCTGTCCGCGTCGGCGACGACCACTGGGCGATCTACTCACAAGACGGGTCGCTGGCGGCGCACTTCGAGTTCACGATCGCGATCACCACCGCCGGGCCGCGGATCCTGACGCCCTGGCACGAGGCGGCCGGAGCGCGGGTTTCGACCGCAAAGCAGTCGCGCGTCGCGTAAGCGCTGGAGCGCGCATGCCACCCGGGAGGCACTCGCGCGTCGCGTAGGTGGTTTGCGCGCGGCGAGAGCGTAGCCGCGGCGCGCGAGGTGTTGCGCTCGGCGCGAGTGCCTCCGGTGCGCCATCGCGCGTTCCGCGTCCGGCTTGCTTGCCCGCTGGGCATGCATGCTCAGCGGAACGGCCTCGTGGCTCGGCCCGCCCGGCATCCGGCCTCGCCACGACCGGGCCGGCCACGAGTCATCCGGCTGGACGCCGAGCGAAGCGAGGCCCAAAACCTGCCCTACCCGGCGGCGGCACACCACGCCACCCCTTGCTAACATCACAGGTTGCCCTCGTTGCGTGGATTTCCGTGCGTGCGGGGCGCTGCAGCGCCGGTAGCGGCGGCCGCAACGGTCTCCAGAGCCGGGCTGTGGGAACTACTGGAAACAGTCGACGAGAGCGATACGAGCGTGAAAGTACGACCGTCGGTCAAACCGATGTGCGAGAAGTGCAAGATTATCCGCCGGAACGGCCGGGTCCTCGTGATCTGCTCGAATCCGCGCCACAAGCAAAGGCAAGGTTGAGATGGCACGCATCTCTGGGGTCAACATCCCTCTCAACAAGCGCGTCGAGATCGGTCTGACGTACATCTACGGGATCGGTCGCTCGACGTCTAACCATCTGCTGGCTGAGCTCGGGATCGAGCCCGACCGCAAGGTCCGCGACCTCACCGAGGAAGAGGTCATCAAGCTTCGTGAGGCGATCGACAGCGAGCTCACGGTCGAGGGCGACCTGCGGCGCGAGCGTTCCCAGAACGTCAAGCGTCTCCAGGAGATCGGCTGCTATCGCGGGCTCCGGCACCGCCGCGGCCTGCCGGTCCACGGTCAGAACACCAAGACCAACGCGCGCACGCGTAAGGGCCCGAAGCGGATGCAGGTCGCCGGCAAGAAGAAGGCCACCAAGAAGTGAGTCCGGCTCCGAGGCGACCACAGCGCGGACGGCGCCGGGTCCGCAAGAACATCCCGATTGGCCAAGCGCACATCAAGACTTCGTTCAACAACACGATTGTTTCGTTGACGGACCGCGAGGGCAATGTCATCGCGTGGGAGTCGGCCGGCGGCGCGGGCTTCAAGGGCTCCCGCAAGTCGACCCCGTTCGCGGCCCAGGTGACCGCGGACGCCGCCGCCCGCAAGGGCATCGAGCACGGTCTCCAGCGAGTCGAGGTGTTCGTCAAGGGGCCGGGCTCGGGCCGTGAGACGGCCATTCGATCGCTGCAGGCGGCGGGGCTCGAAGTCACCGGCGTCAAGGACGTCACGCCTCAAGCCCACAACGGGTGCCGCCCTCGCAAGCGGCGCCGGGTTTAGGAGCACCGAGGACAGATGGCACGAGACACATCACCGCAGTGCAAGCAGTGCCGCCGCGAGGGACAGAAGCTGTTCCTCAAGGGCGAGCGTTGCCTGACCGACAAGTGCGGCGTCGAGCGCCGCTCGTACCCGCCGGGCGACCACGGGCGCGGGCGCCAGCGCCAGAGCGAATACCGCGTGCAGCTGCGCGAGAAGCAGAAGGCCAAGCGCTACTACGGCGTCCTCGAGAAGCAGTTCCGGATCTACTACCAGAAGGCTTCGCGCCAGCCGGGCATCACCGGCGAGAACCTGCTTCGGATGCTCGAGTGCCGTTTCGACAACGTGCTCGTCCGTCTCGGCTTCGCGGCCTCGAGGCGCCAGGCGCGTCAGCTCATCCTGCACGGACACTGGACGGTCAACGGCCGTCGCGTGAACGTCCCGAGCTACCAGCTCCGGGACGACGACGTGATCGCGATCCATACCCGCTCGACGGCGGGACAGGTGATTCGCGACGCCACCGAGCTGACCGGCCAGGTGCCGGCGTGGCTGCAGGCGGATCACGACTCGCTCACGGCCAAAGTGCTACGTAAGCCCGAGCGCCGAGAGATCGCGGCTCCCGTGCAGGAACAGCTCATCGTCGAGCTGTACTCCAAGTAAGAAGAAGCTTTCAGCCGCGCGGCTCCCCCTGGGGCCGGCACGGCGCTGAGAACCGCCCACCGGGGCGGGAGAACCCACGACGTTAGGACCCTGATGCTCGACTTCCAAGTCCCCCGAATCTCCTCCGAGAGCGTTGACGACAACCGCGGGTCGTTCACGATCGAGCCGCTCGATCGGGGCTTCGGCTACACGTTCGGCAACTCGCTTCGCCGCGTGCTGCTCTCGTCCCTGGCCGGCGCGGCCGTGACCTCCGTACGCATCGAAGGCGTGGCGCACGAGTTCTCGACGATTCGCGGCGTCAAGGAGGACGTGACCGACATCGTCCTGAACCTGAAGGGCGTCGTGTGTCGGATGCACTCAGATGCGACCGAGATCGAGGCGCCGCTGGTGGTCACCGGCCCCGGCGACATCACCGCCAAGGACATCGACCTGCCCTCGGGTGTCGAGATCCTGAACCCCGACGCGCACATCGCGACGCTGGAGAAGAAGACCAAGCTCGAGGTGTACCTGACGATCGGGCGCGGGCGCGGCTACCGGCCGGCCGAGGAGAACAAGTCGCCAGACCAGCCGATCGGCGTGATCCCGATCGACTCGATCTTCTCCCCCGTGCGGCGTGTCGCCTACAACGTCGAGCAGGCGCGTGTCGGTCAGCGCACCGACTACGACAAGCTGACGCTCGACATCGAGACCGATGGGTCGATCGACCCGCACGCGGCTTTGCGCGAGGCGGCCGAGATTCTGATTTCGCAGCTGGCGATCTTCACGGATGCTGAGCGCGTGGTCGAGCTGCGCGAGGCCGGAGCCCCGGGCGTTCTGGACCAGGGCGTCGCCGGCGCGGTTGGTGCGCCCTCCCGTCCGCCGAACGCGATGGACGACATCCTGATCGAGGAGCTCGAGCTCGGTGTCCGCTCGTACAACTGCCTCAAGCGGGCAGGGATCCAGACGGTCGGCGATCTGGTCTCGAAGTCCGAGAGCGAGCTGGCCGCGATCCCGAACTTCGGCAAGAAGTCGATCGACGAGGTCATCGAGACGCTGCACACACGCGGTCTCGGGCTGCGTAACGAGTAGTTTGTCGCTACCGTCCTGCGAGATCCGACATGCGCCATCAACGCAACCGATACCAGCTCTCGCGTGACACGGCCCATCGCAAGGCGCTGCTGATGAACCTCACCAAGGAGGTCATCGCGCACGAGCGGATCCGCACCACCCAGACCAAGGCCAAGGCGGTCAAGCCCGAGCTCGAGAAGCTGATCACGCTGGCCAAGCGCGGCGACCTGCACGCGCGCCGGCAAGCGCTGTCTGCGCTCGGCCAGGACAAGTTCATGGTCTACAAGCTGTTCGAGGAGATCGCGCCGCGGTACACCGAGCGGCCCGGCGGGTACAGCCGGATCCTGAAGCTGGGGCCGCGGCGGTCGGACTCGACCGAGATGGTGCTGCTCGAGCTGGTCTAGGACCGGGTGGTCGCCCGGCTCGTTCTCGAGTACGACGGGGGCCGGTTTTCCGGGTGGGCGAAGCAGCCGGGGTTGCGGACAGTCCAGGCGGAGGTAGAGCGCGCGCTCTGTGTGATTTTGCGGCTGGAGAGTGTGCGTCTAACGGTGGCGGGGCGGACGGACGCGGGGGTCCACGCTTGGGGGCAGGTCGCCAGCTATGAGGGGCGGGTCGCGCCGGTCGCGGGTCTGAATGCGTTGCTGCCGGATGACGTGGCGGTGCTTTCGTGCGTCGCGGCCGATGACGGGTTCGACGCCCGGCGGGACGCCACCAGCCGGGCGTACTGCTACCGGGTGCTTTTGCGGCGGCCTCGGAGCGTCTTCGATCGGGGGCGCGCGCTGTGGTGGCCGCACCGGCTGGATGTGGACGCGTTGCGGGCGTGCGCGGCGGCGCTGGTCGGGATCCACGACTTCATGGCGTTCACGCCCACGCAGACCGAGCACGTCCGGTTCACGCGGGAGGTGTACGCGGCCTATTGGCGGGGCGGCCCGGATCTCCTGGAATTTTGGATCGAGGCCGACGCGTTCATGCGCCACATGATCCGTGTGCTGATCGGGACGATGCTCGAGGTGGGCGGCGGCCGGCGAACGGTGGCGTCGTTTGAGGAGCTACTGGCGGGTCGGCCGCGGCCCTGCGCCGGTCGCACAGCGCCGGCGCGCGGGCTGTACTTCGCCGGCGCGGGGTACGGTGGCGAGCGGGTGTTGTCGGGCGGTGGCGGCCGGGCGTGACGGGCGGGCCGTGACGTGCCGGCGAGGGGTTGCGACGTGCCCGCGACGGCTTGCGACGTGCCGGCGACGGGTTGTGACGCGCCGGCAACAGCTTCGTCGCAACTCTGCAAGTAATCGGGGCGGTTGAGCGGGATTGGGGTCCTGGTGGCGCATCCTGGGGGCCGATGGCCGCCGATCCCGGTGCAAAACGCAACAAAGTCCCGCGCCCGCGCGCGTCCACGCGATATAAGCGCCTCCCAGGCGCTTATGTTGCCGAGGCCGTCTCGGTTGGCGAGCTTTGGCGCTTTATGCACTCCCGCGGAGCTGACGAAGACGCGGTTTCGTGGGTCGCGGCTCGCCAGCTTGCGCTGATCACGACCGATCAGCTGCATATCGCCGGAGTCGGCCGGGGAGGCGTGCGCCGGCGCTCCGAGAACGGGACGCTGCACCGGCAGTACCGGGGTGTGTACCTGGTCGGGCATCCGATCCTCCTCCCGGGTGCCCGCGAGCTGGGCGCGGTGCTCGCGTGCGGAGACCGCGCGATCATCAGCCATCGCTCCGCGGCGGCGCTGTGGGGGTTGACAAGGACTCCCGTCGACCACGTAGAGGTCACCGTGATCAAGCGGGGCTGCCGGTCTCGGGATGGACTGCGCGTCCACCGAGTGGAGCACCTCGACGCGGCCGACCGCGCGCACAGATCAGGCATCCCCGTCACTTCGCCGGCGCGCACGCTGGTCGACTACGCAGCGACCGCCAACGCCGGCGAGCTCGAGTGGGCGATCGCCGAGGCCTACGCCCACAACCTGGCCGACGAACGGCGGATCCTGGCGGCGGTCGAGCGCGCGCCCACTCATGCCGGCGTGGCTCGGCTGCGGGCGATCCTCGGCCAGCCGGGCGGTCCGCAACGGACGCGGTCCGGTGGCGAGCGGGCGATGCTCCGGCTGATCCGCGCGGCGGGGTTGCCGGCGCCGCGTGTGAACGTCCCGATTGCCGGCTTCACCGCGGACTTCCTGTGGCCTGAGCAACGATTGATCGTCGAGGTCGACGGCTACCCGTACCACAGCGATCGTGCGGCGTTCGAACGGGACCACCGCCGGGACATCGTCCACAGGAACGCCGGCTACGACGTGCTCCGCTTCACCGGGCGCCAGCTGGAGGAGGAGCCGTTCCTGATCGCGGCCGCAATCGCCTGCGCGCTTGACCGCAGGACCCGCAGATAGCATCAAGAGTGGATGCGAGTACTGCTCACCAACGACGACGGGATCGAGGCGGAGGGACTCCAGGCGCTCAGATCCGCCCTGCTGGCCGTGGACCGGATCGAGCTCGCGGTTATCGCGCCCGACGGGAACCGCTCGGCGATGGCGAGGTCGATCACCACGAGACGCCCGCTGTGGGTGGAGGAGGTCGACTTCGGCGATGGGACGGTCGGGTACGCCACCGACGGCACGCCGGTGGACTGCGTTCGCCTGGCCCACCTCGGGCTGGTCGACGGGTTTGAGGCCGAACTGGTCGTGTCCGGCATCAACCACGGCTCGAACCTCGGGGACGACATCACCTACTCGGGCACGGTGGCGGCGGCGCTCGAGGCGATCGTGCTCGGGCTGCCGGGGATCGCTGTCTCGCAGCAGTCGAGCGCGCGCGAGCTCGACTTCAGGGTCGGGAGCAGATTCGACTTCGCGGTGGCGGCATCGTTCACCGCCCGCCTGGTCGCGGAGCTCGAGACCGCGCCGTTGCCGACGGGAACGCTGCTGAACGTGAACGTGCCCGGCGCGCCACCGGCGGGCGTGGAGGTGGCGCGGCTCGGCAAGCGCGTCTACCGCGACGAGTTGTCGCTGGTGGACCGGGGCGGCGAGAAACGGCGGCTGTACAAGATCTACGGTGACGCACTCCACGAGCACAGCGAAGCCGGGACCGATCTCGCCGCGGTGGCGCAAGGCAAGATCGCCGTGACGCCGGTCCACTTCGACCTGACCGACCGCGAGGGCATGTCGGTGCTCGAGCGCTACGAGCTCGAGCGCCTGATTCAGCCGGCGGCGGAGAAGCTGGCCGAGCACCCGTGAGCGCCGCCCGCCAAGCCAAAGCCACCGACCCGGAGCAGCGCGCCGCCGAACTGAGGCGCGAGATCGAGCACCATAGCTACCGCTACCACGTGCTCGACGATCCCGAGATCGGCGACGACGTCTACGACACGCTGTTCAACGAGCTCAAGGCCCTCGAGTCCGATCATCCCGAGCTGGTCACGCCAGACTCGCCCACCCAGCGGGTAGCGCCGGAGCCGGTCAGCGAGCTTGAGAAGGTCACCCATCCCCAGCCGATGCTGTCCCTGGCGAACGCCCACTCGGCGGATGACCTCAAGGCCTGGATCCAGCGGATGCGCAACCACCTCGCGCGCGAGGGGATCAACGATCCGCAATTCGAGTTCGTGGCCGAGCCGAAGATCGACGGACTGGCGATCTCGCTGATCTACCGCGACGGGGTGTTCGAGCGTGGCGCCACCCGCGGCAACGGGGAGATCGGCGAGGACGTCACGCACAACCTGCGCACGATGCCGTCGGTCCCGCTGCGCCTCGAGGATCCCGACCCGCCGGCGCTGGTCGAGGTCCGCGGCGAGGTGTACATGTCGCTGCCGGACTTCGCCGCGCTCAACGAGCGCCGGGCGCAGGCCGGCCTGTCGACGTTCATGAACCCGCGCAACTCCGCCGCCGGCACGATCCGCCAGCTCGACCCAAAGCTCGCCGCCGAGCGGCCGCTGTCGCTCTGGTGCTACGCGATCGGGACGACCGACGGGATCACGTTCGACTCGCACTGGGACGCGCTGGAGTGGCTGCGCGAGCATCGCTTCCCGGTCCACCCCGACGTCAAGAAGCTGCAGACCGAAGACGACGTGATCGCGCAGTGCCGCGCCTGGGAGGAGCGGCGCGGCTCACTCGAGTTCGAGATCGACGGGGTCGTGGTCAAGGTTAACCAGTTCGAGCTCCAGCGCCGGCTGGGCTCGGTCGGCCGTGAGCCGCGGTGGGCGATCGCGTGGAAGTTCCCGCCGACCACGGCGGTCACGCGCCTGAACACGATCCTGTGGGCTCCGGGCAAGTTCGGGGACCTGCACCCGGCGGCGTCGCTCGAACCGGTGCGCGTCGGGGGCGTGACGGTGAAGATGGCCACGCTCCACAACGAAGAGGACCTCGCGCGCAAGGACATCCGGGAAGGCGAGGACGTGATCGTCCTGCGCGCCGGCGACGTGATCCCGCAGGTCCTGTCGCCGGCGCCGCACGTCGCCGAACGGGATGACCGGCCGGCGCCGCCCCATCCGCCGAGCGAGTGCCCGATCTGCCACACGCCGACCGTCAAGCCGGAGGACTCGGTGTTCACCCGCTGCCCGAACCGCGATTGTCCCGGCCGGCGCTGGCAGCTGCTCAAGCACTTCACCGGCGCGATGGACATCGACGGGCTCGGCGAGAAGCAGGTCGACCTGTTCATGAAGCTCGGCTGGGTCCGGACCGCCGCCGACTTCTACGACCTCACCGCGGAGCGGATCTCCGAGCAACCCGGCTTCGGCCAGGTGTCGGCGGACAAGCTGGTGGCGGCGATCGAGGACTCCAAGCGCCAGCCGTTCGGTCGCGTGCTGTTCGCGCTCGGGATCGAGGAGGTCGGCTTCGTGATCGGCCGCAACCTCGCGCAACACTTCCGGACGATGACCGCGCTGCTCGATGCCGACCCCGAGCAGATCGAGCAGACACAGGGCGTCGGCCCGAAGATGGCCGCCAGGATCTACGAGCAGATCCAAGACGAGCACATGCGGCGGCTGATCGAGGATCTCCGGGAGCGCGGAGTGCGGATGGAGGAGGAAGGGCCGCCGCCGGGCGAGGGCCCGCTCGCCGACAAGACGTTCGTGCTGACCGGGACGCTGCCCGACCTGACGCGCGAGCAGGCGACCGAGCTGATCACCGCCGCCGGCGGCCGGGTCACAGGATCGGTGTCGCGCAAGACCGACTACGTCGTCGCCGGCGACAGCGCCGGCTCGAAGCTCGCCCAGGCCGAGCGCCTGGGAGTGCCGGTGCTCGATGAGGCCGGCCTGCGCGCGCTCCTGCCCTGAGGCTCAGCCGTTGTAGTTCGCGACCGCGCCGGCCATCGACGCCTCGACCTCGTGGACGTAGTTCGGATTGCCGAGACCGTTGGCCAGAAACGCGAACGCAAGCGTGTGACCGTCGCGCGCCTCGCAGTACCCCGCGAGATTCGCCACGTCGTGGAGCGTGCCGGTCTTACCGCGGCAGTCGTTCTGGGCGACCGTCCCCAGCCCCTCGGTCTGGAGCGTGCCGCTCTCGCCCATCAGCGCCAGCGAGTTGACGAACGCCGAGTTCGTGGCCATCCCCTTGAGCACCGTCACGACCTGGGTCGGGGTGGTCAGGTCATAACGCGACAGGCCGGAGCCGTCGTCCAGCCTGGGGTTGATCCCGAACTTGCTGAGCAGCTCGGCCCGGACGACGGCGGCGCCCGCGGCGGTCGTGCCCGCGCCGCCGAGCCGGGCGCCGATGTCCTTGAGGATGCTCTCGGCCAGGTAGTTGTCGGACGGGGTGTTCGTGAGCTGGATCAGCGTCGACAGCCGTGGGGACTGAACCGAGGCCAGCGGAGTGGCGCCGGCGGGTGTTCGCCCGGCCGAGATCCGAATTCCCGGAAGCTTGACGCCGAACGCGCGCAACCCGCCGGCGAGTTGCTGGGCGGCGAACAGCGCCGGGTGGAACTGGAACGCGGTGCCCTGGGTGTTCGTGTACCCGCGGTCGTAGGCGAGCGCGCTCAGCTCGCCTTCGACTTCGCTCGAGCGCATGAATCCGGTCGCCGGCGTCCCCCGTCGTGAGTCCCAGTAGGACTCATCGCCGACGATTTGCCCGTCTACGGCGGTGATGCTGGTGGCTCTCAGCAGGTTGGCGATCAGGGTGCGCATCGTGGTGCCGGTCGCGTACCACGACCGGTCGAAGGCGACCGCGCCGAACGTCGGATCGCCCCCGCCCTGCAGATACAGCGTCCCGTTCCAGACGCCATTCGGATCGCGGGAGCCGGTGCCGAGCAGCGACGTGCTGAACGTCGCGGTCGGGCCCAGGCGGAGCAGCGCCGTCGAGGTCGTGTAGAGCTTCTCGACCGAGGCGGGGAGACGGCCGGTGTTCGCGGCCTGGGAGAACAGAACCTGGCCGGTGGTGAGGTCGAGCACGTAGGCGCCGCTCTGACTCCCGGCCTGTCCGAGACCCTTCTGGAGCGCCTTGGACAGCGTGCGTTCCGCGGAGGGGGGTGACTGCGCCCCGGCCACAGCCGCGGTCCCGGCGAGCAGAACGCAGAACGCCCCCAGGGTCGCCAACAACACCCGCATCGGCGGATATAACCGGCGGGCTGGGCGAAAGTAGCGGAGATCGCACCTCGCGCCACTGGGCGCCGTCGGGCGCGACGGGGCTTCCGGGCTGGCGGATGCCGGGCACGCGCTCCTTACAATCCAGGCGAGGATGGGCAAGGTGGTCAAGCTAGACGCCGGCGCGGCGGAGCGTCCGGGGACGGCCTCGCGCGGGTCTGGGGCGCGGCGCCGGCGCACGCGGTCCAAGTCGGCGCTGGTGCTCGGCGGCGGCGGATTCACCGGTGGCGTCTACGAGATCGGCGCGCTGCTGTCGGTGAACCGGACCGTCAACGAGTTCGACGTCTATGTCGGGACGAGTGCCGGTTCGTTCGTGGCGGCCGCCGTCGCCAACGGGGTCACCCCCGACGAGATGATGCGGGTGATCGTCCAGCAGGTGCCGACCTCGTTCCCGGACGCGCGGGTGAGCGCGCTGCTGCATCCGAACTACGGGGAGTTCCTCCGCAAGGGCCTGTTGGTCCCGTTCCGGATCGCGCAGCTGGTCCGCTCGCTGGTGCGGGATCTCGGCCAGGTCTCGGCGGTCGATCTCGCCGTCGGGCTCGCGGAGGCGCTGCCATCGGGGCTGTATTCCGAGAAGGGGATCGAACGCTATGTGCGGACGATCCTGTCCGACCCGGAGCGCACCGACGACTTCCGCCTGCTGCGGAACGAGCTGTACCTCGCGGCCACCGATCTCGACACGTGCGAGCGCATCGTGTTCGGCGCCGAGGGCTGGGACGATGTCCCGATCTCCACCGCGGTCGCGGCGTCGAGCGCGCTGCCGATGATCTACAAGCCGGTGCGAATCAAGGATCGCGAGCTCGTTGACGGGGGGATCGTGTCGACGACGAACCTGGACATCGCGGTCGAGGCCGGCGCGAAGTTCATCGTTGTGGTCAACCCGCTGGTTCCCTACGTCAACGACTTCCGGAACCGGATACCGACGCTCACCGGCTCGCGGGCGCGGCGGGTGTCGGACATGGGCTTCCCGCAGATCGGATATCAGGCGTTCAAGCTGCTCGCCTACCAGCGACTGCACGACCTGGCGCGGCGCTGGGAGCAGCGCTATCCGGGCGTGGACATCATCCTCGTCGAGCCGGAGCCAAACGACGAGTTGATGGTCCAGACGAGCATCATGAACTACACCTCGCGGGTCGAGATCGCGCGTCACGGCTTCCAGTCGGTGACCCTGAAGCTGGCCCACGACTACCCGCGGTTCAAGCGGATCTGCGCCCGCTACGGGATCGAGATCTCGGCGACGCGGGTGCGCAAGGTGGTCAAGCACTTTGCGGCCGAGCGCGAGAAGACGCGCGCGTGGCGGAAGATCCTCGAGCAGACGACGTCGACGCTGCTGCGTCAGTCGGCTCAGGAATAGAGGACCCGCCGGCTGGGCGAGACGTGGAGGAGCGGCTGGTGGCTGCGAAGCCCGCTAGGCGAGCTGGGGCTGCTGCTTGGCCTGCGGGGCGGAGCCCGTGATCTCGCGGAAGCTGGAGAGGAAGAGGGTCTTGTCGATCCGACCGTTGAAGATCGGGATTCCCCACTCGACGCACTTGACGATCACATCGCGGCGCTCCAGACCCGACTCACGTGCGAGCTCCGTGGGGGTGAGGTGAATTGCCATCGGTCTAATGTCCTCCTTTGCCGCCTGCGCTTTGGGCGCGAAGTATGCCGTTTGGGTCGGACGGTCTCAACCTGTCTTTCGGCTAGATCCTTGTTTAAACGTTAGCGTCTTTGGCTAAAGCTCTGGACATATGGCTGATTCCAGGTAGAGTCCACGCAGCTACGGGGGAATTCAGCGGACGGGGACATCTTGGCGACGGCGCGGCTGCTTCCAGTGGGGCTCGAATATTCGTGGCGCACTGACCACGATCTCGTAGCGGCGGTCCGGCGTGGCGCCGACGGAGCTTTTGACCAGCTGTTCTCGCGCTATCGCCGGCGGATCTGGTCCTACGTGAGCGGGATCATCGGCGATGCCGACCGGGCCGAGGACGTTACGCAGGAGGTGTTCATCTCCGTCCTGCGCCGGATGCGCGACACCGAGCGCCCGATCGTGTTCAAGCCGTGGATCTACCAGATCGCGAGGAACGCCTGCATCGACGAGCTCCGGCGGAGGCGGCGCAGCCACCAGGTCCCGTTCGACCTGGAGCGCGGATCCGAAAACGAGACCGACGATCTGTTCCCGAGCGCTCCGGGCCCCGACGTCGCCGTCGAGAGCAAGCAGCAACTGGAGGGCCTGCGCGCCGCTTTCCGGGGGGTCTCAGACGTCCACCATCGGATCCTCGTCCTGCGCGAGCTCGAGGGCCTCTCCTATAGCGAGATCGGCGAGCAGCTGGGGATGTCGCGGCCCGTCGTCGAGAGCACCTTGTTCCGCGCCCGGCGCCGTCTCGCGGAGGAGTACGAGGAGCTGACCAGCGGCCGCCGCTGCGAGCGCACTCGCGCGGTCATCGATGCCTGGGAGGGCCGCTCGCTCCGACGTCTCGGGGTGCGCGAGACGCGTCAGCTGGCGCGGCATCTGGCCGATTGCCAGCCGTGCCGGCGCCACGCGGTGCTGGCGCGGGCGGCCGGCTCGCTGCTGCCGCGGCCCGCCGGCACCGCCGAGCAGTCGCCCTCAGAGCTGCCGATCCCGCTGGCCAGCCGGCGACGGCCGGCCGCCGATGGGGCGACGCTGCCTGCGCCCGGATCGGATTCGCTCGCGGTAGCGTAGATCGCGAGGTTGCGCGCCAGCAATGAGGCGCCCGGACCAGGCCCCGGCATCCGATGTCGCTGTGGGATACTGGTCGCATTCGGGGCGTGGCGCAGCCTGGTAGCGCGCGCCGTTCGGGTCGGCGAGGTCCCCGGTTCGAATCCGGGCGCCCCGATTCACAGCCGGGCCGGGAGGGACAACGGGCGTGTAACGCAGGCCGCGCACGTACCGTGTCCCGCCCGCCCCGGTGAGGTCCGCGGTTTGGATCCGGGCGCTCCGGTGAGCTCCCCGGTCGGATCCGGCCGCCCCGGTGACGGCCCGCGTTCAAATCCGCTCGCCGAGATCCGGGCTCGGTAGGCTCAAGGCCATGCGCGTCGCCATCGCCGGTGCTCACGGCAAGATCGCGTTGTTCCTGACCGCGCGCCTCGCGGCGCGCGGCGACGCCCCCACCGGCCTGATCCGCAATCCGGACCACGCCGAGGACGTGCGTGCCGCCGGCGCAGATCCGGTCGTGTGCGATCTCGAGCACGCGACGGTCCCGGAGATCGCCACCGCAATCGCCGGCGCCGAGGCTGTGGTGTTCGCCGCCGGCGCCGGGCCCGGGAGTGGTAGCGAGCGCAAGCTCACGGTCGACCGCGACGGGGCGGTCAAGCTGCTCGGAGCCGCCACCGAAGCCGGGGCCGGCCGTTACCTGATCGTCAGCTCGATCGGGGCCGAGAATCCGCCGGATGACGACGACGTGTTCAGCATCTACCTGCGGGCCAAGGCCGAGGCCGACGCCGCCGTGATCGCGAGTGACCGTGACTGGACGATCGTCAGGCCCGGGCCGCTCACCGACGACCCCGGTACCGCCCACGTCCGCATCGACACCGAGCCGTTCCGCGAACGGGTCACGCGTGACGACGTCGCGGCCGTGTTCGAGGCCCTGCTGCACGACGTGCCCGTGTCCCGGAAGGTCCTCTACCTCGGCGGCGGCCAGGATCCGATCGGCGAGGCCCTCGAGCGCGTCAGGGCGGCCGTTAGCGACTGACGACCCGCCTCGGGCGCAAGCGAGGAGGATCGCCGGCCGAGGGGCCGGAGCGATCGCCTCCGGATCACAAAGGGTCCAGACGGCGCTCGTACAACATGCCCGGCCGACCGCCCACATAAGTCGGTCCGACGGACACAAAGCCGGCCTTCTCGAGCACTCTCTGGGACGCGACGTTGTCGTCGGTGGTCTTCGCTGTGAGCGTCCTCAACCCATACTCCGCCGCCAGCCGGCAGAGCGTTCGCAGCGTCGAGGTCGCGACCCCGCGGCCGGCCACCCGCTCTGCAACCCGGTAGCCGACCTCGGCGGTTCCGTCGACGAGGTCGTACAGGTTGAAGCGGCCCACAACCGTCCCGTCCTCGTCGAGGAGCACATGAAAGACGCATACCCCAGCGTCCTGCTCGGCCAAGAGCGCGCGGTGTCGCTCGGAGAACTGCTCGTAGAACCCATCACCGCGATCGCTGATCGAGGCGGCGAAGTACGCCCGGTTCGCGAGCTCAAAAGCGAGCACCGCAGCGGCGTGATCGCTCCGAAGGCGCTCCAGCTTCGACACCCATCGAGCCTATCTGCGACGTGTCGCCGTTTGCGTACAACGGCCTCAACCAGATCGCGACCGGGTCCGTCGGACACGCGGAGGCTCGCTTAACGCCGGCCGGCGCAGTCCACGCCACCGTCGCCTGGGAGTCGGGACCCGCCGCGGCTGTCCTGGCCCGGCTGATCGTCGACGAGCTCGGCGGCATCGAGCCGAGCCGGCTGCGGCGCTGTGCCCGATCGGAATGCGACCTGATCTTCTACGACTCGTCCCGGTCGGGCACGCAGCGCTGGCACAGCGAGGATCCCTGCGGGTGGCGGGAGCGCCAGCGCCGCCGCCGCGCGCCCCGGGAGGCGCGCGGCTTAAGTGGGTGATCAGTCGCGGTGGGTGACCGCCGAGCGCTCGATGATCAGCCCTGGGCGGCGGCGGACGCGGACTGCGGCCGGTTCGCGACCTTGCAGAGCCCGTCCGAACCGATGTTGAGACCGATGTTGCTGATGTTGTAGAGGTGCTCGCTCGAAACCAGCCACACGATGTCGCAGATCTCGCGCTCTGAGTAGTGCCGCGAGAGCCGCTCGAACGTCTCGTCGCTGACGTGCTTGTGCTCGGTCAGCTCGGTGGCGAAGTCGAGCGCAGCGCGCTCACGGTCGTCGAACAGCGGGCTGGCCCGGTAGGCGTGGAGAGCGTCGAGCTTCGCCAGCATGTGCGGCGTTTTGTTGGTCACGAACCACCGCTGCGCGTCCATGCACCAGGTGCACATGTTCGTGCTCGCTACGCGCTCCCGGACCAGCACCGCGGTATCCGCGGGCACCGCGAGCTTCTTGTCGAGCTTCGAGACCTTGCCGAAGAAGCTGCCGAACGCGGACGGCATCCGGGCGACGAACACGCTGAACGGGCGCGGGACGATGCCCCACTGCCGCCGCGAGTACCAGTACATGATCCGCAGGATCAAGCCCTTCGGCTTCTCGATCGGGGCGAGGAACGAGGCCTCGCCCTCTGGCTCCGCCTCCGCCTCCGCGTCGGTCCGGGCGTTCGCGGGTCGGTTCTCGGCAAAGGGCATGTCAGTCGACATGGGTCGTACCTCCTGGGGCGTTTGGGCCGTCATAGGCATGACCCCGCGTGTCCCACGAACGTGACCGCCCTCGCGGCCTCACGCGGCTACTGGCTACTCACCGAGCACGGCGAGGTTCAGCCCGCTCAGGCGCTCGGGGTCGGCGAGGATGTCCATCTCGACGATCCTCCCGGCCCTGACGGTGATCGCCGCGACCGAGAACGGCCGTCCGTCGCGCATCGCCACGACGCCGGCGGCGCCGTTGATCAGCGCCTTCTGGAAGGTCAGGTCGACGCGCGACCACATGAGCGCCTGGCGGGCGACGGTCTCCGCACCTTCGAAGCGGTGTGAGATGCCCTCGAGGCCGCCGTCGGCTCTGAGCACGACGTCGGGGTCGAGCACCGCGACGAGCGCGGAGAAGTCACCCTCGCGAGAAGCCGCGAGCCACGCGTCGACGATGCTCCACTGCGCGCTCAGGTCGGCGTCCGGAACCGGGGCAGTCCCGCGCACGCGCCGGCGGGCCCGGCTCGCGAGTTGCCGCGTGGCGTCCGGCGAGCGGTCGAGGATCGACGCGATGTCGTCGAACGGGACCGCGAACATGTCGTGCAGGACGAACGCGAGCCGCTCGGGCGGGGTCAGCGTCTCGAGCACCACCAGCAACGCCAGGCCGATCGAGTCGGCTAGGAGCGCCTCGTGCTCCGGGTCGGTGCCGTCGGCCGGATCGATGATCGGGTCCGGCACGTGGACGTCCAGCGGCTGCTCTCGCCGCACCTTCCGCGAGCGCAGCATGTTCAGCGCGACGCGCGCAACGACGGTCGTCAGCCAGCCGCCGAGGTTCTCGACCTCGCTCGTGTCCGAGCGGCTGAGCCTGATCCATGCGTCCTGGACGGCGTCATCGGCCTCGCTGACGGAGCCGAGCATCCGGTACGCGACCGCCCGCAGATGCGGCCGCTGTTCCTCGAATCGCTGGGCGAGCCATTCCTGCTGAACCATCGTCACGTCCCCTTCCGGGCAGCTGTCCTCGTATTAGACCCCCGGGCGCCCCGGAATGTGACAGCGATGGTGGCTGTGCCTGAATGTGACCACTGCCGGGTTGGTGGCATGCTCCCCCGATGACGCGCCTCGAGGTGCCCGGACATGAGGTCGTCGGGATCCGTGCGGCGAACACGGGGCCGTTCACGCTGAGCGGGACGAACTCGTGGATCGTGGGCTGCGACCCCGCCTGGCTGGTCGATCCGGGGCCGAACCTCGAGGAGCACGTCGAGGCGCTGGTCGCTGAGCTCGAGCGCCGGGGCGGCCTCGCCGGCGTGGCCCTCACGCACCACCACGCCGACCACACCGAGGCGGTTCCGGCGATCCGAGCGCGCTACCCGGACGCGCCGCTGGCCGCCGCCCAAGGGGAGGTTGACGTCCGCCTCGAGGACGGGAGCACGTTCGGTCCGCTCGAGGCGGTGTCGACGCCCGGCCACGCGCCCGACCACCTCGCGTACGTCACCGGCACCGCCGCGCTGACCGGCGACGCTGTCCTCGGTGAGGGCAGCGTGTTCATCGCGCCCGATCCCGGCGCGCTCGCCGCGTACCTCGCCGCGCTGGCCCGGCTGCGCCAGCGTGAGCTCGACGTCCTGTGCCCCGGACACGGACCGCTCGTGTTCGACCCCGACGCGAAGCTTGACCAGTACATCTCCCACCGCCTCGACCGCGAGCGGCGCCTGCTCGCCGCCCTCGAGCAGGGCAGGCGGAGCGTCACCGAGCTGCTCGACGAGGCCTGGGCCGACGTTCCCGCGGGGCTGCGCCCGGCCGCCGCGGTCACGCTCGCGGCGCATCTCGACAAGCTGGCCGACGAGGGACGGCTCCCCGCCGGCGTCGAGCGGCCCGCACTCGAGCTCCCGTAGACGACAGACCAGTGGGAGGCTATGCCGCGAGCCGCTTGCGGGCGATCGCGAGCGCCGCCGTCAGCGGCGTGGCGCTCGTCGCCTCGGCCTCGTCGAAGATCTGGCGCAGCGTCTCGCCGATCCGGCGGACACGCCGGCCGGCGGCGGTCGGGTTGTAGCCGTTCTGCTCCTCGGCGATGTTGATCAGCCCGCCGGCGTTGGCGACGAAGTCTGGGGCCCACAAGATCTGACGGTCCGCGAGCAGCTCCGCGACGGACTCGTTCGCGAGCTGGTTGTTCGCCGCGCCGGCGACGACCTGGCAGCGCAGCCGCGGCACCGTGTTGCGGTCGAGAACGCCCCCGAGGGCGCACGGAGCCAGCACGTCGACGTCCAGCTCGAGCGCCTCCGCGGGCGTGGCCCAGCCCGCGTCGAGCTCCTCGGCGAACCGGTGCTTGCGCTCGTCGATATCGCTCAACACCAGCTTCGCGCCGGCCTTGGCGCAGCGCTTGGCGACTCGCGAGCCGACGTGCCCGAGACCGACTACGGCGACCGTCCGGCCGTTCAGCGAGCTCGACGAGAACACCCGCTCGCAGCAGGCACGGATCGCGGCCTCGACACCCAGCGCGGTGTACGGACTCGGATCGCCCGAACCGCCCTGCCCGCGCGGGAGGCCCGCGACGTACTCGGTGCGCTGCGCGATCACCCTCATGTCGCGGCTCGAGGTGCCGACGTCCTCGGCGGTGATGTAGCGGCCGCCGAGCGACTGCACCGCGTCGGCGAAGTCGAGCAGCGCCGCGGTCCGGTGCTCGGAGGAGAGAACGCTCGCGGGGGCGGTCATGATCACGCCCTTGCCCCCGCCGAGTGGCAGGTCCGCCACCGCGGACTTGTAGGTCATCGCCCGCGACAGCCGCAGCGCGTCCCGAAGCGCCTGGCGCGCGTCGTCATATCCCCACATGCGGCACCCGCCCAGCGACGGGCCGCGGACGGTCGAGTGCACCGCGACGAACGTGTACAGGCCGGAGCGCCGCCCGCGGTGGACGAGCACGTCCTCGTGATCGAGCGTCTCCAGGTAACTGTCGATGGTCGGATCCGCCTTGGAGTTGCCGGGTCGATCCGCGCCCGGCCCGCTCACGGTGCGGGCGGCGGGGAGTCGCCCGCCTCGGGCGTCGCCCACGATCCGGTACCGGTCGTGGTGCCCTGCGAGCTGCCCGTGCTTGTGCTCGTGCTCGTCGAACCGGTCGACGGAGTGGAGCCCTGCTGAGTGGTCGGGCTCGAGCCGCTCGTCGGCTGGCTCGTGCCCGTCGTCGTGGAGCTCGTCGACGGCGTGGTGGAGGTTCCGGTCGAGGACGAGCCGTCGGTCTGACCATCGACGGTGGAGTCCGCGCCTGCGCCGTTCGGCGTCGCGCCTCCGCCACCGATCATCGTCGAGGCGCCGCCCGTGGGCTGAGACTTCAGCTTGGTCGGCACCGTGACCGTGGTCGTGGTGGTCGTCACCGTCTTCGGGATGGCCGCGGACGCCGCGGGCGTGGCCGGCGCGCCCACGCTGTTCGTGCGTGCGGGCGGGGCAAGGGCCGTCGGGGCGGCTTCCTCGGGGGGATCGACGCTCGAATCTGTCACCAGGGCGACGACCTGCCGTGCCACGTGATGACTCGCCGGCGCCACCAGCGCCGCCCGCGCGTGATGGTGATGGTGCGTCGCCGGGGTGGTGATCGAGTGCTGGAGCTCGACGGCTCCTCCGGCCGTCACCACGGCGGCAGCCAGCAAGGTCGCGACATGGGTCGCTCCGGCGCTCATCGCCCCGACGCCGACGACGGCCGACCCGGTTCCAGCGGCGCCACTCGCCGCGACCGCACCGCCGGCGGCGCCGCTCCCGGCTCCACCGATCCCGAGCACGTTGGCGAGCACGCCGAGCGGCCCGAGCGTCGGGACGAGCGCCGCGAACCGGCGGCTCACGCCGCGCAGCTGGTGGCGGAACTCCCGGCACCCGGCGCAGTCGCGCATGTGGCGGCGCGCGGTGGCGTTCGGGCGCAGTCCGCGGTCGTGGGAGACGATCAGCTCCTCGCGGATGTCCGAGCACGCCGTGTCCCGCGCCTCGAGCGCCTGTCCGAGTCCCATCCTCGCGCGCACGAGCAGCGACTTAACCGCCGGCACCGTGACCCCGAGCGCACCCGCCATGTCGGCGTAGGACATACCGCCGAGCTCGCGCATCAGCAGCGCCGACCGCTGCTGCTCGGGGAGCCGGCGGACGTCCGCGATCAGGCGCCGGAGCGACTCGCGCCGGTCGGCCTCATCGATCGGGTCGTGGACCGGCGAGCGGAGGAAGTCCAGCACCTCGGGCGGCGGCGGCGACGGCCGGCGGAGCTCGTCGATGCAGCGGTTGTGCGCGACGCGGTAGAGCCATGCCCGAAGCGCGAGCTCGCGCTGATTGGCCCGGAGGCCCGCATAGGCGCGGACGAAGATGTCCTGGAGCGCGTCCTCGGCGTCCTGACGGTGCGTGAGCATCTGCCGCGTGTAGGCGAACAGCCGCTGCCGGTAGCGGTCGTGGATCACCCTGAAGGCGTCGTCGTGACCCGCGCGGAACAGGGCTACGAGTTGCTCATCGGACCGGAGGCGAAGGAGTGGCGTCCCGATCGAGGTCCGAGTCCGGGCTACTGCAGCCGGTGCTGGGAGGGCGGAAGCTTCCACGTAAACCCGCACCCAACTCTAACGGGTCAGCCGGGGGGGAAGGTTTCAGGATTTCCAGGGGTGTTCGCAGCGCCCGCCCCGAGTGTCAGGAGGCGACACGCTCGCCCGGCCCGGGCGGCGTCGATACTCTGAGCAGGACACGATGGACCCTGCCTCCGGGATTGCAATTCCAGTTGCGTTCGGCGCCGGGCTGATCTCGTTCCTGTCGCCGTGCGTGCTGCCGCTCGTGCCCGGATACATCTCCGCGGTGGCGGGCGTCGCGCCGGCCGACATCCGAGCGCGCCGCGTGATCGGGCCGAGCCTCGCGTTCGTCGCGAGCTTCTCGGCGATCTTTATCGCGCTCGGGCTGCTCGGGCAGCAGGCGCTCCACGGAGCGTTGACGGGGGCCGCAGCGCTCAAGATCTCCGGAGCGGTGATCATCGCGATGGGAGTGCTGTTCGTGCTCGCGCCGTTCGTGCCCCGCATCTCGCGCGAGTGGCATGTGGGGCGGCTGACGAGCCGAGCGGGCCGCAGCGGTCCGGTGGTGACCGGGGCCGCGTTTGCGCTGGCGTGGACGCCGTGCACCGGTCCGACGCTCGGGGCGATCATCACCGCGGCGGGGGTGTCGGGATCGGCGGCTCGTGGCGCGTTCCTGCTCGCGGTCTACTGCGCCGGGCTCGGCGTCCCGTTCCTGCTCACGGGGCTCGCGTTCGGGACCGTGACCTCGGCGCTCGCCGTGGTGCGCCGGCACTACGCGGTCGTGATCGGCACTGGGGGCGTGGTGCTGATCGGGATGGGTGTCCTGATCTGGACCGGCGAGTTCACGCAGCTCAACATCACCGTGAACCACTGGCTACAGACGCTCGGCCTGCCAAACCTGAACTCGGATACCTGAGCCGCGGGGCGGCCGCGCTGCGCGGCGACGTGGCTCCCGCGGCGTTGGTGGCAACGAGCCCGGATCCGCGGTGTTCCGGCACGGGCTGGGCGGGGGACCCGCCGCGTCTCGTGCGCTAATCGTCCTCGTCGTCGTCGGTGTGACGCTCGCGCCAGCGCAGCGCGGCCGCCTCGGCGCTCGCCGAATGGCGGTTGGGGACGCTCCCGTCGTCCTCGGGGATCGCCGAGGGCGGGTCGTGATCGACGTCGTCCTCGGGATGCGCCTGCCGCCAGCGGGTCGCCGCGGCTTCGGCGCTGCTGGAACGCCTCCGCAGGCCGTCTTTACCGGTCGTCTCGTCGGGCACTTCGAAACCTCCCTCCTTCGCCTGCGCGAAGCGTAGCGGGGTCCCGGGCCGGGGTCCATCGCGCGGTGGCGGTGGCGGTGGCGGTGGCGCTCGGCGTACGGTCGTCCTGATCCGCGTGCTGCTCGGCTTCGAGACGGTGAACAGCAGCAAGCCGACCACCGTCGTGCGCCTGACCCCTGCAGGCGTGGCGCGGTTCCCGGCGCTCTCGTGCGACGAACGGCGGGCACTTGGAGGGGAGGGGACCTCCCCGTGTCGGAACCGCGCCCCATCACTCAGAAACAACCTGCAAAGCCTGACATTTGACGTGCCGGGACGGGACCGTGTCAGACCACGCCTGTCCCACATGCACCGTCTGTCACGGTCGACGCGAATGCGCTCGATTGGCAGGTTGTGCATGAGACGACCTCCGGCCGCGCCGGCCCACGAGTGGACTCGGGCACAACGGCGCCCTGGCGTTCGTCGAGCTGGAGATGAAGGTGGACGGCATCGTCAGGTTCGGCAGGCAATCTGGCACGGCCCGTGCAGACCAGCCCGGGCCGGATGGATACGCTCCGCCGGCGCCGTGAGCCCCAGCATCCCGATCCCGCCGCACGACTCGCCGCTCAGCGGCGGCTCGCCGTTCCCGCCGATCGCCGACTACGGCTTCCTGTCCGACTGCCACACGGGCGCGCTGGTCGCCCCCGACGGCAGCATCGAGTGGATGTGCATCCCCCGGTTCGATTCGCCGAGCGTGTTCGGGTCGCTCCTGGACCGGCGCGCGGGCTCGTTCCGGGTCGGGCCGTACGGAATCCTCGTGCCGCTGTCGGTGCGCTACGTGCCGGGGACGATGATCATCGAGACGACGTGGATGACCCCGTCGGGCTGGGTCGTGGTCCACGACGGGCTGACGATCGGGCCGTGGCACGACGACCACGCCGACGAGACGTCGCACACACGGCCGCCGACCGACCACGATGCCGATCACATGCTGGTGCGCGTGATCGAGTGCATCCAGGGCACGGTGCAGATCGAGGCGGTGTGCGAGCCGATGTTCGACTACGGGCGGACGGCGGCGCGGTGGGAGATGGTCGCGGAGGACTGGTCGGCCGCAGAGGCGACTGACGGGGAGACCGTGCTGCGGCTGATCACCGACCTGCGCATCGGGATCGAGGGCAACCGGGCGCGTGCCCGTCACATGCTGACCGAGGGCGAGGAGCGGTTCGTCGCGCTCGGCTGGAGGCACGGTTTGAACGGCCCCGAGCACTGCGCCAACGCCAGGGAGCGCATGAAGACCACATTCCACTACTGGCGCGACTGGCTGGCCGGCGGCCGCTTCCCCGACCACCGCTGGCGCCAGTATCTCCAGCGCTCGGCGCTCACGCTCAAGGGGCTGACGTACGCGCCCACCGGCTCGACGGTCGCCGCCGCCACCACCTCGCTCCCGGAGACGCCGGGTGGCGAGCGCAACTGGGACTACCGGTACTGCTGGATGCGCGACGCGACGTTCACGCTGTGGGGGCTGCACGCGCTCGGTCTCGATTGGGAGGCCGACGACTTCATGCAGTTCGTCGCCGACCTCGAGCGCGGCAGCGACGGCGCGCTCCAGATCATGTACGGCCTCGGCGGCGAGCGCGACCTGCACGAGCAGGAGCTCTCGCACCTGAAGGGCTACGAGGGCGCCGCACCGGTCAGGACCGGCAATGGCGCGTACAAGCAGCGCCAGAACGATGTGTACGGCGCCGTGCTCGACTCCGTCTATCTACATACGAAGATGGGCGGCCACATCCCCCAGCGGCTGTGGCCCCTGATCCAGGACCAGGTCCGCTGTGCGCTCGAGGTCTGGAAGCAGCCCGATCAGGGGATCTGGGAGGCACGCGGCGCGCCCAAGCACTACGTGTCCTCGAAGCTGATGTGCTGGGTGGCGGCGGACCGCGGCGCGCGGCTGGCCGAGCTCGAAGGGGAGGCCGAGCTCAGCTCCCAATGGCGCGAGGCCGCCGAGCAGATCCGCGAGGACATCCTCGCGCACGGGGTGTCCGACCGCGGCGTGTTCCGCCAGCATTACGAGACCGACGCGCTCGACGCCTCGACGCTGTTGATCCCGCTGGTGCGCTTCCTGCCGCCCGACGACGAGCGGGTGAAGGCGACGGTGCTCGCGATCGAGTCAGAGCTCCAGCAGAGCGGCTTCGTGATGCGCTACCGGGTCGAGGAGACCGACGACGGCCTGACCGGGGAGGAGGGCACGTTCCTGATCTGCTCGTTCTGGCTGGTGTCGGCGCTGTCGGAGATCGGCGAGGCCGAGCGCGCGATGGACTTGTGCGAGCGGCTGCTGGCGCACTCCTCGCCGCTCGGTCTGTACGCGGAGGAGCTCGAGGCGCGCACCGGGCGCCACCTCGGAAACTACCCGCAGGCGTTCACCCACCTGGCGCTGATCAACGCGGTCATGCACGTGATCTCCCACGAGGAATCGTAGCTCCGGTGCGTGTCCGCATCGGGTGACCGCGCTGCCCGATAGGGATCGTTCGGCCTCTGTATCGGACGCGAGTCACCCGAGTGGGACACGCACCTACGCAGCTATGGCGAGCGGACTCGACCGCCTGCCGGCCCGGTCCGGACGGGCCCGCCGGCCCCATGGACGCCGAGCGGAGCGAGGCCCAGAAGGCGCTATCGCCGGCGAGCCAGCTCGCGCTTGGCGGTGCGCCGGAATCGCAGCGCCTTGCCGGCGTTGGCGCGCAGCATCCCGACCTGCGACGCCGGCGCCTCGAACCCGCCGACGAGCTTGTGGGGAACGAGCCTCCAACCGTCCTCGCGCTGGACCAGATCGCCGCGGACCTGGAAGTTCTCCGTCCACGTGAACCCGGGCTCGTGGGCGTGCGCGGTCAGGCACGCCAGGCCGGGTTGCAGCGGCGCGCCGTCGAGCGGCGCGTCGATGCAGATGCAACGGTTGGCCTCGTCGGCGTGGACCGGGGCGCGCATCGCGAACGGGAAGCCGTCGGGCGAGACGATCGACACGACGGCGGTCTGGTGGCGGGCGCCGAGCTCGGTCATTCGCGGATGCCAGGCGGTGCTGCCGCCCTCGGGGGCGGCGTGGAACCGCTCGGGCTCCTCGGAGTGGCCGGAGCGGACCTCCTCCATATGCGCGTCGTACAGCTCGGGCTCGCCGCCGGGCGCTCCGGGCGGCCACACGTACACGCGCTCGGGGCGAACGTGGAGGTAGATCCGGTTGAAGTACCAGCTGAAGAACCGCCTGAGCGGGTCCGGAGGCAGCCGGCGAACGGCGCCGGGCAGCTTCTCGGCCGACTCGCGGGCGTAGCGCTTGCGGTTGGCATCGAGGTCCCGGTCGTCGACGTCGGCCGATCCCTGGACGAGCACCATCGGCGAATCGTTCAGGCCGCTCCCGGTCGGATCGGAGAACAGCAGCGAGACGAGCGGGTTGGCGCGCGCGTCATTGGCCTTCTTCGGATAGCCCAGCCCGGTGGTGACGTCGATGCACGGATCTCCGGGCCGGTAATACGGCGTGACCGGCCAGGTGATCGGCTGGCCGGCAGGATTGACGGTGGTCAGCTCGGTCGTGATGAACCGGTCGAACACCGCCTGGACCTCGGGTGGAAGAGATGCCGTCACGGGGGCCTCAGTCAGCGTAGCCAGGCTCGCCGGGGAGCACGATCCGGGCCGTCTCGCCCTGGCCAACCACTCGCGGCTCCACCGGATTGACCTCGCGGCCGCGGGCGTGCGCGAGCAGCGCGTCGGCCGACGCGAACACCGACAGCTGCTCGAGGTGCTTGATCGTCGGGAACACGAGGAACAGCTCGCCGTGCTCGCGGGCCTCGAGCGCGCCGACGGGCGAGTACCAGCGGGCGTCGACGACCTCGCTGCCGTCGGCCCGCGCCTGCGCGCCCGGCGGGAGCGGCGCCAGGTAGAACCACGTGTCGAAGCGGATCTTGACCTCCGGCGGGGTGATCCAGCGCGAGAACGCGACGAGCTTGGCGGGGTCGCCGATCGCGATCGCCGCCTCCTCCTCGAGCTCGCGGATCGCCGCGGCGCGCAGCGCCCGTTCGCCGTGCCCCTCGCTGGGGTCGACCGCTCCGCCCGGGAACACCCACGCGCCGCCCATGAAGCGGGCGTTCGGGTTGCGCTGCACGAGCAGCACCTCGAGCGTGGTCGAGCCGCCACGGAGCAGGATGACGGTGCCGGCGGGTCGCGGCACGGTGCGCTCGCCGGGGTTGAGCTGTTCTCCCGGCCCTGGCCGGTCGGTGCTCATCGCGGACTCCGCATCGGTCCGCATTGTCCCCGACTCGCCGTTAGCCTGTCCGGAATGAAGTGGATCTGCGGCTCGTGCGGCTTTATCTATGACCCCGACGAGGGAGATCCCGACGGGGGCATCCCGGGGGGGACGCCGTTCGAGGAGATCCCCGAGACCTGGTTCTGTCCTGTGTGCGGCGCGCGCAAGCGGGACTTCGAACCCTACGACGACTAGCTCGCCGTGCTACGCGGCGCGGCCGCGCGATCGCCGGCGCTGTGCGGCGCGGGCGCGATCGCGGCGCTACGCGGCGCGGGCGCTCCGCTCGTAGTCGAACAGCCCCGTGTGCTGGACCTCGTACGGCTCGGCAGGCTCGTCGTCGTAGCGCTCCTCGGCGGGCTCGGCGTACGTGATCGTCGTGCTCGGATCGAACCCGACCTGACGGGCGGCCTGGCCGAGGAGGCGAGCGCCGGCCTGCAGCTCCTCGGCGCGATGGGACGCCATCGCCGTCAGCCGGAGCCGCGAGCCGAGCGCGGGCACGGCCGGCGGGACCAGCGCCTGGGCGAACAGGCCGCGACCCAGTGCGACATCGCACATGCTGAGCGCGAGCGCAGGATCGCCGACCATCAAGGACACGATGTGCGTGACCGAGCCGTTCAGCCCGAACCCCTCGTGCTCGAGCGCGTCGGACAGCGCGGCCGCGTTCAACCCGAGCCTCGCGACGAGGCGGGGCCGCTCCTCCAGCAGCGTGAGCGCGGCCAGCGCGCCGGCCACCGCCGGCGGGGAGGGCGCGGTCGAGAAGATCAGCGTGCGGGCCGCGTTCAGCAGGTACTGCGTCATCGTGCGGTCGCACGCGACGAACGCGCCGTAGGAGCCGAGCGACTTCTCGAGCGTGCCGAGGATCACGTCGACGTGATCCTCGAGGCCCAGCTCCGCGAGCACGCCGCGTCCACCGGGGCCGACCGTGCCGATCGCGTGACCCTCGTCGACGAGCACGCGGACGCGGTGACGCTCGGCGAGCTCGACGATGTCCTCGAGCGGCGCCACGTCGCCGTCCATCGAGAACACGGACTCGCTGACGATCAGCGCCCCGCGGCCCTGGGCCTGCCCGAGCCCCCAGGCCAGGTGCTCGACGTCGCCGTGGTCGTACACGAACACCTCGGCGCGCGACAGCCTGCAGCCGTCGATCAGCGACGCGTGGTTGAGCTCGTCCGAGAACACGATGTCCCCCGGGCGGGCCAGCGCCGCGATCACGCCGGCGTTGGCAAGGAAGCCCGACCCGAACAGCACCGCGCTCTCGCGGCCGAGGAACGCGGCCAGCCGCTCCTCGAGCCGGCGGTGGACGGTCATCGTCCCGGACACGAGCCGCGAGGCTCCTGCCCCCACGCCCCAGCGCATCGCGGCCTGCGCCGCGGCCTCGCGCACGTGCGGGTGGTCGGCTAGACCGAGGTAGTTGTCCGAGCACAGCAGCAGCACCGGCTTGCCGTCGAGCACGACGTGCGGACCCTGCGGACCGCTGACCATGCGCACGCGACGACCCAGGCCCAGCGACTTCAGCTCACCGAGGCGAGCTTCGATCTCGATCATGTGGCGCTCCCCAGACGCGTTGGAGGTGGCGGCATCTGGGCCGTCAGCGTAAGCGGAAGGCCGGACAGATCGGGGTTCTGGGCCCCGCGCGGATCAGCGGCCGCGCCACTCGGGCGGGCGCTTCTCGGAGAACGCGCGGACACCCTCGCGGAAGTCCTCGGAGGCGAAGCAGGCACGCCGCAGCGCGATCAGCTCGCGCTCGATATCGGGGTCCATCGCGCCCTGCGCGTCCAGGACAGCGCGGATCACGCGCTTGTTGCCCTGCTGGGCGAGCGGCGCGTTCGCGGCGATCTCCTTGGCGAGCTCGAGTGCCTCTTCGGCGATCCGTCCCTCCTCGGCAATCGCGTTGACGAGGCCCCACTCGCGCGCGGTGCGGGCGTCGATCCGGCGGCCGACGAGAAACAGCTCGCGCGTGCGGGGGGCGCCGATCGTGTCGATGAACTTGCGGATCCCGGTGTGGGAGTAGACGAGCCCGAGCTTGGCCGGCGGCATCCCGAGGGCGATCGTCCCGGCCGCGATCCGCAGGTCGCAGGCGAGCGCGAGCTCGAGTCCGCCGCCGATCGCGTGGCCGTTGAGCGCGGCCAGGGTGGGGTAGGGGTACTCCTCGACGGCCTCGAGCGCGGCGGTGAACGGATTGGCCACTAGCCGGTCGGCCTCGTCGGCGAACTGCCCGCCTCCCCGCAGGTCGCCGATGTCGTAGCCGGCCGAGAACGTCGTCTGCTCGCCGGTGATGATCAGGCAGCGGGCATCGAGCCCGGGCAGCGTCGACGTGAAGCCGTCGAGGATCGCGTGGTCGAGCGCGCCGCGCTTGGCCGGGTTGGAGATCGTCAGGCGAACGACGCCGGGCGCCGGCTCGTCGACCAGCAGGCGCCCCGTGGCCGGGCGCGCTTGGTCGGGGTCACTCGAGGACAACGAGGGTGTCGCCCTCGGAGACCGATTGGCCCTCCTGGCACAGGATCTCCTTGACCACTCCGGGATCCTCGGCCTCGACGGGCATCTCCATCTTCATCGACTCGAGGATCACCACCGTGTCACCCTCCTGCACGCTGTCGCCGACCTCGACCTCGATCTTCCAGACGGTGCCCGTGATGTGGGCCTCGACCTCGGGCAACTCAGACTCCTCCTGTGCTCGCGGGAGGGCAGAGGATATGCGACGAAGTCGGGCCTACGACGGACGGGCTTTGGTCAATGGCCCGCGACGGGTCTTGGTCAATGGCCCGCGACGGGTCTTGGCCAATGGCCCGCGACGGGTCTTGGTCAATACTCCCCGGGCAGTCCGGCCGGGCACCTGAAGCTGACCTTCAGGGGCGCGCCCTTGGGCCGTGTCTTCTTGTAGGCGATCACGGCCTGCTTGAACGACTTCTCAACCTGGTTCGGGCAGGTCTTGACATTCGACAGCGTGACCTTGACCGCTACCGAGTGGCTTTGGCCGGCGGCGCAGTTGGGCGTGCACTTGATCGCGGTGAAGTTGCCCGTGCCAACCGCCTGCGATTGGCCCCAATTTGACCATTTCAGCTTGCCCAGCCACGTGCCGCCGTCGCCGCACGACAGGGTGATCCTCGTCGGCTTGTACTTGAGCTGGCTGCAGTTGATCGCCCAGGGCTGGCTCGTGTTGCCGGCGGCGAGCGCCGCCGAGGGCACGGCCAGAAGGGCCAGGACGATCGTGATCTTTAGTGCTTTACGCATAGGTCTCCAGGCTGGCACGGGTGTCAAATTCTCGAACACATGGAAGCCGGGATTGGTGCGGTTCGCGGCTCGACACCGCTACCCGAACGTAGTCGGGGTTCGGGCCGGTGCGCTCCTCGCGATCGAGCTCGAACATCGCGTGCATGTCGTCCTCGCTCAGCTCGAAGTCGAAGATCCGGAAGTTCTCCTCGATCCGGCTCGGCGTGACCGACTTCGGGATCACGATGTTCCCGAGCTGGATGTGCCAGCGGAGCACGACCTGTGCTGGGGTGCGGCCATGGGCAGACGCGATCCGCTGGATCGTCGGATCGTCCAGGAACTGGGCCTTCCCGAGCGGGCTCCAGGCCTCGGTCGCGATCCCATGCTCCTCGTGGAAGCGGCGCAGCTCGAGCTGCTGGAGATGCGGGTGGAGCTCGATCTGGTTGACCGCAGGCACGACGCCCGTGGCGTCGATGATCTTCTCGAGCTGCTCCACCTGGAAGTTCGAGACGCCGATCGACCGGACGCGCTCCTCCTTCTGCAGTGCGCACAGCGCCTCCCATGTCTCCACGTACAGGCCCTTGTGCGGAATCGGCCAATGGATCAGGTACAGGTCGAGGTAGCCGCCGCCGAGCTTCTCGAGGCTCTGCTCGAACGCGTGCGGCACGCGATCGCGGCCATGGTCGCGGTTGCGCAGCTTGGTGGTGATGAACAGGTCGCCGCGGTCGAGCTCGCTCGTCAGCACGGCGTCGCGGACGCCCGCCTCGTTGCCGTAGACGGCGGCCGTGTCGATCGACCGGTAGCCGGTCTCGAGCGCGTGCCCGACTGCCCGGCGGTGTCCGCCTCGGGGATCTGGAAGACCCCGAAGCCCAGCTGGGGCATGTGATTGCCGTCGTTCAGGTTGAGATCTGGGACCAATGTCGTTCCGGTTGTCATACCGAGAGGCTTCCATGCAGCCTCTCCGTTGAATCACACTGTTTCAGATGTCGTAGCCTGACGGCGTGGACGAGATCGATCGCCCCGCCGTCGACCTGGACCTGCTGGCGGCCTCGCTGCGCGCCGACTCGAGCGACCTGGGCGTGTTCGTGGAGAGTCTGGCGACAAAGCTCGAGGAGGCGGTGCCGGGGCGGGTGCGGATCGACCGGCGCCGGTCGGGGAT
Organism: uncultured Solirubrobacterales bacterium; assembly: GCA_963697655.1. GTDB lineage: Bacteria > Actinomycetota > Thermoleophilia > Solirubrobacterales > Solirubrobacteraceae > Palsa-465. The sequence continues at coordinate 293,053 of CAVOOV010000018.1, read as the reverse complement.
GTTCGGGCCCAAGGAGGTCCGCGGCTTGGCCGTCGACCTCGGCGACCGGCGCCTCGAGCTGCGGGCCGAGCGCGGTACCGTGCAGACGCGCTGCTCGCGGCTGTCGGGCGGGATCGTCCTGAAGAACGAGGTGCTCGAGACCGACGAGTGGCTGGCGGCGCTCAGCGAGGCGCTGGCCGGCGAGGCGAGACGCAGCGAAACGACCAGGAAGGCGCTCGAGCGCCTGCTGACTTGAGTGAGGAGGCACGATGGGATTCCTGAAGCGTGACGACGGCAACAACACCCCGGCGCCGGCGCAAGCGCAGGACGTGCCGGCCGCCGGTACGCCGGAAGGGCTCGACGAGGACGCGCCGCACGCCGCGACCTACGAGGCGGGCTCGCTGGCCGGCATTCCCGGCTCCGGCCGCGAGCGAATCGCGCGGATGAAGCAGGACGTCGCGCGCGGGTTCTTCACGAGCGACCTGTCGGTGAACGAGTTCCTGCTCGTCAAGGAGTCGGGGTTCGAGCCGCTCGGGCTCGTGCTCGGCAGCTCGATCTACCACATCGGCTTCCAGCAGGCGATGTGGAACCAGAGCCAGGAGATGGGCGTGCTGACCCAGGCGATGTACCACGCGCGCGAGCTCGCGATGACGCGCATGGAGGAGGAGGCCGACCAGCTCGGCGCCGACGGCGTCGTCGGCGTCCGGCTCGACATCGGCCGCTACGAATGGGGCGCCGACCTGGCCGAGTTCATCGCGGTCGGCACCGCCGTCAAGCATCGCGGCGGCGAGCTTCACCGCGCGCCGAACGGCCGTCCGTTCACCTCGCGATCTGAACGGACAGGACTTCGCCACGCTGCTGCGCGCCGGCTACCGCCCGGTCGGGCTGGTGATGGGCAACTGCGTCTACCACGTCGGTCGCCAGGGAATGCTCGCGTCGTTCAAGCAGATGGGGCGCAACGTCGAGATGCCGAACTACACCCAGGCGCTGTACGAGGCGCGCGAGCTCGCGATGGAGCGGATGCAGCGCGAGGCCGACGAGCTCCAGGCCGGCGGGATCGTCGGCGCGCGGATCATCGAGCGCAGCCACGGCTGGGGCTCGCACGTGATCGAGTTCTTCGCGGTCGGCACCGCGGTCGTCGCGACCAGTGACGAGCACGAGATCGAGAAGCCGACGATGGTGCTGCCGCTGAGCGGTTAGAGCGATTAACGTTTGCCAGCGATGCCCGACGTCGAGCTCAAACCGCAGGTCTACAAGGACCCGCGGCCCAAGGAGTACTTCGACCGCTTCCACGAACTCGTCCGCTCGCGACCGCCCGAGTCGAAGGTGTACGAACCGGTGCGGGTGGTCACCGAGCTCAACGCGCTGATCGCGTATCGCGCCCGCGGGAATCGGGAGCGAGAACGTGCCCAACGGCGCCGGTCATCCTGGCCCCGAACCACGCCTCGTTCATGGACCATTTCTTCACCGGCGCGTTCATTCGCCGGCGGGTCCAGTTCATGGGCAAGTCGCAGCTGTTCAAGGGCATCCCGGGGTGGATCTTCAGCCACGGCGGCGTGTTCCCGGTCCGGCGCGGCCACCAGGACGAGGAGGCGTTCATCACCGCCGACCGGATCCTTTCGCGCGGCGGGGCCGTCGTCATGTACTGCGAGGGCGGCCGCTCGCGGAGCGGCAAGATCGCCGACGAGGCGCGGCCGGGGATCGGGCGGATCGCGCTCGAGTCGGGGGCGCCGGTGGTCCCGGTGGCGATCCTCGGGTCCTACCAGGTGCGCAACTGGAAGCGGCTGCAGTTCCCGAAGGTGACCGTGCAGTACGGCGAGCCGTTCCGGTTCGAGGTCGTCAACGGGTCGACCCGGGAGCAGCAGCAGGAGGTCGCCGACTACATCCTCGACCGGATCCGCGAGCTGCACGGCGAGCTGGCGCGGCTCGGCCGGCGGGGGGCGGCGCGGGCCGCGCGGCCGCGCGCTCTCGGGCTCCTGTTACGCGGTAGGGCTCGCGGGGGCGGGCGCGGGGACGCGGTTGCCGGCGCGCGGTCCCCGGCGAGGTTCGTGGTGCGGGGCGCGGTTGCCGGCGCGGTTCGTGGTGCGGGGCGCGGTTGGTTGCCGGCGCGCGGTTCCCGTCGCGGTTCGCGGTGCGAACGGCGGGCATCTGGGGAGGGAGGGACGTCCCGCTGGGGACCGGGCGCCAGCACTCCGAAATCACCTGCAAAGCCTGACATTCGAGGTGCCGGGACGGGACCTTGCCATTCCGCGCATGCCCCACATGCATGCTCTGACACGGTCACCCGCCGGAGGGTCCGTTGTCAGGTTTTGCAGGTCGGCGGGACCGCCTCCGGGTCATGGCGGGCCGGCGGGCGGCGGTGCCCGGGCCGACACGCGCGGTGGCGCCGGCTGCGCGGGGCCGGCTACGCGGTGGCGATCGCCGCGGCCTCGCCGAGCCCGAGCTCTTCGATCGCGGTCTCGCGCATCTTGAACTTCTGCACCTTGCCCGTGACGGTCATCGGGAACGAGTCGACGAGCTTCACGTAGCGGGGGATCTTGTAGTGGGCGATCTGGCCCTTGCAGAAGTCGCGGATCTCGTCCTCGGTCAGGGTCGCGCCGGCGCGCGGGATCACCCACGCCATCAGCTCCTCGCCGTAGCGCTCGTCGGGCACGCCGATCACCTGGACGTCGGCGATCTCGGGATGGGTGTAGAGGAACTCCTCGATCTCGCGCGGGTAGACGTTCTCGCCACCGCGGATCACCATGTCCTTGATCCGGCCGACGATCCGCACGTAGCCCTGCTCGTCCATCGTCGCCAGGTCGCCGGTGTGCATCCAGCGCTGTTCGTCGATCGACTCGGCGGTGCGCTCGGGGTCGTTCCAGTAGCCGCGCATCACGACGTAGCCGCGCGCGAGGAACTCGCCCGGCTCGCCGCGCTCGACCGTGCGGCCGCGTCGACCCCGCGATCGACGATCTTGATCTCGACGTGGGGCCCGACCTCGCCGACGGTGCCGCAGCGGTTCTCGAGCGTGTCGTCGCGGCGCACCTGGGTCGTGACCGGCGAGGTCTCGGTCATCCCGAACGCGATGCTCATCTCGTCGATCCCCATCTCCGAGCTGACGCGCTTCATCACCTCGATCGGGCACGGCGACCCGGCCATGATCCCGGTGCGCAGCGACTCGAGGTCGAACTCGGCGAAGCGCTCGTGGGCGAGCTCGGCGATGAACATCGTCGGCACGCCGTACAGGCTCGTGCAGCGCTCCTGGGCGCAGGCCTCGAGCGTCGCCTCCGGCTCGAACGTCTCGGCCGGATAGACCATGCACGCGCCGTGCGAGGTCGCACGCGAGGTTGCCGAGCACCATCCCGAAGCAGTGGTACAGCGGCACCGGGATGCAGACCCGGTCGCGCTCGGTGTAGCCGAGCATCGCGCCGACGAAGTGGCCGTTGTTGAGGATGTTGTGGTGGGTGAGCGTCGCGCCCTTCGGGAAGCCCGTGGTGCCGCTCGTGTACTGGATGTTGATCGGGTCGTCGAAGTCGAGCTCGTTCCCGTGGGCGTCGAGGTCGCCCGTGTAGCCGGATCCCGAGGCGAGCTCCTCCCAGTCGGGCGTGTCGAAGAAGATCGCGCGCTCGAGCGCGGGCAGCTCCGGGCGGACGTGGTCGACCATCTCGACGAAGTCGGAGTCCTTCAGGCGCTGGGAGGCGATGATCCAGCGGCAGCCCGACTGCCTCAGCGCGTACTGGAGCTCGCTGACCCGGTAGGCCGGGTTGATGTTGACGAGGATCACGCCGGCTCGGGCGGTCGCGTACTGGGTCAGGGTCCACTCGGCGCGGTTCGGGCTCCAGACGCCGACGCGGTCGCCCTTGCGCAGGCCGGCTGCGAGCATCCCGCCGGCGAGCCGATCGACCGCCTCGCCGAACTCCGCGTACGTGTAGCGGACGCCGTGGCCGCAGTCGACGAGCGCGTCGGCGTCGGGGACGCGGGCGATCGTCCGCGCGAGGTTGTGCCCGATCGTCTCCCCGAGCAGTGGATCCGCGCAAGCGCCGTGTGCGTAGGACAGCATCTGGATCTTCACTCCTTCCTCGGTGCTGGTCCCGATGCTACTGGCCGACCGCGGTCTCGTCACACCGTATTTTCTCTCGCGATGACGATGCTTCGCCACGGGCTGCTCGACGGCCGCGCGGTCGCGCTCGCGGGCGGAGTGCGGCAGTCGATTCGTGACGGGCTGGTCGGCCTCGGCGCGCGCGTGGAGGAGCTCGACTCGGCGCTCGAGTCCGAGGAGCGGGCGACCGAGTGGGCGGCCCGAACCGCTCCGCTATACGCGCTCGTCCACGACACCGCGCCGGCGTTCGCGGACGGAGGCCAGGACCCGTTGCGCGACTGCCTCGAGCAGGCGTGGGTGGCGATCCGGGCCGTCGCCACCGGCGCGCTGATCCCGGCCGGCGCGGGCAAGGTGGTGCTGATCGCGCCGCGGCCGGACGCCGGCTCGTTCGCGGTGGCGGCGCGCGCCGCGCTCGAGAACCTGGCGCGGACGCTGTCGGTGGAATGGGCGCGGTACGGGATCGGGACGGTCGCGATTGCGCCGGGCGCTCGGACCGGCGACGACGAGCTGGCCGAGCTGGTGTGCTTCCTGGTGTCGCCTGCGGGCGAGTACCTGACGGGCTGCGTGTTCTCGCTCGGCGCCGCCCCGGTCGGCGGCTAACCGTCGAGTGGAGCTCCCGCGGTGGGGTCTGGGAGAATCGCAGCCCTGATGAGGAGCAGGGTTGCGCTCGCGCTGGGCCGTCGCCGGTGTGTTGCCCGGCGTCATCGCGACATCCAGTAGCGCGGCGTCGCGGATCTCTTCTCGCGCCTGATCCCGATCACGGCCCGCGTGGTGGCGGCGATCCGCAGCTCGGGCGGTGCATCATGTCCCTCCAGGAGATTGTGCGTTGCGACCGACGGCACGCCAAGGATCGAGACTTCGACGAATCCGACTGAGGGCCGGCGGGCGTGGAGCCTCGGCGTGATCGTGGATTTCGGCTACGTCAGCGAGATCTCGTGCCCATCCACGTCGCCGTGGACGAGAGCGGCGCGTCTACACCTCGACCGATCCGGCAGGGGCGTCCGGGACGTGGAGCATCTCGACGATCGATCCGCACGGGTCGGGTCGGGCCTGCTCGGCGTGTCGTGCCCGTCGGCGGGTCTGTGCGCGTCGGTCGACCTCGACGGCGCGATCTTCTCCTCGACCGATCCGCCCGGAGGCCCGGCGGCGTGGTTTCGGACCCGTCACCGTGGTGGCCCTGGCCGGGGGTTGGTTCGACGCGAACTGCCCGACTGCGCGGCTCTGCGTCGCGGTTGGTAGCGGGATCGGAATCTCGACCGATCCGGCGCGGGCCGGAAGCCGGCACCACACAGCCGAGCCGTCCAACGGCGATCAGATCAAGGGGATAACCGGGATCTCCTGCGCCTCAGCGCATCGGTGCGTAGCCGCGGACCCGCTCGGGCTGGCGTTCGGCTCGACCAACCCGGCCGGTGGCGCCCACGCGTGGCACGTTGTCCGAGCGCATAGGTACACCAAGACAGGCGCGGAGGTGCGAGTTGGGTGCTCGCGCTCGCGCGCGCCGGTGTGCGTGGTCGCGGCGACGGCCTCCGAATGGCTGGCGGTCGGACACGTCGGTCCGGTCCGCCGCCACCGACGCCGACTGACCCTCATACGTACCTCTTAGCCGCTGCTCACGCGGCTGCTACGGGCGGGGTCGAAGCTACGGCCACCTTCACCCGTCTGATTACCGACAGCGAGGTACATGACCATGACTGACAACGACGCCCAGGACGCGCGAGCGCGCGGCGCGGCGATGAGGAGCGTGCGGCTCGCGCGCGCTCGGATGATCCGCCGGCGGATCGTCGCCGGGGCGGTGGCGCTGTTCGTCGCCTCGTGGCTGCTGATCACGATCGTGCTCGTGTCCGGGAACGATCCCGCGCTGGCGAAGCGCTCGTCGGCGGCCACGGTCGCGTCGAGCTCGACGCCGGCGACGACCACGAGCTCCGGGTCCGACACCGCCACGACCTCGACCACGAGCTCGCAGACCAGCGGTTCGTCCTCATCGGATTCGAACTCGGGGTCGAACTCGAGCGGCAACTCGGGCAGCGGGACCGTCAGCAGCGTCACCACGAGCCAATCATGATCGCGACGATCGACCTACCGGCCGAGCAGCGAGACGCGTTCGCGTGCTTCGGCTCGCGGTGCAGGGTGATCGTGGCCGACGCTCGTGTGGCCGATGCCAAGGCGGCGGTGGCGCAGGCACGCCGGCGGCTGCTCGATTGGCATGGGCAGTTCTCGCGGTTCGAACCAAGCAGCGAGCTGACCCGGCTGAACTACGCCCCCGGGGAGACCGTGGCGGTCTCGCCGATGATGCGCCGGGTCGTCGAGGCCGCGGTGAACGCCGCCCGCGAGACCGGCGGTCTCGTCGACCCGACGCTCGTGTCGGAGATCGAACGCGCCGGCTACGACTCGCACTTCGAGGGCGAGGGCCTGCCGCTCGCGGTAGCGCTCGCGCTCGCGCCCGACCGCGCACCTGGAAGGCCCGCGCCGCACGCGAGCTGGCGGCGTGTGAGCACCGATCGTCGCGCCGGCACCGTCACGCGGCCGCCGGGGGTGCGGATCGATCCCGGCGGCATCGCCAAGGGCGTATTCGCCGACGAGCTCGCCTCGCTGCTCGGCGGGTACGAGGCATTCGTCGTCGACTGCGGCGGCGACATGCGGCTCGGTGGCCGGCTCGCCCTGGCGCGCGAGGTGCACGTGGCGAGTCCGTTTGACGAGTCGACGCTGCACACGTTCACCGTCCGGAGCGGCGGCGTCGCCACCAGCGGCATCGGCCGGCGCAGCTGGCTCGACCGAGCCGGCCGTCCCGCGCACCACCTGCTCGATCCCGAGAGCGGCCGGCCCGCGTTCACCGGAATCGTCCAGGTCACCGCGCTGGCGCCGACCGCGATCGAGGCGGAGGCGTTGTCGAAGGCGGCACTGCTCAGCGGGCCAGTCCAGGCCGAGCGGCTGCTCGTGCACGGTGGCGCGATCGTGCTCGAGGACGGAAACTTCGTCGCGCTGGAACCCGCGGGGGGATCTGGCGGCTACGGCGAAACGCTCGCGGGCGGAGCGCGCGGGGCTAGCCTCGCGAGCGGAGCTAGCCGCGCGAGCGGAGCGCGGGACTAGCCGGGCGCCGGACTAGCCGGGCAGGCTGGCCTCGGGCGCCTCGGCCCAGGGGACGATCACGGCGTCCTCGAGCGGGGAGTCGCGCGCGACCACGTACTCGGCGGGCTCGGTGTCCGACACGTTCTCGAGCACGTGCGTCTCGCGCGGCGGGACGTACAGGAGGTCCCGTGGCTCGAGCACAAGTTCCTGCTCGAGGTGGTCGCCCCACTTGACGCGCATCGAACCCGACAGCATGTACGCAGTGCTCTCGCAGTTCTCGTGGTAGTGGGGCCGGGACTGAGCGCCCGGCGGCACGCGGAACACGGCCATGTAGATGTTCTGCGCGCCCGTGGTGGCTTGCGAGATCTCCGATCCGCCGACCACGCCGCGCGGCACGTCATGGTCCGCGCCGGGCTTGACGACCTTCATCGGACCGCGCCTGAGCGGAGCATCCACATGGGGGGCGAGTCTACCGCCGCTCGCGCGCCGGGCCCGGCTGGGCCGCGACCTCGATCTGGAGCGGCCCCATCTCGTGATCGACCTGGAGCGTCGTGTGGTGAATGTGGAAGCGCTCCCCGAGCAGATCGTGCAGCGCGCGACGGACCTCATGGCAATCGTCGCCGGCGTGGACGACGACGTGGGCCGACAGCGCCGCGAATCCGGACGTGACCTCCCACACATGGAGATCGTGGACCTCGACGACTCCAGGCTGCGAGGCGAGCGCGCGACCGATCTCGTCTGGATCGAGTCCGGCGGGAGCGGCCTCCATGAACACCCGCCCCGACGCCTTCAGCAGGCTGTACGCCGCCTGGACCATCAGCGCGGCGATCAGCAGGGATGCGATCGCATCGGCGCGGTCAAAGCCGGTGGCAAGGATCACCACGGCGGCGATCGCGGTCGCGATGAACCCGTACAGGTCGTTGAGGATGTGCCGGTAGGAACCCTCGACGTTGAGGCTCCGTTCGTGGTCGTCGCCGCCCGCGAGAATCCGTGCTGCCACCAGGTTGAGCGGGATGCCGGCGAGCGCGACTACCAGCACCACGCCGCCGTGGACCTCCGGCGGCGAGACGAGGCGGCCGATCGCGCCGTACACGATTAGGGCAGCGAGCACGAGCAGCGTCAGCCCGTTGGCCTGGGCGCTCAGGATCTCGGCCCGGCCCAGGCCGTAGGTCATCGCCCCGGAGGCGCCTCGGCCCGCGAGCCGCGCCGCCGCGATCGACAGCGCCAGCGCGGCGGCATCGGTCAGCATGTGGCCGGCGTCGGACAGAAGCGCCAGCGACGAGGCGAGCACGCCCGCTACGACCTCGACCACCATGAACGCGAGGATCAGCGCCAGCGCCCACTTCAGCGAGCGCCGATCGGCGTCCCGATGTACGTGTGAGTGATCGTGCGCGATGCTCAGATCGTAGACCCGGCTCGGGCGAGTGAGCGCCTAGTCGGGAATCGAGGGCAGGCGGCGCGGGCGGTCTTAGTTCATCGAGGGATCGGCCGGCATGCGCGCGAGCAGCGCATAGCTCCCGCCCTTGCGGGTCAGTACCTCCGACCACAGGCGCAGCGCGTCGGTCGAGAACGCGTCCCCGAGCTTCGCGGGCTCGAGGATCCAGTCTCCGCGCTCGAGCTCGCCGTCGAGCTGTCCGGGGCCCCAGCCGGCGTGGCCGAGGAAGGCGCGACCTGACCGGACGCCGGCCGTGAGCTCGTCGGGCGAGGAGCTCGTGCCGAGGACGCCGACGTCGTCGAACGCCAGCAACGCTGCGTCAGTCGCCTCCTCGAACTCGGCCAGCACGATCACGGCGGAGGGCTGGACGGGGCCGCCGATGAACAGCCGCTCCTGGGGATCGAGCAGCGTCTCGAGCTGGGGAACGGCTTCGCCGACGCTTGTCTCAGACGGGCGGTTGAGCACCAAGCCGAGCGCGCCCTCATCGTTGTGCTCGACGACGAGCACCACCGTGCGCCAGAAGTTCGGGTCCAGGAGCGCCGGACCGGCAACCAGCAGCTGTCCTCTGATGGACTCCATCACGGGTCACGGTTACACACAACCGAAGGGAGTCGCCCCTTCGGGCCCGGAAGCCTAACCGGCGGACTGCCGGTCGGCGCGGCCGGCGGGCGCGCAGAGGGCGCTTACCCGCGGCGTTGCTGGGTCGACAGGGACGACAACCGCTGCCGTGCCTCGGTAGCGAGCCGTGTGGCCTCGTCCGCCTGCTGCTCCTGGTCGAGGTCGAGGCCGGCCAGCTCGGCGATGACCTCGAACAGGTCGATCCCGAGGCAGATCTGGGCCTCCTCGGCGGCGCCCGCCCGCGACGCGGCGAACATGTCCTTCTCGCGCCACACGAGGATCCTCGAACCTGTACTTGCTGTAAAGGTCACGGTCATGTCTCACCGACCCGAGCTGGATCTCGGATATAACGCCCTGCGATCGCCACTCCCAAGCGGCCGCCCCTCCCGCGGAGCGAGGGGCAGACCCTCCGGAACGGGGCCAGACTTTCCGGAGCAGATTCAGGTTAACACAACTACACCGCAAAACGGTGTTTCAAGAAATTATGAGGGATCCGCAGGGATCCTGAGAGATGATCGCAAATTAGAGGAGGCGGGCGCCGGCGGGGGTGGGGCGGCGCCGTGGGGGGTGTGGCGGGGCCTGAGGGCTCAGCTACCGGCCGAGCCGGCGATCAGCTGCGCGGGGTGTGGCGGGGCCTGAGGGCTCAGCTACCGGCCGAGCCGGCGATCAGCTGCGCGGGTGCGCGGACGTGTCCGCCGGCGGTGACCGCGGCAGTATCGGCCTGCTCGGCGGGCGCCACCAGCTCGAGGAACGTCTCGACCACGTGCGGGTCGAACTGGCCGCCGGCATTGGCGACGAGCTCCGCGACCGCAACGTCGTGGGACAGGGCCTTACGGTAGGGGCGGTCGGTACGCATCGCGTTCCAGGTGTCGCAGCAGGTGATGATCCGGGCCTCGAGGGGAATCGCCTCACCGGCCAGGCTGTCCGGGTAGCCGCCGCCGTCCCAGCGCTCGTGGTGGGAGCGGACGATGATGCCGACCTGGCGCATGAAGCCGCCGACGCGGTCGAGCATCTTCTGGCCCTCGACCGTGTGGGTCTTGATGATCGTCCACTCGTGGGGATCGAGCTTGCCGGGCTTGTTGATGATCTCCTTGGGAATCGCGATCTTGCCGACGTCGTGCAGGAGCGCGGCGAACTCGAGGTTGCGCTGGCGCTCCGGGCTCAGCCCGAGCTGTTCGAACACCGCGAGCAGGCCGAGCAGCGGCACGAGCGAGAGGGCGGCGAGCGGAGCGTCGCGGACGTCCAGCGCCACGACCAGCGCGATCCCGGATAAGGAGGCATCGATCACGTAGACCCACGTCGACCGCGCCAGCGACGACAGCGCCGCGCCACGCGTGATTCTGAATCGCACCGATGACACGATGAAATCCGCGACGAACTGCGCGCCGAGGGCGGCGAGCAGCAATGGCGCGCCGGCATGCGACGGGTCGGCGTGAGCCAAGGCGAGCACGCTGACCGCCCCGATCGCAAACCAGGAGTTCAGCGGCACAAGCAGGAGTCGGCCGGGACGGACCTCGCCCGCCTTGATGTCAGGCAACCACGAGGCCGCCATCGCGAGCGCGACGGCGATCGGGACGAGCGCGAGCGGCACAGCGAACAGCAGCGGGACGAATCCGAGTTGGGTTGCCGGCGCAAAGCCGAACGGTGTGTCGAAGCACACGAGCATCGCGAGCACCAGCACGACGAGGCACGCGAATGCCGGCAGCGCCGCGAACCCATGAGGCGGACGGATCAGCCACAGGCCCGCTACGGCGAGCGCGAACGCGGACGCAGTCACGCCGCCGAGCGCGAGCTCCCGCGTAGACATGTGCGACGCCTCGAGCTCGACGGTCTCCGCCAGCAGTTCCTGTTCGGCCAAGCTCGGATCCAATGACGACATATCGACCGTGTTATCGGTTCCGACCCGACGCCGCCCTTAGTCATTCATCCAGAAAGCAGCTGATTCCTCGTACAGGTGTCCAGGTTTGCGTAGAGGGCTCCGGAGCGCGATCGCGAGGGCCGATCAGCTGGGCGTAACCCAACTGAAAAGGGCAAACCTGGCGTGAGCCGGGGACGCAAAGCCAGAGGTCTCATCTTCGTGAGATAGCTCGGTTGCCACGAAGCCACGGAGGGCTATGCGTGTCCAGGTTGCTTGCGTCCATCGTTCCATCCCGTCGCCGCCTTCTTGTCAAGGGTCTGGTCGGCGCTCTCGCGCTTGTCTGCGTCCCCGCCGCTTCCGCACGGGCGGCGGCCTTGGTCAACACCGATCCGTGCGACAACGCCACGCTCACCACGCCGTTCGCGCCGTGGAGCGATTCGAATTCCTACAAGCTCGTTCCGGGGGGTAACTTCGAGGGGAGCCTCTCCGGCTGGACGCTGACGGGCGGCGCCAACCGTGTCGCCGGTAGCGAGCCCTTCGGTGTCACCGGCTCGGTAGGGAAGTACTCGATGTACTTGCCGGCCGGGGCGAGCGTGCAGTCGCCGTACACGTGCGTCGACGCCGCCTACCCGATGTTCCGGTTCGTCGGCCGTAACAACGGTCTGCTGTCGATCGCCGCGGTGTCGATCGTCTACAAGGAGCCGCTCCTCGGGGCGGTGGCGATACCGATCGGCACCGTCCTGCTCAGCCCGAGCTGGGCTCCGTCGGCGCAAATGCTGACGTTGTCGTTCGTGCAGGGCATCGTCAACGGTCTGCTCACTGGAAAGACGCCCCAGGTCGCGCTTCGGTTCACCGCGCTCACCGGGTCCTCGCAGATCGACGACGTGTTCATCGACCCTCACATGGCGCGCGCGGGATAACCAGCGCCGGCGCGTGAACGTCGGGCGGCTTTGCCGCCGGCCCGTTCCTGGTCACCATCCAACAAAATAAGCCCGCCTCGCACCTGGCGTGCGGGGCGGGCTTACTGGTTTCTGGCGGGGGGCCTTTGCCGGCGCCTCGCAGAACGCGACCTCGACCGAGTCTCGGCTCTCGTGCGCCGGCGGCCCTCTCGGTGTCGCTGCCCGTCACGGGCGATGGAACTGTTACAAGGACTTTCGCGTTCTGGACGCGCAACTAGTTCGCCCAGCGGGCGACGAGCAGTGTCAACAGCTATTGCGCGGTGTCCCCATGTCCGTGCTCAGCGACTCTTCCAAGCGCCGTGAGCGCGTTCTGCCACCGATTTGCAACGACAAACGGTCGCGACTTACTGTCACTCCCGCGGGGCGGGGTGTATCGGCCGCCTGCGCCGGCGACCGTGCGTCATTCGTCTACAGCCCGAACGAACGTCCGATTACCTCGAGCATGATCTCGTCGCTGCCAGCGCCGATCCGGTTCAGGCGCAGGTCGCGCCAGGAGCGCTCGATCCCGTACTCCTTCATGTAGCCGTTCCCACCGTGGATCTGGATGCACTCGTCGGCCACCTCGACCGCGATGCGGGCTGAGTAGAGCTTCGCCATCGTGATCTCGCGGACGGGGTAATCGCCGTTCTGGAAGCGCCACGCCGTCGTGTAGACCATCTGGCGGGCCGTCTCGATCTTGGTCGCCATCTCGGCGAACTTGTGCCGGATCGCCTGGAAGCGTCCGATCGGCCGGCCGAACGCGGTGCGCTCCTTGGCGTATTCGAGCGTGCGGTCGAACACGTGCTGGGCGCCGGCGACCGAGCCCGCGGCGCCGATCAGCCGCTCGCCCTGGAGCTCCCACATGATGTGGTAGAAGCCCTTCCCGACCTGGCCGAGCACCGCCGAGGCCGGCACGCGCACGTCCTGGAAGGCGAGCAACGCGGTGTCGGAGGCGTGCATGCCGAGCTTCTGCAGACGCTTCTCGCGGATCACGCCGGGGGCGTCCATCGGCACCAGGAACAGCGTGAACCCCTCGTGAGGCGCGTGCTCGGCATCCGGCCTCGCTTGATCACGCGCCTCACGAGTCATCTGGCGTCCGGAGTTCGGATCGGTCTTGGTCACGAGCACGATCGCGTGCGCCCGGTGGCCGTTCGTGATGAAGGTCTTGGAGCCGTTGATCACGTACTCCTCGCCGTCGCGGACCGCGCGCGTCTTGATCCCGGCCACGTCGGAGCCGGCGTCGGGCTCGGTGATCCCGAGGCAAAGGATCTTCTTGCCGGCGATTGCCGGCACAGCCCACATCTGCTTCTGGTCCTCGGTGCCGAACGCCAGGATCGGGGGGATCGTCATGTCCGTCTGGACCGCGACCCCCATCCCGAGGCCACCGCTGTGGGCGTGGACGAGCTCCTCGGCGAGGACGAGCGCGGTGTAGTAGTCGCCGCCCTGCCCGCCGTACTCCACGGGCTTGTCCAGCCCGAGGAAGCCGAGTTCTCCCATCCGCTCGAACACCCAGTCGGGGAACGTCGTCTCCTCCCACTCCTCGGCGTGGGGCTGGAGCTCTTTGATCGCGAACCGGCGGATCGAGTCGCGCAGCTGCTCGTGGTCGTCGGTGAAGATGAAATGCTTGCGCCGGGAGGCGAAATCGGGCTTGAGGACGTCTGCGGTGGCCATCTCTCGGACGCTACCGTAGCCGCCGCGCGAAGTAAACAGTAGAGCTTTCTACTTCTCACTCCGGTCCCTGGGATGTAGCCTTCGCGAGCATGCCGTACGCCACGCTCCGCTACGACATCTCCGACGACGGCGTCGCGACGATCTCACTCGACCAGCCCGACACCCGCAACGCGCTCTCCGATGAGCTGCTCGACGAGCTGATCGCGGCGTTCGAGGCGGCCCGCGACGACGACGGCGTCCGCTGCGTGGTGCTGACCTCGACCCACGAGCGCATCTTCTCCGCCGGCGCGAACCTGGGCGGATTCGCCGGGGACACGACGCTTGTCGAGAAGCACCTTGGGACCGCGCGCTTCCCGCGCCTGTTCCGGCTGATCGGCGAACTCGGCAAGCCGACGATCTGCGCCGCCAACGGGCACGTGCTCGCCGGCGCGCTCGGGATCGCGCTCGCGTGCGACCTGATCCTCGCGCGCGACGGCGCGCGATTCGGCACGCCCGAGATCAACGTCGGGGTGTTCCCGTTCATGATCATGGCGCTGATCTACCGCAACGTCCCGCGCAAGAAGACGAACGAGCTGCTGCTGCTCGGAGAGCAGATCTCGGCAGCTGAGGCCGAGCGGATCGGGATCGTCAACCGGGTGTTCGCGCCCGCGGAGTTCGAAGCCGGCGTCCGGGAGTGGGCCGAGAAGCTGGCGCGTAAATCGCCGGTGGTGATGCGGCTCGGGAAGGACGCGATGTTCCGTCAGCAGGACATGGCATTTCTCGACGCGCTGGACTTCCTGCGCGCGCAGCTCACGATCGCGCTCTCGACCGAGGACATCCAGGAGGGCGTGCGGGCGTTCTTCGAGAAGCGCGAGCCCGAATGGAAGGGTCGCTGATGGCAACCCACACCGATACGGCGCCGACGAGCCTCCTCCGCCCGCTGGCCGAGGACCTGCGCGAGCGCCGCGAGCGGATCAAGCTCGGCGGCGGCCCGGAGAAGATCGCCGCCCAGCACGCGAAGGACAAGCTGACCGCGCGCGAGCGGGTCGAGCTGCTGACCGACCCGGGCACGTTCGTCGAGCTCGGGATCCACGGCCGGCCGCACTTCTCCCAGCGCGCGATGGATGGCCGGGACGCGCCCGCGGACGGCGTCGTGACCGGCTACGGCAAGATCGACGGGCGGCTGGCGGCGGTCGCCGCCTACGACTTCACGGTGATGGCGGGGTCGATGGGGATGACCGGCGAGCTCAAGGTGGCCCGGCTCCGCGAGCTCGCGCTCACAAAGCGGATCCCGCTGATCTGGCTGCTCGACTCCGCCGGCGCCCGGATCCAGGAGGCGGTCGGCTCGCTGTTCGCGGGGAGCGGGCATCTTTTCCGCGAGGAGGTGATCAACTCCGGGGTGATCCCGCAGGTCGCGGCGCTGATGGGGCCGTGCGCCGCCGGCACGGCCTACATCCCGGGGCTCGCGGACTTCGTGCCGATGGTCCGCGGACGGGGCTCGATGGCGCTGGCCGGGCCGCACCTGGTGCGCGCCGCCGTCGGCGAGGACGTCACCCAGGAGGAGCTCGGCGGGTCGCGCGTCCACTGCCGGAAGTCGGGAGTGGGCGACCTGGAGGTCGAATCCGATCAGGCGTGCATCGACGCGATCAAGCAGTACCTGAGCTACTTCCCGCAGCACTGCGAGCAGCCGCCGCCGGTCCTGCCCAGCTCCGATCCGGTCGACCGCGCCGACGGGGAGCTGCTCGACATCCTCCCCGAATCGAATCGCAAGCCGTACGACATGTACGAGGTGATCCGCCGGATCGTCGACGACGGCACCTACTTCGACCTCAAGCCGCAGTGGGCGAAGACGATCATCACGTGCCTGGCCCGGTTCGGCGGCCGGCCGGCCGGGATCGTCGCCAACCAGCCCAACCAGCTCGGCGGGATCCTCGACAACGACTCCGCCGACAAGGCGGCCCGGTTCATCAACCTCTGCAACGCGTACGGCCTACCGCTCGTGTACCTGATGGACGTACCCGGGTTCATGGTCGGGACCAAGGTCGAGCAGGCGGGGATCATCCGCCACGGCGCCAAGATGCTGTACGCGACCGCGAACGCCACCGTCCCGAAGGTCACGGTCGTGCTGCGCAAGGCCTACGGCGCCGGCTACTACGTGATGTGCGGCCGGGCGTACGAGCCGGACCTGATCGTCGCGTGGCCGTCGGCCGAGATCAGCGTGATGGGCGCCGAGGGCGCGGTCGAGATCATCTTCCGCAAGCAGGTCCAGGAGGCCGAGGATCCCGCGGCCAAGCGCGCCGAGCTGATCGCGAACTTCCGCGAGATCATCGACGTGTACGTCGCGGCCGGCAACGACATGATCGACGACGTGATCGATCCACGGGAGACGCGCCAAACGATCTGCCGCGCGCTGGAGCTGTCAGAGGGCAAACGGGTGGAGCGACCGTGGAAGCGAAGCGGCGTGGTCCCGGTATGAGGCTACCGGCGCGGGTCGGGGCCGTCGCGCTGCCGCTGGCGATTGCGGCCTGCGGCGGCGGCAGCACGACAAGCACGACGACGGGCCCCGGCAACGTCAACGAGCAGCCGTCCACGACAGTCAACGGGCAGCGCACGTTCAGCGCGCCTGGGATGGCGATCCACTTCCAGTACCCGGCGCTGTTTCGCCCGGTGGCGCTCGCCCCGAGCAAGCGGACCGCGGGCGCCAGCGTGCGGGCAACGCATTCGGCGATCGCGATCGGCGATTACGACCTGCTGATCGTGTCCCGCTATCCGGGGTTGAGGATCCCCGTCACCGCCGCCAACATCCGCGCGTTCAAGCCGCAGTTCGACGCCGGCATCAGCAAGGTCCTGGGGCGCAAGGTGAGCGGCAAGGTGGGCGCGGCCGGGGGGCTTCCGGCGATTTTCTGGCCCCGCGAGCCGGTTGTCGGGCTGCCCGTGAAGGCGACAGTGACAATCGCGAACGTGTTCGTCGGCCACGACGAATACGAGCTCCAGTGCCAGGCCACGCCGAACGCGCTCGCGACGATCGAGTCCGCCTGCCACGAGATGCTCGCCACCCTCAAGACCCGGACGGGAGCATGAGCGTCGAGGATCCCGTGATCATCACGTGCGCGATCTCGGGCGCGATCGCCAACCGCGACCAGTGCCCGGCGATCCCGTACACGCCCGAGGAGTACGGGGCCGAGGCGCGCCGAATCGTCGACGAGGGCGGCGTCCACATCCACATCCACGCTCGCAAGCCCGACGGCGCGCCTAGCTACGAGGTCGAGGACTTTCTGGCGATCCGCCACGCGATCCGAGCCGCCGTCGGCGACGCGGTGATCATCAACTTCTCGACCGGCACGGTCGGGGTCCCGGTGGCGAAGCGGATCGCGTACCTGGAGGCCGGGCGGCCAGCGGTGGCCGCGCTCAACATGGGCTCGATGAACTACGCCAAGTACTCGCGCAGCCGCAAGGACTTCGTGTTCAAGTTCGTGTTCACGAATCCGTTCGATGAGATCGTCGAACTGCTCGAGGCGATGCGTCGGCTGCACATCAAGCCCGAGCACGAGTGCTTCGACGTCGGGCACGTGGGCTCGCTGGCGCCGCTGGTCGACATGGGGCTACTGGAAGCCCCTCTGCACGCGGACTTCGTGATGGGCGTGGTCGGGGGGATCCCGGCGAGCGCGCGGAACCTCGCGGTGATGGCGGACAATCTCGCGCAGGTGCCGGAGGGGCGGGCGGGGATCCCAGTCAAACACCACTGGGGTGTGATCGGGATCGGGCGCGGGCAGTGGATGCTGGTCGCGGCGGCGCTGACGCTTGGCGGCTCGATCCGCGTCGGCCTCGAGGACAACTTCTATCTCCCCGCGGGCGAGATGGCACGCTCGAACGGCGACCTGATCGCCAAGGCGCGGCAGATGACCGAGGACGCCGGGCGCCGGCCGGCGACGGTGGCGGAGGCGCGCGAGCTGCTCGGCATAACGCGATTCGAGCAGGAGGCGTCGGCGGCGTGACTGGGCCGCTCGCGCTCGATGGCCTGCGGGTCCTCGACCTGACGCGACTGCTGCCCGGCGGGTTCTGCTCGATGCTGCTCGCGGACTTCGGTGCCGATGTGATCAAGGTCGAGGACACCGGCCTCGGGGACTACGTGCGCTGGGCGCCTCCCCATTACGAGGGCGCCGAGCCGAGCGCCGGCAGTGCCCTGTTCCTGTCGCTCAACCGGGGTAAGCGCTCGGTCCGGGTTGACCTCAAGTCGCCCGCGGGCAAGGACGTCCTGCTGCGCCTCGTCCGCGACGCTGACGTGCTGATCGAGTCGTTCCGTCCGGGCGTGATGGACCGGCTCGGCGTCGGGTACGAGCGCCTGCGTCAGGAGAGCCCCGGTCTCGTCTACTGCGCGATCACCGGCTACGGCCAGGACGGGCCGAACCGGAACCGGTCCGGGCACGACATGAACTACCTCGGCCTGAACGGGATCCTCGGGTTGACCGGCGAGGCCGCCGGGCCGCCGATACCGGCGGCGGCGCAGATCGCGGACCTGGGTGGGGGCGCGATGATGGCCGTCGCCGGGATCCTGATCGCGCTCCACGAGCGCGCGCGCTCGGGCGAGGGACAGCTCGTCGACTGCTCGATGTTCGACGGCTCGCTGTCGTTCCTGGCGATGCTCGCCGGCGAGATGCTCGCCGACGGCAGCATCCCGCGCCGCGGCGAGCTACGGCTCGCCGGCGGGATCGTGTGCTACCGCCCCTACCGGTGCGCCGACGGCTACGTCACGCTCGGCGCGCTCGAACCCAAGTTCTGGGCCGAGTTCTGTCGCGGGGTGGACCGCGAGGATCTGCTCGACCGCGCGTTCGACCGCCCGGGCTCGGACGCGCACCGCGCGGTCTGCGAGGTTTTCGCCGGGCGCACTCGGGCGCAGTGGCTGCAGTTCGCCTCCGAGCACGATTGCTGCCTCGAGCCGGTGCTGGGGCTCGACGAGGCGCTCGAGGGGGAACTGGTCGCGGCGCGCGAGATGGTCGTCGAACTCGACCAGCCGGGCGCCGAGCGTCCCGTGAGGTTGCTCGGGGTGCCGGTCAAGCTGAGCCGCACGCCCGCCGCTCCGGTGCGAGCGCCGGGCCCCGGCCTGGGCGAGCACACCCGCGACGTGCTCGCCGAGGCCGGCTACCCACTGGAGGAGATCGATGCGCTACATGAGTCCGGAGCGGTCGCCGGACCGGCGGCGGACACCGTGCAGAGCTCGTTCATGGCATAAGCGCGATGGTCGGCAGCAGCGGGAACGGCTTTCTGAGGATCTCCGAGCTGGCCGAGCGCTCGGGCGTCAGCGCGGGCACGATCAAGCACTACCTGCGCGAGGGGCTGCTCGGATCCGACGACGACGTCGTCCGCACCTCGCGGAACATGGCCTACTACCCGCCGAAGTTCGTGGATCGGATCCAGCTGATCAAGCGGCTCCAGGAGGAGCGGTTCATGCCGCTGCGGGTGATCCGCGAGCTGATCGGGTCAGACCCCGAGCGCGCGGCGCGGATGATCGAGCTCGAGGACCGGATCCTCGAGCGCGCGATCGAGGCGCGCGAGACCGGCCGCGTCTCGCGGGCGAAGGTGCGCGAGACGTACGACCTCCCGCAGAACGTGCTCGACCGGCTCGAGCAGCTGGGCGTGCTCGCTCCAAACATGCGCGGCTACGACCACGACGACGTCGCGATCATCGCGGCGATCTCGCGTTTTCGCGCCGGGGGGTACGAGGAGGCGATCGGGTTCACCGTGTACGACACGCTTCGCTACCGCGAGGCGCTCGAGCCGCTCGTCGAGGAGGAGGTCAGGGTGCTGCTCGACCGGCTCGCCGGCAAGGTCGACGTCGACCGCGCGGTCCAGATCATCTCCTCGGGAGCCGAGCCGTTGCGCGAACTGGTCGGCGCGATGCACTCGAAGCTGCTGCTGGCGGCACTGCGCCGGCAGCGCGGTTTGGTGAGTTACACTGACTGACCTGACTGACTGGTCAATCGAACTTGGATCGCAGCCACCCCGCCGTGCGCGTCGGCGCCGTTCAGCTTAACGCCACAGAGGACACCGACCGGAATCTCGATACCGCGGACCGGCTCGTGCGAGACGCCGCGGCGCTCGGGGCCGAGCTCGTCGTGCTCCCCGAGAAATGGAGCGTGCTCGGGACCGACGAGCAGATGACCGCCGGGGCGGAGCCGCTCGACGGGCGGTGCATCTCGTGGGCGCGGTCGGCCGCGCGCGAGCTCGGCGTCGATCTCGTCGCCGGGTCGATCGTCGAGCGCGTCGACGGGCGGTCAAAAGGGGCCAACACGAGCGTCCACGTCGGCGCCGACGGCGAGATCCGCGCCGTGTACCGCAAGCTCCACATGTTCGACGTCGAGGTCGACGGCGACCTCTACGCCGAGTCTGCCTCCGAGGACGCCGGCGATGAGATCGTGGTCTCCGAGCTGCCCGGGGGCCTGCGGCTGGGGATGAGCATCTGCTACGACGTCCGCTTCCCCGAGCTCTACCGCATCCTCGCCGTGCGCGGCGCGAAGGTTGTGACGGTACCGGCGGCGTTCACCCTCGCGACCACGCGGGATCACTGGGAGGTGCTGCTGCGAGCGCGCGCGATCGAGAACCAGTGCTTCGTGATCGCCCCCAACCAGATCGGCGCCCACCCGCCCGGCCATCGCGCCGGCGGCCGCTCGCTGATCATCGACCCGTGGGGCCTCGTGCTCGCGTGCGCCCCGGACACCGAGACCGCGATCGTGGCCGATCTCGACTTGGCGACGCTCGACAGCGTCAGGCGAAGAATCCCGGCGCTCGAGCATCGCCGGCCCGACGTCTACGGCTGGAGCCTCTGATGGCAGCGTCAGGCACTGCGGCCGCCGACAAGCGCCGGGTGATCCTCGACGCCGCGATGCGGGTGTTCGCGCGCCAGGGCTTCCACACCTGCCGCGTGTCGGACATCGCCGACGAGGCCGGCGTCGCGTACGGGCTCGTCTATCACTACTTCTCCTCCAAGGACGAGATCCTCGACACCCTGTTCCTCGAGCGCTGGAACGTGATGCTCGCGGCGATCGCCGAGACCGATCGGTCCGAGCGCTCGCCGCAGGACAAGCTGGCGGCGATCGCCGGGTTCATCGTCGACTCCTACCGCCACGAGCCCGAGCTGATGAAGGTGATCGTGGTCGAGGTCACCCGCGCGGCCAACACCTTCGGGCGCACCCACCTGGTCAAGATCCGCGAGGCCTACGCGCAGATCGCGGCGATCGTCGAGCGCGCCCAGGCCGACGGCATCTTCCGGTCGGAGATCACGCCGGAGTTCGCGGCACTCGCGTTCTATGGGTCAATCGAACAGGTGCTGACTCGCTGGATCTTCGACCGCGACGCCGTCGGCGACGACGAGCTCGAGGGTGCCAAGAGCATGATCGTCGAGACGATCTGCCGCGGGCTCGAGCGGGACCCGACGGGGGCCGCGCTCGGCGTCGCCTCGGAAGCTTCCCGCGGCCGACGCCTCGATGTCTGATTGAATCCTTCCGATGACTGAGAGTCCCCTGGTGAAGCGACTGCTTTGGACGGGCCTGCTCGCCGGAACCGGCGCGCTCGCAACGCTCCTGTCGACGCGCGTGTCCGCCATGATCTGGACGCGTGTGTTCGGCGAGGACCCGCCCGAGTGACCGAAGACATCGAGACCTCGACCACGCAGCCCACTGCGGACGTGCCGTCCGGCGTGTCCGACAGCGTCCCCCTGCAGGCTCGAGCCGCCGCGCTGGCCGAAGATCGTCCGGAAGTGGCGGTGGGCGCTGCTTTCGCCGGCGGTCTCGTGGTCGCCATGATCCTGAAGCGCCTTGTCCGCTGACAACGGCAAATCCGACAACCTCGTAAACGCGGTCGGCGAGGTCTCCGACCGGGTCAGCAACCTGGTCCGGGAGGAGATCGAGCTCGCCAAGGCCGAGGTCACGATCAAGGCCAAGAGCCTGCTGCGGGGGACGGTGGCGGTCCTCGCGGGCGCGGTGTTCGGGGTGTTTGCGATCTTCATCGGGCTCGAAGCATTGGCGTGGGCGCTCAACGCGATCCTCGTCCCTGGCGCCGGGAGCATCTGGGAGGGCTTCCTGATCGTGTTCGGCGTGCTCGCGATCCTGACGATCGCCTCGTTCCTGTTCGCCTGGACCAAGCTGAAGGCCGGGGCGCCGCCTGCCCCGACGATGGCCATCGACGAGGCCATGCGGATTCGCGACACGGTCTCGTCCAAGACCGAGATCGGAAGCTGATGCCGCCGCCGACGCGCACGCCCGAGCAGATCCGCGCCTCGATCGAGCAGAACCGCCAGGAGCTCGGCAGTTCGCTCGACAAGCTCCGCCAGGAGGTGACTGAGCTCACCGACTGGCGAGGCCAGATCCGCCGCCACCACCGCGAGGTCCTGATCGGGGCCGGGGTCGCCGGGTTCGTGCTCGGCGGCGGGATGGCGGCGCTCGGCGCGCTTGCGTTCGGACGCGGCCGGCGCCGGCAGCTCGGTCGCTGAGCAGCGCCGCCGCTCGCCGGGGTGCAGATAGTGGCGACGCTCTACCGCTGCACGACCCCGACGAACTGGCTGTGCCCGTGCGGGAAGGTGGCGCGCGCGCTCGCGCGCGAGGGGATCCCGTTCGAGCAGGTCGTGCTCCCGCAACGGCGCTCGCACCGGCCGGAGGTCGTGGCGCTGACCGGTCAGCGGCGCGTGCCGGTGCTGGTGATCGACGGCGAGGCGATCTGCGACTCGCGCCGGATCGTCGAGCACCTCGAGTTCCTGCGCGACACTAGATCCGGGGATCCACCACCCACTTCTTCGCCGGTTAGCCCCGGGGGTCCACCACCCACTTCTTCGCCGGCCCCCCAGTAGAGGTGGCGAGCGCTGCCGGGAGCCGCTCGAGCGGGATCGTCGGGCCCCGGAGCGTTTCCCACAGCCGGTCGTCGGCTGCGAGCACCGCGAGCGCGGCGTCGACCTCGTCCGGCGCATGGTGGAACGTCCCGCGGAGCTCGAGTTCGTCGTAGTGGAGCGGGCCGGTCGCCAGGGTGATGTCGGTTCCGCTGGGACAGCCGCCGACGAGGACCACGACGCCACCGGGCGCGGCCGCGGCGGTGGCGATCCGCCACGTCTCGGGGCGGCCGACGGCCTCGAACACGAGCTCGTGCTGGTCGTCGAGCTGGCTGGTGGCGCGCGCGCCGAGGTCGGTTGCCTGCCGGCGGCGCTCGGCATGGGGGTCGGCGACCGTCACCGACCGCCCCTGGGCCACGAGCAGCGCGGTCAGCATCAGACCCATCGGGCCGCCTCCGAGGATGCCCACGTCGCCGGCGTCGCTGCCTCGCGCCACCGCGTGAACCGCGGCCGCGAGCGGCTCGGCCATCGCCGCCGCCTCCGCGGGAAGCCCGTCCGGGATCGGGTGGAGCGCCTGCGCCGGCGCCGCGATCCGCTCGGCAAAGCCGCCGAGCACCCACGTCGGCGCCCGGCAGATCTGCGCGCGGCCGGCGCGGCAGGGGTCGCAGGTCCCGCACGCCACCGAGTCAGACACGAGCACGCGCTCGCCGGTGTCGACGCGCACGCCCGCGGTCTCGTGGCCGAACGCGCACGGATACGGCCCCAGCGCCAGGTGGCCGTAGCGCCACATCTTCACGTCGGTGCCGCAGGTCGTGGCCGCCTGCACCTCGATGATCACCTCCCCGTCCGGCTCGGGGACCTGCTCGACGCGTAGGTCCTCGGGGCCGAACAGGATTGCCGCTCTCAAGGCTCCACCGCTACGTTCAGCCGTCCGCTCACGGCTCCACCACGGCTTTCAGCCACCCGCTCACGGCTCCACCACGGCTTTCAGCCACCCGCTCACGGCTCCACCACGACCTTCAGCCCGCCGGCCGTACGCTGCAGGTCGAGCGCACGCCCGGTCTCCTCCAGCGGCAGCCGGTGCGAGACCAGCGAGCGCGGGTCGATGCGGCCGCCGGCGATCAGCTCGAGCGCCGCCCGCATGTCCCTGGGTCCGGCCGAGTAGCTCGCCGTGACCGTTATCTCGCGCAGATACAGCGCGGTGGCGTCGAGCTCGGGGGGCGCGGTGGGGGAGGGCGGCGCGTAGAAGCAGAGCGTCCCGCCGGGCGCCACCGCCGCCGCGGCCGCGGCGATCGCGTCGGGCTTGGGCGTGCACGCGATCGCGACGTCGACGAGCTCGTTGCCGTGATGCTCGGCGCCCCAGGCCTCGGCGAGCGTGAGGCGCTCCTCGCGCGGCTCACGCACCCACACGGCCTCGACCCCGCGGGCGTGGGCGGCGGCGATCTGCAGCAGGCCGTTGACGCCGGCGCCGACCACGAGCAGGGAGTCGCCGGCGCGCAGCCCGACCCGGTCCTGCGAGCGCAGCACGCACGCCAGCGGCTCGATGAACGTCGCCGCTATCGGGTCGAGGTCGTCGGGCAGCTCGAGCAACTCCCCGACCAGGTCCTCGCTGATGCGCACTCGCTCGGCGAACCCGCCGGGGTCGAGTCGCGTGGCACGAAACCGCTCGCACAGCGTCTCGTGACGGCGCCGGCATCGGCGGCACTCGCCGCACGGAGCGTGGTGGTGGATGACCACGCGGGCGCCGACCGCCGGCGCCACGACCCCGTCGCCGAGCGCGCGGACCGTGCCGACGAGCTCGTGGCCTAGCACCGCGGGCAGGCGGGGCGCGATGTACCAGTCGGTCACGTCCGAGCCGCAGACGCCGCACGCGAGGACGTCGCACACGACCTCGCCGGCGCCCGGCTCGGGGTCGGGCGCCTCCTCGATCCGGACGTCGCCCGGGGCGAACGACCGCGCGACCCTCATCGAGAGTCGACGCCGTTTGCGGAGCCGGCGGCGTGGTGCGCCGGGCCGGTGGCGCGGTGCTCGGCGAGGGCTTCGGTGCTCGGGGACCGGACGACCCCCCGCTCGGTGACGAGTGCGGTGATCAGCGCCGCTGGCGTCACGTCGAACGCCGGGTTGCGGCAGCGCGTATCTGGAAGCGTCATCAGCTGCCCCGCTACGGCCCTCACCTCCTCGGGATCGCGGTCCTCGATCGGGATCCCCGCGCCGTCGGGCGTGCTTAGGTCGATCGTCGATGTGGGGCCGGCGACGACGAACGGGATGCCGGCGGCCCGCGCGGCGAGCGCCAGCCCGTACGTGCCGACCTTGTTGGCGACATCGCCGTTGGCTGCAACGCGGTCGCAGCCGACGATCACCGCGTCGACCGCGCCGGCCGCGATCAGCCCCGCCGCGGCGGAGTCCACGATCAGCTCGTGCGGGATGTTCAGGCGGCGCAAGCTCATAGGCCGTGAGCCGCGCGCCCTGGAGCAGAGGCCGCGACTCGGTGGCGAGCACGCCCTCGAGCGTGCCGCGCTCGGCCAGCTCGGCGATCACGGCGAGCGCCGTCCCGCGGCCGGGCGCGGCGAGCGCGCCCGTGTTGCAGTGGGTCATGATCCGCCGGGCGCCCGCCAGCAGGTCCGCGCCGTGGGCCGCGATCGCGTCGCTCGCGGCCTCCTCCTCGGCGTGGATCCGGCGGGCCTCCTCTAGCGCGGCGCTGACGAGATCGCCGGCCGGGTCGCGGTTGCGGACGGCCTCGCTGACCCGGTCGACCGCCCAGGCGAGATTGACCGCGGTGGGACGGGCGTTCCGGAGCAGTTCGCAGGCTTGCGCGAGTGTCTCGAGCGAGGGGTCGCGGGCGAGCTCGACGACCACGCCGTACGCGCCGGCGACGCCAATAAGCGGCGCGCCCCGGATCGCCAGGCGGCGGATCGCGCCGGCAACGTCCTCGGCGCTCCGCAGCTCGAGTTGTCGCTCACGCCAGGGAAGCTCGGTCTGGTCGATTGCCCACAGCGTGGCACCGTCGAAGCGCAGCGCGACGACGCTCGCGGACGTGGCCCGAGTCGTGGCCATGAGCCGATGCTATCCCGCAGCCTGCGGGGTATGCTGTCCCCGCGGGGCCGCGGAGGAGCCTGAAAGGGGGGCTCGCCATCAGCGTAAGACTGCTCATCCTGTTCGTGCTCGCGGGGCTGTTGCTCCCGGTGAGTGCCGCGCTCGCTCAGGGCGGAGGGCCGATCATGCCGCTCTCCCAGGTTCAGCCGGGGATGAACTGCATCGGCGAGACCGTGGTCCAGGGGACGACGATCACGTCGTTCAACGTCAACGTGATCGACATCGTGGAGTCGCCGGGCGAGGGCCCGCGGATCCTCGTGCAGGTGTCGGGACCGGCGGTCGACACGACCGGCGTCGCCGAGGGATTCTCGGGCTCTCCCGTCTACTGCCCGGACGCGA
This sequence comes from uncultured Solirubrobacterales bacterium, assembly GCA_963697655.1. GTDB lineage: Bacteria > Actinomycetota > Thermoleophilia > Solirubrobacterales > Solirubrobacteraceae > Palsa-465. Next base: position 267,181 of record CAVOOV010000018.1, on the reverse strand, counting down.
TGGGGACGATGGAGAACGCCGGCGCGATCTCCGAGGGGATTGGGCAGTACGGCAACAACGTCGTGCTGGTGACGCCGATCGAGCAGATGCTCGGCGAGCCGGTCCAGCCGCCGCCGGATACCCCGCAATTGGCCGCCAAGCCGAGGCCGCTGGTCGCACCGCTGACCGTCGGTGGCCTCTCGCCAGCGATATTCGGCCTCGTGCAGCGCGCCGGCGAGCGCGCCGGCCGGACCATCCTGGCCACGCCGACCGGCAGCCAGGCCACGAACTTCCCGGTGCAGCCGCTCGTGCCCGGCGCGTCGGTGAGCGCCAGCTACTCGTCCGGCGACGTCCCGATGGGGGCGGTCGGCACCGTCACCTACGTCGGTGGGCCGACCGTGTACGCGTTCGGGCACGAGCTCGACGGCGCCGGCCGGCGCTCGCTGCTGCTCCAGGACGCCTACGTCTACTACGTGGTCAACAACCCCGACCCGACCGAACAGCCGAGCTACAAGCTGGCCGCGCCCGGCCACACCGAGGGCACGCTCTCGAGCGACACGCCGAATGCGGTGATCGGCGAGGTCGGGGCGCCGCCGCCGACCGTTCCGGTCGACGTGACGGCCAACGACCGCGGCACCGGTCAGTCGCTGTCGCTCGACACCCAGGTCGCGGACGAGACCGACATCGGCCTCCCGCTCGGCAGCTCGCTGGTCGACACGATCGCGCCGCTCGAGGTGGCGCAGGCGGCCACGCAGATCTACGACGGACCGCCGGCCGACGAGTCGGGGAACATGTGCCTGAAGATCTACCTGCGCGAGACCTCGGAGCCGCTCGGGTTCTGCGACCGCTACGTGGGCACCGGGACCGCCGGCGACGCAGGGGAGACGCCGCCGGAGCTCGCCAGCGCGGCTTCGAACGACGTCACGACTGCGTTCCAGGACTTCGAGCAGGTCGACTTCGCCGCTCTTCACGTCACGCACGTGGTCGCAAATCTCGAGGCCTCGAGGGGGCTCGCGATGGCGAGCATCGTGGCCGCGCACGCCCCGCTGCGGGTCAAGGCCGGGAAGACCGTCAGGGTGCGGCTGGTCGTGCGGGTCTACCGAGGGCGGCGCCGCACGGTGTCGTTCCGGTTGCGGATCCCACGCGGGGCGAGCGGACCGCTCGCCGTCACGATCCACGGCCCCGCCGCCCCTGCGCCGGCGACGTCGGGCGGCCTGTCCTCGGCGCTCATCGTCGCTTTGACTCCCGGCGGCGCGTCGTCGGGTTCGTCGGGGAGCGGCAGTGGCCCGTCGGCGATCTCCTCACTGCCCGAGCTGCGCGCCGCGATCGCGTCGATCCCGACCTACGACGGGCTGTACGCCAACGTGCCCGGACACGGCAAGCGCCGCGTGTTCCGCGACCCGACGCTGCTGATCACGGGCCGGACGACGCTGCCGTTGTTCGTGGAGAAGCCCTAGCCGGCCCGTTACAGGCGGTTCTCGATGGTGAGCGGCGCCGGCTCGTGCGCGGCCGACTCGGGCGCCGGCTCATCGGTGGCGCCGTTCTGCTCGAGCCCGAGCGCGCTCTGCAGCTCGCCGGACTCGTACATCTCGGTGACGATGTCGCAGCCGCCGACGAACTCGCCGTCGATGAACAGCTGCGGGATCGTCGGCCAGTTCGACACCGTCGAAAGCTCCTGGCGGATCCGCGGGTCGGGAAGGATGTTGACGGCCGCGAACGGCGTCCCGACGTGCTGGAGGATCGCCACCGTGCGGGCGGAGAAGCCACACATCGGCTGGTCGGGAGTGCCCTTCATGAACAGGATCACGGGGTTCTCCGAGATCGCGCTCTCGATTGCCTCGCGGATCTGGGGGGTCTGATCGTCGCTCATGCGCTGTTCTCCGTTTCCAAGGCCTTAGTTTGGATTGACAGGGCGTGGATGCGGTCCCCGACCTCCGCCCCGAACACGTTGTAGACGAGCCGGTGCTGGGCGATCCGGGAGAGCCCCTGGAACGCCGGCGCCGACACGATCGCGTTGAAGTGATGGCCGTCGCCGGTAACGTCCGCGGTCGCACCCGGAATACTTGTTTCGATCCGCTCCTTGAGCTCCGCCGGGGTGGCCGGTGCTTCGGTGGCTGCCATGTTGTTAGCGTAGCGAGATGCCATCGCTATACTGAATGAAGCAAGCTGCCGATACGGATTTCGATGATCACACTGACAGATAAAGGCGCTGAGAAGGTCCGAGAGTTCCTCTCGTCGCAGAGTTCCGTCGCCGGCACCTCCGGCCTGCGGGTGGGCGTTCGCGGCGGAGGCTGTTCCGGCTTCCAGTACGCGCTCGCGTTCGACGAGCAGCATGACGACGACAGCGTGTTCGAGGACAAGGGCATTCGCCTCCTCGTCGACCGTCCGAGCCTCCCGTACGTCAAGGGCTCGGTGATCGACTTCGTCGAGGGCCTCCAGGGCGCCGGCTTCAAGGTCGAGAACCCGAACGTGATCGCAGCCTGCGGCTGCGGCTCCTCGTTCCGGGTCGCAGAAGAAGAAGAAGTTTCCGCGGTCTGATCGCCGGTCGGGCTGTGCGGGGCTGGTTGTTTTTGGCGGGTCGTGGTGGCCTGTTTTTGAACGTCGGCGCGGTTCGTCTGTGCCCAGTGCCCCGGGTCGTCTAAGCGACCGCTCGAGGGTCGTCTATGCCACCGCTCGAGGGTCGTTTATGCGCTCGCCCGGCGCCGTCCGCGCCCGCCGGGGGTGCACAACTCGCCAAACCTCACGCGGCGGACTTACCGGGGCTACATAAGCGCCTCTGAGGCGCTTATGTAGCCGCAGCGATCGGCGGATGGGGGGTTTTGCGAGTTCCGCACCGCCGGGGGCGTGCAGGGCGAGTCGTCCGCCGGTCCGCGCCACCGCCACCGCCCGTCGACCACCGCGCCACCGCCCCCGCCTCGCCCCCGCGACCGCGCCATCGCCCCCGCCCCGGCGCCGGAACCGCGCCACCCCGACCGACGACCGCGCCACCGCGACCGACGACCGCGCCACCGCGACCACTCAGATCGGCGTCTCGTACAGCGAGCGCCACAGGAACAGGGACGCGAGCGTCCGGTACGGACGCCACCGCTCGCCGATCTCGATGCTCTCGGCCGGCCCGGGCAGCGCCGGCAACCCGTAGCGGGTCATGATCGCCTTGCGAATTCCGAGATCCCCGACCGGCAACACGTCCGGGCGGCGCAGGTGGATGATCAGGAACATGTGGGCGCTCCAGAGCCCGATGCCCTTGACCGCCACGAGTTGGGCGATCACGTCGTCGTCGGGGAGGTCGTCGAGGTGGTCGAGCTCGAGCGAACCGTCGAGCACGTGCTCGGCGAGCGACCTGAGGTAGCGCACCTTCGCGTGGCTGAGGCCGGCCGCGGCCCGCAGTTCCTCGGGGTCGTCGGCGAGCAGCTCGGCCGGCGAGGGCGGCCGTCCCCCGTACCGCGCGAGCAGCTTGTTGTAGATCGCGGCAGCGGCCGAGTTCGAAAGCTGCTGGCCGGCGATCGCGCGGATCAGCGTCGCGTAGCTGTCGCTCGGGAGGCCGGTGCGGAAGTCCTCCAACCCATCTGTCCCGACCTCGTCGATGATCGCGCGCATCACCGGATCGGCGGCGCGCAGCGTCTCGACCGCCGTCGCCGTCTCGCCGGACGCTGCCGCCTCGACCGCTGCCGCATCGGCCCGCGGCGCCGCCTCGCCCCGCGGCGCCGCGTCGCCGGACCCCCCGTCCCGCGATCCCGTCCGCGACCCGGCCCGCGCAGTCGGCGCGGTCGCTCTGGGTTTACGCCTGGCCGGCAACGACCCCGGGAACGCCCGTGTTGGTGGAGTACGCCGGCTGAATCTTGACGTCGGGCCGGATCTGGTGGACGGCCTGCGCCACCGCGATCGCGGATTCGGCAAAACCGGTGGCGATCAGCTTGAGCTTGCCGGCGAACGTGGCGATGTCGCCGCACGCCCACACGCGCTCCAAGGACGTCTTCATCAGCTGGTCGACGACGATCGCGCCCTTGACGACCTCGAATCCCCAGTCCTTCAAAGGCCCGAGCGCGGTCTTGAACCCGAGCTGGAGCAGGATCGCGTCGACCTCGACCTCGATCTCGTTCGCCTCATCCTGTGAATTGAACAGCCGCACCCGCTCGACGTGCCCGTTGCCGGACACCTCGCGGATCTGGAACGGCACGTGCAGAGCAACGTCGCCGCGGTCGGCGGCCTCGAGCACCTGGCCGACCGTGACCTCGTGCGCGCGGAAGCCCTCGCGACGGTGGACCAAATGCACCGAGGAAGCCACATCCAGCAGGTTGACGACCCAATCGACCGCGGAGTCGCCGCCACCGACGATCATCACCCGCTTGCCCTCGAACATCGACTTGTCGCCAACGACGTAGTGCACGCCGCGTCCCTCCCACGGCGTCATGTCGTAGCCCGGCAGCTTCTTGGGCTCGAATGCCCCGTGCCCACCGGCGACGATCACGGTGCGCGAGCGCAACTCGCCGGCGTCGGTGTGCAGGACCACCACCCGGTCTTCGCCCGAGCCCTCCCACGAGATCTTCGATGCCGTCGTTCCCAGATGAACCGGCACGTCGAATTGCTCGAGCGCCTGCTCCCGCAACAGCTCGACCAGATCACGCGCGAGCACCTTCGGGTGGCCGGGAACGTCGAAGATCCACTTTTCGGGATACAGGGTGGTCAGCTGCCCGCCGAGCTCCGGCAGCGAGTCGATCACGCGCGAGGACGCCTCGCGCATGCCGGCCCAGAACGCCGTGCACATCCCGACCGGTCCGGCGCCGATCACCGTAACGTCGCGGACCTCGTCGTAGTCGAGCACGAGCTTGACTGGATCGGTGGCGGTCATCGGTCCGCCTCCTCGATGGCGGTCATCCCCGGGCCAACCTCAGCCCGAGACCCCCTCGGTCACGGTCAATGCCGCTCCGTCCAGCGCCCCGAGGGCCCGCTGCACCGAGCACGAGATGCACGTGAACGTCGGGGTGTCGCGCAGCGTGTACGAACTCGACTCGGTCGTCCGCAGCCGCTGCACCAAATCCAAGAAATCCGCAGGGTTGTCGGTCTCGAACGCGACCACGAACTCCTGGTCGTCGAGCCCGAACGAGTAGCTCGTGTTGAGGTCGACCGACGGGTACTCGCGCCCGAGCTTGATGTGCTCCTGCATGATCCGCCACCGTTCGTCGGCCGGCAGCGCATACCAGGCGCGGGTCTTGACGAACGGGTACACGAACAGGTACTTGCCGTGAGCCGGGCGGACCTCGAGCCGCGACTCGTCGGAGTACTCCGATGGCTTGGTCATCGCCAGGAAGGAGTACGGGACCTCGCACCACTTCATCAACCCGCTCTGGGAGAGCACGACGTGGAACTCGTGGATCCGCTCGAGGTTCTGAGCCTGGCTAAGCAACATCAGGTCCGCGTCGCCCCGGGTCCCGACCAGAGAGAACGTCCGCAGCAGATGGCCGTCGGCGAAGTCCTCGCAGGCCGCGATGAACTCGCGCTTGTCCTCCGCGCGCCGCTCCCACTCGAGACGTCGCCATGCAGGATCCACCTTCAGGAAGGTGTATTTGACGAAATGTCTAACCGGCACCGGTGTACATGATGATACGCACGGTCCCGGGTCTAAACCCGGAAAGCGACCCATGACACGTTGTCCCAACCACTACCATTCCTCTAGATGCGAGTAGCGATCCTGTCGCCATACTCGTGGACGTATCCCGGGGGCGTCACGAGACATATCGAAGCGCTCGCGGAGCGCTTCATTGCCGACGGACATCACGTTCGCGTGCTGGCGCCGTACGACCCTCCGGGCCGCTACTCGTCGGTGCTGCACCGAGGCGCCCGCCCGCAGGACGTCGAACCCCCCGAATATCTGGTGTCGCTAGGGCGAACGGTGTCGCTGAAGGCCAACCAGGCCGTCTCGAACGTCTCGATCACCCCGTACGCGCTCGCCACCGCCCAGCACGAGCTTCGCACCGGCGGCTACGACGTCGTCCACGTCCACGAGCCGCTCGCACCGGTGGCGCCGTGGTGCGTTACCGACGGGATCAGGCTCCCGCTGGTCGGGACCTTCCACACCTATAACGAGAACCGCGTCTCGAACGGGATCGCGAACGTGCTCGGCGCGCGGCGGATGCTGAACCGGCTCCACGTCCGGATCGCCGTCTCCGAGGCGGCCGCCTGGACCGCCAAGCGCTTCTTCGGCGGCCACTACCTGATCGTCCCCAACGGGGTCCACGTCGACAGCGAGCGCGCGGCACTCGGCGCACTGCGACCGCAAACCGACAAGCTCAAGATCGTGTTCGTCGGCCAGGCGGTCGAGCGCAAGGGCCTGCCACTGCTGCTGCGCGCGTTCGAGGCGCTGCGCGAGCACATCCCGACCGAGCTGACCGTGATCGGCCCCTCCGAGCAGGAGCTGTCCCCGCTGATGCTCGACATGCGCGACGTGCGCGTGCTCGGCAAGGTCGACGACGAGACCAAGCGCCTCGAGCTCGAGGCCGGCGACGTGCTGTGTGCCCCGTCGCTCGGGGGCGAGAGCTTCGGCATGGTTCTGACCGAGGCGTTCGCGGCCGGTACACCCGTGATCGCGTCGGACATCGCCGGCTATCGCGACGTCGTCCGCGACGGCGTCGACGGCGTGCTCGTGCCGCGCGGCGACGCCCAGACGCTGGCCGAGACGCTCCGCGACCTATACGAGGAACCGATCCGCCGCGCGGAGATGGCGCGCGCCGCCGCGCTCGGCGCCGAGCGGTTCGCCTGGCCGCGCGTCGCCGCGCAGGTGATGGGCGCCTACGAGGCGGCGATCGCCACGCCCGAGCCGGCGACCGCGGTCCAGCGCGCCGCTGTTCGGGTGGGTGCGCGCGCCGCCGACCTGAAGCCGCGGGTCCCGCCGCAGCGGCTGGCGAGCCTCGAGCCGCCGCTGACCGGACCGCAGCGGCACAGCAAGGCGCTCGGCATCGCCCGCCGCGTCGGCCTCGCCACGGTGTCGATCGGCGGCGCCGTGCTCGCGTTCCTCGCGCTCCAGAAGATCGGCTTGACCAACATCGCCAAGGCGCTGATCACCGCGAGCCCCACGCTCGTGGTGCTCGGCCTCGCGATCATGTGCTGCGCGATGGCACTCCGCGCCGTCTCCTGGCACGCCATCCTCAAAGCGGCGCTCCCGCGGTCGCGGATCCGGCTGTCCGACGCGGCCCAGGGGACGTTCATCGGCGTACTGATGTCCTCGACGCTGCCTGCCCGCCTCGGCGAGCCGTCGCGCGCGCTGGTGGTGGCCAGACGCACCGGCAAGCCGCGCGAGAACCTCCCGATCGTGCTCGGCACGGTCGTGTCGCAGACGCTGTTGAACATCGTCGCGCTGGTCGTGCTCGGCGCGATCATGTTCTCCTCGGTCGACTTCTTCAACGGCCACCAGAACGCGCTGCTGGTGGCGGCGATCGCGCCGCTGACCCTGTTGATCGCGGTGCTGCTAACGCCGCTGTTGCTGCGCGACGCGGGCAAATCGCGCTCGTCGCGCGTGTATGCGTTCGCCGCGCAGGTCCGCGAGGCGATGGCTCGCGTGCGAGCCGGCCTGATCGTGTTCCGCCGTCCGCGCCTGGGCACGACAGCCGCGATCGCCCAGCTGTCGGCGTGGGCGCTGCAGTGCCTGTCCTGCTGGGTGCTGCTGGTGGCGCTCGGGCTCGACAAGCACGGCGCCGGCATCGGCGCCGCGGCCGCCGTGCTGTTCGCGGTCAATATCACCGCGGTCCTGCCGGCCACGCCGGCGAACCTCGGCGTGTTCCAGGCCGCGTGCGCCGCCGTGCTCCACACCGGCTGGCACATCGGCTACGGCGACGGCGTCGCCTTCGGCGTGATCCTGCAGGCGGTCGAGGTCACGAGCGCGATCATCATGGGCATGCCGGCGCTGCTCAAGGAGGGCATGTCCTGGCGCGAGATCCGGCTGCGGGCGATGCACACGACGCCGGTCAAGCTGCCGGCGCGCCCGAGCCCGCGAATCCCCGGCCGGCCGGCCCGTCCGGCGTCTCGCGGCGCCGGCACGGCCAGCGCGCAAAGCTGAGCTAGGAAGCCTCCGCCATCGCCGGCTGACCCTCGCCGGCGCCCTCGTCGACAAGCTCGGGCTCGGCGTCGGTCAGCTCATCCAAACGCGTCGGGTCCTTGTCGGTGCCGGCGACCAGCTCGTCGGCCGCCTGCTTGCCGGTCTTGGGCAGGAAGCCCGACTTCATGCCGAAGTAGACGGCCTGCGGGTGGTGGGCGACGATCGCGAGCGTCGACTGCTCGGGCTCGACCGCGAAGCCGCCCGACAGGCGCAGTCCGATCGACGGCGCGTCGAGCAGCCTGAACACCTTCTCGTGCTCTGACTGCTCGGGGCAGGCGGGATAGCCCCACGAGTAGCGGCGGCCCTGCGTAGGCGTGATCCCCAGATCGGAGCGGACGCGGCCGTGCAGCCACTCGGCCATCCCCTCGGCGGTCTGGACGCCGAGTCCGTGGACGAACAGCTGCTCGGCGAACTCGCCATCGGCCTCGAGCCGCGCCATCAGCTCGGTGACCTCGTCGCCGGCCGTGACCGCCTGCAGAGCGACCACGTCGAATTGGGATCCCCCCGATTAATGGGTCGGTAGAAGTCGGCCAGGCAGATCCGGTCGTGGCGCGGCTGGCGCGGGAACACGAGACGCTCGAGCTCGCGCGGGTTGGCGGGGTCGAAGTCATCCGGATCCCACACGATCAGCTCGTTGCCGTCCGAGTTGCACGGGAAGTAGCCGAGCACCGCGCGCGGGCGAAGGTACGTCTGCTCGCGCCACATCCGCTCGAGTCGGGGCTTGAAATCCTCGCCGACGAGCTGCTTCCACGCCTCGCCCTTGACGCCGCGGCCGCCCCAGTGGAGCTTGAACAGCACGTGCGTGTCGAGGTGGTGGTAGACCTCGTCCATAGGGACGTCAATCTCGCGGGCACCCCAGAACGGCGGCTCCGGGATCGCGTTGTCGACAGGGGCGGCGCTCCGGACCGACGCGTCGGTGACCGGCGGCGCATCGTCGGGGGCGTCGGGGGGCCGGTCGCGGAGTTGCTTGGCCGCGTCGCGGGTCTTGGCGATCAGCGCCTCGCGGGCCTCGCCGTCGACCAGCTGGTCCATCTTCGAGAGCCCCTCGAACGCGTCGCGGCAGTAGAACACGCCGGCCTCGTAGACGTCGTCTGACTCGGTGCCGTTCGGGTACAGGATCCGTAGGCCGAAGTTCCGGTTGATCGCGGCGCCGCCGATCAGCAGCGGGAACTGGTGCCCGTGCGAGTGGAGCTCCTGGACGCACGCCGGCATCTGCTTCGAGGTCGACACGAGCAGCGCGCTCAGCCCGATCGCGGTCGCCTTGTGCTCGACCGCGGCGTCGATCACGGTCTGGATCGGCACCTGCTTGCCGAGGTCGACGACCGTGTAGCCGTTGTTGGTGAGGATCGTGTTGACGAGCGACTTGCCGATGTCGTGGACGTCGCCGAACACCGTCGCGAGAACGACCGTGCCCTTGGTGTAGCCCTCGATCTTGTCGAGGTACTGCTCGAGCTGCGCGACCGCGCGCTTCATCACCTCGGCGGACTGGAGCACGAACGGGAGGATCAGCTCGCCGGCGCCGAACTTGTCGCCGACCTCCTTCATCGCCGGCAGCAGCACCTCGTTGAGCGTCGGCACCGCGCCGATCTTCTCGACGCTGCGGTCGATCCAGTCCTCGACGCCCTCCCGCTTGCGGCGCAGGATCTGATAGTGGAGCGCCTCCTCGGGCTCCATGCCCTCGGTCGGATCGGCCTTCTCTTCGGCCTCCGCGGGACCCTTGGACTCGAAGTGCGCGATGTAGCGCTCGAGCGCGTCCTCGCGGCGGTTGAACACCAGGTCGTCGGCGAGCTCGCGCTCCTCGGGCGGGATCTCCCCGTAAGGCGTGATGTGGTTGGGGTTGACCATCGCGAGGTCGAGCCCGGCCTCGACGCAGTGGTGCAGGAACACGCTGTTGAGCACGCTCCGCGCCGGCAGGCCCACCCCGAACGACACGTTGCTGACTCCGAGCGAGGTCTTCACGCCCGGGATCTGGGTCTTGATCAGGCGGATCCCCTCGATCGTCTCGACCGCGCTCGGGCGCCACTCCTCGTCGCCCGTGGTCAGCGTGAACGTCAGGCAGTCGAAGATCAGCACCTCGGGGTCGAGGCCGTGCTCCTCGCAGCACAGCTGCGTGAGCCGCTGCGCGACCTCGAGCTTGCGCTCGCGGGTCTTGGCCATCCCGACCTCGTCGATCGTGAGCGCGATCACCCCGGCGCCGTGCGCCTTGGCGAGCGGCACGACCTTGTCGAGCTTGGCCCGTCCGGCCTCGAGGTTGATCGAGTTGACGATCGCCCGCCCCGGGATCTGCTGGAGCGCGGTCTCGATCACGTCGGGCTCGGTCGAGTCGATCTGGATCGGCGCCGGCTGGGACAGCGAGATCCGTTTGACCACCTGGCGCATCTGCTCGTCCTCGTCCTGGCGCTCGGTCAGCGCGACGCACACGTCGAGCACGTGGGCACCGCCGGTGACCTGGTCCTCGGCGACGGTCAGGAGGCCGTCGTAGTCGTCGGCCAGCAGCAGTTCCTTGGCCTTGCGCGAGCCCTGCGAGTTGACCCGTTCGCCGATCAGCGTGGGGCGGGGGTCCTGGACCAGCGAGGTCGCCGCGATCATGCTCGACACGTGCGGCGGCCGTGGAGCCGGGCGCGCTCGGGGCGAATGTGCCCGGGCGCGCTCGGCGATCGCGGCGATGTGTTCGGGCGTCGTGCCGCAGCAGCCGCCGACGATCGTCACGCCGTAGCGCTCGATGAACTCGCCCAGCACGTTCGCGAGCGGCTCGGGCTCCTCGGGGAAGATCGTCTCGCCGTTCGGGCCCTGGAGCGGCAGGCCGGCGTTCGGGATGCAGTGGACCGGGACCGGGCAGTGCTCACCGAGGAACCGGATCGCGTCGCGCATGTCCTCGGGGCCGGTCGAGCAGTTGAGCCCGATCCCGTCGACGTCAAGCGCCTCGAGTGTGGCCAGCACCGCGCTGATGTCGGTCCCGAGCAGCATCTTGCCGCCCTGGGGCAGCAGCGACACGCTGCACTGGATCGGCACGCTGCGGCCGGCCTCCTTGAACGCCCGGCGCGCGCCGAACACGGCCGCCTTGACCTCGAGGATGTCCTGTGCGGTCTCGATGATCAGCAGGTCGACGCCGCCCGCCAGCAGCCAGCGGGACTGCTCCTCGAACACCGCGACCAGCTCGGGGAACTGGATCTGCCCGAGCGACGGGTCGTCGCTGGCGGGCAGGAACCCGGTCGGCCCGATCGAGCCGGCCACGAAGCGATTCTCGCCGGCGGCTTTGCGCGCGATCTCGGCCGCCCTCTGGTTGATCTCGGCCGTGTGATCCTCGAGGCCCCACTCGGACAGCTTCAGCCTCGAGGCCTGGAAGGTGTCGGTCTCGAGCACCTCGGCGCCGGCCTCGAGCATCTCGGTGTGAACGCCCTCGATCACGTCGGGGCGGTTCAGCACGAGCGCCTCGTGGCACCGGCCGGACAGCTTGTAGTCGTGCTCGAGGCTCAGGTCGTACTGCTCGAGCGTGGCGCCCATCCCGCCGTCGTAGACGATGATGCGGTCGCGGGTAGCCGCCAGGAAGTCGCGCATTGGGAGGACTGTACCAAACCTTGACATGATCCTGTCAAGGTTAACGCGGGAGGGGTGGGCCGGCTTGCGGGGAGATTGGGGCCGGCTTCGCCGGCGTCCCTGGGGCCCGAGAGCCCGTCCTGTCCGTAGTCGCCATCACGCCGCCGGGCATGGACGCCCGGCGGAACGGCGTCGCGGCTACGGCGCGCTCAGCATCCGTGCCTCGCGTGATGCGCCGGCCGCGACATCATCCGGAGGACGCCGAGCGTAGCGAGGCCCCTACCTACGCCCCGACGCTAGTTTCCCGCGTGCGACACGAGCCGCGACATCACCACCTGCGAGCGCGTCCGCTCGACCAGGCCGTCGCGCTGGAGGTCCATGATCAGCCGCTCGAGGTCGGCGTTGTTCTGCGTGCGCACGCGGGCGATCGCGTCGGCCTCGCCGGTGACGCTCCACGCCTCGACGACCTCGGGATGCCGGCGCAGCGTGGCGGTGACCTGCGTCGAGCAGCGTGCCGGGCGCGTAGAACAGCTCGACCAGCGCCTCGGTGTGGTCGCCGAGCGCGGTGTGGTCGACGACGGCCGTGAACCCACGCAGCGCCCCGCGCGCCCGCAGGCGGTCGACGCGTCGCTTGACCGCCGGCGCCGACAGCGACACGTGACGGGCGATGTCGTCGTAGGTGCGCCGGCCGTCTTCGACGAGTAACGCAATAATCTGACGATCCTGGGCATCCATATGGCGATCTGTTGCAGAGATTACATCGTTTTCGGCATCGACAACCGCCGGGGCCCCGGGTAGCCTCTAGGCCATGACCGAATCCGGAACGCTCGCCCGCGTCGTCTTCGACGAAGCCCACAACGAGGCGTGGACGATCCGTCCCGAGCTCGCGCGCCAGATGCAGCCCGCTCACCCCGGCGATGCGTCGTACGCCCGTGCCGCCGCCGCGCTGGCCGAGCGCGACTTCGTCGTCGAGTCCCACGCCGAGGGACCGCTGACCGAGGAGGCGCTGGCCGGCGCCGGCGTGCTCGTGATCGCGCATCCGTCGGACCCCGCCTGGGAGCGGACGACGGGCACCGGATCGCCCCGGCTGACGGCGGACGAGCTCGACGCGATCGAGGCGTTCGTCGCGCGCGGTGGCGGGCTGATCGTGCTCGGCGAGACCGAGCAGGACAAGTACGGCAACAACCTCAACGAGCTGCTCGCGCGGTTCGGGCTACGCCTCGAGAACGACACCGTGCAGGACTACGAGCACCACGTGAACGCTCCGAGCTGGGTGCTCGCCGACCTTCAGCGCGGCGCCCGCGGTCGCGCCGGCGATCTGCTCGCGCGCGTGCACGCGGCCTGCCTGTACCGGGCGACGACGATCACCTCGAGCAACGGCGCCGGCGGCCCGCCGCCGATTCTGGCCCGCACCCACGCGAGCGCCTCGGTCCCCGGGCGCGCCGCTGATCGTCGCCGCCACGCATGGCCGGGGGCGGGTGGTCGTGCTGGCCGACTCGGATCTGTTCGGCGACGACTGCATCGACGAGCTCGATCACCGCGCGCTGTGGCTGAACATCGTCTATTGGGCGGCCGCGTCCCGACGGCGGGATGTGGCCCGTCCACGCGGAGCGCAACGGGCACGGGCCCGAGCACGCACCGGCGTGGACGCGGCTGCGCGAGGAGACCAACGCGCTCGCGCTGCTCCAGGCGCCCGACGGATCGCTCGCCGGAGATCCGGACGCGGCGCGCGGCACATGTGTCCGCGATCGCGGAGGCGATCGACGAGCTGAAGCCGCGCTTCTCGCACGACGAGACATACCTGACCGCGGCGGTCGAGGATCTGCGCGCCTGGGATTTCGGCAAGCCTGACTTCACGCGCGCGCTCGAGGAGTTCCGTCCGGAGCTGATGCGCACCGACGGGATCGAGCACCTCGTGTTGTTCCCGATGTACAAGCAGAACGGCTCGCGCGACACCTGCTTCGAGGCGCTGATCGTGCGGGTGCCGTGGCCGGACTGGATCGCCGAGCTCGAGCGCACGCGCTACGACAACCCCAAGTACGTGCCGGTCGAGCTCGTCGACGCCACCCGCGGCTACGACAGCGAGTGCGCGGTGCTGTTCCCCGAGACGGTTTCGGTCGCCGCCCGGCCCGTCTCCAACTTCGGGGCGATCTTCTGCGATCGCGAGGCCGCCCGGCTGCGGCGCCTGGGTGGCGCCGCAGCCGATCTTCTGCGGCTGAACCTCCCGCCCGACGCGGCGTGCATGCTCGCCAACCCGGGCATGTCCCAGCAGGCCTACATCCTGTGGGACCTGATCCACGACCGCGCCCACAGCCACGGCGACCTGCCGTTCGACCCGTTCATGATCCGCCAGCGGGCGCCGTACTGGATGTACTCGCTCGAGGAGCTCCGCTGCGATCTGACCGCGTTCGGTCACGCGGTCGAGCTCGAGCGGGAGGGGGTGGCGTTCGCCCGCTACGTGCAGTACTCGATCCTGCTCGACCGGCTGCTGCGGTTCCCGATCACCGGATCGCGGATCCGCAACTACGACGGGCTCGGCGGCCAGCTGCTGTTCGCGTTCCTGCACCGCCACGGCTACCTGCACTGGACCGACAACCAGCTCACGATCGAATGGGATCGGGTCAGCGAGGGCGTCGCCACGCTCCGGCACGAGGTCGAGGAGCTCTACCGGCTCGGGATCGATCGCACGAAGCTTCAGCACTGGGCGGCGGCGCACGATCTCGTCGCGGCGAGCGTGCCGCCCGCGGCGGGCTCGCGCTGGACCTCCTCAGCCCGCGACTTCACCGAAGTCGAGGATCCGCGGCCGTACATCGACCTCGTGCGGGACGACGAATTCCCGCTGTCGATCTTCTATTCGTCGCTGAAGGCTAAGCTCGCGGCGTGAACAGCGCACGCGGGTTCGCGTCAGACAACTCGGCCACGATCCACCCCGACGTCCTCGCGGCGATCGCGCGGGTGAACGTCGGTCACGCGTTCGGCTACGGGCACGACGACTACACGCTCGGGGTTGAGGCCCGGGTGGCTCACACCTTCGGCGAGGACGCGAGCGCGTTCTTCGTGTTCAACGGCACCGGCGCCAACGTCGTGTCGCTGCGCGCTGCGTGCCGGCGGTTCGAGGGCGTGATCTGCACCGAGACCGCGCACCTGAACGTCGACGAGTGCGGCGCACCCGAGGCGATTGCCGGGCTCAAGCTGCTGCTCGCGCCGGGCGTCGACGGCAAGCTGACGCCCGAGGCGGTCGAGAGCCGGATCGCGCGGATCGGTGACGAGCACGCCGTGCAGCCTCGGGCCGTATCGATCTCGCAGTGCACCGAGCTCGGGACGCTGTACACGGTGGCCGAGATGCGCGCGTTGTCCGACCTCGCCCACTCTCACGACCTCGTGCTGCACGTCGACGGGGCGCGTCTGTCGAACGCCGCGGCCGCGCTCGGAGTGTCGCTCCGGGAGGTGGTGGCCGGGGCCGACGTCCTCTCGTTCGGCGGCACCAAGAACGGATTGCTCGGAGCCGAGGCGGTGGTGCTCCTGAACCCGGAGCTCGCGCACGACTTCCTGTACATCCGCAAGCAGTCGATGCAGCTCGCGTCGAAGATGCGGTTCCTCGCCGCCCAGTTCGACGCGCTGCTGAGCGACGATCTGTGGTTGCGCTGCGCCGGGCACGCCAACGCGATGGCCACGCTGCTTGCCGGGGCGGTCGGTGGTGTGGCCGGCTTGACGATTACCCGGCCGGTGGAGACGAACGCGGTGTTCGCGACGCTGACGCCGGCGGTGACCGAGTCGCTCCAGCGCGAGTTCCCGTTCTACACGTGGGACGAGCGCGTCGGCGAGGTGCGGTGGATGTGCTCGTGGGACATCACCGAGGAGGACGTGGACGAGTTCGCCGCGGCGGTGCGGGCCGCGCTCGCGCGCTAGCCGAGCTGCTCGGCCACGCAGCGGTTCTCGAGCCGTCCGACGCCGTCGATCTCGATCACGACGACGTCGCCTTCCTTGAGCAACAGCTGCGGCTCGCGGCGGTAGCCGACGCCTCCGGGGGTGCCGGTCAGGATCAGGTCGCCGGGCTCGAGCGCAGCGAACTCCGATACGACGCTGATGAGCCTGGCCACGTCGAAGATCATCAGCTCGGTCGAGGTCTCCTGGACCTTCTCGCCGTTGACGAACGTGCGCAACGTCGTCGGGTCCGGGACCTCATCGAGTGTGACGAGGTCGGGGCCGACCGGGGTGGTGGCGTCCCAGGCCTTGCCCTGCAGCCACTGGTGGGTCTTGTACTGGTAGTCGCGCATCGAGACGTCGTTGGCGATGGAGTAGCCGGCCACGAAGTCTCGGGCGCGGTCGGCCGGGATGCGGCGGCCGCGCTCCCCGATCACCACGAGCAGCTCGCCCTCGTAGTCGATCGCCTCGCTCTCGGGCGGGAGCGCGACCGGCTCGTCCGGGGCGGCCAGCGTGCTCGCGAACTTCGTGAACAGCACCGGATACTCGGATCCTTCGCGTTTTGTCTCCTCGATGTGGGCGACGTAGTTGAGCCCGACGCAGATCACCTTGCCCGGTCGCGGGACGACGGCGCGCCTCTCGATCTCGTCGGTGGGGATGCTCGAGCCCTTGTCCAGCGGCGGGTCCTTCAGCAGGCTGAGCGGGGTGTTCAGGCCGAGCTCGGTGATGCCCTTGATGGGGATTGCGCGGTCGCCCTCGATCGCGACCGCGAGCGGGGTGCCGTCATGCAGGATCGAGGCGAAGCGCATCGCGCCGGAAAGATACGTGGAGGGAGCGCGCGGCGTCAGCCGGGGTCGCGCGAAGGGCGCGCGCCGCGCCTGGCTGGGTCGCGGACGCGGACCGCAAGCAGCCGTGCACGACCGATCCGTCTGACCTGAACCGTACGGTGCGCAAGCAGCCGTGCACGACCGACCCGTCTGACCTGAACCGTACGGTGCGCAAGCAGCCGTGCACAACCGACCCGTCTGACCTGAACCGTACGGTGCGCAAGCAGCCGTGCACGACCGACCCGTCTGACCTAAACCGTACGGTGCGCAAGCTACCCTCCGCGGCGCAACGTTTGCCGTGCTCACGGGTTTCATGATTGCTTGCAGGAGGTTTCGAGACAATTGAGGTCCCGACGGTGGTCTGGGGTCACGCGGGGAGTCGTGGTCGCGCTCGCGGCGGCGTTCGCGCTGCTCGTGGCTGCGCCGGCCGCGTTCGCCCAACCGGCGGCGGTGGCGGTGTTCCCGAGCCCGGGGACGGCCAGCGCCCTGCCGCAGACCCAGATCACGTTCAGGGGCATCCCGGCCAGCCAGATCGGTCACATCACCGTGGTGGGCTCGAGCTCGGGCGCGCACAGCGGCTCGATCGAGGCCGATTCCGACGGGCAGGGCGGGAGCTTCATCCCCAGTCAGCCGTTCACCGCCGGCGAGACCGTGACCGTAACCACCGGGCTGAACGTGACGGGAGGCACGAGCGGCTCGTTCCACTTCGCGATCGCGGTCCCGTTCGGGACGATCAACCCGATGAAGATCCCGATG
This sequence comes from uncultured Solirubrobacterales bacterium, assembly GCA_963697655.1. GTDB lineage: Bacteria > Actinomycetota > Thermoleophilia > Solirubrobacterales > Solirubrobacteraceae > Palsa-465. Next base: position 250,069 of record CAVOOV010000018.1, on the reverse strand, counting down.
GTGCCGGCGGGATCGAACGGGGTCCAGCACTTCCATTCGCGCCCTGACCTCGAGCCGGCGTCGATCACGGTCAACCGGCACTCGTCGTCTGAGTACAACGGGGACATCTTCCTCACGCCGCAGTACGGCCCGGTGCAGAACGGCCCGATGATCCTCGACCCGTCGGGCAACACGCTCTGGTTCCAGCCGCTGCCGGCCAACGAGCTAGCCACCGACTTCCGCGTCCAGCAGTTGGGCGGCCAGCCGGTGCTGACGTGGTGGCAGGGGTTCACGAACAACGGCTCTGGGCGCGGCGAGGGCGTGATCTACAACAGCCAGTATCAGCAGATCGCGACGGTCCAGGCCGGCAACGGGCTACAGGGCATGGACCTGCACGAGTTCCTGGTCACGCCCCAGGGCGATGCGTACATCGTCGGCGTCTCGCCGGTGCACTACCCCGGGATGGGGCGGCCGCTGATGGACGCGGTGATCCAGGAGATCGACATCAAGACCGGGCTGGTGCTGTTCGAGTGGCACGCGCTCGACCACATCCCGATCACCGAGTCGTTCTTCAAGAAAGGCACTCCGGGACTGGTGTTCGATCCCTATCACGCGAACTCGATCGCGATCGACAGCGACGGCAACCTGCTCGTGTCGCTGCGCAACACCTGGGCGGTCTACAAGATCAACCACGAGACGGGCGCGGTGATGTGGACGCTGGGCTCGAACCAGAACAGCTTCAAGATGGGGGCCGGGACGCAGACCGCCTTCCAGCACGACGTCGTGCTTCAGCCGAACGGGATGCTGACGATGTTCGACGACGGCGCCGGCCCGCCGCGGATCCACTCGCAGTCACGGGCGATCGAGGAATCACTCAACGAGTCCAACGACACCGTGACCCTGGTCAAGCAGTTCGAGCATTCGCCGGGGCTGAGCGCGAACTTCGAGGGCGGCGCCCAGCTGCTCCCGGGGGGCGACCTTTTCACCGGCTGGGGACAGCAGCCGTACTTCACGGAGTTCAACTCGGCCGGGCAGGAGGTGTTCGACGCGCGCTTCACCTCGAACACATCGAGCTATCGCGCTTACAAGTTCGCGTGGACCGGACAGCCGACGGCGCCGCCGGCGATCGCGATCGCGCCCAACAACGACGGCACCACCGAGGTGTGGGGGAGCTGGAACGGCGCGACCTCGGTGTCGTCGTGGCGGGTACTGGCGGGGACCAGCTCCAGCTCGCTGGCGACGCTGCAGACCGCGCCCAAGGGCGCCTTCGAGACCGCGATCTCGGCGCCGACCGGGGTGGGGGACTTCGAGCTGCAGGCGCTCGACTCCAATGGCAACGTGCTCGCCAGCTCGCCGCTGGCCACGGCTAAGCCCCACATCGGGATCGCCGGCCGGACGGCGTTCGTGTCCGGCAACGGCACCGGCGGGCTCCCCGCCGTGTGCGACAACGGCCGCGCCTGTCACATCGCGATGACGATCACCGCCGGACGCACGGTCGTCGCCCGCACCGGCAGCGAGCAGATTCCGGCGAACGCCGGCGGAATCATCTTCTTCTCGTTGACCGGTGCCGGACGGTCGCTGATCGCGCACGCACGCGGGAACCGGCTGCTCGTGCGCCTCACCGGGCAGGCCTCGAAGACGCTCACGCTGAACCGCCTGATCACGCTCGTGCGGTTCTCGACGAGCGGCGCCGCGCCGGCCGGCAAGGCCAGCCAGTCCTCGACGCTCCGGCTCCTGGGACTCAGCGACTTCGTGTCCTCGGGCGGGACCGGCGGGATCCTCGCTGAGTGCCTGGCCTCGACGCCGTGCCACACGCGCACGACCGTGTCGGTCGGCAACACCGTGATCGCCACCACCGGGTCCGAGTTGCTCGGCGCGCGCGACGTCGGCTATCTGATCTTCTCGCTCACCTCCGCCGGCAAGTCGATGCTCGAGCACGCCCGCGGCAACCAGCTCGGGACGCAGGTGAAGATCTCAGACGGTGGCGCCAGCGCCGGCGGCGCCGTCGCGCTGGTGCGCTTCCGCTGAGTAGCGGGTAGCCTGCCAGCCCCATGCCGCAACTCATGATCATCATCGCCTCGACGCGCCCCGGCCGCGGCGGCTGGCCCGTCGCCCAATGGATCATCCAGCGCGCCACCGATCACGGTGGCTTCGAAGTCAACGTCGTCGACCTCGTCGAGTTCAGGTTGCCGCTGCTCGATGAGCCCAACCATCCGCGCCTGCGCCAGTACGCGAACGCGCACACGCATCAGTGGAGCGAGCGGGTCGACGCGGCCGACGCGTTCGTGTTCGTCACCCCCGAGTACAACCACGGCTATCCGGCGTCGCTGAAGAACGCGATCGACTACCTGCACCACGAGTGGCGCTACAAGCCGGTCGGGTTCGTCTCCTACGGCGGGGTCGCGGCGGGCACGAGGTCGGTCGAGCAGCTCCAACAGGTCGTGACCGCGGTCAAGCTGTACCCGCTGATCGAACAGGTCAACATCCCGTTCTACCAGCAGTTCATCGACGACTCGGGCGACGTGAAGGCCAACGACGTGATGGAACAGGCCGCCGGCGCGATGCTCGATCAGCTGGTAGCGATGGAGGCACTGCTGCGGCCGCTGCGCGAGGAAGCCGCGCAGGCACGGTAGTCAGCGCGCGGTCCAGCCCTGATCGAGCGTCACCGGAACGCCGGTGAACGTCCTGCCGGCCGGGGTCAGCAGGAACGCGACGACGTCTGCGACCTCGGACGGCTCGATCAGCTGCTTGACCGCGTGCGGCGCGAGGATCACCTGCTCAAGGACGTCGGCCTCGGGGAGGTTGTGCGCCTTGGCCTGATCGGCGATCTGCTTCTCGACGAGCGGCGTGCGGACGTAGCCGGGGCATACGGCCGCGGCGGTGATCCCGTCGCCGGCGCCCTCGAGCGCGAGCGTCTTGACCAGTCCGACGACGCCGTGCTTGGCCGAGATGTAGGCCGCCTTGAACGGCGACGCGACCAGGCCGTGCACGGACGCGATCGCGATGAACCTGCCGGCGCCGGAGTCCCTGAGCGCGGGCCACGAGTACTTGGCGAGCAGGAACGGACTCGTGAGCAGAAGCGACACGATCGTCTCCCAGCGCTCGACCGGGAACTCCTCGACCGGCGCCACGTGCTGGATGCCGGCGTTCGCGACAACCACGTCGAGGCGCCCGAATTTGTCCAGCGCCGCCTTGACGCTTTGTTCGTTGGCCTCGGCGCTGGTCAGGTCCGCCTCGAACGGGATGCCCGGGCCGTCGGGGTCGGGCTTCAGGTCGACGGCGAGCACGTCCATGCCGTCCGCGGTCAGCCGCTCGGCGATCGCGCGGCCGATTCCGCTGGCCGCCCCGGTGACGAGCGCGGCCTTACCTTGTGTGTTCGCCGCGGTCACGACGACGACCGCTTGCCGGTCGGGGCGGACGCGATGAACGACTCGTAGATCTCGGCGAGCGCCTTGCGCTGGCGGGCGGTCAGCCGGTGGTCGGCGGCGATCGCCTCGAGCACCGCGTTGTCCTGCACCTCCTCGCCCGGAGGCGTCATCCCCGCCTGCTCGTACAGCGCATCGGCGGACAACTGGAGCGCCTTGGCGATTCCATCTACGACGTGCTCAGACGGGGCCCGCAGCCCGCGTTCGATCTGCGACAGGTACGGGTTGGAGATCCCGGCGAGGTCGGCGAACTGGCGCATCGAGATCTCGGCCAGCTCGCGCTGCTGGCGGATGATCTCGCCCAGTGCAGCCGACGCGCGGGGGGACATTTCATCAGAATAGGGTCACCGCCTGGCCCGTGTCGGCTGCCTGGTAGAGGGCTTCGATCGCTTTCGCCTGACCGATCGCGTCGGCGCGACCGAGCAGCAGCGGCGCCTCGCCGCGGATCGCCGCCGACATGTTCTCGGCCTCGAGGCGATAGGAGTTCGCGAGCTCGGTGTCAATCCGCTCGGTGTGGTGCTCGCGGAGGAGGTCGATCCCAGGGGCGCGGCAGTGCCAGGGGTCCGTCAGCCGCAACGTGCCCTGGTCGCCGACTACCTCGAGCAGGTCCTGGCTGGCGAGCGCGAGGCCGGCGTCGAAGTGGGCCGTGATGTCATCTGGGAACCGCATGACGCCGGCGAACGCGACGTCGACGCCGTCGCCGCCGAGCGCCTGCTCGCCTGCCACCCGCTCGGGCTCGCCGGCGATCAGGCGGGCCCCGCTCACGCAATAGCAGCCGACGTCCATCAGAGCGCCGCCCTCGAGCGTGGCGCTGAGGCGGACGTTCGCGGGGTCGCGGGCGACAAACCCGAACGCGCCGCGGATCACCCGTACGCGGCCCACTGCGCCCGCGGACGCGAGTTCTTTCAGTCGGCGGGTCTGAGGGTTGTGGCGGTACATGAACGCCTCCATCAGCAGCCTGTCGTTGCGCTCGGCAACGTCGAAGGCGCGTTCGACGTCTTTGGTCCGACGGCTGAGCGGTTTCTCGCACAGGACGTGCTTGCCGGCCTCGAGCGCGCGGATGGTCCACTCGATGTGCAGCGAGTTCGGGAGCGAGATGTAGACGGCCTGCACGTCGTGGTCGGCGAGCAGTGCCTCGTAGCTGCCGTGGGCGCGCTCGATGCCGTATTCGCGGGCGTAGCTGTCGGCGCGCGGCTGGTCGCGGCTGGCGACCGCGAGAATTTCGGTGTCGTTCGCTTGGCGCGCGCCGGCGAGGAACAGGCGGTTGATGTGCGCGGTCGACATGATTCCCCACTTGACTCCCATAGCGAGCACACTAATCGAACTTTGAGCAGCCACGCCGTCGCCTTCGCCCCCGGTCGCGCCAACCTGATCGGGGAGCACACCGACTACAACCAGGGCCTCGCGCTCCCGTTCGCGATCAGCGAGGGAGTGACCGTCCGGGCCGCCTCCCTGGCCGAGCGGCGGATCGACGCGGTCGCGGTCGATCTCGGCAAGCGCGACAGCTTCCCGCTCGATCACGTGGAGCCCGCCGACGGCTGGGAGGGGTTCGTCCGGGGCGCCGCCGGCGAGCTCGGGCGCGCCGGCGTGGAGCTCAGCGGCGCCGAGCTCGAGATCAGCGGCAACGTGCCGCGGGGCGCCGGCCTGTCGTCGTCGGCCGCGCTCGAGGTCGCGCTGGTTTTGGCGCTGTTGAGCGTGAGCGGGGTTTCTGAGCTCGACCGGCTCGACCTCGCCAAAATGTGCTCGCGGATCGAGAACGACTGGGTCGGCGCGCAGACCGGCCTGCTCGACCAGATCTCGTCGCTGTTCGGGGAGCCCGATCACGCTTTGCGGATCGACTTCCGCTCGCTCGAAGTCCAGCCGGTGGCGCTCGAGCTCGACGGCTACCGGCTCGTCACGCTCGACTCGGGTGAGCACCACGCGAACTCGGCGTCCGGCTACAACGAGCGCCGGGCCGAGTGTGCGCGGGCGTGCGCGGAGCTCGGCGTGTCGAGTCTGCGGGACGTGACGCTGGCGGCGGCGGATGCGCTGCCGGCGCCGTTGTGGAAGCGTGCCCGGCACGTGATCACGGAGAACGAGCGGGTCGACGCCGCGGTGTCGGCGGTGTCGCGGGGCGACATGCCCGAGCTCGGGCGCCTGCTCGACGCCTCGCACGCGAGCCTGCGCGACTGCTACGAGGTGTCCACGCCGGCGGTCGAGGAGACGGTCCGCCGGTTGAAGCGCGCGGGGGCGCTGGGGGCGCGGATCGTCGGCGGCGGCTTCGGTGGACACGTCCTCGCGTTGTTGCCGGCCGAGGCCGGAGTTCCCGAGGGCGCGCTCGAGGTGCGGCCGGGGGACGGGGCGCGGGTGGCGGGCTCATGACGGAGGCCGTGTCGCTGGGGGCCGGCGGGCTGTCTTTTGCGGAAGTGGTCGCGGTCGCACGAGGCGATGCGGCGGTTGATTTGAATGCGGAGGCGCGCGCGGCGATGGAGCGGAGCGCCGCGGTCGTCGTGGCGCGGGCTGCGTCGGACGAGCCCGCGTACGGGATCACGACCGGGTTCGGATCGCTCGCGCTCGTCCAGATCCCGCCCGAGGCGCGCGTCGCGCTGCAGCAGGCGCTGGTCCGCTCGCACGCCGCCGGCATGGGTCCGCCGGTCGAGCGCGAGGTGGTGCGCGCGATGATGTTGCTGCGCGCCCGGACGCTGGCGATGGGGTGCTCGGGGGCGCGTCCCATCGTCGCCGAGCGGATCCTCTTGCTGCTCGCGGCGGGGCTCACACCGGTGGTTCCCGAGTACGGATCGCTCGGGGCGAGCGGCGATCTCGCCCCGCTCGCGCACTGCGCGCTGGTGCTGATGGGGGAAGGCTCGGTGGTCGATGCTCTTGGTGAGTTGTTGCCGGCTGCGGACGCGTTGGCGGCGGCTGGGATTGAGCCGATCGAGCTGACCGCCAAGGAGGGGCTCGCGCTGACCAACGGCACCGACGGGATGCTCGGGATGCTCGTGCTCGCGTGTGTCGATCTTGAGGGGCTGCTTCGGGCGGCGGATGTGGCGGCGGCGATGTCGGTCGAGGCGCTGCTCGGGACCGACCGGGTGTTCGCCGAGGATCTGATCGCGTTGCGGCCGCAGCCCGGGCAGGTGGCGAGCGCGTCCAATTTGCGGGCGCTGCTGGCCGGGTCTGAGATCGTGGCGAGCCATCGGCACGGCGACCCCCGGGTCCAGGACGCCTACTCGCTGCGGTGCGCGCCCCAGGTGTCCGGGGCCGCGCGGGACGCGTTGGGGTTCGCTTCGGGGGTGGCTTTGGTCGAGCTCCGGTCGGCGATCGACAACCCGATGGTGCTGCCCGACGGTCGCGTCGAGTCGTGCGGCAACTTCCACGGGGCGCCGCTCGGGATGGCGTGCGATCTGTTGGCGATCGCGGTGGCGCAGGTCGGCGCGATCGCCGAGCGGCGGACCGACCGGCTGCTCGACGCGGGTCGCTCGCACGGGCTGCCGCCGTTCCTGGCCGCGAGCCCGGGAGTCGACTCGGGGATGATGCTGGCCGGGTACACGCAGGCCGCGCTGGTGGCCGAGAATCGGCGCCTCGCCGCGCCGGCAAGCGTCGACTCGCTGCCGACCAGCGCCATGCAGGAGGATCACGTGTCGATGGGGTGGGGGGCGGCGCGCAAGCTGCGGTCCTCGGTGGCGAACCTGGCGCGGATCGTCGCGGTCGAGCTGACGTGCGCCGCACGCGCGCTCGATCTCCGAGCGCCGTTGGCGCCGGCCCGGGGTACCGCGGCGGCTTTGTCGGCGGTGCGGTCGCGGGTCGATGGGCCCGGGCCCGACCGTTACATGGCGCCCGAGCTCGCGGCCGTCGAGGAGCTCGTCCGCTCGGGCGCGGTGGTGGCGGCGGTGCAGGAGGCGATCGGTCCGCTGCAGTAAGGCGGCACGCCGGGGTTGTCCGGGGGCGGTTGCGCGCGCGGTCGTGCGTTAGTCAGCGGACCGCTTTGAGCGCGGGGTACAGCGCGCGGAAGCGCTCGCGCTGCTCGCGGTAGGGCTCGATCCACTCGGGCACCGGGTCGATCTGGTCGCGCGGCTTGACGGTTTCCTTCACGGCGGCGTGGACGTCCGGCCACACCTCGGCCGCGACTCCGCCGAGGATCGCCGCGCCGAACGCGGCGCCCTCGTCGACCGCCACCTGCTCGAGTGGCAATTCGAGCACCGACGCGATGATCTGCGTCCACAGCCGGCTGCGTGCGCCGCCGCCCGACACCCGACCGAGTTGTGGTTGGCCGCCGAGCTCGTCGATGAGGTCGAGCGAATCGCGGAGCCCGAACGCGACCCCCTCGAGCACCGCGCGTGTCAGCGCGCCCCGGTCGTGGCGGATGCCGAGCCCGACGAACGCTCCGCGGGCATCCGGGTCGGCGTAGGGGGTGCGCTCGCCGGCGAGATACGGGAGGAACAGCAGACCCTCCGCGCCGGCAGGCCACGCAGCCGCTTCGTTCAGCAGCGTGTCGTAGTCGGTCTCGGGGGCTGAGGCGTGGCGCCACCAGCTGAGCGAGCCAGCGGCCGACAGCATCACGCCCATCGCGTGCCAGGCGCCGGGGACCGCGTGGCAGAACGCGTGGACGCGGGCCTCCGGGTTGGCCGCGAACGCGTCAAGCGCGGCGAACACGACGCCCGAGGTCCCGAGCGCCACCGATACCGGCCCTTTGCGATCGACCCCGACTCCGACTGCGCCGGCGGCCTGGTCGCCGCCGCCGGCGGCGACGGGCACGCCTCCTTCCGTGGTCGTCCCGGAGATCGTGGGGCTCTCGAGTACGTTCGCCAGCCACGCCGGGTCGATGTCGAGCGCTTGTAGGACCTCGTCGCTCCACGCTCGATTCGCGACGTCGAGGAGGAGCATCCCGGAGGCGTCGGAGACATCGGTGGCGTGCTCGCCGGTGAGGCGGAGGCGGACGTAGTCCTTGGGGAGCAGGACGTGCGCGATCCGTGCGTAGTTGTCCGGCTCGTGGTTGCGGACCCAGAGGATCTTCGGTGCGGTGAAGCCCGTCAGCGCTCGGTTGCCGGTGAGTTCTATGAGGCGGTCGAGCCCGATCGTCTCCTCGATCTCGTCGCACTCGGCTTGCGTGCGCTGGTCGTTCCAGAGGATCGCGGGGCGGATCACGTCGTCGTTCTCGTCGAGCGCGACGAGGCCGTGCATCTGACCGGATAGCCCGATGCCGGCGGGGGCGCCGGCTTTTCGTTCGAGCGTCGCGAGGACCGCTTCGGTGGCGCGCCACCAGTCCTCGGGGTCCTGCTCGGACCAGCCGGGGCGTGGCGTGGACAGCGGGTACGGCGCTTCCTCGGTGGCGAGCACCTCGCCGGCGTCGCTGATCGCAAGGCCCTTGACGGCCGAGGTGCCGACGTCGATGCCGAACAGAACGCTCATGTGTCGAAACTCTGCAACAAACGCGGGGGGCGCGGGCGGTGGCGTGGGAAGCTGACCGCGATATGTCCCCCGCCCCCGCCTCGAACCCCGACCCCCCGCCCCGCGATCAGGGGCGCTTGGGAAGAAGGTTGGAATAATTGCGACCTTCTTCCCAAGGGGCGGTTGATGCTGCGATCGCGGGGGTCGCTGGCCGGCAGAACGGGAACATCACCCGACCCCAGCTGCTGGCGCTCGGACTCGACAAGCACGCGATCGCATACCGGGTCAAGATCGGCCGGCTGCACCGCGTGTTCCGCGGCGTGTACTCGGTCGGCCGGCGTCCGATCACGCCACAGGAGCGCGCCACCGCCGCTGTCCTCGCCTGCGGCTCGGGTGCTGCCCTCAGCCACGGCTCGGCGATGGCGCTCTGGGGCTACTGGAAGCAGTGGGATCGGCCCTTCGAGGTGACCGTCGTGGGTGACCGGCGAACGAAGGGGATCCGCGTCCACCGCTCGACCACGCTCCGCCGGCGCGATCTGGCCACCCAGCTCGGCATTCGTGCCACCACGCCGGCGCGCACGCTGCTCGACGTCTCGCCGCGCCTCACCGACCGCGCGCTCAAGCGCGCGGTCAACAACGCGCTCCACTCGCAGTGGCTGACCGAGGATCAGCTCGCTGAGACGCTCGATCACCACCCGACCCTCCCGGCCACGAAACGCATCGCGAAGCTGATCGGCCACGCCGGCACTCCGACGCGATCGGGCTGGGAGGACGACTTCCCGCGGTTCTGCGCGGACCACGGCTTGCCGGCGCCGGTGATGGGGCAACCGTTCCACGGCTACGTCCTCGACGCGGTATTCCCAGCCGAAAAGGTCATAGTCGAGCTCGACAGCTGGCTCTTCCACAAGGACAAGATCGCGTTCGAGAGTGACCGCGAACGGGACGCTGAGACGCTGGCGCGTGGCTTCGTCACCGTTCGTGTCACGGAGGAGCGCCTCGCCGAGCGACCCCGCGAAGAGGCGACCCGACTGCACGCGATCCTCGAGAGCAGACGGATTCATGCACCGAGGGCCGCGTAGACGATCTCGTACGCCCGCACCGCGTCCTTGGCAGCCTGGGCCTCGCGCAGCGCCGCGTCGTCGATCCGCGCCGCCACCGAGTCGATGAACTGCCACTGCAGGATCGAGCGCCGCACGGCCCCCACCTGGTCCTCCGTGTACGGATACAGATCGAACCCCAGCCGCTCCCCACCGGAGCCGTAGCCGCACCGGCGGAACTCGAGCGCCAGCTCGAGCGTCTCCATGAACGCGGTGGCGCCGACCATGTTGTCGTCGTCGAATGTGCCCCACCCGGAGTTCCCGTGCTGGTGGCCGAGCAGCCCCTCGGAGGCGAGCAGCGCGGCGTACTCGGGCAGGTGCTCGCCGTTCATGATCAGGTGCTGCCAGTCCATGTTGACCTGGACGTTGTCGATCCCCTGGTCGCGCAGCTTGCTGATCACGAACAGGCACATGCCGATGTTCCGCATCAGGATCTTCATCGCGGGCTCGGAGTTCTTGTGCTCGAGGAACAGCTTCACGCCGTGATCCCGGCACACTGTGGCCGCCTCGGCAAGACCCTCGATCAGCCAGCGCCACGAGTCCGCGTATGGCGTCTGGAACGGATAGTTGTAGCCCTCGCCGCCCGGCCAGATGATCAGATGTGCGCCGAGCGAGCCGGCGAACGCGGCCGCATCGCGCACGATTGCGCGCGCCTCCGCACGCAGCCGCGGGTCGGGATTGACCAGCCCGCCGCGGCCGAACTGGGGATGCAGATGCAAGCCTCCGGCGATGCAGTAGATGTCGTGGTCAGGCCCGAGCGCCGCGCGGACCTCGTCGAGATTCGAGGGCGAGAGCTCGTCCGGGTAGTGGAACTCGTAGCCGTCGATCAGGTCGCCTAGCCCCTCGACCGCGCGGTGCACCTTCGCGGCGACCGGCTCAGTCTCGTAGTCGTGGCTCGGTTGGTAGCCACCAGGCACAAACCGTGTGATCATCGGTCCGAATGCCCAGATGCCCAAGCTCGTCTTCATCACCGCTCCTTCGAGGTCGACTCGTGCGGCGATCTTATTCGTATTCGACCACTTCGTTAGCGCTAACATGCCAACCCGCTCAAGGAATTTCGGGGGGACAAGCCGGGCGGCGGACCAGTCTTCGATAGAGCCAGGCGACGAAATGACCTCGATGGATCCGATCGACGAGGTGTTCACGAAGCGCCGGCCACGCGCGCCGGTGATGTCGGACGTCGGGCGGCTTGCCGGCGTCTCGCACCAGACGGTCTCGCGGGTCATCAACGGCAGCCCGCACGTCCGCCCCGAGACGCGCAAGCGGGTACTGGCGGCGATGGAGGAGCTCGGCTACCGGCCGAACTCGGTGGCGCGGGCGCTCGTCACCGGCCGGTCGAAGACGCTCGGCGTGGTCAGCTTCGATACCACGCTTTACGGCCCGGCGTCGACGCTGTTCGGGATCGAGCGGGCCGCGCACGAGGCCGGCTACTTCATCATCGTCGCCAGCCTCAAAGCGCTCGACCGCCCGTCCGTGACCGACGCCGTCGAGCGACTGCGGCGCCAGGGTGTGGACGGCATCCTCGTGATCGCGCCGCACAGCGAGGCCGGCGACGCGCTCCTGCACACGCACGCCGACGTGCCGCTGGTGGCGGTTGAGGCGGGCCCCGACGACGGGATTCCGGTGGTGGCGGTCGACCAGATCGCCGGCGCGGTCAGCGCCACCGAGCACCTGCTCGAGCTCGGGCACGCGACCGTGTGGCACATCACCGGGCCGCCGAACTTCATCGAGTCCCGCAAGCGCCTCGAAGGCTGGCGGACGACCCTGCAACGGGCCGGGGCCGAGTTGCCCGAGCCGCTGGTCGGAGACTGGAGCCCGGGCGCCGGCTACGACCTCGGCCGGCGCCTCAGCCGCGCCCCGGCCGTGACCGCGGTGTTCGTGGCCAACGACCAGATGGCGCTGGGCGTGCTGCGCGCGATGCACGAGGCCGGCCGCGACGTCCCGGGCGAGCTGAGCGTGGTCGGCTTCGACGACATTCCGGAGGCCGCGTACTTCCTCCCGCCGCTGACGACGGTCCGCCAAGACTTCAACGAGATGGGCACCCGCAGCCTGCGCGCGCTGCTGCGGACGATGGAGACGGGGGAGCCGCCCGCGTCGGGGATGCTCGTCGCGCCCGAGCTGATCGTGCGCGCCAGCACGAGCGAGCCGCCGCGGGGCCATTGACACCCGGCGCTTGTGATCGCTAACATGGCCGCCGCATCAACGCGAGAGGAGGGCTAGAAGCGTGGGCCACGGCCAACGCCGGTTGCGACGTGTCGCGAGTGGCTCCGGCGTGGCGCGACGGGTCGAGGTGTGCCGCCGTAACCGACGGGCGCAGACTGTTGTGACTTTGTGAGCGTGCGGCTAACTGCGGGTTGAGCGACGGGGACGATGGTGGCTTCCGAGCGCCCAACCTGAAAGCGTGAGTAACTCAAGTCGTGTCCGAGCGGACGAGAGGAGCAGTGCAGGTGTCACAAGACGATATGTTGGGGGACGCAGTCGAGCGGCTCGAGTGGGACGAGCGCAAGCAGGACGAGACCCCCGTCAAGAAATGGCGTCAACTGACGCGAAGGACCGCGCTCACCGGCGCCGCCGCCGGAATCGCCGCGGCCGCGCTCGAGGCGTGCGGTTCGAGCAAGAGCTCGAGCTCGGTCACGGGCGTCTCATCGAGCACAGCGGCGACGAGTAGCGGTAGCTCGGCCGCAAGCATCTTTGGCGTCAACCAGAGCTACAAGTTCACGCTGGTCAACCACGTCACGACGAATCCGTTCTTTACCCCAACCCAGAACGGTGCGGCCGACGCATGCAAATTGCTCGGATGCTCCTACCAGTGGACCGGGTCGGACAACAGCGTCGTCGGCGATATGGTGAGCGCATTCAACACCGCGGTCAGCGCCGGCGTCGACGGTATCGGCATCGCGCTGATCAGCCTCACGGCGTTCAACCAGCCGGTGGAGAAGGCGCTGGCGGCCGGCATCCCGGTGGTCGCCTACAACGCGGACGCCGCGGGCAACGCGCGGCTGGCCTACATCGGCCAGGATCTGTTCGTCTCCGGTCAGGAGATGGGTGAGCACATCGTCTCGCTCGTGCCCTCGGGCGATATCGCGCTGTTCATCGCCACGCCGGGGTCACTGAACATCCAGCCGCGAATCGACGGCGCGCAGGCCACGCTCAAGTCTCACTCGAGCATCACGCCGCACGTGGTTGCGACCGGAGCAGCGCTCCCTCAGGAGCTGTCGACGATCCAGGCCTATATCACCGGACATCCCAGCTACAAGGGATTCTTCGCGGTCGACGGCGGCAGCACGCAGAGCATCGGGCAGGTGATCCAGAAGCAGAACCTGAACGGGAAGGTCAAGGGCGGCGGCTATGACCTGACGCCGGTCACGCAGCAGACGGTGGCGTCGGGCGCGTTGCAGTTCACGATCGACCAGCAGCCCTACCTGCAGGGGTTCCTGCCGATCCTCGAGCTGTACCTTTACAAGGCGTCCGGGAGCCTGACCGGTCCCGCGGACGTCAACACCGGCCTGAAGTTCCTCGATAAGACAAGCGTGGGTCCCTACAACAGCACGAAGAGCCGGTTCGAGGGCACAAGCTCCTCGGCCGGGGTGACGAAGTCCTAGCCCGCAATGGCTGTCGCATCGGACAGCACCCCCCCGGCGGAAGCTCCACCCGAGGGCCCAGCCAAAGGCTGGGCCCGCCGGGGCGGGGCACTCAGCCTCGGGCAGCGCTTCCTGACGTTGCGCGAGGGCAGCATCATCGTGATCACGCTGATCGCGTTCATCTACTTCGCGGCCAGCACGAACCGGTTCCTGACGTCCGGCAGCCTAAAAGCGCTGCTTCCATACTTCGCCCCGTACGCGATCCTGGCGGCGGGCGAGGTGTTCGTGATGATCAACGCAGAGATCGATCTATCGGTCGGCGCCGTCTACCTGTTCACGCCGTTCATCTTCTACAAGCTCGTGAACCTGGGACTGCCACTGGTCCCGGCGATGATCGGCGCGCTGCTCGTGGCGATGCTGGTCGGCCTGTTCAACGGCCTCGTGGTCTCGGTCGTCGGGATCTCGTCGTTCGTGACCACGCTCGGCACGCTGTTCACCCTTTCCGGCCTGACCCTGATCATCTCGCATGCGACGCAGGTCACCACGCCGGGGACGTCGGTGGTCAAGGTGGGAACGTTCGCGCAGATCTTTGGTGGCGGCACCTACTCGGAGCTGTTCTGGGCGCTCGGGATCGCGATCCTGCTCCAAGTCGTGCTGTCGTTCACCCGATGGGGGATCTACACGGTCGCGGTCGGCGGAAACCGGCTCGGCGCCTCAGAGGCGGGCGTCCGCACCAAGGTCGTACTGACCCGCAACTTCGTCATGTGCGCGCTGCTGGCCGGATTCGTCGGGATCATGGAGGCCGTCCGTGCCGCCACCACAACACCCGATCCCTCCGGCGCGAACGTGATCCTGTTCCAGGCGATCTCGGCAGCGGTGATCGGGGGCACGCTGCTGCAAGGCGGATCCGGCACCGTGATCGGGGCGTTGATCGGCGCGATATTCCTCGGGATTCTCCAGGACGGCCTGAACCTCAAGGGGGTCAGCGCGAATTACTACTACTTCTACCTCGGCCTCGCGATCCTGATCGCCATGGCGTTCAACACGTACGTGCAGCGGGTGCGGATCGGGTCTGGCCGTGGCTGACCAAGCTATCCCTCAGGAGCGGGTGGTCGGGCCGCAGACGGCCGACGACGACGTGCTGCGGGTCGAGCACGTCAAGAAGAGCTTCGGGCCGATCAGCGCCCTGCGCGACGTCAACCTGCACCTGCGCAAGGGCGAGGTGCTCGCGCTGCTCGGCGACAACGGCGCCGGCAAGTCGACGCTGATCAAGATCCTCAGCGGCTTCCAGAAGCAGGACGCGGGGACGATGTGGCTCAAGGGAGAGCCGTACGTGCCCAAGAGCGTGCTCGACGCGCGCGCCCACGGGATCGACACCGTGTACCAGGACCTCGCGCTGATCGATCAGCTGTCGGTCTACAACAACCTGTTCCTGCGGCGCGAGCTGGTCAAGAAGCCGATCCCGTTTCTATCCAACCGCGCGATGCGAAAGCGGGCGCGCGCGGCGCTCGAGCAGACCGGGATAGACATCCCGCTGCTCGACGTGCCCGTGGCGCGCCTGTCGGGCGGGCAACGCCAGGCGATCGCTGTTGCGCGCACGATCTCCGGCGATGCTGACGTGATCCTGCTCGACGAGCCGCTGGCCGCGATGGGCGCCAAGGAGGGAGCGCTGATCCTCGACCTGATTGCCCGCCTCAAGCAAGAAGGCCGCGTCTCGATCATCATGATCCTCCACAACTACGTGCACGTGTTCCAGGCGTGCGATCGGGTCAGCCTGATCCAGGACGGCGTGATCTCGCTCGACAAGCCGACCGCAGACACGAGCGTCGACGAGCTCAACGACATCGTGGTCGAGGAGTACCGGCGCGCCAGGCTGGCCGCACAGAGCGGCAACGGCGCCTCGTCGGGCACCGGGCAGGCCGGCGGAACCGCGGCGTGAGCCCGGCCTACGCGGTCGGGATCGACTTCGGCACGGAATCGGGCCGCGCTGCGTTGGTCGACGTGAGCAGCGGCGACGTGCTGGCCACCAGCGCCGTGCGCTATCCCAGCGCGGTCATCGACCAGACGCTCCCCTCGACCGGCGAGGAGCTACCGCCCGACTGGGCCCTGCAGGACCCCGACGACTGGGTGACCGTTGTCGAGAAGGCGGTGCCCAAGGTGGTGAAGGAGGCGGGCATCGACGCCGGGGAGGTGGTCGGCCTCGGGGTCGACTTCACCTCGTGCACGGTGCTGCCGGTCACGAGCGCCGGCGTGCCGCTGTGCACGATCGACAAGTGGCGTGAGCGCCGCCACGCCTGGCCGAAGCTGTGGAAACACCATGCCGCGCAGCCGGTCGCGGATCGACTCAACGAGGTCGCGCTCGAGCGGGGCGACGCGTTCCTGGAGCGCTACGGCGGGCGCATCTCCTCGGAGTGGTACTTCCCGAAGCTGATCGAGGTGTGGCTCGAGGATCGCGAGATCTACGACGAATGCACCGACTTCATCGAAGCCACCGACTGGATCATCTGGCATCTGACCGGGGTCGAGTGCCGGCAGACCGCGACCGCCGGTTTCAAGGCGATGTGGTCACCCGAGGACGGGCTGCCTCCGACTGAGTACTTCGAGGCTGCCTATCCCGGCTTTGACCGCCCCGGCGAGAAGCTCGGCGATTCGTTCGTGCCGCTGGGAACGAAGGCCGGCACGCTCCGGCCCGAGGTGGCGAAGAAGATCGGCCTTCCCGAGTCGGTGGCGGTGGCGGTCGGGAACGTCGACGCCTGGGTGTCGGTCCCGGGCGTCGGGGTCGACGAGCCGGGCACGTTCGTGATCGTGATCGGGACGTCGATCTGCGACATGATCGTCCACCCCGACGAGACGCGTCTTCCGGGGATCACCGGTGTCGTCAAGGACGGGATCCTCCCGGGCCTGTACGGGTACGAGGCGGGGCAGGCGGCGGTCGGCGACATGCTCGCGTGGTTCGTCGACGACGTGGTCATGGACTCCGACAGCTACGCCGAGCTCGAGAAGGCGGCGGCGACGCTCGCCCCGGGCGAGACCGGGCTCGTCGCGCTCGACTGGTGGAACGGCAACCGCACGATCCTCGCCGACGCCGACCTCACCGGTGCGATCTTCGGTCTCGGGCTGCACACCACGCGCGAGCAGATATACCGCGCGCTGCTCGAGTCGATCGCGTTCGGCAGCCGGCGGATCATGGACAACTTCGAGGAGCACGGGCTCGTGCTGTCGCAGGTCGTCGCCTGCGGCGGGATCGCCGAGCGCAGCCCGCTGATGATGCAGCTGCTCGCCGACACCAGCGGCCGCGAGGTGCACGTGCCGGAGGTCAACGAGATCCCCGCCCGCGGCGCCGCGCTGTTCGGCGCGGTCGCGGCCGGGGTGTACGAGGACATCGGGAGCGCCGTCGAGGCCACGCGTCCCAAGAAGGTGCGCACGTACACGCCGGACCTAACGGCGAAGAAGACCTACGACCGCGTCTACGAGATCTACCGCCGGCTATACGAGTACCTCGGGCGTTCTGAGGTACGGCTCCTGCACGACCTCAAACGGATTCGCACCGAAAGGAGAAGCGCATGACCCCGCTACCTCGCATCGGCCTGCTCGGGATCATGCAGGAGCTCTACGACGACATGATCCCGGGGATCACCGAGCGCCAGGGTCAGTACGCGGCCGCGGTCGCGCAGCGGCTCGCCGGCGTCGCCGATGTGCAGTTCACGCGGCCGGCGCGCAATCGCGATGACGTGGAGTCGATTGCCCGCGAGCTCGTAGCCGCGGACGTCGACGGGATCGCGATCGTGATGCTCACCTACGGCCCGGCGATGCGCACCGTGCGCGCGTTGATGCAGACGCCGGTGCCGCTGATGCTGGCGAATATCCAGCCGGAGCGCTCGATCACCGCGAGCTGGGACATGGACGACCTGACGTATAACCAGGGCATTCACGGCGCCCAGGACCAGGCCAACGCGCTGGTCCGGTCGGGTCTGCCGTTCTCGGTGATCACCGGCGCTTGGCAATCGGCCGGGTTCGAGCGCGCGTTCGAGGACTGGGCGCGTGCGGCGCAGGCGGTGACGGCGCTCCGGCGCACGCGGATCGGCCTGCTCGGCTACCCGATGAACGGCATGGGGGACATCCTTTATGACCCGCCGTCGTTGCTGAGGCGGATCGGACCGACGATCGTGAGCGAGGACCTCGGTCCGCTGGTGAAGCGAATCGACGCGGTCACCGACGCGGAGGTCGACGCGGTGCTCGCGCGTCACGCGGAGGTGTTCCAAGTCGCGAGCGACCTCCCGCGCGAGCGTCACGCGTACGCCGCGCGGTTCGAGGTGGCGATCCGGGGGATGCTCGAGGACAACGGCTACGCCGGCTTCTCGTTCCACTTCGACTCGATCGGCGGCGACGGGCGCTTTGAGCAGTTGCCGCTGCTGGCCGCGTCCGACCTGATGGCCGACGGCTACGGGTTCGCCGCCGAGGGCGATACGAACACCACGACACTGATGTGCGCCGCCCAGACGATGGTCGGCGACGCGCACTTCAGCGAGATGTACGCGATGGACTGGGAGCTCGACTCGGTGCTGATCAGCCACATGGGCGAGGGCAACTGGAAGATCGCCCGCAGCGATCGTCCCGTGAAGCTGATCGACCGCGAGCTCGGCATCGGCCGTCTCGACAACCCGCCGACGCCGGTGTTCTCCGCCGAGCCGGGCCCCGCCACCACCGCCGCGCTGATCCCGATCGAGGGCGACTACAACCGCCTCGTGGTCGGTCGTGGGGAGGTGCTCGACACGCCCGAGTTGCCAAAAGTCGAGATGCATTACTTTCATTTCCGCCCGGATGCGGGTATGGAGGAGTTCATGAACCGCTGGCTGTCGCTCGCCGGACCGCATCACTTCGTGACCAACCTGGGCGATCACCGGGGGCGTTGGCGCCGGCTCGCGGAGCTACTCGACATCGAGTACGTGGAGATCTGAGCGAGTGGTCCACTAAGTGCGTGAGCACCTCGCCGAGGACGTGCTCGAGGCCAACCGCGCGCTCGCCGCGCACGGGCTGGCGCCGCTCACCTGGGGTAACGCGAGCGGGATCGACCGCGACGAGGGTCTCGTCGTGATCAAGCCGAGCGGCGTCTCCTACGAGGAAATGACCGTCGAGGACCTGGTCACAGTCGATCTCGATGGCAACGTAATAACCGGTCCCGACCCCGCCCGCCGCCCGTCGACCGACACGCCGACGCACCTCGCGCTATACCGCGCGTTCGACGAGATCGGCGGCGTCGTCCACACCCACTCGACGTGGGGCGTGGCGTGGGCGCAGGCGCAGCGCGAGATTCCGGTGCTCGGAACCACTCATGCCGATCTGTGCGCGTTTCCGATCCCGGTCACACGCGCGCTGACCGACGAGGAGATCGCCTCCGACTATGAGGGGTCGACCGGGACCACGCTGATC
Organism: uncultured Solirubrobacterales bacterium; assembly: GCA_963697655.1. Taxonomy (GTDB): domain Bacteria; phylum Actinomycetota; class Thermoleophilia; order Solirubrobacterales; family Solirubrobacteraceae; genus Palsa-465. Next base: position 231,193 of record CAVOOV010000018.1, on the reverse strand, counting down.
GAGCTGATCTCCGAGCGCGGGCCACTCGATCTTCCCTGTGCGCTGGCTCGCGGGCACGCGCCGTTCTGCTGGGCGGAGACCCCCGCCAAGGCGGTCGAGGTCGCCCTCACGCTCGAGCAGGTGGCGAGGATGGCGCTGCTGACCAAGATGGTCGACCCGGACGCGCCGGCGCTGCAGTCGGCGCTACGCGACAAGCACTACGAGCGCAAGCACGGGCCGAAGGCGTACTACGGACAACGCTGACGGCGCGTCGGGGCGCGATCGGCGAGACTTCAAACGTGAGCGTTTGTGTCTGAGGACGGCCTGAAGGCGGCGGAGGCGAAGATGCGCGACGCGGGTGAGCCCGAGGAGGCGATCCGCGCGTTCGCCGGCGCGTACGAGCGGCTCGTCGGGGGGGATTCAGCGATGCTGCCGAGCGCCGACCTAGAGCCGGCCGGCGATGTCGACGCGCTCGAGTCACTGCCCGAAGCCGACGGCGGCGCACTCGACGCGGTCGCCGTGATCAAGCTCAACGGCGGGCTCGCGACTTCGATGGGACTACGGAGTCCGAAGTCACTCGTAGAGGCGCGCGAGGGGCGATCGTTCCTCGACATCATCATCGGCAACACGCTCGCGCTCAGAGAGCGCTACGGCGTTCGTCTGCCGCTGGTGCTGATGAACAGTCAGGCCACGCGCGCGGACACCGCGGCCGCGCTCGAGTCCCATCCGGATCTCGACACCGGCCTGCCGGTCTCGTTCATGCAGAGCATGGAGCCGAAGCTCGACGCCGAGTCACTCGCGCCGGTGAGCTGGCCTCCCGAGCCGCCGCTCGAATGGTGCCCGCCCGGGCACGGTGATGTGTACGGGTCGCTGCGCAGCTCGGGCATGCTCGACGCGCTGATCGAGCACGGCTTCCGCTACGCGATGATCTCCAACGCGGACAACCTCGGCGCGAGCACCGACGCGCGCATCGCCGCCTATCTCGATCAGAACCAGATCCCGTTCCTGATGGAGGTCGTGGAGGGGACCGAGGCCGACCGCAAGGGCGGGCACATCGCACGCCGGCGCGCTGACGGCCAACTCGTGCTGCGCGAGACCGCGCAGACGCCGCCCGAGGACGAGGAGTCATTCCGCGACTACCGCCGGTGGCGCTACTACAACACGAACAGCCTATGGGTCGACCTGCGCGTGTTGAAGGACAAGCTCGACGAGACCCGGGGCGTGCTCGAGCTTCCGTTGATCATCAACCGCAAGACGGTCGACCCGCGCGACAAGAGCTCGCCGCCGGTGATCCAGCTCGAGAGCGCGATGGGCGCCGCAATCGGCAGCTTCAAGGGCGCGCAGTTGCTGTGCGTGCCGCGCACGCGATTTGTCCCGGTCAAGACGACCGACGACCTGCTGGTGCTCCGCTCCGACGTGTACACGCTGTCGGACGAGTTCGTGGTCTCGCCGGTGCCCGAGCGCGTCGGGGACCTGCCGTACGTCGAACTCGACCCGGACTTCTACAAGCTGCTCGACGACTTCGAGAAGCGCTTCCCCGGCGGCGCGCCGTCATTGCGCGAGGCCGAGCGACTCGTGGTCCACGGCGACGTCACGTTCTGCGAGGGCGTGCGCGTCCGCGGCGCGGTCGAGGTCGACGCGGACGAGCGAACAGAGATCGAAGCCGGGACGACGCTGGAACCGTGAGGCTGTTCGGTTGAGTCAGCTCTTCTTCGTGCGCGTTGCCTTTGCGCGCGTGCTCGTCTTCGCCGTGCTCGTCTTCGCCGTGGTCGCCTTTGCGGTGCTCGCCTTTGCGGTGCTCGCCTTCCTCGTGCTCGCCTTCCTCGTGCTCGGCTTCGACGCGCGCGAGCTCGTCTTGGATGCCGAGTTCGAGCGCGAGGCCGCCGGGGCCTTGTGCGTGATCGCCGCGCGCAACTTGTCGAAGTCCTTGAGCGCCTGCTTGTTGGTCTTCGACGCTTCGCGCCGGAGCGCGGTCAGCGCGGTGGTCACTTCCTTGTAGCTGCCGCTTGCTCCGCGACCGAGGTGACCGCCGAGCGTCTTGAGCGCATCGTTGGCGTCATTGAGCCGGCCCTCGAACCGCGCGATCGATTGCTCGACCTCGCGCCGCGTCGCCTCCCTGGTCGTGGCGGCGCGCGCACGCACGCGTTGGCTGGCTTTGCTCGCGCGGGCGGCGGGCTTGGTTGCTGCTGACTTGCGGGCTGGAGGCATCGCTTCTCCCTGTTGAACTGAACGATTGCGGCAAAGCTTGGCGTACTGAGCGCACGCATGTCACCACATACCGCGGCGTCATGCATCACAAACGCTTGCGCCGGGTGCGGCCGTGCGCTGACTTGCGAGGTATTGTGACCGCGATGGACGACGCATCGCGGCGCGGTCCGATCACGATCGTCCTGGCCGACGATCACCTGGTGGTCCGCGCAGGACTGCGTTTGCTGCTGCAAGCCGAGGATGGATTCGAGGTCGTCGCCGAGGCCGGCGACGTGGCCACGACCGAGCGACGGGTGACCGCATACCACCCGCGCGTGCTGATCCTCGACCTCAACATGCCTGGGGAGTCGAGCCTGCCGGCGATCCCACGCCTGCGCGAGAGCGCGCCCGATACACAGATCGTGGTGCTCACGATGCAGAACGATCCGGCGTTCGCGCGCGAGGCGCTGCGCGCCGGCGCGATCGGATACGTGCTCAAGGAGGCGGCGGAGGGCGAACTCGTGCAAGCCGTGCGCCTCGCCGCCGAGGGCCGCACGTATCTCAATCCCGAGCTCGGGGCGCGGCTGGCAGCGGAGCCGCAGACGTCGAACGGACCACCGGACGATCTGTCAGCGCGCGAGATCGAAGTGCTGCGGCTGATCGCGCTCGGGCACACCAACACCGAGATCGCGTCGCATCTGTACCTGAGCGTGCGCACGGTCGAGTCGCACCGCGCGCACATCCAGCAGAAGACCGGACGTACGACGCGCGCCGGGCTCGTCGCGTACGCGCGCGAGCACGAGCTGCTGTAACCGCGGTCCGAGCGCGCGCTACCCGGCCCCGCCGGCGCCGGCGATCTCGTTGCGCTTGGCGCGCGCGTGGGCCGACTTCGGGACCTGCATCAGCAGTGAACGGTGCCCGCGGCTCGAGCTACGGACCGCGGCGGCCGAGGCAACCACTGCGCCCGAGTGCTGCGTCCAGGTCACGGCCGCGGGGGCGAAGTGAAGCAGCGCGGCCCACGTGGCCGGCCCGACGATTCCGTCGGCGGTCAGCCCCTCGGCGGTCTGGAAGGTTTCGACGGCCGACTGCGTGGTCGGGCCGTAACTACCGTCGATCGGGATCGTGTCGCCGGCGCTCGCCAGGTGCTCCTGCGCCCACACGACGAGGTCTCCGAGCGAGCCGAGCTTCAAGATAGGCGTGCTCGTGGTCGCCGTGACACCGGTGAGGCTGCCGGCGCCGATCGAGATCCCTTTCCAGCCGGCGGTGCTCGCCTGCTGCCAGTCCCACCACGAGACGCCCGCGGCGCCGTACGTCCGCGACAGCTGACGGAACCGGATGAGCTGACCCAGCGGCGGATTCTGGTAGACCTGCCCGAGGGGATCGATCGCGCGCTCATAGACGGCGTTGTACGCGTACGTGTGGGCGTACACCGTGTTGACGCTCGTGCCGATGTCGACCCAGTACATCTGTGGCGTGTTGTACTGAGCGCCGCCGGGTCCGAGGAACACCGAGTAGGGAAACCCGGGGTGGTAATCCACGTAGGGGAATCCAGCGAGTGCGACCGGGAAGCTCTGTCCGATGTCAGCTCGCAGTTGCGTTATGTAACTCTGCGCCTGGACGTACTTGCCTTCGTATTCACTCTCGGCATCGATGATCAGGCAATCCGCGCCGTCGTGGACGGCGGTGGAGGCGACGTTTGCCTCCTGGCTCGGGAAGTTTCCATAAACGTACTGCCACGCGCACACGTGCAGGCCGGCGGAGTGGAGTTCCTGAACCAGGGTGGAGTTGAACTGCGACCACATCGTCCGGCCGTCGCCGCTCTTGATCATCACCGTGCTGAGGCCGTACTTGCGCGCGGTCGAGATGATCGACGAGGCGCTGCCGCTACTCGACCGAGATACGTACCAGATCCACATGCCGCGCCCCGCGAGAGCGTTGGCGTCGCCGGCCCTGTGGATCACGTGCGCGCTCGCGGGCTGCTTCGCGACCGCGGCGCCCGTGGCAGGGGTCACCGCGAGTCCAGCCAGCAGAAGCCCGAGGAGCAGGGCCACAAAGCGCCCGCGGTGTTCAGTCATACGGCCTGCCACCAATGCCACCGTAGCGTAGAACCCGCCACGCGCGTACAAGTTGCGTTGCCGAATGGAGGAGTCTCAAGCAGCATGTCGTGCCGGTGGCGTCGGCACAACGGCGCGGTGACTTGAGTGGCGGAGAACGCCTGCCAGCTGCGCGCGAGGGTCACGACATCGCTCCGGGCGCCCTCGAGTGAAGTTGAGGGCGCCCAGAGTGATGGGTGACCCGAGCGATTATTTGATGAAGAGGATCTCCGAGTACTTCGGCAGCGGCCAGAGGTCGTCGGCCACGACCTTCTCGAGCGTGTCGGCGGCGCTGCGGACCTCCGCCATCGCCGGGACGACCGCGTCCCGCATGAACTCCGCATGCGCCCCGAGCTCCGCCGGCTGATTCTCGGCCAGGTTGGCCGTCTCGAGCCGCTTGATCGCCTCGGTGAACTCGGCGATCAGGTCCGAGGTCTCGCCGGCGAGCTCGCCGAGCTGGGCCTCGAGCAGCAGCGCCAGGTGGCGCGCCGCCGCCGGCAGCAGCATCGTGCGCGCGATCGACGCCTGGGTCTCGGCCTCGATGTTGAGCTTGGTCACGTACTGCTCGAGGAACACCTCATGGCGGGACTCGAGCTCGCGGCGCGACAGCACGCTGTGCTTCTCGAACACCTCGACGGTCTCATCGGCGACGAGATACGGCAGCGCGTCGGGCGTGGCGCGCAGATTCAACAGGCCGCGGCGCTCCGCCTCGGCGTGCCACTCCTCGTCGTAGTTGTCGCCGCCGAAGATGATCCGCTTGTTGGCGGCGTAGCTGCGCTGGAGGATCGGCCGCAGCGCGTCCTCGAGCACCGCGTCCCGCAGCGGATCGCCGGCCGGCGGGCCGTCCTTGACCGCCGCCTCGAGCTCATCGGCGAGCTCGTCGATGGCTTCCGCCACGATCGTGTTGAGCACGGTGTTCGGGAGCGCGAGCGACTGACTCGACCCGAGCGCCCGGAACTCGAACTTGTTGCCGGTGAACGCGAACGGGCTCGTGCGGTTGCGATCGCCGCCGTGCTTGGGCAGCTGCGGCAGCACCGGCGTGCCGAGCCCGAGGAACGACTGTGCCCTGGTCTCGGACGTCTCGCCGCGCTCGATCGCGCCGAACACGTTCTCGAGCTCGGCGCCGAGGAAGATCGAGATGATCGCCGGCGGCGCCTCGTTGGCGCCGAGGCGATGGTCCTGGCCGGGCGAGGCGATCGACGCGCGCAACAGGCCCTGGTACTCGTTGACGGCGTGGATCACCGCCGCGCAGAAGAACAGGAACTCGAGGTTCCGGTGCGGGGTGTCGCCGGGCTCGAGCAGGTTCTTGCCGGTGTCGGTGCCCATCGACCAGTTGTTGTGCTTGCCCGAGCCGTTGACGCCGGCGAACGGCTTCTCGTGCAGGAGGCACACGAGCCCGTAGCGCCGGGCGACGTTCTGCATCAGCTGCATCGTCAGCTGCTGGTGGTCCGAGCCGACGTTCGAGTTCTCGAAGATCGGCGCGATCTCGTACTGGTTGGGCGCCACCTCGTTGTGGCGGGTCTTGACCGGCACGCCGAGCTTGGCCAGCTCGCGCTCGGTCTCGAGCATGTACGCGAGGATCCGCTCGGGGATCGACCCGAAGTAGTGGTCGTCGAGCTCGTGGCCCTTGGGCGGCTTGGCGCCGAACAGGGTGCGGCCGGTGGTGATCAGGTCGGGCCGCTCGAAGTAGTACTGCTCGTCGATCAGGAAGTACTCCTGCTCAGGCCCGATCGTCGTGAACACGCGGTTCGCGTCGGTGTCGCCGAACAGCTTGAGCGCGCGGACCGCCGACTTCGACAGAGCGTCCATCGAGCGCAGCAGCGGGATCTTGTGGTCGAGCGCCTCACCCGTCCACGATGCGAACGCGGTCGGGATGCACAGCAGCGTGCCGTTGGGGTTCTCGAGGATGAACGCCGGCGAGGTCGGGTCCCAGGCGGTGTAGCCGCGCGCCTCGAACGTGGCGCGGATGCCGCCCGTCGGGAAGCTCGATGCGTCGGGCTCGCCCTGGATCAGCTCCTTGCCCGAGAAGTCCGCGATCGCGGTGCCCTCGTCGGTCGGGGCGTAGAAGCTGTCGTGCTTCTCCGCGGTCGAGCCCGTCAGCGGCTGGAACCAGTGCGTGTAATGCGTGGCGCCCCGCTCCATCGCCCATTCCTTCATCGCGAGCGCGACCGCGTCGGCGAGCGACGTGTCGAGCGCCTCGCCACGGGCGAGCGTCTGCTGCAGGCGCTTGAAGACGTCTGAGGACAGGCGCTGGCGCTGGACGGCGCGGCTGAACACGTTCGCGCCGAACACCTGGTTGTCGGAGAGCGTTAGATCGGGAGCCCCGAGTGCGGGTGGGTGGGGAGATCCATTTTTAGCCCACTGCGCGGCGAGGATGTTCTGCTGGCGGATGCGAGGCATGCGTTTGATTCCTTCCTATGGGCGCCACAGCGGCGCAGGCGCGTACAAAACCCCGCCTCGACGGGGCCGAGGCATACGGTCTCACAGATTAACGCGGGGGTGCGGCCACCGTCATTATCCGGATGTCCAAACTGACCCTGGCACATGGCCAAACGTGTCCTGGCCAGCCCGCCATGAAATACTCGCGGCATGCCGTTCAACCCCGAGCTCGGTTGGCAGGCGTACGTCCCCGACGAGGGGCGCTACGAGCGGATCCCGTATCGCCGCTGCGGGCGCAGCGGGCTGAAGCTCCCGGCGATCTCGCTCGGCCTGTGGCAGAACTTCGGCGACGACCGCCCGCTCGCGAACAGCCGGGCGATCATCCGCCGCGCGTTCGACCTCGGGATCACCCATTTTGATCTCGCCAACAACTACGGGCCGCCGTACGGGAGCGCCGAGATCAACTTCGGGCGGATCTTCGAGGAGGACCTGAAGCGCTACCGCGACGAGATCGTGATCTCGACCAAGGCCGGCTACGACATGTGGCCCGGGCCGTACGGGGAGTGGGGATCGCGCAAGTACCTACTGGGAAGCCTCGAACAGAGCCTCACGCGCATGCGGCTCGACTACGTGGACATGTTCTACTCCCACCGCTTCGACCCCGACACCCCGCTCGAGGAGACGATGGGCGCGCTCGACACCGCGGTGCGCCAGGGCAAGGCGCGCTACGCCGGGATCTCCTCCTACGGCCCCCGGAGGACTGAGGAGGCCGCGCTGATCCTGCGCGAGCTCGGCACGCCGCTGTTGATCCACCAGCCGTCGTACTCGCTGCTCAACCGCTGGGTCGAGGAGGAGCTGCTCGACGTGCTCGAGCGCGAGGGCACCGGCGCGATCGTGTTCTCGCCGCTCGCGCAGGGCCTCTTGACCGGCAAGTACCTCGCCGGCGTTCCCGAGGACTCGCGCGCGCGGATCGGGAACTACTTCGACGAGTCGATGCTCACGCCTGAGAATCTCGCGCACGTGAAGGGACTGAACGAGATCGCGAAGCGGCGCGACCAGTCGCTCGCGCAGATGGCGATCGCGTGGGTGCTTCGCGATCCGCGGATCACGAGCGCCCTGCTCGGAGCGAGCAGCGTCGCTCAGCTCGAGCAGAACGTCGCGGCCCTCGACCACCTCGAGTTCGAGCCGGACGAGCTCGAACAGATCGATAAGCTCGCGGTCGAGGGCGGGGTCAACATCTGGGCGACGAGCAGCAGCGAGTAATAGCTTCGGCTGCACACCCGTCCCGTCGGCACCGCGTTGCCCCAGGCGTGCCGCCGGCGGACGCTGTCGGACGCGAGTGCCGCGGGCCGGGCGCCGCAGCCTCGCGCACAGCGTGCTCCGTCCGGACGGGGCACCAGGCCCCACGGATGCCGAGCGCAGCGAGGCCCCGTAACGGCATCCGCTCGCGTTCGCCGCGCGCTCGGCATCCGGCCTCGCCTTACGCGCGGCGCGCGAGGTCGTCCGGAGGGCCTCGCGCGCTCCGCTTCTGAGGTTCCGGGAGACCGCTCCGCGCGCTCGGCAGGATCCACCGCCCGGCATCCGGCCGGGCGCCTTTACGGGGCGCTGGACGAGGTCGTGACGATCTGGCCGTTGCTGTTCACGTAGGACTCGGACGGCGCGTTGTGGATCAGCACCGTGAACGTCCCGTGCGGGAGTGAGCCGCTGGTCGTCACTGCCTTGGCCTTGCCGTTGAGGCCGGCGGCCACCTCCCAGGCGACCACGTGGCGGCCGGGCGCCACCGCGGTCACGGACCAGTTGAACTTCGCCGTGTGTCCCGGGGCGAGCGAGCCCAGGGCCCACGTGTTCGAGTACGCGGTGACCGCGCCGCCGGGGCTGCCGCTGCCGTCGGTCGAACCGGGCTGGCAGCCGGCATTGCACGTGCCCGGGGGCCGGTCGACGACCCACACCGGCCGCGACGGGTTAGCGAGCCCGGTCATCTGCAGGTCCTGCGCGAACGCCGCCGCGTCGGTGCCCTCACCCGGTGGCGCCGGATACGCACAGGTGACGTTGCAGATCGTCACGGCGATGTTCGGGATCGTCTCTGAGCCCGTGTTGCGCACGGCCAGCACGAGGTGAGTGTGCTCGGACAAACGCTGCGAGGCGGGGAAGGCCGCGGTCGACACCGCCACGGGGAAGTTCCCACTCGGCTCGCTCGCGTCCTGGCGCGCTCCGCCCCCGCAACCGGTGAGGATGAGTGCCGTCAGCGCTGCGCAGATCAGGCTACGTGGCCCCTTTCGCAAATACGACGACATTCGAGCGGCCCCCGGCGGCGCCTGCGCGGGCTTGCGGCCCGCTCGGCATCCGGCCTCGCGTTCTTCGGCCGCGCCCGCGGTCGTCCGGAGTCCTCGGACCTCGATGTGGCTGGGCCACACCTTCGGCCCTGCGTCCTCGCCAGGCATCCCCCGGTGACCACTCTCAATGTCGCCGCACTTACGAAAGAGACCACTGATGCTCCTGGAGGTCACGGCGCGTCGAACATAGCAATTGACCTACGCGCTCACGCCGGTTCGGGCGACGGTTCCAATTTGGTATTTCCGGGTACCCCGCCGTAGGCTTAGGCCGTCAGCCGCGTGGCGGCACCGCAGACCCGGGAGGCCGGAGCAGATTTGATCAGAGCCGTCGCCGATCGTGGGTACACGCCTGTCAAGGGCGTGCTCGAAGAGGTCGGCAACATGATGATCCTGACTGGCAAGACGCTGGTCTCTGCCGTCCGGCCGCCGTACCCGTACGGGCCTGAGTTCGTCGGCCAGTTCATGTTCGCACTGCGGCTGTGCTGGTTCCCGCTGCTGATCTCGACGATCGCGTTCGGGTACGAGGCGCCGGGCCTCCAGGCCGCAAACTTCCTCGTGCTGTTCGGCGCGCTCGACCGCCTCGGCGGGTTCTTCGTGCTCGCGTCGATCCGGGAGTTCGCCCCGTTCGTCGACGCGATCGTGCTCGCGGGCGTCGCCGGGACCGCGATCACCGCCGATCTCGGCGCCCGCAAGATCCGCGAGGAACTCGACGCGCTCCAGGTGCTCGGCGTCGACCCGATCAAGAACCTGGTCGTGCCTCGGTTTCTCGCGCTGATGCTGGTCACGGGCCTGTTCGACATCTATGCAGTGATCTTCGGCGTCTTCGGCGGGATCCTCGCGACGCTCGTCAATCACGCGTCGCTCGGCCCGTTCTTCTCGACCTTCTTCAACAACGCCGAGACGACCGACCTGTGGGGGTCGGTGGTCAAGACCACGCTGTTTGGTGCGATCATCGCCGTCGTCTGCTGCTACAAGGGGATGACGGCCTCGGGCGGGGCCGAGGGGGTGGGGCGCGCCGTCAACCAGGCGGTCGTGATCGCGTTCCTCGGGATCTTCGCGTTCAACTACGCGTTCACCCAGACACTGCTCGCGACCCACCCCGAGATCACGACGATTCCGCGCTGATGAACGACCTGATCGTCACACCAAAGGGATGGATCGAGGCGTTCGGCGAGATCGCGAAGTTCACCACGCAGGTGCTCGGCGAGGTGTTCCGCCTGCGCGTGTTCAAGTTCTTCGGCGAGACGCTCCGCCAGGCAGGCATCCTGGTCGTCGGCTCGGCGATCGTGATCTGCACGCTCGTGTTCATCGTTGGCCTCACATGCGGGATCGAGGGCGCGTACCTGCTTCGCTCGCAGGGAGCCCCGGCGTTCTCGGGCGTGTTCTCGGCGTGGTGCGACCTGCGCGAGCTCGCGCCGCTCGCGTTCGGCTACATGATGGCGGCCAAGGTCGGCACCGGAATCGTGGCCGAGCTCGGCTCGATGCGGATCTCCGACGAGATCGACGCGCTCGAGGTCATGGGCATCAGCGGCATGACGTTTCTGTGCGCGACCAGGCTGCTCGCGGCGTGGATCGTGCTGCCGTTCGTGTACGTGATCGCGATCGGCGCCGGATTCGTCGCCAGCTACATCGCGGTGGTGCAGCAGATCGGAGACGTGTCCTCCGGGGGCTACTTCCTGATCTTCTGGGAGTTCCAGAATCCACCCGACCTCTTATTCAGCTTGATAAAGGCGATGGCGATGGCGACGCTCATCGTGCTGGTCGGCTGCTATTACGGGTACAACGCAAGCGGTGGGCCTGTAGGCGTAGGTACCGCCACTGCGAAGTCGATGGTCCTGAACCTGGTCGGTGTACATCTCATCGGAATGCTCGGCACCCAGCTTTTCTGGGGCGCCAACCCCCGGGCACCAATCGGAGGCTGACAATGGCGTTTGACGACGAAGACTGGGACGCTGAGGACTCCGAGGACGCCGGGAGCGACGAGCCGGCGCCGATCCACGGCGACCACGACGGCGACGCGGGCGACGATCGCGACGGTCAGGGTGACGCGGGCGCGCGCGAAGGCGAGCGCGAGTCCGGCTCGCGCGTGTCGGTGGTCGACGAGCAGCCGCCGCGTCCGGGGCCGCCCCCGGGAGCATCTGATGACGAGTACAAGTGGCACACGTACAAGGTGTATCCGTCGGGGCGCCCAGACGCGGTCGAGTTCATCGACACGTACAAGGCGTTCGGCCGGACGCAGATCCTGCGCGGGCTGAACATGGGCCTGCCCGAGGGAATGGTGTCGATGATCCTCGGGCCGTCGGGCACCGGCAAGTCGGTTTGCATCAAGCACATGGTCGGGCTGCTGTATCCCGACGAGGGCGACATCCTGGTCCACGGCGAGTCGGTCCCGAATATGGCCGACGACGACCTGTTCGAGATGCGCAAGAAGTTCGGCCTGCTGTTCCAGGACGGCGCGCTGTTCGGGTCGATGAACGTGTACGACAACGTCGCGTTCCCGCTCCGCCAGCACACCGAGAAGAGCGAGGACGAGGTCGAGGACATCGTCATGCGGCGTCTCAAGGAGGTCGGTCTCGGCGAAGCTGTCAGCAAGCTGCCCAACGAGCTCTCGGGCGGGATGCGCAAGCGTGCCGGGTTCGCGCGCGCGCTCGTGCTCGAGCCCGACATCCTGCTGTTCGACGAGCCCGACTCGGGGCTGGACCCGGTGCGCACGGCGCTGCTCGGCGAGCTGATCCTCGAGATCCACCGCGACATGATGGAAGAGGCAAAGTCCAAGGGTAGGGAGCACCTTCCGACCTTCTGTGTGATCACCCACGACATCATGAGCGCGCGGCGGGTCGCGGATTACATCAACGTGCTGTGGAAGGGCCGGATCGTCGAGGCCGGTCCCGCCGAGGACATGCTCAACTCCGAGAATCCGTTCATCCGCCAGTTCCTGTCCGGGGAGTCGCAGGGCCCGCTAGCGATGGATTAGCAACGCGATGATGGCGAAGACGTTGGGGCGGCTGGCGGGGGTGGCCGCGAGCAAACCGGCCGTGACACTCGGGATCGTGCTCGCGCTCGCGCTGGGCGGCGGCGTGCTGGCGCTGCGGCTGAAGCCGAACACGAACAGCGACACGTTCGTCAGCCGGTCGTCACCGACGTTCCAGGCGAGTCTCGACGACAACAAGCACTTCGGCGGCGATCCCGTCGTGATCCTGATCCGCGAGCCGCTGACCGATCTGGTCGAGACCAAGGACCTGGCGACGGTCAGCCAGCTCGAGGCGTGCCTCGCCGGCCAGGTCGTCGTCGCCAACCAGCAGCTCCAGGCGTTCACGCCGGCGCCGGCTGGATCCGCGACGCCGTACGGAGGATGGGGGAGCCCCTGCGGCAAGCTGATGAAGGCTCGGCCGGCGCAGGTCGTGTACGGGCCGGGGACGTTCCTGAACCGCGCGGTCGCCGCCGTCAATACCGAGATCTCGCAGATCACCAGCGCGGCGCAGCAGACGGTCCAGACCGCCAAGACGAGCGCGTACAAGCTCGCGCTCGCGCGGCACATGTCGAAGAAGCAGGCGACCACGCTCGAGAACGCCGCGGGCTCGATTGCCCAAGAGCAGGAGACCACGAACCTGCTCCAGATGTACCTGAACTCCGGCATCTCGGGCCAGCCGACGATCGACGATCCGCAGTTCATCCCGGAGATCGTGTTCGACCAGACCCGCGGCGTGAACCAGCCGAAGTCACGGTTTGCCTACCTGTTCCCGACCGCCGACTCGGCGCTGATCCAGGTCCGGCTGAAGGCGTCGCTGAGCTCGGCCCAGCAGGCGCAGGCGATCAAGTGGATCCAGGAGGCGGTGCGGATGCCGATGTTCCGCTCCGCGTATCACGGCACGTACACGGTCTCGGGAGTGCCGGTCGTCACCGACGCCCTCGCCTCGACGATCACCGCCTCGATCGCCGGACTGCTCGCCGGCGCGCTGGTGGTGATGGGCGTGGTGCTGCTGCTGGTGTTCAGATCGCGTCCCCGGTTGTTGCCGCTGGGGATTGCGCTGGCGGCGGCCGGGATCACGTTCGGGGCGGTCTCGCTCGTGGGCGGGACACTGACGATGGCCTCGATCGCGGTGCTGCCGATCCTGATCGGGCTGGCGGTCGACTACGCGATCCAGTTCCAGGCGCGGGCCCAGGAGGCGCGAGCCGCCGGCGCCGGCGGCCCCGATCAGGACCCGGCCAGCGCCGTGGCTCATGCCGTGAGCACCGCGGCGCCGACAATCGCGACCGCCGCGCTGGCCACGGCCGCCGGCTTCCTGGCGCTGCTGCTCTCGCCGGTGCCGATGGTTCGCGGGTTCGGCCTGCTGCTGATCGTGGGAATCGGAATCGCGCTCGCGTGCGCGCTCACCGCGGGCTCGGCCGCGATGGTCCTCGCCGGTGGTCGCCGCCGGCGGTCGGATCCCCGCTGGCTCCCGCCACCGGCTCGCCGCTGGAACCCGCCGTCCCTCGGCGTCCTGGGCGCGTCGGCGCGCGGGGCGGGGGAGATCCTCGGCGACGCCCGGGATCGGGCCGGGGTCTCGCGGCGGGTGGGCCGGGTCGCGCGAGGCGCGGTGGCGGGCGCGGTGCGGCATCCCGGGCGTATCCTGCTCGTGGGGCTGGTCCTGGCCGCGGCGGGCTGGGTCGCGGACACGCAGATGCCGGTCCAGTCCGACGTGACCAAGCTCGTCCCGTCGAACATGCCGGCGCTCCAGAACCTGCGCACGCTCGAGCGCGTCACCGGCGTGTCGGGCGAGATCGACGTCGTCGTTCACTCGAGCAACGTCGCGACGCCCACGACGATCGGCTGGATGGTGCGCTACGAGAACACCTTGCTGGCCCACTTCGGGTATGTCGAGGAGAAGGGGTGCGCGAAGGCGGCGCTGTGCCCGGCGCTGTCGCTCCCCGACCTGTTCTGCTCGGGTACTCAGGCGACGAGCGGCTCGTGTTCGGGCACGTTGACCACGGGCCTGATCTCGAGCCTGCTGAAGGCCGTCCCGCCGTACTTCTCCCAGGCCGTGATCACGCCCAGCCACCGCGAGGCGACGCTCGCGTTCGGCATCCGCCTGATGCCGCTGTCCCGCCAGCAGCAGCTGATCGACTACATGCGGGCGCACATGCATCCGCCGTCAGGGGTCAGCGCCGAGCTCGCCGGCCTGCCGGTGCTCGCGGCCCAGGCGGACGCGTCGCTGTCCTCGTCGGGTCACCGGATGCTGATGCTGCTGGCCGGACTGGTCGCGGTCGGGCTGGTGCTGCTCGCGGTTCTGCGCACGGTGCAGCGAGCGCTCGTTCCGCTGGTGCCGATCGCGCTGGCGACGGGCTGGTCGTCGCTGATCCTGTTCGCGACCCGGATCCCGCTCAACCCGATGTCGGCCGCGCTCGGCGCGCTCGTGATCGCAATCTCCACCGAGTTCAGCGTGCTCCTGTCCGAGCGGTTCCGGCAGGAGCGCCGCGCCGGGCGCTCGCCGGCCGACGCCCTGGCGCGGACCTACCGGTTCACCGGATCGGCCGTGCTCGCCTCCGGGATCACGGCGATCGCGGGGTTCGGCGTGCTCACGCTGTCGAGCATCACGATGCTGCGCGACTTCGGGCTGGTGACGCTCATCGACCTGTCGGTGTCGCTCGGCGGCGTGCTGCTCGTGCTGCCGTCGGTGCTGGCCCTGTCGGAGCGCGGAGACGTGCGCCAGCGCGTCCGCGAGCTTCCGGGGCGGGTTGCCGGCGGGCTGCCGCGCCGGCGTCGAGCCCGGGTGGCGTGAGCGGGTCCGAGCCGGTCGAGGGCGAGGGACCGCCACCGATCGAGGGCCGGGGACGGCCGGCGGGCGAGGGACCGCCACCGATCGACGGCCGGGGACTGCCAGCGGGCGAGGGCGGGCCCGCGGAGGGCGAGATCCCGACCCCCGTCCGGGCGCTGATCGACAATCGCCGCTACGCCTGGATCGTCGGCGGCCTCGCGGCGGTGCTGGTGATCGGGTTCCTCGTCTACGCGCTGACCTCCCACCGGGCCGGGTCCGGGACCCCGGGTGTGCCTGCGGGCCAGCCGCTCCGCTATTTCGCCGCGCCGCTGGCGGCGTCGACTCTGAACGGCGACGCGAACCTCGACCCGCCGTGCACGCTCGCGCGCCACGATCCGCGCGCGCTGAACGTGTGCCTGCTGGCCAAGCGCGGGCCGCTCGTGCTCGACTTCTTCGTGACCGGCTCGCGGTCGTGTGAGCGCGAGGTCGACACGATGCAGGCGCTCGCGCATGAACCCGGGACCCGGGACGCGGGGTACGCGGCGGTCGCGGTCAACGCCGGCCACGTTGCCACCGCGAAGGTGGTCCGGGCGCACCACTGGACGATCCCCGTCGCGTACGACCCCGACGGCGGGGTCGGCGGGCTGTACGGCGTCACCGCCTGTCCGCTGCTCGAGCTCGCCTATCGTGGCGGGACCGTGGCCCAGCGATTGATCGGCGAGCACTGGCTGTCAGGGCAGGCCCTGGCCGGGCGGGTGCAGGCGCTGCTGCGCCGGTGACCCGGGGCGATGAGCTCCGTCGCCGGCGTCGTTGATCCTAAGCTGCGGGACGAGTTCCCCGGCCTCCGCCTGCGCTGGACCGCGCTCGATGCGCGAGTGCGCACCAGCTCCCGCGACGTTGGGCGTCGGCTGCGGGAGCTGTCCGATCGCTACCGGGGCGCCGGCGTGGTGGCGATGCGCACGCGGCCGATCCCGCACGCCTACCGGGCGTTCTTCCGCCAGGTCGGGGTCGATCCCGATGCGGCCCGGATTCCGGCCGAGGCGGCCGCGGTTGGGCGCCTGGTCCACGGTCGCTTCCAGTCGCGGGGCGCGGTGGCGGACGCGCTGCTGATCGCGCTGGTCGAGACGGGCGTGCCCGTGTGGGCGCTCGATGCTGCGGTCGTCGATTCTGGCAGCCTCGGAATCCGGGTCTCCGCGCCGGGCGATCGGCTCGGGGGCGCGGCCATGGAATCTCTGCTGCCTGAGGGCCAGCTGGTGGTCGCCGACTCGCTGAGAGTCCACGCGACGTTGTTCGGCGAGCCGGTGGCGAGTCATGCCCCCGGGCCGCGCACGCGCCGGGTCGTGCTGTTCGCGGTCGCCGTCGACGGGGTCCCGGCGATCCACGTCGAGGAGGCGCTGTGGTTGGCGGCGGATGTTCTGGGGACCGCCTAAATCGGGCCTGCGGCGGCTGGTAAGCTGGCCCGAGCGCCCGAAAGGAGGCAGAGTTGGAGCTTCTGGAACACGACTCACGCGCCGCGCCCGATGCGCAACTGGCGACGCTGACGGGTGCGGGGCAGGACGAGCTTGCGGCGCGACGGTCGCTGCGGGCGCAGATCGACAGGCTCGAGCGCGACCTGGCCGAGGCGTTCGTGACGGCCTATCCGATGGGAGGGCTCGACGCCCAGCCGGCGCGGTCGGGCGCGGGGCCGCGGCTGCTCGGCCTCGGCGAGCTCGAGCGAGTCCGCGACGAGCTGGCGGCTCGCGTCCAGTCGGCCCGCGCGACGATCTCCGAGCGGGCCGATCAGCAGGCGGCGAGCCGGGTGGCGCTCGAGAAGATGCTGCTCGACCCGGGTCGCTACCGGTTCGTCCGGATCTCCAGTCGCGAGATCGGGGTGCCGGGCTGCGGTGTGTGGTACGTGCGCCCGCGGCTCGGGCTGGTCGGGATGCTGATGGGCTGGTGGGAGGTCAAGCTCTCCTCCGGCTGTCCGTTAGCCACCGCCGCCCCGTCTGCGGGGCGGCGCGCTAGCAAAGCTACCCTCGACGCCACGTGCGCGATCTCCTGAGGACCGGTGCCGGGGCGACCCTGGTGCTGCTGATCATGGTCATCGGCAGCCTCGTCCTGTGGATCGGGACACCGCTCCTGTGGCTGTGGGTCGGCTCCCAGGTCCAGGGGGCGACGTCGTCACTCGGGACCGCGCTGGGCGTGAGCTTCATCGGTGTGGTGGCGACGATCGGGCTGGTCGCGTTCGTCCTCGCGAAGCTGAGCGAGGTCTACCAGGCCAATCGCCGCTCCCGGGGCCTCGACGACACCGGGCACTACGTGCTCGAGGCTGTACTCGTGGTGAGCGCCGGCGTCACGCTGGCGGCGTTCGTGGTCTGGTTCTTCTTCTTCGCCGGTGCGAGCCCCGTGCCGGTCGGAATCCAGATCTGAGTTCGCCCCGTGGACCGGGTCCGGGGTTTAGCTCCGCGGGCCGGGTCCCCGCGCTACCACCCGCAGGCAGTCGCGCGGGGCTATAACGGCCTGTCTACACGCTGAGCAGCTCGTACGCTCGAGCGGTGCACGACTCGAGCTGGTCCGCGAGCATGCGACGCTGGCGATCCGTAAGCGCACCGAGCGTCTTAGTCTCGGTGATGTGGTGTCGCGAAACGAACTTCCGGCACTTCGTGCTGCCCCATCGGCGCTGACTCATCAGGAGCTCTCCAATCGCCCAGCTGAGCGCCTCATCAGGCGGGTCCAAAATGATGTCCGCGGCGGTGGCTTCTCCCTCAGCGATCCTTCGCTTTAGCTCCGCGCGGGCGAGCCTGACCGCGTTGGCTCGTTCCAGTGCTCGCAGTCGTTGCGGCGCCGGGGTCATCGTGGCGGTCTCACTCATTTGGTGCTTCGCTTCCCTCCCATTAGGTCCGACGCGGCGGACACTCTTGTTTACAGCGGCAAACGGCAGGGGCCCGCGAGACCCCCCAGCCCTGGGTCCTAAATCTGCACAACTCGTTTCCCGCACGCTCGGCGCGCGGTCATATCCGCCCCCCGTTTCCGGCCTTCCCTACCCGTTTGGCCGCGCTGTGGTCGGCCGGTTCGGTAGGAGCAAGAAGCTACGACATTGGCGCGGATAACAGCAACGTCACAAGTGCCGCCCATGCGCTTAGAGCGTGTTTTTTTTGAGGTCCACGTCTTGTGCGACTGTGGACAAGCCCGGCCCCGTGCACGCTCCATCACGTCGAGGGGCACTGGCACCCCACCCGTCTGATCGCGAACGGCGCGGGCGGCCGCTACGCACGGCCCGGCAGCGGGCCGTGCTCGCTCTCGAACGCCTGCTTGGCGTCGGCGAAGATCTCGAGCGCCCGGTCGAGCGTGTCGTGATCGTGCGTTGCCATCACGCTCGTTCGCAGCAGCGCGCCCGCCGGCGGGACGGCCGGATGGAGCGCGACGTTGACGTACAGGCCGCGGTCATACAGCCCCTTCCACAGGAACGCCGCCTTCCAGTCGTCGCCGACGACGACCGGTACCACCGTGGTCACGATCTCGGTGCCGTCGGCCAGCCGGGTCGGCTTCACCACCTGGAATCCGAGCTCGTCGAGCCCGCGGTGCAGGTAGCGGGCGTTGTCGAGGACCCGCGCGAACAGCTCGCGTCCCTCGTCGGAGCGGCAGATCCTGACCGCCGCCAGCGCCGCCCCGAGCGCCGCGGGGACGGCCGAGGCCGTGAACATGAACGGGCGGGACGAGACTCGCAGGAACTCGATCACGTCGGCCGGTCCGGCGATCACGCCGCCGCACGAGGCGAGCGACTTCGAGAACGTCGCCATCCGCAGATCGACCTGGTCCTCGACGCCGAACAGCTCGGATGCCCCGGCGCCGCGCGCGCCCAGCACCCCGAGCGCGTGGGCCTCGTCGACCATCAGCCGGGCGCCGTAACGGCGGCTCAGCTCGGCGATCTCGGGCAGCGGCGCGACGTCCCCCTCCATCGAGAACACGCCGTCGACCACGACCAGGATCCCGCCGCCGTCGCCGGCGGCCTTCTCGAGCGTCTGCTCGAGCTTGTTGATCCGGTTGTGGCGGAACGCCCGCAGCTTGGCGCGGGACAGGATGCAGCCGTCGAGGATCGAGGCGTGGTCTCCCGAGTCGACCACGACGGTGTCCCCGGGGGCGAGGATCGTGCCGAGCGCGCCGACGTTCGCCTGGTGGCCGGTCGTGAACACGAGCGCCGCCTCGGTCCCGAACCACTCGGCGAGCTCCTGCTCGAGCTGCAGGTGCAGGTCGGTCGTCCCGTTCAGGAAGCGCGAGCCGGTGAGTCCCGTGCCGTAGCGCTCGAGCGCGTCTCGCGCCCCCTGGGTCACTCGCTCATCCCCGGTCAGCCCCAGGTAGTTGTTGGAGCCGAGCATGATCCGGCGCTTGCCCTCCATCTCCACGACCGGCAGAGTCGGGCCCTCGAGCACGCGGAAGTAGGGGACGAGGTCGAGCTCGCGGGCCGCGCGGAGCTGTTCGAGGCGCTCGTGTGCGCGGGCCTTCGCGAACACATCGATTGAGGTAGGCATATAACGTTCCGGGTCAGATGGCGCTAGAAGCGACCCTGCCGGCTCGTCGGGCCCTGGAAGTTCGCCCGGTCGGGAGCAAGCAGGAGCTGGACACATTCATCAAGCTGCCGTGGCGGCTCTATCGTAACGAGCCCAACTGGGTGCCGCCGCTGCTGTTCGACCGCAAGCGGTTCTTCGACCGTGGCCGCAATCCGTTCTTCAAGCATGCCGAGGTCGAGTTCTTCCTCGCCTGGCGGGGCGAGACGCCGGTCGGCCGGATCACCGCCCACATCGACCGCCACTTCAACGAGTTCCAGCATCACGACTGGGGGATGTTCGGCTTCTTCGAGTGCGAGAACGACGTCGAGGCCGCGAATGCGCTGCTGTCAGCCGCGGAGGAGTGGCTCCGCGCCCGCGGCCGGGACCGGATGGTGGGCCCGATGGACTTCACCACCAACGATGAGTGCGGCGTGCTGGTCGACGGCTACGAGCTGCTCCCGACGGTCCTGACCAACTGGCAGCACCCGTACTACCCGCGCCTGATCGAGGGCGCCGGACTGACCAAGGCGATGGACCTGTACATGTGGACGCTCGAGGTATCCGAGCGCTCAGCGGTCCATCCGGCGATCTGGCGTGCCGCCGCCGACGTGGAGCGGAAGTACGGGATCACCGTGCGGCCGATGCGCAAAAAGGACATGGAAGCGGAGATCGGTCGCTTCCTCGAGGTCTACAACGCCGCCTGGGAGCGCAACTGGGGCTTTGTGCCGCTCACCGAGGACGAGGTCCGCCACTACGCCAAGGACCTCAAGCCGGTGCTCGACGAGAACTGGGCGTTCATCGCCGAGAAGGACGGTGAGCCCGTTGCCGCCGGGCTCACGCTGCCCGACTTCAACCAGGTCCTGATCCACCTGAACGGCCGCCTGCTCCCGTTCGGCTGGGCCAAGGCGCTCTGGTACAAACGCAAGATCGATCGCGTTCGCGTGTTCGCGCTCGGGGTCAAGCCGGAGTACCAGCACACCGGGATCGGGGCCAAGCTGTATGAGATGCACTACGACGCCGCCGAGCGCACCAACCAGAAGAAGGGCGAGACCGGATGGATTCTCGAGACCAACAAGTCGATGAACCGCGCGATGGAGCGGATGGGCGGCCGGATCGTCCGCACCTACCGGGTGTACGAGAGGCTTCTTTGAACTTGACCGCCGGCGCTGTCACCATGTCGCGGCATGACTGACCCGTTCAGGGACGAACACGTCCACGACCTGGCCGCCGACGCGGACGCGCTGGAGGCGAACGCTGGCGCGCCCGATGCGGACGTCGGGGATGCGCACGTCGGGGATGCGCACGGCGGAGATGCGCACGTCGGGGATGCGCGCGGCGGAGATGCGGACGTCGTGGATCCCGAGGGCGAGGTTGTCGATGGGTTGCCGGTGCTCGCTGAGGTCCGGACGATCGAGCGGGCGGGCCCGGCGTCGCTGCCCGCCGTCCAGGCGGCCGCCGCGGCCGCCACCGGGTTCGTCGCCGGCGCCGCGACGATCGCTCTGATCAAGCGCCGGTCCGCCCGCAAAATGGCGCGCAACAGCAAGAGCGGCGCGCGCCGTGTGGCCGACCTGTTGCCGATCACAGCGTCGCGGTCGTTCCTGGTCGACGTGCACGTGATCGGCAAGCAAGGGGATTGAGCACGCCCGGCGGCCCGGGGTTCCGGTCACGGTCCGGGTCCGCGCCACCGTTGCGGGCCGGGCCACGTGCCCGGTCCGCGGCACCGGGCCGGTACGCGCCACCGTCGCGGTCTGCGCCACCGTCGCGGTCTGCGCCACCGGGCCGGTCCGCGCCACCACTGCGGGCCGCGCCACCGGGCGTCGAGGTCCGCGTCGAGGTCCGCCCCCGCTGGGTGTTCGCCCTTCCCCTCCGGAACGGGCTCGACGGCCTGACCCGGGTCCGGGGCGGAGTGCTCCACCGCCTGCTCCATTTTGGCGAGCTACCGGTGCTCGTACGCGTGGCCCAGCCCTCCCGCGACCGGGTGGTGTTCGGGGGGCAGGCCGCGTCGCGTGACGCCGCGGAGTGGGGGATCGAGCGGATGCGGCTCGCGCTCGGGATCGATCAGGACATCGAGCCGTTCTACGAGCGCTTCCGGTTCGATCCGCTGATCGGGCGGTCGGTGCGGACGAATCCGGGGCTGCGGGCGCCCGGTAAGCCCGAGCCGTTCGAGGCCCTGGCGTGGGCGATCTGCGAGCAGCTGATCGAGTTCGGCCGCGCGGCGTCGATCGAGCGGCGACTGATCGCCCGGCTCGGGCGCCGTTGCCGTGAGAGCGGCATGCGAGATTCGCCCGCCGCGGCGGTGATGGCGGTGCAGGCGCCGGCGCTGCTGCAGTCGTTCGACCTGTCGGGGGGCCGGGCGGTGGCGCTGATCCGTGCCGCGCGAGAGGTGACGAGCGGACGGGTCGACCTGCACGATCCGGACCACGAGCGGGGGTGGCGCCGGCTGCGGGCGATCCGCGGCATCGGCAGCTGGACGGTCCAGATGCTGGCCCTGACTGGCCAGGGCAGACTCGATC
This sequence comes from uncultured Solirubrobacterales bacterium, assembly GCA_963697655.1. GTDB lineage: Bacteria > Actinomycetota > Thermoleophilia > Solirubrobacterales > Solirubrobacteraceae > Palsa-465. The sequence goes on along the minus strand of CAVOOV010000018.1, from coordinate 209,448 downwards.
AGCTGCCCGCGGGCGACGTGGGGTACCTGAAGCTGGTGGGGCGACTCCGCGCCGGCGCGGCCCGGAACGTGGAGGCGCGAGGCGCTGCCGGAAACGAGTACGCGGGCGGGGATCCGTGGCGGCGCGCCACCGAGGAGGAGGTCGTCGAGTTCTTCGCGCCGTACGCGCCCTGGGCGGGCCTGGCCGGACTGCACGCGCTGCGGTTGGGTGGCGGGTCGGCTGCGACGCGGGTGGCGGCGTAGGCCGGCGTAGGGCGGCGCGTTCGCCGGCGCGGCCCCTTGCGCCGCCTGCTTAGAGCCCGAAACCTCTGCTGCCCCCGGCGTTTCCGGGAGATGAGCATTCCCCAGCCGCTTATGTCCCGGAATTCGTGGCCTGGTGGTCGGTTTCGGGCGTTATCCAGGTCCGGGGCCGCCCGTCCGGGGTGCACATCTCGCCAAACCGCGCGCTAGCCGTCGACCTTGAACCCATAAGCGCCTCTCAGGCGCTTATGCGTAGTATGCGGCCGGGCGGGTATGGGCTTAGGCACGTTTTGCACCCGCCAGACCGGGCGCGCGTGAGTGGCTTCTGCGGGGCCGGCGACCGAAAGTGTGGGCGCCACGATAGGCCCCACACCACGATGGGCCCCGACACCACGATGAGCCCCGACACCACCATGAGCTTCGACCTGCAAGAGATCACGATCCACGGCCACCGGGTCGCATACCGGATGGCGGGCAGCGGGCCGCCGATCGTTCTGATCCACGGGATCACGGCGTCGTCGGTGGTCTGGGAGACGGTCGGACCCCAACTGGCGCGCCACCACACGGTGCTCGCCCCGGACCTGCTCGGGCACGGACACAGCGCCAAGCCCCGCGGCGACTATTCGATGGGCGCGTTCGCGTCGGGCATCCGCGACCTGGTCCTGTCGCTCGACCTCGGCCCGGTGACGGTCGTCGGCCACTCGCTCGGCGGCGGGGTGGCGATGCAGTTCTCCTACCAGTTCCCCGAGCGCGTCGAGCGCCTGGCGCTGGTCTCGAGTGGCGGGCTCGGGCGGCGGGTAAGCGGCCTGCTCCGCGCGGCGACCTTTCCGGGCTCCGAGCTAGTGCTTCCGGTCCTCGCTGGCCGCCACGTGCTCAATGCCGGCCGGGTCGTGGGGCGCGCGCTCGCGAAGGCCCGCGTGCCACTCGGCAACGATGTGATCGAGATGGCCCGCGGCCACGCCTCGCTCGGGGATCCCGAGAGTCGCACGGCATTCGTCCACACGCTCCGCGCCAGCGTCGACGTCGGCGGGCAGCGGGTTCAGGCCATCGACCGCCTGTACCTGGCGGCCGAGCTGCCGGTATTGATCGTGTGGGGCGCGCGGGACCGGATCATCCCGGTGGATCACGGCCGGCGCGCACACGAACTCGTGCCAGGCAGCCGGTTCGAGCTGTTCGAGCGAGCAGGGCACTTCCCGCACCTCGACGAGCCAGAGCGATTTGTGGCCACGCTCGAGGACTGGATCGCGACGACCGAGCCGAGCCGGCGCGACGAGGCCCGGTTCAGCGACGCGATTCGCCGCAATGGCCCGCAAGGCCGATGAGTTCTTGACCTCATCCCGGTCCTTCAGGGGATGGCAGCGCTGCCGCCGACCACGATCACGTTCGCGATCGCCGGTCCGATCGACCCCGGCGACCTGCCGGCGCTGTATGAGCGGGTGTGCCGGCTGCTCGAGGGGAGCGGCGCCGCGCTCGCGGTCTGCGACGTCGCGGGCGTCGCTGCGGATGCGGTGGCGGTCGATGCGCTCGCCCGGCTTCAGCTGGCCGCGCGCCGGCACAGCTGCCAGATCACGCTGAGCCACACCTCGGACGAGCTCCGCGCGCTGATCGCGTTCATGGGGCTCGACGACGTACTGCCGGGCTGAGCGCCCGTCAGGACTCGAGCCGCGGCGGCAGCCCGAACAACGGGAACAGCCGCTCGGTCGAGAGGAAGAACGTGAAATCGACGATCTTCCCGCCGGCGATCTCGAGCACCTGGAGCGCCCACGGGTCGTACCCGCTTCCCGAGTCGCTCGGCTTGTACTGGCCGAACGCGACCGAGCCGTTCGCGGTCTCGACCGGGATCACGCGCGAATCCTTGCAGCCGATCCCCGCTCCGAACCACCAGCCGAAGACGTCCTCGCGGCCCGAGAGCCACATGTCGTACGGCGGCATCGACTGGCTGGCGTCCTCGCGGATCAGCAAGGTCAGCGCGTCGATGTCGTAGCGCTGGAACGCGTCGACATAGCGCGCCAGCAGGTCCTGCTGGCTCCGGTCCATCGGCGCCACGGCATCGGTGGTCTCGATGTCGCGGTCCTCGAGCGTCGCCCGGGCGCGTTGCAGCGCGCTGTTGACCGACGCCACGCTCGTGTCGAGCAGCTCCGCGACCTCGCTGGCCTTCCAGCGCAGGACCTCGCACAGGATCAGCACGGCCCGCTGGCGCGCGGGCAGATGCTGGAGTGCGGCCACGAACGCGAGGCGGATCGTGTCGCGCTGCGCGACCAGCTCGGCCGGGTCGCTCTCGGCGCTGACGAGGCTCGTCGGGATCGGCTCGATCCAGGTGGCCTCGGGCAGTACGTTCAGGTTCGACGCCTCGGGTGCCTGCGCCGGGCCGAAGTCCATCGGCCGCGCCCGCTTCGAGCGGCCGTTCAGCATGTCGAGGCACACGTTGGTGGCGATCCGGTACAGCCACGAGCGGAACGCCGCCCGGCCCTCGAACCGGTCGAATCCTCGCCAGGCCCGCAGGAACGTGTCCTGCACGGCGTCCTCGGCCTCGAACGGCGAGCCCAGCATCCGGTAGCAGTAGCCCGTCAGCTCACGGCGATGCTGCTCGAGCTGCCGCTCGAGCCCGCCCTGCGCGACCGCGAGTTGCGATTCCTGCACGAGCGTCATCGTAGGGGATCGGACATCGTCGGGGGCATCGATGTACGAGCTCTCATCACGGCTGGGTCTCCTGTTCGCGTGCGCGTCAGTTGAGAAGACCGCCCCCGGGCCCGAAAGTCATCGGTCCGCGGACGGATCCGTGTGCGCCGCTACAGACCCTGGCCGGCGAGCAGCTCGTTGGTCGACGCGTCGAGCACCGCGTTCGGATCCGAGATCAGATGGTTGCTCAGCATCCACTGCCCGTAGGTGTTCCACTGGGCCGGGTCCTGCCAGCCCCACGGATCGGCGGGATTGCTCGGGAAGAACGCCGGCAGGGTCGCGCGCACGCTGGCCAGCTGGAGCTTCGGGTCGAGCCCCGGGCTCGCGTGGACCAGGTTGGCGACGGCCGCCTGCGGATTGCTCCGGGCGGACTCGTACCCCCGCGCCAGCGCCTGTACGAACCGCCGAACCACGTCCGGGTGATTGACGATCGTGTTCTTGCGGACGACCACGACGAGCTCGTTATAGGTGGGGACGCCGACCTCCTCCATGTGGATCACGTTCGGGTGCTTGTGGAGCTGGGCGAGTTGGATCGCCTCGTAGTTCCAGAACGCGCCGAGCGTAGCGTCGACGCGGCCCGACAGCATCGCCGGGACCAGGTTGCTTCCGACGTTGATCTCCTTGACCGAGCTCGCGGGCACGCCGGCACGGGCCAGGATCGTCTCGAGATAGGCGTGCTGATAGGGAATCCCCGCGTCGCCGACGCGCTTGCCGCGCAGCTGCGCCGGGCGTGTGATGTGCTTGGACCCGACCGACACGATCGCCGTGAGCGGCTCCTGCACGATCGCGGCCACCGACACCAGCGGCAGGCCCTGGTTGCGCGCGAGCAGGACCTCGGGCTCGTAGGAGATCGCGGCGTCGACCCTGCCTGCGGCCAGCAGCTTGAGCGGATCGGCAGGGTCGGACGGCACCTCGACGTGCACGTCGAGGTCCGCCTTGGTGAAGTCGCCTTGCGCGAGCGCCTGGTAGATCCCGACGTGGTCGGCGTTCGGAAACCAGTCGAGCATCAGCGTCAGGTGCTGCGTGCCGCCCGCCGACCCCGTCACCGTCTCCTGCTTCTCCCCGCAGCCGGCGGCGGCGATAGCCAGCAGCGCGGCCGCCAGGACCGGCACGAGGAACCTGGCGACGGCGCGCCTCATGCCAGACGCTCCTGGCGCGGACCGTAGGCCCACGGCAGCGCGAGGCGCTCGGCAAGCGCCAACAGCGCGAACAACCCGATCGCGAACAGGGACAGGATCACGGTCGCGGCGGCGGCACGAGCGGCCAGCAGTTGTGGCTCGGACACCAGGATCACGTAGCCGAGGCCGGAGTTCGAGCCGGTGTACTCGGCAAAGACGGCACCGATGACAGACACCGCGACTGCGATCTTCGCGCCGGTGAACACGCCCGGAAGCGCCGACGGCATCTCGACGTGCCGGAACGTCCTGAGTCTCGAGGCGTCGAAGGTTCGCATCAGCTTGATCAGGTCGGGGTCGACGGCGGACAGGCCGGCTGTGGTTGTCACCACGATCGAGAAGAAGGACACGACCGCCACCACGACGAGCTTGGGCAGTATGCCGAAGCCGAGCCAGAACACGAGGACCGGAGCGAAGACCGGCACCGGCACGGCTTGCGAGGCCACGATCAGGGGATAGGTGACTCGGCGCAGCGTCGGCGAAAAGTGGATTGCGACCGCCAGGATGCACCCGAACACCGTCGCCACCAGGATTCCGAGCAGGACCTCCTGGGCCGTGACCAGGAAGCTGCTCCACAGGAGTGAGCGGTCTGTGTACAGGGACCTGGCGACCTGGTGGGGCGACGGCAGGATCAGCGAGAAGGTCGGGCCCTTGAGGTCGACGTACAGCTCCCAGATCCCGATCAGCACCAGCATCAGGATCACCGCCGGCAAGGCCCGGAGCGTGCGTTTCACGTGTCCACCCCCAAGGCGGCGAGCGCACGCTCGCGCAGCTCGACCACCGCGGTGTCCGTGCGCCGGCGCGGGCGGTGCAGCGTGACCTCGATCTCGCTGACGGTCCGGCCCGGCCGCGGCGACATCACCACGACGCGGTCGCCCATCATCACGGCCTCCTCGACGTCGTGGGTGACGAAGATCACCGTCCGCGGCTCGCTCACGAGCACGTGCGCTAGCCAGCCCTGCATCTCAACCCGGGTGATCGCGTCGAGCGCCGCAAACGGCTCGTCAAGCGCGAGCACCGGCTTGCCGGCGAGCAGCGTCCGCAGGAACGAGACGCGCTGGCGCATCCCGCCCGACAGCTCTGCCGGGCGCGTCCGCTCGAACTGCCCGAGGCCGAAGCGCTCGAGCCACGGCCCGGCCGCCTGGCGAGCGGCGTCGCGGGAGACGCCGCGCGCGCGCAGCGCCAGCCCGGCGTTGTCAATCGCGCTCAGCCACGGCAGGAGCAGATCGCGCTGGGGCATCAGCGCAGCCGGCGCCGCCTGGACGGTCCCCGCGTCCGGGGCCTGCAGACCGCAGACCAGCTCGAGCAGCGTGGTCTTGCCGCAGCCGCTGGGGCCGACGACCGCAACCACTTCGTGCGCGTCCGCGTGCAGCGACATCCCCGCCAGCGCCTCCACGCGCCCGCGCTCGGTCTGGAACGTTCGGCTCACGAGCTCGACGCGGACGCCGTCCGCCGCCTTAAGCTCGCGAGGCTCCTTGGCGGGAGCCTCGACCATCTCAGTTGTCGCTCCCTTCGCGGGCATTACCCCACAGGTTCGAAGGGTCAGCGCCGGGTCGCGTGCGATGCGGAGGCGCTATCTCAGCCGGCTATTCCCGCCAGCACCCCTGGTTGTCAAGTCTCGACGAATGCTACTGCGCTCGTCCGTGGATCGTCGGGCGCAGCCCGCCGGTCAGTGGTGGATAGCGCGCCGGAACCTTCGCGACAGGCGACCGACCGTGTTGTGCTGGCCGAGGGCGAGGCCCGTCACTCCGAGCAAAGTCACGAACACGCCCGCGACCAGCGCGAGCACGGCGACCAGCGTGGGCCAATGCCTCTGGAGCCAATCGCGGGCGGTCTCGATCGTCGCCTTCGCCTTCTCTCCTGCGACCCCGAGCAGCACGATCATCACGATCAGCGGCAACACAAACGAGACGTTGTAGAGCGCGAGTGCAATCAGCTGGCGCACTGTCCCGAGGCCGGAGCCGATGATCGCGGCGATCGCTGCGAAGTATGGGAACGCGGTGGGCAGCTCGACCGCACTGATCGTCAGGCCGAGCAGGATCGCCGATCTGCCCTCCGCCGAGGGCGACGGAAGCTCGCGCAGGCGCAGGCTCCTGCGCTTGCACCAGAGCACGACCGCGGCGATCAGCATGACCACCCCCGCGATCGTCTCCAGGATGTACCTCGCGGTGGCGTGCGGGTGCGGAACGAGATGGAGGATCACCTGCCCCGGTCCCAGCGCGATCACCGCGCCGCCCACGAAGTTGACCGCGAACACCGCGAGCGTGAACTGGATCAGGCTGCTCCGAGCACGCTCGCCGAGCGCCAGATACAGGCCCGGGCCGATCGTGCTCGGGTTCATCGAGTCCGCCAACCCGATCGAGACCACGATTCCAAATAAGCGCAGCACGGGCGCATCCTGACGGATCCGGCGGCGCCGCTCGCGACGGCGTTCCCCTAGCCGTGCTTGCGAGGGCCGGGCGCCAGCGCGAGGTAGCTCTGGCCGGCGTGGAGGATGACCGTCTTGTGGTGGACGAAATCGTTCACCTTGACGGAGTCGGTGATGTCGTGGGTGAGCGTTCCGTCGCAGCGGTCGGCGACCGTCCACTTGGTCCCGAGCACGGTGGCTGCGCTGAAGCGCCCTCTGGTGGTGAACTTGCCGTGAGCGCTGGCGTGCAGCAGCTGGAGCGTGTGGCTGGATGCCCTCGCGACCGTGGCGTCGGCGGCGCCATGCGCCTGGCAGCGTGCGTACGACGGCGCACCGTGGAACGCGCCGTCGACCAGCGTCAGCGTGGTGAACCCCTTCAGGACGCCCCTCCCGGCCTGGGTGAGCTTGAAGACCGCGCCGCCGAAGATCCCGTGCTCCTTCTTGTTCTTGCCGACCGAGGCGACGAGCTGGAGCGAGCCGTTGAGCGCGTCGATCTGGGTGCCGGTCCGAATCCGCGTCGCGCCGGTCAGCGCCACGTAGGCGCCCGACGGCGACTTGATGAACACGATTCCCGTAACCGGGGCCACGTCCTCGCTTTTCCCGAGCACCGGCGGCGCCGGGGCAGCAGCTGCGGGAGTCGTGAATGTCTCATCCGCCCCGAAGGTCGTGCCGGCACTGTTGATCGCCACCAGCCGCACGTGGTAGAGCGCCCCCGGCAGCAGCCCGGTGAGGGGCGCGGTCACCACGTGGCTGTTCGAATCGGTTCCCACCTGGTGGGGTGCGGTCGACTGGTCATACAGCGTCGTCGAGGCCCCAGGCCCGCGCTCGCTCAGATCCAGCCCGTACTGGTAGTACGCCTGGGTCGGGGTGCCCTCGGGGTTGACGGATCCCATCAGCGCCGCGCCGTCGATCGTCTCGCTTGTCGGCGACCCGCCGGTCACCGCCGGGGGCGAGGCCGCGGCGACGGTGTAGTTGATCGTCGCGGTGCCGGTTTGCCCGTCTTGGCTGGTGGCGGTGACGGTGTAGGTGTGCGGGCCGGGGGTGGTGGTGTCGAGCGTGCCGGTCCCGTCGGTGGCGCCGTTGGAGTCGGTGCAGGTTTGGATGCCGGGCCCGTTGGGGTCGTCGGTGCAGGCGAAGGCCGTGGGAACGTTCTGGCTGAGGTTGAAGGTCTGGCCGGCCTCGGGCGAGGTGATCTGGGCGGTGGGTGCTCCGGCGACGGTGTAGTTGATCGTCGCGGTGCCCGTTTGCCCGTCTACGGATAGGCTGACGCGTCGTCCTGAACGATGATCTCCATAGAGCGTGTCCTGATGGAGATGCTGAAGTAGTCGTTGCCGTCGAAGGTCGTGAGCGCCGCGCTCTCGAAGGTCCCCTCACTGATGTACAGGATCCCGCCAGCCAGATGCTCGGGTGAACGGTCCGGATACGGGCTGCCAACAGAGAACTCGTTGCCTTCGTACCGTGCCGGCACCTGGTGTCTCAGCTCACCGATGATGCTGGCTGTGCCCGGTGTGGCATCCCGGTCGGCGTCGCGCGCAATGAGCGTGACCACAACGGATTCACCGTCGATCATGTCGAGCGTTGAGATGACCCGGTTGTAGTCGAGCGACCCTCGCTCCATCTCGCGCGGCAAGTCAGTCTTGGCCACGCGCCGATCTTAGCCGGGAATGCCAGAGCGTCCTCGGACGTCGATCAGGGGCTGAAGAAAGCCGTCAAACGACAAGACAGTTCAGAAGCGCTGCAGTAGCAGCAACCACGCGACCAAACGGCGGTTCACCGCGCGATCGTCAAGGGGAGCGCTGGACCGGTAACGAGGACGTTATCGTTCATCGGACCTCCCGGATCGAAGACGAGCAATTGTCAAATGTTGTAGATGAGAAGGTGGAGCATCAGGCGGCGACCTTCTCGTCCGTTGTCGTGGTGTCGTCGTCGGTTACTTTGATTCCGTCCTTGAACTTCACGTCGGCGAGCACGTCGGTGACGAGCTCGTGGCCGTTGACCCGCCGCCAGCGCTCTTGGGCGGCGTCGAGCAGCTTGCAGGCCATCGCCAGCGCTGCGTTCTTGGAGCCGGCGCCCTTGGTGACCTTGGTGCGGAGCTTGACGGTCGCGAAGCTGCTCTCGATCGGGTTCGTCGTCTGCAAGTGCCGCCAGTGCTCGGCGGGGAAGTCGTAGAACGCGGGTGCGGCCCGGGTGCTATCGGCTGTGCGAGAGCCGCTGCAACCGCAGGCACCGGATGTTGCGTTCTCGACGCCGGTCGCGCAGGTTCTGGATCCGCACGGCGCTGTATCCGCTCGGCTGTGGCGGGCCCGTCCCCGCGACGTCATGCGATCGCCGTGGCCGTCGCCTTGCAGGACCACCTTCAGCGCGTTCGTGGGGGCTGCGTCGGCGAAGACGTGATATGCAATCCGTCGTCTGGGCGAGCGCGAACCGGTGCGTCGTCAAGACGGTCGGGTCGTGGCGTCCGCCGACGATCAGTTCTAAGAGTTGCGGGGTCGTGAACGTGTCCACCAGACCAGTGGGACCGTCGCGTTTCGGATCCACAGCCTGTCGGGGTGCAGCGTTGGCCGGATGACCGCGCACGCCAACGTTGGTGACGCGCTCTGCGGGGCGGATCGGCTCCGTGCAGAGCTCGAACGTCTCAGGGACGCCGACGGCTTCCCAAGCACAGTGTCAGTTCGATGGTTTGTCTTGCGGGCGGCGCCGGGCTAGCTCTCTCGCTGGAAAAGACGTCGCGATCAGGCGACCCACACGGCCCAGCGCCCGGCCCGCTCGCTCAGCGAACGGCCTCGGGCAGGGCGGCCCAGAGGTGCTCGTCGATCTCTGCGCTGGCCCATTCGAGGTTCAGGGCACACTGGTGCGCGGTCCGCATTCCGGCAACGACGGTGCAGACAGCGGGGTGGAGCAGCGGGAACTGCAGCGCTGCCGTCGGCAGGGTCGTGGCATGAGCGATGCACGCCTGGGCGCACGCGCGAGCGGCGGCGAGCACGTCAGGGGCTGCAGGTCCGTAGTCGAAGTGGGCATCGTCGGGAGGCGCCGGACGGGACAACAGGCCCGAGTTGAACGGAGCGGCGGAGACGACGGCGACGCCGCGATCCAGGCAGTCCTCGAGCAGGGGCGCGGCGGAGCGATCGACGAGGGTCCAGCGGCCGGCAACCATCACGACGTCGGTGTCGGTCTGGGTCACGAACCGGCGCAGGGGCTCGGCGAAGTTCATGCCGACCCCGACGGCACCGATAACGCCCTGGTCGCGAAGCTCGACGAGCGTAGGCACCGCTTCGCGGAGTGCCGGCTCCATGTGACCCTCGGGATCGTGCACGTAGACGATGTCGATCCGGTCGGTGCCGAGCCTGTCGAGGCTCGACTCCAGGCTTCGTAGCACACCATCGCGGCTGTAGTCATACTCACGGTGGAGGATATCCTCCACCGCGAACCCACCTCTCTCGAGGTCCGACCCGGTTGGGGACGGGTTCGGGACGAGCAAACGACCCACCTTGGTCGAGATCGTGAACTCCGCGCGCGGGTGCTGCCGCAGGGCCGCTCCGAGGCGCCGCTCGGACAGACCGAGTCCGTAGTGGGGGGCGGTGTCGAAGTAGCGGATGCCTCCCTCCCATCCGGCGGCGACGGCGAGGCGCGCGGTCTCATCGTCGATCGCGCGATAGAGGTTGCCGATCGGGGCGGCGCCGAACCCGAGCGAGGTGACGTTGACTCCCGTGCTGCCGACGGGTGAGCGCCTCATCGGACGAGCCCGCCCCGCTCGTACGTCATCACGATCGTCGGCCAACCTCGCCGCACGGTCACGTCCTCGGGCGGAGCCGCCAGCGTGCGAACCTGCCGTCGATCGCGAGCGTGGTCCTGGTGGTCGACGCCGATGCCTGGGAGGCGAGAAAAGCGATCGCGGCGGCAACCTCGTCGGGCTTCCCGAGCCACCCGTGCGGCTGACGGGCCTCGAGCGAGGCCCGCTCACTGACGGGATCGGCCGCCTTCGCGAGCAGCCGCGCGACCGAACGAGTGTCGGCCGTGCCCGGAGTGACGGCGTTGACTCGGATCCCCTCGGGGATCAGGTCGGCGGTCAGCGCGAGCGTCAGTGCGCCCTTCGTTGCCGAGTAGACGGCGCGAGCCGGTACACGTGCCGTTGCTGCGATCGAGGCGACTGTAATAATCGCTGGGCAGCGCGAACGCCGCAGCGCCGAGAGCGAAGCGCGTGTCATGCGGATGAGGCCAAGTACGTTCGCGTCCAGAGCGTGTCCCCATTCGTCGTCGTGGCTGTCCTCGATCCCTCCGACAGTTGCAATCCCTGCGTTGTTAACAAGGGGCTCGAGCCGGCCGTGTCGGTTGACGGCGCTGTGTACCGCCCGTCTCACGGCGGCGGCGTCCGTGACGTCGCCGCGCTCGTACTCGAAGCCGGGAGCCGCCGCAGGCGCTGAGCTAGCACCGCGGCCGCTGCCCCTGCTCGCGCATCAGGATCGCCGTCGCGACTCCGATGCCAGAAGCCCCACCGAAGACGAGCGCTCGCAAGGCACTCAGCTCGCTCACTGGCTGACGTCTCGGCGACAGGCGGTCCAGCAGCGCCGGGCGCGTTGGGCGTCGCCTCCCAGCATCAGCGCCACCTCATCGCTGAGATCATCCGGGACGGACCGGAGTCCGATGCTATGCCGACCGCCGGCGGGGCGCGCTGTCACCGGGGCCGACGTGGAAAGGGGGCCGGTATCCGTTGACGTTCGCAGCCGAGCCTTCCGGTCCGCCCTCCGAGCCGTTGCTAGTCCCGAACCGTCGCTCTTGTGACACCCACTCAAGCCAGCGCTCGACTTCAGCAAGGTGCACCAGGTCCGCGGCACTCGCCTGCTCGGCATCACCGGCCCGCAGGGCGGCGTAGATGTCGTGATGACGCTGCTTGGTGATCTCAGCGGCGTCGTGCTCGGTAATAGTCCGCCACAGGCGGGCGCGAATCGTGCTGCCGGAGAAACCCTGGATGAGCGAAGCAAGCGTTGCGTTACCGGCGGCGTCGACGATGATGCGGTGGAACTCCATGTCGGCGTCGATGAACGCCGAGACGGTCATCGCTTCGTCCATCGCCCGGAGGCACGCCTCGAGCGCCGCAAAGTCGTCTTCGGTTAGCCGCGAGGTCGCCATCGCGGTCGCAACAGGTTCGAGGATGCGGCGGACCTGGTGCGCCTCGATCAGCGTGGCCCCTTCGAGCAGCTCGCCGACGAATCCGAGACCCTCCAGCAGGACCCCCGCATCGAGGCTCGTGACGTAGGTTCCATCACCGACACGGGCGTCGAGGACTCCGATCAGTGCGAGCGCGCGTACGGCCTCACGGAGTGAGCTCCTCGAGAGCCCGAGTTGCGCTGCGAGGTCCTGCTCTCTGGGGAGCTTTGCGCCTGCAGGGTACTGGCCGGACACAATCAGATCCTTGATCTTGGCGATCGCCTGGTCTGTCACCGGTGCCGGCATCCGTCCTCCATTGGGGGTCTCGGTGAATCCCACGCTGATGTGATGTTATCCGCGCCGTGGGCGCCCGCGGCGGACGAGGACTCCATCACGCCAGTCCGTACGTGACTGCGGCGGTCCTCTCGAGGACCGCGGCTCGATCTGCCGGTGTCAACTCAGCGACGACCTCGAGCACGACATCGAACCATCGCGCCACGGTGGTCGCGAGTGTCGCCACCGGCCAGTCGCTGGCAACCATGCGGCGGCGCGGCCCGAAGGTCTCAAGCGCATGCGCCAGATAGGGGTGCGCGTCGTCTGCGCTCCGTCTTGGAGCAGCCTCGGTGGCCAGGCCGGAGAGCTTGCATACGACGTTGGGGAGGGCGGCCAGCTTCTCGAGGTCGGTACGCCACTGATCGAGGGCTCCTGCTCGCACCGCCGGCTTGCCGAGATGGTCGAGCACGAACCGCGTTTCCGGACACGAGCGGACCAGCCCACACACCTGCGGCAACTGGTCGTGGGTGGCGCACAGGTCGAACGTCAGACCCCAGTCGGCGAGCATCCGGATGCCGGTGATGAGCTCCGGGGAGGTGATCGTGTCAGCTGGTCGTCCTTGCAGCAGCTGCCGCACGCCGACGACGAGCGGCTCGCTGGCCAGCGCGCGGAGGTGACTATCGGCCGCCTCACCGAGATGAAGCGGAGCGTACGCGACGATTCCGCGGATCAGCGGCTGCTCGGCTGACAGGGCCTGGACCCAATGCACCTCGTCGAGCGCCTCCTCGTCGCGGCAGTCGGCCTGCACGAACACGACGCCGCTGAGCGCGCGCCCTCCGAGGTCCAGGTCCTCCGGGCCGAAGCGGCGCTGGAGCTGCGGCGCGTCAGCCAGCCACGCGTGGTGGCGCGCACTCGGATCCCAGAAGTGGACGTGAGCATCAAGGAGCCTGGTCACTCCTGCTCCGGTTAGGCCGTGTTGTCGGCACGAACGACCATGAACATGTCCCGGGGCATCGGCACGCCCGGAATGTGCTTCGACTGAGGCATCGTCAGCGCCGGCATGACTGCAGCTGTGTCCTGTCCGTGTCTTGGCCATGACTCCTCCGGCCTCAGCGCGCCTCGATTATGAGCGCACACGATCGATCTTCGACCAGCATGCGTGCGACGCGGAACAGGCGCTTCCAGTCGGGCTTGCAGGTCTGCGAAGCCGACGAGCGGCCGCTGTCCGCGGACAGCCTTCCCCGCCAGTAATCCGAGCTTTGTCGACGCATTGATCGGATGATATCGCTCACATGGGTCGATTTGGGGGTTGACATGCGCTAATAGTCGGATGTATGGTGCCCGGCGAATCGTCGTACTCGAGTCGCGGGCCACTGCATCAGCGGTCCCGTAGGACCGCAGACCACGGAGGAGAGAACATGAGGGTTCACCAGTGGCGCCTAGCCGGACTGGGCGCTGTCGTAGCGATCGCGATCGCCGCCACCGGGTGTGGCAGCACGTCGTCTTCTAGCAGCACGGCCTCGGCGAGCAACCCGGCTTCGGCCAGCGGCACGGCTTCGGCCAGCAGCACGACCTCGGCGGCCGCGGGTGCGTCGACCCCGATCGGCGTCGCCTTGACCTATAACAACACCGCTTTCTGGGCGGCGTACATCAACTACGAGTCGCAGTACGCGAAGCAGATGCACATCAAGCTCCTCGGGCCGTTGCTCGCGGGCACGAACGCCAGTCTCCAAAACACGCAGGTCGAGGACCTCGTGAACGAGGGCGCCAAGGCAGTGATCGTCAATCCCGAGACTGCGACGAGCCTCGGGCCGGCGATCAGCTACGCGGCCGCGCACGGCGTGAAGTTGATCTCCGTCGACACGATCGTCGGCGTCGGCAAGGTCTACATGGTTGTTCGCGCGTCGAACCTCGACTACGGCGAGGATGCTTGCCTCTACATCAGCCACTTCGTGAAGTCGGGCTATGTGGTCGACATCGAGGGCGATCTGACGTCTTCCAACGGTGCCGACCGCACGAACGCCTTCAACGCGTGCATGAAGGCGAACGATCCGGCCGTCAAGGTCCTGGCGGATCCGACGGTGTGGGTGGCCGCCACCGCGGCGACCGACACCGAGACGGCTGTCAACGCCCACGGGTCGCAGATCAAGGCGATCTACGACCAGTACAGCGGGCCTGACCCTGCGGCGATCGCGCTGCTTGGGGGCAAGGGCCTCACCAAGAACACGATCGTGATCGGCGACGACGGCGTCCCGTACGAGATGTGCGACATCCAGCGCGGCGACTTGTCGGCGGCGTCTTCTCAGCCCGCCAACCTCTACGCGCAAGGCGCATTGACCTATGCCTTGGACTCGGCGAAGGGCACCACGCTGAAGGTCGGGGATTCCGCGATCGGCGCTCCGTCGCTTCAGAACGTGAGCTACAAGGGAGACGTGAACCTGGGCGACCCGATCGTGGCGCCATTCGTCACGCAGGCAGGCCTTAGCCTGACCGGGAAGGCCGTTCCGGGTGCACCTGGCACGATCACCACCACGCCGGTCACGGACGCCAACCTGTGGGGCAACGTGTACGGCGCGGCACACGGCGGAGACTGCGCGGGTGTAGCAAAGCCGTAGCGACCGAACCCGGTTGTCGGCGAGCGGCACAGTCCTGTCACTAGCGATGGGACTGGGCCGTTCGCCCGACAGCGGCGCGCCATCACGCTACCCAAACCACGCATGAGTACCCCCCAACCTTCGATGAGCTCACAGAGCCCTCCGGTCCTCGAGGCGATCGGCGTCAGCAAGCAGTTCGGCAGCACACAGGCGCTGCGGGGCGCCGATACCGCGCTCAGAGCCGGCCGTTGCCTTGGCCTCGTGGGCCGTAACGGGGCTGGCAAATCGACGCTCGTTTCGATCCTCTGCGGCCTGCTCGCCGCCGATGCCGGGGAGGTTCGCTTCGACGGCGAGCTCGCTCCGCCGCTCGGTGACATCGGCGCGTGGCGAAGCCGTATCGCGACCGTCTTCCAGCACTCGATGGTGGTCCCCCAGCTGACGGTCGCCGAGAACATGTTTCTCGGCGACCAGCCACGCCACCGCGGTATCGTCGACTGGCGCGCGATGCGCGCCGAGACGCGCCGAGTGCTGCGCGAGTGGGACTTCAACGTCGACCCCGACGTGGAGTGTGCCGCGCTCACCGTCGAGCAGCGTCAGATCGTCGAGATCGCAGGCGCGCTGGCACGAGGTACGCGCATCCTCTTGCTCGATGAGCCGACCGCGGCGCTCGAACGCGACGGCGCACGCCGACTGTTCGAGCGGGTACGCGCGCTCGTCGGCTGGCGGCGTCGCGGTGCTCTACATCTCACACCATCTCGAGGAGGTCTTCGAGATCTGCCACGACGTCGTCGTGCTCCGTGACGGCGAAGTCGTGTTCGACGGCCCCAACCCGGACGCTGACCGAGGATCAACTCGTCAGCGCGATGGTCGGGGACATCGGAGTGCCGGTGACCGCCGGGCGGTCGCACCATCTCCCGCTTCGAGTCCGCCACGCCACGCGCTCTCCGAGGAGCGACTGGTCGTGAGTGACATCGTGGCGAAGTCGACGCGGGGATCGCTGCGGGGCGCCTCCCTGGTCGTCCACGCCGGTGAGCGCGTCGGTCTCACGGGGCTGCTCGGAGCCGGCGTGGCAACGCTCGGGCCGGGTGATCGTGGGAGCGCACGGCTACCAGTCCGGCACGATCCGCTTCGACGGCAAGGCCGCTGCCGGCCGGCCGTCCGGACGGGCACTCGCCGCAGGGATCGGCTACATCCCCGAGGATCGCTGGCTGGAGGGCTTCGTCGGGCTGCTCGGGATCTCCGAGAACATGACGATGAGCATCGCGCGGCGTCTGGCGGGACGGCTCGGGATCCTGACCCCATCCGCGCGGGTGCTCGCAGCGCGCCCGCTCGCCGAACAGCTTTCAGCTCGTGTCACGCGGCCTGGGTCAGCCGGTCGATGAGCTGTCGGGCGGCAACCAGCAGAAGGTCACGGTTGCCCGCGCGTTGGCGAGCAAGCCGAAGCTGATCGTCGCGATCACCCCGACACGCGGTGTCGACGTCGCCTCCAAAGAGCTGCTGCTGGCGTCGCTGGCCGACATCACGCGCGCGACCGGCGCCAGCCTGCTGCTCGCAAGCGATGAGTTCGACGACCTGCAAATCTGCGATCGCGTGATCGTGCTCGTTCGCGGCCAGGTGTTCACCGAGTTCACCGAGCCGCCGTACGACGACGAGGAACTGATCGCAGCCACCGAGGGGCTTGTGCGCCGCGGGGAGAGAGTGATGACCGACGTCCGCGAACCGGAGACCGTGACCACCACCGAGCTCAGCGCGCCGGTCGAGCACCGCAGTCGCCGCCTGGCTGCGGTCGGCGTTCGTGCGCGGCGCGGCGCTCCTGCCCGTGCTCGTCGTGCTTCTGATCATCGGTTCGGCTCGTCAGCCCGGCCTTCTTGACGATCTCGAACCTGGCCGGCGTCGGCCAGCAGATCTCGGCGCTCGGGGTGGTCGTCGTCGGCGAGAGCCTGATCATCATGATCGGCGGCATGGACCTGTCGCTCGAGTCGACGTTCGGGCTCGCGCCGATGGTCGCGGCGTGGGTGATGGTGCCGGTGGCCGCTTACGGCGCCGGCACCATGTGGAGCCCGGTCCTCGGCATCCTCGTGCTGCTCGCGGTCGGCGCCACCGTTGGCGTCATCAACGGTGTCGATGATCGTCAAGGCCCGCCTCAACGGCTTCATCTTCACGCTCGCCATGACGATCATCCTGGCGGGTATTCAGGACGGCATGGTCAATGGCCAGTCGCTGTTCAACCTGCCGGCGGCTTTCACCTACCTTGGCGCCGCGTACGTCGGGCCGGATCCCGGTGTCGCTGCTGGTCACCGCGGCGATCTTCATCGCCGTGGGACTGTTTCTGCGCTACCACCGTGTCGGGCGCGACATCTATGCGGTCGGTGGTAACCGCGAGGCGGCGCGCGCCGCGGGTATTCGCGTTGATCGCGTCCGTATCGGCGTGTACGTCGCCGGCAGCGTGCTCGCCGCGATCGGCGGCCTGATGGAGGCCGGTCGCGTGTCGTCGGTGGCCAGCACGCAGGGCTACCAAGAGGGGATCATCTTCAACGTCTTCGCCGCTGCCGTGATCGGCGGCGTGAGTCTGAAGGGCGGGCGCGGTGGCATGCTCGGGCGCCGCCTGCGGCGTCGTGCTGATCGGCCTGGTGCAGAACATCCTCGACCTCGGACAACGTCTCCAACTACTGGATCGAGGCGATCGAGGGCGCCGTGATCCTGCTGGCCCTGATGATGGCGCGCGTCATCGGCGGTGAGGTGACCGCCGAATGAGGTTCTCGTGAGCCGGGTTGTCGGTTTCGAGACATACGACGTCCGCTTCCCGACGTCGCGCACTCACGACGGTTCCGATGCGATGAATCGCAATCCGGACTACGCGTCCGCCTATGTGATCGTGCGCACGGACGCCCTGGACGGACTGGCGGGACATGGCTTCGTGTTCACGATCGGCAGCGGTAACGACGTCGAGGTCGCGGCCATCCGCGCGCTCGAGCCGTTCCTCGCGGGGCGCGACGTCGATGAGCTCCTCGGCGATCTCGGCGGCCTTTCGCGCGAGCTGGTCGGCGACAGCCACCTGCGCTGGCTGGGCCCGGAGCGCGGCGTCATGCACATGGCGATCGGCGCCGTGCTCAACGCCTGCTGGGACATGGCCGCGCGGCGCGCGGGAAAACCGCTGTGGCGACTGCTCGCAGAGCTCCCGCCGCGCGAGCTCGTCGAGCTGATCGACTTTCGCTACCTCGCCGACGTGCTCACGCCGCAGGAGGCACTCGATCTGCTCGAGCGCGGGAGCGCGGGGCGCGAGCAGCGCGCGGCCGCGCTCGAGCGGGACGGCTACCCGGGCTACACCACGGCGCCCGGGTGGCTCGGCTACGAGGACTCGCGGCTGCGAGAGCTCTGCGAGGAGGCCGTCGAGGATTCCTTCGAGCTCGTGAAGATCAAGGTCGGAGGAATGATCGACGAAGACCTACGGCGGTGTGCAATCGCCCGTGAAACGGTCGGCGACGACATCGGAATTGCGCTTGACGCCAACCAGGTCTGGGACGTTCCGACTGCGATCTCGTGGATCGGCGAGCTGGCGCGATTCGACCCCGCCTGGATCGAGGAGCCGACCAGTCCCGACGACATTCTTGGCACCGCGGCGATCCGCAAGGCGATCAGCCCACTACGCGTCGCCGCCGGCGAGCATGTTCCGAACCGTGTTGTGTTCAAGCAACTGCTGCAGGCAAAGGCGATCGACATCATGCAGATCGATGCCTGCCGCGTCGCGGGCGTCAACGAGAACCTGGCCAACCTGCTCCTGGCCGCGAAGTTCGGCGTGCCTGTGTGCCCCCACGCCGGCGGCGTGGGGCTCTGCGAGCTGGTCCAGCACCTCGCGATGTTCGACTACGTTGCCCTGTCCGGCACGACCGAGCAGCGCCGGATCGAGTGGATCGAGAACCTGCACGAGCATTTCGTTACCCCGGCGGTGGTGCTCAACGGTCGCTACCAGGCGCCGGAGGCTCCCGGCGCGTCGACCGAGATGCACATGGATTCGATTCTGGAGTTCTCGTTCCCCGCGGGTCCGGCCTGGCTTGGAGAGCAGGCACTGCGCTGATGACGCCCGACGCCGCTTGCGCCAAGCAGGGAATCGGAGTGGCGGAGTACGTCGGGCTGCGGACACGGCTCAAGCCGGGGATGGAACAGGCCTATGAGAGCGCGCACGCGACGATCTGGCCCGAGTTGCAGGTAGCCCAGCCGGAGGTGGGCATCAGGCGATGGCTGATCTTCCGTCACGGCCTCGACCTACTTCACGTCGTCGAGTGCGACGACTTCGACCGCGCTCAAGCGGAACTCGCGAGCAATCCAGTCGACCGGCGCTGGCAGGTCGAAATCGCCAGGTACGTCGTCCAGAGGCCCGACGATCACGGTGGCGCGGCGGACCGGCTATCGCTGATCTACAACGGCGACAACGCCACCGGTCCAGGCCGGCACCGCGGGCTCGCCTGCCGCCCCACCGTGCCGGGCCGCTCACGGTTCCCCGGCGGCTCACAACTGACAACAACAGAGGAATGGGATGGATGCCATGCGCGCAGCGTGCTATGTGGGCGATCGAACGCTGAGCGTCGTCGACGCGGAGCCACGAACCCCAGGCGAGAGCGAGGTTGCAATCGACGTCGCCTACACCGGAATCTGCGGAACCGACCTCCACATCCTGCACGGCGCGATGGACGGCCGCGTCACGCGCCCGGCCGTGCTCGGCCACGAGATGGCCGGCACGGTGTCGGCCATCGGCGACCAGGTCGAGGGCTGGGCGGTCGGCGACCGCGTGACGGTGATTCCCCTGGGATCCTGCGGCGAATGTCCGGCTTGCCGGGCCGGACACGGCCACGTCTGCCACCAGCTCAACTTCCTCGGGATCGACTCACCGGGCTCGATGCAGACCAGCTGGACAGTGCCGGCGGAGCTTCTGATCGCGCTGCCGTCAGCCCTCCGGCTGGAACGTGCGGCACTCGCGGAGCCGACCGCCGTTGCGGTGCACGACGTGTCACGGGGGAACGTGCGCGAGGGCGAGCACGTCGCCGTCGTTGGCGGCGGCCCGATCGGCTTGCTCGTCGCCTGCGCCGCCCGGGCGCGCGGCGCCGATGTCATGGTCGCCGAGCTCAGCGAATCGCGGCTGGCGCTCGCTAGGAAGCTCGGGCTGGAGGCGATCGATCCGACCGCCGTCGACGCGCAGGCGTTCGTGATGGACTGGAGCGACGGCGCCGGCGCGGACGTCGCCTTCGAGGTCTCCGGCGCTGTCGCTGGGATCGAGACCGCAATCCAGTCCCTGGCGGTTCGAGGCAGGCTGGTCGTCGTCGCGATCCATTCGACCCCGCCGCCGGTGAACCTGTTCCGCGTGTTCTGGCGCGAGCTGACCATCATCGGCGCGCGCGTGTACGAGCGTGCGGATTTCGTCGAGGCTGTCCGGCTTCTGGGCGACGGAGCGATCCCTGCGGACGAACTGATCACCCGCATCAGTCCACTCGACGACGTCGCTGACGCGTTCGCCGAGCTCGAATCCGGGAGTGCGATGAAGGTGCTCATCGACTGCCGGACGGCCCGCTGAGATGGCCCTGGCCGACAGCCGGTTCGACCCGCGCGCGCTGTTCGACCTCAGCGGCAAGCTCGCCGTCGTGACCGGTGCCCGGCGCGGTATCGGGCTCGCGATGGCGCAGGCACTCTCGGCGGCCGGCGCCGACATCATCGGCGTGAGCGCCAAGCTCGACCCGAGCGGAAGCGACGCGCAGCGCGCGGTTGAGGCAGCGGGCCGCAGCTTCACGGGGCTGCAGGTCGACCTGTCCGATCGCGCGGCCGTCGCGAGGCTCGCGGCGACTCTGGACCAGGACATGCCGCCGATCGACATTCTCGTCAACAACGCGGGAACGATCGCCCGCGCGCCGGCGCTCGAGCACGACGACGAAATGTGGGACCGTGTGCTCGAGGTCAACCTCACCGCGCCGTTCGTGCTCGCGCGCGCGGTTGGACGCCAGATGGTGGAGCGCGGCTACGGCAAGGTGATCTACACCGCGTCGATGCTGAGCTTCCAGGGAGGGGTCCAGGTGCCGAGCTACGCGGCAACCAAGTCGGCAATCGCCGGATTGGTCAAGGCGCTCGCAAACGAGTGGGCCCCATACGGCGTCAACGTGAACGCGGTCGCCCCTGGCTACATCGCCACCGACAACACCGCTGCTCTCCGGGCCGATCCCGTACGGAATCGCGCGATCCTCGATCGGATCCCCTCGGGACGCTGGGGCGATGCGATCGATCTCGCCGGCGCGACCGTCTTCCTCGCCTCGCCAGCGTCTGACTACGTCTGCGGCTCGATCATCGCGGTGGACGGTGGATGGCTGGCCCGGTGACCGAGCCAGACACGGTCCAGCTCGCCTGCACCGCGGCGTGATTCCCGTGATCCCCGCGCTGGAACTCGACCGCGTCGACCGGCTCGGCGACGCCCTGAAGGCAGCAGGGCTTCCGATCGCGGAGGTGACGCTGCGCAATGCCACCGCGATCCAAACGCTCAAGCGCTTCGCCGCCGACCGGGACCTCCTCGTCGGCGCCGGGACCGTCGTCACGCCTGCCCAGGTCGAGCTCGCGGCCCACGCGGGAGCGAGCTTCATCGTGACGCCCGGGATCAGCGAGCGCGTGATACGCCGTTGCCACCAGTTGAGTCTCCCGGTGATTCCTGGGATCTGCACACCGACGGAGATCATCTCCGCCCTCGAGCTGGGCTGCGAGGTGCTGAAGTTCTTTCCGGCGCAGGCCAGCGGGGGCGTGGGGATGATCGCCGCGCTCGAGGGCCCGTTCCCTGACCTTCGCGTCATCCCCACCGGTGGCGTGACCGCGGAGAACGCAGCCGCGTATTTCGGCCGGCGGTCCGTCGTGGCCGTCGGCGGCAGCTGGATGGTGTCGCCCGCACTTGCCGGCGCGGGCGACTTCGAGAGCGTCGCGAAGCTCGCCGCGCAGGCCGTCGCGCTCGCCGCGGAGGCACGCTCGTGAGCGATCTGGACATCCGCAGCGCGGACAGCTGCCGCTATGACCTCGTCTCGCTTGGCGAGGTGATGCTCCGGTTCGATCCCGGCGAGGGGCGGATCCGCAATGCGCGCACCTTTCGCGTCTGGGAAGGCGGCGGCGAGTACAACGTCGCTCGCGGTTTGCGCCGCTGCTTCGGGCTGCGCACGGCGATCGTCACCGCTTTCGCGGATAACGCGGTCGGCCGGCTGCTCGAGGACCTGATCCTCCAGGGCGGCGTCGACACCTCGCTCGTGCGGTGGGTCCCACACGACGGCATCGGCCGGGACGTCCGCAACGGACTCAACTTCACCGAGAGGGGCTTCGGGATCCGCGGCGCGCTGGGCGTCTCGGATCGTGGCAACTCGGCGGCATCACAGCTGGCTCCCGGACAGGTTGACTGGGACCACGTGCTCGGCACGCTCGGCGCCCGCTGGCTGCACACGGGTGGGATCTTCGCGGCGCTCGCGGCGACGACGCCCGAGGTCATCGAGGAGGCCTTCCTCGCCGCCGAACGCCACGGCACGATCATCTCCTACGACCTCAACTACCGGCCGAGCCTATGGAAGGCGAACGGCGGCGTCGAACGAGCGCGCGCGGTCAACCGCCGCCTCGCACGTCACGTTCACGTGATGATCGGAAACGAGGAGGACTTCACCGCGTGCCTCGGGCTGGACGTCCCGGGCATCCGCCCGGACCTCTCCGAGTTGGATGCCGCGTCATTCCGCGCGATGATCGGCGAGGCCGCGGCAACCTACGACAACCTCAAGGTGATCGCGACGACGCTGCGGACCGTTCGCAGCGCGACGATCAACGATTGGGGCGCCATAGGCTGGGCTCGCGAGACAGGCTTCGTCGAGGCCACCCTCCGCCCCGGCCTCGAGATCCTCGATCGAGTCGGGGGCGGAGACAGCTTTGCCGCCGGGTTGATCTTCGGACTGCTTGAGCTGTCAGACCTGCAGCTAGCGACAGACTACGGTGCCGCCCACGGCGCGCTCGCGATGACAACGCCGGGGGATACGTCGACGGCCATCGTCGCCGAGGTCGAGTCCCTTGTGCGCGGGGCTGGCGCGCGCGTGCAACGCTGACCACGAGGACCGCATCGCAGACACTGACACCGCAAAGGCGCGTCGCAGACACCTTCAAGCACGTCGGTCATCGCCCATGGCTGCCCTCGTTCTGGGCGCCGGACGACGCGCGTGAAGGGGATCGCGGTCGACGCCGAGGGTCGACCAACGGCACGATGGTCGATGGCTGTCGCGCGTTACGGACTGAGCTGCGTTCTGCGACGACGTCGTGCTTGGCGACGAACAGCAATCGTGGGGTGGTCTGCCGCTGCGGGTTGGCATAACCGCACTTGAAAGCTGATCGGCTAGGCCACGTTCGGGTCGGCGGCTGGGATGCTCTGGTTAGCGGCGAAACGATTGTCCGGGTCCCATGCGCGCTTGAGCTGCGGAGGCGTTCCCAGGTGTCGGGGTGGTAGGCGGCGGGAACGCGTGCGGGCTCGTCGAAGAGGTAGTTGACGTAGGCCGCACCAGTCGCGTGTGGGGCGATCTCGTCGAGGTACTCGTTCTGCCCCCGATGGAGCGCGCCGCCGTCTTCCATGGGGGGCCCAGGCGGTAGAGACCCATGTAGTTGAAGTGCTCGGAGCGGTGGCTCATCGCGGTTGCGTGTTCGCGGACGCGCTGTATCGCTGCCGTAGATGTGGGTCGACATGAAGTGAGCGGCGCCATCTCCGCTGCGCGACGATCAGAGATCGCGATCACGGAGTCGTTGAGGTCGGTGACGTAGTGCATCCGCGAGCGGCGGTGAACGCTGGAGATGAACACGTCGTTGCCCATCGCGAGCTCGGTCCACGACATCTGTCGGATGTTCTCGGTGGTGACGCTGGGGTGCGCGCGCAGCGCCGCGAGGTCCCGGCGTGCCTGCTCAGGTAGGCAGCTGTGGCAGGCGAGTATCTGGACCGCGGCGCGCCCGCGCAGCCGGTCGGGCAGTCCGAGTGATCCGGGTGGATGACCGATCGAGACGATAGCGGTGAGCTCGTCCTCGGAGCACGACCCGGGAAGCCGGCCAGCCGATAGACGTCGCCGGCGAACAGGTAGTACTCGACGATGGGTATTCAGACGCTTAGCGGCCGATAATCGAGTGATCCTCGTCGTTCAGCAGTTCGGGTCGGCGAGCTGACGGGGTTGCATGTGGGCGTTTTCAGGTCTTGCCGCGCAGGATTGATTGGTGTGAGTGTGCGGTGCCTGCGCTGGCGTGTTGTAGTGAGATGTCGATGTTGCACTCGCCTGGCCAAGCGCCAGCACGGAAACAAAAGCAGTCGTGCCGAGCCCAGCCCGTGGACGCTCCGTTTGGAACGCAAGCGAGCGTGCCATCCGGTCGGCGCGGCGCTGACTACCAGCCGTGGAGCGAGAGTCCGATATTGGATGCCGACGAGATGTGATGCGAGCGTCTCGCGAGCCCGTCCGAAGCCGGGTCCGACCTGCGGCGGCGGCGCACAGGACGTTGGGGCGGGGCAGCGAATAGCTGACGATGTACCTGCTGCGCGTGCTGGGCCAGACTGCCGCCGAGGCGCGCGATGTCCTCCGCGGGGGCACGCCGACCCACGCCCGCCTTCGTGACCGCCTCGTCGCGATCGCTCTGGCGACAGTCGGGCTTGACGTGGTCTGCGCGGTCCTGGGGTTCCTGTTCGAGCATGATCAGAAGCAGACCCAGATCAAGAGTCTCGGCAGCGCGCTGTTCTGGACTAGCACGCAGATGCTGACGGTCTCCTCCAACATCCAGAATCCGATCTCATTCCCGGGGAGAGTCCTCGACGTCGTGATGGAGATCTATGCAATCACGGTCATCGGCTCGATGGCGGGCGCGCTCGGCGCGTTCTTAGTCAAGCGCGGCGAGGAGCTCGACGCGGCGGCCAAGCCCGCCCGACGCTAGATCCGGCGCCGGATCCGGGGGAAGCCCTTAGCAGCCGCCAGCGGTGCCGGGCGGCTGCTCTCCGTCAACGCGAGCGCCAGGCCGGCAGACTAGCGCTGCTTTGCCCGATGGAGAGCACTCGTCCGCAGCGGCGTGGACGACCGCGCCATCCAGAGACGGAAAGCGGGGAACGGCATCACCGGCCCGTGCGCTCGCGACGGTTCGATGGCAAGATCGCCGTCGTCAAGGGCGCGGCGTTCTCGCGCGCCTGCACCTCGGTGACGGACCCTCGCGGCTCGCTCCGACAGCTACGCAATGCTGCGATCCGTACCGGCCGGCCTGAGTATCGGGCTCCGACCGCGCAGACGCATACTGACCGTCGCCCGACGACCGAAGCCGGCGAAGCCACTGTCAACCCTTATACCACCCGGACGGTAAGACGTATACCCGATAGCCGCCGCGCGGAGCAGGGAAGGCGGAGCGAGTCGCCCCCTCGCGTCAGCGCGGCGACGGCGAACCCGGTCGTGGCGATTCGCAGGGCCGCGCCCAACGGCGTAGGAGCGTGGTGCCGGCCGAGCCGCCACACTATCTTCCGTTTGTGCGTCCGGTGTGGGGATGTGACAGCGCCCGGGTCGGATCAGTCGTAGTGCGTCAGGCTGGGCCACAGCGTTGTCCACGGGTTGGTGACGTGGCAGAGCATGACCGGGAGGCCCTGCTCTTCGTTGTTGAGACCGACGCCGTTATCGACGGTGGCGAGCGTGCGGCATCGGTCGAAGTAGGGCGCGGCGTCTGCCGCGCTGTTGAAGCCGGCCAACAGCGCGCGAGTGTCGGTGACCGGGGGGATCCGCCACTCGCTGAATCCGTTGTGGCCGCTGTACGCTTGCGGGAGCTTGAGTTTCGGGCCGAGGAGATCGATCGCGCCCGCCTCGCCGTAGTTGCCCGTGAAGATCGCGGTGTGCCGGCGCTCGGAGGCTGGAATCTCCCGCCACGCGTTCGATACCGTGTGGACGAAGCTGGGCCAACCGACCGTGTCGCCCTGGGCGGAATTGAGCGCGATCACGATACTCCCCTGAAGATTGCGTTCGGGTAGCAGCGGCAGCGCGATGAGGCTGCTGACGGCGCCGCTGATCGCGATCGTCGCGGCCAGGAGTGGTGTGCGGTGTCGGGCGCCGAGTGTCCATTCGGCTGTCGGGAGCGCACCGAGGCCGAGTAGGAGTGGGTACAGGCTTGCGAGGTAGTACGCGTGCCCGTTGCCGGCGAAGTACAGGACGGCCATCAGCTGCGTACGTGATCGGAAGGAACCGCAACTGGTGCCAATCCGCGCGGCGGAATGGGGCGAGCAGGCCGGCAAGCCAGACCGGCACCAGAAACGGACTGACCATGACAAGCTGGAATGGGAAGAAGCCGGCGCGTCCTCCCTCCTGACTGCCGGCGATATTGCCCGCGACGGTCAGCTGCGGCCACCCGTGCTGCGTCTGCCAGATGGCGTAGGGCGCGGCCAACACGAAGGCCGCGATCGCGCCCCCGAGGGCCCACGGGGACCGAAGCGGCGCTCTGGGACCAACGACCAGCAGCGTCGCCGCCATCACCGCGGCCACCAGGCCGACCTGCGGCTTGGCCTCCACGCCGACCCCCGCCACGATGCCGGCGGCCAGGAGCGAAGGGCCGCTGCCGCGGACAATCGCTCGGACCGCCAGCCACCCGAGCACGGTCGTGCTTAACAGGTCTGGGGTCGTGGTACTGACGAGATGGGCCACGGCTAGCGCGAAACCCGACACTGCGGTGCACATCGCCGCGATCACCTGCGCGCGGGTCTTCCCGCCAAGCTCTCGCGCGATCAGCGCCGCGAGCGTCGTTGTCGCCCCGGCCGCCAGCGCCGAGGGAGTTCGCAACAGAAGAAGCGACCCCGGGGCGAGCGCGTTCATCGCCCAAGACAGCAGCGGCACCAGCGGAGGCTGGTCAGGATAACCGAACGCCGCGTGCGACCCGGCAACGATGAAGTACAGCTCGTCACGGTGGTATCCGTACCGGATGCTCGTCGCGAGCAGCACCGCAACCTGCACGATGGCGATCACCCCAACCCAACCGGTCAAGGACGGCCGCGCCGATCCGAGAGATGCGTCAGATCGACGGTTCAAGGATCTGTGGATGATTGATTGATCGGCCACACGTCCACGCGTTCGCGCTCTTCGCTCCGAGCCAGGACCGCTGCAGGGTCGCGGCAGTGACCACAGTCTGTAGGTCTCAGAGCCCAATCAACAGCATGCTCCCGAGACTCGCAACCACAGACGGCCCGCAAGCGTCAGTGAGCGCAAAAGTAACGTACCGGTGCGCCACGCGGCAGCCCGCCATCCTCTGCGCCTCGCCCTGTCAGCACGGGTTGAAATCCGCCACGCCGGCCGCCGGCCGCCGGCCGCCGGACGCTCGGGCGTCAGGCGACTGGTCCTCGCCAGAAGCGGCCACGGGGCCGGCCCATCGAGACGATCGCCTTTGCGGTTCAGGTGGCCGATGTCGCACGAGCGCTTCGCCACGATCCGGATCGCCCGCTATCGCCCAGCAGTCGTCCGCTCGGGGTGCCCGCGGGGTCGCGGAGGCGGGTCGGGATCGCAAAAGGGAAGCGTCCGTCCGTATGGAGCTTTGGTCGCCCGGGCGGCCTCAGAGAGCGTGCGGAGCTAGTGAGGGCGAGCGGGCAAGGGCCTACTGCTGCCGGCGCCCGAGGGGGTGAATCTTGTTGCTCGATCTCGCGATTGGTGTGGGTTCGGTGAGGGTAGCTTCATATTGATTATCGATATGAAGCTCGACGTGAGCTTCTCGAGGTAGGAGGCGGTGGTGTCTCGATCGACACGGTGGGCGGCTTCGCTTGCCGTTGCCGTCGACGTCGTTTGGTGGTTGTCGCTTGCCCTGGCAGGGCTGGCGGCCGCTTTGCTGATCGTTGTCGCGGCTCACGTGGTCCGGGGAGGTGCGCTCAGGCTCGACGTCTACTTCCAGTTGCCGTCTTCGGCTTACCACATCTCGTCGGATCAGCTCGCGGGAGCCGCAGGCCACTTTGCGATCACCGACGGGCAGCTGGCATTCGCGCGTCCGAAGCTCGCGTTCGTGCTCGTCTCGGCCGTGGTGTTGGCGTTGACCGCGGGTTGGTGGCTGTTTGTCCTGCATCAGCTACGACGGTTTCTGGCCGCGTTGCGTGACGGCGAGACGTTCGCTCGTCAGAACGCGGTTCGGTTGCGTCGGATCGGGATCGCCGTGGTCGCGTTCGAAGTCGCGCGGGCGCTCGTGATCTGGGGCGGGGGGCTCTACCTCGAGCAGACACTGGCTGCTCGAGGCATGACGATACGCGCGCACTTCGGCCTCGATCTCCCGATGATCTTGCTCGGCATCGTGTTGATCGCGCTGGGGGCGGCATTCGCCGTCGGCTCCGAGCTCGCCGAGGAACAAGCGCTGACGGTGTGAACGGGGTGCGGTGATGCCGATCGTCGTGCATCTAGATCGTCTGCTGTATGAACGCGAATTGACCCTGACCGAGCTCTCGAACCGGATCGGGCTGACCGTCGCGAATCTCTCGATCCTGAAAACCGGCAAGGCCAGGGCCATCCGGTTCTCCACGCTCGAGGCGATCTGCCGCGAGCTCGAATGTCAGCCCGGCGACCTGCTCGGACACGTCGATCCAAAACGCGGCGCTCGCGCTTCGATCGAACGCAACGCCACCGATGAGGTGAAGGAGGCGTAGGAGATGGGCTCAGCACTGTTCGAACTAGTGATTTTCAGCTTGCCATCGACGATTTGGACGCGCCGGCTGCGACACTCGGGCTGCACTCCAGGTCAGGCTCGCCGCGCCGCGGGACTGCAGCCGGGGACACGAACCGGGTATGCGCTGGCGCTGGCTGCGGTGATCCCGGTCGCCGCCCTCGCGACGATCTTGTTGGCCGTAATCCCCCGTGACGTTCTCCACGGGGGGTCTAAGAACATCACCGGCACTCCTACCGCTGCCGGCGGCTATGTCGCGATCGTTCTGCTGGCGATCGCCGAGGAGATGCTGTTTCGCGGCTTCGTTGCAGGCGTGCTCTTCAGGCGTCTGGGCTTCCGCCGAGGAAACGCACTCCAAGCGCTGATCTTTTTCCTGCCGCACACGTTGCTGCTGTTGGTGAGCGTCTCCCTGTGGCCGCTCCTACCACTTCAGCTCGCTGCCGGCTGGGTGCTCGGCTGGCTGCGCGAGCGGACAGACAGCATCGGCCCACCGTCGCTCACCCATGCCCTCACGAACCTGCTCTCAGCAGCCCTTCTCACCCTCTAAGCGTATCGATCACGGCGTCGACCCAGAGGACGCCACTGCGCTACTCAACCTGACACCGCCGTCACCTCAAAGTTCTACGAGCCCCGGGACAACCTCTTCCCGGCGCTGCAAGACTCCGGCAATTGTGAAAGCAGGAGCGGACACGGCCGGAGGGACCGCCGTCACATCAAACTTGTACGGGTGCAGGCTGGCGTGGTGACCTCGGATCGCTAGCTTCGCGCGGTTGGGCGCGTCGCCGATAGACCAGCCGTAGAGCAGGTGATCGGCGGCACGCGCCAGGCGGTCGACCGATCGATGGCGCTTGGCCTGCCTGCGACCCAGGACGGGCGCGATCCCGATCTCGAAGCCCAACCACACCACCAGCCCACAGACCGGTCGTGCCAGCGACGGCTGCGCACTGGGTTCGGCGCCGAAACTCACCGCTGGCCGCAGTGACGTGGCCGCTGTTCACGATCGCGCTCGTCACGCGCGGTCCCGCAGTCCGAGGGCCGCGATGACGTTAGCTGCGCTGCTTTGTCCTAGGACCGGTGCGACGGGTCGACCGCGACGCCGGACAGCGTTCCTGTGGACTGGGCGCGGATGATCGCGTCGAGCTGGGCTCCGAAAAGGAACGCGGTCGTCGAGATGTAGAGATAGGCGATCGCCACGATCACCGACGCGAGGCTCCCAAATACCGAGTTGTATGAGGCCAGGCCTGTGAGGTAGAAGTAGAAGCCAACCGAGACGGTCACCCACCACACGATCACGATCGTTGTGCCGAGGCTGACCCAGGGCAGGGGCTGTGATATCGCCGGTGCGCGGTGGACCAGCAGGCCGACCGCGAGCGAGAGAAAGCCCAGTCCAAGCGCCCAGCGTTCGAGGAACGCGAGTACGTCCCAGGGCACGCCGGGATGGCGCACCGCGAAGAACGGCGCGAGCACCAGGCAAACTGCGGCAAGGACGAAGCACGCTCCCGTCGCGATCGCGAGCGCGAACGAGATCAATAGCGCCGGATGAACGGTCGCTCGGAGGTTGCGCCGTAGATCTGATCGAACGCTCCCATCACCGCTCGTACGGTCCCGGACACCTGCCAAAGGGCAAGGCCCCCGTCGGTCGGGTGCGGGTCGCCGCGGACTAGTCCGTCCCGTTCCAGCCGATCCGCTAGCCCGGTCATCGTGCTTGTGCTCAGACCAAGGCAGCGTCCGACCTCTCCAGGCGTTACCCCGGCGCCCTCCGCAGCGCGAGAAAGGACCATCAACTCCAGCATCCCGAGCCCGCTCGCGCGGGTCTGCGCGATAAGCAGCCGCTCCAACGCACGGCCCGCGTCGTGCAAGGTTGATACGAGCCGTTCAGGCGCGCGCTCATCTCCTTCAAGCCGGTTCTGGCTCGTAACTCTGGATTCCCGGTCCGACACGACGGCTACGCTCCTTGCGCAAAGCTACTAACAACTCATGCTTCCGATCAAACGGCCGCGGGCCACCACGCGTCCCGTCCGAGCCAAGGAGGGCGTCCAGATCGCTCGGGCTGATCCCTCACGGTTCCTTACGCTCCAGGGACGCAAGAGTTAGCGTCCGTTCCTTCCCGTCGATTTCAGGCCCCGCGCCCGGACGTCGTCCCGGCTTTCGCGACGGCCTCGGCTACGCGATGCCGTGTCGTGCCATTGGCTCGCGCACTATGACGACCCCCGACGGCGATCGCGCGCTCGCCGTCAGGTGATGTGGCCCGCCAGCCCGCCTCGTCCTACCCCGCGGGCTGCCCTCAGCAGTAACGAGGCCGCGACGCGCCGTTACTACTGGAACCTCTCAAGGTCAGCTTTGCAATCGGCCCGAGGTCACTCCGGAACACCAGGTTGATCCAGATCAGTACCACCGCGATCGGATGCAGGATGCAAAGCAGGAGCTCGAGGACTTTCTTCATGGCCGCTTCACCTGCCTTGTCGTTCTCACTGCTGCTTACCCGAGTTCGGCGTTGGGAACCCAGGCACGGACCGCCGGGTGCTCTCACACACCAACCAGCTTCGACCCGACGACTCAAGTCACGCAAGTCACATCGGCGCACCCGATCCACGCTGAGGCTGCGACGCTCGCGGACGAGCGCATCCGTCTTCCCGCCGGTGTGTAGTGGGTGAGCGCTTGGCGACGGAAGGATGGTTGGATAGGGCCCCGTCTGTCGGTTTGCCTCGGGTCGCGGCTCGCGTCCCAGCCGAGTAGTCAACCGCAATCGCAATGAAAGCTCCGAGGATCGCGCGACCGCTATGTCCGCGTGCGTACGTTCGCCCGCGCACCGAGCCGCTGGCTTTCGGGCCCCGCGATCGTAGTCTTCCCGAACATCCACGGGTCACGCTGGTGCGTGACATCACCTAAGGAGCGGTCATGATCACTTTGGGCATCCTGCTGCTGATCGTCGGCTTCATCGCGAAGATCGCGATCCTGTGGACGATCGGCATCGTCCTGCTGGTGATTGGCCTCGTGCTGCTTGTGCTCGGCTCCATGGGTCATGCCGTCGCGGGACGACGCCATTACTACTGAGGTCGCGTGGATCGGTCATCAGTCGTGGTGAGAGCCCTGCTCTTCGCTTGCTGCGCTACTTCTGCAATCGCAGACTGGAGCAGCCAACGGCCGCGATGCGCCAACTCGTGCTGGTCGGCCATTCCGGCAGCCGCCCTTTATCTTCAAGATCGAAGCGGGCCGATTGTGCAGATAACGGCGCGGAGTGAGCTGAGCATCGCCGATCCCGCAAACTGCTCCATAGGCTCGCTGTCGCAATACAGGCAAGCAACGCGGCGCCGGCCACGACGCGGTGGCGTGCTCACGTCGTCCGATGTGGGACCCGCCGTGGATTCGGGGTGGGGTCTCTCGAGTCCTCGCGGACGCCGAGAGCGCCCGTGGTCTCGAGCTATCACCCTGTCACTGCTCACTGCTCCGGTTTCCACGACGCTTCGATGATGTAGTCGTCGGGATCACGACACTTGACGCTGACGTATTCAAGTTCGTCCCACTCATCGACCAGCTCAACGCCATCGCGCGCAAGCCGGTCGCGCAGCACCAAAACGGCGTCACAGTTGGGCAATCCGACGCGAAGTGCATCCGCGACGGGCGGGCAATTTCCTCGACGCCGGAGCGGAGGGCCAGCGCGAAGCCAGCGTCGTTGTTAAGCATCAGCACGCCGCCGTCATCGCGCCGCGCCGGCCGCGCCCCAAATCCGAACTCTGTCTCGTCGAAGAGGGCGTGAGCACTCCTGGTCGCGAACCGGGATTGCGAGGTGATCCACAGCGGAGACGATATGACATGTGACGCGCAGCCCGCTCTCGCGTCGTGCGGATCGCGGCGCTCCGCATCAGCGT
This sequence comes from uncultured Solirubrobacterales bacterium, assembly GCA_963697655.1. Lineage (GTDB taxonomy): Bacteria > Actinomycetota > Thermoleophilia > Solirubrobacterales > Solirubrobacteraceae > Palsa-465. The sequence goes on along the minus strand of CAVOOV010000018.1, from coordinate 177,399 downwards.
CGAGCTGCTCTCGAGAAGGGCGAGCAGCGGGCGTCTAGGCGCGGTTGCGATGACGGGATACCGAGGCTGCCCCTCGTCGTCCGCAGCAGCAATGAGCTCGCACGTCCGACCCATGCTTGCGCAGCTGCTGGCCGAGCGGTAGCCGTGCATCAGGAGCCGGCGCGCGGCGCAGTTGTGCGGTCACCACAAGCGGAGGCTTATGGGTGACGCGACGTCCTCGGGATCCGAGCCTTGGCCTTAGTCTGCGAGCGGGGGCTCGGTATTTCGATGTTGTGCCTGCTTGGATTGGGAGGAGCAATCGTCGCGGACGACTCTCCTTGGGTCGCTCGATCGCACCCGGACGAGCCTTGTCCGAGTGGCGTGCCTCAGCCAATGCCGAGGAGAACTCCAGATTCTTGGGCGTTTTTAGTAGAGGCCCCGAAGTGTCGGTGAGCTTCTAGGCGTTGAGTTTGAGCAGTCGCGCCGCGTTATCCTTGAGCACGAGCGGGCGGACCTCGTCTTTGATCGGCAGCTTCTCGAAGTCGGCGAGCCAGCGATCGGGGGTGATCAGCGGGAAGTCCGACCCGAACAGCATCTTGTGCTTCAGGCGCGTGTTGATGTACTGGACGAGGATCTCGGGGAAGTACTTCGGCGACCAGCCGGTGAGGTCGATGTAGACGTTCGGCTTGTGGACGGCGATCGCGAGCGCCTCCTCCTGCCACGGGAAGGAGGGATGGGCGAGGATGATGTCCAGGTCGGGGAAGTCGGCCGCGACGTCGTCGACGCACATCGGGTTCGAGTACTTCAGGCGCACGCCGCCGCCGCCGGGCATGCCGGCGCCGATGCCGGTGGTGCCGGAGTGAAACAGGGCGATCAGGCCGGCCTCGGCGATCACCTCGATACAGCGGGTAGAAGGCGTGGTCGTTGGGCCAGAACGCCTGCGTGTTGGGGTGGAACTTGAAGCCGCGCACGCCGGCCTCGATCAGTTCGCGGGCCTCGCGAACGGCGAGCTTGCCCTTGTGCGGGTCGACGCTCGCGAACGGGATCAGCACGTCGGGGTTGGCTCGCGCCGCCGCGAGCACCTCGTCGTTGCCGAGTCGGCGGCGGCCCATGCCGGCCTCGTCGTCGACGTTGAAGATCACCGCCAGCATCTTGCGCTCGCGGTAGTAGTCGGCGACCTCCTGGCGCGGTCGGCTGCGGCGGGCTGCCGCCGAAGTACCGCGCCGCCGCCGCCAGGACCTCGGTGGTGACCGGGTCCGGGGGCTCGTCGATCGTTGCGCTCGGCGTGCACGTGGACGTCGATCGCGACGATCTCGTCCGAGGTCGGGCTCATGACGGCGTCGACGTCGAGTTGGAGCGGGGGCAAGGTGATCCCGGAGCTCTGCCGCGAGTCGCGAACCTTCGGCCCATGCTGCGGCGATCTGCTCCGCCGTCCAGCCGCCATCCTTGTCGGCGACGGCAGCTTCGGCCGGGTGCGAGTAGAGCGTCAGCCGGTCGCCGCCGATGCCGATCGCCTGGCCGGTGACGTCCGCGGCCGCCTCGGAGGCGAAGAACACCACCAGCGGCGCGCAGTCCTCGGGCATCCCGACCGCGTGCTCGCGGCGGACCTCGGTCGGGCAACGTCTCTCCGGCCTCGACAGCTCGACGAGCGGCGCGTAGATCGGGATGGTCGCCGTCATCTGCGTCCATGCGGTCGGGACGATCGCGTTGACGGTGATGTCGCTGCGGGCGAGCTCGAGCGACCAGGTGCGCGCGAACGCGACGATGCCGGCCTTGGCGGCGGCGTAGTTCGTCTGGCCGAAGTTGCCGAACTGACCGGCTGGCGAGCCGACGACGATGATGCGCCCGCCCTCGCCCTGCTCGCGCATCTGGATCGCGGCGGCTCGGGCGCACGTGAACGTGCCGCGCAGGTGGGTCTGGATGACGAGGTCGAAGTCCTCGTCGGTCATCTTCCACAGCACCTTGTCGCGCAGCACGCCGGCGTTGGTGACCATGATGTCGAGACGCCCGAACTCGCCGACCGCACGATCCGACCAGACCCTGCGCCGCGCCGCTGTCGCCGACCGCGGCGATCTGCGGCCACCGCGCGCCCTCCGGCGTCCTTGATCTGCCGCGACGGTCTCCGCGGCGGCATGCCTCATCGAGGTCGTTGACGACGACCGCCGCGCCGGCTGACGCGAGCGCGGCAGCGTAGGCGCGGCCGAGGCCTCGCCCGCTGCCGGTGACGACGGCGACCTTTCCGTCGAGGCTGAGGTCGCTCATGCGTAGAACCGGATCAGGCACTCGGCGACGACGGCCGGGCGATCGGAGCCTTTGACCTCGATCGTCGCCACCATCTTGGCCTGCACGCCGCCCGAAATCTCGCTGACCTCGGTGATCTCGGCGGCGCCGCGCCACTCCGCGCCGACCGGCAGCGGCGCCGGGAAGCGGACCTTGTCGAGACCGTAGTTGACCGTCGTAGCGGCATCGGTCACCTGAACGCGCTGAGTAACAGACGCCAGCAGCGACAGCCCGAGGTAGCCGTGGGCGATCGTCCCGCCGAACGGCGTCTGCGCCGCGCGCTCTGGATCGACGTGGATGAAGTTGTGATCGCCGGTCACATCGGCGAACACATTGACCTCCGCCTGGGTCATCGGAGTCCACTCCGTGGGGCCGAGGCTGCTCCCGGCGCTCTGCAGCAGTCCCGCCATGTCCGTGACGAGGTCCGCGGTCTCGACACTACTCATATATAGCTCTCTCGCTTTAGTCAGTGACCCTTTAAGGTCGCGCTTGAATATCAGGTAACCGAATGATATCGTTGCTGTCAATGGGTACCGGAGAGACGCGCGTGCCAACCACTTCTGGAGGGGATCTGAGCTGGCCTCTGGGGCGCGCCCTCGATCTCCACGCGAGCGCGCCGGCAATCGTCGACGGAGAACGGACGATCAGCTACGGCGAGCTCGCACGGCGCATCGGTGCGCTCGGCGGAGCCATCGAGATGCTGAGCGTTCCGCGCGGCGGGCGAATCGGCTTTCTGGGTGTCAACTCTCTAGCCCACGTCGAATGCGTGATGGGTGTCCCGATGTTCGGCCGCGTCCTCGTGGACCTCAACTTCCGCCTCGCCGAGGCCGAGCTGGCCTTCATCGCGAACGATTGCGAGCTCGAGGTGCTGGTTGTCGATCGAGAGCAGCTCGACGTAGGCCGCGCCCTGGCCGACCGATGCCCGGCGCTCCGGCAACTCGTCCTTGACGGATCCGGCGACTGCCCGAGCGACTGCCTCTCGTACGAGGACCTGATCGACCGGGATGCGATCGCACCGCCGTACGTGGAAGAGCGTCAGCTAGCCGCGATCTCCTACACCGGGGGCACGACGGGGGCTCCCAAGGGAGTGATGCTGAGCCACGGGAATCTGCTCGCAAACGCCCGCCATAACCTGATGACCACCGGGCACACCTCGAGCGACCGGTGGCTGCACGTCTGTCCGATGTTCCACGTCGCCGGCACCGCCAATGTCTTCGCGTGCACGTGGGTCGGTGCGAAGCAGATCGTGCTGCCGCGGTTCAGCGCGGCGACCGTTGTCGACACGATCGTGCGGGAGGAAGTTACGCACATTCCGTTGGTGCCCACGATGCTCGGCATGTTGTTGGACGAGCTCGAGCGCCGACCTGGCGACCGCCTCCGGTCGTTGCGCCACATTCAATACGCCGCGTCACCAATTTCGGGGGAACTGCAGCGGCGCGTCCTGGCGCACTTCGAATGCGATATCGCGCAGTTCTACGGCATGACCGAGGCAGCTGCCACCGTCTCCCATCTGTCGGCCGGCGATCACCGCAGCGGGTTCGCCGGCGACGAGCCCCACGCCGGGCGCCTGCGATCGATCGGAACTCCTGTCGTCGGCGTGCAGGCCGAGATCCGCGGACCTAACGGTGCGCGGCTCACGAGCGGCGAGGTTGGCGAGCTGTGGGTGCGGGGGCCGAACGTCATGCTCGGCTACTGGAACCGCCCGGATGCAACCGAGACGGCGCTTGGCGGCGGGTGGTACCACACGGGCGACGCGGCGCGACGCGACGAGGCTGGATACCTGTTCCTGGTAGACCGGCTGAAGGACATGATCATCACGGGCGGCGAGAACGTGTACTCGATCGAGGTCGAGCATGCGCTCGTAGAGCACGAGGCGGTCGAGGAGGCAGCGGTGTTCGGCATTCCCCACCCGCAATGGGGCGAGGCCGTGCACGCGGTCGTGACCGTCAGCACCGATCGCGAAGTGACAACCGCGGAACTCGTCGAACACTGTCGCGAGCTGATCGCCGGCTACAAGGTCCCGCGATCTATCGACATACGAACCGAGCCGCTTCCCAGGTCCGGCGCGGGCAAGCTGCTGAAGAACATCCTTCGCGAGCCCTTCTGGGCCGGCCGCGAGCGTCGTATCAACTAGCGGAAGAGAGAGATTTTCGGTGGCAGTTGTCGAGCGCACGCAGGTCGCGATCATCGGCGCCGGGCCAGCCGGTCTATTCTCGGCCGCCTGTTGGAGCGTCACGGCGTCGAGTCGGTGACCCTCGAGGCCAGGAGTCGGGAATACTGCGAAGCGCGGATCAGAGCCGGGGTGCTGGAGCAGGGTTCGCGCGACACGCTCGTCGAGGCCGGCGTCGGTGAGCGACTTGAGCGGGATGGCCTGATCCATGGCGGAATCTACCTGCGGTTCGACGGCGCGACGCATCACATCCCGATGAGCGAACTGACTGGACGCTCGGTGACGATCTACGGGCAGACAGAGGTGACCAAGGATCTGATCGAGGCTCGCGTCAGGTCGGACGCACCACTGCTGTTCGACTGCGAAGAGGTTTCCCTCGACGGATTGGACGCCGACGAGCCGATGGTCGCCTTCCGCCACGCGGACACAGAACGACAGCTGCGCGCCGAAGTGGTCGCCGGGTGTGACGGTTTCCACGGTGTCTGCCGGCGCGCGATCCCGAGCGATGTCCTACTGACCTGGGAGCGGACCTACCCGTTCGCGTGGCTGGGCATCCTTGCCGCGGTTGCGCCGTCGACGGACGAGCTGATCTATGCGCGGCACGAGCGGGGATTTGCGCTGCACAGCATGCGCTCGAGGGAGGTCAGCCGCCTGTATTTGCAGGTCGACCCGGATGAGGATCTCGCGAACTGGCCGGACGGACGCGTGTGGGAGGAGCTAAGCGTCCGGCTTGCCAGCGAGGGCTGGCAGCTCACGCCCGGGCCGGTGTTTGAGAAGTCGATTACGCCGATGCGGAGCTTCGTCGCGGCGCCGATGCGGTACGGTCATTGTTCCTCGCAGGCGACGCCGCGCACATCGTTCCTCCGACCGGTGCCAAGGGCCTCAATCTCGCGGTGAGCGATGTGCGCGCCCTGGCCGAGGCGATAATTGAACGATTCGACTCGGGATCGTCTACGGGTCTCGACTCGTACTCGGACCGCTGTTTGCAACATGTCTGGCGGGCTCAGCACTTCTCGTGGTGGATGACTCAGATGCTGCACGTCGATCCTCACGATGACGAGTACGGTGGGCAGCTGCAGCGTTCCGAGCTCGAGTACGTGTGCGGCTCGATCGCGGCGGCGACCTCGCTCGCGGAGAACTACGTGGGCCTGTCGGTCGATCGGTTTGCACCAGTGGGATGACTCGCTGCTGAGCTGATGAGACTCCCGGACGCTGCGGCCGAACTCGTCGACGACCGTGCTCTTGCCGATCACGGATCGACGCCGAGGACCTTGCCCCTCCGCCTACGGTATGTGCGGACACCTTCACATCTGGTCGATCAGGCCAGCCGCGTCGACGGGTACCTTGGAGACGTGGAGAACTCCGCGAATCGGCACGAGGCCTCTCTCATGTACGCGATTGGCCGCGTCAACCAGGCCATCCGGCGGGAGATGCGAGCGCGCTTGTCGGAGTGGAACCTGAGCGTCCAGGAATACACGACCTTGTCGGTTCTGAGCTCACGGCCCGGTCTGTCCAATGCGCAGCTGTCGCGGCGAGCGCTCGTGACACCGCAAACGATGATCGAAATCCTCGCGAAGCTCGAGCGGCGCGGATACGTACAACGCGAACCCGATCCCGACCATGGATTGATCCTCCGAGGGGAGCTGACCCGGGAAGGCCGCGCGTTGCTCAGGGCGGCGGACCCGGTCATCCAGGAGATCCAGGACCGGATGCTGAGCACCGTACCCGAGCGTGATCAGCAAGCGGCGGTGAGAGCGATGTACAAGGCGATGGAGAACCTTTCCGGATCCCCCGGTCGCACACCCCGTTGATGGAATTCAGACCCTACGCTTCAGCTGCATCCGGCTTTGATCGGTCTGCGCCGACACCAAGAATGATGTCCGACAAGCACGTCATCGTGGGGCTCGGGCGCGAGGAACGCCTCGTTCACCTTTGTGCCGAGCCATCGCTGCCTCGAGCGCGCCCCGAGAGCATGGGACCGGCGTTGTTGACCAGGAGCGTTCGTTGCGACCTGTTGGATCCTCTCCGCGATCGTCCCTCGACGGCGGCGGCGTCGGACATATCCGCAATCTCGTTCGCAACTGCACATCGGGGGTCATGTCAACCGCCGGTGAGAGTCAGCCCACCGTCGATCACGAGCAGCGCCCCGTTGACGTAGCTGGCGGCCGGCGACCACAGGAACAGAATCCCCGCCGCGAGCTCTTCAGCCGTGCCCGGCCGCCGCATCGGGTTGCGCTGGATCCGGGCCACCATGTCAGGACTCTCGAGCGCCCGCCGGTTCCGCGGCGTTTCGATCGGGCCGCCCGGCGCGATCGCGTTGAAACGGCACGTCTGGGCGAACTCGGTAGCGCACCATCGGGTGTAGCCGGCGATCGCTGCCTTGGCCGCCGGATACCACGCGACCTCCGGGGGATCGTGGCTCGTGCCGCCCGTGATCGGACCCGCGACCGCAGCGATGTTGACGATGCTCGCGCCGGGTCCGGGCTCGGCGGCGAGGAACGCCTCGGTCACCTTCTGCACCGAGCCGACTGCCGCCTTGAGCGCACCGCTGAACTCGAGCGCTCCCCCTAGGATCGTCGGCCCGGCGTTGTTGACTAGGAGCGTCGGTCTCCCGACCTGCTCGACGGTATCGCGCATCGCCTCTTCGACGGCGGCGGTATCGGAGACGTCGGCGATGATCGGGGTGATGTCATCGGCATGCTCGCAGGCGCGGTTGAGTGTGCGCTCGGCTCCCTTCGGGTTCAGGTCCCACGCCGCCACCTTCAGTCCCTGCTGCGCGGCCAGGATGCTCGCCGCCTGGCCGATGCCGCTCCCGGCGCCGGTGACGATGGCGACCGTTCCGGTGGGATGGACCCATCCCGGCCACCTCACGGGCTGTTCAGCATAGATGTTCGTTGCCATGCTTCTCCGATCTCTGCACATATGTTCAACAGCGGACGCACGTCCGTTCAGGCAACCTACCACACGTCGACGTTGTGCGCTAGAGCAGCCCACGAATCCGAGCCAGACGCGCCGGCCTTGTGGCCTCACTCCGGGACATCGCCGGCCCTCCGCGCCACTAGTCCCCCCGGCCGAGTCGACCCGTCGAGCCGCACCATTCCGCCACGACCTCATGCACGAGCCGCAGAGGATGGACGACCCGCCTGGGCATCCCGCGGGACCGGGACCGGGCTGGACGTCGACTTCGACCGCGCCGCGCTCGACCGGCTGGGCGTGTAAGCATTCCGCGCACATGACCACACGCGGCGAGGTCATCCAGCTCGGTCAGCCTCTCGGGCTCGGGACGCCCCGCTCGCCGATCCACCCCCCGTTCATGTACAGCCTCACCTCCCGGCACGGGGATGGAGCACCGGCTCCCGACCGGAACGTTGGCATCTCCGGTGCGTCCGATGCCTTCGCCATGGGGGTGCATATCGGCACCCATATCGACAGCCTGACCCACTGCTCGGTCGACGGTCGCTTGTTCGACGGCACCGACGTCTTCGCGCCCGGGGCTCAGGACGAGGCCCGGGGGATCCGCACGACGACCGGCGAGCCAATGCGACCGATTGTCGCGCCGGGCGTGCTGCTCGACTTTCCCGCGCTGGTCGGCCGGCCGCGGGTGTCCGGCGATTACGCCATCACCCCTGAGGAGATCGAGCGCGCCGAGCACGCTCAGGGCGTTCGGATCGAAGCCGGCGATGTGGCGCTTCTGCGTACCGGCTGGGACACCCTCTGGGAGGACCCGCCCCGCTATCTGGCACCACCACTGCCGGGGCCGAACGGAAATGCGGCGCGGCTGCTCGCCGGCCGCGGCGTCGTGGCAACCGGCTCGGACACGATGCCCTACGAGCAGGCGCCAGGCGAGACCCTGTTGGAGGTGCACGCCGAGCTCCTCGTGCGTGCCGGCATCTTCATCATGGAATGCCTGAACCTGGTCGAGCTCGCTGCTCGCCGGGCCTACCGCTTTCAGTTCATCGCGCTGCCACTGCGCATTACCGGCGCCACCGGCTCACCGATCAACCCGGTGGCGATCCTCCCCGATTGACGAGTCGCCCCCGCTGGTCAGCGCCCGAGCACGGACGCCACGCTGTCGACGATTAAGTCCGCAGCCCCTAGCGCCTCGTCGGGCCGGGTTGTGCGCAGCGCGATGACCCGGGCCCCGGCCGCGCGTCCCGCCGCAATGCCGGCCGGCGCGTCCTCCAGCGCCACGCACCGCCGGGCGTCGACGCCAGCCGCGCAGCTGCCAGCAGAAAAGCACTCCGGATCGGGCTTGCCCCGCTGCACCGCGTCGGCCGATACGAGCACCGACGGCAGCGGCATCCCGGCGGCCCGCAGACGCGCGTTCGCGAGAGCTTCCGTGCACGAGGTCACGATCGCCACGGGCCGTTCACCGGAGAGCAGCTCCGCAGCTCCCGGCAACGCTCGCACCCCATCCACGTCCCGCACCTCAGCCTCGTCAATCGCGGCGATCTCGCGGGCGTGGTCGGCGTCGGGCACCAGCAACGGGATGGCCTCACGTGTTGGACGGCCATAGATGTAGTCGATGACCTGCGCCGTATCCAGGCCGTGGCGGCGGGCGAAGGCGTCCCATATCCGATGGACGGCCTCTGAGGAGTCGATCAATGTCCCGTCGAGGTCAGAGAGGACCGCCGCGCTGTCTGACAACAGGCGCGCGCCAGTCACGCCGCTCGTCTCGGACGTGCAGCTCCAATTCGGCCGCGGCCGCCAGCGCACCGATCTGATCCGGAGCATAGGCGCCGACGATCACGGCATGGACGTTCTGGTGCCTCCGCGCCCAAGCGATCGCGGCCTGCTTGGGCGTCGCCCCGAACGCAGCTCCATCGCTCCTCACCGGACGATGTCCTTGCCGAAGGACTCGGACATCCGCTCGAGCTCCAGCAGCGACGTGACCACCTGGTCGCCGTACCGCGTAAGCGCGAGCGCCGCCGCCGCGACGCCGAGCTGTAGCCCGAGCTCTGGGTCGTCGTGCAGGTGCCCGTGGAGAAAACCGCCGATCAGTGCGTCGCCGGCGCCGACCCGATCGATGACGCTCGTCGCCGGCGGCTCGGCCGAGAAGCTCTCGCCGTGGGCGATGGCGGCAGCCGCCCGGGGTCCGTCGGACACGAGAACGGTGGGCGCCGAGAAGCGCTGGGACAGAATCGCCGCCACGGTTGCCGCGGCGCCGTCGATGCCGAACACGGCGGCGGCGTCGCGACGCGAGCACGAGATGACGTCGGCGGCTTGCAGCAGAGGAGTGAACCAATCGCGCGCCTGAGCGGGCGTGGCCAGCTGGACGCGGTAGTTGACGTCCACGGACAGCTGACGTCCCGTCGATCGGGCCGTTTCGACGGCTCGGTTCACGACGCCGCGAACTCCCTGATTGAGCGACGCCGTCAGTCCGGTGAGGTGGATCAGCCGTGTGTCAGCCACATAGCTCCAGTCGACGTCGTCCGCTTGAAGCTGAGCGAAGCATGATTCGGCGCGGTCGTAGATGACGCGGCTCGGGACCGGCGGCGAGGAGCGCTCCACGAAGTACAGGGCGACCCGGCCGCTAGGTCGCCACACGATCGAGCTCGTGTCGATCCCGGCTCGCCGGTACTCGTCGACGATCCGACGCCCGAGCAGGGTGTCGGGCAGACAGGTCACGAGGCCGGTGCGGTTCCCGAGACGGGAGAGCAGTCCCATCACGTTCCCCTCGGTTCCGGCGACGGTCAGCGATAGCTCGTCGGCCAGCTGAAGCGGCCGGCCGAGTGCGGTATCCAGGCGCAGCTGGCCCTCACCGATGGCGGTAGCGTCGCGCGTCGGAGCGATCTCAGCGCTCACCGGTCTTCGCTCCCGGTCGAGCTGCTAGATGCGTGCTCATGTCGGCTGCCCGTAATACGCGCCGATGCCGTGCTTGCGCTGGAAGTGCTTGTCTAGGAGGGCGGGGTCGATCTCGGGCACGGCGCCCGCGATCTGGCAGGCACGGAGCGTGCTGGCCGCCACCTCCTCCAGCGCGACGGCGTTCTCGACCGCCTCAGCGGCAGTCGCTCCCCACGCGAACGGGCCGTGGCTGCTGACGAGGATCGCTGGCATGTGCAAGGGGTCAAGGCCGAGCCCGGCGTGAGTCTCGGCGATGACGTCGCCGGTGGCTGTCTCGTAGTCGCCGCTCAGCTCCTCGCGGGACAGTCCGCGCGTGACGGGCACCGGCCCTTCGAAGTGGTCGGCGTGGGTTGTGCCCAGGCACGGGATCGGGCGTCGGGCCTGAGCCCACGCGGTCGCATACGGGGAGTGCGTGTGGACGATCCCGCCCACCGAGGCAAACCGGCGATACAGGAGGAGGTGGGTCGGCGTGTCCGACGACGGGCGAAACTGACCGTCCAATGTCGCTCCGGTCTCAAGATCGACCAATACCATTGAATCCGGGCGCAGCGCGTCGTAGGGAACGCCGCTCGGCTTGATCGCCATCACCCCGGCATTGCGGTCAACGGCGCTGACGTTCCCAAAGGTCAGCACGACCAGCCCCGTCCGGACGATGTCGAGGTTCGCTCGTAGGGCCTGCTCGCGCAGCTCGCTGTGGTTCATTGCTCCATCTCCAGCATCCGGACCGCCGCACGGTCGTCGGTGATCAGGGTGTTGAGGTAGCCGCCTCGGAGCGCGCCGAGGATGGCCGGCGCCTTGGTGGCGCCGCCGGCGACGGCGATGACCGTCGGGATCTTGCGAAGCGCATCGAGGCCGATCGCAATCGTCCGATCGTTGATGTCCACCGCCGCCCGCTCGCCGGCAGCGGTGTAGAACTCGCCGCACACGTGGCCGATCGCGCCCGCTTCGAAGATGCTCTCGATCTCCTCGGCCGAGAGATACCCCTCGAAGATTGGGCTGCGATCGTCAGGGTCCAGGGTCCCCACGCCGACGAGGGCAATGTCGGCGTCGGCACCCATTCGTAGCGTCTGGCTGATGTTGCGGTCGCGGACGAGGGTCTGCTTGACCTCGACGCTCCCGACGAGCAGGGGAACATGGAGGTACCGGCAGTCGGTGTCGTAGGCGTCGGCCAGCGAGCGGGCAATGTCTGGGCCGTCGATGCGCGGGTTGTCGTTACCCAGGGCGCCGATAATCTGCACGACGCTGAGCTGCAGGGACCGCTCTGGGTGCAGGTACCGCGCCGTCGCCGCCAGCGTGCGGCCGTTGGACACGCCAACGGTCAGCCCGTCTCGCAGCACGAGCTGGAGATACGTTGCGGCGGCGCGGCCGAGTCGGTCCGTCGAGTCCAGCTCGCCCTTCGGCAACAGCAGCACACGGGCGGCGTTTAGGCCAAACCGCTCTTCTAGCGCGAGCTCGAGCGAGCGAGAACGGTTGGAGGGCGCGCGGATGTCGATCGTGACGATCCCCTGGCTTCGGGCTGCCTTCAACAGTCGCGAGACTGTGGGGCGGGACTTGCCGAGCCGCACGGCGATCTCTTGCTGGGAGAGCTCGTCCTCGTAGTACAGGCGGGCGACGTTGACGAGCTCCTGGACGGCATCGTCGATCACCTCGTCGGTCGCCTGCTCGACCGGAGTTTCCAGCGCGCTCGCGGGCGTTGACGGGGGCTTCGGGCCCCTCGCGGACATTTGTTCATTTTCTCCTTGACTCATGTTCAGCACACATGGTACAGTACCGGCACAATCGTGCAAGACACGATGAACATTTGTTCACGACCAGGCCGGAGGGTCCTTTCCAAATGACTTTCGTACGAACGATCCGCGGCGACATCGCGCCCGAGGAGATGGGCACGACCAACGCGCACGATCACCTGATCCGGAGTGGGGGCGGCGAGGTCATTCACGACCCTGACCACCTTCTGGACAGCGTCGACAAGGCCGTCGAGGAAGCAGGTCGCTTTCTCGACGCCGGCGGCAACACGATCGTCGACATGTGCCCGGTCGACTGCGGACGAGACATCAAGAAGTTGCTGGAAGTCAACGACCGGCTCCCTGAGCTCAACATCATCGTCACTACCGGGTTTCATCAATCCAAGAACTACGAGGACACCCGGACGCATTGGGTCAACCGGTACACCGTTGACCAAATCACCGAGCTGCTGATCGCCGACGTCGTCGACGGGATCGACTTTCACGACTACTCGGGCCCGATCGTGGAGCGCTCCGACGCCAAGGCGGGTGTGATCAAGATCGGCACGGCGTACGGGAAGATCACCGCGTTTGAGCAGAAGTTCATCGCGGCCGTCGCGCAGACCGCGGTCGAGACGGGCGTGCCGGTCAGCACCCACACGACGCAGGGAACGATGGCTCACGAGCAGGCGCAGCTGCTCATCGGCTACGGGGTGGACCCGGGCAAGATCAGCATCGGCCATATCCACCGCAACTACGACATCTATTACCACAGCAAGCTGTGCGATCTGGGCGTCAACGTCATGTATGACGGGACGAACCGAATCAAGTACCAGCCAGACAGCGCCCGCGTCCAGCTGATCAAGGACATGGTGGCGGCCGGGTTCGCGGACCGGATCACGCTCGGCACCGACTCCGGGAAGCGCTCGTATCAGAAGGCCTACGGCGCCGGGTCGGGCATCGACTACGACCTGACGATCACCAAGCCGCGCCTCGCCGACGAGGGGCTCGACCCGCAGATCGTCGATGACTTCTTCGTGGCCAACCCGGCGCGGGCATTGTCGTTCGCGCCCGTCGCCAGCCACCGCGAGCGCCAGCCCGTCACCGCCTAAGCGGCCTCGTATCGCCGTAGACACGGTATGAGCAAGATTCCCTCACCTGCCGGCGCGCCCTCCCTCCTCGGGGCGGTCGAGCAGCGGCGCAGCGCCGTCCGACAGGGCCGTAAGGTCCAGGTCGCGCTCGACACTCGCGACCTACCAACCGCGCTGGCGGCGCTGCGCCAAGTTTCCGATCACGTCGACATCATCGAGGTTGGCACAGTGCTCTGCCTTTCGGAAGGCATGGACGCAGTGCGAGCCATCAGGGCGGCGTACCCGGACCACCTGGTGCTGGCGGATATCCGAATCGCCGAAGCGGGGTCGCTGCTGTCCCGTCTCGCGTACGACGCCGGCGCGGATCTCGTGAGCGTCGTCAGCGGAGCGGCTCCCGAGGCGTTCCCCGCGGTGGCCGAGGTCGCGGCCGAAATGGGGCGCGACGTTCAGGTGGAGCTGTCCGACGGCTGGACGTGGGAGACCGTGACGCGATGCCAGGAGCTCGGAATTACGCATTTCATTTTCCATCGCAGCCGCGACGCCGAGGCCCGCGGCGATCTTTCGTGGGCGCCTCAGGACCTCGAGTCCATCGCTCAGGTCCACGCGATGGGTGGACGCGTCAGCGTCACCGGCGGCCTGTCGCTCTCCGAACTCCCGGAGTTCGCCGAAATTCCCGCCGAGATCTTCATCGCCGGCCGGGCCTTGTACGCCGCGGCGGACCCAGCCCGGAGCGCCCGCGAGTTCGGAGCGGCCGTCCGGGATCTACCTCCGCTGCCAGTCCCGACCGGAGGAGACGAATGAGCACGTCACTCCTTGACCGGCCCTTTGGCGTGTACGAGAAGGCGCTTCCCGGCGGGGACTGGCCGACCATGCTCGAGGACGCCAGACAGGCCGGATTTGACTTCGTCGAAATGTCGATCGATGAATCCGACGAGCGCATCGCACGCCTCAACTGGACCCGCGAGACCCGACGTGAACTTGCTCGCGAATCCGCAAAGCAGGGGATGCCGATCTTCTCGATCTGCCTCAGCGGCCACCGCCGTTACGGACTCGGAAGCGCAAACGCGGAGACCCGGAGAAAGGCCGCAGAAATGCTCGACGCCGCGATCGGCCTTGCCAGCGATCTCGGCGTACGGGTCATACAGATCGCGGGGTACTACGCCTTCTACGAGGACGTCGACCCCGGGGCACGAGCGCGGTACATCGAGGGGCTGCGGCGCGGAGTCACGCTGGCAGCCCGACGCGGCGTGATGCTCGCCGTGGAAAACATCGACACGCCCGACATGGCGTCGATCAGCGAATGCCTCACCCTGCGCGATGAGCTCGACAGCCCGTGGTTTCAGATCTACCCGGACGTGGGAAACTTCGCCGTCCACAGCCTCGACGTTCTCGCCGAGGTTGCGCTTCTGCCCGGCTCCTCGGTTGGACTCCATCTGAAGGACGCCCGGCCCGGTGAACCGCGTCGCGTCTCCTTCGGGAAGGGCGCAGTCCCGTTCGACCTGGTCTTCGCCGCGCTCGCACGGTCCGGCTACGAGGGCCCGCTCACCCTGGAGATGTGGAACGACGACCGGGATGACGCACTCGCCAACGCCACCGAGGCGCTGCGCTGGGTCAAGAACGAGATCCGCGCCGGCCTGTTGACGCCTGTCGGAGGTGCCAGCGCTGATTGACGAACCACCCCAGCCACCCTGTTCTGGTCCGACTCGCACGCCATCACCACCGCCGGTCCATCCGACGCGGGCCGACCGAGTGGACGCGAAAACCACTAACGACTCACACCGTATGCAATCACCCAAAGGAGAAGCAATGAAAGGCCTAAGACGATCTCACCGAGCGCCCCGGCGGCTCGTAGCCGCATTAGCGGGCGCGCTCGCGCTGTGCGGGATCATCGCGGGCTGCGGCGGCACTAGCAGCAGCAGCGGCAGCGGCAGCAGTGGCGGCAGCTCGTCGGGAAGCAAGACCGCAGTCGTCGCCGTGCAGGCGATTCCCCCGACTCTCGACTCTGCCTCCTTCTCCGGAGGGACCCGCCCATTCTTCACGGCACTGAACTCGATGCTCTTCAACTACGACGTGTCCTCTTGCAGCGTGGCGCCATCCGCGGACCGGCTCGTGGGACAACTCGTCAAATCCTGGACCGCTGATCCAGGCGGGAAGTCGTACACGATCACCCTCAACGACTACAAGAGCCAGTACGGGAACCCCCTCACCTCCGAGGACGTGAAATGGAGCCTGGCCCGCGGCGAAGCGCTCAGTCCCATCGTTAAGTTCCTCTCGCACGCGAGCGCCCACTATTCGACGACCGATCCAATTCAGATCATCTCCCCGACGGTGTTCAAGCTGAACGTGGCTCAGAAGACCCCGGTCGACCTGGCCATGTTCACGATCCCGACCTTCTCGATTTTCGACGCGACAGAAGCGATGAAGCACGCGACCAGCAAGGACCCGTGGGCGACGAAGTGGATCGCCGCGCATTCCGATGGGTTCGGTCCGTGGCAGGTGTCGACCTACACCCAAAACAACGAAATCGTGTTCACTCAGAATCCCGGTTACACCGGCCCACGCGGCAACGTAAAGACGTTGATCATGAAGCAGATTCCGGATCCCTCCGATCAGTCCCAGCTGCTTCAGTCAGGATCGATCAACTACGCCGGCACGCTAACCTGGAGCCAGTACAAGAGCCTCGGTAGCAGTTCGAGCGTCAAGGTGTACCCGTGCGCTTCATTCAGCCGTGACTGGCTGGTCCTCAACCAGGCCTCCGGTCCGCTCGCGAACCCCAAGGTGCGTAGCGCCATCAACATGGCGATCGACCGCCAGGCTCTCGTGCAAGGCGCCTACGCGGGCTACGGCACACCGTCACTCTCTGCCTGGCTTCCGTCGGAGACTCCCGCTGGAGTCAACCTGCCGGCGACCACCGAGAGCGTGGCGCAGGCCAAGGCCCTGATGGCGCAGGCCGGCTACCCCCACGGCTTCCCGCTAACGCTGACGTACAACGCCGTGCAACCGGGATCTCAGGTAACCCAGGATGCGATCCTACTCCAGAGCCAGCTCCAGCAACTCGGCATCAAGCTGCAGCTCAACCAGCTCGCAGCCGGGAACGACCTGCAGACCGACGAGTCCACCGGGAAATACCAGGCGCTGCTGTGGTCATCGTCGGCAGCACTGCCGGGCCTGTACTTCGACGCCGGCCTGATCGAGCCTGGCTCACCGAATAACACCTGGAGCTACAAGAGCCAGCAGTACGTCAACCTGGTCAACCAACTGGGTGCGGCCCGCGTCGGCTCCGCCGCCTACGACAAAGCGGCCGCCGGCCTCGGCGCGCTCAACATCTCCGATGTGCCGATCGTCGCCCTCGTCGACACGCCGAACATCTTCGCGATGACCTCGAACGTGTCCAACGTCAATGCGATGCTGCGCACCGCGGTGATCCTGCCCGACTTCTCACAGGCGGTCATCAAGTAGCAAGACGAACCCGGTCGGACGGATGGGCCGCCGTATACAAAAGCGGCCCATCCATCCGCCGCCGCGACATCCCAGCAAGACTTCAACCGAGTAGCGCAAAGTAGAGAGAGGAAGAGCAGAAAAATGTCCGTGACGCCCATCAGCGGCGCATTGGCTCCGGCCGAAGCCGCCGAGCACGCCGCGGAGCACCCGCGCCGATCGAAATGGAGCGACTACAGGCTCCTCGCCCTCGGGATCGTACCGCTCGTACTCCTCTACATAGCCGCGCTGCTGTTGCCTCTGCCGTTCTCGCCCACTCACCCGAACCCCGGCGCAATCTCGCTTTCACCGAGCGCAACGCACGTGTTCGGGACCGACGCCAGCGGGTTTGACATCTTCTCCAGGACGATCGCGGCCGCCCGAGTCGACCTCCCGCTGGCGATCGGCGGAACCCTCGTGGCCATGATGATCGGCGTTCCCATCGGCCTCGCCGCGAGTTCGGAAGGATGGGGATCGAACGTCATCATGCGCGGCGTCGACGCGATGCAGTCCCTACCGCTGCTCATTGTCGCGCTAGCGATCGTCTCGCTCGCGGGAAACCACATCGGCGACGTACTGATCGCGATCGTGATCGTCACCGCCCCCGTCTTCATCCGGCTGACGCGTAGTGGCGCTCTCGTTGTCCGAAATAGCCGCTATGTCGAGGCGGCGACCGCATCGGGTTGCGGGCGCGCGCGCCTGCTCCGTGTTCACGTCCTTCCCAACGTCCTCAATCTGATCCTGGCCCAGTGCGCGCTCGGGATCGCGGTCGCGATCGTCGTGATCGCGGGCCTCAACTTCCTCGGCGTCGGCGTGAGTCCACCCACACCGACCTGGGGATCGATGATCAGCACGGGGGCTGGCGTCATCGACCAAGGCCAGTGGTGGGTAGCACTGTTCCCAGGACTGGCGATCCTCCTCGTAATCGTTTGTTGCAACCTCATCGCCCGCGCGATCGAAGACCTGATGCAGGCAAGGTGAACCGACCATGCTCGAAGTAGAGAATCTCACTGTCACCTACATCTCACGCGCCGGCCGCAACGCGGTCGTCCGGAACGTCAGCTTCGAGCTTGACAGTGGGGAGATCGTTGGGCTCGTCGGCGAGAGTGGCTCGGGGAAATCCGCCGCCGTGCACGCCATTGCGGCGCTGCCGCGACCGGTTAAGAGCGAAATCAGCGGAGTCGTGAACCTGAACGGACGCGACCTCATGCAAATCTCAGCGCGAGAACTGCGCCAGATCCACGGGACCGAGCTCGGCTTCGTCGGGCAGAACCCGTTCGGGTGTCTGCAGCCAACACTTCCGCTCCACAAGCAGTTTCACAACGTCCTCAAGGCGCACAAGCGAACACGGTCCCGTCGAGACTCGCGCAACCAGGCACAAGCGGCGCTGGAGGCGGTCGGGATCCCAGAACCAGATCGAGTCCTGCGCGGATATTCGCACCAGCTCAGCGGCGGCATGGCGCAACGCGTGGTGATCGCGATGTCGACGATCCTCAGACCAAAACTCCTGATCGCCGACGAACCGACGACCGCGCTGGACCCCACAGTTCAGATCCAGATTCTGGACCTGTTGGCACGACTCCGTGATGAGCTCGAGACGACCATCCTGATCGTCACACACGACCTGGGCGTCGTCGCGACCTACTGCGGCCGTGCGCTCGTCATGAACAACGGCGTGATGGTCGAAGAGGGAGTCGTCAACATGCTCTTCGACGCCCCCGCACACCCATACACCCGCGAGCTCCTCGGGGTGGACCTCGAGGAGGCAGCCGTATGAATCAGTCAAACGAAACTGGGGTACTCGTCGAGGCCCGAAGTGTCGAGAAGACGTTCAAGCGTGGCGGTGACCTCGTGCGCGCCGTCAGCGGTGTGTCGCTGACGATCGCGAGCGGGGAGACTGTCGGCCTGATCGGCGAGTCCGGGTCGGGCAAGACAACGCTTGGCCGGGTAGTGCTCGGCCTCCTCGCGCCAGACGAAGGGGAGATCGTCTTCGAGGGGCAATCGCTCAGCAGCCGCTCTGGCGAGGAGCTCCGCGTCATGCGAGCGAAGATGCAGGTCGTCTTCCAGGAGCCCTACGCGTCGCTGAACCCACGCCTACGGATCAGGTCGATCATCGCCGAGCCACTGATCGTGCAAGGCGTCGCGAAGACCGAGTGGGAGTCCCGCGTTGCCGAGGCGCTCGATCAGGTCGGTTTGCCACAAGCGTTTGCTTCGCGCTTCCCGGGCGAATTGAGTGGTGGCCAGCAGCAGCGCGTTGGCATCGCCCGAGCGGTTGTCGGGCGGCCGAAGTTCGTTGTGCTCGACGAGCCGACTGCGTCCCTGGACCGGACGATCCGCCGGCAAATTACCGACCTGCTGATGCAACTTCAGCGTGATCTGAATCTCGCCTACCTTCTCATCACGCACGACATAGCGTCCGTGCGGAGGATGGCGGTGCGGTCACTGGTCCTGTTTCGCGGACACCTCGTGGAAGCCGGACCGACCGCTGCGGTCTTGTCGGCCCCCGGCCATCCGTATACACGTGGACTGGTGTCCGCAGAGTTGCCTCCCCGCCCGGGGGCCCGGCGGGAGCGGTTCCGGCTCAACGCGCGCACGATTGGAGCTCCGGTCACGACGACAGGCTGCCCTCTTCTACCCGTATGTCCGCTGGCAATCGAAGAATGCTCGGCTGCCGTTCCACCGCTCCTCGACATGGGCAGCGATCACGGCGCGGCCTGCATCCGCTGGCGTGATGTGGCGGCAGCCTCAGCCTCGCCTTCGACCACGCGCCCGGTCGCCGATTCGCCGGCTAGGCGGAACCAAAGTCAGACCAACCAGCTCAACGGAGTGAAGACATGAACGACACGTGGCGATTCATCTCGCGGCGAGTGCCATTGATGCTCGCTTCGCTCTGGTTGCTAATCACGGTGATTTTCCTGCTGGTCGCGCTGACCCCGTCCGATCCGGCGCGGTCGGCCGCGGGACCGTATGCGACCAACGCCGATGTGGCGGCGGTGGCGCACCGACTGGGCCTCGACAAGTCACTCTGGACGCGATACGTCGACTACTGGAACGGACTCATCCACGGGTCCCTCGGGACCTCATTCTTCGGACCCCAAAAGGTCATGTCGCAGATCGGCCAGTATCTCCCGTCAACACTCGAACTGGTCATTCTCAGCCTGATCGTCGGAGGCACACTCGGCATCAGCCTCGGCGCCATAAGCGCCTACTACCACCGCCGCTGGCCAGACCGCATCTCATCTGGCACGGTGAGCGTCCTCCAAGCCCTGCCTGACTTCCTGCTCGGCGTGGTTCTGATCTACCTGTTCGCCTACATCTTCAAGCTTCTGCCGGGGCCGGAAGGACAGCTGTCGATCATCAGCGTGCCCCCTCCGACGGTAACCCATATGATCCTCGTCGACAGTCTGATCGCCGGCCAGACGAGCACTTTCTGGGACGCGGTCAAGCACGCCATTCTTCCCGTCTTGACGCTCGGGATCGTCGTAGCCGCGATGTTCGCCCGAATCACGCGAGCATCGCTGAGAGAATCCTTCGAGTCTGAGCAAACGAGCTTCGCGCGAGCGTGCGGCCTTCCCGAACGGCAGGTGGTGAGCTACGCCCTGCGGTCGTCGCGGACGCCGATCCTCACATACGCGGCCCTGATCTTCGCCGGACTCTTCGGTGGCACCGCAATCGTCGAGACTATCTACAACTGGAACGGCGTCTCACAATGGGCTGTGCAAGGGATGCTTCGGCACGACTATCCAGAGATCCAGGGATTCGTGCTTGTTGTGGGCGTCATCACGCTCTTGGTCTACTTCACGTTGGACCTTGTGAACGGGATCCTCGACCCGCGTGTCCGAGCGGGGGGATCGGCGTGATGGTCATACAAACCAATGGAATGGAGTGCTGTGCAAGCACATGAGCAAAGTGTCGAAGCGGTCGCTGAAGCAGGCAACCGCAGCGAGCCCGAGCTGGCCAGGCTACAGGAGCGCGTGAATGCGCTCGAGAGAGAGTTACAGCGTGTAAGGGACGTACAGGCCATCCAGAATCTGATGGGCCGGTACACGGTGAACTGGGTGCCGAAGAATCTGAGCCAGCAGGCCAGCTTCTACGCGCTCGACGAACCCGACGTGTCGGTGGAGGCCGGCGATCGCGGCGTCTGGAAGGGACCAGATGCCGTGCGCACCCTCTTCGAGGAGACGTTCACCAACCCGGTCCTCGACGGAGTGCTGCTGATCCATTACCTCGCGACGCCAATGATCGAAGTCGCAGAGGATGGCATCACCGCACGCGGCGTTTGGCGGTCACCTGGCATCGAGGCGGTCGCCTCCGACAACGATGAGACGCGCGTCCCGCTTTGGTCGTTCGGTTCCTATGCGGTGGACTTCATCAAGAAGGCCGGCGAATGGAAGATCTGGCATCTTCACTGGTTCCGTCAAATCAAATGCTCGTACAAGGACGCGTGGGTCGATGACCTGTCGATGGTGTATTCGCAGGCGCCGCCCGACTCTGGCGTCGAACCAACCACCTACCACAATCCCTACACGCCCGAGACCATCCAGGAATCGATACCGCCATGCCCCGCGCCTTATGGGACATGGGGCGGGCCAGACTGGGCCGTCGCGGAGAGAATGCCCAAGCCGATAGGCAGGCGCCGATGACCAACGTCGCCGGCGCCATTGCGGACCTTGCACCCCGCTTCCCCGACGGCTTCCTATTCGGCGCTTCGACCTCCGCGCATCAAACCGAGGGGAACAACAGCAACACCGATTGGTGGGACTTCGAACTGAGACCCGACACGCCTATCCACGAGCCCGCCGGCGATGCCTGCGACAGCTATCACCGCTACCGCCAGGACATCCAGATGGTCGCCGACTTTGGCCTCGGGGCGTACCGTTTCAGCGTCGAGTGGGCGCGGATCGAGCCGGCGGAGGGAGCATTCTCGGCTGCCGAGCTTGCACACTACCGGCGGATGCTCGCCGCTTGTCATGAGGTTGGAGTCGTACCAGTCCTCACTTTCCACCACTTCACCCTTCCGCGGTGGCTCCACGCTGAGGGTGGCTTTCTCTCGTCTCGATTCCCGTCCCTATTCCAGCGATACTGTGACCGGACGGCGCGGGCGCTCGGCGACCTCATCGGCTGGGCGTGCACAATCAATGAACCCGAGGCCGCGGGAGACGCCGGCTACGTGATCGGGGTCCATCCACCGGGCATCAAGGGCGATCACGAAGCGGCGGCGCGAGCGACCGACAGCGTGCTGAGCGCGCACCAGTTGGCGGTAGCCGCAATTCGAGACCACACGGACGCTCCGATCGGCGTGACCTTGGCCCTGCAAGACATGCAGTACGAGGACGGCGCGACGCCAGGCGACAGCGAGTGGGAGATGAACGCGGTCGCAAGCGAGCGTTTCATCGAGGCCGCGGAGGCGGACGACTTTGTCGGTCTTCAGACCTACACGCGCATCCGCTACGGACCGGAGGGCCAGCGCGGACCCGGGCTCCAACCTGAGAAGAAGAACGACGCCGTCGAGACTGACGAGACCACCCAGGTCGGCTGGGAGTTCTATCCGCAAGCACTCTCGAGAACGATCCGACGCGTCGCGCGTGCGAGCAAAGGCAAGCCGATTCTATTGACCGAGAACGGGATCGCGACACTCGTGGATCGCAAGCGTGTCGCCTTTATCGACGGCGCTTTGCGGACGGTGCAGGCCTGTCTGTCGGACGGGATCGACGTACGCGGATACCTCTACTGGAGCCTTCTCGATAACTTCGAGTGGTCTGGTGGATTCGTCCCAAAGTTCGGGCTTGTCGGGGTCGACCGCGAGACATTCGCGCGACGTCCGAAGCCAAGCGGATATTGGCTCGGCATGGTGGCCAAGCGTCGCGCGCTGCCCGAGGCACCCGTTCGATGGCCAGATCCCGACACAGCGCATTCATAGTCAATCCACAGAAGCCGGCTCGCACGAAGCGATCATGAAACGTGAATCTACGCTGAACAGAGAGTTCGCTGGCCCTGATGGGTGCATCCGTCCGCCACGGTCGCGATCGTCACCGGACCGGTAGCGGGATCAGGCACGCCATGAGCATTCCCGCCGCGCAAACGGGTATGAAAGGTGGCGGCGTGGGATCTGAATTCGCAAGCGACGCAGCGGACGGTAGAACGCGCTGGCCGGGATGCCGCTGCGATCGCGCCGATCACCGCTCATGTGTCAACGACGAGTCCGTCGAGCGCTCGATGTCGGATACCGTCGACAAGCTAGGCCCGCCAAAGCTGCTCATAACAACGCTGGGTCGACCCTCATGGGGTCAACGCGGAACTTCCGGGCTACCGTCGACCAGCAATCCGTAGCGTGCAGAAGTTGACAGCAGCATCCGTGGCGTTGCGAGTCCCGACGAGGACGCTCAACCATTCATAGTCGCATGAATGCGTCCAACGGGGGCGTCGAAAATAGGCGCTTTGTGAATTCCCTCGAAGGAACGAAAGCCGGACCGACCGGCGGCAGCCCCTCGGGTGACTGTTCTTCGCCTGGGGCATCGCGCATGCCCTTCGCAGCTCAAGACGAGAGCGCCCTGCGAGTGCCCGTCGGTGCTGCGGCACCGACGGATCGAGGTGCCCTGCGACGAACGGACACAGACGCTTGAGCCGGCGTCCGAACTGGGCATTGGTTGGCACGGGTGGCATCGCCCGGATGGCAGTCGGGGACCTGCACATGACCGAGGAGCTGGAACTCGTCGGGGTGGCGTCCCGTTCCCCGGAGCGCGCTGCGGCCTTCGCGGCCGAGCATGAGATCCCGCGCGCTTACGACTCATACGAACGGCTATTCGCCGACGAGGACGTCGACGTCGTCTACATCGGCACGCCCATCGCCACCCACGCCAAGCTGGCTGAGCGGGCGCTGGCCGCCGGCAAGCACGTGTTGGTCGAGAAGGCGTTCGCCACCACCGCCGAGGAGGCACGCAAGGTTGTCGACGTCGCCCGGAACTGCGGCCGGTTCCTCATGGAGGCCATGTGGATGCGGTTCAACCCCGCCATCGTTCAGCTGCTCGACGACGTGGCAGCCGGGGTCATCGGCGAGGTCCGGACCGTGCAGGCCAGCGTCGGCATATCACTCCCGCCGACTTCCAACATCTGGCGCCCGGAACTCGGCGGTGGAGCGCTGCTCGACCTGGGGGTGTACGCCATCACGCTAGCCCAATTGCTCCTCGGTGAGCCAGAGGAGGTGCACGCGGTCGGGGACATGCGGGCCGACGGGCTCGATATCACCGATTCGGCCTTCCTCCGCTACGGCGACGAGCGCTTCGCCCAGGTTGTCACATCGATCGCCGGCTGGGTCAACCCTGTGGCCAGCATCGGAGGAACGGTGGGGTTCATCGCCCGCGACGGTCCCTTCTGGTCCTCCGGCGAGTACCGCGTAGAGACGCCCTTCCTCAGCGAACCGCGGACGGTGCGCGTCGAGCTCGAGGGCAACGGCTTCGTGCCGATGTTCCGGGCTGTGAGCCGGGCGGTGGCTGACGGGCTGCTTGAGCATCCCCTGCGGCCGCTCGACGACACGATCGCTGTGCTCGCCACGATGGACGAGGTCCGTTCTCAGATCGCGTCGTCGCAGAGTCTCGCCAAGGCGATGGCTCCGAGCGCGGTCACCACTAGCACCGACCACCGGAACAGACGCGACCGCGATTAGCATTCTCGGGGCTGCGCGCCCGCTGACAGGCTGCCGAAATGGCAGGTCGCGCGCTACGCGCCGACGTCCCCGCGCCCGCCGAGCCTCAGCTACGGGCGCTCCTGTTTGCCGGCTTGTTCGGCGGGACGGCGATCGTCGAGACGATCTTCAACTCAACGGGCTCTTACAGCGGGCCGCCAAGATCGCCACGACTTCCCGTGGATCCACGGCTGCGTGCTCGTCGTCGGCGTTCATCGCCCTGCTCGATGCGCCCGGTGCTAGCCGCCCGATCGAATCCTGCAAGCAGCAGAGCAGCAGCACCGCCGCCGACGGCGTCGCTGCCGGTATCGGACAAACGGAGCCGCCATGCCAAACCAGATTTGCGCTGCTGCTTCCCGTGCCGATCAGTCGCGCGTGCCTGCGGTTGCTGTCAGGCGTCGAGCGGTAGCACCTGACGAGCCGACGTGACCGGGCCGACGGTCGGCGCTGACGCTGGCTGGGGCGACGTGGCCGGTCGCGGTCTGGCTGCGGTCGCTGTCGATATGTCGACCGCTGCTGGCCGGTGGCTCGTTTGGTCAAGGAGAAGCGCGTAGTCGGCGACCTCACCGCGGGTGCGGCGGCCGGCGACGATGTAGGAGAGCGCTTTGGAGGCAGCGGCGTGCTGGGCCTCCCGGTAGCGCTTCTCCGATCGGTAGGTCCAATCGGCGATGCTCAGCGCCGCCGAGGCGACGAAGAACAGCGTCGCGGCAATCAACAGCGGCGGGACAGCGAGCGGGAACGACAGGTGACCGGAGCGCGTGTCCGCCAGGTAGACCCCGTCGGCGACGACTAGGGCAACGCCAGCCGCCGCCGGCATCCACCACAGCCGCTGACCCAGACGGGAGGCCCGGTGCTCACGTAGGTGGTCCTGGAACTGATACGTGTAGGCCATCGGTAGTGCTCTGCGCGGCTCATCCCAGCCGATCGGTTTTCGAGGTCGCCTTTCACTATCCTGCCGCCGCCTCGCGGCGAAGTCTGTTCACGACACTCCGCCGCAGCGTCGGACACCCCAACTCCAGCGGATGTCGACGCGCGACCCCAGCATCCGAACGTGCCTCCTCTCTCCAGGAAGCTGCGACCCACCCCGGTGACGGCGTAGGCGTCACCCGACCGCCCGAGAGCGCGGCCGCTGACGACTGCGTTGGTTCGGTCGGCAGTTGCGAGGCCGACGATGCCCATGGCGACAACAGGGCCGCCGCGACGCGGAGGTGCTGACGATCGCACCCGTGCCAACCACCCGTCGTCGCGGCGCGCGTCGCAACTCATGCTGGGCGAGAGCGAAAGCGGCCGTGAGTTTCAAGGCCGGTCGAAAGCCAGGCCACTAACGCCGGTTGAAAACTTCAGCCACACCTCGGCCATAACCCTCGCTCTCAGCTCCCGTCGGCGTGCGTGTGAGCCGCCGAGTGAGTTCGTAGCCTGGGGCCATGACGATTTCGACCCCGGAGAAGAAGTCGCGGGCTCGC
Source organism: uncultured Solirubrobacterales bacterium (assembly GCA_963697655.1). Classification (GTDB taxonomy): domain Bacteria; phylum Actinomycetota; class Thermoleophilia; order Solirubrobacterales; family Solirubrobacteraceae; genus Palsa-465. The sequence goes on along the minus strand of CAVOOV010000018.1, from coordinate 151,690 downwards.
GCCTTGGCCGCGCTCGTCGAAGCTCGTCTCCCGGCCGACTTCGAGGTGCACGGCGACGAGGACGCCTGGCCGTGGGTGGCAACCGGCCTACTCGCCCGGCAGGCTGGAACGATGCTCTCGCTCGTCGGCCTGGAGCCGTCGGGCCGGGTCACCGACCTGGCGGTTCTCGTTCGGGACCTGTTCGAGCATGTCGTGCATCTCGCTTGGCTGGGAGCCGACCCTGGCCGCGAGCGCGTGGAGGCATGGCGAAAGCACGACCTGAGCGAGCGTCTGAAAGCCGACCGCGATGCCAGTGACCACGGCGTGCTGATCCTGACGGCTGAGGAGAGGGCGGAAATGGAACGCGAGCGCGACGCGATGACCGGCGGTCAGCTCAAGCTGATCGACCTCGCAGTCGCCGCCGACCAGCGGTGGCTCGGTGTTCTCCCCGGGTTCGACGTTCCCGACGGTGATCGCGATGACGCGGAGCAGAGCGACGATGATGAGCCGGACGGCCAGTCGTTCCGAAAGCTGTACGCAATCGTCTACCGCCACACGAGCGCGTTCGCCCACCCAAGCTGGCGCGGGCTTGGCCGCGTCAGGCTCGATACCGGCCGGACCGCGCGTCGGGTGGCGATTGGAGCAAGCTGACCCTGCCTACCCGTTCGACCCCGTCGGGCTCGGGACAATGATCTTCGCGACTGGACTGTTCGTGGCCGGTGAGGCTCTTGGATGGCCCGCGCGGGAACACGTCGTCGCGATCTTCAACCGTTCCCCTGGCGACCCGCGGACCTCATAGCCGCGCCGTGGATCTGATGTTCCTGCAACAGGGACATCCCGCCGCCGCACGACGATCGCATTCGTAGCTGGGAGACGTCGTCGCGAACATGCGGTTTGGCGACCAAACGCAAGCTCGGCGGCGGGTGGTGCTAGCCGCGACGGCGTCGGCCTGCTAACGCCCGCGCTGCTGCTCCCCCAAGAACGCGGGCACCGGGTGGACCGCCCCCGGTTTGGACGACCGATGAAAATCAAGGGTGGCCTGCCGAGTGTTTGACGGTATTTGCGTCGGATTTCGGGCGAGGTATGTCGCGGAGGGGGGTCGTTGAGGTGTTGGATCGCCTCGTGTGAGCTCGGTGGGCGGTCGTGACCCCCGATCGTGCGCGTGGGTCGTTGTTCGTCGAGGTTCTCGACGTCTGCCCGTGGCGTTAGGTTGTGTTGCGGGCGCGAGCCCGATGACGTGTCGAAGAGCAGGCGTCCGGGGCTAGACCGTGGCCTGCCGCGCGACTTGCCCTTCGAGGGCCTTGGTTATGCGCGCCCCGCTGTCACGCTCGCGCCCACCTTCTCGTTCTTGGGCGACGCCGCCTGCCAGTCGGCGATCGAGCGCTTGTAGGAGGCCTCGGCTTGCGCGGCGAGCTGCTTCTCGGCGTGGCGCATCCGCTCGCGGGTGGCCCACACGCCGGTGGGCTTGCCCTCGACGGTGGGGGCGCCGGCGCGGACTTCGAGCCGCCGGAGCTTCTGGGCGGTGAGTGAGGGCTGCTGGTGGGCGTAGTCCTGTTCGCGGGTGAGCATGCACCAGAACAGCGCGGCGAGTTTGCGCGCGACGGCGACGACCGCGGCGTTGTGGCCTTTGCGGGCTCTGATGCGCTCGTAGAAGGCGTGCAGCGGGCCGGGCTGCCGGGCGACCGAGCGGGCGGCCTCGACCAGCGCCCAGCGCGCTTGGGGCGAGCCCTGTTTTGAGATCCGCCCGCCGCGCGCGGGTGCTGAGCCTGACTGGTAGACGCGCGGGTCAAGGCCGAGATAGGCGACGACCTGGCGTGAGCCCTTGAACCGCTTGATGTCGCCGACGGCGGCCAGGAACACCGCCGCGCAGATGACGTTGACGCCCGGGACGGTCAACAGCCGCCTGACCTGTCGGGACTTGAGCGCCTCCTGGCAGATGAGCCGCTCCACCTGCTCGATCTCGGTGTCGAGGAACTCGATGTGGCGCAGGCCGGCCCGCACGGTCTCAGCCTCCACGAGCGGCAGCTGAAGCCCCCGCAGCCACTCGCGTCCCTTGACCCCGAACAGGTCAGACACGGGCGGGCGGCCCTTCAAGCGGCGCATCAGCACGGCGTGGATCTCGTTCTTGGCTCGGGAGCGAGCCCTGACCAGCTGGCCCCGGCGAGACAGACGCCGGCGCATCCTCCAGGTCCACTCCGGCGGCACCCACACCGCCTCGAGCTCCCCGGTCCACAACAGCCTGGCCAGCGTGCGCGCGTCGAGGCGGTCGGTCTTCGCCCGCGCCTGCGAAATGCCGGTATCGCCCGGGGAGACGACGATGATCTTGCTCACGTGCGGCTCAAGCAGCCTCACGATCTCCCACGAGCTGCCAGTCACCTCGAGCGCGACCCGGTCGGTCGCCAGCAGGCTGCCGGCCAGCGTCCCTATCCCCTCGGGCGTCGAGGGCACCCGGCCGGCCGACCACACCTTGCCCTCCTCGCAGATCGCGATCTCGATGAAGTCAAGATGCACATCCAGCCCGACGCACCGGCCCAACGGCCGTGATAGCAAGCTCTTGCTCACCACTCACACCTCCTGAGCTTTACGGATTAGCGGTACGGAGAACGCGTGGGCGAACGACACAGACCGATTCGCGCTCGCAGCGCACCCGGGCAAGTCGCAGGGGCCGCCACCGAAACAGCACGGGCTCGAAGCCCATCGTCCAAACCGGCGTGCCCGACTGCGTTCTCCACAACAAGAATCCCCTGTGCCCGGTGAGCGCTAGTACGCGGCCGGACCGAGGATCCCTGCCGTTGAGAATTTTCATGCCCCGAAACGGAGCAGCGCTTATCGCGGCAGCGATGAGATGACCGCTTCGCCCTAGCCGAGCAGCAGCCACTTGATCGAGATCGCGGCGACCGTCGGTACGGTCTCTGCCTACGCAGAGCGTGACCCTGCTTGCTCGGAATCGGGATTCAGCAAACTCGGTGCCCTGTCGTGATCGCGCACATCCAGGCCTGTTGGTCACTCGGGGCGCCACGACTGCTTCGGCTCTCGCGGCTGGTCCGAGCTCGCTATGCCTTTGCCACGAAAGGACTCGCGAGGTCGGCGTCGGGTCGCGCAACCCCATGGCGACAAGGCGCTCGCGGCTTTGTGGGCCCTGGCCGGCGGAGCGCCCGATCGCCTCTCCGAAAAACACCCGGCGCCAGCCTGCCGCGCGACCGTTCGAGCTGAGGGCAGGCCGGCGGTTACCTGGACCTGGCAGGAGCCGAGTTTGGAGGCGTGGCAGTGCTGCACCCGCCGCCTCCCGATGGCGTGGTCCCGTTCTTCCCACCCGGTCGATGGGCGATTGGTTCGCTGCCGGTGATGGATGTGGACAGAAGCGCTCCGTCTGCGCCGATGGGTTGAATGCAGCTGTTCACGTTCACGCAACACCACTTGAGGAGGAGCAGCCGTGGCGCTGACCCAGTCCCAGATGATCGCCGCGGTCGCGGATCGCGCCGAGATGAGCAAGGCCGACGCGAAGCGGGCACTCGACGCCCTCGACGAGATCATCCTCGGGGAGCTGGGCAATGCCGAGAAGGTCGGGCTCGGAGGGCTCGTCCAGCTGACGGTGCGCGTTAAGCCCGCCGCCAAGAAGCGCACCGGACGCAACCCGGCGACCGGCGCGGAGATCACGATCGCCGCCAAGCCCGCAAGCGTCGACGTGCGAGCGCGGCCGCTGGCGAAGGCCAAGGCGGCGCTTCCATCCGTGCAGAAGGCACGGCGGCGGCTTGCGGCATCCGGCGGCGGCTCCTCGCGATAGCGCGAACCGTCGCGGCAGCACCGGCTATCCCGGCGCGCGCGTCTTGGCACGCGCTCGGAGCCAGGGACGTGACTGCTTCTGTCCGCAAGCGGCAGCGCGAGTCCGGTATTTCGGACGGCGCGTGATGACTGCTTCGCTCGACGAACGACGACGGCATCGCCGTGGTCGTGCGATCGGGATCCGGTCAGCTCGCGCTTCTCCTCGCCCCGGCAGGCGGCCGTCTCGTTCCGCCGCTCGAGCTCACTGTCGTTGATCGTCCCGTCTACAACCGTCAGCTCTACAGACAATATTGCGCGAACAAGCGGCTAATACTCGAGTCACGTAGTTCCGCGGCGCAGTTCTGTTACTTCCGGCGATTCAGCGCTTCCCGAGCGGCCTGCTCGATGGGCATGGCACGTCCTTCATCAACCAGTGCTCGCATCCTCGGCGCGTCGAGTGGGGCTGTGCGCAGGGCCTCGCGCACTGCTTGCTCGGCGACGTCCTCGGTTCCCTGCAATACGAAACTGGTATACCGAAAGACCTCGAGCGCCGCGCCCAGCAGCCGGGCGGTTGCTTGGGGTTGTGTGCGTTCAGCGAGGGACCAGGCGAGCTGCAGCGCGGCAGCCGCGGCTTCAATCGGGAGCGCAGCACCGAGTGACGTGGTGAGGGCTTTCTGGGCGAGGTCACTCGCCTCTTGGCTTCGCCGCTCGAGGTTCGCGATGTGCGCAAGGTTGATCAATGCGACAACCATCGGACCGGTGTCGCTGTGACGGGCGAGGCCGAGGGCCTCTTCGCAGCAGGCGCGCGCCCGGTCGAGCTGGCCCGCGGCAATTTCCAGATCGGCCAGATAAGTCAGTGCGTTGGGGATGCGCTCGGGCAACTGCTCCCGCGCGAACAGAAGCGCGTGCTCGACGCCCACGCGAGCGCGGGCCAGATCGCCCCGGGACAGTACCGCACGATTAAGCATCTCCCAGAAGATCCCGTTGATATCGCCGAGCTCGCGATACAAGGCCAGCGCTTGGTCGGCCAATCCGACGGCCTGATCGAGATTCCCGCGGTCCTGTGCCAGGCGGCGCGCCACTGCCAAAACACCCGCCTGAACGGGCAGCGCGTACTCGTCGGATCGCTCGCGGGCGAGGCTCAGCCACCGGTCGATCTCGCTCAAACGTCCCTCCTCCCCCCACTGCCAACACAGGGGCACCGCGAGACGCGCCATGGTTTCGCTTTCCCCGGTCTGGTGCGCCCACTCGAGGGCGGCACGGAAGTTCTCGCGCTCAGCCCCAACCAGCGCCCGGCGGGTTTCCGTGCCTACGCTGATGGAGTTCTCCTTGACAGTGTGTGCTTGGAGCAGCCCGACGAACCACTGGGCGTGTCGGCGCTGGAGCTGGCCCTCTTCGCCGGACTCTGCCAGCTTCTCTGATGCGTATTCCCGCAGCGTCTGGAGCATCCAGTAGCGCCCTGCGCCGGCGCGCACGAGGCTCCGATCGACGAGCGCTCCGAGCGTGTCGAGCTCTCCGTCGCAGACGGCCTCGGCGGCCTGAAGCGTGCAGCCGCCGGCGAACACGGCGAGTCGTGTGAACAGCCGCTGCTCCTTTTCGGTGAGCAGTTCGTAGCTCCAGTCGATCGTCGCTTGCAGCGTTCGCTGGCGCCGGGGCGCGTCGCGCGGGCCGCTGGCTAGGGCGGGCAGGCGGTGCTCGAGCCGATCGAGGATCTCGGCTGGCGAGAGTGCCTTGGTTCTGGCGGCGGCGAGTTCGATCGCGAGCGGCAGCCGGTCGAGCCGCTCGCACACCGCGGCCGCGGTCTCGCGCTCGATGACCAGGTCGGGCGCGACCGGTCTTGGCGCGGGCGGTGAACAGCTCGATCGCGTCCTCGCGATCGAGCACCGGCACCTCGTATTGTTGCTCGCTGGCGAGGTGTAGCGGCTCGCGGCTGGTCACGAGCATCCTCACTCCCGGGCAGTGGGCGAGCAGCTCGCCGAACACCCCGCTGCCGGTTGTGAGCTGTTCGAGGTTGTCGAGCACGAACAGCAGCTCGCGATCGTGCAGATACCCCTCAAGCCGCTGCGCCGGGGTCAGATCCGGCTGCTCGGCAAGCCCGAGCGCCTGGCAGATCGCCGGCGCGATCAGCTCCGGGTCGGTGAGATCTGCAAAACCCACAAACCACGCCCCGCCGGGATACTCCTTGGCGCACCCCCGGGCCGCGCGCAGCGCCAGCCGCGTTTTGCCGCTACCGCCCGCGCCGGTCAACGTCACCAGCCTCCGATCCGCGTCGCGGAGCAGCGCCGTGATTTCGGCGAGCTCGCGGGCGCGCCCGAGGAACGGCGTGGCCGGGACCGGGAGATGACCCACCGCGAGCGGTGGCACCTGCGGTGTAGGCGGCGACAGCGACGGGTCGTGGCGCAGGATCGCCTGCTCGAGCTCGCGCAGCTCGACCGACGGCTCGATCCCGAGCTCCTCCACGAGCGTCCGTCGCGCGGCCTGGTAGGCGGCGAGCGCGTCCACCTGCCGGCCCGTCCGGTACAGCGCCAGCATCAGCTGCCCGCGCAGCCGCTCCCGGTAGGGATGCTCTCGGACCAGCTGCTCGAGATCGCCAACCACCTGAGCCTCCCGGCCGAGCGCCAGCTCCGCCTCGATCCTCCGCTCGATCGCGCCGACGTGCAGCTCTTCCAGGCGGGCGATCTCCGCCTGCGCGAACGAGTCGTACCGAAAGTCGCTCAGCGGCGGCCCCCGCCACAGCGACAGCGCCTCGCGCAACCTCCCGGACCCGAGCTCCCAATCACCCGCCGAGATCGCCGCGCCACCTTCTTCGGCCAGCCGCTCGAACCGATCCCGATCGAGCTCGCCGTCCGCCACCCGGATCAGATAGCCGCCCCCAGCCGTAACGATCCGCCGCTCCTCGCCCAGCGCACGCCGCAGCCGCGAGACGTGCGCGTGCAGGCTCGTCGCCGCGCTCGTCGGCGGCTTGCCTGACCACAACTCCTCCATCAGTCGATCCCGCGACACGACCTCGTTGGCATGCAGCAACAGGATCGCGAACACCGAACGCTGCGTGCGCCCGCCCAGCACCAGGCCCCGACCCCCCTCGTCGGCCGCCTCCAACGGGCCGAGGATCCCAAAGCGCATAAGTTCAACCACCCCGCTGCGGCAAGCAGCCGCGCGAGCGTACCAGCCGCCACCGGCCGCGACCACCCACCCCCGGTCACCGCGCGCAAGCGACCTGCAAGCCGGCCGTCAGCCCGCTGCAAGCGGCCCCTGTCACGGTGCCCCCAACGAGCTCGGAGCACCCATCCATCCAACCGCCCGGCCGCCCAGCGGCCCACCACCACGGAGCAGACCATGTCAACACCACAAACCATCACGCGCGCCACCCCCCGCCTCCGGATCCGACCCGGGACGGTACTCACGACGCTCGGCGTGCTCGTCGCGATCGCCCTCACCATCGGGATCCTCGCGGTGACCGGCACGCACCACACCACCATCACGACCCCGGCGGCAACCTCCCAACCCGCCGCCAGCGCCACCCCGCACACCCACTACCTCGGGCCGCGCCAACAGCTGGCCCCAATCACCAGCCACGGCACGGTCAGCGCCGCCTCCGCACACTCCACCTGCCTAGGAGCGGCACAACGCTGCCTCCGGTAGCGGCCGGATGGACCCAGGAAGGGCCCCGCACCCGCGGGGCCCTCCGCCCATCGGCACCCACGCCCGCGCGACCCCGGTTCCACCAGCGGGGGTAGCTCCGACGGCCCGACGACGCGAAGCCGAGCCGCTGGAGCATCGGCGTGATGCGACACGGCTCATGCTCCGCCAGGAAGCGAAACGGCTCGCGCCGGCCATGCGCCGCGAGTACCGCGCGGACACGAAAGCAGCCACCAGCCCACCGAGCCCACCGCTGTCGCGTTGGACCATGAGGGACATCGCCGGACCGGACGGTCGGATCCTCGCGGTGGGAAGTACGCCCGCTGGCCGGCGCTGTACCGACTTCTTCGGCACAGCCGCGCTACCGGTCGTCGAACAAAGCGGCCACGCGGGCACCGCGACTGCAATAGGCGTGATGCAGCCGTCGGCGATTGGTGCCGGTGACGACTGCTGTGATCGCGGCCGGTCGCGGAGCTCACGAGCTCTTTTTGGCGACGGCCCGCGCGTCAGGCGGCGCCGGTGCTCACGGTGGCTCCGCCACTGGTTGCGATAGTCGCGCCGACGGCGTGGCCGCGACCGCCCGCGGTCCCGGAATTTGGGCCTCCGTACGACGGACGGCTGCTGACAGACGACCGCGGGCTCGCGGCCTCGCGCCTCCCGGCGGACGCAATGGCAGAAGCTTCGCGGCGACCGACGACCGCTCCCGTTCACAGGCGGCCGAGCGCCATGCCGCGTTCGTATGTCAACGGCATTGACGCCCGAACGCTCAGGCGCCGCCGAAGGCGTCCGCGACGGCCGCCGCCCAGGCCCCGTACAGCTCGATGACGGTGGACGGCGCGGGCCATTCTCCGGCTCGTAGTCGTTTGAGCGCTTCGCCTCCGCGCCGGCGTGCGTGGGTTCGCGACCAGTCGTAGGAGGACGGCGCAGCGCCGTAGCGCGCTCGCCAAGCGCGCATCGCCTCGCGAACCCGTTCCCGGGTCCACTCCCGCGCAATCGCGCCGGGATGGCAGCGTTTGCAATACGCGTAGGCGTCGCCCTTGCCGTTCCGGGGCGCGGTGGGCGCCCCGCAGCCGCGACACACTCCCCTATATCGCGCCTTGACCGCGCGTGCCTTATCGCCGGTCGGATCGTAGAGATAGCTCTTGATGGTGGCGTCTGCGCGTCCCAGCCGACGAGCGATCTCCGCGATCGACAGCCCTCCTGCTCGCGGTAGTGGCGGGCGAGCTGCGCCGCGCGGCGCCTTTCCGTGACCCGGTCGAGCATAAGAACCCGAGCCTACCGGAAGTGCTGGACAGCCAGACCGGCGCAGAAAATAGCCCTTCCAGGAAGGATTTCCTCTCGTGGTGCCGCGGCGGGCAGGTGACTCCGGAGCTCGCGACCTCCTCGCTCGGCCTCCTGTTCCCGGCTGGGCCCTTTGTTAGCATCAGACGGGTCGTAGAAGTAGCCCTTGACGGTCGCCTCTGCGCGGCCTAGCCGGCGCGCGATCTCAGCGATCGTCAGGTTCTCCTGGTCGCGATAGTGGCGAGCGAGCTGCGCGGCGCGGCGACGTTGGCTAACTCGATCGCTCACCTGACACCCCCGCGGGCTGCGCTTCAGCCGCCACTTACTGCCGTCACAGCCAGTCATCCTATCGAACGTGCTGGACAGCCTTCGAACCGAAAAGGGGGGATGCCCGGTATCCGACGTCGCTCGTTGTTCGGTCCGTACGGTGGGGGCACCCCGAACGGGACGATCGGAGCATGCGCCTCAGGCATGAGAGCACGCTCTCCCCACTCGTCGTCGGCGCGCCGCCCGTTGTGCGCCGCGCTGCTGCTTGGTGGTGTCAAGCAGTCGCGACGGTTGAGCCTGAAACCCGCTGCGGGTCTACCGCGTGTGTCAGGATTCGGTGGTCGGCGCGACCTCCGGTGGTCTGGGAGCCCAAGAGTGCGTCTGATCTCATGGAACGTGAACGGTCGCCGGGGCCCTGCGCTGCCCCGCCAGCTCGCTGCGGTGCGCGAGCGCGGCGCCGACGTGGTGGCGCTGCAAGAGATCCGTGCGGAGAGTCTTGGCGTCTGGCGCGAGGGCTTGAAGCACGCCGGGCTCGAGCACGTGCTCGATAGTTCGGGTCTGTTGGCGGTGCCGTCGCTGAGCGGCCGCGAGTATCGGCGGATCTACTTCAACGTTGTCGCGTCGCGCTGGCCGCTGCGGCGTCTGCCCGGGCTGCGACTGGAGTTCCCCGAGCGTTACCTGGCCGTGAGCGTCGGCCGCGCCGGTGCCGAGTTCGAGCTCCATGTCGCGCACCTGCCGCCGGGTTCGACGCGCGGTCTGGTCAAGGTCGAGATGTTCGAGGCGCTGCACACCAGACTCGCGACGCCCTGCGAGCGCCCGCGGGTCCTCTGCGGTGACCTCAACACTCCGCGGCCGAACGCGACGACGGCACGGTGGAGTTCTGGGGCGCACGTCACCCGCCGCACACCGAACGCTGGGACAAGGCCGAACGCAGCGTGGTGCTCGGGCTGGGCGAGCATGACCTCCCGGACGTGTTCAGGGCGCTCAACGGTTACACGGCGACCGATGCCAGCTGGTTGGTCCGGCGCGGCGGCCTGGGTCGCTACGACCACGTCTTCGCCTCCCGGCGCCTGGCGCCAACCGCCTGCCGATACCACCACGCGTGGCGGGAGCAACGGCTCTCAGATCATTCTGCGATAGAGGCTGACTTTGCGGCCTGAGCCTGGACAATGATCGTCGCCGAACCAATCGTTCGCACGTCATCGGCGGGCAGGCCGATGCAATCGTCAGCCCGCGCGCCGGCCTGCGCCCAGCCCGAGGCTCGCGCGGGCCGACGCGCTGAACGTGAGGGAAGCCTCCAGCGCTCGGGTGAGGTAAGAGCTGGCTGGAGGTCGCGTCGGGGCGCCGGTGAGCGACAACGTCGCGGTGCTCGCGCTCGATCAGGTCACCGGGCGGCGGGCGGCGGGCGGCGGGCGGCGATCCGGCGCGGAATCAGACTGTCCAGCGTGCGTCGTTCGGCGTAGGTCCTAAGCTCCGAACAGCACGATGGGCCGCCTCTCGACACTGATCAAAGCGAAGATCTCGAGACTTCTCGACCGCGCTGAGGACCCGGGCGAGACGCTCGATTACGCCTACGAGAAACAGCTCGAGCAGATCCAAGAGATCAGGAAGGGGATCGTCGGTGTCGTCACCGCCAAGAAGCGCCTCCAGAGTGAGGCGGGGACGCTCGAGCAGAAGGTGCAGAAGCTCGACATCCAGGCACGGACGGCGATCAGGGTTGGGCGCGACGACCTGGCTCGTATGGCGCTCGAGCGCAAGCAGCTGATCATCGTCGAGAGCGGCTCCCTCTCGCAGCAGATCACCGAGCTCCAGCACCAGCAGGACCAGATGACCGCCTCCGAGTCGCAGCTGCGCGCAAAGGTCGGCGCGTTCCGCTCGCGCAAGGAGGTGATCAAGGCCCAGTACTCCGCTGCCGAGGCGCAGGTCCGGATCTCGGAGGCGGCTCAAGGCATCGGCGGCGACATGGCGGACGTCGGCCTGGCGATGCAACGGGCGATCGACAAGACCGAAACCATGCGCGCGCGCGCGAACGCGGTGCAGGAGCTCGAGGCCGCGGGCACGTTGGAGGACCTCACAGCGATCGGCCCACCACAGGACGACATCGACCGGGCGCTCGCGCAGCTCGGCGCGGGCAACACTGTCGACGCCGACCTGGCGCGGCTCAAGGCAGAGCTCGGTCGGACGCCGGCGCCGCCCCAGATCACGGGTCCGGCAGATGGCCGGCTCCAAGCGTAGGCTCAAAAGCCATTGACCGGCCTTCTCTGCGCAACGCTCGACCGTGCGAGGTATTCGGGAGTGCGCCCGCAGACCATAAACGACAACGCGTCGCCGAACGACGGTCCGGGCTCCGGTGTCGCGGGTCCGGAGCGGCTCCACTGTTCGTCGCCGAAGCGCTCGTTAGCTGCGAAGAAGTCCGCAGGCGTAGGCGCTCGTCCAGACCGAGGTTTCGACGCGTCGATCCGGATAGTTCCAACTGTGCCGGAAGCCTGACGCTCGGCCTGGACCGTGGTGCGCGCGGCTCGGGTGCGCGGCGACGCTCTCGCTGCCACGGCTTCGCCTTCGGCATGCTTGAGCCGCGACGTCAGCGTCGATCGCGGCGGCCATCGAATTGAATGCACCCGCCACGCGCTCAGGCTTGGAGACGGCGCGCACGTCGACCCGCTCGCTATTGTCGCCGGCCGCGACTCGTCGGGTCGCTCGGATCAACCGGTCCAGCGGCCGCTACACAACCCGCGGGAGGACCGCCATCGAGGCCGGACAACGCTCCCCAGTTGCTACTGATACCCCGGGGTCATCGCCGCCGCGCCTGACGTTCCCTCAGCCGGCCGCAGGGACGATTCCTCGCGCCAAGCGCCGTCGCGGGCTCGTGCGGTCCGGTGAGGTCATCGAGCGTTGAACGTCCGTGCTCATGACGCCGCCGGGCGCGGGGTCGCGCGAGGGTCTGCACCTACGACGACGGGTGGGTTAGAGCGCTGGCGATGCGTTGCACGGCGCTTTGAGCGGTGTCCTGGTCTGGCGCTTGGCCGACGGTGATGGCGATGCCGTAGGTCACGCCGGCGCAGGAGAACTGCCCGGCCTGGTTGACGATGTAGGGAGCGCCGCGCATTCCGGCGTTCTCAGGTTTCCAGCCTTCCTTGGAGTAGACGACCCCGGGTAGGCCGGCCGCCAGCAGTCCGACTCGCTCTTGAACTGAGGCCAACAGGCCCATTCCGTACTGCCGCTCGCTGGCAGGCATAAGCGTTTCGATTCGGGAAAAGAAGCGGGCGAAATCCCCGGCGGTGAGGCGCGACTGGCCGAGCACGTAGACGGGGTCTGACGTGTCTAGGTGAAAGCCGGTCATGCCCGCGTCTGTGGCGACCCGCTCGACGTCCGCAGACGGAGTCTTGAGATGCGCATACACCCAGTCGGCTGCCGTGTTGTCTGACACCTCAATCATCGCGGCCATCTCCTGGCGGGCAGCGGCGCTTAACCCGTCAGCGGCCCAGTCGCGCAGGAAGGCGACCAGCAGCATCGACTTGGTGATGGACCCGCCGTAGTTCTCCGTGGTCGGGGCGACGGCAGCGAGCGTACGCCCCGCTGATGTCATCAGCGCGAACCCGATGCGATAGCGGGCCCCCTCGGCGTCGGCGACGTGACGGGCGCTGGCCAGATGCAACGAGCAGCCGGCTGCGGTAGGGGTGGTGGGGCGTCCCCGCCGTTTGCGATGAGCGGCTGCTGTCTGGCTGTGGGTGACGGTGGACGTCACACCGGCATGTTTGAAGCGGCGCGGTGACGTGCGCGAAGGTGATGCTGGGGTGGTCGCGCGCGTCGCCACGACCGTGTTGTTGCTGTGGCGCGGCGTTCGGGTCAGCACGCCAGCGGCGACGGCGATGAGCGCCAGCGAGACGACTGCGGCCACCGTCCACCGCCGCTGCACCACGCGCCGGCGTGCCTGGCGCCCGTCATGAGGCGACGTCACGGAACGGTCACCTCAAGCGCTTCCCTACTGGACGAGCGAGGCCGGGAAGGTAACGTTATTGTTTCCCTGGCCGTTTTCGGGGCTCGCTGACTGATCGTTGTGGCAGGTGACGTTGCTGCCCGCAAGTGAGCAGGTGACCGAATAGGTCTGGCCGGTTGCCGGACTGGACACCTCGAACGTCGCCGGGCCGGTGCTCAGACTCGACCCGCTGCTGTAGTAGGCGGCGAGCCTCGTGACGATGTTGCGGGCGAACGGGCAGCTGATGTTCAGGCCGGCCTTGAGTTGCACGCCCGTGTCACCGTACAGGCACGCGCCGGGCGGCGGGGGCGCGGCCGTGCTGCTGGTCGAAGTGGTGACCGATGTCGAGGTTGCCGGCGTCGTGCCAGCGGTGCCGGTGCCGGAGGACGCGGCGGACGTCTGGGTGGCGGCGCCCGAAGTGCTGACCTGGGTGACGGACGGCCGGTCTGTCGAGTGGTGGGAGCTACCGAGCGTCGCGTACGCAACGGCGCCCCCTCCGATCAGCACGACGATGACCGCCAGGGCGATGAGCAGCGGCGTGCGAGACCCGGAACCGGTGCCGGGGTCGGGTGCGTCAGCGCCCGGAGGTGGCGGAGGCGGGGGTGGGACCGCGGTCGTCGAAGAGGGCGGGGGCGGGGGTGGCGGCGGCACCGCGGTCATCGGAGGAGGCGGGGGCGGGACCGCGGTCGTCGAAGGCGGTGGCGGCGGCACCCCGGCCGTCGGAGGAGGCGGGGGCGGCACGGCGGCGGCTGGAGGGGGTGGCGGGACTACGCTGGCTGGGGACGCGGGAGCGCCTGGGCTCTCCCCGGAGGCCCCCACGGCCGTGCGCTGCGTCGCGCTGGAGGACTCGTCGGAAGATGTGTCCTCGCGTGGCGCGCCGCACGAGCGGCAGAGCTTGTCAGCGGCGTCGAACCGGGTGCCGCAGTGCTTACAGAATTTAGGAGACAAAAGAAACGCTCTTGGTCGATGGGGGGCTTATGCCTGGCTGACCGGAACCCAGTTGGTCCCGTCCCATCTGTGACCGTTGACGATGTCGCCCACGCGGTAGATCGGCTGCGGGGACTCCTCCTGTCCCGGCGCGTCGAAGCCGGCGGTTGTCGCGGAATGCCCGCTTGTCGTCAGGCCGATCTGCTGGCGCTTGAGCGCGACGAGCTCAACGTTGGTCTCCATCACGCGAAACACCGCGATGATGAACTCCAGGCCCACGCGCGCGTACACCAGCGTAACTAACCAGACTAAGGGCGCGACGATGAGCAGGAACGCGACGCCGAGCCCCGTGGACACGCGAAAGCCAGCGAACACGAGCAGGAGCGCGAGGAGCGTCAGAAAGATGAGCGTGATGACATAGATGACCTTGATGACCTTCGTGGTCACCAGCGACGAGAACGACATGTCGAAAAGCGACCCGAAGAAGCCTTTGGTGGGCATGAGACCGTCCCCCCTTGAGGATGGATGAGCCAGCCGCCGCATTGTCGCAGGAAGGCTGGACCGCCGAGGCTCATGCGGCTGGCGAGAGTAGGCCGGGTCTCTCTGAGAAATGGCGTAGATAACGATGCGGGCGAACAGCCCCATAAAGGAGCACCGAGCGAAACGGCTCCTAACCATCTACCTGGCGTTCTCCTCCTCGATCCGGGCGGCGGGCGCCCTTTGGCGGCTCCACGGTCCCTCATGTCCCAAAGGTCGCGCCCGGTCGACGGTGCCCGGCAGTCCGATCAGCGTCGTCCGCCTCAGCAGGTTGTGCGCCAGGGCGGCGATCACTGTCCAGGCGGAGTTCGCCAGGAACCGGCCGGACGGGAAGTGCGCCAGCGCTTGATCTTTGAGGTCACGGATTGCGAGATCGCTCACGCCGTGACCGCGGTGCTCTGATTCGACGACCTCGAGCGCGGGTGCGGTTGGTCAAGAAACGCGTGGTGGCACCACTCTTCACAGCTCGCCTGACCACCAACGAGGCGGGTACGTGACGATCAGCCGTTGGTGGCCGAGCATCGTCTGCGCGATCTGCCTCTCCCGGTCTCGGGTTAGTCCAGCAGTGGCTCCCAGTCGGTCTCCGGGATCGCCACGATCGCAGAGTTCGGCGGTAGCATTCGCCGCATGAGACCGATCGCGGTGGTGTTCGTTCTCGCAGCGATGGCGTCGGCGGGGTGCGGTAGCGGGTCATCGTCCGGCGTGCGGACCGCTGGAACAGTCACCGCCTCGCCGACTCAAAGCTCGGCGTCGCCATCGAACACGCAGTCGTCGTCTCCGCCAGTTCTGCCGACCAACTCAGACCATCTGCTCAAAGGCAACGCTGACCCGACGTTTCCTGCTGGAGAGGCGGGCAAGGTCGATGTCGTGGACGTTGGCCCGCTCGACAAGGCCAGCGGAACGCTGCCCGTCGTCATACGAAACAATACTGCCCACGGCGTCGCCCACGTCGACCTCACTGCCACTGCTCGCCTTCCAGGCGGGAAGGTCGTCGGCAGCGGGAAAAGTCAAGGCGTCGTGCCTGCCTAGATTCAGCCCGGCGGTATAGGGCTCGCCTACATCTACTTTGAGAATGCCAAGTCAATCCCGCGGCACGGCACGACCTACACGTTTACGGCTGACACGTCACCCGCTGACACAAGTTCCTTCAACACTGCACCAATCAAGATCACGCAGGCGAACCACGTCGGCGGAGCGATTGTTGGATCGGGCGTCAACGACACGGGTGAGAAGTTGTCCGGGCCTTACAGCGTCCACGTGTTTTGCTTCGTTGGCAATCACGTCAGGCGAGTCGAGACAGGCTTCGCCAACGAGGACGGCGACCTCGGACCGAAGGCCACGATCAGTTACACGATCAGCCTTTACGGCGATTCCTGCCCCAAGTATCTCGTCGGATCGTCGGGTTACTTCACCTAGCCCGTCATAAGCGCGGCGCGGGCATTGAGCAGCCCCTGCTCGGGCTGACGATGGGACGCCAATTGTCCTGGTATCGAGACCACACCTCGGAAACGGAGCGTCGCGCCGCCCCGGCCGAGCGACGGCGCGACGCGACGACCGCGGAAGTAAGCCGCGCGCTCCACACTCCGGAGAACAACCCGCGGCGCGTTGCAGCGATCGACTGGCCCGCCGACCTGGCAGAGGTTGACGAGCCCGGCTTGTACTGCTGGTGGGTCGGCCCACCAGGCGCGAGGACGCTCTCGCAAGGCCTCGGGCGCGCCATCAGTCCAGGGCGGATCTGTGCGGGACAACCGGAGCGACCAAATGGCTGTCAGGCAAGGCCGGGGCGATGACGCTCGCTACGCGGATCGGTGGCAACCACCTCAACGGCCGGATCCGAGGCTCGACATTCCGCCTCACGCTCGCCGCGCTCCTCGCTGGCCCCGAGCGACTCAGGACGGCTGGGCCAGGGCAGCTCGACCGCGACTCCGGAACAGTGCCTCAGCTACTGGTTGCGCGGGCATCTCGACGCTGCGGTCCACCCGTTCGCTGATCGTGACGCGCTCATGGACCTCGAACAGCGCGTCCTCCAAGAGCTCGATCGGGCCACTGAACCTGGATCGACGACCGGCGACCGCCATTCGCATCAGGGGTGACCGATCTGCGCCGGGTACTACTGGCCGCCTAGGACCAAACGCGGTCTCGTCCACAACGCGTCACGATCGACTGGTTGGTCCGTCGCGGAACGATCCGACGGGTCGGCACGGACTACTGCTTTGAGCAATACGACGACGCCGAGCCGGCGATCCCAATGGCGACGAAGCGATGATCCGATGCCTACCGGACGTGCTGGACAGTCACTCAGGGCAAAAAAGGATTTGCGCTCGCTTCGTTCTCCTCCCGCTCGGTCGTGTTCTACGGCCAGGCCGGGCCTCCCGCCCCTCATCGGGAAACGGGAGGCCGACATGTGAACTCCTTACGCCGCGCTAGCGTCCTCATCGCCGAGGTCGAGGTCGCCGAGATCGAAGTCGCCGCGGTGCTCGTCGAGCCGCACGGTGCTCTCCGCCTCGTCGACGACGAATGCGTCGCGGTTGAGCTGCGCCAGGTTGGGGGAGAGCATGGGTCGCATGAATTCCCACACCGCGGCGCGCAGCGGGTTCTCGCCGCCCGGCAGGGAGTCTGAGAGTTTGCGGGCGATCCGCTCGCGGCCGAGCGCTTTGGTCCGGGTCACACCGTCGGGGTTGAGCACGAACGCGGCGCCCCAGCGTGCGGTCAGTTGCGCGATCCCGCGTAGCGGATCGGGCTCGTCGAGCGCTCGCTGCAGCTCCGCGGCCACGATCGCGTCGGTGTGGCGCGGCTCGTAGTGGCCGGTGTCACCGACGGGTTGTTGGCGCTCGCGGTCGGTCCAGCCGGCGCCGTAGGCGATCACCTCCCGGTAGTGGTCGGCGACCAGGTGGCAAACGATCTTGCGAAGCGCGTCTAGCTGGTCGCCGGTGGGGTCGATCAGCCCGGCGGCGATGTCGTGGCCGAGCCCGAGGTTGCTGCGGTCCGCCTCGGCCTGGCGCTGGCGCTCGGCCGCTCTGCGCTTCTGGTCCTCGGCGGCCGCGTCGCGCAGCTCCTCGTCTGAGAGCTTCGCCCTGCCGAAGTAGGCCTGTTCGGCTGCGGGGGCTCCGTCGGTGTCCTCGCCGAGTTGTTCGCGCACGAGGTCGAGCATGAATACGGGGTCGATCACCCAGATCGAGGCGGCGAAGTCGGGACCGCGGTCGTACGCGAACGCGTAGCGTCCGGTGCGGGCGCGCTCCCGGATCGCGCCGGTGATCCTGACCTTCAGCGCCTGTGTTCTTCGCGCGCGCGGCGAGCGTGTCGAGTTCCTTCTCGAGGTTCGCGGGCTCGCAGCCGAGGATCCCGGCCAGCGGTTCGGTGGTCTGGTCGCTCAGGTGCACGCGTGCCTGCTGGACCTGCTCGTGGCCGTCGAGCATCGCTCCGTCGTCGATCCGCACCGCGTAGGTGTGCTCGTCCTCGACGACCGTGCGGTGGACGAACGCGCCCAGGTCCTTGACGGCCTTGTCGTGGAGCTCGGGGCTGGTGATCCGCTTCGCCACCGCCTCGGTGAGCTCCGGCGCGATCGCGTTCATGGTGGCGAGCTGGTTGGCCATCGTCGCCGACAGCTGGTCGGCGACTGGCCGCTCGGCCACGCGGGCGCGGATCTGGTCGGGCAGGGTGAGCTGGCGGCGGAGGTTGTGGGCTTTCTTGGCGCTGATGCCCAGGTCGGCGCACACCGCGGCGATTCGGTCCTCGGCGCCTAGCCCGGCGCGGGCCAGCCAGCAGTCGGCGAACTGGTTTTGCTGATCGACGACGCTGAGAGATTCCCGCGCGTTGTTGGCGATCGCCTGGATGCGCCGGATCTCGTCCGCGTTTGGCTCGTGGTCGAGCAGCAGCACGATCAGACTGTGCACGGGGTCGAGGCCCTCGTAGCCTTCGGTGCCGGCGAGCTCGTGGCTTTTCTGGGCGGCCAGGTAGCGCCGCTGGCCCTCGTAGACGGTGACGGGCCCGGCGGCCTCGCGGCGGTAGCCGATGAGCGGGACCAGCTGGCCCGCCCGCATCAGCAGGTCGGCCAGTCTTTCCAGGCCGTCTGCGGAGATCTCGCGCCTCGCGTTGGGCGCCAGCTCGAGCTCGTCGAGCCCGAACCGCTCGATGCTGCCCTCAACGCCCTTCTTGGCAATGTCGGTGACGTCGAACAGTGGTGGGTCCGGCAGCAGCGCCGGGTTGGATGCAGTCACTGGTGAGGCTCCTTTCGGATTAGGTGATTCCAGGCCCAGCCGCGTGCCAGGCTGGCGGGTGGATTCAGCGCCGGCCGCGGCGGGCGCGGAGCGCGGCGACGGTGTCGGCGGCGACGATGTCCATCGCGGTGGCCGGGTCCGTGATCGTGACCACCTTGTCGGCCTCGACCGACAGGGGCTCGAGGCCGATGCTGATATGCACAACCGGCACGCCGAGTTCGCGCAGCTCGTGGATTTTCTCCACGCCCGCCTGCGTGTCATACCACCCGCCGTCTAGACCACATATGTGAATCGCGGCCGGCGGGGGTTTGCGAACTCGAGGTGGTCGGCGCACAGGCAGATCGCGTCGCCGCCGAACGCGGTGCCGCCGCCGGTGCGGATCCCCGGGATCAGCCGCAGCGGCTCGCTGCCGTCGGTGAGCAGCTCGGCGCCGTTGCCGAACAGAGCGATCGCCAACCGGCCGCCGAACTCTCGAAGGCCCGTGCTGAGCACCCATGCGATCGGGCCGAGCGCGTATTCGTACGAGGCCATCGAGCCGGATGTGTCGATCACTAGGCCGACGTGCGGTTCCTGCAGCGGCGCTGTGACGACCCTGGTGATCTCCCAGGGATGGGCGGTGACAGGTGTGCCGATCGCCCGCTGGGCGTGCGCTCTCATGTGGGCGCGGGCGTTGAATCTGCCGCCCGGGGTCCGTTTGTCGATCCGCTTGAGCCCGACCTCGCGCGCCTGGTGCATGCGGCGGGCGTACTGCTTTGCTAATTGCACCTCGTCGCTCATGGGCGGGCGGTCGACGCCGCGGTCGGGCATCCTCCCGGTGGGCGTCCCGGTGCCGCGCCCTCGGCCGCTGGGCGGCTCGGTCTTGCTAGCCGCCTTCAGCAGCGTTTGCAGGTCGAGGTCCTCGTTCAGCTGCTTTAGCTCGCTCTGGCGCTGCTCACGCATTGCCTGCTGGAGCGCTTCGCCCAGCGACTGCGGGGTCGCCTGCTGCGCGCCGGCGCCGCCGCGCGCGTCGGTGCCCCGGCCGTCTTCCGCGCCGGTGCCGGAGCCTTGTTCGTCGCTCGGGCTGGCCGCGCCCTGTCCGGTGTCGCCGTCGCCTTGGCCGCTGCTGGGCGGCGGGGGTGGGGGAGGGCCGATGATCTGGCGGTACTCGCTCGCGTAGCGGTCGAGCGCGTCGTTGTCGCCGTCCTTGGCCCAGATCAGCCGGGCGAACAGGTCGTCGAGCCGCGCGACGTCGTCTGAACCGAGTACCTGCGCCCACAGTCCGGGCAGCGGCCCCAGCTTCGTCGCGTCGCACACGCCGTAGTGGCAGCGCGCCTTCAGGTACACCATGCTCCGTCCGGCCAGGTCACGGCTGACCGCGCCGGCGCTCAGCGCCTCGAGCATCAGCGCTTCGTTCAGCCGCGGCAGGATCACCTCGACCGCGGCGGCACCGATCGCGCGGCGGATGAACTGGCCGCGCCGGGTGCCCTGCGGGAATTCGCGCACCCCGTTGGCCTCCATCCGCGGCTCTTCGAGCAACTGCCGGTCGACCGCGAGCTGGCAGAGCGCCTCGTCCTCGGCCTCGCTCAGGTCGGTATCCCGGTCTGACACCCACAGCTTGGTGTGCTTGGCGTGCAGCACCTCGTGGATCCCGACCCCGAACGTGGCCAGGATCCGGTGCGGGTCGAGCGTCCCCGTGATGATCTCCTGCCGGCTGCCGAGCAGGGTGTCGGAGTCCAGGTACACGGTCCGGGATGTCAGTTCGATGTGGCCGGGGTCGGCGAGGCCGGGGCCGACGACCGACCACACCGGGAACAGCCGCTGCAGGATCAGCGTCCAATGATCGGACAGCGACTGGTAGACGGGCTCCAGCCGGCCGCGCTGGGCGCTCGCGCGGGTGAGCTCGCGGGCGAACAGTCCGCCCGCGCTCGGGCGTCCGCTGGTTGCGGTCCTCATCGGGCGACCGCTCGTGGATAGCCGTGCAGGTTGGCGAGCTTCGAGCTCGGGCCGACCCGCAGGTGCCCGTAGCCGGCCTCGTCGAGCATCCGGCACGCGGCGGCCGTCTCGGCGGCCTGGATCGTCCCGGCGGCCTGTTGCTCGTGCAGGTTTGAGCAGAAGAAGGCGATCGCCGCGCGCTCGCCGACCCGGAGCATCATCTCGTGCAGCGACTCGATGTCGCGGAACTGCGGCGTCCAGACCAGCCCATCCTCGCCCGCCATGCGCAGCTGATCGAGCCGCGCTGCGGCCGCTACCAGGAGCTCGGGCGCGCCCAGCTTGACCAGTGCCGCCCAGTTCGAGGTCACCTCGAGCGTGGCCGGGAACCGGGAGCGCCAGGCGTCGGGAATGTCGGTCGCGCCGACCAGCCCCGGGTTGTAGGCGAGCAGCACCGCGAACCCGGGCCGGGCGACCACGGTCTCGGCGGTCGCCGGCAGGTACAGCGCGAGCCGGCCGTCGAGCGTGGCGTTGATCGACAGCAGCGCGACGTCGCGCGCGGCGTTGGCCTCGTCGATCATCACCAGCCAGCCTTCTCGCATCGCCTCCACGAACGCCGAGTCCACCAGTCGCACGTCGCCGCCGCGCTCGGCGGCGGGCACGAACTCGTGGCGGAAGAAGTACTCGTCAGAGCTCGGCCCGGGCTGCATCTCGACCAACCCGTAGAACGGGTTTCCGCGACGGCTGGTCACCTCGTTGCCGCGCTCTCGCCACAGCCTGTAGGCGACGGCTCTGGCGACCTGCGACTTGCCCGTTCCGGGCGGTCCAATCAGCCGCAGGAACCGGCTGGCCGCCGGATCGTGCACATCGATCAGCTTGCACGCCACGGCGTCGATCGGCTCGCCGAACAGCAGCGGCGGATAGATCCGCTTGCCGTCGGGGAGCACGATCGGCTCGGCCACCGCCTCGAGGTCGAAGCTGACCGCGTCGGGCAGGTTGGAGTCCATCTCGCCCTCGGCGCCGATCTCGTCGATCGCGGCCAGGGCGGAGTTGATAGCGCTCACGCGCGTCTCCTTTCTGTTCAGGTTCTGCTCTGCAGCGCCGCGTTTGCGGCGCGCGGCCGCGTTCAGGTGCGCATGCCGCGCGGCGGCGCGGGCGCGGCCGGAACTCGCTCTGGAGAGCCGACTGGCATGACGCCGGCGAAGCCCTCCTCGGTTGCGAACACGCACAGGCACAGCCCGGTGGGACGCGCGCTCGAGCGAAACAGCACCGCCCGAAACCCTTCCTGGGCGAGCCTTGCCCCGGCGTCCTGGAAGCGGGGCCATTGCGAGCGGTCGGGCAGCATGTCGGGCAGCCCGAGTGCGCGCAGCGCCGCGGGCGCTGACACGTCAGCGACCTGCTCGAGCGCCACGCGGAAGCGCCACAGGTCGCGTGGCAGGCGACTGTCGGGCGGCTCGCCGAGCTCGGCGAGCGCGCGGTACCACTCCGCCCAGACCGTGTCCCGGTCTTGGGCGAGGTACAGCCCGGCGACCTGCTCGCCGCGCTGCCAGCGCCCGTCCGGCGCCGGACGCCCCGGCATCGGCGCGGCCCCCGCCGGCACATGCCGGTACCAGGTCCCGGTCACCGGGACCGTCGCTGTCTCGGCCATGGCGCTAGCCGAACGTGGGCGATTCGAACTCGGCGACCACGCGCGACACCTGCTCGTAGCCGCCCTCGGCGATCACGTCCAGCGGCTTGCGATGGTCGAGCGCGGGGATCGGCTTGTTCAGCCACACCGGCACGCGCTCGGGGCCGAGCACGGCCGCGAGCCGCTCGGCGATCGCCGACAGCTCGACGAGACGCTCGGCGCGGCGGCCGCGGGGTGCGCGCTCGCGCCGGAGCCACGCGGACACGGTGCTGACGCCGGCGCCGGTGGCGCGCGCGATGTCGCGGTCGCTGAGCGCGGTTATCTCTCTGAGATGTATCGCTTCGTCGGCGTAGGCAAGTGACATGGCTACAAGTGTAGCCGAAAGTGAGCGAAAGATGAGCATGAAACGAGCCTCCAATTCTAGTGGTGGGTCAGCTGCCGAATACGCTCGCCGCCACCCGCAGGCGGGCGGCCGTGGCGGCCCACCCCTCGACCGCCTTCTGCTCGGCGACCTGCCCGGTGATCTCGGCCAGCTGGGTCGCGACCGTCGATTCGCTGGCGGCGACCCCTTCGAAGCTGTCGAGGATCTGATGGTGCTCGCCGCCGCGGGGTGCCAGCACCGACACGACGTGTTCGAGGGCGGCGCCGCGGATGTAGGGGATGTAGGTCTGCACGCTGGCGTGCCGCGAGCCCGGCCGGGCGGCCCGCCCGACCCGCTGCTCCAGTCCGGTCGGGACCCACGGCAGATCGAGATGTGTCAGCACGCCGGCGGCTTGGAGGTTGTGTCCCTCCTGCCCGATCCGCGACAGGCACAGGACCGGGAACTCGCCGGCGCAGAAGCGCTCCTTGAGCGTCTCGAACTCGGCGCGCTTGACCTGACCGTCGGCGACGTGCGCCTCGACGCCGTGGCGCTCGCGCAGCGTTTGGGCGAGCTGACGCAGGCACCACACGCGCTCGGCGAACACCAGCACCTGGTCCTCTCCGGAGACCCTTGCAAGGGTTTGCGCGACGATCCCGCGCAGGAGCGGCAGCCCGTCCCCGCCGCCGCGCATCGCCCGCTGCACGAGCCCCTGGCGCACCAGCGCCTGGGCCAGCGCGGCCTTTGAGTGGGTGAGCGTCTCAGGGTCGACCGAGGCGTCCAGATAGACGCCCACGTTCCCGAGCACCACTCCCTGGACGCGGGAGAGCTCGGCGAGTGCCTGCTTGAACATCGCGGTCCCGGATTCGAGCCGTTTCAGTTCGCGCAGCACCTCGAGCAGCCGCCGGTAGGCCTCCTGGCCGCCCTTGCGGATCGCGTCGAGCAGTTCCTGAAGCGCCGGGTCGGGGTCGAGCACGAGCGGCTTGGCTGGCAGCACGGTCGGCATCCACCGCTGCATATCCCGGCGGGTCACCCGCACCAGGTGCGGCCCGTAGTTGACCCGCAGCCGGTGGGCGTTCAGCTCGTCCATCAGGTCGCCCGCCTCGCGGGTGTTCAGCCGCTCGGTGATCATCGCCTCGTCGCCGACCGCCAGGCCGACCAGCACGTCGAGGTGCTCGGCGCTCTTGCCGCGCGGGCGTGGCGGTCAGAAGCCAGCAGTCGGCGGCCGCGCCGAAGCGAACCTGGGCGAGCGCCTGATGGGCCTCGGTCGCCGGGTTGGCGTAGCGGAGCGCCTCGTCGGCGATCAGCAGGTGCCAGCGGATGGCCTGCAGGTCGGCCGGGTAGCGGTCGAGCGTGCCGTTGCCGCACAGCACCACGCCGGGCCGGTCGCCCAGCTCGCGGTCGAACGCGCGCAGCTGACCGGCGACCTGGCGCTGGTCGTCGAGCACCAGGAGCTCGACGTTCGGCGCCAGCGGCGGCAGTCCGCGACCGGGCGCTCCCTTGGTGAGCTCGTCGCGCCACTGCCCGAGCAGCCTGCCCTCGGCGACCACCATGCGCGCGGAACCGTCGGGTCGTTGAGGCTCGGTTTGCGAGCGCTCGGCCCGAGGTGATCGTCTTCCCGGCGCCGGTTTGCGAGGCGTCGACGCCGGAGCCGACCACCTTCAGCGCGGCGATCTCCTTCTGGCGGCCGAGCAGCACCGGGTCGTCGTCGAGCGGCCGGGCGACGGTCATCCGCACCATCTGCCGGGCGCCGGCGTCGAGCGTGACCTTCGCTCGCGGCGCGCTTGAGCGCTCGCAGCTCGGGGATCGCCTGCTCTGCCACCAGGCGGCGGGTGGTGGCGCTGAGGCCGTCTGAGGTGGTGATGGTCAGGGCGCCGGGGCGGCCCTTCATCCGCCCCACGCGGATTTTGTCCTTCAGGTGTCCGGCCGCCTCGGTGGAGAGCAGTAGCGGCAGCCCGCGTTCGACCGCGGTCTGCACGGCCTCGCCGAGGTCCATGGCCGCGCTGGGCTGGGCGTTGTACTTCTCGCTCATGCGTCTGGCGCCGAGCCGACGCTGTGTGAAGTCGCGGGTCGGAAAGGTCACCACCCGCAGGCGCAGCTCCGACCTGCGCGTGCCGTCGTTGCCCGTGTAGCCGGTCCGCGACACCACCAGCCGGCCCCACCGGTCCCGCTTGTCGCGCGGCACCCCGGGGCTCACACGCCGGCCCAGCTTTGCCGACAGCTCCGACGCGAGCTGCCCGGCGGAGTCCAGGCACTCCTTGGGCCCCGCGTGCAGCGTCTGCAGGTTGAGCCGCTCGAGCAGCGCCGGCACCCGGTCGAACCGGAGTGTCGCCCCGCACAGGTCGCGATCGACTTGGCCGCCGAGCATCTCGACCAGACGGATCGCGTCGAGTGACAGCACCGGGCTCAGCTGCCAGCCCTCCGTTCTGATCGCCGGTGCGACGAACAGGCCCACCGGCCGCTGCACCGCGCTCGATCGTCTCTAGCTGCTCGTCGGCGAGCGCGAGCCAGGTGGTCGACCCGATTCGCCAGCACCGGAGGTCGTCTGGGTCAAACTCGTCCGGGTAGGCGAGCGCCCACCGTGACAGGTCGTCGGCCTTGTCCGCCGCGAGGCCGAGTCGCCCGGCGAGCACTCGGCGCTGATCGTCGCGGTGGAGGTACACGGCCGGGTCGCTCAGATCGATTGGCAGCCGCGCGTGCGCGCGGCGCAGCGGCTCGTCCAACCGGCTCGCCGGGACGGTCAGCGTGCCCCAGTCAAGGCCGGCGTCGTCGTCGGCGGTCCGCTGCCCATCGACGAGCGCGTTGACTGCCGCCAGTGTCAGCCGCCCGGCCTTGAGGTTGGTGAGTCCGTGGCGGCGCAGAACCGCCTGGGCCTGCTCGTCGCGGCTCTCCCAGATGTCCGGGTCGTTGGGATCGACCGGCTCGTTGCCAGCCAGGCGCACCAGCGCGCGCCAGGCCAGGTGGTCGAACGCTTTCATCCAGCGCGGGAAGCAGCGCTGCAGCTGCCGCGCGCGCGTCGGTGCCGCGCGCCTGGCCCATCAGCCGCTCGCGCTCGACCAGCCGGTCCTGCCCGGGCGACGTCCAGCCGGGCAAGCTGAGAGCCTGGCCGGAGAACGTCGACGCAGCCGCGGTGTCCGCGGCCGCAAAGTTCATGTCTGTCATCGGTCTCCTTTCAACGATGAGGAGAGGAATATCGGGATCGTCCTTCAAGAGACGCGCCGATTCGCTGTCGGCGCCCTGTGACCGTTCGTCGCGGCGAGGACCTGGTGGGGGCTAACGGCGGTGTTGCACCGCGGGTGGCGGCGGATGGCCGTGCCGGGCCAGGTGCGAGCCGTAATTGGCGATCGCCGCGATCAGCGCGATCAGCAGCGCGACCCGGAACGCGAGGCGGAGGAGCCGCCAGGCGATGCCGAGCACCGCGCCCAGGATCAGGATCGCGATCAGAGACATGGGAACCTCCTGTGGATGTAGGTACCAGGCCGGCGGCCGGATGCCCCTAGGCCGAGAGCAGGCTGGGTTGGCGAACTGCCGGATCGCGATCGGTGGAGCCGCGGCACGCCGCAGGCGGTCGCTGGTGCCAGGAGCATGAGCCCGCCGGCTGCGATGGGGGAGAGGTGCAACAGAGCGCCTCCTTTCCCTTCGATGTTTGGTCAGGGCACCAGCCGAAGCTGTGGCGGCTGGCTGGCCCGGGCGAGACCGTCGTCGAGCAGCAGCTCGCGCCACCGCGAGTAGCGGGAGCTGTCGAACGAGGTGCAGCCGATCGACCGCGCGTAGCGGATCGTTCTCGCACTCGAGATGCGGCCCATGTGGGCCTGGAGTCCGCGTCTGCGGGCTTCGCGCGCGAGCTCGGCGGCTTCCGCCCCGAGCTTCCAGCGCGTGCTGCCGCCGATGAATACGGCGGCGAGCCCGGGCGCCTCCCACGGCACTCGCCCGGGACGTTCCGCGCCGTCCTGCAGGACGAACGCGAGCCTTTCGAGGTGACACAGCCACATGTGCCACTCGCGGAACCGCTCGAGCGTCGCGTCGGCGTCGCCTACCGCGGTCGAGGATCGTCGCGCTTGCCAGGTACGGCGGAGGTCTCGACAGCACTTCCTCGACCGACCTTTTTCCGCT
Organism: uncultured Solirubrobacterales bacterium; assembly: GCA_963697655.1. Lineage (GTDB taxonomy): Bacteria > Actinomycetota > Thermoleophilia > Solirubrobacterales > Solirubrobacteraceae > Palsa-465. The sequence continues at coordinate 125,099 of CAVOOV010000018.1, read as the reverse complement.
CTTCAGGTCGTGTTTGAGTTGGGCCCGCCGCGTCCGCACCTCGTTGGCGCGCTCGAGCGAGTTCATTCCCTGCCGGAGACGCTCGGTGGGCGTCACCACCGTCACAGTTGCTCCCACTTTGATCATCTCCTCAGTTCGCTTACCGTTCGTTAGTTCCGGCTCTGCCCTCGCCGTGCGTATCTATCTTCGTTGCTTGCGTTGATGCACTCGCCCGCGCGCTAACCGACGTCAACTCCCCCGTCGTTCACCCGCCCAAGAATTCCACGGGCGGTCTCCGAGGCCGATACTTGCGCACCGATTTCAGTTGCTCCTGCAGCTCGACCATCGGGCCCCAGTCGCGAGGACCTCGCAAGCGGTCTCCACGCGGCTCTCGGCGGTGCGCGCGTTCTACGCCTACCTGGTCGACCGGCAGCTGCTGCCGGGCTCGCCGGCGGCCGGCGTGAAAGGCCCGAAGGTCCGACGCGAACCTCGCGGCCGGGCGATCACCCAAGACCACATCCGGGCGCTCCTCGCCGCGGCCGCCGCACAGGATCCTCAGACCGAGGCGATCGTGTGTCTCTTGCTGCTCAACGGCCTGCGGGTCTCCGAGGTCTGCCGAGCTGACATCGAGGACCTGCGACGCGAGCCCGGCGGCGGTCATTCGCTGGTGGTCCGCGGCAAGGGCGGCAAGGAGGTCGACGTGGCCCTCAACGAGCGCACCGAGCGCGCCGTGCTACGTACTGTTGGCGCGCGGTCGCAGGGCCCGATCTTCCGCCGCCAGGACGGTCGCCGTGTCCGCGCGGGCAACCCGGCGCCGCGCATGCCCTTCAACCGACAGGCGGTCTACCGCCTGCTCGGTGAGCTCGCCGAGTCCGCCGGGCTGATCGGCGACGGCGACGACCAGGTCGATGGCGTCCACCCCCACCGCCTTCGCCACACGTTCGTTACGACACTGCTGGACATGGGCGTCCCACTCCAGGCCGTCCAGGACGCGGCTCGGCACGCGAGCCCTGACACAACGCGCATGTATGACCGGGCCCGCGCGGCCTGGCGTGAGCATCCCACCCACCGGTTGCGGTTCGAGTGAACGCGCGCGAGCCTTCCCCTTCCCCCTCCCGCCCCTGACTCCGTGACGACGGTCGCCAGCTAGACCGCGAAGGCGTGGTCGCCACCCAAGGACCTGCGAGAGTAATCGCGCGGGATCCAACGGTTTGTGTTTGTCGCCGTCCGTCCGGTCGGCACTTCTGATCTCTCATCACCCGAGCGGCAGTGACCCGCACGCGAGTCGCCGCTGGCCCCGCTCAGGAGCATCAGCGCCGATCAGTACGTGGGACACTTCCGCAAAGCCTCGCAAAGCAGCTGCGCCGGCTCGACGCCGACTTGTGGCTGCTCCCGGACAACCCGGCCACCGGATCCGCGCCCGCGACCTGGACCGTATTCGTGCTAAACGTGCGCGCCGGCCGCCCGATCGCCCAGTCGCAGTCAGCGTTCCTTGGGTGAGACGCCCCGACCGACGAGCCGGGCGGCGGATGGGCGAGGTACTCTGAGACCCCAGCCCGCAGCCAGCGGGCTTCGTCGATGGTCCGGCGCCGCCGCGAAACGCGCCACACCATGCATCATCGAAGGGGGCGTATCGCCCAGGCGCCGTGAGCGCCGCCAAATCGCGGGCCCGTGACATCCGTCGGGTCCGCCGCCAGTCCCGTCACAGCTGCTGGGATCACATCATCGCCGCGCCGCTCTGGGTCGCCTACCAGGCCAACCTCGGCACCCTGCTGCGCACCTGCGACGCCGCCGGTGCCTGCATCGCGCTGCCGGACACCAATCACTATCACCAGGCTCTCAGCATCGGCGATTCACGGACGTTGCGCGACCGCGCCTGCGTCCACTGGCTTGACACCGGCAAGGATCGCTGGGTCCGCAGGCAGCGCGACGCAGGCTGGAGGATCGTGGTCGTCGAGCTGGCAGAAGGCGCCATCGCCCTCCCTCGGCTCCAGCCGGCACGTGAGCGCACGGTCGTGCTGCTCGGCCACGAGACCGCCGGCGTACCCGAGGAGCACGTCGAAGAGGCCGACCTATGTGTCGAGATCCCCATGGTTGGGACCGGAGCCAGCCTCAACGTCGCCGTCGCCGGAAGTCTCGTCCTGTACCGCCTCGCCGGGCTCGCATAGCGGCGGCCCGGGCAACCGATACCAGCCCGGTCGGAGCCTTCCGGACCTAGCTGTCTCCCGTCCAGTCGCGTTCGCTGGAGGTTGGGCTGTGCGACGGAGCAATAGACGGCAGAAGGCGACGCAGAAGTCGGCTGTGCGGGCATTGCGGCCGCGGGCAGGAGCTGGCGGCCTGCGGCGCCGTTCTGGGCCGGCGTGCCGATCGCGCTCGCGACGGCTGCGCTGATCGTGATCGCCTCAGAGGTGCCCGATCAGCCCCGCCACCAGGATCCTGTGGATGGTGGCCCTCTTCGCCCAGGTATGAGCTGCATCGCCGTCAGCCGATGCTCGATCCGTGGTTGTTCAGTCTTGGCCCTAGGGCGAGTCCGCGCGCCGTCGTCCACAGGGTTCCCGGCACCGACGGCGCGCGCCTGCCAATGCAGTGTTGGACTGAACGTGAAAACGGGAGCGCTTTCCGTCTCGTGCCGAGCGTCCCGGATGTCGACGCCCGCGGAGCGTTTGCTGTTGCCCGTCGCGCCATCTCGCGTCGCGCTCGTTCCCAGCAGAGCGGCACGCGCGGACTACGATCTGCTCGTGCATCTCCTGTTCCTCGACGAGGCCGGGACGCCGGTGGAGCGAGAATTTGTGCTTGGTGGAGTGGCGGTCGACGTCAGCCGCTGGCCTCAGCTTCGAAGCAGGTGGGGGGCCGTTGTCAGCGCGCACGGCAGGCCGGCGGAAGCCGAAGTCAAGTGGGGCAACCTGAACCGTACGGGCAATCTCGCCAACCAACTCGCGGACGTGCTTGCGGAGTGCGGTGTGACAGCGTTCGTCGTCGAGCTGCGTACACGGGACGGCCAGATCGCCGCACCGGCGCTGTTCGCGTCGCCTGAGGATGTATACGCGACGGCGTTGATGTTTATCGCTGAGCGCTTCCAACGCTTCCTCGTCGATCTCGGCGACTACGGCGCGATCATCCTCGACCACCGCGAGGGAACCCAGGACGAACGGTTGCGCCGATTCTTCCGACGCTTAGCCGACAACGGCACACCATATACGCGGCTCGAGCGGATCGTCGATCCGATCCTGCTCAGCCCGAGCCACCACACGCTCGGGATCCAAGCGGCCGACCTCGTGGTTGGGTCATCGCTCTCTATCAGCCGCGCTGACACGCCGAGGATCTCGCGGCGGCGAGCTGCGATCGCGCGCGAGGTGCACGAGCGCCTGCTTCCCTGCTTCGCGCGCCACCCACATACCGGCGCGATCGACGGTGTCGGCATCAAGCGCTTCCCGGACCCCTCGTCGGCTGCAGCAGACAAGCTCTTCGACATCCGCGCGACCGAGGGACTCGAAGGCCCGCCGCGAGAATTCGTCCCGCGACAGGCGTAACTGCGCGGCCACCAGGCCGAGTGGGAATGCGCGCGTCCCGCTGCGCCAGCGGTCAGCCGACTGGGTGACTAAGGGCAGCAGACCTGGTCCGCCGCCGCGCTTGGCGTCACGTCTGGCTGCTCGAAGTCCAGAGCGGGCGCGGATGTGAGGCTAAGAGTTAGTGAAGTTCGGAGTAACGAACCTCCCCCATCCGCCGAACTAAATACAGCATGACTCTTCAAGGCGACTGGGCCACATGCACCTGCCATGGCTTCAAGTATCACCGTGGCCCACAACAGTGCCCTGTTGGAGAAGGCCTTGTTCACCGCGCTCGAGATCACGCTGAACACGGCGGCTGAGACGTGCGTACGGATCTCCGGGGCAACGTGGTTTAGCCACACGCTGTTCAGGTGCAGCAGTCCGGCCAGCGCGAGCACAAACATCAGGAACGGAACCACGGCCGTGATGATCTGAAACGAGATCGCGCTCGAGTACGTCAGCAGGTCATGCTGCTTGAAACCGTCGAGGATCGCCCGGCACAGCTCCCGCGCCCGCAGCCCGACCTGTAGGCCGTGCCCGAACGAGCGAGCCGCACCGCGGGCGGGCGGCCGCGCTGATGCCACCCTCCGCGAGCTCATCGGTGGCTGCCCGTGCCCATGCCCCAGCGCATTCGGGTGCTGAGCGAAGTCTGGCCTCTCATTTGGCTGGACCGGCAGCGCAAGCTGTCTCTCTGGTGTGTCGACGTTCGACGCCCTCGTAACGCTGTTCGAGCCGTTCGGGACTCGATTCGAGCTACAGCTGTTCCTCTAATCCAGTCGCCTGTTCGTCGTGACGGGCGGCGCTTTGGCCCTCGCGGGAGATCTGTTGCTCGGCTTGCGTGGCGCGGGTCTGCAAATCCTTGGCGCGGGCGGCCTCCTGCTCGGCGACGACGGCCTGCTCGGTCGCTTTCCGGCGCAGAGCGTCGGCTTCGGGGGCGAGTTGTTGTGCCCTGCTGGCGTGGGCGTCTGCCTCTTGACGGTGTGCGGTGGCCTCTGAAGCCTGCCGCGCGCGCAGGACGCGCCTCTGTTCAGCGCGGCGTCGGGCGTAGACCGTGGCAAGAGCTAAAACGATCAGCACAACCACGACGATCGCGATGATCACAATTACCGACAAGCGGACCTCTTCCTCGTTCCTCTCTAGACGGCCCGCTCGAGGGGATGAGGGACGGGAGAACCCAGCGCCGAGCGAGCTCCGTCAAGCGTACCTGCATTTACATCACGTGTCGCACCACGACGCGCTCGGGCTCTATCCGCGCTGGATAGCTGACGCCTTGCACTCCGGGGACTGTCCGGGATGCTGCGCGGTTCGGGGCGCCGAAGACAGCGATCGCTTCGTCGACACCGCGCGCTCTCAATGGTCGGGGGTTGCTGAACGTCACCGCCGCCATCGCGACGGGGGCTCCGCGTCTTTGTCGAGCATTACAACGGCCACCGGTCCCCTTCTCGGCAGTTGCTTACCGTGACACCGTCACGGCGATCGAGACGGCGCGGCCCAGGCACACCAGCCTACGCGCTGTCTAACCACGACCTGTCGCCTGCCACCAGCCGGCTAACTGGCGCTGGCGATTCCGTCGCCCGCGCCCGAGTCGCCCGGGCTCTGACCCGCACACCCCGACAATGAGCAGATGCAGATCTCGCACGCGACGATCTACCGCGCGCTGTACGTCCAGGCGCGCGGGTCGCTTGCGCGCGAGCTCACCCGGCATCTGCGAACCCGGCGTCAGAAGCGCTATGCCCGGGCATACTCCAACCGCGGCCAAGGCCTGGGCCGGATCGCCGACCGCCGCGAACGCTCAACGTCGGCCGACACGATGAAGAACGCGACCGCGATCGCGGGCTCGCGGAATGGAAGCCGCGCTACGGAAGGGCTTGTGTCGGTGCTGCTCATGGCGACCTCCTCGGGTTGCTGTGTTGGCAGACTGACTCGCAGGCGATGGCGGACGCCGCATATTGCTTCGGGCGGATCATGGCGCATGCTGGGGGCGACGCTCGCCACTCAAGCGTTGGCCAATTAGCGGCGGAGCGAGCTCGCATTCTTCCGCGACATTGACGAGCTGTCGGCAGTCGGCCGCGCGTGCGGCCGTCACCGCGCCGTCCGATCGCCGACCGCGGCAAGAGGCAACGTGGGGGCTATGTCAGGATCCCACAGGGACGCCCCAGTCGGCCGGTTCCTCAGACTCAATGCGTTTGGCGATTTTCAGCGACGTTCACGGACAGGTTGGTCGCCTCAGCGCGTGCCTTGACGCAATCGCTCGAGTCGGCGCCGATGAGCTGTGGTGCCTCGGCGATGCGATCGACGGGCTTTCAGCGCGCCCGCCGGAGCTGACTGTCGCCTGCGTACAAGCGATCAACGACGTGTGCACCGTGAAGCTCGCCGGAAACCACGAAGCCTGGGCGCTGCAAGACCAGTCTTTGCCCCGCGCCGCGGCCGACGTGATCGCGTGCTGGGGCGTCGCCGCGCAGCGCGACGGAATCCTCGCCGTGCACGGCAGCCCGCACAACCCGCTGATGGGCCGCCTCTCCGATGAGCGGTATATACGGGAAGCGCTTCGCCGACTGCCGGGATGGCTGTGCGCGCATGGCCACACTCATCAGGCGTCGCTGTGGATCGGCCGCGGCGACGGGACGATCGAGCGTCAGCGCCGCCCGACGTCCCAGCGTCTGGGACGCTCGATGCGGGCGATTGCCTGCCCTGGCGCGCTGAGCGGACCGAATCCCAGCTGGCTGCTAGTAGACACCGTGCGGCGCCGGCTGACCTGGCATCGGATCGACGCCGGGGGACCGCCGCCGGGTCCGGTCTCCGCCGGCCGATATCCGAGTTCGGAAACCAATGTCCACGTCAGCGCCGGGCGTCAAGGAGGAGCAGACTCGTGACATCGGAAGCAGGTTTCCCTTGGGACGCGCCAGCGCCGAACGAGCACGGAAAGCAGTGGATCGAGATCGAGCTTGACCATCCTGTGAACCCGTGGGAGCACGAGGGTGGTGGCAGCATCACCTGGGGCGCGAACCTCGACCGTCCGGCACCGCTCGGCGAGGAGGCGGTGAGCATCATCAAGGAGGCGTGGGAGCGGCGGCGCCTCGATCAAGCCGGGCTGGGGTCCGCGGATCGAGTTCAGCCAGTACTGGATCCACATGACGCTGTACCAGCCCATCAACCAGAGACGGGTCGAGGAGCGGGGGGAGAACTGGTCGCATGGGGAGCTGGTCGATGACGGAATCGTCAAGCGCAGCGCGACCGTCGAGGCCGCTACACGTCTCGGTCGGAGAGCGCTGCGAATCATCGAGGCGCTGCACAGCGCTCATCCGCTCAAAGAGCTAGAGACCCCGGAGCGCGGCACTTGTATCACTCGTGAACGGCACACCGCCCGTCGACACGGTCGGAGCCGAGGTCGACCGGCTCTTGACGGCGCTTAACGAGCGGAGCCCGGCGCCGGATTAACAAGGAGGGCCGGAGCTCCTCGAGCGGTTCCTCTCGCTCCGAGGCGCTTTCGCGAGAGAGGGCTATCCATTTAGGTCAGGTGGGGCCCGGTACCCGCCGTCTACCGCCCCTGGAGACAAAATCTGGGAACCACGCCAACAGCTCGCCGTACGAGCCCGGATAGTCGTGCCCAGCTGTCGGCACGAACCCGAGCCTACCTGACTCAAATGGATAGCCCGTTCGCGAGATAGCTCTGGCCGGCGTGCAGGATGATCGTCTTGTGGCGGACGAAGTCGGTGACGGCGACGGAGTCGGTGATGTCGTGGACCAGGGTCCCGTCGCAGCGGTCGGCGACCGTCCACTTGGTGCCGAGCACAGTCGCCGCGCTGTAGCGGCCCTTGGTGCGGAACTTTCCGTGCGCGCTGGCGTGCAGTAGCTGGAGGGTCTTGACCGACGCGGCGGTGGCGGAGAGGTCGCCGGCCTTGTGCTTCGTGCAGAGCGAGTAGGACGGCGCACCCTTGAACGCGCCCTCGACCAGCGACAGCGTCGCGAGCCCCTTGCTCGCGCCGGCGCGCGCCTGCGTGATCTTGAACACTGCGCCGCCGAACACGCCTTGCTGCGACTTGCCCTTCTTGGCGGTCGCGGTGGTGATCTGGAGCGAGCCGTGGAGCGCGTCGATCTCAGCGCCCGAGGGGATCTTCTCCGCGCCGGTCAGGCGCACGAACGCGCCCGACGGCAATCTGATGAACACGGTGCCGCTGACCGGCTGCGCGTTCTCGTTCTGGCCGAGCACCGGCGGCGGCAGCGCGGGTGCCTGCGGCGTCGTGAACGTCTCGTCGGGGCCGAAGGTCGTTCCGGCGCTGTTGGTCGCGACCAGCCGGACGTGGTACAGCGCTCCCGGCACCAGCCCCGTCAACGCGGCCGACACGGTGTGGCTCGCGGAGTCCGAGCCCACCTGCTGCACCGGCGTCGTCTGGTCATACAGGGCGATAGATCCGCCGGGGCCGCGATCGCTCGGATCGAGCCCGTACTGGAAGAACGCGGTCGTGGCGAGGTTCCCCGGGTTGACCGAGCCTGACACGCCGGCGCCGGCGCTCGACCCACTCGTGGGCGCCCCGCCGGACACGACCGGTGGCGAACTTGGCGGCGCCGGAGGCGGCGATGGGGGCGACGTGGCGTTGTAGGTGAACCGATCGGCGGCACCGGTCGCGCTCGTCCCGCTCGGAGTCGTGACGGTCACGTCGACGGTTCCCGATCCCGGGCGGAGAGGTCGCCGTGATCTGCGACGAGCTGGCGACCGTGACGTTCGTCGCTCCGCTGGATCCGAAGTTGACCACCGTGGCGCCGGTCAGGTTCGTGCCTGAGATCGTCACGCTAGTGCCGCCTGCCGTGGGCCCCGAAGACGGGCCGATCCCCGTCACCGCGGGCGCCGGTCGCTGACCGCCGATGTTGTATTGGCCCGAGGGGGCCGAAGTGGGGTCCGACGTCGTCTGGACCGTCAGCGTCTTGGACCCTGTTGTAGATGGGTTGGTGATCCCGCCGAGCACGACGGTGAGGGGCGCGCCGGCGGCGACGGTCTCGTTGCTGAAGAACTCGCAGGTCGCGGTCAGATTGGTCTGGTTGAATGAGCAGTCGCCGATGTTCTGGTTGCCGGCGGTCAGGATCTGAGAGCTGTTGACGTTGGTCAGCCCGGTACCGGATGGGAACGTGACCGTGATCGCGCTGTTCGCGATCGTCGACATGCTCCCCGTCGACGATGTCGTGAACGCGACGGAATATGTGATCGCGCCGGCGCCGGGAGCGGCGTTGCTCAGCGAGACCACCGGCTGCGAGATCGGGTTGTTGGCGACGACCGGGAAGCTGGCGGAGACCGGGGTTGTGTCAGATGTCGTCTGGACCGTCAGCGATTGTGTTTGGCCGCCGGTGGGGTTGACCGGTGGGTTGGCGATCCCGCCGAGCACGACGGTGAGGGGCGCGCCGGCGGCGACGGTCTCGTTGCTGAAGAACTCGCAGGTCGCGGTCAGATTGGTCTGGTTGAGTGAGCAGTCGCCGATGTTCTGGTTGCCGGCGGTCAGGATCTGAGAGCTGTTGACGTTGGTCAGCCCGGTACCGGATGGGAACGTGACCGTGATCGCGCTGTTCGCGGCCGTGGACAGGCTGCCGGTGGACGAGGTGTCGAAGGTGATCGAGTAGACCGTCCGCCCGCCCGCCGCATCGGTCGGCGAGGAGCTCACCACCGACAGCTTTGTGATCGGGTTGTTGGCGACGACCGGGAAGCTGGCGGAGACCGGGGTTGTGTCAGATGTCGTCTGGACCGTCAGCGATTGTGTTTGGCCGCCGGTGGGGTTGACCGGTGGGTTGGCGATCCCGCCGAGCACGACGGTGAGGGGCGCGCCGGCGGCGACGGTCTCGTTGCTGAAGAACTCGCAGGTCGCGGTCAGATTGGTCTGGTTGAGTGAGCAGTCGCCGATGTTCTGGTTGCCGGCGGTCAGGATCTGAGAGCTGTTGACGTTGGTCAGCCCGGTACCGGATGGGAACGTGACCGTGATCGCGCTGTTCGCGGCCGTGGACAGGCTGCCGGTGGACGAGGTGTCGAAGGTGATCGAGTAGACCGTCCGCCCGCCCGCCGCATCGGTCGGCGAGGAGCTCACCACCGACAGCTTTGTGATCGGGTTGTTGGCGACGACCGGGAAGCTGGCGGAGACCGGGGTTGTGTCAGATGTCGTCTGGACCGTCAGCGATTGTGTTTGGCCGCCGGTGGGGTTGACCGGTGGGTTGGCGATCCCGCCGAGCAGGACGGTGAGGGGCGCGCCGGCGGCGACGGTCTCGTTGCTGAAGAACTCGCAGGTCGCGGTCAGATTGGTCTGGTTGAGTGAGCAGTCGCCGATGTTCTGGTTGCCGGCGGTCAGGATCTGAGAGCTGTTGACGTTGGTCAGCCCGGTACCGGATGGGAACGTGACCGTGATCGCGCTGTTCGCGGCCGTGGACAGGCTGCCGGTGGACGAGGTGTCGAAGGTGATCGAGTAGACCGTCCGCCCGCCCGCCGCATCGGTCGGCGAGGAGTTCACCACCGACACGCTCGTGACTGACGATGCGTGCGCGACGCCGGCGAAGAGTCCCATGATCAGAAGCGCCGCGACCGTCAGGCAGCCGACGATGCGGGCTCGGTGGATCAGCGGCAACTGCCCCTTCCGCACGGATCCTGCATCCATCTCGAAACGGTCCCTTCCGGTCGCCCCAGAGCGCCGTACGCCCGATTCCACCCCTCGAGCGCGACGCTCATGGCCTCTGTAAAGCGCAAGCTAAACGCTCATCGGCGCGAAGTCAACAATCCCTCCCCATTCCTGAGGGTCGTTTGCAGTAGTAGTTCTCAGGCGAGGCGGCTCTGCCGTCGCGCGGCGTCACTTGTGCTTTCGTGGGCCGGGGGCGAGGTAGCTCTGGCCGGCGTGGAGGATGATCGTCTTGTGGCGGACGAAGTCGGTGACCTGGACCTCGTCCTTGATCGCATGGGTAAATGTCCCGTCACACCTGGCGCTGACCGTCCAGATCGTGCCGAGCACCGTAGCTGCGCTGTAGCGGCCGCTCGTGCGGAACTTTCCGTGAGCGCTGGCGTGCAAGAGCTGGATGACCTTGCTGTTGGTCTTTGCCGCGTGGGCGTCCCCGGCGGCGCCGTTGTTCTTGCAGATCGACTCGCTCGGGGCGCCCTTGAACGCGCTCAAGGCCAACATGATCGTGACCAAGCCGCTGCTCGGCCCGCGGGACGCCTGGCTGAGACGGAACACCGCGCCGCTGAACTCGCCAGTCTGGGTCTTTTGCTTGGCGGCCGCATCGCGCGCGCCGCCGCCACCACCCGTCGCGGTGGTCAGCTTCAACGTGCCGTGGAGGGTGTCGATCGCCACGCCCGCCGGGATCTGGGTGAGTTCGGTCAGCGGCACCAGCTGCCCGTTGATGTAGATCAGCACCAGCCCGGACACGGGTTGGATGTTGAACGTCTCGCCGAGCGTCGGAGCGCCGGGCGTCGGCCCGTGGCTAGTGGTGAACGTCACGTCCTGCCCGAAAGTCGTGCCGGCGCTGTTCGTGGCCACGAGCCGCACGTGATAGACCGCATTCGGCACCAGCCCCGTGACCGTAACCGGCCCGACGCCGTGGGTGGAGAAGTCGGAGCCGACCGCCTGCGCCGGCGTTTGCGAGGTGTAAGTCGGCCCGGATGCGCCCACCTGGCTGTAGCGCGCGTCGAGGCCGTACTCGAAGTAGGTGGTTGTGGGCAAACCTTCCGGGTTCACGGAACCCGAGAACCCGGCGCCTCCATCGGTGACCGCCGCCGGCGCGCCGGTCAACACCGGCGTCGGAGACCCCGCGGTCGGTGGCGCGATCGAGGTGAACGTGGCGGTCACGGCCGTGTCGGCGCTCATGGTCACCTGGCAGGTGCCAGTTCCCGAGCATCCCCCGCCAGTCCAGCCGGTGAACGTCGACCCGGAATCGGGGGGCGCGGTGAGCGTGACCTGGCTGTTCGCGGTGTAAGCATCAGAGCAAGTGGTCGGGCAGGCGATCCCACCGGTCCCGTCGGATACCGCTCCGCTACCCGATCCGGCCAGCGAGACCGTCAGGGTGTGCAACACCGGCGTGCGCGAGAACTCGGCGATGTCCTCGAAGCCGGTCGGGTAGACGCTCGTCCCATCGGGCGAGATCGCGAGCCCGCCGCCGCCGAGACCGAGGCCGTTCTCGGTGCCGCACTCAGAGCCCTCATCTTCGGTGTCCTCGATGCAGTTGTCGGGGCTCGCGAGTTGGGTGAGCGAACCGTCGGCGGAGCTGCGGGAGAACTCGGCCACGGCCGAGCTGCAGCAATCGTCCGAGCTGGTAGCCACGTAGACATCGGCGCCGTCCGGGCTCACCTTCACCGAGAAGGCACCATCGAGCCCGGGCCCATTGACGTCGCATCCGATCTCGGAATCCTGCTCCCCGATGCAGTTGTTGTCGTTGCCGAGCTGAGTCAGCGATCCGTCGGGGTTGCGCGCGAACTCAGCGATGGCTCCGTTCTCTGCGTCAGACGTGCTGTAAAGGCTCTTGCCGTCGGGGCTGACTGCCAATGACGCGACGAAGTCGATGCCCTCTCCGCTCTCCGTGCCGCACTCGCTCGAGTCGTCCGTCTCCTGGATGCAGTCGTTGGGGCTCGCGAGCTGCGTCAAGGATCCGTCGGCGGCGCGCGAGAACTCGGCAATCGTGCCGGGATTCGTGTCGCCTCCGGTGTAGACGTTGTTCCCGTCAGGGCTGACCGTCACCGTGTCGACGCTGCTCAAACCGGTCGCGCTCGTAGAGCAGTCCCCGGAGTCGGTGCTTTCCGCGATGCAGTCGTCGGCTTCGCCCGACTGGCTCAGGGCGCCGGTCGCGGTGTCGCGAGTGAGCACGGCAATCGCGCTTCCGGTCTCGTCCGCGACGTAGACCTCCTTGCCGTCGGGGCTGACCGCGAGCGCGACAGGCCGCCGGATTCCGTGACCGAACTGGTTGCCCTCGCCGCAGTCCGAGGTCACGCCGTCTGTCTCGTCGGTGTTCTCGGCGATGCAGCCGAGCTCGGTCAACGATCCGTCGCCATTGCGAGTGAACTCCGCGATCGTGCCGATGTCATGGCTGTCCTCGGCGGCGGCGTACACGTTCTGCCCGTTCGGGCTGATCGCGATCGCGACCGGCCTGACCAATCCGGTGGCCGTCTCGTCGTCTGTGCAGCTGGTCCCGCTCGCGGCGCTGTTGTCCGCGATGCATCCGATCTCGCCGAGCACGCCATCGGCACTGCGCGAGAACTCCCCGATCGCGTCGTCGCCGCTACCGGCCACGTAGACGTTGTCGCCGTCCGGGCTGACAACCACGTCATCCGACCCGTTGAGGCCGGTGGCTCCGGTGCTCGGGCATTCGCCGTCGGTGCCGGTCTGGACGCAGCTGTTTGGGGTTGCGAGCTGTGCCAGGGAGCCGGGAGCCTGGGCCTGAGCGAGTTGGGGCGTGAGCGCAAATGGGATCAGCGCGGCGATCCCCAGGATCAGCCGGGTTGTCAGATGAACCTGGACCCTACGCATCGGGACCTCATGTCTACTTGCGTGTTTTGGCGAGGTAGCTCTGGCCGGCGTGGAGGATGATCGTCTTGTGGTGGACGAAGTCGGTGACGGCGACGGAGTCGGTGATGTCGTGGGTGAGGGTGCCGTCGCAGCGGTCGGCGACGGTCCATTTGGTGCCGAGGACGGTGGCGGCGCTGTAGCGGCCCTTTGTGCGGAACTTGCCGTGGGCGCTGGCATGGAGCAGCTGGAGCGTCTTGACCGACGCGGCGGTTGCGGAGAGGTCGCCGGCCTTGTGCTTGGTGCAGAGGGCGTAGGAGGGCGCGCCCTTGACCCCGGCGCCCTCGACGATCGCGAGCGTGACGAGGCCCTTGCCGGCGCCGCGGGTTGCCTGGCTGAGCTTGAAGATCGCACCGCCGAACGTGCCCTTCTGGGTCTTGGGCTTCGGTTTGGGCTTCTTGCCCTTGGCGGCCGCATCGTGGGCGGGATGAGACCCGCCGGGGGCGGCCGTGATCAGGGACAGCGAGCCGTGGAGCGCGTCGATCACCGTGTTCTTGGGGATCTGCGTGAGCTCGGTCAACGGGATGAAGACGCCGTGGACCTTGACCAGTACGACGCCGCTGACAAGCGAGATGTTGAACGTCTTGCCGAGCGCGGGTGAGCCGGGCGCCGGCAGCTTCCCGGTGGTGAAGGTCACGTCGGGACCGAACGTGGTTCCGGCGCTGTTCGTGGCCACGAGCCGGACGTGGTAGAGCGCGTTCGGAACCAGTCCAGTCACGGAAGCCGACAGGGTGTGGCTGGCGAAATCCGATCCGACGTTCTGCGCCGGCGTCGAGTTCGTGTACACGACGGGGCCGCCGCCGGAGTACTTCGGGTCCAGCCCGTACTGGAACGCCGCAGTCGTCGCCAGCCCGTTCGGATTCGCCGAGCCCGAGAACCCGGCCCCGGTGGGGCTGACCGTCGGCGCGCCGGTTAGGACGGTCGCGGGCGGGGCGGTGATCGTCGCCGAGTCGGTGACGGTCGAGCTGCCCTGGCTCGTGCCGACGGAGGTGATCGTCACCGCGACCGGGTACGTCCCCGCCACGGCGTAGGCGTGGTTGCCAGCTCACCGTGAAGTTGCCGTTGCCTCCGCTGACGGTTCCCGGCGGAGGTCGTGCCGTCGCCCCAGTTGATCGTCGCCGAGTACGCGCTCGCGGTGGCGCTCGTGTTCGGGTCGGTGATCGTGGCGACGGTGCCGCCGACCGTAGTGCCGGAAGCGCCGGCGAACGAGAAGCCGCCGGCGGGGACCGTGTCGTTGATCACGGTGTTCCACGAGAACGTTTGCGAGGCGCCCGGCGCGAGACCGTTGGGGATGTCCCATTCGATCCCGGTTGCGTTGTCGACGTTCACCCGGCAACTCCCGCAACCCCCGGGAAGGTTCGCGCCGCCGAGCACTCCCCAGAGGGCGGTGGACGTTGTCTCGGTCCAGTCGGCGGCAGGGGTGATCGGCTGGAACTGCTTCGTGAGCCGATGGCGGGTTATTCAGCTGCGTGGCAGCACAGGCTGCGTCGGTTTGGGTCGCGGGGAGAGGCGGGTCGTTCGCGCCGAAGCCGTTGTCGGATCCCCGCAGCTGGCAGTCTGCCGCGTGGTATAGCAGCCAGGGCGGGCGTTCCCACGTTGCCGACGTTCACGACGGTGACGTCGGACCGGTAGAAGTCGTTGCCGACGACGTACGTATCGACCTCGGTGAGTTGGTAGACGATCGGACCTTGCGTGTCTGGGTCGGACGAGGTCACGACCGTCGTGACCTGGTACGGACTCGCCGCGGTGCCCGATCCCGTCATCGTCTGGCTTACCGGAGTAACGGGCACCTCCGTCAGAGTGGTGAACTTGCCAGTCGTGTTGGTACCGCCGGCGTGGTTGCCGAAGTCAGGTCCTAAGAGCTCCGTCGGTGTTGTCGTCTGAGCCGGTATCGAGGAACGTCCCGCAGTCGCCGGGGCCGGCTGCGTTCGGGAAGAACTCGGTACTCGAGAACCCGCCGCTACGGACTTGGCAGCCCAGATCGTTGCCGATATAGATATCGCTCAGCGGCCCCGACGAATGGATATCGACGAACGGCGTGGGCGCCGCCCACGCCGCCGGCGCCGCGATCAGCGCCACCGTCAGCGCGGCGGCGAACACGCCGGCGATGCGCCGGAATGAATGCTGGGCCGGTCCCACGATCCTGGACACTCCGAACTCCGCTGAGGGCGTCGCTTACGGTTTGCTTGCCAGGTAGCTCTGCCCCGCGTGCAGGGTGATCGTCTTGTGGTGGACGAAGTCGGTCACCTTGACCGAGTCCGTGACGTCGTGGGTCAACGTGCCGTCGCAGCGGTCCGCGACCGTCCACTTCGTGCCTAGCACGGTGGCTGCGCTGTACTTTCCCTTGGTGCTGAACTTGCCCTTGGCGCTGGCGTGCAGCAGCTGGAGCGTTCGGGACGAGGCTTTGGCCACGCTGGCGTCGCCTGCCTTCTTGCCCTTCGTGCAGAGTGAGTAGCTCGGAGCGCCCTTGAACGCGTTCTCGACGATCGAGAGCGTGGCGAGGCCGCTGCCCGACTGACTGATCTTGAAGATCGCGCCGCCGAACGAGCCCTTCTGGGTGACCGTCTTGCCCTTCCCCTTGCCTTTCTTGCCCTTGCCCTTCTTGCCCTTGGCGGCCACGTCGGCGGTCGGGTGAGAGCCGGCGGGGAGCGCAGTGACGAGCGAGATCGTCCCGTGCAGAGCGTTGATCACGGTGTTCTTGGGGATCTGGGTGAGCTCGGTCAACGGAATGAACTTGCCGTGGATCTTGACCAACACGAGTCCGCTGACCAGCGAGATGTTGAAGTTCTTGCCCAGCTGCGGGGAGCCGGGCGTCCCGCCGTGGTTAGTCGTGAACGTCTCGTCCGGCCCGAACGTGGTGCCGCTGCCATTCGTGGCGACGAGACGCACGTGGTAGAGCGCGTTGGGCACGAGCCCCGATGCGGTCCCCGTCACCGAATGGTTCGCGAAGTCTCCCCCGACCGATTGCACGGCGGTCGTGTTGGTGTAGGTCGGACCCGAGGCGCCGAGCTTGCTGTACCTCGCGTCCAGGCCGTACTGGAAGTCGGCGGTGGTCGCCGACCCGTTCGGATTGACCAGGGCCGAGAAGGTGGCGCCGGTGGCGGTAACGGTAGGGGGCGCCGTGAACGTGCCTCCCTGCGGGCCGCCGCCAGCGGCCAGCCCGGTTACCGGCGGCTCTTCGAGGGTGAAGAAGGCGGACTGACCCGGTTGCAGTGCGGGCGAGAAGTCGACGACACCCGAGGACAAGTCGGTCGAGACGCCGGTGAAGTAGCTCGTCGGACCTTCGTAGCCGTTCTGCGTGCTTCCGGTATACGCGTCAGGGTCCGCTGCTGGCTGACCGGGCGCCGGCGGGTATGCGCACGGACCCGCGCTGGGGTCGCACGGCGTGCCCGCGGGCGCGCCGATCTCCTGGCATCCAACCGGGATCGGTGCGGCGGCCCCGATCTCCTCGAACACGTCACACATCCCGTCGCCGTCGAAGCTAAACAGGCCGGTTCCGGGTGCGGAGAGAGGGATCGACGTGATCGGATCTGAGGAGTTGTTCAGCACGCCGATCAGCGAGTCGTCCGAGTCCTCGTACGCGGGCTGGCTGGCGTCGTTGTCGATCGTCGTGCCGGCGTTCGACGCGACGATCAGGAACTGGCACCCGGTGTCGTCGCCGAGCTGCGGGCACTCGGTGAACGCGGGCGTCGCGCCGACTGTGGCCGTGAACGTGTCCGGGGTGCCGCAGCTGGTGCCGCCGACGAAGACGACCTGTCCGCTGTAGCTCCCAGCGGCCTTGTAGGTGTGGTTGCCCAGAATGTTCTCGTTGCTGGACAGGTAGCTGCCAGCCGACGTGGAGCCGTCGCCCCAGTGGATCGTGCTCGAAGTAGCGTCCGAGCACGTCGGGCCTGCGTCGACGATGCCGTTGAAGTTGACATTGGCCGCCGCGGTGATCGCGTCTCCGTTCGCCAGCGCCGCCGGCGCCGCGATCAGCGCCACCGCCACGAGCACGCCGACCAGCCCAGCCGTCCGCCGGATGTAGCAACCAAACAGCCCGCTCATTCTGTTACCCCCCGTGAGGTGGCCCCGCGATTTATCCTTGTCGCTCAGCTCGGCCCCGAGCCGGCGCGACGTTACAGCAAGTTTTGGTAGGGCGCAAGCCAACGCGCCGCCGCCCTGGGGCGCGTCGCGCAATTGCGGTACAGCTCGACGGCCTAGCCGAGCGAGGTCATGCCGAGGCTCGTGAACGAGTTCGGCGTGACGTCGAGTGCCTTGACCGCGAGGTCGGCGAACAGCGCGGCGGGCTCCAGATCGTCGTTGCGGTAGGCGCGACCGTCGCGTCGATCCAGGATCGACAGCGCCCCGATCGGACGTCCGGCGCGCTGCAGGGGAACCAGCAGCATCGTGTAGGGCACGTAGCCGGTACCCGCGGCGATCCGGGCGGCGAAGCGCGGGTCGGTTCGGCAATCGGGGACGGCCTCGGGCGAGTTCGTCTGGACCACCTGGCCGGCGATGCCCGTGCCCGGCGGGAGCCGCACGCCGACGATCTCGCGGGCGCCGGCGCCCCACGCCGATTGATAAACGAGCTCGCCGGTGGTCTCGTCGATGAGGGCGATCGAGGCAGCGGCCGCGCCGAACACGCCGGCCGCGGTATGGACGACGGCCTCCATCAGCCCGCGCGAAGCGTCTGGATCGTCGATCGAGACCGCGAGCGACACGCCGGCGGTCTCGGTGCGCAGCGGAGCGCCCAGCGCCTTGGCGAACGCGGCCACCGACGCCACGCGGCGCTCGGGAATCATCTCGAGGCCGGCGGTGACGGTCCGTTCGAGCTCGGGCGTCACGTTCGGGTTGACCGACGACAGCTTGGTCGGATCGGCGTACACGGGCGGCCGGCCCGCGACCAGCGTCCACATCGTGGCAGCGACGCTGAACACATCGGTCCGCGCGGACACGTTGCCGCCGGCGAACACCTCCGGGGCCATGAATCGCGGCGTGCCGATCCCGACGGTGCCCTGTTCCTCGGCCTCGTCGAGCAGGCGTGCGATTCCGAAGTCAACGAGCACGACCCCGTTCTCACTCAGGATCAGGTTCTGGGGCTTGACGTCGCGGTGGACGATCTGCTGGTCGTGCACGTACTGGAGCGCCTCGCACGTCTGGCGCGTGTACTCGATCGCCTGGTCCAGCGGAAGGCCCGGCTGGCCGCGCTGCTTGAGCAGGACGCCGAGGTCGATTCCCCGAACGAGGTCCATCACCAGGTACTGGCCCGACGGCGCGGCGAAGTGATCGGAGACGCGCACCACCCGCGGGTGCTGGAGGCTCGAAAGCAGACGCGCCTCGGCCTCGAATCGCTGGTCGTGATGGGGATTGGTGCACTGCTTGAGGGCGACCTCGGTGTCGGTCTCGACATCGAGCGCCCGGTAGACCTGGCCCATGGCCCCAGCCGAGATTGGCTCGAGGACGCGGTACCGCCCCTTCAATGTTCGCCCCAAAACCTGAGAGGCCGTTCGTGGCTCGTTCACGCGATCAAGCGTCGCCAACACTCCACCTTGTTCCTGCCCCATCCGTTCTACCCCCTGGCAGTGTAGACTGGCCCGCCCTCATAGTCTATCTAGGCTGCCTAAATCTCGCAAGACGTCTCCCGGGTGGCTCGATGGGGGCTGCCCAAATGGCGGGGGCAATGACTTGGGGCCGGCGTCAATGCAGGACCAGGCCGAGGACGAGGCCGGCGACGAACGCAACGAGCACGAGCGCGGCGATCATCACCAGCAACTGAGAGGGAAGCTGGGCGAGGCGCGGCACCGCGGGTGCGGCCGCCGTCGCTGACTCAGCGACGGGCTGGGTGTCGGTCGCGGCCGGTGCCTCGAGGACCGGGGTGATCGCGGGCCGGCTGATCGGGCGGGTGGAATCGGCGCGGATCGCCGCCCGCGGATCGCCGGACGCGGCGTGCGCAGGAGTCCGCCCGCGGTCGCTATCGGAGGGCGTCCCGCCGACGGCCGGGACCTTGGTCGTCTGCACCCGCCGCTCGCGCTCGCCCGCGCCGTCCGGGCGATCGTCCTGGGTGGGCACGGGGATGCTCGACACGCTCGGGCTCGAGGACAGCGCGCGGGAGGCCGACTGGATCAGCTCGACCGCAAGCGTGGGCCGGGCCCACGGGTCCTTGGCCATCCCCTGCGCGATCACGCCGTCGAGCGCCGGCGGCAGGTCGGGGCGCAGCGCGCTCACGGTCGGTGGGGGCGACATCACGTGCGCGTGCAGGGTGGCGGCCTCGGACGGCTTGGGGAACGGGACCTCGCCGGTCAGGCATTCGTACAGGACCCCCGCGAGCGAGTAGACGTCGCTAGCCGGAGTGGCAGGTTCGCCCTGGATCTGCTCCGGCGCGACGTAGTCGATCGTGCCGATGAACTGGCCGGTTCCGGTGAGGCGCACCTCGTCGGGAGCCTTGATCAGCCCGAAGTCGGCCAGATAGGCGTGGTCGCCTTTGCCGATCAGGATGTTCTGCGGCTTGATGTCGCGGTGGATCAGTCCGGCCTGGTGGGCCGCGTCGAGCGCGTTGGCGACCTGGGTGAGCAGCCGCACGCTGCGGCGCGGGTCCAACTCGTGGTCGAGGATCAGGCGCTTGAGCGTCGGCCCACCGATCAGCCGCATCGCGAGGAACAGTCCGAACTCGCTGGTCCCGGCCTCGTACACGGTGACGATGTGGTCATGGTCGAGCGCGGCCTGGACCTGTCCCTCGCGTTCGAACCGGGCCCTGAATCCCGGGTCGTCGCTGAGGTTCGGCGCCAGCAGCTTGAGCGCGACGACGCGTTGCAGGGACAGCTGGGTGGCTTCGTAAACCGCCCCCATACCCCCCTCTCCGAGTACCCCGTCGACGCGGTACCCGGAAACGATCGTGCCCTCCTGTAGCAAAGCACCGGGATTCTACCCGCGCAGGGCAGCGACGAGGCCGGCGTTAGGGGCGCGCCTAACGGCGGTCGGCACGATCACCCGAGCCATGTGCAAGACGGCCGGGACGATCTGCCGACAGAGCTTTATGATGGGCGCTCGGCACTGTCTTCAGACCGACCGTGAGTGAGCGATGAGCGTGAGCGACCCCCGCATCGGGAGCCAAATTGGCGATTACAGCGTGGACAACCTGCTTGGAGAGGGGGGGATGGGGAAGGTCTACACGGCGACCGGGCCTGACGGCGGCCGCGTGGCGCTGAAGCTGGTCAAGGACGACTACGCGCGCGACGAGACGTTCCGCCGGCGGTTCTATCGCGAGGCCCGGATCGCGCAGACCGTCAAGCACCCCAACGTGGTCCCGGTGCTCGACACCGGCGAGGTCGACGGCCTGCCGTACATGGCGCAGCGGTACATCGAGGGCATGTCGCTCGACGAAAAGCTCAAGCGCGACGGTCCGCTCGACGCCCAGACCGCGGTCCAGGTCTGCACCGACGTGGCCGCGGGACTCGAGGCGCTGTGGGCGGCGGGGATGGTCCACCGCGACGTCAAGCCCGCCAACATCCTGCTCGACGCGAGCGGCCGGGGCTACATCACCGACTTCGGGCTGGCCAAGGACACCCAGGGAAGCCTGCTGACGCTGCCCGGCCAGGCGCTCGGGTCGATGGACTACATGGCCCCCGAGCAGATCCGCGGCGAGCCGGTCACCGCGGCCACCGACATCTACGCCCTCGGGTGCGTGATGTACGAGTGCATGTGCGGCCGTCCGCCGTTCGCCGAGGTGCAGGGCATGCGGATCTTGTGGGCGCACCTGCAGGACCCGCCGCCCGACCCCCGGTCCGCGCGCCCCGACATGTCCGACGAGTTCGTGCGCACGCTGCTGAGCGCGCTCGAGAAGGACTCGGCCAAGCGGCCGCAGACCGCGGGCGAGTACGCCCGCATGCTCGCCGCCGCCGTGTGACCGCAGCGCGCGTCCGGACGGCTCGCGGCTGCGGCCCGCTCGGCATCCAGCCTCGCCAAGACCGGGCCGGCCGCGAGTCATCCAGCCCTGGACCCACGGACGCCGGCGAAGCCGGCCCCTAACTCCAGATAACCGAGAACACCTCGTGCTCCCCGAGGAGCCCCTTGAAGTGGTATTCGCCGTGAGACTCGAACCGGAAGCTCGGGTCGGTTTCGGTGTACTCCTTGGCGGTGGAGGACACGAGGATCTGGCCTCCCTTGGCCCGGGCGGCGATCCGCGCCGCGAGCACGACGTTGCGGCCCATCATCTGCTCCGGGTTGCCGAGCACGAACCCCGAATGGAGCCCGACGCGGATCGACAGCGACTGGCGCTCGGCGGGGGCGGCAGTGAACGTCCGCTGGAGGTCGACCGCCGCGTGCAAGCCCGGCGTGGGCGCTGCCGAACGAGGCGAGGAAGCCGTCTCCCTGGAACTGCGCCAGCTGCCCGTCGTGGCGGGCGAGGATCTGCTCGACGAGCAGGTGATGGTCGCGCACCAGCTGGTCCCAGCGGTCGGCGCCGAGCTCCTCGGCCGCCGCGCCCGCGTCCGCGATGTCGCTCAACATCAGCGTGACCGCGCCGTCGGGCGAGCTCATCCGGCCGAGCACCGGGGTCACCGGCTCGAGCGCCGATGCGATCACGTCGATCGAAGAGAGCTGTATCGGGTCTGGCACTTCTCGCTCCGGGTCCCCGCTGGCGGGCGAGCATACCTTGACACGTCCTCGGGACCGCAGCAGAATCGGGCGTAGGGATGTCGGGGGCTCAAAGCGATCAAGGGGTTAGGACGAGCGCGTTTCCGCCGATTGGCGACTACGGGTTCCTGTCCGACTGCGAGACGACCGCGCTGGTCGCCCCGAACGGCAACGTCGAGTGGCTGTGCCTGCCGCGGATGGACTCGCCGAGCGTGTTCGCGGCGATCCTCGACCGCGACGCCGGCGGCTTTCGGGTCGGCCCGGCGGACGTCAACGTTCCGGCGGGCCGGCGCTACATCCCCGGCACGATGGTGCTCGAGACGAGCTGGGAGACCCGCATGGGCTGGGTGATCGTCCGCGACGTGCTCTGCATCGGGCCGTGGCACCACGAGACTGAGCGGTCGCACAGCCACCGCCGCTCGCCCACCGACCACGACGCCGACCACGTGCTGCTGCGTCTGATCGAGTGCGTCCAGGGCTCGGCCGAGATCAAGCTCGAATGCGAGCCCGCGTTCGACTACGGCGGCCTGGCGGTCGACTGGGACTACACGGGGTCGGGCTACAACGAGGCGGTCGCGCGGTCGGAGGGCATGAACCTCGAGCTGCGGCTGGTGACCGATCTGCGCCTCGGCTTCGAGGGGCCGCGGGCGCGGGCCCGCACGACGATGCGCGAGGGCGACGTCGCGTTCGTCGCGCTCGGCTGGTCCGAGCACGGCATGCCCACGAGCTACGAGGAGGCCGCCGCGTGGCTTGCGCGCACCGGTCGCTTCTGGCAGGAGTGGCTCAAGCACGGCACGTTCCCCGACCATCCCTGGCGCACGCACCTCCAGCGCAGCGCGCTGACGCTCAAGGGTCTCACCTATGCGCCCTCGGGCGCGATGATCGCCGCGTCCACCACCTCGCTGCCCGAGACCCCGGGGGGCGATCGCAACTGGGACTACCGCTACAGCTGGATCCGCGACTCGACGTTCATGCTGTGGGCGCTCTACTCGCTCGGGTTCGACGAGGAGGCGAACGACTTCTTCTACTTCGTGGCCGACATGGCCGAAGCCGAGGAGGGGCAGCTCCAGATCATGTACGGGATCGGCGGCGAGAGCAAGCTGGAGGAGCAGGAGCTCGAGCACCTGTCGGGGTATGAGCAGTCGCGGCCCGTGCGGATCGGCAACGGCGCCTACAACCAGGCGCAGCACGACGTGTGGGGGGCGGTGCTCGACTCGATCTACCTGCACACCCGCTCACGCGACCAGCTGCCCGACCGCCTGTGGCCGATCATCAAGCGTCAGGTCGAGAGCGCTCTGTCCAACTGGCGCGAGCCCGACCGCGGCATCTGGGAGGTGCGCGGCGACCCCAAGCACTTCACCTCGTCGAAGCTGATGTGCTGGGTGGCCGCCGATCGGGGTGCGCGCCTGGCGAGGATCCGCAACGACGAACGGATGGCGACGCGCTGGGAGGCGGCCGCGGCCGAGATCCACGCGGACATCTGCGCGAACGGCGTCGACGCGCGCGGCGTGTTCGTGCAGCACTACGAGACCGACGCGCTCGACGCATCGTTGCTGATGATCCCGCTGGTGCGCTTCCTGCCGCCCGACGATCCGCGCGTCCGTGCGACCGTGCTCGCGATCGCCGACGAGCTGACCGAGAACGGCCTCGTGCTGCGCTATCGCGTCGGGCAGACCGACGACGGGTTCGCCAGCGAGGAGGGCACGTTCACGATCTGCTCGTTCTGGCTGGTGTCGGCGCTGGCCGAGATCGGCGAGATCGCTCGAGCCCGGGGCCTGTGCGAGAAGCTGCTGTCGTTCGCCAGTCCGCTGGTGCTGTACGCCGAGGAGATCGACGCGGCGAGCGGTCGTCACCTGGGCAACTTCCCGCAGGCGTTCACCCATCTCGCGCTGATCAACGCGGTCATGCACATCATCCGCGCCGAGCAGCAGATCGAGCTGGGGGCGCCCGCGCGCGATCGCGAGCTCGCCGGTCCGTGAGACCGCAGGCGCGACGTAAGTGTTCGGTCACATGTCAGTGAGATAGGTTCCACCCGCATGCCCTGGGTTGAGGTGTTCGCGGTGTTCTTTGTGTCCCATGAGGTCGGCGACTACCTGTTCCAGACCGAATGGCAGGCGATGAACAAGCGCGGCGGACTGTCCGGGCCGGGCGTGAGGCGCCGCGCCCTGCTGTCGCACATCACGACCTATACGCTCGCGTTCGTGCCGGCGTTGATCTGGCTGTGGGACAGCCTGCATTGGGGGGTGATCGGGGTGGCGGCGCTGATTGCGATCCCGCACATGATCCAGGACGACGGGCGGCTGCTCACGAGCTACGCGCGCGTGATCAAGGGAGCCGACCTTGACGCCAATCCCGCGCTGGGGGCGACGCTCGACCAGGCGTTTCACTTTCTCGCGTTGTTCCTGGTCGCGCTGCTGATCGGAACCTGAGCGCCCCGGGGGAACGCGCCGACTGGAGCCGTGGCGCTCGACTCGCTTCTTGGCGACCAAACCCTTAGGATCGCCAGCGAGACATCGGACAAGGAGATTTCTGGATGAGCACGACCGAGCAGGAGCTTCCCGGCCCCGTCCTGGAGTACATCGGCGCGCAGAGCACGCTGACGCTGGCGACCGCCTCGCCGGCGGGTGCGCCGCATGCCGCGACGTTCCTGTACGTCAACGATGGCCCATCCCTGTACTTCTGGTCGCGCAGCTCCACCGAGAGCGCGCGGCACATCGAGCAGAACCCGATGGTGGCGTTCACGATCGACGAGTACACGACGGACCTCAACCAGACGCGCGGCGTGCAGGGAGTCGGGGAGTGCTCGGTGCTGCTGAGCGGCGAGCAGATCGCGCGGGTGGCCGACCTGTTCGGACGGAAGTTCCCGACGTTGTCGCCGGGCGCGACGATGAGCATCTCGTTCTTCCGCATCACCCCGACCGAGATTCAGTTCATCGACAACAAGAAGAGCTCGGGTGCCTCGCGAGAGGGAGTGTTCGGCGCGGAGTTCCACCGCGAGCGGTCCTACAGCGTGTTCGGCGGCCTCCCGACGCAGACTGCGCAGACGATCTCGGCGTCGCTGCAGTTGGTCGACGCAGAGCCCGACTCGGTGGTCGCGCGGCAGGGGGGACCTGCCGACAAGTTCTTCATCGTGGTCGACGGCGAACTCGAGGTCACGCGCGAGGACGGAGGCAGTAGCGAGATCGTGTCGACGATCGGGCCGGGCGACCTGTACGGCGAGATGGCGATCCTGTTCGACAAGCCGCGTGGCACCAGCGCTCGCGCGACGAAGCCGACGAAGCTTGTCGTGATCGACGGCGACACGTTCCGCACGGTCGTCGCCCAGTCGCTCGGGACCACGCGCGACTTCGACCAGATCATCCGAGACCGCCTCGGCTCCTCAGCGGGCTAGCGGCGAGGGCAACGGGACCGTGCAGACCTTCTCGAGCAAGGATTTCAGGGCCACGGTGGGAGCATTCGCGACCGGCGTGACGGTCGTCACCACGCGCGGCGAGGAGCACGCCTACGGCATGACCGCGAACGCGTTCTCCTCAGTGTCGCTCGATCCTCCGCTGATCCTCGTGTGCGTGATCAGCCCATCCGAGGGCGCCGAGCACATCACTCGCAACGGCGTGTTCGCCGTCAACATCCTGGCCGAGGAGCAGGAGCCGCTGTCGCGCTACTTCGCCTCGCGTGACCGGCCGCGCGGGCGCGACGCGTTCCGCGAGGTGCCGCACCGACTCGGCGCCAGCGGCTCGCCGATCCTCGAGGGCGCCGCGGGCTTTCTGGACTGCCGACTGCACGCCGCCCACGAAGCCGGAGACCACCTGATCTTCATCGGCGAGGTGCTCGAGATCGCTACGCGCGAGGACGGCACCCCGCTGGTGTTCCACGGCGGGGGCTATCGGCTGCTGCAGGCGCCGCTCGGCGACTGAGCGGCCGGATCGATCAGGACGACGAGGCGGGGCGCCAGGCGTCGCCGTCGAACTCGAGCTGCAGCGGATCCGAGCCGTCGTCAACCGCGACCGTCGCCGTGCGGGCGGCGAAGTCGATGTGCAGCCTCAGGGATAGGGTCGCGGGGCCGTTCTGCACCGTGACCTCGGTCTGGGCCGCAGTCGGCGGTCCGGCCGGACGCGCGACAGCCGGCGCGCCGGAGCCCCGGTCAAGGCGCCCCGACGAGGACAGTGGGGTCGCCTGGCTTGGCGGTGCGGACGCAACCGAAGTCCCGGGCGGGGACGTCGGCTGTGGCGGCACCGCCTTCAGTGAGCGCTCGCTGGCGGGAATCGGAAGCTCGCGGACGACGAGCGTGGTACCGCCGACCTCGATCGTGTCGCCGACAGACAGCGTTTGCGGACCGCTGACGCGCAGGCCGTTGACGAACGTTCCGTTGGTTGAGCCGAGGTCCTCGATCGCGCAGAAGCCGCTGCGGTCCAGGCTGATGCGTGCGTGCGACCGGGAGATCTCGTCGTCGTCGGCGAGCCGTCCGGCTCCCTCGGCGTGGCGCCCGATCAGCAACTCGTCGTCCAGCAGGACCGACATTCCTACCGCCCGCCCGGCCACCACCTCCAGTCGCGCAATCGCGGGACCCATGGCCGGACTGTACCGCGCGGTTCCGTGTCACCGCGCGGACTGAGGCGGCTTGCAGCAATCCCCCGCCATCGGTAGTCTGCCCCGCGCTATGGCACGGCTGCGTGTAGTGAGTGGGCCCAACGCTGGTCAGACGGTGGACGTCGACGAGGAGATCGTCATCGGCCGCGTGGACACCGATCTCGCGATCGACGACGACGAGATGTCAAGTCGTCATGCGGTCGTACGCCGCCACGCCAACCGCCTTCAGGTCGAGGACCTCGGCTCGACCAACGGAACGTTCGTGGACGGCACCCGGATCGCCGAGCCGACCCTGCTCGGCGGCGGCGCGGAGATCAAGGTCGGCACGACCGTGCTCGTCGTCGAGGGCGTTCTGCCGGTGCCGGACTCGGCCGACATCACCGTGCCCCGGAACGCCACACGCGTGAGCGCCGCGATCCGCGAGGGCGCTGCGCCGCCGCCGGTCGCTCCGGCTGCGGTGGCGCCGACGGCCGTCGCCGCTCCTGCGGCCCCTGGGCAGGTGGTGGGCGAGTTCCGACCGCCCGAGCGCAGTCGCAAGCAGCCGGGCCTGGCGTCTCGCTCCTGGGTCCCGGTCGCGCTGTCGTTCGGCACCGTGATCGTGGTGGCGATCGCGCTGGTTATCTACTTCTCCCAGCACACGTAAGCTGCGGGGGCCAGCCTCCGCGCTGAGCGTTACCTGAGCGAGAAGTACAGGATCAGCGCTATGGCGACGAGCGTGAGCACCGCCAGCGGCGCGAGCTGTGCGCGCCGGCGCACCTTGGTGTCGAGGTACCTGTCGACCGTCGGGTGCGCGACGTCCGCCTTGGCAGTCGCCGGCTCCTGGTCGAAGCGGCGCACCTCCGGATTGACGTAGGTCGGCTCGCGGGGAGCCGTCGCCATCGCGGGCGGGATCTGTATGACGGCGGATGCTCCGGAGGCGATGTCCTGCCGGGTGCGCAGTTGGAGCACGCTGACGCCGACGAGCAACTCGTCCCCGGGATCGAGCCGGGAGGGCCCCTCCAGCTCGTTCTCGTTGATGAACGTGCCGTTGGTCGATTCGAGGTCCTCGACCGTCGCTGAGCCGTCGGGCGAGGGAGTGACCCGGGCGTGCTGGCCCGACACCTCGCCGTCATCGAGCACGAGATCGCACTCGGGCGCACGCCCGATCACGACGGCCCGATCGACCGCGACCTGCTTGCCCGCGTCCGGCCCCTCGATGACTTCCAGATTGAGCTCGCCCGCCACGGGCGCGAGCATATCGTCCGAGCCTGGGTGCGCGCAACGTCACCTCCGACGAACGGGTGCAGTTCATGAACTCGCCGGAAACACCCGCCTTCTGACCCTTGCGCGCGTCGCGCAGTTCGCTTAGGGTGCCCGGACCATGCCAGCGACAGCACCAAGAGACTCAGTAATCGCCACCGTCGGCGACGGCTTCGGTTCACTCCTCGTACACACCACCGCTCGGTATCTCGGCTTCGAGAACAACCAGCTCTCTGTGTTCGGGCCGAGCGACAACCCCGTCGGGACCTATCAGCAGTTCGCGTATAACCTCGGGCAGACCGTTCTGCGCTCAGAGTCCGAGTCACACTTTCTCGCGCCCGACTGGCCGACGTTCGCCCAGCTCGACGCGTGGTCGCACAAGTCACTCAGGCCGCTGTGGCGCACGACGCGGCGCAAGTACAACCCGGGGGTTCCCGAGATCCTGACCGAAGCGGCGGTCGTCGCTCGGCGCACGCAATGGGATCAGGCGCGGATCCCCGTGCGCGTCGGATGGCTCCAGCGCCAGATGCAGCCGACGCCGCACTTCGTGATGTACGACGAGCAGGCGAACTTCATCGGCCGCGCCAAGCACGTGATGCTGGCTCCGGGCCATGGCCCGCTGTCCTTCCCGCCGTTGCTGGCCAAGGCGCGCAAGGACCCGGCGATCGCCGACCGCGTCGTGCAGGCCTACGAGCCCAAGCAGTATGCGGCGGGCGGTCGCTATATCGTGCTCGGCGCGGGGATCGCCTCGGTGAACGAGTGGGCGAACATCATCGACGCCGGCGGATCGGTGCTGGCGCTGACGCGGAGCGAGCAGCCCGAGACCCAGGACCTGAACGTGCCGCGCTGCCTGTTCGAGTCGATCGGAATCGATGCTTATACGCGGCTGCCATTCGACCAGCGGATCGAGTTCCTCGGTCAGGTGCTGCGCGGTACGCGGCCGGAGCGCAGGGAGTGGCTGGCACGGATCCAGACCGGCCAGAAGGAAGGACGGTTCGACGCCGTCGTGGGCGAGATCGACAAGATCGAGCCAGGGCGCGCCGGCCTGCGGGTGTACGTCAAGAGCAGGAGCGGGGAGGATCCGGGCTGGCTCGACGTCACCGGCGTCACCGCCGGCACCGGGTTCAACAAATCGGTCCTGACGCTTCCGCTGATCCGCCGCCTGGTCGAGTTCTACAAGGTGCCGGTGGTCGAGGGCAGGCTCAGGCTGCAAACCAACTGCGGCGTCCCCGGACTCGATCTGCCGGAGTCGCGGCTGTGCTGCATGGGGCTGATCGCCAACAACGTCATCCCGCACGGCGACACGATCGCGGGCCTGAAGTTCATCTCGCGCCGGTTCGTCACAGACTGCGCCCGGGCCGAGAAGCTGAAGAGGCGGTCGTTCCCGTCGCGTATGTCGCTGCAGTTCTCGATGGGGCGCGACGTGGCTCAGGCGCTCCGCACCGTGTCCCCGACTCAGCAGCTCGCGTAGAGGCGAGGGGTCATGTGTCCGACCGTGCTAGGCCGCGTCCAGACCCGATGGGCGATTTTGATCATCCCGGCGATCATCTGGACGATCGTCTCGCTGATCACGCAGAACCCGAGCTGGATCATCCTGATCGGCCTTTACTTCGTGATCGGGGTCGCGCTCGACACCGCGTTCTACCCGTTCGTCATCCGCTGGCAGCCGCCGTGGCTGACGTTCGTGCTCGCGGTCGGGGAGTTCATCCTCGTCTACCTCGCCGCGAAGAGCCTCAAGGGCATCCACTTCTCCTCAGATGTGTGGCCGATCCTCGAGTACTGGATCACGTGGGTGATCGCGATCTGGACGAAGGTCGTGATCCTGCCGCTCGTGTCGCTCAGCTGGATCGAGGACGCTGGCGAGTTCCGCCTGACCAGCTGGTCGGTCGCGCCCGAGTACGTGCCGCTCTCGGTGACGGCGTTCACGCCCGAGCTCGCCGAGGGCGGGCCGCCGCCGCTCGCGCGCAAGTTCTCGGCCGCGGTGATCGAGATTCCCGAGGAGCTCCGCCGGGCGCCGAGTCCGTCGGGCGTGTTCCAGATCCCGACCGGACCGCCGCCCGCCTGAGCGAGCGCTGCCTTTGCCGCCGCAATGGAGTCTTAGGCGGCAGCACCGACGTCAAGCCGGCCGACGACCTCGTCGCGGTCGGTGCCGTGCGCCGCGAGCACGAGATCGAAGTCCGAGCCGTAGAAGCGCATCACCGCGACGAGGATGTCGCCGGTGCCGACCGCTGGAGCGCCACGCTTGCGCGTGACGCGCACGGCGAGCTCGCTGACGCTTGTGACCGGATCCCGGTCGGCGCGGCCGGCGGATGACGGCATCGCGGTCGAGGCCAGGCCGAGCGCCATCGCCGCGTCGGTGCAGAACGGCAGCCCGTTCTCGCCGCGCTGGCTGAGCGCGTCGTCGATCGTCGCAAAACTGTCGAAGCGCGTGTCGAGGCCGGTCAGCTCGAGCAGCTTGCGCTGCTTGGGGGGAACGCCGGCGAGTGCCAGCCGCGCGTCCTCGTCGAGGCGCTTGTGGAAGCCTACGAGCACGCCGAGTCCCATCGAATCCATGTGGGTAAGCTGCGAGAGGTCGAGCACGTAGCGGCCGTAGCCCTTGCCGAGCAGATTGAGCAGGGCCAGCTTCAGCTGCGGGGCGGAGGCGAGGTCGAGATCACCCTCGACGGCGACCACGCAGGTGCGCTCGTCGACCTCCCGGTGAGTGATCCCGAATGCAGCCACGCTCGGCTCCGGGTTGGGGGACCTGTCGAGCGAGTTCTCCATGTGCATCTGATTTCGGACGCACGCGCCGATTCCTTACCGGCGTCCAGGCCGGCTCGACAAACGTACGTATGCCGAACAGGGTCAGGCCGCGGTCTGCGCGGCCTCGGCCTCTGCCGGGGTCGGCGGGGGGCTCTCGTTCAGGCCCCACAGCTTCATCCGCGCGACCCGGCCGCGGATATCGACCTCGTCGACGAACACGAGATCCTCCGCCGGCACCGTGAGCGCCTCACGGGTCGCATCCGACAACAGCAGCTGGTGTGGCGTGCCCTTGGTCAGCCCCTCGATCCGCGATGCCGTGTTCGTGGTGTCGCCGACCGCGGCGTACTCGACCCGACGCTCGGATCCCACGTGGCCCGACATGACGTTTCCGCTGTTCAGCCCGATCCCCATCCGGAACCCGTCGCCGAGCCCCTCCGAGTGAATCCACTCGTTGAACCGGGGCAGTCTGGTCTCGAGCATCTCCCGGGCGGTACGGAGCGCCCGGTCCGCGTGATCTGGCTGTGCGAGCGGCGCCCCGAACACGGCGAAGATCCCGTCGCCCATGTACGCGACCAGCGTCCCGCCGTTATCGAGGATCGCGTCGCTCATCTCGCTCAGATAGTGATTGAGGACGTCGATCACCTGGCTCGGGGTGAGCGACTCCGAGAACGAGGTGAACCCGCGCAGGTCGGTGAACATGACCGTCCCCTCGCGTTGGATGCCGCCGAGCCGGAGCCCGTCGGCGCTCTTCAGCACCTCGTCGACGACATCCTCGGGCACGAACCGCGCGAACAGATCGACGGTCCGGATCCGCTCGAACGCCTCCGTGACCAGCTGCACCGCCAGCGCGCCGACTGCGCTCAGGACCAGGGCCCCGAGCGGATACACGAACGACACGACCCAGCCGGCGTTGAACGCGAGCTGGACGACGATCGCGAACACGATGCCCAGGGCGACGGCGATCCCGATCAAGATGGCGGGGCGGACCCAGATGCTGGCCAGCGGCACCGCCACCCCCAACACGACGATCAGCAGGACGTCGACCCAGCCGGGAGCCGAGGACAGCGGGAAACCGCTCAGCACGGTGGCGATCGCATTGGCCTGGACTTCGGGGCCGGGCATCAGCGGGTCGGTCGGCGTCGGGTGGATGTCTTGGATGACCGGAGCGGTCGCGCCGATCACGACGATCTTGCCGGTGTAGATGTTGGGCGGCAGCTTCGGCCCGTTCTTGGTGCCGTCGGTCGTGCCGTAGAGCGCGCCCGAGAACGAGATTGATGGGTACGTTCCCGAGGGTCCGGCGAAGTCGATCCATCGCTTCCCGGTGAACGCCTTGACCTTATGGCCGGTGGCGACGCCGGCGGTGACCACCGCGAACGTGTTGAGCTTGCTGATCGAGTACTCCATCTCGCGGTCGAAGCCCCCGGGCTCGGTCGGGAACAGCCCGTTCGCGGGCTGGACTCCGGCCTGGCGGAGCGCCGACTGCGTCTGCCCGAGCCCGAACAGCTGGACGTCGCCCTTCGCGTCCGTCGAGGTCCACGACAGGATCAGCCGGCCGTTGGCGTCGCCGACCCCGTTGAGGAACGCGACCTCGTCCTTCTGCCCCAGATCGCTCGGCTGGGTGAACTGGACGTCGAACGCGATCGCCTTCGGGTGCTGTGCGGCGATGTTGCTGATCACCTTGCCGTCGATCGCGCGCGGGAACGGCCACTGGTCCGGGATGTTCGAGAGCGTGTTGGGGTCGATCGCGACCTCGACGATGTTGGGGTGCGGGTGCTGCTTGCCCCGGATCGCGAACCGCGAGTTCATCGTGTTGAGGTCGAGCGTGCGCAGCAGGTTCGTCGCGTAGGCGGCGACGCCGAGCCCCGTCGCTCCGAGCGCGACGAGCGCCAGCATCACCAGCTTGAGGTTCCGGTTACTCCCGAATAGCCGCGTCCTCTTCATTTCACATCACCCTTCCGCGGATTAGCCCCTTGTCGCCCCTGTCCGCCCCGGCCGCGGCAGGCGGAATCACGGGCTCGAGTCTACGCCCTGGTGCACGATGGGACAAGCGCCCAAACCGCTGCAGGGTTGACGGGCAACCACGGAGCGGTCTACCGTCCCGCACGAACCGAACCGTGAGATCAGGACGAAGATCAAGCATCTGGGGGGTAGCCGGGGCGTGCTTGCTGTGCGCGCTGTCGACGGGACCCGCCGCTGCGGGCGCGCCGGTGCCGCCGTCTCCCGCGTTCGCCAAGACCGTCGTATTGCAGCCGGCGAGCGGCAGGGTGCTTATCCGGCTGCCTGGCGCGACCCACTTCACGCTTCTCACGCGGGTACGCACGGTGCCGGTCGGCACGGTGGTCGACACGAGCGCCGGCCGCGTGATGCTCACCTCGGCAAACCCTGCGCCCGGCGGCGTCCAGAGCGGTCAGTTCTTCGAGGGCAGGTTCGAGGTCAGGCAGAGCCGAGCCGGCGGGGGACTCGTGACCCTTGTGCTCCGCGACACGGTCACGCGGCAGTCCGGCTGTAAGCCGTCTCCCGCGCACGCGGCCGCACTCAGCAAGCGCCTTCTCGGCCTCCTGCGGGGCAGCGCCAAGGGCCACTTTCGGACCGTCGGCCGGTTCTCCGCCGCCACCGTGCTCGGCACCAACTGGGGCGTGCGCGACCGCTGCGACGGGACGCTGACGGTGGTCCGCACGGGCGTGGTCGTCGTCACCGACTTCCGTCTGCACAAGAACGTGATCGTGCGCGCCGGACAGACGTACCTGGCCACGGCGCCCTGACCCTGACGCTCGTGGGTCGATGACGCCAATCACGATCGTGATCGCCGACGACCACGCGGTCGTGCGCCAGGGGCTGCGCCTGCTGCTCGAGGCCGAGGACGACCTGGCGGTCGTCGGCGAGACGAGCGACATCGCCCAGACGACCGCGGTGCTGCGCGAAGCCGCGCCGGCGGTCGTGCTGCTCGACCTGCACATGGGGCGTGACCTCAGCCTGAGCGCGATGTTCGAGCTCCGATCGGCCTCGCCGTCGACCGCGATCGTGATCCTCACGATGGAGGACGACCCGGCGTTCGTCGCCCCCGCGTGGAACGCCGGCGCGGCGGGCTACGTGCTCAAGGAGGCATCGCGGACCGACCTGGTGCGGGCGATCCGGACCGTCGCCAAGGGCGGCCGGTACCTCGACCCCGCGATCGGCGGATGGGCGCTCACCAGCGCCGATGACGTGTCGCTGACCGAGCGCGAGCTCGAGGTGCTGCGACTCGTTGCGCTCGGGCACACCAACAGCGAGATCGCCACCCGCATGTACATCAGCCCGCGCACGGTCGAGACGCATCGCGCCAACCTGCAGGCCAAGCTCGGGCTCACCGGGCGGCCCGAGCTCGTCCGCTACGCGCTCGAGCACGGGGTCATCCACCGATGAGCACCGCCGCCACCCGGGCCAAGCAGATCGAACTCGACGCCGCGCAGCGGCGGGTCGTGGAGAGACTGAGGGCGACCGCACCGACGCGTCGCTCGCCGGCGAGGCGTGCGGCGATCGTCGCCCTCGCGGCGTTGCTATTCGCGGTCGCGTTCGCCGCCCGGCTGGCGGTGAATGACCCGAATGCGCTGCTCGCCAACTTCTACATCGTGCCGATCGCGGTGCTCGCGATCGAGTTCGGGACGCGGGCCGGGCTGCTCGCCGCCGCGCTGGCGTTCGCGCTGATCCCCGCATGGAGCGTGATCAACTCGGTGCACGTGGACGCGCTCGGGTACGTCTCGCGCGGCGCGGCGTTCCTGGTCACGGGCGTGATCGTCGGCGGGTTCTCCGATCGCCTCCGCCGGGACATCGCGGAGCGCCAGGACGCCCAGCGCGATCTCGCGCTGTACGCCGACCAGCTCGAGGGTTCCAACCGCGGGCTGGCGCGGAGCGTCGGACGACTCGAGGCATTCGCCGAGATCGCCCGCGCGGTTGGCGGCGAGACCGACCTCGAGCGGATCCTGTCGCTGATCATCGCCCACGGCCGCGAGATCGTGGCGGCTCGCACGCTGGTCATATACCTCCCCGACGGCGGCGAGCTCGCGGCCGTGCGCGGAAGCACGCGGCGGTCGGAGTCGCAGCCGCGGCTGCCGCTCAACGGTTCGCTGGCCGGCCAGGTGCTGCTGACCGGGCAGCCGCGACGCGTCGGCGCGGACGCTAACCCATCCCAGCTCGAGCAGCTCGCGTCCGATGCAACTGAGGCGATCCTCGTTCCGCTGGTCTTCCGGGGCGAGACGCTGGGCGTGCTCGCAGCGGTCAACGGCGCCGGCGAGCGGCAGCTCGACGAGGAGGACGAGCAGCTCCTGATGTCGGTCGCGGCGAGCGCCGCCACCGCGGTCGCGACCGCGCGCTCGGTCGCGGCCGCCCGCCTGCGGCTGAGCCTCGAGGCCGCCGATCAGGCGCGCGCGCGGTGGGCCCGCGAGCTGCACGACGAGACGCTGCAGGGGCTGACCGGGGTCCGGATGGTCCTGTCCGCGGGGCTTGCGCGCGACGATGCCGGCGCGCTCCGCCGCGCGGCCGACACCGCCGATGCGCACCTCGGCGAGGAGATGCGCAAGCTGCGCGACCTGATCGCCGAGCTGCGCCCGGCTGCCCTCGACGATCTCGGGCTCGGCCCGGCGATCGAGTCGCTGGCCAAGCGCCAGGCGGCGATCGCGGGATTCGCGGTCGAGGTGGACATCGGCCTGGACTCCGACCAGCGGCTGGCCCGCGACACCGAGACAGCGATCTACCGGATCGTTCAGGAGGCGCTCAGCAACGCGGTCAAGCACGCTCGGGCCGGCCACGTCGCGCTCCGGGTCAGGCAGCTGTCCAAGCAGGTGCAGCTCCTCGTCGAGGACGATGGCCAGGGCTTCGACCCCGGCGGCGTGCGCGCGGGCTTCGGGCTGACCGGAATGCGAGAGCGCGCGGTGCTCGCCGGCGGCCGTCTCAGTGTCGTCTCAGCGGACGGCGGTCCGACCAGCGTCACTGCGGTGCT
This sequence comes from uncultured Solirubrobacterales bacterium, assembly GCA_963697655.1. Taxonomy (GTDB): domain Bacteria; phylum Actinomycetota; class Thermoleophilia; order Solirubrobacterales; family Solirubrobacteraceae; genus Palsa-465. Next base: position 89,901 of record CAVOOV010000018.1, on the reverse strand, counting down.
GCCACTGCCGCCCGCGTGAACGCGCTGTGGCCGGCGCGGACGGTGACGGTGGCGTGCGTGGCGAGGTTCTCGACCACGACCACCCCCCGGCTGACCCGCACGAGCGTGCCGTCGCAGAAGTCCTCGGTCAGCCACTTCGTGCCGAGTACGGTCGCCGCTGAGTAGCGGCCGACGGTTCGGAACGTGCCCGACCCGCTCGCCCACAGCAGGCGCAGGACGTTGTGCGGTAGCTTCCGGTGCGGCGCAAGCTGACCGCTCGGGGCAGGGCACGCGCCGGCGCGTCCGCCGGCCAGCCGGACCTGCGCCACCGGGGTACTCGAAGACTGGGTGACCCTGAACGCCCCGTCGTAGAACTGGGCGTCCTGCACATGAACGGTTGCAGCGTTCGCGCCGCCAGCGGGCGACGGCGGAGCGGCGCGCAGGTCGACCCGGCCGTGCGTCGTGTCGATCAGCGATCCGACCGGGATGTTGCGGTCCTGCACGCCGAGCCTGAACGAGTGGCCGCCCGGCGTGGTGACGACCACGGTTCCCGACACGAGCCCGATGTCGACGGAGTGCCCGAAGCGCGGCGGAGGAAGGCTCGCGTCCGCTGTTCCTGCCGCCAGCAGCGCGGCGGTCAAAATCGCGGCGGCTGGGATCGCGCCCCTCACGAGCTGAATGTTATGGGGTGCCCGTAGCCGCGCCGGCCCGAGGCGGTTACCTCAGGCCAGCGCGGCCAGCCCCGCTTAGGCTAGGTCAGGAGACCGAGATCGGCGGCTCGTCGGTAGAGGGTCCATCGGTCGTCGGGGTCGTCGTGCTGGACGCCGGGCGAGAGCCCAGCAAGCCCGACGGCCCTCCGGCCATCGACCACCGGAACTGCGTGACGTTCTCCTTAGGCGCGAACAGCCCAGGACGGGTGCCGCGCTTGACGAACAGCACCGGCGCCGGCGCAGCGTTGGCGATCGCCGACCGCGTCGTGCCGAGACCCTCGTGCCGCCAGCGCTCCGAGAGTCCGACCACCAGCAGCCCTGCGCCGGTGGCGGCGTCGACGATGCCGTCGCGCCCGCCGGCTACGACCAGCGGCTCGGTCGCGATTCCGGTCGCCTGCTGCACGAGCAGCCCGGCGTCGGCGAGCATCCGCGTGACCGACTTGCCCTCGTCGGTCTGCCCGGCTGCGCCGAGCAGCTTCAGCGGCGCGCCCGAGGCCGCGGCCAGCCACGAGCCGAGCTCGAGTGCCGCCCAGTCGTGCTCGGCTCCGCCGAACGGCACGACCACGGGCAGATTCGGCCCGAGCTCGATCGGGTCGCCCTCCTTCGCCACAAGCACGGCCACGTCGGAGGACGAGTGCTCCATCAGGTCGCCGACGTCGCCGAGCGGAACGCCGTCACCGATGATCCGCCGGCGTCCCTCGGTGAGCACGAGGTCGATCGGTTCGTGCTCGACGATGTGCGCGAGGTCGGAGCCGGGGTTGGTCGAGGAAAGCGCGACACCCCGGGCGACGATCTGGTCGGAGGCGAGGCGCTCGCGCGTCTCGTTGATCGCTCGGGAGGCCTGTTCGAGCGCCAGGTTCTCGGACTGCAGTCCGCCCCGGACGCCCGCGCCCGCGCCTCGTGGCGGGCGCACGAGGCGAGCGATGATCAGCTCGCGCGGTGGCGTTGACCGTGCCAGCGGCTCGGCCAGCGCGACGAGCTGCGGGATCGCCTCGTCGGTCTGCGGAGCGACCAGGATCGATCGATCCGGCACCGGCAGCTCGGGGTGCGCCTGGACGGCGGCGAGCGCCGCGTCGGCGAATTCGTCCTCGACGCCACGGCCGTACTGGTTCTTGGGGTCGAGCAGCTTCAGCAGCGGGCCGGTCATCAGAGTGGTGACGACCGCCATGATCACGAGCATCGCGAACAGTGTGTTCGAGATCGCGCCGGCGTCCAGCGCGAGGTTGAGCACGATCAGCTCGGTCAGGCCGCGGGTGTTCATCAACGTCCCGATCACCGCCGAGGCCTTCCAGTCGTACCCCGACACCCGAGCCGCGATCGAGGCGCCGGCCATCTTGCCGAGGATCGCGACCGCGATCAGCAGCAGCGTCAGCAGCCACAGTTCGGGGCGGTCGAGCAGGCCGATGTTCGTGCGCAGGCCGGTGTAGACGAAGAAGATCGGCAGCAGCAGCGTGACGACGAAGTCGTCGATCCGCCGCGTGATCTCCTCGCTCAGCCGGGCGTGGCGCGGCATAACCATTCCCATGATGAAGCCGCCGAAGATGAACGCGATGTTGATCTCCTGCGTGACGTACGCGGACAGGAGGACCCCGACGATGATCGCGGCGAACCATCCGCTCGGGATCCGTCCGACCTCGTCGAACGCGGTCGCCATGCGGGCGAGCACGCGCCGGACGACGAACACCATGAACAGCGTGAACAACACCGCCTCGCCGATCGTCTTGACGACGTCTCCGAACGTTCCCGAGAGGGCGATCGCGGTCGCGAGTGCGATCAGGAACCAGGCCGTGACGTCGTCGATCGCGGCGCATGCGATCGTCAGCGCCCCGACGGGGCGCTTGATCATCCGCCGCTCGGCGAGGATCCGCGCGAGCACCGGGAACGCGGTGATCGACATCGAGACGCCCATGAACAGCGCGAACGCCACGAATTTCTTGTCAGGCCCGACCAGCTTGTACAGCGGAAGCGCGACCGCGATGCCGAGCAGCAGCGGCACCGTGACGCTCGCGTTCGAGATCGCGGTGGCCTGCAGGACCTTCCCCTTGAGCTGGCCGCGGTCGACCTCGAGCCCGACCAGGAACATGTAGAAGATCAAGCCGAGGTTCGCGATCGTGCCGATCGCGGCCAGCGTGTCGGTTGGGAAGAACGTGGCCTGCAAGTTGGCCGAGAAAGCGCCCAGCAACGACGGGCCGAGCACCAGTCCCGCGATCACCTCGCCCATGACGCGAGGCTGGCCGACCTTGGTCGCGATGTATCCGAAGATCCGGCACACGATCAGCACGATCGCGAGCGCGAGGAAGACTGCCGCGACCAGGTGGTTGAAGTCACTGCGCTGCTTGGTCGCGGTGAACTTCTCGCCCGCCGGGCCGAGGCCCGAAGGAGTGGTCAGCACCGGCTTCGCCGTCGGAACCTTCGACGGCGCCGGGGTGGCCACCTGGAGGGGAATTACGGTGACGCTCTGCAGCAGGATGTCGTTCGCGGTCGCGGTCATCCGGGCTGTCCCGCCCTTGACGCACTTGACATCCCCGAACACCCCGCCCGTCTTGGTCGAGTAGGTGAGCGGGCCGAGCAGCTTGCCGGCGGAGGAGTAGAGGGTCGCTACCGCTCCGGTGCCGTGAATCGAGAACGAGCTGCCGAAGCACGTCGAGGCCGGGGACAGCGAGAACGTCCCCTGGATGTTGGTCGGCGTCCGCGGCGCGGCCGCGCCCGGAGCGGGCGGAGCGGTCTTCAGCGCGGCCGCGAACGGAAGGCCGCCGAGCGTGCCGACGATCGATCCCTTCGCTCCGGGCGTCGCCACCGCATCGATACTCAGCGACCTGCCTCCGGACACGCAGTTGATCGTCCCGGTCATCCTGTGGCCGCCGCCGGGAAGCGTTTGCGTCTGGAGGCGCGCCGTCCCGCCGAGCGTGTTCTGGTTGTTGGTGAAGTTGACGAACTGCCCGGACTGAAGGACGTTGAACGAGGGGCCGGTCGCCGCGGCCTGTGACGGCGCGGTCGCCGGAAGCGGTGCGCCGGGCGCAGGCTTCGGAATCGGTCCGACGCACGGGTTCGCCGCCGCCGCCGCGTAACCGCCGGCAATCGCGGGCTGGGCCTTCTCGTTGCCGCCCTTGCTGATCACCAAGACCACGACCGCCACCCCGATCACGGCCAGGATCGCGTAGAACACGATCAGGCGCGTGACCAAGCGGCCGCGCGGCACTTCCTTCAGTCCCGGCATCTAAGCCCCCTTAGGCTCGGTGCGATGTAAGTTGTAACCCGGCCGGCGCAGCCCCGCCTCAGCCCGGTCGCGCGAAAAAGTAGCCGATCGGACCCCGGCGCACATCCGCAACGCGCCATCGAACTACATCCGTAAAACGCCGCAATCTTGCTCCGGGAGGTACCCCGGCGGTTCCCGGAGCGGGCGGCTACAGGCCCAGCATCGAGGCGATCCGGACCCGCTGTGTCTCGTTCGTGCCCGAGTAGATCGGTGCGCCGATCGCGTCGCGGAGCCCCTTCTCGAGGCCGTACTCGCGCGTGTAGCCGCGGGCCCCGAAGATCTGGATCGCCGACAGCGCCGAGGCCACGTTCGCCTCGCTCGTGATCAGCTTGGCCATCGAGATCTCGGTGGTGACGCTGCGGCCCCTGTTGAAGCGCCGCGCGGTGTCGTACAGATGCTTGCGCGAGTTCTCCAGGCCGATCTTCATGTCGACGATCTTGCCGGCGATGTACTGGTTGGCCCCGATCGGCCGGCCGAACGCCTGGCGTTCCTTGGCGTACTTGATGCAGCGGTCCATCCGCTCCTGCATCTCGCCCACCATCATCATGAAGATGCACAGGATCTCGTAGTTCATGACGTGCTCGAGGATGAAGAAGCCCGATCCGGGCTTGCCGAGGATGCTGTCCCTGGGCACCCGGCAGTCTGAGAACTCGAGCTCGCAGAACGGGCAGGTGTTCAGCCCGAGCTTCTCGATCGGCTCGCCGACGTGGAACCCGGGGGTGTCGGTCGGCACCATGAACGCGGTGATGCCGGCGGCCCCGCCCTCGCTGCCCGTCTTCGCGTAGACCGTGATGATGTCCGCCAGCGGCCCGCTGGTGATCCAGATCTTCTTGCCGCTGAGTACGTACTCGTCCCCGTCCTCGGTGGCGGTCGTGGCCATCGCGGTCGCGTCGGAGCCCGCCGACGGCTCGGAGATCGCGTGAGCGCTCAGGATCTCGCCGTCGATCAGCCGGGTGAGATAGCGCTCCTTGAGCTCCGCTGTCCCGAACTTCTGCAGCGGGATCGCGGCGCTCACGACCTGCGTCGCAGCGCCGAACAGCAGTCCGGTGTCGCGGCAGCCGTACCCGAGGTTCTCGAGCACGTACACGAGCGTCAGGACATCATGGCCGAGACCGCCCCATTGGGTCTCGAACGGGATCCGCAGTACACCGGACTCGCGGAGCAGATCCCACTTGTCGCGGTTGAACCGGTTCGCTGCGTCGTCCTCGAGGTGACCCTCGTTGAGCGCGTCGAAGTACTGGTTCAATGACTTTCTGAGCGTCTTCTGCTCGTCGGTCCATTCACCGGTTGGGGCGGTCAGTGCCATCCTCGCTCCTTCGGGTTGGGCGGGGGGTCGGGGTCGGCGGGTCTTAATACACTGACGAGTGGATGCCAGACTCCGTCAGGCGGTGTGCCTCGTCGCCGGTCAGCGCCGGCGTGAACATGCACACCAGCCGCAAGTCCTCGTCGTCGGAGGCACACAGGTCGTGGGCGTCGTGCTTGTCGAGCGCGTAGATCGTGCCCGGCACGATCTCGTGCACTGTCCCGTCCAGCTCGATGACCGATCCCTTGCCCTCGATGCAGTAGCAGGCCTCGAGATGGTTCTTGTATTCGAGTCGCGACTTGGTGCCCTTGCGCACGATCGTGTCGGTGACGGTGTAACCCATGCCATCGGCCTCGAGCAGGAACCTCCGGCTCAGGCCGTTACCCCACTCCACCGTCTTCACCTCGTCGAGCTTGCGAATGATCATGTATGCCCCTCGGTTTTGATTTGACTTGTCGTTTGCAGCTATTCGGGGACTTGCCCGAGTTCGACCAGCAGCCCGCGGAAGTCCTCCACGACGTCGCGCCCGGCGTCCCGCGCGGCGGTGACGCGTGCCACGCACGTGCTGCCGACGATCGCGGCATCAGCGCCGACCGCGCCGAGTCCGTCGATGTGGCTCTTGTCCTTGACGCCAAACCCGACCGCGACCGGCACCTCGGTCTGCGCGCGCAGGGTCTCGAGCACGGGAACCAGCGCACTGAGGTCGGGTGGCCCGACCGTGCCGCTGCGCCCGTAGGCCGCGACCAGATAGATGTACGCCGAGCCGTGCTCGGCGGCCTCGGTCAGCACCGCGGGGTCCGACGTGGCATAGCAGGTCGTGACGATCGGCAGGTCAACCGTTCCCGCCGCCTCGTAGTACTCGGGCTTCAGCCGCGGCGGCAGGCCATGGACGAGCAGCCCGTCGGCGCTGGTCGCCTGCACCTGCTCGAGGAACTCGCGCATCGGCGTGCCCTTGATCGAGTAGCTCCAGTCGGCAAGCAACGCGATCTTCAGATGAGTGAGCTCGGGGCGGACGCTTCGCACGAACTCGAGCACGGTCTCGCGGTCGATCCCGTCCTCGAGCGCCCGACTGGCCGACGCACGGATCACCGGTCCGTCGCTGGCCGAGTTCGGAAACGGGATGGCGAGCTCAAGGCAGTCGACCTTGGCGTCGTCGAGCATCAGCACGAGCTCGCGGAACGTGTCGAGCGGCGGGTCGCCGGCGTTCAGGAACAGCGCCAGTCCCGGGCGACCGGGCTGGGGATCGGAGAAGAAGCGCGACGTCCCTGCGGTCATGCCACCGCAGCTGCCTGCTGGCCGTGGGCGCGGATCCGCTCGATCAGCCGGGCGGGCTCGCCGTCGGCCATGGTTTGAGCCGCGAGGGTCAGGCCCTCACGCCAGTCATCAACAACGCCGCCGTTCATCGCCAGCGCCGCCGCGTTGAGCCTGATGCTCTCGAGTGCGCCGGGGGGACCGTCACCGCTGATCAGCCGAAGGAAATGCGGCACGGTCGAATCGAGGTCGCTGACGGGGAGCAGATCGTCGAACACTCCGGCGCCGGCGCCGATGATGTGCGCGAGCGCCACAACGAACTCCTCGCCGCTGCCGCTGTCGTAGACGTGGCAGTCGACGACACTGAGCAGCTCGTCGGCGCCGAGGTCGTTCCAGCACACCCAATAGCGCTTGGTCGGATCCTCGGATACGAGCTGGCGGAAAGTCGGAAGCACGCTGTGATCCGACACGCCGGTGATCTGCATCGAGACCGGGACCGCGGCTAGGAACGGTCCGATCAGGTTGAAGAACCGTCCCACGGTCTTCATGTCGAAGGGGAGGATCTGGCGGGCCAGCGCGCGGAGCTCCTTCGGATAGACGAACGGTCCGGCGCAGGCGATGCCGAACGCATCCAGCATCTCTTCGGTTTGCTCGTAGCTGTTGGTCTGCCGGATCCCAAGGCGGTCGAGCAGATCGACCGACCCGGTGCGGCTCGCGTAGGCGCGCGACCCGGTCTTGATCACGCGCGTGCCCATCGCCGCGGCGACGAACGCCGAGGCGGTGGACAGGTTGAACGTGCTCGGCCCGCCGCCCGTCCCGACGATGTTCACCGTGGTGCGGTCCGGCTTACCGGGCTGCGGGTTGCGCGCGCGCAGCGACGCGAGCATCGTGCTCACCGATGCGCCGTCCGGGATCCGGGTGGTCAATGACGCCAACACCGCGAGCGCCTCGCCCGGGTGCAGGCTCTTGCCGGCCAGCCGGTCCCAGAAGTCACCCCACACCTCCTCGGGGATCGGGTAGCGCTGGGTGACCAGCGCCGCCAGCGCTTCCGATGGTGTCTTACTCGGCATGCGCTCCGTCGCGCGCCTGATCAACGTACGCCTTAATCGCGGCGACGGTGCGGAAGCTGTCAGGCCCGAGCTCGGAATCATCGACGCCGATGTCGAACTCGTCCTCGAGCCAGGCCACGACCTTGAGCAGGCCGAGGCTGTCCACGACGCCTCCGGTCAGGAGGTCGTAGTCGTCTTCGAGATCCTCCACCGGGACATCCGGCATGAACTCCTCGACGATGAACGCCTTGATCTTCGCGGTGGTTTCATCCATTCGCACGACTCCTCTCTAGCTCAGCCGTGATCGCCTTGCGGTCGACCTTTCCGGTTGATGTTTTGGGCAGGGGCTCGGTCACGATCTCAATCGTCGAAGGCATCTCGGTGCGGGCCAGCCGAGTGGCGCAGTGCTGGCGGAGCATCAGGCTGTTGAGCTTCGCGTCGAGCTCGCGGCGCACGGTGGCGTGGAGGCGGGCGCCGGCGAGCTCGTCGGGCACGGCCACGACCGCCACCTCGACGACTGCCGGGTGCTCCTGGATCGCCTGCTCGACAACCTGCGTCGAGACCCGCACGCCGCGGACCTTGACGTAGAAGTCGGCGCGGCCCTCGAGCGTGAGCGTCCCGTCCTCGTGTCGGCGGACGATGTCGCCTGTGCGGTAGAAGGTGCGCTCGCCGCCGCCGTTCTCGGAGATCTGGACGAACCGGCCCTCGTTGAGCGCGGACTTCAGGTAGCCCCGCGTCTGGAACGGCGTCCACACCATCAGCTCGCCGGTGCCGGTCGCGTCGAGCGCGCTGCCGTCCTCCTTCTGGACGCGCGCGGTGACGCCCGGGATCGGCTGGCCGACCGGGATGCTCGACGGGACGTTGCCGTCGGCGAGCCCGAGAAATTCGTGCACGAGGCTGTCGTTGGTCTCGGTGCAGCCGTACACGTTGTAGAACCGGGCGTTGGGGAACAGCTTGGGCAGCTCGGCCAGCGAGCTCGCCGGGATCTTGTCCCCGGTGGTGATCACGTGGCGGACGCTCGGGAACGTGCGGCCGTCCTCGCGGTTGACGTCGATCAGCAGGCGGTAGAGCATCGGCACCGCCTGGAGGACGTTCACCTGGTTGTCGCCTAAGAGGTCGGCAAGGTACGCCCCCTGGGTGGCACGGTCCTGGTCGACGAGCGCGACCGTGCCGCCGTGCTTGAGCGTGGTCCAGATGTCGAGCAGGCACAGGTCGAAGTTGAGCGGGGCGTAGTTCGCGACCACGGTGCCGGGGCGGATCTCGAACTGGGTCGCGGCCCAGTTCGTGAACGCATCGACGCCAGCGGCGGTGAGCGGGACGATCTTCGGCAGCCCGGTCGATCCCGACGTCGTCAGCATGAACGTGATGTCGTCGCCGCCACCCGCCGGCGGCCACTGAGATTTGGACCCCGCCCACCCCGCGTCCCCTTGGGCGCGCGCGTCGTCGACGAGCGCGCGGAGGCTGGCCGCGCTCTCGCTGCGAGGCCCGTGCGGCGAGAGCACCTGGCTCGTGCCCGCCTGGGCGAACAGCTGGGCGAGCGTGTCGGACGCGAGCTCGATCGAGGGCAACAGGAACGCGTGCTCCGCGCGCAGGCAGGCGAGGATCAGCGCGATCGCCTCGGGCGACTTCTTCGCCCGGATTCCGATCGGGCGGTCCTCCGGGAGGCGCGCGCCCTCGAGCTCTGAGTAGGCGCCGCCGGCCAGCTCCCCGAGCTCGGCGTAGGAGATCGGCTCGCCGTCCCAGATCAGCGCCGGCGCGTCGGGCTGTTGCTGGACCTGGTCGGCGAAGTGGTCTGCGATCGATCGCATGGTCTTCTGGCTCATGGCGAGGGTGCGTGGGTGGTCGGGTGGATGGGTGGGCGGGTGGCTATTACGGGTGCCTTCAGCTCGGCGCGGTGGCGCTCGAACTCCTCGACCCAGCCCGCGATGCTGTCCGCGCGGAGCAGCCCGGTGCCGATCAGCAGTCCCTTGAAGCCAGAGTCAACCAGCTCGGCGGCGATCCGCGGGTCGAGGATCGCGCTGGCGCTTACCGGGCACGGCGTGCCGACCTGCATCGTTGCCTCGAGCAGCGAGCGGCTGGTGTCGATGTCACCGGGCTCGCGCTCGCGGGTGTTGATGTCCTTGTTGTTGACCGCGATGATGCAGTCCTCGGGGTGGATCACGCTTTCGAGCTCGGCCTCGTCGACGATCTCCACGAACGGGGTGAGTCCTTGGCCGAGTGCGAGCTCGATCAAGTGCTGGAACGTTCTGGCGGGCAGGATCTTGGCCGTGAGCAGGATCGCGGAGGCGCCCATCTCCTTGGCGGCGACGATCTGCTTCTCGCGCGTGATGAAGTCCTTCTTGAGCAGCGGCAGGTCGGTCAGCCCCGCCACTTCTCTGAGCATCTCGTCGTCTCCGCCAAACCACCGGCCGGTCACCACCGAGATGCACGGCGCGCCGACGGCGACGTACTGCTCGACGATCTCCGCGATCGTCCGGTCGCCGATCAGCTCGGCGCCCTCGCCGTCCGAGCGCTTGACCTCCATGATGATCGGCAGGCGCCCACCGAGCAGGGCGTCTGTGAACACGCTAGCCATGTTGATCACTCACTCGTGCTGTCCTGTCCTTCCACACCCGGCTGATCGCCTCGACGTTGTCGGAGGAGATCTTCCCATCTGCGGTGCGCGCGTTGGTATCGATGTCGACTCCAAGGAATCGCGGGTGGGCGGCGAGCGACGCGTAATCCGCGCGGTTGGCGGCGGAGATCCCGCCGGCGAGCAGGAACGGCCGGGTCAGCTTGTCCGCAAGCGGCGCCACCACGGCCGGATCGATCGCCTGTCCGGTGCTGCCGACGCGGCCGTCCTCGGTGACCACGTCAAACAGGAACACGTCGACGCCCGCCTTCTCGTAGGAGGCGAGCAGCGGCGCCTCGACGCACTCTCCGCTCCGGACGTGCAGGACCTTGATCACGCGGACCGGATCCGCGCCGACCTCGACCGCCTTGATCTTGCGAATCGTCCCGGGAGTGGGGTAGCCGTGCAGCTGGATCCAGTGAACCGGCGAGCCGGTGAGCGTCTCGCCCAGTTGCTCGGCGTCCTTGGCGAACGTGACCAGCACCGGCGTCAGGCCTTCGATGGCGGCCGCCGCGTTCCCGAGCTCTCGCCACCGCTCGCGCTCGAGGTCGTGAGGCCCGCCCGGCACTCCCCACCAGAGGCCGACGAAGTCGACGCCCTGCGCTCCGAGCAGGTCGAGCTCGGAACGCTCGACGATCCCGCAGACCTTGACCCGGGTGCCCAGGCTGGTGTCGGTGAGGCGGTCGTCGGTCACGTTCGGCTGGCCCGATGGCGCGGTCGGCGTCATGCCACCAGCCTATGCGGGATTGCGGGAGACCGCTGAGATGCCGTCTACTCGATGCATCTCCTGCGGTCTCCCGTTCCCAATTTCCCTATGCCACCGCGGCCCTGACTACGTTCCGACCAAGCCGCTCGCGCCCGGCACGGCAAACGCGGGCGTCTGGCCGATGAACGTCAGGAGGCCGTTCGCGCCGGCCTTGTACTCGTCGATGTGATGAGTCGCCGGGGTCGCCCCGGTCGCCAGCACGTACAGGTAGCGGCTGTCGCTACTGAGTGTCTCGTCGGTGAGCGCGAACTCGTTCTTGCGCACCGTCGTGTTGGCCAGCAGCTTCAGGCTGCCGTTGGGGAACACCCTGTACTGCGAGGTGAATCCGCCCGTCGGGGCGCCACCGCCGGTGTTGACGACGTAGGCGAACTTCCCGTTCGGGGTGATCGTCACCCAGCACGGAGCGGTTCCCGTGGTCGCCACGGTGCTGATCGGAGTCAGCGCACCCGAGGCGGCCACGTTATAGCTGGCCGCGTCTCCGGATCCCGGGACCGTCAGGCTGGTGACCTGCGACATGATCAGGCGATCCTTGGGATCGAACGCGAACCCGAACGGGAACGGCGTGGTCGCGTTGTGCGGTGTCGCCGCACTCGCCGCGCCGCTCGCGTTGATGTGGAACGTGTCGATCGAGTCCGTCGCGACAGGGGTCGCCAGCGTCGGATCGCCCAGGAGCGACACGACGAGCAGCTTGCCGTTGTTGTTGAAGCCGATCTGCCTCGCCAGACCGGGAACGGTCGGCGTCAACGGGCGGACCGAGGCGGGGATCGGAGTCAGCTGGCCCGCGGCGTTGAAGTGCGCCCCGGCGATGTTGCCGGGCACCGCCGGTCCCGGCATCGGGAAGATCCCCGAATCGAGGACGTACACCAGGTTGCCGTGAATCGTGAGGCTGTTCGGGAAGTTGCCGCCCGAGTTGCGCACGGCGACCAGCTTCAAGCCGGTCGGGGTCGCGAGGAACGAGCTAACCGAGTTGCTGCCCGCGTTCACGGCGAACACGTGCTTTCCGTCGGACGTCTGGGCGAGCTCGCCCTGAGTGTCCAGGAAGGGACAGCTCGGCGCACAGCCCGGTTGGAGCTGCTGGCCCCCCTTGCCCCCGGTGGCGACCGCCTTGACGAACTTGAGATGACCGTTCGCGAAGCGGTTGAAAATCAAGACCTGGTTTTTCTTCGGGCTATTGGTCTCGCTGTAGACCCTGCCGACGGCCTTGGTCTTGGAGTTACTTGGGCTCTTCGCGCTCGCCATTCCAGGCAGCGCAAGCGCGGCGACGGCTACCGCCGTCAGCAGACCCAGCACCGACCAGCGGTTGCCGGCATTGAAACGCCCCAACGAAATCACGTAAATCTCCCCTCGTTTGTGCCCGCGCGCGACTTTATAGGAATCATCGCCCCGCGACCAGTAGGTCCCCCGTTCGTGGGGGCCGCGACTGTAGCGCATCGCCCGGCGGGCGTCTAATGGGTTGCTAGACGCTGGAAAGGGTTTGTTAAGAGCTCCCCGGGGTCGTCCCCGGGCCCTTCCCAGTTGCTTCTGGCCGGATGTGACGGCGACGACCCCGGCCGGGTCGCCGCCGTCATCCGATTGGCGGTTAGAACGCGCCTGCTCCCGAAACGCCGTTCGGCAGCGTCGAGGGCGTCGTCTGGATATGCGTGATGCTTCCGTTCGAGCCGACCCTGAACACGTCGATGTGGCTGGGGCCGCCCATGATGAACGGATCGACCAGGTACAGGTAGTGGTCGTTGCTTGAGAGGGCCTCGTCGCTCGGGAAGCCCATGCCGCCCGCGCTGCCCTGCGCGTGCAACGTCATCTTGCCGCCGTTGCCGATCGACATGACCGACACCCCGCCCTTACCGGTGAACGTGTCCGGCACCGAATCGGACAGCGTGTTCGCTGCGTATGCCCAGCGACCGTTCTTGGTCACGACCAGCCAGCACGCGGCGCGTCCGTTCGTCGAGGTGTTCTTGACGAGCTTCACCTTGCCGGTCGACGACACGTTGTAGGTAGCCGCCGTGCCGTTGAACTGCGTCGGGTCCGCCGGGTTCGGCATGGCGCCTGAAGGCGTCGCGACGAAGCCCGCGTTGCTGACGAGGATCTGCTTGCCCCAGGCCGAGAACCCGAACGGGTTCGGAATGCCCGGAGTCGCGACCGCCTGCGAGGCCGCAGCCGCGCCGCTCTTGCTGATCACGAACGTGTCGATCTCGCCGTACGTGCGGGGGAGTCCGCGCTGGGTGACGACGATCACGCCGCCGTTGTTGGCGAAGCCGATTCCCGCGGTCACGCCGACCTTGTCCTTCTTGCCCTTGGGCGTCACCGCCGTGAGCTTGCGGTCTGATCCGGCGATCGGCGTGAGCTTGCCGGTGGACGAGAACTTCCAACCAAAGATGTTCTGGCTCGTCTCGTTGACCACGTACAGCAGGTCACCGGTGCTCGTCAGGCTGATCGGCAGCTTCCCGTGCGACGAGACGCGCGCGACCAGCTTCGGCCCTGACGCCGTGATCTGGAAAGAGCTGACGCTGTTGTCTCCAGCGTTCACCACGAACAGCAGCTTGCCGTTCGACGTCAGGTTCACCGAGCCCGAGGAGTCGACGATCGGGAAGCCGAACGGGGCCGTGGCCTTGATTCCCTTTCCGCCGGTCGACACGACCTTGCGCTGCGTGAGCATGCCGTTCGCCGCGCGGGTGAACACGATCACCGAGTTGCCCGAAGGATCGTTGCTGGCCGTATAGACAGCGTCGTAGTTGACCTTCTTGGCGGCGCCTTGCTGCGCGGCGCTCGCCAGCGCGGGCGTGGCCAAGGCCAAGGCCGCCACCAGGATCCCCAGCAGCCGCCGGAGCCTCACATCTCGTCGCATTGAATGCCCTCCGTGTTGTGCGTGTGGCGCCCGGCCTAGCGCCGATTGTCGGCGCGAGCGTACAGCACAGGACATGATTGTGAACAAGGCGTGACCGAAAACTCGCCTAACTACTCCAGCGGGGGTATGAGCCTGCAAGTCAGGGCCCATCGCCCCGGCCCTGTCCTCGAGACCGCTAACGCCTGCGCCCGACACGGATAAGATCCGGCCGCGAGCGTCTCGCAGCCGGGCGAGCCGCCGTTTCCGCGCGACAGGAGAGAATGTGAGTGACGATAGGCATCCGACCGAGGCCTACGACGTGGCGATCCTTGGTGGGGGGCTCGCCGGGTTGACGCTCGCGCTGCAGCTCAAGCAGGCGCGGCCCGACACGAGCATCTTCATTGCCGAGAAACGCCTCGGGTTGGCCCCCGAGGCCGCGTTCAAGGTCGGAGAGTCGACCCAGGAGATCGCCTGCAACTACTTCGGCGAGGTTCTCGGCCTGATGGACCACATGGAGAAGGATCAGATCCGCAAGTGCGGGTTGCGGTTCTGGTTCCCCGCCGGCGACAACAGCAGCCTGGCCGAGCGCATCGAGCGCGGGCCTGCGGCGCACGCCCCGATCCCAAGCTGGCAGTTCGACCGCGGCCGGTTCGAGAACTACCTGGGCGAGCAGAACCTGGAAGCCGGGATCGACCTGTTCGGGGCCACCCGTGTGACGGAGGTCGAGATCGGCGATCCCCATCGCGTGACGATCGCTCCCCGCGCCGGCGGGGAGGAGTCGACGGTCCAGGCGCGCTGGATCGTGGACGCCAGTGGTCGTTCGTGGATCCTCAAGCGCAAGCTCGGGCTGCTCGAGGACAACGGGCACATGGTCAACTCGGTCTGGTTCAGGCTGGCGGGCGGCCTCGACATCGAGGACTGGGCCGATCCGGACGACGACGAGTTCTTCGGGCGCATGTCCGAGCGCGGGCTGCGGCAGTTCAGCACCAACCACCTGTGCGGCAAGGGCTACTGGATGTGGATGATCCCGCTCTCGTCGGGACCGATCTCGATCGGGATCGTGGCGGATCCGCGCTTTCACACGATGGACGAGATGAACACCCTGGACAAGGCAATCGAGTGGATCCGAGGGCACGAGCCGCAGCTGGGCGAGACGATCGACGCCCGGCGCGACCAAGTCGAGGACTTCCTCAAGGTCGAGGATTTCTCGTACGGCGCCAAGCAGGTCTTCTCCGGCCAGGACCGCTGGTGCCTGGTCGGGGAGGCGGGCGCGTTCCTCGACCCGTTCTACTCGCCCGGTTCCGACTTCATCGCGTTGTCCAATACGTTCACCTCGGACCTGATCTCGCGCGAGCTGAGCGGGGAGGACGTCGTGCCGCGCGCCGAAGCCCACAACGACTTCTTCCTGAACGCGTACCGGGTCCATCTCACCCAGTACGAGGGTCAGTACGTGTTCTGGGACAACCCCGCGGTCATGAACGTGAAGATCAGCGGGAACAACATCTACTACTGGGGCTGTCTGGGACTGCTGTTCTTTCACCGCAAGCTCACCGACCTCGCCGTCATGGCGGCGGTGCGTCCTGACGTGGAGCGGATGCAGGCGATCATCAAGCGGCTCGAGGCGATGTACCGCGAATGGAACGTGCTCGAACGGCGCGAGTGGCGCCGGGCGATCGTTCCATCGGCCGCCTTCCCGGCCATGTTCGATCGTCACCGGGACATGGTTGCCGGGTTCGACGACGAGGCCCTAAAGGCAAGGATGGCCGCCAACGCCGACCTGCTGGAGGCGTACGCCGTGCTCGCCTTCAACCGGGCCGCGCAGAACCTCGGAGAGGCGGCACCGGCCGAGGACCAGAAGATCAACCCCTATGCGGTCAGCCTCGACCCCGACCGCTGGGAGGCCGACGGGCTGCTGGGCGGCGAGGGTCTCACAGTGATCGAGGCTCGCGAGTCGCCGGCGGGCGGAATGGAGAACCTGCTCATGGAGGCGATCGCGCAGCCCGCGTGACCGTGATCGGTCGCGCGGGCTAGGGCCTCCGCGATCAGACGATGCTCGCCTCGCGCCGCGCGGCAGCGAGATCCAGCGGGCGCGAGAGGGCGCGCAGCGCGGGGATCTGCTCGTTTGCGGCGGTCCGGCCGGCCTCAAGGAACAGGTCTGCGAGGTGAAAGTCGCGCCATTCCGCTGGACCGAACTTCGGCGTGATGACGATGTCGGCCAGCGCCGCGTGGCGCGCGCTGGTATCGAGCTGGCTGAGGTCCATCGCCTCGAGGATCGTGTCGAGAGGGCCGCGGCGCCTTGGTTTGGCCGGCTCCCCTTCGGGTTCGTCGGGGACGCCCGGCCAGCGCTCGAGCGACTCGGTCCCGAGCAGGTTGACCGACACGACGATGTCGGCGCCGTCTTCCAGCACGGCCGCGGTCGGGACCGGGACGAGCGCGATCGCGTCGATCAGCCGGTGCCCGTTGCGCTCCTGCGTCGGGAACACGCCGGCCACCGACAACGCCGAGAGGAGCGCCTCCCACAGCGGCCCCTGGCGCTGCGCCACCGGAGCCCGCGCGGTGAGATCGACCGCGAGGATCACGAGCGGAACCTGAGTGTGCGAGAAGAACGCGCCCTTGGTCGCCTCCTTTAGCATCCCGGTCAGCGTCTCGAGGCCCGACGAGCCGACCAGCGGGGACTTGAACAGCTGGCCGACGTTCTCGGGGCTGAAGGCGTTCCGGAAGCGCTCGTCGATCTCGGCGGCGTCGTAGCCCAGCGCGAGCTGGGTGGCCACGAACCCGCCGATGCTGCTGCCGCCCACGTAGTCGACCGTGTAACCGGCCTGCTCGAGCGCGTCCAGGACGCCGACGTGCGCGTATCCCTTGGCGCCGCCGGCGCCGAGTGCGACGCCAAGCTTGGTCCGGGTCAGATGGCGGGCGATCCAGGCGAGGTCCTTGTCTGCGATCGGGAAGTCGGGCTGGCGGAGGCAGTCGCGGATTACCAGGTTCAGTGCGGCCGGGGGCCACATCTGGCTGGCCTGGCGGGCCTCGTCGGAGACGAGCACGATCTCGAGCCGGCGGCCCTCGGAGGCCGCGGCGACGTTCCCGAGCCGACCGGCCTCTTCGGCATTGCCGACCAGCGCGACGACGCGGTCGGCCTGGTCGAGCAACACGCCGACCGTGTCGGGGTCGAACTCGCTCGGGATCAGCACGGTGTCGTTCTCGCTTGCGAGGTTGTCTGACGCGGTGAGCGCGCCAGCGAGCGACAGCGAGCGGTCGAGCACGGTCACCGGGCGGGGGCTGGCGGTGCGCGCGGCGGCGACGATCCCGCCGATGACCCCCTTGAGTGAGGGGCCGGCGATCACCCCGATCTCCTCGCCACGCGTCGAGCTGCTGCGGACGCTCGCGCTGAACAGCGCGGCGCTGCGCGCGCTCGCCCGGAACAGGCGCTCGCGCTGGGTCTGGATCACGTTGATCAGGATCCGCGGAAAACGCCCCGCGAGCTCGAGCAGGTCGGAGGCGTCGAGCTCGAGCGTCTCGGTGATCGTGCTCGCCGACACGGTCGCGGTGCGCTCGGTCCCGGTGATCGCGTCCTGAGCGCCGATCACGTCGCCCTTCCGCATCCGCAGCTCGATCTCACCGCCGCCGGCGGTGGTGCCGGCTGTCCAGATCACGAGGCCGCCGGTTATCAGCCAGATGCGGTCGCTCGGGTCGCCCGCAGCGCATAGCTGCTCGCCGGGGGCGAACCGGTGCGGACGCATGCGCGCGGCGACGACGTCGAGCTCCTCCTGGCTCAGACCGTCGAACAGGCGGCTGCCGCCGAGTGACGCTTCCCGGGCCATTTGGCTAGGTCCACCCAAAAGTCATTTGCGGCGGAGCGTAAGCGGGATCCGGCGGGCTCGTCAAGGACAGAAATCCTCACAGGCGGTCACGGTCGCGTGTATAGACTCACGCCGGCATGGACACGAGAGAGGCGCGGGGCGTATCTGGAAGCCTGCCGATCGTCACCGGCAAGAAGCTGATGCTGTTCGCCGGACGGTCCAACCCGGAGCTGGCGGCGAAGATCGCGCACAAGCTCGCGATCGAGCTCGGCCACATCACGCTGAAGACGTTCTCGGCCGGCGAGGTGTACTGCCGATTCGACGAGTCGGTGCGCGGCGCCGACGTCTTCATCGTGCAACCGACGTGCGGCAATCCGGAGACCGGGGTGACGGCCAACGACGCTCTGATGGAGCTGCTGGTGATGATCGACGCCGCCGTCGGCGCGTCGGCCCACCGTGTGATCGCGGTCATGCCTTGGTACGGCTACTCGCGCCAGGACAAGAAGTCGGCGCTGCGCGAGCCCATCACCGCCCGGCTGGTGGCGCAGCTGCTCGAGACCGCCGGCGCCGACCGGGTGCTCACGGTCGACCTCCACGCCGGCCAGGTCCAGGGCTTCTTCCGCAAGCCCGTCGACCACATGACCGCGCTGCTGTTGATCGCCGACTACTTCGGGGGGCTCGAGCTCGACGACCTGGTCGTGGTCGCCCCCGACGTCGGGCGCGTGAAGCTCAACCACAAGTTCGCCGACATGCTCGGCGCCGATCTCGCGCTGATGACCAAGGAGCGGCCGGCGCAGCAGGTCGCGGAGGTCGGCTACGTGATCGGCGATGTGCGCGACAAGACCGCCGTGATCCTCGACGACATCATCGACACCGCGGGCACGCTGACCGCCGCCGGTCAGACCGTGCTCGACGAGGGGGCGGCGCGCGTGTTCGCGGCCTGCACCCACCCGGTGTTCTCGGGTCAGGCGTACGAGCGGCTCGCGAGCTCGCCGTTCGAGCAGGTCGTCGTGACGGACACGATCCCGCTCCGACCGGGGGCGCCGGACAACGTCGTCGTGCTGTCGTGTGCCGGGTTGCTTGCCGACACGATCCGCCAGATCTTCACCGACGGATCGGTGAGCGCGGTGTTCGGCGGCGAGAACCAGCTGTTCTGAGCTGCGACTCCTGTCCGGACGGGGCACCGGCCCCACGGACGCCGAGCGTAGCGAGGCCCATGAACGCCCGATGAACGGCGACCGCGGGCGAGTTGCAGGCGAATCTGGGTTGCGTCATGATGCCCCGTGGACGTGGACCGACCAGGGGGTTGTAACCGGGGCTCGGAGGCGCTGACGGCGCATGGTCGGCATGTCGGCACACGCGCAGCGGCGACTTGTAACCCCGACCGACCGAGGAGGAGTTGATGGCAGACGACCGTTCGGCGTCGATGCTCGAGACGATGGCGATCGACGCACCGCACGGCCACTACGACGTGGCGGTCCTCGGTGGCGGCCTCGCTGGGCTGTCGATCGCGATTCAGCTCAAGCGTGAGCGCCCCGAGACCCGCGTGCTGGTCACCGACAAGCGCGCCGAGCCCGCGCCCGAAGCTGCCTTCAAGGTCGGCGAGTCGAGCGTCGAGATCGGCGCCTACTACTACCGCGAGATGATCGGCATGCGCGACCACCTCGAGAAGTACCAGCAGCGCAAGCTCGGCCTGCGATTCTTCCTCCCGGCCGGCGACAACTCCGACATCACCAAGCGGGTCGAGTTCTGCACGCCCGGTCATCTCGACGTGTTCACCCACCAGATCGACCGGGGGCGGTTCGAGAACGAGCTGTTCCGGCGTGCGCGCAAGGCCGGCGCCGACGCGTTCCGCGGCTGGCGGGTTCAGGACGTCCAGCTGGGGGCGGACACCCACACGATCCTCATGTCTCAGGAGGAGGAGGAGTGCATCGCCACCGCCCGTTGGATTGTCGACGCGAGCGGCCGCGCGAACATCCTGCGCCGCAAGCTCGACCTCGGTGCGGGCGTCGACACCGGCCACCGTGCCAATGCGGCGTGGATCCGGCTGGCGGGAGGGCTGGACTTCGAGGACTGGACCGACGACGAGGAGTGGCTCGGGCGGATGCCCGAGAAGGGGCTCCGCGTCCACTCGACGAGCCACCTGATCCAGCCCGGGTACTGGCTCTGGCTGATCCAGCTCGAGTCGGGGCCGATCTCGATCGGCGTGTGCGCCGATCCGCGCTTCCACCCGTGGGAGGAGATCAACAGCTTCGAGGCGTTCATGGACTGGATGAAGCGCAACGAGCCGCAGCTCCACGCCGAGATCGACGGCCGGCGCGAGGACGTACTCGACTTCCTGCGCGTCCAGGACTTCTCGTACGGGTCCACCCGCTTCTTCTCGCCCGACCGCTGGACGCTGGTGGGCGAGGCGGGAGGGTTCCTCGACGCGCTGTACTCGCCGGGGTCCGACTTCATCGGCTTCTCGAACACGTTCAGCTGCGAGCTGATCGAGCGCGAGCTCGACGGCGAGGACGTGACGGAGCTGGCCGACTTCTACAACGACCTGTACCTGAACCTGTTCAACACCACCGCTCATCTGTACCGCGACAACTATCAGCTGTTCGGTAACCCCCAGGTGATGATCATGAAGTTCGTCTACGACAGCTCGACGTACTTCACGGGCATCGGCAACGCCTGGTGCCACGAGCGGCTGCGCAAGCCCGAAGACATCAAGCAGCTGACCGAGATCATGGGGGAAGCGATCCAGATGATCCCGATCATGCAGCAGCTGTTCCGCGACTGGAACGCGCTCGAGCAAACGCCGTTCGAGGGCGTCTCGGTCCTGTCGAAGCAGTTCACCCCGTACGTCGCGGCGCAGGCCGACATGACGCATGCGGCCGAGGGCGACGAGGTGTTCGAGATCTCGCGTAGGAATCTTCACTACCTCAAGGCGCTCGCGATCTGGATCTTCTTCAGGGCGGCGAGGAATCTGCCCGAGCAGCCGGACGAGAACCGCGGAATCAACTGGCTCGCGATCAGCCTGCACCCGGAGCGCTGGGAGCAGGACGGGCTGTACTCCGACGACGGGCTCAGCTTCGCCCAGGCCCGGGAGATGCTGCCGGGGATCGAGGAGATGGATCTCGAGGCGCGCGGAGCCGTGGTACCGGCTTAGTTCGAGAGTAGACCTGAATACTTCGCAACAAGGAGAGCAACGTGGGCACTGATAGGCAGCCGGCTGACAGCTACGACGTGGCGATCCTCGGCGGCGGCCTAGCCGGGTTGACTCTCGGGCTACAGCTCAAGCAAGCACGTCCCGAGACGAGCATCTTCATCGCCGAGAAGCGCAAGGGCCCGGCGCCCGAGGCGGCCTTCAAGGTGGGAGAGTCGACCGTCGAGGTGTCCGCGCACTACTTCGCCGACACGATCGGCGCGCGGGAGCACATGGACAACGACGAGCTCCACAAGTTCGGGCTGCGGTGGTGGTTCCCAGCGGCCGGGAACACGTCTATCGCGGAGCGGATCGAGCGGGGGATCAACAAGCCGCTCCCCGAGCCGAGCTACCAGCTCGACCGGGGCCGGTTCGAGAACTACCTCGGCGAGCGGAACCTCGCGGCTGGCGTCGATCTGTTCGGGAACTGCCGCGTCCAGGAGGTCGAGGTGAATCCTTCCGGGCACACGATTCGCGTGACGTTTGACGGTGAGGATCGCGAGGTCCGCGCTCGGTGGGTCGTCGACGCGGCGGGCCGCGCTTTCTTGCTCAAGCGCAAGCTGGATTTATTAGAGGAGAACGGGCACGTCGTGAACTCGGCGTGGTTCCGGCTCGACGGCGGGCTCGACATCGAGGACTGGGCCGATCCCGACGACGAGGAGTTCTTTTCTCGGATGTCCGAGAAGGGGCTGCGCAAGTTCTCGACTAACCATCTGTGCGGCCAGGGCTACTGGGTGTGGATGATCCCGCTGTCGTCCGGGCCGATCTCGATCGGGATCGTCGCCGATCCGCGATTCCATCCCTATGACGAGATGAAGACGCTCGACGGGGCGCTGGAGTGGATCCGGAAATACGAGCCGCAGCTCGGGGAGTCGCTCGACGGCCGGCTCGACCAGGTCGAGGACTTCCTGAAGGTGTCGGATTTCTCGTACGGGTGCAAGCAGTGCTACGACGGTGCTGCGCACTGGTCGCTGGTGGGCGAGGCGGGAGCGTTCCTGGATCCGTTCTACTCGCCGGGGTCCGACTTCATCGCGATCTCGAACACGCTGAGCACCGACCTGATCACGCGGTTCCTCGATGGTGAGGACGTCGTCGAGCGGGCGAAGGCATTCGACGAGCTGTACCTGAGCACCTATCGCGTGAACCTGACCCAGTACGAGGGGCAGTACGAGTTCTGGCACAACGCGATGGTGATGACGGTCAAGATCTGCGCGAACAACATCCTGTACTGGGGCACTGAGTGCCTGCTGTCCTTCCACGACAAGTACACGGACGTGGAGTTCATGGCGTCGGTGCGGCCTGACCTGGAGCGGATCTGGGCGATCACCCGGCGGCTCGAGGCGATGTACCGCGAGTGGAACGCGCTGGAGTCACGGGAGTGGCGGCGGGCGATCGTCCCCACGCAGGCGTTCCCGGGGATGTTCCAGCGCCACGTCGACATGGCCGGCGGGTTCGACGACGACGGCGTTCGCGCTCGGCTTGCCGCCACCGCAGACATGATGGAGGCGTTCGCCGTGCTCGCGTTCTCGCGCGCTGCCACGAATCTCGGCGACGCCGCGCCGGGTGAGGACCAGAAGATCAACCCCTACGCGGTGTCGCTGGATCCCTCGCGGTGGGAGGCCGACGGTCTGTTCGACGGGTCCGGTCTTTCGGTGGCCGAGGCGCGGGAGAGCGAAGCGGCCGGGCTGGCAAACCTGTTCCTGGAGGCGGTGGCGCAGCCGGCGTAGGACTTGCGGACGGGTCCACGAAGGGCGCTTACGCGATCTCGGGTCGCGTGAGCGCCTTGACGAACTCCTCGAGCTGGTCGGTGCGCCAGCATTCGAACGCCGTGCAGTGCTTCTCGTACGCCGCGATCACGCTGTCGCCGTAGTTCCAGTACAGCCGCGGCTCGGGGTTCAGCCAGAACGTCCGGCCGGCCTTGGCGGTGATCGCCGCGAAGATGTCATCCCGGGGCGGGCGGCCGTTGGTGCGGGCGTCGCCGAGCACGATCACGGTGGCGCGGGGATGCAGCTCGTCCTCGATCAGCGCCAGGAACTCGAGCCACACGCGGCCATAGTCGGTGTAGCCCGAGATGTCGGCGACGCCGGCGTCTCTGGATATCGCTTCGCTGGCGGCGCGGAAGTCGCGCTCGCGCTCGAACACGTCGGTGACCTCGGAGATCCGCTCGATGAACACGAAGCTCCGCAGCTTCCGGAAGGTGTCGTGAAGGGCGTGGAGGACGCTCAGGAAGAAAGTCGATGCGCTGGTGACGCTCGTGGACACATCGCAGAGCACGAAGATCTCGGGACGTCGGGGCCTTCTGGGGCGGTATTTCAGGGCGATCGGGACGCCGCCGGTCTGGAGCGAGGCCCGCATCGTGCGACGGAAGTCGACGTGGGCGTGGCGCTTGCGGCCCTTCAACTCGTGGCCTTGAGTGGCGAGCCGTCTCTTCAGCTGCGCCACCACCCTATGCACCGCCGCCAGGTCCTGGATCGGGCCGGAGGGAAGGGCGCGGTCGAGCTCGTTGAGCGGGCGCTTGGGGGGGAGGCTCGCAGTGCGCTCGATCAGGTTGCGCTCGAGCTCGCGCCTCAGGTGCTGCTCGAACTTTCGGAGCTGATCTCGGGGGAGGCCGTCGTGGCGCGGGTCGTCTGTTGGGAGGTCCGGCTGGGGCTCGGTTCTCAGTCCAAGGGCTCTTCTTATCCGCTGCACGTCGACGCCGAGGACGCCCGACCCCTCGCCGCGGCCGAACGCGGCGATCGCGAGCCGGGCCAGATCTCTGAGCGCGGCGTCCGACCCGTCTCTGAGCGCGGCGGCGATCTGCTGGCGGAGCGTGTCGAGGTTGATGTCCGCGGGTGGCTCGCCGCCGGCGTTGGCCTCGGTGATGCGCTTGCGGGCCGCCTGGGACTCGGTGGCGCGGAAGAAGAACCGGTCGAATACGAGCTCGAACACTCTTCTGTCGTCGTTGGACTTGGCGAGGGTGGTCGCCAACGCCTCCTTGAAGTCATGCTGGTCGTTCCACTCGACGAGGTTCAGCGCCTCGAAAGCGTCGAGGATCTCCGAGGTGCCGATCGCGACGCCTTCGCTTCTGAGATCCTCGGCGAACGACAGAAGCTGGCCGTCGAGGTTGCCGGGCGGGTGCTCGGGAATCCCGCCGTAGATCGCGGGGTTCTTGGCGTTAGGCGGCGGAGGCATCGGCCTGCTGCTGGAGCGCCACGCCGACGCGCGCCGCCACCGTGTCCATATCGGTGCGGTGCTTGACGATCACGCTCATCGTCTCGATGAACGTGTCGTGGTCGATGTCGTTCGCCCCGAGCAGCAGCAGCGTGCGGGCCCAGTCGATCGACTCGGCGATGCTGGGCGGCTTCTTGAGGTCGAGCTGGCGGACCTGGTGGATGATCTCGGTGAGCTTGCGGGCGACGGTCTCGTCGAGGTCGGGGGTGTGGAGGCGGACGATCTGGAGCTCATGCTCGAGGTCGGGATAGTCGAGCCACAGGTACAGGCACCGGCGCTTGAGCGCCTCGGTCAGCTCGCGGGTGTTGTTCGAGGTGAGGAGCACGACGGGGCGCGTCTTCGCCTCGATCCGGCCGAGCTCGGGAATCGAGATCTGGAAGTCGCTGAGGAGCTCGAGCAGCATCGCCTCGAACTCCTGGTCAGTCTTGTCGATCTCGTCGATCAGCAGGACGACCGGCTCCGGAGAGGCAATCGCCGTCATCAGGGGCCTTGGCAGCAGGAACTCCTCGCCGAAGATGTCCTCCTGGACGTCCTCCCAGCCGGCTTGATGTGATTCGGCCTGAATCCGGAGCAGCTGCTTGCGGTAGTTCCACTCGTACAGGGCCTTGGCCTCGTCGAGCCCCTCGTAGCACTGGAGCCTGACGAGCGTGCGGCCCAGGTACCGGGCGAGGGCCTTGGCCAGCTCGGTCTTGCCCACGCCGGCCGGTCCCTCCACCAGCACGGGCTTGCCGAGCTTGGTGGCGAGGAACGAGACGAGTGCGGTCGACTCGCCGGGCAGGTATCCGACCTCGCGCAGGCCGGCGGCGAGGTCGTGGGCGGTGGCGGGATCGTGGGTGTCGGTGGGCATCGCGGTGAAACTCAAAATACACGTACACGGCTCAGCACCAACTCTGTTCCAATCGCTCGCGGGCTCGCCGGCGGGGTGCAGACTGGCGTTATGTGGCGCGATTCGCTGGGTCATATCCCCGCACTCGACCGCCAGCCGGCGGTGAATGTCGGTTCAGGCACGTATGTGGGTCATTCCGCCGCGCTCGACCGGCGGGGACTGCCGAGTGTGGAGATATGACCCACGCGTTTGGGTCGCGGGACGCGGTCGTCGCCAAGCTCGCCGGCGTGCAGCGGACGATCGTGTCCCACGAGCAACTCGTCGCGCGCGGATATGGGCGCAGGGTGATCGCGCATTGGGTCGGCCGAGGCCGGCTGACGTCCGTGTTCCACGGTGTCTACTCAGTCGTGCGGGGCGAACTGCCGCCGCTGGCCCGCGAGCAGGCGGCGCTGCTGGCGTGCGGCGACGGCGCCTTCCTCAGCCATCAAACGGCGGCGTTCGTCTGGGGCTTTCGCAAGACCGCGCCGGCGACCGTCGAGGTCTCGGTGGTAGGGCGGCCGTGCAGCTCCCGCGACGGCATCTGCGTTCACCGGATCCGGGCGATCGACGACCGAGAGGTCCGCCACCACGAAGGGCTGTCGGTGAGCTCTCCGGCCCGCGCGGTGCTCGAAGTCGCCGCGGTGGCGCCGGCCGAGCTCCCGGGCGTGATCGACGCCGGACTGGCACTCAGGATCCTCGACCGCCGCGAGCTCGAGCGCGTGCTCGCGCGCAACCGGCCTTGTCGCGGGGCTGGCAGGCTGGCGGCGATCGTGGGCGACCCGGACGCGATGGCGCTCACCCGGTCCAAGAGGGAGCGGGCGTTCTTCAGGCTCATACGTCAAGCTGGCCTACCTCTCCCGGAAACCAACGTCAAGTTCGGCCGCTACGAGGCGGACTTCTTGTGGCGCCGGGAACGGCTCGTGGTCGAGATCGACGGCTACAACTACCACACCGGCCCAGCCGTCTTCAGCCGCGACCGCGAGAAGGACCTCGTCTTCAAGGAGGCGGGGCTCGACGTGCTGCGGTTCACCGGGGATCACGTCCTGCAGCGGCCGACGATGGTGCTGGTCCGGGTCGCGCAGACGCTCGCTCGCCGGGCGGCGAGCGACTAATCCCGGTCGAGGCGAAGCGTCTCGTCATCGCCGCCGGCGAGCGGGATGGTGAGCTGCTCGTCGGGGTCGGGCGAGGCGTCCGGCAGTTGTTGCCGTGGGGTAGTGGACTTCATCCTCAGCGTCGTCGCATCGACGTCGGCCCGTTTTGCACGTCCGAACGGCATCGTCGGCGGATCGTCCGGGACGACTCGCTCGAACAGCTCGGAGGCCGAGGCGCGCCGGCGCGGAGTCGGGGCGGCTTCCGGCGGGCTGGTCGGAGGGGGATCGTGTGGGCGCTCGGATGAGGTCGTGTCCTCGCGCGCCGGCCGATCGACTCGCGCGGATCTGGGCGCGCCGGCTGATCGGAGCGCGCCGGCCGAGCGGAACGCGCGGATCGATCGCCCGGACCTGGCGCGGACGGTCGTCCGCCGGCGCAGTCCTTCGCGAACGGTCGTCCGCCGGCGCAGTCCTTCGCGAACGGTCGTCCGCCGGCGCAGTCCTTCGCGAACGGTCGTCCGCCGGCGCCGGCCTGCGCGCACGGTCCTCCGCCCGCCGCGGTTTGCGCGGAGCGGCCTCGCCGGCGACGGTCGTGGCGGCCGCGCTCGAGCCGATCGGCGCGCTGTCCTCGCCCGGGAGCGGGGGTTCGGGCCGGTGGGCGGCGCGGATCCGAGAGCCGGCGTAGGCGAGAAACGCAGCCGCCGCGAGAGCGACGAAGATGCCCCACTCGATCCCGGACGTGGTCGCCGACGGCCCCTTGGTGGTCGCGCCCTGCTTGTCGAAGATCCGCCACACGATCAGCAGGCACGTCCACAACCCGGCGGCCATGATCACGCCGCCGTCGCCGCCCGGGAGGTGGAACGCGCGACCCTCGGCCCGCTGGAACAGCAGGATAAGCACGCCGGCGGCGACGACCAGGACGGCGGCCTCGACGAACGAGAACGCGCCCCACCCCGTGATTGAGGCGCTCGCCGACTGCAGCAGCGCGGTCTTTTCCGGCGCGATCAGAGTGACCTGATACCAGGGCAGGAACAGCGTCACGAACAGCCCGATCGAGGCGTACGCCGCGAGGCGCGACTCGTTCGGCAGCGCCTTCCAAGCACGAACGACCCGCGCCGTCCCTGACCCCACGCGATGCGCAGCGCCGGCGGTGGGCCCTTCGCTCATGCCCGCAAGCCTGCCACAGCCGGATTGTACGGCCGGCGGCAGCGCCCAAACTAGAGGATCGGGATGTCCTGCACCTCGGCGCCCTGCTCCCGCCGGCTTTCGAACCGCTCGAGATACCAGTCGATCAGCGCCCTGAGCGCCAGCAGGACCTCCCGGACCGCGGCGATCAGGCGCCGCTGGAGGTCGGGCGGGACTAGGTCGCGCATGGCCTGGACCAACGCCACCAGCGGATCGAGCTCGGACGTCGCCTCGCGGGCGTCGTCGTTGGTGGCCTGCCAGCCGGCCTCCGGGGGAGTGAGGGGGTCGCCGGCGGGTGTGGCCTCGCCGGGGCCGGCCCGCTCGCCGGCGCCCGTCCGCTCACCGGCGTCGGCCTGACCGCCGGCGTCGGCCTGACCGCCGCCGCTCGGCGGCTCGCCGGCCGGATCGGCGCCGCCCGCCCGCTCGCCGCCACCGCGCGCGGCCTCGCTGGCGGCACGCGCGGTCACGCCGACGGCGCGCACGGACTCGCCGGCGCGGACCGCCTCGGCGGCCGCCTGCGCCATCAGCCGCTCGGCCGCCTCGGATGCCCGGTCGAGGCGCTGCTCGAGCCGGCGCAGGGTCTCTTCGGGCGAGGACCCGCCGGGCTCAGGATCGGTCGGCATCGCTGCCTCCCTGGAACGTCACCGCGAGTGTGCCGTCTTCGAAGGTGGCGGCCGTCGGCTGGAACGCCGCCAGCGCGGACGGCAGGATGATCGTCCGGCGCTGGCCGTCGACGCCGACGATCAACTCGAGCCCGATCTTCTTCAGCGAGATGTCGCCCTTCCGCGCGAACGGCAGCAGCAGGCGCAGCTGGGCGCCGTCGTCGGACACCTCGAGCTCCTGGGTCAGCGTGTCGTGGAGAACCGCGGCCGGATCGTGCCCACCCGAGCCGAACAGCGCGTCCGCGAGGCGGTCGAGCATCGCGCCGCCGAGGACCTCGGTCTCGAAGTAGGGCGCGCACAGCACCGGCACCGGCGCGAACGCCGATCGCACCAGCTCGAGGTGCTCCTCCTGCATTCGCCGCCAGCCGGCGAAGTAGTCGCCGACCTCGGAGGGGAAGATGCGGTTGACGACGACAGCGTCGGTCAAATACCCGTACAGGTTCAGATACGTGAACGTGCGCATCGCCTCGCCGATCACCATCTTGTCCGGGTTCATCACGAGGCGGACCGTGCAGCGCTCCCGGTCGCGGAGGATCTCGTTCATCTCGATCAGGTTCTTCGACAGCCGCTGGATGTCGGCGAACACCGCCTGGCTCGGCAGCTGGATGTCGAGCAGCGAGCGCGCGAGCGGGCGCGCGGCGGCGAGCAGCTGGCGCTCGAGCGGAAACACCTTCTCGATCCACCATCGCGCCACGTCGGGGAACGAGAGCAGGCGCAGCGTCTCGCCCGTGGGCGCGCAGTCGACGACGATCGCGTCCCAGTCCGGCGACTTGTGGGCCGCCTGGAGGCGGAGCAGCGAGAACAGCTCATCCATCCCGGGCGGGACCGTCAGCTCCTGGGCCGAGATCCGGTCGATCCCGCGCTCGACGAACAGCTCGCCGAGCCACTCCTGCACGCCCGACCAGTGGCGCTCCATCTCCTCCTGGGCGTTGACCTCCTGGCCCCACAGGCGGTCGCCGGCGGGGCAGGGCTCGGGACCGAGCGGCGCGCCGAGCGACTCGGACAGGCTGTGCGCGGGGTCGGTCGACATCACGAGCGTCCGGAGCCCGGAGGCAGCGCACGCACGCGCCGTGCAGGCCGCGACGGACGTCTTACCGACGCCGCCCTTGCCCGTGTAGAGGATCGTGCGGGGGGTCATGACCGGGCGAGTCTAGGCGCTCGCGAACCGGCGCGATGGGAAGAACCGACTGCTACATTCGCGCTCCCGGGGCTGAGACGGAAAGGGACGCGATGCATCACCGCAGAACCGCACTGAGGGGCCTGATCATCGTCGTGTTGGCGAGCTTCGCCGTCGCCGCCTGCGGCAGCGCGTCGAGCGGCTCGGCCGACCCGAGCACGCTGCTCAGCCAGACCTTCACCGGCACGCACAAGGTCACGAGCGGGAACCTCAATCTGATGCTCACGATCGATCCGACCGGGTCGAGCACGTTCAGCGGCCCGATCACCCTGAGCTTCGGCGGCCCGTTCCAAACGCGCGGCGCCGGCAAGCTTCCGGAGTCCAACTTCACCATCAGCGCGAGCGCGCTCGGCCGGAGCGTCGCGCTCGGGATCCTCTCGACCGGGACTGCCGGCTACGTGACGCTGCAGGGAACCAGCTATCAGATGCCCCAGGCGACCTTCCAGAAGCTCGAGTCGAGCTTCGCCCAGCTCACGTCGACGTCGGGCGCGAGCTCGGGCTCAGGCTCGCTGGGCAAGCTCGGCATCCAGCCGCTCCACTGGCTGACCAACCCGACCGTCGTCGGGACGGAGAACATCGGCGGAACGCAGACGACGCACATCCACGCGGGCGTCAACGTCAACGCGCTGCTGAACGACCTCAACACCGTCGTCGAGAAGGCATCATCGCTCGGCGTCTCGGGCACGGGCAAGCTGAAGGCCGGCATCCCCGCCGCCGACCGGAGCAAAATTGCCTCCGCGGTCAAGAACCCGAGCGTCGACATCTGGACCGGAACGAGCGACAAGACGATCCGGCGCCTGGAGATCACGCTGACGCTCCCCGTCACCGGCCAGGCATCCTCGGAGCTCGGCGGGATGACGTCGGCCGACCTAGGGCTGACCATGCAGTACTCGGACCTGAATCAGCCGCAGACGATCAAGGCGCCCACCACGGTGCGACCGTTCACCCAGTTCCAGAGCAAGCTGGATGCGTTCGCGGTGGCGCTCCAGGGCGCGCTGGGCAGCGCCGCCGGCAGCAGCAGTAGCGGCGGCGCCGGCTCGAGTGGCGGGACCAGCACCGGCGCCGGCTCGAGCGTCGCCCAGTACAGCCAGTGCATCCAGCAGGCCGGCACCGACGTCGCCAAGATGCAGAAGTGCGCGTCGCTGCTCGGCGGCAGCGGCGGCTAGCCCGCTAGTCCCGGCCGAGCTCCTCCAGCTCTTCCTCGAACTCCTCCGGCTCTTCGTCGGGGTCGGCGTCCAGGTCGCTCGTCGCGTGACGAGTCTGGAACGCCTGCAGGAGCTCGTCCCGGCGGCTCTCCTCGACCGGGACCTCGTCGGAGATCAGGACCCAGTCCGCGCCCTCGAACTCCTCCATGTTGAAGATCTCGGCATCGAGCTCGGGTGAGTCGTCAATGATGACGAGGACCTCGGTCTGGGGATTGAAGTAGGTGCCTGGACGGTTGACGAGCTCGTCGAGCTCGAAGCGACGTGGATCTGCCATCAGGAGCAGCCTACAACAGCCCGCCGAGGCCGGCGATCTCACGCTCAATCTCGGTCTCGACGTCAAGCGGAGGCTTGCCGGCGCGGCGCCGCCGGTGATTGCGGGCCACCACAAGCTGGCGGATCTCCTCGCGCAGCGCCGGGTCGATCTCCGGCGCCGGCGCGGTCAGGCGCGCGAGCTCCTGCTCGATATCGACCGGCGGCTCGCCCCGGCGAGCCCGGCGCTCGTTGCGCGCCTCGAGCAGCTGGCGGATCTCGGTGTCCCGCTCGGCCGCGCCGGCCCCCGATCCCGGTCGTGAGCTGTCAGGTGAGTCGCGGTCCATCACGAGCCGGCCCTTGCCGAACTCCTCCCAGGTCTTGCCGCTGAAGATCAGCGTCCCGAGCGCGATCAGCACCGCCAGCACGCACACGACCCAGATGACCACGTTGAACGTGGAATGCACCGGCTAAGTGTTGCGCTTCGGCCGCAGGCCCGTCCGGCCAGCCCGGCGCGCCTCCGACCTGTGTCGACGGGCGACCGAATCGGGCGCGAGGGCTGCCGGCCGGACCTCGCGGCCTCGCCCATAGCTCTCGAGGCGCCCGCCGGGCATGGATGCCCGGCGGAACGGCCCCACGGACGACGAGCGAAGCGAGGCCCATCCTCCGCCGGCGCTACGGCTGCGTGGGGTCCCGGTCGCGAAATGAGGTTCGTTCCGTCCGTTCTTTGGGTACCATGAACAGTGTTGACTGACTAGTCAATCTACCGGCGTTTGCGCATCGAAGGAGAAACCCACCGTGGTTGATTTCACGCTCACCGACGAGCAGCAGAGCATGCGCGAGATGGCGCATGACTTTGCCGAGAAGGAGATCCGTCCGGTCGCTTGGGAATACGACAGGGACGGCACCTGGCCGCAGGACATCATCGACAAGGCCTGGGAGCTCGGCCTGATGAACGGCCACTTCCCGATCGAGTACGGCGGGCCCGGGCTGGGATATCTGGAAGGCTGCATCATCGAGGAGGAGCTCGCCTGGGGCTGCTCGGGCATCAGCACTTCGGTGACCTGTAACGGCCTGGCGACCGCGCCGGTCCTGCTGGCCGCCTCGGAAGAGATCAAGAAGGAGTACATCGGCCGGCTTTCGGAAGCGCCGCTGCTCGCCTCGTTCTGCCTGACCGAGCCCGACGCCGGCTCGGACGTGTCCGGGATGAAGACCACCGCCGTCCGCAAGGGCGACAAGTGGGTCATCAACGGCTCCAAGTGCTTCATCACCAACGGCGAGTACGCCAACTGGTACACGGTCTACGCGAAGACCGACAAGGAAGCGGGTCACCGCGGGATCTCCTGCTTCGTCGTGCCGCGCGACGCCGGCGTGGTCGTCGACAAGCACGAGGACAAGATGGGCCAGCGCGCCTCGAACACCGCCACGGTGTCCTTCAACGACGTCGAGATCCCGCTCGATCACCTCGTCGGCGAGGAGAACAAGGGCTTCAAGATCGCGATGATGACGCTCGATCGGACGCGCCCCGGCGTCGCCGCGATGGCGACCGGCGTGTCGCGCGCTGCGATGGAGTTCGCGATCGACTACTCCAAGCAGCGCGTCCAGTTCGGCGTGCCGATCGCGATGCATCAGGCGATCCAGTTCCTGATCGCCGACATGGCCACCAAGGTCCACCTCTCGCGCCTGGCGACGTGGCACTCGGCGGTGCTGCTCGACCAGGGCAAGCGCAACACGCTCGAGTCCTCGCACGCCAAGCGATTCGCCGCGGACAGCGCGATGGAGGTCACGACCGACGCCGTCCAGGTCTACGGCGGCTACGGCTTCATCAAGGAATACAAGGTCGAGAAGTTGATGCGCGACGCCAAGATCCTTCAGCTGTACGAAGGCACCGCCCAGATTCAGCGGCTGGTGATCGCGCGCGAGACGCTCCTCCCGCGCCGGGTTGAAGAAACCGCCCCCGCCAAGGCGTAACCGGCACGGGAAGGCGACCGGACGTGGCCGCCGCCCTCCTCGAGACTCGGGGGCGGCGGCAGCGCCGGTTTGGCTAGATCCAGTGCTCCGCCGGAAGTACCCGACGTACCCGGCGATCGAGAGCTTGTGGCGGCCACCCCGGGTGGCTACGCGCTCGATCGGAACGACGGGGCGATCAGTGCGGCCGCGGACTTCTTGGCCGGCTTCGAGGACGGCTTCTTGGCCATCGCGTAGATCCCGACGACGATCGCCGCGACGCAGATCAGGCCGCAAACCCCGGCGAGCGCGTAGCCCGCCCACTCACGACCGCCGCTCTTGGCGTTGTTCGCGATCTTGACGCCAACCAGTAGGAACCCGAACACGACGACCACGCCGGCGCCGCCGACCAGCGCCGCGAAGCAGATCTTCCAGAGCGCACTCCAGTTGATGAATTCTGAGGCGATGACGGTCATCTTCGGTGCCTCACAACACCGCGACGGCGGCCGGAACGCCGGCGCGCTCGGCCTCCTCGACCACGCTCACGTTCGTGCGGTCGAGGTCGGCGGCAGTGACCGGATTTCGCTTGGAGAGGGTCCACAGCCCGAACGCAGCGGCCGCCGCGAGTAGGCAGATCACAATCGCGCCGGCGTTGGAATGCGCCCCGAACAGGTCCGCGATCTCCCACGCCACGCCACCGAGGATTCCCGCCCCGGGCATCGTCAGCACCCAGGCGGACAACATCTGCCCGATCACACCCCAGTGCACAGGGGCGGCCTTGCCGAACGCGGACCCCAGCACGCCGCCGGACACGACCTGGGTTGTCGACAGGGGGTAGCCGTAGTAGGAGGAGGCGAGGATCACCGCTGCGCTCGACGACTCCGCGGCGAATCCCTGCGGCGATTCGACGTTCGTGATCCGGTTGCCCATCGTGTTGATGATCCGCCAGCCGCCGCTGGCCGTGCCACCCGCGATCGAGAGTGCGCAGCCAAGCTTGACCCAGAGCGGAACGGAGAAGTGGACCGCGCTGATGTCGCCGTGGGCGATCAGCGCCAGCGAGATCACGCCCATCGTCTTCTGGGCATCGTTCGTGCCATGCGCGAGCGAGACCAGCGATGCGGAGAAGATCTGGCCGTAGCGGTACCCGGTTCTTGCCTCCTTCTGGCCGAGACGGCGAATCAATCGATACGCGAGGTATGTCCCGAGCGCGGCAACCCCGCCGGCGATGAATGGCGACAGGATCGCGGGCACGATCACCGTCTTGACGAGGTTGTGCCAGTTGACGTCGCCGGAAGCGGTCGCGACGATCGTCGCGCCGATCACGCCGCCGATCAACGCGTGGCTGGAGCTCGAGGGGATCGTGAAGTACCACGTGATCAGGTTCCACGTCATCGCGCCGATCAGCGCCGCCAGTACGAGCTCGAGGCCATCGCCGCCGACCAGAACCTTCGGGCTGACGATCCCCTTCGCGATCGTGGCCGCGACGCTGATCGAGATGAACGCGCCCGCGAAATTCAGGCACGCCGAGATGATCACCGCGACCTTCGGCTTGAGCGCGCCGGTGGCGATCGACGTCGCCATCGCGTTCGCGGTGTCGTGGAACCCGTTCGTGAAGTCGAACGAGAACCCCGCGATCACCACGAGGATGAGGACAAGAGTCGATCCCATGAAGCCCGCGGCAGCGTCCCAGGCTTGTTAGGTGAAGAGGTTAACGACTTGTGAAAATGAGAGCCGGCTTAGACGCCGCGACGCCCAGTCTCCGGACCCGCGTTACTCCGTGGTGCTGAACTCCCAGATCGCGATCCCGAGCATCACGAGCCCGAGCGCGACGATCATCCCGGCTTCGAGCAGCGCCGGCACGTGCCAGCCGAACCAGGTCACGCCGGGATCGAGACGCGCGCGCGCCAGCGGCGAGATCGTCAGGTGGTTGAACACCAGCCGACGCATCGGGTCGACGGCGTAGGTCAGCGGGTCGAGGCGGTTGAGAACCGCGAGCCAGCCCGGAAGGCTGGCGACCGGGAACAACGCGCCCGAGATGAAGAACATCGGCATCACGATCATCTGCATGACGCCCATGAACGACTGCATCTGCTTGATCCGGACCGCGATCATCACGCCGAACGCCGTGATCGCGAACGCGAGGCAGAGCTGCAAGATGAAGATGCCGATGATCAGCAGCGGGGCATATGGGACGCCGACGAATCCGGCCAGCGCGATCACGATCACGCCCTGGAAGCACGCCACGGTGGCACCGCCGATGACCTTGCCGATCACGATCGAGCTCCGCCGGATCGGCGCGACCATCATCTCCCGCAGGAACCCGAACTCCCTGTCCCACACGATCGAGGCGGCCGAGAACATCCCGGTGAACATCACCGAGATGCACAGGATCCCCGGGTAGATGAAGGTCTTCAGATTGACCCCGTGAGTGCTCGCGGCCGACAGCTGCTGGAGGCCGGATCCGAGCACGAACAGGAACAGCAGCGGCTGGACGAGCGTCGTGATCATCCGCAGCCGGTCGCTGCGATAGCGGATGATCTCCCGGCGCCAGACGATCTTGATCGCGCGGAGCTCGGAGGCGAGGCTGCGCCTCGGGACCGTGACCCGGACGACCGGGGTCGCGGGCGCCGCGACGGTGGCGCTCGCCGACTCGCGGGGGTCAGTCGTCGTGCTCATCGCCTAGCTCCGCTCATCATCTGCATCATCCTGCGGTTGCGGTCCTTGCCCAGGTCCTCTTCGGCGTCGCGGATCGTCGAGCCCGTGTAGGACATGAACACGTCGTCGAGCGTCGGGCGCGATACGTTGACCGCCTTGATCGGGATTCCGAGCTCGGCGAACAGCCGTGGCACGAACTGCTCGCCCTCCTGCACCCCGAACGTGACGGCGCCCTCGGAGATCCGGGCTTCGATCCCGAACCGCTCGGCGAGCGCGGCGATCGTCGCCTCGTCGTCGTCGGTGTGGATCGTGACGCGGTCGGTGCCGACGCCGGCCTTGAGCGTCTCCGGCGAGTCGAGCGCGACGATCTCGCCGTGGTCCATGATCGCGATCCGGTCGCACCACTCCGCCTCGTCCATGTAGTGGGTCGTCATGAAGATCGTGATCTCCTCGCGCTCCTTGAGCTCGGCGATGTACTTCCAGATCGACCGGCGCGTCTGCGGGTCGAGCCCGATCGTCGGCTCGTCGAGGAACAACACGCGCGGGGAATGCATCAGACCGCGCGCGATCTCGAGTCGCCGGCGCATCCCGCCGGAGAACGTGCCCACGACCGAGTCCTTGCGGTCCCACAGCCCGACCATCGTCATCACCTGCTCCATCCGCGGCTTGACCAGCGCCGACTGGACGCCGTAAAGCTCGGCGTGCAGGCGCAGGTTCTGCTCGGCGGTCAGGTAGCCGTCGAGCGTCGGGTCCTGGAACACCAGGCCGATGTTGCGGCGGACGTCGTCGCGCTCGCGGACGATGTCGTGACCAGCGACGCTGGCGGATCCTGCCGTCGGCGTGACCAACGTGCACAGCATGCTGATCGTGGTCGTCTTGCCGGCGCCGTTTGGTCCGAGGAACCCGAACACCTCGCCGGTGGCGACCTCGAACTCGACGCCCCGAACCGCCTGCACCTCGTCGTAGTTCTTGACGAGGCCGCGGACCGAGATCGCGACCGGTTCAGCTGTGTCTATCGTGCCGTTCCCGCCCGTCATCTCGCCATACACGTTACGCGGTCGCGTCGGTGTCCTCGCTGGTGTCGGGTTCCTCGGCCAGGATCCGGTAGAGGGCGCGGCGGGTCTCGGCGAGCGTCTCGCACGCCTTCTCGACTTGGCGCTCATTGCCTTCCTGCGCCACCTGCCACGCCGCCTTGCCGATCTGGATGATGAGTGAGGCGATCTCGGGGATGGAGCGGCCGTCCGAGTCTTCGTCTTCCTCCCAGGGCGCCGTCCGGCCGGCGAACTTCTCGGCCTGCTCGCGCCCTGCGTCGGTCAGCTCGAACAGCTTGGTCCCGTCGCGCTCGATCCCACGGATCAAGCCCTCGTCCTCGAGTTGGGCGAGCGTGGGGTAGACCGAGCCCGGGCTCGGGCGCCACCGGCCGCCGCTGCGCTCCTCGATCGTCTGCATCAACTGGTAGCCGTTGCGCGGCTCCTCGGCGAGCAGGATCAGCACAGCGGTCCGTACGTCGCCGCGGCGCCGGCGCCCGCGGCCGCCGCCGAACGGGCCGCCCCCGAATGGGCCGCCGAACGGGGGGCCGCCGCGCATGTGTCGCAGGGCGGCGAGCCGCTCGAGGTCGTCGAGGCCGGAATAGCGGCCGCGGCGACCCTCGCGCGACGCGGTTTTCAGCGCGGCGATGCGGCTAAGAAACGGCCACGGCGCGGCCCAATCTTCATGATTCATGATGCCTCCTGGAAAGTTTCGGAATGCCCCGGGGTCGACCCGGAATGTTCCCGGGGTCACTCCGGAACGATGTATTAACGATATATCGGAGACTGTCGCTTGTCAAGCAGGTGGGGCATCGGATGGCTGGCGAGGCGCGGCACCGCGCTCTGTCGCATCCGAAACGGCGGCCACCTGGGAAAAGGCGGGGACGGTTGCCAGTCCGGGGCCCGCGAATCACCTGCATACTCCGGGGCGCCGCGCGGGTTGCCGGCGCCGGGCACGGGTGGGTTGCCGGCGCCGGGCACGGGTGGGTTGAAGGCGCGGGTCGTCGACGGCGGCGCGACGGATCAGTCGTCGCCGGCGTTGCGCGACCGGAGCCACTCGGCGAGCTGCTCGGCCATGCCGCCCACCTGGGAGCCGGCCTTGTTCAGGTTGTCGCCGATCTCGCGGAAGATCGTCCGGAAGCGCTCGGCGTAGAACTCGACCGCGTCGCCAGCCTCGTCGCGGACGTTGGCGTTGGCGTCCTGGTCGCGGGTGCGGTACTCGCCGCGGATGATCCGGTCGTACTCGCCGCTCTGGACCCACTTCAGCACTTCGGAGACGCGCCGAACCGAGTCCGGATGGGTCTTGCCGAGCTCGTTGAAGAAGCGGCGGACGCGGTCGCTGGGGTCATCCCACGCCTGGTAGTCCATCGCCTGACCCATGAACGCATCCAGGTTGAGGTCAGAGGCCGGGAGCGCACCGGAGAGCACCATCAGCAGGCGGCAGACGATCTGCGGGTCGCGGACCGCCAGCGCCGCGGCGCGATCGCAGCTGAGCTCGGCGGCCCGGAACCACTCGAGCAGGACGGCCGTGACCGCCCGGAAGGGCATCCCGAGGAAGAACGGGAGGTTGCCGCCGGCGCTCAGCAGGATGTTGAGCGCGGTCATGTAGACCATGTGGTCGGAGAGGATGTGCCCGAGCTCGTGGGCGATCAGCGCGCGCTGCTCGCCCGGGCCGATTCGCTGTAGCCAGACCGAATCGACCACGATCAGCGGTTTGGTCGAGCCGATGGCCTGGGCGACGCCCATCACCGGCGAGGTCACGTAGAGGTCGTAGACCTCGGGCA
The DNA here is from genome assembly GCA_963697655.1 of uncultured Solirubrobacterales bacterium. Lineage (GTDB taxonomy): Bacteria > Actinomycetota > Thermoleophilia > Solirubrobacterales > Solirubrobacteraceae > Palsa-465. The sequence goes on along the minus strand of CAVOOV010000018.1, from coordinate 52,113 downwards.
TGTCGAGAATCCGGCACACGCCCTTGTGGGAGGCCCACAACTCAGGCAGCTGCTGCTCTGAGACCCGGACGGAGTTGGCCAGGAAGAACTGACGCAGCGCGCGCTCGTAGCGCCACTCGATCAGCTTCCGCACGACCGTGTCGAGCATCGGAACCGCCTTGAGAGCCGCGGTCGCGGCGCGGTCGGCCGGGTGCTCGTAGGCCTTGGACGAAATCCCGGTGTACGGCTCGATGTTGTCGGGAAGCGTCTCGGGCACCTCACCGGAGCGTACTCCCCGGAAGCAGAGGGTTGGATAGCGTTCGGGCCATGTTCGTGTTCAAGGCCGGCGTCGTCGGCGCCGGCACGATGGGCGGCGAGATCGCCTACGTGATCGCCGACGCCGGCGTCCCGGTAGTGCTCAAGGACGTCGATCAGCAGCCGCTCGACCAGGGACTCGAGAAGGCTGCGTCCTTGTGGCAGGCCCGCGTCGACGCCGGCAAGCTCGAGGCCTCCGAACAGCAGCGCAGGCTCGGGCTGATCACCGGCACGCTCGGATACGAGTCGTTCGGTGACGTCGATTTCGTGATCGAGGCCGTGCCGGAGCGGATCGAGATCAAGCAGGGGGTGCTCGCCGAGCTCGACGAGGTCACCCCGGGCCACGCGATCCTGGCCTCGAACACCTCATCGCTGTCGATCACCGAGATGGCACAGGCGACCACCCGGCCCGACCAGGTCGTCGGCTTTCACTTCTTCTATCCCGCTTCGATGATGCGGCTGATCGAGGTGATCGAGGGCGAGGAGACCTCGTCCGAGACATCCCAGACGGCGGTCAACTTCGCGCAGGCGATCCGCAAGACTCCGATTCGCTGCAGCGAGGCGCCGGGCTTCGTGGTCAACCGGATCCTGAACTCGAGCGTGTCCGAGGTGTGGCGGTTCCAGGAGGAGACCGGGATCGACGTCACCGAGCTCGACAAGCTCGTGGCGGAGTCAAAAGCTGCGCCCGTCGGTCCGTTCTACCTCAGCGACCTGCTCGGGCTCGACACCGTCCTGCACGTCGCCGAGCACCTGCGCGACTCCTACGGCGGCCGCTTCTACGTGCACGAGGAGATGCGCCGGCTGGTCGCGGACGGCAAGCTCGGGGCCAAGACCGGGAAGGGCTTCTATGGGCACGGAGGCTGACGTCGCCGGCGGGGGCAGCGGCGCAGCCGGCCCTGCGGGCGCCGGCGGGACAACAGCCGGCGCGAACGCCGCCGCGGTCGTCGAGCGCTTCACGCTGAAGGCATTCGTCGAGAGCTGCCTGGTGCTCGAGGAGGGGGTCGCCTCGCTGAAGGACATCGACCTCGGGATGATGGCCGGCGCCGGCATCATTCCGCCACCGTTCGCGCGGGCCGACCGCCTCGGGCTCGACGAGGTGCTGGTGGCGCTCGAGCGCGCCTGCGAGCAGTGGGGCGAGGGATTCGAGCCGCCCACGATCCTGCGGCGGCTGGTGGCGCAGGGCCGGCTCGGGGTCAAGTCCGGTCAGGGCTTCTTCCCCTATCCGCGGCCGGACGAGGGCTGGGAGGACAGCCCGGTGAAGCTCGAGACGCGCGGGCCGATCGCGATCGCCTGGCTCGATCGTCCCCCGGCCAACTCGATCTCGCCCGAGGTCGTGCGCGCGCTGCGCCGGCTGTGGGACGCGGTCAGGGGCGCCGACACGGTCCGGGCGCTGGTGATCGCGTCGGCCAACCCGATGCTGTTCTGCGCCGGCGCGGACATCAAGGCGTTCACGACGATGGACGACGCCGCCGGCCAGGAGCTGCTCGACGGCATGCATGGGCTGCTGCGGGAGATCGAGACCGCGCCGGTGGTGACGATCGCCGCGGTCAACGCGATGGCGCTCGGCGGCGGCTGCGAGCTGGCGATGGCGTGCGACCTGCGGATCGCGGCGGAGTCGGCCGTGTTCGGCCAGCCAGAGATCAATCTGGGGATCATCCCCGGCTTCGGCGGCACGCAGCGCCTGCCGCGCCTGGTCGGCGAGGGGCGGGCGCGCGAGCTGAACCTGACCGGGGATCCGATCCCGGCCGAGGAGGCCTACGCGCTCGGATTGGCCAACCGGGTGGTCGCCGACGAGGAGCTGTTCGACGCCGCGCTGGCGTGGGCGCGCAAGCTCTCGGATCAGGCGCCGCTCGCGGTCGAGCGGATCAAGCGGGTCTCGGCCGCCGGCGACCTCGACGTCGGGATCGCGCGCGAGAAGGAGGCCTTCCTCGAGGTGTTCTTCTCCGAGGACGGGCGCGAGGGGATCTCGGCGTTCGTGCAGAAGCGCAAGCCGCATTTCCACGGCAAGTGAGCGCGACGGAGGCGGCCGCCATCCGGCTGGCGAGCCTGATCGGCGAGGCCGACTCGGTTGTGGCGCTGACCGGCGCTGGGATCTCGGTGCCATCCGGCATCCCCGACTTCCGCTCGTCCGGGACCGGCCTGTGGGCCAACGTCAATCCGACGGAGGTCGCCCATATCGACGCCTTCCATCGCGACCCGCAGCGGTTCTGGAGCTTCTACGGCCAACGGTTCCAGACACTCGGGGACAAGCAGCCCAACCGGGCACACGCGGCGCTGGTCGAGCTCGAGCGAGCCGGGCGGCTCGACGCCGTCATCACCCAGAACATCGACCGGCTGCACGAGCGCGCCGGGACGCAGAACCTGGTCGAGGTGCACGGGTCGATCGCCCACTCGTCCTGTCTTGTCTGCGGTCTACGGTACGAATTGGAGGCCGTGCGCGCACTCCATGAGGGGGCGCCGGACGGGGTGCCGCGCTGCGACTGCGGTGCCCCGCTCAAGCCGGGCGTGGTGCTGTTCGGCGAGTACCTCCCGGTCGACGCGATGACGCGGGCCGAAGGGCTCGCGGCCGGCGCCGACCTGATGTTGTGCATCGGGTCCTCGCTCGAGGTCTACCCGGTGGCGCAGCTGCCCGAGACGACTCTTTCGAACGGAGGCCAGATCGCGATCCTGACGCAGAGCCGGACGCCGCTCGACCGTCACGCGGCGGTACGGCTCGGCGGCGACGTGGTCGACGAGCTCGAGGCCGTGCTGGCCGCGCTCGAGCCGGCTATCCCGGAAGCGCCGCCGCCCGCGCCCTGAGCGCCGCCTCGATCCGCCCCAGCGCGAACGCGGTCGACTTGAGCTGCGACAGATCGGTTGGTCCGGCGAGCGCTGCCTGCGCCGCTGCCGCCACGCCGTCGTGCAACGCCCTCAGCTCGCCGACGCGGTCCGCCACCGCCGGCGCGGCAGGGTCGGCGGGGAGCTCGGCGAGCGCGGCGTCGAGCGCGACCAGGGTCTGGACCGCGGCCTCGCGCATGCGTCCCTCGTCGAGATCGAGCCGGGCACGGAGGGCGAGCTCCTCGCACACGAGCGGGTCGCGGCGGCCGGTGAGCAGCGTGGCCAGGCGAGCTTGGTCGGCCGGGATTCGCGACCGGCGCCGGCGCGGGCCGGCGTCGATCAGCTCGCGGGCGTCGGTCCACAGGCCGTCGGCGACCTCCTCGCCGGCGCCGTAGCCCACGCGCGCCACCAGCGGGTCGCGGCGGCCGATGCCGTGGACGTGCGGATCGGCCGAGGCGAGCCGGTAGAAGTGCAGGGCGCGGTTGAGCACGCCGATACCGGCGGCAAGCTCGGCGTCGCCGGCGCCGCTCAGCCAGGCGGCGGCCTGCTCGGGGGTGCTCAGCGGGTCGCCGACGTCGACGATCGTGGCCCTGGTGGTCGTCACGGGCGAAGGCTCAGGCTCAGGTAGAGCCTTATGTTGTCGCCGAGAAGGCCCGAGCCGGCTGCGTTTCTGGGCACCGAGGGTGCTGAGCACGAGCACGTGGGAGGGCGCGGCGTCGGGGCCGGCGCCGTCACGGCGGATCAGGTACCGGCCGTCCGGCGGGCCGAGCGCCCACGAGACCTCTACCTGGGTGAAGCGGAACAGAAAGGGGATCCGCGGGAGGCTACTTAGGGGCGGGTCCTCAGGTCTGCGCCGGCGCGCCCTCGGGCTAGTCCCGGCCTGACTCATCGGCCGCCGGCGGCTACTGCCCGGAGGTCTTGATCGCGTACTTGCTCGGCGAGATCGGGACGATCGGCTCGCTGATCTGGCTGATGTGGTTGATCAGCTGCGTCCACTGCTTCGGCTGAAGGACGCTGGCGACCTCGGCCGAGAGCTTCTTGTTCTGGCCGTACAGCGGCGTGAAGGCGATCTGGATCCGGTTCGCGTGGTCGGCGATAGACAACGCGGTTGGCTGGTTCTTGTAGCTCATCAGCGAGACGATCTCGTCCGGCTGCATCGCGCCCTGGAGCGTGAGCAGGCGGCGCACGGTGACGTCAGTGACCGAGCCCGGGCCCTGGTGGCCGAGGATCGGGATCCCGTTGATCGCCGAGATGTCGACGCTCTCCCCGGTCGAGCCGGCATCGTCGACGCCGTTCGAGCCGTTCGTCGTGTGACCGCACTTGAGCCCGGTGACGTTGGGCTTGAGGCTCGACGCGGCCAGGAACTCGATCACGGCGAGGACACGGCGGTCGATCGCGCCGTCCTCGATGTCGCGCCGGCCGCACGGATAGACCTGCACGTTCGGGTCCTCGAGCACGCGGTTCTGGAGCTGCTCCTTGGACATCAGGAGGATCTGGCCGATCGTCGGGTTCTTCGCGTCCTTGCCGAAGAACGGGTCGACTCCGGCGGCGCGGTAGACCGCGGTCGCCTCGAGCAGCTTCCATCCGTCCAGGATTGGCTTAGGGTCGATGTAGGGAGCGCTCTTGCCGGCGGGCTGGATCATGAACTCCAGATGCGACGCGTCGGTCGGCGTGCCCGCGCCGAGCCGGCCGAGGATCGTGCCCGCGACCACGACCGAGCCGACCTTGAGCGGCTGGAGCGTGTACTGGTTCTTGGCCAGGTGCAGGACCGACGAGAAGTAGTCCCCGAAGCTGCCGAGCTGGGGCGTGGTGGGCGTGACCTGGAGCTTGCCGCCGGCGGCGTAGGAGGCGGGGCGCGACGGGTTGGCGAACAGACGCTCCTTGACCATCGGGGTGCTGATCGTCGGGGTGTCCGACTGCGCGGCGCTCGCGGCGGCCGGCGTCTGCGTGCCGGCGCTCGCGACCGAGGTCTGGGTTCCGGCGCTGGCGGCCGGCGTCTGGGTTCCGGCGCTGGCGGGGGTGACCGGCATCGAGATCGGCGCGCTCTTGGCCTCGCTCGTCGCCTTGGCGGTGCTCGGGATCGGCGGCGCCTGCTGCGTGCCGGCCGTGGCGGGCTGCTTCGGCTTCGGGGTGGCGGGGGCCAGCAGCGCCTCGGCGACCTGAGTGGAGCTGATCCGCACCGGCTTGGGCACCGGGTAGAGCGTGGGGATCGACCCGAGGTTCGCGTACGTGTACGTGTTGCCGGTCGCGTCCTGGAGCTCGATGTAGCGGCCGAGCGTCGGGCTGTTGCCGATCTTCACGATCTTGCCGTCGTTGGCCGCGATCACCGGCGAGCCCTGCTTGGCGTAGATCGCAGTGCCCTTGGTGCTCGGGTCCGACGCCACGGGGACCGCCGCGTTGGAGGTCTTGACGTGGGTCTTGGCGAGCTTGAGGACGGAGTCGTCGGCGTACTTGGCGGGAGCCGCGACCGGGAAGTGACCCTCGACCAGACCGGTAAGCGCGCCGATCATCGCCTTCGGCATCCCGCCGATCAGCTGGGCTCGGAGCAGCACCGACTGGACGTACCAGCCTGCGTGGTTGTACGCGAAGATCGCCTGCGAGATGTTCTGGGAAGCGCCGGCCGCGTGCAGGTAGCGCGCCGCGGTGAAGATCGCGTCCGCGGGGTTGTACGGATCGGCGATGCCGTCTCCGTTGGCGTCGACCGCGTAGCGCTTCCAGGTCGACGGGATGAACTGCATCCAGCCGACCGCGCCGGCGGTGGACACCGACAGGTTGCGCCCATAGTCGGTCTCGATCTCGTTGATCGCGGCGAGGATCTGCCACGGCACGTCGTACTGGATGCCGGCGGCCTGATAGATCGGGAGCAGGAACGGGGGGATCTGGAAGCTGTCGATGAAGAAGTTCGGGACGCCGATCGGGGCCGGCCCCGGCAGCGCGAACGAGTAGGTCGGGTTCGACGGGGTGGGCACGCCACTCGGGGTGACCGGCGGCGGCGGGGTCGCGGGCTTGGTCGCCTTCTTCGGCTTCTTCTTCTTCTTCTTCTTCTTTTTGCCGGCTTCTTCCCCTTCTCGACGTTCTTCCCGGAGCCGAGCGACAGCGCGTTGCCCGGCGAGGCCGGGGTCGTGCTCGTCGTTGAGGTCGTCGTCGTCCGGGTCTTGGAAGTCTTGGTCGTCGGCTTCGACGTCGAGGTACCGGTCTGGTTCTGGCTCGGCTTCCCCACCGGGGTGGTGGAGGTCGAAGTCGAGGTTGAGGTTGAGGTCGTCTGCGACGGGGCGCTGGTCGTGACCGTCGCCGCCGGCGTCGTCGCCGTCACGGGCGGGCACGACTGCGCGACGTTGGTGATCGGCAGGTTGACCGGGAGCGGCAGCGACGTCGGCGGGGTGCCCAGCGGGACGTTCTGGAAGGTGAACTGCTGGCCGCCGGCGACCGTGATCGTCACCGTGCACCCGTCCGCGGAGGCGTTCGGCATGGCGCCAAGCCCAAGCGCCGTGATCACGCACGCGACGGTCACGGCGGCGATACTCAGCTTCCGCCTTCTCAACACTGTGGCCTACTCCTCCCGCAGGGTGCCACGCGCAAATTCTTGCCAGCTACGATCACAGATAGGCTTAAAAGGACGCTACTGGCTGCCGCGGAGCTTTGCAATTCGGAACCGTGGTCTAGTGGGTGTCTGTTTAGGGACCAAGCGCGTCGTGATCTCGGTCACTTACGTCCGGCCAAGCCTGTGAATCGGCAAGAACTGCCGGCGACTGTAGCGATGAGGCTGTTGTCTCAGCATCAGCTAACCCTTAACTTGAGGGTTAGGTTGCGGCGTCTGAGAGTGCTGTCATGAGCGGAGCGAGTACGAGAGGCGGTTGGAGATGAGCGACGACCAGGGTCTCAAGGGACGAGTTACCCGGCAGGGCGAGGAAACTATCGGCAGGGTCACCCAGGGAATGCTCGAGAACCCCGTCGTGAGCAAGGCGCTGTCGGCCGCGTTCGAGACCCGCGAGCGGGCCACCCGTGCCCAGGAGCTCGCGATGAGCGCACTGAACCTCCCGTCCGCGGGTGACCTCGAGCGGCTGACGCGGCGGTTGCGGAGCGTCTCCCAGCGACTCGAGGCGATCGAGGACGGTGTCGACCGGCTCGACGAGCGGATCGAGAAGCTCGGGTCGGGGAGCGCGCTGGACAAGCGCCTGGTGGCGATCGAGGAGGCGCTGGCGCGGCTCGAGGCCGTGCTCGCCGACCGAGCGTCCTCTCAGACGCTGGCCGACCGAGCGTCCTCTCAGAGCCTGAGACGCGGACAGCGTCCGGAGCGCCGCCTCGCCCATCCACCGTTCGGCCGCACGCAAGTCGTCCGGCTCGATCCGCACCCGCTCCGGCAGGACGAGGTCGGAGACGACGAGCACCGCGGCAGCCTCGACCGCTCGGGCGGCGGCGAGCGCGAACAGCGTCGCCGCCTCCATTTCCACGGCGAGCGCACCCGCCGCGCTCCACTCCTGTTCGAGGCCCCGGTGGTCGTAGAACACGTCGGTGGTGACGACCGGACCCGAGTGGATCGCGTGGCTCTCGTCCGGGAAGGGGGGCACGGCGGCCGCGATCACCGCGTCGAGCAGCGCCCGACTCGCCGGCACGCGGTCGCCCGCGCCGAGCGCGCGGCTGGTGCCGTCCGCCGCGATCGCCTCGGTGGCGATCACGAGGTCGCCCAGCTGAAGATCCGTGTGCAATGCGCCGCATGTTCCCGTCCGGAGCAGCCGGCGCGCGCCGAGATCGATCAGCTCGTGGATCACCATCGCCGCGCTCGGGCCACCGATCCCGGTGCTCTGGATCGTGAGCGGTTCGCCGTCGGGCGCGAGGCCGGTGTAACCCCAGAGGCCGCGGTTGTGATTGAACATCCTCGCGCCGTCGAGGAGCGACTCGGCGAGCATCAGCGCGCGCCCCGGGTCGCCCGGCAGCAGCACGCGCTCGCTGAGCGCGGCGGTCGGTTGCAACGCGTTCGGGGCGACCATCAGGCCTATTGTTATTTATGCCCAGCTACCTGTCTCTGCCATTGACAGATCGGAAGTTGACGAGTAGACCTAGGGCCACTGAAAAAGGCAACAGGCCGGAGCGTGACGCGCAGCCCAGGCCAGCTGGGGAGCGCGTTCGCGAGGCGCCGCCGGAAACGTGACGAGCGCCAACGGCCGACGCAGCGGGCCGTTAGTCCCGCGGGCGGCGGGGCTTCGTGCTCGTCGAGGCCCCGCCGCCGTTTATGACCGGTTCGGATTGTTGTCTGTGCGCCGAACATCGCGGGTTCAGCGGGCGCGACCGTGACAGGGTCACGCGCAACCGCGACGCCCGGCGCGGGTAGGAACTCCTGTAGGGATGTCCACCGCAAGCGCCAATAATCACAACGGCACCCCCCCGGAGGGTTTGTCGATCGAGGAGGCCGCCGAGCGCGTCGGCGTCGCCGTGACGACGCTCCGGCGCTGGGCGCGGGCAGGACTCCTTCCGCGTTACGACGGGAGCTGGTCCCCGGCCGTGGTCAGCCACGCCCGGATCGTGGCCAGGCTCCGCGAGCGCGGACACGCGCTGAAGGACATCCGCCGGGCGACCGACGAGGGGCGGCTGGCGTACGGATACGTCGAGGAGCTGTTCGACACCGGTGAGGACGCGTACACGCTGGCGCAGGCCTCGCGCGAGACCGGGCTCGAGCCGGCGTTGATCACGCGGGTCCTCAGCGCGCTCGGCACGGCGCCGGCCCACGCCGAGCGGCTCTCGCCGGCGTCGGGGCCCGGGCCGCAGGCGCCGAGGTGCTGGTGACCAGGCCGGTCGTCGAGCACGCGCGGCGCGACCTCGAGTTCGAGCGGATCGCGGACGTGCGGCTGAAAGGCTTCGACGAGTCGACGGAGATATTCATCGCGCGCGAGCGGGAGCTTGAAGGGCGAGTGACTCCGGAGCCGAAGGCCGCAGGGTGAGCGACGCCGACTATATGCACGCGCGCGTGCGCGAGGAAGGTCTGCTGGCGCCAGGTCGCGACGTGCTCGTGCTGCTGTCGGGCGGCCGCGATTCGACGTGCCTGCTCGACATCGCGGTCCACCTGGCCGGTGCGAAGGCCGTCTGCGCCCTACATGTGAATTATGGATTTCGGGAATCGGCGGGCGAGGACGAACGCCATTGCCACGAGCTGTGCGCGAGCCTCGGTGCCCGGCTCGACGTGCGCCGGCCAACCTGGCCCGGGAGCGGCAACGTTCAGGCCTGGGCGCGCGAGGTGCGCTACCGCGCCGCGCTCGAGCTGGCCCGCGGCGCCGACGTGGCCGCCGGCCACACCCGGACCGATCAGGTCGAGACGATCCTCTATCGGCTGGCGTCGTCGCCGAGCCGGCGGGCGCTGCTTGGGATGCGTCCCCGGGAAGGCATCCTCGTCCGGCCGCTGCTCGGTTTCACTCGCCGGCAGACCGGGGCCTACTGCACGGCACGGGGACTGAGCTGGCGCGAGGATGAGACGAACGCATCGGGCGCGTACGCGCGAAACCGGATCCGTGCCGGCCTGCTACCGGCGCTCGACGAGATTCACCCGGCGGCTCAGGACAACGTGCTCGCGGTCGCGCGGATTCTCCGCGAGGAGGGGGAGGTGCTCGACGCGCTCGTCGACGAGCTGCTGGGCGACGATCGCCGCGTCTCGCTCGCGCGGCTGCGGTCGCTCGCGCCGGCGCTGGCGCGACTGGTGGTCCAGCGCCTGGCCGACGAGGCCGCCGGCGGCTTCGCCCCGGGCGCGGGCGGCCGCGCCGAGGAGATCGCGGCCCTGAGCGACCGGGGCACGGCGTTGCTCGACGTCGGCAACGGGCTGCGGGCGGTCGCCGAGTACGGCGAGCTGAGGTTCGAGCCGGCCGGCGCCGACCTCCGGTCTGCGCCCGAGCCGGTGCGCCTGGCGATCCCCGGGAGCGTCTCGTTCGGCGGCCGCGAGGTGCGCTGCGAGCTCGCCGAGCCGGCGCCGGAGCCGGGGGTGCTCGACCGCGCCGCGCTCGGGTCGGAGCTGCTGGTCCGCTCGTGGCGGCCGGGCGATCGGATCGCGGCGCTCGGGCTCGGCGGCACCAAGGCGCTGCAGGACCTGTTCGTCGAGCGGCGCGTTCCGCGGCGCGAGCGGGCTCGGGTGGCGGTCGTCGAGGCCGGCGGCGAGATCGCCTGGGTGGCGGGTCTGGCGATGTCCGAGCGGTTCAAGGTGACGCCGGCGACGCGCGACGCGGTACGGCTCAGCTACCGCGGTTGACCTGCCGCGATTGCGCCCCCGGGCAATGGGGATTCGCGAGGCTCCGCGACGCGAGAAAGACAAGCGCGCGCCAGCGCGCCCATAATTCAAGTTGTGGAAGGCGACGACGCGATCGGGGAAATCCTCGTGCCGGCCGAGGATGTGAGGCGCCGTGTCCGTGAGCTGGCCGAGGAGGTTTCCCGGGATTACCAGGGGAAAGATCTCGTGCTGGTCGGTGTGTTGAAGGGCGCCGTGCTGTTCCTATCGGACCTGATGCGGCACCTCGAGGTGCCGTGCGAGGTCGACTTCATGGCGGTCGCGTCGTACGGGTCGGCGACGAAGTCCTCGGGCGTCGTCCGGATCCTCAAGGACCTCGACGCGGTGATCGAGGGCCGGGACGTGCTGATCGTCGAGGACATCGTCGATTCGGGGCTGACGCTCCAGTATCTGTTGCGGAACCTCGCCGGCCGGAATCCGCGTTCGCTCGAGGTCTGCGCCCTGCTGATCAAGCCCGAGCGCCAGAAGGTCGACCTACGGACGAAGTATGTGGGCTTCGAGATTCCGAACCGGTTCGCGATCGGGTACGGGCTCGACTTCGGCGAGCGCTACAGAAACTTGCCCTACGTAGCCGCGTTGAAGGAGTGAACACGCGATGAACGTCGGCATGCAGGCCTTCCCGGCGGCCCCAACCCAGATGCTACGCTTGACAGTCCCAAGACCCGGAGTCCTGGCGCTACGTGCGCCGCAATAACAGCCCATGAGCAGGTTTTTCAAGAGCGCAGCATTTCCGATTCTGATCGTGGTCGTGCTCGCGTTCTTCGCGCAGAAGCTGATCGGCAGTTCGGGCAAGTCGGAGAAGCAGACCTTCGGCGACCTCATCTACCAGCTCGACCACGGCGGCGTGCAGAGCCTGTCGCTGCACGAGAAGGACAACACCGCGAACGTCACCACGACGACCGGTCAGAAGTACACCGTCGGCTACCCGGATGGGTACGTCTCGCAGCTGATCGGGGCCTCGCAGAAGGACCTCTCGCCGCAGAACTTCGACATCCAGGGCAAGACCTCGAACGGCTGGCTGTCGCTGCTGACCTACATCCTGCCGTTCGTGATCTTCATCGGGTTCTGGATCTTCCTGATGAACCAGGTCCAGGGCGGCGGTTCGAAGGTCATGTCGTTCGGCAAGTCACGTGCCAAGCGAATGTCGGTGGACTCGCCCAAGATCACGTTCCGGGACGTCGCGGGGGTCGACGAAGCCGTTGAGGAGTTACACGAGATCAAGGAGTTCCTCGAGAACCCCAAGAAATTCCAGGCCCTGGGGGCGCGAATCCCCAAGGGCGTGCTCCTGTACGGACCGCCCGGTACCGGCAAGACTCTGCTCGCGCGCGCCGTCGCCGGCGAGGCGGGCGTCCCGTTCTTCTCGATCTCGGGCTCTGACTTCGTCGAGATGTTCGTAGGCGTGGGCGCCTCGCGCGTGCGTGACCTGTTCGAACAGGCCAAGCAGAACTCCCCGTGCATCATCTTCATGGACGAGATCGACGCCGTCGGCCGTCACCGCGGCGCCGGCCTCGGGGGGGGTCACGACGAGCGCGAGCAGACCCTGAACCAGCTGCTGGTCGAGATGGACGGGTTCGAGATGAAGGACAACATCATCTTGATCGCGGCCACCAACCGCCCCGACATCCTCGACCCGGCGCTGCTGCGCCCCGGCCGGTTCGACCGCCAGATCGTGGTCGACCGCCCGGATCGCAACGGCCGCAAGAAGATCCTCGACGTCCACACGCGCGGCAAGCCGCTGGCGCGGGAGATCAACGTCGACGCGCTGGCGGGTCAGACCCCGGGCTTCACCGGCGCGGACCTGTCGAACCTGGTCAACGAGGCGGCGCTGCTCGCGGCCCGCAACGGCAAGCGCGAGATCACCCAGGTCGAGCTTGAGGAAGGGATCATGCGCGTGATCGCCGGTCCCGAGAAGAAGACCCGGGTGATGTCCGACAAGGAGCGGCGGATCACCGCCTATCACGAGATGGGCCATGCGATGGTCGGCCACTACCTCCCGAACTCCGACCCGGTCCACAAGATCTCGGTGATCTCCCGCGGGCAGGCCCTCGGCTACACGATCTCGCTGCCCGCCGAGGACAAGTTCCTGACCACGCGCGCGGAGCTGCAGGACCAGCTGGCGATGACGCTCGGTGGCCGTGCCGCCGAGGAGATCGTGTTCGGCGAGGTCACGACCGGCGCCTCGAACGATCTCGAGAAGGTCACCGCCACCGCAAAGCAGATGGTGATGCGGTTCGGGATGTCCGAGAAGCTCGGTCCGCGCGTGTTCGGGCACGACCACGGCATGCCGTTCCTCGGGCGCGAGTTCAGCGCCGAGCCCGACTACTCGGATGAGATCGCGCGGGAGATCGACGACGAGATCCGGCGGATCGTCGAGCAGGCGCACGTCCAGGCGAAGGACATCCTGGGCTCGCACCGCGAGGCGCTGGCCAAGCTCTCGGAGATCCTGATCAAGCACGAGACGATCGAGAAGGAGCAGTTCGAGGCTCTGCTCGGTGGCGGTACCGAGGAAGACGTCTTCGGCGCCGAGGCGCTACCGCCACCCGAGGTGCCGATTCCTGGCACGCCGGCCGGTGAGCGTCGCGAGGGTCCGCGCCCGCTGCCGCGGCCTGGTCTCGCCGGCGGCACTGCCGAATAGCTCGCTCCGCGTCGTCCCCTCTGTCGTGACGTGCGCGCCGCGTAGTTGGTATGTCGCGTCTGGCTTACTGTGGTCGCGCGGCGCGCGAGTCACGACAGAGGGGACGACGCTCCGCGGCTTGGGCGAGCGCTGCCGGTAGCCAGGCCTCGCGCGGTCGGCGGTGGCTTTAAGCGAGAGGCGTGGCGGGTCGCAGGTGCGTGTACGGGTCTGGCTCAGCGGTGCGGGACACTATTCGTGAACATGCCCGACCACAGCACAGCGCGTGATGACCGCCGCCCTCATGGCGCCGGCAGGGTCCTGCTCGCGATCACGCGCGTGTGGATCCCGGTGGCGATCGCGGTCGTCGGGATCGTGGCGATCGTGATCGGCGGTGGGCAGGACGACATCACCGCGGGCGCCGGCGTGTCGCTCGTGATCGCGGCCCTGATCGTGTGGATGGTCAACTGGATGTACCGGATGAGCGTGCAGAGCAACCTCGAGCGCGAGGACGAGGAGCGGGCCCGCGAATACTTCGACGTGCACGGGCGGTGGCCCGGTGAGTGACGACCCCTTCCGGATCATGGGCGTGGTCAACGTCACGCCCGACTCGTTCTCCGACGGGGGCCAGTACCTCGACGCGGTCGCGGCCATCGCGCACGGCCTCGAGCTCGAGGCCGAGGGGGCCGCGATCCTCGACATCGGCGGCGAATCGACCCGCCCCGGCGCGGCGTCGGTCCCCGAGGACGAGGAGCTTCGGCGCGTGATTCCGGTGATCGAGGGGCTCCTCGCCGCGGGGTGCAAGGCCCAGATCTCGATCGACACGTCCAAGAGCGGCGTGGCGACGCGCGCGCTCGCCTCCGGGGCGACGCTCGTCAACGATGTGACCGCGTTCCGGGGTGATCCGGAGATCGCGGCCGTGGTGGCGGAGGCGAACGCCGACTGCTGTCTGATGCACATGCTCGGGACGCCGCGGACGATGCAGGACGATCCCCGCTACGACGACGTCGTGAGCGACGTCAAGGCGTTCCTCGAGGAGCGGATGAGCTTTGCGATCGCACACGGGATCGAGGAGGACCGGATCATGCTCGACCCGGGGATCGGGTTCGGCAAGACAGTCGAACACAACCTCGAGCTGGTGCGACGGCTCGGGGAGCTGGTCGAGCTGGGGCGGCCGGTCGTGATCGGGACCTCGCGCAAGTCGTTCCTCGGCAGGATCACCGGGCGCGAGGTCGATGACCGTGTCGCCGCGACGGTCGCCACCAACGTGCTGGCGTACGAGCGGGGCGCTCGCGTGTTCAGGGTCCACGACGTGGCCCCGGTTCGCGACGCGTTGACGGTCGCGGCTGCTACGGTCACCGCGCGATGGACGACCCCGACGAGTACGACGAGGTAGACGAGGACGAGGGGGAGGAGCACCCCGAGCCCGAGGTCACGATCGAGGTCAGCGGGCTGTCGCTGTTCACGCACGTCGGCGTGACGGCCGCCGAGCGCGAGGTCGGCCAGCGGCTGCTGATCGACCTCCGGATCGACGTCGGGGAGTGCGACGCCACCGTCACCGACCGGATCGAGGACACGGTCGACTACGCCCAGGTGTGCGACACCGCGAATCTGGTCGCCCAGCAGCGCTCCTACAAGACGCTCGAGCGGCTGTGCACGGCGGTCGCGGATCGGCTGCTCGAGCAGTACGAGGCCAACGCCGTGTGGGTCAAGGCGGCCAAGCCCGAGCCGCCGATGGCGCTGCCCGTGAGCGAGGTGTCGGTCGAGGTGTGGCGCGAGGCCGAATGACGCCGGGCTATCTCGGCCTGGGGTCAAACGTAGGCGAGCGGCGGGCGCACCTGGAGGCGGCGGTGTCGGCGTTGCCGGCGCACGGGGTGAACGTCGTGGCCTCCTCCTCGGTGTACGAGACCGAACCCGTCGGCCTCGTGCTCGACCAGCGTGAGTTCTACAACGCGTGTCTCCGCGTGGACACGCAGCATGGTCCGGACGAGCTGCTGGCGGCGTGCAAGGCGGTGGAGCGCGAGCTGGGGCGGGCACCGGGTGGCGTGCGGCACGGCCCCCGACCGATCGACGTCGACGTGCTGCTGCTGAACGCGCTCGAGTACTCCTCGGATCGGCTGACGCTTCCGCACCCCGAGGTGACGGCGCGACGGTTCGTGATCGTGCCGCTGCTCGAGCTCGACCCGGACCTCGCGCTGCCGGACGGGACGGCGCTGGTCGACGCGCTGGCCGGGCTCGGAGGCGACGGCCAGGAGGTCCGGCGCGCGGGGCCCCCGCTCCTCTAGGGTTCGCCCATGCTGCTGGTCGTTGACGTCGGCAACACGCAAACGCACTTCGGGCTGTTCGCCGACGGCGAGCAGACGGTGTCCCAGCACTGGCGGTTCGGCACCGTCCGCGACTCGACCGGCGACGAGCTCGGCGCCGCCCTCTCGAACCTGCTCGGGCTGCGCGGGCTGTCGTTCAAGGACGTCGACCGCTCGATCGTGTCCTCGACCGTGCCGCAGCTGTCGCACCAGTGGACGCAGATGGCGAGGCACTACCTCGGCCACGAAATGCTGGTCGTCGGCCCATCGATCCGCACCGGGATGCCGATCCGCATCGACAATCCGTACGAGGTCGGCGCCGATCGCCTGGCGAACGCGGTGGCGGCGTACGACCGGGTCAAGGACACGTGCGTGGTGGTCGACTTCGGCACCGCGATCACCTACGACATCGTGTCGGCGGGCGGGGAGTATCTCGGTGGGATCATCACCCCGGGCGCCCAGATCTCGATCGACGCTCTGTACGAGCACGCCGCGAAGCTTCCGAAGGTCGAGCTCGCGGAGCCACGCGCGCTGATCGGCAAGTCGACCGTCGACGCGATCCGCAGCGGGATCGTGTACGGGTTCGCCGGTCAGGTCGAGGGGATCGTCCGCCGCCTGCGCGGCGAGCTGGGCGCCTCTACGTACGTGATCGCCACCGGCGGCCTCGCGGGACTGCTCGTGCCGTACATCCGTGAGACGATCGACGACGTCGACGACCTGCTCACGCTGACCGGGTTGAGGCTGATCTGGGAGCGGAATCGCGATTGAGGACCGCGTCGGGGATCGGCACGTCGGGGGTCTTGGCGACGGTGGCGGCGAGGATCAGGAACGTGATCCGCCGGCGCTCGTCGGGGTGCTCGGCGGCGTACGCCTCGTAGCCGTCGAGCAGCCTCCGGATCGCCGCGAACACCGGCGCGTCGTCGATCTCGTCGGGGACGTCGCACGCCAGCCGCGCGAGCGCGAGCATCTCGGTCGGGTCGATGCCGCGCATCGTCCCCATCGCGCTGAACAGGAGGAAGAACTCGACCCGGTCGAGCAGCAGATGCGATGCCCGATCACGCTCTCCGATTGCCGGGCCGGCCGGCTTGAGCGGCTCGCCGGCCGCGATCCGCAGCGACTGCTCGGAGGCGATCGAGCGGATCTGGTCCGGTGAGAAGCCGAGCTGGAGCGGCCAGCGCAGCTGGAACGCGGCCGAGATGAACGTGTTGCCGTAGGGGGCGTCGCTGGCAAACACGATCTGCCCCGGCGGCACAAGTGAGAACAGCGCCTGGAGGTCGGCCGGGATCCACCACGCGGTGTCGAACAGCAGGTTCGGCAGATCGCCGGCGACGCGCCAGATCCACGACAGGTCGCTGGTCCCGGCGTGCGCGAGGATCAGCCGCGCGTCCGGGAACTCCTCGGCCAGCTGGACGGCGTGCAGGCCGAGCGCGGGGATCCCGCGGCCGGCGTGAATCAAGACCGGGAGCGAGCGCTCGTTGGCGAGCGCGACGATCGACCGGACCTTTGGGTGGTCGAGCGTGAACTGCTCGGCGCGCGGGTGGAGCTTGATCCCCTTGGCGCCGTTCTGGAGGCTCCGCTCGGCCTCGGGGACCGGGCTGTCGTGTGGGTTGACGCGGCAGAACGGGACGAGCAGTCCGTTCGCCTCGCGCGCGGCGGCGAGCACGTCGTCGTTGGCGGCGGGGTAGCCGTCGGGCTCGTGGAACGGGAACGCGAACGCGCCTCGCGCGCCGGCGAGCTCGAGTGCGGTCACGAGCTCCTCGCCGGTCTGCTTCATGCCGTCCGGGTCATTCTGGCCGAGGTGGGTGTGAGCGTCGAACAGCTCGAGCCCCGGGACCTGGTCGAGCACCACCTCGGCCCAGGGGCGCAGTTCGTCAAACAGGTTCATCGCTGGATTCGTACCATGAAACCCGATGTCCCGGTCTCTTACGGATCCCTGGCGCCTCGGCGGTGTCGAGATCCCCAACCGCGTGGTGCTCGCGCCGCTGGCTGGAATCGGCAACTGGTTCGTCCGCCTGCAGGCCAAGCGCCACGGGGCCGGCCTGGTGGTGTCGGAGATGGTGTCGAGCTTCGCGGTGCATTACAAGAACGAGCGTACCTGCCGCGAGCTGCTCCGCATCCACCCCCAGGAGCACCCGGTCTCCGTGCAGCTGTTCGGCAACGATCCCGACGTGATGGCCTCGGCCGCCGAGCGCGTGGCCGCCGCGGGCGCGGACCTGATCGACATCAACATGGGCTGCCCGGTGCCGAAGGTGTGCAAGACCGGCGCCGGCGCGGCGCTGCTCTCCGAGCCGGTGCGTGCGGTCGCGGTGGCGCAGGCGGCGGCGCGAGGGAGCGGGCTGCCGGTGACCGTCAAGCTGCGCTCGGGGCAGCGCCCCGGGGACCTGAGCGGGCTCGAGGTCGCGCGCCGGCTCGTGTTCGACGGCGGCGTGTGCGGGATCTCGATTCACCCGCGCCACGCGTCGCAGCGGCACAAGGGTCTGCCGAACTACGCGCTGGTGGGGGAGTTGGTCGAGGAGCTGCCGGTGCCGGTGCTCGTCTCGGGGGGCCTGCAGACGCCCGAGGCGGTGCGGCGCGCGTTCGAGGAGACCGGCGCGGCGGGGGTTCTGCTGGCGCGCGGGTCGCTCGGCAACCCGTGGCTGTTTGAGCAGGTGCTCGGGGTGCGGGACGCGGACGACTCACCGGGTCCGGACGAGATCCTGGCCGAGCTCGAGTGGGTGTTCGGCTGCGCGGTCGAGCACCTCGGCGCCGATCGCGCGACCCGCTACCTGCGCAAGTTCTACCCGTGGTACGTCGAGCGCCTCGGCGGCGGGCGGGCGCTCCAGGGGGCGCTTCAGACCGCCCCGACTCTGGATGCTGCCCGAGAGCTGCTGCACGCCGAGCCCCGGCTCGCTGTGGCCTGAGCGCCGCCTGGCACCAATGCGACTGGGATTTATCGACGACATTCGCGGCAAATCGCAGTCGCATTCACGGAACCGGCGCACGCTAGGCGACAGGTGTGTAGCTTGCCCGCCCGTGTTCCGGTGCATCGGCAGGCTGGCGGCGGTCTTGGTCGTGGGTGCGCTTGCGCTCGCACCGTCCGCCGCGGCGCAGGTCGAGCCGTACGGCTTCGACGACTACGGCGGGTTTCGCGACATCCTGCCGCCGGGCCAGAACGGGTTCGACGACCTCGCGCAGGCGGCGGAGTTCAAGGCAGCCGGGACGTACCCGCCGCACTCGAACGACCAGCTCGGGATGTACTCGAACCTGACGACGGCGGTCCCTGGAACAACAAGCAGGCCCCGGGCTACAACGACGTCGCGACCGGCCAGGAGTACGCCTCGGTCCACCGCTCCCAGCTACTGGACAACAACGTCAACTCCCAGCTGGCGGCGTCCGGGAACAAGGTGACGCTCTCGGACCTGATCAACGCGATGGCGACCGCCGGGACGCAGGACCTACGCGGCGTCGAGGTGCTGCCCTACGCGCTCCAGATCACCGGCCATCCCAGCAACCCGACGCTCGCGACCGCGGTCAACGAGCTCCAGGCGTGGGTGGCGAGCGGCGCGCACCGCATCAACCGCGAGGGGGTGGGTGGGGTGTCAGTCTCCGGCGACTACGACCAGACCGACGCGGTGCGGATCATGGAGACGTGGTGGCCGCTCCTTGTCAGCGCCGAGTTCGGGCCTACGCTCGGCTCGAGCCTCCTCGGCCAGGTCGAGTCCGACTTCCCGATCAACGACGAGCCCGGTCACGGTGTCTCGGGCGCACACCTCGGGTCCGCGTTCGACGTCGGCTTCTACGGCATCGTCCGCTACAGAACAGCCGGACCCGGCCGGCTGAACCGGGCGTCTATACTCGTCCGCCCACGCACCCCAGTTGCGGTATTAAATCTCCCGCTTAGCAGGCGGGTTTTTTCTCGTCCAGGACCGTCGGCCGCACCGGCGGTTCCCCCCCGAATACAGGTCTGCGACATGCCCAAGGACGTCATCATCACACCTGAAGGGCTCGCCAACCTCAAGGCCGAGCTCGATCAACTGACAACCATCCGTCGTCGCGAGGTTGCGGCTCGGATCAAGGAGGCGCGCGAGTTCGGCGACATCTCCGAGAACGCCGAGTACGACGACGCCAAGAACGAGCAGGCGATGCTCGAGGCGCGGATCGCGTCTCTGGAGGAAAAGCTCCGTTCGGCGACCGTGATCGACCAATCCGATCTCTCGACTGACCAGGTCCGGGTCGGATCGGTCGTCCATGTCAAGGATGACGGCGGCAAGTCGAGCCGGTACACGATCGTCGGCTCGGCCGAGGCCAGCCCCTCCGAGATGAAGCTGTCCAACGAGTCGCCGGTCGGCAAGGCGCTGCTCGGACGCAAGCGCGGCGACGACGTGGCGATTACCACGCCCAAGGGCGAACGTCGTCTCAAGATCACCAAGATCGACGTCGAGTCGAAGTAGGAGCGCCCCGGGTGCGCCCGTGAGCGACCCCACCGACGGCGCTGACGAGCTGCTGGCGGCGCGCCGGCGCAAGCTCGAGTCGCTGCGCGATGCCGGGATCGACCCGTTCCCGCACGAGTTCGACGGAGTCGAGCCGATCGCGGCCGTACGGGCCGCGCATTCGGGGCTGGCCCCGGGCGACGAGACCGATGCTCGCCACCGGGTCGCCGGCCGGCTCGCGGCCCGGCGCGGCCAGGGGAAGATGGCGTTCCTCGATCTCGTCGACCGCTCAGGGCGGATCCAGCTCCAGGCGCGGGTCGACGAGCTCGGGCCCGACGGGATGGAGCGACTGCTCGGCCTGGACC
Source organism: uncultured Solirubrobacterales bacterium (assembly GCA_963697655.1). Lineage (GTDB taxonomy): Bacteria > Actinomycetota > Thermoleophilia > Solirubrobacterales > Solirubrobacteraceae > Palsa-465. The sequence continues at coordinate 32,050 of CAVOOV010000018.1, read as the reverse complement.
TCGGCGACCTGGTCGGGGTCGACGGCGTCGCCTTCAGCTCCCGGCGCGGTGAGCTGACGCTGCGCGTGCAGGAGTTCACGCTGCTGGCCAAGTCGCTGCGGCCTCCGCCCGAGAAGCACCACGGGCTGACCGACGTCGAGACGCGCTTTCGCCAGCGCGAGCTCGACCTGATCGGCAACGAAGAGGCGCGCGAGCTGTTCATCACCCGCGCGCGCGTGATCTCGGCGGTGCGGCGGTTCCTCGACGCCGAGGGGTTCATCGAGGTCGAGACGCCGGTGCTCCAGCCGCTGTACGGGGGAGCGCTCGCGCGGCCGTTCACGACCCACCACAACGCGCTGGACCGCGAGTTCTACCTGCGGATCGCGACCGAGCTCTACCTGAAGCGGCTGATCGTCGGCGGGCTCGAGCGGGTGTACGAGCTCGGCAAGGACTTCCGCAACGAGGGCGTCGACACCACCCACAACCCCGAGTTCACGATGCTCGAGTGGTACGAGGCGTACGCCGACTACGAGGACATCGCCGCGCGCTGCGAGCGACTGGTCGCGTACGCGGCCTCTGAGGTGGGCTACTCGGGGGAGATCGACCTGTCGCCGCCGTGGCGGCGCGAGACGCTGAGTCAGGCGATCCACGACCGGACCGGGATCGACATCATGGAGCACGGGGATCGGGATCAGTTGGCGGCCGCGATGGCCTCCCGGGGACTCGCCGTCCCGGCCGACGACACCTGGCCCCAGCTCGTCGACCAGCTGCTGTCCAAGCACGTCGAGCCGACGCTGATCGAGCCGACGTTCCTGATCGATTACCCGGTGGAGCTGTCGCCGTTCGCCAAGCGCCACCGCTCGATACCCGGGCTGGTGGAGCGGTTCGAGGCGTACGTCGACGGGATGGAGATCGCGAACGCGTTCACCGAACTGAACGATCCCGACGAGCAGCGCCGGCGGTTCGAGGAGCAGCGGGCGCTCGCCGGCGCCGGCGACGAGGAGACGCAGCCGTACGACGAGGCGTTTATCGAAGCGCTCGAGCAGGGGATGCCGCCGACCGGCGGTATCGGGATCGGCATCGACCGGCTGGTGATGGTTCTGACCGGGCGGCGGTCGATCCGGGAGGTCGTGCTTTTTCCCGCGATGCGCGATTAGGTTGTGCTTTGGCACGTGTCCGAAGGGCCATCCGGACCCCGTGCTTCGCTCCGCGTGGCGGTGTCGTAGGCGAAAGCGACGCGAGGGGTCCGGATGGTCCTCCCGGCACGTGCTTCCGACGACGGGACGGTTGGCGGGAGGGCGGCCGGCGTCGCTTCTAGCTCGTGCAACCCGGCCGAGGTGCGCCGCAGCGCCGCCCCCTCCCCACCGGGGCTAGGGAAAAGCGGGGAGGCCACGCGGGCGGATTGCCCATCGGACCCCTCGCGTAGGTAGCGCGTCAAGACCGCTTTTCTGGCTCTGAGCCCGGGGTCCGGAGGGGCATCCGGCCCGCGTGGCGCCTCCACAACTCCTGCGCGACATCTCCATGAACGTCGTGTGAACGGGGAGGGGGTGCGTCGGGGGGCGTGCATGGCCGCTGGTAAACTGATGTATGGCCCGAAACATCGAGACCGTTTCGCTCATCCAATCGCGCCTAGCAGCCGAATAGGTGGGTAGAACGGGATCGTCGGTGTCCCCGTAATCGCGAACTACCATGTAACGAGCAGGTAGGCGAGGAGAACCGGAAAACCTTCCCGACCGAACAGACCGAGACCCGCCAGAGAAGAGAAGGATCATGTTCGAGCGATTCACAGAGCGAGCCCGCCAGGTTGTAGTGCTGGCCCAGGAAGAAGCGCGGACGCTCAAGCACAACTACATCGGCACCGAGCACATTCTGCTCGGCCTCCTCCGCGAAGAGGAAGGACTGGCCGCGCGCGTCCTCGAGTCGCTTGACATCACTGTGGAGCGCGTGCGCGCTCAGGTCGTCCGGATCGTCGGTTCGGGCGAGGAGGTCACCTCCGGCCAGATCCCGTTCACGCCTCGGGCCAAGAAGGTGCTCGAGCTCGCGCTGCGCGAGGCGCTCAGCCTCGGCCACAACTACATCGGCACCGAGCACATCCTGCTCGGCCTGGTGCGCGAGAACGAGGGCGTCGCAGCCCGGATCCTGCTCGATTTCGACGCAGACTCCGAGAAGATTCGAAACGAGGTCATCCGGATGCTCTCCGGGCCCGGCAGCCGCCAGCGCGGCACCGGTGGCAGCGGCGCGGCCGCGGCCGCCCAGGGCGAGAGCAAGAAGTCCTCGAAGCTGCTCGACCAGTTCGGCCGCAACCTGACCAAGCTGGCCGCCGAGAGCAAGCTCGACCCGGTCGTCGGTCGCGAGACCGAGATCGAGCGGATCATGCAGATCCTCTCACGCCGGACCAAGAACAATCCCGTGCTCGTCGGCGAGCCCGGCGTCGGCAAGACCGCCGTCGTCGAGGGGCTCGCGCAACGGATCACGCACGGCGAGGTCCCCGAGCTGCTCAAGGGCAAGCAGATCTACACGCTCGATCTGGCGGCGCTGGTCGCGGGCTCCAAGTACCGCGGCGAGTTCGAGGAGCGCCTCAAGAAGGTGATGAAGGAGATCACCCAGCGCGGCGACATCATCCTGTTCATCGACGAGCTGCACAACCTCGTCGGCGCCGGCGCGGCCGAGGGCGCGATCGACGCAGCCTCGATCCTCAAGCCGGCACTGGCCCGAGGCGAGCTGCAGACGATCGGCGCGACGACGCTCGAGGAGTACCGCAAGTACCTCGAGCGGGACTCCGCTCTCGAGCGGCGCTTCCAGAAGATCACCGTCGACCAGCCCTCGACCGAGGAGACCGTGCAGATCCTCAAGGGCCTGCGCGACCGCTACGAGCAGCACCACAAGGTGAACATCACCGACGAGGCGCTCGAGGCGGCGGCCGAGCTGGCCGACCGGTACATCTCCGACCGGTTCCTGCCGGACAAGGCGATCGACCTGATCGACGAGGCCGCGTCGCGGATGCGGATCAAGTCGATGACCTCCCCGCCCGTGTACCGCGAGCTCGAGGACGAGATCGAGGAGACGCGGCGTGCCAAGGAGGAGGCGATCGAGAACCAGGAGTTCGAGAAGGCCGCCAACCTCCGCGACAAGGAGCGCCGGCTGACCCAGCGCAAGCGCGAGCTGGCCGAGCAGTGGGAGGCCGGCGAGTCGACCGAGCGTCCCGCGATCGGCGAGGAGGAGATCGCCGACATCGTCTCGATGTGGACCGGCATCCCGGTGTTCAAGCTGACCGAGGCCGAGACGGCCAAGCTGATGCGCATGGAGGAAGAGCTCCACAAGCGCGTGATCGGTCAGCACCCCGCGATCGAGGTCGTCTCCAAGGCGATCCGTCGTTCGCGCGCCGGCCTCAAGGATCCGAAGCGGCCGACCGGCTCGTTCATCTTCCTGGGCCCCTCGGGCGTGGGCAAGACCGAGCTGGCGCGGACGCTCGCCGAGTTCCTGTTCGGCGACGAGGACACGATGATCCGGATCGACATGTCCGAGTACATGGAGAAGCATGCGGTCTCACGTCTGGTCGGGTCGCCTCCGGGCTACATCGGCTACGACGAGGGTGGCCAGCTGACCGAGGCCGTGCGGCGCAAGCCCTACAGCGTGCTGCTGCTCGACGAGATCGAGAAGGCCCACCCGGACGTGTTCAACATCCTGCTCCAGATCCTGGAGGACGGACGGCTGACGGACGCGCAGGGACGGACCGTCGATTTCCGCCACTGCATCGTGATCATGACCTCGAACATCGGTGCCTCTGAGATCGCGCGGAACACCCCGCTCGGGTTCGCGGTGTCCGATGACGAGACCGGCATCACCTACGACGACATGAAGACCCGGATCACGGGCGAGCTCAAGAAGGTGTTCCGGCCCGAGTTCCTGAACCGGATCGACGAGGTGATCGTCTTCCACAAGCTGACCAAGGACGAGATCAAGGAGATCGTCGACCTGCTGCTCCGGAGGATCCGCGAGTCGATGGCAGAGCGCGAGCTCCAGCTCGAGTTGTCCGAGGCGACCAAGGACATGCTCGTCGACAAGGGCTGGGACCCGTCGATGGGCGCTCGTCCGCTGCGCCGCGCGATCCAGCGCTACATCGAGGATCCGCTCGCGGACTTCGTCCTGCGCTCGCAGGTGGTGTCCGGCTCGACCGTGATGGTCGACTGGCCGCTGGGAGACGACGGCGAGGTGGATACCGCCTCCGATGCCCAGGTCAAGCTGACCGTGATCGAGCCGGCGCCGCAGCCGACGCCGGTCGGGGTCGGTGCCGAAGGTGGCGAGGGCGGCGGCGAGCCGGCTGGATCCGAGGATCCAGCCGGGTCGAACGACGCCCCCGAGAGCGAATAAGGCGCCGCCGTCAGGCGCCGCCGACCAATCTAGTAGGACTTCGCGCCATCCCCTCCTGGGGGGTGCCGTGCGCCGGCACCGGAGACCGTAGGCGGTCTCTATCGGGCGCGAGGCACCCCAGAGCGGATGACGGCTCCGCAGCTTTTCGCGAGCGGGCGGTTTACGCGCGTCGGTTCCGTCGGGACCGCGGCGTAGCCTCGGCTGCGCTGCGATGCCGCGACCAACCTCGATCCACGTCTGCTCGGCCTGCGGCCACGAGAGCCCCCGCTGGGCGGGGCAGTGCCCGGGCTGCGGCGAGTGGAACACGCTCGTCGAAGAGGTGCGCAAGACTGGGCCGTCCGCTCGCGGCCGCGGCTCGAAGTCGGGCGGTCGCGCGGTCGTGCGTCCGGTTGCGCTGCGGGAGGTCGCCGCGTCGGAGCGCGAGCGGCTACCCACGGGGATCGGCGAGCTCGACAACGTGCTCGGCGGCGGGATCGTGCCCGGCTCGCTCGTGCTGATCGGCGGCTCGCCGGGGATCGGCAAGTCGACGCTGACGACGATGGTGCTGGCCAATCTGCACGGCGCCGGCCGGCGCACGCTGTACGTGTCCGCCGAGGAGTCCGCGGCGCAGATCAGGCTGCGGGCTGAGCGGCTGCGAGCGGAGGCGCTCGACATCCCGGTGATCGCCGAGACCGACCTCGCGACCGTGCTGGCCACGCTCGAGGCCGAGCGCCCCGAGGTGTGCGTGATCGACTCGGTGCAGACGCTCCACTCGATGGAGCTCTCGAGCGCGGCCGGATCGGTTGGACAGGTCCGCGAGGTCGCGGGCGAGCTGATGCGAGTGGCGAAGGCGCTCCGGATCGCCGTGCTGCTGGTCGGCCACGTGACCAAGGACGGCGCGCTTGCGGGGCCGCGCGTGCTCGAGCACCTCGTCGATTGCGTGCTGTCGTTCGAGGGCGAGCGCGAGCGGACCTACCGCACGGTCCGGGCGATCAAGAACCGCTTCGGCTCTACCAACGAGGCCGGCGTGTTCGAGATGCGCGACGACGGCCTCGTCGAGGTTCTCGACGCCTCGGCCCGGTTCGTGGGCGAGGCCACCCGGGCGCCCGGCAGCGTCGTGCTGTGCGCGATCGAGGGTTCCCGTCCGCTGCTGGTCGAGGTCCAGGCGCTCGTCTCGAGCTCGGAGCTCGTGCCGCCCCGGCGGGTTGTGTCGGGGATCGATCGCAACCGCTTGGCGCTCGTGCTCGCTGTGCTCGGGCGCCATGCGGGGATCGGAGCCGGGACGAGCGACGTGTTCGTCAACGTCGTCGGCGGAGTGCGGGTCGACGAGCCCGGGGCCGATCTTGCCGTGGCGCTCGCGATCGCCAGCGCCGTCAAGGGCATCGCACTCAGCGGCGCCGACGGCAAGCCGCTCGCCTGCTTCGGCGAGCTCGGGCTGACCGGCGAGCTGCGAACCGTCGCCCACGGCGACCGGCGCCTGGCCGAGGCGGCCAAATTCGGGTTACGCCCGGTGCTCGAACCGGGCGCTCAGGGCACGCTGCGGGCGGCGATCCGCGTCTCTCTGGGGGGAGATCTGCGGGGCGCGGCGGCGGCCTGAGATCGTCTGGCAGGCCGCCCTGCACCGCCTTGATCGCCCCGCGCTGGTGTCCGGGGCCCCTCGCGCCGGCCGACCCCTGCCTCACGGCATTTTACGGAAATCCGGTGGATGGTGCGGATCGCGAACCGGCGGACGACCCGTGCACGGGCCGGCATCTCACGCAACGGGACGGGCCGGGGTATCGCCTGTCAATAAGCGGTAAAATCGGCCTTCATGCCGCCGCGTTCCGGGGAAGAGCTCAAAGGGGAGCTCGAATCTCGACAGGATTCCCGGCTGGTAAGGGCGCTGGAAATGGTCGCTCCTGGAACGTCTCTTCGGGAGGGAATCGACAACATCCTCCACGCGCACACCGGCGGGCTGATTGTGATCGGCGACACCGACGAGCTGGCGTTCCTGTTCTCGGGTGGGATCAAGCTCGACCTCGACTACTCGCCGGCGCTGCTCTACGAGCTGGCAAAGATGGATGGTGCGATCGTCCTTACCTCGAACGCCACCAAGATCGTCCACGTCAACGTCCAGCTGACGCCGGATCCGACGATCCTCACGTTCGAGACCGGCACCCGGCACCGCACCGCCGAGCGCGTCTCCAAACAGACCGACGCTCTCGTGGTCGCGATCTCCGAGCGCCGCGAGGTCGTCTCGCTGTACGTGGACGGCATCAAGTACATCCTCGCGGACATCCCCGTGGTGCTGGCCAAGGCCAACCAGGCGCTGGCCACGCTCGACAAGTACCGCAGCCGCCTGGATCAGGTGTCGACGCGGTTGACAGCACTCGAGTTCGAGGGAGGCGCGACGCTGCACGACGTTCTGACCGTGCTCCAGCGGGCCGAGCTCGTCACGAGGATGGCCGTCGAGATCGAGCGCTACATCGTCGAGCTCGGCACCGAGGGCCGGCTGATCGAGATGCAGCTCGACGAGACGATGGTCGGCGTGTCGGCGGACAAGACGGCGCTGGTTCACGACTATCTGAACGAAGACACCGACGAGACGTTCGCGACCGCGTTCGATCAGCTCGTGCGCCTGCCCAACCAGGATCTATTGGACTTCGGTCGGCTCGCCGAGCTGCTCGGCTACGACCGCAAGCTGAATACCCTCGACTATCCGACATCTCCTCGCGGCTTCCGCATCCTGGGCCGGATTCCACGTCTGCCCAAGCTCGTTGTGCAGCGGATCGTGAGCGAGTTCGGAGGGCTAGAGGAGTTGCTCGCCGCCACAGACGGCGAGCTGGAGACCGTCGACGGAGTCGGCGAGATCCGGGCGAAGGACATCCGCGAGGGTCTTCGCCGTCAGCAGGAGATCAACCTCGTGGATAGGTACCTGCAAACGTAATCAGGGAGTGGATCGATCGAGTGCGGGTCTTCGGACCCCGCCCGTCCCGGAAAGAGGAGGACACCATCACAGAGCTAATGGAAGAGCAGCTGGAGGACCTCGAGATCGCCGAGGAAGAAGTGGAAGTAGTTCACATCGAGTTCGAGATCGGCGACAACGTCGTATATCCCCACCACGGGGCGGGAAAGGTCATCCGCAAGGAGCAGAAGGAGATCCTCGGCGAGCGACGCGAGTATCTGACGATCAAGATTCTGCACAACGACATGACCGTGATGGTCCCCACCGAGAACGCTGCGATCGCGGGTCTTCGCCGCGTGATCGATGAGGAGACGGTCCAGAAGGTGCTGGGTGTCCTCCAGGACGAGTGCTCGGAGATGCCGAAGAACTGGAACCGTCGCTTCAAGCACAACCGCGACAAGATCAAGACCGGCGATATCTACGAGCTCGCCGAGGTCGTGCGCAACCTCGCCCTCCGCGAAGCCGAGAAGGGGCTTTCGACGGGCGAGAAGCAGATGTTCACGCGCGCGAAGAAGATCCTCGCCTCCGAGCTGATGTACGCGCTGGGAATGAACGAGGACGAGGTCGAGGAGTACCTCCAGGGCCTGCTGTTGGACTCCTACAACGGTAAGAACGACAAGACGAACGGGAAGGTCACCGTCGGCGCCAAATAGGCGAGTCCGGGTAATGGCGGTCGCGTTGATCGTGGCCGCCGGGCGTGGAGAGCGCCTTGGGTCGGGTCGGCCCAAGGCGCTTGTCACGCTTGGGGGCAAGCCGATGCTCGAGTGGAGCGTCGCGACGCTCCGGTCGCTGCCGGAGATCGAGCAGATCGTGGTGGCGCTGCCGGCGGACGCGCTTGATGCGGCGCCCGAGGGCACCATCGCCGTCGCCGGCGGCGCGGTCCGGTCGCAGTCGGTGCGAGAGGCGCTCCGGGCCTCGGGCCGCGGGGATCCGGTCATCGTCCACGATGCCGCGCGCCCGCTCGCGCCGGCCGTGCTGTTCGCCGACGCGCTCGCCCAGCTGGAGGCGTCCGGAGCCGACGCCGTGATCGCGGCCGCCCCGGTCTCTGACACGATCAAGGAGGTGTGTGACGACGGTCGCACGGTGGCGCGGACGCTCGAGCGTCCGCGGCTGTGGGCGGTCCAGACCCCGCAGGTGTTCCGCCGCGAGGCGCTCGAACGTGCGCTGCTCGGGGCGGACGACGAGCTGCTCGCGACGGCGACCGACGATGCGTGGCTGATCGAGCACGCCGGCGGGACGGTGCAGGTTGTGCTGTCCGGGCCGCGGAACATCAAGGTCACGACTCCGACCGATCTGCAGTTGGCCGAGCTGCTGCTGGCCGAGCTCCTACCGGCCGAGCTCCTACCGGCCGAGCGCGGGTTGACGGTCGAGGACCCGGATTGACGATCTCCACCGGGCTCGGCTACGACTGCCACCGGTTCGCGGAGGGCCGCCGGCTCGTGCTCGGCGGGGTCGAGCTCGAGCACGACCGCGGCCTCGCCGGTCACTCCGACGCCGACGTGCTCACCCACGCGGTCATCGATGCGCTGCTCGGGGCGGCGGCGCTCGGCGACATCGGCGAGCACTTCCCCGACACCGACGAGCGCTACCGCGACGCGGACTCGCTCGATCTCCTACGGACCACGGTCGCGATGCTGATGCATCGCGGCATCTCGATCCTGCACGTCGATGCCACCGTGGTGATCGAGCGACCGCACGTGGCGCCCGTCCGCGAGCAGATTCGAACGTCGCTGGCCGAGGCGCTCGGCGTGTCGCCCGGCCACGTGAACGTCAAGGCGACGCGGGGCGAGGGCATGGGGTTCGTCGGGCGGGGCGAAGGCGCAGCGGCTCTCGCCGTTGCTACCGTCGACCGATGAACAGCGTGCACAACGTCCTGTGCTCCTCGGGCTGGTGGGCTCGGCGCGCGGAGCTCGAGCTGATTCCGTTCGGCCTGGACGGATTCGATCCGGGCGAGGACGTGCTCGAGATCGGCCCCGGGTTCGGCGCCACGACGCGCGTGCTCGTACAGCGGCTCGGCACGGTCAGCGTGCTCGAGCTCGATGCACGGTACTGCCGGCGCCTGCGGGCCGAGCTCGGCGACTCGGTCACGGTCACCCAGGGCGACGCGACCAGGCTGCCCTATCCGGACGGCCGCTTCTCGAGCGTGGTGTGCTTCACGATGCTCCACCACATCCCGTCGCTCGACCTCCAGGATCGGGCGTTCGCGGAGATCGCGCGGGTGCTGCGCCCCGGCGGGACATTCGCCGGCACCGACAGCCTCGGCGCGGGCCTCGTGTTCAAGCTGATCCACGTCGGCGACACGCTCAACCTGATCGACCCCGACACGCTGCCGAGCCGGCTCAAGGCCGCCGGGATGATCGGGCCCGAGGTCAGGGTCGGCGGGCGCTCGTTCCGCTGGCAGGCGACCAAGGCCGCGTAGCCGGCGCGCCCGCCGGCGGCTGTGGCGGGCGTGGTTCCGCGCGCTTCGCTCGCGGTGCGGATGGCGGGTATCTGGGGGTGGGCGGGGCGGGTTGCTGGTGCGAGGTCGGCTGGGACTTCGCTCGTGTTGCGGATGGCGGGTATCTGGGGGTGGGCGGGGCCGCGCTGCGGTCCGGGGTGCACAACTCGCCAGAGCCGGACTTCGTCGCCCGCCGCGGCGATGTAAGCGCCTGTGAGGCGCTTACATAACCTCGGCTGAGCCGGGCGGGGGGATTTGGCGAGTTGTGCACTGCGTGCCGCTTGCCGGACCATGCATAACCTGACATTCGGCGCCGTCGCGCCGAACAGTGTCAGAGCATGCATGTGGGGCATGCGTGATCCGACACGGTCCCGGCTTGAAGCCTCCATTGTCAGGTTATGCACGTGATCGCCGGCGCCGACCGCCCGGCGAGGTCCGGAAGGGCGGCGAGGCTCGCCTGGCCGCGGGCGGCGGGGGCTCGCCTGGCCGCGCGCGGCAGGGGGCTCGCCTGGCCGCGCGCGGCAAGCGTCCCGTTCCTACTCCAGATGCCCGTCGTTCGTCACGCGGACGCGATGGGTGCCGCGCCGGCGCCTCGGTTGCCGCGGATGGGTGTCCGGCATCGAGCGCGATCCGCGTCCCGTCGGGGCGCCCGGCCGGCCCCGTGAACGCCTAGCTCCCGCGCGCGCCGGCGCGCCGGCGCGCCGCCCGCTCGCGCAGCTGCTCCTGCTCGACGAGCCGGCCGAGCTGGCGGAGGGTCTGGCGGACGTGGCGGCAGACGCTCGGGGCGGCGATGTGCTCCGCCAGCCAGCCGCTGATGCCGGCGCCGGCGATGCCGTAGGCGAGGCGGAGCTCGACGCGCGTGCGCCCGCCGGGGGCTTCGCGCAGGCGCCAGCGGCCACGCTGGTCGAGCCCGGTGATCGACGTCCACGCGAACTCGAGCGGCTCGGAGAACTCGACCACCTCGATCAGCCCGCCGACCTCCGCGGCGCCGATCCGGAACAGCATCCGGTAGCGAGCTCCGAGGCCGGCGCGGACGTCGCCGGCGACTTCCCAACGCGTGACGCCCGACATGTAGCTGAGCACGCGCTCGGGGTCGGCGATGATCGACCACACGGCCTCGATCGGCGCGGCCACCGCGATGTCGTCGTTGATCCTCATCCGAGCACCGGGAAGCGCCGCTCGGCGGCGAGCGCGTCGAGGGCATTCTGCATCAGGCGCATCAGATGGTCGTAGACGTCGTCGACGGCAGGATCCGGGCCGAACTCGGCGCGCAGATCGATCGCCGGCAGCGTCTCGATCGTGATCTTCGCCGGCAGCGGGATGTGACCGAAGTCGCCGACGTTGACGACCCAGGGGAGCGCCAGCGAGATCGGCAGGACCTTCAGGCGGAACACGCGGTCGAGCGCGAGCAGGCGCGCGAGGCGCTCGCCGCGGGTGAGGAACAGCGCTGTCTCCTGGCCGCCGATTGCGACGACCGGGACGATCGGAACGTCCTGGTCGAGCGCGAGGCGGATGAACCCCTTGCGCCCGCCGAAATCGACCCGGTTGCCCTGCCAGCTCGGGCGGTGGACCTCGTAATCGCCGCCCGGGTAGACGAGCAGCGCGGCTCCCGAGGACAGCGCCTTGCGCGCGTTGTCCTGCGACGCGGCAACCGTGCCGAACTTCCGCAGCCAGCTCAGGCCGGGAAGCGACAGCACCAGGTTGTGAGCGAGCTGGTAGAAGGCGCGCTCGACCCCGAAGTACGTGCTGAACGCGACCGTGAACACCATCGTGTCGGGGATCATGTTCCCGCCCGAGTGGTTGCCGACGAGCAGCACTGGACCGTCGTCGGGAATGTTGCCCAGCCCACGGACCTCGCCCCGGAACCAGATGCTCGAGAACAGCCAGAACAGCGGGAGCTGCTCGCGGATGTAGTCGGGGTCGCGCTCGTCGAGGTCGGCTCGGGGAATCCGGCGCCCGACGAGGCCGGTGAGCTCGCGGTAGGCGCGCCCGAGCAGCGACGGCGATCGTGACGGCGATGCGCTGGGATCATCGACCTCGGCGGCCGGCTCGTGTCCGTTGCGGCGGGCGGATCGGGTCGTGTCTGCCTGGGCCATCGGTCGGGGTCAGGCGGCCTCGGCGTCCGCTCTGTAAACCCCGTGGCCGATCGCCGGCGCGCATTTCGCCCGGCTGAAGAAGCTCAGCAGCAGCTCGTTGGTCTCCTCGGGCCGCTCGACCTGCGGCACGTGCCCGCATCCCTCGATCGTCACCTGCTCGGCCTGCGGGAGCCACTTGCGCACGTGGGGCGAGAACGCCGGCGGAACCAGACGGTCGTGGCTGCCCCACACGAACAGCGCCGGCGGGCGCAGGTCGGCGAGCCGGCGGTAGAACCCGTGGCGCCCGAATGGCGCCTCGAGGTAGATGTTGCGCGCGCTCGCGAGCAGCGCGTAGCGCGCGCCGGCGGTATGGTAGATCCGCTGGAACTCGTCGACTACGAGGTCGGCGACGGCGGGATCGATCAGGTCGCGGTCGTGGAACATGCTCCAGAACTGCGACACGACGACCGACCGGCGGAACGTGTGGGGGAGGAGCCCGAACTCGGGGCGCAGCAGACGCACGATCGGGTGCAGCCCGCGCCTGACCCATGCGACCGCGGGACACAGCAGCCCGAGCGCGCCGATCCGATCGGGCGCGGTCAGGCCCATCTCAATCGCCACCCGGCCGCCCATCGAGTTGCCGACGACGTGCGCGCCGGGGATCTCGAGCTGATCCATCAGCCCGAGCATGATCTCGGCGAACCAGCGCGCGTTATAGCCACCGAGCGACGGCTTGGAGGACGAGCCGAAGCCGGGGAGGTCGGGCGCGTGGATGCGGTATGAGCGGCTCAGCGCCGCTGCGGTCTCGAACAGCGAGGCGCGCGTTCCGCCGAGGCCATGGAGCAGGAGCACGTCGGGGCCGCTACCCATGGTCAGCGTCGAGATCCGATGACGGCCGACCGGGATGTCGTGGATCTGGAGCAGCGGCGGACGACCGCCGACAAGCCGGAACATCCCCTCGAACGCGATCGCGTGGTCGAGATTGCCGCGCACGTTCAGCAGGCGCTGCTGAAACGCCTCGATCCCCGAGAGCTCGCCGCGGCGCAGACGCAGCCAGGTGCCGGCGTCGGTGGACATCGTGACGTCCGGCCGCCGGCGAGACCCGCCCTTGCGGACCCGGGCTGCACTGCTCGTGCAGCGCACCTCCCAGGTGTGGCCGAGATCGCACAGCCTGATGTGGTAGGTGGCGTCGAAGCCCGGATCGGCGCCGAGATAGCGGTCGGGGAGCGACCGAAACGCCTGCTCGACGGCGCTCAGTCGATCGTTGGATGACGGTCTCCCCGCCACTCCGGCCACCCTACTGAGCCGCCCGGCCGGACGCGCCGGCTGGCGCTAGGGTTGCCGGACGATGCGCAGGACGATTCGCCTGCATGACACGCGCACCGGCCGAGTCCTTCCGGTGGAACCGAACGCCGACGGCGTGGTGCGGATGTACGCCTGCGGGCCGACGGTCTACGGGCGGATCCATGTTGGTAACGCCCGCCCGTACGTCGTGTTCTCGCTGTTGGCGCGCCTGTTCGTGCATGAGGGCTACACAGTCACATTCGTTGCGAACATAACGGATGTCAACGACAAGATTTACGCCGCCGCCCTGACCGCCGGAGTGGGAAGTGAGCAGCTCGCGCGGGACATGGTGCAGGCATACGTCGCCGACACCGATCGCCTCGCGCTGGGCCGGCCCGACTACGAGCCGAAGGCCAGCGAAACGATCGCGGAGATCGTCGAGCTGATCGAGCGGTTGATCGAGGGCGGGCATGCCTATGCGGTGGACGGCGACGTCTATTTCGCGGTCAGGAGCTACCCGCGATACGGCGAGCTGTCGCACCGCGACCTCGACGAGATGGACCAGGGCGAGGGCGTCGAGGGCGCCGACCGCAAGCGCGACCCGGCCGACTTCGCGCTGTGGAAGGCGCACAAGCCCGGCGAGGACACCGCGTGGGACGCGCCCTGGGGGCAGGGCCGGCCGGGCTGGCACATCGAGTGCTCGGCGATGGCCGAGCAACTCCTCGGCGTCGGCTTCGAGATCCACGGCGGCGGCGCGGACCTGATCTTCCCCCACCACGAGAACGAGGCCGCGCAGACGTGCGCGGCCCACGGCGCGCCGCTCGCGAAGCTGTGGGTCCACAACGGGATGATCCGGCTCGACCAGGCGAAGATGTCCAAGTCGGTCGGCAACATCTTCCTGCTCCATCAGGCGCTCGACGCCTACGGGCGGGACGCGCTGCTGATGTACTTCTGCGGCGGCCACTACCGCCAGCCGGTCGAGTTCGACGAGGAGCGCCTGGCCGAGGCGCGCGCCCGGGTCGAGCGGATCGCCGAGGCCGCCCGTCGGCTCGTGGCCGGCCCGTCGCCGGCGTGGTCGACGCCGCTGCGCGACCGGTTCTTCGACTCCCTGGCGGAGGACTTCAACACGCCGGCGGCGCTCGCGGCGGTGTTCGAATGGGTCCGCGAGGCCAACCGCACGGCGCCGGGCACAGGTGATGCCGACCTGCGGGAGATGCTCGGCGTGCTCGCGCTCGACAACCTGCTCGACATCGCCGCGGCCGCGGCCCCGGCGGAGGTAGTCGAGCTGTCGCAAGCGCGGGAACGGGCCCGCGCGGCGCGCGACTACGCCGAAGCCGACCGCCTGCGCGACGAGATCCGGGCGCACGGCTGGGAAGTCCGCGACGGCCCCAACGGGCCCGAGCTGCTGCCTGCCGCATAGCTCCAGCGCCCGTACCTCTGGCGCCGTCCCCGTCGGGCGCTTTCGCTGCGGAGGTGCATGTCCCGCTCGGGTGACTCGCGCTCGATCGATCGCGCCGACAAGCCGGGGAGGCAACGCGCGTCACCCGAGGGGGACGGCACCGAAGCTACGTCACCCGAGAGGGGCGCCGCCGAAGCTGCACCGAAGCCGCTTGACATTCAGATGACCCTCTGCAAAGCTCCGCGCCGGGAGAGTAACGGTAGAGTAAAGCTTTAGACTTGCCGCTGTAGAGGTAGCGCCGGACACCGGTCGCGCCTCAATTGAATGCACATCAGGCGCCAGGGGAGGTAGTGCGCCACGATTTCTGCCCGATCCGCTCGCGGATCGAGAAGGGATGATTCGTGGCACGGCTTTCCGCGTACTCCCATCCTCAACTTCAGGTTGAGGATGGCTATTTGATCGCGCTTGCCAAGCAGGGGAACGCGTATGCGTACGAGTGCATCGTCCGCCGGTACTACGGCTTCGTTCGCCTGAAGGCCTCCTCGTACTTCCTGGCCGGCGGTGACGCCGACGATCTCATCCAGGAAGGCCTCGTGGGGCTGTACAAGGCGGTCCGCGACTACCGCACCGACCGGGAGTCGAGCTTCCGCAACTTCGCCGAGCTGTGCATCACGCGCCAGATCATCACGGCCGTGAAGACCGCCACGCGGAACAAACACTCCCCGCTGAACCAGTATGTGTCGTTCTCGAGCTCGCCGGCCGCAGGGTCCGACGGCGAACCGACGCTTGAGGAGATGATCCCCGGCTCGCCGGTTCACGACCCCGTCAATCAGGTGATCAGCTCAGAGGAGCTGCGCGCGCTGGTGGCGTGCATCTCGACCGCGCTATCCGAGCTCGAGTCCCGCGTGCTCGCGCTGTACCTCGACGGACATTCCTACGAGGAGGTTGGCCGGCGGATCGGCTGCGACTGCAAGACCGTCGACAACGCGCTCCAGCGGGTCAAGCGGAAGGTTGGACAGCATCTGGCCGAGCGGAGCGCGCCGGTATAGACGGCAGCCGGATCGTGAACTCGGCCCCGCGGGCGCTGGCCGCCCGGTCCTCCCGGTCGGCGCCGCCGGTCTCGCCGGCCCGGCCCGCCCGGTCCTCCCGGTCGGCCCCGCCGGTCTCGCCGCCCCCGCCGGCCTCGCCGGCCCGGTCCTCCCGGTCGGCCCCGCCGGCCCGGTCCTCCCGGTCGGCCCCGCCGGTCTCGTCGGCCCCGGCCCCGCGCGCCGGTGAGGACACGTCGACCGTTCCGCCCATCGCCGAGGTCAGCTCCTGCACGATCGCGAGGCCGAGTCCCGAGCCGACCGGCCGCTCGCTGCGATACCGCCCGTACAGGTAGAACCGCTCGAACGCGTGTGGGATGTCCTCCGGGTCGAGCCCCGGGCCGGTGTCGCGGACGGCGATCGCGCCGCCGGCGGCGCGGACCACCACCGACCCGCCCGAGGGCGTCACCCGCAGCGCGTTCTCGATCAGGTTCGAGACGGCCTGGAGGATCCGGTCGTGGTCGCCGAGGACCCACTCGTCGGGCGCCGCCGCCCCGGACAGCTCGACGCCGATCTCCCGCGCGCGCGGGAGATGACGCTCAACCGCCTGCTCGACGACGCCGGCGAGGTCGACGGGCTCGCGCGCGACGGAGAACCCCGAACGACCGAAGCGGGCGAGGTCGAGCAGGTCGGCGACAAGCCGCTCGAGGCGGTCGGCCTCGGCTCCGATCACGCGCGCCGACTCCGCCGGCGGGATCGCCTGCTCCTCGAGCGCCTCCGCGTAGCCGCGGATCGAGGTCAGCGGTGTCCGCAACTCGTGGCTGACCGACTCGAGGAAGCGGCCCTGCGCCTCGCGGGCGCGCGACAGCTCGCCCGACATCTCGTTGAACGACGCCCCGAGGTCGGCGAGCTCGTCCGCTCCGCGGACCGGCACGGCGACGCCGGCCTCGCCCCGCGCGAGGCGCCGGGTCGCGGCGGACAGCTCGCCGATCGGGCGGGTGAGGCGGCGCGCGAGCAGGAACGAGAGCACCACCGCAAGCAGGACCCCGCCGAGGCCGGCCAGCAGCAGGCTGCCCATGAACGGCCGCCACTCGGAGAACGCGATCTTCGCCGGGCGGATCAGCACGATCTCGCCGGTCGGCGTCAGCCGCGCCGCGTAGATCAGCGACCGGCCGGCGACGTCGACCGCCCCCTGGCCGGCGCCCGTGAATGGGAGCGCGCCGAGGACGAGCGTCTGCGCCCGCCGCCCGAGCCGGCGCGGCCGGCCGCTGCCCACGCGGTAGACGTGGTCACCGGGGTTGAGCGCGCCGGGAGCGCCCCCGACCGCAGCGACGAGGTCGGCCTGCGCCTCGAGCGTCGACAGCCGTTGCTTGGCGATCTGATGCCTGACCAACACGACGCCGACGCCGACGGTCAGCACGCACGAGGCGATCGCCGCCGCGGCGAGGTAGCCGAGGACGCGGCGCTGCAGCCTCATGCGGGCTGGGCCGCCTTGTAGCCGAGGCCCCGCACGGTCTCGATCAGATCCGGATGGCCGAGCTTCTTGCGCAGCTGCGCGATGTGCACCTCGACCGTCCGCGTCTCGCCGGGAGACATGAAGCCCCACACCGACTCGAGCAGCTCGTCGCGCGTCACCACCTGGCCGGCGCGTGTGACGAGATAGTCGAGCAGGTCGAACTCGCGCTGGGTCAGGGTCACCTTGCGCCCGTCGACGTGGACCTCGCGGGCGCCGCGGGCGACCGTCACCGGCCCGATGCGCGAGACGTCGCCCGGCGGCGGCGGCGCGGCGGCTCGCCGCAGCACGGCCTTGACCCGCGCGACCAGCTCGCGCGGGGAGAACGGCTTCGTGACGTAGTCGTCGGCGCCGAGCTCGAGGCCCGCGACCCGGTCGGCCTCCTCGTCGCGCGCGGTCAGCATGATCACCGGGACGGTGCCGCCGATCTGGCGGCACACCTCGAACCCGTCGATCCCGGGCAGGCGGATGTCGAGCAGCACGAGCTTCACGGGATGGCGCCGGAGCTCGACGAGCGCGTCCTCGCCGCGACGCACCCACACCACCTCGTGACCCTCACGGCGCAGGTAGGTGCACACGAGTGCGCCGATGTTCGGTTCGTCCTCGACGACCAGGATCGTGGCGGGCATGGGGCAATCGTAGGCGCGAGCGCCGGCGTCCGCGCCGCAGTTTTTACACGCAGCTGACCTTTACCTGACCGTCAGCTTGCACGTGTCTGCGACCGTGCAGTAGTGGGCTGAGCAGGGTTCACATACAGCGACACATGGGAGGTTCAGAAATGAAGTTTCTACGCGGGCATTTGAAGCTCGTGACGGTGGCGGCGGCGTGCGTGGCGATCGGCGCCGCGGGGAGCGCGATCGCAACCGCCGGCGCGGCCAGCGGCGGCACCAGGTCGACGACCGCGACAACCGCGGCCGCCCGGGCACGCCGCGCCGGCGCCGGGGCACGCGGTGCCGGCGCCCGCACGCTCGAGCGCCGCGCGGTCCACGCGGACGTGATCGTGGCCACCAAGAGCGGCTTCGCCACGGTCACGATCGACCGCGGCGTCGTGCAGTCGGTGAGCGGGCAGCAGTTGACGATCCGTGAGGGCACCAAGAAGGCCACCTACAAGACCGTGACGCTGACGATCCCGTCGAGTGCAAAGGTGCGCGACAACCGTCGGGCCTCGACGCTATCGGCGCTCACCGCCGGACAACGCGCCTCGGTCGTGCAGGCACCGAAGGGCACGTGGGTGACCGCCCGAACCGCCCGGACGCCGTGACCTCGCTGCCGCCGCGTTCCTGAGCGCGGTGCCCCCGCCCCCCCTCGTGTCCCGCCCGCGGCGTCCGGCCCCGCCGCGGGCGGGCGCGTCCTCGGGTGGGGGCCGCGACCTCGGGTGGGGGCCGCGAGTGGGGCAATGGCGGGCACGTCGCCTCCGATCAACCGAGCTAAGTAATCTCTATAGAACCTGTTGAGATTGGCGAGGTCGTAAGGTTGAGATTGGTGAGGTCGTAAGCTACGAACTCGTCAAGCTGCGGTTGTTAGGTATAAACCGAACAGGAGGGAGCTCCACCGATGAGCGCTCAGTCGCACGAGGATCACGAGCACGGTGGGCCCGGCTACGCCTCGCCGGCGGTCGCCCGCCAGCAGCCCCCGGAGCAGTTCGTGTACGTCGCGGCCCTGTACGAGGGGACCGGGATCGACCGGCCGGATTTCATCGCGGTCGTCGACGTCGATCCGAGCTCGTCGAGCTACGGGCAGATCGTCCATCGCACCGAGATGCCGAATGTCGGCGATGAGCTGCATCACTTCGGCTGGAACGCGTGCTCGTCGGCGTGCCACTCGGAGCTCAAGCGCGACACGATGATCGTCCCCGGGCTGCGCTCCTCGCGCCTGCACATCATCGATATCTCCAATCCGCGCGCGCCGCGGATCAAGAACGTGATCGAGGGCGAGGAGATCAAGGAGAAGCTCGGGCTGAGCGCGCCCCACACCGTGCACTGCATGCCGGGCGACATCGTCACGATCTCGATGCTCGGCGACGCCGACGGCAACACCCCCGGCGGGTTCGCGGTGCTAGACGCCCGCGACTTCTCGGTCGCCGAGCGGTGGGAGCGCGACGCCGGCGGGATCGAGTTCATGTACGACTTCTGGTACCAGCCGCGCCAGAACGCGCTGATCACGAGCGAGTGGGGCGCGCCGAACACCTTCAAGGACGGGTTCAACCCGGCTGACGTGGCCGCCGGCAAGTACGGCCGGAAGCTCCACTTCTGGGACCTCGAGCAGCGGACCAAGGTGCAGACGATCGACCTCGGCGACGAGGGCTGGATCCCGCTCGAGATCCGCTGGCAGCACGATCCCGACTCGGCCCAGGGATTCGTCGGCGCGACGCTGTCGAGCAACATCATCAACTTCCATCGCGACAACGGCAGCTGGGGCGTGTCGAAGGCGATCGACGTGGCCAACGAGGAGCTAGAGGGCTGGCCGCTCGAGGGTGGCGTCCCCGGGCTGATCACCGACCTCGTGCTGTCGCTGGACGACAAGGACCTGTTCTTCTCGAACTGGCTCCACGGCGACGTCCGCCACTACGACGTCTCGGATCCCGGCAGCCCGGTGCTCAAGTCACAGGTGTGGCTGGGCGGGCTGCTCGGCCGCGACGGCGGTCATCCGAAGGCGCCCGGCTCGCTCAACGGCGGACCGCAGATGATCCAGAACTCGCTCGACGGCGAGCGGGTGTACGTGACGAACTCGCTGTTCTCGAGCTGGGACAACCAGTTCTATCCGGGGATCAAGGGCTGGCTGACCAAGCTCGACCGGCAGCCCGACGGCACCTACGCGCTCGATCCGGACTTCTTCGTGGACTTCCACGAGCAGGCCGACGGTGCGCGGCCCCACGAGATTCACCTGCCCGGCGGGGACTGCACGACTGAGATCTTCCAGTAGCAGCAGCCCGACTCTCCACGCCGAGGAGGTCGGCCGCGTGCTCGCGGAGCTGCGCCGGCTCGGCGAGGCCGAGGACCCGCCGGCCAAGCTACGCGTGCTGTCGCGCGAACGGGAGCTCGGGCGGAGGGTGTGGGGCGAAGAGCGGTCCGAGGCGTACGGGGCTGCTCCGCTATCGATCACACCCGAGGTCGGCGAGCTGCTGTGCGTGCTCGTGCTCGCGCGCCGGCCCCGGACGGTCGTCGAGTTCGGCGCCTCGCTCGGGTTCTCGACGATCCATCTCGCCGCGGCCGTCCGCGATGTCGGCGCCGGCCGGGTGATCACGACCGAGATCGACCCGGGCAAGGCCGCGGCCGCTCGGCGGAACCTGGTCGACGCGGGCCTGGATGATCTGGTCGAGATGCGGGTCGGAGACGCGCTGACCACGCTCAGGAATGTTCGCGAGGTCGATCTGCTGTTCCTGGACGGCTGGAACAACCTGTACGAGCCGGTCGTCGAGCTGTTGGCGCCACGCCTGTCGCCGGGGGCATTGGTGATCGCCGACCTGAGCTCGGACGACCCCGACCAGGTCAGCTATGTCGAGCGCATGCACGCGCCGGGCAGCGGCTTCGTCACCGTCGACATCCCGCTCGATGCCGGCGTGGTCTTGTCGGCCTGGCTCGGCTAGCTCGGCTCGCGGCGGAGCGTTTCGCGCAGAGCGTCGAGACCCGTGTGCTTGGGCTGCCAGCCGAGCTCTTGCTTGGCCTTGGTCGTGTCCATGATCGCGGGGTGACTCGCGGCCTCGACCCACTCGGTCGCCGGCGGGGCGAACGAGGGGAGCGGGAACGAGGCGGCCGCGCGAGCGGCGCCCTGCGCGATGCCGGCGGGCACGGTGATGGGCGTGAAGCCGAGCTCGCGGACGACGTCGGCGGCGGTCACGATTCCGTCGCCGGCGATGTTGTAGGCGCCCGCCGGACCGTCGGCGACCACGCATCGGAGCAGCGCCTGGCCGACGTCGTCCTCGTGGATGAACTGCATCGGCAGGTCGGGGGTCGGGACGGGAATCGGCACCGGCAGCCGGTTCGCGAAGTCGAGGGCGCGCTGGGCCAGCGAGGCCAGCGGCTCTGGCAGCGCGTTCTTGGCGCCGATCGCGTGAGGTCCGAGGACGATCGGCGGCCGGAGCAGGTACAGGGCGACCGCGGGGTGGGCGTCGGCCTGCTCGCGCAGGAGCTGCTCGAGCTCGGCCTTCTCCTGCGCGTAGAACAGTCGCGTGGCCGGGCGGGTCGGCCAGTCCTCGGTCATCCCGATCGGGTTGTCGGGGTGGAAACCGTACGCGGCGACCGACGAGGCGTACACGAACCGGCCGGCGCCGGCGCCGGCCGCGGCGTCGAACGCGTTCAACGTCCCCGCCACGTTGATCGCCCGGATCGTCTCGCGGGACGCGGTGCCGGTGATCATGAACGCGAGGTGGACGACGACGTCCGCGCCCTCGAACGAGTGCTTGAGCGCGCCCGGGTCGCGCACGTCGCCCTGGCGGTACTCCATCTTGCGCCAGCCGTGCATCTGCGGGTCGAACGGGCGGCGTGCGATCCCGACGATGCGGGCGATCCGGTGATCGGCCTCGAGCAGCGGGATCAGACCGAAGCCGAACGTCCCCGTCGGGCCGGTGACGGCGACGGTGAGGCCCTCGTCAGACACCCGCGACCTCGAGCCCGAAGCGTGCTTTGATCATCTCCGGGACCGCCCGCGCCTCGACCTCGGTGACGGTGGCGCCGTCGGGTGTCTCCTCGGTCAGCGTCAGCTCTCCGCTCCAGTTGCTCAGTGACTCGCGCGTGCCGTCGGGCCGCTGCACGCTGACGATCAGCCCGGTGACGAACGGCGAGCGTGGATACGTGGACGTGTACCAGTTGCTGGTCACCACGTCGATGAATGGAACCGGCTCGGGGACGAAGCCGTACAGGTCGACCCACGCTCCGCTGTGATCGGCCGACTGCAGGACGAGCTCGGGGCCGTCTTCGACGATTCGATGGCGCCAGCCCGATTGCTGGTGCTCGCCGCTCCGGCCGAACGGGATTGGCTCGAGCAGCGTGCCGTGGCCGAACCCGACGTCGGCATGCCACCGCGCGCCGTCGGCCTGGACTCCGAGCAGGAGGTGGGTCCGCGGCCGCGCGGCTCCGTGGGGGGAGCCCACGCGCACGCGCGCGAGGAACACCTCGACCTCGGCGCCGAGCGCCTCGAGCGCCGCCTTCAACAGCAGGTTTTGCTCGAAGCAGTAACCGCCCCGGCGGGCGGCCACAAGCTTGCGTTCGAGGTCCTCGAGCTCGAGGGACACCGGGATGCCGCGCCGGGGATCGAGGTTCTCGAACGGAATCGCCGTGACGTGAGCGCGGTGCAGCTGTGCGAGGTCGGGGCGTGCCGGCTGGCCGATACGCGCCAGATAGGCCCCGAGGTCAAGCATCGCGCACGACTGTACCGGCGCCGCCCGCCCCCCATTGCGGGCAGCGCCGTGGCTCCACGCCGCTTTGCTCAGCCCCTCACAAGCTCGAGCGCGGCGCCCAGCCATGGCGGCTCGACGGCGGGCATCTCAGCCCGGGCCACCGAAGCTTTACCACAGCTGGGCATCCGGCTTGAATGGTTCCTCCAAACGAGGCCGGATTGTGCGTGATCCGAACAATCCGTCCACAGGCGAACAACACAAACGTAGACGGCAAGTCTCCCCAATGTCAAGGGGGTTGCGATCGACGGGTACGCAACCTGCGTGAGGCCGCCGGGCCAGGGGGTCTGGCCGGCCGGGTCCGCCCGCGCCTGAGGCCTCAGTCCGCGACGGCGCCGCAGGTGATGTTGAGCGCGGTGGCGGTCATCGTGCGCGCGTAGTCCGAGGCCGCGAGCACGGCCGCGTTCCCGACCTTGGCCGTCGGCGGCCCGTAGCCACCGAAGGCGAGAATCACCCCTGACCGCTGCGCGATCATGTGCCGCGCCGCGGCTCTCGAGGTCACGAACATCGCGTTGACGGTTCGGACCACGGGCTCCATGAAGTCCTCGACCGACATCTCGTGGGGCGGCGTGCCCTGCACCGCGCCCTGTGAGATCAGGCAGAAGGACACGTCGAGGCGGCCGTCGCGAGCCACGACCGCGTCCGCGTGCTCCTCCACCGCGTCGGGGTCGAGTGCGTCGACCTGCGCGGGCTCGGCGGTCCCACCGGCGGCGCGGATGTCCTCGGCCAGCGCCTCCAGCGGCTCGATCGTTCGCCCGGCGACGTGGACGTGCGCGCCCTCCCGTGCAAACGCGCGCGCGACGGCACCGCCGATCGAGCCGCCGGCGCCGTAGACGATCGCGTTCCTGCCCCCGAGAAGCATGTCGGGGTCTCCTTTCCGCTCATGGGCGCAGATGGCTCACGGCGATGTCGTGCTCGGACGCGAGGCGGTCCGCGATGATCGATCGGTGGCAGGCCTCGGGGTCGCGCTCGACGCACAGCAACGCCGCGGCGCCGTCGATCGGCAGCTCGTCAGCGACCGCGTCGAGTGGCGCCTGGTCGAGAATCTCGCGCGTGTAGCGGGTCACGTACTCCGGGGCCAGAACCGTCCGCGACCGCTTGCCCTCGCGCCGGCGCGCGTCCTCGGCGTACTGGAGTTGACGCAGCTCGGTCGTCGGCGCGAGTTCCCTGTGGTGCTCGTAGGCCACGCCGGCGCCGGCCAGCGAGGATTGCAGGCGGGCGGAGTTTGCCCACGCGTACTCGGGCCCGCGCACGCCGCGGCGCTGGCGGACGTCGATCAGCAACCGGACGTCGGCGGCGGCCAGCGCTTCGAGAAAGTGGCTCAGATCCCACCCGTAAACCCCGATCGTGACCGCGCACCTCACAGGCCCCACGATGTCACAGCTGCGAGCGCGCGCCGACTGGCATGCTCCACTTTGCCGTGCGCTGAGAATCGGCACGAGGAAACCGACCGCGAGGAGTTGCCCACTGATGACCACCCCCGATCCGGACGTCCTGCTCGCCGAGACGCGGGCCTTCAACGCCGAGCTCGAACAGCTGCTGATGACGATCCCCGCGGTCAACACCGTGCCGCCCGAGGAGAGCCGGCGTGCCCGTCGGGAAGGTCGTGGGATCTTCCCCCCGCCGGTGTACGTGCCCGAGGCGCGGGAGGTCGAGATCGCGGGTCCCGGCGGGCCGATCGGGCTGCGGATCATCGCTCCCGAACGGGAGCCGCGCGGGACGTTCCTGCACATCCACGGGGGAGGGTGGACGCTGGGCGAGAGCGACGGGCAGGACCCGCGCCTCCAGCGGCTGGCGCGCGACACCGGGTTGACGGCCGTCAGCGTGGACTACCGCCTGGCGCCCGAGAACCCCTATCCCGCCGGTCCCGACGACTGTGAGGCCGCGGCATTGTGGCTGCTCGGCGACGAGGGCCGCGCGATCGTCGGCGCCGAAGGTCCGCGGGCCATTGGGGGTGATTCCGCGGGCGCGCAACTGGCCGCCTGCGTCCTCTTGCGCCTTCGCGACCGCCACGGGATCACAGATGCGTTCGGCGCGGCGGTGCTCCAGTACGGCGGCTTCGACCTGTCGATGTCGCCGAGCCAGCGCCTCTGGGGCGACCGCAACCTCGTGCTGTCGGGGCCGATCATCGCCTGGTTCGGCGACCAGTTCCTGCCCGGGCGTGACCGCGAGCAGCGCCGCGACCCCGACATCTCCCCGCTGTTCGCCGACCTGTCGGGGATGCCGCCGGCGATCTTCACGGTCGGCACGTCCGATCCGCTGCTCGACGACACGCTGTTCATGGAGGCGCGGTGGCGCGCGGCCGGTCACGCCACCGAGCTTCGGATCTGGCCCGAGGCGCCCCACGGGTTCGTTGCACTCCCGATGAGCGTGGCCGGTGTGGCGCTCGCCGCCGAGCACGAGTTCCTGAACCGGACGCTGGGATTCGTGTAGCCGGGGTGGCGAGGCGAGTCGCCGGCGCGGGTGGCGACCTCGTGCGCGGTGCGGGCCGCCGGTGGTCTCGCGGCGCCGATGGGCGGCTGAAAGCGGTGCAAAATGCGCGAAAACCCCGATTCTCGGGCCGCCGAGTGCAAATAAGCGCCTGCCGGCGCTTGCGTTGCGCATCTCAGCGTAGCCACCACGCCGGCAGGATCCCGGCCGACCGGTCATCGAGGCGAACAGGGCTTGAACGGCGGGCACCTGGAGGAGGGTTCGGGTGCTCGGTGGCGGGAGCAGGGCCGAATGGTCCCGAAATTACCTGCAAAAGCTGACAATTGGCGCGATTGACGTTGACCGTGTCATTCCACGCATGTGGGGCATGCACGGAATGACACGGGCAGCGCGCAACGGCTCCGATGACAGGTTTTGCAGGTCGCCGGCGATCCCGGCCGACCGGAGAGGCCACCGCCCTCACACTCCAGGTGCCCGCCGTTTGCCGGGCAGCGGCCACGGAGGCGGTTTGCGCTTTCTTGCACCCGGGCCGCGGTCGGCGGGAGCTAACCGCCTCGGCCGGCGGTAGCTAACCGCGCAGCCGGCGGTAGCTAACGGCGGTTGTCACGCAGCCACCTCAGCGCGAGGATCGTCACGATCCCGCGCCACGCCGTGGTCTGCGCCGGCGACCAGGCGAGCCAGTCGAACATCCAGCCGCCGTCCTCGTGCTGCCCGGCCTCGACCAGGTCGAGATGAGCCTGGATCGCCGCCTCGCTGAACAGTTCGCGGCTGGGGCTCCCGCGCCGGGGCGAGAGGTCGAGGGGGCGGAGCGTCTCGCCCTCGGCGCCGTCCGCCGGCGCCAGCGCGGCCGGGTCGATGCGGGAGCGCAGCGATGCGATCGTCGCGCGCGCCCGGTCCTCGTCGGGCACGGCGTCGAGGAAGGCGCAGGCGTACTTGAGCCAGTAGCCGCTCGGCTCGGTCGGCTCCTCGATCCTGCGCCAGCTCCACTCGGTGGCGCGGTCGAGCCACTCGTCTCCGGTGACCCCGCCGGCGTGAAGGGCTGCGGCCAGCCCGAACGTCAAGAACGAGGACGGCGGTCCGAGCGACCACCACGGCGAATGCGGATAGGGCTCGAACCCGGTCAACGCGAACGGGATGCCGGCGTCGGGGGCGGCGATCGAGGCGATCCAGGCGCGGGCGCCGAGCGCGACGTCGGAGTCGAACCCTCCGGCCTCGTGCAGCATCTCGAGCGCGTACAGCGTGGCGGCCGGCTGGCTGCCCGGGCACCGCAGGTCGGGCTCGAGCGCGTGGCCGAACCCGCCGTCGGCGTTCCGATAGCCGCCGAGCGCGGCGAGTACCGGCTCCGCGCTCCCGTCCAAGAACAGCATCGCGTACCGGTGGCGGTCCACCAGGCGGGCGGTTGACCAGATGAACGTCTCGGCGGCGGCTTGATCGACCGGCATGCGCCAGAGACTAGGCGGCGGTCGGCGTGCGGTCTTTGAGAAATCGGACAGGTGGGATGCCGGCGAGGGCGGTGACCTCGGCGGTCATGTGCGCCTGGTCGGCGTAGCCCGCCTCGAGCGCGAGCTCGACCAGCGGTCCCGCCGGCAGCGTCTGCAGGCGCCGGAAGCGCAGCACCCGCGCGAGCGTCTTGGGTCCGTAGCCGACGGCGTCGGCGACCCGCCGCTGGAGTTGGCGCGCGCTCAGCCCGAGCCCGGCCGCGACCGCCGCGACGCGGGCGTGCGGACGGTCGAGTGCCGCCACGGCCGCGCGGACCAGGGGATCCGGGCCAGCCGCGCCACGCCGCTCGATCGCGCCCAACAGGATCGCGCGGGGATCCTTGCCGGCGCCCGCGCCCGCCGGCGCCGGCGCCGGCGAGGGCGAGCGCATCGAGCAGCGCCTCGACCTGGTCGCGGCCGAGCACCTCGCCGGCGTCGGGGGCGACGTCTCGCAGTTCGCCGGCCGGCAGCCCGAACGCCTCGCCGGCGACGCCTGGGCGCAGGCGGACGCCGACCATGCGCGTGCCGGGCGCGAGCGCCACCAGGCGAGCGCGCGTATCCGGGCCGGCGATCGTCAGCCGGTCGCCCGACCAGATCAGGTCGACGCATGCATCGGGCACGACCCGCTGCTCGGAGGCGTCAGTCGTGTGCTGCTCCCAGGTGCAGCACACGAGCGGGGAGGAGACGAGGTGCTCGCAGTAGCTGCTCACACCACAAACCCTACGCCCCGCCGGCGCCGGCCTCAGCCCTCGACCGCCAGCCAGTCCGCCAGCCCGACGAGCGCGAACACGCGGTTCACCTGCTCGGTCGGGCGGCCGAGCACGAGCGTTCGGCCGTTCGACTCGGCGTCTTGCTTGGCCTTGATCAGCACGCTCATGCCGGCGCTATCGACGAACGCGAGCTCTGAGAGGTCGAGCTTGACACGCGCATGGTCCTCGGCCAGGACCTCGTTCAGGCATCGTTCAAGCTCCGGGGCGGACACCACGTCCAGCTCGCCACTCAGCGCGAG
The DNA here is from genome assembly GCA_963697655.1 of uncultured Solirubrobacterales bacterium. Classification (GTDB taxonomy): domain Bacteria; phylum Actinomycetota; class Thermoleophilia; order Solirubrobacterales; family Solirubrobacteraceae; genus Palsa-465. Next base: position 4,735 of record CAVOOV010000018.1, on the reverse strand, counting down.
CACGACACCCCCGGCTTCGTCCCTGCGATTGATCGAAAGCTCGGTCGCGACGGCTGGATTGTAATGACGATCGGATCCCACGGTTGCGCGATCCGCGTTCACGCGAGGGACACACCTCGCCGCCGGCCCGGCTAGCATTGCCCGCCGCAACCAAGCGCGCGGCCAGGCCGGGGCAGCGCCGACCCCGTGGGGAAGGAGACACCCCGTATGCAGAGTCCTCAAGGAGGTACCCGCGCGACCGCGCGGCGTGCTCTCAAAGTTTTAGTCCTGGCGATGTGTGCAGTGGTGGGGATCGCGGCCGCGAGCGCCCCGGCGCTGGCGAAGAAGCCGGCCAAGAAGCCGAAGGCGCCGAAGATCACCAGCCACACGCCGGTCACGCCGGGTTCCGGCTATCTCGCGCTCGGCGACTCCGTGTCGTTCGGATACGAGGAGGCGCAGGTCGTTCCGGCGCCCAACTACGCGGACGCCTCGAGCTTCCTCGGCTATCCCGAGGTGCTCGGCTCGGAGCTGCATCTGACGGTCGCGAACCCGGCCTGCCCGGGCGAGACGTCGTCGAGCCTGATTGATCCCACCGCCCAGAGCAACGGCTGCGAGAACACGCCGGGCGGCGGCAACGTCGGCTATCGCACGCAGTTCCCGTTGCACGTCAAGTACAGCGGCTCGCAGCTGTCATACGGGGTGTCGTACCTCAAGACGCACCCGAAGGTCCGGCTGGTGTCGCTGATGATCGGCGCCAACGACTTCTTCGTCTGCCAGGAGACCACCGCGGACAAGTGCGCCAGCCTGCCCGAGCAGGCAGCGGTGCTGGGGACGCTCGGCAAGAACGTCAAGACGATCCTGTCGACGATCCGGAACAAGGCCCACTACAGCGGGCAGATCGCGATCGAGAACTACTACTCGCTCGACTACTCCTCCCAGGCCGGCGACGCCCAGAGTGAGCTTCTCAATCAGACCGTCGACAATGCGGCGAAGCCGTTCCACGTGGTCGTCGCGGATGGCTTCGGCCAGCTCGAGGCGGCGTCAGTGCACTCGGGCGGCAACACCTGCACGGCCGGGCTGCTCACGCAGCTGTCGACCGGCGGCTGCGGGATCCATCCCAGCTACGCCGGCGCGAGCCTGCTCGCGCTCTCGCTAGAGAAGGCGATCAAGCTGGGCTGAACGAGAGGAATGATTGAGGCGGACGGTGAGGCGCCGAAGCTCACCCCGCACGCGCGGCCCTTCCAGCCTGGGCGCCCGCCTACGATCACCCCTTGTTTCGGCAACAAGGCGAAAAGCATTAGCGTGACCTGAGTTCGACGGAACTCAGGTCACGCTTCCGCACGGACAAGTAGCACTCTGGAAATCGGGCCAACGCCGGAGTATTCTGCGGCCATGAAGGCATGGTGGCTTCCCTGGCTGCTCCCGCTGGGACTAATCGCGGCGGTCGTGCTAATCGCGGTCCTCGGCGACTACGCGGTGTATCTCGCCGCTCCGGTGGGACTTGCGGGACTTGTGGGGTTTTGCCTGCTTTGGCGCGCCCGCTTCGGTCCGGCCGGCGACGACCCCGACGCCGACGTGCACTACTGGCGGTTCCCAGGCCCGCGTCCGCGCGCATAAGCACCGTTCGGATTGTTCGTCCACCTCGCAATGAACCGATCTGGTTTGCTTCCGTGGTGTGCGCCGCGCACGCCTAGCTGTCGCCGTGCCCGTTGCCCTCGCCGTCGCGATTGCCGGCTGCGGTAGCAGCGCCACTCACAGCGCGTCGACGAGCACCGCTTCCGGGGGCTCGGCGTCGGCGTCGTCCAGCACGCCGGCGTCGTCCAGCACGTCCCCGTCGCCGGCGACAGCCAATGCTTGCCGCACGGCTCCCGTCCCGGCGCCGAAGCCAAGCGGGCACCTGCCCGTGCCGCACCTGAAGCTCGATCCTCACCGGACCTACACGGTGACGATCGTGACCAACTGCGGGACGTTCGCGTTCACGCTCGACGTCACGCAGTCACCCAAGACCTCGGCGTCGTTCTACTCGCTGGTCAAGCGCGGCTTCTTCGACGGGGTCACCTTCCACCGGGTGGCCGCCGGGTTCGTGATCCAGGGTGGAGACCCGACCGGCACGGGCGCCGGCGGACCCGGCTACACCGTCGTCGAGGCGCCTCCGAAGAACACCCAGTACGTGCTCGGCGATGTGGCGATGGCCAAGACCCAGACGCAACCGTCCGGAGCCTCGGGCAGCCAGTTCTTCATCGTGACCGGCCAGAACGTCACGCAATCCGCGGGGCTCACCCCCGACTACGCGCTGCTCGGCAAGGTCGTGTCGGGGATCGGCGTGGTCCAGAGGATCGGATCGCTGCCCACGAACCCGCCGCAGGATGGCATGCCGACGCCGGCGGTCGTGATGTCGAAGGTGACCGTGTCGACCAGCTGACGCCGGGTCCTGCTGATCGTCCGGGGGAAGGTAACTTCCCCGGGTGCCCGACGGTGCGATTCGTGTCGACGATCCACAGGCGCCCGACGTACGCGCGCTGCTCGCGCTCCACCTCACCTTCGCGCGAGCCCAAACGCCGCCCGAGGATGCCCACGCGATGGACGTCGACGGGCTGCTCGACCCCGCGGTGACGTTCTTCGGCTACCGCGCCGGCGGCACGCTGCTCGCCGTCGGGGCGCTGAAGCGGCTCGACCGCGACCACGCCGAGATCAAATCGATGCACACCGCGCAGGCGGCGCGGGGGCGGGGGCTCGGCCGGATGATGCTCGACCACCTGATCGCGGTGGCGCGCGAGCGCGGCTACGGGCGCCTCAGCCTTGAGACCGGATCGATGGCGGCGTTCGCGCCGGCCCGGTCGCTGTACGCGAGCGCCGGGTTCGAGGTCTGCCAGCCGTTCGGCGACTACCGCGAGAGCCCGAACAGCACATACATGACGCTCCGCCTCACGTCGGGAGGCCCGCGCCAAGCGGCCTAGAACGGGCCGCGAGGCTCGTAGGAGCCGCGCCGCGACCCGACCGACACGAACGTCATGCCGTCGGGACCGGCGACCGGGCAGCGGGTGGCCTCGGGATCGAAGCGCACGAAGCTGCCGACCCGGACCGGTACCTCTGCGCCGTCGATTCGCCAATGACCGCCTCCGCGGACGACCACCGACACTTCCTCCTGCCCCGAGCGGGTCTCGTCATGCTCGTGACCCTCCGCATCCGGTCCGAGCTCGAACCAGTTGATGCCGAACGCCTCGGCACCAAGCTCCCGGCGCACGAACCGCACCGCTCGGCCGGGGCCGGCGCCCTCGATGTCGTCGACGTTCACGACGGAGTAGCCCACGGGCGGCAGGGTATCGCTTGCTACCTTCCCGCCCGGTGCTGGACAGCCTGCGCGTCGACGACCCCGAGGAGCGCTACGCGACGGTCCGCCTGTGCTCGGACCTGCCGCTGCCCGACCCGGGGTTTGTGCGCGAGGACGGCGGCTGGGTGCTGCACCTGCCCGACACCGGGCTCGCGCGCCTGGAGTACCAGCTCGAGCTGTCCGACCACGACGGCGACACGGTCGTCGTGTGCGATCCAGGCAACCCGCAGCGCGCCCCCGGCGCGTTCGGCGAGAAGTCGGTGCTGTCGGCGCCCGGCTACCGCCCGCCGGCGTGGCTCGAGCAGCCGCTCGTCGAGGGGGCGTTCGACGGCGCCGTCGTCCGGGTGGTCGGCCACGCCCTGGAGATCCCGATCTGGTCTCCGTGCGAGGGCGAGCTGCCGCTGCTGGTCGCCCACGATGGCCCTGAGTACGCCGAGCTCGCCGGGCTGACCCGCTACGCCGGCGCGATGATCGAGGCCGGCACGCTCGCGCCGTTCCGCGTGGCGCTGCTCCCGCCCGGTGACCGCAACGAGTGGTACTCGGCGTCGGCGCTGTACGGTCGCGCGCTCTGCAAGCGGATCCTGCCGGCGCTGCGCAGGGAGGTCGCGGTGAGCGGTCGCCCGGTCGGGATGGGCGCGAGCCTCGGCGGCCTCGCGATGCTCCAGGCGCAGCGGAGTTGGCCCGGCGCGTTCGCCGGCCTGTTCCTGCAATCGGCGAGCTTCTTCGTGCCCCGCTTCGACCGCCAGGAGTCGGGGTTTCCGCGGTACGCGAGGATCGTGCGGTTCGTCCGCGGCGTGTTGCGCGCGGCGACGTTCGACGAGCCGGTGCCGGTGGCGATGACCTGCGGTTCGGAGGAGGAGAACGTCTACAACAACCGGTTGATGGCGAACGCGCTCGCCGGCCAGGGCTACGATGCGGATCTCGCCGAGGTGCCCGACATGCACAACTACACGTCCTGGCGCGACGCGCTGGACCCGTTCCTGACGCGGCTGCTCACGGATTTGTGGGGGCCGCTTCGCGGCATCCATGGGACCATGCGGGCCCGTCCGGATGGGGTACACGGCCCCACGGACGCCGAGCGAAGCGAGGCCCAAAAATGAACGGCGTCGCGGTTTACGGCCACTGGGGGAGACCCGTGGTGGCGTTCCCGGCCGAGGGCGGCGATGCCGGCGAGTTCGAGCGCCGCGGGATGGTTGGCGCCGTCGGCGACCTGATCGAGGCCGGCCGCGTGAAGCTCTACTGCGTCGACTCGTTCGACCGCGAGACGTGGTCGAACCGCGACATCCCGCTCGAGGAGCGCGCCCGCCGCCACGACGTCTACGAGTCGTGGATCCTGCACGAGGTCGTGCCGTTCGTCCACTGGGATTGCGGTGGGGCGAGCGAGCCGATCACCTGCGGCGTCAGCCTGGGTGCGTTCCACGCCGC
>CAVOOV010000017.1:0-573968 GCA_963697655.1 uncultured Solirubrobacterales bacterium | reverse complement strand
CGCCGCCGGCTTGTAGAGCGCGAACGCGATCAGCCACGCGCTGGCCTTACGGAACCACTGCATCCCCATCTCGGTGTTCGAGAACGCGGCGACGAGCGGCAGCGTTCCGACGAGCAGGACCAGCATCCCGCCGCGGACCAGCATCAGCATGATCTGGATCACCGTCGCCAGGAACGCGATGATCCCCAGCACGATCGCGATGAACGCCGTCGTGACCGTGCCCGCCAGCCCGACCGTAAATCCCGCCGGCCCAGCGACACCAGTCGTGGCAGCGGTCGCGAGCCCAAGCAGGCCTGCGAGATGGTCAGCGAACCCGGAGCCGGCGCTCGCGCGGCTAATGAACCACGCCGCCATCTGATCACACCCGCCGATCAGGACACTCGCGGCCCCGGCGGCCGCGCCGGAGATCAGCACGTAAGTCACCAGGTAGCGGCCAAGCTCGCGCAGCTGTGCTGCCTTGTGCTCGTGGTAGACGATCCGCCCGGCGCCGAGCAGCGTGCACAACACCGCCAACGACGTGGTGAACACGAGCAGGTTCTGCTGCAGAAACGCGACCGTCCCGGTCGACTGCCCCGCCGCATCGGCGACCGGCGGCGTCCCGATCCCTACCCACAGCGTCGAGGCCCACTCGACCGCGTGCCCGAGCGCGCCGAGCACCGACCGCGCCAACGCCGTGATCGCATCGCCGGCGACCGACGACACCGCGCCGCCGACGCCCTTGCCGACGATGCACAACGGATTGACGCCGCATCCGAACAGCGCGCCCGCCGGCGCGGCGGTCAGGAGCAGCAAAGCGACGGCCATCGGCGGCGCGCACAGCACAGAGCGGCGGACCCACGGCGCATCAGAAGCCTCCACTGCACGTAGCCCGTGAGATCGCCGATGACCTGCATCGCGGGGGCTCCCTCGGGCGGGAAGAGGTACTTCCAGTCGCCGGCTCGCCACACCATCGACGTGACGACCGCGAGCAGCTTGCCCTCCGGGCCCATGAAGACGATCGCGACCTCAGCGTCCGACGAGGTGTAGGACTCGTAGCGGTAGCCGGCGAACTGAACCGGGCCGCTCGAATCCAGCTGCGCGGTCGAGCCCAGGTTCGTCGGCGCGCCGACCGCCAGCCGCGCGAACAGCTCGCTTGGCGGTACGGCCGTTCCCTCAGCCCACAGATTCATCGCGGCCAGCAGCGCGCCGGAGGGATTCCGGGCAAAGCACGTCTCCCACGGCCCGTCCGAGCGCTCCGGTCCGAACACCGTCGGGCTTTGCGGCACCTCCATCGAACCGACCGTCCCCCAGCGCGCCTGCGGCGGACTATCGGCGGGGACGGTCTGACTACCCGCCGGCAGGCTGCACCCGGCCACGCTCGCCGCCGGCTGATTGAGTGCCGGTCGGATGGCCGCAGGCTGCCTGCTCGCGGTGTGATTGGCACCGCCGCCAGCGCCGATGACGGCAACCACGAGCCCGAGCAGCACGAGCGCCAGCAGGAACGCGCCCGAGAGCAGAACGCTCGCGCGACTCCACGGAGAGCGCTCGGACGAGGTCTCGCGCACTGGAGGCTCGCTCGCTCATCAGATCCTCCGTTGCCCTACCGGGTTTAGCTGAGCGCTCCGACGATCGCTGCCGAGGACCCGGCGATCACGCACGCGACGAGCGTCCACACGAGGCTGGTCGTGTGCTGATTCGCGCCGCCGTACCCCTGGTTGTGAGAGTGCGCGAGCTTCGCGGCGCTGATCAGCACGCCCGCCGACGCACAGCGCGAACACGGCCCAGGCGGTCCACTGCAGGATCGTCGTGAGCTTGTCCGGCGCCGGGCGGCGCGACCCCCTGCCCGGGGTTCACGACAGCGAGGGTCACGGTAGATGCAGACATCATCCTCAGTCCTTTCGGTTGACGTTCCCGAGGTGACCGCGGTCTCGGTCATCGCCTGCAGGTCCTCGAGCAGCCGGCGAACGACCTTCGGCGCGTTGTGCGGTGCCGGCGGCTCCCCAATCCGCCAGGCCTCGATCCACGGCAGCGCACCACACCGCCGGCACACCACCGGCGATCAGATCCGCCAGCTGCCGCAGGGCGTGCGGGAGGCGCCCCGGGCGCGTCAGCGATCAGCACCAGGCCCGAGCAGCAGCACGTGCACATCCCCGGCCGCCCATTCGCGGATCGCGCTCTGCGCGGCCCTCAGCCCGTGCGCGTGCGTGCGCGCGACCAGCACCGACTCGCGCCGGCGGCTAGGTGCGCGGCGGTCACCGGCCAGCTGTGACCGGCCGCGCGCGAACCGGAGAACAGCTCCTCGAGCGTCGACTCCCCCGCCCCACCGTGCGCGCCCAGCCACCACACCGCCGCCTGCTCATCGCGCTCGAGCACCCGACGCGCGCAACCGATCCTGCGACTCCGGCAGGACAACGCCCCCCTGTCCCCCGGCCGCAGCAAGCCGCATCCGCGAAGCCCCGGCGCCTGACCGACCATCGCCCTCCACCGGCGCCTCTTCCTCATCGTTATTGACGTAAACCAATGTCATTGACGAATCAGCGTTATCATACACGCATGCTGGTCGATCATCGCGAGCTGCTCCGGGCCTTGCGTCGGACGGCCTGATCACGAGAGGCGCATGACCGACCGATCCCACCCCCCTGTGGATCAAGGCGGTTGCCCGCCGCCGCGATCGTGCGCCCACGACGGCCACCCGCTTCAAGGTCGCTTCGCTCCCTTTCCCTTGCCCTACGGGCTGCGGTTCCGCTCGGCCGCTCTAGCGGGCGCTACCGGGCTCTTGTCAACCACCCCGATCCCCTCAGAAGGAGGAATCGAACATGCAGCACCTCTCCCTCACAGGACGACTGACCCGCGACCCCGAGCTCCACGAGCTGCCCGACGGCGGGACCGTGTGCAAGCTCCGCCTCGCCGTCGATGACATGGCCCGCGGCCGCGCAGACCGGCTACATCAACGTCTCGACCTTCGGCAAGCCCGGCGAAGCCGCCGCCAAGATCCTCTCCACCGGCTGGCTCGTCGCCGTCGACGGTCGCCTCGAGTACCACGAGTGGGAGCAGGACGGCAAGACCCGCCACGACTACGAGGTGATCGGCAGCGTCGAGTTCCTCGCCGCCCCACGTAACACCGGCGACCGCCGAATCCGAGCAGCCCGTCGAGGCGGCTGCCTGACCCTCAACGGGCGGGACGCCACGCCGCCGGCGTCCCGCCCACAACCCTCGACGCTCTAGCTCATGCACAAGCACCAGCCCCCCCACCTACCGCGTGCTCATCACAGACCAGATCACGCACGGACTCGCCGGGGGCGACAGCCGCCACTACGAAAGCCCGCCGCAGTCAGAGCAACAAGCCCGCTCGCTCCTCGCGGTGCTCGTCGGCGCCGAACACCCCGACGACCGCGGACCGTGGCGCCACGCGATCGCCGGCGGCCAGCGGATCATCGAACTGCGCGCCGAACCATGACCGACCACGCCAGCGACCTCGACCGCTACCTGCGGATCCTCGTCGGCGCCGACCCCGCCGGACGGCTGATCGAGATCCGCTCCGCGCATCCCGAGCGGTGGCATGCGCCAGACCTTCACACCCGCCACCCGGCCTGAGCTCACGGCCAAGACGATCACCAGGCTCGCCGCCCGCACCGACGTGTACGTCGGCGTGCTGCTCCGCGCCCGCCGCGCCGGCGGCCGCGACGCCTGCGAGCGCTCACACCTCGCGTTCATCGAGATCGACCACCCCGACGCCGCCGAGCGACTCGCCCAACACCGCTGCCCGCCCACCATGGTCATCTCATCCGGCGGTACCGCCGGCCACGCTCACGCGTACTGGCAACTGCAACAGCCCGTCGGCCTCGACGAGCTCGAGCAAGCCAACCGGCGACTCGCCATCCGCCTCGGCGGCGACCTCGCATCCGTCGACGCCGCACGCATTCTCAGACCGCCAACCTCGAGAAATTGGAAACACACGCCGCCGACCCAGCGTCGAGCTACTCGTGCTCCACCTGGGCCGCCGCTACACGCTCATCGAGCTCACTGCTGGCCTCGCCGACCCCTCCCCGAAACCGCGATCCGCCACAGCACCGGCTCGCACGGCCACCAGCGATCTCGACCGCCAACTGCTGAACGATTCCCGCCGCCGTCTACGTGCCGGCCCTCACCGGGCGGCAGCCCAACCGCGCCGGCAAAATTCGATGCCCCTTCCACAACGACCACGGCCCCAGTTTCCAGCTCTACGAGCACGACTGGTACTGCTACGGAGCCTGCCGCACCGGCGGCTCCATCTACGACCTCGGCGCGCTTATCTACGGCCTCGGCACGCGCGGCCGGGACTACCTCGAACTCCGCCACCGTCTCGCCGAAGACCTCCACCTCGCACCAGTAGCGGCGTCCGCCACACCGATCGCGGCTACCGCGCGCGCAGCGTCATCGGGCCGCGCCAGGCGACGTTGAATCAGCGCACCAGATCACCCGGGAGAAGATCCACCGCCTGCCAGCCGGCAGGCCGATGGCTGAGCACCACCGCCCAAGCTCGTGGGCGTACCGTCTGGCGAAGCTCGAGCACGGCAGTGCCACCGTCCTCGAGCACGCGGCGAACCACCAGCGAGAAGCTGGTGATCCGCCGGAAGTAGGCGGTGCAGCTCCCGTGCACAGCGGTCCCGTAGGCCACGGCGAGCTGCGGCGCGAACAACCTCGAGCACACCCGCGAGGGGTTGTCGATCGCCGCCGCCTCATACGCGTCCAGCCACGCCCGCGGCGTCGCCGGCAGCGAGTCCGCCGCCGGCGCTGAGGAAAGCACGCTGCTCGTCGCAACAGACACGGCGATGATCGCCACAGCGGCGAGTATTCCCACGCTGCCGATAACCAGCCGACGCGTCGCCCGACCGCGTTCCCAGCCGGCGACCGCCTGACGCGTCGGCTGATTTGGTGAGGCCAGGGACCCCGCGGTCGCGGTGGCACCCCCATGGCTGGCGCGGGGACGCCAGCGCCCCCAGTCGGTGTTGTGCTCGCCTCGGATCCGGGTGCTCATCGCTTTCGACGGTGCTGGGCGCGATGACGCTTGTGAGGACGGCCGCTCGTCGACCGCTTGTGAGCGCCGCGGCGGCGATGGTGGTGGTGGCGGTGGTGAGGTGTTGGAGGCCCGAATGTGACGCGGATCCACGAACTTCGCGATGCCGAAAACGGAAAATCGCTCTCGGTCGCGGTCGTTGCGACCGCCAGCGGATAGGACGCGATTCCCGCTCCGGTTCCCCACGACCAGTTGATCACGAAGTTCCCCTGGGCGTCAGTTCTGAACGGCAGCGGCTCATACGGCTGAGCGCGGCCCGGCAAGCGAACCAGCAGGCGCAGAGCCACGCCGTCCGGCGGGACGTAGCCGCCGTCGAGATGCCCGCGCAAGGTCACGATCCCGTCCCACGGCACCACATGCGGGCTCACCGACAGAGTGATCCGCGCGGGCACATTCACCTCGACCGGCGTCGAAGTCACCGGCAGCAACGAGGCGCTGCCGCCGTACACCGCCTCAACCAGCCGCGAGGGACCCGGACCCAGCTGCGCGCTCCAGGCCCCGTCCGCCGCCGTCGTGGTCTCGGCCGCGGCGGTGAACTGCCCCTCCCCGTTGTTCGGTGCGGTCACGACCTCCACCGGCACACCGCCGATCGCAACCCCGCTCGCGGTGCCCAGCCATCCGCTGACCGCGGTTCCCCGGCCGTAGGCGACCCGCTTCTTGGCCTGCATCACCGCGTGCGGAATCAACGGTACGCGCACCCGCTTGGTCCGCTTCACCGAGACGAGTTTGCCGTGCCGGCGGACCGCAACCCACACCGTCCTGCGCTGCCACACAATCCGCGGATGGCAGCGCTCGACGCTGACCGTCTTGGTGTGCGCCCGCTTGTGCACGTGCACCAGCTGGTGATGCCTGCGCACCGTCGCCCAATGCGCCGGAATAGTGACCCGCTCGCGTGCGCGGCCGCACTTCAGCGCATCGGCGATCTTCGCGAAACCGATCGCACTGACCGTCGGCTCGCCGATATCCAGCGACCAGCTCTGGGGCGTCGCGTAGGAGTACTGCCCCTGCGGATCCACCGCACCGTTATGAGCCGCGCAGGACACGACATGATCTCCCGCGCCACCGACCGGGACCTGCTCGACGGTTCCATTCTGCCAACGCTGCGGGCCGCCATCGAGCGAGCAGCCGATCGCCACGCCGCTGGGCCCCGCGCTCGCGGTCGCCGTCACATACTGCGTCCCCGAGCTCGTCGACGCCGTCGTCGGGCCCGACAGGCTCAGCTGTACGGGATCGTTGTCCACATCAAGTGTCTCAGCCGGGGCGCTCGCCACCCCGGCCGCGTTGCTTCCCGCGAGCGTGAGCGACAGCGAGCCGCTCGCCGGCACGTAGTTGCGCGTGTCGACGCTCGCGCTCCACGTCCAGTCCGGGCACTGCTGCCACACCGCCGTGTCCGGCGTCTGTCCCGGTGAGTTGATCCGCACGCCGTTCAGCGTCGCCCACATCTGACACACCCCCGACGGATCGGTGCCAGCCAGCGCGATGGACCACAAGTCCCCGGGCGGATTCCACACCCAGTGACTCGCCTGATACCACAGGTTGCCGCCCCCCACCGCCGTCAGTGCCGGACCTTGATCTTCCTCTGCCCTGAGCGTTACCGAATTGAGATAGATGTCGCCGAAATTCGAGCAGCTCGCCCACCCGCAGATCATCTGAAAACCCCAATAGCTCGAGCTGAAACCGGAATCCGATTCGTACGGAGCCCCGGCGTTCCATCCGCTGCCGCCGCCGGCGTAGTACGAGCCGCCGCCCCAGCCCTGATTGTTGTTGATGTTGTCTATCTCGTAGGGGTAGACCAGTGCTGAGATGATCGCCACGCCCGGCGGCGCTGTCGTCTGCATGCCAATCCGTGCTCCCGCCGGAAGCGACCCGCCCCCGCCGCCGTAAAAGCCCAACGGCGACTCGCTGCACGGCGGGTCATAGCCGAACGTCGTCAAGCCGATCATCGTCCATGCGCCACAGCCTGGCGCCTGATTGTCATAGGCGTCGAACGTCATCGTGTACTGCCCGGCCGCGGCTTGACTCGCGCCCACAAGAACAACCAACATCGCGAGGGTCGCCGCCAAGGCGCCGCGGCGCGCAGCGTTCCGAGTAAGCATCGAGGAGGTCCTGGGCGGGTCGCGTTGGCACGCGTCGTAGCCGCCACACACAGAACGCGGCCGCCAGCCTCACGAGCAGGGCACCGCCACGTTAAAGGGCTCGTCGGCCGCCGTGAAGGTTCCGTCCGCCACCACACCGGTGAACACCGTGAACGTGTTATTCCCACTGCCTGAGTGCGCTTCCCACGCCTCCGGAAACTGTCCGGGGGTAGCGATGCCCGTGTCGACGGTGACCTGTGGCGCGGTCGTAACGTTCGCGCACTGGGAGAGCGTCGCCGTCACGTTGTAGACCCCCGTTGACACGTGGTTCACAGTGATCCCTCGGGTGCCGACGCCTGTGAAGCCCACCGCATTCACGGCCGCCCACGCCGTGACTTGACCCTGCGGTGCCTGCTGGCTCCACACCAGCCGGTTCTGCCCGCGGCCGCAGCGCTTCTGGATGTAGAGCACGTGAGTGCTCTTACTGACGCACCCGTGAATCGTCTTGGTCTGGGTAGCGGCAAACGCGTAGCCGCCGCCCCCGCCAATCGCGAAGAACAGCGCGAGGTAGGCGATCACGTTTCGACGAAGGGAATGCAATGGGCGAAGCAGCATCAGGGCCTTTCTGGGGACGGTCCGCTGCACTAGCGGCACTTGGGGTTGCAGTTGCTTCCGACCACCCCACCGAGGCCCGTTGGCCCAGCTGGCTGCGGCGCGCTTTGAGTAGGCGCGCGCGCGCTGGTCGCCGCCTCGCCTGCCGCCGGCTGAGAACTGTATGCAGGCGTAGAACTCGAACTGCGGTACGAGCCACTGTTCGGCGGCGTCGCCCCCTCGGTCGGGGGTGAGGTGCTCTCGCTAGGGGCGTGCACTGCCCGGCTTCTCGACAGGTGCGCTGGAGGCGTTCGGTGGCGCGGGTGGCGGTGGGTCGGAACATCACCGTCTACAACCCGAAAGTGAGCCACTCGATGCTCGAGAACCTCGACCGCACCGATCAGAGTGCCGACTGCTGGCTGCAGGACACCGGCCGGTCGGGATGCTCGCGCCGACAGCGTGGCATCGTGCATCTCGGGTTTGGTCCCGCGCGTCGCCAACGAGATCGCGACGACCGCCGTGGCCACGAGGCTCAGCGCAACGGCAGCGAGGGTCGCCGCCGTGCGCAGTCGAAGGCGGTTGGTCCGCTCTCGAGGATCCGAGCCTGGCGCCGAGCGCCACTCCAGGCGCTCCGGCATCCGAGCAGGAACGTGACCCGACGCGGTCGACGGACTGGACGACGGTTCGGTGCCGATCTTGGCGACCGGATGCTGATCCTGCTCGGAACCGCGAGGCACAGTCGGCTCCCCGGACGAACGATGGAGCCGAGGCCGCCGTGAAGCGCGAATCGGCGCGGACCCCCGGACGTTGCCGCCCATGCCTGCGCGCAGCCGGCGGCGACCTCGGTCGACACTTCCTCTGATCCGCTCGAGCCTGGTCGGAGCCGGTAAGACGTCGGCATGACGCCAATCCAGAACGGGCGGAGCCTCATCGTGTCCGAGCGCCGAGCTGGCCGTCGTCTTGAGCGACCGCCCGCGCCCGGTGATCTGACCGGTCAGGCGCTCGGTCTCGTACCACTCCTCCGTGGCGATCGCGCCCGCGCCTTCCGCCTCGGGCGGGAATAGGCTCCGGACCGAGCCTCTCACCGACCGCTTATCCGGCCCGGTTCCTCTCCCCGTGCCCGTCCGATTGTTCATTGGCGACCCGGATACGTTAGCATCAATGATGTCGAATAACGTAAAGCCCACGTTGGGGCCGTAAAGACCGAAACCTTATGCCCGAACGGACCACATTCGAAGAGCTCATGACGGTCGCCGAGGTGGCCGAAGCGCTCCGCTACACCGAAGGCACAGTCCGGCACTGGATCCGCACGGGCAAGCTCCGAGCCATCCAAGTCACCGGGGGGCGCGAATACCGCATCCGCCTTCCCGACTTCCTGGCGTTCGCCGAAGGCCTCGGGATCCCGGTCCGGGCAGCCGGCCCGAACGCCGAGGCCCGACTCGAAGACGAACCGCTCAGCGCACAACTGCGCCGTCACGACGATGAGCGTTGAACGCGCCATAAACAACATGAACGCCGCCGACCACACCTTCCGGTCGGCGCTCCGCCAGCATCGGCTCGCCCCGCCGGACGCGGGCTTCCCGCGGCGACTCAAAGACTTCGCCGACGCGTGCGAATCGCAGCAGATCGCCTGCGAATACGCCGCTCAGGAAGGGCTCGGATGGGAGCCGCTGCCCCCAGCCCGTCGGCCGCCGCCGCCGGAGCTGCGGCCCGACAGCGGTCGACGCGGCCCCGCCGAGCTCTGGGCGAAGTTCGACCCCGCATGGGAGGACCTAAGCAAGGCGCTAGAGGGGATCAGCCTTCCCGCCGTCGCTCGTGCCTTCGGCGAGCTGGCCACGATCGCGCGCGACCTGGCCGCCGCGGTCGCCGAAGAAGACAGTCAGAAGCTGCCTGGCGTGCAGCACGGCTGACCCCATCGTCGAGGATTGCTCGTGCAGCTCGGGAGATCGGCGGCGTCGCTTCCCTCGTTGTGGCGAATCTCGGGGCTGCGTGCGCCGACCCGGCCCTGCCCTGCTTCGGTGATTCTGCAGGTATCGCGGCAATCGCCCTCGGCGAGCTCAGGAGCAAGCGCAACGTGGCAGCGCGCGAGGCCGCTCTCGACGACGCCGTAGCCTGTGAGCGCTAGCTCGACTGCTGTCGCCGGGTGCTCAGCAAGCACTCGGGCCACCGCTCCTTCAGCGGCGAAGCGGCGAGGGACGGTTGCTCTCAGAGAGGCGTCACCTAGAGGTCCGGCTGGCGGCGGCCCAATGCTTCGTGGACTCGCCGGGACCAGGACAGTTCACCTGGTCCGAGGGTACTGGTCTGGGGTGGGACGATGTGGTGCATGGCGTTGTCAGGGTCTCGCTACCGGTTGGATGAGTTGGGCTGGTTGCAGTTCGACCGGCTCGCGGCGTTGGTGCTCGAGGCAGAAGCGGGGCTGAGCGACCTGGGGTGGCGGGGTGATTCGGACACCGGACGGCTGGCGGTCCGGGGGCGATGTCGTGTTGGTGCATCGTCGGATCACGCTGCGCGGTCCGGTCAGCGTGGCGTTTTCCGGGTCCCTGAGGACCGGGGTGCAGGCTCGCGATCGTGGACTTCGTCGACCGGATGGCGGGTCTGCCGATCGAGCTCGATGGACGACTTCTGGTGCTGACCAGCGGAGGCGGAGGCGGAGGCGCGTAAAGCGCTGCGGAGTCAGGTGGGCGCCCAGTTTGGTCGTGTGGTGGTGGGGTCCGCGGGAGATCGGGGCGATTCTCGATCGACGCCCGGGGCTTCGGGCAGCGATGCCGTCGGTGCTGGGCTTGCGGGACCTGGGAGACCTGATTGACGCCGGTGTGGTCCGTCGTTCGTCGTTAGATGTCGGGCGCGCTCAGGAGTTGGCGCGGGTGTTCTGGCCGACGCGCGCGTACGACCGCGCGCTTGGCGCGCTGAGCCGGCACCGATTTGTCGTCTTGACCGGGCCGCCGGAGATGGGCAAGACCGCGATGCGCAGATGCTCGCGCTGGCGCAGATGACCGACGGCTGGGAGGCACATGAGTGCAACGACCCGGAGCAGGTCTGGCGCACGTTCGATCCAAAGCGGCGTCAGTTGTTCGTGGCCGATGACGCGTTCGGGTCGACGGAGTACCGCCCGGACGCCGCCGAGCGCTGGGCGCGCGGACTGGGTCGGCTTCTGGCCACGCTCGATGATCAGCATTGGTTGATCTGGACTTCACGACCCGCGCCGCTGAAGGCTGGCTTGCGACGTGTTCAGCGCGAGCGCGGTGCAGAGCGGGTTCCCGCCCCCGGCGAGGTGTTAGTCGACGCCAGCGATCTTGATCTGGCCGAGAAGACGCTGATCCTGTTCCGGCACGCGAAGGACCAGAGCCCGAGCGGTCCCGCTCGCGAGCTGATTCGGTCCGCTGCATTGACCATCGTCGAGCACCCGCATTTCACCCCGGAGCGGATCCGCCCGATTCGTGACCGGGCGCCTTCAGGAGCTCCCGACGTTGGCCGGCGACAGTCTGGTGCGCCGGGTGACGGTCATCATCCAGCAGGAGTTGACGTCGCCGACGGACGCGATCCGCACTTCGTTCGACGCGCTCGAGCGAGAGCACCGCGAACTTCTCATCTCGTTGCTCGATACGCCGGCCGGCCTGATCGACGAGCGCGAACTCGCCGAGACCGCCCGCCGTCACCATGCGGGAGGTCTCAGCCGCCCGCCGGGCGAGCTGATCGACCGCCTGACCGATCACTTTCTCCGGGTCACGCCGCTGGGGATCGGGTGGGTACCGGGGCGACATAGGCGATCCGCTGGCGTGTGCGTAGGCGTCCGGCATAGGCCACGAGGACGATCGCTTCGTCGTGAGTCTGAATGCACGTCGGGCGTCGATCGTCGCGACCGCCCCGTCGGCGGAGATGATCGGCCAGTCCGCGTTCGCGGTGCCCACGAGCCGACCCGAAAGCCGGTTCCCGCTGAAGGTCGCCGTCGCAATCGGCCCGACCAAGCCGGTTGCCACCAAACGCCTCGCCGACTGCGATCGGCGGCTCGAGGGTCATCTCGGCGTTTCGGGAGACGGGGGCTGCGATCACAGCCCCCTTGCCCCCTGATACCGGATGGTCTGCGCGCCGACGGCTAGGTCGTCGCCAGAGAGCCATCCCGTCTACATCGCGGACCCGTTTCCCGGACGCCGCCGCGCGTGGACAACAAGCAGACAGACCGCGCACGCGTCGCCGCCCTTCTGACCAAACCAGCGGCACGAGCGCCTGATCGCGCAAGCGGGAGGGCCCCGGCCTCAGCGCTCAGCTGCAGAGCGACCGGATCGAGCCGCTCGACGAGCTCTTCGATCAGACCGCACTGATCGTCTTTCCAATGCCCGCAGCGGCTTTCCGCGCATGGCTCGGCGAAGCGAAACCGGGACTCGGCCGCACGGCCGTGCTGTGCCTCTTGCACAAAGTTGGCGTCCACGGTGAGAGCGGGCCGCACCCGCCGATTTGGCCATCTGGCCCGACGATGCCGATCAGGAGGGCGCCGTCGCGGCACCGACCGCTTGGACACGTGGTGGCCCTGGCCGCCGGTGGCCGATGAGCATTCGTCATCCGACGGCCGGGCTATCGCTGCCTCGCACCCAGATACCCGAGGGGCCGTCGCGATCCTCGGCCCCCGCCGCCGCGAGCTCTTTGCCCGGCCTCAGGTTTATCGAGTACTCATCCGCGACATCGACATTGGCGAGCTCGTTGAGCACCGCGGCCTGAATCGTTCGCTCGATTCGTGCGATCGTTTCCTGAGGGAGATCGACGTCGAATCGGACCGTGAACTGTTTGCCTGGCACAGGCCTCTCCTGGGCACTAGTCGGGGACGGGATACGCCTTGCAGGCCCCGTTGTCACACACGACCACCCAGAGGCTGGGCTTGTCCGGCAGGATCTGCCCGCTGAGAGGCGTTTGCCGGAGCAGATACGCCGTGTGCTTCCCGGTCAGCCCTTCGACCTCGCATCGCTCGACCCGGTGATCGCGAATGATCAGGTAGACCCGGGCCGCGTCAAGGTCGTGCATCACCTCATGCCGGCCGTCATCCAGCTCTCGGAGCGCCCCTTCCGGGATGACGGGAGTGTCCGTCAACGTATATGTCTGTGGCATCTGAACCCCCTTGGACCTAGTCGCCCTGTATCTGCTTGCAGACGCACCCGCCATTGCAGGCGCACAACCGTAGGTTGCGGATGTCGGGCGTGATGGCTCCGCCCGCGGGCTCGCGTACGAACATGCGAGCCTCCCTACCGTCGCCCTGGCCCTCGACGTCATAACCGGTGACCTTCCCGTCGGCGATCGTCGCAAAGACCTGCATTCCGCCGAAGTCCTTCGCAATCTCGTGGCGACCGTCTCCGAGGCTTGCGAGCTTTTCGGAGCCGATCAGCGGCTCGTCGAGAAACTCGAACGTCTGACCCATGTCGATCCTTTCCGCGGTCGTCGGAGCCGTTGGATCCGCAGGTCGTAGCCCCCGGCCGCAATCCAGAGCTTTCCGTATAGGCCGGAGATCTTGCACAGAATCTGTGATCCGCTTACTAATGAGTTTTTGTCGCCTCGTATATGTATCCGTTATGGCTCCGGACCTTCGCGAGGTGCGCTACCTGGTCGCGGTCGCCAAGGCAGGCTCCTTGACCGCCGCGACCCGCGATCTCCACCTCACACAACCCGCCTTGTCGCTGGCCCTGCGCAAGCTCGAGGCGGATGTCGGGGTGGCGCTCCTCAGGCGGCACGCCCGCGGCGTCGAGCTCACTGCGGCGGGCGAAGCGTTCGTGGGCAAAGCCATAAACGCGCTCGAGCTCATCGACGATGCAACGCTCGGCGCCCGCATCGCGGGTGGTGTGCTGCCCCCGCGGCTGGTGATTGGGATGCTTCCGGCGACCTTCTCAGAGCTGCCGCGACGTCTCGTCGACGCCTTCAAAGCTCAACACGGGTCGCTGACGGTCAGGCTACGCGAGTTGTCGTACATAACCCATACCGAGGACCTGGTGCGCGGACGCGTCGACCTGGCGTTTCTGTGGCCGCCCTACCGCGAGTCGCGTCTTCGCTTCCTGGAGCTCAGTGCTGAATCACGTGTGCTCGGGATGTCCGCCACCCACCCGTTGGCCGACAACGAGGAGCTCCGTCTGGACGAGGTCTTGGATTTGCCGTTTGCCGGCTTTCACCCCGCATCCTCAGGCGGCTGGTTTGACGCGTGGTATTTCGGCGCTGAGCGGGGGGCGCCGGCGCAGACCACAGCCGACGAGAGCGCCACACCCTTTGAGATGGCGTTCTCCGTCCAGGAGGGGAGAGCCGTGGCGCCGGCTGCCCAGAGCTTTGCCAGCGCCTTTGCGGCTCCCGGTGTGCGCTGGGTGCCGCTCACCGACGCGCCCCAGGCCACGCTCGCGCTGGCATGGAACCCACAGCACGGGAATCCTGTCGTGAGCGCCTTCGTCAGACTGGCCCGTGCTCTCGGCGCGTGCTCGATGCCTTTCGGCCTGGGGCTTGATGGCATGCCCAGCGAGCGCTCGAGCGGTGTCAACGAACGAGTGCACCCGGCACCAAGTAACCACCGGGTGGGTTGAAGCGATCGGGCGCCCGCGCCGCAGGCTGCTCGGAGGAGGCGTCTTCTGCGGCAATCCGCCCCCCGACGCGGTGACCGGGGGACGTGTGTGATGGCCGGTCCAGGAGCGGTGGCCCGAGTGCTTGCTGAGCACTCGGCGACGGGGCAGTCGAGCTAGCGCTCACAGTGGTACGGCCTGGTCGAGGGCCGGCTTACGCTCTGGCACGCGAGCGATCGTTTGCGGCCGGACCCGCTTTCCTGTCCGGACGCGCCTGTCGGCGCAGACACCGGCGTGCCCCCTATGCGCGGAAACCGCGCACCTGAGGCCCGTGGTCGTCGTTGCTGCCGGCGGCCGAGCATGCCAGTCGCGTCCAACCGCAACCGGCGGCTTGTCAAGACTGCGACCGGGTCGGGCGTGTCTGCCGTCGGGTCCGAGCTCGTTACCCGACCGACACGTTGCACCGCGCCGGCTGACGGCATCTCCTGCGGCGGCCGTGCGGGTCTGTCTGCTGAGCTCGTCCATTCTGCGATCAGTTGATCGATCGCGAGGAGGGTGTTCATGGACGGGCTGGTGTCGTCGGGGCCGTTGTCGCCGTTTGAGGCGGGATATGTGCGGTGGTTGGTGGGGCGTGGCTTTCGGCCGGGGGCGGTGGCCGATCGGCTCGGACAGTTTCGGGCTCTGAGTCGCTGGCTGGGCGCTCGGGGGCTGCCGGTCGCCTATTTGGACGCGGAGAGTGGATGACTTCTTACGTTATTGACGGAAACCTATCTTATTGATGAATCAGCGGTATCATCTAATTGTGCGGGTCGTCGGTGACCAGCTCGGACTATGCGCCGGTCGGACCGCGACTCGGTCAGTTCAGACATCCTGCAGCGCGGAGCGCGGCACTGCCGCGGATCCGGCGCTCGCTGGAGGCGAACCACCGGAGATCCACTGGCTATGAGTGAGGCTGCCCGTGACCCTCTCGCCGAGTTGGCCCGGTTGCTGCCGACGGTGCTCGATGAGTCCGCGCTCCGCGAACTTGCTGCTCGTCTGCAGCCCCTTCTCTCGGTAGGCGAAGCGCTGGAAACCGGCAAACGCCTGTACACCACTACGGAGGCCGCCGAGCTCGTTGGCGTCAACATCGAGACAGTGCGGCGCGCGATCCGATCGGGCCAGCTCGGGGTCGCTGGCCGGATCGGCCGTTCGCCGCGGATCAGTCGAGACGCGATCGACAGGTGGCTTACCGGCACGATCGAGATGACCGACAACGGCCCGCGCCGTCGGCCGCGTCGTAGACAATCTGTCCTGCCAGAGCACTCCCTGCGAGCAGCGTTCCGAGATCCGTAGCACGGTGGAGACCCAGAAGCGAACACTCAGCGACGGCTCCATTCGATGGAAGGTCCGCTGGCGCCAGGGCGGCCGATACCGAGCTCGCACGTTCGACAGGAAAGGCGACGCCACCAACTTCGCCGCCGAAGTGCGCCGGCGCCAGCAGGTCGGAACGCTCGCCACCATCGACAGCGGCCGGATCACTCTGGCCGAGTACGTGTCAGGGACTTGGGCTAAGGCCTACCGCGCGAGTCTCGCTGAGAGCACGCGTCGACGCTACGGCCATCTATACGACAAGCACATCCTTCCAGAGCTCGGCCCACTCACCCTCATCGAGATCACACCGGAGGTGATCTCCCGGTGGCAGAGCGATCGCCTCGCGGCCGGAGGCGGCGCTGTGGCCGTTCGCAACGCGGCGACGCTGCTCGGCGGGATTCTGCAGCGCGCCCTCGAGAGCGGACATTTGCAGGCCAATCCGGCGAGGGCGGTCAGGAAGACGCCGATGCCCCGCCGCGAGGAGGTCCGCCCGTTCGCGCCGATCGTGGTGGAGCGCATGCGAGCGGTGGCCGGCACGCGTGACGCCACGCTGATCAGTGTCCTCGCCTACGCCGGCCTCCGACCAGGCGAGGCGCTGGCCCTCCAGTGGCGGGATTTGCGAGAGCAGACCATCCTGATCGAGCGAGCTCTTTCGCTCGGCCAGGAGGACGACACTAAGACCGACGCCCATCGGACAGTCCGTCTGCTGTCCCCGCTTGCCGCTGACCTTCGGGAATGGCGCCTTCGCAGCGGTCGGCCTGGCGCACAATGCCTAATCTTTCCGTCGCGCTCAGGAGAGCCGTGGACGTTGGCCGCGTACCAGTCATGGCGCCGGCGTGCGTTCCGGCGCTCGCTTTCGTTGGCACACGCCGATCCCGGCAGCGACCCGATGGAACAACGCTGCCCGGCGTGTGCCGCCGCTCCCGCCAAGCCGTGCCAGACGCCCGCTGGGCGCGTGATGAAGCAGTTGCACGTTGCCCGTCAGCGTCCGAGGGTTCCGGGCCGGCCTTACGGCCTGAGGCACAGCTTCGCATCGCTGCTACTTCACGAGGGTCGCTCGGTCATCTACGTGGCGCGCCAGCTGGGTCACGATGCGCGGCTCACTCTGAGCACCTACGGGCACGTCATCGACGAGCTCGACGACGTTCCGCGCATCGACGCCGAGGCGGCGATCGCGGACGCTCGACTCATGCTCGCCAGCACAAAGCAGCGACCGACGCAGGAGTCGAAGGCGTGACGACGCGAGAGAGCTACCGACCGAGGGTGCATATAGGGTGCATCAGATTGCAGGCACAGACGGTGTCCGGTCGACTCGCACGTCACAAAAACTGCCCGTATGCAGCCGGTGTGGCTACTGGAAGCGACTCGCCGTTACTCCTGCGCTTCTCTGATAAGGAAGAGGTCCCAGGTTCGAGTCCTGGATCGCCCACTCGCAAAGAGCCTCTGGAAACCAGGTACTTCTGTACTTCTGCGAGGAGCGGCGAGCTAGGTGGGGCTCTGGGCGAGCGCTCTCAGCCAGTCAGGTGTGGTCGATCGCGGCGCCGACGCTGCATAAGACGGTCGATTGTCTTGCGACGGTGGCGGGCGAGCACCGTCTCGGCTACTTGACACGAGCCAGCACGCGAGTTAGCTTGCCGGTTCACACCGGATCTGAAGAGAGGGGAGGATCCGTACGCACGATGCCGCCGTCGACGACGCGCGCAGCTTGGCCCGCGCGGGCTGTGTCGCTGCGCTGGGACCTTCATCCTCCGTGATCCGGGCGCCCCACAGCCCACCAGAAGGAGGATCGTCCAACATGGGTGCTCTGCAGCCCGCTGGCCGTTCGCGCAAGAGAACGGCCCTTCTTCTCGCCACCGCTCTCGGCCTGCTGATCTTGGCCGTCGGTGCACCCTCGGCCGCCGCCCGGCCGCCGCACGTGTTCTCGCCCGAGGTGATTCACACCGGCACCGCCCCCACCGGATACGAGGTCACGTTCCGGTACTACGACCCCGGCGCCACGACCGTGCAGATCCGAGGTGAGTGGTTCTTCTCCAACGCCGCGAACACGACGACGACCTCATCGGCGGGTCTGCTCCCGTCCCAGTGGTCGCCCGGCGACTTCCCGATCGCGTTCCCCAATCAGGGACCGACACCGAACTGGCCGGTGGCGCAGATGACGCTCAACCACTCGACCGGCGTCTGGTCCTACACCACGCCGCTACCGTCGGGAACGTTCACCTACGGCTTCTATGTCAATTGCACGAGTCCCGCACCCACGCTGACGGGCTGCACCGAGCTCTCGGACCCGAGCAACCCGCCCTGGAACAGCAGCGGATCACTCGAGCCGGACAGTGAGGTGTACGTCCCCTCAGACGCGCGCTTCGGAACCCCGAACATGTCGTGGGAGGCGCCGAACCAGCGCGCACACGGCTCGCTTTTCGACGTCTCTTATCCCGATCCACAATCGACGGATCCGGTCGGGAGTCACCCACTGGCGATCTATTTACCGCCGGGATATAACCCGCACCGGCGCACGCCATATCCGACGCTATATCTGAGTCACGGCGGCGGTGGCAACGAGGTCGACTGGACGACGCAGGGAGTCGCAAACCGCATCATCGACAACCTGATCGCGGCTCGCCGGGTGCAACCGATGGTGATCGTGATGACGGACTTCAACAACCTCGGCACGTGCACGCTGTTCGACGGCTCCTGTTACGCCCTGGACGTGTCGAACTACGTCATTCCCTTCGTGGAGTCGCACTACGACGTGTCGCACGCCGCCAACGATCGCGCCTTCGCCGGCCTGTCGCTGGGCGGGCTGCTGGCTAACTACCTCCTGTTCAACAACACAACGCTGTTCGGTTACTTCGGCAGCTGGAGCATCGCGAACATCGGCGCCCCGGACACCACAAGTCCGCTGTGGCAGAACCCCGCGCTGCAGACCCGGCTCGGGCTCGAGATCGGCGGTGGGAACTTCGATTCCCTGACTGTCCCCGGGATCGACACATACGAGGCCGCGCTGACTGCAGCGGGAATCCCGTTCACCGATGCCAGGCTCGACGCCGGGCACGAGTGGTACACGTGGCGCCAGCTCCTCTACGACTACGCCACGACGGTTGCGTTCCGACACACCACGACATCGATTCACGTGGGCGGCGCGTCCTGGCGGCATCGCAACCGGCACGTGGCGATCGCCACGGTGTCAGGCGACACGACCGAGCCCGTCGCCCCCGACGGGACCGTGCAGTTCTACATCGGCGGCCGGCGGGTCGGGCGTCCCCAGCCGCTCGCGCGCGGCCGCGCCTTCCTCCCGTTGCTCCGGGGCGGCCAATCGGTGACCGCGGTCTACAGCGGCGACAACTACTACAACGGCAGCACGAGCCCGTCCGTCTCGATCTCGTAAGCGACGGCGCAAGGCATCTGTCCGCGGGCGGCGAGTGTCGCCCGCGGACACGCCCGCCACGCGCCGTCGGGCGTGGAATTGGATCGTCCTTGAGCCGGCGCGGCAGGCGGTCGTACTTGAGCGCGCCCGGCTTCGAGGCTGTCAGAACTGGAGTCCGACGGCCGCCCCGAGCGCGCTCGGTTGCGCACCGAACACGGATTCCAGCGCCGCATTCAATAGCTGCGGGTCGTGAACGTTACGACGACCGGCCCGGAGTGGCCACGCGAACCCGGAAATGCCGTTGCGCGCCAGCGCGGGCGCATCGAAGTGCAGCTCGGCCTCGGGGTCGTAGAGGACATCGTCCACACGCACCCCGTGGCTGCGGATGGCAGACAGGTGATCCTCTGCAGTCATACCCGCTGTCTCGCCGCGCTCTGGCTGGAGATTGCACAGCCACAGGACCCGGGCAGGCGTGCGGGCGAGCGCCGACACGATCTGCGGGAGCGCGCTGGTGGCCAGCGTGCTCGTGTAAAGCGAGCCGGGGGCGAGCAGGATCCAGTCAGCGGACTGGATCGCTTCCACCGCGGCGGGGGGAGTGCGAGGCCATCGAGGATCGAAGCGCAGCCGAAGGATGCGGTCGGCGGTGTCGCCGATTGCGGATTCGCCTGCAATCAGCCGATCGCCCGCGTCCGCCAGCAGCTTGACTGGCTCGACGCTCGCCGGCAGCACGCAACCCGAGATGCCGAGCCACTGTCCGAGCCAGCGACTCGATGCCTCGAGGTCGCCTAGCGAGTCCGTGAGCGATTGGATCAGGAGGTTGCCTATAGGGTGCCGGCCGTAGCGCGTTTCCAGCGGCTGAGACATCACGGTCGCCAGCAGGTTCGTGCCATCGCTCAGCGCGAGCAGCGAGCGCCGGAGGTCGCCCACGGCGGGGCCGCCGAACCGCCGTCGCAAGTCCCCCGACGAGCCGCCGTCGTCGGCGGTTGTGACTATCGCCGTCAGCTCCACCGGGGCGTCTCGCAGCGCCGAGAGGACCGCGCCGACGCCATGGCCGCCGCCGAGGACTGCAATGCGTTCCGTCATCGCCATGCTCATTCAACGGTTGCGGCCTTGGCAAGATTGCGGGGCCGACCGATGTTCAGTGCTCGCGCCCGGGCTCGATCTTCTCCGCAACGAAGGCGAGCTTGCGGACCCGGCCCGTTCGCAGCCACTCGCTCCAGAGCCGGTGCGCGGCCAGCAGTTCCTCCAGTGCCCGCGGTCCGATCTGTGCCGTGATGTCCGTAGCGTCGGTGGCGAACGCGTCGATCAGCGAATCCGCCACGGCGCGGTGGGCCTGGCTGCAGTCGTCCTGCCGGCGGACAGCCAACCCGGCATGATCCAGCAAGTGGAGCATCGTCTCCAGCGGAGTGAGCCACACGGTGTCGGCGTCAGGCATCCTCTGTCGCTCCGCGTCTGTGAGCGGCGGGCCTTCTTCCATCGTGAAGGCGAACCGCCCGCCGATCCTGAGCGCCCGGGATATCTCCAGAAGAAGCAGCTTCTTTTCGGGAAACGCGAGCATCGTCTCGAGCAGGAGCACCACGTCGAACGGCCCTGGCGGGAGCGGGGGGATCCGCGAGACCTCGAAGCGACAGGGCAGGTCGCGCGCGCGTGCCCGCGCGATGTCGATGGCGCTTGAGCTGAGGTCCAGCCCCAGATACGAGCAACCCAGCTCTCCGGTGATGAATCGGCCGGGCCCCGCAACTCCGCAGCAGAGGTCCAGCACGGAGACGCCGGGTGCAATGCCGGCCCGGGCCGCCAGGGTCCGAATCTCTCCGGCGCCCATGAACGACTCCTGCTCGACGAACTCGCCGGGCGCATACGCCGACACGCGGGCCTGCTCGAGGGCCCGGACGAACGGCGCACGGTCGTTCTGCCTCATGGCTGCTCCGCACCCACGCAGTTGACGATCTTCGGTCGGCGCCCCGCGTGGCACTCCAGCAGCCCGTCGTTCACGCCGTGGAGGATGTCACCCCGCGCCCGGGAAGTCTTTACCTGGCGCGGGCGTCCTGCTTGGCATGAAGCCAAAGCACGCTGCTGCCGGTGCGCTCGGCGCTCGGCGTGAGGTCGCGGTCCGATCGCGGGGCGGGGAAGCGTCCGATCAGCATGCCCGGGTCGGGTCGTGGCCGCCTCGGACACCTAGGCCGCTCGCCCTCGCTCCGCGAAGGCCGGGACGGCTCGAACGGCGGCGTGCGCACCCGCTCATAGCCAATCCGCCCGACCCCTCCTGAAAGGGACGCACGATGCGAATGGTTCACACCGCTCCAGTGACCGCGCTGATCGCCCAGATGCTGCTGATCGGCGCGCTCGCGGTCGCCGTTGGCCTCAGCGGCGTTGGGCTCAGCCCCGCCGCTTGGGCCGTTGGCATCACCTGCGGAGTGATCACGAACGTGGGACTGGCGCGCGGGCTCTCCTACGACCGCGCCGACCGGCTGGGGCCGGCCGACTGGGTGACCCTCGCCCGGGCCACGCTCGCCGCCGCCGCCGCGGCGCTGGTGGTGGACTCGTTCCGCGCGCCCGCGCAGGTCACTCTGCTCGTGTCACTCGCGGCGGTCGCGCTTGCGCTCGACGCGGTCGACGGATGGGTGGCACGGCGCACGTGGACGACAGCGACCCTGGGCGCGCGGTTCGACGGCGAGGTCGACGCATTCCTGATCCTCGTCCTCAGCGTGTATGTCGCCCGCTCGGCGGGGGCATGGGTGCTCGCGATCGGCGCGGCGCGCTACGTGTTCCTCGCCGCCGGCTGGCCGCTGCCGTGGATGCGCGCGCCGCTTCCGCCGCGGTTCTGGCGCAAGACGGTCGCGGCGGCCGAGGGAGTCCTGCTCACCATCGCAGCGTCCAACCTCCTGTCTCGGACGGCGACCCAGGCCCTCCTCGCCCTCGCGCTGGCACTGTTGGCCGAGTCGTTCGGCCGCGACGTTTGGTGGCTGTGGAGCAACCGGCCCGGCACGCTCACCGCCGCGGTGACGGATGCGGGTTCGACCAGCGCTGACGCGGTCACCGCCCCCGCCGAACCCGACACCCAGACCGAACCCCACTCCGAACCGGGCTCCGGCCCCGGGTCCGGCCCCGAACAACAGCCCGGGCCCGATCCCAGCACGCGGCGCATACGCGTGCGCAAGGGCGTGAACGTCGCGCTCACGGTCCTCGCCGCCCTGCTCGTGTGGGTCGCACTCGTCGCTCCCTACGAGCCACACGCTCTCACGCTGAACGGATTCTTGACGATCCCGCTCGAGGGCTTGGTCTTGCTCGCGATTGCCGCCGTCATACCCCGCACCCCTCGACGCATCCTGGCGGTGAGCTTCGGACTGGTCCTCGCGCTGGTGGTCGTCCTGAAGGTCATCAACTACGAGATGTTCACGCTCTATGACCGGCCGTACGACCCGCTTGGGGACACGAGTCAGCTCGGGAACGGGATCGAGACGTTGCGCTCCTTGGTCGGCGGTACGGAGACGAAGTTGCTCGAGGTCGGCGCGGTGGTCGGCACCGTCGTACTGGCCGTCCTGCTGACGCTCGCGATGTTGCGGCTGACCCGGGTTGCGGCCGACAACCGCCGCTGGGCGCTGCGGGCGGTCACGGGGCTCGCCGCCGTCTGGGCGCTCTGCTGGGCGTTCGGCGCTCAGCTCATCTCCCACACGCCGATCGCCTCCACCCTTTCCGCGGGTCTGGTCGTCAACGAAGTCAATGCCCTTCGGGCGGACATCCACGACAAGAGCGTGTTCGCCAAGGAGATCAACTACGACCCGCAGCGCAATATCCCCACCAACCAGCTGCTGACCAGCCTGCGCGGCAAAGACGTCCTGCTCGTGTTCGTCGAGGCCTACGGTCAGCAGGCCGTAGAGGGCAGATCGTTCTCGCCGGAGGTCGACGCCGCCTTGGCCGAAGGGAACAGGCGGCTGGCGAGCGCCGGCTTCTCGTCTCGCAGCGGGTTCCTCGACTCGGCGACATACGGCGGCATCAGCTGGCTGGCGCACTCAAGCCTGCAGGCCGGACTCTGGGTCAACAACCAGGACCGCTACAACCAGCTGATCTCGGCCAAGCGCTTCACGCTCGCCGAGGCGTTCAAGGAAGCCGGGTGGCGGACCGTCGCCGACGATCCATCGAACGACCGCCCGTGGCCACAGGGGAAGGCGTTCTACCACTACGACCAGATCTACAACCGCTATCAGGTCGGTTATCACGGCCCCACCTACACGTACGCGTCGATGCCGGACCAGTACATGTTCGCGGCGCTCCAGCGTCTCGAGCTCGGGAAGCCTCACCGCAAGCCGTTGTTCGCGGAGGTCGACACCATCTCCAGCCATATGCCGTGGAACCGCATCCCGCAGGAAATCGGGTGGAATCAGGTCGGGAACGGCTCGATCTACAACAAGATTCCGATGATCCACGAGACCGGCGCGTTCTGGAGCACCCCCAAGCGCGTCCAGGCCGCGTACGGCACGTCGATCGTGTACGCGTTGAACACGCTGACTTCGTTCGTGCAGAAATACGGCAACAAGAATCTGGTGATGATCGTCCTGGGCGACCACCAGCCGCTGCCGATCGTCAGCGGGACTAACTCCAACCACGACGTGCCGATCTCGATCATCGCCCACGATCCGAACGTGCTCAAGCAGATCGGAAGCTGGGGCTGGAACGCGGGCCTGAAGCCCAATTCGAACGCGCCGGTGTGGCCGATGAACGCGTTCCGCAACAAGTTCCTGGCCGCGTTCGACTCGCACCCAGCAACCACCGGGTAGTCGTGGCTGTTCTCGGCGCCCACGAGGAGGTGGACGAGCAGGCGCCACCTTTGCCGGCGCCTCCCGTGCCGGCACTCGCCACCGCCGTCACCGCGCGACAGCGGCTGGCCGGACTGGACGGCATCCGGGGCCTGGCTGCGCTGTACGTGGTGATCAACCACGTCTTCCTGCGGGCGTTCCCCGGCTACCCCGTCGACCACGCGCCGTTCTGGGCCGGCTGGTTCATCTACGGACGCTTCGCGGTCGTCGTGTTCATCGTGCTGTCGGGCTTCTCCTTGGCCCTGTCGCCGCCCCGCCACGGCTGGCGGCTGGACGCGGTCTCGGAGTTCGCGCGGCGCCGGGCCCGGCGCATCCTGCCGGCGTACTGGGCCGCGCTGGCGTTCAGCCTCGCCGTGGCGTGGCTGATCATCCCTCAGCCAGGGAAAGGGGTGCCCGACGCGAAGTCGGTCATCGTCAACGGACTGCTGGTCCAGAACATCGTTCCTGCGCACAGCCCCAACGCGGCGTTCTGGTCGATGGCCGTCGAGGCGCAGCTCTACATCCTGTTCCCCCTGTTGTTGCTGATGGTGCGGCGGCGGGGCGCCGCCGTCATGTTGGCCACCGTCGCAGTCGTCGTGGCGGCGGTCGGGATCTTCGGTCCGCACATTGCCGGCCTGGACACCTTCGTGATCCAGTCTCCGCCCGACCTCGCGGCGCTGTTCGCGGTCGGCATCCTGACCGCGGGGATTGTCGGCGCGGGCCAGGCGCGCAGATCGTGGCCATGGCCGCGACTCGCGCTCGCCGCCGCGGCGCCAGTGCTGGCGGTCATCTGGTGGCAGGGGTCGGTTTGGACGCTTGACCACCTGTACTGGGTCGACCTCGCGCTAGGCCCAGCCATCGCGTGCCTCCTGGCCGCTCTGGCCACCGGCCGACCGGCTCCGCTTCTGCGCGTGCTCGACGCGCGCCCGCTGCGCCGCCTCGGCTCGTGCTCATACAGCCTGTACCTGACGCACGCAGCGATCGTCGCCGTCGTCTGCGAGCGGATCGTGGCCGGACGGGTTCCGGAGGGTGTTCCGTTCTTCCTCGTCTCGCTCGCCCTCGTGCTGCCGTTGACGATCGGGTTCGCGTGGAGCTTCGCCGCGGTCTTTGAGACTCCGTTCCGGGGGGCTCACAGGACGTCGCGAGTTGCCCGGCGGCGGCGTCCCCGATCGGCGGGAGTGCCGGCATGAGCCGGACCGTGTGGGCGTGGGGGCGCATCTTGGGCCCAGCCGTGACGCTTGCCCTCCTGGTCTGGCACCTCGGCACCGGCCCGTTTGTCGATGGCATTCGCATGGTTGACGGCCGGGCGCTGGCGGCGGCGGCAGGCGTCGCCCTGCTGACCACCGTGTGCTGTGCCTGGCGGTGGAAGGCTGTGGCCCGCGGCCTCGGCGTTGAGCTGTCACTGCCCGCGGCGGTGGCGGCGTACTACCGGTCGCAATTCCTCAATGTCACGCTGCCCGGCGGGATCGTGGGCGACATCCACCGTGGCGTCAGCCACGGTCGCGACGTGCGCGACGTCAGCCGCGCCCTGCGCGCGGTCGCGTGGGAACGCACCGCCGGGCAGGTCGTGCAGGTCGTGCTCACGCTGGTGGTTCTCCTCGTGCTGCCGTCACCCGTGCACTCGTCGATGCCACTGGTAGCGGTCGCGGCCACCGTGGCGGTGCTTCTCGCCGTCCTCGTGGCGAGGGCAGCACGAGGTGGCGGACGGTCTGCGTGGGCGCGGCTCCGGAGTGCGGTCGCGGGCGACTCTCGCGCGCTGCTCACCCGGAGGGCCTGGCTTGGCATCGCGTTCGCATCGGCGGTGGTCGTCGCCGGCCACGCGTTCACCTTCCTGATCGCGGCGCAGACAGCCGGCACCAGCGCTTCACCGTCACGGATGTTGCCGATCACGTTGCTCGCGATGATGGCCATGACGCTGCCGAGCGTCGCCGGCTGGGGGCCGCGCGAGGGCGTCACGGCATGGGCGTTCGGCGCGGCGGGCCTCGGCGCCCAACGAGGGGTGACCACCGCCGTCATCTACGGCGTCATGGTGCTCGTCGCCTGCCTGCCGGGCGCCGTCGTCCTGGTCGTGGCATGGTTCCGTGGTACCCGGCTTCCGGTGCGGAACGCACCCCCGCTCCGGGAGGGTGCCGCCCATGCCTGACCGCCCCTACATCCTGCTGAGCTGTGGCATGTCGATCGACGGCTACCTCGGCAGCGCGGCGCCGCGGCGGCTCGAGTTGTCCAACCGCGCGGACTTCGACCGCGTCGACGCGGTGCGCGCCTCCTGCGACGCGATCCTGGTGGGGGCGAACACCGTGCGCACCGACAACCCGCGGCTGCTCGTGCGGTCCAAGGCCCGCCGGGACGAGCGGACAGCTCGGGGGCTCACGGAGTCGCCGATCAAGGTCACCGTGACCGAGCGGGTGGAGTTGGACGCGTGCGCCGATTTCTTCACCACCGGTGATAGCGAGAAGCTCGTGTACTGCGCGAGTCCGCGTGTCGTCGACGCCCAGTCGCGACTCGGCAGCGTGGCGACCGTGGTCGACGGCGGTCAGCAGGTCCACATGAGCACGCTTACCGAGGACCTCGGCGCGCGCGGCGTGGAGCGCCTGATGGTCGAGGGCGGTGGCACCGTGCACACCCAGTTTCTGACCGATGGCCTCGCCGACGAGCTCCAGCTCGTCATTGCCCCTTTCTTCGTCGGCGACTCTCGCGCCCCACGGTTCGTGAGCGACGGCCGCTTTCCCTGGAACCCCGGCCGGCGGGCGACGCTCGCCGGTGTTCGCCAGATCGGCGACGTGGTGCTGCTGCGCTACGCGCTCTCGCCGCGCTTCCAGACCGATTGACCGAACGGATCCGATGCCGCTTCCAACGCCACTGCCCATCGCGACGATCCGTACCCAGGTGTCGGTGCCCTTGCGGTTCGCCGACGGGTACGCCACGGCCGCGCGAGTGTTCAGCTTCGACGGGTTGGTCGACGGCCAGGAGCATCTCGCGTTCGGGCTGGGCAATCGGGCCGCCCCCGTCACGTCTGCCGCACGCGCCTCGGTGCCGCTGGTCCGCCCGCACAGCGAGTGCCTCACCGGAGATGTGTTCGGCAGCCAGCGGTGCGATTGCGGGCCGCAGCTGCGCGAAGCCGTCGAGCGGATCGCCGACTCTGGTGGCTTCTTGCTGTATCTCCGTCAGGAGGGGCGCGGCATCGGTCTGTACGCCAAGCTCGACGCCTACGCGCTGCAGGACGCTGGGCTCGACACCTATGAGGCGAACCTTGCGCTGGGCCACCGCGAGGACGAGCGCAGCTACCTCGTCGCCGCGCAGATGTTGCACGCGCTGGGTGTGTTGCGGATCGCCCTGCTCAGCAACAACCCGGACAAGGCCCGTCAGCTCCGCCGGTTCGGGGTGGCCGTGACCGCGCGGGTGCCGACCGGTGTGCATCTGTCCGCCGCGAACGCCCGCTATCTGGCGACGAAGGCGCGGAGGGGCGCGCACACGCTGGATGTCCCGCTGTCCGCGGGGTAGTGGACGTCCCCGTGTTTGCGGGGGCGGCCACTAGGTCATTTCGTCACGGCAGGATCAGCAGGTCGGTGTGGTCCACCGTGACCGCGAGCTGTCCGGCTCTTGCCTGCGCCAGACGTCGGCGCGTGTAGCCGTCGGTTTCGGCGGCCAGCTCGGCCTGCTGCTCGCCCGCAGCACCCACCCACCCGGTGAGCCAGTCGGCTGCGAGATCGGCGTGCGAGGCGCCGAGTCGCCAGGGGCTGGGCCGGACGAGGGCCTCGGCGTCGAGTCGGCTGAACTCCTGGACCGCGATCGCGACGGCATCCGGGCCGAGCAGGCGGCCGCGCCCCGTCGCGCGGCGCTGGTGGGCATCGAAGGCCGCGGCCACACGGCGGTCAAGCGGATCCGCCGGGATCAGCGTCACGCGACCGACTACGGACAGGGTCAGGAGCACCGGGCATGCTGCGCCGGCGCAGCCGATGACGAGCTCGGCCAACTCGTCCCCGGTCAGCAGGTCCAGCAGCGCGGAGGCGGTGATGAGGCTTGCGCCGGCGAGATCGCCTGCGTGCAACCGGGTGATGTCAGAGTGCTTGCACTCGACGGTCACCGCCGCCCCGTCGGCAGCCGGGCCGGGGAGCTCGGCGGCGGCAACCTCCAGCAGGTCGGCATCGGTGTCGTGCATGACCCAGTGCTGCGGCCCGGGCAGGAGTGGCGCTAGCCATCGACTCATCGCGCCCGTGCCGCAGCCGAGATCGTGGACCACCCAGCGGCCGGTCACCGGGGGGTGTTGCCCGAGGTGTTCGACGAGGTCGCGTGCACGGGCCGCTGCGTCGGCGGGCTCGCGGAGGGCAAGCCACTCCCGGCTGACCCGATTGCGCTCGACGGTCACCGCGAGGCCCGGGCCAGGACGTCTGCGATCAGCGACGCGGTCGTCGACCACCCGGAGAGCGACCCGCGCCGCTCGCGAGCGACCCGGCGCAACCGCGATCGCAGATCGGCGTCGCTGAGCCATGCCCGGAGCGCGACGGAGAGTGCCGTGGGGTCGTCGGGCGGGATTAGCAGACCCGGCCGGGTCCCGTCGGCGCCGTGACCGAGGGCCTCGGTCAGGCCGCCGACGTCGGCCGCGAGAACCGGCACTCCACGGGCCAGCGCCTCGGTGACCACCATGCCGTACGTCTCGGCACGCGAGGGCAGCACCATCAGGTCCGCGGCGGCGTAGCTGCGGTGCAGGGAGGCTCGGGTGCGTGGCCCCGGGAACTGCACGCGATCGTCCAGCCCGCCTTCCAGTGCGCGGCGGCGGAGGATCTCGACGAACGTCGGGTCGCGCTCCAGGCTGCCCACGCACACGCAGTGCCAGGACAGATCCGAGATCGTGGCCAGTGCATCGAGCAGCACGTCGTGGCCCTTGTCGAAGGTCACCGCCGCGACGCAGAGCAGCGCCTCGCCGGACGCGGACCCGGTCGCGAGGTCGGCGCCGTCGACGGCGGGCTCGGCGACGTGCACCCGGTCGGCGCGCAACGGATACAGCTCCAACAGTCGATGCTGCGTCCACGCGCTGGTTGTGACGACGGCAGTGGCGGCCGACAGGGCCGCGTGTTCCCGAGTCCGGGCGTCGTCGACCTCGTGATCCGCCGGACGGTTACCGAGCGGCATGTGCACGAGCATGACCAAGCGCAATCGGCGGCCCTGCGGCACGAGCACGTCGGGGGCCGTCGAGGCGACCAGTCCGTCGAGCAGCACGACAGCGCCGTCGGGAATCCGCTCCACGATGCCGGCGAGTGCGGCGAGCGACGTCGCGTCGGGTCGCGGCCAGCGGCCGGGCACGGCGTGCTCGTGCACCGACCAGCCGAGCGATAGGAGCCCGCTGCAGAGATGGCGGTCATAGGTGTTGCCTCCGCTCGGCCGGGCCGGATCGTCGATGCCCTCGGGTACGACGACGTGCACCGTTGTCACAGCGGCCGCTCGTAGCTCGCCCACGCGATGTGTGACTCGTGCAGCGTGACGACCAGGCCGTCGAGGTCGCGGGCGCTGTCGCCCAGGGCGCCGGTGTGCACCTTGTCGGCGAGCCGATCCGCGACCACCCGCGCCAGCGCCTCGGTAGAGGTGTTCGTGCCCGCGAACGCGGGCTCATCGTCGAGGTTGCGATAGGTGAGCTCGGCCAACACCTCGCGCAGCACCTCGGT
This sequence comes from uncultured Solirubrobacterales bacterium, assembly GCA_963697655.1. Classification (GTDB taxonomy): domain Bacteria; phylum Actinomycetota; class Thermoleophilia; order Solirubrobacterales; family Solirubrobacteraceae; genus Palsa-465. The sequence goes on along the minus strand of CAVOOV010000017.1, from coordinate 544,579 downwards.
CGCCCGACCGATGTCAACCACGATGTTGTCGGCGTCGAGGACGGCGCGCCGGAACGAGGCGTCGACGACGTACGTCGCGCCGTGGAGGCGCTGGGCCGGCCCGAACACCTCCCCGCGAAAGCTGTGGGCGATCATCATGTGATCGCGAACGGTCACGCTGAACACGATCTAGGCTCCGTCATAGGCGATCGTGTGACACAGCGCCGGCAGACTCCCGGCGGCCAGCCGAGCCATGACATCCGGCAGCTCGTCGAAGCGGGACTGCCCGGTGACGAGCGCGTCGAAGGCAGGGTCGCGCAGTAGCTCGAGCGCGAGTGCCAGCCGGTCGGTCGTCGTGCGGCGCCCGCTGCGGGCCGGGGAGACGGTGCCGACCTGGCTGGCGCGGATGCCCAGACGACCCGAGTGAAATGAGCCACCCAGGGAGAGCCGGACCTCGCGGTCGCCGTACCAGCTGAGGTCGATGACCGTGCCCTCAGGCGCCAGCAGATCGAGGGACCGCTGGAGCCCGGCGGAGGTCGCGCTGGCGTGCACGACCAAGTCGCGACCGTCGGCGGCGTCGGCCGGCAGCGCAAAGCCGACGCCGAGCGCGGACGCCACATCGGCCCGCCCGGGATCGACGTCGACGAGCGTGACCTGTACTGCCGGGAACCGGCCCAGCAGCCGCGCGACGCAGCAGCCGACCATGCCGGCGCCGACGACGGTTACCCGGTCACCGACGAGTGGTGCGGCGTCCCACAGAGCGTTGACGGCGGTCTCGACCGTGTTCCGGGGCGGTGTGCCGCCGGGCCAGTACGCCGCCATGCGGGCGCCGTTTCAGGAGGGGGACTTCCCGGGGCCGGTCAAGTACGGCTACCTCAACGTCGGCGCCGTGGAGCAGGGACCGCCGGAGTTGCGCGGCCGCACGGTCTTCTGCCTGTACCCGCACCAGACCGCCTACGTGGTGCCGGCCGAGCGCGGTGACCGTCGTGCCCGAGGGCGTGCCACCCGCTCGTGCCGTGCTCGCGGGCACCGTCGAGACCGCCGTCAACGCCCTGTGGGACGCCGCACCGCTGCTCGGCGACCGGGTCACCGTCGTCGGCGCCGGCATGGTCGGCTGCTGCGTCGCACGCCTGCTGAGCCGGTTCCCGGCGGTGCAGGTCACGCTCGTCGACGTCGATCGCCGGCCGGGCCGATGTCGCGGCCGCGCTCGGCGTCGACTTCGCGCTGCCGGCCGACGCCGCCGACGGTCGCGACCTGGTCGTGCACGCCAGCGCGACGTCCGCCGGGCTCCAGCGGTCGCTCGACCTGCTCGCGCCCGAGGGCACGGTCATCGACCTCAGCTGGTACGGCGACAGCGAGGTCCGGCTCTCGCTGGGTGGCGCGTTCCACTCGGGTCGCCTCGGCATCCGCGCCAGCCAGGTCGGCACCGTCTCCCCGGCCCGCAGCGGGCGCCGCACGACGGCCGACCGGCTGGCACTCGCACTCGAGCTGCTGCGCGACCCTGCCTTCGACGCGCTCGTCACCGGGCAGTCACCGCTTCTGCGAGCTGCCCGACGTGATGGCCCGGCTGGCCGCGGGGAGCCTGCCGGCGCTCTGCCACACCATCACCTACGACGGGGGGTAGACCGTGTTCAGCGTGACCGTCCGCGATCACATGATGATCGCCCACAGCTTCCGCGGCGAGGTGTTCGGGCCGGCGCAGCGCCTGCACGGCGCGACCTACGTCGTCGACGCCACGTTCCGGCGCGCGGCCCTCGACGCCGACAACATCGTGGTCGACATCGGTCGCGGCGGCCGAGGAGCTGCACGCCGTGGTGGCCGAGCTCACCTACCGCAACCTCGACGACGAGCCCGCCTTCGCGGGCATGAACACCTCCACCGAGGCGCTCGCCCGGGTGGTCGCAGATCGACTCGCCGACAGGGTGCACGCCGGCGCCCTGGGCGACGGCGCTCGGGAGCTCGACGGGCTGGTCGTCACGCTGCACGAGTCGCACATCGCCTGGGCGAGCTACGAGCGGCCGCTGTGACGGCGGTGCATGTCGTCGTACCCGACGGCATCGACGACCCGGCCCGGCCGAGCGGAGGCAACACCTATGACCGCCATCGTCTGCCGCGGGCTCGCCTCGCTCGGCTGGTCGGTGCACGAGCACGCCGTGCCCGGCTGCTGGCCGCGACCCGACGCGGCGTCGTTCGCCGCCCTGGCCGGCGTCGTCGAGCGGATCCCCGACGACGCCGTCGTGCTGCTCGACGGGCTGGTCGCCTCGACGGCCCCCGAGGTGCTCGTGCCGCAGGCGCGCCGGTTGCGCCTGGTCGTGCTCGTGCACATGCCGCTGGGTCACCGCCCGGCAGATGACGGGGCCGACGACGCCCGGACGCGCGAACGCGCGGTCCTCTCGGCCGCCGCCGCCGTCGTCACGACCAGCGCGTGGACCCGGCGCCGGCTGCTGGAGCTGTACCAGCTGCCCGCCGACCGGGTGCACGTCGCCGAGCCCGGCGTCGACGCCGCCGACGCTCGCGACCGGGACCGCGGCCGGCGGGGCGCTGCTCTGCGTCGCGGCGGTGACCTTCGACAAGGGCCACGACGTGCTGCTCGATGCGCTGGCGACGATCTCGGACCTGTCCTGGCACTGCGTCTGCGTGGGCAGCCTCGACCGCGACCCGGCGTTCGTGGAGGGTCTCCGTCGCCGCTCGCTGCGACGGCGGGCTGGACGACCGCGTGCACTTCCCGGGACCGCGGACCGGAGCCGATCTGGACCGCAGCTACGCCGCCGCGGACCTGATGGTGCTGGCGTCGCGTGCCGAGACGTACGGCATGGTCGTCACCGAGGCTCTGGCCCGTGGCCTGCCGGTCGTCGCCGCCGACGTCGGCGGCGTGACGGAGGCGCTCGGTCATGGCGCCGACGGGATCCGGCCGGGGCTGCTGGTCCCGCCGGATGACCCGGCGGCACTCGCCGCCGCGCTCCGGGCGCTGGCTCGGCGACGCCGAGCTGAGAGCGCGGTTGCGCCGGGCCGCCCGCGAGCGGCGCGAGTCGCTCCCCGGGTGGTCGACCACCGCGTCCGTCGTCGCAGGTGTCCTGGCCGGGGCGTCGCGATGACCGCCGAGGTCATCCGGGTCAGCAGCGAGTGGCTCGCCCTGCGCGAGCCCGCCGACGCCGCGGCCCGTGCGCGCGACCTCGTCGAGCGCCTCGGGCGACGGCTCCCGGCGACCGGCCGCTGGGTGATCCACGACCTCGGCTGCGGCACCGGCGCGATGGGCCGCTGGCTGGCGCCGCTGCTGCCCGGGCCGCAGCACTGGGTCCTGCACGACCGCGACGCGGACCTGCTGGAGGTCGCCGCCGCCGATCCTCCCGGCCCGGCCGCCGACGGGGCCGCGGTCACCGTCGAGACGAGGCACTCCGACATCACCCGGCTGCACCCGGGCGATCTCGCCGGCGCGAGCCTGATCACCGCCTCGGCGCTGCTGGACATGCTGACCGAGGACGAGCTGGCCGCGCTGGTCACCGTCTGCGCCGGCGCGGGATGTCCGGTCCTGCTGACGCTGTCCGTCGTCGGTCGCGTCGAGCTGACCCCGGCGGATCCGCTGGACCGCCGCGTGGCCGCCGCATTCGACGCCCACCAGCGCCGCGCGACCGAGCGGGGCCGCCTGCTCGGCCCGGACGCCGTCGCGCGTCGCCGTCGAGCGAGTTCGGCCGACTGGGCGCCGAGGTGCTCGTCCGGCCCAGCCCCTGGCGACTCGGCGCCTCGCAGGCCGACCTGGCGGCGGAGTGGTTCACCGGGTGGGTGGGTGCCGCGTGCGAGCAGCAGGCCGAGCTGGCCGCCGAGACTCGACGTCTACACGCGCCGACGTCTGGCGCAGGCAGCCGCCGGACAGCTCGCGGTCACCGTCGACCACGCCGACCTGCTGGTCCTGCCGTGACGACGCGCCTCAGCCCGCCGACAGCGGGACGTCGAGCGTGTGCGCGCCCCTGCGCGCCTTCGTCGCCAGATAGCGGGCGTTCGTCGGCCGACAGGTGCACGCCCGTCGGCACCCGCGCGGTCACCGTCACCCCGAACCGGCGGAGCTGCCGGGCCTTGTCCGGGTTGTTGCTGAGCAGGGCGATCCGCGTCACCCAGCGTCGTGCAGCATCTGCGCGGCGACCAGGTAGCTGCGCTCGTCCTCGCGGTGGCCCAGCGCGAGGTTCGCCTCATAGGTGTCGAGCCCGGCGTCCTGCAGCGCGTAGGCGTCGAGCTTGGCGTACAGGCCGATGCCGCGCCCCTCCTGGCGCAGGTACAGCAGGTAGCCGCCGGAGTCGGCGATGCGCTCGACGGCTTCGCGCAGCTGCGCCCCGCAGTCGCACCGCTGACTGCCGAACACGTCCCCGGTGAGGCACTCGCTGTGGGGCCGGACCAGCGGCACCGGCGCGCTTGCCGGCGGACGTGACGGCGGCGGCCCGATCGCCCAGCCCGAAGGCGAGGTGCTCCTGGCCGTCGACCAGCCCGTCGAAGCTGAACACCCGGGCGGCCGTGGCGTATCCGTCGGCGAAGCGCAGGGGCACCGACACCTGGGTACGGATCGTCGCGGTGGGCAGTGGCGGCGGCATCGATCCGGTCGCTCAGTCGGTCTGGAACCGCGGCGAGAGCGCGTAGCGCAGCAGCACCACGTCGCCGATCTGGCGGACCTCCGGCGAGCGTCGCGCGCCGGCCGGGGTTCCACGGGAAGCGGCCGTCGCTCACGAACCGTGGGGCCCGGGAGTCGCCGACGAAGAAGGGAGCGACGACCAGCTGCAGCTCGTCGGCGAGGTCGTCGGTGAGGAACTGGGTGTGCACCTTGCCGCCGCCCTCGACCATCAGCCGCTGCACGCCGCGGGCGCCGAGGTCCTCGCTGAGCCGTGCGCATCTCGACCCGCTGGCCACCGTCGACCACGGTCGCCACGCTCCCGAGTCGCGAGCGGGCGTCGACCGACGCCGCGGGCTCGCGCAGTAGACGAGCTTCTCGGTGTCGCCGGTGGTGAAGAAGTCGGCGCACGGGTCCAGCTCCACCCGCTCGGTCACGGTGACCTTGATCGGCGACGGCGGGAGCCCGCGAGCCGTCCGCGCGTCGCGGCGGTCCTTGGAGCGCACGAGCAGCCGCGGGTTGTCGGTGCGCACGGTGTTCGCCCCCACCAGGATCGCGTCGCAGGAGGCGCGCACGGCGTCGACGCGGTCGAAGTCGGCGTCGTTGGACAGCTCGAGGCGCCGCGGCGCCGCGCTGCCGAGATAGCCGTCGATCGACATGCCGCAGCTCAGCAGGATGTACGGGCGGTCAGGCATGGGCGGCTCCCTCCCGGAGCGCGCGGTGCGTTCCGCACCGGAAGCCGGGTACCGCGGAACCATGCCACCACGAGGACGGCGGCGCCCGGCAGGCTGGCGACGAGCACCATGACACCGTAGACGACGGCGGTGGCGACCCCTCGTTGCACGCCCAGGCCGGCCGCGCCGAACGCCCATGCCGTCACGCCCTCGCGCGGGCCCCAGCCGCCGACGCTGGGCAGCACCATGGCCATCATCACGAGCAGCGCGATCGGCAGCATCTGGGACGAGCGGCGCGGTGGTGCCGGCGGTCCGCGCGGCGATCAGGAAGGTGATCGCGTGGCCGGCGACGACCAGCGCGGACGCGAGCGCGATGCCCAGCCACGCCCTGCCGGGCGAGCAGCGCGTCGCGGATGTCGCGGGCCGCGGCGCGCCGGAGCCGCGCCCACGCGGACCGGCCGTCGGCGGGTCGCGCCCTGGCCACGAGCACGACGCCGCACAGCGCCACGGCGACCGCGATCGCCACCAGCGGCATCGACGAGTGCACCGGCGACGGCAGCGCGAGGAGCACGACCACGGTGAGGACGACCTGCACGACCTGCCCGGCGGAGCGCTCCCACGCGACGGCCCGCAGCGCGCGGCCGACATCGCGCACGTCGCGACCGTGGCTGACCCCGCGGTGGACGTCGCCGACGATCCCGCCGGGCAGCGTGACGTTGAGGAACAGCGACCGGTAGTACGCCGCCACCGCGGCGGGCAGCGACAGGTCGACGCCGAGACCACCGGCCACGATCTTCCACCGCCAGGCGCAGCACACCGTGGTCAGCACCGCGATGCCGGCCGCCGCCGCCAGCGCCCGGCCGTCGATCGTGCGGACGCCGTCGAGGAACGGGCCCGTGCCCAGGCGCCAGACCAGGACGGCGAGCGTCACGGCGGGGCCCACGAGGCGGCCCCATCGTCCACAGGGTCCGGCTCATGCCGGCACCTCTTCTGCGCGAGCGGGGAGCGGCCGCGCGGGCCCGCGACGAGCTGCGCCGCTGTCGAAACGGGGTCTCGAAGACCGCCGCGAAGCCCCGCGCGAACCCGATCGTCAGCGGCAGCACCAGGGCGAGCGAGACGAGGAAGGCCGGAACGCCCTCGGGGACCCGGCCGGCCACGATCCGCTCGCACACGATGGCGACGATCGGGGCGTGGGTCAGGTACAGGCTGTAGGAGAACGAGCCGAGGCTGCGCATCGGCCGCGCGTCGAGCACGCGCAGGAGCGGGGCCGGACGGCCGGTGGCCAGAGCCGGCCAAGCAGGCACGCGATGGCCGGGCCCAGCGCGAGGTCGACCCAGAACAGGTGGTCGAGCGTCCACACCGAGCCCTGCCACCAGATCGTCGCCAGCACGGGCGCGGCGGCGGCGAGCGCGAGCCAGGGCCACGGCCACGACCGGCGAGCCTGGCTGGCGCCGACGATGCCGGCGGTCAGGATGCCGACCGCGAACAGCGCGGCGAGGTCGGGCGGAGACTGGATCACGAAGGTGTCCAGGCGCGCGATGTGCGGGCCGAAGATCCCGACCGCCGCGACGACGAGCGTGACGGTGGCGAGCATGACGACGGCGCCCCGCCGGCGCACCATCAGCAGCAACAGCGGGAACAGCGAGGTACAGCTGGGCCTCGACGGCCATCGACCAGAACGCCGCGTTGGGGCTGTGCGCGGCGACGATGTTCTGCACGAGCAGGCCGTTGACGAGGACCGATTTCGCGTCGGGCACCCCGTGCCCCGGCTGCGGGACGATCAGCCACGCCACCGCGAGGCTGAAGGCGAGCGCGGCCCAGTACGCCGGCAGGATCCGCCGGGCCCGCCGCTGCGCGAACTGGGAGACCCCGTCGAGCCGCCAGCCGTGGCGGGCCGGCGACAGAGCCAGGGAGAAGCCGGACAGCACGATGAACACGACGACCGCGAAGCGCCCGTAGATGAACCAGCCGGCCCAGAACGGTGCGTGGTCTGACCGGGTAGCCGGGGAACGCGCGCAGGAAGACGTGGTTGATCACGACGTACAGCGCGGCCAGGCCGCGGATGCCGTCCAGGCCGGCCAGCCGCTGCCGCCGAGGAGCGGCGACCGCGGTTGCGTCCGGAGCCGCACTGGCTACTTGGTCGCCGGGTGCGAGTCGAACGCGGTGAGGAACTTGTTGCGGAAGGCGCTCATCGGCCACACCGGCGCGTTCGCCTTGGGCTGCAGGCCCGCGTTCCAGCCCCAGCTTCCGATCTGCTTGAGCACCTTCGGGTCGTGGGCGATGATCGAGATCGGCACGTCGTGGTTGGAGTTGTGCCCGCTGACGATCGGCAGCGGCTGATGGTCGCCGAGGACGATCATCACGAGGTTCTTGTTGCCGTAGTGCTGGACGAACGAGGTCAGCGTGTTCAACGAGTACACGATCGACTTGCCGTACGCGGCCTGGACGCGCGGGGGGTGCTCCAGAACGCCCCCGTCTCGTGGATCATCGGAAGCTGTGTTGTAGATCGAGCCGTTGCCGACCTGGTTCCAGCCGATCGTCTCCGGGATGCGGTTCCACGGCATGTGGCTCGACACCGTGTCGACCTCCGCGAACAGCGGCTTGCGTGTGAGGCTTCGCCGAGCTCGAGGCGGTTGGAGCGCCGAGAAGATGTACTGGTCGGGCATCGACGCGTACGTGAAGGTGGGGCCGTGATAGCCGACCTGATAGCGGTTGTAGATCTTGTCGTAGTGGTAGAACGCCTTCCCCTGTGGCCACGGGCGGTCGTTCGATGGATCGTCGGCGACGGTCCGCCACCCGGCCTCCTTGAACGCCTCGGCGAGCGTGAAGCGCTTGGCCGATATCAGCTGGTTGTAGCGGTCCTGGTTGTCGACCCAGAGTCCCGCCTGCAGGCTCGAGTGCGCCAGCCAGCTGATGCCGCCGTACGTCGCCGAGTCGAGGAAGCCGCTGCGAGACGAGAAGCCGGCGCTCGCCAGCCGCTTGTTCCCCTCGGCCAGGGCGGCGTCGACCTCCGGCGAGAACGATCTGCCCTCCACCGCCTGCTGGCCGTAGGCCTCGACGAACACGAGCAGGACGTCCTTGCCGCGCAGGCTGGTCAGCAGCTGGCTGGTCGGGGATGTTGCGATCCGGGTCGTGGTTGATCTCGGCGGCGAACACGCTCCTGTCGTGGATGTCCGCCCGGACCGCATTGACCTCGTTGACGACCAGACCGGCGGACAGCGTGGAGGCGATCGGCGTGTGGGAGATGAGCTGAGCGCCGAGCACCCAGCAGAGCGCCCCGACGGCGGCGAGCCCCGCGACCGCCCGCAGCGCCCAGCGGCGGTTGTCGGCCGCAACCCGGGTCAGCCGCAGCATCGCCAGCGTCAGCAGGACGGCCAGTACGACGGTGCCGACCACCGCGCCGACCTCGATCAGCTTCGTCTCCGTACCACCGACCAGGGAGCGCAACGTCTCGATCCCGTTCCCGAGCTGACTCGTGTCTCCGAGCGGGTCGTACGGCCGGTTGTAGAGCGTGAACACCTCGTAGTTGATGACCTTCAGGACGACCACCAGAGTGAGGGCCAGTCCGGCAGTCACCGCCAGGATGCGTCGAGGTGTGCGGGGCAGGACGGCGGCCAGCGCGATCAGGACGAGCCCCTCGAGCGGGATCCGAAGGAACCCGCTCAGCGTGAGATCGTTCGGCTGGTCGGGAGCGACGAGCGCGGCCCACACGACAGACCGCGGCGAGGATCGTGAGCGCCACGGAGATCCCGCGACGCACGCTTCGCCGCGCGACGGGCGTCCGGACGTCTGGCGGACAGGGGGGACGACCGGTCGCGTGATCGCCGGCCGGAGGGGCGACGTCCGTGGGATCGCTGGACCGGTCGGCGACCGCCGCCACCGACCGCCACGAGCGTGCGCGCGCCGGTGGCGCCACAGCCACCACACGTCGCGGCCGAACGACTCGGCGAGCAGGGCGAGCGCGACGACGAGCGAGGGCCTGGGTCGCCGTCCGCGACAGCAGGTGCGATGCCGCGACGGTCAGCGACGATCCCCTCTGTCGCCGCGACCGTCTTGCGCCAGAAGCGCGGCGGCAGCGGCGCGCGCATCCACGGCAGCGGCCACCCGGCGGCGAGGAACACGTAGCGCGCCGCGCCGATCGCCAGCACCCATGCGCCCGCCGAGCGCGCGACGTACACGCTGAGGACGAGGATCAGGAACGCGTCGACCTCGCCGTCGAAGCGCGCGCCCAGGCTCGCCGTTGTCCGCGTGCGCCGCGCCACCCATCCGTCGACCGCGTCGAGCGCGAGCGCGACCGCCGCGAGCGACACCAGCAGCGTCACCGGCACGGGCTCGGCTGAACGAGTCCGCGACGAGCGCCGCGACGCCGACGGCGAGCGTGGCCCGCGCGAGGGTCACCCAGTCGGCCGGCCCGAGCCGGTCGGCGCGGTAGTACGAGAGCCCGCGCGCCAGTCCCGCGTTCGTGATCAGTCCGCAGGTGACTCCGACGGCCCAGCGCGGCGGGGCTGAGGCCGACGCCGCTGAGGCCGACGGCGATCCGCGAGCGCGGCGATCAGCAGCATCTGGGCGATCAGCGCCGGTCACTCGGGGCGGTGTGAACCGTTCGCATCGTGCGTCCCTTTCAGGAGGGTGTCGCAGGCGGGGCGGTGCGTCGCAACCGGGGGCGAGTCGCGTTGGCCGGCTGAAGCGAGCACCCGCGACCGGCGCGCGTGCTTTGGCTCATCCCGCAAGACGCCCGCCGGGCAAGCCTTCCCGGGCGCGGGTGACATCCTGCACGGCGTGACCGACTCGTGCCGGCAGCGCCGGCCGAGCGCCGCGGGCTCGGCTCTGTGTCGGCCGTGGGACAGCCATGAGGCAGGACGAGCGCGCGCCGTTCGTCCGGGCCCTCCAGCGAGCCCGCGTGTCGGCGTATGCCCCCGGCGAGTTCGTCGAGCAGGAGAGCTTCATGCGCGCCGGCGAGATTCGGGCCCTGGCGGGCCGGGCCGGCATCGCACCCGGGGTCTCGGTGCTCGACCTCTGCTGCGGAGTCGCCGGGCCGGGACGGTTCATCACCCGGGAGCTGGGCTGCTCCTATCTGGGGGTGGACTACAGCTCCAGCGCCATCGACATCGCCCGGGAGCGCGCGCGCGACCTTCCCTGTCGCTTCGAGGTCTCGCGGATCCCCCCGCATCCCTCCGGGGCCGTTCGACGTGGTGCTCCTGCTCGAGACGATGCTCGCCTTTCGCGGACAAGGACGCGCTGCTTCGGGAGATATCGCCGGGCGCTGACGACCGGCGGACGGTTCGCCTTCACCATCGAAGAGGGCCTGCCGCTCACCGACGCCGAGCGAGCGAGGCATGCCCGACGCCGACACGGTGTGGCTCACCCCGCTGGAGGAGATGCTCAGCTGGCCTGGAGCGGGCCGGGCTGGTCGTCCGCTGGCAGGACGACTGCAGTCGGTCCCACCGCGCCATGGCGGATTCGCTGATCGACGCGTTTGCCGCCGATGCCGCGGACATCGCCGCGCAGATCGGACCGCCGGGCGCTGGAGGAGCTGCTGGCCGCCCACCGGCTCTGGAGCGAGTGGCTGCGAACGGGCCGGGTCCGCAAGATCGCGTTCGTTGCGGAGAAGATCGAGCCCGGGCGCGAGCACTGAACATCGGTCGGCCCCGCAATCTTGCCAAGGCCGCAACCGTTGAATGAGCATGGCGATGACGGAACGCATTGCAGTCCTCGGCGGCGGCCATGGCGTCGGCGCGGTCCTCTCGGCGCTGCGAGACGCCCCGGTGGAGCTGACGGCGATAGTCACAACCGCCGACGACGGCGGCTCGTCGGGGGACTTGCGACGGCGGTTCGGCGGCCCCGCCGTGGGCGACCTCCGGCGCTCGCTGCTCGCGCTGAGCGATGGCACGAACCTGCTGGCGACCGTGATGTCTCAGCCGCTGGAAACGCGCTACGGCCGGCACCCTATAGGCAACCTCCTGATCCAATCGCTCACGGACTCGCTAGGCGACCTCGAGGCATCGAGTCGCTGGCTCGGACAGTGGCTCGGCATCTCGGGTTGCGTGCTGCCGGCGAGCGTCGAGCCAGTCAAGCTGCTGGCGGACGCGGGCGATCGGCTGATTGCAGGCGAATCCGCAATCGGCGACACCGCCGACCGCATCCTTCGGCTGCGCTTCGATCCTCGATGGCCTCGCACTCCCCCCGCCGCGGTGGAAGCGATCCAGTCCGCTGACTGGATCCTGCTCGCCCCCGGCTCGCTTTACACGAGCACGCTGGCCACCAGCGCGCTCCCGCAGATCGTGTCGGCGCTCGCCCGCACGCCTGCCCGGGTCCTGTGGCTGTGCAATCTCCAGCCAGAGCGCGGCGAGACAGCGGGTATGACTGCAGAGGATCACCTGTCTGCCATCCGCAGCCACGGGGTGCGTGTGGACGATGTCCTCTACGACCCCGAGGCCGAGCTGCACTTCGATGCGCCCGCGCTGGCGCGCAACGGCATTTCCGGGTTCGCGTGGCCACTCCGGGCCGGTCGTCGTAACGTTCACGACCCGCAGCTATTGAATGCGGCGCTGGAATCCGTGTTCGGTGCGCAACCGAGCGCGCTCGGGGCGGCCGTCGGACTCCAGTTCTGACAGCCTCGAAGCCGGGCGCGCTCAAGTACGACCGCCTGCCGCGCCGGCTCAAGGACGATCCAATTCCACGCCCGACGGCGCGTGGCGGGCGTGTCCGCGGGCGACACTCGCCGCCCGCGGACAGATGCCTTGCGCCGTCGCTTACGAGACCGAGACGGGCGGGCTCGTGCTGCCGTTGTAGTAGTCGTCGCCGCTGTAGACCGCGGTCACCGATTGGCCGCCCCGGAGCAACGGGAGGAAGGCGCGGCCGCGCGCGAGCGGCTGGGGACGCCCGACCCGCCGGCCGGCGATGTAGAACTGCACGGTCCCGTCGGGGGCGACCGGCTCGGTCGTGTCGCCTGACACCGTGGCGATCGCCACGTGCCGGTTGCGATGCCGCCAGGACGCGCCGCCCACGTGAATCGATGTCGTGGTGTGTCGGAACGCAACCGTCGTGGCGTAGTCGTAGAGGAGCTGGCGCCACGTGTACCACTCGTGCCCGGCGTCGAGCCTGGCATCGGTGAACGGGATTCCCGCTGCAGTCAGCGCGGCCTCGTATGTGTCGATCCCGGGGACAGTCAGGGAATCGAAGTTCCCACCGCCGATCTCGAGCCCGAGCCGGGTCTGCAGCGCGGGGTTCTGCCACAGCGGACTTGTGGTGTCCGGGGCGCCGATGTTCGCGATGCTCCAGCTGCCGAAGTAACCGAACAGCGTTGTGTTGTTGAACAGGAGGTAGTTAGCCAGCAGCCCGCCCAGCGACAGGCCGGCGAAGGCGCGATCGTTGGCGGCGTGCGACACGTCGTAGTGCGACTCCACGAAGGGAATGACGTAGTTCGACACGTCCAGGGCGTAACAGGAGCCGTCGAACAGCGTGCACGTGCCGAGGTTGTTGAAGTCCGTCATCACGATCACCATCGGTTGCACCCGGCGAGCCGCGATCAGGTTGTCGATGATGCGGTTTGCGACTCCCTGCGTCGTCCAGTCGACCTCGTTGCCACCGCCGCCGTGACTCAGATATAGCGTCGGATATGGCGTGCGCCGGTGCGGGTTATATCCCGGCGGTAAATAGATCGCCAGTGGGTGACTCCCGACCGGATCTGTCGATTGTGGATCGGGATAAGAGACGTCGAAAAGCGAGCCGTGTGCGCGCTGGTTCGGCGCCTCCCACGACATGTTCGGGGTTCCGAAGCGCGCGTCCGAGGGGACGTACACCTCACTGTCCGGCTCGAGTGATCCGCTGCTGTTCCAGGGCGGGTTGCTCGGGTCCGAGAGCTCGGTGCAGCCCGTCAGCGTGGGTGCGGGACTCGTGCAATTGACATAGAAGCCGTAGGTGAACGTTCCCGACGGTAGCGGCGTGGTGTAGGACCAAACGCCCGTCGAGTGGTTGAGCGTCATCTGCGCCACCGGCCAGTTCGGTGTCGGTCCCTGATTGGGGAACGCGATCGGGAAGTCGCCGGGCGACCACTGGGACGGGAGCAGACCCGCCGATGAGGTCGTCGTCGTGTTCGCGGCGTTGGAGAAGAACCACTCACCTCGGATCTGCACGGTCGTGGCGCCGGGGTCGTAGTACCGGAACGTGACCTCGTATCCGGTGGGGGCGGTGCCGGTGTGAATCACCTCGGGCGAGAACACGTGCGGCGGCCGCGCGGCGGCCGAGGGTGCACCGACGGCCAAGATCAGCAGGCCGAGAGCGGTGGCGAGAAGAAGGGCCGTTCTCTTGCGCGAACGGCCAGCGGGCTGCAGAGCACCCATGTTGGACGATCCTCCTTCTGGTGGGCTGTGGGGCGCCCGGATCACGGAGGATGAAGGTCCCAGCGCAGCGACACAGCCCGCGCGGGCCAAGCTGCGCGCGTCGTCGACGGCGGCATCGTGCGTACGGATCCTCCCCTCTCTTCAGATCCGGTGTGAACCGGCAAGCTAACTCGCGTGCTGGCTCGTGTCAAGCAGCCGAGACGGTGCTCGCCCGCCACCGTCGCAAGACAATCGACCGTCTTATGCAGCGTCGGCGCCGCGATCGACCACACCTGACTGGCTGAGAGCGCTCGCCCAGAGCCCCACCTAGCTCGCCGCTCCTCGCAGAAGTACAGAAGTACCTGGTTTCCAGAGGCTCTTTGCGAGTGGGCGATCCAGGACTCGAACCTGGGACCTCTTCCTTATCAGAGAAGCGCTCTAACCGACTGAGCTAATCGCCCGTCGGGCGCGATTCTACCCGCGGGCCGCGAGCCTGGGGCGGCGCCCGCGCGGATGGTCGCAGGGCTGCGGGCGATCAGGAGACGGCTCGGACCCGGAGGCGCCGGGCCACGTCGAGCGCATCGTCGAGCGACTCGAAGCTGAGCTGCACGCGGTAGCCGGTGCCCTTGGCCGGAGCTACGTCGACGTCGCGTCCGAGGGCGGCGCCGAGGGCGTCGGAGATCAGCTCGATCGCCGCCGCCTGGTCGGGGTGGAGCGCGTGCCGTGGCCGTGAGCGCCGGCGGCGGTCTGACTCAGAGCCGGCGGCCCGGGCCCGGGACTCGAGCTCGCGCACGGACCAGCGGTGATGAGCGGCGTCGCGGGCCAGGGTGCGGCGGGCGGCGTGATCGCCGGCGAGCAGGAGCGCACGGCCGTGGCCCTCGGTCAGATCGCCGCGCTCGATCAGATCGAGCGCCTCGTCGGGGAGGTCGAGCAGGCGGATCAGGTTCGAAACCGCGACCCGGCTGCGCCCGACGCGGAGGCCTACGTCCTCGCGGGTCAGGCCGAGCTCCTCGACGAGCGCGGCGCAGGCGCGAGCCTCCTCAACGGGATTGAGGTCCTCGCGCGCCATGTTCTCGATCAACGCCACCTCGAGCGATGCGGCGTCGTCGTGGCGGCGCACCACCGCCGGGATCGCGGTGAGCTCCGCGAGCTTGGCGGCGCGCCACCGGCGCTCGCCGGCGATCAGTTCGTAGCGGCCGCTCGACAGCGGGCGGACGAGCACGGGCTGAAGAACGCCGCGGGCGCGGATCGAGCCCGCCAGGGCCATCAGTGAGTCCTCGTCGAACGTGCGGCGCGGCTGGTTGGGGCTCGGGTCGACCATGTCGACCGGGATGGGGCGCAACTCCTGCAGCTCGTCACGCGGCGCCACAGACAGGATCGCCGCGAGGCCGCGGCCCATCCCCTTCGGTCGTTCAGCCACGCGCAGCCACTTCCTTGGCGAGCTCGAAGTAGGCATCCGAGCCGGCGCAGTGGGGATCGTGGTGGATCACCGGCATGCCGAAGCTCGGCGCCTCGCCGATACGGACATTGCGCGGGATGACGGTGTCGAACACCAATTCGGGGAAGTGCTCGCGCACCTCGCGCTCGACGTCCTGCGCGAGGCGGGTTCGGCCGTCGTGCATCGTCAGCAGCATCCCGGCCACAGTAAGCCATGGATTGAGCTCGCGCTGTACAAGCGAGAGCGTGTCCAGCAGGCCGGCCAGGCCCTCGAGCGCGAAGTACTCAGCCTGGACCGGAACGATCACGCGATCGGCTGCGACGAGTGCGTTGACGGTCAACGGTCCGAGCGACGGCGGGCAATCGAGCAGCGTGAACGCGAACCGCTCGCGCACGCCCGTGAGCGCCTCACGCAGCAGCATCTCGGATCCGGCGATGCGGGGGAGCTCGACGTTGGCGCCGGCGAGATCCGGACCGGACGGGACGATCGACAGCCGCTCGATGCCGGTCGGCCGGACCACTTCGTCGAGCGAGGACGAGCCGATCAGCACGTCGTAGATCGTGCCGGGCTCGTTCTTGCTGATGCCGAGGCCGATCGTCGCGTTGGCCTGGGGATCGATGTCGATCAGCAGCGCCTCGTAGCCCGCCTCCGCCACGCACGCGGCGAGGTTCACCGCGGTGGTCGTCTTGCCCACTCCGCCTTTCTGATTGGCGATTGCGTACACGGTCCCCATGGGGTGTGAAGCTATCGATGCCGGCGGTCAGACCCTGGGCGTGCCGTTGCGTCCTGCCCCGTGCCGAGGGGCCGTTTCATCGCCATACCCGGGCGTCGCGGGAACCCTGAAGGAGTCTCCGTAACCTTCGACATGAGGTGGAGATATCTGTGCTCGGCGCCGCGATATGGCTGCATTCGGAGGATTTCTCCAGGCTCGAGCCCGACTTGCCTGCCCGCAAGCGCCGCGGCTTCCTCGGTGTCCGGGTCGCGTCGGCCGCGCCACGCGACCAGCGTTCCGCCGACGGCGAGGAGCGGTGCCGCGTACTCGACCACGACCTCGAGCGGTGCGAGCGCGCGGGCCGTGACGAGATCGAACGCCCGCAGCCCTTCGGGCCAGGCCTCCACGCGGGTGTGGACGACGCGCGCGTTGTCCACCTCGCAGGCCGCGATCGCTCGATCAAGGAACGCGCACTTCCGGGACGCGCTCTCGACAAGCGCGACGCTCGCGCGGGGAAGCGCGATCGCTAGCGGCAGACCCGGAAGGCCCGCACCCGAGCCAAGATCGGCGATGTCCTTCGCCTCTCGGACCTCGCGGAGCTCGAGCGCGACCAGCGAGTCCGCGAGGTGGTCGTCGATCACCTTCGCCGGGTCGCGGACCGCGGTCGGTGCCAGCGGATCGTCGACGAGCACGTGATGGAGCAGCCGCAGCCGGCGCTCGGCGTCGCCAGGTAGGCCAAATCGCTCGGCCAGGACCTTGAGGCGAGCATCGACGTCGCGCGGTTCCGCTCCCCCCGGCATGGTCGTCAGTCATCGCCGGCCCGCTGCAGGCGTTCGCGTTCGCGTGCGATGTACGGCGCGTAACGGCTGCACATCGCGTCGAACCGCTCCGCGGCGTAGCCGTCGACCTCGCCATGCAGCTCGCGTTCGAGCAGCGGGAGGACGTCCCGGACGAGCGCCGTCCCCCGCGCCATCCACTGGTAGTAAGACCGGCCGCCATGGTGGTAGGGGCCGTACAGCCGTGTTTCGGGAAACCGCTCCATCAACCAGCCGAACAGCGCCTCGTGCCGTACGTGCATCCGCACGGTCACCTGGGGCTGCTTGCCATCGCCGCCGAACGAGGCCTCGCCGACGAGGAGGCCGATCACCAGACCGCGGTCGAACTCGGACAGCTCCGTCACGTCACGAGTTCTACACGGAACTGTTTCACCGCGTAAAAAAACGTGAAACGGTGGCGGCGGATGCGAGCGTGTGGTGGGGTAGGAACGGATGGCCGACCGGCGGCGTGGTCAAAAAGGAGTCACAGTGGCCGCAAATCGACCAATGCACGCCGACGCGTGACGGTGTCTGGCTCAAGCGTCAAGGGCGCGAGCCACCAGCCGGGCGGAAGACCCACGCCGGCGCTGGAAGACTCCCCGCCGGCTCAGTCCACCAACGGCGCCACCACGAGCCGCCGGTCGGGCTC
This sequence comes from uncultured Solirubrobacterales bacterium, assembly GCA_963697655.1. Classification (GTDB taxonomy): domain Bacteria; phylum Actinomycetota; class Thermoleophilia; order Solirubrobacterales; family Solirubrobacteraceae; genus Palsa-465. The sequence goes on along the minus strand of CAVOOV010000017.1, from coordinate 527,397 downwards.
CTCGCCCTGGCTGTACGTCTCGACGTCGTGCCGGCTCTTCAGATGCTCGTGGACGACCTTGCGCTCGAGCGCGGTCATTGCCTCGAGCGTCACCGGCCGGCGGTCGTGGACGGCGGCCTCGGCGGCCTGGTCGCCGGCGGCGCGGAGTGCGACCGCGCGGCGCTCGCGGTAGCCGGCGGCATCGACGACGACCCGCTTGCGGACCGTCGCGCCCTTGCAGGCAATGCGATAGGCGATGTGCTGGATCGCGTCGATCATCTGGCCGTGGCGGCCGATCAGCAGCCCGAGGTCTTCGCCCTCGAGGTCGGCCCGGACCTCCTCGGCGTCCTCCTCGACGTGGACGCTGGCCTCAATCCCGGCCTCGACGAGGATCTTCTCGAGCAGCTCTTGCACGCGAGAGCCGGCCGCGGTCATCTCAGCGTCCACCATCGATCTACCTCCTGCGTCCGGAGCGCTTCTTCTTCTTGCGCGGTGGCGGTGGGGGCGTGCCGCCCTTGCCGCTGCGGTTGCTGCCGGCTGCGACGGGCTCAGGCTCCTCACGTCTCCCGCGACCTCGAATCAGTCCCGCGAGGCCTCCGCTGCCGCCTCCACCACCGTCGGACTTGCCGTTCGGGCCCGAGTCGTCGCGCGGTGGCGGGTCGGCACCGCCCGTGTCGCCCTTGCCGCTGCCGCGGCCACCTCCTCCTCCGCCATCGCCCGGCGGGCCCGCGCCGGCCGTGGCGACCAGCGGTGCCGGAGTCCCTATCAATTTTCGCACGGTGTATTGCTGGCCCATCGTCCAGGTGTTGGTCGTGATCCAGTAGACGATCAGGCCCGCGGGGAAGCGGATCACGATCACCACGAACACCAGCGGCAGGAACAGCATCAGCTTGCGCTGCTGCTTGTCCATCATCGGGCTCGACATCATCAGGCTCGAGGCGAGCTGCGTCCCGACGTAGAGGAGCAGCAGGACGATAAGCACCCAGCCGGTGGCTTTGTCCGTCAGATCGGGGATGAACAGGAAGCCGGCGCCGTTGTTGGCCCCGCACGGCGTGGTGTGGGCGGCGGCGGCCGCGGTCGAGATGTGATGCGCCGCCGCGTACTTGGCCTGGTAGACCGCCTGAGTGTCGGGACAGATGTTCTTCCGCAGGTCCTGGCGCAGCATGTAGAAGAGCGAGATGAACACCGGGATCTGCGCCACCAGCGGCAAGCAGGACCCGAGCGGGTTGATCTCGTTCTCCTTGTAGAACTTCATCACCTCCTGCTGCTGGCGCTGCTTGTCGTCCTTGTACTTGGCCTGGATCGCCTTCATCTGCGGCTGCATGCGCTGCAGCTTCTGCATCGAATGGAACTGCTTGACGGTCAGGGGCAGCAGGATCGCCCGCATGACGATCGTCAGCACCACGATCGAGAAGCCCCACGAGATCCCGACGTGGTTGTGGAAGAACAGGAGGACCGACTGGAAGACGTCGATCAGCGGCTGGAAGATGTTCGCGAGGACAACCATGGTCAAGCGATCGGGGCCGGTACTCGGGACTTGAACAGGCGCTGGTCCTCGACGGGGTCGAATCCCCCGTGGCTCCAGGGGTTACATCTGAGCAGCCGCCAGCTGGCCAGGACAAGCCCCCTGAGTATGCCGAATCTCTGGATCGCCTGCGCGGCATATTCCGAGCACGACGGGTAATAGCGGCACCGCTGTCCGAACGCCGGCGAGATCAGCCGCTGATACAGGCGGATCGGCAGCACGGCCAGCCACCGCAGCGCGCTCATCGGTCGCCTCCGCCGCCGCCGACGCGATCGAGCAATTGCCCGAGCGCGCGGCGCATTCCGTCCAGACCCTCACGCTCAGCCAGAGCATTGGCTTCATGCCGCGCGACCACCACAGCATCGGTTCCAGCCGGTAGCCGCTCGCCCTCGATCGCGAACGCCTCCCGCAGCAGCCGTTTGACGCGGTTGCGTTCGACCGCGCCCCCGACCTTCCGCGACACGGACAGCCCGAGCCTGGGCTCATCCCCCTCGCCACGCGGGAACACGTACAGCACGAGCTCGCGACCGGCGTGCGAGCGTCCCTGACGGAACACGCGGTCGAAATCGGCGCTGCGCGACAGCCTCATCCGCCCGGTCCGCGGACGAGCGCCAGGCAGGCCCACCATCAGACCGTTAGGCGCTTGCGGCCTTTGTCGCGCCGGCGCTTGAGCGTGAGGCGCCCGGCACGCGTCCGCATTCGGGTGCGGAATCCGTGGGTGCGTGCGCGTTTGCGCTTCTTCGGCTGGTAGGTGCGTTTCATGGCTCACGAGCCCGGGAGAGCGGGACTGGGGCCAGTATACGCAGCGGAGATTGCGACAGATTCGCTTTGTGTTTGGTTGCCGCGAACCACCGCCCGGCGCGGCGCGGGCTCGCGCGCGGTCACACCGCAGACCGACCCCAGACCCGCCCCGGCGCTTTTTCCCGCGCTTTGCGTCAAGGCCCAGGGACCCGTCCATCTCGCCGGGTCGCCGCTGGTATATTCGCCGCCCCGGGCGCCCTCCGGCGCCCCCTCTTCATTTACGTCATCTCCGTCCCGCAAGGGGTTGCTTGTCGCTGTCCGCGCACCTCGAGCCCACCGTTGCCTGGCGTGAGCTCCGAGGGGAGCTCCGGAGCGCCGTAGGCGAGTCGACGTATGAGCTCTGGCTCGCCTCGCTGGAACTCAAGTCGGTCCGGGACGGCACGCTCACCGTCGACGCCCCAGCGTCGACGTACGACTGGGTCTCCAAGCGATTCGCACGGGTCCTCGAGAGCTGCGCGAGGATCGCGTTCGGACCCGACATCAAACTCGAGCTCGCCTGCCACGGCGCCGACCGCCCGGCGAGAACGCGCACGGCCGCGCCGACCGAGGGACTCGACCTCGTCGCCGGCGCGCTGAACCCGCGCTACAGCTTCGATCAGTTCATCATCGGCGACGGCAATCGCCTCGCCCACGCCGCCTCCCTGGCGGTCGCCGAGCTACCAGGCCAGGCCTACAACCCCCTGTTCCTGCACGCGCCGCCGGGGCTCGGCAAGACCCACCTGCTCCAGGCGATCGGCAACTATGCGCGGTCGTTCGGCGACGGCGCCGCCGTCCGCTACACGACCGCGGAAACGTTCACCAACCACTTCGTCAGAGCACTCGGTTCGCGGTCCATCGATCGCTTCAAGCAGGCCTACCGCAACACCGACGTGCTGCTGATCGACGACGTGCAGTTCCTCGCCAGCAAGGCCAAGACCGAGGAGGAGTTCTTCCACACGTTCAACGCCCTGTACGAGACCGGACGCCAGCTCGTGCTCACGTGCGACCGCCTACCGCGCCAGCTGGTTTCGGTCGAAGAGCGTTTGCGGGAGCGGTTCGAGTCAGGCCTGGTGGCGGTGATCAAGCCGCCCGACCACGCGACCCGCGTCGCGATCCTCCGCAAGCGAGCCGCGCTGGACCGGATCCCGGTCACCGACATGGCGGTGCTCGAGCTGATCGCCGACCGCATCACCGACAACGTGCGCGTGCTCGAAGGGGCCCTGATCAGGATCGTCGCCTACCACTCCCTCACCCAGCTCCCGATCGACGCGCAGCTCGCCGAGACAGTCCTCGACGAGATCCACCCACGGCCGCAACCCAGAGCCGCCTCAACATCGGTCGGCGACATCCAGAACGCGGTCGCCTCCTACTACGGGCTGGCGCTGGCGCAGCTCATCTCCTCAAGCCGCGCCGCCGGCGTGATCTGGCCGCGCCAAGTCGCGATCCACCTGACGCGTGCGCTCACCGACGCCTCGCTGAACGCGATCGGCGAGGCGTTCGGCGGACGCAACCACGCCACGGTCCTCCACGCCTGCAAGCGTGTGATCGAGCGCATGGACCGCGATCAACAAGCTGTTCACGAGGTCGAGGAACTAACGACGATCATCGCATCGACGCCATCATGACCGACCCTCTTGACAGACTTGTCTGTTCCTCGCACGCGCCATCTTTCCCGCTTCCTGCGGCCAATCGAGGGGTTATCAACACCCCCCACACCCCTATGACTTCTAACTCCAATCTGAGGTATTCATCGTGAAGATCTCTTGCGAGCGCGACGCGCTGCTTCGACAACTTCAGACCGTGAGCAGAGTGGCATCAACGCGCAGTGCGATCCAGGCGCTTTCGGGAGTTCAGTTCGCCGCCTCGTCAGGCGGCTGCGAGCTCCAGGCCACCGACATGGACGTGGGCCTACGTGTCCCGCTCGAGGCCGAGATCGTCCGCGAGGGCACGGTTGTGTTGCCGGCGCGCCTGCTCCTCGACGTGGTCCGCCTGCTGCCGGCGGAGCAGATCTCGCTCGAGCTCCGCGCCTCCGAGCAGGACGTCGAGCTCGTGTCCGGCAACGCGACTTTCCACATCCGGACGCTCCGCGCCGAGGACTTCCCGCCGTTCCCCGAGCCCCAGACCGACGGCGTCGTGTCGGTTCCGCTCGAGGCATTCGTCTCGACGGCGCTCAAGGTCGCGAACTCGGCCTCCCGTGACGAGACCCGTCCGGTCCTGACCGGGATCCTCGTGTCGGCTTCGGACCGCGAGCTCCGGATGGTGGCGACCGACTCCTACCGGCTGAGCGTCAAGGAGACGACGCTCGAGGACGCGCTGCCGTCGGGTTTCGAGGTCAACGTGCCAGCCCGGGCTCTGCAGGAGCTGGCCCGTGTGGCTGGGCACGTCGAGGACGAGGAGCTTCGGATCAGCGTCCGACAGAACCAGGTGCTGTTCGAGCTCGGGGGGATCGTGCTGTCCTCGCGGCTGATCGACGGCCAGTTCCCGAATTATCGCCAACTGCTGCCCGAGACGTTCGAGCACGAGCTGCGCATCGCCGGGACCGAGCTGACCGAGGTCGTGCGGCGGATCAGCCTCCTCGCCCAGAAGAACGCCCCGCTGCGGTTGTCATTCCAGCCCGGCGAGCTGACGATCTCGGCGCAGACGCCCGACATCGGCGAGGCGCGGGAGTCGCTGCCGGTGGCGTTCCAGGGCGAGCCGCTCGAGATCGGCTTCAACCCCGAGTTCCTCCGCGCCGGGCTCGAGGCGATCGAGGAGGGCGACGTGCTGATCAAGCTGATCAGCCCGCTCCGCCCGGGGCTGATCGAGTCCGGGGACGAGAGCCGGTTTCGCTACCTGATCATGCCGATTCGGCTCAACGTCTAGGGAGCGGCGACGTGCGAGCGGCGAATCCGAGCTCCTGAGTCCGGTGCAGGTGCTCGGTTTCAGCCTGCGCGACTTCCGTTGCTACCACGACGCCCACGTTGAGCTCGGCGACGGGGTGACGGTCGTGACCGGTCCGAACGGCGCCGGCAAGACGAACCTGCTCGAGGGTCTGTACTTCGCGTGCACAGGTCGCTCGTGCCGAACGAGCAACGAGCGCGAGGTGGTGATGTTCGGCGCCGGCACGGCGCGCACCGTGCTGACGTGTGAGGGCGAGGACGGCGCGCACGAGTTGTCAGTCGGGTTCGCGCCCGGCGAGCCGAAGGTGATGCGCGTTGACGGCGCCACGGTCGAGCGCATGCTCGACGTCGCCAGCCGTCCGCTCGTCAGCGTGTTCCTACCCGACAGGCTCGAGCTGATCAAAGGAGCGCCGGCGGTCCGTCGCGCCCACCTTGACCAGTTCGTCGCGGCTCTATGGCCGGCGCGGGTCGACACCCGCCGCCACTACTCACAGGCGCTGGCGCAGCGCAACGCTCTGATCGCCCGGATTCGGTCGGGCCGCGGCTCACGCGGCTCAATCGAGAGCTGGGACGCACAGCTGGCCCGCCACGGCATCGCGTTGATGAACGATCGCCGCAGCGCCGTCGAGCTGCTCGCAGCGCCGTTCGAGCGCCTCGCCACCGCGCTCGGCCTCCAAGACCACCCGAACGTCTCCTACCGGCCGCGGTCGCGAGCGAGCGACCCCGCCGAGCTGGCCCGGGAGCTGGCCGAACGGCTCGAGGGCGACATCGAGCGCGGCTCCACCGGACACGGGCCGCATCGCGACGACCTGCCGACCGAGCACGGCGGCCACGACCTGCGCGCGTACGGGTCACAAGGCCAGCAGCGGCTCGCGCTGCTCGCGCTGCTGCTGGCCGAACGCGAGGTGATCGCCGAGCATCGCCCAGCCCCGCCGTTGATGCTCCTCGACGACGTCATGAGCGAGCTCGATCGCGACCGCCGTCAGGCGCTCGTCGACCTGCTCAGATCGACCGCCGGGCAGTCCGTGATCACCGCCACCGACCTCGAGCACGTGCCGGGGTCGACCGACGACGACGTCCTGCACCTCGCGGTGTCAGGCGGACGGCTGCTCGCGATGGCCGCGGAATGACGTCCTACCGGCGCAGTCCCCGGCCGCTGGGGCTGGCGCTCGACCACATCCGCGACGAGCTCGAGCCGGCGAGCCTCCTGGCCGAGGTGCAGCGAGTGTGGCATGGCACGGTCGGCGGGACGATCGCCGGCGAGGCGGAACCCACGGCGGAGCGGGGCGGGGTGGTCACGGTGTCGTGCTCGGCCTCGGTCTGGGCTCAGGAGCTCGACCTGATGGCCCCGGCGATCCTTGAGCGGCTGAACAGCCACTTGCGGACCGGGCACGTGTCGCGTTTGCGCTGCGTGGCGCTCCCGCCCCGGACCTGACTGTTACTTCCCCCCTTGATTCAGCGCCACGGCTTCCCGAATCAGCTTTTCCAGTGCAGCCTTGTCGATCTTGTCGTTCTCTCTGATGTCGATCGCACGCCTGGTGTTTCCGCCGAGGCTTGAGTTGAACAAACCCGAAGGATCGTTCAACGACGCACCCTTGAAGAATGTCAGCTTGACCACTTCCTTGTAGGACTCACCAGTACACACGATCCCGTCGTGGGACCAGACTGGTGTCCCAGGGTTCGTGGCTTTCACCCACTTCCACTCCTCGACCATATCGGGGTCAGCTTCCTTGATGACTGCGCGCACGGTGCTGAGCGTCTCGCCGCGCCAACCGCCCAGTTCCTTGATCCGCTCATCTATCAACTGCGAGGCGTTCGCTTCGTTGTCTGCCATCAGCAGATCGTACGACAAGTCCCGTTACGCCCAACAAGGCCGGCGACGCGGTTCGACGCGCCACCGGCCTTGCCAGCCCTACCAACTCGATGCAATCCCTGCCCGACCGCTTGTGTCCCCAACTCGTTAGCCGAGCGGCTGGACCGTCGACCACGAACCGAGGAAGCTCGGCGTGGCACCGGCGCCGGCGCTCGCGGTGCAGCCCTTACAGCTCCAGCTACTGAGGGCGAAGCCGGCGTGCAGCGGACCCTTGGCCCGACTCCAACTCGACAGGCTCCAGCTCGACAGGTTGTAGTTGATGTTGCCCGTCGCGGCGTTGACCAGGGTGTTCGGCGTCAGCCCCTGGTCGGCGAGCGGTGGGTTCCAGAGCAGCGCCGCCTTGACCGCGTTGGGCTCCTGGAAGGAGGAGTTCTCCGTGACGGCCGGGCTGGTCAGCGCGCCCTTGACCTGATCGGGCGTCCAGTTAGGGTGAATCTGGAGCAGCTCGGCGACGAGGCCCGAGATCATCGGGGCCGCCATCGACGTGCCGCTCGTCTGGATGTACTGGCCGTTGCCGATGATGCAGGTCGGGCAGCTGCTGGCAAACACGCTGCCCGGCGCGAGCACCGACACGATGTGGGCGCCCGGCGCGTACACGTCCGGCTTCTGGATGCCGTCCTGAGTCGTGCCCAGGCTCGACCACGAAGCGATCGCGTCGTTGGCCGGGTTCGCGCTGCCGTTCTCGTCGACCCCGCCGACCGTGATCACGTAGGGATCGTTGGCGGGCGAGTACTGGACCGCACCCGGCGTGTTACCGCGATTGCCAGCGGCCGCGACCACGACGATGCCGTGCATCCATGCAGTCTCGACGGCGGCATCGAGCGGGTCGGTCTTGTACGACTGGGGGGTCGTCGAATCGAGTGACAGGTTGATGACCCGGATGTTGAACTGTGACTGATGCTCCACCGCGAACTGCAGTCCGTAGATCACGTCAAGCACCGTTGCCTTGCCCGTCTCGTCGGAGACCTTGACCGAGATCAGGTTGGCGTTCGGCGCGACGCCGACGTACTTCCCGTGCAGCGGATCGCCCGGGCTGCGATTGTCGCCATTGCCGGCGATGATCCCAGCCACGTCCGTTCCGTGACCGTAACTGTCGGTCGCGGTGGTGGCATCAGCATTCGCCACCGCGCTCGCAACGACCCGCGAGTCACTGTGGTCCTTCGAGGCGAAGTCGGGAAGCGCGCCGTCAACGCCGGTGTCGACCACGGCCACTCCCACGCCGGTGCCGGTGACACCGAACTGCCAGAGGGGAAGCACGCCGAGCGTCTGGTCATAAGTCGTCTGAAGCTGAGATGCGAGGACACCCTGGCCCATCATGCGGAACGGCAGGCTCTCCGAGGTGACAGTGGTGTTCAGCGACACTGCGTGCACGTCGGGGTTGGCCGCCAGCGACCGCGCCTGCGCGGCGGTCAGCGAGAGGGCGAGGCCGTGAATGATCGGCAGGTTGCCGATCACGCGCCCGTGGACGTGGGCGGCGTCTGACTGTGCCTTCGCCGGCGTGACCGGTCCATTGAACTGGACGATCGCCTGCAGCATCGACCCGGGCCGATGAGCCGCGAGTGTGGCGATGCGCGGGTCGAGCGGCGCCGAGGAACCCGCAGCGGGCGCCGAGCCACTGGAGGAGCCGGGGACCAGAGTCCGCAGCTGTCCGCCCGTCGTGCCGAGCGCGATGGCGACGGCGATCGCCAGGACGGCGGCGCCGGCGAGCGCGGACATCCACCGCATGCGCTCAACGATTTGGACAGAACGTGTCATCTCAGAGCAACCTCCATGTCGCAAAGCTTGTAACCAGTGACTCAACAACTGGCGGCTGGGCCATCTCGTAACCGTACGAGACCCCTGGCTTTGCGTCCCCGCCTCGCGACGGGTTTGCCCTGAGCAGTCTTATTAGTAGTGAACTGGCGGCTGGGCCATCTCGCTGTGGGCGAGACCCCTGGCTTTGCGACCCCGCCTCGCGACGGGTTTGCCCCTGATCAGTCCTTCGTAGTGGGGTCATCGGCCGCCACGCGGTCCGACCTGAGCGGTTTTGGACGTATGTATGACGTCAGGCGGCCGAGCGGAGCGGGAGCTCCGGCTTCACCGGCTCGGGCCGGCCGAGGTGGAAGCCCTGGCCGTAGTCGCACTGGAGGGCGACGAGCGCGTCTGTCTGGTCCTGCGTCTCGATCCCCTCGGCGATCACGGCCACGCCCAGCGTGCGGGCGAGCTCGATGATCATGCGGACGAACGAGGCTTCGCGGCCGCCGCGCGCGAGGCCGTCGACGAACGACTTGGCGATCTTCAGCATGTCGAACGGCAGCGTGTGCAGATAGCTGAGCGACGAGTATCCGGTTCCGAAGTCGTCGAGCGCGAACCTGACTCCGAGCGCGCGCAGCTCGGCGATCGCTGCCTTGACCCGCTCTGAGTCTTCGAGCAGCACGCTCTCGGTGATCTCGAAGATCAGGCTGCAAGGGTTGACGTCCGCGTCCGACAGGGTCGCGCGCACGCGCTCGACGAGCTCGGGGTCGCGGAGCTCGACCGCGCTGAGGTTGACGTGGACCGCGACCGGGGTTCCCCCGGCGTCGCGCCGGGCCTGCCACCGTCGGGCCTGCTGGCAGGCCTCCTCGAGCACGTACTGGCCGAGCGACAGGATCAGCCCGGTCTCCTCGGCGAGCGGGACGAACTCCGAGGGGCCGACGAGGCCGCGCCGAGGATGCTCCCAGCGCACGAGTGCCTCCTCGGCGACGAGCGCGCCGGTGTCGAGATCGATGATCGGCTGGAAGTACAGCGTCAGCTGCTGGCGCTCGATCGCGAGGCGCAGCTCCTCCTTGAGGCCGTGCCGCTCGAGCACCGCCTCGCCCATCGTCGGGTGGAACACCTGGAAGTGACCCTTGCCGGTCGTCTTGGCCTTGTACATCGCGACGTCGGCGTCGCGGATCAGCTCCTCGGCCGAGGCGCCGCCGGCTGTGGCTGGTGGCGATGCCGACGCTCAGATAGACCGACACGCTCTCCGAGCCGACGCCGACCGGGAGCACGAACGCCTCCATGATCCGCCGGGCGACCTTGACTCGCGGCGGCCTCGGCGTCGTGGCCGTCCTCGACCATCACCGCGAACTCGTCGCCGCCGAGGCGCGCGACCACGTCCTCGGGTCGCAGGCAGGCGCGCAGGCGCGAGGCGACCGACACCAGCAGCTCGTCGCCGGCGGAGTGGCCGAGGCTGTCGTTGACGGTCTTGAAGTCGTCGAGGTCGATGAACAGCACCGCGAGCTCGCCGCGGCGGTCGGCGATCGCGGCCTTGACCTTGTCGGTGAACAGCGCGCGGTTGGCCAGGTTCGTGAGCGGGTCGTGGTAGGCCTGGTGGTGGAGCTGCTCCTGGAGCACGGACAGCTGCGTTGACGGCCTGCTCGAGGCGGTCGTACTGGAGCGCGACGCTCGCGTTGCCGGCGAGCGTGTCGAGCAGGCGCAGGTCTTCGTGGTCGAACGAGCGCACGACGCCGAACCGGTTGGCGAGCATGATCGCGCCGATCACGCGCTCCTCGCCCGGGAGCGGCGCGACCATCGCGTGGGTCACGCCGCGAGCCTCGAGGTAGCGCTGCAGGCGTGCCCCGCCGAACGGGGAGTCGAGCGTGATCGCGCCGCCACCGCTGCGCTCGACCAGCTCGCGCATCGCGTCGGCGACTTCGGAGTCGACCGGCTCCATCAGCTCGCGGTAGCTGCCCGGGCCGAGCAGCGTCCGCAGCGACGGGTTCTCCTCGGAGCCGAACAGGATGATCTCGGCGAGCTCGGCGCGGAACGCCTCGAGCGAGCGTACGAGCAGGCCCTCGAGGGCGTGAGCGACCTCACGCGAGCGAGCGAGCGTGCGGTTCGCCTCGTACAGGAACTCGAGCCGCTTGTGGCGCTCGCGCTCGGACAGGTAGGCCCGGTAGGCGGCGAACAGCGTGACCGAGGGGATGGCCAGGAGCGGTAGCGCGCGGGCGTCCGAGGACGCGATCACCGCGCCGCACAGCCCGAGGCTGGCGTTGCTGAGCGTCACCACCAGGTCCATCGAGAGCATGTGGGCGACCGTCCGCAGCTTCACGATGCCCTCTGAGAGCGAGATCGCGGTCGCGATCAGGACGACCGTCAGGAACCCGGAGGCCTGCGTGGCGATCAGCGCCGCGACCCAGGTGCGCTCTCCGACGTGGTCGGACACGGGCGCGAGCGCGTGGATGACGAGGATCGCGATGCATGCGTGCACCGCCAGCTGGGAGATGTTGAACACGAACTTCACCGGCGGCAGCCGGCGGTCGAACAGCATCACGAGCGCGATGCCGAGCAGGCAGCCGATCACGAACGCCTCGGCGCTGCAGAAGATCAGTCCGAAGACGAGCGGAATGTCGCCGAGCGAGAACGAGTGCGCGCCGCGACGGAAGTGCAGGTGGACGACGCAGCGCTCGGCGACCGCGAACGCGATCGCGATCGACCACCACGGCAGGTGTGGGTGTGCGAGCGGCTGAAGGCCGTGAACCGGGCCCGCGTACAGCGCGACCGCGGCGGCGATCAGCACCACGTTGAGCCCCCACACCGGATGCACGTGGCGCCCGCGCGCGAGCCTCCCGGCCAGGCGCGAGGGCGTCTTGGGCTGGGGTTCGATGGCGGTGTCGGCTCTCATCCTCAGTGCGCCGACGTCGTGTTGCCGGCAGCCCTTCGCGTAAGCATCGGCCGAACCGCACGAAAGTTGAGCATTGTGTGAGGAGGGGTCGCCGCGCGGACATCACGAGGCGCTCGCAGCGGGGCGCCCCCGGGAGCGCGATGAAGCCTCCGAAAGCGGCCTGTTCAGGTCGCGACGAATACCTCCCGTTTTGCGTGGTTTGCAGGCAAAACGCTCCCAGCCAACCGGCCGTTTCCGCCCCCTTCTGTGCTAAAGTTATGTGCACAACTCCCGACGCCCCGGCGCGCGCCAGGTTGCGCGGATTCCGGGGCGTCTCAGATGTCATCGGAGGATCGTTGGCGATTGACGATGGCGCCGCAGGGCGCCCCAACCAGCAGAGCACTTACGACGCACAGGACATCACGGTCCTCGAGGGACTCGAGGCCGTGCGCCGGCGTCCCGGCATGTACATCGGCTCGACCGGGCCGAGGGGCTTGCACCACCTCGTCTACGAGGTCGTCGACAACTCGGTCGACGAGGCCCTGGCCGGCCACTGCGACGAGGTCGCTGGTCACGATACACCCCGACAACTCGGTCACGGTCGTCGACGACGGCCGCGGCATCCCCGTCGCGATCATGGAGAAGGAGCAGCGCCCGGCGCGTCGAGGTCGTGCTCACCGTCCTGCACGCCGGCGGCAAGTTCGGCGAGGGCGGCGGCTACAAGGTCTCGGGCGGTCTGCACGGCGTCGGTGTGTCGGTCGTCAACGCGCTGTCCGAGCGCCTCGACGTCGAGGTCCGCCGCGACGGCTACGGCTGGACCCAGTCCTACGAGCGCGGCAAGCCGCTCGGCGATCTCCAGAAGGGCGAGCCGACGGACGAGACCGGCACGACGATCACGTTCCTGCCCGACGCCGACATCTTCGAGACGCTCGAGCTCGACTTCACCACGCTCGAGGAGCGGATGCGCGAGACCGCGTTCCTGACCCGCGGCCTGCGGATCGTGATCGTCGACGAGCGCGGCGCGGGCCACCGGGCCGAGTTCCGCTACGAGGGCGGGATCGTCGACTTCGTCGCGTACCTCAACGAGAACAAGGAGCCGATCCAGAAGAAGGTCATCTCCTTCGCGGGCGAGAGCGACGAGGGCGCGGTCGAGGTCGCGATGCAGTGGAACGCCTCCTACCAGGAGTCGGTGTTCTCGTTCGCCAACAACATCAACACGATCGAGGGCGGCTCCCATCTGAGCGGCTTCCGCTCGGCGCTGACCAGCGCGCTCAACAAGTACGCGCGCGACAAGGGCGAGCTCAAGGAGAAGGACGACAACCTCACCGGCGAGGACGTCCGCGAGGGCCTGACCGCGGTGATCTCGGCCAAGCTCCAGGACCCGCAGTTCGAGGGCCAGACCAAGACCAAGCTCGGCAACCCCGGGATGCAGGGCTTCGTCCAGTCGATCGTCAACGCCCGGCTGGCCGAGTTCCTCGAGGAGAACCCGCAGGACGCGCGGGCGGTGATCCGCAAGGCGGTCCAGGCCGCGCAGGCGCGCGCGGCCGCGCGCAAGGCCCGCGACCTCACGCGCCGCAAGTCCGCGCTCGAGAACTCGACGCTCCCCGGCAAGCTCGCCGACTGCTCGGTCAAGGACCCGTCGCTCGCCGAGCTGTTCGTGGTCGAGGGCGACTCGGCCGGCGGCTCGGCGGTGAGCGCGCGCGACCGCAACACCCAGGCGATCCTGCCGCTGCGCGGCAAGATCCTCAACGTCGAGAAGAGCCGCATCGACAAGGTGCTCGCCAACACCGAGATCCAGGCGCTGATCACCGCGATCGGCACCGGCGTCCGCGACGAGTTCGACATCGCCAAGGCGCGCTACCACAAGGTCGTGCTGCTGACCGACGCCGACGTCGACGGCGCCCACATCCGCACGCTCGCGCTGACGCTCCTGTTCCGGGAGATGCAGCCGCTGATCGAGGCCGGCTACGTGTACATCGCCAAGCCGCCGCTGTACCGGCTCACCCGCGGGCAGAAGCACCGCTACCTCGAGCGCGAGTCCGAGCTCGAGGACATCCTGCTCGGCGACAAGTTCGAGAAGATCGAGGTCTTCGACCGCCACGACAAGCAGTTCAAGCTCACCGAGGCCCGCTGGAAGCGGTTCGCCCGGCTGCTCAAGCAGTACGAGGGCTGGGCGTCCGCGCTGCGCGCCGCCCACGGTCACGGGGTCGTCGAGTTCATGCAGCAGGCGCGCCTGCTCGAGGAGCAGGTGACCAGCGCCGAGCAGCTGATGAAGATGCTGGCCGACGATGGCAAGAACGGCGAGGCCTACTCGCTGCAGCTGATCTCCGAGGAGCCCGATTCGGTCGTGGTCCGGACGATCGAGGCCAAGACGGGCCTGGCGACGACCCACCCCGTCCGGCGCGCGGCGCTCGACGCCAACGAGTACCGCCGGCTGGCCGACGTCCACGGGGAGCTCGACGAGCTCGCCGGGACGCCGCCGTTCCGCGTCAGGCTCGGCGAGACCACCAACGACGCGGCGAGCTTCGAGGAGCTGCGAGCGGCGGTCCTGGACGGTCGCGCAGAAGGGGATCGACTACTACCGCTTCAAGGGCCTCGGCGAGATGGACGCCGAGGAGCTCCGCGAGACGACGATGGATCCGGCCTCGCGGACGCTCGTGCAGGTCACGATGGAGGACGCGGCGTCGGCCGACATCGTGTTCTCGATGCTGATGGGCGACCAGGTCGAGCCGCGGCGCGCGTTCATCGAGGAGAACGCCCGCTTCGTCACCCTCGACATGTAGGAGCGGCCAATGTCAGCGATCGACACCATCGGCGGCGGCAACATCGAGCCTCGCGGGCTCGAGGAGGAGATGCGCTCGGCGTATCTCGACTACGCGATGTCGGTCATCGTCGGGCGCGCGCTGCCCGACGTGCGCGACGGCCTGAAGCCCGTCCACCGTCGCGTCCTGTACGTGATGAACGAGCTCGGCCTGCAGCCGAACCGCAAGCACGTCAAGTGCGCGCAGATCGTCGGCGAGGTGATGGGCAAGTACCACCCGCACGGCGACACCGCGATCTACGACACGCTCGTCCGCCTCGCGCAGGACTTCTCGATGCGCTACCCGCTCGTCGACGGGCACGGGAACTTCGGCAACATCGACGGCTACTCGGCCGCGGCCATGCGCTACACCGAGGCGCGGCTCGACCGGCTCGCGACCGAGATGCTGCGCGACATCGACGCCGACACGGTCGACTTCGTCCCCACCTACGACGGCAGCCGCCAGGAGCCGGTCGTGCTGCCCGCGCGGTTCCCGAACCTGCTCGTCAACGGCGGCTCGGGGATCGCCGTCGGGATGGCGACCAACATCCCGCCGCACAACCTGCGCGAGGTGATCGACGCGACGATCGCCTACATCGAGAACCCCGATATCGACGTCGAGGGGCTGATGCAGCACATCAAGGGGCCGGACTTCCCGACCGGGGGGACCATCCTCGGCCGCGAGGGGATCCGCGAGGCGTACGCGACCGGCCGCGGCCGCGTCCGGCTCCAGGGCAAGGCGCACATCGAGCCGATCGGTCAGGGCAAGGAGGCGATCATCGTCACCGAGCTGCCCTACCAGGTCCGGCGCGACGGCGACGGCGGCCTGATCCTGAAGATCAGGAGCTCCACGACCAGAAGAAGCTGCCCGAGATCAGCGACCTGCGCGACGAGTCAGACCGCCACGGGATGCGGATCGTGATCGAGCTCAAGCGCGACGCGATCCCGAAGGTCGTGCTCAACAAGCTCTACAAGCACACGCCGCTGCAGACCACGTTCGGCGTGAACATGGTCGCGCTCGTCGACAACGTTCCGCGGACGCTGTCGCTGCGCGAGGTGATCGGCCACTACGTCGACCACCAGCGCGAGATCGTCATCCGCCGCACGAAGTACGAGCTGCGGCGCGCCGAGGAGCGCGCCCACGTGCTCGAGGGCTTGCTGATCGCGCTTGACAACCTCGACGAGGTGATCGCGCTGATCCGCGGCTCGCGCGATCCGGAGACTGCGCGCAACGGCCTGCTCGAGCGCTTCGAGCTGACCGTCGTCCAGGCGCAGGCGATCCTGCAGCTGACGCTGAGCCGGCTGACCGCGCTCGAGGCCGACAAGATCAAGCAGGAGCACGCCGACCTCGTCGAGCGGATCGGCGAGCTGCGCGAGATCCTCGGCGACGAGCAGCGGGTCAACGCGCTGATCAAGGACGAGCTTGGAGAGATCAGCGAGGCCTACGGCGACGAGCGCCGCACCGAGATCACCCACGCCGAGGGCGAGATCGACATCGAGGACCTGATCGCCGACCAGCAGATGGTGATCTCGATCACCCACTCGGGCTACATCAAGTCGCTGCCGCTGTCGACCTACCGGCAGCAGCGCCGCGGCGGCATCGGCGTGACCGGGATGGACATGAAGGACGACGACTACATCGAGCACCTGTTCGTCTCCTCCACCCACGACTACCTGCTGTTCTTCACCAACCGAGGCAAGATCTACCGGCTCAAGGTGTACGAGCTGCCCGAGGCCTCGCGCACGGCGCGCGGCCGGGCACTCGTGAACCTGCTGCCGCTGCGCGAGGGCGAGCGGGTGCAGTCGGTGCTGGCAACCCGCGACTTCGGCGAGGGCAAGTACCTCGTGTTCGCCACCCGCAAGGGCATGGTCAAGAAGACCGAGTTCGGCGCGTACAACACGCCGATCAAGGCCGACGGGATCATCGCGATCAACATCCGCGACGACGACGAGCTGATCGCCGTCCGGCGGACCTCGGGGCACGACGACATCATCATGGTCTCGCGCTCCGGGCAGGCCGCGCGGTTTAGCGAGTCAGCGGTCCGGGCGATGGGCCGGGACACGAGCGGCGTGCGCGGCATGAACGTCTCGCAGAAGGGCAACGCGGTGCTGGCGATGGACGTCGCGCGCGACGACCAGGAGCTGCTCGTGGTCACCGAGAACGGCTACGGCAAGCGCACTCCGATCCCCGACTATCCCGTCAAGGGCCGCGGCACGATGGGGGTCAAGACGATCACGCTGACAGAGAACAAGGGAGCGCTCGCCGGCGCACTCGTCGTGCGCGAGCATCAGGAGCTCGTGTTCATCTCGCAGAACGGCATGGTCCAGCGCACGTCGGTACGCGGGATCAACCGCTACGGTCGCGCCTCGCAGGGCGTGAAGGTGATGAACATCCGCGACGACGACCAGGTCAGCGCGGTGGCGCTGGTGATCGAGTCCGAGGCCTCGACGGCGGCGCCGGTCGCCGGGGACGAGCCGGTCGCCGTGGACGAGTCCGCGGTCGGCGAGCCTGAGTTGGTCGGCGACGACGAGTTGGTCGGCCAGGCTGAGTCGGTCGGCGACGACGAGTCGGTGGACGAGGACGAGTCCGTCGCCGAGGACGAGCCGGCCGCCGAAGACGAGTAGAAGAGAAATGCGGGCCACGGCCCGGATCGCTCAAGCCTTACCGCAAACCTACCGATAAGCGGTCAAATGGGATCCGGGCGGCCACACGTGCGGTCGTTGCTGGCGCACACCGCCGGCACGTCCGAATCGGCCGCGCGTCCTGTCGGCGCTCGACCGGGAGCGCGCCGCATGGTGGTCGCGCTCGTGATCGCCTGGCTGGCGCTGATCGCGGCCGGGAGTTGGGCGCTTGCCGACTCCCAGGCGAACAACCGCAGCGGGATGGCGGCACGGCTGCAGACCCGAGTTCAGTTCGCCGCGGGGTTCGTGTCGATCTACGCCAACGATCTCATCAGCAGCCAGCGAGCCCAGGCGATGAACTGGTTCGCCGGCCCGGCCATCTCGCAGAGCACCTTGGATCGCGACTCGGCCGCCCTCGGCCTGCGTGCAGCAGTGGTCCTCGACGCACACGGTCACGTGATCCGAGCGGCAACGTCGGCGCCGGCCCCGCTCGTCGGCATGCTCGCGGCCAGGTACTCGGACCTCGGAGGCACGTTCGCCGAGCTCGACGCATCCGGGGTCGCGCTGACCGATGTCGCCGGCACACCGATGCTCAGCTTTGCTGTCGCGTACCAGACCTCGTCGGGCCGGCGCGTGTTCACGGGCACGTACGCGATGTCGGAGTCCGTATTGCCTACCGTTCTCGGAAGCGTTGTCTCAAACCGCGGCTGGCAGGCCTATCTCGTCGATCCCCGCGAAGGGCTGCTGACTGCGATCCCTTCCGGAGGGCCCCAGGCCAGCACGCTCGCGCAGGCCGACCCCCGGCTGTGGGCGGCTGCCCGCAACGCAGATAAGGGGTCGTACGACAGCCCGCAGGGCAAGCAGTACTTCGTCACCGCGTCGGTGGCGGGAACGTCGTGGCGGATCGTGCTCCGCGATCCGGAGGCTCAGCTGTTCACGTTCCTCAACGGTGCCGGCAGGTGGCTGGCATGGCTCGCGATCGCCGGGCTGGCGGTCGCGGGGCTGGCCATCATCCTCCTGATCACGCGCCTCCACGGGCGTCGCGACCAGCTCACCCGGCTCAACATCGAGCTGGCGCGGCTGGCGGCGATCGATCCGCTGACCGGACTGCGCAACCGCCGCGCGATCGAGGAGTACCTGCGCGATGCCATCAGCGCCGCCCGCCGGCACGACCTGGCGCTGTCGGTGCTGGTCGTCGACATCGACCACTTCAAGCACGTCAACGACACGCTTGGTCACCACAGTGGCGACGCCGTGCTCGCGCACACTGCGGGGGTCCTCGACTGCGCGTTGCGCACCGAGGATGCGATCGGCCGCTGGGGCGGCGAGGAGTTCCTCGTTGTGCTCACGAGCACGGACGAAGAGGGAGCGGTCCGCGCCACCGAGCGCCTGCGCGACGCGCTGGCGCTCGACCAACCGGACGAGGCCCGCATGCACGGGCTGACCGTGAAGATCACGATCGGCGTGGCCGGGTGGCACCACGACGAGATGGATGAGCTCGTCAGCCGCGCCGACAGCGCGCTGTACCTCGGCAAGGCGTCGGGCCGGGACAACGTGCAGGTGTCGAGCCCGTTCCGCGGGGTGGCGTAACCGAACCGGGCCCTTAACGGGTGAAGGGCGCCGTCGACCCGGCGCCCTTCACAGTTTGGCTGGCATCACCGAAGCGAGCTTGGAACAGACCGGAGGGACCAGTCCCGGTACTCGCGCCGGCGGTGTCTCGGGGGGACTCCGCTAGGCGGGGTCAGCCTCCGACTTAGCGGCCGGACACCTCCAGGGTCCCGCAAGTACTGTCAGACAGTCGGACCACCTCCTTTCTCTGGTGATGATCAGATTACCAAGCGCGCGGGCGCGATCGCACGCTTGTCCGTGACGCGGGGGCCAACGGGCTCGGTCGCCGGCGGGATGAGACGCGCGGATTGTCGTGTCTTGCAGGCCGGGATGGACCGCGGATAGCTCTTGCGCAGGCGGCGGCGCCGGGCCGCGGCGCTCGCGCCCGATCCTGCGGCCGCGATCAGGGGCAGAAAGCGCGCGCCGCGGTTACGGCGTGCCGCCTAAGCGGCCAAGGCCTAAGCCGCCGCGAGGTATTGCTGCCAGGCGACCGGGATCGTCGGGCTCGCCACGTGGATGAACACGGTGGCGCTCGGCACCCGTGGCTGCTTGAGCAGGCGCATGCCGACCTGGCGCGCGAGCGCGTTGCCCTTGCGACGGTTGCAGGGGGCACATGAGGCGACGATGTTGTCCCACCCCGACCCGCCGCCCTTCGACCTGGGGATCACGTGGTCGACGGTGAGGTTGGAGCGCGCGCCGCAGTATTGGCAGGTCCAGTTGTCGCGGGCGAACACGGCGCGTCGGGTGATCTTGCGCCGGTGGGTGTCGCGGGGGATGCGTACGTACGTGACGAGCCGGATCACGACCGGTCGGGACATCGTCGCGGTCGCCGAACGCAGCTCCCAGTCGCCGTGCTCGATGACCTCGGCCTTCTCCTTCAACAGCAGGACGACGGCGCGGCGCACGGTGCAGACGTTGATGGGCTCATACGTCGCGTTCAATACGAGCACCCGGCCGCGCTCACGTCCGCGTCGCTGGTGCTCTGGAGGCGACGCGGACCACGATGGCGCTGGTACTGATGTGGCCATGGCTGGCCGCCAGTCTACCGGGGCCTCCGGTAGACCTGATAAGGGTTTGTTACGCGGTCAGATAACCGCCGCCGGGAACGAGCCCAGCACGCGCAGGACCTCAACGTGGGCGCGCAGGCCGACGAGCGCATCGGCGACGTGCGGCTCGCTGTCGCGACCCTCTAGATCGAGGAAGAACATGTAGCGACCGAGGCCCTGCTTGCGGGGTCGCGACTCGATCCGGGTGAGGTTGACCTCGCGTGTGGCGAACTCGGCGAGGCATTGGACGAGCCAGCCGGGCGCCTCGGAGCCGATCCCCCAGAACACGACCGCGGTCTTCCACGGCCCGAGTGGCGGGTCCGTCGCTTGGTGCCCGCCCACCCCGCCCGCCGGGGCTCCCATCGGCCCGAGCCACACGAACCGTGTCTCGTTTTCGGCCACGTCCTCCACCCCGGCCCGCAGGACATGGCAGCCGTAGCGCTCGGCCGCCAAACGGTTGCCGAGCGCCGCCCACGGGCCTTCGTGCTCGGCCACCGTCCTGACCGCCTCGGCGGTCGAGCTGCCGGCGAGCACCTGCGCCCCCGGGAGCCGCGTACGGATGAACCGCGCGCACTGCGCGGTCGCCTGCGGGTGTGACACGACGGTCTCGATCTCCGCCAGCTCGAGCGGCGTGCGCGCGATCAAGCAGTGGCGGATCGGATGGACCACCTCGCCGAGAATCGCGACGTCCTCGGTCTCCATCGCCAGCGCGTCGAGCGTGGCATTGACCGAGCCCTCAAGCGAGTTCTCGATCGGAACCAATGCTCGCTGCGCGGCCCCGAAGTGGACCGCCATCACCGTGTCGTAGATCGTCGGGTACGGAACCGGCTCGAGCGGCTGGCCGGTGGTCGCGCTGATCAAGGCCTCCTGCGTGAACGTGCCCTCAGGGCCGAAGTACGCCACGCGCATCTGCCCTGAGTGACCCTCCACTACCGGCGGCGCCCGACCACTAGTGGTCCTCGAATGTGAGCGTACTTGCGGGGACGGCCACTACCCCGAGCGCTGCTTCACGTCCGCCCCGAGCGCGCGGCGGATCGCCTCGTCCTCCTCGGGTGAGAGCTCGTGCTCGGGCTTCCCTTCCCGGACCTCCTTGGCGTACAGCCGCGCCTGGTCGCGGTGGTGGATCGAGGACAGCACCACCCCGGAGCGGTTGGCGTCGAGCAGCGCGATCGAGGTCGATTGGCGGCCCGACATCTCGCCGTAGGCGTCGTAGCGGATCAGTGCGCGGTAGGCCATAGACCCGTCAATCCGGTGCTCGGCCGTCTCCATCCGGTTCTCCAGCCGCTCGGAGGCCTCCTGGACGTAGCCGTAGAGCGCCTCGAACTGCTGTTGGAGCGAGGCGGCGTGCGCCACCAGGTCCTCGTCCCGGTCGCCGAGGATCGCTCGCTGGGCGGCGCGGAGCCGGCGCAGCTTGACCCCGAGGACTGCGCAGCACAGGAGTGCCAGCAGCGCGCCGGCGCCGGCGGCGATCGCCACTATCCCAGCGGTGCTGGTCAGGTTGTGCACTGACGACAGCATACGGTCACTCCAGGCTTCACTGGAACGTGACCGGGAACGTCAGAGTGTTGTTCGCGGTGTTCTTCTCTCCCGGGACGGGGACGATCGTCGCAGTGAGCGTATGCGACCCCTTCGGGGGCGTCGAGCTGAGCGTCACCTGGCAGCTGGTCGACTCCCCGGCGGTGGTCTGGGGGACGACCGTCTGTCCGTTGACGCTCGAGCCGGACACCGTCACGCGGCATTTGACGTTGGTCTCCGTGTTCTGGCCGGTGTTCGCGAAGTCCAGCGTGAACGTTGGCGCCGGGCTCGCCGGGATCGAGTTCGTCGAGCCCGTCTGGAGCGTGCTGCCACCAACGCTGACGGAGTTCAGCTCGTGCCCGTGCAGGCCTGGCGCGATGTGTTGCGCCTGTCCTGGGGAGGAGGGCAGGGTCACATGGAGCGCCGTCGCGACGCTGGTGGGGTCGAGCCACTGAATCGAGGGCAGGAACTGGTCCGAGTTGAGCTGCTGCCCCCCGAGCCCGCCGACGGTGATCCCGGCTGCCCGCAGGGCGCCGACGATCTGCGGGACGGCGTAGTCCTTGTACAGCACGTCGGAGGCGTAGAACCGCGCCATCTCCGCCGCGATCGCGTTGATCGCGTCCTTGCTCGTCTGGGATTGAAGCGCCGGCGGGACGTCGTTGGCGATGTTGGTCATCCCGTCCTTGCGCATCTGGAGCGCCTGCACGAAGTCCTGCTGGGCTCCCTTCACCTCGTCGGGGACGCTCAGACCCTTGGCGTTGTTGAGTTCAGTCAAGCCATCGCTGGCCGCCTGATTGAGGCCCTGCTGGAGGCTCGTCGGGTTGCTGGTCCCGCCCTGAAGCACCTTGAAGAAGTTTCCGCCCGTTTGGACGGAGCGCGCGTTCAGCGACGCGACGCTGTTGTTGTAATCCTTGAGCGCGCTGTTGCGGGCGCTGGTCTCGCAGCCGTTCACGAGCACGGCGATCAGCACGATCACGATTACGACCACGGCGGTCAGCCCGATACGACGCACCATGATCGCCTGGCGGTCGGTGGTCGGAGGCCGGCGTCCACCCCCCGTCGGTCGGCGTCGACGCGGTGCCGCCCTCGGCGCGGTACGAGTCTCCTCAGGCTCGTCGAAGAACGACACGCTGCTCGCTCCTTGCGGGATCGGGAAGCGCTCAGTATGACCGCAGCGACGGCGGTAAGGCGATTCCGAACAATTGCAGGCAAAGGGGAAGGCCCTACTCGCCGCGAAAAACGCGCCGTGCGCCCGCGCAATCCCTTCGCCTCACAGGCCCCCACACGGATGCTGGGAGGTACCTGGCGGCCGACCCGGACGGCGGGCGGTGCTGAACGGCCGACTCGGACGGCGGGCGGTGCTGAACGGCCGACTCGTATCGCGGGTGGTGCTGAGCGGCCGGCAAGGGCGGCGGGGGACGAGTACCGCGAGGAGACCCCGATGGTGCTGCGCCGCTATCGCCTTCGCCGGCGCCTCGGGACCGGCGGTTTCGCCACGGTGTGGCTCGCGACCGACGAACGGCTCGATCGCGAGGTGGCGATCAAGATCCTCCCGCGCGAGCGCGTCGTCGGCGGGCGGTTCGAGCGCGAGGCACGCGCCGCCGCGCGGCTGTCGCACCCGGGAATCGTCACGCTGTTCGAGGCCGCGGTCGACGACGAGGGTGCCTACCTCGTCTCCGAGCTCGTTCACGGCAGCACGCTCGACCGGCTGCTCGGCGAGGGCCGGCTGTCGGATCGAGACGTCGTCCAGATCGGGACCGCGCTGTGCGACGCGCTCATGCATGCCCACGCCCACGGTGTGATCCACCGCGACGTCAAGCCGTCCAACGTGCTGATTCCCGATCGCCCGACGTCGCCGGCCGGGCTGGCCAGGCTGACCGACTTCGGCGTCGCGCGCGTGCTCGGCGGAGACTCGCTGACCCTCACGGGTGACGTGATCGGCACAGCCGCGTACATGGCGCCAGAGCAGGCGCAGGGGCTGCCGGCGGGCGCCTCGGCGGATCTGTTCTCGCTCGCGCTCGTTCTGTACGAGGCCCTGACCGGGGTCAACCCGGTGCGCACCGGCGCCCGGAACCAGCCCGCCCGGCGCCTCGGGATGCACCTTCCCCCCCTGCGCCGGCAGCGCCGAGAGCTGCCGCGCGAGCTCGGACAGGCGATCGACCTCGCGCTCCGCCCGCGCCCGGGCGAGCGCGGGCGGCTCGAGGAGCTGCGAGGCGCCTTGACGGCGGTCGCCGCCCGGGTGGCCGACGAGCCGGGCGTGGTTGCAGAGCCGCTCCGGCCGAAGACGAAGGTCCGCCGGGCGGCCGGGCCTAGTACCGACGAGCTCCATTTCCGACTCGAGGATCACCGGCGGCTCGCCGAAGCCGAGAGCCGAAGTCCGTTGGTCCGCCCCGAAGTCCGTCGCGTCGCCGCCCCAGACGAACTGCATGAGGCAGGCGACGAGCCCGCCGGCGATGAGACATTCCATATTCCCTGGCCCCGTCGCGCGCTCGCCGGCGTGGCCGCCGCCGCGCTGGGAGCCTGGCTGGCGCACCATGTGCCGGGCTCCTCGCTGCTCCCGCCGGCCCTGATCGCCTGCCTGGCCGGCGTGCTGATCGCCGCGCTTCCCCGCGCCGGCTGGCTCGCGCTGACCGCATTCCTGGCGACCGGGCTCGTCACGAACTCGGACGCCGGTGGCGCGGTGCTGCTCGTTGCCGCGGCCCTCGTCCCGGTGGCTCTGATGCCGCTCGACGCGCCGCTCTGGCCGCTGTCGGCGGCCGCTCCGGCGCTCGGCGCGCTCGGCCTTGCCGGCGCCTGGCCGGCGTTCGCCGGGTTCGCGGGCTCCGCGTGGCGCCGCGCCGCGCTGGCGGTGACCGGATGGCTTTGGCTCGCGCTGGCCCGCGGCCCGTGGACGGAATCGCCGTCGGGCACCCTCCACCACGTCCTCGCGCCGCTCCTGACCGTGGGCACGCTGGCTGGCGGGCTCGTGTGGGCGGCGGCGGCGATCGTCCTCCCGTGGGTGCGGAGCAGACGCTCGCCGGTCCGCGAGGTCGTGCTGCTGGCGGGCTGGGCGGCGACGCTCGCCGTGGCGACGATCGCGGTATCGACGCCTGCGGCGGCGGACCCCCGCGTGTCCGCCGCCGCGGCCGCTCTGGGAGCCTTCGCCGGCGCGCTCGTTGCGCTTGCCACGAGGCGAACTTGGCGCCGCGTTAGGGGCGCGAGATGGGCGAAAGATTGCACGCCGACCGCGTAGCATGGAACTCCGGCAAATCCCGCCAAACCGTGCCGACGACGGGAAGTCCCGGTTCACGCATGAGCGTTCTGAAGAGTCTGGAGAACAAGATCGCAGGCCTGGTCGAAGGCACGTTCAGTCGTGCCTTCCGGTCCGAGGTGCGTCCGGTCGAGATCGCCCGCAAGCTCGCGCGCGAGATGGAGGAACACAAGTCGTTCTCGGTGTCCCGCACGTATGCGCCGAACGAGTACCGGGTGTTCCTGTCGCCGCGCGATCGCGAGCGCTTCGCTGGGTACGAGGCAGCGCTGACGGCCGAGCTAGCCGGGTATCTGCTCGAGCATGCGCGCAGGGAGCGTCTGACGTTGCTGTCACGGCCGGTGATCGAGTTCGAGACCGACGACCGGCTCGGCCTGGGAGAGTTCGGCATCCAGACTCGGGTCGCGCAACCCGACGACGAGCCGGTCAGCGCCCCCTCCGAGGCCCAATCGGGGCGCACGATGGTGTACAGCAGCGCCGAGCGGCTGTCCGAACCGCTCAGAGACCAGGGCCCCGCCCACCCCGCACGCGCGCAGAAGGTGCTGCTCCTGGTCGACGGCAACCGGGTCGTGGTCGGGCCCTCGGGCGCGACGCTCGGGCGCGGCCGTCAGTGCGACGTGGTGCTGAACGATCCGAACGTGTCGCGGCAGCACGCCGAGATCCGGCCCCGCGGCGGGTCGTGGGTGCTCACCGACCTCGGCTCGACCAACGGCTCACAGCTCAACGGGCGCCGGATAGACGGCTCCGAAGTGCTGCGGGACGGCGACGAGATCGAGCTCGGCGAGTCGGCGATGACGTTCACGCTGGAGTAGCGCCTCGCGATGCTCGCGCCTGTCTCGGTAGGTCTGAAGTTCGGCTTCTTGATCGTTCTCTATCTGTTCCTGATGTGGGTGGCCTGGAGCGCGATGCGGGATCTCCGCCGCGGCCGTGGCGGCGTGGTCCGGGCCGACGACGCCGCCCCCTACGACGCCACCGGCATGTACCCGGCCGGCAGCGGCCTTGGCGATCACGACGCCGACGGCTTCGAGCCGCGCCTCATGGTCGAGCGCGCTCCTGGCCACGAGACCGGCAGCGCGTATGAAATTCCCAACCAGGGCGCTACTCTCGGCCGCGGAGACGTCGAAATCAGGCTCGACGATCCGTTCGCCTCCGCGCACCACGCCCGCATCTCGCGGGAGGGCCACGTCGTCGTGATCGAGGACCTTGGATCCACCAACGGGACCTATCTGAACGAGGAGCCGCTGAACGGCCCCCAGCCGCTGCATCCGGGCGATCGGGTCAGAATCGGCGACTGCGAGTTCTCCTACCAGCAATGAGGACCGAATCAGCCTGATCATGTTGCGCGCGGCGGACACCATCTGCAAGACCGACACCGGTCGACAGCGGCGGGACAACGAGGACAGCGCGTACGCGCGGGCGCCGGTGTTCGTGGTGGCCGACGGGATGGGCGGCGCCCAGGCCGGTGAGGTCGCCTCACGGATCGCGGTCGAGGCGTTCGAGCGGGGGCTGCCCGACTCCGGCAGCCCGGAGGAGCGCCTGGCCGAGCGAGTGCGCGAGGCCAACCAGCAGATCTACGAGCGCTCGCGCGCGGATCGTGGGCGGGCCGGGATGGGGACGACCCTGACCGCCGCCTACGTCGACGACACCCATGTCGCGATCGCCCACGTCGGCGACAGCCGCGCTTACCTTTTCCGGGACGGGTCCCTCCAGCGCCTCACCCAGGATCACTCGCTGGTCGACGAGCTCGTGCGTCGCGGGAAGCTGACCGAGGAGCAGGCCGCGGAGCATCCGCAGCGATCAATCATCACGCGCGCGCTCGGCCCGGAGCCGGACGTCGAGGTCGACACCTGGACCTATCCGGCTCGCGCCGGCGACGTGGTCCTGCTGTGCAGCGACGGTCTCACCTCGATGATCTCCGAGGAGCGGGTCAAAGAGGTCCTCACCGCGCACGACAATCTCGACGAGGCCGCGGACGCGCTGATCAGAGCGGCCAACGAGGCGGGCGGCCGGGACAACATCACGGTCGTGCTGTTCCGCCTGGAGGAGGTCGGCGGGTACGACGCCGGCGCCGGCGAGGAGACGATGGTCGGCGTTTCGGTGCCACACGCTGCGCTGTCCGCGCCGACCGAGGAATCGGACGGCCGGGGCGCGACCGCGGTGGCCGTGGCCGCCCCGCCGACGCGGGCGAGCTTTCGGCGGGGCCCGCCGGCAGCTCCGCCGGCGACGCGCCGGCTCCAGCCCCGGCCGCCGTCGACCGTCAATCGCGAGCGGCGCTATATCACGCCGATCGCCGCGCTCCTGGCCACCTTGATCGTCGGCGGGCTGATCCTTGCCGGCGGCTACCTGGCGAGTCGCCAGCTGTACTTCCTCGGAACGAATGCGCAGGGCATCGTCACGGTGTACCGCGGGCTGCCGTACAACTTGCCGTTCGGGGTGCCGCTGTACGAGACGTATTACGTCTCGGGCGTTCCCGCCTCGATCATCCCGACCGTCCGCCGCGGCCAGCTCCTGAACAACGACCTGCGCTCGCAGTCTGACGCGACCTCGCTTGTGATGGACCTCGAGCAGGGAAGGATCTCGCCATGAATCCGCCGGACGGAGGGGGCCGGGCGGTGAGCGTCCGAGAAGGAACGGGGCAGTGAGCGCGCGGAACCGAGAGCTCCTCGGTCTGATCCCGGCATCACTGCTCGTCACCGCGGGCTTCGCCGGCGTGTTCATCCAACGCTCGAACGCGCTGTCGAACGTGTCGCTGACCTACGGGGCGCTGTTCCTCGGGCTGTGCATTGCCGCGCACATCTTCATCCGGATCACGCTTCCGCGCGCGGATCCGTACATGTTCCCACTGGTTGCGGTGCTGGCCAGCTTTGGCTTGGTGATGGTCTATCGGATCGACACGACGCTGGCCCGCCAGCAGGCACAGTGGTTCGTACTGGGGCTGGTCCTGTTCGCGGCGACGATTCTCCTGTGTCGCGACTACCGCAAGCTCGAGCGCTACCGCTACGTGATCGTCCTGATCTCGCTCGGGCTGCTGGTGCTGCCGCGATTGCCGGGCATCGGCTACGCGGCCAACGGCGCGTATCTGGGCGTGCGCATCCCGGGGCTGTTCGTCTTCCAGCCGGCGGAGTTCGCGAAGATCGGGCTCGTCATCTTCCTCGCCAGCTACCTGCGTGACACGCGGCAGGTGCTGGTGCAGGGCGGGCGGCGGTTCCTGGGGATCACCTTCCCGCCCCTGAAGCAGTTCGGCCCCGTCGTCGTCATCTGGGGGCTGGCGATGGCGACGCTCGTCGTGCTGAGCGACACCGGAACCTCGATCATGTTCTACGGCGCGTTGCTGGCGATGCTGTACGTCGCGACCAACCGACTGTCGTTCGTGGTGATCGGGCTCATCGCCGCGGCGATCGGCTTCTGGTACCTGGGAACGCACATACCCCACATACATGCCCGCGTCGAGACCTGGCTGCATCCGCTGGATCCGAGGCTGTACCACGCTCCGCTCGGCAGCTACCAGGTCGCCAACTCGATGTTCGCCCAGGCGGCCGGGGGGATGTTCGGTCAGGGATTCGGCCAGGCGGCGCTGACGTTGCCGAACGGGAGCGCGCTGTTACCCGCGCCGCAGACCGACATGATCTACGCGGTCATCACCGACGAGCTCGGGCTGTTCGGCGCCGTGGCGGTGCTGATGACCTACCTGCTGCTGATCGCCCGTGGCTTCAAGACCGCGGCGCTCGCGCGGGATTCGTTCTCGACGCTGCTCGCCGCGGGGCTGAGCGCGATGCTCGCCCTCCAGGTGTTCGTGATCGTCGGTGGCGTCACGAGAGTGATCCCGCTGACCGGCGTGACCCTCCCGTTCATCTCCTACGGCGGCTCGTCGATCGTCGCCAATCTGGTGCTGGTGGCGCTGCTCCTGCTCGTCTCCGATCGCGCCCGGAGGCCTGAAGCGTAATGATGATTCACGCGCACTCCCCATTGACGAACCCGAGTGCCGAGGGGAGGTGCGCGTGAACGCGCCGATCGCACGGCTGTTCGGCGTGGTCATCGTGCTGTTCGCGCTGCTCGTGGTGTTCACCTCGCGGTGGACCGTGTTCCAGGCTGCCTCGCTCAACAACAACTCGCTGAACGTGCGCACATTGCTCGACGAGCTGCACATCAAGCGAGGCCGGCTCCTCGCGGCCGACGGGAGCGTGCTTGCCAAGTCCGTGCCCGCCGCCGGCGGCACGTGGAGCCGCTCATATCCGACGGGGAGGCTGTTCGCCCAGCCGGTGGGATTCTCGATCGCTGCGAAGGGCGAGGCGGCCGGGCTCGAGGAGTCCGCCGGTCCGGACCTGCGGGGCGTACAGACCGGCCTGAGCTCGATCTTCGGGCAGCTCAGCCCGCGTCCGGTCGGCGACGACGTGTACACGACGCTCGACCCCAAGGGGCAGCTCGCCGCCCAGCAGGCGCTCGCCGGACGGGCCGGCTCGGTGGTCGCACTCGATCCGAGTACCGGCGCGGTCAAGGTCATGTACTCCAATCCGGGCTATGACGACAACGACCCGCCGTCCGAGAGCAGCGTCACGGACACGACGTTCAATCGCGCCACCCAGGGCGCGTACGCTCCGGGCTCGACGTTCAAGATCGTCACCGCCACGGCGGCGATCGACAGCGGCATGTACACCCCGGACTCGATCATCAACGGGAACTCGCCGATCCTGGTCTCGGGGGTGCCGCTGGCCAACGACGGCGACAAGAGCTGGGGGCCGCAGACGCTCACGACCGCGATGACGTACTCGATCAACACGATCTTCGCTCAGGTCGCCGAGCACGTCGGGCGCCCGACTATGACCGACTACATGAAGCGGTTCGGCTTCTATGCCAAGCCGCCGCTCGACTTCCCCCCGTCCGAGCTGAACACCAGCAAGCCGGTCGCCCCGGACGGGCACCCGTATCCGCCGGGAAGCCCGAACGAGGACATCGGCCGGATCGGGATCGGCGAGGGCGGGCTCCAGGTGACCCCGCTGCAGATGGCGATGGTCGCGGCCGCGGTGGCGGACGGCGGCACGCTGATGACCCCCCACCTGATCGACCGCGTCGTCGATCAGGACGGCCGCACGGTCAAGACGACCAACCCGACCGTCTACAACCACGTGATGAAACCGTCGACCGCCACCGACGTCACGAAGATGATGGAGAAGGTGGTCGAGGAAGGGACCGGCACCGCGGTCCAGCTGGGCGGGATCAGCGTGGCCGGCAAGACCGGGACGGCGCAGATCGGCGCCAACGGCTCGAACCTGACCCAGCCGGCGTTCGTCGCGTTCGCGCCGGCCGAGAACCCGAAGATCGCAATCGCGGTGAACGTTGACGTGTCAAACGGCGGCTTCGGCGGCACGGTCGCGGCTCCGATCGCGAAAGCAGTCCTCCAAGTCCTGCTCGCGGACGACCGCTGATGGCAGGACTCGGGCCCGGCACGATCGTCGACAGCCGCTACAAGATCGTGTCGCGGCTGGGCTCCGGCGGGATGGCCGACGTGTTCCTGGCCGAGGATGAGCAACTCGGTCGCAAGGTCGCGCTGAAGCTGCTCTACCAACGGTTTGCCGAGGACCCCGGGTTCGTCGAGCGGTTCCGCCGCGAGGCCCAGGCCGCCGCCGGCCTGCAGCACCCGAACGTCGTCAGCGTGTACGACCGCGGCGCGTTCGACGGGACCTACTACATCGCGATGGAGTACCTGCCGGGCCGCTCGCTCAAGCAACTGATTCGCGATGAGGCGCCGCTCGACCCGGTCCGCGCGATCGACATCACGATCCAGATCCTCAAGGCCGCGCGGTTCGCGCACCGGCGCGGCGTGATCCATCGCGACCTCAAGCCCCACAACGTGATCGTGGACGACGCCGACAATGCCAAGGTCACCGATTTCGGGATCGCCCGGGCGGGCGCGTCGGACATGACCGAGACCGGCTCGATCATGGGGACCGCCCAGTATCTGTCCCCCGAGCAGGCGCAGGGTCACGCCGTCAGCGCCGGCTCGGATCTCTACTCGATCGCTGTGGTCCTGTACGAGATGCTCACCGGGCGCGTTCCGTTCGACGCGGAGTCGGCCGTATCGATCGCGCTCAAGCACGTGTCCGAGGCGCCTCCACCGCCGACGATCATCAACCCGAGCGTTCCCCCCGAGCTCGAGCAGGTCGTGATGTGGGGGCTCAACAAGAACCCGATCGATCGCCCGGCGAACGCCGACCAGTTCATCAACGCGCTCGAGCAGGCAAAGGCCGCGATCCTGTCCGGCGAGCGCGGCGGCCAGCGCACGGCAAGCATGCCGGCGCTCGCCGCGGTCGTGGCCGGCAGGTATGCCGCCTCCTCGGCGCTCACGGCTCCCCCGACGGCCTCCCCGCCGGCACGCGGGGACACGCTCGGCGGGGTGGTCGTCGGACCGTTCCCCGAGGAGGAGCCGCCGCCCGAGCGCCGCCGGTTCTGGCCATGGGTCCTGCTGGTCCTCGCGCTCCTGTGCCTCGCGGGCGGAGGCGTAGCCGCCTACCTGCTCACCCGCCCGTCGAAGATCGTGGTGCCGGCCGTGACCGGAGAGCAGTTCAACACCGCCCGCACCCAGCTCCAGAACGACAACCTCAGCGTGACCCAGCTGTCGGTCACGAGCCAGAAGCCGGCCGGGCTCGTGATCTCCCAGGATCCGCAGGCGGGGGCCAAGGTCAAGCAGAACTCGAACGTGGCGTTGACTGTCTCGACCGGTCCCGGCAACGCCACCGTCCCGTCGGTGGTGGGCGAGTCGCTCGGTCAGGCGAAGTCGTCGATCCAGATCGCGAACCTCAAGGTCGGGCGGATCGAGCGCCAGTCGAGCACCACGGTCGCCGGCGGCCAGGTGATCGGCACCAGCCCGCTGGCCGGAGCGACCCCCGGGGTGAACACGCCGGTGACGATCATCGTCTCGACCGGCCCGCCGCCCGTCAAGGTGCCCGACGTCACCAGCGAGACCGTCGCTCAGGCGAAGTCGACCCTGGAAGGACCGCCGGGCCAGTTCACGGTCACCACCACCGCGGAGATAACGACCTCGGTCACTGCCGGAACGGTGATCAGCCAGACTCCGGTGGGCGGCAGCTCCGTGAAGCCGGGCACGACCGTGAATCTCGTCGTGGCGAAGGCGCCGCCGACGGTGGCGGTACCGAACGTCGTCGGCAAAAAGCGGGGACCGGCGGAGGCCACACTCGGGGCGTCCGGGTTCCCGGCGACGGTTCAACGCCAGGACGTCAGCAGCAAGAGCCAGGGCGATGTCGTGCTCAGCCAGAGCCCGGGCGCGAACCAAATGGTCAACAAGGGGGTCACGGTGACGATCACCGTCGGCCACTATGTGGCGCCGACGCCAACCACGACGACGACCACGTCCACGACGTCCACGACGTCCACGACGCCCA
This sequence comes from uncultured Solirubrobacterales bacterium, assembly GCA_963697655.1. GTDB lineage: Bacteria > Actinomycetota > Thermoleophilia > Solirubrobacterales > Solirubrobacteraceae > Palsa-465. The sequence goes on along the minus strand of CAVOOV010000017.1, from coordinate 495,520 downwards.
CGACGCCCACGTCCACGACCCCCACCAACGGCGCGACCAGCACGCCGTCACCGTGAGGACCGTGCGCGTTGCGGTGCTCGGTGGAGGGCGCTCCTCCGAGCACGAAGTATCACTCGCCTCCGCCGCGTCGGTCCGCGCGGGGCTCGAGCAGTCCGGTCACGTAACGATCGCGATCGAGATCGGCCGCGACGGCGTCTGGCGCCGCGACGGCGTCACGCTCGCGGTTGAGCCGGGGCGCGGGCTCGACGGCGTCGACGTGGTGTTCCCCGTCCTGCACGGACCGTTCGGCGAGGACGGCACGGTGCAGGGGCTGCTCGAGTGCCTCGACGTGCCGTACGTCGGCGCCGGCGTGCTGTCCTCGGCGCTGTGCATGGACAAGGTCGTGTTCAAGGAGCTGATGGCCCACGCCGGCCTGCCGCAGGTCCGCTACCGGGCGGTCCGCGCCGAGGAATTCGCGTCCGAGCGCGAGCTCGTGCTCGCGGACCTGCGCTCGCTCGGCTTGCCCGTGTTCGTCAAGCCGGCGCGGCTCGGATCGTCGGTGGGGATCGTCCGCGCCGCCACCGACGCGGAGCTGCCGGCCGCGCTCCAAACCGCGTTCGAGCATGACCCGCTGGCGATCGTCGAGGCGTCCGCGGGCGGCCTCGAGGTCGAGTGCTCGGTGCTCGGCGCCAGCGACCCGATCGCCTCGGAGCCCGGAGAGATCGTGCTAGGCAAGGGCGCGTCGGGCTGGTACGACTACGAGGCCAAGTACACGCCCGGCGGGATGCAGCTGATCATCCCGGCGCGGGTTCCCGACCTCGTACGCGACCGGATCCGGGAAATCGCGATCAGCGCGTTCCTGCGGAGCGGCTGCTACGGGCTGGCGCGCGTGGACTTCTTCGTCGACGGGGAGCGCGTCCTGCTGAACGAGCTGAACACGATCCCGGGCTTCACCAGCACGAGCGTGTACGCGTCGCTGTTCGAGGCCAGCGGGATCCCGTACCCGGAGCTGCTCGATCGGCTCGTGCAGCTGGCGCTCGATCGCCACGCCGCGGCGGGGCGTCACCGGCACTAAGCTGCTGCCCATGTCCGAGATCGAATCGGTAGCCATTGTCGGCGCCGGGTTCATGGGAACCGGCATCGCCGAGGCCGTCGCGGTCGCCGAGATCCCCGTGACCGTCCGGGACGTGGACGACGCGTCGCTCGGCCGAGCGGCTGAGCGGATCGACACCTCGCTGTCCCGCGCGGTTCGCGGCGGCAAGCTCGAGGCCTCCGATGCCCGGGCCGTGCGCGAGCGGATCGAGCTGACCACGCAGTTCGAGGCGATCGGCGAGGCCGACCTCGTGATCGAGGCGGTGCCCGAGGACGCGCAACTGAAGCTCCGGGTGATGGGCGGGATCGCCGAGGTCGTCTCCGACGACGCGATCGTCGCCTCGAACACGTCCTCGATCCCGATCGCCGAGCTCGCTCAGGCGATTCGCCGCCCCGAACGGATGCTCGGCCTGCACTTCTTCTCGCCGGTCCCGGTGATGAATTTGGTCGAGGTCGTCGTCGCGCTCGATACCAACGAGCGCACGGTCGACAGTGCCAAGCGGTTCGTGGAGCGGCTCGGCAAGCGCCCGATCGAGACCAAGGACCGGTCCGGGTTCATCGTGAACATGCTGCTGGTCCCCTACCTGATGGCGGCCGTCCGCATGTACGAGGAAGACTTCGCCTCGCGCGAGGACATCGACAACGGGATGAAGCTCGGCTGTGGTCACCCGATGGGGCCGCTGACGTTGTGCGACTTCATCGGGCTCGACGTGCTCTATGCCATCGGCGCCTCGCTATACGACGAGTTCAAGCGCGACGAATACGCGCCGCCGCCGCTGCTGAAGCGGATGGTCGCGAGCGGCCGCCTCGGGCGTAAGTCCGGGCGCGGCTTCTACGACTACGGCTAGCGGGTCTCCGGTCAGTCGTCCCGGGTCTCCGCGCCGCAGCTCCGCGTCTCCGCGTCTCCGCACCGCGCCTTGAGTCTCCCGTCGCGGCCTACCGGGACAGCGCGTACAGGACGACCTCGTTCAGGTCCGCGATCATCTTGCCGGCCGGGAGCCCGGTGATCCACACGAGGTAGTACCGGTAGCCCGTCTTTGGGGCGTTGATCGAGATCTTCTGCGTTCCCTGGACGGAGGCGACCTGGGCCAGCTGGGCCCACCCTCCGGGCCCGGAGGTGAACACGTCCGGGTCGGGGGGTGAGTTGGTCGCCCAGATCTGGCCGCTCCACCCGGGCGTCTGGGTGTAGATCACGAGCTTGCGCCCCTGGACGGGCTTCAGCGCGTCGATCCACAGGCCGACGCCGGGCTTGCCCAGCTTTCCGGTGTAGTAATGCTCGGTCGGCCAGTACGTGTTCCGGTTGCCGTCGATGGCCAGCTCGTCGGCTTGCGGGTTCTGGGACTTAGGCCCGCTGAGCGCATCGGGGTTGTAGTCGTGCGCGCAGTGCTCGCACAGGTCCACCTGCACGAGATGCGGGCCGGGCGCGGCGGCGGCGAGCTTGGGCGTCCCGTGGTGCGTCCGGGTCGCGATCCACGCGACTGCGCCGCCTACGAGCGCCAGCAAAATCAGCATGAGCGCCGCGGCGCGGACCCGATGCCGGACCCGGAACGGGACGCGACGCGCGGTCTGGGACGGCAGCGTCCGGAGCACGCTCGTGACCTCGCCGGTGGCGCTGCCGGCGCGGGCGGTTTCGAGCGCGAGGACGTCCTCCAGGTCGGCGATCAGCTCGGCGTCGTCGGCGTAGCGGTCCTCGACGCGCTTGGCGGTCGCGGTGTCGACGATCGCGGCCAGCGCCGAGGACACCTCGGGACGCTTGGCCTGCACGTCGGGAAGCTCCTCGCGCACGTGCTTCATCGCCACCGCGACCTGGTTCTCGCCCTTGAACGGAACCTCCCCGGTGAGCATCTCGTACAGAACGATGCCGAGCGAGTACAGGTCCGATTGGCCGGTCACGGGCCGGCCGAGCGCCTGCTCGGGCGAGACGTAGTCGGTCGTGCCCAGCACCCGGCCGTCGGCCGTGAGTCCCTCCTCGTCGAGCGTGCGGGCAATCCCGAAGTCGGTGACCTTCGCCGATCCCTCCTCGTCGATCAGCACGTTCTGGGGCTTGACGTCGCGGTGCACGATGTGGCGCGCGTGCGCGACGCCGAGCGCGCGGGCGATCTCGATCGCGTACGCGACCGCCTCGGTCGTCGGCAGGCGGCCCGTGCGGCGGATCCGCTCCTTGAGCGTCTCGCCCTCGACGTACTCGAACACGATGTAGGGCCGGCCGTCGTCCTCGCCGTAGTCGATCACGCCGACGATGTGCGGATGCGAGAGCTGCGCCACCGCGCGCCCCTCGCGGCGGAACCGCTCGAGCTGGTCCGAGTCGCTCGCGATCTCGCGGTTCATCAGCTTGATCGCGACCTGGCGCTGGAGCGTCTCGTCGGTGGCGCGGTAGACCGTCGACATTCCCCCCGCCCCGATCCGGGCCTCGAGCCGATACCGGCCGCTGAGGATGGTGCCGAGCAGCGTGCTCATCGAATGCCCTCTATTTTGCGCGAGATCGCCGTCGTCCACATCTACTACTACACCGATCCTGCCTGTCCTTGGTCGTGGGCGCTCGAACCCGCCCTGCGAAAGCTCAGCCACGAGCTCGCCGGCAGCCTCAGCGTCACCTACGTGATGTGCGGGATGGCACGTGAGTTTGGCGATCCGATCCCGCTCGTGGCCGAAATGTTGGAGGCCGGCGACCGCGCCGGGATGCCGGTGGATCCGCGGCTCTGGCTGGCGGCGCCGCCGCGCAGCTCACACCCGGCCTGTCTGGCGGTCAAGGCCGCCGCCGAGCAGGGCGATCCGGCGGCGTACCTGCGGCGCCTGCGCGAGGGCCTGATGTGTCGCCGGCGCAAGCTCGACTCGATCGACGCCCTGATCGAGGAGGCTCGCGCCGTGCCCCGCCTCGACCTCGACAAGCTCCGGCTCGCGTTCGGCTCGCACGCGATCGTCGAGGCGTTCGGCGCCGACCTCGATCGCGCCGGCGCCGTGCCCGCCGAGCATCACGCTCCCGGCACGGGCCGCGTCAAGCTGCCCTCGCTCGAGTTCCGTGGCGAGGACGGCGTCGTTCACGGGGTCTACGGCTACTCCGACTACGCATCGCTGGCGGCGGCGGCGATCGCGGCAGGCGCGGACCCACCGGACGCCCCGCCCGCTGGGGTCCCGCTGGCGGTTGAGGACGCGCTCCGGCGGTTCGGATCGATGGCCACGGCCGAGGTCGCCGCCGTGTGCGACCTGCCGGGACCGCGCGCGCCGGCCGAGCTGTGGCGCCTGGCGACCGAGTGGCGCGTCCGCGCGGATCGGGTCGGAAGCGGCGAGCTGTGGACGGTGGCGTGAACCGGGGATGCTGCGCGGACCTGACCCCGGATCCCAAGCCTGAGCCCGCCCGGACCGTGGACAACTCCTCACTCGACGGCCGACTCCCGTCGAGTGAGGAGTTCGCCGGGCTATACGTGGCTGAATCCGAATTCACCGGCGGCGGGGGTGGCGAGTGCGGAGTTAGCCGGTGTCGAGGCGGGTGCGGTGGCGCGCGTGGATCAGCGGGTCAGCGCGCCGGCCGCACGATGCGCCGGCGCGCGAGCCGGCGCGCGATGAGCCCCGCCAACCCGATCCGGTAGAGCGCATACGGCAGCAGCGAGCTGTCTCGCTCGAGCGCTCGGATCAACCGGGTCGAGGCGAGCGTCGATACGAACGCGGCGGTCGCTCCGGCGGCGAACGGCAGCGCCGACCCGGCCGGCAACCCCCGCGCCCGCAGCCGTACCCCTTTCAGCAGCGTGGCGCCGGCGATGATCGGCAGCGCGGCGTGCCGCGACAGGCGGTTGGCATCCACCCGCGTGAACCGCCGCCAGCGGGCGGCCGCGAGCGTGGCGCCGTTCCGGGACACGCCGGGGAACAGCGAGCAGGCCTGCGCCACCCCTAGCCACAGCGCGTCGGCCGCGCCGGCGTCGGAGTGCGTGCGTTCCTGGGGCGCGCGGTCGGCCAGCGCCATCGCGACCGCTCCGACGAACAGGCCGGCAGCGACCGTCGGAGGCGTCCCCAGGTATTTCTCGATCGGCCGCTCGAACCGGTATCCGATGAACGCCGGCGGTGCGAACGAGAGCGCGATCATCACGATCCGGCGTGGGCTCAGCCCGTGCACGGCGTCGTTCACCTCGCGGCGGAGGCTGATCAGGAGCGCCGCCGCCGTGCCGGTGTGGAGCGCCACCTCGAACGACTTGCGAAGCTCGTCGTCGAGCCGCGAGTGGTCCCAGCCGGCGAGCCAGGGGACGACCGCGATGTGACCCGAGGAGGAGATCGGCAGCAGCTCGGCCGGTCCGTGCAGCGCACCGAGGACGAACGCCTGCCAGACCGGCAGATCGTCGGACGCCACCCCGGCTCCTACGCCACGGCCGTCGGGCCGCCGCGCCGCGTCCGCGTGGCCCGCACGATCAGATACGCGAGCGCCGCCACGAGCAGGGCGGCGCCGACGTAGTCGACGTACTCGAGGTTGCGCCGCCAGCTCTGCCAGGCGCTCCCGACCTCGCGGCCGAGCACCCCGAGGGCGGCGATCCAGATGATCGAGCCGACCGTCGCGAAGGCCACGAACCTCAGGTACCCCATCCTCGCTACGCCCGCGGCGTACGGAAACGCCGCTCGCGCGAACGGGATCCACCGCGAGACGACGATCACCGGGGCGCCGTAGCGCTCGAACCAGCTGTGCGCGACGTCGACGCGCTTCTCGCTGATGTGCAGGTACTTGCCCCGATGCTGAATCAGCTCGCGGCTGCCGAAATAGCCGATCGCGTACGCGATCGAGGCGCCGAGCATGTCGCCGATCACGCCGAACAGCACGATCCCGAACAGCGACAGATGGCGCTGGAACACGTTGAACCCCGCGAACAGCATCGTCGGCTCTGAGCCGGGAACGCCGACCACGCCCGAGGTGAACGTCAACAGCGCCACGCCGGCGAGACCGAGGTCGCGGATGACGTGAGTGGCCAGGGTGACGAGCGAGTCGGTCACCGATGCGAGCGCGATCAGCACCGCGGCTAGCGTAGCGGTAGGCGTCGGATCGGCGATCGGGGCCGAATTAGGGTTTACTCACCGCCCGACACAGGATGAGGATCTGGGTCGACCTGACGAACTCACCCCACGTCCTCGTGATGCGACCCGTGATCGCGAACCTGCGGGCGCGCGGGCACGAGGTCGAGGTCACCGCGCGCGATTTTGCGCAGACGTTGGGGCTGCTGGAGCGGTTCGGGATCGAGCACACGGCGATCGGTCGCCACCGCGGCGGCCATCTCGGCGCCAAGGCGCGCGGGCTCGCCGAACGGTCGCTGGCACTGGCCCGCTGGGGCCGGGGCCGGCGCTTTGACCGGGCGCTCGGCCACGGCTCCAACGACGTCACGATCGCCGCGGCGCTGCTCAGGATCCCGAGCTCGACGATGTTCGACTACGAATGGGCGACGGTTCAGCACAACATCAACTGCCGGCTGGCGGCGGCGGTCGTGGTCCCGGACGCGATCCCGCCCGAACGGCTGTACCGGTACGGCGCGCGCGGGAAGGTCCGCGGCTACCCCGGCCTCAAGGAGGAGTACTACCTCGCCGACTTCGAAGCCGACCCGCGGGTTCTCGCCGAGCTCGGCCTGGACCGAGACTCAAGCCGGCCGATCACGGTCGTCCGCACGCCGCCCGAGGTGTCGCTGTACCACCGCTTCGAGAACGACCTGTTCGCGCAGGTGCTCGAGCGCCTCGCCGGCGCCCAGACGGTCGTGCTCCCCCGCACGCCCGAGCAACGATCGCAGCTACAACAGGCGGGCGGCTTCATCATGCCCGAGCGCGCGATCGACGCACAGTCGCTGATCGCCTACGCGGACGTCGTTGTATCCGCCGGAGGGACCATGAACCGCGAGGCGGTGGCGCTCGGGACCCCCGTCTACACGGTGTTCGAGGGCCGGCCGGGGGCGGTCGACGAGCGCCTGATCGCCGAGGGTCGTCTCCGGCGCCTGACCAGCGCCGAGGATCTCGAGCCGTCCAAACGCGACCCCGCGACCCACGGCAAGGATCGGGTCCGCCGAGACCCTGGTCTGCTCGCCGACCTCCTCGTGGGGCCTTAGTCCCAGGCCCGAGCCGGGCGCAACCTTCGCCCTTTGGGCCGTGTTAGGGTCCTAACCGCTCGAGGAGGTCGCCCATGTCCCGCACCATGCCCAAACTCCGCCTGCCCGCTGCGATCATCGCTGCCGCCGTGTGCGCGCTGCTGCTGAGCGCGGCCGGCGCGGTGGCGAAGCCGATCGCTGCGTACACCACGAAAGGCGCCTGGACGTTCGCCTCCGCGCCGAATCTCCACCCGCCGATGCTGCACACGTCTACGAAGACGCAGTTCTCGAAGCTCGCTCCGGGCTACTTCATGGTCGCGAACTTCAGGAACCAGGGCAGCCCGCAGCCGTTTGTCGGGCAGAGCGGTCCGCTCATCCTCGACCACAACCTCCAGCCGGTGTGGTTCAACCCAGTCGGCGTGAACACCTTCGCGGGCAATCTCAAGGTGCAGAGCTACAACGGCAAGCCGGTGCTCAGCTGGTGGCAGGGCGTGGTGACCGGATCGGGAGTTACGACCAGCGGCGAGGACGTAGTCGTCGACCAGCACTACCGGCACGTCGCGACGCTGAAGGGCGCGGACGGCTGGATCATCTCCGAGCACGAGATGATCATCAGCGGCGCCAACGCCTGGGTCACCGCCTACAAGAGCGTCCCGATGAACCTGACCCGGTACGGCGGCTCGGCCAACGGCACGTTGCTCGATTCGGCCGTGCAGGAGTACAACCTCGCGACCGGCCAGCTCGTCTACACCTGGGACGCGTTCAACCCGGGCGGGACGCCCAACGTCCCGCTGTCGGAGTCGCAGACGAAGGCGCTCCCCGGAGTTCCGTGGGACGCCTACCACATCAACGCGATCCAGTTGACCGGCAACGAGACGTTCTTGGTCTCGCTGCGCAACACGTGGTCGGCGTACCTGGTCAACCGGCTCACGGGCGCGGTCGAGTGGACGCTGAGCGGCAACCCCAAGCTCAGCTCGTTCGCCCTACCGAAGAACGCGCAATTCCAGTGGCAGCACGACGTCGAGTTGCACGGCGGCAACGTTGTGAGCGTGTTTGACGACGCGTGCTGCAACCTCAGCGTCGACTCGAAGGGCAAGGTGACCGTCGGGAAGCCGAGCGGCCCGACACGCGGCCTCGTCCTGAAGCTCAACCCGACCAATCACACCGGGAGCTTCGTCGCGCAATACCTCTTCGCCACCAACTTCAACGCGGCCTTCCTCGGCAACACGCAGCTGCTGCCGAACGGCAACGTGACGCTCGACTGGGGCTCGCAGCCGCTCTTCTCCGAGGTGAGCAAGACTGACAAGGTGCTGCTCAATGCGGTCTGGCCGGGCGCCGACATCAGCTACCGCGTGAACACCGAGAAGTGGGTCGGGATCCCGTTCTTCCCGCCGAGCGGCGCAGTTCGCAACAATGGCGGGAAAGCCACCGTGTACGCGAGCTGGGACGGCGATACCCAGGTCGTAGGCTGGAGAGTCCTGGCCGGTTCAAGCGCCCAGAGCCTGAAGAGCGTGGCAACCAAGGCGAAGACCGGCTTTGAGACGACGATCCCGCTCAGTAACACCTACAAGGCCTACAAGGTGCAGGCACTCGGGCCCAAGGGCAAGGTGCTGGGCACGTCCACAGCGTTCCCGACGAAGACCTCGTCCAACGGCCTCCCCGGCGAGTATTAGCTCCAAAGCAGTTGTGGCGGGCGGCCTCGTGCTGCTGCTGTGCCTGATCGCCTCCGCCGTCGCGAGCGCGAAGACCAAGAAGCCCCCGCCGCCGCCCAAGCACCCGAGCGGGCCGCCACCGGTGTACGTGTTCCCGATCCCGGGAGGCCACTTCGCCTCGCCGGCCACCCAGATTACGTTCCGCGGCATATCGGCCGGCCAGCTGGGGACGATCACGGTGACTGGAGCGTCCAGCGGCGCGCACACCGGGACGGTGGTCGCGGACTCCGACGGTGACGGCGGCAGCTTCGTGCCGGCGGCCCCGTTCACCCCCGGGGAGACGGTGACGGTCGGCACCTCGCTGAACGTCGAGGGGTCCGGGAACGGTACGTACCAGTTCCAGGTTGCGACGCCGGCGGGGACGATTCCGCTCGCCAAGCGGCCGGCCGCCCCCCGGGTGAAGGGAGACGTGTGGTACTTCCGCTCGCGACCCGATCTCACGCCGGCGGCGGTGACGATCACCAAGCGTGACTCCGCGGCCACCGGCGACATCTTCCTCGCCCCGCAGATTGGTCCGCTCCAGCAGGGTCCCGAGCTGATCGGCCCCAATGGCGGGCTGATCTGGTTCGACCCCGTCGCCCAGAATGACGCCGCCACCGACTTCCGCGAGCAGTTCTACCAGGGCAAGCCCGTCCTGACGTGGTGGGAGGGCAACGAGGCCGCCGGCGTGGGATCGGGCGAGGACGTGATCCTCAACAGTTCCTATCAGGTGGTCAAGGTCGTCACCGCCGGCAACGGTCTGATCGCCGACCTGCACGAGTTCGAGCTGACGGCGCGCGACACCGCGCTGATCACCGCCGAGTACCCCGTGATCGTGAATGCCACTTCGGTCAAGGGCTCCGCGCAGGAGGTCGTGCTCGACTCGGTCGTGCAGGAGATCGACATTCCCACCGGCCTGGTGCTGTTCCAGTGGGACAGCCTCGATCACGTGCCGCTCGCCGCGAGCTACTCGACGCTCCCGACCAAGGCGCATGCCGCCAACGGAATCGGCAACCCGTTCGACTACTTCCATCTCAACTCGATCCAGCCCGACACGGACGGGAACCTGCTGATCTCCTCCCGCAACACCTGGGCGGTGTACAAGCTAAACCAAAGCACCGGGGCGATCATGTGGACGCTCGGCGGCAAGAAGTCGAGCTTCCGGCTCGGCCCCGGGGCGTCGTTCGCGTTCCAGCACGACGTGCGCGTGCGCGCGTACGGCGACCAGTTCGTGACGATGTTCGATGACGGCGCGGGACCGCCGTACGTGCACTCGCAGTCGCGCGCGCTGAAGCTGGAGCTGAACCTCAAGCACAGGACCGCGAACGTCGCCGGCCAGCACGAGCATTCGCCGCCGCTGCTGTCGAGCTTCGAGGGCAGCGACGAGCAGCTGCCCGACCGGGACGACTTCGTCGGCTGGGGCCAGCAGCCGTACTTCAGCGAGTACAACCCGGAGGGCAAGCTGGTGTTCGACGGCCGGTTCGTCGACGACAACATCAGCTACCGCGCCTTCCGGTTCCCCTGGAACGGCACGCCGGCGACGCCGCCGGCGGTTGCGACCACGCGCCAGGGCCGCAAGATGACCGTGTACGTGAGCTGGAACGGCGCGACCAACGTCGGCTCCTGGCGTGTGCTCGGCGGGAGCAACGCGACCGCTCTGAAGCCCATCGTCACCGCGCGCAAGGTCGGCTTCGAAACCGCGATCACGACGGGCGCGAGGGGCTACGTGGCCGTGCAGGCGCTCGGGGCCAAGAATCGCCCGCTCGGCAGCAGGTCAGCGGTTGTGCAGGTGCCGCCCCTTCCACCGCGAAAGCCGAAGCCGAAGCCGAAGCCGAAGCCCGAAGCCGCACCCGCCGGCCGCCAAACCGCCTGCCAAGCCTCCGGCTAAGAAGATCGCCCACAATTCCCGCTAACCGGGTCTTATCCAGGATTTATCGGGATCCTGATTACAATCCCCGCCGCATGCGCCGGCGGATCAGATCCGCGGCCTTCCCCGTCCATCGGCACTCGGTGCCACAGCTGCTCGTCGACGGGATCTTGGTCGCGCTCGCTTACTACCTTGCTTTCCGGCTGAGGTTCGAGGACGGCCTCGGCGGCCCCAACGACCGCTACGGAGACCTGCTTACGCACACGATCTGGTGGGTCGTCCCGGTGGCGCTCGTGGTGCTGGCGGCGTTCGGCCAGTACCAGCGGCTATGGACGTACGTCGGGCAGCGGGACTACGAGGCCGTGGTCAAGGGCGTGGTCGTCTCGACGCTCGTGATCGTCGGCGCGATCGCGTTCCTGCATCCGGTCACGACCACCCCACACGTGTCGCTCAAGAACTTCACGGTCCCCTTGCAGTCGAGTCCGGTGACTCTTCCCGGAAGCGTGATCGCGCTGTTCTTCCTGCTCGCGCTGGCGCTGCTGATCGGCGCCCGGTTCCTCGTGCACATCGTCGTCGAAGGCCGCGTTCACAGCTTCCGCGTCGCCAAGGGAGCACGCGACGTACTGATCATCGGCGGCGGTCAGGGCGGCCGTCTGGTCGTCCGCGAGCTGGTTCGCAACCCGCAGCTGCGCCTGCGGCCGGTCGGGTTCGTCGACGACGACCCCCGCATGCAGGGGATCAAGGACGAGCACGGCCTCAAGGTCCTCGGCACGACCGCTTCCGAGGATCTCGCGCGGATCCTCGACGAGGTCGAGCCCGACGAGGTCGTGATCGCGATCCCGTCCGCCCCGGGGACCCTCCGCGCCCGGGTCGTCACGGCGTGCCGCGACCGCGGCATCCAGGTCCGGACCACCCCGACCGTGTTCGAGCTGCTCCAGGACGGCTCAGGGCAGCTGAACGTGATGCGCCAGTTGCGCGAGGTGCGCGTCGAGGACATGCTCGGGCGCGAGCCAGTCCGGATGGAGATCGAGCGGGTGGGTGCGTACCTCTCGGGCCAAGTCGTGATGGTCACCGGAGCGGGCGGCTCGATCGGCGCCGAGCTGTGCCGCCAGATCTCGCGCGTGGCGCCGCGATCGCTTGTCCTCGTCGACCACGCCGAGGACAACCTGTTCCAGATCCTGCGCGAGCTCGAGGAAGATCGCCATGTCCGCACCGCCGTGCCCGTGCTCGCGGATTGCAGGGAAGAGGAGCGGATGCGCGAAGTTCTCACCGAGCACCGGCCGAGCGTCGTCTTCCACGCGGCCGCCTACAAGCACGTGACGATGATGGAAGTCAACCCCGTAGAGGCAATTCGCAACAACGCGCTCGCGACGCGGGTGGTGGCGCGGATCGCCGCCGAAGCCCAGGTGGCGAACTTCGTGATGGTCTCGACCGACAAGGCGGTCAAGCCGGCGACCGTGATGGGCGCTTCGAAGGCGCTCGCGGAGTGGGCCGTCGAGGCGGCCGCGCTGCGGTATCCCGGCACCAAGTACGCCACGGTCCGGTTCGGGAACGTGCTCGGCTCCTCGGGATCGGTCGTGCCGATCTTCCGGCGTCAGATCGCCGCCGGCGGCCCGGTGACGGTCACCGACCCGCGGATGAAGCGCTACTTCATGACGATCCCCGAGGCCGTGCAGCTGATCATCCGCGCCGGGTCCCTGAGCGAGGGGAGCGGCGAGGTGTTCGTGCTCGAGATGGGCGAGCCGATCGCGATCGTCGACCTAGCGGAGACGATGATCCGGCTCTCCGGGCTCGAGCCCGAGCGCGACATCGCGGTCGAGATCGTCGGCGCGCGTCCCGGGGAGAAGCTCCACGAGGACCTGTTCAACCCGTACGAGCGCGTGGTGCCGACGCCCGCCCAGAAGATCCTGCGGGCCGCGCGCGAGCCGCTCGACCCCCAGTCGGTCGAGCAGATCTTCGGCGAGATCAACCTGCTCGTGCTCGAGGGCGACGCGGCCGCGCTGGCGCAGCACGTGGCCAAGCTGTCGAGCTCCCGCTTCGGCACCCGTGAGGCCCGCGACGCGCGGGCCCGTGAGGCCCGCAACACGCGCGCCGGGCGCGACACGCGCGACGCTGGCGAGCCTGACACCCTTCCCCGACTCCCCACGTAGACTCCCCCCGCGCACATGCAGACGCTTCCGTTCGCCCTCTCGGTGCACCATTTCATCTCGTCGGTGGGAGCCGACGCAGGCTTTGCCGCGTTCATCGCGGTCGCGCTGCTGGTCCTCCTGTACTTCTCCCAGGCGCGCGAGACGTCGAACCTGCGGCGCCGGGCCGACGAAGCCGGGCAGCGCGTGCAAGAGCTCGAGAGCCAACTGTATGACCTGTCCGAGCAGGTTGCGGCGCTCCCGGCCGAGATCTCGGTCCGCGCCGCGAGCCCGCGCGCGACGGCCGCGTACGGCGCCGCCGTTGCGCCGGCGCCGGCCGGCGTAGGCGCCGGGGCGATGATGCCGCCGGCCGCGCCCGCAGGAGTCGGCGCGCCGTCGCTCGCTGCCGCGACGCGGCTGATTCCCGACCCGACCCACACCGCCCTGGAGCACGAGCCCGCGACGGCCGGCCTGGTCAACAGTCCTGTCGACCAGGACACCGAGGCGCATCCGGCGCCTGCGGGCTTCGTCGGCGGCAACGGCTCCTCGCACCGCCCCGTCGCGGCCCCGGCGGCGATGATGCAACGTACGGTCCCACCCCGGGCGGGCGGCCCGCGGCCCGGCGGCGGTCCGCCGCGCGGCGGCCAGGGACGGCCCGGAGGCGCCCAGGGCCGGCCCGGGGGTCCCCCGCGCACTGCGGTGGCGGCCAGACCCGGCCAGCGCAGGTCCGGCCCCGGACGGGTGCTCACGGTATGTGCCGTCTTGCTGCTAGTCGGCGCCGTGGTCGCCGGCGTGATCGTGATCAGGAACGTCAGCCATTCCACGCGCAAGCCCAAGATCCCCGCGGCGACGGCCCAGAGCACGCTCGCGAGGCATCGGACCGCGTCGGCGGCGGTCGTCAAGGCGACCGTGACCGTGTCGGTATTGAACGGCACCGATCAGTCAGGGCTTGCCGGGCAGGTTTCGGACCAGCTTGTGGCCGCCGGCTACAAGAAGGGTGCCGTCACCAACGCCGCCGATCAGACGCACACGACGAGTCTCGTCCAGTACATGCCGCGGGCGAAGCCTGACGCGGTGGCCGTCGCCGGCTCGCTCAAGCTCGGTCCGACATCCGTGCGGCCAATCGATTCGGCGACCCAACGGATCGCGTGTGGGGTGTCGCCGCTCGGATGCTCCTCGCCGGTCATCGTGACCGTCGGCAGCAACCTCGCGCCCCAGTAGCTCCGGACATGCGAGAACTGCTCAACCTCGCGGAGCGGAGCGGGAAGCCGCGGTCAGGCGGCGTGACCCACGTGATCGACCGCGGACTGTCGCGCGCGGAGATCGACGGCATGGTCGAGGTCGCGGGGGAGTTCATCGACATCGTCAAGCTCGGATGGGGCACCGCGCTCGTGACCGGCAACCTCGAGGCCAAGCTCGAGCGCTATCGAGATCACGGAATTCCCGTCGTCCTCGGCGGCACGCTGACCGAGCTTGCGATCCAGCGCGGGAGGCTCGACGAGCTGGTCGCGTGGGTACACGAGCTCGGACTCGAGCACTTCGAGATCTCGGACGGGACGATCGCGCTCGAGCACGAGCGCAAGCTCGAGCTGATCGAACGGCTGGCACGCGAGTTCATCGTGCTCTCCGAGGTCGGGTCCAAGGACGACACCGGCGCGATCACGCCGCCGTACGTCTGGGTCCAGCAGATGCGTGCCGAGCTCGGTGCCGGGGCCTGGAAGGTGATCGCCGAGGGGCGGGAGGCGGGCACCGCCGGCATCTTCCGACCCTCGGGCGAGGTCCGCGAGGGGCTGATCGGCGAGATCGTGCACGAGATCGCGCCCGGGCAGATCATGTTCGACGCGCCGCGCAAGGATCAGCAGGTGTGGTTTGTCCGGCGATTCGGACCCGAGGTCAACCTGAGCAACATCCCGGCCGGCGAGGTCCTCGCACTCGAGACGCTACGGCTCGGGCTGCGGTCGGACACGCTCGGAATCGGGGGTCGGTGAGCGGCCTGGAGGGCGTGCTGATGGCGCGGCACGGCGAGACCGACGACAACCGTCAGCCGACCCGCTTCCAGGGGTTCCGCGACACGCCGCTCAATGACACCGGCCGCGCGCAGGCGCACGAGCTCGCCGCCCGGATCGCCGCCGAGCCCGAGTCGATCCGGACGCTGTGGTCCTCTGACCTGAGCCGGGCGCGGGAGACGGCCGAGATCGTCGGCGAGAAGATCGGGCTGACCCCACGGCTTGACCCGCGGCTGCGCGAGGCCAATCGCGGGGAGTGGGAAGGGCGGCTGTTCATCGACGTCAAGCGCGAGGATCCGGAGGGGTTTGCCGACTGGATGCGTGCCGGCCGCGCATTTCGCTTTCCCGGCGGAGAGTCGCTCCAGGAGCAGCTCGATCGTGTGACCGCCGCGCTCGAGGACATCGAGCGCGCCGGCGAGCTTCCCGCCCTCGCCGTCTGCCATGGCGGCAGCATCCGTGTGATCCTTTGCAGCCGCGATCCGCGCGGCCTCGACGCGTTTCATGAGTTCGAGGTCCCGAACGTGGCAGTCTTGAGGTTGTGACCAGGCTCTCGACGGGCGCGTTCGCGGTGCTGGTCGCGGCGACAATCGCGGCGTTCTTCATCACCCAGCACCTGAAGGTGACGACCCCGCTGCTCCAGGGCTCTCCCCGACCGGCGCCCGGGGTGATCGATCCGCTGCACGGCGTGCCGTGCGGGAACCGGAACAGCGGCTCGACGACGATCTCGTTCTACCTTCAGCACCGCGCCGACACCGTCGATGTGTACGTGATCAACCAGGGCGAGACGATTGTCCGCACGGTCGCGACCGGGCGCCACATGCGAATCGACACGCGCACGCCCGACGGCGTGTTCACCTGGAACGGGCGCGAGGACGACGGGCAGGTCGCCCCCGATGGGACGTACTACTTCCGCGTCGCTCTGATCCACCAGAACCGGACGATCGACCTGACCGGCGTCCCGGTGAAGGTCAAGACCGTCCCGCCCCACCCGGTGGTGACGAGCGTCTCGCCGGCGCTGATCCCGGGCTCGCACGGCAGCGATGTGACGATCCACTACAAGGGCAACGAGAACCGCGGCGGGACCGTCCGCATCTACCGCACTGACCTCCCCGGCCGGCCGAAGCTCGTCAAGAGCTTCCTTACGCCGTGGAATGGCCACACGGCGATCTGGGACGGGAAGATCGACCAGCGTCCCGCGCCGGCAGGCACGTACCTCGTCGGTCTCGACGTCACCGACGCCGCCTGCAACACCGGCCACTTCCCGCGCCGCGTCCCGCCCGCGCCGAGGACCACCCCGCACGCGGGCGTCACGATCAGCTACCTGGCCGGGCAGGCCCCGCTCGACCCGGTTCCGGCCGGGTCCGACGCGGTCGTCCACGTGCGTTCGCCGGGCCTCGCGTATCACTGGGCACTCGAGGGGGGAGCCGGCCAGGTCAAGCCGATTGAATCGGGTGAATCCGACCTGGCGACACTGTCCGTCCATCTTCCCGCCGGGCGCGCGGGGCTGTACAAGGTCGTGCTTCAGACGCCGGACGACAGCGCTGCGGTCCCGATCGCGGCCAGCGGCGCGCCCCGGGCCCGCGTGCTCGTGGTGTTGCCGGCGCTCACCTGGCAGGGCCTCAACCCGGTCGACGACACCGCCGACGGGCTACCCAACACGCTGGAGAACGGCGGGCCGATCAACCTCGACCGCCCGCTCGTCGATAGGCCTCCCGCCGGGCTCGCCGACGAGGCCGGCCTGCTCGCCTACCTCGACGCGTCCCATCGCTCCTACGAGCTGAACACGGACCTCGGGCTGATTTCGGGCGTGGGGCCGCGGCTGGCCGGCCACGTGACGGTCGTCCTGGCCGGCAGCGAGCGCTGGCTCCCGGCCCCGGAGCTCGCGGCGCTGCGGTCCTATGTGACCGCCGGCGGGCGGGTGCTGTCGCTGGGGGTCGACTCGCTGCGCCGCGGCGTGACCGTAACCGGCGACCGCGCGCTCGACCCTACCCGTCCGCGGGCCACGGACGCGTTCGGGGCGCGCCTGGGCGGCGCTGGCTCCGAAAACCGCGGAACCCGTCGCCGTGACGACCGACGGGCTCGGCTTGTTCACGGGGGTGCCGGCCGCGCTGGCGGGATTCCGGACGTATCAGCCGGTCCTGTCGGTGGCGCCGCCCGGACGGGTCGAGTCGTCAGCGGGGCCGAACGGCGGCAGCCCGGCGATCGTCGGATACCGCCTCGGCGCTGGGATCGTCGTCGACCTCGGCGTCCCCGGGTTCGGCGCGGCGCTGTCGCATGACGCCGGGGCGCGGGCGCTGATCGACCAGATCTGGACGGTGGTATCGAAATGATGAGTCCTCGGCATCGATTCGGGCTGCTCGTCGTTGCCGGCGCATGCGCGACCGCGCTCGTGCCGGCTGCCTCCGGCGCCGGCGCGGCAATCTCCAATTGCAGGTCCGCGCAGCTGACCATGCGCGTTGCCAGCTTCGAGGGCGCGAGCGGCCACCGGTTCTGGCAGCTCGCGTTCCGGAACCTCGGGGCGACGTGCAGCCTCCACGGCTTCTCCCGGGTGGTGCTGCTCGCTCGCAACGGCCGCCCGATCACTGAGGGCTTCAAGCGCGAGACGGGGTTCCCGCAGCGCACCGTGGTCCTGGAGGCCAGGAAGAGCGCGTTCGTCGCGTTCACCTACCGCGACGGGGGCCTCTGCAGCGCCGGCAACTTCCGCGCCTTCCGCGTTAGGATCTTCCTTCCGGGGGCTCCCGGCGGGTTCCAGCTCAACCCGATGTCCAGGAACAACGGCAGCCCGATCTTCCTGTGCGCAGGGTCGGAGCGCATCTACCCGGTGACCCCGGAGCCGGGGCCGTAACCGCGCCTCGCGGGGCACGCGCGTTCTGCCATCTGGACGAGCCGTACCGTTTGACGTCGTGACCGCCTATCTGAAGCGACTGGTGAGCTCGCTGGCGGCCTACCAGGTCGCCGACGTCGTCTCGAAGTTCATCGCCGTCCTGCTGCTGCCGGTGTACACCCGGTACATCAACCCCGCGGGCTACGGCGTCGTCGAGCTGCTCGGCAACGGCGTGATCCTGATCAGCATCGTCGTGCGGTTCGGGATGATCGAGTCGTTCCTGCGGTTCTATTACTCGGACGCCGATCAAGAGCGCCGGGACGCGCTGGCCCGCCGCACGACCGGCTTCCTGCTCGTGACCACGACGATTGCCTCGATCGTGCTCGCCCTGCTCGCTGCGCCGCTGTCCAAGATCGTGCTCGGCTACCGCGATCCGGCGATCTTCCGCATCGCGGTGCTCGGTCTGTGGGCGTTCACGAACCTCGAGATGGCCTACGCGCTGCTGCGCGTCGACGAGCGCCTGCGCGCCTACGCGACCGCCACGCTGATCAACGTCGGGATCACGATCGGCGCCTCGGTGGTGCTGGTGGTCGTACTCGGACGGGGCGCCAAGGGGCTCCTGCTCGGCAACTACGGCGCCTCGACGATCGTGCTGCTCGGGCTGTGGTGGACGATGCGCGACCGCCTGCTCCCGCGCCGTCACGACGGCGTCGAGACGCACGGGGTGCTGTTCCGGTTCGGGCTGCCGACGGTCCCGGCCGAGGCGTCGGTGTACGCGCTCAGCATCGTCGACCGCTACTACATCTTCCACCACGGGGTGAACGGCCCGAGGCAGGCCGGCCTGTACTCGATCGCGGTCAAGCTCGCCGGCGCCGTCGCGTTCATCGTGCGCGCGTTCCAGTACGCCTGGCCGCCGCTGGCCTACTCGGTCCGCGATGATGCCGAGGCTGCGCGACTGTATGGACTGGTGACCACGTACTACCTGCTCGTCAGCGGCCTGGTCGTGGCCGGCCTCGCGCTGCTCGGGCGCTGGGTCCTGCGCCTGCTCGCCGCCCCCTCGTACTTCGACGCCTACAAGGCGCTGCCCTGGGTGGCGCTCGGTTGGGCGCTGTACGGCCTGTGGGTGGTGTTCCTGGTGATCGCCGGCCGCGCCAAGGTGACCACTCGCAACTTCCCGGCCGCGCTGGCGGGGCTGATCGTGAACGTCGTGATGATCATCGTGCTGGTGCCGCCGCTCGGGATCGCCGGCGCCGGCGTCGCCCTGTGCGGCGCCTACGTGGTGATGATCGGGGTCATGCACCTGCTGACCCGCCGGGCGTTCGCGGCGTCGTTCGAGTGGCTCCGGCTCGCCCAGCTCACGGTGGTGCTCGGCGGCCTGTCCGTCGCCGGCGAGCTGCTGTTGCCGACGCGGGGCCTGGTCGGCCTCGTCAGCCGCGTCGCGGTGCTGGCGGCGATGCCGCTCGTGCTGATGGCGACGGGATTCGCCCATTCCGCGGAGCTCGAGCAGGCGCGGCTGCTGCTCGGACGAGCCAGGCGAGGGATTGCCCGTGAGCCGGCCTGAGGTCAGCGTCGTGATGCCGTTCGCCGGCGACGAGGAGGCCGCCCAGGCCGCGGTCGACGCGCTGCTGGCGCTCGACCTGCGCGCGGGCGACGAGCTGATCCTCGCCGACAACTCGGGCGTCGCGGTGGCGCGGGGTGGCGTGGCGGTGGTCCGCGCGACCGGCGAGCACTCGCCCGCGCATGCCCGCAACACCGGCGCGGCGCGGGCTCACGGCGAGTGGATCCTGTTCATCGACGCGGACTGCCGAGCGCCGCGGTCGCTGCTCGACGCGTACTTCAGGGCGCCGGTCGCCGACGATGTCGGTGCACTGGCCGGCGAAGTCGTGCCGCTGCTCGAGGGCGACACGCTTGTCGCTCGTTACGGTTCTGCCCGCAGCTTCCTGTCCCAGCAGGCGCATCTGAACCACCCGTACCGCCCGCGCGCGGTCGCGGCCAACCTGCTGGTCCGCCGGGCGGCCTTCGAGCAGGTGGGCGGCTTCTACGAGGGCGTCCGAGCCGCGGAGGACACGGACTTCAGCTGGCGCCTGCAGCAAGCGGGCTGGCGGCTCGAGCTGCGCCGCGGCGCCCAGGTCGAGCACCGCTACCGCACCACGCTCGGCGAGCTCCGCCGGCAATGGCGCGGCTACGCGGCCGGCCGGGCATGGCTCGCCCGGCGGTACGACGGATTCGAGCCCGAGCCGGCCGTGACGCGCGCGTTCAACCGCGCGCTGGCGCGGACCCACGCACCCGGCGGCGGTTCCGCAGCACGGGGGGCGGTGAAGCCGCGGGGCGCGCCGGCGGTCAGCGCCGGCGCGCTCGAGCGTGGGCGCTACCTCGCGCTCGACGCGCTGCTGTCCGCCGATGAGCTCGCCGGACTGGTGCTCTCGAACCGCCCCGCCGGCCGGCCGCGGACCGCGGCCGACGTGGTGGTCGTCGCCGATCGCTTCCCCGCCCGCGGCGATCCGCTGGTGGAGTTCGTGGGAGCGCTCGACGGCGTTCGGATCGAGGCCGCTGCCCGGCCGGAGCTGCCCGACCACGAGCTCGCCGGCTCGCTCCAGATCGACTATCGCGAGGACGACGGGATCGCGGGGCGCGTGGCGGCGCTGGTCGCGCTGGTCGTGCGCCATCCGCTGCGCTGCGCCGGCGACGTGCTGAGCCGCCCAGCCGGCGAGCCGCCGCTGTCGGCGCTGGCGCCGGCGGTCCGGCGGCTCAAGCGGGACCCGCGCGCCCGGGTGCACGCGGTCGGCGGCTCCGAGACGCGGGTGACCGCGCGCCGGATAGCCCGGTTGGCGGGCCGCCCGCTCGACGAGGCGCCGCGGCGGCGGTGATGCGAGTACAGATCGTCGACCCCTCGGCGTTCACGCTGCCCTACGACCATGCGCTGGCGACGGCGCTCGCCGGCGGCGGCGTCGAGGTCGAGCTGATCACGAGTCCGTTCGCGTACGGCACCGCGACCGAGCCCGACGGCTACGTGCTGCGCGAGCTGTTCTACCGCCACGCCCGCGGCGCGCCGGGATCGCGCGCCCGGCTCGCCGGCAAGCTCGTCGAGCACGTGCCGGACATGCTTCGCTACCGCTCCGTCGCCCAGGCCGCGGACGTCGTGCACTTCCAGTGGCTCGCCGTCCAGGCGCTCGACCGGCTATCTGCTCCCCCGGCGCCCGACCGTCCTGACCGCGCACGATCTGCTCCCGCGCGAGCCGCGCCCGGGCCAGGCACGCGCGCAGCGGCGGCTGTACGAGGCCGTCGACGCCGTCGTCGTGCACTCGCGCTACGGGCGCGACCTGCTGGTCGGCGAGCTCGGCGTCGAGGAGGCCAAGGTGCGCGTGATCCACCACGGCGCGTTCAAGCACCTCACGCTTCAGGTGAACGAGCTGCCGCTGCCCGCCGAGCTGGACGCCGTCCGCGGTCCCGTGGTGCTGTTCTTCGGCCTGCTGCGCCCGTACAAGGGGCTCGAGGTCCTGCTCGAGGCCTGGCGCGGGGTCGACGGCGCCGAGCTGTGGATCGTCGGGCGGCCGCGGATGCCGCTCGAGCCGCTGCGAGCGCGGGCGCCGGCGAACGTCCGGTTCGTTCCGCGCTACGTCTCCGACGCCGAGCTGCCGGCGTTCTTCCGACGCGCCGACGTGGTCGTGCTGCCGTACTCGCGGACCGAGCGGTTCGACCAGTCCGGTGTCCTTGCGACCGCGCTCGCGTTCGGCAAGCCGACCGTGGTCAGCGACGTCGGCGGGTTCGGCGAGGTCGCCGCCGACGGCGCCGCGCGTCTGGTCGCCCCCGGGGACAGCGCCGCGCTTCACGACGCGCTCGTCGGGCTGCTCGGCGATCCCCAGGCGCGGGAGGGGCTGGCCTGGGGGGCGCTGGCCGCCGCGTCCGGGCCGTACTCGTGGCACGAGGCGGCCAGGCAGACCGTTGCCCTCTACCAAGAATTGGTTGGATAGCCGCGGTGATCCTGCTCGCGATCGTGTTCTGGCTGTCGGTCGGCCTGATCGTCTACGCCCACGCCGGTTATCCGGTGCTGCTCGGGCTGCTGGCGTGGCTGCGAGGCCGTGGGTCGGCGCGGCGCCCCCGCCCGGCGCCGGACGACGAGCTGCCGGCGGTGTCGGTGATCGTCGCCGCCTACGCCGAGCAGGACGTGATCGCTGAGCGCGTCGCGAACGTCCGCGCGCTCGACTACCCGCAGGCGCTGATCGAGCTGATCGTGGCCTGCGACGGGTCGCCTGACGGCACCGCCGCACGGGCCCGAGACGCGGGCGCCGACGTCGTCCTCGAGCTCCCTCGCGGCGGCAAGATCCGCGCCCAGGACGCGGCCGTGGAACGCGCCACCGGCGAGATCGTGGCGTTCTCGGATGCGAACGTGACTTGGAAGCCCGACGCGCTCCGGCGTCTGGTGGCCCCGTTCGCCGAGCCGCGCGTCGGATACGTGTGCGGCGAGGTGCAGCTCGTCGACGCGCGCGGGTCAAACCAAGAGGGCCTGTACTGGCGCTACGAGCTCGCGCTGCGCGCACTCGAGTCCCGGGTGAGGTCGGTCACCGGCGGCAACGGCGCGATCTACGCCACCCGCCGCGAGTCCTATCTGGTCGTCGACCCGATCATGGGCCACGACCTGTCGTTCCCGTTCAACATGGTCAAGCGCGGGTGGCTGGCGCTCGCGGTTCGCGAAGCGCAGGCGAGCGAGAAAATGGTGCCGACGATCGAGGGCGAGTTCGCGCGCAAGCGCCGGATGATGAGCCACACGTGGCCGATCGTCCTGCGCGGCGGGATGCTGTCGCCGCGCGGCTACGGCCCGACGTACACGTTCATGATCGTCTCGCACCGGATCCTCCGGTACGTGACGCCGTTCCTGCACGTGATCGCGCTGATCGCCAACGTCCTGCTGCTCGGACAGGGATGGGTCTACGTGGCGACGCTGGCGGTCCAGCTCGCAGTGCTGGCGGCCGCGGCCGCGGCGGGCGTGGTGCCGGCCAAGCCGATGCTGATCGCCCGCTACTACGTGCTGACGACAGCATCGCTGGCCGCCGGCCTGTGGGACTGGCTCGTCCACGGCACGGCGGCGGGGTGGGAGCCGGCGGAGGGGACGCGATGAGCCCGCAGCGCGCGCTCGACCTCCTGGTCGCGGTTCCGGCGGCGCTCATCACCGCCCCGCTGGTCGCCGGCCTTGCCGTCGCGATCCGGCTCGAGTCGCGCGGGCACCCGATCTACACCCAGACGCGCGTGGGCAAGGACGGAGCGCTGTTCTCGATCTACAAGCTGCGAACGATGGTCCACGGCGCCGAGTTCACCGGCGCCGGCCTCGCGATCCAGGAGGGGGACGCGCGGATCACGCGGCTCGGCGACTTCCTGCGCCGCTACTCGCTCGACGAGCTCCCGAACCTTTGGAACGTGCTCTCTGGCGAGATGTCGATCGTCGGCCCGCGCCCGACGCTGTCGGTCCAGGTCGAGCAGTACACGCCGCGCCAGCGCGGCCGGCTCGCGGTCAAGCCGGGGATCACCGGCTGGGCCCAGGTCAACGGGCGCGCGTCGCTTCCGTGGCCCGAGCGGATCGAGCTCGACCTGTGGTACGTCGAACACCGGTCGCTGTGGCTGGACCTCAAGATCCTCGCCCGCACCGGGCGGATGGTTCTCGGCGGCGAGGGCATCTACAAGGGAGAGCGAGGCGGATGGACGCCACCGGCCCCGTAGCGGTCCTGCTCACCGGCGTCGGCAAGCGCTACGACATCGTGTCGGCGTTCGCCCAGCACGCCACGGTCGTCGCGGCCGACCCGAATCCGCTGGCGCCGGCCCAATACGCCGCTCACCACCGCCGGGCCGTGCCGCGCATCGACGACTCCGAATACGTGCCGGCGCTGCGGGCGCTGTGCGACGAGTTCGGCGTGGGCGCGGTCGTGCCGCTCACCGACCTCGACCTCGAGGTGCTCGGGCAGGCGCGCGCGGACGGGGTGCTGCCGGCGTTCGTCCCCGACGCCGAGATCGCCCGCGCCACGTTCGACAAGTACGAGGCGCACCTGCTGCTCGAGCGGCTCGGCCTGCCCTCGCCGCCGACCGTGGTGCCGGGCGAGCCGGTCGACGGTTACCCCGTGATGGTCAAGCCGCGCTGGGGGTCCGGGGCCCGCTCGATCCATCGCGCCGACGACGCGCGCGCTGCGGAGTTCTTCGTCGACTACATCGGCGAGCCCGCGATGGTGCAGCGCTACATGGACGGTCCGGAGTTCTCGATGGACGTGCTGTGCGATCTGAACGGGCGCTGCCTGAACGCGATTCCCCGAACGATGATCGAGTCGCGCGGCGGCGAGTCGATCAAGGGCACGGTGATCGCCGACGGCGAGCTGATCGACCTCGGCCGGCGCGTCGCCGAGGCGCTCGGCGTACGTGGCCCGTGCACGATTCAGGCGTTCCGCGACAAGCAGATCGGGCTTGGCATCACCGACGTCAACACCCGCTTCGGTGGCGCGTTCCCGGCGCCGATGTACGCGGCGCTGCCGGGCCGCACCTACCCCGAGCTGATCGTGCGAATGGCGCGCGGCGAACAGATCGAGCCGCACGTCGGCGAGTTCCGCGCCGGCATCACCTTTACTCGGTACTACTGGCAGCTCGAGCTCGATGAGCAGCTGCAGCCCACCGGCCGGGACATCATCGACCCGCCCGGCCCGCCGGCGCCGCGCTGACCAGCTCTCATCGTCGGCGCTCGGAGTGGTTGCTGGAAAAGGCCCCATATGCGGGCCTTTTTCAGCGACGTCCCAGCACTCGTCGACGAACTCGGCGATCTTGGACGTCAGGCGTGCCGGCCGGACGCGCAGCTCGATGATCGAGTTCGCGTCGATCAGGCGGCCGTTCGGGAGCTCGGCGGCGAGCTGGTCCGCGTCGGAGAACGGGTGCACCGGGTCACGCGGGTGGCCGATCACGAGCGCCGGCGCCTCGAATGTCTGGCGGACGGAGCGCTCGGGCGCGGTCCGCCCGTACAGGATCCCCTGGAGGACGGCACCGCTCGGCCCGGGGTCCTGCGAGGTCGCGTCGAGTACGAGCTCGACCGTGAACGGGACCACCTGGCGGGGCACCCACCTGACGCCGAGGGCGAGCGCCTTCATCGCCGGCTCGCCGAACGTGAGCGCGAACAGCAGCGGGGTGAACGCGGCCGCGCAGGCGGGGATCGCGTTGTCGAGCACGGGCATCTGGATCACCATGCCTCGCAGCCGCTCGGGCGCGACCGCGGCCAGCTCGAGCGTGACGTTCGCTCCGAGCGAGGTGCCGCCGACGACCGCCTGGTCGAGGTCGAGGTGGTCGAGCAGCGCCAGCGCCTGCCGGGCGAACTCGGAGATCGAGTAGAGCGTCATCTCCCGGGGTCGGTCGGATGCCCCGTGGCCGAGGAAGTCGAACGTGACCACGCGGTTGTCGTGCGAGGCGAGGTCGGCGGCGAGCGGCGTCTGCATCTTCTGCGACATCAGCAGTCCTGGCATCAGGATCGTCGTGCGTGGCCCCTCGCCGTGGATCGTGTAGGCGAGCTCATGGCCGTCGTAGCGGAAGAACGCCATCTCCTCGGAGGATATATGTGTGAGCTGGCCGGCCAGCCAGTGGGGCGTCCGGGCTCGCCGCGCGGTACCGTCCAGTACCTAACCACGAGGAGGACTGACCGTTATGGGAAGACAACTGCGATCGCTCGGTGGCCAGGTGGTGGCGATCACCGGCGGGGGCCGTGGGATCGGGCGCGCGACGGCGGCTGCGCTGATCGCCAAGGGCGCGCGGGTCGCGATCGGCGACATCGATGCCCCGCTGTCCGAGCGGACGGCGTCCGAGCTCGGCTCGGGGACGGTCGGGCTGCCCCTCGACGTGACCGACAAGGCGAGCTTCACGTCGTTCCTGGATGAGGTCGAGAGCCGGCTCGGGCCGCTCGACGTGCTCGTCAACAACGCCGGGATCATGCCCGTCGGGCCGTTCGTGGACGAGTCCGACGCCGCCACCGAGAAGCTCGTCGACATCAACATCATGGGCGTGATCATCGGCTCGAAGCTGGCGCTCCAGCGCTTCCGTCCCCGCGGCCGGGGACACATCGTCCAGCTCGCCTCGATCGCCGGCAAGGGCGGCTTCCCGGGTGGGGCCACGTACTGCGCGACCAAGCACGCCGTCGTCGGCCTGACCGAGGCGCTCCGGTCCGAGCTCCGCGGGACGGGGATCGAGGTCCACCAGGTCCTGCCGATCGGCGTGAACACCGAGCTGTACTCCGGCGTCTCGCAGGCGCGTGGCTTCAAGACCCCCGAGCCCGAGCACGTCGCCGGCGCGATCGTCGAGCTGCTCGAGACCGGCAAGTTCGAGACCTATGTCCCGCGGCAGACCGGGGCCGTCGTGCGCATGCAGGCGCTGATGCCGCGCCGGATCACCGAGGCGGTCGTCCGGATCACCAAGGGCGACCGGGTGCTGCTGAGCGCCGACCCGAGCGCCCGCGCGGCCTACGACGCGCGCATGGCCCAGATGTTCGACGGCCCGGCGGTCCCGGTTGCCGTGCCCGACCGCGAGAAGGACGCCGCCTGAGGGCTCAGCGGCGGAGAACGGCGCGGCGGGGCCGGATCCCGTTGCGTCGACCTGCATAACCTGACATTTGAGCGGCGCCACGGGGACCGTGCCAGATCGCGCATGCCCCACATGCATCACATGGCACGGTTCGGCAATCCGCCGCCAAGTGTCAGGACATGCAGGTCCTTTGTGTGGGCGGGGTCCCCTGATCGCGCCCGCGACTTCCGCCGCCCGCAAGGCTGCGGCCCGACCAAGGCGCGCCGTTGCCGCGCTCATCCCCAGGCTGCCCGCCGTCTTCGCCCGCCTGCTCATCCACCGGCGGCCCGCTCATCCACCGGGCCGCCGGCTCATCCACCGGGCCGGGCGCCGAGACGGGGGAACGCGTGGCCGACCGCGAGTCAGGGGTTCGACGCGAGCCAGGACGCGATGAGCGACCCGATCTCGGGGCCTGCGTCCTCCTGCAAGAAGTGCGAGGCGCCGGCGATCACGTGATCGATCTCGCCACCGAGCGCCGCCGCGAACCGCCGGCCGGTCTCGAGTGGCAGCACCGGATCGGAGTCCGCCCACAGGAACAGCTTGGGCCGGGAATCGGAACGCAGGACGTCGAGCACGCGCTGGCCGGCCGCGGCGCCCGGCATCTCGGGCGAGGTCGGCAGGATCAGCGGGAACGCGCGCGCTCCCGCCTTGGCCGCGGGCGTCGGGAACGGCGCGTCGTACGCGGCGATCACCTCGTCGCCGGGATCGTTCAGGCATGCCCGCCGCACGAGCAGCCCGACCGGCAGGTCCTCGGTCCGCTCGACGAACGCGCGGAACGCCATCCACGCGTCGGTCATCGGCTGATGCCCGGTGAACAGACCCGTATCGAGCACGACCAGCCGCCCAACACGGTCGGGGTGCTCGACTGCGACGCGCAGCCCGATCGGGCCGCCCCAGTCGTGGACGACGACGGTGGCGTCGCGGATGTCGAGTTCGGCTAACAGCGTCGCCATGCTGTCGGTGTGGCGGTCGTACGTGTACCACTCGATGTCGATCGGCTTGTCCGAGCGTCCGAACCCGGGCAGGTCGGGAGCGATGCAGCGGTAGCCGGCGTCCCGCACCCGGTGCGATCACCTTCCGCCACAGGAACGACCACGTCGGCTCGCCGTGGATGAACACCACCGGCGGTCCCTTGCCCTCGTCGATGTAGGCGAGGCGCAGCCCGGCGTACTTGCGGTACTTCGGCTTGAACGGGAAGTCCGGGACGCGGGCGAGGAGGTCGTCGGGGGTGCGGACGATGCCTGACACGGTGGCGTGAAACTACCCGCTCAGAGCGGAATTCACGGGCCGTGCACGAGGACCTGCGAGGCATCGGAGGCCACCGTGACCTCAATCTCGGACGGGAATCGGACCCAGGCGATCACGTTGAGCGCCTGGAGGCGGTCGAGCATCGCCTGGAACGCGCCCGCCTGCGCGCGGTTGACGTAGTGGCGGGCGATCGTGAACGACCAGCCGGCGGCGGCGGGCGGGTCGCTGACACCGAGCGCCTGCTGGTAGCGCTCATCGCTGACCGCGCTCGTTACCGTCAGGGGCGCCGCGCCCCCCGACAGCGTGCGGACACGTGCGGCCAGCGCGATCAGCAGGTCGAGCGCCGGCCCCCGCAGGCCGCGATACAGCGCGGGCTTGACCTTCAGCTGCGACGCGAGCGAGCCGATCCCCGGGTCGTAGGCGAGTCCGAGCGCCCGCGCGTTCGAGGGCAGCGGCAGGATCGTCCGGTGCGCGTAGGCGTCGTCGAGCGCGTCCGAGGTCGTGAACGGATGCAGGTCGCCCGGTGGGTGCAGGACGTACGCCTGCGAGTCGACCACGGTCTGGAGCGAGCTCAGCCGGGTCAGCGCGGCCCGGTCGGTCCGGTACAGGCGCATGATCTGCTGCGCGCCGAGGACGCGCCAGTAGTACAGCGAGGAGTCGTCGCCGAAGCCCGAGATCAGGTCGTACGCGCTCGTGTGATGGTCGGGCGCGGTGTCGAAGTACAGCTGCGCGTACGGGGCCGCGCGCCCGCCGTCGTAGTCGTCGAGCACGTCCTGGAGGTTCCCGATCCCCATGTGGTAGGACTCGACGGCCAGATCCGCGCGCTCGAAGTGCGCCCGCGCGATCTCGAGGTAGCGGACGGTCGCAGCGAGCGCCTTGGCCGGGTCGAAGCGATCGTCGATGGCGGCCCGCTGGCGCTGAAGGCGCGCGACGAGCCCAAGCCGCCCTTGGAACGCCGCCTGGTCGATCTTCGCCGTCAGCTGGCGGCTGCGCGCAAGGTTGACGTGCATCCCGAGCAGCGACTGGCCGGTCTGGGCGAGGATCTGGGTGAGCCCCGAGGCGTCGGCCGGGTCGTTGCCGGCGATCACGCTCGGCCGGCCGGCGCTCTCGACGAACACGAGCGCCTCGAGGATGCTCGGATCGACGTTCGTGCCCGCGGTGGCGCGGTCGATCAGCGGACGCCGAACGTGGCCACCCGGGCGGCGGTGGCGAGCGCGCCGCCGGGGCTCTTGACGAACAGCGCGTGGTCGCTGCCGGCGATCGCGCGCGCGACGAAGTCCGACTCGCGGCTCGGCACGTAAGCGAACGGATCGCCCGCTCGGGCCGGCTGTCCGGCTCCCGGGAGCGGGAGCGGTGGTGGGGGCGGCGTGGGCGGGCCGCCGGTCGCGAGCGCGATCGCGCCGGCGATCAGCGCGACAAGCGCAACAAGCGCACCGCCCGCGACCGCGAGACGTCTGCGACGCACCGCCCTACGCCGGGAGCGCACGGCGTCATGAGCCGTGGTAGATGAGGACCATCTTGCTGCACGCCGCCTGATGGGCCGGGTCCACGTGGCTCGGGAAGACCTTCCAGCCGGCGCCGGCGATCGGGTAGATGTTGACCAGCGGGTGCGGGTGCAACTTCAGGTATCCAGGGCTGACGTACAGCACACCGGTCTTGACGCCGGCGTACCAGGCGAACACGCTCTGGTACCCAATCGGGATGTTCGGCTGCCCGCACGCGAACATGTTGGAGGCGCCGAGCGTCTTGACCACGCCCGACAGGCGGCCGAGCAGCACGGTCCGCGCGCGCTGAGACCGCAGGTCCGAGCGCTCGAGCCGCTCCTGCCGATGGGCTGCTGGAAGCATCGAGCCGGAGATCACGACGACGGCGAGGACCGCGCCCCAGGTGCCGACCAGCGAGGCCAGCCGAGGGCTGATCCGGGCGGTGTCGAGTCGCCGGGCCTGCGCCGCGAGCAGCGCCGGCAGCTCGTGGACGACGCGCCCGATGAAGATCGCGGCAAGGATCCCGACCACGGCGCCGGCCTCGAACATGTACCGCGGGACCGCCGGGAAGCCGTGGATCGCGAACGCGATCTCGATCAGGACCCACAGGAGCGCTCCGCCGGCGACCACGAGGATCGTGGTCCGCCGGCGCCAGGCGGCCCACGCCACCGTCAGCACCGCCATGATCCAGACCGTGTTCGGAAGCAGCTCGTGGAAGCGGTCGATCGTGCCGGTGATCTTGTTGCCGTGGATCGCCCGGGGCGAGTTCTCGGCGATGTTGCCGGCGGTCAGCAGGCTCTTGGAGGACAGGCCTGGGATCCCGAACCACAGGAATGCCGTCAGCACGAGCGACGCGTACAGCCACCGTCGGTACGACGGGACCTTCCACCACAGCCACAGGCCCGCGAGCCCGTAGAACGGCCACACCTCGGGGCGCCCGAGCGCGCCGAGCCACCAGATCCAGAACGCGGCCTTGTGATGCCCGGAAAGGTGCAGATCGATTGCGAGCAGGCAGAGCGACACGATCATCGTGTCTGACTCCGCGCTGAGGATGTAGTGCGTGTAGTTGAAGTTCCCGACCGGATCCTGCATCGCGAGCACGAACGCCGCCGCGAACAGCCCGGCCACGTATGAGGCGTAGCGCCGCTCGGGGCGCGAGTAGGTCAGGCGGAAGGCGATCCGCCACGCGAAGATCAGCCCGCTCAGCGAGATCGCCACCGAGGTCACCATCCACAGCCACAGGGCGTAGCGGCCGACGAGCGCGTAGGGGACCGTGAACAGGTACGGCAGCGGCTTCCACGACGGGGCGCCGTTCGTGTCGAGCGCGAGGTGGATCGTGAGCTTGCCCCACACGAGCCATCCGTACGGGTCGTAGCCGGGGCGCGTGCGCGCGTACAGCACGATCACCAGCGACACGATCAACAGGCCGACAGCCGTCAGCACCCACCGGTAGCGGTGGGCCAACTCGCCCCACTGGACGCCCGCGGAGCGCCCGCGGTCGGGCGACGGGGCGGCCCGGGACTTCGGTGGGCGGTGCGTCTAGGGTCTGCTCAGACACGGGGGCCGCGAGGACGGTAGCAGTAGCAGCGGTTCGCTGAGC
Source organism: uncultured Solirubrobacterales bacterium (assembly GCA_963697655.1). Lineage (GTDB taxonomy): Bacteria > Actinomycetota > Thermoleophilia > Solirubrobacterales > Solirubrobacteraceae > Palsa-465. The sequence continues at coordinate 464,988 of CAVOOV010000017.1, read as the reverse complement.
GAGGCCGTGCGATCCCGTGCGGATGGGGTTACACGGACCGATGGACGCCGGGTGGCGGGACTTAATCCGGTAAGCATCCTCTGCCCTCTGGCGGCAGCTCGAACTGTGTCCGGCAGGAGCCGCTGACGTCCCGCGTACGGTTCGTCGGCTATCCTCGTGCGCTCGCAGGCCATGTATCGCCTGGACTTGGCCTCCTGACGCGCCGCCTCGTGGCCCGCGGGCGCTGAAGATCCCCCACTCGAACGTTCAGGCATTGGAGCGGCTACATGCAAATCTTGGTTCTTGGTGGTGACGGATACCTGGGGTGGCCGACCGCCCTCCATCTCTCGGCTCTCGGGCACGAGGTGGCGGTCAACGACAACTTTGCGCGTCGTCAGTACGACGAGGAGATGGGCGTCGAGAGCCTGGTCCCGATCGCGACGCTCGAGGAGCGCGTAGCCGCGTGGGCCGAGGTCGGCGGCAAGACGATCAAGAGCTACGTCGGCGACCTGTGCGACGCCGGCGTTCGTTCACGAGATGGTCGGCGACTTCCGTCCCGACACGATCGTCCACTTCGGCGAGCAGCGCGCCGCGCCGTACTCGATGATCGATCAGGCGCACTGCGTCTACACGCAGACCAACAACATCGTCGGCAACGCTCAACGTGATGTACGCGATCGCCGACATCGACCGCGACATCCACCTCGTCAAGCTCGGGACGATGGGCGAGTACGGCACGCCCAACATCGACATCGAGGAGGGGTGGCTCGAGGTCGAGCACAACGGGCGCAAGGACCGGATGATGTACCCCAAGCGGCCCGGCTCCTTCTACCACCTCTCGAAGGTCCACGACAGCCACAACATCGAGTTCGGCTGCCGGATCTGGGGGCTGCGCGCGACCGACCTCAACCAGGGGGTCGTGTACGGCGCCGACACCGAGCAGACCAAGCTCGATCCGCGCCTGGCCACCCGCTTCGACTACGACGGCGTGTTCGGCACCGTGCTGAACCGGATGGTGATCCAGGCGGTGCTGGGGCACCCGCTGACGGTCTACGGCAACGGCTCGCAGACCCGCGGCCTGATCAACATCGTCGACACCGTCGAATGTATTCGTCTCGCCTCGGAGAATCCGGCGGAGCGAGGCGAGTTCCGCGTCTTCAACCAGTTCACCGAGCATCTGTCGGTGCGCCAGATCGCCGACACGATCGCCGATGAGTTCCCGGGCGAGGCGACGATCGAGCAGGTCGAGAATCCGCGCGTGGAGGCCGAGGACCACTACTACAACGCCAAGCACACGGCGCTCGTGGACCTGGGGCTGGAGCCGACGATGCTGTCGATCACGCTGATCGACCACCTGTTCGAGGTCGTCGAGCGCCACAAGGACCGGGTCGATCTCGCGGCGATCATGCCGACGGTGAGCTGGCGCGCCACCACCAGCGAGCTGCCCCAGACGTCGACGAGCGCCCTGGCCCAGACGTGAGCGACCCCTCGGCGGGGACATCGCCGAAGGACAGCCTGCGCGGACGCCGGGTCCTCGTCACCGGCGGGTCGGGGTTCATCGGGCGCCACGCAGTGGCCCAGCTGTCGCGGGCGGGCGCGCATGTCCGCGTCGTCGACCTGAAGCCCCACCCGGATCCCGATGTCGACATCGTCGTCGGGGACATCGCCGATCTCGACGCACTTGACGCTGCGTTCGCCGGCGGCATCGACTCGGTCGTCCACCTCGCGGCCGTGACGTCGGTGCTGCGCTCGCTCGAGCAACCGGACCTGACCTTCGCGACCAACGTCGCGGCCACGCATGCGCTGCTCGAAGCGGCGCGGGGCGCCGGCGCGAGCTCGCTCGTGTTCGCCTCGACCAACGCGGTGACCGGGCCGATGGATGCGCCCGCGATCGTCGAGTCGGCGACGCTCAAGCCGCTCACGCCCTACGGGGCCACCAAGGCGGCCGCGGAGATGCTGATGTCCGCCTACACCGCCTCCTACGGGCTGCGGTGCGCGTGCCTGCGGCTGACCAACGTATACGGCCCGGGCATGCAGGCCAAGGACAGCATCGTGGCCCGGCTGATGCGCGCGATCCGGCTCGGGCGGACGTTCGAGATCTACGGCGACGGTCGCCAGGTGCGCGACTACGTCCACGCCAGCGACGTGATCGCCGCGGTCCGGCTCGGGCTCGTCGACGAGGATTGGAAGGGCCCGGTCGTGATCGGCTCGGGGACCTCGCTGTCGGTGCTCGAGGTCGTCGACGCGGTGCTTGCGGTGACCGGGTCCGAGCTCACGGTCGAGCACGGCCCGGCGCGGCCGGGTGAGATGCCGGCGGTGATCGTCGACCCGAGCAGGGCGCTGGCCGCCGGCTGGTCGCCTCAGTTCGACTTCGAGTCCGGGTTGCGCGGCGTGTGGGAAGAGTGGTCGGTGGCGGACCGCGATGCGATTGCCGCGGGTGCACCGGCGGCGCCGGTCAGCGCTGGAGGCGGCCGGTGACGACCGTCCAGGGATCTGACGCCGCCGCCGTTCGTGCGGGCGGTTCCGAGCGCGGCGCGTTCTCGGTCGACGTCGAGCTCGAGCGCCTGGCGTCCGAGGAGCGTGGGGCCGCGATGGCGTTCCTCGGCACCCATCCCCCCGGGCTCGGCGCGCCGCTCGCGATCGTGATCCCGGCCTACAACGAGGAGCCGACCGTCGCCGACGTGGTCGCCGAGATTCCGCGCGAAGCGGCTGGGCTGAAGCTCGAGGTGATCGTCGTCGTCGACGGCGCCCGTGACGCGACCGCCTCGAAGGCGGCCGGGGCCGGCGCGCTCGTGTGCGACGTGCCGGTTAACCGGGGCCAGGGCGCCGCGCTCAAGCTCGGCTACTGGCTGGCCCGCGCTCGGGGCGCGAAGGTGATCGCCACGATCGACGCCGACGGGCAGTACGAGCCCGCCGAGCTGGCCGCGGTCGTCGAGCCGATCCTGGCCAACAGGGCAGATTTCGTCTCGGGCTCCCGGCGCCTTGGCGCCGAGCTCACCACCGACCGCACGCGCCACCTGGGTGTACTCGTGTTCGGCGCGCTGATCAGCGTGCTCGTGCGTCACCGGATCACCGATCCGGCCTGCGGGATCCGAGCGATGCGCTCCGAGGTGACCGCCGCGGTCGTACTCGAGCAGCCGCAGTACCAGGCCTCGGAGCTGATGATCAGCGCCGCGCTGCACGGCTACCGGCTGGCCGAGGTGCCGACGACGATGCGCGACCGCGGCGTGCACGCGACCGGCACCAAGAAGGGCGGGAACTTCGGCTACGGCGTGCGGTTCGCGCGGGCTGCGCTGCGCACCTGGAGGCGGGACCGCAAGCCCGCGCGGATGCGGCTGCGGCCCGAGAAGATCCACACCTCGTAGACGGCGAACCGCGCGGCGAACAGGATCGCGAACACCGCGAGGTAAGACGCGGTCACGAGCAGCACCCGGACGCCGTGGTGGGCGGGGATGTTCTGTACGTGGCGCTGGGTCCAGCCGGTTGCCTCGGCGGTGATCAACAGCGTCACCGCCGACACCACCACGTAGGCGACGATCTCGCGTCCGAACGCCACGCGACCCTCGACCTTCCAGGCCCAGCGGCGGTTGAGGATCCAGTTCGGAATCGCGCCGGCGATGAACGCGACGACCGAGCACGCGGTCGTGCTGAAGCCCATCACGTACAGCGCCGCGAACACGATCGCGCTGGTCCCGGCGGCGACCATCGACCCCAGCGTGTAGCGCGTGATGCGCGCGCGCAGCGGCGACTGCGTGATCCTGCGGCCAATCGAGGAGTTCGCGAGTCGCATGCCGAGCGCAGAATTGCGCAGAGCGTGGTAGCGGTTGGTGAACACCGAACAGCGATCGTAGCGTTTTGGGGCGTCAGGTGGGCGTCAGGGCCCCCATGTGGGGGGGCGCCGTTCGCGTCGCTACGGTCTCGTGTCGTGCGCTTTCAAAGCGCTGAGGATCCGATCGCGCTCGACGCCGACCTCGTGGTCGCCGGCGACAACGCCGGCGTGCTCGCGAAGTTGCCCGACGGCGCGTTCGATCTGATCTACATGGACCCGCCGTTCAACACCGGTCGGGCGCAGGCGCGGCGATCCCTGTCGGTGGTGGCGGACCCGGTCGGCGGGGACCGGATCGGGTTCGGGGGGCGGCGCTACCGCTCGACGTTGCTGCGGTCCTTGAGCTACGACGACGCGTTCGGCGACTACCTGGCGTTCCTCGAGCCGCGTCTGGCGCGGGCGCGGTCGCTGCTCGCGCCGCACGGAACGCTCTACTTCCACATCGACTACCGCGAGGCTCATTACTGCAAGCTGCTGCTCGACGAGTTGTTCGGGCGCTACGCGTTTCTCAATGAGTTGATCTGGACCTACGACTACGGCGCCAAGCCGCGCCGGCGCTGGCCGGCCAAGCACGACACGATCCTGGTGTACGTGCGGACGCCGGGGGCTCATTGGTTCGACGCCGACGCGGTCGAGCGCGAACCCTACATGGCGCCGGGACTCGTCAGCGCCGAGAAGGCCGCGAGGGGAAAGCGCCCGACCGACGTGTGGTTCCACACGATCGTCCCCACCAACGGCCGGGAGAAGACCGGCTATCCGACCCAGAAGCCCGAGGGGGTGCTGCGGCGGATCGTGTCCGCGTCGTCGCGGCCGGGCGGCTGGTGCCTGGATCCGTTCGCGGGGTCGGGCACGCTCGGCGCGGTGTGCCGGGGGCTCGGCCGGCGCTTCGTGCTCGTCGACTCGAGCCCGGTGGCGATCGAGGTGATGCGGGGGCGGCTCGGCTCGGGCGAGGATCGCGCGGCTGAGGTCCGCGCCGGCGAGGTCGGCGGGGGCGAGGTCTGCGCTGGCGAGGTCCGCCGGGGCGAGGTCGGCGGGGGCGAGGTCCGCGCGACTCTATTCGGAGACGCCGTGGACGAGCGGGACGAACTGGACCGCCTCGAGCTGCCGGCGGACTAGCCGGTTGCCGGTCCGGCGCGTCAGCGTGAGATGTTGATGTTTGGCGCCGACCGGTGCCACCAGCCGGCCGCCGTCGGCGAGCTGATGCTCGAGCGCACGAAGCGCCGAGTCGGTCGCCGCCGCCACGTTGATCGCGTCGAACGGCGCCTCGCCGGGCAGCCCCTCTGACCCGTCGCCGACAACGAACGTGACGTTGTCGATCCCGAGATCGCGCACCGCCTGCTCGGCAAGCGCGCTCAGCTCACGGTGGCGCTCGATTGTCCACACGTGCCGGGCGAGCAACGACAGCAGCGCCGCGTGGTACCCGGAGCCGGTCCCGACGTCGAGCACGCGGTCGGTCGGCCCGAGCTCCAGCGTCTCGAGCATCCGTGCGACGACGAGCGGTTGTGAGATCGTCTGGCCGCGGCCGATCGGGAGCGCCACATTCGCGTACGCGCGGTCCTGCTGGTCGGCGGGGACGAACCGCTCGCGCGGGATGCTCGCGATCGCGCCCAGCACGCGTTCGTCGCCGATCGACGGCCGCAGCAGGCGCGCTAGCTCGGCGGCTTCCCGCGGGCACATCCCCGCCTCAGAACTCCTCCGCGTCGGCGTCCAGCCACTTGTCGAAGAACTCCTCGGCCTCGAGGCTAGCGAGATCGGTGCGCAGCAGCTTGAGCAGCTTCGAGGCCTGCTTCGGGCTGACCATCCAGTACAGGATGACCTCGCCGTCGTCGACCGACACGATCTCGATCCGGTCGGTGCGATTCGGGTCCGACAGGAATGCCGGCTCGAGGCCCTCGCGCGAGACGATCAGGTGGTAGAGGCGGTTGGCCTTCATCGCGTCGCGCCGCCCAGCGCCATCGCTTCCGGGCCCTCGTACGTGCGGTCGCCCATCTGGATCGCCGGGATTGTTCGGATGCCCGCCGCTCGCGCGCGCCGCGTCGCCGCGTCCAGCGCCTCCGCGGTCGATCGCAGTTCCATGCCCTTGACGAGCGCCACCGGGTGCATCTCGCACGCGGCGCCGGCGATCAGCACCGTGTTGTCGTCACCGATGTCGCGTCCGCCGGCGAACTCTTGGCGAAACGCCGCCAGCGAGAACGCGACGCCGCGGCCGACGCGCTTGGCGTAGGTCGCGGCGAGCATCGAGCGGGTGCTGTCGGGTGGCCAGTTCGGAGGCCAGCGCAGAGGCTGCAGGCCGAGCGCGGCCGCCAGCCGCTCGACCTCTGAGCGGTCGGGACCTGCGTGCGGCTCGGACTCGGCTATCTGCGAGGCGAGAACCGGCTCCCATTCCGGCACCACCGGCAACGTCGACATGATCGTCTCGCCGACTATGTAGCACTGTGGGCTGCCCAGGTCGTAATAGAAGACGGGTTGATCCACTATCCGTGGATCAGCCAGCCGTCCGCGGCGCGGCCGGCTTCCATCACTGCTTCCGACAGCGTCGGGTGGCCGTGGATGATCCGCGCGACCTCTGGATAGCCACCCTCGAGCGCACGGACGTTGACGAGCTCCTGGATCAGCTCGGTGGCCTTGGCCCCGACGATGTGACCGCCGAGCAGCTCGCCGTACTGCTTCTCGCCGACGACCTTGACCAGGCCGGTGCGGTCGCCGTAGACGGTTCCGGCCCCGACGGCGCCGTATTGGACCTTCCCGACGACGACGTCGTAACCCTGGTCGCGCGCCTGCGCCTCGGTGAGGCCGAAGCTGGCCACGTTGGGAGTGCAGAACGTGGCCCGCGGGATATCGACGTAGTCGATCGGGTGGGTCTCGAGCCCGGCCGCATCCTCGACCGCGATCACCCCTTCGTCGGAGGCCTTGTGGGCGAGCGCCGGCCCGTGCACGAGATCGCCGATCGCGTACACGCCCGCGACGCTCGTGCGCATCGCGCCGTCGACTTCTATCAGCCCGGCCTCGCCGAGCTTCACGCCGGCTTTGTCGAGGCCCAGCGCGTCGATGTCCGGGGCCCGGCCGGCGGCGATCACGAGCCACTCGACCTCGCGCGGCTCGCCGGCATGGGTGAACCTGCACATCGACTCCGAGGTCTCGATGTTCTCGACGAACGTGCTCGTGTGAATCGACATCCCCTGGCGCTTGAGGCCGCGCTCGACGAGTTTCGAGATGTCCTCATCCTCGGTCGGGAGCACGCGGTCGAGCGCCTCGTACAGCAGCACCTCGGAACCGAGGCGGGCGTAGGCCGAGGCGATCTCCGCGCCCGAAGCGCCGGCGCCGACCACCGCGAGCGTTTTCGGCAGCTCGTCCAGGGCCCAGGCCTCCTCGGTGCCGATCACGCGGCCTCCGAACTGGGTGCCGGGGATCGGCTTCTTGACCGAGCCGGTGGCGAGGATGATCGTCTTGGCGGAGATCTGGTTGCCGCCGACCGTGACCGCGCCCGCGCCGGCGAGCGCGCCCTCGCCTTCGATCACCTCGATCCCGTTCTTCTTGAACAGGCCCGCGACGCCACCCGTCAGGGTCTTGATCACCTTCAAGCGGCGCGCGGTGACGCCGGCGAAGTCGACCTCGGGCTCTGAGACCTTGATCCCATAGTCATCGGCCTCGCGGATCTCGGACAGCACGTCGGCCACGCGCAGCACGGCCTTCGCGGGGATGCAGGCGTAGTTCAGGCACCGCCCGCCGACCTCGTCCTTCTCGATCACGGCGGTCTTCATGCCGAGCTGGGCAGCGCGGATCGCGGCGACGTAGCCGCCGGGTCCGGAGCCGATCACAACGCAGTCGTAAGAGGCGTCAGCCATGCGGGCGGAGACTATAGAAGGGCGTTAGCGATCGGTGGCGGCGCGGTGGGTTGGGGCGGTGTCGCGCGGCGAGTGGGGTGGCGGTCTCGATGCGGCGTGGTGGGCGACTCGCAGTCTTGACGCGGGGCGGTGTCGCGCGGCGAGTGGGTGGCGGTCTCGATGCAACGTGGCGGGCGACTCGCAATCTTGACGCGGGGCGGTGTCGCGCGGCGAGTGGGTGGCGGTCTCGATGCAACGTGGTGGGCGACTCGCAATCTTGACGCGGGGCGACGGCTCGGGTGCGGCCGCGGCCGCGTGGGGTCGCCGCCGCGTGCACAACTCGCCAACCTCGGCTCTTACGCGCGACTTCGTGCACATAAGCGCCTGTCCGGCGCTTATGTCGCCGCGCTCCGACGGCCTGCCGCGGTTTGGCGATTTGTGCACCCCCGGCATCTCGCGGAGCGATCCCAACAGGCCCCGACTCGACCCGAGCGGACTACCGGCCAGGGTACGTCGGCATCTGGATCCGGCTGAGCACGCGGACGAGCTTGTAGAACAGCCACCCGCCGCCGAACACGACCACGACCGAGGCCACGACCGCCAGCAGGTTGGCGGCGCGCAGACCGAGCAGCGAGAAGAACAGGATCACGAACGCGAGGATCGCCTGGAACCCGAGCACGGCCCAGTAGCGCAGCTGCCACATCCCGACTGCGCAAACGAGCATCAGCGCCGAGAACAGGATCACCCCGCCGGCGCCGGCGTGGGAGCCGCCGATCGTGAACTGCCCGTCGATCAGCACCGCGATCAGATCGCCGCCGCCGATCAGCACCGCGATCAGCACCGCGATCTTCAGCGACCACGGCCGTTCGCCGGGCTCGAGTGGCATGAGCGTCGCCCGGACGGCGGCGTTGCGCTCCTCTGAGCGGCTGGGGGGCTTGGTAGCGACTGGGGCGGTCGCGACTGGCGCGGTTCCCGGCTGCCGGCGGCGCCCGCGCTTGCGGCTATCGCGCTGAGCCAACCCGCACCTCGCCTTCCCGACCGGCGATTGCGGCGCGGAGCGCGCGGGCGGCATCGGCGACATCCGGCGCACCGGTCAGCGCGCGGACGACCGCGATCCGCGTGGCGCCCGCCTCGCGGACCGCGTGGACGTTCGCCGGCGTGATGCCGCCGATCGCAAAGAACGGGACGCTCGCATGCGCCACCGCGTAGCGGACGAGCTCGACCCCGACCGCCGGCCGGCCTGGCTTGGTGGGCGTCGCGTGCACGGGTCCGACGCCGATGTAGTCGACCGCGACCTCGGCCGCGGCGTCGACCTGCGTCGGGGAGTGCGTCGACAGACCGACGACACGGTCGCGACCGAGCGCCGCCCGAGCATCGGCCACGGTGGCGTCGTCCTGGCCCACGTGCACGCCGTCCGCGCCCGTGCCCGCACCAGGTCGGGCCGGTCGTTCAAGATGAACAGCGCGCCATGCTCGGCGGCTATCGCCGCGAACCTCCGGCCCACGGACACGATCTCCTCGTCGGGGGCGTCCTTCATCCGCAGCTGGACGATGTCGACGCCGGCGCCGAGCGCGCCGGCGAGGAAGTCGTCGGGCTGGTCGCCGCACACGAGATAGAGGTGCGCTGATCTGAGGCGTTCGTGCCGATCTGTCACGAACTCCAAGTGTGGCAGGGGTCGTCCGGTCCTACGACCGATTGCCGATTGGACGCAGCGGTTCAAACGCTCATCATTCAAAGGATGAGTGTTTTCAACGAAGCCGAGCTGAAGTACATGACCGGTGGCCGGCAACTGGGCCGGATCGCGACGGTCGGCGCCGACGGTACGCCTCACGTGGTGCCGGTCGGGTGGATCTACAACGCGGCGCGTGACACGATCGACATCGGCGGGATCGATCTCGAGCGCTCGAAGAAGTACCGCGACGCCGCCCGACGCGGCCGCGCCGCGATCGTGATCGACGATCTGGAGAGCGTCGACCCCTGGCGCCCGCGTGGAGTCGAAATCCGCGGGCGGGCCGAGGCGATCCCCCTGCCCACCCCGCTGATCCGCATCCATCCGGAGCGGATCGTGAGCTGGGGGCTCGAACAGGGCCGCAGCGCGCGCACGGTGGCGACCTAGCCGCGCACGGAGGCGACGTGAGCGCGCGCCGGTGCCGTAAGGGAGCGCAACACCCGCGCTAGGATTGCCCAAACGGGAGCCCTACCACTGGGCTGAGAGGGCGGATTGGGTACCCACCCACCCTCCGCCGACCGTCTGAACCTGAACCGGATAATGCCGGCGCAGGGAGTCGCATCCGTTGCCGAATCGCTCAAGCTCATCCGATGTCGTCGTTATAGGCGCCGGTGCCGTCGGCCTCGCCGTCGCGTGGCGCCTGGCGCAGCGCGGTTTGCGCGTCACCGTGCTCGACCGCGCGGACGCGCCCGGCGCCGGGACTTCGTCGGTCGCCGCCGGCATGCTCGCGCCGATCTCAGAGACGATCGCGACCGAGCTGCCGCTGATGCGGCTCGGGCTCGCGAGCGTCGATATCTATCCGGAGTTCGTGCAGGAGCTGAGCGACGCCTCCGGGATGGACCCGGGCTACCTGCGGTGCGGCACGCTGCTGGCCGCGCGTGACGGCGACGAGGCCGAGGCGCTCACCCGCGAGCTCGCGCTGCGGGAATCGCTCGGGCTCGCCGTCCACAGGCTGCGCGCGAGCGAGACGCGCCGGCTAGAGCCAGCGCTGGCACCGGTGCTGCGGCTCGCGCTCGAGATCCCCGACGACCACGCGATCGATCCCCGCAAGCTGACCGCGGCCCTGGCCCAGGCGCTCCGCGCAGCCGGCGGTGATCTGCGGCTGGGAGCGCCCGTCCGAGGGGTCGCGACCGCGCACGATCGCGTCACCGGGGTGAGGCTCGGCGACGGGTCCGATATCCCCGCTGAGAACGTTGTGGTCGCCGCCGGCCCTTGGTCGAGCTCGCTCGATGGCGTCCCGGATGGCGCACGTATCCCGATCCATCCAATAAAAGGTCAAATCCTCCGGCTCCACGATCCCGCCGGCCCGGGACTGCTCACGCGGGTCCTGCGGATGACGGGGGGCTACCTGGTCCCGCGCGGCGACGGCCGCTACGTGCTCGGCGCGACGATGGAGGAGCGCGGCTTCGACACGAGCGTGACCGCCGGCGGCGCGTTCGAGCTGCTGCGAAACGCGTTCGAGCTGCTGCCGTCGGTGACCGAGCTGGTGATCGACGAGCTGTCGGCGGGGCTGCGCCCGGCCACGCCCGACAACGCGCCGGCGATCGGCCCGGGCGCGGTCGCAGGGCTGCACTGGGCGGTCGGTCACTACCGCCACGGGATCCTGCTCACGCCGATCACCGCGGAGCTCGTCGCCGGCGCGCTCACGGGTGACGCGGCCGACGCGATCCCGGACGAGTTCGCGCCGGCGCGATTTGCCGGCGTCCAGGTGGCGGCGGGGGTCGGCGCATGAGCCTGTCGGTGACGATCAACGGCGACCCCCGCGAGCTGCCGCCCGGCGCGACGGTGGCGAGCGTGGTCGCATCGCTCCCCGGCGCGCCGGAGGGACGCGGGGTCGCGGTGGCGGTCGAGGGCGAGGTCGTTCCGCGCGCGCAGTGGCCGAAGGTCGAGCTGCGCGACGGCGCCAAGGTCGAGGTGGTCGTGGCGGTGCAAGGAGGATGACCCAGGTGACGCCGTTCACGATCGCCGGCCGCGAGCTTCGCTCCCGCCTGATCCTCGGGACCGGCGGCTTCACCAATCACGATGTGCTGTCGGCAGCGCTCGAAGCGTCCGGTGCGGAGCTGTGCACGGTCGCACTGCGGCGGCTCGATCTAGCGGCGCGTGGTTCGATCCTTGGCGTGCTCGATCGGGCGGGGGTCGAGGTGCTCCCGAACACCGCGGGCTGCTACACCGCGCACGACGCGATCATCACCGCGCAGCTCGCCCGCGAGGCATTCGAGACCGACTGGATCAAGCTGGAGGTGATCGGCGACGATCGCACGCTGCTCCCGGATGCGGTCGAGTTGGTCGCCGCCGCCGAGGCGCTCGTCGACGATGGGTTCATCGTGCTTCCCTACACCACCGACGACCCGGTCCTGGCCCGCCGGCTCGAGGACGTCGGCTGCGCGGCGGTGATGCCGCTGGGGTCGCCGATCGGCAGCGGCATGGGGATCCGCAACCCGTACAACATCTCGATCATGGTCGAGCGGGCGGGGGTGCCGGTGATCCTCGACGCCGGCGTCGGAACCGCCTCGGATGCGGCGTTCGCGATCGAGCTCGGCTGCGACGCGGTGCTATGTGCGAGCGCGATCTCCCGCGCCCACGACCCCGTGCGCGATGGCCACCGCGATCCGGCTGGCGGTGCAGGCGGGGTGGCTCGCCCGTGGGGCCGGCAGGATCCCTCGCCGGCGCTACGCCGAGGCTTCAACGCCCGACGAGGGGCTCCCGGTGTTTGATAACGCCCCGTGACTCCCGACGAGCTGATCGACGGCTGGGAGGCGGCCTGGTCCGGGAGGGATGTGGCCGCGTTCGAAGACGTCTGCGACCGCCGGGTCCACTACGAGGACCCGCTCACCCCCGAGCCGCTCGAGGGACTGGAGGCGCTCGGCGAGCACGCCGCGACATTCTGGGCGGCGTTCCCCGACGCCCGCATGGAACGGACGGGCGAACGCCTGACCGACCAGCATTACGTGGCGGCTCCGTGCAAGGTGCTGGCGACCCACCGGGCGGCGCTCAACGGCCTGCCCGCGACCAACCGGTTCGTGGTCATGCACGCGATCTTCTACTCCGAGATGAAGCACGAGAAGCTGTTGCGGGTGCGCGGGTTCTTCGACCTATACGACGTGGCCACGCAGCTCGGGGTTCTGCCGGCGCGCGGCACGCTCGGCGAGAAGGCGCTGCTGATGTTGCGCGGGTTCGGACTCCGGGCCAACCGGAATCAGTAGCTGGCGACGCGGGCGGACCGGTGGACATCGCGATTCCGATCTTCGACGGACTGACCGCGCTCGACGCGATCGGTCCCTACGAGGTCCTGTCGCGCCTCCCGGACGCGCGCGTGCATTTCGCGGCGCTCGAGCCGGGGCGCAAGCGGACCGAGAACGGGATGCTGACACTCGTCGCCGACCGGGCCCTCGACGACCTGCCGAGTCCCGAGGTGGTCGTGATGCCCGGCGGCTACGGCACCCGGGCGCTGATGCAAGACGAGCGGATGCTCGACTGGGTGCGCGCCGCGCACGAGACCTCGCAGTGGACCACGTCGGTGTGTACGGGCGCGCTCGTGTTGGGGGCAGCGGGGATCCTCGACGGCCTCGAGGCGACCACTCACTGGGCGCTGATGGACACGCTCGGGCGCCTGGGGGCGACCCCGGTGAGCCGCCGGGTGGTAGAGCAGGGCAAGGTCATCACCGCGGCCGGCGTGTCGTCGGGGATCGACATGGCGCTGACGCTCGCGGCGCGGATTGCCGGCGAACCGATGGCGAGGGCGATCCAGCTCGCGATCGAGTACGACCCCGAGCCGCCGTTCGACAGTGGATCTATCGCGAAGGCGTCGCCTGAGGTGGTGGAGATTGCGCGGGCCCGATCGTGACCGCCACCGGGGCGTGATCGGAGAGGCGGCCGCGGTCGAGCACGTCGGCGCCGGCGTCCGCCTGTAGGCCACGCACGAACACGTAGTCGACCTCGTGGCCGCCGGCACACGCGAACCCGTCGAGCGTCAGCCGGCGGATGTTGAAGTCGCCGCCGAGTACCAGCGGCGCTCCGCCGGCCCAGCTCACCGCAGTCTGAGCGGCTAGATGGGCGTCACGGATCGGGCCGCCGGCGTGCAGGTTCGCCACCCACTCGCCGGCGCCGTGCAGCCGCACCGCGTGCACCCACCGCCGCTCAGGCCAGAGGCACAGGCGTCTTGACCGGTGCTCGACGATCGCGTCGCCGCGCACAAGGATCGCATTGGCGCCGCCGCCGCTGGACTTGATCGCATCCGGCCATCGGACCGCGAGCGCGCGCCTGACCGGGAGGCCGGCGTTGCGCGACGTGAGGACGAAGCGCTGGTCGGCATCCAGACGCGACGCCAGCAGCGGCGGCCACCAGGGCGGGACCTCCTGCAGCAGCGCCAGATCCCAGGTCCAGCCGCCGAGCGCCACCGCGAACTCGTCGAATAGGTCTCGGCCTGCGGACGGCACCGCCCGCCCGTGCTTGAGGTTCCACGTGAGCACGCGCGCGACCATTCGCCCAACGTACACTCAGGCCTTGCCGCGCCACTTCATCACCGGGTCGGAGCTGAGCGCCGAGGAGCTGGGTGCGCTGATCGAGCGGGCGCTCGAGCTGAAGGCCGCGCCGCACAGCTCGGACGCGCTCCGCAAGCGCTCCGTGGCGCTGATCTTCCAGAAGCCCTCGACCCGCACGCGCGTGTCGTTCGAGGCCGGGATCAACGAGCTCGGCGGGTATCCGATGGTGCTGCGCACCGACGACCTCCAGCTCACCCGTGACGAGTCGGTGCGGGACACCGCGTACGTGCTCTCGCGCCACGTCGCGGCGATCGGGATCCGCACCGGCGACGACCGGCTCGTGGAGGAGCTCGCCGAGCACGCGACCGTGCCGGTGATCAACATGCTGAGCCCCAGCCACCATCCGTGCCAGGCGCTCGCCGACCTGTTGACGCTCAGGGAGACGTTCGGCAGGCTTGACGGCCTCACGCTTGCCTACGTCGGCGACGGGAACAACGTGGCCCGTTCGCTGGTAGTGGTCGGATCCAACGCGGGGCTGCAGGTGCGCGTGGCCGCGCCCGACGGCTACCAGCTCGAGCCCGACGGCGCCGGCGCCCTCACCGCCGATCCGCGCGAAGCCGTTCAGGGCGCCGATGCGATCTACACCGACGTGTGGGTGAGCATGAGCGACGATCCGGAGTCGGCTGCTGAGCGCCGGCGGGTGCTGGCGCCCTACCAGCTCGACGATGCGCTGCTCGACCAGGCCGCCCCGAACGCGATCGCGTTGCATTGCCTGCCGGCGCATCCGGGCGAGGAGATCACCGAGCAGGTGCTGTACGGGGACCGCCAGCGGATCTGGGACCAGGCCGAGAACCGGCGCCATGCCCAAAAGGCGCTGCTGGAGTTGCTGGTCGGCGCGTAACGCGAGACCGTTCGGCTACGCTCCGACCGAGCTTCTGGGAAGGAGACAAGCAAACGATGCCTGCACCCAAATCCGCGTCGGGTGGCTCTCGGAGGGCGAATGGCGCGCGATCGTCAACGAGTGGCCCCCGCGCCCCGGCTCGATCCAAGAATTCGAAGTCCGCGGCGAAGAGCGGCCGGCGCCGGTCGCCCGCCAATAACGACAGCCGCGGGAGCGCAAGCGACGGGCTCGCGAGCTTCGCCGAGCAGGTGACGAACGGGGTCCTCAAGCCGCTCGGGCTCGTAGTGCTCACGAGCGAGCGGATTCAGGAGATCCTCGACGACGCCGCCGAGCGGGGCCGCGTGACTCGCTCGGACGCCAACGAGCTTGCCGCGCAGCTGATCAGCCGCGGGCGCCAGCAGACCGACCAGCTCCTATCAGACGTCGAGCGCCTGCTTGGTCGCGGGCGCCAGCAGCTCGGTCCGGCGACTCGGGGCTCGCGATGGAGCGAGTCGATCGACCTGCTCGTCCGCAGTGCAGACCGTGCTCGGCGCAGCGTCGGTGTCGGCCAGACGTTCCCGATCCTCGGCTATGACGACCTGACCGCGGCCCAGGTCACAGCCCGGGTCGAGGGTCTGGCGCCGGCGGAGCTCCGCAAGGTGCGCGAATACGAGCGGCGACACGCTAACCGCAAGTCCGTGCTGGCGGCAATCGACAAGGCGATTGCTCCCCGTTAGCGAGCATGCGCGAGAGGCGCTATGCCTCGCCGACGACGAGGCACGCGCGCTCCGCCACATCTACATCGGTACTGAGCACATCCTGCTCGGCCTGCTGCGCGAACGGGACGGTGCGGCCTCGCGCGCGCTCGGGTCGCTCGACGTCACCTATGAGCGCGTGCACGCATCGGTCGTCCGGATGATCGGCGTGGGGGTCGGGGATATGGCCGGCGAGCTACCGTTCACCGGCGCGGCCAGCGAAGCGGTCGACCGCGCGGCGCGGGAAGCGTCGGTCCTGGGGTCCGAGCGCGTCGGCACCGAGCACATCCTGCTCGCGTTGATGCGCGACCCCGCCGGCGCCGCGCGGCGCATCCTGTTGCAGCTCGACGTCGAGCCGGCGGCGGTCCGCTCGGCACTGGGTGGCGCCGCCGGCTAGTGCTGGTTAGTCGTTAGCCAAGCCCGAGGTCGTCCAGGACGACGCCGAAGTCGAGGCGCTCGCCGGTCAGCTCTCCGAGTAGCTCCTCGGCGTCGAGGCGCTGGCCGTCGCGCCACAGCGCGCGCAGCACGTCTCCGGCCTCAGCGTGACTCGAACCATGCCGGCCCGAACCGCTCGCGCAGGTGCGAGCGCAGGTGGGTCTCGAGCGCCCACGCCCGCAGGTAGCAGGCGCAGTAGAACCCAGGATCGACGTCGGCGAGGTAGGTCTCGGTCGGCCACTCGATTGCGAGCGCGCCACCGAGCAGCTCTGCGTAGCGCTCGGCCAGCCCGTCGGTCCGCGTGTCCGCCGCGCCGGCGCCGCCACCACCGTGGAGCTCGAGCTCGTAAGCGAGCTTGGCGGCGTAGCGACGCAGGTACACGAGCCGCTGGGCCCGGGCGTGCGAGACGAGGTCGGCGGCGTCGTCGACGCCGAGTCTCGCGCGACAGCCACTCGGGATTCTCGACCAGATGCTGCAACAGGAACGCGTACGTCTCGCTGACCGAGTTGTCGCCGAGGCAGCGGAACTCGAACGGCAGCTTCGAATCGACGTTGGCGGTGTGCTCGGTGTGGCCGCCCTCGTGGAACAGCGTCGCCGTAGTCGTCCCGGCCTCCGACGGGAGCGACCACCAGATACACCTCGAGGGGCACGCGCACCGGCGCGCAGAACGCCCGTGGCGACTTGTTCGGACGGGGCCCGATGTCGAACGTGACGCCGGTCTGGGTGGAGACGTCGATCCCGAGTCCGCGCATCGTCTCGACGAAGCTCTCGGTCAGCCTCGCGGCCGGGAAGTGGCGGTCCTGCTCGGCGGCCCTGAAGAAGCGGGGCAGGTCGGCGCGGCGCAGCGCGTCCATGCCGACCCCGAGCGTCCGGCGCAGCTCGGGCTCGAGCACCCGCGGGTAGCTCGACGCGCTGGCGTTGCGCGAACGCCGCGGTCTGCTCGGACAGGGCCCGCAGGTCGATGCCCTTGCAGTGCTCGCACATGTCGAGGTAGCTCGCCCACCCGAGCTCGACCGCACAGGCGTGCTGGCGCTCGATCAGCTCGCGGTGGTGGCGCCCGAGCTGCTCGTTGGTCGCCGCGAGCAGCGCGCGTTCGATCTCGGCCCGCCGGCCGGCGTCGGCCTCGTTGGCCTGCGCCACCGGCGCCTCGCGATACCCGAGCCGATCGTCCCCGACCTCGATCGTGAGCGCTGCCTCAGTACGCGCGAGCTCCTCGTCGACCGCCTTGGTCGCCTCGCCGACGTAGCCCTCGACCGCGAAGTCGAGCAGCATCCGGGCCTGCCGGCGCTCGTCGGCGTCGCCGGTTGCTCGAGCGTCGAGCTCGCGCAGCGCCAGCACCGAGTCGCGCGTGAACAGATCAGCGTGGCGCGCGTAGATCGGCTCGATCTCGAAGCTGTCCTGGAGACCCGCGTAGTGGAGGTAGTACTCACGCATCATCTCGGTCGTGAACGTCTCGGCCGAATGCCTGTAGGCGTCGAGATCCATGCGGCTGCCATGCTAGAGGCGTGGACTCTGCCCCAGGCGTCACCCGAACCCGACCCAGCCGCGGCGACGAGCTCGACGCTCTGCATCGACTCGCTCGCGTTCGGCGGCGCCGGCGTCGCGCGGCTCGACGGCTACGTCGTGTTCGTCCAGGACGGGATCCCCGGCGACCGGGTGCGTGCAGTGGTCGGCAAGTCCAAGCGTGCCTACGCCGAGGCCCGGGCGGTCGAGGTGCTCGAGCCCAGTCCCGATCGGATTGCGCCGCGCGCGCTGCACCCGGGCGCGCCGTGGCAGGTGCTGCCCTACGAGCGCCAACTCGAGGCCAAGCAGGCGCAGGTCGACGATGCGCTCCGGCGGATCGGCCGGCTCGACGGGTTCGAGCTCGAGCCGATCGTCGAGGCGGTCGAGCAGTGGCGCTACCGCAACAAGCTCGAGTACTCGTTCGGCACCGACGGCGACGGCCGTCTCGTGTGCGGATTCCACGCGCCCGGCCGCTGGGACGAGATCGTCGAAGTCACCGATTGCCTACTTGCCTCGGAGGCGGGCAACGCGGCGCGCGAGCGGGTGGTCGCGTGGTGCCGCGCCCAGGGGCTGACCGCGCACGACCGTCGCACCGGGGAGGGGCTGCTCCGAAACCTCGTGGTGCGCGAGAGCCGGCGGGATCGGCGAACTGCAGGTGCGACTGCTGACGAGCCCCGGCCAGCTCGACCGCGACGGCCTCGCTCAGGCGACGGAGCCGGTCGGCGGACTCTTGTGGACCCAGCTCGACAGCGTCGCCGAGACCACCCAGGGCGGCGAGACCGAGTTGATCTCCGGCAGCGACCGGCTCGAGGAGGAGATCCTCGGCATGCGCGTGCGGATCTCCCCGGGCGCGTTCTTTCAGACCAACACCGAGATGGCCGAGCGGCTGTACCGGCTCGCGATCGAGTACGCCGCGCCCGCCGCGTCTGATCGCGTGTACGACCTGTACTGCGGGATCGGGACGATCGGGCTGCTGATGGCCCCCCGCGTCCGCGAGGTGTGGGGGCTCGAGCTGGTCGAGGAGGCGATCGCCGACGCGATCGCGAACGCCAGGCTGAACGAGGTCGAGAACGCCAGCTTCTTCGCCGGCGACGTCCGCCTCGCGCTGCGCGAGCTGGTCGAGCGCGCCGGCCGGCCCGACGTGCTCGTCGTCGACCCGCCGCGCTCGGGCCTGTCGCAGAAGGTGGTGCGCCGGGTGATCGAGGCCGGGCCGCGACGGATCGTGTACGTATCGTGCAACCCGACGACGCTCGCGCCGAACGC
The DNA here is from genome assembly GCA_963697655.1 of uncultured Solirubrobacterales bacterium. GTDB lineage: Bacteria > Actinomycetota > Thermoleophilia > Solirubrobacterales > Solirubrobacteraceae > Palsa-465. Next base: position 446,313 of record CAVOOV010000017.1, on the reverse strand, counting down.
CGCACAGCTCGTCGAGGCCGGCTACCGGCTGCGGCGGGTGCGCGCGGTCGACATGTTCCCGCAGACCCCGCACATCGAGTGCGTGGCGCTGCTGGAACGTGAATAGACGCGATTTCACGGGGGTAATTTCGCTCTATGGGTGGTCGCAGCATCCGCGTTCTCTTGCCGATTTTCGGTGCGTTGCTCTTCGCCGCGGTCCTGCTCGCCGACGGTGCGCACCAGGCGTGGGCAGCCACGCCGCGCCCGCCGGCGCTGCGGCTCGTCGCCGCGTCTCCCAAGGGCACGGCTTCCGGCGACGGGATCATCAACCTGCGGTTCTCCGCGCCGCTTGCCCCCGTGAACGAGCGCTCGGAGCCCAAGCTGTCCCCGGCGACCGCCGGAGCGTGGTCGCAGCCGAACCCGACGACACTTAGCTTCACCCCGAGCGGCGGATACCTGCCGGGCACCGTCGTGCACATCACCGTCCCCAAGGCACTGGCGGCCACGGACGGTGCCGCGATGCGCAGGGCCGTCACCGTCACCTTTCAGGTGCAGGACGGGTCCGCGGTGCGGCTCGCCCAGCTGCTCGCGGAGCTGCGCTACCTCCCCGTTCATCTCAGCTCCTCCGCCCATCAGCCGCGTCCGGGCGACACCGCTCGGCAGCTCCGGGCGATCTTCCAACCGCCCGCGGGCGGCTGGTGCTCGGTGCCGACTGGCCGGCGCAGCTGCGCCAGCTTTGGATCCACGACCGCTCCACCGTGCTCAGAGGCGCGGTCATGGCCTTCGAAGCCCAGCACGGGCTCGGTCTGGACGGTGTTCCGAGCACGGCCGTGTGGCGGGCGCTCCTGGCCGCCCGCGCCCACCGACAGTTCTACGACGGCGGCTACAGCTACGCGCTGGCCAGCGAGAGCAGCCCGGAGTCGCTCACCGTCTACCACAACGGGCGGGTCGTCCTGCGCACCCCCGCCAACACCGGCATCCCCGGCACGGGCACCGCCCCCGGAACCTTCCCCGTGTTCGAGCGCCTGCGAAGCCAGGTCATGCGTGGCACCAACCCGGACGGGTCGCACTACGCGGATCTCGTGCAGTGGGTCGCCTACTTCAACGGGGGCGACGCCGTCCACTACATGCCGCGGGCGTCCTATGGGTCGCCGCAGAGCCTCGGCTGCATCGAGCTGCCCTATGCCGCCGCCGAGCAGGCCTGGGGCTATCTGAGCTACGGGACGCTCGTCACCGTCCTGCCGTAGACGTTGCCGCCCACCGCGCCGGGACATGAGTAGGGTTCCGCGCGGAGCAACCCACAGATGCGCGCGGTCACGATCAAAGACGAGAACCTGAGCGTCGAGGACCATCCCGACCCGACGCCCGGCGCCGGCGAGGTGCTGGTCCGCGTCAAGGCCGCCGGGCTGAACGGCGCCGACATGATGCAGCGCCGCGGCTTCTACCCCGCGCCCCCGGGCGCGCCGCAGGACATCCCCGGGCTGGAGCTCGCCGGCGAGGTGGTGGCGAAGGGCCGGGGTGCGGATCGGTTCAATCTGGGCGATCGCGTGATGGGGATCGTCGCCGGAGGCGGCCAGGCCGAGCTGGCAGTCGTGCACGAGCGGATCCTGATGGCGGTCCCGTCCAACCTCGGGTGGACCGAGGCCGGCGGCGTTCCGGAGGCGTTCACGACGGCGCACGATGGGATCTTCACCCAGGCGGGGCTGAAACCCGGCGAGCGGCTGCTCGTCCACGGTGGCGCGGGCGGCGTCGGGTGCGCGGCGATCCAGCTCGGTCGGGCCTCCGGCGCGCGCGTGACCGCCACGGTCCGCAACCCCGACCATCGCGAGGCGGTTTCCGCGCTCGGCGCCCAGGTGATCACGCCCGAGGGGTTCGTCGAGCACGGTCCGTTCGACGTGATCCTCGAGCTCGTGGGCGCGCCCAATCTGCCCGGCGACCTCGAGGCGCTCGACCTGTGGGGGCGGATCATGGTGATCGGGATCGGCGGTGGCGCCAAGGCCGAGCTCAACCTCGGGCTGGCCATGCAGCGGCGGGCGCGAATCTACAACTCGACACTCCGCCCCCGGCCGCTCGAGGAGAAGGCAATGACGGCACGGGCGATGGAGCGCTCTGTCCTGCCGCTGCTTGCCTCGGGCGCGGTCCGCGTCCCTGTTGCCGCGACTTATCCGCTCGAGGAAGCGGTCGCTGCCTATGACCGGTTCGCCGAGGGCGGCAAGCTCGGCAAGATCGTGCTGACGATCGGCTGACCGGGGTCGACCGCGCGGACCGCATGGGCCGCGCGCACCGGCAGACCCGGAGCGAGGTGGCTACTCCCCGCCGAACCCGTCGTCCTCGTCGCCTACCGGGACGACCTCGTCTGCGTGAACGGTGCACAGAGCCGGTCCACCTGACTCCAGTGCAGCCTCGATCTCCGCCGGCGTGAGCTTGGCGCCACACTCCTCGCAGCGGTCGCCGATCTGCTCGAGGGACTTCTCTTCTAGGCCCATGGCGGCGAGCGTACCGCGTCCGCGCTACGACCGCATCCGGCTTTTCGGCCGGCGCGCGCGCCGCTTCATGGTTCCGGGAGACCGCTCCGCGCGCGCCGGCAGCTACCACGGACCGGCGTCCGGCCGGTCCCTAGTAAGGGGGCAGATCGGACCACCATTGACCAAGCATCCGGAACGCTCCCCAGAACTCCCGCTTGGCGCCGTCCTCGTCGAGCGACTCGTCGATATTCGGCACGTACATGGCCTCGATCGACGGCGTCAGCCGCTGGAACTCTCCGGGTCTGGGCCGGATCTCGCCGCTCAGCGGGAGATCGAGCTCGTTCACAACCGTCACCGCGTCCGGCCCCATCGCCACCAAGATCTTCGGCGAAACGATCTGGATCTCCTCGACCAGCCTGGCCACGCAGGCAGGGTCGGCCATCGCGGGGTCGGGCACCGGGCATTTCACGCACAGCGTCCCGTACACGGCCAGCGGATCGATCGACAGGCGCTTGAGCGACTTCATCAGCGCGTTGCCCGCTCGCCCGTAGAACGCCACCCCCTCCTCGACCTCAGAGGGCCGCGCCGAGTGCTTGACCAGGAAGATGTCCGCCTGGGGGTGGCCGGAGCCGAGCACGGGCATCAGCGCGCCCCGTGGGCAGTGGGTGCACGACTGCACCTCTCGGGAAAAGGCGTTCAGCTCGCGGATCGCGCGCTCGAGGTACTTCTCGCGAATCTCGTCGTCGGTTGCGGGCATCGCTGTCCGATTGGACGGCTCCCGGGCTTGTCCTTGCGAGTGCATCAGGAGTTGCGGCTGTCGCGACCGTTCGTGCGGCGGCGATCGCGGCCGGTTGCGCGCCGCACGCGCCGCTCCCGCGAGGCCTTGCGGGCGGCCTCGGGCAGCGCTTTCGTCTGCAGGAACTTGAGCGCCTGGACGTACAGCAGGCTGGCGGGATTGCGGACGATGTCGGCGGCTCTGAGCGACTCCAGGAACTCCTCGGGGCCGTCGAACTCGCGCATCCGGATCCGGACCGAGCCCAGGCCCTGGGGAACGTGCGCGTCCGAGCCGGCCCCGGCCGGAATCCGGTATTTCGCCGCAAACCGGGCCGCTTCGTCGTTGAACTCGGTGATCGCCACGCGCGGATTGAACACCTCGATCGCATCGACGTCGTCGAGGACGTCGAGCAGGTGCTCGTAGTCGGGAACAGAGTGGAGCCGGTCGAACGGATGCGGCACGTACACGATCCCACCCTGGCGCTTGATCTCGTCGATCGTCTGCCTGGAGCGTCATGCCGCGCGGGATCTTCTCCTCGATGAACAGGCCGATGACCTCGCCCTGGTCGGCGGTCTTGACCTCCTCGCCGACGATCACCTCGATGCCGTCCGCCTGAGCGCGAGCCGCCTGAGCGCCCGAGACCTCGTTGTGGTCGGTGACCGCGATCGCCCCCAGGCCGCGCGCGCGGGCCTCGGCCAGCAGCACCTCGACCGGCGTCGCACAGTCGTAGGAGTGATCGGTGTGCATATGCAGGTCGACGTCGATCAGCCGGCGGGAGGCGAGGCGGGTCGCGGACCTCCCGGTTGCCGCGATCGTCGTGCCGGCGTGCGACAAGCCCTGCATACACCTGCTCGAACTCGTCGGCCACGCGCGACCAGCTGAATCTGGCACGGAGCTCCCGGGCCTGCTCGGGATCGCGCTCTCGCAGAGCCGGCTCGGCGATCAGTCGCCGGAGGTGACTGGACATCGTCTGCGCGTCGCCCGGCTCGAACTCGAACCCGAACTCGCCCTGGCCGAGCAGTTCCTCGTAGGCCGGGAGGCGCGAGGCGACGGGGACGACGCCGCCGGCGAGCGCGCGCACGAGCGTGCCCGGAACCGGTCTGATCCCCTCGGACGCGAGCACGAGGATGTCCGCCCCGGCCAGCGCATCGGCCTCGGACACCCGCTCGCCGTCGACGAACTCGACCCGCTCGCGAAGAGTCCGGCTGAGCGTCGCCGGCACGGCCAGCGACCGAGGCGACCAGACGGTCGCGCGCCAGGCCGCATCCTCGGGGAGCGTGCGGAGCACCCGCAGGAACAAGCGCAGCGCACCGCGCTCCTCGCCGGCGCTGAACAGCAGCTGTACGGGATCGTGCGGGGTGTGCTCCCAGCCGACCTCGGCGCCCGGGAGGATCACCCGGTAGTCGCCGGGGAAGTAGCGCTGAAGCAGATCCCGGGTCGCGCCGTAGCTCGCGGTGCGGGCATCGAGGCGCCCGAACAGGAGGCGCGACAGCGGGCCCGTGAGCTGGGTCGACAGGATCCGATCGGTCGGCGCGTGGAAGCTCCCGACGTTGAGGCCGCGTGAGTGCCGCAGCGCGGCGCTGGACGCGCTCGGGGCGAACGGCTCGTGCACGTGGACGATGTCGAGCGCCAGGTTGGCGAGCGCCTCCTCGATCGTCCGCGCGACGTCGACCGGCAGCGAGGCGGCGCGCCGGCGCGAGGATGAGAACGGCAGCACCTCCCCCACTTCGAGCACGAGCGGCTCGCCGTCGGCGCGCTCGAGCAGCGTGTCAGCGTGGCTGCGGATCGCCCGCCGGCTGTCGCGGACGAGCGCGCCGGACTCCGACGGGGCGATGATCAGCACGCGGTGCCCGCGACGGGACAGCTCATGCGAGATGCCCGCGACGTAGTCGTTGACCTCGTGCGAGACCTCCCAGGCGAACGGCGTCACCTGCGCGATCGCGAGCCGCTCGATCGTCACGGGCGGCAGTCTATTTATATGGGCCCCCGCCCACCGCGTCTTCCGCGGCCCTGGCGTTCAGTCGGTGCGGGCCTTGGTCTTCGCCGGCTTGGCCGCCGCGAGCTTGGCCGCCGCGGGCTTGCGGGCGTACTTCGCGATGAACTTCTCGGTCTCGTTGCGCGCCTCGTCGTCGGGGCGCTGGTTCATCGGCGACTTCATCAGGTATGAACTCGGGCCGTCGAGCTGTCCGGAGACGCCGTTGTCGAGCGCCAGCTTGCAGCAGCGCACGGCGTCGATCACGATCCCGGCGGAGTTGGGCGAGTCCCACACCTCGAGCTTGAGCTCCAGGTTGAGCGGCACATTGCCGAACGCCTCGCCCTCGAGCCGGATGTGCGCCCACTTGCGGTCGGTCAGCCACGGCACGTAGTCCGACGGGCCAACGTGTACGTCGTCGGCGGGGAGCTTGTGGCCCATGATCGAGGTTACGGCGTTGGTCTTGGAGGTCTTCTTGGACTCGAGGCGCTCGCGCTCGAGCATGTTGTAGAAGTCCATGTTGCCGCCGACGTTCAGCTGCGAGGTGTGCTGAAGCCTGACTCCGCGCTCGTGGAACAGCCGGGCCAGCGCGCGATGGACGATCGTCGCCCCGACCTGCGACTTGATGTCGTCGCCGACGATCGGCAGGCCGGCCTTCTTGAAGCGCTTGTTCCAGTAATCCTCCCGGGCGATGAACACCGGGATGCAGTTGACGAACCCGCAGCCCGCGTCGAGGATCTGCTCGACGTACCACTTGGTGGCGTCCTCGGAGCCGACCGGAAGGTAGGAGACGACGACGTCGGTGTGCGTGTCCTTGAGGATCTCGACGATGTCGGCGGTCGGCCCGGGAGCCTTGGTGATCTTCTCCTTGAGGTACTTCCCGAGGCCGTCGTGCGTCATCCCGCGCTGCACCGGAACGCCGAGCGACGGGACCTTGCCGGCGAAGTTCAGCGTGTTGTTCTGTCCGGCGAAGATCGCCTCGGACAGATCCTTGCCGACCTTGTCGGCGTCGATATCGAACGCGGCGCTGAACTCGATGTCGCGGATGTGGTAGCCGCCGAGGTCGACGTGCATCAGCCCGGGGACAGACTCGCCCGGGTCGGCGTCGCGGTAGTACTGGACCCCCTGCACGAACGAGCTCGCGCAGTTGCCGACACCGATGATCGCCACGCGCACCTTGCCGTTCTGGTAGCGCGCCGCGCCGTTGGTTGAACCGTTGGGGGTGCTCACTGGGGCTTCCTTCTTTCTCGAGGTCTGCGCGACTGGTTCTCGGCGCAAGGCACTTGTAGTTATCCCTCGATCGGGGGTTGGTTACACCTGGGCCGGGCGCGGGCCGGCGCCGTCAGGCCGTCAGGCCGCGGCGGCCGCGTTCAGCTGCCGGCGCACGTGGAGGATGCGCTGCACGGTTGTCAGCACGGTCAGCCCGGCGAGCACGTACACGGCCGGCGCGAGCAGCTCGAAGTGGCCGAGCGAGGCGCCCCTGGCGAACAGCAACCCGATCGAGAGGATCACCACGCGGACCGGCCGGGTGGCGAGTCCGACCTTGCACTCGACTCCGAGAGCCTCCGCGCGGGCCCGGGTGTAGGACACCATCAGCGAACCGAGTACGGCGGCCACGGTGGCGGCCGTGGCGACCTGGTCGTTCTTCGAAGCGAAGTAGGCGCCGACCGCGATCAGCACGATTCCCTCCTCGAGCCGGTCGAGCGTCGAGTCGAGGAACGCGCCGAAAACGGAACCCTTACCGGACATGCGCGAATACCGCCCGTCGAGCGTGTCCATGATCGAACCGATGATGAACGCGAGGCCCGCGAGGAAGAACATACGGCCGACGATCAACCCGGCGGCCGCGAGATTCAGCGCGAATCCGGTGAGCGAGATCGTGTTCGGCGTGAGCCGCGATTCGATCAGCCGGTTGCGCATCATCTCCTGCGCGGTCGGGCCGGTCCGCGGCGGCCGCGGCCGGCGCGGGGCACCGTTCCGTCGCGCCCGCGGACGCTGAGTCTGCTCGGCCATCGTCAGGCGGTCGTTTCGGGAAGCGTCACGCGGTGGATGCGGCGATCGTCAGGCGGTCGGTTCGGGATCGTCACGCGGTGGTCGGCGACCGACCGAACGCCCAAACATCGGGTCTTGCCCGCGCCAGCAGCCTCTGCGCCAGCAGCGCGGATGCGCCGGCGGTGAGGGCCCCGAGGAACACGTCGGTGAGGAAGTGGTTGGCGGTGGCGACGACCACGAACGTGATCAGCAACGGGTACAGCGCCCACAGGATCTTGCCCGGACGCCACCGGGTGAGGCGCGACATCGACCCGCCGATCATCACCGCGAAGCAGACGTGCATCGAGGGCACTGCGGCGTAGAAGTTCACGAATTCCTTGGTCGGTCCGAAGTCGATCGAGCCGCGGCCGCCGGTAACGAACTGCGAGATCGCGTCGGTGAAGCCCCATTCGGGCATCAGTCGGGGCGGCGCGGTCGGGTATAGCCAATACCCGATTATCGCGAGTCCCATCGCGATCATGAACATGTTGCGGACGAAGTAGAACGAGTCGTTGCGGCGAGCGTAGATGAACGCGAGCACCGCGAATGTGACGACAAAGTGGCCGTTCAGATAGATCCAGTCGAGGCCGTCCATCAGCCAGTGCTTGTTCATTGCCCAGGCCTGGACGCTCGGCTCGACGAACACGTGCAGCGTGCGCTCGATGTCGATGATCCGCATCGCGTCGCCGAACGGCTTGTACGGATTTCCGTCCGAGACCAGGCCCCGGACGAAGTCGTACACGAGCAGCGCGCCGACAAACAGCAAGATCTGCCGTATGAGGTCAATCCAGCCGCGCGGCAAGAGCCGCGCCTCTATGAATCGGAGGCGACGCCCCATGTCGGGGAACCATGCTAGCGCTGCGGCATGTTCGGCCCGCGTCAGCCACACCGCGGCGCCCGCGCGGCGACGCGGCTCAGCGCGAACCGGATCGCCACCCGCATCGGCCCGGGCCGCCGGACGGCGAGCTCGGTGAAGCCCCCGTGCGGGGCGACGCATCCCGAGCCCTGGACCACCGCCCAGTAGGGGCTGTAACGGACTCGGATGTATGCGGTCCCCGCGTGCTTCGCCTCGAGCTGCATGTAGTTCGGGCCGAGCGTCTCGAGCGTCGCTGCGCCCTGGACGATCGGCGTTGCGCCCGAGACCTCGTACACCCGCCAATGACGAGTGCGCAGGACGAGGCGCAAGTACGGCAGGCCGCGGTCGATCAGCGCGACCTCCGCCTTGGCCGAGTAGTCGATGTCGGCGTCGGACACCGCGACGAACCGGACTGCGAGCTCGTGCAGCCAGGCCTCGTACGTCGCCGGCGTGAGCGGCGCGCCGTAGAACAGGCCGTTGTACTTGGTGTCGAGCTGGCGCTCCCAGCCGCGGGCGAGCGGGAACCGGGGCGCCATTACGTAGGCCTCCCAGTGGAACGTCGTGAACGGGATCTCGATCCGGAACGGAGCCCCGGCCTGCCGGCTCAGGTAGTCGATGAGCGGTTGGAAGTAAGCGGTGGTGACCTCGCCGTTGTCGTCGGCGGTTCGCACGTCCCGGACCGGTGCCTGCCACTGGAGGTACAGGAGCGGCACCGCCGCGACGGCGAGCACCGCGACCGCCCGGCGTGTCCTCGGCCGGGGCCACCACAGCAGGGCCGCGATTGGGCCGGCGACGAGCGGGGCGAGCCGCGTCGCGTTGCTGCCGACCGGGCTCGCCACCGCATACGCGGCGATGCAGCCGAGCGCGTACAGCGCGATGCCGGCGCGCAGTGCCATGTCGCGCTTGGGGATCAGGAGCAGACCCGCCACCGACAGCAGCACGATCGGCCACAGCGCCGAGAACGCGAACGGCTCGGTTCCGCCCTCGGGGAACAGGACCCCCAGCGCCAGCACCGGGCCGAGCGACCCGACCACCACCGCGACGCCGGGGAGCGTGGCTTTGATGCTCCGAGTTTCCAGGTACTCGGCGACCGCGTACGCCGCACCCGCGAGCGCCGCGAACAGGGCGTCGACGGGGCTCGCCAGCGCGGTCAGCACCGCGAGCCCGACCGCGAGCCCGGGGCGCCGGCGCTGGAGCGCGAGCGCGGTCCCGACCGCCGGCAACAGCCCGAACGCGAACGTCAGCCGTCCGCTGAACAGGCTCGCGGTCGTGGCCACCCCGAACCACAGCGACGCCACCCACGCGTCATCGCCATAGCGCCGGCGGACGAGCGAGTCGAACAGGGCGGTGCTTGCCGGACACGCGATCGCAGCCGCGAGCTGTGGCGTGGTCAACGCCGCTGCCGGCGGGAACAGCACGCTGTAGCCCGGCAGGTTGTGGCCGCCGTACCACCAGTTGTTCCAGATCCCGAACCATCCATCGGCGGCGAACAGCTTCGCCCGCAGCAGGTGCGCGGCCAGGTCCTCGCTCCGCGGCGCGATCAGCACGTAGGCGAGCGCGATCATCGCCGAGGTGAGCGTCGGCAGGACCCGCTGGAGCCGGCGCGTGGGGTTGTTGGTGACGCGGATCGTCTCCGGCGCCTCGGCGTGTTTGGTGGCGTCTTGGGCCCGGGGGGTCGCGCGGGCCGGCACTACTCCTCCAGGAACGTGGCGACCCGTTCGATCAGGTCAGTCCGGTCGAGCCACGGCCAGTGTCCGGCGTCCGCGAGCCGCTCGACTCTCGCCCCCGGTAGCCGGGCGGCGTAGGCGTCGGCGAGCGCCGGCGGGTACCACGGGTCGCGGTCGCCCCAGATGATCAGCGCCGGCATGGGGTTCGAGCCCGGTTCGCCGGCACCCGGCCCCGGCGTGCCCGATCCTCCCGGGTCGCCCGAGGGCTCGTGGGGGTCGCCGGCGTCCACCGTGCCCGCGGACCTCGCCTGGGGGTCGCCGGCGTCCACCGTGCCCGCGGACCTCGCCTGGGGGTCGCCGGCGTCCACCGTGCCCGCGGACCCCTGGGGGTCGGCGCCGCCACTGTTTTCCGGCGCGGACCGGACGAGCCTGAGGATCGCGCGCTGCGTGCCCTGGTCGAACTGGTCCCAGACCGTGGCCACGCGCGCGTCCGGCCACGCGTCCTCGCGGACCGACCCGTGCCGGAGCGACCGCGCCAGCATTCCGCGCGTGGTCGAGCCCATCAAGCCCTCACCGATCAGCGGCGCCCGCCACCACCGCGTTAGCCGTGGCAACGCGAACCCGTCGAACAGCGGCGGCGCGTTCAGCGCCACGAGCCGCTGCACCCGTTCGGGATGCCGCCGCGCGAGGGCGAGGCCGATCGCCACGCCCCAGTCGTTGGCGACCAACCTGACCGCGTCGACGTGGAGCTCGGCCAGGAAGCGTTCGACGAACCCCGTCAGTCCGGCGAGCGAGTAGTCAAGGTGGCCGCCCTTGCCGGACCGCCCGAACCCCACGAGGTCCGGCGCGATTCCTCCGGTCCGGTCGAGGAACTCGACCCAGTCGTCCGAGCTCGTCGGGATCCCGTGCAGGTACAGCACCGGGACGTCCGGCGTCTCGGCTGAGCTCCGGTAGAACACGGGGGACTCGTCGATGTTGATCGTGTGCTCGTCGACGCGCACCCCCTAGCGAGGATAACGTCCGCGCGCGTGACCACGACAAGCCCAGATCAGCCGCGTCCGGGGGCGCCGACGCTGTGCCTCGGCGAGGCGCGCGTGGACCTGATCTGTGAGCGGTCGCTCGCCGACGTATCCGGCGCCGACGCCCTCGTCCCCCACTTCGGCGGCGCCGTCGCGAACGTTGCGGTGATCGCCGCCCGATACGGCGCGCACATCGCCCTGGCCGGCCGCGCCGGCGACGACGCCTGGGGGCACTGGCTGCTAGACCGGCTGCAACGAGAGCGCGTCGAGACGTCGCTGTTCGAGCTCGCGCCTGGGACGCAGACGCCGCTCGCGACCGTCTTGATCGACCGGAGCGGGGAGCCAAGCTATGAGATCTACGGCGGCAGCGGCGATGGCGTCGCCGCGTTGTCCGGCGCGCTCGGGGAGCGGCTAGAGGAGGCCGTCCGCGGCTCGGCCGCGCTGCTCATCAGCTCCGCCACGCTGGCCGGCTCGAACGAGTCCGACGTGACGATGCGAGCGAGGGAGCTGGCGCTGTCGCTCGGGCGGCCGGTCGTGTTCGACCCGGGCATCCGGCTTGACCGGTGGCGCTCGCGTGCCGAGGCGGCAGCCTCCGCGAACGCCTGCGTCCCCGGCGCGCTGCTCGTCTGCGCCACCGCCGGCGAGGCCGCGCTCATGACCGGCGAGGACGATCCCGAGCGCGCGGCGCTGGCGCTGCTGAAGGCCGGCGCGCGGATGGTCGTGATCACGCTCGGCGCCGATGGCGCGATCCTGCGGGGCGAGCACCGTCTCGACGTCGACGTCGATTGCGTGCCCGCGACCATACTCAGCACGATCGGCGCCGGCGACGTCCTCACCGGCATCCTCCTGGCCCGGCTGGCGACGTCGGCGTTCTACCCCTCAGCGGTGGCGGCGTCGCTGCCCGAGGCGGTGGCGCAGGCGGTGCAGGCGTGCGAGCGATGGGGCGCACTTGAATAGCTGGAAGCGTCCAACTCGTCGGCGGGTGCGCGCGATCCGCGATCGTCTCCGGCTTGTGTACGGGATCCCCCTCGCCGAGCCGCATGGCCACCCCATCGCCGAGCTGATCCTGACGGTCCTGTCCCAGTCGACCAACGACCGCAACCGCGACGTCGCCTACCTGGCGTTGCGCGATCGCTTCCCGTCGTGGGAGGACGTCCGGGATGCCCCCGTGGACGAGATCGAGGAGGCGATCCGGCCCGGCGGGATCTCCAAGGTGAAGTCGGCGCGGATCAAGTCGATCCTCGCCGCGATCACCGAGACGGCGCCGGGCCGCTCGACTGTCGCTGGACTGGCTGCGCTGGCCAGCCTGTACCTGAGGCGCAGTCGTATCTGACCTCGTTGCCCGGAGTCGGGCGCAAGACCGCGGCCTGCGTGCTGCTGTTCGCGCTCGGGATGCGCGACGTCCCGGTCGACACGCACGTCTCGCGCGTGGGGATGCGGCTCGCGCTGTTTCGGCCGGGCGCGCCGTTCGAGGAGATGCACGACACGCTGCTCGCAGAGACCCCGCCCGGCGAGGAGCTCGAATTCCATCTGAACCTGCTGCGCCACGGGCGGCGGACTTGCCACGCGCGTCGGCCGGACTGTGCGGGGTGCGCGCTCCAGAAGATGTGCCCGAGCGCGTTCAAGGTGGGCTGAGGCGCCGACTGCCGGACTAAGTCCTCACTCGACCCCGCGCCGCCGGCGAGTGTGGCGAAACCCGCGTTCGTGGCTGAATCTGAATTCACCGGCAGCGGGGTGGCGAGTGCGGACTTACCCTGGTGGCGCACGGTCCGGCGCGCTCGCCCCGCTGCACCCGCTCGCCGCTGCGCCCGTCGCCCCTGCTCGCCGCTGCACCCGCTGAGGTCGGGTGCGAGCGAAGCGGACTCGCCCTCATGCGCGCCAGCGGCTCGCGGAGCAGACTGCTGCGCAGGCCGACTGCGCAGCCGGCGCCAGTCGCTGCCTGCAACCCAAATCTGCTACCCTCCGGCTTAGATTTTTACGACGAAACAGGAGTAGAACTCGATGGGAAAGACGATCGGAATCGACCTCGGAACCACGAACTCGTGCATGGCAGTGCTCGAGGGTGGCGAGCCGACGGTCGTTGAGAACGCCGAGGGCGGCCGGACTACGCCGTCAGTCGTTGCGTTCACGCAATCCGGTGAGCGTCTGGTTGGCACGGTCGCCAAGCGCCAGGCGGTCACCAATCCGCAGAACACGGTCTTCTCGATCAAGCGCTTCATGGGCCGCAAAGAGGCCGAGGTGCGCGAGGAAGAGTCGATCGTTCCGTACAAGGTGGTCTCCGGACCCAACGGCGACGCGCGCGTCGAGGCCGGTGGCAAGCAGTACTCGCCGCCGGAGATCAGCGCGATGATCCTCGGCAAGCTCAAGGCCGACGCCGAGGCGTACCTGGGCGAGAGCGTCGACAGCGCGGTGATCACCGTGCCGGCGTACTTCAACGACGATCAGCGCCAGGCGACCAAGGACGCCGGCCGGATCGCCGGCCTGGACGTCAAGCGCATCATCAACGAGCCGACCGCGGCCTCGCTGGCGTACGGCCTGGACAAGGAGTCCGACCAGACCATCCTGGTGTTCGACCTCGGCGGCGGCACGTTCGACGTGTCCGTGCTCGAGATCGGCGACGGCGTGTTCGAGGTCAAGGCGACCGCCGGCGACAACCACCTCGGTGGCGACAACTTCGACAAGGCGATCGTCGACTGGCTCGTCTCGGAGTTCAAGAAGTCTCAGGGCATCGACCTGAGCGCCGACCCGATGGCGCTGCAGCGGCTCTACGAGGCGGCCGAGAAGGCCAAGATCGAGCTGTCGACCACGCAGGAGACGCAGATCAACCTGCCGTTCATCACCGCCGACTCGAGCGGTCCGAAGCACCTCGACACCCGCCTCACGCGGGCGAAGCTGAACGAGCTCACCTCAGACCTGCTCGACCGCACGGTGGCGCCTGTTCGCCAGGCGCTCGACGACGCCAAGGACAAGGGCGTCGACAAGGTCGACCACGTCGTGCTGGTCGGCGGCATGACCCGCATGCCCTCCGTCCAGGAGAAGGTCAAGGAGCTGACCGGCAAGGAGCCGCACCGCGGCGTCAACCCCGATGAGGTCGTCGCCGTCGGCGCCGCGATCCAGGCCGGCGTGCTCGCCGGCGACGTCAAGGACGTGCTGCTGCTCGACGTGACCCCGCTGACGCTGGGGATCGAGACCAAGGGCGGCGTGATGACGAAGCTGATCGAGCGCAACACGACGATCCCGACCCGCAAGGGCGAGGTGTTCTCGACCGCCGAGGACAACCAGCCGAGCGTCGAGATCCACGTGCTCCAGGGCGAGCGCGAGATGGCGATGTACAACAAGTCGCTGGGCAAGTTCCAGCTGACCGGCATCCCGCCGGCGCCGCGGGGCATCCCGCAGATCGAGGTCGCGTTCGACATCGACGCCAACGGGATCCTCAACGTGTCCGCCAAGGACCTCGGCACCGGCAAGGAGCAGAAGATCGAGATCCGGTCCGGCTCCGGTCTGTCCGACGACGAGATCAAGCGGATGGTGACCGACGCCGAGTCGCACGCCGAGGACGACCGCCGGCAGCGTGAGCTCGCCGAGGCCCGGAACAACGGCGAGAACGCCGCCTACCAGGCCGAGCGCCAGCTCAAGGACCTCGGTGAGCAAGTCGACTCGAGCTCCCGCGAGGAGATCGAGACGGCGATCAAGGCGGTCCGCGAGTCGCTCACGAGCGAGGATGCGGCCGACATCAACGCCAAGACCGAGACGCTGCAGTACCGCGTTCCACAAGGTCTCCGAGGCGATGTACCAGCGCGCCCAGGATCAGGCGGCGGCGAGCGCACCTGACGGTGACGGCGCGGAGTCGACCAACGGCGCAGCCGCGGAAGAGGAGGATGTCGTCGACGCCGAAGTCGTGGACGAGAAGTAATGACGCGCGAACCCGACAGCGCGGAGGCCCTGAACGGGGGCCGCGCGGCAGCCGAGGAGGGGGCGCCTGAGGGCGCCGCCGACAGCCGACCACGGGCCAGTCCGGCCCGGAACGGTCGATGCCCGCCGGCGACCCCGAGGCCGCGGCTACTCCGCCGAGCCCCATGACCCATGCCGGCGCGGCGCCGGACGAGGCCGACCACGAGCGCCAGCTCGAGCACGACCTCGAGGAGCTCGCGGCCAAGGCCGGGAAGGCCGACCAGTACCTCGACGCTGGCGCAGCGCACCCGGCTGACTTCGAGAACTACCGCAAGCGCGCCACCCGCGACGCGGCGGCCGCGCAGGAGCGCGGCATCGCGCAAGCTCGCCAAGGAGCTGCTGCCCGCGGTCGACAACCTCGACCGCGCGCTCGAGGCCGCCGCGGCCACCGACAACGCGGCGGCCGCCGCAGACGACGGACCGCCACGCTCGTATCGGGCATCAAGCTCGTTCACGAGGACGTGATCGCTGCGCTCGCGCGGGTCGGGATCGAGCGGTTCTCGCCCGAGGGCGAGCGGTTCGATCCCCAGCTCCACGAGGCAGTCGCCCAGCAGCCCGTCGACGGCGCCGAGTCCGGCACCGTCGTCGAGGTCTACCAGCGCGGCTATCGGCTCGGCGAGGTCGTGATCCGGCCCGCTCGCGTTGTCGTCGCGGCGTGACAGAGTTGCGACGTGACCGAGCTGAGGAGCCATGGCGGGCAGAACCGACTACTACAAGACGCTCGGAGTAGGCAAGAACGCGTCCGACGAGGAGATCAAGAAGGCCTACCGCAAGCTGGCGCGCGAGTACCACCCGGACCGCAACCCCGGCGACAAGCAGGCCGAGGAGAAGTTCAAGGAGATCTCGCAGGCCCACGACGTTCTGTCGGACCCTGAGAAGCGCAAGGCCTACGACCGCGGCCAGGGTCCGCTCGGCGGGTTCGCAGGCCGGCGGCTTCGACGCCGGCTCCTTCGGCGGCGGTTTCAGCGACATCCTCTCGAACCTGTTCGGAGGTGGCGCGACCGGCACCGCCGGACGGCCGGGCGGCGGTGCTCGCGGGCGCACCGGCGCCGGCGGCGTCAGGGGCGGACGGACCGCGCAGCCCCAGGGCCGCGATCTCGAGACCGAGGTCTCGCTGACCTTCGACCAGGCCGTCACATGGCGCCCAGGTGCCGCTGTCGGTCCCGACCTCACAGCCTTGCCCCACCTGTCATGGCACGGGCGCCAAGCCCGGCACGACCCCGAAGGTCTGCCCGGTCTGCGAGGGACGCGGCATCGAGTCCCAGAGCCAGGGGATCTTCTCGATCTCGCAGCCGTGCTCGAACTGCGGCGGCTCCGGCACGGTGATCGAGGATCCGTGCCCGACCTGCGCCGGCACGGGCGCGCAGCGCAGCATCCGCAAGCTCCGGGTCAACATCCCGGCCGGCGTCCACGACGGCAGCCGGATCCGGCTCGCCGGCAAGGGCGAGGCCGGGCTGCGCGGCGGTGAGCCCGGAGACCTGTACGTGATCACGCGCGTGCAGGACTCGCCCGTGTTCAAGGCGGCCGGCGACAACCTCGAGGTCGAGGTGCCGCTGACGATCCCCGAGGCGGTCCGCGGCGCGATCGATCGAGGTCCCGACGCTCAACGGCTCAAAGCGTCTGCGGGTTCCCGCCGGTACCAAGCACGGCACCGTCCAGCGGCTCCGCGGCGAGGGTCCGCCGCGCGCCGGCGGCAAGTGCCACGGCGACATCCACTACCGGTTCGTGATCGATGTTCCCGACTCGCTCTCGCCCGAGCAGGACGAGGCGATCGACCGCCTCTCGCAGGTGATGAACGGCGATCCGCGGGCCGACCTGTTCAAGCAGGCGGCGGGCGGCGCGAAGGGGAGGAAGGGCTGATGGCGATGCGGCGCGTACGCACGCACAGCACGGGTGGAGGTGTCCTCAGAGCGGGGCGTGTTCATGATCTCGGTCGCCGCCGAGCTCGCCGAGATGCACCCCCAGACCCTGCGGATGTACGAGGCGCGTGGCCTGATCGAGCCCAAGCGCTCCCCGAAGGGCACCCGTCTGTACTCCCACAAGGACGTCGAGCGGCTCCGCCGGATCCAGGAGATGACGGCCGAGCTCGGCATGAACCTCGCCGGGGTCGAGCGCGTGCTCGAGCTCGAGCAGCAGCTGGAGGCGATGGAGCGCAAGGTCAAGGTGCTCGAGAAGCGCGCCGGCGAGCTGAAGTCCGACGTCGAGCGGCTCGAGCAGCTGCGCCGCGAGCTACGGGCCGAGATCGTGCCCTACCGCAAGGGCGGCGCGATCGTCCGCAACGCGGACGTGCAACGGTTCTCGCTCCAGGTGCATCGCCGGTCCACGTGACTTCCGCCGGCGAACCGCGGACGCTGGCGGGGCGGTACCGGCTGGACGAGGTGGTCGGCCGAGGCGGTATGAGCACCGTCTATCGCGGCACCGATCTGTCGCTCGACCGCGTTGTGGCGGTCAAGGTCGCGCTCGACCCGCTTGTCGAACAGAGTCCGATCTACCTGGCCCGGTTCACCCGCGAGGCGCAGTCCACCGCGGCGCTCAGCCATCCCGGGGTGGTGACGGTCTACGACGCCGGCGCGGACGGTCCGACGCGCTTCATCGTGATGGAGCTCGTCCCAGGGCGAAGCCTCGCCGACGTCCTGCGCGACGAAGGCCCGCTCGAGCCGGCCCGGGCGGCGCGGATCGCCGAGCAGGTGGCCGATGCGCTGAGCGCGGCGCATGCGGCGGGAATCGTCCACCGCGACATCAAGCCCGGCAACATCATGGTCACCCCCGACGGGCACGTGAAGGTGCTCGACTTCGGGATCGCGCGGGCGCTCAACAGCCACACGCTCACGCAGACCGCGACCGTGCTCGGCACCTCTGCGTACATGTCGCCCGAGCAGGCGCTGGGGCAGCCCGCGGACGCGCGCTCGGATATCTACTCGCTCGGGTGCGTGCTGTACGAGATGTTGACCGGCGAGCCGCCGTTCACGGCCGACGTCTCGGCCGCGGTGCTGCATCAGCACGTGCGGGTTGCGCCCAAGCCGGCGCGCGAGCGCAACCCCGCGATCCCGCCGGCGCTCGACGAACTCGTGATGCAGATGCTGGCCAAGTCGCCGGACGACCGGCCCCAGACAGCCGCCGAGGTTCGCGACCGGCTTGAACTCGTGCTGGGACAAGCGCAGCCAGAGCCGGAGAACGACACCGACGAGCTCACCACGCTGGCGCTGGCGCCGATCCCCGTCCCCATCCCCGAACCGCCGGCCGCCGCCACCGAGGCGACCGACCCGACGCGGGCGGCTGCCGCCACCGAGGCGACCGACCCGACGCGGGCGGCTGCCCCCACCCAGGCGACGGACCCCACGCGGGCGGCCACCCCCACGCAGGCAACTGCGCCGCTCACCCGGCAGCGCCCTACCTCACCACCGCGCCGCACGACCAACGTCCCGACGCCACTGTCCCAGCGCAGCTCCTCCGGGTTCTGGATCACCGTGTTCGTCGTCGCCGTGGTGCTGCTCGGCGGCGCCGTGGCCGTGGCGCTGACGGGCGGCGGCTCGAGCACGAGCTCGACGACCGCCGGGCACTCATCCGGATCGGGCACCGGTACCGGCACACACACGAGCTCGCACACGATCACGAGCCAGCAGCCCCCGACCCATCAAACCACGGCCTCGCAGACCACGCCCAAGTCAGCGACCAGCACCACGTCGACGTCGAAGACGGCGCCCACCACCTCCTCCACCAGTCCGACGACGCCGACCTCACCCGCGAGCACGTCGAGCTCGGCGCCGGCGAGCACGGCGCCGGCGAGTACGACGCCCGGTTCGGGCGGAGTCGCGTCGGGGCAGGCCAAAAAGGGCTAGCAATAGGCGGCGAATCTGTCATAATCTAAGTCAGACACACTTAGATTTTTCGCAACCTGACCTAGAAACCAGACACCCCGAGAACGCCTATGCAACCAGACCGTTTCACGATCAAGTCCCAGGAGGCGCTCCAGGCCGCGCAGCGGCTCGCTGACGAGCGCCGCAACCCGCAGACGATGCCCGAGCACCTGCTCGCGGTCCTGCTCGAGCAGGACGGCGGCATCGTCGTTCCCATCCTTCGCAAGCTCGGGGTCGACCCCACGACCGTTCGCCAGTCGAACACGCAGGCACTCGACGCGCTGCCGAAGATCCAGGGCTCCGCGACCGCCGAGCCCGCCGGCGGCTCGAGTGAGCTCGTCCAGATTCTGCGCGCCGCCGAGACCGAGATGCGCGAGCTGAGCGACGAGTACGTCTCGACCGAGCACCTGCTGCTCGCGATCGCGCAGCATCCCGGCAGGGCCGGCGACGCGCTCCGGTCAGGCGGAGCGACCCACGACCAGCTGATCAGGGCACTGTCCGAGGTCCGCGGCAGCCATCGCGTGACCGACGAGAGCCCCGAGGACAAGTACCGGGCGCTCGAGCGCTACGGCCGCGACCTGACCGAGGCCGCTGCCCAGGGCAAGCTCGACCCGGTGATCGGCCGCGACGACGAGATTCGCCGCGTGGTCCAGGTCCTCAGCCGGCGCACCAAGAACAACCCGGTGCTGATCGGCGAGCCCGGCGTCGGCAAGACCGCGATCGTCGAGGGCCTGGCGCAGCGGATCGTGTCCGGCGACGTGCCCGAGAGCCTCAAGGACCGCCGCCTGGTCGCGCTCGACCTGAGCGCGATGGTGGCCGGGTCCAAGTACCGCGGCGAGTTCGAGGACCGGCTCAAGGCTGTCCTGAAGGAGATCGCCGACGCGAAGGGCCAGATCATCGTGTTCATCGACGAGCTTCACACGATCGTCGGCGCCGGCGCAGCCGAGGGCGCGATGGACGCCGGCAACATGCTCAAGCCGATGCTCGCTCGCGGCGAGCTGCGGGCCGTCGGCGCGACCACGCTCGACGAGTACCGCAAGCGCATCGAGAAGGACCCCGCGCTCGAGCGCCGATTCCAGCCCGTGTACGTCGGTGAGCCGACCGTCGAGGACACGATTGCGATCCTCCGCGGCCTCAAGGAGCGCTACCAGGTCCACCACAAGATCCGCATCCAGGACTCCGCGCTGGTGGCGGCGGCGACGCTCAGCCAGCGCTATATCGCGGACCGCTTCCTCCCCGACAAGGCGATCGACCTGGTCGACGAGGCGGCAGCACGGATCCGGATGGAGATCGACTCCAAGCCAATCGAGATCGACGAGGTCGACCGGCACATCATGCAGCTCGAGATCGAGCTCCAGTCGCTGGGCGACGACGATGATCCCGGCACGGTGGCGCGGCGCGAGCAACTCGAGCGCGCGCTCGCCGAGGAGCGCGAGCGCTCGGACGGGATGCACGCCGAGTGGCAGCGCGAGAAGGAGTCTGTCGGTGCCGTGGCCGAGATCCAGGAGCGCCTCGAGCAGGCCAAGATCGACCTCGAGCGCGCCCAGCGCGAGGCCGACCTCGGACGCGCGGCCGAGCTCCAGTACGGGACGATCCCCGAGCTCGAGAAGCAACTGGCGGCGGCCGCCGAAGCAGAGCACGACGCCGCAAGCGACCACGGTGTGGGTGGGGCCAGATATCTCAAGGATGTCGTCGACGCCGAGGACGTCGCGGAGGTCGTCGCCAAGTGGACGGGGATCCCGGTCTCGCGTCTGCTGGAGGGCGAGATCGAGAAGCTCGTGCACATGGAGGAGCGCCTGCACGCGCGGGTGATCGGCCAGGACGAGCCGGTCGAGGCCGTGTCGAATGCGCTCCGGCGCTCGCGCGCCGGCCTCCAGGACCCCGACCGGCCGATCGGCACGTTCCTGTTCATCGGGCCCACCGGCGTCGGCAAGACCGAGCTGGCGCGCGCGCTGGCCGAGTTCATGTTCGACAGCCAGGACGCGATGGTCCGGATCGACATGTCCGAGTACATGGAGAAGCACGCCGTCTCGCGGCTCGTCGGCGCCCCTCCGGGCTACGTCGGCTACGACGAGGGCGGCCAGCTGACCGAGGCGGTCCGCCGCCGGCCCTATTCGGTCGTCCTGCTCGACGAGATCGAGAAGGCACACCCGGACGTGTTCAACACGCTGCTGCAGGTGATGGACGACGGGCGGCTGACCGACGGTCAGGGCCGGACGGTGTCGTTCAAGAACACGGTGCTGATCATGACCTCGAACATTCCGGGGGGCCGGGCGGGCGTCGACGCCTACTTCAAGCCCGAGTTCATCAACCGCCTCGATGACATCGTCGAGTTCCACTCGCTTACGCGGGAGCAGATCTCCGAGATCGTCGATCTCCAGGTCGCCCGTCTGATCGAGCGCGTCCGCGGGCGCGGGATCGAGGTCGAGCTCACCGACGGCGCCCGGACGCTGCTGGGCAACCTCGGCTACGACCCGACCTACGGCGCCCGCCCGCTCAAGCGCGTGATCCAGAAGCGCTTGGTCGATCCGCTGGCGCTGGCGATCCTCGAGGGCCGCTTCACGACCGGCGACATCGTCAAGGTCGACGCGGCCGACGGCGAGCTGACGCTCGAGCGCGCCGAGGCCGTCGCGGCCGCGGCGTAGCTCTGAATGGCGAGACGGGGCGCCGGCGCGCCCCGTCGCTCCTTCCAGCCTCGACATCGGATACAAGTCCTTCCAGACAAACCGAAGGAGGCAACGTGCCGACCTACATCATGCTTTCGACGCTAAGCCCCGAAGGGGTCCAGACGATCAAGAACAACCCGACGCGGATCAAGGAGGTCAACCGCGAGGTCGAGCAGCTCGGCGCCAGCGTGAAGGCGCAGTGGGCGACCCTCGGCCAGTTCGACTTCGTGAACGTCGTCGAGGCCCCCGACGAGAAGACGATGGCGCGGATTTCGCTCGAGCTCGGCTCGCGCGGTACGGCCAAGTACGAGACGCTGGTCGCGATCCCGATCGACGACTTCATTGGCGCGATCTGACCCGTACCGCGTTCTCGTGGTCGGCTCGGGCGGCCGCGAGCACGCGCTCGTCCACGCGCTCGCGCGCTCGCCCCGCCGGCCGGAGATCATCTGTGCGCCGGGCAACGCGGGGATCGAGGCCGACGCCCGCGTGATCGGGGTCGGCGTCGACGACATCGACGGGATCGTCGCTACCGCCACCGCCGAACACGTCGACCTCGTGGTAATCGGCCCCGAGGCGCCGCTCGTCGCCGGGCTGTCCGACGCCCTCACGAACGCCGGCATCCGTTGCTTCGGCCCGACCAAGGCGGCGGCGCGGCTCGAGGGCTCCAAGGCCTTCTGCAAGGAGATCATGGGGGCCGCCGGCGTACCGACGGCTGTTTATAAGGTGGTTCGGGATCCGCAGGCCGGGCTGGACGCCATCGAGCGATATCCGGTCGTGATCAAGGCGGACGGCCTCGCCGCCGGCAAGGGCGTGATCATCGCCCAGGACGAGCGCGAGGCGCGCGAGGCACTCCACCAGCTGCTCGTCGAGCACAAGTTCGACACCGAGCAGGTCGTGGTCGAGGAGCACCTCGAGGGCGACGAGCTGTCGCTGCTCGCGCTATGCGACGCCCAGACCGCTGTGCCGCTCGCCTCGGCGCAGGACTACAAGCGCATCTTCGACGGCGACCAGGGGCCGAACACCGGAGGCATGGGCTCGTACTCGCCGGTTCCGGCCGTCGACGACGCGCGGGCGCGGGAGATCTGCGCGTCGGTGCACCAGCCGGTGCTCGACGAGCTCGCGCGACGGGGGATCCCGTTCCAGGGGATGCTGTACGCGGGGCTGATGATGACCGCCGACGGACCGCGGGTGCTCGAGTTCAACGTGCGCTTCGGGGACCCCGAGACCCAGGCGATCCTCCCGCGCCTCGAGTCGGATCTGCTCGAGCTGCTCGAGTCCGCGACGGTCGTCGGCGGTCTCGCCGGAGCCGAGCTACGGTGGGCACCGGAGATGGCGGTGAGCGTGGTGTTGGCGAGCGCCGGCTATCCGGCGAGCTCCTCGCACGGGGACGTGATCTCGGGCCTCGAGGCGGCGGGCGCTCGCGCGGGCGGGCGGGTCCAAATCACCCATGCGGGGACTACGCGGAACGTCGCCGGTCAGATCGTGACCGCCGGCGGCAGGGTGCTGAACGTGACCGGCCTCGGCGCCGACGCGGCGTCCGCCCGTGAGGCGGCTTATGCTGCCGCGGACATGATCCACTTCGAGGGCAGGCAGCTGCGCCGCGACATCGCGCTCAAGGTCGCCCAAGGCGCGCGCGCATGACCGACTTCACCCGCCCCGTCCCGGAAACCCTCGAAGAGCCGGTCGTCGAGCTCGAGGAGCTCGAGGTCGACGCGCCGCTGGTCGGGATCGTGATGGGCTCCAAAAGCGATCTCGAGCGGATGGAGGCGGCCGAGAAGGAGCTGATCGACCGCGGCATTCGCTGCGAGATCAGGGTGATGTCGGCCCACCGCGAGCCCGACAAGGTGGCCGACTACGCACGCAATGCGCGGATGCGCGGACTGCGCGTGATCATCGCCGGCGCCGGTCTGTCGGCCGCGCTCCCGGGCGTGGTCGCCGCGCACTCCGACCTCCCGGTGATCGGGGTGCCGCTGACCAGTCGCACGTCGGTGGCCGGCGGGCTCGACGCGCTGCTGTCGATCGCGCAGATGCCGCCCGGTGTGCCGGTCGCGTGCGTCGGCGTCGACAACGCGCGCAACGCGGCCGTGCTCGCGGCGCGGATCCTCGGCTGCTGAAGCGGGGCCGCCCTTAGGCGTCCGCCACCGGCGGCCGGGCGCGCGTTCGCAGGAACTTGTCGCACACCGCGACCGCGCTCTCGATCGTGGTCCAGTGGAGGTTGTCCGCGGTGTCGTTCGGCCAGTGGTAGTTCATCGGAAGCTTGGTCTCGTCGACTGACGCGAGCGTCGCCACCGCGTAGCCGGCGCGCAGCCCGATGATCGCGTCGGTCGCGGCCGTGGTCCGCAGCCCGCGCACGATCGGCTCGCCGGCGTCCGCCGCCGCCTCGGCGAGCGCCTCGCGCATGTGGATCGGGTAGTCGCGCATGCGGAGCATGCCCTCGCCCTCGACGACGACCAGCGTCGGACCGCCGAGGCACTCGAGGCACACCATCTCGGTGCGCTCGCGATCGAGATCGCCGAAGTGGCGCCGGCCGAAGCCCTGCATCCCTTCGCTGAACGATTCCTCCGAGCCGGTCGAGATCAGCAGCACCCGCGCTCCCTCGATCGGGTGCTCCCGCAGCCGCTCGGCCATAGCGATCAGGACCCCCACCGAGCTGAGGTTGTCGTTGGCGCCCGGCACGACCGCCCGCAGGCCGATGTCGGCCATCGCCGCGGTCGCGCCCGCGGCGAGCGCTGCGCCGGCGCCGAGAAGCCGCCGGCTTCCGATCGCCGCCCCGGCGCTGACCAGCACCGGCCCGACCCAGACCGCGTACAGGAGCGGGAAGCTCCGCCCGGCGCGCGCGTGCGAGCGCGGCGCGAGCTTCATCGGGATCCGCGGCAGGATCGGGTGGAAGATCAGCCCGGAGTGGGCGGCGTCGTGGTGTGCGATCAGGACGAACGTCCGCTCGGCCGCCGGGTCGCCGACCTCGGCCACGACGTTCCAGGTCGAGCGGTGGGGGAGGACGGCGCGGCGGAACCAGCGCCGGCCGTGGCCGAGGTCATCCCACAGCGCGGCCGCGCCGGCGCCGGCGAGTCCCGCCGCGATCGCCCGGGTCCACACGGACCGCTTGCGCAGCGTCACCACGCCGGCCGTCGCCACCGCCGCGTTGACGAGCCCGATCGGCCACCAGTAGCCGCCGTGGGCACGCTCCTCCTCGATTTCGACCTTGCAGCCGAGCGCGCGCAGCCGCTCGGCGATCAGCTCGGCGCCGCGGCGCTCGCCCTCAGATGCCGACGGCCGGTCCATCGCCGCGAGCTCGCGGATCGCGGCTCGCCAGTCGCCGGCGTGATTGGCATTCGTGGTCATCGTTCCGCGTGCAGTCTCGCGTAATCTGGGAGTTGATGATCGCGCGCTACACACGTCCCGAGCTCGGAGAGGTCTGGTCGGACCATGCTCGTTTCGAGGCAATGCGCCAGGTCGAGGTGGCCGCGTCCGAGGAGCTCGACGGTCCGACCGCCGACGAGCTCGACGCGATCCGGTCGGCGACGTTCACGGTGGACGGCGATCAACGAGCGCGAGAAGGTAACCGACCACGACACCGCCGCGTTCGTCGACGTGCTGTCGGCCTCGGCGGGGCCGGCGGGCCGCTGGATCCACCACGGGCTGACCTCGAGCGACGTGCTCGACACCGGTCTGGCGCTGCAACTCCGGCGCGTCGGCGAGATCGTGCTCCCAGACTCGCGCCGGCTCGTCGAGGCCCTCGCCGGCGCCGCGCGTGAGCACACGCACACGCTGTGCGCCGGGCGTACGCACGGAATCCACGCCGAGCCGACCACGTTCGGGATCAAGCTCGCGAGCTTCGCGTTCGAGGCGCATCGGAACGCGGATCGACTCGAGCGTGCCTTCGCCCAGGCGGCGGTCGGAGCGCTGTCGGGCGCCGTCGGGACGTACTCGGCGACCTCGCCCGAGTTCGAGGAGCGCGTGCTCGAGCGGTTGGGGCTGGCTCGCGAGCCGGTCTCGACCCAGGTCGTCCCGCGCGACCGCCACGCCGAGCTGCTCGGCGCGATCGCGCTCGCCGGCGCCGGTATGGAGCGGTTCGCGACCGAGCTGCGCCACCTCGCCCGCACCGAGGTCGGCGAGGTCCGCGAGCCGTTCGGCCGCGGCCAGAAGGGCTCGAGCTCCATGCCCCACAAGCGCAACCCGATCAAGTCAGAGCAGATCGTCGGCCTCGCCCGGCTGCTGCGCGGCAACGCCCAGGCGGCGCTCGAGGATGTCGCGCTGTGGCACGAGCGAGACATCTCCCATTCCTCGGTCGAACGGGTGATCCTGCCCGACTCGACGATCCTGCTCGACCATCTCCAGCGCCGGACGCTGAGCCTCGTGCAGGGGATGGTGGTCGATGCCGAACGCATGCGCGAGAACCTCGAGCTCACCCACGGAGCGCTGTTCTCCCAGCGCGTGCTGCTCGCGCTGGTGGAGTCGGGGATGATCCGCGACGACGCCTACCGCGTGGTCCAGCGCCTCGCCCAGCAGGCGATCGACGAGCGGACGTCGCTCAGGGACCTGCTCGCGGCCGATCCCGCCGGCGTAGGCCTCGATCTCGACGCGATCTTCGACTACGCGCCGTTCGTCCGCTACGCGGATCAGATCATCGCCCGGCTCGACGCGATCGTCCCCGCGCCGGTCCTCCGGCTAGCCCGTTAGCGCGCGCTAGCCTGCTAGCGCGGGTACATCCCTCCGTCGATCGACACGACCTGGTTGGTCACGTACGGGTTGCGCAGGATCGCCAGCGCCAGGTCGGCGACCTCCGCGGGCCGGCCGAGCCGACCCACCGGGACACGCGCGCGCAGATCCTCGGGGTCGCCGGGGAGCATGCCGGTGTCGGTGATCAGCGCCGGCGCCAGCGCGTTGACCGCGACCCCCGACGACGCCAGCCGCGAGGCCAGGAAATGGGTGAGCCCGTGGAGCCCGGCCTTGGAGGCGGCGTAGTGCGGCCCGACGATCCCGCCGGTGAACGCCGCGACGGAGGAGATGAACAGCACCCGGCCAAAGCCGCGCTCGCGCATGCCCGGAACCGTGCGCTGCGCGAGGCGGAAGGGCGCGCGCAGGTTGACCGCGAGCATCTCGTCGAAGTCGTCGATCGACACCTCCTCGAGCGTCTGCCGGCGCCCGAGCCCCGCCGCCGCGACCAGCACCTCGACCGCCCCGAGCTGCGACTCGACCGCGTCGACAAGCTTGTCCGGCGCCTCGGGCCGGCGCAGGTCCGCGCCGATCGCCACCGCGAGGCCGCCGGCGTCGGTGATCTCCTCGGCCAGCTTCTCGGCCGGCTCGGCCCGCTGTCCGTAACCCAGCGCGACCGCCGCGCCTTCGGCGGCGAGGCCACGTGCGATCGCCTGGCCGATGCCGCCGCTCGCGCCGGTGATCAGTGCAACACGTCTGTTGAGGCTTTTCATCGCCCCGGGGAATACCCGGATTGGCCTACGATTGAGCATCCGGTGGCCCCGCACAAGCATCAGCAGCTGCTGACGGCGGCGATCGAGCGCGACGGGAACGCGCACCGCGAGCTGCTCGAAGGCGACCTGGAGGCGGCCCGCACCGAGTTCGCAGCGGCGGCGGATCTGTACCGCCAGTCGTGGGACGTGGCGCCACCCCGGGCATACGGCCGGCTGGTCGGCATGCTCAAGTCCTCGCTGCTCGCGGGCGGCGGCGAGGAGCAGGCTGAGTTCGCCCGGGCCGCGCTCGCCGACGCGGACCTCGAGTCCGCGACGGCCAACTACGGACGGGCGATCGCGGCGCTGATCGCCGGCGACGACGACGACGCGGAGGCCTGGGCGGCGCGTCTACGCGACGCGCCCGACGCGTTCGCGCGGACCGGGGAGGCGATCGCGGCGCTCGCCGCCCACGACGACGCCCGGTACGCCGCTGCGCTCGAGGCGATCGTCCGTGACTTCGAGCAGCGCAGCCAGCACCTCACCGGGGTGGCGATCGCCGACACCGCGCTGATGCTCGAGACGCTCGCCGGCCGGCGCGGGATGGGCGCGGCGATCGAAAGCCCGGTGCTGCCGGCGCCGTCCACAGCTCCGTAAAGCTGCGAAGTCGTGGGGACCTTCCTCTGGACGCCCCACTTTCTTAACCCGGAGCACGTCGGCCGTCGGGTACCGTCCGGCCGGCACGGACCGCATCGGGCGGTCCAAGATTTGGGAGGAAGGCGCAGATGGGCCAACACCGGCGTCGCAGGCCATCGGGGGCGATGGTGGTCGCGATCATCGCACTCGTCGTCGCTATGTCCGGGACCGCGGTGGCCGCCAGTCAGCTGGTCAACGGCGATCACCTGATCAAGAAGGACTCGTTGTCGGGAAATCGCCTCCGCGACCACACGCTCACGGGTCTGCAGATCAAGCTGAGCGAGCTGGGAACGGTGCCGACCGCGAAGAACGCGGACGAGCTCGGAGGCAAGCCGGCGAGCAGCTATGGCGGGGGCGGAGGCGGGGGCGCGGGCGAGATCGGTACGAACGGGGTCGTCAAGACCGCAGGGTCGATGAACGGCACCACGGTGACGCTGTTCACCTCCGGCCCGTTCAAGGTCACGATGACGTGCACCGACGACGGCACGAACACCTCGAGCGAGATCGACGCGAGCTCGAGCGAAGATCAGTCGGACCTCAACGGGACGTTCGCCGACGCGAACACCGCGACCGACACGGGCGCCGACGTCGAGCCGACCCCCGACGGTACGCCCGGCTCCTTGTTCGCGCCGACCCCGATCGCGCTGGTGGCGCCGAGCGGCGCATCGGTGATCGTCACCGGCATGGCCGGCGTGGGCAGCTTCGGCACCGGCTGCTGGGCCGACTTCACGGAGTCCACTGCCCTTCCGGAGTCCACTAGGCCAACTTCACCGGACTCCGCTAGTTGCGGACGGCGGTTCGGAGGCGCTCTCCGGGCCGCCGTACCCGTTGCTAGGATCGGCTCAGTGACCGCCCTAGCTGACCTGCCCCTGATCGCTTCGGGCAAGGTCCGGGAGATCTACGAGGGGCACGATCGGACGCTGCTGATCGTCGCCTCGGATCGCATCTCGACCTACGACGTCGTCCACCCGACGCCGATCCCGGACAAGGGCGCGGTGCTCACCGGCCTGTCGACGTTCTGGTTCGAGCGGACGACTTCGATCGTGCCGAACCACATGCTGTCGGTCAGCGACGGCGTTCCGGAGGAGGCCCGCGGCCGGGGTATGCTCGTCCGCAAGCTCGACATGGTCCCGGTCGAGTGCGTGGTCCGCGGCTACATCACCGGGTCCGGCTGGAAGGACTACCAGCGGACCGGGACGGTCTCGGGCATCGAACTTCCGGCGGGCCTGCGCGAATCCGATCAGCTCCCCGAGCCGATCTACACCCCGTCGACGAAGGCCGAGGTCGGCCACGATGAGGCGATCGACTTCGAGCGGACGGTGGCGCTGATGGGCGACCGCGCGCTGGCCGAACGCCTCCGCGACCTCTCGATCGCCGTCTACACCGCGGCGGCCGAGCACGCGCGCGAGCACGGGATCATCCTCGCCGACACCAAGTTCGAGTTCGGCCTCGACTCAGGCGGCGTGCTGACGCTCGGCGACGAGGTGTGCACGCCGGACTCCTCACGCTTCTGGCCCGCCGACGAGTACGAGCCCGGCCGCGGGCAGCCGAGCTTCGACAAGCAATTCGTGCGCGACTGGGCGTCCTCGACGGGCTGGGACCGCAACCCGCCGGCGCCGGCGATCCCCGCCGACGTCGTGGCGCGTACGCGCGAGAAGTACGTCGAGGCGTACGAGCGGGTCACCGGCGAGCCGTTCGACGCCTGGCTGAACCGAACCCGATGAGAGCACGGGTCCTGGTCAGGCCCAAGGCGGGGATTCTCGACCCGCAGGGCCAGGCGGTCGAGCGCGCGCTGCCGGCGCTCGGGTTCGAGGGCGTCAGCAACGTCCATGTCGGCCGGCTGATCGAGCTCGACGTCGATGACCCCGAGCAGCTGCCTGCGATGTGCGAGCGGCTGCTGACGAACCCGTTGATCGAGGACTACGAGATTGTGGAATCCGCTGACGCGGATTCCATCGGGAGTTCCGCGGGCGCGGGACTCCCGGGGGGGTCGTGGTGAAGTTCGGGATCGTTCGCTTCCCCGGTTCCTGCGACGACATCGACGCCTTCGACGCCGCTGCCCGGGTCGGCGAGGCGGTGCTGCTGTGGCACGCCGACCACGACCTCCAGGGGGTCGACGCCGTGATCGTGCCCGGCGGCTTCTCCTACGGCGATTACCTCCGCGCGGGCGCGATCGCCCGGTTCGCGCCCGTGATGGCCGAGGTCGAGGAGTTCGCGCGCGACGGCGGGCTCGTGCTCGGCATCTGCAACGGCTTCCAGGTCCTTTGCGAGGCCCGCCTGCTGCCCGGTGCGCTGTTGCCGAACTTGTCGTTGAAGTTCATCTTCCGGCAGGTGGACCTCGAGGTCGTGCGTTCCGACGGTCCGTTCACGGGTTCGTGCGGAATCGATCCACCCACCCGCCCCACCCCACCCTTCCCCCGGCTGTCGATCCCGGTCAAGCACACGACCGGCCGCTACTACGCGCCCGAGCAGGAGCTCGATCGGCTCGAGGCTGCCGGGCAGGTGCTGCTCCGCTACGCGCCCGGGCACAACCCGAACGGATCGCTGCGCGATATCGCCGGCGTCTGTAACGAGCGGGGCAACGTGTTCGGGCTGATGCCGCACCCCGAGCACGCCGTCGACGCCCTCGGTGGGTCGACGGACGGGCTGGCGATCTTCGAGTCGATGCGAGCGCATGTCGAGCAGCACGTCCTCGCTTGAGGAGCGCCACCGGCAGCTCGGGCTGACCGATGACGAGTACGCGCGGATCCTCGACCGCCTCGGGCGTGCGCCGAACGACGTCGAGCTCGCGATGCTGTCGCTGATGTGGTCCGAGCACTGCGGCTACAAGCACTCGCGCCGGCTATTGCGCCGCCTGCCCAACGAAGGCTCGCACGTGCTGATGGGACCCGGCGAGAACGCCGGCGCGGTCGATGTCGGGGACGGGCTCGCCGTCGCGTTCAAGGTCGAGTCCCACAACCATCCGAGCGCCGTCGAGCCGTTCCAGGGCGCCGCCACCGGCGTCGGCGGGATCCTCCGGGACGTGTTCGCGGTCGGCGCCCGGCCGATCGCCGTGCTCGACTCGCTGCGGTTCGGTGAGCCCGCCTCCTCACCTCGATCGCGCTACCTGCTCGACCGGGTCGTGGCCGGGGTCGGCCATTACGGGAACTCGATCGGCGTGCCGACCGTCGGGGGCGAGATCTACTTCGAGCAGAGCTACGAGCAGAACTGCCTGGTGAACGCGATGTGCCTCGGGCTGGCGCCGCACGCGCGTCTGATCCGCAGCGCCGCCGCCGGTCCCGGCAACGTCGTGATCCTGCTCGGAGCGCGCACCGGCCGCGACGGGATCGGCGGGGCGTCGGTGCTCGCGAGCGCCGAGCTCGTCGGTAGCGAGGGCGGCGACCAAGACAAGCGTCCGTCGGTCCAGATCGGCGATCCGTTCACCGAGAAGAAGCTGCTCGAGTGCTGCCTCGAGTTGCTCGATCGCGAGCTGCTGGTGTCGCTGCAGGACCTGGGTGCCGCGGGGCTCACCTCGGCCGCTTCGGAGATGGCGAGCAAGGGCGGCGTCGGCCTGACGCTCGACCTGTGCCAGATCCCTCTGCGCGAGTCGGGCATGGAGCCGTTCGAAATCATGGTGTCCGAGTCCCAGGAGCGGATGCTGTGTGTCGCCCGCCCCGAGCGCGTCGGTGAGGTGCTCGGCGTGTGCGAGCGGTGGGAGGTGTCGGCGACGACGATCGGGTGCGTGACCGAGGGCGACAGCTTCGAGGTGCTCCATCGCGGCACGGTCGTCGCAGCCGTGCCGGTGAGCGTGCTCGTCGACGACTGCCCGCTGTACGACCTCGATCCCGAGCCCGCGCCGGCGGGCCTGTACGAGCCGCCTGCCGCGGTGCTGAGCGGCGACGAGACGCCGGCCGAGACGCTGCTGGCGCTGCTCTCCTCAGCCAACATCGCCTCCCGCCGCCCGGTGTTCGAGCAATACGACCCGATCGTTCAGTCGCGCACCGTGCGCCGCCCCGACGAGGCCGATGCGGCGGTGCTCGTCTTGGGTGGGCGGGCCAATTCAACGGCGATCGCGGTGGCGATCGACGGCAACGGCCGGCGCGTCGCGTGCGACCCGCGGCGCGGCGCCGCCGAGGCGGTGTACGAGTGCGCGGCCAACCTCGCGTGCGTCGGCGCCGAGCCGCTCGGGCTCACCAACTGCCTGAACTTCGGCAACCCCGAGAAGCCGCACGTGGCGTGGCAGCTGACCGAAGCGGTCGAGGGCCTCGCCGGCGCGTGCGAGGCGCTTGACATCCCGGTCGTCGGCGGCAACGTGTCCCTCTACAACGAGGCGCCGGCCGGTCCGATCTTCCCCACACCTGTGATCGGGATGGTTGGCAAGCTCCCCGACGCCGCCCGCGCCGGCCGGCTCGGGTTCGCTCGGGAGGGTGATGCGATCGCGCTCGTCGGGCCGTTCGAGCCCTCGCTCGTCGGGTCCGAGCTCGCCAAGCTGCTGGGACGTCCGCCGGTCGGGCAACTGCCGGTCGCGAAGGCGAGCGCGGTCCGTGATGCGCATGACACCGTCCGCCATGGCGTCCGTACTGAGGCGCTCCAAAATGCCCATGACGTATCTGAAGGCGGTGTGGTGGTGGCGATCGCCGAATGCTGCATCGCCGGCGGGATCGGCGCGTCGGTGCGCCTGCCCGAGGGTCTTGACCCGTTCGCCGAGGCCCCCGGGTGCGGATTCATCGTGTCCGGACCGCCGTCGGCGCTCGAGGGGTTCGTGATGCTCGGGCGGGTCGGTGGCGACACGCTCGTGATCGAGGGTCTGCTCGAGCTCGCAGTTTCCGACTTGACCGGCGCGCGCGAGACGGGTCTGAGCGAATGGGTCTAGGGCCGCTGCTAGCCTTGGCGGCAGGCGGGCATGCCCCCTTCCGTTAACGACCATCGCGACGGACCTCGCGACGAGTGTGGTGTCTTCGGCATCTTTGCGCCGGGACACGACGTCGCCAATCTCACGTACTTCGCGCTGTACGCGCTCCAACACCGCGGCCAGGAATCTGCCGGGATCGCCACCGCCCCGCGCGGCCGCGAGATCATGGCGATCCGCGACCAGGGTCTGGTCGCGCAGGTGTTCGACGAGCACAAGCTCCGTTCGCTCGTCGGCGACATGGCGATCGGCCACGTTCGCTACTCGACCACGGGCTCCTCGGCCTGGGAAAACACCCAGCCGATCGTCCGTGACGACCGCCGCACGCTCGCGCTCGCGCACAATGGCAACCTGATCAACGCGGTCGACCTCCATTCCGAACTGCGCGAGCAGGACATCCCGTTCCGCTCGACGTCGGACTCGGAAATCATCGCGGCGCTGCTCGCGACTCACCCCGCTGAACGGATCGAGGACGCGGTCGCCGACGTGCTGCCGCGTCTGAAGGGCGCTTTCTCGACGGTCGTGCTGACCGAGGATTCGGTCGTCGCGTTCCGCGATCCAAACGGGGTTCGTCCGCTGGTGCTCGGGATGATCGAGGACGAGGAGAACGGGACCGCCGCCTACTGCGTGGCCAGCGAGTCGTGCGCGTTTGACCTGATCGGCGCCAAGTACCTGCGCGAGGTCCTCCCGGGCGAGGTGATCACGCTCACCGACGGCGGCGTGCGGACGCGGATGGTGGACGATTCGCAGCGGCGCGCCTTCTGCGTGTTCGAGTACATCTACTTCGCCCGTCCGGACTCGAAGATGGCGGGGACCGTGCTCCAGGTGGCGCGGGGGCGGATGGGCGAGATCCTGTGGCGCGAGGCCCCGGTCGAGGCGGATCTGGTGATCCCGGTCCCCGATTCAGGCAATCCGGCGGCCCGCGGACTGGCCCGCGCGGCCGGGCTCCCGCAGGACGACGGCTTCATCAAGAACCGGTACGTGGCACGGACGTTCATCCAGCCCGGCCAGGAGCTCCGCAAGCTCGGGGTTCGGCTCAAGTTCAACCCGCTCCCAGAGGTCGTCGCCGGCCAGCGGCTGATCGTCGTCGACGACTCGATCGTGCGCGGGCACACCACCCGGCAGAACATGCAGATGCTTCGCGATGCCGGCGCCGCGGAGATCCACCTGCGGATCTCGGCGCCGCCGATCAAGCATCCCTGCCACTACGGGATCGACATGTCGAGCCGCGAGGAGATGATCGCCCACGGGCGGACGGTCGACGAGATCGCGGAGGAGATCGGCGTCGACTCGCTCCACTACCTGTCGCTCGAGGGTGTATACGAGGCCGTGGGCGTCTCGCGCGAGGCGCACTGCGACGCATGCTTCAGCGGCT
This sequence comes from uncultured Solirubrobacterales bacterium, assembly GCA_963697655.1. Lineage (GTDB taxonomy): Bacteria > Actinomycetota > Thermoleophilia > Solirubrobacterales > Solirubrobacteraceae > Palsa-465. The sequence continues at coordinate 412,711 of CAVOOV010000017.1, read as the reverse complement.
CATATCCGCTTGCCGGCACCGAGGACGCGCGAGGTAAGCACTCGCTCGAGCTTCCGCTCGTCAGGGCGTAGACCCCCCGGGAGACAGCCGGTCGCGCCGCTACAGTCGGGCGCCCCCATGGATCCTGGCGAAGCGCTCCGGCGGCTGTTCGGCTTCGAGCATTTCCGCCCCGGCCAGGCCGAGGCGATCACGGCCGCGCTCGCAGGTCGCGACGCGCTCGTGGTGATGCCGACGGGCGCCGGCAAATCGCTGTGCTACCAGCTGCCGGCGCTGATGCGCGACGACCTGACGCTCGTGGTCTCGCCGCTCGTCTCGCTGATGCAGGACCAGGTGCGGGCGCTGCGCGACGTCGCGCCTGGGCGGGTCGAGCTGGTCAACGCGCAGCGGGGTTTGGGTGCCAACGCGGACGCGCTCGAGCGGATCGCGTCGGGCGAGGTCCGGCTGCTGTACGTGGCGCCCGAGCGGTTCGCCTCGCCGCGGTTCGCCGAGGCGGTGGCGCGGACGCGAGTCGGGCTGTTCGTGGTCGACGAGGCGCACTGCATCTCGCAGTGGGGCCACGACTTCCGCCCCGATTACTTCTTCCTCGCCGACGCTGCCCGGCGCGTCGGCGCTCGCGCCACGATCGGGTTGACCGCGACGGCGACGCCGGCGGTCGCCGACGACATCGTGCGCCGACTGGCCCTGTGCGATCCGGTTCGTGTCACGACCGGATTCGACCGGCCGAACCTGAACTTCGCGGTCGTGCGGTGCGAAACCCCAGTCGACAAGCGCCGGCGGCTCGCGGCGGTCCTCGGCGAATCGGATCCCGCCCGCCCCGCGCTGCCGGCGATCGTGTATGCCGGAACCCGCCGTGTCAGCGAGGAACTGGCCGGCTTCCTGAAGGCTGCGCTCGGCGAGGAGGTGTTGGCGTACCACGCCGGGCTGCCGCGCGAGGTGCGGGCCGAGACCCAGGAGGGGTTCATGTCCGGCAGGGCCCGGGTGATCGTCGCGACCAACGCGTTCGGGATGGGAATCGACAAGGCGGACGTGAGAACCGTCTGCCACGTCAACGTTCCCGGGTCGCTCGAGGCCTACTACCAGGAGGCGGGCCGGGCCGGGCGGGATGGGGCGCCGGCCCGCTGTCTGCTGTTCGCCGAGCGGCGCGACAAAGGCCTGCACGTGTTCTTCATCCAGCGCTCTCGGCTCGACGCCGGCGTGTTCGAGCGGGTCGCCGAGCGGCTGCGGTGGGCGGGGCTCGACGGGCGCTACGACGTTGAAGTCCGTTCGATCGCTGCCGACGTGGGGTCGGACGGCGACGAGGAGACGGTCAGGGCGGCGATCGGCCATCTGACGCGCGCCGGACTGGTGGCGCCGCTGCCCGCTCCCCCGGACCGCGCGGCGGGGGCTGTGGTTGAGCAGTGGGGTAGGAGCGCGCTGGCTTCGTGCCTGGAGTCCGCCCGCGACGCCGAGCGCGCGCGCTGGAGCCAGTACCGCTCGGTGTGGGGCTACGTGGAGGGTTCGAGCTGTCGCCGCGCGGCACTGCTGGCGTACTTCGGCGACCGGTCCAGCGCCGCGCCGTCGGTGGCTTGTTGTGACGTGTGCTCGGCGGTGGCCGCCGCGTCCCAGAGCTCGAAGCTCCGCGCGGCATGAACGTCGGGGTGCTGGCGTCCGGCGAAGGCACCAACCTGCAGGCGCTGCTTGATCGAGTGCACGGCCGCGAGGGCGCGGAGATCGTGGCCGTCGCCTCCAACAAGCCGGGCGCGCGGGCGCTCGAGCGGGCTAGCGCCGCCGGCGTCTCGGTCGCTTCATTCCCCGGCGCTGCATATGAGGGGCGGGCCGAGCGCGACCGGGCGATGGCGGATTGGCTGGTCGCCTGTGAGGTTGAGCTGGTCGTGCTCGCGGGGTACATGCAGCTGCTGTCGGGCGATTTCCTATCGCGGTTCCCGGAGCGGGTGATCAACGTGCACCCGGCGCTGCTGCCGGCGTTCCCGGGGATGACGCCGGTCGACGACGCGCTGGCCTACGGAGTCAAGGTGTTCGGGGTCACGGTCCACTTCGTCGACGGCGGGGTCGACAGCGGTCCGGTGATCCTGCAGCGCGCGGTCGAGCTGCCCGACGCTCAAGATGCTGAGGAGGTGCTCGGCCGGCTGCACCCGATCGAGCACGAGCTGCTGCCGGAGGCGGTGCGGCTGATCGCGCGCGGGGCCGTCAGCCTGGATCCGGCCAATCCGCGCCGTGTCGTGATCGAGCGATAGAGTCGAGGCGTCATGGAGCAGGGAACATCGCGCGCGAACCGGTTTGCGCCCGTCGCCTCCGACGACGTGCAGGTCGGTCGGGCCCTGCTGTCGGTGTCCGACAAGACCGGGCTGGTCGAGTTCGCGCGGGGCCTGGCCGAGCTCGGGATCGAGATCGTCTCGACCGGCGGGACCGCGCGCGAGCTGTCGGACGCCGGGCTCCAGGTGCGCGAGATCTCCGACCTGACCGGGTTCCCGGAGATCATGGACGGCCGCGTCAAGACGCTCCATCCAAAGCTTTACGGCGGGCTGCTGGCGCTGCGCGACAACGCCGAGCACATGCACGCGGCCGAGGACCACGACGTCGAGTTCGTCGATCTCGTGTGCGTGAACCTGTACCCGTTCGAGCGGACCGCCGCACGCCGCGGCGTGGACGACCACGAGGTGATCGAGAACATCGACATCGGCGGGCCGTCGATGATCCGGGCGTCGGCCAAGAACTTCCAGTTCGTGGCGCCGGTGGTCAGCCCCGAGAGCTACGACGCGATCCTCGCCGAGCTGCGCGAGTCCGACCGTCGGCTGTCGCCGACCACACGCGAGAGCCTCGCGGCCGAGGCGTTCGCTTATACGGCGCGCTACGACACCGCGATCGCGCGCTGGTTCCAGGAGAAGGGGGCCGATTTCCCGGCGCTGATGGTGCGCGCGTTCGAGAAGGTGCTCGAGCTTCCATACGGCGAGAACCCCCACCAGCGCGCCGCCTACTACTCGCAGGTGGGCGCGAGGACCCACGTGCTGTCGATGATCTCCCAGCTCGGCGGCAAGGAGCTCACGTTCAACAACCTGCTCGATCTGGACTCCGGCCGGCTGATCGTCAGCGAGTTCCAGATCCCCGCGTGCGCGATCATCAAGCACAACAACCCGTGCGGCGTAGCCGTCGGCAAGACCGTGCTCGAGGCCTACCAGAAGGCGTACGAGTGCGACCCGCTGTCGGCCTACGGTGGCGTGGTTTGCCTCAACCGCCGCGTCGACCGAACGCTCGCCGAGGCGCTCACGAACCAGTTCGTCGAGGTGCTGTTCGCCCGCGGTTACGACGAGGACGCGCTCGAGGTGCTCGAGGCCAAGCGCAACATGCGGATCCTCGACGACCGCGAGCGCCGCAACCCGGACATGATCGACCCCCACCTCCACCAGGTCGTCGGCGGCATGCTCGTCCAGGACCGCGACTACGACCTCGAGGAGCGCTCGGAGATGCAGGTGGTCTCCCAGCGCACCCCAACCGAGGCGGAGTGGGGCGAGCTGTCCTTCGCCTGGAAGGTGTGCAAGTACGTCCGCTCCAACGCGATCGTGATCTCCCGCGACCTCGCCACCATCGGCATCGGCGCCGGCCAGATGAGCCGCGTCGATTCCGTGCGCCTGGCGATCGAGAAGGCCCGCTCGAGCCTGGACGGCTCGGTGCTCGCCTCCGACGCCTATTTCCCGTTCGCCGACGGTCCCCAGCTGGCGCTGTCAGCCGGTACGATCGCGATCATCCAGCCCGGAGGGTCGGTTCGGGACCACGAGGTGGTCGAGGCCGTTGACGCCGCCGGCGCGGCGATGGTGTTCACGAGCCGGCGCCACTTCCGCCACTAGCGCCCCCGTCCCGGTCGCTTTGACGGCCGGCGCGCTGAGTCTTCGACCGGACTCTGGCGATTTAGCTGCATATATGCCAGCCGGAGCGCCAACGTTCAGCGCTCCCGGTGGCGAGGCGGTCCGAGCAGCGGGCTCCCAACCTGCCCGGTACGCGATCATGGACGTCACGCCGCCGTAGCTCAACTGGCAGAGCAGCGGACTTTTAATCCGAAGGTCGTGGGTTCGATCCCCACCGGCGGCACTGCTTCGGGGTGGCAAATGGGCGATTTCGGGGCCGGGGGCGTTTCCGCGGGAACGTGGTCCGAGTGGGACGAGTCTGTTTTCGTGTTGGCGCACCGGGTAGGGCCAAAGCATGACTTCAATCACTCTTGAACAGGCAAGGACGGTCGTCGCGGCGGCCGAGGAGAAGGCGGACGAGATCGGCGTGCCGATGAACATTGCGGTCGTAGACGCAGGCAACAATCTGACCGCGTTCCTGCGCCAGGATGGTGCGTGGCTCGGTTCGATCGCGATCGCCCAGGACAAGGCATTCACGGCTCGGGCGTTTGACATTTCGACCGCCGAGCTAGCGGAGGCGGCACAGCCCGGCGGCTCGCTGTACGGCATCGCGGTATCCAACGACGGGCGCGTGGTTGTGTTCCCAGGTGGAATTCCGCTCAAGCACGGTGAGGACATCATCGGCGCGATCGGCGTAAGCGGTGGCGAGGTCGACCAGGACCACGCGGTCGCAGAGGCCGGCGTCGCCGCGCTCAGCGCGGTGGCAGCGTGACCGGGCACTGACGCCATAGCCACACCCCGTCGCCAGCGGCCTGGTTACCCTGGCGGCGTGAGCGGGACCTGCGCCGCAGCGAGTCCCTTGCGAGGGTCTGGATGAACCCGGAGGTTCAGCCCGAGATCGATTGGGTGGGCTGGTTGCGGCGCTGGGACGCCCAGCAGGAGGGGTACGTTCCCGAGCGCGAAGCGCGCTTTGCGGCGATGTTCGATGTGTTGGCCGAGCTGCTGCCCGCCTCGTTTGTGGCGTTGGATCTCGCCTGTGGGCCGGGGTCGATCAGCCAGCGGCTGCTCGCTCGCTTTCCCGCCGCGCAGGCGATCGCGGTGGACATCGATCCGGTGATGCTGGCTATCGGACGGGGTGCGCTCGGCACGGTCGACGGGCGTCTGCGCTGGATCGAGGCCGACCTGGAGTCGCCCGGTTGGCTGGAGACGCTCGGCGAGATCCAGGTGGACGCGGTGCTCAGCAGCACCGCGCTGCATTGGTTGTGGCCCGAACCGATGGCGCGGCTGTATCGGGATCTCGGTCGCGTGCTGCGCGTTGGTGGCGTGTTCCTCAACGGCGACCACATGGCGTTCGGTCCGGAGTTGCCGACATTTGCGCGTCTGAGCGGCCGTGTGCTGACCGAGCAGTGGGCCGATTCCGCGTTCGCCGCACGCGGGATCGAGACCGCTGAGCAGTGGTGGGATGCGCTTGCCGGCGAGGCTGCGTTCGTGCCGCTGCTGGCAGAGCGGGCCGCGCGCTTTGCCGGCAAGCAGCGGCAGCAAACACCCCCTGGGTTCGACGTCCATGTGTCGGCGCTTGGCGACGCGGGCTTTCGGGAGGTTGGGACGATCTGGCAAGTCCTCTCCGATCGCGTCCTGCTCGCCCTGCGTTAGACACAGAGTCAACGAAGACCCGTCCGAGACGTCGATTCGCAGATCACCCGACTTGGGTGATGACGCATCGGCTGGCGGGCGCGACCGTCCGGTTCCGCGCAAGCGAGTACCAGGAGGAATCGTGGCGACGGCCGCGAGAAAGGAGTCGGAAATGAAGCGAATCATCGGGACGTGCGGCGTTCCGGCGTTGATCGTGTCGATCATCGCGGTAGTTGTCCTGACGACCGGAACGTCCAGCGCCAGCACCAGCGGAGCGGTCACGAGGACGTTCTCATTCGTCGGCAAAGCGAACTCGAAGACGGTGACGTTGGTCAACATCGACTCGCTGCTGATCAACGCACGTTGTGACTCGCGGGGGAGCCCCGTGATCTTCGGGTTCTCGTCCTCGACCAACGCGGATCTGTTCGGGCGGATCTTCGACGGGCTCGGTCGGATACACATCGTCAGGAACAGTTCGTTCACCAACAAGACGACGGGTGTCAGCCTGTCACCCAGCTCGGGCGATTTCGACTCGACCGGCACTGTGCTGTTTGAGACCTCAAGCGGCAAGGTCGTGACTGTTAACTACGCGTTCGACAACAGCACGACGCTCGGCAAACTCGACGTTTGCACGGTGTACGGATCCCTCGTCGCAACCTGAGAGACGGCTTGACGTTGGCTTCCCGCGAGTATCCGGGAAGCCAACCGAGGCCACCCCAGCGCCCGCCGGCAGCGAATCGCCGCGCCACGGACACCGAGTAAGACGTGTGAATCCGGCGATCATGTCGGGTCGGTTCCGATTAACCCAAGCAGCCAAGGGAGTGTCGCCATGCCGTTGGTAGAGATCGATCTACTTGAGGGGCGCGCCGAGCCGGAGCTCGATGCGATCTCGGACGCGGTCCACGAAGCGATGGTCGCGGTGCTCGACGTTCCACAGCGCGACCGCTTTCAGATCATCACCGAGCGCCGGACAAGAGACCTGCGCTTCGACCCGAATTACCTCGACATAGACCGTGACGAGCGGTTCCTGCTGATCCGCATCACGCTCTCCGCGGGACGGACAACCGATGCCAAGCAGGAGTTCTACCGTCGCCTCGCCGGTCTGTTAGCCGAGCGCATCGGGATGCGGACAGAGAACCTCGCGGTGGTCATGGTCGAGAACCAACGCGAGGACTGGTCCTTCGGCCGCGGGCAGGCGAGCTACGTCGAGCTCCCGCGTGAGGCCTGGCGATGACCGAGGTCGATCATCAGAGGCCGCCTGGTCGCCGGCGCGCTACGGGCGGCCGGCGTGCGGTGCGGGCTGGCCCGGCGCCGCGAGCAGCTGGCCGGTCAGGCCTGGCCCTTCTTTCATCGCGGCCTCCATCCCGCGCCACTGCGCGGCCGCGATGAAGAGTGTGCGACCGTCTTCGCCGCCGAGCATGCACGCGAAGCAACCTCGATCCACGTTTATCGTGTCGAGGACCTCGCCGGCCTCTCGCACCCGCACGCAGCGCCTGCCGGGGACAGTCGCGACCCAGATCGCGCCGTCGGCGTCGGCACAGATGCCGTCAGGAGCATGCTCGAGATCTGCCCAGACGCGCCGGCCCGACAGCATCCCATCGTCGCCGACATCGAACCCGAGGAGCTGCTCGGCGTGCGAGTCAGCCACCACCAGCGTCCGGTCGTCGTCGAGCAAAGCCATCCCATTGGGCCACTTCAGGCCGTCTGCGACCTCGCGGATGGTGCCGTCGGGTCGGATGCAGACGATGCTCCCGTCGCCTCCGTTGACGTAGGCGCTGCCCGCCGCGTTCACGACCAGCTCGTTGAACGGTCCGGAACTGAGACCGGACAAGTCCGCGACAAGCTCGAGCGTCGCATCCGACTCCTGCCGCAGCAGCTGTCGCCGCGGGCCGTCGATGACGAGCAGCCGCCCGTCCGGAAGCCAATCGATGCTGAACGGGATGGTGTGCGGCGCAACACGGGCCACCACCTCGCGCTCGCCGCCGGTCGTGACCGCCAGCACCTCACCGGCACCCCAGTTGCAAAGCCAGACACGTCCTTCGTGCCATCGCGTCGATTCCGGAAAGCCCAGTCCGTCACGCACCACCTGCGTCACCGTCATCTGATCAGCATAGGCGTGCTTGATCACCACGTCTTCGGTCTGCCACGGACAGGACGATCGCGAGCTGGGCGATCCGCCGGTGCGCGTGGGAGGGTAGGCTCGCGCCGGGCGCGTGGCGGCGCGCAGCTCGGCGGCCGAGGGAGGTGTCAGGGTTGGAAGCTGGAGGCGATGGTGATCGGCGGGTCGAGGCGGCGCACGGCCTCGTCGCGGCCGATCGCCCGAGGCGGCGCGTTGGGGGGCTGGTCACGCCGCTCGGGCAGCGGCTGCTCGCAGCGACATCGTTTGGCGCTTTGATAGTTCTGCTGTGCGCGGCGTGCGGCGCCGGCGTGCGTGCGGCGGGAGAGCTGTCCTGCAATGGATCGCCGGCGTTGTGCTCCCGGCCGCTGAACGAGGTGATCTTTCCCGGCACGCACAACTCGTTCGCCGCTTCAGACGAGCCTGGGTGGTACTTCGCCAACCAGACCTATCCGATTTCTCGTCAGCTTCAGGCCGGCATCCGCGCATTTCTGATCGATATCCACTACGGCGTGTATGACCCGGCTACCGGCCGGGTGCGAACCGACCTCACCGCCGAGGGGTCAGATCGAAACAAGGTGGCCGAGCAGTTGCCGGCGAGCGCTCTCCAGGTCGCCGATCGCGTCGCCGGCGGTATCGGCCTTGGCACACTGAAAGGCAAGCCGGAGCCGTATCTCTGTCACACCCTGTGCGAGCTCGGCGCGGAGCCACTCGGCCGCGAGCTGGATGGGATCGCGACGTTTCTCCGCGAGCACCCCGACCAGGTTCTTGTCGTGATCGTCGAGGATTACGTTCCACCCTCGACGATCAAACAGGCGTTCGGCTCGGCCGGGCTTACGCGATACGTCGCAACCCTGAAACTGCACGCGCCACTTCCGACCCTTGGCGAACTGATCAAGGCCGATCACCGGCTGGTCGTCTTCGCGGAGGACAAGGGGGGCTCGCCGTCCTGGTACATGCCCGCGTTCTCGTTCATCCAGGACACCCCGCTCGGCGCGGTCCACCCGGGCCAGCTCAGCTGCGCTCGCTACCGGGGCGAGGCAGACAGCCCGATGCTCTTGATCAATCACTGGATCCCCCCGTTCCCGCCGAGCCCCGCGCTGAACACGCAGATCGGGCGCGCGGTCTTCCTCCGCGCCCGCATCTTGCGCTGCACCCGCGACCGCGACACTTCCGGTGCAATCGTGGCCGTCGACTTCTACCAGCGCACCGCCGTGGTGGAGGTCGCGCAGCAGCTCAACTCCCAGCGCCGTGGGGCACCGGGATGAGCTGCCATTCCCGACATGCTAGGTCCTGCGGAACCAGCGCTCGACCAGGAAGTGCGAAATCGAAATCCCCGGCGGCAGCACCAGCTCGGTGCTCCGGCCCGAGAGCCCCGCGCCAACCTCCTCGCGAGTGAACCATCGCACGTCTTCGAGCTCGCCATCGTGTGGAACCGGGTCGCCGCCGTCAGCGCGCGCGTCGAAACCGAGCATCACCGACGACGGGAACGGCCACGGCTGCGATGCAACGAAACGCGGGTCGTGGGCGGTTATGCCGGACTCCTCCTTGATCTCGCGGATGACCGCCTCCTCGAGTGACTCCCCAGGTCCCACGAACCCTGCGAGCACCGAGTACTGTCGCGGGGGCCAGCCGGCCTGACGACCCAGCAGTGCGCGCCCATCGTGCTCGACGAGCACGATCACGGCCGGATCGGTGCGCGGAAAGTGCTGCGCGCCACACGCTGGGCAGGTGCGCGAGAACCCGGCATCGCTGACCAGCAGGGTGGCTCCGCACGCGGGACAGAACCGGTGACGACGGTGCCAATTGAGAAGTGCGACCAGGTAGCCGGCAATAGCCGCCTCGTCGGGTGCCAGCATCCTTCCAGCCTCGCGTAACGTCGCGATCCGGCCTCGCTCAGTGAGGCGCCGTCGCTCCGTCGGCGGCTGTACGTCGAAGTCGACCGCGAACAGCGCGACGTCGTCGTGGTCGATTCCAAGCAGCACCGGCCACGCCGCGTCTGCTGCACCGTTTGCGCCAGCCGGCATCGGCACGCGCAACAGCGACACGGGTGGATCGCTGGTCGCCAGCACGCCGTCGGCGCTCGCCACGACTGCCCGGCTCGCCGGATCCTCGATGCGCCTGGCAACCCATTGCGGATCCAGGCGCTCCGCCACGGCGCGATCAAGCGCCATCCCCGAAAAGGTCAGCACTAAACGGACGTTACGGCACGCGAGATCGCGATCACCGCAGTGGCGTCGATTCGCTCGATCAGCGGTCCGGTCCGGAGGTGGGGCTCGAGGGCGTCGTGAACGCGCGTCTCGAATTCGGCTTGTCGGTCGGGCGCGAGCACCGACTCCGACATCGCTGAACGGAGGTGGCCGATGACGTAGGCCATATCGACTTCTGACTCATACGGGTGCTCGACGACCTCCACGCGCTCGTAGCCACAGTCGCGCAGTGCCTGCACTCGCTGGTCGAGTGTCGCGCGGTCGGTGCCGCAGCTCGCGCCGACGCTGTCGCCGATCCAGTCTTGCAAGAAGGCTCGGAGCCGGCGCGACCAATCCGAGTCCGAAAGCCACATCGGCGGCCCCTGGCTGACGATGACGAGACCGCCTCCGACACGGAGCAGCCGTCGAGTCCGCCGGAAGACCTGCTCGGCATCCATCCAGTGGAGCGCGTTGGCCACGGTCACGACGGCCAGCGAGCCGGCGTGGATCGTCTCGAGCACGGTCAGATCGCGGTCGGCGGCGAGCGCCGGCAGCACGTTGGCGACCCCGTCGGCTTCCAGGCGCGTCCGCAGGCCGACCAGCATGTCGGTCTCGGGATCGATGGCCAACACAGCCTTCGCGTGGCGCGCCATCGGAACCGCAGCCTGACCGGTACCGCATCCGAGATCGAGCACCAGCTCGAGGCGAGTCAGACCTGTCGCTTTGACGGCAGCGTCGACCAGCTCCTCCGGGACGTCGCGACGATGGGCCGCGTATGAACGCGCAGGTACACCGGCGAAGTCGGTGCGCATCTCACCCTCTCTCCAGTGCGGATCACCAGACGTAGCAATCGAATGGTTGCAGGGCGGAACGCGGGATGCGCTAGCGGGCGATAGCTCTAGGATGTGGTCGATCGCAGTGGTCCCCGCGACGCGAACCGACCCCACCTACCGCCGATGAAGGCGGTCTGCGAGTACCTCGATTACTCCGGGCGAGACGACGTGCTCTCCGGCGGCGTGCGCATGGTGCCGATCCAGACGCCCGCCGGTTCGTTCAAGGTGTGGACCAAGCGGATCGGCAACAACCCGGCACTGCAAATGCTTCTCCTCCACGGCGGTCCCGGCGCGACTCACGAGTACCTCGAAGCCTGCGACAGCTTCCTCCCGCCCGCCGGCATCGAGTACTACTACTACGACCAGCTCGGCTCCGCCTACAGCGACCAGCCTGAGGACAACTCGCTGTGGGAGCTCGACCGCTTCGTCGACGAGGTGGAACAGGTCCGGCAGGCGCTCGCCCTCGAGCCGGACAGCTTCGTGCTGTACGGGCAATCGTGGGGCGGGATCCTCGCGATCGAGTACGCACTCGCCCATCCCGACAAGCTCAAGGGCCTCGTCATCTCAAACATGATGTCCGACGTCCCCGCGTACAACGCCTACGCCCGGGACGTGCTGAAGCCGATGATGAATCAGGAGGCACTGAGCGAGATCGAATCGCTCGAGGCGGCCGGCGACGTCGAGAATCCGCGCTACATGGAGCTGCTCAACCAGCACTACTACGTCGATCACATCCTCCGGATCCCCCTCGACGACTGGCCGGATCCGGTCAAGCGGGCCTTCGCCGCGATCAACCCGGCGGTCTATGTCTCGATGCAAGGGCCGAGCGAACTCGGGATCAGCGAGGACGCCAAGCTCGCGCAGTGGACCCGGTTCGATGACCTCTCGTCGATCGAGGTGTCCACGCTTGTCGTCGGAGCCCGTCACGACACGATGGACCCGGCGCACATGGAGGAGATGGCCAAGCGTCTCCCGCACGGGCGGTACCTGTACTGCCCGGACGGAAGTCACATGGCGATGTACGACGATCAGCGCACGTACTTCGCGGGCTTGGTCGAGTTTCTTCACGACCTCTGATAGTGAGTAGGGCACCCGGATCGTGAACGGCTCCGGGCGGGGCCTCGCCGCGCGCGGCTCGCGGATCGATGACATCCGTCATGGCCGATTTAGGCCGGCTGCAACTTACGCTGTGCGTCGTCGCGCCGTACGCTGACGTCATCTTCGCGACCCAGCTTTGAGGAGGTGGAGTATGCCCCTGAGAACCGTCATCTTCATTCTGTGGGGCCTGTTCTGGCTGTACTGGCTGGTCGCCGCAGCCGGCGCCAAGCAAGGTATTCGTGGCCGCGGGTTTCGCGTGCCGGGGCTGCTGGCGATCGTGGCGATAGTGCTGGGGCGCGTGTTCAAGCCCCACACCCTCGCCGTGAACAGCCCGATCCTGCAGGTCGTCGGGACCGTCCTGTTCGTCTCCGGTCTGGGTTTGGCGGTATGGGCGCGGATCTACCTGGGCCGGAACTGGGGGATGCCGATGACGAGGAAGGAGGAGCCCGAGCTCGTCACCTCAGGCCCGTATCGCTTCGTCCGGCACCCGATCTACTCCGGGCTCCTGCTCGGCGTCCTGGGCACGGCGCTGGCGACCAACGTCTACTGGCTGATCGGGTTGGCGGTCGCGGGCCCTTACTTCATCTATAGCGCGACGGTCGAGGAACGATTGATGACCGATACGTTCCCTGCGGACTACCCCCGGTACAAGGCGACGACCAAGATGTTGATCCCGTTCGTCCTCTGAGGCCAACCAGCGGCCGCCGCCGCTTGGGGTTGGCCGACGAACGAGTGCCCAAGTGACACCTGTCGAGGATCTGCGCTTCCGGTCGGCGGATGCCTCGGACGCCGGTGCGATCGCCGTGCTCCACGCCGACAGCTGGCGCCGTCACTACCGGGGCGCGTACGCAGATGAGTTCCTGGACGGTGACCTCGACGCCGATCGCCGGGCGGTGTGGACAGAGCGGCTCCGCGAGCCCGATCCCCATACCCATACCCATACGATCGTCGCGGACGATGGCGACGGCGCTGATCGGGTTTGCTCACACGATGTTCGAGGCCGATCCGCGTTGGGGCGCGCTGCTCGACAACCTGCACGTCGTCCACGATGAAAAGCGTCGCGGGATCGGTTCACGTCTGTTGGCGATGACGGCCGAGGCGGTTCTCGAGCGCGGTACCGGGTTGTACCTGTGGGTGCTCGAGCAGAATCTCGATGCTCGGGCGTTCTATGAGGCGCGCCGGGGTCGGTACGTGGAGCGCGTGCCGGTTCCGGCGCCGGCTGGAGTGCCAAGCAGGCTCAACGGCTCGCCCTTCGGGCTGCGTTACGCATGGCGTGACCCTGCCGTGCTGCTGGGATCGCCGCGGGCGTAGGCGCCGCCGGCGGGTACGCTGAACCGGGAATGGAGGTGCGCCCACTACTCGCCGGCGAGGCTCCGGCCATCCACCGCACGCTCCTGAGCGACCCGGAGATCGCCCGATGGTTCCGCTCGGGCGGCGTGTTCACGCTGGCCGAGTGCGAGGAGATGGTGGCGAGGAAGCTCGCTCACCGCGCCGCGCACGGCTTCGGCTGGTCGCTGGCTTGGGACGGCGACACCTGTGTCGGGTGGAGCGTGGCGCAGTACTGCATCGTCGACGGCGGCTGTGAGGTCGAGATCGGCTGGACCGTCGCGCGGTCGCACTGGCGCCGAGGCATCGGCACCGCACTCGGCCGACAGGCGATCACCGAGGTCGGTTCGCTCGGGCTCGACAGCATCGTCGCCTACGCGCGCGAGGACAACGTCGCCTCGCAGGGAGTGATGGCCAAGCTCGGGATGACGTTCGAGAAGCGCTTCGACTTTCACGGTGGGCCGCACGTGCTCTACCGCCTGCCCCTCCCACCGCCATGAGCTGCCGAGTGGCCCGCACGCCGCTCGCTACGGTGGGCCGGTCCCGGGCGGGAGGTTCCGGATCTCCTGGTCGATCAGCTGGCCGAGGATCTGCTGACCACGGTCGGTGGGATGGTAGGCGCCGGGGTTGATCCCGAGGCCGGTCGAGCCGCTGATGTGTGAGCTGGGTGCCTGTACGCACGGACTGCTCTGGCCGAGCTCGCAGCCGGCGAACGCGCCTGAGGCGTTGATGCATTCGGCGCCAACGCCCGCCGCCTGAGCGTCGGCACAGATCGCATCGTCGAGCTTGACCGCCTCTTGGTTGAAGAACGACTGATCTGCCGGAGTCAGGCAGATGTGCGCGACCGTGATGCATCCTTCGTTGCCCATCGGCGGGTCTCCGAACAGCTCGGGGTACGTGATCAGGATGATGCGGGCGTGCGGCGCGCGCTCGTGCAGCGCACTCAGGTCGGCGATCAGGTTCGGCTCGATGCCGGCGATCTTGGCGTTGATCGCCGGCGCCTCGTAGCTGCAGGGCTGTGACCAGTGCAGCTTGGCGCGGTTCTCGTAGCAACTCTTGAGGTCGTCGGCGAACCCGGCGTCGTTACCGCCGATCGACATCGTGATCAGGCTCGTACTTGCATTGACCCGATCGGCCTGGCATCCCTCGCCGTAATGGCCGGACGCGTGTCCGGCCGAGCAGGTCGGATCGCCGGGGTCGTAGATGTCCTTGGTGATCGAGCCGCTGCACGCCCATGTCTGCTTGCCGCCTCCGAACGTGTACTTGCTCGACACGGTGCTGTTGTAGGCGTGCCCTGAGCGGTCGCAGCCGACGATGACATTGGGGTCCTTGTGGTAGAGACAGGCGCCGAAGACCGACACGCGGCATTGGCTCTGGTGGACGCTCGAGCCGGGCTGATAGTCGCCGAGGCCCTCGCCCGCTGAATACGAGTCACCGAGCGACACGTACGTTCCCCATGTCGCCCGCGTGACCGGGTTGGACGAGTTCCACGGCGCGCCCGAGCTCGGCAGTGGACCCGCAGGCGCGGCCGGGCACGGCGCCGGCTGGCCGAGCGCCTTATGCACCTCGCAGGTCACGCCGCGCGCGATCGCCTGCGGCACGCCGCTGAGGAGCACCGCCATGATGACGAGCGCGACAACCACGAGCACGCCGGCCCATTCGACCGTGTCCTGACCGCGTTCCGAGGACAGGGCAGCACGCTCAGACGCCATGCCTGAAGTAACGCGCGCGCGGGGTCCGCCGGCAAGAGCCCGGGGACCCCACCGTGCGCGGGTGCGGACCCAACTTCGCCGGGCCGAAGGACCCAGGGCCCGCCTTCGGGTGGTGATTCAGGCGGGCGGGTCGACGCCGAGCTCGGCGATCAGCATCGTCGCGCGCGGGCCGTTTTCGCCGATCCGCTCGGGGACGCTCGCCCCGGCGGCGAGCAGGATCCGCACGATCTCCGCGTATGGCTCTTTCGGGATCTCGTCGACCGTCTGCATCGATGGGCCGCCCTCGGGCTCCTGACAGTGGCGAGAGCCGTGGAGCGCGGCGCCGATCGCGCTGCCGCCGTCGCGGAAGGCGAGCGCCGCGCCGCGGCGCACGAGCTCGCGCGTCATCTGCACGCGGCCGCGCCAGCAGGCGTGGCCGAGCGGGATCTCGTCGCGGTCGGGGTCGCCGTCGGTCCGCGCGCCCGCGTCGAGCAGCTGGCGCATCGCCTCGAGATGCCCGCCCTGGACCGACATCATCACCATCTCGTCGAGCATCGCGAGCGGGACGCCGCGGGGAACGACCGTGCTCCTGCCGGCTACGAGCGCCCCGAGCGCACGGTCGTCATCGGTGACGGCCGCCGCGTCGGCGCCCCGCTCGCGCAGGAGCGCGGCCACCTCGTTCTCGCCCCAGCGGACCGCAACCCGGAGCGCGGTGAGCCCGTGTTCATCGGGCGCGTCGATCGGCGCGCCGGCGTCGAGCAGGGCGGCGACCGTCCGCGGCGGGCGCCGCCGCCAGACCGCCTGGTGTAGGTGGCCCTCGTCTGCGCGCGCGCCGTGCGTGCAGAACATCTCGACCATCTCGGCGTTCGGGAAGTTCAGCGCCCGCGCGAGGTCGTAGTCGACGAAGTCCTGCATGGCGCCGGCGTCGATCACGAGCATCGCGCACGTCGGGTCGCGGAACTCGCACGCGTGATAGAGGACCTCGTTGCCGTGGTAGCCCTCGCGATCGTCGGTCGGGTCGGCGCCGGCCTCGAGCAGCATCCGCGTGAGCTCCGGATCGCCGGCGATTCCGGCGGCGCCGTACAGGGCGACCTGGAGCCAGTCGCCCTTGATGAACGACGCGTTTGGATCTGCTCCGGCCGCGAGTAGGCGGCGCACGACCTCGCGGATCCCCGGCGCTCGCTTCTGGTCGCCGCGAAGCAGCCGCGAGAAGCAGGCATACAGGATCGGTTCCCAGCCGTTCGGGCCGGTCGGCTCGCTCACCGCGGCCGCTCGGGCCGCCAGCCGGCCTGAGACCTCGTCGGCCTCACCGGTGGCGCATGCGCACGCGAGGTCGTGACGGGCGAGCGCGGGATCCGCGTCGAGCAGCACACGGGCGCGCCGTAGGTCGTCGGACGTTGCCGACGCGATCAGCGTGCGGGCGCGTGCGGTGGCATCGAGGGTGAGAGCCTCGACGTGGAACTTCAGCCGCGGCCACGAGCGGAATCCGTACTCGTGCGCGATCCCCAGCTGCGCGAGCGCGATCGATGGGAACTCGCCCGCCTTGCGACGGCGCTTGGCCTCGTCGCGCAGGTGGCGGAGGTCCGGACGGGGGGGCAGAGGATTGGGACGGTCGGCGGCGCCTGACGGCGGCGGCTCGGTCGGCTCCGACATGTCAGCTCCTCTCGGTCTCCGGCGGGTCCGCACGCCGGGCCGGGAGTCACGTCCGTCACCGGTGCCGTCGCGTGGTCCTCACAGTTGGGCCTGTGGCCCTTTCCGCGGACCGGGTGCGTCCTGCACGCACCCGATCACCATACCCCTCCGGACGGGCGCTGGCCACGGCGCGGGCTACGCGGCCCCGCTCGCGATCGCAGCGCGAGTCGCCGACTGCGGGACGATCACTGCGGTGAGGACGCCGACGATCAGCGCGCCGGCGCACACACCGAACGCGAGCGTGAACCCGGAGTCAGTTGGCAGGCCGTGGCGGACCGAGGCGGTGATGCAGGTCGTGGCCAGCTGCGCGCCGAACGCGCCGCCGAGGGTCCGCATCACCGTGTTGACGGCGGTCGCGACCCCGGTCTGGTCCTGGCGGACCGTGGCCACGATCAGGTTGGCCAGTGAGCTCAGTCCGAGTCCGAGCCCGAGTCCGAGGACGATCGTCGCCGCGAGCAACTCAGGCGCTGTCGCGTGGGCGTCGAACAGCGCCACGTAGGCGATCAGCACGCACGTCATCCCGGCCTGGAGCTGTGCGCGTGATCCGAATCGCCGCTCGATCCGCCCGGCGTACGGTCCGACGACGAGCTGCACCGCCGCGGTCGGGAGCATGAACAGCCCGGCCGCGATCGCCGTGCCGCCGAACCCGACGCCGCTGCTCCTCGGAAGCTCCACCAACTCCGGGATCACCGCGATCGACGCGTACATTCCGACACCGAGCAGGAACGCGGCCAGGTTCGTGGTCCAGACGCGGCGGACGGCCATCATCCGCATGTCGACGAGCGGCTCGCGCGACCCGAGCTCCCGGCGCACCCACGCCGCGACCACTGCGGCGGCGCCGGCGAACAGGCCGAGCGTCCTCGGCGAACCCCAGCCCCAGCCGGTGGCTTCGCTGACCGCCACGAGCAGGCCCGCGAGTCCGGTCGCCATCAGCGCCGCCGAGCCCCAGTTGATCGTCGCCGAGGTGCGCACCGGGGAGCGCGGGACGCACAGCATCGTTAGCGGGGTGGTGGCGGTGATGACCGCCAGCGGGAGCCAGAACAGCCAGTGGTAGGAAAGGCCCCGGAGGATGAAACCGGGAACGATCAGGCCGAGGCCGGCGCCGATCCCCACCAGTGAGGAGACGAGGCCGATCGCGCCTGCGACGCGCTCGCGTGGGAACTCGTCGCGCACGATGCCGAACGCGAGCGGGTAGATCGCGCCGCCGGCGCCCTGGATCGCCCGGCCGACCAGCATGACCGCCAACGAGGGCGCGAGCGCGCAGATCATCGTCCCGGCTGCCAGCGCGACCATGACCGCGCTGAGGACACGGTCCTTGCCGAGGATGTCCCCGGCCCGGCCGAGAATCGGGGTGAGCACTGCGGTGCTGAGGAGGTTGATGGTCAGGATCCACGCGGCCCCGCTCGAGGTCGTCCCGAGTGCGTGTTGGATGTTCGGCAGGGCCGGCACGACGATCGCCTGGAGCAGGGCGAAGGTGGTGCCGGCAATTGCCAAGACCGCGAGGATCAGCGAATGCCGGGCTTCGCCCGCGCGCGAGGCGTCACTGTCGCGCGCTGCGTTCGCGCGCCGGTTCACCACGCTCACGGGTCAGCCGCCGGTCGGTTACCTCACGTGGTGGCGCATGACGATCGCCGCCCGGCTCCTTCAGACGAGCGACGCGTCGATGGAGACGATCGCCGGCCGCGTCGGCTACGGCTCCGAATACGCGTTCAGTAAGGCGTTCAAGCGCGAGCTCGGCCTCGCGCCTGCGCACTACCGTCGCCAGCAGCGGGCGAGTGCCGAGACGCGGTGACGACGACGGCGGTGTACCCCATCGTGAAAGCACCCCCCACCGCGTCGATCGCGATCCCGATACCCGCCAGCACCCGCTCGAGCTTGTCCGCCGGGAACTGGCTGTGGTCACCGTGCGTGACGACCTGGTCGAGCCACTCGTCGCGCCGGTAGGGCCGCTCCCATTCGAACCGCCACTGCTCGGGCTCTACGAAAGTGCCTGCCTGCCGGATCCCGTCGGCGGCTCGGGTGAACCCGGTCGAGTAGGCGTCGAGCGCGGATCTGCCGCCGCCGTGGAGGTACGGGAGGTCGGGCATCAACCGGCGATAGACCGCGGCGAAGGCCTCGGCAACGCCGGACGGAGGCTCGCCGATGTTCCAGAACACGGCCAGCCGGCCGTCGGGTCGGAGCGCTTGCGCCGCCTTGGCTGCGCCGGCGACCGGGTCGACCCAGTGCCATGCCTGCGCGGCGACCACGGCATCGAAGGTTCGGCCGGCGGGGTCCCAGCCCTCGAACGCCGCCACCTCGACCTCGAGCCCGGCCGCTCGCGCCAGGTCGGCCATCCGCGGGTCGACGTCGACGCCGAGCACCGAGCAGCCGGCTGCAAGGAACTGCCGGGAGGCGATCCCGGTGCCGCAGCCGACGTCGAGCACGTCGCGGCCCGGGCAGCCGGCGACGATCCGCTCGATCAGCGCGTCCGGATACCGGGGTCGCGCCCGGTCATAGCGCTCGGCGTCCGACCCGAACGACTCCGCCCACTGCCGGCGGTCCGTATCGGAGCCGAACGCCTTCGTCCACTGCCGGCGTAGATCTGGTGCCTCGCTCATTGCGGCCCATCATCATACCCCTATCCTGGGGTTACAGTAGGGTTATAGATCGGTCGATGCCGAAGATCAACGTCTACCTCCCTGACGATCTGGCCGCCGCCGTGCGCGAGGCCGGGCTATCGGTGTCGCCGATTTGCCAGGAAGCCCTCGCCGAAGCTGTCCGGGTCGTCGGTGCGGTCCGCGAGGAGGTCGAGGTCCTCCGCGCTCCCGACTTCGATCCCGAACGGCAGCCGCAAATCAGCGCCCGCATCGCCGCGCGGATGACCGACCACCTGCGCCACGCCGTCGACCGCGCCCGCGACCTCGCCCGTGCTCGGGGGATCGTGGACACCGAGCATCTCCTCGTTGGCGTGATCGACGAGCCCGACAACCTCGGGACACAGGTGCTCCGGTCGCTCGACGTCGACGTTCCCCGGCTGCGGGAAGCTGCCGCCCGAGCGGCCATTCGCGCGCGGGAGGGCGGGTCGCGGCGGCCGCGCGGCCCGGGGGGTTCGCAGTCACCCCGCGGGCGGGACGGGACGCCGGCTGGCCAGGACGTGCTCGGTGGGCTGTCGCCGGCCGCCCGCCTGGCCATCGCCGCCGCGCTCGATGGTGCGGTGGACCTCGGCCACGGGTTCCTCGGCTGCGAGCATCTCGTGCTCGGTCTGGCCGAGGTGGCCGGCGGCGGGGTGGGCGGCCGGGTGGGCGGCTCGGTGGGGGGCGGGGCCGGCGGCTCGGTGGGCGGCGGGGTGGGCGGGTCCGTGGGGGGCGGGGCCGGTGAGCTGCTCCGCGGGCTCGGGATCGAACCCAACGACCTCCGCCGTGCGATACCGCCAGCCGTCGCGGCCGCCGCGCTCGGCTACTCGAACGCTCGCCAACGGTTTGCGCCGGCTTTCGCAGATCGCCTCGCCGAGATCAACCGCCGGCTCGAGGGCTTCGAGCAACGCCTGACCGCCGGCGGCCTCTGACCCGCGTGCGATCCGCCCGCTCCCGCCGGCATCGCACGCGGTGGTGCAAACCGCAGCAAAGCCCGGCACCGATCCGTGCCGCGGCTACATAAGCGCCTCCACGGCGCTTATGTAGCCAAAGCTCAGAGGATGGAGCGGCTTTGGCGAGATTTGCACCCCGTAGCCCGCCGATTCCGCGTCGGCGCCCGCTCCCGCCGGCTCGCCGGCGCCGGCGCCAGCTCCCGCGCCGGCGCCTCCCCCCCACCAGCCGCCCGCCTCGCCGGCCCAGCCCTCGCCGGCGCCCGTTCCCGCGCCGGCGCCTGCCCCACCGGCCGCCCGCCTCGCCGGCCCGGCCCTCGCCCGCCCCCTCGCCCCGCCGCCCTCGCGCGTGCCGGCGCCGGCGGGCTCTTGGCTCGCCTGACCTGTAGCGGCCAGGCGAGCCTGGGCTTACTCGATCGTGAGCGGCGTGCCGATCGGCAGCAGCCTGGCCAGCTGCACGATCTCCCAGTTGGGCACGCGGATGCAGCCGTGGGACGGATGTCCGGGGATCAGCGACGGCTCGTTCGTGCCGTGGATCCCGATCACACCGCCTCCGGGCCAGTCGGTCTCGACGTTGGACAGCGCGGAGGTGCCGAACGCCAACGGTCCGTAGATGCTGCCCGCGCCAAACCCGGTCAGCCGGTCCCGGATGTAGAACTGCCCGTGAGGCGTGGGCGTACTGGGCGCGCCGGTGCCGACGTGCGTAGAGAAGATCACCTTGCCGTTGCGGTAAAGGGTGAGCGTCGTCTTCTCGGTCGAGACGACCACGTACGTGTGCACGGTCTGGGGCGCTCCGAGCGTCCGCTCGGGGACCCAGCCGATCTGGCCGGCGGGCCGCAGTGGGAGCCGCACCTGGACCCACCAGACGCCGTGGACCATCACTCGCTGCTGTTCGAACAGCAGCTCGCTGGTCCCGTCCTGAGTGGTCAGCCCCAGGTATCCGAGCACGGGCGCGCGGCCAGACGGGCTGGCGTACGCGTTTGTGCCGGTCTCGAGGTAGGCCCAGGTCGACTTGAATCCGGGGTGCGAGAGCACCTGGCGCTTGACGCTCGTGGCCTGGCCGGCTGCCGGGACAGCGAGCGCGGCGATGATCGCGAGAGCGCAGAGCGCCGCGGCCCGAAGGCCGCGGCGGCTGGATGCTGGGTGATTCCTCATGTCACCCGGTGAAGGACGGCGCCCGCACTGCCGTCGCCGCCTTGGCGGCGAACACCTTCACCTTGACCATCTCCTTGCAGCTAGGGCTGTGTACGAAGATGGTTCCACTCTGCGTCGGCGTGACGATGAACGTCGCCTTGCCGTTCTTGCCGGTGCTTCGCGTGACGGTCTTGCCGCCCGGGAGGTTGATGTGCACCTTGGTCCCTGCGACCGCCACACCGTGGCGAGTGACCGACACGATGATCGTGTCCTCCTGGCCGGCGCGGGCCTTGTAGCCCATCGTCGACGCCCGGCACACTCCCGGAAACGTCTTGGGGGGAGGCACTACCGTCGTGGTCGCGCACGTGCTGCCAGTGAGCGTCTGGCCCGCCGGGCACGTGGTCGGCGGCACGCACTGCCCGCCCGACAGAGTCTCGCCGCTGGGGCAGGTGGTCGGTGGCACGCACTGCCCGCCGGACAGGACCTCGCCGCTGGGGCAGGTGGTCGGTGGCACGCACTGGCCGCCGGACAGGACCTCGCCGTTCGGGCACGTGCTCGGCGGCACGCACTTCCCACCTGAGAGGACCTGCCCGTTCGGACAACTTGTCGGCGGCACGCACTGGCCGTTCACGAGCGTCTGCCCGGTCGGACAGCTCGGCGGCGGCGTACAGCCGGCCTTCGGCGCGCTGATCGTGACCGTCGACGGCGACCCCATGTAGCTGTTGCCGAGCACGTATGTCTCGGTTACCGAGGTCGTGACGGTGAAATGCTGCGTGGCCGTGGCGCCGCTCGACGGCGACGTGAACACCGTCGGCTGTCCGATGCTCACCGGCCCGGTCTGGGTGCCGACGGCGCCCTGGGTGAAGTAGTTCTGGTTGAGACCCTTGTTGCCCGTGTCCGTGCTCGACGCGAGCTCGCGCACGTTGATGCCGGCGGGGATGTCCTCAGTGGTCCCGCTGAAGTACTGCTCGGTGATCGTCACCGTGGCCGTGTACTGGCCGTTGGTCGGCGAGACGCACTGAGACGCGCTGGCGGACACCGACAGGGTGTGCGCCGAGGCCAGCGCTGGGAATGCCAGCACCAGGAAGAAAGCAGCGACCGTGCCGCTCATCAGACGTTTGTTGACCATTCGTACTCATTCCTTGAGGTCGTGGACGTACACAGATAACGCACAACTTGCGAAAAACTCGCGTGTCGAGGGGGCGCCGAGCCGACCTCTGAAAGCCTGGAATGCGGGGTATTCGATGGCACGGGGCCGTTGAAGGAACCGTGGATGCCGGTGCAGGAGCCGGCACACCGGTGGCTCGGACCACCGCCGCCGGGGCTCGCGGAGAAGGGCGTGCTGCTGCTCCCGGGATCGGTCTACGACGAGCCGTCCCACGTGCGGGTCGGCTTTGGCCGCACCAACATGCCCGACGCCCTGCGCCTACTTGAGGCGTGTCTCGGGGAGGCGTGTCTCGGGACGCCGTCGGCCGTCTGACGAAGCGGCGTCACCGCTGATTTATCCGCGGCTCCGCGGTCGTAGGGTCAAGTAGCGTCAAGACTGCAACCGAGGAGGAGTCATGGGCAAGCTGGTGGTCACAGAGTTCGTGTCGGTCGACGGCGTGTTTGAGGATCCGGGCGGCGCCGAGGGCTACGAGCACGGCGGCTGGACGTTCGAGTACAACCGCGGCGAGGACGGCGACAAGTTCAAAGTCGACGAGCTGATGGAGGCGGAGATCCAGCTGCTCGGGCGGCGGACGTACGAGGGCTTTGCCGCGGCGTGGCCGTCGCGCGAGGGGTTGTTCGCGGACAAGATCAACAACGGCCCGAAGTACGTCGTCTCGAACACCCTTACGGACCCGCAGTGGCAGAACACGACCGTGATCTCAGGCGATGGCGCCGAGGGCGTCTCGAAGCTCAAGGACGAGACCGAGGGCGCGATCCTCGTCGCCGGGAGCGGCACGCTTGTGCAGGCGCTGCTCGCGGCCGACCTCGTCGACGAGCTTCGGCTGATGGTGTTCCCGACGATCCTCGGGCGCGGCCGGCGCCTGTTTCCCGACGGCATCGACCGGCTCAAGTTCAAGCTCGCGGAGAGCAGGACCGTCGGCTCGGACGGCGTCCAGGTCCAGGTCTACGCGCGCGCGTAATGCTCGACCAGCCAACCGCAGAGGACGCGCTGAAGGCGCTCGAGCCGCTCGTCGGCGAGTGGACGCTGAACGCCATCTCGCCCGGCGGCGAGCCGTGGCCAGGCGAGGCCCGCTCGACGTTCGCGTGGCACGCCTCAGGCGCGCATCTGGTGCAGACCGCGACGATCAACGTGCCGGGAGCGCCCGACAGCATCTCGATCATCGGATGCGACGCCGCCAACGAGACCTACTACCAGCTGTACTCCGACGAGCGCGGCGTGTGCCGGGTGTTCGGCATGAGCATCTCGGCGACCGAGTGGAAGCTGTGGCGCGAGGGTGTGCCGTTCCCGCAGCGCTTCGCCGGGAGATTCGAGGACGGTGGGCGCACGATCGCCGGCCGGTGGGAGAAGGCCGAGGACGGCGTCAACTACGCGACCGACTTCCACCTGATCTACACGCGCGTGGAGTAGCGGACCGGCCGACCCGCGCCCGAGTCGCTCGCCGCCGACGGCATCGCCACGAAAGGGCGGCGCCGACGGCGAGCGCTTCGGCACGACGTGCGGTCCTGCGCGACCCCTGCGAAACGCGCGCTAATGGCTCTCGCGCGCGTGCTTGGGCAGCCAGAACACGGCGGCGCACGCCGCTGCCAGGAACCCGACAGCGACCAGCAGCGCGTGATCGGACGCGCCGACGAACGCGACGGGACCATGACCGCTGCCAAGCCTGTCGAACAGAACGGTGCCGACCGCGGCGATGCCGACCGACATCGCCAGCTGCTGGATCGCCTCGAGCAGGCCCGAGGCCGAACCGAGCTCGTGCGGGGCGACCCCGGCCAGGATCACGTCGAACATCGGGACGAACACCATGCCCATCCCGAACCCGGTGATCGCGAGCGGGCCGGCGAGGTCCCAGGCGGTCACGCCGCCGCTGTCCGAGCGCAGCACGAGGTCGACGATCACCAGCCCGACGGCCATGACCACGATCCCGATGTGCATCGTGGTCCGCCCGATCTTGGCCAGCAGCACCGAGGAGGTGATCGAGCCGCCGATCGCCATCACCGGGATCGCGACGGTCGCCACCGCGCAGGCCAGCGGCGTCAGCCCGAGGCCGGTCTGGAACATCACGTTGAGCGCGATCATCATCCCGCCCATCGCGCCGATGAAGCCGAGCACGACGGCGAGGCCCGCGACGTAGGCACGGCGGCGGAGGATCGAGGGCTCGACCAGCGGCGCGCGGCCCTGGCGCGAGCGGCGAGCCTGGAGCGTGCCGAATGCGCCCAGGGCGACAAGGCCGATCCCGAGCAACGCAAACGACCATCCCGGCCAGCCGTGCTCACGGCCCTCGATCAGCGGATACACGAGCGCGAAGCCGCCCACCATCGCGAGCGCGACGCTCGGCACGTCGAGCCGCGCGCCCGGGGCGGACGGCGCGGACCGGGGCAGGTAGCGGCGGCCGGCCAGGAGCGCGAGCAGGCCGATCGGCACGTTGACGAGGAAGATCGCCCGCCAGCCTGTCCCCGCGAGGTTGAGGTTGACGAGCGCGCCGCCGACGAGCGGTCCGGTGACCGCGGCAAGGCCCATCACCGGCCCGAACACGCCGAACGCCTTCTGCTGACCCTCGTCGCCGAACAGCTCGCGGATCAGGCCGAACCCCTGCGGGACCATGACCGCGGCCACGGCGCCCTGGAGGGCGCGCCCGGCGATCAGGGCGCCCGGCGACGGCGCCAGCGAGCAGAGTGCCGATGCGGCCACGAAGCCGCCGATGCCGAACAGCAGCACGCGCCGGCGTCCGAACAGGTCGCCGAGCCGGCTTCCGAGCAGCAGTGTCACCGCCATCGCGAGCGTGTAGGCGGCTGAGATCCACTCGAGCGCTGCGTAAGAGCCGCCGAGGTCCCGCCGGATCGCCGGCGCGGCGGTCTGAGCGATTGTCGAGTCGAGCAGGTCCATGACCGAGGCGGCGAGGACCACGAGGAAGCCCAGCCAGAGTCTCCGGCTGGAAGGCCGCGCCTGGGCGGCGGCCACGGAGGGGGTGAATGTGGTGGTTGACATGGGTCCAAGCCTTCCGAGAAATGCGGTCAATTTCGGTCCGCAAAAGGCGCGGAGAGGGCCTATTGCGGACAGCTAAGGTCCGCGATCTCTGTCACCATGCGCCGCATCATGGTCCAGACATCCGCTCGCCTCCTCGCACTGCTTTCGCTCCTTCAAGTCCGCCGGGAATGGACCGGCCAGGAGCTCGCCGACCGGCTCGAGGTCGGGCCGCGCACGATCCGCCGCGACGTCGACAAGCTGCGCTCGCTCGGCTACCCGGTCGAGGCCGCCCCCGGCGTCGCCGGCGGCTATCGGCTCGGCGCCGGCGGGGAGCTTCCGCCCCTGCTGCTCGACGACGCCGAGGCGGTCGCGGTGGCCGTTGGCCTGCGGACGGCGGCCACCGGCGGGATCGCCGGGATCGAGGAGACGTCCGTGCGTGCGCTGACCAAGCTCGAGCAGGTCCTGCCCGACCGGTTGCGACGGCGCGTGAGCGCGCTCAGCGACGCGACGTCGACGTTCGGCGTCGAGGGACCGCAGATCGACGCCGACGTGCTGGCGACGCTGGCGGGCGCCTGCCGCGACCGCATGCGGCTGCGGTTCGCGTACATCGCCCGCGACGACAAGGCCTCGCAGCGCAACAGCGAGCCTCACGCGGTCGTCTACAGCGGCCACCGCTGGTACCTGGTGGCGTTCGACCTCGATCGGGACGACTGGCGGACGTTTCGGATCGACCGGATCCGCGGCCGGCTGCGACCGGGCGAGCGCGGCCGGCGGCGGACCATACCCGGCGGCGATCCGGCCGCGTTCGTCAAGGAGCGGTTGCGCGGGGTCAGGGACAGCGAGCCCGAGCGCGGGCCGGGAGTGCTTCGGCTCGCGCTGTCCGCCGCCCGCGCCCGCGGCCGGATCCCGGCGCGCTACGCGGTCGTCGAGCCCGACGGCGAGGACGCGTGCATCGTGACCAGCCGGGGCGCCTGGTCGCACAGCTTCCTGGTGTGGATGGCGACGCTCGGCGAGCCGATCGAGGTGCTCGGCCCGCCGGAGCTCGCCGAGGCCGCACGGGGCCTGGCGGCGCGGCTGGGCGCCGCGGCGTGAGCCCCGTCAGGGCCGCGGTCGCGCCCCGGTCACCCGCGCGTCGATGTCGGGATGACCGAGCGCCCGCGCCACCGACACGCGGTGGCGCCCGTCGAGCACGTAATAGCCGTCCGGGCGCTTGACAAGCTCGACCGGTGGGAGTGCCTCGCCGCGCCGGTGGGCCAGCGCGATCCGCTGCCAGCGCCCGCGGAGAACCTCTGATGCCGGGCGGAAGTTGGCGTCGAAATGCCGGGTCGGCTCGAGCGTGCCAACGATCGCGTCGAGCCGAACCATCTGCTCACGCGGCAACCCTCCGACTAGCACCGCGGCTTCGCCGAGCGCGCGGGGGTGCCGGCACTCGGACCGGCGCGCAATCCAGCGGCCTACGCGCGCGATCGCGTGTGCACGCCGGGCGCGGCGGAAGTCGGCCTCGGCGTCGAGCACGGGCATCCCGGTGGCGTGGTTCTGTAGCAGCGCGAACATGACGCTGTATTGAAGGTAACGGGTGATCGGGCAGGCGCCATCGGGCAGATGTCTACGCCTGCCCCTCAGTTTGTGGCCGCCGGGCCTTAGTGGCGTCTCGCTACAGCTCCCAGCCGAAGCACATCGAGTGCGTACTCGGCTGCTCGCGCTCGTAGAACCGGTGCGCGTCGGCACGGGTCTGCGCGGAATCGAGCTCGAGGTGGGTTGCGCCGCGGGCCCGTGCCCAGTCCCTGGCCTCGTCGAGCAGCAGCTTCCCGATCCCGAGCGATCGCCGGTCCGGGTGCACGGCGAGATCCTCCACCCACACGCGCCGCCCGAACCGCACCGAGTCGATGTCGTCGTACGCCGTGCAGACCCCTACGAACTCGTCGCCGAGCGTCGCGACGAGCACGACGGCCCCGTCCGCGGCGATCGCACCGCCGAGCGCCGCGGCGGCGTGATCCGGATCCCAGGCCGCCGGACGGACGCCGGGAGGCGCGAACAGCCACTCGTACATCGACACGACCTCGTCGATGTCCTCGCGCCCGGCGGCCCTGACGACGGCTGCGTCCATCAGCCGATGATCGCAGCCAGCTCGCGGGAAAGGTCGCCGTTGCGCGCAACCGACACCCGGTCAAGCGCGAGCCAGGACGCGATCAGCTGCAGCTCGGCGGCCAGCTCGACCGCCACGCCGGCGCGGTCCACTCCGTCCTCGGCGAACGCGCCCTGGACGAGCAGCGCGCTCCGCTGGCGGTCGGACTTGAGATCGACCCGCGCGACCAGCGTGTCGCCGAGCAGGAACGGCAGCACGTAGTAGCCGTGGACGCGCTTGGCGGCCGGGGTGTAGATCTCGATCCGGTAGCGGAAGTCGAACAGGCGCTCGGTCCGCTGGCGAAACCAGACCAGCGAGTCGAACGGCGACAGCAGCGCGCGGGCGTGGAGCCGGCGCGGCTGCCGGGCGTCGGGCCACAGGTACGCCGGAGCAGTCCAGCCCTCGACCTCGACCGGGATCAGCTCACCCGCCGCTGCCAGCTCCGCGACGCGGGCCTTCGACGCGGCCCGTGGCAGGCGGAAGTAGTCGCCGATGTCAGGCTCGGTCGCCACGCCGAGGGCGCGGGCGGCGATCCGCACGAGCTGGCGCTGCGCGTCCTCCGGACTCGGCGTGGGCTCATCGAGGATCGCGGCTGGGAGCACCCGGTCGATCGTGTCGTAGAGCCGCTCGAAGTTGATCCTCTTGGCCGCCGCGATCTGCCCGGTGAAGAACAGGTGCTCGAGCGCCACCTTGCCCTCGTGCCAGTTCCACATATGCCCGGGTCGCGGCGGCGGGCGGACCGCGCCGGTGTCGCGCGCGCGGATCGGCCCCTGCTCGGCGACCAGCTCGAGCGTCTCCGCCACGAGCTCGGGTTGATCGCGGGCGATTCTCGAGATCGACCCCCACGCCTCACGATTGACGTCCGCCATCCGCCAGCGGAACAGCGGGTGCAGCTCGACCGGGATCAGCGACGCCTCGTGGGCCCAGTATTCGATCAGCCGGCGGTCGATCTTCCCGGTGCCGTGGCCGGCGATGCGGTCCAGGCGAGCCCGGTCATACGGGCCGAGGCGCGAGAACACCGGCATGTAGTGCGCGCGCGTGAAGACGTTGACCGAGTCGAGCTGGAGCAGGCCGAGCCGCTCGACGAGCGTCGCGATCTGATTGACGCTCGGCGGCCGCGCCGGCCGGGGCCGGGCGAAGCCCTGGGCCGCGAGCGCGATCCGGCGGGCGCTCGCGACGCTCAGCCTGCGGACGGGTGGGGATTGGATCAGCGGCATCGAGCGGGGGTGGCGCAGCTTGATTGGGTTCCAATATGTCGGGTTGTGCGGATGGGCGACCGTCGGGACGGGCGCGAGCCTCGGCGGCGGCTCGCGAAGCGGGCCAGGTCCGGTCAAGCGCCGTGCGGCGGGTGCCGATCAAACGACCATGGAAGCATCGTCCCTGCCGCTGGGGAGGCCGGTCCGGCGGCGGATCGGCCGGCGAGCCGTGGCCGTCGCCGTCCTCGCGCTGGCGGGCCTGTGGCTGGTGGTCCACAAGGACGTCAGCTACTACAAGGTCACGTCCGGATCGATGGAGCCGAGCCTGCAGATCGGCCAGCGGGTCGCCGCTGAGCGCTCGCGTGCCCCGCAGATCGGCGACATCGTGCTGTTCCACCCGCCGGCGGGCGCGCGCCCGCGCGATCCACTGTGCGGCGTGGCGGACGAAGGTGGTGGCCACGCGCAGCCCTGCGGCGTTCCCCTTCCGCAGCAGTCGAGCGACACGTTCATCAAGCGCGTGGTCGCCGGCCCGGGCGACACGGTCGCGATCGTCGACGGCCACGCCGTGGTCAACGGCGTCACCGAGCGCGAGCCGTACATCGAACCGTGCGGCGCCGGCGCCACGACGTGCAGCTTCCCGACGCCCGTGCGGGTGCCGGTAGGCGACTACTACATGCTCGGCGACAACCGCGCGGTCTCGGACGACAGCCGCTTCTGGGGACCGGTGCCGGGCGCGTGGATCATCGGCACGGTCGTGCACTGCTCGGATCTGCGCACCGTCTGCAACGCGGTCCGCTGACGGGCTCGCCGCCGGCGGCGAGCGGCCCAGTTCCACCTACTGATAGAGCACGAGCTGGTGCAGGCAGAACGCGAAGAACAGCGCCAGCAGGCTCCAGGTGAGCGGCCAGCTGAGCGTGCGCAGGAACGACACGTCGAAGTGGCCGAAGCGCAGCACGTATACGAAGATGCCGGCGAGCATGATCGCGTAGCAGATGACCGCGGCCAGCGGTGACAGCGCGAGGCCGATGATCGGCGCGACGATCAGGCCGAGTACGACCCACGCGGCGATCGCGAGGATGTCGACCGTGATGCTGGTGCGCTGCCGGCCGACGATCGTCATGAAGCCGGCGGCGCCGACGAGCGCAGCGACCATGAACACGCCGAGCGGCCAGTGGGAGTTGAAGTTGAAGATCGCCCCCATGAGCTTCCCGCCGACCCACAGCAGGAACGGATCGACGACCGCGACCGCCAGGTAGCAGGCACCCATGTCGGCGGTCGAATCCCACGGATCCGCGAACACCGGCCGGCGGACAATGAGCGCCTCCCTCAGCGCGTCGGGTGCCAGTGCCGAGCGGAGTGTGGGAGTGCTGTCGGGTTCGGTCGCCAACTCTCGGGCCTCGACCCGGAATGGTACGGAGCCGGGCGAATGCTCGCGGCGTGAGCCGGTCTCACGGAGCAAAGGCGCCGGCCGAGGGCACGGTCGAGGCGTGGGCGCGGCCCGGCGAAAACCCGGTTGGCGGCTTCTACGGCCTCAAGAAGGGGCTGCGCGGACGGTTCGGGATGTACGTCCCGCCGCTGATGGAGCGGCACGGGTTGGCCGAGGTCGAGCACAACCCGCCCAACAACCGCATGCGCGCGGCCCCGTAAGGCCCCGTGGTCCACGGGCCGGCCCATCCGGGGCCGACTGAATGATGGTCTGAGCGGGATCGCTAGGGTGAGCGCGTGCGCATCGCCGTCCTTGCCGACATCCACGGGAACCTGCCCGCGCTGCGGGCGGTGCTGGCGGAGATCGACCACGACCAGGTCGACGCGATAGTGGTCGCCGGCGACGTGGTCGGTGGTCCGCTCGTCCGCGAGACGCTCGAGTTGCTGGCGGCGCGGCGCGAGCCGACGCGCTGGATCCGCGGCAACTCCGAGCGCGAAGCGGTGGCCATCTACGACGGGGCGCCGGTGTCTGAGGACTCGCCCGGGCGGGCCGCGGCGTGGAGCGCGCAGGCGCTCGATGGTCGCTGGCGGAACGAGCTCGCGGCGTGGCCGATCAGCCTCGGGCTAGACAACGTGTGCTTCTGCCACGGCTCACCCCGTCGCGACGACGAGGTCATCACCCGGCTCACCGCCGACGCGGTGCTCGCCGAGGCGCTCACCGATGTTGCCGAGCCGCTCGTCGTGGGCGGTCACACCCATCAGCAGATGGTCCGAAACGTACGCGGCATCGTCACGTACGCCAACGCCGGCAGTGTCGGGATGCCCTACGAGGGCCGTGCCGCCGCATTCTGGATGATCGTCGACGACGGGGTGCCCGAGCAGCGCGAGACGGCGTACGACCTCGACGCCGCGATGGACGAGCTCCGCGCTTCGGGCTTTGCCGACGTCGACGAGCAGTTCGCGGCGTCGGTAGTCGACCCCACTGACCCGGATTGGGTGGCGGCGTTCTTCGAGCACAGCGCCGGCCGCGGCGAGGATCCGGGCGAGCCTCCGACTACGAGCTAGCGTCGCTCCAAGCCGGCAGAAACCGTGCCCTCAGGGGCGGAACCGGCGGGTTGCCAAGTCAACCAGTCCGTAGCTGAGCGCGTCCTCGAGAACCGCTGCTGCGAGCGAGGCGTGCCGGTTCGTGATTCGTCCGCGCAGCAGCGATCCGCAACGCGCGGTGATCAGTGCCGCGATCGCGGCGACGGCCGCTCCGGCCGGACCCGCCAACTCTTCGCCCGCCATGGAACTGAAGCCCAGTCGCATGGAGAGCCCTCGCGGCGCCCAGCGGCTTCTCATGTCTGGCTGCTTGTCAGCGATGAGCTCGCCGGCGGCGGCACCAAAGGCGATGAACCGAGCCGGGCCGGGGAAGGGCCCGCCGCCACGCGCGGCAAGCACGGCCGGCGGCGCGAACGAACGCATTCCGCCGCCCGCACCGAGCACAGCTGCAGCGGCAACTGGGTGCATCAGCTGTCTAGAGGTCGCACGAAACGGATTGTGTCACCGGGGCGTCCGCGCCTCGATCTGCTCACTCGTTGCGAACCGCTCGCGCCGAGGCCACCGGCGCCCCGTGGCGTGACGTCCGGAGGACCTTGCCGGCGGTGAGCGCGGCGAGCATCGCGGTCAGGACGAGCAGGACGGATGGGCTCGTGAGTCGCTCGAGCTCGGCGAGCAGGATCGGCGCGGCGAACCCGACGTACGTCAGCGCGTAGTAGATCGCGGTGAGCGAGGCGAGGTCCTCGCGCGTGGCCAGCCGCTGCGTCTCCAGCAGCCCCGCGACGAGGCAGAGTCCGTAGCCGGAACCGAGCAGCACCGCCGCGGGGACGATGAACGGCCAGTTCTGTTCGTTGGCGGCGAGGGCTCCGAGGAGCACCCCGGCGGCGATCGCGAGCAGGCCGGCGAGCGCTCCGCGGACGTCGCCGACCCGCTCAAGACGCCGAGCGAGCGGCTGGACGAGGATCCCGAGCCCGAGTGTCAGCCCGGCCATCAGCGCGGCGAAGCCCACCTCGAACGAGCCTGTGCTGTGCGTCACCAGGCCGGGGAGCACCGCGAACGAGATCGATGGCGCCGCGAACGTCCACGGCGCCATCGGCGCGACGATCCCGCGAAAGCGAGCGTGGTCGGCCGAGGGCACGTGCAGCAGCCGCCCGATCGTCATCCGGGACTCGCCAGGAATCACGGTCTCGGGGGCGCCGGCGATCACCACCAGCGCGACCACCATCACCACGAGGTGCGGGATGTACGGCGTCACCAGCGGATCGGGCGCCCATTGGGCGAGCAGGCCGGCCACCAGCGGGCCGAGCCCGAACCCGGCCGACAGCGCGATCGCCGCGCGCCGCGCGCCGGTCTGCTCGCCGGCGCCGGGGTCGTACGGCGCCACCGACAGCTCCTTGATCCAGGCGGTTCCGGCGGCGAACATCGCGCCGCTGCACGCGCCGGCGAGGAACCGGCCGACGTACAGCATCAGCAGCGAGTGCGCGCCGGCGATCAGCGCGAGCGTCGCCAGCACCGACAGCGCGCCGGCGGCGCGAACGATTCGCCGGCGCCCGCGCAGATCGGAGATCGGCCCGATCAGCAGCAACGCCGGGATCAGCCCGAGCGCGTAGATGCCAAACAGCGCGTCGGCGGTGCTCTCGGATACGCCGCGATGAAGGCGGTAGGCGAGCAGCAGGGACGAGAACTGGTTGGCGCCCCAGGCCACTCCGAACATCACGGCGCCGACGCGTGCCCACGCAGGGATCCGTCTCACAGCCTGCAGTGTGGCTCGGGGCACGGGTGCTAGCGAATCCGGCGCAGCGGGCGTCGCGCGCCCGTGAGCCGGCCGTGCATCGAGTGCACATTCCGGTCGGCGAGCAGGTCCTGCAGCGCCGCGAACGCGTCCGGGTCAAGGCGCGCCGGCACGTCGGCTGCCATCAGTTCGAGCGCGGCGTCGGACGTGTAGGCCGGTCGGTACGGACGCTCGGCGATCAGCGCCTCGAACACGTCGGCAACGGCCAGCACCCGCATCGGCATCGTCAGATCGTCCGCGGTCAGGCCTCGTGGATAGCCCTGGCCGTCGAGCCGTTCGTGGTGGGCGCTCGCGAGCGTGGCCAGCCCGTCGAAGCCCGGGACCCGCTCGAGGATCTGCTCGGTCAGGAGCACGTGCTCGCGGAACCGGGTCTGCTCGTCCTCGGTCAGCGGGCCCGGCTTGTCGAGGATCCGGTTCGAAATCGAGAGCTTGCCGATGTCGTGGAGCAGCGCCGCCCGCCCGAGCTCCCGCAGCGCCGGCTCGTCGAGGCCGAGCAACGTGCCCATCCCGGTGGCGATCGTGCACACGCGGTCGCAGTGCTCGTGGGTCCAGGGCGACTTCGCATCGATCACGTCGGCGAATGCCTCCGCGATCCGATCGAGCCGTTCCTGGTCCGCGGTCAGCACGCGGCCGGGTGGCTCGACTGCGGACACGTCTGGAGCACGCAGCGATTCCCAGAACCGTCCGTCGGTGCGGAACGACTCGAGGGCGCTGACCAGTGCCGGGTCGAACCACTGCCCGCTGCGCTTGGTGGCCACGCGGTAGGCGATGTTCAGCCCGCCGGTGGCGTGAAACACCTCGACCGTCTGCGCAAGGCACATGATCCTGGCCGCCAGCGGGATGACGTTCCCGCTCAGGCCTTCTGGCTGGCCGTGGCCGTTCCAGTGTTCGTCGAGCCCCCGGATCGCCTCGGCCGTCGCCTCGGAGAAGCCGAGCTTCAGGGCGATCTCCGCGCCGCGGTGGCAACGTGCCCGCATCAGCGACCGCGTCACGTGACCCTCGTTGCGGATTGCGCGCAAGCGCTCGCCGCGCTCGCTCAGGGACCCGTCGGGTGCGACGGTCTTGACCGACCACACGAACGCGGACGTCGGCCGCGCCCAGTCCACGAGCTTCGAGGTCCGCTTGGCTTCCTGGTCGTCGGCGCCGAACAGGGCCGCCATGTGCGCGGAGTTCGCCGAGCATCCGGCGTCCTTGAGCAGCAGTGCGTAGAACAGATCAGACCGGGCGGGAGCGTCGAGTCCGAGCACGTCGGCGATGCGCATGCCGATCAGACACGACCGGGCGGCGTGGCCGGGCGGCTCTCCCTCGCCGATATCCAGCGCGCTCGACAGCGCGCCGATCAACTCGGACAGCGCGATCTCGGGGGAGTCGCCCATCACCGTAAGTATCGGCTCAGAGCCTCGGAACGACAACCGCGAAGGCTGCTGCGAGGGGACAGCGACGGTAACGCGAGCGCACTAGGCTTCCGGATGCGATGTGCGACCTCCACGAGCACGGTCCGCTCCCGCCCCTCGAGGCCGACGAGTACCGGCTCGACACCGCGCGCGTGCGCGGGTTCATCGTGGACGTGCGCGAGCGGATCGCCCAGGCGCAGTCGCCACCGCAGGCGTGCGAGCTGATCAGCCCGCTGTTCGCGCAGCTGCTCGCCGATCGCGAGTGGGTGCCGGCGTCGTTTCAGGAGCCGGCTCCCGACAGCGGAATGGGCGGCGGCATCGGGCAGTGGCTGATGTTTCGAGCCGCGGACCGGTCGCTGTCGCTGTTCAGCCTGGTCGTGCCGCCCGGCGCGATGACGCCGGTTCATGATCACCTCGCGTGGGGGCTCGTCGGCGTTTACCGCGGGATTCAGGACGAGGAGTTCTACCGGCCCGGCGCCGGCCAGCTCGCGCTCCTGCGCCGGCGCCCGGTCAACCCGGGGGATTTCTACTCGCTGCTGCCGCCGCGCGACGACGTGCATCGCGTGCGGACGACTTCCGAGCACACGTCTGTGTCGATCCACCTGCTCGCGAACGACACCGGCTGCGTCTGGCGGCACACATTCGATGAGCACACCGGCGAGGCCAGCCCGTTCCGCTCGGGCTACGTGAATGCCGAGTGTGAGTCCGAGTCGTGACCCCGTGAGCGCGACGCTCCAGCGCCACGCGATCGGGCTCACGTGGACCGAGCCCGGCATGATGGTCCGCACCGCGCACGCGCTGCTCAGCCAGGACCGGGTGTGGCTGGTCGATCCGTTCGAAGATGTCCCGGCGCTGCGCGAGGCCGAGTCGCTCGGCACTCCCGCCGGCGTGTTCCAGCTGCTCGACCGCCACAACCGCGATTGCGAGTCGATCGCCGCCCGCCTCGGCGTGCCGCTGCTCCGCCTGCCCGACCGGGCGCCCGACACGCCATTCGAGGTCGTGCCCGTCCTGTCGCGCTGGGGCTGGCACGAGGTGGCGCTGTGGTGGGAGCGCGAGCGCGCGCTGGTCGTGGCCGAGGCGATCGGCACCGCGCCACCGTTCGCGCTCGGGCGCCGCGCCGGCGTCCATCCGATGCTGCGGCTCACGCCTCCGAGGTCACAGCTCGCGCGGTACCGGCCGTCGATGCTGCTCGTAGGCCACGGCGCCACGATCGAGACCGACGCCGCGTCCGCGCTCGATGACGCGCTCGACCATGCGCGCTCAGACCTCCCACGGCTCGTTACCTCGCTGCCCAAGCTGGTGGCGCGCCGCAACTGACTCGCCGGCCCCGGACCGATCAATGGGGCGGCCAGGGACCGGCGCCCGCGCCGAGGCTGTTCAGCCAGTTGCGCATGTTCGTGCCGGCCGGCGTGATCTCGCCCTCCTCGTAGCCGGTCGTCGCGCGCGCAAGCGTGATGCCGTTGATCGTCGACCAGCCGTACTCGATCGCGGTGCCGCGCGACGCGTAGCGAGCGATCACCTGCCCCTGCTGGAGGATGCTTCCGGGCTCCGCGATATTGGTGATCTGCTCCGCGACGTACTGCACCTTGCCGGCGTCGCTGCCGTCGAGCAGCTCGAAGTACACGAGCGGCTGACCCGCGTACCAGTCCGGCTCGATCGCGAGGATCTTCACCTGGCAGGGCGCGAGGATCGGTGCCCCGACCGGCAACTGTGCGTCCACGCCCTGGTCGGTGCGCTCCCACAACGTCACGTACTGGAGCGGGTCGATGTAGGTCGCGTTGTTCGCGCGCACGGCGACGTGCTCGAGCGCCAGCAGGTGCCTGACCTGGGACAGCGGCTCGGCGTGCGCGTTGGGGTCGCCGACTGGGTCGTTTGGCGTCACCGACTGGGCCTGCTGGCCAGCCGCCGGCTCGATCGCCTGCGGGCGGCCCTGCGGGATCCCCGCCGCCGTCGATGACGTGCTGTCGACGCCGACGGCCTTGCCCCCGCACCCCGCGAGCACGAGTACGAGCAGCAGGAGCGCGAGCCTGTAGCGATGAAACATCCCTTACCGTCGATGATTCGCGGGCAGAACCGCAGTCCACGCTAGCAGTCGCTTCCGGGCACCATGCCGGGAGCGGGATAGTGTGGTGATCGTGGCCTTTGTCCCTGCAGACCGGCACCTACTCCGCGCCAAGGACCTCGCCGACGCGCGTTACTTCGAGCCGCTCGACGTCGACGACCTCGCGCGCGCGGCAGGACTGTCGCGGGCCCACTTCAGCCGCGAGTTTCGCCGAGCCTTCGGCGAATCCCCACACGCCTACCTGCTGACGCGACGGCTCGAGCGCGCCGCGGCGCTGCTGCGCACGACCGACCGCTGCATCGCCGACATCTGCTTCTCGGTCGGGCTCCAGAGCCTTGGGTCGTTCACGACGAGCTTCACGCGCACGTTCGGGGTCTCGCCTACCGCGTATCGCGCAAAGTTCCCGCCGGCGTCCGACTGGGCGCTCGTCCCCACATGCGTGGTCCGTGCGTACGGCCGGCCCCAGCGCAGCACGTTTCGAGAAGACAACCTGACGTCTCAGAACTAGTGTGGCCGGCGGAGTCACCACCAAGCCTTTAGGAGGCAACGATGATCAAGCTC
The DNA here is from genome assembly GCA_963697655.1 of uncultured Solirubrobacterales bacterium. GTDB lineage: Bacteria > Actinomycetota > Thermoleophilia > Solirubrobacterales > Solirubrobacteraceae > Palsa-465. Next base: position 375,871 of record CAVOOV010000017.1, on the reverse strand, counting down.
TCGACCGCGCAGCTATGGGTCCACGACCAGGACGAGGCGCTCGAGTTCTACACCAACAAGCTGGGCATGGAGGTCCGCTCGGACGTGACGCTCGCCGAGATGGGCAACTTCCGCTGGCTGACCGTCGGCCCCCCTGGGCAGCCGGACATCTCGATCGTGCTGATGGCGGTCCCCGGCCCGCCGGTGATGGACGCCGACACCGCCGAGCAGGTGAAAGCCCTGATGGCCAAGGGGTTCGCCGGCACCGTGTTCTTCACCACCGACGATGTCTACGCCGACTACGAGCAGCTGAGGAGCCGCGGCGTCGAGTTCTCCGAGGCCCCGGAGGAGCGCCCGTACGGGATCGACTCCGGCTTCCACGATCCCTCGGGTAACACCTTTCGCCTGACCCAGGTCAGGGAGCTGTCGGCGGCCTGACGAAGAGTTCTGGCCGAGCGTAGCGAGGCCCAATTGGTCAGCTCGTCGGCGCGACGATCACCGCGGGACCCGTCGGCACGCGGCTTCCGCCGGCGGGCTCCGCGGTCACCAGGACCTCGCTGACGCCGCGCACCCCGCCCGGGACGCTGACGTTCGCTGCCCCGCCGGCATTCACGCTGAAAAGCGCCGTCGTCGGGGCGGGAGCCGCGCTGCGCCGCTTCAGCCACAGCTCGTAGATGCGCCCCGCCGCCGGCGCCGGTAGGTGCCGGACGAGCAGCACGGCGCGCCCGCCGCCGACCCGGAGCTGGGCGTTCCCACTCGAGTTGAAAACCGTGGCCTGCAGCAGCTTCGGGCTGGCCGGACCGCCCGAGACGATGATCGCGACGGCGATCACGACGGCCGCGAGTGCCACCGTCGCGGCGCCCGCGAGCGCGCGGCCAGCGTGCGGCAGCCGCGGCAGGATTGCGGCCAGGGCCGGCCGCCCTCGCCCGCGGTTCCGGCGCCAGGCCTCCGCGCGAACCGTGCGCACCACGCGGCGGCGCAGACGCGCAGGCAGCCGGTACTGCGGCGCCGCCATCGGCAGCGCATCTGTCACCCGCTGGAGCGCCGCCACCTCGTCGCGGCAGGCGGCGCAGAGGCTCAGATGCAGACGGAAGGTCTCGGCCTCGTTGGTCTCGAGCGCGCCGAGCACGTAGGCGGCACCGTCGGTTCCGCAACCGGGGAAATGCGGGCCCGCGTGCGTCATAGCGTCCCTCCGGCTGCGCTTGCCGTCGCCCGGTCACCGAGCGACAGGCGCATTTTGACCAAGCCGAGCCGCATCCGGCCCTTCACCGTGCCGGCGGGAAGCTCGAGCATGTCCGCGATCTGGGTGTGGCTGAACCCGCCGAAATAGGCGAGCTCGATCACTCGTCGCTGCTCGGTCGGGAGCCGTTCGAGCGCGCCTCGCACCTGGGTCCTCTGCACTCGGCGCTCGGCCTCGGCGTCGGTCCGCTCGGGCGCGGTCAGCTCCTCGAGGGCTGCGTCATCGCTGACGTCGCGGCTGGTGGTGGCGGCCTGGTGGCGGAAGTAGTCGATCGCCTTGTGGTGGATCGCGCCGAGCACCCACGAGCGCACGCTGCCCTTGGCGCGCTCATATCTGCCCCCGCGTCGCCACAGCGACAGGAACGTCTCCTGCACGATGTCCTCGGCCATCGTCCGCCGTCCGGACATCCGGTAGGCAAGCGAGAACGCCGCGCCGCCGTGGCGATCGAAGATCACCTCGAACGCGAGTGCGTCCGCCTGGGCCACGCGATGCATCAGGGCCTCGTCCGACAACGCGCGCAACTCGGCGGCGTGATTGCTGAATGGTGCTCGGAACATCATCCCCTGCCTGGGATCAGCCCGAAATTTCCGGGTTCACCAATTCAGTTCGCACCCGGTCGCGATCCGGATCACTATGGCTTGCCGCAACGGCGGCCAGGGCTATCTACTCTGTTGGCATGGCGGACCGGATCGTCTACGTAACGCGACTGACCCGGCTCCCCCTGGTCGGGGCTGACTCTGCGGACATCGGCCGCGTCGTCGACGTCGTCCTCGATCTCGGGGGCCGCCCGCCGCGCGTCAACGGCTTCGTAGTAGCGGTCGGGCGCCGGCGCGTGTTTTTGGGCGCAGGCCGGGTCGGAGAGATCTCCAACGACGGCGTGCGGCTGCGTCGTGGCTCGATCAACCTGCGTCAGTTCTCGCTCCGCGCCGGCGAGCGGCTTGTGATCGGCGAACTGCTCGACCGTAGTGTGCGCGGGGAGCGCGTGGTCGACGTCGGCCTGACGCCGGCGCCGGAGCCGTTCGCGTGGGAGGTGGCCACGATCGCGCTCGCTCCCGCCAGGGGGCTGGCGGGTCTCGCTACCCGCAGGAAGGCGCCCGACGTGATCGACTGGAGCGAAGCCGGCGAGCTGTTCGCCGACGAGCGCCCGATCGATCGCGAGGCCGCGGCGCTTGGCGGCCTGCATCCGGTCGAGATGTCGGCGGCGATACGGCGCCTGCCGCTCAGCCGCCGGCGAGTGCTCGCCTCGGAGCTCGAGGACGACCGCCTGGCCGATCTGCTCGAGGAGCTCGACGAGGACGAGCAGGTCCGGATCGTCGAGGGGCTCGATCAGGAGCGTCTGGCACGCGTGCTCGACGAGATGGAGGCCGACGACGCCGCCGACCTGCTCGGCGAGTTCCCCGAGTCGCGCCGGGCGGAGCTGCTCGGGGCGATGGATCCCGAGGAGGCAGAGCCGGTGCGCCGGCTGCTGATCTACAAGCCCGATAGCGCCGGTGGACTGATGACGCCCGAGCCCGTGATCCTCGACGGGCACGCCACCGTCGCCGAGGCTCTTGCCCGCATCCGCAATCCGGACCTTCCGGTGCCGCTCGCCGCGCAGGTGTTCGTCTGCCACCCGCCGCTCGAGACGCCGACGGGCCGCTTCCAGGGCGTGGTCGGCATCCAGCGTCTGCTCCGCGAGGCGCCCTCCAAGCCGCTCAGCCGGTGCCTCGACGACGAATGGCAGCCGATCTCGGCCGATGCCAGCGAGCGGGAGGTGGCCGAGCGGCTCGCCGCCTACGACGTGGTTGCGATTCCGGTGACGGACGCCGCCAAGCGCCTCGTCGGCGCGGTTACGATCGACGACGTGCTCGACCGTATGCTCCCCGCGGACTGGCGCGTCGCCCGGGCGAGTTACTGATGGCGCGGCGCGACGACCTCGGCACGCCTCGCGGTACCCCCGGTGGTCCGACGTACGATCCCGACGCGTTTGCCCGCCTCGCCGAGAAGATGGCCCGCTTCCTCGGGACGGGTCGCTATCTGGCGGCCCAGACGATGTTCGTGGTGGTGTGGATCATTCTCAACGGGATCGCGGTCACGAACGCCTGGGACCCGTACCCCTTCATCCTGCTGAATCTCGCGTTCTCGACCCAGGCGGCATATGCCGCGCCGCTGATCCTGCTGGCGCAGAACCGCCAGGCCGACCGGGATCGCTCCGAGACCGAGCGCGACCGAGAAGTCAACGCTCGGGCCCTGGCCGAGAGCGAGTACCTGGCCCGGGAGATCGCCGGCGTCCGGCTCGCGCTCGAGAGCAAGCCCGATCGCGACGACGTGGCCGAGGCGATCGAGCGGCTGACGCGGACGATCGAGCGCACCTACGGCGCGGCGCCGTCGTACGCCGGCGGGGCGGCCGGCGAGACCGAGCACGAGCAAGACGAGGCTGAATAGCCGGAGGTTTCGGACCTTGACGATGGCGACGCGACGGACGACCGCGCGGCGCCACCCGGCCGGGTTCCCGGGGGGCTTACGATAGGTGTGTGATCGCCCGCGTTCACTGGGCTCCGTTCTTCGCGGTCATAGCGACGGGGATCCTGGTGGGATGCGGGTCGAGCGGGTCAAGCTCGAGCACGACCACGCGCCACGGCGCGACGACCACCCGCCACGCCCAGCGCGCGCCGGCGTTGCCGTCGCTGCCACAGGGCGGATCCGGCCAGGCGGTGATACCCACGCCGGGCCCGACCGGGATCCCGGCTCGGCCCGGGACGGTCGCGGTGATCAGGGCCTGGGCTGACGCGCTCCGCCACGGACACGTGCGCGTCGCAGCCGGATACTTCGCGTTCCCGAGCGTGATGATCAACGGAACCGACGCCAACGGCGGGGCCGTGGTGATCACGATCGGCTCGCTGGCGCAGGCGGTCGCCGCCAACGAGACGCTGCCGTGCGGCGCCGCGTTCGTTTCGGCCGACCAGCGCGGGCGGTACGTCAACGCGCTGTTCCGCCTGACCGGGCGTCCGGGTCCCGGCGGCAGCGGCTGCGGTGGCGGCGTCGGTGAGACCGCGCGGACGAATTTCGTGGTCGTGGGCGGCCGGATCGTCGAGTGGATCCGCGCGCCCGACGATCCGGGGGACAACGGCACGCCGTCGGTGCCGTCGCCGTCGCCGGTGCCTCCGAGCCCAACCATTCCGCAGACCCCCGGCTCGAACGTCTGAGCTTCGCTCGCGTCATATGATCGTGTCCATGGACGGTGATCAACTGCGGGCGCTCCAGGCGCCACTCAAGGAGCGCTACCGGGACGAACCCGATGCCGCCCTCGTCACGCTGTCGGCGATCGGCGATCTGAGCGACGGGATCGCCTGCTCGGTCCAGACCGGCCGCGCGCTCGCCGAGGCCGGGCTTCACCCGGCGACCGGTGGCGACGGCTCGCTGCTGTGCTCGGGCGACATGCTGCTCGAGGCCCTCGTGGCGTGCGCGGGGGTGACGCTGCGGGCGGTGTCCACCTCGCTCGGGATCTCGGTGCCGGCGGGCCGCGTACGCGCCGAGGGCGATCTGGACTTTCGCGGGACACTCGGCGTCGACCGCGACGCGGCGGTCGGCTTCAGCGCGATCCGGCTGTCGTTCGAGCTTGAGACCGACGCAGATGAGGAGCAGCTAGCGACGCTGAAGAAGCTGACCGAGCGCTACTGCGTCGTCTACCAGACGCTCGCCGGCGGGCCGGCGCTGACGACGAGCTTCAGCGCCGGCTGATCCCGGCCGCCCCGGGCGCACGAGTCAGGACGCGGCTTCGAGGCTGCGCCTTCGAATCACGCTTGCCGTGGCAACCGGACGGTCACGATCAGCCCTCCACCCAGGCGCGGCATCGCGGCGACCTCCGCGTTGTGCACGGCCGCGATCGCCCGCACGATCGATAACCCGAGCCCGTGGTGGCCGTCGTCGGCGGTGCGGGTGCGGTCCAGACGCTGGAACGGCTCGAACAGCCGCTCGGTCTCTCCAGGTGGGATCGGTGGTCCGGTGTTGGCGATGGTGAGGACGGCGTCGCCGTCGAGCGTTTTCGTGCTGATATCGACGCGACCGCCGTCGACGTTGTGGTCGATCGCGTTCTCGATCAGATTCGCGATCAGGCGCGCGATCAGTGCCGGGTCGCCTGTCGTTGTCGCGGGGTCCAGCGCGGCCTCGGTAGCGAGACGGCGGCGGTCGATCTTGGGCCGCAGCTGCCGGAGTGCGTGGTCGACCAGCGCCGGCACGTCGACGGGCTCGCGACGCTCGAGACCGCGCTCGCTGCTGGCCAGCGTGAGCAGCGCTTCGAGCAGGCGTTCGTGGTCGGCCTGCAACGCGAGCAGTTCCTCGCACGTCAAGCGCAGCGACGCCTCGGTTCCGTCCGGATCGGCAAGCGCCACCTGCAGCAGCGTCCGCTCGAGCGTGAGCGGCGTTCGGAGCTCGTGCGACGCGTTGGCGACGAACCGCCGCTGCGCCTCGAATGACCCCTCAAGCCTGCCGAGCAGGTCGTCGAGCGTGTCCCCGAGCTGCTTGAACTCGTCGTTGGGACCTGTCCGGGCGAGGCGCTCGTTCAGGTTTCCGGCCGAGATCGTGCGGGCCGTTGCGGTGATCTCGCGGACCGGCCGCAACACCCGGCCGGCGGCGAACCAGCCGAGCACGGCGGCGCCGGCAGTCGTCACCAAAAGCACGATCCACGAGATCGTCAGCAGGCGGGCGAGGTCGGCGTTGTGCTGCTGGCTGACGATCGTCTGCGCCGGGCTGGGCGGCACCACAACGACGGTCCCGTTCGGAAGCTTCAGCTGGCGGTGAACGACCGGCGCGGGCACCGCGACATCGATCGTGCTCCCGCGCGACGCGAGCACAAAGACGATCGCGAGCAGCACCGTACCGAGCAGCAGGAACAGGCCGGCGTAGAACAGCGTGAGTCGCATACGCGCGGTGCGGGTCGGTAGCCGCAGCCAGGCGGGAAGCGCAATTGATCTCAGCAACGGTCGCTCGCGCGCTCAGATCCGGTAGCCGCCCTCGCGGACGGTCTCGATCAGCGGCGGCTCGCCCAGCTTCGCGCGAAGCCGGCCGATCGTCGTCTTGACGGTGTTCGTGAACGGATTGGTGGCCTCGTCCCACACGCCCTCCAGCAGTTCCTCGGCCGACACGACTCGTCCCTGCGCCCCCAGGAGATATTCGAGCACCGCGAACTCCTTCGGGCTCAGGGCAAGTGGGACGTCGCCACGTACTGCCGTGCGCCGGGCCGGGTCGAGCCTGAGATCCCCGTTCTCGAGCGTGGGCGGCAGGGACGGGCTCGAGCGCCGCGCCAGCGCCCGCACTCGGGCCACCAGCTCCTCGAAGTCGAACGGCTTGGTCAGGTAGTCGTCGGCGCCGATCCCGAGCCCCTCGACGCGATCGCGGATCGTGCTCGCCGCGGTCAGCATCAGCACTCGCGTGTTGCTCCGCTCGTCGCGAAGCTGCCGGCACACCTCGTCGCCGTGGACCCGCGGGAGATCGCGGTCCAGCACGACGACGTCGTAGCGGTGGACCGCCGTGTGCCGCAGCGCATCGACGCCATCGAACGCGATGTCGACGGCCATGCCCTCTCGTCGCAGACCCTCCGCGATGGCGGTAGCAAGCCGCCCGTGATCTTCAGCAACCAGAACCCGCATGTCGTCTCCCTGGCGTCGAACACAGGATCGCGGATTGCGGTGACAACCAGGTCACAGCCGTCGTGACGGTGCTGTCACCACCTCGCGGCTACAAACGATCGCGCCACACATCGTCTCCTCACAGGAGGTCCGTAGTCATGCAATCAATCCGGCGAGCCATTCCGGCGACAGGGGCGCTGATCGGCGTCGCGCTGCTCGTCGCCGGGTGCGGCGGCTCTTCATCCAGCACCACCAGTTCGACCGCGGGCCAACCCCCGGCGAACGGCATCTCGGACGCCTATAAGTACTCGGCCTGCATGCGCGACCACGGCGTGTCGAACTTCCCCGACCCGCAGGTGTCGCATTCGAACGGCGGCACCAAGGTGGCGATCCAGGTCCCAGACGGGGTCGGTACCTCGCCGCAGTTCAACGCGGCGCAGACCGCGTGCCGCTCGATTCTTCCCACTCCGTCGAAATCGGACCTCGCCCAGCAGGCGCATGACCAGCTCGTACACAAGCAGGACCTGCTGGCGTTCGCGCGCTGCCTGCGCGACCGCGGAGTCCGCGGGTTCCCAGATCCGAACGCACAGGGTGGGTTGACTCTGCAGATGGTGCAGGCCGCCGGCGTCGACCTCACGGCGCCTAGCGTCCGCACCGCCGCGCTCGCGTGCGTCCCGGATTCGAACGGTGGCATCACGCGCGCGTCGGTCCTACAGGCGACGAGCGGCAATCCGAATCCGCCGGCGGGGGCAAGCACGTCCGCGACGGCGAGCCCGAATCCGTGAGCCAGTAGGCCACCTCGAAACGTTCCACTAGGCTCGCGGGCAAAGCGCTGACGCGGTCAGGCTCAACGAAGGGAGGAAGAGTGCGTCGTCTCATTCTTGTCGCCGGCCTGGTTGGTTCGTTTGTCCTGGTCGCTTTCACCGGGTGGGGATTTGCGTCGGTCGGTCCTGCGCATCAGGCCCAGGCGACGATCCCGATCGTGATCCTCAAGGCGAAGGACGGTGAGACGCTGGCGCTGGCGCGCGTCGTCGTCCACGGCCGCGTGTTCCCGTTCCTGATCGACACGGGCTCGTCGAAGACGCTCGTCGACGTCTCGCTCGCCCGCGCGCTGCACCTGAAGACGGTCGGGAAGCCGATCAAGGTCACCGGGGTCGGGTGCTCGGAGACCGCGAGCAAGGTCAGGCTCAACCGCTGGAAGATCGGTGGCCAGGCGTTGCCGTCGATCGTCGCCACGAGCTCGATGATCGCGGGAGCAAACGGCAAGGCGTTCGGGCTGCTCGGGTCAGACGTACTCTCGCACTTCGGCTCGATCTCGATCGACTACGCCCATGGTGAGCTGACGCTCGGTTGAGAACCGATGTCGCCGGGGAGTAGGCTGAGCCCAGTGAGCTCGACTCGATACCGAGCCAGGACTGAGCGCCCGGATCCGCCGCTGCTGGTGCGGCTCGGAATCTCGTGGCTGACGAACGCACTCGTTCTCCTGGTCGTCACGGTGCTGCTCACCGGGGTGTCCACGTCGGACGCGGGCGCGCTGCTGCTGGCCGCGGCCGTGTTCGGGGTGCTGAACACCGTGCTCAAGCCGCTGCTGCGGCTGATCACATTCCCGCTTGCGGTGTTCACGCTGGGAATCGCCTGGTTCTTCGTGTCGGCGCTGATGCTCGAGCTCACCAAGGCGATCGTGAGCGGCTTCTACATCAACGGCTTCTGGACCCTCGTGGCCGCGACGCTGATCGTGTGGATCGTGAACGTCGTGCTCGATTTCACGCCCGGTCCGTGGCAGATCACGGGCAAGCGCCGGCGCAGGAACCGCGGGCGGGTCGCCTAGCTCCGCCCCGGGGATCCCCAGAGCCCCACCCGCCCCGGAGCTCAGGCCTTGTGCGGAAGCGCTCGCGCGCGCCGGCTCATGCCCTCCCACGGGTCCCCGGCCTCGAGCCGTTCGCCGATATTCTCGACCGTCCACCGATCGGGGCGAAGCGACCCGTCCGACAGCTCCTCCCAGTGCAGTGGCACCGCCACCGGCGCCGCCGAGCGCGGGCGCACCGAGTACGGCGCGACCGCGTGCTGGGCGTAGGCGATCCGGTTGACGTCGAGGTAGATCCGGTCGCCCCGTTCGGCCTTGTGCCATTCGAGCGTGAGGTGGCGAGGGTCGTCGGCGACCATCGCCTCGGCGAGCGCGCGGGCGAAGCCGTGGACCTCGGTGAAATCGGGTCCGCGACGCAACGGGCACACCACGTGGAGCCCGCGCGACCCGGTGGTCATCGCGAACGGGACGAGTCCGACGTCGCGCAAGCGGTCGCCGGCGGCGCGCGCCGCCGCGCGGACATCGTCAAAGCCGCCGCCGGATGGATCGAAGTCGAGCGTCAGGCGATCGGGATGGTGCGGCTGATCGGCGCGGGACAGCCATGTGTGTACGGTGACCACGTTCTGGCCGACCAGGTACACGAGCGTCGCGGCGTCCTGCGCGAGCGCGTGGGTGATCGTCCCGCCTTTCTTCGGCACGGTCGCGCGCTTGACCCACGCCGGGAAGTAGCGGGGAACCGCCTTCATGAAGTAGCCGTCGCCCTCGATCCCGTCGGGATACGCCTGGAGCGCGAGCGGGCGGCCGCGCACGTAGGGCAACATCGCCGGGGCGACGCGCTCGTAGTGGCGGGCAAGGTCGAGCTTCGTCAGCCCGGCCTCGGGGAACACAACCCTGTCCTCGTGCGTGATCCGGACATCGCGGCGGCCGATCTTCAGCTCGATCGTCATCCTTCTCGCACCACCTCGATCGCGGCCTTGTCGTCGCGCAGGCCGAGGAAGCGAGGGTGACGCAGGCGCCCATCGCGGGTCCACTCGGTGAAGCCGATCTGCGCGACGAGCTTCGGCTCGACCCAGGTCACGTTGCGTTCCTTGATCGAGGCCGGGTCGGAAAACGGCGAGTCCTTCCGTTCGAGCTTGCGCATCCGCTCGGCGAGGTCGTGAAGGGTGGCCGTATCGAACCCGGTCCCGACCTTGCCCGCGTACTCGAGCCGCCCGTCGCGGTAGTAGCCGAGCAGCAGCGCGCCGAACTCGACCCGCGAGCCGCGCGGCTCGGTGAAGCCACCGACGACCAGCTCCTGCCCGTGCTCGCACTTGAACTTGAGCCAGTCGCGCGAGCGCGTGGTCACATACGGGCTATCGGCGCGCTTGGCGATCAGCCCCTCCCAGCCTTTGCGGCACGCCTCGACGAAGAACTTCTCGCCGTCGCGATTCCGGTGCTGCGTCCAGCGCACCGGTCCGTGGAACTCGAGCGCATCGCGGAGCAGCCGCTTGCGTGTCCTCAGCGGCAGCTTGCGCACGTCGTGGCCCTCGAGCCACAGGATGTCGAACACGTACATGAATACCGGCACGTAGTGGTGGCCTCGCTGGGCAAGTCGGGCGAAGCTCGTCTGGGATCCGTCGAACGCGACCACCTCGCCGTCAACCACGAAGCGGTCGCAGTTCTCCTTTGAGAACGCCTCGACGAGCTCGGGGTAGCGGTCGTTCATCGAGAGGTCGTTGCGGGATAGCAGCTTGACCGCTCCGCCGGAGCGGATCGCGACGCACCGGATCCCGTCGAGCTTTCGCTCGAAGATCCAGTTGGGATCCGAGAACCGCTCGTCGGTCAGCATCGCCTTCATCGCACCCGCCGTCTTCGGCGGCGGCGCGGCCGGAGCGAGCTCGCGCTCCTCGGCGCTCAGCCCGGCGAGCGCGCTCATTTCGCGTCGGATCGGATCATCCTGACGGGACCGTACCTATAAATCAGCGTTGTGCCCATCTCGGCTCTACTGCTCGCGCTCGCCGCCGCGGTCGTACACGCGACCTGGAACCTGCTGCTGTCCGACGAGGCGGACACGCACAGCGCGAGCGCGGTCGCGCTGGTCGTGGGTACGGTCGTGTTCGCCCCGCTGTCGCTGATCGGCTGGCGGCTCGACTCCTCCGTGCTCCCCTACGTGGCCAGCTCGAGCGCGCTCGAGCTCCTCTATCTGGCACTCCTGGCGACGGGCTATTCCGTTGCGGCGATGAGCTTCATCTACCCGATCGCGCGTGGCTCGGCGCCCGTGCTCGTGCTGATCGGCGGCGTTGTCGTGCTCGGCGTGAGCGCGTCGCTGCCGGCCGGGATCGGGGTGGTCGTCGTCGCCGTCGGAATCGTTCTCGTCCGCGGGTTGCGCGTGTCCGGCCGTCCCCGGGACCTCGCGCTGGCGCTGTCGATCGGCTTGTGCATCGCCAGCTACACGCTGGTCGACAAGCACGGGCTCGCCCACGCCTCGCCACTCGCCTATCTCGAGGTGGTATTCGGTATCACCGCGACTGCGTACGTGTCCGGGGTGTGGCGCGTGCGCGGCACCGCCGCCCTGCGCGCGGCCGTCAGCCGCTCGACTTTCCTGGCGGGCATCGGCTTCTTCGGCGCGTACGCGCTCACGCTTGCGGCACTCAAGCTGGCGCCGGCGGCGTCCGTGTCCGCGGTGCGCGAGTCGAGCGTGGTGATGGCCACCGCGTTCCTGGCGATCACCGGCCGCGAGAAGATCGGGGCCGAGCGGCTCGCCGGGGCGATCGCGGTCGTCGTCGGAATCGCCCTCATCTCACTCGGATAGGAATCGCGCTCATCTTTGTGGGACAGCGCGCGACCGAGCTCCGCCGTATGGCTCGTACCGACGGGTGCCTCAGCGCAAGACGCGCATCGAGTGGTGTGCCGCCGCCGGAGCCGGCATCAGATGAACGACGATCACGGTGGCGAGAGCGATAGCGCACAGCCACATCAGCCCGCGGAACATCCTGTTGACCGAGGACCAGTTGACGAATAGGAGGGGATGCATCGGGTTCCTTTCGCCCGCGACCGGCGAGAGTCGCTGGTGGGGCATTCATTGCGAATTGCTAGTTCGGTTCCTCGGACCTACCCGCTCTGCGCGCTCCTACTCATGGGTAGGCTGCCGGCGCCGTCGCGCACGGCCCCGCGGGACCGTGGTGATGGGCGGGCCCGATTGATCAATCCGCCGGCGGGCCCAGCGCGGCTCGGTCGGCGCGACGATGCGCGGGATATCCTCACTTTTGGACCTTCAGAGGAGGTCGCCCAACTGAAGTTAGTTCGGTAACCGTCACCCCGGACATCTGGTCCTGTCAACGTTCCATGACCGATAGCTCCCCCTTCCGCGTCGCCATCGTCGGCGCTGGACCCAGCGGTTTCTACGCCGCCGGCCAATTGCTCGCCGTCGGCGATCCTCAGTTCGCGGTCGACTTGTACGACCGCCTGCCGACGCCGTACGGGCTCGTCCGGTCAGGTGTGGCTCCCGACCATCCGAAAATCAAGTCGGTCACGCGGGCCTACGACAAGACGACCGAGCACGAGCGGTTTCGCTTCTTCGGCCACGTCGAGCTCGGCACCGATATCGGTCGCGAGCACCTCCTCGAGCACTACCACGTGGTCCTTTACACGATCGGCACGTCGATCGACAAGCGGCTAGGGATTCCCGGCGAGGACCTCCGAGGCTCGCACCCCGCGACCGAGTTCGTCGCCTGGTACAACGGCCATCCCGACCACTCGGGCTTGGAGGTCGACCTGCAGGCCAAGCGGGCGGTGGTCGTCGGGGCGGGCAACGTCGCGATCGATGTCGCGCGGATGCTCGCGCTGGCCCCGTCCGAGCTCGAGATCACCGACACGGCCGACCACGCGATCGCGGTGCTCAGCGCCAGCGGCATCGAGGACATCACGATTCTCGCCCGCCGCGGCCCGCTCCAGGCCGCCTTCACGAACCCCGAGCTGCTCGAGATGGGCGAGCTCGAGCGCGGCGACGTGGAGGTCGTCGGCGCGGAGCTCGACGAGCGCTCGGCGGTCGCGCTAAAGGATGCAGACAAGACACGCCGGCGCAACGTCGAGATCATCCAGGACTACGCCGCCCGGCCGAACACCGGCAAGCCGATCACCGTCCGCTTCCGCTTTCTGGCCTCCCCGGTCGAGCTGCTCGGCGACGCCGACGGCCACGTCCGCGCCGTGAAGATCGAGAACAACGCGATCGTCGCGCGCGACGATGGGTCACTGGCCGCGCGCGGCACCGGGACGTTCGAGGAGGTCCCGGCGCAACTCGTGTTCCGCTCGATCGGTTACACCGGGCAGCCGGTCGCCGGGATCCCGTTCGACGAGCGCCGTGGCCTGATCAGCAACGAGGGCGGACGCGTGATCGACGCCGGCGGCACTCACCAGCTCGGCGAGTACGTGTCGGGCTGGATCAAGCGTGGCCCGTCCGGCGTGATCGGTACGAACAAGAAGGATTCCCAGGACACCGTCGCCAGGATCCTCGAGGACGCAGCCGCGGCTCGTCTCAACACCCCCGTCGCGGACGACATCGAGGCGATGATCGCGACGCACTGCACGCAGGCGGTCACGTGGGACGGTTGGCAGGCGATCAATGCGATCGAGACCGCCGCCGGCGAGGCGTCGACCCCGGGACGGCCGCGGGTCAAGCTCACCGAATGGGCCGCGCTCCGCGAGGCGGCCAAGAGCGCACTGTCAGACCAAGCTCGCCGCTGATCAGTCGACTAGCGACAGGCCGCGACAGACGCCACGTGTGAGCGCATGGGCATCCGATCTGGGTGTGAGCGGACCGGTCGAGACCTGCCGAGACTGCGGTGATGAGACGTCAGCCGCCGAGCGTCTCGAGGACGTCGGCGGCCTCGTCGTCGAGCTCGGCCAAGCCGCTGAGGCCGCTGCGGGCCGCCTGGTTGACGTGGTACTCGCAGGCGGCCGCCATGGCGTCCTCGTCCCGGGCCTCCGCGGCGCGGACGATGTCGCGGATCTCGGACACGGTGCCGGCACTGCGGTTGGGTTGCGAGAGCGACGTTGCCCGCAGGAGCCTGACGCGAGCCCGCAGGCCGTCAAGCGTCTCGCGGATCGCCTTGTTCCCGGCGCCCTCGAGCAACACGTCATAGAAGCCGTCCTTCGCCGCCAGCATCTCCTGGATGTCCGAGTCCCGCCGCTTTGCGAGCCGCTCGATCTCCCTGAACGATTTGCGTAACTGTTTGACCTGATCATCGGTCGCGCGGCGCACGAACCGCCGGCAGGCGAGCGCCTCGAGCGCAGCGCGCACCTCGTACAGGTCGGCCGCCTCCTGGGCGGAAGGCACCACCACGATCGCGCCCTTCTGGGGAATCGTCGTCACCAGTCCCTCGGCGGCCAGTTGGCGCAGCACCTCGCGGATCGTGGTCCGCGAGACGCCGGTCTGCTCGATCAGCTCGCGCTCGATCAGGCGCTGGCCGGGCTTGAGGCGGAAATCGAGGATCGCCTGACGCAGCACGTCGAGCACCTGCTCGCGAAGGGGGGCGGCCACCCGGCCGACCCGCATCGACAGATCGACGTCATCACCACGTGACTGGGCCACTCTCACCCCAGCGAGTCTAGGGGGCATGTCAGTCATCTCGACCGCCTGTCTGCCGGTCACACAATGACCGAGCGCCGGTCATGTCGCCTCTCTGGCCCCTCGGAGTCGGGCGGTGGCGGGCTCGTCGACGACCAGGCCCTCGGGGTCCTCATCCGGGTCCCCGACGACCACGACGCCATAGTCCCGGGCCGCCCCGGCCACGGTCACGTAGCCGTCGCGCACGTCGATCAGGACCCGCTCGGGCTCGCGGGTGAACGGATCGCCCCACCCTCCGCCACCGCGGTTGATGTAGCGCATCACGGTCAGCGGGTCGGTCTGCCAGCTTGACTGCCGGTAGGGATACAGGAACCGCCCGCTCGGGTCCGGAGCGTTCGTGGCGGGGTTCAGCACACCGGCCAGCGGGACCGAGTCGGCGTACGCGTCGTCGCCGGTCGCGGGGCTTGCCGGCGCCTCGCCGTCCGGCGGCCAGATCCACACGCCGCCGTTGCGACCGTCGCCCCCGCCGTTGACCCCGAACCCAGAGGATCGCTTGTAGTGCAGCGACATGAGATTGTGGCTGGCCGCCTGGAGCCACAGCGAGTCACGCATGACGGCGAGCCCGCCGCGATTGAAGCCAGGGCCACCGGTGTCCGGGACGGGCTCCTCCCGGAGCAGCACCGCCGGCACGTCGGATTCGATCGCCTCCACCGCGCCCACGATGCCGTTGGCCTGGTAGGACAGCATCCACGTGTCGGCGTCTCCGTGCTCGGTGGCGCCGAATGGGCCTAGCTCACCGCCGAGTTGCGCAGCGGACACCCACGGCACGCCGCCCGGGTGAACGCCGCTGGCGCTGTGGATGTCGGTGGTCCCGCGGTCGCCGGCGATCGCCCTCGAACCGACCGCCTTGGCCAGCGCGCGCAGCAGCGCGCCGATCATCACCTGGCTCTGCTCGTAGTACAGGAACACGGCGCCATCGGGCGGCAGGGCACTGACCACCGTGCCCTCGGGGAGGACGATGTCGATATTGCGCCAGGCTCCGCTCGAGAACGGCGTCCGTGGATCGAACAGGTACTTGAACGCCACGCCGACGGTCGTCTTGGCATCAAGCGCCGTGGCGTTGATGCACGTGCGGGCCTGGCGGGAGGTGCCCGAGAAATCGACCTCGGCGCGGTCGCCCCGTTTGGTGACCTTGACGTGGATGCGGTACTCCTCGGTGTCGTCGACGCCGTCGCAGTCCGCGGCGTCCTCGCCCTCCCACTCGCCATCTCCGATCGCCGCCAGCGCCTCGGACATGCGCTCGGCGGCGGCGTCGCAGACATAGGTGATCGCCCCCTGGACGGCGTCGAAGCCGTACCGGTCCACCGTCTCTGACAGCAGCCGCTCGCCGAGCGTCAGGCCGGCGCAGATCGTCTGCATGTCCGGGAACAGGATCTCGCCGAAGCGGACGTTGTCGAAGATGAGGCTCCACGTCTCGCGCACCGGCTCGCCCGCGCGGTAGAGAGCGCGCGGTGACAGCACCAGTCCAGTCTCGTACACGTTGTGCTTGGTGAGGCTGAAGCCGCCCGGGGCGACACCGCCCATGTCGAGTTGGTGGGCCTTGAGGTTGACGAAGCCGGCGAGCCGGTCGCCCCAGAAAACCGGGCGGCAGAACAGCAGGTCGTTGACGTGCGTCCCGGTCCGGTAAGGGTCGTTGGCGACGATCACGTCTCCAGGCCCGAGCCGCTCGGGCCCGTACTCGTTGATCGTGTTGCGGACGGAGTCCGTCATCGTGCCGGTGAACAGCACGATGCTGTTGCTCATCGCCGGCGTCGGGTAGTCGAGCGCGGGCGGCCCGGTGAGGGTCGCCGCGAAGTCGTAGAAGTCGCGCAGGATGGGGGAGAACGCGGCCGTCAGCAGCCGGCCGCAGACGTGCTCGACGATGTAGCGGAAGCGGTTGGCGAGCACCGTCGCCGTGAACCGGTCCGCGCCGTAGCGCCCGGCGAACTCCTCGTTTGAAAGATCGCGGATCATGCGCCTATCGCGCGGCCTCGATCGAGATCTCGCCCAGCCGCCCAACCTCCGCCCGTTGCCCCGCTAAAAGAAACGTGGTCGACAGCCCCTCGCGGATGATCGCGGGGCCGGCGACGTGCATTCCCGGGGCGAGCGTCTCGCGCTCATACTCGGGGGCGTCGAACGGCTCGTCCTCCAGGTACTGCAGCGTCCGCGTCCGCGTCCGGTCGCCGGTATCGGTGTCGGTGTCGGATCGGCGAGCGTCTCCGCGGCGTTGGCCCCGGACCCCAACCCGTCGTAGTCGACCTTGTCGACCGGCAGCACGAGCTGTACGCGGTAGGTGACTCCCTGCACCGGCACAACCGGGAAGCGGTTGCCATAGCGCCGCTCGTACTCATCGTGGAAGCGGTCGATCATGTGCTGCACCGTCGCCTCGGTGATCGGGCCCTCGGGTACCTCGACGAGCGGCGTCTCCCAGCTCTGTCCCAGCAGCCGTCCGTCGAAGCTGCGCCTCACCGTCACCCCATCGCTAACGGCCGCGGTGCGGCTGCGGAGCTTGTGCTCCATGGCATCGAAGATCTCCGCGATTCGCGGCGCGGCCTCCGGGGTCAGCACCATGTACGCGCTCTGGCTGTCGTAGTAGACGAGGTCCGTGGACAGCAGCCCGAGCGCTGAGAACAGCCCGGGGTGCGGCGGGATCACGACCCGCCTCACCTGCAGCTGCTCCAGCGCAGCGGGCAGCAGCATCGGTCCGGCGGCCCCGTAGGCCAGGAGAGTGAAGTCGCGGAGATCCACGCCGCGGCGGATGGCGACGTTCGTGACCTCCTCGGCGATGTTGTGCACGGCAATCCGGTAGGCGTAGGCGACGCGGTCGTGCAGCGATAGCGGCGTATCCAGCGACGCAAACGCCGTCCGCGCCCGCTCCTCGTCGAGCCGCATCGCCCCGCCGGCGAAGCCATCGGGATCGAGGATGCCCATCAGCAGGCACGCATCGGTGATCGTCGGCGCGCCACCGCCCCGGCCGTAGCAAGCCGGGCCGGGATCGGCGCCGGCGCTCGCTGGGCCGACCAGCACGTCGCCCGCCGCTGAGATCGAGACGATGCTGCCGCCCCCAGCGCCGACGCTGGAGATCTCGGTGGCGAGCGCGTTGATGATGAGGTCGTGCTCGAGCGAGAACGTGTCGTTGATGAACGGCCGGCCATCCTGCACCAGAGAGACGTCGGTCGAGGTGCCGCCAACGTCGCAGCAGATCAGGTTGCCCTCGCCGATTGCCTCGCCCAGCCGGGCGCCGGAGGTCGTTCCCGCCGCCGGTCCGGCGTCCACGATTCGGAACGGCTGTGCCAACGCGTCGCGCCACGGCATCAGCGTGGCCGCGCAGTCGGCGAAGTTGAGCTCGCCCGTGAACCCGAGCGTCCTCAACTGCTCGTGGAGCTCGCCCGCGTACCCGCTGAACATCAGCTTCATCATCACGTCGATCACGGTCGTCGACGCGCGCGCGTACTCCTTGGCCAGCGGCGAGGTCTCCGCCGAGATGGAGACCGGGACGTCGCCCAGGACCTCGAGCGTCAGCTCGCGCAGGCGCTCCTCGTGGCCGCGGTTGACGTACGAGTTGATCAGGCAGATGGCCACGCCCTGGACGTCGCACCGCTCGAGGACCGCCAGCTGCCGCCGGGCGTGGTCCTCGTCGAGCTCGGTCATCACGCGGCCGTCGGCGAGGATCCGCTCAGCGACGCCCCGGCGTAGGTAGCGTGGGATCAGCGGCCGGGCCGCATCGCCGAACGGCCGGCGCCAGCTCGCGTCAGTCTGCGCGTCGAGCGGTCGCCACAGCCGGCCCTTGACCAGGATGTCCCGGAAGCCCTCGGTGGTCAGGAACGCGACCTTGGGCAGGCGCCGGGTTATGACCGCGTTGAGGCCGGCAGTGCTGGCGTGGTTGAACACCGAGCTGCCCTCCACCCCGAGCCGGCGGCTTCCCTCCACGACTGGCCGCGCCGGATCGGCCGGCTCACTGGGAACCTTGGTGACGGTGATGCGTCCGTCTCGGACGGCGACCACGTCGGTGAACGTGCCGCCGATGTCGACGCCGAGCATTAGTGGTCGCTCAGCGTATTTGCGTGAGGGGCCACGAGTCAGATCTCCAGTCCCAGCGGGGTGTAGGAGCCGAACGGCGGAGCGGCCACGCGGCTCAGCGAGTGCAGGCAGGTCTGGCACTTGCGCACGTCCCACCAGCCGCCCTCGCTGAGGACGCGGTAGTCCGCGAGTTCATCGCTGCCACATTCCGGGCACGTACCCTGTGCCGGCTCGCGCGCGGCGACAAGATGAAGCTCGTGGGGTCGTGGGAACGTATGCACGTATCCTCCGTTTCACGGGTCGGACTCGCCGGCGAAGCCATCCGCCGCCGGGTGGCGGCTGCCGCAGGATTGTATGACGAGCAGGCGATAGGATGCTACTGTAAAGCGCCCGACGCAGCGACTAAGTGCCCCCTTTCGCAAATACGAAAGAGACCACTGAGGAGAGAGACCGATGCCCGTCCACGCCCTCGCCGCAGACACCGCCGTGCGCAACTGATGGCGGTCCGGACCGACACCGACGCCGGCGCGGACGCCGGGATCTCGCCGCCGGAGCCCGGTCTCACCCCGCAGGAAATGATCGACCGAGCGGTCGCGCTGCGACCGCTGCTACGCGAGCAGTCGGCCGAGACCGAACGGCGCGCCTGTCCGTCTGAGGAGATCCACGAGGCCTGCGTGAACGCCGGCTTCTACCGCTGCTACGTCCCGCGGCGCTACGGGGGGTACGAGTTCGGCGCGCCGACGTTCATGCACGTCGTCCAGGAGCTGTCTCGCGGCGACATCTCCGCGGGCTGGTGCATCGCCCTGGCCGCCGCCCACGCGCTCCAGGTCGCCTCGTGGTGGCCGGAGTCGGCGCAGGAGGAGATCTTTGGTGACGGCGACTTCCGGTGTGCCGCGGTCGCGGCTCCGATCGGTCCCGCGGTCCGCACCGACGGCGACGGCGACGGCGACGGCCCATCGTCCCGTGTCGTCCCCGGCTGGGAGCTGACGGGCAAGGTCGGCTACTGCTCGGGCATCCCGCTCTCGACGCACTACATGGGCCAGGCGCTGATCGCCGGCGACGACGGCAAGCCGACCGAGCGCATGCTGCTGTTCGTCGCGCCCCGCAGCGAGTTCACGATCCTCGACGACTGGGGCCGCCTGATGGGGCTCAAGGGGTCGGCCTCCAACACGATCACGTTTGATCGCGGCCGGATCCCGGCGCAATGGGCGATCGAGGACGCGTTGATGGTCGACTTCGACGTCGCCGGACGCGGGACCCCCGGCGTGGAGTTGCACGGAAATCCGATGTACGGCGGACGGGCAATGGCGTGCTTCACGCTGACCCTTACCGCGGTGGCGATCGGCGGCGCATACGCGGCGCTGGACGAGTACGAGGAGATGATGCGCTCCAGGCTCACACCGCTGCCGCCGATGGTGCCCCGCATCGGCGACGAGACGTTTCACCGCTGGTTCGGCTCGGCGCTGGCGAAGCTCGCGACCGCGGAGGCCGCCATGTACAACGCCGTCGACCAGCACATGGAGGCTTGTCGCCGCGCCGCCGAGGAGGGGGCGGGCGGGATTCCATATTCATACGGCGAGGACATGCGGATCGGCTGCATCGGCAGGGAGGGGATCGTTCAGGCGTGGGAGGTCTTCCAGTCAGAGATCTTCCGCACGGCCGGCTCGAGCGCCGCGGTGGACGGTTCGCGGTTCGAGCGCATCTACCGGGACATGTCGATGCTGAACAGCCACCGCAACACCGTGCTGCGGGAGTGGGCATTTGGCGAGCTGGCCCGCGAGCACCTCGGCCTGCCGCGACGGGGCGTGGGCAACGTGCAGACGCCGCGCGGCCCGAAGTGATGCCCGCGGCGGCGCAGATGACCGAGCGACCGCCGACGTACCGAGTGTTGGCGGTGCACTACGCGCAGCGCCAGACGACCTTGAGCGACGCCTACTACCGGTGGTCCACCTATGGCGAGCCCGACGGGCCGCTCCAGATGAGCTACTACTTCTGGATCCTCGAGCCTCTGCACGCGCCCTGGTCGCCTCCGATCGTTCTCGACTGCGGCTTTGAGCCCGAGCGCGGCGAGCGGATGGGTCGCCAATGCCTGTGCCGGCCAGCCGACGCGTTGGCGCGGTTGGGCGTCGACCCCGCGGCGGTCAACCTCCTGGTGATCAGTCACATCCACTACGACCACGTCGGAAACCTCCACCTGTTCCCCAACGCGCGGATGCCCGTGGCCCGCGTCGAGCTGGAATTCTGGACAGCCGACCCGGTCGCCGAGCGCCCCCAGTTTGCCACCCACGCCGACCCGGAGGGGATCGAGCAGCTGCGCCGTGCCGCAGCCGAGGAACGGGTTGACTTGATCGAGGACCGCGCCGATGTGGCGCCGGGGGTCACGGCGGTGCGGGTGGGCGGTCACGCGCCTGGCCAGCTCGTGTTCGAGGTTGCCGGCGAGCACGGTCCGGTCGTGCTGGCGTCCGATGCCATCCACTACGACGACGAGTTCGAGCGCGAGCGGCCGTTTGGCGTGTTCAGCGACCTCGCCGACATGTACCGCGGCTACGAGACGCTGCGGCGCCACGCGTCCTCCGGCGCCGCGGTCGTCTCCGGGCATGACCCGTCCGTGATGAAACGCTTTGCGCCGCTCGACGGCGACGCCGCGGGGCTCGCCGTGTGCCTCACCGACTCAAGGAGCGACCGATGACAACCACCACCGACAAGACCATTGACACCGGCGCTCTGCGCGAGGCATGGACCGAGGTGCACGGGCCGCCGAACGCTGCGGCCGAGGATCTGTTGCGCCTGAACCCCAGCTACTTCGCGCGGGTGCTGGACTTCACGGCCCACGCCTGGCGTCGCGGGCCGCTGGAGCCGAAGGTCAAGGCGCTCGTCCTGCTGGCGGTCGATAGCGCGGCCTCGCACCTGCACGGACCGGGCGCCGCCGACGACGTGAGGCGGGCGCTGGCGTTCGGAGCCACGCCCGCCGAGGTGCTGGAGACGCTGGAGCTGACGAGCACGATGGGCATCCACGCCGCCAACACCGGCGTGCCGATCCTGTTGGAGGAGCTGGCAGCCGCCGGACAGCCCCTGGACATGGACCTTCCGCTGACCGAGCGCCAGGAGCAGATAAAGGCCGAGTTCACCACCAAGCGCGGCTACTGGAACGAGTTCTGGGACGGCTTCCTCCGCCTCGACGCCGAGTTCTTCGCCACCTACACGGCACTGTCGTCGCACCCATGGGAACGCGGCACTTTGGAGCCCAAGGTCAAGGAGTTCGTCTACTGCGCGTTCGACGCCTCGGCAACGCACATGTTCGCCCCCGGCCTGCGTCAACACGTCGCCAACGCGCTCCGGTATGGCGCAACGGCTGCGGAGCTGATGGAGGTGTTCGAGCTCGCCAGCGGGATCGGGGTCGAGTCGTTTGCGCTGGCGCTGCCGGCGCTGGCCGAGGCGATGGACACAGAGCGATGAGCACGCTGCGCACCGGAATCGTCGGCGTCGGCCAGATGGGTGGGCGGATGGCCGCGCGGGTCCGCGAGGCGGGCGATCCGATCGTCGCCTACGATCGCGACGCCGAGCGGCTCGCGGCCAGCGGCATCGAGCCCGCGGGCTCGCTGGGGGAGCTGGTGGCCGCGGTCGACGTCGTGCTGCTATCGCTGCCGGACTCGAGCATCATCGAGCCGGTGATGCTCGGAGCGGGGGGCGTGCTCGAGCACGCCCGCCCGGGCCAGGTGGTCGTCGACCTGTCAACCGCATCGCCGGAATCGACCAAGCGGATCCACGCGCGGTTGGCCGAACGAAACATCGACCTTCTCGACGCCGGCATCTCCGGAGGGGCGAAGGCTGCGGATGCCGGCACTCTCACGATCATGGTGGGCGGCGACGCCGCCGCGCTGGTCCGGGTGAGGCCGATCCTGGAGCGATTCGCGTCCGAGATCTTCCACATGGGCGACAGCGGCGCTGGGCACGTCGCCAAGCTGCTGAACAACTTCCTGAACGGGATCAGCCTCGCAGCCACCGCCGAGGTCATGGTGGCGGCCAAGCTGTCCGGCCTGGATCTGGAGCAGTTCCTGGATGTGCTCAACGCCAGCTCGGGTGTCAACTTCGCCACGCTCAACCGGTTCCCACACATCATCAAGGGGGACTACCTGGAAGGCGGACTGACCGGCCGCCTGATGGCGAAGGACATCCGCCTGTATCTGGAACACGTGGCGCGGCTCGGGGTCCCCACGTTCAGCGGGCCGCCGTGTCTGGCTGTGTTCGAGGTCGCCAACGCGCTCGGTTACGAGGATCAGATCTCCAACCGCGTGGTCGACGGAATCGGGGACCTGGCGGGAGGCGTGCGGCTTCAGGATCCGATCACACCTCAAACCGGTTGACGGGAGCGACGAGATGAAGATCAACCACGGTCGCGTGGCGGGTATGCCGTCTGCCGAGCGAGGCGAGACATTCACCGGCACCGTGTGGTCCGAGCCGCTGCTCCGGGACGTCCCCGGCGTGGTGATCAACACCGTGTTCTTCCCGCCCGGCGTGCGAACCCATTGGCACAGGCACGAGACCGGGCAGATCCTGATCGTCACCCACGGTCGCGGCTTGGCCGTAAACGAGGCGGGCGACGGCGGCGCGATCATGCCGGGGGACGTGGTCTGGTTCGAGCCGGGCGAGCGTCACTGGCACGGAGGCGGGCCTGACACCTACGTCAGCCACATCGCGATCTCGCTCGGCGCGACCGAATGGGAGCACCCGGTCACCGACAACGAGTACGCGGTGGGCGGATGACGAGCGAAGGGGCAGAGCCGAGGCTGAAAGGGCGCGTGGCGATCGTCTCGGGCGGGGCGCGCGGAATCGGCGAGGCGCACGTGCGAGCGCTCGCCGGCGAGGGCGCGCACGTGGTGATCGGCGATGTGCTCGCCGACGCGGGCGCGGCGTTGGCCGAGCAACTCGGCGAGCGGGCTCGCTTTGTCCCGCTCGATGTCACCTCGGAGGCGGACTGGACCGCCGCGGTGGCCGCGGCCGAGCAGGACGGCTGGGGCTCGGGCGCGGTCACGATCCTGATCAACAACGCCGGGATCATGGACCCGTCTCCGATCGGGGAACTGTCGGCGGAGCGGTGGCGGCGCACCATCGACGTCAACCTCACCGGCCACTTCCTCGGGATCCGGGCGGTGGTGAATTCGATGCGCCGGGCCCGAGGGGGCGTGATCGTCAACACCTCCTCGATGACCTCGGAGATCGCGGTCAGCCAGCTGGCTCACTACACCGCCTCGAAGCACGCGATCGCCGGCCTGACGAAGGCGGCGGCGCTCGAGCTCGGCGGCGATCGGATCCGGGTGAACTCTCTGCACCCGGGCATGATCCGCACCGCGATGACCGAGGGCGCGCCGGAGGAGCAGATGGCGGCGAAGTACCCGTTGCGCCGGTTCGGCACGCCCGAGGAGGTGGCCCGGACGATGCTGTTCATCGTCTGCGACGCCACCTACGCCAGCGGCGATGCCTTCCCCGTCGACGGAGGGATCCTCGCCGGGATCATGATGGGCGAATGACCGGGATGCGTCTGGAAGGCAAGGTCGCGGTCGTGACCGGCGCCGCCGGCGGCCTCGGTGGAGGCTCGGCCCGCCGGCTCGCGGGCGAGGGCGCGCGGGTCGTCGCCGTGGACATCGACGGGGACGGCGCCGCTCGGGTGGCGGCGGAGATCGGCGGCGTCGCGGTCGAGGCGGACGTGTCGCGCGAGGACGACGTGGAGCGCTACCTCGCCGTCGCGGTGGAGCGCTTCGGGCGGATCGACCTGCATCATCTCAATGCCGGCATCCCCGGTTCGTTGGATCCGCTTCCGGCGCTGGACGTGGCGGGCTTCGAACGAGTCCTGGCGGTCAACGTCACCAGCGTGTTCCTCGGCCTGCGCGGGGCGTTTCGCCAGTACGCGACGCAGGGATCCGGCGGCGCCGTCGTCGTGACGGGGTCGATCGCCAGCCTCCGCGGCAGCGCCGACCTGTTCGCCTACCACACCTCCAAGCACGCCGTGTTGGGACTCGCGCGCTGCGCGGCTGTGTACGGGGGTCCGCTCGGGGTCCGGGTCAACGTGATCGCGCCGGGGATCGTCCCGACGGAATTGTTCGCCGGGACCGACGCCGGCGGCGCCGTCGGCGGTGGCGGTGACATGGCCCAGCGGGCCACCACTACGCCGCTGCGGCGACCGGGTACGCCGGACGAGATCGGATCGGTCGTCGCCTTCCTGCTATCCGATGACGCCGCCTACATGACCGGGGAGGTCGTGTCGGTAGACGGCGGCGCGACCACGACCAACTCGCTGCGCCCGTCCGGCGGGGCCGGCCGGTGGGATCCGGCGGAACTCGATCGATGACCGCCGTGTGGATCAGCCACGCAGGTGACGTGTGGCTAACTGTGCTTTCGGCGGCCGGCCCCGGCCGAGCGTGGGGTTGGCCCCACTCTGGTGTAGCCAACTGCGCTTTCGGCGCCCGGCGCCGGCCGAGTGTGCGGTTAGCCCCACTCCGTACGACCGAGGAGGAGTGAACTTTCGTGGAACCATCGATGCAGAACATCATTGCCTCCGCCGAGGTCACGACCTCGCGGCGCGGTTCCTTCTGGGTCGGGCTCGAGCCCGTCTCAGGCCCGCTGGGCACGGTCATGCGCGGTCCGATGTTCGTGGAATGGGAGGCTCCGGCCGACCCGCGGCCCGGCCCGCCGTGGGTGCTGGTGCATGGGGGCGGTGGCCAGGCGATCGACTACACCGTCACCCCGGACGGCCGCCGCGGGTGGTCCCGGCTGCTTGTCGAGCAAGGCCACACCGTGTTCGTCGTCGACCGCCCCGGCCATGGCCGGTCGCCGCATCACCCGGACATCCTCGGCCCGATCGGCCCGCAGCTCGGCTTCGAGTTCCTGCGCCCGATCTTCATCCCCCCGCCCGACGGCCCCGACAGCAATCCGGCCGCCCATCTGCACACGCAGTGGCCCGGTGGACGCGAGCCGGGCGACCCCGTCTACGACCAATCTCTGTGCACGTCCGGACCGCTGCTCGCCGACCCCAGGGAGATGCACGCGCTCGAGGGGGCGCGCCTGGCCGAGCTGCTGGACCTCGTCGGCCCGGCGATCGTCGTCACCCACTCCGCCGGAGGTCCCGGGACGTTTGCAGGCGGGGACGCGCGGCCGGACAAGGTGGCGGCGCTGTTCGCGATCGAGACCCTAGGCCCCCCGTTCCTGAAGCGGCCCGAGATGGGGATGGATCTGGTTTGGGGGCTGGCCTGCGCGCCGATCGCGTACGACCCCCCGGTCACCGACCCGTCCGAGCTCGACACCGTCACCGAGGAGCGTGCGGAGCTCGGCCCGATTCCGATCACGCTCCAGCGCGAGCCAGCCCGGCGGCTGGCCCACCTCAGTCAGTTCCCGATCGCCGTCGTGACCGCGGAGTCATCGATGTTCCTGGGGTTCGACCGGCACCTCGTCGAGTTCCTCGTGCAGGGGGGGTGTGACGTCGAGCTCGTGCGGCTGGCCGACCACGGCGTCCACGGGAACGGGCACATGATGATGATCGAGCGCAACCACGCCGAGGCGCTGCGTGTGCTCACCGACTGGGCGGCGCGCAAGCTCGCGCCTCAGCGAGTCGGCGGGGCTCAGTGAGTGAGCGGCTGACCCAGACGCGCGCGACCGGTGGAGGCGAACACGACGTCGTACTGGGCACCGATGTGCGTACGGAACATCGACGCGTCACGGAAGCAGCGCTCCAACCGTGAGCCACGCCGAGCGGCCGTCGAGCCGCCGGTGGCGAACATCAGATCGACCGCCTGCCAGGCGAGCTTGCCGCACTGAGCGAGCACGTCGCGGATCGCGCCGTCGTCGGCGGTGGTGAACGCCTCGCCGCGCTCCGCGAAGCCGAGACACTTGTCGGCGAAGCGGGCGATCGCAGCGAAGAACGCGAGCTCTGCCGTGTCGACGAGGCTGTACGCCTCCCCGTACCACCGCTGGAAGTCGGCCGACTCCGAGCGGGGGATGGGTGGCGGGAAGCTCGTGGGGCGCGTCGTCATCATCATCTCGTACTCCTGTAGCGCGGCGCGGGCGTTGCCGATCTGGGTGGCGTTCAGCGATGCGTAGAAGAACGTCATCGCCCGTGCCAGATACAGCGGGTTCCCGTGTAACTGGAAGCCGATCGTGCCCTCCCGGGGCATCTCAAAATCCTTCCAGTCGTAGCGCACAGCCAGGTGCGCAGGCACGAAAACATCGTCGGCGGTGATCGTGTTGGAGGCAGTGCCGCCGAGACCGATCGTGGCGCCGCCGCCCCAGTCGTCGAGGACCTCGTAGTCCGAGCGCGGGATCGCAACCATGATGCGCTCGTCCGAACCGGCGACGATCGCAAGCGCGACGACGTGGGTCGAGTAGGTCGCCCCCGAGCAGTAGTCCCATCGCCCGCTGACCCGGTAGCCACCCGGCGCCGGCGTCGCCTCGCCCCGCGGAATCGCCCGGGATGGCCCGACGAAATGGCCGTCGGGGCCGAACAGCTCGGCCTGGGCCCGCTCCGTGAAGAACGCGCCGACTTGAAGGGCGTGCGCCGAGCCCAGGCACAGGTTCCAGCCGATGCCGGCGTCGGCGCTGGATATCTCGATGATCACGCGATAGAAGGTGTCCAGGCCGAACTCGTAGCCACCGAACCGCCGCGGCTGCAGGATCCGATGGAAGCCGGCCGCCACGAACTGCTCGTGAAGCTCGGGGGAGTACGTGCCGCGCTCCTCGGCGTCGGCAGCCTCGGCCAGCACCCGCGCGCGAAGGACGCGGGCGCGGGCGACGATCTCACCCGCTGTCAGGTGCGGCTCCGGTACGGCGATCGGCGTGGCGGTCGCCACGCTCATGCCGCCAGTGCGGGGACGATCACGCCGCTCAGGTCACGCTTCTCCGCGGACGCGCGCAGCGCATCGTCGATCCGGTCCAGCGGATACCGCGCGGTGATGATCGGCTCGGGATCCAGCCAGCCGTCCTCCATCATCCGGATGAACCGCGGCAGGTCCCGGCGCATGCGGACGTTGCCGTTCTGGGCGCCGAGGATCGCCCTTCCCTCCACCGAAAGCGCCAGCTGCGGGACAGTCACCTCGGCGCCACCGCGCTCGACGCTGGTCAGCACCACGGTTCCGGCACGGCGAGCCGCCCGAATCGTCTGGGGGAACGCCGACGCGAGCGTCGCCGCCTCCATCGTGAAGTCGGCGCCGCGCCCGTGCGTGAGCGCCTTGACCTGCTCCACCGGATCGCTGGCCTCGGGGTCGACCGTGTCGGTGGCCCCAAAGCGGCCGGCCAGCTCGCGGCGCTCGGCGATCGGGTCCACGGCGATGATCTGCCGGGAGTTCGCGATCCGGGCGGCCTGCACCATCCATTGTCCGAGGTGTCCCAGCCCGAAGATCGCGACGCTGGAACCGGCCTGCACCCCCGCGACGTTGTGCACGCAGCCCACGCCGGTGGTGATTCCGCAGCCCAGCAAGCTCAGCCACTCGTCGGGCAGATCGGTCTGCACCGGGAACACCTGACTGGCCGTGACGTTCATCACCTCGGCGTAGCCCCCGACGTTGCCTGCCGCGCTCACCGGCTCGCCGTTGCGACGGTTGGCCACATGGGGCCAGATCCCGCCTCGGTCGAATGTCTCCGAGCATTGGTCGGGGCGGCCGATGGAGCAGTAGAAGCACACCCCGCACTCTGAGGTGCCCGGCACGATGACGCGGTCACCGATCTTGATGTGGTCGACGCCGGCGCCCAGTTCCACCACCTCTCCCATCGAGGCGTGGCCGAGGACCGTCGGCGGGATCTTGAACAGCTCGCCGCGCCAGTTGACGCAGTCGGTGGAGCAGAACGGGGAGGCGCCGGTGCGGATGAGCACACGGCCGGGCGCCGGATCAAGGTAGTCGATGTCCTCCACCACGAAGGGCTCCCTGACCGCCGCCAGCAGCGCTGCTCTCATCTCACCTGTCTCTCCTCGGTATCGCGCGACTCGCGCCCCTGCATCATTGCGCGGTGAAGCCTCCGTCGGCCATCAGGATCGCTCCGGTGATGATGCTGGAGCGCGGCGACGCCAGGAAGGCAATCACCTCGGCAATCTCCTCAGCGCGCGCCAGCCGACCGAGCGGATGTGCCGCTGCAACCGACGCCAGCCTGGCCTCGCGGTCCGGGACGCCGGTCATCGCCTCGTCAGTGAAGCCGGTGTCGATCGCGCCGGGCGCCACCGCGTTGACGCGAACCCGCGGGGCGTGCTCGATCGCCAGCTGCCGGGTGAGCTGCACGATCGCCCCCTTCGTCGAGCAGTAGGCGGTCTGCCCAGGCAACCCGATCGTGCCCGAGATGGAGGTCACGTTGACGATCCGACCGTCCCCGTGATCGCTGAGCGCCGGCAACGCCTCGCGGCAATGCAGAAACGCCCCGCGCACATTGACCCGAAACAGCTCGTCCCAGTCACCGTCGGTGGTGTCGACGGTCGGCTTGAGCAGAAAGCGCCCCGCGTTGTTGACGACGACATGCAGCGCACCGAAGCGCTCGTGCGCCACGGCGACCGCTCGCCGGGCGGTCTCCGGCTCGGCGACGTCGCCGAGCATCGCGGCCACCTGCTCGCCCTCGAGCTCACTGACAGCGGGGTTCAGGTCCTCGGCGACGACACGTGCACCGCGCGCGGCCAGCAGCTCGACCGTCGCCCGTCCGACGCCACCCGCGGCGCCGGTGACTATCGCCACGGCTCCTGCCAGCTCGTCGCTCACCGGATCGGCCATGATGTCGCCATCCTAACAATTTGTCTACCTGTCCGACAATCCGTCGCGTGGCGAAGTGCATCGCGCTCGACCGACCCTCCACTCATGAGTGCGATCGTAAGAGTCACCCATTGCGGCTCGTTGAGACCGGTGCCCGCGAGCAGCCGGTCGAGGATCGCGTTGAGCGTCTTCTCGGTCTGGCCGATGAGCTGGGTGCTGAAGGTGGGAGTGGTCGACATTGTCGTTACCGTCCTTTCGTTGGTGATGCCAACGTTGGCAGAACCCACTATACCGCAGCGCACGTTGGTAGAGCCAACGTTGGTCGGCCCAAGCTATAGTTGCCCGGCGATGGAAGCTGACGAGGGGCGCCGCGAATACGACCCACCCGAGCGATTGCGCCGGCTCCCGAGCTGGCTGGTCAGCGAGCTGGCGCGCAGGGGGGCGACTCTTGTCGGAGAATCCCTGGCGCAAGAGGGCGTACGCCGGCAACACTTCGCTGTCCTGACCTCGCTCGCCGAGCAGGGCGCCGCCAGTCAGGCCGCCCTCGGCCGGCGGCTGTGGATCGACCGCAGCGACTTGCACGCGCTGCTTGCCGAGCTGGAGCGTGCCGGGCTGGTCGCGCGAGTCCGCGATCCCGAGGACCGGCGCCGCAACGTCGTCACCCTCACGGCCGCCGGCAAGGCTGTCCTCAGACGGCTTGACCTGCGGGTCGACGCTGCGCAGACCGCCCTCCTCGAACCACTCTCCGCCGGCGAGCGTCGCGAGGTCGTCAGACTGCTCGGGCGAGTGGTCTCGCATCGCCCTTAGGCCACCATACGGATGCGGTTAGGCGACGACCGGCTGGGGCCGCCACCCGCCGAGCGGCCTGTATGATTGTCATACAGAATTCGGCAACCAGAACCAAGGATCCGCACGCGTATGGACGACAAGACGAAGCTCGAGGTCGGCCTTCAGACCCGGCGCGAGGTGCTGGGCGCCGAACACGTCGACCGTTCGCTGGGCCAGGCCACCGATTTTTCCCGCCCGATGCAAGAGCTCGTCACCGAGTACTGCTGGGGCGCGGTGTGGGCGCGCCCCGGGCTGGATCGCAAGGTACGCAGTCTGCTGAACATCGTCATGCTGACGGCTCTCGGGCGCCC
The DNA here is from genome assembly GCA_963697655.1 of uncultured Solirubrobacterales bacterium. GTDB lineage: Bacteria > Actinomycetota > Thermoleophilia > Solirubrobacterales > Solirubrobacteraceae > Palsa-465. The sequence goes on along the minus strand of CAVOOV010000017.1, from coordinate 345,784 downwards.
GCATGAGCTGGAGGTCCACGTGCGCGGAGCCGTCACCAACGGCGTCAGCGCGACGGAGATCCAGGAGGCGCTGCTGCAGACGGCGATCTACTGTGGCGTCCCGGCGGCGATGGACGCGATGCGCACGGCCGAGGCGGTGCTGACCGCCCTCGGCGTGATCGAGCCGCGGTCCGCCGAGCAGTCCCAGGCGTGAGCGCCGGCGGCTCTCCTCGCCGCGTCGGCTTTGTCGGGTTGGGGGTGGTGGGCGGCCCGATGGCCCGACGATTGGTGCAGGCCGGCCACACGCTGAGCGTGTACGACACCGCTCCCGTGGCGGTCACCGCGCTGGCCGAGGCGGGCGCGGAGGTGTGCGACAGCGCTCGTGGGGTCGCGGACGTCGCCGAGCTCGTGTTGGTCAGCTTGCCGTCCCCGGACGTGGTGTCCGAGGTCGCCCGGGAGCTCGCCGGGGGGTCAGCGCTGCGCGTCTATGTCGATCTCTCCACCACCGGTCCTCAGGTGGCAGAGGAGGTCGCCGAGCTGCTGGGGACGGCGGGCGTAGGCGTGGTCGACGCACCCGTCAGCGGTGGGAGGGCGGGCGCGGAGAGCGGACAGCTAACGGTCATGGTTGCCGGCGTTCCGGAGAACATCGCGATCGCCCGGCCAGTGCTCGAGCTGCTGGGCTCCCGGATCTTCGTCGTCGGCGACCGGCCGGGGCAGGGCCAGGCCGTCAAGGTGATCAACAATCTGATGTCGGCGTGTTCGATCGCGATCACCGCCGAGGCCGCGTCGCTCGGCGTGAAGGCGGGGCTCGATCCGGCCACTCTGCTCGAGGTCGTGGCCGCGAGCAGCGGGTCCAACACCGCGGCCGCCCAGAAGTTCCCGGCATACGTGCTGACGCGGACCTTCCACCAGGGGTTCCGCCTCAACCTCATGGCCAAAGATGTCCGCTTGTGCCTGTCCGAGGCCCGGCGCCACAACGTGCCGATGCTGCTCGGGGCCACCGTCGAGCAGCTCTGGAACCTCGGCGATGCCACCTTCCCGGACGACGCCGACTTCATCGAGATCGTGAGGATGTTCGAGGACTGGGCGAACGTCACGATCGAGCGGGGCGGCGAAGGCGCCGAACACCCCGCGGCCAGCCCTGGAGGGGCAGAACGCGACGACTGACCCGGAGTCGGGCTCCGGCTCAACGGCGGTCGACGACCGAGCTGATCCCGACCGCGGTGATGATGAGGATGCCGCGGACAACGTCCTGCCAGTAGTCCGGGACCGCGAGCAGGTCGAAGCCGTTCGTGATCATGCCCAATATCAGCACACCGAGGACCGTCCGCCAGACGGAGCCGACGCCACCGAAGATGCTGGTGCCGCCGAGTGCCACGCCCGCGATCGCGAGCAGTGCCAGTTGGCCGCCCAGGCCGCTCATATCGCTCGACCCCGAGCCGGTCGTCGAAGCGTCGATCAGGCCGGCGAGGCCGCAGGCGACGCCGGTGATCACGAACGTGATGATCACGGTGCGGTGCACCTTGATGCCCGAAAGCCGCGCTGCGTCGCGGTTGCCGCCAACGCCGTAGAGGTGTCGACCGAAGACGCTGTAGGCCAGCGCGAGCTGGAGGACGATCGCGACGACGGCGAAGATGATTACTGGGTACTGAACGCCCGCGACGCGCTGCTGGCCAATGAACGTGAACACGCTGCTGGTCGGCGTGATCAGCAGGCCCCCTTTGGTCACTCCGACCGCGATGCCGCCGAACGTCAGCGCGGACGCGAGCGTGGCGAGGAATGCGTTGATCCGCAGCTTCGTCACCAGCAGCCCGTTGATGAGGCCCATCACCCCCCCGGAGATGAGCGCGATGGGAAACGCCCATACGACTCCCCAGTGCACGGCGACGTAAGCGGCCAGCACCTCGCTCAGGACGAAGATCGAACCGAGCGAGAGGTCGAAGTTGCCCGCGATGATCGTCAACGTGACGGCGCAGGCCGCGACGCCGATCGTCGCGTTCTGGAAGACGAGGTTGAGGAGGTTGTTCTTGGTGAGGAAGACGTCAGAGGCGATCGAGAAGTAGACGAACAGCCCGATGGCGAAGACGACGATGCCGTAGTCGCGGACGTGCTCGGCCTTGAGCCGGCGCTGCCAGTGCACGCGCGGAGCGGCGATCACATCTGCGCTGACCGCGTCCCCGGCCACAACGGGGTCCCCGGCTACGGGATCGGGCGGCTGCGTGGCGCTCATGCGGTCGTGCTCCCTCCAAGGCCGAATGCGGCCTCCATCACGGCATCCAACGGGGGGTCGGCGCCGAACTCGCGAGTGATCGAGCCGAGCCGCATCACAAGCACTCGATGGGCAAGTCCGAGCACCTCCTCGATCTCCGACGAGATCAGGAGCACGGCCGTGCCCTCGGCGGCCAGGTTGTTGATCAGGCGGTGGATAGCTGCGCGCGCCGCGACGTCGACGCCTCGCGTCGGCTCGTCGAGGATCAGCACGTGCGGGTTGCGGAACAGCCAGCGGGCGAACAGGACCTTCTGCTGGTTGCCGCCGGAGAGGTTCGCCACCCTCATCGACGGGTTCGGCGGCTCGACCGACAGCGACTTCAGGAGCGAGCGCGTCTTGATGCGCTCCAGCGCGCGGTGGAGCACTCCGAATCGCGAGGCGACCGCGCGCAGATCCGCGAATGTCGTGTTCGACGCAAGTGAGAGGTCCATGAACAACCCGTCATCCTTGCGGCTCTCGGGTAGGAACGCCATCCCGGCCGCCATCGCATCCGCGGGCGAGCGGATGTGGCGTGCCTTGCCGTCGACGACGATCGTGCCGCCATCGATCCGATCGGCGCCGGCGATCGCACGGGCGAGTTCGGTGCGGCCGCTGCCCACGAGCCCGGCGAGGCCGACGATCTCACCCGCCCGGATCTTCAGCGATATGTCCCTGAGCACACCCTTGCGCTGCAGACCGGACACCTCCAGTGCGACGGGTGCGGTCAAGCCTTCCGGCTTCTCGAAGTGCTCCGCCTCGGCAGCCGCACCGAACATTCCGGCAACGAGGCTGTCCTCCGTTTCCGCCGCCGCCGGCCCCGTCCGCACGAGGCGCCCGCTGCGCAGCACCGTCACCGTGTCGGCGAGTTCGAGCACCTCGTCGAGGAAATGGCTCACATAGACGATCGTCCTACCGCTCGCGCGTAGGGTGCGGATCATCCGGTGGAGCCTCTCGATCTCGACGCTGGTCAGCGACGAGGTCGGCTCGTCCATCACGATCACGCGCGCGTCGCACGCGACCGCGCGCAGGATCTCGACCTTCTGCTTGTCGGCGGTGCGCAACGCGGCGACCTTGGCATGCCCGTCGAGCTCGAAGCCCCACTCCGACACGAGCTCCTCATACTGCGTGCGCATCCGGCGCCGTTGGACGAACCCGGAGCGACGCGGCTCGATGCCGAGGAAGATGTTTTCGATCACGCTCATCTGCGGCACCGGCGAGAGCTCCTGCGCGATCGTCGCGATCCCGTCGATTCGCGCCTCGCGCGGGCTCGCGTAGCGGACCGGGCGACCGTCGACGAGCAGCTGTCCGTCGTCGGGGCGGATCACGCCGCCGACGATCTTCCCGAGCGTCGACTTCCCGGCGCCGTTCGCGCCGACGAGCGCGTGCACGGTACCTCCGGCAACCTCGACGCTCACGTCATCGAGCGCCTTGGTGCCGGAGTACCGCTTGCCAATCGAGACGAGCCGGACCGGCGCGACCGCCGTTGCACTCATCAGACTCGTGCTCGAGCTTTCATCCGGCTCGTCCTTGATCTTCCCGTCGTTGACCTGCCTAACCTACCCCACCCTCGAGCGTCCAGTCCGGCACGAAGTCGGGGTGCGCCGTGAGGAACGCCTGGTTGATGATCGCCGGGTGCGTCGCGGGGTTGATGATGTTGACCAGGTTCGGCACCGGCTTCCCGTTCAGCGCGTCGTTCAGGGCGGCGATGCCGACCGTCGACTCAGAGACCGGATACAGGCCGAGGGTGGCGTACCAAGTCCCGGCCTTGACCTGGGCGACGGCCTCCTTCGCGCCACCGTACCCGATGATCGCGATGTTCTTGCCGGGCGTGTAGCCGCCGACCAGCTTCAGCGCGGTCACCGTCCCCGCCGCCATCTGGTCGCCGAACGTCGCGAACACGTTGACGTTCTTGTTCGCGGTGAAGTACGTCTGGGCGACCTTCTGCGAGGCCGCCTGGTCGTACATCCCGGGCGGCAGAATCGTGAACGTGTAAGTCGGCTTGCCCTTGTAGTACGCCGTCATCGCGTTCTCACGGACGGTATCGGTCGGATAGTTCGCGAGCCCCGGCAGGAAGGCGATGTTGCAGTGGCCGCTTCCCACCTGCTTCTTGCAGGCCGAGTTCATCGCCGCGATCAGGTTCGTGGACTCAGCGCCGATCGACTGGCCGACGGTGGTGACGAAATGCGGATTGGCTGTGAGGACGTTCTGAGTGGATAGCGGTCCCCATGTGTAGTCGGCGGCTGCGACCTTGATGCCGGCGGCGAGCGCCTTGTTGATGATCGGCGTCAGCGCGACGTCGTTCAGGCCCCAGACCCAGAAGGCCTTGTACTTGCCGGTGGTGATCGCGTCCTGAATTTGCGTGGACTGCATCTGCGGGTCGTTGTTCGCGTCGAAGGCGTCGAGCTTGATGCCCAGCTTCTGGGCTTCCACCTGCGCGCCCTTCAGCGACGCGACCCCATACGGACTCGGGTTGTAATAGAAGATCGCCATCCGGGCCCCCGACCCGCCCGACGACGACGACGACGAAGTCGAAGTGCTCGACGACGCCGCGGCGGCCGGCGTGCTCGAGGACGACGCGCTCGACGACGACGACGAGCTCGACCCGCACCCGGCGATCACCGCCACGATCATGGCTACCGCTACCACGCCCGCACCTGTGCGCGCGCGCTTAGACCTAAACATTGGTCCCACTCCTCCTCTCGACAACTTGCCCGCGTGCCGGTCCGCATTGACTCTCCGCCCGGCTCGGCGAAAGCAAAGCGGTTCGTCCCGCTTGCAGCAAGCCCCTCTCGATGAAAGACTACGCATTTAGGATCGTAGGCTTCGCAATCTGGATAGCCTCCGATCGACGCCTAACATCGGGACAACAGTATGGGTAGCGCTGAACGCCTGACCGACGATGTGCCGGGCGTGCGACATGAGGTGAGTCTCCGGAGCCGCGATCCCGTCGAGGCGAGCGCGGTCGCCGCCCGCGTCTACCACGAGCACCGTCTCACGATCCTGGGCGATCACCGCTCGTTTGTGATGAGCCTCGACGCCGCGTCGCTCGGTCCGATCACGCTGGGCTGGCTCTCATACGACACCGAAATTCGGGTCGACGCCGAGGCGCACGTCGACGCCTACCAGATAAACCTTGTTAGCGGTGGTCAGATGCGCGCTTACTCCGGATCGCACCAGATCGTCGCCACGTCGAAGACGGGCATGATCTTCCGACCCGACAGGCCGACCGGCTTCGCGGGCTGGCGCACCCCCGGCCAGATGCTCGCGATCAAGGTCGACCGACAGGCGCTCGAGAACGAACTCGAGCAACTGCTCCATCGACCCGTCACCGGGCCGATCCCGTTCGCGCTCGCGTTCGACCTCTCCCGGCGTGGCGCAGCCGATTGGAACCGGCTGGTCACCACCCTAGCCAAGGCCCTCTTCGATCCTGAGTCACTGTTCCGCCAGCCGATCATGACCGCTCCCCTCGTCCACGCGATCCTCTCAGGTCTGCTCGTCAGTGCCGACCACGACCTCCGCGCACAGCTCGACGCGGCTACGCGAGGCATCGGCCCAACCACGGTCCGGCGTGCTCATGAATACATCGAGCAGCACGCCCACGAGCCGCTTACAGTCGCACAAGTAGCCTCCTGGACGGGTGTCAGCATCCGCGCGCTCCAGCAAGGTTTCCGGCGATCGCTGGGCGCCACGCCTCACCAGATCATGCAGCACACCCGCCTCGAGCGAGCTCACCACGATCTCGTCAACTCCAGCACCGACGAAGCGACCGTGGCCGGCATCGGCGTGAAGTGGGGCTTCCCGCACGCTGGCCGCTTTGCCGCTCTCTATCACGCGCGCTACAACACGTACCCGTCGACGACACTCAGATACGCCGGGACTGTCGGCAAATTTGTGTGGCCACAGCACCCGGAACAGAGCTGACCCCGCTTGCGGATCACCGATATCACGATCGCGATGCATGACCGCTCGTCGCCTCGGCTGGCGGTGTTCGGGACCCGGGACGGGAAGCTCCCGATGGGCGTTCTCCGGATTGGAACCGACGTGGGAATCGAGGGGACCAACTTCCTGAGCTATCCGGGTCCCGGCCCGCTCGCAATAGCACGCGAGATCGCCACATTCGTGAAGCCGCTCCTATTGGGAGCTGATCCGCTCCAGATAGGGCGCCATTGGCGTCGTCTGTGCAACCTCGGCCACTTCATCAACCCGATCACGGTGGGCGTCGTCGACGTCGCCCTGTGGGATATTGCGGGCCAGGCTGCCGGGCTACCGATTCACCAGCTGCTGGGTAACTGTCGGGACAGCCTCCCCGTGTACCTGTCGTCGGCGCACCATGCGAGCGCACAGGATTACGCGGACGAGGCCGCCTACTGGCGCGACCAGGGGTGGCGTGGGTACAAGCTTCACCCGCCGCGCGCGCCGTGGCGCACGGACGCCCCACCGCCGGTCTCCTTTGATATCGACGCGTGTGCGCGGGTCCGGGACGAGGTCGGCGACGAGATGACACTGATGCTCGACGCGACCTGGAGCTACTCCTACGCTGACGCGTTGACAGTTGGGCTGAAGATCGAGGAAATGGGTTACCTCTGGTACGAGGATCCGCTCCCGGCGCAGGACATCCACGGCTACCGTCGGCTCAAACGGAACCTGCGGATTCCGCTAATGGCGACCGAGGTGACGCCGGGCGGGCTGGAATCTCTTCCTCAATGGATCATGAGCGAGGCGACCGACTACGTGCGCGGCGACGTCGTCATCAAAGGAGGGATCACGGGGCTGATGAAGATCGCCCACCTCGGGGAGGCGTTCAACCTGCCTTGCGAGATCCACGATGGCTATAACGCCATGAACAACGTTGCCAACCTCCACGTTGCCATGGCGATCGACAACTGCGATTGGTTCGAGGTGCTGCCTTTCAACCGGACGGGTGATCACACCCTCGAGCATCTGAGCTATGGCCTAGCCGGTTTCCCGATCATCGACTCCCACGGCGAGATCCACGCACCGACCCGCCCCGGTCTGGGCGTCGATGTCGATTGGGAGCTGATAAACGCTTCCGTCACGCAGGTCATCAGCTGATCGCTCCTTCCTGGACGTTCGGTTAGCGCCCGGGGGACACGATCACGGCGCGAGCAAAATCTTTACTTTGTCGCTGCCGCGCGCCGTCAGTGCCTGGAACGCCGCCTCGGCCTCCGCCAGCGGCACGATCTCGGTGATCAGCTCGTCGACGGGGATCACGCCGGCAGCGAGCATGTCGATCGCGGCCTCGAATTGCGCGCGCCGGTACGCGATCACGCCTTTGATCTCCAGCTCCTTCAGGACGATCGCGGGAGCTGCGAGGTCGAGCGGCGTCAACGACAGGCCGACGAGCAGCAGGCGCCCGAGCGGGCGCAGCGCCTGAACGGCCAGCTGCGCAGCGGCCGGAGTCCCCGCGCATTCGAAGACGCACGCCGGGCCGTCGGCCGGTGGCCTCAGGGCAACCTCGTCGATCGGCACGGTATCGAGGCCGAGCGCGCCGGCGCGCTCGGCGCGGGCCGGGTTGCGCGAGCACACCTCGGTCCGCCGTACGCCCCGGTGTCGCAACACCAACGCGGTGAGCAGGCCGATCGGGCCGGCGCCCAACACCAGCACGGGCTCGTCAAGAGCCACCCTGGCCTGATCGACAGCGCGGATCGCGACCGCCAACGGCTCGACCAATGTCCCCGCCCGGTCGTCGACAGAGTCGGGCAGCGAGAACAGCATGCGTCCATCGACCACGACCTGCCCGGCATACGCTCCAGGCCGGCCCGTGCCCAGGCCGACGCCGTTGCTCACGGCGTGCGGGCACACCTGCTCGTCGCCGGCCCGGCACAACGCGCACTCGCCGCACTGCCCGAACGGGAGGATGCACACCCGATCGCCAGCGCCCCACCCATGCAGGCCGTCGCCGACGGCGACGATCCGGCCTGAGAACTCGTGACCCGGGACGGTGCCGGCTGGGAACAGCTCCGGCACCTCCCGGAAGTGGAGGTCCGAGCCGCAAATCCCGCAGTACGAGACCGCGACCAGCGCCTGCGCTGGGCCCGGCTCGGGCGCCGGGCATTCGACGACGACCAAGCGGCGGTCCTCGGCCACCGTCACCGCGCGCATGTCACCCCTGCGAGCCGACGCCGGGACGGTGGCTGTCTGGACCGAGGCGGCTATCGCACGGCATAGGCGTCATACACGACCTGGTCTCGGAGCCGCACCGCGGAGGCGACGGCCACGACCCAATTCAGCCATTGATATTGGGGAGCCGATGTCTCGTACTGAATCGACACCCGGAAGTAGTACTCGGAAGGATCGACAGGCTCGCCACGGGCGATCCGCTCCAGCACCTCGCGCGGGCCGTGTCGGCACCCGCGCGTGGCTACGGAGATCAGCGCCCCGTCGTGACACTCGAGTGTGTACCGCGTATCGATCGTCGCGGTCCCGTCCTCATGGACCACCTGCCAATCTGCGCCGCCAGCCAGCACCTTGCCCGACAGGAGTGGGCCATCGAATTCGCCTCCCGTGATCCCGATCACTCGCCGTCGCCCCCACGGCGTCTGTCCGAGCTCCAGCGGCTGCGCGAGCGTCGCCCGAAGCCGGGTAAGCAGCTCGAGACGAGGCTGAACAGGTTCTAGCTGCTCCATTTGCGTGCACCAACCTACGTGCCGACGTGCTGCGGCGCGATGACGACGTTCTCCTTGAGCGCGGCGCCCCACATCTGGGTCATGTCGAAGACGTTCTGGGCGTCCTCAACCGCGGCGGCCCAGGTATCGGACTCGACGGCGCCTAGGAACTGCGTCTGGTCCCGGAACCAGCACTCCGAGAAGCCATCGAAGCCGATCTCGGCCGCGCCGGTTTCGCCCTCCTCTCCGATCGCGCCGACGACATGGTTCTGGACGTAGCGATCGATGTCCAGCTCCTTGAAGATCGGACCGTGGACGTTGCGCCAATACTCGCGGCCATCCTCCCGCGTCATACCTTCTTTGAACCGAACGATCCAGACGACCTTGTATGGGCTTGTCGGCCCCTCGATCATCGGGTGCTCCTCGACGTGAGCGCTCATGTTCCACAGCCAGTCGACGTCGAAGACCTTGGGGCCGTCCTCGAGGATCCGCTGCCACGCCGGCGTGCTCATCGCCTCGTGGTAGTCCGCTCGGTCGTTCCACCACGCAGACGAGTATCCGTCAAACAACGTCTCCTCCTCCGCGACTCCGGACACTGCCGGGAGCGGCCCCTGAACGTGGCTCTGAACGTATCCGGCAACCGGCGAGACCTCCTTCATCGGCGGCCCGTGCAGAGTGGCCCAGTAGTCACTGGCCTGCTGCTTGGTCATGTCCTTGCGGTAACGCGCGATCCAGACCACCTTGTACATATCCAGTCCCTCCGTTCGATCGAGCCCGGGAACGAGCTTTCAGCTCACGTGGTGGGCATCGCTTCGGCGCGATCCCATCCGTACTCCTCGAGTGCCGTCAGAAACGGCTGCATCTGCGAGTCGAAGTCGTCTGCGTGCATCGAATCCACCCAGTGAAGGCAGCGGTCGACGCCGGCATCCTCGAGTTCCTCGAACTCCTTCGAGCTCGGCGGGACGGCGACGACCGTCACCGAGACCGCACGGTCGGCGGCTAGCGCGTCCGACCGCAATCGCCGCACCCGGTCGGCGATATCCGGCAGGGCCACGGGCGCCCAGCCGTCGGCGTGGTCGAGCACGCGCCTCTCGGCGCTCGGGCCGTTACCGGCCAGCAACACGGGCGGGTGGGGCTTCTGTACGGGCTTCGGCCAGACCGCGATGCGGTCGAAGTCCACGTACGACCCGTGGTAGCTGGCGTCATCTTCTGTCCACATCTCGCGCATCGCCTTGAGGCGGTCCTCGATGATCGCGAACCGCTCGGGCGGGTTAGTGCCGTGGTTTCTCATCTCCTCGAGGTTCCACCCTGCGCCCACGGCGAATTCGAACCGCCCGTCGCTGAGCACGTCGACACTTGCCACCTCCTTCGCGCAGACGATCGGGTCGCGCTGCGCCAGCTGGCAGACCGCGGTTCCGAGGCGAATGCGCGATGTCGCGGCCGCGGCATCGGCGAGCGCCACAAACGGATCGAGTGTCCGCCAGTAGTTGCGCGGCAGCTCGCCGAGAGGGTAAGGCGATACCCGTACCGTCGGGATATGCGTGTGCTCGCCTAGGAACAGCGACTCCAGGCCGATCTCCTCCACGCGCCGTGCAACGTCTGCAGGCCGAAGCGTCTCATCGGTGCAGACCCCGCCAATTCCGAATCGCATCCTCTCTCCTTTCGCCCGAAGTTCGCCCTCGGTTCTCGGGGCCGAGCCTACTCGACCGCGGGAGCCGAATTCACACCCAGCAGCAGGCGCCGGAGCCCCTCGACGGCGCGATCGTTGATGTGGTGCCCGTGGTCCTCGTAGGTCTCGAACGTCACACTCGCGCCTGCCGCCTGGAACGCGCGCGCAGTGGCCAGCGCATCGTCCAGCGCGATCCAGTCGTCGTAGCGGCTGGCGCAGAGGAACATCGGCAGCCCGGCGCCCCCGGTCGGCGAAACCCGTTCGCCAGCGGGCCCCAGCAGCGTCCCCGTCAGGATCCCCGCGCCAGCCCACGGCCGGGGGCGGCGCGCCACCAGCTCGGCGATCACGCAGGCGCCCTGTGAGAACCCCGCCACCACGATCCGTTCATCGGGTATCCCCGCGCGGTGGGCGCGTGCGATCGCCGCGTCGCAGGCGTCGAGCGCCCATTCGAGCCAGGGTTGGTTGACCGGCAGCGGATCGAAGTACCGGCCCGGATACCAACTCCGGCCGGCCGCAACCGGAAACACATACGCGACGTCGTGAAGGCGCAGTCGTGCCGCCACGTCGAGCATTTCCCGCTCGTCCTGGCCTCGTCCGTGGACCAACAGAGCCGCCATCCGCGCTGACTCAAGCGGGGCGCCGGAGAGCACCGCCGCCACCCTCGGCTGCGGGCTGACGCTCGGCTCGCCGGTAGCACGGTCGTTCAGCGCAGGAATTCCGTGACCAGGTTGAACGTCTGCTCCGGTTGGTCGCCCTGAAGCGCATGCCCGCAGTCGTCGAGCACCTCGACGCGGCTGCCCTCGATCCGTGTACCGAACTCCTCGGCGTAGACGGCCGGGACCAGCGCATCCTCACGGCCCCACAGCACCAGCGTCGGGACCGCGATCCGGTGCAGTCGCCGGGCAAGGCCGTGGTCGGCGATCGGCCACGCGAACTTCGTCGTGCAGCCGACGTTCCACGCGCCTTGGGCGATCGCCGTCGGGACCTCGTCCGGATCCTCGGGAAGCGCCAGAAGCGCCTGCGCCGCCTCGCTCTCGGGGCGCTTGAACAGGTAGGTCGGAATCTCCTCCGGCGGCCCAGTGATCATCTCGACGAGCCGGATCGGAGCATCGTCGCGCCACAGCCCGATGGGCGACAGCAGGACCAACCGGCTCAACACCTGGGGGAAGCTCGCAGCGAGGTCGGCCGCGACCATCCCGCCGAACGACATGCCGACCACCGCGGGGCGCTCGAGCCCGAGCGCCCGGAACGCCTCCTCGTAGGCGAGCAACAGCTCCCACAACGTGTGCACCTCGCGGATCGCCTGGGGGTCGCCCGGCGAGGTGCCCGGATGCTCCGGCGCATAGACGGTGTGGCGCTCGGCCAGCCGGTCGAGCAACGGCTGCCACTCAAGCCCCGGCAGCGGGTGGAAGAACACCACGGGTGAACCGTCGCCCGCGACCTTGACGTGAAGGCGCAGCCGACCGTCGCACACCTCCACCACCTCATCGCGCACGTCGGCGATACCGGTCGCCATCACGCCTCCCGTCCGGCCGTCGCACCCGCGACCTCGCCTTTGATCTCAGACCCGCGGGGCCACCAGTGGTTCTCCCATCCTTCTTCGTCCCAGATCGGCCGCAGCCTCGGCAGCACCTCCTCGGCGAACAGCGTGATGTTCTTCTCGGTCAGCTCGCGCGGCATAGACCCGTTCTGCAGCATCACGAGCAGATTCCCGATCCGAAACTCCCTGACGAACTCCTCGATCTGATCGGCCACGGTCGTCGGACTGCCGACGATCGCCACCTGCGTGTCGACGATCTCCTTGTAGGTGATGTTGCGCATTTTCGCCAGCATGCCGAGTTCGCCGGGGTTGCGAAGCATGTGCTCGATCCCGACCGGCTCCGCGTAGCCCGGCACGGCGAAGCCCGACGCAGGGACGGTCCCGAGCCCGGCGCGGTAATGCGCTTCCAGATGCGGCGCATACTCCTTCTCGGCGCTGGCGTCGGTCTCGGAGACCGCAACCACCTGCAGGAACGCCAACCGATACGGGTTGAGGTCGCGCCCGTGCTTCTCGGCAAACTCCCAGTAGCGGTCGAAGACCTGGTGCCCGACGAGCTTGGGCCCACTCCAGCTGAGATACACGAACGCGTAATCGCGGCGAAGGATGTCGATCAGCGTGCCCGGCGACCCGCTGCCCGGGATCCAGATCGGGGGGTGCGGCTGTTGGATCGGCCGCGGCCACAGGTTCACCTGCCCGTACTTCTCGAATCGGCCGTTCCAGGCGAACGGATCGGGCTCGGCCCACGCCTTGAGGATCAGCTCCCGGTGCTCGTTGTAGCGCTCGCGGGTCTCGACCGCGGGGATGGCGCCGTTCTGGTTCGCGTCATAGCTGAGCCCGACCGGGAAACCGGCGATGAGCCGCCCGCCGCTGATGCAATCGAGCAGCGCGTACTCCTCCGCGACCTTCAGGGGCTCTCGCGATTTGCCGAGCGAGCGCCCGAGGACGGTGATGGCCGTATCAAGGCCTTCCGCCCGCGTGCCGTACGCCACCGCCGCCGCCATCAGGTTCGGGTTCGGCGAGATGTCATACGTCGACTGACTGTGCTCGGTCACGCACACACCGTCAAAGCCGGCACGGGCCGCGTGCAACAGCTCCGCGTACCCCGACTGGAGCGATTCCTGCATCCGCTCGGGCTCCACCAGATCGAAGTACGGCGTGGTCACCACCGAGCTGTAGCGATCCTCGAAGTCCGCCGGCAGGTACCGATACGGCACTTGCTCGAACATACTTACCTTCATCCTCATCCTCCTCCTCGGCCGGTCGCGGCCTGTCTGCGAGCGGTTATATCCGAGGCGGTCTGGGCGCGCGTGGACATCTGCGCGAGAAGTCTTCTCAATCCGCGACCCCTTTGCATTTCGGCGACGACTCGTGTTTGCTTGCGCAAAGGGCTGGCCGCAGCACGAGCGCCGGCGGCCACGCGGACGATTAGGAGACCAAATGGGCAAGATCCTCGCTACGCATACCGGCAGCCTGATCAGGCCACCGGAGCTGCTCTCGTTCCTGGCCGCGGGGGAGCGCGGTGAGAGCTACGACGAGGCCGCGTACGCCGAGGTCCTGCGTGGCGCAGTGCAGGACGTCGTCAACCGCCAGATCGACGCCGGCATCGACATCGTCGATGACGGGGAGATGGGCAAGGCGAGCTGGATCACCTATCTCTACGAGCGGGTCAGCGGCCTCGAGGCCCGTGTGATGACTCTGGAGGGCGCCAGCATGATGCCCCCCAGCCGCGACCGCCAGCAGTTCCCGGGTGCCTACGCGGCGCTCGACGCGCTGGACGAGGCGGCGGTCCGGGAGAGCAACCGTGCCGCGGACTCGAGCGAGCACGGGGATGAGCCGGCGGCCAACCAGGCGATCGAATGGGTGTGCACGGGGCCGATCACGTACGACCGCGCCGCGCTGGACCGGGACATCGCCAACCTCCGCACCGCACTCGAAGGACACGATGACGTGCAGGCGTTCATGCCGGTCGTCGCCCCGGCGAGTGCCTACTGGCTAAGGAATGAGCACTACGCCAGCGAGGAGGAGTTCGTCTACGGCCTGGCGGACGCCCTGCGTGAGGAGTACCGCGCGATCGTCGATTCGGGGTTCTTCCTTCAGGTCGACGACGCCGTGATGATGCACGAATGGGACTCGATGCTCTCCCTCGGCAAGACCGACGACGACTATCGCCGTTGGGCGCAGCTCCGGGTCGATGCGCTCAACCACGCGCTCGAGGGGCTCCCCCCGGAGCGCGTCCGCTACCACGTCTGCTGGGGCAGCTGGCACGGCCCCCACGCCTACGACCCGCCGCTGCGAGACACGATCGACCTGGTCCTCCAGGTCAATGCCGGCTATTACGCGATGGAGCAGGCCAACCCCCGCCATGAGCACGAGTGGCGAGTCTGGGAAGACGTGCCTCTCTCTGAGGGCAAGAAGCTGATCCCGGGCGTCGTGACCCATCACACCAACGTCGTGGAGCATCCGGACCTGGTCGCGCAGCGACTGGTCCGGCTCGCCAACGTCGTCGGGCGCGACAACGTCCTGGCCGGGACCGACTGCGGATTTGCGCAGGGAGCGTTCATCCACCGGGTCCACTCCGAGATCCAATGGGCCAAGCTCGCCGCTCTCGCCGAGGGTGCGCGCATCGCAAGTCGGGAGCTGTGGGGGGCGAAGGCGGCCGCCTAGCGTCGCCGGCAATCCCGAGGCGGGCCGAATCGCGATGCGCGCGGCGTCCGCGTGAACGCCGCCGCGCGCTGGGTTCGGCTCATACAATGGATTAGGCCCGCCCCCATGGTCTAGCGGTTAGGACGCCTGCCTTTCACGCAGGAGATCGCCGGTTCGAATCCGGCTGGGGGTACTCACAAAGAAGCTGTAAAACCGTCGCTTCTGACCGTTCGCCGCGCAAACGATTAGCACCGCCCCAGGGCCGGGCAACGGTCACGGGCAACGATCGATCAAGAATCGACTCCCGGGATCCGGCTCAGCGGTTCGTTGTCTCTGCGATAGCGCGGCGTTCACGCCGCGGTACCCGAATGCGATCGTCGCGCCCCGGGCGGCGTGATCGCGCTCGTGGCGTTGCAGTGACGCCGTCACGAGAGGCCGCGCGATCGCATTCACGCGGCAGAAAGTCGGGGCGATGGCGGGCGCGGGGACCGTTTCGCTTGCGCGCCGCCGATTGGCACCGCGTCGTCGCGAAAGTACGTTTGGTCGCCATTTCGATCGTCAGCTCGGCAACCACAGCATGTCCTATGAGCGATCGTGAGGGCCACCGTGGATGGCCTGCGGTCTGGCCCCGGATCGTCGCCGTAGAACTGGTCCGTTCCATTCGAGCTCGAGAGCCGTCACCATCGCGCGTGCCCTGACCGGCGTAGAGCATTTGTCTCCGCGCCCATCGGCGTGCCGCACAGGCTCCGGCAATGGGAGTTCGACTGTCGCCTCTTCACCGGCATACGCCTTGCGCGCGTCGAACATCTTCTGTCCAAGCAATCTCGTATCCCACGAGGCAGCGATCAGCGCCGCTGTCGCTTCCGTCAGTTCGGCCGCTCGATACCCTTGTTGTCGATGTACTTACCCGTTCTTACGAACGTTGTGGGGTCGAGTATGTAGAAGCGCTTCTGCGCGTGGTCGATCTCTGTGAATAGTGGGAACCTGCCCGAGGCGTGCTTCCTGTACTCGATAACGACTTCGTTTACGAGGTGCTTGTTGTCCGCGAGGATGTCCGTGTACCGCAGCGCGTTCGTTCTGCGCGCTTCAATTTCGTGTTCCCGCGCAGCCTTGCCGGTGCCTCCGGAGTACCGAATGATCGTTCCGGACTCACCGTAGCGAATGTCAGTTCCCTTGTTCCCTGGGGATTTGTCGACGTACTTCGTTCCCATATCAGTCGACTGGGCGAGCGTTATCCTCGTCAGCTCAGCAGCGATCTCTCGTAGCTTGGCACTGTTGGCGTCAGCCAGTTCTGAGATAGCCGCGAAGATCTGCAGGTCCTTCGGGCTGGCCGAAGGCATGAAGACCACCGCCTCGGGGTTGCTGTAGAACTTCAGCTGCGGATAGATGCCGGAGTCCCGGTCGGGGTCGAGGAGAGACGCAGACAACTCATACAGTCCGGTTATCTTCTTTGCCGCGATATCACCCTGTTCGGCTGTCCATGTCTGTGGCTTTGTACGATCCAGGATCGAGCCCCGGTCGCGCTTCAACTCCATCTCGGCCTCACCAGTTGTAGTGTTGCTTTCGCCTACCGGGATTTGCGCCTTGAACTTGCCTCCCTGTGCTGAGCCGCCCTTTGCGACGACGCGGACGGTCATCGTCTTCGCCTGGAACGCCGCCGCAAAAGTGTCTTTCGCAGCATTGGCCTTCAACTCGGTCCACCAGGCGTCGATCGCGCTCGACAGTTCGGTCCAAGTTTTGCCTTCTCCCAGCTGCTTCAGGGCGTCGCCGCGGAGCCCCGCGGCCTTCCGTTTCGTTCGGAGCGTCTTCGCCGCTGCATCGGGGTCAGTCGCGGCACGCTTATCGACTTGCCTCCCGAAGTAATCCTTGACTTCCGTCGCGGCGGCAATTGGTGAAGCGTGCAGCTCATTGACAATCGCCACCATAACCTTGACGCTCAGGGCCTCGGACTTTTCCACTTGCCCTATCAGCTGTAGCGCCTTCCGTACATGCGCGTCTTGCGCGTGCGGCCCCAGTAGCTCCGTTACCCAACCTTGCGGGCCGCTTAGATTGCTTCTCTCCCGCTCACGACGAGTGTTTTCTTCCTGCCAGACCTTCCTGCCCTCGCCCCTGGAGGAATAAAGCTTCATGATCTCTGCAAGGGCTTCGTCGGACACCTCTGCCGTGTCCTTAGCAGTCTCGCCCACTAATTCCTTGTACCTCGTCTCCTTTCCCCGCAAGAGACCCGACAGGTGTTTCTCCTTCAGAGGCTTCGCCGCTTGCTCGGCAAGCCTGATTTCCTCTGCGTGCTCCGCTATCCCTTTCCGTTGCGCGTCTAACTCCACTAGGAGGGGGTTGACATCTTTGGAC
Organism: uncultured Solirubrobacterales bacterium; assembly: GCA_963697655.1. Lineage (GTDB taxonomy): Bacteria > Actinomycetota > Thermoleophilia > Solirubrobacterales > Solirubrobacteraceae > Palsa-465. The sequence goes on along the minus strand of CAVOOV010000017.1, from coordinate 328,730 downwards.
CTTCTTTCGAACTCCTCGAGGTCGAGCTCCTCAGGGATCGCCTTGGCGATCTGGGCCTCGAGTCCACGGATGGTCAGCTCGTCAGCCTCGAGCTGAGCCTTCAACACATCGCCTCCAAGCTGTCCCAACGGAGCGGTAGCGTTGTACTGATCGATGAGCCGGGTAATGGCAGCAGCGAGCTCGACCCCCACCGTCGCGGCGAGATCTCGTGGCGTGAGATCGTCGACTTTCCTCTGTACGGGCGGCCGCGCCGGACCCGCGCGCCGCGCTTGCCCGCGCCGACTGATCCGGCCCTCCGGCGAGGGCTGCTGCAGGCCCGCGATGACCCCGGAGGTCGCCGCATTGCCGGCGGACCGCTGCACGGCGAGCAATTGTTGCGGCGAAAGGGAAGCAGGTGCGGCTCCGGCGGCCGTGACGCCGTTCGGCGCAACTCGCGTGGCGAAGCTCGTGCGGCGGGGGCTCTGCGTCCGACCTTCGTCGTCGCGGGCGTTGGAACCGGCGGGCTGCCGTGTGGGGAGCGTCATCGCTTCCGTCGATGTCTGGCTTGGTCGCGCTTGGTGTGCGGCCAGTCTATAAGTCGCGACGCGGCAGCTGAGAGCCTTCTGCCCGTCCGGGCAAACACAACGGCCATTGGGGAGGGAAACCTCCCCCGCCGTCGGAGCGGCAAAGGAGGTCTCCGCGGGCGCGGCTGATCGCCCGGTGCTGCCGCATCCTCACGGCGGTCCGGCAGTCGCGGATCGGCATGGCGGCGCTTCTGGGTCTCGGTCGTCCTTTGGGAAGGCGTGCGACCCGCTCGTTTCGGGCGCAATCGGGATGTACGGATCCCATACATCGGGGACCTCGAGGTAGCGGCCGACAGCGTTATCGAGCAGGACTTCCGCAAAGGTGGCGAGGAGAAGTTCGCCTACGCTCGGTTTAGTTCCCCAGCTCGTCCAACCGGTAAGGACGGACAGCTCGCGCTGGCGCCGGCTCGATCAGGAGAGCGACTGCAGCGGAGCGTTTGCTCCCCGGCACGAGTCGGGCGAGCGGCAAGCACCCTCGGACCCGGGTCGACGCCGAAGTCGGCGGTCTGGGAGCGGCTGCTGTTGCCCGTGTGTAGAGCAACAGCGCCCGAGCGAGGCCGCGTCGCGTCCCGCAGGCGTGTCGGGATCTCCGGTCGGGCTGGCGCCAGCCGCAGCCCTGGGTGGAGCCGACGCCACACGCAGCCGGCGAGAAGTCGCGTCGTGGTGGTCGAGTGGGTCGAGCGCCTAGTAGCTGCGCTACGTGCACCGCTCTATGGGCCGTTGCGGGGATGGGACATACTTTTCACACGAGCGACACAGCTAGGGTTAGGCTCGCGCGAGACTGTCCCGCCCAACCGAAAGGGAGCGCGCCGATGAGGGTGAACATTTCTGGGCTCGGGAGGATGAGAGGACGGCGGGATGACCCACAAGGCGCGGCGCGCTCCGGTCGGCTACACCGCGCCGTCGCGCTCGGTGCGATCAGTGCTGCGTGTTTGGCGGGCGGGCTGGCGCTGGCGATGACCGCGAGTGCCTCGGGTTCACGGCATCACGGGAACGCCGGGCATCGTGCGCCCACGCCGGCGGACGGGCTCGGGATCCAGCCAGGGAAGATCAAGCACGTTTGGCTGATCATTCTGGAGAACAAGTCCTATGACGCGACGTTCACCGGCCTGAACAACAACACGTACCTGTGGCAGACGCTGCCGTCGCAGGGGGTGCTTCTGAAGAACTACTACGGGACGGGGCACTTCAGCCAGGACAACTACATTTCGCTGGTCAGCGGCCAAGCCACGCTCTCTGACATCCAGGATGACTGCCCGGACTACGCCTCGATCGCGGGCAACATCGACACCTCGGGGTCGCTGCGGACGAATCCCAATTACGGTCAGCTGCGTTCGGCGGCGGGTCCGAATGCGGCGGCTGGCAAGAATGGGTGCGTGTACCCGCGGAGCGTGAAGACGCTGTTCAACCAGCTCGATGCCGCCGGGGCGAGTTGGAAGGGCTATGCGCAGGATCTGAGCAACACCTACAACGGCGACCCGAACGGTGTTCCGGGCCTGAACTCCAATAGCGCCGGCGTGAAATATTGCGGCGCTCCCTACCCGACACCGGGCGCGATCGGCACGCAGCCGAGTCCGGGCAGTGCCGTGGGTAACGATCAGTACGTGCCCAAGCACTTCCCGCCGGCCTGGTTCGAATCGGTTCTGAAATCAGGCGACTGCAACTCGAGGCATATCGCCGACCTTTTCGACCGTCGCCACGGGCTCTATCACGACTTGCAGCACGAGTCGACGACCCCTGCGTTCAGCTGGATCACGCCGGACAACTGCTCAGACGCGCATGACGCCGTGTGCCACGGCAACAACCTCTCGGGCGGGTTCTCGGGCCCGAATACGCCGAGGCCGCCGGTCAACTACACCGGCGGGCTGTACGCGGCCGACCTGTTCCTGAAGCACATCGTTCCGGAGATCGAGGCGTCGCCGGCGTTCCGCGACGGTGGACTGATCGACATCACCTTCGATGAGGCGTTCCCGCCGTTCACCTACACCGGCGACAGCTTCGCCAACTCGACCAAGGACCAACCGAACGCGGCGACCTCGATCGCCAATGACACGGCGGCTGAAACGCTGTTCGGCCGTGGCGTTCACTCGGAGCCTCAGGGTCCGAACACGCCGCTGGCCACCGATGCCCAAGGAGACCAGCTGTACCCCGGCGACGGCTACAACGCATTCATCGACCGCAACACGGCGACCCCCGGACTGATCCTCGGAGGAGGCGACCCAATCGGTGGTAGCGCGACCGGCGGCGCCCGCACGGACTCCGCCTCGGGGGCCCCAGGCTCGGCCACGATCAAGGACAACGCGATCACGCTGCGTGACGTCGGGCGAAGCGTCACAGACACCACAGATCCCGGCAGCCCGATCCCGGCGAATTGCGTGGTGGCCGACGTCGTCGACACGCCGGTGACGGCTACGGCCTCGAACGAGTCAGGGGGGTTCGTCGACGCCGGTTCCTTCACGCTCACCTGCAACGGGGCGGCGACGGCGCCCACCGGAACCGTGACCAAGATCAACCTCGGCCCGGAGACCGCCGCCACGGATCCGCTGTTCGATGCCACCCACCCGACAAATGGTGGTGGCGACACCGGAAGCGTCCTGATCAGCCCGTACATCCGGCCGGGCTCGGTCAGCACCCGGTTCTACAACCACTACAGCTGGCTGCGCACTATGGAGGATCTGTTCGATGTCAGCCATGCGTCACGGGGTCTCGATGGTCGCGGCCACCTCGGCTACGCCGCCCAGCCCGGTCTCGCGCCGTTCGGCCGCGACGTGTTCAACAACCCGCGCGGCGAGCCGCGAGACGCCCCGGGCTACCGACTGAACCCCTGAGGAGCCGCGACCAGGTGGCGACGCACCAGGCTGATCGGCCAATGTCCTCGACGGCACACGCGGCCCGAGGCGGGCTCGCTGCGACGCTCGCGGTCCTGATACTGGCGGTCGTTGCCATCCTGGTGCTTGGCGGTGCCTCCAACGGACACCCACGCCACAGTCGGGTGGCACCCGGGCCCGTGCCGGCGGCCCGAGCATCCAGCCAGGGAGCCCAACCAGTGAACCACAACCCGGCCCCGGTCAAGACGTCGGGTAACACTTACGGGTACATCCCCGCCTGGCTTGGAAAGGCCAAAGTCCCGGTCGGCCGCGTGGTTACGGCCACACCAAAGCGCCCGTGGCTCGCAGTTCAAGGAGACACTGTCCGCGTCGAACTCCCCAACGCGCGGGTCCTAGCCACCGTCGTGGGGCCGGCCGTTCCAGAGGAAGGCAAGGTTCCGGTCCCGAAAACCACGCCATGCACCTTTACCGTCACGCTGACATCCGCCTCGGCTCCAATCCCGATCCGGCCGAGGCAGTTCGCCGCGATCGACGAGCAGGGTGCCATCCACACCCTGAAGGTGCAAAGCCTCGACGGGGGGCCACCCCCGAGTCAGGTCACGCCTGGCACGACCGTTGGACTGAAGATGTCCACTGTGCTCCCGACCGGCGGGGGCAGACTCGTGTGGGCGCCTCTGGAGGGGAGCAGACCGCCCGTGCAGTGGGACTTCGACGTGGAGATCGACTAGAAGCCCCTCGGCGCCGGCATCGACCGGGCCGAAACCAGGTTCGCCCCGCGTGCACCTCTCCGAAAGCAGTTTGCCGACGGTTCGGCCGCTTGACCCGGGCTTGGTTGCGCTATCTGTCACTCATCGCCAGCCAAGCCAGCAGCCGTTAGGTCAACGGCTGACGTCCAGGCCCGCGAGCCACCCTCAACGAGCACGAGTCCCACCTTTCGGCATCGGCCGTCGAACCACATCCGGCTAACGCCAACCCGCCGACGGAGGTCCAAGTCAGCGACCAGTCCTGCGCGGCTCGGCACTGCACGCGGCGGGAGTTAGCCCCTCGGCGGTCCTGGCCCATAGGCCTAGAAGCGCTCTCTGGGACGGTCGGCGTCAGTCCTAGGTCTTATGCGCGACGAGGGTGAGGCCGTAGACCACGATGCCGGCGGCGAGTAGCAGGCCGGTGGCCGCGATTGCGGTGTACGCGGCGGCGGCGCCGGTGCGGTGCTCGCGGCGCATTTCGCCTGAGCGGGCCACACCCATGATCGCGAGAGAGAAGACGATCGCGACGCTGACGCCTGCCAACACCGAGGAGTAGGCCATCTTCACCAGGGCGTGGGTGTTGATCGCGGCGGCGATCATGGGACGACTGGTGCCGGAGTGGATTGTTGGAGGCGGCGGACGAAAACCGCTGCGAGTGTCAGGAGCAGAGCTGCGCTGATGACGAGCGGGCCGATTGCGCCGTGGCCGAACAGCGTGGATATTGCGTAGACGACTGCGCCCATGATCGCGGCGGCGGGAAGGGTGAGCGTCCACGCGCCGACGATGTTGCCCGCAACTCCCCAGCGGACGGCGGACAGGCGCTTGGCGGCTCCGGAGCCCATGATCGAGCCAGAGATCACGTGCGTGGTTGAGAGCGGATACCCGGCGCTCGAGGCAGCGAGGATGACGGCGGCGCCGGCGGCCTGCGCCGCGAATCCCTGGGTGACGTCCATCTCGATGATCCGGGTACCCAGCGTCTTGATGATCCGCCAACCGCCGACGAACGTGCCGAGCGCGATCGCGCTGGCGGAGGCGATCACGACCCAGTCCGGAACGTAGAACGCGTTCGCGGAGATGTCGCCGTGCGCGACCAGCGCGAGCGCGATCACGCCCATCGTCTTCTGCGCGTCGTTCGTGCCGTGCGAGAGCGCGAGCAGCCCGCTGGAGGCGAGTTGACCCAGGCGAAAGCCGTGGACGACGGGACCCGGATGCAAGTTCCCGACGATCCGGTAGATGATCAGGATCGACACCCCCGCGACCAGAAACGCGATCGGCGGCGCGATGATTGCCGGCACGATCAGGTTGCTGAGCAGGCCGTTGCCGTTGACAGCGGCGAAGCCCTGCGCGGCGATCACCGCCCCGACGAGACCGCCGATCAGCGCATGCGAAGAACTCGATGGCAGCCCGAAATACCAGGTGATCACGTTCCATCCGATCGCGCCGACCAGCCCGGCGAACACGACTGTTGTGGTGACCGCGTTGGTGTCGACGAACCCCTTGCCGACCGTCGCGGCGACCTGGAGCGACAGGAACGCCCCGACAAAGTTCAAGAACGCCGCGATCGCGACCGCCGGCTTCGGCGCGATCGCACGGGTGGAGATGGCTGTCGCGACAACGTTGGCGGTGTCGTGAAAGCCGTTGGTGAAATCAAACGCCAGCGCCGTGGCGATGACGATCACGAGGATGACGTCCCCACTCATAAGCTAGGCGTTCTTGATCACGATCCCGTCGAGGATGTCCGCCGCTCGCTCGGTCGAGTCGATCGCGTGCTCCAGGCGCTCGAAGATGTCCTTCCAGCAGATCACGACCATCGGATCGATCCCCACCACAAACAACGACGCGATCGCTCCCCGCACGATCCGGTCGCCAGTGTTCTCGAGGCGATGGACCTCCATCGTGTGCTCGCTGATGTCCCGGAAGCCGCGGAGCAGCGGGATCGCCAGCGAGATCTGCTCGGCTGCCTGAGCAAGAACATGGGCCAAGCTCTGCGCCTGCGCCATCGGCGCCTCGACCTTGTACAGGCCGAGGTAGTCCGCGACTTCCTCGGTGTAGTCGACGATGTCGTCAAGCGCCGAGGCGAGATCGAGAATGTCCTGCCGATCGATCGGCGTCACGAACGTCTTGTTCAACCGGTTGATCAACTCGTGCGTGATTTGGTCGCCGTCGCGCTCGCAGACCAGGATGTCCTGCGCCAGCCCCTGACTTTCGGGAAACCCGGCGAGCATGTCGTCAAGCAGCTCGCCGGCGCGCGCGACGTTCGCGCCAGCCCGCTCGAATAGGTCGAAGTACTCGCGGCCGGTGCCGCGGATCAGATTTGTGATCGAAGCCATAGGAGGTCCCCAGCCGGACGTGCCCTGTCGTCGTGGGCCGATCGGACTCGACCGGCCATCGCCGAGCCGGCTCCGGCACGTGCCGGCGCACGATAGGTCCCGAGCACATCCCGCATGTAAAAGACTTGTGAACGTCCTGTGAAGCGGGTCGGCGGGCCTTGGATCGCCGCATCGCGGCTTGTGTCGCGCCCCATCGTCGGACCAAAAGAACGAGGGTCGGCCGACCCGGGCCGGATGAATAGTGATGCCCGTGCTCGCGCGCATCGCCCGGCGCCTGGGGTTTCTGGATGTCGATGGCAGCCTGGGGCAAGCGGCTTGCGGGCGAGCGGGTGTAGGTGGGATCGTGTCCTGGATGGCTGGTGCGCTGGAGCTCGATGTTGGCGAGTTGTTGGAGAGGGAGCAGGGGCTGGCGCTGCTCGCTCGGGTGTTGCGCGATGTCGGCGCGCCGGTGTGGGCAGGCTCGTGTTCGTCGCTGGGGAGGCGGGTGTCGGGAAGACCGCGCTGGTGAGGCGATTCTGTGAGCAGGCGCGCGGATCGCGGGTTGTGTGGAGTGGCTGCGATCCGCTCGCGACGCCGGCTCCGCTCGGATCGGTGGTGGAGGTGGCGCAGCAGCTCGCGGGCTCGGCTGCTGCGGTTATGGTTGCGGGTGCGCGTCCGTCTGAGGTCGCGCGCGCGTTGCTCGAGGACCTGAGGCGGGCACGCAATGCGGTCGTGGTGCTTGAGGATCTGCATTGGGCGGATGGGGGGACGGTCGATGTGCTCGGGTGTGTGGTGCGGCGGGTCGAGCGGGTGCCCGTGCTGGTCGTCTGCACTTACGGCGACGACGAGCTTGAGGCTGCCCATCCGTTGAGGGTGATGCTGGGCCGGGTCGCGACGGCGAGGAGCGTTGAGCGGCTGCGGCTCGAGCGGTTATCCGAGACGGCGGTGGGGCGATGTATCGGTGTGGGGATGCTCGAGGCGCATGGTCGCGCTGTGCGGTTTCGCCACGAGCTGGCGCGGATGGTGCTCGAGCAGGAGCGGGACCCCGCCCGGAGGGTCGCTCTTGACCGTCGGGTGCTGCGGGCTTTGGAGGGCGCAGGCGGCTCACCGGAGCGCCTGGTTCATCACGCCGAGCGGGCGGGCGATAACGCTGCCCTACTGCGCTGGGCGGCTGTTGCTGGCGAGCGGTCGGCGGCGCTCGGCGCTCACCGGGAGGCAGCCCAGCACTACGCCCGAGCAGTTGCGGTATCGCTGGCGTCTTCGGAGGGGACGCGCGCCGAGCTGCTTCGTCGCTGCGCAGTCGAGCACTACCTGATCGATCAACTTGATCGCGCGATCGTGTTGCAGCGCGAGTCGGTCGCCCTGTTGCGGGCGACGGGCGATCGTGTGCGGGAGGGCGACGGGCTGCGATGGCTTTCGCGGTTTTTGTGGTTCGGTGGTCGCGGTGAGGAGGCCGAGGCGGTGGCCGGCGAGGCGGTCGTCGTGCTGGAGCAGACGGCTCCGGGTCCCGAGCTAGCGCGCGCGTACAGCAACCTCGCGCAGCTGCGGATGTTGTCCTACGACACTGGATCGGCGATCACGTGGAGCGAGCGGGCGCTCGAGCTCGCAGAGCGCTTCGGCGTCGCTGAGGTCGCGGTGCATGCTCTTTCGAACATCGGCACGGCAGAGGTGATCGCCGGTCGCGAGCGGGAAGGGCGGGCGAAGATCCAGGCCAGCCTGGCCCGTGCGCGAGCGGCAGGACTCGACGACGATGTGGGTCGCGCCTACGCGAACCTCGTCACAGCCGCCGTCGAGCGCAGACAATCCGCGCTGGCCGACCGTTTCCTCGCCGAAGGAATCGCGTACTGCGCCGAGCACGACCTCGCCTCGTACGGCCTCTACCTGCGAGCGTGGCGTGCACGCCAGGCGCTGAACAGCGGACGCTGGCACGCCGCAGGCGAGGAGGTCTCCGAGGTGCTGGCACACCCAGAGGCGTCGCCGCCGACACAGATCGTTGCGCATGTGGTCGCCGGGTTGCTGGCGGCTCGGACCGGCGATCACGCGCGAGCCCGGGGGCTGCTCGAACAGGCGAATGCGTTCGCGGCCCGGACCGGCGAGCTGCAGCGGCTGGCGCCGGTCGCCGCTGCCCGCGCCGAGGCGGCCTGGCTGCGCCGCGAGCTGGAAGAGGTCGACGACGCGACCGCGGCCGCCGTGACGCTCGCGGCGAAGCTCGATCAGCCGTGGGCGCGGGGAACTGTCGCTGTGGCGGCAGCGTGCCGGTCTCAAATCGCCAGACGGGGATACGGCATCGCCGTTCGCGGAAGAACTCGCGGGCGACTGGCGCCACGCCGCAGTACTGTGGACAGACCTCGGCTGCCCGTACGAGGCGGCGCTCGCACTGGCAGGGTCAGACACCGAGCCAGAGCTACGTCGAGCGCTCACCGAGTTACAGCGGCTGGGCGCCCGTCCGGCGGCTCAGATCACCGCCAGACGCCTGCGCGAGCGCGGCATCCGAGCTGTGCCGCGCGGGCCACACGTGGCGACGAGGGGCAACTCTGGCGCGTTGACGTCACGCGAGCTTGAGGTTGTGGTGCTGCTGGCCGCTGGGCTCCGCAACGGCGACATTGCACGGCGACTCGTTCTCTCGACCCGCACGGTCGAACATCACGTTTCCGCGATCCTCGGCAAGGTTGGCGTCCGCACCCGCGCCGAGGCGGCCGCCGCGGCGCTACGCCTCGGACTCGACAAACCCGCGTAGCCGGGAGCGGAAAAGATGGGTGGAATCGCCCATGCGCGAACACCCGGGATCGCGGATCCTCGAGCTCCCCAAACAACAGGAGCACCCATGAGCACAAACGGCAAGGTTGTGATCAATCTCGCGACCGGACTCGAGGACCCCGAGCGGGTGACGGTTGCGTTCCTCGTAGCCGGCGCCGCTGCCCAAGCCGGCAAGCAGGTCGCGATGTTCGTGACCAAGGAAGCGGTTCGACTCGCCCTCCCGAACTTCGCTCAGGGCATCGCCTGTGAAGGCTGCCCGACGCTGCCGGCGCTCGCCGCACAATACGCCGAGGCGGACGGACGGATGCTCGTCTGCCCGATCTGCTTCAACGCGCGCAAGCTCAGCGAGGAAGAGCTAATCGACAAGGCCCAACTCGGCGGCGCGACCCCGCTGTGGCAATGGATCGACGAAGGCGCCACAGTCTTCAGCTACTGACCCCGGCCCGCGATTGGTAGAGGAGCCGCCGTGACCTTCATCGAGACAGTTTCCGAATCTCAGGCAACCGGAGCAGTGGCAGACATGTATCAGCGAGACCGAGAGGCGTACGGCGAGTTGCCGAACTCACCAGAGCGTTCTCGCCGCGTCCGGGGGTCTACGCCGCCTGGCGGCAGCTCAACGAAGCGATCAAGGCCAACATGGAACTGCGCCGGTACGAGCTGGCCACGCTGGCCGCCGCGCGCCGCATCGGTTCCAGCTATTGCACGCTGGCACACGGAGCGATCTTGATCGACAAGTTCCTCGAGCCGGACATGCTGCGAGCCTTGGTGGACGACTCCCCGACAGCCGACCTTGATGACACAGGACGTCTTGCAAGATCGCTGCAAACGATCGCGACGAAGCAGAAGTGCGCGCCGGTCTCGAGCCGCCTCCTGGAACGGACGACGAGGACAGCTACGACCCGGCCACGGCGCGCGATCGCCGCTTCCGGTTCGAGCCGACAGAGCGGGAGCCGACCTCGGGCTCGCGATTTGATCGCGTGGGTCTGGCGGGTCGTCACACAAGTGGCGTCGAGCTGGGGTTTCCGCCCCGCCGGTCGGCAGGAGGGTCGGCGTTCTCGTGCCGCAGCCGGTAGCGTTGGCGCGTGATCGCACCCGCGGATCATGATCCGGGCCTTTTCTCTGCGGCGATCAGCACGCCGGGGTGTTGCGGATCACGATCAGGCTGACGATCTTCCCATCGCGGATCGTGAAGTAGTTGGTCAGGATTACCTCGTCGGGGAGGTGCGAACTAACCGGGAGGAGGGGCCTCGTCGTCGCCGGCGGCCGGCTGATGTGCCTCTGCTTGGTCACCCGTGCCGGTGTCGCCGGCAGGGAGCGCGGACTGCGGTGCGCCCGATTGGACCTCCGCCTTGAGGCGGGCGAACTCGTCGTCGACGGCGCTCTTGGCGCCGAGCTGGTCGAGCTGGCGATCGACGTCGTCCTGGTCGGCGCCGAGCGCTGTCAGATCTTGGAAGGTTCCCGCCGCCTGAAGCTCATCGACGGCCTCCGCGCGAGCCTTCATCGTCTCGGTCTTGTCGAGGGCGCGCTGCATCGCCATGCCGATATCCGCCGTCGAGTCACCGACTCCCGTGGCCGCCTCCGAGATCTGCACCTGCGCCTCGGCAGCCGAGTACTGGGCCTTGATGACTTCCTTCTTTGAGCGGAACTGCTCGGTCTTCGCCTGCAGCTGCTTCTCGGACTCGATCAGCTTCGCCTGCTCTGACTCGAGCTGTGCGATCTGCTGGCCGAGCGAGCCAGCCTCCTGAACGGTCAGCTGCTTGCGCTCCAGCGCCGCGCGAGCGAGATCCTCACGTCCCGCGGAGATCGCCTCGCGGGCCTGAGCGTCGAGCTTGGTGCCCTGTTCACCGAGCTGCTGCTGCTGGAGCGCCAGCCGCTTCTTGGCGGTGGCTATGTCGGCGATCCCCTTCTTGACGTTCTGGAGGTTCTCGACCTGGCGCTGATACGCATAGTCGAGCGTCTCGCTCGGGTTCTCGGCCCGGTCAAGCTGCTTTGAGATCTTCGACTTGACCACAGTCGAGAGCCGTCCCTTCAGTCCGGGCATCGAAACCTCCTACCGGCTTCGTAATGGGCGTGGCTCACTCAATCTGAGCGTACTCCGGCTCACCGGCCGGCTTCCAAACCAAACTGGGTAGGTGGTAGGCCGCCTCGACCCGAGGCGATCACGGGCGTGCGGTCTCAACGCGAGTCGAACGCCGCGACGCAGGACGGGCGCGCCGGCAACAACTACCACCAGTCCGAGGAGGGGAAGCGGACGCTTCCGCACAAGACGTCCCAAGCGGTAGCGAGACCGCCGATGCCTGCGACGTCCCTCGGAGAACGCTCTATGGCATCTGGCGGCAGATTTGGATGTTGACCCGCGTGCGTCGGAAATGCTAAGACGTGATCGGTGGGACCCTGATCTTGGTGGCTGTGCTCTTCACTGCCCTGTTAGCGAGCGGGATTGTCGGCGACATCGCGACCTTCGTCAAAGCGCGGTGAACAACATCATCGACATCGACCCGGTATCCAACGCGAACAAGACCAGGTGACCTGCGATCTGTGGCACGGTTGACCGGCGAACGTGGCGCGGTCCTAACCGCCCGCGGGGGAGGCCGCGGGCGTGAGCGGGACGTCCCCGATCTTCGGCGAGCCGCCGGGGAGGGAGACCGTGACCGCGGTCGTCGACGGCGGCGGCGCGGACAGGTAGATCCAGGCCGCGTAGGTCTCGCCCGACGCCATGCTGTTGCTGAGTGGTGAGGTGAGCGGGTCGCCGGGGCCCTGATAGACGGGGACGTAGTCGGTGCCAGTCGCGGGGTCGGTGAGATAGAAACCGCCGAGCGTCCAGAAGGAGTGGGGGGGCTGCGCGAGCCAGTTCTGGGCGTTGTCGGCCGGCGGGACGGTCTGGCTGCCAATGAAGTCTTCGGCAGCGTTGCAGCCCTGGCTGGGTGGGTTCGTGCAGGTGATTCCGAGCTTCAGCACCGCGAGGTTACCCTCGCGGTACAGGCCGTTGATCGTGACCTGCCAGTGGTTGCTTTGGCCGGCCTGGGTGTAGTCCACGGTGCGCGCGGTTGCCGCCTGCGCGGCTAGCGCCGCGGCGGGGGCTGGGAGCGGCCGCCGGGCTCACGGCGCGGACCGGGAAGCTGATCGTGACGCGCCGGTTCAGCGCGCGTCCGGCGGGGTTGTCGGGCCCGTCCTGCTTGGTGTTGGGGGCGACCGGATCGCTTGACCCGAGACCGGTTGCGTGGAAGGTGACTCCGGGCAGGCCGGGTTTGAGCGCGGCGACGACCGCGGCGGCGCGAGCCTGGGAGAGCGGGATGTTGACCTGGTCGGTGCCGATCGAGTCGGTGTAGCCGGTAACCTGCACCCGCCCGACCGCGCGGCTCTTGATGGTCGTGGCGAGCGCGTTGAGGATCGCCCTCGCGCGGGGGGTGAGGTTGGACTTGGCGAACTGGAACAGCACGTCGGTATGCAGCGTGATCGTCACCCGGTCGGGGGTCTCGACGTCGCTGCCGGCGGCGTTGCCGGCGGCCACGGTTAGGTTGGTGACCGGGAGTGTCATCCCGGCGGTGCTGGTGCTGTCGGCCGGCTGGGTCCCATCATCACCCCGGGTTTCGGCCGCGCCGTGCGGGCCGAAGCTGGTCAGCAGCGGGACCGGAGTGTCCGACAGCGGTACGTCCGGGATCTGCGGGCGCCGTTGGGAAACACAACGTCGAGCGCCTGGGTGGTTGGCGGCGGCGCGGGAAACTTCACCCACGCCAGATGCAGCGACTGGTCGAGGACCGCCGAGAACGGCAGCTCTGACGCCTGCGGCCTTTGCTGAGAGTCGTAAACGACCCCGTACTCCTTGGCGCTCACCGGGTCAACGAGCGTCACCCCGCTCGCCTCATTGAGACCGTTTAACTTAACGTCTCGCACACCGCCCTCGGCATCGGCGACGCCTTGACTCCTTCTTCCATGCGCGCCTGGAGCGCCATGGATACCGCCGCAGGTCACGCGGCGATTCGGCCCGTGCGCTGGTTGGACAGGCCCGCTATCGGAGCCCGGCGCTGGCTGGGACTAGAGGCCTCGGGCGGTGGTGGTCCGGGTTGATGATCTCGCTGGTGTCGATCCATTCGAGACACACGCTGGTGATGCCGAGGTTTGGGCGTCCGAGCTGGACGCTGGATGACGACCAGTGGGACTGCCTCGTGGGCCATCTCGACCGCGTGCGCATGGTGCACTGGTGCGGAGCGAAGCGCCGACAAACGCCGGCGGACACTGCGAGCTGGAGCAGGGTGGCCCGAGCCGCCGTTGTCGACCACGACCGATGTAGCGGGTCGCTCTCGGGCGAGCGACAGCGCCTCGTTGATCCGCAACCCTGCGCGCCGCAGCAGCACGATCAACGCTCGAGTGCGCAGTCCCGCTGTTTGCTCGCCGCCGGCTAGCACCGGCTCGTCGCAAGCTTGCGCCTCGTCGCCGAAGCGCTCTCCTGTCGATGGCAGAGACGACGAATGCGATCCCGGCGTCTGCGTGCACACGGCACTCAGTAGTCGTTCGGCGAGGACCTCCCACAGGATTAGAGCGGTGCGGGACTCGTTTGGGCTGGCTGTTCCGATCGATCAGTATGGTTGGGCCATCGACGAGCCCTTCGTGATCAATCTCGCGGACGCACCCGCGATCGGAGGTTCGCGAGGAGCCACATTCGTCAAGCTCGAGCCCGATGGCGTGACCTGGCGTGACACTGGCGTCAACGTCCAAGTGATGCAGCCGGGCCAGCCGAGTGGTCGCTACCACTCGGAACCGGTGCAGGAGGACTTTCTCGTCCTTTGCGGAGAGTGCATCGCGATCGTTGATGACGAGGAGCGCGCGCTGCGCCAGTGGGACTTTCTCCACTGCCCCGCTGGGAGCGAGCACGTCTTCGTGGCAGCTGGAGACGGGCCATGCGCCGTGCTGATGATCGGCTCACGGCGCGAGGACGCAATCCATTACACCGTCAACGATACGGCTGCTAGGTATGGCGCGTCGGTGTCGAAGGAAACCGATGACCCGGCGGAGGCCTACGCTGACTGGTACGCAGAAGGGCCGGACGTTCCGGTCCCGAACCCGTGGCCGTTCAGGTAACCCGGATAGGCCAACCGCCGAGCCGGCTCATTGCTCGATGTCGATGTCGATGTCGATGTCAGCGCTGGCTTGCCTGTCAGTCGGCGCGGCGCGATTCGTACTGGATCCCGCCGCTTCTGGTTTCCATGCGGAGGGGCACTGTGCGGGGACGTACATGCCCCCGAGAGCGGGATCGCGTCCCTCGTCGGGCCGGTGCGTAGGTGGCGGTCGCGGCGATGCTGGCGCTTCGATTGTTTGCTCCTTGACGCCTCAAGCAGCAGCGACGAGGCGCTCGGTGTGGGTGGGCGTTCTTCGATCTGAGCGGGAGGCCGCGATCTAATGCGGGCCGCCGCTTTCACGGCGTTGGGGAAGGCCGGCCGGACGCGGCGGCTGCCTAGTACGAGTGCCATCGGGTTCAGCGCCGTTAGTCGGGCCCGCCACCGGTCCGCGCCATCGCGATCGCCCTCGCGGCTGCGTGGACGGATGGGCTGGCGTGCATCGCGGTCAGGAACGCCTCGCGGTTGACGCCGAACAGGGCGGTGTCGGTCGTTGCGGTGACGGTCGCGGTTCGCGGGCTGTCGTGGAGCAGGGCGATCTCGCCGAAGCCGTCACCGTCGCTCAGGCGGGCCACCTCGATGGCGTTGATCGTGACGGCCACTGTGCCGTGCACGATTGCGTAGTAGCGGTCGCCCTCGTCGCCCTCGTGGATGATCTCCGCCCCCGGCTCCACGGTCGTGTAGCTGGCCTCGCGCGCGAGCGTCTCAAGTGGTGCAGCAGGCAGTCGCGCGAAGATCTCAAGGTTGCGCAGCAGCCCCATTTCGACCACCGGGATCGTCGCGGTTGCGTCCGTGCGCAGCAGCTGGCGAGTGGTCAGGAGCACGACGATCGGCCCGAACATCGCGATGCCGATAAAAGCCGCGTCGGGACCGCCGAGATGGACTAGCAGCGGTACCGCGACGGAGCCGAACGCCAGACCGATGTCACGCATCGACTCGATCAGTGCGAATACGCACACGAGCACATCAAGCGGCGTGGAGCGCTGGATCAGCGTCTGCGCAGCGATCGATTGCACGGTTCGTGTGGCGCCGACGATCGCGAGTAGTACAACGGCGACGATGACCGTCGATGCCAGCGCCAGTGCGGCGAGCCCCGCACTTCCGATCAAGGCGGCTGCCGCAAGCGGCAGCGCGAGCCGCCGGCCGACGAGCGCGACCGCGCCGAGCGCTCCGATCAGCCCGCCGACGCCGAACGCGGCGCTCAGGTAGCCCGCCGCGCCCGGGCCGATCATCAGAATCTTGACCGCGAGGATCACGACCAGCAGATCGACGGCCCCCTCGATCGCGGCTGCACCCGCCGGGTAGGCGATCAGCGCACGGGTGCTCGGTCGCGACGCGATCACGCGCGCCGCTGCGAGCAGGTCTGCGAGCGCCCCGCCCGCGCCGTCGTCCCTGTCCCCGAGGTCTCGGTTTGCGGCCTGTCTCGGGCGAACCGCAGCGAGTGGTGCCATCGTCGCCGCGATCACCGCGAGCGCAGCCAGCGCCAGGCCGGGCCCGTCGACGCTCATCAGGATGCCCGCAAGCGCTGCTCCGATCACGGCGCCCAACCCGTCGGACCAGCTGGTCGCGACGTTGGCGGCGGTGAGCTCCTCGGGGAGACGGACGACCAGCGGCATTAGCACGCTGTGCATGGTGCGTGTGACCGCGATCAGGACCGACAGGCAGACCGCGCTCGCGTACACGAGCACAACCGTCGAGCCCGTAAGGATCGCTGCGGCACCAATGCCAAGCATCAGCGCCTCGAGGAGGTAGCAGCCGACGGCTACGCGCACGACCCCTAGGCGACCCGCCTGGGAGCTGACGATCGGTGCCAGGAGGATCGACGGGATCAGCTGGATGATCACCGCCAGACCCGCCTGCGTAGCGCCGCCACGCTGGTAGGCGTACACGAGAATCGCGATCCACTGGCCGTACTCGGCGAGGATGTTGACGAAGTACGCCAGCAGCAGCCGCGCCAGCGCCCGGTTGCGTGCGATCTGCAACATCACCGTGCTGCGTGATCTAAGGGCTTGGATCACGCATACCTTTCAGCCGAGCAGAAGCTCGTGCCCGACCTGTTGAGCGCGGCGATCCACTTCCCCCTCCTAGCGGCACTTCCAGCCGTCCTCGTCCCCAGCCTGACACGCAGGACAGACCATCCGTGCTCCTCACGCTCAAAAGGAAGCGACAGCCTATCCGCAGCCAGGGCAAACCGTTGGGAATCGAGCACCCGGAAACCCGGCAAGACTGATCCCTACCACCCAACCGGACGCCACGCCGCGACGCCCCCTATCCAGCGAAACCAACAGCCCGCCAAGACAGCTCCCCGGGCCAGCGTCCTCGTCCAAATCGCCGTCGCTCGTGGCACGCAGGAGCCACGATGTCGGCGCCGATCCTGACGACGAGCGCTTCCCCAATCGGACACTTTGGGCCACGCCGGCGGAGTGCGGCGTCGACGGCGTCGTCCGCTACCGCTCGACGCCTATTCGGGTCACGCCGGCGTGCTGGCCGTTTCGCACCAGGAGGGAGCAGGTCGATCGGGGCGATCTTTTGACTGCCCTCGCGCTCGGAGCAGAAGCCCTTTCGTCTGGTTGGTTTCCGGGTCGTGACGTGTGTGGCGCGGTCATCGGGGCCGGCGTGCGCGCCTGACCAGTACCAAGCTGCTCGCCACGAGCCACGCGAACAGCAGCACCGCCGCTAGCAGCAACACGCCGTAGACAAGCGAGCTGTTGTTTGTCGGTCCGAGCATCGTGGTGGCGCTCGCGACCCCGAGGACGGCTGCGACGATGCTCAGCCAGTACAGCCATCCGGGGAGCGTCCGCTGATGCTGGATCGCGGCGGCGAACGCGCCGGCGGTCAGAGCGAGCGGCACCCCGATCGCTGGGCCGCCGGCGAGGTAGGAGAGCACAGCCAGCGCGTGAGCCAGCGCGGGATCACTCGCCACTGAATGTTCCGCGAGCACCCGGTAGCAGAGCGCGGACATCGCCAGGAACGCCGCGGCGATGATCCCGCCGGTGAGCGCGAGCGCGGCGACGCGGATGCCAGCGGATCGTAGCCGTGCGTATAGGTATGACGCGAATGCCGCGAGCGCCGCAGCCGCGAGTAGATGGAAGAAGCTGAGCGCCCGCACTTCGGAGCCGTTCCGCAGGAAGTACTCGCGCAGCTGGGAGGGCGTGGCGTTCAGCGCCGGAAAGTTCGTCGTCGCGAGTAGGTCGCCGAACAGCAGCCCACACGCGAAAAGCGCAACCGCAAATGCCCCGGAGGCCGCCCACACCGCCTCCACTCGTGCTGACATCGCCTCCTCTCTCACGTCGTTACTCACCGACCCATTCCAGCACGCGCGACGGTCGCCGCTGCCGGTTGCGGCGCCACACTTCCGCTCGCCGCCGAACGCGGACACGCCGACGGAGCGGACCGCGCTGCCGCGATTCGCGCGCAGGAGCCAAGATTGGGCGCCGATCCTGGCGACGCGCGTTTCCCCAACCGGACGCAGCAGCCGTCCTGGCGCCGCTGGCGGGGAGTACCCGCGCGAGCACGAGGCAGGTGTCAGGCGCGGCCTTCAGCAGCGACGTGCTTCTCGGCGACAAGCGCGACTCTTGCGAAGTGCGGGCCGACACCTGCGTTCGGGTTCGCGCGGGTGTTCGCTGCTGACGGGAGCGAACGGCGGGTTGCCAACGGCATCGGCCTGTCCGCCGATTCTGAGATCAGCGGGGTCTGGGCGTTAGTTGATGTCACGCCGGGCGGTTAGGGCGATGCCAACGGCGGCGAGTGCGGCGGCCCAGGCGATCAGGATGACGGCGCCGGCGCCGGGCGATAGGAGGTGGTGGACTTTGAGGCCCATCATCGCGTCCGCGGCGCGTGTCGGCATGAACCGCCCGACGGAAGGCGCGAGGCCGAATAGGAGGTTGTCGACGACGAATCCCCAGGCGAGGAGGGTGATGACGGCACCGACCTGGTTGTGGATGATCGCGCCGAGGCCGGCGCCGATCGCGCCCCATAGCGCCACGCCGGCGAGCCCTCCAAGTGTGAGCAGCACGATGTCGCTGCCGTTGAGTGCGACGGTGATGCCACGACCGTCGAGGATTGCGTTGCCGATCGCCCAGCCGATCGCCTCGCCGATGACCCCGAACGCGATCCCGGCGAGAGCGCCGGCGACGACCTTGGCGCTGAGGACGCGTGAGCGCGCCGGGTTGAACAGGACCGTTGGGCGGATCGTGCCGTAGCGGTACTCGCTGGTCACAAGCAGTGCGCCCGCGAGTGCCGAGAACACGCCAGCGAGGCTGGCGAGGCCCAGGAACGAGCGCTGGTCCTCCTTGCTCGCCAGTCCGGTTGGGTGGCTGAGCAACCCGGTCAGCACCGTGAACAGCAGGATCAGCGCGATCATCCCGAGGATCAGCCCGATCGTGGTTCGGGTGGAGCGAATCTTCAGCAGCTCGGCTCTGGTCTGCGCGATCATGCGGGCGCCTCCGACGTCAGTTGCAGGAATATCTCCTCCAGGGAGCCGCCGTCGGTCACGAGCTCGTGAACCGGGACGCCGGCGGCGAATGCGATCTCACCCACCCGCTCGCTCGATGCTCCTTGCACGAGCAGCACATGGTCGGCACCGGTCGTGACCTGTAGATCGTTGCCGTGCAGTGCGGCCGTGAGCCGCCGCGGGTTGGCGCTGCGGACGCGGACGGCACCGCCGGCGCGGTCGGTCAGCTCTGCCAGCGGGGCCTCGATCACGAGGCGCCCGCGGCTGATGATCAGCACTTGGTCCACGGTTTGCGCGACCTCGGCCAGCACGTGGCTTGAGATGAGCACCGTGCGGCCCTCCGACGCGAGTCGACGCAGGAAGTCACGTAGCCAGCGAACGCCCTCCGGGTCAAGACCGTTGGCGGGCTCGTCGAGGATCAAGAGCTCCGGGTCGCCGAGCAGCGCCGCCGCGAGCCCGAGTCGCTGGCGCATCCCCAGCGAGTACCCCTTCACGCGCCGCCGTGCCGCTGCGCCGAGCTCCACCAAGCTCAGCACCTCATCGACGCGTGAATCGGGAACATCGACGGCGCGTCCGAGCATCCGCAGGTGGTCGCGGCCCGAGCGGCCGGGGTGAAAGTCGGTCGCCTCGAGCACCGCGCCGATCCGCAGCGCCGGATGCTCGAGCTCGTGGTAGGGGCGGTCGAAAACGAGCGCGCGTCCACTGGTCGGCGCCGCGAGCCCCAGGACCATCCGTAGCGTCGTCGTCTTGCCGGCGCCATTCGGTCCAAGGAAGCCCGTGATCGTGCCCGCTTCCAGCACGAACGAAAGGTCCGTGACCGCCGAGACCTCACCGAAGCGCTTGGTCAGCGACTCGGCTCTGACGACCGCTGTCACCTGCGGCCCCGTGTCTGGTCAGGTTGAGCGAACGCGGATGCGCCCAGACGTTGCCGTGCGGCCGCGCGATCGACGCCGAGCGCGCCCAGCAGCACCGCCGCGGGATCCGGTGGTTCGAGAGCGAGAATCTGGGCCAGCACCTCGGCGCCGGTGACCTGGAGCTTCCGATGACCCTTGGGCTTGTACGCCTCCTCCAGCACTTTCTTCGCCGCGGGCGTCATCCGGAAGCGATCTCTTTTCGCGACGTCTCTGATCCTCGGCTTCTTCGGCACGGCGCGCATCGCCAGCGCGGGAGCGTCCGCGCCGGAACCCAGACCCAGGGCGGCCAGGGCTTCGCGATCGAGCGACTCAAGGGCCTGGCGAGCTTGCGGCAGGCTCACGCCCAGCACGGCTTCGACCGAGGGATCCTCGAACAAGGCGAGCAGGACGTGATCGGTGCCGGTCCGGCGATCACCCCGGCGGCGAGCCTCCTCACCGGCCTGCAGATAGATCGCCCAGCCGTGAAGCATCTCCGGCGCAACGGGTTCGGTGGTCATGACGACTCCTTGTTGTATTTGGTGTGCGCGGATTGGCGGGTGACGCCCAACGCGTCTCCGATCTGCTGCCACGACCAACCCTTTTCCCGGGCCACCGCGACGTGGTCCGCCTCGACCCTCTCAGCCAGGCGATGGAGCGCCAACGAGGCGCGGAGCCCCAGCGCCGGGTCGTTGGACGCGATCGCGGAGGCGATGTCTTCGGGGTTCATGGCCGTCAGTCTAAACTGACAACAGACGTTTGTCAACCCAAACTGACGCCGCGTGGTCTCGGGACGATCGGTATCCAGTCCCGTTCGAAGAATGCAGAATCGCAGCTCTGCAAAGGAGCCGTCGTGTTGGCCTTGACGCCGGCGGCGCGAGCGGTAGCGCGGTTGACGAGCCTCCCGCTTCAACCCGGTGTGTCACAGACCGCGACGTTGCGGATTGCGACCCGTGTGGGTTCCTAGAACGGCAGCGAGCACCCACAGCGCTTGCTCTAAGCTCTCGTCATGCCGGTCCTGGTCAGACGCCGAAGGATTCCGGTGCTGGTGATCTCAGTACTGATCTGCGGGGGCGCGGCGGGGCCGACGCTTGGGCTGGCCCGCGCCGCCGGCGTCGACGCTCGGGTGATGGGCACATTCGCGATGCGGGCGCGCGTGACGACCGCGGTAAACGTTCTTGGTGAGCACGTCGGGCAACGGCTGACGCGTAGATGGGCGATCGTCGCGCGCGGGTGCAACGGCAGCGTCTGTGAAACGCTCGAGCTGCGCCGGCAGCGCGGGGGCCACCACCACAGCAAGATCACGCTGCACCGCACCGCTCCAGGCCGCTACATGGGAAGCGGCGTCTTCTATGCCGCCCTGTCGTGTTATGGCAAGGTCCACCGGCATGGCAGTCGCGTCCCGTACAGGATCACGCTGACGGTCGCAGCCACGACCCAGGTAGGAGGGGTGACGTTCGCCCGGCGGATCAGCGCGAGATATGACAATCCATCTCGAGCGAACAGGACCCGGTGCCCCCTTGGGCTCAGCCACGACGCGGCACGCTACACGGGTCGCCTAACCACGCCGCTGCCGCCCGCGCCGGTGGCTTCGTTCTCCGTCAGCATGGACGGAGCAACCGACGTGGCGTCGTTCACCGATCTTTCACATCAAGTGTTGCACGGTGCGGGCTTGGTTTCGCAACTGTGGGACTTCGGCGACAGCGCATCCGGCACCGCGGACGGCTCGACGCTCGCAAACCCGGAACACCAATACTCGGCTCCGGGCAACTACGTCGTGACGCTGACCGAGACTGACGCCAACGGGCTGGCGTCGACGACGACTGAGATGGTCACGGCTCCAGTTGTGCGGCCGTAGACGCTCTTTCACCGACTCCGGCTAGGGACCACCCGGGAGTTGCAGGGTCGCGAGCACTTTGCTGAGCTCTTCGGTCAGGCGCTCCAACGGATGGTGGACGGGCTGTATCACCAGATACAGGCAGTAGGGTCGACTGTCGTGGGTGAAGAAGCGCTGGCGACCGACCTGCCCGCGCCGCGTCACCTGCAAGTGCATCGGATTGAACTCGTGCGCCTCAGGTGGTGCTGGGAGACCCGCTACCGAGAACAGTCCAACGCCGGCACGGAGCCGATCATCGACTCGATACTCGATCAGCGCCGCAAACACGTCGTCGCCGCGCATCCGGCCCGTCGCCGCGGCGCCGAAGTCACCGTCGCGGTCGAGCAACTCGAAGGTTGCGACGTGCAACACCGCCCCGCCGCCGCCACGCCGGAAGATCCGCGCCTCCCAACCGGCCGGCACATCGATCGAGATGTCGTGGCCGGCGACCCTCATGCGAGCACTCCGATGACCGCGATGAGCGCGATCAGCTCACCCGCCGCGACGACTCGCCGAACGTCTGGCTCGAGCCGCACGAGCCGCTGGTGGAACGCGAACAGCGCTCCAGGATCTTTGACGTCTCGTGTGGAGAGGAGCGACAGCGCCCTAATCGCGCCGAAGCTGGCGCCGATCAAAGCGCCCGCGATCGGGTTGGCGCACAGCAGCGCGCTCCCGACCGTCGCATAGACCGCGGCTGAGGAGACGATCGTCGCGAGCCCGACACCCAGCTGTGCTCCGAAGCTGATCCCGTAAACCCAGCCGCGGAACCGGACGAGCCAATCCTCGTTGACCTGTCGCCGCGTCGTCGGGAGCCGGCCGCGCAGCGGCGTCGCGTCAAACAACACAGCTACGAGGAGGACCGCTGCCAGCGCCACCGCGCGCCACTCCGCGCCACCAGGGAGCTGTGATCCGAGCCCGCCCAGCGCCATGCCTCCGAGCGCGCCGGCGCCGACCGCACCCACGGCGAATGCCGCCGCCGTCACGTTCCATGAGGATCCTCTGCCCCGCTCACCGAGCGGAGTGATGCTGGCTAGCATCGACTGACCTCAGGGGGACCACGCGGCACGGAGCGCGGCTAGGACCGCGACCACGCAGCCGACCAGCGCGAACCCGACGACGGTCATCGTCCGCTGCCTGGATCGCCGGCTCCGCCCGCCTCCGATGTGCGATCCCCGGAGGAGCGAGATGGGTAGAGGCTGGGATGCCCGGCTGCGATCCCCGCCGCGGCGAGCGCCTGTTCGGCGCGTGCGGCACGGTCTGAGGATGAGCGCGCCCGCTGCAGCGAGCTGTCCGCCTCGGCGTCCGCGAGCAGCGTGCTGATCTGCTCCCAGCTGGTGGCGCTTCCGCGTCCGAGGACGCGTCGCGTGTCACTACCGATGAGCACGAAATGCGGAGTCGCGGGGACCTCAAAGTCCTGCCATGCCGCGCTCGACATCACGACTTCGGCGCGCGCTGGAGCAAGCGATCGCAGCCGCGCCAGGCTCTCGTGCTCAGGCCCTTTCGTGACGACAACAACTCGTGCTCCGGCCGGTCCGGGCGCGTCGTTGCGGAGTCCGTCCCAGAGCGGCCCGCAGGCAGCGCAGCCGCTTCCGAGAAACGCCAACAGGGTGCGCGGCAAGCCCACCCCGAACGCAAGCTTGACGGTATCTCCGGCCAGCGTCTCGCCGACGATGTCGCGCGCCGCGACCTCGGCGGCCGATGCAGGCCCGGCGGTCGATCCTGCCGCGGACGCCCGCCGGCCTCGGGGAACGCCGTCCTCGATCGCTGTGAGTCTGCGGAGGATCTCCGCATGGCTGCGTAGCAGCGCGACAACGAACAGGATCGCAAGCGCGACCAGTACACCCTCCACGATCATCACAACAGCGGCCGCACTCACCGTAACTACACTCCTCCCGCGCCGGGCAGCTCGACGGCCTCGGGCACCAGGCACGGCGTGTCCTGCCCGCAGACCGAATCGTCGACGGCGACCGAATACCCACAGTTCAGCTCCGGGATTGAGCCCGGGTTCTCGCACACGACCATGCGACAGACGACCGCGGTGACCCCGCCAACCTGCGGGTTGCACTGCCCGTATCGGAAGATATTGCACGCGACCCGCTGGTTGTCACAGCTGCCGTTCGCGCAATGGCAGCCACCGGGAAAATCGGTGTCCGGTAACGCATTGCAGTCGACGTAGTACCGGATCCCTTGAGGAGCACACAGAAGACCGCCCGTGTAGTCAGTGCACATCCACCAGCCCCCGGGATATGTGCCAGTCGGGCAGCTGTTCAAGCCGCGGTTGATTTGGCAGCAGAACGCCGTGAATCCATCCGTGCACTCCCCACCGGAGCAGTCTCCGGGCGAGATCTGCGCGAGCGCCGTACCGGGATACAGCATGTAGCGGAGCGGCGCAACGCACAGGGCGGATCCGGCGACCGCAATTCGCACGAGCAGCGTCCGGCGCGAGAACCGCCGCTCAAGGAACCGCGCCGATGAGACGACCAGCCGATCCCCGGCCGCAGCCGGCCGGATCGACGCGCCGGCGAACGCGAGGCGCCAGCAGAGGGCGCCGAGCGACGCCGCAAGCGCTACCGACAGAGCTGCCGCCGGCCGGCTAGACGCGAGGCCCTCGAGGCTGGGCGCTCCCTCTACTCCGATCGCGGCGGCGAGGCCAGCGGCTCCGCTCGTCAGCAGCACCGCGCGGCGAGGGGACGCCACAGCGCCGGCCTGTTCCCCAAAGCAACCGCAATCGGCGCCACCCGAACCCCACCCAAGCACGTGCGTCACAGCAAACGCCGCGAACACCGCCGCCAGGACGAAGCCCGAGATCCGAGCCGGGGCGAACAGTGCGAGCAAGGCAACAGCCAGCTCCGCAACCGACAGGCCACGCACCGCCACTAACGCTCGAGCTGCACCCATCCGCGCGAATCCGCCCGAGGCGCTCCCGGGTTGCCGCAACTTAGCTGCGCTCGCCAGCCCGAGCACCACCGCCAGGGTCGTGGTGACGCCTGCCCCCAACGCATCGCTCATCCTCTATCTACACCCCGTCACGACCATCCAGTTGTGACTTTCGAGATCCGTTCGTACTGCCCAGCTATCGAAGCATAGACCCTCTTCGACCTGTTCGACGGCGGGACCTGCACGTCTGAAGGCGAGCCCTCCGTTCGGCGACGAACACGGCCGCCGGCGTCCGGACGGCTGCGCCCGAGATTCCGCGGCCGCCGGCGGGTGGCCGCGGTGTTCAGGCTCGCGGCTTCGCGGCCGCCGGTTTGATGCCGGCGATTAGGATTCGCTTTTCGACGATGGCGAAAGGAAGCGCAACATGAACAAAGAAATGATCCGCTCGATCGGCGCCGGTCGGCCGGCAGGCCGGTGCGCTGCCGTAGGGGCAATGCTCGTCACGCTGCTAGCGATCTGGTCGCCGGCGGCCGCCACCGCCGCCACGCCGAACGTCTGTCACATCACCGGCATCACGCGTGCTGTCGCCAAGAAGGTCTTCCCGAAGCTCTCCGGAGTGTCCGCGAGCCAGACCGAGGCGCCCACGATCCCCCCGAACTTCGGCGTGTGCGACATCACCCCGCGCACGCCGAACGTTGCGTCGCTCGAGGTCGAGTTGTGGAGCGCGAGCGCATTCCAGCAGCAGACAGCGGCGTTCACGAACAACGGAAAGACTCAGCGGCTTCACGGCCTTGGCCACGGCGCGTTCTACTCGCCCGTCAAGGGCGACAAGAACGACGCCAGCCTTCTGTTCGAGCGCGGCGCTTACACCGTCCTGATCGGCCCGACCCGGATCGGCGGAAACAGCGCCGACTATCCCGCCGAGAACCAGTACCTCACGCTCGCCCGGGCGATCTACAAGCACCTCGGCTGACGCTGATCGCACGACGCCGGGTCACGACCGCGGCCGGGAGTCAGCGCGCCCGTGCTTGTCGATGGTCTGAATGAAACGCAGCGCAGGCGAGCTGAACCGGGCTTATCGTTTGGTACCGGTCTGGATCTCGAACAGGCGCCGGTTGGCGTGTTCAGCGTCCTTCCAGATCTCGGTCGCTCGCTTCATGAGCCGCTTCATCAATGAGGTTGGCTTAGTGTTCATCGTGTTGCTCCTTGGTGACGCACCGCCTGGGCGGCCCGACCTTGGGTTGCTCCCTGACTGGTGAGCGGTCGGATCAGGCCCTCAATCCCGGCGGACTGGTACTTACTTCAGTCTGCAGCCGGAATGTGAAGGAGGCGTGCAGACTCCAACCACCGTCATACAGATTCAGTGAAGGGTCCGCTACCCCGGCGGGGACTCCACGCAATCGCGCCGGAGGGGGCGGCCGATGTCCCACGCTCGTGCGGTGGGTGACGGGAGGCCCGAGTTCATGGCGCTTGCTGCGCGCGGCGCACGAGTGGCAGGGCGAACCACAGCCCGCCCGTGAACGCAAGCGTCAGCGCGCCGGCGACAATCGGCGCGATGCCGCCAACCACGTAGTCCGAGAGCAGCACCATGATCCCGGTGAAGCCGAGTGCGAGGAACGCCAACCCCGCGATCGCCAGCCGGTTGGCGAGAGCGACCAGATAGGGCTTCTCGTGCTGGCGGAACAGGAGTCGGTGATGCGCCGGCGGCGCCATCAGCAGAAATGTCGCGACCGCGACAAGCGCCAGCGTGATGAAGTACACAGTGCGCTCGAACGCGCTCGTCTTCGACCAGCCGGCGTTGAACGGCACGACGAGCAGGAACGCGAACATAACCTGAATCCCGGTGCCGGCGATGCGCAGCTCGTTGAGCAACTCGATCGTGTTGCGGTCCAGTCGCTCGTCCGGCGTCTCGTCCCGATCGTCGCTCACGTCCTGCTCATGATGCGGTTGCGTCACCTGGTTCTCCTCGCGGGGAGCCTACGCGCTACAGAATCCGCGCAACCAGGCCGGAACTCCGCTTCAGGCAGACCGGCCCCGAGCCGCGTCAGATGTTCCGGTGCATCGTGAGGATCACAGACCGTTAGGACTGCAGGCTGAATGGTGGGTAGCGGTCGGTGATCAGGAGGAAGGCGTAGGCCGCGACGCGGTTGTGCCAGCGGAACACGCCCTCGATGAAGTCGAACACCGACCGTGGGTAGCGGCCCGTGAAGAGGATCGCGAACCAGGCGAAGATGGCGGCGAGCAACGCGGCAATCGTGAGGAAGAACAGCACGATGTAGTGGGGGATCGCGAGCAGCCACTTGATAAGCGGCAGCCCCCGGCTGAGGTCGTGTTCGGCGTCGGGACAGGGGAAGTTCAGGTGGACGGCCTGCTCCTCGTCGGTGGAGGGGTAGCGGTCGTCCATCAGCGCGAAGTACACGGCGATCCGGTTGGTGAAGCGGGTCAGCTGCAGGTTCCAGTCATACCACCAGCGCGGGTATTTCTTGCGAAACAGCAGCATCAGCAGCACGGGGAAGACGAGGATCCCGATGGCGCCCCCGGCGTAGCGGGCGCCGCTGCCACCGGCATTGGCGCCGAAGCTGCCGCCCTCGAGTGTTGCGGCGAGGATCGCGATCGGGATGATCATGAAGATGCGAAACGCCGTGCTGAGGCGGTTGAGGATCCGGTCGGGATACTCGACCGAGAACGTGAGCGGGTAGTCGTGGCCACCGCCCGGCGGCACCCCGCCGGGCACAGGTGCGGGCGTCTGTCCTGAACTTTCCATGCTGGTCCACTCTCTGTCAGGTGTACGGCGTACACTCTGTGGCCGACTATAGGTGTACGGCGTACACTTGTCAAGCGCGATGACCCCCAAGACGAACACCGGCCGGACACGCCTGAGCAGACCGTTCGTGCTCGAGACTGCCCTAGCGCTCGCGGACGAGGGCGGGCTTGAAGGATTCAGCATGCGCCGGCTCGCGCAAGAGCTCGGCGTGGTGCCGATGGCGCTCTACAAGCACGTGGCGAACAAGGATGACCTCCTCGACGGCATGGTCGACATCGTCTTCGGCGAGATCGAGTCTCCCTCGATCGACGACGACTGGCGTTCGGCAATGCGACGCCGGGCGATCTCAGCGCGCGACGCGCTCAAGCGCCACGGCTGGGCAATCGGGCTGATGGAGACGCGGAACCCTGGGGCCGCCAACCTGCGAAACCACAACGCGGTAATGGGCTGCCTACGCAACGCGGGCTTCTCGTTCGCGACCGCGATCCACGCCTACTCGCTCCAGGATGCCTACATATACGGCTTCGCGCTGCAGGAGAAGACACTCGGGTTCCAAACACCCGGCGACGCCGGACAAGCCGCGCAGAGAAGAGCGCAGGCGATCGGCGCGCTCAACGACTACCCATACCTCGCCGAGATCGCAACCAAGCTCCCCGAATCCGGATACGACAACACAATCGAGTTCGCCTGGGGACTCGACCTCATCCTCGACGGCCTCGACCGCCGACGCCAAAAGGCCCGACGGTAACCCGCCGTGGACCTGCGTGACATCCGGGTAGAGCGGTTGCGCGCGGCGCTCAGCGGCCGGTGGCGACCTTCGCGAGGGCGCCACGGAGCTCGTACCGGCTCGAGATCGAGAGCTTGGCGTAGGCCGCCGAGAGCTGGGTCTCGATCGTCTTGGCGGAGACGAACAGCGCCTGAGCAATTTCGCGGTTGCTTAGTCCCTCGGCGGCCATGCGCGCGGCGCGAAGCTCCGCGGGCGTCAGCGAACCCGGTCCCGTCAGCTGCTCACGGCGCGGCCGAGCGCCCGTGACGATCAGTTCCGACCGAGCGCGCCCGGCCAGGGTGGTCGCGCCGTACCTAGAGGCGATGTCGAGGGCCTGCGAGAGCCGTCGGCGCGCCGGCTCGCGCTCGCCCCGGTCGCGCAGCCCGACGCCCAGGTTCAAAAGTGCCCCAGCGTGGTCCAGGCGAGCCTCGGAGCGCTCGAGGATCGAAACCGCCTCGTGCAGCTGCGCGAGCGCCGCCGGCCCGGGCCCAAGGCTGCCGCACACCGAGAGGGCAATCCCGACGATATGCGGGGCGCCGAACGCGGTCGCCTCGGCAAGCTCGCGGTTCGCGATTTCGACGGCCTGCTCGCGGCGGCCGAGCGAAACCAGCGCAGCCGCGGCTGAGGGAACCCAATTCGTCCCGGCGCTCAGGCTCATACCGGCGCTGCGATTCCGACCGTCGGCGTCGAGCAGATCCGACAGACCCGGTTCGTGCCACCCGGAGGCGATCCGCACGAGGCCACGAATCGCCAGCAGGCTCGCCGCATTGATCCCAGTGTCCGGCAGCTTCACCGATTCGACTATGGCCGCGGCCTGGTCTATTCGTCCGCGCTCGACGAGCACGAGAGCAAGGAACATCGTTCCGTAGAGCTCGGCTCCCAGCTCTTGACCGAGCTCGAGGGCACGTTCGGAGAACTCCTCGGCAGTGTCCAGATCGCCCGCCCGCAACGCGACGTCGGCTCGTAGGAGCGCGAGCTGCATGAACATAGGCGCTGATCCCCGCCGCTGGGCTTCGGCGAGGCCCCGATCGGCGGCGTCGGCGGCCTCGGTCAGTCGGTCGACCGTGCACAGGACCCAGGTCGCGGTCACGTAGCCGTCATCGAGCCAGCGCGACAGCAAGCTCTCGTCCTGCAGCGCCTGGTGCGCGAGCTCGGTGGCCTGGGCGGCGGACTTGCCCGTGTAACCCGCGACCGCGGCGAGTGCCGCGAGCATCCTGCAGTCGCGAACCTCGCCGCGCCGCGCCCGTTCGAAGTGGCGCTCGGCACGCGCGAGGACGTCAGGCACCGCTTCGGGGTCGTCCATGCCGCCGCCGAGCAGGGCCTGCTCCATTCGCTCCACCACCTTCGGATCGAGATCCTGCTCGTGCCCGAGCGCTTCATCCAGCACCAGTCTCGCCTCCCCGTTGCGAAAGACTCCGAACAACGCAAGCGCCAGCTCGAGCGCTATCTCGGCGTGCTGGTCCGGGTCGCTCGCGAGCTCGAGCGCGTCGCGCAGCGCCAAGAACTCCTGAGCCATCGGCAACATCGCCTCGGCGCGCCCGAGCTCCAACAGGACCGTCAGGCGATCGTCCTGCAGGGGTGGCTCGGTCAGCGCGCGGCGCAGGTAGGAACTCGCTGCCTCGGGCGCGCCACGCGCCAACGCATCGCGCGCCGCGGCGCGGAGCGCCTCCACGACCCAGACCTCGCCGTACGGCTCGGCTGACAGGAGGTGCGCGGCCACCCTGTCCGCCGCGGCTCCGTCCGCAGCGAGCAGCCGCGCCGCCGCGCCATGCAGATCGCCACGGCGCGCCGCAGCTAGCTGGGAGGAGATCGTCTCGTTGACGATCGGATGAACGAACGACAACGTGCGCCCGTCCGACAGCAGGTCCGCCACCCGCATCGCATCCGCCGCGGAGCCGGCCCGCTCACGATCCAGCGAGGCCAACGTCGCGGCATGACGCAACGAGGCGCCCGGTCCCAGGATTACCACCGCCTGCGCCAAGCGCTCGCAATCGGTGCCCAGTCGCGCCAGACGAAGCAGGACGTTGGTGGCGATCGCGCCGACACCGAGTGCCCGTACGCGACGGGCCAAGTCGACACTCGGGCGCTCGCCCTCGGCCCACAGCGCGGCGGCCAGCTCGCGCAGGTAAAACGGGTTTCCGTGAGTCGCGTCGTGACACGACTCGCACAGCGCCTCGTCCGCCCGTGGGCCCAGCGCCCGACGGACCACGGTTGCACTGGCCTGCACGCTCAGCGGCGCGAGCGGCAGCACTCGCTCGGCGAGCTCTGAGAGCTCCGCCAGTCTGACCGGATCTCCCGGCCGCATCGCGACTACCAACAGCACGGGCAGCGAACCGATCCGTTGAGCCAGATAGAGCAGGAACCGGGCCGAGGCTGCATCGAGCAGATGGGCATCGTCGACCACCAGCGCCAGCGGACCGCGCTCCGCCAGGCCGGCCACGAACCAGTACAGCCCGTGCAGCACTGTGCCGACCGGTTCTGGTTTCCCGCCGCTGTCGCTCTGCCCTTCGAATACGGGCGCGGCGAGGCCCGCAGCCCCTCCGAACACGCCGCCGCCGGCTTCACCGAGCCGCGGCCAGAACAGCTCGCGCACGGTCGCGAACGAGGAGTCCATCACCAGTTCGTCGCCGCTGGCTCGCAACACGTCGGCCGCCCTCGCCCGGGCCTGCGCCACCCAGACATCCAGCAGCCCTGACTTACCGATCCCCGCAGGGCCCTGCACCAGCGCGACGGCACCCCTGCCGGCGACCGCGGCATCGAGCAGCCCGCTGAGCGCGCCAAGCTCCGCCTCGCGCTCGAGTAACTCCTCCGTGAGCCTCTCGTCCCCGCGCATCGCACCGCGATCATACGTCGGCCCGGCCGCGTACCAGCCGACCCATCGGGGGAGATCTCCCGGAAATTTAGGGGACCCCCCTGATGCGCGCACACGCTCTCCCGGCCACGCTATCCGCATGAACCCCAGGGAGCCACTTCAGGTAGTGGTGGGCCTCGAACAAACCGACGAGACCGTCAAGGGGCATATCACGGTCGCGGGTGCGGCGACAACGGAGTTCTTCGGTTGGCTGGAACTGATCGACCGGCTGGATCGAGCCGTTGAACGTCACTGCGGCCCCAGAAAGGCCGGATCGACCACTGGAGGAAACGATGTCGACGAGTTATGAGGACAAGATCAAGGAACAGGCCAAGCCGTATCTGGAGCAGGGTGAGCGCGTGCTCGCCGCCTTCATCACCCAGCCGCGGGGCACGAACGTCGCGATGGCCGGGGGCCTCGCCCCGGCCGCGATCGGTGGCCGCAAGGTCAAGGAAGCACGCGCCGCCGCCGAAGCCGGCGGCTTTCAAGTCACCCGCCCGATGGCGCTGGCGCTGACCGACAGCCGGCTCGTCGTGTTCAAAGTCAGCCAGCCGATCGCGATGGGTAAGGGCGGCGACGTCAAGGAGATCGTGAGCGCCGTTCCGCTCGGCGACGTCGACTCGATCGAGGTCAAGCGCCTGCTGGTCGGGAAGGTCGTGATCGTCACGGTCGGGGGCGCGGCCGTCAAGTTGGAGTCCGGCCCGGGCGCGAACGTCAAGGGGCTGGCGGAGGAGTTCGCTCGCGTGCGAGCGCTGGTCTAGGCTCCCGGCCCGATGCCCGCCGACGCCCATGGTGGAGCGCGGGGGCTCGGGCCACGTGATCGACAAACGCGTTCGCAACATCGCGCTGCTGGTCGCCGCATGCTTCTTCATGGAGCTGCTCGACGGCACGATCGTCATCACCGCGATTCCGCGGATCAGCAGCTCGTTGGGAGTCTCGCCGGGCACGGCCGGCCTGGTTGTCACCGCGTATCTGGTGACGGTCGCAGTGCTGATCCCGTTGAGCGGCTGGATGACGCTCCGCTACGGCTACCGGTGGGTGCTGCTGTCGGCGATCGCGGTGTTCACGCTCGCCTCGCTCGGTTGTGCGGCGAGCCAGACCTTCGGGGAGCTGGTGGCGATGCGAGTACTCCAGGGCGTCGGCGGCGCGATGATGGTGCCGGTCGGCCGGATGATCGTGTTCGAGCGTGCCGGCAAGTCACAGGTGATGCGGCTGATGTCGTTCATCGTCTGGCCGGCGCTGCTCGCGCCCGTGATCGCCCCGCTGGCCGGGGGCGTGATCACCACCTACGCGAGCTGGCGATGGCTGTTCGTGATCAACATCCCGCTGGGCGTCGTCGGTCTGATCTGCACCTGGCGGCTGATCGACGGCCGCCCCGCGGAGACTCCGCCGCGCCTGGACGTCCGGGGCGTGCTGCTGACCTGCGGTGGCCTGGCCGCCCTCACCTACGCGGCGCACCTAGTGTCCGACGCGCACCCGCAGTGGCTGCCGGTGGCGGCGCTCGGGCTCGCCTCGGTCGTGCTCCTGGTCGTGGCGACGTGGCACCTGTTGCGCACCGAGGCGCCCCTCGTCGACCTG
This sequence comes from uncultured Solirubrobacterales bacterium, assembly GCA_963697655.1. Classification (GTDB taxonomy): domain Bacteria; phylum Actinomycetota; class Thermoleophilia; order Solirubrobacterales; family Solirubrobacteraceae; genus Palsa-465. The sequence continues at coordinate 296,361 of CAVOOV010000017.1, read as the reverse complement.
CGGACCCTGAGGATCCCGACGTTCGGCAATGCGATGGTCGGCAGCAGCCTGATCTGGCTGGTGATCGGCGCGATCCCGTTCCTGCTGCCGCTGCTGTTCCAAACGGTGTTCGGGTGGAGCCCGATCAAGTCCGGCGCCCTCGTCTTGTTCGTGTTCGTCGGCAACATCGCGATCAAGCCGCTCACCACGCCGATGTACAGCAACTACGGGTTCCGGCGCGTGCTGGTGGCCGCGTCCGTGGTCTTGACCCTGACGACTGTCGGGTGCGCGTTGCTGACCCGCGATACCCCGCTCGTCGTGATCGCGCTTCTATCGCTGATCAGCGGCGCTGCTCGTTCGGTCTCGATGACGGGTTACACGACGCTCGCGCTCAGCGACGTGCCGCCCGCGCAGATGCGAGCCGCCAACGCCCTGGCCAGCACCGCCCAGCAGCTGTTCACGGGCCTCGCGGTGGTGGTGGCCACGATCGCGCTGCGTCTCGGCGACGCGGTCGGCAAGCTCGGCGCGGCGGCGCACGACGCCAGATTTGCGTATGTGATCGCCTTCCTCGTGATCAGCGCCGTGGGCGCGATCGCCACGGCCGTCGCACTTCGCCTCCATCCCTCGGCCGGGGAAGTGCTGACGGCGGATGTCACCGTCGAGCGCTCGCGCGCAACGACCTCCGCGCCGCGTTGACGACGCTCACCTTGAACAGCGGCGGAGCGTCGTCGTGTCAGCTACCCGCGAGTGGCGGTGTATTTCACCTTGCCCGAGGAGCAAGTCTGTGGCTTGGAGGTGAGCTGTCCGATCGGGACCGCGTCCGTGAACGAGCCGGTGATGTTTTTGCCGCTGACGCGGCCGACGATCTTGAACACCTCCGCGTCACGAGGCGACGCGGTGCCGCTGAACGTGCCGTTCTTGGCGATCCGCAGGTGGGCCTTGAAGCTGACTGGGAACTGTGGTTGCGGCGCGGCGAACGAGCTGCACCCGGAACCCATCCCGGTCCCATCGACGAACCTGACGTGGACGACGTTCCCGTTCTTGACCTTGAGGCTGATCGTGCCGTTGTGCTGACTGGTTTTTCCGCTATACGTGCCGGCCTGGCCGGCCGACGCAACACCCGCGAGCACGAACGCACTCACGCCCGCCAACACGCCAATCCTACGAATCATGGTCCCTCCTGACGATCCTGGACAACCAGCCCTTGCGAATGCCCGCGCCCGACCTCGGGCCGGCGCACGATAGCCTGGGGCAAGGCCTCAGTCAATACGGTATTCGGCGTACTCGCAACACTCCCGGCCGCCGTTAGGGGGCCCGATGCGGACGCTCCGAAGCTCAGATCTGAAAGCGCTCGCCGAGCTGATCGATACGTCGGATCACGCCACCCAGCGCCGGCTGCGTCGCCTCGACCTGCACCAGGAGCTCTACCGGCCGCTCGGGATCGCCGACCAGATCACGAGCAACGCGGCCGGCGCCGGACACACGACGATCGGCTTGGCGACCAGCCGGGCCCGTTGGGGGTTCACCGAGCGCGACCGGCTGATGCTCGATCTTCTGCACCCGTACCTCGGTCTCGGCCCCGCCCGCGCCAATCAGCTCGCGAAGATGCGGCAGACCCACCGCGCGCTCGCCGGCGATCCCGCTCACAGCGCGGCCGCACTCGTCGTGCGCACCAGGCGAGGACGGACCGCGTGGCTCACTCCGCCGGCCAGGCGGCTCCTGGCCGACTGGTTCGGTCACGCCGGGCGATCCTTCCTTCCACCCCAACTTGCGCTCCCGCTCGAGCGGCGGTCCGCAGTTCTCTCACCCTCCGTGCGCCTCTCGCGCGGGGATCGCAGTCTGACCGCCTCGCTGCTTGCCGCCGGCCCCCGGGACGCCGAGCCGCTCGTTGCCCTGGAGCAGGCGATCACCCTAACCCGTCCCGAATCGCAGCCCTCGGCCTGACCACACGCGAACGCGAGATCCTGCTCGCGGCCGCCCACGGCCTACCCGAGATCGCCATCGCCGGTCGTCTCGGGATCGCTCCCCGCACCGTCAACAAGCACCTCGAACACATCTACCGCAAGCTCGACGTCAACGACCGCCGTTTGGCCATCGCCGCTGCATTCGCCTGAGCCCGCTGGCTCGGGCTGATCTCGTCACCCGCTGAGGAAGCTCCCGATCCGGTCGAGCGCGAGCTCGAGCTGCGGGCGCGAGTTGGCGTAGGAAATCCGTAGATTCCGCTCGCCATTAGCGCCGAACCCCGCGCCGGCGAGCAGCGCGACGCCGGCCTCCTCGAGCAACCGATCGGCGAGCTGCTGCGGGGGGATCGGCACCTGCGAGACGTCCGGGAACACGTAGAACGCTCCGCGCGGAACCCGGCAGGACACGCCGGGTAGTGCGTTCAGTCCAGCGACGACGAGGTCGCGCCGGTGACGGAACTCCTCGACCATCGCGGTCACGCAGTCCTGCGGGCCCGTGAGCGCTGCGATGCCGGCGGCCTGGACGAACGCCGGAACGCACGAGACCGAGTTCGTGATCAACCTTGTCAGCGGATCGACCAGCGGCTCCGGGACGGCCGCGTATCCGCAGCGCCAGCCGGTCATCGCGTAGGTCTTGGACAGGCCGTCGAGCAGAACGGTCCGGTCGAGCATCCCGGGCACACTCGCGATCGAGGCGATCTCGCCGTCGTAGGTGATCCGCCGGTAGACCTCATCGCTGAGCACCCAGGCGGGGCTGGCGAGGAGCATCTCGGCAGCCATCCGGAGGTCCTCAGCCGGGACCACCCCGCCGGTTGGATTGTTCGGCGAGTTCAGGATCACGAGCTTGGTGCGCGCGCCGAGCCGGTCACTCAGATCGTCCAACGAGAAGCTGAAGTCCAGCTCCTGGCGCAGCGGCAGCGGCACCGGCACGCCGCCGGCCCACCGGATCGCGGACTCGTAGATCGGGAATCCCGGATCCGGATAGATGATCTCGTCGCCCGGCTCGCACACCGCGAGGATCGTCATGAACAAGAACAGCTTCGCGCCGTTGCCGACGAGCACCCGCTCGGCCGCCACCTCGACCCGCCTGCTCGCCGACAGCTCGACGGCGATCACCTCGCGAAACTCGGCGAGGCCGGCGCTCGGCGTGTAGCCCGTCTCGCCGCGCTCAATCGCGGCGATGCCAGCCGCGGCGACGTGGTCGGGCGTGCGGAAGTCGGGCTGCCCGATCTCGAGGTGCACGATTGATCGGCCGTGCCGCTCGAGCTCCTGCGCCCGAGCCAGGACCGCAAACGCGGACTCGGTCCCGAGCCGTCCCACGGCTCCCGCCAGCCGTGGTGCAGTACTCAACGCGGTGTCATCCGGCACGACGGGAATTACAACAGACGGTTGGCGAGGCTAGCGGACTCGCGCGCCTTCGGTGAGACGGTTGTAGGCGGACTTCGTCGTCGCCAGCGCCGAGCCGGCGAGTCCGACCGTGGTTCGATGATCGTCGGGCACCCCGCTGGCCTGCTCGCTCGTGCCCGGGTAGTAATCGCCGGCCGGCCGCGCTGGCTGCCGCCGCCCTGCGTGGGCATCGTCTGCTTGGTCGGCAGGCTAGGGGCCGCGCCGCCTGACTCCGTGTCCTGGCTGGGCTCCGAGCAGGTTCCGGTCAGCGGCATCATCACCGGCGTCGCGGGCAGCTTGGGCACGGTGGTGTTCGCGGGGCTCTGCAACATCGTCGAGGTCGGGTCGCCGACTGTCGCCCGGCGCCAGGCGGACACGTTCGGGACCTCGACTCCGAACCGTTCGCTGACGAGCTTCAGCTGCGACGTGTGGTCGAACACCTCGGAGGCGATGTGACCGCCCCGGCTGAACGGGGAGATCACGAGCATCGGCACCCTGACGCCGAGCCCGAGCGGGCCGGCGATGCTGAGCGTGCCGGGATCCGGTCTCCGATCGTCGGTGGCGATGCCGTCAGGTACTCGCCGGCCGTTCCCGCCGGCGGCGTCGGCGGCGGCACGTGATCGAACCATCCGTCGTTCTCGTCGTACATGAGGAAGAACGCCGTCTTGGCCCACACGTTCGGATTGGAGGTCAGCGCGTCGAGCAGCAATGAGGTGAACCACATGCCGTTGGCCGAGGCGGACGACGGATGCTCGTCAAAGCCGAGCGGCGGGATGATCCACGAAACGCTCGGGAGCGACCCCGAGCTGACGTCGGCCACGAAATCGTTCGGGAACGTGGGGCGTGAATGCCTTCTGGTAGAGCGGCGACAGCGGGTTGCGGAACGCCGTGAAGTAGGGCAGGACGTGGTCGCTCGCGCCCATGATCTCGGGTTCGCGATCGGGTTGTAGAGCGCCGGGCTCCGGGTCGGGTACTGGGTGAGTGGGGCGTACTTACCGGTGACGCCCGCGTTGCTCGGGCTGTACACCTTCCAGGACACGCCGGCGTCCTCGAGCAGCTCCTGCACCGTCGTCCACGTGCAGTTCCACACGAAATCAGGCGTCGCGTTGGTGTCGGTGACCGGGCCCCCCTGCGTGCCGGCCGGGTCGATCGTGCCGCTGTTGGCCATCAGCCGATTGGGGTGCGTCGGCCCGAGGATCGAGCTGTGATACGCGTCGCACGGGGTGAAGCGTCCGCGAGCGCGTAGTAGAACGGCGGGTCCCCGCGCGTGTATTAGCCCATCGTCATCGCGCCGTGCGCCCCCTCGTACGTCGAGGAGGTGTGGACCTTGACCCACGAGTCCATCTTGCCGTCGTTCCAGCACAGGTGCATCGGCCCCCAGTCGTGGGTGAGGTCGTCGGTGCACTCCATGCCCTGCGTACTGTCGAGGTGGAACGGCAGCAGCACGTTCGGTGGGACGAGCTCGGTAGCGCCCGGATAGTCCTGCGCGAACACGGCAAGCGAGTGCGCTGGATGATCGTTGAACCCGCGACCGCGGGCTAAGGCGCCGCCGTCAGGCGCCGCCGACAATCTTGCATAGTCGCCGAAGTAATGGTCGTAGGATCGGTTCTCCATCATCAGGAGCACGATGTGGTCAATCGCGCCCATATCCGAGCCGGCCGCCTTCGTCGAGGCCGCACGACCGACGAGCCGCGCGCCGCTCCCGCTGGCGGCCCACGCCGCGGCCGATCTGCTCACCACCGCGCTCGCTCCGAGCATGCCGAGTAGCTGAGGAGCTGCCGCCGGCTAAGACTCCGTCCCTGCAGCTCGCCGGGTAGGTCCATATAGCTCCTGTCCAGAGGTCTCGACGTCGGTGGTCGCGCGCGCACGCGCGCCGGCCACCCGTCGAGGTACCCCCGCCCCGTGATCAGAAAACGCCCACCGTGACGGTGATCACCGAACGACAACATCTTCGTTGCGGCCGGGTTAGGATCGCGTCGTGAGCCCTGGACCGGCCGTATCGACGATCCCGGAGGTCATCGCCCAGATCGAGGCGATCGATGCCGCGCTGCCCCGCAAGGACGGGGTCGGGATCTTCAACCGCCTCTACCTCCAGGTCACGCTCGCGGTCGACTCGGCGAGCGCGGGGACCGAGTTCGAGAACAAGGCCTTCGTCGACCGCCTCGACGTCGTCTTCGCCGGTCTGTACTTCGACGCCGAGGCGACGATCGCCTCGGGCGCCGACTGCCCGGTCGCCTGGCGCCCGCTGGTCGAGACCCGTTCGCAGGCTCGGGAGCCGATCCAGTTCGCCCTCGCCGGCATGGCCGCGCACATCAACCACGACCTGCCGATCGCCGTCGTCGCGACCTGCGAGGAGCTCGGTCTCGCGCCCGACGACGACAGCGCGGTTCACCGTGACTACCAGCGGGTGGACGCCCTGCTGGCGACCGTCGAGACCCACATCGCTAGCTGGTTCGATACCGGGCTGATCGCCGACATCGAGGACGTGACGCCGCAGAAGACCGACGAGGCGATCGCGATGTGGTCGCTCGCCGGCGCCCGCGACGTAGCCTGGGATCACGGGCAGGTGCTCTGGGCCCTGCGTGACTCCGGGCTGATCCGGGACGCCTACCTGGCCGCGCTGGCCCGCACGACCGAACTCGCCGCGCGGGCGATGCTCGTCTAACGGCGGCCTTTTTGCGCGCCGTTATCTCGGCTTCCACGCCCAGATCGTTCCGCAGCCGTCGACCAACGGTGGCTCTGCTTCAACGTCGTAACCCGCTCGCCGCAAGATGTCACGAGCGGCCTGGTATCCATCCTGCATCGGACAGCCGCGCTGGTGCCATTCCATGACGAGCACAGAGGGCGCAGAGGCTGCGAAGCGCTCGTCAAGCAACAGTTCCCATTCGGCGCCCTCTATGTCGATCTTGGCGAAGTCTGCGTCTAAGAGGAGCTCAAGCGCATCGACAGCAACAACGTGACCGGTCACGGCCTCGCCGTCCAAAGCGATAGCCGAATCAGCAAGTCGACCGCCGGAGAACGCCACCACGCCCGCCTCGCTCGCCGCGCAGGCGGCGATGATCCTCCAACGAGCGGTGGCGTTGTTCACTTCGACACAGCGACCGAGAAGCGGTAGGTTTTCGGCGTCTGGTTCCACCGACGTGATAGTGGCAGCGGGCCAGCGAGCGAGTGCGTGGACCCCGAAGAGTCCCACATTGCCGCCGAGATCTAACACTTTCGTGGGGGGACGATCGCGAAAACGAATGGCAACCGCGGACGGCGGCTCGTAAGCGCGGTCGCCGACAAAGATCTCGTCGAAGAACGTCGATGTCACGAGTCCGGTGACGTAGTACGACGCGCCCGCCGGTGATTTCGTGAACCTGGAGCCGTCCTCTTGGGCCGAATAGCTCGGCGGCAGCAAAGCGCGCCGGTTCCTTGACGGTATTCCAACGTACCACCGCTCTGACCACTGGCTTCGTGCCGAGCACACGAACCACGTCGTTGACAATCGGCACACGCTCGCGCAGCGCTGCTAGCTTGACCCCCCGCTAATTGTGCACCAGTCGTGGCGGGACCGCAGGGCTCCCGCGCGGTTGGCTTCGCGCCGCGTGTCGCTAGCCTGGCGTGATCATGACTTGCTGGCTTGGTTGTCGGTCCGGCTGGTTTGAGAGCGCGTGAAGAAGATCGGATTCCTTTCCTTCGGTCACTGGAGCCCCAGCCCGCACTCGCGGACGCGCTCGGGCGCGGATGCGCTGCGCCAGTCGATCGAGCTTGCGGTCGCAGCAGAGGAGTTGGGAGCCGACGGCGCTTACTTCCGAGTTCATCATTTCGCGGCTCAGCTCGCGTCGCCATTCCCGCTGCTGGCGGCGATCGGCGCGAGGACTTCGCGGATCGAGATCGGTACCGCCGTGATCGATATGCGCTACGAGAACCCGATGTACTTCGCGGAGGACGCCGGGGCGGCTGATCTGATCGCTGGTGGCCGGCTTCAGCTGGGGATCAGCCGGGGATCGCCCGAGCAGGTGATCGATGGCTGGCGGTACTTTGGCTACCAGCCTGCGGACGGCGATAGCGATGCCGACATGGCGCGCAAGCACGCCGAGGTCGCGCTGGAGGTTCTGCGAGGCGAGGGGTTCGCGCGGCCGAACCCGCGGCCAATGTTCGGCAATCCGCCGGGGCTGTTGCGGATCGAGCCGCACTCAGCTGGTTTGCGAGAGCGGATCTGGTGGGGGTCAGGGTCGAACGCGACCAGCGTCTGGGCGGCCCAGCGCGGGCTCAACCTGCAGAGCTCGACGTTGAAAGACGACGAATCCGGCGAACCGCTGCACGTCCAGCAGCGCAAGCAGATCGAGGCCTACCGCGAGGCGTGGAAGGAGGCCGGGCATGACCGTGAGCCGCGGGTGTCTGTCAGCCGCAGCATCTTCGCGCTCACCACCGACACCGATCACGCCTACTTCGCCGGCGACCGCGACTCGCAAGACCAGATCGGCATGATCGACGAGGACACGCGCGCGATCTTCGGCCGCTCCTACGCGGCCGAGCCCGACGTGCTCGTTGAGCAGCTTCGGATGGACGAGGCGATCCAGGCGGCGGACACGCTGCTGCTGACCGTGCCCAACCAGCTCGGCGTCGAATACAACGCTCACGTAATCGAGAACATCCTGACCCACGTCGCGCCAGCGCTCGGCTGGCGCTGACCCACCCCTTGCGCGGTCAGGGGCGGCCTGTGAGCTTGGTGAGGAGGAGCTCGACGGAGCGTTCGAGGTCGTCGAGGGTTGCTTGCTCGACGGAAGCGATTCCGACCTTGCGGTTGATCCAGCCGTTGATCTCGCGGTGGGTGATCCCGTCACGGCGGGTGAGCTCGGCGACGAGCCGGTGCCGCTCGTTTCGCAGCCTCGCGCGCTGTTCGAACGCCGGCGGCCGGTGCGGCCGAAACTCCGGATCGGGGTCTGCGGCGAGGATGGCTGCTGCCGCGCCGCTGTGCTGGGTTGCTGGCGGGGCGGGCGTCCCGAATAAGGTCAGCTGCGGGGTCACGTACGCGCTCAATGGCTCGAACGCGGGGGTCTCGCCACGCTCGGACTGGAGCCGGTCGGCCCGGTCAAACTCGCCCGCGTTTTCATCGACGGCTCGTCGCAGGGCGTGGCGGAGCTCCTGCTCGACGGCGGCGGCGTGGTCGCGCAGGATGGGGTCGGCGGGGATGTAGAGCCAGCTCGGCTCCGCTGGTCGGTGGGGGATAGTGCGCACGAAGCGGCCGACGATCTGGCGGAAAACGAGCGGCGTCTTGGCCGCCGACGCGTACACGCCGACCCGCAGGCGGGGGATATCGACGCCTTCGGAGACCATGTTGACCGCCACGATCCACGGGTCGCGAGTGTTAGTGAACGCAGCGAGCTTCTCGGCGGCCCTCGGCTCGGTGTGCAGCACGACCAACGCCCGCTGCCCGGTTGCCTCGCGCAGCAGCGCGGCGATCCTCCGCGCGTGCGTCGAGTCCGCCGCGATCACCAGCCCGCCGGCGTCCCTGTGCCCCTCGGCGCGCAGCGTCCTGAGTTTGGCGTCGGCTTCGCGCAGGATCCGGGGCAGCCCGTCGGGAAGGTCGGCCGAGATCGCCGTGCGGTAACGACGGCCGGCCTCGCGTGCGCTCAAGACGGTCTCGAAGCTCGACTCGATCACGTCATCGCCGCTCCGCCAGGACAGCGTCCCGTCGTACGCGACAAAGCACACCGGCCGGCAGATCCCATCCAGGACGGCATCCGCGTAGGCGTAGGAGACATCCGGTTGCGCGAGTCCGTCGGAGTCGTAGCGAACACCGGGGATCGGGGTCGCGTCGGAGCGAAATGGGGTCCCAGACAGCAACAGCCACCGCTCGCACACGCCAAACGCCCTCGCGAACGCCTCCCCCCACGCCAGCTCCTCGCCGAGGTGGTGCGCCTCATCGGCGATCACCAGCGTCCGCGCGGCCGCTGCGCGCTCCCACCGGCCCGGGGTCTTGGCGATTCGCGCGTAGGTGACCGCCACCCCGTCAAACCCCCGCGGTGGGCGAGGCGAGGACGCGTCCACCGCCAGCTCGACCCCCAGCCGGCTCGCCGCTCGCGCCCACTGCCGAGTCAGCGGCCCGGTCGGGCACACGACCACCACCGCTCCGGCCGCGCCCGAGGCCAGGTGCCCTCGAGCGAGCTCCAACGCCGGACGCGTCTTGCCCGCCCCCGGCGCCGCCGAGAGCAAGAACGAACCCCGCTCCCACCGGTCCATCGCCGCAAGCGCGCGCGCTTGCCAAAGCCGCAAAGCCGGCGTGGTGTGCAGATTGGGCTGGGACACGGGCCGGACATGCTGACCAGCCACCCGGACAAAACCAACGACAACCCCGCCCAATGGGCGTTCGGCGGTGCGCCGGATTCTGGGCGCACCGTCGTCTCTGCCGGTTAGCCTCGGGCAATGATCGCATCGGTTCCTCAGGCCGATCCGCCGAAGCTCGGCCCGCGGATCGTGCGACTATTTCGGCCGCATCGCGGGACGCTGGCGCTGATCGCCGCGATGATCTTGACGACGTCGGTGTTGAGCGTCATCGGCGCGCTGTTGGTCCGTCGGGTATTCGACGACGCGCTGTTCGTTCGGGGCGGTCCCGATCTCTCAGCGCTGTACCCGTTGGTGGCCGCGCTGATCGTGATCCCGATCGTCAACGGGGTCCTGAACGTCGCCCAGACGTACTTGACCGAGGTCGTGGGCAACCGGGTGCTCGAGGAGCTTCGCAACCGGCTGTTTGAGCATCTCGAGCGGCTCTCGCTGGCGTTCTACACCGCGACTCGCAGCGGGGAGGTTCAGTCGCGGCTCGCCAACGACGTCGGCGGGGTGCAGACGACGATCACCTCAACTGCGTCGTCGGTGCTCAGTAACGTGGTCACGCTGGTGTCCTCGGTGGTGGCGATGCTGGTGCTCTCGCCGTTGCTGACGGCGATCTCTCTGGCCGCGACACCGGTGTTCGTATTGTTCAGCCGGCGGGTCGGCCGCGCTCGGCGAACCGCGCGTCGCGATGCCCAGGCCTCGTTGGCGACGATGGGCTCCATCACCCAGGAGACCCTGTCGGTGTCCGGGATCCTGCTAGCCAAGGTGTTTGGGCGACAGGAGCACGAGGTTGACCGCTACCGCGCCGAGAACGCAAACCAGGCCCGCCTGCAGATTCGACAGTCGATAGTCGGGCGATCATTCTTCGCGGTCACCCAGGCGTTCTTCGGGATCAGTCCGGCGCTGGTCTATCTCGTCGCCGGGCTTCAAGGCACTCGCGGCGACCTCTCGGCGGGGACGTTGGTGGCATTCACGACCTTGCAGAGCCGGCTGCTGATCCCGATCAACCAGTTACTGCAGGTGTCGGTCGACGTTCAGTCGTCGCTGGCGCTGTTCGCGCGGATCTTCGAGCTGATCGATCTTCCGCCCCGGATCACCGACCGACCCGACGCGCTCAACCTGGACGCGGGCGAGATTCGAGGCGAAGTCGGGCTCGATCACGTGTCGTTTCGCTACGGCGGCGGCGAAGCCGGCGGACCGCCCGCCCCCGACGAGGCGCTGCGCGACGTCTCGATGCTCGTCTCGCCCGGGCAGCTGGCGGCGCTGGTCGGGCCGTCCGGGGCGGGCAAGACGACGATCTCGTATTTGATACCGCGGCTTTACGACGTCGAGGAGGGAGCGCTCACGATCGACGGTCACGACGTGCGCGACCTCACGGCTGCGACGATCGCACGCGCGGTGGGGGTGGTGACCCAAGAGAGCTATCTGTTCGGAGGCACGGTGCGCGAGAACATCAGTTACGGGCGGCCGACCGCGACCGACGACGAGATAATTGCCGCCGCGAAGGCCGCGTTCATTCACGAGCGCATCCTGGCGCTCGAGCACGGTTATGACACCGTCGTGGGCGAGCGCGGCTACCGGTTCTCCGGCGGAGAGCGCCAGCGGTTGGCGATCGCGCGCGTGATCCTCGAAAACCCGCCGATCCTGGTACTCGACGAGGCCACCTCGGCGTTGGACACGGAAAGCGAGCGCGTCGTTCAACAGGCGCTCGAGTCCCTCATCCAGCGCCGCACCACGATCGCCATCGCGCACCGGCTCTCGACGATCCGGAACGCCGATGTCATCTTCGCCGTCGAGAACGGGACGATCGTCGAACGAGGCACCCACGACGAGCTCCTTGCTCAGGGCGGCCTCTACGCGCGCTTGTACGAGGAGCAGTTCGGCGACGGCGTGGTCGAAGCCCATTGCAGTGACGGCGTGATCCTCGCCAACGGCCACCCGTGCAGACCTTCGAGCCGGAGACCGCGACCAACCGAGGTCCCGGCGCCCCGGGCCACAGAACCATCGCAGTCGATGGCCGAGGTTCCGGCTGAGCTTCGCACCGTCCTGGCGACCTAGTGCCCGCAACCGCTGACTGGGGAACCGACCGGAGGGCTCCACGGGCGCGAAATGAGGCACGAACCGGCACTGTGAAGCGGGGATCTGGACACGCCCGCTGTGCACTTCACGAATCTGTTGATCGTGACCGGGGTCCGGTTCGTCCTGTCGTTCGCGATCGCGATCATCCTGGGCCTGGATTTGGAGGCGGCCGGCTTTGTCAAGTCGCCGCTGTTTGTGGCGATCGTGCTCGCCTCCTCGGGCGAATAACCGCCGTTTTCAAGGATCTTCGACCAAGGCCCCAAATAGTTGGCGACGTCGTCGGACGGCTGGCGAGAGTTGTAGAGATTCTTCTCGCCATCGGGGTTGATGAACGGGTTGATCGTCGGGTGCCCGCCGCGGTCCATCTGCACGAGCGCCCCATCGCGGCGCAAGCTGATCGAGGCCCAGACTCCCCGGGCGACGTTCACCGTTATATAAGTAATTCAATCGACTTTCCTTAGATTACATGGTCCGGGCCGATCTCACGACTCGGCGTCCCCGGTCGTTTCTATGCTCGATGGCGATGCTCACGTTCGAGACCACGATCGGAAGGTGCGGCGTCCGCTGGACCGACGTCGGGATCGCCGAGGTGTTGATGCCCGGCACCCGCGGCCCGGGGGGCGGGCGGTTCGAGGGATCCTCGACCGACGTGCCAGGCCCGGTCCGGGAAGCGATCGCCGGCATGATGGCGCTGCTTGACGGCGAGCGGCGGGACCTGCGCTCGGTCGCGCTCGACGAGCGCCACCTCGACCCATACCGCCGGCGCGTCTACGCCGCGACGCGCGAGATCGCGGCCGGCGCGACCGCCAGCTACGGCGAGATCGCCCGGGCCATCGGCGAGCCGCGCGCGGCGCGCGAGGTCGGCGTCGCGCTCGCGCAGAACCCGTTTCCGATCATCGTGCCGTGTCATCGCGTGCTCGCGTCCACTGGGGCGCTGCACGGATTCTCGGCACCCGGCGGAATTGCGACCAAGCAGCGGATGCTCGAGATCGAGCGCGCGCCCGGGTTCACGCAGCAGGCGCTGTTCGCGTAACGACGCACTCGACAGGTGGGGTTGGCCGGTAGCATTCGCGCTCGGTGTTCGACTTCGTGTTGAAGCCTGTCCGGTCTCTCGTTCGGGTAATGAACGAGGACGCCCTGCGGCCGCTCGAAGAGACCGAGCACGAGACCCTCGACGCCGTCCAGGCGCTCGAGCGTGCGACCGAGTCGATCGAGCACCACGTCGAGGTGATCGAGACGCTGGCGACGTCGGTCGGTCCGTTGACCGAGTCGGTCGACCGGCTCACCGACACGATGCAGGACCTCGTGAAGATGCTCGGGCCCGTCGCCGGGGCCGAACGTGAGGTCCAGCGCGCCGGGCAGGAGCTGGAGAACGCCGAGCACTTCTTCGGGTTCCGCCGCCAGCGAAAGCGGCCCGAGCCGGAGGTCGATCCGACCGAGCCCGAAGCGGGCGCGACCGAGACTTAGCGCGGGATCGACGCCGCCGGCAAGGCGACGCCGATCCTCCGCGACGACGTGTTCTCTGAACGACCGCTAGCGGCGCGGTTTCGCCGGCAGCAGGCGCGTCAGCACCGCCACCCCGAGCAGCAGCGCCCCCAGCTCGATCAGGCTCAGCTCGAGCGCGTGCGCATAGCCGCCGTGCAGCGCGCCGAAGAAGATCACCCCGGTGATCGCCACCCCGAGCGCGCCGCCCACGTTCTGGACAGTGGTGACCGCTCCGGAGGCGCCGCCGGCGTGCTGGGTATCGACGCTCGACAGGATCGTCGTCGTCAGCGGCACCAGCAGCAGGCCCATCCCGGCGCCGATCAGCGCGAGCCCTGGGAGCAGCAGACCGATCGAGCCGCCGACGCCGACGTCCGCGACCGCCGCGAGCAGCAGACCGTGGCCGCTCGCGAGAACGAGCGCTCCGATCGCGAGCAGCCGCCGGCCGAAGCGCACGACGAGCGCAGGGGCCTGCGCGGACGTCGCGACGTAGGTGACCGCCATGATCGTGAACACGAGCCCGGCATCGAGCGCGCTCAGGCCGCGCCCCTGTTGGAGGTACAGCGCGAGCACGAGAAAGAACGACGCCTGTCCGCACCAGAACGCGAGCTGGGTCAGCAGGCCCGCGGTGAACGAGCGGGAGCGGAACATCGCCGGCGCCAGCAGTGGCTCGCCGCCGCCGCGCGCGAGCCGGCGCTGATGCGAGACGAAGGCGAGCAGCAGGAGCGGAGCGGCGGCGAGTGAGATCCAGGTCCAGGCCGGCCAATCATGCTGTCGCCCCTCGACCAGCGGGAGCACCACCGCGATCAGTCCGGCGGTGAGCAGCACCGTCCCGACCAGGTCGAGCGGGGTCCGTCGCTCCGAGCGGGACTCGGGGACGAATCGTGGCGCCAGCGCCAGCGCCGCGACGCCGACCGGGACGTTGATCAGGAAGCACAGGCGCCAGCCCAGCCCGGCGACATCGGCCTGGATCAGTCCGCCACCGATTAGCTGCCCGCACGCCGCGGCCAGGCCCATTACGAGCCCGTAGATACCGAGCGCGCGGGGGAGGTCTGGGCCGGTATATGTCACGTTGATGATCGACAGCACATTCGGCATCACCAGCGCCGCGCCGATGCCCTGCGTCAGCCGCGCCGCCACCAGCACGGTCGGACTGCCGGCGGCGCCGCACGCGGCCGAGGCCAGCGTGAACACGCCGAGGCCGATCGAGAACGTGCGCCGACGGCCGATCCGGTCGCCGAGGCGCGCAGCGGTGATCAGGAACACCGCCGAGGTCAGCGCGAAGCCCGCCACGACCCACTCAATCGAGCCGGTGCCGGCGTCGAGGTCGCGCTGCATCGAGGGCAGCGCGACGTTAACGATGAAGAAGTCGAGGACGACCATGAACGTGCCGACCAGCAGCACGGGCAGCGCCGCCAGGTGACCGGTCTTGGTCGGCAGGGCGCCGACACTCGCCGGCATCGCCAATGTGGATGAGTTCGTTTGTGTAGTCATGCCGGTCACGGTGACGACCGGCATCCGGGCTGTCGATTACCCGCCGGGTAATGACCGCCCCGCACCCTTACCTCGCGGGTAACGATCCTGCATGAACGTTCCCATGGGCGCCGGCGCCGCTACGGTGAGCGGGTGAGCGTCTACGTGGACAGCGCCTTCGCAGTCGGCGACTGGGGGCGGTGGAGCGGCGGTGGGCACCTCCAGGCCGACGCGCTCGAGGAACTGCACGAGTTCGCCGAGCGACTCGGCCTGCGCCGCGAGTGGTTTCAGTCGAAGCCCGGGCGCCCGGAGAACGATCATTACGACCTCGGCAGGGTGGGGCGGGAGCGCGCGCTCGAGTTTGGGGCGATCGACGAGGACCGTGCCGCCGGCACGCGGCGTCGTCAGGCGATCCGGCGCGCCCGCCACGCGGGCATGACTCAGTCGGCGACGCCGAGTCCCCAGCCGCCGTCGATCACGATCTCCTGACCGGTGATGTACTCCGATGCCGGCGCGGCGAGAAACAGCGCCAGCGTCTTGATGTCATCCGGGAAGCCGACGCGGTGCATGGGGATGTCCTTGGCGAGCGCCGCCTGCACGTCGGGGTGGTGCGCGTGGCCGCCGCCGATGTTCGTGACGAAGAAGCCCGGCGCGATCGCGTTGACGGTGATGCCGTACGCGGCCAGTTCGAGCGCGAGCATGTGCATGAGGTGCCTGGCGCCGGCCTTCGCCGCCATGTAGGCGGAGCCGATCGCCGGCTCGGTCTTGGTCGCGGCGAGCGATGTCGTCACGACGATCCTCCCGAACCGGCGCGGGCGCATGTGGCGGGCCGCGGCGCGCGCGGTGGCGAAGATCCCGTTGAGGTTGATGTCGATCACGCGGTTCCATCGCTCGTCGGTGTAGCGCTCGATCGCGCCCTCGTCGACCCGTGGCCGCTCGCCCGCCAGCCCACGCGCCGACGAACCCGACGCCGGGATCGATACCGGCGTTGGCGAACGCGACGTCGAGCCGGCCGTATGTCTCCGCTGCCTCGTCGATCGCGCGATCGAGACTGGCGTGGTCGGTGACGTCGGCGGCGGTGCCTCGCACGTCGAGCCCCTCATCCGCGAGCCGCGATGCCTGCGCGGCGACCGCGTCGCCGTCGACGTCGATCAGCGTGACCCGCGCACCGTGCGCCGCGAGCACCTCTCCGTAGGCGAGCCCGAGGCCGCTGGCACCGCCGGTGACGATCACGCCGAACCCGGACACGTCGAACCTCGAGGAAACGTTCACGCTCATTGCTCCTGTGATCTCGTTGGCCGCGTCAGCCTATACTCGCGGCCCTCGCGATCCGGTGTAACGTCGGTCGCGCGATGGCTCGCCTCCCGTATCTCGACCCAGACGACGCGGAGCCGCACACCGCCGCGGTGCTCCGCAGGGCGCCGGACCTCGGGATCTTCCGCATGGTCGCGAACGCCCAGGGCGCGTTCCCGGCGTGGATGCGGTTCGGGGGCCGGCTGTTCGACGGGTACGAGCTCGACAGCCTGCTGCGCGAGTTCGCGATCACCCGGGTCGCGGCGATGACGCCGGGCGCCGAGTACGAGTGGGTCCAGCACGCCGCAATCACACTCGCCGTGGGCGGAACGCAGCAGCAGCTCGACGCGATCGAGCGCGGTGAGCTCGACGCCGACGCGCTCGGCGACGACGGCCGGCTCGTAGTCTCCTTCACCACCCAGGTCGTGCGCGATGCCGCCCCGGACGAGGAGACGTTCGCCGCGATGACGGCCCGCTTCACCCCGCGCGAGATCATGCACCTGCTGCTGGTGATAGGGCAGTACATGATGATCGGCCGGATCATGGCCACAAGCCAGATCGACCTCGAGCCGGCGCTCGCCGCCGAGGTGCTCCAGAGCGCCGGCGAGGGTCTGGCCCGGAGCGACGGCAAGCCCGGCGCCGAGTAACAAACGATCGCCCAATGCGAGCAGGGTCGCTGCGATGGTGACGATCGAGTGGCTCGAGGGCTCTCGTGAAGCGCTCGATGACCTGTTCGCGCTGGCCGACGGGTCGCCCCAGGCGGTGGCGGGCTACCGCGACCTTGGGCGCGTGCTCGTTGCCCGGGACGGGCCAGAGCTCGTCGGCCATGCGCAGCTGATCGCCGGCGAGCGCGCCGGCGAGGTCGAGCTGAAGAGCCTTGCGGTTCGCGAGGATCGTCAGGGGCAGGGCGCCGGCCTCGAGCTGACTGCCAGGCCTCAGCGCGAGCGGGCGTTCAGGCCTCGGCGATCATGACCGTGGCGCCACCGGTGGCGAACGTCTCCACGTCGGCGCCGGCCGCCTGTCCCTCGGGGCTCCCGAACGACGCCTGCAGCTCGGCAGCGTCCTCGAACCACAGCTCAGCGAGGTAATAGAACGGCGGCGCGCTGCCGTCGGGCGTGCCGAGCACCTTCCCGGCCTCGAACCGCCGGAGGTTCGGGATCTTCTCCACGAGCGGAACGTGCGTGTTGGCGTAGTGCTCGTCGAACGCTGCCGGGTCCTCGGGCTGGCCGTACATGACCACGAACTTCACCATCGGTTCCTCCTTGTTGGCTGCCGACGGGGAGCCTAACTACTCGATGTGTGCGGATGACGGATCGCAGCGCGGAATCGCGGGGCGGAATCGCGGGGCGGCGCTTTATGCGGCCGCTTCGCCGAACACGGGGCCGGGCCGCGCGCGCACCGCCGTGGGGTCGGGCTCGCGACGCGCGGGAGTCGGGCTAACGGCGGGCATCTCGGAAGCGACGATCGAGCGCAGGGCCGCGACGCAGTCGGGATCGAAGGCAAGGCCGGTCTCGTCGTCGAGCAGCTCGAGCGCGCGCTCAGAGGGCCACGCCTCCCGGTAGACGCGGTCAGCGGTGAGCGCGTCATAGACGTCGGCGACGGTGAGGATGCGGACCGCGAGGTCGAGCTCGCCGGCTGCGACGCGGTTCGAGTAGCCGCCGCCGTCGAGCCGCTCGTGATGACTTTCGACGAGATCGAGCACGAGCGGCGAGAACCCTCCGAGCTCGGCACCATTGGGATCAGCCGCGCGAACACCAGCGCCGCCGCTCCGGCAATCGCCAGCGCGGCGACCACCAGGATCTGGATTCGCAGCAGCAGCTTGGCGCGGCGCGGCCGGCGCAGCATCGGCAGGGCGGACGCGGCGAGGATCGCGCCACAGATCGGCAGGTTGAGCGCGCCCGCTACCTGAACCAGGCCGTTGGCGGGCAGGATGACCCCGGGGGTGGCGAGGCCATGGATGACGAGCATCGTGGCGATGACCGAGAACGCCATGCCGATCCACACGGCGCGGCCGTCGTTGCGGCGCGCGGCGATGACCGACATCGCGATCGCCGACGCGGCGGCGAGGGCGCCGGCGACGCCGACCACGACCAAGTGGACGATCGGAATGAACATGACCATGACCATGCTGGTCGCAGCCAGAAGCGCCGCCGGGATCACAGCGGAACGTACGAGCAACCCGACGACAGGCAGGCGCGGCCGGATCTGGCTCATGCCCCGCCTTTCGGGGGCCCGTACCGCGACCTTGAGAAAGAACGCGCGTAAGCCGTACGCCCGTCCAGCGTCCGCCGAGCCCTACTCGACCGAAACAGGCTCTCCCGGAATCGGGCGCCCGAACAGCTGGCCTCGATAGCCGAACTGTTCCTCAAGCAACGCCTTCGTGTAATACGGCAGGGCCTCGCCGGCTATCGTCGCGCCGTGCATCGCGTGGATCCACAGCGGGTTCAGCTCCGCGATCCGGCGGGCCACGGCTCGGACCGGGTCCTCGTGAGCGAATATCCCATAGCTCCGGTACGCCCTGAGCATCTCCCCCGAGAGGTTCTCGCTCGTCACGGCCGGCTGCTCGCCGGGCTGTAGGTAGAGATCCGACGGGAACACGCTGCGGGTCCTCTCCTCGATGACCATCATCGAATCCCAGTGATGGACGTGCGGGGTCTCCATGAAGCGAAGCCTGTGCTCACCGAGGTCGAGCGTCTCGCCGTCGCGGAACCCACGCGTGCGGGTTTGCAGCCCGAACCCCGATGCGTTGAGCGCGATCGACAACGCCGAGCCGACGAGCTCGGAGTCCTCGGCCTGCGACATGAACCGATCCATGCCGCCGTTCTCGTCGCCTTCCCAGTGGAGCAGCACGATATTGGCCAGCCGCGCCGGATCGAGGACGTGCCCGATCGCGGCGGCGACGGCCTCGTAGTGCTCATACCGTCCCGTGTGCACGAGCGTCGGCGCCTCGTCGTCGATCAGAAACTGGTTGAACGTGATGCCGGTCTGCGGGGACCACAGCGAAATCCTGTAGATCCCGCCCACTATCTGATCGACCGAAGCGCGCTCCACGCCTCGGAGGTTACGCGTCGGCCAGCGCCGGCTGATGCGACCGGGCGGCGGCGGTTTGCCTGGCCACGTCGCCGGCCGGGACGATCGCGCCGGCACGGAGCGTCCGGGCGCTCACGCCGGCGGCCAGCACCGCGAACGCCGCGCCGATGATGAACGCGACCCGGTAGCCGCCCAAGAGCGCCGCCAGGTGCGGGCTCCCGGCGGCGAGCAGGTGGTTGGTGCGCGACGCGGCCACGCTCGCGAGGATCGCCAGCCCGAGCGCGCCTCCCATCATGAACGAGGTGTTGACGATTCCAGAGGCCAGGCCGGCTTCGCTCTGCTCGACGTCACCCATCGCCGCCATCAGCAGCGGATTGAACGCCGCTCCGGCGCCGAAGCCGAGCAGGATCATGCTCGGCAGCAGGTCGACGATGTAGTGGCCGTGTACCGGCGCGCGCGCCAGCAGCGCGAGCCCGAGCGACGCGAGGGTCAGCCCGCCCACCAGCGGGCGCTTGGTCCCGAAGCGCATCACGAGCTTCGCCGACAGGCCGAGCGACAACGCGGCCATGATCAGATTCGCGGGCAGGAACGCGAGGCCGACCTTCAGCGGGCTGTACCCGAGCACGAGCTGCAGGTAGAGCGCCGTCAGGAAGAACCATGCGAACATCGCGGCCGCCCATAGCACGCCGACGACGTTGGCGGTCGCGAGGTTGCGGCGCCGGAACAGGCCGAGCGGCATCAGCGGTGAGCGCACGCGCGACTCGACCACGAGGAACGCCGCGAGCAATGCGAGCGAGGCCGCCAGCAAGCCGACCGTCCGGCCCGACAGCCACCCGACCTGATTCCCGTTGACGATTGCGTACACCGCGAGCATCAGGCCCGCGGTCACGATCACTGCGCCGGCGGCATCGAGGCGACCGCCGGCATGCGTCGCGCGGCTCGCCGGGAGTACCCGGGCGGACAGGACGCAGACCGCGATTCCGATCGGAACGTTGACGAGGAAGATCCAGTGCCAGGTGAGCAGATCGGTTAGCACTCCGCCAAGCAGCACGCCGAGCGTGCCGCCGCCGGCAGCCACGAACCCGAACACGCCCATCGCCTTCACGCGGTCGGTGGGCTCGACGAACAGCGACACGATCAGCGACAGCGACACGGCGGACACGATCGCGCCACCGAATCCCTGAACCGCGCGTGCCCCGACGAGCATGCCCTGCGTGCTCGACAGCCCGCAGGCCAGCGATGCCAGCGTGAACAGGGTGATCCCGCCGACGAACAGGCGCCGATGACCGAAGTGATCGCCGAGTCGCCCGCCGAGCAGCAGGAAGCCGCCGAACGTGAGCATGTACGCGTTGACCACCCATGCCAACGACGTCTGGGAGAAGTGGAGGCTGGCCCGGATCGACGGCAGGGCGACGTTCACGATCGTTGTGTCGAGCACGATCATCAGCGAGCCCATGCACAGCAGCACGAGCGCAATCCAACGGTGGCGGCTATCTGAGGTCACGGTCCGCTCCTTTCGGCGAGTCGGCGTGCGGGGTCGGTCTTCATGTGGGTTAGACGTGCGGGGACCGCAAGACTCATCGCCGGGCGCTGTATTCCACGCCTAGCGGCCGCTGCCGCGGGCCGCCAGGCGCCAAGCGAAAGCTGGTGCGGGGCCCCGACTGCGCGTACGCTGTTCGGTGTGGAAGGGGATCGAATCCACGCCGAGCGCGACGGGCAGCGCGACCTGGTCGTGATTGGCGCGTCGGCGGGTGGCGTCGAGGTTCTCACGCGCGTGGTTCGGGGGTTGCCGGCGGATCTGCGGGCGGCGATCTGCATCGTGCTCCACGTCGCGCCCGGGAGTCCGAGCATGCTCGCCCACATCCTGGGGAGGGCGGGGCGGCTGCCATGCCGGGCGGCGCGGGACGGCGAGCGGCTGCGTCAAGGGGTCATCCTCGTCGCGCCGCCCGACCATCAGCTCGAAATCGAGGACACGCACGTTCGAGTCACCGCCGGCCCGCGGGAGAACGGCCATCGGCCGTCGATAGACGTCCTGTTCCGCTCAGCGGCGGCGGCGCTCGACAGCCGGGTGGTCGGCGTCGTACTCACGGGGACCCGTGACGACGGGTCGGCCGGTTTGGCGCTGATCAAGGCGAGCGGCGGCGCCACGATCGTGCAGGACCCGAAGGAGGCGATGTACCCTGGCATGCCGGCGAGCGCGATCGCGAACGTGGCCGTGGATGCGATCGTGCCATCGCAGCTGGTCGCGAGCACGATCGCGGCAATGGTCAAGGGAGAGGATCCGCCGCCAGGCGCCTCGTCCGACGATCCCCGTCCGGTCCCGCCCGCGGGCAAGCAGGTCAACGCGGTCTGTCCCGAATGCGGCGGGGTACTCAGTCAGCGCCTCGAGGCCGGCGTGCTCCAGTGGGAGTGCCGGGCAGGGCATCGCTACTCCCCCGACACGCTGATCGACGCGCAGGCCGACAGCGTCGATGGCGCCTTGTGCGCGGCGATCCAGGGTCCCGCCGATCGTGCCGCCCTGCTCGGGCGTATGGCTCAGGAGGCCGAGTTGCGCGGGCATCCCCGGTCGGCGCCTCGATTTCGCCGGCAGTCGCAACCCGCCTCCGACCAGGCGGATCGCGTCGCTGAGCAGGAGGGTGCAGCATGAGCGCTCGACGGCCGGACGTGACCCTCGACGCCCTGCTCGAGTTCATCAAGGAAACCCGAGGGTTCGATTTCACTGGCTACAAACGCTCGACGATCCAACGCCGCGTCGCTAAGCGGATGGCGGCGGTCGGCGCTGAGCGCTATGACGATTACGTCGACTACCTCGAGCTGCGGGGCGACGAGTTCGTCGAGCTGTTCAACACGCTTCTGATCAACACCACAGGTTTCTTCCGGGATCCCGAGACCTGGGAATACCTCGCCACCGAGATCGCCCCGCAACTGCTGGCGGCGCGCAAGCCGGACTCCGCGCTTCGGGTCTGGTGCGCCGGCTGCGCGTCTGGCGAGGAGCCCTACACCGTCGCGATGGTGCTCGCGCGCGTGATAGGCGACGCCAGCTTCCGGGAGCGGGTGAAGATCTATGCCACCGACATCGACGAGGAGGCTCTCGATCAAGCTCGCCACGGCGCCTACGTGCCGCGCCAGATCGAGGACGTGCCACACGATGCGCTCGAGCGCTTCTTCGAGCGCACCGACCAGCGCTATGTGTTCCGAACGGACCTGCGGCGGTGCGTGATCTTCGGTCGCAACGACCTGGTCCAGGACGCGCCGATCTCGCGCATCGATCTGCTCCTGTGCCGCAACACGCTCATGTACTTCACCGCGGACACGCAGAGGCAGATCCTGCGGCGCTTCCACTTCGGGCTCGACGACGACGGATACCTCCTCCTCGGCAAGTCCGAGATGCTGATCACGCATACCGATCTGTTCGCATCGGTCGAGCTCAAGCGGCGGGTGTTCCGGAAGGTGGTCAGGCCGACGCTCCGCGAACGTGCCCGCGTGATGGTCGCTGACGGCGTTCGCGGTCACCTCGCGACCGAGGCCGACTACCTTCGCGAAGCTGCGTTTGACGTCGCGGGTGTCGCGCAGATCGTGCTCGACCACAACCACGCGATGATCATGGCCAATGACACGGCTCGCAGGGTATTCGGCCTGGGCCTGAACGACTTCGGGCGGCCGATTCAGGATCTCGAGCTTTCCTACCGCCCGCTCGAGCTCCGCAGCCACCTCGACTCGCTGGATCGCGACATGCGTCCGTCCGAGATCGGGACGGTTCACTGGCGCACGGGCGATAGCGATCGGGTCTTCGACATTCGCCTCGTTCCACTCGCCAGCGACGGCGTGGCGATGGGGACGAGCATCGCCTACATCGACGTCACGGAGGCCCACCGCCTCCAGGATCAGCTGACGAGCTCCAAGGAGGAGCTCGAGCAGGCCTATGAGGAACTGCAGTCAACGGTCGAGGAACTCGAGACGACCAACGAGGAGCTCCAGTCGACCAACGAGGAGCTCGAGACAACCAATGAGGAGCTTCAGTCGACCAACGAGGAACTCGAGACGATGAACGAGGAGCTTCAGTCGTCCAACGAGGAGCTCGAGACGATGAACGAGGAGCTCCGGCACCGCACGCAGGAGGTCAACGACGTCAATTCGTTCCTCGAGACGATCCTGACCACGATCGGTATGGCCGTCGCGGTCCTCGACCGCAGTCTGCGCGTGCAGATCTGGAACGGCAATGCCCGCGAGCTATGGGGGCTGACGTTGGGGGAGGTCGAGGACGAGCATCTGATGGCGCTCGACATCGGACTCCCCGTCGAGAAGCTGCGTCAGCAGATCCGTGAGACCTTGACCGGGGGGTCGGCGCGCGAGGAAGCCGTGCTCGAGGCGACCAACCGGCGGGGAAAGGCCTTCCAATGCCGCGTCACGTTCCTGCCGCTGGGGAGCGACGGCGACGGAGAAGTCGCCGGCGTGATCATGATGATGGAGGATGTCGCCGCTTGAGGGCGTCCTCGGAGACCTGCTTGCGCGTGGCGAGCATGCGCACCCGCGCGGTCCGGATCCGCTTCAGCTGCTCGCGGGTCTGTTGCCGGTCGTGGTGGTGCTGCTCGCGCAGTTGACGGACCGTCTCTTTCAGTCCCGCGTAGCGGAGGCCGGGATCGGGCGCCGGCTCGAGCGCCGGTGCCCAGCGCGAAATCGAGACGCCCGCAACCTCCGGTGGAAGCATCTTCGCTGTGGCGCCCGGCGTGGGTTCGGGCGGGGGCTCCAGTAGCAGCCAGCCCGAATCCTGGTGGATGATCGCGCCCTGCTGGCTCAGCTTTCGCAGCGCCAGCGTCACTGTCGGCCGGCGGGCTCCGACCATCGCGCCGAGCGTCTCGTGGGTCAGCGCCAGCGGCAAACGGATGCCGCCGGGAGTCACGTGGCCCCAGGACTCGGCCAACAGCCACATGATTGCTAGCAGGCGCTGGTCGACGCGCGGGAGCTGGCAGATGACGAGCTGCCCGGTCAACCGATGCATCTGGTCGGCCACGGACTCGTACAGGGCTGGAATGACGTGGGGCGCGCGCCGGGCCGCCGCCGTGAAGTCGGTGCCGAGCACGGCCAAGCGCGCCGGGGCGGGTGCGCGGAATGCGACATCCTCGAGCCACGGAGGCGGTATCTCGCTTCCGCGTAGGAGAACGTCTCCGGGCCCGAGCAGATGGATTCCAGACTGATCGCCGATCGTCAACGCGTGCACCAGCATCCCGTCGAGGAGCGTCGCGGCGAACCCGCCGTGGGCCCGGAGCAGCCCCTCGAGGTGGAGCGGCCCCCGAGCCACGTCCACCACCGGCAGCGTGATCGCCGCTACGTCTGCTCGCTCGTCCGCCGCCAGGTGGCGCGTGAACTCGAGCTTGGTGTCGAGCAGGCGGACTCGGTCTGTGGCGGCCATTGCGCTCGGACCAACCCGGTGTTGGATTTACTCTTCCGATCTGCTGAGAGCTAACAAGTATGAACGATCACGAGCGCGTCGTCGACGCCGCGAGCGTCCTGACGGGCTTTCGCGCTCGTCCGGGCCGACTAGGGGTGCGCCCGGTTAGGCTGCGTCTCCAGCGGGCTCGAGCGTGAAGACCTCGATCGCGACGTCGCGGTTCGTGTCAATGCCGCTCACGAACGCCATCGTGCGCCGGCCGAGCGCCTGCTCGACGATCGCGCGGAACTGATCCTCAAGAGCGTGATGGAAGATCAGCCGAGCCTCGCGCAGCCGCTGGTGCTCGCCCAGCGTCGCCAGGTTGCGTTCGGCCACGGTCAGGCTGGCCTCGAGGATCACGACGAGCGTGTCCGGCCCCGCAAATTGCGCCCGCGCCTTCGTCGGACCGCGGCCGAACGCCTCCTTATAGACGCGCACCATCGCGTTCGAGATCTCGAGCATCGGGCTTCGATCCGTGGTGGTCGTTGCCGTTGCTGCAGTGTGCCGCTCACCAGCGGCTCTATCGGAGATGTGCTCGTCGATTCTCATGTCGCGCGGGTGTGGCACGTCGTCGGTCCGGACGGCCCCTGCCACCCCCACGGAATTTAAGTCGCTGGCGACCGACGGACAAGCGGGATGGTTGCAAACCAACCACGGCCGGAGGGCGCGGGCTCGAACATGCTGCCGGCTCCCGCGCACACGTCCTGCGGATCGGATCTTGCGGTTTCCGACTCGCCTACTCGGGGGAGGTTCAGGTTTGTCCTGAGTCTTACTGGGAGGTGGGCGTTTATGCGTCATCGCGGAATTGCAACTTTCGTCTCGGTGCTGTGCGCCGCCGCCTGTGTCGTGGTGCCGGCCGGCGCGTCCGCCGCGCGCCAGGGTGCCCGCTACCCGAACGAGCCGCTCGCTGTCGGGACGGGAGGTGCCGTCGCCTCGATGGACGTCGGCGCCAGTCGGGCCGGCATCGATGTGCTCCGCCGGGGCGGCGACGCCGTTGACGCGGCCGTCGCAACGGCGAGCGCCCTCGGGGTGACCGTTCCGTTCGTCGCCGGGCCGGGCGGCGGCGGCTTCATGGTCATCTACAACGCGCGAAGCCACACGGTCACGACGATCGACGGCCGCGAGACCTGCCCCTCGGCGTGCACGACGAGCCTGTTCATCGACCCGGCGACGGGCCAGCCGATGGACTACACGGCGGCCTCCGATCAGCCGCTGTCGACGGGTGTGCCGTCGAACGTCGCGACGTGGGCGACGGCCGTGCGCAAGTTCGGCCGGCTCTCGCTCGGCTCCGACCTGCAGCCGGCGATCGGCCTCGCCAAGCGCGGTTTCGCGGTCAACTTCGACTTCAACCAGCTCGAGCAGTCCGGCTTGTCGACGCTCCAGGCGTACCCGGCAAGTCGTTCGCTGCTGCTCACACCGTCGGGCGATCCGCTGCCGATTGGCACGCGGCTGCGCAACCCGGACCTTGCGCACACCTACCAGCTGCTCGCGCGCCGAGGTCCGTCGGCGCTATACGACGGGCTGATCGGACGAGCGGTCGTCCAGGCTGACGATCATCCCGTGCTCACGCCGGGACAGACGATCGTCACGAACCCGGGCATCATGACGATGAAGGATCTTCAGTCCTACCGCACGCGGGTCCTCGCGCCCACGCGTGTGACCTACCGCGGCCTCAACGTCTACGGGATGGCGCCGCCGTCGAGCGGTGGCTCGACCGAGGGCGAGATCCTCAACATCTTGAACGGGTACCCCCTCGGCTCCGAGTCGCGCGTCCAGGCACTGTTCCATTACCTCGAGGCGTCCCGGCTCGCCTACGCCGACCGCAACGCCTACGTCGGTGATCCCGACTACGTCCACGTGCCGCTCTCCGGCCTGCTCGATCCGGCGTTCGCCGCGTCGCGCCGCTGCCTGATCGGCAGCACGGCGCTGACCTCGCCGGTCGCGGCCGGCTCGCCATT
The DNA here is from genome assembly GCA_963697655.1 of uncultured Solirubrobacterales bacterium. Classification (GTDB taxonomy): domain Bacteria; phylum Actinomycetota; class Thermoleophilia; order Solirubrobacterales; family Solirubrobacteraceae; genus Palsa-465. The sequence goes on along the minus strand of CAVOOV010000017.1, from coordinate 269,974 downwards.
CGCCCCGTTCGCGGGGTGTAGCGCCACCGCCGAGTCAACCCAGGCCTCGTCGGCGTCACCAGAGGCTCATCACACGAACAACATCGTGACCGAGGACAAGTGGGGCGACATCGTCGCCTACACGAACACGATCAACTTCTTCGGCGGCAGCGGCCAGGTCGTTCCCGGCTACGGCTTCCTGCTCAACGACGAGCTGACCGACTTCGATTTCGCCCCGCCGTCTCCGGGGGCCTCTGACCCGAATCTGCCGGCGGCCGGCAAGGAGCCGCGCTCGAGCATGGGCCCGGTCATCGCGCTTCAGAACGGCCGGCCAGTGTTCGCGATCGGCGCCGCCGGCGGCTCGACGATCATCACGACCGTCGTCCAGATCCTCATCAACCACGTCGACTTCGGCATGAGCCTGCCGGCCGCGCTCGCCGCGCCCCGCGTCAGCCAGACGAACTCGTCGTCGAACACCTCACTGGCCGAGCCGGACTTCTACAACAGCGCGCTAGCCCAGCAACTCACGAGCCAGTACGGCGAGAAGTTCTCCGTCGCGACCGGCTCGATCCTCCCGCTCGACAACTATCCGGGCGACGCGACCGCGCTGCAGATGTTCAAGAACGGCCGTGCCGAGGCGATCGCCGAGCCAGTCCGTCTCGGCGGCGGAAGCGCCCTCGTGGTGCAACCGAACCGCAAGTAATGATCGTCGCGCCGGCCGCCGCTCCGGCGCGCCGGCGTTACGAAACCGTGGCATCCCCGGCGTCCGTTAGTACCATCGAGCGCCCCCGGGGCGGTTAGCTCAGCTGGTAGAGCGCCTGCCTTACAAGCAGGAAGTCGCCGGTTCGAGTCCGGCATCGCCCACCTGAGAACTTCCTGCAAACGGCGCTCGCCTAGCGCGTAGAGCACGGACGCGAACGTGCGTCGGCAGGAGTGCGGGGTTAGGTGCGGGAGCGGTGCCCCTCCTGCTCGCGTGAGACATTCGGACGCACGGTCGACCGCCGGGGCCAGGATCCGGTTGCGGATGTTCGAGGGGTTCTGTGGGCCGCCGGTGCTCGTGCCGAACACGTAGCCGTCCGGGTCGGCGTCGAGGGGTCGGATCGCCGCGAGCTCGTCCCTAAGCGTCCCACGCAGCTTCACACGCCGGCGTCCGGCGTCGGTCTTGCTGTCCTCCGCGGTGAGCCAGCCGGTGGCGAGATCCACGTCACGCCACCGGAGTCCGCACAGCTCGGAGACGCGCAGCCCGGCAAACAGCAGTGTTGCGAGCAGTGCCCGCCGGTAGCGCCCCCTGCGCTTGCCGTCAAGCTCACCAGCGGCTGCGAGCAACGCACCGATGGCGTCCGCGGTATCGACCTGGGTCCGCCGCGGGCCGCGCTCCCTAACCCGGCGTCGCTGACCGCTGGCCGGGTTGCGGTCGATCAGCTCCCGCTCCACTGCGGTCTCGAGGATCGAGGAGAGCAGAACGAGAGTCATGTTGATCGACCGGGCCGATAACGGCTTGTCCTCGTCCAGCTTCGCGGCGATGTACTTCTCAACCGTGTCGAACGTGATCCGGTCGAGGGCGTGCTCGCCGAAGTAAGGCAGAAGGTTCCGCTCGAGACGCCACTTGTAGTCTTCGCGCGTCTTGTCGGCGAACCACCCTTCGTTCCGCACCCACCACTGTTCAGCGTAAGCATGGAACGTCGGCACCGGCTCGGGCTCCGCCGGGCGAGGTCCCGGCTCCGGCTGGTTCCCAGGAGTAGGCCATGATGAGACGCGGGGGTCTAGCGAGACTCATAGGTCGTGCTCGGGTCTCGCCGCGCGCCCGTTACGACTGCGAAGCGAGGTCGCGGCGTAGCTGCGCGCTCTCAAGCTCGGCCGCCGCGCCCTCCCGATCCAAACGCGCGTGGGCGCGCTCGCCTCTCGCGAGCGAGGGCAAACCCATCATCTCGAACAGCTCCGCAGCCTCTTGATGGCGCAGGGCAGCGCGATCGTGGGTTGCGGCCGCCCGTAGGTAAGCGGCTTCAACGTCAGGCACGCTCCGCAGGTTAAGCGCCGAAGCTAACGCAACCGTAACGATTCCGAGAATTCCTTCGCTTCTGGCGAAAGTACCCCGGAGGCAAGCACGGACGGGAGGCCGCGGACGCGCCCCGCAAGGGGGCATGCGGGGCGCGGGACCTGCACCGCGGGACCGCCGGCAGGGATCCGCGGCGTAGGGGCATCCATTCCCTCAAAAGATGAGCCGGCATGGACCGAGCGCGGCGCCGGACCTGATCCAATTCTTGCCCCCGTGGCCCCCCAATCTCCTGAGCCGCCAAGGCTCCCCTTGGTCCGACACCGCGCATTTCGGTAGGGGAACCCTCTCAGCCTCGCCCGGAGCGGGTCAATCGGACGATCGTCCTCGTTGTGGCCTGGACGTTGGTAGAACATCTGTCCACCCGGGTTTGAGTCTGACTGCCAGAGACTCGTGCGCGCTGACTACGTCAGCATTGCCAGCCGACCGCCGCCCGGTCACTTGGTCCGTCGGCGGGGCCGCGGTAAGCACGGAAGCCCTCCTTTGTCCGTTTTGCCTATGCGTCGGTTGGGCAAGATGGGTAGAGAGGGCCTCCAATTGGCAAGGATCAGAGTGTGGGGAACGGATGCCCCGCCGCCGCGGCGCTTTGCCCCAACCCCCGCCGCGGCAGCCAGCAGGCGCCCCGCTCGCCCCGGCGGGGCGCCGCCCTTCTCTCTGGAACGCCCGCCTCCAGCCCTAAGGATTCGACGCTGGCGCAAACGGTATACATAACAACCGCCAGTCCGGCGCAATTGGGGAGAAAGATCCCCATCCGGCGAACGGCTCGTTCGTTCGGGCTCGGCGGTCGAACACCCCTGCTCCCGCCGCTGCTGCTGCTGACGGCCGACCGGGCGAACACAGCCCGGTCGCCTTACGGCAGATGGATATGCAGGTGGTGCCCGGCCGGGGCGTCGTACACGTTGATTTCCCAATGCTCCGTGTACTGCGTCGCCTCGGTCGGGCGACCTTCGAGCGCGTCTGCGACCTGCCCCTCGAACTCGTCAAGCGTGATGTCCTCCGCGACGTAGCGGTCCCGTAGACCGCCCAGCTCTCGCTCACGCCGAGAGGGTCCGGCAGCGGGACTCGCGTGCTGTTTCACGTGCGATGCACGCCAGAACGAGACCGCGACGGCTACGAGGATAAGTAGGACCAGCATCATGGCGTCGTTGTCCTTAGTGAGAGCGCCGCGTACGACCTCGCGGCAGGATATGCACGTACGGGAAGACGCGCGGGACGACGCGAACGCGCCTGCGCGCGGGGCGACTGATTAGCCACCACATCATGGCTGCCTCCTTGTTGTCCGGAATCTTGCCACGGCCCGGTCGTCTCGTCGACCGGGCTCTCGGTCTTTCCGACCTCCGCCGCGCCCACAAGCAGAGCCGGGATGTAGAAGCCGTACTCCTCGATCTGACCTGAAGTGCGGGCAGGGCCAGCAGGGGCCACCGAACCGGTTGCGCCCCATTCCCAGGCAAGTCGGGCACTGGATGATCTGCGGCTCGACGGCGTCACTACTCATCGGCTTCCCCTGACTGCCACGGACCGGTGAGTTGCCGCCGTACGTTAGGACCACGGCGTAGGGGCCGGCCTGGGCGCTCCAGTAATGCGTGGGAGCGTCGGTGAACCCTCCGACCTCCAGATAGATCGGCCAGCCTCCAGGGCCGAACTCGACGCAGGGCGTTCCCCACGCTGTGCGTACCTGAAGCGACTGCGCCGTAACGGCGGCCTCGACATTCGCGAGCGCATAGGGGAGCGAACCGGCCTCGTTGATGACCGTGATTGTCTGCACGGGCACGTCGGCCGGGCAGGACGGCGGCGGTGCCCACGCGAGCTCGGGGGCGTGGTGCTCGATCGCGCTCCCCGCGCTACGACTCAAGCCCGTTGCCAGCGCTGCCGATGCTGAGGGTGCTTCACCCTCTCTCCTCAGGTGTGGGACCGTGGCAGTGTGCCGCGGTCCCACACCGCCTTTATGTGGCGGCCGAGGCCGAGCCTGCGCCGGCGCGGCGAGGAGGACCAGGGCCGCGCAAACGGCAATCGGCAGCCCTGCCGGAATCGCGGCAAAACGTGACCATTTCCGGGCGATCTGCCGATTCCGCCCACACCGTGTAGGGCCACGAAAGCGGCGGATTTGCAGGGCGTTCGCATCGGTGCCCGCCCCCGCCGCCTCTGCCTTACAAGCAGGAGGTCACTGGTTCGAGCCCAGTACCGCCCATCAGGAAATTCCCGCCGCTCAAGCGAGTTCGAGTTGCTGGGGCGCGCGTACTGAAGGAGGGTGGCGGTACCGACGACAGCAGCATTGTCGACGCCATCAGCGCGCCTTCTGGAGGAACTACCCGACGCCGATGCCCCAGCGGCAGGCCGCTGGGTAGATGAGATCCGCTCCGTCGAAGCCTGTCGTAAACCTCGTGGCTGGCTTCTCGGGCATCAACGCTTCCGATCGGCCTCGTCCTCGGCAACCTTCAGTGCCTTCTCGGCCAGCGCGTACCCCTGATCGCCGATCGCCCGGAGTTGCGCGGCGAGGGCGCGCATCGCGTACGGGTTGTCGTCGGCGGCCATCGTTGCGCGCATCAGCGCGGCTTCGCGGACGAACTGCGAGACGCTCGAGCCTTGGCGTTTGGCGGCTTCTTGGATCAGCTGCATTCCCTCGCGGGTGAAGCTGATCGTGGTGCGGGTCATGGGCATGGCGAAGAGTTTCCGAAGAGGTCCTCAAGTGATTGTCCGCTAGCGCCGATGCTAGCACCAGCGACAGCACGAATGCTATCAGCGTCGCGGCGAAGAACTCGGTAAGAGGACGACCCGCGTGCTAGCTGATTTGCTAGCATATACGCCAGCAGACGTGCTATCAGGTCAAGCGAGGAACGCAGAGCTGATTGCTCGGCCGAGAGGACCGTCTGCGTGCGGCTCTGTCGGGCGGGGTCACCTGCCAATAACCAAGCCAAAGGAAAGACCATGCGTAAGCTCATCGCCGCTGCGACCACCCTCGCAGTACTCGCAGTCCCCGCCGTTTCGATGGCGGCCAACACCACCGTCGTCCCCAGCCGCACCATGACGCCGTACACGGCGCAGTACATCGACTCGTACGGTCCCGTCGCGGACCAGTTCAACATCGTCGGCACCCACATTGTCAAGGTCGCCAAGAACCGGTCCAACAGCTTCGTGAAGGACAAGTTCACGGTCAAGATCACGGACCCGGCCACGGGCAAGCCCGCCCCGGAGTTCGCCAGCCTCGCCGGTCAGACGATCCCCTGGCCTACCGGCTGGACACTCTGACTCCCCCGTCGACCTTGGCGCTCCCGCCACGTCGATGGTTGCTCACATCAACGCCAAGGGCACCGGCTTCACGGCCATCGCCAAGTACCTCTCGTAGTACCAGCAGCACGGGCAGTAAGGCACGCGGGCCGGAGTCGAAAGATTCCGGCCCGTTTGTCATCTTCCTCATGAAAGGAGCCACTCTCCATGAAATCACTTCACAAGTACATCGCGGTCGGCACCGTCTGCACCGTGCTCGGAGGCACGGGCATTGCAGCCGCCGCTTCCAACACCCACCACGCTCCCACGCGCACAGCCGCTCACAAGGCGAGCGTCCTCCGGGGGCCACGTGGCTTCCGAGGCCCAGCCGGAGCTGCTGGCCAAGACGGAGCCGATGGCATCGACGGTGCCGACGGCGCTGACGGCGCGGACGGCGCTGACGGCCTCGACGGAGCGGATGGTGCTCAAGGCCCGCAGGGCGACCCCGGTGCTACTGGCAAGAAAGGCCCGACCGGGCTTTCGGCTTACGACTTGTACGCCTCCAGCACCACCGATAGCCCTGTTCTGAGCCAGAGCGACTGGCTCAAGTCACTCAAGGGCGCTACGGGCAAGGACGGTGCTCCCGGCCAAGACGGCGCGGATGGCAAGCGAGGCCCGACCGGCATGTCTGCCTACGACTTGTATGCCTCGACCACGACAGACAGCCCCGTGCTGAGCCAGAGCGATTGGCTCAAGTCACTCAAGGGTGACCCCGGTCCCACTGGTGCGGACGGCAAGAAAGGCCCGACTGGCATGTCTGCCTACGATCTGTACGCCTCGACCACCACGGACAACCCCGTGCTGAGCCAGAACGACTGGCTCAAGTCGCTCAAGGTCGCTCCCGGTCCGGCTGGTGCTCCCGGCGCGGACGGCAAGAAGGGACCGCAGGGTGATCCGGGACCGCAGGGGCCGGCTGGTGACATCACGGGCGCGACGCCGACCGCGATCTGCGTTGTCAACAGCGGCAAGACAGCCTCACTCGGGACGGGTGCAGCTTGCACTGGCCTTCCCAGCATTGTCGCTTACGTCCCGACCCCAACCTCGTAACACACCCGATCTGTGGGAAGGGACTGAGGCCCGCTTTCGAGCGGGCCTCAATTCGTCTCAGCGTTCACCGCGGCGTCGAGCACGGCGATGATGTGCTCGGCGTTGTCGAGCGACGACAAGGCTCGCAGCACCTGTTCAGGACCGCGTACCACACGGAAGGCAAGAGTTGGGTGCTCGTAGATGCTGGGCCGTACAAGACCGTGGACTTCGGGGAGTGTTAGAAGTCTCGAACAGGCCCCGGGGCCGGAAAGACTCCATTGGGCACCAGCCTGATCTTGGTGCCCACATCCGAGCACATCGAGACGCATCCGCTTCCATCGGTATGTAAGTCGACCGCCGTGCCGCGGCCTGCGACGACTGGAAAGCCCGGGAAGTCGGGGCCTTGGGGGTGCCAGCAGTTCCGCCCTTACAAGCAGGAGGTCGCTGGTTCGAGCCCAGTACCGCCCATCGACGAATCCTCTGGAAATGCGCCGGTTCGTGTCCGAAGCGCCGATCGCCTGGCAGGGGGACGACGGCGGTGGAAGCGTCCCGGAAGCCATTGTCGGCTCAAGTACCGCTCAGTCGTTCGCGGCCTGGTCGGCGCACGCGCCCCGCTCGTCGTCGGAGGGCCAGCTCTCGCCTCAGACTCTGAAGCCGCTCAAACCGGCCCAGCGCGCTGCTTCAAGGTCCGAAAACGCTCGGAAACGCCGCCGCCTACCCGATGCGGATAGCTCTAGTCCTGTTGATCAGGAAGCCCTTGCCGCTTTTGATCACCGTGCACATGACTCCTTTGTCTAGCACTCGACAGCGGAAAGGGCCAACCGTGACCTGTTTGCCGACGTTGTACGTAGGCGTGTTTTCACCTTCATTACCTATGTCACAGCGATCGGATCCATTCTGCTCCGCGCAGAGTTGGACCCGTCCATTAGCGGCTAGCGTCGCTGTCTGGATGTGGTTTGGTGTCGTGCTCGTCACGTTCAAAAAACCTATGCTTTGACAGTTGACCTCGACAAGGTTGACGCTGGGAGCGTCGTCCATCTCGCATTCAACTCCCCCTAGACGAGTGCCGCCTAGAGGAGCGCCTGCATTGAACTCCAGCTCCTGAGGCGACGTAGGCCGCGCTGCCGGTGGTGGTGGGGGTGCTCCCTCCGTAAGTATCCATAAGGACCCCGAGTGTGCGAGGCACGAAGGATGAGGCCCGAGGCTCGCTGGGGGAGGAACCGCCAGCTCGAAGCAGCGGTACACCTCATGGCCCTGGAACCATCCCGGGTCCGACAGCGTGACGCGAGCCCATGTTTTTATTCGCTTCCCCGCGACGGCGTTTGGGATATCGTTGCTCGAGTTGCTGATACCGCTAGCGTGAGCAACGCTTGAGCCCCAGCCGGTCCAGTGCATGTCCTGAAGGATCCACTGGCCGTCCTCGAACAGCAGGAACGTCGACGGACGACCCACCAGGGGATTGGGCATAAAGCCGCCGCTGACCGGCTCGGGTATGTTGCTCCAGAAGTAGATTGGCTGAGGAAGCCTCGCCTGCGCGGCAGCCGGTAGGACAGTCGCGAGGGCCGCAGCAAAGGCGACACAAGTAAGAGCCCTTATTGCGGCCCGAGCCTTGCTGGACAGGTGCTTATGCATCGAAAGTCTCCCTGTGTTCTGTGGTTCCGGCGACTGACGGTGAGTGCGATCTTCGTGCCGGCCTTGTGCTAGCTCGCCGCTTTGGGGCGGCTCTGGATCAACCCTCCCTTGGGCACCGTCGAGGACTTGTGCTGCGTGATCCTCCCGACCGCGCACCGGGTCTGCTTCAACGCATATCTGGCCGCTGCGAGACTTTTGCCCTTGATGTTCGGGCCACCGTCACCCGGTTTCCCGATGCTCCGCCGGTGCCCCAGCGCCCAGCCAGCGAACGCGGCCCCGTGGTATCGATTGGCGATTCAGTTGTTACTCCCCCGGTTGACCCCGAACCGGGGGGCCGTCAACTACAGCCGTGACCCTACACCGACGGGCGTTAGTTAGGCTAGGAACCGAACAGAACAACGATCCTGCTACCTCGCAGCGCGCCCTCGGAAGCGCTTCAATCGCCGGACATAGCCGGGTTCATGAGAATTTGGCGGGTCTGGGTCGCCGGCTGGCTTGCAGGGCACGCGCCGTGATGGACCGAGTGCCCCGACGGATTGAGCACCGTGGACCGATGACTTCCCGCGCGCTTCGCGGTCCGTATATCGAGGCAGACGACCAAAACTGAGAGGACTACTCATGGCACAACCTGTGGTGCACTTCGAGATCATCGGCAACGACCCACAGAACCTCCGCGACTACTACACCGGCCTGTTCGGGTGGGAGTTCGACATGCCCTCGCCGGTGGCCCAGGAGGTGTCGGAACCCGAGAGCTACGGGTTTGTGGACCTAGTCACCTCGGACGATGGGACGGGTATCCGTGGTGGTGTCGGGGGCGGACCGACCTACAAGAGCCACGCCGTCTTCTACGTTGGCGTTCCGAGCGTCGAGGCTGCGCTGCAGCGAGCCGAGAGGCTTGGAGGCAAACGGGTCATGGGTCCAGCCACGTCACCGAATGGTCTCGTCGTCGGTCACTTCAGGGACCCTGAGGGCACCCTGATCGGTGTTGCTGGCGTCGCATGAGTGCTGAGCCGGACGTTCTGCTGTGTGCGACGATCCGGCACGAGTCGCGCCGGCGCCGGCAACCCGGCGGCCGCCGAGGACGCTCCGCTGGCGGCGTCTGGCAAACGCGTTCGAGGCAACGATGGCGACGCTTTGCCTAGCCGTCGCAGCCGCTACGTCTGGAGATCGAGGACCGCGCCGGCCAGCCATTCGGCCTCGGCGGTCCACGAGCCGACTGGTGTGCCGGGGCGGATGACGAACTTGGAGAGGCCGGCAGCGATGTACTGCTCGAGGAGCGTTTGCAGAGCCTCGGCGCCCACGGGGATCAGCTCGCTCGGGTCGATATCAGGGCGACGCTCCCGAGTCGTGCGTAGCAGTTCGGGGTCGGGCTCGGTTCGTGCGTACGCGATGCTCATGCCGAAATGCTCGCGATCGACCTCCCGGCCGACGTGAGCCGCGGCTTGCTGGATCTGGTCGCGGGCGCGGCCCGCCTCGGCGGGGGTGAGCTGCGCACCGAGCCAGCCGTCAGCGATCCGGCCGGCCCGCTCGAGAGCCTTGGGGCCGCGGCCGCCGAGCCATACTTCGAGCGGGTCCTGAACGGGACGGATCGGGAGCCGCAGGCCGGGGGCCGAGAAGTCGCCGGAGTTGTGATCCACGGCTTCGCCGGCCCAGAAGCGGCGTGCGATCCCGAGGGCCTGCTCCAGCAGCTTGCCGCGGGTCGCGCCTGCCGTGCCGAGCGCTTCGCGTTCGCCCGGCTGGTTGACGCCGGTCACGAAGGTGAGCAACAACCTGCCGTCCGAGACCTGGTCGAGCTGGGCAAGCTGCTTGGCGAGTACGAACGGGTTGCGGCCGAGCGGCACGACGTTGGCGCCGAGCCGCAGGCGGGTCGTGCGGCCTGCCAGGAGCGCGATACCGAGGAGCGGATCGAGCGTAGGCGCGACGGGAAGATCGGAGAGCCACACGCCGTCGAAGCCGGCCGTCTCGATCGCGCCGGCGAAATCGAGCAAAGTTGATGCGGGCAGCCAGCCACGATCCGGACCGATTGCGAAGCGCACCTTCATCGGTCCATGTTCTCAGAGCGCCCGAGATTCGCGACCCGATCGAGCTCGGCTCAGCAAAGAGCAGAGCGAGCAGAAGGCCGCCGTTGCGCTGGTCGGCGCCGCGCGGACGAGGACACAGATGCGATTGTGCGAGTGGTAAGACGAACGCTCTCTGTCATCGACCTCGCCTCCAAACAAGCGTCGCTTACTCGAAACGTGGCGACGTCGCGTCACACTCGTGATTACAGAAGTTACGCGGAGTCGTGCACGAACGTTGGCAAACTCAAATCGCGCGACATAGTGAGCCCACCGACCGATGAAAAGCCGGGGCCGGACTGCAGCGATACATACGATCGAGTACAGTCGCTCTTGGACGGTCGCTGACCAAGTCGACCAGCCGTCGCTGCAGCTGACCTGTTGCCGTCGCTGCGACTAGCCGAGACGATTGACCTCCGCCCGCTTGGACCCCATCGGGGTTCGAGCCCTCTGCGTTTTTGCTTGGAGGGATTTGAAGTTGTGATCGCATCGCGGTCACCTATGAATGCAACCGTCAGGAGCCAAGAATGTCGCTTTCCACAGCGAGCCGCACCACCAACGGCGCGGCGTCCGCGCGAGCCTCTGCGGGTCTTCCTGAGGGGTTGGCTCAGCAGGTCGAGGAATTCGTTAGTAAGCCGGGTCGTCTGCTGATCGATGGCGACTGGGTCGAGGCGGCGAGCGGAAAGACCTTTGAGACATTCAATCCGGCGACCGAGGAGAGTCTCGGGTCGGTGGCGCACGGCGCCGCCGAGGACATCGAGCTGGCTGTGCGTGCGGCTCGTCGATGCTTTGACGACGAGCGGTCGGATTGGCGGCGGATGACTCCGTCGGAGCGCGGCAAGGTGATCCATCGGATCGGCGATCTGATCGAGCAGCACGCGGACGAGCTGGCCATGCTCGAGACGCTCGATAACGGCAAGCCGTTGACGATCGCCAAGGCGGCGGACGTCGCCCTGTCCGCCGATCTGTTCCACTACATGTCGGGGTGGGCGACGAAGATCGAGGGCAATACGGTTCCGATCTCCGCTCTAACGTCACCCGGGTCGGAGTTCCTGGCCTACACGCGTCGGGAGCCGGTGGGGGTCGTCGGGCAGATCATTCCGTGGAACTTCCCGTTGCTGATGGCGGCCTGGAAGCTCGGACCGGCGCTGGCGGCCGGCGTGACGGTGGTGCTCAAGCCCGCCGAGCAGACGCCGCTCTCGGCGCTGCGACTCGGTGAGCTGATGCTGGAGGCGGGGCTACCCGCCGGCGTGGTCAACATCGTGACCGGGTTCGGGGACGCCGGGGCTGCGCTCGCGGCCCATGACGGCGTCGACAAGGTTGCATTCACGGGCTCGACCGAGGTTGGCCGACTGATCGTGCAGGCGGCGGCGGGTAATCTGAAGAAGGTCACGCTCGAGCTGGGTGGCAAGAGCCCGCAAGTGCTCTACAAGGATGCCGACTTGGATGTGGCGATCCCCGGCGCTGCCAACGGCATCTTCTTCAACCAGGGCCAGTGCTGTAACGCCGGCTCGCGCCTGTACATCGAGCGCGACGTATACGACGAGGTCGTCCAGGGCATCTCGGACGAGGCCAAAAAGATCAAGATCGGCCCGGGTCTCGACGCCGACACTCAGATGGGTCCGTTGATCTCCGCGGAGCAGCACGACAAGGTGCTTGGCTACTTGTCCTCGGGCCTTGACGCCGGCGCCAACGCTCCGGCCGGTGGCGGCCGGGCGGGCGATCGCGGGTACTTCGTCGAGCCGACCGTGCTGACCGACACCACGCCCGACATGAAGGTCGTCCGCGAGGAGATCTTCGGCCCGGTGGTGTGTGCAATTCCGTTCCGTTCCGAGGACGACGACGTGATCCGCAGCGGCAACGACACGAACTACGGGCTCGCGTCGGGGATCTGGACGCGCGACATCAACAAGGCGCATCGCACCGCTAACCGCCTTCGCGCCGGCACGGTGTGGATCAACTGCTACAGCGTGTTCGACGCGGCGATGCCGTTCGGCGGCTACAAGGAGTCGGGTTGGGGCCGGGAGATGGGCCACAACGCGCTCGATAACTACCTCGAAACCAAGTCAGTCGTCACCCAGCTCGCATAGAGGCGACTGCGCCTGCCGAGCCCGCGTCTCCCGCGCGCGGCTCGGCTGGCCCCACAATTTCAGGCTGATGCTCCAGACGTCACCGCCTCGGTGCAGGTGGCCTCGGTTTCGTGCGCGTCTCCTTATCGTGCATGCGCGGGAGCGTGCGCGGGTCGTTGTCGTGGTCTTGATGGACCAGGTCGTTCCGCTCGACGCGACTGTGACACCGTCGGCTGGACGGGCGCAGCGCTCGCGGCTGCGCTTCGATCGCGCAGCGCCGAACGTTCGGGATCGAGCTCGCGCGCCACCCGCTGGCGAGCGCGGTACAGCCGTGTCGTGATCGTCGCCTCCGGCGCACCCAAGACTCGCGCCGCCTCACCGTAGGAGAGGCCCGCGATATCGACTGCCACTAGGGCCAGGCGGAAAGAATCCGGCAGCCGGGCAATCGCCGGGAACACTTGGCGGGAGATCACCGCTTCCTCTGGAAGCGTCGCCGCTCGGCGGTCGGCGGGGCCGAGCTCCTCGAGCGTCGCCACCGAGCGAGGGCGGCGCGCGGCCGTCCTTCTGCTCGTCAAGAACGTGTTGCGCAGCGCTCGCGTCAGATACGCAAGCTCATTCCCGCCGCGCAGGAACCGGGGCCGCGAGAGGATTCTGGCGACTGTCTCCTGGACGAGGTCCTCCGCGCTCTCGCGCGAGTCACACAGGGATGACGCGGTCCGCATCAGTGGACCGAGGTGCGCTCCGAGAACCTCGGGATCGAGCCGCTTCATGCCGCACCGGGAAGGGTCAGCCCGCGGCCCGCGGCGCGTTGATTCCCCACGTCGGCTCGAATCCGAACGGGTCGTGATACCTGGTGTGAGGTCTGTCTGGGACATGCGGCGCGGGCGGCGGCAGATCGAACGCGTGGGGGCCGTTCCGGGAGGCCGATCGGTTCCAGCTCGTCACCTAGTGACCGCTTCGCGGGAGGTGCGCGGCGAGCTCGCGGGCCGTCCGGCCGAGCCTGAGAAGCGCGATGTTGATGGCGTGTCCTTGCTGCGCAGACGGTCCTGGGTCTGGTGCATGAGCTGATGGGCTCGCTTGACGTGGGCTCCGACGAGCTGCCCGTCTCTCTTGACGACATCGCCGCCGACGATCACGGTCTCGACATCAGCGGGTCCTGCGCCGAGCACCATGACCGCTACTGGGTCGCCGAACCCGTCGAGGTGCGGCGAGCGCATGTCCACGATGGCGATGTCGGCCTGCTTGCCCAACGTCAGGCTCCCGATCTCGTCGTCGAGGTTCCACACCCCGGCGCCATCGAGGGTGGCGAGCCGCAGCATGTCACGCTGATGGAGGTCGACCGTCTCGAGCCGCTCTCCTCGCGCCAGGGCGCCGGCGTTAGCCCGGGAGCGTTCGGCGGCCAGAGCCAGACGCATCTCCGAGAACAGGTCCGTCCCGGCGCTACATATGGTGTCCACGCCGAACCCACACACGATCCGCCGCCCGAGCGCACGGCCCGTGCCGGGGTAGGTGCCGAACTGCATGAGCATGTCCGTCGAGGGGGTGATTGACAGGGTGCCGTGGCTCGCCGCGATCAGGTCGAACTCCTCGTCGGTCAGCATGTTGCCGTGGGCGTAGTTCACGTCGGCGCCGAGCAAGCCGAACCGCCGGAGGGTCGTGACGGCGTCAGCGGTTCCGGCCATGCCGACGTGCAGCGAGATCGGCAGGCCCAGCTCACGGGCGAAAGCGAAGTCCTCCGCATTGCGCTCCGGGCTCGTGAAACACGGTCCCCGCAGAGCCATACCCATGCGGAGACGGCCATTGACCCCCGTCGAAAACTGCTCGTCGCGCATTCGGCGGGCGTCTACGGGGTGCGGTGGGTTCGGATCATCGCTAGCCGGCCCAGGTCCGCCATAGAGGAAGTAGCCCCGTATGCCCGACTCCTGCAGGCCACGCAGGTTGGCATCGGCGTGCGCGGCGGATTGGAGATTGTGAGCCCAATCGCCGATCGTCGTGATCCCGGCATCAAGCGCCTGCAGGGCGCCCCACAAGGTGCCGGCGTAGACGTCCTCAGGGGTATGGCGCGGCGCGATGCCCCGCAGCACGGCCGGCTCGTAGCCGGCGCCGGTCGTCTGCGGAGTGAACCCACCGATCGCGCCCTGCCACACGTGTCGGTGAGTGTCAACCAGGCCGGGGATTACGAGGCGGCCCCGAGCGTCGATCACCTCGGCGTCAGGTGTCGACGCGGCAAGGTGAGAGCCGACGCCAGCGATGACGCCGTCACGGACAAGCACGTCGCCGTCGACGAAGTCACCAACGCTCTGGTCCACACTGACGACGTGGCCACCTTGAATAAGGATCTCTTTGGGCATGATGGTTCGAACCTCCGGTAGTCGAGGGGTACGGAAAATGAAAGTGGGCGTTGCGGAACGCCTATGGCGGTGGGAGCGGGGTGCCTACCGGAACGCTCGCCATTACGTCGTCGTGAAGTTGGATCGTCATGCGACAAGCGTGAGGGAGAACATGGTTACCGTCAATCGCGGTTCGATCGCCTGTGATGACGCACGCGCATCACCATGACGACCCGTGCATAACACGCGGCCTGACGTTCGCCGGCAACGATTTCAGCGGATCGTCCGCGGACCGTCGTGCCGAGGTTCGTTAGGCGATTGCGCCGACCGTGATGTCGACGGAGCGCCGGGCGGCGGCCGCGGCGGCCGCGACGAAGTCCTCGAGCAGACCCGACTCGCGATGGGCGACAAAGGCGAGGAACACCTGGTCGGGCTGGGCGTCGACGACAGGCACGTAGACAACCTCGGGCCGCGTGTAGTGGCGCGTCGCAGAGAGCGGCAGCACGATGATCCCGTGTCCCGCGGCAACGTGTTCGAGCTTCTCCTCGACGCTACGGATCGGCGTTCCGCCGGGCCGCAGCGGCTGCAGATACCGCAGGTGCCGTTCATCGGCAATGTCGCGCTGCCAGAGCTCATCCGCTTCGGCAAGCGGATGATCGCGACGCAGCGCGACGAGCCGACGCTCGTGGTAGAGCGGGATCAGACGCAGGGCCCGTTCCGTGATTGGTTGGCGGACATAAGCGATATCCACGTCCCCGCTGAGCAGGTTGAGCTCCTGGTCGTCCCACTCCAGCCGCTTGACGTCGACCACAAGATCGGGATGCAACTCGCAAAGCGCAGTGATCGCGGGCGTCGGGATCACGCCGGCGCGGAACCCAATCACAAGGCGGCGCGGACCGCGCGCTGCCCGCGCCACCCTCTGCCGGGTCGCGTTGACAGCCTCCAGTAGCGGCACCGCATCCTCAAGCAACTGCCGTCCCGCCTCGGTCAGGGCGACGTTGCGTCGGTCGCGCTCCAGCAGACGCGCGCCGAGTTGACGCTCCAGCGTCTGGATCTGTCGGCTCAAACCCGGCTGGGTGAGATGCAACGCCTCGGCGGCCCGACCGAAATGCAGGTGCTCGGCGAGCGTCACGAACGCTCGGAGCTTGGTCAGATCAAGCTCCCCGATCACGAGCACAGTCTTTCACGCCGGAAGCTCGACCCCGGTCAACGATGAGCAGCTCTCAAGCAGCAGCTGATGAACCTCCCTGTCCTGAGCAAGCGGCGCCGGACGCCGCGGTCGGCGATGGTAGAAGTAGCCGCCAGTGATGTCGGCCGTCTCCGAGCCCACGGCCAGCCACACCTGGGTCTGCGGAGCCTGCGCCATATCGTCCGGCGCTCCGGCCCCGCCCATCTTCGTCGCCACCCAGCCGGGCTCCACTGCGTTGGCGGATACCTCCGGCCATCGTCCGGCGACGATGAACGCCAGGGCCGCGTCCAGCAGCTTGGAGTCGGCGTAAGCCTGCGCGCTGTTCCAGCGCCGCTGCTCCCACTGCAGATCAGCGAAGTCTGGATCCCCGGACTGATGCATGCCCGAGCTCAGGTAGATCAGCCGGTCGGGGCGCTCGACTAACGCGGTGAGCAGGAAGGGCGCCAAAACATTGATCGCAAACACGTGCTCCAGCCCATCCTCGGTCTCAGTTCGTCGCTCTCGATAACCGACACCCGCGTTGTGGATCACCGCGTCAAACCGACCCTCCGCGTTCACCGAGTCGGCGAGTTCCCGAGTTCGACGGATACTGGAAAGATCGCCCACAAGCACCCCCGCAGCGCCAGGAGCACCCAGTAACGCCTCCTCTCCACGCGCGCGGGAGCGTGCATGTAGGAAGACCTCGTGGCCATCAGCAATCAACAACCGCGCCGCCATCACCCCGAGGCCGTCGGCGGACCCGGTGATAAAAACCCGACTCATCGCGGCCAGTGTCTCAAGCGCGCGCACGCCGTCAATCCCAAACCAGCCTCAACTGATGCGAACTCTTCATCGAAAGCCTCGCCCGCACGATTGTCCGCGTGCCTGCCCAACACGCTTGATGAGGGCCCCTCATCCTGCCTAGCCGGTCGGAGCGCCAGGACCGGCCGCGGCGGATCCTCTTCGGTCACGGCTACATGGGTCCTCTGATTGCCCACGAGCCGAGATTGGTCCTGTGCTAGTCGTGTCTGAGCGCTTCGAGGCCGCCGCGGAGGAAGCTGATGACGTCGTCGATCACTGCGGTCGCGTGCTCGAGTGAGAACGGCTGGGGCGGGATTGCGGGGTCGCTGTCGCTGAGGGTGTTGAAGGCGGCGAATATCGCGGCGGCGACGATCTGGGGGCGGATGTCGGTGGGGCCGGCGTGGAGGTCTTCGGCGATCGCCTCGGCCATCAGCTGCTCGAGTGGGGAGTAGCGCGCGCGCTCGTTGCGCTGCAGCGTCTCGTCGCCGGTGACGATGCATTTGCGGAGCGCTTTGGTGCTGTCGGGGGTGAGCGACGCGAAGATGAAATCGCGTAGCGCATCGAGCGCGGTCGTGCCCTCGGGGCGTTCCCGCAGTGCCCGCGCGAGGCGCTGCTCCACCTCCGCTGAGTCATAAAAGAGGATGTCCTCCTTGCTGGGGAAGTACGCGAAGATCGTCCGCGGGGCGACCTCGGCGGCGTCGGCGATCTCGGCGATCGTCGTCTGCTCGTAGCCCTGCTCCGCGAACAGCTCGAGCGCGACCTTGATGATCGTCTCGCGCGTCTTTTGCTTTTTGCGCTCGCGGAGTCCCGGGCGGACGTCGGTCGGGTTGCCGGCTTCCATGTGCCGAAGCATACCAATAAAGCTGCACAGAGAGAAATTCTGCACTCAGTGTTGACATATAGCTGCAGTCAGGCTATAACTGCATGCGCTGCATTCTTGCTTGCTATGAAAGGTAGCTCATGCTGAGACTGACCCGATGGACGATGGCGCACCGGTGGACCGTGGTCGTGCTGTGGATCGCGCTCGCACTCGGCCTGCTGGCCGGCTCTCATGCGCTCGGCACGCGGGCGAGTAACGACTTCTCGCTGCCTGGGACTCCCTCGCAGCGCGCCGTCGATCTACTGAAGAGCCGCTTCCCGGCGCAGGCCGGCGATTCCGATCAGGTCGTCTTTCGCTCACGAGCGAGCGCGATCACTGCGCCTGCCGCCCGAGGTGTCGTCGTGCCGCTACTGGAACGAGTCGGCCGGCTTCCGCACGTCACCGCCGTCGCCAGTCCGTATGCGCCCGGCGCCCACGCGATCTCCAAAGACGGCACGATCGCGTTCGCGACGGTCACGTTCGACGAGCCGGCGGCCCAGCTCCCCAAGGCCGCGGTCGACCGGGTGATCGCCACCGCCCAGGCGGCTCGGTCCCCGGGGCTGCAGGTCGAGCTCGGGGGCCAGGCGATCGAGCAGGTCGAGCAGACCAGCATCGGCTCTGCTACCGCCGTTGGGCTGATTGCCGCGATCGTGATCCTGCTGATCGCGCTCGGGTCGTTCATCGCGATGGGGCTCCCGATCATCAGCGCGCTGCTCGGGCTCGGCGTCGGGCTGGGTCTGATCGGGCTCGCGAGCCAGGTCGTGAACCTCCCGAGCGTGGCGAGCGAGCTCGCGCTCCTGATCGGCCTCGGCGTCGGGATCGACTACGCCCTGTTCATCGTCACCCGCTACCGAGACGCGTACCGGGAGAACGGCGGCGACGTCCACTCGGCGATCGAGCTCGCGATGAACTCCGCCGGCCGCGCGGTCGTGTTCGCGGGTACCACTGTCGTGATTGCACTCCTCGGAATGTTCCTGCTCGGCGTCAACTTCCTCGACGGGATGGCGATCGCCGCGTCGCTCGGGGTGCTCGCCGTGCTCGCGGCATCGCTCACGCTCCTGCCGGCGCTGCTGTCGATCACCGGCGTGAGGGTGGGAAGGACTCGCACCCGAGCCAGAACCCGCGACGGCGAGACGGGCCGCACGAGGCCGGCCTTCTGGGCGCGGTGGGTCGGCGCAATCCAACGCCGGCCGGTCCTCGCGGCGGTCGCCGCGACGCTGCTGATGCTCACGCTCGCCGCCCCCGTGCTCGGGTTGCGGTTCGGCAACAGCGACGCGGGCAACGACCCGGCGGGACAGACCAGCCGCCAGGCCTACGACCTGCTCGCCCGGGGATTTGGGCCGGGCTTCAACGGGCCGCTGCTGCTCGCCGTACAACTCCCCGCCCCCGGCCAGACCGGCGCACTGACCCGCCTGAGAAGCGCCGTGGCGCACACCCCCGGCGTAGCGGCCGTCGCACCCGCACAACTCAACCCAGCCCGCGACGTAGCCGAGATCGCCGCCTATCCCACGACCTCACCCCAAAGCGAGCAGACCGCAGCGCTCGTCAACCAGCTGCGCGACCACGTAATCCCGCCGATCGCCACGGCGACCCACGCGACGGTCGACATCGGCGGCAACACCGCCAGCGGCATCGACTTCTCCCACGTGCTCTCGAGCAAGCTCCCGCTGTTCATCGGCATCGTCGTCGCGCTCTCGGCGTTGCTGCTGATGATCGTGTTCCGCTCGCTGCTGATCCCGCTCCAAGGCGCGGCGATGAACCTGCTCTCAATCGGAGCGTCGCTCGGGGTCACGCAGGCGATCTTCCAACGCGGGTGGCTCGGCGGCCTGATCGGCATTCAACCCGGACCGATCGGCGCGTTCATCCCCGTATTCCTATTCGCGATCGTATTCGGACTCTCTATGGACTACGAGGTCTTCCTCGTCTCCCGCATCCACGAACAGTGGCTGCGACGCCGCGACAGCTCCGCCGCCATTCGCGAGGGATTCACCCGCACCGGGCGCGTGATCACCGCCGCCGGCGCGGTGATGGTGCTCGTATTCGCATCCTTCGCGACCAACCCCGGGCTCGATCTCAAACTGTTCGGAGTCGCGCTTGCCACCGCCGTCCTCCTCGACGCGTTCGTAGTACGCATGATCCTGCTCCCCGCCGTCCTGCAACTCCTCGGCCGCCGCACCTGGGCACTCCCAACCTGGCTTGACCGCAGGCTGCCCCACGTCGCGATCGAGCCGGCCGCCGAGACCGGACCGCCACCCCCTCCCACCCCGATCCCCGCACTCGAGGGAGCGAGATGACACCAACCGCCCATGTCGAGCGTCCCGTTCGCTTAGGATGGCGAGCAGTGAAGGCCCGTGTCCCGTGACTTCGGCACGCCCGGGTTGTCGACGCAGCGTTCCGGTAACAAACGTCGCCGCCGGCCTGCACGATGACCGCGGTGCGCGTTCACGGACTGGCTAAGGCCTACGGGCCGGTGCGGGCCGTCGATGGGGTGAGCTTTGAAGTCGAGCCCGGGCAGGTGTTCGCACTGCTGGGTCCCAACGGCGCGGGCAAGACGACGACGATCGAGATTCTCGAGGGTTTTCGCGGCCGCGACGCGGGCGAGGTGCGGGTGTTGGGAATCGACCCGGGCGACCGTCGTTCCGGCCAGCGGCTGCGGAGCCAGCTCGGGGTCGTGCTCCAGGAGCTCGCGGTGGAGCCGTTCTTGTCAGTTCGCCAGGTGCTCGAGCGAAGCGCAGGCTTCTACCCGGCGCCGCGGCCGGTGAGTGAGGTCATAGACCTGATCGGCCTGGCGGAGAAGGCCGACGCGAAGGTCAGGACCCTGTCCGGCGGTCAGCAGCGGCGGCTTGACGTCGGGCTGGGGATCGTTGGCAACCCAGCGCTGTTGATTCTCGATGAGCCGACCACCGGGCTTGATCCAGCCGGCCGTCGCACGTCGTGGGAGCTGGTGCGCAGGCTCGCTGCCGAGGGAACGACCGTGATCCTCACCACTCACTACATGGAGGAAGCCGAGGCGCTGGCAGACCAGGTCGCGATCATCGCCGGCGGCAAGATCGTGGCCGAGGGTCCGCCCGAGTCTCTCGGGGGACGTGACCGCGGCGGGGCCACAATCCGCTTCCGGCTACCCGCCGACGTTGCCCTCGCGGATCTGCCGATGGCCGTGAGCGGCGATGGACAGACCGCCGAGGTGCAGACCGACCAGGAGGTCGAGGTGCTCTATGAAATGACCAAGTGGGCACTCGACCACGAGGTTCACATCACGGGCCTGACCGTCACCCGCCGCACGCTCGAAGACATCTACCTGCAGCTGACCGGCACCGATCCCGAACGCATCCAGGGCGAATCGGACTCACCCGCTTCGGTGCGGCGATGAGCATAAGCGGCGCAGCGCTGCACAAGCCACGGCTCCGCCTAGCTGACCTGCGTCTTGTGGTGCGGCAGGTGCGTTACGAGCAACTCTCCTTCTGGCTGAACCCGATCGGAGCGATCTTCACGGTCGGGTTCTCGCTCCTGTTCCTCGTCTTGCTCAGTGCCAGCGCGGGCTCCTCCCGCGTCAGCTACCTCCACAACATCAAGCTGGTCCAGTACTACGTACCCGGGTTCATTGCCTATGGCGTGATGTCGGCGTCGTTCAACTCCCTCGCGATCAGTCTGGTGATCCGCCGCGAGACTGGTCTGCTCAAACGGCTGCGGCTGAGTCCCCTGCCTACCTGGACGCTCCTGACGTCGATCCTGCTGAGCACCCTGCTGATCGCGTTCGCCCAGGTCGTGCTGATGCTCGCGGTCGGACGATTGGCGTTCGGTGTTCACCTACCATCGGGTGCCGCCGATGTCGGCGCGCTGGTGGCGGTGCTCGTGGTGGGCGCGCTCAGCTTCGCCGCGCTCGGGATCGCGATGAGCACAGTGATTCCCAACCAGCAGGCGGCCGGGCCACTGACGAGCACCGTGTTCTTTGTGCTGCTGTTCCTATCCGGCTTGTGGTTCCCGCTCAAGTCCGGATCGACGCTCGCCAAGATTTCCGCGTGGTTCCCGATCCGACACTTCATCACCGCCGTGTTCAGGACCTTCAGTCACCCGGGGATATCAGCCTGGGCAGGACACGATCTGCTGATCGTCGTGATCTGGGGAGTGGTGGGTGCTGCGATCGCACTCCGCCGCTTCCAGTGGGCGCCCTACCGGACGTAAACTCATCTCGCGCGTTGGGCAGCGTCGATGGCTGCCTGAACTGTGGGATAGACGCTCGTGAGGGCGGGGGCGTCGACGACATGGCGCATCACGTCGCGGACCTGGCCGATGTCGCGGGCGATCAGTAGTTGAATGCCTTGATGTTGGAGTTCGTCGCTGAGGTCCGCGAGCATTCGCGAGGCGGTGACGTCGATGAACGGGATCGTCTCGGCGTCGAGCACGACCGCCCTCGTTTCGTTTGCCGTTGCCGCTTTCAGGATCTGGCCGCGCACCGCGTCGGCGTTGGCGAAGTACAGCCCGCCCTCGATCCGCAGCACTGCGACGTGCTCGGGGGGTCGGGCGTCCGGGTGGCGCTCAATGTCGCGGTAGTGCCCGTCGGGTCCGGGGGTCTTGCCGAGCGTCGCGATGTATGGCCGGGAGGCGCGGTAGATCAACAGAAGCAGCGAGACGGTGATGCCGATGAACAGGCCGGGCAGCGTGTCGAACACGGTGACGCCGAGCAGCGCTGCGACCGCGGCGATGAAGTCTGGGCGGGCGACGAATCCGAATTCGCGCCCGAGCCGGCGGCTGTAAGTGCGATAGAGCGAGATCAACGCCGGCACGTCGACGAGCTCGATTACGGCGGCGATCACGATCGCGGCGAGCGTTGCCTCGGGCAGGTCTTCGAACAGTCCGGTGAGCGCGAGCAGCGTGATGATCGCGAGCGCAGCGACGATCAGCCCAGAGAGCTGGCTGCGCGCGCCGGCCGAGGCGTTCACGGCGGTCTTTGAGAGGCTGCCGTTGACGACCATGCCGCTCGAGAGCGCGGCGGCGAGGTTGGCGCCGCCGACGCCGAGCAGCTCGCGGTTGGGGTCGATCTGCTGATGCTGGCGGGCGGCATAGGTCTTCGCGGCGCCGAGGCCCTCGGCGAACCCGACGAGCATGACCCCGATCCCTCCGGCCGCCAGCGCGCCGACGTCACCCGCATGCAGGTCGGGCATTCCGAAGGAGGGGAGTCCGCTCTTGATCAGACCGACGATCTCGACGCCGTGATGATCGAGGCCGAACCGACGAGCAGCGTTAGTCCGTCCGTGTCGCCGAGGTGCGTGATCACGTATCAGAGCTGCTCGAAGAAGTCGCCGCTGCCTTTCTTGATCCCGAACAGCTTCGGGACCTGGCCGATGATGATCGTCAGCGCCAGCCCGACGATGAATCCCTTCAGCACCGGTTCGGAGATGAAGCTCGCCAAAAAGCCGAGCCGCAATATCCCGGCGAGCAGCGCGGCCAGCCCGGTGGCGATCGCGAGGCCGGCGGTCAGCGCCGCGAACCGACCGCTATCGACCGGAACGAGCGCGGCCACCGTCGCGGCCGACAGCGCCGCGGTGGCGGCCATCGGCCCCACGACCAGCTGCCGCGAGCTCCCGAGCGCCGCGTATAGGATCAGCGCACCAGGCGCGGCGTACAGGCCGACGACCGGCGACACCCCCGCAATCGAGGCATACGCCAGCGCCTCGGGGACCAACACGGCCCAGACCGTGAGCCCCGAGAGCAGATCACCGCGCAGCCACGAACGCTGGTAACCGCGCAGCGACGGGAACAGGAATCGCACCGCGCCCGCACGCTAGCCCAGCACTGATGTGTGCTTCTCATCCGGATCGGGTGATGGCACCGGACCGGCGGCTTCGACGATAGGTGCGTGCAGACCAACCGGCGGAGGGTTCGCTGATGGGCGAGGCGATCGGCCAGGTCCTCTCGTTTGGCGTCGGCGTCGCGTTGAGCCCGGTGCCGATCATCGCCGTGGTAGTAATGCTCGCCACGCCCAGGGGCCGGACGAACGGGCCGGCGTTCCTGACGGGATGGGTACTCGGGATCGCCGTCCTGGGCACGATCGTGCTGCTCATCGCGAGCGGCGCGTCCGCCAGCAAGCACGGCAGCCCCGCGACGTGGGTCAGCATCGTCAAGATCGTCCTCGGCGTCCTGTTGTTGTTGCTCGCGGTCAAGCAATGGCGCGGGCGTCCTCGTGGCGGCAGCGAGCCTGAACTGCCGGCGTGGATGAAGAGCATCGACACGTTCACGCCCGTCAGGTCTGCCGGGATGGGAGTGCTGCTCTCGGCGATCAACCCGAAGAACCTGCTGCTTGTCGTTGGCGCCGCCGCGGGGATCGCTCAGACCGGAGCGAGCGCCGTAGGCCAAGCCGTCGCGCTGATCGTGTTCATCGTGCTCGCCACGCTCGGCGTGGGCGCGCCTGTCGCGATCTACTTTCTCATGGGTGACCGCGCGACCAAGATCCTCGGCGGGTTGCACGACTGGATGGTCCGGGAGAACGCCACGATCATGGCCGTCATCTGCCTGATCATCGGCGCGAAGCTGATCGGCGACGCGATCACCACGCTCGCCAGCTAAGCGGCCTAACCTCGTGTTCATCGACCGAAAAATCTCGGTAGACGAAGGAAACGCTCGATGAATAGAAGACAACTGGGGAGCCAGGGCCTCGAGGTGTCGGCCGAGGGCCTGGGATGCATGGGCATGACCTGGGCCTACGGTGCCGGCGACGAGCAGGCGGGGGTCGCCACAATCGAGCGAGCGCTCGAGCTTGGGGATCACGTTCCTCGACACCGCTGAGGCCTACGGTCCCTACGCCAATGAGGAGCTGGTCGGACGGGCAATCGCCGGCCGGCGAGGTGCGCTACCTGGGGCTGTCGGAGGCCTCGGCGGACACCATCCGCCGCGCCCACGCCGTGCATCCGATCACCGCAGTGCAAAGCGAATACTCGTTGTGGACGCGTGACCCCGAGGATCAGGTGCTGGCAACGCTGCGTGAGCTCGGCATCGGCCTTGTTGCCTACTCGCCGCTCGGGCGCGGTTTCCTCACCGGGAAGATCCGCTCGCTCGACGACCTGCCCGAGGACGACTGGCGCCGCACCAACCCCCGCTTCCAGGAGGCGGCGCTACGGGAAAACGTCCAGCTTGCGGACCAGGTGACCGAGCTCGCACAAAAGCGCCGGGTGTCGCCGGCGCAGCTCGCCCTCGCCTGGGTCTTGGCCAAGGGCGATGACATCGTCCCGATTCCGGGGACGAGGAGTCCGCGACGTCTCGAGGAGAATGCCGCTGCGGTCGACGTGACGCTCTCGGCCGGGGAGGTGCAGGAGCTCGACAACGCGATCTCCCGCGACGCGGTCGTTGGGAGTCGTTACCCGGAGCAGATGATGGCGCTGATCAACCAGTGACCGCCGTCCGTGCTCAGAGCCAGTTCCCTGGACGGCTACTCGGTGGATCCCTGAGCCAATTCAGCCACCGGCTGCCATTCGCGCCAGGTCGCCAGGCGGCCCGCGTAATCAGCCTCGGCGATACCCAACGGCGTGGTGCCGAAGAACACCCGCAAGGGCGGGGGGTCGGCGTCGACGACGCGCATGATTGCCGCGGCGGAGGCAGTCGGGTCCCCCGGCACGTTGCTGGCCCGCCATTGCTGCTGACGCTCGCGCAGTCCGTCGTAGGCCGGGTTGGGGTCTGAGCGTTTGGCCGATGGGCCGCTCCAGTCCGTCGAGAAGCCGCCGGGCTCGACTAGCGTGACGTTGATCCCGAACTCCTTGACCTCCTGGGCGAGCGCCTGACTGATCCCTTCGAGCGCCCACTTCGATGCGTGATACATCCCCACGCCGGGGAACGCGGAGATCCCCCCGATCGAGGACACCTGCACGATGTGACCGGTGCCCTGCTGGCGCAGGAACGGCAGCACGGCCTGAGTTATCCATAGCGCGCCGAACAGGTTGGTCTCAATCTGGGCGTGAGCTTCCTGCTCGGAGATCTCCTCCACCATCCCGAAGTGGCCATAGCCCGCATTGTTGACGACGACATCGAGACGCCCGAAATGCTCGTGGGCCCCTCTGACGGCGCCGAACGCCGCCTCGCGATCGGTCACGTCCAGGACCAGTGCGAGCAGCGCGTCGCCGTGTTCGGCCTCGAGGTCGTCGAGCGTGCTCGTGTCCCGCGCGGTGGCGGCGACACGGTCGCCACGCTCGAGGGCCGCCTTCGTCCACTCGCGACCAAAGCCGCGTGACGTTCCGGTGATGAACCACGTCTTGCTAGTCATGCGACGATCCTAGTAGCTACGAGCTCTACTGAAACCCCGACTGGAAGGACATGCGCGATGCGCTCGGACATCACGCCTCCCAACAGCTTCTATAACGGCCGCGACAACCGGACCGCGTCGAATGAGAGCGCCGCCTGATGTCCGCTTCGGAGCTCGGCATCCAACTCGTCGGAGGACCGACCGCGATCCTCGAGTACGGCGGTCTTCGCTGGCTGACGGATCCGGCCCTCTCGCCCCCCGGTGACTACGGAGGCCTGACCAAGCTCACCGGCCCGGCGTTCGACATCATCGAGCACGGCCCGATCGATGTCGTGCTGCTCTCCCATCATCATCACAGCGACAACCTCGATCCGGCCGGAAAAGCATTCCTTCCCTCCGCCAAGCGCGTCCTATCGACCACCAAGGCCGCCGAAGAGCTCGGCGGCAACGTCGTCGGCATGGAGCCCTGGTCGGAAGTCGAGCTCGAGAGCCCTGAAAAAGGCAGCGTGAAGGTGACCGCGGTCCACGCGCAGCACGGGCCCGACGGCAGCGACGATATTCAGGGGCCGGTACTCGGGTTCGTGCTTTCGGCTCCGGGTGGTGAGCGGATCTATGTCTCGGGCGACAACGCTTCTCGCGACGTCGTGCGCGCGATCGTGGAGAAGACAGGTCAGATCGGAATCGCGATCCTCAACGCCGGCGCGGTCCAGCTATCGAAATTCGATGGCGCCTATCTGACGCTGTCGGCCGACCACGCCGCGGATGTCACCCAAATCCTCGGTGCGCGAGTGGTGATCCCACTGCACTTCGAAGGCTGGGCCCATTTCACCCAGGGCGCCGACGAGCTCACGGCAGCATTTTCGGGCAACGGGATCCGCGACCGCCTGGTCGTGCTCGAACGCGGTCAACGGGCCGATGTCGGACTGTCAGAGGTGTGATCCGACCCGTACGAGCGAGGAGCCGCGATGTCAGGACCGTTCATCTTCATTGCCACGAACCGGCTGAAGGAAGGGAAACTCGAGGACGAGCGCGAGCGGGTGCCCGGGCTGGTGGAGTTCATTCACGAGAACGAACCGCGACTGCTTGCGTTCAATGAGTACGCGAACGACGAAGGCACCGAAGTGGGTGTCGTCCAGGTTCACCGTGACGCCGAATCGATGGAGTTTCACATGAAGACCGTCGCCGAGAGAGCCGCGCGCGCGTACGCTGAGACGCTGGAGGCGACCACGAGCATCCGTGTCTACGGCACGCCCAGCGAGGCCGTCCTGCAGATGCTGAGCCGGCAGGCTGGAGCGGGTGTGCCGCTCGTTGTAAAGCGCCATCACCTCGGCGGCTTCACCCGCACGCCGGCCGAGCCTCAGACCGGGGACTTCAAGAAGCAGCGCGATGGAGGAGACAGGTCTCGCGGGCCGGCGTGACTTGCCGCCACCGCCGGGCCGCACCGGGGCCGGTTCTAGGTCCCGGCTTATGCCCTCCTTGCGGGATACTTCGCGAACGATGTCGTCGGAGGAACTCGAGTCAGCGCAGCCCGTCGCCCGGTCTGGGGGCACGTTGGTGTCGGTCAACGTCGGCATGCCGAAGAACGTGCCCTGGCAAGGGAAGAACGTCTATACCGGCGTCTTCAAGGACCCCGTCAGCGGTCACCGCCGAGTCGGCAAGGTGAACATCGAGGGCGACGGTCAAGGCGATCGGGCGGGTCACGGCGGCGAGCAGCGCGCCGTGTTCGTCTACCAGATCGACTCCTATCGGTACTGGGAACGCGAACTGGGCCGAAGCGACTTCGTCTACGGCCAGTTCGGCGAGAACTTCACCGTCGAAGGACTTGGTGACGACGAGGTCTGCATCGGCGACCGCTACCAGATCGGCACCGCCACCTTCGAGGTAACGCAACCCCGCGTCACGTGCTACCGCGTCGGGATCCGCATGAACGATTCGCGTATTCCCGCGTTGCTCGTTTCACACCATCGCCCGGGCTTCTACTTCCGCGTGCTCGAAACGGGCGAGGTACAAGCGGGAGACGAAATCATCAAGGTTGCCTCCGGCGCCGAACAGATGCCGATCGCTGAGGCGGATGCCCTGCTCTACCTCCCTGGGCACTCGCGCCAGCAACTGCTGCGAGCGCTCCGAATTCCTGCCCTAAGCCCCGGCTGGCAGGCCTCGTTCCGGGCTTTGCTCGAGGAAGAACCGGGTAGCGGCAACGCCGGGCTTGCGGTGACGAGCCCAGCTCCGGCCTGGCCGGGCTTCCGTCAGCTGATTGTCACCGCAATCACCCGCGAGAGCGAATCGGTGATCTCGATACGCCTCGATGACCCAAAGGGCGCACCACTACCAGCCGCCCGCCCGGGCCAGTACCTCACGCTGCGGGTCCAGCCGGACAAGCGGCAGAGGTCGGTGCTCCGCAACTACTCCCTCTCCGGACCGCCCGACGCCGGCTACTACCGGATCACCGTCAAGCGCGAACACGACGGCGCCGCGAGCGGCTATCTGCATACTCGGCTCGCCGTCGGCGATCAACTCGACATCGCAGCGCCGCGTGGCACGTTCATTCTCGACCGGACCCATGCTCCCGTGCTGCTGATCAGCGCCGGGATCGGTGCCACCCCGGTTCTCGCGATGCTTCAGGCGCTGGCGGAGGAGCATTCCGATCGCGAGATCTGGTGGCTGCACGGCACACGCAACCGGCGCGAGCACTCGTTCGCCGCCGAGGCCCGCAGTCTCCTCGCCTCGCTTCCGGACGTACAGACCCACGTGTACTACAGCCGTCCCGATCCGGATGACGTCGAAGGCCGCGATTTCGACAGCGCGGGCCGTCTCACCGGATCACTGCTCGCCGAACTCGAGCCACCCCGCGATGCCGAGGCATACATGTGCGGACCTACACCTTTCATGGACGAGATCAGCGCCGGTCTGGCGGCGCTGGGGATCGACGCCTCACGCATCCATACCGAGCCGTTCGGGCCCGCGCCGGGTGTGACGCCGGGCATCGCAGCAACGCCTACGCGGACGCCACACCCGCCCGCCGGCCAACCTGGAAACGGCGCAACCATCGAGTTCGCCCGCAGCAACCTCGCCATCCCATGGAGCAGCGACTACGCGAGCCTGCTCGAACTCGCCGAGGCATGCGACGTACCCGTCCGTTGGTCGTGCCGCACCGGCGTCTGTCATACCTGCGAGACAACCCTCATTGCCGGCAATGTCGGGTACAGCCCCGATCCGGTCGAACCTCCCGCCGATGGAAGCGCACTCATCTGCTGCTCACAGCCACGCGACGACATAGTGCTCGACCTATGACCGGGATCGAAGGCGGTCGCTGCGGTCGCGTGCGCCGTGGTCGGCTGCGATGAAGTGGTAGCCGATCGCGAGCGAGAACGCGAGTACTGCGCGGGCTTCGATCTCCTCTTCGTTGGCGCACAATGACCGGAATAGCTGCCGCAGGTATTCCATGCGTCGGTTGTCGACCCGTCGCAGGCGCGCGGCAACGGCGGCGTCGTGCCGTGCCCAATCGCGGATCGCCAGGTCGATCGGCAGAAGCTCGTTACTGAACGTGAGCGCACCTGCTCGCCGCACCTTCGTGCGGGCGTCGCCGCCCCGACGCTCCACCTGCTCCCGGACCTCGTCGGTAGCGGCTCGCTCCCAGGTGTCGAGCATCGCCTCGAGCAGGGCCAGCTCCTGTTCCGAAGCGAGCCCGATCGTCTGCTGTTCGCGACGTTCGTCCAGCACACGAACCCAGCCGCCCGGGCCCTGTGGGCCACGATCACAGCCCGCCACCAGCACGTCGTGCTGTCACTCCTCGAACACGCCGCCAGGCGCGCGCCGGCTCGTTGAGAGCAAGGGGACGAGCTGCCAAGATCGCCCTTCGGGGGCGTGGGAGAATTGTTCGGTGCATGGTGTGGAATCTCGACCGAGCTTCGCTGCGTGATCGCGCATCTCGTCGCATTCGTGGCGCTTGCGGGCGTGATCGTCGCGATCCCTGGCCCGTCGGTGATGCTGATCGTCAAGTCGACGATTCTGCGCGGGCGTCGGGCCGCGATGCTCGTCGCCATCGGCGTCCTGTGCGGCGACCTGGTGTGGGCCGCAGCGGCGGTGGTGGGTATCACCGCGCTGATCGTGGCCTCGCGTCCGGCATTCGAGGTCCTGCGCCTCGCCGGCGCCGCCTACCTCATCTACCTCGGGTTGAGGCTGCTGCTTGCCCGCGGCACCCAGCTGGACGTCCGGCAAACGGCAGCCGGCGTTGCTGCTCGCAGCTCACGGCGTGCCTTCGGCGAAGGGCTGCTCTGCGAGCTCTCCAACCCCAAGTCCCTCATCGTCTTCACCAGCGTCATCCCTCAGTTTCTCTCGCATCACGCGCCGGCGGGCGAGGTCGCGATCTTCGGATTGCTGTTCGCCCTCCTGGGGTTCCTCTCGCTCTCCATCTACGCGGCGGTGCTTGGCGTGACCCGCCGCGCCGTGCGCCGGCGCCGTCTCCCCGACCTTCTCCTGCGAGCGAGCGGCGGCCTGCTGGTGATCTTCGGGGTCGGCCTCGTCGTCGACCGCTCGTCCTAGCCGCCCGCTTGATCAGGCCGGCGCGCTGGCCGCAGCGAGATCCGATCCACTCGTATCCTGGGCCGGTGACGACGAGCCGCGTCGCTCTCCCGGAGCGCCTCGAAGGACCGGACGGGTTGCTGTTGCGCCGCTGGGTGGGCTCGGACGCCGGGGATCTGGGTGCAGCGATCGGCGAGAGCGCGGAGCACCTACGGCCATGGATGCCATGGATAGCTGACGAGCCACTCGCGCTCGACCGTCGCAAGGCGATGATCGACGACTGGGAGCGCGACTGGGCTCATGGGGGCGACGTATTGCTCGGCGTGTTCCTCGAGCAGCGGGTCGCCGGGAGCTGCGGTCTGCATCGCCGACTCGGCCCAGAAGGACTTGAAATCGGGTACTGGATCCACCCCGCGTTTCTCCGACGCGGCGTGGCAACGCGCGTGGCCATGGTTCTGACCGACGCCGCGCTCACGTTGCCGGGAATCACGCTCGTGGAGATCCGTCACGACAAGGCCAACCAGGCCAGCGCCGGCATCCCCCGCGGGCTGGGGTTCGAGTGGGTGGGCGAGCAGTCGCGCAAGCCGGTAGCGCCCGCCGAAACAGGGGTGCAGTGGCGCTGGCGGATGGGCAAGGCGACCTGGGACGCTCGGCGGGCTGCGAGTCAGCCCGGTCGCTGAGGCTCGGGTGCCGTGATCGCTTAGCGCGAGTTACCAACTGATTGTCGTTGGTCACCTGTCGGCCGCCGGCTGCGAGCACGAACGCGAGATCTCTAGTCTGCCGAGCGATGCAGTTCTATCTCGACGGCTACAGGCCCGGCGACCCGTTCATCGAGGATCCGCACCCATCTGTCGCTGAGCGGACCGGAACGCTCCCCGAGAACGTCGACGTCCTGATCGTCGGGTGCGGTCCGGCCGGGCTGGTCCTGGCCGCACAGATGGCCAACTTTCCCGACATCAGGACCGCGATCATCGACCGCAAGGATGGTCCGCTCGAGGTGGGGCAAGCCGACGGCGTCGCGTGCCGGACCGTCGAGATGTTCGAGGCGTTCGGTCTGGCCGAGCGTCTCGTGAACGAGGCGTATTGGGTGAACGAGGTCTGCTTCTGGCGGCCGGACCCCGAAGATCCGACCAGGATCAAGCGCTCCGGGCGCATCCGAGACACCGAAGAGGGCTTGTCGGAGTTCCCGCACGTGATCGTCAACCAGGCGCGTATGCTCGCCTACCTCCTCGATCACCTGGAGCGGTCTTCGAGCAAGCTGTCACCGCATTACGGGCTCCGGGTCAGTGACATCGATGTCGATACCGGCGGCTCGTCGGAGTCCCCGGTGACGGTCACCCTTCAGCACATGAAGGAGCTGAAGGAAACCGGCGCCACGTCGACGATCCGGGCCAAATATGTCGTCGGCTGCGACGGCTCGCGCAGCGCCACCCGGGCCGCGATCGGCCGCGAGCTGACCGGCGACGCGACGAACCAATCCTGGGGCGTGATGGACGTGTTGGCAGTCACCGATTTTCCGGACATCCGCGTGAAGTGCGCGATCACCTCTGCCAACCAGGGCAACATCCTCATTATCCCGCGCGAGGGCGGATACCTGGTCCGCGTCTATATAGAGCTGGACGAAGTCACCGACAAGGAGATGCTCGGTAACCGCAGTGTTACTCCGGAGAAGCTCGCCAAGGTCGCGAACCGGATCCTTCACCCATACACGATTGAGATCAGAGACGTCGGCTGGTGGTCGGTGTACCGGATCGGTCAGCGTATCTGTGACAAGTTCGACGACGTGCCGGCGGAGGAGGTGGCCACCCGCCGTCCGCGGGTCTTTATCGCCGGCGATGCGTGCCACACGCACAGCGCCAAGGCGGGTCAGGGCATGAACGTGTCGATGGCCGACGCATGGAACCTCGGGTGGAAGCTCGGCTTGGTGCTCAGGGGTGGGGCCAAGCCGGGGCTCCTGCACACCTACTCCGAGGAACGTCAGATGGTCGCCAAGCAACTGATCGATTTCGACCGCGAGTTCTCAGAGATGTTCAGCGCCGGCTCGACGAGGCCAGGGGACGCCGACCGAGACGGTCCCGACCCGGAGGAGTTCCAGGACTACTTCATCGCCCAGGGCCGCTTCACCGCGGGAGTCGCGACCAGCTACGCCCCGTCGATGATCACCGCGGAAACGGACTCCCAGAATCTCGCCGAGGGCTTCCCGGTCGGGATGCGCTTCCACTCGGCACCGGTCCTCCGGCTGGCCGACGCCAAACCGGTTCACCTCGGCCACGTCGCGCGGGCGGACGGCGCCTGGCGCGTCTACATCTTCGCCGACCGGACCGACCCGACGAGCCAGAGCTCCCGCGCGCGGAAGCTGTGCGAGTTCCTGGAATCGGACGCGTCCCCGATCGAACGCTTCACGCCGGCGGGTGCCGAGCCCGACTCGGTGATCGACGTCCGTGCGATCTTCCAGCAAGACCATCGTGATCTGGCAGTGGACAGGATGCCGTCCGTCCTGCTGCCGAGGAAGGGCAAACTCGGCCTGATCGACTACGAGAAGATGTTCTGCCCGGACCCGAACGTGGATGACATCTTCGATCTGCGGAGCGTGAACCGCGACACCGGATGCATGGTCGTCGTCCGCCCCGACCAGTACGTCTCGCACGTGCTTCCACTGGACGGGCACGAGGCACTCGCCGCCTTCTTCGCGGGGATCCTGCTCGCCGATGGTGCAGAATGAGCGCATGAGCGTCGATCTCGACGAGTTGCGTCGGCTGCGTCGGGCTCGCGACCGGATGGACCGCGAGTACGCGCAGCCGCTCGATGTCGCGGCGCTGGCCCGCGCGGCGCTGATGTCGCCAGGGCACTTCAGCCGTCGCTTCCGCGAGACTTACTCCGAGACGCCGTACTCCTACCTCATGACCCGGCGCATCGAGCGGGCGAAGGCGCTGCTGCGCCGCGGCGACCTGAGCGTGACCGAGGTGTGCTTCGAGGTCGGATGGCAGAGCCTCGGCTCGTTCTCGGCCCGGTTCACGGAGGTCGTCGGCGAGGCGCCGTCGGACTACCGCGCCCGGAACCACGACGAGCTGCGTGTCATGCCTGGCTGCCAGACGATGCTGCTGACCCGACCACGCAGGCGCGGGGGCCGCGGGCACGCGCAAGAGATCAGTTTCGAAGAAGCACCGGCCGGCGCACGCGCCTAGAGTCGACGGATGACCGTTTCACTCAGCGTAGTGCACATACTCGTCGACGATCCCGACGCCGCTCTCGGCTTCTATCGCGACACCCTCGGCATGACGGTGACCAACGAGGTCGCCCACGGCGGCTTCCGCTGGATCACCCTCGTCAGCGACAGCCAACCCGAGGTCGGGATCGTGTTGTCGCAGCCGCACGCCGGCCGCTCCAAGGAGGACGGGGACGCCCTCGCGGCCATGCTCGCCAAGGGTGAGCTGTATCCGGCCCATTTCCGCTGCCAGGACCTCGACGCGACCTTCGACAGGATCGCCACCGCGCCCGGCGTCGAGGTGCTGCAGGAGCCGATCAGCCAGCCCTGGGGCGTCCGCGACGCCGCCGTGCGCGACCCCGCGGGCAACCGGCTTCGCATCGAGCAGGCATAGGGTCGTTGCGCCCAATCCGCGGGATGTGCGCACCGGCGTCGCGCACGCCGGTGCTCTGGGCGCTGGGCCGATGAGTTTCCGACACGCGCGAGGTCGATACAGGCATGACGACCACGCACATACTCGAAACCGCCGAGAGCGGCATCTTCTACGACGTCCACGGCCCGTTGCCCACAGCCGACGGACGCGCACCGCTGTTGATGATCGGTCAGCCGATGACCGCCACCGGCTTCGACACGCTCGCGTCGCACTTCCCTGACCGCACGGTGGTCACGTATGACCCGCGAGGTCTCGGCCGCAGCACCCGCAGGGACGGCCGGGTCGACAATGCGCCCGCGATCCAAGCGAACGACGTGCATGCCGTCATCGAGGCCCTCGGCGCCGGTCCGGTCGAGATGTTCGCGAGCAGCGGGGGCGCCGTGACCGCGCTCGCGCTCGTCGCGGCGTATCCCGACGACGTGGTCACGTTGGTGGCACACGAGCCGCCGCTGCTCCCGGTGCTCCCCGACTGCGCGGCGGTCGAGCGCGCCCGGGCCGCGGTTCGCGACGCCTACGAGGCCAAGGGATCAAATGCCGGCATGGCGGCCTTCATCGCGATGACGTCGTGGCGAGGCGAGTTCACCGACGAGTACTTCGCGCAGCCCGCGGCGGATCCCGGCGCGTTCGGGATGCCGACCGCGGACGACGGCTCCCGCGACGACCCGCTGCTTTCCGACAGGTCGTGGGCGGTCAGCAGCTATCGCCCCGATGTCGACGCGCTGGCCTCGGCGCCAACTCGCGTCGTGATCGCCGTCGGCGAGGAGTCAAAGAGCACCATGACCGGACGCACGGCGGACGCCACCGCCGACCTGCTCAGTCAGCGGGCGACGGTGTTCCCGAGCCACCACGGTGGCTTCCTCGGCGGCGAGTTCGGGTACGCCGGCGAACCCGAAGCCTTCGCGCGCAGACTGCGCGAGGTCCTCGACGACGACGGCTGACCGGAAAAGGCCTCAGGGAGCCCTGCGGTCTTGGACGGCGCCTTGCGCCGGCTCGTAGACGCTCACGTGGCGCCAGCTGGTGGCCGTGAACGGCTCACCGTTCCAGCCTCCCGCTCGTTGGCGCAGCCGGAGACCGGCGATCCGCGCCATCAGGTCGAACTCGGGTGGATGAGCCAAGCGCAGGCTGATCGGCCCGAACGCGATGCCGTCCTCGCCGATGTGCACGTGGCTCGCGTCCAACAGCTGGGTGACCGGGTCATAGTGGCCGACGTGCAACGTCACCTGGTCGACTGCGATGTGCTCGGCTTCGACGAACTGGCGCTCCGTCCGCGTGGGGGCGCTCGGTATCCGGCATTCGAGAACGAACACGCCGTCGTCGGCGAGGTGCCGCGCGGCGTTCTCGAAGCATCGCACCTGCTCGTCCTGCGTGAGCAGGTTGCCGATCGTGTTGTAGACCAGGTACACGAGGGCGTACCTCTGGCTCATGTCGACGCGGGCCATGTCACCGACGACCACGTGCACGCGCTCGCCGCCGGGCTTCCCGCGCATCCGGTCGACCATGTGCTGCGATTGCTCGATCCCGTCAACCCGTACTCCGGTGCGTATGAGCGGCAACGCGATGCGCCCGCTGCCGACCGCGAACTCCAACGCGCGCTGCTGTCCTGCCAGTTGAGCGAGAAAGGCCACGGTCTCCTCCTCGTCGCCCCGTGCTTCGCGGGCGACATACCGCTCGGACGTCTCGTAACCGAAGCTCGTCTTGGGATCAAAACCGTCCATGACACTCACCCCCGGACCGCGAGACGCGTTCGCCGGCCGCGGCGGAGCCTCTTGCGACGGGGGACGGGCACTTCCCACGGCGTGGCTTCCACCGAGATCGCCGCACGGGAAACCAGCCTGCGCTTGGCCGCCAGCCGGAGCAGCTCATCCCGGCGCATCAGGCACAGCTCGAACGGGATGTGATTCATCGAGGCCTCCTCGTCTGATTGAACGTCGTCGCTGATACGGACAGTTCAACCAAGACCGCGGGACCGGCCAATGGATGTAGCGTATGGCTAAATGATCAGAATCGAGCTCAGCGTCGAGGATCTCGCCAACACGCGCTTCGGGATCTCGCCACTGGCGGACGCAGCGCACAGCCTGCGGGCGCTGTCGGACCCCGGCCAGCACACGTTGCATCTCCCATGGTTGCGGGCGATCCGCGGTCAGCTCGACGCGGACGACAGCGAACTGCTGCGGTCGCTGGTCGGACCGAGCCGGATTCCACCGGACTTCCGCGGGAGTCCAAGCAGAGCCCTCCCAGATTTCCTGACCCCGCGTCCCAAGCGATTCATCGTGACGTTCGAGGACGAGCTGGCGGCGGTGCGTGCCACCCCGCCCAGGATCGTGGCGCGCGATCTCGTCGCTACCCACGCACCCGATCCGGTGCCGGAGGCGCTGCGATCGGTCAAGCGCTCCGACACCCGCGCGAGGCGCAAGCTCCTGAACGCGATCTGCGACGCTCTGAGCCGGTACTGGCACGCCGCGCTGGCTCCACGCTGGCCGGAGTTGCGCCTGGTGCTCGAGGCCGATACGACCTACCGAGCTCGCCAGCTGGCGACCGGCGGCGCGCATCTGCTGTTTGCCGATATCCACCCCAACGTGCGGTGGGGCGACGGGGCGCTGACCATCGCCGAGATGGTCGGCCACCACACCGTCGCGGCAGCGGGTCGGGGTCTGCTGCTCATGCCCTCGATATTCGCCCACAAGCCTGTGCCGCCGCTCGACCCCGGCGAACCGCCGTCTCTCGCGTATCCCAGCCGCGGTATCGGCACCCTGTCGGCGCCTCCGCCTGCACCCGACGCCACCGCGCTGGCCGATCTGCTCGGGCGAACCCGAGCGCTGCTGCTGCAGATGCTGGACGAGCCGCTGCCAACCGTCGAGATCGCG
Source organism: uncultured Solirubrobacterales bacterium (assembly GCA_963697655.1). GTDB lineage: Bacteria > Actinomycetota > Thermoleophilia > Solirubrobacterales > Solirubrobacteraceae > Palsa-465. Next base: position 233,483 of record CAVOOV010000017.1, on the reverse strand, counting down.
CGGCGGCTCAAAGTCACCCCCAGCGCCGTCTCACAGCACCTCCAGGTCCTCCACGGCAGCGGCCTGGTCACGCGCGCCCGCGACCGCCGGCAGGTCCTGTACCGCCGCTCTCCGGTCGGCGACCAACTCACCACCAGGCCGGCAGGCGCCAACCGTTAGCCTCGGACTCGTTGCCCCAGCAACCGAAACCGACGACACAGGAGGCCCCATGAGTCGTTACGCAGTGGCCCATCTCGAAGAAATCGACGAGATCAGCGACGGACGCTGCCCCTCACGGCCGGTCCGGCTCCACTTCGGCATCACGTCCTTTGGCGTCAACGCCTGGACGGGCCGTGAGGCGGGCGACCGGATCGTCAACGAACACGACGAGGACGATGAGGGACAAGAGGAGCTCTACCTCGTGCAAAGCGGCCACGCGAGGTTCGAGCTCGACGGCGAGCGGTTCGACGCGTCCGCCGGCACGTTTGTGTTCGCCGCGCCGGGCGTCAAGCGCACGGCGTTCGCCGAGGAGCCGGGCACGACGATCATTGCCCTCGGCGGCACGCCGGGTAAGGTCTACGAGCCCGAGGGCTTCGAGCTGTGGGCCCCGCTTGCCCCCCTCTACGAGGCAGGCGACTACGCCCAGGCCGCTGACCGCGGTCGGGAGCTGAGCGAAGCGAACCCCGGGTACACCGGCCTCCTCTACAACGTGGCTTGCTGCGAGAGCCTTGCCGGACGAGCGGAAGACGCGGTCGAGCACCTCCGGGTTGCTATCGAGCGCTCTGACCGGTTCCGCTCACTCGCCGCCAACGACTCCGACTTTGATCCGATTCGCGACGACGCCGCGTTCAAGAAACTGGTGGATCCGGTCTAAAGCGGGGGGACCTGGTTGTTGACCTGCGGCCCGTGGTACAGGTGGTCATGGTCCTGGCACGCTGCCGGGAAGAAGAACTGCACGCTGTCGCTGCGCACGCCGTTGTAGCTTGCGAACAGGGTCGCGTCGCCGATGGTGCCGACCTTGCACCGCGAGTCGGTGCTGCTCTGCACTCGGACGATGATCTTCATGATGTTCCCGGGCACCCCCCACATCTCCGCCGTGTGGGAGTGGTAGACCAAGTGGTGCTCGACCGTCATGATGATCAGGCGGTCGGGCTTGTTGCGGACACGGTCGACCTGGCAGAGGATCCCTGAGACCGTGTTGGCGTCCAGGTTGATGTTGCCGTGACCGCGGGCGTAGCTGCCAGTCGGGCCCGTGATCGGCGAACCCGTGTGGAACCCCCAAGGCGGGATCCCGCCGACGATCGGGACCTGGGAGCAGTACTGAGTGGTGTATCCGCTCGCCGAGCCGACCGTGGCGATCAGCGCCAGCAACGGCGCCAGCACCAACACCGCGAGTCCGGTGCGCCGGAAGACGTGATTGGTCCGCATCGGGGGGCGACTATATCCCCGGCGCCCGTAAGCGTCGCGCCCAGTCATGGTTCCGACACCGCGGACCCACGAAGGCTGCCAATCCCTAACGATCCCTCGTTCGATTCCTGCGCCGGCGCGTCCGCCGGCGCGGCCGCGTCGCTTCCGTCTGGCTCCTCGCCGGGCGTGAGGCTCTCGAGCAGCTGTGCGGCCGGGACGAAGAACAGGCCTCCGGTGACGGCTGTCGAGAAGTCGAGGATGCGGTCGGTGTTGCCCGGCGGGTCTCCGATGAACATGTTCGTGAGCATCACCTCGATCAGCTCCGAGGTCCGCGCGTACGCGATGTAGTAAGTGCCGAACTCGGCGGCGCCGACGCGGCCGAACGGCATGTTGAAGCGCATGATCTGCCGCTCCTCGCCGTCGGGGCCGGTAATCACGTTCAGCGCGAGGTGGGAGTTGGCAGGCTTGGCCTCGTCGGGCAGCTCGATGTCGTTGAGCTTGGTTCGGCCGATGATCAGCTCCTGCTCCTCGGTCGACAGGGCGTCCCAAGCCGTAAGGTCGTGGACGTACTTCTGGACGATGACGTAGCTGCCGCCGGCAAACGCAGGATCCTCATCGCCGATCAGCACGGCCTCGCCCGCGGCCGCGCCCTCCGGGTTCTCCGTGCCGTCGACGAAGCCGAGCACGTCCCGGTCGTCGAACGATCGGAACCCGTGCACCTCGTCGACGACCTCGGCGTAGCCGCGCATTCGGTCGGTGAGTCGCTGGGCGAGCTCGAAGCACAGGTCGAACCGGTGGGCCCGGATGTGAAACAGCAGGTCGCCCGGCGTGGCGACCGCGGTGTGACGTGCCCCGGCGAGCTCGCGGAACGGGTGCAGGCCGGCTGGGCGTGGACCGCCGGTCAGCCGATCCCACAATGCCGCCCCGATCCCGACCACGCACGACAGCTCCGCCTCGGGTATGCGGAATCCCACCGAGCGTTTGAGCCCCGAGGCGTCCGCGAGGAGATCTCCGACCTCCCCCTCAGAGCCCGGCGCCACCGTCAGCACGAGGAAGATCGCTGATTCAGTCGGGTGGCTGAGAATCGGCTGGGGCTCCGGGGCGGCCACGATCGGCCTCAAAATACGGCATCGCGCCGATCAGGCCAATGCTCCGCGCCGCGGCCTCGATCGCGAGCTCGGGCCCGCCGACGAGGTATCCGGCCGCCAGGGCGTCGCCGGCGCCGGTGGTATCGACCGCGGCGACCGAGGGAGCCGGGTACGGGCCCTCGGGGAACCTCGCCCCTCGCGCGCCGAGCTTGATCACCCAAACGGCATCGAAGTCGGGCAGCGCGGCCCGCTCGGCCTCGGTCGCAAACACGAGATCGGGGCCCAGCTCCTCCAGGAGCGCGACAAACCGCTGGGCGCCGACGATCTCGATGTCGTGCGCGGAGGCCAGGTCGACGGTCACGCGGCGCGCAAGCCCCGCGGCCTCGATCGCTGCCTGCGCCATCGGCTCGCGGAGCAGGCAGTAGCCCGAGACGTGCAGAACGTCGCACGAGCGGACCCACGACGGATCGAGCTCTGAGGGCGAGAGCAGCGAGGCTACGCCGCGATCCGAGGCCATCGTCCGGTGCCCGCCGGCGTCGCGAACCGACACGACCACCCCGCCACGGCCGTCGACCACCGGGCCGCAGATCTCGACGCCGTGCCGCGCGAGCTCGGCGGCCGCCAGCTCGCTCGCGGCGTCGGTTCCCCGCTTGCAGACCAGCCGGCTGGTGGCGCCAAGAGCGCCGGCCCACGCGGCCACGTTCGCGGCCTGCCCACCCGCGCCGAGCCGGATCGTGGCGGGCGTATCGCCATCCGGCGCGAGCGGCGCGTCCGGCAGCACGACCACGTCGAGGATGAGATCGCCGATCGTGCAGATCGACCGCGGCCTGCGCTCGTCGACGGTGGCGCCCTCGAGCTCCATGCGGACATGATCACGCGCCGCGCCACCCTGGGCTCGCTCGCGGTCACGTCCGGTAGGGTGGGCACGTCGGTGAGCTCCGCACAGCGAAGAGTCGTTGTCTCCGAGAAGGTCGCCGGCGCGCTCGGTGACGGGGATCCGATCGTCGCCCTCGAATCGACGATCATCACGCACGGCCTCCCGCGCCCCGACAATGTTCGCGCCGCGCTCGAGTTCGAGCGGACCGTCGCGGACTGCGGCGCGATGCCGGCGACGATCGCGGTCCTCGACGGCGTCGCCCACGTCGGCCTCGAGGCCGACGAGCTCGAGCGCCTGGCAGGCAGCGACTCCGCGCTCAAGCTGAGCGCCAGAGACCTACCGGTGGCAATCGCGCAAGGAGCGACCGGCGGTACGACCGTCGCCGCCACCGCGCTGCTCGCCTCCCGTGCCGGCATCCGCGTGTTCGCCACCGGCGGGATCGGCGGCGTCCACCGCAACGCCGGTACGACGTTCGACGAGTCGGCCGACCTCGGGATCCTCGGGAGCTGCCCGATCACAGTCGTCGCCGGCGGTGTCAAGTCGATCCTCGACATCGGCGCGACGCTCGAGCGGCTGGAGACGCTGAGCGTCACCGTGCTCGTGTTCGGCACGAACCGCTTCCCCGCGTTCTGGCTCAACGACAGCGGCTACACGGTCAACTCGTCGGTCACCAGCCCAGAGGAGATCGCCGGGGTGATGCAGGCGGCCGATGGGCTCGGCCTTCCGGGAGGGATCCTGGTGGCGAACCCGCTGCCCGAGACCGCACAGCTCGACCCCGCCGTGCACGACCGCCTGCTCGCCGAGGCCCTTGACGCAGCCGAGCGTGCGTCCGTGCGCGGCAAGGACATCACCCCGTTCCTACTCGATTACATCCACGAGCACACCGACCGGACGAGCGTGGCTGTCAACCTCGAGATCGTCCGGGGCAACTGCAGGCTCGGCGCCGAGATCGCCCGCTCGTGGTCCGCGTTGCAGGCCGAGGGCTGGCCGCGCCCAAGGAAGCGACGGGGAACGGGGTGTTGACCCGGGAACTGCTCGCGTTCGTGAGGGCGGCGTTGCCGGCGCCGCCCGCACGCGTGATCGAGGTCGGAGCCGGGCGGGGCGAGCTCGCCGGCGCGCTGAGCGATGCCGGGTACGAGGTGACCGCAATCGATCCGGCCGCGGAGCCCGGCGGCGTCGTGCAGCAATGCTCGCTGCTCGAGGTCCGCGGCTCGTACGACGCCGCGGTCTCGGTCGTCGCGCTTCACCACGTCAACCCGCTTGAGGAATCCTGCGCCCACCTGGCGACCCTGGTCGCTCCCGGCGCGCCGCTGGTGATCGACGAGCTCGATATCGGCCGCTACGACCAGCGGGCGGTCGGCTGGTGGATGTCGCAGCGCCGCGCGCTCGGGTTCGCCGACGAGGAGCACCACCCGGCCGGCATCCTCGCTCACCTCCAGGAGCACATTCACCCGCTCGAGGCGGTATGGGCGGCGCTCCGACCCCACTTCGAGTTGGGCAGGCCGATCCCCGGTCCGTACCTGCACCGCTGGGAGCTGCGCGCGAGCCTCCACGACGCTGAGGTCGACCTGATCGCGAGCGGGCTCCTGCCGGCGGTCGGCGCGCGGCTGATCGCGACGCGACGCTAGTACAGCGGCTCGGACTCGCGGTATAGCGGCTCGACGCCGGCGGCGGCGAGCAGCTCGCAATACCCGATCACGTAGTCGAGCGGACGCTCCATCGCCGCGGCGTGGCGTGGCGCGATGCAGTATGTGCGCTCGTTCAGATGCGGCCCCTGCCAGCCATCGAGCAGCTTCTCGGCGGTGGCGCCACGGAGCATGGCGCGGATTTGTCGGTCACTCATGATCGGGAGCGGCAGGAACGGAAGCACGACATTGCTGCCCGCTCGCGGGATTTTTGAACCAGGGGTGGCGGATTTAGCGACGTTTTGCAAGCACGCTGTCGGCGCTTGCTCGACAATGTCGGGCGTGGTCGTGTCGATGCTGCTCGCCCGGCACGGCGAGACCCCGGACAATGCCCACGGCCTGATCCTCGGCCGGCGCGACCCTCCGCTGTCGCCGGCCGGCGAGGAGCAATCCGCGTCGCTCGCGGCCCGCGTCAGCACCGACGGATTGGCCGCAATCTGGTGCTCGCCGCTGCTCCGGGCCCGGCAGACCGCGGTCGCGGTCGCGGTCGCGATCCGGCTCGAGCCGACCGTGCTCGAGGACCTGATCGAGTCCGATCGCGGGAGCTGGGAGGGCAGGCCGGTGACGGAGATCGCCGCCGTCTCACCCGAGCTGTTCGCGGCATTCGAGGCCGGCGATGAGGAGTTCGCGTTCCCCGGAGGCGAGTCGATCGCTCACCAGGTAGAGCGCACGCGGAGAGCGCTGACGGTGGTCGCGGGCGGCCCGAGTCCGGCGCTCGTGGTCGCGCACGCGGGAACGATCCGCGCGGCGCTGATCGCGGTCGGTCGTAAGCCGCCGCCCGAGCGGGCGCTGGCCCACGGTGAGACGATCCCGCTGAGCTGGCCGGCGGACGACCGCGCGCTCACCGGCTGAGCCCCCCGGGTGCCGGCGGCCGAAACCGCCGGCACCGGGTCGCGCCTACCGACTAGAAGACGCGCACCGCCACTTCGGCGGGTGCGTCGAACAGATCGTTGAGCTCGTCGTCGAGCTTCACCAGCGTCAGCGACGCGCCGGCCATGTCGAGCGAGGTGCAGTACTCGCCGACGTAGCTGCGCGTCACGTTGATTCCGCGATCGGCGAGCCCCTGGTGGGCCCGGCCGTAGCAGATGTACAGCTCGGAGATCGGCGTGCCGCCGAGCCCGTTGATCATCAGCGCGACCTCGTCGCCTGAGGAGTACGGCAGGTCGGACGCGACCGCCTCGAGCAGCTCGTCGACGATCGCGTTCGCGTCGGCGAGCTTCTCGCGCCGGCGTCCGGGCTCGCCGTGGATACCGACGCCCATCTCCATCTCGTCGTCGCCGAGCTCGAACAGCGGAGAGCCCTTGGCGGGCGGCGTGCACGAGGTCAGCGCCATGCCCATCGTCCGCGTGACGGAGTTCACGCGCTCCCCGAGCTTGACCAGATCGTCGAGCTCGGCGCCGCGCTCGGCCGCCGCGCCGACGGCCTTGATCACGAAGAAGTTGCCGGCGACACCGCGACGACCGACGGTGTACGTCGAATCCTTCACCGCCACGTCATCGTCGACGACGATCGTCGCGATGTTGATGTCCTCGGCCTCGGCCAGCTCGCGGCCCATGTCGAACGACATGCGATCGCCCGTGTAGTTGTTGATGATGTGGAGAACGCCCTTGGGGCTCGCCAGCAGCTTGGTCGTCTCGTAGACGTAATCGGACGGCGGTGCAGCGAACACGTCGCCCGGACAGGCGGCGTCGAGCATGCCCTTGCCGACGATCATCACGTGGGCCGGCTCGTGGCCCGAACCAGATCCCTGGACGATCGAGACCTTGTTCTCCTGCGGCGCGTCGGCCCGCATGATCAGGTTGTACTCAGGGATGTAACGGAGCTTGCCCGGGTTGGCGAGCTCGATCCCCTTCAGCATTTCTGGCACGAACTGCTGCGGGTCATTGACGAACTTCTTCACCACATCTCCTCTCGAGTGTCCTGCCTCTTACCGTCGCTGAACGGAACTCGCCAGCGTCCAACCCCGCGCCCCCGTACCCGCTTGCCGCACTGACCGTCAGGCCAGCTCCAGCTCGGCCTCCTGCCAGGCCTTGCTCACCGCTTCGAACATCACCGCGATGCCGATTGCGCCCGCGTCGACCGAGTCCCTGCTGCGTTCCCCGGTATATGAAGCCCGTCCCCGCTTCGCGAGCATGCCCTTCGTCGCCTCAGCCTTCGCTCGCGCGGTGGCGGCGGCCCGTTCGATCGCCACCCCGGCGCCTTCGGGCAGAGCGGCCTCGAGCTCATCCACGGCGGGGACGAGCGCATCGATCAGCGTCTTGTCGCCGAGATCGGTGTTGCCCCGCTGCTTGATGCCCTCGATCGCGGCCCTCATCGCAGCGACGATCTCCTCGCCGCTCGGCTCGGGAATATTCGTCAACGCCGCGCCGGCGCGCAGGAACGCCGTCCCCCAGATCGGTCCGGAGGTACCGCCGATCCGCTTGGTCAACACGAGCGCCGTCTTCTTGAGCAGGCCGCCGATGTCGCTGTACTCCATCGCGTCCCAGTCACCGAGCACGATCTCGAAGCCGCGCGCCAGCGAGTAGCCGAAGTCGCCATCGCCGACGACGGCGTCGAGCTCGCAGAAGTGGGTCTCGTTGTCGACCGCGGTCTGGGCGATGACCCGCACCACCATCTCCCCGCGGGTCAGCGCGTTGTCGCTCATACAGCCTCCTTGTCACGTAGCGGTTGGGTCCGGCATGCGTCGAGATCGGCGAGCATGACCAGCTCGCCGGGCTCGGCGCCGCCGCGGTTCGCCAAGACCACCGCCGGCTCGCCCGGGTCGCCCAGGCTCGAGACGACGAGCACCGCCTCGGTCATGTCCTCCTCGCCCGTGTAACTCGAAAGGGTCACGACACAGCGGAGCCCGGCGCCGACCGCCGCGAGCAGGCCGTTGCGCGAATCCTCAATCACGAGGGCGTCGCCCGCCTCGAGCGAGAGTCGCTCGAGCGCGAGTGTGTAGATCGCGGGGTCAGGCTTCTTGGCCGGAACAACGTCACCGGCGAACACCGAGAACCGAGCCGCGTTGTCTTCGCCGACCGCGTGCTCGAGCACGGCTCTCACCGACTCCTCCGCGGAGGTCGATGCCACCGCCAGCGTCCAGCCGGCGCCGACCGCCTCGTCGACGATCCGGGCGATGCCGGGACGGGCGGGCAGCTGTCCGGCGAGGACCATCGCCTTATAGCGCGCGGTCTTCCGCCGGTGCCAGTCCGCGAGGATCTCCTTCTTGCCCTCGTCGTCGCCGGGGAGTCCGTTTGCTCGCACGAACTCGTCGGTCAGGAGCGAGGCCATCCGCTCCTTGCCGCCGCCGATCTTGAGCTTCTCGCCGTACTCCTCCTCAGACCAGTTGACCGGTATCCCGACCTCGGCAAACGTCTCGTTGAAGGCCGGACGATGACCGTCGCGCTCGGTGTCGGCGAGCACGCCGTCGCAGTCGAAGATCAGCGCGGGCACGGCTCAGCCGACCGACGCGGATAGCGCCCGCGCCCGTCCGGCGGATCCGAACATGCCGATGTGGTACTCGGCCATCTGCTTGACCGCCGCCCGCACGTGGCTGAGCATCGCCGGCGGATCGTGCTTGCCGGGGTTGGCCTCGAGGTACTCCCGGTGCGCATCGACGAACGCGATCTTCAACGCCGTCGAGATATTGACCTTGGCGCAGCCGCGAGCGATCAAATCGGTGAACTGTGCTTCGGTGAGTCCGGTTCCGCCGTGCAGGACCATCGGGATCGGGTGCAGCTCGACCAGCTCGCTGACGCGCTCGGGCTTGAGCTCGGGTGCGGCCTTGTACAGGCCGTGCGCGGTGCCGATCGCCGGCGCGAACGAATACACGCCGGTTTCGTCGATGAACCGCGCCGACACCTCCACCGGATGCACCTGGCCGGCTTCGTCGGATCCGACGCCGTCCTCGACTCCGAGCACGCTCTCGATCTCGCCCTCGACCTGTGCGCCGTAGCGCTCGGCCTCCGCGACGACCTCGACCGTCTGGCGGGTGTTCTCGGCGACGTCGAGGTGGGATCCGTCGAACAGGACCGAGTTCCATCCGGCCTCGAGGCAGATGCTGATCCACTCGCGGTCGGGACAGTGGTCCAGATGCAGCGAGACGGGCACCGGGGACTCATCCGCGCGCGTGCGCCAGATGCTGTACAGCGCCTTTGCGCCGATCGATTTGACGGTCTTGAGCGACGTCTGCACGATCAGCGGCGAGTCGAGCTCGGTCGCGGCCGCGAGCACCGCCTCGAGGGAGAGATCGTCGACGACGTTGATCGCCGCTACCCCGTAGCGCTCCGCAAACGCGGTGTCGAGGATGCGACGGATTGGCACAACCGCCATTAACAACCTCCATCATGGCCCCCGGCGCACCCCGGTGGAGCGAACACTGAGCACCCGGTCGTTCGGTACACAGTTTACGGCTCAAGCACTTCCTGCTCAAGCGTCGCCTATGCACCCGGGGCACGTCAGCGCGGATAACCCGGTCCGCCTGCACGGATTGGCGAATCCCGGGCGCGCGAAATGTCTAGCGCCGCTCGCGCCGCTCGGACGGACCGCTTAACGCCCGGCACCCGCCGCGACGTCATGTCGCGGCGGGCGCTCCCCTCCGGGCCCCTGCGCGTCAAGCCGGCTCAGATCGAGCTGGCGCCACCCGCGGGCGCGGACTCGGGCGCGGTCGCGGTCGCGGGAGAGGGTGTGGAGGCTGTTCGGTGCCCACCCGCCGTGGCCGGCTCCGCCAGCTTGATCGCGTAGAGCTTCGTGGAGAACTCGATCGTGTCGTCCGCGCCGTCGGGGAACACAATCTCGCCGTCGGCGACGGCGTCGAGTGCGGCGGCACGCGGGATGTCAAACGCGAGCACGGTGCTCCCGCTGCCGCCCGGCTGCATCGGGAACATGTTCAGCGAATCGAGATCGAACGTCGCATCGTCGTCCTGGGAGTAGTACTTGCCACCGATCTGGAGCTCGGCGTCGTCGACGTCGTTGAGCGGAGTGGAGCCCGTGTTGTCGATGTTGAGCTGGACGGCGACGAACGCGCCCTTCGCGTACACCGGCGGCTCGTACGAATCGGCCGGCTTGATGATGCGTCCCAGCTTGGTCTTGGTGACCCGGACGTCCATGCCCGACGCGTGCAGGGTGTGATTGCGGTTGACGACCGTGCGGGTGACACCGTTGTCCTGACACGTACCCTCGCGCGAGCCGGTCGGGGTGATCCTCTGCGCCTGGCACGAAAGATCGCTCGCCGGGAGCTCGGCGGTGACGGCGGACGTGGGCTTGCCGAGTGTCGAGAGGATCGCGTTCAACAGCGTGAACTGTGAGTTCGTGCCGCGGGACTGCGTGCTCCAGCGATGACGTCACCGGTGACGCCTGGATGCCGTCGGGAACGCAGCTGCTGTCACTGGAAACGACCGGTGTTCGATGAACATCAGACCGCCGCAGCAGATCCGCTGAAGGGCGACGTCGTGCTGGTTCGCGCCGAGGCCCTGGATACCCAGCCCCACGGGGCTGTACGTAACACGCTGTGTCCTCGACAACGGCCCGCTCAGCCGGTAGGCGTCGAGTGACAGGTCATCCGGCCCGACGCCGACGTACACCGTTCCGGGCACGCTCCCGCCCGTGAAGTGGACCGTCGGACCCTGTCCGGCGCCGCGCGTGGTCGTGGTCGAGGTGGTCTGGGTACGTTGGGTGCCGCCGCAGCCTCCGACGGCCAGGCCAGCGCGACGGCGCATCCGAGCCTGCCGATCACAGGCCGACGATACGCCGCGCGCTGTCGCTACGGAAGTGGGCTCGAGCCCTTGTGCACGACCGCGATCGTGCCCGAGCTCTCGGGATGCAGGCTGCCGGGGGCGTAGTCGAACACGACGTGGGTCGCGAAGTTCATGACGAACACGTCGAGCAGCGCATGGCTCTTCTTGTCGAGCCAGGCGACGTAGATCTCGTGATTGCCGATCGGCATCGCGACGTAGTCCTCGACGGGGAACTTCACGCCGACGTTCGGTCCCGCGATCGGGACGCCATGGACGGTCTTGCTCTTGTACGTCTGCTGGAACGTGTTCCCGGTGTTCCGGCCGAGGCTGTAATCGGCGTTGATCACATAGCCGTTGAGATTGAACCGCGTGACGCTCGGGCCGCCCTTCGCGGCGTGTGCCGAGCCGGCGGTTGCGGTGGCGGCCGTGACCGCCGCGTAGGCGCCGATCGAGGCGACGGTCACGATCACTGCTGATGCGACCCGAAGTCGCTTGACCCTTTGCATTGCATCCTCTCCTCTGTGGACGATGGGGCCAGCTGGACGATGAACGCGGGATCGTAGGGCTACGCTTGGCGCATGTGCCGAAACATCAGAACGCTCTACAACTTCGATCCGCCCGCCTCCGAGGAGGAGGTCCGCGCCGCTGCGCTTCAGTACGTGCGGAAGATCAGCGGCTTCACGAAACCCTCGCGCGCCAACGAGGAAGCTTTCGAGCGCGCGATCGACGCCGTCACGCACGCGTCCGCGCACCTGCTGCACGACCTGTCCACGACCGCGCCGGCGAAGAACCGCGAGGACGAGGCGGCCAAGGCCCGCGCCCGGTCCGCCCAGCGCTACGCGGCCTGAGACGCCGCGGCGAACATGCCGCGGGTCACTCCCGCGATCTCGACGACTGCGTCGCGCGCGGTGCGGCTGATGCCGGCGCCGTTGATGAAGCCGTGGATGAAGCCGGGGAACCGGCGTAGCGCGGCCGGCGTGCCCGCCTCCTGGAGCGCGCGCGCGTAGGCCTCGCCCTCGTCGCGGATCGGGTCGAACCCGGCGGTCACGACGTACGCCGGCGCGAGCCCGGACAGATCGCGGGCGAGCAGCGGCGAGGCCCGGGGATCGCTCGCGTGAGTCCTCGCGCTCCCGAGGTAGTTGTCCTCGAACCAGTTCATCTCGGGGTCGGTGAGAAGGAACCCCTCGCCGAACAGCTCCCGCGAACGGCGCCGGGTCGTGAAGTCGACAGCCGGATAGATCAGCAGCTGGAGCGCCGGGGCGGGTCCGCCGTCCCGGGCCGCGAGCTGCGACACGACGGCTGACAGATTGCCGCCGGCGCTGTCGCCACCGACGCCGACCCGGCTCGGATCGGCGCCGAGCCGGTCGGCGTTGGCGCACGCCCACCGGAGCGCGGCCCGAGCATCGTCCACTGCGGCCGGAAACGGGTGCTCGGGGGCCAGGCGGTAGTCGACGGCCAGCACGTGCGCGCCGGCGTGGCGGCAGAGCACGCGGCAAACGCCGTCGTGGGTGTCGAGGTCCCCATATGTGAACCCGCCGCCGTGGTAGAAGGCCAGCAGCGGGTGGGGACCGCCGGGTTCGGGCGGGGCGTAGTGGCGCGCGCGGAGCGGCACCGACCGATCGCCTCCGTCGATCTCCAGATCGCGCACCGATGCGACCGGCACCGGCTTGCCCGCGTACACGGCGGTCAAACGCCGGCGCGCCTCCCTGGCCTCGACCACCGAGACGGTCTCAAGCGGCGGCTCGCGCCGCATCGCGAGCACGGCCAGCACCAACTGGACCTCGGGCGCGAGCGTCTCGCCGTCGATCTGCACCGGCGGCTTGCCGGACAGACGGACCTGGACGGAGGGCGGAAGCGCGCCGAGCAGCTGCGCCGCCCACTGCTGGGCGCGCACGCTCAGCGTGGGCGGCACGGTGACGCGGGGCACGCGGCGATGCTACCCGCCGTACGCCCCGCGCCGCCTCAGCACGCGGTCGTCTCAGCTCACGGCCGAGCGCGAGAACATCCGGATCGAGATCGCCGTCAGCGCGGCCGCGAACAGCGCGACCACGGCCAGGCTGAGCCACGCCTCGACGGTCACGTTGCTCATCCCCCAGATGTCGTGCAGGCCCTTGCCGCTCGGATCGACGAACGCGTAGCGCATCAGCGCCAGCGCGTGGGTGAGCGGCAGGAACTTCGCGATCGTGGTCAGCGCGCCCGGCATCGCGCCGATCGGGAACAGCGCGCCGGCGAGGAAGAACGGCAGGATCGCGACCGCGGGGACCGCGCCGACGTACTCCTCCTGATTCGCGATACGGCTCGCCAGTGTCTCCGCGACCCCGTACATGAACACGGTGAACAGCAACGTCGCGCCGGCGAACCACGCGACGCCGTCCGCGGTGATGTGGAACTCCCCGCCGCGGAGCGCTGAGAGCCCGATCAGGACGATCACCTGCGCGGCCGAGAGCACGAGCGCGACCGCGAGATTCCCGATCACCAGATAGGCGCGAGGGACCGGGGCGGCGAGCAGCTCCCGCTGGGCGCCGCTGTGGCGGTCGACGATCACGCTGAGCCCGGCGAAGATGCAGCTCAGCGGGACGACGAGGCCCGACGGCGCCGACCCCGACGAACGACTCATAGTCGATGCCGGAGTGCAGGCCCGCCGGTCGCGATCTTGAGCGCCGGCGCGACGACCAGGGCGAGCAGCGCCGGGCCGATCAGCGGCACCACGATCTGTCGGGGGTTGCTGGCGGTGAGCGCCGCCCGGCGCCGCGCGAGCGTGGCGAGCGCGCCCGCCGTGCGCGCGCGGCGGGGTGTGCGCAGTGTGACCGGGACTGGTTCGGCAATGGTTGACATGTCTGGCTCCTTGTGTGTCGGTGTTCGGGCTCACGCGGCCTCGCGGACCGCGCCGCCCGTCAGTTGCAGGTAGACGTCGTCGAGGTTCGGGACCCGCGTCGCGATCTCCGACGCGCGCAGGTGCTCTGACTCGATCGCCGCGAGTGCGTCGGTGGCAGCGTGGTTGTGGAGCGGCACCGTGATCCGCGCCCCGATCGCGAACGCGTCGGCGTCCGGCGATCCGGCGTTCGCGCAGGCTCGCCAGCGCGCGCTCGGCGCTTCCGTCGACGCGGAACTCGAGGATCTCCCGGCCGAGCTCGGCGAGCAGAGCCTGGGGAGAGTCGAGCGCCACCAGCGCGCCCTCGTGGATGATCGCCACCCGGTCGCACAGGCGCTGGGCCTCGTCGAGGTAGTGGGTCGTGACCAGGATCGTGAGCTCGTCGCGGGACCGCAGACCCGTCGATCACGTCGAGCAGCTCGTGGCGGATCCGGGGATCGAGTCCGACGGTCGGCTCGTCGAGGAACAGCACCTGGGGCTCCGAGCACAGTGCGCGCGCGATCTCCAGGCGCCGGCGCTCGCCGCCGCTGTAGCCGGCCACCGTCCGGTCGATCAGCTCGGTCAGCCCGAGCGCCTGCACCAGCTCCTCGATCCGGTGCCTTCGCCCTTTGCGGGGGTACGCCCCACAGCCGGGTGTGGAGCTCGAGGTGCGCCCGGCCACTCAGGCCGCGGTCGACGACCGCCTCCTGGAAGACGACGCTCGAGACGCTCCTCGCCAGCAACGGCTGAGCGCGCTACGTCGTGACCGACGAGCCGCGCGGTGCCGGCGGTCGGAACGATCGTCGTGGTCAGCATTCCCACGGTCGTCGACTTGCCGGCGCCGTTGGGGCCGAGCAGCCCGAACACCTCGCCCTCGGCGACCTCGAAGTCGATTCCCTTGACAGCCTCGACGCCGCCCGGATAGGTCTTGCGGAGACCTTGTGCCTCGATCGCATGCATGTTCAATTCCTCCTGTCGCTGATTCGTCCGGACCGAGCTGTCACTTCTGTGGCGTCCGGTCCGTCTCCCAGTTGACGCGGGTCGACGAGAGGATGTGACCGATGGACTCACAGCAATGGCAAGCCGAGCAGTTCGAGCAGAACCGGGGGCACCTGCGCGCGGTGGCACAGCGGATGCTGGGGTCCGCCGCGGAGGCTGACGACGCGGTGCAGGAGGCGTGGCTCCGGCTGAGCCGCTCCAGTGCGGCGGAGGTCCGGAACCTGCGCGCGTGGCTGACGACCGTTGTCAGCCGCATTTGCCTCGACATGCTCCGTGCCCGCCAGTCCCGCCGCGAGGACCCCATCGACGAGTGGTCCGAGGAGCCGGTCGTCGCTCTCTACGACGACACCGATCCCGAGCACGAGGCGGTGCTCGCCGACGGCGTCGGGGTGGCGCTGATGGTCGTGCTCGACACGCTGACGCCCGCCGAGCGGCTCGCGTTCGTGCTTCACGACATGTTCGGCGTCCCGTTCGAGGAGATCGGGCCGATCATCGACCGCAACGCCTCGGCGGCGCGCCAGCTCGCGAGCCGCGCGCGCCGGCGCGTCAGGGGCGCGGACGCGCCGGACGCGACCAGCCTCGCTCGGCAGCGCGCGGTTGTGGAGGCGTTCCTCGCGGCCTCACGCAACGGCGACTTCGAGGCGCTGCTCGAGGTGCTCGATCCGGACGTTGTATTCCGAGTCGAGGCCGGCACCGCGCGGCCGCTCGTCCCGTCCTTGGTGCGCGGCGCGGACGATGTCGCGGCCGCGGTGCTCACGGGCGGCAGGCCGTTCGCTCATCTCGGCCGGCCGGCGATCGTAAACGGCAGGCCGGGCGCGCTGGTCGCCTTCCCGGATCGCGTGGTGTCGCTCGTCGCGTTCACGATCGTCGGCGACCGCGTGACCGAGATGGACCTACTGGTCGATCCCGTCAAGCTCCAGCGCGTGCGCGTTCCAGCTGCTTAGCCTCGCGCGTCAGCTGTGGTCGTGCGGCCCTACGTCCGCGGCAGGGGAAGAGCGGATGCGGGACCGGCGGCGGCTGCCGCTGGGCTTGCGACTCGCTTCGCGTCCGAGCCCTCGAGCAGGATCAGCGTGAGCGCGATCGGCACCGTCGCCGGCAGCAGGTGCGCGATCGGCAACAGCAGGAGCCCGTAGGCGGCTCCGATCGTGGTCACGAGCACGGCCGCGATCAGCTGCCGGTGACGGCCGGCGAGGAACCCGCCGAGCACCGCGGCGAGCACTAGGTCCGGGTAGTCGGTCGTCACCCGGCCGATCCCGGCCTGGCTGAACACGGGTCCGTGTACGTCGGCGGTGGCGGTCGCCATCAGCGTCGCGGCTGAGTGGCCGATGCCCGAGGCGAGCAGCGCGACGTCGGCGAGGCACATGCCGAGCACGCCGAACACGAACCAGCGGCTCGGGATCAATCGGGCGAGCGCCGTCCCGAGCGCGAGGCACCCGAGCGCGGTCAGTGCGGTGGCCGAGATCTGGCCCGCCCAACCGCTGATCAGCGCGGCGATCACCGCGAGCGCGAACGCCACCGCCAGCAACGCCAGCCGGGATGCGCGCACGCGCGGTCCGCGCACGACCTCGAGGACGGCCACGGTGGCGAGCACCGGCGTCATCACGCCGGCCATGACCACGAGGCCGAGCGCCATCGACGGGATCGCCAGCGGGGCGAACGTGCCGGCGAGGATCGAGCCCGGCAGGAGCGCTGCCCATGCCGGCGAGCGCAGCGTGCGCAGCGGCTCGAACGCGTCAGCGCGCGGGAGCGCCACGAGCGCCCCTTCGAGGGTCGCCAGTGCGATCACTGCTGCGTAGCCTGAGGCGGTCATCGTGCCCAGCGATGAGGCTGGTTGCGACCGGGTAAAAGATTGGGCACAACGACGGTGGGCACGACGGGGTAATACCCCGTCTCGCTAACACGAAGCTAACACGACACTAAACTCTTACAAAGAGTCGCTTGTGTGGTCGATTTGGGCTCAATATGGCGCCAAATCGACCACGCCCCCTCGCGTTGCGGCGCGCGCGGGGTGCTCAGGCCGCGGGGTCGGCCTCGATCGCCTGCGCGGTGAGCCCCACGTAGTCGCCGGCGCTCCCCTGCGGAAACGCCCATCCATCCGCGGGTCCCTTCAGCGCCAGCACCGTTCCGGTGTCGAGCTGCTCGGCGACCTCGGGGAACCGCATCGTCGAGATCAGCAGGTACCGCGCCGGCGCGCCGGCTACGTTGCGCAGCCGGTGTGCGCCGTCGGCGCCGGCCGGAAAGGCGACGACCGCGCCTTTGCCCACCTCGCGGGTCCCATCGGGCGTGCGGAGCTCGAGCACGCCGTCGAGCACGAGCAGCAGCTCCTCGTTGGCGTGGTGCATGTGGTACGGCGTGGCCTGGCTGCCTGGGTCGACCTCGTAGAGCGTGCAGCCGAGCTCGCGGGCGCCGGCGGCGGCGCCGACGCGCGTGCCCCGTGCCGCCCCGGTGTCGCGCTCCCACGCGGTGGTTTCGAAGACGTTGTTGGAATCGTTGGGCATGGACACAGGATCGCGGATCGGTGGCGCGACCGTCTCCGGGAAATGAGCGTCCCCCAGCTGCTTATGTCCCGAAACCGGGCGGAGGGTGGCCGATTTCGGGCGTTGTACAGGGTCCGCCGGCGCGGTCCCGAGAGAGCGACCACGCACGTATCCCGCCGGATTTGTCGATGCGTGCACGGATCGGCCGTTCGGAGCCGGGGGGGTCGCGTCGCTGGGGTCTGGTGCGGTAGAAGTGGCTCACGCGCTAGCCCTAGATGAGAGAGGTGGAGTGATGGCTGATCGGATTTTGACGACGCATGCGGGGAGTTTGCCCCGTCCGGATGATCTCGCGGACATGATTTGGGAGCGGATCGATGGCAAGGATGTGGATGAGGTGGTGCTGGGCGCGAAGATTGACGCTGCGGTCGATGAGGTGGTCGCCAAGCAGCGCGATACGGGTCTGGATGTGATCAGCGATGGGGAGATGAGCAAGTCGGGGTTCAGTACGTATGTGAACGATCGGTTTTCGGGGTTCGCGGGCCGCTCGGAGTTCCAGTCTGATGATGTCGCGCCGTTCCCTGATCTCGCGATGAAGTTGTTCGCGACGCCGTCGATGGCGCATCTGGTGTTCTCGAACTGCGTCGGGCCGGTCGAGCTGACCGATAAGGACGCGGTGCATCGGGACATCGCCCGGTTCAAGGAGGCGTTGGGGGATGCGGATCCGTCGACCGCGTTCATGGGTGCGATCAGCCCGGGGCAGATCGCGTTCAACTACCCCGACCAGCACTACGGTTCGCACGAGAAATACCTCGCAGCGTGCGCGGACGCGCTGTCGTATGAGTACAACGCGATCATCGATGCCGGGTTCAACCTGCAGATCGATTCGCCGGATATGGCGATGGCGGCGCATTCGCGGTCGGTCGGATCAAGCGTGGGGGATTGGCATCATCATCTCCCGCTCGCGGTCGAGGCCCTGAACGGGGCGCTTGAGGGGATCCCGGCCGACCGGGTCAGGTTCCACGTGTGCTGGGGGAACACCGGCACCCCGCATACGCATGACATCCCGCTCGCGGACATCATCGACCACGTGCTGAACGTCGATGCGGGGACGATCTATGTCGAGGGCGGCAACCCGCGCCACGCGCACGAGTGGCGGGTGTTCCGCGACGTCGAGCTCCCGGATGACAAGTCGGTGATCCTGGGCGTGATCGACGTCAAGACGAACTATGTCGAGCATCCGCGTCTGGTCGCGGACCGGCTCGTGCAGGTCGGCCAGTACGTCGGGAAGGACCGCCTCCTCGCCGGCACCGACTGCGGGTTTGACACGTTCATCCGCTGGTCGCTCGTCGACCCCGGCGTCGCCTGGCTCAAACTCCGCTCCCTCGTCGAAGGCGCCGAGATCGCCTCCGAAGAGTTGTAGAGCCGGCGCTCTACACGGATACTGTGCCCGTGGGCCAGGAGGTCGTTGCCAGAACCTTCAGCCGTGAGGACCGGCAGCGCTACCGCATGAAGGTGCGGGCGAACCTCGACGTGTTCGCCCGGATGCTGTCCGAGGCGCGGTTCCACCCCGAGACCCGCTCGTTCGGCCTCGAGGTCGAGCTCAACCTCACAAACGACGCCGGCGAGCCCGCGCTGATCAACGCCGCCGCGCTCGAGGCGATCGCGGATCCGGCGTTCCAGACCGAGCTCGGGCAGTTCAACATCGAGATCAACGTGCCGCCCCGGCTGCTCGAGCACGAGGTGTTCTCCGAGCTCGAGTCGAGCGCGCGCGCCAGCCTCAACGACGCCGAGGACAAGGCGCGGACGGTCGGCGCGCACATGATGATCATCGGGATCCTCCCGACGATCGACGCGACGCATCTGCGCGCCGAGTCGTTCAGCGCGAACCCGCGCTACGCGCTGCTGAACGAGCAGGTGTTTGCCGCACGGGGCGAGGACCTGGAGATATCGATCGTCGGCGTCGAGCGTCTCTCGACCCATGCCGACACGATCGCTCCGGAGGCGGCTTGCACGAGCGTTCAGCTCCACCAGCAGGTCGAGCCGGAGGCGTTCGCTCGCTACTGGAACGCGGCGCAGGCGATCGCCGGCGTGCAGGTCGCGGTGGCGGCGAACTCGCCGTTCTTCTGCGGCAAGGAGCTGTGGCGCGAGACCCGGATCGCGCTGTTCGAGCAGGCGACCGACACGCGACCAGAGGAGCTCAAGATCCAGGGCGTGCGCCCGCGCGTGTGGTTCGGCGAGCGCTGGATCACCTCGATCTTCGACCTGTTCGAGGAGAACGTTCGCTACTTCCCGTCGCTGCTGCCCGTCTGCGACGACGAGGATCCGCTCGAGACGCTCGAGCGCGGCGACGTCCCGCGACTGGGCGAGCTGCGCCTCCACAACGGCACGATCTACCGCTGGAACCGGCCGATCTACGACGTCGTCCGTGACCAGCCCCACCTCCGCGTCGAGAACCGGGTGCTGCCGGCAGGGCCGACGGTCGTCGACATCCTGGCCAACGCCGCGTTCTACTACGGACTCCTGCGCGTGATCGCCGACGAGGAACGGCCCGTGTGGTCGCAGATGTCGTTCTTGGCCGCGGAGGAGAACTTCCACGCCGGTGCGCGCCACGGAATCGACGCGCGCCTGTACTGGCCCGGGCTCGGGGAGGTGCCGGTGGCCGAGCTGGTCGTCAGGCGCCTGCTGCCGCTCGCGCACGAGGGCCTCGCGCGTTGGGGCGTCGGCGCGGACGATGCCTCGCGTCTGCTCGACATCATCGAGCGCCGTTGCATCCAGCTGCGTAACGGGGCGGCCTGGCAGAGCGATGTCTTCCATCGCCTGTACGACGACAAGGGGAAGGATCGCCCCGAAGCGCTGCGGGAGATGACCAGGCGCTACCGCGACCATATGCACAGCAACGAGCCGGTCCACTCCTGGCCGACCGACTGACCGGGCGATTAGCCTTCGGGGCGTGGCCGACCCGGAAACGCCAGGCAGCTCCGCATACCGTGCCGCCGGCGTCGACTACGACGCGCTCGACGCCGGCAAGCGCAACGCCCTGACCGAGGCGCTCGCGACCTCGGAGCTGCTGGCCGCGTCAGGCGGCCGGGCGGTCGACGACTCGCGGGGCGAGCCGGCGTTTGTGTTCGAGGCCGGCGGGCAGACGCTCGCGTTCGTCGTCGAAGGGCTCGGGACGAAGTCGATCATCGCCCGTCAGGTGCAGGAGCAGCTCGGCGTGAGTTCGTTCGACAACGTGGCTTACGACACGGTCGCAGCGATCGTCAACGACCTGTGCTGCGTCGGCGCGGTCCCGCTCGTGGTGAACGCCTACTTCGCCACCGGATCGTCGGACTGGTACGCGGACGAGGACCGGAACGGTGGGCTTGTCAGAGGCTGGCGCGAGGCCTGCGTGGACGCCGGCGCGACCTGGGGTGGGGGCGAGTCGCCGTCGCTTCCCGGGCTCGTCGCAAGCGAGGACATCGAGCTCGCCGGCAGCGCCGTCGGCATTGTCCCTCCGGGGCGTAAACCGATCCTGGGCGCCGACCTTGCGCCAGGAGACGAGATCGTGATCGTCGAAAGCAACGGCATCCACGCCAACGGCTCCTCGCTCGCGCGGCGCGTGGCCGAACGGCTCCGTGAGGGCTACCGGACGCCGCTCCCGAGCGGCAGGGCCTTCGGTGAGGCCTTGCTCGACCGCACCGCGATGTACGCCGGACTGGTCCGGGCGCTGCTCGCGAGCGATCTCGAGGTCCACTACCTCAGCCACATCACCGGCCACGGGCTGCTGAAGCTGATGCGGCCGCGCCGGGAGCTGACGTACACGGTGGCGGAGCTGCCGGCTGTGCCCGAGGTCCTCGCGTTCCTCGTCGAGCAGACCGAGATGTCGCCCGCCGCCGCATACTCGACGTTCAACATGGGGTGCGGCTTCGCCGTGTACTGCGCCGCCGGGTCGGGCGACGCGGTGGTCCGGATCGCGTCGGGACTGGGGCTGGCAGCGAATGTTGCCGGCGCCGTCGAAGAAGGACCGCGCCGGGTCGTGCTCGACGAGATCGGGGTCGTGTTCGAGAGCGGGGACATGGATCTGACGCCGCGGCGCGCGGCTTAGCCGACCGGCAGCTCCGAGCACGCCGTCCCGTCGCGCCCTCGGCGGAGCCGCAGTCAGGCCGGCTGGGCCGGGATCGGCGTGGCGGCGGCGCACGCCACCGCCCCGAGCAGCTCGGCCCGCCCCTGGAGGCTGGTGGTGATCACGGCCGTGTGGGCCGGTCCGGGCTGGGCGAGGTGCCTGACCGAGTCGCGCACGCCACCGGTGAAGTGAGCACCGGTCGACGCGAGGTCGCCACCGAGGATCACCGCGTCGGGATTGAGCATGTTGCACAGGTTGGCGATCACCACGCCGACCGTACGCCCCGATTCGGCGAGGACCTTGGTCGCGACCGGGTGCTCCATGTCCGAGGGGTTGAGCGGATCGAGGCCGATCGGCTCGAGCTGCCGTCGCACGACGTCGATGGAAACCGTCGCCTCGAGGCAGCCGCGGTTGCCGCATCGGCACCAGGCTCCGGTGGGGTCGATCTGGGTGTGCCCGATCTCGCCGGCCATGCCGTGGGATCCGCGGTATAGCTGGCCGCCCAGGACAAGCGCCGCGCCGATGCCGTTCGAAGCCTTGACGTAGATGAAGTCGGTGAGGTTCCGCGCGACCCCGTAGGTCATCTCACCGAGCGCGCCGAAGGCGGCGTCGTTGCCGAGCGTGAACGTCAGTCCGGTGCGGCGCCGCAGCTCATCGATAGGGTCGAGACCGGTCCAGCTCGCGAGAATCGTGGGCGACCCGACCCGGTTGGTGCGGTTGCTGAGCGGGGCCGGGATGCCCGCCGCGGCCGCGCGGATGTCGGCGCAGGACACGCCGGCACGGTCGAGCACCACCGTCAGCAGTTCGTGCGCCGAGTCGAGCGCGCTCTCGGCGTGTCCGTCGACGTCGAGCGGGGTGCTCTCCTCGGCGAGGATCCGTCCGTCGCTGGTGGCGACCGCCACCCGGATGTGGCGGTGACCGAAGTCGAAACCGGCGACGAGGCCGTCCGGCCGGTGCAACGACAGCAGCGTGGCCGGCCGGCCGCTGCCCGACCCGGCGCCGCCGCTGCGAGCTGGGGCTTCGTCGATCAGGCCCTCGCTGAGCAGCTCGGCCACGAGCGCGGTCGTCGTGCTTCGCGGCAACCCGATCGCGCGCGAGAGCTGCGAGCGGCTGATCGGGCCGTCGTCGCGGATCATCGCGACGAGATGATCCCGGAGCAACGTGTGCGCTGTTGCCGGGGCGACCTCGGGATCCGAGGTTTGGGTCACAGGCGCAGAGTACCCCAGATTCGCCGCTTTTGGCCCGCTGCGGGCCGAAACAGCGATCATTTCGTGGCTTGACGCGGCATCGTCGGGAGTGTTAGCGTCATCCTGCCTCGCCTGTCGCCGTTTTTGGCTACCACATGCTCGAATCCGCTCGGCAGAGGCCTTACCGTGCACCGGGATCCTTCGAACGAGCAGCAATCGTCACAGCTGATGCGACCGTCGCCGGGCAGAGCGAGGTGATCTCACCGGTCGACACCGGGCGCAGCCCCCCGCTCGCGCGAGGCGCGTCGCCGCGTCCGCTGCACAGGCCGCCGGGTGGCGCGGTTGCTCAGCCGACCGCAGACCACCCGATGTTTATGGTCTGTTAACCACAGTGGACGGCGGCCTCGCGGTTTGCCAGTGTAGTTCCGGCCGGGGTGGAGAACCGGCGAGAACTTTTACTAGTGTCGAGGTTTTGTGTCGCGCGAGAGGAGCGTGTTGGTATGAATGCTCGTTTATTACGAGTGTGTGTGTTAACCGTCGCGGTGGCGGCGGTGGCTGTCGGATGTGGCAGCTCGAAAAGCAGCAGCAGCAGTACGAGCAGCGCAGCTGCGGCGAGCTCCACGAGTGCCACGAGTACGTCCTCGGGTGGCACGGCCACGCCGGGGATCTCGGTGACATCGTTCACGAACGATTTCTCCGCGATGAATGCGCTCAGATCGCTGACCGCGGCAGGGCAAGGGTAAGGTCGCGGCGATCCTGCCGGACACGACCAGCTCAACCCGGTACGTCGAGTTCGACGCGCCTTATCTGAAGAAGGCGGCGGCGGCCGCAGGCCTGCCGAGTGGGGACATGACCGTCGAGAACGCGCTGGGCAGCGATTCGACCTTCGTCACTGATGCGGAGAGCGCGATCACCAACGGCGCGACCGTGCTGTTGATCGACCCCGAGGATTCGGGCACCGGCGTGACAGTGCAACGCTATGCCAAGGCGCACGGCGTCGCGGTCGTCGACTATGACCGGCTCACCCTAGGCGCGCCGGCGGGCACGGCGGACTACGTCAGCTTCAACAACGTACACGTCGGTCAGCTGATCGGCTCGGGTTTCGTGCAGTGCGTCAATGCAGTGGCACGTGGCCAAGCCGAACGTCGTCGTGATGGCAGGCGCGGTGACCGACAACAACGCCACGCTGTTTGCCCAGGGCTACAACGGGGTCCTCGCGTCCTACTTCCAGTCCGGGAAGTACACGCTCGCCGCCCGCCCCGCGGGGACGTGGATGCCGCCTGTCGCTCTGACCGAGTTCGAGGGCGCGTACACCGCGCATCACGGCATCAACTCGGCGGTGATCCCGAACGATGAGAACGGGGCGCCGATCATCTCCTTCCTGCAGGCCCACGGCATCAAGGCGAAGACGTTCCCGACGACGGGCCAGGACGCGACTCTGACCGGTCTCCAGAACATCCTCTCCGGCTACCAGTGCGGGACGGTCTACAAGCCGATCTACCTCGAGGCGCAGGCGGCGGTGGCGCTGGCGATGTACCTCCGGGCCGGCAAGACGGCGCCGGACTCCCTGCTGAACGCCAAGACCGTGGACCCGACTACGCACGTGTCGGTGCCCTCATCGCTGTTGGTTCCCGAGTGGGTCACGCCGACGAACATGAACGACACGGTCATCAAGGACAACTTCGTGCCTGCGGCGCAGCTCTGCTCCGGGAAGTACGCGTCGGACTGTAAGGCGGCGGGGATAACGAGTTGATCGAGCGATCCTTGTCGAAGCGATAGTGTGTGCGGGCCCTTCCGGTGGACCGGAGGGGCCCTTCGCACATAGGGAGGACGATGAGCACTTCGGACAGCCCCGCCACCGAGCCGGCCTCGAGCCCGAGCAGCTCAAACGGCGCGTTGCTGGAGCTGCGCGGGGTGACCAAGCGGTTCGGCCCCGTGCAGGCGCTGACGAGGATCAACTTCGAGGTCCCGGCGGGCAAGGTGACGGCGCTGGCGGGGGACAACGGCGCCGGCAAGTCGGTCACGATCAAGACGATCGCCGGGTCTGTGGCCGCCCGACGAGGGCGAGCTCGTGTGGGACGGAAAGCCCGTTCACTTCCATGGGCCGCGCGACGCCGAGGCCGCCGGCATCACGACGATCTATCAGGACCTGGCGCTTGCCGACAACCTCGACATCGTCCAGAACATGTTCCTCGGCCACGAGCCGAGCGAGCGCGGGTTGCTCGACGAAGCGAAGATGGAGACGAGCGCCAAGCAGACGCTTCAGGAGCTCTCGGTCAAGACGATCAGGTCGATCCGCCAGCCGGTAGCGTCGCTGTCAGGCGGCCAGCGCCAGTCGGTCGCGGTTGCCAAGGCGGTGATGGCGAAGGCGAAGCTCGTGATCATGGACGAGCCGACGGCGGCGCTCGGCGTATCGCAGACAAGGACGGTATTGAGCCTGATCAAGCGGCTCGCCTCGCAGGGTGTCGCCGTGCTCGTCGTCTCCCACAACCTCAACGATGTGTTCGCGGTCGCGGACCACGTCGTGATCCTGTATCTGGGAAACATGGTCGCTGAGGGTCCGGTGACTGACTTCGACCCCACCACGGTCGTCGACTACATGACCACCGGGCGCTCGTCGCGCGCGGTGGACCACGCGGCGGTCCCACGCTCGGCCGGACAGGAGGGCGTCTGATGCCTGACGAGTTCTCAAGCCCCGGCGTGCCGTCCGAGATCGAGGAGCCGCCGCTCTCGACGGAGCTGGCCGAGGACGAGGCTACCCCCGAGACCGACGCGGACCTCGTAACGGCCGCGCCCGAGGTGCTGGCGGACTCGCTCCCCGACTACCTGCGCGCGCAGTGGCGGCGCATCAAGAGCGGGGAGAGCGGCGCACTGCCCGTCGTCGCCGGAATCATCATCATCGTCATCTTCTTCCAGGCCGAGCGATCCAGGTTCGGTTCCGACGGGAATCTGGTCAACCTGTTCGACCAGGCGTCGATCTACATCCTGCTCGGGGCCGCCCAGATATTCGCCCTGATCCTGTCCGAGATCGACCTCTCGGTCGGCTTCGTGCTCGCCGTCGGCGGGATGGTGATCGCCGAGTTGATCGCTCCCCCGGTCAATTTCCCGTGGTGGCTCGGGATCATCTGCGGCGTCGGCGTGACCGCGGGAATCGGATACCTCCAGGGGAGCCTGATCACGAGGCTTCACATTCCATCGTTCGTCGTCACGCTCGCCGGCCTGCTGTTCTTCGAGGGGGTCCTGATCGAGCTCGCCACCATCGACAAGCAGGCGGTCGGCGGCGTGATCTCGGTCTCGACCTCGAGCCCCGTCTTCAAGCTCGTGAACGCCAACCTCAGCGTTGCGGCCGGCTGGATCGGCCTGGTGGTGGTGACTCGCGATCTACGCGGCCGTATCGATACGCCGCGCGGCGCGTCGCCGTGAACAAGGGCTGACTGCGCCTCCGCTCGGCATCACCCTGTTCCAGATCGGCGCTGCCGCGGTCGGCGGGATCCTGCTCGTCTACGTGTGCAACCAGAACCGCGGCCTGCTGACCCCGCTGAAAGGGGTCCCGTACGTCGTTCCGTTCGTCGGGCTCGTGCTGCTCGTGTACTCCATCTTCCTGGGGCGGACGCGGCTCGGGCGGTACATGTATGCGATCGGCGGAAATCCCGAGGCCGCCCGTCGCGCCGGCATCAACGTTCAGCGCGTGCGCAGACTGGCGTTCGTGTTCAGCGCGATGACCGCAGGGCTCGCCGGACTGGTCTACGCGTCCACCCTGGGGTCGGTGTCGACCGGCGTCGACGGGGGCACGTACACGCTGTACTCGGTGGCGGCGGCCGTGATCGGCGGGGCCAGCCTGTTCGGCGGCCGGGGCAAGCCGATCCACGCGCTGCTGGGCGGGCTCGTGATCGGAACCGTCTACAACGGTCTGGCGTTGATGGGAGTCAGCGCGGCCGGCCAGTTCATCGCGACCGCCCTCGTGCTCCTGGCAGCCGCGGCGATCGACTCGCTCGTCCGCCGGCGGGGCTCCACCGGGGCCCTGTAGCTCCATTTGCCGTCGTCCGTCGGCCGGGCCCGATCGCCGCGGCCGCCGCAGATGCGGTGGAAGGCCGCGCGGGTAGCCTGATGTCGGATGACCCTGGTCGCAGCGATGCCTTGAAACGGCTCGGTCCCGCGCTCGAGGTGCGCGATTTCCGCCTGTGGTGGCTGGCCCTGCTCGGGATGGGAATCAGCCTCCAGGCAATCGAGGTGGCGATCGGCTGGGAGGTCTATGCCCTACACCGAAGCCCGCTCGACCTCGGCTGGATCGGGCTGGCCGAGTTCGTGCCGCTGTTCGTGCTCGCGCTCCCGGCGGGACAGCTCGCCGACCGCCTGCCGCGGCGGCTGATCTTCGCCGGCTCGCTGCTGCTCGCGGCATGCGTCGGCGTCGGCCTCGCGCTGGTCAGCTCGTCGGGGACGACCCAGGTGTGGCCGTACCTGGCTCTTGCCGTCGGCGCTGGGGTGGCGATGGCGCTCGGCTGGCCGGCGGCGCGGGCGATGCCGCCGACGCTCGTGAGCGCCGACCTGCTGCAGAGTGCGATGACGCTGCGGTCGATCGCGAGCCAGGCCGGGATGGTCATCGGTCCCGCACTGGGCGGTCTCCTGTACGGCGTCTCGCCGGGGCTCGTGTACCTGCTCGCGGCCGGGTCGTGCGTGGTCTCGGCCGGGATCGTGATGGCGATGCAGGCGAGCCCGGCGGCCGACCTCGACGAAGGCGGCGTCGCTCAGCCCCCGAACGTCGAGAGCGTGCTCGAGGGGCTCCGATTCGTGCGCCGGACCCCGGTCCTGCTGGGGGCGATTCTGCTCGACCTGCTCGCGGTCCTGTTCGGCGGCGCGGTCGCGCTGCTCCCGGTGTTCGCGCGCTCGATCCTCCACGTCGGGCCCACCGGCCTGGGCGTCCTACGCGCCGCCCCGGCCGTCGGCGCGCTGCTCGCCGCGGCCTGGCTGACGCGTCACCCGCTCAGGCGGCGGGCCGGCCGGACGCTGCTGATCGTCGTCGGGCTGTACGGCGCGAGCATCATCGTGTTCGGCCTCTCGCGCGTGTTCGTGATCTCGCTGCTCGCGCTCGCCGTGGGTGGGTTCGTCGACCTCTACAGCATGAACATCCGCTCCACGACGGTCGCGCTCGCCTCGCCCGACCGGCTGCGCGGCCGCGTGAATGCCGTCGAGATGGTGTTCATCAGCGCCTCGAATCAGCTCGGTGCGTTCGAGTCCGGGCTCGCCGCGTACCTCGTGGGCACGGTGCCGGCGGTCGTCGGTGGCGGTGTGATGACGATCCTGCTCGCGGTCAGCTGGGGCCGGGTCTTCCCGGAGCTCGCCAATGTGGATCGGCTCGAGGATGTGCGCCCGCCGGAGCCGGCGCTCGAGGAGGTCGAGCTTGTCGCCTAGGCTGTCGCGTCGATGAAAGAGACCCGCCGCCGGCTCGCCGATGAGCTGTACGCCACGAGTCATGAGCACGACCAGGCCCAGCCAGATCGGCTCGATCGCTTCCGGAACGTCGAGCCGGCAACCGCTGAGCTCCTAGGCGTGCTGATCCGCGCCACCGGGGCGCGGCGCATCCTCGAGCTCGGCACCTCGAACGGCTACTCGACGATCTGGCTGGCGGACGCGGCTCAGGCCACCGGCGGGAGCGTGGTCAGCGTCGATGTCGACGCGAGCCGCACCGAGCTCGCGCGGGGGACCCTGCGGAGAGCGGGGCTCGAGGCGCGGGTCGAGCTGCGGGCGCAAGACGCGGCCCAGACGCTCGCCGGATCGGAGGACTCCGCGTGGGAGTTCGTGTTCCTCGACGCCGAGCGGCCGGCGTATCCGGAGTATCTGGCCGAGCTCGTCCGGACGCTGGCGCCGGGAGGGGTGCTCGCGATCGACAACGTTCGCTCGCACGAGCACGAGCTGGTCGAGTTCACGGCGCTGATCGAGGCCGAGCCGGCGCTGACGCAGACGGTCGTCCCGGTCGGCGCCGGGTTGCGGCTAGCTGTGCTGGACCGAAACGCGCCGAGCTAGCCGCGCCGGCGATCGCCGCGAGCCCGGCGGTTCCACCGGCGCCGGTTGTCCGGCTTAATCCGGCGGCTCTCGGCGAGGGCGCGGCGGAAGAACGTCGCCAGCTCGCGGTCGCCGATGCTCTCGGCGTGGATGATGTAGCTCTCGAGCGGCGCGCCGTTGGCCATGCACTGCTCGGCGAACCAGGTCAGGCCCGAATGCTGTTCGTTTTCGTGCGCGTCGGCGGCGCCACGGTGAATGTCTGTCAGCATCGTTCTCTCCTCGACGACGACATCTTGGGTCTACCCCAACGCACCGAATTTCCAACGGCGGCGAGCGGATTTCTCGCCTTGGATTTCACCGGTTGACAACATGGCTGACTCGGTGCTCGCCTACGCTCGCTGGACAGCGCCTCGGAGGCTAGCGAGCCGCCAAGGCCGTAAAGGCGGCAAGCGCGACAGCGCAACCAGACGGGCTCACGTGACCGACCTCACACGTTGAGCCAGGGCGGCCCGGCCGGATTCGAGTCCGGCCGGGCCGCCCGCTGTCTCCAGACGTCAACTGCGCGGGGTGCCGCGCGTGCGCGTGCGCTCCGCGCCGGTGAGAGCGAGCAACCCCTTCCTTTCGTCGGCGGTACGAGTCAGGCTGGGCGGCCGCCGTTCGCCAGCGTGAGCTGGCGATCGACCGCGGCTAGCACGCTCTGGCGGGCGCGGTGCCGGGCCTCGTACAGCCTCATGGCTGCGAGTTCCGCGACGCTCGCGGTCCTGGCCCGGTCGATCACATCCTTGGCGTTCAGCCGGCCGTACCCGCCCCACGGCTCGATCACTGTGATGCCCGCGCCGGCGCCTTCCTCGGCTCCGGGCTCGGCCGACTCGGCTACGAGCTCGGGCTCCTCGGACACGTGAGCCGGCTCGGGGATGAGCTCAGCCGGCGGGACCGGTGGCGCAGCGGGTGCGACCGCTTCCTCGGCAGGCTCCTCACGCCGGCCCGGCGCCCGGGACGCGGGCGCCGGCCGAGGCGCGGCGTCGCGCGCGGGGCCACCCGATCGACCGGGTGAGGCGACCTGGATCGCATGTCCGGTGATCGAGAGCGCACGTCCGGCAACTCCGCCCGCGGCACGGGTCAGCAGCTGCGCGGACCGCAGCGACACGCGCAGCGGCAAGGTGATGAGCTTGCCAGCCATCGCTGTCTGTACTACCCATGAGTACGCAAACGATTCATGGACGTAGCCGGAGCTTGGGGAAGCGCCGCCGCGCGGGGTCACGGGAGCGACGTGGGCGCCGCCGCCGCGTGGGGTCGGCGGCGGCGCCGTGTGATCGCCACAGTGACTGCGGCGAAGTCGGTGCGATCGCGACAAGCGAATAATCTGGGCCTCGTCGCGGTAGGCAAGGTGTCTAGCCCCACCACACCTGACGCCACTGCGCCGAGAATCTTCCCGAGTCAGCAAAATTCGATGTAGCGGTGACACGGCGCTAAGAGGAGGAGAGTCTCATCGTCAACCTGGACCCAAAGGCCATCATCAACGCCGCGCTCGACCCCAAGGGGCTGCTCGGGAGCGCTGCCAGGCTCGCCGAACGCGTAGGCGACGAGGCGTACTTTGCCGGGCTGTGCATCCGCAGCGGGCTGCTCGGCCCCGAGCCGCCGCAGCGCGTCGCTCAGTTGCTGATCGGATTCCAGCGCTACGGGCTGCTCGGCGGGGCGGTCGTGGCCGGCGGGGTCCGCCACGGCGATCGTGCGGTGATCATCGATGAGCGCGGCGAGCTGAGCTACAAGCAGCTCGACGAGCGCACCAACGCGCTTGCCAACGCCTGGCGCAAGCACGGACTCGAGGCCGGCGAGGGCGTGGCGATCCTCGCGCGGAACCATCGCGGCTTCCTCGAAGCGGTGTTTGCCGCCGCCAAATGCGGCGCCCGGATCGTGCTGCTCAACACGTCGTTCGCCGGCCCCCAGATTCGCGAGGTGGCGCAGCGCGAGGGAACCGATCTGCTGGTCTACGACGAGGAATACTCCGAGGTGCTGGCGGGGATCGACGATCCGCCGCGGGGGCGATTCCGCGCCTGGGCGGACGAGTCCGGTGACGACACGCTCGACGCCTCGATCGACGGCGCCGACCGGAGCGCCCCGCCGAAGCCCGCCGAGTGGCCTCGGATCACGATCCTGACGAGCGGCACGACCGGCACGCCGAAGGGCGCGCCGCGCTCGGAGCCGCGCTCGCTGTCGCTGATCGGCGGGCTGCTCAGCAAGGTCCCGTTCCGGGCGCGGGAGGTGACCGAGATGTGCGTCCCGATGTTCCACGCGCTCGGGTTCATGCAGACGATCGTCGGGGTCGGCCTCGGGTCGACGCTCGTGGTGCGCCGGCGCTTTGACCCCGAGGTCACGCTCGACAGCCTCGAGGAGCACGGCGCGAGCGCGATGGTCGTCGTCCCCGTGATGCTGTCGCGGCTGGTCGACCTCGGCGCGGAGCAGGTCAAGCAGCGCGACACGTCGGCGCTGCGGATCATCTTCGTCAGCGGCTCGGCGCTCGGCGCCGATCTCGCCAAGCGGGCGACCGACCTGTTCGGGCCGGTGATCTACAACCTGTACGGGTCGACCGAGATCGCGTACGCGACGATCGCCATCCCCGAGGACCTGCGCGCCGAGCCGAGCACCGTCGGCAAGGTCGTGCGCGGCTCGATCGTCAAGCTGCTCGACGCGGACGGCAAGGAGGTCGGCCCGGACGACAGCGGACGGATCTTCGTGGGCAACCTCTCGCAGTTCGAGGGGTACACGGGCGGCGGCAACAAGGACATGGTCGAGGGCCTGATGGCCTCCGGCGACGTCGGCCACTTCGACTCCGGGGGACGCCTCTACATCGACGGGCGCGACGACGAGATGATCGTCTCGGGCGGCGAGAACGTCTTCCCAGCCGAGATCGAGGAGCTGCTCGGCGCGCACGAGTCGATCCAGGAGGCCGCGGCCATAGGAGTCGACGACGAGAAGTTCGGGCAGCGGCTGAAGGCGTTCGTCGTCCTCCAGAAGGGTGCCGATCTCTCAGAGGACGAGATCCAGGGGTATGTCAAAGACAACCTCGCGAACTACAAGGTCCCGCGCGAGGTCGTGTTCCTCGACGAGCTGCCCCGCAACCCGACCGGCAAAGTCCTCAAGCGCGAGCTCGAGGAGCAGGGCGACGACAACCCCGAGGCCGACAACACGGAGAAGGCGAAGGCCTAGCCGGCGGTGTCAGCCGGTATGGGCTTCGAGGAAGCCGAGCATCCTGCGCCAGGCGTCCTCGCAGGCCTCCGCGTGCTCTTCGAAGCGCCGGTCGAAGAACGAGTGCGGGGCGCCCGGGTACACGTGGATCTCGTGGTCGAGCCCGGTCTCGGTGAGGCGCGTGTCGAAGTCCTTGACCTGGTCGACCGGAATCCCCTGGTCGGCGCCGCCGAACAGGCCGAGCAGGGGCACGCGGATCTCGCCGGCGCGCTCGAGCGGCCCGTCGACGCCGAACCGCTCGCCAGTGAGCACGCCGTAGAAGCCGATCACGGCAGCGAGCTCGGGCATGTCCGCGCCGGCCAGGAACGACTCGAAGCCGCCGAGGCAGAACCCGACGGTGGCGATCTGACTCGCGCCCGTCCGCTCGCGCAGCGCGGCGATCGCGGCGGCTGCGTCCTGCTGGACGCCCGGGACCGTCAGCTGCTGGACGTGCGGCATGTACTCGAACTCCTCGTCGCGCGGGCCGAGGCCGGCGGTCCGGCCGAAGTAGTCCATGACGATCGCGTGGTAGCCGGCCTGCGCGAACCGCTCGGCCAGCTCTGAGTAGAACGGATACAGGCCGCGGACGTCGGGGAAGATCAAGATGCCGGCGCCACGGTCCGATCGTGCTCTCGGCGAGCGCGGCCGAGAAATGCGTGCCGTCCGCGGAGGTGAGCTCGAGTACCTCGGCGCCCGCGCCACCGGCGATCGGGGCGAGCAGCAGGTCCTCGGGCGGAGCCGGCGGTCGGGCGTCAAAGTCAAAGCACATGGCGACCGACACAATAGGATATGACCGAAGCTACGACCTCCGCCACCGACCCATCCACGTTCAGGGCCCAGTTCCCCGTACTCGAGCGTCTCTCCTACCTCAACGCCGGGACTGAGGGCCCGATTCCCCGCGCCGCCGCCGAGGCCGTCCGCCGCCGGATCGACACCGAGGCCGAGGGCGGGCGTTGCGGGCGCCCATACTTCGAGGCGCTGATGGCAGCTGGCCAGCCAGGCGCGCGCCGGCTACGCGACCGCGCTCGGCTGCGAGCCGGCCGACGTGGCGCTCACCGGCTCGACCACCGACGGCGTCAACACCGTGATCGCCGGCCTCGACCTGCGCGCCGGCGACGAGATCGTGACCTCCGACCAGGAGCACCCGGGGCTGCTCGCGCCGCTCGGGCGCGCGCGCCGGCGGCACGGCGTGAAGGTCCGCGTCGTCCCGTTCGCGGAAATCGCCGGCGAGGTCAAGAGCACGACCCGGCTGGTCGCGTGCTCGCACGTGTCGTGGGTGGGGGGCGAGGTCGCCGACGTGGCCGCGCTCGTCGCCACCGGCGTGCCGGTGCTGCTCGACGCCGCCCAGGCGCTCGGGGCGGTGCCGATCGACGTGCGCGAGCTCGGCTGCGACTTCTACGCCGGCTCGGGCCAGAAGTGGCTGTGCGGCCCCGAGGGCAGCGGCGCGCTGTTCGTGCGCGCCGACCGCCTCGACGACCTGCTCGTGCCGTGGCCCGGGTACGGCTCGGTGGCGGAGGCGGCCAAAGCGCTCGAGTTCGAGCAGGCCGAGGGCGTGAAGCGTCTCGACCACGGCTTCCCGGCGGGGATGCGCAGCGCGTGGGCGACGGCGTCGCTGAGCGTGTTCGAGGACGCCGGCTGGGACTGGGTGCACGAGCGCGCGGCCTCGCTGGCGGCCCTGCTCGCCGAGCAGCTGGCCGAGCGCGGGCTCGAGGTTTCGCCGCGCGGCCGCTCGACACTCGTCTCCTGGGCCGCGGAGGACGTGGACGCCGCGGTGGCGCGACTCGCCGGCGAGGGCGTGATCGTCCGCAGCATCCCGGCGTTCGGTCTCGTGCGCGCCTCGGTCGGGGCGTGGTCCTCGGAGGAGGAGATCGAGCGGCTGGTGGCGCTGGCTGCGGGGTGATTCTGCGCCGCCTGCGGCGGCGTCCAGCCGGATGACTCGTGGCCGGCCCGGTCTTGGCGAGGCTGGATGCCGAGCGGGCCGAGCCACGAGGCCGTGCGACCCCGTCCGGACGGGGTCGCATGGCCCCACGGATGTCGAGCGCAGCGAGACCTATCAGCCGTCGAGCACGCGTTCCGGATGCGTGTAGACGTTCGTGCGGCCGCGCCGCGTGAACCCGCAGAGCGTCATCCCCCGGTCCTCAGCGAGCGACACCGCCAGCGAGCTGGGGGCGCCGACGCCGACGAGGATCGGCGCGCCGGCGACGGCCGCCTTCTGCACGAGCTCGAACGACAGCCGGCCGCTGACGCACATGATCCGCTCGCCGAGCGGGACGAGGCCGTCCAGCAGCATGCGGCCGACCACCTTATCCATCGCGTTGTGGCGCCCGACGTCCTCGCGTGTCAGCACAGAGCTCTCCGTCGGGTTCGAACAGGCCGGTGGCGTGGACGCCGCCGGTCCGCTCGAACGCCGGCTGCTCGAGCCGATCCGGCAGGCTTGCGAGGAACGACCGGGTGACCGCCGGCCCGGCCGGCAGCGGCGCGCTGTGGACCGCGACCTCCTCGAGCGCGCCCTTGCCGCACACGCCGCAGGAAGAGGTCGTGTAGAAGCGGCGCTCCCCGGGGTCGCGGGTCAGAGGCCCGGCGACCTCGACCGTGTTGTTCGCGAAGTCCTCGGTCGGGCCGGCCGCGTGCGGCCCGTCGATCAGGCCCTCCCCGTAGAGGAATCCGAGCGCGAGCTCCTCGTCGTTGCCGGGCGTGCGCATCGTCACCACGAGCGGGACGCCGTCAACCCGGATCTCGAGCGGCTCCTCGACCGCGACATCGTCGTCGCGGCCGTCGTGATGGACCTTCGTGAAGCTGTAGGCGCTCACCCGCCGGCGCGCGCGATCGCCTTGTCGAGGTCCGCGGTCGGCGCTCGGACGGGGCCGCCGTGTCCGACCACGAGCAACGCCGGTTCGAGCGCGCGGATCTTCTTGGCCGACTCGACGTCCTTGCCTTTGTCCCAGGTGGCCATCGCCGCGAGCGGGAAGCGCCAGTAGTAGTGGTTCGAGACGGCGAGGCCGCCGATCGACGTCAAGGTGTCGCCGACGATCACCGTGCGGTCGCGGGTGTCGAGGAACGAGACGTGACCCGGGGTGTGGCCGGGAGTGGTGATCACCTCGAGGCTGCCGATTCGCTCGCCACCGGTGAGCCGGACATCGGGCTTGGTCGTGATCTTGGGCCAGGAGCCGGGCGGCTTTTTGTCGGTGACCTTCTCGCCGGCATGGATACGGGCGTCGAGCTCGGGCATCAGGACCTCGACCGTGTTGCCGAGCTTCTGCTTGAGCGCGTCGAGCGAGCCGACGTGATCGCCATGGCCGTGGGTCAGCGCGATCCGCTTGATCTGGCCGCCGGCGTTGCGGGCGGCTTCGACGAACTCGTCAGCGCCGCCGCCGACCGTCGTGTCGATCAGCGTGAAGCCGTCGTCCTCTCGCACGAGGAACGCGTTGACGAAACGCCAGCGGTTGATCTGGATCAGGTTCTGGTTGATCTGAGTGGTGCTCACGTCGCCTCCGCGGGCCAGAAGTTCGAGTCCATTACGGCATCGCCCGTGTGGTGCGGTCCGAACACGACGAACTCGAGGCCGTCGGGTCCGGCCTCGAACGCTCGGGCTGAGGTCGGGGCGATCCGAATCGCGTCGAGCGGCCGGACGTCCCTGATCTCGTCGTCGATCTTGACCCGGCCGGCACCGCTCAGCACCACGACCACCTCCTCGGCATGCTGGTGGGTATGACCGAACGCCTGGCGCACGCCGGGGCGTAGGCGCTGGTGGCTGACGCCGGTGCGGACCGCGCCGAGCGGGCGGTTCGCGAACCGCGCCTCGCCCTGCTCGCCGAACCCGAACCGCTTGGCCATGTCCTCGACGTCCTCGAGGTTGACGAGCGTGTATCCGCTCCCCCCGGCGAGGTAGCCGACGCCGCCGAGCGGCTCGAGCTCATTCAGCTCGGGCGGCCCGGCCAGCAGCGCGGTGACCTCGGCGATCCGGGCCTTGCCCTCGTCGGTGCTCAGCTGCTCGAGCGAGCCGTCGAGGGCCTCCTGGCTCAGCCACAGCTCGGTCACCCACACGACGTCGGGCTCGGACGCCGAGCGGTTGATGACGTACAGCTCGCAGCCCGCGACGTCGCGGAGCGACTCGGCGGCTGCCAACAGCAGCTGTGCCACCTTGTCGCCGCGACCCGGCTGCGCGGTGAACTTCACGTAGCGTCCGACTCCCGACACTGGACGTAATCCTAGTGCGGCGGCCGGGGCGGGCGTGTCAGGCGAGCGCGGGTGTGGCGCGGAGCTCGTCCTCGTTCGACAGCAGCTCGCGCTCGAGCTCGCCGTCCTCGCCGATCCGGTACGCGCCGGTGCGCGTGAGCGGGGGCGAGTACGCGTGGATCGTGACCGCCGGCGCGTCTCCGGCGTGCAGGACGCGATGGATCGCGACCGCCGGCACGGTGAAGACCTGACCGGCGCCCAGCACCCGCGAGCGGGGTTCATCGCCGAGCCGCAGCCGGTCCTCCCGGACCTGGCCCGAGATCACAGCGATCGCGGCTGAGGACTCGTCGTGGTCGTGGAAGCCCGTGTCCTGGTCCTCGCTCCAGCAGATCACCCACGCGTTTACGTCGTCGTCGTCGATGATCTGCTCGTAGACGCGGGCGTCGGTGGCGTGCCTGACGTGGTGGCGCCAGCGGTCGGGGGTGGCGGCGAGGTCGGCCACGAACCGCTCGAGCTCTGCCGGGGTCAAGCTCACGCCGGGAATATACCACTAAATCGATTGAGTTACTCGATCGAGCTGGGTTGGCGGGAAGCGGCGGGGGCGGAGCGAGGGCGTGCCGGATAAAGGGCGTGCTGGATGAAGCCCCGTACAGGGGCCTTTTTCAGCAAGCCTCACAATTGGGGCCGCCATGCACGTCCTGCCGCGCCGGCTGTTGTTCGTCCTCGCCACCAGCGAACGGTTCGAGCGGGGGGTGCGTGGGTTCCCCGGAGGTGAGCGCGGCGCGTACCGGCTGGCGTCCCGCTACGTCGCCGGCGCCACCGCTGAGGACGCGCTCGCCACCGCCCGTCGGCTGGCCGCTGGCGGCGTTCTCAGCTCGATCGACTTGTTCGGCGAGAACGTCACCGACCCGAGCGAGGCCGACCGGGTGGCGGACGCCTTCGTCGCGCTGGCCGCCCGGATCGAGGCCGGCACGTACCTCTCGATCGACCTGTCCCACATCGCGATCGACGAGCCCGGCGACGGCGCCCGCCGGCGGCTGGAGCAGATCGCCGGCGCGCTCCCGGCCGGCGCGCGGATCCAGGTCGGCGCCGAGCAGGCGGCCCGGACCGACCGGATCCTCGACGCGGTGCTCGCGGTGGCGCAAGCGGGCGGGCCGGTGGCGGCGACTGTCCAGGCCAACCTGCGGCGAAGCGTCGCGGACGCGCACCGGCTGGCCGAGGCCGGCGTGCCGATCCGCCTGGTCAAGGGCGCGTACGTCGAGACGCCGGCGCTGGCGCATCCGTGGGGAGACCCGACCGACATCGCGCTCATCGAGCTCGCATACGCACTCCACGGCGCCGGCGCGACGCTGTCGCTGGGCACGCACGACCCGGTGATCCGCGAGGCGCTGTTGCCGGCGCTGCCCGGCGCCGGCGTGGAGATGCTGTTCGGCGTGCGCACCGAAGACCTCGGGCCGCTGGTCGCGCGGGGCGTGCCGGCGCGCGTCTACGTCCCGTACGGCGACGGCTGGTTCAGGTACGCGATGCGCCGCGCCAGCGAATCGCGGGGCGCGAACTAGCCGGGGCGCCGTCAGTCGACGCTCGGGGCTCGACCGAGCCGGCGCCGGCGGGGGTTGCCGGCGCTCGGCGCGGCTCGACGAACGGCTCGTCGTCGGCGGGATGGCCCGCCGGGTGCATTTGTCCCCGACCCCTTCCTCCGGTGGCTTGGGCTAAAGCTCAGCTCCCGTGTACTGACTTTGGCTTCCCGCTGTGACAGGGCGTAAACGTGCGGCGCGGGGCCGCCCGGTAAAACTAGGAGGATGCGCGACTCCGAGCTGCTGCTCCGCCGTGCCCGGCGACCGCTGGTGATCGGCATGGGCGGCGGCGGCGACGTCGTGGGCGCGTTGGCCACCGCCGAGCTGATCCGGCTCTACGACGGCGGCGATCCAGTGCTCGGGGGCCTCTCCTGGGAGCGCCGGCCGTTCGACCCTGTGCCGGGGCCGCGCGCCGCCGCCGAGATCACCGGCGCCGAGGAGCTCGCGCCCGGGATCCTGCTGGCCGGACCTGACACACGTCTGCGCGACCGGGACGTGTTCTTTGCCGAATCGCGGATGGCCGAGTTCCTCGGACAGCGCACGCTGCTGATCGACATCAACGACGGCCCCGCTCCGGTCGCCGAGGGGCTCGCGCTGGCGATCGCGGCCCTGAAGTGCGACCTGCTCGTGCTCGTCGACGTCGGCGGCGACGTGGTCGCCCGCGGCGACGAGCCGGGGCTGCGCAGCCCCCTGTGTGACGCGGTGATGCTCGCCGCCGGCGGGCGGCTCTCGCGCCGCGGCCAGCCGGTGCTGCTCGGGATCTTCGGGATCGGATGCGACGCCGAGCTGACGCCGGACGAGGTGCTCGCGCGCGTCGCCGAGGTCGCGGCCGGCGGCGGGCTGTGCGGCGCCCGCGGCCTGACCGGGCCGGTGGCCGAGCGGATGGAGGCCGCGATCGAGCTCGTCAGCACCGAGGCCAGTGCCCAGGCAGTCCGCGCCTTCCGCGGCGCCTCCGGACGCGCGACGATCCGCGGCGGCACGCGGACGCTCGAGCTGACCCCGGCGGCCGCACTGACCTTCTACCTGGATGTCGACATCACGATCAAGGTCGCAGGACGGCTGGCCCGGGCGGTCACCGACGCCGGCAGCCTCGAGCAGGCCAACGACGCGCTCAACCAGCTCGGAGTCGGGACCGAGCTGGACTACGAGCGCGAGGCGGCCGGCGTTGAGCGGCCGGCTCAGCCCGCGGGCCGCTTGAACGCCGACGAGTAGTCGATGCCCTCGACCTCGATCGCCACGTTGACCGTCCGGCAGCGGGCGCACTTGATGCGCAGCTTGCGGTTCATGTACTCGGGCGGCATTGCGGCCGCGAGCACGTTGCCGCACTCGACGCACACGTAGTCGTCGGGCCCGTTGCCGCTGAACACCGGGCGGTCGGCGTTCTCCTGGACCGCGGTCCCGCCGTCGCGGGGGACCTCGCCCTCGCGGACGTGTCTCATCGCGATCATCGCCACCGCGATCGCCTACAGCGCCGACAGGTTCTCGGTAAAGCTCTTGATCAGAGCGTCGAGCACGCTCTGGACGACGCCCTCGCCCATCGAAGCCGCCTTGCCGCTGATCTGCGCGGCGGTGTGAATCTTTCCGCCGCCGTCCGACAGCGAGAAGGTCACGTCGGCGTTGGCATGGCCCTGGCCGCCGGCCTCGCGCGACTTGACCTGGAGCACCGCGCGGTGCGCGTCCGGATCCTGCTCGATGACCGCGACGGTGCCCTTGAACGTCATCGACATCGCGCCCATCTTCACCTTGATCTGCGCCTTGACACTCTCAGGGCTCGTCGCCTCGGTCACGCTGCCGCCCTCGACGCACGGGACCAGGCGCTCGAGGTCGAGGATCGCCTCCCAGTTTTGCTCGATCGGCTTGCCGTTCGAGTACTCGTGATCCAGCTCAACCACGTTGGTGTCTCCTTGAGTCGAGGGTGCGCGTCATGTGAAAGAGTTGCCGGTCATGACACTAGAACCAGGCACATACGCGCTCGGTCCCGGTAGTGGCGTTCTGTTGATCCGGACCACCCGGCAAGGCGCCGCGGCGAAGGCCGGGCACGACCTCCAGCTCGAAGTCGGGTCGTGGGAGGCCGAGCTCAGGCTGGGCGACGCGCCCGAGCAAGCTGCGATGACGCTCGCCGCCGACTCGCGCTCGTTGCGAGTTATCGCGGGCACCGGCGGCATGAAGTCGCTGACCGGATCCGACAAGGAGAACATCCAGCAGACGATCAACGACGAGGTGCTGAAGGGTTGCGCGATCGAGTTCCGCTCGAATGAGGTGCGTGGGGCGCCGGGCGGCGCCGGACTGAGCGTGCACGGCCAGCTCGACCTGGGCGGCAAGCAGGCTCCGGTCACGTTCGACCTCAGGCTCGGAGACGACGGCCTCCTCACCGCCAGCACGACCGTGAAGCAGACCGATTTCGGCATGAAGCCGTACTCTGCGCTGTTCGGGGCTCTGAAGGTCGCCGACGAAGTCACAGTCGCGATCGACGCCAAGCTGAGCTAGTGCTCGTTGCGGGGGCGACCACTAAGCGTCCTTGTAAACGGCCTGCGCGTCGAGTCCGCCCTCGACCCCCGCCGGCAGCGCGCCGGTGCCGTGCGCGTACAGCGCGAGGTCGGCGATCGTCCTCGTCTGCGACGGGTCGGCGCTCGAAACGAACGCGCCGTTCTCCCAGGTCAGCGAGTCGGGAGGCGTCTCGAGCGCAGCGCCCGCTAGCAGCTGGGCCTTGGCCAGGATCTTGCCGGCGGCGCTCTGGATTGCCTCCGGCGTCTGCGCCGACGGGCTCGTGTTGTAACCGTGGCCGACGCCGAACCTGTCCTCGTCGGCCGGAACGACCTTGACGTCGAGCGCCGGAACGCCGAGTTCGCCGGCGACGAGCTGCGCGTAGCGGGCTTCCTCGCCGTCGGATTTGGTGGTCAGGCTGAGGACCATCTTCCCGGTCGGGTGCACCCGCAGGAACACCGCTCGGTACGCCTCATCAGACATCACTGAACCTCCTTGCTGTCGCTGTTCGCTCCCCGCGATTCGCGCTCGAGGCGCTGGCGCTCCTGATGGGCGGTCAGGGCGTTGTGTTCCTCGAGGTTGCAGAAGCTCGGCTGGGGGCCGCCGAGCGGGTGCGGTGGGACCGCAGGGCGGTCACACCCGGGATAAATGCAGGTCTTGGGTCCGGCGCCGCCCACGGTCATGCTCCCAGCGACCAGCCGGGGGTCGTCTTGCCGCGGCTCGGGCCGTAGCCGGATGGCATCGCCACCGAGCTGCCCGGTACCGGGGTCGCGCTCGGCCACGCCTCCGCCTCGTCAGGCTCGGGCTCGGCCGCGACCGGTGGTGAGCCGAGATCGATGGTGGTGGCGGCGCCGATCGCGTCGGCGACCTCGTAGAGCGCTTCCAGGTTGTGGCCGCTCACGAGCGCGTCGCAATGGGGCAGCGCCGCGACGAGGCCGCCGGCGCGCGCCTCGAAGCCGCGCGCACTGACGCGCGGGTTGACCCACACGATCCGGTGGGCGAGGCGGCGCAGCCGCGCCATCTCGCGCCCGACGAGCGCCGGATCACCGCGCTCCCAGCCGTCGGACAGGATCACCACGACGGCGCCGCGGGCCATCCCGCGCCGGCCGTGACGGTCGTTGAACGCTTTCAGCGCGTCGCCGATCCGGGTTCCGCTCGACCAGTCGGGCGCGGCCGCGGCGGCCCGCTGGATCGCGCGCTCAGGGTTGCGCGAGGCCAACGCGCGCGTGAGACGAGTCAGGCGCGTGGCGAACACGAACGCCTCTGATCGGACCCCGCCCACGCCGCCGCCGCCAATCCCGGCGCCGGCCGCGCAGGTCAGGAATTGGAGGTACGCGCGCGCGTAGGGCTCCATCGAGCCCGAGATGTCGCAAAGCAGCACGAGCCGCCGGCTGACGATGCGCCGGCGCCGGCGGGCCAGCCGGATTGGATCGCCGGCCGTCCGCAGGCTGCCTCGCAGCGTCCGGCGCATGTCGATCCGCTCGCCGCGCCGGTGGCGCTCCGCTCGCCGGGTCCGTCTGGGCGGCGTCGCGACGCGCAGTCGCGTCATCAGGCGGTACAGCCGTGCGAGCTCCTCCGGCGACAGCGCGTCGAAGCTCTTTGAGCGGAGCACCTCCTCGTCGCCGGCGAGGACCGGCACGGGGGCCTCGAGCGAGGGCTGCTCGTCCCCGCTGCGGTCCGGGCCGCTCGCTGCCGCCGCGCCCGCGGACTGCGCGTCTCGCTCGGAAGCGGAGGGAGCGGGGCGCTCGTCGGGCGGCGCCGCCTCGGTCCCCTCTCCCGCGGGTGACGCGGGCTCATCGTGGTCGGCGCCGGCTCGGCCGAACACGGCGGCGAACACGCGGTCGAACGCGGGCACCTGCACCCGGTCAGACACGAACG
The DNA here is from genome assembly GCA_963697655.1 of uncultured Solirubrobacterales bacterium. Taxonomy (GTDB): domain Bacteria; phylum Actinomycetota; class Thermoleophilia; order Solirubrobacterales; family Solirubrobacteraceae; genus Palsa-465. The sequence goes on along the minus strand of CAVOOV010000017.1, from coordinate 191,780 downwards.
CCGCGCGCGCGGTCCAGTACAGACGCCGGCGCGAGTCGGGCTCGACCAGCGCCAGCGCCTGCGCGAACCAGGCGGCGCGCTCGGCCGTGACCGGCACGCCGGCGTCGTGCAAGCGCCGGCTGAACGCCGCCGCGACTCCGGGCAGATCGAGCCCCAGCGTCCGGACCCGGAATGGCGTCCCGGCTGAGGTCATCGCCGGCTCACCAGCTGGTCCAGGCCGGCGGCACGGATGACCTCCTGGTCCTCGGCGTACTTGAGCACTGAGCCGAGCGTGCGGTCGATCGCGTCGACGTCGAGCTCCTCGACACCGAGCATCGACAGCGCCGCGACCCAGTCGATCGCCTCGGCGACGCCGGGCGGCTTCTGGATGTCGCTGTCGCGCATTCGCGCCACCGCGTCGGCCACCTGCACGGCGAGCGTCTCCGACGCGCCGCGCACGCGCCGGCGCACGATCTCCACCTCGCGCTCGGGCGTCGGGTAGTCGATCCACCGGTACAGGCAGCGGCGCTTGACCGCGTCGTGGAGATCGCGCGTGCGGTTCGAGGTCAGGACGATGACCGGCGGGTGGGTCGCGCGGATCGTGCCGATCTCGGGGATCGTCACCGCCGCCTCCGCGAGCAGCTCCAGCAGGAACGCCTCGAAGTCGTCGTCGGCCCGGTCGATCTCGTCGATTAGCAGCACCGCCGGGCGCGGTCCCGGATGCTCCAGCGCGCGCAGCAGCGGACGTCGGATCAGGTACTCGCGGCCGAACAGGTCCTGCTCGGAGAGCTCGGCTCCGCGGGTGTCGGCGAGCCGGATGCTGAGCAGCTGACGCGGATAGTTCCACTCGTACAGCGCCTCGGCCGAGTCGATCCCCTCGTAGCACTGGAGGCGGATCAGCGGCGTGTCGAGGATCGCCGCCAAGGACTTGCCGGCCTCTGTCTTGCCGACCCCGGCCTCGCCCTCGAGCAGCAACGGCTGGGGCAGCCGCAGGCTGAGGAACATCGACGTTGCGAGCCCCTCGTCGACGAGGTAGTCGACCGCAGCCAGACGCTGGGCGAGGGTCTCGACGTCGGGTACGAGATACCGGACTTCGTCCGCGGCATCGCCGGTGGCCCCGGTCATGCCGCGTGCTGGCGTGCGAACGCCTGCCGGCAGCCCTCGCCGCAGAAATAGTGGATGTCGCCGCCCCGCTCGAGCGAGAGCGCGTCTGCGTCGATCAGGACGGTCATGCCGCAGATGGGATCGAGCGCGGTGATCGGGGTCGCGGACTCGGGCCGCACGGCGAGGGTCGACCGGCGGCGCGCCTCGATGATCGAGGCGAGTATCGACAGCGCGATCTCGGCCGGCGAGCGCGCACCGATGTCGAGCCCGGCCGGGGTATCGATGCGCCCCAGCAACTGTTCGGCGACCCCGTCGGCACGGAGCTCGTCGAGCACCGCGGCGCCGCGCTTGCGACTCGCCACCAGCCCGACGTAGCGGACGTCCGCCTCCAACGCCGCCCGCAGGATCGCGAGCTCGTCGCGGCCGTGCGCGGCGACGACCAGCGCGAGGTCATCGGCGCTCGGCACGGGGGCGCCGCTGTCTGAACCGCGCGAGTCGACGGCCTCGAGTCCCAGCTCCGGTGAGAGGCGCAGGAGCGCCGCGGCGATCGGGGTGTCGCCGGCGACGATCACCCGAGGCGCCGGCAGGAACGGCTCGAGGAAGACCTCGATCGCGCCGCCTGACAGGCACGGGTTCTGGACAGTGATCGACCCGTCGTCATGTCCGATCTCGTGACCGACGTCTTCGCCTTCGATTCCGCCGGGCCCGTCGGGCAGGATCCGCAGCAGCAGCGGTTCGCCGCGCTCGATCGCCTTCAGCGAGTACAGGCGGACGCTGTTCTGCGCGCACACGCCGCCGACGAACCCCTCCATGCTCCCGTCCTCATGGACGAGCGCGACGTTGCCCGGCTTGGCGCTCGTCGGATGCTCGACGCGGACCACGGTGGCGGTGACGAACACCGCCCCCTGTTCGGTGAGCTCCTGGGCCCGGCGAGTGAGGGGGCCGACGATCACTGCGGTGGCTCGGGGCGTCCCTGCATCGCGGCCCACACGCGAGCCGGGGTGCAGGGCATGTCGATGTGGTCGACCCCGTGGGTCTCGTGCAGGGCGTCGATCACGGCATTGACGATCGCCGGCGGGGAGCCGACGTTCGGGGACTCGCCGACGCCCTTGGCCCCCAGCGGATGGTGCGGGCACGGCGTGACGGTCTCGCCGAGCTCGAAGTCCGGGCACTCGAGCGCGGTCGGGATCAGGTAGTCCATGAACGACCCGTTCAGGCAGTTGCCCTCCTCGTCGAACGTGATCACCTCCATCAGCGCGATCCCGATCCCCTCGGCGAGGCCGCCGTGGATCTGGCCCTCGACGATCATCGGGTTGATGCGCACGCCGCAATCGTCGACCGCGATGAACCGGCGGACCGTGACCGCGGCGGTGTCGGGGTCGATGTCGACGACCGCGATGTAGGCGCCGCACGGGTAGGTCAGGTTCGGCGGGTCGTAGATGACCTGCGCGTCGAGGCCGCCCTCCAGGCCCTCGGGCATCGCTTCCCCGCCGTAGGCGTACTGCGCGATGTCCTCGATCATCGCGCCCTTCTCCGGATCGCCCTTGACGAACCAGCGACCCTTCTCCCAGGCGAGGTCCTCGGCCCTGGTCTCGAGCATCGTCGCGGCGATCAGGCGGGCCTTGTCGCGCACCTTGCGCGACACGACCGCGACCGCGGCGCCGCTCACCGGCGTCGATCTCGAGCCGTAGGTACCGAGCCCGTAGGGGGTCCGGTCGGTGTCGCCATGGCGGACCTGCACGTCCTCGGGCGGGATGCCGAGCTCCTCGGCGACGATCTGCGCGAACGTGGTCTCGTGGCCCTGGCCCTGCGTCTGGGCGCTGATCGAGACCACCGCCTTGCCAGACGGGTGCACCCGCAGGTCGGCGCCGTCGTTCATCGCGAGGCCGAGGATGTCCATGTGCTTGCGCGGGCCGGCGCCCACGCCCTCGGTGAAGAACGACACGCCGATCCCCATCAGCTCGCCGTGGGCGCGCTTTTCGGCCTGCTCGCGGCGGAGGTCCTCGTAGCCGGCGATCCGTATCGCCTCGCGCATCGTCTTCGCGTACTCGCCCGAGTCGTAGGTCCAGCCGGTGGTCGTCTCGTACGGGAACTGCTCGGGGGCGATGAAGCTGTTCATCCGCAGGTCGATCGGGTCGACGCCCATCTCGAGCGCGAGCGCGTCGACCATCCGCTCGACCAGGTACACGGCCTCGGTGATCCGGAACGAGCAGCGGTAGGCGACGCCGCCCGGCGCCTTGTTCGTGTACACCGCCTTGACCTGGACGTGGGCGGCCTCGAGGTCATAGGAGCCGCAAACGATGTGGAAGAAGCCGGCCGGGAACTTGGTCGGCTGAGCGGTCGAGTCGAACGCGCCGTGGTCGGCGATCACGTCGACGCGCAGGCCGGTGATCTTGCCGGCCTTGGAGCACATCTCGGCGTGCATGATGTAGTCGCGCGCGAACCCGGTTGACATCAGGTTCTCGGAGCGGTCCTCGATCCACTTCACGGGAACGCCGGCCACGATCGAGCCGGCGATCGCGCACACGTAGCCCGGGTACACCGGCACCTTGTTGCCGAAGCCGCCGCCGATGTCGTTGCAGCGGATCCGGATCATGTGCTCGGCCAGACCGGCCACGTGCGCGTACACCGTGCGGTGGGCGTTCGGCGCCTGGTTGCCGTTGTAGATGTTGAGCTGGCCGGTGTTCGGGTTGAAGTCGGCGATCATCCCGCACGTCTCGAGCGGCGCCGGGTGGCAGCGCGGGTAGATGATGTCGCGGGTGACGACCGTGTCGGCCTCGGCGAATGCGCGGTCGGTGGCGGCCTCGTCGCCGGCCTCCCACAGCGGGCTGGCGAGGTTGTCGCGCTGGCCCTCTTTGTCGTCACGGATCAGCGGCGCGTCCTCGTCGAGCGCCTTGCGGGCGTTGACGACCGGCGGCAGCGGCTCGTACTCGACGTCGATCAGTGCGAGGGCATCCCGGGCGGTGTACTCGTCGATGGCGATCACGAACGCGACCTCCTGGCCCTGGAAGCGGACCTTGTCGCCGGCGAGCACCGCCTGGGTGTCGTAGGAGATCGTCGGCATCCAGGCGAGCCCGAGGGTCTCGAGGTCCTTGGCGGTGACCACCGCGGCCACGCCCGGATGCGCGAGCGCCTCGGACGTGTCGATCGAGAGGATCCTCGCGTGGGCGTAGGGGCTGCGCAGCATGACCCCGTGGACCATCCCCGGCAGGCGGATGTCGTCGAGGTAGGTCCCCTTGCCGCGGATGAACCGCGCGTCCTCCTTGCGCTTGAGGCGCCCGAAGCCGATCGGTCGCTCGGTGGTGCTCTCGACTGTCGCCATGCTCACGCCTCCTGTTTAGTCGCGGCCTGATGCTCGGCCGCCCAGCGCACAGCGCTGACGATGTTCTTGTAGCCCGTGCAGCGACAGATGGCCCCCGAGATCGCGGTCCGGATCTCTGCCTCGGTCGGGTTTGGGTTGTGGTCGAGCAGCGCCCGCGTGGTCATCAGCATCCCCGGCGTGCAGAAGCCGCAGTGCAGGCCGTGCAGCTCGTGGAATCCCATCTGGACGGGATCGAGCTGGCCGTCGACCTCGAGCGACTCGACCGTGCGGATCTCGTGGCCGACGGACATCGCCGCGAGCGTCGTGCACGACTTGATCGGCTTTCCGTCCATCAGCACCACGCACGCGCCACAGTTGGACGTGTCGCATCCCCAGTGGGTGCCGGTCAGTCCCGGCGTGTCCCGGATGAAGTGCACGAGCAGCGTGCGCGGCTCGATGTCGCGCGAGACCTCCTGCCCGTTGATCGTGATCGTCACTTCCATGTCAATGATCCTCCTGGTGCAGGGCCCGGGCGGTCGCGCGCCGCAGAGCGCGTACCGTCAGGACGCCGGCGAGGTGGCGCTTGTAATCGACCGGTCCGCGCCCGTCGGGGACTGGCATGCAGTCCTCCTTCGCGATCTCGCCGGCCTGCGCGAACAGCTCCTCCGAGGGCGGCTTGCCCGTGAGCGCCTCCTCAGCACGGGTTGCAATGATCGTAGTCGGACCGAGCGCCCCGAGCGCGAGACCAGCGTCCGCGATCACGCCGCCCTCGATCCACACCGCCGCCGATACCGCCGCGATCGCAAAATCACCGGCGCGCCGCTCGACCTTCTCGTGCGCGCTGCCCGCGCCGCCGCGCAGCGGAATCCGGACCTCGGTCAGGATCTCCCCTTCGCCGACAGCGGTCGTGAACGGACCGATGTAGAACCCGTCCATGCCGATGACGCGCTCGCCCTCGGAACCGCGGAGGACGACGTTCGCCTTGAGTGCCGCGCACACCGCGGACAGATCCTCGGCGGCGTCGGCCTGGCACAGCGATCCTCCGATCGTGCCCCGATTGCGCACGACGGGATCGGCGATCACCTCCTCGGCGTCGCGGAACACCGGCAGGCGCTGAGCGAGAAGCTCTGACTCGAGCAGCTCGGCGTGGCGGGTCAGTGCTCCGACCCGGATTTCCGTGATCCGCTCGTCGATGTAGGACAGCTCCTCGAGGTCGTTGATGTCGATCAGGTACTCGGGGTTCGCGAGTCGGAGCTTCATCATCGGCAGGAGACTGTGCCCGCCGGCGATCAGCCGCGCTTCGGGACCGATCCGCTGAAGCGTCGCGATCGCGCCTTCGACGCTGGTCGCGCGCTCGTACTCAAATGGCGCTGGGGTCTGCACCAGGCCTCCTGTCGATCATTAATCTAGGTCGGCGGCGCCTCACGGCGGTGCCTTGCAATTTAGGTTGGCCTTGCATGACGGCGGCGCCTTATTCGTTCTTAAGACGGCGCAGGAACGCCAGCCCCGACTTCACAACGCCGCCCTCGTCCGGGCTCGGTTCGGTTTGGGCGCCGACCGCCACCGGCATGCGCTTGCGAACTCCGGGCGACTCGCTCGGCTCGTACTGGACCGGCGAGTTGGTGCCGATGACCGGCGAGCGTTGGAGCGACGGCGGCCTCGTCTGCCTGACCTCCGGATAGAGCCCCCGGGCGGCGAGGCTGCCGTAGGCCGGGTTGCGGAGCGCCGGGCCGTTCGGGCTCGCCGCTGCGATCGGTGCCTCTCGGCCGAGCCGGGCGAGCGTCAGCGTGCCCTTCGTGTAGACCTCGCTGATCCGCGGCGCCTTCGTCGTCTTGCTGTCCGGGAAGTTCCGGAAGCCGTCGCCGGCCGCGCCGGGATACAGCCCCTCGACCAGGCCGACGGCGTCCTCCATGCCCGCCTTCTTGACGAGCAGGCCCTCGAGCAGGTCGACCCCGGCGTCGAGATTCGTGTTGATCGAGGTCACCACCTCGTCGACGGGCGCGCTCTTCTCGATGATCCCGACCACGCCCGTGATCGCCTCGTCGAGGGAATTGGTGATCCGCTGGAGTGCGACGATCGTCGAGACCAGGTAGTAGACGACCGCCAACACGATCAGCAGGACCGCGATGATCATGACTACACCAGCTGCTGGCATTCTTGCCCCCTTATCGGGCGTCGTCGAGGATCACGTCGAGCGAGCCGCCGTAGTCGGCGGCGACCTCGATCGTCTTCTGTACCTGGTCCTGCGTGGTGAGCAGGAGCGCCGTCGCGTCGAGGTCCTTCGACCCCGCGGTCGCGGCCATCGCGATCTGCTGGGCGCTCGGGACGATGCTGTTGGCGGCGTTCAGCACGCCGCGGAGCAGGTACACCACGACCGGCAGCACGACCAGCAACAGCAGCGCGTCGCCGATCCATTCGAGCGTCATCGGGGCCTCCTCTCCGCCACGATCTTGGCCTTGCGCGCGATGCCGGGGAACGCGCCCAAGATGATGTCGAACTGGCCGTTGATGGCCTTGACCGCCGGCTCGAGCGGCTGCAGGTGCTCGGACTCGACCATGGCCAGCGCGCCGGCGAGCGTGGCGAGATCTGCCGACGTTGCTTCCAGGTCCAGGCGGACCTTGATCAGCGCCGCGGCGACCACGGCGATGATGACAATCGCGAGTACGACGCTGAGGATGACGAGCGTGGTCATCGTTCACCGTTCCCAGTGCCGAACCCGTCGGTGAGCGCGTTCATGTAGCCGTCCTGGATCACGGCCTCCTCCACGATCAGTCCCAGGACGGGCGCCGTCGCCTCGAGCTGAGGAATATTTGCGGTGTTCCCGGCCACCTTGCCGGCCACCTCGAGCAGGGCGCCGACGGACTTCTTGATGTCGCCCACGGTCCGGACCAGCACGATCAGCAGGCCGGCGACCGCGAGCGCCACGACGAGGCCGATCACGAGCGCGACCGCCCAGGCGTCGTGGTTGGTGAAGGCGGCGAGCACGATCATTTCCCGACCGCCACCTTGCGGAGCGCGCGCGCCGAGTGCAGGATCCTGACGCCCGAGTCGTTGATTCGTCCGACCCCGGCCAGACCGTCGGTCTGCGCTCGCACCCTCTCGACCCCCTCGACGGCGGTCCGCGCCTGGCCGGCGATCCTCCTCGCCAGCATCACGATCGTGATCACGATCGCCGCAGCGACCGCCGCCACGACAATCCCGAGCACGAGCCCGATGTACCAACCGGTGGAAGCACCGATCACGAAATCCAACTCACACCTCCTGTGTACTTCGAAATGGCGTCTGTCCCGGTAACGCCCGAGTTGCCGCGCGCAACAGCGCCCGCTCGGTCAACACGCCGGCGACGTGCCGTTTGTATTCCGCCGAACCCCGCTGATCGCTGACGGGCCGGCACGCGGCGGCTGCCGCTGCGGCGGCCCGTGCGAACAGCTCCTCCGACGGCGGCTGACCCGCGAGCGTCTCCTCCGCCTCGTGCGAGGTGACCTCCGAGCCGACCGCGGCCAGGGCGACGCCCGCGGCGGAGATGATCCCGTCCGTCACGGTCAGCGACACCCCAGAGGCGGCCACCGCCCAGTCGCCGACCCGGCGATCGACCTTCTCGTACGCGCTGCCGGAAGCCTCGCGCAACGGGACGCGGATCTCGACGAGCATCTCGGCGGGTCCGACCGCGGTCTGGTAAGGGCCGCGGTGGAAGTCGTCCATGCTGAGGACGCGCGTTCCGCCGGTCCCGCGGACCACCGTCTGGGCGCCGATCGCCGCGCACACCGCGCTCAGGTCCTCTGAGGGGTCTGCCTGGCACAGAGCGCCCCCGATCGTCCCGCGGTTCCGGACGACCGGATCGGCGATCACCCGCTCGGCGTCGGTGAAGATGGCCAGTCGCCTGGCGAGCAGCTCTGACTCGAGCAACGCGCGATGGCGCGTCATCGCGCCGATCCGCACTTCGCCGTCGTGCTCGGTGACGTACCCCAGCTCGTCCGCGAGCGGGTCGATGTCGACCAGGTACGCGGGCGAGGCCAGGCGAAGCTTCATCATCGGGAGCAGCGAGTGCCCGCCGGCCAGCAGCCGGGCGTCGGGTCCCAGCTGCGTGAGCAACTCGAGCGCCTCCTCGACGCTCGTCGCACGCTCATATTCAAAAGGGGCTGGAACTTGCATTGCGGTCCCTCGCGACCTGACTCCCGGTCCGTCGGCGGTCCGTTCGGGCTCTCTCCTTGTTAACACTTTGACGTGGTTATCGCGCCGCGTCAACTTGGGCTAAGTGATCGCTTAGGAGCCAATCTGATAGGACGTCGGGCGTGATCAGTTCCTTCCCCCACGGACGCCGACGATGACGCTCGGTCAGCTGCAGTCATTCGTGCTTGTCGCGCGCCTCGGTTCGGTCAAGGCGGCGGCGGCCGAGCTCGAGGTGACCGAGCCCGCGGTCTCGGTAGCTGTGGCGGCGCTCCGCAAGGAGCTGGGCGACGAGCTGTTCGTCCGCGAGGGCAGGGGGATAGCGCTGACCGCCGGTGGGCGGCGGCTGGCGGCGTTGGCGACCGAGATCCTCGGCCTGGCCGAACAGGCTCGCCGGTCGGTGCATGACTCGGCCGGTCAGCCGCGCCGCTTGCAGGTCGTCGCCACCAACGTCGTCGCCGAGCACATCGGACCGCTGATCGAGGCCTTCACGGCCCGCGACGACGGCCTCGAGATCGCGATCGAATCGGTCCCCGGCGCCTCGTTCGCCGACCGTCTCGATCGTCGGCAGGCGGACATCGCGCTCGGCCCGCATCCGGGACCCGAGCGCGCGAGTACGATCGCCACGGTCCCGTTCCTGCGCTGCCGCCTGATCATCGTCGCGGCGCCCGATCATCCGCTGTCAGGGCGGCCGGACGTCGCGCCTGCCGAGCTCGCCGCCGAGCGCTGGCTGGTGGGCCCGCCCGACATCGATCCGACCACGGCGACCGGCTTGTTCTTCGCTCGCAACGGCTTGACCCCGTCAGACGTGTCGGCGTACGCGAGCCACGCCGCGGCGATCGCGGCGGCCGCGGCCGGTGAAGGCATCATGCTCACGCTTGTGCACTCGGTGCTCGACGAGGTCCGCCGGCGCGCCCTGACGCGGATCGACGTGCGCGGTACGCCGATCGTCGAGATGTGGCACGCGAGCACGCTCGGTCTCGAGCGCGCCGTGCCCGCGGCGCTGGCGCTGCAGCGCTTCGCCACGACGTCCGATGCGACGCAGGCGATCTCGACGGGCCGTGCCGGCACCGTGTCGGCGCGAGTGCGGCCGAAGGTTCACGTTACGCTCTGGCGCTCGGTGGCGGCTGACATCGACGCGGCCTCGACGCGCTGATCAGCGCGGGCGGGCGGGAGGGGCAACCGTCGTGTCCTGTAGGACGGCTTCGTAGTCGCGCCAGGTATCGACGTCACGGGGGATCACACCGCCCACCGGCACATCGACCACCTGGTCGCGATGGCGGTCGAGCAGCTTCCAGACGCCCTTGTCGCCATGGAGCGCGGCCAGCTGTGCGAACGTGCCGCGCGCGAACGCCAGCGGATGACCGCGTCCGTTTTCGTACGCGCAGGCGGCGACGGCGCTGTTGCCGCGCCCGGCCAGTAGCTTGGCGACGGTGGCGGCGCTGACCCCGGGCTGGTCGGCCAGCAGCAGGACCAGGACCTCGCAGCGCGGATCGACCGCGGTCAGGGCGGCGGCGATCGACGACGAGCAGCCCTCGCCGAAGTGATCGTTCTCGACGACCTGGATGCCGTCGAGGTCGACGGTTGCCGTGATCTGCTGCGCGCTTCCCCCGATCACGCACAGCAGCTGGTCCAAGCGGCACTCTCGCGCGGTCCCGAGCACGTGGTCGAGCATCGTCGCTGACCCGTATGGCAGCAGCTGCTTGGGTCGGCCGAGGCGCGTCGAGCCACCCGCGGCGAGCACGAGACCGGTGGTGAACGGGGTGCTCACTTTGCCGGGCTCGGACTTTCCCGCATGGCATGCCACACCCTCGACGGCGTGCACGGCATGTCGACGTGACGCACGCCGAAGGGACGCAGTGCGTCACAGACCGCGTTGACGATCGTCGGCGGAGAGCCCACGGTCGCGGACTCGCCGATGCCCTTGGCTCCGATCGGATGGTGAGGCGACGGCGTGACCGTGAAGTCGGTCTCCCAGTCGGGCACCTCGAGCGCAGTCGGGATCAGGTAGTCCATCAGCGAGCCCCCGAGGCAGTTGCCGTCCTCGTCGAACGCGATCTGCTCCATCAACGCGATCCCGACCCCGTCCGTCAGGCCGCCGTGGACCTGACCTTCGATGATCATCGGGTTGATCCGGGTCCCGCAGTCGTCGACGGCGACGAACCGGGTGACCCGTACCTTGGCGGTGCCTGGATCGATCTCGACGACGCAGACGTAGGCCCCGTAGGGAAACGTCAGGTTGGGAGGGTCGTAGACCGTCTCCGCGTCGAGGCCGGCTTCGACGCCCGCCGGCAACTGCACCGACCCCCGCGCCGCCATCGCGATCTCCTGGATCGTCGCCCCCTGCTCGGGGTCGCCTTTGACGAACCAGCGGCCCTTCTCCCATTCGAGGTCATCGGCCGAAGCCTCGAGCATCGCCGCCGCCACGATCCGTGCCCGCTCGCGGACCTTCCGCGCGACGACCGCGGTGGCGGCGCCGCTCACCGGAGTCGACCGCGATCCGTAGGTCCCGAGCCCGTAGGGCGTGACGTCGGTGTCGCCGTGGACCACGTCGATGTCCTCGGGCGGGATGCCGAGCTCCTCGGCGACGATCTGAGCGAAGGTGGTCTCGTGGCCCTGCCCCTGGGTCTGGACGCTGATGCTGAGCTGCGCCTTGCCGGTCGGGTGCACGCGCAGGGTCGCTCCGTCGTTCATGCCCAACCCGAGGATGTTCATGTGCTTGCGGGGGCCCGCGCCCACCGCCTCGGTGAAGAATCCGACGCCGATGCCCATCAGCTCGCCGCGTTCGCGCGCAGCCGCCTGCCGGCGGCGGAGCTCGCCGTAGTCGGCTATCTCGAGCGCCTTGCGAAGCGTCCGCTCGTAGTCTCCGGAGTCGTAGACCCAGCCGGTCTTGCACTGGTAGGGGAACTGGTCGGGCCTGATCAGGTTCGCCAGCCGCAGCTCCGCGGCGTCGATTTCGAGCTCGTAGGCGAGGCAGTCGACGAGTCGCTCGACCAGGTACACCGCCTCGGCGATCCGGAACGAGCAGGCGTAGGCCACTCCTCCGGGCGCCTTGTTGGTGTACACGCCCGTGACGTGACAGTGGGCCGCCTCGATGTCATAGGAGCCCGTGAACACGTGAAAGAACCCGGCCGGGTAATTGGTGGGCTGGGCGGTCGCGTTGAAGGCACCGTGGTCGGCGATCACGTCGACCCGGACGGCGAGGATCTCGCCCGCGCCGGTGGCGGCGATCGCGCCTCGCATCGCGTAGTCGCGCGCGAATGCCGTCGACATCAGGTTCTCCGAGCGGTCCTCCATCCACTTGACCGGCCTGCCGGTTTCGAGCGCGCCGACGATCGCGCACACATAGCCCGGATACACCGGAACCTTGTTGCCGAACCCGCCGCCGACATCCGGAGAGACCACGCGAATCTTGTGCTCGGGCAGGCCGGTGAGAAGCGCGTAGACGGTGCGGTGGGCGTGCGGCGCCTGGGTCGTGCACCACACCGTGAGCTTGCCCGACACCTGGTCGAACTGCGCGACCGCGCCGCAGGTCTCCATCGGCGCCGGATGCGAACGCGGGAACACAAGGTCCTGCTCGACGACGACGTCGGCGTTCGCGAACACCCGGTCGGTCGCCGCCCGGTCGCCCGACTCCCAGTCGAAGATGTGATTGTCGGTCTGTCCGGGCTTGTCGTCGCGGATCAGCGGCGCGTCGGGATCGAGCGCCCGGCGCGGGTCGACGACCGTCGGCAGCAGCTCGTAGTCGACGTCGATCAGCTCGAGCGCGTCGCGGGCCGAGTAGCGATCGTCGGCGATCACGAACGCGACCTCCTGACCCTGGAAGCGGACCTTGTCGGTGGCGAGCACCGCCTGCATGTCGGCCGAAATCGTCTGCATCCAGGCCAGCCCGCGGTCCTCGAGATCCTCGCCGGTGATCACGGCGTGCACCTTCGGGTGCGAAAGCGCGGCGGACGCGTCGATCGAGACGATCCGGGCATGGGCGACAGGGCTCCGCAGGACGGCGCCGTGGAGCATCCCCGGCAGCTGGACATCGTCGACGTAGTAGCCCTGCCCGCGAATGAAGCGGGGGTCCTCCTTACGCCGCATTCGCCCGAATCCGATCGGGTTCCCGTCAGTTGCGCTCATGAGCCAGCCCGATGCTCGGCCGCCCAGCGGACGGAGCGGACGATCGTGGCGTATCCCGTGCAGCGACAGATCTGGCCCGAGATCGCCTCGCGGATCTCGGCGTCGCTCGGATTCGGATTGCGGTCGAGCAGCCCCCGGGCGGTGAGCATCATGCCGGACGTGCAGAAGCCGCATTGCAGGCCGTGCATCTCCATGAACCCGACCTGGACGGGATCGAGCACCCCGCCGGCGGCAAGCCCCTCGACCGTCCGGATCTCGTAGCCGGCGGCAGTGGCCGCAAGGACGGTGCACGACTTGACCGGCTCACCGTCCATCAACACCACGCACGTGCCGCAGTTGGAGGTGTCGCAGCCCCAGTGCGTGCCCGTGAGGCCGAGTTCGTCGCGCAGGAGATGCACCAGCAGCATGCGCGGCTCCACGTCGCGCGTGTACTCGCGGGAATTCACGGACACTGTGACCTGCATGTGCCTCAATGATGACGACCGCACCCGGCGCGGCCGGAGGCCGCGAGGTCAGGCGGCTCTGCGCGCGGCGACGGCGGGAACCACGTGGGGCGTCAACTCGAGCTCGGCTGCGGGCTTGGGCTTCGAGATCACATAGCCCTGGACGAGGTCGCACCGCAGTCCGGTGAGCAGGCCCAGGCAATGCTCGTCTTCGACGCCTTCGGCCACCACCCGCAAGCCGAGCGCGTGAGCGAGCTCGACGGTGGCGCGCACGAGGGCGAGGTCACGGCCATCGCAGCTCTCGCTGAGGCGCGTGATGAAGCTGCGGTCGAGCTTGAGCTCGCCGACGGCGAGGCTGCCCAGATAGGCGAGCGAGGTGAAGCCGGCGCCGAAGTCATCGACCGAGACCACGAGCCCGAGATCGTGGAGCTTCTGGATCGCGTCCTGGGAACGCTCGAAGTCGGCGATCGCGGTCGTCTCGGTCATCTCGAGCACGAGGGCGTCCGGGCCAAGACCGTAGCCGGCGAGGAGCCGCGCCACTAGATCCGGGAAGTCGGCGTTCAGGAGGTCCGACGCCGAGATGTTCACCGAGACGGTCAGGTTCTTTCCGGCGGAGCGCCACGTGGCGCATTGGAACATGGCTTCGTCGAGGACCAGCGCGGTCAGCCCGCCCATCAGCCCGGCGTCCTCGGCCAACGCGATGAACTCGAGCGGGGGGATGAACCCGAGGCGCGGATGAATCCATCGCACGAGCGCTTCGACCGCTGTGATCTCGCCGGTCGAGAGCTCGACCTGCGGCTGGTAGTGGAGCTCGAGCTGGCGCTCCTCGATCGCCGTCCGCAGCTCCTCGACCAGCTGCACGCGGTTTGCGGCGCCGTCGAGATCCTCCTGGTAGATCGCAGAGTTCTTGCCGGCGAGCTTGGCCCGGTACATCGCGAGGTCGGCGCAGCGCACGAGGTCGGCTGGGCTGGTGGCGTCGTCGGGGAGGACCGCGATCCCGATCGCCGCGCCGATCTGGGCCCGGACCGCGTCGAGCGCAAACGGCTCCTCGATCTCGGCCGTCAGCCGTCCGGCCACCGTCGCGGCGTAGTCGGCGTCGGCGTCGAGCAGCGCCACCGCGAACTCGTCGCCGCCGAGGCGGACGACCAGGTCCGAGCTGCGCAGCGAGTCCTTGAGCCGGGCGCCCAGCTGCCGCAGCAGCTCATCCCCAGTGGCGTGTCCGAACGAGTCGTTGACCTCCTTGAAGCGGTTGAGGTCGAGGAACATGAACGCGATGCTGCGCGCGTCGGCGTCGCCCTCGGCGTGCTCGGCTGCGACCGCGTCCAGGAGCTCGAACAGCGAGCGGCGGTTGCCGAGGCCGGTCAGCTGGTCGGTGATCGACTCTCGCCGGCGCTGATCGGTGAGCGTGCGCAGGCCGACGAGCGACAGGCCCGAGCGGGCGCCGGCGACGACCAGCGTGGCTACGGCCAGGCCGAGCGATACGCCGCCGACATGCTGGAGCGAGCCGACCAACAGGATCAGGAGCGCGGAGGCGGCGGCGAGGGCGGGGAGCGCGAAGCCGGGAGGCTCGTCGGCGACCAGCGGGCGGTTTGTGGGGGTTCTGACCCAGACTGCGATCGACACCAGCAGGATCGCCACCGGCCAGGCGACGTCGTTGAACACCAGGCCGACGTGCGAGGTCGTGCCGAGCGCGTTGAAGACGTCACCGACGGTGTTGAGCGCGTAGCCGGCGGCCAGCAGCAGCCACGGGAGCTTGCGCTTGCCGGGCACGATCGCGGCGCCGCCGACGACCAGCCCCAGCAGCAGCACGTCGCCGACCGGGTAGGCCAGGTTGACCGCCACGCCGGCGGCGCTTCCGCCGGCCTGGTGGAGTACGTCCTTGAACGCGAACGTGGCGCATACCGCGGCGGCGCCGAACCCGGCGACGGCGCCGTCGAGCCAGCTCGCGAGGCTGAACCTGCGGACGTTGGCTCGCAGCAGCAGCATCAGCGCGACGTACGTGACCGGATAGAAGGTCACGTAGAAAGCGTCTGCGACCGACGGCGAGACGGGCGTCGCGTTTCCGGGGAACTGGATCGTGTTGGCGACGTCTCCGGCCGCCCAGCACAACAGCCCGATCCCGAGCAGCACCGGCACGGCCCGGCCGTGCTTGAGCGCGGCGGCCTTCAGGATGCACATGAAGCCGGTGACGATCTCGAACGCGTTCGACACCCCAGCCGTCGAGCCATGACCAGTCCACTCCGAGCGAGTCGAGCGCCACATAGGCGATCACCAGCACGGTGAGCACCGCATACGCGACCCACACGAGCTTGTGCACGCGATCGGCCGCTCGGCGTCGCGGGGGATGCAGGGCAGCGCGGAGCGAGGCGCCCGTGTCGTCGCCGGTCATGGCCTGCTGTTCTCCGGAAGGTGTTGCATGCGGGTCCTCTGGGTGTGGCCCTACCGCTGGTCTTCGGCCGGTCGGCCGGAAACTTTCGCTCGGGCTGCACACCCGTCCCGCCGGCCCCGCGCGCACCCGGTCGCGCTCGACCGGCGTGCTGGGTCGGGCGCGAGGGCCGCGGGCCGGGCGCCGCAACCTCGCTTTCAGCGTTGTCGCGGGCGTGGGTCTGCAGCGAGACGACGTCGCCCGATGGCGGACCGGGTCGCTCGCGCAAACCGAAATAACCTGCATAACCTGACAATCGAGGCGCCGGCGGGCGATCGTGTCAGGGGGTGCATGTGGGGCATGCGCGACATCGCACGGTCCGGCCCGGGCGCGTCAAATGTCAGGTTTCGCAGGTCGGATGGACCACCGGCTTGCGAGATCGGGGATTTCAGACCCGGTGGACGGCCGCCAGCAGCCCGGCGTAGGAGCGGACGAGCGCGGCGCGCTCCTCCTCGATCAGCGGGCTGGCGAGGTCCTTGCCCTCGCGCACCCACTGATCCGAGTAGCGCATCGCCAGCGCCCGCTGCTCGGCGGCGATCGCCACCGCCGCCTCGCTGACGCCGTACACGTACGCGTACAAGGCCGACAGCGCGGCGATCAGCGGACCCTCGCCGTCGGACCCGGGAGCGGAGCCGTCGTGCTGATGCTCCCGGTGCGCGCGCCACCACTGGACCTCGAGCTCGGCGGCCCGGCGGGGATCGAACGTGTCGCCGTGGCGCTCGGCGACCAACCGGTAGAAGCGCTCCATCGCCCCGCGCGCGCCGGCGGGGTCGTTGTCGGGGTACGGCGCCCACAGCTGGTTGGCCCGGAGCACGAGCCAGGCGCCGTGGATCGTCGACGGCCAGGAGAGCCCGAACGCCTTACGCGTGAGCGCAACCGCCGAGCGCAGGAAGGCCACCCACTCGTGGCGGTAGTACGCGACCCACGCCGCCGCCTCGAGCCCGCCGACCTGACGGGGATCGAATGACCGGTGTGGCTTGACGGCCGAACCCGGTCGGCGGCCGCGGGTCCGGAGCCTGCTGACGCTGCTTGGCATGTGCGCCGCCGAACGTAACCGATCCGGGCGGGCCGGTCGGCACGAGCCCCCGTGAAGGTGTGCGGGTCGTCACCCAGGGTGGGTTTCCGTCCGGACTGCGGCGACGTACGTTTCCCTCGTTCACCGTCCACACGAGGAGCACCAGCATGACTCGCATCACCGACCCGGACTTCCGCCTGCGCGATCTCTACACGCCCCCGACGCTGCCGCCGTCGCCAAAGACGGGGCTGAACCTCGCGACGCTCCACAAGCCGGCACTGAAGCTGTCCGACTACATCCGCGCCGAGCTCGCCACCCCGCCCGCGGCGGTGTCGCGCCCGCATCCGGGGTTCGCCTGGGGGATGCTCGCCAACGACACGATCGGCGATTGCGTGATCGCGATGATGCTCCACTCGATCGAGGACTTCCATCTCGACGCGGGCACGCCGCCGCCGGCGTTCACGGAGGCGGACGCGATCAGCATCTATTCGGCGATCACCGGCTACGTGCCGGGCGATCCGTCGACCGACCGGGGGACAGACGAGAGCGCGGCGATGCGCTACTGGGAGCATCCCGGCCTGAACGACGACTGACGCCGGGAAGCACACGATCGTCGCGACGGTCGCGGTCAATCCGAGCGACCTCAACGAGTGCCGGATCGCGATCGACGAGTTCGTCGATCTGCAGATCGGAATTGCGTTGCCGACCACGGCGCAGGGGCAGACGGAATGGACCGTCGTCGGCGACGGCAAGACCGGCAAGAGCGCCCCGGGCTCATGGGGCGGCCACGGCATCCCCTATCGGGAGTACGACGCGGAGACGTTCAAGTGCGTCACCTGGGGCGCGGAGCTGCTGCTCACCGTTCCGTTCCACCAGGACTACGCGCAGGAGGCCCACGTCGTCGTCACCACGGAGATGCTCAGCAACACCGGCGTGGGACCCTCGGGCGTGGCCTGGGACGAGCTGATCGCCGACATCAAGGCGCTGCCTCGTCCACGAGACGCGGGTGATCCTGCGGGGGCTCCTCAGACAGCGCTCGCGTGAGCGAGGCCAACGCTCTCGCGCGTCCGAGAGTGAGCCTGCTGGCGTAGAGCGGTCCGAGGGCTCCGGAGGGAGATCCCGGGGAGGCGCATCCTGGTGCGCCTCCCCTTTGCGTGGCGATTCGCTCCGCATTGCTGTTGATTGCTCGATATACCTCGTGCGGTCGGGCGTGTGCCCGCAGCCGATGTCCTACTCTCGCCCGTGGCGCCGGGGGTAGGCGCAGAGAGCTCGGCTACGAGCCGGGCGATGGGTCATCCACGAGGTAGGAGCGAGGTATGAATTTGCGCGGCAAGGGCAGGTTTCTGGTCACGATCGGGTTGGTCGCCGTGGTAGCGCTGGCGGCATGGACCAGCGCGTCGGGCGCGGCAAGCGCGCCAGCGCGCGTCCTCGCACCAGGCGGCACAGTGCTCGTCGAGCGACAACAGCCCGGCGAACCCGGCCAACCCGCTCGACACCGCCGGATTCACCGGCACCGACCCGCTATCCGGCGCGAACCTGTTCGTCGAGAGCCCGTGGCAGTACGGAGGGGACGCCGCCGACGCGATCGCCAACGAGGTCGGCCTCGGGTATCTCAGCACGGAGCAGAGCGGGACGCCGATCCCGTGGGCACAGTTCGAGGCCCGCGTCAACAAGATGCACCTGTCGCGCGCGGTCTCCTATCGCGTCGACCAGCTCGAGAAGATCGGCAACTACCCGCAGGCGCATCAGTTCAGCCTGTACACCGCCGGCGGCTCAGGGCCCGCGATCTTCACGCAGGTGCAGAACTACCTGTGCCGGATGCAGCGGACCGATCCTGGCGCGGCGGCCGAGATCACCACGTACTTCGTCAAGCACGGCGGCGGCTGCAGCCCGGCCGTGAACCCGAACTTCGACGACGAGGTCAACGCGCTGAAGGACGCGGTCGGGAACTTCCCTGCGGTGATCTTCGTCGAGGAGGACGCGATCGACACGATCTGCTGGTCGAACCCGGCGGCGATCAGCAATCGCGAGGCGCTGCTGAAGTACGAGATCGACCAGCTGTCTCAGTTGCCGCACGCGCTGCTGTACGTGGAGGGCGGAACATCGGACGCCAACTCGCCGGCCGAGGCGGCCCGCGTGCTGAACGCCAGCGACGCCTCCAAGATCCGCGGCTTCTTCACGAACGACACGCACTTCAACTGGGCCTACAAGGAGATCCAGTACGGGAACAAGGTCTCCAAGCTGACCCACGGCCTGCACTTCGTGGTCGACACCCGCGGCGACGGCAACGGCCCGCTGCGCAACCCGCACCCGGTGACGCAGGGGAACGAGCAGCTGTGCAACCCACCCGGGCGCGGGCTCGGTCCGAAGCCGGGCGCGAGCAACGGGCAGTCCTACGGGATGTACTCGCCCGACCTCGACGGGTTCGTGTGGGTCACGACCCCGGGCGAGAGCGCCGCGCCGACGTGTCCCGGCCGCTCGACGCACTACGCCGCATCGGGAATCTTCGACGAGGGGATCGCGATCGGCTACGCCTCCGCGCGCGAACGACCGGATCGGCCCGTCGCCGCGGTTCAAGAGTCGTAAGTGGTAAGCGCGGGGTGCGCCGGGTCGGATCCGGGAGGGTGATCCGAGCCGGCGGCTCGCTACGACCCTGAGCGCGCCGAGGGTTCATCGGTTGGCGCGAGGCCATGTTGACGGGGCTCCTGCCGGATGGTAGGTTAAATACCTACCATCCTCGAGCGACTGCGAGAGGTGCTGTCAACGCGGTGGCGCTGAAGGTGAGCGTCACCGCGGGCACCTCGCAAACGAGCGGGGGGCGCGTCGGGGGTCCACGTTCGGACGCGTTGGGACCGGCACCGCGTCTGTGAGTGGGCGCAGTGCGTATTGGTCCTCCACCGCGCGATCAAACTTCCGCGCGGTGGAGGACCCTATGCCCCCGGTCTCAGGCTCGAGTGCCCGCGCGTCGGAGCACTTGCCCCCGGTGTCAGGCTCGAGCGTGCCCGCTCACGGGGCACGTCAGCAACCTAGGGGTTGGGAGGGACACGGTTAATGGGGTCGAGCCCCCATCTTGGGAGAGGCGCGGGATTTCGCAGCACTCGGTGCGGTGCGGGGGTGGTGTGCAGCACCTCGCTTTCACGTGTGGGCACGGTCGCCGGCTGGCGGCTGGCGGCCGGCGGCTGGCGGTTGGCGGCTGGCACCCGTAGGTCACGTGTTCCGGGCTCGTCCGGCTGCCATGACTCGCGCCGATGGGCGGGCGGGCGAGCATCCGGGCATTGCGCTCGCTCCCTGATTGTGAGAAAGTCCTCATGTGGGTGTTAGGGCGGTGGTTACCGGGACCGCGGCGCTCGTCGCGACCCTCGCTCTGGGGGCGATCGGGCCCTCGGTGGCGGCCGCGGCCGTGGTTTTCGACGCCGCGCCGCCCGCCGATACGAACCAGACCTCGGCGACGTTCGAGTTCCATTCCTCTAGCGGCGGGTCGTTCGAGTGCAGCCTGGACTCGACCTCGCAGAGCGCCTTCGCCCCGTGCACGTCCCCAAAGTCGGTCACGAATCTGTCCGAGGGCCAGCACACGTTCTACGTAGAGGCCACCGCCACTGGCGTCTCCCAACCCGTCAGCTACACGTGGACGGTCGACCTGACGCCACCGACCACCCAGGTCACCGGACACCCGCCGGCGCTGACGAACTCGACGACGGCCACGTTCACGTTTACATCCCCGGATTCGACGGCGACCTTCCGGTGCTCGCTGAACGGCGCCGCGCCACAGGCGTGCACGTCGCCGGTCGTCTACTCGGGCCTCGCCGACGCCACCCGCTCGCTGCTGATCCAGGCGGTCGATCCCGCCGGCAACGTCGACACGCAGGCGCAACCGATTGTGTGGACTGTGGACAGCACGCCTCCGGACACGATGCTGGCGAACCCGGGGAACCTCGTCGCGCGGGACGTGGCTGTGTTCTCGTTCACCTCCACCGAGGCCGGCTCCACCTTCCAGTGCTCTTTCCGCAATTCGGCCTTCACGGCGTGCACCTCCCCAGACGCTGTCGACGTGCCCGGATCCGGCGCGCAGGTCTTCGAGGTCCGGGCCATCGACGGCGCCGGGAATGTCGATCCGACGTCGGCTGTCTACCGGTGGACAAGCGATCTGACGCCGCCCAAACGGCCGAAGGTCACGATCTTCGCCGATCCGGTCGCCAGCGCCGGCAGGGTCGCGCCAGTGCCGGTGGCACAGCGGAATCCGGGCCTGGGGGTGACGTTCACCAATCCGCTGGCGAAGCTGCTGACCACGCCCACGTTCACGCTCGCCACCCGGGTCAGGGCCCAGTGGTCGAGCGATTCGACCGCCAAGTCCTACGACGTCACGATCGACGCGTTCCCGCAGGACTCGACCGGTATGGGCTTCCACGGCGAGGACCTCGACTACGAGACGCACTACTCGCACACGAAGCGGACCGCGCTGATCCTGCACCTGTACCCGGGCACCAGCGTGTGCATAAAGGTGGACGCCACCGACAAGGTCGGCAACACCTCCAGGACCAGGACCGCGTGCACGACGATCCCGGTCTCGTTCACGCCACGCGACGTCGGTCCGCCGCCCGTCAAGGACCCGAAGGCGTTCCGCGGCTACTACATCATCCTGGGCGACAAGGGCTACGAGTTCGTGCAGGACATCGGCGACGAGTTCTTCTTCACACCCACGCACGCGGCGATCGTCGCCGAGCGCTGCGGCACCTGCGGCGCAGTCGAGTTCGATTTCGACAGGTTCGTCGGCAATCCCCACAACAAGCTCCACAAGCTGGCGACGGTCAACCTGAGCGGATCGAACAAGAGCGGCGACTTCGATCTGATCAACGTGGCGCTCCCGGTCCACCGGCTGGAGCGCGACGGCATGGGGGATCTCGTGATCAGAGCCGTTTCGGGACGCCCGCGGATCTCCGGCATCGGGGTCGCCAACTAGCGGCGGACCTCAGCGCTCCGCCGCCGGCACGTCCCGGAGCTGCTCGACCAGCTCCAGCACCTGCTCCATCGGGTATCGGAGGCTGTGCCGACGCGCATCGGGGGGATCGTTGGCGAGTCCGGTCCCCTCGCGCCACGCGCGCTCCGGGCGGATCGGCCGAGGCGCGAATCCGCCGCCGCAGTTCGGGCAGACGTTGTGGAGCGTGTTCTCGACGCAATCGGCGCAGAACGTGCACTCGTAGGTGCAGATTCGCGCGTTCGTCGCGGCCGGCGGGAGATCGACGTCGCACAGCTCACAGTTGGGGCGCAGCGCAAGCATTAGACCTCGTTGAGTTCGATCCGCCGGCGGCGCGGCGTCCGCACCGCATGGTCACGACGGAATGGGACGTGAGACGCTACTCACCATGAACGTACTGATCTACGGAGACACGGAAACCTCGCCGGCGCTTCGACACGAGGTGCCGGTGCCGATTGGGGACGCGTTCCTTTACCTCGAGTCCGATGGCCGCCGGGCGCTTCTGACCAACGCGCTCGAGGAGAAGAGAATCGCGCGTGCGGTTCCTGACGTGGAGCGTCTGCTCATCGACGAATTCGGGAGGGACGAACTGATCGCGGCGGACGTGCCGTTGTGGAAGATCGGGCTCGAGGTCAGCGCGCGAGCGGTCGCCGCGATGGGGATTCGCGAGGCCGCCGTTCCGCTCAACTTCCCGATGGCGCTGGCCGATCGGCTGCGGGCCGACGGTGTCGAACTCACCGCGGACTGGGAGCTGTTCGCCGAGCGCCGCCGGCACAAGACCGACGCCGAGATGGCGGGCATCCGGCGAGCGGCCGTGGCCGCGGCCGCGGCGATGGGGGAGGCCGCGACCATGTTGCGCGAGGCGTCGATCCGGGGACAGGAGCTGTGGCACGGCGGCGAGCGGCTGACCGCTGAGACGGTGCGTACGCGCATTCGCGACGTGTGCGCCCGCGCCGGCGCGGCGGCTCCCCCGGACATCATCGTCAAGCCGATGGGTCCGGACCCGAGCATCGGTCACGACCCGGGGTCGGGACCGCTCCCCGCGCACACGCCGATCCTGATCGACCTCTGGCCCCGGGACGAGGCATCGAGCTGCTGGGCCGACATGACGCGTACGTTCGTCCGGGGGGAGGTGAGCGGCCAGATCGCGGAGCTGCACGCGCTCGTGATCAGCGCCCACGAGCAGACGTGCGGCGCGGCCCGGGCCGGCGTCAAGGGTTTCGAGCTGTTCGACATCGTCTGCGACGTGTTCGAAGCCGCGGGCCACCCGACGGGACGGACCAAGCAGCCGGGCGAGACCCTCCGCGAGGGCTTCTACCACGGCCTCGGCCACGGGGTCGGGCTCGATGTCCACGAGTCGCCGGGGCTCGGCAGATCCGGGATCGCGCCGCTGATCGCCGGCGACGTGGTCGCGGTCGAGCCGGGACTCGTGGTGCGATCTGCCGGCGGCGTGGGCATCGAGGACCTGCTGGTGATCACCGATGACGGCAGCCACCGGTTGACCAGCTTCCCCTACGGGCTCACGCCCTAGCCGACGGTTCACAAGCTTGACTTAGGTCAGCCGAGTTGTAGGGTCGCCACCAGGAAGGGTTCACGGCGGAGCAAGGAGATGGTCATGCGAGTCATGACGGCCCGGGCGGCAGCGGCGATCACGCTGGCGGCATGCGTTCTCGGATTCACTGCCGAGGGCGCGTCGGCATCGGTGGCGCACCACGGCCCGGGGCCGAACCTCGGCTCCAACGTGATCGTGCTCAGCCCGAGCATGCCGCAGGCGACGATCCAGTCAACGCTCAACGCGATCGCCACGCAGCAGGTACCGAACCAGTTCGGCACCCAGCGCTACGCGATTCTGTTCGAGCCCGGCACCTACGGTTCCAAGGCGGACCCGCTGATCTTCCAGGTGGGCTACTACACCGAGGTAGCGGGGCTCGGTGCGCAGCCGGGCGACGTCGTCGTCAACGGCGCGATCGACGTCTTCAACCAATGCCCGAGCGGCGGCGGCCCCTGTGACGGCACGGACAACTTCTGGCGCTCGCTCTCGAATCTCACGCTGAACGTCACGCTGCCCAGCACCCCGCCGACCTACGTGCCGGCCACCGGCGAGGATCCCGGCTGCGACAACACGGAAGAGATGTGGGCGGTCTCGCAGGCATCGCCGATGCGCCGGGTGATCATCAATGGGATCGGTGACGCGAAACATCCCGACTCGGTGATCCTCCAGGACTACTGCAACGAGGGGTTCGTCAGCGGCGGCTTCTTCGCCGACGACGAGTTCAACAACGGGACCGTTGGCAGCTTCGGCCAGCAGCAGTTCTTCACCCGCAACAGCGACATCGACAGCTGGAGCAACGGCGTCTGGAACCAGGTGTTCCTCGGCGACAACGGCGCGCCGGCGACGGACTTCGGCGAGCCGGCGCCGAACAACAACCAGTACACGACGCTGGCGGCCACCCCGGTGTCCGAGGAGGAGCCTTTCCTCTACACGGACTCGAGCGGCGACTACAACGTGTTCGTGCCCGCCGTCCAGCGCGACTCGGTCGGCCCGTCGTACGCCGCCGGCGCGACGCCCGGACGCTCGATGCCGATCCGCCGGTTCTTCATCGCCGACCCGAGCACGCCGCTGTTCCTGATCAACGCGGCGCTGGCGCTCGGACAGAACCTGATCCTGACGCCCGGCATCTATGACCTGCGCGGAACGATCGAGGTCACCCGTCCCGACACGGTCGTGCTCGGGCTCGGCTTCCCGACGCTGATTCCCCAGGACGGGAACGTGACGATGCAGACCGCGGACCGCCCAGGGATCAAGCTGTCGGGGATGATCTTCGACGCCGGCCCGCGGAACTCCCGCGCGCTGCTCGAGGTGGGCGGCCGGACCTTCCCGCGGGGACGGGTGTCGCGGACGCACGGCGGGGGCGACCCGACGCTCGTGCAGGACGTGTTCTTCCGGGTCGGCGGCGCCGAGCCCGGGCAGGCGACCGACAGCCTCGTCGTCAACAGCGACAACACGATCCTCGACGACGTGTGGGCGTGGCGCGCCGATCACGGCGCCGGCGTCGGCTGGACGGGCAACCGCGCCGACACGGGCGTGATCGTCAACGGCGACCACGTGAGCGCATACGGCCTGTTCGTCGAGCATTACCAGAAGTTCGACGTGGTCTGGAATGGGCAGCACGGCGAGGATGTGTTCTTCCAGAACGAGATGCCCTACGACCCGCCGAGCCAGTCAGCGTGGATGTCGAGCCCGACCACCGATGGCTATGCCGCATTCCTCGTGACCCCGAGGGTGAAGACGTTCCAGGGCTATGGGATGGGCAGCTACTCGTTCTTCGACCTCGGCGTGCCGATCTTCGCGACGCAGGCGTTCCAGTCCGAGGACAGCCCGGGCGTGCAGTTCCACGACCTGCTCACGATCTTCCTCAATGCCAACGGAGGCAGCGGCGGCATCGACACGGTGATCAACGGAGTCGGCGGGTCGTCCACCGCGGCCAATCCGGACACGCCGGTCGACGTTCTCAGCTATCCATAGCCGGTGACGCCGATCGCGCAGGGTCACGAGCGCGGGAGGGCGCGGGCCATGCGCGCGACGGCATCGGTCAGATGCTCTGCGCTCGTGGCGAAGTTGAGGCGGACGTGGCCGGCGCCGGGCGCGCCGTAGTCGAGGCCGCGGCCGAGCGCGACCCGCCCTTCGTTGAGGAAGACCTCGGCCGGCTCGTCGCCGAGCCCGAGGCGCGTGCAGTCAAGCCAAGCGAGATACGTCGCCTGCGGCGGCTTCCAGTCGATCGCCGGGAGCCGCTGCGCGAGGTCGCGACCGAGCTGGTCCCGATTGGCGGCGAGTTGTTCGATCACCGCGTCGAGCCACGGGTCGCCGTCGTCGAAGGCCGCCTCGGACGCGATCAGCCCGAGCAGCCCGGCGTGCTCGTGCAACGGCGGCATGCGGTCGACGAGCTCGCGGGCGGCCGGATCGGCGGTCACCACGAGCGCGGTCTTGAGCGCCGCCAGGTTGAACGCCTTCGACGCCGAGGTCACGGACACGCCCCAGCGCCGCGCGGCGTCGGAGACCTCGAGCCAGGGGGTGTGGGTCGCTCCGGGCAGCGCCAGCGGCGCGTGTATCTCGTCGGCCAGGACCCATACCTCGCGCTCGGCGCAGCGATCGGCGAGCGCCTCGAGCTCCGCGCGCGCGAGCGCGCGGCCGGTCGGGTTGTGAGGGCTGGCCAGCACGACCGCCCGGGCCCCGGCGGCGAGCGCCGCGTCGAGTCCGTCCAGGTCGAGCGATCCGTCGGGGTCCAGGTCGATCTCGATCAGCCTCACGCCGGCCGTGGGGAGCATGTTGAAGAACGGCGGGTAGGCTGGCGTGGCGAACGCAACCGCTTCCCCCGGCGCGGCAATCACCCGGCACAGCTCGACCAGCCCGAGCATCACATCGGGAACGAGCACGATCTGCTCCTCGTCGACGGTCCAGCGCAGGCGCCGGGCCGCGAAGCGGGCGAACGCCTGCCGCAGCCTGGGCCTCGCCGGCGCGGGATACCCGAGATCGCCCCGGTCGATGGCGGCCCGCAACGCCTCCACCACGGGCGGTGCCAACGGAAAGTCCATCTCGGCGATTGTCGCGCTCAGCACGTCGGCGTCGTACGCCGCCCACTTCTCGCCGGCACGCTGGTGCATCTCCTCGACGCCGGGAACGGTCAGATCGATAGCCACGGCGTGGTGGAGCTTCTCAGATACGGTGTGCTGGATCCGTGTGATTTGTCGACGCTGCATCCGTGCCTGTGGCTGAGATAGCGGTCCAAGCGTGCCTGAACGGCGGGCGCACGCGCTCCGAGCACGCGACCGTGCCGCAGACGCCGGCCGAGCTCGCGGCCGACGCAGTCGCGGTCCGTCAAGCCGGCGCGTTCGCGGTGCACGTGCATGCGCGCGACGGCCGCGGCGCTCAGACGATGGTGGCGGCCGCGTGCGACGCCGCGGTGGCCGCGATCCGCGCGGCGGCACCGCGGTTGCCGGTTGGCCTCACGACCTCCTCGGCTGTTGATCCGGACCCGTTCTCGCGCGCGGCCGCGGTGCGCTCGTGGCGGCGAGCCCCAGACTTCGTCTCGGTCAACCTGTCCGAGCTCGGCTGGGCTGGCATCGTCCGCGCCGCGCTACACGCGGGCATTGCGGTCGAGGCGGGTCTCACCACACCCGACGAAGCCGACGAGCTCGCGCGGAGCCCGTTCGCGCACCAGGTCCTGCGGGCACTGGTCGAGGTCGAGGGTGGCGTCGACGAGGCGCGCGAGATCGCGCAGCGGATCCCCGACGAGATCCGGCAGCTCTGGCACGGCGAGGGCGAGCGCACGTGGGAGGTGCTGGGCGCCGCGATCGCCGCCGGCCACGCCGTGCGTGTCGGCCTCGAGGACGTGCTCGTGCTGCCGGATGGGCGGCCGGCGCAGAGCAACGCCGAGCTCATCGCGGCGGCGGTGGCGCTCGGCGGCTAATCGCGCGTCGGCCGCGGTTTGTCTTGATTGGACCGCGGTCCGCCGGTTGGCGCCGGCCGTCGGTAATCGTCACGATCCGGCTGCCGAGGTCGGGCGCGCGCAGCATCCGCCGTCCGCTGGGCTCAGACGCGCTGGCGGACCGCGCCGGCGTCACGCCCGAGGAAATCGGCCTCGGCCTCGCCGAGCGTGGTGGCCGCCGGCTCGCCGTGCAGGTACTCGCCGGCGATTGCGCCCCAGTCGGCGCCGGCGCGGAGCTGCCACAGGACGATCGCGACGATCCCGTGCATCCGGCGGATCAGCACGGTCTCGGCCGGCAGGGTGAACTGGTTGATCTGCTCCCGGGCGTTGGCGGTTCGCTGCTCGTCCGCCGGGTCGCGGTCGCGGCCGCGGCCGCGACGCCCCTCGTCGGAGCCAAACCGGCGATGACCTGGAACCGCATACCACCGGGTGGCATGGCGCATCATCCGCAGCGCCAGCTCGGGGTCGACGATGTCCGCCCGCCCGGCCGGCAGATAGCCGCCGGCGATCAGCGCCGATCGCAGCGCTGGCGCGTCTTTGTCGCGGACAGCCCGAGCGATCGCCCGCTCGGCACCCACCCGCTCGGCGCTGACGTCGCGGAGGAGGCCGTAGTCGAGGAACGCCACCCGGCCGTCCGGGCACAGCAGGTAGTTGCCAGGATGGGGATCCCCGAGCGCGGTCCGATCCCGGTAGAGCAGCCCGAAGTAGAAGCGGAACACGATCTCGGCGTAACGATCGCGCGCGCTCTCATCGAGCGCACGCACCGCCTCGAACCGCTCTCCGTTGACGTACCGGGTCACCAGCACCCGGCGGGTTGAGAGAGTCGTGTCGACCGCCGGGACGAAGATGAACGGATGGCCTCGCATCGACCGCTCGACGCGGCGCTGATGTTGGGCCTCGAGCTCGTAGTCGAGCTCCTCGCCGATCCGCTCCCGGAGCTCAGAGAACAGCGACCTCGCATCGAGTCCGGGAGCGAGCCGCTTGACCAGCGGCAGCAGCAGCAGCGCGTTACGCAGGTCCGTCTCTACCGCCTCGGCGACGCCGGGGTACTGGACCTTTACCGCCACCTCGTCGCCGGCGACCGTGACGGCGCGATGGACCTGACCGATCGACGCGGCGGCGAACGCCTGCTCCTCGAACTCAGAGAACACGCGCGTGAGCGGTCCACCGAGCTCCTCGCGCATCATCCGCTCGATCTTGGTGAACGGCACCGGCGGGACGTTGTCCCGAAGCGATGCCAGCTTCGCCTGCAGCGCGTTGCGCTGGTCCTCGGGAAGCCCGTCGAACTCGACCATCGAGATCATCTGCCCGACCTTCATCGCTGCCCCACGCATCCGGCTGAGCTGATCGACGAGCTCGTTCACGAGCGCCCCGGTTCGTTCCTGCTGGGCCGCCTCCGCGCGCTCCGGGGAGCGGAGCCGGTTCGCGGCGCGCATCCCCGCCCACCGGACGCCCTGGCCCGTGACCAACCCGCCGACTCGAGCCGTCCGCCCGAGCCGGCTCGTCGGCAGCTTCCCCGCTTCGGGCGGCGGGTCCTCGGCGCGTTCGGTCATCGCGATCCAGGCTAGCGAGCAGCGTTCTTGGCCCAACGCCGGCAAACGCTTTCGTTGGCCTTACACATCCCTCATGCGGCTCTCACGCCGTGTGCCGAAGCTTCTGCATCCCAGTGTTACGACCAGAGGCCTCTCACATGCACACAGTGGCTCGCTTTACCGCGATCGGAGTCGTGTCGACGCTCGCCTACGCCCTGCTGTTCCTGCTTCTCGCCGCCCCGCTCGGCTCCGCGGTCGCCAGTGCAGTGGCGCTGGCTCTCACCGCGGTCGCCAACACCACAGCGAACCGACGCTTCACGTTCGGGATCCGCGGCCGTCATGGCCTCGCCCGGCAGCAGGCCGGCGGGTTCGTCGTGTTCCTGATCGCACTCGCGCTCACGAACGGCGCGCTGAGCGTTCTGCATGACCTCGACGGGCACGCTCCGAGGCTGCTCGAGGCGGCGGTCCTGGTGCTCGCCACGCTGGTCGCGACCGTCACGCGCTACGTCGCGCTCTCGTTCTGGGTGTTTCGCGTGCGTCCTGGAAGCGGTCGGCGCGACCCCGTCCTGTCCCTCGACACGCAAGGAACCTGAGATGAGCTCGACAACCTTCCCCCGGCGGGTCTGGCCGGCCGGGTTCCGGTCGAACGGTTGGATCCGGTCGCTCGTCCGCGGGCGGGCGGAAGACCCCGCGTGGGCGCGCGTCGCATTCATCAGCCTGCTGGCTGCGACGGCGGTCGCGTATCTGTGGAACCTGACCGCCTCGGGCGATGCCAACAGCTTCTACGCCGCGGCCGTGCAGGCGGGGACAAAGAGTTGGAAGGCGTTCTTCTTCGGCTCGATCGACTCGTCGAACTTCATCACGGTCGACAAGCCGCCGGCGTCGCTGTGGGTGATGGCGCTGTCGGGGCGGATCTTCGGGTTCTCGAGCGCGAGCATGCTCGTGCCGCAGGTGCTCGAGGGCGTGCTCGCCGTCGGCCTGCTCGGGGCATCCGTGAAGCGCTGGTTCGGCACCGGCGCCGGATTGTTGGCGGGCGCGATGCTCGCGGCCACGCCCGTCGCGGCGTTGATGTTCCGCTTCAACAACCCGGACGCGCTGCTCGTGTGCCTGCTGGTCGCGTCCGCGTACGCCCTCGTGCGCGCCCTGGAACGCGGGTCGACACGCTGGCTGATCGGCGTCGGGACCCTGCTCGGCTTCGCCTTCCTGACGAAGATGATGCAGGCGTTCCTGGTCGTGCCGGGCTTTGCGCTTGTGTATTTCGTGGCCGGGCCCACAGTCATGCGCCGCCGGGTCGTGCAGCTCTTGGCGGGCGGCGCCGCCATGATCGTGAGCGCGGGCTGGTGGGTGGCGATCGTCGCGCTGTGGCCGGCGTCGTCGCGACCGATGATCGACGGGTCGTCTAACAACAGCATCCTCAACCTGATCGTCGGATACAACGGACTCGGCCGTCTCACCGGCAGTGGTGGTGGTCCCGGCGGAGGCGGCGGCGGCAACTTCAGCGGTCAGACGGGAGCGCTTCGCCTGTTCAACGATCTGATGGGCGGCCAGGCGTCGTGGCTGCTGCCGGCTGCGCTGCTCGCGCTGGTCGCCGGATTGGTGTGGCGACTCGGCGCGCCCCGTACGGATCGGGCCCGCGCCGCGCTGCTGCTGTGGGGTAGCTGGCTCGTCGTCAGCGGCCTCGTGTTCAGCCTCAGCGGCGGCGTCATCCACACCTACTACACCGTGGCGCTAGCGCCCGCGATCGCAGCGCTGGTCGCGATTGGCGCGGCCGTCGCCTGGCGCCGGCGGGAGCAGCTCGCCGCCCGGGCTCTGCTCGCGCTCGGCGTGGTCGCGACCGCCGGCTGGTCGGTCGTGTTGCTCGGCCGCACTCCGGCGTGGGAGCCGTGGCTCGAGCCGGTGATCGCGGTCGCCGGCGGGGTCGCCGCGGTCGGCCTGTTGATGCCGGCGCGGATGATGCGACGCCTGAGTGCGGTCACGGCGGTAATCGCGCTCGTCGCGTGTCTCGCCGGGCCGGTGGCGTACTCGGCGCAGACGATCGGGACCGCGCACACGGGATCGGTTCCGTCGGCAGGACCCGCGACGACGAGCGCGGGCGGCGCGGGCGGCGGGTTCGCGCGTGGCGGCGCAGGTCCCGGAGGTGGCTCCGCCCACGTCGTCTCTGGCGGTAACGGCACGCCGAGAGGTGGTTTCGGCCACGCCGGGAGCCCGCCGGCGGCGAACACGGGCGCGGGCGCCGGAAGCGACACCGTCAGCAGCGCGCTCGTCGCCGCTCTGAAGTCCGCGTCCGGATACCGTTGGGCGGCCGCGACCTCAGGCTCGCAGAGCGCCGCCTCACTGGAGCTCGCCACGGGTGGCGTCCCGGTCATGGCGATCGGCGGCTTCAGCGGCCAGGGCGGGAACCTCTCGCTCGCGCAGTTCGAGGCGTACGTGAAAGCCGGCGACATCCACTACTACATCGCCTCGGGCGGTGGATCCGCCGGCGGGGGCGGTGGATTCGCCGGCGGGGGCGGTGGATTCGCCGGCGGTGCCGGCGGGCCTGGCGGCGGCTCCAGCACGAGCGCGATCGCCAGTTGGGTCAGGGCGCACTATCGCGCCGAGACGATCGGCGGCCAGACCGTCTACGACCTGACCCAGCCCCTGCAGTGATAGCCAGCTTGCGCGTCGTGAGACGATCTTCTCGATGACAGGATCGCCGTCGTACCAGCTGGATGAGCTTGGTTGGTTGCAGTTCGATCGACTTTGCTCGCTGGTGCTGGAGGCGGACGCCGGGTTGAGTGATCTGCACTGGCACGGTCGCGGCGACATCGCGCGGGTTGCGATGGTCGATGGCCGGCTGGCGTTGCGGGAGCGGGGCATACGGCTCGCAGGTCCCGTGGCCGTCGCGGTCATCTGGGTACGGGCCAGCTCGCAGGCGGAGCTGCGTCTGGAGGAGTTCCGGGATCGCGTCGTGGGGTCGCTGGGGCACCAAGCGGAGCGGATGCTGGTGCTCACGAACCTGGAGGCTGCCGGGGCGCAGGGGGCTCTGCGCGCGGATCCCGTTGCCCACGATTGGCGTGCGGTCGTGCTCGGAGCCGGGGAGATCTCGGCAAGCCTCGATCGCGATCCGCGGCTGCGGGCTGCGATGCCGTCCGTGCTCGGTCTTCGGGATCTCGGTGCCTTGATCGACCCCGACGTCCAGGACCGGTCCTCGCTTGACGTCGAGCGGGCTCAGGAGCTGGCGCGGGTGTTCTGGCCGACGCGCGCATATGAGCGGGCCCGAGAGGTGCTCGGAAGGCATCGGTTCGTGGTGCTGACCGGTCCGCCCGAGATGGGGAAGACCGCGATCGCGGAGATGCTTGCGCTCGCGCACCTGACCGACGGCTGGGAGGCGCATCAGTGCACCGATCCCGAGCAGGTGTGGCGCGTGTTCGATCGCGACCGGCGCCAGGTGTTCGTCGCCGATGACGCGTTCGGGTCCACCGAGTACCGCCCGGACGCGGCCGAGCGGTGGGCTCGAGGGCTCGGCCGGTTGCTCGAGATGCTCGACGCCCAGCACTGGTTGATCTGGACCTCGCGCCCGGCCCCGTTGAAAGCGGGCATTCGCCGGGTGCAGCGCGAGAGCGGATCGGAGCGATTTCCGGCCCCCGGCGAGGTACTGGTCGATGCCGGCGACCTGGATCTGGCCGACAAGACGCTGATCTTGTTCCGCCACGCCAAGGACCACAGCGGCGCGGGCACGCCCCGCAGGCTGGTGCGGTCAGCAGGGTTGTCGATCGTCGAGCACCCACACTTCACCCCGGAGCGGATCAGGCGGTTCGTCGTCGACCGGCTCGACGAGCTGCCGCGTCTCGCCAACGACGAGATTCAGCTGCTGCGGATCATCGAGCAGGAGCTCGCCTGTCCAACGCACGCGATGCGCACGTCGTTCAGAGCGCTCGAGCCAGAGCACCGCGAGCTGCTCATCTCGCTACTCGACGCCCCGGCGGGATTGATCGACGAGCGCGAGCTGGCCGCCGTCGTACGCCGTCATCATGCGGGCGGTCTCAGCCGCCCCGTGGCTGAGCTGATCGACCGGCTCACGGACCACTTCCTGCGAGTCACCCCGCTCGGGGTCGGCTGGGTGCACCCCAGCTGGCGCGACCTCGTAATCGACGAGTTGCGAGACGATCCGGAGGCCAGGCGGCGCTTCCTGTCCGCGTCCGCAGTCGACGGCGTCACGCTCGCCCTCTCGCGTGCTGGCGGAGTCGCGGGCGAACGGACGCTGCCGCTGATGATCGTCGACGCCGACTGGGACGCGCTGGGTGGTCGGCTTCACGAGCTGCGGCGGGAGCTCGAGGATCGGGAGCTCGCCCGCGTCCTGCTCGCGCTCAGTGGCGCGCTCGATGCAGTGGGCGACCCGCGCCAGGCCCGCGAGCTGGACTGCCTGGCCGTGGACGTGCTCCGTGCGACCCGCCGGGCGTGGGACGAGCAGCACGGGCCCGTTCCGGTATTCCTGCTCGAGGCGTGGCATGGGTTGAACGCGGGCGTCGTCGAACCGGTCGTTCACCCGCAGCTCGCGGCGAGCTGGGCCGAGCTGCATCCCGGCGGCCTGCTGCTCGAACACCCGGATCGCTCTGAGCTCGACCGGACCGAGGAATGGCTCGCGCTCGCCGAAATCCTCAGCCGCTACGACCCGGTGGCGCTCCAGGAACTCGGCTTCTTCGATCGAGATCGGGAGTTCCTGGAGCGCCTGATCGTCACGCTCACGCGCACGTCGACCGACGAGGACCTACGCCCCCTCGCCGAGAGCGTCCTCGCCCGGATCGAGCGCGTCGTCCCCGACCTCGCCGCCGGAGCGCACAGCGCACGCGAAATCGGTCGGCTCGTGGAGGGTCTCGGCCGGAGGCGCTGGTGGGTACCAGAGGACATCGCCGCGCCACCCAGCACCGAACCCGCCACTGCGAGCACGACTCAGTTCAACCGCTCGGACGTCGACCGCGTGCTCCGTGACCTTTAGTCGTCGTGTGACAGTCGATTCCGCGGCGTGCGGCTGAGTAGGTTGGCATCGTGGATCGCTACACGGACATAAATCGCGCCAACTGGGACGAGCGAGCACCCGCTCACGCGGCTTCGGCGGGCTATGCCGTGCAGCAGTTCATCGACGATCCGGAGTTCCTCAGCAACGTCGTTCGCTTCGACCTCCCACGGCTGGGAGACATCCGTGGCCGTCGGGGGGTGCACCTGCAGTGCCATATCGGCACGGACACGCTCTCGCTCGCCCGGCTGGGTGCGCAGATGACGGGCTTGGACCTGTCTCCGGCATCGCTCGAGCAGGCCCGCTCGCTCTCGGACCGGGCCGGACCGCATGTGGAGTTCGTCGAGGCGGAGGTGTACGACGCGGTGGCGGTGCTGGGCAGGGGAGCGTTCGACTTCGTGTTCACGGGCATCGGAGCGATCTGCTGGCTGCCGTCCATCAGTAGATGGGCGAGCGTCGTCGCGGAGCTGCTCGAGCCCGGCGGCCGGCTGTTCATACGCGAGGGGCACCCGATGCTGTGGACACTCGAGGAGCGCACCGACGGTCTGATCATCCCTGAGTACACGTATTTCGAGCACGAGGAGCCGTTGGTCTTCGATTGTCCGGGCACCTATGTAGAGACCGACGTGACGTTCACCCAGAATGTCACTCACAATTGGAACCATGGCCTTGGCGAGATCGTGACCGGATTGCTGGACGCGGGGATGGACCTGACGATGCTCGTCGAGCACGACAGCGTTCCCTGGGAGCCCCTGCCCGGACAGATGACGAAGTTAGAGCTCGACGAGTGGCGCCTGACCGACCGCCCCTGGCGCCTAGCACACAGCTACACGCTGCAGGCGATCAAGCGGGCCTGAGCGCGACCCTCATCCGGGCGGTCCTGGACCCCGCAGCGCGGCGGCCGTTGGGTCAGAAGTCCTGGCCGCCGACGTCGACGTGACCGTTGGCCACCAGCCACCCGAGCGACTCGCGCAGCGCGCCAAGCGAGCTGTAGCGCGGCCGGTATCCCAAGACGTCGCGGGCGCGATCGATACTCGCGGCGATGCTGCGACCAACGTGGGCACGGGTCCCGCCGGCGTGCTCCGCGCCTACGCGCCGTTCAAAATCCGCCCATGCGACGAGCTCGATCACCGCTTCGCGACCAAACCACCCCGCCACGCCGGCTGCCAAACCTCGCAGTGTCATCGCCTGCTCAGACACCACGTGAAAGCTTGACCCGATCGCGGCCGGCCGCTCCAGCGCCCGTGCAAACGCCTGGGCGACGTCGTCGGCGTGCACGTGATGCAGCACGCCAAGCCCAAGATCGGGCAGCGGCAGCGGATCGCCGACCGCCAGCCGGCGCCAGACATCCAGATCGAGGTTGCCCGCAGGTGTGATCGACGGCCATGGACCGGTGATGTGCCCGGGATGCAACACCACGCTCGGAACTCCCCCGGCGATCGACTCTCGGTGCAGTAGGACCTCGATCGCCGCTTTGCCGATTCCATACTCCCCGAACGCAGTCCGCGGCTCATCCTCGGTGATGGGCACCCGCGCAGCCGGACCGTGCACCCAGATCGAGCCGCAGTGCACCAACAACGGCCGGGTCGCCCGCAACGCCTCGACCAGCTGGTGCGCGGACTCGGGCGTGAAGCAGAGCATGTCGACCACGGCATCCGCTCCCAACGCGGCCACCCGCTCACCGAACACGCCGGCGGCATCCTCGATCTCCCGGTCAGCTACGACACGCTCCACCGTCCGCCACGCTGGATCCGGCACGTACGGGTCGCGCGCGCCCCGACTGAGCGCCACGACCTCATGGCCGGCTCGAACCAGCCGCGGGACCAAATAACTCCCGACATGGCCCGTGGCCCCGATGACAACGATCCGGCTCATCCCCCAGACGACCGTAGCGAAACGATGCGCCCCGCCGTGGGACGCGGCGCGGGTGGACGGCGGTAGTCTGGTTGCCATGGCGAACGGGGGCGATGGTCTTCTTTCCCGGCTCGTGGCGCGCGGGCGAGGCGTGCCCACCGGCCGCGACTGGCAGCGTTGTGCCGTGCTCGAGCCGCTCCCGGCTCCACGGGTACCCGGGTTTGTCAGCGATGGCGCCGGCCTGCCGTTCTCGCCACTCGTTTTAGAGCGTCCGCCCGAGCCGCTTGACTCTTCCGATCCAGCGGTGAGCGCCCTCGCCGCACAAGTCGACGGGCGGCTCGTGGGCTGGCGCCTGCTCGCGCGGACCGATACTGAGGCGCTGTTCGGACGTGGACTCCCGCCGGAGTTGCTGACGGTCGTGGTCAGGCAGGACGTCAAACGCGGCACGTGGTCGTGCGTAGTGAAGAGCAACGGCCGGCCGTTGCGCGCAACCCGCGATGGGATCCGGG
Source organism: uncultured Solirubrobacterales bacterium (assembly GCA_963697655.1). Classification (GTDB taxonomy): domain Bacteria; phylum Actinomycetota; class Thermoleophilia; order Solirubrobacterales; family Solirubrobacteraceae; genus Palsa-465. Next base: position 155,872 of record CAVOOV010000017.1, on the reverse strand, counting down.
CATCGTCCTGGCACCTGGACGAAGTTGCCGAGCCCAAGCCAGAGGACACCGTTCTGCGGATATGCGTGACGGAGCAGACGTTCGCGGGCGGCCGCCGGGCGGACGGCCGCGTGCTCGCGCCAGACCTTTATGAGAGCGCGCACGAACTCGTCCTGACGATGTACGTCAAGCCTGAGTCTGGATTTCAGATGCGCAGGCCAAACCCGGAAACGCCGGTCCGGGTCGCGCTTGCGCGCCCGATCGGGCACCGTGAGGTGATCGACGGAGCGGTGTACGAGTCATGAGGAGGCAAACGCGTGAGCAGCGCAATTGATCGTGACGCCGATATCCAGGCCCGGATCCAGCAGCACTGGGAGGCCTCCGAACGCGGGGACGGCGACGCTGAGCACGCGATCTACGCCGCCGACGCAATCCTGGACTACCCGCAGTCCGGCGAGCGCTTCCGGGGCAGGTCAAAGATCCAAGCGCAACGCGGCGGGCACCCGGCCGAACGCCACTTCACCATCCGGCGGATCATGGGCGGCGGCGACGTTTGGGTGAGCGAGTGCGTGATCACCTATGACGGCGTGCCCACGTACTCAATCAGCATCATGGAGATCACCGACGGTCTCGTAACGCACGAAACCCAGTACTTCGCCGATCCCTTCCCCGCGGCTCCCGGGCGCGCTGCGCTGGCTGAGCCGATTCCGGTCACCGACCGATAACCCGGTGCAACCGTGGGTCGATGGACGACATCGACCCAAGGCAGCGCTCGTTCAGCGTTCGGTAATGCGCCTAACGTAGACTGGCTCGAAATCGGGGATGTTGGCGCGCGGCTGACGGCGAGTCCGCTCGTTTCGATGGGGTGCTGGTGAGATCCATGAAGTGCAGCGCGCGATGGGTCTGGCGAGCCGGTTCGAGGACTGACACGGGGGTTCGAGATGGCTGGTAAGGGCTTGAAGATCGCAGTGTTGTCGGTGTTGGCGAGCGCGGTCGCGATGCTCGCGCCGGGGCTCGCGCAGGCGGCATCGATCACGGAGTTCACCGGCGGCGTAACCAGCCCGGGGACGATGGTCAACGGTTCCGACGGCAACGTCTGGTTCATCAACGGAGCCGGGCTCGCCAAGATCGACTCCGCCGGTCACGTCACGACGTACACCTCCGGGCTTGACCCCGGCGCTACGCCGTACGATCTCACCAACGGCCCCAACAGCGATCTGTGGTTCACCGACAACGGTGCCAAGGCGGTGGGCTACACCACACCGAGCGGCGTCATCCACGAGTTCTCGGCGCTCGCCGGTGAGGTTCCGCTTCAGATCGTCGCCGGGTCGGACGGGAACATCTGGTTCTACGCCGCCACCGGCGCAACCAACGCGATCGTCAAGATGACCCCCGGCGGAACGTTCACCCCCTATGCGATGCCGATGAACGGCGAGATTGCCGACAACATGGTGCTCGGTCCTGACGGGAAGATCTGGTTCTCGGACATGGGGACGACCTCGATCGGCAAGATCGGCACGGACGGAACGATCACCGAGTATCCGCTGGCGATGGGCGCGATCCCGACGAACATCGCTGTTGGCCCAGACGGAGACCTGTGGTTCTCAGACAACAGCGGGGCGATCGGTCGGATCACGACGAACGGCTCGGTCCAGGAGTTCACGAGCGGTCTGCAGAGCGGTGCCGATCCGGACGCGATCGCACCGGGACCGGACGGCAACGTCTGGTTCACAGACCAATACGGCAACCAGAGGGCGATCGGACGGGTCACCCCGTCGGGCCAGATCACCGAGTTCACCGCCGGTCTCAACGATGACCTCCCCCTCGACATCACCGCCGGCGCCGACGGCAACCTGTGGGTCCCGCAGGCCTCGATGGACCCGTTGACGCCATCGGCGATCGCCGAGATCACACCCGCCGGCAAGATCACCGAGATCACCAACGGCGTCAACCCGACGGGCCTCGAGGACGGCGACTCCGTTCTCGCGGGCGCGAACGGCGCCGTGTGGTTCACCGACAGTGGGTCACCGAACGCCATCGGCCGGATCGTCATCCCCCCGATCGCTAACTCCGGTCCGACGACCACCGTTTCCTCGACCGCCGCGACAATCAGCGGGTCGGTCACGCCGCTTGCCGACACGACGGCGGTTTCAATTCAGTACGGCACGAGTCCGTCGCTCGGCTCCTCGGCCGCGGATGGGTCGCTCGCGGCGGGCACGACCAAGGAGCCGGTGACCGGGATGCTCACCGCCCTTCCCTCGAACACGACGATCTACTACCGGGTGGTCGCGACGAACTCGGCCGGCGAGTCCGAGGGCACGGTCGAGTCGTTCAAGACCTCGCCGCTGGCACCGTCGGTCCAGAAGACGACCGGGACGCTCGGGAACCAGCAGATCACGTTGACAACGCCGGCGACTTCGGTCTGTACCGCGAGCAAGAGCACGCTGGCGGTGATCCTGAACTCGACCGCGATCAGGAACTCGAAGAAGGCGAAGCTCAAGTTCTCGAGCGCCGTGCTCTACATCGACAAGGGCGTCAAGCACACGATCAAGAAAACGGTTCGCAAGCATGGCAAGGAGGTCAAGGTCACGGTCACGACCTACAAGGCCAACGCGACGGTGAAAAAGCTGCCGGCTTCGCCGAAGCTGAAGCTGTCCGGATTGAAGTCCGGACGGCACACGCTGAAGGTGACGCTCTCGTACATCGAGACCGTCACCAATCACGGGCATAAGACGAAGAAGCTTGTCCACAAGACGTTGACCGTCAAGTTCAAAATCTGCTGAGCGCCTGCAGGGGTGATCCGCCCCGAGACGATGGTCATAGAAAGAGAGCAGGTACTCACTGTGTACGACGGTCGGCGGTCGATCGCTTTCTGAATGACCGTTGCGCCTGGACGGCGATCGAGTGGGCCAGTTCACCGGCACGGTCTATCCGATCCACGGCAGCCGCGATCTCACGCCGGCACGCACATACCGACCAGGTCTCGAGCATGACCGGCCGTCCTCGGATGGCGCCCTCCAGCCGGTCAAGCTCGGCCGGCTCGAGCTCGACAGAGCGCCGGTAGCGCGACACGACGACGTCGATCAGTCGCAGATCGCGAGCTCCGGCTGCCCACAGCAGCCAACCGAGCGACCACACCCGCGGTCCCCGTCCCGCGCCCGTCCAGTCGACAATAGCCAGCTTGTCGTCGGCGGTGGAGATCGCGTTGGCGGGGACGAAGTCGGGGTGCACGAACGCGCGTGGCAGATCGTCGCAGCCATCGGTTCGCGCAACCTCGTCGCGGAGGCGATCGAACAGTCCCAGCTCGCGGACCCCGACTCGAGGCAGGTGGTCCTCCAGCAGCTCGGCCGCGGCACCGATCTCCTCCCGGGGCCCGCCGGCGAACGAGAGGTGATGCCAGGCCCCGCCTGGGCGTAGGTTGGTTGCCGGGCGCGAGTGCAGGCGCCCGAGCAGGGCACCTAGAAGCGCCGCCGGTCGCCCCGGTTTCAGCGGTCCGTGGTCCTCCAGAAAATCGGTCACCAACACGCTCTGACCGAGGAGTTCCGACACTGGCTCCGGGTGCGCGCAGCGCACGGCTGGGAAGCGCGCCCGCTCGAGCGCTCGAAGGATCTGAGCGTCCTCCTGCACGCTCGAGGGCGGCCGCTCCGCGGCAAACACGCGTGCCACCCACCGCGGGCCGTCGCGACGATCGACACGGAAAACTCCGAGGTCCAGCGGTGCGATCTCCGCCACATCGACACCGTAATGGTCCTCCAGATGCCGCCCTAGACCGTCGACCCGCAGCGGTTCAAGCATCCATCAGGCTTCCCCGCTGTAGTAGTCCGTCGCGCTGGAGCGAGGAAGGATGAGCTTGTCCTCGGCGTTCTCCACCCAGATCCCGACCTTGTCCGAATCCGGATAGACCGAGACCGCCGTTGGACTCACGGTCGAGTACATCATTACCCGTACGGTTTCGTCGGTGTTGTTGCGCAGTCCGTGGGCGCCGGTTGGCCCCTCCGGGAAGCACACAGCGTCCCATGGAGCGAGCTCCTCTACGCCATCAGGCGTCCGCAGAGTGGGGCGACCGGCGAGGACAAGCAGCCATTCCTCCTCGCCGTACTCGTAGTGGTACGGACAGATCGCCTGTCCAGGCGGAAGCTCGTACACACTCGTGCCGGTACGCGCGGCCCCGACCCGAGGGCCGAAGCGCAGCATGCCGGCTCTAAAGCCCTCTGGATCCTCTGAGTCGTATACGAACTCAGGATTCTCGATGTTCATCTTGGACATCGAACCATTCTTCCACCCGGCGACGCAACGCTTGGCGTGGCGGCTTGCGGTCAGGTTGTCGGCGGACTCGCGGACGCCGGCTGCCAGTCGGGTTGACTGCCGGCGGTCAGCTGCGTGCCCGCCGGCGACGCGACGTTTGGCGCAACATAGACCTCGGGCGCGCCATGCACGTTCTTGACGTAGGCGATCTGACCACCGGTCGGTGAGTAAACCGCGTCGAATGAACCCGGTAGCGACTCACCAGCCCTGCCCGGAGAGCTCGTCTACTACCAGACGTTGTAAGCGCGCGGGAGAATCACTAGGCGGATGCGCACCTTCCGGGCATACCGCGGTTCTGCCCCCGGGCGCAGGAGCCAATGGCGGTGCGGCCCCGAGGAAGGTCTGGACCGTCTGACGCGCGTCGGGCGTAACCTCGCCGTATGGCTCAGTCGTTCGTCCCGGATGATTTTGTCGTTCCCCAGGGCCTTGTGGGTCCGGGCTTCCGCTTGGAGCCACTCGGGGCCGAGCACAACGAGGCCGATCACACTGCCTGGACGTCGAGCATCGATCACATCCGCGCCACTCCTGGCTTTCTGGATGGTCGATGGCCGCCCGTCGGTGGGCTCTCACTCGCCGAGAACCTGCGGGACCTGAAGCGCCACGCTGAGGACTTTCAACGACGTGTGGGTTTTACGTACACGGTCCTCGATGATCGGGACCGGGTCATGGGATGTGTGTACATCTACCCGTCGCCGTCGGACTCCCGGGCCGCGCAGGTGCGGTCTTGGGTCAGCGCAAACTGTGCGGAACTAGATCTGCTGGTGCACGATGCCGTGGCGAACTGGCTCGCGACCGAGTGGCCGTTCACCGACGTCCGGTACCGCCCCACGGGCTAGCCAGAACAGAGTTCGATTAGGCGCTGCCCATAGCCAGCGCCACACGCGTCTTCCGCGGCAGAGGAGGACTGCCGGCATCGGCGTCGGCCAGGCACGCCCAGACGTCGAAGCGGTCCGCAGGGGACGATCGCACGCGCGGCATTGGCGATCACGCGCATTCTCAGCGCTCGGCGAGCGCTTTCGTCGATGCCTCGGCCCGGGGCAGTCCGGAGACGGCGACGCTGCCCACCACGCCGACCTCGCGGATCCGGATCGGAAAGGCGCCCCGGTGCGCCGCGCGCAGCCGCGGGTCGACGCCAAGCGCCTCGTCTAACGCGGTGCCGGTCGCCGCCCGTCGCCGCCCGAGGAGTTGCGCCTCGAGCGACGAGATCAACCGACCGTCGTCGTCGTTCATGCGCTCTGCCGGGCCTGGGCCTGCACGGTGTCCATCGTCTCCATGATCGAGATCGTCTCATCCAGCGGCATCACCGGGCTCTCAAGGTCCCCGGCGGCCAGACGGCGGGCGACCTCGTCGGCCTGGTGGCGCAACCCCCGACCCTCATGTACCGATTCGATGGACGTCCGGTCGCCGTGCCTCGGTATGAGCGTTATGTCCGTGGGAGCGTAGAAGTCGCCATCGATCTCGATCCTGGCGTCGGTGCCGACGATCGACGCTCTTGTCGGACTTTTCGCGCGCAGGGTGCACGTGAGCACGGCCTGGGCGCCGCTGTTATAGCCGAACAACATCGATGTCTGCCCGTCAACGCCGGTGAACGCCGGGTCGCTCATGGACACGATCCGATCCGGCGTGCCGAGGACCATCGACGCAAACGACACCGGATACACGCCGAGGTCGAGCAGTGCGCCACCGCCCAGTTCGGGTGCGAACAGGCGGAACTCGGGGTCCTCGGCGAACCACTGACCGTGATCCGCGGTCACGGTAATAATGTCGCCGAGCACGCCCCGCGCGAGCCAGTCCCGGATTACGAGGACGTGGGGCAGAAACCGGGTCCACATCGCCTCCATGGCGAACCGACGGTTCTCCCGCGCGACCTCGACGATCTCGCGCGCCTGGACAGCATTCATCGTGAATGGCTTCTCGACCAACACGTGCTTGAACGCCCGCAGCGCGAGGATCGCGTTGTCACGGTGCATCGGGTGCGGCGTTGCGACGTAGACGACATCGACGTCCGGATCGGCGACGAGTGACTCGTAGCCGGCATGCCGATTCGCGATGCCAAACTCGTCCGCGAAACGGTCAGCGGATCTCTGGCTTCGCGACCCCACGGCGGTCGCAACGCCAGAACCAGTCAGCTGCAGATCGGTCACGAACATGCTCGCGATCCCACCCGTACCGAGAATCCCCCACCGCACTGGGCTGCCCACCATGCTCCGTCCTTTCGACTCGAATCGATGAAAGGCTAAATCCCCCAGCTCCAAACGTCCACGGGCCGCCCCCTCTCGACCTTCGCCGCGATTGCAGAACCCTGTGCGTGGCTCGCGTCGTGGGTAAAGGCCCGCCGCGGGAGCGCCTGCTTGGGCGGAAAGGACGGCCTACCGGTCGCCGCCGACGGTAGGTCAGGCGCTGGGACGCCCTAGCGCCGCCCACTCGTCCGCCGGGTTCGTGGCGCTGACGTGGTGCAGCAGCGGTGACGTCGCCAGCCTGGCGGGGAGATCGTCGCTGTGGACGATCGCGAGCGCGCGGGTGGATCGGGTCAGCGCGGTGTATAGCGCGCCCGGGCCGCCGTCCGGGCGCTGGGCAAGGATCGCCGTCGGCTCGACGACGACGACGGCGTCGAACTCCAGGCCCTTGACTACGCGGAGGTCGAGCAGGTTGATCGCCGCCGACAGCGGCCCGGCGACGGCGTCGGCGAACGGCGTCGCGGCGAGTGCCGCCCGCACCTGCCCGAGCAGCTCATCTGGGGCGACGATTCCCACGCTCCCAACCGCCTCGACCATCGCCGATGCCATCCGTACCACGGCGTCGCCGATGCCAGAACGATTGGGAGTGATGGCGACCGGCGGCCACGGTGCCTCCCTGACTCCGTGGGGAACCGCCGCCTGGATTCCGCCGATGCCGGCGGCGAGCTGGAGGAAGTCGCGTGGGACGCGGTAACTGACGAGCAGCTCACGCGCGGCGAATTGGCGAACGCCGGCGTCATGCAAGACGTTCTCCCAGCTCGTCAGCCCGGCCTCCGCCGTGCGCTGCGCGATATCGCCAAGGATGGTCAGCGACTGACGCCGGGCGCGACGCACGGCCATCCTCAGCTCCATCGGCGTCAGGTTCTGGGCCTCGTCGATGACGACGTGCCCGAACGTTCGCAGCTCCGGTTCGATCAGCCAGCGCGCCTCGTCGAGGAGCGCGACGTCGGTGACAGTCATATCGGCGCGTCTCGCCGGCGGCGAGGATGCGAGCAAAAGCTCGATCTCGTCGTCGGCGAAGAGATCGCCGGCGAGCTCGGTCAGCCGCCGTCGGTTGCGGTAAAGCGCCTGCACGAGCTGCTCGGGGGCGACGCGCGGCCACACCCGGTTGGTCAGCCGTTGGTATTCGGTCGACTGGCGGACGGCGGTTACGACCTCCGCCGTCGATGCGAGCACCGGCAGGCGGGAATGCTCGACCGCCCGGGCGGCGATCGCCTCGGCCAGCCGCGTCCGAAACCGGGTCCGCGCGGCCTGGAAGCTCCGCTCCGACTCCCGTGCCGACGCTACGAGCGACTCGATCTCCGAGGCGGTGATCGTGACCGGTGAACGCCCGACGGTGACCACGAAGCTCCCGTCCGGCGGCACCCGCAGGCGCGCCCACAGCAGGCGTCGTAACACGGCGGCCATCCGGCCACTGCCCTTGACGGCGGCGATCGTGGCGTCCTCGTACGCCGGTTGATCGCCCATCGCTACGAGCGAGTCGATGTCGCGCTGCTCGACCGTGCCTTCGCCGAGCGCGGGCAGGACCTGGCCGATGTAGCGGATGAACGTCCGGTTCGGGCCGACGACGAGCACACCGGCGTTGCGAAGGGTCGGATTGGCGTAGATCAGCCACGCGGCGCGGTGCAGGCCGACCGCGGTCTTGCCGGTGCCGGGCCCACCCTGGATGACGAGCGCCGGCAGCGGGCCTTCGGTGATCGTCTCGTACTGCTCAGGGGTGATCGTCGCGATGATCTGGCGCATCTCGCCGACCCGCCGGCGGGTAATGTCCTCGACGATCGCCTCCGCCAGCTGATCACCGCCACGGGCGGCGAGGTGCTCGTCGACGAATCCGAGCAGCCGGGCATCCTCGATATCCAGACGCCGTCTCAGCGTGATCCCGCGCGGGTCCCGGGTCGTTGCAGCATAAAACGGCTCGGCGGCCGGCGCTCGCCAGTTGATCGCGAGCAGGAGGTTGCGACGGTCGACGATCACGTGCCGGCCTATGTAGGTGGGGCCGCCTCGGACGCGGTCGATCCGCCCGAAGTACAGCGGACCGCTCGCTTCGGTGTAAACCCGGATCCGCTCGCGCCGCAGTTGGTCGAGCGCCTCGTTAGCGAACTCGTCGATACCGCCGCTAGCGCTCCGCGATCTCAGCTCGGCTAATGCCCACTCGAACGCCTCGACAGTACGGTCCAGGTGCTCCTGCTCCTGCTCCTGCTCCTGCTCCTGCTCCTGCTCCTCGCGCAGCGCCTGATCACCATCGACCACGAGCGACGACTCTAGCTCGCGCGGCTGCGGCTCTGGAGCCGACGTGGCCAGCGGTGGCCGACGGCTGGGTGGCGCCATCGCCCAAGCGTCTCTAGGATCTTTTGAGCCGCGAATCCGCCGCCCGACGCAACGGGGCCGATGTCACCCTGACGGGCAGCACCGGCGATCCGGCTGCTTATTGCGAGGTGCGAGAGCCGCGTACGAGGGCGCCGATGGCGTGGCCGAAGAGGTCGTCGGGAACGGCGTCGGGGTCGGCGAGGAGTTCGATCGCGAAGCCGTTGGCGAGCGCGATTAGGGTGGTGGCGAGCTGGTCGTTGGGGAGCCCGAGGTCGATTTCGCGTTCGGGGACGGCGGCGTCGAGGAGGGCTTGGACAGTGGCTCGGAGCCGGGCGTGTCGCTGGGCGAATCGCTCGGCTGCCGCAGGGTCGCGCACCGCCTGGCCCCAGAAGTCGATCAGGAGCAGGAACGCGTCGCGTTCGCCTCGGAGCGCGGACACGAAGCGGCGGGCTGCCTCGAGCGGCGGGGCGCCGGCCGCGAGCTCGGCCTCCACCGCCTCGTAGACCGTTGCCAACCGTGGGTCGATGCGCTCCTCCAAGAGGGTGAGGAACAGGTCCTCCTTGCCCTTGAAGCTCGAGTAGACGGCGCCGCTCGAGTAGCCAGCTTCCAGCGCGATCGCGTCGACCGAGGCGCCGCGCAGGCCGTCCCGGGCGAACACGCGCTCCGCGGCATCTAGCAACTGCGCCCGGGTGATCAGACGCCGCTCGCCGCGCCGCGGCCGACTGGCGACTTGACGTTCAGCCATGCGAGGAGTATAACGGCTCTATCGAGAATAACGATCCTATTCTCAGTAACGAGACTATCGAAATGTGGAAGAAGGAATGATCACGATGAAAAACCTGATCGATGGAGAGCGTCGACGGTGGGTGGCCCTCGCGGTCGTGTGCATGGGGCAACTGATGATGGTGCTGGACGGAACGATCGTGAACGTCGCGCTGCCGTCGATGCAGCGCGACCTCGGCTTTTCGCAGGCCAACCTGGCGTGGGTGCTGGACGCGTACCTGATCGCGTTCGGCAGCTTCCTGCTGCTGGCCGGACGGCTGGGAGACCTGCTCGGGCGCAAGCGGATGTTCCTCACCGGCGTGGTGATGTTCACGCTGGCTTCGGTGGCGTGTGGGCTGGCGGACGATCAGGTCGTGTTGATCGTGGCCCGGTTCGTTCAGGGGCTGGGCGGCGCGGTTGCTTCGGCGGCGGTGCTGGCCCTGCTGGTCACCGAGTTTCCGCGGCCGTCGGAGCGGGCGATCGCGATGAGCGTGTACACGTTCATCCTCGCCGGCGGCGGCTCGCTCGGGCTGCTCGCCGGCGGCGTGCTCACGCAGACGGCCGACTGGCACTGGATCTTCTTCATCAACGTGCCGATCGGGATCGTGACCTTCGCGCTCGGATCGGTGCTGATCAACGAGACCGAGCGCCTCGGGCTCGGGTACGGCGTGGACGTGGCCGGCGCGGTGCTGGTCACGGCGGCGCTGATGCTCGGCGTGTACGCGATCGTGAAGGTCACCGACTACGGCTGGCTGTCGGCGCACACGCTCGGGTCCGGCGCCGCGGCGGCGGCGCTGCTGGCGGTGTTCGTCGCGGTCGAGTCGCGGCTCTCGGATCCGATGTTCCCGTTGCGTATCCTGCGCGTCGGCGGCCTGGTCGGATCGAGCGTGGTGCGCGGCTTCGTCGGTACGGGCATGTACTCGACCTTCCTGCTCGGCGTGCTCTACCTTCAGCACGTGCACGGCTACGGGGCGCTGCAGACCGGCCTCGCGTTCCTGCCGCTGACGCTCCTCATCGGCCTGTTCTCACTCGGGGTGACCGCTCGACTGATGCGCCAGGTCGGCACCACGAGGGTGGTTCTCGCCGGCCTGGCCGCAATCGCCGCCGCGCTCGTGCTGCTCTCGCGACTCCCGCCGCATGCCAGCTACTTCCCGACGATCGCGCTGCCGTTCGCGCTGCTCGGCCTCGGCGCGGGGCTGTCGTTCCTGCCGCTGACCACGATCGCGATGGCCGACGTGCCGGTCGCCGACGCCGGCCTGGCCTCCGGAATCGTCAACGCCTCGCAGCAGATCTCGGTCGCGATCGGAACCGCGGCGCTGGCCACCATCGCGGCCGACCGCACAAAGGTGCTGGCCGGCCTGGGACACGACCACCTCCGGGCGCTCACCGGCGGCTTTCACCTAGGCTGGGCGGTCGCAGCCGCCGCGGTCGGCGTGGGCGCACTGGTCGCCCTCCCGCTGCTGCGCCCCAAGCGGCGGGTGGCGGCAGTGATCATGGACCGCGAGTTGGAAGAGCTCGAGCACGAGGCGGCGTGATGAAACGTACGGACTGGCGACCAACAGCACAGACTGGAAAACGACGCTGTTCGGTTGGGCCCGTTCGGTGCGGCTCAAGGTCGCCTCCGCAAGCCAGAAGCCGATCTTGGTCGGCGTCGCCACGCCCAACGCGATCAGCCGCTACCTCGCCGGCACCGGCTGCATGTTCGCCATGAACACCGACGCGACACGACCCCTACGTCTGCGGGTCGAGTCCCCCCGCAGTAACGCCCGACCGAATGCCATGGTGGATACCCACCGTCCGCTCGCCGTCGGATTCATCGTGCTGCCAACCGGGCTCTTGAGCTTCCGGCGAACAATCCAGGCCCGCAGAACATTGGCTTAAACTCGGGCTAACGCCGCCCACGCCACCGTGTCGTGCTTGACATCGCTGCCCGGTCGAGTTCGGCGTCGGCGACACCGGCCCCGGGGTAGCCGGCCTCTCCGGTTGCCGTGTGTTCAGCCGAGGGCGAGAAGTCGGTCCAACACGCAGCCGCCCCACAACTCTGCTTCCGAGACCGCGTCTGCCGGGAGGGAGTCGGCCGGCATCTGATCGCCGATCACCTCTGCGAGTTGAGCGTTGATCTCCACGTGGAACTGCACGCCGTAGGCCTTGGCGCCAAACCGGAAGGCCTGCTCGACGTGCTGGTCGCCCGTGGCCAGACGCACAGCCCCGACGGGAAGCGTGTAGGCGTCTCGATGCCAGTGCAGCACCGTCGCCGTCTCACCAACCGCACCCAGAACCGGATCAGCGCGACCGGCGCCGGTCAGCGTTGCGCTGCCCATCCCTATCTCGAGCGGCCCGTCCGTGACCACGCTGCCGCCCAGCGCCACCGCGAGCAGCTGGGCTCCAAAGCAGACGCCCAACACGGGAATCTCGCGCTCGACGGCCTCTCTGATCAGCTGTCGCTCGTGAACCAGATGTTCGGGAGCATCGGCGTCAGCAGACCCGGCTGGAGCACCGAGCACGATCAAACCGGACAGTTCGGAGACGGCCGGCAACGGGTCTCCTGCAAACGGGCGACGATCAACGGCCTCCAGCCCAGCACGACGCAACGCCGGCTCGATGCCACCGCGCCCGTCATAGGCCACATGCTGAACGACCACCCACACCGCTCATACGCTAACGAGCGCGGGTCGCCCGATTCTCGGACACCTCTGCATTTACGAACGTGCAGAACTCTCGTGTGCTCCCAGTCGGCCGGGGCTTGCTTCTGCTCTGCGCCTCAGGTCCATCGCAGACCCTGCGTGAGACCGCCGTGCTCGAGGGCTGCATGAGAGGATCGGTTCATGACTTCAGAGACGATCACGGCAGCCGCAGCCGGCACCTGGAATCTCGGTGACCTCGTCGTCAACCGGATGGGGTTCGGCGCGATGCGTCTGACCCAGAGCGGGCGGGCGCTGGCCGCCGACGCCACCCCCACCGCCCGCGACCGGGCGATCACGGTGCTGCGTCGGGCGGTCGAGCTCGGGGTTAACCACATCGATACTGCCGCGTTCTATTTCTCCTCGCTGCGCTCGGCGAACGAGCTGATCAACACGGCGCTGGCGCCTTACCCGGATGACTTGGTGATTGTCACCAAGGTCGGGCCGGCCCGGGATCCATCGGGCGAGTGGCTGCCTCAGGCAAGGCCCGATCAGCTTCGTGGCCAAGTCGAGGAGAACTTGCGCCAGCTCGGGCGGGATCACCTCGACGTGGTGAACCTACGCCGTCAGCGGGACATGGACTCGGTGGCCGAGCATTTCGGCGCTCTGGCTGAGCTTCGCAACGCTGGGCTGATCCGGCACCTGGGCATCTCCGGCGTCAAACTCGAGCACCTTGCCGAGGCTCAGGCAATCGCGCCGGTGGTCTGCGTGCAGAACGCCTACGGCCTCGCCGACCGGCGCGCTGAAGCGCTCATGCGGGCCTGTGGTGAGCAGGGCGTCGCGTTCGTGCCCTTCTTTGCGATCGCCGGCGCGGGCCGCGAACAGGGCAGAACCAGCGCGGCGCCCGAGGAGTTGCTCGCGGTCGCCCGCACGCATGGCGCGACTTCGGCGCAGATCCAGCTGGCCTGGACGCTGCGGCGGGGCCCGCACATCCTGGCCATCCCAGGTACCAGCAACCCGGACCACCTTGCTGACAACGTGGGAGCGGGCGCGATCAAGCTCTCCGACGATGATGTGGCGACCCTCGAGGCGCTGCAGCAAAGCAGCCAGTAGCACCAAAGTTCGCCACGAGGCCCACCGAGATTTTCGGCATCACGCGGCGAAGCGGCCCGGTTGGTCCGTGGCCCATCGGTAACTTCGGTTGTGGCAGCTGTGGCAGCTGTGGCCGACTGGAAGACCATCCGACGACTTTCGGCGCGTCGAAGTTAGGTGAGACGACTCGCACACTCGACCCAGGCGGGCACACACGCCTTCAGACCCGGTGTCGAGCGGCCATGGTTGCCCGCGGCGTGGGATTGCAACGGCGACCCAGCGCTCGTCCGAGCCGGTCGCGACCGGCCCTCACCCGCGCTTGCGGCGTGGCTGGCAACGTCCGCCGTCTCCGTAGCCGGACAGCCCCGCACGACGAATGGAGCAGCGACGTGCAGACCACCGCGCCTGGCTGCCTGACGCCTCAAGCCGTCATGTGCGAGCAGGGCGAGCACCAGACTCGCGTAGTGGACGGCGGGCTCGCGGGCGGTGGTGAAGCGGAGAGCCGTGCGCGCTTGCCGGACCGTACTTCTCGACGACCACCGTGGCGGGGAGGGCGACTCGGTCCAGGAGCACCTGGTCGAGCGAGAAAGGCAGGCCAGCCCGTTCCAGCTACATCGTGCCGATCTCCTCGTCGTCGAGTGTCGTCGGGGTTGTCGCGGACGCCGGGTAGCGCCGAGGCGGGGGCCGCCACGCCATCGGGCGAAACGCGGATCACCTGCCCGTCCCATGCAGCCGAATCCCGGCCACATCCTGGGCCAGGGCAGCCGAGGCCTGCGCGAGCGCCGGCAGATCGACCCGCCGCCGCCTCAACGTGTCGTAGAGGATCACAACGCGGAGGGCGCCCTCGGCTACCGAATCCGGCTGCGGCAGTCGTGCGAGCAGCACCTCACGCCAGGAGGATATGTGACGCGCGTCGCGCAGCGGGGGCCGGTGGGCCACGTGTGGATTCGCCAGAAATCGTCGGCTTGCGCGCGATTCAGTAAACGCGCAAGTCGGTCGCGCCCTAGTGGGTCAATGAGGCAGGTTCGCGCCCGCGGCTATCTGCGCAACACCTGATCGACCCTGGAGATACCCCACGCGATAAATGTCGTACTCGCCGGTGGGCAGGTCGACCGCCATCGACTGGTCGTAGACGTACTGCGGCACGGTAATGCCGGCGGCCGCGGCGGCTGTCGCATCGTTGGCGCCGACGTTGGTGTGTTCGAGATTGCCCGCGGTCCAGCCGAGCACAAATGATTTGGCGTGGTTGAAGCCGTCGGTGTGGTTCTGGTCGCCTGGCAACGAGTTCAGGGCGGTGCGAAGTCCCTCGTCGAAACCACGCTCGAACGCCGCTCCACCAAACTGTGACTTGCCGAGCTGGAACAGTGAGGTTGCGGTCCCGAGTGGCGAAGTGAGGTCGGTGGTCGTACTCGGGCCGGTGAGGGTGGGGTGTGATTCGATAGCGACGACCCACTCCGGGTTGAGGTACTCCAGGTACAACTCTCGTGCATGAAGGGAGCTCTCCAGGTACGGATACTTCGAAGTTTTCCCTCGCTCCCGCGTGGTGTCGTACTTGGTGGGTTTGTCGATCACACCACCGCGCGAATAGTGGTTGATTAGCAGCGGCCCCGCGGGGGGCGGCGGAATCAGGGCCAGGTCGATCTTGAGGCGGAAGCCGCGAGCCGTGCGGAAGTTTTCACCCGTATTCACGTACGTGGCGCCGACCTTGGGCGTCGACGCGAGGCTCACACCACGTTGTTGCGGCCCGCTGCCGAGCTTCTGATGTGCGACCGCCAGCTGCTTCTTGGTGAGCCTGCCCGTCCTCGATGCCAACGCCTGTCCGCGGACGATATCGACCTCCGGCTGGCGCGCCTCAAAGAGGTCCGGGTTTGCTTCACCGGCGGCCTTCATGAAGGATTGGAATCGACCCTCATGACGGTTAGTCATAAAGAATTCCATCATCTGCCAGTAGTTCTTTTCTACGTACGCGTAGCGGCGTGTCAGGACGCCTCGGGCGTCTTTGACGTATTCCTTCGCCTCATTGCTCAGGTCCGTGCCCACGCCCTGTTTCTCGAGGACGTCGCGTCTAGTAGCAGACGTACCAGTAGCCGCAGTCTTGACATTGAAAGTGTCCGCACCTTTCGTGAGCGTGCCGATCGTCACGTATGGCTGTGTGTCATCAGGTCGATACTGGATGATACCCGTCGCATCGTCGATGGTTAGCCTGGCATCGACAAATGCACTCCCGGTTTTCAGGAGAGTGAGCTGCTGTGTTCTGGTACGACCCGTCAGTTTGTCGTAGTAGTACTTCGAAAAAGCCCCGTCCGTCCTGCCAGCAGGGATCACCGGTAAAGCCGTATTGAGAGCGGACCGGGTTGTCGCCGGATTCGTCGTCCGGTACTCGTCGCGCGCTTTCTGGCGTGCGCGATGGGCGATGAGCTCTTGCGCACCGGCTTCGACATCGATCTTCTCCGCACCGACCTTCAAATCGTGCTCCGTCTGCCTGACCTGTCGCCACTGCGCAACGAGGAGAGCCTGGCCCGCCTTGATCGTTGCATCGGTGGTCGCGGTCAGGTCGAAGCCGATCTTCTCGCCGCCCACCCGTTGGACCAGGGCCTTGCCGGAGCGACGTTCGCTGACCTTGAAGCGCTGGAGAGAAGGGCGAGCGCTCGGGGGCAGCGAACGTCGCTCCGGCCCGAGCTCGGGGCGCCGCGGCGGCTCTGCGGGGCGGGCCTGGAGCACGCGGGCGACCGCCGCGTTGCCCGCCGACCGTTGCAGCTGCAACACCTCGCCCGTTCCCAGTGGATCGGCCAGACGAACCCCCGCACCGGCGACGAGCGCGCCGGCGTCGACCGCCGGTGCTTTGGGCCCGGGGGCTCGCGGCGCGCGTGCCACCCGATCAGGATTGCCGTGCTGGGTACGCAATCGCCCTCTCGGTCCGACCGAGTATGGCACTGCCACCTACGGCCAAGAGGGCCACGTTGGTGCCCGAAAGGGCACGACGTCCCTCGTCGCCACCGGGCCTGCCGCCTCGCTCACCCGCCTTCCGTCACCCCCGCTGATACACAAGACGCAACGAGGCGGGCCGTCGCGCTTCGTCCCGGGCACCCGGCAATCGCCAACGCGACTTCCGATTCGAGGCATAAGCAGGAGCGTCGGGACCCTCGCAGCACTACGGATGAACCGCCGAACCCGCCGGAGCGCCGCTTTGATCGACTATGCCGACTGGTCGACTATGCGGAGTGGCCGGCCGCCGGGGATCGAGGGGAGGTCTCGGCCGCGGGGCAGGCGCTTCGCTCGCCTCGCGCTTCTGGCGATCAGCAGGAAGGCCGTAGTTGAGTTGTTTCCCTGCGCTCCTGCTTTGTTCGCGATGGGCGCTTTGATCATGATTCTGGACCCGGCCGTGCGGCAGCGTCATTCATAGTGCCGGGAGGCGACGAAGGAGCAGCCTGATGCCTTTGAGGCGGCTGTCCCGATAGACCATTGGTCTTGCGGTCAAGAAACCAACGCGATGGACGCGTATGGCGGGATCAGGAGCGAATGTGGCATCGCATTACCCAGCGCCACTTGGCGATCCTACGGTCCCGGGTGAAGCCGAGTTCCTCGAACAGGTTTTCCGGGCCGGTGTGGAAGTACGCGCCTCGTTGCGGCTTCCGGCCCTCAACCTGTTCAGGGTAGGCCTCTACGAGTCCGCCACCGGCGGCCCTGATCGCCGAAAGGGCGCCGCTCACGGCTGCTCTGGCGACCCCGTTGCGACGATGACCGTTCCCCGTGAAGATGCAGCCAATCCGCCAGTCCGGGACCTCGATGAGCTCCTTGTCGTACGCCTTGGCGTTATTGATCGTCGGAAGCTCGACCGGGGTACCGTATTGACACCAACCCACACAGTCTTTGCCGTCATAGACAAGGACTTGGTGAACCGTGCCCTGTCGCACATGGCTGTGTTTGTTTTCGCGGTTATGCCGTGCGCTGGTTCTGTCGAGCCCTTCGGGGTGAAAACCCATGCACCAGCAGCCACCCCACACGCCGTTGTTCGCCTCCACAAGGGCGACGAAGTCCTCCCAGGTCTCTCCAGTGAGCAGAGCGGTCGTGTAGGCCCGCTCCGTCGTCTGCTCGAGCATGAACTGCATCCTTGCACAGCCAATGAATCGTCGCCATCACTCCTTCGGGTCCCGCGCCTCCCGGATCAGGCAGCCCACGGCACTGCTGCTCTCGTTACGCGGAGGCACCTCCACCGACCGCCGCGGGTTCCTCCTCGGCGCGCGGAAAGCGGCGCTCCCGCCGCCGGCTGTTGACCGGAACGCGCGCTCGCGCTGCTCACCCCACCCGCCGTCAAGCCCGGCCGCTACACCCCGAGCGACGACCTCCTCGCCTACCTCGACAGCCTCGGCTGACTATGCCGACCCGAGAACCGCATGCCAGCGCGAGAAGCCCACCGCCGACAAGGCCCGCCGCGCCCTCCGCGGGCATCCCCCCCCACACGTCGAGTCCGGTCCGCGTGGCCGCTCACGCACAATCGTGGCGACCGGATCGTTGCCACGCCCGCGTGGCTGCTCTCGGTGCCCGGGACCACCCCGATCGCGCCGTTGCCGTCAGGCGGCTTGATCAGGACTTCGTGGAAGCAATCGCCATAGTCGCCGCCTCGAGAACGCGCCGCGGGATGAACGGCCCTACGTACGCCGCGAACGCCTCGCGATCACATTCAAGCAACCCGAGACTAGACTTTTTCACGTCTCCACGGCCGCGTGCGAGGATCCGGGATCGTGGCGGACCCGACCTCTCAGATAACGCTCAAGCGCCTTCGCCGGCCGCTCGGCGACGTGCTTCGGACCTACAAGGTCGTGATCGACGGGAACACGGTCGGGGACATCCGTCGTGGTGAGACGAGGACGTTCGACGTGGCTCCGGGCCGGCACGAGATCCACCTCGAGATCGACTGGGCAAAGAGCCGGAACCTCGAGCTCAACCTGTCATCGGGCGATGTGGCGAGCCTCACGTGCAGCGCGCGTCCACCCAACGCCGGCTTGACCGCGCTCGCGTCCAAGAACTACATCAAGCTCGAGATCGTCGATGGATCGTGGCTCGCGATGGACGGTGCGTTCCGGTCCGAGCCGCCGCCGGCGCCGGAGCTCGCTCCCGGAGCGCCGGATGACGAGGAGATGCAAGCCGCCTGGGAGGCATGGTCACAGTCCTCCGATCGCGCCACCGAGCTTCGCGCCGCACTGCAGGGCGCTATCCAGGGCGGCGACAACAGCGAGATCGTCCGCCTCAAGCAGGAGGTTGGCGCGGTGCTCGCCGAGCACCGCGCGCTCACCGATGAATACAAGCGTCTGAAGGCGCAGCGGCCCGATTGGAAGACGCCCGAGCGAAGCGGCTAAAGCTGCGGCGCGGGTGTCCACGGCGGGCGAGGCGCTCAGCCACGACGGTCTGCCCCGGGACTCGCGGCGCACCGTTCACGGCGTCATGGCCGACGGTCCACACGAGCGAACCCGGGGACGCACGGAGCCGACGGGCAGGCGTGCCCGCCGCGCCTTCGGCCTGGGTGTGTGCCGCGACACCTGCGCCGGGGCCGAGCGCGCCGGGAGTCAACAACGCTTGCATGCTGGGATGCGCCAAGTCGCTACGACGCTCTCCGCGCCGGCCGCCGGCGCCGTCGTCCTCCAGGACGTCACGACGCCACCCGGGTTGCCGGTGACGGCGATCCAGGCCGTCATCGGATCGGGAGTCGATGACGGGCGGTCCGACGAGATCGCTCGAACATCGAATGGCCACCTGGAACTGCGAAGGAGACGCCGGCTGTCTCGCAGACTGGATTAGCGGCTGCGGCTGCGGCGTCGCGTGCGACCACCCCCACGACTGCGCCGGGCGTTTCCCGAAACGTTGCCCGCTCCGGTTGCCCGCGCGAACGCCATCGGCTCCTTAAACACGAGAAGTGCCCGATTTCCAGGCACTTCTAGAGCGGGAGCGACGGGACTCGAACCCGCGACCTCCGGCGTGACAGGCCGGCGCTCTAACCAACTGAGCTACGCCCCCGGAGGGGGTGTCTAAGTATCGCAGGAGCGACCGGCTGGAGGTTCGTTGGCAGCCAGCGCAACTTTCGACCTGCCGGCGAGTTTCAGCGTCGGAATCGATCTCCGGAGGACGCACCCAACCCGGCCGTGGGTGCGTTGTTGGGATCAGCGACGGGGACCCTTCACGGGGTCCCCGTCGTATTCACTAGCCACCACCGGGTCGCGCGCCCGGTCAGGACGGGTCACCGGCCCCACGGACGCCGAGCGAAGCGAGGCCCAGCGGAGCCTACGCCGGCGCGAGCAACGTGAGGAAGCTCTGCACGTACTGCTCATAGCGCTCGCGCGGGTAGCGCTCGGAATCGGTCAGGACCATCCGCCCGGCGTGCTCGCTCCAGTCGCGGATCGCCCGCGCGGTCAGCTCCACGTCCAGGTCGTGATGGAGCTCGCTGCGCTCGACCGCCCAACGCACCAACGACTCGATCCGGGCCAGCACCCGCGCGCGATTGACCTCGACGTGCTCGCGCACGATCTCCGGCGTGCCCTCGAGCGGCAGCAGGATGATCCGCCACGTGGCCGGCCGGCTCGTGACCGCGTCGAGGAAGCGCCCGACGCCCGTCGCGAGCAGCTCTCCCGGCTCGTGGTCGCCCGCGTCCTCGGGGACTACCTCCGCCAGCTGCGCGAGCGAGATCCGCTCCTCACGCTCGATCACCGCGTGCAGCAGGCGGTTGAGGTTCGGGAAGTGGTCGTAGACGACCGGGCGGGTGATGCCGGCCTCGCGGGCGATCGCCTCGATCGAGACGCCGGCGTAACCCCGCTCGAGGATTACTTCGAGCGCGGCGTCGATCAGGTGCTCTCGGCGCTGCTCGGGAGCCATCCGAGGTGCGTAGCGACGCCGGGATCTGGTTGGCGGGACCGGTTGCGGAGCCATTCCGCGGTGAGGCTAGCGAAGGCTCAGCTGCGCCGGAGCCACCGTCGGCCGCCCTCGTTCACGACCTGCCGGAGCACCTCTTCGCTCCAGTCGCGAGTACGGAGCAGGCGGTATCGCTCGGCGGCGATTCGCATGTACGCCTCGGTGGCGGTGCGGTCGCCGACGAGGTCGAGTTCGCGCAGGAGCGCCACGGCCGGGCGGTACTCGGTCTCGAGCCACAGCAGCGCGGTCTCCCTGCGGCGAAGCGCGTCGCCGCGGCTCTGGCTGGCGCGGAAACCCCAGGCCTCGACAGCCTCGGCGAGTACGGCGAAGTCCCACGGGTCGGTCAGCTCGATCTCCGAGTGCGCGTCCTCGGGCAGCGGCACGCGCTCGAAGAACACTCGCTCGTGACTCTTGAACGGCAGATCCGAGAGCCTCATCGCCCGGCCGGCGTCGACGCGCGTGACCACCTCGGTGACGTACGCGTCGATGTCGATCCGCCCGAGCGCCCGCGCGACCGACACGCGATGGTGACCGTCGCGGACGAAGTACAGCTCGCCGACGCGCAGCAGGTCGACCGGCGGGAACGACTCGCCTCGGCGGGCGGCGGCCGCGATCTGCTCCCAGCGCCCGCGCGAGCGCCCCGACGTCGGGCGGAAGCGCCGATCGTAGTCCCGGCTGCGGTCGACCGAGCCGACGATCGCGTCGAGCGCCACGACGTGCAAGCCGACCGAGTGCTCGCTGACGAACCCGAGGGCGTCGATCACCTCCTCGTACGGCAGGACGACGCCGACATCGTCGGGCTCACCGCGCAGCCGCCCGATCAGCCGGGCAATCGTCGATCGCCGGCGGGCGCGCTGGAAGTCGTGCTGGGCGTCCATGCCTGGGAGCCCTGTGGAACGCGGTGGCGGCATGCGACGCTCAGGTTAGCCCCGGTGCCGCTCCCTCAGCGATGTATGTACTTATTTTCAGCTCAGCTGGAGCTTTGCGGCGGGCTAGCCGCAGGAACCTGCGCCGCGCTCCCAGCTGCCGGTCCGCCGCCGGCGCGGGCGAGCAGACTGCGACCGGACTCGCCGTCGAACAGCTGCAGCTGCCTGGAGTCGAACCATAACTCGGCCTCCTGGCCCTGCCGGACCTGGCTCTCGGCCGAGAGCCGCGCCGTCACCTGGACGCCGCCCTGGGTGCGCGGAAGGTCGGCGCCGCCGATGTCCTCCGCCAGCTCCGCGAGTTCGGTCGAGGCGACCTGCTCGGAGGCGACGACGAAGTACGCGTAGTACTCAGAGCCCATCGACTCGAGCACGTCGATCTTGGTCTTGAACACGGTCCCCTTCGATCGATCCGGCACGAGCGCCGCGTCCTCAAAATGCTCGGGTCGCAGGCCCGCCACGACGCCTCTCCGATCCGCGCCCGGGCCGGACTCGAGCCGGTGGCGCAGCTCGTCGGGGATGTGGACGTCGCCGATCGGCAGGTGGATGTTGTCGCCGCTGATCTCGCCGGCGAGGAAGTTCATCGACGGCGACCCGATGAATCCGGCCACGAACAGGTTGCTCGGATAGCCGTAGAGCTCGGATGGCGGCCCGACCTGCTGGAGGATGCCGGCGCGCATCACCGCGATCCGGTCGCCGAGCGTCATCGCCTCGGTTTGGTCGTGGGTGACGTAGATCGTGGTCGTCTCGAGCTGCTGCTGGATCCTCGAGATCTCGGTCCGCATCTGCACGCGCAGCTTGGCGTCGAGGTTTGACAGCGGCTCATCCATCAGGAACACGCTCGGGTTGCGGACGATCGCGCGCCCCATCGCGACGCGCTGGCGCTGGCCCCCGGACAGGTTGGCCGGCTTGCGGTCGAGGTGCTGCTCGAGGTCGAGGATCCTAGCGGCGTCGTTGACCTTCTGGTCGATCTCGCTTTGCGGCGTCTTGGCGAGCTTCAGCGCGAACCCCATGTTCTCCCGGACTGTCATGTGCGGATACAGCGCGTAGTTCTGGAACACCATCGCGATGTCGCGGTCCTTGGGAGCCTTCTCGTTGACGACCTGCCCGCCGATCTTGAGCTCGCCATCAGAGATGTCCTCGAGTCCGGCGACCATTCGCAGCGCGGTCGACTTCCCGCATCCGGACGGACCGACGAGGATCATCAGCTCGCCGTCGGGGACGTCGAGATTCAGGTGCTTGACGGCCTCGAAGCCGTCCGAGTAGCGCTTGGTCACATCTTGGAACTGGATCTCGGCCATTCGGTGAGGCTCCTTTTCGGTCTATCCCTTGACTGCGCCCGCGGTCAGCCCGGAGACGATCCGGCGCTGGAAGATCAAGACGAGCAGCATCACCGGGATCGTCACGATTACGGCGGCGGCAGCGATGTCGCCATAGGGCACGCTGAACTGAGACACGCCGGGGAACGAGGAGATAGCGGCGGGCACGGTCTGCGCGGCCGACGTCGAAGTCAGCGAGATCGCGAACACGAAGTCGTTCCAGCAGATGATGAAGACGATGATGAATGTGGTCACGATCCCCGGGGTGGCCAGCGGCACGATCACCTTGCGGAACGCCTGGAACGGCGTCGCTCCGTCGACCTGGGCGGCCTCCTCGAGCTCCCACGGTATCTCTCTGAAGAACGCCGACAGGACGTAGATCGACAGCGGCAGCGCGAACGTCATGTACGGGATGATCAGGCCCGGCCAGGTGTCGTACAGACCGATTCGCCGCCACAGGTTGTAGAGCGGGCCGACCAGAGAGATCTGCGGGAACATCGCGACGCCGAGCGCGGCCAGCAGGATCACCTGCTTGCCGGGGAAGTTCAGGCGTGCGATCGCATACGCCGCCGAGGAGGCGAGCGCCACGGCCAGGATCGTCGAGATCAGCCCGATCCCGATCGAGTTGCGAAGCGCGTCGGTGAAGATGCCCTGCTTGAAGATGTCCGAGTAGTTCGACAGCGTCCACTGGTGCGGGATGAAGCTCCCGTCGGTTGCGGTCGCGGGCGTCTTCAGCGATAGGAACACGATCCACAGGACCGGGATCAGCGAGACGACGCAGATGACGATGATCGCCGTCGACCAGCCCCCGACCTGTTTCTGGCGATGGCTCATCACGCCGCCTCGGTCTTGGGCGCCCGACCGGCGCCCAAGCCCACGATGAACAGGACGGCGATCAGCGCGACGAGCAGGAACAGCAGCACCGACACTGCGGAGCCGAGCCCGAGGTTGAGCCGGTCGAGCAGCGTGTTGTAGTTGAGGATCGAGATCGACTCGGTGCCCTGCGCGCCCTGGTTGAAGATGAAGATCGTGTCGAAGATCCGGAACGCGTCGAGCGTGCGGAACAGAAGCGCGACGACGATGGCGGGCTTCATCAGCGGCAGCGTGATCTTGGTGAAGCGCTCCCAGGTGGTCGCCCCATCGACCTTCGCCGCCTCCTGGAGCTCGTCGGGCACGAGCGCCAGCCCGGCGAGGAGGAGCAGCGCCATGAACGGCGTGTTCTTCCAGACCTCGGTGACGATGATCGCGACATAGGTCCCGAACGTGTGGCTGAGCGGATCGCCGCTCAGCCCGAGCAGCTTCGGGATCCAGCCGCTCTGCAGCGAAAACGCGAGCTGCCACGACTCGGCCGCCACCACCGCGACGATCGCGTAGGGGACGAGCGCGATCGCGCGTACGATGCCGCGGCCGAAGATGATCCGGTGCATCACCAGCGCCAGGCACATGCCGAGCACGAGCTGGATCGAGACGCTGATCACCGTGAGGATCACCGTGTGGAACACGTCCTGCCACCAGACCGGCGCGGTCAGGACGTGGCCGTAGTTCGACAGGCCGATGAACTTCGTGGCGTTCGGGAAGCGCAGGTCGGCGCGCTGCAGCGACAGCACGACGGCGTCGATGATCGGGTACGCCACGACCGCGACCATGACGATCGCCGCTGGAGCGACCAGCCAGTAAGCGAGGCGGCGCTCGGCGCGCGCGCGGTCGCTGAGATGCTTCCGCCGGCTGACTGGCGCGCTCGGGGCGCTCGGGGGGACGGTGACGGCGCTCACAGTAGGGCCGATGAGGACAGCGACAGTTTGATCTCGTTACGCAATGTGCTGACTACCGTTTTCGGGTCGATGTTCGATGTGGGCGAGAGAGTCTTCTGGATCGCGAGCGTGACGTCCGAGTAGGCCGGTGTCTGGGGGCGGAGGCCGTACGTCTCGAGCTGCTTTTTGATCAGCTGGTGGAACGGATACGCCTTCTCAAACGCCGGCTGGTCGTAGATGCTCGCGGCCACCGGCGCAAGGCCGCCCTTGATCGCATCCCGGCTCTGGTTCTTGTCCTGGATCAGGCACTGCACCGCCTGGAAGGCCAGGTCCGGGTGCTTGGAGAAGGCGGAGATGCCGAGGTTGTAGCCGCCGATCGAGACCTTTGGCGCGATGCCGGGGGTGACCTGCGGGAAATAGGCGTACCCCATGTCTTTGAAGACCTTGGGGT
This sequence comes from uncultured Solirubrobacterales bacterium, assembly GCA_963697655.1. Classification (GTDB taxonomy): domain Bacteria; phylum Actinomycetota; class Thermoleophilia; order Solirubrobacterales; family Solirubrobacteraceae; genus Palsa-465. Next base: position 131,225 of record CAVOOV010000017.1, on the reverse strand, counting down.
TTCCCGCCTGAGTCGCCGACCAGACGAACGGATAATTGATCATGAACGCGGCGGTGCCGTTCTGGAACGCTACCTGTCCCGGGCCCTCCATCGACACGTTCAGCGACGGATCGGCGCCCTTGGAGGTGGCGAGCTCCTTCATGATCTCGGCCGCCTTCAGGGCGGAGGCGCCGAGGACGACCTTGTTGTTGGAAGCGAGGATCTGGCCGCCGGCGGAGTTGACCATCGAGTTGAACCACACCGTGAGCCCCTCGTACTGTGCGCCCTGCTCCTCGATGTAGTGCGGCTTGCCCTGCGCGGCGAGCTTGTTGGCCTCGGCGATCATCTTCGTCCAGGTCGTGGGCGGAGTCGGCACGAGGTCCTTTCGGTACCAGAGCAGCTCGGTGTTCGAGTTGATCGGAACCGCCCACAGCCGGCCCTGCCAGGTCGCAGTCTGAACTGGCCCGGCGAGGTCCTGGCTCTTGATCGCCGACGTCAGGGACGCCGGCACGGGCTTGAGCCACTTGGCGGTTGCGAACTCAGCCGTCCAGTCGACGTCCATCGCCAGGATGTCGATCGACGAGTCGTTCGCGGCCAGCCGGCGCACGAGCGAGACGCGCTGCTGGTCGGACGAAGTCGAGAGGAAGTTGATCTTGATGTTGTAGGCGCCGTGCGAGCCCTGGCTGCACTCGGTCGCGGCCGCCTGGAACGATCCCGACGGCTCGGGGAACACGTACCAGTTCAGCGTCACCGGTCCCTTGCCCGAGGACCCGCACGCGGCGAGGAGCGCCGTGACGCTGGCGGCAGCCACCACCGCGCCGATCCGCCGGCCACGTCTCCCTCTCACGTGAGAGCGTCTCCTCACCAGACTCTCTCCCTTCCCATCAAGACCTCGATCCATCCCTTCTGCTAAGACGTCCCCCCAGTACCCGGCTTTGGGAAACAACTAACTCGAACTTGCTACCTCGTGGCGTAAAAAGTGGCGGCGGGTGTGCCGGCGGGGCCAGTCGGGGCCGTGGCGGTGGCCGGGCCGGGGCCGGGTGCTCGCCGGGTCGGGGCCGTGGCGGTGGCCGGGCCGGGGCCGTCGGCGGTGGCGGGTGCTCGACGGCGGAGGTCTCGGGCGTCGTATAGCTACGGGCGGCTTGGCCCGGGCGCGGTCGGCGGGGCGCACAGCGCGCATCTACTCCAGTCGAATGGCCGCGCGATTCCCCGGATGCGCCTGTCGTTCTCGTGCCACTCGCGGTTGAGGTGGCGGCCGATCACGACCGCGGCGATCCGGCCGGCGCCGGCGGCCTTGAGCGCGGCGGCGGCGCTCTGGGCGCTGGAACCCGTCGTCCAGGTGTCATCGATCACCAGCACCGAGCGGCCCTCGATCGGTCGGGTCGCGACGAACTTCTCGCCGCTGAACGCGCGTGGCTGGGCCTCGACGTCGGATCGCTGAAGCAGGCGCTCGTAGCGGTTGCGGGTGGGTCCGACGAGCTCGCCAACGATCCACCGCAGTGGATGACGCTCGTCGCGGAAGCGATCTCCGGACGGTACGGTCGTGACGAGCTCGAATCCGTCGGTCCCGGCCGCCGTAGCGACGCACCGTTCGTGGTCGGCGAGGAACCGCCAGAGGACCGCGGCGAGGCTCGCGCCAAGCTGGCGAGCGACGTCACCGTCGAGGCGCTTGTAGCTGGCGAGCGCATGATGGAGCTGCTCGCGCGCGACGCTGTAGGAGACCGGGGCGACCGCGTCAAGGATCAGTCGGCCGTGATCGCACGCATAGCACCGCGCATATCCGTCGGTGAAGTTGAAGCAGGTGCTGCACACGCTGGGACCGCGCCGCGGGCCGAGCATCACGTTCTCGTACAGCGCGCTCAGCTCGCGGACCGAGGGCACGCCCGCCCCGCCTACGCGACGAGGGACCCGGGCGAGACCAACCGCTCGACGACGGTCGTGATCTCCTCCGGCGAGTGCACGACGTGCGTGCCGGGGCGTGCCGCGTACTCCCGGGCCCATTGCTGGCGCTCGACCAGCGAGGCGAGAAGGAACACCGGCCGACCCTGTGCGCAGGCGAGCCGTGCCTGCATCCTCGCGCCGCTCGTGTCGGACGCCTCTACGACGACTGTCGCGAGCGTGATCCCGGACATCACGGCGTTGCGCATCGGAAAGCTCCGCCGGCTGGGAGGGGCATCGGGCCAGAACTGGGAGACGACCGCGCACTCGGAGGCGATGCGGCGCTGGAGCGCTGCGTTCTCGGGCGGGTAGGAGCGGGCGAGACCGGTGCCGATCACCGCGACCGTCCGGCCTCGGCGGGCCAGTGCGGCGGTATGGGCGGCCGTGTCAATTCCGGCGGCCAGCCCCGAGACGACTGTGTATCCGCGGTCGACGAGATGCTCCGCGATCGCGCCGGCGCGTGCGATGCCAGCGGGGCTCGCCTTCCGCGCCCCGACGACCGCCACCGCGTGGGCGTCCGCCGGCGTCAGGTGCCCCGCCACGAACACCATCGGCGGGCGGTCATGGACGGCGCGGAGATTCGGGGGATAGCCGTGATCAAGCACCGTGAAGAGGTGCATGCCCGCGGCCGTCCAGCGATCGAGATCCCCGCCGGCCCGCGCCAGGAGCTCGTCTGGGGCTCGCGGGGCGGCGTCGAGCAAGCTCGTCTGCGCGGTGGTCGCCCCCGGCCCGGCGAGCTCTTCGTCGAACACGACGGCGGCCGAGCCCATTTCCTCGACCCGCTCGGCATACTCAACCCACGGTCGACGGCCCGTCCTGAGCAGGGCCACCATGGCAGCACGCTCGTCGGCAGCGGTCACCGGTCGAGCGTACCGCGCTCGACAGATGCTGCCAGCCGGGTTGTCAGCCGAGCGGCTGAACCGGCTCCGCCGGCGGCGCGGCGGGTTCCTTCGGCTGCGTAGCCTCGACGCTGCTCGCCTGGCTCACGATCTCATCGTGTGGCTGGGGCTGGTGCTCGTCGCCGCTGATTGCGCCGCGGAAGTCGCGAATTCCCTTGCCGAGCGCGCGGCCGGCCTCGGGCAGTCGCTTGGGCCCGAGCACGAGCAGCGCGACAACGAGAACCAGGAGCAGGTGGGTGGGCTGAAGGATGTTGTCGACGAATGGCATCGAAGCAAGCTTACCCGGTGTAGGCCGCCGGGCAATGGTGTTTTTCGTTATTCGACGCGCGGATGTCCAGTTGGACCGAGGATCGAGGCATTTCTGAGCGGGTTCGTGGTGCTGCTGGCGGCGGCCGGGGCCGCGGCGGGACCGGTCTTTCGGACGAATCCGGCCCTAGCGGCGTCCGCCGGCCCCGGTTGTCGACGACCACCTCGACTGGGGCGCGGACGCCGCGAGCGATCTTGCGCGCCATGTGCCGAGCCGCTTTGCAGCGCCACCCAGCTCATCGTGGCCAGGACGGAAACTACCTCTTGCGAGGCGCTGCGCCGCTGGCTGATCTGCGCGCAGCGCGCGCGTCGGGGCCGTAAAGACCCTCGTGCATGAACCCGCCGTGCGAGAGCCCGACGCCGGCGTAGACGAACGTCGCCTGCAGATCGTTTGCTAGCCGCTTGAGATGGTTGTTCGCGTCGCGGTCGGCCTCGCGGCGCAGCTCGAGCAGATGGATGTCGTCGATCACGATCAACGACGTCTGACACAACCGCGGCGCACTCGCAGCACCAGCTGCGTCAGCTCGCGGGCGTTCGCGCGCTTCGGCGGGCCCATCCCGTAGAACGTCAGCAGCGCGTGGTTCAGCCCTTTGATCGTCGGCAACGCGTCGACGTTGACGTAGACCACCGGCAGGTACTCGTGCCCGTCCGGCGTCAGCTCGTGCGGGTAGCGCTCCCGGCAGCGACGCTCGTAATAGCGGCCGAAATGACTGACGATCGTCGTCTTGCCGTTCCCCGGGTTCCCGTCAAGCGCCGCGCCGTGCCGCGCACCCGGCCCGCGCAGCTCGTTTGAGACCACGAGCCGCTCGAGCGTGCGATGGACGTCGGCGTAGAGCGAGCGGATCGGCCCGAACCCGTGCGCGTGACGCAGCCGCTCGCGATCGTAGGCCGAGCGCGAGCGCTCATCGAGCCGCCCGTACTCGCCCAGCGTCATCGCGCTCCGGGCTGCTCGGTCGGCTCGTCATCGACGAACCGCCGCCAGCCCTCCTTGACCGTCAGCCGCCGCCACCGCTCCGCGCCCGGATCGATCACCGCTCGAGCTCCAGACGTTGGGATCTCGATCCCCGCCCACGCCATCGGGCGGCTTCGGCTGGCTGGCGCGGGCGGCGTCCTCCGGCTGCCTGGACGAGTGCGACGCTGCTCGGCGATCACCGCCTGGCGCACCGCCTCACGACGCGCGCGGCGATCGCGGAACAGATCCTCGTCGGAGAGCTCGTGCAGCAGCCGCGCCAAGCGTGTGGCGATCTCCTCCTCGCTCGGGCGATGCATCCCCGCCTCCACGAGCAGCCGCTTCACATAGGTCAACGCCGAGCCGCCGAACGGGCGCGAGACCTCGCGTGCATGACGCCAGCGACAGCTCGCGGAAGCGCTCATCGCGCGGATCCTGGAACCACACGCGATGAAGCTCGCGAGGGTCGACCCGGATCGGCCACTTGCCATCCAGCGCGCCCAGCGGCGAACGCTGCTGCCGGTAAGGATCAAGTACCGGCGAGTCGTAGGTCAACCCGGCGATCTCCACGCCGGCGCGGCCGATCACCCTCGCCTGCACCGGCAGCAGCCGCAGATGCAGATCAGGATCGCGTGGCACATAGATAAACCCGGCGCGCGCGACCGCCTCTTCGTAGGCCTCGTTCGGGCTCAGGCAGAGGTGCGGCGCTGCCGGCAAGCGCAGCCCGTCATGCGGGCGGCGCTGATAATCGACGACGATCCAGCGGCCGATGATCGCCTCCAACTCGTGCGTGAAATCTCCAGGTCCGCCTCGACATCCTTGCCGCGCGCGAGCACGTTCGGGCCCGTGTAGCCCGGCAATGACTCCAGCAGCCGCTCGCGCATCGTCCGGAACAGCCGCTCGATCCACCCCTTGTCCGAGCCGCGATACGGCCTGGCGGACTGCACGTTGATCCGCAGGTACTCGCACGCGCCCATGAACACCACCGACTGGTAGTTGCGACCCCGGTCGATCACGACCGTCCCCGGCCTGACCGTCGGGCGCGGCGCCAACCGCTGTGCCCGCCTTCAAGCCCGAACGCGCGCAGCACCAGGTTCTCCGGCACCCCGCAATACGGATAGGGGACATCCGCCGGCCAGCGCCCAGTCCGTCGGCGTCGGTCGACAGCAGGTCCGACAGCAGCAACGCCAGATCGACGCCCTGGGTCGAGAACGGCGTCAGCCGGAACGCCAGGACCGAGCGGGTGCACACGTCTGATCGCGGCCGTCAGGTCGAGCCCCACCCACTGGAAGGTGAACGGGTCGATCGCGAACACGTCCAGGCTCGTGGTGTCGATCGCGACGTACTCGCCCGGCCGCTCCGCGACCAGCGACCCGAAGGTCTCGCTCGGCGCGCTCTGCGCGCTGCGGCGGCTCGCCGTGCTCGGGGGCGGCCACCGACGATCACGGTAACTCGCTGGCTCGCGGCTGGGGCATAAGGGTAATTACCCATCGGGAGTGAAGCGATCTGGAACCAATAGGTTCGGTGCATCGTCGGGTCGCCCGGGCCGAACGATGCGACCGTTGAGAAGCGCCCGTTGCCCGTGACGTGTTCCTGAACACCGTATGTGTTGTACGTCGATCCATAGCCGATGCGCAGGCGCACGAGCGCGCCGTCAGGGGGTAAGTATCCGCCGAGGAGCTGGCCGACGAGATGCACGGTGCCGCCCCAGGCGACGTGTCGGGGCCACACCTTCAGCAGCCGGATTCTGGCCGGCACGATCGTGGTTACCTGTCCGCTCGATGGCAGGATTGTTGCCGAGCCGTCGGTGACCGCACGGATCAGACGTGACGGCCCTGGGGGTAGCGTGGCCGTCCAGCTTCCGTCAGCTGCTGTGATCACCGTGGCGACCTGACTGAACGGCGCAAGGCCATTGTTCGGCGCGGCGAGGATCTGGACCGGCTGTCCTGCCAGCGGTGCGTCCTGGCTGGTCGTGTACAGGCCGTGCACGGTGACGGGCTTGCCATACGGCACGTCGAGCGTCTTGGTGGCGTGGACGCTGGGCGTCCTGCAGACGCGCTTCACACGTCCGGTCGTTCCTCGGCTGGTCGTGCATTGCTCGAGGTACTTGACGACCTTGATCGTCTTGAGGTGGCCGCCGCGCTTGATCCTCACGGCCTTGCCATTCCGGTGGACCGTCGCCCAGTGCCAGTCGACCCGGACCTGCTCGCTCACGGTCCGACGTCGAAGCGGATTGACGATCTTCGTGAGGCTGACCTCGGCGTCGGAGGCGGTTCGGACCGGAAGCGCCACTCCTTCGCTGGCGGAGGCACAGTTGCCGACGTTGTCGCACGCGCTTGCGCGGAACGTGTAGGTCCCGATGCGGTCGGCGTCGTCGAAGTGGGCGAGAAGATGGGATCCGTCGAACGTCGTGGGGAGACTGGTCCAGTCGCTGGTGCCGGCGGGGGCCATCTCGATCGATCCACCGGCGACGCCCGACTCGCTGTCGGTGGCATCGACGACGAGGCCAGTGGGGTCGCTGGGATTCCGGCGCTCGAAGGTCAGGGACGGTGGCGCCTCGTCGATGTGGATGGCGATCGAGCTCGTACCGGTGTTCGGCTGCCCTTGGGGGTCGACCGCGTTGTTGCGCGCGGTGCAGGACACCGTGTGAGTCCCATCGCCGTTGACGGTTACGCCAGCTGTGGGATACGCGCCCGCCGGCGCGCTGTCGGTGCTGCAGTGCATCCCGCTGACGCCGGAGGGGCCAGCGGTGGCGGTGGCGTCGATGGTCACGGCGTGGCCGACCCACACGGTTGGGTTCGGATCGTTCGGACTGCTGAAGGACACCGCGACCGGATCGTTGTCGACTGGGAACGACTCCGATGCCGAGGATCCGGTTCCGGCAGCGTTCGTCGCGTTCAGCTGAATCGTCAGGTATCCGCTTGTAGGCACATACGAGTGGGTGTCGACCTTGAAATTCCAGTCTGCCGGCGTCGGGCATTGCTGCCAGAACGTGTCGTCTCGCGGCTCCGCGGGACCCTGCACCTCGACGTTGCCGACGTTCGCCGAGAAGTTGCAGATTCCCGAGACGTCGCTCGCGGACATCGCCACCGTCCATGGATCACCCGGCGGATTCCAGACATACTGGCCCGCCGGTTCGTTCCACAGCGTGTTCAGTCCGGTGACGGTCGGCGCCGTGTTCTCGGTGCCCTCAAGCTCGACGCCGGCGACGATGAAGTTCGGGCTCGAGGCGTCCGAGCACGGGCCCTGGCCGGCAGAGTGGGTGCAGAGCAGCTGGATGCCATAGATCTGGCTGTTGATATTCGAGGCGCCCTCGAGCGAAGTGTTGAACCATTGCTGCCCGGGCGCCAGGCGTCGATCCGCCGTACGTCCCGCTGTCGATGTCCTGCCAGAAGTCGCCCACCGCCCAGCCGTCGGCGATGCCGCTGGTGGCGACGCCGTTGCTCTGCGTCCACGCTTGGTTGATCGTGATACCCGGCGGGGCGGTCGTCATCCAATACGCGTTCTCCCCGGCCGGAACCGACGAGGAGAGACCGATCCACATGCCGCCCGTCGGGCACGCGTTGTTCCCGGTGAACAGCGGTAGGTCACCGTACAGTCAAACGCGCCGCAGCCGCCGCTCGCGCCCGCACTCATGTTCCCGTCGGTCACCCAGAGGGTGCCCGCGTCTGCAACCGGCGCGCACGCCGCCAGAGCCAACCATCAGCGCCGCGCCATCGCTGCCGCACATGTCCTGAGCGCCCCGCCAAGCATCAGGCCTACATGCAGGCGTCCAGCACGTCGAACGTATGGTCGGACGAGTGACCCCGCTGTACCTGCCGCCGGTGCCGGGGGTAGGGACGTATCCCGTGAACACCATCGAACTGCTGGTTCGCGCCGGTCGCCTGATACCACGCCACCGGGAACGCACCGTCGCCTGTCCGCCCGGGGGATTGGTGTCCGAGACGCTGACTACCGGAGCGTTGGATCCGTGAGCGCACGCCGGGGCGGTGATCGTCACCTCATAGGTGCCGGAGCCGACGTGCTGGACCGAGATGCCCTGACCCGAGAGGACGGATCCCGCGTTCGTGACGTTCGCCCACACGCTCACCGCGGAGCGCTCCCTGCGCACCCGGCAACCCGGGACACCCGCCGGCCCTTGCGGCCCTTTCTGATTCCAGGTGACGCGCGTCTGCCCGCGCTTGCACTTCCCACGGGTCTTGAGATGCAGGATCCCGGTCTTCTTGTCCGCGCAGACCGTGATCGATCTCGTCTTGCTCGCGGCGCGGGCGTACCTGCCGCCCAAGCCGGCTACCAGCACGAGCAGCAGCGCGGCATACGGGATCGTGCTGCGGCGCATGTGGGCGAGGAGGTCGGTCATCGTTGCTCCTTATCCGTTCGGAGAATGGATCGGGCCGAGCGCGCCGGATTCCCCGGTCGAACTGACGGTCGCGCGAGACGGGAGTGACTGGCTCACCGAGGGTGGCGGAGCTGGGCGAGCCGAAGGGGTATCGGTCGGGGTGGTTGTGTGGACTTCGCTGGTTGCGTCGTACGTGCCGGTCCCGGCCGGGCGGTACGCACTTAGTGGGGCCGTGGTCGTCCTTGCCACCTCGATTGAGGTTGGGCGGGACGGGCTGCGTGGTGCCTTGTGAATGGGCTTCGGCGCTCGCACATGATGTGGCGTGCGCCGGGGTCGCGAGGCGGGGGATTGCGCCACGAGGGTCGCGGCCTCATGACCGATGCTCGCGTCGATCCGCGCAAGTCCGAGTTGGAAGATTCGGGAAACGCCACCGCTCAGCACGGCTGCGACGCCCGCCTTCGATCCGCCGGCAGGTTGCGGCGCCGCTCCGGCTCCAAAGATCGACACGACCGCCAAGACCGTCACGGCGGCAGCTGCGAGGCCGGCCGTGGCGGCCGCCACGGTCCGCCGATCGAAGCGGCGGAGACGGATCGCCCGCAGGCCGACCCGGCTGGAGGGCGTGGGGTTCGGATCCGCGGGGGCCAAATCCACCGGCGCCCAGTCCGCCGGCGCCTGCAGTGCACCATGCACGGCCATCGACCGCTCTCCCCAGAAGTCCTCGGCGGACGGCGGCGCCTCGCCGGCGGTCGGTGCCGCGTCGTCAGTCAGTTCGTCGGCGGTCGGTGGCGCCTCGCCGGCGGTCGGTACCGCGTCGTCGTCGGTCGACGGCGGCTCGTCTGGCCCCGGGGAAGCGGCCCGGGGGCCGAACGGGACCAGCTCCTCGCGCGGCCCGAGCCAGTCGCGGGGGAGGCGCACAACGTTGCTCCGACGCTGAGCGTCGTGCTCGCCTGAATCGGTTTGACGACCTTCCCTCACCCCATTGCGCCTTTTTCCAGCGAAATCCTGCGCCGACAGCGATGATGCCGTCCCATCCGCGCGCTAGTATAACCCTGATTTAGTTCCAATTGGACTCAATTAGCAACTTTCGGATGAATCTCCTAGAGCCAGAAGAATCGTTCCTGACCGTCGCCGAGGTGGCGGGAATGCTCAAGCTGAATCAGCAGACGGTCCGCAACTGGATCGATCAGGGATCGCTGCCGGCGCTGCGGGTCGGCCGGCGCGTGAGGATCAAGCGCTCGGATTTCGAGCGGGTGCTCGCCCAGTCCTACACGGCCGGTCCCGGCGCCGGCGCGGAGGACGCCGGGCCGAGCGCGGAGGACTTCTGGGGCGGGGAGCCGATCGGCGTGGCCGACCCTGGCCTTGCGCCGGGGAACGCCACTCAGGAAGGGTGATGTCCTCACGACGATGCTCGCCCACGGATGACTGCCTCCGACGGATGACAATCCAGCACGCATGAGCTTCCGGGACGATCTCGACCGCCAGCGGGCGCAGATCATGCGCGCGGTGCGGCAGGCCGGCACGGACTGGGCCGAGGCTATGCGCGCTCATAAGCTGGCGCCGCCCGACGACGGGTTCGCAGCGAGGCTGCGCGCTCTTTCCGATGCGGCCGGCCGCGAGCAGGTGGCGTGGGAGCACGCGCATGCCGCGGGCCTGCTGTGGCGCCCGATCCCCGGAGCGGAGAGCGCGGAGCCGCCGTACGAGCTTCGTCCGGGCACCGGACGGCGCGGGCCGGCAGAGCTATGGGCCCGGTTCGACCAGACGGTCGCGGCGCTCAATCGGGCGATCACCGGATCCAGCGCCGCTGACGTGGCCGACGCGTTTGGTGAGCTGTCAGAGGCCGCGGGGGCGCTCGCCAGCGCTGTCGCCGAGCAGGACGAGCCGCAGCCCCGGCCGGCCGCGCGCGACGCCGCATAGCCGGCGCCGGCAATCCCAAGCCGCGTTGTGCAGGGGTTGCGGGGAGGGCCTCGGCTCGTCTACAGGGTCACTACAAGATGTTTACGCGGGCCAAAGGTGGACGTCCCAGAATGCGGGCGGACACGACGAAGGAGAGAGACATGCCTCAGATCATCGTGACCTCCGATCACGGGGCTGCTTTCGGGGAGGGTGCCGTGATGTTTCGCGAGCGCGTGACCATGGCCGATTTCGAAAGCGACCATTTTGCGATGCAGTTGGTCGAGCGCCTCGGATGGGCGGTTGGTGATGCCCACGAGGCCGAGCGGACCGGCGAATCGGTCTACGACCCGGGCGAGCCGGTCATCGACCCCGGCGAGCGACTCAGCGATCCCACCGAGCCGATCAGCGATCCCACCGAGCCGATCAGCGACGACGCCGAGCCGATCAGCGACGACGCCGAGCCGATCGGCGATCGGGCACGAGAGCGGATCAGCGCTCCGTCGCCAGCGTAGTCACGACCGCCTCGTAAACGCCAGCGCCGTAGCGCTCCGAGCCGATACGGACTCCGGGGCGGCCGGCGAGCTCGGAGGCCAGGTCGGGATCGCGCTCGAGGGCGTTCGCGACCAGCCAGAAGGCGCCGACGACCAGAGCGGCGTCCATGTCCTCGCGCGAGTCGCCGACCGCGATGCAGTCCTCACGCGTGTAGCCGCGCGCCTGCATGTGCCGGGCGACCGCGCGCGCCTTCGACGCGCCCGCCGGGATCAGGTGGTAGGCGTGGACGACGGGAAGTCCCTCCATCTGCTCGGACGCTGCGTGCACGACGCCGTTGTCCACCAGCCGCAACCAGTCCAGGCCGGCGTCCTCGAGTACCGCCCGCGCCTCGTCGAGCTCGACCGATCCTCGGAACAGATGGGAGACGTCTCGTTTGACGGACCACGGCGTGTGGTACTCGAGCCGGCCGGCGAAGCGGTCGAGCAGTAAAGCCGGCGCGCCTGATCGCTCGATCTGCTCGTAGATCGTCCCGTCCTGCGCTGAGGGAACGACGCCGTCGGTCAGCCACTGGAGCTCACCGTCCAGTACCAGGCCGCAGCCGAGCTCGAAGATGTAAGAGTCCGACCCGATCAGGCGGCTGTCTTCGAACACGCTCGACTGCCGGCGGCCGGAATACAGCACGACCTCGACGTCGGCCCGCCAGCAGGCCTGGAGCGCTCGGACCCCGTCGAGCGCGAACCCGCCGTCGGCTCCGTGCAGCAGCGAGCCGCGTGGGCCGAGCAGGGTGCCGTCGAGATCGACGTAGAGGCAGCGCATGGCGGGCGCGACCGTAGCAGCCGGCGCCGCCGCCCCCACAGGCCGCGACGCCACCGCCACAGGCCACGGCGAGCTGCCACCGTGGGACGGGAGGAGCCGCCGCCATACTGGCCCTGGTGGCAATCGCGCACGACACAGAGCCTTGGGCGGCCCTGCTCGAACAGGGCCGCACTGATCAACGCCTGGTGCACGACGATTTTTACGACGCCCGCCCGGCTCGCCCCGTGCTGGTCCCGAGCGAGCTCGGGCCGGCGGTCAGGAGTGCGCTCGCGAACGTCGGGATCGACCAGCTGTACTCACACCAGAGCGACGCGCTTTACGACGCGTTCGAGGCGCCGACGATCGTCACCACCGGGACCGCGTCGGGCAAGTCGCTGTGCTTCCAGCTGCCGACGCTCGAGGTGCTGAGCTCCGACCGGGCGGCCCGAGCGCTCTACCTGTACCCGACAAAGTCGCTGGCGCAGGACCAGGCGCGCGCGCTGCACGCGTTCGGCCTGCACAAGCAGATCCGGCCGGCGATCTACGACGGCGACACGCCGCGGGCGGAGCGGTCGGCGATCCGCAAGCGTTCGAACCTGATCCTCACCAACCCCGACATGCTCCACGTCGGGATCCTGCCCCACCATCCCGCGTGGGGCGAGCTGTTTGCGAACCTGGCGTTCGTGGTCGTCGACGAGGCGCACGTGTACCGTGGCGTGTTCGGCTCGCACGTCGCCAACGTGCTCCGGCGCCTGCGACGGGTCGCCGCGATCCACGGGACCGAGCCGCGCTTCCTGCTCGCGAGCGCGACGATTGCCAACCCCGTCGAGCTCGCCGAGCGCCTGACTGGCCTCACCGGTTTCAAGCTCATCGACCACGACGGAGCGCCGCACGCCAGCCGGCGCGTGGCGATGTGGAACCCGCCGCTGATCGACGAGGAGCTCGGGATCCGCGGCTCGGCGCTGGCCGAGGCCGCCGAGCTGTTTTCAGAGCTCATCTCAAAGGGGGCGCGGACGATCTGCTTCATGAAGTCGCGCAAGGGCGTAGAGCTGATCCTGCGCCACTCACTCGACCGGCTCGATCCCGAGCTCGGTGAGCGGATCGCGCCGTACCGCGGTGGCTACACGCCGCAGCAGCGCCACGACATCCAGCGCCGCCTCAGCGCCGGCGAGCTGCTTGGCGTCGTCGCGACGGACGCGCTCGAGCTCGGGATCGACATCGGCGAGCTCGATGCCGCGATCTGCGTGACCTTCCCGGGCACGGTCGCCAGCCTCAGGCAGATGTGGGGCCGCGCCGGCCGACGCGGCCGGGGGCTCGCGGTGTACATCGCCGGCGAGGACGCGCTCGACCAGTTCTTCTGCCGTCACCCTGACGAGTTCCTCGGCCGGGCGGTGGAGGCCGCGATCCTCGACCCGCACAGCCCCGAGATCTTCGCCGAGCATCTGCTGTGCGCCGCACACGAGGCTCCCCTGAACGACGACGACACCGACATCCTGGGCCCCGAGTGGCGCTCCTACGCGAACGAGCTGACCGACGCGGGGTTCCTGCGCGAGCGCGCCACCGGCTTCGTGCCCCGCCGCGCCGACGACTACCCGGCAGCGCGAACCGCGCTGCGCTCAGCATCGCCGGACAGCTTCGCGCTCGTCGACGGGAGCTCGGGCGAGCTGTTCGGGACGGTCGAGCTGGCCCGCGCCTACGGGACGATCCACGAGGGCGCTGTGTACCTGCACATGGGGCGCTCGTACCACGTGCTCGAGCTCGACCTGGCCGGCCGGCGGGCGCTACTCGAGCCGTTCGATGGCGACTACTTCACGCAAGCCAAGCGCGAAATCATGGTCTACATCACCCGCATGCACTCCCAGCGCGCAACCTGCGGAGTGACCCTGTCGTTTGGCGAGATCGTCTACGCAGAGACCGTGCTCGGCTACCAGCGCAAGAGACTGCAGGACCACCAGGTGATCGACTTCCAGGCGCTCGATCTGCCCACGGTCGAGTTCTCGACACGGGCGCTGTGGTACGAGCTCGACGAGCTGATCGCCGGCGAGCCGTTCCCGCCCGAGCTGCTGCTCGGGGCACTCCACGCGCTCGAGCACGGGCAGATCGCGGTGCTCCCGTTGATCGCGATGTGCGATCGGTGGGACATCGGCGGGCTGTCGACCAACGCCCATCCCCAGACCGGCGGGCCGACGATCTTCATCTACGACGGCCACCCCGGCGGCGTCGGGATCACGCGCCGGGGTTACGACGAGTTCGAGCGGCTCGTCGGCGATGCGAATCGGCTGATCGGCGAGTGCCCGTGCCGGTCGGGCTGCCCCTCGTGCGTCCAGTCGCCGAAGTGCGGAAACCTGAATGAACCGCTGTCTAAGCGCGGTGCCCTGGAGCTCCTGCACCGGCTGCGGGCTTCCCGTCGAGCTCCCTCGGGGTGAGGAACGCAGACAGCCGAGCGCTCCCAGGCCCGAGCTCGCTCCAACCGCAGTCGAAGGTCAGGGTCGCCAGCGCTCCGGTCGGGAACTTCCGCTCCACGGCGGCGCGGTCGTCCGCGCCGTCGGCGTCGCGGCGGGCGAGGCGCAGGACGAGCGTCTGCATCGCCGGGTTGTGCCCGATCAGCATCACCGAGGCGACGTCGTCGGGGACCCGGCGGAGCCGGTCGACGAGGTCGCCGGTGCTCGCCGAGTAGAGCTCGGGCTCGATCACGCGCTGGCCCGCCGGCGCCACGCCCTCGAGCGTCTCGCGCGTGCGTCGCGAGCTCGAGCACAGGACGAGCTCGGGCTCGATCGCGTTCAAGCGCAGGTGCTCGGCCATGACCGTGCAGGCGCGCTGGCCGCGTGGTGCAAGCGGCCGCTCGTGGTCCTCGAGCCCGGGGTTGTCCCAGCTCGATTTCGCGTGACGGAGAACGAACAATTGCCTGGTCCTGATCATCGAGATCTCATTCTCCCTCCCGCGGCGGCGTCAGCGCTGCAGTGAGCCACCGACTCGCTACGATCGCACCGCCACGGCGAGATAGCTCAGTTGGTAGAGCACACGACTGAAAATCGTGGTGTCCCCGGTTCAAGTCCGGGTCTCGCCATCAGGTGAGCGACCTGCCAACGACGAGGGCGGGTCGTGGCCGGCCGCTGGATACGCGTTCGCGGCTACGTTGCGAGGAACTCCATACCGACACCTCCTTGTGGCCTACGACGGGACGTCGGAGGGAGATGAAGCGATCGCCGCAGCCGACCTGCTGGCGCAGCGAGACGGGTCGCGTTTGACGATCGCGGTCGTGGTGGAGCTTGAGCGGCCGTTGCGGTGGGTGACGCGCTGGCCCCGGGGCACGAGCGTGTGGAACGACGTCCTGCTCGACCGCGCGCGCGACGAGCTTGAGCGGGCAGCGCGCCTCGTGGAGGCGCCCGCGGAGCTCACGGTGCTGTTCGGCCCCCCCAACCGTGCGGTCCCCGATGGCGCAGAGGAATTCGACTGCGACGCGATCATGCTCCCGCCCCGTCCGCGCCGCCGCCTCGCCAGGCTGCTGTCACGCGATCAGGCCGTCGCGATACGTCGGCGCACGACCCGCGAGGTGCTGACGCCTCGCTGATGCCGATCAGACGGGCAGCGAAATCTCGTGCCCGTCGAACGCCACCGTGCGGTCACGACCACCGCGCTTGGCCGCATAGAGCGCGGCGTCGACCCGCTCGAGCATGGTCTCGAGCTCGATCGGCACGGTGGTGGCGGTGATGCCGGCGCTCACCCGCACATCCGGAAGGCCCGAATCGTTGGCCCTCGCGAGCGCGTGGCGGATGCGCTCGGCGAACGCCTCGGCGCCCGCCCGGTCGCTGCCCGGCATCAGCACGGCGAACTCCTCGCCGCCGAGGCGAGCGGCGACGTCGATTCCCCTCGACTCACGGGCCAGCAGCCGGGCAATGTGGACGAGGGCTCGGTCGCCCACCACGTGGCCGTGCTCATCGTTGATCTGCTTGAAGTGGTCGATGTCGAAGGTGGCGAGGGCGATCGGCCGGTCGTCGCGCCCGGCGTGGGCCAGCTCGCGCGATGCGTGCTCATCGAACCCGCGTCGGTTGAGCAGGCCGGTGAGCGGGTCGGTCCGTGCCTCGCTGCGCAGTCGCTCGAGGAGGACCTCGCTCCGAGACTCGAGCACGTGGGCGACGATGGCGATCGCAGTGGTCGTCACGATCACGTCGACCCAGCGGCCAGGGTAGGCGCTGGAGGCCGGAAGCAGCAGCAGGGCGGCGGCCTCGCCGACTCCGACGCAGGCCACGATCGCGACCGCGCCGCGGCGCCCGAAGAAGATCGTCGTCCACAGAACCGGCAGCGCGTAGAGGATGGCCCCATCGCCAGGACCCGGAGACGTGGCCAGCGCGTACGCGATCAACGCCACGCCGACCGGTCCGATCAGCGCCAGCCCCCACCGCGGCAGGCGCGGACCGACGGCCAGCAACGCGACGAACATCACCAGCACGACGGCCACCGGGACCACCGCGAACTTGGGATCGCCGGGCAGGAACCCCTCGATCAAGCCGTCGAGGGCGGCGGCGCCGGCCATCGCCGACGCCGTGTACGCCATGAGCCGCCGGTTCGATCGGATGTCTTCTAGTGATGAAACCACCGCCGAGATATCGGGCCGAGGCGCCGGAATCCGAAGCCTCGACGCCGAAGCTCAGCGGACGTCCATGTGGGATCCGAACGGGCCTTTAGTCGGATCGGGCCCGTCAGGCGGGATCGGGCGCGTTTTCAGCCGGATCGAGCGAGCTGGCCACCGTGTCAAGGATGCCGGTGACCTCGTGCAGGATGGCCGCGGCCGTCTCGATCTCCTCGTCGCTGAACCTGGACAGCCGCTCGGCCCAGAGGCCGTGCCAGACCGAAAGCTTGCGCTCGAGGAGCTGCCAGCCCTCCGGGGTCAGCGCAACGTTGCACACGCGCCGGTCCTCGGTGCTGCGCCGGCGCTCGACGATGTTGGCGGCCTCGAGCTGGTCGAGGATCGAGGTGATCGCCGCCGGCGTCAGCTCGGCGCTCTTGGCCAGCTGGCCGGCGGTCATCTCGTTCTCGCGGCCGAGCGCCGCGATCGTTCGGATCTGCGCGAACGTCAGCTCGCCGGGGCGGCTGTGATCGCGTCCGCGAAGTCGGCGATCGGCGGCGAGCAGCTGGTTGAGCGCGGTGCGGAGCTCGTCGACATTGGTCGTCGGCTCGGCCGCGGATGTTGCGGGACTCATCGGTTGGCTCACGCTGCCTCCAACAGGGGCTCGTCGGCGGCGATCGCGACGGGCATCTCAGTCGGGTTGACCTTGGCCCGGCGCTCGATCCGCGCCAACATTAGCGTCGGGATCAGGGCGAGCAATGTCACGCCCATCACCCACCAGTAGGTGTGCCCGAAGCCGGCGGCAGCCGCCGCGGCGGTGTGGGCCGTGTTGAGCTGTCCCTCGAGGACGACCGCGATGATCGCGGTTCCTAGCGATCCACCGACCCGCTGGAGCACGGTCAGTTGCGGGCTGGCGTCGTTGACCTTCTCACGCGGCAGCACCGAGAAGGCGGCGGTCATGGCTGGCATGATCGACAGGCCGACTCCGATGCCGCGGAACAGCATCGCGGTGCCGATCGTCGCGTAGGGCGTGGTGGCGGTCACGAGCACGAATGGGAGCGTTGCGACCGCGAGGATGGCGGCGCCGAGGAACGAGGTGCGTCCGGCGCCGATACGCTCGGTGAGGCGTCCCGACAGGAACATGCCGAGGCCTCCGCCGATGCCCTGGGGGATCAGCAGCAGGCCGGTCATGATCGCGTCCTCGCCGCGCACCGTCTGGAAGTAGAGCGGCATCAGGATCATCGCCCCGAACAGCGCGGCGCCGAGGCAGAAGGTCACGATCGAGGCGGCCCGGAAGGCTGGGTTGGCGAACAGCTTCAGGTCGAGGAGGGGACGCTCGATGCGGCGCGAGCGGGTTATGAACAGCGCTAGGAGGGCGATGCCGGAGAGCACCGGGATGAGCACCGACGGGGAGGTCAGCGTGCCGGCGGTCTCGCTCTCTGACAGGCCGTAGGTGAGGCCGACGACGCCGAGGGCGGCAAGGACGAGCCCGATCAGGTCGAGCCGGCCCGCCTGGTCCATGCCGGCGGCGTCGTGGGGCAGCAGCCGCCACGCCATCGTCAGCGCGAGCACGCCGACCGGGACATTGATCATGAAGATCCACTGCCAGCCGACCGACTGCAGCAGCAGCCCGCCGAGGGTGGGGCCGAACACGGGCGCGAGCACGATCGGCACGCCGATCAGGCTCATGACCTTGGGCAGGTTGCGCGGGCCGGCGGCCTTGACGAGGATCATCTGACCGATCGGCGTCAGCATCCCGCCACCGACGCCCTGGAGGACGCGGAAGGCGATCAGCTCACCGCTGTTGGTGGCGAACGCGCACAGGGCGGAGCCGGCGGTGAACACCACCAGCGCGATCATGTAGAGGCGGCGAGCGCTGAAGCGGCGGACAGCCCAGCCGGTGACCGGGATCACGGCGGCGAGCGAGAGCAGGTATCCGGTGATGACCCACTGGATCCCGCTGAGCGAGGCATGGAGGTCGATCGATAGGTCGTGAAGGGCGACGTTGACGATCGTCGTGTCGAGGACGGACATGATCGCGCCGAGGATCACCACGATCGCGACTCGCATCACGTGCGGCTCGATCCGCGGCTCCGCGGTCGGCTCAGCCGAGCGGAGCGGGAGAACCGACGAGGAGGTGGAGGGGGAGGAAGTCGTAGTCGAGTTCATTTCGTAGTGAAAGTTTAGCAGAAAAATATTTTAGTGTCGAACTATCTATCGGCAAGCCGCGGCGATGACTTGAGTCCGGGGTCGCGGTGCCGAGCGATGCGGACCGGGCTGCCGGCGCCTCGGCGAGTGGTGGGTAGTCGCGAGTCGCAAGTCGCGAGGCGCGGAGGCGTGGAGGGTGAATAAGTCCACACTCGGCGGCGGGTTCAGCTCGAGAGTGCCGAAATGCCCGCTATACGTGGATTTCTGCGCACTCGGCGGGAGGAGCCCGCCGAGTGAGGACTTATCCGCGCTGAATTCCGGTGTATCACGAAGTGGCGGTGGCTAAACCGGTCGGGTGGCGGTGGCGCGGTCGGTCGGCGCGGGCCGGATGGCGCTCGCGCGGGTCGGGTTGCGGCGCGGGCCGGATGGCGCTCGCGCGGGTCGAGGTGCTGACGGCTGGCCGGTGGGCGGGGGCCGGCACCGCCGGCGTCGGGGACTGGCCAGCGGCACCGCCGGCGTGGGGAACCGGCTAGCGGCACGGCCGGCGTCGGGAACTGGCCAGCGGGGCCGCCGCCACGGGGAACTGGCCAGCGGCACCCCCGCCACGGGGAACCGGCCAGCGCCACCGCCGGCGTGGGGAAGCGGCTAGCGCGACCCGCTGGCGGCGGGGGGCCGACTCTGAGATGGTCTGCACGGCGAAGTAGGGATCCCATCCGAGAGGAGTGACTCATGGCCGAATGCGCCCACGTCGACCAGATCAAGGTCGACGTACCCGAGAACGTGGCAGGGTGCGAGGAGTGCCTGACGACCGGCGGGACGTGGGTGGCGCTGAGGGCGTGCCGCGTGTGCGGCCACGTCGGCTGCTGCGACTCATCGCCCGGCACGCACGCCACCAAGCACTACCAGGACACCGGGCACGCGATCATGAGCTCGGCGATGCCGGGCGACTCGTGGTCGTGGTGCTACGTCGAGCAGCTTTCGTTTTAGCGGCCCGTCCCGCAAACCCCATTCGAGGCGCCCGCCGTGGGCGATTGCAGTGCACGGCCCGCAGTTGTGCCGCTGAGCGCACAGGAGTCCGCATCGCGCACCTAGGCCGTATCGTTCTCCGCGAGGGTCTAACCAGCCACCAAGGAGAGCCAGATGACGACTGTGGACGTTGCCCACCAGCAGCTGTTGATCGGAGGCGACTGGACAGGCGCGAAGTCCGGGCGGGAGTACGAGCAGAGCTTCCCGTTCACGGGCGAGCAGGTCGGGTGGGCGGCGGCGGCCAGCCGTGAGGACGCGCGGGCGGCGGTCGACGCGGCCGCGGCGGCGTTTACCGAGTGGTCCCGGAGCGCGCCGGCGGTGAGGCGCGCGATCCTGTCGAGGGCCGCCGACCTGCTGATGGAGCGCCAGCAGGAGATCGCCGGGGTCGTGACCGAGGAGACCGGCGGGGTGTTCGGCTGGGGGATGTTCAACGTCGAGCTCGCCGCCGGGATGCTGCGCGAGGCGGCGGCCCAGGCCTACGGCCTGATCGGCGAGGTCATCCCCTCGGACGTCCCCGGCAAGCTCGCGATGGGAGTTCGAGCGCCCGCCGGCGTGGTGGTCGGGATCGCGCCGTGGAACGCGCCGGTGATCCTCTCTACGCGCGCCGTGGCGACGCCGCTGGCGTATGCGAACACGGTCGTGCTCAAGGCCTCGGAGCTATGCCCCCGGACGCACGCCGCGGTCGTCAACGCGCTGGTCGACGCCGGCCTGCCGCCCGGCGTTATCAACCTCGTGACGAATGCCCCCGAGGATGCGGAGGATGTCGTCGACGAGCTGATCGCGCATCCGGCGACGCGCCGGGTCAACTTCACCGGCTCGACCAAGGTCGGCCGGATCATCGCCGAGAAGGCCGGGCGGCACCTGAAGCGCGTGCTGCTCGAGCTCGGCGGCAAGGCGCCGATGGTCGTGCTGCATGACGCCAACCTCGACCGTGCCGCCGCGGCCGCGAGCTTTGGGGCGTTCTTCCATCAGGGCCAGATCTGCATGTCGACCGAGCGGATCGTGGTGGAGCGCGCCGTCGCGGACACGCTGGCCGAGATGCTGGCCGAGCGGGCGCGCGCGTTGCCGGTCGGCGATCCTCGCGACGCGTCTACGGCAATCGGCCCGCTGATCAACCAGGCCGCGGTCGAGCGTGTCTCGGCGCTCGTGCGGGATGCGGTCGGCAAGGGAGCCAAGGCCCTGAGCGGCGGTGAGGCCGACGGTCCCTGCTTCCCGCCGACAGTGCTCACCGGGGTCACGCCGGACATGCGCGTGTACGCGGAGGAATCGTTTGGCCCGCTGGTCACGGTGGTCCCGGTCGACGGCCCAGACGCCGCCGTCGAGGTGGCCAACGACACCGACTACGGCCTGTCGGCGTCGGTGTTCTCCGAGGACGTGCCGGCGGCGCTCGAGCTGGCGCAGCGGATCGAGAGCGGCATCTGCCACATCAACGACACGACCGTGCACGACGAGCCGCAGATGCCGTTCGGCGGCGTGAAGGCGAGCGGCTTCGGGCGGTTCGGCGGCCGGGCCGCACTCGAGGAGTTCACGGAGCTTCGCTGGATCACGGTCCAGTCGCTCCCGCGCCACTACCCGATCTAACGGATCAGCGGCCGGCCCGCGGGAGGGCCGGCGGGCGTCGTTCCGGCGAGCCGGCCCGCGGCGTCATTCAGACGAGACCGCCGGCGGCGTCATTCAGACGAGCCGGCAGGCGGCGTCATTCAGACGGGACGGCCGGCGGCGCTATATCCAGGTGGAGTAGGGCGTCGCCTGCTGATGAGCATCGACGACGTTCGTGACGTTCTGCTGGAGATTCGAGTTGTCCTCGTGACTGTGAACCGAGACGAGATGCTGCTTCGCGGCGGCCAGCACATCGTCCCGTTCGCCGATCATCTGCACAGAGCACGTGTCGCCAGGAACGCGTGCGCAGTCGAATACAGTCCGGCTCATGGGGTCCCCTTTCGAAATCGCAGAACCGCATCCTCGCGATTTCCCCAGTTCGAGTCAACGGTGATGGCCCCTGCACACGTGCCGCTGGAGGGCAGCGAGCGCGGGCGCAAGCCGAACGCCGTGCGTGTCGGCGGCGTCGATCCGGCATCGCACGTCGAGGTGACCGTCACGCTCAGTCGACCCGAGCGGTGGCGGGATGATGCCAAGGCAGTCAGGCGTGTGCTCGCGGGCTTCGGCCTGGCCATCGTGGCCGAGTATCCCGCCACTGGCAGCCTCGTGATAGGCGGCACCGCGGCTCAGATCGAAGCCGCGTTCCACGCCGGGCTCGGGATGTATAGCCATGACCGGGACGGGATCCTGCGCGGCCGCGAGGGCCGCCTGCAAATTCCCGGAGAGCTCGACGGAGTGCTCAGCGGTGTATTCGGCCTCGATCAGCGGCGGGTTGCACGCCGGCTGGTCGCCACCGGGACGCCGCAGACCGCTGCGGGCGAAGCAAACGCGCCGGTCGGGCCTGCCGACCTGGAGCAGCGCTACAGCTTCCCGGACGGAGACTGCGGCGGGCAAACGATCGCGATCGCCGAGTTCGGGGGCGGTTACTTCCCTGATGACGTCCGCCAGTTCTGCGAGATGCACGGCCGTGCGCTGCCACAGATCGAGACGGTGTCAGTCGGCGCCACACCGCTGACACCCGCGGGGATCGAGGCGCTGTCGGCGGAGGCGCAGGGTCCCGCACTCGGTGAGAGTCACGAACTGATGATGGACGTGGAGATCGTGGCGGGACTGTGTTCCGGCGCGAGGATTAGTGTGTTTTTCGCACCTTTTGATCAAAAGGGCTGGATCGATCTGCTCGACCGCGTGGTCGCCGCCGATCCGGCGCCCGTGACCCTGTGTGTCAGCTGGGGTTTGGCGGAGGACTCTCCCGATTGGTCGCCGGCCGCGGTCGATGCGATCAACCAACGCCTCCAGGCGGCATCGCGGCGAGGTATCACGGTGTGCGTCGCGGCAGGTGACGATGGATCAGGTGACCAGATGCACGATCAGCACGCGCATGTGCACTTTCCGGCGTCGAGTCCGTATGTCCTGGCGGTCGGAGGCACGATGCTCGCCGGAGCGCAAGAGGTGGTGTGGTGGAGCGCGCCCGGCGATCGCAGCCAGCCCAGGGGCGGCTCGACCGGCGGCGGCGTGAGCGTCCGCTTCGGGCGACCGGACTGGCAGGACGTGCGGGTGGAGTCGCTCAACGCCGGTGGGATCGACGGCCGGGTCGTGCCCGATGTCGCGGGGCTCGCGGGGCCACCCGGGTACAGCGTCGTGTTCGACGGCCAGGCGACACTCAACGGCGGCACGAGCGCAGCGGCGCCGATGTGGTCATCGCTGATCGCGCGAATCGCCGCGCACGCACCCGCGACCGGCCGCGTCTTTCTCACGCCGCTCCTCTACCAGAACGGGCCCGACCGGCGTGTCTCGCGGGGTGGGCGCGTTCACCGACATCACACAGGGAAATAACACCTCGCCTCAGCCCGGCGTCGGCTACCACGCGCGAGAGGGCTACGACGCAGTCAGTGGCTGGGGCGTGCCCAACGGCCGGGCGCTGCTCGAGTCGCTCGGGTAGTCAGCTCCGGGCCGGGATCGAGACGCCGGCCAGCAGTCCCTCGGCTCGCCCGAGCGCCGGCAACGCGCGGAGCTCCTTCAGAACCCGGGTCGCGTCCTCCAACACCGCTCTGGCTTCGTCCGGGCGCCGGTCGGCTAGCAGCACGGCCGCCAGGTCGGTTTGGGCCGCGGCGAGCCAGTACGGGTAGGCGAGCAAGTCAAGCCGCTCAACCGCGAGGCCGAGCTGCGCCTCTGCCGTCGCGAGATCTCCGGCGGCCGCAGCGAGCAGGCCGGCGCCGCGGTCGAGGTGCGCCCGCAGGTACGGCGCGATGTGGCCGGGGGGGCGGTCGGCGAGCAGCGAGAGGAGATCGGCCGCCTCGCCGGTGCGTCCGAGGCCGAGCGCGGCCTCGAGCGCAGATGGAAAGCCAATCCGACTGGCCTGGCTGGATGGACCTTCGACCTCGATGATCTCGCGCATCGTTCCCGACAGCAGGTCGAGCGCAGTGGCGAAGTCACCGGCCGCGAGCGCGATCGTCGCCTCGCATGCCGCGTAGGTCCAGCGCGGCTGATTGGCGTCGCTCCGGCGCCACGCCGCCATCGCGGCGAGGTGCTCGCGCGCGGCCTGCGCATCTCCGCGGGCAGCGTTCACCAGCACCAGCTCGAGGTGGAGGATCTCGGCCCCGGGCCGGTCATGCGCGCCCTCCAGCAGCTCGAATCCGAGCCGCTCGACCTCGTCCCAGCCGCCGCTGTACCCCCATCCGCGCATCAGGTTGGACGCCGCGACGCTCTCGTAGTAGCGGCTGCCGATGCGCCTCGCGGTGGCCAGGGCGTCGCTGGTGCGCTCGGCGGCGCCCGGCAAGTCGAATCGCCGCAGGAAGTCTCCGCCGTTGAGCTCGGCGACGAACAGCCGGTCGGTGAGCTCGTGAAGCTGACAGAACGCGACCGCGCCGTCGAACAGGATGCGCGCCTCTTGCACCCGGCCGACCGCGTCGCACAGCTGCGCTTTGTAGGTCAGCGCACTCGCGAGCACGCTCGGGAGCTCGAGCGCCTGTGCGAGCTCGAGGGCGCGTTCGAGCGGTTCTCGGGCCTCGGTCACTCGCCCGGAGGAGAGCAGGGCCACGCCGAGCTCGACGTTGATCTGCGCGGTGTCGGGGTGGCCGACGTCGTCGCTCAGGAGGTCGAGGTCGAGGCGCATGCGGTCGATGGCGTCCCCGGCGCGACCGACGCGTCGCAGCGCCTGCCCGATCTTGGAGCCGAGACGAGACGCGTCCTGCTCGAGCCCGATATCGCGCAGCCGTGCGGCGGCGTCCTCGAACAGCTCGAGCGAGTCCTCGTAGCGCCCGTCGAGGAGCGCCATCTCGCCGGCGGCCTCGACCAGGTCGATCCGCTCCTCCTCGTTGGCGGCGAGGTCGATCGCCGTCCGGTACGCGCGCTCGGCGGTCTGGGGCGCGCCGACCGCAGCGGCCCGCTGGGCGCCGCGACGCAGTGCGGCGATCGCCTCGGTGCGAAGCTCGATCGCGTCTGAGTCGTCGGCGGCGGAGCGATACGCCTGGAGGTAGTGCGCGGCGAGGACCTCGGCCACGTCCTCGCCCTCATTGGCGAACGCGTGCGACAGATAGTGCGCCGCCGCGAGGTGCCGGGACTTCCGCTCGCGCTTGGAGAGGGTCTCGTAGGCGACCGTCCGGAGCAGAGTCTGGCTGAACCGGTACTGCCCGCGATCGGGCGAGTGCGGGTCGGCTCGCACCGTCAGCACCTGCTTGCGCACGAGGTTGGCGAGGACCTCCCCGGCGGTCTGCTCCGGCATTCCCGAAAGGGCCTGAGCCGCCGCGAGCGGGAAGTTGCCACCGAACACGGACATCGATCGAACGAGCTCGCGCTCGTCGGGCTGGAGGGCATCGAGCCTCGCCCCCAGCAGCGAGATCAGGCTTGGCGGGACGTTGAGCGCTCCGAGCTCGCCGGAGAGGACCAACGACCCATCGCGCTCGACCAGCACGCCGCGGTCGGCGAGCGCTCGCACCGTCTCGATCGCGTACAGCGGAATCCCCTCGGCGTGGGAGATGATCCTGCGCTTCGCGGCCAGCGGCAGCGTCGCGACCGCGTCGATCAGATCCTCCATCGCCGCGTCCCCGAGTGGCTCGAGCGACATCGCGGTGGCGCCGCGGTGCCGGGCCGACCAGCCGGGCCGCCGCTCAGAGAGCTCCGGCCTGGCCAGCGCGAGGATGAAGATCCGATGCTGCCCGGACCAGTCGAGCAGGTACTCGACGAAGTCGAGCAATCCGTCGTCGGCGCAGTGCATGTCCTCGAACACCATCACCACCGGATCGAGCTCGGCCATTCGCTCAAAGAACAGCCGCCAGCCGGCGAACAGCTCATCGCGTCCGGGGCCGGCCTCGACGACGCCGAGCAGGACCCCCAGTCGAGCCAACACGAACTCGCGCTCGCCGGGGTCGCTGATCCAGCGCTCCAGGCCGGCTCGGAGCTTCGATGCGGCCTCCTCGACGGGCGCGTCCTCCGGAATTCTGAGTCGATGCCGGACCATCTCTGCGAGTGCCCAGTACGCCACGCCGTCGCCGTACGGGAGGCAGCGGCCCGGGTGCCACAGGAACCGGTCCGGCAGGTTCATCAGGTAGTCGAGGAACTCCCAGCGCAGCCGGGTCTTGCCGACGCCGGCGGCGCCCGAGACCGCGACGAGCCGAGCCGAGGAGCGGCTCACCGTGGCGTGAAACAGCTCTTTGATCAGGCGCAACTCGGCGTCGCGTCCGACGAACTGCGCCTGGAGGCCGTCGCGGTCGACGCCCGGGGCGACCGCGAGCAGCTCGGCCGCGCGCCATAGCTGGAGCGGCTCGGACTTGCCCTTGAGCTCGTGACGGCCCGCATCCTCGTAGGCGATCACCGCCGAGGTCGCCTGGCGGGTGACGTCGTCGACGAGCACCGCCCCGGGATCAGCGGCTCCCTGGATCCGCGCCGCCGTGTTGACGCGGTCGCCGACGACCAGCCCCTCGTCGGGGTTGACCAGGAGTGCGGCGTGGCCGGTGACGATCCCAGCGCGGGCACGGAGGTCGGGCGCTCGCACCCTTTCTCCGAGAGCCGCCACGGCGTCGACGATCTCAAGCGCCGCACGCACGGTCCGCTCGCCGTCGTCCTCACGGGCCACCGGGGTCCCCCACACGGCCATCACCGCGTCCCCGATGAACTTCTCGATCGTCCCTCCATATCGGTCAACGATCCCCCGCGCCGCGTCGAAGTACTGGCTCAGCAGGTCGCGCGTGTCCGAGGGGTCCCATGTCTCCGTCAGCGAGGTGTAGCCGACGAGATCGACGAACAGGACGGACACTCTCCGCAGCTCCGCGGACTCCCGGCGTGGCGAAACGACTGACGCGACGGGAGCTCCGTCGCTGAAGGCGCGCGTCGCTTCCCGCGTCGCGGTGAGCCCGGGAGCCAGTGCCGTGCCGCACTCCGAGCAGAACCTCTGGCCCGGCGCGGTGGCGTTTCCGCATGCCGGGCAGGACATCGACACGCTCGCGCCGCACTCCATGCAGAACTTGGCACCGGGCATGTTGTCGGTGCCACAGTGCGGACAGACAGTCGGTCCTCCGGTCGTCACCCCGACGCAGAGTTTACGGCGCGGCGTCTGCGCCACACCGGATTGCACGCCGAGTGCCCACAACTGGAAGACTCTGCACGCCGTGGTCCTCGCCACCTACAACATCAAGGGAGGGGTGGGTAAGACCTCGGCGGCGGTCAACCTCGCCTATCTCGCCGCGCGCGCCGGCGCGACCACGCTGCTGTGGGACCTCGATCCCCAGGGGGCGAGCACGTACCTGCTCCGCGTCAAGCCGAAGGTCAAGGGCGGAGGGGAGAAGCTCGTGCACGGCAAGAGCGACGCGTCGGCCCGGATCAAGGGCACCGACTACGACCGGCTCGACCTGCTGCCGGCGGACTTCTCCTACCGTCACATGGACCTTCACCTCGACGCCACCAAGCGCCCGACGCGCCGGCTAGCCCGCGTCCTGTCGCCGCTCGAGCCCGAATACGACTACGTGTTCCTCGATTGCCCGCCGAGCATCTCGCTGGTGTCCGAGAGCGTGTTCGAAGCGGCCGACGCGCTGCTGATTCCGCTGCTGCCGGCGACGCTGTCGGCGCGCACGCTCGAGTACATTGAGCAGGTCGCGGGGGACGGCGTGCAGCGGCTCCCGTTCTTCTCGATGGTCGACGCGCGCAAGCGCATGCACCGTGACGTGATGGAGGAGTTCACCGCTGAGAGGCCGGAGATGCTGCACACCGTGGTCCCGCTCGCCGCCGACGTCGAGCGGATGGGAGCGACGCGCGCGCCGCTCGAGGAGTTCGCGCCGCGGGGGCGCGCGGCGGGGGCGTTCCGCGATCTCTGGGCCGAGGTCACCGAACGGCTGCTGCGCCGCTCAGGCACTTAACCAATTCATCACAGGATCGCCGTCTGGGTCATCGATCATCGGAGCTCGATGAGCTACGCAGAACTCCACTTTCACCTGCTCCCGGGGATCGACGACGGACCGTCGTCGATGGACGAGAGCATCGAGCTCGCGGCTGCCGCCGCGGCCGAGGGAACCGAGACGATCGTGACGACGCCACACGTACACCCGCAGTTCGTCACGGACCCGATCACGCTGCCCGAGCGGGTACGCGAAGTTGCGGCGAGGCTGTTGGCCAGACGGATCCCGATCGACATCCGATGCGGGGGCGAGCTCGCCCAGGAGATGGTCCCACGGCTCTCGCAGCGCGAGTTCGAAACGATTGCCCAAGGCCCCGCGGGGCGCCGGTGGCTGCTGCTGGAGGCCCCGCTGGACGGGATCGATCGCTCCTACACCGCGGCCGCCGACGAGCTGCGCGCGCGCGGCTTCGCGGTCGTCGTCGCCCACCCCGAGCGCGCGCTCAGATGGTCGGACGCCGGCTGGGAGACGCTCGAAGACGAGCTGGCCGCCGGCAGCGTCGTCCAGATCAACGCATGGTCGGTGGCGGGGCTGTACGGCGAGATGGTTCGCGCCACCGCGCTATGGCTGCTGCGGACCGCCCCCAAGGCGGTGGTCGCCTCCGACGCACATGGTGGCTCGAGGATGCCGGCCCTCGGCCTCGCGCTAGACGCGCTCACCGGCGCGCGCGTCCCGGATCCGGAGCGGCTGCTCGACGCGGTTCCCCACGGGCTGCTCGAGCACGGCCTGGTCGTGGACTCGAGCTCGCTCGCAGCCTGACTACGGCTTACTGACCAGCACCCACGCGCCGACGGCAACGGCCGCGATGAAGACCAGCCCGACCCCGCCCGCGAGCACAGCGAGCCAGCGCGGTTGGCGCCTCAACCACGCCGTCCACGTGCCGACGGTCCGCCGGACGGATTTCAGCAGCGACCTGGCCCAGGCGAACTCCGTCGCCCAGATCCCCAGGCCGACGAAGATGACCAACCAGCCGGGGCCCGGCGCCGCCAGCAAGACGATTCCGACGATGACCACGACGAGCCCACCGAGAGCGATGCCGACACGCCAGATCTGCGCACCTCCGGGTCGCGCGTAGAACCACGACCTCACACCATTGACGCGCCGGCCGAGCCGCTGCAGTACGCCCGCGGCTTGGTCTTCCTGTTCGGACTCGGGGGCAACGGGAGGCTCGGCAGTTCGGTCCTGGCCACGGGGGTCGGGGGGCATCCGCTAACCGTATGCGGTCGGGCGCGGGCTACAGCGGGTAGAGGAACGGAAGATCATGCGCGCGTGGGTATCTCACCGGCTGCGGGATCCGCTCACGTGGGCGGGCGTGTCGCAGTTGGGAAAGACCGTGATAGCGGCCGTGGTCGCGTGGGTCATTGCGGTGCGCGTGTTCCATTTGCCGCAGGCGTTCATGGCGCCGTGGGCCGCGCTGCTGACGGTGCACGCGACTGTGTTCGGAACGGTCAGGCGTGGCATGCAGCAAGCCGGGGCGAGCGTGCTCGGGGTGCTGATCGGGTTCGCGGCGTGGCACCTCTTCGGACTCGACGAGGTCGGGCTTGGAGCTGCCGTACTCGCTGGGCTGGTCGTTGGCTCAGTGCCCGGCGTTCGGGCCGAAACAACGACCGCGGCGACGGCAGTCGTCGTGCTCACGACCGGCTACATCGACAAGAGCGGCATGCTGGCGGCGCGGTTGGCAGACACCGGTGTCGGGATTGTGGTGGGCCTTCTCGTGAACGTCGTGGTTTGGCCGCCGCTGCGCGACCGGACCGCCGCCAACCACATTGACGTGATCGATGACCGCGTCGGTGATCTGCTCGCCCACATCGCCGCGAAGTTGCAGAGGGGATACACCGAAGATGATGTCGACGGCTGGATCGCCCGAACCGATGAACTCGACGGCGACATCGACCGTGCATGGACCGTTGTCGAGGAGGCCCGCGAGAGTGGACGGCTGAACCCGCGTCGGGCGGTCCCGCATCGGATGCAGGCAGCAGAGGAGTTCGTGCCGATCGTCAACCGGCTAGCTCAGGCGGTTGCCGAGACACGCAGCATGGCTCGCACGATTCGCATTGCCCGGATCCCTCCCGAGGAGTGGGATCACGCTTTCCGCGAGCCATGGTTGGACCTCCTTCGCAGATCCGGCACCGCGGTGGTCGACGCCGACGCCAGTGCGGTGAAAGCGGCACGGGCGGAAGTCGGCGCGCTCGCCAATCGACTGGCCGTCGACGAGCTGCACGACGACCTCTGGCCGGTCTACGGCGCCCTGCTCATCAACCTTCGCAACGTGCTCGACGCGCTCGTTGCCGTCGCAGATGCACAGCCGGTAAAGGTCCCATCGCCAACGTTGGTCTAGCGGAAGCGGGCCGGCAGGCCATTCATGGCGAGGCCGGGCCGGGGTTCGGGTCCGGCTAGGCGGCGGCCGGCGCGAGGTCGGCCGATGGCACCTCGAGCCTCGGCCACATCTCGAGCGCCTGCTCGAGAAGCTGCTCGACGACGGTCTCGACGTCGACCCGGCGTTCGAGCTCGACGAGCGGCTCCGGATCGGTCCGGATGACCGCGCGGCCCGGCGCCAGCAGCGTGCAGCAATCCTCGTCCGGCAGGATCGAGGTCTCGAACGTGCCCAACCGCTCGGCCTCCTCGATGATCTCGGACTTGTCGCGGTCGATCAGGGGACGGAGCAGCGGGAGCGTGGCCGCGCCCTCCACGACGTCGAGATTGCCCAGGGTCTGGCTCGCCACCTGGCCGAGCGAGTCGCCTGTGATGAGCGCCTCGCACTGCTCGCGACGGGCGAGGGCGTCGGCGACGCGCACCATCAGCCGGCGCCCGGCGAGGACCTGGAGCCGACCGGCGCCGGAGCTCGCGAGCAGTCGCTGCGTGATTCCGAACGGCACGACGAACAGGCGCGAGCGCCCCTGAAAGCGGTTCAGCTGTGCCACCAGCGCGTACGCCTTGTACGCCGACTCGGGTCCGGTGAGGGGCTGCCCGCTGAAGTGGACGAAGTCGCAGCGCAGGCCGCGCCTCATCATCCGGTAGGCGGCAACCGGAGAATCGATCCCGCCCGACATCAGGACCATCGCCCGTCCGCTGGTGCCGACGGGAAGGCCGCCCGCCCCGCGCAGGCGGTCGACCGACACGAACAGCTCGCGCGCGTATGCGTCGACGTGCAGCTGGATGTCCGGGTGGGAGAGGTCGACCCGGCGGCCGAGCTGCTCACCGACGGCCGATCCGACCTGCCGCGCGATGTCCATCGAGTGAACCGGGAAGCTCTTGTCGCGCCGGCGCGCGCGGACCGCGAACGACCCCGGCTCGAGCTCACGAAGCAGCTCGACCCCGGCCTCGGCGGCGCGGTCCACCACCGGCTCGATTCGCAGCGACGGCTGAACCACGCTGAAGCCCGGAAGCTCGGTGGCGACCTCGAGCGTGTCGGCGAGCGCGTTCGGGGAAGGGATCACGAGAAACGAGGACCCGCGGCGATGGAACTCGGCCTCGCCGACTCGGCGCAGCGCCCGTCGCAGGTTGTGCTCGAGCGCCGCAGCGAACGTCGAGCGCCGGCGGCCCTTGAGCGCAAGCTCGCCGAACATGAGTAACGCGCACGGGGTGCCGCGAGCCGGGATCGAGATGCGGACGACGCGGTCGGCGGCTGTGGCTGTGGCTATGGCGCTGGCGGTCATGCCGGATCGCGGTTGAGGCTAGCTTGCGTGCTGCCCGGAAGCGAGGGGCGGAGCGAGCCCGAGCCGGCGGGCGCGCTCGAGCGCCCGGGCCAGCACGTCATCGGCGCCCTCGATCTCGCCGTCGTGCATCAGCACCCGTCCCGCCACGACCGTCGTCTGCACGACCGCGCCCGACGCGGCGTAAACGAGGGCGGCGTGTAGCTCGCCAAAGCTCAGCTCGGGCGAGCCGGCGCGAAGCAGCAGGAAGTCGGCCGGCTGCCCCGCCTCGAGGCCGGACGCGGCGCCGAGCAGCGGGGCCCGCCGCCCGGTGGCGATTTCCCAGGTCTCGGCGGCGTTGATCGCGGCAGCGTCTCCGGCCGCGTGCTTCTGGAGCAGCGCGAGCACCTTCATGTCCGCGAACAGGTCGAGCGAGTTGTTCGAGCCGGGACCGTCGGTGCCGAGCCCGACCTGAAC
Source organism: uncultured Solirubrobacterales bacterium (assembly GCA_963697655.1). Taxonomy (GTDB): domain Bacteria; phylum Actinomycetota; class Thermoleophilia; order Solirubrobacterales; family Solirubrobacteraceae; genus Palsa-465. The sequence continues at coordinate 99,803 of CAVOOV010000017.1, read as the reverse complement.
GCCGGCGGCTCGGGCCTGCGGATACGGGAACACGCCGCCGACGGCGAGCTTGAGATTCGCGACCGGGTTGGTGACGACCACCGCGCCCCGCTCCGCGATCAGCTCGAGCTCGTCGTCGTCGACCCACACGCCGTGGGCGAGAACCGTGCGCGGCGTCAGCAGCCCGACCCGGTCGAGGTAGCGCGCCGGCCGCTCGCCGTGCGCAGCGAGACACTCGATCACCTCGGGCTCGGTCTCGGACAGGTGGATCTGTACCGCCAGGCCGCGCTCGGCGGCGAGCTCGGCGATCCAGCGCAGGCTGTCCTCGCTGACGGTGTAGATCGCGTGCGGGGCGAGCCCGGCGTCGATCCGCTCGCCGGCGCCGGCGAGCTCGTCGAGACTGCGGACCGCGGCCTCGCGCATCGCGTCGGTCCGGCCGTCGACGTCGATCAGCGGCGCGGCCACGGTGGCCCGCATCCCCGCGTCCTCCACCGCGCGCGCGGCGGCGGTCGGATGCCAGTACATGTCCCAGAAGCGAACGGTCCCGGTACGGATCATCTCCAGGCAGGCGAGCCGTGTTCCCCAATAGACGTCCTCCGGTTCGAGCTTGCGCTCGATCGGCCAGATCTTCTCCTCGAGCCACCGCATCAGCGGCAGGTCGTCTCCGTAGCCGCGAAACAGCGTCATCGCGGCGTGGGTGTGCCCGTTGATCAACGGCGCGACGAGGAGCCCGCCGGCTGCGTCGAGCACGTCGTCCCCGGGCTCCGGCTTCACGTCGGGTCCGAGCTGCGCGATCAGCCCGTTCTCCGCCCGGAGCCCGACACGGTCACCGTTGTGGAGCGCGTCCTTGACCGCCAGGCTCACGAACCGGACCATCCCGGCGGCGGGCTCACGAACCGGACCATCCCGGCGGCGGGCTCACGAACCGGACCGTCCGGCCGGATCGCCCGGAATCCCGAGAGCGTGCTCCTGGAGATCGATCGCCGTCTGGATCAACGACGCCTCGTGACCGCGTGGCCCGATCAGCGAGACCCCGACGTTCCAGCTCACCGGAAGCGCCGCGACCGGCATTCCTGTCATATCCCACAGCGCCGTCAGCTCGATCAGCGGGTCGCCGGCGCCGCCGGCGTGCCCGCGCTCATAGCCGGGGCCGCGCTCGTAGGGCAGGATCGGCAGCGTCGGCTCGAGCACGTGGTCGACCTCCTGCACCCGGAACCACTCCTCCCACACCGCGGTGCCGCGGGCCCGGCGCTCCTGGGCGGCGAGATAGGCCTGGGCGTCGGTGAAGTCGCGGGCGGCCTCGAGGAACTCCGCGATCGCGGGGCGGTAGCGATCGTGGCCGTCGGCGAGATCGCGGTGATACGCCCATGCCTCGGTCATGAGCACGCGGGTGAGGTCATCCCAGTCGAGTGCCCACGGCGCCGGCAGCTCCACGATCCGCGCCCCGAGCCGCTCGCACGTCCGCACGGCCTCCTCGAGCCCGTGCCCGACCGCCGGCGCCACCGTGATCCCGTGCGTCCGGTTGGTAACCGCGATCGTCACGCCCGCCAGCGGCCGCCCGCCCGGCCGAGCGCTCAGCGGCGGTCCGGTGAGTGCGGCCGGGGGCGGCATAACCGGCGTCACCGTCGACCCGCCGGCTGCCATCCCCGCGAGCAGCGCCGCGCAGTCGGCGATCGTCCGTGCCATCGGCCCGGCGTGGTCAAGCGACGGCGCGGAGGGGACGATTCCGTCGATCGGGATCCGGCCGTGGGTCGGCTTGACCGCGGAGGTGCCGCAGCAGCTCGACGGGATCCGCAGCGAGCCGCACGTGTCGGTTCCGAGTGCCGCCGGCGTCATCCGCGCCGCTAGCGCCGCCGCGCTCCCGCCGCTCGAGCCGCCAGCGATCAGGTGCAGCCCCCACGGGTTGCCGACCTGGTCGGTCGTCCCCCCGGAAGCGAACTCGTGCGTGTGCGTATGGCCGAGCAGAACCATTCCCTGCTCGCGGAGCCGTCCCCACACGGTGGAGTCCTCGCCGGCGATGTTGCCCGCGAGCACCCGGCTCGACGCGGTCAGCGGCAGGCCGGCGACGCCGTACAGGTCTTTGACGCCAATCGGGATGCCGCACAGCAGCGGCGTCGCGTCGCCTTCGGTCGCACGGCGCTGGTCCGCGAGCGACGCGTGCTCGCGCGCGATGTCCGGATACAGGCGAGCCCAGGCGTTGATCGCGTCCGGGGCGCCGTCGCTCGTCGGCGGACCGCCGTTCCGCCTCTCGATCCGGCGAAGGCAGGCGTCGGTCAGCTCGACCGCCGACAGGCGCCCGGAGCGGAGCAGCTCCGCGGCCTCGAGCACGCCCAGGTCGGCTGGATCGGCTCGGTAGGGGTGCTGGTTCTCGGGCTGGGCGGCGCCGGCCGCGACGGCCTCCTGGTCCTCGGGCTGGGCGGCGCCGGCCGCGACGGTCTCCTCCGGCATCAGGAGAAACCTACTGCTCCGTCACCCATTTCTGGAAGCGAGCCACGTGGCGACCTCCTCGGCGGGCGCCGGCGCGGCGAACAGGAATCCCTGCCCCCCGTGGCAGCCGAGTTCGCGCACCGCCTCGAGCTCGGATGGGGTCTCGACACCCTCGGCGATCGCCTTCAGCTCCGCCGCCCGCGCGACTGCGAGCACGGCTCCGAGCATCCGCGCGGCCCTGGTATCGGTGGCCGCCGAGCGGGTCATCGAGCGGTCGAGCTTGACCACGTCGAACGGATACCGCGACAGCGCACTGAGCGACGACCGCCCGGCGCCGAAATCGTCGAGGCAGAGCCTCACACCGAGTCGCTTGAGCGCCTCGAGCACCGCCTCGGTGCGCACCGGCTCCTGGTCGAGGGTCGTCTCGGCAACCTCGAGCGACAGGCATCCCGGCGGGAGCCGAGCGACGGCGATCGCGCGGTCGACCGCGTCAATCAGCGACGGCGAGCCCAGCGAGTGGGGAGAGACGTTGACCGACGTCCACAAGCCGTCGGGCGCCACCCCGTCCTGACGCCAGCGCGCCATCTGGATGGTCGCCTCCGACAGCACCCACTGGTCGATCTGCGCGATCAGGCCGGTCTCCTCGGCCAGCGGCAGGAACTCGATCGGCGCCAGCAGGCCCCGTCCGTGATGCTCCCACCGCACCAGCGCCTCGACGGCGGCCGGCCTTGGATCCGCGCCGAGCGTGAGGACCGGCTGGTAGTGGAGGCGGAGCTCGCCGCGCTCGATCGCGCCCCGCAATTGACGGTCGGTCTCGAGCTCGCTGATCGCGTCGAGGCTCATCGCGGAGTCGAACAGCTCGACGCCGCTGGCCCGCTGCTTGGCCCGGTACATCGCGGCGTCGGCCTCCCGGATCAGATCCTGTGCGTGGTTCTGACCACGGCGCGCGTGGGCGAGCCCGACGCTCGCTCGGACCGCCAGCTCGTGGCCGCGGATGAGGAACGGCTTGGCGATCGCCGCCCGCGCTCGCTCGGCGACACGCAGCCCCTCTCGCTGGCCGCGCAGGTCCTCGCACAGGATCACGAACTCGTCTCCCCCGTAGCGAACGACGGTGTCGCCCGGTCGCAGCGTCCGTTGCAGCCGGCGTGCGACCTCGACGAGCAGATCGTCGCCGGCGTCGTGGCCAAGGCTGTCGTTGACGCTCTTGAACCCGTCGAGATCGAGGAACAGCAACGCCAGTGAGCTCGGTCGCCGGCGCGAGCGTCCGACGGCGACGTTCAGCCGATCGAGCAGCAGGACGCGGTTGGGCAGGCCGGTGAGCGAATCGTGCAGGGCCTGGTGGGCGAGTCGAGCCGCGGTCCGCTTGCGCTCGATCGCGTACTCGATCGACCGGGCGAGCGCGTCCGCGTCAGCGACCGGCGAGATCAGGTAGTCCTGCGCGCCGGCGTGGATGGCGCGGAGCGCGATCGCCGGGTCGTCTTCCTCTGCGATCACCACCACCGGTACGTCCGACGCGCCCGACAGAACGGCCTCCAGCGTCTCGAGCGCGTCGGCGTCGGACGCCGGGAGGTTGAGCACGACGCAATCGAGTGTGTGCTCGCGGAGCGCGCGGCGGGCGCGCGAGACGCTGTCCCGAGCGAGCACGTCCGCATGCTCGCCGACGGCGCCCCGCAACCTGTCCGCGAGCGCGGCGGCCTGGCGCGCGGTCGTGTCTACTGCGAGTAGCCCTAGGCGCTCATTGAAATCCTTTTCGGGGGATTGCCCCAACCCCACAGCGATCCTGTCCTTGCCGTGCCTGTCGGGTATCGAGGCTAGCGGACGGGTGCGCGCGGCAGGGCGGCTGTAGGGTGCCGGCGGACGCGATGTTCAGAATGCCCAAACAGCTGAGGACTGCGTTGTCGGTGGCGATGCTTGCCGTCGCCTCCGTGGTCTTACCGGCGAGCGCATTTGCGGCCCCTCCGGCGAGCGCGTCCGCTGCCGCTCACCTCGCGGTCGGCGGCAGCGTGCAGCAGTTGTACGTGACCGGCGCGCGCCCCGGCGAGCGCGTCGCGCTGGTCAACCGGCGTGGCGCGACGATCGCGGTTCTGCCCGCCGGTGCGCTCGGGGGCCTGATCTTCCGCGGCGTGAATCCGGGCCCCGGATATAGCGTGCGTCCCGCTGCCGACGCCGGCGGTCCGCTGTCAAGAGCGGTGACCGTGCTCCCCGACCGCTCCGCGCCACCGAGCACCAAGATCTACGACCAACGCATCCCGAGCTCGGGCTACGGCTACCTGACCACGCGGGACGGCACCAAGCTCGCGATCGACGTCCGCCTGCCCGCCGGACCGGGGCCGTACCCGACGCTCGTCGAGTACTCCGGCTACGGCTACGCCGACCCGGCGGGAGCAGAGAGCGGGATCAGCCCGATCGCGACGCTGCTCGGGTTCGCGGTCGTCGACGTGAACATGCGAGGGACGGGCTGCTCGGGCGGGGCGTTCAGCTTCTTCGAGCCGCTCCAGAACCTCGACGGGTACGACGTGATCGAGACCGTCGCGCACCAACCGTGGGTGCTGCACCACAAGGTGGGGATGATCGGCGTCTCCTACGGCGGCATCAGCCAGCTGTTCGTGGCCGCCACCGATCCGCCCGACCTGGCGGCGATCGCGCCGCTGTCGGTGATCGACGACGCCGCGACGACGCTGTATCCCGGCGGGATCCTGAACACCGGCTTCGCGCTGCCGTTCGCGCAGGCGCGCGACTTCGACGCCGAGCCGGCCTCGCCCGGACAGGGCGAGGCGTGGGCTCTGCAGCGGATCAGCGCCGGCGACCAGACCTGCCGGGCCAACCAGGTCCTGCATACGGCAGCCGTCAACGAGGTCGCCGAGACGAACGCCAACCGTTACTACGTGCCGTCGGTGGCGAATCCACTGAACCCCGACACGTTCGTGCACAAGATCCACGTGCCGGTGTTCCTCGCGTGTCAGTGGACCGACGAGCAGACCGGGGGTCACTGCCCTGAGCTGGCCGAGCACTTCACCGGTACGCGTCTGAAGTGGTTCACGTTCACCAACGGAGCCCACATCGACTCACTCGATCCGGCCACCGCGGTCAGGTGGTACGACTTCCTGTCACTGTTCGTCGGCGATCGGTTGCCGGATCTGACACCGGGGCTGCGAGCGCTCGCGCCCGTGCTCTATCAGCTCGCGATGGGCATCCCAGGGGTCGAGTTCCCGGCCGATCCGATCGAGGACGAACCCGACTATGCATCCGCGCTGGCGGCGTTCGAGGCGCAGCCGCCGATCCGCATCCTGTTCGACAACGGCGCCGGCAGCTCGACGCCGGGCGCCCCCGTGCCGGCGTTCGAGCAGTCGTTTGCGCGGTTCCCGCTGCCCGGGACGCGCGCGGTGTCTTGGTATCTGGGGAGCGGTGGGAGGTTGGTCGCTGCTGCGCCCGGGTCGCGCGGGGTCGACAAGTTCACGTGGTCACCGCGGGCCCGGCCCGCGACCGACTTCACCGGCAACACCGGAGCCGGCGGGCTGTGGGGAACTTCGCCGAGTTATCACTGGACTCAGAACCCGGCCGGCACCGCCCTCTCCTACCTCACGGTTCCGCTGACAAGCAACACGGTTGTCGTCGGCGCCGGCGCGCTCCACGCCTGGGTCGAGGCGTCGACGCCTGACGTCGATCTCCAGGTGACGATCTCCGAGGTTCGCCCGGACGGCAACGAGACGTTCGTGCAGAGCGGGTGGGTCCGCGCGGGCGAGCGCAAGCTCGACGCCGCCCAGAGCACTCTGCTCGAGCCGGTTCTCAGCGAGCGCAAGGCAGATGTGGCGCCGCTGCCACATGGACGGTTCACCGAGCTGATCGTGCCGCTCTACTACGAGGGCCACGCGTACCGGGCCGGATCTCGGATCCGGATCACGATCTCCGCCCCGGGCGGCGATCAGCCCAGCTGGGCGTTCTCCGAGCTCACGCCGAACGGGCCATGCGACCGTGATGCTGGCCCACTCGCGGACGATGCCCTCGCGGATCATCCTGCCGGTGGTGCCCGGGGTCGCGGTCCCGACCGGGCTCCCGCCGTGTCCGAGCCTGCGCGGCGAGCCGTGCCGGCGCTACGTGCCGCTGGTCAACCGGTGAACAGGCGCTCGAGGACGCGAGCGACGCCCGCATCCTCGTTCGACGCGGTGACCTCGTCGGCGGCGGCGATCACGTCGGCGTGCGCGTTGGCGACCGCCACTGCATAACCCGCCCACATCAGCATCGGCAGGTCGTTGGGCATGTCGCCGAACGCGATCACGTCCCGGCTTCCGATGCCCCGCTGCTCGCAGAACCGAGCGAGCGCGGTGGCCTTGCTGACGCCGGCGGCACTGATCTCGAGCAGGCCGTCGGCGGAGTTCGAGTGGCTGAACTCGGCGAGGTGGCCGCCGACCTCGCGCGCGACCGAAAGCAGCGCATCCGCCGACAGCCGGTCGTGGCGCAGCATCAGCTTCACCGCCGGCTGCTCGACGAGCGCCTCGACGACGTCGACCATCGTGTCGTCGGGGACGGGCCAGCGCGGAACGTACGCCGGCTCGTGCCCGAAGCCACCGGTGCGCTCGACCGCCCATACGCCTCCGGGCAGCTCGGCCTGAAGCAGCGCGACGAGCTCCCGGGCGATTGCGGGCTCGAGCGAGGTGGCCTCGACGACCGATTCGGTGTGGAGGTCCCATACGACCGCGCCGTTGGCGCAGATCGCCAGGCCGTGATGGCCGGTGGCCTGCGCGAGCGGCTTCAGCCACCGCGCCGGCCGCGCCGTGCAGAACACGATCAGCGCGCCGGCGTCCTGCGCGGTAGCGATCGCCCGGCGCGAGCGGTCATCGAGCGTGCCGTCGCGCCGAAGCAGTGTGCCGTCGAGATCGGTGGCGACAAGCCTTGGCTGCATCCACCCGATGCTGGCAGGTCAGTCAGTGGTCGTAGTTGCGGGGTGGCGGCTACTACGCCGTGCTGTCCGCGCCGATCGGCAGGCGCCCGGTCATCACGCGCTCGGTCACGAGCCAGGTGATCAACCCGACGGCTGCCGTTCCAGCTCCGAGCGCGCACACCGCCTCCCACCCGTCGCTCGAGTACAGCGCCGAGGTGGCGGCCGAGAGCGCGACGCCGCCGCTGAAGTAGGCGACCATGTACGCCGTCGTCAGCCGGCTGCGGGCCTGACCGTGCAGCGAGTAGACCGCGCTCTGGTTCGAAATGTGCACCGCCTGCGCCCCGAGGTCGAGCAGCACGATCCCGGCGATCAGCGCGACCACCGAGCTCCGGCCGAACGCGAGCAGTCCCCAGCTGAGCAGCAGCACGACGATCGCGCCGCTCATTGCCGCCCGCCCGCGTCCGCGGTCAGACAGCCGGCCGGCGACCGGCGCCGCCATCGCTCCGGCCAGCCCGGCCAGTCCGAACAGGCCGATCACCGCGTTACCGTAGTGGTAGGGAGCGCCCGAGAGCAGGAACGCGACCGACGTCCACAGCACGCTGAAGCACCCGAACGCGGTGGCGCCGAGGAGCATCCGCTGGCGGAGGAGCGGCTCGCCGCGGATCAGGTTCAGCACCGACCGCAGGAGGGCCGGATACCGCAGCCGCTCGGTCGCGGGAACGCGAGGAAGGGCGTAACGCAGGACGCCCGCGAGCACCACCATCGCGACGGCGGCGAGCACGAAGATTACGCGCCAGCCAAGCAGCTGCGCGACTAGGCCGCTGATCGTGCGGGCGACGAGGATGCCGATCAGCAGACCGCTCATCACGGTGCCGACGACGCTCCCGCGCTCGTGTTCGCCGGCCAGCGACGAGGACATCGCCACGATGATCTGCGCGACGACCGCGGTCACGCCGAGGGCCGCGACCGCGAGCGCGAACACCGTGAAGCTCGGTGCCGCCGCGGCCAGGCCGAGGCCGAGGGCGGCTACCAGCAGCATCGCGGCGATCAGGCCCCTGCGTTCGAGCAGATCGCCGAGCGGAACCAGCAGCGCCAGCCCGATGACGTAGCCGGCCTGGGTGACCGTGACCAGCAGGCCCGCGGCGCTGTTCGAGACGGAGAAAGCATGCGCGATCGTGTGCAGCAGCGGTTGGGCGTAGTAAAGATTCGCCACCGTCGCGCCGCAGGTGAACGCGAGCAGCAGGACCAGCGGCCGGCTAATGCCGGCGCCGAGTTCGGCTTGGGGGGATTTCGGATCGCGGACCAACACCGACACCGACATCGACATCGACACGATAAGGGACTACCCGCGCGCTCCACGCGCACGCAACTTTTCAAGCTAGCGGACCCATCCGAGCCGGCAGCGGGTGCCGGGTCTGCACGACTCAGCGATGCGGCGGCCCGGTTGAATCCCGGACCTTCAGCGCGACCGGCACACTCTCGTGGCGCGGCTCGATCCGTGGATTCTCGATCCGCTCCATCAGCAACGCCACAGCGCGCTCGGCCTGGAAGTCGAGCGACTGCGCCACCGTCGTGAGCGAGATTCGATGCAGGCCGGCGAGTGCTATGTCGTCGAAGCCGACGATCGAGATCTTGCCCGGAACGTCGAATCCGAGGGTTTCGCAGACCTCGATCATCGCGATTGCGCCGATGTCGTTGGACACGAACAGCGCGGTGGGGGCGTCGGATTGCCCGAGCGCGGCAGCGAGCTCGAGGCTCGCCCTGCCGGCGCGAACCGAGTCGGCCCCCGGCTCCCACTGCAGCGCTCCCGTTGCCGTCTTGCCCGCCTTGCGCATCGCGGCGCGGTACCCGGCGTAGCGGGCGCGGTCGCCGCTCTGCTCGACCAGCGGCGTGCGCACGTAGGCGATCCGCTCGTGCCCGAGCCCGAGCAGGTGCTCGGTGGCGAGCCGGCCGCCCTGGGTGTCCTGCGGGCCGACCGAGTCGCCCCACTGCTCGCTGAGGCCGAGGAACACGATCGGCACCGCGGCCCGCTGGAGCGCGACTCTCGAGCGGCGAGGTCCCGGAGACGAATGCGAGGAACACGACGCCGGCCACGCGGTGCTCGAGCAGCGCCTCGACGCCGGCGGTCGCGATGCTCTCCTCGCCCTCGATGTTGCAGAACATCGTCGTGTAGCCGCGGCGGAACGCCGCGCGCTCGGTGACCTGCGCCATCTGCGCGTAGTACGGGTTGCTGAGGTCGCCGACGAGCACGCCGAGCATCGTCGTGCGCTGCTTGACGAACTGGCGCGCGATCGCGTTCGGCTTGTAGTTCAGCCGCTCGATCGCTCCCAGCACGCGTATCCGGGTCGCGTCGGATACCTCGACGCCGCGCACGACGTTGGAGACGGTGGACTTCGAGACCCCTGCCGCGGCGGCGACGTCGAAGATCGTCGGGGCCTTTCGCTCTCGCCGCCGGGGCGGGCGCGTTGCGGTCATTGGACCCGATGATACGTCCTGCGCCTTGATTCCGGCACCCGCGTCCGATTATCATGTGGAACGTTCCAGAGGCCTGAGAGTTAGGCGCGGAGGAGAGCTGTGGCTGATCGGACAAAGGTCGGAGTAGTCGGTTGCGGGCTGATCGCTCAGGTCATGCACCTCCCGTATCTGCTCGAGCTCTCGGACCGGTTCGAGGTCGTGGCAGTGTGCGATCTGCGCGAGGGCGTCGCGCGGGCTTGCGCGGACCGCTACGACGTGCGGGGTGTGTTCACTCGTTGGGAGGACCTGCTCGAGGCTCCCCTTGACGCGGTGCTGATCGCCACCTCGGGTGACCATGCGCCGATCGCGATCGAGGCCGCGCGGGTCGGCCTGCACGTGTTCGTCGAGAAGCCGATGGCGCTCTCGAGTGCCGACGCCGAACGGATGGCCGACGCCGCGCAGAGCGCCGGTGTTCGCCTGATGGTCGGCACGATGAAGCGCTACGACCCGGCGTACGAGCGGCTGGCGGAGCTGCTCCCGCTCGTGGCCGACCTGCGCCTGATCCAGGTGACGACGCTCGAGTCGCCGTTCGCGCCGTACGTGGGTCACTACCCGCTGATCGGCATGGACGGGCCGGCGCCGCCACTCGACCCGCTCGTCGGCGACCACGAGCGGGCGACGCTCGATGCCGCGCTCGGCGAGGTCGACGACGAGACCCGCTGGTGCTACCGCTGGATCATGCTCGACAACCTCGTGCACGAGCTGAACATGCTCGGCGGGCTGCTCGGCGAGCCCGACGACATCCGCTTCGCGCATCTGTCGCGGCGGTCTGTGAGCATCGACATGCGCTTCGGCGAGGCCGACTGCCACCTGTCGTGGGTGGACCTGCCGGGGATCGCCCGCTACCGCCAGGAGCTGTGCTTCTACGCTCCCGCGCAGCGGTTGACGCTCGAGCTCCCGTCCCCGTTCCTGCGCAGCATGCCGACCCGGCTGATGATCGAGGGCGGCGACTTGGACAGCGCGCGCAGCTGGGAGCGCGAGGAGCTGGTCTCCTACGAGGAGGCGTTCAAGCGCGAGCTCGTGGAGTTCTCGGACTGCATCCGCGCTGGGCGCGAGCCGCGGACCTCGGGCGAGGACGGCATGCGCGACATGCGGGTGGCCGAGGCGGTTGCGCGGACGCATGCGGCGATGCACGCCCGGGCGGGAATCTCATGAGCATCGAGCCGGCCGCGATCGAACACGCTGAGGGGCGGGGGCGCGCCGGCGTGTGGATCGCGAACGCCCCGGTGAGCTACGGCGCGTTCGAGATCACGGTCGGGATCGACCCGAACGTCCCCGATCCCGTGGCCCTGCTCGACGCGGTCACATCGGCCGGGTACGTGGGGATCGATCTCGGTCCGGTCGGATACCTCGGCACCGGCGAACTGCTGGGGGACCGGTTGTCTGAACGAAGCCTCGGGCTCGCCGGCGGCTACCTCGAGCTGCCGTTCAGTGAGCCCGCGAAACTCGAATCGGCGCTCGGTGAGCTCGACGACCTGCTCGACCTGTTCGATCTTGCCGCCAACCACGAGCGGCCGCCGCGGCCGACGCTCGCCGACGCGGGTTCGCCGGAGCGAGCCGCGCTGCCCGGGCGGGCGGCGCTCGACCCCTCGGTCGGTCTCGACGACGCCGGCTGGGACCGGTTCGCGGTCGGGCTGGCGATCGCGGTGGCGCGCTGCCGGGATCGCGGCTACGAGCCGACGTTCCACCACCACACGGCCACGTACGTCGAGGCCCAATGGGAGATCGAGCGGCTGCTCGAGGTCTCAGACGTCGGGCTGTGTCTGGACACCGGTCATCTGCTGCTCGGCCGCGGCGAGCCGGTGAGCGCGATCCGAACGTGGGCCGATCGGATCAACCAGTTGCACCTCAAGGACGCGCGCCTGAAGATCCTCGAGCAGATCGTCGCCGAGGCCGCGCCCGTGCAGGAGATCTGGCGCCGGCGGGCGTTCTGCCCGCTCGGCGACGGTGACATCCCGGTCGTCGACGTGCTCGACGCGATCGCCGACATCGGCTACGGCGGATGGCTCGTGGTCGAGCAGGACGTCCTCCCCGACGCCGCCGATCCGGAGCGCCCCGCGGCCGAGCAGCGGCGCAACCGCGAGTACCTGCGCGCGCACGGGTTGTGAGCGAAGAGACATTCCACATAGCCGTGATCGGCGCCGGCCGAATGGGCCGCGTGCACATCGCGGCGCTCGAAGGCTCGCACGAGGTCGACGTCAGGGCGGTCGTCGAGCCGGTCGAGTCGACGCGCACAGAGCTGGCCCGGCGTGGGGTGCGGACGTTCACCACCGTTGCCGATTTGCTCACCGACGGCGGGATCGATGGTGCGCTGATCGCCGCCCCAACCGATCAGCACTTGGAGCTTGTGGAGACGCTGGCCGGCGCAGGCGTGCCTGTCCTGTGCGAGAAGCCGGTCGGCACGCGCGCGGCGGACGCGACCGCGGCGGCGGCCGCGCTGGAGCAGGCGGGGATCGCATTCCAGGTCGGGTACTGGCGGCGGTTCGTGCCGGAGCTGGTGGCGCTGCGCGAGCGGATAGTGGCCGGCGAGCTCGGCGAGATCCTCCAAGTGTCCTGCCTGCAATGGGATGGCGAGCCGCCGTCGGCTCAGTTCCGGGCCCACAGTGGGGGGATTGCGATCGACATGGCGGTGCACGAGCTCGATCAGGCACGATGGCTGACCGGGCAGGAGATCTTGTCGGTGACGGCCATGCCGGGCGGCCGCGGAGATCATCCCGACACCGATCCGGACGTCGCGACGATCGTGGCCCGTCTCGCCGGCGGGACCCTGCTGACCGTCTCGCTCGGGCGGATCTTCCCCGAGGGCGATTGCTGCTGGGTCGAGGTGTTCGGCACAGCCGGCTACGAGCGCATCCCATTTATGTGGGGCGCGCCCGGCGACGAGGTGTTCCACGCCGCGCTGGTGGCCCAGGCAGAGGCATTCGCTGCTGTGGTCCAGGGAGGCGGTGACGCGGCGGGTACCAACGCCGGCGCGACCGATGCGGTGGCAGCGTTAACCGCGGCCGAGCTGGCTCGAGACGCGCTTCGCGACGCCGGGGCGAGAGTTCCGGCGTGAGCGCGCGCGAGGTCGGGATCGGGATCATCGGCTACCGGACGATGGGCAAGGCGCACAGCTACGGCTACGCCGCGGCGCCGCAGATCCGGTCGCTGCGCTGGCGCCCGCGGTTGCGCGCGATCAGCGGGCGCAACCGCGCCGCCGTCGAGCGGGCCGCCCGCGACTTCGGTGCCGAGCGCGTGACCACCGACTGGCGTGAGCTGGTCGAATCGCCCGACGTCGAGATCGTCGACATCTGCACGCCCCCGGGCACGCACGCCGAGATCGTCGAGGCGGCCGCGGCGTGCGGGAAGGCGATCATCTGCGAGAAGCCGCTGGCGGCCGGCTGGGACGACGCGTGCCGGGCGGCGGCCGCCGTTCGCCGCGCGCCGGTTATGAACGCGATCGGCTTCAACTACCGGCGGCTGCCGGCGCTGTCGCTGATGAAGCAGCTGGTCGATTCCGGGCGGATCGGAGAGATCCGGCTGTGGCGCGGGAGCTGGCTCTCAGACGAGTTCGTCGACCCCGAGATCCCGTTCGACTGGCGATTCGAGCGGAGCCAGGGGGCGAGCACGATCGCTGACCTCGGGGCGCACCTACTCGACCTCGCGGGCTGGCTGGTCGGTGAGATCGAGGCGGTCAGCGCTCAATCTCGGACGTTCACCCCGCAGCGGCGCGACCCCGACGGAGCGATGCGCGAGGTCGACGTCGACGAGGCATCGTCAGCGCTGCTGCGGTTCAGGTCGGGTGCGCTCGGCGTGTTCGAGGTCGCCAAGACGTGCGTGCGCCGGCCGTGCGACTTCACGGTCGAGGTCAACGGCGAGCGCGGGACGCTCCGGTTCGACTACGCCCGGATCAACGAGCTGTGGTACGGCGACGGCGGCGACGAGCCCGAGCTGTACGGGATGCGGCGGATCCGCGCCGAGCATCCGCTCCAGCCGGAGACCGAGGGCTGGTGGGCGATCGGCCAGGGCATCGGCTACGGCGCGAGCTTCGTCAACCAGGCGGCGGACCTGCTCGATCAATGGCCCGACGGGACGTGGACACCGGACTTTGCCACCGGCCTCGAGGTCCAGGCGGGTTGCGAGGCGATCGAGCGGGCTGCGGCGGAGGGGCGCTGGGTGGCGCTCGGCGAGATCCGGGGCGGCCTCGCGCCCGTGGAATCGCCGATTTAGTCGGTCTGCCCTTCCTCCTCGGGCTCCTCGTACCACCGCACGCGCTCGCCGACCCTGGCGCGCCAGCGCCACTTCGACGTCTTGGGCGCGGCCTCGATCACGTCCCACAGGAGGGTGAGCCGGGCGTCGATGAGGTCGCGTTCGCCCGGGCCGAGGTCGTAGTCGCCGAGGTCCGCCCGGCAGTGCTCGATCGTGCCCTTGCACGTCCGCCACAGCCCCCAGTCGCGCGCGCACAACTCAGCGATCAGGTCGCCCTCGATCCCGGGCTCACCGGCGACGCCGATCTCGTGGTGGAAGCACAGGTTGTAGACGTCGCGCTCGTCGCGTTCGGTCAGCTTGACGATCTGGAGCTTGGTCAGCAGCAGTTCGGCGAGCGGGACGGTGAACGGATCGCGGTCCAGGCGCTCCGCGATCGGGATCTCGTGGCACATCGAGAACGCGCCGACGAACACGTCGACCTTGCGCTGGTTGGCGATGTCGACGTAGATCTGGCGGTGCGCCCCGTGGAAGGCGTTGAACACCTCGTCGTCGGCGTAGCCGAGTGACTGGAACGCGGCAGCCACCGCCTTCTTGTTTCCGCGCGGGGTGACCACGTCGATGTCGTTGATCCGGCGGGTAAGGAGCGGCTTGGCCTCGGGCGCCTGGAGGCAGACCGCGACCCCGCCGAGCAGCCGCAGGACGACGCCCTTATCGCGGGCGCCGGCGACCATGCGCTGCGCTTCCGCAACCGGGTCGGCCAGGGTGGCGGCACCGGCCGCGTCAGTGCCGGCGCCTGAATCGGGCGAAGTGGCGCTCATCATCCAGCGGTGAAGAGGAAGTCAAGGTAGCTTCCATCCTCGGCGATGTCCACCACCGCGCCGCGAAGCAGGTCGGCGGTGTAGTCGCTGCCGGGATTGAGGCACAGCGTCTTGCCGATCTTCTGCGCGCCGCGCGACTCGTGGATATGGCCGTGAAGCCCGACCACCGGCTCGTAGCGCCTGATCGCCTCGCGCACGGCGTGGCTACCGACCGGGACGAAGCTGGGGCGGCCGCCGCGGACCACCGGCTTGAGCGTCTCGTCGAGCTCGGGCGCAGTGTCGAGACCCGAGCCGTACGGCGGGCAGTGGAAGTTGATCACGCTCGGCTGCCCGGTCGGAACCTGGTCCATGATCGCGGCGATCCGCTCGCCGAGCTCCTCCTCGGAGTACTCACGCTCGGTGTTCCACGGCGTCGGAGTGACGTCGCCGAGGCTCGCCAGCAGCACCGGGCCGAGCTCGCACAGCTCGGCCTCGGGGCTCTCGATCCGCTCCGCCTCGGCGAGGACCTGGTCGATCTCGGTCGGATCGTCGTTGCCCGGCGTGATGATGCACCGCACCTCCGGGGCGAGCCGCTCCTCGGCGAGCTCGCACCAGCGCTTGACCTGGGACACGATCTCGTCGCGGAACAGGAGGTCGACCTTGGCCGGGTCGCCCTCGAGCTCGGCGATCTCGTCGGGCTCCATCTGCACCGGGTAGAACCCGACCCGGTTGATCTCGGCGTACAGCCGCTCCTCCTCGGACGCGGGCAGCGTCACCGGCTCGCCGCGGACGGTCGCGCTCAGCGTGCCGTTGTCCGCGATGACCGGAACCAGCCCCTTGCCGGCGACGTCGCCGCCGAGCACGAGCGCGTCGGCCTCGTAGATCCGCGCGGCCGCGAGGAACTTCCGAAAACAGCGCTCCGAGCCATGGACGTCGGTGGCGAAGTAGATCCGCAGCCCGCGCTGTCTACGGCGCCCCTTGTCCCGGCCGAACATCCGCTACTCGGGTGGGAGCTCGCGCATCGCCATGCTCAGGTCAAGCGAATTCTGCCGCTTGCGCATTCCGCGCGCGATCGCGTAGATCACCGGGCCGGCGACCAGCACGATCACGAGCGCGGCGACCGACTCGAAGCTGAACTTGCCGTACGCGCTCTGATGGGCGATGACCTCGATGATCGTGAACAGCGCAAGCGCGGTGGTGGCGCCTCCGATCCAGGTGACGACCGGCACCCCGGCCCAACGGTCGACGTCGTCCTGTCCCGCGCGCGTGATCAGCTCGGGACGGCGGTGCGCCAGGAACGTCGCGGCGATACCGCCGGCGAGCAGGATCAGCGCGAAGAACAGCGCCTCCAGCGCGACGATGTTCGAGATGTTCACGAACGCGAGCAGCAGGCAGAACAGGATGCTCACGATCAGCACGATCACGATTGCGGTGGTCGGAGCGTGGTTGCGCTCTGAGACCTGCGCGACGCGCACCGGCAACAGGCGGTCGAACGCGAGCGCGAACAGGACGCGAGTCGTGCACGCAAGGAAGGCGATGTTCACCGCGACGGCCGCGAGCGGGATCGTCGTCGCCAGCAGGATCTTCGAGATCGGGTCGCCTGACAGCGCCAGGCCGTAGCCGAGTCCGCCCGCCGAGGACTGGAGGCTCGTGATCTTGCCGTACGTGGTCGGGTTGCTGTTGCCGAGGTTCGCCTGCGCCTGCATGAAGTGAAGCCCTGCGGTGTGGCGAAGTAACGCCCACACGCCGACCCAGACGACGACCAGCACGCCGATACTGATCGCCGACGCGAGCAGGTACGTTCGCGCCGGCCGGCGGAGCTCGCCGCCGACGTAGTACGAGTAGAGGACGCCGTTGTAGTTGACGACCATGAACGGGATCGTCGCGATCATCGCGCCGATGGAGGCGCCGAACACGACTCCGGAAGACTTGGCGGCGCTGATCACGTCCGTGTACGCGCCCGGGTGGTTGCTGTAACGCGCGAATGCGTTGATGAAGTCGGCGCGCGAGTGGTCGGCGAGCAGCAGCGCCAGAACCAGGAACGCCAGCAGCTGAAGGACGATGAACGCGATGATGATCTGCGCGACGCGCTTGAGCGAGAAGAACGAGAACAGGGCGACGATCAGCATCACGCCGACGCTGATCGCGGCGATCGCGCCCTTGCTGCCGACGTGGTTGGCGGCGTTCGCGATGCCGTGGCTCGAGAACGCGTCGCCGAGGCCGGTGAGCATGAACGGCGTGTACGCGGCGAAGAAGTGGGCGTTGGTCGCGAGCACGTACGTGAACACCACCGCGAGCCCGATGCCCGCCATCGAGCCCGCCACCGGCGAGACGATGCGTGACAGGAACACGTACTCGCCACCGGCGCGTGGGATCGCCTCGACCAGGTAGCGGTAGGCGAACATCGCCACGAACCAGATGAACGCGCCGGCGAGCAGCGGGAAGTAGAACTCAACCTTGCTGAAGTCGGTCAGGCCGGCGTTGAAGTTGATGAACGTGTCAGGCAGCGCCACCGACGCCAGCGCGATGCCTACCGCCGCGAGGATTCCAAGCTCGCGGACCAGCCCCGACGCCTGACGGGTGAACAGGCCCGCGGTGGAGCGGGTCCCGGTCGTCGAGTCACTCGCCGCACCAGTGATGCTGCTCATCTGCTCCGCCCTCCGATCGTGCTTCGCCTCTCCGACCCTGTTGCCATGCCACATCCGTCTGGAACGTTCCAGACGGCGGGGACGCTACCAGCGGCTTGTGCCAATTGCAACCCTTCCGCCGGGGGATGGATGAGGGGTTGCAAGAGCGCCCGGCGGGGGTGCTTGGGGCGCCGGCCCGGGTGTCGCCGGGTTCGGTCATTGCGTGCTGGAAAAGGCCCCTGGGTGGGGCCTTTTCCAGCACGCTTCGCCGGGTACCTAGATACAAGTAGCCTCCCGCCCCGATGCGCGCGCTCGTCTCGACGACCTCGCCGCCGTTCGCCGAGATCGCGGACGTCGCCGACCCCACGCCGAGTCCGAGCGAGGCGCTCGTCGAGGTCAAGGCGTTCAGCCTCAATCGCGGCGAGACGCGGCGGCTCGAGACGCTCGAGCCCGGCACCCCCACCGGGTGGGACGTCGCCGGCGTGGTCAAGCAGCAGGCCGCGGACGGGAGCGGCCCGGGCCAGGGCGTCCGCGTCGTCGGCCTCGCGCAGGCCGGCGCCTGGGCGGAGCTCGCGGCGGTCAGGACCGATCTGGTCGCGGAGCTACCGGAGGCGGTGTCGTTCGAGCAGGCGGCCGCGCTGCCGGTGGCGGGGATGACCGCGCTGCGGGCGCTCGAGGTCGGCGGCTTCATCCTCGGAAAGCGCGTGCTGATCACCGGCGCGAGCGGCGGCGTTGGCCGCTTCGCGATTCAGCTGGCAAGGCTTGCCGGCGCCCACGTCACCGGGCTTGCGCGCCGGACCGAGGGGTTGCGGGAGCTCGGGGCGGATCAGCTGATAGCCGAGATCGACCCCGACGGCCCGGCCTACGACGTGATCCTCGACGCCGTCGGCGGCCACGTGCTCGGCCACGCGATCGCCCGCGTCGCCCCCGGCGGCACGGTCGTCAGCTTCGCGTCGACGATTTCCGAGCCGGTCTCGTATCCGGCGCGGGAACTGTTCGCGCGGGCGCCGCGGGCGCGCATCTACGGCCTGTTCATCTTCGCCGAGCTCGAGCACACCCGGACCGGCAGCGACGACCTCACGCGCCTCGCGGATCTGATCGCCGCCGGCAAGCTCGATCCGCAGATCGACCTCACGCTGTCATGGAGCGATGCCGGGCAGGCGATCGAGGCGCTGCTCGACCGGCGCGTGAACGGCAAGGCCGTCCTCACAGTCGATTAGCTGAGCTAGCCGCGGTCGGGGCTGGTGTCGACCTTCAGGTACGAGTAGGTCCCCCGGAACCCGTCGTCGCTTTCGGGGACCATCACGGAGCACCCGTCGCGCAGGTCCTCGCAGTCCCATGGCTGCCCGTTCGCGAGGTGGATGTCGAGCCGCGAGTAGTAGTAGAACGAGAACGCGTTGCCGTCGGGCCCCCGCCTCGACCACCGGGCTGAAAGTCGTCGGCGGTTCGCGGCCGCGGCCATGGCGTGCCCCCCGCAGAGCACGCCAACCGCGGCCACCAGCCCTACCAGAGATTTCCCTGTCATTTCGATCCGTGAAGCCTTCGAACCTGGAATCGGAAGCCTCGTCTGGAATCGTGCCCGCGACGCGAACGCGCCACACCGTCAGTAGGCACGTTTCTGGCCGACATGATCGCCGCGAGCTTCAGGCGCGAAGCCAGGTTCGCGTGGCGGGCAATGGTCGAGGCCGCCACCGACGCCGAACGGCCGGCGCTGGTCGAGATCGCGGATCTGCTGTTCGAGTACGTGGACCGCGTGTCGCGCATCTATTCAGAGGTCTACGGCTCGGCGGAGAAGCGGCGCGGTCCGAGCGCGGAGGAGGAGGCGGCGCGCGAGCTGCTGCGGCGGATTGCGGCAGAGGACGAGACGCTGACCGAGGACCAGCAGCTCGCCGAGCGGATCGGCTTCCGGCTCGAGCGGGCGGCGACGCCGTTCGTGATCGCGATTCCGGACGGCTCGGCGCAGCGCCACGCCGAGCTGCGAGGCGCGGTGGCGCTCGCCGCCGGGCAGGGTGACTCAGGCGAGATCGAGGTCGGCGACTACCTGCCGGCGCTCATGCTCGGGCTCTCCCCCCGCATCGCGGGTCAGATACGCGCTCGCGTCTACAGCCCGCTCGATGGCGATCACCCCGAGCTTGTCCGCACCCTGGACGCCTTAATCAAAAACAACTTCGAGAAGGGCCGCGTCGCCGCTGTGCTGCACGTCCACCGCAACACATTGCGCGACCGGATCGCTCGAATCTCCGAGCTCACCGGCCTCGATCTCGAGGGAGTCGAAGGCAGGGGCCTCGCGTGGCTGGCATGGCTCGCGCGGGGGGAGTCGGCCGGCTAGGAGACCAATAAGGGGTTAGGCGCGCCAACTAAGGGGTGGCGCGCACCGATCGACTGCGTTCGCCCGATGTCGCCGGGCCGGTCTTAGCTCACCCTGATGATTGTGAATCCCAAGGTCGACTCAGACGACAGGAGCGGAGAATGCATCCCACCATCTCCCAAGCAGTTGGACAACAGCGAATCGAAGAAACGCAGCGACTCGCCCAGCAGCGCCAGCGGGTCAGTGAGCTCGACGGCGAGCCCCGCCGCGGGGCCCGTCGTGGCTTCTCGCGATACTTCTCTCATGCGCACGAGGGTCACCTCAAGTCACTTCGTCGGGCGGACCGGGGAGCTCGAGGAACTGGAGCTCGCGCTGCGTGAAGCGGAACGCGGGTCACCGGCCGCCGTCCTGCTGAGCGGTGAGTCCGGTGTTGGCAAGACCCGACTGATCCGCGAGTTCGAGCGGCGCTCCACCGAGGGCGACGCGCTCGTGCTCCGCGGAGAGGCCGTTGAGGAAGCCGACGGCGAGCTGCCTTATGCCCCGCTGATCGGCGCGCTGCGACCGCTGGTCCGCGCGAGACATCCGGCGCTGGATGCGCTCGGGCGGGGCAGTCGCGCCCAGCTGGCCGCAATGCTCCCAGGGCTCGACGACGAGGCAGAGAGCTCGGACGGTAACGACCCCTCGGCACAGGTGCGCCTGTTCGAGGGGCTGCTCGAGCTGCTCGACCTGCTCGGCGAGGAGCAGCCCGTGGTCCTGGTGCTCGAAGACCTCCACTGGGCGGACCGCTCAACGCGCACGTTCGTCGACTTCCTCGTCCGCAGCCTGCGCCGCGAACGCGTGGTGCTGGTGCTCAGCTACCGGACGGACGAGCTCCACCGCCGTCATCCGCTGCGGACGCTGCTGTCCGAGCTCGATCGTCTCGACCGCGCGCGCCGGGTCGAGCTCGTGCCGTTCGACCGCGACGAGCTGGCCGAGGCGCTGGCGGACATCCTCGGCGAGCCGCCAAGCGACAAGCTGGTCGCGCGGCTGTGGGAGCGCAGCGAGGGCAATCCGCTGTACACCGAGGAGCTGCTGGCGGCCGGGCTCGACGGCCGGGGCGCCGCCCCCCAGAGCCTGCGGGACGCGTTCATGCTGCGGATCGAGCGGCTCTCGCCCGATGCTCAATCGGCCGCGCGCGTGATCTCCGCCGGCCGCGCGCTCGACGAGCCGATGATCGCCGAGGTGAGCGGGATCGAGCCCGATGCGCTGCACCTGGCGCTGCGCGAGGCCGTCGCCGAGCAGGTGCTGGTGGCGTGCGAGGCGACCCGCCTCAGCTTCCGTCATGCCCTGCTGCGGGAAGCGCTGTACGACGACCTGCTTCCGGGCGAGCGGAGTGAGCTGCACCTCGCCCTGGCCCGGGCGTTCGAGGACCGCGCCGATTACGAGAACGATCACGGCGTCGAGCTGGCGTCCGCGATCGCCCGCCACTACGCGACCGCCGGCGACCAGCCGGCCGCGCTGCGCGCCACCGTCCAGGCCGCGCTCGCCGCGCGCGAGGTGCACGCCTACGGCGACGCCGCCGACCTGGCCGAGCGCGCGCTCGACCTGTGGCCGCGCGTCCCCGACGCGGACCAGATGATTCCGCTCGACCACGTCGAGCTGCTCGTGATCGCGGCGGCGGCGCATGACGTCGCCGGCGATCGCTCTCGGGCCGGCGTGTTACTCGAGCGCGCGCTGAAGGAGCTCGATCCGGACGTTGATCCCCGGCGCTACTCCGAGGTGCTCGGCCGCCTGTCGCGCGCCCAGTGGGTCCTCAATCGCGGGGCCGACGCGGTGGAGACGGCCGAGCGTGCGCTGTCGATGGTCCCACCGGACGATGTCAGCGCCGAGCGCGCCTCGCTGCTCGCGTGGACCGCGCGCGTGCGCTTTCTGCGCGGCCGCTACCGCGAGGCTCTGAAAGAGGGCCGCGAGGCGCTCGACGCGGCTGTCGCCGCCGGCGACCGGCGCTCGGAGAGCGAGGTCCTGAACACGCTCGGGATGGCCGAGATCGTGACCGGCTGCATCGACGAAGGCGTCGCGTCGCTGCGCCGAGCAATCGAGATCGCGCGGGAGGACGACGACGTCGACGGGCTCGGAACCGCGTACTCGAACCTCGCCGACACGCTGAGTCTCTCCGGGCGCACGCCGCAGGCGCTCGAGATCGCCAAGGAGGGGCTGGTGGCGATGTCGGGCCGCGCCGGCCGTCCGCAGGACTGGATGGCGCTGAGCGTGTCCGATCTGTCGTTCGAGGCGGGCGACTGGGAGGGCGCGCGGGCCAGCCTGGATGCGGCCGCTCCCGCGCCCCGGCTCGTCGGCAGGCAGCTGATGTTCCGCTACATGCGCGAGGCCGACCAGGCTCTCGGGGTCGGCGACGACGAGACGGCGGCAGAGTGCCTCGAGGCGCTCGAGCCGCTGGTGGCGAGATCGTCCGAGCCCCAGTGGATCGGCGCGTTCGGCTCGCTGCAGGCCGAGCTTCGCCGGCGCCAGCGCGACCTCGCGGGCGCTCGGGCCGCCGTGACCCATGCGCTCGACCGGATCGAGCTGTGCACCGACGACGTGATGCGAATCGCCCGCGTGACCGCCGCGGGGATACGGATCGAGGCGGACACCGCCCAGCGGGCCCGCGACCTGCGCGAGCGAGCCGACGAGCGCGACGCTGTCGCCCGGGCACGGATCCACATGCAGCGGCTACGCGCGGCCGCACAGGAGGGCGGGAAGGTCGAGGTCGCCTGGCGAGCCGTCGGGACGGCCGAGATGGCTCGCGCCCGCGGAAAGAGCGACCCCGCGCTGTGGGTGCAAGGCGGCGCGCGAATGGGAGGCGCTGTCCAGGCCATACGTGCGGCGCGTACTCGCTGTTGCGAGCGGCCGAGGCCTACAGCGAGGCCGGCAACCGGGACGCGGCCTGCGACGCCGCCGGCTCGGCGCTCGCGGATCGCGCGGCGGCTCGGGGCGCGCTGGCTCGAAGACGAACTTGTGACGCTGGGCCAGCGGGCGCGGCTCGAGCTCGACGACGAGACCGGCGCGGCGGCGGGCGACCGGTCCGGCGCGGAGTCTGAGGACGTCGGCGAGGATCCGTTCGGCTTGACCGCGCGCGAGCGGCAGGTGCTGGCGCTCGTCGCCGAGGGCGCGACCAACCGGCAGATCGGCGCGTCGCTGTACATGGCCGAGAAGACCGCGAGCGTGCACGTCTCGCGGATCCTGTCGAAGCTCGGGGTGCGAAGCCGGACCCAGGCGGCCGCGGTCGCCCACCGGCACCATATGGGCTGAATGGAGGCCGCTTCGCGGCGTCCAGCCGGATGACTCGTGGCCGGCCCGGTTTTGGCGAGGCGGGATGCCGAGCGGGCCGAGACACGAGGCCCAATTCCCCGTCCGGACCTTTGTCGTGCGGCCTAGATCCGGGCGAGCTTCTTGCCCGGGTTCAGCAGCCCCTTGGGATCGAACGCGCGCTTGATCGCCTCGTGCATCGCCACGGCGGCCGGCTGCCATTGCGCCGCGATCTGACCGTTCTTGACCAGTCCGATCCCGTGCTCGCCCGACACCGACCCGCCGAGCTCGACGGCGAGCGCGAACAGGTCCTCGGCGGCGTCCTCGGCTCGCGTGAGGTCGGCCGGCTGGTCGAGGTCGATCATGAACGTCGAGTGGAGATTGCCGTCGCCGGCGTGGCCCCAGCTGCAGGCATCGAGGTCGTGCCGGCGGCCAATCTCGACCGTGCCGTCGATTGCCTGTTGGAGGCGGTCGAGCGGGACGACGATGTCCTCCGAGACCTTGCCGCCACGCTGCGCGGTGACCGCCAGCGACGCGCCGTCGCGCCAGCGCCACAGCGCGTTGATCTCCTTGGCCTCGGTCGGGGCGTGGATCGCGAGCGCGTCCTCGCCGAGCACCTCGGTCAGCTCGGCGTGGACCCGGGCCGCCTCCTCCGGCGACCCGTCGGCGTCCGCGATCACCATGAACCCGGCCTCGTCGGGGATCTCGATCGGGAACGCGCCGCGCGTCGCCTTCACCGCTCCCGCGTCGAGATACTCGAGCGCCGCGGGGACGATGCCGCTGCCGAGTACGGCCTCGATCGCGGCACAGCCCGTCTCGCTGTCCGGGTAGAGCGCGGCCAGCGGCAGCGCCGCCTCGGGCGCGGGGATCATCTTGACCCAGGCGGCGGTGACGATTCCGAGCGTCCCTTCCGAGCCGATCATCAGCGACTTGAGGTCGTAGCCGGCGACGTCCTTGCGGAGCGGCCCGCCGACGCGGACGAGCTCGCCCGGCGCGAGCACGAACTCGAGGCCGGTGATCCAGGCGCCCGTCACGCCGTACTTGAACGCGTGCGGACCGCCGGCGTTGGTGGCGATGTTGCCGCCGAGGTGGGACTGCTCGGCCGAGCCGGGGTCGGGCGGGTAGAACAGGCCGTTCTCGCGCGCCCGGCGGCGCAGATCAGCCGTGACGACGCCGGCCTCGACCGCGGCGCGCCACAGCCCGGGGTCGAGATGCCTGACCTTCTTCAGGCGTTCGAGGGCCAGGACCACGCCGCCATCGAGCGGAACGGCTCCGCCGGCGAACCCGCTGCCGCCGCCGCGGGGAATGATCGCGACGTCGTGGTCGTAACACCACTCGACGACCTCGGCAACCTGTTGCGGGTCGCCCGGCAGCGCGACCGCATCCGCCTTGCCGCGAAGGTTGCGGCTCTCGGTGGCGTCGGTCAGGTACGCGCGCGTGCTCCCGGGCAGCACCGCGTCGGCGCCGAGCAGCGCCTTCAGCTCACGCTCGAGGGCAGTGGATGCCGTGGCGGTCACGGGGCCGATCCTAATCCCACCCGGTAACCTTTAACGGATGGCCAAGGTCTTCGACGTTATCGACGAACAGCTCGAGCGCTGGATCTTCAGGCAATCGATGTTCTTCGTGGGCAGCGCTCCGCTCGATCCGGACGGGCACGTGAACGTCTCGCCCAAGGGCCCGATCGACAGCCTGAAGCTGCTCACGCCGACGAGCGTCGCGTATCTCGACCTGATCGGGAGCGGCGCCGAGACGATCGCGCACGTACGCGAGAACGGTCGCATCGTGATCATGCTGTGCGCGTTTGAGGGGCCGCCGCGGATCGTGCGGCTGCACGGGCGGGGCGAGGTGATCCCCGCGTCTGAGGAGCGGTTCGGCGACCTGATGGAGTTGGGCGGCTTCGCCGAGCCCGCGATGCCCCAGTCCCGGCGTGCGATCGTGTTGGTCGAGGTGGACCGGATCGCCGACGCTTGCGGCTACGGGGTGCCGGTGATGAAGCTCGAGGGGAGCCGGCCGCACATGGACCTGTGGGCGGCGAAGAAGGTCCGCGTGGGCGGCCCCGAGGCGCTGCTCGAGTACCAGCGCGAGAAGAACGCCCGCAGCATCGACGGTCTGCCGGCGGTCGACGTGCCCACGACAGTGCCCGAGTGACGGCCGTGGTGGCGGTGTTCGACGGGCACAACGATGCCCTTACGAAGGACGATCACGCGCTGCTGGCCGAAGGCCGGCCCGGCGGTCACCTCGATCTCCCGCGGATGCGCGCCGGCGGCGTGCGCGGGGCGATCTTCGCGGTGTTCACGAGGTCACCGGGCGGAGCCTTCGACCATCAGGTGCCGCGCGACGACGGGGTCCTTGAGTTCGAGCCGGCGCCACCGGTCGAGCATCCGGTGGCGGCCGCGGACGCGAGCGCGGTCGCCGGACGGCTGCTCGCCCTGGAACGCTTGGGGAAGGTGCGAGTCGCCCGGAGCGGTGCCGATCTCGATCGCGTGCGCGACGACGAGGCCGGACCGCTGGCGGCCGTCCTGCATCTCGAGGGCGCGGAGGCCATCGACCCGGGGCTCGAGGCGCTCGATCTGTGGCACGAGGCGGGGCTGCGCTCGGTGGGGCCGGTGTGGAGCCGCCCCAACGCGTTCGCCCACGGCGTGCCGTTCATCTCGCCCTCGACGCCGGACACCGGGCCAGGGCTCACCGACGCCGGCCGCGCGCTCGTCCGGCGATGCGGCGAGCTCGGGATCATGATCGACGTCAGTCATCTGAACGAGGCGGGCTTCTGGGACGTGGCCAGGCTCGACGCGGGCCCGATCGTGGCCACCCACTCGGGTGTGCACGCGCTGTGCCCGACCTCGCGCAACCTGTTGGATTCGCAGCTCGATGCAATCGGCGCCTCGGGAGGGCTGGTCGGGATCGTGTTCGCGGTGCCGTTCCTGCGGGCGGACTTCGCGGATGACCCGAACACGCCGCTGTCGCTGATTGCGGACCATGCGCGCTACGTGGCGGACCGGATCGGGGTGGCCCATGTGGCGCTCGGATCCGATTACGACGGGGCGACGATTCCGGCGCCGCTCGGGGATGTGGCGGGGACGCCCAAGCTGCTCGACGCGCTCGCCGGCGCCGGTTTCAACGAGCACGAGCTCGAGCAGATCGCCTGGGATAACTGGCGGCGCGTGCTGGGCGCGTGGTGGGACTAGTGCGCCGACACTAGGTCTCGGCGGGTGATCCGCCGCTGCTGATCGGGAACGCGTAGAACACTCCCAGCCCGGCGCAGATCGCGAGCGTCACGTACGACGACACAGCCGCCAAGGCCGTGGCGATGGCGTAGGGGATCACACCGGTGGCGCTACGGACGAGGATCTGGCGCCGGCGCGCGGCCGAGAGCGGCTCGCGGAGCCGGTGCGGCTTGACGAGCAAGATGTGCGCGTTGAGCGCGGCGAAGCACACCCCCATCAACAGGAGCGACCCGCTGTAGATCGCGGCGGCGAGGTGCTGACCGCTGCTCTCCCGCAGGTACGTGGCCATCAGGTTGGTGGCGAACGGCAGCACTGCGATGCTCATCAGCAGCAGCAGATTCAGGAACAGGATCATGTGGTCGGGTTCACGCAGACGCCGGATCATCACGTGGTGGTTGATCCAGATGATCCCGATCGTCAGGAAGGACGTGATGTAGGCGGCGTAGACCGGCCAGTTGACGCCGAGCTCGTGGGCGAGCGTGGTCCCCGCCGGCAGCGGTGGGGTGGGCACCTGGATGTTCAGGACGAGCAGCGTGATCGCAACTGCGATCACCCCATCCGAGAACGCTTCGAGCCGGCCTGTGCTCACGCCGACAGGTTCGCCGCGGGCCGGTCCGCTCCTGTCGCCCGGCCGCCGGCACGCGGAAAGGGCGCTAGGAGCGGGTCAAACTTACTCTTTCCTTCTCAAGTTTCTCCGTGGGACGCCGATTCGATTACTGATGGGATCCAGGTCATTGCGCCCCCACGGCAGGCTCCGCCTGATCGTGTTCGCCATCATCGGCACCGTCCTGCCGGTGACGATAGCCGCCGCCACCGAAACATCGACGCATCGGCCAGTTTTCTTCGCCGGCGCGATCGCCGCGTGCATCGCGTCGCTGGTGGTGGCTTTGGTGCCTCGCCGGCGCCAGCTCGCGTTCTGGGCCGCGGCGTTCGGGCTGATCCCTGCGCTGACGCTGATGCAGGCCTACAGCGGCGGCACGGCGTCCGGCTATTCGGTGCTGGTGATCATGGCGATGGTGTGGTTCGGGCTCGAGGCGACCGATGTTGAGCTGGTGGCGGGAATGGTTACGCTCGCGATCTGCTGCGCGCTGCCGATGGTGCTGATCGGGGCGCCGGCCTACCCGCGCAGCTGGGGTCACGCCGCGCTGCTGACCCTGATCGGGATCGCGGTGGCTGGCTCGCTGCGCGCGGTCACGCGAGAGCTCGCGACCCTCGCCCAGCGATTCGCACACGAGGCAGTCGTCGACGACCTCACCGGCCTGCTCAACCGCCGCGGCTGGCGGTACAACGCGCCGCGGGAGCTGGCGCGGGCGGCGCGCAGCGGCAACCCGATCACGCTGGTCACGCTCGACCTCGACAACTTCAAGGAGCTCAACGACGAGCTCGGCCACGAGCAGGGTGACCGTGCGCTGCGCGACACCGCCGAGCGAATCCGCGCGACTTTGCGCGCCGGCGACGTCGTCGCGCGGCTCGGTGGCGACGAGTTCGTGGCGCTGCTGACGAACTCGACGCTGACAGGGTCGCTGACCGCGATCGACCGGCTTCGCGACTCGACCCCTGAGCAGGAGGCGTTCTCGGCCGGCGTCGCGGTGTGGGATCGCCGGGAAGAGCTGCCGGAGCTGCTGCGCCGCTCGGACCTCGCGCTGTACGCGGCCAAGGACCAGGGTGGCGGCTGCACCGCGGTGGCGCCGCCGCAGCTCGAGTCGCTGCCGGGGGTCGCGGGTGGCGAGGACGAGGACGATCTCGAACCGAGGCAGTCGGCCCGCTCCGCTTGACTCCACGCGCTGTCGGTGCGGCTGCTGCGCGTCCGGTGAACGGGCCTAGCTCGCCTCATATCGAGCTCTTCCCAAGTCCATAAGCGGCTCTTCGTGAGCTCGTCAGCCGCTCTTACTTGCGCTGTCGAGAGTGGGACGCATGAAATATCGCACCCTGTTGGCAACTCTCACCACGGCCGCCGCCATCACTGGCCTGTCGGCCGGCTCTGCGGACGCCGCGACGAGCGCCGCGAATGAGGAGGTGAGCCAGAACTGGGCTGGCTACGTCGTCGGAGGCTCCGATTCGAGTACGCAATTCTCGAACGTCTCCGGCAGCTGGGTCCAGCCCGCGTCGAAATGCACCTCCGACCAGGACTATGCGGCCTTCTGGGTCGGCATCGGTGGCGACGACGGGCAGTCGTCGTCATCGTCGTCGTTCGGGCAGTCGTCGCTCGGCGACGGGTCCTCGACATCGCTCGAGCAAATCGGGACGCAGGGAGACTGCACCGGTAACGGGACCCAGTACTACGCGTGGTACGAGCTCGTGCCCGCGGCGCCGGTACAGCTCAATCTCTCGATCCATCCGGGCGACCACATCACAGCCAGCGTCAGCGTTAGCGGCTCGAACACGTCGTTCTCGCTGACCGACAAGACGACCGGACAGTCGTTCACCAAGACGGTTCAGTCGCCCAACCCGGACACATCGAGTGCCGAGTGGATCGCCGAGGCGCCGTCGCAGTGCGACGGCTCGGGTAGCTGCACGCCGCTGGCGTTGTCTGACTTCGGCACGGTCGACTTCAGCAATGCGACCGCGACCGCGAACGGCCACACCGGCACGATCTCCGACTCGGACTGGAACGCGCAGCCGATCGCGCTCGGGTCGGGCGGCGCTGATGAGGTCAGCTACGGATCTGGCCAGAACGCGGCCGGCGCGACGCCCTCGTCCCTGTCCTCGGACGGATCTTCGTTCTCGGTGGCGTGGCAGCAGAACGGCGCCGGGTCATCGTCCTCACAGACGAGTGGATCGTCCGGTGGCAATGGCAACGGCGGCTACGGTGACGGCGGTTACGGCTACGGCGGCGACCCGGGCGGCGACGGCGGCTACGGGGGCTACGGCTATGGCGCCGGTGGCTACGGCGGCTACGGTGACGGCGGTTACGGCTACGGCCAGGGCGGCTACGGCGGCTATGGCGACGGCTACGGATATGTGTACGGCTCCTATGGCTCGTTTTGACACGATGAGGAACCGCTATGCGACGCCGCGCGCGAGCCGCTGATCGGCGTGCGCGGAAAGCGCGATGCGATAGGCGGCGGCGAGCCGGTCAAGCGCAGCCTCCCAGCTGCGCCCCCGCACCGCCGCCAGCGCGTCGCGACTTATGCGCTCAGCTAGAAGCGGCGTACCGATCAGTGATGTCACGGCGTCTGCGAGAGCATTGACGTCGGGGGCCGCGAGCAGCCCCGTCTCACCGTGCTCGATCAGGCATGCGGGCCCGCCGCGGTCGACCGCGACCACCGGCAGCCCGCTTGCCTGCGCTTCCAGCACCACCTGACCGAACGTCTCGGTGGAGCTCGCGAACAGGAACGCGTCGGCGCTGGCGTAGGCGTCCGCGAGGGCGTCTCCGGACAGCCCCGCGACCTTGTGGGGCTCGCGATCCGCGCCTGCACCTGGCGCTCGCGGGGGCACGCCCACGGCCGGATGCCGCAACTCCGGCGAGGGCGCGATCACGTGCCGCGCTAGCCGGTGGCGTCGCGAGTGCGTGGCTGCTGCTGACGAGGATCGACGCCTAGCGGAACCGTTGACGCCTATGGGAACTGTTCAGGGGGCGCCGACGCGGGTCAGGGCGAGCGCGCCGGCCTCGGCTCCGAGCTTCGCGGCCTCGGCGATCGAGTCGCCGCGCCCCAGCCCGAGCGTGAACGCGGCCGCGAACGAGTCCCCGCAGCCGTATGTGTCGCGGGGCGGACCGGGGAGCGGCGCGGCGGCCCAGCGGCCTTCGGACTCGCCCCACCAGCGTCCGCCACGGTCGCCCTCGGTCGCCACCATCAGCCGGGCGTGCGACGCGACCCGGTTCGCCCACTCGCTCTCGTCCTCGTCGCCCTCGCTGAACACCAACGCGTACACCCACGCGCCGTCGGCCTCGAGCACCGACCTCGCGCGCGGCGAGGCGACGACGAACGGCGAAGAGTGCGCGCGCCTGAGCGCGCCGTCGTCGCCGGCGGTGAAGTACACGCCGCCGGCGTCACGCAGTCGGTCCCATTCGAGCTCGTCGGAGCCGCGCGGCTCGAGGCGATCGCCGAGCGTGATGATCGTCCGCTCGCCGCCCGGCTCGAGGAACGTCACCGCGCGGCGGGTCGGCTGATCGCGCCAGGCCACGTGCATACGGACGCCGCGCGCCTCGAGCTCCGCCACGGCCGCCTCGCCGTCTGTGTCCCGGCCGAGCGCGCAGAAGAAGTCGACCTCGGCCCCGCGCTCGGCCAGAATCGCCGCGGCGACCCCGCCGCCTCCTCCGGCGCGCGCGAACGCGCTGTCGGCGTGGAGGATCTTCCCGTGGACCGGGAGGTGTGGCACCAACGCGAAGTCGACCCATTCGACGTGACCAACTACTCCGATCGCTGTCATGGCGTGTAGTGTGACTGTCGTGGACGAGGGGTTGCCGATCGCCTACGAGGTGCTTGACCGCGGAGTGGCCGTGTACGCATCCGGTGGCGAACAGGTCGGAACTGTCGACCACGTGGTCGCGGCGCCCGAAGAGGACATCTTCCACGGGCTCGTGATCAGCGTCGGCGGCGCCCAGCGCTTCGTTCCCGCCGACGAAGTCGCGTCCTTGCATGAGCGCGGGGTTGACCTGCGGATCGACGCCACCGCGGTCGCCGCGCTCGAGCCGCCGCACGGCGGCGCGCCGGCATGGCGCGAACGCGAGCCCGGGGTCAAGCCCGGCCGCTGGCAGCACTTCGTCGACCTCCTGACGGGCAAGGACCCGCGCTCTAGGGACTGGGAGGCGGAGGACTGACGCCGTCGAGCAGGCCGGCGTGCTCGAGCCGGCGGCGAAGCCGCTCGGGAGATGCGAACTCGATCGCCTGTATGCCGACGCTCTGTGCCGCCCGCACGTTGGCGGGCGAGTCGTCGATCAGCACGGTCGTTGAGCGGTCGAGGCCGAAGCGGTCGAGCAGCAGCTCAAAGATCGCGATGTCGGGCTTGGCGACGCCTTCGAACCCGGACACGACCGTGCCGTCGAACCAGCGCATGAATTCGAACCGCTCGCGCCGGAGCGGATACGTCTCGCGCTCCATGTTCGTGAGCGCGTAGCACGGCACGTCCGCGGCCTTCAGCTCCGACAGGATCGCCACGGTGCCGTGGATCGGCCCGGAGATCATCTCCTCGCTACGGCGTGACCAGGCCCAGATCAGCTCCGCCTGGTCCGGGTGAGCTTGCGCGAGCTCCGCGCACGTGCGCTCGGGCGGCACGCCGAGGTCGTGGGCGTGGTGCCACTCCATCGTGCAGACCTCCGCGAGAAAGCGCTCCATCGCCGCGTCGTCGCCGCCGAACAGCTCGCGGTACAGGTAGCGGGGGTTCCAGTCGAGCAGGACGCCACCGAGGTCGAACACGATCGCCTGGGCGCGCCCGGTCGCGTCCGGGGCCGTCATCGGGCCAGTGAAGCACCGTGGGTGGCGGCCGGCCGCCGGCACTAACCGTGGGTGGCGGCCGGCTGCCGGCGCTAACCGTGGGTGGCGGCCGGCTGCGAGACCGGGGGTCCACCTTCGCGCAGGCCGAACCGGTCGTGGAGTCGCCGCAGCGGTCGCGGCGCCCACCAATTGAGCGGGCCGAGCAGCATCATCAGCGACGGGACCAGCAGCGCGCGGATCACCGACGCGACCGGTCCGCTCGAGGCCGATCGCCACCGCGTCGCGATCCGACGCGCCGGCGTCGCGCGCCTCCTTGATCCGCGAAAGCAGGAACACGCCGTAGTCGGTGGCGAGCCCAAAGCCGACGGCGAACAGCGGGATCGGCTGGGTCGCGTCGAGCGCGCCGAGGCTCCGGTAGGAGAGGACGCCGGTATATCTGTCAATGGGTCGCTTCAGGTGCACACCGATCTGCGCCGCCAGGGTCGTTCCGGGCCGGGACCGTTGGGCACGGCTATCGAGCGCGAGCGGCGCAGATCCGGCGCCGCACCCTCGCTCCCAGCGATTACCCCCGAGCCAGCCGTGTCGGCGCCCTGCGCTCCCACGCGTCGGCGAGCAGATCGGCGAGCAGGTCCTCGCCGGCGGTGCCGAGGTTGACCCGCACCGCGGACAGGCGCTTTCCCCACCACACCTCGGCGCAGATCTCCGGGTGTGCCTCCACAGCGGTGTGGATGCCGGGTTCGTCGAGCATTACGTTCATGTGCTCCTCGTCCCAGAGCGTGGCGAAGATCTTTCCGGCGACGCGGAACGAGGGGCGGCCGTGGTGATCCTGCTCGACGGTCTCGGGCAGGGACAGCGCGATGCGCCGCGCGTCGGCGTTGCTCAGCATCGCGCTCGCACTGGGGCTCAGGCCGGCCGCAGTCGCAGCGCCGACCAGACGTCGTCGAGCGCCACCTGCCGGACCGGTCGGACGTCCTCTCGCTTGACCAACTCCGCGAGCACGTCGCGGTTGAGGTCGGTGCCGAGCTTCCCCGCCTTCGGATACGCGACCCAAGTCAGCGCGTCCCGCGCGGCCGGCGCCACGAACTGATCACGGAGCCCATCGAGCTCGGCGCGATCGGTGGCGAACACGATCACGGCGTCGGCCTCGCCTGCGTCGCCCGCAGCCGGGTGCCCGCCACCGAGATTCAGGCCGAGGCCGACCGGCTCGTTCACGATCGAGACCGACTGGCCGGGCTTCAGCTGGAGCTTGCCGGCGAGATCCATTGCCTGCTTCCTCAGCGCCGCGGGTCGACGTTATTCTCGGCCCCATGCATCTCGCCGAGCTTACCCCGCCGGAGCAGCGGGTGTTGGGGTGTCTGATCGAAAAGCGCTGGACGACCCCGGACCAGTATCCGCTGTCGCTCAACGGCCTCAGGCTGGCCTGCAACCAGTCGACCAACCGCGACCCGGTCACCGCCTACGACGAGGGCACGGTCAGAGAGGCGGCCCAGCGGCTGTGCCTGTACGGGCTCGCGCGACTGGCGACCGGTCACGGAAGCCGCGCGGCGAAGTATCGCCACCTGGCCGAGGAGGCGCTCGGGCTCGACCGCGAGGAGCTGGCGGTGCTCGCGGTGCTCCTGCTCCGCGGCCCGCAGACGCCGGGTGAGCTCAAGGCCCGTGCCGAGCGGATCGCGCATCTCGACTCGCTCGCCGAGGTCGATCGGGTGCTGACCGCGCTCGGCGAGCGCGACTACGCGCGTCGGCTCGCGCGCCGGCCCGGCCAGAAGGAAGATCGTTTCGAGCACCTGCTCGGGCCACGCGCGGCTGGAGACGGGCCCGTGGTCGCGTCCGCGCCGGCGCTCGTCGAACCGCGGGCGTCCGCGCCGGCGCTGGTCGAACCGCGGGCGTCCGCGCCGGCGCTGGACCAACCGCGGTCGCCTGCGCCGGCCTCGCTCGATCAACCGGGGTCTGCGCCGGCACCCCAAAACGCACAGTCGCCGACCGCGGCGCCGCCGGCGGTAGACGTCGACGGGGTCCTGGCCGAGCGCGTCGCCACGCTCGAGGCCGAGGTCGCAACCCTGCGCTCGGAGCTCGACGAGCTGCGCGACCTGTTCACCACGCCGGCTGCGCACTGAACGCCCCCGGCGCCGGCAACGCCACCGGTCGGCCGCTCGACCTACGGGTAGAGCAGCGCGCTCTCGCGCCGGACCACGAACTGGTCGCGGTACTCGACGAAATCCCCGACGATCGCGGCGAATGCCTCGGGGCGGTCGGCGTAGATCGCGTGGGCGGCGTCGTAGACGATCACGAACTGGCAGCGCGGCAGCAGCTGGCGGTAGTAACGACCGAGCTCGGGCGGCGTGAGCCGGTCCTCGGTGCCGAACAGCACGAGCGTCGGGACGTCGAACAGCCGCATCGCGTCCTCGAGCTCCGGGTCCCGGGGCCGACCGATCAGCCGGCGGACGAGCGCCCGCTGCTTGGCTTCGATCTCGGGCACGACCGAGATCGCGGGCTGGCGCTCCGGGTGGGCGTACAGGATCGAGGCCATCTCCTCGGGCGGCGGCAGCGGCGCCGGGTTCACGATGATCGCCGCCGGCGACGCGAGCACCAGCGCATCCAAGCCGGCCGCATCCTGCGTCGCGAACCACAGCGACAGCTTCCCTCCGAACGACGTTCCCCACACGCTGAAGCGGTCGACCCCGAGCACCGCGGACACCGCCAGGCGCATCGTCGCGGCCAGCTCCGGGAGCGAACGCGACCGCTCGTTGACCGCAGACTCGCCGAACCCCGGCGTCTCGAACGCGATCACCCGGAACCGCTCGGCAAGCAGCTCGTGGCCGCGGCTCAGCCGCAGCCCGCCGGCGCCGTGGAAGCACACGAGCGCCGGCCCGTCGCCTGCCTCTAAGTACCGGATCTCGAACCCGTCGGCCTCCACGCGTCGCTCCGCGAACCCGGTCACGCGAGCGACCCCGGAACCCGAGCGAACCCTCTCACCCCAGCTCCCACATCCGCGGCAGCACCGAAGTCCCGAACAGCTCGAGGCTGCTCCGCGCCTTGTCCGGGCTCGGCGCGGCAAAGATCAGCTCGAGGATCCCGACGCCGAGCTCGCGACGGATCCGCTCGACCTGGGCGAGCACGGTGTCGGCCGAGCCCGCGAGCAGCTGCCCGGTGTCGATCCGCTGCTCGATGTCGCCCCCGGCGTGCAGTCGCCCGCGCTGAGCCGCCGCATCCCTGCCGTAGTAGCCCGCGCCGGCGACCGCCTCGTCGACGGCCGGATTGGCGGTGCTGAGCGCGCCGGCCGGACGGTGCGCAGCGGCGATCGGCGCCCAGTCCGACCACGCCTCGGCATCGGTGGGCGCGACATGCACCGCGATCCGGTAGAGCAGCTGCTCGGGCGCGGGATCCCAGCCTTGCCGGCGCGCCGCGTCGCGGTAGTTCCGCACCGACTCGATCGCGCGTGGCAGCGTCGTCACGGCGAGGCCGCCGTTGATCCGCCGCGCTGCGGCGAACTCCGCGGCCTCGGGGCTCGAAATCGACATGAAGATCGGCGGATGCGGCGCCTGCACGGGCCGGGGCCAGATCGAGATGGTGCGGTATTCGTAGTACCGCCCGAGCCAGCCGAACGGCTGCGGCTCGGTCCACGCGCGCACGATCAGCTCGAGCGCCTCAGCGAACCGTTCTCGGGACTCGGCGGGGTTGACGCCGTAGGTCACGTACTCGTTCGAGGTCCCACGGAGCATGCCGGCGATCACGCGTCCTCCGCTCAGCGTGTCGAGCATCGCGAACTCCTCGGCCACCCGGACAGGGTTCTGAATCGGGATGTTCGAGCCGAGCAGGGCGACCCTCGCGCGCTTGACCCGCTCGATCACGGCGGCGGCCATCACCATCGGGTTCGGGGTCAGCGAGGCCGGCGAGTAGTGGTGCTCGGCGACCGTGACCCAATCGAACCCGAGCTCGTCGGCGAGCTCGAACTGCTCGAGCGCGCGTTGCATCGAGGCCTGGGCGACCCCCGCCGAATAGCCGTCAGCCGGCGCCGGCCAGCCTTGACTCTGGTGGCGTCGCTCGTAGGGGACGATCGAGAAGACCGCGGCCTTCATGGGCCGTCAATTACCACGAAAAGCTCACAATTGCGCTGCATCCGGCGAGTTCGTGGAACCGGTTCCTCAAGTCGGTTGCGATTCTGCCGACAACGGGAGTGAACCTCGATGAACCTGACGTAGTTTGCGTTAGGGCTAAGAACCCTTAGGGGATGAAAGGGAAGGGACCTGAATGAAGCTTCGCACGATGCTGCCCGCAGCTGCTGTGACGATCGGTAGTTTGCTGTTCGTGGCCGCGCCGGCCATGGCCACGACCGCCTCGGAGACGTTGACCGCTGGCTCGCTTGGATTTGCCTCGACCCCGGGAAGCGTTACCTTCCCGGCCACGACACTGAATGGCCAGGACAAGACCGTCACGGCTCAGCAGCCGCTCGACATCGCCGACGCTACGGGCTCCGGCGCGGGTTGGAACATCACCGCGACGTCGACGCTGTTCAAGTCCGGTACCAACGCGCTGCCGGCGGGCGCGACGACGGTTAGCTCGGCCCCGGCCGCGCCCACCTGCGACTCGAACGTGACCTGCACCCCGGGCGGTTCGACGACCGTGTCTTTCCCGTACACGTTGCCCGCCGCGGCCACCGCTCCGACCGCGACCAAGCTGTTCAACGCCCCCGCCGGCACCGGGATGGGTGACCAGACGGTGACGCCGAGTTGGTCTCTCGCGATTCCCGGCAACGCGTATGCGGGCAGTTACACGTCCACGTGGACCCTGTCGCTCGTCAGCGCTCCGTAATAAACGTGAAGCTGAAGACCCTCTCGCTGCTGACCACCGCACTCGCGGTGGCCGGCGGCGTGTTCGCGTCGGGAGCCCAGGCCGCCACGATCGGCGGCTTCGGCGCCCGGCCCGCGCACTTCAACCCAAACGTTCCCGCTACGCGCGCGTACTTCATCCGTAAGGTCACGCGTGGCGGATCCTTCACCGACCAGGTGATCGTCACGAACACCGCGGCCAAGCCGGTGACGCTCCGCGTCTATCCGGTCGACGGCCTGACCGGCGCGACCTCGGGCGTGGTGTACGGCAATCGCGGAGTCGCGCTCCACGGCGCCGGCTTGTGGGTCACCCCCGACGTCAGCGTCGTGACCGTTCCGGGCAAGTCGCAGACCAGCGTCGGCTTCAGACTCAAGGTGTCGACGACCGCGACCAACGGCCAGCATCTCGCCGGATTGGCACTCGAAGATGTCAGCGCGGGTAAGTCGAGCGGACGGTTCTCGGTGACCGAAGTGCTGCGCACGGTCGTCGGAATCGAAGTTGCAGTACCTGGGCCGTCGCAATCACGGCTGTCGCTCGAAAGCTTCTCAATCGCACCCATTCAGGGTACGACTTATCCATCGGTGGTGGTGAACCTTGCCAATACCGGACAAAACTTGTGTAAGCCGCAGCTGCTTGTGGCACTGAACGGCCCCGGCGGTGTTCAGCGCGAAAGCCGGCAACTCGACACCGTGCTGCCGGGCTCCGCGATCCCGTATCCGTTCGTGTGGCCGCATTCACTGTCGGCCGGCAGCTACAACGCGACCATCACCGCGACGGGCTGTGGCCCGCGCCAGGTCCTGCGCGGTAGCGCGTCGTTGGGGGCAAAGCTCGTCAACAGCACGGTCCCCACGGCCGACACCCGGGCGCCTTCGGGCGGCAGCACGATCCCGTGGTGGCCGATCGCGCTGGTTGGCTTTGGTGGGATCGTCGTGGGCACCCTGTTCGGACGCCGGCGGCGCGGTCCCGCCTCGAGTTGAGAACGGTCCGCCGCGTGGTGACGCGACGCCGAGCGATACGAATGAAGATCCTGGTTGCTGCGGCGATCGGCGCGAGCGTGCTGGTCGCCGCCCCGGCCGCCTGGGCCGCAACCTGGAGCGCGGAGACCTCGCCGACCAACAATTCGCTGTTCGGCCTCGCGTGCCCGGACGCCGCCGATTGCTGGGCGGTCGGTGGTAGCTCGTCTGCGGGCAAGATCATCCATACCGCTAACGCGGCGGCGAGCAGTCCAACGTGGAGTGCGCAGACGCCTCCCACGAACGCCGCCACGCAGTACAACGACATCGACTGCGCCAACAACACCCACTGCGTCACGGTGGGCGCGGTCGCCAGCGGGGCCCCGCTGATCGCGGCCACGATTAACGGCGGCACGGCCTGGACGAAGCAGAGCCCACCGGCGACGGTGACCGTGGCCCTGCAGGGCGTGAGCTGCCCGAGCACCACCGTCTGCTTCGCCGTCGGGGGGACCGCCGGCGTCGCGAAGATCATTACGACCGCGAACGGCGGCTCGACATGGACGTCGCAGACCTCGCCCACGAACACCCAGCTCAACGACGTCAGCTGCCCGAGCACGACGGTCTGTTTTGCCGTCGGCGGTACGAGCGGCTCGGCCACCGTCATCGCGACGACCAACGGCGGCACTTCGTGGACCCAGCAGACGCTGCCCGCCGCGGACAACGTGGCTCTGAACGGCATCGCGTGCCCTAGCACGAGCGTGTGCTTCGCGGTCGGCAACGGCATAACCGGGACGGGTGAGATCGTAGGAACCACGAACGGTGGCGCCGGCTGGTCCTATCAATCGGACGGCACCGGCGAGACCCTCAACGACGTGTCGTGCTGGAACACGACGAATTGCGTGGCCGTCGGCGCGTCGGGCAGGATCGTGGGAACATCGAACGGGTCGGGCTGGAGCTGGCAGACCTCCCCGACGACCACCACTCTTTACAGCGTCGACGTCAGCAACCAGACCACCGGCGCGGTGGTGGGTGCGTTGGGCACGATTCTTGGCTACGGCAGCGGAAGCACCGCGTGTAGCTCGGGCGGCCTGACGTTCACCCCGCCGACGACGCTCGCCTTCCCCAGCACCGCTCTGACCGGTCGCGATCAGTCGGTCACGACCGCGCTGCCGCTGTCGCCGAACGACGAGAGCGGCTCCGGGAACGGCTGGAACCTGACCGCCACGTCGACGACGTTCACCTCCGGCACGCACACGTTGCCCACGAACTCTGCGCAGATCACGGCGGCGTCGTCGAGCGCCGTCACCGGCACGTGCTCGCTGCCCGCCAACCAAATCTCCTATCCGCTCACAATTCCTGCCGGAACCTCGGCGCCGCCGGCGGTGAAGATCTTCGATGCGAGCTCGGGGTCGGGCACCGGCCCAGTGAACCTCTCGTTCACTGC
Source organism: uncultured Solirubrobacterales bacterium (assembly GCA_963697655.1). Taxonomy (GTDB): domain Bacteria; phylum Actinomycetota; class Thermoleophilia; order Solirubrobacterales; family Solirubrobacteraceae; genus Palsa-465. The sequence continues at coordinate 60,979 of CAVOOV010000017.1, read as the reverse complement.
TGCGCTCAACTTACCGGCCAACGCCCGCATCGGCACCTACACCTCCACCTGGACGCTCACGCTCTCGAGCGGGCCGTAAGCCCCCCCACGCTCCGCGCGTCCTCACGTTTCAGCATGCCTTCCCGGGGAAAGGGAAAGGGCCTGAGGTCATCGAGGAGGTAGAGCATGCGTAGTCTCATCCGTTGTGCGGCGATTGCCGTCGCGTTCGCGTCCACGGTGCAGTTCGCAACCACAGCACAGGCGGCGCCGCCGCCGACCGCGGGCGCGTTCGTGCTGACCGCGAACAGTCCGGGCGGAACCTACGCCCCGACCTTCACCGGCAACGGGATGCTCGGCGTCCGGGTGCCGCCGTCCGGACAGGGCTACGCCGCCGGCACGGTTCCCGCGCAGTCCGAGCTCGCGGGCTTCTACGGGCAGGTCACGAACGACCCGAAGCCCGCCAACGACGTGCAGCAGCGGGCGAACATCCCGACCTGGTCGACGCTCACCTTCTCCGAGAACGGCAACACGTTCACGGTCCCCGGCCCGGGCGTGTCGAACTGGCGGCAGTCGATCGACCTGCACACCGGGATCGTCACCACCACGGCCCACTGGACGGCGCCCGACGGGCACGTCACCGACCTCGCCTACGAGGTCCTGACCGACCGCGCAAACCCGGCCCTCGGGGTCGTCCAGCTGCAGTTCACGCCGCAGTGGTCAGGTGTTGCGGCGGTCACCGACGCGATCGACGGCACCGCCGACACCACCGCCACGCCCGAGCTCACCACCCAGGTGGACAAGGGCTGGAACGTGGCCGCACGTCAGGACTGGGTAACGCTCGAGACCGAGGGCACGGGAATCCAGGCGACGCTGGCAAGCCAGTTGCAGGTCAGCCCCAACATCCTCGCGACGACCACGCAGACCGACCAGACCACGGATCAGAGCGTCGGGCAGCAGCTTGGCTTCCCGGTGCACACAGGCCAGACCTACACGATCACGAAGTACGTCGGCGTCGAGAGCTCCCAGACCGCGGCCAATACCACCACCGCTGCACAGGGACAGGCGGCGTCCGCGGCCGGAGCCGGCTGGGGCTCGCTGCTGGGTGCGAACAAGGCGGCGTGGGCGTCGCTGTGGCGCGGGTGGATCGAGGTGCGCGGCAACCGGACGCTCGCGACCGACGTCAACGCCAGCGAGTTCTACCTGTGGTCGAGCACGCGCGACGGCGTCGACTGGAGCGTGTCGCCTGCGGGACTGTCCTCCAACGGCTATGACGGCCACATCTTCTGGGACGCCGAGACATGGATGTACCCCTCGCTGCTCGCCCAGCACCCCGACCTCGCTGCCGGCATGGACGCGTACCGCTTCCAGCGGCTCACAGCCGCAGAGCAGCACGCCACCGCCACCGGCTACGCCGGGGCGCGCTTCCCGTGGGAGAGCGCGCTCGACGGGACCGAGCAGATCCCGCCGCCGACGTCGGTGAACAGCGAGGGGCTGTATGAGCAGCACATCACCGCCGACATCGCGCTCGCTCAATGGCAGTACTACCTGGTGACCGCGAACAAGACGTGGCTGCGCCAGCAGGGCTGGCCGGTGCTGTCCGGGGCGGCGGCGTTCTGGGCCTCGCGGGCGACGCTCGGCAGCGACGGCAAGTACCACATCGACGGCGTCACCGGGCCTGATGAGGAGAACCCGAACGTCAACGACGAGGTCTACACGAACGTCGGCGCGATGCGCACGCTCCAGGACGCTGTCGAGGCCGCCCACGCGCTGGGGATCGCCGCGCCGGCCAGCTGGTCGCAGATCGCCGCGAACCTGGTGGTGCCGGTCAACTCCGCGCGGGGCATGCATCCCGAGTTCTCGGGCTACGGGAACCAGCTGGTCAAGCAGGCTGACGTCACGCTGCTCCAGTACCCGTGGGGTTACACGATGCCGCCCAAGCTCGCGCTCGGCGACATCAACTTCTACGTGCCACGGACTGATCCCGGCGGCCCGTCGATGAGCGACGCGGTCAACCTGATCGATACGTCCGCGCTCGGCACCGCGGGGTGCGCGAGCTACGTGTACACCGAGCGGAGCTACCAGCCGTTCATCCGCGACGTGTTCCACCAGTTCTCGGAGACGCGGACGGGTGGCGCGTTCACGTTCATGACCGGGATCGGCGGGTTCCTCCAGGAGTTCCTGTACGGCTATTCCGGGATGCGCTGGGACCCGAGCAACGTCGCGCTCAACCCCAGCCTGGACAGCCAGATCGGCGGGATCGTGCTGCACAACCTCCAGTGGCGCGGCCGGACGTTCACGGTCACGATCGGCCAGCAACACACGACCGTGCGGCTGCAGAGCGGCGCCCCGCTGCCTATTCAGACGCCTGCGGGCATCCGCCGGGTGTTCCAGGGGCGGACGCTGACGCTGACGACGCGCCGGCCCGACCTGACCCCGTCGAGTGACCTCGTCCGCTGCGGCCACACGGTCGCGAGCAGCTCACAGCCCGGCGCCCCGGCGCTCGCCGCCGTCGACGGCAGCCCGTCCACCGACTGGGAGCCGGCGACCGTGCAGGCCACGCTAACCGCACGCGTCCAGGGCCTCGCCGCCCCGATCAAGACGGTCACGGTGCGTTGGGGCCGCCAGTGGCCGCCGTCGCCGTCGCCGAACGTGCCGCCGCCGCCGGGCCCGGTGGTCGTGCTCCGGCCGGCGAGCTACTCGGTGCTGGTCTCGGGGAACGGCCACACCTGGCGCCGGGTGGCGGTCGTCAACGGCCGCGCCGGCCAGGTGCTCGACACGCTGCACCTCGCCGGCGTGAAGGCGCGCTTCGTCCGGATCCGGCTGACCGCGCCGAGCGCCACGAAGCTCCCGATGCTGCAGGAGCTGACCGTCACCAAATAGCCGGAACTACAGGAGCGACAACTCGGAGTTGTCGCCGACCAGGAACCGGTACGCCCGCGGCTGGCGGGCGTCGCGGCCGACCTTGACGTTGCGTCCGAGCAGCGAGGATTCGATCCGGCCGTCGAGGTCGTGGACGACCGAGCCGGCGAGCAGGATCGAGTGCTCGACCTCGGCGTTGCGGATCTCGCATGCCTCGCCGATCGCCGTGTAGGGGCCGATGTAGCAGTCGGTCAGGATCGCGCCGGCGCCGATGATCGCCGGACCGCGTACGGACGAGCGCTCGAGCCGAGCGCCGGGCTCGATCACCACACGCCCGTCGACCCGCGAGTCGATCAGCTCGCCCTCGAGCCGGGTCTGGATCGTGTCGAGCACGAGCCGGTTGGCGGCGAGCATGTCGTCGAGGCGGCCGGTGTCCTTCCACCAGCCCTTGACGACGTGCGGCTCGACCCGCAGGCCGTCGTCGACCAGTCGCTGGATCGCGTCGGTGATCTCGAGCTCGCCCCGTCCCGAGGGCTCGATCGCGCGCGCGGCCGCGTGCACGGCCGAGGTGAACATGTACACGCCGACCAGCGCGAGGTCGGTCAGCGGCTCGGCGGGCTTCTCGACCAGCCGTACGACCTTGCCCTCGCTGAGCTCCGCGACGCCGTAGTTCTCGGGGTCGGGCACCTGGGTCAGCAGGATCAGCGCGTCGGGCCGGTCGTTCCGGAACGCCGCCACCAGATCGCCGATCCCGCCCTGGAGCAGGTTGTCGCCGAGGTACATCACAAACGGTGAGTCGCCGAGGAACGGCTCGGCCGTGAGCACAGCATGGGCCAGCCCGAGTGGCGCGTCCTGGGGGATGTAGGTGATGCGGATCCCGAACCGCGACCCGTCGCCGGCGGTGGCGCGAATCTCGTCGCCGGTCTCGGGCGCGATGATGATCCCAACGTCCTCGATCCCGGCCTCGGCCATCGCCTCGATCCCGTAGAACAGCACGGGCTTGTTGGCAACCGGCACGAGCTGCTTGGCGCTCGTGTGCGTGATCGGTCGCAAGCGGGTGCCCTTCCCGCCCGACAGGATCAGTCCCTTGAGGGCCTGCATTACCGCGCAGCGTATCGACAGGACAGCTACGCCGCCGGATCAGTGCGCCGCGACCGGCGCGGCCGTCGAGCGCACCGCCTCGGCGGCTTCGCGAACCGCCACCCGCGCGTCGTCCGGCTCGAGCACAACCGCGTCGCCCGCCTCCTTGAGCACGTCGCGCACGAGGTAGTGCATGCTGGCGAACCCGCGCTCGACCACGATCGCGCCGTCCTCGAGCTCGGCGGTGATCCGCCGCTCCTCGCGGGCCCAGCGCGCGCGCTCGGGCGAGATCCACACCCGGGCGCGTTGCGAAGCGGGCACCTCGCCGGTCCGCGGCCAGCCGTCGACGTCGGCCGCGGGATCGACGTCGGGGCGCGGCTCGAACGCCTCGTCGGCCACGATGGCGGACTTGAAGCGATCCAGGCGGAAGTGCCGGACGTCGTCGCGCGAGGGGTCGAAGGTGGCGACGTACCAGCCCTCGCGGCCGTTGATCAGCGCGTACGGCTCGACCTTACGCGTGGAGAACTCGTCCTCGTTCTCCTTGTAGTACTCGAACGACAGCAGCCGGCGGCGGGCGATCGCGCTCGAGACGACCGCCGCGATCTCGGTGTCGTCGGCACCCGGGGTGGCGATCTGGAGGCCCTCGTGGACCGGATCCTCCCCGAGTGCGGCCACGACCTTCTCGCGCACCGAGGTCAGCGACCCCTCGGGGATGTGCTCGCCGATCAGGTCGATCGCGGCCACGAGCGCCTTGGCCTCGACCGGCAGCAGCCGTGCCGGTCGTGCGAACGAGTCCCCGTACGGCTCGGGCTCGACCTCGATCATCCCGTCGGCGCCGAGCTCGGCGTACAGGACGTACGTGCCCGCGCCGAAGTTGACGAGGTTGAGCACCGAGATGTCCTCGCGCAGCTCCTGCTCTGAGATCTTGAGCGTGGTGCAGAGCTCGCCGGCGTCGAGGCGCCGGCCGGCGCGACCGGCGTCGATCAGGATGCTCGCGAGCGTCACCAGGCGCGCGAACCGCTCGGGGCGGATCGCTCCGTCGGGGTGATGGCCGTTGCCGGCGTCGGCCGGCGGGGCGCTCGGCGCGGGCGCATCCGCGATGTCCACGGTCGGCGCGATCTGCGGCTCGCCAGTGTGGCGCTCGATCAGCAGCGCCACGCGGTCGCGGAGCTCGTCGGCGAGCTCGGGCGGCCCGACGATCCGGGCGTGCTCGCCGAAGCCGAGCACCCAGGCGATCAGCTGGCGCGCGTTGGCATAAGGAGTCAGGAACACGCGGTCGCCATCGTCACCGTCGGCGCGCATCTCGCCGTAGCGATCGAAATGCCGCTCGATCTGCCACGCGATCCGGCGCCCGATCCACACCTCGGCGGTCCCCACCGAATCGCCGAACTGCCAGTCGATCCGGTTCGCGTACGCGCGCGGGTCGAACCCGGCGGGCCGCTGGAAGTCGTGCTCGGCCTTGGTCGCGTAGCCGACCTTGCCGCGAATCCGCGATAGACGGAACACGCGGATCGCGTCGCGCTCGTGCGAGTGCCCGACGAGGTAGAACTGGCCGCCCTGGAACAGCAGCTGGTAGGGGTCGACCTTGCGCGTGCCGAGCTCGCCGCGCTCCATCGTGAAGTAGTCGAACACGATCGTCTTGCGGCGGAAGATCGCGGTCTCGACCTTCGCCAGGCGCTGACTCAGTTCGTGTCCTCCCGCCGAGCCCGTGATCCCGAGCGCGACCGTGTGCTGCTCGGGCGAGCTCAGCGGGCTCGGGCGGCCCCAGGAGATCTGCTGGAGCGCGAGCCGCAGCGGTTCTGCGTACGCGAACTCGCCGTCGAGCAGGTGCAGCGCGGTGTGGAGGCCGGCGAGCTCCTGGTCGGTGAACTCGATCGCCGGCAGGTGGAAGTTCTCGGGCGCGAGCGAGTAGGTCTCCTGCTCGACCAGCCCGTCGACTGGCTTCTCGACCGACAGGAAGATCCGCAGCGCCTCGAGCTCGGAGCGGTCCGCGTAGAACCGCCGCGCGAACGCGTCCTCGTTCATCGCGCTGTAGCCCTCGACGTCGCGACGGATCTCCTGAGCGGTGACCGGACGCCGTTCCGCCATCAGGTATGAGATGAGCGACAGCTGACGGATCAGCTTTTCAGTGTCCTTTGCCATGCCCACTCCAACTGTAGTTGGGCTTGGCGGGAGGCGTCCCCGGCTCCCGGTGGGCGCACGCAATTTGCGGCGAAGTTGTGGCGTCGCGTAGCGAAGGTGTGACTGGGCCGCCTGCGGCGGCATCCCTGGGGCCGTGTGCCCCGTCCGGGCAGTACGGGTGGGCCTCAGTCGAGCTGTGAACGAGGCTGAGACGCCGGGCTGGCGGCACTTGCGTTCAATCCCAGCAGCCGAGCAGTCAGCGTCGGCCAGCGGTGCCGCCGGGCCGGTGATCAGCCGAAGCTAAGCTGCCTCGCGCTCGGCGTCGCCGCGGGGCGCGAAATAGGCCCCGCCACCGAGCGCCTTGTCCCAGGCCGACCACTGCTCGCCGGCGCGGAGCTCCTTCTCGAGCCGGTCGAAGCTTCCGAGCCGGCCGCCGAGGTTGTCGATCATGTGCACGAGCGTTGCCTCGCGCGTGCACGGGACGACGGGGCTGCCGTGCTCGAGCGCGCCGTGGTGGCTGAGGATGATGTGGAGCAAGGACTGAGCCAGCTCCGGCGGGAATCCGTCGATTCGCTCGATCGCGCGCCGCACCCGGTAGTAGCCGAGCGGGATCTCGCCGTGGAGGCGGCCGTCGTCGGACATCGAGATGCCGCCGGCGCCGAGCTCGTAGGCGTCGAGCTTGCCGATGTCGTGGAGCAACGCGCCGGCGACCGCGACGTCCCGGTCGATGCCCGGGAACATCGCCGAGATCGCGCTGACCGACTGGGCGACGGTCAGCGAGTGCTCGAGCAGGCCGTGGCGGTAGGCGTGGTGGAAGCGCTTGCCTGCCGGCGCTTCCCGGTAGCCGGCCCAGGAATCGGCGAACACCGTCGTCAGCAGCTGTCGCAGATGCGGGTCCTGGACAGTCGCGAGCAGCTCGCGCAGGTCGCGTTCCATCTGGTCGAGGTCGCGCGCGGGTCCGTCGTGCAGGTCCGCGCGCGTGTACTCGCCGTCGCGGGCCTTGCGGAGGCTACGGACAGTCAGGTGCCGGCCCGTGAACGTCCCGGTGACGAATACGACGGCGCCGGGCCGGCAGTGCTTTCCGGCGCCGGGCGCCGCCACGGCGGGAACGATCCCGCTCCGATCGCCGAGAACGAGCTCCAGCTGATCGGAGCGACGCTCGACCTCGCGCACCAGGAGCGCCTGAGAGACATCGGTTCCTTCCGCAAATTCCCGAACCCTCATGCGGTTCGAAGATAAAGTGGCCTGCGGACAGCATGAAAATGGAACGCTCGGCGATCGTCACCGGAGGTACCGGCGGGCTCGGCTCCGCGGTCGTCGGCCGCCTGCTCGACGACGGCTGGCGGGTGGTCGTGCCGTGGATCGTCGAGCGCGAGCTCGAGCGGGTCCCGGCGCATGACGGTCTCGAGCTGGTGCAGGCCGACCTGTTCGATGCCGGAGCCGTCGACAACGTGGTGGCGCAGGCGGCAGGCGCCGGCGAGGCCCCGTTGCGCGGCGTCGTCAACCTCGTGGGCGGGTTCGCGATGGGCGGGCGCGTGCACGAGACCCCGGTCGAGGAGTTCGAGGAGCAGTTCCGCCGGAACCTGCGGCCCACGTACCTGGTGACGGCGGCTGCGGTGCCGCATCTGCTCTCGTCGGGCGGTGGCGGGATCGTCTGCGTCGGCACGCGGGCGGCGCTGCAGCCGTTCCCGGGCGCCGCCGGCTACATCTCCTCGAAGGCCGCGGTGATCGCGTTCGCGCAGGCGGTGGCCTCCGAGTACAAGAACGACGGGATCCGCTGCAACGCGATCCTGCCGAGCGTGATCGACACGCCGGGCAACCGCGCGTCGATGCCCAAGGCCGACTTCGAGAAGTGGGTCAAGCCGGCCCAGATCGCCGGCGTGATCGCGAACCTGCTGAACGACGACACTTCGCCGACGAGCGGCGCCGCGATCCCGGTGTACGGGCGCGCCTAGACGATGTAAGCCCCGTGCGCAGCCGCCCGCGCACGACTGGGGTGCGAAACGCGGCGAACCTGCCGCCGCCCGACCGCGCCGGCAACATAAGCGCCTGTGAGGCGCTTATGTTGCCGGGCGGACGAGGGGCGCGTCGGGTTTGGCGAGTTGTGCACCCTCGAGCGCGTTCCGGCGTGCGCTCAGTCGCGCTCAGCCGTCGAAATCGCCGGCGAACAGCGCGAACACGGCTCCCTGGGGGTCCTGCAAGATCGCGATCTTGCCCATCCCGATGTCCATCGCGCCCATAAGCGTGGTGCCGCCTAGCTCGGTTGACTTTGCCAGCGAGGCATCGATGTCGTCCGTGCCGAAGTACACGAGCCAGTAGGTCGGCTCGTTCTCCTGCGCGGGGCGCATACCGCCGTTGCTGCTGTCCCCGTTCTGGATGATCCTGTAGGGGAACGCCATGCCCTCGAACGGCTCGGCCTGCCAGCCGAACAGCTCGCGATAGAAGTCGGCCGAGGCATCGAGATCCGTCGTCGCGAGCTCGTTCCACGAGAGCGCGCCCTGCGCGTTGACGATCGAAGCTCCGATGTGCAGCTTGGGCTCCCAGACCATGATGAACCCGCCCTGTGGATCCTGGATGACGGCCATCCGCCCGACGTCCATCACGTCGAACGGTGGCGCGATCACGTTGGCGCCGAGCTTCGTGGCTCGGTCCGCCGACGCGTCCGCGCTCTCCACGGTCACGTACGAGTTCCACGCCGGCGGCGCGCCGAACTCGCGCTGCATCTCGTTCTGCAGAGAGATTCCGGCGACCGGCTTGCCGCCGATGTTCATCATCGAGTAGGTCATGCCGTCGCCGACCGGTTGGTCGTCGGCATCCCATCCGAACAGCTCGCCGTAGAACTTCTTGGCGCCGTCCTGATCGGTGGTCGAGAGGTCGGTCCAGGAGAAGGTGCCTGGTGCGTATTTGGTTCGTTCAGCCATGCGGCGACCCTACCTGGACGACATGGGCTGCGTGTGAGGAAACTGCTATCCGCGGACCGGACCTGACCGCATTGCGACCGCCTAGCGGGCGTCAAACGGCGCGAGCGCAGTTGCGATGCCGGCGCGGTCGAGGTCCGCGCCGAGCGCGCACAAGAGCGCCATGCGCGCCGCGGCCGGCGCCAGGAACGGAGCGCAGATCGCGCCGCTCGCGCGGAGGTCTCGCTCGGCGCCCTCGAAGCCGTAGGTCGCGAACAGCATCGACGAGCGGTCGGGGCGGCAGGTGATCACGACCGGCACCCGCTCGGCCGCGTGGCGCAGCTCGGCCAGGACCTCCTTTGACAGGTGTCCGGCGCCGAGTGCGACCAGCACCACCCCGTCGGAGATCTCGGCGGCGTGGCGCAGCAGCGCGCCGTCGTCGCCGAGGCCGGTGGTGACGGTGGTGACGCGATACTCGAGGCGCTTGACGGGCAGCGGGTCCGGGCGGCGCGGGGTTGCGTGCAGCCACACCCGGCCTTCGACGATCCGGCCGACCGGACCCGCCGTCGGCGAGCCGAACGCCACCGGGCCCGTGCTGTCGATCTTGCGGACGGTCATCGCGGCGTGGACCTCGCCGCCGAACGCGACGACCACGCCGAGCCCGGCCGCCGCCGGCGCCCGCGCGAGCACGATCGCGTCGAGCAGGTTGGCCGGCCCGTCGGCGCCCGGTGCGCTGCCGGGACGGTTGGCGCCGGTGATCACGATCGGGGCCTCGCCGCCGTACATCAGTCCGCACACGACCGCTACCTCCTCCATCGTGTCGGTGCCGGTCGTGAGCACGACGCCCTCGCCGCCGTCGCCGGCGGCGCAGGCGCGGCGCGCGAGGTCGAGCGCGTCGGACAGGCTCAGGTGTGTGCTCGGCAGCGACAGCACGGTCTCGGCCTCGAGCCGGAACCCGGCCACCTGAGGGAGCTGCTCGACGAGCTCGGCGGCGTCGAGCGCGGGCACGGCGCGCTCGCCGCGCATCGCGATCGTGCCGCCGGCCGCGAGGACCCGGACGGCCCGGGGCGGGTCGGACAGGGGGTTGGTCGAGCTCACGGCGGCATCATCGCGCATCGCTCTACCCTTGCACCGATGCGATTCGTGATCACCGGCGCCGCCGGGATGCTCGGTCAGGATCTGGTGAGAGCCGCCAGAAACGCCGGGCACGAAGCCCACGGCCTGCCACGGGCGAAGCTCGACATCTCCGATCGCGGCGCCGTCGAGGAGGCGGTGAGCGCGGCGCAAGCGGACGTGGTCTTCAACTGCGCCGCCTGGACAGACGTCGACGGGGCCGAGAGCTCGCCGGAGCCAGCGCTTGCCGTCAACAGCGCCGGCGCCGGCAACGTCGCTCGCGCGGCCGACGCGGCTGGCGCGTGGACGGTCCACGTCTCGAGCGACTACGTGTTCGACGGGGCCAAGCGCTCGCCATACCTGGAATCGGATCCCGTTGACCCGCTGTCGTCGTACGGTCGTTCGAAGCTTGCCGGGGAGCGCGAGGTGCTCCTGGCGGCACCCGAGCGCCACACGATCGTGCGCTCCGCGTGGCTGTTCGGTGCCGGCGGACCGTGCTTCCCGGCGACGATCCAGCGGCTCGCGGGGGAGCGGGATGAGCTGAAGGTGGTCGACGACCAAATCGGGTGCCCGACGTTCACCCGGCACCTGGCCCAGGCGCTCGTGGACCTGGCCACGGGCCAGTCGCCACCGGTCGGCATCCTGCACGTCGCCGGTGGGGGCACCTGCTCCTGGTACGAATTTGCGCGCGAAATCGTGGCCGTGTCAGGCGTTAGCTGTGAAGTGCGAACGTGCAGCACAGCCGAAATGCCGCGGCCCGCGACGCGACCGGCGTACAGCGTCCTTCGAAGCGAGCGCGGCGCCCCGGTCCTGCCGCACTGGTCGCGTGGCCTAGCTGAGTACATCGCCGTGACCCAGGCGGTGAGCGCCACGTGAAGCTGCTCGTTTGCGGAGGAGCGGGCTTCATCGGTTCGACGTTCGTGCGCGAGCGCGTCCGAGCGCGCGGCGATGAGCTGACCGTGCTCGACAAGCTGACGTACGCGGGCCGCAGGGAGAATCTCCAGGAGGTCGAGTCCGATATCCGGTTCCTGCAAGGCGCGATCGAGGATCCGGCGGCGGTCGCCGAGGCGGTCGAGGGCTGCGAGGCGATCGTGAACTTCGCCGCGGAGACACACGTCGACCGGTCGATCGCCGATCCCGAGGGTTTCATCGTGACGAACATGCAGGGGACGCACGTGCTGCTCGAGGCGGCGCGGGTGCGCGGCCTGCGCTACCTGCAGGTGTCGACCGACGAGGTATACGGCTCGATCGAGGAAGGCTCCTTCACCGAGTCCTCGCCACTCGCGCCGTCGAGCCCCTACAGCGCGACGAAGACCGGCGCGGACCTGCTGGTGTCGAGCTACTTCCACACGTATGGGTTGGAGACCGTGATCTGCCGGGGGTCGAACAACTACGGCCCGCATCAGTACCCGGAGAAGCTGATCCCGCTGATGATCCTGAACGCGCTCGCGGGCGATCGGCTCCCGGTTTACGGGGACGGCAAGAACGTGCGCAACTGGCTGTTCGTCGAGGACTTCGCACGCGGGATCGGGCACGCACTGCTCCACGGCGTGCCAGGGGAGGTCTACAACTGCGGCGGGCCCGACGAGTGCGACAACCTGACCGTGGTCGGGAAGATCCTCGAGCTGACCGGCCGGGACGAGTCGCTGATCGAGTTCGTGACCGACCGCCCCGGTCACGACCGGCGCTACTCGCTGTCCTCGGACAAGCTCGCGGCGCTCGGGTGGCGGGCACAGGTTCGGTTCGAGGAGGGGCTTGCGCGAACCGTCGAGTGGTATCGCGACAACGCCTGGTGGTGGGAGCCGATCCGCTCGGGCGCCTACCGCGAGTATTACGAGCGGCATTACGGGCGGGCGCTGAAGGCTTGAGCAGTGCGGGCCTCCGCGAGCTCGAGCGCGAGGTCATCTCGTGCCGGCTCTGCCCGCGGCTGGTGGCGTGGCGCGAGGAGGTCGCGGGGCTAAAGCGCGCGTCGTTCGCCGACGAGGAGTACTGGGGCAAGCCGCTGCCGGGATTCGGCGATCCCGGCGCTGCTGTGCTCGTGATCGGGCTCGCGCCGGCCGCGCACGGTGGGAACCGCACCGGGCGGATCTTCACCGGCGACCGCTCGGGCGACTGGCTGTTCGGGTCGCTGTACCGGACCGGGTTCGCGAACCAGCCGACCTCGGTGGCGCGCGACGACGGGTTGCGCTTGAGCGGGTGCTACATCGCCGCCGCGGTCCGGTGCGCGCCGCCCGCCAACAAGCCGACGCCGGCCGAGCGCGACAACTGCCTGCCGTATCTCGTGCGCGAGGTCGGGCTGCTCGAATCGGTCCGGGTGATCGTGACGCTGGGGTTGTTCGCGTGGGACGCGACGCTCCGCCTCCTCACCGCGCTAGAGGTCGCGATCCCGCGGCCCCGGCCGAAGTTCGGGCACGGCGCTTCGGTGGACGTCGGCCGCTTCACGTTGCTCGGCTGCTTTCACCCGAGCCAGCAGAACACGTTTACGGGCAAGCTGACCGAGCCGATGATCGACGGGGTGTTCGAACGGGCGAAGACGCTCGCGAGCTAGCCGGCGGCTGCGGTCAGGAAGGGTCCTCGATCGCGGAAATCCAGGGTCCCGGCTCGCTACGCTCGGCTGAGGGTGTCACTCGAGCAATTCAGTCCCCGCACGCGTGAGTGGTTCGCCGCCGCGTTCTCCGAGCCGACGCCGGCGCAGGCGCAGGCGTGGCCGGCGATCGCGTCGGGCGAGCACGTTCTGATCTCGGCGCCGACGGGGTCCGGGAAGACGCTCGCCGCGTTCCTGTGGGCGATCGACCGGTTGGCCAGCCGGCCAGGCCGGGGGGAGGAAGGGCGCGGGCGGGACGGTGGCGCGGGGGGCCGGAACGGTGGCGGGGGGTCCGGTGGCGGGCGGCGGCCGAACGGTGGCGGGCGGCGCCGGAACGGTGGCGGGGGGTCCGGCGGCGGGCGGCACATCGGCCTGGTCTACGTCTCCCCGCTGAAGGCGCTTTCGTACGACATCGACCGCAACCTGCGCGTGCCGCTGCGCGGGATCGGGGCCGACCTGAAGGTCGCCGTCCGCACCGGCGACACGCCCCAGCGCGAGCGCCAGGCGATGCTGCGCGAGCCGCCCGACATCCTGATCACCACGCCCGAGTCGCTGTACCTGATGCTGACCGGGCGCGCGCAGGAGCTGTTCGCCGGCACCGAGGCGTGCATCGTCGACGAGATCCACGCGGTGGCGTCGACCAAGCGCGGGGCGCACCTGGCGCTGACGCTCGAGCGGCTGACCGCGGTGGCGGGGCAGGAGGTCCAGCGGATCGGACTGTCCGCCACGCAGAAGCCGCTCGAGGAGATCGGTCGTTTCATGGTCGGGCCGTCGCGGACGTGCCGGATCGTCGACACCGGGATCCGCAAGGAGCTCGACCTCGAGATCAGGGTGCCGGTCGACTCGATGGTCGAGCCGGACGCCACCGCCGCTCCCGACCTCGATCCGCTCGTGGGCGGCAGCGAGGCCACCCGCCGCTCGATCTGGCCGGCGATCTACCCGGAGCTGGTCGAGCTGGTCAACGCCCACCGCTCGACGATCGTGTTCGTGAACAACCGCCGCGCGGCCGAGCGGCTCGCGCTGCGCCTGAACGAGCTGGCCGAGCACGAGATCGCGCGTGCCCACCACGGCTCGCTCGCGCGCGAGGAGCGCCTCGTGGTCGAGGAGATGCTCAAGGCCGGCGAGCTGCCGTGCCTGGTGGCGACGTCCTCGCTCGAGCTCGGCATCGACATGGGCGCGGTCGACCTCGTGATCCAGGTCGAGTCACCGAAGTCGGTGGCGCGCGGGCTGCAGCGGATCGGCCGCGCCGGCCACTCGGTCGGCGACGTCAGCCGCGGCCGCATCTTCCCGAAGTTCCGCGCCGACCTGCTCGAGTGCGCGGTCGTCGCGCGGCGGATGCGGGACGGTGAGATCGAGACCACGGTGGTGCCGCGGAACGCGCTCGACGTGCTCGCGCAGCAGATCGTGGCGATCGCCGCCGCCGCGCCCGGGGACGCGCCCGTGTCCGTCGACGACCTGCACGCGCTGGTCACACGGACGCACTCGTATTCCGAGCTCAGCCGCGCGCAGTTCGAGAACGTCCTCGACATGCTCGACGGCCGCTACCCGAGCTCGGAGTTCTCGGAGTTGCGACCCCGCATCGTGTGGGACCGCGTCAAGGGCACGATGCGGGCGCGTCCCGGCGCCCGGCAGCTGGCGGTCACCAACGCCGGCACGATCCCCGACCGCGGCCTGTACTCCGTCACGCTCCCCGACGGCCGCCGCGTCGGCGAGCTCGACGAGGAGATGGTGTACGAGGCCCGCCCTGGTCAGACGTTCCTGCTCGGGGCGAGCACTTGGCGCATCGAGGAGATCGGGCGCGATCGCGTGATCGTCACGCCGGCGCCGGGCCTTCCGGGCGCCGTCCCGTTCTGGAAGGGCGACGGGATCGGGCGACCGAAGGAGCTCGGCGAGGCGATCGGCGCCTTCTCGCGCTGGGCCGTCGACCAGACGCCGGCCACGCTCGAGGCGTCGTATGACCTGGATGGGCGGGCCGCGAACAACCTGATCGAGTTCCTGCGCGAGCAGCAGGAGGCCACGCGCGTGATCCCGTCCGACCGCGCGATCGTGGTCGAGCGGTTCCGTGACGAGATCGGGGACTGGCGCCTATGCGTCCTCAGCCCGTTCGGGGGGCGCGTACATGCGGCGTGGGGGCTGGCGCTGAGCGCGCGGATCCGCGATCAGCTCGGCCTCGAGTCCGACGCGATCTGGTCCGACGACGGGATCATCGTCCATCTGCCCGACGCCGAGGAGCCGCCAGGCGCTGACCTGGTCATGCTCGAGCCCGACGAGGTGGAGGACGCCGTCGTCGCAGAGCTTGCCGCGAGCGCGCTGTTCGGCGCGCGCTTCCGCGAGAACGCCGCCCGCGCGCTACTGATCCCGCGGGCGCGGCCGGGCAAGCGGACGCCGCTGTGGCAGCAGCGGCTAAAGGCCCAGTCTCTGCTCGAGGTGGCCAAGAAGTACGGCGAGTTCCCGATCATTCTCGAGACCTACCGCGAGTGCCTGCGCGACGTGCTCGACGTACCCGGCCTGGTCGAGCTGCTGACCGCGCTGCACCGCCGCGAGCTGTCGCTCGTCGAGGTGGAGACCGCGACCGCGTCTCCGTTCGCGTCCTCGCTGCTGTTCGACTACGTGGCGACATACATGTACGAGGGCGACACGCCGAATGCCGAGCGCCGGGCGGCGGCGCTGTCGCTCGACCGCGAGCTGCTGCGCGAGCTACTCGGGCAGGAGGAGCTGCGCGATCTGATCGACCCCGGAGCGCTCGAGCAGGTCGAGGACGACCTCCAGTTCCAGTCCGAGATGAGGCGCGCGACCGGCCCGGACGGGTTGCATGACGTGCTGCGCGGCGTCGGGGACCTGACCGCGGCGGAAGCGCAGCTGCGCGTGGTCGACGGGCTCGATGCCAGGTCGATGCTCGAGGCCCTGAAGGGCGAGCGCCGCGCGATCACCGTGAGGCTCGCCGGCGAGGAGCGCTGGATCGACGCCGCCGACGCCGGCCTCTACCGCGACGCGCTCGGAGCCGCTCCGCCCGGTGGGTTGCCGGCGGCGTTCCTCGAGGACGTGCCCGACGCGCTATCGCGGCTCGTCCGCCGGTACGCCGCGACGCACGGGCCGTTCACGGCCGACGACGTACGGGCGCGCTACGGCGTCGACTGCGGCGCGGTGTTGGGGGCGTTGGAGCGCGGCGGGGACCTGGTTCGCGGGGAGCTGCGACCCGGCGGAAGCGAGCGCGAGTGGTGCGACCCTGAGGTGTTGCGGCGATTGCGGCGCGCTTCGCTCGCGGCACTGCGCAAGGAGGTCGAGCCCGTCGATCCGCGGACGCTCGCGCGGTTCCTGCCGGCCTGGCAGGGAGTCGACCGCCACCCGGCGACGGGCGCCGGCGCCGACCGGCTGCGCGAAGTGCTGGTTCCGCTCCAGGGCCTGGCGGTGCCGGCCGAGGTGTGGGAGCGCGATGTGCTGCCGCGGCGCACGGGCGCGTACTCGCCGGCGTGGATCGATCAGCTGTGCGCCAGCGGCGAGCTCGTGTGGATCGGCGCCGGCGCGCTCGGGCGGGCGTCCGGGCGGGTGGCGCTGTACTTCCGCGAGGACCTCCCCGTCCTCGGCCCGCCGCCGCAGAAGGGCGCGGTCGCGTTGGATTCGCCGGCGCACGATGCGGTCCGCGCGCGGCTCGCCGCCGGCGCGTGCTTCTTCACCGACCTGCTCGTCGACGTCGACCTCGCGCCCGAAGAGCTTCAGGAGGCGCTGTGGGATCTGGCGTGGGCGGGCGAGGCGACGAACGACGCGTTTGCGCCGCTGCGGGCGCCGCGGCTGACGCTGGCCCGCGCGCAGCGCGAGCGCGTCAGAGGCGCCGCACGCCCAGGCCGGTTTGCGTCTCGCCGCCGTGGCGCGGGCGCCTCGGCGCAGGTGCAGGGCCGCTGGTCGCTGACCGAATCGCTGTTCCGCGCCGGGGTCGACCCCGCGGCGCGCCGGCGCGCGCTGGCCGAGCTGCTGCTGGAGCGCTACGGGATCCTCACCCGCGAGCAGGTGCGCGCCGAGGGCCTGCCGGGCGGGTTCTCGGCGATCTACCCCGAGCTCTCGCAGCTCGAGACGCTGGGGGTGGCGCGGCGCGGATATTTCGTCGAGGGGCTGGGTGGCGCTCAGTTCGCGTTGCCCGGGGCCGTCGAGCGGCTGCGTGCCCAGACTTCCGACGAAGCTTCGCCGATCGTGCTCGCGGCGATCGATCCCGCGCAGCCATACGGCGCCGCGCTGGCGTGGCCAGCCCGTCCCGATCGGGCCGACGACGCACGCCGGCCGGCGCGCGTGCCGGGCGCGTACGTGATCCTGGCCGGGGGCGAGCCGGTCCTGTACGTCGAGCGCGGCGGTCGGGCACTGCAGACGCTCGTGAGCGCCGATGATCCGCGGCTGGAGCCGGCGCTCGTGGCGCTGACGGAGCAGGTCCGCGCCGGCCGGATCAAGCGGATCGCCCTCGAAAAGGTCGACGGCGAGCCCGCGATCGACTCGTCGCTCGGGGGAGCGCTGGTGGCGCTCGGCTTCCAGCAGGGCCCGCGCCGGCTGACGTTGAGCGCCTGAGCTGGTCAGCGGGATCGGCTGAGCGGGGAGAGCGGAGCGGAACGATGCCCGAGGGCGACACGATTGCCTACGCGGCCAACCGCATCCGCCCGGTGCTCGAGGGTCGCGTGCCCGACGAGATCCTGACGCCGCATCCACGGCACGCGCTCGACCGCTGGCCATCGCGCCTGGACGGCCGCGCGGTCCGCAGCGTCGACACCCACGGCAAGCACCTGTTTGTGCGTTTCGAGGGCGACCTCGTGCTCCACTCGCATCTCGGGATGACGGGCATGTGGGGCGTATACCCGCCGGGTAGATCTGGACCCCGCCCCGCCCGGTCGGCGCGGCGGGCGTGGATCGTGTTCCGCGCCGGCGACCATGAGGTGGTCGAGTTCGACGGGCCACTGCTCGAGCTCGTGACCGAGGGGCGAACGCGGTTCGACCAGCGCCTGGCCGCGCTCGGTCCCGACGTGCTGGCGGCGGAGTTCGACGCCGGGCGCTTCCTGCGGCGATTGCACGAGGACGATCCGACCCGCCCGCTCGGCGATGCGCTGCTCGACCAACGCAACGTCGCGGGGATCGGGAACATCTGGAAGGCTGAGGGGTGCTGGGAGGCGGGCGTCGATCCGTGGCGGGCGCTCGGGAGCGTGTCCGACTCAGAGCTCGTGGCGATCGCGGCGGCCGTGCGGCCGCGGATGATGCGCTCCGCGACGGTGGGGCATCGGGCGATCCAGCCGCGGGTGTACGGGCTATCCGGGCGTCCCTGTCCCCGCTGTGGCGGTCGGATCGCATCGCGGGGCCAGGGCGACGCGAACCGGACGACATACTGGTGTCCGGGATGTCAGAGCTAGAACGTGTGCGCGAGGCGGGGCGGTCCGGCCTGCGGCGGGTGGGCCACAAGGGCGCCGACCTGATCGCGCCCGGCAACACCTACGCGAGCTTCGACGCCGCGCTCGCCGCCGGCGTCGACATGATCGAGTTCGACGTCCTGCGCGAGGCGCCGGATGACTCGCGCGCCGGCCGATCAGGCGAGGCCGGACGCCGAGCGGCCGGCAAGCGAGAGGGCGACCGGCTGATCCTCGCCCACGACTACAGAGACGCGGCGAGCCGCTCGCCGCACACGCTCGACGAGGCGCTGGCTTACTTCGCCGGCGACCGGTTTGCCGGCATCGAGCTCGACATCGACCTGAAGCTGCCCGGCTACGAGCTGCGAGTGCTCGACGCTCTGCGCGCCGCCGGTCTGCTCGACCGTGCGCTGATCTCGAGCCAGTATCGCTCGAGCCTCGAGCTGCTCCGCGCCGCCGACGCGACGGTCAGGCTGGGCTGGTCGGTGCCGAAGGTGACCAAGGATCCGTTTCGCTCGCGCAGGACGGCGCTGATCGCGCTCGTCGCCGTGCAGGCGCTGCGGCTCGTGCTCCCGTGGCGAGCGGCGCGGGCGGTCAGGGCGCGACAGTGCGACGCGCTGATGGTGCACTGGCGGCTCGTGACTCCCCGGCTCGTGCGCAGCGTTCGGCGCGCGGGCGGCGAGGTGTACGTGTGGACGGTCGACGAGCTGCCACGGCTCCGGGCGCTCCACGCGCTCGGGGTCACGGGAGTGATCACGAACGACCCGCGGTTGTTCGGGGCGCTCGCGTGAGCTAGCCGTGTGATGGATCCCTCGCCTGCGCGTAGTGACGGTGTGAGCGAGACCTTGATCGTGTCGGCGTCTCAGACCAACGACAGCTCGTGGGCGCGGTTCGAGGCGCTGTACCGCTCGAGCCGGGACGACATCTACGCCTACGTGTCGACGCTGCTGCGGGATCCGGCTGCCGCCGAGGACGTGACCGCGCTCGCATTCGAGCGCGCCTATCGGCGCCGGCGGACGTTCGATCGACGCCGCGGTGAGGAGCGGGCGTGGCTGTTCGGTATCGCTCGGAACGCGGCGCTCGACGAGCTTCGCCGGCGCCGACGGGTCGCGGCGCTTGTGACCGAGCCCGAGAACACCGCGGAGGTGCAGGACGGGGACGGGGCTGAGGTCGCGTTGCGCCGCACCGCGGTCCAGTCCGCGCTCGCCAAGCTGCCCGCCCGCGAGCGGGAGATCGTCGCCCTGAAGTTCCACGCCGGGATGTCCAACGGCGAGCTGGCCCGCGTACTCGGGATCAGCGAGTCGAACGCGGGCACGCTGCTGTATCGCACGATGGAAAAGCTCCGGAAGGCCTGTAATGCCACTGCTTGACCAAGACCCGATCGATCCCGAGATCGCCGCCACGCTGGACGCGATCGACGCCACGCTCGCGGGCGAGCCGGTTGACGGACGCTACGCGGACGTCGCCGAGGTCGCGCTGCTGCTGGCGTCCGATCGGCCGCAGGTTCCGCCGGCGTTCGCGCAGTCGATGGATGACAAGGTCTCTCGGCGGTTCGCGCCGGCGGGCGGTCAGAAGCAGCGGTTCGGGGCGGGCGCTCCGCGCAGGCGGCGGAACTGGTCGGGCGCCTGGCAGGCGATGGGCGCGGTCGGCGTCGCGGCGGCGCTGGTCGTGGCGATCGTCGTGGTGGCCGGCGGCGAGCATGGGAGCTCGTCGGGCGCGTCGTCCTCTGGCTCCGCCACGCTGACGTCGGCTGCTTCGAGCGGCGCCGGGTCCGCGAGCTCCGGCGCGGCGGCGGTGCCGGCGCCGGGGCCCGCGAGGAACGCGGCGGCTTCAGCCTCCTCGACCCACTCGACTCCCTCGAATTCGTCGGCGTCCGGTTCCACCGCGTCGGGGGCCGCCGCGTCCACCTCCGCGTCCGGGTCCGCGGCCCCACCGCTTCAGCCGCCCACGACCGGCCGCAAGGTCGTCCAGGGCGCGCAGCTCAACCTCGCCGCGGCTCCGAACCGGATCGACGACGTGGCGCAGGAGGTCTACGACGTGATCGGTCAGGTGAACGGGATCGTCCAGAACTCGAGCGTCACTCAGGGTGGACTGGCCGGCTCCGCTAACTTCCAGCTCAGCGTCCCGAGCGGTGCGCTCGGACAGACCCTGAGCCGGCTGTCGTCGCTGACCTACGCGCAGGTCGTCTCGCGCACCGACTCGAGCCAGGACATCACCGATCAGTACGGGGCGGCGACCCGTGCGCTGGCCGACGCGCGGGCGCTCAGGACCTCGCTGCTCAAGCAGCTCGCGAACGCCGTGACGACGGACCAGGTCGACAGCCTCAAGTCGCAGATCAACGACGCCGAGGCGTCGATCTCGAGCGATCAGGCCACGGTCAACCGGCTCAACCATCAGGTCAACTACAGCCAGTTGTCGGTGTTCGTCAATGCCCAGTCCGTCCCCCCGCCGGTCGCGCACCACGGTGGCGGCGGGTTCACGCTGCACAAGGCCGTCCACGATGCCGGGCGCGTTCTGATGGTGGTCGCCGGCGTGGCGCTGATCGGGATCGCCGCGCTCGCGCCGGTCGCCCTGGTCGTCGCGCTCGCATGGTGGGTCGGGGCGGCGCTCCGTCGGCGCCGCCGCGAGCAGGCGCTCGACTCGGTCTGAACGCGCAAAGCCCCCGGACGGTCGGGCACGTGTGGTATCCATGCGGACAATGCCTCAGAGCAGCGAGGACATGATCGCGCTGCTGCACCGCGTGCCGGTCTTCTCGACGCTGTCGCCCGACGAGCTGGCCCGGGTCGCGCAGGTTGCGGTACGCCGTCGGTTCGAGTCGGGCGAGGTCGTGTTCAAGGAAGGCGACGAGGGCAGCACCTGCTACGTCGTGCGCTCGGGCCGGGCCCGCGCGGTCCGCGAGCACCCGGACGGCCGCTCGATCACTCTGGCGCAATTCGGGCCGGGCGACATCTTCGGCGAGATGGCGATGCTCGACGGTGAGCGGCGTTCGGCGACGGTCGAGTCGATCGACGGGACCGACGCGATCGCGATTCTCAGCGTGGACATGCACCGGCTGCTCCGTGAGTATCCGGACATCTCGGTGAAGCTGATCGCAGCGCTCGGTCGCCGCCTGCGCGAAACCAACGACCGCCTCGCCCGCCAGTCGTTCCAAACCGTGCAGAGCCGGGTGGCCGCCGTGCTCGCCGAGCTCGTGTCGCACGCCCGCGCCGAAGGCGGTACGGACGGCGGTGTGGTGATCACCGCCACCCAGGCGGAGCTCGCCCAGCTGGCCGGGTCCTCACGCGAATCTGCGAGCCGATTCCTGGCTGTGCTCGAGCGCGCAGGAATAATTAGTCAGGGACGGGGAATGCTCACTGTGCATGACCCAGAAGCCCTCGGGCGATACGTCTACTAGCCCGGAAGCTGAAATCGAACTGTCGGCCGGCGGAGCGGTTATCCGCGACCAAGAGGTGATCGTGATCGTGCCGGTCAAGCGTGACGCCAATCGCCGGCGTGTGCTGGGGCTGCCCAAGGGCCATCTCGACGAAGGTGAGACCCCAGAGGCGGCCGCCAAGCGCGAAGTCGCCGAGGAGACGGGCGTCACCGCGGACCTGATCGAGAAGCTCGGCGACGTCGAATACAGCTATGACCGTCGGGGCCGGCGCCGCGCCAAGCGGGTTGCCTTCTACCTGTTCGAGTACCGGTCAGGAAGCCTCGAGGACCACGATCAGGAGGTCGAGGACGCGCGCTGGATGCCGCTCGAGCAGGCCGCCGAGGCGCTCACCTACCCCGGCGAACGCGAAATCGTGCGGCGCGCGTTGTCGCGTCTGTCCTCGGATCGGTAGGCTGGCGGCCGTGCGCGTCCTCAATTTCTACTCGTCGGTGTTCGCCGACCAGCTCCGCCGTGGCCGCAAGACCGCCACCATCCGCCTGGGCGACAAGTCACACAAGTACCGCAAGAACGACTGCGTGCTCGTGACTATCGGCTACCAGCACTCCCCGCGGGAGAAGATCTTCAACGCGGTCATCGACCAGGTCGAGGTCAAGCGGGTTCGTGACCTGTCCCCACGGGACATCGAGCACGACAATCCCGAGTTCCGGCGCGTGGACGAGATGATCCACTTCCTGGAGCAGATCTACGGCCGCAAGGTGTCGATGGAAGACACCGTGACGGTCGTGCGCTTCTCTCAGATCATCGAGAACCCGCCCGAGATCCGCGACCGCATGCACGGGCTGGGCGCCGCGCGTAACTAAGTCACTGGTGCTTCTTCGGGTGCCGGTGGCCGACAAGCGACCGGCCACTCAGGCTGCTCCCGGCTGAGTCGGGCGTCGGCGGCGCCTGGGAAGCCCGGGACGGAGCAATGTACGGCGCTACGGAGGTCGGCTGGGAGGCAGGTGCGGAAGTCGTGAGAGCGGGCGGTGGCGTCGAGGCCGCGTGCGAGCTCTTGTGGGCTTTGGCGTGGGCGGCGGCGTGTCGATTGGCGCGCTTCGCGGGTGAGCTCTTGTGGACCGTGGTCGTGACAGCGGCCGGTGGGGTGTTCACGGTGGGGGCGATCGGGGCAGGCTGAGCGACTGTCGGGATCGTGCTGGGCGTGGGGAAGACAGATCGCGACGGGCTCCCGCGATGCGCCGGCGCCTCGGTTGACTGACCTTTGCCTTTATCGAGTAGCCCCACGACGATCACGACCGCCAGAATCAACAGCAGCGGCGCGTACAGCCGGCGCAGCTTGCGTGACCTCGCGTCCGCTCCGGCGCTTCGCGGCCGCGGCGTCCGAAGCCGCCGCCCGCCTCCGCCGAGCAGACCGCTCCCGGCCGCCGACAGCCGTCGGGGTTGTCGCACCCGGCCCGCGGCCCGGCTGCGGAAGCGCGTGCCGACCGATGCGCCGTTCGAAGCACGCGACTTGCTTTTGGGCGACCGAGCTCGGTCGCCCAAACGTACCCCCGAAGCTTCTCCCAACGGGGTGCCGATGACGAGCCCAATGTCGCGTCGGCTGCCCGCCTGCCGCGATGTCGGTCCGATGGCCTGCGGTGGCGGCGGGCTGTCGGACTCGGGGGATCGCCGAGCCGGAGCTTCGGTCGCCGGGCTGGGAGTGAGGGGACCATCCCGTGCCACGGGAGCCCGGGTTTCGATGACGGGGCTGGGAGCCGGAGCTTCAAGTCTCGGCTCAGGCGCCGACGCCTCGCCCGGGTGGAGATCGGCGGTCTTCGGAGCAGGGCTTTCACTGCTGACGTCATCCCCTCCAGTAGGGAGCGTCGGGCGCCGGGCGGACGGCACTGTCTCCCGTATGCTCGGCGCAGCTCCGGGTACACGGCGACCGTGCCGGTGAGTCGGCCCTCCTGTCGACGCCGCGAGCTCGGCCAGCCTCTGGACCAGTTCCTCTGGTGAGCGTTGGGGCGCGGTGAAGCCACGCCGATCCCCATGCCGTGCCATGGCCGGATGATAGCCTCAGAACAGGTGAGAAGTGTCGCTTACAGGGGGGTGAGACCAACCACTCTGGCACTTGTCGCTGCACTTCTCCTCGCCTGCGCGCCGGTCGCCGGATGCGGTTCCGATGGCCCTACGACGCGGCCGGTCGCCTCTGAAGCGCCGGCGGTCCCGACGCATCATTGCGGCACCCTGCCGGGACCGGACGCGACGTTTTCGATCGTTACTGGAAAAGTGAGCTGTACCGAGGCGAGACAGGTGTTCAGCGATCTGTTCGCCGGACGTGGAACACGTGAGACCGCTCCCGGGACGGGCCAGACCGACACGGAGGCCGACGGCTGGCTGTGCGGGGGCGGCGCCGGAGGCTTCGGCTGTGCAAAGGATGGGCAGACGATCACCGCCGGCGCGCGATCGTAGCCCGACACGAGTCCCGGGGAGAGTGGCGTTGGCCGGCGAGCGCCGGTTCAATACCAGTGAGGGTTTGTGCTGAGCTCGTGCGCGAGCGCCGCGGCAGGATCGCCGTACCGGTCATGGATGTACTGCGCCATCGACTCGATCTCCTGCTCGGCGGTTGGGTTGTCCTGGGGGCAGCTTCCGGCACCGTAGCGGCAGTAGTTCACTGTTTGGAACTGCCCGAGCCCGAAGGCCCCGTCGGAGGCGATGCCGAGATCTCCTCCCGAATCCTCGATCTGCTCGACTCCGAGCCAGTCCTGCACCTGGGCCTGGTCCCAGCCGTATTGCTTGGCGATCCGCTCGTAGATCGGCACGTACGAGGCGATCGCCGGCCACGGTCCGACTCCCGGTATCGACCCGATGCCGATGGCTGAGCTGCCTTGCGGTCCGCCAGTCAGCGCGACGAGGTGGACCTTCCCGTTCCCGACCGAGGTCGGTTGGTTGTTCGTGCTCTGGGCGGGGATCGTGGTGGTGGTCGCGCAGCGGGCAGCCGGGCTGAGGAACTCGATCTGATCAGGCTGACCCGGGAATCGCGTCAGACCCCACCGG
This sequence comes from uncultured Solirubrobacterales bacterium, assembly GCA_963697655.1. Classification (GTDB taxonomy): domain Bacteria; phylum Actinomycetota; class Thermoleophilia; order Solirubrobacterales; family Solirubrobacteraceae; genus Palsa-465. The sequence continues at coordinate 36,565 of CAVOOV010000017.1, read as the reverse complement.
GCGAGTTCGGTCGCGGTCACCGAGCCGGGGAGACCCTGCACTTCGACCGCCGCGGCGCAGGCGTGTGCCGCCGAGAGTTCGGCCTCGCTCGCCGCCGTGGCGCTCGCGTGTGCTCCGGGGTCCGTCGCGCCGGCTCCCCAGATACCCACGAGCTGAAGCTTCAGCGTCTTGCCCAAAACGTCGAGGTGCGCGGCGAGCTGCGACTCGCAACCGGGAGCGAAATTCGTGCCGCTGGCTTCGAAAAAGCCGACTTGCCCGCCGTGGGCCTTGAATTCGAGGGGCGGAGGTACGCCGTTCGGGTCGCAGGTGGATGAGGTTTGGAGCTGCGCGACCGAGGGACTTGCCTGTGCGTACGGATCCACGCTGGCCCGTGCCTGCGCGGTGGCCCCAGCCCCCGGGGATATGCTTCCGGCGGGAAGCGTCTGGGTCGACTGGACGGTGACCAGCACGTCGGGCTCGCTCGTGTATATCGGCTGGGGTGAGCACCCGCCGCCCTGAGAGCAGTACTCAACGGAGACGACCGTCCCCTGGTTCGGTTTCGACGCCCACTGCTGAGCGGCCGCCCGGACCGTGCCGGGATCGTAAGAGTCCCGCGGCTCGAGCACGCCGTTGATGTTGATGAGTGTGTTCCATTGCTGGTCCACGCTCTGCTCGGCTGCCAGGGCCGCCGCATCCGCAGCGGTCTGCGAATTCGTGGCGATCGAAGTAGAGAGGCCGAGCCAGAACACCAGCATTCCCGCCGCGAGCAGGGCGATCATGACGACGAGCAGCAGGGGCAGGACCTGGCCGCGCTCGTCACGGGCAAGAATGCTCAGGCCGCTGTTGCCGGAGCTGCCGTGATCTTCGTGGGTGAACGCCGCCGACGCGCTCATGCTGCGCTGACTGCGACCAGATCGATCATGCGGAGCTAGGATTCCCCCTGCTCGAATCACTTTCGACGGCAGGTTACTTTCTGGGGTTGGGAGGATGCCTCACTCTCTTGGTTGCGCGACAACGGATTTGGTCCTAGCAACTTTGTGCTCGCCCCAGGTTTCAAAGGCCGACGGTGCAACGCGGGAGACCCATGGATGCTGAGAGCGCCTCGTAGTCCTGGAGTAGTGGGCAGGAAAGGCATGGATGGCTGATCGCTTGTCGGGTCGGCGCATGGTCCGGCGTCAGATGAATCCCCGCCAACGGCAGGGCCTGTTGTTGGTCGTGCTCGCGGCCGTGGGGCTGATCGGCGTGTTTCTGCTCGTCGCCGGCTACGTGTCGAGCGTGTCCAAGCAGGTCGGACCGAAAGTGGACGTGCTGACCCTGGTTCGGCCGTTGTCGGCCTACCAGCCGGTGACGAGCGCCGACCTCGGCGTCGTGGCGCTTCCCCAGAAATGGGTGCCCGGCACCGCGCTGAGCGACGCCAGCCTGGCCCTCGGCCAGATCAGCCAGGTTCCGCTTCCGTCGGGAACGGAGCTCCAGCAGGGAATGCTTACGGGCCAGCCCACCCTCAAACCGGGGCAGCAGGAGTTCGCGATGCCCGTCGATCAGACGACCGGCGTGGCCAACCAGGTGCAGGTCGGGAGCCTCGTAGACGTCGTGGCGACGTTCTCCGGCAGCGGCCAGTCCGGATCAGCTAGCCGGAACTCCGCTCGCGTGATCGTCTCGGGTGTCATGGTGCTGATCGCCCCCGTATCCACCTCAGGCGCGTCGGGCGCCGGCGTCGTGACGCTGGCGCTGACGCCCCTGCAGGTCCAGCAGGTGGCGTTTGCCCAGAGTTTTGCCCAGAAGGTCTGGCTTTCGCTGGTCGCCCCGGGTTCCACGAGCGCCCCGACGCCGCTGCCCCCCTACGAGCCCGGCCTATGATCCGGACCCTGCTGGCGATCAACGACCACCGCGTCGCGGATCACATCTCCGGCCTGGTGGCAGAAAGCGACGAGCTCGAGACCGTCGCCTGGCTTCGTGACCCCCAGGAGCTGAGGGGCGCCCTTCCCCGGCCCGACGTGGATGCGATTGTGATGCACGACCGCCGCGGGGCGCCGACGCTGATCGAGGTGGTGCGTGAGCTGACCGGTGCGCACCCAGATGTCGGGCTCGTCCTGATCGTCGCCGAGGACTCGCCCGAGGTGCTCCGCAGCGGCATGCAGGCCGGCGCCCGTGACGTGCTTACGGCCCCGGTCGGGCTCGAGCAGCTCGAGACGAGCCTGCTCGCGGCGGCCGGGTGGACACAGGCGCTGCGCCGGCGAGCGGATCGCGCGAGCGGGGATCTGCTCGGAGTCGGGCGGGTGTTGACCGTGGTTGGGGCAAAGGGCGGCGTCGGGACCTCGACGGTCTCCGTTCACCTCGCCCTCGCCGCCCGCGAGCTTGGCGCGGCGTCCGTGGCTCTGGTGGAGTACGACCTCCAGGGCGGCGACCTGCGCGCTTTTCTGGATCTCCCCTACCGGCGAAGCGTGGCCGACCTCGCGACGGTGGCCGACGAGCTCACGACGCGGCACCTGCAGGAGGCGATGTACACCCATGCCAGCGGGATGCGCGTGCTCCTGGGCCCCCAGGACGGAGAGCAGGCGGAGGGAGTCACCGCGGCGGCGGCTCGGAACATCCTCACCGCGATCCGCACTCGCGAAGACCTGACGATCGTCGATGCCGGCGCCACGCTGAGCGAGGCGAGCGCGATTGCCGTTGAGATGGCCGACACGGCTCTGATCGTGACGACTCCTGACGTAGTGTCGCTGCGAGGCGTCGTGCGGCTCTGCTCGCTGTGGGATCGGCTGAAGATCGAGCCGGCCGATGTCGCGGTTCTGCTCAATCGCACCTCGCGCAAGCTCGAGGTGCAAGCAGACCTGGCCCGGCGAGTCGTGCCCGTGCCGGTCCTTCAGACGAGCGTGCCGGCCGACTTCTTCGCCCTCGAGTCGGCGGTCAACACCGGCATCCCCGGTACTGAGGGCGCAAGCAAGGTGATGCTCGGGCCGATGGCGGCTGTCCTCGGCGAGGTTTCCGTGCTGCCGTCGGCCTCCAGCGAGGGTGCTGCCCCCGGGCGCTCGAAGAGCATCGCGGCCCGCTTCGCGGGCGAGAGCGGCCAGGCCACCGTCGAGACGATCGGCATCATGCCGGTGCTGCTGGTGGTGGTACTCGTCCTGTGGCAGATCGTGCTGGTGGGACTGACGTTCGTGTTCTCGGGCCATGCGGCACGGGCGGGGGCACGCGCGTTCGCGGTCGGCGACCCGGTGCAGCCGGCGGCGCTCAAGGCGGTGCCGGGCGGCTGGCTCGGCGGTGTCAGCGTGCAGCAGCAGGCGCCGGCTGCGGGTGCCGGCGATCCTCAGGATGTCGAGGGATCGGTCAAGGTCTCGATGTGCGTACCGGTGCTGGTGCCGGGGTTCGGCTGCGCGGTGAGGATCCCCACCACCGCGAACACCGTGCTCGAGGAGGCGGCGCTCGCCGGCGAGCAGCCTGACCTCACGATCCTGGCCGGAGGGTCCGCGTTCGGGCCCGGCGCGCCGCCGGCCGTGGCTCCGAGGTTCGTTCAAGGTACGACCGCAACCATCTTCGATCCGCCCGGTGGGGGGCCACCCCAGGCGACGGTACCGGAGGGAGTGCCTCCGGCGGTCCAGCGGATGATCGAGGCCGCCAACGACATCACCGCGTACTCCTACTGCTGGGGCGGCGGTCACGACACACCCAACTTTTGGCCGACGTCCGGAGTCGCGGGAGACTCGGGGCCGGACAGCTGCGTCGGCACCTCAAGGGTCGGCTACGACTGCTCCGGCGCGGTGGAGTGGGTGCTGCACAACGGCATCGGCTACGACAACGGCGGAGCGTCCGGCAGCATCGTGTTCCCCGACACCGGTCCCGGAGACTTCGTCACAATCCAGGCGGGGCCGAGCCACGTCCGAATGACGATCGCGGGGCTGGATTTCGAGTCGATCGGCGCCCAACAGGGAATCGGCCCGACCTGGTACCCCGTCGGCCAATTGGGTTTCCCCGACTCGTCGTCCACGATCTCGCATCCCCCAGGGCTGTGATGCGGAGTCGAGGCACGCAACTCAACGTCCTGCTCGCCGTTGGCGTCGCGTTGGCCGTGGCCGCGGTGTTCGTGTTTCGCAGTGGGACCTCCTCGGGAGGTTCTCCCGCCTCATCGCGGACGGTGGCGCTGGCGTTTGCTGGCGCGTGGCTGCGCTACCTCGATGGACAGATCCCGCTGGGCCAGCTGCCGGACGCCGACGCCGGCGTCCTGCGGACCGCGAACGGGGTCGTGATCCCAGCCCGGTTCCGCGCCGGTCAGCTCACGCTCGCCGAGCTTAAAGTGACCGCAGGATCGGGATCCACGGCAAGCGCGGCGTTCGGAGCCCAAGACCAGAAGCATTTCTTCCCCACGGCCATCTCCCTGGCCCGCAGGGCCGGGGGATGGGAGGTCGTTGGGCTGGTACCGCCCGACATGTCGATCCTGTACCCGCCCCCCCGGATCCCGCGGGCTCCATCAGCGGCGCAGACGGCTGCCTCGGAGTTCGCGGTCGCGTACGCCGACTTCCGTGCGGGCGTACGGCGCCACCCCCCGTCGGCCGGGCCACTGATCACGAAGGAGATCGCGGGCGGCCAGGATCCACTCGCGCACACAGCCGCGACGCACACGCCGGCACGTCTCGACAGCCTCGAGCTGGGGCCGGTGACCAACGGAACCGTCTCGGCGACGGCGCAACTGAACGACCGCGGCTCGAGCCTCACCGTCCTGTTCACGATGCAGAAAGAGGGTGGGCTGTGGACAGCCTCGCAGTTCATCCTCTCCCCGTGACGATGAACCGTCTGCGCTCACAGTCCGGCCAATCGACCGTCGAGTTCGGCGCGACGATCGCCTGGCTCCTGATCGCGGCACTGTGCGCCTGGCAGCTCGCGCTGGCCGGCTGGACCGCGGTGTCGGCAGCCAACACCGCCCGGACCGTGGCCCGCCTGTTCAGCCGAGAGCAGAACGAGGGCCACGCGAAGCAGGAGGGTTACAGCTCGCTGAGCAGCGACGGGCTCGGGGCCGGTGCAAACGTGAGCTACGACGGCAGCAAGTGGACGGTGACCGCGAAGATCCCGATCGTCGTTCCCGGGCTTGCCGGCTTACCAATCACGCAAACCGCGAAAATGCCCACCACCGGCTGATGAGCCTGCGCGACCGCATCGCCAACGAGCGCGAGCAGAGCGCCAAGGCAGCGCTCAACGGCACCGACTACTACCGCCGTCGCCTGCTCGAGGAGGTGAATCTCGCCGAGCTCGCCCAGCTGACCGACTCGCAGCGCCGCGTCCGGCTCGAACGGATCGTCGGGGGCATGGTCACCCGCGAGGGACCGGTCATGACCACCTCGCAACGGACCGCCCTGATCCGCCGCGTGATCGACGAGGCGATCGGTCTGGGCGTGCTCGAGCCACTGCTCGCCGACGCCTCGGTCACCGAGATCATGGTGAACGGACCCGGCGAGGTGTGGGTCGAGCGCGACGGCCGGATCGAGCCCGCCGACGTCCACTTCACGAGCGAGGCGCAGCTGTACCAGACAATCGACCGGATCGTCTCCCAGGTCAACCGCCGCGTCGACGAGTCGAGCCCGATGGTCGACGCGCGGCTGCCGAGCGGCGAGCGCGTCAACGTGATTATTCCGCCCCTGTCGCTGGCCGGGCCGGTGATCACGATCCGCCGCTTCCCACGCCGGTTCACGCTCTCGGAGCTGGTCGAGATGGGCACGCTGGATGAGCCGACCCGCCGGCTTCTGGCGGCGTTTGTGCGCGCCCGGCTGAACATCGTGATCTCGGGCGGCACCGGTGCCGGCAAGACGACGCTGCTCAACGCGCTGTCGGCGGCGATCCTCGAGCGCGAGCGAATCGTGACGATCGAGGAGGCCGCCGAACTCCAACTCCAGCAGCCGCACGTGATCCCGCTCGAGGCGCGGCCGGCGAACGTCGAGGGCAAGGGCGAGGTCACGATCCGGGACCTGGTTCGCAACAGCCTCCGCATGCGCCCCGACCGGATCATCGTCGGCGAGGTGCGGGGCGTCGAGACCCTGGACATGCTTCAGGCCCTCAACACAGGCCACGAGGGCTCGCTCGTCACCGTCCACGCCAACACCGCCGACGACGCGCTTTATCGGCTCGAGACGCTGGCGACGATGAGCGACCTTCACATCCCGCACGCCGCCCTGCGCGAGTACATCAATGCGGCCATCCACGTGATCGTTCAGATCGACCGGGGCGCCGATGGACTCAGGCGCGTGACCGAGGTCGCCGTTGTGGGGTCGAAGCGAGGAGATACCTTCCGGCTCCAGACCGCCATGCGGTTCGAGGCTGAGCCATTCGGCCCCGACCGTGCACTCACCGGTTACCCGCGACACTTCGAGCTGCCCGAGCGGGTCGCCCGTCAGCTGCTGCTGGCGGGAATCGACGTGCCGCCGGCGTTCAAGCTCGCGGCGAGCGCGTCCGCGCCTACTAGGGAGGCGGTATGACAACGCCGGCTGCGATCAGCGGCATTGCTGCGCCGCTGCTGCTGTTCGTGCTCGTCGCAGCGCTTGGACTCGCCGGCTTCTATCTGCTGGTCTCGAGCTCGGCCCGGCGCAGCAGCCTGATCGAGCGTGGCGGCGTTGAGCTGCGCCGTCGGCCGCGATTTGACCAGCGACTGAACGCGCGGCTCCTACGCACCCGATGGGGGGCCGATCTCGGTGCGCGGCTTCAGTCCGCGGGCGTCGAGCGGACCGCCGCCCAGTTCCTCTTGACCGTGGCAGGAGCAGCGCTCGCCGCGCTCGCGATCGTTGGCCTGTTGTTTCCGGTGTTGCTGGCAATCGCCTCGGTCCCCCTCGCCGTCTGGGGCTGTTTCGCCTGGCTCGACCGGAGGCTCGAGAGACGCAAGGAGGAGTTCGTAGGACAGCTGCCCGAGATCGCGCGGCTGCTCTCGAACGGCGCCTCAGCGGGGCTGTCGATTCCCAGCGCGGTCGAGCTGTGCGTGCGAGAGATCGAATCGCCGGCGAAGGACGAGCTGCAGATGGTGATGGACGAGCTTGGCCTCGGGCGCTCACTCGATGAGTCGCTGGCCTCACTGCAGCACCGTCTCCCGTCGCGCGAGATCTCGGTCTTGATGACGACCCTGATCGTTCAGCAGCGCGTGGGCGGGGACGCGGTCAAGGCGTTGCATGAGCTGTCGGAGACGCTCGATACGCGCCGGGAGACGCTGCGCGAGGTCCGGACGCTGATGGCCGGGGCGCTCTATACGTCCTACATCGTCCCCGTGCTCGGTATTGGCGCCCTCCTTCTCCTCGACGCGCTGAACGCTCAGACCCTTCACCGGATGACCACGACGCCGATCGGAATAGCTGCGCTCGCCACGGCAGCGGCCCTGTACAGCTTGGGTTGGATCGCGATCAGGCGAACCACGAGGGTCGAGGTGTGATCGACCCGGCACTCACCGGCCTTGCCTGCGCTGGTTGCTGCGCCCTTGGCATCCGCGGCCTGGTTCTGATGCGCGCGCCGTCCAGAATCGAGCGCCGGGAGCTCCTCGACCAACCTGTCGAGCGTGGGGAGCGGCGGGGCCCCACCCGGCAGCTGATCGAGATGCTGGGCGCACGGCTTGGCCCGGCTCTGCTCGCGCGGATGGGCCCGCGGATGCGTGAATCGGCCGTCAGACGGCTGGATTTGGCAGGAAGGCCGGCGGGCATCGGCCTAGAACGGTACGCCCAGCTCAAGGCCGCGCTGCTGGCGATGGCGATCGTACTGGCGGTGCTGTTTCTGGCGCTCGGTTCATGGTTCGTGGCGCTGCTGTGCCTGCTGGTGGGCTGGATCGGGTTGGATGCGTGGCTGTCCCGGACGGGCAGGCGACGCCAGGCGCAGCTGGAACGAGACCTTCCCGACTTCATTGACATCCTTGCGATCACGGTCCGTGCCGGCACGGGGTACCGTGCGGCCCTTCACCGGGTGGCGACCTCGCTGAGCGGAGCGGCGGCCGACGAGGTGCTGGCAACGCTGCGCCAGTTGGATCTCGGCGCGACGCGCCGCGAAGCGTTCGAGTCACTTCGGGACCGCAACAACAGTCCGACGCTCGACGGTTTTGTTGCCGCCCAACTTCAGGCGGAGGAGCTCGGCGTACCGCTTGCCGATGCCCTCGCGAGCATCGCGGAGGACACTCGACGAGCCGCGGCCCAGACGGCGCGGCGTCGTGCACAGCGCGCGGCGCCGCGGATCTCTCTGATCGGAGCAGTCGTCCTATTGCCCGCGACGATGATCCTGATCGTAGTGGGCATGGTCATCGGATCCGGAATCCACCTGGGACAGATTCTGTGAACGAGCCTGGGACAGGTTCTGTGAACGACCGGACGCAGCCGAGCGCCAGCATCAGCGCCGCCTGGACAGAGCGGTTCATTCGAGTTCTGCTCGTGTTCCGCGGGTTGGTGCTGTTCATCACCCTGGTGTCGCTGCCGAAGGCTCAGCGGACTCCGATTGTCGGTCTGGCCGTCATCGCTGCGGCGCTCATCACCTACGTTCCCCTCCGTCATTGGCAGAGGATCTCCCGCTCAGTCGAGCGTCGCCCAGCGTATCTCTTCGTCGAGGTGGCACTCGCCACACTGATTCTCGCCGCCGCGGGCGCGCACAGCGCCTTCTTCTATTTCACTCTTGGAACTGGAGCACTTGCTGGCGTGATCTATGGACGGCGCGGGGCGATCCCGTGCTCTGCCCTACTGATGGCGGCATATGAGTTCGTCGCGCTCGAGGGATTCCCCACGATGAATCCGCACTATGGCGCCCAGACGGTCGTGTTTGCCCCACTTCTGTACCCGGTGGCGGTGGCAGCAGGGGTTGCCGCTCGGGAGCTGATTGAACGCGGTGTCGCCACCGAGTCCCTGCTCCGCGACCGTACTGAAGCTCTTTCCGCCGAGCGCGAGCGCATGCGCGTGGCGCGGGAGCTTCACGATTCCCTCGCGAAGACCGTCGAAGGTCTGGCCATGACCGCGTCCGTGCTTCCGGCTCGCTGTGAACGCGATCCCGCAAGCGCCGCGTCAGTCGCGCAGCAGCTTGCCGCCGACGCGCGGCAGGCTGCCATCGAGGCGCGCGCGCTCATGTCCGATCTGCGGCCGAGCGACGAAGCGGTTCTTCCTCTGCCGGAGGCCCTACGGCGAAGGGCCGATGGGCTCGGAAGCCGCTTCGGGATCGGTCTTCGCGTGACCGGTGATCTCGGGCCGGAGCATGGCGACCTTCCCGCCGAGAAGAAGCACGAGGTTCTCCGAATCGTCGGCGAGGCGGTGACCAACGCCTGCCGCCACGGTGGTGCGACGCATGTGACTGTGACCCTCGACAACGATGGCTCGGCGTTCGTCATAGGCATTGCCGACGATGGGCGCGGTCTGGATGAACCCGTCGATCTCGAGCGGTTGAAGGCGGCCGGGCACTTCGGCATAGCCGGCATGGACGAGCGGGCACGGTTGATCGGTGCCACGCTGACGGTCGAGAACGGGTCCGAGCATGGCGCAGCGGTGACCGTCCGTCTCCCGGCTTTGAGCGATGGTGACATCGATCACCGAGGGGTCGCGCGCAATGGACCGCGCCGTGTGATCTGGCGGCGCCGGCCTCGGCCGGCCGCCGACGCGATGTCACGGGGGCGGTCGTGATCCGCGTACTCGTCGTCGACGACAATCCCGTGATTCGGCGGGGCGTAGCGGCGTTACTCGACGACGCATCGGACATCAAGCTGGTCGGCGAGGCCAGCGACGGGCGCGAGGCGATACGCATCGCCTCCGACACCGACCCCGACGTGATCCTGCTGGACGTGCGGATGCCGGTAATGGATGGCGTGGCGGCCGCCGGTCCACTCTCGGAGCGAGCGCGGGTAATGATGCTCACCTACACCGACGACGAGGAGCGCGTGGTGGCTGCGATTCGCGCGGGCGCGTCGGGCTACCTCGTTCATGGGCAGTTCGACGCTGACGAGTTGGCGGTGCGCATTCGACAGCTTGCCGCCGGCGAGACGGTGTTATCCCCGGCTGTGGTGGGTACCGTGTTCGAGGCGCTGCGCCGAGCTCCCGGCTCGCCAGATGAGGCCTCCGGTCCCGCATCTTTGACCGCGCGTGAGCGCGAGATCATGAACCTGATTGCCAAGGGACTGACGAATGGCCAGATCGCCGAGCAGTTCGTGCTGAGCGAGAAGACCGTCAAGAACCACGTGAATCGGATCTACTCGAAGCTCGGTGCGTCCAACCGGGCGCAGGCGACGGCGCTGTGGCTCGGTACGGCTCCGCGCGGTGTCGGGTGAGACGATTGTGGGTGGGGGCGACGCGGGCGTAACGCCCGCGGCATGCCCGGACGGCCGCTCTTGGATGGGACCCCGGACCCAGTCGCACTTGGGTCCCCTACCGGGTTGCAAATGAGCCGCCGGGCTCTGGCGCGCCCGACATGCCCGGCGTACCTTCCCCTCATCGGCTCGGTCAGGGCAATACGAAAGGAAGAGGGAAATGTCAGAGCTCATGCTTCGCACCGCAGTCTTCACCCGCGTCACCGTCTACAGCATGGCCCATGCGCTCGCTGGTGCCGCTCACCAGGCAGGCGAACGGTTCCGGCGTGAGCAGACAGGACAGGACATGGTCGAGTACGGCGGTGTATTGCTCCTGGTCGCGTTGATCGTAGGGGCGTTGATCGCCTCGCAAATCCCCACCCACGTCGCGAATCTGCTGACGTCCGCCGCCGACAACGTGTTCAGCGGTCAGAGCAGCTCGGTCACCGCCAAGTAGTCAGCACACCGACAATTCTTCGTCGAGGCGCGGTGAGGGCTCCCGCGCCTCGATGCTGTCTGAGGCTCGGGTCTGGACGGCCTCGGGCCGGGAGTTGGGTGGTTAGCCGCCGAGCGGCGTGGCGGACAGGGGCATCCCGGAGATCGTCGGGCCGTCGGGCAGGACGATCCTGAGCGACGTCACGGATGCCGGCGGGGCGGGGAAGTAGATCCACAGTGGCTGTTTGGTTCCGGGCGACATGTACGCCTCGACGTCGGAGGTGAGCGGCACTCCGTCGGTGTTGTAGAGCGGTATGTACTCGGTTCCCGTCGCCGGATCCTCGAGGTACATGCCGCTGGCCGAGTCGAGCTCGGCTGTCCCGCCTGGATAGCCGCCGGTCTCCGCGGGGATCGGCGGCGCAGTTGGCGTGCCGGTCAGGTCGAACTCGCCATCGCACCCGTCGCTGCTGGTAGCGTTCTGGCAGGTCGCACTGAACTCGAGCACGGCGAGGTTACCGGTGCGGAACAGCCGCTCAGCGCTGATCGTGTACGTCGACAGGTAGTCCCCCTCGGCCTTGAGCGTGACGGTCCGAGTCGCCGCGGCGGTCTGGGGCGCCGAGCTCGGAACCGAGGCGGGCGGAGCGGCCGGTTGGGTCGGCGCCTTGACCGCGTACGCGATCGTTACCCGGCGGTTGAGCGCGCGTCCGGCTGGGTTGTCCGCGCCGCCCGGCTTGGTGTTCGGCGCCACGGGATCGGACGATCCCCTGCCCGACGCCTGGAACGACACGGGTGCGGCGCCGACCAGCGGCTTGAGCGCCGCCACGACGGATTGTGCACGCGCCTGCGACAACGGAATGTTGACGGCGTCGGTGCCGATCGAATCGGTGTAGCCGATCACGCTCACCGTTCCGGTGGCCCCTGATTTGATCCGGGCCGCGACGTTCTGGAGGATGCCCCGCGCCACCGGGGTGAGATTGGACTTGTCGAACCTGAACAACACATCGGCGTTCAGGGTGATCGTGGACCGGCCAGCGGCTTCCGAGTCGCTGCCTGAGCTGCTGCCGACGATCGTGTTCAGGTTCTCGACCGGCAGCGTCAGGCCGGTTGTTTCGGTGCTGGTCGCGGGGTAAGCAAAATTCGCAGGTGCTGCCGCCTGAACACCCGGACCCACCTGGCCCGGCGAGGGCGCCGGACCGGAGCCGATCGGGACCCCGGTCACGACAGGCCCACCGTCTGGGAATAGGACGTCGAGCTTGTGAACAGATGGCGGGGGCGCTCGGAACTTCACCCACGCCAGCACGCCTGAGCCGACACCCGTGTCGCTCAACTGTGAGGAGTCCGCCCTGTCCTCGGAGTCGATGACTGGCAAGTACTGCTGTTTGGCGAGCGGGTCTACCAGCGTCACCCCGCTTGCGGCGCCCCACCCATTCCTCGTGTACTTCCTCGAACCCTCCTGAGCATGAGTGTCGGCCGCGAAGTCGTATTCGAGGCTGCAACTGTCGGATGCCTGGACGCAGCTGACCCCGAAGTCCAGAATCACGAACGGGCCAGAACGACGAAGATCGTAGATCGATACGCGCAGGTGATCGGGCTGATCCGATTGGGCCGCGAAGTCATCAACCGTCGCGAATGGGTGCGCCACTGTCCCGGTCGAGCCGCGGGTCGATGCGTGAATCGTCGTGTGCGAGCGATCGTGCGTGGACCCACCACATCCCGCCAGCAGAGACACGATCACGAGGATCCCAAGCGCACCCAAAACGGATGTGGGCCGCACCGTTCCCATACCTCGGTATGAGGCTAGCAACTGTCTTATGACGATATGCCGGGTCGCGCTGGCCTGGAAGCCACGTCTTGCCGGCTGGGCCCTGGGGCCCAATCGTCTCCTGGGCCCCCTAGGCCCGCAAATGAGCCGCAGGGCCCTGGCAGCGCTGATGTGCCTCCCCTATCCTGCTGTTGGCATCCGAAACAAGGGATCCAGCGATGTCAGACCTGATACTTCGAACCGCAGTCAACGCTCAAGTCACCGTCCACGGTGCGGCCGGCGCGCTGGCGCGTCGGGCAAACAAGGCGGCGGCGCGCTTCCGGCGCGAGCAGACCGGGCAGGACCTGGTCGAGTACGGCGGCGTTCTGCTGGTGGTCGCACTGATCGTCGGCGCCATAATCGCGACGAATCTCCCGCAGCACATCGCGAACCTGATCAGTTCCGCGGTCGACAACGTCTTCAGCGGACAAAACAAGTCGGTTACGGCTAAGTAGTCAGTCGTCGGTACCGCCGGGTGCCCGAGCGCGTCCGCACCCGGTCGTCCGGCCGCGCCCTCGCACGATCGGCCGTGCCAGACTTGGCACGAGTCATGCCTGTGTCTGTCACAGTCATCGGCCTCGGCTGCGAGCTTGATCGTCTGTTCTCCGGCCAGCGCCCGGCGCTGCCGGTTCCGGCCCCCCCACGCCGCGACGATCTGCGTGACCTGTTCGAAGCTGTTGGCGGCCCGCTCCGTGGGGGCGAGCGTGTGATCGTTGTCGTTGGCGATTGGCTGCCCGCAGAGACGCTCGAGCGGGTGCAGACAGTTCACTCGCTGCTCGAGACCGACAGGGTCGCGATCCACGTCACCGCGCTGCCGCCGCTGGCCGCGAGTGTCCAGACCGCGCTCGCCGCCGCGCTGGCGTCGCATGCTCCGTCGGCAGGTGCGCTTGCCGGCGCGCTCGACGATGTTGGCGAGCAGCTGCTGGTGCTTGCCTGGGTGGGCAGCGTCGCTGGGCTGCGTCACCCCGCGGTCTCGCTCCTGGACCACGCCCGCTCGGCACTGCCCTGGAGGTCGTTCGGGGTCGGTCTGCAACCCGCCGCATTCGTGCAGCCGCTGGGGCGGGGATCCGAGGATCTGCCGCTCGAGCCGCCGGACCGGCCGGTCGAATTGCTCGTGGCGCCCAGCGAGAGCGCGGATCTCGACTGGATCGTCGACAGTGTGGTCCCGGCCCTCGGCGGAGTCCCGGTCCGCCAGATTCCGGCCACGCTCCATGGCCCGACGTGGTGGGGGACATCTCGGTTGGTCGAGGCCGTGGGCGTCCCGACCGACCTCAAAGCGCTTGCGAACACTGTGCTGCCCCGCAGCGTGGTCCCGTGTCGGTGGTGCGGAGAGCCGATCGCCGCGCCGCCATGCCCGTTTTGTGGCGACGCGGGTCCCGGCGGCGCCCCGTCTCGTGCCCAACGTCGCTCGCCCGTTGGCACGCCGGCCGAGGGCGATTAGCGTGGCTGCAGCGCTGACTCGGCGCCGAGCGTTGTTGGTCGCGGCAACCGTAATTCTCGCGGCGGTGGTCGCCGTCTTGCAGGACTCCGTGACCGACTCCGTTCTGCGAGGACTGATGGTTCTGGTCGCGGTTCCGTGCGCCGTGATCGATCTCGAGCGGCGGATCATTCCCAACCGGATCACCGGACCGGGGGCCGCCCTGGCCCTGGTGCTCGGCTTGGCGCTAGATCCTGGCGGAGAGCCCTCGCGGCTGGCCTGGACCGCAGGCGTCGCCGGTTTTCTCCTCGTGGCCTCGCTTCTCAACCCCGCCGGCATGGGTATGGGCGATGTCAAGCTCTTGGGGGTGATCGGGCTGTGCCTGGGGCGCCCGGTGATTGTGGCGTTCGCGGCCGCGCTGATCGCCAGCCTGCTGACGGGGTTCGCGATCGCCTCACGGAGGGGTGTGCGCACGGCGCGCAAGACGGCCCTGCCGTTCGGACCCTACCTGACCGGCGGGGGGGTGCTTGCCGCGCTGGTGGGCGATCCTGCGATCCACGCCTACCTGCAACTTCATCACTGAAACTGCTCGCGGGACGCTCGCGAGCTTAACGAGCGGACGCGCCGTCCGGCGCGGGTTGGTCGGCCGACGCCTGCCTGCCGATGTCGGCGGACAAAAACGAGTCCGCGCCTCCTGCGACCGTCTCGACAACCGAGCGGGCGCGCGCGCACGCACGCATCCGCCCCGGCGGGACGCCGCGATCGGCACGCACTACCCGGCCCCCCTTTCCCAGCCAGATCAGATCCAGCGCCCAGCGCATGCCGAAGGTGTGCACGGCGAAGCATCGCGGGATGAGCAGCGCGTGGTCGTCGGGCAGCGACTCAAGCCGGGCCAATCCGCGGCGGCGTGCCTTGCTACCGCGCGCCTCGACGAGTGTCAGCCCGCCGGGGAGCGAGCGCCTAGGAAGCCCGGCGAATCGCTCGGTGTAGCTCGCGTCCGGCATTGGCGCTCCAGCCTATCGCGCGGTATGCCGATCCGGCCGGTCCGCCTCATCGAAGTTGCCGGCATAACGCCGCTGGTGTCATGGGTCGGAAATTCATCCAATTTCCGATTCGGGACACTGGGCCTTTCGGCCCACCACACGGCGCCCGGGCCCAGCCCAAGTGGGGCCCCGCGGACCCTCTCAATGGGGCGCCCCGGCTCTTGTGAGCCCGGCCCGCATGCGGCTCACTTTGTCCGTGCCGATGGCGCCGACCACCTCAGCCCGCGGAGCCCGCTCGCAGCGGGGCCAGTCCACGGTCGAATGGGCCGGCGCGCTAATCCTGGTTGCGCTGATCGTCGCGTTCGTCGTGGCGAGCGGTGTCGGAACGGAGGTGTCGCACAGAGTCGAATGTGCGATCGAGCAGGTCTTCCAGACCGGCGGTGGCTGCCAGTCGCCTTCATCGACGGCTTCGAACGTCGTGCCTTGCCCCACCTCGGCGGTGACCGACACCGCGTCTGACGACTTCCAGATCTTCTTCATCGACGCCGGTCACAACAACACGCTGATCAAGACGGTCTACTCCAATGGTCAAGTCGACTACACGCTGGTCGACAACGCGACGCTCGAGGCACAGGCCAAGCTGCAGGCTGAGCTCGAGGTCGGCGGTCTGGGGTTCAACGCCGAGGCCGAAGCCGCGGCCGGCGGCGAGCTCACCGGCTCCTACACGTTCAGCTTCCCCAACGCGGCCACGGCCAGTTCGTTCGCGCACGATGTGCAATCCGCCGGAGGGTGGGGCGTGATCGCACATGACATCGCCGGCGGGATTCCGATCGCCGGGCCGGTCGCGGGCGGGCTGCTCAACCTGGTCGGCATCCACGGAGCGCCCAACGGCGCCGACCTCGCTCAGCAGTTCCACCGCTACCTGACCTCCGCGTACGTCGGGGCCGGCGCGGTGGCGCAGCTGAACGCGATGGCCGACGGCGAAGCGGGCCCGGCCTCCATCGAGCTGGGAGCCGAGCTCAAGGCCGCGCTCGGCTTCCGCGAGGTCATGGCGGGCGACCCCGACGATCCGGACGGCCCGCAGAAGGGCGACGTCCAGGTCTACCTGTCGCTCGATGGCAGCGCGGACGGATCTCTGATGGAGGCGCTGTTCGGACCCAAGGCCAGCGCGGTGGCGAACGGCAACGCCGAAGCGGTCGTGACGCTCGACGCGAATGGCAATCCGGTCCAGCTCGAGGTCACCGCCAGCGGCGCGGGCGGTGCCGGCGCCGGTGTGGGCACGAAGAGCGAGGGCGGTTCGGAGGGTGGCGGTTCGGAGGGTGGCGGTTCGGAGGGTGGCGGTTCGGAGGGTGGCGGTTCGGAGGGTGGGGCAGGCGGCGGGATCCTGCGGTCGCTCGACGCCGGCGCGACCGTGGGAGCGGGCAAGGGGTACCAGTACACGGCCACGCTCAATCTCCGAGACAATCCGCAAGCGGTCCAGTCGCTAGCGTCGGTGCTTGATCCCGCATCGTCGGGCTCCGCCATGACCCAGCTCCTGTCTGAGATCAACACGCAGGGCCAGCAGCGAGTCCAGCCCTATCAGCAGACGACCTCGCAGGCCGGCGGAGGCGTCGCGCTCGAGATCGCCGACATCGGCGCGGGCGCCAACGTGGGCGTCAACTCGCAGCACCAGAACCTGTTCGCGGGTTGGGTGCAGAGCCCGGGGCAGACGTGGCAGCCGGTGGTGTGTGAGCAGTGAGCGGGCGGGCACAGATCGTCGGGCTGGTCGCTGCGTGCCTACTCGCCGTCGGCTGCGGCGGCAGCAGCAGCAGCGGCAGCGGCAGCAGCGGCAGCGGCGACAAGGGCGTCCGTATCCCCGGCACCGCGGCGACCCAGGGGGGATTGACCACCTACTCCGGCAAGGGATTTCAGCTGTCGGTCCCGGGGGCCTGGAAGTCGTTTCGGACGACCTCGACGCTGGGTCTGGTGTCAGTCGGCTGGAGCACCCCGGGGACCGGCAACTTCGGGATCCTGACGACCTACGACCCGCACCCGGTGACGTTCGCCACCGCGGTCGCCACCGAGACCCACGTCTCGCAGACCGCCTACCACGCGACCAAGCTATCGATCGTCAACGCTCAGGTGCCGGGCGCGCGCGAGGCCAAGCTGTTCACTTATTCGGGACCCCACGGCGCCGGCTCCTATAGCAGCGAGCCCCAGCAGGACGCCGACCTGATCGTCTCGACCTCCGGGGGCGCGATGATCGAGGTGCAGGTCATCTCCCACGGTTCGGGCAACCCCGACCCGATGGCGGTGATCAACTCCTTCCGGCTGGCCGAGTGACGTCCTGCACGGCCTCTGGCGCGTCCCGGCCTGAAGCGCTACTTGTTCTGGGAGCGCTTGATGATCCGGTCGGCCTTCCACTGCCCGCCCTCGCGCACGAGCGCGTCGGTCTCGGTGTAGGGGTGGCCGTCGACGCTGTTCGTGAACGTGACCGTCGCCTGGTTGCCGTGCACCGAGAACGAGCGCACCTTCGGTGCCGCCGCGCCCCCGAGCGCCTGCGCGAGCTGGGTGCGCGTGATTCCGGTCGCCTTGATCAACGACGTCATCGCATTGGCACACGTCGAGGCCTTGAAGCCGGCACGCTTCACGCCGGCCGCTTCACGCCGGCCACGATGTTGCTCTGCTGATGCTGGGAGAAGTGCCGGCAGGCGCTCGCGTAGTCACCACGGGCCATCTCGGAGTCAACCGAGGTGAACAGGTTCGCGATCTGCTGGTTGTCCGAGCCGCCGCTGCTGCCGCTGCTTGCACCGCAGGCGGCGAGGGAAATGCATGCGAGGAAGACAAACAGCAGACGGGGCACGGCGCTCATCCCGAGACCATTTTCCCAAGTGTGCACAGGGGGCGCGCCGACGGCACAACTCCTTGGCCCGCGACTGGTTTTGACCTGCATCAGCAACCCGCCGGCGCTGGTACTCTCGCGTCAGCGGCTAAGGGAGGATACGGTGGAACCTGGAACTCCCAAGGGAGTCGAGCAAGCGCAGGGCGAGGAGCCGGGGGCGATGGAGCAGACTGGGTCGCCGCCTGACGCGGACGTCCCGCCGGACGCCGGCGGGGAGGAGCCGCTTCTTGGCAGCGCCGCGCCGAGGCCGACGATGTCGCGCCAGGACGTGTACGCGCGGCCGATGCGCGCCGGCAAGCCGCTGTCGACCGGCCCGATCGCCCGGTTCGCGACGTGGCTCAAATACACCCTCTCCAGCGAGCTTCAACACCGCGAGTGGGGTGTCGACGAGCAGCTCGTGCATGCGCCGGCAATGACCCGTCCCAACACGGTGGCGGTGATCTCTCCCAAGGGCGGCGTGGGCAAGACCACGATCTCGTTCGTACTGGGGAATCTGCTCGCCGAGCAGCTGCGGATGCGCGTGGTCGCGCTCGATGCCAATCCCGACTTCGGGACCCTCGCCGCGCTCGCCCCGGACGAGCATCGCTCGACGCGCTCCCTGGCCGACCTGCTCGCCGACTCGACCCAGCTCGAGTCGCCGGCCGAGCTGCACCCGTACGTAGCTCGCCTGCCCACAGGGCTTCACCTACTCGGCGCGCCGGCCCACGCCGAGGTGATGGCCCAGATGACCCCGGGGCTGTACAGCCGGCTGCTCGATTTCCTGGAGCGCTTCTACGAGGTCGTCATCCTCGACCTCGGCACCGGGATAACCGACCCGCTGGCCCAGTTCGCAGTCGATCGCGCGGATCAGACCGTGGTCATCACCACCCCGGAGTGGGTCACCGCCGCCGGCGTGCTCGGCGCGCTGCGGTATCTCCAGCTGGAGCGGGGCACGCTCGTGCTCAACCAGGCGCCCGGCGGGCGTCACGCCGGCAATCGCGAGGTGATCGAGGCCAACTTCCGCCGCCACGCGGTCGAGACGAGCGCAACGATCCCCTACGACGATCGCCTTCGGATGATGCTCGACACCGGGACCTATTCGCTCGCGTCGCTCAAGCTCGGCACACGCGTACCGGTAAAGGAGCTGGGCGCCGCGATCGCGTACAACTTCGTCTAGCCGCGCTCAGCAGTCGACGTTGAACCAGCACAGGTAAAACGTGAAGCGCGTGGGTCAAGAGCTGCCTGCCGAGTTGCGTCGGCAGCCGGTTCCACCGGTACTCGGTCACGGTCACGGCGACGTGGCCGCGCAGCAACGACTGCCTGGGGGCGCACTAACGCGGGCGATGGTGTCGCTTGAAGGCATGGAGATCAGGAGCGCGAGCGACGCTGATGCCGAAGCGGTGCAACGACTCAAGAAGCACGCTTGGCGGGCCTGCTACGCGCATCCGGAGACCGGGGTCACGCAGTCCGTGCTCGAAAACGAGCTGGCGGTCAACGCCTCCGACTAGCCCGTTAGGACGCTGAGACTCCCCGTGCGATCCCGTCTGGACGGGGTTGCATGGCCCCACGGACGCCGAGCGCAGCGAGGCCCATTTGGCACTCTCGTCTGACGAGTGCCAAGAAAGCCTTGAAACGCTACGGGAAGGAGCTATATTCCCCGTTGGCACTCTCGTGGGAGGAGTGCCAAGGCTAAACACCGACTCATTCCCTTCAATCGGAGGTTGCATCACATGAAGCTCAAGCCCCTCGGCGATCGGTTGATCGTGCGGGCGATCGAGGAGGAGGAGACGACCGCCAGTGGCATCGTCCTACCCGACACCGCGAAGGAAAAGCCCCAGAAGGGCAAGGTTCTCGCGGTCGGCGACGGCAAGGTCAACGAGGACACCGGCAAGCGCACTCCGCTCGACGTATCAGAGGGCGACGAGGTCCTCTACAGCAAGTACGGCGGAACCGAGATCAAGGTGGACGGCGAGGAACTCCTCGTCCTCCGCGAGTCCGACGTGCTGGCCAAGGTCCAGTCGTAATACCCCCAGGAGAACCTGAACAGATATGGCACACAAGGAACTGAAGTACGAGGCGGAGGCCCGTAAGGCGCTCGAGCAGGGCGTCGATGCCGTGGCGAACGCCGTCAAGGTCACGCTCGGCCCCAAGGGCCGGTACGTGGTCCTCGACAAGAAGTTCGGCGCGCCGACGATCACCAACGACGGTGTGACGATCGCGCGGGAGATCGAGGTCGAGGACGTATTCCAGAATCAGGGCGCGCAGCTCGTGCGCGAGGTCGCCACGGCCACCAACGACGTAGCCGGCGACGGCACGACGACCGCGACCGTCCTGGCGCAGTCAATCGTGCGCGAAGGCCTCAAGAACGTCGCCGCCGGCGCGAACCCGCTTGGTCTCAAGCGCGGGATCGAGAAGGCCGTCGAAGACGTGGTCAAGAACATCGAGAAGCAGTCGACCGAGATCTCCGGCAAGGACCAGATCGCCCGCGTGGCGACGATCTCCGCCGGCGATGATGAGATCGGCGACGTGATCGCCGATGCGATCGAGAAGGTCGGTAAGGACGGCGTGGTCAACGTCGAGGAGGGCCAGACGTTCGGCATGGACCTCGAGTTCACCGAGGGCATGCAGTTCGACAAGGGCTACATCTCGCCGTACATGGTCACCGACCAGGAGCGGATGGAGGCAGTCCTCGAGGACCCGTACATCCTGATCGCCAACCAGAAGATCGGCTCGGTTCGCGATCTGCTGCCGGTGCTCGAGCAGACGATCCAGTCGGGCAAGCCGCTGCTGATCATCGCCGAGGACGTCGAGGGCGAGTCGCTCGCGACGCTGGTGGTCAACAAGCTCCGCGGCACCTTCACCGGCGTCTCGGTGAAGGCTCCGGGCTTCGGCGATCGTCGTAAGCGCATGCTCGAGGACATCGCGATCCTGACGGGTGGCGAGGTGATTACCGAGGAGATGGGCCTCAAGCTCGAGAACACGCAGATCTCGCAGCTCGGCCGCGCTCGTCGCGTGGTCATCGCGAAGGACACGACGACGATCGTCGACGGTGCCGGCGAGAGCGACGCGATCAAGGGCCGCATCAACCAGATCAAGACCGAGATCGACAACACCGATTCGGACTTCGATAAGGAGAAGCTCCAGGAGCGTCTCGCGAAGCTGTCGGGCGGTGTCGCGGTGGTCAAGGTCGGCGCGGCCACTGAGACCGAGATGAAGGAGAAGAAGCATCGCGTCGAGGACGCGCTGCAGGCCACTCGGGCGGCGCTCGAGGAGGGCATCGTGCCCGGCGGCGGCGTGGCGCTGCTCACCGCGCAGGAGGCACTCGACCTCGACTCGTTCGAGGATCCCGATGAGCGGACCGGCGCGCGGATCGTGCGTCGCGCGCTCGAGGAGCCGATGCGTCAGATCGCCGAGAACGCCGGGCTCGAGGGCTCGGTCGTGGTCAACGATGTCCGCAAGGCGAAGAAGGGTCAGGGCCTGAACGCGGCCAACGGCGAGATCGTCGACCTGGTCAAGGAGGGCATCATCGACCCGGCGATGGTCACGCGCTCGGCGCTCCAGAACGCCGCGTCGATCGCCAAGAACATCCTCACGACCGAGGCGATCGTCGCCGAGGTGCCGGAGAAGGATGGCCATGGTGGCGGTGGCGGTGGCATGCCCGACATGTCGGGGATGATGTAATCCGCTGCGACAAGCAGACGCTTTGATGTGATCGAGGGCCCGGCAGCGATGCCGGGCCCTCGGTCGTTTAACCCGCCGCCCCGTCGGTGAACGTCGGTTCAGGCACGCATCCGGGCTAACCCCTCACTCGCTCCATCCCCGGCGGTGAATGCGGCTTCAGCCACCCCCCTTGTGGCTAACTGCGCAGTCGATCGGTGGCGCTGGCCGAAAGTTCGGGTTAGCCCGGGTGATCCGAGGGCTCATCCCGCTCGGGAGGCAGCCCCCACGAGGATCCGGTAGACCTCGTCGGTCCGCCGGGCGACCTCGGCCCAGTCGAACCGCAGCACGTGCTCGCGCGCCTCGGCGACCAGCTGCGCGCGCTCGGCGTCGTCGGTGAGCACGCGCTCGAGGACGCCGCGGAGTGCCGCCGAATCGCGCGAGGGGAACCGCAGGCCGACGGTGCCGTCGACCGGCACGACCTCGCGCAGCCCGCCGGTGTCGGCGACCACGCACAGGCACCCCGACGCCATCGCCTCGAGCGCCACGAGCCCGAACGGCTCGTAGATCGAGGGCACGATGCAGAGGTCCGAGACGCGGTAGAGCGAGTGGAGCATGTCGTCGCCGATCCAGCCCAGGAACACGCCGTGGCCGGCGAGGCCGAGCTGCTTGGCCTGGCGCTTGAGCTCGGCCTCGGCCGTGCCTGTGCCGGCGATCACGAAGCGTACGCCGCCACGCCGGCGCAGGATCGGGGCGAGCGCGTCGAGCGCGAGATGGAACCCCTTCTCGTACACGAGGCGCCCGACCAGCAGCACGAGCAGTTCGTCGGGGGCGGCGTACCTCGTCCGCAGCGCCGGCAGGTCGTCGTGCACCGGCTCCAGGTCGCGCGGGTCGATCCCGTTGGGGATCGCGGTGATCTTCGCCGGCCGGACTCCGAACACGTTCGCCACGTGCACCCGCATGTACCGCGAGCAGGTGATCACGTGGTCGGCGCCGCGGACCATCGCGCGCTCGGCGGCGTGGATGTGGGACTGCGGATGGTTCTGAACCCAGCCCTGGTGGCGGCCGTACTCGGTGGCGTGCACGGTCACGAGCCAGCGCCGGTCGATCCGGCGCGCGGTCTGTGACGCCGCCCCGGCGACGAGCCAGTCGTGGGAGTGGATCAGGTCGAAGTCGATCCGGTCGCATAGCTCAGCGGCGCGGGCGTGCATGTGGACGTTCATCGCGTCGACCCAGCGCACGAACGCGTCCACGTCCTTAGGGAACGGCGCCTCGCGCACCCGGTGGACGATCACGCCGTGCTGGTCGGCCTCGGCCGGGAGGCGCCCGCCGCCACGGGTGAGCACGTGGACCTCGACGCCGTCGCTAACCAGCTGCTCTGACAGTTTGCGGACGTGGCGGCCGAGTCCACCCTCGATGACCGGCGGGTACTCCCAGGAGACGAGCAGGACGCGCATGCGACGCCGCGGGACCCTATCGGGTGGGCGGCCTTCATAACACCATTACGTGTCGTGAACGGTCAATCCCGCAAAGCGACCTACAGCCGCTCCAACACGGCGATCCCGAGATCGCCGACGATGTCTCGCACCTGGCTCAGCGATCCGAACGAGCGCTCCTCGCCGCGCAGGACGTCGCGCCACTGGCCGCCCGGGGCCTCGATCGTTCCCTCGACGGGGCCGTTCCGCACGGTGACGGCCACGAGCACGTCGCCGCCGCGCACGAATGCGCAGGTCGAGGGGCCCGCGTCGAGCGGCTCGTAGGAGCCGGCGAACGGCTCAGGGCGGCGCGCGCGGAGTCCGAGCAGCCGCATCGTCACGAACAGCTTCCGAGTCTCTTCGTCCGGCGATGCGCCGCCCATCAGCCGGCGCAGCATCGCCTGGCGCCAGTCGAAGTCGACGGGCCGGCGGTTGTCGGGGTCGACGAGCGCCCGGAACGCGAGCTCGTCGCCCTCGTACATGTCGGGGATGCCGGGCGCGGTGAGCTTGAGCACGAGCTGGCCGAGCGAGGCACGCTCCGCCACCGCCGCCACCCGGCGCGCGAACGGCTCGAAGTCGGCCAGGAACGCGTCGTCGGTGTACAGCGAGCGGCAGAAGCGCTTGACCGCCTCGTCCCAGTCGGTATTCGGCTCCACCCAGTTCGTATTCCGCTTGGCCTCGTGCAGCGCCTTCTCCATGTAGGTCTCGATCCGGTCGGCGGCGATCGGCCACGCCCCGACGAGGGTCTGGAACAGGAAGTAGCGCTCGACGTCGTCGGGAGCGCCGGCGTCGCGCCGCCCCTCGGTGATCTCGAACCAGCGGCCGACGTGCTCGGCCCACTTGTCCGGCATCGACGACAGCGCGTCGATTCGCGCACGGACGTCGGCCGAGCGCTTGGCGTCGTGGGTCTGGGTCGTCAGCAGGTTCAGCGGGAACCGCTCGAGGCGCTCGACCGACGATGCGTGGAACCACCCGACGTCGATCCCGAACCGCGATGGATCGCCGCCGACGTCGTTTAGCGAGATCAGCCGGCAGTAGCGGTAGAACGCGGTGTCCTCGACGCCCTTGGCCGTGATCGCCGGCGTGGTCTGCTGAAAGCGCGTCACGAACACCGGGGGCGCGTCGCGCTCGAGTAGCAGCATCGCCGCGATCTCCGGGTCCATCCCCGAGGCCTCGATCGCGCGGCGGTCCTGAGGATCGACCCGTCGCGCGACGGGGTCGATATAGGTCCGGTACACGGTCAGCGAGGCGAGCGCGTGGCCGAGCGCGTCGATCCCGCCGGGAAGCTCGGTATCGCCCAGCTCGCGCGCCAGGCGCTCGACGTCCTGCCGAAACGGGCCGCGGACCTGCTCGAGCTTGGCCTCGTGCGCGACCTCGGCGAACGAGCGCCGATCGCCCGACACCTGCTCCCACAGCGCGGTCAGCGCGGGCTTCCCGTTCGGATCGACGAACAGTGCGCACACGTCGTCGAGGAATTCGTAGCCGACCGTCCCGCACACCGGCCAGTCACGCAGCCGCTCGCCGGGATCGAGGATCTTCTCGACCCACACCCGGTCGACGCCGCGGTCGCGGAGCCGGGCGAGGTAGCCGGCGGGGTCGGCGAGGCCGTCGGGATGATCGACGCGGAGACCGTCGATGAGACCGTCGCGGACCAGCGAGATCACGAGCTCGTGCGTCTCCTCGAATACGGCCGGATCCTCCTGGCGCACGCCGGCGAGCTCGCCGATGTCGAAGAACCGGCGGTAGATGCCGGTGTCCGGTTCGATGTCGAAGAACTTCGCACGCAGCTCGGGGTCGGCCCAGTACCGGTTCTGATCGTCGGCGGCCATGTGGTTCGGCACCACGTCGAGCACGATTCCCATGCCGGCGTCCCGCGCGCTGTCCGACAGAGCGCGCAGCTCCTCGGGTCCCCCGAGCTCGCGCGAGAAGTGCCGTGGATCGACGACGTCGTACCCGTGGGTCGAGCCCCGCCGGGCCTGCAGCGACGGCGACAGGTACAGGTGCGAGATGCCGAGGTCGCGCAGATAGGGAACGAGTGCGCGGGCGTCGGCGAAGCCGAAGTCAGATGAGAGCTGGAGGCGGTAGGTCGCTCGCAGCTCGATCGGCGGCCGGTTCGTCACGTGATCGCGTCGCCGGTTCAGGTGGCTCGTTTGAGGACCACGATCGAGCGCGCGATCACCTTGACGTCGGTGCGGGCGCCGAACCGCGCGCTCCCCGGCTCAGCCGTCGGGTTGGCGGTGGACAGCTCGAGCACCCACTGCGCGCCGAAGCGCCGGCGCGGGAGCGTGAACATTCGATCCTCGTGCTCGGCGTTGAACAGCAGCACGAACGAGTCGTCCTCGACGTCCTGGCCCTGGGGCCCGGGCGTCACGATCTCGCGCCCGTTGAGGAACATCCCGAGCACGTGCTCGCCGCTCTGCCAATCCCGCCGGGTCATCTTGTTCCCGTCGGCGCGGAACCACCACACGTCCGGCAGGCCTGAGCCCTTGACCTCCCGGCCGCGCAGGAAGCTGTTGCGCCGGAAGGTCTTGTGTTCGCGGCGTAGGCGGATCAGTCGGCGCGTGAACTCCCGCAGCTTGGCCTTCTCGGGGTTCTCGCTCCAGTCGTACCAGGAGATCTCGTTGTCCTGACACCACCCGTTGTTGTTGCCGCGCTGGGTCCGTCCGATCTCGTCGCCGCCGAGCAACATCGGCGTGCCCTGGGAGAGCAACAGCGTCACCAGGTAGTTCCGCTGCTGTCGAAAGCGGAGCGCGGTGATCTCCGGGTCATCGGTCTCGCCCTCGGTCCCGTGGTTCCAGGAACGGTTGTCGTCGGTCCCGTCGCGGTTGTCCTCGAGGTTCGCCTCGTTGTGCTTGTGGTCGTAGGAGACGAGGTCACGCAGCGTGAAGCCGTCATGGGCGGTGATGAAGTTGATCGACGCGAACGGATCGCGGCCGTCGGCCTCGTACAGGTCGGCCGACCCCGACAGGCGCTCGGCGAAGTCGCCGCTGTTGGCAAAGCCGCGCCAGTAGTCGCGCATCGTGTCGCGATAGACGCCGTTCCACTCCGACCACAGCACCGGGAAGTTGCCGACCTGGTAGCCGCCGGGGCCGACGTCCCACGGCTCGGCGATCAGCTTGACCTGGGACAGCACCGGGTCCTGGTGGATCACGTCGAAGAACGCCGACAGGCGGTCGACGTCGAAGAACTCGCGCGCGAGCGCTGACGCGAGATCGAACCTGAAGCCGTCCACGTGGCACTCGATCACCCAATAGCGGAGCGAGTCCATGATCAGGCGCAGCACGTTCGGATGAACCGGGTTGAGCGAGTTGCCGGTGCCCGTGAAGTCCATGTAATGG
The DNA here is from genome assembly GCA_963697655.1 of uncultured Solirubrobacterales bacterium. Classification (GTDB taxonomy): domain Bacteria; phylum Actinomycetota; class Thermoleophilia; order Solirubrobacterales; family Solirubrobacteraceae; genus Palsa-465. Next base: position 10,353 of record CAVOOV010000017.1, on the reverse strand, counting down.
CGGGGATCGTCGGGCATGACCCGGTAGTAGGCGAGGTTGTCGACGCCCTTGAACGAGAGCATCGGCCCGAGATGGTTTCCCTCCGCGGTGTGGTTGTAGACGACGTCGAGGATCACCTCGATGCCGGCGCGATGCATCGCCTTGACCATGCCCTTGAATTCGCGCACCTGCTCGCCGCGCCGCCCGGTGGCGGCGTACTCCGAGTGGGGCGCGAGGTAGCCGATCGTGCTGTAACCCCAGTAGTTGCGAAGCCCCCTCTCGTCCAGGAACGACTCGTCGGAGATGTGGTGCACGGGCAGCAGCTCGACCGCGGTCACCCCGAGGTGGTGGAGATACTCGATCGCCGGCTCCGAGGCGAGGCCCGCGTAGGTCCCCCGCAGGTCCTCACGGACGTCGGGGTGGAGCATCGTGAAGCCCTTGACGTGCGTCTCATAGATGACCGTGTCGGCGAACGGGACCCGCGGTGGGCGGTCTCCCTCCCAGATGAACGCGTCGTCGATCACCACCGACTTTGGCATCGCCGCGGCGTCATCCTCGTCGTCGGGCTCGAGATCGGCGTCCTCGTCGCCGGTCGGCACATACGGCAGCACGTTCGCGTCGTGCGCCCAGTCGACCACGCCGTCGATCGCCTTCGCATACGGATCGAGCAGCAGCTTGCACGGGTTGAAGCGGTGACCCTCGAGCGGCGCGTACGGACCGTCGACCCGGAAGCCGTAACGCTGCCCCGGTCCGACGCCGGGCACGTAGCAATGCCAGTTGAGCGCGGTGCGCTCGCTCATCTCGATCCGCGTCTCGTTGTCCTCGTCGTCGAACAGGCAGAGCTCGACGCCGGCGGCGTGCTCGGAGAAGATCGCGAAGTTGGTGCCGCCCCCGTCCCACGTCGCCCCCAGCGGGAACGGGCGGCCCGGCCAGACTCCGTCGTTCAAGTGATCAGCGCTCCGGACATCGGCTCGAGCTCGACGTACCCGTCGCGCAAGGCGGGCGGGTCGCCGTGCGTTGCGAGGACCACCGAGTCGCCGGCGCACGGCACGTGTCGCGGCGCATCGGCGAAGTTCATCGCGAGCTCGAACGCGCCTCGGCGGACCCGCAGCCACCGTGCGTCTTCGTCGAACTCGATCGCGTCGACGTCGCCCGGGGGCAGCCGGCGACGCACGTTCATCAGCTCGGCGTATAGGCGGCTGATCGCGGGGTCGCGCTCGCGCGTCAGCTTTGAGCGCTCGAACGTCGCCCGATCCTGCGGGTCGGGGATCTCCTCCTGCGAGAACTGGGAGAACGACGCGAACTCCTGACGCCGTCCCTCGCGCGTGGCCTGCGCGATGCTCTCGTCGATGTGGTCTGAGAAGAACTGAAACGGCGCGTCCTCGCCGTACTCCTCGCCCATGAACAGCATCGGGACGTACGGCGACAGCAGCGTGCAGAATGCGGCCAGCGGGCGTGCCGGCGCCGGCAGGCGATCGCCGAGGGCGCGGTTTCCGACCTGGTCGTGGTCTTGGCAGAACACCACGAACCGCTCGGATGGCACGTCGTCGGCGGGTGCGCCGTACCGCTGGCGGCGGAAGCTCGAGTAGGTGCCGTCGTAGACGTGCGGACGGTGCCAGGCCTTCGCGAGCTGCGCGACCGACCCGAAGTCGGAGTAGTAGCCGTCGCGCTCGCCCGTGACGAGCGTGCGCACCGCGTGGTGGAAGTCGTCGGCCCAGGCCCCGTCGCAGGCCCAGCCACCGGCGCCGCGGTCGCGCGTCACCTTCGGATCATTGAGGCCGCTCTCGGCGATCACCAGCGCATCGCGTCGCGTAAGGTGGACGCGCCGCGCCACCTCGGCGACGATGTGCTCGGCGCTCGAGTCGAAGATCGCGTGGATCGCGTCGAGCCGCAGCCCGTCGATCCCGTAGTCGCGAATCCAGCCGACCGCGCTCTGCGCCACCCATTCGCGGACCGGGTCGCAGTTCGCGTCGTCGTAGTTGATCGCGCTACCCCACGGCGTCGCGTACCTGCCGGTGAAATACGGGCCGAACGCCTCGATCGCGGGGGTGCCGGAGGCCCCGACGTGGTTGTAGACGACGTCGAGGATCACGGCGAGGCCCACCTCGTGCGCTCCGGCGACCAGCCTCTGCAACCCCGCCGGTCCGCCGTACGACGACTGCGGCGCCGAGATGTAGACGCCGTCGTAGCCCCAGCCGTGGAGGCCGGGGAACTCCGCGACGGGCATCACCTCGACCGCGGTCACGCCGAGCTCGGCGAGCTCGCGCAGGTACGGGATCGCCGCCTCGAACGTCCCCTCGGCCGTGAACGTCCCCACGTGGAGCTCGTAGATCACGAGCTCGCGCACGGACGGCGCGGTGAACGGCGCCGGGTCCGGGAGCTCGAGGACCCGGGACGGACCGCGGATGCCGTCGGGCTGCCAGCGCGAGCACGGGTCGGGGAGCTGCCGGTCGTCGAGCACGAACCAGTAGTCCTCGCCGGCGCCGGCCGGCGCGAGCGCTTCGTAGACCCCGTAGCCGGCGTCCCCGAGCGCCACGTCGCGGTCGCCGAGCCGCAGCGAGATCGACCGCGCGTGCGGCGCCCACACGCGGAACTCGACGGTGCCGTCCTCGCGCGGACGGGAGCCGAGTGGGCGCTCCCACGGGAACTGCGCCGAACGCTCCCAGGAGTGCGCAGCCCCGCCGCCATCGGTGGGCGCAAACGGCGCCGCGAACGTCACTGTGTTTCCGGAACGAGCCACACCGCCGCCAGGGGCGGCAGCGTAAGGAGCGCGGATACCGACTGGTTGTGCCACGGAATCGGCTCGGGCTCCAGGTGGCCGAGGTTGCCGACATCGCTGCCGCCGTAGTACTTGGAGTCGGTGTTGAGGGCCTCCTTCCAACGGCTGGCCCGGGGCAGCCCGAGCCGGTAGCCCTCGCGCGGGACCGGCGACAGGTTCGCCACGAACACGACCACGCGCTCGCCGTCCTTGGAGGCGCGCGCGAACGCGAGCACGTTGCGGTCGGCGTCGTTGGGCTCCAACCACCAAAACCCGGACGGGTCCGAATCGACCTCCCACAGCGCGGGCTCGTCCTTGTACAGGCGGTTCAGGTCGCGGACCAGCGCCTGAATGCCGGCGTGGCCGGGCTGCTCGAGCAGGTGCCAGTCGAGCGAGCGCTCGTAGCTCCACTCCTGCTCCTGCGCGAGCTCGTTGCCCATGAACAGGAGCTTCTTGCCCGGATGCGCCCACATGTAGGCGTAGAGCGAGCGCAGGTTCGCGAGCTTCTGCCACTTGTCGGATCCGGCCATCTTCGAGTACAGCGATCCCTTCCCGTGCACGACCTCGTCATGGGACAACGGCAGGATGAAGTTCTCGCTGAACGCGTACATCAGGCTGAACGTCAGCTCGTGGTGGTGGTATCGACGGTAGATCGGGTCCTGCTCGAAGTAGCCGAGCGTGTCGTGCATCCAACCCATGTTCCACTTGAAGCCAAACCCAAGCCCGCCGAGGTACGTCGGGCGCGAGACGCCCGGCCACGCCGTCGACTCCTCGGCGGCGGAGATCACGCCGGGCTCGCGGCCGTACATGACCTCGTTGAGCTCCTTCAGGAACGAGACCGCGTCGAGGTCCTCGCGCCCGCCGAACTGGTTGGGCACCCACTCGCCCTCGTTTCGGGAGTAGTCGAGGTACAGCATCGACGCCACCGCGTCGACCCGGATGCCGTCGACGTGATACTCGCGCAGCCAGAACAGCGCGTTCGAGATCAGGAAGTTGCGGACCTCGTGACGCCCGTAGTTGAACACGAGCGTGCCCCAGTCCGGGTGCTCGCCGCGGCGCGGATCGGCGTGCTCGTACAGCGCCGTGCCGTCGAACCGCGCGAGCCCGAACTCGTCGCGCGGGAAGTGCGCCGGCACCCAGTCGAGGAGCACCCCGACGTCGTGCTGGTGGAGGCGGTCGACGAACTCGCGGAAGTCGTCGGGCGAGCCGTAGAACGGGGTGGGGGCGAAATACCCTGTGACCTGGTAGCCCCACGAGCCCTTGAACGGGTGCGCCATCACCGGCAGCAGCTCGACGTGGGTGAACCCCATGTCCTTGACGTACGCGCTCAGCTCGTCGGCGAGCTCGAGGTAGCTGAGCGACCGGTTGCCCTCGAGCGGGTTCAGCCGCCATGAGCCGAGGTGGACCTCGTAGACCGAGATCGGCCGCCGGAGCTGCTGCTGCTCCTGGCGCTTGCGCAGCCATGCGACGTCGTCCGCGCTCCAGCTGTGATGCGGCTCGAACACCACCGACGCCGTCTTCGGCGGCACCTCGGTCTCGAGCGCGTACGGGTCGGCCTTCAAGAGCAGCTGGCCGTCCGGGCCGAGGATCTCGTACTTGTAGCGCGCGCCGGCGCCGACGCCCGGGAGGAACAGCTCCCAGATCCCGGTCGACCCGAGCGAGCGCATCGCGTGCAGCCGGCCGTCCCATGAGTTGAAGTCGCCGACGACGCTGACCGCCCGGGCCGAAGGCGCCCACACCGCGAACGCCGTGCCGGTGACGGGTGGGTGGCCCGGTGGGCCGGTCTCCATTTCGCGCAGGTGCGCGCCGAGCTTGTCGTACAGCTCCTCGTGCCGGCCCTCGCCGATCAGGTGCTGGTCGAGCTCGCCGATCGTCGGCATGAACGCGTACGGATCGTCGATCGTGAACTTGCCGGCGTCGCCGTAGTCGATGTCGAGCCGATAGTGCAGCGGCAGCTCGGCGTCCTCGATCACACCCTCGAACACGCCGCCGGGGTGGATCTGCTTGAGCTCGACACCGGGGTGGCCGTCGGCCACCGCGGTCACCGAGCTCGCCGCCGGCCGCAGCACGCGAACGACGACGCCGCCGTTCTGCGGATGGGCGCCGAGGACGGAATGCGGATCGGAGTGCGCGCGGCGGACGAGCAACTCGAGCTCGCTGGTGGCGACGGTCATGCCCCCTCCAAGATCCGCCCGATGCCGGCGACCGGGATCGAGATCCAGTCCGGGCGGTTGTTGAGTTCGTAGCGAAGCTCGTAGATCGCCTTCTCGAGCTCGTAGATCGACAGCAGATTGTTGATCACGGCCTCTCCGCCCGGCATCAGCGTCGGATCGACGGCCGCGAAGTAGTGCTCGAGGAACCGCTCGCGCGCCCGCTGCTCGAAGTCCTGCGGAGCGCGGCGGTTGCGCAGGAGCTGGACCGCCGAGGTCACGTACGCGAACGAGCGCAGCATGCTGGCGACGTCGCGCAGCGGCGAGCGCTTCTGCCGGCGCTCGGGCAGCGGTCGGGCCGGCTCGCCCTCGAAGTCGATGATCACCCAGCCGCGCGGCGTGTGCAGCGTCTGTCCGAGGTGGTAGTCGCCGTGAGTGCGGATCACGCGGCCGCTGACGCCGATCTGGGCCCGGGTGGCGAGGCGTTCGCGAACGTCCTGGCCGCGGCCGGCGATCGGCGCGAGCCGTTCGTCGTCGGGGAGGCGGAGGAAGATCCGCTCGATGTCCTCGTCGATCGTCGCGGTCAGCAGCGACAGCGCCTCCTGGCTCGGCTCCTCGGGCGAGAACGCGGGATCGGACGCGTCCGAGGCCAGGCATGTGTGGAGCTGCGCCGTCACCGTGCCGAGGCTCCCGAGTCGCTCGAGGAACATCTCGGGCGCGGACCAGATCTCGTCGAGCGCGAGCTCCCAGCCGCCGACTGCGTCGGGCAGGAACCTCTGCGCCACCCCCAGCGTCGAAGCGAAGGCGAGCCCTTCGTAGTCGTACCAGCCGTGGAGCGGCGCAATGTTGGGGAAGCCGCGCCAGGTGAGGAAGCGCAGCACCTCGAGCTCGGGGTTGACGCCGGGCTCGAGCTTGCGGAACACCTTGAGCACGATCGAGTCGTCGAACACGATCGACGTGTTCGACTGCTCGACGCCCATCAGGCGGACGGTCGTGTCGGCCGTCAGCTGCGGCTCGGCACCTTCGAACTGGTGGAAGGTGAACTGGCCCTCGGCGGTTGGGATCTCGTCGCTGGTCTCGATTCGCCGCAGCAGCTCGAGTGCCTGGGTGGGCTCGGCGAGCGCGTCGTACACGGTCCACTCGTCGGTCTGCGCGATCGACTCGCCGCCGGCAATCTCGTCCGCGTCCGGGGCACGGAGGGCCAGGGGCAGCTGGTAGAGCTCGTGGGTGCCGGTGGCGAACCGGGTCTGGACGAGAGCCAGCAGCAGCAGCGGGTCGTCGCGCAGCAGGATGCTCTCGACGATTTCGATCCCGGCCACCTGGCGCGCCTTCGAGGCGTACCAGCGCTGGTGCTGCACCCACTCACGCAGCTCCTCCTCGTCGAGGGCGCGGCGGATTTCATCCGCGGTGAACTGGAGGCCCTCACTCATCGTCGGGCCGCTCTTCCTCGACCAGCTGGAACCAGAAGAAGCCGCGCGGACCCAGCGTCAGCAGGTATGGCAGCTCGCCGATCCGCGGGAACCGCGAGCGGCCGAACAGCTCTACCGGGTAGCGCCCCTCGAAGGCGCTGAGATCGAGTTCGACCGCCTGGGCCGAACGGGCCACGTTGTGAACGCACAGGATCAGATCATCCTCGAAAGAGCGCATGTGCGCGAAGATGCGCGGGTTCGAAGGCTCTATCGGCTCGTATGTTCCGAAGCCGAACACGGGGTGCTCCTTGCGCAGCGAGATGAAACGGTGCAGCCAGCGCAGCTGCGAGGTGGCCGTGCGCAGCTGAGCCTCGACGTTGACCGCCTGGAAGCCGTACACGGGGTCCATCAGCGGCGGCGCGTACAGCTGGGCGAAGTCGGCTCGGCTGAAGCCGCCGTTGCGGTCGCCGGTCCACTGCATGGGCGTGCGTACGCCGTCGCGGTCGCCGAGGAACACGTTGTCGCCCATCGCGATCTCGTCGCCGTAGTAGAGGACGGGCGAGCCGGGCAGCGAGAACATGATCGCGTGCATCAGTTCGATCTCGTCACGGCCGTTGTCGAGCAGCGGCGCCAGGCGCCGGCGGATGCCGACGTTGATCTTCATCCGCGGGTCCTTGGCGTACTCGGCATACATGTAGTCGCGCTCTTCGTCGGTGACCATCTCGAGCGTCAACTCGTCGTGGTTGCGCAGGAACAGGCCCCACTGGCAGCTGTCGGGGATCAGTGGCGTCTGCTCGAGGATCTCGTAGATCGGGACCGCCTCCTCACGCCGGATCGCCATGAACATCCGGGGCATCACCGGGAAGTGGAACGCCATCTGGCACTCGTCGCCCTCGCCGAAGTACTGCACGACGTCCGCGGGCCACTGGTTGGCCTCGGCCAGCAGCACGCGGTCGGGATAGCGCTCGTCGACCTCGCGGCGGACCCGCTTCAGGTAGGCGTGGGTCTCGGGCAGGTTCTCGCAGATCGTGCCGTCGCGCTCGTACAGGTACGGGACCGCGTCCAACCGGAACCCGTCGAGCCCGAGGTCGAGCCAGAAGCGCAGCACCTCGATCATCGCCTCCCGGACCTCGGGGTTGTCGTAGTTGAGGTCGGGCTGATGGGAGAAGAACCGGTGCCAGTAGTAGGCGCCGGCAACCGGGTCCCAGGTCCAGTTCGAGGTCTCGGTGTCGATGAAGATGATCCGCGCGTCCGGGTACCGCTCGTCGTTGTCCGACCACACGTACCAGTCGCGCTTGGGCGAGTCGGCGCTCGCGCGCGACTCCTGGAACCAGGGGTGGTCGCTCGAGGTGTGGTTCATCACGAGGTCGGCGATCACGCGGATGCGACGGGCGTGTGCGGCCTCGATCAACTCGTGCACGTCGTCGACGTTGCCGTAGTCGGGGTGGACCGTGGTGAAGTCGGCGATGTCGTAGCCGCCGTCGCGCAACGGCGAGCGGTAGAACGGCAGCAGCCAGATGCAGTCGATCCCGAGCCACTGGAGGTAGTCGAGCTTCTCGGTCAGCCCGCGGAAGTCGCCCGAGCCGTCGCCGTTGGCGTCGAAGAAGCCACGGATGTGGATCTCGTAGAACACCGCGCGCTTGAACCACAGCGGCTCGGCCTCGAACCACTGCCGCGTCTGGGCCTGCGGTTCGGTTGCCGGCTCGTGCGGCGGCGGCGTGATCATCTGACTGCGCTCGCGCGCGATCAGGTGCGTGAGGGTGGGCGGCCCGACGCTCATACATCTCCACGCGCACGATGTGCGCCTGGCGGAAGCCGGGCTCGAGCCGGACGTAGTTCGGACCGATGCGCCACTGGTAGCGCTCGTCGGTCAGCAGGTCGTGTGCGGTGAAGCTCGGGGGCAGACCGAGATTGGCAGGCACGATCGCGAGGCCCTCCTGGATCTGATGGGGGTCGATGCTGACGACGGTGATCACGGTGTTCCCGCGGGACCGCTTCGCATATGCGATGAGCGCATCGTTGGCCGTGTCGAGGAACGTGACGTTGGTGAGCTCCTGGAGCGCGACGTTGTCGCGCCGAATGTGGTTGATGCGCTGGATCAGCGGGAGCAGCGGGCCGTCGAGCGCACGCTCCTTGATCTCGTACTTCTCGGAGTTCAGGTACTCCTCCGAGCCCTCGCGCACTGGGACGTTCTCGTAGTGCTCGTAGCCCGAGTAGATCCCGTAGGTGGGGCTGAGCGTGGCCGCCAGGACGAGCCGGGCCTCGAACGCCGGCCGGCCGCCGTGCTGGAGGTACTCGTGGAGGATGTCGGGGGTGTTGGCGAAGAAGTTCGGCCGGAAGTACTCGCTCTCGTCGGTGAGCGCCAGCTCGGAGACGTACTCGGTCAGCTCCCAGCGCGTGTTCTTCCAGGTGAAGTAGGTGTAGGACTGGGTGAAGCCGATCTTCGCGAGCTGGCGCATCACCGTGCGCCGGGTGAACGCCTCGGCGAGGAAGACGACGTCGCGGTCGTGCTCGTGGACCTCGTTGATCAGCCAGTCCCAGAACTCGAACGGCTTGGTGTGCGGGTTGTCGACCCGGAACACCTTGACGCCGGCGTCGACCCAGTGGATGACCACCTTGAGGAGCGCGTCCCAGAGGGCCTTCCAGTCCGGGGAGTCCCAGTTGACGTTGTAGATGTCCTGGTAGCGCTTGGGCGGGTTCTCGGCGTACTTGAGCGTGCCGTCGGGGCGGCGGTGGAACCACTCCGGATGCTCGTGGAGCCAGGGGTGGTCGGCCGAGCACTGGATCGCGAAGTCGAGCGCGATCTCGATGCCGGTGCTTCGTGGCGGCTTGCGAGAGGTCTGTCGAAGTCCTCGATGGTGCCCAGCTCGCGGTGGACGGCCTCGTGGCCGCCGGTCTCGTCGCCGATCGCCCAGGGGCTGCCCGGGTCGTTCGGTCCGGCGATCAGGGTGTTGTTGGCGCCCTTGCGGTTGGTCTGGCCGATCGGGTGGATCGGCGGCAGGTAGAGGACGTCGAAGCCGAGCTCGGCCAACCGCGGGAGCTGGGCCTTGACCCCGATCAGCCCGCCCCACGAGCGGGGGAACAGCTCGTACCAGCTGCCGAACCTCGCTCGCAGGCGGTCGACCTCCACGGCTATGGGTTCCGGGAGGCTGACGCTGCCGTGGCGGGGCTGAATCCGCTCGACGGTGGCGAACAGCTCGGGACCGAGGGCGACGTCGTGCTTGGCCGACTCGGGAATGTTGTCGTCGGCGAGCGCGGTGGCCGCGTGCCCGACCAGTGCGCTTGTCCGCATCGTCCCTGGCGACCTTCTTCGCGGCTTCGAGGAGCAGGACGCCCTCCGAGATCTCGCCGGCGAGGTCGTGCTGCTTCGCGAGGACCTTGCGCTCGAGCTCGTCGCGCCAGGTCCCGAACGCGTCGGTCCAGGCCTCGACGGTGTACTCCCAGCGTCCCTCGCGGTCGACGTCGAAGCTCCCGGCCCAGCGGACGCCGCCGAGGTGCGCGTCGATCCGCTCCATCTCCGACTCGCGGTAGTCGGCGTCGCCCGGGCCCGGTAGCGGACGACCGCGCGCAGAAGGTCGTGGCCGTCGCGGAAGATGTCTGCCTCGACCTCGACGGTGTCGCCGACGCAGCGCTTGGCGGCGTAGCGGCCGCCATCGACCGCCGGAGTCGGATACTGGATGACGATCCGTGGCGGCGGGCTCGAGTTGCGGTTTGTGCGCCGCGACGCGGCGCTCGGCTTGGCTTCAGTGGGTGTGGTGGTCATGGCGGTCCCGGGGGACGGACGGGTGGAGGATGGCGCGGCGGACGGGACGGGACTAGAGGCGGTCCCGCAACGCGGGTGCGTCACGTCGAAAATATCCGCCTACGCGATGGGTAAACAACGATCCATGATTCCGAGGCTGGGTACAAGACTGGCTAATACATGATCGAGCTGCCGCGCTCAAGCGGTGTTCAGCTCCATCTAACGTCGCTCCCGGGTGGCCGGCTCGGTCCCGAGGCCTATCGCTTCGTCGATTGGCTGGCGGCGGCGGGTCAGACGTGGTGGCAGGTGCTACCG
>CAVOOV010000016.1:0-74119 GCA_963697655.1 uncultured Solirubrobacterales bacterium | reverse complement strand
GACGGGGTCCACAGGACCTTGGGCTCAGGGTTGCGCCACTCGAGCAGTATCCCCTAGTAGCTTTGGCCTCGCATGCCCGCCGGCAAACCGACCCCGCCTACGCGCGCCGACGGGCTCGCCGAGATCGTCCTACCGGACCACGAGAGCCACGAGGTCCGTCTCGGCGACCTGTGGACCGAGCGCCCCGTCGCGCTCATCTGGCTCCGGCACTACGGCTGAATCCTCTGTAAGGATCACGCGGTCCAGTTGGATCGCGCCCGGGGTGATTTCAAGGCGGCCGGCGTCGGTCTCGTGCTGATCGGACAGGCGACCCCCGCGCCACGCCGCCCAGTTCCGCCGGCGGCAGGGGATCCAGCTTCCAGTGCTCGCCGATGAGCAGCGGGTCAGCTACCGGGCCGCAGGCGCGAAGATGGCGAACGTGTCCGAGCTGTTCGGCCCCAGGAGCGTCTCTAAGGGCCTGATCGCCAGCGCGCGCAGCCGCAAAATTCAGACGCGGACCGTGGGAAACGCGGCACAGCTTGGGGGCTCACTGGTGATCCGGCCCGACGGTCAGGTCGTCTGGTCGCACATGTCGGCCAACGCCGGCGACAACGCCTCGCCCGAGGAGATCCTCGCGGCGGTGCGCGCCGTCGTCGCGTAGCGTTCGGCCGGCATGCCCGACCTGCCTCTGCACGCCCCGTTCGCGGGCACGGTGATCGCGATCGCACGCGAGCCGGATCAGCGGGTGAGCGCCGGCGAGGCACTGTTCGTGCTGGAGGCGATGAAGATGGAACGCGAGGTCGTGCCCGAGGTCGACGGCGTCGTCCGCAGCCTCGAGGTCGCGGTCGGCGACACCGTCGACGAGGGTCGCTGCTGGCGGTTCTCGCGCCAGGACAGGCGAGCCCGGGCGCGAGCGCGAGCATGGGCGCGGACACACCGAGAGACACCGCCCCATCGGCCGCCCGCGACGACCTGGACGCGGTCTCCAGACGCCACACCCAGACGCTCGACGCCGCCCGACCCGACGCTGTCGCCAGACGTCGCGAGCAGGGCCGGCGCACCGCGCGCGGGAACCTCGCGGACCTCGTCAATCCCGGCAGCTTCGTCGAGTACGGACCGCTGATGTTCGCCGCGCAGGAGCGCCGGCGCCCCCCGTGAGGAGCTGATCGCCCGCACGCCGGCAGATGGGCTGGTCGCCGGGACGGCGACATCCACGGAATGCCGGCGATCGTCATGTCCTACGACTACACCGTGCTCGCCGGCACGCAGGGCATGCGCAACCACCAGAAGAAGGACCGGCTGTTCGAGATCGCCGAGCGCCGGCGGCTGCCGGTCGTGCTGTTCGCCGAGGGCGGGGGCGGCCGGCCCGGCGACGTCGACTGGCCGATCGTCGCCGGGCTCGACTGTCGCGCGTTCCATCTGTTCGCGCGCCTCAGCGGCCTCGTGCCGCTCGTCGGGATCGCGGCGGGCTACTGCTTCGCCGGCAATGCCGCGCTGCTCGGCTGCTGCGACGTCGTGATCGCCACCGAGGACTCGAGCATCGGCATGGGCGGGCCGGCGATGATCGAAGGCGGCGGCCTCGGCGTGTACGACCCGCAGGACGTCGGGCCGATCGACGTACAGGACGCGAACGGTGTCGTGGACCTACGTGTAGCTGACGAGCCGGCAGCAGTCGCCGCCGCCCGGCGCTACCTGTCGTTCTTCAACGGAGCGAGCGGCGAGCCCCGGAGCGCCAAACGACCCGGACGCGCTCAGGGACCTGATCCCCGCCAACCGCAAGCGGATCTACGACATTCGCACGGTCATCGACGCGCTGCTCGACGATGTGCTCGAGCTCCGCCGCGGGTTCGGCGCCGGCATCGTCACCGCGCTCGCCCGCGCCGACAACGGGCGTCCGCTCGGCGTGATCGCCAACAACCCCGCCCACCTCGGTGGCGCGATCGACGCCGAGGGCGCCGATAAGGCGGCCCGGTTCATGCAGCTCTGCGACGCGTTCGCGCTGCCGCTGCTGTTCCTCTGCGACACGCCCGGCTTCATGGTCGGCCCGAACGCCGAGAAGACGGCGACCGTCAGACATTTCTCCCGCCTCTTCCTCACGGGCGCGAACCTACAAGTGCCGACGGGCACGATCGTGCTCCGCAAGGGCTACGGCCTCGGGGCGCAGGCGATGGCCGCGGGCAGTTTCAAGGCGCCACTGTTCACGATCGCCTGGCCCACCGCAGAGTTCGGCGCGATGGGGCTCGAGGGCTCGGTACGGCTGGGAATGCGCCGGGAGCTCGAGTCGATCGCGGACCCGGCCGAGCGCGACCAAGCGTACGAAACAGCCGTCGCCGCGGCCTACGAAAAAGGCAAGGGGCTCAACATGGCCGCCTACTTCGAGATCGACGACGTGATCGATCCCGCCGACAGCCGCGGCTGGATCGCGACGCTGTTCGACGACCACGCCGGCGATTGGCGCCGTATCCCGAGGAAGCGCCGGCCCTACGTCGACGCCTGGTAACGCGCGGCCCCCGAGGGCGACAGGACGGTCTGCGGACCGGCTGGCGGACCCAGGCGGGAGTCACGACCCGGGGCCGCCGCCGGTCCCCAGCTGCGGGGTTCGGGGAGTTCCGTCCGCAAGCGACGAGGCGCACTTTCGTCGCGTCAGCAGCCTGTTCCAGACCGTCAGTTTTCCCGTAAGCGATCAGGGAGAACTGCCGAAGCCTGGCGACGCCGGCAGCACCGTGCGGGGCCTCGGGTAGTAATACGGCTGGTAGAGGCTCGGGTTGTTCGCGCCCGAGCCGAACTGCGATCCGGCGCCGGCGTTGCCGCTGTCCGGCACCGGGATCGCGGACGCGAACAACCGCGACAGCAGGAGCAGGAGCACGGCCGTGCCCGCGACGATCCGCGCCACCACGACCGCGCGCCGGAGCCACAGCGCACCGTTCAACTACGTGCCAGAGATGCCGCCCGTGCCAACGCCGCGGGAGTGGGCGCAGACCGCGCGCCTGCCGCCGGAACTCCGACCTCCGGCGGCGCCACCGCAGCGCTCGGCGTACGCACGGGGGGCAGCATGCCGCGCGGCAAGGACAGGGATAGCGTTCGTTCAGGCGTCCATCGGCGAGCGCGCCGCGGAGCGCCCGCTGCCACTCGCCGGCGGGAGGCCGGTTGACCACCACGTCGGCGGCCAGCGACCGCGCGAGCAGGCCGCGCAGCTCGGCCGGAACGTGCTCAAGATGGGGGCCGGCCGCGCGCGCGTCGTGCGATCGCGCGAACAGCCGCAGGACCACGAGCCCGAGCTTGTACGCGTCGGCGGCGCGCGTGCCCGGCGACTCGCCGAACGCCGCCGGGACGTCCCAGTCGCCGGTCTGCACCGAGGTGAGCGCCTGGCGCCCGTGGAACACCATCGAGTCGCAGTCGATCAGAACCTCGGGCTCGTCGCCGGCGCCGAACGCGACGAGCAGGTTGTTCGGCGCGATGTCGCTGGCCACGATCGCGTGCCGGTGCAGGAACGCGAGCGCGTCGCAAATCCGCTCCGCGACCTCGGTGCGTGTGAACATGTCCAGGCGAACGCCGAGGCCTCGCAACTGGAGGAAGGTGTCTGCTCCGAGCAGGTGCTCGAGAGCGTCAGCAGCACGCTCTCGCGGCGGCCGCTCGGCATCACGAACGGCTCGGCGAAGCGCGGGCTGACGTAGCACATGACGATCCCCGCGGCGCCGTCCCCCGGCGCGGACAACCGCCAGCGGCCACGCGGCGATCCCGTGCAACGCCGCCCGCTGCTCGTCGGGGAGCAGATGCGCCCACGCCACCATCTCGGTGAGCACGTGTCCGGCGCCGACCGGCGGCCGGCGCCGGTACAGCTTCACGACCACGGACGCGTCCCCGAGCCCGGCGGGGACGACAGCCGGCCGGTAGACCCGGCCCTGGCCCCGAACCGGGAGATCGGCACGAGCTCGCCGAACTCCTCGACGCCCAGCGCTCGACGCTCGAACCCGGCGGCGACGTCGACCGCGATGCTCACCGAGCGCGACCCCAGACCGCGATCAGGCTGCGATCGTCGTCGTAGGTGCTGCGGCTGAAGTCGAGCAGGCGCGCGAAATCGACGACGTCGGGCGGGCGGCCGAGCTCGCGGGCGAGCGTGCGGCCGACCTCCCCGGTGCCGCCGGCAAGCGGCAGCGCCAGGCCGTCGGTGCACAGCAGCAGAACCGCACCGGGGTCGAGCGAGCAACGGGTCATCTGGACCACGCCGGCCGAGCGCGGGAGCGCTTCCACCCCGCCCCCGATCAACCCGTCAGATCGTTCAGGCTCACCCACGACCGCATCGTAGTCCCTGCCCGTCAGCACGAACGCCGGCGAGTCGCCGACCGCGGCGAGCTGCACGTCGGCGTCCCGGACTGCCGCGACCAGCAGTGTCGTTGCGAGCGACGCTGCCGCCTCCGCCACCCCGGCATTGGCGTCGCCGCACGCGCGGCGATGCTCTTCGATCAACGCCCACGCGGCGTGCTCGAACACCTCGCCCCAGTCGACCGCACCACCCGGCTCGCCCAACGACCCTTCGAGCTGACGGACGACCGCCGTCGTCGCATACCGGACGGCGAGCGCCGCGCCGAGGTCGGGGCACCCCGACGCCGCAGATCGACCGCCACCACCAGCGTGCCGCTCGCCTGGTGCAACCGCAGGCAGATGTCGTCCTGGCGCGGACCGCCGATGTAGCGCTTGTACAGCCCTCTGACCGACGCCGCCCTGACCGTCAGTCCGAACGCGCTGCCGCCGTCGGCGATCGTGTCCGGGCGGTACGGATCGCCGCCGGCGAGGATCGCCTCGATTGCCGCCGCCGGTTCGCCGATCGTCACCGGCCCGCGTGCCAACCTGACGCGGCGACGGATCGACGCGGGGCGTCCGCCGGCAGTCATGCCGCGACGCTACACGAGCGGCGCGTCGAGCTGGACGAACCCCTCCGGCTTCTCGAACTCGATCGTGTGGTCGCCGCGATCCGGCCGCTGGGCGGAGGCGACCATCGAGTTCAGCATCGACGTCGCAAACTCCGCGATCGCCCCCGCGGTGGATGCGCCCTGGGTCATCATGAACCCGTAGCGGGGGGAGCTCGCGAGCTGCCCGATCACCTCCGGGTCGGCGTCGCCGACGCCGAACGCGAGGATGTTGGGCCGTTCCCTGAAGCTCGGGTCCTTGAGGTCCGCCAGGCACGCCTGCCACTTTTCGGCCTTCTCGGTCGGCAGCCCGTCGCTCAAGAAGAACACCGACGGACGGTGCACCTGATAGCCGTTGCCCTTGAGCAGAGCCACGTGGGCGATCATGACGCAGCGCCTCGAGGGCGCTCGCGTAGCTCGTCCCCCGGCCGCGCGGCGACAGCGTCGGGAGCACCAGGTCCTCGCTCAGCTCCGAGAGCTCGAGCCGAGTCTGCGCGGTCTCCGCGAACGTGATGATCCCGAAACGCACCTTCTTGCCGATCAGCGGATGCTTGGCCACCTCGTCGCGCAGGTCGACCAGACCCTGGTTGACAGCGGCGATCGGGTCCCCCGCCATCGAGTGCGACTCGTCGCCGACGAAGTACATCGGCAGCACCTGGCCGACCACGGCTCCCGCCGACGCCGGCCCGTCCGCACCGGTCCCGGGCGCGGCGACCGGCGGCGGACCCATGGGCTCGGCGGGGTCCGCCATGCCGGCCGAATCTGCCACACCCGCCGGCGCCGGAGGATCCGGAACGCCCGAGCCGCCGGCCGTCGCGTTGCCGGGACGTGTGTTCGACGGCAGTCTGATCTTCATCGTGTCAACTCCCGCGGCGGGCTCGGCCCCCGATGTCGTACCTGTTCCGCCGCTCGGCCGCGGCGGGATCAGCAGGCTCTGGCAGGCCTTGCTGGCGGCCTTGAACTTCGCGTTGGTCTGGATGCTCTGGGGGAAGATCGGACCCTTACCGAGAAGTTCGGTTCGGCAGGTTGTAGCCGTGCTGGCGCACGCACGTGACGTACTTCGTGATCGCCGTACGCGAGAGCCGCCCGCGGAACCCGCCAGCGCCACGGCCGCCACCGAAGCCGAAATTCGCGCCGCACGCCTTGAACGCGGCCTGCATCTTCGGGGTGATGTTGCGACCGCCGCCACCGAAGAAGCCGCGCCGCGGACCCGTGGTCGTCCCAGTCCCGGTGCCCGAGCTACTGCCACCGCTCCCGCCGGCCGCGCCCCCGGAACCACCGGCAGCACCACCGGCGCCGCCCAGAGCGCCGGCACCTGGGCGGTCGCGCCGGCAACGTCACGCCGTGGGACTTCAGGCACGCGACGAGCTGCGTGCGCCGGGCGCTCCCGCCGGCATTGCCGGCCGACCCCGACGCCGAAGCCGACGCCGTCGTGGTGCTCGTGGAACTACTCGAACCGCTGCCGCTGCTGGCGCTGCCGCACGCGGCGATCAGACAGCCGGCGGCGACCGCGACGAGTGCAACAGGCACCCGCCTCGATCCGATATTGATGAATTTGCGTTTCAACACTGCGTCCTTTCGTAAGAGAAGCTTGCTCATCCGCCGCCGCCCCCCCCGCCCCCACCCCCGAATAGCGAGCTGACTGCGGAGGAGCCGCTGGTAGTGCTCGAACCGCCGGCGCTCGCTCCCGAACCGGAAGCACCGGCGCCGGCACCCGTGTCGCTGACCGTGGTCGCCGCGACGGTGCCATTGGAGTTCTTCGCGCCGGCGACGACGACGGTGTCGCCAGGGCGCATGGCGTTTTTGCCGACGGTCACGTTCTTGGAGACCTTGGTCGCGCTCGACAGCGTGACCTTGACGGTGTTGCCGCTGGCCTCCGTGATGTAAAGGGTGTTGCCGCTGATCGTGCTGACCGTTCCGAACGTCGCGCCCGCCGCGCCGCCCGCGCCTCCGAACAGCGAGCGGAAGCCGCCGCCGGCGCCGGTCGCCCCCGCAGCGCCCGTCGCGCCCGCAGCGCCGGTGGCGCCGGCGCGCCCGGTAGCGCCAGTCGCTCCCGCAGCCCCGCCGCGTGCAGCCGCCGCGCGCAACGCCGCAGCGCCACCGCCGGCGGCCGACGTGGAGCTCGAGTTAGACAGCTGGTTCTTCTCCACGCGGACGCCGGCGTAGAAGCCGATCGCCCCGAGGACGACTGCGAACAGCGCCGCGCTCTTGCGGTTGAACCACTGCCGGCGAGGACGCCCGGGGAGCCCGAACTCCTCCTGCGTCCCCTCCTGATAGCTGTCCCACTCCTCCTCGGGCCTGTCGTAGGGGATGGCGTTCATCTCGACACCTCTGGTTTCTTGTTCGCGCGGATCACTCGAAGCGGAGCGCGTCGATCGGCCGCATGCGACGCCGCGCGGCAGGCGGGATAGGTGCCGAAGAACAGCGCCGATCAGCACCGCGGCGCCGAACGCGAGCGCGATCGAGTACGGCGCGATCACCGGCTGTACGCCGGCGATCTTGAAGTGGCTGCCGATGATGCCGGCGAGCGACGCCCGCGACGCCGCCGAAGATCGAGACGCAGCACGGCCTCGACCAGGAACTGCGTGAGGATGTCGCCGCGCCGGGCGCCGACCGCCTTGCGGATCCCGATCTCGCGCGTGCGCTCGGTGACCGACACCAGCATGATGTTCATCACGCCGATCCCGCCGACGAGCAGCGAGATCGCCGCGACCTCGCCGAGCAGCGTCGTGAACACCTTGTTGCTCGAGGTCGAGGTCTGGAGGATCGAGCTCTGGTTGATGACCTGAAGTTGCTCGACGTCCGGACCCTGCGTCGGCGGATCGAGCTGGTTGAGGATGTCCGTGACCTCGGTCTGCGCCGCGTTGAGCGCATCGCGCGACTTCGCCTGCACGAGGATCTGGCTGATGCTGCCGTACCCGGTCAGCGTGTCCTGCACCGCGGTGAACGGCGCGACCGCGACGTCGTCCTGGTTGGTCGAGCCGTTGGAGCCCTTCGTGGCGGTGACGCCGATGATCTCGAAGCTCGTGTCGTCGATCTCGATCGTCTGACCCACTGGATCTGCCGGCCGAGAACAGCTCCTCGACCACGGTCGGGCCGATCACCAGCACGTCGGCTTTGGTTGGTCACCTGCTGCGCTCGTGAACCAGGCCGCCCTCGGCGATCGTGTAGTCCGCGCCGCCTCGTACGCGGGCGTCGTGCCGACGAACGACGACGGCGAGTAGCGTGGTGGCGCCAGAGGTCAGCGTCACGCCGTTCGCTCACGACCGGCGAGACGCTCTGCACGTCCGGGGCCTGGAACGGGTTCTCGAGCGCGTTCGCGTCGGCGACGTGAGGCTCGGAGCTCGCGATCGTCCCGGTGCGCGAACAGGCCGCCGAGCTCGGCGCGCGGCTGATCATCAGCGACGTTGCGTCCCGAGCGAGTCGATCTGGGTCTGCACCGCCGCCGATGAGCCGGTGCCGACCGCGACCAGCACGATCACCGAGCCGACGCCGATCATCAGGCCGAGCATCGTCAGCGCCGAGCGGAGCTTGTTCGCGCCCAGCCCGGCGAGCGCCACCGAGAACGGCTCGATCAGCAACACGCGCTCCTGCGGACTCTGAGCCGGTGACACTCGGCGACGATCGCGCCGTCGCTGATCCGGATCACCCGGCGCGCGTGGGCCGCGACCTCCTGCTCGTGCGTGATCAGGATGATCGTCCGCCCCTGGGCGTTGAGGTGGCCGAAGATCTCGAGCACCTCCGCGGCTCGTAGCCGTGTCGAGGTTGCCGGTCGGCTCGTCGGCGAGCATCGATCGCCGGGTTGGTCACGAGCGCGCGCGCGACCGCGACGCGCTGCTGCTGCCCGCCCGACAGCTCGATGGGCAGGTGGTTGCGCGCGGTCGGCGAGCCCGACCTGTAGCGCGGCAGCGCCGCGTCGTGCCGCGCGCTCCGCGGTGCACGCCGGCGTAGGACAGCGGCAGCTCGACGTTCGCCACCGCGCGCGTCCGCGGAATCAGGTTGAAGCTCTGGAACACGAAGCCGATGTAACGGTTGCGGACGTCGGCGAGCGTGTCCTCGTCGAGCCCGCGGACGTCGATGCCGTTGAGGCGGTACGTGCCCGTGGTCGGCAAGTCGAGACAGCCGAGGATGTTCATCAGCGTGCGTCTTGCCGCTGCCGGACGCGCCCATGATCGCGACGTACTCGCCGCGCTCGATTCGGAGCGTGACGCCGCGAAGCGCGTGCACGGCGATGTCGCCGACCGCGTAGGTCTTGTGCACGTCGTGGAGCTCGATCACGGGTGCGCCCCGAGAACCCGCCATCGGCGAGCCCACCATCGAGGAGCCCGCCGTCGCGGCCCGCGGCGCAGGCGTCGGTGCGCGGCGGTCGGACTTGGCGCGGCGGGCCTGGAGCACCCGCTGCGCCCGCGCCACGGCCGTGCGGCGCGAGAGATGCTCCTCGCCTGCCATCAGCCGCCGCCTCCACCGCGGACGCCGGCGCCACCGGCACCGCCACCGCCACCGCGGAAGAATCCGCCACCGCCGCCGAACCCGCCGGCGCCGCCTCCGCCGAGGGTCCCACCGCCCAGCGTTCCGCTCCCAGTGCCCGAGCTGCCCGTGGAGGTCGACAGCGACGGCAGCGCGATCGTGATCACGAGCTGGTCGCCGGCGCTGACACCGCTGATGATCTGTGTCCGCGAGTCACCCCGCAGCCCGACCACTACCTGCTGGGAGACCTCCTTGCCGTTCTTCATCAGGTTGACCGTGCCCAGCGAGCCGCTGCCGGTGACGGCCGCGTTCGGGACCGTGACGCCCGATGCCTGGCCGGTGATCACGGACGCCGACGCGCTCATCCCCGGCTTGACGCGGGAGTCGTTCTGATCGAGCGTCAGGGTCGCGTC
Organism: uncultured Solirubrobacterales bacterium; assembly: GCA_963697655.1. Classification (GTDB taxonomy): domain Bacteria; phylum Actinomycetota; class Thermoleophilia; order Solirubrobacterales; family Solirubrobacteraceae; genus Palsa-465. The sequence continues at coordinate 64,353 of CAVOOV010000016.1, read as the reverse complement.
GTAGGACACGACGCTGCTGCTGGTCGAGCCCACCAGCGCGATCGAGCTGACGTGGGCGGCGAGCTCGACCCCCGCCAGAGCGTCGAGCGTGACCGTCGCAGGCTGCCCGACGTGGACGTTGCTGATGTCCGACTCGCTGAACGCGACGGTCATCGTCAGCGAGTTCGTGTTGATGATCTCCGCGAACCCCGAGCTCGAGCTGCTCGACGAGGATGACCCCGAGCCGCCGAGGCTGCCCGCAGTAGCGGCTCCAGTCGACCCGGTCCCTGAGTCCGAGCTCGAGGACGACGATGAGCTGCTCGAAGAGCTACCCGAGCTACCCGCGGACACGGCATCGCCCGGCGTGAGACTCGACAGCGACGCGATCGTCCCGCTCGTCGGCGCGTACAGCTTTGTGCTGTTGACCGCGGTGTCGGCGGTGTGCACGGCGGCCTGCGCGCTGTAGACGGCGGCCTGGGCCGAGGCGAGGCTCGACGGCGATGGCGTGCTCGTCGTCGTCGTGGTCGGCGTGCTCGTGGTCTTCGTGGCGCCCGACCCGCTCCCCGAGCCCGACTTCGACCGCGACCCGGACTCGGATCCGGATCCGGATCCGGATCCGGATCCGACCACTCCCGCCACCGCTCGTTGTCGTCGGATGGCTCGAGCTCGGACCGACCGTCGTCACGGTCTTGGTCGTCGTCTTCGTGATCGTTGTCGTAGTACCGCCGCCGGATCCGGTCTTCGGCTTCTTCTTCTTGCCCGAGCCGGGCTTCGACCCGGGCTCGAAGGACGCGAACTCCACTGTCCCGGAATTGCCACCGATCAGGCTCGTGTCGCTCGTCGAACCCGACCCCGAGCTCGCCCCGGAACCTGAGCCCGACCCCGAGCCCGACCCGCCCGATCCGCCGGACCCGCAGTTCGCCGTCGTCTGATCCTGCAGACAGGTCAGCTGGTCCTCGGCCGCGGTCAGCTGGGATTGGGCCTGGCTCAGCTGCAGGTTCGCCGCGGTGGGGTCGAGGTCGGCGAGGAGCTGGCCGCCGGTCACGTGCTGGCCGACGTGGACGTAGACGTCCTGGAGTGTCCCGCTGGTGTTGAAGTTGACGCTGACATCGGTGCCGGCGGCGATGTTGCCGCTGCCGGTCACGGTCGACTGAACCACGCCCTGCTCGGCGCTGACGATCTCCTTGGACGTCCGCGCCGAGCTGGTCGGTGCTCCGATTTCCGACACCGCGAGAGCGGCGACGACGATCGCCACGACTCCCAGCAGGTACAGAAGCCAGGGCCTAGACGGTCGATCCCGGCGGGTTTTCATAGGAATGGCAATCCATTGCCGCGTTGATGGCAGGCAGACCGCGCGCAGCTTTGTTTGAAGCGGAAGGCACGATGCATCAGCGTTGTAGCGCCGCCGGTATCAGCTCTGCGTAAGCACTCTTGCGGTCCTCTTAGGAACTACGGTGACGCTCACCCTCGGAAGCGCCGGAAGCTCGACCCGCACCTCGAGGCCGCCCGCCTCGGGAGCGGTGATCTCGATCGTGCCGCCGTGGGCCACAACCACCGAGCGGACGATCGACAGCCCGAGCCCAAACCCGCCGGCGCCACGATCCAAACGCCGGAACGGCTCGGTCAGCTTCGCGGCATCAGAGGGGTCGATCCGCGGCCCGCCGTTCGCGACGGTCACCTGCACGCGCCCCGCCACCGATCGCGTCGAGACCCGCAGGTACCCGCCGGGCCGGTTGTGGCGGATTCCGTTGTCGATCAGGTTCGCGATCATCCGCTCGAGCAACGCCGGCTCTCCCCGCGTCCAGGCCGGCTCGAGGTCGTCCCGCACCTCGACGTCGGCCTCCCTCGCCTGCGCTCGGAAGTCGGTCATGCAGTCGGCCGCGAGCGCGGACAGATCGGCCGGCTCCTCGCGTCCGGTGGCGGCCTCGCTCCGGGCCAGCATCAGCAGTCCCTCAATCAGCCGCTCGCAGCGATCGACGGTCTCGCGGACCGCTTCGCCCATCCGCCGCAGCTCCTCGATGCTCGCGTCCGGGTCGGCGAGCGACACGTCCACCTCGGTCCGCATGATCGCCAGCGGCGTGCGCAGCTCGTGCGAGGCGTTGGCCACGAAGTGCCGCTGGCTCGCGAACGCCCCGTCGAGCCGGCCGAGCATCCCGTCGAACGTGTCCGCGAGCTGCTTGAGCTCGTCGGCCGGGCCCTTCAGGCTGATCCGCTCGCCCAGGTTCTCGCCGGACACACGGCGCGCGGTCTGCGTGATCGCCCGCAGCGGACGGAGCGCACGGCCCGCCAGCAACCAGCCGGCGGCCACCGAAACCATCGTCATCGCGCCGAGCGCGACCGCGTACTCGATCACGAGCCGATGGAGCGCATCGCTGCGCAGTTGAGCCCGAACCGCCTCGGCGATCCGAGCGCCGGTCGAGCCGGAGGCGAAAGCGGGCGGGCGGCCGAAGAACTGCGGCGTCAGCCCGAGCCTGCGCAGCTCGTTGCGGTAGTCCGACGGCGCGTTCAGGTTATGGCGGACGAGCTCATAGCCGATCGTCAGCAGCACCGCGCCGGTGACCAGGAACACGACCCCGTACAGCGCGGTCAGGCGCAGGCGGATCGTGGGGGCCGGCATGCGGATCGAGGCCGACCCGACGCGCATCAGGTCATCCGGTAGCCGACGCCGATCACGGTCTCGACGACCGCCGGCTCACCCAGCTTGCGCCTCAGCGTCATGATCGTCATGCGAACCACGTTCGTGAACGGATCGGTGTGCTCATCCCACACGCGCTCCAGTAGCTCCTCCGCCGATACGGTAGCCCCATCGGCGTCCATAAGCACCTCGAGCACGCCAAATTCCTTGCGCGTGAGCTCGATCGATTCCCCTCCGCGGGCCACTAGCCGGCGCGCGGGGTCGAGCTCGATGTCGCCCTGCGTGAGCACCGGCGGCCGGCTCGGCGAGGCGCGGCGGGCGAGCGCGTGGATCCGGGCGACCAGCTCGGCGAAGCGGAACGGCTTGGGCAGATAGTCGTCGGCACCGAGCGACAGGCCCTCGACGAGGTCCTCGAGCGCGCCGGCCGCGGTCAGCATCAGGATCCCGGTCTCGGGGCGCTCGCCGCGCACTGCCCGGCACACATCGTCGCCGTGGAGGCCGGGCAGGTCGCGGTCGAGCACGAGCACGTCGTAGCGCACGACACGCGCCTTGACCAAAGCATCAGTCCCGTCCGGGGCCAGGTCGACCGCCATCCCCTCGCGACGGAGTCCCCGGGCGATTGCCTCGGCCAGTCTCTGCTCGTCCTCTGCGATCAGCACGCGCAATGTGCGATCCAGGATGACGCCCGGCGCGTAAGGAACCCATAAGAGGCAAGATTCGCCCCGTAGACGGGGCCCCACCCACCCCGGGGACCCACCCCACCCGACCCCACCCCGCAGTTCGACATCGATTAACGTGACATCGATTCGTGTTATCGTTTCGGAGGCCGAGCATGACGCAACAGAACTTCACCGAGCGGGGAATGGCCGTCGGGCTGCGCGCGCTCAACCGATTCGCGAGTAACCCGCTGATCGACCGCTTCGGTCTGCGCGACCCGGCCCAGCGCGTCCTCCACACCGCCTCGAAGGCGACCGTGCGCACCGCCACCAGCGCCGGCCGCACGTTCGCGGCGACCCAGAAGCTGGCAAAGCCGGCCCGCCAGCCGCCGACCGGGCGCAGCGACCTGTTCGACCTCACGCCGGACGACGAGCAGCAGATGCTGCGCGAGTCGGTCCGCGACTTTGCGCTCGCCGAGCTGCGCCCCGCGGCGCGGGACGCCGACGAGGCTTGCAAGGTTCCGGACGAGCTGCTCACACAGGCAAACGAGCTCGGGCTGACGATGGTCGGCGTCCCCGAGGAGCTCGGCGGCGCCGTCGCCGAGCGGTCCGCGGTCACGACCGTGCTGATGGGTGAGGCGCTCGCGCAGGGAGACATGGGGATCGCGGTCGCGTGTCTAGCGCCCGCCGGCGTCTCGACCGCGCTCAGCCTGTGGGGCGACGCCGATCAGCAGTCGACCTATCTGCCCGAGTTCGTCGGCGAGAACGCGCCCGCCGCTGCGCTCGCCCTGCTCGAGCCGCGCCCGCTGTTCAACCCGTTCGAGCTCCGCACGCGCGCGCGCCGCGCCGGCGAGGGCTTCGTGCTCGACGGCGTCAAGTCGCTCGTCCCCCGCGCCGCCGACGCCGAGCTGTTCATCGTCGCTGCCCAGCTCGAGGGCGACGACCCCGCTCACCCCGCGCAACCGGCGCTGTTCATCGTCGAGTCAGGGACCGCCGGCCTCGGGATCGAGCCCGAGCCCGCGATGGGGATCCGCGCGGCCGCCACCGGCAGGCTGATCCTCGAAGGCGTGGAACTCCCGCCGGACGCGTTGCTTGGCGACGCCGGCGGCGACGCTTTCGCCGAGTGCGTTCAGCTGGGGCGGCTCGGCTGGTGCGCGCTCGCGGTCGGGACCGGCGAGGCCGTGCTCGACTACGTAATCCCATACGTCAACGAGCGCAAGGCGTTCGGCGAGCCGATCTCCTCGCGCCAGTCAGTGGCGTTCACGGTCGCGAACGTCGCGATCGAGCTCGACGGCATGCGGCTGGCCACCTACCGCGCCGCGAGCCGCGTCGACCAGGGCCTCCCGTTCGCGCGCGAGGTCGCGCTGGCGCGCCGCCTGTGCTCGGAGCGCGGGATGGCGATCGGGTCTGACGGCGTGCAGATGCTCGGCGGCCACGGCTACACCAAGGAGCACCCGGTCGAGCGCTGGTACCGCGACTTGCGTGCGGCCGGCGTGATGGAAGGAGCGCTGGTCGTTTGATCAACCTCGAGACCCCCAGGAAGTTCGAGTTCCTGGTCGGCCAGGCGCACCAGGTCGCGACCGAGATCTTCCGCTCGAACTCGCGCAAGTACGACCGCGGCGAGCACAGCTACCCCAAGGAGCTCGACATGCTCGCCGCCGTGATCGACGGCATGAACGAGGGCGGCGCGCTCAGCGGCGCCGGCGCCGGCTCGGTCGGCGGCGGCAACGGCGCCAAAGCGGACCCGGACGGCAACCGCAACGGCAGCAACATGGCGAGCCTGCTCGGGCTGATCGAGCTGTCCTGGGGCGACGTCGGTCTGCTGCTGACGATGCCCCGCCAGGGCCTCGGCCAGGCCGCGATCGCGGCCGTCGCCAACGACGAGCAGCTCGAGCGATTCGGCGGCAAGTGGGCGGCGATGGCGATCACAGAGCCCGAGGCCGGGTCGGATTCGGCGGCGATCCGCACGACCGCGACCATCGACGGCGACGAATACGTGCTGAACGGCGAGAAGATCTTCGTGACCGCCGGCGACCGCGCCGACCTGATCGTCGTGTGGGCGACGCTCGACCGCAACCAGGGCCGGGCCGCGATCAAGTCGTTCGTGGTCGAGCGCGACAACCCCGGGCTGATCCTCGAGCGTCTCGAGCACAAACTCGGAATCCGCGCCTCCGACACCGCCGACTTTCGCCTCGAGGACTGCCGGATCCCGAAAGACAACCTTCTCGGCAGCCCCGAGATCGAGCCCAAGCGCGGGTTCGCCGGAGTCATGCAGACGTTCGACAACACACGCCCGCTCGTCGCCGGCATGGCGATCGGTGTGGCGCGCGCGTGCCTCGAGCGCACGCGCGAGCTGCTCGACGAGGCCGGCGTCGAGATCGACTACGACCTGCCGCCGCACGCGCAGGTCGCGGCGGCGTCTGAGTTCATCGCGATGGAGTCAGACTGGGAGGCCGCCCGGCTGCTGACCATCCAGGCGGCCTGGATGGCCGACAACAAGAAGCCGAACTCGCTCCAGGCGTCGATGGCCAAGGCCAAGGCCGGCCGGACCGCCACCGACATCGCGCTGCGGTGCGTGGCCCTGTGCGGATCGATCGGCTACGGCGAGGGCGAGCTGCTCGAGAAGTGGGCCCGCGACGTCAAGATCCTCGACCTGTTCGAGGGCACCCAGCAGATCCAGCTGCTGATCGTGGCCCGCCAGCTGCTCGGGAAGACCTCCGCCGAGCTGAAATAGATCCCGGCCGCCCAGGGGCCGCTCCGAGGCATCCAGCCGGATGACTCGTGGCCGACCCGGTCGTGGCGAGGCCGGATGCCGAGCGGGTCGAGCCACGAGGCCGTGCGACCCCGTCCGGACGGGGCTGGCAGGTCCCACGGACGCCGAGCGAAGCAAGGCCCGGAATCAGTGCCCGGGGGCGGTCGTCACCGAGAACACCGCCCCGTGCGAATCGGCCAGCACGGCCTGGCGCATGCCCGCGGCGTCGGACGGCGGCGCGACCACGCTCCCGCCAAGCCGAAGCGCGTTCTCCGCCGCCGCGTCGGCGTCGTCCACCCAGAAATTGACGTTCCAGTACGGATCGCCGTCGGCCGGCGCCATCACTGCCACCACGTCGCGCGGCACCGGCTGTTGCGGCTCGCCACCGACACAACCGGGTAGGCGGAATAGCTCGACACCGGGCACGAACGTCTCGGTCTCCCACCCGAACATCTGTCGGTAGAACGCCGCGCAGGCATCCGCATCGCGGGTCTGGAGCATGCTCATCGACCACGCGCTCGGCTCGTTGACGAGCTGCGCGCCGTTGCGATCACGCGGTTCCCAGAGACCCACGACCGCGGCCGACGGGTCGGCGAGCACCGCGACCCGTCCGGCCGGCAGCGCGTCGAACGGCTCCACGACGACCCGACCTCCGGCGCCAACCGCAGCCTCCGCCGACTGCTGGGCGCTCTCGACCGACACGTACGTGTTCCACGCCACCCGGACACCGTCGGGCTGCGACCCGACGCCGGCGACGTCGCGGCCCCGCACCTGCGCAACGAAGTACTGACCGGGGCCGGGGCCGTCGAACTCCCAGCCGAACAGCTCCCCGTAGAAACTCATCGCCGCCGCCACATCGGGCGCCAGCAGATCCACCCAACACGGCACGCCCGCCTGATAATCGTCGCGCTCGCTCATCGCGCCACCGCCTCGTGCTCGTCGTGCTTTCGCCACCACGTGTCCCGGGCCTGCAGGTGCGACAGGTCGGCGATGTTGACCGTGAACGACGAGCAGCCGGTGCACCGCTCCTCGCCCGGCCCGAACCAATCTGCCTCTGAGACGACTGCGGGGAGACTCATCCTCGACACCTCCGGAAATCGATAGTTGGAAAACCGCGCTAGTTGGAAAAACCGACCATAGACTTGGTTTTCCCAACTGTCAAGTGATAAGCTCCGGGGAGTGGCCGGCATGCGCACATACGGTGATCCGTGCGGGATCGCGCGCGCCCTCGACGTCGTCGGAGAGCGGTGGGCGCTGCTGATCGTGCGCGAGCTGCTGCTCGGGCCCAAGCGCTTCACCGACCTGCGAGAAGGCCTCCCCCATCTCAGCCCCGACGTCCTCTCGCAGCGCCTGCGGGAGCTCGCGCAGGCCGAAGTGGTGCAACGCGGCAAGCTCCCGCCGCCGATCGCCGCCCAGGTCTACGAGCTGACCGATCGCGGCCGCGAGCTCGAGCCGATCGTGCTCGGGCTGGGCCGCTGGGGCAGCACGGCACCGTTCCCGCCCGTCCACAGCGAGCTCGGCGTCGACGCGCTGATCCTCGCGCTCAAGACTCTTTACGACCCGAGCGGCGCCGATGGCCTGACCGGCGCGAGCCTCGAGCTGCGGCTCGGGGAACACCGCTTCGCGGCTCGCCTGGCCGACGGCGGGCTCGACGTCGCGCGTGGAGCCGCCGGCGATCCCGTCGCGACGATCATCACCGATTCCGCAACGCTTCAGCAGATCCTCTGGCACGGCCACTCGCTCACGACCGACGAGCTGTCGATCACCGGCGACCGTCAGGCGGCCGTGCGATTCCTGACGCTGTTCCCGCTGCCGAGCTGACGCGCCGCCACGGTGGCGCCGGCTGCCCACGGTGGCGCCGGGCGGGCGCACGAGGCTGCCGTCGGGAACGTTCACCTCGAACCGCTCCGCGGCGTCGGCGTCGACCTCCGAGCGGGTGGCACCTCCCGGTGGCGGCCGGGCGGGCGGCACCTCCCGATGCCGCCCCGCCGCACCACGGAGACCTACTACTGCTTCATGTTCACAGCCGTCTGCATCATCTGGTCGGCGGTGGTGATCGTGCTGGCGTTGGCCTGGTAGCCGCGCTCAGCCTCGATCATGTTCGTGAACTCGGTACCCATGTCGACGTTGGACTGCTCGAGCTCGCCGCTGATCGTCTGACCGAACCCGGCGGTCCCGGGCTGGCCGGCGGTCTCGGTGCCCGACGCCGCGGTCGCGCTCCACAACGACCCGCCGTCGCGCTGCAACCCCGCCTGGTTGGGGAACGTCGCCAGTGAGACATAGCCCGCGGTCACGGATGTGCCGGTGGCGGTCTGGTAGTTGACGCTGCCGTCCGGGCCGATCGTGACGTTCGTCGATCCCGGCGGGACCACGATCGCGTTCGTCGCGCCACCGGCGGTGTTGGGCTGGTAGCCGCCCGACCCGTTCGACTGCGCGGCATAGCCGAGCACGTACTGTCCGGTCTGGGTGGTCAGGTAGCCGTTCGGGTTGAACGTCAGATCACCCGCCCGGGTGTACTGCGTCGCGTCGAACGTATTCGGGGTGACGGCGGTGTCGCCGTTGGCGACCCGCAGCCACCCGTTGCCCTGAATCGCGACGTCGGTCGCGTTCCCGGTCGACTCCACACCACCGGCGGTCATCACGTTGTCGATCGAACCGACCTGTACCCCCAGCCCGACCTGCTTCGGGTTGGTGCCGGCGCTGAAGCCGTTGGGGCCGGTGCCGGCGGCGACGAGCTGCGAGAGCTCGTCGGAGAACTGGGTGCTCTGGGCCTTGTAACCGACGGTGTCGACGTTGGCCAGGTTGTTGGCGGTTACGTCGAGCATCGTCTGATGCGCATCTAGGCCGCTGATCGCGGCATACATCCCTGACATCATCGAAACATCACATCCTTTGCGACGCCCCCGGGGTGCCGCTTTCCAGGTGGTCCCTGCAGCCAGGTAGTCGACAGCTGCGGCCGAAGGTCGAGGGGTGCGCGCACCACAACTCACGCAAACTGCGTCGGACGGCCGGCTATCCGCGCCAGTCGCACGCCAGCGGCAACGTCGCCAGCGTCACCGCGAAGAGACGGAACCTCGGGCGGTCCAAGTCGGCGTCATACCCGCGCCGCCTCGCGCACAAGCACGTCCCACGCGCGGCTCACATCGTCCGCGGTTGTGCTCTGCTGGCCGATCGCCAGTCTGAGCACGTAGCGGCCGTTCAGCACCGCATGCGAGATGAACATCTCGCCGCTGGCGTTGACGCGCTCGAGCAGCTTGCGGTTGCGGTCGTCGTCGCCCTCGAGCCGGAAGCAGACGAGCGAGAAGTGGCGAGGCGCGCACACCTCCCAGCCCTCGGCCTCCTGCACCCGGCGCTCGAACTCCGAGGCGAGCTCGATCCCGCTGCGGATATGGCGCTGCAGGCCGCTGCGGCCGAAGCAGCGCAGGACGGCCCACAGCTTGAGCGCCCGGAAACGCCGGCCGAGCGCGGGTCCGTACTCGCTCAGGCTCAGCGAGTCCTCGGCGTCGGGGGTGCGGAGGTACTCCGGGACCACGCTGAACGCGCGCCGGAAGTCTTCGGGCCGGCTCGTCCACAACAGCGAGCAGTCCATCGGCGTCAGCAACCACTTGTGCGGGTTCACGACCAGCGAGTCGGCGCGATCGACGCCGGCGAACGCCCACCGGTTCTCCGGGCATACCATCGCCGAGCCGGCGTAGGCGGCGTCGACGTGCAACCACGTGCCGCTGACGGCGCACGCGTCGGCGATCGACGGCACCGGATCCACCGCTGCGGTCGCGGTAGTACCGACGGTAGCCACAATGATGGCGGCATCGGACAGATCACCGACGGCATCGGCCCGCATCCGGAACGCGTCGTCGCTGGGCACCTTCCGCAACCGCATCCCGATCATTCGCGCGGCCTTCTCGATCGAGGAATGCCCGTGCTCGGCGCACACGATCAGATCGCGGCCGGTGGCCTCGCGAGCGGCCACGCAGGCCGCGAACGTCGACGTCGACGCGCTGTCCTCGATGTGGCCGTGCCAGCCGGACGGGAGTCCGAGCAGGTCGGCGGCCCAGTCGAGCACGACTCCCTCGAGCTCGGTCGACGCCGGCGCGGTCCGCCACAGGATCGCGATCGAGTTGAGCGTGGCCGCCAGCAGCTCGGCGAGGATCCCCGGCTCCGCCGCGCTCGTCGCAAAGTACGCGAAGTAGCGCGGATGCTGCCAGTGGGTGACGCCAGGTAGCAGGATCTCGTCGAGGTCCCGGAGCACCGCGGAGAACGGCTCGGGCTCGTCCGGGGCCTTCTGGGGCAGCCGGGCGCGGATGTCGCCGGGCGCGACCTGCGCGAGCACGGGCAGCTCGCCCACCCGTTCGAGGTAGTCCGCGGCCCACTCGACCGCGGCGTGGCCGTCGGCGCGGAAGTCGCCCATGCCGGCGCCGGCAGAGCTGGTCTCGCGGTCCGTCGAGCTCACACCGCCGCCCGCTGCGCGTCGAACTCGTAGTGCACGCCCGTGAGCTCCTCGGACACCTCCCACAACCGACGCCACGCCTGCTCGTCGTACGCCTTGGCGGCGGCCCCCACGATCTTGGGATAGCCGCGCTGCTCGGCGCGGCCGCCCGGCCCGACGTAGGTGCCGCCGGGGAGATCCGGGACGGTCGCCGCGTACAGCGTCGGCAGGGCGCCCATCTCCGCGCTCTGCGCCAAAAGCTTGTTCCCGATCGCCATGTACCACCGCTCGTAGAAGCGGTCGGTCCCGGCCGCCTGGAGGTTGGTTGCGGCGTAACCGGGGTGGGCGGCCATGCTCAGCAGCGCGCTTCCGGCCTGCACCGCGCGGCGCTGGAGCTCGAAGCAGAACATCAGGTTCGCAAGCTTCGACTGCCCGTACGCGCGCCAGCGGTTGTACTTGCGCTCGCCCTGAAGATCGTCGAAGTCGATCGCCCCGGTCCGGTGGAGCGTGCTCGACACCGTGACCACGCGCGGCGCCGGTGCCGCCAGCAGCCGCCCCAGCACCAGCCCGGTGAGCGCGAAGTGGCCGAGGTGGTTAGTGGCTAACTGGCTCTCGTAGCCGTCCCGGGTCAGATGCCGGGGCGCCGCCATCAACCCGGCATTGTTGATCAGAAGGTCGAGTCGATCCGGCGCGTTCGCGGCGAACGTCCTCACGGACTCGAGGTTGGCGAGGTCTAGCACCGCCGGCTCGACGGCTGCGCCTGGCACCGCGGAGCTGATACGCGCCGCGGCCCCCTCCCCCTTGTCGGTGCTCCGGCACGCCAGGACGACCCGCGCGCCGGCGCGCGCGAGCTCCCGGGCGGTGACCAGACCGAGGCCACTGTTGGCGCCGGTCACGACCGCCACGCGCCCGCTCTGATCCGGAATATCGGCGGCTGTCCACTTCGTGGGGCTCACCTCAGCGTTCATCGAGCACCTTGAACTCGATCCCGGCCGCCTCGAGCCGACGCCTCAGCGCCGGCCCCATCGCCACCGCCGGCGTCAGCTGGCCGGCGCGCGCGGGGAGGTCATCGTGCGCGAGGCACATCGCCGACTCGGCGAGCATCTTCGAGGTCTCGCCGTAGCCGGGGTCGCCGCCGTTGACCTCGGTCCGCAGCCGGCTGCCAGCGCTGGCGCCGGCACCGTCACGCGCCGCGAATCGTATGCTGAACCAGGACTTCGCGCGCTGCTTCTCAGACGGCCCCTCCCCCGAGCTCTTCAGCTTCAGGAGCAGGTTGCGCGTCGGCGGGATCTGTGCCAGCACCACCGCCACCCCGGCGGCGGCGCTCAGCCCGACGAGCATCGGCAGCGGCCCGACGACCGCGTAGTGGCTGTAGGTGAAGTCCGGCCCGTAGCGGTCGAGCGCCCGCGCGGAGCGGAGGACGGTCGCCGGATCGATGGTCGGGAGCGGAACGACCCAGCCACCCGCGAACTGGTCCGGGTGCGGCCTACCCGAAACGCCCCGAACCCGCCGCCCGGTAGGGTCGCCCTCGAGCCTACGACGCTCGCGTGCCACCTTCGAGCTCGACCGCAGCCCGCCGAGGACCTCGATCGCCGACTGGTAGGTCCCGCCGGAGAACGACCCCTTCGTCCGCATGAACCCGTCAACCGAGATCGGCACGCCTTCTGGCAGCTGCTCGACGGTGAACTGCACGCCGAGGTCGTACGGGATCGAATCGAACCCGCACGAGTGCACGAGCCGCGCGCCGGTCCGTTCCGCCTGCTCGTGGTAGCCGAGCCACATCCGGTCGACAAACTCGGGCTCGCCGGTCAGGTCGACGTAATCGGTGCCGGCGGCGGCGCACGCCGCCACCACCGGCTCGCCGTGGCGGATGTACGGGCCGACGGTGGTGATCACGACCTTCGTCGCCTCCGCCAACGCCCGCAGCGATTCGGCGTCCGAGACGTCCGCGTGCAGCAGCGGCAGGCCCGCGCACGCCGGATTGACCGCCGCCAGTCGCCCACGCACCTGCTCGAGCTTGGCTGCGTTCCGCCCCGCGAGCGCCCAGCTCATCCCGGCGGGCGCGTTCCGTGCCAGATACTCGGCGGTCAGCGCGCCGGTGAACCCGGTGGCGCCGAACACGACGATGTCGTACGGGCGGTCAGCCATCGCCCGCGCTGTCAGTCATCGCCCCCGATTTCGCGGGCGATCCGGATCGCCTCGTCGAGATCGATACCGGTTTTCGCCGCCACCCAGGTCGCGGCCGGAGCGGCCACGCGTTCCGAGGAATGGGCCGCCACGCCCGCGAGGTCGAGGATTCTCTTGAACTCCTCAGTCGATGGCGGCGTGGTGCCGAGCCGGTCGGCAAACGCGGCCAGCCATTCGTTCGCGTTCATGGCCGACCGGACTCTAGATGGTTGCGTCTTGTCGCGACCCGCGGCGTCGCGTGCTGATCGCCGGTGGCGACCGCGGGCAATTGGTACATTTGTACCACTATGGCCTCAAGCACCGCAAGCATTCGCAATGGCGCTCGACCCCGGGGCGCGGCCCGCCGCGAGGCGCTGCTGGATGCGGTTCTGCGGGTCGTCGCCGAGGCAGGGGTGGATGCCGTCACGCATCGGCGCGTCGCCGAGGTGGCCGGCCTGCCGCTCGCCTCGACGACCTACTGGTTCCAGTCCAAGGAGCACCTGCTGACGGCAGCGCTCGAGAGCGCTGCCGAGCGCGACATCGAGCGCCTGCGCGCGTTCCTCCGCGAGCCCCCGGAGGGCACCGCCGACCCGCTCGCGCTGGCGGTCGGCGCGATTCTCGGCCCTAGTGAGGAGTCGACCAAGGGGCCGCCGTCAGGCGCCGCCGACAATCCCTCTGAGGCGCCGCCGTCAGGCGCCGCCGACAATCCCTCAAAGGCGCCGCCGTCAGGCGCCGCCGACAATCCCTCAAAGGCGCCGCCGTCAGGCGCCGCCGACAATCCCTCTTTCACCAGCCGCGGCTGGCTGCTCGCGACGTACGCTCTGGTGCTCGAAGCCGCGCGCCGGCCGGCGCTGCGCGACGTGACAATGCGCTGGACCGGCGCCTACTTGGAGGCGCTCTCGCCGCTGCTCGCCGCGGCGGGCTCGCGGCATCCGCGGTCCGATGCGGAGCTCCTGCTCGCGGCCGCCGACGGCCTGCTTGTGGAGCAGCTCGCATCAGACGACACCTCTGACCTCGCACCACGGCTGCGGCGGCTCGCGGACGCGCTGGTGAAAGCATGACCGCGCTCCGATCCCGCCGGCCGCGCTCCGAGCGCCAGGCGTTCGACCCCGATCGGCGCACGGTCGTCCTGATCCGCGTGCTGCTCGGCTTCGAGGCGGTCCTGTATTCGGCGCTCACCCCGATACTGCCTCATTACGCGCACGCCTTCGGCGCCTCCAAGCCGGCGATCGGTGTGCTCGCGGCCTCCTACCCGGCGGGCATGATCCCGGGTTCGCTGCTCGGCGCATGGATCGCAACCCGTGCGGGGGTCAGGCGCACGACGGTGGTCGGCTTGCTGCTGTTCACCGTCTCGATCGTCGCGTTCGGATTCGGCTCCGACATCACGGACCTCGACTGGCTGCGCTTCGTCCAGGGAATGGCATGCGGCTGCGTCTGGGCCGGGGGCCTGGCGTGGGTGATAGCGATCTCGCCCCGAGAACACCGCGGCCAGATGCTCGGATCGGTGCTCGCCTCGGCGATCTTCGGCACGCTGGTCGGCCCAGTGCTCGGTACGGTGGCGGTGGCAGCCGGGACCGAGGTCGTGTTCGCGTGCGTCGGAGCCGTATCGCTCGCTCTGACGGCGTGGACGCTCCAGCACCCGGAGCCTCCTCGCGCCGCGCTCGGCGCCGGAGCGCGGCTGCGCGTGCTGGCGCGAGACCCCAGGATCGCGCTCGGCTGCTGGTTGCTCCTGCTCGAGGCCTGCACGATCGGCGCAACCGGGACCCTGCTTCCCCTGCGACTGTCGCGCTTCGGCGCCTCGGGTGTGGCGATCGGCGTCACGTTCCTGCTCGCGTCGCTGTTGAGCCTGCTGGTGAACCCCGCGATCGGACGCGTCGTCGATCGGCGCGGGGTGCTGCTCCCGCTCAGCGCCGGCCTCGGCGCGATGGCGGTTCTGCTCGCGTTGCTACCGCTACCAGGAACGGCGGTGTCGCTGGCGGCGCTGACCGTGCTCGCGCTGGGCGGACCGCTGACGGCGTTCGCGACGCCGGCAATCTCGATCATGACGGACGCGATCGAGGAGATCGGCGCCGCGCTCGTGTTCGGCTCGATGCTGTTCAACCTGGCGTGGGCGACCGGGGAGACGATCGGCGCGCCGACAGCGGCGAGCCTGTCGCGGGCAACGAGCGATGCCGTGCCGCTGGCGATCCTGGCGGCGGTGATGCTGGCGACGCTCGTGCCCGTGCTGCGGTCGCGCTCGCGCGTGCTTAGGCGAGCGCTCGACTCGGGGCGCGAGCAGGCCCCCGCCGCGAGGCCGGGGGTCAGCTCGACGCCGGCAACCCGCTGGTCACGTCGAGCGGCTGATCGCCGAGCGTCTCGTCGCGAATCTCGGCGACGCTGACGCCCGGGTCGGGCAGGACGCGCAACGCGTCGGCAGGGAGGTCCACCTTGACGGGCGTTCCCTGGCTGTAGGGCACCGCCTCCCCCTCGTTGCGCACCAGCGCCTGAAGCGCCGAGCCGGTGGCGAGGCGGACGTAGATGTGCGTGGTCGAGCCGAGAAAGACCAGGCGCTCGACCATCCCCGGCACGCAGTTGACCCCACCGGTCTCATACGGAAGCAGGTGAACGCGCTCCGGTCGGATCGCGACCTTGACAGCGCCTGTTGCGTCGAGCTGGCCTGTGTGCGCCTCGAGCGTGAAATCGCCCAGGCGCAGGCGGCAGGATCCCTGCCCATTGCCGCCTTTCTCCACTCGAGCGTCCATCAGGTTCGACACGCCCAGGAAGTCGGCCACGTAGGCGTCGGCGGGCTCGTTGTAGACCTCCTCCGGAGTGCCGAGCTGGGCGACGCGTCCATGGTTCATGACGGCCAGGCGATCGGACATCGTGAGCGCCTCTTCCTGGTCGTGGGTGACGTACAGGAAGGTGATTCCGACCTGCTTCTGCAGTGCGCCCAACTCGACCTGGAGCGTGCGGCGGAGCTTGGCGTCGAGCGCACCCAGGGGCTCGTCCAGCAGCAGGACCGACGGACGCAGCACCAGTGCGCGCGCCAGCGCAACGCGCTGTTGCTGGCCGCCCGAGAGTTGGTTGGGGCGTCGCTTCTCGTAACCGGAGAGCTGGACCATGGCGAGCGCGTCCGCCACCCGGCTGTGCCGCTCGGACTTCGGCACCGATTTGTACTTCATGCCAAAGGCGACGTTCTCGGCGACGGTCAGGAACGGAAACAGCGCGTAGCTCTGGAAGACCGTGTTGACGTTGCGGCGGTGGGGCGCCCAGCCTCCGACGTCCGTGCCATCGAGCAGGATCTTGCCGCTGGTCGGCGGCTCGAAGCCCGCGACCATGCGCAGCGTCGTCGTCTTGCCGCACCCGCTGGGCCCGAGCACCGAGAAGAACTCGCCGGCCTGGATCTCGACCGAGATCTCGTCGACCGCAGTGACACCGTCGAACCGCTTCGTCAGTGACTCGAGCTTGACATGTCCTCCACTCATTTCAGTCCTCTCAGATTCCCGCGATGCCGGTCAGCGCCTCGGCGCCGCCCTTGGTGCGTTCGCCCCGGGTCATCCACCGGTAGCCGACGAAGCCGATCAGCGCGGCGACGAGCGAGATGAACAGCATGATCGTGGCCAGGGCGTTGAGCGCCGGCCCGCTCAGCCCGGCATGGACGTTGGAGTAGATCAGCACCGACATCGGTTGCGTGTTCGCGGTCGAAGACAGCTGCTCCACGATCACGAAATCGTCCACGGTGCTGGCGAACACGAGCACCGCGCTCGCGAAGATCGCCGGCATCAGCAGCGGAAGCAGCACCCGCCGGATCGCCCCGAGTCGCGACGCCCCAAGATCGCAGGCCGCCTCTTCGTAGGTCCGTCCGATGGTCACCAGCCGCGCGCGCACGATGATCGCGGGCCAGCTTATGTTCCATACCACCAGCCCGGCCACCTCGGCCGTCGTTCCGAGGCTGATGAACGTCAGCGCCTGCGTGACGAGCAGGAACAGCGCCACCGCGAGCAGCAGCTCCGGGATCACGAACGAGAAGATCATCACGAAGTTCAGTCCGTTCGAGGTCCGGGCTGCGCCAGCGATCGATGCCGATCGCGAAGCCAACCCCGATCGGGACGCAGATCAACGTGGTCAGGACGGCGAGCACGAGCGTCTGGATCACGGCCTGATGGAGGCTGGGGTTGTGGAGCACCGAGGTGACCCCGTTGCCGACGTACCACTTGGTCGAGAAGCCCTGCCAGGTGGCCTGTGATGCGCCCTTGTTGAACGAGAACAGCACCGCGATCGCGATCGGCACGATCGACCAGACGATGTACAGCCAGGTGAAGCCCTCCATCGCCCACGGCCGCCGCCACGGGTTTCCCCGCGGGCGGCCGCGCCCGGCGAGTTCCGCCCCGCTTGCGGCGGAGGTGGTCACGGACTGGTCGACCGCGCTTGCCATCAGGCGTTCTCCCTCGAGGCACGGGCGGTGCTGACCACGTAATAGATCATCGGGATCAGCAGCACGACGAGCAGCATCAGCGACAGCACGGCGCCCTGTCCGATCTCGCCGGGCGAGTCGAGCTGCCCCTCGATCGCGTTGCCGATCATCGTCGTCCCGGGTGCCCCCGACAGCAGCTGATTGGTGTAGTAGTCGCCGAGCATCGGCAGCACCGTGATGAACGTCCCGGCGATGATGCGCCGGCTTGCTCAAGGGAACCGTCACGTGCCAGAAGGTCCGCCACTTGCTGAGCCCGAGATCTCGGGCAGCCTCGAGCAGGCTCTGGTCGATGCGGTCGAGGAAGGCGTAGAGCACCAGGATCACGTACGGGATGTATCCGTACACGAGCCCCAGGATCACGGTCACCGACTTGCCGCCGAGCCAGTCGGTGTTGCCGGGCAGGCCGAAGAACGACAACGCGCTGTTGAAGAAACCGCCCTGCTGCAGCAGGTCGATCCAGGCCAGCATGCGCATCATGTAGCTGACCCAGAACGGCGCGATCAGCAGGACCAGGAACAGCGTCTTGCGCCTGCCGGCGTAGCGGGAGACGAAATAGGCCACCGGGTAGGCGATCGCCAGCGAGATCACCGTGGCGATCGCCGTGTAGAGGAGTGTCCGGAGCGCAGGCGGGCCGATGAACGCTCCGGGCCCGAAGATGTCGTGCCAGACCGCGCTCAGGTTCCAGCTCGACCAGTGCAGTGGATTCCAGATGGGGACCACCGTCTGGAAGAACTCGTTGACGCCGCCGCCGGCGACCGACAGCATCACGTAGAACGGCGCCACGAACAGAACGAGCAGCCAGATCGCTCCCGGGCATCGCCAGCGCCTATCCACAGTCCGCGGTTGCGCCGGTCGTGGGTGTCCTTGAGGGCCGCCATCGTCTTACCCTATAGCCCCTTGGAGAACGAGTTCCAGGTCGACTCCCAGACCGCGTTGGCGGCCCCAGGCAGCTCGAGCTGGAACAGGCCGTGCCGGAAGTAATCCGGTAGCACCACCGTGGACGTCAACTGGGGAGGCAGCAGCTTCTCGGATGTCAGCTTCGCCGGGGTGACCTCGGTCAACGGCTGCATGTAACCGACGTAGCTGTAGTTCTCCAGCGCGTTGTTCACGTCGAGCATGTAGTCGATGAACAGATGGGCGAGCACCGGATTTGAGCCGCCGGTCAGATTGACCATCAGGTCGTTGGCGACCGGACCCTTCTTGTCGGCCGGGAACCAGTAGCCGACCGTGTCGATCGAGGTGCCCTTGGGCAGGTACTCGTCCGCGGTGGCCATGTCACCCGACCATGCGTGGTGAATCCACGTCTTGCCGGTCGGGACGTCGGTGTAATCGTTGTTGTCGATCCGCACGTTGGTGAGCGCCGAGAGCTCCGACAGCGCCTTGCCGGCAGCGTGGATCTGGGCCGTGCTCGTCGTGTTGAGGTCGAGGTTGCCGGCCCGCAGGAGCGCCAGGCTGATCGTCTCCCGGTAATCGTCGAGGACTGCGACCTTGCCCTTGTACGGCGCCCCCTGCCAGGGCATGTTCCACGACGGAGCGAGGTTCACCTTGTCCTTGCGCCAGGCCATCCCGGTGGTGTAGATCGAGTACGGCGTCGTGTACTGCCAGCCCTGGTCGTAGAACGGATTCCGATAGTCGGGCCAGGCGTTGGCCATGTTGGGGATGTAGCTGTGGTTGAGCGGCCGGATCATCTTGGCCGCGACCAACTGGCCGAGCACCGCGACCGTCGGGAAGAAGACGTCGAACTTGAGCTGCCCGCTGGACAGCTTGGCGAGCGCCTCTTCCATCGTGTTGTACGTCGTCAGCGAGTAGTTGCACTTGTACTTCTTGCAGAAGCTCTTGACCACCGTCTCGTTGATGTACGCGACCCAGTTGTAGAGCCGCAGGGTCGCGCCCTCCTCGGGCGCAAGGCCCGCGGCGATCGGCTTGTTGTCGGTGTACACGGGCCACTTGACGGGGCTGTTCTGACGTGGGAGCGGAGGGCCGCTGCTCGCACCGGCGGGGTTCGTCGTGCTGCAGCCGGCGAGCATTCCGCCGAGCGCGAGCCCCGCGCCGGCACGCAGCAGGTCGCGACGGGAGATCGCCGGTCCGGCTGGCGAGGGGCGGCGCCGGATCCCTCCCTCCGACCATCCCTCACGTGGATGCATCGACACTCCCCAGTTCACCTGATCGCCGCGGCCCGCGAAGATCGCATCCGAGCTCGACCGAGGCCAGCGCCAGACAGCGCTCCACCATCCGCTCGGCCGTCACGTCGGGTTGACCCAACGTCACCTGGACGCCAAGGCCGTCCATCAGTCCGCTCAGCGCCAGCGCGAAGTCATCGGGGTCGGCGTCCCGGTCGAACGCTCCCTCCTCCTGGCCGTCTCGCACGATGTCCGCGATCAGATTGCGCTGGCGGCGGTCGAGGCGGAAATACGTGTCCCGCACGGCCGGCTCGCGGCGGGCCCGGACCCACATCTCCATCCACAGCGTCCAGTCGCTGAGCCCGCCCGGACCGAGGCTGGTCTCCTCGATCAGGTGGACGAGCTTGTCGGCCGCGCCCTCCTGCCGCGCCTGGCCCTCGGTCAGGCGCTCGTAGAAGTCGCGGTCGGTCTGGTCGACCGCCTCCTCGAGCAGCCGGTCCTTGGACTCGAAGTAGTAGAGGATCGTCGGCGCGCTCGTCCCCGCGCGCTTGGCGATGTCGCCGATCCGGGTGTCGAACATGCCGCGCTCGTACAGCACCTCGGCGGCCGCGGCGATGATCTGCGGCTTGCGCAGGTGCTCGACCTTCGGACGCGGACTCACCCTCTTCTCAACCCTCGTAGAAATTCGCTAAGGCGCCGCCGTCAGGCGCCGCCGCCAAGTCCCGCTAACGCGCCGCCGTCCGGCGCCACCACCAAGTCCCGCTAAGGCGCCGCCGTCAGGCGCCGCCGCCAAGTCTCATATACTGAACGGCCATTCAGGAAACTACAGCGATCGTCCTGGCGCTGTCAAGCCCACGGGTTGTCGCTAACAAACTGGAAGGCACGCGGAGAGGAGTCGGCTGGCGTGGTCGATGTGGCGGTGTTGGGGGCGGGACTGGCGGGGCTGAGCGCCGCGCGCGACCTGAAGCGCTCGGGAGCGGATGTGATCGTGCTCGAGGCGCGGGACCGGGTGGGTGGCCGGGTGGAGGCGGTGACGCTGCCCGACGGGCGCGTGGTCCAGGCCGGCGGCGAGGTGTTCGGGCCGGGCCACACCGCCTACGGTGAGCTCGTCGATGAGCTCGGCCTGACCGTCGAGTCGAGCTACGTCGCCGATCCTGGCGAGATCAGCTGGGGGCTCGTCGACGGCGTCTACGTCGGCGACGACATCCCGTGGATGAGCGAGGCCGAGCGACTGGACGACGACCGGCTCAGGGAGTCGTTCGTGCGGCTCGCGGCGACCGTCGACCCCGACGATCCGTGGAGTCACCCGGACGCCGCTCGCCTCGACGCGCTCAGCCTGGCCGACTGGCTCCGCGAGCACGACGCGCTGCCGGCGGTGCGCCGGCGCCACGACCTGGCGTCGCTGTCGCTCGCGTGCGACGCGCCCGAGCGGACCTCGCTGCTCGCCGAGCTGCGCAAGCACGCGGCGCTCGGCGGCGACGGCTTCTACGACCTCGAGCGCTGGGAGGGCCTCCGGGTGGCGGAGGGCTCCGCCGCGGTCGCGCTGGCGATGGCCGCCGAGCTCGGCCCGGAGGTGATTCGCTTCGGTGCCGCCGCCCAGCGGGTGTCCGTGCGTCCTGGCAGTGTCGAGGTGACGCTCGACGGCGGCGAGGTGGTCGCGGCCGAGGCCGTCGTGTGCACGATCCCCGCCGGCCCGCTACGGGCCGTCGAGATCTCAGGGCTCAGCGATGCGCGCCTTCGGTCGCTGCGCTCACACCGCCACGCGCTCGCCGCCAAGGTCGTCGCCGCCTAC
Organism: uncultured Solirubrobacterales bacterium; assembly: GCA_963697655.1. Lineage (GTDB taxonomy): Bacteria > Actinomycetota > Thermoleophilia > Solirubrobacterales > Solirubrobacteraceae > Palsa-465. The sequence goes on along the minus strand of CAVOOV010000016.1, from coordinate 43,374 downwards.
GAGGCCTCGTTCTGGCAGGAGACGGGCCAGAACGGGCTCGCCGAGTGCGAGTGGCTGTTCGGCTCGACCTGGCCGCAGGGCACCGGCGTCCTGTCGCTGCTGGTCCCGCCCGAGCGGCTGTCGGCGTTCCTGGCGACGCCTGACGCGGTTCGGTCGACGACCGTGGTCGACGGACTGGTCGCGCTTTACGGCGAGGCGGCGCGGTTCCCGGTCGCGATGATCGAGCGCGCGTGGGGCGTCGACCCGTTCACGCAGGGCTACATCGCGAGTTGGGCCCCGGGCGACCTGACGCGAGTCGGGCCGATGCACGGCACCCACGAGCCGCCGTTCTACGTCGCCGGCTCGGACCACTGGGTGGCCGGCTACATGGAGGGCGCGGTCCGGACCGGCCGCGAGGCCGCCCGCGCGGCGCTCGGCGCCGGCTCACGGGCCTGAGTCAACGTATCCCGCGGCCGGGCGGGGATCCAAATCCCGCGCCAGCGCGGTCCAGACGGACTCTCGTGCTCGGTCGAGCGGAATCGCGCCGTCGCCGATCAGCGTCCTGATCCCGTAGCCGTCGATCAGCGCGAGCGTTCGGTCCGCGACCTCGTCGGGGTCGCAGCGCGCGAATTCGCCGTCCTCTACGCCGGCGGCGATCTCATTGCTGAACCACGCGTGCAGCCGCGCGTACAGCTCCTCGGCGACCGGGCGCAGGTCCGGATGGCGCGCCGCGCGCAACCACAGCTCCACCCACAGCACCCAGTCCTCGGTCAGTCCGGCGGTCGTCGGCAGGCACCCGTCGATCATCGCGCTGAGACGCTCGGCGTGCGAGGCCTCCGGCAGCTTCCGCTCGCCGGCGATCCGGGCCGCTCCGGCGTGCTGATAGGAGTAATCGAGCGCCTCGGCGAGCAGGGCGTCGCGGGTCTCGAAGTGGTAGTGGACGAGCGCGGTGGAGACGCGCGCCTCCATCGCGATCCTCGCGATCCGCACGCCGTCGATGCCCTCCTTGGCGATCTGCCCGACGGCGGCGGCCAGAATCCGGTCACGCGCGCTCGGCTTGCGGTCGGCGGCGGCCGGGATTCGGTCACGCGCGCTCGGCTTGCGGTCGGCGGCAGCGCTCGCGCGGTCCGCGTTCACGGCGTCGCGGCCTCGGGGTGGGCGGAATCCAGATCCGCGCGCACCCGGTCCGCGAACCACGCCACCGCGATCTCGCGGCGCGACAGCGGTCCGCAGCGGTAGCCGCGTGTTTGCAGCCCGAGCTGGACGTTCTTGACGAGGTCGATGTCCTCCTTGAGCACGAGCGTGTTCAGCCAGTTGTTGAGCCGCTGGACGGCGCGGGTCCGCGGGCCGCTTCGCGACGAGCGGTAGCCCATGAATACGTCGCGCGTGCGCCCGACTCCGTCGGGGACCATCTGCCAGGTGTTGACCTGGTCGGCATACAGGTCGATCGTCGTGTTGGGGTAGATGAACACGTAGCGCCAGGTGCGCCGATCCTCCTCGCCGAGCCCCGGCATCGGCGTCGCCAGCTGCGCGTACAGCCGCTCGAGGCGGTTGCTCGACGGTTTCTTTCGGAGCGGCGCCTCGATCCACGCGTAGTGCTCGTGCAGGTCGGTGTCGTAGTGCTTGTAGTCGAGCATCCGCATCAGGCCGGGATGGGCGATCGGGATGTGGTAGCCCTCGAGGTAGTTCTCGGCGACCACCTTCCAATTCGCGGGCTGGGTGCCGCCAGCGGGCGCGAACGGCTCGAGCTCAGGGATCCGGTAGCGCTCAAGGCGCGCCGGCAGATCGCCGACGAGCTCGGCCAGCGGCGTGGCGTCGGGATCGAGGTTGACGAACACGAGGCCGCACAGCTCCTCGACCCGCGCCGGCATCAGCCCCAGCGTTGACTTGTCCAGGCGCTCGCCGAACTGGAGGCCCTCGGGCACGCCGATCAGCGTGCCATCGAACTTATAGGTCCAGCCGTGATAGCGGCAGCGGATCGCGCCCTTGCACTGGCCCGAGCCGCTGAGCAGACACGACCCTCGGTGCCGGCAGACGTTGCGGTAGGCGTTGAGACGGTGCTGATCGTCGCGCACGACCAGCACCGGCTGAGAGCCGGCGAACCCGGTCGTATAGCTGCCCGGCCGCGGCACGCGCCGAGACGTGCCCGATCAGCTGCCAGGTGCGTTCGAAGATCCGCGCTTGCTCGGACTCGAGCACCGCAGGGTCGAGATACAGGCGGGGATCGAGCGCTTCACCGGTGCCGGCGACGGCGGTCATCACAGCTGACATGGAAACCATCCTGACTTTGTGATCAGTTTGCGTTAGTCTACCGCCCATGGTCAAGCGAGTGCCCTGGCTGTCGGTCACCCCGGAACCCGAGCGCGAGCTTCCGGCCGCGGTCGCGACCCTCCGCTGCGGCGGCGTTGCGACCGGCGACGCAGTTGCCGAGGAGGCCGCGCGAATCGAGCGTCTCGTCCTCCGCGGGAGCCAGCGCTCGTGGCACCGCTACCTGCACGGCGTCGTCGAGTTGATCGAACAGCGCGCCGGCGATCCCGATCCCGAGGTGGCGCAGGCCCGCGAGGTCGCGATCGCGGTGATCGCCAATCACCACAACCTGCTGCTGGCGCTGCCGAGTCGCGCCGCGCGGAGTACCGAGACAGACAGGCGGCGGCTCTCCGAGCTGCTCGCCACGAGAAACGAGGAGCAAGCATGAGCACCGCCGCGAGGCGCCGTCGTCAGGCGCCGCCGACGAAGTCCATCTTCCCCACGACCGCCGGCCACGAGCTGACGGCCGAACAGCTCGAGCTTCAGCAGCGAGCGCGGACGTTCGTCGAGACGGTGCTGATGCCGCTCGAGCTCGAGGCCGAGGAGCTCGGTGGGCAGCTGCCCACCGAGACCGTCGAGCACATCAAGGGCGAGGCGATCGCCGCACGGCTCAACGGCGGAAGGTTCGCGCCCGAGTACGGCGGCCAGGGCTGGTCGATGCTCGAGTGGTTCCTGGTCAACGAGCAGTTCGGCCGGGTCACGAACGGCCTCCACTGGCACGTGCCGAGCGCCTACAACGTGCTGCTCCAGGGCACGCCCGAGCAGATCGAGCGCTACGTCCTGCCGGCGCTACGCGGCGAGGGCGGCGACGCGTACGCGGTCACGGAGGCCGAGGCCGGCTCGGACCCGGGCGGCATCGCCTCGACCGCGATCACCACGGACGGCGGCTGGCGGATCAACGGCGAGAAGTGGTTCGTGACCTCGGGCGACGTCGCCCGCGTGCTGATCGTGATGGCCAATGCGGTCGACGGACCCGACCGGCTGCCGACGCTGTTCCTGGTCGAGCCCGAGGCCGCGGGCGTCGAGTTCGTCGACAACCCTCGGTTCACCCACAACTATCCGCACGGCCATCCGACGATCCGCTTCACCGACGTCGAGGTCGGCCCCGACGCGGTTGTCGGCGGCGTCGGCAACGGCGAGGCGTTGCAGCGCGCCTGGTTCACCGAAGAGCGCCTCGGGATCGCTACGCACGGGCTCGGCGCGATGTGGCGCCTGCTTGACGAGACGACGGCGTGGGCGCTCGAGCGCCAGCAGGGCGGCGTTCGGATCATGGACTACCAGGGCATCTCGTTCCCGCTCGCGGACTCGGCGACCGATGCGACGCTCGGCCGGCTGCTCGCGCTTCATGTTGCGGGGATGGTCGACGCCGGCGCCGACGTGAAGCTGATCCACGCCAAGGCCTCGATGGCGAAGCTGTTCGTCTCGGAGGCCGCCGGCCGCTGCGCCGACCGCGCCGTCCAGGCGTTCGGCGGTCGCGGCTACATGCGCAGCAACGTGGCCGAGCGGTTCAACCGCGAGCTCCGCGTCGACCGGATCTGGGAAGGCACGAGCGAGGTTCAGCGGCTGATCATCACGCGCGCGCTCGAGCGCCGCGGGGTCGAGGCGACGATTCACTGAGCGTCTCTGTGGACCTGAGCCGTCTGATGCGCCCGCGGTCGATCGCGGTCGTTGGCGCGACTGACCGGCCTGCGAGCTACGGCGCGCAGGCGCTGTTGAACCTGGACGCGGTCAGCTATCCCGGCACGGTCTGGGGCGTGAATCCGAACCGTGCCGAGGTGCTCGGCCGGCCGTGCCTGCCGACGCTCGCGGACCTGCCCGAGCCGGTCGACGCGGTGGTCGTAGCGATCCCCGCCGCCGGCGTGGCGGCGGCGATCGACCAGGCCGGGGCGCGGGGCTGCGGTGGCGCGGTCGTGTTCAGCGCCGGCTTCGCGGAGGTGCCGGACGGAGTCACGTTGCAGCGCGACCTGGTCGCCGCGGCACAGCGGCACGACTTCCCGGTGTGCGGGCCGAACTGCAACGGGATCGTCGCGATGCATCAGCGGAGCGTTCTGTGGGGCGACGCGCTTACGCCGCAGGAGCCCGGCGCGGTGGCGCTGGTCTCACAGAGCGGCAACGTCGCGGTCAACGCGCTCGCGACGCGGCGCGGGCTGCGCTTCCACACGGTCGTCGCGAGCGGCAACCAGGCTGTCCTTTCGGCCGCGGACTACCTGTTGTTCCTGGCCGCCGAGGAGGGGGTCGGCGCAATCGCGCTATATCTCGAGGACGACGGCGGTCCGCGGTTGTGCGAGGGACTCGCGGCGTGTGCGGGCGCCGGTGTCCGTGTGGCGGTGTTGAAGGTGGGCAGCTCGCCCGCAGGGGCGCGAGCCGCCGCGGCGCACTCCGCCGCGCTCGCCGGCGACCAGCGGATCTTCCGGGCGCTGATCGAGGAGGCCGGCGCCGTCTGGGCTTCCGACGTCCACGACCTGCTGGAGCTCGCGAAGACGCTTGCGGTCCGCCCGGGTCGCTCGCGCACCGGCGGCGGGCTCGCGATCATGACCTGCTCGGGCGGGGACTCCGCGCAGGGCGCCGACGAGGCCCAGCGGCTCGGACTCGAGCTGCCGGCGTTGTCGGCGGCGACGAGCGGGCGGTTGCGTGAGCTGCTGCCCTCGGCCGCGACCGCCGCGAACCCGCTCGACTACACCGCGATGATCTGGGGGGACGGCGAGTTGCTGGCCGAGCTCGTCCGCGCCGTGGGCGAGGATCCCGGAGTCGACGACGTGCTGGTGTTTTACGACCAGTTCCCGGGGTTGACCGGTGCGGTGGCGAAAGCGTCGGACGCGGTCCGTGACGGGGTGATCGCCGGCGCGGCGTTGAGCCCGGCATCGACGATGATCTGCTCGACGCTCCCGGAGCTGCTCGACGACGGGGCAGCCTGGCAGTGCATGCAGGCGGGCATCCCGGCCATCGCCGGTCTGCGCACCGGCCTCGCGTGCGCGGCGGCACTGCGGAGCCCGCCCGGCGATCCGGCGCGGCTGCTCGAGATCGGACGGGTCGCGCAGGGGATGGCGGTGGCGGACGTCAGTGGGGATGTCGAGTGGCTGTCCGAGCACGACGCCAAGGAGCTGCTGCGTACCGCCGGCGTGAACGTGGTCGAGGGCAGCCTCGTGTGTGACGAGGACGCTGCCGTGGCCGCGCTCGGCGAGCTCGGCGGGCACATCGCGCTGAAGCTGAGCGCGCCCGGAATCCAGCACAAGTCGGACGTCGGCGCGATCGAGTTGGGTCTGCGGTCCCAGAACGAGGTGCGGAGCGCGTTCGCCCGGCTTTCCGCGATCGACGGCGGACCGACCGCGTCCGTGCTCGCCGAGAAGATGGCTACGCCCGGGGTCGAGTTGATCGTTGCCGCCCGCGCGGACGCGGTGGTTCCCGCGCTGATCGTCGGCCTCGGCGGAATCTGGACCGAGGTCCTCACCGACGTGGCGATCGTGCCGCTCCCGGCCGGCGCGGCGCGGATCGAGCGGGCGCTGCGCTCGTTGCGCGGCGCGCCGCTGCTGACGGGCGGCCGGGGCGCGGCGCCGGTCGACCTGGCCGCGGCGGCCCGGCTGACCGAGCAGGTCGGGGAGGTCCTGGTCGAAGAGGCGCTCGATCTGATCGAGCTGAACCCGGTGTTCGTTGGCCCCGATGGGGCGATAGCGGTGGACGCCACCGCAGGCCGGCGAATTCCAGTCGCCTCTCCTGCGGTGGCAGCCTCATGAACGATGTGATCGTCGTCGGCGGGGGCTTCGCCGGCGTGACCGCGGCCCGAGAGGCGGCGCTGCGCGGCCGCTCGGTGCTGCTGCTCGAGGGTCGCGAACGCCTCGGGGGCCGGACCTGGACCGCCGAGTGGCACGGTCACGCGATCGAGTACGGCGGCGCCTGGGTCCACTGGCACCAGCCGCACACGTGGTCGGAGATCACGCGCGCCGGGCTGCGGACGTGCGTGAGCGACGGCGCCCATGCAGCCAGCTGGTACGTGGGTGATCAGCGCCGGTCGGGGTCGATCGAGCAGCGGGATGAGATCGCGCGGCGCGGCTGGGACCGGTTCGTCGACGGCGTCCGGGACGCGTTGCCGGCGCCTCACGATCCAACCCAGGCGCTCGGCGCGCTCGCCCGGTTCGATCGCCAGACGATCGCCGAGCGCCTCGACGAGCTCGTGCTCTCACCCGAGGAGCGCGACGTGCTCACCGCGGAGCTCGAGTCGCTCGCGCACGCCCCGCTCGACCAGGCGGGAGCGGTGTCGGTGCTGCGCTGGCACGCGCTGTCGGGGTACAGCCTCGAGCTGACCCAGTTCACCGGCGGCCGGGTGACAATCGTCGACGGCACCCGCGCGCTGCTCGACGCGATCGCGTCCGGGGCGCCGTTCGAGCGCCGGCTTGGGACGCCCGTGGCCGCGATCGCGCAGCGCGGCGATCGGGTCGAGGTGGAGACCCGCGCCGGCGAGTCCTTCGCGGCGCGCGCGGCCGTCGTCGCGGTCCCGCTCAACGCGCTCGGCGCGATCGAGTTCACCCCGAGTCTCCCCGAGGACAAACTGCGCGCGATCGCCCTCGGCCAGGCCTCGCGCGGGATCAAGATATTCATCCATGCCCGGGGCGAGTCGGTGCTTCAGAACGCGATCCGGCCCGGGCATCCGTTCGGCTACCTCGGCACGGAGTCCGTCAACGGGGACGGCTCGCAGTTGATGATCGGGTTCGGAATCGACGCCGAGCGCTGCGACGCCGGCGACCTGCTCGCGGTCCAGGGTCAGCTCGACGCGATCCTGCCGGGGTACGAGGCGCTCGATGCCACCGCCCACGACTGGCGCAGTGATGAGTTCTCCCGCGGCACCTGGGCGATCCACCGGCCGGGCTGGTACGAGCACCATCACCGCGCGATGCGGCGGACCGAGGACCGGGTCGTGTTCGCCGGCTCGGACATCGCCAACGGCTGGTCCGGGTTCATCGACGGCGCGATCGAGTCGGGCCTGCGCGGCGCATCATTGGCCACCGCGCTGGCATGATGCCCAGCCTCGACACACGAAATTGGAGGTCTGGACATGGCAATCCTCGATGACAAGGTGGCGATCGTCACCGGCTCGGCCCGCGGCATCGGCCGCGCGACCGCGGAACTCCTCTGCGAGAACGGCGCGAAGGTCTTGATCAACGACCTCGACCGCGACATCGCCGAGCAGACCGCGAGCGAGATCGCCGGCGAGACCCTCGTGTTCGCGGGGGACCTCACGGCGGACGGCGTTCCCCACCTGCTCGTCGAGAAGGTGATCGACACGTGGGGCAAGGTCGACATCCTCATCAACAACGCCGGCTACACGCTCGACGCCCCGATCCACAAGATGAGCGACGACTGGTTCCAGAAGATGCTCGACATCCACACGGTCGTGCCGTTCCGGATGTGCCGCGCGGTCGCGCCCCACATGCGCGAGCCGGCCAAGGTCGAGCGCGAGGAGGGCCGTGAGGTGTTCCGCAAGATCGTCAACGTGTCATCGATCTCGGGGACGATGGGCAACGCCGGACAGGCGAACTACTCCTCGGGCAAGTCGGCGGTGATCGGCCTGACCAAGACCCTGGCCAAGGAGTGGGGCCAGTTCAAGATCAACGTCAACGCGGTCGCGTTCGGCTTCATCGAGACCCGCCTGACCGCCGCCAAGACCGACGAGAACGTGACCGAGATCCGCGGCGAGAGGGTCCAGCTCGGCATCCCCGAGCAGCTCCGGGCGATGGGTCCGGCGCTGATCCCGCTCGGCCGCGCTGGCACGCCGCGCGAGGCCGCCGGTGGCGTTTTCCTGTTGTGCACACCGTGGGCGAACTACATCAACGGTCAGGTGCTGAGCATCACCGGGGGCCAGTTCGGCGGCATGACCTCGTAACCCTGGCCGCCCTGCGGCCCGGTGTGGCTCACTGCGCTGTGGTCGCGCGCAGATACGCGAGCACCGCCAGCACCCGCCGGTGATCATCGTCGCCGGCGGGCAGGTTGAGCTTGGCGAAGATGTTCGAGACGTGCTTCTCGACCGCGCCGAGCGTGACCACCATCTCGCGGCCGATCGCGGCGTTGGTGCGCCCCTGGGCGATCAGCTCCAACGTCTCGCGCTCGCGGGGCGTCAGCGCGCTCAGCTCCGCCCGGTCGCCGCTGCGGTCGCGGTCGGCGATCAGCGCGCTCACGACCTCGCGATCGAGCGCGGTCCCGCCGGCGGCGACGCGCTTGACCGAGTCGATGAACGTCCTCACCTCGCTGACGCGCTCCTTCAGCAGGTAGCCGACCCCGCTCTCGCCCGCGGCCAGCAGCTCGGCGGTGTAGACCGGTTCGACGTACGCGGACAGGACCAGGACGGCGAGCTCGGGATGGCGCCGGCGCGCCTCGAGCGCGGCACGGATCCCCTCGTCGGTGAACGTCGGTGGCAGCCGTACGTCACAGATCGCCAGATCAGGCTTGTGGCCGTCGACGATCCGAAGCAGACCGGGACCGTCGTCCGCCTGCGCGACGACATCGATCCCGTTCTCGGCCAGCAGCGCCACGATGCCTTCGCGCAGCAGCGCCTGGTCCTCGACGACGACTACTCGCACGGCAGCACTGCCCAGACGACCGTCCCCTCACGGGCAACGCTGTGCACCTCGAGCCGGCCGTCGAGCGCCTCGACTCGCTGCTTGAGTCCCGTCAGCCCGCCCCCCGCCGGGTTCGCGCCGCCCGGTCCGTTGTCGGCGACCTCGACGACGAGCATCGCGCCGTCGAGGCTCAGCGTCACGCGCGCGCTGGCGCCCGGGGCATGCTTGACGACGTTGGTCAGCGACTCGGCGACGACAAAATAGGCCGCGGTCTCGACCACCGGTGGGGGGCGGTGGTCGAGATGTCCGGCCACCTCGACATTCGCGCTCGCTCGGCTCGCGAGCGACTCGGCTGCGGCGACGAGGCCCCGATCCGCGAGCACCGGCGGCGCGATCCCGCGCGCGAGGTCGCGCAGCTCCCTGATCGCAGCGGTCGCCTCCTCCCGGGCTTGCCGGACCAGCGCCGCGCTCTCGGGGTGATCGGCCAGACGCTCCTCGGCGCGCCCGAGCTGCATGCTGAGCGCGACGAGCCTGGCCTGGGCTCCATCGTGCAGATCGCGCTCGATCCGGCGCAGCTCGGACGCCTGAACGTTGAGCGCTCCGCTGCGCGTGCGGGTCAGCTCTTCGACCCGGCCCTGGAGCTTCCGCTGATTTGGCCGGAGGAAGAGCGGGTTGAGAGCAAGCGCGACGGACAGGGCGACAACCGGGAAGATCGGCCAGAAGAAGCCGCCACCGGACATCGCCCAGACCGCCACGTCGGTGACGACCAGCACGAGCGAAATGCTCGCCTGCATCGCGTACCAGCGAGTCGGTCCCTTAGGCCGAAGCCGAGCCCAGCGCACGGCGAACCAGAGGCCGGTCGGGATCGCGAGTCCAAGCGCCGCCCACATCGGCCAGAAATAGCCGGCGCCGGTCGCCGCCCAGATCACGATCAGCGCGGTTATGAGCACGAGGGACGGCACGAACGCCGCCCCCCGCGCCACCGACCGAAAGTCGATGTCGTTGCCGTGCTCACTCATTGGTCGATCCGATCGCTGCGACACCCACTTCATGATCCCAGCCCTGGGCGCGCCGGCGAGGTGCGCGAGCGGGCGCGGGTGCCAACCCGCGGTCGCCCAGCAACGTGAGCGTCGCCGGTAGCGCCAGACCGCGGACGATCGTCGCGTCGAGCGCGATCGCGGCCGCGAGCCCGACTCCCAGCTGCTTGAACTCGAGCAGCGGCAGCGTGGCGAAGACCGAGAACACGGCGATCATCACGATCGCGGCGCTGGTCACCGTCCCGCCGGTCGAGCCCAGCGCCTCTGCGGCTGCCTCCTTGGCGCTCGCGCCGGCCAGCCGCGCCTCCCGGGCCCGCTCGAGCACGAGCACGGTGTAGTCCATCGAGAGGCCGAACAGCACCACGAACGCGAACAGTGGCAGCCAGTCCACGACCGCGCCGTCGGACTGGAAGCTGAGCAGCGACTGAGCCCAGTGGTGCTGGAAGACCGCGACCAGGACGCCGAATGCAGCGCCGACCGACAGCAGGTTGAGCCCGATCACCGCCGCGGCCAGCCGAGCGGAGCGGAACGTGGCGACCAGCAGGATGAACGCGAGCCCGAGCACGAACGCGATCACCAGCGGGGTGACAGTCGACAGGCGACTCGAGAAGTCGAGATTGCCCGCGTAGTCGCCGGTCAGATCCGCGTGGGCTCCGGGGATCGCACCCGCGACCGCCGGCTCGAGCTCGTGCCGGAGCGTCTGCACCTTGTGGTCGGCGACCGTGAGGCTGGACTCGGGCATCGGGATCTGAAGCAGCGCCGTCTGACCATCGCGTGACACCGCCGTCGCCACCGCGCCCCGGCCACCGGTGATCTCCAGACCCTGGTGGCCGATCTTCCGCAGCTGCGTTAGCGCTTGCCGGCGTCGGAGTCCATGTCCGCTGACGACCAGGTCAGCCGTGTCGGAGGATCCCGGGAATGCCTGCTCGATCGCCCGCTCGGCGACGCGAATCGGCGTGTTCGGCGACACGTCGTTCTGACCGGGCTCGGCTGTCCGGATCGAGAGCACGGGTGCCGCCAGCGCGGCCAGGATGACGACAGCAAGCGCCAGCGACGTGCGGGGACGGGTCGTGACCACGGCCGCCAGCACCTGCCACATCGTTCTCCGCCGGCGGGACCGCGTGCGACGACGGCGCGGCCAAATCCGGCCTCGGTCGATGTGGTCGCCCAGCAGCGCCAGCATCGCGGGGAGCACGGTCAGCGATCCAACTACCGCGATCGCGACGACCAGGATCGCGCCCAGCGCCATCGAGGTGAAGACCCCGAAGCCGGTGAACAGCAGTCCAGCGAGTCCGATCACGACCGTCATCCCGGCGACCAGGATCGCGCGGCCGACGGTCGCAGAGGTGGCGGCGAGCGCCGCGTCGGGGGATGCCCCTGACCGGCGTTCGACTCGCTCGCGGCGGATGTAGAACAGCGAGTAGTCGACCCCGACCGCGAGGCCGATCAGCACCACGACCGGGGCGGTCGAGGAGCCGTTGGGCGCGATGTGTGAGACGAGCCCCAGCGCTCCGATCGCTGCTCCCACCGACGTCAGGCCGAGCATCAGCGGCACCGACGCGGCGACCACTGCACCGAATGCGAGGACCAGGATCAGCAGCGTGATCGGAACCGAGATCAGCTCCGCTCGGTGCAGCCCGCTGTTGACGAGCTGATTCATCGCGTTGTCCTCCGAGCCGCTGCCTGCCTCCAGGAAGGCGACGCCGTGCTCGTGCGAGGACAGTCCCTGGACGAAGTGCTGCAATTCCGCCGCGCGGGCGTCTTGGTCGTTGGGATCGCCGCGCAGCGTCACGACGACGAGCCCGGTTCGGCCGCCCGCACGAGACAGTTCGGGCGAGCGGTCGGGACCATCGACCGATTTCACCGCCGGCAGGCGGCGAGCGCCGGCCTCGAGCGTCGCGACCGCTTGGGCGGTGCGCTGCCGACTGCTCGAACGTACGAGCACGTTCTCGGTCGCGGGGCCCTGCAGGCCGGATGCGGTCAGCCGAGCGTCGGCACGGGCGGATTCACCGGTGCCGGAACCGGAGTTCGAGAGCGTGCGCATGCCGGCACTCGAGCCGAACCCTACGCACGCGACAATCAGCGCGAGCCAGAGCGCGACGGTCGTCTTGGGCCGACGCGCCGCGCTCCGGGCCGCGGCGTGGACGAACCGGGCGAGCACGCCGGAGCCTGCCGACCCGCCGGATGTGGGGGATGAATGCGTGATTTCCATGCATCGGAGACTGACTTCGGCGGCCTCCAAAATCGCTGGGGCGATCGGGCGTCTGGCCGCTGAGGACCCCCGTCCGCGATGGTGGGGATAACCCCACCAGCCGCCTATCCGCGTGGCAGCGTGCGGGTCAGGGTCAGCGCGGCTTCAGGGGCCCCAACAACGCGGCGAGCGTGCGAATCCGGGTCAGCGCCGCGCTCGGTCTGCGGCGGGACGCTGCTAGCCCCGCGGGCAGTCAGCAGCGGACAGTTTGAACGGCGAGCACCTGGAGGGTGGGGTCGGGTGCTCGGAGGCGGTTCCCGGGCCGGATCGCTGGTTTGTGCGTCGCAGGGCCCACCTCGCCGGCAGGATCGCCCCTCCCGCCCGCAGGATCGCCCTTCGCTCCCACCTCGCCCGGATGGCCACAAACCACCTGCAAAACCTGACAATTGCCGCGATTCACGCCGGCCGTGTCAGAGCATGCATGCGGGGCATGCGCGGAACGACACGGTCAGCGCCAAACGGCTCCGATGACAGGTTTTGCAGGTCGCCGGCCGACCACGGGCGAACGGAGAGACGACCGCCCTCACACTCCCAGGTGCCCGCCGTTTACCAGCCTCCGACCCGCCGACGCCAACCTCCAGAGGTCGGTTCGCGCGCCGGATCGCTGGTTCCAGAACCAGCTCGCCGGTTTGCGCTCGTCAGTCGCTCCGGATGCCATCCCGCGCCGGATCGCTGGTTCCAGAAGCGGCTCGCCTATTCGCGCTGGTCAGTCGCTCCGGGTGCCATCCCGCGCCGCGTCCACGAACCACTCGAACACCCGCGAGAACCGGGGATCGACGCGCCACTCCTCCTGCAGCTCCCACTGCACCGCCAGCACCGGCCGCCCCGGCAGCTCGACCGCCTCGGGCAACCCATCGGACGCGCTCCGGGCGACGACCGCGAGCCCCTCGCCAACCCGATCGATCACCTGGTGGTGAAACGAGCTGACCTCGATCGCGGTCGTCCCGAGCGCGCCCGCCAGCTGACTCGACGGCTCGATCTCGATCTCGTGACGCGGATGGGCCGGTACCGGCCAGCCCGCTACCGAGGCGGCCTCGACCTCCTTCCAACGCGTCCACCCCGGGTCCGAAGGATGCCCCGCCGCGACCAGCGAGACGTCCTGGACCAACGTCCCGCCGAGTGCCACGTTCAGCAGCTGGATCCCGCGGCACATGCCCAGGATCGGGAGCCCGCGCTCGAGCGCCGCAGCAACCAGCGCCAGCTCGAACGCGTCGCGCTGGGGCTCGGTGGCGGCGAGCAGCGAGTGCGGCTCCTGGCCATAGCGCAACGGCTCGATATCCCGTCCTGGCGCCAGCACGATTGCATCGACGGCATCTAGAACGGGCCCGACCGCATCGACGAGCTGGGGCAGGGCGACGGGCAGAGCGCCGGCGCCCAGCAGCGGCCGGTGCACGCCGACGCCACCGTAGTCGCCGAAGTCGTGCACACTGCCTGAAACCCCGATCAGGGGCCGTCGACCGTCGTGCAAACCAACCGCCCTAGACACCGATCACGCACTCAGGTAGAACTGTATTGGACATATTTGTGCATAGCGAGCGGAGGGTGTGATGGCCGAGAAGACATGGGGTGGTGAGCCGTTCTGGGGACTGGGCTGCGAGTGGGATCCCGAGTGGGTGCTCACCGATCGCCAGCGCGAGCTTCGCGACCAACTGATCGAGCTGTGCGAGAAGGAGATGCGCGCCAACGCCAAGGTCTCCGATGACGAGCTCAAGTTCCCTCGCCGCAACCTCGAGCTGCTCGGCGAGCACGGATTCCTCGCGCTCACGGTGCCCACCGAGTACGGCGGCCTCGGCGAGGACCACGTCGCCTACGCGATGACCTGCGAGACGATCGCGCGGTACGGCTGCGCGTCCACCGCGATGTGTTACGTGATGCACATGGGCGCGGTCAACACGCTGATGCTCCGCCCGACCGAGGCGCTGATCGACAAGTACATCCGCCCCCTGAACTCAGGCAAGATCGGGACGCTCTCCTACAGCGACCCCGAGACCGGCTCGCACTTCTGGTACCCGATCTCTTCCGGCGCCGAGCGCTCGAACGGCGGCTACAACGTCCGCAAGAAGGCGTCGTGGACGACCTCGGGCGGGTTTGCCGACTTCTACGTCGTCCAGACCACCAGCCCCGACTTCACCGGTTACGACGACCTCAGCGTGTTCGTGATCGACGGTGAGCACGTGAAATCACAGCCTTCGAGCTGGGACGCCCTTGGCCTCCGCGGTAACCAGTCCGGGCCGATCGAGGTCGACGGCGTCGACATCCCCGGCGATCAGATCGTCGGCCCCGAGGGCGACGGCGCCGCCTCCAACGACGAGTCGGTCGATCCGTGGTTCCTGATCGGGTCATCGAGCGTCTGGAACGGGATCGCGATGGGCGCGATCGACATCGGCAAGCGCCAGACCACGCGCAAGCGCCACGTCGACGTCGGCCTCCGGGTCGCGGACTACCCGACGATCCAGGACTACATCGGCGAGGCGGTCATGGACACCAACGCCTCCCGGCTGTTCGCGTACTCGGTCGCACAGGCGATGGACAACGCCACCGAGCACAACACGGTCCAGCCTCCTCCAGGCGAATTCGCGCGCGCCAACTTCTTGCATTGGGCATGGCAGATCAAGTTCATCGCCGCCAAGAACACCGCGCATGTCGTCGACAAGATGCTCCACGCCTGCGGCGGCACCGGCTACAAGCGCGACATGGAGCTCGAGCGCTACCTCCGCGACGCCAAGGCCGGCTGGGTGATGGGACCGACCAACGAGGTGCTCCGTCAGTTCGTCGGCAAGGCTGTGCTGCTCGGATTCGAGAGCCTCGACTACTGGAACCAGCACTACAACCGCCGCGCGGTCGAAAACGAGATCAAGAAGCTCGACGCCGACGGCAAGCGCGAGCTCGCCGAGCAGCTACTCGCCGAGGTCGAGAAGGCCTCCGCTCCGGCCGCCGCCTCCTAGGCGAGGAGCGAGCGGATGGCGGTCCTCATCAACGGGCTGCGGCCGGGCGATCCCGGGCTCGAGTTCTATCGGGTGCCCCCGGGCGGGGCGACCGAGATGGCGATCCGAGGTGACGACCGGGTCCGCGTGATCGACCGCCACGGTGGCCAGACGGCCGAGCTCACCGCGCGTGGAGCCGAGGGCCTGGCAGCGCTCGGACTCCGGGGGGAGGTCCGGAACGGCGGCCTCCGGCTGTTTGGTCGCGATTCCAGACCGGGCAGCGAGATCGACCTGGTCGCTCAGCGCGACACCGTCCTGGTCGTGGCCGCCCCCGGCGGGCGCGTCGTCGACGGCGACACGCCGGCAACCGAACTGCTGGTCGAGGTCCGCCGGGCGAACCCCGCCACACCCGAGCAAACGGAGCTGCCGCCACCGCTGGCCGAGCCCCGGCTCGACTTCAGGGTTGACCGCGCGACCGCGACCTCGTACGAGGTCGGGCAAGGCGAGTTCATCCAGGTGATCGACGTTCAGGGCCGGCAGTGCTCGGACTTCCTAGCGTTCCACCGCGCCAAGCTGGAGAACGGCGTCGAGCGCGGGCTCGATGCCACGGTCACGAGAACTCTGATGGGCAACGCGTACCCGACGCCGGGCCTCCAAGGGAAGTTCTACGACCTCGACATGGAACCGCTGGTCGAGGTCATCCGCGACACCGTCGGCCGCCACGACACGTTCGCGCTCGCGTGCCAGGCCAAGTACTACGAGGACCTCGGCTATCCCGGCCACATCAACTGCACGGACAACTTCAACGGCGCGCTTGGGCAATACCCGATCGCCCCTCGCAAGGGCTGGGAGGCGCTCAACTTCTTCTACAACACGGAGTTCGACTCCAACATGCAGCTGGTCTCGGACGAGCCGTGGTCGCGCCCGGGGGACTACGTGATGCTGCGCGCCATGACCGATCTGGTCTGCGCATCATCGGCCTGCCCTGACGATGTCGACCCTTCAAATGCCTGGGAGGTGACAGATGTCCACGTTCGCGTCTATTCACCGCAGAATCGGTTCTCGGTGGCCATCGCCCACCGCGTGACCGCCGACGCCCCACCGGTCCTGACGCAGGAGACCGCATTTCACCCCCGCACGTCGGCGCTCACCAAATCGTTTCTCGAGTACCGCGGCTACTGGCTGCCGCACTGCTTCAACAACGAGGGCGGGATCGCGGAGTACTGGGCCTGCCGGGAGAAGGTCGTGGTCATGGACCTGTCCCCGCTGCGCAAATGGGAAGTGCTCGGGCCCGACGCCGAGACGCTGATCCAGCGCGTGATCACGCGCGACGTGCGCAAGCTTTCGGTCGGGCAGGTCGTGTACACCGCGTTGTGCAACGAGACCGGCGGGATGATCGACGACGCCACGGTGTTCCGCCTGGCTGACAACAACTTCCGCTTCGTCGGCGGCGACGAGTACGACGGGGTCTGGCTCCGCCAGGTGGCCGAGCGCGACAACCTGCACGCCTGGGTCAAGCCGAGCACCGACCAGCTCCACAACGTCGCCGTCCAGGGGCCGCTCAGCCGCGAGACCCTCGAGGAAATCGTCTGGACCCCGCCCACGCAGCCGTCGCTGGACGAGCTGAAGTGGTTCCGGTTCCTCATCGGCCGAATCAAGACTCACGACGGGATCCCGATCATCGTCTCGCGCACCGGATACACGGGCGAGCTCGGCTACGAGGTCTGGTGCCACCCGAGCGACGGGCCCGCGGTCTGGGACGCGATCTGGCAAGCCGGCCAAGCGCACCAAATCAAGCCGCTCGGGCTCGAAGCGCTCGACATGCTCCGGATCGAGTCCGGGCTGATCTTCGCCGGGTACGAGTTCGACGACCAGGTGGATCCGTTCGAGGCGGGGATCGGGTTCACCGTCGCCCTCGCGAACGAGGAGGACTTCATCGGCCGCGACGCGCTGATCGAGCGCAAAGAGCACCCCCAGCGCAAGCTCGTCGGCCTCGAACTGACCGGCAACGAGACTGCCGGCCACGGCGATCACGTATACGTGGGACGGCAACGCGTCGGCGTGGTCACATCGGGGACCCGCAGCCCGATCCTCACACGCTCGATCGCGCTGTGCCGGATGGCGGTCCAGTACGCGGACATCGGCACCGAGGTCGAGGTCGGCAAGCTCGACGGGCTCCAGAAGCGGATCGGATCGAAGGTCGTCCGGATCCCGTTCTACGACCCCGACAAGACCCGGCCCCGGTCCTGACCTCGGCGGTACGCCGGCGATCGGAGCTATCTTGGCGGTTGTGACCGAGCGCGAGGGAGTAGCGCGCCTCACCCGGGTGGTTCGTCCGACCGAGAGCACCGGCGGACTGATGCCTCCGCTCCGGGTACCGGCCAAACGAGAGCCCCCCACCCCTCGCGCCAGCCTGCCCCCCGCCACCGGCGTCGCGAAGCTCACGCCCAAGGCGCCCGCCGTCGTCGAGGCAGCCAAGACGTTCCGCCAGGTGATGGGGCGGTTCGCCACCGGCGTCACCGTGGTGACGACGGTCGAGCGCGACACGGTCCACGGCATGACCGCCAACGGCTTCCTGTCGGTGTCGCTCCGCCCGCCGCTCGTGCTGGTCTCGCTCGGGCGCTGCCGGATGAACGAGATGCTTCCGCGCAGCGGTCGCTACGGCATCAGCGTGCTGTCCCAGCAGCAGCACCAGTTCGCGGCCCATTTCGCCGCCCAGAAGCCTTCGCCGGTCGAGCCCACGTTCACCTGGCAGGGCGGCCTACCGCTACTCGAGGGTGCGCTCGCCCACCTCGTCTGCCGGGTCGTCGACGTGCACCGCGCGGGAGATCACGTGCTGTGGATCGGCGAGGTCGAGTACCTCGACCACCGCGACGACGAGCCGCTGCTGTTCTACACGGGCCGCTTCGGCACGATCAGCGAAATCCGCGATCGCGACTAGTGGTCGTGCCCGTAACCGCGTTTGCGGGGGCGGCCACAAGTTAGTCGGGCGCGATCCACACGAGGCACGGCGCGTCGCGCCGCACGACCTTCGCCGCCGCGCGGAAACGCCGCCTGGAGATACGCGAACGGTCCGGCCCGAACACGAGTACGCCGACGTCGCGTTCTTGTGCCAATTCGATCAGTGCGGTCACGGGGCGTGGGCTCGAGACCCGGAGCAGCTCGGTCGGGACGCCGAGCGCAGCCGCCCGGCTCGCGGTCTCGCGGACCGCGTCGAGGTCCTCCTCGTGAGGCAGCGTCGCGTACTCGCGCGCGATCATCACCGTCAACGGATACGGCCCCAGCAGCAGCATGTTGGCGAGGATCAGCTTGGCGCCCGCCTCGAGCGCTGTCTCGATAGCCATGCGCTCGGCGGTTGGGTCGACGCGGACCGACAGCGTCGCGAGCAGCACGGGGCGCGAGGGCGACCGGTGGTCGCGCATCGCTGCGGCCGACGACCGCCGACGATCCAGCAGCTGGTGCATCGCGCCAGCGAGTCTACGCCGCGACCCGCGGAAACCCCCCAACGTGCGGCTTCGCGCCCCCCGAAACCCGCGTCGGTCAGGTTGACCAACTTTGTACAAACTGGTATAAGGCTGCGAGCAGCGGGGAGAATGACTTCACAGGAGTGGTGATATGGCGACAGCCGTAGTCGAGGAGCGTCAGCTGCTGAAGTCGCTCCGCTGGTGGGACGGGTTCACGATCGCGATGTGCAATCCCGGCTTCCTGTTCGGGACGCTCGGCTTCACGCTGAACATCTTCGGCGTGTGGGGCTCGGTGATCCTGTGGGGGATCTCCGCGATCATCGGGTGGATCCTGACCTGGATCTACGTGGAGCCGGCGATGATGTTCCCGGAGAAGTCGGGCGGGATCTCGGTCTACGCGAACGAGGCGTGGCGCAAGTACACGACGTTCGTCGGCCCGGTGGCCGCGTTCGGCTACTGGATCGGGTGGTCGGTCGTGCTCTCGATCTTCGGGAACCTGATCGGCGTCCTGGTCCAGGCCCGCTGGTTCCCCCACACCACGTTCACGGTGTACGACGGCATCGTCCATCTGACGCTGGGGAACTTCATCGCCGTCGGCGTAATCATCGCCGTTTGGGCGTTCAACATCTTCGGCGTCCGCCCGTTCAAAGGTTTCACGTACGTGACGGCCGGCCTGCTGACGATCGCGCTGATCGGGCTCGTCATCCTCCCGTTTGTGACCGGCCATTGGCATGCGAGCAACGTCAAGGCGACGTTCACCGGGCCGTGGGGCGGCACCAAGGAGGCGTTCGTCTACCTGTTCATCCTTGCCTGGTCGGCGTGGGCCGCGGAGGTGTGCGCCACGTTCGCGCCCGAGTACAAGACCAAGCAGGACGCCAAGATCGCCCTGCGGAGCTCAGCGGCGTTCGTGGTTGGCGTGTTCACGCTGCTGCCGTTCGCGCTCGGCGGCGTAACCGGATCGGTATCGGCCGCCACCGCGACGGGCCAGTTCTACTCGGCCGCGTTCGAGAAGATCGCCGGCAACACAGTCGGGACGTTCTTCTTGATCTGCCTGCTGGCGAGCCTCGTGCTGTCGATGTCGTCCTCGACAGCCGACGGCGGCCGCGCGCTCTACGGAATCTCTCGGGCCGGGATGACGATCAAACAGCTCGGCAGGCTTAACCGCTACCACGTCCCCGGCCGCGCGATGACCGTCGACCTGGTCGTCAACGTGCTGCTCGTGCTGTTCATCTCGAGCAACCTGGCGATCCTGTACATGAGCAACATCGGCTACGTGCTGGCTCACCTGTTCGCGGTCAGTGGGTTCCTGCTGCTCCGAAAAGACCGACCAAACTGGCCGAGACCTGTCAGGCTGAGCAACGTATGGGTCTGGATCGCGGGCTTCATGACGGCGCTGGTGGCGTTCCTGTTGGTCGTTGGCGCCCTCGCTCCGCACCTCAATGGCTATGGCACGTGGACCGACTTCGCCATCGGCGTCGGCGTGCTGGTCGCCTCGGTGCTGCTGTTCATCTTCCGCCGGGTCGTTCAGGACAAGGAGCGCGTGCACTTCCGCGAGCACACCCCCGCGACCCCGGAGGAAGAGGCCGCGATGCTCGGCGTGGAGCAGGCCGTACTGCCCGTATAAGCCGCACTGCCCGTATAAGCCGCACTGCCCGTATAAGCCGCACTGCCCGTATAACGAGGAGGGGCAAATGAGCACGATAGTGGTCGGCTACGACCAGACGCCCGGATCCGACCGGGCGCTGGAGCGCGCGGCGACGTTCGCCAAGGCGCTGGGATCGAAGCTGGTGGTCACGAGCGTCACGCCCTTGATGATTAGCGCCGGCCGCTCGGGGGGTCCGATCGACCCGACCGAGCCGCCCGAGAAGCACGCCGCGGAGCTCGAGGCCGCGCGCGCCTATCTCGAGGGGCACGGAATCGAGGCCGACTATCAGCCGGCGATCGGCGAGCCGGCCGACGCGATCGTCCAGCTCGCCAATGAGCGCAACGCCGACATGATCGTGATCGGCACGCGCCAACCCGGGCTGGTCCTGCGCCTGCTCGGGCAGAGCGTCAGCGACGCGGTCGCGCATCACGCGCACTGCGATGTGCTGATCGTGCACCATCCGCACGACGACCATTAGCTAGCGTCCGCGCCGTGTCCAGCGACGCGACCGGGCGAGAGGTGCTGCCGTACGGCTCGTGGAGGACGCCTGTCACATCGGCGATAGTGGTCGAGTCGGCCGTCGGGTTCGCCGATGTCCGGGTAGACGGAGCGGACGTGATCTGGGCCGAGAGCCGGCCGGCTGAGGGAGGGCGGACGCAACTCGTTCGCCGGCGTGCGGACGGGACCAGGGCCGATCTGCTTCCCGATGGGCAAAGCGCGCGGTCGGCGGTGCACGAATACGGCGGCGGAGCCTGGTGGGCCCGCGGCGGCGTGATCTGGTTCGCCGCCTGGGACGATCAGAGGCTCTACCGCCTCGACCTCGAGGCCGGCACCGCGGCGCCGATCACGCCGAGCCCGCAGATCCCCCGCGGTGACCGCTATGCCGACGGTGATCTCAGTCCCGACGGACGGTGGATCGCGTGCGTGCGAGAACACCACCCTCCGGACGGGCGCGGGGCGGTCGACGTCCGCAACGAGATCGTCAGGCTCGCCGCGCACGAGGAGTCGACCCCCGAGGTGCTTGTGACTGGCCCGGACTTCGTGGCCGGCCCGCGCTGGAGCCCGGCCGGCGACCGTCTGTGCTGGATCGAATGGGATCACCCGAACATGCCGTGGGACGCGACCAGGCTCGTCGTGCGGGATCTCGCCAGCGGCGAGGACACGGTCGTCGCGGGAGGAGCGGCCGAGGCGTGCCACGGCGCGAGCTGGCAACCCGATCGGGTCGCTCGTGTTCATCAGCGATCGCAGACCGGCTGGTGGAACCTGTACCGGTATTCCCCGGCTGACGGAACGGTCACGCCGCTGGTCGAGATCGCCGCCGACATCGGCGAGCCGCCGTGGATGCTCGGTGGGTCACGCTACGCGGCGTTTCCCGACGGCCGGATCGTGTTCGCCCGGTGGCGAGACGGCGTTGACGGGATCGCGCTCAGGCGGTCCGACGGCACTGTGTCCGACCTCGCCCTGGGTTTCTCGTCGGTCTCGTCCATCCGGGCCGCGGGAGACTCGTCGGTGGTGCTGATCGCCGGCACGCCGACGGCCGAGCCGTCGGTCTCTCGCGTAACGCTCGGGGACGCGGATGAGGTGAGCGCGCGCGTCACGCTGTCTGCCGCGCGCGATCTCGCCGACCTCGGTGTCGATGCGGAGTACGTGTCGGGACTCGAGCCGGTCGCGCTCCCGTCCGAGCGCGGCCGCACCGCCTACGGCCTGTTCTACGCACCGGCCAATCCCGCCTGCGTCGCCCCCGAAAGCGACCTGCCGCCGCTCCTGGTCTTCATCCACGGCGGCCCGACCTCCAGCGCCCATCCGGCGCTGCGCCTCGAGCTTCAGTACTGGACAAGCCGCGGCTTCGCGGTGATCGACGTCAACTACGCCGGCTCCAGCGGCTACGGCCGCGCCTATCGGGACGCCCTCCGCGGCGAGTGGGGGGTGGCCGACGTCGAGGACTGCGTGGCCGCGGCCCGCTGGCTGGGCGAACAGGGCCGCGTCGACCCAGCGCGCCTGTGCATCCGCGGTGGCTCGGCGGGCGGGTACACGACGCTGGCGGCGCTGGCGCGAACCGATACCCCGTTCGCGGCCGGCGCAGACCATTGCGGCTTGGCCGATCTGGAGGTCATCGCTCGCGAGACGCACAAGTTCGAGAGCCGCTATCTCGACAGTCTGATCGCACCGTATCCCGAGGGACGCGACGTGTACCGCGAGCGGTCGCCGATCCACAACGTCGACGCGTTCGCACGGCCGCTGATCGTGATTCAGGGCTTGGAGGACGAGGTCGTCCCGCCGAACCAGTCCGAGATGATCGTCGACGCACTCCGCGCCAAGGGCGTGCCGGTGGCCTACCTCCCCTTCGAAGGCGAGCAGCATGGCCTCCGGCGCGCAGACAACATACGCCGCGCACTCGACGCGGAGCTCAGCTTCTACGCGCAGGTGCTCGGGTTCGAGCTACCGCCGGACGAGGGGATCGAGCCGGTTCCGATCGAGAACCTCCCGGTCCCGGCGCACGACTGATGGGCCGCTGACGCGGCATCCCTGGGGCCAGGTACCCCGTCCGGACGGGGTGGAGGGCCCCACGGATGACGCGCGCCAGCGCGGCCCCTAGTCCGACTCGCGCGCCACCCACTCGAGCAGCGGCTCGAGCGAGAACACGGCGTCGTCGATCCCCGCGTGCGGGTCGCCGATCGCGGCGAACCGCGCCGGGACGGTCGCGATCGTGAACTCGCGCGGGTCGACGCCGTCGAGCTCGTCCCACGCGATCGGCGTCGACACGGTTCCGAGCGGGTTCCCCCGGACCGAGTACGCACTCGCGATCGTGTGGTCGCGAGCGTTCTGGTTGTAGTCGACGAACACCTTGCGCGGATCGCGGTCCTTGCGCCACCAGGTCGTGGTGGCGTCGGCGGGGATCCTCCGCTCGACCTCGCGGGCAAACGCTAACGCCGCCTCGCGCACGTCGCCGAACCCCCACCGCGGCTCGATCCGGACGTAGATGTGAAGCCCGTTGCCGCCCGACGTCTTGGGCCAGCCGACCGCGCCGATCTCATCGAGCACCTCGCGCGCGACATGAGCGACGCGGCGCACGGCGTCGAAGCTCGCCTCGGGCATCGGGTCGAGGTCGATCCGCCACTCGTCGGGTTGCTCGACGTCGGCCCGCCGCGAGTTCCAGGGATGGAACTCGACGGTGGCCATCTGCACCGCCCAGATCACGCTCCCGAGCTCCGTCACGCACAGCTCATCCGCGGTCCGGCCGAAGCGCGGGAAGTACACGTTCACGGTCTGCACCCAGTCCGGCGCTCCCTTGGGGAGACGCTTCTGGTGGACCTTCTCGCCGTCGACTCCCTTCGGGAACCGGTGGAGCATGCACGGACGCTCGCGCAAGGCGCGCACGATCCCGTCCCCCACGCTCATGTAGTACCTGGCGAGGTCGAGCTTGGTCTCGCCGCGGTCAGAGAAATAGACCCGGTCCGGGCTGGAGATCCGGACCGTCCTGGAGTCGACCTCGAGTTCCACGGAGCGGCTTGCATCAGCTGGGGCCACGCTCATCGGCAGGTTAGACCCCTGATCGCCCGACGCCGGACAGCACCTCCGCCGCCGCTCGCTCGCCGCTCCGCAGCGCCCCCTCCATCAGCCCGTGCCACACGCCGGCGGTGTGCTCGCCGGCGAAGAACATCGGCCCTACCGGCCGCCTCAGCGCCTCGGTGTCGAGCGGCAACGTGGCCGAACGCGCCGAGTAGGCGCCGCGTACCCACGGATCGTCGGCCCAAGTGGACAGCAGCGTGGTGCCGGGGTCGAGCTCGAGATCCGGCCTCATCCGCGTCAGCACCTCGATCCACCGCTCCGGCCCGGCGTCGAGCGAGAGCGACTCGAGCGCGCCGGGCGTCCCCGCGAACGCCGCGACGAACGGCAGCGGGCGCCCGTCGGCGCCGAGCTGCGTGTAGCTCCAGAAGCGGTCCGGAACCGACAGCACCTCACTCGGTGGCGCCGGCGCCCGCAGCGCGACGAACAGCTTCGCGACCTGGCCGTAACGCACGGCGACCTTGTCGGGCGGCAGCGCCGGCTCGACCGTGATCGCTCCGAGCACCGAGGCGGGGACCGCGATCACGGCGGCATCGGCGACCCGCTCCAGACCGCCGGCGCTCACCCGAACCTCGTCCTCGGCCCAGCTCATGTGCGTGACCGCGGCCGACAGGCGCACCGCGTCGCCAAGTCCGGCGGCCAGTTCGCGGGCGATGCGGTCGTTGCCACCGTCTACGGTGTGCGTATCGAAATCGCCGAACGAGGCGGCGCCCTCGGACAGCGCACCCGTATCGAGATCGTCGGCC
This sequence comes from uncultured Solirubrobacterales bacterium, assembly GCA_963697655.1. Taxonomy (GTDB): domain Bacteria; phylum Actinomycetota; class Thermoleophilia; order Solirubrobacterales; family Solirubrobacteraceae; genus Palsa-465. Next base: position 18,906 of record CAVOOV010000016.1, on the reverse strand, counting down.
GGGTATCCGGAGCTCACCTCGATGCGAGCCTGGATCGCCTCGGCCACACCCGGCTCGAGCCCGTAGGCGGCCAGTGCGTCGCTGAGCGCTCCGTCGCCGGCCGCGGGCGGCTCTGACCCGATCCGCCGTAGCGCCGCCGCCACCTGGTCGCGCGTCACCGGTTGACCGCCCCGAAGCTCCCGATTCCCGTACAGCGTCCCCTTGCGCACGAGCGCGAGCTCGAGTCGCTCCGCGGTGGCGATCACCGTCTTGTCATGCGGCAGGATGAACTCGGCGCCGCGCTCGATGACGGCGCCGGCGAACGGCACCGACCACACCCGCCCGCCGACCCGATCGCGCGCCTCGAGCACCTCAACCTCCACCCCGGCACGAGCAAGCGCGTCCGCCGCGGCCAGCCCCGCGAACCCCGCGCCGACGACGATCACCCGCACGACGACCGCGCTATTCGGGTTCGATCGTCCAGTTCGGACGGTTCTGAATCGCCTGAAGGTAGCGCCGCTTCCAGTGCGGTCGCCCGTACGTGCTCCACGCGACGGCGGCCAGCCCGACCAGCAGGATCCCGCTGAACGCCTTGCCGAGGATGACCAGCGCGATCAGCGAAGCGATCACGAGCGCGGCGGCCGCCAGCGGGATCGACCGAAACCGCGACTGCGTACGGCACAGGCTCGCGTACTGCTCGAGGGGGATCCGGCGCGTGTTCCACGTCCTGCCGCATTTCTCGCACGCCCACGATTCCCCGTAGTGGAGGTCGCGGCGCTCGCCGCACTCGCAGCCGATCGTGATCGGCGGTCCTCGTCGGATCGACCGCGAGAGATCCGCCGCGTCGCCCGACGGAGTCAGTGCTGGGGAGCTTCCCACCCCTCGAGCACGCCCGGCTTCCAGTCGGCGCCGACGATCCGCGAGCCCTGTACCCACGGTCCGAGTTCCGGCTGCGGGAACTTGCAATGGCGCTCCTTCAAGGCGACCCCATACGAGTTGCCCGACTGTAGATGCTTGATCAGCACCTTGCGCGCAAGCTCGTTCTCACGGCCCGACGGAATCGGGAAATAGATCTTCAGAAACGAGTTCGAGTAGCGGTCGAACACCGCCGGCACGCCATCCTCCTCGAGCAACTCGACGTCCTCGAGCCAGTTGATGTCCTCGCCCGGCGTCGCCGCCAGCAGGTCGATCTCGTCGACGAGCGACATGTCCTCCTGGTAGGGGAACCGCCTGCCCGCGAGATACTCGGCGTCGATCGAGTTCGTGTACTCGGTTTCGCTCACGCGAGCTCACCTCCGTTGCCGCCCACCGGCGCCGCGCGCTCGGAAGCCGCGTCGAGGAAGTCGATCGGGTTCTCGACGTGGCGCTCGAGCAACTGCTCGATCCGAGCCAGTGTCCGCTCCTCGGACACGCCCGGGATGTAGTCCGTGCCGGCGAGCGGCACGCGCGCCATCGCCGAGGCCTCGACCGTAAGCGCGCACAGGTCCTCGGGCTCGAGGCTGTGGACATCGGTCTTCCCGCATGCGCGCGCCAGCATCTGGCACTCGAGCGTCATCGTGTGCAGGAAGTTGTACACCCGATGGGCGGCGTCGTCGACGACCAGGCGCTTGCGCAGCTCCGGGTCCTGGGTGGTGATCCCGACCGGGCAGCGCCCGGTGTGGCAGTGGTAGCACTGACCCGCCGGCACGCCCACCGTCCCCTCGTAGTCGGTGACGCCGGGGATCTCCTTGTTGCAGTTGAGCGCCATCAGCGCCGAGTGTCCGATCGCGATCGCGTTTGCACCTAGCGCCAGCGCCTTGGCCACGTCGGCGCCGTTGCGGATCCCGCCCGCGACCACGAGGTCGATCTCGTCGGCCATGCCGACGTCCTCGAGCGCGCGCCGCGCCTCCGGAATCGCCGCCAGCAGCGGGATCCCCGTCTCCTCGGTCGCGATATGCGGGCCGGCTCCGGTCGAGCCCTCCGCGCCGTCCAGATAAATGATGTCCGGGCCGCACTTGGCCGCCATCCGCACGTCGTCGTACACGCGGGCGGCGCCGAGCTTGAGCTGGACCGGGATCTCGTAGTTGGTCGCCTCGCGGATCTCCTGGATCTTCAGCGACAGGTCGTCGGGGCCGAGCCAGTCGGGATGGCGCGCCGGCGAGCGCTGGTCGATCCCGACCGGGAGCGAGCGCATCTCGGCGACCTGCTCGGTGACCTTCTGGCCCATCAGATGGCCGCCGAGCCCGACCTTGCACCCCTGGCCGATGAAGAACTCGACCGCGTCGGCCAGCATCAGGTGATGCGGGTTGAAGCCGTAGCGGCTCTGGATCACCTGGTAGTACCACTTGGTCGAGAGGTCGCGTTCGGGCGGGATCATGCCGCCCTCGCCCGAGCACGTCGCCGTGCCCGCCATCGACGCGCCCTTGGCGAGCGCCATCTTCGCCTCGAGCGACAACGCCCCGAAACTCATGCCGGTTACATAGATCGGGATGTCCAACTCGATCGGCTTCTTGGCGAAGCGCGCGCCGAGAACGGTCTTCGTCACGCACTTCTCGCGGTAGCCCTCGATCACGAACCGGGTCAGCGTCCCCGGCAGGAACATCAGCTCATCCCAGTGCGGGATCGGCTTGAAGATCGAGAAGCCGCGCATCCGGTAGCGCCCGAGCTCGGCCTTGACGTGGATGTCGTCCATCACCTCGGGGGTGAAGATCCGGCTGCGACCGAGGCGATTACGGGCCGTCGGTGCGTTCTCGTCAGCCATGGCGGGTGGGTCGGCTCCTTTTCAAAGCACGAGCTTCCGTTCGGAAGGCTCGAGCGAGTCGTAGTTGTAGAGCTTCTTACCGCACACGAACTTCTGGAGCGCGGGCGGGTCGCCCAGGCCGTAGATGGCGAATTTCCGCGCGACGAACTCGGTGTCGGCGTCGGTCCACTCACCGGGCACGCAGTCGATCCCGAGCGAGGCGACCTTGCCGCCGACGTAGATCACGCCGTCGTACATCGAGTCACCGAGACCGTGGCCGGCGTTGCCGCACAGGATCTGCCGTCCCCGCTGCATCATGAACCCGGTCATCGAGCCGGCCTCGCCGAGCACGATGATCGTCCCGCCCTTCTGATCGATCCCGGTGCGCGCGCCGACCCGCCCCCGGACGACCACGTCTCCCCCGCGCAGTGCCGCCGCGGTCAGCGATCCGGCGTTGCTGTCGATTACGCACACGCCCGACATCATGTTCTCGCACGCCGACCAGCCGACGCGGCCGGTGATGTGGACCTCGGGTCCGTCGATCAGCCCGCACGCGAAGTAGCCGAGGCTGCCCTCGAACCGGATCCGGCACCGCTGGAGGATCCCGACGCCGAGCGAGTGCTTGGCGCCCGGGTTGCGCACGGTCACCTCCTGCACGCCCTCCTCGTATACGAGCCGGCGCAGCTCGAGGTTGATCTGCCGCGTGGTCAGCGGGTGAGCGTCGAAGCTCGCCCGCTCGCCGTCGATGTCCGCGACCCGTGGGATCGTCTCGTCGAGCTCGACCAGTCCCCGCGGGTCGAACCGTGCCTGGGGGACCGCGCCCGGCGCCTCTACCGCGTCCATACCATCACCTGGCTCTCGTACGGGTCGTAGGTCTCGATCTCGTGGTCGATCACCGCGCGGATCGCCATCTCCTCGGAGGCGAGCACGACCATGTCGTCGCCCTCGTACAGCACCAGCGGCTTGGCCGCGAGCTCGTCCTTGGCCATCCCGAGCGCGTCGTCCGACACGCAGATATAGGTGAACACGCCGTCGAGGTCCGCGAGGCTCTGGCGCATCGCGTCCTCGAGCGAGGCGCCGTCCTGCATCCGCTGGGCGAGGTAGACGGCGATGATCTCCGAATCGCAATCGGACGCGAACCGGTGGCCGAGGCGCTCCAGTCGCCGGCGCCACTGGTGGTAGTTGGTCAGCTGCCCATTGTGGACGACGGCCACGTCCGAGAACGGATACGCCCAGTAGGGGTGGGCGTTGGAGATGTCGACCTCGGATTCGGTCGCCATCCGCACGTGGCCGATGCCGTGGGTGCCGATGTAGCCGTCGAGCTTGTAGGAGGTGCCGACGGTCTGCGCGTCCCCGAGGTCCTTGATGATCTCGAGCGCCGAGCCGGCCGACAGCACCTCGGCCCCGGGCACCGACTCGACGTAGTCGGCCAGGTGCTTGAGCTCGCCGTCATAGTCGAGGGCCGCCGCGATCGTGTACTCGTTGATGTCCTCGATCGAGTGCACGGCGGCGCCGGCGCCCCGCAGCCGCGCCTCCACCTCGCGCCGGCGACGGCGCAGCCGGTCGGCATATTCGATGTCCCGGTTGGCATCGCCGTCCGCGAGCTTGATCCGCAAGACAAGGTCGGCGGTCGGCTGGTGATACAGCGCGAACCCCGTCGAGTCGGGCCCGCGGTGCTTCATCGACTGAAGCATCCGCGTCATGTCCGACCCGATTCGGTGGGCGCCGTGGTGATCGGGGCTGGGTGGGTGGGCCCCGTCCTTGTAGATGATCCCCGCGATTCCGCACATGAGCGTCGAACCCCCCGCGGCCGCTAGGGGAGCACCTCGAGGTACTCGTTGCGCTCCCAGTCGGTCACCGCCGCCAGATAGCGCTCCCACTCGTCGCGCTTGTACCAGTCGAACACCTTGTAGAGGCGCCCCGGGATCGCGGCCTGGATCAGCTCGTCGGCGGCGAGCGCGCTCAGCGCCGCGCCGAGGCTCTCGGGCACGCGCTCGATCTCGACGCCCTGCTGGAGCAGCTCGTAGGTGTTGCCCTGCTGCGGGGGGCCCGGGTCGAGCTTGCGGCGCACGCCGTCGAGTCCGGCTTGGAGCAGCGCGGCGGTCGTCAGGTACGGGTTGCACGAGGAGTCGACGCCGCGGTACTCGAACCGGCCGCCGGTCGCGACGCGCACGGTCGTGGTGCGGTTCTGCCAGCCCCAGTTCTTGTAGATCGGGGCCCAGAAGCCCGTGTCCCACATCCGGCAGTACGAGTTCACGGTCGGGTTGCCGATGCACATCAGCGCCCCGAAGTGCTCGAGCATCCCGCCGAGGAAGTGGCGCGCGATCTCTGAGAGCTGCGCGGGCCCCTCGGGGTCGTGGAACACGTTGACGCCGTTCTCGTCGACGAGCGTGAAGTGGTGATGGTGGCCGTTGGCCGACACGCCCGTGAACGGCTTGGGCATCCACGTCGGCAGCACGCCGTGCTTGCGCCCGACCGCGGCGCACACCTGACGGTAGGTCGTGATGTTGTCGGCGGTCCGTACCGGCCGGTCGAAGCGGAAGTTCAACTCGAGCTGGCCCGGCGCGTCCTCGTGGTCGCCGTAGCTCATGTCGAGACCGAGCCGCTGGCCCCAGTCGACGACGTCGAGCAGCACCGGACGGAGCTCCTCGAACTGGTGGATGTGGTAGCAGTAGGGCTTGGTGACGCCCTCGAGCTCGCCGCCGTCCTCGGGCTGTTTGAGCCACATTGTCTCGGGCTCGATTCCGATCAGGAACTGGTAGCCGAGCTCCTGCTCGAACTCGTGCGCCACGCGCTTGAGGTTCTGGCGGCAGTCGGCGTCGAGCAGCTCCCCGGTCTCGGTGTCGTAGCAGTCGCAGTACACACGGGCGACGCGGTCGTCCCAGGGCAGCACGGCGAACGTGTCGAGGTCCGCGACCGCCGCCAGCTCGGACTCCTCGGGGCCGAAGCCGATGTAGTTACCCAGGCGATCGGTGAACAGATTGGCCGTCGCGCCGTAGACGAGCTGGTAGCCCTTCTCGGCCACCTGCGGGAAGAACGTCGACACGACGCCCTTGCCCATCACCCGGCCGGTGACCGACACCTGCTGGAAGAACACGTACTTGATGCCCTGGGCCTCGATTCGCTTGGTGATCTCCTCGATCTTCTCGGCCCGCCCCGGCGCATGACGCGCCTCCTCGAGCGTCGCCGGCGCCGGCGCGATCCGCGGGCTGTCGAGCACCGTCTGGACGGTCCCACCAAGCGGCACCGTCACTGCGCTCGGGTCGCCGCCGTCGACTGCTACCGCCATCCTCCACTCCTTTCTCGCACCCTGGCCAGCCTTGTACAAATTCGTACAGGCGCGGTTATACCAGTTGCTCTTGGCGTAGGCAAGACCGCCGGCCTTCCAACGGACTTTGCCGCTCCACTTCGGTATGAGCTAGGTAAATCGCCAAAGTTCGGGAACCAGGCGCGGCCTTGACCGTGCCTCGCACCCGGCATATCCTCACCGAAGCATACCGGCGCAACACCGTTGCGCCATACGCAACGCCTAGGAGCCGCTGCCATGCCAGACACCCTCCCCGACTCCGTCCCGGTCCTGGTCATCGGCGCCGGCGTCCACGGCCTCTCGACCGCCTGGCACGTGGCTCAGCAGGGCCGGCAGGTGCTGGTCGTGGACAAGACCGGGGTCGCCGCCGGGGCCTCGGGCATCGCCTGCGGCGTGATCCGCAACAACTACTTCCAACCGGCGATGTCCGAGCTGATGGCGGCGTGCGTCGAGGTGTGGGAGTCCGACCCGCAGACGCTGCACTACCACGGCGCGGGCTACATCGCGCTCGGTCCGCCCGCGCAGGAGAGCGATCTGATCGAGGTGTACGAGCGCCAGCAGCGGATCAGCTACCCGTCCGAGCTGTACGTCGGCGAGGAGGCGGTCACAGCGCACATGCGCTCGCTGTACGGCGACTGGCGCGCCCCCGGCCTGACCGTCTGCCTGCACGAGCGCGCCGGCGGTTTCGCCTTCAACAAGGAGTCGATGCTCGGTCTGGCCGAGAAGGCCGAGAGGGCCGGTGCCGAGATCCGACCGGGCGTCGAGGTCACGGGCTTCGCCCAAGACAACTCGGGCGCAGTCACCGCCGTGGACACGACGGCCGGCACGATTGCCGTCGAGCAGGTGGTCGTCGCGGTCGGCCCGTGGATCGCCTCGATCTGGGAGATGCTCAGCCTGCCGGCGCGGATCGACGTCCGCCAACCGGACGGCTCACTCGAGCGCGACCTGCCGATGTGGACGTACTGGTACCTCCAGGAGGGCGAGATCGAGTTCGACCCGGCCCTGTTCACGACCGACGACGGCGAGGAGTCACCCGTGCTCCACGTCGACAGCGATCAGACGCTGCGCGACGACGCGGCGCGGCTGATCACGAGCGAGCCCTGGGGCGTGTACTTCAAGCCCGACCGCGAGAGCGTTCAGGGCGGCGCGGAGCCGCTCAGGCTCGGCCATGCGATCGACCTCGACCCGTATCCAACCGGGACCGTCGAGCCCAGCTTCCCCGACATGTGGTGCGCGGCGCTGTCCCACTGCCTCGGCCGGTTCGAGGGCGCGAGGCCGACGTACCGCCAGACCCGGAGCGGCGGCGCCGGGGCGTTCACCGTCGACAACTTCCCGGTGTTCGACCACATGCGCCCGAACGTGTTCGTCGCCGCCGACTCCAACCACGGCTACAAGATGATCGCGGTCGGCCGGGAGATCGCGCACGTGCTCGCCGGCGAGCACTCCTCGCTGCTGCACCCGTTCCGGTTCGAGCGGTTCGAGACCGGCGACCTGCACCCGGTCTCGCACAGCCCGTACCCCTGGAGCTAGCGCCGCCTCGCCGCGCGGCTCGCGTCAGGTCACCGGCGCAACGATCAGGGGCGCGGTCGTGGGCGCCGGCGTCCCCCCGGCTGGCTCCTGCGTGACCATGACGGCGCTGACCCCGCTGAGGCTGCCGGGAACGCCGACCGACGCCGTCCCGCTCGAGGTGACGCCGAACAGCGTGCCGGTCGGCACCGGCTGCGCGCTCCCGCGCTGCACCCACATCTGGTAGATGCGGCCGGCGGGTAGCTGCGGCAGGCGGCGCACAATCAGATCGCCGTGGCCGCCGGCGATACGAAGCTCGGCGTTGCCCGGCGATGCCTGGATCGTCCGGCTGCCGGATCCGCCGGATCCGGCCGCGAACGCGATGATCACCGCTATCACGACCACGGCGAACGCGCCGCCCCAGGCGACGAGCGGCCGCCACGACCGCGCTGTACGGATCCGCGTCGTGCCGCCGGCATGAGCTGCGGCCTTCGGCGTGGCGCGCACCTCGGCGAGCACGCGCCGGCGCAGGTCCTTGGGCACCTGATACTGGACGCTCGCATCGGGCAGGGTGGCCGTGATCCGCTCGAACTCCGCCACCTCCTTCTGACAGGCGGCGCAGTCCGCGAGGTGCCGGCGGAACGCCTCGCGCTCGTCGGGCTCGAGCGCTCCGAGCACGTATGCGGCCGTGTCGTCGCCGCACCGGCGCCCGTTCGTGATCCGGTCCTCGCCGCTCATACCGTCACCCGCGATCCCTCGCCGCTCATACCGTCACCCACGATCGCTCGCCGCTCATACCGTCACCCGCGATCCCTCGCCGAGCACGTACCGCATCTTGCTTAGCCCGAGTCGCATGCGTCCTTTCACGGTACCGGGCGGCAGGTCGAGCATTTCCGCGATCTGGGCGTGGGTGAAGCCGCCGAAGTAGGCGAGCTCGATCACCTGGCGCTGGTCGGGCGGCAGCTCGTCGAGCGCGGCCCGCACCTGTCGAGCGTCGTCGAGGCGCTCGACCTCGACGTCGGTGGCGTCGGGGGCGGGCAGGCGCTCGGCGATCCCGTCGTCGTGCACGTCGCGGCTGTCCCTCGATCCCTGACGGCGAAACGCGTCGATCGCGCGGTTGTGGACCACACTCAGGATCCAAGACCTGACGCTGCCGCGCCCGGGGTCATAGCCGCTGGTGCTCCGCCACAGCGACAGGAACGCGTCCTGGACGATGTCCTCGGCGGCCGACCGGCGCCCGCACATCCGGTACGCGAGCGAGAACGCGGCCGCCGAATGGCGATCGAAGATCACCTCGAACGCCTGCACCTCGCCGCCGCGGACGAGCTCCATCAGCTCCTCGTCGGCAAGGCCGCGGAAGTCCGCCGAGCGGAAGCGGCGGCGTGCTCCGAGCATGCCCAATCCTATCCCGGTCCCCCGAGCGACCGCCCGAGCTCGACCGCGGCCTTGCGCAGCGGCGCCCGCAGGGCGCGGCGCGTGCTCGCCGGCAGGCGCGCCGCCGGCCCCTGCAACCCGAGAATCGCGACGAGCTCGCCGGCGCGTCCGATCACCGGCGCCGCCAGCGCGTTGAGATCGGGCTCGCGCTCGCCGACCGCCTCGGCCATTCCCGAAGTCCGCGCCGCCTCGAGCTCTGCCGCCAGCACCTCATGACCGGTAATCGTCCGGTCGGTGAATGCAACGAGTTCCCCGGGAGCGCTCGCGTCGACAGCCGGTGATCCGAACGCGAGCATCACCTTGCCGGCGGCGGTCGCATGGGCGACGCTCGGCCGGCCGAGCCGCGCCATGCTGGCCACGCTCGACGGCGAAGGGACGAAGTCCACGGTTATCGCCTCGCCCCCGCCCGGGACCGAAAGGGTCGCGGTCTCGCCCGTCTCCTGCACCAGCCACGTCAGCCACGGCCGCGCCCGCTCGCGCACGTCGAGCTGACCGAGCACGCGGTCGGACAGCGCCACGAGCTTCAGGCCCAGCCGGTAGGGCCCGTCCGACGAGCGCTCGACGAACCCGGCATCCTCGAGCGTCCCCAGCAGTCGGGAGGCCGTGCTGGCGTTGACCCCGATCCGCCGGGCCAGCTCGTTGACGCCGAGACCGGCGTCGCTGCCCGCCACCTCGTCGAGCAGCGCCAGCGCGCGAGCCACCGACGCCACCCGCTGCCGAGATCCGGTGCTCACGGACGGCGGTTGCGCGCGCCGCCGTCGCGGGCGTTGCGCGAGCTGCGGAAGTTCACGATCGGCGCCGGGCGGGTCGACTCGAGGGAGCGCATCACGGTCACGTCGAGCCCGCCGGGGGCGAACAGGTCCCGCGAGTAGGCGACGCGCTCGTCGCGGCCGGCGTAGATCAGCTCCTCGAGCTCGAGCACCGCCGTCGTGCGCCGCACGCCGAGCAGCTTGCCGGCGCGCTCTCGCGGGCTGAGCAGCGACGGGATCACGCGCGTGCGCGCGTACGTGACCGGCACGCCGAGGCCGATCAGCACGTCGAGCACCATCTGACCCCGCGTAAGCGCGGCCCGGAGCGCGCCGTCGTCGGGCAGCGACACCTTGGGGTGGACGATGTCGAACATCACCGCGACCGGTGCTTCGTCGGCCACCAGCGTCCGCGAGACCGTGACCGCGGGGGCGATCGGCGCGAGCCCGAGTGCCTCGCCGACCTCGGCGCCGACCGCCCGGCGCTCGATCATCAGCTCGACCGAGGACAGCGTCAGGCCCCGGCGCTCGGCCAGGGACGAGTAAGGCTCGAGGCGCTCGAGGCGCTCGCCGAGGGCGGCCGGGACCGCGCCGCGCCCAACGAACGTGCCGCTCCCCTGCCGGCGCACGATCTCGCCGCGCTCCTCGAGGCGATGGAGCGCGCTCCGCAGCGTGCCGCGCGAGACACCGAGCATCGTCGCGACCTCGTGCTCGGGCGGGAGGCGATCGCCCTGGCGGTAGCGGCCGCCGGCTAGCCAGATGTGGAGCGCCTCCTCGGCGCTGTCCACGAGCGACGGATTGCGCTGCGGCTGCTCCGCGCGCGCGTCATTGGATATCGCCGACCGTCGCCATCGCGCCACCGCGTCTTCGCGGGCCACCTCTCGCCCTCCTCCCCGAACAGGTTTGAACCTATTGTCTCAAGAGGTGCAAACGGCAGGCAGCGCAGCTACCGAACGCAGAACTCGTCCGCGCTCCGGTTGAAGCACAACAGGCCGCGGAGCGTGGCGCGGTCCTCGTCGAGGACGATCAGCCGCGGCTCGCTCAGGTTCTCAAGCAGCTTGATCGCGTCGGGGATCGGCGTGGCGGGCGTGGCGGTCACCGGCTGCGTATCGGCATAGCCGGCCGCCCGCTCATCCGCTGGGGCGTCGGCGGGCAGGTCGTCGCGCTGGATCGCCCCGCGAAACACCCCGTCGTCGGCCAGCAGCACGGTCCGCACGCTCGGTAGCTCGAACGCCCGGCGCACGTCGGCGACGAGCACGTCGCCTGGAAGCGTCTTCGGCCTGGCCATCATCACGTCGCCGACCGTCTTCTCGACGACGTCAGCGGTGGCTATCCGCCCCTCTCGTGCCATGCCCAAAATATTAGGCGGTCTACCATCGCGCCATGCTCGAGGCGGCGGGAATCGTTCTGGCCGGCGGGCGATCCTCGCGGATGGGCTCGCCGAAGGCGGCACTCGCCTGGCACGGCTCGACGCTGCTGCGCCGGGTGACCGGGCGCCGATGCCGTAGGGCGGCCGGCGAGCACATCACTGCCGACTGTCTTCGCTCGACGGCTGAAGCGCTACGGGATTGACCGCACTCGCGAGGGGAGGCACGCGGCGCTACCTGCCCTGTTCGAACCGGCCGCCGTCGGGCGGAGATATGATCGGTTGGCGCACAGGGCGCCACCGGTCCGCGGAGAGGGCAAAGCCCACCTGAAGCTTGGTCGTGCTTGTGGTTGGTGTCTCCTTTCCGGCCCGAGATTGCGGACTCCGGGCGCGAACGGAAGGAGGCCTTAGTGCCACCCCGCGGTCTTCCCGGCAACGCCAACCTCGAGCAGCTGAAGAACGGCGCCAAGTCGTTCCAGCGAGCAGTCCGCGCCGGTGATGCTGGCGCTGCCGACGTCGTCAACGAGTTCCACCCGCGCCTGCGCACGGTGCGTCCGGGCTCTCCGGAGCTCGCCGGGTTCACGCGTGCCGACGCCCTGCTGGTCATCGCGCGCCGGTTCGACTTTCCGAGCTGGGCCAAGCTCAAGGCCCACCTCGAGCTGGTGGAGCGATACTCGCGATCCCCGCACGAGCAGCCGGTTGGTGGGCCGGTCGCCGATGACGACGCGCTGGCCGACGAGTTCCTACGGCTCGCCTGTCTGAACTACGGCGAGGACGATCCGGCCCGCTGGCAGCGGGCGCGTGAGCTGCTCGACGCCAACCCGTGGCTCGCGGCCGCGAACATATACACCGCCGCCGCGCTCGGCGATGTCGGCGCGGCGCGGGAGCTGCTCGCTGCAGACCCCGGGCGCGCCCGGGCACAGGGCGGCCCGCACGCGTGGGAGCCGCTGCTCTACCTGACCTACTCGCGCGTCGATGCGCCAGGTCCAGGTCGGTCAGCCGTCGACGTGGCGAGCCTGCTGCTGGATCACGGTGCCGATCCCAACGCCGGTTATCTGTGGGAGGGGCTGGTCCCGCCGTTCACCGCGGTTACCGGCGCGCTCGGGAGTGGCGAGGGCGCTTCCCCCGCGCACCGGGACGCGCTCGCGCTCGCCCGTCTGCTGTTGGAGGCCGGCGCCGATGCGAACGATGGGCAGGCGCTCTACAACCGCGGCTGGGGCCCAGACCCACAAGAGGACTGGCTCGAGCTGCTCTTCGAGTTCGGGCTGGGCACCGGCGATGGCGGGCCGTGGCGGCGGCTGCTGGGCGACCGGCAAGACTCACCCCAGAAGATGCTCGAGGACCTGCTGATGGCCGCGGCCGGTCACGGGCTCACCGACCGGGTCCGCCGGCTGCTCGCCCGCGGGGTTGATCCCGAGGGCCGCGAGTCAAAGCACCCCATCTATCAGGGACGCTCGCCAGTACAGGAGGCGGCGCTCGGGGGTCACATGGACGTCGTGTCCGTGCTGGTCGACGCGGGCGCGTCCTGGGAGCACGACGCGGTCGACGAGCTGGTCGCGACCGCGATGGCCGGCGACCGCGGCACCGTGGAGAGGCTGCTCGCGGCCGATCCCGGCCTGCGCCGGCGCGCGATCGAACGGTGCCCAGACCAGCTGGTCCGCGCAGCCGAGCAGAACAACTATGAGGCGGTCGCGCTGCTGATCGAGCTCGGGTTCGACGTCAACGCGCGGTCCCGGACCGCGCCGCTGCACGAGGCTGCGATGCGCGGAAACCTTCGCGTGATCAAGCTGCTGCTCGACCACGGCGCTGACCCGAACATCCACGACACGGGCTATGACGGCACCCCGGCGGGATGGGCCGAGCACCACGGCCAGCACGAAGCCCAACAGCTGCTCGAGGCACTCGAACAACCTGTGCCCACCCCCTTGAGCGACGAAGCGGACCCCGCAGTCCCGACGACGCAGACGGGAGCCGCGATGCGAACCGTGACGGCGGCGTTCACGGCCGCATCGGAGGGACGGTTCGACGAGCTCGGACCGATGCTCGCGGCCGAGATCGACTGGCAGGGACTCGCCGACGAGGACGGCCAGATCCCCCGCTGTTATGGACGCGCCGCAGCGCTCGAACGGATGCGGATCGGCCTGCTCGCCCGCAGCGAGGTGTCCGTCACCGCCTTCGTCGAGGAAGGCGACCGCGTCCTCGCGCACGTGCACCGCGTCGGTAACGACGAGCTCGCGCCGCCGGAGCGGTTCCTCGTCGCCGAGGTCCACGACGGGCAGATCACCAACCTCCGCGGCTACGCGACTGAACCCGAAGCACATGACGCGCTGCACGCCGACTCGCCGCCGAACGCTTCACCGGACTCCGATCAGCGTCCGCACGCGACAAGCGAGTCGAGATGAGCCAGCCGATCATCAACCTATGCCCGCTGACGCGCTCCGTCGCGGAGTTGGCCGCGCCATGATCGCTGCGCTGCTCACCTACGAGAGGATGCTCTACTACCGCGCCGCCCGCCGCCGGGCGACCGCAGTCGTGCACTGACCCACGACGAATGATCGTCTCGCGTCCGGTCCGAGGGCGCCGGGTGCGTCAGCCGCGTTTGAGCAGTCGCCCGACGGCGGCCATCATCTCTTCGGTCCGCTCGTCCTGCTGATCCGGCTCGGCACCGATTACGCAGGTGTGCGCGTGCCCGTCGAGCAGCCCGAGCGCGACTTTGTCTAGGGCAGCCTGCGCGGCGCTGATCTGGGTGAGGATGTCGATGCAGTAGCGGTCGTCGGAGACCATTCCCTCGATCCCGCGGATCTGACCTTCGATTCGCGCCAGCCGGGCGAGGAGCTGGTCTTTGGTGGCGGTATAGCCCCTGGTGGGCGTCTGAGTCTTCGGCATGCCCACATCCTATCCTATCATTTACCTCTACCCCCTAGGGGTACCTGTTAGTCTGCTTTTCATGAGCGCGCTCGATGTGATCTGGCATGGCCTGCGGGACTCGTTCCTGATGGCATGGGACGTCTGGTGGGCGTTGGTGCTCGGGTTCGCGATCTCGGCGATCGTGCAAGCGTGGGTGCCGCGCGAGCGGATCGAGGAGCTGATGAGCGGATCCGACGCTCGGTCGATCGGCTGGGCCACCGGCCTCGGCGCCGCCTCGTCGTCGTGCTCCTATGCCGCGATAGCAATCGCGAAATCCCTGTTCCAGAAAGGTGCGAGCGCCGCATCCGCGCTCGCGTTCCAATTCGCCTCGACCAACCTCGTGTGGGAGCTCGGCCTGGTGCTCTGGGTGTTGATCGGCTGGCAGTTCACGCTCGCCGAGTACGTCGGCGGGATCGTGATGATCGTGTTGATGACGGTGCTGCTGCGCGCGTTCGTCAGCCGCAACCTCGAGGAACAGGCCCGGGAGCACGCCCGCGAGGCCGACGCCGGCCATCAGCATCACGTCGCGGGCGAGCAGCTGTCCTGGCGCGAGCGGCTGACCTCCGCCCGGGCGTGGTCAGACGTTGCGCACAACTTCCGCGGTGACTGGCAGATGCTGTGGAAGGAGATCACAATCGGGTTCCTGCTAGCCGGGTTCGTCGCTCAGTTCGGCAATGCCTTCTTCAACAGCCTGTTCCTCAAAGGCTCACCGCAGCTGGTGCAGACGGTGTGGGGGGCGCTCATCGGCCCGGTCATCGCCGTCCTCAGCTTCGTCTGCTCGGTCGGCAACGTCCCGCTCGCGGCAGTCCTGTGGTCCGGGGGGATCTCGTTCGCCGGGGTGCTCGCGTTCCTGTTCGCCGACCTGATCGTCCTCCCGATCCTCGCGATCTACCAGAAGTACTACGGCACCAAGTTCACAGTGCGGATCACCGCGCTGATGTTCACGACGATGGCGATCGCCGCCCTGGTCGTCGACGGCATCTTCAGCGGGCTCGGGCTGATCCCGACTGGTCCGCGCCCGACACGAGGCGACATCTTCAGCTCAATTCAGCTCGACTACAAGCTCGCGCTGAACGTTCTCGCCATCGTGGTCTTTGCGGCCCTGTTCTGGATGACCGCGCGCCGTGGAGCGACCGACCCGGTGTGCGGGATGAAGGTCGACCGCGAAAAGGCGATCACCAGCGAACTCAGAGGCGAGACCTACTACTTCTGCTCGACCGGCTGCCTGCACACGTTCGAACGCAACGCCGAGAAGAACCGCCCCGCGAACGCACCGGCCGAGCGTGGGCAGACCGCCCATGCCCATCACTGAGCCGGACCCGAAGGGAACTCGGTGACGCCCACCCGCTGGGATCTCCGGTGCTGGCCGCCGTACTCGGCGATACTGGCGCGATGGGGTTCTATGAGAACCAAGTCGTTCCTCGCCTCACCGATCTGGCCATGAGCCGCCGCGAGCTCACACCCATCCGCGCCCGCGTCGCTGCTGCGCTTGACGGTGACGTGCTCGAGGTCGGTTTCGGGTCGGGGCTCAACGTCCCTCACTATCCGCCCGCCGTCACCCGAGTCCGAGCGGTCGACCCGGCGACCATCGGCCGCAAGCTGGCTGCCAAGCGGATCGCGGCGAGCAACGTACCGGTGGAGTACGTCGACCTCGACGGGCAAGCCCTGTCCCTCGAGTCGGCCAGCATCGATCACGTCCTCACAACCTGGACGCTCTGCAGCATCCCGGACGTCGCTCGCGCCCTGCGCGAGATCCACCGCGTGCTACGGCCCGGTGGTTCGTTTCACTTCGTTGAGCACGGCCGCTCCCCGAACAGCAAGGTCGCCGGCTGGCAGGACCGGCTGACTCCAATCCAACGCCGGGTCGCTGGAGGCTGCCACCTCAACCGCCCGATCGACCAGCTCGTGCGCAACTCCGGCCTCGACCTCACCCAACTGGAGAACTACTACGCCAAGGGTCCCCGACCGTTCGGCTACATGTTCGAAGGCGTCGCCACCAAGTCCTGACTCAACCGTCCAGAGCAGGGCGGGTCAGCCGCACCGCCGACTCAGCTGCCGACGTGCTCGAACCCGAACCGGCCCTTGATGCAGAGGTTCCCGAGCGTCACGTCGTGGTCGGCGGGTGAGGTGACCTTGACGATCCGCTCGTCCTGCACGTGCAGGGTGAGGCTGCAGCCGACGCCACAGAACGCGCAGATGGTGTCGGTCGTTGTCTGGCGCGACGGGTCCCAGTCACCGGACTCGCGCAGCTCGTACTCGTGGCTCGCCATCAGCGCGCCGGTCGGACACACCTGGATGCAGTTGCCGCAGTAGACGCAGGCCGACTCCGGCAGCGGAACCGCGTACTCGGTCGAGATGTGGGCGTCGAACCCCCTGCCTGCGACCACGATGGCAAACGTATTCTGGTGCTGGTCACCGCAGGCGTCGACGCACTTGTAACAGAGCACGCATTTCGAGTAATCGCGGACGTACAGGTCGTTGTCGAGCTTGACCGGGCCGGCGACGGTCGCCGCGGTCTGTCCGTCGGGAACGACGTGATGGCCTGCCCGGCGGCGTTCGCGGTCGGGATCCGGGGGCGCTGGTGGCCCATACCGCTCGGGCTTGACGTTGTAGATCTCCAGATACGGCTGCACAATCGGCGTGGTCGACAGGTCAACGGAGGAGGCGAGCAGCTCGAACACCATTCGACGGTTGAGGCGAACGCGCGCTGAGTCGGTGTGAACCACCATGCCGTCCTCGGCCTTGCGAGAGCACGCCGGCACGAGCGTCCGTGCCTTTTCGAGCTCGACCATGCATACGCGGCACGCGTTCGCCGGCTGGAGTGTGTCGCCGTAGCAGAGGGTGGGGGTATCGATCTCGAGCTTTCGGCACGCGTCGAGCAGCGTGGCGCCCTCGCGGACACTCACCTCGGTGCCGTCGATCGTCAGCGTGACCGCGCGTTCTGCACCTTCCATCAAGCCACCTCCTCCTTGAACACTCCGAGCTTGTCGATCGCCGAGGCGAGCGCGCTGTAGGCGGTTTGGCCGAGCGCGCAGATCGACGAGTCCTGCATGCAGGTTCCGATCTCGTCGAGCAGCGCGAGCTCGTCAGCGACCGTGCCGCGGGTCTTGCCCGACACGAGCCGCGCCAGCGCCTCCTCCTGGCGCACGGTCCCGACCCGGCAGGGCGTGCACTGCCCGCAGGACTCGTCGCGGAAGAACGCGGCGATCCGCACCAGGATGTCGCGCAGTTCGACGGTCTCGTCGAACGCGACGACGACGCCCGATCCGAGCATCGCGCCCGCCGCCCGCGCGTCCTCGACCGTGAGCGGGAGCTCGAGCTGATCGGGGCCGACAAACCCGCCGGCAGCGCCCCCGAGCAGGACGGCTTGCAGCGTGTGGTCGCCCGGGACCCCGCCGGCGCGCTCGAGCACCGCGCCCAGCGTCTCCCCGAACGGCACCTCGTACACGCCCGGCCGGGCGACCGCCCCCGACAGGCAGAACAGCCTCGTGCCGGTCGACTTCTCGGTGCCGGTCCGGGCGTACTCGAGCCCTCCGGCGCGCACCACCTCGAGCACGTTCACCAGCGTTTCGACGTTGTTGACGATCGTCGGCTTGCCGAACAGCCCGCGCTCGACGGGGAACGGCGGCTTCGCCCGCGGCTCGCCGCGGAACCCCTCAATCGAGTTGAAGATCGCGGTCTCCTCGCCGCAGATGTACGCGCCGGCGCCGCTGCGGATCTCGATGTCGAACGTGAAGTCCTCGCCGAGGATCCGCTCGCCGATGTAGCCGTGCAGGCGGGTGACGTCGAGCGCGTGCTCGAGTATGTCGCGCGCGAGCGGGTACTCGCCGCGCAGGTAGATGTAGCCGTGTCTGCAGTCGCCCGTGTACGCCGCGATCGTCATCCCCTCGATCACCGCGAACGGATCGCCCTCGAGCACCACGCGGTCCTTGAACGTGCCCGGCTCGGACTCGTCGGCGTTGCAGATCAGATAATGCGGATGCGCTGGCTGCTGCGCCACCGCCTCCCATTTCACGCCGGTCGGGAACGCGGCCCCGCCGCGTCCCATCAGGCCGGAGTCCTTGAGCTCGCGGATCACGTTCCGTGGTCCGATCTCGATCGCGCGCCGCAGCGCCTCGTAGCCGCCCCGCGCGCGGTAGTCGTGGAGGCTCCGCGGGTCGACGACGCCGACGCGGCGGAGCAGCCGGAGCCCCGGGTCGCCCTGCTGGGGGACGCCGGCCGGCGCCGGCGCGGGGACGCTCTCGGCCTTCAACGCACCGAGGGCCTCCTCGAGCGTGACCGCCGCGAGCGCGTGCTCGGTGGGATGCTCGCCCGCCACCGTGAGCATCGCCGCCGGCGCACGGTCGCATTGCCCGAGACAGGGACTGCGCAGCCATGTGCAGCCCCCGCAGTCGACGTCCTCGGGTCCGATCCGCTCCTCGAGCGCCGCGATCAGGTCTTCGGAGCCCTTGCAACGGCAGACGACGTCTTCGCACACGTGCAGCACGCGCGCCGGTCGCGGGTTCATCGACAACAGGCCGTAGAACGTGGCGACGCCGTACGCATCCGCCGGCGGGACCGTCAGCCGCTCGCAGATGTAGCCGAGCGCCCCCTCGCTGATCCAGCCGATGCGCGCCTGGACGGCCTCGAGCGCTGGCAGCAGCAGGTGTCGCCGGTCGCGGGCCTCGTGGCCCCCGTGCATGCTCCGCCCTTGTACGTCCACCGCGGGGGCGCGGCCGTTTTGCGACGCCGTGGTGCCATCCAGGAACCGATCCACCGCGGCTCGCTCGTCTTCGGTCGGCGCAGCGAGCAGCAGCCGCAGGTCCATCAGGTGCGCTCCCGGGCCGGCCGGCCGTCACCGTTTTCTACGGTCACCCGGTCGCCAGTCCCGGCGGCCACACGATCGCCACTGCCGGCGGTCACGCGATCGCCACTGCCGGCGGTCACGCGATCGCCGGTGGCG
>CAVOOV010000015.1:0-33312 GCA_963697655.1 uncultured Solirubrobacterales bacterium | reverse complement strand
CGAACAGGTCGCTGCGCCCGGTCGGCGGCTGGCGGGCCGGCTTCGCCAGCTTCTGGGTCGCCGCGAACGTGCGGCCGGCGCTGGTGGCGGTGCGCACGGTCGCCTTCGAGGCGGTGTGGAGGACGCGCTGGGCCGGGTCGCGCAGACCGAAGCGGTCGATCAGCGGGTTACTCGCGAATCGGTTGAGCGCGCGCAGCCCGACGACCATTCCCCGCTCGGTGAAGTTCTGTTGCGTCATGCTCGGCCTCCGAAACGATAACACGAATCCATGTCACGTTAATCCATGTCGAACTGCGGGGTGGGGTCGGGTGGGGTGGGTCCCCGGGGTGGGTGGGGCCCCGTCTACGGGGCGAATCTTGCCTCTTACGGGTTCCTTACGCGCGGGCCGTCATCCTGGATCTCACATTGCGCGTGCTAATCGCAGAGGACGAGCAGAGACTGGCCGACGCAATTGCGCGGGGGCTGCGCCGCGAGGGCATGGCGGTCGACGTCGCGCCCGATGGCACCGATGCGCTGGTGAAGGCGCGCGTCGTGCGCTACGACGTGCTCGTGCTCGACCGCGACCTGCCCGGGCTGCACGGCGATGATGTGTGCAAGGCCGTGCGCGGCGAGCGTCCCGAGACCGGGATCTTGATGCTGACCGCGGCCGGCGCGCTCGAGGACCTCGTCGAGGGGCTGTCGCTCGGCGCCGACGACTATCTGCCCAAACCGTTCCGGTTCGCTGAGCTGGTCGCGCAAATCCACGCGCTCGCTCGCCGGGCGTCGCCGAGCCGGCCGCCGGTGCTCACGCGCGGCAACATCGAGCTCGATCCGGCCCGCCGCCTGGTGGCGCGGGCTGACGCGGCGATCGAGCTCACGCGCAAGGAATTTGGCGTGCTCGAGGTGCTAATGGACGCCGATGGGGCTACCGTATCGGCGGAGGAACTGCTCGAGCGCGTTTGGGATGAGCACACCGATCCGTTCACGAACGTGGTGCGCATGACGATCATGACGCTGAGGCGCAAACTGGGTGAGCCGGCTGTCGTCGAGACCGTGATCGGTGTCGGCTACCGGATGACCTGATGCGCGTCGGGCCGGCCTCGATCCGCTTGCCGCCGCCGACGATCCGCCTGCGCCTGACGCTGCTGTACGGCCTCGTTTTCCTGGTGACGGGGGCGGTGCTGCTGACGATCGGCTACGAGCTCGTCCGTCACAACCTCAACCAGCCCTCGGACTACCGCAACGAGCTGCGCAAGCTCGGGCTGGCGCCCACGTTCTTCGGCCGGCCGCCCGTGTTCACCACCGGCTCCGCCGGCGCGCGCATCGCCGAGGCGGTACGCGCACAGTTGCGCAGCGACGCGCTCCACCGGCTGCTGATCGAGTACGTAGTCGCGCTCGGCGCGATGACGGCGGTGTCGGTGGCGGCCGGGTGGCTGCTCGCGGGTCGCGCGCTCCGGCCGCTGCGCGACATCACCGCGACGGCGCGCCGTGTGTCGGGCGAGAACCTGGGCGAGCGGATCAGTCTGAAGGGGCCCGGCCGACGAGCTCAAGCAGCTCGCGGACACGTTCGACGGGATGCTCGCCCGGCTCGACGGAGCGTTCGCGAGCCAGCGGCACTTCGTCGCCAACGCCTCGCACGAGCTGCGGACGCCGCTGGCGATCATGCGCACCGAGGTCGACGTGTCGCTCGCCGACCCGGACGCGACCGTCGAGGAGCTGCGGCGGATGGGCGAAGCGGTCCGCGAGACCGTCGATCGCTGCGAGCGGCTGATCGAGGGACTGCTGATGCTGGCCCGGAGCGAGGCCGCCACCGGACGCGAGGAGCCGGCCGACCTGGCCGCGCTCGCGGCCGACTGCATGACCGACTTCCGAGCGCAGGCGAGCGAGGCCGACGTCGAGGTGCGGGACGACCTCGAGCCGGCCTGGACGCGCGGCGATCCGGCGTTGCTCGAGCGGATGATCGCGAACCTGATCGACAACGGAATCCGCCACAACCGGCCCGGCGGGTACCTGCGGGTCTCGACGCGATCGGTGGCGGGGCGCGTGCAGGTGACCGTCGCGAACGGCGGGCCGCGGATCGACCCCTCTGATGCCGCGAAGCTGACCGAGCCGTTCCGGCGTCTGGATCGTGGCGCCGGCGGGTTCGGGCTCGGGCTGTCGATCGTCCGCTCGGTGGTCGTGGCCCACGGCGGCACGATCGAGATCACCGCTCCCGAGGCCGGCGGCCTCGAGGTGCGGGTCGAGCTTCCGGCGCTTCCGAGGGTGAGCGTCACCGTAGTTCCTAAGAGGACCGCAAGAGTGCTTACGCAGAGCTGATACCGGCGGCGCTACAACGCTGATGCATCGTGCCTTCCGCTTCATACAAAGCTGCGCGCGGTCTGCCTGCCATCAACGCGGCAATGGATTGCCATTCCTATGAAAACCCGCCGGGATCGACCGTCTAGGCCCTGGCTTCTGTACCTGCTGGGAGTCGTGGCGATCGTCGGTCGCCGCTCTCGCGGTGTCGGAAATCGGAGCACCGACCAGCTCGGCGCGGACGTCCAAGGAGATCGTCAGCGCCGAGCAGGGCGTGGTCCAGTCGACCGTGACCGGCAGCGGCAACATCGCCGCCGGCACCGATGTCAGCGTCAACTTCAACACCAGCGGCACACTCCAGGACGTCTACGTCCACGTCGGCCAGCACGTCACCGGCGGCCAGCTCCTCGCCGACCTCGACCCCACCTCGGCGAACCTGCAGCTGAGCCAGGCCCAATCCCAGCTGACCGCGGCCGAGGACCAGCTGACCTGTCTGCAGGATCAGACGACGGCGAACTGCGGGTCCGGCGGATCGGGCGGGTCGGGCTCCGGGTCGGGCTCAGGTTCCGGAGCGAGCTCGGGTCGGGTTCGACGAGCGACACGAGCCTGATCGGTGGCAATTCCGGGACAGTGGAGTTCGCGTCCTTCGAGCCCGGGTCGAAGCCCGGCTCGGGCAAGACGAAGAAGCCGAAGACCGGATCCGGCGGCGGTACGACGACAACGATCACGAAGACGACGACCAAGACCGTGACGACGGTCGGTCCGAGCTCGAGCCATCCGACGACAACGAGCGGTGGCGGAAGTGGGTCCGGATCCGGATCCGGTCGTCCGAGTCCGGGTCGCGGTCGAAGTCGGGCTCGGGGAGCGGGTCGGGCGGCCACGAAGACCACGAGCACGCCGACCACGACGACGACGAGCACGCCGTCGCCGTCGAGCCTCGCCTCGGCCCAGGCCGCCGTCTACAGCGCGCAGGCCGCCGTGCACACCGCCGACACCGCGGTCAACAACACAAAGCTGTACGCGCCGACGAGCGGGACGATCGCGTCGCTGTCGAGTCTCACGCCGGGCGATGCCGTGTCCGCGGGTAGCTCGGGTAGCTCTTCGAGCAGCTCATCGTCGTCCTCGAGCTCGGACTCAGGGACCGGGTCGACTGGAGCCGCTACTGCGGGCAGCCTCGGCGGCTCGGGGTCATCCTCGTCGAGCAGCTCGAGCTCGGGGTTCGCGGAGATCATCAACACGAACTCGCTGACGATGACCGTCGCGTTCAGCGAGTCGGACATCAGCAACGTCCACGTCGGGCAGCCTGCGACGGTCACGCTCGACGCTCTGGCGGGGGTCGAGCTCGCCGCCCACGTCAGCTCGATCGCGCTCGTGGGCTCGACCAGCAGCAGCGTCGTGTCCTACGACGCGACCCTGACGCTCGATCAGAACGACTCCCGCGTCAAGCCGGGGATGAGCGCGTCGGCGTCCGTGATCACCGGCCAGGCATCGGGCGTCACGGTCCCGAACGCGGCCGTCACCGGCAGCGGCTCGCTGGGCACGGTCAACCTGATGAAGAACGGCAAGGAGGTCTCCCAGCAGGTAGTGGTCGGGCTGCGGGGTGACTCGCGGACACAGATCATCAGCGGTGTCAGCGCCGGCGACCAGCTCGTGATCACGATCGCGCTGCCGTCGCTGTCGACCTCCACGGGCAGCTCGGGCACTGGGAGCGGAACGCTGGGCGGTGGGACCCTCGGCGGAGGTGGCGCCGGCGGGTTCGGCGGCGGTGGCGGATTCTTCCGCGGCGGCGGTGGCGGTGGCGGTGCCGGTGGCGCCGGCGTCCGCGGCGGAGGCGGCGGCTGATGGCAGGCGAGGAGCATCTCTCGCGCCGCACGGCCGTGGCGCGGGCGCAGCGGGTGCTCCAGGCCCGCCGCGCCAAGTCCGACCGCCGCGCACCGACGCCTGCGCCGCGGGCCGCGACGGCGGGCTCCTCGATGGTGGGCTCGCCGATGGCGGGTTCTCGGGGCGCACCCGTGATCGAGCTCCACGACGTGCACAAGACCTACGCGGTCGGCGACATCGCCGTGCACGCGCTTCGCGGCGTCACGCTCCGAATCGAGCGCGGCGAGTACGTGGCGATCGTCGGCGCGTCCGGCAGCGGCAAGACCACGCTGATGAACATCCTCGGGTGTCTCGACTTGCCGACCACGGGCACGTACCGCCTAAACGGCATCGACGTCCGCGGGCTCGACGAGGACACGCTCGCCGACGTCCGCAACCGTCACATCGGCTTCGTGTTCCAGAGCTTCAACCTGATTCCGCGGACGCGCGCGGTGGCGAACGTCGAGCTGCCGCTGTCCTATGCCGGCGTGCACCGCAGCGCGCGGCACGACCGCGCGCTCGCCGCGCTGCACCAGGTCGGGCTGGGTCCGCGCGTCAACCACATGCCCTCGGAGCTTTCGGGCGGGCAGCAGCAGCGCGTGGCGATCGCCCGCGCGCTGGTCACCAACCCCGCGATGATGCTCGCCGACGAGCCGACCGGGGCGCTCGACACGGTCTCCTCCGCGGAGGTGCTCGAGATCTTCGGCGGCCTCAGCGCCCAGGGGAGGACGATCATCCTGATCACGCACGAGCAGGACGTCGCGGCCCACGCCCGCCGGGTGATCCGGATCAGCGACGGCACGATCCTGTCCGACGAGTTCACCGGCTCAGACTCCGCGGAGCGCGTGTTGTGATCGAGACCGTTCGGGTGGCGCTCGCCGGGCTGGCCGCGAACAAGCTGCGGTCGGGGCTGACGATCCTCGGCCTGACGATCGGGGTCGGTTCGGTGATCGTGCTGATCGCCGTCGGAACCGGATCCTCGACGGCGGTCGAGAACCAGATCGACCAGCTCGGGAGCAACGTGCTGCTGGTCAGCGGCGCGCCGACGCTCGGCGGCCTGTTCCGCCGCACCACGACGACCGCGAGCTCCGGATTGACCGTGGCCGACGCGAACGCGCTCCAGAACCCGTTCCAGGCCCCGGACGTGCAGAGCTCCTCGCCGGTCGTGACCGCGAACGGCGTGACGCTGACCTCGGGCGACACCACGTACTCGCCGTCTTCGTTCGTCGGGACGACGACGTCGTACGAGGCGGCGCGGAGCTACACGATGGCCGAGGGGTCCTGGTTCACGAGCGCGCAGGAGACCAACCACAGTCGCGTGCTGGTCATCGGGCCGACCGTGGTGAGCGAGCTGTTCTCGGGGCAGGATCCAGTGGGTCAGACGATCCAGGTCAACGGCACGAACTTCCAGGTCATCGGCGTCACCGCGCCGAAGGGATCCAACGGCACCTCGAACCAGGACGACGTCGCGGTCGCACCGTTGACCGCGGTCCAGGACACGCTGACCGGGTACGGGAACATCAGCCAGATCGTCGTCCAGGCGAAGTCGCGCGATCAGCTGAACGCGGCGCAGACCGAGGTCACGAACATCCTCAACCAGCTGGATCCGCCGACGGCAGGGTCTCTGACCACGAGCAACTTCAGCGTGGTCAACCAGAGCTCCATCCTCCAGACCTCGACCGCGAGCAGCAAGGTGTTCACGACGCTGCTAGGCGAGGTCGCGGCGATTTCGCTGCTGGTTGGCGGGATCGGGGTGATGAACATCATGCTGGTGTCGGTCACCGAGCGCACCCGCGAGATCGGGATCCGCAAGGCGGTCGGCGCCCGGCGCAGCGACATCCTGACCCAATTCCTGGTCGAGGCCGTGCTCGTCTCGTTCTTCGGCGGCATCGCGGGGGTGATCGCGGGAGTCATCGGCAGCCAGTTCAAGATCGCCGGTGTGGAGCCGGTGATCGCGCCCTACTCGATCGCGCTCGCGTTCGGCGCCGCGGTCTTGACCGGGCTCTTCTTCGGGACCTATCCAGCCGGCCGCGCTGCGTCGCTCCGGCCGATCGAGGCGCTCCGCTTTGAGTGATCCGCGCGAACAAGAAACCAGAGGTGTCGAGATGAACGCCATCCCCTACGACAGGCCCGAGGAGGAGTGGGACAGCTATCAGGAGGGGACGCAGGAGGAGTTCGGGCTCCCCGGGCGTCCTCGCCGGCAGTGGTTCAACCGCAAGAGCGCGGCGCTGTTCGCAGTCGTCCTCGGGGCGATCGGCTTCTACGCCGGCGTCCGCGTCGAGAAGAACCAGCTGTCTAACTCGAGCTCCACGTCGGCCGCCGGCGGTGGCGCTGCGGCGTTGCGCGCGGCGGCTGCACGCGGCGGGGCTGCGGGAGCGACTGGCGCTACCGGGCGCGCCGGCGCCACCGGCGCTGCGGGCGCGACCGGCGCTGCGGGGGCCGACCGGCGCCGGCGGCGGCTTCCGCTCGCTGTTCGGAGGCGCGGGCGGCGCGGCGGGCGCGACGTTCGGAACGGTCAGCACGATCAGCGGCAACACCCTTTACATCACGGAGGCCAGCGGCAACACCGTCAAGGTCACGCTGTCGAGCGCGACCAAGGTCTCCAAGAACGTGACCGTCGGCAAAAACGCCATGCGCCCTGGCGACACCGTCGTCGTCGCCGGCGCGAAGAACTCCAATGGCACCGTCGCGGCGACCACGGTCAGCGACACGGGTGCCGGCGCCGGCGGCGCTTCCGGTTCGGGAGCGAGCGCCGGCGGTTCGAGCACTACCAGCGGCTCCTCCGCAGTCAGCTCGCTATTCGGGGGTGGGGGCGGGGGCGGCGGCGGATGAGCAAGCTTCTCTTACGAAAGGACGCAGTGTTGAAACGCAAATTCATCAATATCGGATCGAGGCGGGTGCCTGTTGCACTCGTCGCGGTCGCCGCCGGCTGTCTGATCGCCGCGTGCGGCAGCGCCAGCAGCGGCAGCGGTTCGAGTAGTTCCACGAGCACCACGACGGCGTCGGCTTCGGCGTCGGGGTCGGCCGGCAATGCCGGCGGGAGCGCCCGGCGCACGCAGCTCGTCGCGTGCCTGAAGTCCCACGGCGTGACGTTGCCGGCGCGACCGCCCGGTGGTGCCGGCGCTCCGGGCGGCGCCGGTGGTGCTGCCGGTGGTTCCGGGGGCGCGGCCGGCGGGAGCGGTGGCAGTAGCTCGGGCACCGGGACTGGGACGACCACGGGTCCGCGGCGCGGCTTCTTCGGTGGCGGCGGTCGCAACATCACCCCGAAGATGCAGGCCGCGTTCAAGGCGTGCGGCGCGAATTTCGGCTTCGGTGGCGGCCGTGGCGCTGGCGGGTTCCGCGGGCGGCTCTCGCGTACGGCGATCACGAAGTACGTCACGTGCGTGCGCCAGCACGGCTACAACCTGCCGAACCCGAACTTCTCGGGTAAGGGTCCGATCTTCCCCCAGAGCATCCAGACCAACGCGAAGTTCAAGGCCGCCAGCAAGGCCTGCCAGAGCCTGCTGATCCCGCCGCGGCCGAGCGGCGGAACAGGTACGACATCGGGGGCCTGAGCCCGCCGCGGGAGTTGACACGATGAAGATCAGACTGCCGTCGAACACACGTCCCGGCAACGCGACGGCCGGCGGCTCGGGCGTTCCGGATCCTCCGGCGCCGGCGGGTGTGGCAGATTCGGCCGGCATGGCGGACCCCGCCGAGCCCATGGGTCCGCCGCCGGTCGCCGCGCCCGGGACCGGTGCGGACGGGCCGGCGTCGGCGGGAGCCGTGGTCGGCCAGGTGCTGCCGATGTACTTCGTCGGCGACGAGTCGCACTCGATGGCGGGGGACCCGATCGCCGCTGTCAACCAGGGTCTGGTCGACCTGCGCGACGAGGTGGCCAAGCATCCGCTGATCGGCAAGAAGGTGCGTTTCGGGATCATCACGTTCGCGGAGACCGCGCAGACTCGGCTCGAGCTCTCGGAGCTGAGCGAGGACCTGGTGCTCCCGACGCTGTCGCCGCGCGGCCGGGGGACGAGCTACGCGAGCGCCCTCGAGGCGCTGCGTCAGACGATCCCCGCCGACGTGGCTCTGCTCAAGGGCAACGGCTATCAGGTGCACCGTCCGTCGGTGTTCTTCTTGAGCGACGGGCTGCCGACCGAGAAGGCCGAAAAGTGGCAGGCGTGCCTGGCGGACCTCAAGGACCCGAGCTTCAGGGAACGGCCCAACATCCTCGCGTTCGGCGTCGGCGACGCCGACCCGGAGGTGATCGGGCAGCTCGCGAGCTCCCCCCGCTACGGGTTCATGATGACCCAGGGCGCATCCACCGCGGGGGCGATCGCGGAGTTTGCGACGTCGATGCTGAACTCGATGGTCGCCTCCGCCGAGCGGCTGGATCGCGGCGACCACACGATCGAGTTCGAGAAGCCGGAGGGGTTCGTCCAGCTCGACGCGCCGCTCGTGTAGCGTCGCGGCATGACTGCCGGCGGACGCCCCGCGTCGATCCGTCGCCGCGTCAGGTTGGCACGCGGGCCGGTGACGATCGGCGAACCGGCGGCGGCAATCGAGGCGATCCTCGCCGGCGGCGATCCGTACCGCCCGGACACGATCGCCGACGGCGGCAGCGCGTTCGGACTGACGGTCAGGGCGGCGTCGGTCAGAGGGCTGTACAAGCGCTACATCGGCGGTCCGCGCCAGGACGACATCTGCCTGCGGTTGCACCAGGCGAGCGGCACGCTGGTGGTGGCGGTGGCGGACGGCGTCTCGGGGGCGCCCCGGTCCGACCTCGGCGCGGCGCTCGCCGTCCGGTATGCGACGGCGGCGGTCGTCCGTCAGCTCGAAGGGTCGTTGGGCGAGCCGGGTGGTGCGGTCGACTGGGGCGAGGTGTTCGAGCACGCCGCGTGGGCGTTGATCGAAGAGCATCGCCGCGCGTGCGGCGACGCCAATGCCGGGGTGGCGGAGGCGGCAGCGTCGCTCGCAACGACACTGCTGGTCGCGGCAGTCCGGGACGCCGACGTGCAGCTCGCCGCGGTCGGCGACTCGCCGGCGTTCGTGCTGACGGGCAGGGACTACGATGCGGTCGTGGGTGAGCCTGAACGATCTGACGGGTTGATCGGGGGCGGGGTGGAAGCGCTCCCGCGCTCGGCCGGCGCGGTCCAGATGACCCGTTGCTCGCTCGACCCCGGTGCGGTTCTGCTGCTGTGCACCGACGGCCTGGCGCTGCCGCTTGCCGGCGGCACCGGGGAGGTCGGCCGCACGCTCGCCCGCGAGCTCGGCCGCCCGCCCGACGTCGTCGATTTCGCGCGCCTGCTCGACTTCAGCCGCAGCACCTACGACGACGATCGCAGCCTGATCGCGGTCTGGGGTCGCGCTCGGTGAGCATCGCGGTCGACGTCGCCGCCGGGTTCGAGCGTCGAGCGCTGGGCGTCGAGGAGTTCGGCGAGCTCGTGCCGATCTCCCGGTTCGGGGGCCAGGGCCGGGTCTACCGGCCGGCTGTCGTCCCCGCCGGGCTCGGGGACGCGTCCGTGGTCGTGAAGCTGTACCGGCGCCGGCCGCCGGTCGGCGCCGGACACGTGCTCACCGAGATGGTGGCGTGGGCGCATCTGCTCCCCGACGAGCAGCGGGCGGCGTTGCACGGGATCGCCGCGTGGCCGCTGGCGGTTGTCCGCGCCGGGGACGGCGCCGCGGGGATCGTCATGCGCGACGTCAGCCCGCGCTTCGCCGAGCCGTTCGTGATGCCGAGCGGCCGCCGCGAGAGCGTGCTGCTGACGCTCGAGCACCTGCTCGGAGCAGACACCTTCCTCCAGTTGCGAGGCCTCGGCGTTCGCCTGGACACGTTCACACGCACCGAGGTCGCGGAGCGGATTTGCGACGCGCTCGCGTTCCTGCACCGGCACGCGATCGTGGCCAGCGACATCGCGCCGAACAACCTGCTCGTCGCGTTCGGCGCCGGCGACGAGCCCGAGGTTTGCTTAATCGACTGCGACTCGATGGTGTTCCACGGGCGCCAGGCGCTCACCTCGGTGCAGACCGGCGACTGGGACGTCCCGGCGGCGTTCGGCGAGTCGCCGGGCACGCGCGCCGCCGACGCGTACAAGCTCGGGCTCGTGGTCCTGCGGCTGTTCGCGCGATCGCACGACGCGCGCGCGGCCGGCCCCCATCTTGAGCACGTTCCGGCCGAGCTGCGCGGCCTGCTCGCGCGGTCGCTGGCCGCCGACGCGGTCAACCGGCCTCCCGCCGGCGAGTGGCAGCGGGCGCTCCGCGGCGCGCTCGCCGACGGACGCCTGAACGAACGCTATCCCGGTCCCTTGCCGGCGCGGCGGATGCTGCCCCCCGTGCGTACGCCGAGCGCTGCGGTGGCGCCGCCGGAGGTCGGAGTTCCGGCGGCAGGCGCGCGGTCTGCGCCCACTCCCGCGGCGTTGGCACGGGCGGCATCTCTGGGGATGCAGTTGAACGGTGCGCTGTGGCTCCGGCGCGCGGTCGTGGTGGCGTGGATCGTCGCGGGCACGGCCGTGCTCCTGCTCCTGCTGTCGCGGTTGTTCGCGTCCGCGATCCCGGTGCCGGACAGCGGCAACGCCGGCGCCGGATCGCAGTTCGGCTCGGGCGCGAACAACCCGAGCCTCTACCAGCCGTATTACTACCCGAGGCCCCGCACGGTGCTGCCGGCGTCGCCAGGCTTCGGCAGTTCTCCCTGATCGCTTACGGAAAACTGACGGGTCGGAGCATAGGCTGCTCGACGCGACGAAAGTGCGCCTCGTCGCTTGCGGACGGAACTCCCCGAACCCCGCAGCTGGGGACCGGCGGCGGCCCCGGGTCGTGACTCCCGCCCGGGTCCGCCAGCCGGTCCGCAGACCGTCCTGTCGCCCTCGGGGGGCCGCGCGTTACCAGGCGTCGACGTAGGGCCGGCGCTTCCTCGGGATACGGCGCCAATCGCCGGCGTGGTCGTCGAACAGCGTCGCGATCCAGCCGCGGCTGTCGGCGGGATCGATCACGTCGTCGATCTCGAAGTAGGCGGCCATGTTGAGCCCCTTGCCTTTTTCGTAGGCCGCGGCGACGGCTGTTTCGTACGCTTGGTCGCGCTCGGCCGGGTCCGCGATCGACTCGAGCTCCCGGCGCATTCCCAGCCGTACCGAGCCCTCGAGCCCCATCGCGCCGAACTCTGCGGTGGGCCAGGCGATCGTGAACAGTGGCGCCTTGAAACTGCCCGCGGCCATCGCCTGCGCCCCGAGGCCGTAGCCCTTGCGGAGCACGATCGTGCCCGTCGGCACTTGTAGGTTCGCGCCCGTGAGGAAGAGGCGGGAGAAATGTCTGACGGTCGCCGTCTTCTCGGCGTTCGGGCCGACCATGAAGCCGGGCGTGTCGCAGAGGAACAGCAGCGGCAGCGCGAACGCGTCGCAGAGCTGCATGAACCGGGCCGCCTTATCGGCGCCCTCGGCGTCGATCGCGCCACCGAGGTGGGCGGGGTTGTTGGCGATCACGCCGAGCGGACGCCCGTTGTCGGCGCGGGCGAGCGCGGTGACGATGCCGGCGCCGAACCCGCGGCGGAGCTCGAGCACATCGTCGAGCAGCGCGTCGATGACCGTGCGAATGTCGTAGATCCGCTTGCGGTTGGCGGGGATCAGGTCCCTGAGCGCGTCCGGGTCGTTTGGCGCTCCGGGCTCGCCGCTCGCTCCGTTGAAGAACGACAGGTAGCGCCGGGCGGCGGCGACTGCTGCCGGCTCGTCAGCTACACGTAGGTCCACGACACCGTTCGCGTCCTGTACGTCGATCGGCCCGACGTCCTGCGGGTCGTACACGCCGAGGCCGCCGCCTTCGATCATCGCCGGCCCGCCCATGCCGATGCTCGAGTCCTCGGTGGCGATCACGACGTCGCAGCAGCCGAGCAGCGCGGCATTGCCGGCGAAGCAGTAGCCCGCCGCGATCCCGACGAGCGGCACGAGGCCGCTGAGGCGCGCGAACAGATGGAACGCGCGACAGTCGAGCCCGGCGACGATCGGCCAGTCGACGTCGCCGGGCCGGCCGCCCCCGCCCTCGGCGAACAGCACGACCGGCAGCCGCCGGCGCTCGGCGATCTCGAACAGCCGGTCCTTCTTCTGGTGGTTGCGCATGCCCTGCGTGCCGGCGAGCACGGTGTAGTCGTAGGACATGACGATCGCCGGCATTCCGTGGATCGTCGCCGTCCCGGCGACCAGCCCATCTGCCGGCGTGCGGGCGATCAGCTCCTCACGGGGGCGCCGGCGCTCCTGCGCGGCGAACATCAGCGGTCCGTACTCGACGAAGCTGCCGGGATCGACGAGGTCCGCGAGGTTCTCGCGCGCGGTGCGCCGGCCCTGCTCGCGACGTCTGGCGACAGCGTCGGGTCGGGCGGCGTCGAGCGTCTGGGCGTGGCGTCTGGAGACCGCGTCCAGGTCGTCGCGGGCGGCCGATGGGGCGGTGTCTCTCGGTGTGTCCGCGCCCATGCTCGCGCTCGCGCCCGGGCTCGCCTGTCCTGGCGCGAGAACCGCCAGCAGCTGACCCTCGTCGACGGTGTCGCCGACCGCGACCTCGAGGCTGCGGACGACGCCGTCGACCTCGGGCACGACCTCGTGTTCCATCTTCATCGCCTCCAGCACGAACAGTGCCTCGCCGGCGCTCACCCGCTGATCCGGCTCGCGTGCGATCGCGATCACCGTGCCCGCGAACGGGGCGTGCAGAGGCAGGTCGGGCATGCCGGCCGAACGCTACGCGACGACGGCGCGCACCGCCGCGAGGATCTCCTCGGGCGAGGCGTTGTCGCCGGCGTTGGCCGACATGTGCGACCAGACGACCTGACCGTCGGGCCGGATCACCAGTGAGCCCCCAAGCTGTGCCGCGTTTCCCACGGTCCGCGTCTGAATTTTGCGGCTGCGCGCGCTGGCGATCAGGCCCTTAGAGACGCTCCTGGGGCCGAACAGCTCGGACACGTTCGCCATCTTCGCGCCTGCGGCCCGGTAGCTGACCCGCTGCTCATCGGCGAGCACTGGAAGCTGGATCCCCTGCCGCCGGCGGAACTGGGCGGCGTGGCGCGGGGTCGCCTGTCCGATCAGCACGAGACCGACGCCGGCCGCCTTGAAATCACCCCGGGCGCGATCCAACTGGACCGCGTGATCCTTACAGAGGATTCAGCCGTAGTGCCGGAGCCAGATGAGCGCGACGGGGCGCTCGGTCCACAGGTCGCCGAGACGGACCTCGTGGCTCTCGTGGTCCGGTAGGACGATCTCGGCGAGCCCGTCGGCGCGCGTAGGCGGGGTCGGTTTGCCGGCGGGCATGCGAGGCCAAAGCTACTACGGGATACTGCTCGAGTGGCGCAACCCGAGCCCAAGGTCCTGTGGACCCCGTCACCGGAATGGATCGAGCGCACGACGCTGACGCGCTACCAGGCGTGGCTCGACGAGAAGCACGACCTGCGGTTCGAGAGCTATCACGACCTGTGGCGCTGGTCGGTGTTCGACGTCGAGGCGTTCTGGAAGTCGCTGGTCGAGTTCCTCGAGGTTCGCTTCTCCGAGGGGGGCGACCGGGTCCTCGGCAGTTCGTCGATGCCCGGCGCGAAATGGTTCCCGGGCTCGCGGATCAGCTACGCCGAGCACATGTTCGCCGGCAAGGACCCCGGTGCGCTCGCGATCCAGCACGCCTCGGAATCGCGAGAGCTGGCGTCGATGACCTGGGGCGAGCTGAGGGCGTTGACGGCGTCGATCGCCGCGGGGTTGCGCGCATCCGGCGTGGGCGAAGGCGACCGGGTCGCCGCGTACATGCCGAACATCCCCGAGACCGTGGCCGCGCTGTTCGCGTGCGCCTCGATCGGGGCGGTGTGGTCGTCGGCCGCGCCCGAGTTCGGTGTGCGGAGCGTGGTCGACCGCTTCTCGCAGATCGAGCCCAAGGTGCTGCTGGCTGTGGATGGCTATCGCTACGGCGGTAAGGACTTCGATCGCCGGGATGCGGTCGACCGGATCGCCGCCGAGATCCCGTCGCTGACGCGGGTCGTGCGCCTGGGATACCTGGACGGGTCGGGCTGGGAGGACGGATTCCTCGGCGCCGGAGACGGAGCTCGAATTCGCGCAGCTGCCGTTCGACCATCCGCTGTGGGTCCTGTATTCGTCCGGGACCACCGGGCTGCCCAAGCCGATCGTCCACGGCCAGGGCGGGATCCTGCTCGAGCACCTGAAGAAGGCGTGGTTGCACCTCGACGCGCAGGCCGGCGACCGGCTGTTCTGGTTCACGACGACCGGCTGGATGATGTGGAATTTCATCGTCGGGGTGCTGCTGAGCGACGCCTCGATCGTCCTGTTCGACGGCAACCCGGGCTACCCGTCGCTGGGGACCCTGTGGGATCTCGCCGCGGACAGCGGGATGACCTGCTTCGGTACGAGTGCGGCGTTCATCGGCGCGTGCATGAAGGACGAAGGGCTGACGCTCCGCTCCGAGGGCCGGGACCTGAGCGCGCTGCGGTCGGTCGGGTCGACCGGCTCGCCGCTGTCGCCGGAGGGCTTTCGAGTGGGTCTACGACCAGCTCGGATCGGACACGTGGCTGTTCTCGACGTCCGGCGGCACCGACCTGTGCACCGCGTTCGTCGGTGGCGTGCCGACGCTGCCGGTGTATCTGGGCGAGTTGCAGGCGCGCGCGCTGGGGGCGGCGGTCGAGTCGTGGGATCCCGACGGCAAGCCGCTGATCGACGAAGTCGGCGAGCTCGTGATCACCAAGCCGATGCCGTCGATGCCCTTGTTCTTCTGGGGGGACGAGTCCGGCGAGCGCTACCGCGACAGCTACTTCGAGACGTACCCGGGGATCTGGCGGCACGGCGACTGGATCGAGATCACCTCGCGCGAGACGGCGATCATCTACGGGCGCTCGGACTCGACGATCAACCGCGGCGGCGTGCGGATGGGCACTTCAGAGATCTACCGGGCGGTGCTGGCGGTCGACGACGTGATCGACGCACTGGTGGTCGACGTGCCGCAGGAGGGTCGCGAGGCCTGGATGCCGCTGTTCGTCGTGCTGCGCGAGAGCGTCTCGCTCGATGACTCGCTCGTCTCGGAGATCAGGCGCCGGGTGCGCGAGGACTGCTCGCCCCGGCACGTACCGGACGAGATCCGCCAGATCGACGAGGTGCCGCGGACGTTGTCCGGGAAGGTCTTGGAGGTCCCGGTGAAGCGAATCCTGATGGGTACGCCACCGGATGAGGCCGCCTCCCGCGAGTCGCTCGCGAACCCGGCGGCCCTCGACTACTTCGTGGGTTTAGCCCCCTAAGGGGGGCGAATTTCGGGCCGTTATCGCCTCTCTTAAGGGTGGTGGTCGATTTGGCGTCATGGTGGCACCAAATCGACCACGCCCCGGTGCGGTGGCGGAGCAGATCGACAAGCAGATAGCGGCCTTGGCCCGTAGCCAGCACGGGTACGTACAGCGCCGGCAGTTGCTGGCGCTCGGGGTGGGGCCCGCGGCCATCACGTACCGGATCGAGATCGGCCGCCTGATCGTTGTCTACGCCGGCGTGTACGCCGTCGGACACCTCCCGCTAGCCCCGGAGGCCCGCGCCCACGCCGCCGTCCTCGCATGTGGGGATCGCGCCATCCTCAGCCATACCTCGGCCGCATGTCTGTGGAAGTACTCGAAGCACTGGACGACGCCGTACGAGGTAACCGTGCCGTCCAAGCACCGGCGACCCGGCATCAAGGTCCACCGCGCCACCACCCGCACCCGCCGCGACATCACCCGCCAGCTCGGCGTCCCCGTCACCAGCCCCGCGCGCACGGTGTTCGACATGACGCCACGGCTGAAAACCGACGCCGCCCTCCGCCGTTTCGTCAACGACGCCCGCCTGACCCGCACGTTCCACCTGAGCGACCTCGCGGAGCTGCTCGTCCGCCACCCGCACCACCCCGCCACCAAGCGCCTGACGCCGTTCCTGGACGGCGCGCGCAGCGGCCCGACGCGCTCGGAGTTCGAGGACGCGTTCACCGAGTTCGCGCGCCAATACGGCTTGCCGGCGCCGCTCGTGAACACGCACGTGCTCGGTTACGAGGCCGACGTGCTGTTTCCGGAACAGCGCGTAATCGTCGAGCTCGACGGATGGGATTTCCACTCCGACCGCGCGACGTTCGAGAGCGACCGGGATCGAGACGCGGAGCTGCTCGCGGCGGGCTATCTGACGGTCCGCATCACCTGGGAGCGGCTCAAATCGCAGCCGGCGCGTGAAGCCCGACGGCTCCGTAGGATCCTCCAGACCCGGGCACGAGAGGCCGCTTAGGAAGTTCTTACGGTTCTCTCAAACTTGCCTGAAAGCATGCCGCCCACGGGCGCGCCGTTCACGGGGCGCCCGGCCAACTGAGGAGCGCACGTTTGCACCGGAGTCTCAAGCGAAACCTCGTGATCGGGTTGGCGGCGCTGGCTTTGGCCGCGTTCGCCGGTGGGGCATACGCCGCCACCCAGAGCTCCGGTCCGGGCACGCGACAGGCGTTCCTGAACGACGTTGCCAAGCGGCTCCACGTCACGCCACAGCAGCTCAACTCCGCGCTCAGCGGCGCGGCGACCGACCAGCTGCAGGCTGCGGTCAAGGCGGGCCAGATCACCCAGGCCCAGGCGAATGAGCTCGAGCAGCGGCTGAAGACCAGCGGCACTGCGCCGCTCCTGCCGCCGGCTCCCGGCCTCGCCGGCCCGCGCGGATTCGCGGTCCCCCGAGGAGGGCCGTTCGGCCGAGGCCCGGGCCCGGGCCCGGGCCCGCTCGGGTTCGGCGGTCCAGGTCTCGGCCTGGGCGCCGCCGCGAGCTACCTCGGGTTGACCAACGCGAAGCTGTTCCAGCAGCTACAGAGCGGGAAGTCGCTGGCGCAGATCGCCACCGCGAACGGCAAGACGGTCGCCGGCCTCGAACAGGCCATGACCGCTCCGGTGAAGAAGGCGCTCGACGCGGCGGTCGCCGCCAAGGGGATCACCGCCGCCCGCGAGAAGCAGATCCTCAGCCGCTATTCGGCCAGCCTCAGCCAGCGAATCAATAGCAAGGGTTTCGCCGCCCCGCAGCGCGGGTCCTTCCGCGGCCGCGGCTTCGGCGGCGGAGGCGGAGGCGGAGGCGGAGGCGGAGCCGGTCCGAGACACCCCTACTGGGGCGGTCCCGGCGGCAAGGGCGGAGGCCCCGCGTTCGTCCCGCCGTCAGCGACCCCGCCGACCGCGCCGGGAGCGCCCGCGTCCGCACCCAGCGGGTCGGGGACCGCACCCGGAGGCGCGCCGGCACAGCTGTTCATGCCGGCGCCGACGGCGTAGGCGCGGACCCCACTCTTACGCGGCTCTCATCCATTTCTGACTGGTTTCTCATGGGTAGCTGCTGTACTGGGTGTACGGAGATAACAGTCACGCACTTGCTAGGAGACCCAAACCCATGAAACGCCTGAGCCGCCTGCTCCCGATCATCGGGGGTGCCATTGCCGGCGGGGCAATCGCGCTCGCCATCGCCAGCGGGAGCACAACCACCCACTCGGTGACGACGACGACGGTGGTGCAGCCGTCGAGCTCCGCGGCGCTGCCTACCAGCTTCAGCAGCGGTCACTCCGAGTCGATCAACCAGATCTACCGGTCGGTCGGACCCGGCGTGGTGGACATCACGACTTCCTCGACCCAAAACACCGGCGGCGTGTTCGGCTTCGGACAGTCGCAGCAGACCGAGGGCGAGGGCGCCGGCGTCGTGTTCGACAAGAAGGGCGACATCCTGACCGACGAGCACGTCGTGTCCGGGGCGTCGAAGATCACCGTGACGTTCCCGGATCAGGTCAAGGCGTCGGCGACGGTCGTCGGCTCGGACACGGGCGCCGACCTTGCGGTCATCCGCGTCCAGAACGTTTCCTCCTCTGAGCTTCACCCGCTGCCGATCGGCGACTCGAACGCGGTCCAGGTCGGCGACAGCGTGATCGCGATCGGCAGCCCATTCGGTCTGCCCAACACCGTCACCGCCGGCATCGTCAGCGCGGTCGGACGCACGATCAACTCGCCGAACCAGTTCACGATCCCGAACGCGATCCAGACCGACGCTCCGATCAACCCGGGGAACTCCGGCGGTCCGCTGGTCAATGCCGCCGGTCAGGTGATCGGCCTCAACGACCAGATCGAGACGAACAACACCAACGGCCAGGGCGAGGGCTCGAGCTCGGGCATCGGATTCGCGACTCCGTCGAATGGCGACGCGCGGGTCGCCCGGGAGATCATCTCGACCGGCCAGGCGCACAACGCCTACGTCGGCGTCGACCTTGATCCGAGCGTGTCCGGTGGCGCGGCGATCGCGAAGAACAGCTCGAGCGGTGCCTCACCGATCGTGCCCGGTTCGCCGGCGGCCAAGGCCGGCCTGCAGGCCGGTGATCTGATCACGGCGGTCAACGGCACGGCGGTCGCCTCGATCAACCAGTTCGTGGGCGCGATCGCCAACTACGCACCCGGCGACACCGTGACGCTCACGGTCAACCGCAGCGGGCAGACGAAGAGCATCAAGGTCACGCTCGGCTCACAGCCCGCGAGCGCCGCCACCGTGACCCAGAGTCAGGGCCAGGGCCAGGGCGGCAACGGCCTCCTGAATCCCTAGGCCCGCGAGCCAAACCTATTGAACGAACCACCGTGGCCGGCCCAAGCGCCGGCCACGGTCGTTTAAGAAGCGCCCACGGCTTGGCCTACGAAGTGGCGGCCGACGAGGCCTGCTGCTGAAGCGTCCGCTCCATCAGCTCGCGGTGCACGCTGCGCGTCCGGCCGGTGCGCCGGGTCCAGGCTCCCTCGGAATCGAGCGTCCACGCGAACGTGTCGTCGGCCATGCACCGCTCAAGCGTGTCCTCCAGCTCGAGCTGCAGCTCCGGATCCTCGACCGGGGCGAGCAGCTCAACGCGGGTGTCGAGGTTGCGGGGCATCAGGTCGGCCGACCCGATGTAGTAGACGTTCTCCTCGCCGCGATGGAACGAGTAGATCCGCGAGTGCTCGAGGAACCGCCCGACCACCGACACGACCGAGATCGTCTCGCTGACGCCGGGCACGCCCGGAAGCAGGCCGCAGATGCCGCGGACGTTGAGGTCGATCCGGACGCCGGTCTGGGAGGCGCGGTACAGCGCCTCGATGCACTGCTGATCGACCAGCGAGTTCATCTTCATCGCGATCCGCGCCGGCTCGCCCGCCTCGTGCGCGGCGGCAGTCCGCTCGATCTCCTCGATCAGTGGCCCGCGCATCGAGTTCGGGGCGACCAGGACCTTGCGTTCGCGCGCCGGGTGCCCATAGCCGGTCAGCGTGTTGAACAGGTTCGCGACCTCCTGACCGATCTCCCGATCGGTCGTGAACAGCCCGAAGTCCTCGTATAGCCGGGCGTTCTTGGCGTGGAAGTTGCCGGTTCCGATCATCACGTAGTGGCGGACCCCGCCCCGCTCGCGGCGAACCACGAGGATCGCCTTGGCGTGGGTCTTCAGCCCGGGGATCCCGTGCACGACGTGCGCGCCGACTTCTTCCAGGGCGCGCGACCAGCCGATGTTCTGGCGCTCATCGAAACGGGCCTTGAGCTCCACCAGGCACACAGCCTGCTTGCCCTTCTCGGCGGCCTCGATCAGCGACGGGACCAGCGCCGAGTCGTCCGAGGTCCGGTACACGGTCATCTTGATCGCGAGCACGTTCGGATCGTCGACCGCCTGCTTGACGAACCGCTCCACGCTGGTCGCGAACGACTGATACGGGTAGTGCACGAGCACGTCCCGCGTGCGCATCGGGGCGAACACGTCGGGCTGGTCGTCCTGGTCTCCGGGGCTCGAGCTGAACGCCGGATGGGTGATCGGCGTCCACGGCGTCTGCCGGATCTCGGAATGTCCCTCGATGCCGGCGATCTGCCACAGGTCGCTGAGGTCGAGCGTGCCCTCGACGTCGTACACCTGGACTTCCTCGACGCCGAGCCATTCGATCAGGTGCGTCCGCAGCGTGGGATCCATGCTCGCGCCGACCTCGAGCCGCACGACCTCGCCGAACCGGCGGCGTCGCAGCTCATCCTCCACCGCCTGGAGGAGGTCGTCGGCCTCGTCGGAGACCTCGAAGTCGGCATCGCGCGTGACCCGGAACAGGTCATAGCTGATGATGTCCATGCCCGGGAACAGCGAGTCGAGGTGCCGCGCGATGATCTCCTCGAGCGGGATGAACGTGCTCGGCGAGATCTCGACGAACCGGGGCAGGACCTCCTTGGGGACCTTCACGCGGGCGTAGACCTCGTGGTCGAGGTCCGGGTCGTGAAGGCGGACGATCAGGCTCAGCGACAGGTTCGAGATGTACGGGAAAGGACGGCCCGGGCCGATCGCGAGCGGCGTCAGCACCGGGAAGATCTGCTCGCGGAAGTGGCGCGCGATCAGACTCGCCGGCGCGGTCGACTCCTCGCAGTTGACGATCCGGATCCCGTTCTCGGCGAGCTCGGGCCGGACGACCTCGGTGAACTGCCGCGCGTGCCGGCGGTCGAGCTCGCGCACCTTGTCGGCGATCCCCTGGAGCACCCGCGTCGGCGACAGGCCGTCGGGTCCGCGGGCGTCGATCCGCGCGTCGACCTGGTCGTGCACGCCGGCGACGCGCACCATGAAGAACTCGTCGAGGTTCGTGGTGAAGATCGCGAGGAACTTCACGCGCTCCATCAGCGGCATCGACTCGTCCTCGGCGAGTTGCAGCACGCGATCGTTGAAGTCGAGCCAGGACAGCTCGCGGTTGACGTAGACGGCGGGATCCGTCACCTGGGCGAGCGCGGCCTCCGTCTCGCCGCGTCCGTCCGCCGGCGCCTCCGTCGTCGTGTCCTGCCCCGTCTCCAACTGTGTGTCGCTCATATCACTCCTACGTTTGCCTTTGCGATCGCGCTGAGCTCGGACGGTCGCAGGAGCGTGACCAACTCGCCCTTGGAGACGGCGGCGAGGCCGCCTTTCTTCATCCGCGCCTGGGTCCCCGTGAGATCGTGGAGCAGCAGCGAGAAGGACGGGTCGTGTCCGACAAGCAGCACGTCGCCGAGCCCCGCGATCAGCGCCTCCACGTCGAACGGCTCGCCGGACAGCGACCGCTCGATCGTGACGGGCACGCCGAGCCGCTCGCACGCCCGCTCGGCGGTCTGCACGGCTCGGAGCTTCGGACTGCTCAGGCAGGCGTCGAGATGGACGCCGAGGACCGCAAGCGTTCGACCGGCCGCGTCGGCATGGAGGGCACCGCGCTCGGTGAGCGGGCGCTCGTCATCCGGCAGACCGTCTTCCGCTTCGGCGTGTCGCAGAAGCCAGAGCATGCAGACACTCTAGTGGGACTGGCAACTTCCTTGTTAAGCCCGCGGTAACCACCACGGGGCTCTGATCGCGACCACGACACGGCCGTGTGGCGCCGGTGATGATGCAGCCGCCGGCGCTGGCTACCCGATCACCAACCGCCGGCCGAACACGCGCTGGAACGCGTCGCCGTCGCCGTAGCGCTCGACGCTCCACCGCGGCAGGGTCAGGTCGCCGCCGGCCTCGAGGTGCAGATCGATGCCGTGTCCGTTGGCCCGCAGGCGCGCCTCGCGGACCGACTGGTCGCGGCCGCGCTCGAGGTGCTCGGCGAGCCGGAGGATCACCGAGCAGCGGTCGAGCAGATCCTCGTCGCCGGGGGCGGCGAGCGCGGCCATCTCGCCGAGCTTGGCGACGCCCTTGCGGTGATAGCGGGTCATCTGGGCGATCAGGGCGCGCTCGCGCGGGTCGAACCCCGGGAGCTCGGCGCTGACGATCAGGTAGTACGAGTGCTTGTGGTGGTCGTCGTAGGAGATCGTCATGCCGACGTCGTGGAGCATTGCGGCGGCCCAAAGCAACTCGCGCTCGCCGGGCTTGGGCTCGAACAGACCGCCCGCCGCGAGTGAGTCGAACATCTGGAGCGACAGCAGCGCGACGTGCTCGATGTGGGGCAGGTCCGACTCGTACTGGATCGCGAGGTTGCGCACGCCGGCCACACGGACGTTCTCGAACAGCGGCTCCGGCGAGCCCGCGAGCAACTCGCGCGCGATGAAGACGCCGTCACGGAGGCTGGCCTCGGTGACCTCGATGCCGGCGAACGACCCGAGTTCCACCACCGTCTCGATCACGAGCGCCGAGGCGAGGATGATGTCGCCCCGCCCGACCTTGATCCCGGGCATCTCACCGCGCTCGTCGACCGGCAGCTCGGCCAGCCTCTGGACCAGGTCGCCGAGCATCTCGCGCGTGATCACGAATCCCTGCACGCCGATGTCGGGTTGGTCGACCATGCGCTGGGCGGCGGCGGCGAGGTTGCGGACGGCGCCCCCCATCCCGACGATTCGGTCGCCGGCGCCGGCAAGCCCGGGGTCATCTGCCAGCACCTGACGGACGTGCGCCCGCACCCTCTGGAGATCCCGCTTCTTCGCCGGACCGGACCCGGGCAGGAACTGCTCGGTGACCCGCACGGCGCCCAACGGGAACGAACGGAGCGACACCGTGTGGCGGTCCGCGACCTCGATCAGCTGGATGCTGCCGCCGCCGGTCTCGAGCACGATCCCGTCGGTCAGCGTCGAGCTGTTGATTGCCGCCACGTAGCCGAACCGAGCCTCGTCCTCGTCGGAGATCACCTCGATGTTCAGTCCGCTGGCGGCGCGCGCGGCCTTCAGGAACATCTCGCCATTGGTGGCATCGC
This sequence comes from uncultured Solirubrobacterales bacterium, assembly GCA_963697655.1. GTDB lineage: Bacteria > Actinomycetota > Thermoleophilia > Solirubrobacterales > Solirubrobacteraceae > Palsa-465. Next base: position 10,559 of record CAVOOV010000015.1, on the reverse strand, counting down.
GGATCGCGCTGGTCGCGACCGCGTGGACCGCGTTCGGGCCGAGGCCGTGCGCCGCGCAGAAACGCTCGAACACCGCGAGCGTCTCGAGCCCGCGTCCCATGCCGGCGTCGCTGAGGCGGCCGGTCTCCGCCAGGCCGGCGCCGATCCGCACGGTCTCGTAGATCTCATCGGTGAGCTTCCACCAGTCCCCCGGCGCGAACATGTACACGACCAAGCGCCACGAGTTCGAGCCGAGGTCGATGACGGCTACCCGGCGGACGTCCTCGCCCGTCTGGGCGCTCGCTCGGGTCGATCGCCAGCTCACGTGCACCCAATGATCCGTGCGAGGGCGGACGAAACCACCCGGACCCTGTCACGATGGCCGCTTGGTCTCTGAAAAAGACCGGATGTTGCGAGGAGAGCCGTATCTCGCCAACGACCCCGCGCTCCTGGACGAGCGCAGGCAGTGCCGGCTCGTGTGCGAGCGGTTCAACGCGACCAGCTTTGCCGACAGGGCCAGGCGGCGGGCGATCCTAGGCGAGCTGCTCGCGGAGCTCGGCGATCACGCCGAGGTGATGGCGCCGTTCGCGTGCGACTACGGCTACCAGATCACGGTCGGCGCCCGGACGTTCATCAACTACAGCGCGGTCGTGCTCGACGGCGCCCGGGTGACGATCGGCGCAGACGTCCAGATCGGGCCCGGGGTGCAGCTGTTGACCGCGGTCCATCCGCTGGACCCGGTCGAACGCCGTCGCGGCACGGAGACCGCCAAGCCCGTCACGATCGGAGATGGCGCGTGGCTGGCCGCCGGGGTTATCGTGTGCCCTGGCGTGAGCATCGGCGATGACGTCGTGGTCGGCGCCGGCAGCGTCGTGACGAAAGACCTGCCGGCGCGTCACCTGTGTCTTGGGAACCCCTGCCGGGTGATCCGTGAGATCCGCTGAAAAGGTCCTGGTGCTCTACGAACACAGCCGCGCGGGCGCAGCCACGATCGACGTCGCCCACGACCTCGCCGAACTCGAGAACGCGACGCTCACCGTAGTGGCCGTCGCTCCCCAGGCGCCGTCGGGACCGCGCTGCGGGAACTCGGCAATCGAGTACAACGAGATCGTCGCGGACTCGGTGGCGCGCGACCTCGACCGGGCACGCGAGCGCCTCGGCGGCGCGGCCGGACGTGCCGCGTTCGTCCTGCTGATCGACGGAGCCGATCAGACGCTCGAGCAGCTCGCGCAGAGCGGCGGCTTCGATCTGGTCTTGCTGCCGGCCCGGCGGCGCCCGCTGCGCGCCGCAAGCCATCCCGAGGCGTCACGCCTGAAGCGCGTCGGCGGCGCCGAGATCAGGATCGTCGCGCCCGCTTAGGGGCCGGACCAGCGGCTGCGGTCGCCGCGGTGCGCCGCCGGCGCTGACGGATGCGGATCGCGGCTCCGATCGCGGCACCGAAGAACAGCGCCCCGATCCAGAACGGGCTGACGAGCAGGATCACCGCGATCCCGAGCATCGTCAGCCAGATCGCCGGCCTCCAGTCGCGCCAGTCCCCGGTCATGGCCGCAGCCTAGCGGTCATCGCACGCCCATCTTGAGCTCGGCGGCCACATGCTTCTGGACCGACGCGACCGCGCGGAACGCCTCTCTCAGGTAGCTGCGCGTGAGCCGGCTGAGCGTCGCCGGATTGACGAAGTCATCGGGCTCCCCGCCGGCCCGAAGCTGGTCGACTTGATGCTCCACCCGTAGATCTGTGATCAACGTGAGCGCGTCCTCGAGCGTGCTCGCGTGAGCCTCGGACAGGGTTCCGCCGGCGGCGGCTGCACGCAGTCGCTCGCCGGTCGAGGCGCTGGTGACGCCGGCCGCGATCCCAGCCCAGCGGGCGAGGTCGACGATTGGGAGAACGCCGCGCTGCTTGAGGTCGAGCTGCCCGCGGTGCTCGCCGGTCGGTTCGACCACGAGTCCGCGGAAGAAGCCGGTGGGCGGGCGGTGCGAGAGCGCGAACCGAGCGAGCAGGCGGAGCAGCGCCGGGTTGCCTGGAGCGGGGCGGAAGCTGTCCGCGACCGGCGTCCCGGTGTGGACGCCCCACAACGGTCGGCTGTCGACGAGCACCGACACCAGGACCAGTGCCTTCTCCTGAGTCGGGTCCGCGATCCAGCTGCGCACCGCGCGTTGCCAGGAAGCGAGCGAGCGGACAAACCGCGGATCGGAGGCCGTTGCTCCGTGCTCGTCGGCCTCGAGTCCACACGCCTCGAGTCGCGCAACTACGGTCGATCCGATCGCCTGCAACCGCGACTTGACGTGATCGTCGTCGGGCGCGCCGAACCACACGATCGCGCTGTCGACGTCCGAGCTCGGCAGCGCCTCCCGCCGCGCCTGGCTTCCGAGAGCTAGCCAGGCGAACTCGACGCCCACGTCAGCGCGCTCGGCAACGGTCAGCTCGAGCAGCCGCCGGGTGAGCGCGTCCACGACGACCGAGTAGACCGCGGCGACGTTCGCCGCGGCGACGTGGGCGTCGTGCATGGCGACCACGGTCGGGCGCAGCTCGTGGGCCGCGTCGACGAGCTCGGCGACGGTCTGGGCTCGGGCGATCCGCCGGCGCAGGTAGAACGACGATCGCGTCTGCGCCGCGACGAGGTCGATCTCCTCGATGACCCCGATGATCGTCCCGGTCGCCGACACCACGGGGTAGTGCCGAAAGCCACGGTCGAGCATGTCGAGGAGCACGTCGCCACCGAGCCGGTCGGGCGGGCAGGTGTAGGCGGGCGCCGACATCGCCGCAGAAACCGGTGTATCCCCGGTGAGGCCGCTCGCGACCACGCGCGTTCGCAGGTCGTGGTCGGTGAGGATCCCGAGCGAACCGTCGCCGAGGTCGATCACCGCAGACGTGACATGGGCGGCGGTCATCAGCTCCGCCGCCTCGCGGATCGTCGCGTCCCGCCGGCACACGACCGGGTCGCCGCGCAGCAGCGAGCCGACCGGCTGCAGGGGCGGATCGACGCCGGGCTCGGTGGTGACGGCGGCGCCGCCTTCGTACCGGAGGTCAAGCAGCGAGCGCGCGACGAACCGCAACCCGGCCGGGCGGGACAGTGGCTCCTGCGCGATCTCGGCGGGGATCCGGTAGCACACCGTATCCTCGCCGGCTCTCGCCTCGAAGCCGGTGGGCAACCCGGACAGCATCGAGGCGTGGCCGAACAGCTCACCCTCGCCGAGCAGGTCGAGCACGCGGCCGTCGAACACGATCTCAACCGCCCCGGCCCGCACCACCCACAGGTGCTCGACCGGCTCGGCTCCCTGCGAGAAGATCGTCGTGCCGGCGCGATGAAACTCGACCGCCGCCGCCGCTGCGACGCGGTCGACGTCGGCCGCGTCGAGCGCGTCAAACGGCGGGTGCTCGTGAAGGAACCGGGTTACCTCGGGCGCCGCAGTGGCGCTCATGCGCGGACCTTTACCCGACGGCTACGGGAGCTACTCGTTCCGCTCCCCGGCCAGCGTCCTCCTTGAGCATGTCGGAGCATTTCTCGCCGATCATCATCGTCGTGATGCACGGGTTGATCGCCGGGAGGAACGGGAGGATCGAGCCGTCCGCGATCCGCAGCGACCGCACCCCGCGGACGCGCAGGCGCGAGTCCACGACCGCGAGCGGGTCCGAATCCGGGCCCATGTGACAGCTGCACGCCGGGTGATAGACCGTGTTGTGGGTCTTGTGCATGTAGTCGACGAGCTCGTCGTCGGTCTGCGCCTCAGGCCCGGGCGCCAGCTCGGCGCCGGCCCACTCGGCCATCGCCGGCTGCGAGACGATCTTCCGCGCCAGCCGCATTCCATACGCCATCACGCGCTCGTCGTGGCCCTCGGCGTCGGTGAAGTAGCGCGGGTCGACTCGCGCGCGATCGCGGTAGTCGGACGAGCGCAGCCGCACGGTTCCGCGCGAGCGGCCGCGGCAGACGTTCGGCGTCAGGCAGAAGCCGTTCTCGGTCGTCGGGTAGCCCCAGCGCGCGGTGTTCATGTCGAACGGCACCGATCCGTAATGCATCATCAGATCGGGCCGGTCGAGCCCGGGCTCGGACGTCGAGAACAGCCCGATCTCCCACCACTGCGTCGAGGTGCGGATCATCGGCTTGCTCGCGTCCCACTGCACGATCCCCTCGACGTGGTCGTCGAGGTTGGAGCCCACGCCGGGGGAGTGGACGTGCGTCTCGATCCCGAACTCGTGCAGGTGCTCGCCGGGGCCGATGCCCGACAGCATCAGCAGCTTCGGCGTGTCGATCGCGCCGGCGCTGAGGATCACCTCGCGCCGGGCCTTGACCGACGCCTGCGTGAGCAGATCGGGCGTCAGGTACTCGACCGCCGTCGCTCGGCCGTCCTGCAGAGCCACCCGCTTGACCCAGCACGCGGTCCGGATCTCGAGGTTCGGCCGTGAGCCCAGGATTGGATGCAGGTACGCGTGCGATGACGACATCCGCGTGTTGTCCGCCGAGGAGTTGATCTGGAACCAGCCCGCCCCGTTGGTCACGGTGTGGCCCTCGTTGAAGCGGCTCGTCGGGAGCCCGGCCTGGGCGGCGGCCTCGAGCACCGCGACGCCGCATGGATCATCAGGCGGCACCGTCCGGATGTTCACCGGCCCTTCGCGCCCGTGGTGGTCGCCGGGTCCGTCGTTGGTCTCGAGGCGCTTGATCAACGGCCAGCAATCGGCCGAGCTCCAACCCTCGCAGCCCGTCGCTGCCCACTCGTCGAGGTCCTCCTTCGGCGTCCAGAACGCGATGCAGGAGTTGTGCGACGAGCATCCGCCGAGCACCTTGGCCCGGGCGTGGCGCATGAAGCTGTTGCCTCTGGCCTGCGGCTCGATCGGGTAGTCCCAGTCGTATCCCGAGTCGAGCAGGTACATCCAGTCCTCGAGCCGCAGGATCCGCGGGTCGTCGACGTCCGAGGGGCCGGCCTCGAGCAGGCACACGGTCACGGACGGGTCCTCGCTGAGGCGGGCCGCCACGACACAGCCCGCGGTGCCGCCGCCGGCGATCACATAGTCGAACTCGCCGGCGTCGATCATGGCGCCATCTCGCCCATCGCGGGCAGGTGGTCGAGCTCGGGACCGTCGGCCCGGTGCTCCTCCAGCACGTCGCTGCCCTTCTTGACCTGAACCGTGAAGTAGTAGATCGTGCCGATGATCACGACCCCACCGACGAACAGGAACGGCGACCACTGCCAGTACCAGTGCGGCGTGCCGAGCGCGTTGTAGATCGCGTTGCGCGGCCAGGCGATGTTGAGCGCCACGAGGGCGCCGTAGGCCACAGCTGCGATGTTGACCGGCAAGCCCCAGCGACCGAGCGAGAAGTACGGCCCGTGATCGGGCTTCGGCCACTCCCCTCGCAGGCGCTTGAGAAGCATCGGGACGGTGACCCCGAGGTAGGCGAGGTAGAACATGATGATCGCCAGCGACGTGAGCACGAGGAACGCGCTCTGGTTGCCGAGGTTGATCACGAGCAGCAGCAGCGTCAGGCCGCCCGTGACCAGCGCCGGCACGATCGGCACCTTGCGATGACCCGAGACGCGCGCGATCGCTGAGCCGGCGGGCAAGCGGTTGTCGCGCGCCATCGAGAACAGCATCCGGATCGTCGCCGTCTGCACGGCCAGGCAGCAGACGAAGATCGCGATCGCGCAGTCGATCAGGAACAGGTTTCCGACGGTGTTTCCGAACGCCTGCTTCATGACGTACGGAAGGCCGAGGAGTCCGACGTTCTTGTCGAGGATGTGCTTGTTCGCCATCGACGCGAACAGGATCACGAGGCCGCCGATGATCGCGGCCGCGGCGATCGCGCGGATGATCGCCGGCGGGGCGTGCTTGCGTGGGTTGTTGGTCTCCTCGGCGAGCGTGCCCGCGGTGTCGAATCCGTACATCACGTACGCGCTCAGCAGGCCGCCGACGAGCAGCGCGCCGAAGAAGCCCCACGGATGGCCGGCGCCGAAGCCGTAGGAGTGGAAGATGATCTGCGGCCCGTGGTGTGCGTTGAACAGCAGCAGGATCACGAGGATGGTCGACCCGACCAGCTCGCACATCACGCCGACGTTGTTGATCCGCGACATCAGCTTGACGCCGAGCATGTTGATCGTGGTCGTGATGCAAACCAGGATCCCGCCGAGCAGCAACGCGTTCTGGGCCCCGTGCTTGGTCAGGTACGTGCCCGCGTCGGCCGACGTTCCGAAGAACTGGAGGCTGGGTCGAGACCTGGGGCAGCACGATCTGCCAGTCGACCGCCACGGCGGCGATCGTCACGATCGCGCCGACGATGTAGATCCAGCCGGTCATCCACGACGTGAAGCCGCTGGAGATCTGCTTTGACCACTGGTAGACCGAGCCGGCGATCGGGTACTGACCGGCCATCTCCATGAAGCACAGCGCCACCAGGATCTGTCCGAACGACCACGACCGGCCACGTCCACCACACGCCCGGCCCGGCGTTCAGGTAGCCGAACCCGATACAGCGCGGTGACGCCGGTCAGGATCGAGATGTAGCTGAAGCCGGCGGCGAACGCGGAGAAGCTTCCCAGCGAGCGATCCAGCTCCTGCTTGTAGCCGAAGCCGGCGAGCTCGTTGCTGTCCGAACACTGCTCGCGTGCGGAGCTTCTCCTACGGCTGCCATCGATCAACCTCCCCGGTCCGCGCACGAGCGCGCGTCCCATCGAACACCACGGCATTGCCCGCGTCTGGGGCACGACGCGCACCCTCTCATCCATTGACCCGAAGCCTGATCGGGCGGTTATATATCAGTTGTCGAACTGTGTCAACGAGACCGGGCGAGCGGTGAACATGGCGACGGAGACCGCGCAGCAGATGTTCGTCGCGGGCGACTGGCAGCCGAGCGCCAGCGGCGAGACGTTCGAGGCGACCAGCCCGGCGACCGGCGAGCTGATCGGCACCGGTCCCGCAGGGCGACCGGGACGACGCCCGCCGCGCGATCGACGCCGCGCGCGGCGCCGCCGACGGCTGGGCGCGGCTGACCGCGTTCGAGCGCGCCGCGAAGATGCACGCGGTCGGCGACCTGATCGAGTCCCGCCGCGACGAGCTCGCGCGCACGCTGACGCTCGATCAGGGCAAGCCGCTGCGCGCCGAGGCCTTCGACGAGGTCGACGAGCTCGTCGAGTACTGGCGGATGGCGGCCGAGGACGCCAAGCGGCTCGGCGGCGAGCTACCCGAACTCGTTCTCGCCGGGCAAGCGCGTGATGCTGGTGCGCCGTCCGCGCGGCGTCGTCGGCGTGATCAGCCCGTGGAACTGGCCCTACACGATGCCGGCCGAGCTGATCGCGCCGGCGCTCGCGTGCGGCAACGCGGTCGTCTGGACGCCGGCGCCGTCGACCGCGGTCTGCGCGGTCGCGCTCGCGCGAGTGCATCGCCGACGCCGACCTGCCGCCGGGCGTCTTCAACCTCGTGACCGGGCCCGGGCCCGGTGGTCGGCGACGAGATCGCGCGCAACCCCGGGACCGACGGCGTCGCCTTCATCGGCTCGACCGCGACCGGGCGGCTCGTCGCGCAGGCGCGCCGCCGGCAAGGCGGCGCTGCTCGAGATGGGCGGCAACGGGCCGCTCGTCGTGATGGACGACGCCGACCTCGAGGCCGCGGTCGACGCGACGCTGACCGCCTGCTACCTGTGCGCGGGCCAGAGCTGCACGGCCGGCGAGCGGATCCTCGTGCACCGCGCGGTCCGCGACGAGTTCGTCGAGCTGCTCGCGCGGCGCGTGACCGAGCGGATCCTGCTCGGCGACCCGTTCGACGACGGCGACCACGATGGGCCCGCTCAACAACGAGCCGGTCGCCGCGAAGATGGACGAGCACGTCGCCGACGCGCGTCGAGCGCGGCGCGAGCGTGGTCACCGGCGGCGCGCGGGCCGAGCGGCTTCCCGACGTCGCTGTACTGGCAGCCGACGGTCCTCGACCGACGTTCCGGCCGACGCCCGGGTGGCGGTCGAGGAGACGTTCGGACCGATCGCCCCGGTGGTCGCGATCGACTCGCTCGAGCAGGCGATCGCGCTGACCAACGCCTCGCCCTACGGCCTGCTCGCGGCGATCTTCACCGCCGACCTCGCAGCCGGCCTCGAGTTCGCCGACCGCGTCCGCACCGGCTGGGTCAACATCAACGAGTCGACCAACTACTGGGAGGCACACCTCCCGTTCGGCGGCCGCGCCGGGACCGACAGCGGCATCGGCCGGGTCGGCGGCTCGCACGTCATGCACTCGTTCACCGAGCTGCAGACGGTCGTGCTCACGCCGCACACGCGCCGCGCGTCGAGGGTTCTGCCCGCGCCGCGCCGCGGCAGGTCGCCCTGGAATCGGCAGGACGGGCGGGGTCTGTATCGGAACGGCGTCACTCCGAATCCGTCCACAGCGACCCCCGAGGCCTCCCGCGGGTCGATGCAGGGGCCCATGGAGCCGCCCAAGAACTTCGACAACGTCCTGCGCGGTAGCCGCGGACGCCGCGTGGAGAAACCCGACGCCGGCCGCAGAGAACCCGCTGCGCATCCTGTTCGTCGGCTCCGCGCACAACAGCCTCAGCCAGCGCTGCTACATCGCGCTGACCGAGATCGGCCACGAGGTCACCGTCCAGGTCGTCGACTCGGCGAGATCATCGAGGCCGCCGTCGAGGCGCACAAGCCCGAGCTCGTCGTGTGCCCGATGCTCAAGACGTTGATCCCCGAGTCGGTGTGGCGCAAGCACCGCTGCCTGGTCGTGCACCCGGGTCCGCGCGGTGACCGCGGCCCATCGTCGCTCGACTGGGCGATCGAGCTCGGCAGCGAGGAGTGGGGCGTGACCGTGCTCGAGGCGAATCGAGGAGGCCGACGCCGGCGACGATGCTGGGCGACCCGCAAGCTTCCGCATGCGGCCGGTCGGCAAGAGCAGCATCTACCGCCACGAGGTGCGCCGCGCCGCGGTCGAGAGCTGGTGAGGCGGTCCGCAACATCGCCGCGCGGCGACTTCGAGCCCGCGCGGCGCTGGACTACGACGATCCGCGACGTGCACCGGCCGGCTGCGCCCGCTGATGAAGCAGGCCGACCGCGCGATCGACTGGGGCTACGACTCCACCGCCACGGTGGTGCGCAAGATCCGCGCCGGCGACGGCCATCCTGGCGTGCTCGACACCATCGACGGGCCGAGTTCCACCTGTTCGGCGTGCACCGCGAGACGCGGCCTGCGCGGCCGACCGGGCGAGATCATCGCCACGCGCAACGGCGCGATCTGCCGCGCGACGGTCGACGGCGCGGTGTGGATCACCCACCTCAAGCCGGCCGACGCCGAGCGCGAGCGCCTTCAAGCTGCCGGCCACCCGCGCGCTCGAGCTGGCCGGCAGCGCGCTGGACGTGCCCGAGATCCCGGTCGCGCCCGCACGCGCCGATCCGCCGGGCCAGACCTACCGCGAGATCTCCTACGAGGAGAAGCGGGCGTCGGCTACCTGCATTTCGAGTTCTACAACGGAGCGATGAGCACCGAGCAGTGCCAGCGCCTGCGCGACGCGTACCTCCGCGCAGCCGCGCGAACGACCAAGGTGATCGTGCTCGTGGGCGGGCAGGACTTCTTCTCCAACGGCATCCACCTCAACGTGATCGAGGCTGCCAATGACCCGGCTCACGAGTCGTGGCGCAACCTGCAACGCGATCGATGACCTCGTGCGCGAGATCATCACCACCGACTCGCACCTCGTGATCTCCGCCCTGCAGGGCGACGCCGCCGCCGGCGGCGTGCCGCTGGCGCTGGCGGCCGACCTCGTGGTGGCCCGCAACGACGTCGTGCTCAATCCCTACTACCAGCACATGGGCGGGCTGTACGGCTCCGAGTACTGGACGTACCTGCTGCCCCGCCGCATCGGCGCCGAGACCGCGCCGAGCTGACCAGCCCGCCCTTCACCCCCGCTCGGGACGCGGAGGCCGTCCGGCTCGGGCTGATCGACGCCGCCTTCGGCGAGAGCCGCGTTCCGACCAGGGCCCGCGTCTCGCCGCGCGCATCGCCGGCGACGCCGGCTCCCCGCGACTGGCTGCAGCGCAAGCGAGCCCGCCGCGCGCGCGATGAGTAGATCAAGCCGCTGGAGCCTACCGAGACGAGGAGCTGGCGCGCTGCCACGAGTGCTTCTTCGGGCCGGACCGCAGCTACCACGACGCACGCAGCCCTGATTCGTCTACAAGCGCGGCGCTGCCTGCAAGGTGGCGCTCCCCGCTGCGCCGGCGCGCAGCGAGGCGCCTGCGCTCACCGACGCGCAGCGCGCCGTGACCAAAGTCCGTCAAGCGAAGTCGGCCGCAGCGCGATGAGCGCTCTCGCCGGCGCCCCCGTGGCCGAGGAGGGGGCGGCCCCCGTCGTCGGCGGTGCCATTGACGGACACTTCGACCGCGCCCGCGGGGCGCGCTCGGTCGGGCTCGGCGCGTGGCTCGGCGGAAAGTGGCTCTCGCTCAAGCACTGGCTTCCCAAGGGGCAGCTGCTACCCGAGCATGTGCTGCGTCGCCGCCATCGGTCGATCGTCATCCTGCTCTGGCTCCACGTGCCGGCGCTGTTCGCGTTCGGCGTGCTGATGGGCAACTCGGTCGTGCACACGACGCTCGACGTGAGCCTGGTCGTGCTGT
>CAVOOV010000014.1:0-182647 GCA_963697655.1 uncultured Solirubrobacterales bacterium | reverse complement strand
GCATCCCGCTGTTGGTCATCCAACGCCAACTCGTCCATTATGCCGACCTTGCGATTACCTCGGCTTACCTACGCGGGATCGACAACGCCGAGATCATCCATGCCGTTCACGAACGACCCGCACCGATGATCCCCGCCAGCGCCGGGCTCCCGCTCCGCCGTTAGCTCAAGCAGTCCCGCACAAATCGACGGCACGAACATCCCGGGCTAAGCCGGCACCCAGCCCGCCATCGCGGCGTCGCCAACTCAATCGCGGGCCGCTCGACGAAGAAAGCGATTGCGAGACCGCGGCCGCCGGAGATTTGGCCGGCACGCCCGGCCCATGACGATCAGCGTCGCCAGCGGATTCTCGGGTAGACGATGACAAAGGCCCGCAACCAAAGGAGGAGAGCATGTCCAGTTTTGAGGACAAGCTTGAGCAGAAAGGCGAAGAAGAGCTCAAGGAGAAGGTCGACAGCGAGCTCGGTGGGTCGCCGGGCGGTAACCAGCAGGGAGCCGATCCCGGCAATCAGCAACAGGGGGACCCGAACGCGGCCCAGGACCAAGGCGCCGACGCTCCTTCGCAGTCCCAGACCGCCTCCTAAACACCCTCTGCGTACCTCGTCCTACGCCCCGCTAGCCGGCACCTTCGGAGCCGTGATGCTGTAGCCCTGATAGTGGACGCTCGCGATGACTACTTCCTCGATCAATGACTACTTCCTCGATGCGTCCCACGCGTGATGGTGAGCGACGACGCGGTGCTATTAGCGGACAAGCAGGCAAGCGTGCGGGCCAGGCCCGCGTCTTGTCGCCAGCGCTGAGCCATGTCCGCGGCGGCGAGATTGCGGATGCGCTCGACCGCGACGGCGTCTGCGTCGGGCCGTGCGGGTCACCAAGCAGGAAACGGCCTGTTTACCTGGATTGCTGTCGTCGGTCAGCGTCATATCGCCGACGATCGCGCTTGGTCGGCCGCGCGCCCAGGTTGACGGGCCCCCCAAGCCGGCGCAGTTCCCCCTGGCGCCCACGCTCCGCGATGCTCTCTTCGGTCTCTTCGTATAGCTGCGTTGCGGCGGCGGCTGACACACGGCGCTCGGCGGCGCCGCGCACGATCACTGTCCGCCGCACAGACCCGATCGAGATGTCGAGCCGGTCGCTCGGCCCAACTTCGCGGCTGGGCTTCACGGCAATGCCGTTGACATGCACGCGGCCGCCGGTCACAGCGCCCGCCGCCAACCCGCGCGTCTTGCACAACCGCGCCGTCCACAGCCATTTGTCGACGCGCATCAGCTCCCAGCCAGTACCGGCTTATAGCCGTCGCTGTTCGAGAACTCGGGCGACGATTGCCTGAGCGATCTCCCGAGCGTTGACACGGTTGCTCGGTGCTGCGCAACCCAAGCGTCGCTGAGCGCCACACGCGGTCTCAATCGATGGTCCCGGAGACGACCCGAACGCCCGCTCCATGCCTTCCACGGTACCGGTGGTGATGCGGGCTGCGCCCGGGCCGGAAACCGTAGGAGAACCCGAGAAAGTCCGTCTCGTAGATGGCGTTCAGCACCTCGACCAGCGCCCGCTGAAGGATCTTGTCCTCCAACGCGGTGACCCCGAGCGGCCGCTGCCGCCCGTCCGGTTTCGGGATGTACACCCTCCGCGACGGCCTCGCCCGGTACGCGCCCCTGTGAACCCGAGCATGGAGATCCTTGAGGTTGTCCTCCAGGTCCAGCCTGTAGTCCTCCCACGTGACCCCGTCCACCCCGGGAGCTGCCTTCGGCCGAAGCGCGAAGTACGCCGCCCGGAGGCGGTCGACATCAACGTGGTGCAGGAGCGCGGTGAACCGCGCTTCCTTGTCCGTTGCTGCCACTCGGCGCAGGCGACCAAGCTCACTGAGCGCGCCTTGCCCGGCACTGCGTCCGGAGCGCGTTTCGCCGGTCGTGTTCCCCTCGGCCGGTCCGCTTCCCTCCACCGCCTCCGCCGCCCCGCCCTGGGCGTTGTTCGGCAGCTTCTCAGGTACTACGCGACCATCCGACTTCTCACGATCGTCCATCACGGGATTACGGCCTCGACCTTCCCCGCACGACCCGCCCCTCCATCACGACAGGCGGGTGACCGCGAGATCTCCCGGTTCTCAGCATGAAGAGATCACGCACATGCACGGGTTCTCCGACCCCGCGGGGTCCACTGACGGCTCGCGAAAACGCCGCCACCGATATTGCCTTCCACTGAACCACAGCACGTCGGCACCCCAGTATTGCCTATTTCGAGGCTGCATAGCCGGCCTGCGCGCACCCCGCAACCAACGCTTCGCTGCGCCCTCACAGGTCGCCAACGCATGGACGGGGCCATCGTGGAGAGCTACTCCTTCGACGTAGGACTCTTCCATTCCCTTCTCTCATGCCGGTTGTCCGGCGCTTTCGTGGATCCAGGCTAAGAAGCACCGGGTCGTTGGCGGGCACGTTGGCGACGTTCCTTGTTGCTGGTGCCGCGTTCGCGTTCTACGCGGTGATCATGAGCGGCGGGTCAGGTAGTACGAGCGCGTCCCCGTTCGGGGCGACACCCGCACCGGTGCAATTCAACATCACGACCGACCCTGCTAACCCGATGCCGACCGGGCTTCAACCGGGTGTTACCTGCACGGTTGCGGGACCTGACTGCGCGCCGTTCGGCCTGATCGTGGATAACAGTGCAAACGGTACGGTCGGCACGCTTCTAGACCCTCACACTAACCGGCATCGACCTGCCGACCGGATGCCCCGCAGGCAGCCTCGAGGTCGTGTGGCCGAAAGGTAAGGGAACCACCGTCGGCGGGGACTCGAACGACACGTACGTCTACGCGAACTCCGACCTTGGTGCCGAACCGCCGATCCCTGCGAACGGGACGGTAACGGCGTTCGGCACCGATGAAGGCGGATACCCGATGCTGTTTTCAAGGATGACGGCCAGCCGGACCAGAATGCGTGCGCCGGCGGCAACGTGACATTGCACTGGACCGCAACAAGCTAACCCCCGCCCCCAACGAAGCCCGTCCCGCCCGCCCCGGGGCGGGCTTCACCTTGTTTCTCGGCCCCGGGGCGTGTCAAGATTCCAAGCCCCTCGAGCACAAGGAGAATGACGCGATGACCCTGGCACTACTCATCCTCGTAGCGGTCGCGGTCTCGTTCTGGCGTGCATCGCACGTGAAGCAGCACGCGAGTCCCGCTGCCGGACCATCAGGGCGGGAGCGGGAGCTGGGCGGTCTACGGGACCGCTACGTCGCGGAGGACATCACGCTTGACGAGTTCGAGGGGCAGGTCGCAGACGCGCTCGAAGGTCGCCCGACCGAGGCGACGCAGTACACGGAGCATTGGGAAATCAACGTGTACGACGCCCCGGCCGGGCACCACCTGCATATCCATCTGCCGTAAGGCGACCGGGCTGTGTTCGCCCGGTCGGCCGTCAGCAGCAGCAGCGGCGGAGCAGGGGTGTTCGACCGCCGAGCCCAAACGAACGAGCCGTTCGCCGGATGGGGATCTTTCTCCCCAATTGCGCCGGACTGGCGGTTGTTATGTATACCGTTTGCGCCAGCGTCGAATCCTTAGGGCTGGAGGCGGGCGTTCCAGAGAGAAGGGCGGCGCCCCGCCGGGGCGAGCGGGGCGCCTGCCGGCTGCCGCGGCGGGGGTTGGGGCAAAGCGCCGCGGCGGCGGGGCATCCGTTCCCCACACTCTGATCCTTGCCAATTGGAGGCCCTCTCTACCCATCTTGCCCAACCGACGCATAGGCAAAACGGACAAAGGAGGGCTTCCGTGCTTACCGCGGCCCCGCCGACGGACCAAGTTGACCGGGCGGCGGTCGGCTGGCAATGCTGACGTAATCAGCGCGCACGAGTCTCTGGCAGTCAGACTCAAACCCGGGTGGACAGATGTTCTACCAACGTCCAGGCCACAACGAGGACGATCGTCCGATTGACCCGCTCCGGGCGAGGCTGAGAGGGTTCCCCTACCGAAATGCGCGGTGTCGGACCAAGGGGAGCCTTGGCGGCTCAGGAGATTGGGGGGCCACGGGGGCAAGAATTGGATCAGGTCCGGCGCCGCGCTCGGTCCATGCCGGCTCATCTTTTGAGGGAATGGATGCCCCTACGCCGCGGATCCCCGCCGGCGGTCCCGCGGTTGCAGGTCCCGCGCCCCGCACTCCCCCTTGCGGGGCGCGTCCGCGGCCCTGCGCAGATCCGAGCTGGCGTATAGAGACGATCTCGGACTCTGATTCTTCGGCTGGTCTTTCAAGCTCCGGGCCACAGTGGGACGTGGCGACGGCGGGTTGGGACGGACGCCAATGGCGAACTCGGGGACCCGGGTTCGTCTGGGTGCGGACCGCCATCGCTGCTTAGGGCGCCGAGATGGCCCAGCACGCTCAGCTGCGTATTCAGGCCGGGCTGCCGGTCTACTTCTGCGACCCACAGAGCCCGTGGCAGCGTGGCAGCAACGAGAACACCAACGGGCTGCTGCGCCAGTACTTCCCTCGCGGCACCGATCTCGCTCGCCACGGCCCCGAGTGACCTCGCTGCGGTCGCCAACGCGCTCAACGGCCGGCCTCGCAAGACGCTGGACTGGAGAACCCCCGCCGAAACGCTCAACAAATACCTGTCAACGACGAACTGACACTCGTCGCACACCCCGCCAAACCATGACAACGCGCTTGGCCCAGCACGCGGCCAGACAGACAGGCAAGGGTCTGCGCCGGGCACGCACGCGGCTATCGCCGCTCCGGCCCGCCCTCGGGCGAGCCTTCGCGACGACAGCCGCGTTGCCATCCCTCGGCCAGGTTGCTGATCGTGACCGCGCCACCAGCGCCGCCCTCCAGACCACCTACAGTTCCGCGCACAACACGCGTTGCGACGACCGGTTGAGCTCAGGCCATCATCGCCGGGTCGTACGCCGCCCGACCCTGCCCGTTCGCGCGATACGCCCCATAGAACCCTTCCAAATCCATCTGCTCGACCGCGCCCAGCACCGTCCACACCAGATGATCCTCCGACAGCCAATCCGTCAGTGACGGCGGCAACAACATCTCCTGACCGCGGTCACACGCGATGAAGTTCTGACCCATCCCGAAAATGGTCTTAATTTAAACCGCCCGGACGGCACCGCCTAAACCCGACAGCGTCGGACACAAGCGGTCACGACGTCGTGGCCTATTGCTGCGCGCGCGAGAACGAAAAGCGGGTCTCGACGCGCCAGTGGCCACGCACCCAGTATTCGCGACGATCGGGTGTGACGTGGCCGCGTTGACGCCGAGGGGGCGACTCGCTTCGCCCTTTTCTGCTGTGCGCATGTCATCGACGATTTGCTGGTGGGCGTGGGGTGGGAACGAGCGCGGGTGGGACGTTCGAGTGAGCGCTCGGCCTCCGGCCCGGCTTAGCATGTTTGGTAGGTCTAATTGCGTCCGTAACCCGAGGAGGGACCGGATGGGCACCATCAGCGTAGGACTGGAGAACTCGACGCCGATCGAGTTGTATTACGAGGACCACGGGAGCGGCCCGGCACTCGTGCTGCTCAGCGGCTGGCCGCTGGACAGCCGTTCCTGGGAGCCGCAGATGCACGCGCTGCTGGAGGCCGGCCATCGCGTCATCACTTACGACCGGCGCGGGTTCGGCCGATCAAGCCGGCCGACCGAGGGCTACAACTTCGACACGCTCGCCGGTGACCTCGACAAGTTGCTGTGCGAGCTCGATCTCCGCGAGGCAGCGCTGATCGGGTTCTCGCTCGGCACCGGCGAGTTGGCTCGCTACATCGGTACCTATGGGACCGACCGGTTGAGGGGCTGCGTCTTCATCGAGAGCCTCGCGTCAAGAAGTTCAACGAGGAGAACGTCCGGGGCAGCATCCGGAGCTCCAAGGGATGGTCGCCGGCCACCATCAGCCGCATTCTCGACAACGAGAAGTACGCCGGCCGCTGGATCTGGATCTGGATCTGGAACCGGACCGGAAGCCGGCGGGATCCGAGAACCGGCCGACGCCGACGGTTCGAGAAGCCCGAGTCCGAGTGGATCATCAACGCGGACGAGGAGCTGCGGATCGTTCCCGCTCACCTTTGGGAAGCGGTCCGGAAGCGGCGCCAGGCGATGCACCGCACCTGGCCAGGTGGCAACGGCAAGCGTGGGTTCTCGGCCGATCAAGGGAGTCGGCAGGCGCACTTCCCCACTCATCTTCTCGCCGGCAGCATGGTCTGCGGGTCGTGTGGGGCCACCATCGCCCAGGTGAGCGGCAAGAACGGCGGCTACTACGGCTGCCTCGCCGCCACGAAGAGCGCATGCGAGAACAAGACCCTCGTCCGCCGGACGCTCGCCGAGAAGGTGATCCTTGGAGCGATCCAGGAGCAGATCGCAGATCCCGAGCACATCGTCTACGTCCTCCAGCGCGTCCAGCAAGAGATCGACAAGCTGCGCTCCGACCTTCCGGACACGCTGAAGCTGAAGGAGGCCGAGCTCACCGCGGAGCAGCGGCGGCTTGCGAACTTTGTTGACTTCATCGGCGAGGGCCGCGGCAGCCAAGCGCTCGCCAAGGCCCTCGTCGAAACCGAGCGTCGAGTCGACCAGCTCGGCGACGAAGTCAGAAGCGCTGAGCCGAGAGAAGATCTTCCGACCCCCTCCCATTGAATGGATCAACGAGCGGCTAGCGAACCTCCAGCAGGTCCTCGAGCAGCGGACCGGAAGGTCAGCTCAGACACTTCGCAACCTCCTCGGGCCGATCCGCTTGGAGATCGTCACGCCCGATATTGGCCGGCCCTTCTACCGCGCCATCACGACCCTCGATGCCCTCGCTCTCATAGAAGAACCGCCCCCCGCTGGTGCGGAGGGCGGTTCGAATTCTTTGCGAAGGTGGAGACGGCGGGAATTGAACCCGCGTCCGCAATCGCGCAAAAGGTGGCGTCTACGAGCGTAGCCGGCACTCTGATCTCACCCTCGACTCGCCATGCCGGCGGGGTTGTCGGGGGCCAGCTCCGAAGATGTCCCCGGCGGGGCTGGAGCGAACCTCACCGGGTGAGCCTGCTTAGTAACCCGGCCCGCCGCCGCAGGCGAACGGTGGCCGGTCTGGCACTGGCTGCTAGTTAGACAGCGAGGCCAAAGGCGTGGGAATCTGAATGATCCGCACTTATTTTTTTCCCGGGTGTTTTACGAGGCCTCCCGGGACCTCGACTCGCGACCACCCCCACGAATCGACCACGTCGAAGCCTGTCGTCCCCGGGGGTTATGCGCCTACGAGTATAGACGCGCGCACGCGGCGGCCCGGCCGGACCCGCGCCCCGGCACGCCACGGCGCACCCCGTACGGCTCGGCAGAGCCGGCGAATCGAACAACATCGTAAGAGCGCCAGGCGAACGCCCCCTGCACGTTTCTACAATCTGTAGCAATGGAAACGAACACGCAATGGCCGTTCGCCCCCGTTGGGGCGTCCGAGGCTGCCCGCCCCGAGCCCGAGCCCGTGTTCGAGCCCTATGAGCCCGAGCCGCAGCCGCGCCGTCAAGGCCCGATCCGCCGGCGACTGTCGGCGATCGGGGCCGCGATCGTCGCGTTCCTGGCGAAGTTCAAAGCGATCCTGCTGCTGCTTCCCAAGCTGAAGCTATTCGCCTCGACGGGCACGATCCTGGTCTCGCTGGCCGCCTACGCGCTGCTCTGGGGCTGGCCGTTTGCCGCCGGCTTCATCGCGCTCCTGTTCGTGCACGAGATGGGACACGTGATCGCGCTGCGGCGCGAGGGCCTCAAGGCCAGCGCGCCGATGTTCATCCCGTTTCTGGGCGCCGTGATCGCGGCTCGCTCGCTCGGCGACAACGCGCTCGCGGAGGCCCGCGTGGGACTCGCCGGCCCGATCCTCGGCAGCATTGGATCGGCCGCGTGCGTCCTCATCTGGCATGCCACCGGCAACAGCCTGTGGGAGAGCCTTGCGTTTACGGGCTTCTTCCTGAATCTGTTCAACCTGCTGCCGGTCGTGCCACTCGACGGCGGACGGGCGATGGCCGCGATGGCGCCGTGGATGTGGTTCGTCGGATTCGCGGCGATGATCCCGTTGGCGATCATCTTCCCCAACCCGATCATCGTGCTGATCCTGGTGTTCGCCGGCTTTGAGACCTACAAGCGCTGGCAGCAGCGCCGCGCCGGCGGCATCGCCCAGGAGGCGTACTACCGGGTCAGGCCGCTTGACCGCGCACTCGTCGCGGCCGTGTACCTGAGCCTGGTGGCACTGCTCGTGGTCGGAATGCACGCCACGCTGGTGGCGCGCACGATCAGCTAGCGCTCGTACGCGCCCCCGCTCCACCTCAGACTGCGCCCCGGCTGAACGGCTCAGGCCGCTAGCGCCGCACCACGCGCGTCTCGTCGTAGGCCATGTCACGCCGCGCCCACCAGAAGGTGTAGATCAGCGACAGCACCAGCCCGGCGAGACCGACCACGAACAGCACGGTCCCGGCCGTCTGGATGTTGAATCCCTTCACTTGGGCAGTGACCGCCCACTTCAGGATCGCGCCGACGGCGATCAGGAGAATGCTCGAACCAATCGTCATGGGCTGGGGCTACCCGGCGTTTTGCATCGCTACGCATATGGCTCCCCGCTCCCCCGACAGTTGAGCGCTCAACCGCCGCCCAGAGTGGCAGCTACTGCCGCGCCTCGCGCAACTCGCGCTGCACGTCTCGGGTCATGTCGCGCTTCTTGATCGCCTCGCGCTTGTCGTACAGATCCTTGCCGCGCGCCAGCGCGATCTCGACCTTGGCGCGCGATCGCGGACCCGCGAAGTAGATCCGCGTCGGCACGAGCGTCAGCCCCCGCTCCCGGGTGCGGCCGATCAGCCGCTCGATCTCGAACCGGTGCAGCAGCAGCTTGCGGGGGCGCTCGGGGTCGTGGTTCTCGCGCGAGGCCGGCCCGTAGGGCGCGATGTACAGCCCGATCAGCCACACCTCGTCGTCGCGCACGACCGCGTAGGAGTCCTTGAGCTGAGCGTTGCCCTCGCGCAGCGACTTGACCTCGGTGCCGGTCAGCACGAGCCCGGCCTCGAACCGCTCGAGCAGGTTGTAGCGGTAGGAGGCCTGTCGGTTGGTGGCGACATCGCCGGCGGCCGCCTTGCGCTTTCCGCCCTTGGCCATCGCGTCAGTCCGCGTCCCAGGCGGGCAGCAGGTCGACCCGGCCGCGCGGGGCGTCGATCCCGCCCACCCGCACCTGCAGCGTGTCCCCGAGGCGGATCGTGGCGCCGCCGCGAGTCCCGACGAGCATCGTGCCCTGCTCGTTGAGCTCCCACCAGTCGCCGCGCAAGCGCCGCACCGGGACCATGCCCTCGAACTCGCCGCGCGGGCCGAAGGCGACGAACGCGCCGGCGCCGGCCAGCCCGATCGACCTCGCCGTCGAGGGCCTCGTCCGGATCGACGCCCGCCAGCCGGCGCTCGAGCAGGAAGCACGAAGCGATGTCGTCGGCGTCGCGCTCGATCGCCATCGCCTCGCGCTCGCGCGCCGAGCTCCACGGTCCTGCTTCCGTCACCCAGCTCGCCGCCGGCGCGGGCTCGTCACCGGTCACGGCCGACAGCAGCGCGCGATGGCAGACCAGATCGGGATAGCGCCGGATCGGCGAGGTGAAGTGGCAGTAGCTCGCGAGCTGAAGGCCGGCGTGCCCGCGATTGCGCTGGTCGTAGTAGGCCTGCTTGAGCGAGCGCAGCACGAGGCTCGTGAGCGCCCGGCGCCCCCGTCCGGTCGAGGCTGTCCACTGCTCGATCAGCTGCGACGCCTGGCCGATCACCTCGGCGGCCTGCTGGGGCGTGAGATGGCCCTTCGGCACCGGCGGCGTCGGGACCCCGAGCGAGGCGAGCTGGTCGACCAGGCGCTCAGCCGCGGCCCCGTCGGGCCGCTCGTGCACGCGGTACAGCGTGGGCACACGACGAGCGGTCAGCAGCGACGCCACCTGCTCGTTGGCCGCGATCATCAGGTGCTCGATCATCCGGTGGGACTCGGTCTGCGCGACCGGCTCGTCGGATACGACGTTGCCCCGCTTGTCGAACTCGAACTCCGGTTCGCTGGACTCGAGCGACAGCGCCGCCTGCGAGGCCCGCCGTTCCTCGAGCGTGGCCGCCGCTGCGCGCGCCACCTCGAGGCCCGGGCCCCAGCTGCCGGCGGCGCGGGCCTGGCCATCGAAGATCCGGTCGACGCGCCCGTAGTCGAGCCGCTCGTCGGAGCGGATCACCGAGCGGTAGAACGCGCTGCTGCGGACGCGGGCGCCGTCGAGCACGATCTCGACCGTGACCGCGAGCCGATCCTGCCCCGGGACGAGCGAGCAGGCGCGATTCGAGAGCGCCTCGGGCAGCATCGGCTCGACCGCACCCGGCACATACACGCTCGTGCCCCGACGGTAGGCCTCACGATCGAGCAGCGAGCCGGGACGCACGTACGCGGACACGTCGGCGATGTGGACCCACACCCGCCGCGTGCCGTCGTCCTCGGCGGCGGCCGAGATCGCGTCGTCGAAGTCGCGCGCGGTCACGGGGTCGACGGTGAATGTCGGCAGCGAACGCAGGTCGCGCCGGCCGGCGGAAACCCCCGCGTCGTCGCCGTCGCCGAGCGAAGCTGCCGACACCTCGCGGGCCTCGTGCTCGACCGCGGGATCGAACCTGCGCCGCAGGCCCCTGTCGACCATCAGCCCCTCGATCACATCGCGCGCCACGTCCGAGCGGCCGATCCTCCGGACGATCGTCGCCCGCCCCCCGCCGCGCCCGTTGCGGGACGAGCCGGCGCGTACGACGATCAGGTCGCCGACCGACGCCTGGCGATCGCGGCTGACCACGGGCCGGGGACCCGCGCGGAAGAACGGCTCGGCGACGAAGAACTTGCCCCGCCGAGCCAGCACCGCCACCCGCGAGCCGTGGCCCGCGTCCGTTGAGCCGCTCACTGAACCTCGGCGGCGACCGTCCGCTCGGCGACGGTGAACGCCGTGTCGGTCTTGGCACCCGGACTCGTGGAGGCATAGATGTCGGGCTTGATGCCGACGCCCTCCTTCACGCCGCCGCCGCCGAGGTTGGTCCCGTTCGGCGTGAAGTATTCGCCGACGGTGAAGTCGAGCGCGCCGCCGTTGGGGAGCGGCTCGATCTCCTGGAACACGCCCTTTCCGTAAGTGCGCGTGCCCACGACCTTGGCGCGGCCGCGGTCGTGGAGCGCACCGGTGACGATCTCGGCGGCCGACGCGGTGCCGCGGTCGACGAGCACGACCATCGGGATGCTCGTCGGGATCGCGCCACCCCTGGCGACGTACACCTGACGCGGCTGCGCCCGGCCGTCGGTCGAGACGATCGTGCCGTCGGGGATGAAGATGCTCGCGACGTTCACGGCCTCGTTCAGCAGCCCTCCGGGGTTGTCACGCAGATCGAGGATCAGTCCGCGCGCGCCTTGGTGGAGCACCTTCTCGACCTGCGCGCGCAGCTCGGCGCCCGCCCCGTCCACGAACTGCGTCAGCGTGAGCGCCCCGAGCTTGGTCCCGTGGTACGTGACGATCTGCCCAGCCGCAACCGGGACCACGATGTCGGCTCGCGACAGCGTCAGGCTGTGTTTCTGCTTCCCCCGAAGGATCGTCAGCGTGACCTGTGTGCCTGCCTTCCCCTTGATCAGCTTCGAGCCGAAGCTCGCCGGCCGACTGGCCAGCGACGTCGCCCCGACCGCAACGATCACGTCTCCGCGAAGAAGACCGGCCTTGGCCGCCGGGGATCCCGGGAACACATTGTCGACCAACAACCCCTTCGACTCGCCCTGGACGTCGACGCCGATTCCGCTGAGGTGCGGGTTGTCCTCGTTGAGGAAGCCCTCGTAATCCGTCGGGTCGTAGTAGTGCGAGTACGGGTCGTCGAGGCTGGCCACCATCCCGGCGAGCCCCTTGTTGACGAGCTGGGTGCGGTCGAGCGGCCGGTAGTACTCGCGCTGCAGCAGGCCGAGGACCTGGTTGACGAGCGGATCGTCGTTGTTGCTGACGAATGCGCTACGCACAGGCGAGGGCAGCCAGCTCGGGTGGCCGCCGAGCCAGATCCCGGCCAGCAGCACGATCACACCGGCGAGAACGGATATGGCGATCCGGGGATTACGGGATCGGCGGGGACGCATGACGATATGAGGTTACGACGCCGCGAACCCCGATGGCCCCATCGTGATTAGGCGGCGAGCGCTGGCGGTGCACCCGCGGCCTAATCCGGCAGCGTCTCCGGGCCGGGCGCCTGGGCGAAAAGGAACGGCCTCCTGGCCGGCCGGGCCACCCGCATGGCCCGGCCAGCCGAGGCGACGACCCTAGAAGTTGTGCCGGAACGCAGGTCCGGCGGTCGTGAACTTGTAGGTCGTCTTGGAGCTGAACACCTGCCCCGGATTCAGCACCACCGACGGCCACTGCGGGTCGCCGATGTGGTGCGGGGAGTCCGGGTAGTGCTGGGTCTCGAGCGTGAACGCATCGCCCTGACGGTATGCGTGACCGCTGGTACCGACGAGATCGCCAACCAGGAAGTTCCCGGTGTACAGCTGCACGCCGGGCTGATCGGTGTAGGTCCACAGCACGACCCCGTCACCGGGGTCCTGAGCGACGGCGGCCAGCCGGTAGCCGGATCCGCGAAGCACCCAGTTGTGGTCGTATCCGTGGGCGACGACCAACTGGTTGCCCTGAGGCGCGCTCGCGTCCTCGATGTCTCGGCCGATCGGCTTCATCGCCCGGAAGTCGAACGGCGTGTTCGAGACCGACGCGAACCCGGTCGGGATCTGCACGCTGTTGGTGGGCTGGAACGTGTTCGAGTTGATCGCGAGCTTCTGGTTGTAGACGTTGCCGGAGCCTTCTCCGGCGAGGTTGAAGTACGTGTGGTTGGTGTAGTTGATGACGGTCGGCGCGTTCGTGGTCGCCCGGTAGGCGATCCCGAAAGCGTTGTCGTTCGTGAGCGTGTACGTCACTTGGGTCGTGACCGTGCCGGGGAAGCCGTTGTAGCAATTTGGGTCGGTGTAGCTGAGCTGCAGCTCCACGCCGTTGCTCAGCTTCTTCGGCGTCGCCGCCCACACCTGCGTGTTGTAGGACAGTGGCCCGCCGTGCAGCAGATTCGGCCCGTTGTTCGGGTGGACAGCCGAGCCGCACGAATTCGGACCGCCCCCGAGCCCGTACAACGTGCCGTTGAGCGTGAACGAGGCGTCTGCGATGCGGTTCGCGTAGCGCCCGATGATCCCGCCGAAGTACGTCTCACCGGATCCGCCTGCCGCCGGCCACGGCTGGTTCTCAAAGTCGTTCACGTAGTCGCTGAGCTTCGGGAACCCGAGCGCCACGTTCTTGAGCTGACCGGTGCGGTCGGGCACCCAGATCGACTGCACGACACCGCCGTAGTTGGTGATCTTGACCATCATCCCCTTGCTGTTGCGCAGCGTGAAGAGGTCGACGGCCTGGCCATGCGCGGTGCCCCAGGTCTGCTTGGAGATGCTCAATGTGCCGCCTTGGTGCTTGGGCTTGTGGCCGTGCTTGGCCGCGAGCGCGATGCCCCCGGTGCCGAGCAACACTACGACGGTGGCCACCAGGATGCGTGCCCAGACGACGGTCCGCAGCCTCCCCCGGCTGCGTGAGGCGTTCTGCATGGATCCTCCCATTGGTTGGCGCTTGCCCCGGCCGTGGACTTGCGCAAGCGGGATGCAGTGAAGGCGTTGTTATACCCAACAATGTGAACGCTCACACCCCAAAAGTGAGCGCTAACACGAAATCGGGGTGGCCGACTGGCGGGAACCGGCCGGCCGGCGCGGGCTCAGCCCGCCGAGCCGGTGGCGGGAACCGGCCGGCACCCGCAATAGTGCTAACCGCACACTCGGCGATGCGTTCAGCTCGAGTGTCCCGAAAGTCGCGCTATACGTGGGCGTTCGGCACACTCGGCGGCGAGAGCTCGTCGAGTGCGCCGTTATCCGCCCCAAATTACGGTGTATCCGTGACGGGGGCGTGGGCGCGGCGGGGTGGCGCCGGGGCAGGCCCCCAAGAGCGGTCCGCCGCCCGCTCAGACCCGCAGGAACCGCCGCAGCGACAGCCCGGAGCCGATCGCCGACACGAGCGTGCCGGCGCCGAGCAGCACGACCACCAGGAACGTGAAGCCGATCGTCCGCGGCGCCGCGATCAGCGTCCAGTTGCTCGCCAGCGGGTCGAGCAGCGCGATCTTGGTGGCGCCGAGGACGGCGATCGCCAGCAGCGCGCCGACGGACCCGACGATCACGCCCTCGATCATGAACGGGACGCGGATGAACCAGTCGGTGGCGCCGACCAGCTTCATCACCTCGACCTCGCGCCGGCGGGCGTACAGCGACAGCCGGATCGTGTTCGCGATCAGCAGGATCGACGCCAGCACCAGCAGCACGGTCAGCACCGCGGCGGTGATCGTCACGAGGTTCGTGACCTCGAGGATCTTCTTGGTGTCGGACTGCTTGTTCGAGACGCTCTGAATCGAGGCGTCGATCGGCTGACCTGTGCCGCCCGCGCCGGTTCCCGAGATCTCGCTGTGGACCGCGAGCACGTTGCCCGGGTTGTCCGGATAGACGTGGAAGGTGTCCGGCAGCGGGTTGGAACCGAGCAGCGCATAGGCCTGCGGGTCGGCCTGTGACTGCGCATGATAGGCCTGCTGCTTGGAGACGAACTGGACCGATTTCACGTGGCGCAACCCGAGCAGCTGGTTCCGCACCTGAGCATCGTCGGCGGCGGTCGCGTTCGTCTTCATGTACACGTCGACCTCGACGCGGCCGCGGACGCTGTTCGCCGCCCCGTTGGTCGCCTGCACGATCGGGATGAACACGCCCAGCACGAGCATCGTCACGAGCACGGTGGCGAGCGCAGCGAAGGTCGGGGCGGCGCTGCGCCGCATCGAGCGCATCGCCTCGCGTAGGAAGAACCCCACCTTCACTCAGACCACGCCCCGGATCGGGACCCGCACGTACGACGTCATCGGGCTAGACACCCGGCGGGCGCATTGAGGGCTGGCGCAGCCGCCGCGCGAACTCGCGCGTGGTCTCGTCGCGCGTGTACAGCCCGGTGGCCTCGTCGCGGACGATCCGTCCCTCGGACAACTCGAGCACGCGCCGGCGCATCTTGTCGACCATCGCCTGGTCGTGGGTGGCCACGAGCACCGTCGTGCCGGTCCGGTTGATCCGGTACAGCAGCCGCATGATGTCGACGCTCGTCTCGGGGTCGAGGTTCCCGGTCGGCTCGTCGGCCAGCAGCAGCGGCGGATGGTTGACGAACGCGCGCGCGATCGAGACGCGCTGCTGCTCACCGCCCGACAGCTGGTCGGGGTAGTTGTGGAGCTTCGTCGAGAGGCCGGTCAGCCGCAGGATGTCCGGCACCTTGTCGCGGATCTCGCGACGGGTGCCGCCGGTGACCTGGAGCGCGTAGGCGACGTTGTCGTACACGGTCCGGCCGGGGAGCAGCTTGAAGTCCTGGAACACCACGCCGAGATTGCGACGGTAGTAGGCGATCCGCTTGCGCTTGATCTCGCCGAGGTCGTGGCCGGCCACGCGGATCGTCCCGCCGGTCGGCTCGAGCTCCTTGATCAGCAGGCGCATCACCGTCGACTTGCCCGAGCCGGTGGAGCCGACGAGGAACACGAAGTCGCCGCGCTCGATCGAGAACGTGACCTCGTCGAGGCCGATGTCGCCGCTCGAATAGCGCTTGGATACGCCGCGGAAATCGATCACCGACCGGGCGGTTGGAACGGGTCCGACAGCCTGAGCCTGACGGGGCGCGACCACCGCCGACGCAGCGCTTTCGCGCCGTCGTCTGGTTCGCTGCTTGGATTCAGTTCTAGCCATAGGTTCGGGGCAGCCTACCGAGGCACATCCGGAAACGCCCCCTGATCCCTCCCCTTGCAAGCGGATTTGCACGAGCAGCTATTTTCTGTTGCGGTGCCTTCGATCACACAGACATCTCTCCCGAACGGCCTCCCTCTGTACCGGATCTCGGTCGAGGGTACGCGCTCGGTGACGATCCTGGTCGCGTTCGATGCCGGAGCCCGAACCGAGCGACTCGACGAGAACGGGATGGCCCATTTCCTCGAGCACCTCGTGTTCAAGGGCGGCGAGAAGTACCCCACCTACCGCGACGTCAACGAGGCCGCGGAGCGCATCGGCGCGGTCCTCAACGCCTACACCAGCCACGACCTGGTCGCGTTCCACATCACCGCTCGCTCGAACAAGGCCCTTGAAGCTGCCGATCTGCTCACCGACTTCGTCGGACGACCAAAAATCGACGCTGACGAGCTCAACCGCGAGCGCGGCGTTGTCGTGCAGGAGATCGCGCGCGCCAACGACCAGCCCGCGGTCACGGCCGAGCACCTGATCGACGAGGCGGCGTTCGGCGACCACCCGCTGGGCCGCCCGGTCCTCGGGCCGGCCGAGCACATCCGCGACACGTTCACCCGCGAGGGCATCGTCGCGTTCCGCAACCGCCGCTGGGCGCCCCAGCGGGGCGGCGCGTTCCTCGTCGGCAACCTCGAGGACCTGCCCGGGAACGGCGCCGTCGAGGAGCTGTTCACGCGCTTCCCGACCCACCCCGCGCCGGCGCCCTACGAGCCCGCGCCCCCGCAGCTCCCGCGGATCCTCGTGCGCGAGCGCGACTCCAACCAGTCGCACCTGCGGATGTCCTACCGGCCCGGGATCGAGATCGCCGACGCCAAGCAGCGCGCCGCGCTCGCGATCTACTCGACGCTGCTCGGCGGCTCGATGGGCTCGCGCCTGTTCGACGAGATCCGCGAGCAGCGCGGCCTCGCCTACTCGGTGCACTCGATCGCGCACGCGTACGCCGACGTACCCGTCCTGCAGCTGTCGGCCGGACTCGAGTCGAGCAAGATGCTCGAGGCGTACCGGCGGATGCGCGACATCGTCACCGAGCTCCGCGACGACGGCCCGACCGAGGGCGAGGTCGAGCGCGCCCGCGCCTATGCCGCCGGGGCGCGCGCGATCGCGTTCGAGAACACCGGCGCGATCGCTCGCCACGCCGCGCAGCAGACGATCGTCTACGGCGAGGACGTCGATCCCGACCGGACGATCGCGCTGCTCGACGAAGTAACGTTCGATGAAGTGAGAGAGGTCGCCGGGCGGGTCGCAGACGAGTTGTCGGTGGCGTGTGTGGGCCCGCACACAGTGGAGGAGCTCGAGTCAGCCTGAAACGCCGGATTGTGGGGGGAATCGCCCTAGCGGCGATGATTGCTGGGTGTGGCGGCGGGGGCCACGCCGTGAAGCCGAGCTCCGACGCTTCTGTCGGCGCTCCGATTGCCCGTACCGCGACGGCGACCGCGACCACGCCGCTCCATGTCGCACCCGTACCGCCGCCGCCCACCTCGCCGCGGCTCCTCGCCCTTCGCGGCGCGCTGACGAGCGCGCTGGGCAAGGGCGGACCACAAACCGGAGCGATGGTCTACGACCTGACGGCGAAGCAACTCCTGTTCGGAGAGCGGGCCAACGTCGGCCGGCCGCCGGCGTCGGTGGAGAAGCTCTACACGACCGTGGCGACACTCCGCGAGCTCGGCCCGAGCACGCGGCTGAAGACGACGGTGGTCGGCACCGGCCACCTCGGCCCCGGCGGCGTGTGGCACGGGAACCTGTACCTGGTCGGTGGCGGCGACCCGACGTTCGGCGACGGCGGCTTCAACCGCACCTGGGAGCAGGGCTACGGGCCGACCGCCAGCGAGCTCGTGAGCCAGCTCACCCACGACGGGATCAAGCGCGTCAGCGGCTGGGTGATCGGCGACGCGGCGCTGTTCGACGAGCTTCGCGGTGGTCCGGCCACCCACTACGCGCCCGACGTCCCCGACTTCGGCGGGCAGCTGTCGGCGCTGAGCTACGACCACGGCTCGACGCTCAAGAAGCTCAACCCAGGTGCGTTCGCGGCCAAGGAGCTCGCGCTGACGATGCACGGTGCCGGCATCGGGGCGCGGCCGCTCAACCGGACGCTGCCGGCGCCGAGCGGGGCCCAGCAACTCGCGTCCGTCGAGTCCCCGCCGCTGTCGGTGATGCTGAAGTTGATGGACGTGCCCTCGGACGACTTCTTCGCGGAGATGCTGACCAAGCAGCTCGGCGTGCGGTTCGGCGGCGGCGGGAGCATCACCGCCGGCGCGCAGGTGATCTCGCAGGAGATCAGCTCGTTCGGACTGCATCCGGCGATCGTCGACGGCTCGGGGCTGTCGCGCGATGACCGGTCCTCCCCCGGGCAGGTGGTCGACCTGCTGCGGACGGTGTGGCACACGCCGATCGGCCGCATGCTGTGGGCGTCGATGCCCGTCGTCGGCATCAACGGCACCGTCCAGGGGATCGCCGCCAAGACCGCCGCTCAGGGGCGCTGCATCGCCAAGACCGGCACGCTCAACTACGTGACGAACCTCGCCGGCTACTGCACCGCGCAGGACGGCCACGTGCTCGCGTTCGCGCTGATGATCGACGGACCGGGCAACTGGACCGCGATTCAGCTATTCGATCAGATGGTTCCGGCGATCGCCAAGTACTGAAATCGTTGCGCCCGCCGCCCGGGATCGGGACAATCGCAGCGTGGAGGTGACCACGGCCGTCAATCGGCGCGAGCTCCAGCGGTACCTGGCACGCGTCGGCGACCGCTGGCAGATCGATGTCGCGATGCTCGGCGGAGCGCGCGTCGCCGACGAACGCGGCGCGCCACCGCAGCGCGAGCGCGGCCCCGAGTTCATCGTGATCCTCGTCTCGCACGCGTTCGAGGGGATGCCGTGGCTCGAGCGCGTCTACCACGCGGCGTCGCTGTGGGACGGCCTCGAGATGGGCGAGCCAGCGGACGTCCACTGCTACACGCCCGGCGAATTCGAACGGAAGCGGGTCACGCTCCCCCGCGTCAGGGACGCGGTCGACCACGGGATCGACCTGCTCGCCGAATCCGAATAAGGGGCCTCGCTTCGCTCGGCATCCGTGGGGCCGTGTGCCCCGTCCGGACGGGGTTGCACGGCCTCGTGGCTCGGCCCGCTCGGCATCGGGCCTCGCCAAGACCGGGCCGGCCGCGAGTCATCCGACTGGACGCCGGCGCAGCCGGCCCCAAAGTCAGCTGATCGCCACCATCCGCTCGATCGGCAGCCGCGCGCGATCGGCGATCTCCGCCGGCACCTTGACCTCGTGCACGCCGTCGCGCAGCGCGTCGCGGAGCTTCGGGAGCGTGATCATCTTCATGAACCGGCAGTGGGCGGCCTCGTTGGCGGCGATGAACTCGACGTCCGGAGCCGCCTCGCGGAGCGGGTACAGCATGCCCGTCTCGGTGGCGACGATCGTGGTGCCGCCATGATGTTCCCGGGCGTAGCTCAGCATCCCGCCTGTCGAGAGCATGTGGACGCCATCGGAATCGACGTCGCCGGCCGCGACGTACTCCATCACGCTGGTCGAGCACCCACACTCGGGGTGGATCAGGAAGTCGGCGCCAGGGTGGGCTGCCCTGACGGCAGCGATGTCGTCGGGCTTGATCCCGGCGTGCACGTGGCACTCGCCGTCCCACACGTGCATCGCGCGCCCGAGCGTCTTCTCGACGTAGGCGCCGAGGAACATGTCCGGCCCGAACAGGATCTCGGTGTCGTCGCCGTGCTCTGCGTAGATGTGCTGGACAACCTTGACGGCGTTCGCGGACGTGCAGCAGTAGTCGGTGTGCGCCTTGACCTCGGCCGTCGTGTTGACGTACATCACGACGATCGCGTCGGGGTGAGCCGCCTTCCACGCGCGCAGTTGCTCGGCCGTGATCGAGTCCGCGAGCGAGCAGCCCGCGTCGGGGTCGGGGATCAGCACGCGCTTCTCGGGGCACAGGATCGAGGCGGTCTCGGCCATGAAGTGCACGCCGCAGAACACGATTTCCTCGGCGTCGGCCGCGGCCGCCTGCTGCGAGAGGCCGAGCGAGTCGCCGACATAGTCGGCCGCGTCCTGGATCTCAGGCAGCTGGTAGTTGTGGGCAAGGATCACCGCGCCGCGCTCACTCGCCAGCGCACGCACCTCGTCCTGCAGCGCGGGGATGTTCTCCAGTAGCAGGGGTGCGTCTGATGCACCCAACATCGGCAGGTTCATGGAATCGGTTCGAGGAGGAGGGACAGGTCCAGCGCCGGGGCGCTGTGGGTGATCGCACCCACTGAGATGAAGTCTACGCCGGTGCCCGCCACAGCCCTGAGCGTGTCGAGCGTGAACCCGCCGCTCGCCTCGAGCTTAGCCCGGCCCGCCACATGATCGACGGCAGCCCGGAGCTCCTCGACGGACATGTTGTCGAGGAGCAGGAAACCCGCGCCCGCCGCCAGTGCCTCGTCGACCTCGGCCAGCGTGCGGCACTCGACCTCGAGCTGGAGCTCGGGAGCGTGAGCGTGAGCCTGGCGCACCGCCTCCCCCACCCCGCCGGCGAGCGCGGCGTGGTTCTCCTTGATCAGGATCGCGTCGTACAGCCCGGCGCGGTGGTTGGTGGCGCCGCCAGCCGCGACTGCGGCCTTCTCGAGCGTGCGCAGCCCCGGCGTCGTCTTGCGCGTATCGAGGATCGTGGGTGGGCGGGGTTCCACATCGGAGACGGCCTGGACGCACCGCGCCGCCATCGTGGCGACCCCGGAGAGCCGCTGCAGGAAATTCAAAGCGGTCCGCTCGGCAGTCAGGATCCCGCGCGCGGAGCCTTCGAGCGCGAGGACCGGACCGCGCTCGCGCCACTCCCCCTCGGCGCCCAGGCGCTCGACGGCGACGTCGGGATCGACGGCGCGGAACGTCTCGATCGCGACGTCAAGGCCGAACACGACACCCGGCGCCTTCTGGGTGATCGCCGCGCGGGCTCTCGCGTGCTCGGGCACCGTCGCGGCCGTGGTCACGTCCCCGTCGCCCACGTCCTCGGCGAGCGCGCGCGCCACCACGCCGCCGAGCGCTACTTCGGTCATTTGGCGGACTTCAGCAGGTAGGCGCGGGCGAACCCGTCGAGGTCGCCGTCGAGCACCCGGGCGGTGTCGCCCATCTCGTGGTCGGTGCGGTGATCCTTGACCATCGAGTACGGGTGCAGGACGTAGGACCGGATCTGCGAGCCGAAGTTCACGTCCTGGGCCTCGCCCTTCTCCTTCGCGATCTCCTCGCGGCGCTTTCGCTCCTCTAGCTCGAGCAGCTTCGAGCGCAGCATCGTCATCGCCTCGGCCTTGTTCGAGGACTGCGAGCGCTCGTTCTGGCACTGGACGACGATCCCGCTCGGCTTGTGGGTGATCCGCACGGCGGAGTCCGTCTTGTTGACGTGCTGACCGCCAGCGCCGCTGGCCCGATAGGTGTCGATCTGCAGGTCGTCGTCGTCGATCTCGACATTGTCGATCTCCTGCACGACCGGCGATATCTCGACGCCCGCGAAGCTCGTCTGACGGCGGTGGGCGGCGTCGAACGGCGACAGCCGCACGAGCCGGTGCACGCCCTTCTCGCTGCCGTACAGGCCGTAGGCGTTCTCGCCCTTGACCAGGAACGTGGCCGACTTGATTCCGGCTTCCTCCCCCGGCGAGGCCTCGAGCAGCTCGACCTCGAACCCACGCTTCTCGGCCCAGCGCATCTCCATCCGCAGCAGCATCTCGGCCCAGTCCTGGGCATCGGTGCCGCCGGCGCCGGCGTTGACCGTGACGAGCGCGTCGCCCGTGTCGTAGCGGCCCGAGAACAGCCGCTGCTCCTCGAGCTGGTCGAGCCGATCCTGGACGCTGCGCACCTGCTCCTCGAGCTCGGCGGCGATCTCCGGATCCTCCTCGGCGAGCTCGGCCAGCGGCGTGAGGTCCTCGACATCCCGCTCGAGGCCGCGGTACACCGACAGCCGCCGGCTCGCGCGCGCGTGCTCGGCGCTTACCTTCGCCGCTCGCTCCTGATCCTCCCAGAAGCCCGGCGCGCCCATTTCCTGTTCGAGCGCGTCGACGCGCTCGTTCAGCTCAGCGGGGTCAAAGGTAGTCCGCAAGCAGCTTGAGCTGCTCGCGGATCGCCACGAGGCGCTGGGAAAGGGGCTCTGAGGGCGCCGTCGTCATCTACATCCACACTAGCAGCGAGCGATAGATTGCCGTGGTATGGCAACCCTCAGCGATCCACCAGTGCAGGAGCTCCTCGAGCAACCCAACCACGCCGTGATCTCGACGTACAACAAGGATGGCTCTATCCACAATACGGTCGTCTGGATAAGCGCCGAGGATGGAACCGTCGCGGTCAACAGCGCGACGGGCCGGAAGTGGCCCTCGAACCTCGAGCGCGACCCCCGTGTCAACGTGCTCGTGTACGAGCAGGACAACCCGTACAACTACGTCGAGATCCGGGGCAGCGCGACCTCAACGCTCGACGGCGCCGACGAGCACATAAACGCGCTCACCAAGAAGTACATCGGCCAGGACGAATATCCGTTCCGCCAGCCCGGTGAGCAGCGGATCAAGTTCCTGATCGCGCCGGAGCACGTCCGGCACCAGAAGCAGGGTTAGGCAGCCGCAGGCTTAGAAAGGGCCGCCGTGCCGCCGCGAGCGCCGGGCGGCGCGGCCCCGGGCGTCGTTCCGGATCTGGTTGCGAAGCTGGTTCTTGCGCTGGCGCGCGTCGAGCTCGCGCTCGACCTGGTCGAGCTCCGGGGCGGGACCGTACAGCCGCCAGCCGTTCTTTAGCAGGGGCAGCAGGCACGCGATCAGCACGATCGCCGGCCAGAACGCGCCGTGACCGTGGTGTCCGCTGGACACGAACCACACGACCGTGCAGATTGCGAACACTCCGAGTCCGCCCCCGGCTTCCTGGAGCATGCGACGCTGGAGCATGTTGCGGCGCGCTACCAGCTCAGCCTTCTGCTGCGCGGGCGACGCCGGCAGCTTCGGCAGGTCTGACAGCAGCTTCCGGAGCTCCTGCTCGGTGCGGGCGCTGTAGACCGCCTGAACCCGATCGCTCAGCTCGTCGTCGGTCAGACGGCCCGCGGCGTAGTGCTCACGGATCTCCTGCGCTGCGCGATCGCGCTGCTCGTCAGAGACCCGAAGGTCGTCAGCCCTCGCCACCGGCCCCTAGGCCCCGTGGCATTTCTTGTATTTCTTGCCCGATCCGCACCAGCACGGGTCGTTCCGGCCGACCTGCTCGCCCGGGTCGACGCGGCGCTGCTCGACCGGCTGCATCATCGGCTCCTCGGCACCGGCGAACTCCTCGGCCGCGCCGGCGCCGGCCGCGGCGGCGATCGCCATCGCGCCCTGCGCGGCTCCGCCACCGCCCGAGTAGGTGACCCGTCCCCCGCCTGCGGTGGACGAGCTTGCCGTCCGGCTCGGGCGCCGCGTCGGCGGCGCCTGCGGGCTGGGCGGGCCACCATTTCCCGGAGCAACCGGGGTGACCTCGACGTGGAAGATCAGTCGGGCGTAGTCCTCCCAGACGCTGTTCATCAGGTCGCGGAACAGTTCGAAGGCCTCGTTCTTGTACGCGACCAGCGGCTCGATCTGGGCGAACCCGCGCAGGTGGATGCCCTCGCGCAGGTAGTCCATGTCGTACAGGTGCTCGCGCCAGCGCTGGTCGATGATCTGGAGCAGCAGGAAGCGCTCGATGTCGCGCATCAGCTCGGGGCCGAACTCCTCCTCGCGACGTTCGTACTCTCCGCGAGCCTGCTCCTGGAGCGCGTCGACCAGCTGCTCGCGGTCGACGCGAAGGGGATCGACGTCCAGCACGTCGGCGTCGGCCGGGAACATCTCCTCCATCCGGCGCAACAGGCCCTCGACGTCCCACTCCTCGACGAAGTCGCCGGCCGTGTATTCGCCGACGAGCCGGTCGATCAGGTTCCCGACCTCCTGGCGGGCGGCGTCGTTCATGTCGCGCCCCTCGAGAACCTCGTCGCGGTAGTTGTAGATCACCTCGCGCTGCTGGTTGAGCACGTCGTCGTACTCGAGCGTGTGCTTGCGGGTCAGGAAGTGCTGCTCCTCGACCTTCCGCTGGGCCTTCTCGATCTGCTTGGAGAGCATCCCGTGCTCGATCGGCTCCTCGTTGCCCTCGTCGTCGAGGCTCCCGAGGCGGTCGAGGATCTTGTAGATCCGCTCGCCCGCGAACAGGCGGACGAGGTCGTCCTGGGCGGACAGGAAGAAGCGCGACTCGCCAGGGTCGCCCTGGCGGCCCGAGCGACCGCGCAGCTGGTTGTCGATCCGCCGGGACTCATGGCGCTCGGTCCCGAGGATGTAGAGGCCGCCGAGCTCGAGCACCTGCTCACGGGCGGCTTCGACGCGCGCCTCGATCGCTCCTAACGCCTTGCGGTAGTGCTCGTCGTAATCCGGGTCGCCGGGCTCCAGGCCGAGCTTGGCCATCTCGAGCGCGGTCAGGTGCTCGGCGTTGCCGCCGAGCTTGATGTCCACGCCGCGGCCGGCCATATTGGTCGCGATCGTGACCGCGCCGGGGGCGCCGGCCTCGGCGATCGTCTCGCCCTCGCGCTCGGCGTACTCGGGCTTGGCGTTCAGCACCGAATGCTGGATGCCCTTGCTCTTGAGCTCCGCCGACAGCTGCTCTGAGACCTCGACCGAGATCGTCCCGACCAGGACCGGCTGGCCGGTGTTGTGGCGCTGCTCGATCTCACGAACGATCGCGCTGGCCTTCCCCTCCTTGGTCTTGTAAACCTGATCGTTGTTGTCCGCTCGGACCATAGGGCGGTTGGTCGGGATCTCGACGACCGGCAGCGTGTAGATCTTCATGAACTCGGTCGCCTCGGTGATGGCGGTACCGGTCATGCCCGCGAGCTTGTCGTACATGCGGAAGTAGTTCTGGAGCGTGACGGTCGCGAGCGTCTGGTTCTCCTCCTGGACGCGCACGCCCTCCTTGGCCTCGACCGCCTGGTGCAGGCCTTCTGACCAGCGCCGGCCCTCGAGGATGCGCCCGGTGAACTCGTCGATGATCTTGACCTCGCCGTCGATCACCGCATAGTCGACGTCGCGCTTGTAAAGGGACTCGGCCTTGAGCGACTGGATCAGGTGGTTGACCAGGTGGCCGTTCTCGGCCCGGTACAGGTGATCGATTCCGAGGAACCGCTCAGCCTTGCCGACGCCCTGCTCGGTCACCGAGATCGTCTTGTGCTTCTCCTCGAACTCGTAGTCGAACTCGGCGATGAACTCCTTCTTCATCTTCGGGTCCATCCCCTCAGGCGTCTTGCCGGCCACCAGCTTCGGCGCGAGCCGGGCGAACTGGACGTACAGCTCCGCGGCCTGCTCGGGTGCGCCCGAGATGATCAGCGGCGTCCGGGCCTCGTCGATCAGGATGTTGTCGACCTCGTCGACGATCGCGAACGTGTGGTAATGCGACTTGCCCTCCTCGGGCTTGGGCCGACCACCGTGCTGGACCTTCTCGTCGAGCATGGTGGCCATGTTGTCGCGCAGATAGTCGAAGCCGAACTCCGAGTTCGTCCCGTACGTGACGTCGGCGGCGTAGGACGCCCGCTTCTCCTCGTAGGGCTGCATGTTCTGCAGGATCCCGATCGACACCCCGAGCGCGTCGTAGATCGGCTTCATCCACATCGCGTCGCGACGGGCCAGGTAGTCGTTGACGGTCACAACGTGGACGCCGCGGCCGCCGAGCGAGTTGAGCACGACCGCGAGCGTCGCCGTCAGCGTCTTGCCCTCGCCGGTCCGCATCTCGGCGATCGCGCCGTCGTGCAGCACCATGCCGCCGATCAGCTGCACGTCGAAGTGCCGCATGCCCATCGTCCGCCGGCCCGCCTCGCGCACGAGCGCGAAGCATTCGAACATCAGGTCGTCGAGGCTCTCGCCGCCCTGCGCGCGCTCGCGCAGCTCGTCGGCGGACTCTCTCAGCTCGGCGTCGGTGTAGTGCTCAAGTTCGGCCTCGAAAGCATTGATCCGTCCAACCCGCTGTTCGTAGACCTTGAACTTCTTCGCTTCGCCCATGCGGAGCGCGCGGTCCAGAATGGACATAGGGCTAGCGTAGCAGTGGGGACACTAACCGGAGCCTGCTTTTGGCCGTCGCGCGCCCCGCTTCAAGAGTCCAGAAAACCGCTCGCGCGCGCCCGCGTTTCCCACGGCTGTGCAGCCTGCTCTGCCCCTCACGCTGCCGAGGACACCCCCGGCGGTCCGGGGTCGGCGAGATCGGCGATGAACCCCTCGTCCTCGTCCGGCGTGGCGCCGGTGTCGGCGATCTGAGCGGCCGCCGCCGTGCGTGCTTCGCGCCGCTTGCGCCGCTTGTCGCGGTGGCGCTTGACCTGGATGTGGAGCTCGTCAGCGCAGAGATTGATCGAGTGCAGGATGTCGGGTGAGGCATCGCGGGCGCGTAGCGTCACCCCCTTCAAGTGGAGCGTCACCTCGGCCACCTGGTTGTCGGCGATGGCCGGGTTGCGCTCTTCAAACACCTCCACCTCGAGCTCGGCGAGCTCCGATACCTGCCGCTCGACCTTCCGAAAGCGCTTGACGACGTGCTCCCGAAGGTCGTCGGAGACGGGCAGGTTGCGGCCCTTGACCTCGATGCGCATCGACCTACCTCCTTGCTGGGAAGGATGGATGTGCGTGAACCCCTTAGCCTAGTCCTCGAGGGGGCGTTTGTCGATCCGGCACAGCGCTCCGCAGAACGCTCATAATCACGTTCGGTGAGCCCGCAGACGTCTTGGACGTTCGACTGGACCGCGCTCCTCTCAGTGGCCGTGCTCGTGGTGCTGTACGCGATCGGCTGGCGACGCGCTCACCGGCCCGGGGAGCGCCATCCGCCCAGCCTGTGGCGGCTGGCCCTGTTTGCCGGCGGGATCCTGACGATCCTGGTGGCGCTGGTCTCGCCGTTGGACTCGCTCGGCGACCAGATGATGGTCATGCACATGGTCCAGCACATGCTGCTGCTGGACATCGCGCCGATCCTGCTGATCCTCGGGCTGACGAAGGTGCTGCTGCGCCCGGTGACCCGGCGCCTGCAGGTGATCGAGCGTCGCGCCGGCTTCTTCGGGCACCCCGCGTTCGCGGTGATCTTCTACGCCGGCGTGCTTTGGATGTGGCACGTACCGGCGCTGTACGACAAGGCCCAGGGAAACGGCGCGATCCACGCCTTCGAGCACATGACGTTCTTCCTCGCCGGCTCGATCTACTGGTGGCACGTGCTGTCGCCGATCCGCAACCGCCAACGCCTCGCCGGCCTCGGGCCGGTCGCCTACATGGCGGGCGGCAAGCTGCTCGTCGGCCTCCTCGGGGTGGCACTGGCGTTCGCCCCGACCGTGATCTACCCCTTCTACGCCCACCAGCCGTCCTACTGGGGGATCACGCCGCTCGAGGACCAGATGATGGCCGGCCTCGTGATGGCGCTCGAGCAGTCGATCGTGATGGGGATCGCGCTCGTCGTGCTGTTCATGCAGATGCTGAACGAATCCGAGCGACGCGCCCAGCGCGCCGAACGGTTCGAGGTGGCCTGACGGTCGCCGCCGGCGCCCCCGTGAGGGCGCCGGCAGGCAACTACTAGCTCAGCTGCACTTCTGCGTGGCCGAGACGGTGCTCGACTGCGGGGCCCCGCCTGAGCCGGGCTCGGCCGTGAAAGTCACGCTGTACGGACGCTTGCCGCTCTTGCAGCCGGTCGACGTCGTGTAGTGCACGGTCTTGCCGTTCTTCAGCTTGGTGCTGAGGTTCTTCCAGCTCAGGTTCTCATTCGTCAGCGAGCCCTCGAGACCCGTGATCGGGAACGAGACCTTTTGCGGGATCGGGGTGTCCATCACGAGGAACTTGCCCACGGTCTTGAACGTGCCGACGAACGGCGCGATGCTGCCTGTCTGGATCGCTCCGCCGGCGCACAGGTGGTTGCCCTTCTCGACGAAGAAGAAAACGGCCTTGCCCTGTCCGCCGTTCCAGACGTCGAGCAGCGCGTTGCACGGCAGCTGGTCGGGCGCAGTCGTGCTCTGATCGGTCTGCGGGGCGATGATCGCCTTGATCGAGCCCGTCGCGACCAGCGCGCCCTTGGGGCATTTGTTGTCGCTCGCTGCCGCCTCGATCTTGCTCACGCTGCACGTCGGGAAGTCCTTCCCGTCGGTGACGAGCCCGTAGATCTTGGTCTTGATGTCGGTCAGCGGCTGGGTGCGGTTGCCGCCGGTGCCGCTGGCGACGTAGGTCTGGCTGTATGCCAGCGCGGACGGCGCCTTGCCCGCGCCCGCCTTATTCGGCGAGAAATTCATCTTGGCCGTGTAGGTGTTGAGGCCGCCGGCGGCAAAGGCCGACGCTGCGGCGATGAGCACGGCGAGCGCCGTGGCAACTACGACGATCCGTCGCAATTGACTCCTCCTTTTGATTTGTGGGTGCAAGCAGAGCCGGCCATTGCTCATGGGATTGGTTGTAGTTGGGGAAAGGCTTGAGGTTGTCCTGTGGTCGCCTCGCCGAGGAGTGGTTGGGCCTTGCACGACGGCCCGCTCGGGTCCGCGGTGTAGTAGACAGCGCTCAGGACCGCGGCGAGGGCGGGCGAGATAGTAGGGCCAATCGCCGGCTGAGGGTTGCTCGTGCACAGGTTGCCGTCAAAAACGGGCAATCCCTGCTGAAGGCTACCGTAGCCGCCGGGCACGAGATACGGGTTTCCGCGATTGCTCTCGAGCCGCTGCGAATAGTTCGTGAGCGTCTCGGGATTGACCGGGAGCGCGACCCGGGCGTAGTGCAGGGGCTTCTGCGTGACGGACGGCAGCGTGGCCTGTGACGCGGCCGTTCCATTGGCGAAGAATGCCGCGATCTCACGCCGGTAGTCGTTGATGTAGTCGACCACGGGGATCACGCCCCCGAGGTACGGCGTCAGGCGGGTCAGCAGCGGAACACTGCCGCTGAGGAAGCGCTGGATCGCGGGCACCCCCGCCTTCGACGCACTGGTCAGCGGGCCGACGTTCACGAGCAGGCTGTTCAGCTCGGGCGCGAGCACCGCCAGCGACTTCAGCGCCGGGCTCAGCTGCAGGGCGGCCGGGCGGAGCTCGTCGACGAGCGGCTTGGTCGTGACCGCGAACCGCTCGACCCTGTCGATCGTCGTCTTCGTCGCGGTCAGGAACGGCGGGAACGCCCTGATCGTGGCGGCGAGCGCGCTCGCCTGTGCGGCGGTGGCGGAGAACGTCGTGTTGGCGTTACCGACGAGCCGCTGGAGTGCCGACGGCGAGCGCGTGACCGCGGCCAGCACCTGCCCGCCGTCGCGCAGCAGCGTGCTCGTGGCCGCGCTGTCGCGGTTGAGTACGGCCAGTACCGAATCGACGTTGGTCGCGAACGGGTACAGCTCGCCGAGCGCGGCGTTCAGGTCCTGGCCCCGACCGGTGAGCGCGATCCCCTGCTGCTGCATCCAGGTCTCGAACGCCTGCCGCGTGGCCGGATCGAACGTCGACAGGATCTGGTCGAGCTGCACGGTCGGGGCGATCTGGCCGCGCGGCAGCGTCGCGCCGTCGGCGAGCTTTCGCGCGGTCGGCGAGCCCGGGGAGAGCTCGACGTACGTCTCGCCGAGCAGCGTCTTCTGGCGCAGGATCGCGCGCGTATCAACCGGTCGCGGAGCGAACTGCGGATCGATCTCCATCACCGCCCGCGTCAGGCCGGTGCGCCGGTCCAGACCGACGCCGATCACCTTCCCGACGTCGACGCCGGAGATCCGCACGTCGGCCTGGCTCCCGAGGTTCTCGGCCTGGTCGAACTCGGCGCTGATCTCGTACCCGCGCGGGCTCAGCGACGTCGACCCGCCGAACGAGATCCACAGGAACAGGAGCAGGCCGATGCAGGACGCCGCGAACGCGACCATCGTGAGGATTCGGGCGGCGCTGGGGGCCTGCCTGTTCATCCGCCCAAGCTCCTTCCGGCAGACGCGTCCCGGGTCGCGCCGGCGACCAACGGCGGGCAGTACGAGGACTGGATCTGGCTGTGGTCGGGCGGGTTCAGGAGGTCGAGCAGCGGACCGATCGAGGGGCTGCCCGCCTGGACCGTCGTCTCGAGCAGGTTCAGCGCCGGGCAGGTAGCCATGAAGATCCCTCGGATCGTCGGTCCCTGCGCGTCCTGGAGGTCGGTCAGGCTCGCCGCGATGTGGGCCAGCCAGGAGCCCCAGAACAGGTATCCCTGCTCGCTGCCGGGAGGCTGGTAGGCGAGCGTGTTGAACAGCTTGTTGATCACCTCCACCGAGCTCGTCAACGGGGGCACCGCCTTGGACAGCTCCGTGGCCGCTGGCTTCAGCGCTGTCGCGAGTGGCTGCACCGCGATCGAGAACGGCCGCAGCTGATCGCGAATCACCGGCGTGGTGTCGTGGAACAGCGGACGTGAGGCGGTGAGCGCGGGGGCGAGCGCGCGGGCGAAGGGCAGCAGCTGGGTGAGCGTCGGGCCGAGCTGCGCCGCGAAGCCCTGGACCTTGCCGAGCGTCTGGTTGGTCTGCGCGAGCGTGCCCGGCAGCAGCGTTAGCCCCGCCTGGAGGTTCGCGGCCTGCGACGAGATCGCGGCGAAGTTCGTGTTCGACGACTGGATCAGCGATGCGAGCTGGCCGTCGACGCCGCCGAGCGCCGTCGCCACGCGCTGGAGGTTGTGGATCGCGAGGCTGAGGTTGCGGCTGCGCGCCGACAGCAGCGTCGCAAACGTCCGCGTGTCGCGGTCGAGCGGCGCGAAGCGCTTGAACGTGCCCTGCAGAGCGGGGACGGTCGAGGCCGGGTCGCGGAACGCGCCGGCACCCCCGGAGAGCAGTAACAACAGGTAGCTCCGCGTGTCCGAGTCGAGCGAGGCCAGGATCTGATCGAGATCGACGTCCGGCGTCGTGCTCCCCGCGCTGAGCATTCCACCGTTCGGCACCGCGCCGGCCCGCGTCGTCCCGGGATCGAGCGCCAGGTACATGTCCTTCAGCGGCGTGCGCGGGCGCAGCAGCACGGTCGCGTCCCGGTAGATCGGCGCGTACTTCTTGAAGATGTTCATCGTCACGACGGCCTGACCGTTCTCGAGCTGGACGCCTCCGACCAGCCCGACCTGGACGCCGGCGATCGTGACCGCCTGCCCCTGTCCGGGCGTAACCGCCGCGCTGCTCGCGAACTCGGCCCGGACCGTGTAGTAGCTCTGCCCGAGCGTGAACGACGGCTGGTGGTAGAGGATGTACGCGGCGACCCCGAGTGCGCCGGCGACGAGCACCAGGATCGCCACGAAGTCCTTCCGGTGGGCCTTGAGTGCGCGTCTCATGGCCCGGTCCCCGTGCTCACGCGGTTGAGATCGGGGGCGGCGTTCTGGAAGCACAGGGTGCTGCTCTTGACCGGCGGTGCCTCGCCCGGCCATGCCGGGCGCGTGCCAATCGGCGCGAGCACCGCGTTGCCGAACAGTGGTCCCTGCGATCCGAGCAGGCCGGTCTGCACCAGGTCCGAGCCCCCCGCCGCCGAGGAGCGCAGGTATCGGCCGTTGCCGTCGAAGTTCTGGCCGGCGCCGGCGATCCCCACCGCCGACTCGAACAGCTCCTGATACACGGGCACGCCGCTGGTCACCGGCGGGTCCTGGATCACGGTGTTCCCCGTTGGGACCAGGTTGTGGGTCACGCAGCGCGCGAGCGCGTTGCTCTGCGACACCAGCGCGGTGCTCGAGTGGATGGTGCTCGCGGTCGCCTGCACCGCCGGCGTCAGGTCGGACACGAGCCCGCCGAGCTCGCTCGGCCCGAGCAGCGCGGTGGCCTGCGCGAGCCACGGCAGCGCCTGACCGATCGTCGGATCGAGCTGCTCGACCCCCGGCAGGATCTCCTTCGCGAACGTCTTCGTCGGGCCGAATGAGGCGTCGAGCGCCGTCAGCGCGCCGTTGGTCGTGCGCAGCAGCGGCGGCAGCGCCGCGATCGTGGCTCTGAGGTCGTTCTGGCGGGCGGCGAGCGCGCGGAGCGTCGCGTCGAACGTGGTGACGAGGCTCGCGAGCTGGCTCTGGCGAGAGGCGAGCGCGCGGAACACCTCCTCGTTGCCCTTTACGGCCTCGCTGAGGTCATGCGGCTGGGTTCCGAGCAGCGCCTCGTTGACGATCGCGGACGCCTTGAACGCGCCGGCGGAGTATTTCAGCGACTTGTTCAGCGCCTGCGCCGCGGTCAGGCCGCGGACGCTCGGGTCCTGGTTCTGGGCAGCGTCCTGGGCGGCGGTCGGCTGGCCGCTGAGCGAGGCCCCGAGACCCTGCACGAGCGTCTGGAGGTTCCCGCGGGCGTTGGTGGTCAGCGCGGAGAGAACGCGGTCGAGCTGCACCGGTCCGGAGGTGTTCGCCGCCGGCAGGGTGCCGCCCGAGTGGAGCACCGGGGCGTCGGGCGTTCCCGGGTGCAGGTCGACGTAGAAGTTGCCCTCGAGGAAGATCCGCGTGAGGATCCCGGCGGTCGCGTCGGCGTGGATCGGCAAGCCGTTGCTGTTGATGTCCATCGTCACCACCGCGGCCCGCGAGTTCCCGCCGAGCGGCCGTACCGAGGTCACCTCGCCGACATCGACGCCGGCGATCCGCACCGGCGAGGGGATGTGGAGCTCGGTCTCGGTCGTGAACACCGCCTTGAGCACGAACGGCGATCCGGAGAGCGGCGTCGGGCCGCCGAACGTGAGGTAAACCGCGAGTGCGATCACGACCGCGGCGATGATCCCGGCGGCGAGATTCGGGACGCGGGGGCGACGGCGCCTCACTTGTTGCCCCCGCCCGTCGTCGCCTCGGTCTTGAGGCCCTGGTTGCCGGCCGGGTTGCCAATGTCCGCCGCCGCCCCGGAATACGGCTCGTTACCGGCCTCGCATTCGGCGGTCTCGCCGGGCGAGTCGGTGTTCGGGTACGGATTGACGTGGAGCGGTCCGTGCTCCGCGGCCGGGTCGGTCTCCGGCGTCGTGTAGGGATGGTTCGACGGAACTGCCTCGCCGCCAAGAACGTCGTCGATCGCGACCAGCGAGAACCGCAGCGAGGTGCCCGAAGTCGTGTTCTCGGACAGCAGACTTCCGACGTTGCGCAAAAACAGCGTCACGTAGTTGCACGAGGACTGGGCCGGGGTCAGGAACGCCAGCGGCGCGCGCAGGCTCGAGGCGAACAGCGTCAGGCGATCGAGCCCCTGCTGGACGGCGGGGTTCTGTCCGTACGTTTCAAGCGTGTTCGACAGGCTCACGAGACGCTGGTCGAGGGCGGCGGTCCCGGGGAGGTTGCGCACGCCGGCCGCGAACGCGTCCGCCAGCACGGGCGCGCTCGCCGGCAGCGTCGCGATCCCGGGGCGCAGCTCGCTGAACAGCCCCGCGGTGTCGGTCAGGAACGACCGGATCGTCGGGCTCGCGGCGATCACGGCGCTGAACGCTGGCGGCGTGTCCGAGATCGCGTCCTGAAGATATGGCACCGACACGCTCGCGAGCGCGCGGAACGTGCCATCGAGTGAGACGAATAGCGCGGCCTGCGTATGTGCGACCGGAGCGAGCGTTCCCGC
The DNA here is from genome assembly GCA_963697655.1 of uncultured Solirubrobacterales bacterium. Taxonomy (GTDB): domain Bacteria; phylum Actinomycetota; class Thermoleophilia; order Solirubrobacterales; family Solirubrobacteraceae; genus Palsa-465. Next base: position 149,392 of record CAVOOV010000014.1, on the reverse strand, counting down.
GAACGCCTCGAGGCCGCGCAGGAAGCCGCCCAGGTCGGTGTTCGGCGAGGCCAGGTTGCGCGCCACCGGCGCGAGGTCCCCGAGCAGCGGGACGAACGCGCCGATCGCGTCGTTGACGCCGATGCCGCGCCCGGCCAATCCGTCGCTGAAGCCGACGGTCGAGGCCACCACCCCTCGCCGCGTGGGCGGGCTGAACATCGACAGCACCTGGTCGAGGTCGACGGCGGCGCTGGTCTGGTGGAGCGGCACGGTGGCGCCGTCCGCGAACATGCGTCGCGAGTGCCCGAGCCCGATCGCCAGGTACTTCTGCCCGATCGCGCCCTTCAGCCTGATCGCGAACGTCGAGTCGACCGGCAGCCGCCCGATGCTCTTGTTGAGCTTCAGCTCGAGCACCGCGATCGGCTGACCCGACGACGCGCGCTCGGCGTCCACGCTGTCGACGAACCCGACGAGGGCGCCGCCCATGTGGACCTCCGCTCCGTGGGTCAGCTCGCTCGCGTCGGCCACCTGCACGTGCAGCGTGTAGCTGGGGACGAACGGAAGGCCGTTGTTGGCGTTGTAGGCCAGGAACACCGCGACGATCACCGCGAGCACGGTCACCGCGCCGATCAGGATCGGATTGGCGAGGCCGCTTCGGTCGCGACGGCGGTTCATCCGCCGGGTCCGATCAGGTAGTCGAGGAGGCGGTCCAGGGGCGCCGCCGTCGCGCGCGCCACCGAGGCGCCCGCTTTCGCCGCAGCGTTCCTCAGGACCGCTTTGCTCGCGGGCGACACGGCGGCGGTCGATGCCGTCGCGGCTGCCGCGCTCCCCCTGGTGAACTTCGCCGAGCAGCCGGGGACTGGGACGATCGAGTACCCCGTGCACGTGCTGACGAGCAGCTCGTCGCGGACGTAGTGCCCGAGGCTGTCGAAGCCGTTGGCCGCGGTCGTGCCGTAGAACAGAACGGCCATCAGCTGGCCGATCGCGCCGGTCTTGTCGAGGCTCGCGGTCAGCCGGTCCAGGTCGCCGGCGGTTGGGACCGCCTGGTTACCGAGCTGGTTCAGCTGCTTTGCCAGCGGGATCGTCCCGACGAGCGGTGCCTGCGATTTCTGTGCCGCCGCACCGAGGTTGACCAGCGCCGTCCGCGCGGTGGTTGCGAACGGTGTCAGCTCCTGGAACTCGCGCCCGAGCGCAGCGGCACTCTGGCCGAGGTCGCTCGCCAGCGGCGTCCCCTGATCGGACAGCGTGCCGAGGTCCGCCATCAGCGGGCGCAGCTGGGTCAGGAAGCCCGGCAACAGATGGATCGACTTGGAGATGTCGCCCGCCCGCTGCGCACTCGCCAGCGATGTCGTGTTCGCCTGGGTGACGAAGTCCGCCAGCGCCTTTCGCTGCTGCGCGAGCGGGCCGAGCACGGCGGCCGAGTCGGTCGCGAGCTTGGCCAGCTCCCGGTTCTGGCCGGCCAGGATCTTCAGAACCTGGTCGGTGTTGCCGAGCGCCGGGTCGGCGCGGTGGATCACCGCGTTCAGGTCCGATCCTCGGGCCGCCAGGCCGGTGCCGAGCTCGTCGAGGATGATCGCGAGCCGCTGCGCCACCGGCTCCTGGTAGATGTCCTGGACGATGTCGAAGTCGACCGGCGAGCTGGTCTGGGTGACCGGCAGGTAATAGTCGCTCTTGCCGGGGCCGGAAGCGATTCGTTTGAGTTGGGGCGCCGCCGCGGTCCCCGGATTGCAGTCGACGTACATCTCGCCGATCAGCGACTGGGGCCGGATCGCGCAGGTCGCGTTGGCGTGGAACGGCGTGAACCGCCCGTCGTCGATCTCGAGCGTGACCGCGGCCTTGTTGAGCGTCCCGGCGCGGCAAGGCGTGGTCTGCGCGACGCACACGTCCAGCGATGCGATCGACCCTACCGGCGCGCCGGCGATCCGCACCTGTTCCCCCTTGACCGCGAACGAGGCGTCGTCGAAGATCGCGCGCACGTCGTACGGGTCGCCACCGGCACCTCCGGACGCGTTCGCCACCGCGGCGATCACCGCGGCGGTTAGGAGTACGAGTGCGAGTAGCGCGATTCGTCTCACGGGTTCACGGCCCGGGCGGGGTCGAGCCGGGCTGGCAGCCGGCGACGGTTTCCGGCGAGGAGCCGTCAGGCGAGGGCTGGACGCTTCCGCCGGGGCAGCGCGAACGGACCATCTGCAGGCCCTGGTAGCGGTCGGCCGGAAGCCGCGAGACGAGCTCGTTCGAGCTGTCGGTCCCGAACGCGAAGAACGTCGGCTGGACCCGGACGTAGTGCCCGTTGGCGTCGTAGTAGCCGCTGGCCTGGCCGACGTTGGTGAGCGCCGCCACGACGTCGGGGGTGTACTCGCGCAGGTTGTCGAGCTGCGTCTGCGAGTCGTCCATCGCCTGGATCAGATTCGGGAAGGCGGTGGCGGCAAGCTGAGCGAGCTTCGGGGTCTGTTCGAACAGAGTGGTGAGGTCGCCGGTGCCCGCGGGGTTGTGGATCAGGTCGCTGAGTGCGGTCACGGTCGGAATCGCGACCTTGGTGAGGGTGTTGAGGCCGGCGGCGAACGGCTCGAGCCGGCGCGCGGCGACCTTCGACTTCGCCACGAGCGGGTCGAGCGCGTCGAGCGTGCTGTTCAGTCCGGCGAAGGTTGCGGTCGAGCGGGTGAGCGTGCCCGGGAGGAGCCGAAGCGCCTGCTCGAGTGCCGTGCTCTGACTTGCGATTGCGCCGGTCGTCGTATTCGCCTGCACGATCAGGTCGCTCAACTGCTGGGCACGCGACGCGAGCGCCTGCATCGTCTGCGCGCCCTCGACCAGCAGCCCGTCGAACGCCGGCTCGTTGCGGTCGAGCTCGGCGGTCAGGTTGCTCGTGCTGGCCAGCCCCGGAGCCAGGTACTTGAGCGTCTTCGAGGCGGCGGCGGCGCGGCCCTGGATGCTCGCGGCCTCGCCCTGGATGATGCCCCGCAGCCCGGCCCGGGTCAGCGGGTCGATCGCGTCGAACACCTGGTCGAGGCTGACGAACGAGTACGTATGGTCCTCGCCGATCGTCCCTCCGTCCGGGATCGCCGGCGCATCGGCCGACGCCGGCTCGAGCACCACGTATCTGGTCGCGATCCCCGACAGCGAGTTCTCATAGACCCGCGCCACCGTGCCGTCGTGCATCGGCGCCGCGCCCGACTCGATCGCCATCGTGACCTGCGCCTCGCCGTTCGGCGTGAGCGAGATCGACTCGACCTGACCGACCTTCGCCGGCCCCATCAGCACGTCGTCGCCGGTGACGAGGCCGCCGGCGTCCTGGAAGTCGGCGCGCAGCGTGTACGTCGTTCCCCCGCCGAGCAGGACCACGACGACCACGACGATCGCGACCGCCAGCGAGGCGAGCGCGGCAACCCGCGCGATCATGAGCCCTTCAGCACCCGTGTTGGCGTTCGTGCCGTACTCGCTGAAGACATGGTTGCGACGCTCTCTCCCTACTACGGCCAATTTCGGCCAGCGGCGCGCCCATCCTGCCAGAGCCGGCCCTCAACCGCCAGCAACGGATGTTTAGGCGGGGTTAACGGGGCCGGGTCGGGTTGGCAGCGCCGGGCGGCGACGCGGGGGGTCCGAGCCGTCTCCGACCGGCGGACGCGTGGGGGTCCGAGCCGTCCGCGACCGGCGGACGCGGAGGGTCCGGGACGTCCCCGACCGCGGACGCCGGGGGTCCGCCGTCCCCGGCCGGCGGACGCCGGGGGATTCAAGCCGTCCCCGAGCGGCGGACGCCGGGGGTCCAAGCCCGTCCCCGACCGGCGGGCACGAGGGTCCGGGATGTCCCCGACCGGCGGACGCCGGGGGTTCCAAGCCCTCCGCGAGCCGCGGACGCGGGGGGTTCAAGCCGCCCCCGACCGGCGGACGCCGGGGGTTCCAAGCCGTCCCCGGCCGGCGGACGCGGGGGGTTCCAAGCCGCCCCCGAGCAGCGGACGCCGGGGGCCCAAGCCGTCCCCGACGGTGCAAAACCCGCCAAAGCTGCCCGATTCCCCCAGGCCAGCGCACGTAAGCGCCGGAGAGGCGCTTATACAGCCAAGGTCCGGGGCCCGCGCGGGGTTTGGCGATATTTGCCCCCCTGCCGGCGCGGTCCAGCGGAGATGCGGGTAGCCCGGCCGGCGCGGCGCGGCACCCTGCCGGCCCGACCGTCCGCCCCACCTCGCCGGCGCCGTCAAAGGCATGCACAAGGCCCGAAACCTCCCCATCCGCGAGGTACTTCCGGGGCGTAAGCATCTGCCACATGCTTGTCTCCCGAAAGCGCCCGCCGGGTGGGCGATTTCGGGCCTTATGCAGTCCCGGTTGGGCGCCACTAAGCCCGGAGCGCGGCCACCACACGCCGGCGCTCCCGACCGCACGGTGGTCGTGCGCCGCCCACGCCGCCCACGCGCCGCCGGAGTGCCCGTCAGCCTCCGGAGTGCCCGTCAGCCGCCGCACAGCCCCTGAGGCGCCGCACAGCCCGTGAGCCGCCGGAGTGCCGGTCAGCCGCCGGAGTGCCCGTCAGCCGCCGGAGTCTGCGTCAGTCGCCAGCCGCCGCAGCCGCAGCCGCAGCCGCCGGCGAGCGCCGGGTGCCCGACCGCCGCGCCGGCGCCGGCTTGGCCAGCAGCGCCGCCCCGAGCGCGCCACCGACGTCGCCGAGACCCGCCGGCAGGACGTCCGGCGGGTTGGCGTCGTTGAATACATGCGGCTGCATCGCCTTGCGGATCCGCGTCACGTACGGCTCGCCGAGGCGCACGCCCAGGCCGCCGCCGATGATCACCGCCGGCACGTCCAGCAGGTTGACGGCCGAGGCGATGCCGGCGCCGAGCGCTTCGACGGCGTCGTCGATCAGCTCCGTGGCGACCTTGTCCCCCTTCTCGAGGGCCTTGGCCCAGACCGCGCTTGTCAGCTTGGTGCGGCCGCGCTCCTTCATCAGCTTGAACAGATCGGTGTCCTTGCCCTTGTCTTTCAGCTTGCGCGCCCTGGCCTCCATCGCGGCACGGCCGGCGTAGGCCTCCATGCAACCTCGCCGCCCGCAGGGGCAGCGGGCGCCGTTGATCTCGACCACCATGTGCCCGATCTCGCCGGCGCCACCGCGCCCGAGCCACGGTTTGCCGTCGAGGATCAGGCCTCCTCCGACCCCCGTCCCCCACATCACGCCGAGCAGCGACTTGTACGGCCGGCCGGCGCCGAGCGCGAACTCCGCGTCGGTCGCGACCTGAACGTCGTTGCCGAGCGTCACCTTCGTGCCGAGCTCAGACGCGAGCGCCGGCCCGAGCTCGAACGACCCCTCCCAGCCGGGGAGGTTGCGCGCGGTCGAGACCGCGCCGGCGGCCTCGTCGATCACACCGGGCGAGCCGACGCCGATGCCCAGCAGCGCCGACGGGTCGGTGCCGGCGGCCTGGCAGGCGTCCTTCATCGCCGCGACGAGCTCGGCAGCCACGTCCGGAGGTCCGCCGGTTGAAGGTGTCGGGTGCCGGGACGATCCCAGCACGGTGTTGCCGTCGTCGACGACGATCGCCTCGATCTTCGTTCCGCCGAGGTCGATCCCGCCCCTGAGTTGCTTGCCGCCGCCTGCCATCAGTGGCATCTTAGAAGAGCCGCGCCAACCTCCCCAGCGAGCGTCGAGCCGACCCCGCCAGCTAGGCCCACGACTCGCGGTAGTGCAGCTGCTCGTCGGTGGGCTCGTCGATCGTGACCCCGAGCGCCGCGAGCTTGAGCGTGGCCACCTCTTGATCGATCGATTCGGGCACCTGGTGCACCCCGGGCGCGAGCTCGCCGCGCCGGCCCACGAGGTCCTCGATGCACAGCGCCTGGAGCGCGAACGAGACGTCCATGACGGCGGCCGGATGTCCCTCGCCGGCGGCCAGGTTGACGACGCGGCCGCTCGCGAGCAGGTTCAGCCGGCGCCCGTCCTCGAGCTCGTACTGCTCGATCAGCGGTCGTACCTCGCGGACCTCGACGGCGAGCGCGGTCAGCTCCGCGAGGTCGAGCTCGACATCGAAATGACCCGCATTGGCCAGCACCGCGCCGTCCTTCATGCGGGCGAAGTGCTCGCCGCGCAGCACCCGCCGCGAGCCGGTGACGGTCACGAACACGTCGCCCCGTTCGGCCGCCTCGAGCGCGGGCATCACCTGGTACCCGGCCATCCGCGCCTCGAGCGCGCGCAGCGGATCGATCTCGCAGACGATCACCGCGGCGCCGGCGCCGCGAGCGCGCTCGGCAATCCCCTGGCCGGCCCAGCCGTAGCCGACGATCACCAGTGTGTGGCCGGCGAGCAGCACGTTGCTGGCGCGGACGATCCCGTCGAGCGCCGATTGGCCGGTTCCGTGGCGGTCGTTCAGAGCACGTTCGGTGCGCGCCTCGTTGACCGCCACGACCGCGCAGGCCAGCTTCCCCTCGGCCTCGAGGCGCCTTAACCGGACCAGGCCCGTCGTTGTCTCCTCGATCCCGCCGATCAGCTCGCCGAGCGGCTCGCCGCCAAGCGCGTGCGCGGTCATCAGCAGATCGGCGCCGTCGTCGACGGTCACCTGCGGGCGGCCCTCGAGCAGCGACCGGACGTGCCGCGCGTAGGTGTCGGCGTCCTCACCGCGCAGCGCCTGAACCTCGATGCCGTACTCGTACACGAGCGCGGCCGCCACGTCGTCCTGGGTCGACAGCGGGTTCGCGGAGCACAGCGCCGCCCGTGCGCCGCCGGCGGCCAGCGCCAGCACGAGGTTCGCCGTCTCGGCCGTCACGTGCAGGCACGCGGCGATCCGGACGCCCTCGAGCGGGCGCTCCTCGGCAAACCGCGCGCGCAGGCGCGCCAGCACCGGCATCTGGCCGGCGGCCCAGGCGATCCGGGACACGCCGGCCGGCGCCAACCCGAGGTCGGCGACGTCGTGCGGTGGTAGCTGCGTCCGCGCCATCGGGATCCGACGCTAACCCGCCACGGCAACCGCGACCGCCACCGCCACCGCTACCGCCACCACGAGGGCCACCGCGACCGCCGACCGCCAACCGTCCGTCAAACCGCGCCCGCGCTAGTAGCGGTAGTGGTCCGGCTTGTACGGCCCGTCGACGGGCACGCCCAGATATGCGGCCTGACCCGAGCTGAGCTCGGTGAGCTTGACCCCGAGCGCTCCCAGATGGAGCCTCGCCACCTTCTCGTCGAGGTGCTTGGCGAGCGTGTAGACGCGCTTGTCGTAGCTGTCTGGATTGCAGAACAGCTCGATCTGCGCGATCACCTGGTTCGTGAACGAGTTCGACATCACGAAGCTCGGATGCCCGGTGGCGTTGCCGAGGTTCAGCAGCCGGCCCTCAGACAACACGATCACCGAATGCCCGTCGGGGAACACCCACTCATCAACCTGCGGCTTGATGCCGATCCTGTTGATGCCCGGAATCCTCGACACACCGGCCATGTCGATTTCGTTGTCGAAGTGGCCGATGTTTCCGACGATCGCTTGATGCTTCATTCGCGCCATGTGCTCGGCTGTGATCACGTCGCGATTTCCCGTCGCGGTGATGAAGATGTCCGCGGTCGAAACCACGTCGTCGAGCGTGAGCACCTGGTAGCCGTCCATCGCCGCCTGGAGGGCGCAGATCGGGTCGATCTCGGTGATCACCACGCGAGCGCGCTGGCCCCGGAGCGACTCCGCGCAGCCCTTGCCGACGTCGCCGTAGCCGCATATGACCGCGAGCTTGCCGCCGATCATCACGTCGGTGGCGCGGTTGATCCCGTCGATCAGCGAATGCCGGCAGCCGTACTTGTTGTCGAACTTGCTCTTGGTCACCGAGTCGTTGACGTTGATCGCCGGGAACAGCAACTGGCCCTGCTCGGCGAACTGGTAGAGGCGATGCACGCCGGTCGTGGTCTCCTCGGTGACGCCCTTGATGTCGGCGGCGACCCTCGTGAACCGCTGCGGATCCTCCTCCAGCGAGCGCTGGAGCAGACCGAGCACGATCGCGAACTCCTCCGATTCGGCGCTCGCCGGATCCGGCACTGCACCGTCGCGCTCGAACTCGACGCCCTTGTGGACGAGCATCGTCGCGTCGCCGCCGTCGTCAAGGATCATGTTGGGTCCGGTCCCACTCGGGTGGGCGGGATCCGAATCATCGGAGTCCGGATCCTGAGGCCACGAGAGTGCCTGCAAAGTGCACCACCAGTACTCGTCGAGCGTCTCGCCCTTCCACGCGTACACGGGCACGCCGGCAGGCTCGTCGGCGGTCCCGTCAGGTCCGACCACGATCGCCGCGGCGGCATGGTCCTGGGTCGAGAAGATGTTGCACGACGCCCACCGGACCTCCGCCCCGAGCGCGACCAGCGTCTCGATCAGCACCGCGGTCTGGATCGTCATGTGGAGCGATCCCGTAATCCGTGCGCCGGCGAGCGGCTGGGCCTCGGCGTACTCGCGCCGAATCGCCATCAGCCCGGGCATCTCATGCTCGGCCAGGCGAATCTCGTTCCGCCCGAACTCGGCCAGCCCGAGGTCGGCCACCTTGAAGTCCGCCTTGGCAGCGGTCGTGCTCATATCTCCTCCACGGTCGGGGTCATCGGGCAGCCGCGATCACGCGACCGCCAGCAGCTTCTGGTGCTTCTCCTGCTCGAATCGGAGCCAGTTCTCGGCGCCGACGTCATCGGGCCGGCGCGCCTCGGCTTCGAGCCACGCCTGTACCGAGTCGCGCAGCTCCAGGCTCTCGGCCATCCGCGAGGCGAACGCGACGTCAGACAGGCCGACGTCGAAGCGCACGAGCAGCTCCTTGAGCGTGCGCAGTCGCTGGAGCTGAGCAGGTCCGTACAGGCGGTAGCCCGACGCCGAGCGGGCCGGGGAAACCAGGCCCGTCTGCTCGACGTAGCGCAGCATCCGCGCCGACCAGCCGGTCGTTCGCGCCGCCTCGTTGATGGTCAAACCTTCCATCGCTTACAACCTTACCACGACATTGTCAAGGTTCGGCTAGGGCCACAAAGATTTTCGATGGGGCTCAAGTTCTCTCGGACATTTGTCGAAATAGGTTCGGAGAAGTGAAGTCACGCCTAGCATGCAGACCAACCTCGAACTAGGAAGCCGGAGGCCGGGCATGGAGCGGTCCCGAAAGAGGACGCCAATCATTCAGCGCAGCAAGGCTGCCTGCACGATCGCGTTGACCGTCGGATTCGGTTGCGCGGTCTTCGGGGTTGGCGGAGCCACTGCAGGCGACAGCTCCTACATCCATCACGTCCGCGAGCACCGACTCGCCGGCCTCGCGCTGGCTCACCGCTCGCCAGAGCAGTTGCTGCTCGCGATCAAGCCGAAGGTGAAGACCGCTCACACCGCGGTCGCTCCGGCCGCCGTGCCGCCGGCGAACACCGCCGTGAACACCACGACTCCCGCGACAACTCCCGCGACGCCAGCCACGACGACCGCCACGACCACGACGCCGGCCACTACGACGACGACCGGCGCTACGACCACACCGACTTCGACGACCGCGGCAGAGGGCGCCGGCGAGAGCGCGTCCGACAGCACCGGCACGACGACCACGCCCACGACCGGCACGACCACGACCCCGGGCACGACGACGACCACCACGACCGGCACCACCACCCCGGGCAGCACAACCACAACCGGCACCACCACGACCGACACGGCCACCACCCCGGGCACCACGACCACAACCGGCACCACCACAACCGGCACCACCACCACCCCGGGCACCACGACCACAACCGGCACCACCACAACCGGCACCACCACAACCGGCACCACCACCACCCCGGGCACCACGACCACAACCGGCACCACCACGACCGGCACCACCACCCCGGGCACCACGACCACAACCGGCACCACCACAACCGGCACCACCACGACCGGCACGACCACCGCCACCGAGAGCGCCACCACCGGCGGCAACGGCCGCCAGCCCGGCACCACCGAAACGACGACCTCGCCCGTGTGCCACGGCCGCTGTGGCAGCCTGACCGGAACGACCGGAGTCGTGCCCGCCACGCTGCCGTCGACCACCTCGTCGTCGAGCTCAGGCAACTTCAGCCTGACGACGGGCACGGCCACGCCGACCTTGGTGACCGTGAGCACGCCGGTGAACGCCGCCTCGACCGAGTCGCTCCCGGTCTCAGTCGCGACGCCGCCGTCGACCTCCGCCCCGACGAGCTCCGGCACCGGCACACCGGCGGCGACGATCGCCCCGCTCGCCGGAAACCCCTTCATCTCCGCCAGCTCCGCGATCCAGCGCCTGTCCAACGGCAGCGGATCACACCGCTCGGGAGCCGCCGCAGTGCCGACCACCGGCACCGGGGCGACTGCCGGCGGCGCCGGCGGCGCCACCGGCACCGGCCCGGCCGGCACGACCGGCCCAGCCGGGACGACCGGCACCGGAACGGCGGCTGGAAGCAAGGCCGGCACCCACACCAAGGCGCATCGTTCCGCCAAGCACGCGACCACGGGCAGCTCGCCGTTCACGTCGCCGTTCGGCACCAGCGTCCACTACCTCGACCGCTTCGTGAATGTGATCCCGACTGCGGTGTGGGTCGCACTGGGCGCCGCGTTCGCTCTGATGCTTGCCTTCGCCGCCGCCGCGTTCCGGTCTGGCCGCCGTGCCCGCCGCCGGGAGAATGAGTTTGCCGCGATCTCCGCCGCAGCCCTGACCGACGCACTCACCGGCGTCCTCAACCGTCGCGGGTTCACTGAGGCCGCCGAGCGCGAGCTTGCCCGCGCCAGCCGCTACTCCCGTCCGTTCGTGCTCGCCTACGTGGACGTGCGCGGCCTGAAGGCGGTCAACGACACCGAGGGCCACCTGATGGGTGACGAGCTGATCAAGACCGTCGCCGGCCTGATGAAGGAATCGGCCCGCGCCGACGACGTGGTCGGGCGCATCGGCGGCGACGAGTTCGCCCTGCTGCTCGCCGAGCAGACCGCCGCGAGCGCAGCGCCGGTGATCAACCGCATTCGGACGCACGTCGCCGAGGCTCGCTCGGCGATGGAGATTTCGGTTCCGTGGGACCTGACGATCGGGATGGCCGCCTTCCCGAACGACGGCGAGGCCCTTGATGAACTGCTCGACGTCGCCGACCGGCGGCTTTACGAGCAGCGCGGGATTGCGTTGAGGTAATTGGGCTGGGGCAGCAGGGACTTGGGGGTTGGGCGCCGTTCGGGCCCCTCACACGGCAGTGAGGGCGCCCGAACGGTGAGTATTTGGGCCGCTCTGGCCTGACGAGGACGACGGCCGTTCAGCCGCGGGCGAGGGCGCTCTTCAGCCGCTCGATCGCCGCCACAGGCGTCGGATCTACCTCGCGCAGCACGGCGAGGTAGAGCGACACGAGGTCGCCGAGGAGCACCAACGAGACCAGGCGCTCGGTCCGGTTCTGGCCGATCGTCTCGATCCGGTACGTGCCGGCCGCTTCGGCCTCGATCAGTCCGCGGGTCAGCTCGAGCCGCTGGCGGATCCGGGGATGCAGATCGCTGTCGTCGAGGAACACGGCGCTGAAGCGACCGAGCTGACTCGCCCCCTGCCACCCGACGATCTCGTTGTGGTCGAGCTCAGGAAGCTCGTGCGCGAAGCACGGGATCTTTGCGTTCTCGTTGATCTGAGTCTTCCACCGGTACGCGATCGGCGATGTGAGCCCGGAGCCCGCGATCTGCGGGATCGTCCCGTGCAGGCCGCGCGCCAGCTGCTTGGCGAGCGAGTCGTCGGGCGCGTCCGGGCCCCACATCGACACGATCTGCTCGACGTGGGCCGCGGCCACGTCGATCTCGGCGTGGAGCCGCTCTCCGGCGCCGCACAGCCACGCGACCTCGAGCGCGACGACCAGCGAGTACGCGACCGCGGCACGCGGCTGAAACCCGCCGGGGAGCGGGATCACGGGTACGCCGTCGGCGCGGGCCGCTTCGGCTAGCTTGCCGCCGGTGGTCGCGACGATCCGGCGGGCACCGAGCGCGCCGGCGGCGTCATACACGGCCAACGTCTCTTCGGTGTTGCCCGAGTAGCTCGCGCACAGCACCGCGGTGTCGGGCGTGGCCCAGGCGGGAAGCGCGTAGCCGCGGGCGATCACGATCGGGCGGGAGGCACGGTCCCCGAGCGCCGCCCTGGCCAGCGCACCACCGATCGCGGAGCCGCCCATCCCGGCCACGATCAACCCGCCGGGGGCGTCGTCGGGCTCGAGGTTCGCCGACTCCACCCGCCACAGCGCATCGCGGAGGTGATCGGGCATCGCGAGGATGTCGTCGATCTGCCGCGACTTGTCGATTGACTCGATCGTCTCGCGGGTGAGGTCCGCGGTCGTGCTCATCCCCTGATCGCTCTGCGTCTCGTGCTCATCCCCTGATCGCTCCGTGTCGGTGGCTCAAAACTTGATCGTTCCGTCGGGCAACTCCACGCCGGGGAAGATACGCGCGCCGGCCGCAAGCGTGTTTCCCGACCCGATCTTGACCCCCTCGCCGAGCACGACGCCGCCGTCGATCTGGCAGTGGTCGCCGATCTGCACGTTCCGACAGATGATCGACCCGTTGATCGTCGTGTCCGCCCCGACGCTGACCCCGCAGAGCAGGACCGAGGCCTCGACGCGGGCTCCCTCGCCGATCGTCACACCGTCGCCGAGCACGCTGCGATCGCCTACCAGCGCCCGCGCCCCGATCGAGCAGCCGGGCGCGACCAGGGCGGGTGCGACGACGCGACCCTCGACCGTCGCGCCGTCGGTGAGAATCAGCCCCGCATCCTGGAGACGACGGCCGATCTCGGTCCTCACCTTGCCCTCGAGGATGTCGTAGGTCCCTTGCAGATAGCGCTCGGGGGTGCCGATGTCGAGCCAGTAGCCGCTTTGCTCGTATCCGTACAGGCCCTGGTCGACGAGCGTCGGGAACACGTCGCGTTCGATCGAGACGTTCGTGCCCGCGGGGGCCATGCCATCGAGCACGCTCCGCTCGAGAATGTAGGCGCCGGCGTTGATCAGGTTGGTGTCGGTCTGCTCCGGTCCGGGCTTCTCGACGAACTCGGTCACCGCGCGGTCGGGTTGCATCCGCACGAGCCCGTACGCCGAGGGGTCGCCGACCGGCACCAGTCCGATCGTGGCCCGCGCTCCCGTGCGCTCGTGCGCCTCCAGTTGCGCCGTCAAATCCAAGTCCGCGAGCACGTCGCCGTTGAGCATGAAGAACCGCTCGTCGAGCAGATCCTCGGCGAACTTCAGCGCTCCGCCCGTGCCGAGCGGACGCGGCTCCTCGAGGTAGCGCAGACGGATGCCGAGCCGGGATCCGTCGCCGAGCACGCTCTGGACGCGATCAGCCATGAACCCGCACCCCAGGATCACGTCGTCGACGCCATGGCCGCGAAGCCACTCGAGCATGTACGAGATGAACGGACGCCCGAGCAGCGGGACAACCGGCTTGGGGATCGTCGAGGTCAGCGGACGCAGGCGGGTGCCTTCCCCGCCGGCGAGGATCAGCGCTTGCACGTCACCTGTAGCTCTCGCGTGAGGTCAACGGCCGATGCCTTCGTAGACGAATCCCGCCGCCCTGACCGCGTCGGGATCAACGAAGTTGCGACCGTCTATCACGAGGTTGCCGCGCATCCGCTCGGCGACAGCTCGCCAGTCGAGCTCGGCGAACTCGGGCCATTCGGTGACGATCACCAGGGCGTCGGCGTCCGCTACCGCGTCGAGCGCCCCCTCGGCGAACTGGACGCCGGTCATCAGCTTGCGGGCCTCCGTCTCGGCAATCGGGTCATACGCGCGGACGGTGGCGCCGTCGGCCTGAAGGCGGGCTGCCAGGACGAGCGACGATGCCTCGCGCATGTCGTCGGTGTTGGGCTTGAAGGCGAGCCCGAGCAGCGTCACGCTCTTGCCGATCAGCGAGCCGAGGTGCTTCTGCAGCTTGCCAATCACGCGTCGCTTCTGGAGCTCGTTGACCTCGATCACCGCGGTCAACAGCTGGAAGTGGTAGCCCGAGTTGCCGGCGAGTTGTTTCAGCGCCGAAACATCCTTAGGGAAACAGGACCCGCCGAAGCCAATACCCGGCTTGAGGAAGTGGGTCCCGATCCGCCGATCGAGGCCCATCCCCCGTGCCACCTCGAGCACGTCCGCGCCGGTCTCCTCGCAGACGTTCGCGATCTCGTTGATGAACGAGATCTTGGTCGCGAGAAAGGCGTTCGCGGCGAGCTTGATCATCTCAGCGCTCGCGATGTCGGTCCGCACCAGCGGCGCGTCGAGCGGCGCGTAGAGCTCGGTCACCGCATCGCCCGCCCAGTCGCTGTCGTCGCCGACGACGATCCGGTCGGGATGCCGGAAGTCCTCGAGCGCGGAGCCCTCCTTGAGGAACTCCGGGCAGGACACGTAAGCGAATCCGGCCTTGCCGCGCTCGGTGAGGCTCCGCCTGATCGCGGCGCCGGTGCCGACCGGCACGGTCGATTTCATCACGAGCGCGTGATGGTCCGAGCGGGGCATTGCGTCGACGACGGCGTTCACTGAGGACAGATCGGCGTCCCCGGAATAGGTCGGCGGGGTGCCGACCGCGACGAACAGCAGCCGGGCGTGCTCGAGTGCCGGGGCGAGCTCGGTCGAGAAGTGCAGCCGTGCGCCGTTGGCGGCCACGGACTCCGGCAAACCCGGCTCATAGATCGGGATTTCGCCGCGCTCCAGCCGCGCGATCTTGTCCGCGTCGATGTCGACGCACCACACCTCGCTCCCGAGCTCGGCGAACCCGGCAGCGGTCACCAGCCCGACATAGCCTGTCCCGATCACCGCGATCGGTTCGCGCGCTGAGCCCATCGGCCGGAGGGTAGCGGCTGAGGCGCCGCCGTCAGGCGCCGCCGACCATCCGAATCTACTTGCCGCCGCCCCGCGTCAGCGAGGCGGCGATCGCGACCAGCTGGCGGTTCGGAATGTTCTCGGTCAGCGTGTTGGAAACCCAGTACACAGCACCCGGCGCGCGCCACGCGACGAGACTCAGCTTGCCGCCGTCGGCGTACAGCAGCAGTTCCTTGCCGTTGACGAACTTCGTCGCCGACGGCTTGGTCAAGATCGGCGGGTTCAGCCAGGTGGTGCCCTGAACCCCGTAGTACTCGCCGAGGATCGGATTGATCTCCAGGGTCATCCGGTAGGAGTAGTGGGCGATCCCCTGCTGGTCGTGGAGCAGGTAGGCGCGAGGGTAGGAACCCGGACTTGCGATCTGCACCGGGCACAGGCTGGTCTGGCTCGAGCAGTATTGCGAGCCCGACACGATCTGCTTCGGGTAGTAGATCGGGATCCCGATCGCCCCGAGCGCCTTGGCCTGGGCCTGACCGTCGCTCGGGTCCGCCGTGAGGCCGGGGACGGGCCCTCCGCCTCCGCCGTGCGAACCGTTCCCGCCACCGGCCGCGTGAGCCGGTCCGCTGGCGCCGGCTGTCGGGATCGGCGACCCCCTCGTCGGCGTCATGAACGCCTGGAAGGCGCTGTCCTCGGCCTGTTGACTCGTCGCAGCCACGTAGCACGGGGTCTGCGCAGCGGTCCCGTTCGGAGCTGCCGGCGCACACGGCAACAGCAGCGCCGGGAACTGGATCTGCTTGATCGTGGCCCCGGCCGAGAACGCGACGAGATCGAACAGATTGATCAGGCCGTCGGTCGTGTGCAGGTTGTGGTCGGTGGTCGCGTTCTTGCCGAAGATCTTCAGCAGCGTGTCCCGCTCGTTGATGATCTGATCCTGGCTGAACTGGGACTTCGCGTAGCGGATGAAGTCCTGCTGGCGCGCGTTGCGAACGATGTCGCTGTCGGTGTGGCGGAAGCGCACGAACGACAGCGCGTCGGACCCGCACAGCTTCTGGTAGCCCGGCTGCAGGTCGATGCTCGAGTAGTCGGTCACCGCTGTGTTGTTGTAGTAGCGGTGGTCCACATCGGTGTAGACGCACCCGATCGCGTTGATCATCTGCTCGAAGCCGCCGAACCCGACGTCGACGACGTGGTTGACCTTGATACCCGGGAACACCTGCTGCTGGAGGATCTTGATCAGCAGGTTGGGGCCTCCGTAGAAGTACGCCGCGTTCAGCTTGTCGGTCACGGGCGTCCCGCCCTCGGGGACCTGGATCTTGAGGTCGCGCGGAACCGACAGGAGATTGATCGTCGAGGAGGCCGGGTCGAGCCGTACGAGCATCATCGTGTCGGTGTTGAGATCCTTGAACGGCGTTCCGGCGCGATGGTCGGAGCCGACCAGCAGGATCGTCTCGGGGCTGCCCGGACTCGGGATCGTCACCCTCACCGGCGAGGACTTGAATGCCGGCGTCACGTCCAGGTCCTGGGTGATCTGCCTGACCTGAAGCAGCCCGGCGACGGCGGTCGCGCTCGCCGCGAACGCGATCACGAGCACGCCGGCGAGCGTGAACCGCACGAGCGCCCCCGTCCGCGACTTTGGAATCAGCCGTCTCACACGAGCCCGCCGTCGATCGCGGTCAGGCCCGTCCGCGAGTCATCCGCGTCGTGCTCCCGATCCGGTCCGGCCTGATCCGAGACGATCGCATCCCAAGCGTCGCCGGACGCCGTGCGCTCGAGCCACATCGGCAGCGTCCGCACGAACCCGACGAGCGAGCGGCGGTAGCGCGACATCGAGGACACCGACACCCATTCCTCGGGACCGTGGTGCCCGGCGCCGTCGGGGCCGAACTCGACCGCCGGGATGCCCGCCGCCATGAACGCGACCGCGTCTGAGGCTCCGTCGCGCCCGACGCTCAGCACCTCCTTGTCGGGGATCGAGCGGGTCACCGCCTCGCGCAATGCCTGCACGTACGGGTTGCCGCGGGCGACGCTCACGGGCGGGAAGATAAACGTCTTGGTCACGTCGATCGAGGGGATCCGGACGATCTGATCGAGGATCGCCTGGGGATCCTGACCGGGGAGAAAGCGGATGTCGACCGACATCTTGCACTCGTCGGGCACCTTGTTGATCGCGTCGCCGCCCTCGATCCGTCCGAGGTTGATCGACGGCCGGTCGAATACCTCCGAGGACTCCCGGGAGAACGGCAGCGACTCAATCGCGCGGAATACATCGATGGCCTTCAGCACGGCGTTGTCGCCGAGCCACGGCGTCGAGCTGTGCGCGGCGCGACCGTGGACCTCGATCACCATCGCCAGCACGCCCTTGGCCTCGACCCCGATATGCAGGTTGGTCGGCTCGCCGGTGATCGCGAAGTCGCCACCGAGCCCGCGGCTGACCACGGCGTCGGTCGACCGGTCCTCGATCTCCTCGGACTCCTCGTCCGGGACGCACACCAGCCGGACCCGGACCCGCGCCTGGGGCTCGACGTCCTTGAGCACGCACATCATCGTCGCGAGACCGCCCTTCATGTCATAGGCGCCGCGGCCGATCAGCCGGTCGCCGTCGACCCGCGGCTCGAACTGCTCGGGCCGTCCGGGTACGACGTCGAGGTGCCCGTGGAACACAACGCAGGGGTACGGGCGGCCGTCATCGGAGGGCCCGACTTCCGCCACCAACACGGGCAGCCCGTTGTGATCGTGGTGATGCACCTCGATGTCGCGGGATTCGAGCCATCCCTTCACGAATCCTGCCGCCGCGACGATCTCCTCCGGCCTGGACGTGTCGTAGGAGATCAGACGCTCGGCGAGTACGAGCTCGTCCAGCATGAACCAAGGAGGATAGGCGGAGAGGTGACGCCACGCCGAACGTCCGGCCGGGCCTCAGCCCTCGGCAATCTTCAAGAACTGCTCTAAGCGGGTCTTGTCTCGCTCGGCGACTCGCCGCTTTTCGGTGTCCTCGCCGGCGGAGTCGAGCTCGTGCTCGGCCTGTTGCAGGCGCTCGCGCAGGCTGCCGGCGTCCAGGTCGCCCGGCGCTATCGCCTCCTGCACGAGGATCAGCGCGTGGTTGTCGGCCACCTGGAGGTAGCCCTCCGCCTGAGCGAACCGGACCACCTCTGACTCGGTCTTGTACAGCCGGAGCTCCGTGGGGTCGAGCATCGCGAGGATTGGCTCGTGGTTGGCCAGGATGCCGATCGAGCCGACGGCGGTCGTGGTCGAGATCATCTCTACCTCGTCGTTGAACACCTGGCCCTCGGGGGTGAGGACCTCGGTGCGGAACTTGGAGTGCGCCACCCGCGCCTACTCCTTGTCCTCGCCGCCATTCGAGCCGTCCCCGCCCTCGCTGGCATCGCCCTTGGCCTCAGACTCCTCGCCCGAATCGCCCTTGGCCTCAGACTCCTCGCCGGAATCGCCCTTGGCCTCAGGCTCCTCGCCGGAATCGCCCTTGGCCTCAGATTCCTCGCCGGAATCGCCCTTGGCCTCAGATTCCTCGCCGGAATCGCCCTTGGCCTCGGACTCCTCGCCACCGCCGGCGTCGTGGACGACCTCGTCGATCGTTCCCTTCATGAAGAAGGCGCGCTCGGGCAGGTCGTCGTGCTTGCCCTCGAGGATCTCCTTGAACCCCCGGATCGATTCGGCGATCGGGACGTACACGCCCGGCGTGCCGGTGAACTGCTCGGCCACGAAGAACGGCTGCGACAGGAAGCGCTCGATCTTGCGCGCCCGGTTCACGGTCAGCCTGTCCTCGTCCGAGAGCTCATCGATCCCGAGGATCGCGATGATGTCCTGGAGCTCGCGGTAGCGCTGGAGCACCTCCTTGACCTGGTTTGCAACCTGGAAGTGCTCCTCGCCGAGGATCTCTTCCTTGAGGATCGTCGAGGTCGAGTCGAGCGGATCGACCGCCGGATAGATGCCCTTCTCCGCGATCGAGCGCGACAGCGTTGTGGTGGCGTTCAGGTGGGCGAACACAGACGCCGGCGCGGGGTCGGTGAGGTCGTCGGCGGGCACGTAGATCGCCTGGATGGACGTAACCGACCCCTCCTTGGTCGACGTGATCCGCTCCTGGAGCTCGCCCATCTCGGACTCGAGCGTCGGCTGATAACCGACCTGGGAGGGCATCCGCCCGAGCAGCGCCGAGACCTCCGAGCCCGCCTGGACGAACCGGAAGATGTTGTCGATGAACAGCAGCACGTCCTGGTGCTCGTGGTCGCGGAAGTACTCGGCCATCGTCAGGCCAGACAGCGCCACCCGCATGCGGGCTCCGGGGGGCTCATTCATCTGGCCGAACACGAGCATGGTCTTCTCGAGCACGCCCGATTCCTTCATCTCCAGGTACAGGTCGTTGCCCTCGCGCGAGCGCTCGCCGACGCCGCAGAACGCCGACAGGCCCTGGTGCTCTTCGGCCAGGTTCCGAATCAGCTCCTGGATGATCACGGTCTTGCCCACCCCGGCGCCGCCGAACAGCCCGACCTTTCCGCCCTTGGCGTACGGGGCGAGCAGATCGATCACCTTGATGCCGGTCTCGAACATCTCGCTCGTCGGCGTCAGATCGTCGACCGCCGGCGCCTCGCGGTGAATCGGCCAGCGCTCGACGTCGTCAGGCAGCGGCTCACCGAGATCGATCGGGTCGCCGAGCAGGTTGAAGATCCGCCCGAGCGTAATGTCTCCGACCGGCACCGTGATCGGTGCGCCGGTGTCGATCACCTCGGTTCCGCGCGCCAGCCCGTCGGTGGTGTCCATCGCGACCGCCCGCACGCGGTTGTCGCCGAGGTGCTGCTGCACCTCGCACACAAGCCAGTCTTCGTGCCCCGATGCAATGTCGAGCGCCTCCTCTTCGCGCGCGACCTCGGGACGGCGCACCAGGATCGCGTGGTAGATCTCGGGCAGCTTGCCGGGGAATACGGCCTCGACCACCACACCCTGGACCTCCTCGATCCGGCCGATGTTCTTCTTGTCGGGCTCGCCCTCAGAGGCTTCGCTGCGCTGTTCTTCTGCTACTGACATAGCTTCTCCAGTGTAGGTCTACCCGGACAGCCCTTCTGCACCCGCCACGACTTCCAGGATCTCCTGGGTGATCTCAGCCTGACGGGCTCGGTTCATCTCGAGCGTAAGGGTCTTAATCAAGTCGGTCGCGTTGTCCGAGGCGTTGTGCATGGCCGTCATCCGCGCGCCGTGCTCGGACGCCGTCGACTCGAGCAGCGCGCGGTAGATCGAGATCTCCACGTAATCCGGCACGAGCCGCTTGAGGATCTCCTCCGGCTCGGGCTCGTACTCGACGAGCGCCCGGGGCTCGGACTGCTTGTCAGAGGAATCGGCTTCATCGGAATCGGATTCCTCTTCGAGCACCGTCGCCTGCTGAAGCGGCAGTAACGTCTCCCGCCGGATCACCTGGGACACCGGCGAGATGTAGCCGTTGTAGAAGATCTCGACCTGATCGACCTCGCCGTCGACGTACGCCGCCATCAGCCGATCGGCGATCCTGCGGGCGTCGGCGTACGACGGGCGGTCGGTGAACCCGGTGAAGCTCTCGACCAGGTCCAGACCCCGGAACGTCAGCGACGTCGCCGGACGGCGCCCGGAGGCGAAGAACACCGGCGTGTGCCCCTCCCCCTCGTGCTCGCGCCCCGCCGCCACGCCGGCGCGGACGATGTTCGAGTTGAACGCGCCGGCAAGGCCGCGGTCTCCGGCGATCAGCAACAGGCCGACCTTCGACACGTTCTCGTGCTCCTCGAGGATCGGCAGGCTCGGTACGCGCCCCGCGGCCTCCGCCGCCTGCCGCGTCATCCGCCTGATCGCGTTGGCGTAGGGGCGGAGCGCCTCGATCCGCTGCTCGGCCCGTCGCAGCCGGGCCGCCGCGACCAGTTCCAGCGCCCGAGCGATCTTCTGGATGTTCTTGACCGCGCTGATGCGGTTGCGAACGTCACGCTGTGATTTCGCCATCAGTCGACTCCCGGCTCAGCGGCTCACGCCGGCTGCGCCTGCTCCTCCCGCTCACGATCCCCGCCCTCGCGCTCACGGTCTTCACCCTCGCGCTCACGGTCCCCGCTCTCCCGCTGACGATCCCGGCCGTTCCGCGAGGGCTCAGGAGCGTCGTCCTCGATCGGATGGCCCTCCTCATCGAGGTCGAAGCCGAAGTCCTCGGCGAACTTCGAAACCGCCGATTCGACGGCCTGCTGGGTCTCGTCGCTCCAGTCCCCACCGGCGATCTTCTCCAGTAGCTCGGCGTTGTTGGCCTGCACCGATTCGGTGAGTTCGGCGAGGAACCGGTCGACCTTCTCCACCACGATCCGGTCGAGGTAACCGTTGGTGGCCGCGTACACCTGGACCACCTGGTCCTCGACGGCCATCGGGTGGCGCTCGGGCTGGTTGAGTGTCTTCACCAGCCGCTCGCCGCGCGCGAGCGTCCTCTGCGTGGCCGGATCGAGCTCGGAGCCGAACTGCGAGAACGCCTCGAGCTCGCGGTACTGCGAGAGCTCGAGCTTGAGGCGCCCCGCCACCTTGCGCATCGGGGCGATCTGAGCGTTGCCGCCGACTCGCGAGACCGAGATGCCGACGTTGATCGCCGGCCGGACGCCGGAGTTGAACAGACCCGGCTCGAGGTAGATCTGGCCGTCGGTGATCGAGATCACGTTCGTCGGAACGTAGGCGGAGACGTCGCCGGCCTGGGTCTCGATCACCGGTAGCGCGGTCAGCGAGCCGGCACCGAGATCGTCGTTCAGCTTGACCGCGCGCTCCAGCAACCGCGAATGCAGATAGAACACGTCGCCCGGATACGCCTCGCGCCCCGGAGGCCGGCGCAGCAGCAGCGACATCTGGCGGTAGGCGACGGCATGCTTGCTGAGGTCGTCGTAGACGACCAGGGCCGCCCTGCCGTTGTAGAGGAAGTGCTCACCCATCGCACAGCCGGCGTAGGGGGCCAGGAACTTGATCGGCGCGGCCTCGTCGGCGGCGGCCATCACGATGATCGTGTTGTCGAGCGCTCCGGCGTCCTCGAGCGTCTTGGCGAGGGCCACGACCGTCGCCTTGCGCTGGCCGATCGCGACGTACACGCACACCAGATCGCGGTCCTGATTGTTGATGATCGCGTCAAGAGCGATCGCGGTCTTCCCGGTCTGACGGTCGCCGATGATCAGCTCGCGCTGGCCGCGGCCGATCGGGATCATCGAGTCGACCGCCTTCAGCCCGGTGAGCATCGGCTCCTTCACAGGCTGGCGCTGGACCACGCCCGGGGCCTTGAACTCCGACGGGCGGGTCTCCGTCGTGTTGATCTCGCCCTTGCCGTCGAGAGGGTTGCCTAGCGGGTCGACGATCCGTCCGAGCAGTTCCTCGCCGACGGGAATGTCGAGCAGGTGCTTGGTGCGCTTGACGGTGTCCCCCTCGACGATCTTCTCCCATTCGCCGAACAGCACCGCACCGACGTTGTCGGACTCCAGATTCAGGGCCAGTGCGGTGACGTCATGCGGGAGCTCGAGCATCTCGAATGACATGCAGTTCTCGAGCCCGTGGATCCGGCAGATCCCGTCCGCCACCGACAGCACCGTTCCGACCTCGGTCAGGTCGGCGCTGGAGGCGTCGAGTCCTTCGATCCGGTCCTTGAGGATTGACGTGATCTCGTCAGGCTTGATCTGCATTCATGACTCCTTCGCGGGCGAGCGTAGCTACGCCCGCGCGACTTGCTTTCGAAGTTTTTCCAGCCGGTTCCGGATCGACGCGTCGAGGATGACGTTGCCGACCCGCAGCACGATTCCGCCGAGGATGTCGGGATCGACCGTGCTCGAGAGCTCGACCGTGCGCTCGGTCTGCTCCCCGATCCGCTTCCCGATGCTCGCGACGGTGGACTCGTCGAGCGCGACCGCGCTCGTCACCTGGACCGGAAGCAGATCGCGCTCATCCTCCCACATGTCCTGGTAGCGATCCCTGATGCGGAAGATCACGGGCATGCGATGGCGCTCGATCAGCGCCTCGAGGAAGTTCATGAACACCGGCTCGGCGCCGGTGACGGCCTTCTTCAGGCCGTCCTTCTTCTCCGCGGTCGAGAAGTACGGCGAGAAGAAGAACACCGCGAACCCGCGATCGTCCGACAGCGCCTGCGCGAACGCCGTCAGGTCGTCACGCACGTCGTCCAGCAGATCGTGCTCCTTGGCCACCTCGAACAGCGCCCGGGCATAGACCTGAGCGATCTCTTCCACTAGCCGTTACCCCCGTGGTCGCGCACGCTAGCTGCCGTCCCCCGGGGCGAGCGCGCTGAAGTCGAGCTCGCGCAAGGCGTCCTCGACAAGTCGCCGCTGGTCGTCTTCGTCGAGCACCTTCCGCGTGACCTTCTCCGTCGCCAGCACGGTCAGGTCGGCGACCTCGCGGCGGATGTCCTGGATCGCGCGACGCGTCTCGGTCTCGATCTCGCGGCGCGTTTGCTCCATCAGCTGGTCGCGCCGTTGCTCGGCCTGCTCCTGGGCGATGCGCTCGGTCGCCTCACCCGTCTTGCGCGCCCGGTCGAGGATGTCCTCGGCCTGAGTCCGGGCCTCCCGGAGCCGCTCGCGATACTCCGCGAGCAACTCGTCGGCTTCGTGGCGAACCCGTTCGGCGTGGTCGATCGAGTCCTCGATCGCGTGCTGTCGCTTGTCGAGCGCCTCCGAGATCCTCGGGAAGGCGAGCTTCCACAGGATGTACATCGAGATCCCGAACAGCAGCAGCGTCCAGATCATCAGCCCGACGTTTGGCGTGATCAGGAACGAGCCGCTCGAAGCGGCGACCGGGATGTGAGAGACCGCGCGCCATCTACTTGAGCACGTAGGACAGCAGGCCGGCGACGAGCCCGTAGAAGAACACCGCTTCGGTGAGTGCGAATCCCGAGCCATTGGATGCTGGTGATCTCGTCGCGCATCTCGGGCTGGCGGGTGACCGCCTCGATCACCTTGCCGAAGATGATGCCGATGCCGACGCCCGCGCCGACCGCGCCGAGACCACCGCCGACCGCGATGCCAAATCCGGCCGTGATCCCGGAGGCCGCCGCGATCGGAATGAGGTGCAGAACAAACATCAGGGGCTCCTTGTCGTGTTAGTGGTGAGTGGCCGCGCCGGCGATGTAGATCGCGGCCAAGGTCGCGAAGATGAACGCCTGCAGCGTGGCCACCAGGCCCAGCTCGAACAGGTAGATGAGGATCCCGGCCGGTAGCGCGAACCACCCGAGCGCTTGAAGCCCGAGGATCACCGCGAGCCCGCCGGCCAAGAACAGGAGAATGATGTGCCCGGCGAAGATGTTCGCCCACAACCGGATCGTCAGCGACAGCAACCGCATCAGGGTGGAGATCACCTCGATCGGGAAGATCAAGATCAGCATCGCCCCGTGAACGCCCGCCGGAATCAGGCTCTTCAGGTATCCGACGGACCCTGCTGCTTGATTCCCACCCAGATGAAGGCGATGAACACGACGAGTGCCAGCACCAGCGGCACCGAGATGTTCGCGGTGGCGGCATAGAGCGCGAACGACGGGATGTGGGCGCCGAACACGTTGAACTTTTCCTCACTGTTCGTCGGCAACGGCAGGTAGCCGACGAGGTTGCAGAACCAGATGAACAGGAACAGCGTGCCGATGAACGGAAACCATTTGGCCGCCATCGAGTCGGGCATGTTCCCCCGGGTGACGTTGTTCCGCATCAGCGAGAACAGCACCTCCACCGCGGTCTGGGTCTTGTTCGGCCGCGTCTGCATCCGCCGGGAGATCCACACCATCGTGAATATCGTCAGCAGGGTCGCGATGAACAGGTAGAGCACGGCGCGGTTGATGCTGAACACCCCGAGGCTCACCCAGTTGACGAGCTTGAACTCGTTCTGGATCTGGAACTCGTTGTTCTTGTGCTGGGTGAATCCGTAGACCACGATCAGCAGCACGAAGATGCCCAGGTAGGCCCCGAAGCCGATCAGCAGAATCTTCCGGGTCTTGCTCATCGCCGGGTCCTCGGCCGGGTCAGGACCGACATCAGCAGCTGCGTCGTGAACGCGAACACGACCACGACCAGCGCGGTCAGTCCGTCGTCCCGCCCGGCGCTGTTCCGGACGACGATCACGGCGATCGCCAGCAGGAACAGCCGGCCAAGCAGGTACGCGAGTCGCAGGGTGATCTCGCGTCGCGGGTCACTCAAGGCGGGTGCGACGCGGTCGAGGGCGACGCCGACCGCGCGCAGCGCGATCCATACGCCGGCCGCGACCAGGTAGCCGACCGCCGGCACGCCGATCAGCAGCATGATCGGCGCGGCCACGACGAGCAGCACCACGTCCAGGTAGGCGAGCAGCGTCACTTGCCCGTCCGAGGTCGCGGGGGCGCTCACCGACACTGGCGATCCCGGTTCTTGTCGTCGTCGAAATGGGGAGGGTTGGGGCGGGGCATCGATGTTCAGAGGGCCGGAGGGTAGCGGCGAGCAAACGGGACCGTCGCGTCGGAAGTTGTTCGCCTGCGCACGCCGACGGGCCCACCTTGAGGGTGATCCGGTGGGGGCACTACGTTAGCGGTACGTTAGCGCCGCCGCGTTGACAGCGGCAAGCGATGTTCGGCCTTCCAGGATGTTCAGCGAGCAGCCGACGGGCGGCGAATTCGGGGCTTGGGCAGCTGCCCCTCGGCCCACATCGCTGCGATCCCGGCGCGCGGCAGCCCGAACGCCCCCTCGTACACGAGGAATCGGGGCTCCCAGCGCGGGAAGAACTTGGCGTTGAAGCGGTACAGACTCTCGATCTGGAAGAACGGGTTGCCGAGTGCGATCAGCTTGCCGAGCACTCGTTCGAGCCGCTTCTCGGGGCTGTGCATCCACTTCGCGAACGCCGCGAAGTTGAGCGACAGCTCCTCGAGCCCGCGGTCGCGCAGTAGCTCGATCGCGCTCACGACCAGGAACTCGGTCAGCCCGTTCGGCGTCGATGGATCCCGGCGCATGAACGACAGCGACACGGCCGGACGGCCGTAGCACGGGACGAAGTGCAGGACGCCGCGGATCGCGCCGGTCTCGTCGCGCGCCAGCACCACGAGCGTCTCGTGATCGTTGTCGCCCTGGAGGGAGTCCATCGTCATCGAGAAGCCGCGCTCGGGGGCGCCCTGGCGTCCGAGCTCGACGACCTCCTCGACCTGCTCGATCGTGTCCTGGTCGAGCGCGCGCAGCTCGTGCAGCTCGGCCTCGTATCCGGCCTTGGTGAGCCGGGTCACCGATTGGCGCACCTTGCGGATCGGGCGCCCCTCGAGCGAGAAGCGGCTCAGGTCGACGACCGCCTCGTCACCGAGGTAGATCGCGCGCAGCCCGAGCGTCTCGTACAGCGGGCACAGCTGCTCGCTCGCGCCGAGAGCGCCGAGCTTGAGGCCGCGGGCGTCGGCGAACGCGCGGACTTCGTCGAGCAGCGCCGGCAGGGCATCCTGCGGTCCGACCGGGTCCCCCGACAGCAGCAGCACGCCGTTCTCGATTGCGTAGGCGACGAACGCCCGCCGATCCTCGCTGAAGATGTAATGGTTGTCGGCGCGCAGCTTGAAGAACGAGAGCGTGTCGGCGCCGTGGGCGCGGACCACGTCGGCGGCGTCCCGGCGCGCGGCGGGGCTAGACGGCGCGCGTGGCGCCGTCAGCGGACGGAAGATCACGTAGGCGATCATCAGCAGCGTCCCGAACTCGAGCATGTGCACGCCGACGGGGATGTGGTGGTGAAAGTGGATCGGTCCCGGCTGCCAGCGCAGCAGGTCGAAGGTCTCGGTCGCGACCGCGTGCCACGACGGATGGCCCTGCGTGGCCCAGGTCGCGACGGCCGCGGCCGCGACGCCGGCCAGGCCGAGCAGCGGCACGCGCCAGATCGCCGACCGCAGCGTGATCGGATCGTGACGGACGCGGAAGGCATCCCGGCTGAGAACCAGAACCACCGCGACCCCCCACGTGAGGATCGTCTCCTCGAAGTCGAAGCCTTTGAGCAGGTCGAACAGGCCGAGCACGACCATCAACCCGACCGCCGTCTCGAGCGCCCGCCGCCGGCGCTTGGCCAGATACGGCGCCACCAGCAGCAGCGCGGCACCGGCCGGCAGCGCCAGCGCGTGGAACAGCCGGATCGCCTCGACGGGCTCGAACTCGAGCAGCAGATGACCGCGCCAGCGGATGTTCGGCGTCAGCGTCGAGGCGATGTTGGCGAGTCCGACCAGCGCCGCGGCGATCGCCGCGTACGCGGGCACGCGTCTCGTGAGTGCTTGTGACGAAAGGCTCATGGACTAGGAACGCAGGAGCGCGTCTTCCCGTCTGCACGGTTAGAAAACACTCACCGACCGATGGCGCGCCGCAGACATGCCTCCCGCTGAGACTTACCGCGCCGGCGACTGTTGGTTACGGCGCAGCCGCACGCAATCCTGCTCGGGATCGCGCCTCCCGGCCGGCACGCGCCTCCCGGGGCATCCGACGCGGCAGCGCGAGCGTCAGCGCCACGAAGGGGAGAACGGCGACCGTTTCGAACACGGCGGTCAGGCGCCGGTCGCGGCGCTTGTCGCGCTCACTCCTGCGGCAGATCGACCAGTCGCTTGTGGACTCGGCGCCGCTTGGCCACGAGCTCCTCCTCGAGCTGCCCGAGCGCCTGACGCCGCATGCGCACCAGCTCGAGCTGAGTACCGATGTGCCCGAGCGCCTGTTCGAGGAGCCCCCGGATCTTGGATGGATCCTCGGCGTGCTCGAGCTCGCGTCTCAGTTCCGCACGCGCGGCCTCGGCGTCGAGCAGCACCGCGAGCTGATCGAGCGACAGGCCGAGCAGGTCGCGGAGCCGGGTGATCTCGCGCACGCGCTCGACGTCGGCCTCGCCGTAGATCCGATGTTGGCCCTGGGCGCGATCGTTCGCGCCCGGGAGCAGCCCGATCTCCTCCCAGTAGCGAATCGTCCGCGGAGTCGTGCCGGTGAGCTCGGCCACCTCTCCGATCCGGAGCGGCTTGGCTGCGGTGGTGCTCACGCTGCCACCTTCGCGTGGGGCGCCGCCTGCGCCTCCCGCCGGCGATCCTCTTCGATCAGGTCGGCCTCGGCCTGCAGGTGGGACGGGCGGGCCGCAGAGATCGCGGCGCCCAGCAACGAGATCCCGGACAGGCACCACAGCGCGGTGTGCATGTTCGACATGAATGGGACGAGCTGCGCGGTCGTGATGTGGTTGGCGAGCCCGGAGAACACTGCGAACAGGACGCTCCTCGGAACCGACGAGGTGACGACCGCGAGCACGAACGCGATCGATATGACCGCGCCGGTGTTCTGGACCAGGACCCGCGCGCCGGCGGCGATGCCACGGCGGTGCGGGGGAACGGTGCCCATCATCGCGGCTGTGTTGGGGGAGTTGAACATCCCCGAGCCGACACCGACGATGAACATGTAGACGCCGCTCGCCAAGTACGCCGTATCGCGCTCGAGCGTGGTCATCAGCGCGAGCCCGGCGGCCTGGACGAGCATGCCGGCCACGGCCATCCCACGCGAGCCGCGCCGGTCGGCCCAGATGCCGGCGAGCGGCGATGCGATCAGCATCCCCACCGCGAGCGGCGCCAGCTTGATCCCGGCGAGGATCGGGGAGTTCCCCTGAACGCCCTGGAAGTAGAAGACGAACACGAACATCAGCGCGAACCGCGCCAGCCCGTTCGTGAAGGCGGCGGCGGAGGCCGCGGAGAACAGGCGGTTCTTGAAGATCGAGAGGTCGAGCATCGGCGACTTCACGTGGCTCTCGATCAGCACGAAGCCGGGGAGGAACACCGCCGCGGCGATCAGGCTCCCGATCACCCCCGCGCTGGTCCAGCCCGAGATGCCGCCCTTGGAGATGCCGTAGACGAGCCCGGTCAGCCCGATCAGGAACGTGATGGTTCCGAGCGCGTCGAACGAGCGGTCCTCCGAGCGGCCAGTGACCTCATTCAGGATGAGCCACGCCCAGAGGCTCCCGCCTAGCGCGAACGGCACGTTGAACCAGAAGACCCAGTGCCACGAGATCAGCACCAGTGCGCCACCGAGCACCGGACCGATCACCAACCCGACCGCCGCCACCATCGTGTTCGTGCCCATCGCCATCCCGAGCTGCTCGCGGGGAAAGGCGTCGGTGACGATCGCAGCGGCGTTCGCGAACAGGAACGAGCCGCCGATGCCCTGGAGGATCCGCCACAGGATCAGCTGCGTGCCGTTGTCCGCGAACCCGGCGCCGAGCGACGCCACCGCGAACACCACGAACCCGCCGATATAGGCCTTCTTACGCCCGAACTGGTCCGACAGCCGGCCCGCGCTCAGCACGAGCACGGTCGAGGCGATCATGTAGACGAGGATCACCCAGACGAGCTCGAGCAGGCTGGTGTGGAGGCTCCGCTCGAGGTCTGGCAGCGCGATGATCAGCGTGCCCGAGTTGATCGTCGCCAGCAGCATCCCCAGGCTGGTACACGACAGCGCCCACCACTTGTAAGAGTCGTGCCCGGAATGGACGCCGATGCGGCGGGCGCGGCTGGTCTGGACTGCTGACATGTTCCTCCGGACGTTCCGAAATCTGATTCTTACGTTAAACGTAAGATAGCAGGAATCCCGGGGCGCCGGCGAGGCCGTGGTGGCCGGCGCGTTCCGTCTCAGTTCCATTCCGCCACAAATCCGCAACGCCTCGGTTCCAACTCGGGCGCGATCGCGGACGGCGGGCACCTGGAGCATGGATACTGGGCTCCGTGAGCCCTGAATCACCTGCACAGCGCGACATTCTCGCCCAAATCGGCGGGCCTTGCCGACTGGTGCACGATAGTCATGCACCAGTCGGCACGGCCGGCGCATGGACGCCCTGCTGACGAGCTATGCATCCCGTAGAGCGGGCAATCGCGAAGATCGCCGGCAGACAGGACAACGTGATCTCGCGCCAGGAGCTACTCGCCGCCGGGCTGAACCGTGGAGCGATCGCGCACCGGGTGCGTGCGGGCCGGATGAGGCGGCAGCATCGCGGCGTGTACATCCTCGGGCCGGCGCCACCGACGCCGATGGCCCGGGCCCGGGCCGCGGCCCTCGCCGGCGGAGCGGACGCCGTGGTCAGCCATCGCTCAGCCGCCTGTCTTTACGGCCTCCTCCCAGACAACGGTGGCGATATCGACATCACCGTCGCCGGCCGCAATCCTGGCGTCCATCCCGGCATCAGGCTCCACCGAGTGGCGGCGCTCGCGCCCCGGGACGCGACCAAGCTGAACGGGATGCGGATCACCACCATCGCCCGCACGATCTGCGACCTCGCCGCCGCCGAGTCCGCCCGCGACACCGAGCACGCCTTTCAGGAGGCCCTCTACCGCGAGGTCGTGACCGACCGGAACCTCAAAGCCGTCCTCGAGCGCGAGCCGAGCCGCAGAGGCGCGCCCGTGATCCGGGCTCTACTCGAGGATCCGCGCCTGACTCGCTCGGAGAAGGAGCGCCTTCTACTCAAGCTGATCACACAGGCCCAGCTCCCGACGCCGCTCACGAACGTCCCGGTCCACGGCTATAAAGCCGATCTCTACTGGCCCCAGCACGGCCTCGTCGTCGAGTTCGACGGCTGGCAAGCCCACGGGCATCGGCTGGCGTTCGAGAACAATCGCAAGCGCGACCAGATCCTCATCGCAAACGGCCTCCGTGTTCTCCGCGTGACCGACCGCCAACTGACAAACGAGCCGATCGCGATGGTGGCGCGAATCGCGCAATCGCTCAGGTAAGCACACCAGTCCTCCTGCCCTGCCATGCTTTCCCGACGGCATGCGGTACTGGGACGCTCTGTTCGCTTTCCTGGTGGCGATGGCGGTCGCCGCCGCGCTGACGCCGCTCGCGGCCAGGTTGGCGCGGCGGGTCGGCGCTGTCGTGATGCCCAGTGAGCGCGGATTGGCCGAGCGAACCACCCCCGCCCTCGGTGGCGTGGCGATCCTTGGCGGCGTGCTGGTCGCGGCGGTGCTGTGGATGCCGGCGACGATCCTCCTGCGCCACACGCTCGGGACCGCGCCCGGCTCGGGCGGGACCGTGCACACCTGGGCGATCTTGGCCGGCGCCTGTCTGATCACGTTGGTGGGCGCGATCGACGACGCCCACCCGCTCAGGCCGCAGTGGAAGCTGCTCGGCCAGATCGCCGCGGCGCTGATCGCGGTCGAGGGCGGAGCGATCGTCACCGACGTCACGATCCCGTTCCTCGGCACGCTCCAGCTCCCGAACGCCGGCGGAGTGCTGACCGTGATCTGGCTTGTCGGGATGATGAACGTCGTCAACCTGTCGGACGGGGTCGACGGGCTGGCCGCGGGCCTGTGCGCGATCGACGGGATCGCGTTCGCGATCATCGCGTTCGACCTGCACATCGGCGGGGCCGGCGTGCTCGCGGCGCTGACCGCCGGCGCCGCGCTCGGCTTCCTGTTCCACAACTTCCCGCCGGCTTCGTCATTCATGGGCGACTCCGGCGCGAACCTGTTGGGGTACCTGCTCGGGGTGGTCGCGGTCATCGGCTCGGTGAAGACCGGCGCGGTCGTCGCCCTGATCGTGCCGCTGATCGTGCTCGCGGTGCCGTTCCTCGACACGGGCTTCGTCGTCGCCAAGCGCCTGAAGTACAGGCGAAAGCCGTGGGACGCGGATGCCAACCACTTCCACCACCGGATGGCGCGGATGGGGTTCAGCCAGCGCCGGACGGTTGCCTACCTGTACGGCTGGACGCTGATGCTGGCCGGCGTCGCGGTGGCGTTGCGGTTCGTGCCGTACTCCAACCATCGCGGTACCTACTACCTCGGGTGGGCGCTGGTGATGGGGGCGATCGTGCTGCTCGCGCTAGCCGCCAGCGTGTACCTGATCTATGTGCTTGAGATCCTCAAGTTCAAGAGCCGGCGCACCCAGGAGCTGCGAACGGCCGATCCCGACACCACCGAGCACGAGATCGAGGAGCGCGTGCAGCGCGAGGTCGAGACCGGGGAGTTCGAGCGGGTGGGGTAGCTGGCGGCTGCGACTAGCACCACCGACGATCGGATGAGCGGGTTCACCCGAGTCGAGCGCGCGCTCCTCGTCGTCGTTGCGGCGCTGATCATCCTCGCCGGCGTGACCCGCTACGCGAGCAGCGTCTCCAGGATCATCGCGTTCGTGTTCGCCACACTGGCGCTCGCCGGCACGGCGTGGGTGGTCTCGGTGTCGATCGAGCAGGTGGGACGCCGTGCGGGGGCGGCCGTCACCGGCGTCCTGCAGGCGACGGTCGCGAACCTCCCGGAGTTCTTCGTGGTGATCTTCGCGCTCGGCGCCGGGCATCAGGTGATCGCCGAGACCGCGATCCTCGGTTCGATCCTCGTCAACGCACTGCTGGTCCTCGGGCTGGTGATCGTCGCCGGCGCCCGTCGCGCGAGCGACGGCGTGATGCGCTTCAACCCGAGGCTGCCGAACGACACCGCGACGCTGTTGCTGGTCGCGTCGTTCATCATCGTCCTGATCGGCCTGACCCACTCCACGGGCGACGTCGCCAGCCATCACGCCGAGACGATCTCGATCATCGGGGCGTGCGTGATCCTCGTCGTGTACGCGACGTGGCTGCGCCAGTACCTGAGCTCGGAGTCGATCGTCCAGGAGGCGTCGGAGCCGCCGCGGCTCAGCATGAGGACAAGCCTCGTCCTGCTTATCCTCGCCGGCGTCGCGTCGGCGTTCGTCTCGGACTGGTTCGTGAACGCGCTCGAGCCGACCATCACCCAACTCCACATCTCGCAGGCGTTCGCCGGCCTCGTGATCGTCGCGATCGCCGGCAACGCGGTCGAGAACGTCGCCGGGATCGTGCTCGCGGCCAAGGGCCAGGCCGAGCTCGCGATCTCGGTGGTCAAGAACTCGGTCTCGCAGATCGCCGCGTTCCTGTATCCGCTGCTGGTGCTCGTGTCGCTCCTGACCGCCACGCGGCTGACGTTCACGCTCGCCCCGGTATACATCGGCGCCCTGCTCGGGACCGCGATCATCGTCTGGCAGATCACGGGCGACGGGGAGGCCACGGTGTTCGAGGGGGTCGCGCTGGTGGCGACGTTCGTGATCCTCGCGACCGTGGCGGCGTTCGAATAGCGATTACTGGCCTCGCTCCGCTCGGCATCCGTGGGGCCCTGCAACCCCGTCCGGACGGGGTCAAGGGCCGCGCGACAGCGGTCCGCCCGCCATAGCTGCGTAGGTGCATGTCCCACTCGGGTGACTCGCGCCCGCTTCGAGCAGCCACGCGACACGGTCTCGGGGGCGCTCGCCACCCGATGCGGACATGTACCGGAGCCGCTAGACGATCGCGGCCGCGCCCAGGCGCGTGTACAGCGGATAACGGTCGGCGATCGCCGCCGCCCGCTCGCTGAGCTCGGCCCGCCGGTCCTCGAATGCGTCAGCGGTGAGCGTCTCGGCGATGATCGACCCCACCTCGACGAAGTCCTCGAGCTGGAGCCCGCGCGTGGCCAGCGCCGGCGTGCCGATCCGCAGCCCGCTCGACACGGCCGGCGGCCGCGGGTCGAACGGAACCGCGTTCCGGTTCACGGTGATCCCGACGCTGTGGAGGCGATCCTCGGCCTGCTTGCCGTCCAGCGAGGACTCGCGCAGATCACACAGGACCAGATGCACGTCGGTCCCGCCGGTCAAGACGCTCACCCCGCCACCGGCGCCGAGCAGCTCGTCCGCGACCGCCTGCGCGCCCGCGACCGTCCGCTCCTGGCGCTCGCGGAACGGCTCGCTGGCAGCGATCCGCAGCGCCACCGCCTTGCCGGCGATCACGTGCTCCAACGGCCCGCCCTGCTGGCCCGGGAACACCGCCGAGTCGATCCGCTTGGCGAACTCCTCGGTGGACAGAATCAGCCCGCCGCGGCCACCGCCGATCGTCTTGTGGGTCGTGGTCGTCACCACATCCGCGTACGGCACCGGGTTCGGATGGAGCCCCGCCGCGACCAAACCCGCGAAGTGCGCCATGTCCACGACCAGGTACGCGCCGACCGCATCGGCAATCGCGCGGAACCGCTCGAAATCGAGGAACCGCGGATACGCCGACCACCCGGCCAGGATCATCTTCGGCCGGCGGTCGCTCGCGATCCGCTCGACCTCGTCCATGTCGATCCGGCCCGACTCGCGATCGACGTGATACGGAGCGATGTCGTACAGCCGGCCCGACACATTGATCCGCATCCCATGCGTCAGATGGCCGCCGTGCGAAAGCTCGAGCCCCATCACGGTGTCGCCGGGATCCAGGAGCGCGTGGTAGACGGCGGTGTTCGCCTGCGCACCCGAGTGCGGCTGAACGTTCGCGTGCTCGGCCCCGAACAACTCGAGCGCGCGCTTGATCGCCAGCCGCTCCGCGATATCAACGAACTCGCAACCGCCGTAATAGCGCTTGCCCGGATACCCCTCCGCGTATTTGTTCGTGAGCACCGACCCCTGCGCCTCCAGCACCGCCAACGGCACGAAGTTCTCAGAAGCGATCATCTCGAGCGTCCGCTGCTGGCGGTCGAGCTCCAGCGCCAGCACCTCCGCGATCTCCGGATCGACCTCCACCAAAGGCCGATTGAAGAAATCAGATGGGAGGTCGGTGGCGCTCACTCGAGGCTACGAGCCTAGCAACGCAGGCGGTCAGCGCAGTTAGCGCTCAGCGACCATTCGATGGCGTCAGATTCGCCGCGCCGCCACCACCGCCAGATCGTCGTGCTCCCAGACGACCCGGGGCTCGAGACCGGCCTCGGCCAGCCACCGCAGCTGGTCGCCCAGCGGGCTCGGACGGTCGTACCCGGGCGTCAGGGGCGTCGTCGCCGCCCCCGGGTCGACCGGCACGACCACGTCACCCAGCACGAACAACCCGTCTGGCGCGAGTGCGTCCCGCACCCGCCCGAACAGCTCGGCCTTCGCGGCGCCCTCGAGGTGGTGCACGCACAGCGCGCTCGCGACCACGTCGAACGGTCCTTCCGGGAGTGGATCCTCGATCCGGCCGGCGAGCAATGACACCCGCCCATCAGGCAGCACTCCGCTCGCTACCGCGAGCATCTGCTCGTTCTCGTCGATGCCGACCAGCACCGCGTCCGGGTGGCGCGCCAGCAGGCGGCGGGCGGTCTCCCCGGTCCCGGTCCCAAGCTCCAGGATCCGCCGCGCGCCGGCGCCGCTCGCGCCGGCGAGCTGCTCCTGGAGCGCGTCGTACGCCGGCAGGTCTGCCCGGATCTCCTCGGCATACGTCCCCGCATCGAAGTGGTACTGCCAGTGGAGCGCCTCGGTCAGCTCGGCCTCTCCGACCGCCCCGGCGCGCACCACCTGCCATTCGCCGTCGAACTCGTAGCGGCGCAGGTCGACCACGGTCGACGGGGTCCCGGGCAGCTCCCCCCCATCAACCACCAAGTCGACGGCGGCTCGCAGCAGTGTCGGGACCTCGGACAACGCGCGCGGATCCACCTCGCCGGCGCGATTGGCGCTCGACTGCAGCACCGGGCAACGAACCCCCGCCAGCGACGGGACCGACGGCACCCGCACTCCGAGCGTCCCGAGATCCGACCCGCATGCGAGCGCGAACCGGCCCGCCGGGTTCGGTACGAGCACGGTCACCGCGCCGGGCAGCAACCGCGCCATTGCCCCCCGCGTCCGCTCTCCGAGCTCGGGCAGCGCGTCGAGCGCGCGCTCCAGATCGAAGAACATCACCGCCGAGGGCTTCTCGAGGGTGCGCCGCTTGAGCAGATACAGGCGCTCGACCGCGAACCGATCGTCGGGATCGCAGGCCAGTCCGTAGACGGTGTCGGCCGCGAACAGCGCCACCCCGCCGGCCCGGATGCAGCGCTCGAACGCCTCGGCTTCGCTCACCGCCGGCCGACGACGACGCGCTCGAGGCCGGCGAGATCTCGCAGAATCTCAACTGACGGGAAGCCGGCGCGCGACACCAGCGAGGCGACGGCCTCGGCCAGCGAGACCTCGAGGGCGATGAGCGAAACACCGTCCACCATCGTCAGCAGCCGCCGGGTCAGGTCCATGCCGTCCGGACCCCCGAACAGCGCGAGCGACGGCTCGTACAGCTCGATCTCGGGCGGCAGCCCGGAGCCCTCGGCGACGTACGGGAGGTTCGCGAGCACCGCGTCGAACGGCCCCGGCACCCCGTCGAGCAGGTCGGCGCGGACGAACTCGACGTCGAGGCCGAGCTCTCGCGCGTTGTGCCGCGCGAGCGCGACCGCATCGTCGCTGACGTCGACGCCGAGCACCGACAGATCGGGCCGCTCGTCCTTTAAGGCGAGCGCCACCGGCCCGCACCCGGTCCCCACATCGACCACGCGGGACCCGCGAGGCACCGACAACGCGACCTCGACGAGCAGCTCGGTCTCGGGCCGCGGGATCAGCACGCGGCGGTCGACCGTCAGCGCGATCCGGCGAAACGCCTTGCGCCCGAGGATGTACGCGACCGGCTCGCGCGCCTCGCGCCGCGCCACCAGCGCCTCGAAGCGCTCGAGATCCGCAGCGTCAAGCTCCTCAAAGGCGTCGACGACGAGCCGCTCTCGCCCCACCCCCAACACACACCCGAGCAGCAGCTCGGCGTCGAGCCGCGCCGTGTCGCAGCCCGCGGCGGCGAGCGTGGTGGTCGCGTCTGAGAGCGCGCGCGAGACCGACTTCCCGGCCCCGACGGCAGCGTCAGGCAACTGCCTTCTCCTCCAGTCTTCGGCGCTTCTCGTCGTCCTGGAGCGCGGCCGTCAGCTCGTCGAGCTCGCCCATCAGGATCGCGTCGAGGTTGTGGACGAGCAGGTTGATCCGGTGGTCCTTGACCCGGCGCTCGCCGTAGTTGTAGGTGCGGATCTTCTCGGCGCGCTCGCCGGTCCCGACCTGGGCTGCGCGCGAGGCGGCGACCTCGGCCTGCTGCTCGGCCAGCGCGCGCTCGTACAGCCGGGCTCGGAGGACGCGCATCGCGCGCTCGCGGTTCTGAAGCTGAGACTTCTCGTCCTGCATCGAGACCACCACGCCGGACGGCTTGTGCGTGATCCGGACCGCGGAGTCTGTGGTGTTGACCGACTGGCCGCCGGGCCCGGAGCTCCGGTAGACGTCGATCTGAAGGTCGTTCGGGTCGATCGCGACCTCGACGTCCTCGGCCTCCGGGAGCACCGCGACCGTCGCCGTCGAGGTGTGGACGCGGCCCTGGGACTCGGTCTCCGGGACCCGCTGCACGCGATGGGTCCCGCCCTCGAACTTGAACACCGAGTAGGCGCCGTCGGGTGGGCGGGCCTTAATCGCAAACGTGTACGTCCCGTCGCCGATCGACAGCGGCTCGGTCTGGAATCCGAGCCGCTCGGCGTAGCGCGTGAGCATCCGGTACAGGTCGCCTGCCCACAGCCCGGCCTCGTCGCCACCGGTACCGGGACGGATCTCGACGATCACGTTCTTGTCGTCGTTCGGGTCGCGCTCGACCATCACCAGCCGGATCTCGTCCTCGAGCTCGGCGAGGCGCAACCGCGATGATTCGAGCAGCGCGCGCAGCTCGGGATCGTCGCCGTCCTCCAAGAGCTCGCGAGCGCCCTCGAGATCGTCCGCGGCGCGCCGGTACTCGGTCGCGAGCTTCGCCGCCGGCTCGAGCTCGCGGTACGCGCGACTCGCGGCCGTGAACCGGTCACGGTCGCCGATCACTGTGGGATCCGACAGCTCGTCTTGCAGCTCGCCGAAGCGCGTCTCGATCTGTGAGACCAAATCGTCGATCATCGTTTCGAGTGTAGGGCCCGCAACCGGACCCTTCGGCCGCCGGCGGCGGCACGAACTCGGACCTACGCCACTACTTCAAGCCCTACGAGATCCTCGGGCGAGACGTTCGTGCCTTCCTGCCGGGCGAGTACCGCCTGCAGGGACGCGATCGACACGGCGAGCTGGTCGAGATCGGGCTCGGCCGTGGTCAGCCGCTGCAGCTGCATGCCCGGATACATGACCGCGCGGACCCAGGGCCGCCTGCGGTTGCGGCCGGCCCACTTGATCACCTCGAACGACAGGCCGGCGATCAGCGGCACGCCGACGATTCGGGTGAGCACGAGTATCCACCACGCCGGCAGGCCGACCGGGGCGAACACGAAGATCGCCATGATCATCACGATCAGCAGGAAGCTCGTGCCGCAACGGGGGTGGAACCGCGAGTACAGCCTCGCGCGCTCCGGGGTCAGCTCATCCGATGCCTCGTAGCACGAGATCACCTTGTGCTCCGCGCCGTGGTACTCGAACACTCGCTTCAGGTCCTTCACGCGCGAGAGCAGCAGCAGGTAGCCGAGGAAGATCGCGGTCCGCAGCACTCCCTCGACCGCCCAGAACGCGACCGAGGAGCCGAGCTGATGCTTGATCAGGCTGGTCACGCCGACGGGCACGACGAAGAACAGGCCGATCGCGAATATGGCAGCTACGGCGACCGTGCCGATCCACGCGCCGCCCGAGATCTCGTGCTCCTCCCCTGGGAGCTGCGCGTTGGCTGAGATCCCGAGTGCGCGGATGCCGATCGCGAGCGACTCGACGAGCGCGACCACGCCTCGAATCACGGGCCAGCGGTAGATCCGCCGGCGCCGGTTCCACGACTCAATCGGGAACGTCTGGACGCCGATCTCGCCGAGCTCGAGCTCACGGTCTTCAGCGGGCGGCTTGCGGACAGCGACCGCCCACGTGCTGACGCCGCGCATCATCACACCTTCGAGCACGGCCTGCCCCCCCACGGGGGCATCGCGCGAAGCCGTCAGGCGTCCTTGCTCGACGGCCGCGCTCATCAATTCCTCAGGCTACGAGGCCGCCGTGGTTCCGCGAGCGGCACGCCGCCCCTTGGCCACTCGTCGCTGGAAGCGCTCGACCCGTCCACCGGTGTCGACCAGCTTCTGCCGGCCGGTATAGAACGGATGACAGGCGGAGCAGATCTCGACGTGGATCTCGGGCTTCGTAGAGCGGGTCATGAACTCGTTGCCGCACGTGCAGCGCACGTGCGCATCTACATATTCAGGGTGTACGCCAGTTTTCATAGTACGTTCGAGTTTAGCGGCCCGCGTGCACTGCCCCCCGTCATATATCGGCGGCGAAAGGGCGTTTCGTTAGCCCGACGAGGCGGCCGGACACATCATCGTCAGCGCGTTGTTCGCGTAGTCGTACTCGTCGATGCTCTGCGTCGGATCGACCGTCACGGTCAGCGGCGTCCCGGCGGTGCACGCCGGCGCCACGAACCGCTGGTGCGTCGAGGCCTTTGGACCGACCCACGCGAGCGTCGCCGGCAACGGCTTGGCGTTGCCGTCGGCGAACTCGACCTCGACCGGGCCCGCTCCGGTCAGGCCGCGGTTCGCGACCACCGCGGTGTAGGCCCACTCTCCCGACGACGGGCCCGACGTGATCGGGGCGACCGACAGCGAGCGGACAAGCAGGTCAGCGCGCAGCTCGGGCTGATAGCAGGTGGGACTCGTCTGGGTCGCCGTGCCGAGCGTCTGGCCCTGCGCTCCGATCCACCGGAACGTGACCCGGAACTTGTACGTCGCCGGGGCGGCGAGCTGGACGACCGGGTGGTTGACGATCCACACGTCGCCGGTCTGCTGCCCGAGCGTCGGGTTGGTGGGCGATATCCAGCTGCCGAGCCCCCGGCCGTGCACGGCCTCAAAGCGCGGGTGGATCTTGGTCTGGCGCAGCAGCTCGAACTTCATCTGCATCTTCGACGTACCGGTGAGCGGCCGCATCACGGACTGGACCGTGACCGCGCGCGCCGGCGGATCGAGCGCCTTCTGGCACACGAACCCCTGCAGCTGGTCGCGCGGTGGCGTGGTCGTGCCCGCCGCGGCCGTTCCCGAGCCGAGCGCCAGCGCACAGACGATGGCCGCGCCGACCCCAAGTAAGCGCTTCGAGGACATACGCAAATACCAACAAATCGCGGGGTCGAAAGTCGCGCCCCGCCGGCCCACGTCAGGTGACCGTATAGAGGGGGCCGTCGCCGCCCTCGGGCGGGGTAAGCCGGCCGCCCTTGGCCGTGATCGCCCCGCACTGCACGCAGTTGGTGTAGTTGACGGTCACGTCTACCGAGCCGGATTCGGGCGCGTCGTCGGGGATCTCGTACACGCCGGCCGGGCACATCCACTGCCACGTCTCCGCGATCTCGCGCGGGACGTGCGTGCGCACCCGAATGTGGTTGGGGGCATCGTCGCGCGTGGCGTTGCCCGACGCGTACACCGACGACAGCTTGTCGAACGTGTACTTGCCGTCGGGGCGCGGATAGGCCTGCTTCTTCGAGTCGATCGACATCGCCGCGTCGGCATCACGGTGGTTGGACCACCGGCCGCCCGGGAACCGGCCCTTGCTGATCACCATCGCGTTGGTGATCGCGCCACCGACGAAGAACCCGCGGCTGAACGGCTGCTTCATGTTGCGCGACTGGTAGAGCTCCTTGCCGATCACCGACTCCTCGACCCGCTGGTCGTACTCCGAAAGATCCGTGCCGCCGTCCTTCAAACGCCTGAAGATCGTCTCGGCCGCGAGGATCCCGGAGTGGATCGCGTAGTGGATCCCCTTGAGGACCGGCACGTTGACCATGCCGGCGCTGTCGCCGCAGATCACCAGCCCCGGCGCTGAGGGCTTGGGCATCGCCCAATAGCCGCCCTCGGGGATCGCCTTCGCGCCCCACGCCACGCGCTTGCCGCCCTCCAGGATCCCCCGCACCAGGCTCGAGGTCTTGAACAGCTGCAGGAGATCGTGGGGCGAGACGGTGGCGTCGGTGTAGTCCAGCCCGACCACGAACCCGATCGACACGCGGTCCTCGCCCTGGGGATAGATCCACGAGCCGCCGAACTCGTGCCATTTGGCGCCGTAGCGGAGCGGCCAGCCGAGCGTGTGGATCACCCGGTCGAGCGGCTTCGGGACCTCCCACACCTCCTTGACCCCGAGCGCCCACACCTGCGGCTCGCGGCTCGCGGCCAGCTGGAACTCCTTGATCGCGGCGCCGGTCAGATGCCCCCACGTCCCCTCGGCGAGCACGGTGGCGCGCGCGGTCACGTCCGACCCGGGCTCGAAGTTTCCGAGCTCTTGGCCGTCCTTGCCGCGGCCCTTGTCCCCGGATCGGATCCCCTGGACGACCCCATCGGAGACCAGCAGCTGCTGCGCGCTCGTCTCGGTCAGGATGTAGGCACCGGCGTCCTCGGCCCGCGTGGCCAGCCACCGCGATAGTTCGGCCACGCTGACCATGTGGTTGCCGTGGTTGCGGAACGGCGGCGGGGTCGGCTTGAGCGGGAGCTTCCGGCCCGGTCCGAGCATCCAGTAGACGCTGTCCTTGGCGACGGTCCCGTGCGACGGCCATTCGGACTCGGGTATGTCGGGGAACAGCGCCTTCAGGCCGGACGGGCGCATCATCGCGCCGCTCAGGTTGTGGGCCCCGCACGCCTTGCCCTTCTCGATCACGGCCACCGGCACCTCGCCGAGCTTCTCCATCAGCTCGGGGTCGTCGGCGAGGAGCTGGAGCAACCGGTTGGCGCACGCCAACCCCGCCGGGCCGCCACCGACGATCACCACGCCGACGTCGATCCGGTCCTCCTCGGGATCGAGCTCGCGCTTGACGAACTCGCGGACCGAGTCGACCGGCGGCGGGAACTCGCTCGGCGCTACCGGCCCGCGTCCGTTGAGTGACGCCATCCCCGAGTCAGCTCCCCTTCTTGGCCTTGATCGCCTCGGTCAGCTTGGGCAGGATCTTGTTGAGGTCGCCGACGATCCCGAGGTCGGAGAACTCGAAGATCGGCGCGTTCGCGTCCTTGTTGATCGCGACGATGTTCTCCGAGGACTGCATCCCGACCTTGTGCTGAATCGCGCCGGAGATTCCGGCCGCGAGGTACAGCTTGGGCGACACCGTCTTGCCCGTCTGCCCGATCTGCGCTGCGTACGGATACCAGCCGGCGTCCACCACTGCGCGCGTCGCGGCGACGGCGCTGTTGCCGCCGAACGCCGCAGCCAGAGCCTCGGCGAGCTCGAACCCCTCGGCCTTGCCGAGACCGCGGCCGCCGGCGACGAGGATGTCGGCGCCCTCGATGTCGACGTCAGCGCCGCGCTGTTCGCCGCGCTCCACCATCTTGGCCTGCGTCGACCACGGCGAGTACTCGACGTCTACGTCGACTACCTCGGCCGAGCCACCGTCCCTAGAGACCACCTCGAAGGCGTTGATCCGCCCGATGATGATCCCGAGGTCACCCCTGTACTTGGACACGGAGATCTGGGAGTCCTGGAGGATCGGACGCTCGGCCACGAGCTTGCCGTCCTCGGCGCGGACCGAGATGACCTCCATCGTCACCCCGGCGTGCTTGCGCGCGGCCAAGCCGGCGCCGATCTCGAACCCGAGCAACCCGCCGCCGAACAGCGCGTAGGCATGCCCGTGGTCGTCGATCACCTTGGCCATCACGTCGATGACCGGCTGGGCAAGTCCCTCTTCGCCGCGGGCGCGGAACACCTTGGTGGCGCCGTAGGCGCCGAGCGACTGGCACAGATCGTCAGTCAGGTCCTCGCCGCCGACCACGACGGCATGGCACTCGCCGCCGATCTCGGACGCGCGCGCCGCACCCTCGGACACCGCCCCGAGCGAGTTCTTGTTGAACGCGCCCTCGTAATGCAGAACGTATGTGAGCACGTCGGGCATCAGATGAGCTTCCTTTCCTCGAGCCACGCCACGATCTTCTCGACGGTCTCGTTCGTGTCCTCGTCCTCGATGATCTGCCCGGCGGGCTTGGCGTCGGGCGCGTGGAAGTCACCGCACTCGACGCGGGACCCGTCGGTCCCGACCATCGACGCGTCGATCCCGACGTCGCCGGTGGCGACCTTCTCGAGCGGCTTCTTACGGGCGCCCATGATCGCCTTCAGCGACGGATACCGGGGCTCGTTGATCGCGTCGCCGACCGATATCACCGCGGGAAGACCGACCTGGACGGTGTCGTATCCGTACTCGGCCTGGCGCTCGCACCGGAGGGTGGGCGGGGACTCATTATTGACGTCCATCTTGATCACCTGCGTGAGCGACGGCATCTTCAGATGGTCGGCGACGACCGCGCCGATCGTGTAGCACTCGCCGTCGTCGGACTGCTGGCCGAGCAACACGAGATCCGGGCGCTCGGACTCCAGCACCTTGGACAGCGCGTAGCCGGTCGCGGCCACGTCCGAGCCCTCGAGCGCGTCGTCGCTCAGATGCAGCGAGCGGTCCGCGCCCAGGGACACCGCCTTGTGCAGCGCGCGCATCGCCGATTCGGGGCCCATCGTCACGGCCACGATCTCCTCCACCTCAACCGCGCCGCCCTCGCGAATCTGCATCGCCGCTTCGATGGCGTGGGTGTCATAGGGGTTGAGGTTCTTCTCCCCCGACCGGTCCAGACGACCCGTCGAGGCGTTGATGCGCTTCTCGACGGCGGCGTCCGGAACCTCTTTGACGAGGACGCAAATCTTCAAGTGAGGCCTCCTAAAGGTTCAGAGGTGTCGCATATTACCCGGTTGACTGACGAGTCAATCGGTCCGGTGGGGCGGTCCGTCAGGCCCGCACGGCGTTGCGGATGAACTCGACCGCCTGCTGCGTCGATGCACCAGGCGTGAACACCTCCGCCACGCCGAGATCCTTCAATTCCTGCACGTCGTCGGAGGGAATCGTCCCTCCGAGCGTCACCACCACGTCGTCCACGCCCTGCTCCTTGAGCAGCTGCATGATCCGTGGGACCAGCGTCATGTGCGCCCCCGACAGGATCGACAACCCGACCGCGTCGGCGTCCTCCTGGATCACGGTCTCGACGATCTGCTCCGGCGTCTGGTGCAGGCCGGTGTAGATGACCTCCATGCCGGCGTCGCGGAGCGCCCGGGCGATGATCTTCGCGCCCCGATCATGGCCGTCGAGACCGGGCTTGGCCACGACGACGCGAATCTTCTTCTCGCTGGAGGCGCCCATGAGGGACGTGCAGTGTAAACGTCCCCTAAAAGACCGGCGCTTCGCTGAAGCTACCGAACACGGTCTGGAGCGCCGTGACGATCTCGCCCTCGGTGGCGTGCACGCGCGCAGCCTCGAGCAACAGCGGCATCAGGTTCTCGGCCGGGTCGCGGGCGGCCTCCACGAGCTGCTCGAGCACACGGTCGACCGCATTGGCGTCGCGCCGCTCCCGGACCTCCTCGACGCGGCGGATCTGCTCGCCCTCGAGCGCCGGGTCGATCCGCAGGATCGGCGTGCCGAGGTCGTCGCCCTCGGTATACGCGTTGACGCCGACGACCTTGCGCGCGCCCGACTCGACCTCCTGCTGGTAGAGGAACGCGGCGTCGGCGATCTCGCGCTGCGGGAACCCGCGCTTGACCGCCTCGACCATCCCCCCGAGCGCGTCGATCTTTGCGAAGTACTCGTACGCCTGCTCCTCCATCCGGTCGGTGAGCGCCTCGACCAGGTACGAGCCGCCGAGCGGATCGATCGAGTTCGCCACTCCGGTCTCCTCGGCGATGATCTGCTGGGTCCGGAGCGCCACCCGGACCGCCTGCTCGGTTGGGAGCGCAAGCGCCTCGTCGAACGAATTGGTGTGCAGCGACTGGGTGCCGCCGAGCACGCCCGCGAGCGCCTCGATCGCGGTCCGGACGATGTTGTTGAGCGGCTGCTGTGCGGTCAACGACACGCCGGCGGTCTGGGTGTGGAACCGCATCCGCAACGACTCGGGCTTGCGCGCCCCAAACGTGTCGCGCAGCTCTCGGGCCC
This sequence comes from uncultured Solirubrobacterales bacterium, assembly GCA_963697655.1. Lineage (GTDB taxonomy): Bacteria > Actinomycetota > Thermoleophilia > Solirubrobacterales > Solirubrobacteraceae > Palsa-465. The sequence goes on along the minus strand of CAVOOV010000014.1, from coordinate 105,066 downwards.
AGATCCGCCGCGCCGCGCGGTACTTGGCGATCTCCTCGAAGAAGTCGATGTGCGCGTTGAAGAAGAACGACAGCCGCGGCGCGAAGTCGTCGACGTCGAGACCCCGCGCAACCGCCTGCTCGACATAGGTCAGACCGTCCTTCAAGGTGAACGCCAGCTCCTGCGCCGCCGTCGACCCCGCCTCCCGGATGTGGTAGCCCGAGATGGAAATTGGATGCCACCGTGGCATGTGAGCGGACGACCACTCGATCATGTCGCCGACGAGCCGCATCGCCGGGTCGACCGGGAAGCACCACTCCTTCTGCGCGATGTACTCCTTGAGGATGTCGGTCTGGATCGTCCCCGCGAGCGCCTCGGGCCCGATCCCCCGCCGCTCCGCGGCGACCACGTAGAAGGCGAGCATGATCGCCGCCGGCGCGTTGATCGTCATCGACACGCTGACCCGGTCGAGCGGGATGCCGTCGAACAGCGTCTCCATGTCCTCGAGCGTGTCGACGGCTACCCCCTCGCGCCCCACCTCGCCGAGCGAGCGCGGGTGGTCGGAGTCAAGGCCCATCAGCGACGGCATGTCGAATGCGGTCGACAGCCCGGTCTGCCCGTGGTCGAGCAGATAGCGGAACCGACCGTTGGTCTGAAGCGCGGTGCCGAACCCGGCGAACTGACGCATCGTCCACAGCCGGCCGCGGTACATCGAGCCGTACACGCCGCGGGTGTAGGGAAACTCGCCGGGGAACCCGATGGCCGCCTCGTCAGGTAGGTCGGCGTCGGTGTAGAGCGGCTGGATCGGCTCGCCCGAGATCGTCGAGAACGGCGCGTCCCGCTCGGGGGCGCGACTGAATGTCTCGCGCTCCCACCGCTCCCTCTCAGATACGCGTTCGCCGGTGGCCATGATCGAAGTCTAAGCCGTACTTACCTCAGCTTGGACACGACGCCGCGCCGGCTCCGGCGAGCTCGCGCCGCGACCGCCGCCGACCCGACGCCCCCCGCGACCGCGGCACCGACCAGCCCGACCACGGCCTTCAGCCGGCGCCCGAGCCGGTCGAAGCGGAGCAGCTCCCAGCGCTCCTCGCGCGCCGCCTTGGCCAGCGCCGAGTCCGGGTTGACCGCGACCGGATGGCCGACCAGCCGCAGCATCGGCAGGTCCGACGCGGAGTCAGAGTAGGCGTAGGAGTGCGCGAGGTCGAGGCCCTCGCGCTCGGCGAGCTCCTCGATCGCCCGCGCCTTCTCGCCGCCGTAGATGAATAGCCCGGCCGGACGGCCGGTGTAGACCCCGTCGACGACCTCCGAGAACTGCGACCCGAGCGCCCCGTCGAACACGAGCACGCGTGCGAGCATCTCGGCCAGGTCCCGAGAGGCGGCGGTGACGATGTACACGCGCCGCCCCTCGTCCTGGTGCCGGTAGGCGAGCTCGAGCACCTGGGGGTAGATCCGCGGCAGCACGCCCGCCAGTACGTCGACGCCGAGCCGCTCGAGGTCCCTCACCCGGGTGCCCGCGAGCGACTCCGAGATCCGGTTGCGGAGCTCGTGCGATGACTCGTCGCTCGCTCCGCGCAACCGGAACATCAGGTTGGCCCACCCGTCGGCGATCAGCTGGCGCCGGCTGAGCAGGCCCGCCCGGTATGCCGCACGACCGAACTGGAAGGCTGACGAGCCCTCCATGAGCGTCCGGTCGAGATCAAAGAAAGCGGCGGACCCGCCGGGGGCGGATCCGCCGTCTTCCAAGTCAGAAGCGCCGTCAGCCGCCATTGACCTCGATGATCACGGCGTCGCCCTGGCCACCGCCCGAGCAGATCGCCGCGCAGCCGAGCCCGCCGCCACGGCGGCGAAGCTCAAGCATCAGCGAGCCGAGGATCCGCGCGCCCGAGGCGCCGATCGGGTGGCCGAGCGCCACCGCGCCGCCGTTGACGTTGACGCGGTCCTCGTCGATGCCGAGCATCCGCATCGAGTTCAGCGTGACCGAGGCAAATGCTTCGTTGATCTCCCACAGGTCGATGTCCTCGCACCTTGAGGCCGGCCTTCTCGAGCGCTTTCTTGGAGGCATTCGCCGGGGTCCTCGCCAGGTACGCGAAGTCGTCGGCGACCTGCGCGTGGGCGACGATCCGCGCCAGCGCGGTCTTGCCGTTGCGCTTGGCCCACTCGTCGCTGGCGACGACCAGTGCGCCGGCGCCGTCGTTGACGCCCGGCGAGTTACCGGCCGTGTGCGTGCCGTCCTTCATGAAGATCGGCGGCAGCTTCGCGAGCGACTCGAGGCTGGCGTCGCGCCGCGGGGCCTCGTCGATCTCGACAACGGTCTCGCCCTTCTTGCCCTTGATCGTGACCGGCACGATCTCCTCGGGCAGCCGGCCCTCGTCGGTCGCCTTGACCGCGAGCTGGTGAGAGCGGAGCGCCCAGCGGTCGAGGTCCACCCGACTCAGCTCGAGCTCGGCGGCGACCTCGCTCGCCTCCTGCGCCATGTGCTTGCCCGAGAACGGGTTCGTGAGCCCGTCGTTGATCATCTCGTCGATCGCCTTCCCATCGCCCATACGGAAGCCGAACCGGGCCTCCTTGAGGAGGTACGGGGACTTCGACATCGACTCCATCCCACCGGCCAGGCCGATGTCGAGATCGCCGACGCGGATCGCGTTGTCGAGCAAGCAGGCCGCACGGATTCCCGAGGCGCAAACCTTGTTGATCGTCTCCGAGGAGACCTCCTTGGGGATCCCGCCCTTGATCTGGGCCTGGCGCGAGGGAATCTGGCCCTGTCCGGCCTGGAGCACCTGGCCCATCACGACGTGCTGGATCTGGTCGGGTGACACGTCGGCGCGCTCGAGCGCAGCTTGGATCGCAGTTCCTCCGAGCTCGGTCGCGTCGACAGTGGACAGGCCGCCCCCGAGCTTGCCGATCGGCGTGCGGGCGGCCGAGAGGATCACGGTGTTGGGCATCTTGTCTCTCTCTCCGGTGGTGGGTAAGCAGTCATCGTAGTAGCACTGGTATGTTCGGCCGGTGCACGTCGAGGCGACGACCGAACGTCCGCTCGCCACCGGCGCCGACACGATCGTGGTGGGGGTGTTCGAGGGCGAGGAAGTCGCCCACGACCTGCCCGGGGACGTGCTCAGCGCGCTGCTCGCGTCGGGCGAGGCACGCCGCGAGTTCAAGCGTCTCGCGGTCACCCACGCCGACGGCACTCGCGCGATCCTCATCGGCCTCGGCGATCGCAACAGGTTCGACGCCGAGCGGGCGCGCGTCGCGGCGGCCGTGGCCCACGGTCGAGCGCGAGAGATCGGGACGGGCACGCTCTGCTGGGAGGTGCCGCACCACGTCGGCGCGGACGTCGTCGAAGGGCTCGTCGAGGGCACGCTGCTCCACGCCTACCGGTTCGAGCGCTACAAGCCGAGCGAGGACTCGCGCAAGGTCCAGAAGCTCGTCCTCAGCGCCCACCACGACATCTCCGAGCCGGTGCGGACCGCCACGATCCTGACCACCGCCCAGAACCGGGCCCGGGACCTCGGCAACACCCCCGCCAACGACCTGCCGCCGGCGGCGCTCGCCGCCTACGCCGAGGAGCTCGCGGGCGGGCTCGGCATCCAGGCGACGGTGCTCGAGGAGCAGGCGATCCGCGAGGCCGGGATGGGTGCGTTCGCAGCGGTCGCCCAGGGCTCGCGCGAGCCGGCCCGGCTGATCCGGCTCGAATACGCTGGCAGCGGAACCGGCGCCGGCGACGGCGACCAACCGCTGATCGCGCTTGTCGGCAAGGCGGTCACGTTCGACTCCGGCGGGATCTCGCTCAAGCCCGCGGCGACGATGCACGAGATGAAGTTCGACATGTGCGGTGGCGCCGCCGTGATCGAGGCGATCGCCGCGCTCGCCGAGCTGCGCGCCCCGGTCCGCGTACTCGGGCTGATCGGCGCGACCGAGAACATGCCGAGCGGCGACGCGGTCAAGCCCGGCGACATCGTCCGCGCGCTCGACGGGACCACGGTCGAGATCAACAACACCGACGCCGAGGGCCGCCTCGTGCTCGCCGACTGCATCTCCTACGCCCGGCGCGAGGGCGCGGAGCGGCTCGTCGACGTCGCCACGCTGACCGGCGGGATCGTCGTCGCGCTCGGGTCGACGTACGCGGGGCTGATGAGCAACGACGACGCCTGGGCCGAGCGCGTGCAGGAGTCGGCGCAGCGCACCGGCGAGCTCGTGTGGCGGATGCCGCTGCACGACGACTACACGGAGATGATCAAGGGCCGCTTCGGCCAGATCGTCAACTCGACGACCAAGCGAACGGCGACCGCACTGACCGCCGGCGAGTTCCTGCACCACTTCGCCGGCGACGCGCCGTGGGCACACCTCGACATCGCGGGCACCGCCTACGACGTGCGTCGCCCGTACTTCGCCGACAAGGGCGCGACCGGCTACGGCGTCCGCCTGCTCGTCGACGTGGCGCGCGGTGGCGGCGGCGATGCCGGCACCAGCACGGGCGCCTAGAGCCGGATCAGGTTAACGAAGCTCCGCAGCGCGCCGACGCGGCCCTGAATCCGAACCCGCCGAGAGGTGAACAGCCCGATCGCCGCGCGGCCCCGCGCGTTCATCGGGCTCGGCACGCCGCGGACGTTCGGCGCGATCATCAGCGCCACCAGATCGGGTAGAGATCCGCTGATCCGCAGGCCCGGCGCCGACCCCGGCCCGTCCTCGACCAGTACGCCGTCCTCGCCGAACACGATCCGTATCGGCGGGTAGGTCTCCTCCATCTGCAGCTCGACCTCGAGCCGGAGCGCGCGGGCCTGGTCGGGCCGGCGCTGCACCCCGCGCTCGACGATCACCATGATCGCCGGCGCGAGCCCACCTTCGCGGAGCGTGCCGAGCCGGACCTCGGGACAGTCGGGACGGCTCGTGGTCACGTCCTGATCGTAGGGCTGTGAGAATCCGAGGCATGGAGTTCGATCTAACCGACCATCACCGCCTCCTTCAGCGAACCGTCCGCGAGTTCGCCGAGCAGGAGATCGCGCCGGTAGCCGAGGAGCTCGACCGGACGCATGCCTTCCCATACGACATCGTCCGCCGCCTGGGCGAGCTCGATCTGATGGGGATCCCGTTCCCCGAGGAGTACGGCGGCGCCGGCGGTGACTCGTTCGCGTACGCGCTCGCGGTCGAGGAACTGGCGCGCGTGGACTCGTCGGTGGCGATCACGCTGTGCGCCCACACCTCGCTCGGGACCCAGCCGATCTACCTGTTCGGGTCCGAGGCCCAGAAGCAGGAGTGGCTCCCGCGCCTGTGCAGCGGCGAGCGGCTCGGCGCGTTCGGCCTGACCGAGCCCGAGGCGGGCTCGGACGCCGGCAACACCCGCACGCGCGCGGCGCTCGAGAGCGGCGAGTGGGTGATCAACGGCTCCAAGCAGTTCATCACGAACGCCGGCACCGACATCTCGGCGTCGTCGTGATCACCGCGGTCACCGGCACGGGGCGCGGGAGCGACGGTCGCGGCGGCGACCGGACGCCCGGCGAGCGCGAAATCTCGAACCTGATCGTCCCCAACGGAACGCCGGGCTACGAGCCGGGCGAGCCGTACCGGAAGATGGGCTGGAACGCGTCGGACACGCGACCGCTGACGTTCGACGACTGCCGCGTGCCCGAGGAGAACCTGGTCGGCCAGCGCGGCGCCGGCTTCCGCCAGTTCCTCAACGTCCTCGACATCGGCCGGATCGGCGTCGCCGCGATGGGCGTCGGCCTCGCTCAGGGCGCGCTCGACCAGGCCCTCGCCTACGCCAAGGAGCGCCGCGCGTTCGGCCGCCCGATCTCGAAGTTCCAGGCGATCCAGAGCAAGCTCGCGAACATGGCCACCGAGATCGAGGCCACCCGGCTGCTCGTCTACAAGTCCGCGTATCTGAAGGACCAGGGCGCGAACTTCACGCTGACGGCCGCCCAGGCGAAGCTCAAGAGCGGGCGCCTCGCGGTACGCGCCGCCGACGAGGCGGTCCAGATCCACGGCGGGTACGGCTACATCGAGGAATATCCCGTGTGCCGGTTCTACCGCGACGCGAAGATCCTGACGATCGGCGAGGGCACCGACGAGGTACAGGAGATGGTGATCGCCCGCGCCCTGGGGGCATGAGGGTTCGCCCGCGCGCGCTGATCGCGGTCGCCGCCGCATCGCTCATGTCCGCGGCCGGCGCCGGCACGGCGCCGGCACAACCGGGCCCTCCCGCCCCCGGGGTCCAGTCCCGCCTCGAGGGCACCTTCCAGCTCACCGGTCGCGTCACGGTCGCCCACGACGTCCGCGGCGAGCACGCCGGCGAGGTCGTACAGCGGACCTGGACGTTCACGCCGCTGTGCGTCAGCGGGCCGTGCGCTCAGGTACGCCTGTTCCGCGGGCGCGCGAACGCCACCGACACGCTGATCCTGACCGAGACCTCCCCCGGGCACTACGCCGGCACGGGCCGGTTCTTCGCGCCGCTCAAATGCGCCGGCCAGGTCTACGCCACCGGCGAGGAGGTCCCGTTCCAGATCAAGCTCCACGTCACTGCGACCGGCACGGCGCCCGACGGGACGACGGTGGCGACCCAGATCGGCGCCACGTACGTGAACAAGTCTCGGCTCAACCTGACTCGGTGCGTGATCGTCCTCGGCCACGACGCCGCCCGCTACACCGGCAACCAGATCCCGGCCTAGCGACAGGCGTTGTCAGTCGATCCGCAGCGATCGCAGCACCCCGCCGAGGGCCGCGAGTTGGCGGCTGCGCTCGGTCCGGGCGCCGGAGATCACGACGTACAGGCAGAACGGGCGGCCCACCGCGGTGAAGAAGTGCTGCGTCCCGGCCTGGTCCGGGCGGGGGTGGGCCAGCCCCCTGGCGCTGAAGCTGGTCGGGTCGAGCACCCTCGGGACCCGGCGGGCCGCGAACAGTCCCCTGCCCGGCTCGAGTCCCGCCCCCGGGCAGGTACTCGGTGAGCGCCAGGAACGTCGTGCCGGGGGGCATCACCGCGGTGCTCTGGTCCCCGAACTCCCCGTCGTCGAGCGGGAGCTCGAAGTCGCCGGCGTGAAGCGTGGCGCCGCCGCGGGCGCGCTTGAACACCCGCCCGCTCCACCCCCTCGGCAGCTCGATCGCGCAGCCCGTGCGCCTCGAGCTTGGTCACGACAGCGCGAGCGCGAGCACGAGCATCCCGGCTTGCGTTGCGACCGCGCCCCACCTGGCCCAGGCGCGCCAGCGCGCAAGGCCACGGTGGAAAACGACCAGCTGGCGCTGACTTCGCACGCCGCCGGCAGCCAGCGGGGTGAGGCCGCGGACGGCGCCGAAGCAGCCGAGGACGATCGCGCCGGCCGGAGCGCTCGCCGTCTGGAGCGCCGCCAGCACCGTCACGTATGTCGCCGCGCTCGACACGATCGTGGTCACGCCGAGCCCGAGCTGCGCACCGTACCCGGCCCCGTACACCCAGCCTCGGTACCGGTCGAGCCAGCGCTCGTCGACCTGCCGCCGGGGGCCGGGAACCGCGAGGGGCAGGCCGTCCAGGACGATCGCGACTCCTATCGCTCCGAGCAGGACCGCCAACCGGGGGTGGGCCGGCAGCGCGACCGAGCCCAGCGCCCCGAGGGCCGCGCCGGCGCCGGCCGACGCCGCGATGGCGCCGATCAGGAACGCGGTCACCGTCACCCACCAGTTTGAACGGCGGCCCCGCTCTCCGAGCGGGGTGATGCTCGCGAGCATCGACTCGCCTCAGGGGGACCAGGCGGACACCACGGCGGCCGTGATCGCAGCTGCGCAACCGAGGACCAGCAGCGGGCTCAGCGCGGGCCCTCCGGGTACAGGCTGGAGTGGTCCGGCCCGATGCCGGCCGCCGCCAGCCGCGCCTCGAGGTCACGTTCCTCGCGCTGCTCCTCGACCGCATCGCCGACGAGCGATGCGAGCGCGTCCCACGTGGTCGCGACGCCCTCGCCCCGGACCGCCCCGTCCTCGATCAGCACGAAGTACGGGCGAGCCGGGCACCGCGTAGTCATCCCACGCCTGCGAGGACATCACGCACCGGAACGTCCGCCGGCGCCAGCGAGCGCAGCTTCGACGCGCTGCTCGCGGTCGGCGCCGCGGGTCACGATCACGCGCCGCATACCGGGCAGGGCGCGTCGATCTCCGAGCGTGTCGAAGAAGCCCGCGCAGCTGGTGCAGCCGGTGCTCAGGAACGCAAGCAGCGTCGGCCCCGCGGACGCGCCCGCGAACGACAGCTTGACCGCGTCGCCGGCGGGCGTGACGCCGGCTAGCTCCGGCGCCGGCGCGTCGGGGCGGATCGCCGACCGGGGCTGCGCCGGCACGCCCAACCCGTCCGCGCCCCGGTCGGCACCGTCGTCCGGGCCGAGCCGGCGCAGGATCGCCGCGTGGCTGCGCAGCAGCGCCGCGACGAGCACGACGAGCAGAACCAACAGCACGGTCTCGACCGACACCAGCGCGACCACCTACGCCCCGCCTCCTCCCGGCAGCTGCATCCCCAGGCCCTCGAGGCAGGGGTTGTTGTGCGTGCACGTCCGGTTGTCGACCATCTCGGTCCCGTTGCAGTTCATCGAGGGCACGGTCGCCGGGTTCTGGCACACGACCAGCCGGCACACCACCTCGGTGGTGCCGCCGATCTGGGTGTTGCACTGCCCGTAGCGGAAGTGGTTGCAGTCGACCGCCCGATGCGCGCAGTCGCCGTGGGCGCACTGGCAGCCGCCCGGGAACACCGTCCCCGGGAACCGGTTGCAGTCGATGTAGTAGCGCACCCCCTGGTCGTGGCAGAGGCCGTGGCCGCGGTAGCTCGTGCACTTCCACCAGCCCGCGATGTACGTGTTCGGCGGGCAGGCGTTGTTGCCGTTCTCGATCTCGCAGCAGAACGCGGTGTAGCCGTCGGTGCACTTGGTGCCCTTGGCGCAGTCCCGGGCCGGAGCACCGCCCACGCCGTGCCGGGACGGACCAGGTAGCGGACCGGCGCCACCGCGAGCGCCGAGCCGGCAACCGCCGCGCGCGCGAGCGCCCCACGCCGCGAGGTGCGCCGCTCGAGCAGTGCCCCGAGCCGCCCCAGCACACGGTCGCCGGCGGTCATGCCCGCTCCCAGGCTCCCCAGGCGCGCGGCACAACGGTATACACGAGCACGACCGCGTACACCGCGCCGGCGATCCCGATCAGGAGCACGGCCGCCGTGCCCGGCGCTCGCCCAAAGACCCAGCCGAGCCCACGGGGCCCGGCGACCGCCGCCGCCAACACCAGCGTCCCCAGTAGGGCACTGGCGATGCAGTGGCCGGCGGACACTGGAAAGTCGTTCTCTCCAAAGCACCCGCACGCCAGTCGACGGCGCATGAGGACGACGGCCACCCCCGCGAACACCGCGTAGACCACCGCCAGCGCCACCGCCAGCGCCTGGGTCGGGTGCGCCGCGCACACGGCGCCGAGCGCCACCTCGCCCGCCCCGAGAGCGCGCATCGCCGACCCACCGGAGCGCAGCTTGAGCGCGCCCGACACGCACAACAGCAGCGAGGCGACCAGGAACGCCGGCGCGAGCGCCGCGCTCATCGCGCGAGCTCCTCGGCCCGCCGCTCGAGCACGGTGGTGGCCGCGCTGGCGGGGTCGATCTCGCGCGCCACGACCCGGTCGAGCAACTGCTGGACCTCGGGATCCTCGCGGACCGACGCCTCGAGCTCGCGGCGCATGCGGTACGTCGCCAGCGCCAGCACCTCGTTCATCAGGTTGCGGCGCCGGCGCTCGGACAGCGTGCCCTCGGCCTCGACGTAGGCGTGGTGCTCGGCGAGCTTCTCGGCCAGCTCCTCGATCCCGACGCCGTTCACGGCCTCGGTCTTGACGATCGGGACCTTCCATCCGCCCTTCGGCCCGAGCGCGAGCACGTTCCTGATCTCGCGCACCATCGTGTCGGTCAGCGGGTGCTCGGCCTTGTTGACGACGATCACGTCGGGGATCTCCATCACCCCGGCCTTCAGCGCCTGGATCGAATCGCCCGAGCCGGGCATCAGCACGAGCACGACGGTGTCGGCGTGGTCGATGATGTCGACCTCGGCCTGGCCGACGCCGACGGTCTCGAGCAGCACGATGTCGCGCCCCGAGGCGTCCATCAACAGCGCGGCCTGGAGCGCGGCCTCGCTCAGGCCGCCGAGCGCGCCGCGGCTGGCCATCGAGCGGATGTAGACGCCCGGATCGAGGAAGTGGTCGGTCAGGCGGATCCGGTCGCCGAGCAGGGCGCCCTGGGTGAACGGCGATGTCGGGTCGATCGACAGCACGGCCACGGTCCGATCGCGCGCCCGCTCGAGCTTGGTCAGGGCGCCCAGCAACGTCGACTTCCCGGCCCCCGGAGGCCCGGTCACGCCGATCACGGAGGCGTGGCCGGTGCGGGGATAGACCTCCTTGACCAGCGCCCACCCCTCGGGGTCGTCGTTCTCGACCAGCGAGATCCCGCGGGCGAGCGCGCGGCGGTCGCCGGCGAGGAGCCGTTGTGCGAGCGATTCGTCAGCCCCAGCCATCCCTTAGGGAGCAAATCATGTCACCTGACCGCATGCAGTTCTCACCTCAACTCCCTACGATCCGTCCGTGCAGTCGGTGAGCACCGAGCAGCTCGAGCGGACGCGGGGCGGGCGGGATCCAATTTCAATCCCACCGCTGGTCCGCTCCGGCCCGCCGCCGCTCCACGGCGGCCTGCTGACGTTCCTGCGATTCGCCCGCGAGCACCACATGCTGAAGCCCGGCTATGGGCTGCTGGTGGCGCGCTGGCTGTGGCTCAAGCTTCGCTGGCGCGGACGGCTGAAGACCGACGGGCTGTGCTTCGTGTGCCCGGGGGTGAAGTTCGAGATCGGCCGCAACGCATGCGTAAGCCTCGGTCGCTGGTCGTGGCTCGGACACGGCTGCAAGATCCGCGTTCACGAGGGCGAGCTGTCGATCGGAGCCAAGTCCGTGCTCGGCCAGGAGTGCACGATCTCGGCCTACCAGCACATTCAGGTCGGGCGTGAGTGCATCATCGCCGACCGGGTGATGATGATCGACTTCGACCACGGGATGGTCGAGGTCGAGCGGCCGATCCGCGAGCAGGGGATCTACAAGCGCGACCTCGACATCGGCCACAACGTGTGGATCGGCTACGGGGCGTGCCTCCTGCGAGGCGTTTCGGTCGGCGACAACGCGGTGATCGGCGCGAGCGCGGTCGTCACCGCCGACGTGCCGTCGAACGCGGTGGTCGGAGGCGTCCCAGCTCGCCTCATCCGGATGCGTAAAGCGCCGAGAACGTTCCGCTGGGGGTAGCGCTCGAGGCTGGTCGAGAAACCGACGTAGACGGTGGGTTTCTCGACCAGCCTCCCCCTGCGTCAGCGGACTGGTGGGTCCGCCCGTCGAGATCGCTCATCAGCGGGCTCAACACCGGCGTTCCCCAGCCCGACACGTAGTCCCAACCCGGTAGCGCCTGGTAGAAGCCGTTGGTGCCGGCCTGGTAGTCGTTGAAGTCGCGGGCGTAGTCGGTCGCGTTCTCGGCGACGCGGTAGATGTCAGGGTCGGCGAACCCGGTGCCGCGGCGCGACGCGGCCTGGATCCGCGTCCACATCCCGACCATCAGCGGCGAGGACAGGCTCGTCCCGCCCTCGCTCGAGGCGCCACCGAGCTCATCGCTGTAGATGTCGTACGAGCTCGTCGCGATGTCGCCCGACTCGTCGGCCACGTCCGGATGCCGCGGCACGTGCCGAGGCTCGTGTTCGGATTGCCGGCGACATCGGACAGGCACGGCCGGTCGACGTGCGAGTCGCCCTGCTGGATGTCAATTGGCCAATATTTAGTTTCGCGGCGTTGAAGCCTACGTGCCCGCCATCGGGCGATGCGCCGGTTCAGTCGCTCCGGCAGACCGCGACGAAGTCCAGCGCCCGCTCGAGCCGGTCGGTCCGCAGCGCGAAGTCGCTCGAGGCGATCGCCGGCGTGAACCGGCTGTAGAACGCGTCGGTAACGCCGAGGCGCGAGTGCACCGAGTCCCAGCCGAGCGCGAGCGCGGCCTCGTGGACGCGGAGCTTGCGCGCATGGAACAGCCCGAGCATCTCGACGCGGGCGAACGTGCCCCGGCACAGCTCTCCGAACTCTGAGGACCGGTACTCCCGCAGGTGCCAGGGGTTGTCGGACTTCGCGTGACCCGCCGGCGCCAGCTTCAGCACGTTCGGTGTCGACACGTACGCGGCGCCGCCCGGCTTGAGGATCTGGCCGAAGTGCTCGAGCACCGCCGGCGGGTCGATCACATGCTCGATCGTCTGCAGGAACACGACCGCGTCGAACGCACCGGGGTCCCCGAACGCCTCGACCGCGCCCCACTCGAACGTCAGGTTCGGGCCCGTGTACCGCAGCTTGGCGTGCGCGTGCGCCTCGGGATTGCCGTCGACTCCGACCACCCGCGCGGCCGACCGCGCCAGCACCTCTGACCCGTAGCCCTCGCCGCAGGCCATGTCGAGCACGACCCCGCCGGCAACCCGCGCGGCGATCCATTCGTACACCGCCAGATGCCGGCGATACCAGTAGTTCTCCGCCGGAACATCCGGAAGCGTGCGCTCACCGGTCAGCTCGAGCGGAGGGACTCCCGGGGGTTGGTTCTGCTGAACGTAGAGGCTCACCGGCGCCGACCCTAGGGTAATGTGCCCCCGCCATGGAGGCACTGCGGACGGCGGACGAGATCCGCGATGTCAACACGCGCTACCACGATGTCGCCGCCGCGAGCTACGACTCCAAGTGGGGTATCGACTTCGGCGAGGTGGGCCAGGGCCAGGTGGTCGGCAAGCTTCGCAAGCTGCTGGGTTCGGCCGCCCTGGACCGCGGGTTTCAACGCGCGCTCGAGGTCGGCGCCGGCACCGGCTACTTCAGCCTGAACCTGCTGCGGGCCGGCATCGTCCACGACGCCACGTGCACCGACATCTCGCCCGGGATGGTGCACACGCTGGCGGCGAACGCCGAGCGGCTGGAACTGCCCGTGAGGAGTCTGCGGGCCGATGCGGAATCGTTGCCGTTCGCCCCCGAGAGCTTCGATCTCGTGCTCGGCCATGCCGTGCTCCATCACCTCCCCAACCTCGAGCGCGCGTTCTCCGAGTTCCATCGCGTGTTGAAGCCCGGCGGGCGGATCGTGTTCGCCGGCGAGCCCTCGCGCGTCGGCGACCGGATCGCGGCGATCCCCAAGCGGGGCGCGTGCGCGGTCGCGCCGGCGTGGCGCCGCGCGCTCGGCGCCAGGCCATCGCGGCCTCCGGACCCGGGATCGCGCAACGGCAGCGATCACGGGCTCGAGCAGGTGGTCGACATCCACGCGTTCGCCCCCGACGAACTCGTTCGCCTCGCCCGCGCCGCCGGCTTTGACGACGCCCGCGTCCGCGGCGAGGAGCTGCTGGCGAACTGGTTCGGCTGGTTCAACCGCGCGCTCGAGGCGACCGCCAACCCGGCCGACGTGCCGATGCTGTGGCGCCAGTACGCGTTTCGCGGCTACCTGCTGCTCCAGCGCGTCGACGAGCGGCTGCTCGAGCCGGTGCTGCCGCCGGCGATCTTCTACAACCTGCTGGTCACCGCCCGCTGTCCGTAGACGGCCAGCCCTTCCGTAGACAGCCCTTTTGTAGACAGCCCTTCCGTAGACAGCCCTTCCGTAGACTGAGCGGGCGGATGCCCGAAGGCCCCTCGCGCGAGTTCCCGCTGTTCCCTCTCGGGATCGTGGCGTTGCCCGGAGAGCTGATCCCGCTGCACATCTTCGAGGAGCGCTACAAGACGATGATCGACGAGTGCATCGGCTCCGAGCGCGAGTTCGGGATCGTGTGGCTGTCCGACGACGGGCTGCGCGAGGTCGGGTGCGCCTGCGCGATCGATCGCGTGCTCGAGCGGCTGGACGACGGCCGGATGAACCTGGTGGTCCGCGGCACGAGACCATTTCGTGTGCTCGAGCGCCAGGGCCACCTCCCCTACCCGGCCGGCGTCATCGAGTTCGTCGAGGACCGGGACGACGAGGTCGACGCGGACCTCACGAAAGGCGCGCACGAGGCCTACGCGGAGCTGTACAAGCGCGCCACCGACCGCGACCCCGATCCCGAGGAGCTGACCGGGATGAGCGCGTATGCGATGGCGGCCACCGTCGACTTCGGCCTTGACGCCAAGCAAGGCCTGCTCGACATGCGCTCCGAGAACGCCCGGCTACGGCTCGTGACGCGGCTGTTCCGGGCCGCGATCAAGCGGCTCGAGCTCGTCGACAAGGTGCAGGAGCGCGCTCGCTCAAACGGCAAGGTCCGCTTCGGCGCCAGTTGAGCGGCCGAGCGCGGTCGCGTCACGCGTTGTAGATCACCATCGCCGCCCCGAAGACGACGCAGTAGATGCCGAACGGCGTCAGCGTCCGCGTCTTGAAGTACCTCGTGAGGTAGTGCACGGTGAAGATCGCGGTGATGGCCGCGGCCACAGCAGCGATAACCGCATCGCCGCGGATGCCGGCGCCGAGCGACCCGGTCAGATCGCCGAACTTGAACAGGCCGGCCGCGAGGATCGGCGGTGTCGCCAGCAGGAACGCGAACCGGGCCGCGTCCTCGTTGTCGAGGCCGCGCACGAGTCCGGTCGCCATACACAGGCCGTCGCGACTGAGGCCTGCGATCAGGGCGAAGCTCTGAGCGAACCCGATCACCCCAGCCTCCTTGTATTCGAGTGTCTCGAGCCGCCGGCCGCCGTCGCGCTTCATCCCTTCGCGGGCAGCAAGCGCGCGGACTTCGGCGCGTCTTCGGAATCGCTCGGCGCCGAGCAGAATGAAGCCGTTGACCACGAGGAAGATGGACGCCGCCAGCGGCTTGGCCAGCGCGACGCGGATCGGATGCTCGAGGAGCAGCCCGAGGAGGCCTACGGGGATCGTCGCGAAGATGATCAGCCACGCCAGCCGCTCGGTCGACGTGTCGATCCGGCGCTTGCGAAGCGTCGCGAAGAACGCGCCGATGACCTCCATCCACGTTTTCCAGAAGTAGATCAAGAGCCCGACCGCGCTTCCGACGTGCAGCATGACCACGAACGCCAGCCAGGGCGATTCGGGCTCGGACTGCCAGGCGACGATGTTGCTCCAGCCGAACAGGTTCGGGAATATGACCGTGTGACCCAGGCTGGAGATCGGGAACAGCTCGGTGACACCCTGGAGAACCCCCAGGACGATCGCCTGGAAGGTCGTCATGTGAACTGTGGTTGCAGCGACGTTGATCACGAGCGTGGACGGTAGCGGCCCGCATAACCAACGGCTAAGGCGCTAAGAGGATCCTCAAGAAGGAAGACCGCACGGATTCGCGGCCGCCTGTACTACAAACAACTCCAAATCCGACAATTCCTTGTGCGAAAGCGCTGCTGTGTCCGGAAAAGACATCGTGCCGTTCTGCACTTTCACCGTATACGAGTAAACACTCCGCGCGCTTTCAGGGAATCGCAGCTTGTTGCTCACATCGGTGTTGAGACTCATCGCGAGATCGCGGGCCTGCAGCAGCTCGGGGTCGGGGAGGTTCTTCGGCTTGCCGCCATTGCACGAGATCGTCCCGCCGTCGTTCACGAGCAGCGTCAGCTTTTGACCGCGGGCGCCGGTGCGCGTCACCAGGAACAGGTCGGGCTCCTCCACCTCAAAGCCGCAGCCCGCCACGAGCACGGCGCAGACCACGATGGCGGCGGCCGTACGCGCTCTCATTCAGCGCCAACTACCAGCGCCGCGCCGCCACGCCGCGGATCTCCCCCGCCGGAGAACCGGCCGTTCTCCTCGCGCGCGGCGGCCTGCACGCCGCCGAAGAACAGGTTGATCTCCCTGAAGGCGCGGATCACCCGGCCGGCGCGCTCGAGCGCGCCGGTGTCGATCCCGGGCTCGGCGTACACGACGCCGTCCTCGAAGTGAACTCGCGGCGCCCGGACGGCGTCGCCCGCCTCCATGCCGTCGTCGATCACGCGGATGATCGTTTGCAGGATCGCCGAGCGGATCCGGTTCGAGCCGGCGCTTCCCAGCACCAGTTCGGGCTCCCCATCGCGGAGCACGACGGTCGGCGACATCATGCTCGGCATCCGTCGCCCGGGCGGGTGGCGGTGAAAGCCGAGCGGGTTGAGATCCTGCTCGCCGAGCATGTTGTTCAGGTGCACGCCGGTGCGGGGCACCACGACACCCGAGCACGACCCGTTCGAGCACGTTACCGAGCACGCCCAGCCCTCGCGGTCGAGCACCGCGACATGCGTGGTCGACCCGAGCGGGGAGCGGCGGGCCAGGAACCGCTTGACGAACTCCGGGTCGCCGAGCCCGTCGAGGAACTCGGGCGTGCGCTCGGACTGCGTCCGCTCCATCGCGTCTACGACCTGCTTCACCTCAGGCGGGTGGGTGGGGCTCGTTTCCGCACCAAGCAGCGCGAGCGCGTGGGCGAGGAGGATCCCGCCGGCCGAAGGAGGTGGGTTCGTGACCACCTCTCGCCCACGATACGACACCCGGATCGGGGTCCTGGACACGACCTCATAGGCGGCGAGATCCTCGGCCGTCACCATGCCCCCGCGCTCGGTGAGCCAGTCGACGATCGCCGCCGCCACGTCGCCCGAGTAGAACGGCGCCGCCCCCTCCGCGCCCAGCCGCTCGAGCGCATCGGCGAGGTCCGGCTGGCGGACGACGTCGCCGACTCGCACGACCCGTCCGTCGGGCGCGAACAGCGCGGCGCACTCGGGCGTCGAGGTCACGATCCCGGCCAGGATCTCGATCACGTAGGCCTGCGGCCCGTTGAGCTCGACACCGTCGCGGGCGAGCTTCGCCGCCGGCCTGACCAGCTCGGCGAGCGGCATCCGCCCGAACCGCAAGGACGCCTCGCACACACCCGCCGGCATCCCGTACGTCCCGACCGATGCGGGTCCGATGTTGAACACCTGGATCGCGTCGCCGAACGACACGCTGACCGGGACGAGCGTCGCCAGCCCACCCCGGTCGGCGCCGCGCCCCGGCGCCTCGACGAAGAAGTCGAGCAGGACCGGCTCTTTCCCGGGCTCGACCACGAGCATGTGGCCGCCTGCGCCGAGGCTCGTCAACAGCGGCTCGCAGGCAAAAGACGCGAGCATCGCCGCGAGCGCGCCATCGACCGCGTTGCCGCCGCTGCGTATGGCCTCAGCGCCGACGCGGGCGCACACCGGATGGCCGGCGGCGATGACGCCGAGCGGCTCGGCCGTCAAAACCGGCCGGTCCTATCTACGAGGGATGAACTCAGGGACGTCGAGGTCGAATGAACCACTGCGCTGCCGCACGCGGCTGACGCGTGGCTCGCCGGCCGGCTCGCGCAGGGTCTGACCGCGGTCGCGGGCGGCGCGCTCGTCCGAGCGCGCACCCTCGCGGCTCAGATCGCGCGGGCGGGTCCGTCCGTCCCCGTAGCCGGTGGCGATCACCGTCACCCAGACGTGATCGGCGAGCTTCTCGTCGACCATTGCCCCGAAGATGATGTTGGCGTCCGGGTGCGCGGCCTCGGCCACGGCCTTGGCCGACTCGTTGACCTCCCACAGCGACAGGTCCGGTCCGCCGGTGATCGACAGCAGGATCGAGCGCGCGCCCTCCATGCTCGTCTCAAGCAGAGGCGAGGACACGGCCCGCTCGGCCGCCTCGATCGCGCGCCGGTCGCCGGTGCCCATCCCGATTCCGAGCAGCGCCGTGCCGGCGCCGGACATGATCGTGCGCACGTCGGCGAAGTCGAGGTTGATCAGCCCGGGCAGCGTCACCAGGTCCGAGATCCCCTGGACGCCCTGGCGGAGCACGTCGTCGGCAACCCGGAACGCCTCGACCATCGAGACATTGCGCTCGAGCACCGACAGCAGCCGGTTGTTGGGGACGACGATCAGTGTGTCGACCTCATCAGCGAGCTCGGCGATGCCGACCTCGGCCTGATCGCGCCGGCGCGTGCCCTCGAACTGGAACGGCCGCGTGACGATCCCGACGGTGAGCGCGCCGAGCTCGCGGGCAATTTGGGCCACGATCGGCGCGGCACCCGTGCCGGTGCCGCCACCGGCGCCGGCGGCGATGAACACCATGTCCGAGCCGCGCAGCATCGCCTTGAGCCGGTCGTACTCCTCGCGCGCCGCGGCCCGCCCGAGCTCGGGGTTGGACCCCGAGCCGAGCCCGTGCGTGATCGAGTCGCCGATGTGGAGCGTCTCGTGGGCGGCCGACTGCTGAAGCGATTGAAGATCAGTGTTGACGGCCAGGAACTCGACGCCCTCGATCTCAGCCTCGACCATCCGGTTGATCGCGTTGACGCCGGCGCCGCCGACGCCGACGACCCGTATCACCGGCCCGCCGGCAGGCCTGCCGGTGGCGCCCTCGTCGCGCGTCACTCGTGCGTAGACGTCGTGAGCGGGCTCGGGCGCGGTCGGCCCGCCGGGCGCCGGGCGCTCGAGCACGTTGTCGGGGATGTCGGCGGAGAACGCATGGCGCAGGCGCTCGTGCGGGAGCGGGATCCTCGGCTCTTCGTCGACCTCGGGCTCCGCCGGCACCGCCGGGCGCTCGCTCGCTGCGGGATCATCCGCGGTCGGCGCCGCGGCAGGGCGCCCCTCCGCATCGCGCGTGTCGTCGACGTCCTGGGCGGTCTTCCGGAACAGCGCCGCGAGTGGTCCCTCGCGCATACTCGCGCGCTTAGCGCTTGGCATTGGACAGGACCTCCTTCGCGAGCTGCCGGTAGGCGTGTGCGGCCAGACCGTCGGGATCGTACTTCAGGACCGACATCCCTCTCACCGGAGCCTCGGCGAAGCGGATCGTCTTGCGGATCCGCGATGCGAATACTTGATCCCCGAAGTTCTCTTCCAGCAGCTCGATCGCCTCCCTGGCGTGCAACGTGCGAGTGTCGACGAGCGTCGGCAGGATCCCCTCGATGTCGACGTCCGGGTTCAGGTTCTCGCGGATCATCGCCAGCGTGTTCTGCAGCTGGATCAGGCCGCGCATCGACAGATATTCGCATTGCACGGGGACGATCACCTTGTGCGCGGCCGTCAGCGCGTTGATCGTCAGCAGCCCGAGGCTCGGCGGCGTGTCGATGAACACGAAGTCGTAGTCGTCGTCGACCGGCTTGAGCGCCTTCTGCAGCGACCGCTCGCGACCGATCATCGTCGACATCGCGATCTCCGCCCCAGCCAGGTCGATCGACGAACAGGCGATGTCGACCTCGCGCTTGCGGATCACCTCGCGGATCGAGATGTGATGCACCAGCACGTCATACATCGATTTTTCTAGCGTGTCCGGATCGATCCCCTGAGACATCGTCAGATTGCCCTGGGGATCCATGTCGACGCACAGGACCCGATGCCCCTCCTCGGCGAACGCCACAGCGAGGTTGAGCGTCGTCGTGGTCTTGGCGACGCCACCCTTCTGGTTGGCGAACGCGATCACGTGGCTCATATCGACCGGAGTATTCGTAGAAGCCGAGCGGAATCCTCTCGGGTCGCCCCGCTATTTTCGAGTGCGGTGCCCGCACTTCTGGAGAAGCGCCTCGTGTTTGTCACCGGCAAGGGCGGCGTCGGCAAGTCCACCGTCGCGATCGCGCTCGGCCTGCTCGCGGCCCGCCAGGGACTGCGGACGATCGTCGCCCAGCTCGCCAGCCAGGACCGGATCCAGGGGCTGTACGACGCCGAGCGCGAGCAGTTCCGCGAGATGGAGCTCGAGCCGGGGCTGTTCACGATCTCGATCGATCCCCAGCAGGCGATGGAGGAGTACCTGCGGGTCAAGGCAGGCACGCTCGGACAGGCGCTCGGCTCGAGCCGGCTGTTCCAGGCGTTCGCGATGGCCACGCCCGGGATGCGCGAGCTGCTCAGCATCGGCAAGGTGTGGGAGCTCGCGCAGCTCGATCGCCGGACCCGCGGCGCCGCTCCGTACGACCTGGTGATCGTCGACGCGCCGGCGACCGGACACGGCGTCGGGCTGCTGCGCACCCCCAAGACGTTCGCTGACATCGCCCGCGTGGGGCCGATCGCCCATCAGGGCCGCACGATCGCCGACACGATCGCCGATCGCGAGTTCACCGGCGTGATCGCGGTCGCGACGCCCGAGGAGATGCCGGTCAACGAGACGCTCGCGCTCGCCGACGAGCTCGGCCGGGACGAGCTCGCGCTCGACCTCGTGATCGTCAACGCGCTCTATCCGGCGCGGTTCGAGGAGCCGGAGATCGCCGAGCTGACCGCGGCGCTGTCGAGGACACGCTCTGCGCTGGCCCGGTCCGCACTCAGAGCCGCGCTGTCGGAGCACGCCCGCGCGGCCACCCAGCGCGAGCAGCGCGACCGGCTCCGCGAGCGCGTGGACGGCCGCCTCGTCGAGCTCCCGTATGTGTTCACCGACCATCTCGGGCTGCCCGAGCTGGGGCAATTGGCGGAGGCCCTGGAGGCATTGCTGTGAACGTGGCCGAGATGCTCGAGGGTAAGCGCGTATGCGTGTGTGCGGGCTCTGGTGGGGTCGGCAAGACCACCACGTCGGCTTCGATCGCGCTCGGGATGGCGGCGCGCGGCGCCAAGGTCGCGGTCGTGACGATCGACCCCGCCAACCGCCTGGCCGACGCGCTTGGTCTAGAGCAGCTCGAGAACGAGCCCCGCCGCGTGGAGCCCGCCCGGCTCGCCACCGGCCCGCTCGAGGTGCAGGGCGAGCTGTGGGCGATGATGCTCGACCCCAAGCGGACGTTCGACGAGCTGATCGACCGGATCGCGCCTGATCCCGACCGGGCCGAGGAGATCAAGGCCAATCGCGTGTATCGCGAGCTGTCGACCGCGGTCTCCGGCTCGCAGGAGCTCACCGCAATCGCCAAGCTCTACGAGCTCGACCAGGAGCACGAGTTCGACCTGCTCGTGCTCGACACGCCGCCGTCACGCAACGCGCTCGACTTTCTCGACGCCCCCAACCGGATCAACTCGTTCCTCGAGGGCCGCGCGTTGAAGGCATTCATGAAGCCCACCGGCTTCGGCTTCCGCACCCTCGGCCGCGGCGCGCTGCCGCTGCTCGGCGGCCTTCGCCGGATCACCGGGATCGACCTGATCACCGACCTTTCGGTGTTCTTCGGACTGCTAGGCGACATGACCGGCGACTTCAGCCAGCGCGCCGCCCAGGTCGAGCAGCTGCTCCGCGCGGACACGACCGCGTTCGTGCTCGTCACCTCGGCCGCGCGCGAATCGGTCGACGAGGCGATCTGGTTCGGCGAGCGACTCGCGACCGACGGCCTGCCGTTCGCCGGCGTGATCGTCAACCGCGTCCACCACGACCTGCTCGGCGATCGCGAGCCGCGTGAGCTCAGCGCGGCGCTGGCCAGGACGCTGACTCCGTCGCTCGCGGGCCGGGTCGCGGAGAACTTCCGCGACTACCACGTGCTCGCGTCGCGCGACGGCCACAACCTCGCGCGGCTGACGGAGGAGCTCGACGACAGCCGAGTCCTGCTCGTGCCCCAGCTCGACGACGACGTCCACGACATCGAGGGGCTTACGCGCGTCCACCGCTACCTGTTCGCCTCGCAGGCCGAGCGCGAGCGGCTGATCGACGACCTCGTCGCGTAGCCCGGCGCTCAAAGCGGTCCGAGCGACACCGCGTCAGGGCCGTCGTCGGTCCACGTGGACCATGTGAGCAGCAGCGGCTGCCACTCATACGTCGGCACGGGGTCGCCCCGGCGCGTCAACGTGACCGGGACGGAGTGCAGCAACTCCCATACGACCCCCTCGCACAGCGCGATCCGCTCGCTCACGCGGGATTGCGGATACCACTCGGCCGCCAGCTCCACGAGGCCGGAGATCGCAATCGCGCCGGCCGCGGAGCGCGCGGCGATCTCGGCCTTGAAGTCGTCAGCGGTCGGGAGCTCGCCTCCCGAAGCCTGCAACTCCGCGAGTACGATCGCGGTCACTTCCTTCCCGGTGCGCGTCACGTTCTGCCACCCCCGCCCGAGCCCCATGTCGCCGAGCCCGAGCGGCGGCCCCTCGTACACCGTCAGCGTCGCCCGGTCCGGGAGCCACTTGTATTCGTTGAGCTCGACGGGCTCGCGCGCGATCCAGGGCTCGAGGATCCGCTCGTCGAGCTCCTCCCGGGTGAGGTTGAATGCGCGCGTCTGGTGCGGGAACTGGCGCAGCTCGACGTGGAACACGACGGAAGGCTCCCACGCCGCGCGCAGGTACGCTGCCCGGTCATGACCGAGCGGCCGTTGTGGGCACCGTGGCGCATCGAGTACATCACCGGCCCCAAGGACGGCGAGTGCATCTTCTGTGCCGCCGCGTCATCGCTGAACAATGACCCGGCGCACGCGCCGATCGATCGCACCGAGCACTGCATCACGATCCTGAACGCGTACCCGTACGCACCCGGTCACGTGATGGTCGCTCCGGTGCGCCACATCGGCGCGTTCGAGGAGCTGAACGAGCAGGAGATGCTCGACACGATGCGGCTGGCGCGTCGTTCGATCCTCGCTATCCGCAAGGCGATGAGTCCCGACGGCTTCAACGTCGGTCTGAACCTCGGCAAGATCGCCGGCGCCGGGATCGCCGATCACCTGCATCTGCACGTGGTCCCGCGTTGGAACGGCGACACCAACTTCATGCCTCTGCTCGCCGACACGCACGTGATCCCGCAAGCGCTCGAGGCCACGCGCGAGGTCCTCGCGGACGCCATCGCTCAGCTACCGTGACACCCTCATGGCAACCCGGATTTGGCTGGAACAACTCAAGGAGCTGATCGACCGGGGCGCCCAGGTGGTCGAGGTGCTGCCGGAGGACGACTACGCCCCGGCGCATCTTCCCGGCGCGAGCAACCTGCCGCTACGGCAGCTCGACCAGCACACCGTGACCGTGCTCGACCGGGAGCGCCCGGTCGTCGTGTACTGCTGGGATTCGCTCTGAGACCTCAGTGCGCGAGCCGCGTGCCGGCTCGAAATGCTCGGGTTCGATGACGTTTACGACTACGAGCCGGGCAAAGTCGACTGGCTCGCCCACGGCCTGAAGGTCGAGGGAGAGGAGCCCGATCCACCCATCGTGGGAAGCACGATGCGCGACGAGGTTGTCCGCTGTGCCACGACCGACCGCGCGGCGGGCGTGCTCGAGGCGATCGAGCGCTCGCCGTTTCCGTTCGCGGTGGTCACCAGTTCCGATGGCGTCGTGCTCGGCCGCCTGCCTGCAAGCGCCGTCGACCGTGGGTCCGACGGCACTGCCGGCGACGTCATGCAGCTCGGCCCTTCGACGGTGCGCCCGCACCGGTCCGCCGCCGGGATCGCCAAGCAGCTGGCGGAGAAGAACTTGGGCTTCGCAATTGTCACAACCCCGGACGGGCGACTGCTCGGGGTCGCCTCGCGCGAGGCCCTGGAGCGAGCGTCTAGAGCACCGTGATCGTGCCCGGCTCGCCCTCCACGAGCCGACCGATGACCGCTCCGGGGACCTCGGCAGCCCTCGACGGATCGACCGCCACGAGCAGGCCGCCGGAGGTCATCGCGTCGGTCACGAGCCGCCGCCGGACCTCGTCGACGCCGTCGTCGAACGACGCGAACTCCTCGGCGTACCGGCGGTTGTTGCGGCTGCCGCCGGCGACCGCCCGATCGTCCTCGAGCAGCTCGAGCGCGCCCGGGATCGCCGGGACCGCCGGCGCGTCCACGACCGCGGCCACGCCACTCGCGAGTGCCAGCTCGTGCAGATGACCGAGCAAGCCGAACCCGGTGACGTCGGTCATCCCCCGAGCGCCGGCTGCCCGCGCCGCCGCCGACCCGGGCTCGTTCAGCTCGGTCATCACCTCGACCGCCGCTGCCAGCACCTCCTCGGAGGCCAGTCCCTTCTTCAAAGACGTCGTGACCGCGCCTGCGCCAACCGGCTTGGTCAGTACCAGCACGTCTCCGGCCCGGCCGCCGGCGTTCGTGATCACCTCGTCCGGGTTGACCAAGCCGGTAACCGCCATCCCGTACTTGGGCTCGGGGTCGTCGATCGTATGACCGCCGACGATCACCACCCCGGCGGCGGTGGCCACGTCGTGACCGCCGCGCAGCACCTCGCCGAGCATCTCGGAGCCGAGCTCCTCGATCGACCACGCGACCAGGTTCAGCGCGCTCACCGGTCGTCCACCCATCGCGTAGACGTCGGACAGCGCGTTGGTGGCAGCGATCCGGCCGAAGTCGTAGGGGTCGTCGACGATCGGGGTGAAGAAGTCCACGGTCTGGACCAGCGCGAGGTCCTCGCGCACGCGGTAGACGCCGGCGTCATCGGAGGTCGAGGTCCCGACCAGCAGGTTCGGATCCTCAGATCGAGGAAGCGCGTCAACCAGCGGCGCGAGCAGCGCCGCGGGTACCTTGCAGGCGCAGCCGGCGCCATGAGACAGAGACGTGAGCTTGACCGCGGTCATGATGAATTGGATTCGGCGGCGGCGCCTGACGGCGGCGCCTCAGGGATTTGGCGGCGGCGCCTGGCGGCGGCGCCTTGGTATTTGGCGGCGGCGCCTGACGGCGGCGCCTAGCGCGATGATGGCAAAGCGCGCGGGTAGGGTCTCATCGTGCTCCATCTCCTGCTAGCGGCGTCCGCTCCCCCGGGGCACCTGCCGGGCGTCCTCCACAGCCTCGAGCCTACGCTGAATCGCTTCGGCTACCTCGCGCTCGCACTGATCTTCCTCGAGGACTTCGGCGTTCCGGTGCCGGGCGAGACCGTATTGATCATCGCGGCCGTGTACGCCGGCACGGGACGGCTGAACGTCTGGCTGGTGGCCCTGATCGGCTTCCTCGCCGCGATTCTCGGAGACAACCTCGGGTTCGCGATCGGCCATTTCGGCGGCCGCCCGCTGGCCGAGCGGTTCGGCAAATACATCTTTCTCACTCCGGAGCGGCTCGACAAGACCGCCAACTTCTTCGACCGCCACGGCGGCAAGGTGATCGTGATCGCGCGCTTCGTCGAGGGGCTCCGTCAGGCCAACGGCATCATCGCGGGCATCACCGGCATGCACTGGACGAAGTTCATTCCGTTCAACATGCTCGGCGCAGCGCTGTGGGTCGGCGTCTGGGTCTCGATCGGCTACTTCTCGGGCAGCAACATCGACAGCATCTACCGGACGGCCACGAGGTACGAGGCGTTCTTTGGCATCGCGGTCGGCCTGCTGATCCTCGCCTTTATCGCCCACCGCGTGTGGAAGCACCGCGCAAGAAAGATGGAGAAGGCGGACGCCGAGGCAGAGGACGAAACGGAAGAGACCGAAGCGGGCTGACCGCGGCTCTAGTCGGTCTTCTCCCGGAACGCCCGCCGCGCCGCCTCGATCGCCTCGAGCGCCGCCGCGCGGCCCGCCCAGCCCGTGACGTCGGAATGCCGGTCGGGATCTAGGTCCTTGTAGACCGTGAAGAAGTGGGTGATCTCGGCGCGCAGCTGGCGCGGTAGGTCGTCGATGTCCTCGAGCGTGTTCCAGCCGGGGTCGTCGACCGGCACGCACACGACGTGGTCGTCGGGTCCCTTCTCGTCGGCCATCTTCAACAGCCCGATCGCCTTGGCCAGCACGTAGCAGCCGGGGAACGTCGGCTCGGACACGCATACGAGCACGTCGAGCGGGTCGCCGTCGGGCGCGAGCGTGTCCGGGACGTAGCCATAATCGGTCGGGTACACGACCGAGGCCGAGATGAACCGGTCGAGCTTGATGCCGCCCAGCTCGGGGTCGTACTCGTACTTGTTCCGCCCGCCCTTCGGGATCTCGACGACGCAGGTCAGCCCGTACTCGGTCACGGCCGCCGCCCGCGCCACCAGGTCGGCGCCGGTCTCAGTTCATCTCTCCCCGGGCGACCGACAGGCACGCCTCGCAGCGGGGCCAGGGGGGGTCCCACGGGTACCCCGACACGTCCTTGCCGCACAGCGCCGTGTCCGGATCCTGCTCGGTGACCAGATGGCACAGCTCCTCGAAGCCGTCCTCGTTCATCCGCGGGGTGTTCAGGCAATTTGGATGGACGTTGGGCTTGACGGCGGGCCCGGCGGCGGCTGGTGGCACGGGGCTGAGCATAACCGTCCACCTACCCCCCTCGACAGGCCCTGACCCCAAAAAACAGCACGAGCGGGCTCTGCGCCCGCTCGAAGCTGCGATCGCGCTCCCCCTAACTGCATTAGAGCGCCAGGACTTATATGTCGAGCCTGGCGGCAAGACACTCCCGGCCCCGACATGGGACCGAGTAGGGAGCGGTCTGCGGCCAAGCCTAGCGCAGCGCTACCGTCGTACACCGCTGCGCTAAAGCGGTGAAGGCGCCGCCAGCAGGTCGTCGGCGACCGAGCACAGGTCGGGCTCGAGGTGGCCGCACAGGACATCTCTGAGCAGCGCCCGCAGCTGCTCGGCGAGCTCCTCGACGAGCGCGTCGACGCCGGTCTGTGCCGGGGCGAGGCCGGCGATCACCGCCCGCTCGAGCGAGATCGCATGCGCCGTGCGCTCGGCTACCGCTGCCCGGTCCTCGGGCCGGGCGCAGATCGCGGCCAGACGGCCGGCCAGGCGGCCGCTCGCGGGGCCCTCGGGCTCCAGCAGCGCCCTCAGCGCCAGCAGATAGTCGGTCAGCGCCTCGAACGGCGCCAGGCGCTCGCAGCCCATCTCGAACCGGGCCAGGGCCCACGCTGTCTCCCCGCCCCTCGGGGTGCGCCGCGCCACCAGGTTGCAGAACGCCCGCAGCTCGTCCTCCTGCGCGGCCGGTATATGTCGGGTCAGGCGCGGCCGGCCGCTGCCGCCGAGCGGCACCGAGCGCCAGCTTCCGGCATCGATCCGCGTCCACGCCACCGGGCCGAGCGCGAACCCGCCGCGCTCGAACAACCGCAGCGCGGTCAGTGTGCGCCGAAAGCGGACGCGCGCAACCGACACCGGCGCCGGCGCAGCCCGATCCTGGGCCACGGTCAGCACCGCGAGCACGTGAGGCTCCTCGGCGTCGCCCCAGACCGCGTCGGGCGGCGCGTCGTCGAGCGCGTCACCTCGGACGAGCGCGAGTCCCTCGCCGAGCGCGATCTCAGTCGTCTCGGTGTCGAGCGCGATCCCCAGCAGCGGCGCCACGACCGTCGTCACCGCGCGACCCTCGTACAGCGCCTGCTCGAGCTCGTCGTAGGCGACTTCAAACCGATCGGGGTCGAACGAGAACTCGCTGCGTTCGTCGTACAGCACGGACAGGAACGTGCGCAGCGCGGCGTCGGCGCATTCGCGCCGCTCGGACGGGACGCGCGATTCCCCGCGCTGGCGCAGGTACGCGTCGACGCCCTCGAGGCTGCTCACCGCACGCACCGCAGGGGCGTAGGTGGGTAGCCCTGAGAGCAACCCGAGCCGCTCGCGGATGAACGGATCGGTCAGCGGCCGGTAGCAGTACAGGGGGACACGGCCACGGGGACCGCCGGCCGCGTCGACCAGCTCGAACGGGACCTCCGCGCCGGATGCGGTCTCGGCGCATAGCACCATCGCCGCCTCCGTCGCGAACGCCTCGATTACCCCGTGGAGCGTTCCGTTGCGCACGTCGGCGGGTTCGCCCCCACCGCCGGCGATCCTGCAACGTGACCGCCGACTTGCAGTGCGGCGTCAGATCCCGCGCTGCAACGCGAGCACCAGCAGCACGAGGGCGATAACGGCCGCAACGATCACGAGCGCGACGTTCGTCGCGAGGGCCATCCTGAGCGTCCGGGTCGCTCTCCGGTCCTTGGCCGAGTCTGCGGCGCCAGGTGCTCCGGGTGGGGAGTTCGCTCGGTCCGATGAGGCCACGCCGACGGAGGTCGAGAGCGCGTCGGTTACGTACCGGTTGAGGCTGATCTCGTCGCGCTCGGCAGCAAGCGTGAGCTGCTCGTGAAGCTCGCTCGGCATCCGAACGAGGAACCGGCCGCTGTAGCTCGTCTTCGGAGACCGACCGTTGCCATGTCGCGTGGCCTTGTCCGGTTGCGCGCCCACGCTCTCCTTCTCTGCGCCCACGCCCTCGATTCTAGTCTCTGTCCTCGCAATTTCCGGCGCTTTGGGGCGTGATATCGCTTGAGATTTCGTGGTATCAGCCCCCTTTACGGAGTCCGCCGAGCTGAGCTCGGCCCGGAGCTTGGTCAGGGCGCCGTCGAGTAGTCGCGAGACGTGTGCCTGCGAGATGCCGACAGCCGTCGCGATCTGACGCTCGGTCATGTCGGCGTTGAAGCGGAGAAACACGATCTGACGCTCCCGTTCATCCAGCGCGCGGAAACCCCCTGCGAGCAGCATGCGGTGCTCGCTCTCGACGAGAGACTTGGGCTCGCGCGACCCGTCAACGGCTGCGTCGCTCGCCTCGAGCACGGGCGAGTCCGCGCTCGTCCACTGCGCCTTGGGCGGCAGCTGCACGCCACCTCGGCGCTTGCTCAGATGCCGCCGGATCGCACCTTCGACGGCAGGTCCCACGAACGTCGCGAAGGCGACGCCACGGCCCGGGTCGAAGCGGGCTGACGCCCTGACCAGCCCGACCGAGCCGGCCTGGACCAGGTCATCGAGCTCCTCTCCCCGGCCCGCGTAGCGCCGTGCGATCGCCCGCACCAGCGGGAGGTGCGAGCGCACCATCGCGTCCTTCTCGGCGTCGGGAAGACCCGGACCGTTCGAGCCCTCTGGCGGCGCTGCCGCCCGCCGGGAAATGAGCTTTTTCACCGATGTCGCCGTGCCCCTTCTGCGACCGATATCACCGAGGAAGGTACAGAGATAACGAGTGATACCCAGGGTTTCTTGGATCGGATCTGGGCGTCGGCGAGACATTAACCAGCAGAAGCTGATCATGGCTGATCATCTGATTCGAAAGTCTTGGGGCTTGTTGGGGGCGCTCGCGACGGCGCTTCTCACGCTTGCGCTGATCGTGCCGACCGGGGCGGAGGCCGCCAGTCCCGGCTCCGCCGCGCTGAGCCAGCTCGCTGCCCTGGTTCCCGCGCCAGCGCAGAGCGCCGTGTCCGCGGCGCTCGCTCAAATCCCGTCGGCGAGCGGCGCCGGAGCATCTGGAGGAGCCCAGCCTGGCTCGCCGCCGGCGGCGCCTGTGGTGGCGCCGCCCGCGGTGCCGCCCGTGCCCGTCGTGGCTCGGCCCACCCCACAGCCCGCGCCGGAAAACCCCGCACCCGCGGCGCCGGCGCCTTCGACTGCCGGGGCCGTGGAGCAGTCGGTGAGCGCGCTCGCGGGGCCCGTGCCCCAGCCGGACGCGGGGCAGGCTGTCGGCACCGAATCGACCACGTCGCGCACGGCCCGGTCCGACCGGACGCCACGAGGCCGGACGCGCGCCCATCGCTTCGCGCATCCACGAGCTCATCGCCCAGTCGCAACGTCGGCTCGGCCGGCGGGATCGACAGGGCGCGCTCCCGTCGCGCACTCCGCCGTCGCCCGCCCGTGGTCGCCAGTGCTGGTGCTCGTGGCGACGAGCCGGCGCGGCACGCAGCCGGCTGTGCCGGCTCGTCGCGCGGACTCGCGCAGCGAACCCGGGCGCCGACGTCATCTCGACCCGCGTCGATCCCGTCCGGGCGTCGCGGTGACGACGGCGCCGCTGGCAGTCCCACTCTCGCCAGCCCTGCCGCCAGGCGGAGCGGAGGGCAGCGCCGCGGGCGCCGGAGGCGGAGGAGCGGGCGCGGCCGCCGCGGCTCTCCTCGCTTTCGGCGGCCTGTGCATTCTTCGAGCCTTGTTGCCGGGGCTCTTAGGCCTGGGGCTTGCCCCAGCGCGATCGGCGTTCCTCGTCTCGAGGTTGGAACGGCCTGGTTAGCGCCGCTGGGTCGGTGCAAGCGACGGTCGCCGACGTGAGGCGGTCGTCACCGAGTCCCTCTCGACTTAGCGGGCTCGGCCAGGTCATCGCCGCTGCTCAGTGAGCAGTGCGAGCGCGGCGATCCACCTCAACCAAGGAGAACGAAGCAGCATGAGATCGAAATTGATCGCTGCCGCCGTCAGCATCGTCGCGCTCGCCATACCGGCGCAGGCGATGGCTGACGGTGGAGGCAGCGCCGGGGCCGGTGGCCTCGGTCAAGCACAGTTCGCGGGTCAGGCCGCGACAACGCTGCAGGGTGCGCTCTCGAGCGCGAACGCCCAGCAGACTGCCACCAACTCGAACGCGCCGGTGAGCGTCGCCGGCGGTCAGCCCTCAGGCGGTGGCAAGCCGTGTGGCTGCGGCACGCCGATGGGCGGAAAGCCGATGGGTGGGCCCATGGGCGGCACGCCCACGGGCGGCTCCAGCAGCGCCAATCAGGGCGCGATCAACGGAGCGGTCAGCGGCGCGGGCAACAACGCCAACACGACCCAGAACAACACCCAGACCCAGACCGCCAGCGCCGGTGCAGCGATCGGTGGAGGCGGACCTGGACAGGCACAAGGGAGCAGCCAGAAGTCCGTGACCGGCCAGCTGGCCGGATCATCGGCGAACGCCAACCAGACGGCCGTCAACGGCAATGCGCCGAGCACCACCGGCGGCAGCCCGTCGGGCGGCGATGCGTCAGGCGGCAGCAACAGCGCCAACCAGGGTGCCGGCAACGGTGCGCTGAGCGGCGCCGGCAACAACGCTGGCACCACCCAGAACAACACCCAGACGCAGACGGCCGGCTCCAACTGCCAGGTCGGCTGCGGCGGCTCCGGCCAGGCCCAGGCGGCCGGTCAGAGCGCGGCGACGCTCCAGGGAGCGCTGTCGGGGGCGAACGCCAACCAGACCGCGGTGAACGCCAACGTTCCGGTGAACATTGCCGGCGGCAACGTTTCGGGCGGCACCAACAGCGCCAACCAGCTCGCCGGCAACGGCGCGCTGAGCAGCGCCGGCAACAACGCCAACACCACCCAGAACAACACCCAGACCCAAACCGCCAATTCCAGCTGCCAGTGGGGCTGCGGCGGGGCCGGTCAAGCCCAACTGAGCGGGCAGCAGGCGGTGACCGGTCAGCTCGCGGGATCCTCGGCGAACGCCAACCAGACCGTGGTCAACGCGAATGTCCCGGTCAACATCGCCGCCGGGAACGTCTCCGGCGGTAACAACAGCGCCAACCAGCTCGCCGGCAACGGCGCGCTGAGCGGTGCCGGCAACAACGCCGGCACGACCCAGAACAACACCCAGACGCAGACGGCCGGCTCCAACTGCCAGGTCGGCTGCGGCGGTGCGGGCCAGTTCCAGGCCTCGGGTCAGAGCGCGGCGACGCTCCAGGGAGCGTTCTCGACAGCCAACGCCAACCAGACCGCGGTCAACGCGAACGTCCCGGTCAACATCGCCGCCGGTGACATCTCGGGCGGCTCCAACAGCGCCAACCAGGGCGCGATCAACGGAGCTGCCAGCGGCGCCGGCAACAACGCCAACACCACGCAAAACAACACCCAGGCCCAAACCGCCGGCTCCAGCTGCCAGTGGGGCTGCGGCGGGGCCGGTCAAGCGCAGCTGAGCGATCAGGAGGCGCTCACTGGTCAATTGGCGGCTTCGTGCGCCAACGCAAACCAGACCGCGGTCAACGCCAACGTCCCGGTCAACATCGCCGCCGGGAATATCTCGGGCGGCTCGAACAGCGCCAACCAGTTCGCGCTCAACGGCGCACTCAGCTTCGCCGGCAACAACGCGAACACCACGCAGAACGGAACGCAGACCCAGACCAGCACCTAATAGAGGCGCTCCGCCAACGGTGACGCGTTGGTCTCGAGCGCAGAAACCGCGGCCCCGGCCGGCGCCAGATACGCGCCGGCCGGGCCCCCGCTGAGACACCCAATGCGATCCCTCAACACGGCAAAGCTCGGACTGGTCCTGACCACGATCGTCGTGGCGCTAGCCGCGGCGGCTCATGCGCGCGCGGATCAGGCCCCCCTCGCGGTCGGCACCTCGCCGGCGACGGCAGGCACCCCGAGTCAGGCTGGGGCTCCGCCCGCCTCGACGAGCGACAACGGCCCCGGATCGCAGCCGACGGCAACCTCCCCGCCTGAGGCCGCCGGCACGGCGGTCGTGCCACCCCCGGCGCCGACCGACGCGACTTCGCCGCCGGCCCTGCCGGTGACCCCGCCGCCGATCCCCACCGCCGCGGCTTCGCCCGACCAGACGCCGCCACCACCCGACCAGACGACGCCACCATCCAACCCCGCCGCGCCGCCCACCACACCGGGCCAGCCGGCGCCGACCCCAACCCCACCCTCGGACCCGCCCGGTCAGACACCTCCAGCTCTGCCGAACCCCGGCATGCCGCCGGCGGGAACCACGCCGCCCCCCGCGCCGGTCGAGTCGACCACCACCAGCCAGTCGATTTCGCAGGTGCAGATTTCAGGCTGTACGTCGCACTGCCAGCACGTCAGCCAGGTTCAGGTGGCCATCCAGGAAAGCGTCACCGTGCAGGTTGCGGGGACGGCGTTGCAGTCGGCGACCGCCCTCGACACGGCGCCGTCGCCGAAGTCCTCGTCGCAGGTGACGAGCAGCGTGACGCAGATCCAGATCGGCTGCGTTACAGAATGCTTCGGCACGACCACGACCGATCCGTCCGCGGCCGCGCTCACGCAGCTACTCCAGAACCTCGACGCGTCGCAGCCGGCTTGCGGCTCGTCGACCATGCAGCCGACGGCGGCAACCGTGGAGGGCATCGTCGATCAAGTGGCGTGTCAGGTTCAGGCCGCTCAGGCGATCGCGACGCAGACTGAGGTCGCCTCCCAAAGCGCCACCACCGTCCAGGTCACGGATGACGCAACAGTGTCGCAACCACCCACGCCTCAGTCCGTCGCCGAAGCGCAGCAGGGCACATGGCAGCTTCAGATCGGCTGCGTCTTCTACTGCGTCGACACCCAGCAGGTCCAGCAAGCGCAGCAATCGATCACGATCATCAACGTACAGGCCGGCGCGACCGGCTCGAATCCCGGCGCCGTCGACGTGACCGATCAGATCATCTGGCAGGTGCAGGTCGGCTGCGTCGCCTGGTGCTACGACGCGACCCAGACGCAGGTCGTCACCGGGCAGAGCACGGTGATCGTCGACGAGAGCCCCGCACCTGCGGGTTCACCAGCGCCACCCCCGACACCGCCCGCGCCCGGCCCTACCGCGCCGGCTCAGCAGACGGGACCGATCGCCGGGCAACCGTCCTCGACCAGATCCGCGTCGCAGACCGTGCCAGGGCCGCCGGAGCCCAATGGATCGCCCACGCGGCGCATTCGGCTGTTCAGCACGGCTGCCTTTGCGGGAGCCACCGTGTCCGGCCTGATCGCGCCGGTCGCGCCGGTCGCGCCGGCAGCGCCGGTCCGGGAAGCGACCTTGGCGCTCGCGTGGGCGCAGACGTCGAGAACGTCGACGGCGGCCGTTCATCCCTCGATCGAATCCGTCGTCAAGTCGAGCCGGCGCCGGTCGCGGCAGGCGGCGACCGGACTCCAGGGGCACCCCCCGATACGAGTGGCCGAGGCACGCGCGGACGGCCCTCGCGCGTCGAGTGACCCTGCAGCGATGGCGCTGCTGCTCGTCGCGGCGGCAGTGTTGGTGGCACTGACGGTGATGTGGACGCAAACAGCAGGCAGGTCGGAGCGTTGATTTAGAGAGGCATGCGGCGTATGGTGCGGTTTAGCTAGCGATACGTAGAAGATGGAAGGCCCGTTGCTTATCCGTTCGTGGGGCGGGCGGCGGCGCCGGGGGCAGTCGGACGCTGTTTCTTGGGCCGCTCGCATCATTGCCCGCATCTGCGGGACGGTGATTCTCGTCCTTGTCGCCTCGAGCTGGCCGGCCGCTGCCGGCGCGGCAGCTGCGACTCGGGAACACGGTTCCGGGCCCGCCCCCCAGAGGGCGCCGACGTCCGGCTCAGCGAGTCAGCCAACGCCGGACCCCGCCCCGCAGGCCACGACCACCGCGCCCGCGCCGCATCGGTCGACCTCCACCACGCCGGCGATCCGCGTACCCGCGGTCGTTGCGCCGGCGATCCGCGCGCCGGTTGTCGTTACGCCGGCGAGGACGGTCAGCACACCCGCAGCAAAGATCGTTGCGTCGAGGACGCCGCGCGCGCGGTCGGGACGACCCACGTCGCGTCCGCACGTTCATGCCGCTCGCACTTCCGCTCCGCGTCGCGCGCGATCGGGAGCCACGCGGTTGTCGTTCCCCCTGTCCTGGCCCAAGGACTTGCTGCTGCTGCCCGATCGGGCGCTTCACAGCGGTGAGACCGGGCATCGCGGCGGTGTGCTCCTCCTGCTCACCTCGCTCGCGATGGCGGTACTCGCGGTGGCGAGCCTCGCGTTGCTGCGGCGTCTCCGACGACTGGAGCTGTCATGAGGCGTCGTGCGGTGGCGGTGGCACTGGTCGCCGTCGCGGTGTCGTTGACGACGGCGTCGGTGGCGTCGGCGGACACCATCACGCCCATGTGCGCAGTTGGCCAGGCGGCCGCACAGCCATGCACCGGCGGTTGGTACACGGCGCCTGTGAACCTCAGCTGGCACATGGACCGCCGAACCACTCCAGGAAGCTGCATCCAGACGACGTACGCATCCAATACCAATCGTAACGGTGTCCGTGCGAAGTCACTGGACCGACTGCCGGTCCAACCATCATTCAGCCGTACACAATCAAGGTCGAAACCTCCTCCCCCACCGCCACCGCGACCCCGTCCCGCCCTCCCGACTCCAACGGCTGGTACGACGCCCCGGTCGCCTTCGCGTTCCAGGGCAGCTCATTCTCCGGCATCGCGTCGTGCACCTCCACGACATACGCCGGCCCCGCCACGGCCAGCGCCACCGTGGCCGGGACCTGCGTCGACAACGCAGGCAAGTCCGTGACTGTCGCTAGCGCGCCGTTCGCCTACGACGCGACGCCGCCAACGCTGACCGCCACCGCGGATCCGGGCGACAAGAGCGTCGCGCTGAGCTGGCAAGCCGGCGGGGACGTCGCTCCGCTCGCCTCGATCCAAGTCACTCGGACCGACGGCGCGAAGGCTGCCAGCGCCCACGCCGTCTATTCCGGCAACGGAACCGGATTTACGGATGACCACGTGAGCAACGGCGTCCACTACACGTACACGATCACTGCGCGCGATCAGGCGGGCAACGTGGCGGCGCAGACGATCAAGGCAACCCCCGGACCGCGACTTCTCGGCCCCGCGCCGAACGCGCACCTGAGCGCGCCACCGATGCTGAGCTGGACCGCCGCCCCGAGCGCTACCTACTACAACGTGCAGTTGTTCCGGGGCGGCAAGGTGCTCAGCATGTGGCCGACGCACGCCGGCCTCCAGCTTCGCCGCACATGGAAATTCGAGGGACGTCGCTACCGGCTCAAGCCCGGCAAGTACCGATGGTACGTCTGGCCCGGCTTCGGACGGCGCAAGGCCGGCCGCTACGGCCACATGATCGGGTCCGGCACGTTCGTCGTCGTGCGCTGAGGCCGCGTCGCCGCTAGGGCGAGCGCTCGATCTCGGCCAGATGCGCGATGTTCTGGACGTCGTCGGGCTCGGCGCTCGAGCTGCCCCCGAACCAGGCGTCGAGGATCTCCTCGAGCTCGGCTTGAGAGGTTGCCCGCAGGCTGAGCGCGAGCACGTTGGCGTCGTTCCACCGGCGCGCGCCCTCCGCGGTCGGCGCGTCGGCGCACAGCGCGGCGCGGATCCCCGGCACCTTGTTCGCCGCGATCGACGCGCCGGTTCCGGTCCAGCACGCGACGATCGCCTGCTCGGCCCTGCCGTCGGCGACGTCCCGGGCCGCAGCCTCGCTCGCCCACGCCCAGTCGGGCCGCTCTGCGTCCGCGTAGGCGCCGTGGAGCAACGGCTCGTGACCGCGCCGGCGAAGCTCCTCGGGGAGCGCCCGCGCGACGCCTGTCAGCTCATCCGCGGCGACCGCGATCCGCATGCGCGGCGGTCAGGCCGCGGCGACAGCGGGCTCGCGAGCGTCGTCGGGCGCGTCATCCGGGCTCGGCTCGTCGCAGTCCTCGAACAGCCACTGGAGCCCGTAGGCGCGCATGTCCTCGATCAGCGGCACGAGCGCGCGGCCCTTGTCGGTGAGCGCATACTCGACCCGGGGAGGCACCTCGGGGAACGTCTGACGCTCGACGACCCCCTCCTCCTCGAGCGCGCGCAACCGCAGCGACAGCGTCCGCGGACTGATCCCGCGCAGCGAGCGCTCCAGCTCACAGAAGCGCGACCGGCCCTCGGCCAGATCGCGAATCACCAGCAGCGTCCACTTGCCGCACACGATCTCCGCCGTGCGGCAGACCGGACATGTGTCGTTTGTAGCCATCTTTTGCCCAGTTTAGCGCAATGCTTCAACAACTGAAGTGAACGACGCGGTCGTCCGCCCCTGGCAGGTGGTAGGTTCGCGGAACATCGGCCGTGCTGCCCACTCGGGGGAGCTGTGTGTGGCGCGGCGGTAGCAGCAGTCACCACTGGAGGAGGGTCCAAGGTATGCGATCACGTGTTGCGGGTGTCGTACGGCTGGCGTGTGCACGAAAGAAGACGATCGCCTTGCTGGCGATGGCGGTCGGGGTGCCGGCCGCGATCGGGGCGCAGTCGGTGGCGGCCGCCCCCACAGCCACCTCCGGGCCGCTGACGCCGGCGCTGGCGAGGCGGCTCTCGCAGAACGCCAATCAGCACGTGATCGTGATCCTGAAGAGCCAGCCCGCGGCTGCCCACGTCGGGAGTAGTGCGGCGGCGCGGCGCGCCGACGCGATCGAGGCCACCCAGGCGCCACTGATCAGCGAGCTGCGTGCGGTCCACGCCACGCACATCAAGACGTTCCAGCTCGTCGACGCGTTCGCGGCCGCGGTCTCGAAGGGTGAGGCGGCAAGGCTCAGGGCAAATCCCGCGGTGGCCGAGGTCATCCCCGACGTCACGATTCAGGGCGCGGCGCCGGCCCAGGTGCCAACCGCTTCCTCTCACAAGCTGAAGTCGCACCAGGCAACGACGCTCACGCCCAACGTGATCCCGGGCGCCTGCTCCGCCGGCAAGCCACAACTTGATCCGGAAGGCCTGTCGCTCACCAACACCGACTCCGACAACCCGCGCCAGCCGACCGCCCGATCGCTCGGCATCACCGGCGCCGGCGTGAAGGTCGCCTGGATCGCCGACGGCATCGATCCGAACAACGTCAACTTCATCCGGCCCAACAACGCGTCGGCGTTCAGCGACTACCAGGACTTCACCGGCGACGGCCCCGGTCAGGTCACCAGCGGCGACGAGGCGTTCCTCGACGCCAACACGATCGCCGGCCAGGGGCTCCACACGTACGACGTCAACGGGTTCAGCGCCCAGCCGGATCCGTCGGCCTGCAACATCCGCATCGAGGGCGTTGCTCCGGGCGCGAGCCTCGTCGGCCTGGACGTGTTCGGCTCATTCGAGGACACCACGAATTCCAACTTCCTGCAGGCGATCAACTACGCGGTCGAGACCGACCACGTCAACGTGATCAACGAGTCCTTCGGCTCGAACCCGTTCCCCGACGTGAGCGCGCTCGATGCCACCGCGCAGTTCGACAACGCCGCCGTCGCGGCGGGCGTCGTGGTCAGCGTCTCCTCCGGCGATGCCGGCAACTTCAACACGATCGGCTCGCCCTCGACGGACCCGAACCTCATCTCGGTGGGCGCGTCAACCGACTTCCGCTTCTACGCCCAGACGAACTACGCCGCCGCTCGCTACTTCGCCACCAGCGGCTGGTTGAACGACAACATCAGCTCGCTCAGCTCCGGTGGGTTCAACGAGACCGGTGGCACCGTGAGCCTGGTCGCTCCGGGCGACCTCAGCTTCGCCTCCTGCGACGCCAGCGCCATCTTCGCTGGGTGCATCAACCTCAAGGGCCAGTCGTCGGACATCGAGGAGAGCGGTGGTACCAGCGAGTCCTCGCCGTTCGTCGCCGGCGAGGCGGCTCTGGTCATCCAGGCCTATCGTCAGACCCACGGGGGCGCCACGCCGACCCCGGCCCTGGTCAAGCAGATCATCGTGAGCACCGCCACCGACCTCGGCACACCCGCCGCGGAGCAGGGCGCGGGACTCATGAACTCCTACAAGGCCGTTCAGCTGGCCGAGTCGATCCGCACGCCGGACGGCTCCCCCAGGCCGACCGGCAACACGCTGCTGACCTCGGCCAATCAGCTGAACGCGGTAGACGGCCCCGGGTCGCGTGAGCGCTGGAACGTCAACGTCACCAATACGGGCCGGCATTTGCAGCTCGTGAACCTGAGCGGCCGGACATTCGGCTCAGACCAGAACGTCCAGACCGGCAGCGTCACGTTGACCGACGGCACGAGCCCGCAGTTCGCCAACTACCAGGGACTCCAGAACAACTACGGGGTGTTCCACTTCAACGTCCGGCCCGGGGCCGACAGGTTGGCCGGTCAGCTCGCCTGGCCGGGGAACCCGGCGAACGGGAACAACTCGCGCGTGCGGCTGATCCTGATCGATCCGCGCGGCCGGTTGGCGGCGCACTCGCTGCCGCAGGGACCCGGCAACTTCGGCAGCGTCGACGTCCGCTTCCCGACCTCCGGTACGTGGACCGGAGTGATTTTCGGCGACGTAGCCGCCGACGCCGGAACCAACGGAGCTGTCCCCTGGCGCATGGCCACCGAGCAGTTCGTGCCGTTCGCGTCCGTGTCCCCGAGCCGGCTGTTGCTGGCTCCCGGCCAGAGCCGGACGGTGACGGTCAGCGCCACCACCCCGTCGTCCCCGGGCGACGCGGCGGGCTCGATCGTGCTGAGGTCGGACTTCGGCTTCGGCGGATCGACCTCGATTCCGGTGACGCTGCGCAGCCTGGTCGAGCCCGGCAACAAGCGTTCGGGTTCCTTCTCGGGCGTGCTGACCGGTGGCAACGGTCGCCCGAACGGTGAGGGCCAGCAGCAGTACTACGAGTTCAACGTGCCCGCCGGAGTCCGCGACATCAGCGCGGACGTGTCGATCGCCAACGATCCGACCGATCCGATCGGGGCGTACCTGATCAGCCCCGACGGGGACACGCTCGGGTACGGGCAGAACTCGCTCAACGGCACCTCGCTGACGGCACTCACCGCCAACGCTGTGAACCCGGCTCCCGGCACGTGGACGCTCGTCGTCGACTTCTCCGAGCCGGTCGTGGGGAACGAGATCTCCGAGCCGTACACCGGAGACATCCGCTTCAACGCCGTCGAAGGTCAGCGCGGCCGGGCTACCAAACAGCGCGGCCACGAAACTCGCGGCGGGGACGCCGGTGACCGTGCCGGTACAGATCACCAACACCGGAGTCGCGCCGGAGGACTACTTCGTCGACCCACGGTTGAACGGGTCGACGTCGGTAACCCTCGCCCCGTTTGCGCCGGCCAGCGGAATCGTCCTGCCAAACGTCGGGGCGAGCCCGGTCTGGTTTGTCCCGACCCAGACGTCGAGCGTCAGCGTCAGTCAGACATCGAGCCTGCCGACGATGTTCGACTTCGGGCCGTTCGCCGGCGACCCGGATCTGTCCAGCCACGCCCCCGGGGCCGCATCACTCTGCTCGACCACATCGTCGGGTAGCGACACACCGCCGGGCGGCCTCGTCACCGCAGGGTTCTGGTTCGCCTCGCCGTCCGAATGCGGCCCGTATCCGGGTCCCGCGCCCGCGGGCACCGCGTCAGTGGCGATGACGGCTCAGACCAAGCCGTTCGACTCAGCGGTGACCTCGGCCACCGGGGACATCGAGGCGGCCTCGATCAACCCGGCGACCTCGTTCTCGCCGGTGGTGATCAATCCCGGGCAGACCGCGACAGTCAACGTGACGATCACGCCGAGTGCCGCCAGCGGCACGGTGGTTTCGGGGAACCTGTACGTCGATGACTTCGACAACAACGTTCCGCCACCGGTCACCGGCCAACAGAGCGGCGACGAGCTCGCGACACTCCCCTACAGCTACACGGTCGGGTAGTCCCGGGCCGATACGGACGCAGTTCTGACGACGGCCGGCTCCTGCGAGCCGGCCGTCCCCGCCGTGACTGGGCGGCGCCCGCTGCGCCGGCTAAGCGGCCATGCTCGGCGGCGGCGCCGACGGGCGACCGTTCGCCGGGGTCATCGAAGGCGCCGGCCTTACCTGCTGGACGGGCGGCGCCGGCGTGAGGTCGGCCGACGCGGGGTGCTCGTCGCCTCCGACGAGGTCGTTCATCGAGGTCGCGGTGCGTCCCTCGCCGGCGACCAGCAGCTTGAAGTCGTGCGGACTCGAGGCGACGCGCATCGCGTCCTCCATCGACACGCGGCCGGCCTGGAAGTGGCCCAGCAGCGCCTGGTCGAACGTCTGCATCCCGTAGTACTCGCCCTCGGCGATCACCTCGCGCAGGCGGTCGGTCTGGTCGGCGTCGAGGATCATGTCGCGGGCACGGCCGGTCATCCGCA
The DNA here is from genome assembly GCA_963697655.1 of uncultured Solirubrobacterales bacterium. Lineage (GTDB taxonomy): Bacteria > Actinomycetota > Thermoleophilia > Solirubrobacterales > Solirubrobacteraceae > Palsa-465. Next base: position 64,962 of record CAVOOV010000014.1, on the reverse strand, counting down.
GGACCTCGCATACCGCAACGCGGGCCGTGCGGTCGGCGGTCCGCACCAACCGCTGGGAGACGACGGCCTTCAACGTCCCGGCCAGCATCGCGCGCGCCTGACTCTGCTCGTGAGGCTGGAAGAAGTCGATGATGCGGTTGACGCTCTCGGCCGCGTCGAGCGTGTGCACGGTCGAGAGCACGAGGTGGCCGGTCTCGGCGGCCGACAGCGCGGTCCGGACGGTCTCCTCGTCGCGCATCTCGCCGATCAGGATCACGTCCGGGTCCTGGCGGAGCACCCGGCGCATCGCGCGGCCGAACGACTCGGTGTCCATGCCGACCTCGCGCTGGTTGATGATCGACTGGCGGTCGCGGTGCAGATACTCGATCGGGTCCTCGATTGTGACGATGTGCCGCGCCATCGTCTCGTTGATGTGGTTGATGATCGCCGCGAGCGTCGTCGACTTGCCAGAGCCGGTCGTGCCGGTGAGCAGGATCAGCCCGCGCTCCTCCTTGGCGATCTCCTCGATCGCCTGCGGCAGGCCGAGCTCGTGGATCGTGCGGACCGTGAACGGGATCACGCGAGCCACGATCGACACCGACCCGCGCTGGCGGAACGCGTTGACGCGGAACCGCGCCAGCCCGTCGACTGTGTAGGAGAAGTCGATCTCGTTGTCGCTGTCGAACGCCGCCATCTTGTCCGAGTGCTCGGCGAGCATCTCCCGCAGCACCCGCTCGGTGTCGGCCGGTGTCAGCGGCTCGGTGTAGTGCTCCAGCGGCTCTAGCTGGCCGCGGAACCGCGCCATCGGACGCGCCGGCACCTTCACATGAAGGTCCGAGCCCTCATTCTGTACGACATACGCAAGCGCCTCGTGAAGATCGAACATCACGAGGCGCATCGGCCACCCACGCCGATGGCTTGAGCGGAGAGCGGAAGGCTGGACCCCCGGCTAGAGAGAGCTGGGGGCGCAGTCAGCCGCCCGCTCGCCAGCACAGCACTCGGAGGGGCTGGTCGTTTGACGGGACTCGCGCGAGCCCCCGTCAAATGACCTGCCCTACGAGTTCACAATCAGGCTACGTCGCGCAGCTTCTGCGCCTCAGCGAGCGACTGAAGCTTCTTGAGCGACTGGTTCTCGATCTGCCGAATCCGCTCGCGGGTCACGTTGAACGTGCGACCGACCTCGTCGAGCGTGCGGGGGTGCTCGCCACCGAGCCCGTACCGCAGCTCGAGCACGCGGCGCTCCCGGTAGCTGAGGTTCTCGAGCGCCTCGCGGAGCGCCTCCTTGGTCAGGATCTCGGCCGCCCGCTCGTACGGCGACTCGGCGCGCTCGTCCGCGATGAACTGCCCGAATTCCGATTCCTCCTCGTCGCCCACCGGCTTCTCGAGCGATACCGGCGCCTGTGCCGACCGCTTGATCGACTCGACCTCCTCGGGCTCGATACCCGTGACCTCGGCGATCTCCTCGGCGGTTGGCTCGCGTCCGAGCTCGGTCACGAGCTTGCGCTCGGCCCGGCCGATCTTGTTGAGCTTCTCGACCACGTGCACGGGGATTCGGATCGTCCGCGCCTTGTCAGCGAGCGCGCGGGCGATCGCCTGGCGGATCCACCAGGTGGCGTAGGTCGAGAACTTGAAGCCCTTGCGGTAGTCGAACTTCTCGGCCGCGCGCACGAGGCCGAGCGTTCCCTCCTGGATCAGGTCCAGGAACGGCAGGCCCTGGTTGCGGTAGTTCTTGGCGATCGAGACGACGAGCCGGAGGTTCGACTCGACCATCTTCTGCTTGGCGTCGAGGTCGCCGCGCTCGATCCGCTTGGCGAGGTCCACCTCTTCCTGGGCGGTGAGCAGTCGGACCTTGCCGATGTCCTTCAGGAACAGCTGAAGGGAATCGGTGGTCATATCCGGCTTGAGGTCCAACGCCGTCTTCGGCTTGCGCCGGCCGCCGCGCTTGTCGGGCGCGCGCTCGAGGTCCGCCGCCGCGATCGCGGGGTCGAGTTCCTCGACGAGCTCGATCTCAGCGCGCTCGAGGAAGCCGTGGAGCTCCTCGACATCCGCTTCGTCGAGGTCGAGCTCCGACACCGCGCCGGTGATCTCAGCGTAGGTCAGGACGCCCAGCTGCTGACCACGCGAAACGAGGCCTTTGATCTCTTCGAGTTCCTGCAGGTCCGCTACTGACATCTGAATCCGTTTCCCGTCGTACCCGCCGGTCCTGGACACCGCCGGCCTCAGACGATGACAAACGGGGAGGCCCTAAGGGCGCACACCCGCTAGTTAAACGTATGGGGGAAGTCTAGTCGCTATACTTTTTGAAGTCAATTGAGCCCAGGGGCGCTGGTGCGCCGGCCGCCTTTAGGTATACGCGGAACGGTCGGGACGGTTTCAAATCCTGTCCGGATTTTGCTAAGACCGGGTCTTCGCGAGCCGCCAGCGTTGTGTTACGCCATCATAGGAACGCGTGAGCGACGAACGCCCCTCAGACGTCCTCGGCGCGCTGCCGCGCAGGCGGCCGCATCGCCGCAGTGAGAAGCGATCTTCGCCCGCGCCGGCGACGCGATCCGCATCCGCGCCGGCAACGGACGATCGCGCGCCGGCAACTCGCGACACGCCGGCAATCCGGGACCCTCGGGCACGCCGGGCCGAGCCCCTGCTCCAGCCGGCCCAGCCCGCCGGCGTTCCGCCCACGCTGCCACAGGGCGACCGGACCGACCACACCACCGGCCGGGACATCCTCGGCATCGCGGCCCAGGCGGCGGCCGAGCTCGCCGAGATCGGGCTCCACGCCGGCGCCCGCGCCCTGCGCAACGCGGTCGGACGGCTACCGCGGCCGTAGGTCGGCCCACATCGTCGGCGCATCTGGTTAAATCTCGCGCCGTTAACGCCGAGCGATCGTCCGTCCGCGGGCGATCGGCGGGGGAACCACTTTGTGGATCCAAGGATCCACAGGGGCGAATCGGCCCAGTAGGGCCGTAGCGCTCACAAGGCGCGAGCCCGTCAGCTCACCCCGTAGGCACACCACGAGAGGACTGACCAGCTGCTCGCGAGAGTCGGCAATCGTTATGTAGCCCCGTTGTTGGCCGTAGGCGCCGTCCTCGCCATCCCGGGGATCGCCTGGGCCGCGTCCGGCGGCGGGTCGGGCGGGTCCGGGTCCGGCGGGGCCGGGACCGCCCCGCAGTCGCAGTCGCAGTTCAGCCCGAATGTGCCGGTCAGCGCCGGCAACGTCCCGGTCACGGCGACCAGCAACGGCATCACGATCGCATCCGAAGCTGCGGCGTTCCTGCGCGGCGGCGTGTCGGTGACCGGGAGCGTCCCGAGGTCCGCCGCCGGCGACACCGTGGAGATCGACCAGCTCTCGAGCAGCTCCGCCTGGGTCCCAGTCGCGGACGCGAGCGCCCAGCCCGGCGGGTCGTTCTCGGCGGCATGGCACCCGAGCCATCCCGGGCAGCTGACGATCCGAGCGGTGATCACGGGCTCCCAGGCCTCGAGCGCCGCGGCGGCGCCCACCTTGTCGCTCACGGTCTACCGACGCTCGATCGCCACGCTCTACGGCCCGGGGCTCTGGGGTCACCGAACCGCGTGCGGAAAGGTCCTCAGGCGCAGCACGATTGGCGTGGCGAACCGGACGCTCCCGTGCGGGACCTCGGTTCAGCTCTATTACAAGGGCCACGTGATCACCGTGCCGGTGATCGACCGCGGGCCGTACGCCCACGGCGCCAACTGGGACCTGACGATGGCCACCGGGCGCGCGCTGGGCATGCTCGGCACCGAGGTGATCGGCGCCGCCGCGGTCCCGTCCGCGGCGAGCACCCCCACAGCGGGCGCCCCGGCCGCGCAGTAGCCCCGGTCAGCTGACCAGGCTCGGCCCGGGCGGCGGATCGGAGTCGCCATTCTCGGGCTGGCCGGTGAGGATCCCGATCCCGCTCGCCTCGGCCGCGAACCTCCCCTGCTCGGCGGCATCGATCAGCGCCGCCGCGTTGTGGCCGTCCTCGCCGAGCACCGCAAGCCCGACGCTCACCGTCAGCGGAGCGCCGCGCCAGGGCTCCTCCATCGGCACAGCCATGACGATCCGGGATCCGAGCGCCTGGGCGGCGGCGCCGTCCGTGCGTTCCGTCACGCCGCCGTTCTCGAAACCCCCGCCTGCGCCACCGCCAGCCTCAACCGGTCCCCCCGTACCCGCAAGCCCCGGCGTCGCGCTCTCCTCCCCGCGGCGCTCCGGGCGGCCGACTCCGACCCGCCCCTCGCGCGGCGCGACTGGGAGGTCGGTTCGCGCGACCCGGAGCGGCGGAACGCTTGGTCGCGGCTCGCCGTCGGCACGCCGGCGCAAAACGGCGGCGCGCACGAAATCGGCGACCAGCGACAGTCGCTCGCCGGCGTCGGCGAGCATGTCGGGGTCGGTCCGCGCCAACTCGATGCGCAGAGCGCTCCAGATGACGCTCCGGAGCGCCTCAACGGCACGGGCGGCGGTCTCGGCGCTGCGCACGCCGGCGGGCTCGCCGGCGCGAGACATGAGCGGCTCGAGTACGCCACCGGGCTCGATCCGCCGCAGGTCCGCCTCGTCGTAGATCGCGCGAACCACGGCGTCGCAGATGCGTGGGCCGTCGCGCGCGACGTCGCCGGCCATGATCGCCGCCGCCGACTCGAGCGGCGCATCCTCGACCAGCGCAAGCAGCCAGCCCTTGGCGAGCTCCTCGCCACGCAGCAGCAGCGCTTGCACTCCTTCGGTCACGACCGGCCCTGGTCGCCTACGGCGTGGCACACCCCGCTCCATCCAGGCACTTTTACCACGCATCCACCCAGTCCATTCGCATTAACGTCAACCGATCGCAGTTGTCCGCCAAAATGACGCGATGCCTCCCGCGCTGATTACGATCGCCGAGGCCCGCCAGCGGGTGCTGAGCGCGGCCCGACCGCTCGGAACCGAGCGGGTAGCCATCCACGAGGCCCGCAATCGGGTGCTCGCAGTCGACCTGAGAGCCGCCGGCGACGTGCCGCCGTTCGCGTGCTCGGCGATGGACGGCTACGCCGTCGTCCCCGGGGATGCCGGCCGGACCCTGACCGTGATCGGCGAGTCGCGCGCCGGGACGCCCTCGGCGACGGCGCTCGGCGACGGCAGCGCGATCAGGATCTCCACCGGCGGCGCGATCCCCGACGGCGCCACCGCGGTGATCCCCCAGGAGAACGTCGAGGTCCGCAACGGCACGATCCTCACCCAGGCTGAGGTCGCCTTCGGCGATCACCTGCGCGGGGCCGGAGAGGACATGCGCTCGGGCGAGGCCGTGCTGCGCGCCGGCAAGCTGCTCGGCGCCGCCGACCTCGGGGCGGCGGTCTCCGCGGGCGCGGCCGAGCTGACCGTCCACCGGCGCCCGAGGGCACAGGTCCTGTGCACGGGCGACGAGCTCCGCGCACCCGGCGAGCCGCTCGGCCCGGGCGAGATCCACAATTCGAACGCCCCGATGCTCGATGCGCTCGCCGCCGCCGAGGGCGCGATCGTGGGGGCGGCGCAGCGACTCCCCGACGACCGCGCGGCCACCGAGGCCGGGCTCGCGTCGGCGCTCGAGACCGCCGACGTCGTGATCATCTCGGGCGGTGTGTCGGTCGGGCCGCACGACCACGTCAAGGCGGCGCTCGCCGAGCTCGGCGTCGAGGAGCTGTTCTGGCGCGTCGCCCTCCAACCGGGCAAGCCGACCTGGTTCGGCCGACGGGGAGCGGTCCTCGTGTTCGGCCTGCCCGGCAACCCCGTCTCCGCCGTCGTGACGTTCTCGCTGTTCGTGCGCCCGGCGCTGGCCGCCCTCCAGGGGCGCACCGAGGAGCCTCTGCTCGAGCCCGAGGCGGTGCTCGGGACCTCGGTTCGCCGCAATCCCGATCGCGAGCAGGCGGTGCGCGTGCGCCTCGAGCGCCGCAACGGACAGCTCGTGGCCATGCCCACCGGGCCACAGGGGTCCCATATCGTGACCTCGCTGCTCGGAGCGGACGCGCTCGCGTTCGTCCCCGCCGGCGAGGGCCAGCTGGAGGCCGGCGCGGCAGTGGCGCTCGAGCGCCTTCCGCGCTGAGACAATCCCGCCGTGGCTCTGTTCGCCGCGGTCCTAGCAGTTCTCACCGCGTTGGTGGCTTCGCGGCGGTGGCGTCGGCGGCCGGACCGGCTGCCCGCTCGCGCGGTGATCGTGTCGCCGCCGAAGTCGACCGTGATCGCCCGCGACGGCGCGGTCCGCTCACTCCAGTCGGCCGAGCTGACGCTCGCCGAGCAGGACTGGAAGCGGATGTGGAACGCCACCAACCTCGAGAACCTGGCCCGCACCTACTGGCTGTTCCTCTCGCGCGTGACCGCCTGGACGATCCGCGTGGTGTACGGGGAGAACGAGCGCTCGGTGGTGTTCCTCGGCCGGCCGCTGACGCTGCTTCGGTTCGACGCGCCGGAGTACGTGCTCGAGCGCGAGCGCGGCGTCGTCCGCTGGCGGATCCGGGACGGCCTGCTCGTCGCGCGCGCCGGCCGGGGCTGCGGCTTCCTGTCGCTCGACGTGAGCCGCATCGGCCGCGAGCCCGACGGGCGCGTGAAGCTCCGTATCGAGGTCGAGGTGGCGAACTTCTACCCGGCGATCGCGGTGGGGTTCAGCACGCCCGTGTACGAGGCGACCCAGTCCTCGATCCACGTGCTGGTCACACACGCATTCCTGCGCTCGCTCGCCCAGCTCAACCTGGCCGAGTCGAAGGTCGGCCGCTTCGCCGCCGGCCGCGCCGCGGGCGTCGCCGCCGGACGCGCCGCGATCGAGCGCGCCCGCCAGTTCCGGGACCATTGACGCTTCGGCGGCCCGCTATCCGTAGCGGACGCCGGTCAGCGCCCGCAGTTTGGCCCGGTCGTGGCGTGCCGACACCCGCCGGACGGTGCCCGACCGGGAGCGCATCACGAGCGATTCGGTCGTCGCGCCCCGGTCGCCCTGATAGCGAACCCCCTGGAGCACGTCGCCGTCGGTGACTCCGGTGGCCGAGAAGAACACGTCCTCGCCGGCCACGAGGTCGTCGCAGCTCAAGATCTTCGAAAGGTCGTAGCCGGCCGCGATCGCGGCGTTCCGCTCATCGTCGTCGCGCGGCCACAGCCGCCCCTTGAGCTCACCGCCGATGCACTTGATCGCGGCCGCGGTGATCACGCCCTCCGGCGTCCCGCCGATCCCCCACAGGATGTCGACCGGCGTGTTGTCGCTGACCGCGAGCAGTGCCGCCGACACGTCGCCGTCGAGGATCAGCCTGACGCGCGCGCCCGCGTCGCGGATCTGGTCCATCGCCGCGTGATGGCGCTCGCGGTCGAGCATTACCACCATCACGTCGCGGATGTCGATCTTCTTGCGCTCGGCGATCAGCCCGAGCGTCTCGGGGAGCGGGCGGTCGAGATCGAGCAGATCGGCGATCTCGGGGCCGCCGGCGATCTTCTCCATGTACACGATCGGGCCGGGGTTGAACATCGACCCGCGCTCGGCCAGCGCGATCACCGATAGCGCGCTCGGCATCCCGAGCGCGGTCAGGCGCGTCCCCTCGAGCGGATCCACTGCGACGTCCACGAGCGGCGGCGTCCCGTCGCCGATCTCCTCCCCGTTGAACAGCATCGGCGCCTTGTCCTTCTCGCCCTCGCCGATCACGACCACGCCGTCCATCGACACCGAGTCGAGGACGTGGCGCATGGCGTCGACCGCGGCCTGGTCGGCACCCTCCTTGTCGCCGCGCCCGACCATCCGTGCCGCGGCCAACGCCGCCGCCTCGGTCACGCGGACCAACTCGAGCGCGAGGTTCCGGTCCGGCCGTGCGGGTTCCTGGTTCTGGTTCATGGCAGCCCCGGTGGTTTGCGGGTGGTCATGCTCTCCTTCGTCCTCGCGACCGACCCGATCAGGATCAGCACGCCACCCGCCAGGCCGATCCACCAGCCGGCGCTGATGCCGATCTCACCGGGCGGCGTCCCCGGCTTGTCGACCAGTCCGCGGAACAGCGTGAACCCGAGGGCCCAGATCGCGATGATCGCGGTCATCTCCCCTCGCGGCCACGACAGTGCGTGCCCGCGCAGGATGATCCAGGCGAGGATCGCGGGCGCGATCGCCGCGACCAGCAGCAGGAAGCGGATGACCATCAACGAGTTCCACGCCGAGCACGAGCTGCCCGGGCCCCGGCAATTGCCAGGCACGGTGAACTTGTCGCCCAGCGTGTACCACGCCAGGAATACCGATAGGCCCAAAATGGCCCCGCCTAGAACCGCGATCAGTTCCCCGCGGTCGAGCTGCCTGAAGTCCATCGGTCGGGCAGCCTAACCGGTTTGCCGCCCACCCGGCGCAGCACGGGGCCGCCGCTCAGAGGTCGCTGGTCGCCCGCTCGGGACGCGCGATTCCGCTGCGCTCGGCCGCGTCCTTGACGGCCGCCGAGACCGCCTCGTGCACGCTCTTGTCGAGCACGTTGGGGACGAGCTCCCCGTCCTTGGCGAGCGCGGCGATCGCGTCGGCGGCGGCGAGCTTCATCGCCACGTTGATGCCGGCCGCCCCCGCCTGGAGCGCGCCACGGAAGATGCCGGGGTAGCCGAGCACGTTGTTGACGCTGCGGCCGTCGGCGGCGAACGCCGCGCCGGCGGCCTCCGCCGCCTCGGGGTCGATCTCGGGGTCGGGGTTGGTGAGAGCGAGGATCACCTGGCCCGCGCGGATCATCTCCGGCTGGATCAGCCCCGCCCGGCCGGTCGTCGCCACGACCACGTCCGCCTCCGCCATCACCCGCTCCATCGAGCTGATCTCGACCCCGTGCTCGCGCGCCCGCGCGTGGGACGCCTCGATCGGATCGAACGCGAGCACGCGCCGCACGCCCGCGTCGACCATCAGCGCCGCGATCCCGTACCCGGCGGCGCCGAGGCCGAGCTGGCCGACCGTGGCCGACTGTAACTCGATGCCGGCGTAACGGCAGGCGACCATCGCCGCCGCGAGCGACACCACGGCGGTGCCGTGGACGTCGTCGTGCATGACCGGCTGGGGCAGCTCGTCCTTCAGCCGCCGCTCGATCTCGAAGCACTCGGGGGCGGAGATGTCCTCGAGGTGGATCCCGCCGAACGTCGGCGCGATCCGCAGCACGGTGTTGACGAACGTGTCGACGTCGTTCGCGTCGATCAGGATCGGCATCGCCGAGATCCCGACGAACTGGTCGTAGAACACCGCCTTGCCCTCCATCACGGGCATCGACGCGACCGGTCCGATGTTCCCGAGCCCGAGCACCCGCGTCCCGTTTGTACAGATCGCGACGCTCTCCGAGATCATCGTGTAGCGCGCGGCGAGCTCGGGCTGCTCGGCGATCGCCGTGCACACGCGCGCGACCCCGGGCGTGTACACATCGCGCATCTCCTGGACCGTCCGCACGGTCTGGCGCGCATTGATCCGGAGCTTGCCGCCGAGGTGGCGGAGCAGCGCGCGATCCTCGTGCCACAGGACCTTCACATCGTGGAGCTCGCCCACCAGCTCGGCGATCCGGTCGGACTGCGGGACGTCCCGCACCTCGACCGTGATCTCCCTGATCGAGTGCTCGCGACCGAGCGAGACGGTGACGACGTCGCCGATCAGGCCCTCGCCATCGGCGATCGCCTGTGCGACGCGCGCGAGCTGCCCGGCGTGGTGTGGGATCTGGACGCGATAGGTGCAGTCGAGCATGCTCCCTCCCTCGGGCGCGGGCTTGGCCTCAGCGCTGTCTGTTTATCACCCTGCTGATAGGTTCGCCATCGTGACCCCCTCGCCGTCGTCGTCCGCGCGCGGCCCCGAGCTCCGGCAGCTCGTGCCCGAGCCCGGGACGGTACGCACCGGCGAATTGCTCGCGTCGCTCAGTCTCGGCGGCCGCGCGCACGCCGACCGGCCGTACACCGTCGCCAACTTCGTCTCGAGCGCCGACGGGCGAGCGGCGTTCGAGGGGCGCTCGCGAGACCTCAGCGACCCGGGCGACCGCGAGATGTTCCACGGCCTGCGCGAGCACGTCGACGCGATCCTGGTCGGCACCGGGACCCTCCGTGCCGAGCGGTACGGGCGGCTCGTCCGCGATCCCGAGCGCCGGCACCGGAGGGCCGCCTCGGGCCTGAGCCCGGAGCCGCTCGCCTGCATCTTCAGCCGTGGCGGCGACGTCCCGACGGACATCCCGCTGTTCGCTGAGCCGGCCGCCCGAATCGTCGTCTTCACCTCGGCGGAGCTCGACACCTCGGAGCTGGCCGCCGACGTCGATGTGGTTCGCCTCGATCCGGGCCATCTCACGCTGACGACGATGATGCGCCGGCTGCGCTCGGCGTACGACGTGCGGTCGTTGCTGTGCGAGGGTGGACCGACGATCTTCGGCGCGCTGCTCCAGGAAGACCTCGTCGACGAGCTGTTCCTGTCGCTCGCACCCAAGCTGACCGGCGGTGGCCGAGCGCCCGGGATCACCAGCGGACCCGAGCTCACCGAGTTGCGCAAGCTGTCGCTGGTTTGGGCAATCGAAGCGGACAGCTCGCTTTATCTACGGTACGCGCTTCACTGAACCGTTTCACCTTAAACTCGTGAACCGGTTCACCCTCGGTTGTGAACCGTTTCACCCCGGATGGTGAACCGTTTCACCCCTAGTTACTTTTCGATAGTCACCGGAATTCCCCCGAAGTTAATAAAACTGGCGCCTACAATGCAGGCCAGTGACCGCCTCGATCGCAGCCACGGCGCCTCTGACTGCGACGCGAACCGTCGAAGCGCTTCAGGAGGCCCGCCGGCGGACGTTCGCGCTGGTTTCATCGGTGTCGGACGCCGACCTCGAGCGTGTCCATTCCGAATTGATGAGCCCGCTGGTCTGGGACCTCGCGCACATCGCCGCCTACGAGGATTTGTGGCTCGTGCATCGCTACGGCGAACGGCCGCTTCTGCGCGAGGACCTCGCGGCGATGTACGACGCCTTCGAGACTCCGCGCGCGGTCCGGGGTGACCTTCCGCTGCTGCGTCCGGCCGAGGCCCGTGAGTACCTCGACGAGGTTCGGGCCAGAACGCTCGAGGTGATCGACGAGCGCGGCGTGGGCGACGGCGTCCTGCACGAGATGGTGCTCGGCCACGAGCACCAGCACGACGAGACGATGTTGCAGACGTTGATGCTGGCGCGGCTTGACGGCTACGAGCTCGCTGGGCGCCGGCCGATGCCCGATTCGCTGCGGCCGGTCCCCACCGGGCTCGACATGCTCGAGATCGCCGCCGGCGAGTGCACGATCGGCGCCGCCGCGGACGGGTTCGCCTACGACAACGAGCGCCCGCGCCACCGCACCGATGTGCGCGGTTACCTGATCGGGCGGACCCCGATCACCAACGCGAGCTACCTGACGTTCGTCGAGGGTGGCGGGTACGAGCGCCGCGAGTGGTGGACCGACGAGGGCTGGGCCTGGAAAGAGGAGTACGACATCACGCGACCCGGCGCCTGGACGCCGGACCTAGGTGCCGAGTGGCGGCTCGGCGGGCTCGAGCCGCTCCATCCCGACCGGCCCGTGGTCCACGTGTCCTGGTTCGAGGCCGACGCCTTTGCTCGCGCGCACGGCGCCCGTCTCCCCACCGAGGTCGAGTGGGAGAAGGCGGCGACCTGGGACCAGATATCAGACCCCGCCCGCCCGCACGCCCGGCGCTACCCGTGGGGCAGCCGGCGCCCGGTTGCCGGCGTGCACGCGAACCTCGACCAGCGCGGCTGCGGCACCGCCCCCGCGGGCGGCTTCCCGGACGGCGCCTCGCCCTATGGCTGCCTCGGGATGATCGGCGACACGTGGGAGTGGACGAGCAGCCGGTTCGACGGCTACTCCGGATTCGTCGCGCACCCGTACAGGGAGTACTCCGAGGTGTTCTTCGGAGGCGACTATCGGGTGCTCCGCGGCGGCTCGTGGGCGACGCGGACCCGCGTCGCCACCCCCACCTTCCGCAACTGGGACCACCCGCAGCGACGCCAGATCTTCTCCGGCATCAGAATTGCGAGAGACACATGAAGTTCGTGGCCCGATGCCGCAGCTTCCGGATCGCGAGAGACGCATGAAGCCGCTGACTCAGAGCGGCGACATCAGGATCGAGTCGTTCCTGTCGGAGACCGACGAGCGCTCGCTGGCCAACGACGTGCTCGACGGGCTGACCCGCCCGTTCAAGGAGATCCCGGCCAAGCACTTCTACGACGCTCGCGGCTCGGAGCTGTTCGAGCGGATCTGCGAGCTGCCCGAGTACTACCCGACTCGCGCCGAGCGCGAGATCCTGCTCGCGCGCGCCGACGGGATCGTCCGCCGGACCCGCGCCGGCGAGCTCGTCGAGCTCGGCTCGGGCTCGGCGGAGAAGGCGCGGATCCTGCTCAGTGCGATGGCGCGAGCCGGAACGTTGCGCCGCTACGTCCCGCTCGACGTGTCCGAGAGCGCGCTCGAGGCGGCGGCCCAGGAGCTCGTGGACGAGTTCGACGGCCTCACCGTCCACGGCGTGATCGGCGACTTCGAGCGCCATCTCTCCCAGGTCCCGGACGCCGACGGGACGCCGCGGATCGTCGCCCTGCTCGGCGGCACGATCGGAAACTTCCTGCCCGGCACGCGCCGGCGCCTGCTACGCGAGATCGGCAGACTGCTCGGCCCCGACGACCGGCTCCTGCTCGGCACCGACCTGGTCAAGGACCCGCCGGTGATCGAAGCCGCCTACGACGACTCCGAGGGCGTCACCGCCGAGTTCAATCGCAACGTACTGCACGTGATCAACCGCGAGCTCGACGCCGACTTCGCGCCCGAAGGGTTCGACCACATCGCGTTCTTCGACCGCAAACACGAGTGGGTCGAGATGCGCCTTCGCTCCCAGCGGGCCTGCAGCGTACTCGTCGGAGACCTCGGCCTGCGGGTCGACTTCGCCGCCGGCGAGGAGCTCCGGACCGAGATCAGCGCGAAGTTCACGCGCGCACGTGTCGAGGAGGACTTCGACGCCGCCGGCCTGCGGCTCGACTCCTGGTACACGGACGCCGACGAGCTGTTCGCGCTGTCGCTGGCCGCGCGCCAGTAGGGTTCCCGCCATGCAGATCGACGGCAGCGGCGCGATCGTCGGCGGCGGCGCCTCGGGTCTCGGCGAGGCCACGGTCCGACGGCTGCACTCCGGCGGCGCCCACGTCGTGATCGCGGACATGAACGAGGATCGCGGCCAGGCGCTCGCGAGCGAGCTCGGCGACCGCGCCACGTTCGTGCCCACCGATGTCACCGATGAGGTCGCGGTTCAGGAGGTCGTGGCCGTCGCCACCGCGCAGCCGGTCACACTCCGGATCGCGGTCTCGTGCGCCGGCATCGGCTGGGCCGGCCGCGTCGTCGGCAGGAGCGGGGCGCACGCGCTCGAGCCGTTCGAGACCGTCATCCGCGTCAACCTGATCGGGACGTTCAACGTCATGCGACTCGCGGCCGCGGCGATGCTCGAGACCGAGCCGACGCAGTCCGGCGAACGGGGCGTGTGCGTCAACACCGCCTCGATCGCGGCCTATGACGGCCAGATCGGCCAGATCGCCTACTCGGCCTCGAAGGGCGGGATCGTCAGCATGACCCTGCCGGCGGCGCGCGACCTCTCCTCCGCCGGCATCCGCGTATGCGCGATCGCGCCGGGCACGTTCGACACGCCGCTGCTGGGCAACCTTCCGCAGGATGCCCGCGAGGCGCTCGGCAAGGTCGTCCCGTTCCCGTCGCGGTTCGGGCGCCCGGAGGAGTTTGCCGCGCTCGTTGCGCACATCGTCGAGAACGAGATGCTCAACGGCGAGGTGATCCGGCTCGACGGCGCACTGAGAATGCCGCCTCGGTAGCGAGCCCGCCGGAAATCCGCACCGCTCCGCCCGCTCGCACCGGTGCCGCCCACCGCGCGCCGACGCCCGTCGGCCCCCACCGAGCGCGCCGCCCCACCCGCTCCAACCCTCACTAAACATCTGTTCTACCGGCGCTTCTAGGGCCCTTTGCAGGGGTAAACTCCTGCCATCCAGGAAGGGAGTACCCAGTTGGCGCTCACCATGCAGGGTGGTGAACGGCGACCCTTGTCCCCCCGCGGGACATCGCCAGAATAGTCGTGATGAAGCCGCCCCCCAAACAACATCGCGGGGCCGGCGAGTGGCTCGACCTCCAGCGCGCGGTCACCGAAGCGCTCGAGCGATCCCAGTCGCTGACCGAAGCCGGACCGCTGATCCTTGACGCGCTTATGCGTGCCGAGGAACGAGCCCGCGGCGAGCGGTTGCTCACCGACGCCGAGCAGGCGGCGGAGACCGGGAGCTTCGAGCTAGCGCTCGACACCGGCGAAACGCACTACTCCCCCGGCCTGCACCGCATCTTCGCGACGCCGACGGACGTCGAGCTCACGCGTGAGTTGTTGCTCGAGCGCGTCCACCCCGAGGACCGGGAGCTGGTCGAGAAGTCGTTCGAGGGCGCTTACGGCACCCGCGAGCCGCTGCACTTCGAGTTCCGCGTGACGCGGTTCGACGGCGCCGAGCGGGTCGTGCGCGCCCGCGGTGAGGCGGTCAAGGTGTCCAAGCGCGGACCGATCAAGGTCGTCGGGACGATGCAGGACGTCACCGACGAGGCGGCGGCGAGATCGGCCCGCGACCTCCTCAGCTACGTGGTCCAGTCGACCAGAGACGCGATCGTCACCAAGGCCCGCGACGGCACGATCACGAGCTGGAACCGCGGTGCCGAGCAGCTGTACGGCTTCTCCGCCACGGAAGCCATCGGACAGCCGATCGGGTTGATCGAGCCCACGCACCGGGCCGGCGAGCAGCAGAAGATCCTGCAGACGCTGCTCTCGGGCGAGTCGATCGAGAACTTCGAGACCGAGGGCATTCGCAAGGACGGAAGCGTGATCGCGGTCTCGTTGACGGTCTCGCCGGTGACCGATGCGAACGGCCGGATCGTGTCGACGGCGATCATCGCGCGCGACACGACCGAGCGCGTGCGCTACGAGGAGCGGCTGCGGCACATGGCCGACCACGACCAGCTGACCGGCCTGTTCAACCGCCGCCGCTTCGACGAGCAGCTCAAGCGCGAGCTCGCCCGGGCCGGGCGCTACGCCGCTCACAGCGCGGTGCTCAGCATCGACATCGACAACTTCAAGGGGATCAACGACTCCGCCGGGCATGCCGCCGGCGACGCTGTGCTCGTCCAGGTGGCGCGGGTGCTCGGCAACCGGTTCCGCTCGACCGACGTCGTGGCCCGGCTCGGCGGCGACGAGTTCGCGGTGCTGCTCTCAGCGGTCGGACCCGACGAGGCCCGCGCCGCGGCCGAGGATCTGCTCGCCGAGATCCGCAACGGCCCGGCGAGCTACGGCGGCAGGCCGTTCCGGATCAGCGCCAGCATCGGCGTGACCGCGTTCGAGTCCGACGACGCCACCGCCGGCGAGGTGCTCGTCAACGCCGACCTCGCGATGTACGCCGCCAAGACCGCCGGGCGCGACCGGGTCGTGGTCTACACCGCGCCCGAGGCCCGCAAGGCCCGCGCGATGGCGAAGCTGACCTGGTCGCAGCGCATCCAGGACGCGCTCGACCGCGACCGCTTCGTGCTCCACCTCCAGCCGATCCTCGAGCTCGCCACCGGCCAGATCAAGCACGGCGAGCTGCTGCTGCGGATGAAGGGCGAGCGCGGCAAGCTGATCGCGCCGGGAGCGTTCCTTCCCGCCGCCGAGCGGTTCGGCCTGATCCACGCGATCGACCGCTGGGTCGTGGCCCGGGCGATCCAGCTGATCGCCGAGTCGATGGGCCCGATCCCGCGGGTCGGGATCAACCTCAGCGGCGAGTCCGTCGTCGGCGATCCGGAGCTCGCTGCGGATGATCGAGCGCGAGCTCGAGCGCTCGTCCGTCGACCCCTCCAAGCTGATCTTCGAGGTCACCGAGACGGCCGCGATCGCCAACATGCCCGAGGCCACCGCGTTCGCCCGCGGCCTGACCGACCTCGGCTGCAGCCTCGCGCTCGACGACTTCGGCACCGGCTTCGGCTCCTTCTACTACCTCAAGCACCTGCCGGTGAGCTACGTGAAGCTCGACGGCGAGTTCATCCAGAACCTGCCCCGCAGCGAGGTCGACGAGCACATGGTCAAGGCGATCGTCGGCGTCTCCCAGGCGCTCGGGATCAAGACCGTCGCCGAGTCGGTCGCCGACGCCGAGACGATCGGGCTGCTCCAGAAGCACCACGTCGACTACGCCCAGGGCTACTTCGTCGGCAAGCCGACCCCGCTGAGCGTCGCGATGGCGGACGGCGGGTGGCTGTCGAGCCCCGCGCCTGACGGCGTAGGCGGCCGGCCCCGCCGGCATCCCTGCGCTCCGCCGCTCCGGCGCTCAGTTCAGCCGCTCGATCAGCATCGCCTGGCCCATCCCGCCGGCGACGCACATCGACTCGATCCCGAGCGTGCCGTCGAGCGCGCGCAGGCCGTTGATCAGCGTGGTCATGATGCGCGCGCCGGTCATCCCGAACGGGTGCCCGAGCGCGATCGCGCCACCGAACGGATTGAGCTTCTCATCCGGGATCCCGAGATCCTCCTTGCACGGGACGATCTGCGCCGCGAATGCCTCGTTGATCTCGACCACGTCGACGTCGTCGATGTTCACGCCGGTCTGCGCGAGCAGCGCCTGGATCGCCGGAATCGGACCCAGGCCCATGATCTCGGGCCGAATCGCGGCGACAGTCGAGGCGATGATCCGCGCCTTCGGCTCCAGGCCGAGACGCTTGGCCTTCTCGGCCGACATCACGAGGACCGCCGCGGCCCCGTCGTTGAGCGGGCACGCGTTGCCGGCGGTGACGGTGCCGTCGGGGCGGAACCCGGGCTTCAGCTTCGCCAGCACCTCCATCGTCGTCCCGGCGCGAGGGCCGTCGTCCCTGGTCACCACCGCCTCGGGGACGTCCACGTCGTTCCCCTCCTTGTCGGTGTCCTTGTGCGCGGGGACCGGCACCGGCACGATCTCCGCGTCGAAGTGACCGGAGTCGCGCGCGTCGACGGCCCGGGCCTGCGAGGTCACCGCCCACTCGTCCTGCTGCTCGCGCGTGACGTGGCAGCGGTCGGCGACGTTCTCGGCAGTCAGCCCCATCGGGATATAGACGTCGTAGGCCGAGCCTTCCGAGCCGTTCAGGTGCGGGTTCTTGGCCTCCTCCATCATCCCGGCGCCGAGTCCGGCCCGGGACACGGCCTCGATCCCGGCGGCGATGTACTGGTCGCCCTCGCCCGCCTTGATCGCGTGGAACGCCATCCGGAGCGTCTGCGGCGAAGACGCGCAGGAGCGGTTGACCGTGCAGGCCGGAACGTGATGATCGATGCCCGCCAGCAACGCGGCGAACGACCGAACGCCGCCGCTTGCGCGCGCCTGGCCGGCCCGGCAGTCCAAGCGTAGTCAGCGCGCCTGCCTCCCGCCTCAGTCGAAGCGGCCCGGCGCCGGCCATAGAGCCCGAGGCGCCGGCACCCCGCCGGCGGACCTACAACCCCAGCCCGCGGACGCCCTTCTCGTCCCACCCCAGGTGATGGGCGAGCTCGTGCCGAAGCGTGCGGGTCACCTGCGCCTTCAGCAGATCGGGATCGTGGCCGAAGTCCCGCAGCAGCGTGTCGCGGAAGATCACGATGCGGTCGTGGAAGTAGTCCTGGGCGATCGTGTCGCCCTGGTAGAGGCCGTACGCGCGCTGGCGCCGGCCGCTGTCGGAGACAACCACCGCCACGTGCTCCAGCGCGCGATGGAACTCGAGCGGCAGATCGTCAATCGCCGCCCGCACGAGCACCCGGAAGTCCTCCTCGTTGTAAGGGTCAAAGAGGTCCTCGTCGTCCTCGTCCTCTTCGCCCCCTTCCGCGCCCCAGGAGCCGTCAGCCGCGAGCCGCTCGGTGCGCAGCACGAGCGCCTCGAAGTCGGTCTCGGACTCCGGATCGCGCCAATCGGCCAGGCGGATCATCACGAGGACGACCGCGCCGCCGACGATCACCGCGCCGGCGCCGAACACTGCGATGCCCTGGAGCAGGCGGACCGGCGGCGATTCGCTGAAGCCGGCCAACAGGCTCACCGCACCCAGTCCGACGGTCATCGCCGCCAGCGCGGACAGGAGCACGCGGCGAGCTGTGGGCTGGCTCGAATTCATCTCGCCCGCCCGATGCTCACCGGCTCGACCTCGGTCCTGTCCTCATGCCTCTACTCATGCTACGACAGAGGCGCAGGCCTTAGGTCCTCCGCGCCGGACAGAGGCGTAGGCCTTACGTCGTCCGCGCCGGACAGAGGCGTAGGCCTTACGTCGTCCGCGCCGGCCAGGGGCCGGCGCTCACGGAAGGGCGGGGCATCCGGCGGCAGGCGCCGGATGCCCCTGCCGATCCTCCTCCTACATGCCGGGCGGGTGACGGACGACGTAATCGCCGCCGTCAGCAAGGTTCCCGAGCGGGTTCGAGCGCCACCGCGGGCCGGTCCCCGACGGGATGTTGGGACCGCCGTAGTCCGCCGTGTCGAACGCGATTCCGTCGACCACGATGAACACGTGGCTCGGATCGGAGTAGATCGTGATCCACTTACCGGGGCCTGGCTGGCCGTACGACATCAGCCCCGACGAATCCTCGGAGCTCGACAGCAGGCCGCCACCGTGAAGCGCGAAGCTCGTCGAGCCGGAGCAGTCGTAGCAGCTCGAGTTCCAATTGCCGTGACCGCCGCCGACGCAGTACGAGGTGTCGATGATGCTGTTGGCCGCAGCGATGACGGACTGGACCGCGGCGGGCGCGCCGGCCGGCGCGGTGGCGGTGCCATCCGGATTGATCGTTGCCTTCGTCGTCGGCACGTCGCTCTCGAACGCGCTGATCGCCGACTCGAGCGACTTGATGAACGCTGGACCGGCGACTCCGTTCGCGGGAGTCATGCTGTGAGCCGCCTTGAACGCGGCCACGCTCGCCGCCGTCGCCGGCCCGAACTGGCCGTCGACCGAAGTCGGGTAGCCGGCGATCGTCAAATAGCCCTGAAGAATTGTCACGTCGGTGCCGTGCAGGCCCGCGCGGAGTAGGCGTCCGCCGAGCTTGCTGGCCGTGCTCGCCTTGTTGAGCGTGCCCGCGGTCTTGATCGTGGCCGACATCGCGGCGCCTCCGGAGGCCGGATGACTGGCCGGAGTCTTCGCGCTGGCCGTTGCGCCGGCAAGCACCGCCGTCGCTATCAGTGCAGACGCACCCGCCCTACGGGCGACGCGTTGTAAATCCAGGCTCGACAAGTACAACCCCTTCTCTTTCTTGCGCCTACGGGGTTAGCTGTCGGGCTCGCGCTGAAAGAGTGCGCTACGCCGGAAGATCCGGCGATTCGCCCCCCGGGGCCTGTCGGCCCCATCGGGTTCCCCGCTTCCCGGAGCCGTGGCACCGGGAACTCGGCTGGGCTTTTCTATGTCGGCGCGGCAGCCTACACGACGCGGCCGACAAATGTTTCATAACCCCTATCGGGCTCCGGGGGCAGATTCCTTTAGGGCGACCGAAATCTTGCAGACGGCGGTCCCCAGGCCCACCGTGCGGCGGTGGCCGAGCCGGACGGAGCGGCCGGGCGCTGCTCCTGGAGGGCGTGCTGCTGGCGCTGCGGCGGACCTACGCCACGTAGCCGTCGGCCGGCTCGAGCGGGAGCCCGGCGGCGTCCCAGTCGAGCAAACCGCCAAGCATGTTGTGGGCGTCGAACCCCGCGCCGCGGAAAGCCTCGGTCGCCATCGCCGAGCGAGCGCCACTGCGGCAATAGAAGACCACCGGACGCGTGCGGTCGATGCTGTCGACCTCGCCAGCGAGGTCCGCGAGCACCACCAGGCGATCGCCGGCAATCCGGCCCGCGTCGTGCTCCTCGGGCTGGCGCACGTCGATCAGCTGGATCTCGCCGCGCTCGATCAGCTCCGCCACCTGCTGCGGCGTGTAGTCGTCCATCGCTACCGCTTCCACTTGATCGAGCAGCCGACCGGCTTGGTCTCCGCCCGCGACGGCTCAGAGCCGCCCAGCACCGCATCCAAGGCTTCCCGGAGCCACTGCGCGTTCTGACCCGGATCGTCGTAGTCGCTGTCGGGCGCGCCGCGATACTGGAGCCGGCGCTCGGAGTCGAGCACGAACACGTCGGGCGTCACCTTCGCGTCGTACGCGTGCGCGACCTCCTGCGTGGCGTCGTGCAGATACGGCATCGGCCAGTCCTCGCCGGCGACCCGCGACCTCATCGCGTCAAACGAGTCCCGCGGGTAACGGTCGGCGTCGTTGGCGTTGATCGCGAGGAAGCGGACACCGCGATCGGCGTAGTCGCGCGCGGCATCGGCGAGCCGGTCCTGCCAGGCGAGCGCGTACGGGCAGTGGTTGCAGGTGAACACGACCACGGTGGCCGGAACTCCGGAGTCGGACGCCGACCAGGTGGCGCCGTCGGTGTCGGGCAGCTGGAAGTCGGGCGCCTGCGCGCCGATCGAGATACTCATGGCTTCACCTCCGTGCGCTCGGCAGCACGCGACAGCGCCTCGCGCAGATCGTCAGGATCTGGAATCGGACTCACGCGACCGTCGCGCCGGCGATACACCCGGCAGCTCAGGCCGATCTGCTCCTCGGCGGCGGACGGGACGAGGTCGACCCCATCGATCAGGATCGTCGGCGATCCGACGAACCCGGCCTCGTGGGCGTCCCCGTCGTCCTTGATCTCGCGCATGCGGACCTCGACGTCGGAAAGGTCAAGCTCACCCAGCGCCTCCTGCACCGCGGCCAGCGTGCGCTCGGTCGAGGGACATCCCTCCCACCACAGCAGCTCTACGTTCACGTATCGAGCGTAGCGAGCGCTGCGCGGGCAGCCCGTGCCCTCAGCAGGCGCCGCCCGCGGCCGGCATCGGGCGGTCCGGGCCGCTAGGCGACGGTCCAGGTGTCGGCGCCGAGCAGCAGGTCCGAGAGCTCGACGTCGGTCGCCGGGGTCGGTGCGATCCGGCCCGCCGCGCCCGTAGACGGGGCGCTGCACCTGGCGGAAGATCCCGATCGGCGTCGGCGCGGTCGGGTCGTCGGCGAGCCGCGCGAGCGAGAACGCGAGTCCGGGATCGGGACGCGACGGGATCGTGGACGATCAGCGCGTCCTCGCCCACGTCGCCGACCTCGACGATCGCGAGACCGCCGTCGCTGCCGCGCGCGACGCCGCGCTCGCCCTCGACGCCGAACCGGATCGGCTGACCGGCCTCGAGCCGGATCTGGTTGGCGTCCTTGGTGTCCTTCTCGGTCAGCGCGGCGAACGCGCCGTCGTTGAACACCGGGCAGTTCTGGTAGATCTCGACCAGCGCCGCGCCCTCGTGCGTCGCCGCGGCCCGCAGCACGTCGGTCAGGTGGCGGCGATCGCGATCGATCGTGCGCGCGACGAACGTCGCCTCCGCCCCGAGCGCCAGCGAGACCGGGTTGAACGGGTGGTCGGCGACGCCGAACGGCGTCGACTTCGTGACCTTGCCGAGCTCGGAGGTCGGCGACGCCTGGCCCTTGGTGAGCCCGTAGATCTGGTTGTTGAACAGCAGGATCTTGATCGGCACGTTGCGGCGCAGCGCGTGGATCAGGTGGTTGCCGCCGATCGACAGCGAGTCGCCGTCGCCGGTGACGACCCAGATCGAGAGGTCCTCGCGCGCCGAGGCGAGCCCGGTGGCGAGCGCCGGCGCGCGACCGTGGATGCCGTGCATCCCGTACGTGTTCATGTAGTACGCGAACCGGCCGGCGCAGCCGATCCCGGTGATGAACACGATCCGCTCCGGCGGGATCCCGAGCTCGGGCATGAACTGCTGGACCGCGGACAGCACCGCGTAGTCGCCGCAGCCCGGGCACCAGCGCGTCTCCTGATCGGACTGGAAGTCGGCCTTGGTGAGCGTTTCCGGCGGGGCTCCGTTCCCGTTGCCGTTGGTCGCAACCGCGCTCATTGCCGCTCCGCGATCAGCTCTTCGATCTCGGACGGCGAACAGCGGCTGCCCCTGCACCTTGCAGAACGACTCGACGTCGACCAGGAACTTGGCGCGCAGCAGCTGCGCGAGCTGGCCGGTGTTCATCTCGGGCACGAGCACGCGGTCGAACGAGCGCAGCACGTCGCCGGTGTTCGCCGGGCAGCGGGTTCAGGTGGCGCAGGTGCGCGCTCGCGACCGTGTGACCGGCCTCTCGGGCCCGCCGCACGCCGGCGCGGATCGCGCCCTCGCTCGAGCCCCACCCGAGCACCAGCAGCCGCGCGCCGGGCTCGGCATCGACCGCCAGCGGCGGGATGTCCCGCGCGATCCCGGCGACCTTCGCGGCGCGCAGCTCGGTCATCCGCTCGTGGTTGGCGGCGTCGTAGGAGATGTTGCCGGTGCCGTCGGCCTTCTCGAGGCCGCCGATCCGGTGCTGCAGCCCGGGCGTGCCCGGGATCGCCCACGGCCGCGCGAGCCGCTCGTCGCGGGCGTAGGGCATGAACTCCTCGCCCTCCTGCGGCGCGCGCGAACGCCGGGTCGATCGACGGCAGATCGGCGACGACCGGGACCCGCCACGGCTCCGAGGAGGAGGCCAGGAACGTGTCCGAGAGCAGGATCACCGGGGTCCGGTAGCGGATCGCGATCTGGACCGCCTCGAACGCCGCCTCGAAGCAGCCGCCGCGGCGTGCTCGGGGCGATCACCGGCAGCGGCGACTCGCCGTGGCGGCCGTACAGCGCCATCAGCAGGTCCGACTGCTCGGTCTTGGTCGGCATCCCGGTCGACGGGCCGGCGCGCTGCACGTCGATCACGATCATCGGCAGCTCGAGCGCCACCGCCAGCCCGATCGTCTCGGCCTTCAGGTCCATGCCCGGCCCGCTCGTCGCGGTCACGCCGAGGCGCCCGCCGAACGCGGCGCCGAGCGCCATCCCCGCGGCCGCGATCTCGTCCTCGGCCTGGATCGTCGTGACGCCGAGCGCCGCGTGGCGCGAGAGCTCGTGCAGCAGCTCGGAAGCGGGCGTGATCGGATAGCTCGCGAGCACCAGCGGCAGCCCGCTGCGGACGCTCGCCGCGATCAGCCCGAGCGACAGCGCGGTCGTGCCGTTGACGTTGCGGTACGTGCCCGGCGGGACGTCGGTCGCCGGCTTGACCCGGTACTGGACGTCGAGCAGCTCGGTCGTCTCGCCGAACGACCAACCGGCGTTGAACGCGGCGAGGTTCGCCTGCAGCACCGCCGGCTTGCCGCGCGAACTTCTGCTCGATCCAGCGTCTTGGTGACGTCGGTCGGGCGGCCGTACAGCCACGACAGCACCCCGAGCGCGAACAGGTTCTTGGCCCGGCCGGCGTCGCGGGTCGAGGCGTCCTCGATCCCCTCGACCGCGCGCATGGTGAGCGTGGTCATCGGGATCCGGTGCACGCGGAACGCGCTCAGCGAGCCGTCCTCGAGCGGGTTGGAGTCGTAGCCGGCCTTCTCGAGGTTGCGCTTGGTGAACGCGTCCTCGTTGACGATGATCGTCGCGCCGCGCTCGACCTCCGCGAGGTTCGCCTTGAGCGCGGCCGGGTTCATCGCGACGAGCACGTTCGGCGCGTCGCCCGGGGTCAGGATGTCGCGGGAGGCGAAGTGGATCTGGAACGCCGAGACGCCGGCGAGCGTGCCGGCCGGCGCGCGGATCTCGGCCGGGAAGTTCGGCAGCGTCGCCAGGTCGTTGCCCGACACCGCGGTCGCGTCCGTGAACCGGCTGCCCGCCAGCTGCATCCCGTCTCCGGAGTCGCCCGCGAACCGCACTACGACCCGCTCGCGCTCCTCGACCGTCTTAGTCATCTACGTGCGCCCAAGTCAACCGCCTACCCATAGTACGCACAGGGCGGGACGAAGTTTCGCCCTGCCCCCCCGAATGGGTGGCTGAGGGCGTTCATGGGCCGCTGACGCGGCGTCCCTGGGACCATCCACCCCGTCCGGACGGGCCCGCACGGCCCCACGGACGCCGCCCTCGGCGGCCCAAGCTACGCGCGCTCGCGAGAGCTGCGTAGGTGCATGTCCCACTCGGGTGACTCGCGCCCGATCGAGTCGCTGAGCGAGGCAGGTCGCCGGCGCGCGTCACCCGATGCGGACAGGCACCGGAGCCTCTAAATCTTGTTGACGTTCACTGCCTTCGGGCCCTTCGGGGAGGCCTCCTCCTCATAGGAGACCTTGCTGCCCTCGGCGAGCGAGCGGTAGCCGTCGGCGGTGATGCTCGAGTGATGGACGAACAGGTCGCGACCGCCGTCGTCGGGGGTGATGAAGCCGAACCCCTTCTCGTCGCTGAACCATTTAACTGTGCCGTTTGGCATCTGGAGTGTCCTCCGCTTGAAGTGCTGCTACCGCGGAGGATGTGCCGCCCGGAGCCTGCACCTGCTTGGCGCCGCCCGGTCAGTCGGACGGCCTTACGACCTGGGAAGGTACAGGACATGGACGATCCGATGTCAATCGGTCGTGACGTCAAGGTGCCGCTGCGCGAGATCACCGTGCGGACGTCGCGCTCCTCGGGCCCGGGCGGCCAGCACGCCAACGTCACCGCCTCGCGCGTCGAGGCGAGCTTCGACGTCGAGGCCTCCTCGGCGCTGACCGACGAGCAGAAGCGACGCGTGATCGCGCGCGCGGGCCCGCGCGTAACCGCGGTCGCCCAGGACGCCCGCGGCCAGGCCCGCAATCGCGAGCTCGCACTCGAGCGACTGCGCCGGCGCTTGACCAAGGCGCTCGCCACGCCGCGCCACCGCCACGCGACGCGGCCGACGACGGCGTCGGTGCACCGCCGCCTGGACAGCAAGCGCCGCCAGGCCGCCCGCAAGCGCAACCGGCAACGACCCCCGACCGACGACTGAGTGGTCCCGCAAATACGGAGGCGACCACTAGCCTCACCCGCAATGCGGTGGCTCGTTGACGGCATGAACGTGATCGGCACCCGGCCGGACGCCTGGTGGAAGGACCGCGACGCGGCGATGCTGCGGCTCGTCGACATGCTCGAGCGGTGGGCCGCGGTGAGCGGTGAGGACGTCACGGTCGTGTTCGAGCGCCCCCCGCGACCGCCGATCCGCTCGACCGTGATCGAGGTGGCCCATGCCCCGAGGCCCCGCCCGAACTCGGCCGATGACGAGATCGTGCGGCGCCTGCGCGCGGACCCTGATCCCGCGGCGGTGCGGGTCGTGACCTCCGATCGATGGCTGGCCGACCGCGCGTGGGCCGCCGGCGCGAGCGTCGAGGGCGCGGATTCGTTCCGGACCAGGATCGAATAACGCCCGAAGAGTTGCGTGCCCGATCACGGCACGCTGCCACAATCATCTGATGGCCGAGCAACCACGGCGACGGGAGAGCAGTCCCCGGCTCCGTCCGGGCGGTCCTCCGCAGCAACAGCCCCCGGGCTGGCGGGTGACGCCGGCGCCGGACGGTCGCGGTGGCCGGCCCTCCAAGCCGTCGTCGGGGCCGAACATCCGCTGGATCGCGGTGATCCTGGTGATCGCGCTGGTTGCGCTCAACTTCTGGGTCTCCTCGCAGGCGCTCAGCCCGAGCCCTCGTGTCCACATTCCGTACTCCCCGACGTTCCTGCAGCAGGCGAAGAGCAACAACGTGGAGTCGATCTCGTCGACGGGCGCCTCGATCGATGGGACGTTCAAGCACGCGGTCAAGTACCCGGCGGGCGGCACGAGCTACGCCTACTTCTCCACCCAGATCCCGTCGTTCGCGAGCAACTCGCAGCTGTTCGCGCTGCTCCAGAAGAACAACGTCACGATCAACGCCCAGTCCGAGAACACCGGCCCGTCGTTCCTGACCAGCCTCATTTTCGGCTTCGGCCCGACGCTGCTGTTCCTGCTGCTGCTCGTGTGGATCTTCCGGCGAGCGGCCGCGTCCGGCGGCGGGGCCGGCGGCCTGATGTCGTTCGGCCGCTCGCGCGCGCGTCGCGTCGAGGGCCACGACCAGCGCGCCACGTTCAACGACGTCGCCGGCATCGACGAGGCCAAGGCCGAGCTGACCGAGATCGTCGACTTCCTCAAGAACCCGGACAAGTACCTCAGGCTCGGCGGCCGGATCCCGCGGGGCGTGCTGCTCAGCGGGCAGCCCGGCACCGGCAAGACGCTGCTGGCCCGGGCGGTCGCCGGCGAGGCGGGCGTCCCGTTCTTCCAGATGTCGGCGTCGGAGTTCGTCGAGATGATCGTCGGCGTCGGCGCCTCGCGCGTGCGCGACCTCTTCCCACAAGCCAAGCAAGCAGCGCCGGCGATCATCTTCATCGACGAGCTCGACGCGATCGGCCGCTCGCGCGCCTCCGGCGGACCGAACATCTCCGGCGGCCACGACGAGCGCGAGCAGACGCTGAATCAGATCCTCACGGAGATGGACGGATTCGACCCGCGACTTGGCGTGATCGTGCTCGGCGCGACCAACCGGGCGGAGATCCTCGACCCGGCGCTGCTACGCCCCGGTCGGTTCGACCGCCGCGTGTTCGTCTCACCGCCCGACCGGGCCGGGCGCGAGGCGATCCTGCGCGTGCACACCCGCGGCGTTCCGCTGTCGGCCGATGTCAACCTCGGCGCCCTGGCCGCGACGACGCCGGGCATGGTCGGCGCCGACCTCGAGAATCTCGTCAACGAGGCGGCGCTGCTCGCCGCCCGGCGCAGCCACGAGACGGTCAACCGCGAGGACCTCACCGACGCGCTCGAGCGGATCGTGCTCGGCGCCGAGCGCAAGGTGATGATCTCCGAGGACGACCGCCGGCGGACCGCCTACCACGAGGCCGGCCACGCGATCGTCGGCATGCTGACGCCCGGCGCCGACCCGGTCCGCAAGGTCTCGATCATCCCCCGCGGCCAGGCCCTCGGGGTCACGTTCTCGGCGCCCGACGCCGACCGCTTCAACTTCGAGCAGCAGCACCTGCTCGCTCAGATCAAGGTCGCGCTCGGAGGGCGCGCCGCCGAGGAGCTCGTGTTCGGTGACATCACGACCGGCGCCGAGTCCGACATCCAGCATCTGACCCGGATCGCCCGCCACATGGTGGGGCGGTGGGGAATGAGCCGCGCGATCGGCCCGATCGCGGTGATCCCGCAGGACGGGATGGGACCGCTGCTACCCGGCGCGTCCGAGACCTCGGAGTCCACTCAGCGCCTCGTCGACGAGGAGGTCAGACGGATCGTCGAGTCCGCCCAACGCGAGGTCGCCACGCTGCTGCGCGAGCATCGCGCGAACCTCGACTCACTCGTTTCCGGCCTGCTCGAGCAGGAGACGCTCGACGAGGTCGATGCCTACAACGCGGCCGGCCTGTCCCGCAACCCGCTGGCCGAGCCCGAGCCGCACGTCACGCTCGACGCGCTGCACACCGACTCCGCGCCCGAGCGACCGCTGCGCTGATCGGGGCGGGCGGCCGTCAGTCGCCGAGGCGGGTCAGCCGCGCGAGCGCCTCGTGGCACTCGACAACGCGGCGCTTGACCGGATCGTTATCCGGGCGGTCGTGGACGAGGTCCCAGGTGCGGTCGGCGATCTCGCGCGCGGACTCGGCCGTGGCGCTCTGCCACAGGCGATCGACGAGCGTGATTTCGAAGCCCGTGAGCTGATCGGCGGGGTCGCCGGGAGGCATTCTCGGCAGCGGCTCCGCGATCGTCTCCTTCCACATCGCGGTGGCGACGAGCAGTCGGTTTCGCAGCGTGATCTGATCGATCGGCGGCATCAGCGCCAGCCTAACGGATCGCTCGCCGCGCGCTCAGCGCAGCGTGGGCAGATTCTGTTGCACGCCGAGCGCGGCCGCAAACAGGTCGCCCTGGTCCTCCGCACGCGCCAGCAGCTCGTGGGCTTCGAACGTGAGCAGGCCCTCGTCGCCGTGCTCATGGCAGTCGCTCACCTCGTCCCAGGTCACGGGCGTCGACGCCGTCGGGCGCTCGCGCGCGCGTAGCGAGTACACGGTCGCGGTCGTCTTGTGCTCGTCGTTCTGGCTCCAGTCGACCAGGACCTTGCCGGGCCGCAGCCGCTTGGTCATGCGCGAGACGACCAACTCGGGCATGCGCTGCTCGAGCAGCTCGGCCACGCGGCGTGCGAATGGCTTGGTCACGCGGTAGTCGACCTGAGTGTTCAGGGGCACGTACACCTGGAGCCCCTTGGAGCCCGATGTCTTGGCGAGGCTCTCGAGCCCGAGCTGATCGAACAACCCCCGCAGGACCAGCGCGACCTCGCAGCACTCGACGATCCCCGCCGGCGCCCCGGGGTCGAGGTCGAACACCATCATCGTCGGCCGCTCCGGCGCCGCCGCCAGCGCCAGCGAGGTGTGCAGCTCGACGTCGGCGAGGTTGGCCAGCCAGATCAGCGTCGGCCGGTCCTGCGCAAGCGTGTAGTTGACATCGCCGATGCGCGCCGTCTGGACCCAGTCGGGCCGGTGCGAGGGCGACTGCTTCTCGTAGAAATAGGGCGCGTCGACGCCATTCGGATAGCGCTTGAGCGTCAGCGGCCGGTCGTGCAGGTGCGCAAGCACGACCGGCGCGACCCGCGCGTAGTACGCGATCAGGTCGCCCTTGGTGAAGCCGGTCTCCGGGTACAGCACCTTGTCCCAGTTCGTGAGCTTGAGCCGCCGGCCCTCGGTGATCGCCGCGAGCGCGCCCTCGGGCAGCCGCTGGACCTCGTCGAACAGCGCCTCCGGGGAATTGGATTCCCGCCCACACTCGGCCGGCGCCGCGCGGTCCTCACCGGCGTCGCGCACGACCGCCTCGGCCACCACTTCGACCGCCGGCTTGTCGTCGCGCAGGCCCTTGAACGACGGGGCCCGCATCACCCGCTCGCTGGTCCACTCCCGGAACTCGATCTCGGCTACGAGCCGCGGCTCGACGAACACGGCCTCGCGGGGAATGGGAGCCCGCCCACCCCGCCCACCCGCCCGCCCGTCCCCCCGCCCGCCCCGCCCATCCCGGCCATCCCCCCGCCCACCACCTGCTTCGAACGGGCTCGTGTCGCGGCGGAGCGGTTCGAGTCGCTTGCGGAGGTCGTCGAGCAGCTGCTCGGTGAATCCGGTCCCGACCCGTCCCGCGTAGCGGAATTTGCCGTCCTCGTAGAAGCCCATCAGCAGCGCCCCGATCCTCGCCGTGCGCCGCCCCTCGCCCGGGATCCAGCCGCCGATCACGAGCTCTTGCCGTAGCGTGTTCTTGATCTTCAGCCACGCCCCGCCGCGCCGGCCGGGCTCGTAGCGGGTGTCGAGTCGCTTGGCCACGACCCCCTCGAGGCCCTGCTTCCGGGTCGCTTGTAGTAGCAGCTTGCCCTCCCCCCTGTGGGCGGCCGGAACCCGCCACGCCGGTCCGCTGAGCTCGAGCGCCTCCAGGAGCGCGCGCCGCTCGGAGTACGGCAGCTCGATCAGCGAGCGTCCGTCGAGGTACAGCAGGTCGAAGATCGCGTAGACCACCGGCGTGCTGCTCATCAGGCGCCGGACGGCGTTCGGCGAGGTCACATGCATCCTCCGCTGGAGGCGTTCGAAGCTCGGCCGAGGGTGGGCGGGGTCCGATTCGTCGAACGCGACGATCTCCCCGTCGAGCACGGCCTCGTGCATCCCGAGCGCCGCGATCAGCCCCCGGACCTCGGGATACGCGTCGGTGATCTCGTTGAGGTTCCGGCTCTCGAGGCGCAGCCGGCCGGGCTGCACGTAGGCGATCGCGCGGACGCCGTCCCACTTGATCTCGAACGACCATTTGCGAGGGTTCGGCGGGAGCGTGGTCGACGGTCTGGCCGCCATCGGCAGCACGTGCTCGGGCACCGGCTCCCGGTCCGGATCCGCCGGCGGATCCATCCGGTGGATCATCCAGTCGTTCTTCGAGTCGCCCGGCTTGCCGATCGGGAACAGCCCGTAGCGCCCGCTCAGCCGCTCGCCGTGGAACGTGACCTCGACCTTGCGGTCCTCCCACTTGTGGACGTCGAACGTGCCTTCGTCCCAGATCGTCATCGTGCCGGCTCCGTACTGGCCCTTGGGGATCTCGCCGTGGAACTCGAGGTACTCGAGCGGGTGGTCCTCGGTTCTGACTGCGAGGCGGTTGTCCTTCGGGTCGGCGGGGATGCCGTTCGGGATCGCCCACGACGCGAGCACGCCGTCGTGCTCCAGCCGCAGATCCCAGTGCAGGCGGGTGGCGTGATGCTCCTGGATGACGAACCGGCGACCTTCGCCGGCGCCGGCGCCGCCCGCGGGCTCGGAGGTCGCGGCGAAGTCGCGCTTCGCGCGGTAGCTCGAGAGCTTTTCCTTGTCCTTGGTCTTCGGCACGAGAATGATGATCGCGGATGCGGTTGGCCCGAGTCTTCACAAATGTTTACGTCGACGCGCCACAATTGCCCGCATGGCGCGCGTATTGGTGGTGGACGACGAGCCTGCCGTCCGGCGGGCGCTCGAGCGCGCGCTGAGGCTGGACCGGTATGACGTCGAACTCGCCGGCGACGGGGAGGAGGCGCTCGACGCCCTGGCGAAGGCGCCACCGGACGCGGTGATCCTCGACATCGGGATGCCCAAGCTCGACGGCCTCGAGGTGTGCCGGCGGATGCGCCAGGCAGGCGACCGGACCCCGATCCTGATGCTGACCGCACGCGACGCGGTCGACGACCGAGTCGAAGGGCTCGACGTCGGCGCCGACGACTACCTCGTCAAGCCGTTCGCGCTGAGGGAGCTCCAGGCGCGACTGCGGGCGCTGCTGCGCCGCTCGGGCGACGGCGCCGACGGCGAGATCCTCAGGTACGCGGACCTGGTGCTCGACCCGATCGCGCACGAGGTCCGGCGCGGCGATCGTCTGATCGAGCTGTCGAAGACCGAGTTCCTGCTGCTCGAGCTGTTCATGCGCCACCCGCGGCAGGTGCTGACTCGTTCCACGATCTTCGAGAACGTGTGGGGATACGATTTCGGTCCGACCTCCAACGCGCTTGGTGTGTACATGGGCTATCTGCGCCGCAAGACCGAAGCCGGCGACGAGCCGCGCCTCCTGCACACGGTCAGAGGCGTCGGCTACGTGCTGCGGGACTGACGGGGGTCGGGAGTGCCTCTGCGCCGCAGACTCGCCATAGCGTGCGCCTCGGCGGTGGCGCTGGTGATCCTGCTGGCCTCGATCGTGGTCTACATGGTCGTCCGCGACCAGCTGCTAGGACAGGTCGACACCGAGCTCCAGTCGCAGGCCGGGCTCGTCTCGCAGCTTCGCCAATGCACCGTCAACAGCCTTCCGGCGCCGCCCGGGACGGCCGGCGGCGGGGCCCCGATCTGGCAGGTGACCACCGGCGCCGGCAACGTAGTGTGCAGCGACGGCAACGTTCCGCTTCCGTTCGATCGTCGCGTGCAGTCGATCGCCAGCGGCACCGGCGGCGCCGGCCCCTACCTCGACGACGTGAACGTCGGCGGATCCGTGCTCCGCGAGCTGACCGTGCCGGTCAGCGTGGGTAACGGGTTCAGCACCCAGCCGGCGGCGTTGCAGCTGGCGCGGCCGCTCGCTCCCGTCCGCAACGTCCTCTCGGAACTGCGCCTGGTCTTGTTCCTGCTGTGCGCCGGCGGGATCGCGCTCGCCGCCTGCCTCGGGCGGCTGTCGGCGAGGCGCGTGCTCGCGCCGCTGGCCGAGGTCGCCCAGACCGCGCAGCACATCACCGAGACAGAGGACCTGACCAGCCGCATCCGGTACCGGGCCGACGACGAAGTCGGCCAGCTCGCGACCCGCTTCAACGCGATGATCGAGCGGCTGGAGGTCTCCCGCGGCGCGCTCGACGAGTCGGTACGGGCGCAGCGCCAGCTCGTGGCCGATGCCTCGCACGAGCTCCGCACGCCGATCACCAGCCTGCGCACGAACATCGAGGTACTGATGGCCGGTGATGAGCTGAGCGGGGACGACCGCCACCGGCTTCTCGCCGACGTGCTCGAGCAGAGCGAGGAGCTAAGCGCGCTGATCGGGGACGTGATCGAGCTCGCCCGCGGCGACCTACCGCTGACCTCGGCCGAGGACATCCGGCTCGACCGCGTCGTCGCCGAGTCCCTGACGCGCGCGCGCCGCGACTTTCCCGACGTCCATTTCGAGAGCATGTTCGAGCCAGTCGTCGTCGACGGCATCCCCGAGCGGATCGCCCGCGCGGTCAACAACCTGCTCGACAACGCGGCCCACCATTCCGCCGCTGGCGGCCTGGTCGAGGTGGTGGTCGACGAGCATGGCGTGCGCGTGCGCGACCACGGCACCGGCATCGACCCGGCCGACCTGCCGTACGTGTTCGATCGGTTCTTCCGCGGCGCGAACTCCCGCCACCGCCAGGGCAGCGGCCTCGGACTCGCGATCGTCCGCCAGACGGCGGCACAGCACGGCGGGTCCGTGGAGGCAGCCAACGCTCCCGACGGGGGTGCGGTGTTCACGCTGACGCTGCCGACGGTGCCGGAGGATCAGCTCGATCGCTCTGAGGAGCCGTTCCCCGCGGCCGGCGATCCGTTGCCACTCGGGTAGCCGCCGGGGCCCCACATTCGCCCGGCGGCGCTACTGCTTGGCCGGCTTTGCGATCCGCGCCTGGCGCGCGACCAGGAAGCGCTTGCGCAGGAACCACGCGCACACCACGAACACCGCGGCAACCGGCAGTAGCAACACCAACCGGGCCGCCTCGGCGCCGATCGTGAGCGCGACCACGAACTCGGCCGCCACGGCCGGAATTGCCGCGAGCATGACGGTGTGCGAGCGATAACCCGAGAAGTGCTCGCGCGCGGTCACCTCGACCACCCCGAGCAGGCATAGGACCACACCGCCGACCAGCGCGGGCCCGCCGTGCCGGATCACGCCGAACACCAGCGCAACCAGCCCGGCGAAGATCGCGAGCTCGGAAACGGGAACGCCTCCAAACGGGCCGGGCGGCCGCTCGCCGTAAGTACTCAGCGAACCGTCGCGCCGGTACGCCGGCCTCGGTTCAGCGGCGCGGCGCGCGCTACCGGCGCTGGGTCTGCCGGCGTGCTCTACCGGCTGCTCGCGCCGCGGCGGCGCGGTGGCGACGCCTGGCGGCCCATGTTCCCGTCGCTTGCGCGAACGCCGCTTAGACCTCTGAGTGGCCACACGCGCGAGGATAACCGTCCGCTCGCAGTGACTGCGGAGGTGCATGTCCCACCCGGGTGACTCGCGCTCGATTCAGCGGCCATGCGAGGCGGGTCGCGGCGCACGTCACCCGGTGCGGACATGTACCGGAGCCGCTATGGGGTCCGCGCCGCCTCGGGCGGCGTCGAAGCATCCGCGAACTCGCGGAACAGACCAGTGACCACGAACACCGTCTGCTCGGCGATGTCGACGGTGTTGTCGCCAACCCGCTCGAGGCAGCGGGCCACGAGGATCATGAACATCGCCCACTCCCGTAGCTCGAGATTGTCGCCGACCTCGACCGCGCGCCGGAAGATCGCCCGGTTCAGCCGGTTGATCTCCATGTCCTGGCGTACCAGGTCCTGCGCGAGTTCCACGTTGCGTCCTGCGAACGCCTGCTTGGCCTGCGAGACCTGCGAGCGGGCGAGGCGGCCCATCCGCTCGATCGCATCGAGGATGTCCTTATCCTTCGGCGCCTCGTAGCCCGACAGCGGCACGAGCTTGGCGATGTTGACGCACTGGTCGCCCATCCGCTCGACGCAGCGGATCACGTGCAGGAGCGCCGCGACGATCCGCAGGTCGCCTGCCACCGGCGCCTGGCGGGCCAGCAGCGACAGGATTCCCTGGTGGACCTCGAGGTACCGGCCGTCGATCCGGTCATCGTCGGCGACGACCATCCCAGCGAGCTCGACGTCCTGGTAGGAGATCGACTCGAGCGAACGGTCGAGCTGCTGGATGACGATGTCGAGCGCGTCGAGTGCCTGGGCTTCGAGCTGGCGGAGCTGCTCGTGGAACTGGTGTCGTGTCTCCTGCATGAACCCGGCCTACCCGAACTTCCCGGTCACGTAGCGTTCGGTCCGTTCGTCACTCGGGTTGGTGAAGATCTTGTTCGTCTCGTCATGCTCGATCACCTCGCCCTCGAGCATGAACACGGTCGAGTTCGCGATCCGTGCCGCCTGCTGCATGTTGTGGGTGACGATCACGATCGTGTAGCGCTCCTTGAGCTCGTCGATCAGTTCCTCGATCTTCAGCGTGGAGATCGGATCGAGCGCGGAGGCGGGCTCGTCCATGAGGATCACCTCCGGCTCTACTGCGACCGTGCGCGCGATGCACAGGCGCTGCTGCTGTCCACCCGAGAGCCCGACCCCCGGCGAGCCCAGGCGATCCTTGACCTCGTCCCACAGACCGACCGACTGCAGCGACCGGTTGACCAGGTCCTTCAGATCCTTGCTCTTGGTGCCGGTCAGCCGCAGCCCGGCGGCGACGTTGTCGAAGATCGACATCGTCGGGAACGGATTCGGCTTCTGGAACACCATCCCGATCAGCCGGCGAACGGCCGTGACGTCGACGTCCTTGCTGTACACGTCTAGGGCGTCGAGCGTGACGCTGCCCTCGGCGCGGGCACCGGGGATCTCCTCGTGCATCCGGTTAATGCAGCGGACGACCGTCGATTTTCCGGATCCCGACGGCCCGATCAGCGCCGTGACCTCGTTGGCCGGGAACTCGATGGAGACGTTCTTGATCGCGTGCTGGCCCCCGTAGTACGCATTCAGATCCTGCAGCTTGATGGCGTGGCCGGCCTTCTTCTCGACTGCGCGAGGACGAGCGCCGCCCGGTGCCGTCTGCGCCCGCTCCGAGGGACCCCCGCCGGTGGACATATCAGTCTGTTCCTTACTCGTGGTTTCCGGAGGGATCATGCCATGCGGCTCCTTCGAGAGACGATTCGGGCAACCACGTTGAGGATAAGTACGAACGCCACCAGAGTGAGCGCGGCACCCCATGCGCGATCGACGATCGCTTGGCGTGGCGACTGGATATCGGTGTAGATCAGCACCGGCAGCGTGTTCATCTGGGACCCGAGGTTGAACGTCAACCCCGTCGCGACTGCGACCGTGAACAGCAGCGGCGCGGTCTCGCCCATGCCGCGTGCGATCGCGAGCAGGCAGCCGGTGACGAGACCAGGCCTGGCGGTCGGCAGCACGACCTTGGTGACGACGCGCCAGCGGGGGGCGCCCAGGGCGAGCGCGGCCTCACGCAAATGGCTCGGTACGAGGTTCAGCACGACCTCCGCCGAACGGATCACGATCGGGAGCATCAGCAACGACAGCGCGATCGAGCCCTTCCAGCCGGTGAAGTTGCCGCCGACGTGCGCGAGGACCAGCGTGATGTAGATGAACAGGCCGAACATGATCGAGGGGACGCCCGTCATCACGTCAACGAAGTAGCGGACGACCTTCGCGAACCGTCCGTCCTTCCCGTATTCGGTGAGGTACAGGGCGACGCCCACGCCCGTCGGGATCGAGATCAGCGTGGCAAGGGCGACGATCTCGATCGAGCCGAGCAGGGCGCTCCGAATCCCGCCGGGGTTCCCGAAGAAACTGCCGGTCGGGTCGGTCGTGAAGAAGCTGCCGCTCCACTGGCCGAGGCCGTTCTTGAGCAGGTAGTAGACGACCAGGATCAGCGGTATGAGCGCGATCCCGGCTCCGGCCGCCAGCAGGGCTCGCATCACCTTGTCGGTGCGCCGGCGACGGGCGCTGATGTGCGGAACCGTGGTGGCGGTGAGGCTCATCGCCTATGCCTCCGATCCCTGCGTGATCGTCATCCCGGTGGCGCCAGTACCGCCACCGCCGCCGCCGCGGACGACGAACCAGCGGGCGATGATGTTCACGATCAGCGTGAGGACGAACAGCACAAGGCCCGCGGCGAACAGCGCCGAGGTGTGGAGTCCGGTCGCTTCGCCGAACTCGTTGGCGATCACCGCCGCGAGGGTGTAGCCCTGGTTGAACAGGTGGCTTGGGATCACCGGCGCGTTTCCGATCACGAGCACCACCGCGATCGTCTCGCCGAGCGCGCGGCCGAGCCCGAGCATCGCGCCGCCGGTTACGCCCGCACGCGAGTACGGGAGCACCGCCATTCGGATCATCTCCCAGCGCGTCGCCCCGAGCGCGAGCGCCGCCTCCTTGTGCTCGGACGGCACGGTCGCGATCACCTCGCGCGCGATCGCGCAGACGATCGGCAGGATCATGATCGACAGGATCAGGCCGGCGATGAAATAGTTGTAGAGGGTCGGGATGCCGCCTCCGATCCAGGGAATGAACGAGAACGTGCTCGCGAACCACTTCTCGGCCGGGAGCAGGTGGGGGGCGAGCACGAACACGCCCCAGAGGCCATACACGACCGACGGCACGGCGGCGAGCAGGTCGATCAGCATCGACAGCGGCACCCGGATGCGCTGCGGGCACAGCTCGTTGATGAACACGGCGCTCGCGACCGCCACCGGGACGCCGATGATCAGCGCGATCGTCGCGGTGACCAGCGTGCCGACCACGAGCGCGAGGCCCTTGTAGATGTTCCGCGAGACGTCCCAGTCGTTGCCGAAGACGAAACTGAACCCGAACTGGTTGAGCGCGTCCTTCGACTGGCCGATCAGCCTGATGAAGAAGTACGCGATCAGGATCAGGATCAGCGCCGCGAGGGCGCTGAGGCCCCATCGCAGCGCGCGATCGGGAAGCCGCGACAGCGGCGACCGCTCGAGTGCCGAGCGGCCGCCGCTGACCGTGGTGGTGGCGCTTGCCTCCACTATGTACCTCTACGAGACCGCTGCTCCGTTGCAGACCATCGTCGCGAGCTGCGTGTTGTCCTTGGTCGCCAGCGCCGCGGGCACCGGTGCGTACGGGAGCTGGCTCGATCCTGCGCCGAGCGTTTGCTGGCCGGCGCCGAACGCGTAGGTGAGGAACTTCTTGAGCGCGGAGGCGGTGCCGGCGCTGGAGCCGCCGTCCTTGCACGGGTCCTTGTACGCGTCGAGGAACGTCTGGGAGACGATCGGGTACGCGCCCGGGTTCGACGAGTTGATCGTGCTGATCCCGAGGTCGGGCGGAACCGTGATCCCCAGGAACGCGGCCGAGGTGTTGGGGATCGTAGGCAGGACGTACGAGCCGGCTGAGTTCTTGATCGCCGCGTACGTGAAACCGTTCTCGAGCGCGTACGCCTGCTCGACGTAGCCGATCGCGCCGGACGTCTGCTTGACGACGGCGGCGACGCCCGAGTTGCCCTTTCCGCCGGTGCCGGTCGGCCACTTGACGTCCTTGCCCGAGCCGATCGAGGACTTCCACGTCGGGTCGACAGCGGACAGGAACGTGGTGAAGCCCTGCGTGGTGCCCGACGAGTCCGAACGGTGCACGACGGTGATGGTGGTGCTCGGCAGGCTCATACCCGGGTTCAGCGACGTGATCGCGGAGTTATTCCAGGTCTTGATCTGACCCTCGAAGATCTTGGCGAGCGTCGGCCCGTCGAGCTTCAGGCCGCTCTTGACCCCGGACAGGTTGTAGGACACCGTGATCGCGCCGGCGGCAACCGGGAACTGGAGGACCGGTCCCTTCATCTTTGCCACATCCGACGGCTTCAGCGCGGGGTCGCTGCCCGCGAACTGCACGGTCGCGCCCTCGAGCTCGGTCTGACCGGCGCCCGAGCCGACCGGGTTGAAGTTGACAGTCACGCCCTGGCCCTTGAGCGTCGAGGCCCACTGCTGGTAGATCGGGGCGGCGAGCGTCGACCCGGCGCCGTTGATGGTCCCGGCCCCGCCGCCGCTGCCGCTCGAGCTGCTCGATGAACTGGCGGCGGCGCCACCGCTTGAGCTGCTGCTGCTGTTACTCGACCCGCAGGCCGCGACCGCCAGCGCCGAGACGAGCGCCATGGCGACGACTGCGATGCGTCTAGGTTTCAAGGTCATCTCCTTCACTTTGGTGTGCGCCAAGTCTCTGCGCAACGATCGGAGCGGGTGTTATCCAGTTGTGAACCGATCGTTGGCGTTGTGTGCTGGCTCGGCCGATAACCGATACCCGAAGCCGAAGTGCGTGTGGATGAAGCGCCACCCGGGAAGCGCGTTCTCGAGCTTCACGCGGAGCTTCCGCACGTACACGTCGACTGACCTGTCGCCGGCTCGCATCTCGCGACCCCAGACGAGACGGAAGAGCTCCTCCCGCGGCATGATCCGGTCCGCGCGGCGTCCGAGCTCAGTCAGCAAGCGCAGTTCCCGAATCGACAGCACGAGAGCGTGGCCGTCCGCCCGGGCCAGATGCTCCTCGGGGAGGATCTGGAGCGGACCTACCTCGATGACCTCGCTGCTCGACCTGGCGATCGCCGGCATGCCGCCGATGCTCGCGTCCGCAACCCGGCGGCGCGTTATCGAATCGTGACGACGATGTGAACAACCTGTGACCGGAGCGATGGACTCGCCCCGACGGGCAGGCACGGAGCGGCCGCCAAACAGGCCGTGTCGCGGCGCTCAGATCAGCGGGCGAGCGCCGCCGGCAATGCGGCCGGTGGCTGGATCACGCTGCTCCCCAC
This sequence comes from uncultured Solirubrobacterales bacterium, assembly GCA_963697655.1. Classification (GTDB taxonomy): domain Bacteria; phylum Actinomycetota; class Thermoleophilia; order Solirubrobacterales; family Solirubrobacteraceae; genus Palsa-465. Next base: position 26,728 of record CAVOOV010000014.1, on the reverse strand, counting down.
TTCGATCTCGTCCGCTTCGAGCTCGGGGGCAAACCTGTAGCCAACCCCGAAGTGAGTGTGGATGTAGCTCCATGACGGCGATATCGCACGCAGCTTCTGACGGAGCTTGCGGACGAACACGTCGACCGATCGGTCTCCGTGCGCCATCGCATAGCCCCACACACGTTCGTAGATCTCCTCGCGCCGGAGCACGCGGTCTGACTGGGAGAGAAGTTGCAGGATCTCGAACTCGCGCGCGGTGAGCTCGAGGCTCTGCTCGCCTACGTACGCCTGGTACAGGTCCGGGCGAATCGTGATCTCCCCGATCGTCGCGCCGACGTCGATCTGCGGCAGCTCCTGACGCCGGTGCCGTCGCACGGCCGCCTCGATCACGCAGATCAGCTCCTCGGGATGACACGGCTTCGTCATCCACGCGTCGGCGCCGAGCCGCAGGCCTCGGACTCGCTGCGCCACCGACGACGGCCCGGTGCAAACGATCACCGCCAGGCCGGGAAGGCGCCCGCACACGCGCTCGAGGTAGTCCCAACTCTCCGGGCCGATCACCGACAGATCGAGCACGACCGCGTTCAGCCGCATCGACACGAGCGTCTCGATCGTCGCCGGGCTGGACAGGGCGCGGTGATCGCACCCGAGCGCACCGAGACGGTTCGCCAAAACCTGCATGAACCCGGGGTCGCGGTCGATCACCGCCACCCGGAGCCTGGCCGGGGCGCGCTGCGGGGGTGACTGCCCCCCGGAATGCGCGTCGCTGCGCTCACTCGACATGGGCGGCACTGTAGTTCACGGAGGTGTCCAAAGCACACCAGAGCGCACCCTGATCACAGGATGTTTACATGCAAACAGCGGTTAAGCGGGCACCCCGGCGCGGGGCTCGGTCCGCACTAAGCCGCGTCCGTCGCCGGCGAGCCACGATGGCCGGTGGCGGCGGGTGGAGGGCGCCGGCGACGCTTCTGAGACGCCTCCCGCCAAGAACTTGAAGAGGTGATGAAGACCTGTGCGTAACGGGGCGGAGGTGGGATATGTACCGCTATCCTCACGTCCAACGCGCCAGGCCCCGGGCGCCCTACGACGATGGCTTCTCGAACCAAGCAGAAAGAAGAGGCACGTGCCCGCCGCCTCGAAGAGGAACGCGCGCGATCCGAACGTGCCCGCCGCGACCGACGTATCCGGACGATCGGAGGCATTGTTGTCGCCGCGGTGATCGTTGTCGTGGCGCTGGTCGTCATCAGCAGCTCCGGCAGCAAGAAGGCCGGCATCCAGACGGGGACCACGGCGAACGCCACGGTGGCGTCCGTGAACCAGCTCCTGTCCGGCATCCCGCAGTCGGGCGCCCGCCTCGGGAATCCGAAGGCGCCGGTCACGATGACCTACTACGGCGACTACGAGTGCCCGGTCTGCCAGGCGTTCACGCTGGAGGGCGGGTTCCCCCAGCTGGTCTCCAACGACGTCCGCCAGGGAAAGGTCCAGGTCGTCTACAAGTCGTTCTGCACCGCCACCTGCGGCGGGCCGAATAAGAACCTGTTCGCGACCCAACAGGTCGCCGGCCTGGCCGCCGGCCAGCAGCAGCGGTTCTGGCAATACACCGAACTCTTCTACCGACAGCAGGGCCAGGAGGATACGGCCTACGTGAATGAGGCCTACCTGCAAAAGCTCGCGCAACAAACCACCGGGCTGAACCTGACCAAGTGGCAAACGGACCGGAACGACGCGAGCCTGACCAGCCAGGTCAACAGCGATCAGACCACTGCTGCCAAGATCGGCGTCACCGGTACGCCGACGCTCATCTTCTCGGGACCGAAGGGCCAGGCGGCAGCCAGCCAGGCGGTGCCCACGTACGCCCAGCTCGAGCAGGTGATCAAGCAGGTCGCATGACGGCCACGGCAAGCACGGCAGTTCCCCGGACCACCAGCCTCGATCGTCGGCTGAAGATCGCCATCGGCGTGCTGTCGGTGATCGGGATCGGGATCGGGACCTACCTCACCTACACCCACTACGCGAAGCTGAACGTCGTCTGCCTGTCGAGCGGCGGCTGCGAGACGGTCCAGCACTCGGTCTACTCCAAGCTCGCCGGCATCCCGGTGGCGACCCTCGGGCTCGCCGGCTACATCGGCATCCTGCTGTCGCTGGCGTTCCGCGGTGAGCTCGCGCGCGCCGCGGGCTTCGGGCTCGCGCTCGTCGGGTTCCTATTCAGCATGTACCTCACCTATCGCGAGGCGTTCACGATCCACGCCTACTGCCAGTGGTGCCTCGGCAGCGCGACGATCATGACCCTGCTCGCGATCCTCACCGCGATCCGCTTCATCCGCGCCGAGCCCGAGCCGGCGAGGCCGAGGAAGCAGATGGATCGCGCCGCGCGCCGGCGCCAGCTGGCGGGGCGCCGCTAACCGCGCCACCACCACCCGCGCCGGCCACCCACACCCCCGCGCGCCACGACCACCCGCGCCGGCCACCCACACCCCCGCGCGCCACGACCACCCGCGCCGGCCACCCACACCCCGCGCCACCACCACCCGCGCCGGCCACCCACACCCCGCGCACCCGGGACCCGCGCCGGCCACCCACACCCCGCGCACCACCTCCTCTTCCGATACACCGGATTTCAGGGCGGGTAACGCCTCACTCGACGACTTCTCGGCGCCGAGTGCGCAGAAACGCACGTATAGTGCGGGTTCCGGCACATTCGAGCTGAACGCGTCGTCGAGTGTGGACTTAATCGCCCCTCAGGCCCGGGCCGCCGCCGGTCTGCGACCACCCGCCCCCGCCACCGCCGACCACCCCCCACCGCCGACCACCCCGCCACCGCCGACCACCCCCCACCGCCGACCACCCCCCCACCGCCGACCACCGCCCACCGCCGACCACCCCAGCCACCGACCACCCCAGGCACCGACCACCCCCGCCACCGACCACCCCCGTCACCGCCGACCACCGTCCCCGGAATCACAAAAGCCGCCACCAAGCGCCACCAGGCGCAACTTAGACCCCGCTCGTGGCATCCATCTGATATATCAGGAGCGGAGCACGCATGGCCGGCGCAGGAAACAACCAGCGAGTCGTCGTCATCGGCGCGGGGATCGTCGGCAACAGCCTCGCCTACCACCTCACCCGGCTCGGGGTGACCGACCTGACGCTGATCGACAAGGGCCCGCTGCCGAACCCCGGCGGCTCGACCGGGCACGCCTCGAACTTCATCTTCCCGGTCGACCACTCGAAGGAGATGACGCTGCTGACGCTCGAGAGCATGCGCCAGTACAAGGACCTCGGCGTGTTCATCGAGAGCGGCGGGATCGAGATCGCGCGCACCGAGGAGCGGATGCAGGAGCTCAGCCGGCGCGTCGTCTCCGCCCGGTCGTGGGGGATCGAGCCCGTCTCGATGCTGACGCCGCAGCAGGTCAAGGAGCTCGTCCCGTTCATCAACGAGCAGCTGATCATCGGCGGCTTCTACACGCCGGGCGCGGGCGTCGTCGACTCGCTCCGCGCCGGCACGATCATGCGCGAGCGCGCGATCGAGGCCGGCCTGACGGTCTCGGCCAACACCGAGGTCCTCGGGATCGACGTCGAGGGCGGCCGCGTCAAGCGCGTCCGGACCACCAAGGGAGACATCGAGGCCGACCTGGTCGTGATCGCCTGCGGCGCCTGGAGCCCGCGCATCGCGCGGATGGCCGGCGCCTCGATCCCGCTCACGCCGATGGTCCATCAGATGATCGACATCGGGCCGGTGCCGCGGTTCGCGGACGCCAAGGGCATGATCGAGTACCCGATCGTCCGCGACATGGACACGAACATGTACGAGCGCCAGGAGGGCACCGGGCTCGAGATCGGCTCCTACGCCCACCGCCCGATCACGCTCGACGCCGACGAGATCCCGTCGATCGAGGAGTCGGCGCTGACCCCGACCGAGCTGCCGTTCACCCAGGACGACTTCGACCCGCAGATGGAGATCGCGCTCGAGCTGATGCCCGAGATCGTCGGCGACGAGTCCGTCGGCGTGAAGTACGCGATCAACGGCGTGCTGTCGGTCACCTACGACGGGATGCCGCTGCTCGGCGAGACGCCCGAGGTCAAGGGGCTGTGGTCGGCGGCGGCGATCTGGATCAAGGAGGGCCCGGGCGCCGGCAAGACCGTCGCCGAGCTGATGGTCCACGGCGAGTCCGAGATCGACGTGTTCGAGTCGAACATCGCGCGCGCGTACTCCTGCCAGAGGACCCGGACCCACATCGTCGCCCGCGCCTCCGAGGGCTTCAACAAGATGTACGGGATCGTCCACCCCGCCGAGCAGTGGGAGTCGGACCGCGGCGTGCGGCTCTCGCCGTTCTACGAGCGCACCGAGCGCTGGGGGCGGTGTTCATCGAGGCCGCCGGCTGGGAGCGGCCGAACTGGTACGAGTCGAACGCGCCGCTGCTCGAGGAGTACGGCGACCGCGTCACCCGGCGCGAGGCCGAGTGGGACTCGCGCTGGTGGTCGCCGATCATCAACGCCGAGCACCTGGCGATGCGCGACCGGGCGGCGATGATCGACCTGACCGCGTTCGCGATCTTCGACGTCACCGGGCCGGGCGCGCTCGACGTCGTGCAGCGGGTCGCGATGCGCCAGATGGACGTGCCGACGGGCGCGTCGTCTACACGCCGCTGCTCACCCCGAGCGGCGGCTTCAAGCAGGACCTGACGATCATGCGCCTGGCCGACGACGTGTTCCGTGTCGTGACCGGTGGCGCCTACGGGATGTCCGACCTGAAGTGGTTCGCCGACCACCTTCCCGACGACGGCTCGGCGCAGATCCACGACCAGACGAACGCCTGGGCCACGCTCGGCCTGTGGGGCCCGCGCGCGCGCGACATCCTGAGCGCCGTCACCAGCGACGACGTCTCCCACGAGGGCTTCCCGTTCGCCCGCTGCAAGCAGATCGAGGTCGGGCCGCTCGAGGTGCTCGCGTCGCGCATCTCCTACGTCGGCGACCTCGGCTGGGAGCTGTACGTCCCGATCGAGCAGGGCGCGCGGCTGTGGGACATCGTCGCCGAGGCCGGCGCGCCGCACGGGATCGTCCCGGCCGGGATCGGCGTCTACGGCACGACCGGTCGGCTCGAGAAGTGCTACCGCGCCTACGGCGCCGAGCTCGAGGGCGACTTCAACGTCGTCGAGGCCGGCATGGCCTGGGGCAAGGTCAAGGACCAGGACTTCATCGGCAAGGAGGCGCACGTGCGCCACCGCGAGGAGGAGCCGGCGCGCGATCATGTGCACGCTCACCGTCGACGACCACACCTCGAAGTCCGGCGTCAAGCGCTACATGCTCGGGCACGAGCCGATCCTGACGCGCGACGGCGAGCCGCTGACCGACCGCAAGGGCCGGCGCTCCTACGTCACGAGCGCCGGCGCCGGCCCGTCGATCGGCAAGCACATCCTGATGAGCTACCTGCCGCCCGAGCATGCCGTCGTCGGCGGCGAGCTGGCCGTCGAGTACATGGGCGAGCGCTACCCGGTGACGGTCGTCACGAACGACTCGACGCCGGTGTTCGACCCCGACAACTCGCGCGTCCGCTCCTGAGCTCATGAACATCCTCGTCTGCGTCAAGCGCGTGCCGCTGACGGGCGGCAAGATCGTGCTGACCGACGACGAGCGCGCGATCTCGACGCGCCACCTCGGCTTCACGGTCAGTCCGCACGAGGAGTGCGGCGTCGAGGAGGCGGTCCGCCTGATCGAGCAGCACGGGGGCTCCTCGACCGTGCTCACGCTCGGCCCGCCCGAGGCCGAGGAGCAGCTGCGCGACATGATGGCGATCGGCGTCGATCGCGCGATCCACCTCGTCACCGACGGCGAGGAGTGGGATCCGCAGGCGACCGCGACCGCGATCGTCGACGCGATCCGCGACGAGCCGGACGGATACGACCTGATCCTGTTCGGCAACGAGTCCGCCGACGCCGGCAACTACCAGGTCGCGATCCGCGTCGCGCACGCGCTCGGGCTCCCCGTCGTCACCGGCGTCAAGGGGATCGCCGCGACCGGCGGCCAGCTCGCTGCGAGCAGGAGGTCCCGGGCGGCCGCGACGTCTACGTCGTGCCGATGCCCGCGGTCGTCACGGTCAAGGAGGGCCTCAACCTGCCGCGCTACCCGTCGGTCCCGGGCCGGCTGCGGGCCAAGCGCAAGCCGCTCGACGAGCTCGACCCCGGTCCGGCGGCCGGACCCCGACGAGCTCGAGATGGTCAGGCTCGTGCTCCCGCCGGGCTCGGGCAAGCAGGTCGAGGTGCTCGGCAACGGCGCCGACGCGGCCCCCGCGGTCGTCGACGTGCTCCAGGAGCTGGGGCTGGTGTGAAGCGATGATCCTCGTGTTCGTCGAGCGCTCCGACGACGAGCTCTCTCGCCAGGCGGTGACGTTCGCCCGCAGCCTCGGAGACGATCAGGTGCAAGCCGTCGGCATCGACGATCCGGCCGGCTATGCGCCCGCCGCCTGGGCCACCGCGCTCGCCGGCGAGACTGGGCAGCGCTCGCCGGCCGTGGTCGTCGGACCCGGCACCGAGCGCGGCAACGAGGTGCTGGCGCACGTCGCCGCGATGCTCGACCTGCCGATGGCCGCGAACTGCACCGCCGCTATTGCGGGCGACCCGCCCACGGTGACACGCGTGCGCTGGGGCGGAAGCCTGCTCGAGGAGGCGCGGCTGCACGGCTCGCCGCCGCTGCTCACGGTCGCGCCGCACGCGGTCGCCGCCGACCCCGAGGCGGCCGCGACAAACGTCGAGCTAGTCGCCGCCGCGCCGGAGGCACGGGTGCGAGTGTCCGAGCGAGTCCAGACCGCGACCGCCGGCGTCTCGCTCGCCGACGCCGACGTGGTCGTCTCGGGCGGGCGCGGGGTCGGCTCGGCCGAGGGCTTCGCCGTGATCGAGGAGCTCGCGGCGCTGCTCGGCGGGGCGGTCGGCTGCTCGCGCGCGGTGACGAGCGCGGGCTGGCGGCCGCACACCGACCAGGTCGGCCAGACCGGGACGAAGATCTCGCCGGCGCTCTACATCGCCTGCGGGATCAGCGGCGCGACCCAGCACATGGCCGGCTGCAAGGGCGCCAAGAAGCTGCTGGCGATCAACCCCGACGCCGAGGCCTCGATCTTCGCCAGCGCCGACTACGCCGTGATCGGCGACCTGCACGAGGTCGTGCCGGCGATCTCGGCCGAGATCAGGAAGGCGAGGGGCGCATAGCCTCTCCCGTCGCCGCCGTGGCGCTGGCCGCCGCGCTCGCGGTCAGCGGCACGCTGTTCGTCACCCGCGTTCGCCTGCTCGCGGGACTCGTACAGAGAGCCGCGCCGACTGACCGCTCCGGCGACGTGCCGCGTCGCGCTCGCAACGAGGCCGAGATCGTGCTCGGGCAGCGCAAGCTGCTCCAGCGGCTGGTCCCGGGGCTGCTGCACGCGTTCATCTTCTGGGGCTTCACGGTGCTCCTCCCGACGATCCTGATCGCGATGATCGGGATCGTCGACAAGCACGACACGCTGCCGTGGCTCGGCCACCAGGGCTGGTACGCGCTGCTCGTCGACATCTTCTGCGTGCTCGTGCTCGTCGGCGTGATCGGGGCGCTGTGGATCCGCAAGGTGCAGAAACCGCACAGGTTCGAGGGCAGCCATCTCGGCGAGGCCGACCTGATCCTCGCCTTGATCGCGACGATCGTGATCAGCCTGCTGCTGTGGCACGCGACCCGCATCGCGCTGCATCTCAACGAGTGGCCGGCGTCGTGGTCTCCCGTCTCCAAAGCGCTCTCGCACCTGTTCGCCGACAACCAGACCACAAAGGTGCTCGAGCGCGTGTTCGTCTGGGTCCACGTCCTCACGATCCTGGCCTTCCTCGCCTACCTCCCCCGCTCCAAGCATCTCCACATCTTCGTCGCCGCGATCAACGTGTGGTTCGGCCGCACGCGGGCCGGCGGGCGGCTCGAGCCGCTGAAGTTCGACGACCCGGACGTCCCCGAGGATGAGCTCCGCTTCGGGGCGGGCCTAGCAAGGACCTCACCTGGAAGCAGGTGCTCGACACGTTCTCGTGCACCGAGTGCGGGCGCTGCCAGGACGCGTGTCCGGCGTTCGCCACCGGCAAGAGCCTCAGCCCGAAGCTCGTGATCATGGGCCTCCGCGACCTCGTCCTCGCGCAGGACACGAGACGCCGCTGGTCGCCGAGGCGGTCCCCGCGGACATGGTCTGGGACTGCGTGACCTGCGGCGCCTGCGTGCAGGCGTGCCCGGTCTCGATCGAGCACGTCGACCACATCGTCGACCTGCGCCGCCACCTGGTGATGGTCGAGTCGAGCTTCCCGAGCGAGTCCGAGCCGATGCTCCGCGACGTCGAGCGCGCCTCGAACCCGTGGGGCAAGGCCCAGTCCGAGCGCGCCGACTGGGCGGCCGACCTGGGGGTCAAGGTCCTCGAACCGGGCGACCCCGCGCCGGAGTACCTGTACTGGGTGGGCTGCGCCTCGTCGTTCGACGAGCGAGCCCGCAAGACCGCGGAGGCGACCGCGAAGCTGCTGCAGAACGCGGGCGTCGACTTCGCGATCCTCGGCCCGCGTGAGAGCTGCACCGGCGACCCCGCGCGCCGGATCGGCAACGAGTACGTATTCCAGGCGTTCGCCGAGCAGAACGTCGAGACGCTCAACGACGCTGGAGTCACAAAGATCGTCACCAGCTGCCCGCACTGCTTCAACACGCTCGCCAACGAGTACCCGGACTTCGGCGGGAGCTACGAGGTCCTCCACCATTCCGAGCTGCTCTCCAAGCTCGTGCAGGACGGACGGATCAAGCCGGCGCGGAAGACGAGCGGCGGCACGATCACCTATCACGACTCGTGCTACCTGGCCCGGCACAACGACGTGCTCGAGGCGCCACGACAAATCGTCTCCGCCGTCGCGGAGCCCGTCGAGATGAAGCGCTCGCGCAAGCAGACCTTCTGCTGCGGTGCCGGCGGCGCCCACATGTGGATGGAGGAGCGCGCCAAGCCGATCAACGAGGAGCGCGTCCGCGAGGCCGTCGCCACCGGGGCGGACACGCTCGCGGTCGCGTGCCCGTTCTGCACGGTGATGCTCGACGACGGGGTGCAGAGCGCCGGCGCCGAGATGCGCGTGGTCGACGTGGCGACGCTGCTGTCCGAGTCGGTGAATGCTGAATAAGGCCCCAAGGACGGGCCTTTTTCAGCACGCCCCCGACAGTAACCGCTCGAGCTGCTGTTCCAGACCCGCGTCGCCGACCTCACGAACCACCAGAGGCAGCCGCAGCCGCGCCGCCGCGCGCTCCGCCGCCGCCCGCGTCGCCGGGGTCGGCCGCTGCGCCAACCACATCATGCGGGTGTAGTTGCCGAAGTAGTCGTCCCGCAGCTCCGGATACCGATCCAGGCCGAGCTCCCGCCACACCGTGTGCTCGAACGTCCGGGCCAGGAAGTCGGTCAGGAAGTACGTGCCCGGCTCCTCGTCCAAGGCGGCCGCGACCTCGGATCGCGCGAACACGTCGTAGCAGTGCTCGCCCTCGAGGCGAGGAGGCCCGTCGAGCGCGCCGTGCGTCCCGCAGTCACCGTAGGCGACCGCCACGACGTCGAGGCCCGCGGATCGCGCGGCAACCGCGGCATCGATCCGCTCGGGATGGTTGTGCAGCAACGCCGGCACCGGGATCACCTCCACGTCCCAGCCGCGTCGCTTGGCGATCCGCCGCACGTCAACTGCCAGCGCCCCGCAGGCGACAACCGCGGCGCGACTCATCCCGGGAACGCCAGCTGGTCCACGAACATATCGTTGAAGTCGGCCCGTCCTGAGAGCTCGACGTACTCGACCTCGCGCAGAATCGAATGCGCCTCGGCGCGCTCGCGCACCGACAGCGCCGCGATCTTCGCGCCCTCGCCGGCAACGTTGCCGGCGGACACGATCCGCGGCAGCGCGACCCTTGGGACGAGCCCGATCCGCACCGCGCTCAGCGGCGTCAGATACGCCCCGAAGCTCCCTGCCAGCAGTATCTGGCTGACGTCCGCGACTGACACTCCGAGCTCGCTCATCAGGATGCTCCAGCCGGTGGCGATCGACGCCTTGGCGAACTGGAGCTCGCGCACGTCACGCTGAGACAGGAACACGGAGCGCTCAGGATCGGTGCCGCCGCGCCAATCGAGCACGAACACGCGCTCCTTGCCGATCATCGTCAGCCGATCGGCCAGCGCCGGGTGCGACACGCGCCGCGTCCTCATCGGGGATGAACCGCCCCGAATGGTCGAGCAGACCGCACTGGACGAGCTCGGCGACCGCGTCGACCAGCCCGGACCCGCACATCCCGACCGGCTCGATGTCCCCGATCACGTCGAGCGCGACCCCGTCGCCCAAGATCTTGACGCCCTCGATCGCGCCCTCCGACGCCCGCATGCCGCAGCGGATCTGCGCCGCCTCGAACGCCGGCCCGGCGGGCGCGGCGGTCGCGACCACACGCTCGTGCGAGCCGAGCGCGATCTCACTGTTCGTGCCGACGTCGATGAACAACCTGACGCGACGATCGCGGGTAAGGCCTGTCGCGAGCATTCCGGAGACGATGTCCCCTCCGACGTAGGCGCCCAAAGACGGGAACACGAACGCCGGCGCGCGCGGGTGGACCTCGACCCCGAAGTCCCGTGCGAGCACGTCACCGAACGAGTGGGTCGAGACCACGAACGGCGCCATCGACAGCGGCTCGGGGTCGACCCCGAGCGCGAGGTGCATCATCGTCACATTGCCGCACACGGTGATCTCGTACACCTCGCGCGGCTGCACGCCGCCCTCGCCGCAAACCTCGGCCACGAGCTCGGACATCGTCTCGTGCGCACGAGCGCGCAGCGCCTCCAGCGCGTCATCGTCCATCATCGTCGCCGAGATGCGCGTGATCACGTCCGCGCCGTAGGGCTGCTGGCGGTTCAGCATCGAGCGCACCGCGACGGGCTGGCCGCTATCGAGATCGAGCAGCGTGGCCACGACCGTGGTGGTCCCGAGGTCGAACGCGATCGCGAACCGCCGCGCGGTGGTGTCGCCGGGCTCGAGGTCGATCAGCTCCTGATCGCAGACCACCGCGGTGACGTCGAAGCCGGACGACCGCAGCACCGCACCCAGTGACCGCAGCATCTCGAGCGAGGCGTGAGGCTCGAGGTCATCGAGCCCATCGAGCACCCGCTGGAGGTCCGAGCGCTGGTCCTCCATCGTCGGCTCGTCGAGCACGAGATGGCGCTTCTGCACCGCCGGGCGCAGGATCACGTGGCGCCCGACGCCCGCCAGAGCCGCCTTCGGCCGGGTCTGAAGCGGCGGGACCTCGACGACCAGGTCTCCGCGGGCAGAAGCACGGCACGCCAGCCGCCAGCCCTCCCGCAGCTCGTCCGTCGTAAAGGCCCTCGGGTCCAACGGGCCCACCGGCACGTCTCCGGAGACGATCCGCACGCGACACTTCTTGCACGTCCCGTGGCCGCCGCACGTCGAGTCGATCGCGATCCCGTTCCAGCTCGCCGCGTCGAACACGGGCGTGCCGCTGGGGACGCGAACCTCCGCCCCCTCAGGGAGGAAGCGCAGCCGGACGCGCTGGGAGCCGTCGTCGGGCGCCGGCGCCAGCTCCTGCGCGAGCTCGATCCGGCGGCGTTGCGGAGACGGACTGCTCACGACACGCGCGCCGCCTCTGACACGGTCGCCTGTCGCGCGCGATGCGCGGCGATCCAGCTCGCGCCCCACTCGTCGTGGCCGAGCAGCAGGTCCGTCGCCCGGACCGAGTCGACGCATACCTGCGAGGCCGACATGATCGCGCTGGTCAGCCCGGCCGCCATCGCCATCGGCAGGAACGCGGCGTTCAGCGCGAGCCGCTGCGGCAACCCGAACGAGACGTTCGACGCGCCGAGGCACATGTTCACGCCGAGCTCGTCGCGAATCAGGGTGATCGTCGCAAGCGTGGTCTTGACCGCCTGCGGGTCCGCGCCGACGGTCATCGCCAGCGGATCGATCACCACATCGTCACGCGCGATCCCGTAATCGGCCGCCACCGAAACGATCTTGCGAGCGCACTCGAGCCGCTTCTCGGGGGTCTCCGGGATTCCGGTCTCGTCGTTGGCGAGCCCGATCACCGCAGCGTCGTGGCGCGCGACCAGCGGCAGGATCTCCTCGAGCCGCTCGTCCTCGGCGGTGACCGAGTTCACGAGCGCACGCCCCTCGTACACCGACAGCCCCGCCTCGAGCGCCTCGATCACCGAGGAGTCAATGCAGATCGGCGCGTCGACGGCCTGCTGCACGGTCCGCAGCATGGCCTTCAGCAGCTCGGCCTCGTCGACGAGCGGAATGCCCGCGTTGACGTCGAGCATGTCCGCGCCGGCCTCGACCTGGGTCACTGCGTCGTGCGTAACGGTCGAGAGCTCGCCGGCGCGCAGGTCCTCGGCGAACTGCTTGCGTCCGGTCGGGTTGATCCGCTCGCCGATGATGCAGAACGGCCGATCGCGCGCGATCGTCACGGTCTTTGACCGCGACCGCAGCACGGTCTCAGCCGGAACGGTGCCGGCACTCATGCGAGCACCCTCTCGCGCCGGAGGTCGATCAACTCTTTCGCCTTCTTGACCGCCGAGGAGGCGTCGGCCGAGTAGCCATCGGCACCGACCGCGTCGGCGTACTCCTGGGTGACCGGAGCGCCGCCGACCATCACGATCACGCGGTCGCGCAGCCCCGCCTTCTCGAGCGCGTTGATATTCGCCTTGAACATCGGCATGGTCGTCGTCAGGAACGCCGAGAACCCCACGACGTCGGGACTGTGCTCCTCGATTTGCTCGATGAACTTCTCGGGCGGCACGTTGACGCCGAGGTCGATCACCTGGAAGCCGGCGCCCTCGAGCATGATGTTGCAGAGGTTCTTGCCGATGTCGTGGACGTCGCCCTTGACTGTGCCCATCAGAAACGTCCCCACTTGGGCCGCGCCGGTCTCGGCCAGCAGCGGCCGCAGGATGTCGAGCGCGCCCTGCATCGCGCGGGCTGCGATCAGCATCTCCGGGACGAAGAAGTCGCCGCGCTCAAACCGCGCGCCCACCTCCTCGAGCGAGGGGATCAGCGCGTCGTACAGCAACCGATCGGGCGCCATCCCCTGTTCCAGACCATCCTCCACGCCCTGCCTGACCACCGGCGCATTCCCGACCAGCGTCTCGTCATACAGAAGCTGGAGGATCTCTTCATCCGTCACGCCGCTCGTTCTCCTTGATCGTTATGGCCGAGACGTCGGCTGAGCGTCCGCGCCTCGCTGGTCAAAATCGGATTCAGCTCCTCGATCCGCGCCGGCGTCATCCGCAGCGTCGGGCCCGAGATGCTGAGCGCGGCGATCACCTCGCCCCGGGCGCCCCGCACCGGCGCCGCGATCGCGGCCAGTCCCGTCTCGAGCTCGTCGATCGATGTCGCAAAGTCGTCCCGGCGGACCGCCTGGAGCTCGCGGTTCGCGGCTGCCACCGTCGCTTTCGCCGGCGCGCGTCCGAACGCCTCGAACACCTTGCCGTTGGCGGAATGCTCGTAGCCCACCAAGCGCCCGAGCCACTGCCCGGCGCCGAGGAAGTGCCGGCTGTCCACCTGAGCGATGTGCTCGACTCCCTCGAGCCCGGGGACGGCGAGGTTGATCGTCTCTCCGCTGGCATCGGCGAGCGCGTCGAGCGCCGGCTTCGACAACTCGACGATGTTGCGCTCGAGCATGCTCCGCTCGGCCACTCGCAGGATCGCCGGTCCCGGGCGCAGGCGCCCGCGCTCACCGTCCTGCTCGATGAGCCCGCGCCGCTCGAGCGCGCTCACGAGTCGCGAGGCGGTGCTCTTGGGCAGCCCGGCGGCCGATGCGAGCTCGGTCAGCGCCACCGGCTCCTCGCTCTCGAGCACGCGCACCAGCAGATCCGCGCCGCGATCGATCGCGGCGGTACCGTGAACTCGAGGTGAGTCAACTTGGAACTGTTGTTCCACGCGGTATAGATTACGCACACAAGCCGCCAGGTCAACCCCCTAAGGCGCCGCCGAAGGCGCCGCCGACAAACCCCAAGCCTGCGAGGAGCCCGCCTTGTTCGTCAACGCCATGCCCCGCTACGAGATCCTCAGCGAAGACGCGATGGCAGTGATCGATCGCGGCTGGAGGCGGCTCGTGTCCGAGATCGGGGTCGAGTTCCTGCTCCCCGAGGCGGTCGAGCTGCTCCAGAAGGCCGGCCAGATCGTCGAGGACGAGAACCGCGTGCGGTTCGACCCCGAGTTCATCCTCGAGCAGGTCGCAAAAGCCCCCCGCGAGTTCGAGCTCCGGGCCCGCAACCCCGACAACACCGCCCACATCGGCGGCGACCACATGGTGTTCGCGCCGGTCTACGGGTGCCCGTTCATCCGTGAGGGAGACGTGCGCAGGGACGCGAAGATGGCCGACTTCGAGAACCTCGTGCGCCTGTGCCAGGTGTTCGGAGAGCTCGACTCGCCCGGCGGCACAATCTGCGAGCCCGAGGATCGCCCGCTCGACTCGCGCCACCTGGACATGGTGTTCGCGCTCCAGACGCTGTCGGACAAGCCGTATATGGGCTCGGTGACCTCAGGTCCGAACGCCGCCGACACGATCCGGATGGGCGAGATCCTGTTCGGCGGCCGCGAGGCGATCGAGCAGGCACCGGTGTCGATCAGCCTGATCAACGTCAACTCACCGCTCAGATACGACGACCGCATGCTCGCCGCGATGTTCGAGTACGTGAAGGCCAACCAGGCGGTCGTGATCAGCCCGTTCCTGCTGATGGGGGCGATGTCGCCGGTGTCGCTGCCGGCCACGCTCGTGCAGCAGCTCGCCGAGGCGCTCGCCGGAATCGCGCTGGCCCAGCTGATCCGTCCGGGCGCGCCGGTCGTGTTCGGCTCGTTTCTGTCCAACACCGACATGCAGTCCGGCTCGCCGTCGTTCGGCACGCCCGAATCGGGGATCGGCGTGCTCTGCACGGGCCAGCTCGCGCGCCGCTTCGGACTGCCGTGGCGCGGTGGCGGGTGCCTCAACACCTCCCAGACCGTCGACGCGCAGGCGGCGTACGAGTCGCTGATGACCCTGTTGCCGACGTTCCTCGCGGGTACCAACTTCGTGATGCACTCGGCCGGATGGCTCGAGGGCGGCCTCGTCTCCTGCTATGAGAAGTTCATCGTCGACGTCGAGCTCCTGCGCGAGCTCCGCCACGAGTTCACGCCGCTCGAGATCGACGAGGCCTCGCTCGCCTTCGACGCCCACACCGAGGTCGGCCCGGGCGGTCACTTCCTCGGCGCCGCCCACACGCTGGAGCGCTTCCGCGAGTGCTTCTACCGCCCGCTGCTGTCCTCGACCGAGAACTTCGACCGCTGGTCCAAGCGGGGCGCCAAGGACACGGCGGTGCGCGCCGGCGAGATCTGGCGGAGCATGCTCGAGGCCTACGAGCTCCCGCCGATGGACGACGGCGTGCGCGCCGAGCTCGAGGAGTTCGTCGTGCGCCGGCGGGTCGAGCTCGGCGATTGATCGGGTCCCCCAACCACCCGCCCCACCCACCCATCCCCCACCCGCATGAGCGCGCGCGAGCTGCGGCTGCTGTTTGTGGTCGCCGGCGCGATCGTGTTCGTCGACACGATGTTCTACGCGGCGGTCGTGCCGCTGCTGCCGACGCTAACGCGCGAACTCCACCTCTCGAAGGCGTCCGCCGGCGTGCTGACGGCGGGATACGCCGCCGGGACGCTCGTGGGCTCGATCCCGGGCGGCATCCTCGCCGGCCGGGCAGGGCCGCGCACGACGATCTACACCGGCCTGTTCCTGATGGGAGCGTCGAGCCTGGCGTTCGGGTTCCTCGACAACATCGTGCTGCTCGACGCCGCCCGTTTCGTCCAGGGCTTCGGCGGCGCGTGCACGTGGTCGGGCAGCCTCGCATGGCTGATCGGCGAGGTCGCCGCCGAGCGGCGCGGCGGGGCGATCGGCGGAGCGCTGGCGGCCGGAATCGGCGGGGCGCTGTTCGGCCCGGTGATCGGCACGCTCGCGCACGCGCTCGGACGCGCGCCCGTGTTCTCGGCAGTGGTCGTCGTCGCCGGCGGGTTGGCCGTGGCCGTGGCCCTGCTCCCCGCGCCCTCGCCGCCGCCACCCCAGCCCGGGCCGGCCCGGATGCTCGAGGCGCTCGCCCGTCCGGCGATCGCGATCGGCATGTGGCTGGTCGCGCTGCCGGCGCTCGCCTCAGGGATCCTCAACGTGCTCGCGCCGCTACGGCTGAGCGCGCTCGGCGCGAGTGCCGCCGGCATCGGCGCGACGTTCCTGATCGCGGCCGCCGCCGAGGCGGTCATCAGCCCAACGGTCGGCCGCGTCTCCGATCGGCGCGGCCGGATGTACCCGCTGCGCATCGGGCTCGCGGCCGCGGCGGTCGTGCTCGCGTGCTTCACGCTGTCGGAAAGCGTGCTGGCAGTCGCCGGCGTGGTCGTGCTCGGGGCCGTCGCGCTCGGGAGCTTCTGGGCGCCGGCGATGGCGATGCTGTCGGACGCGGCCGAGGCCAGCGGCATCGGGCAGGGCTACGCGATGGCGCTCATCAACCTCGCCTGGGCGGGCGGTCAGATCGTCGGGGCCGCCGGCGGTGGCGCGCTCGCCAAGGCCGCCGGCGATGCGTTGCCGTTCGCGTTGTCGGCCGGACTGTGCGCGGCAACGCTCGGCCTGGTTGTGCTCCGCCCCGTCCGGGTCGCGCTCGCGCGTTAGGGGCCGAACCGCCCCACCACCCTTGCCGCCACCTATAAACTCCTGTAACCGATGACTGATATATCAGTCGTCCCACAACGCCGGGCAGCCCCACGCGGACTGCTCGCTGACCGTGCTTATCGCGAGCTGCGGGACCGCCTCGTGACGTTGCACATCGCCCCCGGCGCGCCGATCGACGAGGACCTGATCGGCCGCGAGCTGAAGATGGGCCGCACGCCCGTGCGCGAGGCGATCAAGCGGCTCGCGCTCGAGAACCTGGTCACGGTATTCCCCCGGCGCGGCACGTTCGCCTCGGAGATCAACATCACCGACCTTGCCCAGATCTCCGACGTACGCGCCCAGCTCGAGGGTCACGCCGCGTACCGCGCCGCCGAGCGGATCACAGACGATCAGCGTGTCGAGCTGACCAGGCTGCTCGAGGAGCTGCAGGCGAGCCACGGCAGCGACGACCTCGAGTCGCTGATGGGGCTCGACGCGCGCGTGCACCGGTTCATCTACCGGTGCGCCGCCAACCCGTTCCTGGAGGAGACGCTCGGGCGCTATTTCAACCTGTCGCTGCGGATCTGGTACCTCGTGATCGACCGGCTGCCGCATCTGTTCGCGCGCGTGCACGAGCACCAGGACGTGCTGCTGGCGATCGCCGCCGGCCAGCCCGAGCAGGCGCGGGATACGGTCGCCGCGCACGTCGCAACGTTCGAGCGCGAGATCCGCTCGGTCCTGTAAGCCGCTAGTCGCCGGACCCGGACGTGCGCCACTGGATCCGGTCGGGCCGAACGGTCGCCGGCACGACGGCCGAGATCAGATGCGCGTACGCGAAGAACGAGCCGGTGCTGGGCGCGAGCAGGAGGCCAACGCCGGTGACGAGCAGCGGCACCGACAGGATCCCGAGGATCACCGACACGAGCTCGGGGAGACGGTCACGGCTGAAGGCCCGACGGATGCGAGCCACTCCGGTGTCGGCCACCTTGTGGACGACAAGCAGCAGCGCGAGCAGCGAAATCCCAGAGTGGATCCAGATCACCGCGCCGGGGACCGAGCCGCCGCCGACGTCGATGCCGTACAGGATCGCTCCGGTGGCGATGGCACCGAGCAACGGCCCGAGCGCGAGCAGACCACGGCGCGCCACCGACCGGCGTACGGTCAGCGCCTTCGGGGCGGGCGCGGCGGACTCGACCGGCACATCAATGCGAACCCGGTCGTCCGATTCGTGCTCCGGCTTGTAGGCGGCCCACAGGAACGCGATCACCCCGAGGCCCACGAAGATCAGATGTGGCCAGTGTGCTGCGAGGATCTTGCCCACAACGAGCCTGGGGCTTTAGGAGCGAGAGGCGCGCTGAACGTCGCGCATCGCCAGCCCCATCAGGACCCCGCCGGCGAAGATGAATCCGTGCTGCGTGAAGTGGATCATCGGGTGGGCGTCCGCGAGGTGATCGACGAACGGAAGGATCAGCACGATCTCGAGCAGGGCCGCGAACACCACGAGGCGGAGCGCCCGACGGCGGGCGGACCGGCGGTCGCGCGCCGCCACGAGGGATGAGACGGACGATTCCATACCCGTGTGATCGGCGCCGTCAGCCCGCGCTTGAGTCAGGAGCCGGTTCGCCGCTGACCCAGGTGTGGGCCATTGCCTTGATCCCTGCGACGAGCGAGTGCCTTGCCAGTCGCCGGCGGCGGCCGCGAACACCCGGCGGCGGGATCAGCCGGCGCTGCGGAGCGACCGCTGAGTGCGGGCGACCGTGGTCGACAGGGCCGCCCCCGGCGGAATCGACCGGCTGCTCGGGAGCCGCGGTGGCGGCGGGGGCCGGCTCAGCGATGCCGTGGCTGTCGGCAAGCAGCCGCTCGACGACCTCCGGCGGCTCGGGGCGGTAGAACAGGAAGCCCTGCGCGGTGTCGCAGCCGGCCGTCTGCAGGTTGCCGAGCTGGTCGGTGGTCTCGACTCCCTCGGCGGTGACCGAAAGCTTGAGCGCATGCCCGAGCTCGATCACCGCGTTGACGATCGCCACATCCTCGTCGTTGTCCGGGAGCCCGCGCACGAACGACCGGTCGACCTTGACGCAGTCGACGGGGAGGCGGCGCAGGTACTCGAGCGAGGAGTAGCCGGTGCCGAAGTCGTCGATCGCGATCCTGATGCCGAGCTCCTTGAGCTCGGTGAGCACGCGAATCGACGACTCGGGATCCTCGATCAGGACGCTCTCGGTGACCTCGAGGCACAGCCACGCCGGATCGATGCCGGTCTCCTTGATGATCCCCGACACGGTCTCCCGGAACGATTCCCGGGCGAGCTGCCGGGCCGAGACGTTGACCCGCAGGATCAACGGATGATCGCTCGGACGGCCCCGCTGCCACGAGACCACGCGCTCGCAGGCGTCGCGCAGGACCCACGCTCCGAGCGGGACGATCAGGCCGGTCTCCTCGGCCAGCGAGATGAACTCGCCCGGGCCGAGCAGGCCGCGCTCCGGGTGCTGCCAGCGGACGAGCGCCTCGAGGCCGATGATGCGCTCGCCGTCGATCGACACCTCGGGCTGGAAGAACACGCGGAACTCCTCGCGGTCGATCGCCTTGCGGATGGCGTTCTCGTTGTGCAGGCGCGCCAGCGCCCGCTCGCGGGTGACCTCGTCGAACAGCACCACCCGCGCGCCGCCGGCGCCCTTGGCCCGGTACATCGCAGCGTCCGCGTCGCGGATCAGGTCGTCGGGGTCTTGATTCGGATCCGGGTGACCGAGATGCCGATACTGGCCGCGGCCATCGCCTCGCCGTGCGCGAGCTGGAAGGGCAGGCTGAACGCCTTCAGCACGCGCTCGGCCACGGCGACCGCGTCCTCGTCGTCGAACAGGTCCTCGCACAGGATCACGAACTCGTCGCCGCCGAACCGGGAGAGCATCTCGTGCCGGCGCAGCGCGTGGCCAACGCGCTCGGCGACCGCGACGAGCAGCTCGTCGCCCTCGCCGTGGCCGAGGCTGTCGTTGATCACCTTGAAGCGATCGAGGTCGAGGAACAGCACCGCTACCGAGCGGTTCGGCCCGCGGCCGAGCCGTTCGAGCGCAAGCCTGAGGTTGTTCAGGTACAGCAGGCGGCTGGGCAGGCCGGTGAGCGGGTCGCGCAGCAGCTGGTTCTCGTTCGTGCGCCAGGCGACGACGTGAGCGACGCTCGCGGCGAGCACGAAGCCGCCGTGGATCAGCGCCCACAACCACGGGTTCCTGTCCGCCTGGGGGTTGTCGCCGAACACGGCCTTGGGGTCGAGCACGCCCCCCACGCCGTGGTGAACGACGACGAAGGCGATCGCCACCAGGAACGGTGTCCAGTCCTGGTACAGGGTGAGCACGCCGATCATCACGAAGAAGTGGAAGTGCGCCTCGGTAATGCCCCCCCACAGGTCCACGAGTACCGCCGAACACGTCACCAGTCCGAACGACGCGGCGATGATCCGCGCCTTGAGGCGGAATCGCTCGAAGCTCGCCCCGAGCCCGCACAGCGCGACCAGGCTCACGTCGACGCTCGTGTGCAGGACCGAATTGCCCATCAGCACGCCGAACGCAAATAGCGCCGGCACGTGGAGCCAGAGCAGGATGACGATCGAGCGGTGCCGGCGACGGAGCACGTGCTCGGGCAGCAGCTGCCCCTTGGGAAGCCAGTGCTTGAGCGTGAGCCACTTGCCGCCCAACCAGGCGCCGACGCCGCCCGAGCGCCCGGCGCGGGCGCGGTCGAGCTGACCCACGGCGCCGCCGACGACGGGGGACGCCCCCTCCTCGGCCGCGGGGGCGCCGGCGAGAGCGCTCATCGCGCGACGGCCGACTTCGCTTGACGAATCTTCGTCACCGCGCGCTGGGCCGGGGTGAGCGTGAGCTCCTCGGTGGGCGCCGCGGGAAGCGCCACCTTGCAGGGGGCACCGGTCTTGTGTACGAACAGTGTGCGCGCCTCGTGGTATCTGCGGTTCTCACCGAAGAAGCACGCGTGCGACTTCGCGAGCTCCTCGGTGCGGTAGGTGCTGAGCGGCTTGTGCTGCTCGTCGCGGACGCGGCTACGGCGCTTCTGGGCGAGCCAGTGCCCGAAGTCGGGGTGGCGGGCGAGGCGCTCGGCGAGGCCCTGCACCTGGGCGCGGAAGCTCGCGATGCTGTCGCCGAAGGTTGCGTCGACCAGGCCGATCTCGACCGCGCGCTGGGTCCCGATCGGGGTGAACGGAGCGCTCGTGAGCTCGGCGGTCAGCTCGGCGCCGACACGGCGTGGGAGCAGGTAGGTCCAGTACTCCGAGCCGTACAGCCCACCCATGTGCTGGTAGTAGGGGTTGAGCACGACGTCCTCGCGGGCGACCACGTGGTCGGCCGCGACCGCGAACGGAACCCCGCCGGCGGCGGCGTCGCCCGACAGCGCCGAGATCGTGATGTGCGAGTCGGTCTCGACGATCTCGCGGACGATGTCGTCGATCGCGTGGAGGTTGTACCAGGACTCCTCGTCCTGGTCGGCCGCCGCCTCGACACGTTGAGGTGGATGCCGTTGGAGAAGAAGTCCGACCCGCCGGCGAGCGCGATCACCTTGGTGCTGCGGCGGCTACGCGCGTACTGGTAGGCCTCGCGCAGGCGGCGGCACTGCTCGGTGCTCATCGCGCCGTTGTAGAAGTCGAAATTCAGGTAGCCGACCCCCCCGCCTTCTCCTCGTAGGAGATCTCGCGGTATGTATGGCCCGGCGGGATCGGGGCGTGGAGCGCGACCGCGATCTCCGGCGCGTCCGGCACGATGCCGGCCAGCTCGAGCGCGCGCATGGCCGGGAGCTTGTAGGGCGCCGCCGCGCTCGGGTCCTTCTGCTTGAGATGCGTTACCCACACCGCACCGTCGACAGTCGCGCGGCAGATCGCGCCGTTGCGCGTGGCGATGATGTCGCCCGGACGACCGCGGAGGCCGCGCTCGGGATACACGTTGAACAGGAAGAAATCGACGCCGGCGATCGTGTCGAGCACGCCGGGATGACCCTCGGCAGCGCGAATCTTGCGGACCACTGCGGCGGTCGAGTCGCAGCGCCAGTCGATCGCCCGGTCGGCCTGTGTGATCAGCGGACGCAGCCTTCCGGTCACGTTTGGATCGTCGTAGTCAAGCGCCAGCGGCTTGAAGTCACCGCGCGCAAAGTTGTGAACCGCGAACACCAGCATCTCGACCGCGGCGCGGCGCACCTCGTGGCGGTAGATGCTGCTCTTGCCAACCGGCCGCATGCGGAACTTGCGGGTCTCCCAGATATCGCCGGCGTCGGCCTCCTCGACGGCCTCGAGAACGGTCACGCCCCACTCCTCCATCCCGAGCTCGATCGCCCAGTCCAATGACGAGGGACCGCGGTCGCCGTGGGGACCAGGGTGGACGACGAGACAGGCGTACTTGCTCCACACCGACTCGGGGATGAACTGCTTGAGCATCGGGCACACGACGAGGTCGGGCTTGTGGACCTCGACGGCGCTCTCGATGAGCCCGCTCGAGTCGACGACCTGAACGGTGCCGTCGTGCCCCATCTCGGTGAGGGCGATGTAGCAACGCTGGCTGAGGCTATTGTGGGCGGACGTCACGAACAGGATCCGCAGCGGCTTCTCTGCGACCGGCGTCGGGACTTCTCCACGCAGGCGTCCGGGGCTGCCGCGCAGGACGTCTTCGAAGTTCTTGGGCGGGTCCATGAGCGCTTGCATCGACCCGCGTCAAGCGCGCCCTGAGCCGGCTGGACGGATTACGGAGTAACGCCCATCCGAATACTGACCCGGCGCGTGCTGCCGATACTCAGGGTCGGCCAGTCTCCGCCCTAGAACCGGTCGGGAGGTCGGTCCGCCTCCGCCGACCCACCGGTCGAAAGCGCCGCGTGCCTAGATCACCCGCGGCGCGTGTGCGGCGTGAGCACGATCGTCTGCAGCTCGGTGAACGACTGCATAACGTGCGACCCTCCGACCCGGCCGATCCCGCTGTCGGTCCCGGCGCGACCGCCGAACGGGAGGTGTGCCTCCCAGTAGTTGCTCGACTCGTTGATATTGACCCAGCCCGTGTGGACCCGGTCGGCGAACTCGAGGCCGGCCTGCAGGTCGGCGGTGAAGATTGCCGCGAGCAGGCCGTACGGAGATGCGTTCGTCAGGGAGATCGCCTGCTCGAGCGAGTCGATCGCGACCACCGGTGCGATCGGACCGAACGTCTCCTCGACCACGACCCGGGCGTCGGGCGGTACATCGCTCAGGACCGTCGGCTGCCAGTACAGCGACGTCGCGAAGCCGCCGGCGCGCGCGCCGCCGCTGACCACGCTCGCGCCCCGCGCCACCGCGTCGCCGACGTGCTCGTCCATCTTGGCCGCCACCGGCTCGTTGTTGAGCGGGCCCATCGTGGTCGCGTCGTCGAACGGGTCGCCGAGCAGGATCCGCTCGGTCACGCGCCGCGCGAGCAGCTCGACGAACTCGTCGCGCACGGCGCGATGCACGAGGATCCGCTCGCCCGCGGTGCAGCTCTGACCGGCGCACAGGTAGCAGGCGGTCAAAGTCGCGTCGACCGCCGCCTCGACGTTGGCGTCGTCCATCACGACCAGCGGGCCGTTGCCGCCCATCTCGAGCAGCGCCGCCTTGCCGGCGGCCGCCTGCCCCACGAGCCGTCCGGTCGCCGTCGAGCCGATGAACGCGACGCCGTCGGTCCCGGGGTTGCGAGCGATCTCGTCGCCCACCACCGGCCCGGGCCCGGTCACGAGATTGAAGACGCCCGGCGGGAGGTCGGCGTCGGCGATGCACTCCGCGAGCGCCACCGCGCACACCGCGGTCGACGGCGCCGGCGTCCACACCACCGCGTTGCCGCACGCGAGCGCCGGCGCGATCAGCTCGGCCGGCATCGTGTACGGCCAGTTCCACGGGCTGATCACGCCGACGACGCCGCGCGGACGGCGCGCCAGCATCACCCGCTTGCCGGGGGAGAACGAGTTCGGGAGCTCGCCCTGGAGGCGCTTGGCGTCCTCGGCGGCCATCCGCCAGTACTCGACCAGCTCGTCGACCTCGTCGAACGCCTCCGCGCGCAGGGGCTTGCCCTGATCGAGCGTGAGCGTGCGGGCGAGCTCCTCGCGGCCGGCCTCGATCAGGTCTCCGATCGCGTGCATCTTGGCCGCGCGCTCGAACGCGCCCGTCCGCGCCCACCCGTCCGCGGCTCCCCGTGCGGCGTCGATCGCGCGGATGGCATCGCCCCGGTCGCCCTGGGGAATGGTGCCGATCACCTCGCCGGTCGCCGGGCTGGTGGCCTCGAACATCTCACCGCTGGCGCTCGGCTGCCAGCTTCCGTCCACGAACATCTCTCGCATGGTCTGCGTCGCCATTTCACCCTCAGCCCGGTCGCGTTGACACAATTCGACAACTGATATATAACCGCCCGATCAGGCGTGGGTCAATGGATGAGAGGGTGCGCTTCTGCCCCAGACGGGGCAATGCTGTGGTGTTCTATGGGACGCGCGTTGGTGCGCGGACCGGGGAGGTTGATCGATGGCAGCTGTAGGAGAAGCTCCGCAGGCGAGCGGTGTTTCGGACAGCAACGAGCTCGCAGGCTTCGGCTACAAGCAGGAACTGGATCGCTCGCTGGGAAGCTTCTCCGCCTTTGCGGCCGGCTTCAGCTACATCTCGATCCTGACCGGCGTCACCGCGCTGTATGGGTTCGGCTACCTGAACGCCGGGCCGGGTGTGTGGTGGACGTGGCCGGTTGTGGTGTTCGGACAGATCCTGGTGGCGCTGTGCTTCATGGAGATGGCGGGTCAGTACCCGATCGCCGGCTCGGTGTACCAATGGTCAAAGCAGATCTCTAGCGGCTTCACGTCGTGGATGACCGGCTGGATCTACATCGTCGGCGCGATCGTGACGATCGCGGCCGTGGCGGTCGACTGGCAGATCGTCCTGCCCCAGGTCTCGACCCACCTCCAGTTCTTCGGAACGTCGGCCGACGCGGGCACGTACCTGACCAAGCATGGGGCCCAGAACGCGTTGCTGCTCGGGGGGATCCTGGTTTGCATCACGACCACGATCAACATGCTCGGCGTCAAGCTGATGTCGCGGATCAACAACGTCGGCGTGCTGTGCGAGCTGGTCGGGGCGACCATCCTCGTGATCCTGCTGCTGTTCAACGCACACCACGGGCCGCAGATCATCTTCCACTCCTACGGCTTCGGCGCCGGCCATCCGTGGGGCTTCTTCGGCGCGCTGCTCGTGGGCGGCCTGCTGAGCGCGTACGTGATGTACGGATTCGACACCGCGGGCACGCTCGCGGAGGAGACCAACAACCCACGCAAGCACGCCCCGCCGGCGATCATCCGCGCGATCGCCGCGGCCGCGATCATCGGCGGCCTCGTGATCCTGTTCGCGTCGATGGCGAACAAGCACATCCTCGACAAGAACGTCGGAATCCTCGGCCTTCCGTACGTCATGAAGCAGGCGTTCGGAAACACCGTCGGAAACCTGTTCCTGATCGACTGCGCGATCGCGATCTTCGTGTGCTGCCTGGCCGTGCAGACGGCGACGATCCGGATGCTGTTCTCGATGGCGCGCGACAACCGCTTGCCCGCCGGCTCAGCGATCGCGCGCGTCTCGGGTCATCGCAAGGTGCCGATCGTGCCGGCGCTGGTCACGGGCGGCCTGACGCTGCTGCTGCTCGTGATCAACCTCGGCAACCAAAGCGCGTTCCTCGTGCTCACGTCGCTGGCGATCATCATGTTCTACCTCGCCTACCTCGGGGTCACCGTCCCGATGCTTCTCAAGCGCCTGCGAGGGGAGTGGCCGAAACCCGATCACGGGCCGTACTTCTCGCTCGGTCGCTGGGGCTTGCCGGTCAACATCGCAGCTGTGGCCTACGGCGCCCTCGTGGCGCTCAACATCGCCTGGCCGCGCAACGCGATCTACAACGCGCTCGGCACGCCGCACTGGTACTGGCAGTGGTCGCCGTTCCTGTTCGTCGGTGGGGTCGTGATCATCGGCACGATCTACTACTTCACGGTTCAGGTCAAGAAGGGCAGCGACGTGCTGGAGGAGCACCGGGCCGACGGTCCCGAGCTCGACCACCTGCCCGCGATGGGCGAGATGGCGCCATGATCGACGCCGGCGAGTTCGACTATGTGATCGCCGGCGGCGGCACCGCGGGCTGTGTCGTGGCGGCCCGCCTCAGCGAGGACCCGTCCGTGACCGTGTGCCTGCTCGAGGCCGGCCCCTCGGACGTCGACGACCCGCGGATCCTGCGGCTCGAGGACTGGATGTACCTGCTCGACTCGGGATACGACTGGGACTACCCGATCGAGCCGCAGGCCAGAGGCAACAGCTTCATGCGCCACGCCCGGGCCAAGGTGCTCGGCGGATGCTCGTCGCACAACTCCTGCATCGCGTTCTGGACGCCGAAGGAGGACCTCGACGAGTGGGCAGCGACGGGCTGCGAGGGTTGGAGCTCGGCCGATTGCTGGCCGTTGATCAAGCGCCTCGAGACCAACGACGGACCCGGCGACCACCACGGGCGCGAAGGGCCGGTGAACATCCGGACGGTGCCGCCTGATGATCCATGCGGCGTCGCGGTGCTCGAGGCCGCCGCCCAGGCCGGGCTCCCGACGAGCCGCTTCAACGAGGGCCACACCGTGACCAACGGGGCGGGCTGGTTCCAGATCAACTCCTCGGCGGACAACACGCGGATGTCGTCATCGCACGCGTACCTGCATCCAATCCTGGGCTCACGGCCGAACCTCGAGATCCGGACCGCGTGCTGGGTCAAGCGGGTGGCTCTGCAGGACGGCCGAGCGACGGCGGTCGAGTACCTGACGCCCGATCTGCTCACGCAGGCGTCGGTCAAGGCCCGGCGCGAGGTGATCCTCAGCGCCGGCGCGATCGACACGCCGAAGCTGCTGATGCTGTCGGGCATCGGCCCCGGCGAGCACCTGCACGAGTTCGGGATCGAGACGCACGTCCACTCCCCCGGCGTGGGCTCCAACCTCGACGACCACGTCGAGGGGATCGTGCAGTGGGACGCGAGCAAGCCGATGATCCGCACCTCGACGCAGTGGTGGGAGATCGGGCTGTTCTCGACGTCCGAGCCCGGGCTCGACCGGCCCGATC
>CAVOOV010000013.1:0-209790 GCA_963697655.1 uncultured Solirubrobacterales bacterium | reverse complement strand
CGAGATCAACGAGCGCTGCTTCGAGCGTCCGCTCAAGCGTGCGAGCGACGAGCCGGTTCTCCGGCTCGCACGCGTCGTACTTCCGCTGCGCGCGGTTGGCCTCATACTGAGCGCGCTCGACCGCGAGGCGCTGCCCCGCGAGCCGCTGCTCGTGCTGGTCTTCGAGCTCGCGGATCGCGCCGGCGGTCGCCGCGATCCCGGCGGGTGCGGCCGCTTCCAGGAACGCGCCTGTGACGGTCTTCTCCAGCCGCGCACCGCCGACGGTCTGGCACGCCTTGCCGGTCGCGTGCATGTCGCGCCCGCGGGAGCATGCGTACCGTCGGACCTTGCCCCCGGTGCCGGAGTACGCGACTTGCATCTTGCGACCGCACCGCCCGCAGCGCACCAGCCCCTGCAGCAGCGCACCGCCCTCGCGCGCGGCGCCGCTGCCCTCCCCGCGCGCAGTCACGTTCGCTCGCAGCCGTGCTCGGGCCGCGAGGTACTCATCCCAGCTGACATACCCAGGATGGTGATCGGGGAGGCAGACAGACCACTCCTCGAGCGGGACATCAACCCGGCTGACGCGCACCTCGCCGTGCTCGTCGACGCGCTTGACCTGACGCTGGCGGCCATACACGAACGCGCCCGCATACCCAGGATTCGTCAGGAAGTCGTGAACCGCGCTATAGCTCGCGCGCGACCACCGGATCCGTCGCTGCCCGAGCGTTCGGCGCGGCAACTGCTGCCCTTCGGTGTTCAGCTCCAGCACGACCTGCCGGGCAGAGCCGAGCTGACGCCACAGGCAGAACACTCGCTCGATCGCGTGACGAACCTGCTCGTCGGGGCACAGCACGATCCGGTCGTCGTCGTCGCGATCCAGCCCGACCGGCAACAACAGCCGCAGCTCGCCACGCTTTGCCTTGTTGAGTAGCCCGCCGACCAGTCGCGCGCGGATGAAGTGCAACTCCGCCTCCGACATGGTGCCCTTCAGCCCGAGCAGCAGCCGGTCGTTGAAGTCCGCGGGCGAGTACACGCCGTCGCTGTCAGCGATCAGCGTGCCGGTCAGCGCGCACAGATCCAGCAGCCGGTGCCAGTCCGCTGAGCACCGTGCGAGCCTCGACGTCTCCAACGCGAGGATCAGCCCGACGTGGCCAAGGCCGACCTCGGCGACGAGCTCCTTGAACCCGAGCCGCCCGTCGCTGCTCGCACCCGACTGGCCGGTGTCCTCATCGACGACCGCGACCGCTCCCGCCGGCCACCCCAGCTCGACGGCCCGCTCCCGCAGCCCGTACTGCCGCGCCGCGGACTCCAGGTTGCGCTCGACCTGCCCGACCGAGGACTGCCGCACATACACCACCGCCCGCCGCCGACGGTGATCATCGGTGATCTTCCCGAGCTCACTCATCACGCGCTGCCTCCACCAGCCGCGCGACCAGCCTCGCGAGCGCAACCGCGATCGCCTGCTGACTCGCCGCCGGCAGCGTCTCCCACACCGCCGCCGCCACGACCGTCTCGCTCGTCACCAGCGCCAACTGGCCGGACATCGCCACCTCCGTTTCCGCTGGAGGCTCGACCGCGGCCCGGACAACGCTCCAACACGCCCGCCAGCCGCTCGCCCCACAACCGCCACGCCTCCGGCGTCGCGACCGTCCCCAACCGCGGCTCAACCAGCCGCCGCGACGGCAGATCCGTCCACCGCGCCGGGATCGTCCCCGAACTCCCATCCACCAGCCGGCAGATCAGCGCCGTCTCGCCATCCTCCGTCCGCCACCCGAGCACCACGAGCTCGACATCACGAAGATCGCCCGGCGCGGCCACCAACCGCACCCGCTCCGGCAAAACATCGACAACGTGAGTAGTGCGACACAACGTCGCTCGGCGTCACGCAAGACGCACTCACGGCCGTACACCTCGACCGACAACCCCTACTCCGAGGCGCAGTTCAAGACGCTGAAGTACCGGCCCGGGTTCCCCGCCCGGTTTACCTCGATCGTCGAAGCCCGCGCGTTCTGCCGCCAGTTCTTCCCCTGGTACAACCACCAGCACCGCCACTCCGGGATCGGGCTGATGACCCCAGCGACCGTCCACCACGGCCGCGCCGAGCAGACCCACGCCGCCCGCTCCGACGTGCTCGACGCCGCCTACGCACGCGACACCCGAACGGTTCGTCCGCCGGCCACCACGGCCGCCCGCGCTACCGACCAGCGCGTGGATCAACAAACCTGCCGACACCGAGGAGGTCGCACACTAAATTCGCGTCCGATCTGTCTCACCGAGCTTGACAGGCTCCGCGCGACCGGGTAGGGCAACAGGCGACCCACCCTCTGGCGCCGGGCCGTGGCAATATCAGCTGCAAGGCATGCGCGAATACCGGGTGTGTTGTGTGTCAAGTGCACTCCTGTGATGTTCCGCTCGGGTCGGCTAGTCCCAGCCGCGAGACCCGTCGAACGCCCTTCGCGTATAGCCAGGGGCCGCGCAGCATCCCGGCGTATTCCAGCCTGGACAGCTCTCGTGGCAGCTCCGCCTCGCTCTGCTCGGAGGCGGTCGGCGCCCTCCGGCAGAGCAGCCTGATCACGGTCGGAATCGCCCGCGCAGCGGAGCGAAGAAAGCGGGGGTCCTGCGACGCCGCCTTGCAGAGAGTCGCAATGAACCCGGCGCCGTAGTTGAACAGCTGTTTGCGGAGCGCGTCCTCGTCGCGCCGGTGCTCGTGCCAGCAGAGCGACCGGGGCTCGTAGACGAGCCGGCCACCGCGCAGGATCGCGTCGCTGAACGCCGCGATGTCCTCGCCGCCGCCGGTCGGGCTCCCCGCTCCAAGCGCCGGATCGAAGCCACCGGCCCTGACAAGAGCACTGCGTCGGAACGCCATGCTGTTGCCGGAGCCGAACATGCCGCCCCAATAGGGATATAAGAGCCGATCGTCGGCACGCTCCGCCGCCAAGTCGTAGCAGCGCCGCTGCGTCCCCTTGGAAAACCCGGCGTATTGTTCGAACCGCTTCTGCGCGGTCGTCTCCAATTCGAGTGGCAGGACCATCCCGGTTGTCGCCGTGACCGCCGTGTCAGAGAAGGGGGCCAGGAGCCAGCGCAGCCAGCCCGGGTCGACAACCGCGTCGTCGTCGGTGAACGCCACGTACTCCGCGGTCATGGCTTCCGCAACGCCACGGTTGCGGGCAACCGAGAGGCCTTTCCTTGGCTCAGCGACGTACCGGAAGCGCGCGTCGCCGGACGCGATCTCGGACACCAGAGCCAGCGTTTCGCCGGTCGCCGGACGGTTGTCGACGATGATCACCTCCATATCGCCGCGCTCGATACCAGCGAGTGAACGCAGACAGCGCTCGAGAAGGTCAATCCGCCCCGTAGTCGAGATGATCACGGCGACCGATCCCGGCGGATACTCCGTGACGGCCGCGCTGCAGCCAGCTCCCACGGCGGGGAGTCCCGCGAGCAACGCTGCGGGACCGTCCGGGACGCAGGCGCACCGGTGGCTCGTCACGTGCTGAGCGATCGCCGGCCCGATCTGTGCCCAGATGGCCCGGGCGAGGTGCTCGCTCACCTCACAGGGGGGCCGGCACTCGAGGTGGATCACGCCGAGCGGCGCGCCGTGGAGGCGAACGAGGGCGAGGGCGTCGCGGTGCGTCCCCCTCACGGACGGCCCTTGAGCGTGGGCGAACCTAGGCGGCGAGTCGAGGTCGATCACCCCGATCGCGGTCGGCTCGAGGTGCCGGAACGCCGCCAGCGGCAGGTACCCGTCGGTCGTGTGGGTCTCTGTGCGGGTCACGACCGGAGCCGATCGTCGATGAAGTCAAGGACGGTTGCGTTCCCCGATCCGAGCTTGCGCGCGAACAGCTTGCGGTGGCCGTCGCGCGGCCCGTGTTCGGCGGGATTTCTGGCCGCTGCGAAGCGGGCCGCCTCCAGGTGCGCGGCATACTCGTCTCCGAGCCATCGGGGATGCGGGGCTCCTCCGAGCGGCCAGTCCAGGTACCACGGAAGGTCGTCGCAGACGCTCTCCGACGTGGCTCCGACCAGGGCCGGTGATCGGAGAATCGATGCGACGCACGACTCCTCGGGAACCAGCGTCGTACGCCAGAAGCTGAGCAGGTCCGGGCGCTCATCGAGGACGCGGAGCAGGGTCGCCGCGTGCTCTCGCGCGTAGATCTTCCAATGCGACGAAGCGTGAAGGCGAAGATCCGCGGGGATTGCGCGCCGGACGGTCCGGAGCGGCACGCCGCGGAGGAACACGATCTGGTCGCGGAAGCTGATGAACCGGCGCTGGAAGCGCCACAATCCCCCATCGGGGTTGCGGGCGGTGCTCCAGAGCCGATAGGGAAGTGGGTTGAGCTGCAGCCGGGACCTGCCTCTCCAACCGGCGAGATCATCCTCGATCTCCTTAACCGGGACGAGCGGATAGCAACTTCCCGACATCACAATCAGATGCTCGGCACGGCTTCGCTCGAGCGCCATTCTGAGCCCGGCGAGCTCCGCATCGACGAGTGACCAACTCGCGAGGCTCGTCCGCCGGCGGGGGACCGCTTGGACCCCGGTCCCGGCGGCCTCCGTCATCGCGGAGAAGATGCGGTCCGGTGTCTTGGCGTCGCAGTGCAGGAATACGTCCAGCCCTACGAGCGAGGCGATTAGTCGTCGCACCTGTTGGGGATCGGCGTGGGCGAGGATGACCGCGGCCGCGCCGGGCATCAGGCCACCAGCGCCAGGTCGGTGGGATGAACGATCGCGGCGACCCGCCCGGCCACCGCGTGACGTGAGGGGGCGAGGACGCTCGTCAGCATCGCGACGAATGCTGCCACGCAGCTGAGGGCGACGATCGCCCTCGCTGCCGTCATCGCCGGGTCGCTTGGCAGCTGGGTGGAGAGCAGACTGATCGCCACCGCCGCGACGACCTTTGCGATCAGCGCGACCGGCGGTCGCGGAAGGGGCGTGATGCGTCCCGCGCGAAACGCGAGCAATGCGAACAGCAGGCTGTAGCAGCAGAACGTCGCGAGGCCCGCGCCGGCGATCCCGAGTGCCGGCACGACGAGCATGTTCAATCCGATGTTCGCGAGCGCGGCGAGCACGGTCGATAGCCCGATCGTGAGCGTGCTTCCGGCGAACAGCAGCACCCTGCTCGCCGACATCATCGCCGCCGCGGGGAACGCGGTGACAGCCACGATCGCGACGATCAGCAACAGGCCGCCGGGCCGGTAGCTAGGCGGGACCCAGATGCTCAGGATAATCGGAGAGGCCGCGCAGAGCCCGACTACGGCCGGGATCAGAAGTGCGTAGAGAACGTCCCGGCTGGCTGTCAATACCGACGCGCGGACGCGCGTGTCGACCAGCGCGAATACGCGCGGCATCCAAACCGAATTGAGCACGCCGAGTAGAATGATTGTGAGACTGGCGACGTTGTACGCAACGGCGTAACGTGCGACTGCGACCGGTCCGAGGTCGTGCCGGATGATCAGCCGATCCGATGCGTCAAGCATGAATGTCGCCAGCGCGGCGGGGACGAGGCCGGCCGAGTAGCGAAGGGCGCCGGAGAGCATCCGCAGGTGGCGGCGGCGGAACATGATCGGCCGAACTGCGATCAGAGCGACCGCGACAGCGGCGCTCTGCGCGAGCAGTTGGCCGAGCACGTACTCGGACGCCGTGCGGCGCACGAGCAGGACCAGCAGCAGGCTGAGCGCCTCGGCCGCGACGGACTGCAGCAGCGTGACGCCTCCGAACACGCGCAGCTGGTCGCGGCTGCGGATTAGGCCCAGGGCGGCGTTGGTGATCGCCGTCAGCGCCGCCCAGCCGACGGCGTACTGGATTGTCGGGCCGTACCGCCCGAGCCCGAGCGCCTCGGACCACAGCGGCCCGGTGCTGTCGGCGAGCGCGAACGCGCCGAGTGCCAGGATCACCGCGAGCGTCACGACGCGGCGCGGGTCCCGGTCGTCGTCCGCGCTGGCGTAGATCCGCTGCACCGCGGACTGGAGGCTGAAGCTGCCGAGCGCGACCAGGATCTGCATGACCGCGATCGCCGTCGCGACGAGCCCGAACCGGGAGGGACCTAGTGCCCGTGTGATGATCGGGGTGCATAGGGCGGCGATTCCGAGCTGCACCGCCCACAGCAGCATGTACAGCGAATCGCGACCGAACAGACCCTTGAGCGTCGCCTGCGACTCCAGCGCCAGCACCCCGTCCTCGGAGGAGTCCGTTCGATATCCGTCGCTCACGGCTGCCGTCCGGAGACGCGGAACAGATAGGTTCCCGCAGCCGCGTACACCGTGTGCCATTGCGGGCTGTGCAGCAGCAGGCGCAACCACGCGTGGGATTGCTGGGACGTCTCGAGCCCGTACTCCTTGCCGTACCACAGCAGCGCCGGAGACCAGGTCGCGTAGACGTTGGTAGCCGGAGCTCCGCTCGTGTCGTTCGCGTAGCGCTCGAGCTTGGCGGTCAGGAGGCTCAGGTCGGCCGGGGCGGGGCCGCCCGGCCGGAAGGCGGACTGGTCGATGAAGGTATTCCAGGCCAGTTCTGTTGATTGCGCGCCGGCGTACGGCACGGTGTCCGGGAGGTCTCCAAACCCGACGCCGACCAGATAGGAGTTGGCGGGCGCCGTGCGCTCGAAGATCCTCAGCGACGTCAGATCGGCGCGGCGCATCACCCCCGAGCCGTCCATGCCGAACTCTGCGAGCATGAAGGTCGCGAGCAGCACCACGCTGACGGCCAAGAACGCAGCGGGCGCGAATCGCGATCTCAGTTGCGGAAGCCCGCGAGCGGCCAGCAACGCGAGCCACGGAATTCCGAACAGGGCCGCGCGGAAGATCCCCTCGTTCCCGTACGGGTTGACTGCCACGAACACCAGCCCGACTCCCGCACTCGCTCCGTAGGCCCATGCCCATCTCCGGCCGCGGTTGCGCGCGAACGCGACCGCTGCGACGCCGATCAGCACCAGCAGGCCGGCGAGCAAGGCGTGGGAGGAGTCACCGACGATCGCGAGGCGATGGAGCCCTGGGGTGGAGGCCGTCTTTGGCGGCGCGAAGTTCGAGATGTTCCCGAGCGCGCCGAGGGAGAAGAAACCCGAGAGCACGTGGCGGTTGATCAGCGCCCACAGCCCCGCGGGCGCGAGGATCGCAGCAGCGGCCCAGCGCGGCTCGGCCTGACGGAGGACGGCGAGCACGATCAGCACACCGCCGACGATGTAGGGGCTCAGCTCGTGGGTGACGGCGAGCGAGCACCCGCACAGAACGAGCAGCGCGATCCGTGCGCGTTTGCCGATCTCCGCCGGACTTCCCGTCAGGACGAGAGCGAACACACCGATGCCCATGACGTAGCCGACAGACTGAGGCGAGAAGTAATCGGCGCCGATCGCGTCGACGAGCACGACCACGGCGACCGCACACCAGACTCGGTAGCGGGACTCGATCACGCGACCGAAGAAGAACCGAAGAACGGCGATCCGCACGAAGGCGAGAATCACCGGCCAGAAGGTGGCAACACCGATCGGGTCAGAGACACGTGCGAGGCTGCATAGCCACGCGATCGCGGAGAAGAAGCCTGAGTACGCCAGGTAGATCCCGCCGCCTGGATTCAGATGATGGGTGTGCAGGATCAGAGCCGCCAGCTCGACATGCTTGGCTGCCGATTGGGAGCGGGGCATGCCGTACACGAGCGCGGGGGTCAGGGTCATCGCCAGCGCGAGCGAAAGGACGGCCAACGCGGCATATTCCTCGCGTTCGCCGCGCGCGGTCACGACGCCTGCGAGCACGAGCACGATTCCGGCGAACCAGGCGGGTGATATCCGCGTGAGCAGACCGGCGAGGCCAGGCTGCACATGCCCAAGTGACAGCGCTGCACCCAGCCACAGCGCCGTACCGGCAAACGTGAGCGCCAACGCGGGTCGCGGCAACGCGCCGCTCCCGGCGACGGCGTTGCCCACGCGTGCCCAGACGCGATCGACCCCGCGCTTTGCAGCCGGCGTGAGGAGTGCGCGCCGCATCCCGAGCGCGTGCGCGGCCGCTGCGGGCACGCAGACCGCGACCGCGGCGATCACGGGATGCCATAACGGGACGAGCACCATGACCGTGCCGAGGCAGATGATGGTCGCGAAGCCAACCAGCCCCGCCACGCCCAACCGTGTCGCGAGACTCGGCCTGCCTGAGGGCTGCAGCGGCGCGGTCCCGACACCGAGGAAGAGGACACTGATGACCCCCGCCATGCGCAGCGTCGGAATCCCCAGCGCGAACCCGGCGAGCAGCACAGCAGTCGCTACGAGCGCGAGGCAGGAGAGCAGGATTCGAACGTCCGGGCCCTGGGTGTCCGCGTGCTCCGGGTCGGGTTCAGCGACGAGGTCGAGCTCGTCCGCCTCTCGATATGCCGTCAGCGTGCTCATCGGGCGAGCGTCAGCACACGGAAGTCCGGCCAGCCGGCGTTGACCTTCCAGTCCTGCGGGATCCACGAGCTCACGGTGCCACTGCCCGAACGTGCTCCCGGTTTTGGCGCGAACGAGCTTTGAAGTACGCCCCCGGACCGGCGAACAGTCCCCGGAACTCGGCGCCCGCGAGCCCGGGTGCCGCGCCGGCACGGTTGGCCGCTGCTTGTGAGTGCAGTGCCATGCGGCACCCGTGCAACGCGCCGAGAAGCATCCGCGCGGCGACCTCGCGGCAGGAGTTGCGGGAGAAGAGGAACTTGCAGACGTACGCCGAGAGGCCCTTGCCATAGCAATACATCTGTTCCTGCAGTTCTGCCTCGTCGACTCGGTGGTCGTGCCACACGAGTGCAGCGGGCTCGTAGGTGAGACTCCGACCAGACCGCAGCAGCCGCACGAACGCGTCGAGGTCTTCACCTCCGCACGTGGGCGATCCAGCCCCGAGGCTTTCATCGAAGCCGCCGATGGCCTCGATCGCCTCCCTTCTGAAGGCAACGTTGGCGCCGGTCCCGAACGCGCCGGCCGCATACGGATGGAGCCTCGAATCGCCTGGACGGGCGCTCGGAACGAACAGTCGCTGCTCGCAGCTGGATGACCACCGCACTCGAGCGTCGAAGTACCGCTCGGCGGGCCGCTCCAACGAGGCGCTCGCGACGAGGCCGGTGACGCAGCCGATGTCTGCACGGCGGCGAAAACCCCGAACGATGCCGTCCACCCAAAGTGGATCCACGCGCACGTCGTCGTCGGTGTATGCGATCAACTCGCCGCGGGCTTCGCGCAGCCCGCGGTTGCGTGCGGCCGACAGCCCGGGTCTGTCCTCGCGCACGTAGCGGACGCGGGCGTCCTCACGAGCAACCTCGTAGACAAGCTCCATGGTGCTGTTATCGGCTGGTGCGTTGTCGATAATGAGGAATTCGAGGTTGCGGTAACGCAAGCGTAGGAGCGACTGAAGGCAGCCGAGCAGCCCTTGCGGCCGGTTGCGGGTGCACACGATCACTGTGACCAATGTCGATTCTGAATCCGCGATCCAAGCTGCCGTCCTCGTCACACCGCTATGGCGCTCGGCAATCAGCTCTGCGAGTGTCGGGAGGCTGCTCACAGCGAGCTGATGCTCGACGAGTTCGGCGAGATTCCCGTCCATTGCGTCGAGGGCTTGCTGCAGATTAAGCCTGCCCGACGAGAGGGGCGTCCGCACAAACCCCAACGGCTCCCCGAGTACGCGGATCAGCAGCCTCGCCTCCTCGAACGCGACCCCTGACCGAGTGAGCGGAAGCTTGGTCTCGATGACCGGACTTGACAGCTCGAGCTCCCCACTCCAAATCCGACGTGCCGGTGCCGCGTCGGCGTTCCGATCCAATGGCGCCGCCTGTTCGTTGACCAGCCACCTGCTACGCGCATAGGCAATCGGGCCGAGTGCCAGACCGATCCACTCGATCACATCCAAGCGCCTCGGAAAATCGGGTCCCTTCGTGGCGTTCTTGCGCGATTCGCGACTAACCAGATAGCGAATTCCGGCCGGGATGAGCCGGATCGGTCTAGAGCGGTTCGGCCCGGATGTCAGGTGCTTGGCGGTCAGCGCGCCGAGCCCGATGCCATAGCTGAAGACCTTCCGGTGGAGCAGACGGATGGTATCCAGGTGCCGATGTCGGACGATCGCGCGAGGTTCGTAAACGAGTGTCTGGCCGCTGAGGATCAGGCGTATGCAGATGTCGAGATCCTCGCCACCTCTTGCATGCGTGCCGGCACCGAGGTACGGGTCGAACCCACCCAGTCCGAGCAACGCTTCCCGCCTGAAGGCCATGTTGGCCCCAGAGCCGAAATGACCGGCGGTATATGGGAACAGCGGCACGTCGTCGGGCGGTGCATCGAGCCGGTAGACGCGGCGCGTCAGTCCCTTCCCGAATGTTGCGTACTGGTCGAGCAGCGACTCGGCCCGCGTCCCCAACCCCAGGGGCTCGATCAGCCCCGTCACGCAGGTGGCCTCGGGGCATGCGGCGAATGCCTCCCGTAGCGCCTCGAGCCAGCGGTGGTCCACGACGACGTCGTCGTCGACGAACGCCACGATGCCGCCGGTGGCTTCGGCAAGGCCCGCGTTGCGTGCACGCGAGAGGCCGGGAGTGGGCTCCTCGACGTATCGGACTCCCGAGTCCGGGCCGAACGCCTCCGTGAGCGCACAGCGGACATCCGATTTTGCCGGTCGGTTCTCCACCACAATGACCTCTAGGGGTCCGCAGGCGTGCTCGCGGATGGTTTTCACGCAGCGAACCGCGGCTGTGGCGTCGGCACAGGTCGGAACCACCACCGAGACGAGCTGAGCGGTGGTCGAGACGTGATGCCCGTTGGGGGCTGTGGTCGAGACGTGATGCGCGTTGGGGGCTGTGGGCGAGACGTGATGCCCGTTGGGGGCGTCGGGTGTGATCCTGGCTGGGCTTCCGGTGATCGATCCGACCTGGGTGGACCGAAGTTTCCGCCGCACACGCCGAACGCGCCGGTAGGCCCTCGTGCGGAAGCGCTCCCCCCGCCATGCCAGCGGCACCGACCAGCCCTCCAGAAACCGTTCCACATCGTCCACGGATGTCGTGCTTCGCGCCGTCCACCGCGCGACCGCCCACGGATCGTCGCCGGCGTGCGAGATCACGTTTTTGACCGCGGCGGCTGACCGGTAGCCGGATTCGACCACGAGCCCGCGCACGCGCGCGTCATGGGCGCCGTGCGGATATGCAAACGAGTCGACCGGACGATCGATCAGCTGCTCGAGCGCGGCCTTGCTCGACCGGATCTCGTCCTCGGCTGCCGTCAGGGTCAGCTCGTCAAGGTAGGGATGTGTGACGGTGTGAGCGCCGAGCTCCACGCTGGCACGCCAGCCGGCCAACACCTCGAGCTGGCGTTCGCTGATCATGTTGGCCGTGCCGACGGACCCGGTGGTTACGTACACCGTCGATCGCAAACCCTGGCGGCTCAGCAGCTCCACAGCGTCGACGGTGTCCCCGAAGCCGTCATCAAACGTGATCCCTACGCATCGATCCGGCAGTCGCCGCAGTCCGCGAATGCCGTCCGCGATCTCGCTCATCGTCAAGGCTGTGCGCCCGCTCGCAGCGATCGCCTCGACGTGATTGACGAACCGGTCGGGGGCGACGGCGAACGAGTCGCCTGCACAGTCCGAGACGCTGTGGTACAGCAGGATCGGGATCAACTGCGTCATCAGCAGCCTCGGGGTCGCGCGCTCAGCCGACCCCGCAGGTAGCCAGCCGTGGTGATCGCCAACCCGGTGACGATTGCCCCAGAGCGGGCGACCCCCGACCGATCTCCGCGGCACGCGTCCGCAAGTCCGCGCCATACACCGGTCGGCAAGGTCCGCATCACATAGGCGCGCTCGCGCTCGAGCGCCGCGTTGCTGCCGACGCTCCGCGAGACGACCGCTTTCGACAGTCCCTCCGCCCAGCAACGCCGGCGGAAGTAGCGCCAGCGCGTACGGTCTGCGCCCACGCGATGCTCAACCTTCGCGTCGGGCATTTGGACGATGCGACCGCCGGTAGCGGCGCGGGCGCGGATCGAGAGCTCGGTCTCCTCACAACCCAGCGGCGTGCGGCCGACGCGCCCGATCCCGTCCTTGAATCCGCCGACGCGCCCCAAGACTGTACGGCGAAACGCCATATTCGCGCCGATCGGATTGCGGATCTCCGCAAGCGTTTGCGGCAGCCCCCGGTAGGAGCATCCGACCACCCACAGGAACTCGGGCGGAATCCAGAACGGCGGGCAGGACTCCCACATCGGAAGGGCGACCCCGCCGGCCCCGATGACCGTCGGATCTTCGAACGCCCGCGTGAGCGCCCGCAGCCAGCCGGGCCGTGCACATGCGTCGTCGTCGAGAAACGCGACGATCTCGCCCGATGCGTGCCGCACGCCCGTATTCCGAGCGCCGGAGAGACCTCGGCCCTCCTCGTTTGCGACCACTCGTGCGTCAGGCAAATCGCGAATCGCGCGGCTGAGCAAGTCGAGGTTGTGATCGATCACGACCAGCACCTCGTGCGGCGCCGGATCCTGTTCCCGTGCTGACGCAACGGCGTCAACCAGCGCATCCCACCGTTGGTCGGTGTACGCACAGATGACCACGCTCACGCGGGGGGGCTGAGGCGCGCAAGCGCTCTTGCTCGAGAGCTCGCGTTGAGCGGCGATTCCGACCACAGCCGAGCTTTGGCGCGCGCTCACAGGTCTACTCGTCGCCCGTTCTGGGGGACTTGCCGCAATTGATACATTCGCCTGATTACAGGCGCTGGGGAACTCAGGATCGGGGAATTTAGGCGTCGCGTCCATCTTGGCACCGAGGCGGTCTACCGCGTCTGCGGCTGGACCGACGAGTTGGCCGAGGTCGAGGTCGTGCGTGCTCCTGGGCTGCGCCCCGGCCAACGTTTCAACCTCGACGTGGCGGCGGTCCGCCGCATGACTCTGGTGGCGCCGCCGTCGGACCCGACCGGTCCTGCCCCCCGAAGAAATTAGATCTCGCATACGTTTGATCGTCCAGGGGGCCAGGGCCTTAGGCGATCGCCGCCAGCGCGGGCAGCGCATTGCTCCTGCGCTCGCTGCTTTCGAGCTCGCGGAATGACGGGACCGCAAGCGGTGTCTGCCCGTGCGTGGCGAAACGCTCCGAGAGGATTGTCCGCAGCACGCGCAGCCCGTCGCGGATCGGGTGCAGCTTGCTGACCCCGTGAATCCGCTCGTGCTCGATGCTGGGCACTTCGGCGACGTTGAGACCGGCTTTGGCGACCCGGACGTTGATCAGGGTCTCGACCTCGAATCCGGCGCAGTCGACGTTGATCGTCGGTCGCACGTCAGACCAAAACGCGTTGTAGCCGTAGCAGAGGTCGCTGTAGCCGGTGCCGAAGAGGGCGTTCACGGTCCCGTTGAGAAACCGATTGCCCTGCATGCGCAGGGGTGTGATGTCGACGCTACCGCCGCCCTCCATGAATCGAGATCCCTTGGCGAAGTCCGCCCCGTCGAACAGCGCGTCCACGTAAGCGGGGATCTCCTGTGGATCCGTCGATCCGTCGGCGTCGAGCATCACGATGATGTCGCCTCGGACAGCCGCAAAGCCGCAAGCCAGGGCGTTGCCCTTGCCCTTGCCGTCCTGCAACAGGACCCGGATGGACGGGCACAGCTGACGCGCGATCTCGATCGTGTCGTCGGTCGAGTGCCCGTCGACGAGGATGACCTCGAACAGCTGCTCGAACGGCAGCCGCGCGAACACGTGCGGCAGGTTGGCTGCTTCGTTGAATGTTGGGATGACGACGCTCACCCGCGCATGCGACCGCGGTGGCCTCGTGATCTGGTCTGCATCGGTTGGTAGCTGCGCAGTTGCGCTCATGGCGCCCCTTCTGGACGTCGTTTTCCCGCCGCGCGGCTGTCGGAGTTCGACTTGCGAACTCCGGGCCAACGGCACGGTCCCGTTGATACATTTGTCGACTTCCGGCACGGCGCGCTAAATGACCAACTCGGGTCAAATTGCGTAAGACCTTCCGAAGAGTGCGCATTGACGTAAGGCCGTTGCGCCCGCACACTTGTCGTGTGGACGGGCTGGCTCCCTACGGCGACGAGATTGAAGATGCGCTCGAGCTCGTCAACGTACCGAGCTACGTGCTCGACAACACGGGCGTCGTTCGCTGGATCAATCCGGCTGCACGCCGGCGCGTCGGCGACGTCCGTGGCCGCCAGTTCTCCTCGATCGTGGCACCCGAGGACAAGCAGCGCTCGATTGAGATGTTCGCCCGCAAGGTGCTCGGCAGCGAGTCCGTTACCGACGCCGAGTTCGTCGTCGTCGACGTAAACGGCGATCGCCTGAGCGTTGAGGTGAGTTCGGTCCCGCTCCTTCGCGGGGACCGGGTGGTTGGCGTGTTCGGCCAGGTCACGCGCGAGCACCGAGCTTCGCCGCTGCCACCGCTCCCGCAGCTGACGCCGCGCCAGTCCGAGGTGTTGCAGATGCTCGAGCACGGCCGCTCGACACGGCAGATCGCTCAGGAGCTGCACCTGAGCCAAGAGACCGTCCGAAACCACGTCCGACACGTCTTTCGGGCCCTCGGCGTTCACTCGAGGCTCGAGGCCGTGGCCTTGGCGCGCCGTCAGCATCTTTTCGCCAACTGACGCGTTTCGTGGAGGCCGCGTCAGCAGCCTGGACGCGAGGACCGGCGCGCGCTACAACCGGTGAGGATGCTCTGGGGCGACCGACGACCAGACTGAACCATGTGGGTCTGCGAGACGTGCGGTGTGGAGCACGCGGAGGCAGTCGGGGTCTGCGCGATCTGCTCCGACGAGCGCCAGTGGGTGCCTGTGGGCGGACAGAAGTGGGCGACTCTCGAGGAGCTGGCGGAAGCGGGACGCCGCGTGCAAATAACCGAGCTCGAGCCCGACCTTTTCGGGATCACGGTCGAGCCGAAGGTCGGGATCGGCCAGCAGACGCATCTCGTGCGCACGCCCGCGGGCAACCTGCTCTGGGACCCG
Organism: uncultured Solirubrobacterales bacterium; assembly: GCA_963697655.1. Lineage (GTDB taxonomy): Bacteria > Actinomycetota > Thermoleophilia > Solirubrobacterales > Solirubrobacteraceae > Palsa-465. The sequence continues at coordinate 194,921 of CAVOOV010000013.1, read as the reverse complement.
GTCGGCTATCTCGACAACGAGGCGGTGAATCGGGTGCGTGAACTGGGTCACGTGACGGCAATCGCCGCCAGCCATCCGCACATGTTCGGCGTCCAGGTCGAGTGGAGTAAGGCGCTGGGCGGAGCGGCGGTGCTCGTCTCGGAGGCCGACGCCGACTGGGTTCAGCGGCCCGACCCGGCGATCAAGACCTGGAGCGGGCAGTACGAGGTCGCGCCCGGTCTCGCGCTGCATCAGGTCGGTGGCCACTTCCCCGGAAGCTCGGTCGTCCACTGGGCGGCGGGCGCCGGCGCCAAGGGCGTGCTGCTCGTCTCAGACACGATCCACGCCAATCCCGATCGAGCCACGGTGACGTTCCTGCGCAGCTATCCGAACCGGATCCCGCTCTCGCCCGCCGTTGTCGAGCGGCTGACGCGAGCCGTCACGCAGCTCCCGTTCGACCGTCTATACGACAACTTCGGCAGAACCATCGAGGCAGGCGCGTCCGCCGCCGTAAGCCGCTCGGCCGAGCGCTACTCCAAGTGGGTGCGGGGCGGCTTCGATCAGCTCACCTGACGCCACCGCCGACTGGGTCGAAGCTAGGTCGCATCCCCGATTCCGACCTCGCACTGCTCGATCCATCTCCCACGGCGGCCCGGCGGCGAACTGCTCCTCATACAAACGCGGTCGCGCGGGGTCGTGCATGCATGCGCCCCGTGAGGCCCTGAAGCGGCCACGACTGCACCGCAACCACGCTTTAGGTGCCACCGGGACCGCCGCGTGCGCGCTGGCGTCACCCCGTCGTCGCCAAGGTGCTCGCCAGTTCTGCGCAGGCGAGAACACGAATGCGATCCCGGTACGAGGAGCACAAGCGTGGTTCTCTCAGCTGGCCGGAGCGCGTCGCCGCGGGCGCGGCGGACTCCAGTTCGGCGCACGGCTTGCGATCCGACCGCCGCCGCGCGGTTGCGCGACATCCCGCGCTCCGCGCCGGCTCGGTACCGCGACCCCATAGGAGAAACCATGAACCAGACCACTCCGCCTCCTAGCATGATCCGCTTCCAGGAGGAGCTCGAAGAGGCAATCCGCCATGCCGGCGGCGATCAAGCTCGGGCTGCGCCTTGGAGCCACTCTGCTTGCTGTGGCAGTTCTCGCCGCCGTGCTCGTGGTGACAATCACGACGTCGCCCGAGTTGCAGGCGGCGGGAATCACGACCGGGCCTGAGGTGCCACCGGGACGCGCTCGGCGCGCTGAGCCGAGGGAAGCCGACGCCACGTCCAAACCTTGCAAGTCCCACCGCCCCGGGTGGTAGGTTGCGGCTGCACTCTCGGTCATACGAGGCGAGCGCGCCGACCAGCGCTGTGTGGGCCCCCGGTATGGGTGGGCTGGTCGCGGGGGGTGAGGGTCCGCTGCTCCCGACGCCCGAAGCGGCGCGACTCCCCGGGGCGCCGCCGGCACGAGTCAGAGCTGGCGGCGGTCGTTGACCCCGAGCTTGCGCATCGCCCGGTACAGAAACGTTTCGACGGTCCGAACCGACAGGATGAGCCGCTCGGCGATCTGCTGGTTCGTCAGCCCCTGCCGGGCGAGCGCCACCAACTCGCTCTCTCGCGCGGTGAGCCCAACGGCAGCTCCATCGAGACCGTCGATGCTAGGCCGCGTGGCGCCCTGGCCGTCGGCGAACAGCTCGTGGCTCCGAGCGGCCGCCCGTCGCGCGGAGTCGTGCCGCCCCTCGTTGATGAACAGGGCCGCCGCCTGCGCGGCGGCCTCGCAGGCATAGAGCTGCGCCCCGATTTCCTCTAGCTCGTCGACAGTCTGCATCAACGCCTTGCCGTCCCCCGCGGCCTGGTGGCGGGCGTGATCGGCGCGAAGGCTCACCAGCGGCGAGTCACAACATTCGCTGATCGCGCGCAACCGCGGCGCAACATCGCGTGCCGGCGCGCCGGCACGAATGGCCTCGTAGAGCACCCGTGTCTCGCATAGGGGAAGGTCCGCAAGCTCGCGTGCCCGGTCGAGCAGGATCTGCTGGGCGCGGCGTGAGGCGCCGGCAGCAGCCAACGCCCACGCCTCAGCGCAGGCCAGGTAAGCACCCTCAAACGGCGACGGCTGCTCGCCTCGCAGGGCCGCACGACCGCGGCTCAGCGCCGCTTCGGCGGTCGGTGCATCACCCCTCGCGCAGGCCACCCACGCCTGCAATGAGAACGTCACGGCAAGCTTGCCATCGGGATCGTGGAGCTCCTGATGCAGCTGCGCTTCGGCCAGCCAGCGACTCGCGTCGACGAACCGTCCCTCAAAGAGACGCTTGAACGCAAGCGCGATCGCGGCAACTCCGGCGGTCGCATTGTCACCGAGCCTCACCGCCGCCGGTAGCGCTGCCGTCGCCCAGGTGTCGAGCTCGCGCAGGCCGGCGCCCGTTTCGACGCTCGTACCGCAGGCGACCCGCAGGATCGCCTCATCCAGCGCATCTCGCGCAGGCAGGGATGGACGAATCTCCAGCGCGAGCCGGTGCGCTTCACGTCCTCGGCCGCTGTAGAACAGCGCATTCAGCCTGGCGAATTGCACTGTTCGCCGTCCTTGAGGATCAAGCTCCTTGGCGCCCAGAAGCTCGGCCGATTCTTTGATCACCTCGGTTCTGGCCTGTGGCGTATCCCGGGATTCGAAATACAGACGGAGGGGTGCTAGCCGAACGCGCCACTCCTCGTCCGGCCACCAGTGCCGGGCGCGTGTGAACAGCTCGTGAAGCTCCTCGCTCCGTTGGAGCCCCCAGTACAGGACCCTGATCTGCAGTTGTAGATACTCGAGCGCCTGAGTGTGCGTCTCGATCTGATCCTCCGCGGCGACTAGCACCTCCTCCGCCTGCTGGAACTGATTGCGGACCTCATACGATCGAGTCAGCAAGAATGCCGCAGCAATACCGACGCCGGTATCAAGCGCCCGACGTGATAGTTCACCCGCCAGGTGTGGATCGCCGCTTCGGTTTGCCGCGTCCGCAGCGTCAAGCAGCAGCGCCTCCGGAATCCGCTCGCCGGCGTCGAGCAACCACCGCGCCACTCGCAGCGAATCTTCTCTGCGTGGGCGCTCGCGCGTCTGCAAGAGCCTCGCGAGCTCAACGCGAATCGAGCGCGCCCGCAACGACGGGAGCGACGCCCGAATTGCCTCACCGTAAAGAGGGTGGGCGAGGCGGACCTCGCTGCCGTCCGATGCTGACTGAACGCTGATTAACCCGCGTGCCTCCGCCGCGACCAGACCTCGCTCGGGCATCAGCGTCACCAACTCACTCACTCTCAGTGGCTCGCCCAGGGCTAGGAACTCGAGCACTTCGCGTTCCTCCGGCTCGATCTCGGCCATCCCCGCTGAGATCAATTCAGCGAGCGATGAGCTGATGCGCGGACGCACCGGCATCCGCCAGAGCCCGTCGACCAGACGAAGGGCATGCTTACTCAGCGCACCATGAACCAGCTCACTCGCGTACAGCGCGTTGCCCTGGCTACTCTCCCAGACCCACTGGCGCGCGCTCTCCTCCACGGGCCCGCCGACCACCGCCTCGACCAGCTGCTCAGTCTCTTCCCTGGAGAGCTCCAAGAGCTCGAGTCGCTGGGCTCCTGCGTCCTTCCACAGCGACTGGATCGCGTCAGGACACGGCTCGCCGCTGCGGACCGTGGCCACCACGAATGCCGTTGCGGTACTGATCAGCTGCAGAACCAGTGCCGCTGAAGTCGGATCGAGCAGTTGCGCGTCGTCAACGCCGACGACCAGCGACCGGCCGGCAGCAAGGCTCGACATTGCCCGCACGCTGCCCCGCAACAACTCGAACAGATTGTCGGAGCCGACCTCGGCGCCAACCACCCCCGCAAACGCGCCCAGCGGGACCGTCGCCGCGCTGCGAGTAGCCTGGACCCACACCGTGGCGCTCCCCTCACGGCCAGCCTGCGCGAGCGCTTCACGGGCTAGTCGTGACTTTCCAACTCCCGCCTGGGCGAGCAGCACGACACCTGGTGCGCTCGCCGCACGGTTACTGGCGATCCGGCCAAGCTCGGCACTGCGGCCGATCAACGGCCACCCCCGCGCCGGTTCTCCGGAAAGCGGCGATACGGTCGTCCCGGTCAATGCTCCTGAACGAATATAGCCGCTGGCGTCCAGTCTCCTCGATCATCGAGTCAGGAAGTCGAATAGCGCGCGGTTGACTCCGTCGGGGAATGATGGGTAGGGAACGACGCGTCCGAAGGCAATCGACGGCGCCGGCCATCGACGTCCGACCGATGCAGGGGTGCCGGGCACCTCTCACGGACTGCTCGTCGAAAAGCCCGACCTCTGCAACGACGTCATGATCCAGTTCCTGACAACGGATCCGGTCGACACTATGGCGCCGATCCGTCGCGCCACCTCGCAATGACGCTCGTTGCCCAATGAACGCCGGCGATCCACCCGAACCCGGCTAGAGTGACGCCCGACGAGCCGCGACCGCGGCAACACACCGGAGCAGACACGAGTCGGGCGAGCCGAAGCTCGGCTCACCCATGGGTTGTGCTTCGCGAGTTTGCACGTACGTTCCCCGGACGCGCAAACCACCGGCGTTTTCTCGCCGGCATCGGCGGCTCTCGCCGGTCGTCGCATTTGGCGGTGAGGACGGTGACAGCCTCTCCTTGTCGCTCGAGCGCGGCCTCACGCAGCACGTGGGCAGGCGGCATCCGGGACTGTGCTTCCTTGAGCTTCGCTTGGGCCAGCAGCCGGCCCATGGCGGGATGAGAATACATTGGGTACCCTTAGCTGTAGACAAAGATGCTGTGTTTGAAGCTACTCTGCATAAAGCTGTTTGTCAAGCTACTCTGGTTGTAGCTAAAATCTCTGGCCAATGAGCAAGCGCGAATCGGCGCCGCCCGCCGTGACGGACACGGAAGCCGCGCCCACCGACAACGATCCGATCACAGAGCACGTCCGTTGGGCCGTGTCCAACTGGCCACAAATCGATCCCGAGGTCGAAGGGATCGTCACCCGCGTGGACAAGATCCACCGCTACCTCCAGAGCGCCTCTCGGGCCAGCCTCGGAGCAGTCGGCCTCACCAAGGAGGAGTGGAAGGTCCTAATGGGGTTGCACGACACCGTGCGCTCGCACGGTTGGCTCTGCCGTGATCTGGACGTGTCGACAGGCGCGATGACCAACCGGCTCGACAAGCTCGAGCGGAGCAGCTTGATCCGCCGCACTCCCGATCCACAAGATCGACGTGGCGTGCTGCTCGAGCTCACCGAAGCCGGCAGGGCTCGACTGGAGGAGTACGTCGACGCCGGCGCCGGGCGGGAGCGCGAGCTGCTGGACGACCTCACCCTGATAGAAAAACAGCAGCTCAATCGACTCCTGTCCAAACTGCTCGTTGCCCTGCAGACGGACGACGCTCAGAGCTCTTCCCCACCCGGGCCGCGTCAGAGCTCCTGAAGCGGCCCACCGGTGTGAAGATAGGCTCGGTTGTTGGCAACCAGCGGGCCGGTGTCCGGCTTCGGAGGAGGGACTGAATGGCAGACGCAGCAGGCGCGGAGACAACTTCCTGCACCGAGCATGAGGTCAAAGAGGTCGCCCAGGCCAATGCGACCGGCAAGCAGCCCGTGGTCTTCGTCCATGGTCTGTGGCTGTTGCCGAGCAGCTGGGACCGTTGGCGCGAGGTGTTCGAGGAAGCGGGCTACGTCACGCTCGCGCCTGGGTGGCCCGACGATCCGGACACCGTCGAGGAGGCCAAGGAGCATCCCGAGGTGTTCGCTCACAAGTCGGTCGGCCAGATCGCCGACCACTTCGACGAGGTGATCTCGGCGCTGGAGCGAAAGCCGGCTGTGCTGGGCCACTCCTTCGGCGGGCTATTGACTCAGATTGTCGCCGGCCGTGGCCTGTCTGCAGCCTCGGTGGCGATTGATCCGGCACCGTTTCGCGGGGTGCTGCCGCTCCCCTTCTCGGCGCTCAAATCCGGGTCGCCGGTGCTACGTAACCCGGCCAACCGAAACCGGGCCGTGCCCCTCACGTATGAGCAGTTTCGCTATGCGTTCGCCAATGTGGTCAGTGAGGAGGAGGCTAAGCAGCTCTACGAGACCTACGCCGTGCCGGGTTCGGGAGTGCCGCTGTTCCAAGCTGCGGCGGCCAATTTCAACCCGTGGACCGAGGACAAGGTCGACACAGAGAACGCCGAGCGGGGACCGCTCCTGATCATCTCGGGAGAGAAGGACCACACGGTGCCCTGGGCGATCGCGAATGCCTCTTACAAGCGACAGGAGCGTAACGAGGGCGTGACCGAGATCGTCGAGATGCCGAACCGCGGACACTCGCTGACGATCGACAGCGGTTGGCGGGAGGTCTGCGACAAGGCACTCGAGTTCGTTCAGCGATTCGTGTAGAGACGAGCGCTCCCACCGAGAGGGGTCCCCGATCGGGCGGGCGGCCCTTCTGGTCGAGTACGGTGGAGGAATCGATGATGAACGACGCAAGCCGCGGCGGACTGCGCGAGAGCTCGCCAGGGCAGTGGAGGGCGGCCGGGACGTGGGTGCCGCACTGCGGCACCTGGACAGTCATGGTTCGGAGCCCGGAGCTCTGGGTGTAGCCGAGGCGCTGGCCCGGTTCCTCGTCGCGCGCTGCGATTCGCATCATGCCGGCTGGCGGGTGGTACGGCAGGTTGTCGTTGATTCGGCGGCCGATGCGCCGTGGGAGAGGTGCGCGCGGCGGGCGATACCGCTGGTATCGGAGGATCTCCTCAGGCTTGCCGGCGACGCTGGCAGGACGCCGCTGGCACGCGCCCAACACATCGCCGCCCAGCGCCGGGCCGAGCAGATCGCCGTTCACGTTGATCAGGCCACGGTACTTGCGGACCTGGGGCTGGACTGCTCTGCAGGCACTCCTGAGCGCTGGCGCGTTGCTCTTAGCTCCGCGGTCCGAGCCCGTTCACGCGAGCAGGTCGCCCGTGCGGTTGACCGCTCGCTTCGCGCGTGACCGCGAATAGATTCGCGCTGTCGCCGCCAGTGTTAGATCCTGGTGATCACGTCTGCCACGGTGTAACGCGGCGTTGACCGGCGGGTTGTTTGTAGTGTGAGGCACGGGTTCATCGGTTTGGCGCGTCGACGGCTTCATGGCCATCTGTGGCCGATCCTGCAGACGGGTGTCGCCGCGGTCGGGGCGTGGTACTGCGCGGTGCTGTTGGGGGTAGAGCATCGGCCGGCGTTCGCGTCGATCGCGGCTGTGATCTCGTTGGGCGCGGCGTTCGGAGAGCGCAGACAGCGAGCGGTGCAGTTGATCGCGGGGGTGATGCTCGGAATCGTGCTCGCCGACCTGCTGGTGCGGGCGATCGGATCCGGGCTGCCCCAGATTGGACTCCTGGTGGTGCTGGCGATGTTGGCCGCGGTCATCCTCGGAGGAGGAGAGCTGCTGGTGACCGAGGCGGCGGTGTCGGCGATCCTCGTTGCGACGCTGTCCTCGACGCCCGAGGTCCGTCTGCTCGATGTGCTGATCGGTGGTGGGGTGGCCCTGGCGGTCCACACGCTCGTGTTCCCGCCCGATCCGGTCGTTGGTGTCGCGCGTGCGACTAACACCGTCTTTGGCGAGCTGGGTGCGGTGCTGCGCGATGCCGCCGGGGCGCTGGCCGGCGGCGACGTGCTTCGCGGCGAGGCCGCAGCGCGGACAGCAGAGAGTGTTGAGGTCCATGTCAGTGAGCTCAGGCACGCGGTACTGGTGGGCAGCGACACGGCTCGTTGGGCTCCGCTGCGGCGCGGTACGCGGATCGAGCTCGAGCGCTACGCGCGAACCGTGGACCACGCAGACCTCGCCGCTCGCAGCGCGCGGGTGCTCGTGCGGAACGTCCGGCAGTACGTCCGCAGCGGCGGACCACCGCAACCGGAGCTCTCGACCGCGATCCGCGATCTCGGCCTCGCGGCGTGGGAGCTGCCAGCCCAGTTCGACGAGCCCTGGCGCGGCGGTGACGTGCTCCGCATCGCGCTGCAGGCCGCCGGTTGCGCTACTGCCGCCGCGACACGCGAACCAAACATCGCTCTGAACGACATCGCCGGCCAGGTGCGCTCGATCGCGATCGACATCGCCAGAGCCTCAGAGGCCGGCGAGACGGACCACGGCGCAGTTACCGAGGCTCCCACCGAGGAGCTGCTGGCCGGGCTTCCGCTTCCCGAGCCCGTGGCGTCCTGACCGGACCAGTCAGGTAGCAGCCGGGGCATATTCAGCTGCCGCGATCCGAAATGCAGTCCCTGATCCGCGCGCGCCACGCCGCGAGATAGCGGTCGCAGACGCGACCGGCAAAGCACAGACGGGCCGGGTCGACGACAATCGTCTACGTGTCCGAGAAACCCACCCCCCGAAGCGTCAAGATCTCCTCCGACGAGCGCACCGGCTGGTCATCGGAGCGCCCACGCGCGAGTGGCGCCCCGCCCCGCCCGGTCGACGTGACGGTCCGGTCCCGCGTCCTCGCTCCCTCGCATCGCCTGCGTTACTCCCCCGGGAGCCTTCTCGTCATCGTCGGTCCCGAGGCGTCGGAGCCCGCCCGGTTCGCCGAGCGAGTCGTCGAGGAGCGCGGGACGACGCTCGCACCCGCCCGAGTACGAGCACTGCTAGCCGGTCGGGTCGCGGAAGGCGAGATCGAGGAACGTGCCAGCGAACTGCTCGCCGGCGCCGTTCTCAAGCGGCTGCAGTCTGAGCAGAGCGTCGTTCTGCCGCTCGAGGGTTTCGACGCTCTAGAGCGCGAACGGTATGTGCGCCTTGCCCATGGCCTCCGGCGTCCACGACACCTGATCCTGCTCGACGCTCCACGCGACAAGGTACTCGACGACGAGCGTCCCGCACTCGACGAACTCCGGCGGTCGCTCGACGCCGGCGAACTCGGACTCGAGGGCTTCCAGACCGCACTGCGCCTCGGCGGCCACGCACTCGGCGAGCTCAAACGAATCGTCTTTCAGCCTCTGCCACGCGACGACTGATCCTCGCCGAGTTGCGCGCTTGACAGGGCGCCACGATTGCAACAGTCGTGTGCGCACGGTGGTCGCGCCGGGCCCACGATGAGATCTTCCCGGTCGAGATAGCCGCCGAGAACTGCGGCCTGAAAATGACCGCTCCCGTTCAGTCCTATCTGCAGGATCTTCACACCCGTCTCGCACAGGACGACTTGGGCACGGTGGCCGATTACATCCCCGAGCTCGCGCTCGCCAATCGTTCGTCGTTCGGAATCGCGCTGGCCACCGTCGACGGTGCCATCTACGAGGTGGGCGACACGCGCCTGCCGTTCACGATCCAGTCGATCTCCAAGCCGCTGACTTTCGCGATGGCGCTGGAGTCCAAAGGCGAGATGGTGCGCGAGCGGGTCGGTGTCGCACCGACCGGTGAGGCGTTCAACGCGATCGATCTCGACCCGCTCAACCCCTTGGTCAACGCCGGCGCGATCCTCACGCGCTCGCTACTAGGTGCAGAACCTGATCCGTCGCCGTTGCAGGGCTACGGTGCGTTCGCCGGCCGTGAGCTATCGATCGACGACCGCGTACGCGATTCGGAGTCCCACACGGCGTATCGCAACCGCGCGATCGCTCACCTGCTGCGCGGCGCCGGGCGGTTCGACTGCGAGCCCGACGAGATCGTCGAGAGCTACATCGCCCAGTGCTCGGTGCTCGTCGACTGCCGCGACCTGGCGGTGATCGCCGCGACGCTGGCCGCCGGTGGACGCAACCCGGTCACCGGCCGGCGTGTGGCGTCGCCCGACACGGTCCGTGATGTGCTCAGTGTGATGGCTACGGCGGGGATGTATGACGCGGCTGGCGACTGGCTCTACGACGTCGGGCTTCCGGCCAAGAGCGGCGTGGCGGGAGGCGTGATCGCCGTGCTCCCCGGCCGGCTCGGCATCGGCGTCTTCTCGCCGCCGTTGGACGATCGCGGCAACTCGGTCCGCGGGGTACGTGTTTGCGAGGAGCTCTCTCGTTCGCTGGACCTGCACATGCTCAAACATGCCCACCGCGGTCCGTCGCCCGTGCGGCGGACGTTCACGCTGGCCGAGATGACCTCCAAGCGTCAGCGCGACCCGGTTGTCGCCGCGCAGATCGAGCGCGAGGGGGCGCGAGCACGCGCGTTCGAGTTGCAGGGCGATCTCGGGTTCGCCGAGGCCGAGCAGGTCACGCGTGCTGTGCTCGACGCCCCGGCCGACCTGGTCGTGCTCGATCTGCGGCGCGTGCGCAACGTCCACGAGGCGGCGATCGCGCTCCTCGCCGGCCTCGGCGACCGGATCACTGCGCTGTCGGCCGCACCTGACGAGCTCGCGCGAGTGATGAATGCGCAGCCTTTCGACGAGCTGGACCGCGCGCTCGAGTTCTTTGAGGACAGGCTGACCGGCGACACCGTCGCACCGGCACTGGTGAGTTTGGGTGACCATGCCGTTCTGCGTGGGGTCTCCGCTGCGGATCTGACGCTGCTCGAGGGTCGTCTCGAGCACCGCTTCTTTGCGGCCGGCGACTACCTCATGCGGGCCGGGGAGGCGGTTAGCGAGATGCTGCTGATCACCAGCGGCGTGGTCAGCGAGACCGTCGAGCTGGCTGGCGGCGGCGTGCGCCGCGTGGCCACGCTGACCGCCGGGATGACGATCGGCGAGCTGGCCCTACTCACCGGCGGCGTGCGCATCGGCGACGCGCGCGCTGACACCGAGGTCGAGTGCTATGCGCTGCCGGCTGAGGCGCTGGCCGGCCTGCGCGAGCTCGACGCCAACCTACGAGCGATATTGCTGCGCAACCTGCTCGAGATCGTCGCGGCGCGAAGCGCTCGGACGCGTCAGGATCTAGCGATGCTGGTCGAGTGAGCCGAATCCTGGACCGCCGACGTCCTCACGCTTCGAGCTGCTGACCCTGGAGGTACGCGTACCGGCGGGGCTCTCGCGGTCGCGAAGCAGCAGCTTGGCCTCGCGCGCGGCGCCCTCGCGCGTGAAGCTGAGCCGCTGTCCGGTGAGCTCGAGCCAGTCCAACGCGTGGTCGCGGATCCGGTCTGCGACCAACGGCGCCTGAGCGAGCTCCCGGCGAACGCGCTGGCCGCAGCGCTGCAACGACATCAGTCGCGAGATCCGCGCCCGGAGCTCATCGTCGCGAGCTCCGGCCGGCCGCAGGACGTCGAGCGAACCCGCCGCGGACAGCGCCCGAGTCGAGCCCTCCGACTCCGCCACCTCCAGGTCCTCGGGCTCCGGCTCGCGGGGAACCCGCGTCATCTGTCCGGCGGCCAGCAGCGTCACTCCGTCATCCATCAGGCGCGCCAGGATGCCGTCGCACAGCGCCTCGGCCCGGACGGCCGCGACCACCTGGTCGCCGTCACGCACTCGATCGGACACCTCCGCGTGTCCACGCCGCAGGACGACCCGGCGCAGATATTCGGACACGTCGGCGGTGGTCAGCCCGCGAGCCGCGAGCCACTGCCTGAACTCGGCCGCGCTGATCAGCTTGCGCTCCTAGCGGAACAGGGTGGCCTGCGCCCGGATGACCTCCTTCGTCACCGTGTCGCCGTGCGCCGCCGCCAGCGCCAGCCCCCGTCGAACGTCGCGCTCGAACTCGACCCACCGGCCGTCCAGCACGCCGAGCAGAATCAGATCAATCGTCTGGAGCGAGTCCTCGCCGACCGAGACGGCCACCCTGTCGAAGAGATCGCTCAATCCCTGCACCGGCTTCAGCCCCCCTTTGGCTGGCGCGAGTCTAACCAATCGGCCGACGCGCGCCAACCGCGGCTCCACGGGCATCCATGCCGCGGAGCACGATTCCCGGGCGCCGGTTACGCAGCGCGGGCCGTCGAATCGGGCTGGCTGGCGAGACCGCGGTTCTCGGGGACGAACTTGCTGGCGGTGAACGTGGCGCCCTGCGGATCGGTGATGACGGTCATCCTGACCCAAGGTGCGTCGAATGGGGCGACGAGCACTTGGCCGCCGAGTTGGGCGGCTTTTTCGGCGATCGCATCGGCGTCGTCGACCGCGAACGTCACGCTCCAATGCGCGGGCGCATCGGGTTGGTCCTCCGCAATCGGGTTGAGTGTCGCGACCACGTCCTCAAACCCCGCCGGGGCGCTGCTGGCCGCCATCCGCTCGCGTAGCCCTGGATCGCTTTGCTCGAGGAACTCCCCGTAGCCCGGCAGCCGCCACATCTCGCCGGCCCCTCCTGTGCCGAGCGCCTCCCATCCGAATACCGAGCCGTAGAAGGTCTTCGCTCCTTCCGCGTCGCGGGTGTTCAGTCCGTTGAAGTTCAGCGAGCCGGGCTCGTTGACGATGCGCGCGCCTTTGTGCTCCCTTGCCTGCCAGCCGTAGAACGCGGCCCCTTCGGGATCCGTGAACACCGCCATCCGGCCTGCGCCCATCACATCAAGCGGGTCCATCACCACCTCACCGCCGGCACCCACCACCTTTGCGGCGGTCTCCTCAGCGCTCTCAACCCAGACGTACGTGTTCCACACCGCGGTGGGCGGCGCGCCCTCGGGCTGCGATCCGATCGCGGCTACGTCACCACCGCGCAGACGCGCGATGAAGTACTTCCCGTCTGACCCCGCGGGCATCGCGTCTCCGCAATCCCATCCGAACAGCCCACCGTAGAAGGCGACAGCCGCCTCCGGGTCGGGCTGGCTGGTATCGATCCAGCACGGGACGCCGGGCAGGTATCCGTCTCGCTCAAGCATTGTGCTCCCTTCTGGCTGGCTGACGCTGCGACACACCCTACGCACGATTTAGGTCAGGACCCGCCCTCAATAAGCCGAACCCACGAAACGAGAGGAGGGACCGGGGAAGGCGGCGCCCGTATGTATGAGCGATGCGCCGTCTGGTAGCGAGAGCCGCTCGTCACGCCCCGCGTCGTTGTGACCGCATTGTTCGCCGACGACACCATCGCGAGGGTGGCGGGCGCCGACCATCGTCAGTGCCCTCACGGTCGCTGGGTAGGCTTGGGGCCCCCACGAGACAGGAGACGCGAGTGCCCGAGAGCCTCCCTGAAGGTCTAGTCGCTCTGCTGCGCCAGGCGAGTCCGTGCTTCATCTCGACGGTGATGCCAGATGGCTCTCCCCAGTTGACCCAGACCTGGGTCGACACAGACGGCGAGCACATTCTGATCAACACCGTAGATGGCTTTCAGAAGGTCAAGAACATCAGACGAGACCCTCGCGTAGCCGTGGCCGTGTCAGACCCGAGCAACCCCTCCCGGTATTACTCCGTTCGCGGCGAGGTCTTGAGCGTCACCAAGGAAGGTGCCGCCGAGCACATCGAACAGCTCGCCCAGCGCTACCTGGGAACTCCGTATCCGTGGTATGGCGGCCGTGACCAGACGCGTCTGATCCTCACGATCGAGCCGCGCAAGATCCACTCTATGGGCTGACGCGGGATCGTCGTGGCGTGATTCACCCGGTCGAGTGTCTGGTTTCCAAGCCCTCGCTGAACCGCCGGCGAATGTGCCTCTCGGCGTCCTCGTCACCGCGCAATTCCTGGCCCTCGCTGAAGCGTCCACGATGGAACCCAACCTCCGAAGTTGAGAGCCTCTGCTGACCGTCGCTGAACCGGCCCAGTCGTAGCTGCTCCAGGTCGTCCGGATAGCGGGCCATGCCCAGAGCAAACCGCGACCGCGGGATCTCGGGCTGGACTCGCCGCTGCGCTGCGGTGCCCGCGTTGTCAATCATCTGACTTCCTCCTCTCATGGCACGGCCAGCCGGCCGGCAGTCGACCGTGACCCGCATCCCTGGCGGCGTGTTCATCGACGCTGATCGTCGTCGCATGAGCACCCTCACAGTCGACGCGGAGCACGATAACTACTCGAAGTCAGTCAGTCGTGCCAGATATCGATCCACGATATCGTAGCACGATCACTTGCACGTTTTGCAAGTCGCCGGTGGTGGCGCCGGATCGGACCTGCAACGCTTTCCGTGTGGAGCAATCGATCGAAATCGTCGGCGACATGATCCGCCTTGGCCAGCTACTCAAGCTTGCCGGTGCTGCATCGGGCGGAGCGGATGCCAAGGCGCTGATCGCCGGCGGTCAGGTGACCGTCAATGGTGAGCCTGAGCTGCGGCGCGGCCGACAGCTCCATCCCGGTGACGTCGTGCGCGTGGGCGCGGACGATCTGCGCATCGTTGCAGCCTAAGTGCATTTTGGGCGGCTCCATACGTGGTCAAGCGATCGCGGCGCCGCCGTGGTCGGCGCGATCGCTGGTTCGCCGAAGCACTCGCACGTCCCAGCTCCGTCTCACAAACAAAAGCGATCGCCAGCGTGATGCTCGCTTTCGCGGTCGCGGCCGGTTAAGCGCCGCTTGGCGGTTGCGGGGTGCGACGAGGTCCCGGTCAGGCTGCGTCGGGTGAACACGAGTACGAGCACGCGTAGCGCGAGCACCCCGGCGAAGACGAGCAGGCAGTAACCGATGAATGCGTACAGGGTGACCCTGTGGGTTACGTCCGGTCCGCCGTGCAGGCCGAGCATCAGCACGGCGATGATGCCGAGGGTGGCGGCGAGGAAGGTGAGCACTAACTGGTGGACGAGTTCGGTGAGGTATTTGCGTCGCTCTGGTCGGCTAGGAGGCGGACGTTGAGGCCGAGTTCGCCGCGCTGGAGCGATCCGCCGATGCGGTCAAGGCGGCGCGGCAGCCGGCGGAGCATCGGGATGAGTGAGATCAGTTCGTCGGTGACGCTTTTGCGTAGTGCATCGGGACTAAGCTGTTCGGCGAGATGGTCGGTCGTGAAGCGGCGGGCCTGGGAGAGGATGTCGAAGCCGGGTGCGAGCTGCGTCAGGGTGCCTTCGATCGTGGCGAGCGCGCGGAACGCGCCCGCGATCTCCGGTGGTGCCGTCGGGGCGCTGCACGATCTCCAGCAGAGCGTCGTGTAGCGCCGCGGGATCGCCACGATCGACGGCGAGCAGTAGCCGCTGCAGCGCCCCTCTGAGCTCGGCGTCGATCCGACCAACGGAGCCGAAGCCGAGCAGGCCGAGCTGCCCGTTCGCGAGACGTAGAACTTTTCCCGGGTGCGGGTCGGCGTGGAAGATACCCTCGATCATCACTCGCGCCCGTCGGAGAGGTCTACGACGCCCACCCCCCGGCCCCACCGCGTCGAGCGCTGTAGGCGTATCGCCAGTCGGTCGACGATGGTCCAGATCCCACGCCACGACCGTGTCGCTGCCAGGCCGGCGAACCTTGACCACGACCCGCTGACCGGAGCTGAGCGTCGCCGAGTGGACCTGAGCGATCGAGGCGGCCGCGAGCGGCGCGCGGTCAAAGCTCTCAAACACATCATCGACATCAGCGCCGAGCTCGGAGCGCAGCACCTCCCGGACCTGCGACCACGGGACCTGCGCGGCGTTGTCCTGAAGCCCGCTCAGCTCGTCGATGAACTCGGCGGGGAGTAGGTCACGCCGCGTGGCGAGGAGCTGTCCGAGCTTGATGAACGTGACCGAGCCGTCCTCGAGCGCGAGGCGGAGCCACGCCGCGAGCTGCTCGCGGCCGTCCTGGGTCTGGAGCTCGGAGCGGCGGGTGCCGCGCAGGTAGGGGAGCATTCCTCGGCGGACCAGGATCCGGCCGATCTGGGAGTAGCGCCGGACCCGCCTGGCTCGCTTGCGCAGCCCTCGGATCAAATAGAGCGGCCCGGGCATCGTGCCGCTCGGCACAAGCGCCTCGAAGATGACCAGCCGCGCGCATCGGCGACAGGCGAAGGCCGAGCAAGCGGCGGACGGCGAACGCGTACACGGGGACGGCAACCGCTAGGAAAACGAACAGGACGGTTACGGCGGTCATCCCGGCCCGACCGAGCCGGATGCGCTGGTGTCGACGAGCACTCCCAACAGCTCGCCGATCGTCGGCTCTCGACCGATTGGCGCTGGCAGCGGCAAGTGGTTCTGGATGCGGTAGCGATTGCGACGGCCGTCCTTTTGCTTAACCACGTAGCCGGCTTTGGTCAGGTCTTTGACGATCCCGAACGCTCGACGCTCGGTGACTCCGAGCACATCAGCGATCTCGCGCAGGCGGACCCCGGGATCGCGCGCGATGCAAACCAGCACTCGGGCGTGGTTAGTCAAAAAGCTCCACTCACCCATCGCGCAAATATAGATGACAATCTTCTAGAAATGGCTTGCTAGTTTGGTCCAACCGGAGTAGTGTCGGAACGCAGGCGTCTCGGGACCGAGGTGTGGAGAAAGGCGACGTTTTCTCCGGCCTGAGACCGACAGAGAGGGGCAGCCATGACCGCGACGCCCGACGTGACCGGCGTGGGCGCGACACGTGTGGCCGAGCGCCACGAGACGCCGTCTCGGGCGGGGAGAGACTGGGAGCGGTACGCCTGGGCGGCGGGCATCATTTACGTTATCGCGCTTGTCGCGGAATCTGTGGTCGCGCTCGGAGTCGGACTGACCCAGAACGACTCAGCCGGGAAGATGGCCAACGCGTTGTATGAGCACCGCACGCGGCTAGTCGTGATCGCAGGCCTGTCGGTCGTCTATGCCGCCAGCTTCCTGATCTACCTGTGGAGTCTGTACAACCAGCTGCGCGGCACGCCCGACCGACCGCGGCTCCTCGCCCCCTTGGTGCTGGCCGGCGGAGTGTTGTTCGTGGCCCTGCACGCCGTCAGCGACATCGGCATCACCGGCTTGGTCGGCGCCAAGCTCGCGGCGTACGGCGCTCAACATGACCACGGCGTGTCCTACTCGCTGTACCTGATGACATATGCATTCGACAGCGTCGCCGATGTGTTCGGCAGCCTGTTTGCTTTGGCAACAGGCTTGATCGTGTTGAAGAGCGGCGTCCTGCCGCGCTGGCTCGGGTGGGTTTCGATCCTCGTCGGCATCCTATTCTTCCTTCAAGCCTTCGGCCTCGGCGGCGTGATCGCCACGTTCGGACTAGTTCTCGACATCATCGGCTTCCTGCTCCTCCTGATCTTCGTGCTCGCAAGCAGTGTCATCTTCCTAAGGCGAGAAACCGCGGCCTCCAACACCGCGGCGGATGCGATCAGCTAGGTCCTGAGCAACTATTCCAGCCACGACGACCGCGTGCCCCTTGGTGGCAATCCGGTCACGGGTGCGATCACGCCGCCGGGCCCGACTGTCGACGCGGGTCAGGTATCTCGAGCTACCGGCCGAGACGCGCGCTTGTGCGGGACGCGGCAGATGCTCGAGCTGAGCAGCGTCAGCGGTTACGCTCCGGCACATGATCGGGAAGTCTCAGGTTGTCAGCGTCGATCCGGTGGGGCTCGGGGCTCTGCTGGTGCTCCTTCATGGTGCCGGCCGAGTACGAGGAGACGGTCCGGATCTGGCGTGCTGGTGAGCGAGCTCGTGTTGAGCATCACGGCGGCGAGCGGGAGGGCTACTACGCCGTCACCGACGGGCCGCTCTGGTGGATGTGGGATAAGCGGATGGGCGCGAGGAGCAACCAGGACGATCCGAGCGTGGGAGGCAGCTACGGGGACGAGCTCCGGATCATGCTCAGCCCCATCCCGCTGCTCAGTTCTCTGCGCTTTCACCCGACCGGGGAGTCCCATGTCGCGGGCAGACCCACGATCACAGCGCAAGGCACTCCACGCGCGCAAGACCCACGCCATGGCGGAGCCTTTGAGCTTCACGAACTCGGCACTGGAGCCCAGTACTACGAGCTTGAGGTCGACCAGCAGCTTGGTGTCCTGCTCGCCGTGACTGCGATCCGCGACGGACAGCCGTTCCACAGGATCACGACGCTTGCGATGCGGTTCGACGAGCCGATCCCGGACGAGACGTTTCGGTTTGAGCCGCCGGCGGGCGAGGAGATCCAACCGCTCCACGACGAGCATCGCGTGGAGTTGGTCACGCTCACCGAAGCGCAACAAAGGGCCCCGTTTACTGTCTTGATGCCTGACACCGTCCCGGCCAACTGGCAGGTGCAGTGCAGGTTCGTCAACGCCTCACAGCGACCACCATCACCGGTGGAGGTCGGGGTCATCTACCACTCAACCGACGGCCACGAGAGCGTCTCGCTCAGCCAGTCCGCCGTAGAGGGCGCCAATCCGTGCAGGCGAATGGGCGACGGAGATAACTGGGAGGACGTTACGCGCGCCGGGCTCCCAATGAAGACCAGGCCGGCGCGATGGGGCCAGGCGCAGGTAGAACTCGAGATGCACGGCACGTTCGTGCATCTGATGTCGGATAACCTCACCCGCGACCAGGTCCTGGCGATCGCCGCCGCCGTACGACCCGCACCCAGCGCCAGCAGTATCTGACTGACAGACATTCCCGTCGCCGCTGCTCCTGGCCTTCGCTACCGACCCGTCAATCAGCACAGCCCCGCTTTCAATGGCGCACACGCATCTTGACCGTTACTCAGCGAGTAGCACTTCGCGCGGTAATTAAGCACGCCGCTGAGGCCGCGTCGCTACCCCCGCACGAGCCGAGCGGCAGCGAGCTGCAAGCGCAGACGCGACGCCGAGCCTTCCCCGTCCGGACACACGCGGTGACGAGGCCATGCCGGCTGACAGCGCTAGCACGAATGCGGATCTCGGCCCGCGAGCGGCATTCCGCTCCTCCTTTGCTGATCGGTTATGCCCAGCGGTCGGTTGCGGGTGTGAGGTCGTCGGCCGGGACCGTGTACCAGCAGCCGGC
Source organism: uncultured Solirubrobacterales bacterium (assembly GCA_963697655.1). Classification (GTDB taxonomy): domain Bacteria; phylum Actinomycetota; class Thermoleophilia; order Solirubrobacterales; family Solirubrobacteraceae; genus Palsa-465. The sequence continues at coordinate 176,391 of CAVOOV010000013.1, read as the reverse complement.
CGAGCAGCGGACCTTGACCATGTCGACCGGTCCATCGGTCGACTCGCAGGTCCAGCGATCCTCGATATGGGCCGGGCTCGCGCATTGCGGGTCCGGGCACAGAACGGCCTGCACGTCGAGCACGGTCGGGCGCTCGAGAAGTGGTGTGCTCATGTGGGCTCCTTTGAACTTCGCGTGAGCGCCAGGCTAGGTCCCGGGGTGCCCGGTTCGCGTCCGGTGGGGCACCTAGTCCGGCTCAGGGGGCGGGCCGCTTGCATCAGGGGAGTCGCTCGACCTAGGATGGGCGAGGAGAGTGTGAGGTCATGCGCGCGGTTGCCCCAGTGGAGTCGGGCCGCCTTCGGGTAGAGGGGTTCGAGATCTCCTACGAGATGTTCGGCGCGGACGACCGGCCGCCTGTCCTGCTGCTCCCGACGTGGCAGATCGCCCCGAGCTTGATCTGGAAGATGCAGGTTCCCCATCTTGCGCGTTTCTTCCGGGTGATCACCTACGACCCGCCGGGGATCGGCGGCGGCGAGCGGACCCAGGATCCGGCCGCGTTCGCGCTTGACCGGGTAGTCGACTACGGGATTGCTCTGCTCGACCACCTCGGCGTCGCGGCGACCGGCGTTGTCGGGCTGTCGATGGGGGGCGCCCACGGCGTGTGGATGGCGGGACGCTATCCGGAGCGCGTCACGCGGCTGGTGGCGATCGCGACCGTCCCACCGGAATGGGCGTTCGGGGAGGATCCGGCGTTTTGGGAGCGGCGTGAGTCCTACGACGGGTGGGAGAAGAAGAACGCTCACTACTGGCGCGAGCACTATCTGGAATGGGTCACGTTCTTCATGGAGCAGGTGTTCAGCGAGCCGCATTCCACCAAGCCGATCGAGGACGCGCTGGGTTGGGCCATGCAGACCACGCCGGACATCCTGATCAGCAGCGTGGTCAACTCCGCGCTGATGCCTGACGTCCCGCTCGGGCAAATCGTGCGGCACATCGAGTGTCCCGTGCTCCTGATCCACGCCCGTGACGACCGGATCGCCGACATCGCTACGAGCCGCGTCCTCGCCGACGCCAGGCCGGACTGGGAGCTGATTGAGTTCGATGCCGGCGGACACGGTGTGAATATCCGCAACGCGGTGCGGGTGAACCTCGAGCTCTCGCGCTTTCTCGGCGCGCCCGGGCCACACCGACGGACGCTACGGCGTGCTATGGCGCGGCGGGCACCGCGGGCGCTGTTCATCTCCAGTCCGATCGGCCTGGGCCACGCTCAGCGCGACCTGTCGATCGCCCGGGAGCTCCGGCAGCTGGTTGGCGAGCTCGAGATCGAGTGGCTCGCTCAGCATCCGGTAACGCGCGTGCTCGAGGCCGCGGGTGAGACGATCCATCCCCTCAGCCGCGCGCTGGCCAGCGAGTCGGCGCACTGGGAGGGATCTTCGGGCGAGCATGAGCTGCACGCGTTCCAGGCCCTCAGGGAGATGGACGAGATTTTCCTGGCCAACTTCATGGTGTTCCTCGACGTCGTCCGCGACGGCGCCTACGACCTGTGGGTGGGCGACGAGGCCTGGGAGGTGGACTACCAGCTACACGAGAACCCCGAGCTCAAGACGGCGCCGTTCGTGTTCCTGACCGACTTCGTTGGCTACCTGCCGATCGACCCGCGTGAGGACTCACCCGAGAGCCGCCTGACCAGCGATTACAACGCCGAGATGATCGAGCAGGTCGCTCGGTACCCACGTGTGCGCGACCGCGCGCTCTACATCGGCGACGACGAAGACATCGTTCCCGACCGCTTCGGCCCGGGGCTCCCGCTCATCCGCGACTGGATCTCCGAGCATTTCACGGCCATCGGTTACATCAACGCCTTCGACGCCGGCGACTACGCCGACGTGCGCGCAGTCCGCGCACGGCTCGGATACGAACCGGATCGTCCGCTGTTCATCTGCACCGTGGGCGGCACCGCGGTCGGCGAGCACCTGCTACGCAAGGCGATCGCGGCCTGGCCGCTGATCCATGCCGAGCACCCTGACGCGCACTGCGTGGCCGTGGCCGGTCCTCGCCTGGATCCGGCCGCCCTGCCGCAGCATCCTGGCCTCGAGGTACGCGGTTACGTGCACGATCTTCACGAACATCTCGCCGTGGCGGACCTGGCGATCGTGCAGGGCGGACTGGGCACGACGATGGAGCTGACCCTGACCCGCCGCCCGTTTCTCTACTGCCCCCTCATCGATCACTTCGAACAGGTCCACCACGTTGCCCATCGCCTCGAGACCCACGGCGCTGGACAGCGGATCGATTACGCGCGGTGCAGCGCCGAGACGCTCGCGGAGCTCGCGCTCGAGACACTGGGCTCCGACACCACACACTGCCGGCCGCCCGGGCCTGGCGCGGCCAAGCGCGCCGCGTCGTTAATCGCAGAGCTGCTTTGACCCACCGCAAGCGTGACGAGGCGCGGTTGACTCTTCGGGTTCCTGAAGCGTCAGCACCTCACCCGTTCCCTGGTCGAAGATCGCGACCGTCGACTCGCGCGCCTGCGCGTCGACACCCCAGATACCGTCAGGCATCGGCGCTCCTCTCGTAGATTGCGGGCCCCGCGCCGAGGGCGCAATCCTCACCGCGAAGACAGGTTGCTTGGGTTCCCCCGGCGCGAGTGCGGTTCGTCTATCGTCCGGCCCATTCGCCGAGCCCGGTGTGATCGTTCGGGATGAGCGGCTTGTCGGCGCGAGCTTTGATCTCCTGCACCGCCCATGAGTTCTCGTCCGGATCATGGAAGCCGAAGAATGTCCCGCCGTCGGCCTCGGCCACCACCATCAAGTCGCTGACCTCGACGCCGCGATCCAGGAGTTCCTGGCGCGCCGCCGCGGCGTCGGAAACGACGAGCTGGAGCGCTTTCATCGAGCCAGGCTCCATCTCACTCTGCGACGGCAGATCCCCGAGCACGATCGAGCAGCCCGAACCCGGCGGGGTTAACTGGGCGACATGCATGTGCTCGTTGCGGGTGTCATGGTCGAGATGAAAGCCGACCTGGTCGCGGTAGAAGGCGATCGAGCGGTCGATGTCGCTCACCGGTAGGACGACAACTTCAAGGGTCCAGTCCATCAGGGCGCTCCTTCGGTAGGGCAGGCGATCTGTACATAACAGCACGAGTGGCCTGAAATCAGCGGTCGCGGGCACTCCCGCGCCATCGGGTCGCCTCATCCGCTTCGCCCGACAATCAGGACCGCGCACTGAGCTGTCGCCGTTATCGCCGACGTGGCGCCCGTGCAAAGGCAGAAGTCGGCACTACCCGTCTGGCGATCGCTGCGGCAGATCGGCGACGATGCGCGCTCGTGCCTTGGCCCCCACGGAGGCATAGGGGTAGCTCGGACGGTTGGGTGACCAGGGTCCAGATAAGGTTTCCCCTGTGCCCTCGGGTCAGCGCAAGTCGCGGATGGTTCGGGCGGAGCTCGCGTGCGGAGTCGCTGCCGGACCCGTTTTCGTGAGCAGCTTTACCGCGATCGGGGCGAGACGCGCCGGGTACGACTGGCGGCGTCACGCGGTGAGTTCCCTCGCGGTCGGTCCAGGTGGCTGGTTGCAGCGTGCCAACTTCATCGTCACGGGCTCGCTCTTTTGCATCGCTGCTCGCGGCCTGGCGCGGAGCTCGAAGCAGACCCGGGGCCCCCGCGTGGTCCCAACGCTGATCTTCGGCGTCGGCGGTGGACTGATCGGTTCTGGCCTGTTCGTGACCGACCCGGTGGCTGGATTCCCGCCGTCGCCGGGTGATCACGACGAGGCTGGTCGCGCTCCATCGGTCGTGCCCAATCGCGAGGGCACACTGCATAACCTGTGCGCGATTCCGATCTTCGCCGGGATACCGATCGCAGGTCTGACCTGCGCCACGTTCGCGGTGCGTCGGGGGCAGTATCTCTGGGCTTCGTATGCGGCTGGTTCAGCCATTACGACGACGAGCGCGTTCGTGCTGTTTGCCGCAGCTTTCGGTGACGCGCCGCTCCTTGACGGGCGCGGCGGTGTTATGCAGCGCATCTCGATCACAACCGGATTCGGATGGCTGAGCGCGCTGTCGCTTCGCGCGCTGACCGCGGCCCGGCGGGCTTCGTAGCCCGACGTTCGCGACCATCTCTCGTTCCCCGCGTCGACCTGGAGTTCCTCGCCCATGCTCGCTTTCGCCTCTTGACCGGTTCCGGGTCTCACGAGCGCGTCGGCGACATAAGAGCGGTCCGGTGGCGCCGGGTGCGGACGATCGCACGGCCACGAACGGAGGCGTCGGGCTCCGCTCGGGGCAGACTGTGGTTTGCGCGCGAAGCGATCGTCGGCCGGTCCGTCCCACGTGGCAGAGCGCGCGCGCGACTCGCCGGAGGGCTGACGATGTCGGCCCTGACAAGAGCCAGGGAGGCGGCTCCCGCTGACCGCTTCCGCCGCGTGGTCTCTGCCTCATCGCGATCCGGTGGCGGGGGCGTGAGCGGAAGTCGGATACGGGTCAAACGGGCCCATGGGACTAGCATCGGCTACACGATGGTCGTGAGGCGCACGAAGATTGTTGCGACGCTTGGGCCGGCGACGGATCCGACCGGGATGGTGGACGCGCTAGTCGCTGCCGGGATGGACTGCGCGCGGTTGAACTGCTCGCACGGCACGCCCGACGAGCTGCGCCGGCGGGCGGGAGAGGTGCGAGCCGCGGCGAAGCGCGCGGGGCGATCGGTCGGGCTGCTGTTCGATCTGCAGGGGCCGAAGCTACGGCTGTCGGCCGACACGCCGACGATGATGTTGCGGCCGGGCGAGCAGGTTGTCTTCACCGGCCTCGAGGCGGCCGCGGGCAACGATCGCGTTCGTGTGGATTTTCCGGACTTTCCGCGGCTCGTTACCGAGAGGTCGGAGATCGTTATCGGCGACGGGGTTCCGCGCCTGGCGGTCGATTCGGTCGGGCCCGGCGAGGTCGTCGCGAGGGCCGTGTCGGTCGGCGAGCTGGCGGCGCGTAAGGGGATCAACGTCACCTACGCCCGGCCCGAGCTGCCGGCGATCACCGCTAAGGACGAGGCTGATCTGGCGCTTGCCGCCGAGCTCGGAGGCGACTTCATCGCGCTGTCATTCGTTCGCTCGGCGGCCGATATCGAGGAGCTTCAGGCGCGGCTGGCAGCGCATGACTGGCACGGTCGGGTGATCGCAAAAATCGAGAAGGTCGAGGCATACGAGAACCTGGACGAGATCCTCGCTGTCGCTGACGGCGTGATGGTCGCCCGAGGCGACTACGGCGTCGAGGCCGGCGTCGCCCGAGTGCCGCTCATGCAGAAGGAGACGATCCGGCGTGCGACGCAGGCGGGCAAGATGGTGATCACCGCGACGCAGATGCTCGAGTCGATGATCCATTCCCCGGAGCCCACCCGCGCGGAAGCGACCGACGTCGCCAACGCCGTGATCGACGGTACCTCGGCGGTGATGCTCTCGGCCGAGACCAGTGTCGGTGAGTATCCGGTCGACGCGGTCCGGGCGATGTCGCAGCTGGCCGAGGCAGGCGAGGAGTTCCCAGACATTCACGGCGCTCGATCAGTGCACGAAGACACACCCGCGGCAGCCGTGATGCATGCCGCGGTAGAGCTGGCCGACGACATCGACGCGGTGGCGCTGATCGTCCCGACCACGCTCGGCGGCTCGCCTCGCGCATGCGCGAAATACCGCGGCCGACGACCGATCATCGCGCTCCCTCACGACCAGGCAATTGCCGATCAACTGACTCTCGAGTGGGGCGTTTATCCCCGAACGATGCCCGTCGGCGCAACCGTCGACGACCTCGTCGAATCGGCTCTGCTTACCGCCAAGGAGTTCGCCGGTCTGCCGACCGGCGCGCGCGTGGTGATCACCGCGGGGCGCCAGACCGGAGCGAGCGGCGGCACCAGTCTAATCATGGTCCGCGAGATCCCGTGAGCCTCTCCGGGCCGCGCAAGGCCCACAAAGGCCGAGACCCTGTGCCCGCCTCGCCGCCGCGTGTCGCCAAGCGCACCTTTCATTAGATCGACAGCGCAAGCACCACCGCGGCTACCGGTACGCCGACGAGCACCTGCGCGCCGAGGCGGCCGTATTCGATCAAGGTCGGCCCCTACAAGGGCAAGGTGGGCGAGAAGCTGAAGCTGTCAGGGCGCTTCACCTCGAAAGGCACCGTGTCCGGCGTGCTCGCGACAACGTTCGTGCTCAACGGGCCTGAGTGCACGGGCAAGACCGCGTTCACCGCGGCGCGATAAGGCGGACCCGGGGCGGATCTCTTGCCGCGCTTGTTGCAGTTGCTGGATCACGAGCTCGAGGCGACCGAGGGCTCGGCGTTCTAGCTCTGAAAAATGGTCTTGGAATCGATGACGCGTCTCCGGCACGCCGCTGACGCTAGCCAACGGCAGAGGCCGACGCTCACGCGCGTTTGGCCCGGCGACGAAGCGCGACCGAAGCCGCGATGCGGCGATCCAAGGCCCACCGACCCGCTTCACAGGACGTTCACAAGTCTTTTACATGCGGGATGTGCTCGGGACCTATCGTGCGCCGGCACGTGCCGGAGCCGGCTCGGCAACGGCCGATCGAGCCGGATCAGCTACGACGGGGCAGCCGCCCGGGTTCGGGACCTCCTATGGCTTCGATCACAAATCTGATCCGCGGCACCGGCCGCGAGTACTTCGACCTATTCGAGCGGGCCGGCGCGAACGTCGCGCGCGCCGGCGAACTGCTCGGCGACATGCTCGCCGGGTTTCCCGAAAGTCAGGGCCTGGCGCAGGCCATCCTGGTCTGCGAGCGCGACGGCGACCAAATCACGCACGAGTTGATCAACCGGTTGAACAAGACGTTCGTGACGCCGATATGCGCCGCGAGCACCGCACCGGCGCCGCCGTCGCGTACACCGCAATCGCGGCCACCGGCCTGCTGCTCGCCGCCGGCATCGTGATCTACGGCCTCACCCTGGTCGCGTACAAGAGCTAGCACTCCCCCCGACCGGCCCCACCGAGCCGCTCGCCCACGACCGCCGAAGCCGCGGTTCCGCTCCGTCGCGGTATCCAGATCGTCCCGCGCGTGCGGGACGTGAGTCCGGATGCGGGCGCCGGTAAGGTGATGTGTTGGTGGGCACACCCTGGGACGCGCGCACGTATGACCAGTCGAGCCAGCCGCAGCAGGCGTGGGCTTCGGAGGTGCTGGCACGGCTCGGCGGTATCTCCCGCGACGCCGTGGTGCTTGATGTCGGGTGCGGCACGGGGCGGGTCACCGAGGCGCTGCTGGCGCTCGTCCCACAAGGCCGCGTGTTGGCGATGGACGCGTCGGCGGACATGGTGGCACTCGCGCGAGGGCGGCTCGGCGATCGCGCCGAGGTGTGGTGTCAGGACGTCCTCGATCTCGAACTTGACATGCCAGTCGACGTGGTCGTCTCGACGGCGGCGCTGCATTGGGTCACTGACCATGATCGCCTTTGGACGCGCCTGGCTCAGGCGTTTCGGCCGGGCGGTGTGCTCGAGGTCCAGTGCGGAGGTGAGGGCAACATCGACCGTGTGCGCAAGGTCATCGACGAAGTCGCGCGCGATCGCGCGCCGGAGCTCGTCGGCTGGTCGCCCTGGGTGTTCGCTGCGCCGCAGGCCACCGAGCGCCGGTTGCAGGAAGCGGGATTCACCGCGATCCGGTGCTGGTTGGAGGAGCGCCCGACCTATCCGGAGGATGTGGCCGCGTTCGTGCCCACATCGATCCTCGCGGCGCACCTCGCGCGGCTCCCTGAGGAGGAGCGCGAGCCGTTCGCAGCGGCCGTCGTCGCCGGGGTGAGACTTCCACTCGACTACGTGCGGCTCAACATTTCCGCCGTTCGAGGACGGGCTGGCCGTTCCCGGCGCGCGAGGTGCGGAGAAGGTTAGGGAGCGGCGAACGGCCCGGCAGCGGGTAGCCGATGTGTGCGGCGGTCTCGGGGCGCGTCGAGCCCGCAGCCGGATCGTAAGAGCGCGCGAAGAATTCGTGCCGCTGCGGATTTGATCGGGTCGCATCCGGGAAGGAGCGAAGCGTCCTGAAGTAGCCGTGGGTAGGGGACGGCCGGGTCGCTCGCGGCGTCAAGCATCGCTGGAGGTTTTACATGCCCAAGTCGTTCCGCCTGCGCCGTTCCTCGGCGCCGTTGCTCATCTCAGTGGTCGCGCTGTTCTTCGCGTTCGGGGGGGCGAGCTATGCCGCCTTCACGATCCCGACGAACTCGGTTGGGACCAAGCAGCTCCGCAACAACGCCGTGACCTATCAGAAGATCGCGCCGGGTACGGTTGGCTCGGCCCGGATCAACCAGTCCCTGGTCCAGACCCGCGTGACCGGCACGTGCACGGGCACGAACGGCGCGATCGGCCAGATCACTCAGTCCGGCCACGTCGTCTGCAACGCGAGCGCGCCGCAGGAGTTCGGCAGCTCGTCGACGGGAACGGCAGTGACGGGAACATCGGCGACCGTGGCCAGCCGGGCGCTCGCGGCAGGAAGCTACCTCCTGCTCGGCGACGCCTACGCGAACAACACCGGCGCCACCGATTCGACGCTCACCTGCACACTGGCTGTTCCGAGCGGCTCGAGCCAGGCCCGGACGATCACGGTGCCCGTAGGGCATCAGGTCGTCCTCCCGATCGATCTCGCCTCGACGGTCCCGAGCGCCGGCGCGACGTCGACGCTGACCTGCACGCAAACGGGCGGCACCGTCAGTGTTGACGGGCAGATCAATGCGATAGGCACCGCGAGTAACAGCTAACTCCGGTCCGCGGCGTGACCCGGCCCCGCCTGCTGCGGGGGCCGGGTCACACTGAACGCGGTCCGTCGCCGTCCCCGAGCGTTCCCGCACACTTCGGCGGGCTATGCCGGGAGCCAACCTACCCGGCCGACACGCCCACGGTCGAGGAGATCGTCGCTGTGATGCGCTCAGTCGCCGATCGCACGCCTCGACTGCGCGCTCGAGCCCTGATCGTGCCGCGGTGGCGGGCGGGGCCGGCGGGTCAGCGAGGCGCTCGCGCTCTCAGAGAGCGACCGCGACCAGTGGGTGGCAGCATCCTCATCCGACGTCGGAAGGGCGGACGGTGGCGCCAGGTCGGGATAGACCCCTGGGGATGGGAGCACGCATCGGCTCCGCCACGGCCACGCTGTCGAGATGGCCCGCGAGGGCGTCCCGCTGGTCGTCATCCAGGGCCAGGTCGGGCACGCCAATCTCGGTATCAGCAAGGAGCGCCAAACAGGGGGCACTCCATAGCGCACCCGCCACCTGGTCGAGGTTGAGAAAAAATGTACCGACGACGACGTCAGCGGTCGGCTTGTCCGCTTCGCGGAGCAGCTTGGCGATCAGCTCGGTCGGCTTCTCGCCGCGAGCGGCCGAGAGGTGCTCAGCCGTCGAGCGGCCTCCGCCCTCGATGCTGACCACAATGCGGATCTCCGCGCTCGGATCCCCGCGATGCACCTCCACGAAGCGCGGGTCGATCGGTAGCGGTGCGCATGGAAGCAGAAACCCGGCGATTTACACATCACTCGGCTTCGCGCACTGCACTCCCACGCTCGACCATCGTGCCGGCAGGGCAGTACCAGTGCATTACGTCGACGGTGAGCCGTCCCGCGAGGACGGCTGGATCTGCCTCCGCCAGGCGACGCGCTTCATCCAGAGAGCCCGTTCTGTAGAACGTGAGTCCGCGGAGCGTTTCGTCAACTTGGTCGCTCACCGGGCCATTGGTCACGATTTGGCCGGCCTCGCGAAGCGCAGCGTGATAAGCGACGTGGCCGCTCTGGATCCGCTCCAGGGTCGCTTCGTCATAGACCCGAGCATCGGCCGGACGCCGGAGCAGCACGAGCTCAAACTCCTCGAGTTTCATACGTCAGTGTGTCACGGAACGCATTTGTCGGCCTCACTCACTGTTTTCAAATACGAGGCGATAGTGGTCGAGGATCTCGCGCTGGAAGCAGACCTGGTTGGCGCTCACGCCGGAGGTGAGCGCGAGGCGGAAGTCAGCGCTGGTGAGCCAGCGCGCCAGCAGCTGGAGCTTGAGCAGCGTCTTTCTGAAGCTCGGGGCTCGGATCCGCGCGTTCCACCGGTTGATCGTCTCGACTCAGGTCGATCGGCGATTCCGGGATCATGTTCGGGCCAAAGACCATCGTCTGCAGGTAGAAGCGGCCGCCGGGCGGCAGCAAGCTCGAGACGCGCGCGAACAGGTCGCGGTAGATCTCCTCCTGACGTCCCGCCTGGTAGTCGTCCGGTGAGCAGAAATGCTCAAACGCGCCAAGGCTCGCCACGGCGTCGAACATGCCGAAGCGTTCCCGGTCGATCTCACGCGCGTCCTCGAGGTAGACCTCGAGCCCGAGCTGGCGGCAAGCCGCCAGTTGCGCCGAGGAAAGGGTCAGCGCACGCCGGCCCCGCCGCGCGCCCGGTCATAGGCGAGCAGCGGACCCCAGCCGCAACCGAGGTCGAGCAGACGTCGCCCCGGCCCGATCCCGACCTGTTCGGCCACGTAATCGTGCTTGCGCCGCTGAGCCTGCTCGAGACCCAGCGAGAAATCCCCGTCGAACTTCGCTTGCCCAACGGTCGTTTTGGTTGACGGGGGGCCCCGCCGCGAGGAGAATCGTCGCTCCATTCGACCGTAGGAGGCCGCGGGTGTCCTGGAAGCTGAGAGGGTCCTACTTCGAGACGTGTTCATGCGATGTGGTGTGTCCGTGCACGGCATCGTTGGCGTTCGGCGCGACGCGTGACCGGTGCAAGGTGACGCTCGTCTTCAATGTCAAGGACGGGGAGATCGAGGGCACCGACGTGAGCGGCCTGACGGTCGCGGCGGTCGCGGACACTCCGAAGGTGATGACCGAGGGCAACTGGCGCCTCGGGGTGTTCATCGACGCGGCGGCGTCCGATGAGCAGGCAGAGAAGCTCGGCGGTGTGTTCTCCGGGGCGCTTGGTGGGCCGATGGAGGCGTTGGGGCCGCTGATCGGAGAGAGCCTCGGTGTGGAGCGTGCGCCAATCGAGGTCCGCGAGGATGGCCTACGTCACTCCGTCCGCATCGGAGACGCGGTTGACTTCGAGATCGAGGATGTGGTGCCGTTCGGGGTCGAGACCGGAGAGCCCGCCCGCCTGACCGGCATCTTTCACCCGGCTGGCTCGGAGCTTACGATCGCCCACGCGACGCGCTCAAAGATCGACGCGTTCGGCATCCAGTACGAGGGAAACTCAGCGTTCTCGACTTCTCGCTTCGCATGGGCGGCCTGAGCACCGCTCCCTCGATCACCCACGGCCACTCGGAGCGCGGCGAGCTTGACGCGGCGTTTGCTGCCGTTCGCGCACGGGTTGGTCTGGTCGTGTTGCTGCTTGGGTTGGCCGCCGTGGCCTGGTGGTCGACGGCCGATCGGATGGCCGGGATGGATGCCGGGCCAGGCACCGATCTCGGCGCGCTTGGCTGGTTCCTGGGTGTCTGGGTGGTGATGATGGCGGCGATGATGTTCCCGTCGCTGGCGCCGACCACGGCGCTGTATGCGCGGATGACACGCCGGCGCGGCTGGAGCCGCCCGTTGCTGTTCACCGCCGGCTATCTGCTGGTCTGGGGTGCGGCCGGATGCGTCGCGTACGGTGTGTTTCGCCTTGGCGGGAGCGTATTCGGCGGCGATCTCGCCTGGCATACCGGCGGCCGGTGGTTCGCGGGCGGCGTTCTGGCGATCGCCGCGATCTACGAGCTGACGCCAGTGAAGGACATGTGCCTCGGAAAATGCCGCAGCCCACTGGGGTTTCTGCTGGGGACTTGGCGCGACGGGAATCGCGGCGCCCTCGAGATGGGATCCAAGCATGCCGCGTGGTGCCTTGGCTGCTGCTGGGCGCTGATGGCCGGACTATTTGCGCTCGGAGTGATGAGCCTCATATGGATGGCACTCATCGCCGCTCTGATCGCGCTCGAGAAGACGATCCCGTGGCGTCGTGCGGCTACCTGGGGCACGGCCGGTCTCCTGATCGTGCTCGCGGTCGCGGTCATCGCCACACCCCATGACGTGCCCGGCCTCGTGATCCCGACCGGCGCTCAGCACGCCATGCACTCGATGATGGCGAAACCCTAAGCGCGACGCTGAAAGGAGCCGCGGCCCACGCCCCGATCGTCGCCCGAGGTCATGCTCGGGATGCCTTCTCGACGTCTCGGAAAGCCTCAGCATCCAGCAGCGCGTTGCACGCCTCGATGCAGGCACGGCATATCTTCTCGCAGATGGCGCAGTGACGATGATGGGGCGCGTGCCGGCGGCATTCGTCGGCGCTGTTCGTGCACGAGCGGACACACGCCTGCAGCAGCCGATGAACGACGAAATTATCCCAATGGGCAACTCGCGACAGGGCCCGCGCCGTGACGCCGCACACGTCCGCGCATGTCAGACACAGCGCGATGCACGTGGTCATTTCCGCGACGTTGTCCTCGGCGAGATCGGCGTCATTGCACGACGTGCACGACTGGACACATTTCAAGCAGGCATCGATCGCCGTCGCGACAGCTTCGGCACCAGCCGGGATCGCGGTCGGCGAGGCATCCAACATGTCTGTGGTATCCGTCACGCTTCCTCCTTCTCAACGTAATGCAGCGCCTCGCCTACACAATGGGCCGTCGCTGCCGTGCGGTGAAGGCAGAATACCTCCGTGCCGATCCGGTCTTCGATACGACACCTCACGACATGGCGGCGCACGCCGGGACGGTACGGTGTGGGCGATGAGCGATCCCCCCGAGCAGCGGCCGACGCCGATCCTCGTCTCCGATGCCGAGCGCGAGCGCAGCGTCGCGCTGCTGCGTGACGCGGTCGGCGAGGGCCGGCTGACGCTCGAGGAGTTCAGCGAGCGGGTCGGCGTTGCCCAGGCCGCACGCACTGATCAGGAGCTGGGCCGACTGACTCGCGACCTGCCCAACGATCCGGCTGCATCCGTTCCGCCGGCCGTCGCGGCCGAGGAGCACCGGGCCGTTTGCTCGCACCTGATCCGCCGGGGACCGTGGTCGCTGCCGGCGCACTCGTCGTGGCGCTCGATCTTCGGCACGATCGACCTCGACCTGCGCCAGGCGCGACTCGCCGGTCCTGAGACCACGCTCGAGGTCTACAACCTGTTCGGCACGGTAACGGTAATCGTCCCCGAGGGCGTCGAAGTGGCTGTGCGCGGAGGTGGGCTGTTTGCCAGTCAGAAGATCGAGTCGCCCGAGCGACCGCCGATCGCCGGCGGGCCGACGCTCACGATCGACACCCGCGGCCCAGGCGGCACGCTGCACGTCCGCAGCCGGTCTGCCCCGCCCACGCTGAAGCAGTCGCTCAAGGCTGTCAAGCGCGCGCTCAAGGGCTGAGTCGCGATCCACCGGGACCGGGCGAGACCAGGGTCCCGCTTCACGGTCACCGCTTGGGGTAGGGGAACGTGGATGAGCGAGACTGGAAGCTCAGGATCTTCGGGTTCTGCACCACGCCGGCGCGGATTTCGATCGCGCGGCGGACGGTCAGGTCCGCGTCCCACGCGTCCCCACCGGACATGACGGTCGCGAGAAAGGGGATGAGTGCCTCGCTGATCTCCCACGTCGCTGAGTTCCATAGGTACGACGGGCTGTGGTCCACCGCGTAGTAGTGCGCCCCGCCCGGAAGCGTGAGCACCGGATCGGCGAACGACGTCGGACGCGCCCATTCAAAGCCCATTCCCTCATCGCAGGAGACGTCGATAAACAGGCTCCCGGATCGAAACAGCCTCAGGTCGTCGTCGCTGACGAAGATGAGCGGGTCGTCGGTGTCCTGCAGGATGCAGTTGACGACGACGTCATGCTCGGCGAGGGCCTCAGCGACCGATCCGCCCCCTGAGCTGGTGAGAGCCAGTGTGCGGCCTGGGCGGTCGGGGTCACGCTCGTAGTGGACTAACCGAGCGGGCGCCATCGGTGAAGCCACGGCCGCGACCCCGCGATGCGTCAGCACCGTCACGTCGTGCACTCCAAGTGCGAAGAGCGCCGTCACTGCCCCGCGCGCCGTGGCGCCAAAGCTGATCACGGCAGCTCGCAGGCGCCGGCCATAGGCACCCGTCGTGCCCATCAGCCGCAGCGCGTGCATCACCGAGCAGTACCCAGCGAGCTCGTTGTTCTTGTGAAACACGTGCAGGCTGAAGCTGCCTTCGTCGGTCCAGTAGTTCATGGCCTCCCAGGCGATGACCGTCAGACGCCGGTCGATCGCCGCCTGCGTGATGCCCTCATCCTGAACGCAGTGCGGCCATCCCCACAGGACCTTGCCGGGGGCCAAACCGTTCAGGTCCTCCGCCATTGGCTTCGGAAGCAACACCACGTCACACTCGTTCATGAGCTGCTCGCGTGAGCGCAGGCCGCCGACCTGCGCAGCGAGCCGGTCGTCCGAGATGCCGAATCGCTGCGCATAGCCGCGCTCCAGGAAGATGCGGCGCCGCAGCTCGGCGTCAATCCGTCCCAGGTGCTCGGGGTGGATGGCGAGCCGGTACTCATCGCGCTTACGCGACGTGGCGATGACACCCAAGCTCAGCTGCTCCATACCTGCTCCTGTTCGGGAGCTCACATTGTCTCGCTCAGGCGGCCGAACGCCGGCCCGAGAGCGTGAGCAAGGCTGCGCTCGTGGTCGCGCTCGACTCGAAGCTCGACGCGCTCGCCGATCACGGCTCGATGACGGCGCACAGCTGGCCGGGACGTTCGGCGGCGCGGTCGTCGCGGCGGTCCTGGTCGGCGCGCCAGATGCACTCTACGGCGCGAGCCTCGAGCACCAACGGCTCGCCGGCGCGGTGATGATGGGCGTCGAGATGCCGCTCGCGGTCGGGGCGGCGCTGTGGGTGTTCCTGCGCGCGGTGCCACGCGGCGCGCTACGCCTCCCGGCTGAGCGCGAGGGCGCCGACGAGCCACTGCTGACTACCTGAAGCGCGGACGCGAGCACGCCGCAGAGTCCGACTCGCACGTCGTGGCCGCCAGCCTGCCCGACAGCGTGGGTCTTATGATCGGCTGCCGCAGTACGTAGTCGTCGTGCCGGGCCGCACGCCGCTGCGCCCTGGTGGCGGAGGCGATGCGGCCGGCATGCTGAGACCTGACACAGGATCCAACTGATCGATGGCCGACAAGGAGCGACCCGTTGCTACCTTTGCCCCGTCCATCCGCTCGATCAAGCTGTATCGAAGCGGACGGATCGAGTACCAGAAGAAGTCCGGCTCGATCATCGGCGCAACCGCCAGCGTTGAATCGTCCGGGAGCAAAGCCGGATTCCGTGACTCGCGTCGAGTCGTCCTGAGGATCGACGGGCCGCGCGTCACAATCGCCGCGGGACTGCCAGTCAACGCTGTCCGCCTGCAGCAGGAAGGACGGGAGTTCGCGGCGACGGTTAACGAAATCGCGACGCAGCTCGCGGACCCCACCGCGCGTATCGCGCCCACTCCGCGTGCCGAGCCGACTGCGCGTGCCGAGTCCACTCCGCGTGCCGAGCCGACTGCGCGTGCCGAGTCCACTCCACGGGCCGAGCCAGCCACCGCTTCGACATCTCCGACGTCTCCGCAAAGTCCGCCGGCGACGGCGGACCTTCTCGACCATCTTGAACGGCTCGGCAAGCTCCGCGACTCCGGAGTGCTCACGGAGGACGAGTTCCAGACACAGAAAGCGCGGCTACTACGGGCCGCGGCCGAAGCGTAATGGCGGTCGTGCGGCAGCTCAAGCCACCGCCAAGCGCTCAGACGGGATGAACAGCAGGCGTAGTCCGCGGCGGCCGCTCGCGCGGACGCCGCATCGTCACGCGATCCGCCGCAGCATCTCGACGACCAGGAACGCGAGCTCGAGCGCCTGTTGGGTGTTGAGCCGCGGGTCGCACACGGTCTCATAGCGCGAGGAGAGCTCGCTGTGGGAGATCATCTGAGCACCGCCGAGGCACTCCGTGACGTCCTCGCCGGTGTGCTCGACGTGGATGCCGCCCGGGTGTGTGCCGAGCTGCTGATGGACCTCGAAGAACCCCTCGACCTCGTCCATGATGCGATCGAAGTGCCGCGTTTTGCGACCGCTGGGAGACTCCTCGGTGTTGCCATGCATCGGGTCGCATTGCCACACGACGCGATGCCCGGACCGGGTTACGGCCGCGACGATCGGCGGTAACAGCTCGCGGACGAGATCGTTGCCCATCCGTGAGACGAACGTCACCCGGCCGTCGCGTCGCTGCGGATCGAGCCGCTCGACGAGCTCGACCGCGTCCCTGGGCGCGACCTTGGGGCCGAGCTTCACCTCGATCGGGTTGGCGATGATCGCGCCGAGTGCGACGTGGGCGCCGTCCAGCTGGCGCGTACGGTCGCCGATCCACGGCAGGTGGGTCGAGAGCAGGTACAGGCGATCGCCCTCGGGTCGCAGCAGCGCGCGCTCGTAGTCGAGCACGAGCATCTCGTGGCTTCCGTACAGCTGGACCGTGCGCAGCGAGCTGTCCTCGACACCACATGCCGACATGAACCGCAGGCTCCGGTCGATCTCGGTCGCGACGCGCTCATAGCGCTTCCCGGCGCTCGAGCGGCGCACGAAGTCCATGTTCCACTCGTGCAGGTGATGGAGATCCGCCAGGCCGGCGCCTGTGATGGCGCGCGCCAGGTTCATCGCCGCCGCCGCGTTGGCGTACGCCCGGATGAGCCGGCCGGGATCGGGCCGCCGCGCCTCCGGCGTCGCCTCCAACCCGTTGACCATGTCGCCGCGGTAGGACGGCAGGCCGGCCGCGTCGGTCTCAGACGTCCGTGGCTTGGCGTACTGACCTGCGATGCGCCCGACCTTGACGACGGGCATCGCGGTCCCGTACGTCAAGACCACGGCCATCTGGAGCAACGTCCGGATCGTCCCGCGCAGGTGCAACTCGGTGTTATCGACGAACGTCTCCGCGCAGTCTCCGCCCTGCAACAGGAACGCCTCGCCGCGCGAAACCATCCCGAGCCGCTCCTGGAGCCTGTCGATCTCGGCAGGTACGGCGATCGGCGGGACGCTTTCCAGTACCCAGCGGACGCGTTCGACCTCGTCGAAGTCCGGCCAGGGCGGCTGCTGCGCTGCCGGCCGCGCCAGCGCCTCGCTCACCGCGGCAGCCAGAACCCCCGTCAGCGGCGGTGCGGCAGGCGGGGTCGCGGCCACGTCGACTGTCCACGTCACCGGCTGAAGGCTATGGGATGAGCTAATCGTCGAGGTTCTCGACGATCTCGTTGGCGTCCGACCACTGCGCCGGAGGCACCACGAGATAGATGTCACCACGACCGAAGCGATCAAGCGGCCGCTCGGCGACGCAGCAGGCATCCACACCCAGCTCACGCAGTCGATCGCGCCAAGCCGACAGCGCTCGCCTGGTCCTCGAATGTGCTCACGGTCTCCCAGTCGTCCAGACGAGGATCACCGATGGACACCACCGGATCCTTCGTCCTCGCGGCCTTACGAAACCGAGGCAGGGGCACGCGACAAGCGTACGCGCTCGGGTGCTTGGGCTCCTGGGCCGAAGGCCCAGCTACGTGATCAACGGGCGCCACCGGGTTTCGGCGGCGCCCGTCACTCTGACTGCTACGGCCTGCCGGTGATGATCGGCGCCATGATCGGCGAGCCGATGCCGGTTGCCAGGTCGAAGTTCGGCGTGGTCGGGAACAGGCCGTTGTTGTTGGGGAACTGACGGAACCCGGTGATGTCATGGAAGAACTGGTTCGAGTTCCGGCTGTTGAACAGCGAGTACAGCAACAGGTTCGCAGATCCGGTTCGGCGACCGTTGAAGCCATCGCGGTCGGCGATGATCGCGGCCATGAACGGCGAGGACAGGCTGGTCCCGCCGATCCCGAACCATCCGGCCGGAGTAGTGCTGATCCCGGCGCACACGCTTTCGGGCGTGCTTGCGTTGCCCGTGCAGTACTCGGCGTACGGCGTGAACTCGTCGGCATTGACCGAGATGTCGGGCACCTCGCGACACGGGGTTCCGGTGGCGGCCAGTGCGCATTGCGTCGAGCCGTTACCGGAGGTGCTGTCAGGGTTGTTGACGCCCGGCCCGCGCTGATAGAAGGGGCGGCCCCACCACTGGCTGGCGCCGCCGCCACCCGCACCGCTCGCGGCGCACCAGAAGAAGCCGTTCTGGCCGCCGGCGCTGCTCGTCTGGTTGCTGCACAGGCCGTCGACGTTCCAAACCGTCTCGCTGCCGTTGGCGGGGTAGGACGGGAACGGGTTCTGGCCAGGGTTGAAGTGCGTGAACGACGTTCCGCCGACGCTGGTCACCCACGGCTGGGAAGGCGGATCGAGCACATTGGTGATGGTCGTGCCGTCCGAGCGGATGCAGCCAAACGCTCCGGTGTCGCCGGCGGCGCCGAACATGCTCTGGCCCTGGGCGGCCATCTGCTCGAAGATCAGGTTCTCGGCCTGGACGTAGCCGGCGGTGACGTCGTTCTCACACACGGCCCAGCTCGAGCTGACCGTGTCCGCCTTGTCCTGGTCGGCGATCGCGGTGTACTCGTCGAGCTCGGTCTGTCCAGTGAAGTCGTTGGGCGCGTTGTAGACGAGGAGATGACGGGCGGCCGGTGCGATCGCCAGCGTCATCTCGATGTCGGCGTCGACCTCGATGTCCCCGGCATAGCCGTTGAACGAGGGCGGACAGGTGTCGCCGGCGGGACACACAGGGTTCAGCGGGCCGCCGTCGACATTGACGTCGGCCAGCGGCGGCGTGAAGAACCGGCCGTAAAACTGGTGCGCCCAGGTGTCGATGTCCGAGTGCTGATACGCCGAGAGCTCGAACACGGCCGCGTTCACGCCCGCGCCCTGGCCGCGAGCGCCGGCGTGCGGCGCGTCGTAGAGCGAGTTGTCCTGGGTCGGGGTCAGGCCGCTGCAGCCCGGGCCGGCGCCGTAGCCGTACGGGAGGGAGCCGTTGTCGACATACAGGTTGACCAGCTGGGCGACCGTCGGGTACGGCGTCTCACAGTTGGAGGTGCCTACCGACTTGCCCAACCCGCGCTCCACGCTGTTGCTGACGCGCGCCACGTTCGACTGGAGCCGAACGGTGTTCGTCAGGCCGACGACGCCGAGGACGCCGCCGGCGAGGCTCGCCGGCAGCTGGATCGAAGACGCGTTGGAGAAGTAATTGATCCCCTTGGAGTCCCGGAACATACGGAGGTTCGTCTTCAGCGCTCCAGACACCACCGCGCTCGACCCGGTCGCGCGCACGAGGAAGGCCGATGACGACGGCTTCACGGACAGGCCACTGGCCGCCAGGTACGTGGCGACGCCCGAACGCTCTGCGCTGCTGGGAGCGAACCGCGCTGCGAACTGACCCTTGGTCAGCCAGTGCCGGTAGCTCGCGCTGCTGGAGTTGTAGAGGCCGGCGAGCAGGTTCTTGAGCTGCGCCCCGTGGTTGGGGGCGAGGACCACCTCGATCGACATCGACGCGCTGTGGTACGCACCCGTGTCGGCGTCGGTGGTCGCCGGCACGCTGGAGCGAACCGCGGCGAATCTCGGAGCAAGGGCGGATGCCGACGACGGCAAGGCGACGGCCAGCGCCACCACCAAGGTCGTCGCCCCCAGGGTTGCGATCCTGACTACGGCCGCACCTGCGAAACGTTTCCTCACGGTTCCCTCCTTGTAGACCGGCAGTGGGGGCGAATCCTCGACCACGTCGGGCATCCGTGTCAAGCGCCGCTGGTGTCCGGGAGGTGACAGCTAACGATGCGTAACAATCGCTCCCGTCGCTCGGCGACCTCGACGAGCGTGTCGCGGGCGGTCGGCGCTCTGGCGCATGCGGGTAGGATCGGGGGCGCAACTTCCAGCGACGCCGAGGTCACGTCGATCTGCGACGAGATCGTGACCCTGCGCTAGCTGCTAGTGCATGCCCGACGGCACCCGGGCGTCGGTGGATGGGACGACTCCACTCGCGAGGAACGTCACCCGGTAGTTGAGCCCGGGCGCCTCGCCGGGGTAAAGGCGGCTGCGGTGCAGGAGCCAGCGGGCCGTTTGCAGCAGTTCGCCGGTCGTCGGGTCGATGATCATCTCGAGTCGGACGTCCTGGACGTCGACGGCGACCGCCATGCCGTAACGGCCGATGCTGTCGCGTGTCCGCCCTAGGAGGCGGATTCCCGGCGTCGCCGCGAGCACGCGGTACAACGCCGCACGGAGCGCCGCTGACGACGGCGCTTCGGCCAGCCCACGCAGGATCGCCCACCGGATCGCCGCGCGGTCGGCTGGCTGCGGGAACACCTTGTTGACGTGGTAGCGCGCGGCGAGGCGGTTCAGGGCGTCCTGGAGGCGAGCCGGGTCCGTCGGCAGCTGGCGCAGCTGGGCGTAGGAGAACAGGATCCCCGGGCTCGGAAGCGTGGAAATGATGAACGGGCGCGAGTGGCGGGGCAGCTGCGCGTCCATGGAGCGCGCCAGCGGCAGGCTCCGGTTCACGTCGACCCCGCTGAGGCCGACGACGTCGTAGCGGCTGCGGCCGCGGCCGTCGCGCGCGAGCCACCCCTCCTGGATGCTGCGAACGACGTATGGGTGCGGGCCATACCCGATATACAGCCACCATCCCGCCTCCCTGGTGTAGAAGTAGTCGTCGGGTCCGAGCGCACGCGATCCACCAAGGCGGTCGAGCGCGGACGCGGACGCTCGCAGGACGCTGGCGGCGGTGGCCGGCGGGGGCGCTACCGCGCCGCCCGACCGGAGACTCACGACGGCAGCGACGACGAACGCCGCGAGCACGAGCGCAGCCGCTAGCCGCCGTCCTGCGACCAGACGGCTGGACGGCCGTCGGACCGCCGGTCGACCCGCCGGTCGACCCGCCCCGGGCAGCGGATCGCGGCGCGGGAGCGTTGCCGCGTGCTCGAGCAGCGCGTCCAGAAGCTCGCCCCGGAAGCGCTCGGGAGCTGTGAACTGATGGCTCATGGCTTCTCCTTTCCGGCGGCGACCCCGGGTGGCAGCTCGTCGGCGCGCCGTTTCCTTGAGTGGACGCCCGGCTCCATCGCCGCGCGCAGCTTGCGGCGCGCGCGGGCGAGCCGCATCCGGCCCGCCACCGGGGTGAGCCCGAGCGATCGCGCCGCATCGGCCACCGGCAGCTCATCGTGTGCCACGAGCACGAACAGGGCGTGCTCGGCCTCCGTCAGTTCCGCGAGTGCACGCTCCGCCGACGGCGCCAGCCGCGCCGCATCGAGCATCGCCTCGACACGCTCGTGGTCGTCACCGCGAAGCTCGGGCGCGGTCCCCAGCCGGGTCACGAGCTCCGAGCGCCGGTAATCGGAACGCTGCTGATCGGCCAGGCACCGCGCGGCGATGCCGAGCAGCCACGCCCGCGCCTCGCCCCGGCGGCGGTCGTAGCTGGCCGCGGCGGAGAGCAGTTCGAGGAACACGGTCGACACCAGATCGGCGACGTCTTCGGGATTGCGGCAGCGGCGAACCGCAAAGCGGAACACCGCGTCGACATGCCTCGCGTACAGCGCGCGGACCGCGTCGGCATCGGGTACGGCCGCGAGCAGGTCTGCGTCGAGTGACTGGTTTCGGCTCAACACAACGTATTCCGCGCCACCGGGCAAACCGTAACGGCGACCCGTTCCGGCCCAGGCGGACGAGCCCGCTAGTCGCGGCCGGAGCTTCGCGGTGACGGATCGGTACGGCGGGCTAGGAGCGGCCGAGCTGCGGATCGCTGGTCAACCGGCCACCAGACTCCAGGCGACCAGCGAGCACGTAGCTGAAGCTGGCGTCGCTCGGCGTGCTCAGCGCGATGTCGTACCAGCCGCCGGAGTGGCCGGTGTCAATCGTGATCTCTACCGTGCCGTGGAGCGTGATGTGACGAGCCGGGCCGTACGCGTCGGCCACCTTGACGACGACCTGAGGTCTACGGCCGACGTGAGTGAGCCGCAGCGTCAGCTTGCCGAGGTCGTGGTCACCCCGCTCCTCCACGCGCATTCTCGTCGCTGGAGAGCCGGCAAAGTGGCGGAAGAAGCCGTTCGGACCGTGGAGGCTGAGGTCGTACGTGCCCGGATTGGCCAGCGCGCCCACGATCTCGTGACCGGCGCCGATCGTGTAGCTGCGGGGGCCGCCCGCCACCGTCAGCGATCGCGCCTGCAGGCCGACCCCGAGGCTGCCCTGGTTCTTGACGGCCAGGTGGAGCTTGTCCGACGCGGCTTCGAAGCCGACCTGGATCCGGTACCCGAGCCGGCGCGAGGGCCGCACCCCATGCTCCTGGGTCGGGACCGATCCGACCGCAGGCGGGATCGGGTGGTAACTCGGCGGGGTCGTGCTCTGGTTCGGCTTGTAGGCGGCGACGCTCGGAAGCGCCGGGACGTGGTCGGAAACGCTCTCGAAATCGAACGCCGAGGTCAGGTCGCCGCAGACGGCCCGCCGCCAGGGGGTGATGTTGGGCTCGTGCACGTCAAACCGCTTCTCGAGGAAGCGGAGCAGCGACGTGTGGTCGAACGTCTCAGAGCACACCCAGCCACCCCGGCTCCACGGCGAGACGATCAACAACGGCACACGTACACCCAGGCCGTACGGTCCAACCACTCCGTTCGTGGGGGTGCCGTTCGGATTAGCCCCCGCGGTGCCCTCGAACAGCTCGTCGTCCAGCGAGACCGTCGAGTGGCCGGCAAGCCCGCCCACGTTCGGGTAGGCCCCGATCACGTGGTCGAAGAACCCATCGTTCTCGTCGAAGGTGATCAGCAGGGCCGTCTTCGACCACACCTCCGGGTCGCTGGTAAGCGCGTTGAGGACGCCGGCCGTGTACCAGGCGCCATAGCCGGCCGGCCACGCTGGGTGCTCGGTGTACGCCTCGGGCGCGACGATCCACGAGACGCTCGGCAGCCGGCCGTGCTTCACGTCGGCGGCGAGAATGTCGAAGAAGCCGCCGCTCACGTTGACGTCGGTCCCGGTCCGGGCCCGCTGGTACAGCGGGCTGCCCGGGGTCGCATTCTGGTAGTTGAAGAAGTACAGCAGCGAGGTGTCGCCGTAGTTGCCGATGTACGGATCCGAGGTGAAGCCCCAGACACCGGCCTTGTCAAGCCCTTCGCCGATGTCCTGATAGATCTTCCAGCTGACCCCGGCCTTCTCCAGCCGCTCCGGGTATGTCTGCCAGCCGTAGCCGAGCTCGTCGTTGGCGATCACGGGGCCGCCGCCCTTCCCGTCGTTGCCGTCCCAGCCGGTCCACATGTAGTAGCGGTTGGTGTCCGTTGGACCGAGCATCGAGCAGTGGTAGCCGTCACACACGGTGAAGGCGTCGGCCAGCGCGTAGTGGAACGGAAGATCCGAGCGCTCCATGTGCGCCATGCAGGTCGTGGTCTTGGCCGGCAACCACTGATCCCAATTGCCGCCGTTGAACATCTGGTGCGTTCCGTTCCAGGTGTGGTCGAGATCCTCGATGAACGTGAGTGCCAGGTCATCGCCGGGCACCTCAGGGCGGAACGGGGGCACGATGGTGGAGCCGTCGGCCTGGTACCAGGCCGGTTTGCCACTCGGGAGTGTCACTGGATGCGGATCACCGAATCCACGCACTCCGCGCATCACACCGTAATAGTGATCAAAAGACCGGTTCTCTTGCATGAGCACGACGACGTGCTCGACATCGCGCAAGGTGCGGGTGGCCCGGTTCGCCGGGATGGCGAGCGCGCGAGCGATGCTGTCCGACAGCATCGTGGCCGCGATGCTTCCACCTGCGAGCTGCAGAAACCTACGCCGATTGACGGATCGCATCAGCATCACCAGCCTGGTATCCACGGGCGACGCCCCAAGCGACGCCCTGGTGTCGGCGACCTGGCCCCGGCCGGCCTGGTCTGGACGGACTCACATCCTAAGTCGGCCGGGTGCCACTGTCCACCCTGATTTACAACGCGCTCATAGCGGCGCTTGCAGCGAAGTCACTCACAGGCCTAGCCGAGCACGATCTCGGCCGCGGTGCGGATCGTCTGCGCATCGCCGCCGATCAGCAGCGTGGTGACGATCGACTCGCGCCAGGGCTCGAGGTCGTGGCGGATCTTGTCCGCCGGCCCGATCAACGTGAGCTGCTCGATCAGCTTGGTCGGGACGGCCGCGGCGGCGTCCTCCTTGTGGCCGTTCAGGTAGAGATCCTGGATCTTGCGGACCTCGTCCTCGTAGCCCATCCGGATCGGCACGTTCGCGTGGAAGTTCGTGTTCCTCGCTCCCATCCCGCCGAAGTAGAGCGCGTACATGGGCCGCAGCGCGTCGGCCGCCGATTCGATGTCGTCGGTGATGATCACGGGGACGGTGGCGGCGACCTCGAACTCCTCGGCGTGGTGGCGCGCTCCAGTCCGAGCGAACCCCTCGCTCAGCGCCTCGCGGTACATGTCGTCGTGGTGGGGTGAATAGAACAGAGCCAGCCAGCCCTCACACAGCTCCGCGGCCATCGCGATGTTCTTCGGGCCCTCGGCCGCGAGGTAGATCGGGATCTCTTCGCGGAGCGGGCGGATGCTCGACTTCAACGGCTTGCCGAGGCCGGTGCCCCCTGGCAGCGGCAGCGGGTAATGCGGGCCGTCGTTGGTGACCGGGCCCTGGCGGCCCCAGATCTCGCGCAGGATCCCGATGTACTCGCGCATGCGGGCGAGTGGCTTGGCGAACGGCTGGCCGTACCAGCCCTCGACGACCTGCGGGCCAGACACCCCGAGGCCGAGGATAAGCCGGCCGCCCGAAAGGTGGTCGAGCGTCATCGCGGCCATCGCGGTCGCCGCCGGCGTCCGGGCGGAGATCTGGACGATCGCTGTCCCAAGCTTGATCCGCTCCGTGGCCGCCCCCCACCAGGCCAGCGGTGTCAGCGCGTCAGAGCCGTATGCCTCCGCGGTCCAAACCGAGTCGAAGCCGAGCCGGTCGGCCTCGACGATCGACTCGGCGATCCCGGGCGGCGGGCCGCCGGCCCAGTAGCCGGTGTTGAGACCGAGCGTCAGTGTCTTCGCCATGCGCGCAGACCCTATCGCCCCCGCGGCCGGCCGGCCGCTGATCAGCCGCTCATGCCGCCGTCGATCGCGAACGTGTGCGAGGTGACCATCGCGCTCTCGTCGCTGGCGAGGTAGAGCATGCCGTACGCGATCTCCTCCGTGGTCGTGTGCCGGCCGAGCGGGATCATCCCGTCGAATGCCTGGGCGGCCTCGTCGCGCGGGAGGTTGGTCGCGCGCATCTCGATGTCGTCCTGGAAAGGGGTCGAGGTCGGCCCCGGATGCATCGTGTTCACCCGGATCCCGCGCGGCGCGAGCTCCTTGGCCGCCGTGCGCATCAAGCCGACCTGGCCGTGCTTGGCGGCGACGTAGCCGGACACGCCGGGTGCCCCGATCAGGCCGACGACGCTCGAGGTGATGATGATGCTGCCACCGTCGGGGACGTGCGGGATCGTGTGCTTGAGGACGAGGAAGGCGCCGAGCACGTGCACCGCCACCGTCCGTGAGAACACGTCGGCGGGATAGTCGACGATGTCGCTGACCGCTCCGCTGATGCCCGCGTTGCTGACGACGACATCGAATCGCTCGTAGCGGCTCATGCCGTCCGCGACCGCATTTCGAACCGCGCTCTCGTCGGTCACATCGGCGACGGAAGCGAGGGCGTTGTCCTCGCCGAGCTCGTCGACCACCGCCGTCAGCTTGGACTCGTCGATGCCGACGAGGTGGACCCTCGCGCCCTCGGAGACGAACAGTCGCGCCGTCGCGAGTCCGATTCCGCTCTCGCCCCCGGTGATGAGAGCGACCTTGTCCTGCAGTCGAGCCATGGCCATCTTTCCTCCGTTCGATCCTCGAGGGAGTCTGTCAACCTTTGGGCGATGGCGGTAGCCGACGAGCCCACGGTGACGCGCCCGCCGGCGACCAGCCTCGCGGCCGGTCGCCAGGCGCTCGCCGACCTCCTCAGCTCGGACCGCGTGGGCACCGGCGACGACGTCCTCGCTCAGCACGGTCACGACGAGTCGTTCCACCCCGAGGCCAGGCCCGACATGGTCGTCTGGCCGCGGAGCGTCGAGGAGGCGGCGGCGGTCGTGCGGATCGCTCTCGAGCACCGTCTGCCGCTCGTGCCGTTCGGCGCCGGCACCTCGCTCGAGGGCCACGTGTGCGCGCTCGCCGGCGGGATCAGCGTCGACATGCGCGAGATGGACACGATCGGCAAGCCCTCGATCGAGGACCTCGACGTGACGGTCGGCGCCGGCGTCACGCGCCGGACGCTCGACGCCCGCCTGCGCTCGGAGGGCGTGTTCTTCGCCGTCGATCCCGGCGCCGACGCGACGATCGGCGGGATGGTCGCGACCGGCGCGTCGGGGACGATGACCGTGCGCTACGGCGCGATGCGCGAGAACGTGCTCGCGCTCACGATCGTCAATGGGGTCGGCGAGGTGGTGCGGACCCGCTCCCGCGCTCGCAAGTCCTCGGCGGGCTACGACCTCACGCGGCTGATGATCGGCTCGGAGGGCACGCTCGGGCTGATCTGCGAGGCCACGCTCCGGCTGCATCCGATCCCGCCGGCCACCGCGGCGGCGGCATGCACGTTCCCGACGGTGCGCGCGGCCGTCGAATGCGTCACGCAGGTCGCGCAATACGGAATTCCGGTGGCGCGGATCGAGCTCGCCGACGAGCTCCAGATCGAGGCGATCAACCGCCACGACCAGACCTCGTTCACGGTGGCGCCGACGTTGTTCCTCGAGTTCCACGGTGCCTCCGACGAGGACGTCGCGGCGCAGGCGCGCGACACCGGCGAGATCACCGCCGAGCACGGCGGCAGTGGCTTCGCCTGGGCCGCCGACGAGGGCGAGCGCCGGAAGATCTGGCACGCGCGCCACCGCGCCTACGACGCGACCCGCGCCCTGCGCCCCGGCACCGCGGGCCTGACCACCGATGTGTGCGTGCCGATTTCAGCGCTCGCGGACTGCATCGAGGCGGCGCAGGCTGATATCGCCGAGCTCGGCGTCACCGCTCCGATCGTCGGACACGTCGGCGACGGCAACTTCCACACCTCTGTGCTGGTCGACCCGAACGACCCTGACGACGTCGCCCGTGCCGAGGCCTTCCACAACCGGCTGGTAGGGAGCGCGCTCGCGCACGGTGGGACGTGCACCGGTGAGCACGGCGTCGGCTACGGCAAGTCCCGGTTCCTGACCGCCGAGCACGGAGCCGCGGCCGTCGAGATGATGCGGGTGATCAAGCGCGCGCTTGATCCCGAGGGAATCTTCAACCCGGGTAAGGTGCTGCCCGATGGATGACCTGCTCCAGGCTCTGGCGCGCTACGACTCGCCGACGCTTGCCAACGCGATCGAGACGTTCGACATGCAGTCGCGGGATGTCGGGTTCGCCGACAACCGCATCAAATGCATGTTTCCCGAGCTCGGGCGGATGGTCGGATACGCCGCCACCGCCACGATCGTCGCTCGCGGGGCCCCCGGGCCAGACTGGGCGGGTGCCGGCAACGAGGCGCTGTATTCGTACGTCCGCACGATCCCGGCGCCGCGGGTGGTCGTGGTCAAGGACTTAGATGACCCGCCCGCCCACGGATCGCTCTGGGGCGAGGTCCATGCCACGATCTTCCAGGCGCTCGGCTGCGCAGGCGCCATCACCGACGGCTCAGTCCGAGACCTGGACGAGGCGCGGGGGATGCGCTTTCACTTCTTCGCGTCGGGGCCGTCGGTGTCGCACGCGTACGTGCGCGTCGAGACGATCGGTGAGCCGGTCGAGATCGGCGGCCTCGAGATCGCGCCCGGCGACCTGCTCCATGCCGACCAGCACGGCGTGCTGAAGATCCCGCCCGAAATCGCGGCGCAGCTCCCGGCGGCGGCCGACCGCGTGATCGAGATCGAGCAGGAGCTGCTGCGCTGGGTGCGCTCGGATGAGTTCGATCCGGATCGTCTCCCCGAGATGCGCGCCCGGCACTGAGCCCCCTCCCGGCTCGGCACAGATCCCCGGGCCCCGCGCCCCGCGCTACTCCAGCTTGTCCGGGGACACGCCGGCGTCCAGCATCGCCGCGTACAGGTGCGACGCCGCTGACGACAGGCTGGGGTCGCCGAGCCCCCCGCGTTCGAGCAGCACCGCGAAGTACTCGCGGATGCAGGTCAGCACCGCCTGAGCCTCCTCCGGGCTGAACTCCGCCTTGACCACTCGCCCCTTGGCCGTCATCCGTCGCTCACACCGCCGGCTCGAGGATCTCCGCGTGCTCGCTCTCCGGCGGGGTGCCGTAGGCGTACGCGAGCACGTCGATGTCCCCGTGGTTTGCCGCTTGCAGCGCAGTCCGCGGCTCGACGTGCACGACTCCGCCGGTGGGGACGTCGATGCGCTCAGGAGGGTCGCCGAGGTACATCGACAGCGTCCCGGCGAGCACGACGAAGGTCTCCTCCTGGTAGGGGTGGCGGTGGCGTCGGCCCTTGGCGCCCGGCTCGTAGCGCCACACGTTGGCCCGGGTGTGGGCGAACTGCACCCGCTCTGAGAGCTCGGCAACGTGACGCGCCGGCTCGTCCGGCTCGTGAGGCCGGGTTATCCATTCGAGCTCCGGGGGCGTGACCACGCGAAACGCCACGGGGTTCAGAGTAGTGGCACGGGCTCTGAACCGTTTGATCACGGGACCGTTCCGCTGCTCAAGTGGTCCGTAGCCAACGCCGATACTGAGGCAATCAATTTCGCGCGGGCGCGGCCTGCGCTCTCAAACGACCGCCGCTATGGAGGGCCCGCTGCAATGAGCGTCACCGATCAGCTGAACGACTCCCGCCTGGATGGGAACAACAACGAGCCCCGGCTCGTTCTCGACCTTGACCTGACCGAGGCCCAGGCGCTCCGCGCGTGGCTGCTCGAAACCGAGCTGAACGGGGCGTCCGCCGCCGACACCCCGGTCGTCAACTCCGCGCTGGCCAAGCTGGCCCGGGCGGTCGACACCGCGCAGGCCACGGTGAACATCCGCCGCGAGTTCCAGCAGGCGGGCGTCAACCTCGCCCATTGGTCCGACGAGCAGGTGCTCGAGCTCGGCCGCCGCATCGCCGAGGCCGTTCGTCCGATCCTCCGCGGGTAAGCATCGCCGGCCGGCACGGAAGCCGAGTAGATCCACATGCCCAGCACATCCTCGCGTCGCACCGCGATCGTCGCCGTGGCCCTCGTCGGGCTCGCGGCGATCGCGGCGGCGGCCGTGATCGGCGGCGGCTCGTTCCTGGTGGCGATGCTCGTCGGGTTGCTGCTGGGCGTCGTGTCTACGCTCACCATCGTCAGCGGCTCCGGTGAGAGCCACGGCGCCGCGGAGCCCGCGCCCGAGGTCCAAGTCGATCCGGTCACCGGGCTCCCGACCCACGAGAAGCTGGTGGCGGATCTGCAGGACGCGGTCGCAGCCGGAGAGGACCGAGTCCTAACGCTGTACCTGTTCGCGCTCGACGGCTTCAAGGACTACAACGACGCCTACGGCGATGCCTGCGGCGACGCGCTGCTGGAATGGCTGGCCCGCAAGCTGCGCGACGCGGTCGGTTCCTACGGCAACGCCTACCGGATGCGCGGCGGCAGCTTCGCGCTGCTCGCAGTCGGCTCGGAGCGGTTCACGAGCGCGCTGTGCGCATCGGCGGCTAGCGCGCTGAGTGAGAGCGGGGACGGCTTCCAGATCTACTGCGACGTCGGCCAGGCGGCCCTGCCCGCCGAGGCTCCGTCCCCAGGCGCGGCGCTTGAGCTCGCCGCTCGTCGCGCCAGCAAGCACGGCTCCGAGCGTCACGTGAAGTCCGGCCGGCGCGCGCCGGTCGACGCGATCGAGGCCCTGCGGCTGGTCCGCTCGCGCCGCGACGTCGCCACCCTGGCCACGGAAATCGCCCGCAGGCTAGGGGTCCCCGACGACGAGGTCGAGACCATCGAGGAGGCGATGCACCTGTGCGATATCGGCAACGTCGCGGTGCCCGGGGCCGTGCTCGGCTACCCGGGCAAGATCAACGGGCCGGAGTGGCAGTTCATCCTCCTGCACACGCTCGTTGGCGAGCGGCTCCTCGCCGGGCCGCTCGGGATGGAGGCCGTCGCCCGGCTCGTGCGCTACAGCCACGAACGCTGGGACGGCTCGGGATACCCGCACGGCCTCGCCGGCGAGTCGATCCCACTGGGATCGCGGATCGTGTTCGTCTGCAGCGCGTTCCACGACATGACCTCTGACCGCCCGCACCACGCGGCGCTCGATCCGGCCGACGCCATCGTCCAGCTCGAGCGCGGGGCCGGATCGCAGTTCGACCCGGCTGTCGTGGCGGCGTTCTGCGCGGAGCTCTCTGGCGAGTCCGAGCCCGGGTCCGCGTCCGACGGCGAGTCCGCGTCCGCGTCCGACGGCGAGTCCGCGTCCGCGCTCGACAGCGAGTCCGCGTCCGCGTCCGACGGCGAGTCCGAGTCCGAGCTCGACGGCGATTCCGGGTCCGAGCCCGAACTCGGCGTCGCGGCCGAGGCGTAGCCGCAAGGCCGAGAACCGAGCTCGCACTCGCCGTGCGCCGGCGGGTGAATAATCCGTTCGGTTAGGACGTACCTACGTCCGGCCCCCGCGGAGCGGCGGGTCGGCCGGAGATGAGCGCACTGAGGAGGACACCAATGAACACCTATGTGATTCTTCGCCGCGACGGCTGGAAGACCGGCGAGGATCTGCAACGCGCCGCCGAGCGGTCGATGGCCGCCGGCGAGGAGGTGGCCCAAGGTCGCGACCCGGCAAGTTCGGCGGCGACTGTGGCGAGCCGCCGCCGAATGCCGGGCACGAGGGGGGCTTCGCGCCTGTGGCACTAATGACGCCACCGGCGCGGATTTCTTCCCAGCGCTTCGGCTAGGATTGCGCGCTCGCGCAGCCCCTGCCGTTCCAGAACAGATATTGCCTGCACGCGTGGCACTTGCCGGGCCATCGTTTGAGATTCAAGAAAGCGTCGACGGTGACGGCGGGCTCCGCGTTGCCCTGATCGGCGAGCTCGACATCGCGGTCGCTGATGCCGTCGAGGAGCGTCTGCGTCAGTACCGCGAAGGCGGCCGCCCGGTGCGACTCGACCTCTCCCAGCTCGATTTCATCGACAGCTCCGGGGTCCAAACGGTCGTGCTCGGCCTCAAGCACGCGCGGCGAAACGGCCACGAGCTCGTGGTGGATCGTCATGTCAGCGCGTCGGTGCAGCGGATGATCGAGATGATGGGGATCGGTGCGGCGCTGTGGCCCGCCGGCGATGGATTGGGGTGAGTGGCACCCGCCAGCGCCAGCGCCAGCGCCGGCGGTGACGGATCTCGCCGGCGATGGATTGGGGTGAGTGGCACCCGCCGGCCGAGAGCGCCAGCGCCGGCGGTGACGGATCTCGCCGGCGGGTGGTGGACCTCGCCGGGCGACCCCATCCACGCAGGTTTTGCAAGCGTTCGCCCGGCAGGGGGATTGGCCGCGGGGGTGCCGAACCCCGCGACTACCCATGCGACGCGCAGAGGAGTTATGGATGAGCGACTTCGAGAGATCCGGAGACAGAGCCGGCGTGACCTACGACGAGCCGGCCAGGCGCCGGTCTGCGGGCACGTTCTTCGCCGACATCGGGGACCGACTGGCCCGCGGCTTCAACAGCTTCGACCGGCCCCAGCCGGACGACCCGGAGTGGGAGCCCTACGACGACGTCGACCAGCCGACGGCGGCCGTTGACACGGTTCCGCCCCCGGAGCCCCAGCGCAAGCGGTTCGCGACCGCCCATCACGGCTACGACCGCGATGCCGTCGACGACTACATCGACGGGCTCGAGCACGAGATCGGGCAGATGGCGGCCAAGCTGTCAGCCCAGCGGTCCTCGCCCTCGTCGGCGATCGAAGCCGAGATCTCGCGCGTCGGCGAGGAGACCAGCGCGATTCTGCGCGTCGCCCACGAGCAGGCGTCGGAGATCACGCGGCGGGCGCGCGTCGAGGCTGACCGATGCGTCGCCGACGCCGCGTCCAACGCGGTCGCGATGACCGAGGACGCGAAGCGCAAGCTGCGTCAGCTCGACTCCGAGACCGACGCGGTGTGGGCCGAGCGGGTGCGGCTGATCGAGGACGTGCGCAACGTCGCGACGTCGCTGTTCTCGCTCGCCGAGGACGCGACCGATCGGTTCCCCGAGGACGCCGACAAGGGCGGTGCGACGGTCTCCGCGCCCGCGGAGACGCCGGCGGCGAGGGCCGCGAGCATGTCCGCGCCGCAGGCGCCGGCAGCCTCATCGGCCCCGGCCCCGGTTGCGGCCCCGACCGCGGCTCCGACACCGACACCGACCCGGGCACCGGCCGCGGCGTCGTCGTCGGCCCCGACTCGGTCGCCCATGCCGAACCCGGCGCCTCCGGTCGCCTCCGACAACCACGCCGGCGGGGACGAGCTTTCAGAGGACCAGTAGGCCTGACGCCGGCTACCTGCGTCCGGGCTCGAACAGCTCCGCGCCGAGCCTGGCCTCAGGATGCAGGCTCGGATCCAGGCCGTCGCCGAGCGCGGCGCGAGCGAGCGCGCGACCGATCGCCGGCGCGTGCTTGAACAGGCGGTTGCCGGCGAAGATCAACAGCGGGCCGACCTCCCACACGGCAAACCCGTCAGGGCTCCACGGCAGCTCGGTCACCCAGCAGTGGCGAACCTCGATGGGCCCGGGATGAAGGCCAGGCAACGCGCGGGCGACGTACGCGGTGGTCCGCTCGGCGATCGACGCGAGGCCGCGGGCGTCGATCAGGCTCCCGTCGTCGTGCACCGGGGTGTCATCCAGCCCGACGGCAAACGCGCCGTTGCCGGGTAGCGGATCGCCGTAGCCGCCGTCCTCGCCGAACGCGCCGCTCGAGTCGAGCAGGCAGGCCACCCGGTTCGGCGGCGGGTCACCCCGGACGGCAAACGTCAGGCGCACGGTGGCGGCGTGGCGCAGCGGCAGCGGCAGGCCCGCTCCGCGAGCGAGCGCGGCGGTTCCGCGGCCGGCGCACACGACCACGCGACCGTGCTCGGCAGTGACCCCGCCGGCGCGGACCTCGACGGTGCCGGCGGCGGTGGCGCGGATCGATACCACCTCCTCGGACGCGATTCGCTCGCGCAGGGCCGCGGTCAGGGCCTCGATCGCCGCCCGGGCACGGATCACGCCACCGTCCTCGTCGAGCACCGCCGGCTCCTCCCACGGCGCCAGCAACGACAGCCGTTCGGCGACCTCCGCGCCGTCGATCTGGTGCGCGCGGACGCCGGCGCGACGCATTGCTTCGAGCCGCCGCAGACCGGCGGGGCCGATCGCCACCACCCCCTCGCGCGAGAGCAGCTCCCGACCGAACTGCTCCTCCCACTCGCGCCAGCAACGACGCGCCTCGCACGCGAACTCGACCAGGCGCCGGTCGTCGTGAGCGTGGCGGAAGATCCGTGACTCGCCACCGGACTGGCCGTTGCCCGGCACCCCGCGCTCGTAGACGGTCACCGTGGCGCCCTGCTCGGTCAGCGCGTACGCGGTTGCGAGCCCGACGATCCCGGCCCCGATCACTCCGACGTCGGCGTCAGCGCTCACATGGCATCACGCGCAGTGTGCAATACCGACGCTCCCGAGAGCAACCCCCCACCGAGGGGGTGCTCGCTTTTGGCGTCGCAGGGTAATGGGGTAGGCTCGAATCACATAACCACGCTCTATAGCCGGGCTCGTGGCGCAGCTACCAAAGTCACGGTCGCCCGCGGAGATACCGAAGGAGGGAAGGCGATGGCAGACCGGCGAAACGGCGCACAGTCGCCCGAGGAGCAGGTCCGCGCGCTGTACGAGGAGGCCGAGTCGCAGACGGCCAAGGCGTTCGAGGCGCTGGTCAACAAGCCGAGCTTCGGCCGGCTGCTGGCGCTGAGCGGGGAGAACACGGCGGCGCTGACGCGCATGAGCTTCGACGCGGTCGATCTGCTGTGGCGGAACCTCCGTCTGGCGGGCCGGGCCGACATTGTCAGGCTGTCGAAGCAGCTGCACCGCACCGAGGACAAGCTCGAGCGCGTGCTGCAGGAAGTCGAGAGCCTGCGCGACGAGGTCACACGCGAGCACGACGCGGCGGGATCGCGGTCGTGAGCGTCGTCGACCCGGTCGCGAGCGCGGTGGAGCGGATCGTGCGCTTCCCGGTCAACGCGCTCGAGTACACGAACATCCTCCTCACGACCGACGACGCGGTCGTCGGCGCCACGGCTCGGGAGGTGGTCTGGACCCATCGGCAGACGACGCTGTATCGCTACCGCTCGTCGAACCGGCGCCACGCCGTGCCGCTGCTGCTCGTGTTCGCGTTGATCAACCGGCCGGAGATCTTCGATCTACGCCCCGGCTCATCGCTCGTGGAGTACCTGATCGCCGAGGGCTTCGACGTGTTCCTCGTCGACTGGGGCTATCCCGACGAGGAGGACGCCGACATGGGCCTCGACGAGTACGTCTGCGACGAGCTCGACTGGGCCGTGCGCGAGACGCTGCGGGCCAGCGGCGCCGAGGAGCTGTCGCTGATGGGCTGGTGCATCGGCGCGACGCTGTGCGCGATGTACTGCGGCCTCGAGCCGGCTGGGCGCGGTGAGCGGGTACCGGTCAAGAACCTGGCGCTGCTGACGATGCCGATCGACGGGCGCGGCTCGACCTACGCCAACTGGGTCGCAGACGAGGACTTCGACATCGACGGCGTCAGCGAGCAGTACGGCTCGCTCCCGGGAGGGGCGATCGACTTCGCCAACAAGATGATGAAGCCGGTCACGAACTTCTGGACGACGTACCGCCGGCTGTGGGAAGGCGTCCAGGAAGGGACCGCCAAGCGCGAGGCGTACCAGTCGATGTCCAAGTGGGTCGCCGACAACCCGCCATTCGCCGGCCGCGCCTGGAGAGAGTGGATCCGCTTGATGTACCGGGACGCGGCGCTCCTGAGCGGCCGCGCGCGGCTACGAGACCGGCGGGTCGATCTGGGCCGGATTGACCAGAGCGTGCTGGTGATCACGGCCGGCTCCGATCACATAGCGCCGCGCCCCGGCACGATGCCGTTCTTCGATCTGATCGCGAGCGAGGACGTCGAGCACTTCGATCGTCCGGGCGGTCACATCGGGCTGGTCGCCGGTTCGGCCGCGCGCAAAGAGCTATGGCCGATCATGGCCGAGTGGCTGGCGGAGCGTTCCGGCGGCTAACACAGAAACCAACGAGGCGAGGGATCAAATGAGTACCGAAACGAGTACAGAAGAGACCACACCACAAGACACCTTCGTCCCGGCGAACGAGGTGTTTCCGGCTGGGCATCGCCGAGCCCGGATGAAGGGACGGGTGGTTTTCGTGACCGGCGGCACGCGCGGGATCGGCGCCGCGATCAGCCGCAGTTTCGCCGAGCAGGGCGCGATCCTCGCTGCGGGCTACGGCCGCGATAAGGAGAATGCCGAGGAACTCCTGCACCAACTCGAAGAGAACGGCGTCACCGCCAGCATCCATCAGGGCAACGTCGGCTCGGCCGACGACTGCCGGCGGACCGTCGACGAGGTGATCGAGCGCCACGGCCGCCTCGACGTGCTCGTCAACAACGCCGGCATCACCAGCGACAAGAGCGTGACGAAGATGACCGACGAGGACTGGTACAAGGTGATCGCGGTCAACCTGTCGGGCGCGTTCTTCATGAGCCAGGCCGTGCTCCCGCACATGCTCGAGCGCGGGACCGGGCGGATCATCAACATCTCATCGATCATCGGCGAGACCGGGAACATCGGCCAAGCCAACTACGCGGCCTCGAAGTCGGGCTTGTTCGGTTTGACCAAGACGATGGCCCGGGAGGCGTGCCATCAGCTCGCGAGGGGCGGGAAGCAGTCTGAGGACTCGGTCGGACTGACCGTGAACACGGTGGCGCCCGGGTTCATCGCCACCGAGATGCTCGAGAGCATCCCCGAGAAGGTGCTCGACCGGATCAAGGCCCAGATCCCGGTGGGCCGGTTCGGGCGGCCCGACGATGTCGCCCGGTGTGTTCACTTCCTCGCGTCGGATCACAGCTCGTTCATCACCGGGCAGGTCCTGAGCGTCAACGGCGGCCAAGATATGTGAGGTTCGGCTGCACGCCGGTTTGGCGGCACGCGCGCTTCCGTCGCGGGTTCGCGTTATGGACCGGATCGGACGCGAGTGCCGCCAACCCGGCGCCGCAGCCTCCCCACCAGCGTTCTCGCGGGCGGGCGCGGATGATGGGCCGCTTCGCGGCGTCCGTGGGGCCGCTGGCGACTTCCCGCGGTCCGGACAGCGCCGTCGAGCGCAACCGGGTCCACGGTCGCCGACTGTCAGCCGCCTGCCAGGTGGCGTCGACGCTGGCCCCGGTGAGGGGTGGACGGGGAGGATCGTTGGCGGCCGGGGGGTCTGGTTGAAGTTGAAATCGTTGGCGATGTTGCCGAGGAGCGGGTTGTCTTCGCGGACGTCGGGCCGGGGGTCGGGGCGGCCGTCGGTGGCGGGATCGAGGCGCTCCGAGTTGATGAAGTCGTCTTCGATGAACTTCGTGTAGGCGTCGAAGCTGAGGATCTGGTGGTCGATATAGCCCTGCTTGGCGTAAGGGCTGATCACGATCCCGGGGACGCGGAGGCCGAAGCCGTTGCGGTCGACGACCGGCGGCACGACGTGGTCGTAGAAGCCGCCCCAGTCATCCCACGCGAGGAAGATCGCGGTGCTGTCCCAGTCGGGGCTGTTCATGATCGCGTTGATCAGGCCGGTGACGTAGGTCTGGCCGGCGCTGACGAGCGCCGGCGGGTGCTCTGAGACGGTGCCGTTCGGGTCGATCCAGGAGACCGCCGGCAGTGTGCCGTTCTTGGCCGCGCTGAAGAAGTTCGTCAGCGACTGGATGTTGCCGAGCTGGCCGTCCTGGGTGACGTCGGTGAACGAGGGCAGCGGGTTCCAGATCCCGGGCGTCTGTGGGCCCTGCTGCACCGGCGAGCATGTCATCGCGGCGTCGTTCTCGCAGTCGGGCTCGGTGCCCTGGAACACGTAATACGCCCAGGGCACGTTCTGCTGGTGCAGGAGATACGTGATGTCGGTCCAGGCGTACAGCAGCTGGCCGTTGTTCGAGGTCGAGAAGCTGGCGGTGAGCGTCGAGTCGGGGTTGGGGTTCTGGACGTCGCCGCGACACGAGGACGGGTCCATCGGGTTGGTGCAGAACGCCGACCACTCCGAGACCATGTACAGATGGGCGGGGAGGCTCCAGGAGTCGTTGGGCTCGAACATGTGGTCCTGGAGCACGTAGTCCTCGGCGTAGGTCCAGTAGTTGGGGATCTCCCGCGCGTCGTGGTAGCCCATCACGTCGACGCACGACGGCAGGCTGCTCGTCGAATGGCTGGTCTCGGTGCAGGGGCTGCAGTTCGGGTCCTGCGAGCTGCAGCCCATTCCCTGCTCGGCCTGGGCGACGAACCCGTCCATCAGACCGTTGTCGATGTCGTCGACGGCATTACCGAGCGAATGGGGGCCGCCGTAGTTGAGGTCCGAGGGATCGTGGAACGGGGCGACGCAGCCGCCGTTCTGCGGGTCGGGGACGCACACGCCGGGCGGAATCCCGTCGGCGCCCGGAAACGTGCCGAAATAGCTGTCGAACGAGCGGTTCTCCTGCATGATGACCACGACGTGCTTGATCTTGTGGATCCCGGTCAGCGGCGCGATCTTGATCTTGACCGTGGGCGAGGTGGCCGCGAGGTTGCGGATGCTCGCCGGGACCGTCGCGCGCCACTGCTCGGTCCGGCCGGTCGTGAACGTGTGGGCGACCGAGAAGCTGCCGCGCTTCAGCTTGGGGCGGGCGACCGTGACCCAGCGGGGGCCGACCTGGCGCTGGAGTGACACCACCTCCCCGGCCTGGCCGGGGACGAGCTGGCCGCTGAACGTCTCGGCGTCGCCGGCGACGGCGAATGTCGCGGTGCTCGACAGCGTGACCATCGGGCGGACCTGCTCGGCGACCGTCCGGCTCCTCAGCCCGCGCGCGGTCACGGCCCAGTCGCGGTCGGTCGCGACCGAGCCGGGTCGGAACGCGAAGCTGTACGTGCCGGCGGAGGTCGTGAACGTCCGCGCCACGGCGCTGAAGCCATGCTGGGTCGGATAGCGGCGCCACAGCACGATCGCGACGCCGCAGCGCTTGACGCCGTGGCGGACGCCGACGAGCTGTCCGAACACCGTGGCCTGGCGCCCGGCGGTGACCGGGTTCGGGGCGGCGAAGATCGTCAGGCCCTTGGCGAGGGGAAGTCGCTGGGGCTTGGAGGGCTTGCATGTCGGGGACACGGTCCCCGGTGATTGGCC
The DNA here is from genome assembly GCA_963697655.1 of uncultured Solirubrobacterales bacterium. Taxonomy (GTDB): domain Bacteria; phylum Actinomycetota; class Thermoleophilia; order Solirubrobacterales; family Solirubrobacteraceae; genus Palsa-465. The sequence continues at coordinate 138,345 of CAVOOV010000013.1, read as the reverse complement.
ACTCGATGTCGGAGCAAGCGCCACGGCACCCCCGGCCAGGCCGACAACGACAACCGTGACGATCAGAACAAATGAGCGGCGCAGCGGCGATCCTCCCGCAGGGGGTGACCTGGTTTTTCGTCGTAACCCGGCCAGACCCTTCGAGTTGCGATCGGGCGGGCCCGATTACATTCTTCCCATGACGAGCGGCGTGACCGGGAACGACGGCTCTGGACCGCCCGAAGGCCCGGGCGGAGTCCATCCCGTGGTGGCGCTGCGGGCCGCGCTCGACCGCTACCAGCAGGCCGGCTCTCCGGCCGCCCTCGACGTGGCCTTCGCGGCCGCGGCGAGCGCGGTCGCCGCGCGCCGGGGGGAGCGCGCCAACCAGCCCCCGGACGTCACCGAGCTCAAGCGACTGTTCGACGAGCTGCCCGAGTACGAGGAGTTGGTGAACGTGGCGGTCGAACAGACCGAGCGCTCGGTCGGCGCGGCGGGCGCCCGGCTGTGGAGGTGGTTCGGCCTCGCCAGCTCGCCCCCGACCTGGAACGAGGGTGAGCGCTCGCGCGCGAGGCTGCTGGTCGCGTGCGCCTGTGCCCCGCTCGACGAGCAGGTGGTCGGCTGGCTTGGGCCGCGGCTGCTGAAGCTGTCCTCTGAGCGGTGGGCGTCGCTGCTCACGGCCGACCTGCGTCGGGCGGACGAGGACCTGTGGCGGCGGGTGCTCGGCGAGCGCTACGAGTCGGTGTGGCGCCGGTGCGCGCCGCGCGGGCGGTGGCGCACGCGCGAGCTGGCGCACCTGCTCGCCACCGACGACGCGACCGCCGCGACGATGCAGCGACGGCTGTCGCGCTGGCTCGCCGAAGGTGCCGACGTCGAGCGGCTTCCGTCCGAGCTCGAGGCCGCGTTCGTCCAGAAGCGGGCCCCGGACCGGCTCGCGTAACCCGGGCTGGCGGCCGCAAACCAAGGTGTCGCGTCTGACACCGAGGGCGCGGACGAGGACCCCATGGGGGTCTGGGAGCGCGCCCGCCGGCGCGGGAGAGTGGCCCCGTCAAACCAACCGGGCGCGGCCAACTGCTGCCGCCCGAGGAGAGGACGTGACCATGACTGCACGTAGCCGCAGGAGTCAGGCCAGGTGTTGGCTCCGGCTCGCGCTTGCGAGCGGGCTGGCAATCGGGGCGCTCGCGCTCCACGGCGTGCCGGCGGAGGCCGCGCCCGTAGGCCCGGAGACGGTCCTGACGGGCCAGACCTCGCAGGGATTCCCGTCGTACTTCAGGATCTCGCCGAGCGGCAGGACGGTCGACACCGACCGGATCGCGCTGAGGATGAGCTGCGTGTCCGGCGCCGTGTTGACGGTCCCGGACTTCTTTACGCATCTCCGGATCAGCGCGACCGGCCGGACGCACATCATCGTTAACGTGCCGGTGACCGGGTTGGTCGGCGGCGGGACATACAGCGGCACGGATGCGATGAACGCCAGGCTCAATCGGAAGCGGACGCGGATCACGGGTGTGTGGCAGTTGCACCTGTCCTACACGTTCTCGGACGGCACCGCCGACCAGTGCGACTCCGGTCCGGTGCGGTTCACCGACGTCATGTAGCCCTTCCTCAGCTGTACCGCACCCCAATTGATGCGGCCCGGATTCCGATGGAATCCGGGCCGTCGTCGTGAGATGCTGCGCATTGCAGTGTCCGACACGAACGAAAGCCCGCTGGACAGGCCCCGGGACCTGAAGGAGCGGCTCGAGGCCGAAGCGACGGGCATCCCCTTCCTGTACTGGCTCGACGACGATCGCGAGCAGCACATCGTGATGCTGCGGCTGCGACCGGACCAGACGCGAGTCACGATCGGCCGTCGCGAGTGGTCAGACGTTCCGCTGACATGGGACGGGGAGGTGTCTCGTGCTCACGCCTTCCTCGAGCCGATCGGAGAGGAGTGGACGCTGATCGACGACGGACGCTCGCGCAACGGCTCATTCATCAACGGCAGCCGGGTTGTCGGTCGCCAGCGACTGAGCGATCGCGATCGCATGTGCTTCGGCAACACCCACGTCGTGTTTCGCGAACCGGCCGCCGCCGACGGCAGTGAGTCCACCGCTCGGAGGCCGGGCGCGCCGCGCTCGATCCCTCTCAGCGAAAAGGAGCGGAAACTCCTGATCGCGCTGTGCCGTCCGATCGTCGAGTCGAACTCGACGACGCCGGCGACCAATCCTCAGATCGCCGCGGAGGTGTATCTCAGCGTCGACACGGTCAAGGCTCAGATGCATGACCTGTTCGCGCGGTTTGGCCTCGCCGACCTGCCCCAGAACGAGAAGCGCCAGCGCCTCGTCGCGGTCGTGCTCGGCGATGGCCTGCTGGCCAAGCACGACTTCTAGTGGCGGGGTCGCTTCTCGGCGATCAGCACTTGCGCACGGTGATCGTCGTCCACGCGCCGACGTGGACGCGATCGCCGTCGGCGAGCGGGGTCACGGTCTGTGGGGCGATCGGCGCCGGGTCCTCGTTCAACATCGTTCCGTTGGTCGAGCCGAGATCGCGCACGACGATCCCCCCGTCGCTGTTTTGCTCGAGCATCGCGTGCAGGCGAGAGACCCCGGGGTCGACCGGCGTCCCGGCCAGGTCGATCTCGGGAGCCTCCTCGTCCGGATGCCCGCGGCTGCGCCCGATCCGAGTCTCGCCGTCGGCGAGGGGAAAGCGCCGCGCCGGGTAATCGATCGGGAAAGAAACGCCGTCGACCGCGAGGCGGTCGAACTGCGCACGGTCGGCCGTGACGATCGCCTCCCACATCGCTGTTGCCCGCCGCGGCCCGAGGAAGTCGAAGCCGCAGCTTTCGCAGTAGCGGTCGTCGCCGGAGCGCGGGGCGCCGCAGGCGGGGCAGGGCTCCCGGCGCGCGGCCGGCGAGGTGTCGGCCTCCTCTCCGTCCGGCGGGGCGCCGGCGACGATTAGCGCGCCGCACTGATCGCAGTAGTCGGTCGCCTCCGACTGATGACCGCGCGGGCAGACGACCGTCATGTCACGCCTGGACCCACCCGTACGGTGATCGACGAGCGCGTGTCGAGCGACATCTCGTCGACCGCCGCGATGTCGTGGCGGAGCCGGATCGTTCCGGTCGCCGGGTCGTCGACCTCGACCACCGCCTGGAGCAGCTTCATCGTGCCGTCGTTGCCGCTCTCGGCGGCCAGCTTTACGGCCCGTCCGAGCTTGAACGTCGCGGTCGCGAGGTCGCCTTCCTTCCGCGCCTCGAGCCCCTCCTGAATGCAATCCGCGAGCTCGGCCTGGCCCGTGTAGTGCGCGACCTCTCGGTTGATGTGCGTCGACAGCTGCCGGTCGTCGGTCCAGATCGCCTTGATGCGCGCCTCAGCCTGGATCTCGTCTCCCTCGACGAGGCTGACCCGGCCGGCGAGCATCTCGTCGCCCGCCTCACCTGGTGGTACGGAGATGCAGACTTGGTAGTCGCGCGACTCCCGGCCCCAGGTCGCGGTCGGATAGTCGGCGGTGAGCGGCTTCACCGGCACGCCTCGACCGGTCAGTTCCTCGATCGTCGGGGTGACCTGGCGGACGAACGCGACGCTCGCTCCCTGCGGGGTCCAGAGCCGAAGCGAGACGTTGCCCGTCGTCTTGCCCATCGCCTTCTGCATCAGTGCACGGAAGTCCCCGGGCATGTCCTCGGGCTTGGTGATGATGTCGGCGCTGCCGAGCAGCGCCGAAGCGATCCGGGTCAGCTCGCTCACCTTCCAGTCGGTGCCGACACCGCGGCAGTCACACTGGAACCGCCCGGCGAGCTCTGAGAGCACCCCGTCCAGATGCTCGTCAGTCTCGTGCTGGTTCTCGCCGTCGGTGAGGAGGATCGCGTGGCACGAGTGGCCGGGCACGGTCGCGAACAGGGCCCCGGCAAGCGTGAGCCACGATCCGATCGCGGTGCCGCCTTCGGCCTTCAGCCGGCGGAGCGCCGTCTTGGCGTCCGCTCGCGTCTGTGCGGAAGCCGGTACCAGCGTGCCGTCGGTCGGATATACGCGTCGCGCGACGTCGGTGCCGGCGATGACTCCGAACGCCACGCCATCCCGAATGCAGTCGATCGCGACGCTGGTCGCCTCACGTGCGGCTTCGAGCTTCCGGCGGGGCGCGCCCATCGAACCTGAGGTGTCGATAATCACGATCTCAGCGGCCTCGGGTTGGCTGGTCTCGCCGGCGACGCCGTCGGAGGTGACGGTCACGATCGCGTTGACCTCCGAGCCGCCGAGCGGCAGGTATTCGTTCTGGTAGCACTCGGTCGTGAAGGTGCTCATTTGACTCCCTCTTCAGCCCAGCTACGGATCGATGTCGATGACCGCCACGGTGACGTTGTCGTGGCCCCCACGGTCGTTCGCCATGTCGGCGAGCGCGCGTGCGATCGCCGCCGGTGCCGCGCCCGCCGGGAGCGCGTCGATAAGTCCTCCGAGTTCGTCGGCGCTAGGGGCGTAGTTCCACAATCCGTCGGTGCAGAGCACGAGGCGACCGGGACGCTCCGGGCGCAAGGAGACGGTTCGTGGCGGCCGCGCGGGGGCGTCGGGACCGACCCAGTTCGTGATCGAGTGCAGGAACGGGCTCTTCGCCGCCTGCTCGGGCGTCAACAAGCCCTTGGCGATCCCCTCCTCCGCGAACGAGTCGTCGACTGTGAGCTGGCGAGCCTCCTCGCGATCGAACCAGTACGCGCGGCTGTCGCCGACCCATCCGACGGTGATCTCGGCACCCCGACACACCGCCGAGACGAGTGTGCACGACGGGTCCACGCGCTTGACCCGCGTCGTCCACTCGACCTGGACCACGGCGTCCACGGCAGCCTGGATCGCGTCGAGGATCGCCTGGCTCGCGTCCTTGTCGGGATCCGCGACGGCCTCCCCGAGGATCGCGCCGGCGGCCTGGGCGGCGTTCCGCGCGGCGACGTTGCCGGCGCTCGCGGACGAGATCCCGTCGCACACGACGACAACGACGTTCCGTTCGCCATCGACGTCGAGGTGGAACGAGTCTTCATTGCGGTGGTGATGGAGGCCCTGATCGCTGACTGCGGCCGCGATCGTGAGGTCCAGCTCAACCCGCTGGCCGCCGGCGCTGTCTGGCTCCGGTTGCGGGTCGTCGAGCCGTGCCCCGCAGTGCTCGCAGAACCGATCACCGGGCTGGAGCGGGGCTCCGCACGAAGGGCAAGAAAGGCCATTCGCTGTGCTCACATCCACGTCCTCTGTGCTCACGTCCACTCCTTGCTGCTCATGTCCATGTCCTTGGTCGAACTTGGTTTGCGCGATCGACCAGCTCGATCCGCTCGGAATTGCTTGCCGCCCAGCGGGCGAGCTCCCTATATGAGCGCTCGACGCCAGACCGCAGGTCGCGCTCGAGGAACCGGCAGCCGAGCAGGCTGGCACGACCGTCGTCGAACGCGCCCCCCCGCTCGACGAGCGCGAGCGCCGACTCCAGCACCTCGGCCTGGAGGCGCACGCGTTGCTCTCCTCTGACCGGAAGCGTTTCGAGAATCGTGCCGGCCACCAGCAGACCGTCAGCGGTGGCTGGTCCCGCGCCGTCCGACTCGGCGAGGCACCGAATACGAGCCGTCTGGGCTTCGACGTAGGCGCTCGAGGAGTCGGGTACGCGGTCGTAGGCGGCGAGCGCTCCAGCTCGTTCGCCGGCCGCGAGACGGCAGCGCGCGAGGCCGAATGTCGCGGCGGTGAACCCGGGGTCAGTCCGAGACACGATGTCGTACCAGCCGGCGGCCTCTGAGATCCCGCTTCCACCGGACTCGTACACGATTCCCAGGGCGAGCTTCGGTGCGAGCTCGCCGGGCACCGCGCGATAGACGGTGGTGAAGCTCACCCTGGAATCGCCGAGCCGTTCCCTGGCCAAGCCAATCACGCCGCGGTACCAGCTCGTCCGCCAATCCCATCGATCGACCGCCTCGACCTCGGCGAGCGCTTCTTCGGCCGATGGCCAGTCGGCCACCTCGATCAGCTCCGCCGCGAGGCGCAGCGCGATCTCGACGGTCTGCTCGGGCGCCGCCTTCAGGTCCGCGATCATCTGCAGGGGGTCCGCCGAGGTGATGGTGGCCAGGTAGCCGGCGGCGGGATCGTCTCGGTCGACCAGCGGACGGGGCAGCGCGCGCCATTCGGGCTGCTCGTTCCCGCCCCGTATGGGGCCGGTGAACAGCTTGCTCGCGGCCGGCACCGTGCGACCCTCTTCGTCGCTGACGATCTCACGCAGGACCCCGTAGAGCTGGTCGGCCATCTCCGCGGCCGACTGGAAGCGGTCGTCGGGGTCGGGCGCGGTGCCCGTGACCAGCAGCTGGTACAGCGAGTCGTACCGCGCCAGCACCGGGACGGCATCCTGCTCGGGAAGGGTGAATCGGAAGTCTTTCTGGTAGCCGCGGAAGTCGAAGCAGAGCACCGCGAGCGTCCGTGCGACGGTGAACAGGTCCGACGCGACCGACGGGCCGGAGGAGGCGATCTCGGGCGCCTGGTAGCCGACCGTGCCGAACACGGCCGCCGACAGGTCGTCCATCCGGTAGACGCCGCCGAGGTCGATCAGCTTGAGCGAGTGCTGAGTCTGAATCACGTTGTCGATCTTGAAGTCGCAGAACAGCAGTCCGAGCCCGTGCAGGTAGCCGAGCGCGGGCAGGACCTCCAGCATGTAGGCGATCGCCATTGCCGGCGGGAGCGGGTGCGGTTCGCCGCCGTTCGCCTTGCGGCGGGCGGTCAGGATCTCCTTGAGGCTGCGCCCGCCGACGTACTCCATCACGATGTAGCCGGAGCTCTCGTGCTGGACGAAGTTGAAGATCTTCACGATGTTCGGGTGCTCGACCTCGGCCAGGAAGCGGCGCTCGGCGAGCGCGGCAGCCATCGCGTCGTCGTCGCCCGAGTTGAGCAGTCCCTTGAGCACGACCCAGCGGTCGGACACATTGCGGTCCCGGGCGAGGTAGACCCACCCCATGCCGCCGTGGGCGATGCACCCGACCACCTCGTACTGGCCGGCGACGACAATGCCGGCGCCGAGCTGGGGCTCGAACGAGAACGCCGTTCCGCACTTGCGGCAGAACCCCGACGTGCGTCCGGGCGCTCCGTCGCGGCCGCGCCCGACCGGCTCGTCGCAGCGAGAGCAGAAACGCCGGCTCTCCGGCACGACCGCGGCGTCTCCGAGAACGGCGTCGGCCGGGTCGCGGAACGGCACGGGCTCGATCTCCACCAGGCCGGCCCCGAGGTGTGCTCGCGCGCTCGTACGCGTCCGGCCGGTCGTCGCTCGCCGTGAGGAGCCGAGTGTCGAGGCCGTCAGCGCGCTCGACGGCGGTTGCTGGGTGAGCGCGGAGCTGCTGACGGCCGGCGCCGCGGTCGCCGCGGGCGTCGCCGCCGGGCGGCCCGGCGCCATCCCGCAGACGTCGCAATACCCGTCGACGATCGTCCCCGCGCAACCCTCGCGCGTGCAGTTCATCTGGGCGTCTCCTGAACGGAGCCGGCCGAGCTGATCCGCTCCTGGTACCGGCGGACCAGCTGGGCGACGAGCGCCAGGTCGGTCGGCGCGGTGTAGAGGGCCTCGTGGGTGCGGGTGAAGATCTGCTCGAGCTCCGGATCCTCGACGACTCCGAGCCGCTCCGCCTTCACCTGGTAGGCCTCGAGCAGGGCCCTGAACTGGTTGCGTGCCTCGATCGGCGCGCGGTTGGCCCGCACGGCTTCGCGCGCGTCGTCGAGCAGCGCCTCGGCGCGCGCCGTCCACGCGTCAAGCTTGTTCCGGGCCTCTCGCCATGCCCCGGACCGGGCGAGGGAAGCGATCTCGTCGAGCTCGGGGGCGAGACCGTCCGCTCGCGCGGACGGCTCCGGCGCGGTTGGGACCGAGATCTTCACCAGCGCCTCCTCGTGTGCGGCGCGTCCCTCTCCGGTAGTCGTCTCGAGGCTTGTCAGCAGGGCGCGTGCGCTCGTGACCCGGGCGTCGAAGTCGCGTCTGAGCGCGCCCGTCGCGTCGAGGTCGCGGCGGATCTCGTGCAGCGAGTCGATCACTCGGTCCAGGTCACCGGGCGCCGTCGAGAGCGGGTCGGCGCTCGCCGAGGTGGCGAGGCGCGCCACCGCGCGTGCCGCGTCGTCGAGGTCTTGCCGGTGGTGCTCGCCGAGCCCCGCCGCGACCGCCTGTGCCTCGTCGAGGGCCGTCTGGGCCGTGGTCACGCGCGGAGTCAGCTCCCCCCAGGTCTCTCCGAACCGTGCCACGACCGTCTTGACCTCGTCGAACGCCGTGGACATCCGCCCGAGCAGCTCATCGGCAGTGCAGCGGACCGTGATCTCCGGGCTTCCGAGGAGATCGCGCTCGACCAGCGGAACCTCCGATCTGGTGAGCTCGATCGATTCCCCGCCGAGCAGGGAGCCGAGCTCATTCGCCCGCCGCGGGCCCCGCAGCTTCTCGGCGCGCTCGAGCAGCTGCTTGAGCTGACCCTGCCATCGCCACAGGTCGGTCAGCGCGGCGCTCGCCCGCGACCAGCGGTCGGCCGATGATCCGCTGAGCATGCTCACCTCGAGCAACTGGCGACTCGAGTCGATCTCGAGCTCGACCAGGTTGGAGGCGACGCGGTCGCTCGCCTCCTGGAGGCGTGTCAACTCGGGGGCGGGGTCGTCGCGACTCATCTCAACCGTCGTATTGCGGCTTGGGGGTTGCCTCGAGTTGGTGGAACTGCCCAAGCCACTTCGCCTGGAGCTGTTGCCACGTGCCGTTGCGCTCGAGTCCAGCGAGAACCCCATTGACGAAGCGCACGAAGTCCGGGTGGGCCTTGCTGATCGCCATCCCGTACGGCACGTTGCCAAGGCTCTGCCCGACGATCTCGGTGTTGGGGTCCTGCGCCTTGAAGCCGAGCAGGATCGAGGAGTCGGTGGAGATCGCGGCGATGTTGCCTGTCCCTTGCTGTAGGGCCACGAGGCAGTCGATCGCCTGTGGCTCGCCGACGGGGACCGGGCGATCCTCCGAAGGCATCGCGTTCATCACGTCGATCGGCGTCGACGACGCGGTCGCGCAGACCCGCTGGTGGGCGAGCGCGAGGATGCTCTTGACGCCAGAGCTGGCCGGCACCAGGAGCCTCTGTTCGGCGTTGTAGTAGACCGTCGAGAAGTCGACCAGCGTGCGCCGGAAGCAGGTGATCGTGATCGTGTCGACGACGATGTCCACCTTGCCCTGCTGGACGGCCGTGAATCGCTGCGGCACGGTCAGCGCGACGAGCCGGACGTGGCCCGTGGCGCTGCCGAAGATCGCCTTGGCCACCTCGTCCACGAGGTCGATCTCGAAGCCCTGGATGTTCCCGGTTGTCGGGTTCAGCGAGCCGAATTTGTAAGCACCCGCGTTGACGCCCGCGACGAGATAACCCCTCTTATGGATCTGGGCCATGAAGCTGCGGGCGGGCATCTCGTTCGGCGCCGGCAGCGTCGCCGGCGGACGCAGGCTCGCGGTGGCGTCGTCGCACTTGACGGGCCGGGACGGCGGCGACGAAATTCCCTTCGCGATCGGGGTCGACAACGCGCTGAGGGTCAGCTGGAGCGCGTGGTCGGACGTCGCGCCGCACCCGGCGAGTGTTGCCGTCAGGAGCACGATGCCGAGCAGGTGGCGGAGCGGCCGTTTCATCGGTATTCGTTGATCCTCCGCCGGAGCCCGATCAGCGCCAGCGCCGCGGCGAGCACGGTGATCAGCGGGATCGCGAACGCCAGCCCGTCGAGAGCGGACGTGGCGTCGGCCGCCGCCCGTTTGAACCGTGCCTGCGCCGCGTCTATCTGCTGAGCGAGGTTGTGGCTCAGCTCCTCGGAGATCGCCGATGCCTGCGGCGCGAGCTTGATCGCGTCGGTGAGCTGGCCGTCGTCCTCGAGCCCGGTGAGCTCCCGAGTTTTCGCCTGATACGCGGCGTAGTCGCTGCCGAACTCCTGAGCGACAGCCGTCGTCCCAGTTCGCTGCGCCAGGGCCGAGATCTCGGCGATGACCCCCCCGGGACGCTCGAGTACGCGCGTAACCGCGTCGAAATCGAGCGGATCGGTGGTGTCGCTGCCGCGATTGACCAGCACCAGGCTCAGATCGCCTTGCGCGCGTGATAGGAGGACCGTGGCCGCCGACAGCGCCTCGACCGAGTCCGAGCCGTTGCGCTGCGCGGTCTCGAGCGCGTTCTGCGCGCTCACCAGGCCGACGATTCCCCACACCGACACGGCCGCGAGCGCCACGGTCGCCACGACCATCGGGACGTTGAGGATTCGCCGGCTGATCCGCGCGACGTACCACTGCGCCAGCAGCAACAGGATCAGCGCGACGGCGCTCACCGCCGCAAACGTGACCAGCGCCGACGTCGCGGTCCCCGTGCGGTAGTCGCCGTTGAGGCGTTCCGCCTCGGTCTCGTAGAGATGTTCGGCCGCCGGAAGCATCTGGGACGCCATCAGCAACGACGCCCGGCGCACGTAGGCGGCGCCGATCGGGAACCCGAGGAGGTTGTTGGTCCGCGCCGTCTCGATCAGGCCGCTGTAGGTGGGAAGCTGGTTCGCGATCGTGCCGAGCTCCGCCGGCGCGTTCGCCGCGGTTCCTGCCTGTCGCGTCAACGCCGACAGCGCGTTGCCGGCGACAACCAGATCGCCCAGGTAACGATTCCGATTTGCCGCCGTTTCAACGCCGCCGGACAACAGGCCGGTCGCCACCGTCGCGTTCGCGTCCGAGAGCGAGGTGTAAAGATGCTCGGCCTGGACCAGGAGCGGCTCGGTCTGGCTCCGGGCCGACTCGGCCGCCCGCTCGCGTGACTGCTCGGCGCCGATGGCGATCGCGCCGAAGGACACGGCGCCGACGACGACCAGGATCGAGACCAAAATCAGCCGCCCCGGCGTGGTCGCCAGCCGGTCGCGGACCCACGCGAGCGCGGCCCCCGCGCCGGCGCCTCGACGACGACGCGTGCGCGTGGGTGCGACCCCGGTCCCGAGACCTTCGAGCGTCACGTCGTCATCCACCACCCACATGGCGCGATTCTCGGCCTTGGGCCGAGCACGTTGTGATCACCCTGGTGTCGTCTTCGACACCCCGACCCGTTTCCGGTCCGATCACCTCTCCAGCATCGCCGCGCCCGCCCTGGCACGTCGCCCGACCCCCGATCTCGTCGTAGCTGCTAACAGCATTTAACTACTACGCGTGCACCGCCACCAGCCCTACGGCGAGCAGGACTAACGCAATCCACAATGCCTTGAGCGCGCGTTCGAGGGGGGCGGACAGCCCGGCCGGGGTGAGCTCGATCACGCGGCCGTCGCGTAGATGCTGCTGGCCGGTGACCTCGGTGGTGTTCCGGCGCAGCTGCCGGACTGGCGTGCTCAGCTGCCGCTGGGCCGCGCTCAGGAGGCAGCACGCGGCGGCGACCAGCAGCCCGGCAGGGCGGATCGTCAGCGCGTTGACGAAGTAGCCGGTGAACGCTGGAAAGCCGCCCCAGGCGATCGCGAACCAAGTGTCGTTGTGAAAGCGCCCGCCGGCGAGCTCGAGGTTGTACGCGGGCACGAGTAGGGCGCCGACGATCACGAGCGGAATAAGCAGGGGGGAGACGATGAAGATCCCGGCGATGCCGATCGCGATCGCACCGATGAACGACGCGACCGCGAGTCCGATCAGCGTCGACCGTTTCAGGCTCGTGGCGAGCGGCCGGCCGTGCAGCTCGTCGAGCGCGTGCGCGCTGATCCCGACCGCGAGAAAGAACGCGGCGAGTGCCGCCGCGAGCCGGTCGGCGTAGATGTGCGGCGCGACCGCCGCGCCGATGGCGACGTAGCTCAGGTGCCAGAGCGTGTACGGCGGGTGGAGAAGCGTGACCAGGTCGCGCCACCCGCCCGACCGCAGCGCGTAGAACGCCGGCCGGTTGAACAAGGCGCCGGCGGAGCCGCCGCCGTCGTCATCCATCTCACGTGGCGCGCTCGCCACCGCCGTTCCTGACTCCCCACATCACGAGCCCGGCACCGAAGCTGAGCCGTCGTTCCTCGACGCCCTCGATGCCGGATTGTCTCCACAGGCCCGCCAGGTCCGGCTCCTGCGTGTACAGCTGTTCGATGTTCGGGCCGAGGAAACGGCCGACCTCAAACCACGCCGGAGACACCGCGCGGCCGAGCAGCGGCAGCCCGGCTCGCGTGTGCGCTCGCCAGGCAGCGCGGAGCGGGGGGGACGCGGGAACGGCGAACTCGACCATCCCGATGGTTCCGCGAGGCTTCACAACGCGGGCGAGCTCGCGCATCGTGGCCGCGCGGTCGTCGACGTAGCGGAGCAGGTAGGTGAACGTCAGCGCGTCGAACTCGCCGTCGTCGAACGGAAGCTTTTCGGCTTGGCCCCGGACGAACGTGATCTGGTGTTCGAGCGTGGGGTGGTGTTCGCTGAGGTCCCGGCGGGCGACCGCCAGCATGTCCTCGCTCTGGTCGAGGCCGACGACCGTGCACCCGCGGCGCGCCAGTGCGAACGCGACGAGCCCGGTGCCGGTGGCGACGTCCAGCACCCGCTGACCGGGGAGAGGGTTGACCTGATCGACGAGCGTGGCGCGCCAGCGTGGATCCTGGCCGAAGCTGAGTACGGCGCCCATCCGGCCGTACGCGTTCGGGAGGCCGGCGAACAGCTCGAGCGCATGCTGCTTGCGAGGGGACGACGAGGTGTGGGCGGACGGGGCGGGCGGGGTCAAATCTAGACTCAAGACTATGGGGTCGAGGCCGCCTGGCGAAGGAGGCGCTCGGCGACGCGGCTGTGGCGCCGGCCGGTGTCCGGCGTGCGCGCGGCGCGGGCGATGACCTCGCGAGTCCCGACGATCACGGTGGCCAGTTTGGCGCGGGTGACCGCGGTGTAGAGCATCTCGCGGCGCAGGAAGAACGCGCCGGCGGCCGGGTGGGCCACGATCACCGCCACCGGCAGCTCGATTCCCTGGCCACGGTGCACCGAGCAGGCGTACGCCAGCTGGAGCCGGTCGGCCTGCTCGGGCGGGAGCCGGAAGATCGCGCCGGCGTCGGCCGCGAGGATCAGCGCGGGGTCGTCCGCTGGATCGTCCGCCTCCGGGTCATGGTCCCGGGTCGTGTCCCCGGTCTCGTCGAGCAGCCGCAGCAGCGTTCCGTTCATCAGCCCGAGTTCGTGCAGGTTGCGCCCGGTCATCATCAGCTTGTCGCCGATTCTGAGCCGTCCCCCGCGCACCGGCTGTCCGTCGGGGTTGAGCTTGTTGCGGAGCGCGACGTTCAGCGCGTCGATCCCGACGTCGCCGCGGTACACGGGGGCGAAAACCTGGATGTCACGCACCGGGTCGACGCCGTAGTGCGCCGGCAGCCGCTCGCTCACGAGGGAGACGATCTCCTCGAGGGCGGCGCTCGCGGGGCGCCGCTCGATCAGAAACAGGTCCCGCCGCATCTCCTCGGAAGGCGCGAAGCTCGGTGTCTCGCCGCGCCGGATCGCGTGCGCGCCCTGCACGATCATGCTCCCGGCGGCCTGGCGGAAGATGTGGGTCAATCGCGTCGACGGCACCGCGTCGGATGCGACCAGCTCGGCGAACGGCTTGCCGGCGCCGACCGGCGCGAGCTGGTCGGCGTCGCCGACGAGCACGACGTGGGCCTTGGCACCGACCGCGCGCAGCAGCGCGACGAGCAGCTCGAGGTTCGCCATCGAGGTCTCGTCGACGACCAGCAGATCGCAGCTCAGCGGGTCGTGCTCGTCGTGGGTGGGGCCCTCGCCCGGAATCCAGCCGAGTGCTGAGTGGACCGTGGTGGCGCGCATCCCGCTCGCCTCGTGCATCCGGATCGCGGCGCGCCCCGTCGGCGCGACCAGCAGCACGCGCGCGCCTTGACCGGCGGCGAGCCCTGCGATCGTCTTGATCGATGCTGTCTTGCCGGTGCCGGGGCCGCCGGTGATCAACGACAGGCGGTGCGCGAACGCGTTGCGCACGCCATTCTGCTGCTCGGCCGTCAGCGCGGTGTCCTCGTCGAAGACTGGATCGCTCAGGCGGTCGCCGGGCTGCCCGCCGGCCAGCTCCTCGATGCGCTCGGCGAGCTCGGCCTCGAGCTCGGCGGTCTCGGTCCGGTAGATCCACTGCTCGTCGCGAACGAGGTCGCCGGCGTCGACGAGCCCGTCGACCGTCCGCTCGCTCGCTGCCTGAGGGCCGAGCAGCTCGTTCACCGAGGTCAGCAGCAGCTCGAGCGGCATGCAGGTGCTGCCGCTGCGCTCAGCCTCGGAAAGCACGTGCAGGACGGCGGCACGCGTACGGTCGGGACTGTCGAGCTCGACCCCGAGCTGCCGGGCGATCCGGTCGGCGGTGAGGAAGCCCACGCCGAATACGCTCGTCAGCTCGTACGGCCGCTCGGCGACGATGCGGTGGGCGCCGTCGCCGTGCGTCTCGCGAATCCGCGCCGCGAGATAGGCCAGACCGTGCGGCGCCAGCAGCAGATGCAGGCGGCGCGTGACGCGCAAGCGCTCCCACGAGTGGGTCGCCTCCGCGACGCGGCCACGCCGGATACCCGCTGCGGTGAACGTCGCGTGCGGGTCGCGGTCGATCGCGTCGAATACGCCGCCCGCGCCGTAGGTCTCGACGAGCCCGGTGGCGCGTTTGACCCCGACGTGCTTGACCCGGACGAGGTAGGCGATCGCCGCCGGGGCGTCGGCGTCCGTCGGGGCGAGCGGCAGCGCTTCGGTGGCTTTGACCTGGGGCCCATAGCGACTGTCCTGCACCCATGTCCCGACCACGTGCGCGCGCTCGCCGTCCTCGAGATGGACGAGCGGGCCGACGAGCACGATCGGCGTGCCGTCGGCGTCGGCCGCCTCGACGACCGCCCAGCCGCCGTCGGCGCTCGCGAAGCGGGTGCGGCGAACGGTCACGTCGGACTCGAAAGCGCTCACGCGCCTGACATTAGACCGGGGGCTGGCGGAAGCGAACCTTTGTTGCACAGATGTGACAAGAGCGCGATCCAGCGGGCGCCCGACCGCGGAACAATGATTATGGTCCTGCCTCTTGGAGCCCGCCGGGAAACGCTCCGGACCCACCCACCCGTACCCCCCCGAACCCGCCACCGCGCGAGGGCAGGTTGCCCCACCTGCCCTCGCGCGGCGGGTTCACGCTCAGGGGCGCAGGCGGAAGTGGCGATCTCGCCCGCGGCAAGCCTAGGTGCGTTCGGCGAGCCGGACCGCGGCCTCGATCCCGTCGCTCCCGACCAGATTGCCGAACGCGCCCACGAGCGGGCGGACCGCGGCCAGCCCGATCCTGCCCTGCGCGCCGATCGCCTCGACGCGCACCTCCGACTGGAGCGCGGCGCGCCCGGACGGCGTCCGCTCGACCCAGTTCGCGAATAGCACCCGCGCGGTGCCGCCGGTCGACCACTCGCGGAACTCCTCGGGGTCGTCCAAGCGGGGGTAGTCCCGTCGCAGAGTCCAGATTCGCCCGACCAGGCCGGACAGCAGCGCCCGCCCCTCGACCTCGGTCAGGACGATGAACGGCGGGGCCCGGAACAGCTCGTCGAACGAGGTATCGGGCGCGAGTCCCGGAATGCGCCAGCGCACCATTCGCCCCAGGCGGCGGGTGTCGCTCAGCTTCACCTCGCGGCTGGCCGCCCACAGGCGCTCGGGCGGCACGTCGCTCTCCCGGCGGTGGGCGACGCGCATCGATGGCTTGGGCAGCCAGTGGTCGAGGTCGGGCATGCGCTGCGTCAACACGTTACGAGTGATGACGCCGCGGTGGCGCGGTCCGTTCCCGTGGGCGCTTGGGAGGAAACTGGGTCCATAGGGGGTGAAACTTCCCAAGCGGCCAGCCGGGGTCGGTAAGCCGTCCGCCCGATTGTTTACCCAAGCAGTTCGCCCGATGGCGATCCCAGCGGCCGGCGAGCACCGAAACCCCATCATCATCCTGATCGTGATCCGACACCTGCTCGCCCCGCACGTCCCGCAGGCCGCGTCCGCGCTTGGCATTCAGCGCCGGCTGCCGGATGCCGAGGGTGTTGCGATCACGTTCGACGACGGACCCCACCCCGAGGGCACCCCCGCGGTCCTGCAAATCCTGGCGGAGGCGGACATCAAGGCGACGTTCTTCCTGGTCGGCGAGCAGGTCGAGCGCCGGCCGGCGCTCGCGGCCGAGATCGCCAGCCAGGGCCATCTGATTGCGCTCCACGGCTATCGCCACCGGCCTCAGCCGGCGATGACACAGAAAGCGGTGCAACAAGACGTGGCGAGAGGAATGAGCGCGATCCAGGGCGCGACGCACACGGTGCCGGCGTGGCACCGGCCGCCCTACGGCGTGTACAGCCCCGCCGGCCTCGCCGCCGCCCGCGCGGGGGGCCTCAGGCCGCTGCTGTGGTCCCGCTGGGGCAAGGACTGGCGCCGGTTCACGACGCCGGCGAGGATCGCCTCACGGGCCAGCGCCAATGTCCGCTCCGGCGACGTGATCCTCCTGCACGATGCGGATTTCTACTCGTCCAAGGGCTCCCACGAGCGCACCGCACAGGCGCTTGAACTGATCGTGAGAGAACTCAAACGCCAGAAAATCGGTACCGTCCTTCCTGTCTGACAGGCTTGCCGGAGCGCAACAGGACCTGAGAGGATTGGCGAGCTGAGCGCAGGGATTGACGCTTCCGGCCGGCGGAGCAGCGCGCAATCCGAGTGCCTTGGGCGCGCGACACGATGACCACCGTTTCCTCGCAAGACAGCGTTCCCGACTTCACGCGCCAAACCGGCGTCCCTGACTTCGGAAGGTTCGCGATCGGTTTTGACCCGCGCGATCGCGCGCGTTTCCACGCGCTGATCGACGAGGTGATCGACTCCGGCCGGTGGTCCGAAGGCGACATGGTTGCGCGCCTGGAGGCAGCCTGGGAGCTCCACAACGGGGTCGGAGCGGTCGCGATGTCGAGCTGGTCCGGCGGGGCGCTGGCGGCGCTTCACTTTGCCGGCGTCAGGGGGGAGACCGTCCTGTGCCCCTCGAATACGTTCATGGCGACGCCGCTAGCGGTGGTCAACGCCGGCGCGAGCGTCGAGTTCGTGGACTGCAATCGCGAGGACCTGTGCATGTCCTTCAAAGACTTCGAGGCCAAGGCCGACAAGCACAAGCCGAAGGCCGCCTTCCTGGTCCACATCGGGGGGCACCTCGCGTTCGAGGTCGAGGAGATCGCTCACTATTGCTCGGAGAACGGGATCTTCCTGATCGAAGACTGCGCCCACGCTCACGGCGCTGAGTGGAACGGGCGCAAGCCGGGCACGTACGGAGACGCCGGCGTCTACTCGCTGTACGCGACCAAGACGATCACGACCGGCGAGGGCGGGGTGCTCGTCTCGAACCGGCCGGAGGTCCTCGACCACGCACGCGCGTTCCGGAGCTACGGCAAACCGAGCTACGAGGTCCCGGGCCTCAACTTCCGGATGAATGAGTTCACCGCCGCCCTCGGCCTCATCGAGATCGAGCGACTGCCCGAGATCGTGGCGTGGAAGAACGACATCGCCAAACAACATCTCGACCCGGTCAACCCCAGCCGGCTCGAGCTTCCCGGCGGAATGGTCTCCGGCTATTACAAGTACATCGTGTTCGAATGGCTCGAGCGCTCGACCGGTCGGGTGTATGACGAGCTCTGCCACCGGATCATGGGCCACCACGTGAAGTTGCCGAACAGCGACTGGGTGGCGCGCAACCATTCGTGCGTTCCGCTGTATTACCGGCCAGTGAGCGAATGAGAGTCCTGGTCACAGGCGGCTCGGGGTTCATCGGCTCGCACGTGGTCGACAAGCTCCGCGCGCAGGGCCACGAGCCGGTCATCTACGACCTGCGCCCCTCGCCCTGGCACGGGGTGGGCGGGACCGAGTCGATCGACACCGTGCTCGGCTCGATCACCGACCGCGAGGCGCTCGAGCGGGCATTGCACAGCTGCGACGCGGTCGCCCACCTCGCGGCGGTCGCCGACGTCAACGACGTGCACGCCGAGCCCGAGGACGCCGAGCGGGTCAACGCCCGCGGCACGGTGACCGTGCTCGAGGCCGCCCGCCGGGCCGGCGTGAAGCGGATCGTCTACGCGAGCACGATCTGGGTGTACTCGGACTGCGAGCAGGAGGTGGTCGACGAGGACACGCTGCTGCCGCCGCCCTCGCATCTCTACACCAGCACAAAGCTCGCGGGCGAGCTGTACTGCAAGGCATACCAGGAGCTTTACGGGATCGACTACACGATCCTGCGCTTTGGGATCCCCTATGGCCCTCGCGCGCGCGAGGCCGCCGTGATCCCGGCGTTCGTGAACAAGGCACTCAAGGGCGAGCCGTTGACACTCGCCGGCGACGGCGGCCAGTCGCGCCGGTTCGTGTACGTCGAGGACCTCGCCGAGGGGGTCGCGCTGGGGCTCAGCGACGCCGCCCAGAACCGGGTCTACAACCTCGCGAGCGACGAGAACGTGACGATCAAGCAGATCGCCGTGCGCGTGCAGCAATTGCTCGGCGACGTGGAGATCGTCTACACGCCGGCGCGGCCGGGCGATTTCGGCGGGAAGATCGTGCTCTCGGACCGTGCCGAGAGCGAGCTCGGCTGGACGGCGCGAACGCCGTTCTCCGAAGGCGTCCGGCGCTACGTCGAGTGGCGCAAAGAGCAGGCCGCGCGGTCGGCCGAGCGCGAGGCGGCCGCGGTGATCCCGGCCGGCGAGCCCGACTTCGAGTCCGGGCCGCGCCACGTGCTGATCATCTCTGCCGACATCGGCGAGGGCCATGACCTACCGGCGCGCGCGGTGGCGCGAGAGGTCCACGACGAGGATCCCGACGCCCTGGTGGCGATCGTGAACGGACTTCCCGCGATGGGCTGGTTCCTGACCAAGCTCCTGCGCGAGAACTCGGAGTTCATGTTCCGCTGGGTGCCGTGGCTGTTCGACCTCCAGTACCGGCTGTTCATGGGCTTCGCGCCGACGCGGTGGTTCTCGATGAAGATGCTCACGCTGCTCGGCGGTCGCGGGCTGATGCGTCTGATCCGCGCGCACAACCCGGACGTGATCGTGTCGACGTACCCGGGCGTGACGGCGGTCCTGGGCGAGCTGCGGAGGACCGGGCGGTTGAAGGTACCGGTCTACTCCTCGATCACCGACCTCGCCGGCATGCAGTTCTGGGCCCATCCCGGTGTCGACCTGCATTTCGTCACCCATCCGGAGACGATCGAGGAGGTCGAGAGCATCGCCGGCCCCGGCAGCGTGCGCTGGGCCAAGCCGCCGACCTCGCCGGCGTTCCTGGCGGCGCGCTCCCGCGACGACGCCCGCCGCGCGCTCGGTCTGCCGACTGACGATACGAAAGTGATCGCGGTGTCCGGCGGCGGCTGGGGCGTCGGGGACCTGCTCGGCGCCACCCGGGCCGCGCTCGAGGTGCCCGGCGCGATCGTGATGTGTCTGTGCGGGCGCAACGACAAGCTGCGCGCTCGCGTCTCGAAGGAGCTCGGGGGCGAGCCGCGCCTGCGGGTGATGGGCTTCACCGACCGGATGGGCGACGTGCTCGCGGCCAGCGACGCACTCGTGCACTCGAGCGCCGGCCTGACCGTGCTCGAGGCGATCATCCGCGGCTGCCCGGTGATCTCCTACGGTTTCGGCTACGGCCACGTCCGCGTCTCGAACCAGGCGCTCGAGCGGTTCGGGCTCGCTCAGGTCGCACAGACGGTTCCGGACGTCGGCCCCGCGCTCGGGCGTGCGCTAGAGCATCGTCCAGAGCCCAACGGCTCGTTCGCGCGGCGGCCGTCGACCGCGTCGCTGATCCTCAGCGACGAGCGCCGTATGACGCCGCTCCCGGCCTGGCGGGTGCGGACCGCGCGGGCCGCCGTGGCTGGAGTCGCGGCGCTCGCGATCGTGAGCTGGACGCTTACGACCGGCGCCTCCTACAGCCTCGTCTCGCACTTCGTGCACATGCGCCCGGTGACCGCGGTGACGACCGCCCGGCCCGAGGTCGGCGTGCTCGTCGACGCGCCGGCGAGCGAGATCCCGACGATCGCGAACTATCTGTCCGAGCGCGGAATCCGGGCCTCGTTCACGCTGAGTCAGGCCGCCGACCCGCAGGAGCCGGTCGTCGTCGCCTACGGCGATCAGGGGGTGCCGCGGCTTCCGAGGGGTGGTCTCGTCCGCTGGCTCGGGGCGCGGGACCAGCTCCACGACCTGATGGCGGAGCTCGGCTACGGCCACCACTTCCTGTATGCCTCGAGCGGGCCGAGCGTCGGCCAGTGGTGGATGGCCCATGGGGCCGGCGGCCGGCTCGTCGCCGGCGCGGTCCGGCTCCAGGACAGAGACGACAGCGTTGGGCACCTGCGCCCGGGCGAGGTGGTCGAGCTCGATTGCACGAGCGCCAAGCAGGTGACGATGCTCGTCGGCAAGCTCGATCGCGGCCTCGCGACCTTCCACCTGCGGGCCGTGCCCGTCGGTCAGCTCATCCGCGACTCCGGCTCGACGGTCTAGAACCTCTCGCGGGATTCGACGGTCCCGGACTGCTCACGGCCGGCCGCACATGCGCGAGCGGCCGGCCGTGGATGATCGCCGCCGGTCAGGCGAAGGCGATTGCGGTCGGCACGGTGCCGAGGCCGGCCTGGGCCGTGCCGGTCACGGCATTCGTCGTGGTGTCGATGATCGCGAGCGACCCCGACACGTTGCACGCGACCCATATGTAGCGGTTGTCCGGGGCGAGCCCGATCGCGCTCGGGATCTGGTTGGGCTGGGTGAACGTCGTCACGGTATCGGTGTAGGTGAACGAGCCGAGCGGGATCGTTTTGCGTCACCCGCTGGGTCGCGGTGTTGATCACCGACACGGTGTTGTCGTTGGCGTTCGTCACGTACGCGCTCGAGCCGTCGGACTTGAACGCGGTGTTCCACGGCGTCTTGCCGACCCCGATCCGGCCGACGGTGCGCAGCGACGAGGTCGAGAGCACGACGACCTGATCGCGCTCGGAGTCGGTGACCCAGGCGTGCTTGCCGTCGGGCGTGACCGCGACCCCGTGCGGCTGATGGAGTCGCTCGGAGACCTTGCTGGCGCGGCTGCCTGCGGTCTTGATCACGTACACGCCGTCCGCGCAGGTCACGAACACCAGCGATCCGTCGGGGGCCACGGTGACGATCTGCGGGGCCTCCCCAACGTCGATCGTGCCAGTCACCGCCTGGCTTGAGACGTCGACCACCGACACGGTCTGCGAGCCGCCCGGGCCGGTGTTCGGCCCGGTGTTGGCGACGTACGCGGTCTTGCCATCTGGCGTGATCGCGATCCCGTGGGGGTAGATCCCGACCACGATCGTGCCGGTGATCTTGTTGCTCGAGGTCGAGATCACCGACACCGTGTTGGTGCCCGACTCGGTCACCCACACCTCACTCCCGTCGGGCGTCGCCGCGGCCCCGTAGGGGTTGGTCGTCCCGCTGGAGATCGCCGAGGCCAACGTGAACGTCGAGGTGTTGAAGATCCCGACGGCGCCGCCGACGATCGCCGGAACGAACGCGTACGTCGTGCCGGCGATGAGCGGCTTGTCCGCCACCGCCTGGATCTTGGCCAGGTAGACCTGGTCGCCGCCATCGCGCTCGAAGTCAGCGCGGTGGGTGGTGCGGTTCTCTTCCAGACGGCTCGCGGTCGCCGGCAGCGCCTTGCGCGAGCCCGAGCGCTCCCACGGGCGAGGCTGCGGGTTCCACGGCAGCCGCGGACGGCGCTTCTCCTGCACCGGCGGTGTCTGGGCCGCTCCCGGGATCGTCGGCGCCGGGAGCGTCTCGACCTCGTTCTCGGCCCGCCAGAACTCGCCGATCGTGTTCGGCAGCGTCTGCGGGAACGTCGTGGACTTGCCGCCCGAGAATCCGAGCGCGGAGGTCAGATCGCCGAACGTCTGCCGGCGCCAGTCGGTGATGTTCGTCTCGCGGACGCCGGTGAAGCGCTCGAGGAACTGGAGCACGGAGGTGTGGTCGAACTGCTCGCTGGCGACGTAGCCGCCAACCGTCCACGGCGAGACGATGAACGCCGGCACCCGGACGCCTCCGCCGATTGGCCAGTTCGCCGACGCCGGCGTGGTGTTCGCCTGGACGAACTCATCCTTCGTGCCGGCCGGCGGCAGCGGCGGTACGACGTGGTCGAACAGCCCGTCGTTCTCGTCGTAGTTGACGATGAACACGGTCGAGTTCCAGAGATCGCGGTTCTCGGCCACCGCGTTCAGCTTGGAGGCCAGGTAGTTCGCCCCCGAGGCCGGCAGGTAGGACGGGTGCTCGCTCTGGCCCGAGGTCGGGACGATCCACGAGACGGTCGGTAGTTTGCCGTGCCTGGCGTCCCACTCGAACCGGTCCGGCGGGTAGATCGTCAGGGCGCCCTCGTACAGGGCCGAACCAGGCTTCGCGGCCTGGTAAGCCTCGAAGAACTCGAGCACGTTTGTGCCGTAGTCGTCCTCTTCCTGGTAGATGCGCCAGCTGATCCCGGCCTCGGTCAGCCGCTCGGGGTAAGTCGTCCACGTGTACGGCGTTCCGGTGGCCGGGCTGGGGACCACGTTCGAGATGAACGGGCCGCCGTTCTTGCCCTCGGGATCGATCATCCCGGTCATCAGGTACATGCGGTTGGGCCACGTCGGGCCGAGCAGCGAGCAGTGATAGTGGTCGCACAGCGTGAACGTCTCGGCCAGCGCGAAGTGGAACGGGATGTCCTGGCGCTCGTAGTAACCCATCGTGTACGGGCCGTGAGCGTCGCCGTCGGCCATCAGGTGAGCGGGCAGCCAGTTGTTGTTGTACGCCGTGGTCGGCTGCCCCGCCGTCGTCGGAACCGTGATGTTCAGCGCGTCGTGCTGGTAGTACCAGGCGTGGGAGGTGGACGGGATCGCCTGGGCGCTGGTCGACTTCGTGTCCAGGTGCCAGGGGAGAAGGTAGCCGTCGGGGTTCTGACCCGGTCCCGTTCCGGCGGGCTCGTACTGGTAGAAGATCGACTTGCCCTGCACGGAGTTGAACGGCGGCGTCGGGTCGGTCTGGATCAGCGCGTTCGGGTCGCCGAATCCGGCGACCCCGCCGAGCGTGCCGAAGTAGTGGTCGAACGAGCGGTTCTCCTGCATGTGGATGACCACGTGCCTGACGTCTTTGAGCGAGCCGCGCCTTGCTCCCTCGGCCGCGGCGCGGGCGAGCGCCGGCGGCAGTAGGGAGGAGGCGAGCACTCCACCCGCACCGGCGGCGGCGGAGCTCAACAGGCGACGGCGGGTTACCTCGGGCATATAAAAGCCCCCCTTCGGGCTGGACGTCGAGACACGGGTTCGTTACCCACGCGCGCGGACTGCGACGCAGGAGATTCACGCTGGGACCGGCTGCCGGATCCTAGGTTCGGCCCGGGGTCGCTGGTGTTACCGCGATGCGACGGCCGTGTTACCGACGTGTATTCAGATAACCGCTACCGGTG
Source organism: uncultured Solirubrobacterales bacterium (assembly GCA_963697655.1). Lineage (GTDB taxonomy): Bacteria > Actinomycetota > Thermoleophilia > Solirubrobacterales > Solirubrobacteraceae > Palsa-465. The sequence continues at coordinate 115,056 of CAVOOV010000013.1, read as the reverse complement.
AACGCCGCGGGGCCGCTGCTACCAGTGCACGCCGCGGGGGGCTACCAGTGCACGCCGCGGGCTGCTACCAGTGCACGCCGCGGGCTGCTACCAGTGCACGCCGCGGGGGGCTGCTACCAGTGCACACCGCGGGCTGCTACCAGTGCACGCCGCGGGTCGCCCGGACGAACGCGCGCTCCTCGGGCGTGGGCTCGTGGTCGGGCTGCTTGGTGTCGCCCTCGGGGATCAGGTGGTACGCGCGGTTGACGAGAAGGTCCTGCGCGCCCGGCGCGACCGCGTAGGTCAGCTGCCCGAGGCTGCCGAGCACCGTGGCCATCCGCTTGGGCCGCTTGCGTATCGCCTCGGCGATCATGTGGCCGGCCTCCTTGGGCGACAGCGTCGGGAAACGATCGTAGATCTTCGTCGGGGCGATCATCGGCGTGCGCACGAGCGGCATGTAGACGGTCGTGATGTGCACACCGTCGTCGATGATCTCAGGCCCGATCGACCTCGAGAACGCATCGAGCGCGGCCTTCGACGCGACGTACGCAGAGAACCGGGGAGTGTTCATCTGCAGCCCGATCGTCGAGATGTTCACGATGTGTCCCGAGCCGCGCTCCCGCATCTTCGGCAGCAGGTCCAGGATCAGCTTGACCGAAGCGAAGTAGTTGAGCTGCATCGTCCGCTGGTAGTCGTGGAAGCGGTCATACGCCCGGTCGACCGAGCGGCGAATCGACTTGCCGGCGTTGTTGACGAGGACGTCGACGGCCTCGTGCTGCTCGAGCACCTCCGCGCACATCCGGTCGATGTCGTCGACGTCGGTCAGATCGCACGTGTGCACGTAGGCGACGCCGCCGAGCCCCTCGATCTCGTCCGCCACATCCTGGAGCTGATCGGCGCGCCGGGCGACGAGCAGCATCGTCCCGCCCGCTTCGCCGATCTCGAGCGCCGCCGCCTTGCCAATCCCCGACGACGCGCCCGTGATCATCACCGTCCGCCCGCTGACCGCGTCCTCGAGCGAGCGCGCGAGCACATCGCCGGCTCCGGGGATGCGCTGGCCGAATGCCCGCAGCGTCCGGATGCCGTCAGCGGCGAGGTCGAGTGGATTGGGGGGAGCCATGCCAACGTGACCGTACCATCGCCGAGTGCGCGCGGCGCCGCCGGTCGCCAGGACCGGCGCCGCGGTCCTGGCGGGACTTCGTCGGGGCCTGCTCTTCGCCTTCGCGCTGGTGACCGCCCCCGCAAATACGCTCGTTGTAGAGGCCGCCGGCTCAGGGTCCGCTCGGCATCCGGCGTCGCCTGACCGGGCCGCGCCGGGCCGCGCCGGGCCGCGCCGGCGGTGCGCGCGGGGGGGTGCGGTCGTCTGCGGTCCGGGCGTGGACGGCGGGCACCTGGGCCGGCGGCTTTCGGCGCGCGGGCACCTGGGCGGCAGCTGTTCGGCGTACGGGCGAGCGTGAACCCTCTCCGGGGTTCTTGATGCACCGGAATTCAGGGCAGATAACGCCTCACTCGACCACCCCGCGGCGCCGAGTGCGCCGAAACCCTACGTATATCGGGGTTTTCGGCGATCTCGGCAGATGCTCGTCGGCGAGTGTGCCCTTATCCGCCCTGCTCGCGCTCCGGGCCGCCGAATACTGGTCCCGGCGCGGATCGGTCATCTGCTAGTCCGCGCTTCGCTCGCGAGGCTGCTCCCAGGGTTCAGCTCAACCCCACGTCCATCCGAGCCACATGCGAACATGCGTTCGCCCATGGTCGCCTGTGTTCTATTGCCTCGCTTCCAGCTCGCCGTCGCCCTGGAGGGCCGCGCTGAGCTGTTGCAGGCGCCCACCGCGCTCGCGCCGGAGCCCGGCGGAACACAGCAGATCGGCGAGGTCTCGCTGTCGGCCGAGGCGTTCGGCGTCCATCCCGGGATGCGGCTGGGAGAGGCGCTGGCGCGTTGCCCGCGCCTGACGCTCGTCGCCCCCGATCCTGCCGGCGTCGCCGACTCCTGGGAGCGACTACTGGTGCGCCTCGAATCGATCGGGGCGGCCGTCGAGCCCGAGCGACCGGGGCTCGTCTGCTTCGACGTGCACGGGCTGTTGCGGCTGTACGGCGGCCTCGAGGGCGTGCTCTCCGCGGCACGCCGGAGCCTGCGCATGCCGGCTCGCTACGGAGTCGCGCCGTCGCGGTTTGCCGCGGTGGCGGCGGCGACTCGCGCCCGGGTCCGCCGGCCGGTGATCGTCTCCGGCGCTCGCAAGCAGGCGGTCGAGTTCCTCGCGCCGCTGCCGGTTGCGCTGCTACGCGCCCGACCGGCACTGGCCGATATGCCCGAGGCGCTCGAACGCCTAGGGATCGCCACTCTCGGCGAGCTGGCGGCGCTGGCGCCGGCGGCGCTGGCCGACCGGTTCGGCACGGCTGGGCTCCATGCCCACGAGCTGGCGAGCGGCGGCGACGGCGCGCTACGGCCACGGCCGGCACGCGAGTACCTGCGCGAGGCGCTCGATCTGCCGGAGGCCGCATCGGGCATCCAGCTGGAGCGCGTGCTCGGGCTCCTGATCGATCGCCTGCTGGCGCGGCGGGAGCGGCGCGGCCGGACGCTGCGGGCGGTCGTGCTGTCCGCGGTGCTCGTGGAACAGGGCGGGACCTGGCGCGAGCAGGTCGTGTTCCGCGAGGCGCTGGCCGACCCGGTGAGGATGCGGCTCGCGCTCGCGTCCCGGCTGGCGCTGATGCCGGCGCCGGCGCAGCAGCTGCGCCTCGCGGTGGAGCGGTTCGGTCCGCACGCCAGCGATCAGCGGGGGCTGTTGGACGATCCCGTCACGGCCCGCAAGGCACGCCTGCGCGAGGCGATCCGCCAGACGCGAGCGGCTGCCGGCCCCGACGCCGCCCTGCGCGTGCTCGAAGTCGACCCTGATTCGCGCTTTCCCGAGCGGCGCGCGGTGCTGACCCCGTTCGAGGGATAGATCATCTTACACACTTATCGTGTATGAATTACACAGATCCTGTGATTAGTGTTTCCGCGGAGACGTGCGTTGACTCCCGCGGTCACCCGAGTGGGTCCAGGTCCCGGAGGTACGCCTGGAACAGCGGGTCGACGATCCGCCAGTCGGCCCGTGCCACGTGCTCGACGATGCCCGCGCGGAGCAGCAGCTTCAGCACCCGGTCCCGGATCGCCGGCGGCAGTCGCCTGGGGATGGGCTCGCCTTTAGCCAGGGCGCGAGCGACCTGGAGCGCGTTCTTGTGAAGCCTCCTGATGTGCTCGACGGTCTGCTCCATGGTCGGAAGGTCGCTGTCGAGCGCGGCGTCGTAGCCCAGCTGGACCACGTCGAGGTCGATATCGCGGCGATCGAGCTGAACCGAGACGAGATGGGTCTGCTGCGCGATCCGCATCGTCGCGCGCGGATGCTGTGCCCCCAGCTCCACGATCCGCGCGAGCGCCGGCGAATCGATCGTGCAGTCGTCCGCCGAGAAGCGCTCGAGCAATCCTGTGGACCAGTCCTCGGTGGAGATCGGATGCAGCCGGTGGAAACTCCCGAAACCGCTGAACGCTCGATGCCCGGGGGCGAACAGATCGCGCATCACGTGCTCGAGGCTGCCGGCGAACAGGAAGCTGACGCTGGGGCTGCGCTGGAACGCGGCTCGCATGCGCTTGGTGACGAGGTCGGGATCACCATAGGGGCGGCGCTCGCTCGCGACCTCCTGGAACTCGTCGAAGAACAAAACCAATCTCCGCCCGTCCGCGCGGGCGGCTCGTTCGGGCAGGTCGAGGGCCAGGTCGAGTGCGCGGACCGGATTCTGGGCGGCCCATCCCGGTGTGATCGCGAGCTCCACTCCGTCGCCGAGCTCGCCCTTGAGCTTGAGCACGGCGGCGGCCTGCGTCGCGTTCAGCGCGGCGCGACCGAGCTCCCTCGCCCGGCGCACGATGCGCCGGATCGGGGAGCGGTTGGCGATCACCGCCACGGCCAGGGCCTCCGCCAGCTCGGCAGCGTCGGAGATCCGGAACAGGTCCAGCCGAGCCGTGTAGCAGCCGCTGCGCTCCACGCGGCCGAGCGCTGCGTCGCACACGCTCGTCTTGCCGGTCCGTCGAGGTCCCGCGAGGATCAGGTTCGTCCCATTCGCGAGCGCCGTCGCCACCTCCCGGACATCGTCGGCGCGACCGATCAGCTGACTCGCGGGAATCGGAACGTCGGTGGGGAACAGATCGCCGCTGGCTTGTCGCATGCCCGGATCTTATCAGCTTTACACAGCTTCCGTGTAATTATTACACGGATTGTGTGGTCGCGGGCGAGGGTGTGGTTCCCGGTGGGGGTGTGGTTCCCGGTGGGGGTGTGGTCGTCGGCACGGGTGTGGTCGCCGGTGGGGGTGTGGTCGCCGGCACGGGTGTGGTCGCCGGCGGCGGCGGGAGTCCTGCGGTGACCGGGCCGCGCCGGCTGTCCGTTCCGCGCCGGGTCGCCGTCACCGCCGGCGAGGAGGGGAGCCCGCTCACCGTCGACAGCCGGACCGTCGACTCGGTGCGTGAGTCATGGCTCGTGGAAGACCGCTGGTGGACCGATCGACCGCTTCGCCGGCGCTACTGGGAGGTAGTCACGACGTGTGGCCGTGACGAGATCGTCTTCCACGACCTCGAGAAAGGGAGGTGGTGGAGGCAGCGCTGACCCCGTCATAAACTGCACGCCTGATGGCTGACCCATCCGCAACCGCGCTCGATCCCGGACCTGTGGCTGTCGGCACCTGGAGCGGCGGGCGATTCATGCACTTCGGCGCGCCGCTCGACGACGAGCGATTCGTGGCGCTGATCATGCCCGACGAGTCGATCCGGAGCGTGATGACCGCCGACGTCTACGGCGCCGGCGAGGCTGACCGGATGCTCGGACGCGCGATCGCGGGTCGCCGGCGCAGCGACATGTGCATCGTCGGGGCCGTGGGCCACGACTTCTACGCCGGCGAGCGCGACGGCCCCAGGGGGTTCCCGCGCTTCACTGACCCCGGGCTGCGGGATGCGTCCGAGTACGCCGGCTACCTGCGGATGGCGACCGAGCGCAGCCTCGAGCGCTGCGAGATCGACAGCTTTGACCTGTTGCTGCTCCACAACCCCGACCGCATCGGTTACACCAGCGAGGCGGTGTGGGAGGGGATGGCAGCGCTGCGCGAGGCCGGCCTCACGCGTCTGATCGGCGTCGCGCCGGGGCCCGCCAACGGCTTCACGCTTGACCTGATCGACTGCCTGGAGCGATTCGGCGCGCTGCTCGACTGGGCGATGATCATCCTCAACCCGCTCGAGCCCTGGCCCGGGGAGCTGTGCCTCGACGCCGCGGCGGCCGCCCAGGTGAAGGTGATCACGCGCGTGGTCGATTACGGCGGCCTGTTCTTCGACGACCTGGTGCCGGGCCAGGAGCTGGCACGCCAAGACCACCGCAGCTTCCGGCCGGACGGCTGGATCGAGCGCGGCTGCGAGCGGCTCGAGCTGATGCGGCCGGTGGCCGAGCGTGCCGGGCTCACGATGATCCAGCTCGCGTGCCAGTGGAACCTGGCGCACGAACCGGTGGCGTGCGTCGTGCCCACGCTGATCCAGGAGGTCGGCGCCGGCGCTCGCCCGGTCGAGCGCAAGCGCGCCGAGCTCGCGGCGCTACCGGCCGAGGTTCGGCTGACGGCCGAGGACGTCGACGCGATCCGATCGATCGGCGACAACACCGGCTGTATGGCGCTCAAGGGCGCGAGCCCCGAGCACTCCGGTGAGGAGCGGCCCGACCGGTGGGATCTCGACGATCACCTCGTCGAGGTCGCCGGGCGCTGGGGAATCACGCCCGACCGTCAACTCGTCAAGGCGGCGGGGTAGGGGTGGACGACAGCGGCCTCAACTTCCGGTTGGCCGGCGGCTGCGGATGTGGCGCCGTCCGCTTCGAGGTCACCGCGCCTCCGGTGTCGGCGATTTACTGCCATTGCACGCGCTGTCAGCGCCGCACCGGGACGGCGTCGTCCATTAACGCGCGGCTCGAGCCGGGCTCGTTCCAGATCACGAGCGGCGAGGACCGGTTGCGCTCGTGGGCGCCGCCGGAGGGTGCTGAGAAGTACTTCTGCGCGGACTGCGGCTCGGCCTTGTTCAGCCGGAGTCACGGGGAGCCTCAACGCGTCGGCGTCCGCCTCGGCGCGTTCGACAAGGATCCGGGCGTGCGCCCGAGCGCCCATCAGTTCGTCGCCTACGCCTCACCGTGGCTGCCGGTTCCCGACGACGGCTTGCCGCGCTACCCCGAGCGCCAGGTCGCGGACTGAGCCGCACCCCCGCGCCCCGGAAACACTAGGGCTGCGCCTGGTCCTGCTCGGCGCGGACCCACTCGCAGCCGACCGACAGGTCCTCGACGCCCATCGCTGCGGCCACGTTCAGCCACATGCCGTAGCGGAAGAACTCGTCGATCCATTCGGGCTCGGCGGCAGGCGCCAGGGCCTCCACGTGGGTCACGAGCCGCGCGTAGCACGCGCGCACGCGATCGCGGATCACCTCGTCGTCACAAGCGGCGTACGCCTGGTGCTGGAGCATCAGGTAGTCGCGGTTGCTGGAGAGCAGCTCGACGTACGCGTTGCCCATCGCCGCCTTGAGAACGTCGATGTCGGGCGGAGCCGTCGCCGAATCGAACTCCGCGGCGGCCCGAGTGAACACCTCCCGCACCCGCTCGAAGCACCGCTCGACGGCGGCCAGGAACAGCTCGCGCTTGCTGCCGAACAGGCTGAACACGTAGGGCTGAGCGACGCCGACCTCCCGCGCGATCCGGTCGACCGGCGTGCCGTGCAGCCCGCCGTGCGCGAACTCGTGCACGGCCGCGTCGATCAGCGCATCCCGGCGCTCGGCGGCCGGGACGCGCTGACGGGGTGACTTCTGCCCGGTGGCGTGTGTCGTTGCCATGAGTGCGGTTCTCGATCCTAGGGCACGGTCAAGCGGTCAGGGGGACGATCACGCGGTCCGGGGCGATCACGCGGTCAGGCCGGCGAGCTCTTCGCGGAACCGCTCGCCGGTGGTCATCGCTTCCTCGGCCGCGTGTGCCGAGGCCGAGGCCCGAGTGCTGAACGGGAACACGGCCGCGATCAATGCGCCGGCGGCCAGCACCACTGCGCCGACCCAAAGCGCCGGCACGAGACCGTTGACGTAGGCCTGGGGCGACAGGTAGCTGCCGTGGCTCGTGAACACGGTCGCGAGGACCGCGATGCCCAGCACGCCGCCGAGCTCGCGGATGGCGTTGGTCGCACCCGACGCCTGCCCGGTCTGCGAGGTCCGCACCGAGGCCAGGACCGCGTTGGCCGAGGGCGCGAACACGAGGGCCATCCCGCTGCCGGCCAGCGCGAACGGGATCACCAGGCTGGCATACGATTCACCGACGCCCGCCACGCTCGCCATCCAACCGAGCGCGATCGCCTGGAGGGCCAGACCGCCGATCATGAACACCCGGCTGCCGTAGCGCTCGGACATGAAGCCCGCGATCGGCGCGACGACCATCACCGCACCGGTCCAGACCAGCAGCTTCACGCCCGCCTGGAGCGGCGTGTTGTGCAGCACGTTCTGGAGGAACTGGCTCAGGAAGAAGATCGAGCCGAACATTCCGAAGTACATCGCGAGCGACACTGCGTTCGTGACCGCGAACCCGCGGTTGGCGAAGAACTCCATCGGCAACATCGGCTCGTCGGTGCGCAGCTCCTGCACGATGAACGCCAGCAGAAGCACGACGCCGGCAGCCAGCGGGATCAGGACATCGGTGCTTCCCCAGCCCAGGGACTGTGAGCGCACGAGGCCGAAGACCAGGCCGAACAGACCGCTCGAGGCGAGCGCGAGCCCGGCGAGGTCGAGGTGCTTGACCGATCCATGGCTTTCGACGAGCCGGGCGCCGGCGAGCGGAACCAGAGCCAGACCGATCGGGACGTTGACCCAGAAGATCAGGTGCCAGGAGGCGGCCTGCGTGAGCGCGCCGCCAACGAGTGGCCCGGCCGCCACGCCGATGCCGCTGATCGCCGACCACACGCCGAGCGCGAGTCCGCGCTTCTCGGGCGGGAACGCCTCCGCCAGCAGGGTGAGGGTCAGCGGCGTGACGATCGCGGCGCCGACGCCCTGCAGGGCGCGGGCGGCGATCAGGAAGTCGATCGTGGGGGAGAGCGCCGCGGCCACCGATCCGGCCGTGAACACCGATATACCCAGCATGAACATCCGCTTGCGTCCGAATCGGTCGCCAAGCGCCGACCCGGTCAGCAGGAAAACCGCGTAGGCGAGCACGTAAGCGTTGACCGTCCACTCGAGCGTTTGGATCGATGCGCCGAGGTCGCGGTGGATGCTCGGGAGCGCGACGTTCACGACAAGGTTGTCGAGGACGGTCATGAACAGCCCGAGCGAGACGATCACCAGGGTCCAGAACCGACGGCTTGAGTTGATGGTCTGCGGCATGGTCTCCGTCCTTCTTAGTGAGTACTAACTGTCCGAAGATTAGCAGCCACTAATAAGTTGTCAAGAGCCGGGGCCGATTTTTTGGCGCGCGCCGGTTTGCGGCCGGAATCGCCGGATCGCAGGCCCGGAATCGCCTGCAAAGAGCGATATTTCCCGCGAGTGCGGGGGCTCTGCCAAGTCACGCATGGTTATCCTGGATGAGTAGGCAGGGCTGGGCCTGCCGGCGCGGATTCGTCGCGTTTATGCGCGCTCCGCGCCGCTGGGCGCGGTCACAGGACGACGTCGCGCGCGGGTGCCGATCCCCGATTTGCCTGAGCCTCTTTATGCTCGCTCGACGCCCGGCGGGGTATCCCCTGTTTGGTGAGCAGGGGACTAACCGAACTGATCCGTGAGCGCGCGCGGGAGATTCGCGGCGGCGATGGTCCCGGCGTCGTTGGTGGCGCCGGCGTTGGTCGCGGCGGCGAGGGTCATGGCCGCCATGGTCGCGGTCGCGTTGAGCTGACCCACTGGGGCGGGCTCGACGGCCTGCGCGGGATCGCGGTGGCCGCGGTCCTGCTCTACCACGGTGGCGTCACGTGGGCCCGGGGCGGCTTCCTTGGGGTCGAGGTGTTCTTCGTCCTGTCGGGGTTCCTCATCACCTCGCTGCTGCTGGCCGAGTGGGGGCGCTCGTCGGCGATCCGCCTGGGCGCGTTCTGGGCCCGGCGCGCGCGGCGACTGTTGCCGGCGCTGTTCTGCCTGGTCGCGGTGATCGGGCTCTATTACGCGGTGGCGGGGTCCGCGCAGGCGATCCCCGGTCTCAAGGGAGACGGCATCTCGGCGCTGATCTACTACAGCAACTGGCATCAGATCGCGACCGGGACGAGCTACTTCGCCGCCTCGGGGCCGGTGTCGCCGCTCGAGCACACCTGGTCGCTGGCGATCGAGGAGCAGTTCTACGTCGTGTGGCCGATCGTGCTCGCCGGCGTGCTGTGGCTCGCGAGTCGCGGCGCGCGGGGTTCGGGCCGGCGCCCGCTCCTCGTGCTGCTCGGGGTGACCGTCGCCGGCGCGGTCGCCTCGGCTGTCGACACCGCGGTCCTGTTCGCCGGGGGCCGGAACCTCGATCGCGTCTACTACGGCACCGACACCCGGGCGGCCAGCCTGCTGATCGGGGCGTCGCTGGCGATCGGCCTGGCGATCGCGCGCTCCCGCGCCCAGTCGGTCCCGGGGACCGACGGCGCCCGCGAGGCGCCGCGCCGTGCCGCCAGCCTGCGAGACCGGTTGCTCGGCGCCGGCGCGGCACGCCAGCGGGTGCTCGCCGCCGGCGCAGTGGTGGCGCTCGGCGCCGTGCTCGGGGCGGCCGCGGTCGTCGACGGCTCGGACGGCTGGCTCTACCCGTACGGCCTCCTGGCCCTCGACGGCGCCGTCGTGCTGCTCATCCTCGCCGCGGTGACGCAGCCGGCGTCGCTCGCCGCCCGGGCGCTCGCTTACCCGCCGCTGCGGGCGCTCGGCAAGATCTCCTACGGGCTGTACCTGTGGCATTTCCCGCTGTTCCTGTGGCTGACCGCCGGCGCTGTCGGGTTCGGCGGCGCGCCGCTGCTGCTCGTCAGGCTCGGGGTCACGCTGGCCGTCAGCACGGCGTCGTACTTCCTGATCGAGCAGCCGATCCGCCAGCGCCGGCGGCCGACCTGGTTGGTGCGCGCGCTGGCGCCGCTGGCGGCCGGTGGCGCGGTGGCGGCGCTGCTGCTCGCCTCATCGGCGGACCAGCTGCCGGTCGGGGTTCCCGCGGCCGCCACCCTGCCACAGCCACCCCCGCAACTTCGCGGCCACGATCCGTCGTGCACGGTGGCGCTGAAGGACACGCCGGACTACGGCGTGGCACCCGTGCCCGAGAGCAAGGAGACCCAGTTCGTATATACGGCGCTGGGCTATCACCAGCTGACCTGGAGTGGGTCGAGCGAGAAGACGTTCCAGACGTGTCCGCCCAAGCGGGTGCTGATGGTCGGCGACTCGCTGGCGTTCACGCTCGGAGTGCCGTGGCTCGGCAACGAGGAGCGCTACGGCGTCGAACTCGCGGACGCTGCGCTCCTGGGGTGTGCGTTCACCACCGAGGGCGAGCTGGACGTCGATGGCACCTGGACGGCACAGTCGCAGGGCTGTCCGACCGCCGCCGAGCACTGGGCTTCGGAGGCGAGCGCGATGCACGCTCAGACGGTCGTCGTCGAGCTCGGGTACCGGGACACGCTCGACTGGAAGATCGACGGCAAGGTCGTCCACCTCGGCCAGCCGGCGTTCGACGCCTACGTCCAGAAGCAGATCGACCGGTTCGTTCAGATCATGGGCGCCGGCGGCCGGAAGATCCTGTTCTTGTCGATCCCCTACGTCGACCCGCCCAACCTCCCGGACGGCTCGCCGGCGCCGCAGGCCTCGCCGGCGCGACACACGCTGATCAACTCGATGCTCGAGCAGGCCGCCCGCCGCGATCCCTCCACGGTGTCTGTGTTCGACATCGACCAGACGGTCTCGCCGGGGAACCACTACAACGCCAAGGTAAACGGGCAGCTGTGCCGGTTCGACGGGGTCCACTTCAGCGCCTACTGCAGCGAACTGCTCGAGCCTCGCGCGCTCGGCGAGGTTCGCAAGCTGCTCGGCTGACCGCGCGATCTGCTCGAGCCTCGCGCGCTCGGCGAGGTTCGCAAGCTGCTCGGCTGACCGCGCGATCTGCTCCGCGACGTCAGCAGGCCGTTCGCCTGACCGCGCGATCTGCTCCGCGAGGTCAGCAGGCTGTTGGCCTGACCGCGCGCTAACTGCCCGGCGAGGTCCGAAAACTGGTCAGCTGGTCGCGCCGTTACTTTCCCAGAGTGCGTCGATATCTCTGGGTTCCCATCGTGTGTCTCGTGCTGCTCAGGGTCGGCGGCGGGCTGTTCGACTCCGATTCGCCGGCCGCCGCGACTTCGGGGCCGCTGCCCGCGGGGAGTCACTGGATCGCGACCTGGGGCGCGAGCCCGCAACCCGCGACCGCGGGCAACCTGTCCAGGGCCGGCTTCCGTGACGCCACGATCCGCGAGATTGTGCTCACCAGCGCCGGCGGGGTCAGGCTCAGGGTGCGGCTCACGAACGCGTTCGGCAGCGGACCCCTGCGAATCGGGCGTGCGGCGATCGCACTCGACCGCAAGGGCCCCAACACCGTCGCCGGCAGCTCGCGCGCGCTCTTGTTCGCCGGCCGGCGGTCGGTGCTGATCCCACCGGGCTCCGACGTGATCAGCGATCCGGTCGCGCTCGCGACATCGCCCGCGGCCCGGCTGGCCGTGAGCCTGTTCCTCCCGCGCGAGACCGGCCCCGCCACCCAGCACGCCGATGCCGAGCAGGTCAACTTCGTCGCGACCGGATCCCACACAGCCGGCGCCGCCAAAGCGTTCAGGGTCCGCACGCGCTCCTGGTACTTCCTCGCCGGTGTGGACGTGCTCGGCTCGCGGCGCACGCTCGGCTCGGTCGTCGCGCTCGGCGACTCGATCACCGACGGCGTCGGCTCTCCGCTCGGCAAGAACGAGCGCTGGCCGAACGACCTCGCCGACCGGCTCGACACTCTGTCCGGCGCGACGCTGGCCGTCGTCGACGAGGGTATAGGCGGCAACCGGGTCCTGAACGGCTCGGTGTGCTGCGGCGTGAGCGCCGTCGCGCGGTTCGAGCGGGACGTGCTCGACCAGACCGGCGCCCGGGACGTGATCCTGCTCGAGGGGATCAACGACATCGGCTACAGCCAGAGTCGCAGTCCGCTGACGGTGCCGCACACCGACGTCTCCGCCCTGCGGATCGTCGAGGGCTATGAGCGGATGATCACGCTCGCCCACTCGGCCGGGCTGCGGATCTTCGGCGCGACCTTGACCCCATTCGGCGGCGCGCGCTACTGGACGCCGGCGGGCGAGGCCAAGCGCGAGGCGGTCAACAACTGGATTCGAACGAGTGGTGCGTTCGACGGCGTGATCGACTTCGCGATCGCCGTCGCTGATCAGAGCGATCCCCACCGGCTCAACCCCGCCTACGACAGCGGCGATCACCTGCACCCGAACGCGGCGGGCTACCGGGCGATGGCCGCCGCCGTCGACATCCCCGCCCTGGTCGCGGCGGGCTGACGCGCCTACTCGTCCGCCGGCGCGGCGCGTGCATCTGCCGGCGCGGCGCGTGCATCCGCTGGCGCGGCGCGTGCATCCGCTGGCGCGGCGCGTGCATCCGCTGGCGCGGCGCGTGCATCTGCCGGCGCGGCGGTTTCGCCCGCCGCCGCGACGTGTCCGTTCGTATCCGCCGGCTCGGCGTCGAGGTCGCGCACGACCGGCTCGGCGTCGATCGCCTCGTCGAGGCACCGAAGGACGTAGCCGTAGCGCAGCATCCGCTCGATCCGGTCCCGCCCCAGATCTCGCCACGTGAGCTCGTCCTTGAGTTGGCGCTGCAGCTTGTTCGCCGCAGTCGCGACATAGCCGCTCCAGACCTCCTGCGGGAGCGTCATCACTGTCTCGAACTGCTCCGTTGCGATGGTCCGGACGGGATCGGCCAGCCGCTTGATCGCTGCCGGGTCCCCACCGATCCGCTCGACGTCGGGTCGGGCGCTGAGCCCGAACGCCGCCGGCCGGGGCGTCGGCTGCTCGGTCGGCTCGACCAGCACGACTCGGGACGCGTAGCCGGCCACGAGGGCGATCCGAAGGCCGCGCTGGGTCTCGTCCCCCGCCTGCTCGCGGGCCGCGTAGCTCTCCACCAGCCGTACCCCGAGCGGTGCCGTCACCGGGCTGAGGCTTTCGAGCTCTGCGGCGGTGCTGGCGGCGGCCTGCCACACCTCCTTGACCCATTTGCGAGCACCTCGCCTGAGCGTCTTGTGCAGCTGACGGCGGGTCATTCGCCACGACTGTCGCTGGCCTCCTCGCTGGCTTCGTCGCCGCGCCCTCATCGGGCGCACCCTACCAACCGCCCAGGAGGCGTCGGCCGAGGTAGTCCCACAGCATCGCCCGCTGCCGCTCGGCCCACACGGTCTCGCGCTTGCGGAGCGCCTCCTCGTCCGAGGACCAGCGCTGCGGCCCGCCCAGGGAGTGGGTCAGCATCTGCTGGTGCGCCGCCTTTTCGAGCAGCACGGCGCGGATGACCGCGTCGCGCACGTCCTGTCCCGCGGTCACGATTCCGTGGTTGACCAGCAGCAGCGCGTGCAGGTCGCCGAGCGCGGCGGCGACGTCGGCTCCCATCTCGGTGGTGACGATCAGCTCGGCAGTCCTCGTATAGCGCGGCACGTCCGGCGGGACGAACAGCGTGCCGGCGTGCGACACCGGCCGTACGGGCTGCCCGCTAGCGCCGATCGCTATCGAGTGCGGGGGGTGCGAGTGGACGACGCTCCCCGCATCGGGCCGCGCTCGCATGACCTCGGTATGGATCGGCCACTCGACGTGGCGCGGGCAGTCGCCGGCGAGAACCTCCCCGTCGAAGCCGACGAGGATGATCCGATCCGCGGTGACCTCGTCGAACCCGAACGAGGCCGCCTTCATCCACACGCCCCGCCCATCAGGGTCGCGGGCGGACACATGGCCCCAGATGAAGTCGTCGTGACCGTTAGCGCCGAGGATGCGGCAGCCGAGGGCGACCAGCTCTCGGAGCTCGTCGATGGTTTCAGGCTCGGTCATGGGCATGCCTCCGAACTCTCGTTGAGACTCAGGCCGCCCGGGCTGAGGTGGGCGATTATCAGACTGGGAAGGCTCATCGGCGGAGGATGACATCCGCGCCGGATGGGAACATGTGTTCGTGTCGTACGTCGAGCTCCACTGCCACTCGGCCTTCTCGTTCCTCGATGGCGCCTCGCTGCCCGACGAGATCGTCCCCGCCGCGCTCGAGCTGGGATACGAGGCGGTTGCCCTTATCGATCACAACTCGGTCTCGGGCTCGATGGAGTTCGCGGTGTCCGCTCGGGCGCTCGGGTTGCGTCCGATCCACGGCGCCGAGGTCGATCTTGCCGATGGTCGCCATCTGACGCTGCTCGTGGAGGACGCCGGAGGCTGGTCCAGCCTCTGCCGCATCCTGACTCGCGCGCACGCCCACACGCGCGGGAATGAAAGCCCGCTCACCCTCCCCCCGCTCACCCTCCCCCCGCTCACCCGCCACCCGCCCGTCCGCCCCCGATCCGGCCCTCCTTCGCAGGCGTTCGTCGAGCTGACGGACGTCCTGGGTCACGCCGAGGGTCTGATCTGCCTGAGCGGTTGCGCGTTGCGGGGGGTGCACGACGAGTTCACGCTCAGGCGCCTGCTCGATGCGTTCGGACCCGATCGCCTCCGGGTCGAGCTGCAGCGGCCGTTCCTGCGCGACGATCGCGCCCGCAACCGGCGCCTCGAGCGAGTCGCGGCTCGCCTCGGCGTGCCGTGCGTGGCCACGGGGAACGTCCATGCGCACACGCGCGTTCGAGCCCCGCTTCAGGACGCGCTGGTGGCCGTGCGCCTGCACACTACGCTCGATGCCTCCGAGCCCGAGCGGCGAGGCAACTTCAGCCACGTGCTCGCCTCGCCGGCGGCGATGGCGAGCCGCTTTCCAGACCATCCCGAGGCGGTGGCGGAGACGGCGGCGCTGGCGGAGCGGCTGCGGTTCGATCTGACCAGCGACCTCGGGTACCGGTATCCGGGATCGGAGGACGCGGCGGCGATGCGCAATCTCTCCGAGCTGTGCCAGTCGCGCCTGCACAATCGATACAAGGGGGCCGGCGAGGTGCGCGCGAGCGCCGCAGCCCGACTGGAGCAGGAGCTCCAGATCATCGAGAGACTGGGCCTGCCCGGGTTCTTCCTGCTCCACCACGACATGTTGGAGCTGGCCCGGGAGGTGGCGCTCGAGGTGCGCGGACCGGGCAGCGTCCGCGGTCTGCTGCCACCGGGTCGAGGTCGCGGCTCGAGCGTCTCGTCGATCGTCTGCTTCCTGACCGGCCTTTCGCACGTCGACCCGATCGCCAATGACCTGCTGATCGGCCGGTTCCTGAACGAGGAGCTGACCTCTCTGCCCGACATCGACCTCGACTTCCCGCGCGACATCAGGGAGAAGCTGATCCCGCGAGTCCACGAGCGCTACGGCCACGACCGCTCGGCGCTGGTGGCGGCTTTCCCGACCTACCGCGCCCGTGGGGCGATCCGCGAGCTCGGCAAGGCGCTAGGTCTGCCGCCGGGGGAGATCGAACGCGTGGCCCGGGGCAGCGAGGGGTGGGACGCGCGCGAAGTGGAAAAGGACATCGCCTCGGCATTCGGCATCGAGCCCCGAAGGGCCGCCGAGAACGACGGCCGGCGGGGGGCGACGGGCCGCTGGGCGTGGCTCGCGCGCCTGGCCGCCGAGGCCCACGGACTGCCGCGCCACCTGAGCCAGCACTCGGGCGGGATGATCGTCGCCACCCGCCCGCTGGTCGACTGTTGCCCGATCGTGCCCGCGGCGATGGAAGGACGCCAGATCGTTCAGTGGGACAAGGATTCCTGCTCGGATGCGGGATTCCTGAAGATCGATCTGCTGGGGCTCGGGATGCTGTCGGCGGTCGAGCGCTCGGTCGAGATGATCGCGCGTACCCGCGGCAAGCAGATCGACCTGAGCCGGATCCCATATGACGATCCGGCCACCTACGAGTGCATCCAGAGCGCCGATACGACCGGCGTGTTCCAGATCGAGAGCCGGGCGCAGATGCAGTCGCTGTATCGCACCCGGCCGGAGAACCTCAGGGACATCACGATCCAGGTCGCGATCGTCCGACCCGGGCCGATCCAGGGAGGCGCGGTCAATCCATACATCGAGCGACGCCAGCGACTGCGCGTCGATCCCGACTTCGAGATCCCCTACGATCATCCGTCGCTCGAGCCGGCGCTGCGCGAGACGCTCGGCTCGATCATCTTCCAGGACCAGGTGATCGAGGTGGCGATCGCGTTCGCCGGGTTCTCGCCGGGTGAGGCGGAGGGGCTGCGGCGGGCGATGAGCCGCAAGCGCTCGGACGCGGCGATCGAGGCCTACCACAAGCGCTTTGTCGCCGGCGCACGCCGCCGGCACGAGGTCGACGAGGAGACCGCGGAGCGGGTGTTCGCGATGGTCCGCGGCTTCTCGGGGTTCGGCTTCCCGAAGGCGCACGGCGCCGCGTTCGGCCTGCTCGCCTACCAATCGACCTGGCTGCGCGTCCACTACGGCCCCGAGTTCCTGTGCTCGCTGCTGAATGAGCAGCCGATGGGCTTCTACCCACCCGACGCGCTCGTCCACGAGGCCCAGCGGCGGGGAATCGAGGTGCTGCCCCCGGATATCAACGAGAGCGCTGCGGTCTGTGAGATGGAGAGTGGACGAGTGCGCATCGGACTCGGCTACGTCCGCGGCGTGGCCGAGCAGGAGGTGGCTGAGCTGGTCTCGGTCCGGGAGGCGGGCGGGAGGTTTCGAACGCTCGCCGATCTCGCCTCACGCGCAAGCTCGAGTGCCTCCTCGCTGGAGATGCTCGCCTGGTCGGGAGCGTGCGACTCGCTCGTGCCCGGGGCGCCGGGCTCGGCCCGCCGCATCGCCCTGTGGCAGCTCGGCGTGGCGACGCCGGGGAGAAGGGTGCCCGGCGGGGTGCAGCTGGCGCTCCCACTTGACCTGCCGGCGCCACCGGAGCTGCGCGCGCTGACGCCGTGGGAGTCGATGCTCGCCGATTACGGCACGATTGGGCTGACGTCGCATGCGCATCCGATCGCGCTGTTGCGAAACCGGCTGCCCGACGGCATCGTCACGAGCCGCGAGCTCAAGGAGCTGCGCCACGGCATCCGCCTCAAGGTGGGAGGGCTCGTGGTGGCGCGCCAGCGCCCCGGCACTGCCAACGGGATCGTGTTCGTGCTGCTCGAGGACGAGTTCGGGACGATCAACCTGATCGTCCCCGCCCAGGTCTACGAGCGTCACCGGCTGACGGTGAGGACCGAGCCGCTGATGATCGCCGAAGGCAAGTTGGAGCGGCACCCGGCGGCCGGTGGCGCGATCAACATCCTGGTCGATCAGATCCAGCCGATCTCGGCTCCCGACCACCTCGTCGCCGAGATCAAGGACTTCTCGATGCTCGACGAGCAGGTGCGCACGGGGCTCGCGGAGCAGAGGAGCTCCCGCGAGACAGATGCAGATGCCGAGGACTTCCGAGCTGTCGCTCCTCCGGTCATGAGCTTCGCCTCGGGACGGCGGCGGTAGCGACGGTCATGGCCGCCGGTGATCCGTTCGCCGGGTCGGCGCGGTAAGGTGCCGCTCCGTGCTCGCCGTCCTTCTGTTCGCCGCCTTCTGGGCCGTGCTCGGCGTCGGGGTGGTCTACTTCGGTATTCGCAGCCGCTCCAGCGCGGACCCGAAGGGGCCCGGATACCGCGGCCGTCGTGCGCTGGGCTTGGTTCTGGCGATCACGTACGTCGCGTTCGCGATCGCGATCCCGACCTTGCTGCTGATCGGGAACCGCAACAATGCCAACGGCCAGGTCGGTGGGATCAAGCTGACCGCCGCCGAGAAGCGTGGACGCGAGATCTTCGGCGAGCGGTGCTCGCTCTGCCACACGCTGGCCGCGGCCAATGCGGTGGGTAAGGTGGGCCCCAACCTCGACGTGATCCAGCCGACCGAGCAGCTCGTGCTGCACACGATCGAGAACGGATGCCTGCAGAATCCGCCGTCGGGCAGTCAGGAGGCATGTCTGGGTGAGGGGACGATGCCCGCCGACGTCGTGCAGGGGATCGACGCCACGGAGGTGGCGCAGTTCGTTAGCAAAGTCGCCGGCAACGAGTAGCTGCCGGCGCCGGCGCGGTCGCACCCGCCGGCGCCGCTTCTCGTCGGCGACTGTCGGCCGCCCGCGCCCTGGTTCGGTGGTGCGCGTCCTACTGCTCCGGGGCGCCCGCGGCTCGCCGGGCGCCGTGTCGCTCCCCGGCGCGCCCGGTTCGGCGGTCGCGCCGGCATTCGCCGGGCGCCCGCGCTGGGGGCTGGCTGTACGACCAAGCCGCATCTTGCGTGGAAAGGGTCGGGAATGAGACCGCGTTCCGTCCGTCGCCGATGTTAGGATCGCCGCTCGAAAAGCTGAATCCCGCGCCGCCCGACTTATGTGGGCGGAGGGAGCGGGGGACCCAAGTTGTTGGGGCGAATCGTCCTCGTACGTAGCGCCATCTTTCGGCGCGAGCCCGTCAGCTAACCCCGTAAGTACGAGAAAGAGGTTGGCCAAATGCCCCAAGCTGGCGCTACTACGCGTCCGCGCCGGAACGTCGTACCGTGGTGGGAGGAGCTCGATAGCGAGGCCTTCCGTGAGTTCCGCGCAACCTCGGTAGCCGATGCCGAGGCCAAGGCGAAGGCCGACCCCGACAAGCCTGCCCTCCCGGCGTCCGAGCCCGAGCCCGAGTCCGAGCGCCCGGTGACCTGGGCGCCGCGCGCAGCAAACGGCCGCCGGACCGTCTACATCACCGGTCGTGGCGCGGAGCGGAACCTGCCCGTCGCTCGCCCGACGCTGCGGCGGCACGAGCGCGCGGGGTTCAAGCCGGACCGGACGGCCATGTGGGCCGTGCTGCTCGGGCTGCTGCTGATTCTCGTCGCGGCCACCAGCGCGCATGCGGCCGTCGTGGCGCACCTCGTGCGCTGACGCATCTCGCCGGCGCTGACCCGCGCGCTTCCCTCGCCGGGCGATCAGCCATCTCTGCCGGCGCCGACAGACCGGCGCCCGTGCACCGAAGCGAGCCCTTACGAAGCTCGCGCCCCCGGCTGATCCAGTCTTTATGGCCCGACGTATATAACGAGTAGAGCCGGTGATTTGCCGCGGTGGCGCGGACTGTTGGGCGCGGGCTAAGCCGCACCAAAAGTAGTGCGAACCCCACTTGTGCGCCTGGCCTGGCGCATCTAAACTTATCAAGCGTAAGCAGGTCTCGAAAGTGAAGGGCACGAGGCCCTTCTCTCAGCCCCCTGGACCTACTGGTGGTCAAACTATGAAGACTTCAATGAGCAGATTCCAAATCCACGACGATCTGACCGCCCCCGAGGGGTCGGTCCCGGTCCTGCGCGGCGCGCTCGCGACGGGCGGTCAGCTGCCGAACTTCCTTGGTGTGTTGGCGGGTTCGCCGGCGGCGCTGCGGGCGTACGCGCGCTTCCGCTCGGAGCTGCGCCACGGCAAGCTGACGCTGCCGACGCTCGAGCGGATCGCGCTCGCGGTCGCCGAGTACTACCAGTCCGAGCCGGGCATCGCGATGCACTCGCGGACCGCCCGGGCCGCGGGGCTGGCGCTCGACGAGGTCGCGCTGGCGCGGCAGTTCAGCTCGAAGGATCACCGTGAGGCGGCGCTGCTGCGCTACCTGCACGCGTTGCTCGAGGAGCGCGGCCGTGCCCCGATGCACCTCCACGAGGAGGCGCGCGAGGCCGGCTGGGACGACGAGCAGATCCTCGAGGCAATCGCGACGGTCTCCCTCGAGGGGTTCACCGCGATGGTGAACGTAGCGGGGGATGTGCCGGTCGACGGCTCGAGTGAGGCGTCGCGCGCGTTGCAAGCAGCGTAAGCTCTGACGACGGAGATGGGAGCGCCCGAGGACACGGCCGAGTCTGATCGAGGCGACCTTCGCTCGAATGGTTGCTGTCCGCTCTACCACGAGGCGGTGGAGCTGGTGGGCCGGCGGTGGACGGGTGCGATCCTCGCGGTCCTGATGGAGGGCGCGCTGCGCTTCTCCGAGATCGCCCAAGCGGTGCCCGAGCTGTCCGACCGGCTCCTGTCCGAGCGGATGAAGGAGCTCGAGCGGAGGGGAATAGTTTCGCGAACCGTGATCTCGGGCCCGCCACTGAGGGTTGAGTACGAGCTCTCCCAGATGGGGCGTGAGCTCGAGCCGGCGCTGGCGGAGATACAGCGCTGGGCCAACCGCTGGCTCGGCGAGCGTCATCTGTCGGCCCGCGTGTAGCGCCCGGCCCTCAGCGCAACGTCAGGTTTGCCGGTGGCGGCGCGTGAATGTCCACGCGCGTCCGGTGGCGTAGGCGGAGGCGCTGATGGCGCCGACGAAGAAGCCGACGGGCCAGTTGGTCTGGTAGGAGAGAGCGATCGCGGCCCACACGATCGCGAGGGCGATCGCGATCGAGAGCGCGATCGCGAGGTGGGGGCGGGCGGTGAAGCTGCGGGCGGCGGCGGGTGGGCCGATCATCAGGCTGAAGATCAGCGCGGTTCCGACGACGGGTACGGTCATCGTGGTCGCGAGGGCGAGGATCAGCAGGAAGCCGAGTTCGACGGCGAAAGGGGCTATCCCGCGGGCTTGCGCGCTGTCGGGGAGGATCGAGGAGAGCAGCAGCGGGCGGTAGAGGACCGCGATCGCGGCGAGGCAGGCGGCGGCGAGCGCGATCGTGGGCGCGAGCTGGTTGGTGCTGATGCCGAGGACCTCGCCGAACAGCAGCGAGTAGATCTCGGGGGCGTATTCGACGCTGAAGCTAAGAAACAGCGCCCCGAGGCCGAGCATGAACACGAGCGTGAGCGCGGTGGCGACGTCGTGGCGGCCGCGGCGGCCCAGCAGCCCGATTCCGAGCGCCCCGCCGAGCGAGAAGACGCCGAGCCCGATGATCGTGCTGATGCCGACCAGGCTGGCGGCGGCCGCGCCGGCGAACGAGCCGTTGGGGACGGCGTGGGCGACGAACGCCGAGCCGCGCAGGACGACGAAGAACCCGACCGCGCCGCCGACCACGGCGACGATCGTGCCCACGATCCAGGCGTTGACCATGAAGCCCGAGAACACGGCGTCAACGGCCTCTCTGCCGTGCGTACAGGAAACGTGAGACGAGATAGGCGATCAGGACGAGCGTGACGACGAAGAAGCTGACCGGCCAACCGTGGTGAAGCGGCGGCCAGTAGTAGCTGTCGTAGGCGAGCAGGATCCCCAGCCACATCGCGCCGACGCCGAGCAGCATCGCGATCGCGATCGCCCGGCCCGGGCGGCGGCTCAGCTGGAGCGCGGTCGCGGCCGGCCCGACGAGCAGCGCGGTTGACAGGATCGCGCCGATCGTCACCGCCGACAGCGCGACGGCTAGGGCCATCGCGAGCAGGTAGAGCCCGCCGATCAGCCGGACGGGAAGCCGGCGGGCTGCCGCGAGCTCGGCGCTGACCGAGGCGAGCAGCAGCGGGCGGTAGAGCACCAGGATGATCAGCAGCGCGATCGCCCCGAGGCCGAGCACGAGCGGCAGCACCGAGGGGTCCAGCGCGAAGATCGACCCGAACAGGATCGTGACCGTCGCGCCCGTGGTGTTGTCGTAGGTCGTGCCGAGATACAGGAACAACGCTGCGAGCCCGAACCCGGCGCCGAGCACGATTCCGGTCGCCAGGTCGCGCCCGCGGGCGCGCTGGATCCCGATCATCTCCATGATCCCGGCTGCGGCGACTGTGATCCCGACGAACCCCCAGAGCGGCGCGATCCCCGCGAGATATGCGCTCGAGCCGCCGGCGGCGCCGATGTCGCCAAGCGCCTCGCCGGCGAACGACTGAGCGCGGATCACCGTGAACACCCCCACGCACCCCGCCACGATCGCGACCAGGGCGCCGATCACCGCGGCCAGCTGCACCGAGCTGCTCGAGAAGAACCCGGGCTCGACGATCGCCCTCAGGACGTGTTGCACAGGCTGCTCAGACGATCTCGACGGAACCGATCCCGTCGTCCGGCGGCTCTGTCGCGGCGTGCTCGTCGTGACCGGTCCCGGCGACGACGATAACCCGCCCGTGGACCCGCAGCACGTCGACATGATGGCCGTAGAGCCTGCTGAGGACGCCGCTGCGCACGACCTCCTCGACGGTGCCGCTGGCCGAGCGCCCGGCGGCGAGGTAGACGATCCGGTCCATCACCGGGAGCAGCGGGTTCATCTCGTGCGCGGAGATCAGGACCGCGATCCGGTGCTCGGAGGCGATCCGCGACAGCAGCTCCACGACCTCCTGGGCGCTGCGCAGGTCGAGGTTCGCGAGCGGCTCGTCGAGCAGCAGCAGGCGCGGCTCGCTGATCAGCGCGTGCGCGATCAGGATCCGTTGCTGCTCACCACCAGACAGCTGTCCGACGCGAGCGTCGGCGAAGCGCTGGGCGTCGACCGCGTCGATCATCGCGTCGACGCGCGCGCGACGCGAACGAGAGGGCAGCGGCAGACCGAGCCGCTGGCCGTCCAGCCCGAGCCCGACCAGATCCCGGCCACGCAGCGGCATGTCCGGGTCGAGCAGGAACTTCTGCGGCACGTAGCCGACGTCGCGGCCCGCGCGCCCGCCGCCAATCCGCACCCGACCGGCCGCGGGTGGCTGGAGCCCGAGGATCACCCGGAACAGCGTCGTCTTGCCGGCGCCGTTGGCGCCGATCAAACCGGTGAACTCGCCCGCGGCGACCGAGAAGCTGACCTGATCCAGAACCGTCCGCCCGGCGAGGCGAACGGTCACCCCATCTACCTCCAGCGCCTCGGAAGCGCTCGCGACTGTTCGGGCGCCCGCGCTCACTGGAGTTTCTCGGTGGAGGCACCGCCGGCGACCGCCCGCTGGAGCGCCTTGACCTCCGCGAGCATCCAGGACTGATAGTCGTAGCCCGGAGCGGGCATCGTCTCGTACACCCCGACGACCGGGATCCCGTCCGTCTTGGCCTGGGCCAGGAATGAGTCCGTCAGCGAGTCGGTGACCTGCTGGTTGTAGAGGAACACCTTGACCCGGTGCCCTGAGAACAGTCCCTTCTGGAGGCTCACGTCCTGGGGGGCCGGATCCACCCCGTTCATGATGTCCGCCTGGAGCCCGAACGGGGTCATGTTGATCGTGCCGGCGGCCTTCAGCATGTAGTCGCCGACCGGCTCGGTGGTCGCGACCGGGGTGCGCGGGTAGCGCGCGGCGAACTGCTTGAGCGCCTGATACCACGGCTGTAGCGACGCGTCGAACCGCTGCGCGTTCGCGGCGAAGTACGCGGCGTGCGAGGGCTCGAGCGCGGACAGGTCCGTGACGAGTGCCTTCGCCACGGCCGGCATCGTCCTCGGCATGTACCACAGGTGGGGGTTGGGCGTCGAGTCCGGCAACCCGAGCAGCGTCTGGACGTCGATCAGCTTTCGCGAAGAACTAGGCTGCGCAGCCTCGATCTTGTTCATGAACGTGTCGTAGCCGACGCCGTTCTGCACCACCAGCCGCGCCGCCCCGACCGTCTGCGCGACGCTCGGGCTGGCCTCGAACGTGTGCGGATCGGTGTTCGGGTTGCTCTCGATCGCGCTCACCGACACATACCTGCCGCCGATCTGAGCGATCACGTTCGCGTACTCGTTCTCCGCCCCGACTGCCACGATCCGACCCTTGGCGTCCGTGGCCGCGCCGGCGCTCGAGCCGCATCCCGCCGCCGACACCGCGACCGCGAGCGCCAGCAGAACGGACACCACAGACCAGCGGCAGGCGATGCTCATGACAACTCCGTAACTCGCGGCTTGCGAAACTGAATCGACGGCTCGGAATCGAATCTTAACATAGATTGAGAACTAGTCTCACTCTATACTTTCCAGGATCAGGTCCCAATCTCAAAGCGTCCGGCCCGGGGCTATGCTTGGCGGAGTGCAGACGCAAACCGCGACGGACTGGGCAGAGCACGCTCGCGAGGTGCTCCAGCGCGCCGGCCATCACAGAGGCGCCGCCCGCGACCGGGTGATCGAGATGCTCGCCGGCCAGGACTGCGCGCTCAGCGCCCTAGAGATGGAGGACGCCCTGCGCCGCGGCCGGCGGGCCCAGCGCCCCGTGGGGCGAGCGAGCATCTACCGGGTCCTCGAGCTCCTCCACGACCACGACCTCGTCAACCGGCTCGACCTGGGCGACGGGATCGCCCGATACGAGACCACCGACCCCGCCGGCGAGCATCACCACCATCACCTGCTGTGCGAGCAATGCGGCAGGCTCGTGCCGTTCCACGACCCCGGCCTGGAGCGATCGATCGACCAGCTGTCCGCCCGGCTGGGCTTCCGCACGACCGACCACGAGGTCACCCTTCGGGGCGGCTGCCCCGACTGCCGATGAGCTAGGTCACTCAAGTAACGTTCGCCGCTCGATGGCGACCACGGCTTCCCCTCTCACCGAAGACGATGTGCGAGCGCTCGTCCAGGAGCGCGACATCCGGTTCATCCGGCTGTGGTTCACCGACATCCTCGGCCAGCTGAAGGCGTTCTCGATCAACGCCACCGAGTTGGTCGATGCGTTCGAGGGCGGGATGGGGTTCGACGGCTCGTCGATCACCGGCTTTAACCCGATCGAGGAGTCGGACATGATCGCGGTGCCTGACCCGACCACGTTCCGGGTCCTGCCCTGGCGCCCGGCGGAGCAGGGGGTGGCGCGGATGTTCTGCGACATCCAGACCCCCGAACGCACGCCGTACGAGGGAGATCCGCGCCATGTGCTCCGGCGCGCGGTCGAGCGGGCCAAGGCGATGGGGTTCGACCACTACTACGTCGGCCCCGAGCTCGAGTACTTCTACTTCAAGAGCTCGACGTCGACCGAGGTGCTCGACGAGGGGGGCTACTTCGACCTGACCACGCTCGACGCCGGCTCTGATCTGCGGCGCGAGACCGTGCTCGCGCTCGACCAGCTCGGGATCCATACCGAGTACGCCCACCACGAGGTCGGCCCGAGCCAGCACGAGATCGACATGCGGTACGCGGACGCCCTGAAGATGGCCGACGACTGCATGACCTACCGGATCACGGTCAAGGAATACGCGATGAAGTACGGGCTGCACGCGACGTTCATGCCCAAGCCGCTGTTCGGCAAGAACGGCTCCGGGATGCACACCCACCAGTCGCTGTTCCGCGGCGAGCAGAACGCGTTCTTCGACCCCGAGGACCCGTACTACCTATCGGACGTGGGCAAGGCGTTCATCGCCGGCCAGCTCCGCCACGCGCGCGAGATCTGCTCGATCTTCGCCCAGTGGGTCAACTCCTACAAGCGGCTCGTGCCCGGCTACGAGGCGCCCGTGTACATCGCCTGGTCGCGGCGCAACCGCTCCGCGCTCGTGCGGGTACCGATGTACCACCCGGGACGCGAGCGCACCACGCGCATGGAGCTGCGCTGCCCGGACCCGGCGTGCAACCCGTACCTGACGTTCGCCGTGCTGCTCCAGGCCGGCCTCGAGGGAATCGAGCACGGCTACGAGCTGCCCGACCCGATGGAGACGAACCTGTACCACCTGTCCTCCGAGGAGCGCCGGCGGCTCGGGATCGACCAGCTGCCGGCCACGCTCGGCGAGGCGATCGAGCTGAGCGCCCAGTCGGAGCTGGTCCTGCGCTCGCTCGGTGAGCACATGTTCAACCGCTACATCGAGATCAAGCGCCAGGAGTGGGAGGACTACCGGGTCCAGGTGACCCCGTGGGAGCTCGAGCGCTACCTGCCGGTGCTCTAGCTACCGGACAATGCCGCGGCGAGCTCCTCGGGGCTCGTCACCGGCGCTTGGCAGACGAACCGCTCGCACACGTACGCGGCGGCGTGCCCGTCGACCGGCCCACGGCCCTCGAGCAGCGGCACGTCGACCAAGGGCTCGCCGGCGCTCGGCGTCGGTGCCCCCTCGCCGGCCGCGAGCACGAGGTGGGGGCGGTAGGCGTCGCGGACGACGCGCAGCAGCGGAGCCGCCTCGGCCGGAGGACCGACGATCGCGACCTCCTTGACCGGCGCGAGGTAGAAGTCGGCGGCGCCGAGCAGGTGTCCGAACGCGCCGGGATGACGCGCCGCCAGCGGGAACAGCAGCCGCAGCACCCCGAGCGCGTGGCGCTCGTAGCGGCCGTCGCCGGACAGCATTCCCAGCCGGAGCAGGCCGAACGCCGCCGCCGAGTTGCCCGATGGGATCGGCGAGTCCTCGAGGTCCTTGCGTCGGGCCGCGAGTGGCTCGTGATCTGAGGCGGTCGTGAAGAAGCCGCCGCGCTCGGCGTCCGAGAAGCGCTCGATCAGCACGCCGGCGAGCGCCGTCGCCTCGCCGTACCAGGTCGGGTCGCCCGTCGCCTCGTAGCAGGAGATCAGCGCCTCGAGCATGAACGCGTGATCCTCGAGGTAGGCGTCGAGCTGCGCCCGGCCGTCCTTCCAGCTCCGCAGCAGCCGCCCGTCGCCGTCGCGCAGATCAGTGAGCACGAACGACGCGCACCCGACCGCCGCCTCGATGTAGTCCTCGCGCCCGAGTGCCGCGCCCGCCTCGGCCAGTGCCGAGATCATCAGCGCGTTCCACGCGGTCAGGCGCTTGTCGTCGAGCCCGGGGCGGACGCGCTCCGCGCGCGCCGCGAGCAGCACACGCCTGATCTCGGGCAGCTCGGACGGCTCGGGCCCACGGGCCTCGAGCACGTTCAGCCCCAAGTGCTCGAAATTCCCCCGCTCGGTGGCGCCGAAGTACGCGATCGCCCTGTCGGCGAGCTCGCCGCCGCCGAGCGCGTCCCGCAGCTCGCCGACCGTCCACACGTAGAACTTGCCCTCGACGCCTTCGGAGTCGGCATCGAGCGCCGAGCAGAAGCCGCCCTCGGGGCCGCGCATCTCGCGCAGGGCCCAGTCGAGTGTTTCGCAGCAGACGCGCCGGAAGCGCTCGTTGCCCGAGGCCTGCCAGCCGTGCAGGTAGGCGCGCGCCAGCAGCGCGTTGTCGTAGAGCATCTTCTCGAAGTGCGGGATGGTCCACGTCGCGTCGACCGAGTAGCGCGCGAACCCGCCCCCGACCTGGTCGTAGATGCCGCCGCGGGCCATCGCCTCGAGTGTCTCGAGCGACATCTCGCGCTCCCCGCGCGCCAGCAGCAGCTCGATCACCGACGCCTGCGGGAATTTCGGCGCGCGACCAAAGCCTCCGTTGACCCGGTCATACGTGCCCCAGAGCGAGATCAGGGCGCTGCGCACGAGCTCCTGGGTGATCGGCTCGACCGACGGCTCGAGCCTGGCGGTCGCACTCAGCGCCTCGACCATCCGCACGCCCTGATCGAGGATCTGGTCGCGGCGGTTCGACCAGGCCTCGGCGACCGCCGTCGAGCACCATCCGCCAGCTCGGCAGCCCGTGGCGGGACTCGGGCGGGAAGTACGTGCCGGCGTAGAACGGGACGCCGTCGGGCGTGAGGAACGCGTTCAGCGGCCAGCCGCCGTGCCCGGTCATCGCCTGGCAGGCCTCCATGCAGATCGCGTCGATGTCGGGCCGCTCCTCGCGGTCGACCTTCACGCACACGAACCGCTCGTTCATCAGCCGCGGCGATCTCCTCGTCCTCGAACGATTCGTGCGCCATCACGTGGCACCAGTGGCACGCGGAGTAGCCGATCGAGACGAGCAGCGGACGATCCTCGTCGCGGGCTCGCGTCGAGCGCCTCGTCGCCCCACGGCTCCCAGTCGACCGGGTTGTCCTTGTGCTGCAGGAGGTACGGCGAGCTCTCGCCCCCGAGGCGGTTCGGCACCTCGTCAGGCTACCCCAGGGCAGACATGGGCAATACGCTGTGTCCCATCGCGCCATTTGAGGAGGAACCCTGTTGCCAGCACACCGCGAGTCGATAAGGGCGCCCGGCGCCCCAGAAGCCGTAGGTCCGTACGTGCACGCCGTTCGCACCTCGGCGCCCTGTTGTTCTGCTCCGGGCAGATCCCGCTCGACCCGAAGACCGGGGACCTCGTCGGCGCGACTGCCGCCGATCAGGCCGGGCGCTGCCTGGAGAACCTGGCCGCGGTATGCGATGCGGCCGGCACCACCCTCGGCGACGCGGTTCGCCTGACGGTCTACCTGACCGACATGAGCGCGTTCGCGTCGGTCAACGAGGTGTACGGGTCGTTCTTCGAGTCCGATCCGCCCGCGCGCGTCGCGATCGCCGTCGCGGCCCTGCCGCGTGGCGCGCTGGTCGAGATCGACGCGGTGGTGGCGATCCCTGACTGACACGGCGCAACCCCCTGGCGCGACCGCGCACCGTCAGCGCCGACGACGTACGTCGCGCTGCCGGGGTGATCGCCGGGATCGTCCGCGAGACGCCGGTGCTCAGCTCCCGCACGCTGAGCGAGCGCGCCGGCGGGACCGTCGCGCTCAAGGCCGAGAACCTGCAGCGGACGGGGTCGTTCAAGCTGCGCGGCGCGCTCACGAAGCTCGCGGCGCTCGGCGACGCGTGCGCTGGGGGCGTGGTCTGCGGCAGCGCCGGCAACCACGCCCAGGCCGTCGCCTACGCGGCTCGAGCGCGGGGCGTGCCGTGCGACGTGTTCATGCCCGAGGGAGCGCCGATCGCCAAGGTCGAGGCGGCGACGGGCCTAGGTGCGAACGTACAGCATGGTCGGCGCGACCGTCGACGAGGCGCTCGAGGCCGCCTACGAGCGGGCCGCGGCGGACGACCGGATGGCGTTCGTCCACCCGTTCGAGGACCCCGACGTGATCGCCGGCCAGGGCACGCTCGGGCTCGAGCTGCTCGAGCAGGTGCCCGATCTGGCCCGCGTGATCGTGCCCGTCGGCGGCGGCGGGCTGGTCAGCGGCGTGGCGATCGCGGTCAAGTCGGCGCGACCGTCGATCCAGGTGATCGGCGTCCAGGTGGCCGCCTGTGCGCCGGTGCGGGGATCGCTCGCCGCCGGCAAGCCGGTCCCGGTGCGCTCGGCGCTGACGATCGCCGACGGGATCGCGGTGAAGCGTCCGGGCGAGCTGACGCTGTCGCTGATCGACCGCTGGGTCGACGAGATGGTGACCGTCGAGGAGGACGAGGTCGCCGAGGCGATGGTGTTCCTGCTCGAGCGGGCCAAGCTCGTCGTCGAGGGCGCCGGCGCGGTCGGCGTCGCGGCGCTGCTGTCGGGCCGGCTGGGCTCGCCGGCGCCGGACGGGACGACGATCGCTGTCCTGTCGGGCGGCAACGTCGACGCCGGGCTGCTGGCCGAAGTCGCGCGCCGGCACGAGAGCCAGGCGGGGCGGCGGCTCGTGCTGCTCGCCCGCCTCCCGGACCGCCCCGGCTCACTCGCGCGGCTGCTCGCGCTCGTCGGCGAGCAAGGCGCGAACCTGCTCGACGTCGAGCACATCCGCGAGGGGCTCGACCTGCACGTGCGGGAGACCGCGGTGCAGCTCGTGCTCGAGACGCGGGGTCAGGCCCACGCCGAGCGCGTGACCGCCGCCGTGCGCGCCGCCGGGTACGACGAGCCGCGCACGCTGCGGTAGTCCCGCGCGTGCTCGACGATCGCCGCGACGACGCGGCTCTGCTCGTCGGCCTCGGGGTGCCACTGGACCCCGAGCACGAACCGCCGCCCGGGGGCCTCGATCGCCTCGGGGAGGTCGTCGATCGTCGAGTGGCCGGTGACCTCGAGGCCGTCGCCGATGGTCGCGACGCCCTGGTGGTGGTGGGACTTAGTCGCGTGCAGTTGCTCGCCGGCGGCGCGCGCCGCGAGCGAGCCGGCGAGCAGCTGACGTCGTGGTCGGAGCCGTCGAAGCTGCCCGGCGTGCGGCGGTGTTCCTCGTGGCCGAGCTCCTCGGGCAAGTGCTGGCGGAGCGTTCCCCCGAACGCCACGTTGAGGAGCTGCATGCCGCGGCAGATACCGAGCACGGGCATGTCGCGCTCGACCGCGCGGGTGGCGAGCGCGAGCTCTGCGCGGTCGCGCTCCGGTACGAGATGGTGGGTCTCGGGATGGGGATCGGCGCCGTAGGAGGCAGGGTCGATGTCGTTACCGCCGGCGAGGATCAGCCCGTCGAGCAGATCGAGCATCTCGTCGGGGTCGTGCTCGAACCGGCCGTCCGGGGGGATCATCACCGCCATCCCGCCGGCGCGCTGAATCGCCTCGATGTAGCTGAACGCGAGCAGCGCGGCGTCGCGCTCCCACACGCCCCAGCGGGCGCGGGTGAGCGCGGTGCAGATGCCGATCACAGGTCGCGGCTCGCTCATCACCTTCGGTTCGCTCATCGCCTTCTCAGGCTAGCCCGCTGGATCTTTCCCGACGCGGTCTTCGGGAGCTCGTCGGCGAAATCGACGATCCGGGGGTATTTGTACGGCGCGGTCTGGAGCTTGACATGCTCCTGGAGCTCGGTCGCGAGCGCCTGGCCCGGGGCGAACCCGTCGCGCAGGACGATGACCGCCCGCACGACCGCGCCCCGCTCCTCATCGGGGGCGGCGACGACCGCCGCCTCGGCGACCGCCTCGTGGGAGACGAGTGCCGACTCGACCTCGAACGGGCCGATTCGGTAGCCGGACGAGATGATGAGGTCATCCGCGCGCCCTTCGAAGTACAGGTAGCCGTCGTCGTCGAGGCTGACCCGGTCACCGGTCCGCCATGGCTTCCCCGCCGGCGAGGGCGTGCCGTCGAGGTAGCCCACGAAGAACGTCGGATCGGTGGCCGGATTCGCCAGGATCAGCTCACCGTCGTGCACCCGCAGGTCTACTCCCGGTAGCGCCCGTCCCATCGACCCCGGGCGGACGGCCTCGCCGGGCGGGTTGCCGGTCAGCTGGCCGGTCTCGGTCTGGCCGTAGCCGTCGCGGATCGCGAGCCCGATCTCGTCGGTGAACGTGCGGATCACCTCTGGATTGAGCGCCTCGCCGGCGGCCACCAGCGACCGCAGCGCCGGCAGCGGCCTGAGCTGGACGCGCTTCGCGATCACGCGGTACTCGGTCGGGGCCATGCACAGCACGTTGACCTCCTCGGCGGCGAGCAGCTCGAGCCGCTGCGCGGGATCGAACCGCCCGTCGTGCAGGAGCGCCGCGGCGCCGCGCAGCCACGGCGCGATGAACACGTTCCGCGCCGACTTGGACCAGCCGGTGGCGGCCGTGCACCACACGAGATCACCCGGCCGAGCGTCGAGCCAATGCTCGGCCTGAAGCCGCTGGCCGGGCAGGTAGCGCTGCCCGTGGACGACGCCGGTCGCCTCACCGGTGGTGCCACTGGTGAACGTGATCAGGCACGGCTCGTGCGACGTAAGCTCGATCGCGGGAGACGGCTCGGCGTCGAACAGGGACTCGTCGGGGACCGTCACCACCTGGCATCCGGGGCGCGCGTTCGACAGCTCGGACAGGTTGCGCTCGTCGGCCACGATCAGCTTCGGCGCCGCCGACTCGATCCGCCGGGCGAGATCCCTGGACCGGAGCTGCTCGTTGCAGGGGAGCGCCACGGCGCCGATGCGGAAGCAGGCGACCATCGTCAGCACCCACTCGGGCCGGTTGCCGATCACGGTCATCACCACGTCGCCGCGCCCCACACGGTGGCGGGCGCCCAGCGTGGCCGCCAGGCGCGCGCTGCGGTCGGCGACCTCGGCGAAGCTCCACTCGCGCCGGCTGCCGTCCCGGGCGAGCTCGACCAGCGCCGTCCGGTCCGGCGCGGCGCCGTCGACGACGTCCCGAGCGAAGTTCATCCCTGGGATCAGTGTGCCAGGATCGGATGCGGTGACGTTCTGGAACGGGGTCCTGTGGCTGCACCTGGTCGCGATGGCGTTCTTCGTAGGTGGGCAGCTGATGCTGGCCGCGGTCGTCGTGCCGGTGCTGCGCGGGCTGGAGGACCGGGGCCCGCTAAGGGCGGCCGCCCGCCGGTTCGGGGTGGGGACCGTGATCGCGTTCGCCGCGCTGATCGTCACCGGGATCGCGATGGCCTCGCATTACCACCTGTGGAGCGACTCGACGCTGCGGGTGAAGATGGTGCTGGTGGTGCTGGTGGCCGCGCTGATCGGAGCGCACCTGCGCCGGCCCGAGTGGCACGTGCTCGACGCCGCGATCTTCCTGGTGTCGCTCGCGATCGTGTGGCTCGGGGTCGTCATAACCCTGTGAGCGGCTGGACGCCCGCAAGGCTCCGGAGTGGGCGTCCATCAAACATTTGTCCAAGTTTGTCATGTTTGGTGAAGATTCCGTCACAATTCCGGCGCGGCCGCCGGCGCAAGGGGGCCTAGACCGACAACGTGCGGGTTCGGCTCCATCTGGAGCTCGTCAGCGGAGCTGGCGATCGGTTTGGTTGCGGCCGGCGGCTTTTTTTAAGACTCTGTTCCCGTTCCGGGGCAACCGCCTTGGTAAGCTCGCGACGACATGGGGCTGATGACTGGAACCGGGCCGCTGGCGCGCGAGCCAGCGGGGACTTTCAATTTCGAGCCGCCGCCGCCTGGTCGCGCGCTGTACATGGAGCCGTGCTTCAAGCGGGTTCGGGTGGTTGTTGGCGGTGAGACGATCGCCGACAGCCGGCGCACGGTGCTGCTGTCGGAGTCCGGGCACCAGCCGCACTACTACTTCCCACCCGAGGACGTCCGCTCCGACCTGCTCGAGCGCTCTGACCGCCACACGCGCTGCCCGAAGAAGGGCGAGGCCTCCTACCACACGGTCCGCGCCGGCGACAAGGTCGTGGAGGCCGGCGCCTGGTACTACCCCGAGCCGCTCGAGAGCGCGCAGCCGCTCGCCGGCCTGATCGCGTTCTACTGGGACCGCATGGACAAGTGGTTCGAGGAGGACGAGGAGGTGTTCGTCCACGCTCGGGACCCGTATCACCGCGTCGACGTGATGCCGACCTCGCGCCACGTCAAGATCTCGCTCGACGGCGAGGTGCTGGCCGAGAGCACGCAGGCGATGGCGCTGTTCGAGTCCAACCTGCCGACGCGCTGGTATCTGCCGCGCGAGGACGTGTCCGCCGATCTGGAGCCGACCGACACCGTCACGAGCTGCCCGTACAAGGGCACCGCCAGCTACTACGCGGTCCGGCGCGAGAACGGCGACACCGTCAAGGACCTGATCTGGTACTACGACGATCCGCTCGGAGCGGTCGACCGGATCGCCGGCAGGCTGTGCTTCTTCAACGAGCGCTGCGACGTCGAGGTCGACGGCGAGCTCGAGGGCCGGCCCGACACCACCTGGAAGCACGGGGTGAAGTCGGAATTGGTCGGCGGCTCCTGACGGCGGCGCCTTAGCCGAAGCCCCCGCGGCCGCCCGCTAGCTGAGCCTCGCGGCCCGCCGGCTGGGTATCCTCGGCTGCTCCCTGAGACCCTGAGGAGCAACCACGACGATGGCGATCGCGACCCCCCACAGCGATAAGACGGACGAGCAGAAGGCGATCTGCGAGATGGTGCGCCAGTTCGCCGACGAGCAGATCATCCCGAGCGCCGAGCACTACGACCACGAGGACGAGTTTCCCGAGCCGATCGTCGAGCAGATGAAGGAGCTCGGGCTGTTCGGGGTCACGATCCCCGAGGAGTTCGACGGGATGGGGCTCGACCTGACGACCTACGCGATGATCGTCGAGGAGCTTTCGCGCGGGTGGATCTCGATCTCGGGGATCGTCAACACGCACTTCATCGGGTCCTACCTGCTGATGAAATTCGGCACCGACGAGCAGAAGCAGAAGTACCTGCCGAAGATGGCCACGGGCGAGATGCGCGCGGCGTTCAGCCTGTCCGAGCCCGAGCTCGGGTCAGACGTGGCGGCGATCAAGACTTCGGCCAAGAAGACCGGCGACGGTCGCTATGAGATCAACGGCACGAAGATGTGGGTCACGAACGGGCTGCGGTCTTCGCTGGTGTTCGTCCTGGTCCGGACCGACCCGAACGCCGAGCCCAAGCACCGCGGGCTGACATGCTTCATCGCCGAGAAGGAGCCGGGGGTCAGCGAGAACACGGGCGACTACAAGGGCCTGGGCGTTCCTCCCCAGATCAAGAAGATGGGCTACAAGGGCGTCGAGTCGACCGAGCTCGTGTTCGACGGCTACCGCTGCCCGGCCGAGAACATCCTCGGGGGCGAGGACGCCGGCCTGAACAAGGGGTTCGGGCAGATGATGGACGCGCTCGAGCTCGGCCGGGTCAACGTCGCCGCGCGTGGCGTCGGACTCGCGCAGCGCGCGCTCGAGCTCGCGTTGAAGTACAGCCAGGAGCGGCGGACGTTCGGCAAGCCGATTGCCCAGCACCAGGCGATCCAGTTCAAGCTCGCCGACATGGCCACCCAGATCGACGCCGCGCGCCTGTTGACCCACCGGGCGGCGAGGATGAAGGACGCCGGCGAGCGCTCGGACATCGAGGCGGGCATGGCCAAGCTGTTCGCGTCGGAGACCGGGCGCTTCTGCGCCGAGGAGTGCCTGCGGATTCACGGCGGCTACGGCTACTCCAAGGAGTACGAGATCGAGCGCATCTATCGCGACGCGCCGCTGCTGCTGATCGGCGAGGGAACCTCCGAGATCCAGCGGATGGTGATCGGGCGAAAGCTCCTGGAGCGCCACAAGATATGAGACCGCCCCGAACTTTCGCTTTCGGCCGCAAGCTGCTCGAGCGCCATAGGATTTGACCCCCCCCACCCACCCCCAACCACCTGAGCGCGAGTGGCATCCGATACGAAATCCCTGATCGAGCTGGCCGTCACGCGGTTCCTCGCAGAGGTGCCGGCGCTCGCGAACCTCAAGCTCGTGGCGGGTCTTGAGTTTCGCGCCCGCGGCGAGCCCCAGATGTACCGGGTCGAGCTGCCCGGGCCGAAGGTCACCAAGGACATCGCCTCTGACGCCAAGGTGCGGATCTCGGTGTCGCGCTCGGCCTTCAACGAGCTCGCTACCAAAGGTCACATTCGCGACTGGCGAGAGGCGTTCGAGCACGGCGACGCGCAGGCGACCGGGATCGCGCAGGTGATGAAGCTGATCGTGAACGTGGTCGAGCGCCAGGAGGAGCGCTCGCGCCTACGGAAGGCCCACCACTAGCGGCGCGCCGCGAGCTCCTCGGCCTCTGACAGCTGCCCCTCGACGAGCGCGAGACCGGCGTCCCAGAACCCGGGGTCGGTGAGGTCGATCCCGACGATCTCCGCCAGCTTCTCGGGGCTTCGCGATCCACCCGCCGATAGCAGGTCGATGTAGCGCGGCACGAACGGATCGCCCTCCTCTAGGTAGCGGCTGTAGACCGACAGCGCCAGCAGCAGGCCGTACGCGTAGGCGTACACGTAGCCGGGCGTGTTCAGGAAGTGCGGCACGTAGGACCACCACATCCGGTACCCGCCGGTGATCTCCACCGAGTCGCCGAACAGCTCCGCCTGCGTCTCGACCCAGGTCTCGCACAGCCGGTCGGCCGACAGCTCGCCCTCGGCGCGCCGTCGCGTGTGCGCGAGATGCTCGTAGCGGTTCATCGCCATCTGGCGGAACACGGTCGCGATCGCGCCGTCGACGCGCTCGGCGAGCAGACCGAGCCGGCGCTCGTCGTCGGTGGCCTCGGCGAGCATCCGCCCGAATACCAGCTCCTCGCCGAACACCGACGCCGTCTCGGCGAGCGTCAGTGGCGTCGACTGGTGGAATACGCCCTGCGGCCGGGCGAGCGTGGCGTGCAGGCCGTGCCCGAGCTCGTGCGCCATCGTCAGCACGTCGCGGCGGGTGGCGGTGAAGTTCAGCATCACGTACGGGTGCACGCTCGGGACCGCATAGGCGCAGAACGCGCCGCCGCGCTTGTGGGGCCGAGTGGGCGCGTCGATCCAGCGCTCGTCGAAGAACCGCCGGGTGACGTCGCCGGCGACGGGTGAGAACGACTGGTAGGTGTCGAGCACGAGGTCGCGGGCCTCGCCGAACGAGTAGGAGACCTGCTCGGCGAGCACCGGCGCGGCGCGGTCGTAGTCGGCCAGCCGCTCGACGCCGAGCAGCTTGGCCTTGAGTCGGTACCAGCGCTGGGGTATGTCGTAGCGATTCCGGACCGCCTCGATCAGCGCGATAACCGACTCGTCGGAGGCCTCGTTGGCGAGGTTGCGGCTCGCGAGCCAGTTCGGGTAGCCGCGCAGGCGGTCCTCGACCGACTTGTCGTAGACGAGTGTGTTGTAGATGAACCCGCGCGTCCGCAGTCCCGGCTCGAGCGCGGCCGACACGGCGTCGGCGGCGGTCCGGCGGACCTCGCGGTCGGGTGACTGGAGGCGGCTGAGCGCGACATCGAGCGTCAGCTCCTGGTCGTCGACATCGACGCGGATGGCGGCGCAGAGCTCACCGAAAAGCCGGTTCCACGCGCCCTGGCTCGAGATCGACTTCTCGGCGAGGATTTTCTCCTCGGGCTCGGTCAGCAGGTGTGGGCGGTATCGCCGGGCGCTGTGCAGGTGGTGGCGGTAGCGGTCGAGCTCGCCGGTGGCGAGCAGCTCATCGGCGCTCTGGTCGTCGACCGCGGCCCACTCGAGCTCGAAGAACAGCAGCTTTGTCTCGATCTCGGTGGCGCGCTCTTGGATGAGCTGTAGCAGCGCCCCGCGTGCGGGGTCGGCAGTGTCGGTGGCGAACTCGAGGCTCGCGAACGAGGCGGCACGACCGACGAGCTCGTTGATCTCCTCGAGCTCGTGCATCGCAACGCGCAGCCCGTCGGCGTCGAGCTCGGCTACCTTGCCGGCGTACGTCGCCGCGAACTGCGACGCGCGGTCCCTCGCCTCCTCGAGTTGGCGCTCGGCGCCTGCGCGGCCCTCCCCGTCGACGAGCGGGGCGAGGTCCCACTCGGTCTCGAGCAGCTCGCGGTCAGTTAGCGGATCGGCGGCAGTAGTCATGTAAGCGCAGCTTAGCTTCAGCTTTGGGGGCAGCTCGCAACGTCGAGCGGACCGCGCAGACGGAACACGACGATGGGCTGGCCCAGGGCCCGCTCGCTGAACACGGGAGTTGCCGCCGGATCGGTGGCGGTCCAGCGGGTCTCGGGAGAGGGGCTGAGCATGTTCGCGTGCCAAGGGTCGCGCGCGGGTGTGGTGATTATGTATTTCAGGTGGTCGGAGTTCACCTGTGCCCGCCATCGAGCGCAGGTGGCGATTGGCGTAAACGACCCATGCGGGCCGCGCTCGGCCAGGTACTGGACGCGGTTCGAGTCGTCGAGGCCGTACAGCGGGTAGGCGAAGAAGCCGCCGAACGTGCCGACGACGCCGACGCGGGCGTGATGGACCGTCCGGAACAGGGCCCACACCCGAGCCAGGTAGGAGACGTTCGGCTGGTACGCGTAACGGCCGCGCAGGTAGTGGCCCTGGAGGCGGTAGCCGGCCGCCGCGCCGGCGACGAGCACGAGCCCGATCGCAGCGACGGCGGTGGCGAGCGCGAGCGACACGCGAACCTGCCGGCCGAGCGCGAACAGCGCGAGCACCGCAAGCACCGCCACTCCGATCAGGATGGATCCCGCCGCATGCGCGTTCGGCCAGAGCGCGGGCTGCGCCACCGTGCCGGCGAGGATGACCGCCAGCACGGCCACCACCCCGGTTCGGGCCGGCGGCGCGGCCGACAGAGCGGGCGCGAGCGGCGCCACCGACAGCGCGAGCGCCAAGGCCGGCGCGAGGTAGCGCAGGTTGAACGCGAACCCGAGCGGGTCGCCGGCGGGGCCGGCGGCGGTCTCGGGCGTGATCAGGTACGCCGCGAGCGAGAACAGCGCGACAAACCCGAGCATCCGGACGACCGCTTGGGAAGAAACCCCGGTATGGATGGGCTTTCTTCCCAAGCGCCCTCCGGCGGGGCTGGCGCGGGCCGGGGTCGCGCTGCCGCGACGCGGGAGCGTGCACAGGATCGGGCCGATGATCGCCACCGCCAGCACGGCCCACCACCAGCGGCCGAGCCCGGCCGCGAGCGCGGGCTCGAAGAAACGGCTCCACAGGTGCGGGCTCGTCAGGTAGTGGGCGACGCTGTAGCCGGTGTGCTGCTGAAGCGGTGGCGCCGGGGTCGCGAGGAGGCCACCGGCGCCCGTCCACGGGAGCGGGTTGCCGACCGCGATCAGATTGCGGGCGTACCAGAAGCCGCCGGCGAGGATCAGCGGCCCGAGCCACAACCCGGCGGCGGCGAGTCGCCGACCGCGCGGCGTGACCGCGATCACGCCGATGGTCAACGCGAGCACCGGCGCGAGCACGGTCAGCTTCACGCCGACCGCGAGCCCCGCCGCGACCGCCGCCAACACCCGCACGATGGGGCGCTCGGAGTCAGTCATCAACAACGCGACCGCCGCCAGCAGGAAGAACAGCGCCACGACGTCGTTGGCGGCGCTGCCCGCCTGCGAGTAGTCGACCATCATCGTCGCCATCGCGAGCGTCGCGCCGAGCATCGTGCCGGCGCCGACCCCGCGCGGGCGCCCGATGCAGTACGCCGCGAGCAGCACGAGCCCGAGCCACATCAGGTTCAGCCCCGGCGACAGCGTGTCACGGCCGAGTAGCACGATCCCGAGACCGTGGATCATCTCCGCGGTGGCGGGATAGAACGGCGTGAGGTACTCGACGTCGGTGAACCGCAGCCCCGTGACGCTTCCGGTTTGCGCGAAGCTCGCCGCCCACGGCAGGTGGTACCAGAGCGAATCGAACCCGCGGATGCCGACGTCGTAGGACTGGATCGTCAGCCCCGCCCATTCGGCGATCACGACCGCGCCGGCGAGCAGAGCGAGCGCGAGAGCGATCCGTGTGTCCGGCCTGGTGTCGGCGTCCGCATACCGGTGGCGCGCGACCTGCGTGTCGGTCAAACCCCACACGCCGGCCACCCCGACGAGCGCACACGCGATCACGATCGGGCCGAGCTCGAACAGCCCCACGGTCCCGAGCAGCTCGAGGATCCCGACGAGCAGCGCCAGCCCGATCACGCCCTCGGCCAGGCGCGCCGGCGCCCCCGTCCAGTCGCCGAGCCAGCGCCGGCGAGCCGCGAGCGCCGCGACCGCGAGCGAGCCGGCCACGACCAGCAGCGCCGCGGCGCCAAGCGCGTAGCGGGCGACGCTCGTGTTCACGCTCGCCACCAGAGCACGCGGTCGGGCTCGAGTGACAGGACCGGACCTGCGGGCGGCCGCTCGCGGTAGGAGACGTAGCGTTCGGTCAGCGCGGCGATCGCCTCCGGCGCGTCGGCGGCGGCCAGGATCGCGACAGGGCCGATCGCCTGGACCCAGCGAAGGCGCGACCAGTCGTCGTCGTAGTGGTCGACGGTGAGCGCCGCGCGGGGCCGGGCGCGCAGCCAGCGCACGCGCGCGAGCTCCTGCGCCGGGACCCGCTTGGGCTTGTGATCGATCGCGGTCACGATCGTTCCGGCGGCGAGCGCGTAGGTCACCGGCAGCACCCGTGGCGCGCCCTCGTCGTCGGCGATTCCGAGCCGGGCCACCCGCGAGCTCGCGAGCAGGGCCCGGGCCCAACCGGGGAGCTCGGCTACGCTAGCGCTGCTTCCCATGACCGCGCGAAGACTAGGCGTCGCCGGCGCGCTTGCACTCGCCGCAACGTTGGCCGGGTGCGGCACGAGCAAGGTCGATCGCACACCCACCGCCAGCTCCGTGCCGCTCGTGCCCGGTGCCCAGATCGCCACGCAGGTGCGCGAGTGCGACTCGGGCTCGCACCCGTTCTGCACGATCGAGCTGGTCGTGCTCGACCACGGCTCACCGTCATCGGACATCCTGGCGCACGACGAGAGCCATGCGCTGCGCAAGGCGGGCTGGTCGCTCGCCGACGGCGACACCTCCACCGAGACCGCGGCAAATTCCCCGGGACACAAGCTGCGGCTGACCTACTCGACGGCCACCGACGACCTGCAGCAGATCGACCTCGGGGCGCTCACGCGCCAGCGCCCGATCGCGCTCGCGCTCTCGAACTCGATCTTCGACCGCACCGCGGCGATGTCGATGATGCTCGAGGTCGGGGCGTCGTGAGCCGCGTCAGGCGTCGCTGAGCACGAGCCGTCGATCCGGCCCGACCGAGACCGCGCGGCGCCCGGCGAGCAGGTCGCGCAGATCGACCCCGACGAGCTCCGAGCGCCAGCCCTCGAGCGTGCGTACGTCGGGCTCGGACTCGCCCCGGCGGGCGGCGGCGACGATCAGCTCGAGCTCGTTGCGGGACGCGATCAGCTCGTAGGCGAGGCCCGCCTCGAGCGCGCGCGCCCGCAGCAGCGCCTCGGCCAGCACGATCAACGGCACGTCCTCGGGCTCCGACCGGCCG
Source organism: uncultured Solirubrobacterales bacterium (assembly GCA_963697655.1). GTDB lineage: Bacteria > Actinomycetota > Thermoleophilia > Solirubrobacterales > Solirubrobacteraceae > Palsa-465. Next base: position 74,989 of record CAVOOV010000013.1, on the reverse strand, counting down.
CGCGGCTCGTCGCGCGGGATCGGCGGCGCCTTCATGCCCACGGCGATCGCGTCGAGCATCGCCGCGCCGCGCCGGCGGATCCCCGACGGATGGATGCCGCGGATCTGCTCGAGCGCGCCGATGTTCGAAGGGTGGCGCTTGGCGAGCTCGACCAGCGCGGGATCGCCGAGCACCGACCCGACCGGTCGATCCTCGTCCGACGCGGTGCGCTCGCGCCAAGCCGCCAGCTCACGCGCGACCGCGCGGGCGCGCGCATCGAGCTGTCCGACGCGCGGCAGCCGCTCCCACGCCGAGTAGGGGTCGCGCTCGTCGGTGGCTCCCTCGAGCCGGCGGCACTCCTCGCGCGCCCAGTTGAGCCGGCCGGTCTCGCGCAGCCGGCGCTGGACCTCATCGGCGAGCTCGAGCAGGTGAGCGACGTCTTCGGCGGCGTAGCTGAGCTGCTCGGCGGTCAGTGGCCGGGCGTCCCAGCGCGTGTAGCTCGCGGTCTTGCCGACCCGGCGGCCGAGCATCGTCCCGAGCAGGTTGCCGTACCCGGTCTGCGCGCTCGCGCCCGCGAACCCCGCCGCCAGTTGCGTGTCGAAAACGTTCGTGATCTCGGTGCTCCAGGCCCGGCGCAGGATCGCCACGTCCTGGCGCCCGGCGTGGAACACGACCTCGATCGCCGGGTCGGCGAGCAGCTGCGCGACCGGCGTCACGTCGATCCCGTCGAGCGGGTCGATCAGCGAGATGTGCGGGCCCTCGTCGGGGTTGTCGTCGTCGACCGCGATCTGCACCAGGCACAGCAGCGCCCGGTAGCGGCCCTCAGACATGAACTCGGTGTCGAGCCCGATCCGGCCGTGCGCGCGGGCGGCACTGGCCGCGGCCGCCACGTCCTCGGAGCTCGCGAGCGGCTCCGAAGTGTCGCGGGGGCTTGTCTGCGTGCGCATCCAGGGCTGAGACTACCGAGGGGCGGGGCCAAGCCGCGAGCCCCGTCCGGATGGGGTTGCATGGTCCCATGGACGCCGAGCGGAGCGAGGCCCCAATCCGACCGCCCTGGTAGGATATGAACCCGATGATCTTCTCCTCGAAGGCTGAATATGGCGTGCGCCTCATGGTCGAGCTCGGGCGGCAGTCTCCCGAGCAGCCCACGAGCCTGAAGTCGATCGCCGACGCCGAAGGGCTGCCGCTGGCGTACCTGGAGCAGGTGGTCGCCCGCCTGCGCAAGGCCGGCCTCGTGATGAGCGCGCGCGGCGCTCACGGCGGCTACTGGCTGTCGCGCCCGGCGGAGGAGATCGCGATGGTGGACGTGGTCCAGGCGCTCGAGGGGGCGATCGCCCCGATGGAGTGCTTCGTCCACGACCACACCGAGCGCGTGCTGTGCTCACACGAGCCCGACGCCGGGCGCGGGTGCGCGACCAAGCTGCTGTGGACGCGCGTGCAGGGCGGGATCATCCGCTCGCTGCAGACGACGACGCTCGCGGAGCTCGTCGACTTCTCGCGCCGCACGGAGCGCGCGCCCGTCCACGCAGAGGACCTTCGCGCGGCGGCCGCCCCGACCGCCTGAGGACTTACTACAGAAAGTGGATATGGCAGAGCTAGAGATACGCAACCTTCACGTCCGAGCCGGTGAGAAGCAGATCCTGCGGGGCGTGGATCTGACCGTCGGCAAGGGTGAGATCCACGCGCTGATGGGTCCGAACGGCTCCGGCAAGTCGACCCTCGCGAACGCGGTCATGGGCCATCCAGGGCTCGAGGTGACCGACGGCCAGATCCTGTTCAATGGCGAGGACATCACCGCGGCTGATCCCGACGAGCGCGCGCGGATGGGTCTGTTCATGGCGTTCCAGTACCCGGTCGCGGTGCCCGGCGTGACCGTCACCAAGTACCTGCGCACGGTGATGAACGCCCACCGCGAGGCCCACGGTCAGGAGCCGGTCCCGCTCAAGGAGTTCCGCCAGACGGTCGAGGCCGCGATGAAGCTCACGAACGTTCCGCGCGATTTCTCGTCCCGGTACCTGAACGAGGGCTTCTCGGGCGGCGAGAAGAAGCGGATGGAGATCCTCCAGCTCGCGCTCCAGAAGCCCGAGCTCGCGATCCTCGACGAGACCGACTCGGGACTCGACATCGACGCCCTACGGGTGGTCGCGAACGGCGTCAACGCCGTCGCCGGCCCGGACATGGGCGTGCTGATCATCACCCACTATCAGCGGATCCTGCATCTGGTTCAGCCGAGCCACGTGCACGTGATGTTCCAGGGCCGGATCGTCCGCGAGGGCGGCCCGGAGCTCGTCGACGCGCTCGAGGCCAAGGGCTACGCGTGGATCACCGACGAGATCGAGGCGGCGGCCTGATGACCGCGGTCTCGGGTCCCGCCGGTGCCACCGTCGCGGTCGACGGGATCGCCGCTCAGTTCCCGACGCTGCGCAACCGGCAGTTCGACGGCCGGTCGGTCGCGTACCTCGACTCGGCCGCGACGTCGCAGACGCCGGATCCGGTGATCGACGCGATGACGTCGTACTACACGCACCACCGTGCGTCGATCCACCGCGGCGTGTATCCGCTGGCCGCGGAGGCGACCGATCTGTACGAGGGCGCCCGCGGCCGGATCGCCGAGTGGCTCGGGTCCACGCCCGAGGAGACGATCTTCACGTCCAACGCCACCGCGGCGATCAACATGGTCGCCTACACGTGGGGCCGGCAGAACGTCCAGCGCGGCGACCTCGTGGTGCTGACCGAGATGGAGCACCACTCGAACATCGTCCCCTGGCAGCTGCTGTGCCAGGACCGCGAGGCGGAGCTGGCGTACGTCCCGGTCGGGGCTGACGGGTACCTCGATCTCGACGCGTTCAACGCGCTGCTCGCGCGCGGGCCCAAGCTCGTGGCGGTCGTGCACGTCTCGAACGTGCTCGGGACCATCAATCCGGTGGCGGAGATCGCGCGGCGTGCTCACGACGCCGGTGCGGTCGTGCTCGTGGACGGCACCCAGGCGGTGCCGCAGCTCCCGGTGTGGCTGCCCGACCTCGACGTCGACTTCTACGCCTGGACCGGCCACAAGGCCTACGGTCCGACGGGGATCGGGGTCCTCCACGGGCGGCGCGCGCTGCTCGAGGAGATGCCGCCGTTCATCGGTGGCGGTCACATGATCCGCACGGTCGCCGCGAACGAGTCGACCTGGACCGACCTGCCGTGGAAGTTCGAGGCGGGCACCTCCCAGATCGCCGAAGCGATCGGGCTCGGCGCCGCGGTCGACTGGATCCGCGCGCTTGGAATGCCGGCGATCCGCGCGCACGAGCAGGCGCTCGTGGCGGAGACGCTGGACGGTCTCTCGTCCGCGGCGTCGAAGGTCCCGGGCCTGACCGTTCAGGGTCCTGCCGGCTCGGCGGACCGGGGTGCGCTGGTGTCGTTCACGCTCGAGGGCGCCCATCCGCACGACATCGCGGACATCCTCGGGGCGCTCGGCGTGTGCGTGCGCGCCGGCCACCACTGCGCGCAGCCGCTGATGCGCTCGCTCGGCGTCCACGCCACGACCCGCGCGTCGTTCGCGGTGCACAACTCGAGCGAGGACGTGCAGCGGCTGATCGACGGCCTCGGCGTCGTGCGCTCCAGGCTGCAGCTGGACTGAGCGGGCGCGGGCGCGGGCGGGGCTCGCGGCTAGGCTGCTGCACCGTGGCGCCGATCAACCTCTACAGCGACACGCAGACCCGGCCCACGGACGGCATGCGGGCGGCGATCGCGGCTGCGGACGTCGGAGATGAGCAGCGGGGGCTCGATCCGACGACAAATGCGCTGCAGGACCGCGTAGCGGAGCTGCTCGGCCACGAGGCGGGGCTGTTCCTGCCGAGCGGGACGATGTGCAACCAGATCGCGCTGCGGTTGCACGCGCGCCCGGGCGGAGACGAGCTCCTGCTCGACCGGACCGCGCACCCGATCACGTCCGAGGCCGGGGGGGCGGCGCAGGTGTCGGGGCTGATGATCAACATGCTCGACGGCGACGGCGGCGTGTTCACGGCCTCACAGCTCGAGGCGGCGATTCGGCCGCCGGGAAACCGGTATGCGCCGCGCTCGCGGGTGGTGTCGGTCGAGCAGACCAGCAACCGCGGCGGCGGCCGGGTATGGCCGCTCGAGACCGTGCGGGAGATTTTGGAGGTCGCTCGTCGACATGGGTTGCGCGCGCACATGGACGGTGCGCGCCTCCTGAACGCCGTGGTCGCTTCGGGTGTGTCGGCGGCGGATTACGCGGGCGGGTTCGACACCGCGTGGCTTGACTTCACGAAGGGCCTGGGTGCCCCGGTCGGCGCCGTCCTCGTCGGCTCGCGCGAGCTGATCGACGAGGCCTGGCGGTGGAAGCAGATGCTCGGGGGGGCGCTCCGGCAGTCGGGGATCCTGGCCGCCGGCTGCATGTATGCGCTCGACCACCACGTGGACCGGCTCGCCGAGGACCACGCGAACGCCCAGCTGCTCGCTCGTGGGCTGGCGGGGCTGCCGGGCGTCCGTCTCGACCCGGCCGCGGTCGAGACGAACCTCGTCTTCTTCGAGGTCGACGACGCCCCCGGGCTCGTCCATCGGATCGCCGACCGTGTCGAGATCCAGGCGTCCGGGGCGACCCAGATCCGGGCGGTGACGCACCTCGACGTCTCGCGGGCGGACGTCGAGCGGGCGCTCGACGCGTTCGCCGGCGAGCTCGGCTGAGCGCGCTTGGGCGGTCGCCCACGAGATGGGCGCCGGCGGGATGGGGCATAAGTCCGCATTCGACCCTCCCCCGGCGGTGAATGCGGATTCAGGCACGTATGGGGGTGGTACCGCCACACTGGGCGGCCGGCGTCCGTCGACTGTGGGGTTGTGACCCACCACCGCGACCAGCTGATCCGTCGGGTTCGGACCGCTACGCTAATCACAAATGGACGAGCTGTACCGCGAGAACATCCTCGATCACTACAAGCATCCGCACAACTGGAGCCCGCCGGTGTCGGAGATCGAGACCCCCGATCTGGAGTTCCACGATCTAAATCCGTTGTGCGGCGACGAGCTGACGGTGCAGCTGGCGCTGGACGCCGAGGGGCGGATCGAGGACGTGCGGTTCCGAGGGCACGGGTGCGCGATCTCGCAGGCGGCGGCGTCGATGGCCTCCGACGAGGTCAAGGGCATGCAGGTCGATGAGCTGCTGAGGCTCGACCGCTCGTTCGTGCTCGACCTGCTCGGGATCGACATCTCGGCGACGCGGCTGAAGTGCGCGCTGCTGTCGCTCAAGGTGTTGAAGGGCGCCTCGCTCGGCCACGCGGCCGACTGGGAATCGGCTGCGTAGGGCCCGTCGAAATCCTATCGGTGCGCTAGGATTTAGGCGTGCCGCAAGTGATCGAAGTGTGCCCCGTGGACGCCCTCAAGCCGGGCGCGATGCGCCTGGTCGAGTGGGAGGATCTCGAGATCGGCGTGTTCAACTGCGCCGGGACCGTGTACGCGATCGAGGACCGCTGCTCGCACGACAACGGCACGCTTGTCGAGGGGACACTCGACGAGGAGGCGTGCACGATCGAATGCCCGCGACACGGGTCGCTGTTCGATCTGAAGACCGGTAAGCCGAAGACCTTGCCCGCGTACGTGCCAGTGGACACGTACCCGGTGATCATCGAAGACGAGACGATCAAGCTGGAGGTGGAGTAGTGGCCGTGGAGCTCACGGAGAACCAGCAGCTGGCGGCGATCAACGCCGATTATGAGGAGCGCTACGGGTTCCGCGATGCGGAGAACTACCTGTACAAGGCGCCGAAGGGGCTCAACCGCGAGATCGTCGAGAAGATCTCGGAGTTCAAGTCAGAGCCGCAGTGGATGCGCGAGTTCCGCCTGAAGTCGTTCGACCACTTCCTGTCGCGGCCGCAGCCGACCTGGGGCTCGCCGCTGCTGGCCGAGGTCGACTACGACGACATCCACTACTTCGTCCGGGCCTCAGAGCGCGCCGAGCGCTCGTGGGACGACGTGCCCGACGACGTCAAGAAGACGTTCGACCGGCTCGGGATCCCCGAGGCCGAGCGCAAGTTCCTTTCCGGCGTCGGGGCCCAGTACGAGTCCGAAGTCGTGTACCACCAGGTGCGCGAGGACCTCGAGAAGCAGGGCGTGATCTTCAAGGACATGGACTCGGGGCTGCGCGAGCACGAGGACCTCGTGCGCGAGTACTTCGCGACGGTGATCCCGCCCAACGACAACAAGCTCGCGGCGCTGAACAGCTCGGTGTGGTCGGGCGGCTCGTTCGTGTACGTGCCGCCGGGCGTCCACGTCGACATGCCGCTCCAGGCCTACTTCCGGATCAACACCGAGTCGATGGGCCAGTTCGAGCGCACGCTGATCATCGCCGACGAGGGGTCCTACGTGCACTACGTCGAGGGCTGCACGGCGCCGACCTACTCGAGCTCGAGCCTGCACTCCGCGGTCGTCGAGCTGATCGCCAAGCCGGGCGCGCGGATCCGCTACACGACGGTCCAGAACTGGTCGACGAACGTGTTCAACCTCGTGACCAAGCGCGCGGTCGCGCACGAGGACGCAACCGTCGAGTGGGTCGACTGCAACCTCGGCTCGCGGCTGACGATGAAGTACCCGAGCGTGTACCTGCTCGGCGAGCGCGCCCACGGAGAGATCCTGTCGATCGCGTTCGCCGGCAAGGGCCAGCATCAGGACGCCGGCGGGAAGATCATCCACGCGGCACCGAACACGACCTCGAACATCTTCGCCAAGTCGATCTCCAAGGACGGCGGGCGCGGGTCCTACCGCGGTCTGCTCGAGATCGCGAAGGGCGCCCACGGCGCACGCTCGAAGGTCGTGTGCGACGCGCTGCTGCTCGACGAGCACTCGCGCTCGGACACCTACCCGACGATCAGGATCGGCGAGGACGACGTCAACGTCGGCCACGAGGCGACCGTCTCGAAGGTCGGCGACGACCAGCTGTTCTACCTGATGTCGCACGGCATCCCGGAGGACGAGGCGTCGAAGCTGATCGTCAACGGGTTCATCGAGCCGATCACCAAGGAGCTCCCGATGGAGTACGCGGTCGAGATGAACCGGCTGATCGAGCTCCAGATGGAGGGCTCGATTGGCTAGCGCTTCCGGCTCCCGCGCTGGAGCTGCCTACGTTCAAGGGCCGCCCGGGCTGGGAGTTCACCGACATCTCGAGCCTCGACCTGGCCGCCTACGAACGGGTGGGCGCCGATGAGGGCGCCGGCACCGACGGGGCGGCCGGGATTGAGCCGCTGTGGGAGCTCCCCGACAGCGGCGAGCTGCCCGAGGGCGTCATCGTCGGCACGCTCGACGCGCACGAGCACCGGGAGCTGATCGAGCGCCACCTGGGGTCGCTGGTGTCGGGCGAGGACGACGTGTTCGTGGCGCTCGGCGAAGCCGGCGTGCGTGCCGGCGCGTTCGTGTACGTCCCGCGCGGCGTGGCCCTGAGCGAGCCGATCTCGCTGCGAAGCGTGCAGGCCCGGACCGGGACGCTGTTCAACCAGCGGACGCTCGTGGTGCTCGAGGAGGGCGCACAGGCCGAGGTCTGGGAGCAGTTCCTGTCCGCAGCCGGCGACCTCGACGGCGTGTTCAACACGGTCACCGAGCTGGTCGTGGGCGACAACGCGCGGCTTCGCTACGTGTGCGGCCAGGGGCTGTCCGAGAACAGCTGGATCTTCGGAGCCCAACGCGCCCAGGTCGGCCGCGACGCGTCGCTCGACTGGGTCGCGCTCGGGTTCGGCTCGGCGCGCGGCCACGTGCGGATGGAGACGCGGCTCGCCGGCGAGGGAGCTGAGGCGCGGGTGACGGGCGCCTACGCCACCCACGGACGCCAGCACATCGACTTCGACACCACCCAGGAGCACGCGGCGCCGAACACGACCTCGGATCTCGCGTTCCGCGGCGTGCTCGCGGAGCGCTCGAGCGCGGTCTGGAAAGGCAACATCATCGTCGACCCCGGCGCGCAGAAGACCGACGCGTTCCAGGAGTCGCGAAACCTGCTGCTGTCAAAGCGCGCCCACGCTGACGCGATCCCGGGCCTCGAGATCCAGGCCAACGACGTGCGGTGCACGCACGCGGCCGCGGTGGCGCAGGTCGATCCCGAGCAGCTGTTCTACCTGCGCTCGCGCGGGTTGCGCGAGGAGGTCGCCAAGCGGCTCGTGATCGAGGGCTTCCTGTCGGCGCTGGTCGAGCGCTTCGAGGTGGGTCCGGTGCGCGAGCGGCTCAGTGAGGCGCTCGAGCGGCGGCTCGCGCTGGTTCTCGGAGGCTAGGGACCGGGGACGACTAGACGGGCGCGAGCTCGTCGAGCGCCTCGAGCTCGTCGTCCTCGAGCTCGAGCTGGGCCGCCTCGAGGTTCTCCTCGAAGTGCGAGATCGAGCTTGTGCCGGGGATCGGCAGGATCACCGGTGAGTGGGCCAACAGCCACGCGATCGCCACCTGTCGCGCGGTCGCGCCGTGGCCGCGGGCGATCTCCTCAATCGCCCGGCCGCTCCTGGCGACGTCGCCGCCGCTGGCGATCGGCGCCCACGGGAGGAACGCGAGGTGCTGGCGCGCGCACTCCTGAAGGACATCCTCGGACGCCCGGTCGAGCACGTTGTAGCGGTTCTGGACCGACACGAGCTGGACGATCTGCTGGGCGCGCTCGAGGTCCTCGAGCCCGACGTTCGACACGCCGATGTGGCGGATCTTGCCCTCGTCCTGGAGCTCGGCGAGCGCTCCGATCGAGTCCTCGATCGGCACCTTCGGGTCGACCGTGTGCAGCTGATAGAGGTCGATGCGCTCGAGCTTCAGGCGCTTGAGCGACGCCTCGCAGCAGCGCCGCAAGCGGTCCGGCCTGCAGTTCGGGGCCCAGTGGTTGGGGCCCGGACGCTCGAGCCCGCCCTTGGTGGCGATCACAAGGTTGTCCGGATAGGGGTGGAGCGCCTCGGCGATCAGGTTCTCGGAGATGTCCGGGCCGTAGGAGTCGGCGGTGTCGATCAGGTTCACGCCGTCGGTGACGATGCGTCGGAGCAGCTCGCGGCAGCCCGCCGAGTCGGCCGGCTCGCCCCAGATCCCGTCGCCGGTGATCCGCATCGCGCCAAAGCCGAGGCGATCGACCTCGAGGTCGCCGCCGAGGAGGAAGGTGTCGTTGTCGGGCATCGCGTGCGAGGTTACCGGCATCCGGCAGGCGTACGATGCCGCCCACGACCATGGCTCGGCAACTGGCAACGCTGATCCCGCTCGGCTACGGCAAGTTCGTGCGAGCCGACCGTGTGTTCGCGCTGGTCCCGCTCGAGGGCGCGGAGCGCGGGGACGGACGGCGGACGCTCGTGTACGTCGAGGGGATCGAGGAACCGATCGTCGCCTCGCGCTCAGAGGGGGCGATTGAGCACGACGTCGCCGTCGCGCTCGGACGGGGCTCCGGCCGTCTGCGGGATGGGGCGGAGCTGCCCGGCCAAGACGCGCTGTTTTGAGCTTGAGCGTTCTGAACCGCCCTGGACGAATGTTCTATTAGGCTGTCGCCGGCCCCGGCCGATACGCCGGGAGACGAGTCCGACGGTCAGTGTCGCCAGGGGGCGTACGGCTGACACGACAACGAGGTAGATGATGCGTGGGAATGTCTACCGTCCAGGGAGGCGACGGACAGGTTCGATTCTGCTGGCGGCGGCCGCAGCGCTTGCGCTTGCGCTGTCAGTGGTGCTGGGATCCGCGGCGAGCGCCTTTGCAAAGGCTCCCGTCCCGCGGGTACGTTCGTCGGTGGCCGTGGTGGCGACGTCGCACTCACCAGGGGTGAGGCTCCGGCCCACTGCGATCGCGCACGCGGCCGGGCACAAGATCGCGTGAGCGAGCAGATGGCGGCCACGGCACGCGCGCTGCGCCAGAGTGAGTTCGCCCTCTACGTAGCCGCGACCACGGCGCTCGCGGTCGCGGCCCTCACGCTCGTGCCGTGGGTCACCGAGTGGCAGGTGGACGACCCCGCGCTGCTCGTGGCGCTGTCGGTGTTCGCGCTCGTCGGCGAGCTGCTGCCGATCCCGGTGCCGCGCCGGCGAGGGCACGCTCGGGTCACGATCTCCGCTGCGTTCGCGTTCGCGATCCTGCTGCGGTTCGGACCCGGCCCCGCCGCGCTCGTGTACGTCGCAAGCTCGGTGATCGCTGACTTGGCCGCGCGCCTGTCGCCGCTCAAGATCCTGTTCAACGCGGCGCAGTACCTGCTCGCGATCGCCGCCGCCGCCGGCGTCCTGCTGCTCGCCCACTCGCTCCCGATGGGACCGATCACCGGGTCCGAGCTGCCGATCGTGCTCGCCGCCGCGGCCGTGTTCTTCGTCACCAACCATGTGCTCGCCTGCGTCGCCGGCGCGCTGCTGGCGCGGGTGCCGATCGCCGGCTACCTGCGCGAGGACCTCGCGTTCCAGGCGTGGACCGCGGGTTGTGTGCTGGCGTTCGCGCCGGCGCTGGTGGCGTCGGCCGATGCGAGCGTGGCGCTCGTGCCGGTGTGCTTCGTGCCGATGCTCGCGGTCTACTTCGGCGGCCGGCAGGCCGCGCTATCGAGCCACCGGGCGCACCACGACGCGCTCACCGGCCTCCCGAACCGCTCGGCGCTGTCGGAGACGCTCCAGGCGGCGCTCGCGGGCGCCGAGCGCGATCACCGTCCGCTCACGGTGATGCTGCTCGACCTCGACGACTTCAAGTCGATCAACGACACGCTCGGCCACGAGCTCGGCGACCTGACGCTGCAGCGCGTCGCGCGGCGGCTGCGCCAGGTGGTCGGCGAATCCGCCGTGCTTGCGCGGATCGGCGGCGACGAGTTCGCGGTGCTGGTCGACGGCCGCCAAGCCGAGGCGGAGATCCTCGCCGAGCGGTTGCTCGCAGCGCTCGACCACCCGCTCGAGGTCGACTCGGTGGCGCTGCACATCTGCGCCAGCATTGGGATCGCGTGCTTCCCGCAGCACGGCCGCACCTCGCCCGAGCTGATCCGTCACGCGGACGTGGCGATGTACTGGGCCAAGGACTCGGACGCCTCCTTCCACACCTACGCCGAGGAGGACGACGAGTACAGCATCGACCGGCTCGCGCTGGCGGCGCAACTCCGCCGCGGGATCGAGCGCGGCGAGCTGGTCGTCCACTACCAGCCGAAGGTGCCGCTCCAGGGCGGCGCGACGCTGGCGGCGGAGGCGCTCGTGCGCTGGAACCATCCTCAGCTCGGGTGCATCGGCCCGGACGGGTTCATCCCGCTCGCCGAGCAGACCGGCATCATCAAGCCGCTCACCGAGCGGGTGCTCACGGACGCACTCGAGCAGTGCAAGCAGTGGCGCCGTGAGGGCCTCGAGGTGACCGTGTCGGTCAACGTGTCGACGCGCAGCCTGCTCGACCACGATCTGCTGACGATCATCCGGGCGCTGCTGGCGCGGCTCGACCTGCACGCCTCGGCGCTCCAGCTCGAGATCACCGAGAGCCGGATCGTCGCCGACCTGCCGCGGGCGCGGGCGGCGCTCGAGGAGCTGCGCGCGATGGGTGTGATGATCGCGATCGACGACTTCGGGACGGGCTACTCGTCGCTGTCCCAGCTTCAGCAGCTGCCGGTCGACGAGATCAAGATCGACCGCTCGTTCGTCACCCGGATGGAGACCGACCGCCAGGACGCCGTGCTCGTGCACTCGATCATCGACCTCGGCCGCAACCTGGGGCTGCGCGTCACCGCCGAGGGGGTTGAGACCGAGAACGTCAAGGACGTCCTCGCCGAGCTCGGCTGCGACTATGCGCAGGGATTTTGCCTCGGGCGGCCGGTGGACGCGCAGGAGTGCACGCGGTACCTCGGTTGGGGCCGGACGCACGCGCCCGTGATCGCGCTGGTGTCCGCGCGGTAGCGCGGGACCGGTGGCGGGGCGCGGTGGCGTGGCCCGGTGGCGTGGTGGCGCGGGCTCGATGGCGCGGGCCGGTGGCGCGGGACCACGCTCTGTCGCGCCACGAACGGCGGGCACCTGGGGAAGGCTGGGACGGTCACAGCCGCTCTGTCGTGCCACGAACGGTGGGCACCTGGGAAGGCGGGGACGGTCACGCGGGCGCCGATCGGAGGCCACGAATCACCTGCATAACCTGACAAACGGGGTCCAGCGGCCGGACCGTGTCAGGTGGTGCATGCACCACATGCACCGAATGGCACGGTTCGGCCGGCGCGCCCCAATTGTCAGGTTGTGCATGCTCCCGAGTGCTGCGCGGGTTGCCGGCGCCGAGCACGGGCGGGTTGTCGGAGGCGCGGTGGCGGGCGGGGTTGTCGGAGGCGCGGTAACGGGCGGGGTCGCTAGCCCGCGACCTGCTGGTACAGCGACGGCAGGCTCGGGTAGCCGCTCGAGGCCCAGCCGGAGTTCTGCAGCGCGGCGATCTGGGTTGCCGGCGCCTGGCCGGCGGTGCTGAGGATCGCCTGGATGCCGGAGCTGGCGGTGCCGTAGCCCGGGATCGTGTTCTGGCCCTTGAGCCAGCCGGCGGTGGCGTCGGCGGCGGTGGTCGGGTCGCTCCAGATCGAGTCGCTCGAGCCGTAGGTGGCGCTGTCGGTGTAGCCGATGTTGAGCCAGTCGTTGTTGCTCTGGCTCTGACGGGACTGGGCCGCGCCGCCCGACTCCTCGGCCAGGAGCCACGCGGAGACGACCGACGGGTCCATGCCTGTGTCGGAGGCGAGCCGCGAGGCGAACTGCTGCTGGTCGGAGGTGAGCATCGACTGCGCGCTCGACGGCAGCGCTCCCCCGGTGCTCGGGATCGACGACGTGGAGCCGGCGTCCTGTGCCTGGGCCAGGGCGCTCGCGAACGTCGACGATGACCCGGTGCCCGTGGACGTGGTCCCGGTCGCGGTGCCGGTCGTGCTCGGCGTAGAGGTCGTGGCCGCGACCGAGGGGTCGAACGCGGTTTGAAGAGAAGCGATCTGCGCCTGGATCTGCGAGACGCGGCTTACGGCATCGGAAAAGCTCATCGACAATCAAGTGATCGGCCGCAACCGAATTTGCTTGAACCGGGCCGACGCGGCCTGACAAGAACCTGATGTGAAGCTGCTTACGATCCTCGGTACGGGACCCGGTCCCCTGCCGTAGGTCGTGATGCCAGTCGCCAATCCGTGCCGTGGGAGTCACGCTTGAGAACGGGTGGAAACTCGCGCTGATCACCGATCTGCGACGCGTTGTGGCGGCGCAGCCGACCGTGTTCGTCGACGAGATCCACGGCTACGACGCCGGAGTGGCGCCCGGCGATCTCGCGGCGGTCGCGTGCCTGACGCTGCCACTGGCGCCGCCGCCGGCGCGGCTGCCGGCGCACTTCGACGAGGACAACCAGACCTGGAACATCAGCTCGCGCAACCCCAACCTCCGAATCACCGGGACGTTTGCCGGCGAGGTCAAGCCGGACGTGGTCGGCTTCGGGTTCCTGCTCGAGATCCTGACCTCATTCGTATCGGTGGCCGAGTTTCGCGGCCGATACGTGCTCCGGGACGGATACCACCGGGCGTACCGGCTGCTCGCGGCAGGCGTCGTGCGGGTGCCCGTGTTCGTGCGCCGCTGCGGCGAGGAGGACAGCCTGTTCCGCAGCGGGATGCTGCCCGAGGCGATCTACGTGGCGAGCGCCCGCCGACCCTGGCCGACTACCACGACGACACCGTCGCGGGCGACGTGTCCTACGCGCCGAGCGAGACCAGGGTGTCGGTTCAGGCAGCGCCGCCCGGTCTGGCGTTCGGGCGGTTCCTATAGCGGACTTGCGGACGGTTCTACGAGCTCAGCGAAGTGAGCCCCGCGTCAGACGCGGACGACCGGCCGCTGCGCCTGCGGGCGGGGCCGTGGCGCGAGGGCTTCGTGGAGCGTGTCGATCACGTAGTCGATGTGCGCGTCGGTCAGCCCCGGGTAGCAGCCGATCCAGAACGCGCGCTCGGTCACCGCGTTCGTCACAGTAAGCGGCCCGACCACACGGTGCTCGACGTCCTGATACGCAGGCTGGCGAAGCAGGTTGCCCGCGAACAGCTGGCGAGTGGCGATCCCGCGCGCCTCGAGCTGGTGGCGGAGCTCGTTGCGGGAGACTGGCGCGTCTTCGCGCATGCAGATCGCGAAGCCGAACCACGACGGGCACGCGCCGGGCGCCGCCTCGGGGAGCACCAGCAAGGTCTCGCATCGCGAAGAGATCCTGCGGGAGTGGCACGGCCGGCTCGCCCCGGGCACGCTGGTCGCGACCGCCGAGGGCGATTGCCGCCTGGCGGCGCTCGGGCAGCTCTAGGCCGCGCTCAGCGCAGGAACGCGCGATACCAATCGACCGTTCGCCTGAGCCCTTCCTCGAGCGACACCTCGGGTGCCCAGCCGGACATCTCCCGGAGCTTGGTGGAGTCGACCCACTGGCGGACGATCTCGCCCGGCGGCGGCCCCTTACCGCGTACCTCGGGCTCGACGCCCGTGCCGGCGACCGCGCAGGTCAGACGCACCACGTCAAGGACGGTGTGCGGGCGGTCGCCGCCGGCGTTGAACGCCTCGCCGGCGCCCTGGCCGTCCTCGAGCAGCGACCAGATGGCGAGATAGGCGCGCACCGCGTCGTCGACGTAGAGGAAGTCGCGCTCCAGCGTGCCGTCCGAGCGAATCACCGGCGGGCGGCCGTCGATCGCCGCGAGCGCCGCCTCCGGCACCAGACGGGAGAGGTTGAGGTCGCCTCCCCCGTAGAGGTTGGCGAAGCGGGTCACCGCGACTCTCAGCCCGAACGTGTGCCAATACGAGCGGGCGATCATGTCGGCCGCGGCCTTGGACGCGTCGTAGGGATAGCGTGGCTCCAGCGCGAACTGCTCCCGGTAGGGCAGCTCCTCCTGCGGTCCGTACGCCTTGTCTGAGGCGGCGACGACTACGCTCCCCAGATTCAGCGAGCGGCACGCCTCGAGCACCGTCCAGGTTCCGCGCACGTTGGTCTCGAAGGTCGAGAGCGGGCTGCGGTTGGCAATGCCAACGATCGTCTGGGCGGCGAGGTGAAAGACGCTCTCGACTTCGTACTCGGCCAGCGCGCGCTCGATCAGCGAGCCGTCGCAGATGTCCCCGTGCACGACGTTGACGCGTTCCTCGGTCCCCTCGAGCACGAGCGCTGAGGAGACGACGAAGTCGCGTTTGAGCACGGTCACCCGCGCGCCCAGCTCGACGAGCTGCTTGACGAGCCGGCTGCCGAGCAGCCCGTACGCTCCGGTAACGAACACCGACCTGCCATCGAGCGCGGCGCTCACCGGGTTCGGCATCAGCCGCAGCGTATAGGACGGTCTCTAAAGCCTGCGCACCCGGCGTCGATCTACAAGGGCGGGATGTCGGACACCCTTCCCACCGTCAGCGTCCTGATGGGCGCCTACAACTACGAGCAGTACGTGGCCCGCGCGATCGGGAGCGCGCTCGACCAGGAGTACCCGCCGGACCGCCTCGAGATCATCGTCGTGGACGACGGCTCGACCGACGGCACCGCGGCGGTCGTCGCTGATCTGGCGGCGCGTCACCCGGGACGCATCCGCCTGATCCGCCAGCCCAACGGCGGCGCCACCGCGGCCACCAACCGCGCCCTCGCGGAAGCCACAGGGGACCTCATCTGCCTGCTTGACGCCGACGATGTCTGGCTCCCCGAGAAGACCAGACGCCAGGTCCAGATGCTGACCGAGCGCCCGGAGCTCGGCATGGTGTTCAGCGACATGTTCGTGGTGGACGCCGAGGAACGGATCACGGCGCCTTCGCACGCCTGGGGCGTCGGCACGATCCCGCAGCGCCCCTACGCGCGTGTGCTGGCCGCCAACGTCGCTACCCAGTCCTCGATCATGATCCGCGCGTCACTGCGCCCGCTGTTCGCGCCGATCCCGTCCGCGCTCCCCTACGCCGACTGGTGGTTCGCGCTGAGGGCCGCTCAGGTGTCAGAGGTCGATTACATCCGCGAGCCGCTCGCGCTCTACCGGCAGCACGGGGCCAATCTGACCGGGGGCGTCACCGGCGCATCGGCGGTGCGCGAGCACCGCAAGGAGATGTTCTTCCAGCTGTGGTGCCTGCGTCATCTGCCCCTCGAGTCTCTGAGCCCGGACGAGCTCGAGTACGTGTGGTCGTGGGTGGAGAACCACGCCAGCATGGCCGTGGCCGCCGCCGAATCGTTCTTCGTCGAGCCCGTCGCGCTCGAATTCGACGGGCAGCGTGCCGACGCGCTCATGCGCGACGGCGAATCGCTGAAGGCCGGCGGCGATCTGACCGGCGCCGCCCGGCTCGCGCTGCTGGCGCTGGCCTGGGATCCGTACCGGGTGGCCGCGGCCGAGAACTTCAAGATGGCGGTGAAGGATGCCCAGGCAGCGGCGGCCCGCCCGCATGCGCTCGCCGGCGCCCGTCCATTCGTCGTCCTGGTCGATGCCGAGGAGCTGCTGGCGTCCGACGCGATGATCCGCGCCTACGCGCAGGCGCTGAGCGGGTCGGAGCTCGTGACGCTGGCGATCGACTCGACCCGCCTGTCCACTCAGGCGGCGACGCGGGAGCTGCACGCCCTGATCGAGCGGTGCGACCTGGCGAGCCGCGCGGACCTTGACCTGCTCGCGGTGCTCGGCCCGGGCGACGAGGTGCAGTGCCATCAGATGCTCAGCGGCGCCCACGCGCGGTACCGGCGGTCCGGCGGCGAGGAGCCGGTGTCCTGCATCGAAGACAGGCCGGTGTTCACGCCGGACACGTTGGATCGCCTACCGAGCTACGCGGAGACCGCGCTTCGGATCGCCGCCTGAAGCCGGCGGACAGCGCGGTCCTCAAGGCGCCTCCGAGACAGTCGATTACCTGACTGTGGCCTCCCTCGATGGACATCTGGGTCCTGCGCCGACGCTCGTGATCCTGATTCCGACGTTCGGCCGTGCGCGCGAGCTCGAGCGCCTGGTGCGCATCCTGGCTGCCGATGCCGAGGTGGTCGAGCGCCGGTTCCCGGTGCTGGTATCCGACAACGCGTCGTCGGACGGGACGCCGGAGTTGGTGCGCGCGCTGGCGGCGGAGCTTCCGCAGCTCGATCTGAGGCTGCATGTGCAGCCCTCGAACGTCGGGGCGCTTCAGAACATGCGGTGGCTGATCGAGAACGCGCCCGCGGGCGACTACCTGTGGGTTCTGGGGGACGACGACTTTCCCACCGAGGGCACCGTTGGAGCGGTGCTCGATGTGGTCGCCGAGCACCGGCCGGCGCTCGTTCACCTGCCCTCGAGCTTCGTCGAGAACGGGATCGAGGTGTGCCCCTCGCCGTGCCCGGGCGCGCTCGAGCTCTACCTCTCAAGCCGTGAGCTGCTGGTGACCGAATACTTCCTGCCGTTCGTCTCGGCCACGATCGTCGAGCGCGCCGCGCTCGAGGAGGCGGTGCGCCTCGTGCCGAGCGACAACGACTGGGCTCCGCACATCTGGTTCGGCGTCGCGGGCCGCCACCAGCGGTGCGTCGTGCTGCCCCGCATCGGTGTGATCGGCAGCCCGGCCCACGGCTGGCGGCCGGGGCGTACGACGCTCCTGACCCGTCGGGTCATCGAGGAGTACGACGACGGCCTGCACCGGGTGATCGACGCCACGGGATTCTGCGAGTTCCTCGATCTCCGCTACGAGCCGCGATGGGGCAACGACACGCCCTGGCTCGAAGCGCCCCTCGAGGATCTGCTCGGCGCGGTGGAGCGGTTCCCCGGCAGCCGGCAGCTTCGCCGCCTGCTCGTCGAACGGGCTCTGCGCGACGCCGACCCGATCGCCATGTCGGCCGCGACCGTGGCTGCCCGGCGCAGTGGTGCCGCGGCGCAGTCGGCGCGGGCCAGCGCCGACGGTGAGGCGTGCTTCGCGGCGGGTGAGCTCGAGCGAGCCGTGGCGCTGTTCGAGCACGCGGTCACGATCGATCCGACCAGCGCGAACGCATGGGGCAATCTCGCCGTGGGCTGGCACGCGGTCGGGCGACCGACGGTCGCGCAGGCGTTCGAGCGCGCGCTGGCGCTCGACCCCACAAACCGCGAAATCCTCGAGAACCATGCCGCGTGGTTCGACTTGGTCAGCCAGGCGTCATGAGCCTGCCCACCGTCAGCGTTGTTCTGTGCGCCTACAACTACGAGGTGTACGTCGCCCGTGCCCTGGAGAGCGCCCTCGCCCAGGACTATCCGCCCGAGCTGCTCGAGATCGTCGTGATCAACGACGGCTCGACCGACTGCACCGCGGACGTCGTCGAGGAGATCGCGGCGCGTCACCCCGGTCGCGTGCGGGTCGTCCACCAGGCCAACGCCGGCTACATCGCCGCGACCAACCGCGGGCTGGCGGAGTCCCGGGGTGAGTTGATCGCCCTGCTTGACGCCGACGACGTCTGGCGGCCGGACAAGACCCGGCGCCAGGTCGAGATGTTCCAGGCGGACCCGACGCTCGGACTGGTGTTCAGCGACATGACAGTGGTCGACGGAGACGAAGCGGTGCTGCGACCGTCGAAGCTGATCGACTACGGCCCGATCGCCGAGAACCGGCTGGCAGCGCTGCTGTTCGAGAACTTCGCTACGACTTCGTCGATCATGGTCCGGTCCTCGCTGCGCGAGGCGTTTGCGCCGGTTCCGCCGCACGTCCCGTTCGCGGACTGGTGGATCGCGCTCCACGTCGCGCACCGGGCGGGCCTGGACTACGTCCCCGAGCCGCTGGCGCTGTACCGAATGCATGGCAGCAACATGACCAACGGCGCCACCGGCACATGGGCGGTGCGGGAGAACCGCAGGGCGATCGGCCTGCAGCTATGGGCGCTGCGCAACCTTCCGCTCGACGCCCTGAGCGGGGAGGAGCTGCTGCACGCCTGGAACGGGATTGAGCGCCACGCGCGCATCGCCGTCGAGGCCGGAGGTTCGTTCTTCGTCGACCTGCTGGACCGCGGGGCGGAAGACGGCACGCGAGCTGACGAGCTCCTGGCCGGGGCCGACGCGGCCGCCGCCGATGGCGACTCGCTCGCGGAGGCACGACTGATGCTGAAGGCGCTGGCCTGGGACCCGTTCCGGGTGCAGAGCCGCCGTCGGCTACAGGACAGCGCCGCTCGCGCCACCCGCGGAGGCCGGACTTCCCGACCCGCTCCCCGGCGCGCGGCGGTATCGGATGCTCGTCGACGCGCGCGAGCTGCTCGACGGCGACGACATGATGGCGGCCTACGCGGAGACGATGAGCGGATCGAACTCGGTCACGCTCGTGATCGATGCCAGCCGGCTTCCGACCGAGATCGCGCAAGCCGGTCTGCAGGGGCTGGTCGATCGCCACGGTCTGAACGACCGCGACGACATCGACTTGGTCGCGATCGTCGGGCCGCAGGCCGACGGAGACCGCCGGCGCATGCTCGCCGCCGTACAGGCCCGCTACTCGCGCCAGGAGAGCGATCCCGGCCGCAAGCCCGTGTTCACTCCGTCGTCGCTCGGAAGCGTGATCGCGCAGGCGGCGTGTGCCCATGACTGAGCTCAGGGAGATGGAGAAGTCAGCAAAGCTGCTCGACGACCGTCGCTTCGCGGAGCTCGACGCGGCGCTGCGCCAGCCCGGCGTCTCGATCCTCTCGCTCGACTGCTTCGACACCCTGCTGTGGCGGCGAGTCCCGAAGCCGGCGGACGCCTTCGGGTTGCTCGGCGAGGAGCTTCGCGCGCGAGGAGCGCTGGCCGGCGGCATCAGCGCCTTGACGTTCGCACGCATGCGCATCACGGCCGAGCTGCTCGCCCGTCAGCGGAAGCTGAGCGAGACGGGATCCCACGAGGTCAACCTCGGCGACATCTACGCCGAGTTCCGCGGCGGGATCACCACGATTGGCGTGGACGAGCTACGCGCGGCCGAGCTGGCGCTCGAGCGCCGGATCACCGTGGCCGACGGCGCGCTGGCGCAGGCGCTGAGCTCGCTCGCGAGCGAGCTGGACCTGCGGGTGGTGTTCGTCAGCGACATGTACCTCTCGAGCGATGAGATCGGCTTCCTGATCGATCGCCCCGAGATGGCCGACCTTTCCGGCGCCGAGGTGATCAGCTCGGCGGACATCGGCATCGGCAAGGAGAACGGGCTGTGGAAGATCCTGCCCGACCGGTGGGGGGTGTCCCCGTCCGCGATCGTCCATGTCGGCAACAACCCGGTGGCCGACGTGTCCGCGCCGCGCGAAGCCGGCGTCCGGGCTGTGCACTGGTCCGAGCTCCCCGTGCGTCTCGGCGGCATCGTGGTCGCCGAGGGCTGCCACACCGGCGCCGACGCCAAGGTCCGCGTCCCGTCGGTCGACGACCGCGGCCTGACCGCGTTGCGCGGCCGAGCGGCATTCTCGGCGGCATCGGCTGACCACGAGGACCAGGTGGCCTGGGAGACCGGGTCCTCGGTGCTCGGGCCGGTGATGACCGGCTACGCGGAATGGGTTCAGCAGCGCACCGCCGAGCTCGGCATCACCCGGGCCTTGTGCGTGATGCGTGAGGGGCGACTGCTCAAGGAGCTGATCGAGAGCGTCTCCCCGTCGCGACGGAATCCGGCGCTGCAATGCGAGCTTCTGTGGGCGTCGAGGGCCGCGATCGCTCGGGCGAACATCTCCAAGGCCGACGCCGCCGAGATGGCTGCACTGTTCTCTCGGGTTCGGATCCCGAGCGTGACCGAAGCCGCCCGGACACTGGGCATCGACCCCGCAGCGGTCGCCGGCGGAGCCGAGATGGCCGCTGACGGCGCTCAGCACGCCGGCAATCGCGCGGTCCTCGAGCGGTTCGCGAGCGCGGTGCTCAGCAGCCCTCCGCTCCTGGGCCAGGTGCGAGCGATCGCCGCCAGGCGCCGGGCGAACTTCGTCGCCCACCTGCGCGAGGCTCTCGGCGGCGTGCGCGGCGACGTGGCCTACATCGACGTCGGTTTCTCCGGACGCAACCAGGAGAACCTCCAGGCACTGATCGACGCCGAGGGGCTCGGCGTGCGCCTGCACGGTCTGTACCTGATGTCGGACCCGTGCCCCCAGGACCGCCTGCTCCGGGGACACCGGATCGAAGGCTTCCTCTCCAGCCCCGGCGATCCGCTGCCGTTCGAGGTGGTTGAGCTGGACCGAAACCGCCTGCTGCTCGAGCTGCTGCTGATCTCCGAGGACGGGAGCACGCTCGAGATCGACGACGAAGGCCGGCCGGTGTTCGCGCCCCATGTCGAGCCCGAGCGCCAGCGCGCTCAGCGCCGAGCGGTGCACGACGGCATCAGGGCCTACCAGCGCCAGCTGAACGGCTACCGGCTGACGGGCGAGGACGATCACGTGGGAGCCGTCGACGCCCTCGTCGGACGCCGGATCATCGAGCGCTTCGTGGTCGATCCGACGCCCGAGGAGGCGCGCACGTTCGGCGCCTGGGAGGCCGAGGACGACTACAACAGCTTCGAGTCCTCGACGCTGGTGCCGCACGACCGCGACCCGATCCTGCGCCGGCTCACCCGCAAACAGCTGGCCGAGCAGCCCCTTCAGCGCATCTTCTGGCCCGCCGGCGCGAGCGCGCTGTGGGAGGACCCCGTCGCCGCGGCCACCACGGGTCCGCTGTCCCAGGCCGGGGCGATGCGGGTGCAGCTGCAGCGGGCGGGTGGAGCCGCGGTCGCTGCGGCCACGGTGCCGTTACGCCTCGGTCGGGAGGGGGTCGCGATCGGCACGTGGAGCGGCGAGGCCGGTGGCGTGTCGGCCGCGGTCGTGTATCCGGTGTTGATCGACGGCCTGCTTCGCCTGGACTCGCTGTGCGTCGCGCTCATCAGCAAATCGTCGGGGTGGCGCTCAGAGGTGTGGTCATGGTCGGCCGGCGACGACGCCGCAGCGTTGCCCATGGCCAACTGCACGTGGGTGGCGCAGGACATCTTGAACGTGGACTCGGAGTCGGCGCTGATCGTTCCGCTGGCGCAAGCCCTGCCCGCCGAGGCGTTCATCCAGGTCGAGCTCCACGGTGGATTCCTGCCGGGCGTCGACATCAGCCCGCAGATCGAGTCCGCCGCCGGCGGCGGGACGATCAGCTACCGGCCGGCCTGAGCGGCGCTGAGGATGGCCGCGGCGACGCGGTCCCAGCTGAGCGCACGGGCCTGGGCCACCTGGTCGACGGAAAGCCGTCCGCCTGCGGTCGCGCTGCGGACGCCTTCGACGAATGCCTCGCGGTCCCCGGTGGCGCTGAGAAAGGAACCGAGCGCCGGCGCGTGAGCGGTGTTCAGCGTCACGGTCGGGAGCCCAGCCGCAGCGTAGTTGTAAGCCTTGTGCGGCTCCATCGAGTAGGTGAACGGCTCGTCGGTGTGCGGGACGATCCCGACGTCCGAGTGCAGCAGGTACGCCGCGGTCTGCTCCGGCACGCGCTCGCCGAGCAGGTGGACATGCGGATCGGTCGTGGCGAGCTCGAGCAACTGCGGCGTCGGCCCCATCCCGATCAGGACCACCTCGAAGCCGGCGGCGGCCAGGTCGCGTACCGCCTGCACGTCGAAGCGCATCGACAGCGCCCCCACGTACACAACGCGCGGGCGTGCGATGCCGGCGAGGTCGGCCGGCTCGGGTAGCGAGTCGACCGCGGGATCGTGCCAGTGGTGGTCGATGCCGTGGCCGACGTAGGTGGCGCCGGCGACGTCGTCGATCGATCCCTCCGACAGTCCGACGACGACGTCGCTCGCGCCGATCAGCTGCCGGCGGACCTGCTCGAGCATCGCCTTGTGGGGAGCCATCGCGTCCCAATCGGCGAGCTTGTCGTAGGCGACGAGCACGGTCCGCGAGCACACCGGCGCGAACTCGTAGTGCAGCCACCAGTTCGCCTGCGAGACCCCGAAGTTGAGCATCACCGGTTCGCTCAGCTCGGCGAGCCCGACGACGCCTCGAGCGACCTCATGAGCGCCGGTCGGCGGGGTGCCACTGCCGCTGAACACGAGCAGCCCGCGATCGTCGCGGGCGCCGAGCTGAGGCTCTCCCGGGGCGGCCAGGAATGGCTCGACGTAGGCGACGCGGCCGGCCGTCGACGAGCGCACGAGTGAATGCGCGATCGCCTCGCCGGCGCGGCCGAGCTTGCCGTAGTCGTTCTGGAGCCAGGCGACGATGACGTCAGGGGCGCTCACGCGGCCACGGGCAGGGCCGACGCGACCTCGCGCTCCGCCGCCCAGCGGTCCACGGCAACGAGCGCCTGGGCGACCACCTGATCCATGTTCAGATACTGGTAGCGAGCCAGCCGCCCCACGAACATCACGTCCGGACGCTCGGCGGCGAGGGCCTCGTAGCGGTGATACAGCTCGCGGTTCTCGGGCCGGGGGATCGGGTAGTACGGGTCGCCCTCGGCCGTCGGGTACTCGTAGGTCAGCGTGCTGAAATCCGATACCTGGCCGGTGAGGTGACGAAACTCGGTCACGCGCGTGTAGGGGGTCCGCTCGTTTGGATAATTTATGACCGCGACCGGCTGGACGAGCCGGCCGCCGGGGGTGGCGCGAGTCTCGCGCTCGAACTGGAGGCTCCGGTACGGCAGCGTACCCAGCCGGTAGCCGAAGAATTCGTCGATCGGGCCGGTCCACACGAGCTGGCGGGCATCGATCTCCTTGCGGATGTCGTCGTACTCGGTGCCGAGCGCCAGCTCGATGTTGGGGTGGTCGAGCATCCGCTCGAACATTGCCGTGAAGCCTTCGGCCGGCATCTTCTGGAACGAGTCGCCGAAGTAGCGATCGTCGTCGTTCGTCCGCACGGGGAGACGGGCGCACACGGACGCGTGCAACTCGCTGGGATCGAGTGCCCACTGCTTGCGCGTGTAGCCGCGGAACAGCCGCTCGTAGAGGTCGCGGCCGACCTTGGCGACGACGGCATCCTCGGAGTTCTTGAGCTCGGCACGCGGCTCGGCCAGCGACGCCAGGTAGGCCGCGCTCGCCTCATCGTCATGCAACTCGACGCGGTGGAGCGCCTGGATCGTGGTCCGGTTGATCGGGAGCGGGACGATCCGCCCGTCGACCTCGGCCCACACCCGGTGCTCATAGGGGTGCCAGTCGGTGAACCGCGAGAGGAACTCGGTCACCTTGGCGGCGTTGGTGTGGAAGATGTGCGGCCCGTAGGTGTGGATCAGGACGCCGTGCTCGTCGAGCGCGTCGTGAGCATTGCCGGCGAGGTGCGGACGGCGATCGATCACGAGCACGCGCAGGCCGAACTCCTCGGCCATGCGGCGTGCGCAAACCGAGCCGGCGAAGCCGGCGCCGACGACCAACGCATCGAGGGACTTCATGTCCCGGTGTTCGGCCGGAACGCCGGGTTCTTGAGGTCCTCAGCCGGCAGCAAGAGCGTGGCCGTTCATCACGACGTCCGGGTGCTTGGCCAGGAACCGCTCCCGGTCGGCCGCGACCTGGACGCGGATCCAGGCGCCCAGCGCGGGATCTTCGCTCCCGACGGTCTCGGACAGCCCGTGCTGGATCCGGGAGGCCTCGGCGTGCATCGGCGGCCGGCCCCCCTCGCGCAAACGGTGGAGCAGATCGGTGTCCTGGTACCACAGCACCAGCGACGGGTCGAAGAACTGGCCGGGGGCATGGGAGAAGGCATCGATGCTCTCGCGGGTCATCGCGAAGCACCACGCGGGGAAGTCGAACCGCATCGGGCCGTCGATCGTGAGCGGGAACGAGACCGCGGCGCCGGCGTCGAGGGCCGCCCGGAGCGGCGCCCACCAGCCGGACAGCGGCTCGACGTCGTCGTTCATCACGACCACGTAGGGGGTGCGGGCCGCGCGCACGCCGGCGTTGACCGGCGAGGCGAATCCCTGCGGGGGGCAGCCGTTGTCGATGATCACGATCTCGTAGGCGACGTCGGTCGTCGCCTGGACGGCGGCGATGCACGCGCGGACGCGCTCGGAGGCGGCGTCGAGCGTGGGGATCACGACGGTCAACTCGGGCTCCTCGCCGGCCGGGCGGCGGGCGCCGCCGGTGCGTGCGCCGGGGGAGGAGATGCTGCTCGCCGGCGCGGTCACGGCGCGCCCGCCTCGCTCGGCGAGCGAGAGCGCGAGCGCGCCGAACACGAGCTGGCTCGGAAGATCCGGGAGCTCCGTGGCGCGGAGGTCCGCGGCGCGGACCGCGGCCGACCACGCGGCGACGGGACTGTGCGACGCGTCGCCCGCAGTGGCGCTGGCGGCAAGCGCGATGGCGGGCGCCTCGAGCGCGGCGGCCAGCCCGGCGAGCCATCCGGGCGCAGGTGCTGCCGCGTCGCGGATGAACACGATGATCTCCCCACGCGCGTGCTCGGCGCCGCGTCGGGCCGAGCCGGCGAACCCGAGGCGCCGCTCGTTGCGGAGCACCTCGACGTCGCCGGCGAGCTGGGACAAGAGCGGCTCGAGGCCGACGGAGGCGTCGTCGACGATGATGATCTCGTGGACCGGATCCTCGCTCTGCGCGGCGATGCCCTGCAGGCAACGCAGGGCCTGAGCCGGGCCGCCGGCGAGCGGCACGATGATCGAGACGTTGGGGGCCATCTTCCCCGGGTGATCGGCCGGTCCGATGATTCCTTAATCCACACGGAGGCGGGCCGCCAAGGCAGCCCGCCTCCGTTTTCCGGTTCCCTCGATGAATCGGACGTGGTATGTGGCCCGCGCGGTATATAGGAGAGGCGCGGGCGGATTGTGCCCTCGGCGACGGCAGCGAGGCTGCCACGCTCGAGCTTGGCTCGCCGGGTGTGGGCGGCGGATCAGCGCCGACCTGCCCTGCGAAAGCTTGACTCGCCGGGCGCGGGCGACGCATCAAGCGCCGCCCGGCCCTGCGAAATGGGATTAGCCCGTGATCAGCTTCAGCACCAGCTGAGGCTGCGAGTTGGCCTGCGCGAGCATCGCCGTGCCGGCCTGCTGCAGCACCTGCTGCTGGGTCAACGTCGTCATCTCGGACGCCATGTTGACATCCTGGATGTTGCTCAGCGACGAGGACATGTTCTCCTGCGTCGTCGAGATCGACGTCGCGGTGTACTGGAGGCGGTTCTGGACCGCGCCCAGCGTCGCCGCGAGCGACGAGATGTTGTTGATCGCCGTGCTGATGGCGCTCACCGCGCCGCTCTGGCCCAGGCTGAACACCGTACCGCCGCTCGACGCCTGCGTCCATGAGAACGCCGAGGTCCCGAGGTTGCTCGAGCTCTCGATGTCCTGGAAGGACACAGCCAGCGTGTCGCTGGACGACGAGCCGACCTGGAAGGTCACGACGCCCGACCCGCCGGCGGTGCCGTCGAGCAGGTTGATGCCGTTGAACTGCACCGAGCCCTTCTGGCGGTCGATCTCCTGCGTGAGCTGGTTGACCTCGTCCTGGATGTCCGTCTGGTCCGTGCTGGACAGGTCGCCGTTCTGGTACTGCACGGCCAGCTCGCTGACACGCTGCAGCATGCTCTGGACGTTGTTCAGCGCGCTATCGGCGGTCTGGACCATCGAGGTCGCGTCGCTGACGTTCTGGCTAGCCTGCTGGAGCCCGTTGACCTGAGAGGTCAGGCCCTGGCTGATCGCGTAACCAGCGGCGTCATCCGCCGCGGAGTTGATCCGAAGACCCGAGGACAGACGCTCCATCGCGGTCGAGACCGCGTTGCTCGAGTTATTCAGGCTGATCTGCGTCTGCATCGCAGACGTGTTGGTGAGAATCGAAAGGGACATCTTTTACACCTCCATGGTGTGGTCGTTTGGGGTTGTCCCCCGGCTGCTCCTTGCTGCCGGTCTCTCCGGTTATCGCCCGCGATGCCCTCCACTTGAGGGGTGTCCAGATCGATCTGGACACACCCGCGAAACCCCCGTCAGATCAGGCGGTCACGCTGATGTGCAGCCCCGAGTCGTCGTCATCCCCGGGGTCGTCGAGGTAGTAATCGGACCCGTCGATCGACGCGTGCGCCGCCGGAGCGGCGCCGGGGTGCTTACGCCGGCGCCTGTCCTGACCCGGGTTGCCCCGGGCGCCGTCCCGGTCGACCCGGCCGGCGCTGGGCGCCGGCGTGACCGGCGGGATATTCGGCGAGACGGGGACGATCGGATGGATCGGGTCCATGGTGGGCGGTCAGGCGTCCGTTACGAGCCGGCTCCGGCGGCCACCTGTGCCGGCGCGGCGTCGCCCGCGGACTTCTGCGCGCGGGCTGGGATCAGGTCCGGGTCCGTGGTCTGCTGGGTGCGCTCGAGGGCGACCCGAAGCTCGGCGAGCACGAGGTGGCGCCAGACCGTGACCGCGCACATCCACGCGAGCATGTAGCCGACGATCCCGGCCACGAGCGCGCGCATCCCGACGTCGAACGTGGGCACGCCGGTCTTGTAGCTGAGGTACCCCGCGATGACGAAGCCGGCGATCCCGCCCCAGCCCTTGGCGCGGCGGACCTGATACCGGGCGCGGGGATGGTTGGCGACGCTGGGAGTCAGCGCGCCGGACTCGTCCTTGCCCCGCTTCTTCTTGCCCTTGTCCTCGCCCTTGCCCTTCTCGGCGGACTTGTCGGCCCTTTTGCTCATCCGGCGCTCCTGTGATCAATGACTCGACCAACCTTGGCGAGCGCCTCGCGCTGGCGCTCGAACACGAAATGGATCAGGCGCTGGCGGTCGGCCCGTGAGATCTGCTCGAACACGAGCGCGCGCCGGCCTTCGTCGCCGGCGCGGACGACCTGGGCGTTGCCCTCGATCGGCTTGGTTTCCGCGCTGATGTTGAGGCTGAAGCGGACGTGCGTGCCGAGTGGGAGCTCATCGGCGCCGCTGAGCAGCATGCCGCCCCCGCTGATATCGATCGCGTGGGCGTTGATTTGGTCCACGCCCGCCCCGCCGCGATGGTCCTTGGCCACCTCCACCGGCTGGGCGGAAGGCACGCGCACGAACTCGCGGCGTTGCGTGACCTCGGGCGCGGCCGATACGTCGAACCGCACGAGGTCGCGCTCCTGGATCACGGCCTGGCCGTGGAAGCGGACCAGACCCCGCGGCGAGACGTACTCGAGCTGCAGCGGCTCGACCACGTCCCGAGACAGCTCGTCACCGGCGTCGAGCATCAGCACGAGCATCAGATAGTCGCTGCTCCGCTCGTACACCCGCACGGGAATGCGGCTGCCGACCCGCGTCGTCAGCTTGCCCTCCTTACCGCCCACGTTGAGGCGGACGACGTTATCGGTGGGCTCGGGCTCGGCGCTCATGGGAGCAGGCGAGCCGCCAGCGAGGACGGGTCCGCGGCCGACAGCGCGCCGTCGAGCTCGAGACCATCGTGGATGTACGCGACGGGCATGCCGCTGAGGTGGGCGAGCTCGGCGGCGATTCCGAGCTGATCGGCCTCATCGGCGTGCGTGACGGCGATTCCGTCCGCGCCGAGCGCCGCAAAGCCCTCGATCAGCTTACGGGCGGCATGGACGCTGAACGTCGCCGGCACCGCGATGTACACCGCATCGAGCGACAGCGAGCGGAGCTCGCCGGCCAGCGACTCGACGCCGGCCGGATCGCGCGGGGTCACGCCGGCGGTGTCGATCACGACGAGGCCGCCGTCACGGCCGTGCTGGACGGCCGGCGCGGCCTCGGGGCCGACCGCGGCGCCCATGACCCAGACGTTCTGGCCCTTGAGCAGCTCCTTGAGGTCGCCGCCCCAGTCGCCGCTGCCGAGCGACACGACGCTCGCGGCGAGCGTCGAGCCCTTGGCGTAGGCCGAGGCGAGCGCCGCCGAGCAGCGAGTCTTGCCGGCGCCGCCGGCGCCGACGAACGCAACTGCGGCCCCGGTGGCGGGGAGCGGAGCCGGAGCGGGGATGGTTGCGGCGAGCGTGGCGCGGACCGCGTCACGCAGGCTGCCCTTCGCGAGCGGCGAACGGTGCGCGGCGGCGGCGATGATCAGCTCGTGCGCCCAGGCGTCGCTGACGCCCTGGGAGGTCAGCTCCTCGGCGACGGCGGCGGCCTCGGCCGAGTCGAGCGCTCCGGCCTGCTTGGCGACCCAGGGGCTGGCGGCCGGCGGGACCGGCGCGGAGACCGGGGCGGCTGCGAACGGAGTGGGCGCGGGGGCCACCGAGGCGACGGGAGCGGGGGCCGGCGCGACCGGAGCGGGCGCGGGCGCTACCGGTGCGGGACCGGGGGCCTCGACCGCCGGCGCGGGAGCCGCGGGGGCCTGAGCGACGGGCTCCGGCGCCGGCGCCGGGGCGGGGGCGACGGGCTCGGGCGCGGGGGCCGGGACGGGCTCGGCGGCGATCGGGCCGGGGGCGGGGGCCGGTGCCTCAGGGGCGAGCGGCTCGGGCGCCTCGTCCGATGTCGGCAGGCCGCCGGTGGTCACGAGCTTGACGAGCTCTTCGATGTCGACGTGCGCCGCCGCCTGCTCGAGGCGGGTGACGAACGACTCCGCGGCGCCCTCGGCCGGCGGGGCGGCCGGCGGGGTGGCGGCGGGCGGAGCGGGGATAGCGTTCTGGGGAGACGCGGGGGCCTCGGGCACCGGCGTCGGTACGGGCGCGATGTCCTCCCGGGCGGCGGGGGCCTCGAACGCCACCGGTGCCTCAGGGGCGGGGAGGATGGCAGCGGGAGCGGGCACCGGGGCGGGGGTCACGGGCTCCTCGGCGGACGGGGCCGGAAGCGCCGGAAGCGCCGGAAGCGAATACTGCTCGTCCTCGTTCAGCTCCCAGCCGTTGACCGGCTCCTCCTCGTCGTAGATGTCGACCCGCGGCGCGGCCTGGGCGTCGACCTCGACGCACTTCTGCGCGAAGAAGCCGCCGACGCCGCCCATCAGACCCTCGCGCTGACGCAGGATGATCGCGTCGGGGCCGAGCTCGGCGCGGATCTGGGGGATCAGGTCCTCGAGCTTGCGGCCGCGGTAGGTGCGCACGCCGCCTAGGTCACGGTCGTGGCCGTTGGTATGGGGCTCGGTGAGGGTGCTCATGCGCTAACTACTCCTATGGTTTCGACGCTGATGCCTGGGGCGACTTCGTTGTAAGAACAGACGGGGAGGTGGGGCACGGATGCTTCGACGAGCCGGCGGACGTGACGACGCACGCGCGCCGAGCAGAGCAGCACCGGCCGGATCCCGCCACGCGCGGAAGCCTGGTCGGACTGGCTCTTGACGGCGGTGAGCACGGCGTGGGCCCGGGTGGGCTCCATCGCCAGGTATTCGCCGTCGCTGGTCTGGGTGATCGATGTCGCCAGCTCCTGCTCGATCGTCGGATCGAGCGTGATCACGCGCAACGTCTGCAGTGGGTCCAGATGCGGTGCGGTGATCGCACGGCCGAGTGCCTGACGCGCATATTCGGCCAGCAGGCTGGGGTCGCGTGTGATGCGGGCCTTGTCGCCGACCGACTCGACGATAGCGCCAAGATCGCGGATCGAGACGCCCTCCGAGAGGAGAGATTGCAATACACGCTGGATCTCGCCGAGCGAGAGAACATCGGGCACAACTTCCGTAACGACAGCTTCGTTGATTTCCTTTAGCTGATCGAGCAGCTGGCGTACGTCCTGCCGCGTCAGCAGGTGGGCGGCGTGCTTGCGGATCGTCTCGGTGAGGTGCGTCACGATCACCGATTCGCCGTCGACGACGGTGTATCCGAGGGCCTCGGCCTCCGCATGCTGATTCTCCGGGATCCAGATCGCCGGAAGCCCGAATGCCGGCTCGGTCGTCGGGATTCCGGGCAGCGTCCCGACCGCGTCGCCCGGATCCATC
Source organism: uncultured Solirubrobacterales bacterium (assembly GCA_963697655.1). Lineage (GTDB taxonomy): Bacteria > Actinomycetota > Thermoleophilia > Solirubrobacterales > Solirubrobacteraceae > Palsa-465. The sequence goes on along the minus strand of CAVOOV010000013.1, from coordinate 44,529 downwards.
GCCAGGTGGTGGCCGGCCATGATCGAGCCACGGGCCACGACCGTTCCGCGGACCTTGACCATGTACTCGTGCGAATCGAGGTCGACCTCGTCGTGGATCCGGACCGGTGGGATCACCATCCCGAGCTCCGAGGCGATCTGGCGGCGGATCATCGACACGCGCCGGACCAGCGACCCGCCGGTGCGGCGGTCGACGAGCGGCACGAGGCCGAAGCCGATACCGAGCTCGAGCGGATCGATCGAGAGCTCCTTGAGGACCTCCTCGCGCGGAGCGGCGGGCTTGTCGGCTTCCGCGGGGGCCGGGAGCGCGGCCACGGCGGCCGCGGCGGCGATGTCGTCGGGCGTGCCGTTTCGGACCGACCAGCCGATCGCGGCCATGATCCCGCCGATGAATAGGAACGGCAGCTTCGGCAGGCCCGGAACCAGCGCGAACGCGCAGACCACGCAGCCGGCCACCAGCGGCGCCTTCTTCTGGCGAAGGATCTGGTTGGCAAGGTCCGAGCCGAGGTCCTTCTCGGACGCCGAGCGGGTGACGAGGATGCCGGTCGCCACCGAGATCAGTAACGCGGGGATCTGGGCGGCGAGGCCGTCGCCGACCGTCAGCATCGAATAGGTGTGGGTGGCCTCCCCGAAGCCGACATGGTGCTGGACCACGCCGACCACGATCCCGCCGATCAGGTTGATCCCGGTGATGATCACGGCCGCCATCGCGTCGCCCTTGACGAACTTCGAGGCACCGTCCATCGCGCCGTAGAAGTCCGCCTCGCGGCCGATCTCCTGGCGGCGGTGGCGCGCCTCCTGGTCGGTGATCAGGCCTGCGTTCAGGTCGGCATCGATCGCCATCTGCTTACCGGGCATGGCATCGAGCGTGAAGCGGGCGGCAACCTCGGCGACACGGCCCGCGCCATTGGTCACGACGACGAACTGGATCACGATCAGGATCAGGAAGATCACGAGGCCGATCACGACGTCGCCGCCGACCACGAACTGGCCGAAGTCGCGGACGACGCTGCCGGCGTCGCCCTTGGTCAGGATCAGGCGCGTCACCGACACGTTGATCGCCAGGCGGAACATCGTGGTCAGCAGCAAGAGGCTCGGGAACGCCGAGAACTCGAGCGGCTTCTGCAGGTACATCGTCGCCACCACGACCGCCAGCGCGGCCGAGATGTTGATCGTGATGAACAGGTCGAGCAGCATCGACGGCAGCGGGATGATCAGCATCGCCACGATCACGACGACGGCGACCGCCGCGACCAGGTCGGTGTGCTTCAGGAGCTTGCTAATCGTGTTCTCGTTCATGCCGCCGCCTTTCTACGTCCGGCCATCCGGTAGACGAACGCGAGCACCTGCGCCACCGCGGCGTACAGCTCGGCCGGGATCATCTGACCGATCTCGACCGACTTGTGCAGCGAGCGCGCGAGCGGCGGGTCGGGCACGATCGGGACGCCTGACTCTTCGGCGATACGCCGGATCTGCTTGGCCACGAGGTCCTGGCCCTTGGCGACAACGACCGGAGCGGGGTGGCTGCCGTCGTAGCTGAGCACGACCGCGAAGTGCGTTGGGTTCGTGACGACCACGTCGGCCTGGGGGATCGCGGCCATCATGCGGGCACGCGCGGCCTGTAGCTGGCGACGGCGGATCGCGCTGCGAACCTCGGGAGGCGCCGATTGCTGGCGGCTCTCCTCCTTGACCTCGTGCTTGGTCATCTTCAGCTGCTTGTTGTGGCGGTGGCGCTGATAGATGTAGTCGAGGATCCCGATCAGCAGGTAGGCGATCGCGGCGCGCTCGGCGATGCCCATGATGCTCGAGCTGATCAGGATCCCGAGCGCGGCCGGAGGGGTGTCGATGCTCGCGCCGAGGCTTGTGAGCATGGGGACCAGGGCCATCGCAACGACGACGCCAACGGCGCACACCTTCGCGATCGACTTGATTCCCTCGGTTGCGGCTCGGATCCCGAACATGTTCTTGAAGCCGCTGATCGGGTTGATCTTCTTGAAGTCAGGCTTGATCGCGGTCATCGAGGGTCTGAACGAGACCTGGGCGACGTTGACGATCACACCGGCGGCCAGGCACAGAGCGGCGATCGGCGCGACCGTGCTGAGGATCGTGTGCAGGGCGGCCGAGAACAGCGCATGCAGGCCGGCGGCGCTGGTGGCGTCGCCCGGCCGGGAGATCTGGTCGAAGGTGGAGCGCATCGAGTCCGAGACGCCGGACACGACCGCCGGGCCGACAGCTACGAGGCCGATCAGGCCGGCGACGAGTACGACCGAGCCGTTGAGGTCAGTGCTCTTGGCGACCTGGCCCTTCTTGCGCGACTCGTGCTTGCGCTTGGCTGTCGGCTTTTCTGTCTTGTCGTGATCGGCCATGGCTGGTGCTAGAAGGCGTGGAGGGCGGTGGCGACCGAGGTATAGATCTGGCCCTGCAGCCAGCCGCCCAGGAACGGCAGCGTCGCGGCGACGGCGAGCAGCGAGACGCCGACCTTGAGCGGGAAGGCGACCGACATCACGTTCATCTGGGGAACGACGCGCGAAACCATGCCAAACGCGACGTCGGTGATCAGCAGCGTCAGGACCACCGGCGCGGCCACCTCGAGCGCGGACGTGAAGATCGAGGTGAACGACAGCTCGGCGGCGTTCGCGAGCGATCCGAGCTGCGGCGCCTTGGTCAGCGGAATCAGCGTGAACGTCCGCGCCATGCCGCGCAGCATCCAGGCGTCCCCGCCGATCGCGATGAACAGCATCACCCCGATCAGCGAATAGAGCTCGGCGAACACGCCGCCCGGGTTGCCGTTGATCGGGTCGACCGTGGCGCCGAAGGAGAAACCGGAGAGGATGTCGGCGAACCCGCCGGCGCTCTGCACCGCCGCCAACAGCGCGCCAATCGCGAACGCGAACAGGATCCCGACCAGCACCTGCACGACCATCAGCCCCGCGACTTGCATCGGCTGGGTCGGGATGTGCTGACCGTGCAACGCCAGGCCGGTCAGCCCGAGCGTCAACGCCACCGCGACGATGCCGCGCACCTGCGCAGGAATCTGCTTGGCCGAAAACAGCGGGGCCAGCACGAACAGCGGGCTGACCCGCCCGAGCACGAGGAAGAACGCGGTTATCGACTGCCCGCCGCCCAGCGCGGTGAGCACGTGGCTGAGCGTCAGCTGGTTCATCCGATCAGCGACGGGATCGACATGTAGAGGTTCTGGGCGTAACTGACCAGCTGGTCGAGCATCCACGGCCCGAGCACGACGATCAGCACCGCCACCGCGACGATCTTGGGGATGAACGACAGGCTCTGCTCCTGGATCGACGTGACCGCCTGGAAGATGCTCACGAGCAGGCCGATGACCAGCCCCAGCAGGAGGATGGGTCCCGCGATCTTCAGCGAGAGCATCATCGCCTGGGTTGCGAGATTGACGACTGTGTCCTGATCCATGTCAGTGGAAGCTCTTGACGAGCGAGTTCGTGATCAGGTCCCAGCCGTCGACCAGGACGAACAACAGGATCTTGAACGGCAGGGATATGAAGCTCGGAGGCAACATGATCATCCCCATGCTCATCAGCGTCGAGGAGACGATCAGGTCGATCAGCAGGAACGGCAGGAACACCAGGAACCCGATCTCGAACGCGGTCTTGAGCTCGCTCATGATGAACGCGGGGATCAGGACGTAGGTCGGGACCTGCGCGCGCGTCTGCGGCGGCTGGATGTGCGCGAGGTTGACGAACAGCGTCAGATCCTGCGTCCGCGTCTGCTTGAACATGAACTCGCGCAGGGGCTGCTCGGCGCGTGAGATCGCTTGCGAGGTCGACACCTGGTGCTTGGAGTAGGGCTCCCAGGCGTCCTTCTTGATCGCGGAGATCGTCGGCGCCATCACGAACAGCGTCAGGAACAGCGCGATCCCGATCAGTACCTGGTTGGGCGGCGTGCTCTGAGTCCCGAGCGCGCTGCGGACGAAGCTGAGGACGATCAGGATCCGCGTGAACCCGGTGACCGTGAACAGGATCGCGGGCAAGATCGAGATCCCGCCAATGAGCAGCAGGATCTGGAGGGCGTTGCTCGAGTCGACCTTCACGAGCGAGCCGTAATCCGCCGCAGGACGTCCAGCACCCGGTCCGAAGGCTTCTCGGCCTGATCGAAGCCCTCGGGCTTCTCAGGCGGAATCTCGATACCAAGCGCGATCGCCTCTGCCTCGGAGTAGCTGCGGATCGGGGTGACGCCGTTCTCGGCGACTCCGACCACCAGCACCTCGCGGCCGGCCCTTACCACCGCGACGGAGCGACCTCCGCCCAGCGGCAGGCTCGCGACCTGCGAGAGACCGTGGCCCGTCGGGCGGGCCTTGCTCTTCTTCGCGTGCTTCATGATCCACGCGATCCCGTAGATCACGCCGATCACGATGAACAGGCCCACGATCGTGCGGACGATGCTCGCCCCACCACCGCTGCTGGCGGCGGCATGGGTTACGGGCGACCCCGTGCTCAGGTGCAACTGCGTGTTCTCGCCCGTTGATTGGGCGAGCGCCTTGGCACTCTGTAGATGCGACGCCACCGCGCTCTGGGCGTGCGTGGTCGTCTCATGCGAGGGGGCGCCAAACGCAACCGCGGCATGCGTGAGCGTCAGGGCGCCGGCAAGTCCGACGCCACGTGTGAACGTGAGCGACTTCATCGAGGAAAAGGACTCCGAGGGAGAGTCCTTCCGGTAATCGGCCGCAACCCCCGGGGGCTTGAGTGAGCCGCTGCCGGAGTGGGTAGGAACGGGAGCTATGGACGAAGTTACGCTGAATTGGTCGGCCGCTGAGGTCAAGGACGCCAAGTTGACCGTGCCGCTCGAGGGCGAAATCCCGAAGGGCTGGAGGAAGAGCTTCGAGCGGACGGTGAAGCTGCTCGGCAGCGGGGACTGGGGTGAGATTCAGGTCAAGCGGGACAAGGTCCGAGTCAACGACGTTCAACCAGGCAGCGAGGACAAGCTCCGCCACCACCTGGAGGCCGTCGTCGCCCAGGCCAACGCCGACCACGAGCCTGACGAGGACGAGGACGAGGCCCGGGACGCAGACGAATCCGAGCCCGGGGACGAGGACGACGGTCCCGACGCCGAGATGACCCGGCGCTTCCGCTCGCTCTAGCCAGTGCGCCTTAGAGGATTCGCGCGCCTCCGCCCTTAGGCGCTAGGCGAGCGCCTTCCCGACGGCCTCGAGCAGCTGCGTGGGCTGGAACGGCTTGACGACGAAGTCCCTGGCGCCCTTCTGGATCGACTCGATCACCTTGCTCTCCTGGCCAAGCGCCGAGCACATCAGCACGCGGGCGCCCGGGTCGATCGCGATGATCTCGGCTAGCGCCTGGAGGCCGTCCTTTTCGGGCATGGTGATGTCGAGCGTGGTCAGCTCGGGGGCCAGCGCCTGAAACTGCGCGACGGCTTCGCTGCCGTTGCCGGCCTCACCGACCACCTCGTGGCCGCCGGAAGCGAGCGCGTCGCTCACCACCTTGCGCATGAACGCGGCGTCGTCGACTACGAGTACACGGGCCATCAGGTTACGGCTCCTTCCACTTCGGTTTGCGTCACTTCAGGGGGTTGGGCGTTGGGGGTTGGGGTTGGGTCCCGGTCTTCTGTCGGGAGATCGCGCTCGATTTGGAGGGATTGGGGGTCCGGCTCGACGTCTTCGGGAGCCTCGGCCTCGGTCGATCGGGCCAGGTCCAGCATGCGCAGCCCCTCGCTCTCGAGGCCGTCCAGCGATACGGCCCATTCGCCGTCGTCGGTGACCACGAGCTGGCCGCGGGCGAAGCGCATCCCGTTCACGTACAGGTCGACGGGCGCGTCGGCGGAGCGGTCGAGATCCACGACCGCCCCGACTGGCAGCCCGAGGGCGGTGCCCAGTGGCATCCGGGAGCGCCCGAGCTCGGCCCAGACCCGCAGGCTGATTCCGCCGAGCGCATCCTCGAGCGCAAGGCTGTGGGGGCTTGTGTCGGCGACCCCGCCGGCGTCGGCCGCCGACGATCCGCCCTTCACCTTGTCGCCGGTCCGCTCGGCGGTCTCCTCGTCGATCGCGCGGACCATCCGCACGACGAACGCCCGAGGCACGAGCTGGATCAGACGGCACGCTTCGCCGGCGATCATGAATGTGGTCGATGTGGCGTGGGGCGCGGTGCCGTAGATGTCGGCGGCGCAGGACGGCTCGTCGAGCACGCGCGTGTCGGGCGACGAGATCTCGATCTCCTGGCCGAGCACGACGCCGATCGCGGCGGCCGCCGCGGCCATCGTCTGGTTGGAGGCCTCGGCGATCGCCGACATCTCGAGCTCGGACACGGGCGCCGCGGTCCCCTCCTGCGCCTCCTCCGCCGGCGCGCCCATCGCGGCCGCGAGCGTTCGAGCCCCGGCGGGCGTCAGCACGAAGATGTTGGCGCCGGTCACGCCGTCGACATAGGAGACGCTCGAGACGATCGAGCCGCGGGCGACGTTCGCGAACGGCGATGCGCCGTCCTCGAGCACGGTGACCTCGCCGCGCTCGACCGCGCCGGGGGCGAACATCTCGAGCACCTTGGCGATCGCCTCGGCGGTCGAGGCGCCGAGCCGCATCAGCGCCTCGCGCGGGGTGATGTCCTGCTGGCTCATCCGAACTTCCTCTCGGTCCCGGATACCTGGATCGCGCGCCGGGCGCCGTTGGCGCCGGGCTGAGCCCGGGCGAGTTGGACGTTCTCGGCGAACACGGTGACGCCCTGATCGGCCTGCGCGCCAAGCCGGATCAGGCTGCCCGGCCCGAGCGACAGGATCTGCTCGATCGGCAGCTCGATCGCGGCGACCTCCGCGCGGAGCGTGACCGGAACGCCGGCCATCGCCCTTCCGATCTCGGCTGCGCCGGCCGACTCGGCCTCAGGCTCGCGCGCCTCCTTGCCGGACATGCGGTCGCTGACCGTGTCGATCGCCAGCCACGGGATCAGCAGCGCCATCGACGCGGAGTGCTTGTTGATCCGGCTCTCGATCACGACCACGAACGTTGGCTCCGAGACCGCGGCGATCTGGCTGGTGTCGTTGTGCGTCTCGATGTCGATGATCGACAGGGTGATCCCGGCGAGGTCCTGCCACACGAGCGAGAGCTGGTGGACAAGCGACTCGAACAGGCGCTGGGTCAGCACCGTGTCGATCTCGCTGAACCGCCGCTCGCGGGGCGGCTTGTCGGCCGAGCCGCCGAGCAGGAGGTCGAGGCACATCAGCACGAACGACTGCTCGACCGTGAACAGCATCCTCGTGCCGAGCGGCTGCACGTCGAGCGTGACGAACAGCGACCCGCTCGGCAGCTGCGACTGCGCGCCCGACCACGTGGCCTGCGCGCTGTTGATCGCCTCGAGCTCGACCGGGGTGCGGAGCTCGGTCGACAGTCGGGTAACCGACGTCTGGCAGAAGGTGTCGATCGCCCGTGCGATCCGGCGCTGGTGGTCGCTGGTGAACTTCGTCGGGCGTGAGAAGTCGACTGTGCGCAGCCGCTGGCCACGCCGATGAGCGGGCACCGCTCCCTGGTCAGGGAGCTGGCCCTGCTTGGCCGCCTCCACGAGCGCGGCGACTTTGTCGCGATCCAGCATCTCGCTCATCGGTTCGTCTCCTGTAGAGCCGCCGACCGCGCCCGGCGGGCGCGCCCGCCGCGGCCGTCGAGCAGCGTGGTGCAAACACCGCCGGCCTCCTTGACGCTGACCGTGCAGTCGCCGACCTCGACCCGCATCGTGCGTCCGCGACTGCCGCCAGTAGCGGCGGCGCGCACGGACAAGCCGGATGCCGCGAGCTCGGCCCGGACGGCCTCGGCGTTGCGCGCGCCGATGTCGAGCTCGCCGAGCTCGAACATCCGGGCGCCGCCCGCCAACACCGCCTCGAGGCGGCGCCGGCTGGCCCCCGCCTCGCAGACGCGATCGATCAGCGTAGGCACCGCCAGGTCGGCGAACTTGCCGGTCCGGCGATCGGTCTCGCTGGACTGAGGCAGCACGATATGGGCGAGGCCGGCGACGCCCGCTTGCCGGTCGAGGACCGCCAGGCCGATGCACGACCCCAGGCCGCGCGCGACGAGCTCGTCGCCTGATCGCTTGGACACTTCGATCTCTCCCATTCGTACCGATCCCATCACTACGCGGCGAGGCCGAGCGGCGTCAGCAGGTCGGTCACGCTGCCGTCGGACGGCAACAGGACGAACGAGATCGAGCACGGCTCGTCGGCGACTTCGAGCTCGGAGTCGAGGACCAGCACGAGGTCGGTCGACTCAGCCTGGGACAACGCGAGCGAAGAGACGATCGCGCCCAGCATGTCGGTGGTCAGGTGCGGAGGGCACGGGCCGAGGCTCAGCCCGGTCATCGACGCGAGCGCGTTCAGGCACGAGGTGCCGAGGATGTTGCCGATCTCGCGCAGGGCCGAATCGCCGATCTCGCTGCCGGCGTCGACGCCGAGCAGCCGGCAGAGCGCGCGGGCGCCGTCGCACGAGATCAACAGGAGCACGAGCCCGTCGATGTCGCCCTCGAGCGGGATCACGACGCTCGTGACCGACTCGTCGGGGCTGCCGCACGCCTCGATGGCGTCGGCCAGGGGCAGCGCCAGTACGCGCGGTACGCTCAGCTCGACCTCGCGCCCGAGCATCTGCGAGAGCGCCGTCGCGGCGTTTCCAGAGGCGATGTTCGCCAGCTCCCGCAGCGCATCAAGCTGCAATTCGGTGTAGCGAGGGGTCACTGATCAGGCTCCTGTGTTCGGTGTGCAGTTGTTCTAGGCGGCGAGGCTTATGGTGGCTGCGATGCTGCTCTCGGCGGCGAGCGCGTCGCAGTCGACGATCAATGCGATCCGCCCGTCGGCCAGCGCTGCGCCTCCGGACACCGGCTCGCCGTCGGAGACGATCGCCGGGAGCGGCCGGGTGACCAGCTCACGCTGGCCGACCAGGTCGTCGACGGCCAGCGCGAGGCGGCGGTCCTGGGTGCGAATGATCACGACGAACTCGTGTTCGGCGACGACGTCGCGGCCGAACACCCGGGCGCCGTCGAGCAACGGCAGGACGCCGTCCTCGAGCACCAGCATCGGCTTGCCCGCCACCGACCGCACCGTCTGCTCGGTCAGCCGGTGCGTGCGCTCGATCCGGTCGATTGGGATCGCGAACGGCACGCCGGAGACGTCGACCTGGAGCGCCGAGACAATCGCGAGCGTGAGCGGCAGGCGGATCTGGGCGAGCGTCCCGGCGCCGGGCGTCGAGTCGATCACGACCTCGCCTCCGAGCTGACGGATCTTCGCCCGGACCGCGTCCATCCCGACCCCGCGGCCGGAGATGTCGTTGGTGGTCTCGGCGGTCGAGAAGCCAGAGGTGAACAACAGCTCGATGGCGCCGCGCATGTCGATCGCCGCGGCGGCCTCCTGGTCGATCACCCCGAGCGACAGGGCCTTGCGGGCGATCGCGCGCGGGTCGATCCCGTTGCCGTCGTCGCGGACCTCGATCACGACGCTGCCGCCGGCGTGGCGGGCGGCGATCACGATCGTGCCGTGGCGTGGCTTGCCGGCCGCGAGGCGCTCCTCGGGCCGCTCCAGCCCGTGGTCGACGGCGTTGCGGACGAGGTGGACCAGCGGGTCGCCGAGCGCGTCGACGACCGTGCGGTCGAGCTCGGTGTCACTTCCGACCAGCTCGAGCTTCACTTCCTTACCGAGCTTGGTCGACAGGTCGCGGATCAGTCGCGGGAACCGCAGGAAGACGACGTCGACCGGGATCATCCGGACCTGCATGACCATCGCCTGGAGTGCCTGCGAGCTGCGGGTGAGCTCCCGCACGGCATGCTGGAGTCCCGCGACTTCGAGGTTCGCGGTCAGCGCCTCGACGGCGGTGCGATGGATCACGAGCTCGCCCATCGAATGCATCAGCGCGTCAAGACGCTCGGCGTCGACGCGCACGGTCCGGGTCTGGGTGTTCCTGGTCGGCGCCTCGGCGGGCTTTGCCGCGGCGGGCGTCGGTGGGGGTGCGGGTGTCGGGGCGGGCTCGACCGCGGCCGCGGGAGCCGGGGTGACCTCGGCTTGCGGGGCGGACTCGACCTCGGCTTGCGGAGCGGACTTGACCGCGGGGGCGGGAACGGGAGCCGGGGCGGGGGCGGCCGTGTCCTCGGGCTCGATCGACTTGACCTCGACCGTGAACACCTCGGACACGCTGCGGACGTTGGCGGCGATCGTCTCGTCCTCGTGATCGCTGGCGATCCATGCGTCGATCTGGCGTCCCTGGAACTGCTCGACGGCGTCGGATGCCGGCGCGCTGGCCAGGACGTCGCCGTGGTCGCCGAGCGCGGCCAGGACCATGTGAGCACGCACGGCCGGCATCAGCACGGCTTCGGTGAGCGTGACCGTCACGCGGAGCACGCGAGCGCCCGCCTCCTGCGCGGCGAGTACGGCGGCGTGGTCGAGCGGGTCGGCGAGGCCGACGCGGGCCATCTCCTGCTCCGGGGTCCGGGGCCGGACCAGCGACCTGAGGCGGGCGATGAGCGGCTCGGGATCGAGCGCCTCCTGCCCGTCGGTCTCGATCGACTCGGTCGCCACCGACAGGGCGTCCAGGCAGGCGAGCACGGTGTCGATCGCCTCGACCGGCAGTCCGGTGGTCCGCTGCCGGAGCAGCTCGAACACGTCCTCCATCTCGTGCGTCAGCGCGGCCACGGCGTTGAAGCCCATCGTCGCGCTCATGCCCTTGAGCGAGTGCGCGATGCGGAAGATCTCCTCGACCGTGGGGCGGTCCTTGGGGTTCTCCTCGAGTCGAACGATCGCGAGGTTCAGCTGTTCGAGGTGCTCGCGCGTCTCGGCGATGAACATCGGCATGTACTCGGAGGTGTCCATCACGACTTTCGGTAGATGAAGGGCGCAGTCGCCACCAGACCGAGCGACGGCGCATCGGAGATGCGCTCGGTCCCGCCGATCACCAGCACGCCCCCCGGTCGCAGCGCCTGGGCGAGCCTTGAGTGCAGCTCGTCCCTGATCTGATCGGCGAAGTAGATGACCGTGTTGCGACACATGATCAGTTCATAGCTCGACGCCGGCGGCTGGAGCTTGAGCAGGTCGCCCACCTCGAAGTGGGTCATGGCCCGCAGGGACTGCTTGGCCAACCACCCTGTCGGCGTCCGCTCGAACCACCGCTCCATCGCCGCGGTGGGGGCGCTGCGCGCGTCCTCAGCGCTGAACACGCCGGTCTTGGCGCGGGCCACCATGCGCTGATCGATGTCGGTTCCGAGGATCCGGACGGGCACGCCCGGGATCGCCTGGCTGCAGAGGGCGGCGAGCGTGTAGGACTCGGCGCCGTAGGAGCAACCGGCGCTCCAGGCCCGGACGCGGCCGTTCGCGGCGAGGTCCTTCAGCAGGCCGCCCTCGAGCGCAAACCACTGGTCGGGGTGGCGCCACAGCTGCGAGACATTGATCGTCACCCGGTCGAGCAGCTCGTCGAGCAGCTGCTCGTCGCCCTTCAGCCGGTCGAGCGAGTCGGTCAGCTTGGCGTATCCCAGCCGCGCGAAGAACGAGCGCAGGCGCCGCTCCATCTGCGGCCGCTTGTACTGCGACAGGTCGATCCCGCACAGCTCGCGCAGGCCGGCGCAGAACGCGACATAGTCGTCGGCGGCGACGAGGTCGTTCCTCGGACCGGCGACCGTCGCGTCATGGCCCCGGTGGCGGGTGATGGCGCTCCGCTGGTGCGTGCGCGTCTCGCGCTCGCTCATGCCCGCGCCTCGTTCGAGATCGCTTCCGCCAGGCGGCCGAGGTCCAGCACGTCATCGGCCAGTCCGGCGTCGACGATCGCTCGAGGCATCCCGTACACCGTGCAGCTGTCCTCGGACTCGACGAGGATCCTTCCGCGCCGGCGGTGCACCTCGCGCGCGCCGCGAAGCCCGTCGTTGCCCATGCCGGTGAGAACCACGAGCAGCATCCGCTCGCCGTATACGCGCGCGGCGTCCTCGATCAGCAAATCGGCGCGGGGGCGCAGGCCGCCGACCGCCGGCTCGTCGGTCAGCGTCGTACGCCCGTCGGAGGACAGGCGCAGATGCCGGCCGCCCGGAGCGAGCAGCGCGGTGCCGGCGTCGAGCTTCTCGCCGCCCGTGGCTTCGCGAACGTTCAGCTCGCTGCTCGCGTCGAGGCGCGTGGCGAGCGATCCGGTGAAGCCGGCGGGCATGTGCTGGACGATCAGCGTTCCGACGCCCAGCGGGGCGGGGAGCTTGGGCACGAGCGAGGCGAGCGCTCGCGGCCCGCCCGTGGATGTGGCGATCAGGACCAGCTTGGCGCTCCTGGAGGCCGTCGGCGGCCGCCTCGGGGTGAACCCGGCCCCGTGGTCAGCGGCGGCGGCTCGGATCGGCGTGAGCGTTGACCCGGTGTGGGCCGGGCGGCGCGTGCGCCGCGACGCTGCCGCGAGCTTGACCTTTGCGCCCAGGTTCTCGATGAACGTGCCGAGGCTCTCGTTCGCTGTCGGCTTCGGCACCAGGTCGAAGGCGCCCTCGGCGAGCGCGTCAACCGCGCGTGCCCCGTGGGCGGCGGAGAACGCGGACACGACGACCACCGGGATGTTGCTGTCCGCGCGAGCGCGCAGAGCGCGTAGCACGCCGAGCCCGTCCAGGCCCGGCATCGTCAGATCGAGCGTCATCGCATCGGGACGCTCGCGCTCGCACAGTGCGAGCGCTTCGTCGCCGTCCCGAGCGCTGCCCACCACCTCGACTCCGGCCCGCGTCAGCGAGCGCGCGACGATGTTGCGCATCAGAGCGCTGTCGTCGACGACGACGACCCGCGCCGGGGTGGTGGTGGACATGTTTGGGGTTCTGTAGTTCGGAGGGCTCAGGCGGCGAGCGCGACGTCCGGCTCGGAGAAGATCGCGCTCGGCTTGAGCAGTACGACGAGGCGGCTGTCGACCTTGGCGATCGAGTCGATCAGCGTCGTGTCCGCGCCGGGCGCTTCCTGCAACTGCTCGTCTTGCACGGTCAGGACCTCCTCGACGCCGTCGACGATCACGCCGGCGGTCTCGGATCCCGCCTCGACGATCACGATCTTGGTCTCCTCGGTGAGCTCGGACGGAACCCCGAGCCGGGTCGCGAGGTCGTACACGGGAACGATCCGGCCCCGCAGGCTGATCACGCCACGAACCCAGTCGGCGCGCGAGGAGACCGAGCGCGGCTCGGAGTAGCGGATGATCTCGTGCACCTGGTGGATCGGGAGCGCATAGTGCTCGGTGCCCAGTGTGAACACGACCAACTGGCGGGAATTGGTTGCATCTGGCATGACGGTTTGCTCCTTGCAGAATCAGACGAGCCGGAGTGGCGACGGCGTTCCCCTCAGTGGGTTCGGTACTCCGGTACTCGTCATTTGCGGCCCGTAGCTTTAGTTTGCGGCGCGCTGGGCGGCGCTACCCGTCGGCGCCCGCGGCAGGGTCGGCCGGGGGCTCCTGCGCGCCGATCGGCGGCTGCCCTACCACCTCGGTGACGCGGAGCCCGAACTGCTCATCGATCACGACGACCTCGCCGCGAGCGATCGCGGTGCCGTTGACGAGCAGATCGACCGGCTCGCCGGCCATTCGGTTGAGCGTGATGATCGAACCCTGGCGGAGCTCGAGCGTCTCGCCGACGGTCATCCGGGTGCGGCCCATCTCGACGCTGAGGTCGACTGGCACGGCGCTCAGGCGCCGCAGATCGCCGACGCCGTTGACCGCGGGCGCGTGCTCGCCGCCGCCCGACGGAAGCTGTTCGAGTTCGAGTCTCTCGCTCATCGCTGCACCTACTGGACGGCGACGTCGGTGAAGAAGACCTGGTTGACCTTCACGTCGGTCTCGGTCTTGATGTCGGACAGGATCTGCTGCTCGAGCGCGGTGCGCCCCGAGTCGTCGATCAGGGCATTCGAGGTCTGGTTGGTGACCTCGTTGGTGATGATCGCCCGGATCACGGCCTCCTCGGGAAGCGTGCCGACCGCGGCGCCGGCCGCAGGAGTGTTGTCGGCGCTGGCGCCGTCGCTCTGCCCGGGCGCCAGTTCGAGCGCGACGGTCAGCGTGGCGTAGTGCCCGTCCTTGAGGTTGAGCGTGAACTGGTGGGGGAGGATGTAGATCTCGCCCGCGATCTTCGGCTTGACGACCTTCGGGGGCATCAGCTTGGCCTTGGCGACGTAGCCGCCGCCGAGCAGGATGATCGGGAGGATGATCAGGATCTTCTTCTTCATGGGCTCGGTTTCAGGGTCGGGGGCGGGGTTCAGGATGGGGGTACGGGGTTCAGGCGCATCAGCACGATCTCGACACGGCGGTTCTGCGCGCGCCCGGCGGCCGTTGCGTTGCTTGCGATCGGGTGCAGGTCGGCGTAACCGACCGCCCCGAGCCGGTAGGCGCTGACGCCCCGGCTGATCAGGAACCGCACGACATTCGTCGCTCTCGTCGTCGACAGCTCCCAGTTGCTCGGGAACTGTGCGTTCGAGATCGGCTGATTGTCAGTGTGTCCTTCCACGGTGATCGGATGACTCTTGTCAAGGTTGAGCAGCTGACCTACTTCATCGAGCAACTGGTCGGCGCCGGGCTGGACCGTGGCCGAGCCGGAGTCGAACAGGAGGTTGTCGGTGAGCACGCGGACCACGAGCCCGCGGCGCTCGATGATCGTCTGGACCTTGTCGCCGAACCCGTGCGCCTTGGCATAGGCGTCCATCTGCTCTTTGAGCTTCTCGAACGTGTCCTGCTCGGCGACCGACGCGCTCATGCTGTTGAGCGCCGCCTGCAGGTCCGCCCCAGTCATCGGCTTCGCGGCGGCGTTGGCCGAGCCGGTGCTGCTGCTCGACCGCGACGTCGGGGTCGGGACCAGCGGCACGATCGACGGCACCTCGGCGGTGGCCGGCGTGTGGGCGCTGGTCGACTCCGAGCCGGACTGGAGGATCGCGCGGCCGCCGGGCAGGACCGAGCCCGAGAACGCCGCCTTCAGCGACTGCTGGAGGACCTGGTACTTGGAGATGTTGACCGACGAGATCGAGAACAGCACCATGAACAGCGCGAACAGCAGCGTGAGCATGTCCGCGTAGGTCAGGAGCCAGCGCTCCTCGTTCTCGTGCTCGACCGCCCCTCCGCGACGCCCGCGCTTGCCGTGGGCGGCCATGGCTACGCCGCTTCCGCTTCGCGCTCGGGCATCGGCGTGACGTTGTCGCCCTCACCGGCGCTGTCGCGCTGGGCCGGAGGCACGAACGAGGTCAGCTTGTCGGCCACCACGCGCGGGTTGTCGCCGGCCTGGACCGACAGGATGCCCTCGACGGTCAGCGTTCGCAGCTCGATCTCTTCGGATGAGAGCGACTTCAGGCGGTTGGCGACCGGCAGATAGATCACGTTGGCGGAGCCGACGCCCATCAGCGTGGCGATGAAGGCAGAAGAGATAGAGGGACCGAGCGTCGCCGGCGCGGACAGGTTCTGGAGCACATGGACGAGCCCCATCACCGTGCCGATGATCCCGATCGTCGGCGCGAAACCGCCGGCCTTCTCGAACGGCGCTACGCCGGCGTGGTGGCGGGCACTCATCGCGTCGATCTCGGCGTCGAGGATGTCGCGCACGAGCTCGGGATCGGTCCCGTCGACGACCAGCTGCAGGCCCTTCTTGGTGAAGGGGTCGTCGATCTCGGCGATCTGGGCGTCGAGCGCGAGGAGTCCCTCGCGACGCGCCTGCTCTGCGAGCGAGACGAGCAGGTTGACGCGCCCCTGGACGTCAAGCGGCTCCGCGCTGATCACGCGCTTGTACAGCGCGGGGATCTTCTTCATTCCGTCCATGCCGACGCTCGCCATCGTCGCGCCACCGGTGCCGGCGATGATGAGCAGCAGCGCCGTCGGGTTCATGAACGCGGCCGGGCTGGTCCCGTCCATCATCGCGCCCATCAGGATGCCGACGATCGCGACAGCGATTCCTATGCCGGTTGCGGCCTTCATGCCCCGGTCATCGGCCGGACTATGAAAACCTTCACCCCGGTGGAAGCGATTCCATGGAGGGTCCCGCGCAAATTGCGGGCAGGCAGGGGCGTGCGCTCAAGCACACTTGGAGCACTGCTATTCGACATGACGCTCAAGCGAGCTCGGACTGGTCGATGAACGCCGGACGGAGCGGTGAGACCGTCCCGCCGGCGTCCTCGCGCTGGTCCTGCCGGCGCTTCATTGCGCCGGCAAGGATCTCGACGCGATACGCGCGGACGGCCTGGCAGACGCGCTGGGGCGTCTCTGCGACGACGATCTTGGAGCCGGTCGCGAGCGTGATCACCGTGTCGGGGTGACCCTCGACGGTGACGATCAAGTCGGGGTTCAAATGGAACAGCTCGAGCTTGTGCCCGAGTCGGTGCAAGGTGATCATTGTCAGTTCCTCGATGTAAGAGAAGAAGGTGGCGGGTATTGGGCCCCGCCCGCCCATCCACCCACCCTGACCGGACGGGCGGCATCCCTCGATTGCCGCCCCTCCGCTCAGGGTGGGTGGGTCCCTGCCCTATTACTGCTTCATCTGGACGACTGTCTGCATCATCTGGTCGGCGGTGGTGATCGTGCTGGCGTTGGCCTGGTAGCCGCGCTCAGCCTCGATCATGTTCGTGAACTCGGTACCCATGTCGACGTTGGACTGCTCGAGCTCGCCGCTGATCGTCTGACCGAACCCGGCGGTCCCGGGCTGACCGGCGGTCTCGGTGCCCGACGCCGCGGTCGCGCTCCACAACGACCCGCCGTCGCGCTGCAACCCCGCCTGGTTGGGGAACGTCGCCAGTGAGACATAGCCCGCGGTCACGGATGTGCCGGTGGCGGTCTGGTAGTTGACGCTGCCGTCCGGGCCGATCGTGACGTTCGTCGATCCCGGCGGGACCACGATCGCGTTCGTCGCGCCACCGGCGGTGTTGGGCTGGTAGCCGCCCGACCCGTTCGACTGCGCGGCATAGCCGAGCACGTACTGTCCGGTCTGGGTGGTCAGGTAGCCGTTCGGGTTGAACGTCAGATCACCCGCCCGGGTGTACTGGGTCGCGTCGAACGTATTCGGGGTGACGGCGGTGTTGCCGTTGGCGACCCGCAGCCACCCGTTGCCCTGAATCGCGACGTCGGTCGCGTTCCCGGTCGACTCCACACCACCGGCGGTCATCACGTTGTCGATCGAACCGACCTGTACCCCCAGCCCGACCTGCTTTGGGTTGGTGCCGGCGCTGAAGCCGTTGGGGCCGGTGCCGGCGGCGACGAGCTGCGAGAGCTCGTCGGAGAACTGGGTGCTCTGGGCCTTGTAACCGACGGTGTCGACGTTGGCCAGGTTGTTGGCGGTTACGTCGAGCATCGTCTGATGCGCATCTAGGCCGCTGATCGCGGCATACATCCCTGACATCATCGGGACATCCCTACCTTTCGCGGCATCCTCGGAGAGGTCCAGCCACTGTTGATTTTGACCGTGTCACTCATGCGATCACGGCACTGTCGATGTTGGTGAACACCTGCTGGTGCATGTGCTCGGACCCCACCGCCGTGATGACGGTGTTGTTCGTGACGGACACCACATAAGCGGTGCCGTCGACAAAGACCACGGAGTCGCGCGAGCCTTTGCCGGCGGCGCGCTGAACGCCGTCCGTCAGCCGACCGAGCGTGGGCTGGTCGAGCTGAATCCCGCGCTGCTGAAGGCGCTGGAGCGCGTGGCGGGAAAACTGAGGGGCGCTCGTCTGCTGGGAGAGCACCTCCGAGAACGACGGCCCACTCGGCGCCTGACCCCCTTGAGTACCTGAAGCGGGCGAGGCAGCCGGTTGCGTGGGGCCGACCGGACCCGGCGCGATCAGCGCCGCGTTGGGAACTACTGCGCTCACGAGACCTCGGTGACACTGGAGGGAGCAATCCCGGATGTTCCGTTGATGGTCAGAGTCGGGCCCGAGGAGTTGATATCGACGGCCTGCACCGTGCCGGTGTCGGAGGCGCCGCTGGTGGGGTCCGTGTAGTTGACGGTGTTGCCGATCAGGGCCACTGCCGAGGCGGTGCCCTGCCCCGAGGCGAGCGTCGCGGTCGACTGCGCGGTGTCGGTCTCCTGCTCGACCGACGTGAACTGCGCGAGCTCGGTGATGAAGCTCATCGGGTCGCTGCTGTTCGGGTTCATCGGGTTCTGGTTCTGGAGCTCGGTCATCAGCATCTGCAGGAACTGGTCCTGGTTGATCGGCATGCTGCTCGAGCTCGAGTTCGCGGCAGTCGTATTCGTGGCGGCGGTCGTGCCGCCGGTGGTGGTCGTCGGGGTGGTGAAACTCATCGGTGTCGTCCTTGTCTGATCGCGAGAAGTTGGTTCAGGCGAGCACGTTCACAAGCGCGCTGCCCAAGAGGGTCGAAGTGCTCGTCGGCTCCACGGCGCCGGCGCCGCCGTCGGCGTCGATGTCGTCGCCGCCCGTCGTGTAGCCGGATCCCGAGCTCTGGCCCCGATCCTGCGTCTGGGCCTGGCCGGCGTTGTCGCCGCGCGCCTCGATGTTGAGGCTCAACAGGTTCACGCCGGCCGACTGGAACGCCCGGCGAAGGTCGTCGCCGCCCTGCGACAGCGTGTCCGCGGCCGCCTGATGGTCGGTGAGCACCGTCGCGGTCACGCCGTCCTGGGTGTGCTGGAGCTGGATCCGGATCGTGCCGAGCGAGGCCGGTGAGAGCTCGATCTGGGCGCTGGTGGCGCCCTGGCGCGCGCCCATCTCGACGGTTGCGCGGACCTGCTCGATCGCATTCTCGAGCGTGACGCCGTAGCGCGTGGGCAGCGCCGTCGCCGTCGGCGTCGGTGTCGGTACGGCCTGGGCAGCCGACACCACCGGGGTCGCCGGCGCCACGTTCAGCGTGGACGCGGTGGTTGTGGCGGAGACGGTCGAGGTCGCCGGCGTCTGGGCGGTCGTCGAGTTCGCGTGGCTCGCCGACTGCGGTTGCTGCTGCGCGGCGGACGAGCCGTCGTCCTGCTGGGTCGCGGCCTGCGCCTCGGTTGCCGCCTGCGCCTGCGTTGCCGCCTGCGCCTGCGTTGCCGTTGAGGTCTGAGGGGTCGCCGCCGCGGCGGTTGTGGTCGGCGTTGCGGTCGTGGTGGTGCCCGGCGTGGCGGTCGCGCCCGGGGTCTGTGCGGTGGCCGTGCTCGCCCCATTCGCGGTCGTGGGCGTGGGCGTGCCGGCCAGCGCGGCGGCCGCCTGGGCGCTCGCGGTCGCCGCGGCCGTGGCGGCCTGCGCCGGCGTGGCCGCGTCGGTTGCGGGGGCGGCGGGTGACGCGTCTGCCGGAGCGGACAGCTCGGGCGCGGTGGTCGCCGCGGAGGTTGCAGTGCTCGCAGCGCCTGCCGGAGTTGCTGCGGTTGGACCCGCCGCCGCGGCTGTGGCCGCGGTCAGCTGGTCGACGATCGACGCCTGCGCGGAGCCGGCGGCGGCCGAGGCCTGCCCCGCCACCGCGGCGCCGGCGCTCGCCGTGCCGACGGGCTGGGACTGGGCGCCGTTCGCCGCCTGGGCGGCGACGGCCGCGACGACGCTGGTCGCGTCGGTTGAGGTCTGGGCGGCGTCGCCGGCGGTGGCGGCCGTCGTGTAGGAGCGAGCGCCCTTGTGGGAGTGCCGGGCGCGGCCGGTGTGCGAGCCGGATCCTCCGGCGCTCTTGTTCTGGCCTTCCGCAACGGCGGTCCGGGCCACGTGGTTGTCGAGGACGCTGGTGAAGGGCGGCCCGGACGATTGATCGGGAAGGCCGCTCGCCCCTGCGCTCTGCGCCTGCGAGTCGATACTCGCGGGCGGGAGCGCCCCGGTGATACTGGAGGTCATGCCGCTCTCCTTCGGAAGCTGTTGATCGCGATCTCGTCGAGCACCAGGCCCTCGCGACGAGCGGCTTCGCGCTCGTGGTCGGCCCGGCGATGTTCCTTTAGACGCTCGAGTGCCTGACGCTCTCGCGCCGCCTCGGTCAGGGCCTCGCGGCGCTTGACGAGCTCGATCTCGTCGCGCTGGAGGTCCTGGCGGGTGGCTTGATGCGCGCGCTCGGCACGCTCCAGGTAGGCCTGGCGCGCGAGCATGTCGATTGCGCTGCTGGTGACGCGGGTTGCGTCGACCTGAGCAGCGCGCGCGCCGGCAAGCCGGGCTGCCGCGGCCTCCACCTCATCTTCGCTACGACGGTGGCGCATCATCGCGCCGGCGAGCTCCTGTTTGGCGGCGTCTTCATGCCGCTCGCGTAGGGCGCGCACGCGTTCGAGGCGAAAGCGGAACGAGGGTCCGTTCATGGTCCTGTACTCGACTGCGTTTCGCAGGGCCTAAGCGCGGGTGGACGCTTGTCCGAGTGGCCCCGTTCCGAACCGTGTGGGAAGAAACTGCGTGCATCCTGAAGTTTCTTCCCACGCAGCCGGGGCGGGGCGCGCCGGGCGGGACAGGTGAGGCGGTGCCGCGGGCGCGGTGGGCGTGCGTCAGGCGCGGAGCTGGAGGCCCGGGATCGCGGGAGCGGCCGGGGCCGCGCCACCGACCGGCACCTGCCGTCCGGGAACCGCGGCCGGCAGCGCCGGCGGACCGTCGAGGACCTCGCCGGCGACGGGCGTCCGCCGCGCGAGCTCGTATGCCAGGCCCAGCAGCTGGGCGTCGGCTTCGTCGACGATGCTGGGCTCGTCCACCCGCTGCTTGAGGAACGCGTCGATCGCCGGCCGCAGGCCGATCGCGGCGTCGAGCATCGGGTCGGTGCCGGGCTGGTAGGCGCCGATCGAGATCAGGTCCTCCTTCTCGCGGTACGCCGCCAGCGCGGAGCGCAGTCGCGTCCCCGCCTCGCGGACCTCCGGCGTGACGATCTCGCCGATCAACCGCGACACGCTCTGCAGCACGTCGATCGCCGGGTAGTGGCCCGAGTGAGCGAGCGAGCGCGTCAGCACCACGTGCCCGTCGAGGATCGACCGGACCGCGTCGGCGATCGGCTCGTTCATGTCGTCGCCGTCGACCAGCACCGTGTACAGACCGGTGATGGAGCCGGTGGCGCTGGTGCCGGCGCGCTCGAGCAATCGCGGCAGCAGGGCGAACACCGAAGGCGTGTATCCGCGGGTGGCGGGCGGCTCGCCGATCGCGAGCCCGACCTCGCGCTGAGCCATCGCGAAGCGCGTGACCGAGTCCATCATCAGCATCACGTCGCGACCCTGGTCGCGGAAGTGCTCGGCGATCGCGGTGGCGGTGAACGCGGCGCGGATCCGTACCAACGCGGGCTGATCGGAGGTGGCGACGACCACGACCGAATGCGACAGCGCGTCGCCGAGGTCGCGCTCGATGAACTCGCGCACCTCGCGGCCTCGCTCGCCAACCAAAGCGATCACGTTGACCTGAGCGCTCGTCGAGCGCGCGATCATCCCCATCAAAGACGACTTGCCGACGCCCGAGCCGGCGAAGATGCCCAGGCGCTGCCCCCGACCACATGGCACAAGGGTGTCCAGAGCGCGCACGCCCAGGCTGACCCGGTCAACGATCCGGGGCCGGGTCAGAGGATCCGGTGGCGCGCCGGTCGTGTCCCGCCACGAGATCCCCTCTGGCTCACCAAAGCCGTCGAGCGGGTTGCCGAGGCCGTCGATCACGCGACCGAGCAGCGGCTCGCCGACGGCCACGCGGAACGGCCGGCCCGTCGGGTGGACGCTCGTGCCGGGTCCGATCCCGTGGAGCTCGCCGAGCGGCATCAAGAGCGTGCGCCCGCCGCGGAAGCCGACCACCTCCGTGGCGACCTGCGGCCGTTCACGGCCCTCACCGACCATGCAGACCTCGCCGATCTCGACCTGAACTCCGGTGGCCTCGATGATCAGCCCGATCAGGTCGCTGACGCGGCCGACGCGCCGCGACAGGTCGGCGCCCTGGAGCGACCGCGCCGCACGCGCAAGCCCGCCGGCGCGAGGCGTGGCCTCAGCGGTCTCAGCGGTCATCGTCGGCTTCGTCGTCGAGCGCCGACGGCTCGCGCGCCAGCGCCGCGGCGACGATCTCGCGGGCGCGGCTGAGCTGCGCGTCGATGCCCGAGTCGATCTCACCGGAGTCGGTCCGCGCGATCGCGCCGCCCCGGCCGATCCGCCGGTCGGACTGGACGCCGAGGTGCTCGATCCCGCCGAGCTCGGACTGCAGCTGGTCGACGCACTCGCTCACCAGCTCCAAGTCCTCGGGGTTCACGACCAGCGTCACCCGCCGGCGATCGGAAAGGTGGCGAAGCGCGTTGCGTCCCACGTCGAGCACGCGCTCGGGCTCGACCGACAGCACGCCGGCGATGATCTGCTCGGCCAGGCGCATCGCCATCTCGACCGCGTCCTGCTCGAGCTCGGCGATCATCTGGGCCTTCAGCTGCTCGATCGCCTCAAGCGAAGCCGTCAGCGCGGCGACGGCGGGCCCGGCGTCGGTGCGGGCCGCCGCGAGCCCCGCGGCACGACCCTCGGCCTCGCCGGCGGCCCACGCCTGGGCGCGAATCTGCTCGGCCTCCGCGCGGACGGCCGACAGGACGTCGGCGATGCCGTCGCTTGTCCCCGCCGGGGGCGCGTCCAGCTGGCGGAAGGCGTAGCCATTAATCGGGTTCCCACCCACCCCCGCCGGACTAGACAACTGCATCTTCCTCGCCACGCGACAGCACCAGGGCCCCGGCCTCCTCGAGCTTGCGCACGATCGCGACGATCCGCCCCTGGGCCTCCTCGACGACGCGCTTGCGCTGCGGCGGCTGGTAGGCCATCTCCTCGACGAGCATCGTCGCGCCGCGCTCTGACATGTTCGACAGGATCCGCTCCTTGACGTCGTCGTTGACGCCGCGCAGCGCGAGCGCCAGGTCCTTCTGGTCGGCCTCGCGGAGCACGAGCTGGATCGAGCGGTCGTCGAGCTTGACGACGTCCTCGAACACGAACAGCAGGCGTCGTACCTCGGCCGCGAGCTCCTCGTCGGCCTCGGTGAGCGAATCGAGCACGTTGCGCTCGGTCGAGCGGTCGGTGTGATTGAGGATCTCGGCGAGCGACTTGATCCCGCCGGCGGTCGAGTACTCCTGCTGGACGACGCTGTCGAGCTTCTTCTTCATCACGCTCTCGACCTGCTTGACGACGTCCGGGGCGGTCTCACCCATCCGCGCGATCCGGATCGCGATCTCGGCCTGCTCGGATCCGGGCAGGTTCGACAGGACCTGCGAGGCGAGCGTGGTGTGCAGGTTGGCGATCACGAGCGCCACCGTCTGGGGCGACTCGTTGCGCAGGAACGTCACGAGCTGCTCGGCCGGCGTGCGGCGCAGGAACTCGAACGGCCGCATCTCGATCACGCTCGAGAGCCGCCCGATGATCTCGAGCGCCCGCTCCGGTCCGAGCGCCCGCTCGAGCACCTCGCGCGCGTAGTCGACGCCGCCCGCCAGCAGCGAGTCATACGCCTCGACGGTGGCCGCGAGCTCCTCGAGCACGGTCGCCTGCGTGAGCGGATCGACCCGCTGGAGCTTGGCCATCTCCAGCGACAGGGTCTCGATCTCCTCGTCGCGCAGGTGCTTGAACACCTCGGCGGCGCGATCGGGACCGAGCGATACCAGCAGCACCGCGGCCTTCTTGCGGCCCTTGATCTCGAGCTTGCGCTTGGCCGGCGCGGCCGCGGCCGCGGGCGCCGCGGCGGGTGCGGCCGGTGCCTGAGTCGGTGCCTTTTCCAGTTCGGCTGCCATCGGCGTGAGCGACTAGTCCTCGCTCATCCAGGCGCGGACCTGCTGGGCGACGCGATCGGGGTCGCGCTCGACCAGCTCCTCGACCTGGCGCTTGGGAACGTTGACCGGGGACCGCAGGCGCTTGACGTCGGTCTGCCCGTCGTCGCCGGACACGAGCGCCGCGAGCGGGCGCGGGGTCTCGAGCTCACGCAGCCACGTGGGCTGGCCGGTGAACGCCTCCTTCTCGCGCCGACGGATACTCCGTCGCATGAAGAACAGGAACAACAGGGCGCCGAAGCCGATCAGCGCGTACTTGGCGTAGCCGATCATCTTTGTCGTCGACGCCGGGGCGGGGGTGGCGGCGGGCTTCGCGAACGCGATCTGGGATACCGACAGGGTGTCGCCGCGCTTGGCGTTCAGGCCGACCGCGCCGGCCACCGCGCTCTTGATCGCCGGGATCGCCGACGCCGCCACGGTCTTGTCGACCAGCACCGACACGGTCTGGTTGTTGACCGCGCCCGGGGCGATCACCGCGTGGGTTACGGTCTTGTCGACGCCGTAGGAGGTGTTCGCGGACTTGTTCGAGTAGTTCGAGTTGCCGCTGGCCGAGCTCGCGGCGTATGCCGGGATCGTGCCGGTCGTACCGGATGCCGACGGGCTCCCGCCCTTGAGCGTCTCGGCCTGCGTCTGCTGGGTCAGCGGCACGCCCTTCTTGCCGTAGGTGAGCGTGTCCGAGGTCGCCTGGTTGGCGTTCACGTTGGCGTTGACCATCACCTGGGCCTTGCCCGGGCCGAGCGTCTGGGCGAGCATGCCCGTGACCGCCGCGGCCGTGGTCGCGTCGTACTGCTGGTCGGCCGACTGCTGCGAGCCGCCCGAGCCGCCCGAGCCGTCGGTGCCCGAGGCCGGCCACAGCAGAGCTCCGGTCGAGTCGGTGATCGTGACCTTCTGATCGGACAGGCCCTGGACGCTCGAGGCGACGAGCTCGGCGATGCCCTTGACCGCGCTCTGATCGACGTTGCCGGAGTCAGACAGCAGCACCGAGGCGCTCGAGGTCTGGGTGTTGTCGCCGAACAGCTCGTCCTGCTGGTTGGGCAGCACGAGGTTCACGGTCGCGGAGTCGATGCCCTGGATCTGCTCGATCGTCTGGTCGAGCTGGCCCTCGAGCGCGCGCTGGTAGGTGACCTGCTGCTGGAAGTTCGAGGCGCCGAGCTGCGAGCTGTTCAGCAGCTCGAAGCCGGGCTGCTGGCTGCCGACCCCGAGCAGGCCGGCCGTGGCGAGCGCGATCCGCGCCTGGCTCGTCTGGCTCGAGTCGACGGCGAGTGCGGTGCCGCCGTTCTGGATCTGGTAGGTGATCCCCTTGGACGACAGCGTCGTCGTGATCTTGCCCGTCTGCGCCGGGTCGAGGCCGGTGAGCAGCGTCGAGTAGCTGGGGGCGGAGGCGAAGTGCATGATCACCACCAGGAACACGATCGCGGCCGCGGCCGAGCCGCCGACCATGGCCCAACCCTTGGGCGTGAGCTTCGAGATGAATTGACGAATATCCATAGGTGGGTGGGTGGGAACCTGGTCTTGGTGGCGGGGGGCGGTGGGCGTGAACTACATCTGGGTCTGGAACACCTGATCGACGGCGTCGACCAGCTTGGTGCGGATCTGCGAGGCGAGATCCATCGCCAGTGACGCGTTCTCGACCGAGGTGATCGCCTGAGTCGGATCGGTGAGCTGGCCGGTGGCGAGCTGCTGCGAGGCAGTGGTGGCGTTGGCCTGGCTCGCCTCGAGCGAGTTGATCGCGCCCGAGAGGGCGCTCCCGAAGCTGCCGTCCCCGCCGCCGGCCGCCGCGGCGCCGGTCGTGCCGGTCTGGCCGAGCGAGCCGACCCCGCCCACGCTCCATTCGCCGGCGCCGAGTGGCCCGACTGCTCCTGCGATCGCCGGAATCATTTCAGGAGATCCAGGGTCTTCTCGTACATCTCTTTGGCGGTGCTCATCGCGGTCACGTCGGACTCGTAGGACCGCGACTCGTCGATCATGTCGACCATCTCGTTGACCGGGTTGACGTTCGGCATCTTCACGTAGCCCTGCGCGTTGGCCGACGGGTTGCCGGGGTCGTAGGTCTCCTGGTCGGGCGTGGGATCGTTGACGATGCCCGCGACCTGAACGCCGCCGGGCGTGCCGCCGCCCATCGGCGAACCCCCGCCGGCCGCGCCCATCGCGCCCGACAGGGCGGCGCTGAAGCCGCCGCCGCCGACCTGCTGGAGGACGACCTCCTGGCGCTGATACGGCTGCCCGTTCGCGCCCTGAGTGGTGTCGGCGTTCGCCAGGTTCTCGGAGGTCACGTCCATGCGCGTGCGCTCGGCGGTGAGGCCGGTCGCGGCGATGCTGATTGCGTCGAAGAAGCTCATCAGGACTGTCCGACGCCCATGGCGCTCTCGAGGATCGATTCGCGCTGAGCCGCCACCTGGGTCAGCGTCTCGTACAGCAGGCCGTTCTGCGAGAGCGAGGCCTCCTGCTGCTCGGGGCTGACGCCGTTGCCGTCGGGGCCGACGGATTGGGCCACGGAGTAAGGCTGGTAGGTGACCGAGCCGAGCGGCTGCCCGGACTGGATCGCCGACGCGAGCGTGCTCTGGAAGTTGACGTCCTCGGGCTCGTAGCCCGGCGTGTCGACGTTCGCGAGGTTGTTCGTCAGAAGGGTCTGACGGAGCATCGAGCCGCTCATTGCGGACTCGAGGGCTTGCTGAGTGGGGTCAAGGAGGGACATGCAGGATCCGATTAAGACGCGCCCTCCTTGGGCTCGGTTACGACCCGATCCATCGAGTCCTCCCATGAATCGGCGTTTGAGCCGGATCCTTTAGGGGTCTCAGCGCGTGTTTCTGAGCTAGGCAAGAGTGAACTGGCCGACGAGCCGCTCTAGCTCTTCGGCGGTGCGGGCGAGTTCGTTCGCGGATGCCGCGATCTCCTCGGTCGAGGCGCTCGTCTGCTGGGTCGAGGCGCTCACCTGCTCAGAAGAAGCGCTCGACTCCTCGGCCACGGCGGCCACTGAGGTCATGCTGTCCTGGACGCGGCTGCCGGCGCTGGCGATCTCCTGGATCGACCCGGCGATCTGCTCGACGCGGCTGCCGACGTCCTGGACGGCGCCCGCGATGCGCGCGAACGCCTCACGGGCCTGCTCCACTGTGGCTGCGCTGTCCTCGGTCTGTCGAGCCCCGTCCTCGACGACCTCGACGACGTGGCGCGTCTGGAGCTGGATCTCGTGGATCAGGGTCGAGATCGAGGAGGCGGCGGACTGAGACTCCTCGGCGAGCTTGCGGACCTCCTCGGCGACGACGGCGAACCCGCGGCCCTGCTCGCCGACGCGAGCGGCCTCGATCGCGGCGTTCAGCGCGAGCAGGTTGGTCTGCTCGGCGATCCCGGTGATCGTGTCGACGATCTGGCCGATCTGCTCGCTCTTGGCGTCGAGCGACCGGATCGCGGTGCTCGCCTCGGCGCTCGAGTCGCGAATCGCCTGCATCGCCTCCGTCGCCGAGGACACGGCCTGGGCGCCGTGCTCGGCGAGGTCGCGGGCCTCGGCAGCCGCCTCGGCGGTCTGCTGCGCCCCGTCGGCGGAGGCCTCGGAGGCCATCGCCACCTCGTCGGTGAGTATCTTCGCCTCGGCGATCGAGCGGACCTGGTCCTCGGCGCCGGCGGCCACCGAGACGACCGCCTGCGCGATCTCACCGACGGCCCGCCCGGCCTCCTCGGACGTGTTCGCCATCTGCTGCGAGGACAGCGACAGCTGCTCGGAGGTGCTCGAGATGTCGCGGAGCATGCCGGCGACCTTCGCGCGGGTGGTGTTATAGGCCGCGACGCTGCTCAGCGTCTTCTCGACCATCCCGTTGAACGTGCGGGTCAGCTCGCCGACTTCGTCCTCGCGACCCGTCGGGATCCCCTCGATCGGCGGTCGCACCTCGCGGGTTAGGTCGCCGCGGGAGATCGCCTCGAGCCCGTCCTCGAGATCGGCGAGGGCGTCGGCGTCGAGGCTTCTGATCCCGTCGAGCAGCAGCGTGATCCGGCGGCTGAGGTCCCGCGAGATCGTGAGGCTGATCACGGCGGCGACCAGGACGGCGGCCAGCGCGACCGCCAGCATGAGCGACCTGGAGCTGCCCGTCCAGGCGAGCGCGATCGCGATCATGAACACGAGCGAGACGGCCATGAAGGCGACGATCAGCTGTCGTCGAACGGATGAGATCAGGAATGACACGGGGGGCGGGTCCTTTCCGGGCAACGGGACGCTCTGGTTGATCGCCCCGCGTCTGGAAAGCTTGAGCCGAACACCGCCTCCCCGGCGGATGCGGTCACTCGGTCTTAGCTAAGCGGCCTGCGCCGCGTAGGCGGCGGGGGCGGGATTCCAGCCGGCGATCTGGATGCTGGGATCCGCGGTGAGGGAGATGTCGACCGGCGCGTCGCCGCCGCTGATCACGCGGACGACGGGGCGGTCGAGCGCAAGCTCGGACACGCTCACCACGACCGCGCGGCGGCCATCGGTGAGCTCAACCTCGACGCCCGGGGGGAAGGGCGCGACGCGACGCGAGAACACGTCGGTGATCGTCGGGTCGAACTGGGTTCCGGCGCCGGCGAGGATCTCCTGCACGCCCACGTGCGCCGGCTTGGCCGCTGCGAAGACGCGCTCGGAGGTGATCGCGTCGAACACGTCGGCGACCGCCGCGATCCGGGCCATCTCGTGAATCTCGATACCGGCCTTTCCCTCGGGGTAGCCGGCGCCGTCCCAGCGCTCGTGGTGGCGAAGCACGCATGCCTGGACCAGCGGGCACCACGCGCCGGTGTCGCGGATCAGCTTGACGCCGGCCTTGGGGTGGGTCCTGACGATGTCCCACTCCTCCTCGGACAGCTTGCCCGGCTTGTTCAGGATCGCGTCAGGGATCGCGAGCTTGCCGATGTCGGACAGCAGCAGCCCCATTCCGAGCCGGAACATGCGCTCCTCGTGGCGGTCGTCCTGGCGCTCGCCCTTGTAGTCGAGCCAGCCGTGCTCGATGATCAGGCGGCGCCCGATCAGCAGGCCGAGTGCGGTCACGTCGATCGGGTGCTGGAGGGAGTAGGCGGCGGCCGCGCACAGGTCGGAGAGTAAGACTGCCTTCCCGTCGCTCTCCTCGATCTCGAGGAGAATCTGGTCGACGACGTCGGAGAGTCCGTCGGTGGCCTCGGGGTCGAGCGTGCGGCCCGCTGCGACGGAACGCTTGGCCTCCTCGTACACGGCGGCGATCGCGCGCGTGGCGAGGCCGCGCGTCTGTCCGCTGATTGCCGGCTCGGCGTCGATGCCCTGGCTGAACCGGTCCTCGACGTAGACGCCCTGGATGCCCGCGCGGTGCAGGTGCTCGATGAACCGAGTGTTGAGCTTGACGCCCGCGCGGAGCAGCGGGGCAGCGTCGTGTCCGGTGAGGATGTCACGCGCGAGCGTGGTGTCCTCCTGAAGGTCAGAAGTGGCTACGAGCCTCATATTCCGGCAAATCGGCCGGAGCTCCCGAACCTTTAATGCAGGCGCGGTATTGGCCTAGGCCGTGGCTTCGACGTGCCGGAGCGGCTCGCGGTGCGGCGAGTATCCGCGGGCCGTGCGGCTGACGCGTTCGGTGTTCGCGAACTCGAGCACCAGGGTCTCGCGGATGCGCAGGATCTCGATCTCCACGCGCTTGTTCATCAGCGCCGCGCGCTGGAGTGCGGGGCGAGCGGAAGCGGGCGGAGCGTCGGGGAGGGTCGCGATCAGCGTGTCGCGCTCGGACTTGAGCGCCGTGAGCGCGTCGTGGTCGCCCGTGCCGATGAGCTCGAGCTCTCGCTCGATCATCCGAGCGAGCGCCTCGTACGGCGCTGTCTCCGCGGAGCTCATTGGCCCGCGATGGCGGCCCACGCCTCGCGAAGCTCGCCGAGCAGGCCGCTGACCTTGTCAAGCTTGTCGGCGTCACGATCGAAGCGGGCCTGCTGGAGATATCGCAGGCAGAAGAGGTAGATCGACTCGAGCCGCTGGGAGATCTCGCCCTGATCCATGTCGAGCGCGTCGAGGAGGTGGCGGATGATGTCCTCGGCGCGACGCAGCTTGCGGTGCGAGAGCTCGATCTGGCCGTCGCGCATCGCCACGCCGGCCTGGAACAGGAACCTCCGGGCGCCGTCGTAGAGCATCACGACGAGCATCTCCGGGGGAGCGCTCAGCACCGAGCTCTCGCGATAGGCGACGTTGGGCGTGGCGGTGGGTGGCGTCATCGTGAGGGAGTCTCCTGGCGGGTGGGAACTGCGCGTCCGTTCTCTCCAGATGCTCGGCAGCGGGGGCGTGCTCTTGAGCCGTCCTGGCCCCTTTGCCGACCCTTATGGCGCCGCACGGGCGCGACGGTCACCTACGGCGTCGGCAGGGACGCGATCTGGCTGGTCAGCCAGCTGCTCGTCGACTGGCTGGACGAGAGCGCCGCCTCCATCTGCGCGAACTGCTGGACGAGCGAGGCCTGCTGCTGGGAGTTGGCCTGGTTCAGGTTGTCGATCTGGGTGCCGAGGTAGTTGGCCTGGGTGTCGTCCCCGTCGATCCGCGAGGAGATCGTCCCCCCGGGGGCCGCCTCCTCGTTGACCATGAACGAGAAGTTGATCGACCAGCTCTGGAGCATCGACTTGACCGCGCTCCCGTTACTCGTGAGCGCCTGCGTCAGGGCGGTGGCGTCGAGCGTGAGGTTGCCGCTGATCGCGCTCTGAGAAGGGGCTGCGGTGCCTGAGGCGGTGCCGGTGCTGACGCCGACGTCGAGCATGCTCGAGATGCTTCCGGTCAGGCCGCCGACGGTCGCGTCCATCTGCTCGCGCATGGTCGAGAGCAGCTGCTGGAGGTCGGAGTCGCCGAACAGAGTCCCCTGCGTGGGGTCGCTACTCGTGGGCGCTTGGGTCAGCTGGGTCTGGATCAAGTTGATCGCCGAGTTGTAGTCCGTGATGAACTGCTGAACGGCGGTCTGAATGTTCTGGGTGCTCGGCGCCGGCGTTCCGACGGTGACGGTCACCGGGTTCGACCCGGTTACGCCGTTCAGGCTGAGCGACACGCCGGGGATCGTCTGGGTCGCGCCTGAGTTCGTGGTCGAGTTAGGGGTCCCGGTCACCGGCGCGCCGCTGATCGTGTTCGACGACGAGTACTGCGTCGCGCCGCCGTTGATCGTGTACTCCGCGTCCACGCCGCCCTGCGCGTACTGGGTCTCCTCGCTGAGCGCGCCACCCGGATCGCTGACGTTGATGAAGTCGGTGGGGGTGTCCGGCTGGCCGGTGGCGCGGTCTGACAGAACGATGGTGGCCGGGCCGCTCGAGGGCGAGCTCGTGACGGTCGCCCACACGGTCGCGTTCTGGTTGGAGTTGATCGTATTGACGAGATCCTGAGCGCTCGCGCCGGCGGCCAGCGAGATCTGCTGGCCGTCGATCGTGATCGTGTCGGCCGAGGTCGGGCTCGTGAACTGGTACGTGCGCTGGGACGCGCTCGCGAGTTGGCTCACCGAGACCTGGTAGCCGCCGACGACCGCGCCGTTGTT
The DNA here is from genome assembly GCA_963697655.1 of uncultured Solirubrobacterales bacterium. Lineage (GTDB taxonomy): Bacteria > Actinomycetota > Thermoleophilia > Solirubrobacterales > Solirubrobacteraceae > Palsa-465. The sequence continues at coordinate 13,480 of CAVOOV010000013.1, read as the reverse complement.
GGAGGTCGCGGTGGCTCCCACCAGCGTCGGGTTGGTCGAGTTGATCGTCTGCGTGTAGGCGAACAGCGACGGGCTTCCGAGCGCCTGGGCATCGTTGGCGACCGTCGTCAGCGCGTTCTGGATGGCCGTCAGCTGCGTGTTCATCGCCGTCAGCCCGGTCTGCTGGTTGGTGAGGTTCGTCACCTGCTGCTGCTGGGTGGCCATCAGCGCGGTCACGATCGCGTTCGTGTCCAGGCCGGAGGCCAGACCCGTGACCTGCAGCTGCGATCCGGATCCGAGCGATGACAGCTGGTCGCCGGTCTTGTATTGGCTGGAACTGGTGGCCGAGCTGGTGCTGGAACCGACGGATTGGGTTGACATGGCGCGTGAAACCTCTCTGGCGCTGGTTTAGTTCGAAGGGAGTGAGCCGCCCGAGGCGACGTCGAGCACCGTGCTCGCCGGGACCGTGAACAACAGGTTCCCGTGGACGTCGTGGACCTGGACGGACAGCTTCCCGGTTGCCTCGTTGACCTTGAAGCGCATCTCGCTGCCGCTCGCCCGCAGGTTGTGGTACGCCTGGTTGGCGACTCCGATCGCGTCATGCACCTCGTCGGGAGGGCTGGCGGGGATCGTGTCTACGGTCACCGTGTCCGTGGACTCAACGGACGGCGGCGTCACCGCAGTTGGCCGCTGGGTCTTGGCCGCTGTCGCTGCGGCGGGCGTCCCGCCCACCGAACCGATGTCGAAGCTCATTGCATTCCTCCTTGGATGCGTCGGTTCCTACCTATTGCGCGGAATCCTTTCCCGCTCAGGTGGGGTAATCGAGCACATCGCTGAGAACTTGAGCGCCTCCTTAGCTTTCTGTCGAGTTGTCCAATTGGTGGCCGCGGTCGGTCGCGGCCGTCTTGCCCGTTCTTCGCTCTACGGAGCTCCGACGAGCTGGGGGCTCTGAGGCGCCGAGCAGCGGGCCAGGATCTCGATCGCTCCGGCACTGGAGGGGTCGTGCTTGAGCGCCTCGCCGGCGAACACCGCGGCGTCCTCGAGCTGCCCGTTCGCGTGCGCCACCCGCGCCAGCCCGAGCAGCGACCGGGCGTCGGGGCGGGCCTGACAGACGGCCATCCACTCGCGTGCGGCCGATTGGAGGAAGCCGTGGCGGAGGTACATCGAGCCCAGCAGCTCGCGCTGCTCGCGCTCGGGCAGCGCCGAGCGCTCGAGTAGCTTGGCCAGCTTCTCGAACGTGTCGAACTCGTGGGCACCGAGCAGCGTCTCGAGGATCACGCCGAGCAGCGGGGTCGCCGCCACCCGGAGGCTGCGGAGTTGCTCGGGCTGCGAGTCGCCTGCGACCTCGGCCCAGCCCGCGAATACCTCGAGCTCGGCGGCGGGGACGCCGGCGTGCACCGCTCGCGCGGTCGCCGTGTGCGCCTCGGCCAGGTCTCCGGACGCGGTCAGGCCCCACAGCTCGATCCGGCGGGCGAGCCCGGCAAACGGGTCATCGTCGGCAATCGGCGCCGCCTCTTGCGCGGCCTGCTCATAGAGGCGCTGGTTCAGCAGCGTCTCGGCGAGCTGGACCCGAACCTGCGAGCTGTTCGGGCGGGCGGTGAGGACCGCGCGGTACTGCGTCTCGGCAGCGGCCATCGCGCCGTGGCCGAAGAAGATCGTCGCGAGCACGAAGCGCGCGTCCGCGGTGAGCTCGGGGACGCGGTACTCGATGTCGCTCGACACGGTCTCGGCCGGGGTCCCGCTCCGGAGCAGCACCGACGCGTACGGACCGATCACGCGGACGACGTTCGGATGCTCGGTGATGCACCAGTCGAGCAGCTCGCTGGCCGCCTCGAGCTCGCCGCGCCGCATGTACAGGTCGGCCAGCGCGACCCGCGGGCGGTAGGTGCCGCCGCCGACTGCCGCGCCCAGGTGCGCCGGGGCGTCGCCCATCTCGATGCACCGCTGCCAGTAGGAGATCGCGTCGTCCTCGCGGCCGAGCGCGAGCGCCGCGAGCGCCTGCGAGTAGACCATGTCGGTGAAGCTCGGAAACTGCGCCAAGGCCGTGTCCGCTCGGGCGATCGAGTCGTGCGCGCGGCCGCAATGGCACAGCGCGGTGACGAGCCGCTGGAGCAGCACCGGCACGTAGTCGCGGTCTTCCTGGCCCTGGCTCTCGATCAGACTCCAGGCGCGCTCGAGCTCGGTCAGCGCCGCGGGGTAGTCGCCGAGCACCGAGTACTCGGTGCCGAGGTTGAAGTGAAGGAACGCGTCGGAGGGGCTCTCGGCCTGCTGGGCCTTGAGCAGGTCGAGGTTGCGCCGCGACTTCTCCTTGGCGTCGCGGACGGCCCCGAGGTAGCCGTAATGCTCGATCCGGACCGAGGTCTGCTCGACCCGGCCGGCGGCGTAGGTCGGCAGGTTGTGGGCGATCTGCTCGTGCAGCCGGCCCTCGAAGCGGTAGTGCGGGCGGTTGCGGAACACGCGGAGCGCGTTGTTGGTGATCGCGTCGCCGTCGCCGAGCTCGCCGGTGAAGCTGGTCTCGACGAGGTAGAACGCCTCGCGCCACGTGCGTCCGGTGAGCCTCTTGAGTCGCTGAACGTCGTCTGCGACGAGCACCTCGTCGGCGTCCAGATAGATGATCCAGTCGCCGGTCGCGGCCTCGAAGGAAGCGTTGCGGGCGTCGGAGAAGGAGCCGGTCCATTCCTTCTCGATGACGGTCGCGTTGTATTCGTGGGCGATCTCGATCGTGCGGTCCTTCGATCCCGTGTCGACGATCACGATCTCGTCGACGGCGGGCGCCACCGCGGCCAGGCAGCGGGGAAGCATCTCCTCCTCGTCCTTGACGATCATGCACAGGCTGAGCTTGAGGTTCGCGGCCGGGCGGGCCTGCTTGGCGATGCTGCGGGCCTTCGCCGCCAGCGCCGGGACCGTGGCGTGAAGGGGCTTGAGCGACCGGCCGGTCTGGCTGGCCTCGCGACGGCGACGACCGAGCTCGTCGAGGTTGCGCTTGAGGTGGGGGAGGGCCGGATCGAGCAACTGCGCGGCCTTGAACATCGCGTGGGCGGCTTCGAGGCTCCACAGCTCGTACAGGGCAACGCCGGCATAGATGAGCAGGACCGGCTCGCGCGCCTCGTCCTCGAGCGCCTTGATCGCGCCGGCGGCGACGGCCGCGTATCGCTGCGTCGCCTGCGTTTCCGAGGTGGACTGACCGGCCGCGGACAGTCCTTCCTCGACCAGCCGGACGCGGGCGTGGTAGCGCGCCTGGGGATCGGCGTGGTCGCCGGCGCTCTGGAACAGCGACTGGTATGCCTTGAGGTCGTTGGTCGCGAAATGCGTGCGCGCCTGGATGCCGAGCCGGGTGCCGAAGGCGCCACCGGACTCGGTGAAGCCGGCGCCGGGCAGCGCGACGCCGGCCGGTGCGCCGGCAGCGTCAGCAGCCGTGGATATGCCAGTGAGACGAAGGGCCATGCGAGGGAACCGCCTTTCGAGGGGAGGCCTCCGGGTTCATCGGCACTCGCGGCGAAAGGTTGAGTCGCGTGCCGCGGTGGCGGTGGCGGGGGGTGGTTTGCGGGCGGTGGCGGTGGCGCTGGCGGTCGCGGGTGGTGGCGGGGGCGGTTCGCGGACGGTGGCGCGGTGGCCGTGGCGGTGCGTCGGCGGGAGTCGGGGGCCGGTGGTGGTGGCTAAGTCCTCACTCGGCTTCCGCCCAGCATCGACCGAGGCGAAAACCACGTATAGCGTGGCTAAGTCCGCTCTCGACCGAGACGAGTCGTCGAGTGTGGGGTTAGACCCACCTCGTGGCGCCGGCGACGTCGCGTGGGCCTCTGGCCGGCGATTCCCGCTCACCCGCGGTTATGACCGATGCGGGTGTCGGTGTCGGCGGGGGTGTCGGTGTCAGTGTCAGTGTCGGTGGCGGCCGGCGTGTCGGTGTCGGCCGGCGTGTCGGTGGCGGTGGCGGCTGGCGTGTCGGTGTCGGCCGGCGTGTCGGTGGCGGTGGCGGCTGGCGTGGCGGTGGCGGGCTAGCGTGACGCCTTGGCGTCGAGCAGGTACGCCCAGGCGAGCGTCTCCGCCACCGCGGTCCACAGCGCCGGCGGAACGTCGTCGCCGAGGTGGAGCGCGGCCAGCGCCTCGGCCAGGGCGGGATCGTGGCGCACGGGAACGCCCGCCTCGCGCGCGGCCGCGACGATCCGGTCCGCGACGAGGCCCACACCGGTGGCGGTCACCTGCGGGGCGTGCTGCCCCTGCTCGTAGCTGAGCGCGGTGGCGCGCCGGCGCGCGGGCGACGCAGGCTCGGGCGGCTCAGGCATACACGTCGAGTGGCTCGCGCCGGGGGGACACGTCGACCGTGACCGGCCGCCCGACCGCCGCAGCCAAAGCATCACGGAGCTTGCCGGCGTTGTCGAGCGCGAGGTCGAACGGGCTTCCCGCGCCCACCGTCGCCGATATCCGCAGCGACGAGGGGTCGAGCTCGAAGCGCAGATCCATCGCTCCCAACGCGGGCGCCTCGTAGCGGAGGCTGAGCGCATGCCGGTCCGCTCCGCCGTCGCCCCCGGAGCCGTCGCCCCCGGAGCCATCGCCCCCGGAGCCGGAGCCGCCACCGCCGGCGTCGCGCTCGCTCACCTGCACGGTCCCGCCGCCGGGAAGCGGGACGGCCTCGGCGGACTCGCCCGCTGCCAGGTTCTGGTCGGAGAGGCTCAGCTCGACCCGATCGGGGCTGACGTGGCGCACGGTCAGCCGCAGCTCCTGGCCGGCCTGGATGTCCTTCGGCAGCGATGCGTCGATGAGCGCGCCGGCGATGTTCAGCGATCCCCGCCCCCGTCCGTCGGCGGTCACCACGCGCGCCATCAGCGCGCGGCCGGGAGCGACCCGCAGCTCGGTGCCGAGCACGGCCTTGATCAGACGAATGTCCACGTTGATGGGGTCCATGCCTCAAGGATGATGAAGGACGGGCGAATACCCAGGCCGATGGATACCGGTCTCTACATCGCAGCGTCCGGAATGCTGGCGCAGCAGGTCAGGCAGGATCAGCTTGCGAACGACCTGTCGAACGCCTCCACGCCGGGGTACAAGACGGACACCTCGGTCCAGTCGGACTTCGGGTCGATGATGCTCGCCAATTCGGCGACCGGTCAGCAGATCGGCTCGATCAGCACGGGCGTGAAACTTGGCACCCCGGTCACGGACTTGACCCCGGCCGCGCTCCACTCGACCGGCCAGCCGCTCGACTTCGGCGTCGCCGGCACGGGCTTCTTTGCCGTCCGCACGCCGCAGGGCGACCGCTTCACGCGCGACGGGCAGTTCTCCGAGTCGGCTCAGGGCCTGCTCGTCGACGGTCAGGGCAACGACGTGCTCTCCCAGAACGGCGCCCCGATCGCGGTCAGCGCCCAGGGAACGGTTCCCGCGTCGTCGCTCGGAGTGTTCAACGTCTCGAACCCGACCAAGCAGGGCGACAACTACTTCACCGGCGCGCCCACCGGCCGCGCCGGCGGGATCGTCAAGCAGGGCGAGCTCGAGAACTCGGCGGTCGACCCGATCAACACGATGGTCAGCATGATCACCGCGACGCAGACCTACCAGGCCGGTGAGAACGCGATCCAGACAATCGACTCGACAATGCAGGAGAGCTCGCAGTCGGTGGGCTCCCTCGGAGGCTGATAGATGCTCCAAGGTCTTTACGCCGCCGCCTCCGGCATGGAGGCTCAGCAGCAGCAGTTCGACGCCATCTCAAACGACATGGCGAACGTCGACACGCCCGGCTACCAGTCGACGATCATGGGCTTCCACGATCTGCTGTACAGCAGTGGCGACTACGGCTCGAATGTCGCCACCGGCGCCGGCACCGCGGCCGCGGTCGTTGGCCGCGACCAGACCCAGGGCGCGATCCAGCAGACCGGCCAGCCGCTCGACGTCGCGGTCCAGGGCGAGGGCTACATCGAGGTCCGCAGGCCCGACGGCACGATCGGCCTCACCCGCAACGGCGCGCTCCAGATCAACGAGAAGCGCCAGCTCACCAACCAGCAGGGCATGCTGGTGGAGCCGCCGATCACGATCCCGTCCGGGGTCGACCCGAGCCAGGTGTCGATCGAGTCAGACGGCACGGTTCAGGCCGGCAGCCAGAAGCTCGGCAAGATCTCGCTCGTCGACGTGCCCGCGCCCGACGGCCTGGTGGCCGACGGCGACAGCGTGTTCAGCGCGACCGCCGCCAGCGGCGCGATCAGGACCGCCAAGGGCGCCTCGCTCCAGCAGGGCGCGCTCGAGGGCTCGAACGTCAACATGGGCAGTGAGATGAGCCAGATGATGGCCGCCCAGCAGCAGTACGCGATGGGCAGCCAGGCGATCCAGTACCAGGCTCAGATGCTCCAGATCGCGAACGAGATCAAGCCATGAGCATTCTGTCGGCATCGGGCCTCAGCTCATACGACCCGTCGCTCACGTCGTCGAGCCTGCCGCCGGTCGACGCGGCGAACGAGCCGGCGGACATCCGCAACGGCAACGCCACGGCGCAGAAGGCCTACCAGGAGGCGCTCGGGTTCGAGGACATCCTCGTCCAGCAGCTCACGCAGGAGCTGGCCTCGACCGTGACCAGCCCGACCGACGACGGCTCGAGCGACGACGGCTCGGACGACAGCTCGAGCGACTCGAGCGGCGGCATCCTCGGCTCTGACCCGAGCACCAGCGGGTTCGCGAGCATGATCCCGACCGCACTCACCCAGAGCATCATGTCCAGCGGGGGCCTGGGGATCGCCCAGCAGCTCGCGCAGTCGATCGATCCGGCGATCGGAACGCCGCAGGGTGAGGCGACGACTTCCAGCACGACTTCCAGCACGACTGCGGGGGCGCAGTGATGGCGACGGCCGAGCTTCAAGCCCGGGCTGACGCCGCCCTGACCAACGAGGTGATCGCCCATCTCGAGGCCCAGCTGGTCGCCGCTCGGCGGCTGCTCCAGGTGGTCCTCGAGCAGGGGGCGGCGATCCGCATCCGCGACGTCAAGGGCGTCGTGGCTCTGACCGGCGTGCTCGGTGCCGAGCTCCACCATCGCCGCCAGCTCGAGACCGAGCGGATCGCGCTGCTCGAGCGTGCCGGCGTGAGGCTCCGCGTCGCCGGCGCGTCGGTGAGCATGGCGATGCTCGAGACGCTGATGGACCGCGAGTCGGCGCTGCTGGCCGGCGCCAGGAGCGCGGAGCTCCGCGGCCTGCTCGAGGTCATCCAGCGCGAGCACCACGTCAACCGCGCGCTGATGAGCCAGGAACTGGCCTTCCTCGATCACCTTCTCAAGCTCGCCGGCATCGCTGGCGATGAGAGCTACAACGCCGGCGGCGACCGGTTGGCCACGACCGCGGCGCAGACCACCGGGCACCGCGTATTCGATCTCGAGGTCTGAGCGATGACGATTCCGAGCTACATGGGACTGCAGACCGCGCTCAGCGGGCTCGAGGCCGCGCAAGCCGCGATCGACACGACCGGCCAGAACATCGCGAACGCGAGCACGCCCGGCTATTCGCGCCAGACGGTGAACCTCAGCGAGCGCAGCTCGCTGACGATCCCGGCGCTGTCGAGTGTCACCGGCGACGGCTCGCAGTTCGGGACCGGCGTCGACATCACCTCGATCACTCGGATCCGCGACCAGTTCCTCGACAGCCAGTACCGGACGCAGAACAGCACCGAGAGCGGCGACAACACCAGCTCGACGATTCTCGGCCAGGTCCAGGCGGGGCTGAACGAACCGAGCGCGGACGGTCTGTCCGGCGCGCTGAACCAGTTCTTCACCGACTGGAATACGCTCGCGTCAACCCCCGGTGACCAGGGCGCCCAGCAGGCTGTCATGGGTGACGGCGCCAACATCGCCGATCAGCTCAACACGCTCTCCGGGCAGATGAGCACGCTCGAGTCGCAGGTCACCAGTCAGTACAACACGCTGACTGACCCCAGCACAGGTGCGGTCGCGAACGACGCCAACGAGATCGCGCAGCTTAACGGCCAGATCGCCCAGGCGCAGCCCGCCGGCATTGACGCCAATAGCCTCGAGGACCAGCGCGACAACGTCATCGACGACCTGTCGCAGTACTCGAACGTGAACGTCACCACCCAGTCGAACGGGATGGTGAATGTGAGCTTCGGCAATGCCGCCATCGCCGCCCAGAACGGGACGACCGACGCGACGCCGCTGGTGAACGGAACCAGCGTCGACCTCACCGACAACCTGGCCGACTCGAACCTGAGCGGCTCTGGCGGCACGCTCGGCTCGCTGCTCGGGTTGTACGACTCGACCACCGGCACCGGCAAGATCGCGGACTACTCGACCACGCTCGACGGCATAGCCAACGACCTCGTGACCACGGTCAACGGCGCGATCTCCGGCGCCGACGCGAGCGGACCGAGCGCCACCCCGTTCTTCGATCCGACCGGCACCACCGCGGCCACGATCGCCGTCAACCCGGGCCTGACCTCGAACGGCACGACCCCGCCCTACACGCAGGACGAGGCCAACGCCGTCGCCGGCCTCAGCAGTGGCACCGCGGACCAGGCCTACAAGGCGTTCGTCAGCGGGATCGGCAGCGACGTCCAGTCGGCCCAGAACGCCCAGCAGACCTCGCAGTCACTGCTGAGCGCGATCGGTAGCCAGCGCCAGAGCATCTCCGGGGTGTCGCTCGACGAGGAGATGACCAACCTGATCCAGTATCAGCAGGCCTACCAGGCCTCCGCGCGCGTCATGAGCACGATCAACGACACGATCAGCACGCTCCTCAGCATGGTCTCGGGGTGATCTAGATGATCGGACGCGTCACCAACCAGATGTCCGCCCAGATGACGCTGTCGGGCATCGAGACGGCGCTTGACCGCCTCGACACGACCCAGCAGGAGCTTTCGACGGGCAAGTCGATCAACCAGCCGTCCGACAACCCAGCTGGTACCGCGCTCACGCTCCAGCTCAACACGGACCTGTCGAACCTGACGAGCTACTCGAACAACGTCACCGATGGCACCGGCTGGGCCTCGGCACAGAGCTCCGCGCTGACCGACATCACGAACTCCGTCCAGCGGATCCGCGAGCTCACGGTCGAGGCCGCCAACGGCACCCAGAGCACGGCCGACATGCAGGCCTCCGCCCAGGAGGTCAACCAGCTGATCGACGAGATCAAGCAGGACGCCAACACCCAGTACAACGGCCAGTACGTGTTCTCGGGCTCCTCGACCTCGACCGAGCCCTACCAGTCAGGATCGAGCGACGCCTACGCCGGCAACACCGGCCAGGTCAGCCGGACGATCGGCCCCAACACCTCACTGACCGTGAACTCCAACCTGTCGGGAGTGCTAGGGACCGGCCAGACCGTGTCCGGCCAGCCGGCCGGCGACGGCCTGCTGCTGAACTCGCTACGGAACATCGCCGACGACATGCAGTCCGGCAACAGCTCCGCGGTGAACTCCGACCTCTCCTCGCTCGATACGAATTTCAATTCGCTCAACGGCCTGTCGGCCAACGTCGGCGCGGTCACCGACCGCCTCCAGATGGCTGCGTCGCGGATCCAGACCCTCCAGACCAGCGACACGCAGGTCCTCTCGAACACCCAGGGCGCGGACATGGCGTCGACCGAGATCAGCTACTCGACGCAGCAGGCGGCGCTCACCGCGGCCCTGCAGGCGGGCGCGAGCATCGTGCAGGAGTCGCTGATGAACTTCCTCGGCACCAGCTCCGGCTAGAGTAAGCCCCGCTTTGTCGCTCACGATCGAGAGTTCGCGCTTCGGGCGCGTGCAGATCGAGCCGGAAACGGTGATCGAGTTTCCCGAAGGCCTGATCGGCCTGGGCGGGTCACGCTATACGCTGCTGGCGAACGACCCCGATGCGCCCTTCATGTGGCTCCAGTCGCTGGAGGACCCGGCGCTCGCGCTGCCGGTGACCAACCCGCACCGGTTCTTTCAGGGGTTCGCGGTCGAGGTGATCGACGAAGACGTCGAGCGGCTCGGCTTCGACGGGTCGAGCGCGATGGACGTCTATGTGACTGTGCGCGCCGCGCCGGCGCTGGAGGACTTCACAGCCAATCTCAAGGCGCCGATCCTGGTGCGGTCTGGACAGGCCTACCAGGTGATCAACCAGGCGCCCGGCTGTGAGCTTCGCGCGCCGCTGTTCGTCGCCCCCGATGGCGACGGCGCGCCGGACGCCGACCCGGCATGCTGAGAATCAGCCGCCGCGCCGGCGAGCGGATCATGCTCGGCGACGACACGATCATCGAGGTCCTCGAGGTCCGGGGCCAGACGGTACGGATCGGGATCGACGCGCCGCGTGCGATCCCGGTCTACCGCGAGGAGATCTGGCTCGAGGTCAAGAAAGAGAACCAGGCCGCCGCCGAGGCGGCGGCGACCGCAGAGCTGCCCGACGTAACGGCGGTTGGCACGCAGCCGGAGGCTGCCTGAGGGCCCAGCCGGATGCTGGGCCGTGGTGACGCCGGCGCGCGCGGAGCGTCCTCTCACTCCTGAAGCGGAGCGTGCGCCGGCCCGGAGCCGGACGCTTCGACTTCGCTGAACAAGGCCTCGTCGGCTTCGAGCTCGACGCGCAGCTTCTTCGTGATCTGCCCGTGGATCTGGCAGACGCGACTCTCGGTGACGCCGAGGATCTCGCCGATCTCGCGCAGGGTGAGGTTGTAGACGTAGAGGAGCACGGCGACCTTGCGCTCGCGCTCGGGCAGGCGCTCGAACGCCTTGCGGAAGCGGGACTTGGCCTCGTCGCGCATCGCCGCCTGCTCGGGATCGCAGTCGCGGTCCTCCGAGTGCAGCGTGTCGATCCGCTCGATCGTGGTGTCGTCCTCGGCGAGGACCACGGTGTTGAGCGACCCGACGTGGGAGCGGGCGATGTCGTCCTGGCGCGTCCGCAGGTCGTTGGCCGAAATCCCGAGGGACTCGCCCAGCTCCTCGCGCGAAGGCTTGCGGCCGTACAGGCCGACGAACTGCTCCGAGGCCTTGTTGATGTCGCGGTCCCAGCGGCGCAGCGAGCGTGGAGCCCAGTCGTTGCGGCGGAGCTCGTCGAGCACCGCGCCGTGGATCCGGGTCCACGCGAACTGCTCGAGCGTGGCGCCCTTGTTGGGGTCATAGCGGTCGATCGACCGGATCAGGGCCTCCAGGCCGCACGAGATGAAGTCCTCCACCTCGCAACGAGCTGGGATCTCGCGCGCCTTCTTGTACACGATGTACTTCACCATCGGCGCGAACGTCAGGACCAGACGGTCGCGAGTCCGTGCATCGCCGCTCTGCTTGTATGCCTGCCACAGTTCGAGCGTCTCCTGCGCCGACATCCGGCCGCTCTTGTCCTTCTTCTGCATTTACAGGACTCCGTATTCTCGAGGGAAGTTTGGCCGCCGGGCTCAAGTTCCGGCTTGCGTGAATGACATCGGCCAAAGCGCGTCTGTATACATCCGCGCCGGCCCGCAACCCCGGTCCGTAGTTCCCCGCAACATGGCGCGCAGTAGCTCACAAATCCTCCTCTTACGTGGCATCAACATCGGTCCGCGCAAGCGAATCGCGATGCCGGAGCTGCGCTCGGTGCTGACCGACGCGGGGTTCAAGGACGTCCGCACGTACGTGCAGAGCGGCAACGTCGTGCTGACGTCGGGCGTGAGCGCGAACAAGCTCGGCGGTCAGTGCGAGAAGCTGATCGCGGAGGCATTCGGGTTCGATGTCGACGTGATCGTGCGGACGGCCGACGAACTCGCCGAGGTCGTCGCGCGCAACCCGCTCGCGGACGTGGCCGATAACCCCAAGCGCTACCAGGTCAGCTTCTGCGACGGCGAGCCCGATCGGGCAGCCGTCGAGAAGGTCACCGCCGCGGCCGCCCCGACGGAGAAGCTCGTGGCGATCGGCCGTGAGCTGTACGCCTGGCATCCGGACGGGGTGGGGCGCTCGAAGATGTGGACCAAGCTCGCCGACAGCACGCTCGGCGTCCGCGCCACCGCCCGCAACTGGACGACGGTTACGACGCTGCTCGAAATGGCGGGCGAGTCGTGAGCATGCGTCGCTACACGATCGCCGACGTGTTCACGGATGTCCCTCTACAGGGCAACCAGGTCGCGGTGTTCACCGACGCGACGGGCCTGAGCGACGAAACCATGCAGCGGGCCGCGCGCGAGATGAACCTGTCCGAGACGGTGTTCGTGTTCCGATCCGAGGACCCGAACGCGCATCTGCGCGTGCGCATCTTCACCCCCGCCACCGAGCTTCCGTTTGCCGGCCACCCCGTGCTGGGGACGGCGTTCGTGGTCGGCCGCGCGATGGGGTCGAACGTGGTCCGCCTGGAGACCGGCCTCGGGATCGTGCCCGTGACGCTCGAGCGCGCCGGCAATGGCGCGCTGACGTACGGGGAGATGGAGCAGTTCGTGCCGCCGGTCGAGCCGTTCGACGCCGTGGACGAGCTGGTGGCGGCGCTCGGCGCGGCTCCGGGCCACGGCGCGCTCCCGATCGAGGGGTACCGCAACGGGCCGGTGCACGTGTACGCCGAGTTTCCGAGCGAGGACGCGGTCGCGGCGCTGAAGCCGGACATCGGCGCGCTCGAGCGCCTCGGCGTCTACGGGATCAGCTGCTTCGCCGGGTCGGGCGAGCGGTGGAAGACGAGGATGTTCGGGCCGGCGTTGGGCGTGGCCGAGGACCCGGCCACGGGGTCGGCGGCCGGGCCGCTGGTCGTGCACCTGGCCCGCCACGGCCGGGTGCCGTTCGGGACCGAGATCGAGATCGTCCAGGGCGTCGAGATCGGTCGCCGGTCGGTGCTCCGCGCGCGGGTGGAGGGCAGCGCAGAGCGGATCGAGCGCGTGTTCGTCGGCGGCGCGGCGGTGATCGTGGCGCGCGGGGAGTACAGCTTGGATTAGGGGCCGCTTCGCGGCGTCCTTGGGGCCATGCGAGCCCGTCCGGACGGGGTCGCACGGCCCCATGGACGCCGAGCGAAGCGAGGCCCCTTGTCCATACCCGGGCGCGGTGGAATACTCGGTCGACCGGTCCATCTCTCTGGAGGTGACTCATGTCAGAACCGGCCAACGTCCTCGTCGTTGCGCATCAGACCGCGGCGACCCCTGGTCTGTTGGACGCGGTCCGGGAGCGCGCGCAGCGCAGTCCGGCCAGGTTTCATCTCGTGGTCCCGCGACAGGCCCACGGTATGCACAAGTTCGTCGATCCGCAGGATGCCAGCGCGGATGAGGCCACCCAAGTGCTGGCGGTGGCGCTGCCCAAGCTCTCGGAGGCCGCCGGCCACGAGGTCACGGGCAGCGTCGGCGATGCCGAGCCGCTGATGGCAATCCAGGACGCGGTCAACCTCGGGGGCTACGACGAGATCATCGTCTCGACGCTGCCGCTGGGGATCTCGCGCTGGTTGAAGCTCGACCTCGTCAGCAAGGCCCGCGGGCTCGGCCTGCCGGTCACGCACGTGGCCGCGGCCAGCAAGGTCGAGGCTGCCGCGGCGGTGTGAGGCGCGGGGCGGGCCGCGCGAGCTCGCCGCAGTAAAAAATCGATAGCGGGTGATTTAGCTGCCCGGGGCGGGGTAGAGATGCGGCTG
>CAVOOV010000012.1:0-188581 GCA_963697655.1 uncultured Solirubrobacterales bacterium | reverse complement strand
GTCTCCCCGCTGCCGACAGGATCGCCGGTCTTGTTGCTGTTCTCGAACACTGACCCGATACTGCAAGCCTGGGTGTCAGGTTCGGTGGCACAGCCGGAGGGGTCGGCGCCCCCGGTCATCGACGTGTTGTGGCTAACGACCGATCCGACGTCCGAGTAGAGGTCCACGCAGCTTCGCTCCATGCTGAAGCAGGCGTTGTCGGTGATCGTGTTGTATGACGTGCCGTCCCACCCCGCGATGCAGTTGTAGTCGTCGTAGCAGAGGTTGCCGGTGAAGGTGACTCCTCCATATGTGCCCGGCGAGCCGCTGTATAGCAGGAGGCCGTCGATGTGGTTGCAACTATTGAGGCGATCCAGGAAGCCCACGATCACGTTGTTCGCGACGGTCATCGGAGACATGGTTTCGATCGCCCGGTTCGGGTTCCAGAGGTCGCCGGGAGCGATCAACACCGAGTTCTCAACCGTCACCCCTGATTGCGTTGTTGACGTGGCCGTGCGGTACAGGAGGTAGAATTGCGCGCCGAGGCTCGTACAGCCGCTATTCGAGTTGCCATCCACGAACGTGTCGCGGTTGAAGGTGATGTTGGAGTTCTCCGGCCCCCTGACCAGAACGTTCCCGCCGGTGGCGAAGTTGATGTTCTGGAACGTGAGGTTGAGCGCCTTGTTCAGGAGCGCGTCGGTGCTGGTCTCCATGTCCAGTTCGCCGCCGACGGTCATCGTGCCCCCACCGCCCGTCCCATCGAGCGTGAAGTTCTGCACGTTCGAGAGGTTCAGCCTGATGCCGGAGTTGAACGCGACCGTCGCGCCCGGCGCAGAAGTTATCCAAATCCCCGGCGCCGACTTGCTGGTGCCAATAAAGCTGCTGTAGTCACCCGAGGCCAGGCACACCACCTGCCCGGGGTTTGCAGCAGCAATCTGCGTCGTGAAATTCGACGTGGTCGCATTCAGATCGCAACTGAGCGTCGGTACTCCCGGGTTCGCACCGCTTCCGCCGCCGACCGGCGAGAGGACCCCGTTGACGGTGCCCTTTTTCACCTTGCGGGCCGCGTATGCCGAGATGCGGCAGAGCGAGTGGGCCGGGCGCCCGGTCCACGAGGAGCGGAGCGAGTGCATCCGCGTCTGACGCGCTTTCTGGGCCGCGCAGCGCCCATTCTTGCCGGCCCGGAAGTAGAGCCTGCCCCCACGTCCGAGTACGGCGAGCCAATACATGTCGCCAGAATGGACCGCGGCGGACGTTACCGGGAGCGAATTCCAAGCGCCTGGCTTAGGATGCTTCAGGACGCCAGCGGTCAGGAGCGAACCGGGATGCCCGTTCACGTTCGAATACAGGCCTGCGACGACGCTCGTGGCTCGGTTCCGTTTGTCGATGAAGACATGGATGGATGAAACCGATCCGGATCTCCGATCCGCGAAGCGGAAGGATTCGGGCCGGCCCGCCCGAGTCGAGGCGCGGGTCGATTGTACGGCGGCATATCCAAGCAACACGGTTGCGGGGGCCTTGCCGGCTCGCGTTGCCCGCGTCCCGTTCGTGGTCGCCGTTCGAGTTCGAGCGACCGGCGAGATTGGTCGGGCCATTGCCGTCGCCCCGCACAGACATGCGGCCACCGCAAGACTAGCCAAGCATGAAGCTATCCACCGCATCCCGGTCCGTCCTCTCTTCGGTGTCCATGGCGAGGCTATGGCCCACCGCCGAACCCTCAAATGCCCTTTCTCGCTCACGATCAAACGCTCCGGCCGATCGGACAACCGTTCATAGGGCGGCCTACACGACCAGAACGAGCGTTTAGTCTGACGGAAAACGCAAGTCGAAGGGGTTGCCGCGATTCGAGGTCTTCGCCGGCGGGCTCGTGCCGTCAGGCCGGACCAGCGCGGTCTGGGCGGGGCGGAGCCGCCGGGTCTGCACGCGAAATGCCTGCAAGGTGCCGGATTGCCGGTTCTCTCGGAGGCTCAACGCCCGTGCTTGGTGCGGCCCAGAAGGGCTACCGACGCGGCGGCGGCAAGGCTCGCAGCTGAGAAGCGAACACCCGGGGTCTATGCCGCCGACTGGGTGATGTAACCCTGGCCGGCTCAGACGTTCCCACGGCGCAGCACGTGCCGTGCCGTCTGTATGAGCAACTTGAGGTCGAGCCACAGCGACCAGTTGGCGACGTAGATGTAATCGAGGCCGACCATCTCCTGCATCGGCACGCGGCTGCCGAGGACCTGCCACGGTCCTGTCATGCCAGGCGTGAGGTGCAGGCGGCTGCGATCGAGCCCGCGAATGAGCACATCCTCGTCGGTGACGAGCGGACGCGGACCGACCAGGCTCATCTCGCCCTTTACGACGTTGAACAGCTGCGGCAGCTCATCCAGCGACGTTCGTCGTAGAAAGGCGCCGACCCGCGTGACGCGCGGATCGCGGCTTATCTTGAACATCCCCTCGCCAACCTCGCTGAGAGCCCGGAGCTGCTCTTTTTGCTCCTCAGCGTTCACGACCATCGAGCGGAACTTGAAGATGCGGAAGGTCTGGCCATCGCGCCCGACGCGTACCTGGCGGAAGAAGATAGGTCCTCTCGAGTCCAGCCGGATGGCCGCCGCGACGACGGCCAACACCGGTCCGGCGATGACGAGCCCGATCGAGGTGGCGACGAGATCGAACACCCGCTTCAGTAGACGTGACGAGCGCGAAAGGCCGAACGGTCGGACGCCCAGGAGCATCATGCCGTCGATGTCCTCGAACTCGACCGCCGACCCAACGACCTCGAGCATGCGCGGGAGCAGGCTGACCTGTACACCGGCTGACTTCGCGAGGCGGATAAGCTCGGTGACTCCGGTCGGCTCGCTCAGCGCGGGGGCGATGATGATCCTGTCGACCCGCAGCTCATCAACGAGGCGCGTGATCCCCTCGGGTCCTTCGAGGCGATCGATCTCGTTCGCCTCGAGCGGCAGCGTCGCGGCGACGACCGCACGGGCGCGGCTGCTGCTGAGTTTCTCGCGGATTCGACGCGCGAGAGCCGCGTCGCCGATCACCAGGCAACGCTCCATCGCCGAGGCGCGGCCAGCCACCCAACGGGCCGACACGCGGGCGACCAGGATGGCGATGAAGCTCGTCAGCCAGAGGGCCGCGATCTGACGGCCCCATAGGTGCCCGGCCACGACGTGGGGCTGGAGGATGGCTATCGTCAGTGCGTATAGGCCCGCGACCTGGACGAGCGCCGGTGCCTCGTCCAGCGTCGAGCGCAGTAACCGGAGCTGTTCGCGATCGTAGAGTCCCGCAACTTTGAACACGAGCACGACGACTGGCGTGGCGGCGAGCGTCACGAGCTTGAGCCGGTTGTCGCCGAACACTGTGAGCACGAGCACCATCGCGGCAGCGGCGGCGAACACGTCGGCTCCACACAGGAGCAGCCGACGCAGTCCGTCACCGCGTCGCCGTGATGTGGCGAACCGCTCACCCCCTTCGACGATCCGCAGCCGCCGAGATCCAGGCGAGGTCAGCGCGCGCTGCGCAAGCGCGACCTCAGCCTCGGAAGCGTCGACTCCGAGCACCTCCGGGTCGTGGATAGTCAACTTCGCTGCAAGTCCTGACGTCATGTGCCTTCCCAGTGCGGACGGATTCGTCCTCGTTCCTCGGATTCGCAATGAAGAAACGCCGCTTCGAGGAGAAGATTTGTTCGGCGCTGTGGAGGATTAGTCGAATCTCCACCTCGGGCGGCAATGCGACGCTCCTGAGCTGTCAAAGATCGGGGCGAGCACGGCGCCACGCGGCGCGTCATCACTTCGCGCTCACGGGTGGCCTGTAGCGCGTTCGCGGATGCGGCCGACTCTCGAGCCAGCCCAGGCGGAACATCGGATGCGAAGGGCTGGCCGGGCGAGGCGTCTCGACAGCGCAAAGAGTCCCCTTACCGATCAGCCGGCTTCTGCATGAGCGATACGCGCCCAGCGAGCTCCGCGCCGTGCGGCGTACTGCTCCCGACTCTGTGGCGACGCACCCTCATCGAGCGTGGCCGACGGGGCGTTGTTCGTGGCCCGATCCAGGCCAGGCTTTGCTCGTGCTCTGATTGAGGCCGGAACGCGTGGGCGATGGCGAGGCATGACCGCCGAAGCTGCGTCATCCAGTCCTCGTCGTGTTCGGGTGAGGCGGTGTAGCGGAGCGTGCAGGCGATCGCGCGGGGCACGTCGCTGACGGGCAGGCTGCAGACGGGCGCGGCCAGCCTACTAATGTGATTCTCGAGGACCACGCGCTCGCGCACGTCGAGCAGGTGCCGTGCCCAAAGCTTGAGGGCGAGGCTTGGGCGGTTCCCGCCTACCACCGCGTCGATCACAGCCAGGGTCGTGTTCCACATTCCCTCCCAACCCCATGCCCGTGCGAAGGCGCCCGCACGTCGATGATCGGCAGACGCCAAGAGCGCCGCCGCGTCTAGAAGCTGGCCCGCATTCCCGAGCGGTTCGTGGTTCCACGCGTGAGCCACGACCAAGACGGCGTGGGCTGCGGGTTCGGGAGCAAGGATCCCGGGTACGCCCGTGGCGCTCGGTACCGCGATGCGGAACATGCTCTCGGGCGATATGGGAGGAAGCCAGAACGGCTGGCTGGGGTGGCGATGCACCTCAACGACAAGAGGGGCGCCCGGCCACATCAGCGGCGGCAGGTGCTGGAGGCCCGTATATGCCTCCGGTTCTCCGTACTGGACAAAACCGGCTGCGATCAATGCGCGCTGCGCCGCGACGGGATCTTCAACAAGCAGATCGAGGTCGTGGAATGGACGGTCGGATGGAACCGGATAGTGCGCGGCGACCTCCGGACCCTTCATCAGCATGATGGGGCCTTCATATGCGGACCGGGCCTTGCCAAGAATGGAACGCGTGAGCATGGCGCGCACTGCAGCTGCGCGTGCGTCAGAAAGGAGATCGGCCGGAACCTCGCGTCCTTGCGATCGCCAGAGTCGGCCAGCTGCGAGGTGCAGACGATGCTTGCGCAGCGCATCCAGGCTCGGCGCAGTTTCGACAAGCCGTTGGATGACTCCGGCGAGCAGGAGGTTATCGTCGACGCTCGACGGTCGATGCGTGGGTGCTCGGCCAGCCACTAGCTGGTGCGAGCGGCGGATGGCGGAACAGTGGCCTGCACGTCCATCTAACGCGCAGGCCTTGGGCCAGCTTTCGGAGGCTCTCGGGTGTCAAGTCGTCAGGCGGTGCGGCCAGCTCGGTTCCTTGCGGCGGAGGGGTGTCGGGCTCTGCGCAAAGGACGCGGCCGACCGCTCGTTAGTTTGATGTGGATGCAAGGCAGGCACAGCGTGCTGGTGCGGGACGTGGTCTGCCGTTTCGGGGACAAGACGGCTCTGGACGGGGTTGATTTGGCGATCGCACCTGGCGAGATTCGTGCCGTGCTTGGCCCGAACGGCGCCGGCAAGACGACACTCATACGCATCCTCTGCGGGCTCGTGAAGCCCGTACAGGGAACCGTGCTCACGAGCGGTCGCGTCGGCTTAGTTCCTTCCGGAGACCGCTCGTTCTACATGCGGATCAGCAACCTGGAGAACCTGATCTTCTTCGCCCGCCTGCACGGCCTGAGGCTGCGTGAGGCGCGCCGTCGCGCCGGGGAGGTCCTCGAAGCCGTGGGCCTCGCCGAGGCGGCCAACCGCCCGGTCGGGCGCTGCTCGCACGGGATGCAGAAACGGCTGTCGGTGGCTCGCGCGCTCCTGGTGAGCCCGCAGGTGTTGCTGGTCGACGAGGCGACCCACGACCTCGACCCCGAAGGCGCTCGCCGGATCAGAGATCTCGTAAGACGGCGGGCCGATGAGGGAACCGCCGTCCTGTGGACGACCCAGCGGGTGGATGAGGTACCGGACTTCGCCCACTCCACAACCCTGCTCGTCCAGGGCGGCGTCGTGTTCACCGGCTCGCCCGCTGAACTCGCCGCCCGTGCAGTGAGCGATCGTTACCTCATCCAGGTGCGCGCTATCGACACCGGAGGGCCGCCGTCGCTAGCGGCAGTGCAGCTGGCCATCGGTCGCGCCGCAGCGCTCGGGCCCACGAATGATCCCGGGTACTTCCTGCTCGTTCCCCGGGATCCCAGCGGTCTCGGCACGGCCGTGGCACGCCTGGTCGGCGGTGGGTTCGATGTCATCGGCTGCCGCCAGGCGCATTCGGAGATGGAGGAGGCCTTCCTCGTGGTGACGGGAGCAGCGGCGTGAGCTTCGTCTCCGAGGCCCCAAAGCTGGTCGCGTTCGTCCGCCGCGATTTCCGGATTACGCTGAGCTATCGGATGGGCGCGGTGACCGGGCTCTTCGGAATCGCCGCGCAGGTCCTCGCCTTCTCGTTTCTCGGCAAGCTCGTGGACCCGACGAGTCTGCCGCTGTACAACGGCACCCGTGCCACCTACGTCGAGTTCGTGGCGATCGGGATTTGCCTGAATATGGCCGTGCTGCTGCTCGTCCACGAGCTGTCTCGCGCGCTCCGCAACGAGCAGCTGACCGGAACGCTCGAGTCGCTTCTCGTGACCCCAACCCGGGTCGGAACGCTGCAGATGGGCTCGACGCTCTTCAACCTGCTGTACGTGCCGCTGCGCGTGAGCCTGTTCTTGGTTGTGATCGCGATCGCATTCGGGCTACACCTGCACGCCGGCGGGATCCTGCCCGCCACCGTACTGATGCTGGTGTTCTTGCCGTTCCTCTGGGGGGTCGGGCTGGTTGCCGCCGGCGCCGTCCTCACCTTCCGACGCGGAACAGGGATGATCGGGGCCGGTGTGGCGGTCCTCGGTCTAAGTTCGGGCGCCTTCTTCCCGTTGTCGGTACTGCCTGGTTGGTTGGCGGCTCTGGAGACGTACAACCCGATCGCGATCGTGCTGACCGGCCTCCGCGACGCGCTCATCGGCGGCGCCGGATGGCACACGTTGGCCACACCGACGATCGAGCTCCTGCCGCTGGCTGTAGTAAGCGTGGCCGTTGGAATCTTCTTCTTCCGGCTCTTCCTGCGGCGCGAGCGGCGCCTCGGCACCCTCGGTCTTTATTGATGAGCGCCGCGGCACGGCAACTCTGGGCCCTGCTGAACAAGCGGGCGACGACCAGCGGCGGCGCCCCGACAGGCGCTGCGGCACCGATTCACACCTGCCTCGGAGGCGCGGGGCAAGACCAACAACAGGGGAAGGCAGCATGACACTTTGTTTGCGCAAGAACGACCTAGACTGGCGTGACATCGACGACGAGATCGTCGTGCTCGACACCAGAGACGCCGTGTATCTAGCCGTCCAAGGCTCGGGCGCGTTTGTTTGGCGCCTACTCGCCGAGTCAACCACGAAGGACAGTCTCATCGAGGCGCTCGTCGAGAAATACGGCATCGACTCGACCCGGGCCGCCGCCGACGTAGACGCGTTCCTCGCGACATTGAACGAGCGGGGGCTCCTAGCCTCGTGAGCTCGGCACCGCCCCGCATCTCCGAGGTCCGTGCGGCTTGGTGGGCATATCGCGCTCTGCGCGATGCGCGCCGCAACCTGGCTACCGGACACGCAGAGGTGCGCTTGGCCCCGCCGCCGCTTCCACGCCACGGCTCTCCGCGGTGTTGACGCGGTCTTGCGGCGAAGCCAGCCAACCTGTCTGGAGGCAGCGCTCGTGCGGCAGCGGTGGCTCCGAGCACACGGGGTGATGCGCGACGTCGTGATCGGCGTAACCGCGCCCAGCGACGGGTTCAGGGCCCACGCGTGGCTCGAGGCTCCGGGGCAAATCCATGCCGCAACAGCCCTGGCATGAGCTCAGGCGAGTGGCAGCATGACACACCTCGCTCACCTCACTCGAGCACCAGAGCGATCGTCCGGGACAGAAATGACGGGGACAATTTTGAATCCTCAGTTTCGCGGCCACCGAGCGCACGCAGGCGTCTGGTTATCGTGGCTGACAACTCCTTGATAGTGGAGGCTATCCGGCTCAGTTTCAGAGCGAGCGGCGAGTTCAAACTGGTCGGGTACGCCAACGGGCGCACGACGACGGCACGGACAATCCTCGGCGCGCACCCTGACGCGATCTTGCTCGACGACATGGACCAATCTCAACGGTCGATCGAGCTGCTGCGTGCGATTCGAAACGAAGATAAGACGGTCGGAGTACTCATGCTCAGCATCCAACTAGCCGAGGACTGGCTCGATCGGGCGTTCTCCGCGGGAGCTACTGCGGTCATCTCCAAGGCCACGCAGCCGGCTGCTCTCGCGACGCTCGTGCGCGAGACGCTGAATGGCCACATCGTGCACAGACCGTCACAGACAACACCCACCGCCGAGCGGACCCGTGCGATCGATGCGGAGGACCTGCCACTGACCCGGCGCGAGCTCGAGATCCTGCAGCTGGTCGCGTCCGGCTCGACTAACGGCGCCATCGCGCAACGACTCTGGGTTACCGAGCAGACGGTGAAGTTCCATCTCCGGAACATCTACCGCAAGCTCAATGTCGCGAACCGAACGCAGGCCAGCCACTTCGCCCACGCTCGGGGCCTCGTCGATTTCGCGGCGACTCCGGCGCCGGTTCTCAGCATCGCCGCCGCGTAGTCACTCCGCGCGCGACAGATTCGACCGCGATTCGGCGCCGTCGTTACGCGGTCCGACGCGAGTCAGCCGAGCTCGACAGCAGAAGCTGCATGAGCTCGACAGAGGCGTCCAGCCCGTTCATCGACCGCGGGCGACTCAGGACAACCGTCGGCAGCGCTGCCAGATCGAGAAGCGCGCGCGGATTACGGGGATAACCCTTGTCGCTTCGCAGGATCAGGAGGCGTTTGATCGCCTCGCGGCGGTCCAGCGGCTTGACGGTCGTCTCGGTTGGCGACCACTCCAAATGAATCAAGCCCACGAGCTGGTGCTCGGCGGCGATTGGCGGAAGCGCGATGCGGTTGCGTGGATCGCTCGGGCGAACTGCCACCCCGAGCCCGAAGCCCTTCGCGTCCGGACGCAGGTCGATGCAGCGCGGGCCTGCCATGGCTGCACCGTCCCGAAACACGAGGACGTCATCGGTGACTATCGGCACGCCGATGTCGTTCAAGCTCGCAAGTAGTGTGCTCTTGCCCGCACCCTTTGGCCCGATGACCGCCCACGCACCCGCGCTTCCGGCGACCGCGCCGGCGTGCATCGCGTCGGCCCCGTGCGCCAGCGCCACCTGGGAAGCGACCCGTCCCAGCAGCGGGTGCACGAGCTCGCTGTGAGCAATGTCGGCACCCACGCGCAACTCGAGCATGTGTACGTCGAGCGACAGTTCCGGAGCTTCCGGGCGGCTGTCCCCTTTGCAAGAAATCTCGCGCCAGTGCAACGCTTCGCTCACGCCGAGCCACGTGCCTGCCTCCAAGCCGGACAGTCGAAAGCCGTATGCGCCACTCACCGTCACAGGCATGTCAACGCCACGCTGTCGAGTTCCCGGCTCGCCGCCGATAGGTCGATCTCTCGATCCGTCAGCCACGCGCTCTGCAGGAGTAGCGCCGTGCGGATGTCAGGAACGTCCGACAGCCACTCCCGTCGCAGCATCTCCGGATCGACCAGCGTTTCGTCGAGCCCACTCCCCGACCACGCGGCGGCGAACTCACGGCTCTCTTCGGCGAAGAAGACCCGATTGAAGTACGCCTTGGTCTCGCGCCCGACCACGTCCGAGGGCAGAAGATCACGGGCCAACGCGTTCATGGTGGCCGTACGCGAGCCCCATCCGCACCGCCCACCAGCGCGAGCAAGTGCGCCCACGAAGCCGGGATCGAGCAACGGGACCAGGATTTTCTGGCCGCTGGCCTGCGCCAGGCGCTCCCACGCCATTGACGGAAGGATTACGCCGCGGCTGCGCGGCAGCATCCCGGACCGCAGCTCGCCACATAATCGGTTCCTCGAATCCCCTCGTCGCCGCGCGGGCAAGACGGGATCGGGTCGCGGGGCGCAGCCACTTCATGTCCTCGAAACCCTCCGCGGAGGCGGGACGTGCCATCCCCCGGATCGCCCTCGGGAGCACGCCGGCAGCAAGCCTGAAGAGGTCGCGGCGTTCTGGCCTTCGCCTGCCGCCGAGCAAGTCATGCACAGGTCGCCACTGCTGCGGGCTCAGCAGTTCGTCGCCACCGAGGCCCACGATCAGGCAACGCTGGCCCGCGGCCTCTAGCAGCGGCACGATGGAGTGAGCGTTGGCGGGGAACAGCAAACCATCCCGAAGCAGGTGCCGGCGCGCGAAAGGTCCGATCAGGTCGAGCTCGCCGCTGACCGGGATGCGATGCCAGTGGGGGATCTGGAGATGATCAAGGACTAGCTGCTGCCATTCGCGCTCATCCGCTTCCGCGAACTGAGCCAGCTATGCAGAGTGTGATTGGCAGCGGCGGTTCGAGGCCCGCACGCCTGCAAACGTGCGCAGCCACTGCCAGCAGCAGCGAGGAGTCTCGCCCCCCTGAGAAGGCGACCGCAGGGGGGCCGCTCTTCCAGCGTGCGCTCGATCGCCGAGGCAAGCGCCGCGAGCGGCTCATGGCCGCGGCTGGGCAAGCCGTGGCGTTGAGCGCGCTCTCCCGCCGAGAGGACAACCGGCGACCGCTTCGAGAGCGGTGAGCTCTGGCGGGATGCGCAACCGTCGTCCTAGGAGCCCGGGCCGGAGCCCGTGGTGGTGTTATGTCCGTGCGAGCAAATCGCCGAAACCGGAAGTCTTGCTCGCCCAGCGTCAATTGAGCGAAGCCTCCGAGGACCTCGATGGTCGGCGTCTCGTAGATGGGCTTGGGTCCGGGTGGGTTCGACTTCTTGTCTCATGCGTACTCCCTAGTTGTGTTGGTGGGTGAGGAGGAGCTCATTGGTTGTTGTGCATCTCGCGTCTGCGAGCTGCTCGGTGAGCCATGCGTACTGAAGAAGACATGCGGTGCGGGGATCCGGGCGGTCGCTGAGCCAGGTCTGACGCAGCGTGTCGACGTCAACGATCGACTCATCGAGGCCTCCCCCGCTCCAGCTCGTCGCGAACTCTCGGCTCCGCGCGCCGAAGAACACGCCGATCGCATCTGGAGCGGGCCGGTCGACGAGTAGGTCCGCGGGTAAAAGGTCGCCGGCCAGCTGCTCCAGAATTCCGCGCAGATCGGCGAATCCGCGCCACCCACAAGCGCCGGCGAGCGACTCGACCACGCCGGGTCGGCACTGAGGCTGGTCCGTGGTCGTACCAAACGCCTCGCCGAGCGCACGAAACGTGCCTGCTGCGCCGCTGAAGCACCGATGCGTGCTTTGCGCCGTCATCGCGCGGTTGCATCGCACCGGGACAGCCGCCTGCCTGGTCCTGAGGAGCGCCAGCGCGCGTCCTTCTGCCGCCGGTCGCAGCCACGGCATCGGCGGCGGCGTGCCCCGTCGACTCGCAGCCCGCACACGCAAGGCCACGGGCGTCAGGATCGCGCTGAGCAACGCGGCGTCGCGGACCGTCGGTCGCCGATCGCGCGCCACAACGCTCACAAGCGGTGCCCAGCGCCACCAGGTGAAAAAGTCTTCGAGCGCGGTCAGAAGTAGGAACACGCCATCGCGCGCCGCCTCGAGCAGCGGAGCCATCACGTAGGCGTGCGGCGGCCACAACGGGCCCGTCTGCCTTAGAGCCGCGGTGGCGACCGGTCCAATCAGGTCGAGGTCCTCGTCGGGCTCGACCCGCTCCCAATCCGCCAGTCCCAGCTGAGCGATCACGCGCTCCTGGAGTCCTAGCTGCTCCGGAGAGGCCAGGCCGGGATAGCGCAGCGTAATCGGGATCGGATCGTCGTAGCCGTGCCTCCTGGCATACCGAGTTGCCACAGCCAGCCATGTCGAAGACTCGCTGCCGCCCGAGAACGGCATGTAACACGGCCCCGCGTCCAAACGAAGACGAGAACAGTCGCGTCGTGAATTCGTCGAACGACGAGCGATGAGGTGCCGGCGGCGGACTGCTGTTCCACCCCAGCGGCATCCCGCAGGCGACGTCAAGCGACGTCAAGCTCGCTGGATTACCGATGGAAAACACCCCTGCTTCCATTGCGCCTCCACTGTATACGGCGTCAGACGTCACCGACAGACTCCCTGGACCCAAAAAAGTCGACATTTCGAGCTGCAATTCCCCGCTTCACCTCAGGAGGGCACCGCCACGTCGAACACCTCCGACTACAACCGGACATAGGATTCTTCTTATGAAACGGAGCAATCGAGCCCCTTCTTCTGGGCGCTCGAGCAACCGCCCTTTCGGGCGGCGTGTTCGCCGCGGACATCGGCTCGTGCCCCAGCAGCGGCGGTCTACCGCAGCACCTCGTGGAGCAACCTCCCCACGTGCTCCCCGTGGTCGAGCTGGTCGAAGCTGAAGTGCAACGGAAACAGCGGATAGTTGACCAGCAGCTCGGCCACCTCCTGACGGATGCGGCCAGGATCCGCGGTCCATCGCGTTGCCTGTGCGAGCAGACGGCCCAGCTCGGCAAACTGGACCTCCGTCAAGCCCCGGCGCGTCAATGCCTGCGTGCCCAGCCGAAGGCCGAACTCACCGCCCGTTCCCGGGGATGTTCACCGAGTTCGTGCGGATCCCGCACGTCGGCAGCAGTTCGTTGGCCAGCCGGTTTGCGGCCTCGGCCGCACCGATTCTCACGTGTACCTGATGTGTCTCCGTGCCTCCGTATTCCATGCCGGGTACGTCTAGGCCGTTGCTGTCGAGCACCTGGGCAAGTGTCCGCGCGTTTGCGATCACCTGCTCAGCGTAGGCGCGGCCGAAGGTGGCGATCTCTTCGAGTGCGATGACCAGTCCCGGAAGGCACTCGGGATGGCTGTTCGACTGCAGCTGCGGGCAGATGGTCTCCCACACCGTCTCGGCGAGGTGATGGTTGCGGTCGGCGAAGGCGATGACGCCCTTGTTAGGCCCCGGCAGCGTCTTGTGTGTGTTGAAGGTGAGGATGTCCGCCCCCTGGAGGAGAGGCTGCGGAAGCAGCCCACCCGCGATCAGACCGGCGGTGTGACTGACGTCGACGGCGAGCGTGACCCGCTCGGTGAGGGCGCTCGCGAGCTCCTCGACTGGTTGAGGCCGGCGGCAATGCGACGGCTGGATGAGCAGCAACCGAATGCTCGGGTGCTGCTCGACAAGGTTGATGGTCGCCTCGACATCGATCAGATCGCCGCGCATGGGGAATACGAAGGACTCGATCCCGAGCCTCTCCGCGAGGACCGCGGCGCCGAAGTGCCCGCCATCCTCGGGCGCCAGCTCAACGAACGCGTCTCCCGCCTTGCAGGCAGCCATCACGACCGCCTGCTCGCACATCGATCCCCCGTTCGGTCGCCAGTCGGCGATGTCGGCGGCGAACAATCGCTTCATCTGGGCGAGGAACTTCGTCTGGACGGCGGGCAACGTGCCAGACCGCGGAAACGACCATTCCCCGCAGTGCCCCGGGGCTGGGGCGTCGAAGAAATAGTGCTCGCCGCCCACGAAAGCCGCCGCGGCTCGCACGATCGTGCTCGGGTAATTCTCGCTCGCCGTGAGCGTGGCCATGACCGAGTGGTAATGCCGGTCCTGCGCCAACATGCCGGCGAGCCAGCTCAGGAGCCTGCCATCTGCGGCAATCGTCTCTGCGGGCGAACCGTTGGCGCGCTCCACGCGCGCCGAACTCGCTCCTACCCAGTCGTATGCGGCCATATCGAGTCCTTGTAGGAAATTCAGGCGAAGACTTAACGCCCGTTCGGGCGAGCAACTTGTAGGCCCTGTGGGGGGCCCTCCGCGGTCGTCCCCCCGCTCGTCCCCCCGAGATCCGCGCACACACAGGGCCCGACCGAGCCGAGACGCGCCGGACCGGCCGCCCACCTAGAATTGCGCCGTGCCCTCCCACGACGTGCTGATCATCGGTGCCGGCCTGGCCGGCCAGCGGGCGGCCCTCTCGGCGGCCGAGGCCGGGGCGTCCGTGGCGATCGTCTCGAAGGTCCACCCCGTCCGCTCGCACTCGGTGGCGGCGGCGGGCGGGATCAACGCGGCGCTTAACCCGGAGGACAGCTGGGAGTCGCATGCGTTCGACACCGTCAAGGGCTCGGACTACCTGGGCGACCAGGATGCGATCGAGATCATGTGCCGCGAGGCGCCCGACCAGATCCTCTACCTCGAGCACCTGGGCGTCACCTTCCACCGCAACGAGACCGGCCACCTCGGGACGCGCGCGTTCGGTGGCGCGTCCGCCGCCCGCACCTACTACGTCGCGGACATCACCGGCCACGCGATCCTCCACGTGCTCTACGAGCAGCTGATGAAGCGCTCAGAGCAGATCAACCGTTACGAGGAGTGGTTCACGACCGACCTCCTCCAGGACGACGAGGGTCGCTGCACCGGCGCGATCTGCCGCGACCTGCGCGATGGCGCGATCGAGGTGTTCAACGCCAAGACCACGATCCTCGCCTCCGGCGGAGCCGGCCAGGTCTACAAGCCGACCACCAACGGGTTGATCGTCACCGGCGACGGCATCGCCCAGGCGTACCGGATCGGGGCCAAGCTGATGGACATGGAGATGGTCCAGTACCACCCGACGACGCTCGCCGGCAACGGGCTGCTGATCACCGAGGGCGCCCGAGGCGAGGGCGCCTGGCTGCTCAACGCCGAGGGCGACCGGTTCATGGAGAAGTACGCACCGAACAAGTTCGAGCTGGCCTCGCGCGACGTTGTGTCGCGGGCCGAGCAGACCGAGATCAACGACGGCCGAGGATTCCCTGACGGCACCGTCGCGCTCGACATCACCAAGGTTCCCCGCCGCCGCACGCTTGAGGCGCTGCGGGAGATCGTCAACATCGGACGCGACTTCGCCGGCGTCGACATCACCCGCGAGCCGATCCACATCCTGCCGGGGATGCACTACATCATGGGCGGGATCAAGACCGACTCCGACGGGGAGACCACGGTCCCGTACCTGTACGCCGCCGGCGAGGTCGCGTGCGTCTCGGTCCACGGTGGCAACCGTCTCGGCGCGAACTCGCTGCTTGACACGCTCGTGTTCGGGCGCCGCTCGGGCGCGCATGCCGCCGCCCGCGCGCTGCAGATGCCGATGCCCTCCACCCCCGCCGCGCGCGTGGCCGACACCGAGAAGCACATCGCCGCGATCATGAACCGGCCGCAGGGCGGCCGGCGCATCGGGGCGATCAAGAACGAGCTCGGCGAGACCATGAACGAGTACGTCGCGGTGTTCCGCGACGAGGACGGGCTGACCAAGGCCCACGAGATCGTCCGCCGGCTCAAGGACGAGGCGACGCACGCGGCGATCGACGACCGCGGGTCGGTCTTCAACCAGGACGTGATCGCGGCGATCGAGCTCGGGTACATGCTCGACGTGGCCGAGACGATCGTGGTCGGAGCACTCGAGCGCAAGGAATGCCGCGGGGCGCAATGGCGGATCGACTATCCGGGCCGCAACGACGACGAGTGGCTCAAGCACATCGACATCTCGATGAACGGCGCCGACGTGCCGCTGGTGAGCTTCTCGCCGGTCACGATCACCCGCTGGCAGCCAGAGGAAAGGACCTACTGATGCCCGAGTACACGCTGAGGATCCGGCGCTACGACCCGCAATCCGGCGAGGCCGCGCACTGGGACGACCACACCGTCGACCTCTCGCCGGTCCAGTCGGTGCTCGACGCGATCCTCAAGATCAAGGACGACACGGACGGCTCGATCGGGATCCGCTGCTCCTGCCAGCAGGCGATCTGCGGCTCGTGCGGCGTGCGGATGAACGGCAAGCCCGGCCTGGCGTGCAACACGCACCTCGAGGAGGCCGCCCAGCGCGGCCACGGGACCGGCTGGAACCCGCCGGACGAGGGCCAGGAGACACCGGTGATCACCGTCGAGCCGATGGGCAACATGCCGGTGATCCGGGACCTGATCGTCGACATGGACGCGGTCCACTGGAAGAAGATCCAGCGCGTCACGCCGTGGCTGATCAACAAGGAGCCGGTGCCCGAGCGCGAGTACATCGTCCCCCACGAGAACATGGTCGACGTCACCCAGACGATGGCCTGCATCCAGTGCGGCGCGTGCGTGTCGGACTGCCTGTCGATGGAGGTCGACCCGCTGTTCATCGGGCCGGCCGCGCTCGCCAAGGCCTACCGGTTCGTCGGCGACCCCCGCGACGCCGAGCACCGCGAGCGGCTCACCGACCTGTCCGAGGACCCGCACGGGATCTACGACTGCACCCACTGCTTCAACTGCATCGACGCCTGCCCGAAGGGCGTGGACCCGATGAGCCAGATCATGCGCCTGCGCCGCATCGCCGGCTCGGACTACGAGATCAAGGACCGCAACAACGGCTACAACCACGAGCACGCGTTCGTCAAGAACATCCGCAAGAACGGCATCCTGCACGAGCCGGACCTGCTCGCCGACTCGTACGGCGGGAAGTTCCACCCGGCCGCGGGCAAGGAGCTGCTGAGCGGGCTGCCGACGGCGGTGAAGGGCCTCGCGCGCGGCAAGATGACGCCGAGGACGGCGCTCGGGCATCCGCACAAGGCCCCGCCCGAGGTCAAGAAGCTGTTCGACACGATCGACGGAAAGCCCAAGCGCTACGAGCTCAATCTGTACGTGAGCGGATACGAGGACGAGGCCGAGACCGAGGCCGCCGAGGCGGCGTCGGCGTCGGCGTCCAAGGAGCAGGCATGAAGGTCGCCTACTGGCCCGGATGCGTGAGCCGCGGCTTCACCCCGGAGCTCCACGGATCGATGGCCAAGGTCGCGCCGCTGCTCGACATCGAGCTGATCGAGCTCGATCGCGCCGCCTGCTGCGGCGCGGGCGTGATCGCCGAGCACAACCAGGAGCTCGCCGACACGCTGAACGCCCGCACGTTCGCGCTCGCCCAGCGCACCGACGGCGAGCTGATGATGAACATCTGCTCGACGTGCCAGGGCGCGCAGTCCGAGTGCCAGGAGCGGCTCGACGCCAACACCGAGTACCGCGAGCACGTCAACGGCAACCTCTCGGACGAAGGCCTGCGGTACGACAGAGGCCTGACCAACAAGAACTTCCTGTGGCTGCTGGTCGAGGAGATCGGCCTCGACACGCTCAAGGCGAAGGTCAAGCGACCGCTCACCGACCTGCGCGTCGGCCCGTTCTACGGGTGCTACATCATCCGCCCGGCCGAGCGGCTCGGCGTCGACGAGGAGCACCCGCGCGATCGCTACCTGCACTGGGTGATCGACGCGCTCGGCGGCACCGTGATCGACTACGCCGGCGTCTACAAGTGCTGCGGCTTCCCGATCATCACGATGAACAAGGAGGCGTCGCTCAAGCAGGCCGGCCGCCACCTCGGCGACGCGATCGACGCCGACGCCGACTGCCTCGTGGTTCCGTGCCCGCTGTGCCACCTCAACCTCGACCTCCAGCAGCCGGTGGCGTCGAAGGTCGTCGGCCGCGAGCTCGGGATGCCGGTCCTGCACCTGCCCCAGCTCGTCGGGCTCGCGCTCGGGCTGTCGCCCAAGGAGCTCGGCATGAGCAAGCACATCGTCAGGCCGACCAAGGTGATCGACTGGTCGACGTCGGTGGTGGCGAGCGCGGCCTGACCGGCCGCGGCCGTCAGCGCCGTGCGTCTGTGCGGACGCTGAGCACGATCCCGGTCGACAGCGCCGTGCTGAGCACCGCAATCACCCCCACTCCTACGATGAAGCCCTCGTGTGCGCGCACGTAGGAGACGACCGACTGCGGGTCGCTGAGTACGACGATCGCGGCGAGCGTCACCGCCGCGAGTAGCGCGGTGACCGGAGAGGTGAGGGCCTCCCGGACGGTGATAGGAAGGCTCGGCGCCGCCGAGGCAGAGGCCGACGTCCCGAAGCGGCGCTCGAACCCGGCCAGCCCCGCCACCGTCAGGAGCGACCACATCGTGGCGACGAGAAACCCCCCGAGCACGTCGGTCGGATAATGCGAACCGAGCGTGAGCAGCGCGTAGCCGACAGCAGCCGCGAAAACAGCTCCCAGCCCCGCGATCAGCGGTCGGAGGCGGGCCGGGGCGACGAGGGTCAAAGCGAGCACCAGTGACATCGCGGCGGTCGAATGACCGCTGGGAAAGCGGGGGTACGGAACCGGCGACGGAACGCCCAGGAACGGCTCGGGAAGCACATGCTTCAGCACCAACGTCGTAACGCCCGCTCCGGCGAGCAGCACAAGGACCGCGCACGCGTCGTGGGCCCGCCGTCGCGCCAGCGCGACCACCACCGGCACCGCTGCCAAGAAGACCACCCGGGACGGATCGCACAGCGACACGACGAACCTGGCGGCGTTGCCGTGCTGCTCGTACAGGAAGGGGAAGTTGTAAAACGCGAGCAACACCTCGTGGTCGGCCCGCTCGACGAACCCGACGTGGAAGGCGGCAAGCCACAGAAGGCCAACCATCGCGGCGCACGCGCCCGCGAACCCGAGCGCCCATCTCGCGCGAATTGGCATAGCCCGCAGCGTAGCCGGGCCACCGTCCGGCATTTTGCTCGATGCGCCACTTAACGACGAAGAGCGAGGCTCGCGTGCCTCGCCCTCGTCATACCCCTGATGTCCGCCCGTTGGAAGTCCTGCAGAGCCCGAAGGCTCAAAGTTCGGCAGGTGGATACCCACATCCGAGCGTTCTTGAACAGGAATGTGAGGTCAGCTTGCTGACACGAGCGGTCGTGCGGGCGCGGTCGCTACGCCGCGACCGAATCGCGGCCGCGAAGCAGGCCCCGCTGGACCAACACCTCCGCAATCTGGACCGCGTTGGTGGCGGCCCCCTTGCGGAGGTTGTCGCTTACGATCCACATGCTGAGCGCGCGCGGATGGGACTCGTCGCGACGGATCCGGCCGACGAACACCTCGTCCCGGCCGGCGGCGCGGAGCGGCGTCGGCACGTCCTCGAGGACGACCCCCGGCATTGCACTCAGCAGCTCACGCGCTTCATCGGCCGACAGCGGCTCCCGGGTCTGCACGTTGACCGCCTCCGAGTGGCAAACCCGGACCGGCACCCGCACGCACGTGACCGCAATTCCGATCGACTCGTCCTCGAGGATCTTGCGCGTCTCGAACATCATCTTGCGCTCCTCGTCGGTGTGGTCGTCGCCGTCGGCGAACGAGCCCGCCGCGCCGATCACGTTGAATGCGATCGGCTCCGGGTACACCTGCGGCACCGGCATGTCGGCTCCGCGCAACGACGCGTCGGCCTGCGCGTCGAGCTCGTCGATCGCCTTCTTGCCCGTGCCCGATACCGACTGGTAGGTGGCCACTACCAGCCGCTCGATCCCGACCTTGCGGTGGATCGGCGCAAGCGCGACCATCAGCTGCATCGTCGAGCAGTTGGGGTTGGCGATCAGCCCGCGGTGGCGTTCGAGCGCGTGCGGGTTGACCTCGGACACGACCAGCGGGATCTCAGGATCGCGGCGGAACGCGGAGGAGTTGTCGACGACGGTGGCACCGGCCTGCACGAACCGCGGCCCCCATTCGCGGGACACGCCGGCGCCGGCGGAGAACAGCGCGAGATCGAAGCCGTCGATGTCAACGCCGTCGCTCAACGGCCGCACCGGCTGGCCGTCGAGCTTCCGGCCGGCGGAACGCGGCGAGGCGAACGGGACGATCTCGCTCGCCGGGAACTCCCGCTCGCGCAGCAGCGCGCGCATCGTCGTGCCGACGACGCCGGTGGCGCCGACCACGGCGACGCGAAGTCCACGGCTCATCGCGCCTCCTGCCCGATCGGACGCTCGCGCTGGACCTCGGCGAGGCTCAGCTGGAACGTCGAGTGGAGCGCCTGGACCGCGCGTGGCACGGCCGCGGAGCGGATCACGCAGGCAATCTTGATCGGCGAGGTCGTGATCATCTCGATGTTGATGCCCTCGGCGGCAAGCGTCTCGAATACCTGAGCGGCCACGCCCGGATGTGAGCGCATGCCGGCGCCGATGATCGAAACCTTGCCGATCTCGGGGTCGGTGTCGATCGCGGCGATTCCGAGTTCGGACCGGACCGGCTCGAGCGCGCGCTCGGCGGCGCGGAGGTCCTCGCTCGAGATCGTGAACGACACCTCGGCGTCGCGACCCTCCTCGCGCGGCTCGTTCTGGATGATCGTGTCGACGTTGCAGTTGGCGTCGGCGAGCGCCCTGAAGATCGCCGCCGCCACGCCGGGGCGGTCGGGAACGCCCGTCAGCGTGATCCTCGCCTCCTCGGTCGAGTGGGTCACGGCGGTGATGAGTGGGTGCTCCATCGTCTCGTCTTCTCCGATCACGAAAGTACCGGGGATCTCGTGGAAGCTCGAGCGGCAGTGGATCTGCACGCCGTGGGTTCGAGCGTACTCGACGGACCTCAGCTGAAGGACCTTGGCTCCGGACGCCGCCATCTCGAGCATCTCCTCGAAGCTGACCTGCGGCAGTTTGCGGGCGCTCGGGACGAGGCGCGGATCCGCCGTGAACACTCCAGCCACGTCGGTGTAGATCTCGCATACCTCGGCGCCGATCGCGGCGGCCAGCGCCACCGCGGTGGTGTCCGAGCCGCCGCGGCCGAGCGTGGTCACATCCCGGCTGGTGGAGACCCCCTGAAACCCGGCGACGAGCACGATCAGGTCGTCGTTCAACGCCTCGCGGATCCGGTCGGCGCGCACCTCGAGGATCCGGGCCTTGGTGTGCGAGGTGTCGGTGACGATGCCGGCCTGCGAGCCGGTGAACGAGATCGCGCGATGCCCGAGGTCGTTGATCGCCATCGCGCACAAAGCGCACGAGATCCGCTCGCCCGTCGACAGCAGCATGTCCATCTCGCGCGGGTCGGGAGTCGGCGACACCTCCTCGGCCATCGCGATCAGCTCGTCGGTCGTCTGCCCGCGGGCGGACAGGACCGCGACGACGCGCTTGCCGGCGTCGCGCTTCTCGACGATCCGGGCTGCCGCCCGCTTGATCCGGTCGGCGTCGGCGACCGACGTCCCGCCGAACTTCATCACGACCGTCTCGGCCATCACACCGCCCGCCGCCCGACCAGCGCCCGCCCGAGCGTCAGCTCGTCGGCGTACTCGAGGTCCGCGCCCACCGGCAAGCCGCTGGCGAGCCGCGTGACCGCGACCTCGCCGTCGAGTTCGCGCAGCCCGGCCGCGATGTGGAGCGCGGTCGCCTCCCCGGTCGTCGTCGGGTTCGTCGCGATCACGACCTCACGGACCTGGCCGCCCTTGATCCGGTCGTACAGCTCCGCGATCTTGAGGTCCTCCGGATCGACCCCGTCGATCGGCGAGAGCGCCCCGCCGAGGACGTGGTAGCGGCCGCGGAACTCGTGCGTGCGCTCGATCGAGATCACGTCTGAAGGCTCCTCGACGAGGCAGATCACGTCGGGGTCGCGGCGCTCGTCGGCGCAGATCCGGCAGATCGGCCCGTCCGCGAGGTTGAAGCACGTCTCGCACAGCCCAATCCGCTCCTTCACCTCGGTGATCGCGCGCGCCAGCGCCAGCGCCTCCTCGTCGCTCGCGCGAAGTAGGTGGAAGGTCAGCCGCTGGGCCGTGCGGCCGCCGATGCCCGGCAGCCTCGACAGCTCGGTGATCAACCGCTGTACCGGCGGTGCGTACACGCTCTGCGGATGGCCTCTACAGGCCGAGGCCGGGGAGCCCGAGGTCGCCCAGACCCCCGAGACCGCCGCCCAAGCCGCCGGTGATCCCCCCGAGCTTGGCCGACGCTAGCTCCTGGGCCGACCGGAGCGCCTCGTTGATCGCGGCCAGGACCATGTCCTGGAGCAGCTCGACGTCCTCGGGGTCCACCGCCTCGGGGTCGATCGTGATCGACTTGAGCACGAGGTCGCCGCTGACCTTCGCGGTGACCATCCCACCACCGGCCGAGGCCTCGACGACCTCGTCCTTGAGCGCCTCCTGGGCCGCGAGCATGTCCTGCTGCATCTTCTGGGCCTGCTTGAGGATCTGCTGCATGTTCGGTTGGGGCATCAGCCTTTCGCCTCACCTTCGTCTGGGTCGTCTTCGAGGACCTCTTCGGCGTCGAACTCCTCCATGAAGCGTTGCACTAGCTCCTCGCCGGAGAGAACCGCCTCGCCTTCCGGCTGCTCCTCGTCGTCGCGGAGCTCATAGCGGAGCGCGAGCCGCCGGCCTGTCACGGCCTTCAGCGCCTCGCCCGCCACGCGCCGGTAATCCTCCTGTTCGGCCTTCCGCTTGAGAAACGCGGCGCCGCCCGGAAACGCGAGCGTCAGCTCCCGCTCCTTGACCGCCACCGGGCGGGCATCTGAGAGGAGTGCGGCCAGCATCGCGTTCTCCGCGCGCACGAGGTCGACCACCGCCGGCCAGCAGGCGGCGGCGTCGTCGAGCCCGAGCGCACCGGCGGGTTCGGGAGCTGGGCCAGGTTCGGGGTCGGGCTCCGCAGCATCGACCGATGCCCCGTTGTGCGGTGGCGGTTCGGACGTCGACGGCGCGCGGGTTGCGTGAACGACCGGCGCGGCGGCGGTCGCGTGAGCCGGGGGCGTGGCGCGGACGCCGACGCCACCGCCTCGCTCCAGCCGCTCGATCCGGGCGAGCAACGCCGCCATCGACGGATCGAGCTCGGGGGCGGCCGCCTTCACCAGCACGAGCTCGAGCTGGATCCGAGCCTGGGCGCCGTTCGCGGTGGCGTCGAGCGCAGCCGAGACCAGGTCGAGCAGCCTCACCGCGTCGGTGTCGGCCAGCGCGGTGGCCTGCTCGGCGAGACGGATGTCGCGCTCGGGAGTGACCTGGAACTCCGGAGGGACGTCCCCGAGCACCTGAACCGCGAGCAGCTCGCGGCCGTGCACCTCGAGGTCCCGGAGCAGCTGGCCGGCATCCCGGCCCGAGTCCGCAAGCCTCGCCGCCGCCCTCAGCGCTCGCGCCGGATCGCGGGCGATGACCGCATCGACCGCGTCGAACAGCTGCTCGGCATCGGCAACCCCGAGCACCGCGAGCACGTCGGCGGGCTCGATCGCCCGGCCGCCGGCATACGTGACGAGCTGCTCGAACGTACCGAGCGCGTCGCGGAAGCTTCCCGTCGCGTGGCGCGCGATCAACGCCAGCGCGCCCTTCTCGACGTCGATCCCTTCCTCACCGGCAACCCGCGCCAGTACCGTTGCCACCTGCTCGACCGTGGGCCGGCCGAAGTCGAAGCGATGACAGCGATCTACAACAGTCGGCAGCACCTTCTGTGCCTCGGTCGTCGCCAGCACGAAGATCGTGCGCGGTGGCGGCTCCTCGAGCGTCTTCAGAAACGCGTTCCAGGCCTGGGGCGAGAGCATGTGGGCCTCGTCGAGGATGTAGATCTTGTGCCGCCCCGAGACCGGGGCATAGGCCACCTTCTCCCGCAGGTCGCGGATGTCGTCGACCGAGTTGTTCGACGCCGCGTCCATCTCGATCACGTCGAGCGACGTGGCGCTGGCGATGGCCACGCACGACTCACAAGTCCCGCACGGGCTCGTGGTTGGGCCGCTCGCGCAGTTCAGGCAGGCGGCGAGGATCTTGGCCATGCTCGTCTTCCCCGTCCCCCGCGAGCCCACGAACAGGTAGGCGTGGTGGACCTGCTCCTGCTCGACCGCGTTTCGGAGCGTCCGGACCACGTGTTCCTGGCCGACGACGTCGGCGAACGTCCGGGGACGGTGACGGCGGTAGAGCGAAGGACCGGTGGACACGGAGAGTCGAGTCTAGTGGCCGCGAGGGCGGCCACGGGTGGGGCATTCGGCGACGCCGCGGACCGCGTAGCGTGGCTAGAGATCGCCGTCGCGGAGCATGACGGAGGTGACCGCCAAGACCACTAGCATCACGGCGCAGAGGATCGCGACCGCCGCCACGTCAGCGCGCAGCGAGACTGCCACGACGGCGACAGCAATCAAGCCGCTCGCCAGACGCGAGCAGTAGCCGACAAGTCGATCCCGTTCGTGCCCCACGCCGGATTAACGGTCCAGCGTGCGGCAAATTGCCGGTCGCCACCCGGACGCACTTAGCGCGCGCCCTGGGCGACGCACTTAGCGCGCGCCCTGGGGAGGGCATAGCGGACCGTGCACCCCCCGTCGAAGCCGGTACCCGGGGCGCGGCCACCATAGTGCGACTCCTGTTCGGTGCTCCCGCGGCGCCTGGAGGTGACCGCTTAAGGCTGCTTCCTTCCGGACCTGACCTGGTTCACGGGCCTTCATCGCCTAGGGACCGAACGATCGACGTCGCGCATGAGGCGCTGACCCCGGGGCCTGTGCCCCTCGGGAGGGGATTCAGCCCCGCTAGAGCGGATTGTGGGTACAGGGCACCGCTAGCACCCCGCCTAGCACGGTCCAAGAAAGATCGTAGCGCGCCCGGGCGAGGACCGGTAGATCGCTCCGGTCCTGGCCGTTGTTGTGGTGATGGCGCCGGCGGTGGCGCCGCTGGTGCAGG
Source organism: uncultured Solirubrobacterales bacterium (assembly GCA_963697655.1). Lineage (GTDB taxonomy): Bacteria > Actinomycetota > Thermoleophilia > Solirubrobacterales > Solirubrobacteraceae > Palsa-465. The sequence goes on along the minus strand of CAVOOV010000012.1, from coordinate 164,339 downwards.
ACACGCGCCGGCGGCCGCTATCTTGCTCGCGCATGGAAACACCGAACACTTCGGACTCGCAAAAGGAAATGAAAGTCGGAATCGTCGGACTCGGCTACGTCGGCTTGCCGCTCGCGGTCGCATTCGCGCAAGCCGATTGCGGCGTCGTCGCACTCGACGTCGATCCGCTCAAGGTCTCGGCCGTTGCGGCCGGCGATTCCTACATCGAGGACATCCGGTCCGAGGACCTTCGCGCGGTGCTGCCGAAGATCCGCGCCACCTACCGCTACGCGGACCTGGCGCAGGCCGATGCCGTGATCATCTGCGTCCCCACCCCGTTGACCGACAACCGCGAGCCGGACCTCGGTCCGCTCGATGCGGCGGCGAAGTCGCTGGCGCAGGTGCTACAGCCCGGCCAGTTGGTCGTGCTCGAGTCGACGACGTATCCGGGCACGACGCGCGAGCGGCTGATGCCCTTGCTCGAGGCCTCCGGCCTGCGCGTCGGCCCCGACATCAACCTCGCCTTCTCGCCCGAGCGCGTCGATCCAGGGCGCACCGACTACACCCTCCGCACCACCCCCAAGGTGATCGGCGGGATCACGCCGGCGTGCCTGGACCGCGCCGACGAGCTCTACAGCCGGGTGTGCGATGAGATCGTCAGGGTTTCGACCCCGGAGGCCGCGGAGCTGACCAAGCTCCTCGAGAACATCTTCCGCTCGGTCAACATCGCGCTCGTCAACGAGCTCGCGGTGCTCGCCGAGCGCATGGGAATCGACATCTGGGAGGTCGTCGACGCCGCGGCGACCAAGCCCTACGGGTTCATGAGCTTCGAGCCGGGCCCGGGCATGGGCGGCCACTGCCTCCCGGTAGATCCCTTCTACCTCACCTGGCGTGCTCGCGAGTTTCACATGTCCACCGAGTTCATCGAGCTCGCCGGCAAGATCAACCAGTACATGCCCTACCACTGCGCCGAGCGGGTCGAACAGGCGCTCAACGATGTGTCCAAGCCGGTCAAGGGCTCGCGGATCCTGATCCTCGGCGCGAGCTACAAAGGCGGCGTCGGAGACATCCGCGAGTCACCGGCACTCAGGATCATCGAGGTCCTGGTCGGCCGCGGCGGCATCGTCAGCTATCACGACGATTACGTGCCGTCGCTCCCAATGCTCGGGCTCGAGAGCGTGCCACTCGACGACGCCGTCTCAGCGGCAGACGCCGTCGTCCTGGTCACGGCTCATCCCCGGATCGATCACATGTCCATCGCCGCCCGGAGCGCGTTGTTCGTGGACCTTCGAGGTGTGACCCGCGGTATGCGGGTCGAGAACCTCGTTCGTCTCTAGCGACCAACTCGCCCCGGGCGACCGGGGCAGCCACATCCGAGGCACCTGCACGAGTGGCACCTCCCGGTGAGGTGTCCATCCCGCCGGTCTCGTTCGTCGTAGGGGTGTTGAATCAATCGCAAGCCCTACGAAAGGGGATTTGAGATGAGGTACATGATGCTGGTGTGCGTTGACGAGACGATCGAGCTTCCTGCCGACGAGGTCGCGGCGATCGGTCCTGAGACGCAGTCCTGGGTCGACGAAATGGATGGACGGGGCGTGCGCGTGCTGGGCCAGCGGCTTGCCGCGGAGGAGGACGCCACCACGATTCGCGTCCGCGGAGGTGCGGTCGTGGTTGCGGATGGGCCGTTCGCGGAGGCAAAGGAGCAGATCGCGGGCTTTGACATCCTCGACTGCGCGGATCTCGACGAGGCGATCGAGGTGGCCGGCAAGCATCCGGTGGCTCGCTTCGGCTCGCTCGAGCTGCGGCCGTTCGTGGAGGGATGAGCCAGGACGCGTCGCTGGCGATCGAGGCGGCCTTCACGGAGGAGTGGGGCCGCATCGTGGCTGGGCTGATCCGGCGGACCGGCAACTGGGACCTGGCCGAGGATTGTGCTCAGCAGGCGTTCGCCGAGGCGGCGCGACGCTGGCCGGGCGAGGGCGTGCCCGGCCAGCCGGGGGCATGGCTGACGACGGTCGCGCGCAATCGAGCGATCGACCGCCTGCGCCACGAGCGGATGCGGGATGCCCGGCTGCGCGAGTCAGCCACGTTGATCCACACGCGATTCGAGGACGAGGCTGTGACACCGACCGACACAGACGATCGGAGCGGGATCGACGACGACCGCCTGCGCTTGATCTTCACCTGCTGCCATCCGGCGCTTGCCCTGGAGGGGCGGGTCGCGCTGACCCTCCGAACGCTCGCCGGCCTGACGACAGCGGAGATCGCGCACGCGTTCCTCGTTCCGGAGCCGACGATGGCAAAACGGCTGGTACGCGCCAAGCACAAGATCGCGAACGCCGGGATCCCGTATCGCGTGCCACCGGCCAACCTGCTGGCGGAGCGTGTGAGCGGCGTACTCGCGGTGCTCTACCTGATGTTCAGCGAGGGCTATTCCGCCTCGAGCGGGTCGGAGCTGATCAAGGTCGACCTCTGCCGCGAGGCGATCCGGCTCGCGCGCCTGCTCAGCGCGCTGATGCCCCACGAGCCCGACGTGAGCGGTCTGGCCGCGTTGATGCTGTTCCAGCACTCCCGGCGCTCGGCGCGCACCGACGCGGCCGGCGACGTCGTCACGCTCGAGGAACAGGACCGCTCGCTCTGGGATCAGGCAGAGATTGAGCAGGCGAACGCGATGCTCGAAGCGACGGTTGGCGGCGACACCGTGGGGGCCTACCAGCTTCAGGCGCTGATCGCCGCCTGCCACGCCAACTCGCCGCACCCTGACTTGACCGACTGGGCGCGGATCTCCGCGCTGTACGAACGGCTGCTCGAGATCACGGCGAACCCGCTCGTCAAGCTCAACCACGCGATCGCGGTCGGCATGGCCAGCAACCTCGAAGACGGGCTTGCGCTCACCGACCTGCTCGTCGCGTCGGGCGAGCTGCGCGACTACCACTTGTTGCACGCAACGCGCGCGGACTTCCTCCGTCGCCTCGGGCGCTACACCGACGCGGGCGCCGCCTACCGAGAGGCGCTAAACCTCGCCCGCACCGATGCCGAGCGTCGCTACCTGACCAGACGGCTCAACGAGATCAGTCCTGACGCGTCGCCGGCCGCGACCGATCTGGCCGCGACCGACGACGCGTAGGCACTGTCTGCGCGCGGGCGCTAACTCACGAGGTGGGCATCACGCGCTTGCGGCAGTCCACCCCTCTGGTGTTGCACCAGATCATGATGTACTCGACGCATCCGCGGGATCGCCGTACACGCGGCTCAACAACCCTGGCCGGGCAGGCTGCCACCCGGCGCCAGGCAGCCGATCTGGATCCGCGGGCCCGCGCCGAGCCCTGACCGCGAAGCTGTAGAACCGACGTTGACCGAAGGCGAGACGTTTAGGGACGTCGCGGTTGAGTCCGGCGCAACTGTGATGCCGTCGGCCGGACTTACCGAGCCTCTGAGTACCGAACCGGCGGCCGGCGTGAAGACGGCGGTGATCTGCGCCGCCGACGCCGCAAACGAAGTGGAGCACGCCACAGTTGCACTCGGGCCGCTCGGCACGACCGGCATGTTCACGCACCCAGCAATCGCTCCCCCACCGTCCTCATACGTCACGGCTCCCCACAGGGCCGTGCTGGCGGTGGTGACGGAGGTCACCGTGGCAATCAGCGTCACACCCTGGTTCGTGACCGGCGCCGTCGGCGACGCGAGCAACGCCGTGGTCGTCGGCTGCGAGGCCGGGGGCGTGGGTGCGCCGACTATGACTGCAGTCTTGTTGCTACTCGCCGAGGTGTTTCCACCCGGTCCGTTCGCGGTGACCGCGCAGACGATCGTTAAGCCGATGTCCGCGGCCGACAGCGTATAGCTGCTCGACGTAGCGCCCGGAATCGGCACGCAGTTCCCCGAGCTGCACTGCTCCCAGGCATAGCTGTACCCGGTCGGACCGTTGCTCCAGGTCCCGTTGCCCACGCTCAGCGTATTCCCCTGCTCGGGCGTACCGGTAATCGCCGGCGCTTTGGTGTTCACCGGGGCCGGCGGCAACACGGGACCAACACTCGCGCTCGTCAGCGATGACCGGCCACCGGAATTCGTCGCAGTCACGGTCACGTCCACGTCGTTGCCGACATCCGCCGCCGTGAGCTTGTAGCTACTCTACGTGGCGCCGGCGATTGTGGCGCAGTTGCTATCGGTGGTGTCGCAGTCCTGCCAGGTGTAGCTGTACCCGGTCGGATTGTTGCTCCACACTCCGTGGCTCGCGGTCAGCGTGTCCCTCTGCTGCGCGGTCCCGCTGATTCCCGGTGCCGTACTGTCAACCGGGGCCGCCGGCAACACCGGACCCAGGGCCGCGCTCATCGCCGAGTTCTGCCCACGGGGGTTAGACGCCGTCACCACCGCCACGACCGTGCTCCCCACGTCTGACGCCTGGAGCGTATAGCTGCTCGACGTGGCCCCGGCGATCGTCGCGCAGTTGTTACCCGAGCCGTCGCAGTCCTCCCATGCATAGCCGTAGGTCGGACTGTTGCTCCACGCGCCGTTGCTCACGCTCAGCGCGTCGCCCTGCTGCGCCGTCCCTGTGATCCCCGGCAACGTGCTGTTCGCCGGGACCGCCGGCAACACCGGACCAACCGCCGCGCTCACCGCCGAGTTCTGCCCACCGGGGTTCGACGCCGTCACGACCGCGACGATCGTGCCCCCGACATCCGACGCTTGCAGCGAGTAGCTGCTTGACGCCGCACCATCGATCGGCGAACACCGCGTCCCCGTGCTGTCGCAGTCCTCCCACACGTACGCGTAACTCGGATCGTTGCTCCAATCGCCGCTGCTTACGCTCAGCGTGTCGCCCTGCTGGGCCGTCCCAGTGATCCCCGGCGACGCGCCGTCGACCGCAGCCGCCGGCAACACCGGACCGAAGGTGACGCTGTCGCCGAAGCCTCGCCGGCCGCGTTCGACGCGGTTACCGGGACGCTCACGGACTGCCCGACATCCGCCGCGGACAGGGTGTCCGTGGTACCAACCTGTCCGTGTGACCACAAATAGGTGTAGCTGATCGGGCTGTCGCCCGCCCAGGTTCCCGGGTCGGCGGTCAGCTCGTCGCCTTGCTGGGCGACACCCGAGATCGTCGGCACCGTGCTGTTCGACGGCGGCGTATCGGCGTACGCGGCTCCAGCAGCCCCGACCATGCGACTGCGGTCGACAGAACAACCCCGGAAGTCAGACGCCGAGCTCGCCCGCTCGAGCGTTTGCAGCGCCGCCTATTTCGTTCCATGCGAATATCGATCCCACGCAAGATCGCTTAACTACCTGTCGCGGATAAACGATGCGAGGCTCGACGTTTCTTGCATGAGCGGTCGTCATGCCTTCAATCAGAGAAGCACCCAGCTACCTAGGTTTCGTTTGGACCGGGCTTTTTGCGATCCGTCGCCGAACCTGTATCGTGTCTCGTTCAAGCACCGCGCGATTGAATGGGGGCGTGCGTGCGATTAGGGGCTTCGAAGCGTCTGGGTTTGCCCGGAGGGATCCCGCGGCGTTCGGGAACCATCCGCACCAAAAAACTCGATATTTGGCCGGCGCCGAGCCTCCCAATCGCATCGGGTGCACCATTGCCAGCGGCGAACACGAGCACGATCGGTGAGGCCAGTTGACTGACTCCCTGGCGGCCTATGGTCGCGTCGATGAGCAGGGCGATGCGGACAGTGAGTTCGAGTTCGCCATCCAGCTCGCTGGGCAAAACCGGCTGGCCGAAGCGCGAGAAGCCTTTGCACGGGCAGATCAACGCGGCCACGCCGCCGCCGCTCACAGCCTCGGCGTGTTGCTCGAACAACGTGGCGACACCGCCGGTGCTGCGGAGGCCTACCGCCGCGCGCACGACCGTGGCGTTGTCGACAGCGCGTTCGAGCTCGCGATGCTCCTTGCCGAGCAGGACAGACTGACCGAAGCCGAAGAGTGGTTAGCGCGCGCGGACCAGGGCGGCCACCCCGTCGCCGCTCACAAGCTCGGCGTGTTGCTCGAACAACGTGGCGACACCGCCGGTGCTGCGGAGGCCTACCGCCGCGCGCACGACCGTGGCGTTGTCGACAGCGCGTTCGAGCTCGCGATGCTCCTTGCCGAGCAGGACAGACTGACCGAAGCCGAAGAGTGGTTAGCGCGCGCGGACCAGGCTGGCCACGGCGCCGCCGCTCACAACCTCGGCGTGTTGCTCGAGCAACGCGGCGAGATCGCCGGTGCTGCGGAGGCCTATCGCCGCGCCGACGAGCGTGGCGTTGTCGACGGCGCGTTCGAGCTCGCGATGCTGCTCGCCGAGCAGAACAGACTGACCGAAGCCGAAGAGTGGTTAGGGCGCGCCGACCAGCGCGGCCACCCGGCCGCCGCCCACGACCTCGGGGTACTGCTGGAACAGCGCGGTGATGTCGCCCGCGCAGCCGCCGCATATGGTCGCGCCGACGACCGCGGCGATCCCGACGGGGCCTTCCAGCTCGCCATCCTGCTGGCTGAGCAGAATCGGCTGGCCGAAGCCGAGAGCGCGCTTGCGCGCGCGGACCAGCGCGGCCATCCCGCCGCCGCCCAGGAGCTCGGTGGGATGCTCGAACAACGCGGCCAGATCGCCGAGGCCGCAGCTGCCTATCACCGCGCCGACGAGCGCGGGGATGCCGATGCCCCGTTCAAACTCGCGATGCTGTTCGCTGATCAGGACAGGCTCGCCGAAGCCGAGCTGTGGTTCGCGCGCGCGGACCAGCGCGGCCATGCAAACGCAGCCCACAACCTCGCGGTGCTGCTCGAGGAACGCGGCGAGATCGCCGGCGCTGCGGCGGCCTACAGCCGAGCCGACGAGCGCGGCGTTGGCGATGCCACGTTCCAGCTCGCGATGCTGCTAGCCGCGCACGACAGGCTCGCCGAAGCCGAAGAAGCCCTTGCCCGCGCGGAGCAGCGGGGCCACCCTCAGGCCGCTCACAATCTCGCCGAGCTACGCGAACGCCGCCGTTGGATCGGCGGTCCCAAGCCGATTCGGAGGAACGCTGACGACGACGCGCGGTACGAGCCCGCCGAAGCGGTGCCTGCGGCGATCGACGATCGCGATCCGCGCGACCAAGACGCGGCGGACGATCGCGACAAGCGTGCTCGGATCGGCTTCCTCGCTCGCACGCTGCGCGCCCGACGGATTCGCGGCGGATGGCTTCGCGCCGGCCTGGTGCTTGGGATATGCGGCATCGTTCTCGCGATCGCGATTGCCCTCCACTCAGGCGGAACGGGATCTCGGCGACCGACGCCGGCGGCCGACGCGGCGAAGCAGCCGACGACTGCCGCCTCGACTCCCGCGTCGCGAGCTGCGACAGTCCGTCCGAATGCCGTGGTCGCGCATAAGGCGCTTTCGACCAAAGTGCCGAAGCCGACCGCCACGACCGGTCGCCCAGCAACGAAGTCCACGGGCTCGACTGCGCATCATCCTTCGACAGCCAAACCCGCCGAGAAGAAGACAACTTCCAGCGCTTCTCACGTCACGATCGACAGCGGGATCCGGACTCCGGTCAACAGCACCACGCCGACAGCGACACCGAACGACACGAGCCGATCCACCGGGACGGGATCGCCTGGCGTCGGGTCTGTCGGCGGCAGCAGCCCGACGAGTAGCGGAACACACAGCGGCGGCCCCGGTGGAAGCCCACACTCCGGTACTGGGGCGGCGGCCGGCGGCTCTCATGGCACGGGATCGCACGGTGGCGGCAGCTCCAACCCCGGCACCGGCTCGATCGGCGGCGGAGGCGGGACGGTGAACGGCGGAGGCTAAGTCCCGGGCGCCATCGGATCCGACATCCGAAGTCCCCCGGCGCGTAGAATCGCCCCCACGTCGGGCGCGTAGCTCAGTGGGAGAGCGCTCGCTTCACACGCGAGAGGTCGCTGGTTCGAGCCCAGCCGTGCCCATCACGAAAGTCCCTGTAAATCAAGGGCTTTTTGTCGCGGAGCCCGAGGTCGCGAGTAGAGACCTCCGGAGATTGATTTCGGGCCGCGGGACTATTCACGGGACTAAACCCCCGAGTCCTCGGCGTCTGACGCGACGTTGTTAAGTCGCTCGATGGCCCGGTCGAAATCCCCTGTCTCGACCGCCGCACGGCGACCGTCGCCGCGCGTGATCTGGCGGCTGGGGGCTCGCTCGGCGGGCTCGTCGGCGAACCGCATCAGCGCCCAGATCGCCTGCTCGTCGACGTAGCGCCGAGTGGCGACCTGCTGGTAGACCGAGAAGGTGAAGACCGGGCTGACGTGCCCGATCTGCGCAGCGATCCATCTGGGGTCGCGACCGATCATCGCCGCGAACGTCGCCCATGTGCGCCGGAGCGAGTGCGGTGTGATCTCAGGCAGCGGCGGCAGACCGTTCTGCTCGGTTCGTTGTGGCGCGCTCGACAGCGCGGACGAGGATGCGGTCGCGAAATCGATCTGTGTCGCGGCGGCGGCCGGTGCTCGTGCCGAAGAAATGATCGGACGGCTCGTGCGGCAGTCCGCGGGCCCGCCGGTCCATCGCGTGCTCGAGCAGCTCGTCGCGGAGGTACAGCGTGATCTCGACCTCCCGCACGCCGGCCTCGGTCTTCGCATCGGCGAGCTTGAAGCGTCCGCGGGTGAGATCGACCTGGGCGACCTTCAAGTCCATCAGCTCGCTGATCCGCAGTCCGGCCAGGCCGAGGCTGGCGACCATCGCGCGACGCCCGAGGCCCTGGAAGTCGCGGCGAGCCTCGGCCTCGAGCTCGCCGGCGGCGTCGAGCAGCGCGTGGAACTCGTCGACCTCCAGGAACGTGCGCTTCGGCCGCGTTCGCTTCAGGAACCGGGCTGAGCGCCCGCCCACGCGCACGGGGTTGCGGTCGATCAGCTCGTAGTCCACAGCCTGCTGCAGGATCTGCCCGAGCAGGGTGATCATCGCGTTGATCGACGTGTTCGAGAGTGGCCGGCGCCGCCGCTGGTAGGTTCGCCCGCGCTTGTCGGTGACGGTCTCCATCAGCGGGCGCCGGCCCTTCTCGGTGCGGGCGCGCTCCTGGGCTTTGCGGATCGTCTCTGGCTGCTCGTGTAGCTCGTCCCGGAAGCGGTCGACGAGCTGGGGGGAGATCTCGCCGATCCGCAACCGCCCAAAGAACCGCTCCAGGTATCCGAGCCTCCACTCGTAGTCGTTGATCGTGTTCCTCATCGAGACCGAGCTGCTTGGACCGCCACCACCGCTTCGCGAACACCCGGAAGCTCTCCTCGACCCGCACGCCGAGCGCGGACATCGCCTGCTCGAGGTGATCCTCGCGCGGCTCGAGCCGCGCCGGGACGCGTAGGCGTCGCCCTTACCGTTGCGCGGCTGGGTGTACGCGCCGCAGCCCCGGCACATACCCACGTAACGGGCCTTCACCGCCCGGGCCTTCGCTCCTGTCGGGTCCTAAGCGCGTAAAAGGCGTTACTGTCCCGTCGAGGGGGGTCGTATGTCGAAGCTCAGAGATGTGGTGGTCGTCCGGGTGAGCGAGAAGGGCGACCGGGAGGACGAGCACTTTCACTCGCCCGAGGTGCAGATCGAGGCCGCCAGGCGGTGGGCGAAGGATCGTGGTGAGCGGCTTGTTGCCTCGCCGTTTCCCGAGATCGATGTCAGCGGCAGGCTGCCGCTGTCCAGGCGCCCGGGCCTGGTGGCGGCGATTGAGATGATCGAGGCGGGCCGGGCCGATCAGCTTGTGGTGGCGTATTTCGATCGGCTGGTGCGTTCGCTGAAGGTCCAGTTGGAGGTGATCGAGCGGGTGGAGAGGGCGGGCGGGGAGATTTTCGCGCTTGACCACGGCAAGCTTACGAACGGGACGGCGGCGCAGCGCCTGTCGACGAACATGCTTGGGTCGGTGTTCCAATATTTTGCTGAGATCACGGGCGAGAAGGTCTCGGCGGCTCAGGCGCGAGCGGTGGCGCGGGGTGTCTATCCGCACCCGAGGATCCCGGTCGGGTATGTGCGCGGGGAGGACGGTGTGCTGGTGGTGGAGCCCGCGGCGGCGAGGGTCGTGGTGCGGGCGTTCGAGCGCCGTGACCTGGGCGCGTCGCTGGTGGAGATCCAGGCGTTTTTGGCCGAGAACGGGATCGAGCGTGCGCTCTCCGGTGTGGCCTGGATCCTGCGCTCTCGAATGTACCTGGGCGAGGTCCACTTCGGCGAGTTGCACAACCCGCGCGCGCACGAGGCGATCGTCAAGGATCGCGGGCTGTTTGAGCGGGTGGCGCGGCGGACGGTCTCGCGCGGGCGCCAGGCCAAGTCAGACCGGCTGCTGGCCCGCCTGGGGGTGCTGCGGTGCGGGACGTGCGGGTCGCGGATGGTGATCAACTCCGACAGCGGCAGCGACCGCTGCGGCGACACGAGCGCGAACCGCTGCCGGCGGCGAGCGGCGGTCAAGGCCGACCGGGTCGAGGAGCTGGTGCTGGACGCGGTCCGGGCGTACTCGGCCACGGCCGACGTGCATGGACGCGCGTCGCGCAGGGCAGCAGATCCGCGAGGCGGACGAGGCGATCGAACGCGCCAGCGCGGATCTCGATGACACGATCCGGCAGCTCGGCGAGCTTGGCTTGTTGGGCCGGCCCGCGACCCAGGAGACCTTGGAGAAGCTGACCACGGCGCTCGATGACGCGCCCACCGTCCGGGCCCGACTCGGTGGCGGCGGGGAGAGCGACGTCATCGGTCCTGACGACATCGACAAGCTGCGCGAACCCGCGAAGCGGTTGGCGGCTTGGCGACGGCTGATCACCGACACCGTCGAGTCGGTTACGGTCGCGCCGGCGATGACGGCGGATGGGCGCCCCAGTCGCCTCTGGGACCCTCGCCGGATCGAGATCAGGTTCCTGGGCCAGCATCCATAACGAAGCCGCTGGCGGCGACTTCTCGCACTTCCGTCGGCACCCTCGGGTCGTACGACTCGCACAACCCTTTCGACCGTCGCGGAGTCGAACATCGTCGTCGGGCACGACTTCGGCAGCCGCGAGAAGCAGCAGCTCGAGATCGACGTCACCAAGCGGTGCGAGATCGGTCGTCCGTCAGGAAGGCGCGACGCCGCGAGCCCGCGGTCGTCTGTCAGCAACCGTCGGTTGTACGAAACCCACAACTCGGCGATCGCCGGCGGTCACGACCAACGCAGTCGACGCGACTATCGGAACCGTGGCCTCTTCGCATGAACTGATCGACGCGCCGGTTGTATTTGATCTGCCCGAAGATCGGCTCGATCGTGATCTTGCGTAGGGCGTAGAGCGTGCGGCCGCCGTCCGTCTGGAGCTTTTCGCGCATCTGCTCGTAGACGCCGTCCTCCCAGCCGGGACGTTTTCCCTCGCGGGCCGCGCCGTCGGGCGGGACGAGCACCTCGATCCCACGGTCCGCGATTGACTCGATCTGACGTGTGTGCCAATAGCCGGCGTCACCGACGACGGCTTCGGGCTGCTCGGTGATGCCGTGCCGGCGCAGGTGAGCGAGCGCCTGATCGAGCATCGGTTCCAGGCGCCCGAAGTCGGGCGCGTCCAGCGAGATCTCGGCGGCGAGGATGATCTGTTGCTCAGTCACGGCGGCCTGCACGTTGTAGGCCTGGCGGTGCGGCAGCCCCTTTGAGCGCATCACCCGCGAGTCCGGATCGGACAGGTTGATCGTTCCGTCCGGCGCCTCGGGCGGCACATATGGCTTGCTGTTGCCCTTCAGGGCCCGTCCCAGCGTGTCGCGCGAGCCCGACCGCCAGCGCTCGTATGCGTCGTTGGCGGCGAGATCGACCCTGTGGTTCTCCTCCAGGCGACCGAGCGCTCTGGAGCAGACGGTCCTCCAGGTCGCGCGGGATCGGCTCTGCCTCACGCTCCCGCCGCGACTCGAGCTCGCGGCGCGCGACCCGAGGCCACTCGCGCCGCCCACCCCGCCGGCCACCCCGACCGAGCACCAACTCGGGATCCACCTCCACATCCTGCTCGGGCTCCCGCGGCCCGACCGCGCGGCCCTTGCGCTCCTCGATCCGCCGCTTAGCGTCCGCGAGCGCGGCCTTGCGGCCCTCCGCGGTGCGCAGCTGCTCGGGCAACTCATCACCACGCGCATCGCCGTAGAGCTCGTCCTCACGCCGGTCGGTCTCCTCCGCGTCACGCAGGATCTCCCTGACCACGCCCGCGTAGGAGCGATTCTGATCCATCGACGCGTTCCATTGCGATCGCGCCTGGTGCTGTCAGCCTGGTGATCGAGACGTCGCCAACGCGATCGCGCGAGGCGAGAGCGCGGAAGTGTGAAAGCGATCGCGCGACCCCCCGTGCGAGCGGTCTTTGCCGCTCAGCAGCCGAACCATGGCGCGGCGTAGATCGTCCCGGTCCCGCGCGCTGGGCACGCCGTGACCTTCATCGGCTGCTCGCTCGAGTTGCCGCTCGCAAGCAGGCTCTCGCACGTCTGCCTGCCGTCGATCCTGCGCCGTTATCGGTGACGATCGCATATGCCGGTCCGGACGCCAGTAGGAGACGACTGTCGGGTCCGCATCAGGCAGATGCGACGTTTGGCCCTCGGTCCAAAGCTCGCCAACGGCGATCTCATCCTGAACAAATGCGTGGCAGGCAGGAGACACGTTCACCGTGGCGACCTATAGAACACCGGCCCCATCCTGACTGATAGGGCAGCGCTCCCGACGTCGTACCGCAAGCTTCTCGTCGGGTGGTGGTCATTGGCCCGCGGTCCAAGACCACGGACCGCCCATTGGCCACCGGGACTTTGATTCAGGCGCCGGCGGCGTTAGGGTGCGGACCGATAGCGACCCCTCGGGTGAGGACGGAGGAATATGAGGATAGGAAGAGCAACATCAGCCGGTGCGCTCGCGGTGGCGGTGCTCGCCATCGCCGCCTGCGGTTCGAGCAGCAAGAGCAGCAGCAGTAGCACCAGCAGTGCGAGCAGCGGCTCGAGCAGCGGCAGCAGCAGCTCGAGCGGCACGATCGATATCTACTCCGACCTTCCGCTCACGGGCGCGGTGACCGCACAGACGGTCCCGGCTCTGAACGGGGAGAAGCTCGCTCTAAAGCAAGCCGGGTTCAAGGCCGGCCAGTGGAAGGTCAACTTCGTCTCGCTCAACGACGCGACGGCGACATCGCCGACCAACTACGACCTCAACGTATGTCAGGCCAACGCCCGGAAAGCGGCGACCGACCCGAAAGCCGTCTACATGGTCGGTCCGTTCAACTCGGGCTGCGCCGAGGTTGAGATCCCGATCACGAACGAGGGCGGTCTCGCGCAGGTCAGTCCCGCGAACACGTACCCGGGGCTGACGACGAACGACCCGGGAACCTCGCCCGGTGAGCCCGGGAAATACTACCCGACGGGGAAGCGGACGTACCTGCGGATCGTTCCCCGAGACACGATCCAGGGCCAGGCGGGCCTGGTGGCGATGAAGCAGCTCGGGTGCACCCGCGTCGCGGTCGCCAACGACAAGACGCCCTACGGCGTCGGCCTGGCTACCCAGATCCAGCTGCACCAGAAGGATTACGGGATCACGGTCACGGGCGTCACGCCCGTCGACCCGACGTCGCCGAACTTCCGGTCGTACGCGTCGACGGTCAAGTCGCAGGGGGCGAACTGCGTCTACACGGCGTTCAACCCGCCCGGCGAGGTGGAGCTGGTCAAGGACATCAACGCCGCGATCCCGACCGCCAAGATCTTCGGCGGCGACGGCGTCTGCTCCGGCGGGGAAACCAACCCGAAGATGGGCGGGTTCCCCGCAAGCATCGCGCCGTTGTTCCACTGCACGGTGGCGACGCAAGGCCTGACCACATATCCGGGCGGCCAGGCGTTCCTTGCCGCTTACAAGACGGCGTACGGCGTCGCGCAGCCTGACCCGTACTCGATCTACGGCTACGAGGCGATGCAGCTCGGGCTGCGAACGATCGCGAAGCTCGGCGCCAAGGGCAACAACAAGGCCGCCGTGGTGGCCGCGCTGTTCGCGACCAAGAACTACGCGGGCGCGATCGGGACCTACGGGTTCGACGCCAACGGTGACACGACGCTGAAGTCGTACGGCCTGTACAACGTTGGCTCGGACGGCAACCCCGTGTTCGCTAAGACCATCACGGTCGGCTAACGAGCAAACAAAGTGGAGCGGGGCCGTTGCAACGGCCCCGCTCCGCGATTAGGCTGGACCGGGGGTCCCATGGAAGCAAGATCGCTCCCCAGCAGTACCGCGCCGTCGGCTGCCAAGAAGGCGCTGCTCAAGATTCGGCAGGTGGCCGGCAGGTGGGGCCTCGTGGCGGTCCTGGTGGCGTTCCCCATCTACTTCGCTGCGCACGACCTGCTCAACGGATATGGCGGATATGCCCACGGCCACGCGACGCACGTCCACGACCTCACCTACCTCGGCACCAACATCGTCGAAGGCATCTCGAACGGTGCGATCTGGTCGCTGATCGCGATCGGATACACGCTGGTGTACGGGATAATCGAGCTGATCAACTTCGCCCACGGCGACGTGTTCATGATCGGCTCGATGACGGGCGTCAGCTTCTGGTCCGCGATCGGGTTGGGCCTGACGACCTCGACTCTCGGCTTGGTGGTCGGGCTGCCGATAGCGCTGGTCGTGTGCATGATCGTCTGCGGCGCCCTCAACGTGCTGATCGAACGCGTTGGCTACCGGCCGCTGCGGGGCGCGCCGAGGCTGGCTCCGCTGATCACGGCCGTCGGTTTCTCCTTCATCCTCCAGAACGTCGGGCTCCTGTGGCGCGGGGGATCGACCGTCGGCGTATCCGACCTGGTCCGCGAGAACAAGACCGTGGTCCAGATATCCGGGGTCGTGATCCATCGCGCGGACGTGCTCTCGGTTGTGGTCACCATCCCGCTAGTGATCCTGCTGGGATGGTTCGTCGGCCGCACGCGTCACGGCAAGGCGATGCGTGCCACCGCGCAGGACCCCGAGGCTGCGCGGCTGATGGGGATCAACGTCGACTGGACGATCTCGCTGACGTTCCTCATCGGTGGCGCCCTGGCGGGCGCCGCCGGACTCGTGTACGCGCTCTACGAGACGACGATCTGGTACCTCCAGGGGTTCGAGGCCGGGCTGATCGCGTTCACGGCAGCGGTGATGGGAGGAATCGGCAACATCAAGGGGGCGGTCATCGGCGGGTTGATCATCGGCTGCATCCAGCAGACGATCGACGCCCGCGTCGGGCCCCAGTGGACACCGTTCTTCGTGTTCGGCCTGCTGATCATCATCCTGGTCCTGCGCCCGCAAGGACTGCTCGGCGAGGAGACGAGGGAAGCCGGGTGAACGAGCTGCGCGTACAGCTGCAGGAATGGCGAGCGGCGATCGAGCGCCGGCTGCCTTCTTGGTGGCCGCGCGGCCTGGCGGTGTTGCTGATCGTGTTCGGCCTGGCGCTCCCGCAGCTGTTCTCGCCGACCAACAACTTCGTCAACACGGAGATCCTGGCGCTGACGTACGTGATGTTCGCGCTCGGTTTGAACGTCGTCGTGGGGTTCGCCGGTCTGCTCGACCTCGGCTATGTCGCCTTCTTCGCGCTCGGCTCATACGCATTCGGGTGGCTCGGCTCCGGCTGGTTCTACAAGGCCCACGTGCACGTCCTCGTCCACGGCCCCACTCAGACGCTGCCCGGCATACACCTGAACTTCCTGCTGATCCTGATCTGCGCGGGGATCTTCACCGCCTTCGCCGGCGCGATCATCGGCGTGCCGACGCTGCGGTTGCGCGGCGATTACATCGCGATCGTCACGCTCGCGTTTGGGGAGATCATCCGGGTGTTCGCGCTCCAGGGACCGGCGCTGAAGATCTTCGGGATGCCGTTGACCGGCGGCGAACTCGGGATCAGCGGCACCGACCCTCCGTACCTCCCGGGCGTCGGCATGTTCAGCCAGCTGGACATCAGACCCTGGTACTACACGATCTTCGCGCTGGTCCTGATCACGCTGTTCGTGACCATCCGCGTGCGCGACTCCCGGCTGGGGCGAGCGTGGATCGCGCTGCGCGAAGACGAGGTCGCCGCCGTCTCGATGGGCATCCCGCTCGTGCGGACGAAGCTATACGCCTACGCGCTGGGCGCGGCGTTCGGCGGCATCGCGGGCGCCTTCCTCGGCGCGTATACGACACTGATCGACGCCGGGGAGTTCCAGTTCGGCTTCTCGATCTTCGTGCTCGCGATGGTGATCCTCGGTGGCCTGGGGTCGGTCTGGGGCGTCGTGGTGGGGGCGCTGCTGCTCGCCAACATCAACTACTACCTGATCCCGGACGTGCTCAACTCAGTCCCCGGCAAGCTCGGGCTCAACTTCAACTTGACCGACCTGCAGGTGAGCATCTTCGGCTTCCTGCTCGTGATCGTGATGGTGCTGCGCCCGCAAGGGTTGATTCCCGAGCGGCGGCGAAAACTCGAGCTCACCGAAGGGATCGGCGAGTCCGAGCTGGACGAGCCTGGAGCGAG
Organism: uncultured Solirubrobacterales bacterium; assembly: GCA_963697655.1. Taxonomy (GTDB): domain Bacteria; phylum Actinomycetota; class Thermoleophilia; order Solirubrobacterales; family Solirubrobacteraceae; genus Palsa-465. Next base: position 147,986 of record CAVOOV010000012.1, on the reverse strand, counting down.
CTGGGCCGGCGTCGAGCCCGGAGAGGTCGTGCCATGACCGTCGAGTCGCCGGCGCCCACGCAGGCCCTCGGATCGCCGATCATGAGTGCCGAGCAGGTGTCCAAGGAGTTCGGCGGCCTGGTTGCCGTCAACCAGGTCTCGGTCGACGTCCCGGTCGGCTCGATCGTCTCGATCATCGGTCCCAATGGCGCCGGGAAGACGACGTTCTTCAACATGCTCACAGGCTTGTACAAGTCGACCAGCGGGCGGATCGTGTTCTCGGGTCGGGACATCACCCACGATCGACCCGACGTCATCACGCAGCTCGGGGTCGCCCGCACCTTCCAGAACATCCGCCTGTTCGGCGCGATGACCGCGCTGGAGAATGTAATCGTGGGACGGCACTGCCGAATGCGGGCGGGGTTGTTCGGGTCGATCGTCCGCGCGCCGTGGGTGCGGGCCGAGGAGCGAGCGGTGCAGGAAAGAGCGGCTGAGACGCTCTCGTATGTGGGATTGCGCCCCCGCCAGTTCAGCCAGCTCTCGAGCAACCTCTCCTACGGCGACCAGCGTCGGGTGGAAATCGCGCGTGCGCTGGCCTCCGAGCCGAAACTGCTGCTGCTCGACGAGCCCACCGCCGGCATGAACCCGCAGGAGTCGGCGGCGCTGACCGAGTTCATGCGCAAGCTGCGCAATGACCTCGAGCTGACGATCCTGCTGATCGAGCACGACATGAAAGTCGTGATGGGTGTCTCGGAGCGGATAACCGTGCTCGATCACGGCGAGAAGATCGCCGAGGGCCCGCCGGCTGAGGTCCGGCAGGATCAGCGCGTGATCGAGGCGTACCTCGGAAAGCAGAGCTGATGACCCTCCTCGAAGTCGAAGACATCCACACCTACTACGGCGCGATCGAGGCTCTCCGCGGCGTGTCGCTGAGGGTCGAGGAGGGCGAGGTGGTCACGATCATCGGCTCGAACGGGGCGGGCAAGTCGACCACGCTGCGCTCGATCTCCGGCCTCACACCGGCGAGGTCCGGCAAGATCACGTTCGAAGCGCAAGAGATAACCAGTCTCCCGGCCCATGAGATCGTCAGCTGCGGGATCGCGCTCGCCCCGGAGGGTCGCCACTGCTTCCCGCGGATGTCGGTCCGCGAGAATCTCGACTTGGGCGCGTATCGCCGGCGTGACGCTGAAATCGGCGAGGACCTCGACCGCGTGTACGAACTGTTTCCGCGCTTGAAGGAGCGCGACCGCCAGAAGGCGGGAACGATGTCGGGCGGCGAGCAGCAGATGCTGGCAATCGGCCGGGCGCTGATGGCCCGCCCCAAGCTCCTGATGCTGGACGAGCCTTCGATGGGGATCGCGCCGATCCTCGTTCAGCGGATCTACGAGACGATCGCCGAGATCAACCGTCAGGGCGTGGCGATCCTACTGGTCGAGCAGAACGCTAACTATGCGCTCGACGTCTCCAAGCGCGGATACGTGCTGGAGACGGGAGAAGTGGCCCTCACAAACGAGTCGTCCCAGCTGCGAGACGACCCCGCCGTTCAGAGGGCTTACCTCGGGACATGATCATCGTCGCGGTCATCGGGGCCAAGGCGCTGTGGCTGCTGTTCCTGTGGCTGCTGTCCGCCGCGATCGGCTCGTGGGTCTCTGACCGCAAGGGATATGGTGAGCGGTTGGGCTTGGCCTTCGGCCTGATCCTGTCCGCGATCGGACTGCTGATTGTGCTGCTCTTGCCCGGACGCCCAGGCTCGAAATGGAAGACCCAGGGTTGGCGCCCGCGGCGGCGGAGCCGTCAGGTGTAGCGCAGCGCGAACCCGGGCGGCCTTTCGTCCGCACATTCTCTTCGGCTCAGCATGAACATGTCGGGCCTGCGCCGACCTACTCGCGTCTGACCAGCACATCGTCGCGAGAGTCGTTGAGCGTTACGAGCCAATGCTTCGCGACTCGAAGCCCTTGCCTGGGGCAAAACACCGATATTGAACAGACGGTGAGGCCCTCGCCAAGCGTAAACACCGGCAGCGTTCTGCGGCTCTCTCCGCCATCCCGCTTAGCCATCCGTGTGGCCGTATGAACGATTCTTGCCTGGAGAGCGTCTCGATGTCGCACAAGCACCTCACGCTCGGCAGCCAACCTTTCCAACTCCCAGCGCGCGCCGGTTCTTTGCCACTCGAGTTCTTTGATCCGGCCCTCGAGCGTGGAGCGCCAATTATCCGCGTCAGCCTGAAGCGTCTTGGCAAAAAACAACAGGGTCGCGAGTTCTGCACGCAGCGCCCCCGGATCTTCGTTCCTCTGTTCCGCCACAGCCACTCGTTCGCGTAAAGCTGCAAGCTGCCGGCGCAGCTCCTTTTCTTCCACCAGCGCTGAGCCTGGATCGTGTTCTTCAGACGCTCCCGGACGGCCGACAAGCGTGATCTCAGTCGCCGCCGCAGCGCGGTCTATCGAAGCCCGTAACCGGGCGATCTCGGAGTCAAGCTCCACTCCCACAGACCGATTCTCGCGCCGTAGGAAGGACCCGTCAACGCCGGCCGACAATTCTCCCGTCGACCCGATGAGGGCAGTAATCGCAGGCGAGAGGGCACGTGGTGACCGGCGCTCGCGTGGTGCTCGCAAAGGTGGGCTACGAGCGTCTCCGCGCTCGTCGCCTTCAGGCACCACTTTGCATGCGCGAGCGGTAGTGGAAAGCGATCGAGCCGGATCACGGCGCGACTGTCAGTCCTTCACGAATGCGATCGTGAAGGTCCTCGCGCTCGCTCGGGACGTCAAGCGGTGCTCTACCCTGACCGCCGCTTTGTCGGTGAGCAGTAGCCTGACGTGGTCCCGGAGGGACCCTTGAGCTCGAGCAGCCCCGTGCCGGCATCTCGAGGCCGTCAGCACCGGCGACCGGTAGGCAGAAATCGCACCTCGCTGACGAGCGCTTTCACATTTCCGGCAGGCCCGAAGCGTACGAGCCGCTTCGGGGACTAGAGAGGCGCCAGCGCGATCGCCGGTGGACTAGTGCAGCGTTCCATTAGTTTCTTGTATTAGTAAGTAAGTTGCGGTACGGTGGGTTCGTGGCGCGTGTTGCTGCGGCGATCGAGCTGTCAGAGGAGGAGGAGCGCGAGTTGCGCGTGGTGTTGCGGACGCCGTCGGCGTCGCGGCAGCAGGCGTTGAGGGCCCGGATCGTGTTGCGGGCGTCGGAGGGCGCGTCGAACACTCAGATCGCGGGTGAGGTGGGTGTGTCGTTGCCGACGGTTGGGTTGTGGCGACGCAATTTCTGTGAGCGCGGGCTGGATGGTCTGGTCGACGCGCCGCGGTCGGGGCGACCCAGGCAGATCGATGATGACGAGGTGCAGCGGGTGCTGGCTAAGACGCTTGAACCGCCGGCGGACGGGGCGACGCATTGGAGCGTGCGCCGGCTGGCGGCTGCGACGGGGATCTCGCCGACGACGGTCCACCGGATCTGGCGCGATCACAAGCTCAAGCCCCACCAGGTTCGCTCGTTCAAATTCTCCAAGGACCCTCAGCTGGTCGAGAAGGTGATCGATGTCGTCGGCCTGTATCTCGATCCGCCGAAGGGCGCGCTGGTGCTGTGCGTGGATGAGGAGACACAAACGCAGTAGGTAACTTCGAGTTTGAGTGGCTGGTTGGGCGTCCGGTGGGAAGGAGTCTGCCGTGACGCGTTGTATTCATGGGGCTGATGGCGTCGCGTCGTGCTTATGCCGACGAGTTCGCGGTTCGGGTGAACCGGGCGGTCGTGTTGTTGGTCGATCTGTCGCCGGCGGACGCGGTGCGTGGGTTGCAGGCCGAGTTCGGTCTGTCGGAGCGTCAGGGGCGTCGGTATGTGAACGAGGCGTTGGCGCGACCGGATGGGGTGGTCGTGCCGGAGCGCTCGGTGGTGTTCACGGTGCGGTTGGCGCCGTCGTTGATCGCTGGGCTGCGCGAGCGTGCGCGGTCGAGTGGTCGTGTCGTTGAGCGCGGCGACGGCCGCGGCGGTGGCCGCGTATCTCGATCAGGCCGGCGAGCGGCCCGGTGGCCAGGCGCGTTGAGATCGAGTTCGTGGGTGACCGCCTCGCCGACGCGCGGCTGGCGCAGGCGTATGTGCTCTTGGCGCCCGAGCGGCGTCGTGTGACCGGCAACGAGCGGAGCGAGATGAGCGAGCGAGCAGCAGTCTGGCAGGGCCAAGCGGCCGGGCAGGGTGGCAGCGATCTACGCGCGGGTGTCCTCGGATCGTCAGCGTCGCGAGCAGACGATTCAGAGCCAGACCGCCGCGCTGCGTGAGCTCGCCGCCGAGCGCGGGCTGCTGGTCCCCGACGATCTGGTGTTCGAGGACGAGGGCGTCTCGGGTGCGGTGTTGCGCCGCCCGGAGCTCGAGCGGTTGCGCGACCTGGCGGTCGAGGGCCGGTTCGAGGTGCTGCTGTGTCACGCGCCGGATCGGCTCGCGCGCCGCTACGCGTATCAGGTGCTGTTGCTCGAGGAGTTCCAGCGCGCCGGGATCGAGGTGGTCTTCGCGAAGGAGCCCGAGCGGTCCGGCACGCCTGAGGATGAGCTGCTGCGCCAGTTCCAGGGGATGATCGCCGAGTACGAGCGGGCGCAGATCGCCGAGCGCTGTCGCCGCGGGAAGCTGCATCGCGCGCGGGCCGGCGCGGTGTCGGTCCTCGCCCGCGCCCCATACGGCTACCGGTACGTCAAGAAGCTCCGAGCACGCCGACGCGTTCTTCGAGATCGACGAGTCAGAGGCGCCGGTCGTGCGCGAGATCTTCCGCCGCTATGCCGAGGACGGCGAGTCGATCGCGCAGGATCGCCCGGTGGCTCGCAGAGCAGGGCGTGCCGACCAGGACCGGCAAGACGGGCTGGAACAACGCGACGATCTGGGGGATGCTCCGCAACCCGGCGTACGCCGGGCAGGCCGCCTACGGCAAGACGCACGCGACCGGCCAGCCGGTCCGCGAGACACGTCAAGCACGCCAGCGCGGGCAACGCTCCGCCCGTGTCGCACGCGAGGGCGTCAGCCCCGAGGAGTGGAAGCCGATCGCGGTGCCGGCGCTCGTGAGCGCCGAGCAGTTCGCGCTCGTCCAGCAGCGGCTTGCACCGCAACAGCCGCTTCTCGCCGCGCAACACGCGCCGCCCGTCGCTGCTGCAAGGGATCCTCGTCTGCCGCGAGTGCGGCTACGCGTACTACCGCTGCTCGACGCGCAGCAAGAACGGGATCCTGCGCGAGTACTACCGCTGCTCCGGCACCGACGGGCACCGCCGCCCCGAAGGCCGCGTCTGCGATAACCGGCCCGTCCGCCTGGCCGAGATCGACGAGCTCGTCTGGACCCGCGTGCTCGGACTGCTCGACGACCCCACACTGATCCAAGCCGAGATCGACCGCCGGCTGCAGACGCTCCGCGCCGCGCACCCAGCCACCACGCGCCGCGACGCGCTCCAACGAGACCTCACCCGCGCGCAGAACGCGCTGCGACGCCTGCTCGACGGCTACCAGGAACAGCTCGTCACCCTCGACGAGCTCCGCGCCCGCACCCCAGAGCTACGCAAACGCGAGGCCACTCTCCAAGCGCAGCTGGACGCGCTCGACGCCGAGCTGCACGACGCCGAGACCTACCTCAAGCTCACCGAGACACTCGACGGCTTCCGCGCCCGCCTCTCCAACAACGCCGAGACCCTGACCGTCGAACAGCGCCAACAGATCATCCGGCTCGTCGTCCGCGAGGTCCTGATCGGCGAAGACGACATCACGATCCGCCACTCCATCCCGACCCCCACACGCGACCAGCCGCCCAGTTATCTACTGCGTTGGGTAGTCGAGAAGACGCAGATCCAGGCGTTGGACCGCACCCAGCCGACGCTGCCGATGAAGCCGGGCAAGCGCAGCGGATGACCCATGACTACAAGCGCAACGGCACCACCAGCCTCTACGCGGCGCTGGAGATCGCGACCGGCGAGGTCACCGGCGCCTGCTACCAGCAGCACACCCATCAGGAGTTCCTCGCGTTCCTCAACCAGCTCGTACGCGCCTACCCGCGGCGACCGTTGCACGTCGTGCTGGACAACTCCTCCACGCACTCCACTCCGGAGGTCAACCGCTGGCTCGAGCGCCACCAGCGCGTCCATTTCCACTTCACCCCGACCAGCGCGTCATGGATGAACATGGTCGAGATCTGGTTCTCGATCCTCACCAAACAACAGGTCCGCCGCGGCGTCTACCACGACGTTCCCGAACTGATCGCGGCGATCGAGCACTACATCGACGGCTACAACCAACGAGCGCAACCATTCGTCTGGACCAAGACCGCTGACGCGATCCTCGCCAAGGCGATCAAACAACAACCCACTTCAGGAACGCTGCACTAGTGCTTGGCCACGCACGCGAGCGTCAGCCTGGACGAGGCCGACGCCCGCTTTCGTCATCTCGGTGCCTTGCGCCGGGCGCTCGGAATCAACGGCCAAGCAGGCGTCCGCCATCTGGGCCGGGGGTACGCGGCAGCCGCCGGGCGTCGCGCACGTGTGCTTTCTGCGAATGCGCTCGTCAGCATGTCGGTGCCGGCTCGACCCTGGCGGCTCTCGCCTTCGCCCACATCCAAGCGTGCGCCAGACTGGGCGCCGCACGACTGCTTTCGCTCTCTCGCATGCTCCGGCCGCGCTATCGCAACGCCACGATCTGGATCGTCAGGGCCAGCCCGGCCGCGCGATCGCCTTCGCCTAGATCCGACCGCCGCAACGGCACCGTGTGAGCTCGTGCGCGCCGGCAGCACCGCATAAGTAGGCCGCGAGTTCCACGCCGCTGCTCGTCAGCCCTGGTCTCGGCGACGCGGGAGACATCGCTCCGACGAGTCGCCCCATCGACAAGGCTCCTGGCCCGGGGCGACTGCCAGATGCTGGTCGTTCGTTGCTCCGGCAGTCCGCAGACCGGACGTGCGCTAGGCGGCGGCGATGATTTGGCCGAGCGCGTCGAGGTTCGGCTCGTGGGTCATGAACGAGTCGAAGCCGAAATCCTCTTGGCGCTGCGCGAGGATCTCCGCTGCGTGTGACACGTCGCGTGCGAGCAGGACGAAGGGGGTGTCGAGCAGCTGCTCAGCGCTGATGCCCTCCCACTCGGCGGCCAGTTCCTCAGCCGCAGTGTTTGGATCGGCACCGAGACGGATGATCTGCAGCAGCGCATCGCTGCGATGCCCGCGTCCGGCCGCCTCTTCGCGGACCTCGCAGACCCGCTTGCGAGTCTGGGCGGCCGAGGCCAGGGTGAACGTCCCCGGTGAGGCTCCGGGGATCTGAAGCAGGCCTGAGAACGCGACGATGTCGGCGTGCCGCGCGGCGACGAGCAGGCCGGGAGATGTCATTGCGCCGACCGCGAGGGGAATGCGACTCTGCACAGGTCGCGGCTCGTGACCGGCTGAGAGCCTCCGTTGGACCTCGATGAGGATGCGCTCCATTTGATCGACGCGGGCACGATGGTGCGGCCACGACAGGCCGGCGTCCTCGTGCTCGCTTCGCATGTGCCCCGCGCCGAGTCCGAGCTCGAGCCGCCCGTCGGAGAGCTGGTCGGTGGTGGCAGCGGCCCGGGCAAGCAGCGCCGGGTTCCAAAACCCCACGTTCAGCACGTAGGTCCGAAGTCGCATCCGCTCAGTCAGCTGTGCGGCGACGTTCAGAACAGCGAACGGGTCCGGAGCCCCCAGGTGACCGGGGGCCGCGAGCACATCGCAACCAAGGTTCTCCGCGCTGCGCACGACCTCACCGAACTTCGAGGCGGAGCCGGAGCCCCGAAGGACGATCCCGAAGTTCACGCTGGCCACACCAAGACCGTAGCGCAACCTGCAGGTTGCGCACAGGCACCTCGCACGTTGCTCCTGCTTGGTCGCCGCAGCGGCAGTCTCAACCACACTGCCGCTCTTCGCAGGGAGCAGTCGCCGCGCGGGTGTGGCCGCTTGAGGCGTAATCCGGCAGCGCCGACCCGTTGCTCTCGAACCCGTGATCGGATCGGGCGCGAGCCCGGCTCCGATTCCGCGACCGGCATGTCAGGCGTGATGCCGACTTCCCTGCAACGCGCGGAAGAGGGCGACTCAGAGCTATACGATGAGGCGACGTATGAGCGAGGGCGAGTTCGCGCCGTCCCGAGCTCTACTGCGGACCATCGGAGGATAGGAGTCGAGCTATGACCACTCCCGCGACTATCTCGGAAGGTGCCAGCGGACCCACGGTGAGGTGGGCGCAGTACCTCCTCGTTCGCCGGACTCTGAGCGACAACCAGATCGATGGCGTCTTCGGTCCGGTGACGAAGAAGGCCGTCGAGGAGTTCCAGCAGAGCGAACACCTGACCGTGGATGGGATCGTCGGGCCGACCACCTGGGGTGCCCTGGGCGGTGATAGCCCAGAGCCGCCGACGCTTAGCGAAGGATCCGAGGGCGACGTCGTCAAGAAGCTCCAGACGGCGCTGAACGAGGGACGCGGCTCCTTTGCGCCGAATTCGAACCCGGTGCTGGCTGTCGACGGCATCTACGGCCCTGAAACCACCACCGCGGTGCGAGGGGCGCAGCGGTCAGGCGGGATCCCAGTAGACGGAGTCTGCGGCCTGCAGACATGGGCCCTTCCGGTACACGCCGCCGGCCAGGTCCTGGCCGACCTCTGCGGCGTCCATCCGCCCGGCGAGGGATGACGCCCAACGGGCTCCGACCACGACGGTCATTGTTGCCCATACATCGCTGACCGCTCAGCCGCGGGCCTCGCCGATTGCAGGGCCGGCGTGACTGGGGTGGAGACTCGCGTATGCGTAGGCAAACTCGTAATGCGCGGCTTCGGTGCACCAGGCCAGCAGAAGGAAGACCTCGTAAGTCGCCCGCGCTGTCGCTTCACGCCTATAGGAGTCACGCCGGCGTCCTGGCCGCTTCGTACTGCGGCCACGTCGATGGCTCGACAGGCGTGACTGCTCTTGGGCAATACCGCAAGCGATGAACTTGTCGCCGCGATCGAGATCCGGACGCCCGCTTTCCGAGAAGCGCCCGTACGCGAGGGATGGTGCGGGACGTGTTCCGGCGGCGGGGTTCGACGCATGCTTCCACGCGATTGCGCAAGCCAGGTTCGTCGGCCTCACGGTCCCCGACCGGCGCGCTCTTGCATATGCAGCCCTTGGCGTCCGTCGGACGGCGAGTCGCTTCCGCGTGTCGGGGCATGAAAATTCTCAACGGCAGGGATCCTCGGTCCGGCCGCGTACTAGCGCTCACCGGGCACAGGGGATTCTTGTTGTGGAGAACGCAGTCGGGCACGCCGGTTTGGACGATGGGCTTCGAGCCCGTGCTGTTTCGGTGGCGGCCCCTGCGACTTGCCCGGGTGCGCTGCGAGCGCGAATCGGTCTGTGTCGTTCGCCCACGCGTTCTCCGTACCGCTAATCCGTAAAGCTCAGGAGGTGTGAGTGGTGAGCAAGAGCTTGCTATCACGGCCGTTGGGCCGGTGCGTCGGGCTGGATGTGCATCTTGACTTCATCGAGATCGCGATCTGCGAGGAGGGCAAGGTGTGGTCGGCCGGCCGGGTGCCCTCGACGCCCGAGGGGATAGGGACGCTGGCCGACAGCCTGCTGGCGACCGACCGGGTCGCGCTCGAGGTGACTGGCAGCTCGTGGGAGATCGTGAGGCTGCTTGAGCCGCACGTGAGCAAGATCATCGTCGTCTCCCCGGGCGATACCGGCATTTCGCAGGCGCGGGCGAAGACCGACCGCCTCGACGCGCGCACGCTGGCCAGGCTGTTGTGGACCGGGGAGCTCGAGGCGGTGTGGGTGCCGCCGGAGTGGACCTGGAGGATGCGCCGGCGTCTGTCTCGCCGGGGCCAGCTGGTCAGGGCTCGCTCCCGAGCCAAGAACGAGATCCACGCCGTGCTGATGCGCCGCTTGAAGGGCCGCCCGCCCGTGTCTGACCTGTTCGGGGTCAAGGGACGCGAGTGGCTGCGGGGGCTTCAGCTGCCGCTCGTGGAGGCTGAGACCGTGCGGGCCGGCCTGCGCCACATCGAGTTCCTCGACACCGAGATCGAGCAGGTGGAGCGGCTCATCTGCCAGGAGGCGCTCAAGTCCCGACAGGTCAGGCGGCTGTTGACCGTCCCGGGCGTCAACGTCATCTGCGCGGCGGTGTTCCTGGCCGCCGTCGGCGACATCAAGCGGTTCAAGGGCTCACGCCAGGTCGTCGCCTATCTCGGCCTTGACCCGCGCGTCTACCAGTCAGGCTCAGCACCCGCGCGCGGCGGGCGGATCTCAAAACAGGGCTCGCCCCAAGCGCGCTGGGCGCTGGTCGAGGCCGCCCGCTCGGTCGCCCGGCAGCCCGGCCCGCTGCACGCCTTCTACGAGCGCATCAGAGCCCGCAAAGGCCACAACGCCGCGGTCGTCGCCGTCGCGCGCAAACTCGCCGCGCTGTTCTGGTGCATGCTCACCCGCGAACAGGACTACGCCCACCAGCAGCCCTCACTCACCGCCCAGAAGCTCCGGCGGCTCGAAGTCCGCGCCGGCGCCCCCACCGTCGAGGGCAAGCCCACCGGCGTGTGGGCCACCCGCGAGCGGATGCGCCACGCCGAGAAGCAGCTCGCCGCGCAAGCCGAGGCCTCCTACAAGCGCTCGATCGCCGACTGGCAGGCGGCGTCGCCCAAGAACGAGAAGGTGGGCGCGAGCGTGACAGCGGGGCGCGCATAACCAAGGCCCTCGAAGGGCAAGTCGCGCGGCAGGCCACGGTCTAGCCCCGGACGCCTGCTCTTCGACACGTCATCGGGCTCGCGCCCGCAACACAACCTAACGCCACGGGCAGACGTCGAGAACCTCGACGAACAACGACCCACGCGCACGATCGGGGGTCACGACCGCCCACCGAGCTCACACGAGGCGATCCAACACCTCAACGACCCCCTCCGCGACATACCTCGCCCGAAATCCGACGCAAATACCGTCAAACACTCGGCAGGCCACCCTTGATTTTCATCGGTCGTCCAGAGGGGAAGCCGACCAGGCGAACTGCCGGTCGTCTGCAGGCGGCCGCCGGTTATGCCGAGCGCACAAATCGTGGATCACCGGGCGGCCGCGACCACACGGGCGACGCGACTGCTGAGTGGCATAAGGAATAGCGCGGCGTCGAAGCCGCCGCACGACTGCTTCGTCGGCGAAGCGCTCGCCAACTCCGCGCTGGCGGGAAGGCGAATGCGATCGCCCGGGATGGTCCCGTTTCCGCGCGTACACGAATGCCGAGGAGAGCAGGACGAAGTCGTCTGCCGGCAGCGAAAGAGAAGCGCTCGCGGCTCGCAACCGGCCTTCCTTGGCGGTGCGCCTATGCCGCGGTTGACCACGTCTGTATCTTGCCCTCGAGCACGGGCATCGGCAGGGACCCGCTGTCGAGCACCGCGGCGTGGAAGGCGGGTAGGGTGAAGCGCGGACCGAGGCGCCGGCTCGCGTCGTCGCGCAGCCGCAACAGCTCTCGCTTTCCGATCAGGTAGGTGAGAGCCTGGCCAGGAAGGACGAGGTAGCGGTCGATCTCGTTGGCCAGGAACGACTCGGGCATCGGCACGTGCGCTACGAAGAACTCGAGCGCCTGCCGGCGGCTCCACCCCAGCGCGTGGAGACCGGTGTCAACAACCAGGCGCGCGGCCCGCATGAGCGATGCCGTCACCGCGCCGAGCAGGCCCTCGGTCGAGTCATAGAGGCCCATCTCCTCGGACAGCTGCTCGGCATAGAGCGCCCAGCCCTCGGAGAACACCGACAGGCTCCGCTGTCGCTGCATCGCCGGCAGGTCGTCGAGCATCTGGATCCGCGACAGCTGCAGATGATGGCCGGGCACGCCCTCGTGGAAGGCCACTACCTCGAGGTCCCAGCCCGCCCCCGCCGTCGGCCGCTTGAGGTTGAACCAGAACGTTCCGGGACGGCCGCCATCCAACCTCGGCGGCGAGTAGTGCGGAGCCATCCCACTCGAGGCGACCACCGCCGGCATCGCGGTCACCTCGCACGGCGGCGGCAGCGGCTGTGGAAAGAACTCGGCGGCCCGTGCCTCGGCCCGGCGGATGGCGGCCGTCGCGGCCACTATCGCCTCGGCGGGATCCCGGCCCTCCGACGACGCCCGCAACGCCCGGTGGATCTCCGCCAGGGAGCGCAGCTGCAATTCGCTCCCGAGCTCGAGGGCACGCTCTTCCAGCGCCCCGATCTCCTCAAGCCCGATGCGATGAATCTCCTCGGGCTCGAGCGGCAGCGTCGTGGCCGAACGGACGCAATTCAGGTAGCTGGCCTCGCCGCCCGGGAGGTGGGCGAGACCCGGCTCGTCGCCCGTGCGCGCCCGGGGCAGCAACTCGCGCAGCAGCTCGAGCCAGCGCGCCAGCGCCGGCTTCACGACTATGCCGGCCAACGCGTCACGCTCCTCGCGCCACGACGCCTCGGCGTCCCAGCCCTCCGGCGGGCGGGCGGCGGCGAGCGGGGCGGGCACCGGCGATCGAAGGAGTGCCTCGGCCCACTCGATCGCCTGCTCCACGAGCGGCGCCACCGGCAGTCGCCTCTTGCCGGCGCCGATCCGCAGCCGCTCGGTCTGCTGATCTATCCACTCGCCGCTGCGGCGCAGCCGCTCGAGGTAGTCGGCCGCCGCCTGCGCATCGACCATGACCGTCCGCGCCGCGGTGGCGAACAACACCGCGGGTCCGCTGAACGGCATGGCTGTGACGGTGTGCTCGATCAGCCCGGCGTCGAGCTCGCGCAGCTCCTGGTCGATGTTTTCAATCAGGCACGCGAGTGTGATCGCGTTGGCCTCGGGGAGCTGCGCCTGCTCCAATCGTCGCGCATCGGCCAACATGCTCTGAAGCTCGCCGCGCCATCCGGCCTCACCAGCTTCGCCGTCATCGGGCACCTGGTCGTCGTAGCCCGGGATCCCGTAGTAGCTAGCCGTGAACGGATGGGCGGTGAGCCAGCGCTCATGGAAGGTGTCCGCGAGCCCGCGAACCCGGTTGATCGTGTCGGCATCGTCAGCCGCCATCGACCTGACCGCTCGACCACGCGGCTCCCGGCGTGGACGACCTCAAAGCACTCGACGATCCGATCAATGTCATAACGTCAAATCCGCTTCAGGTGATCAAGAAACTCGCCGCCCAGCTCGAGCACCAGCAATGAACGATGGCAGCAGGCCAGGGTAGACCACCCGATCCTACGGCTTGTGAGATCGTCCTGCTCGTCAGGGATGTCAAGGCGGACAGGGCTCAGCGGATGTCCAAACAAGCGCACGTCGGCGGGTACCGACCCCCCACAATCGCGACCCCCGGATCCCGAGGGACCGCCGCCCCCGCTTGACGGCGCGCATCGGATCCGTCGGCTTGCCGCCGCCGCTGATGACCAGCGGTGTCCGGCATCGGGAAAGCCGGCGCCCGCGCCGCTCGAGGCAAATCGACCTGCACGTCGCCAGTTCGTCTCAAGCTTGGGGCGCTCGAGACCTCGGCTCGACACGCGTCGCCGCACTCATCGGAGCGGGCGACCGCAACGTCGCCAATCGATGGCGCGCCGTCGCCCGGCTCCCAAGTCAAAGCAATTGTCCCGGCTACGGCCATCGGACGCCCAAGGCCCGCGTTCCTGGTGCCGCTCGTCTGCGAGCCGCACGATTCCTTACGGAAGTTTTCGGTCAAAAACTTCCGCGTAGAGCCGAGAGCAGTCACGCCGGCGAGCGCGATCGCCTGGCCCCGTCTGTCCGGTTGGGGAAGCGCTCGGCGCCAGGATCGGCGCTCATATCGTGGTTCCTCCGCCCCAGATTGAGTCACGTTGCGGTCGGGCTGGTCGTGGCCGCTTTCACGCGGTGGCGCAAGTCCGGGTGGCGGTTCAGCGAGTCGCCCACCGAGGAATCCTGCCTATGAAAACTCGGGTATGCAGGCCCGTGTGGGAGTTGCGGGTTCGTTCCGACCGTGACGCTGGCGCAGGGGGCGGCGACAGCTCTGCTTTCCGGGCGGGTGTTTGCTGGTGGCGATGGCTGGGGGGAGTCCTGTGCTCGCGGGAACGTGGCAGGGCTTGCAGATCGCGTGGCGTCTCGGGCGGACTCAGGCCGATCTGTGAGTGACAGGGGAAGAGACGACCGTGGCGTCCTCGGACGGGGGCTCGATGACTCGCCTCTCGCGTGATGCTTGCGCCAACCGTGCGCATTGCATGGAGCAGCCAGCCGGGGGTCTCATGCCGATCGTCACGGATCATGCGGCGTTGACTGGTCACGCTCGGGAGGGGGTCAACAGGTGGTGACCGCGAACAGCGGTAAGCGATCGTCGGTTGCGGCAAGTGCGTGCGAGTCGCGCTCCGCGAAGGAAATTCCGGACCCGACGACGAGGTCCTTGACGGTGCGGGAGACCAGGATCTCGCCCGGCTTCGCACTGGCTACGACGCGTTCGGCGGTCTCGACCGAGAGTCCCGCGATGCCACCGCCGGCGAGATCCACTTCGCCGGTATGGATTCCGGCGCGGAACCGCATGCCGGTGGCGGCATCCTCGCGGATCGCTGCAGCGCAACGAATTGCTTGTCCTGGCGCGTCTAACGTGGCGAGAATGCGTTCGCCGTTGCTGCTCCGTACCACGCCGCGGTGGGACCGCACGCGTGACGATGCCATGCCGCCGTCCACCCCCGCGGCGATGAGGATCGTGGTGAGAACCCGGTTGGGTTCTCTGGGGCGCGGTGCGACCGCGAGCAGGTCTTCGATTTCCGAGAACAGCTCGTCGAGGTCTTCGCCTTCCGCGAAGCGCAGCACGTGGTCTCCCGGCTGCTCGAAGTATCGGGCGCCGGGGATGTGCGACGCCAGGTAGCGTCCGTAGAACGGCGGGTTGATGCGATCTCCGAGCCGCTGGATGACGAGCGTCGGCACGTGGATCGCGGGCAACACAGCGCGCACGTCGATTTCGCGAATCAGCCGGAGCATGCGCAGGTATGCGCTCGGGCTGATCGTCATCCGCTCGAACCGGGCGAGCGACTCCCGCGTACGACACGAGCCTGAGCGGCTAGGGAGAAACCAGTCGATCGTTTCTCCCTGGCCCCATCGGTGCGTTGCGATCTCGTGCATCGCCGCGTACACCTCCTGCGCGCCAGGCCCACAAGGGTAGTCCGGCGCCGGAAACCAACGGGCGAACGCTGACCCGAGGATCAGTGAGCTGACCTTCTCCGGGTAGGTGGCGGCGAACAGGATGCTCATCGGCGCACCTTCCGAGTAGCCAAACACGATCGCCCGCTCGGACGACGCCGCGGTCATCACCGCCTGCACGTCGTCGATCCGCTCCTCAAGCGAGGAGTCGCCAGGCGCCCGGTCCGAGAGTCCGGTGTCGCGCTTGTCGAACAGGATCAGCCGTCCGAGTGACGCGAGTCGCCGATAGAAAGCCACCGTCCCTGGATCCTCCCAGGCAAGCTCGACGTGGCTCATCAGCCCGGGCACGAATAACACGTCACGCTCGCCGTCGCCCACGACCTGATAGGCGATGTGGACACCACCGCTTTCGACGTAGTACGTCTGCGGTGCTGCGTCGCCATCGCGGCCCGCTTTCCACGCGGTGCGGTACTCGAGCGTCGCGTCCTGGCGCAGGATTCGCATTTCGAGCTCGCGCAGCTCGGGTCCGGGCTCGATTCCGAGCTCATCCACCAGCGTGGATCGCAGCTCGCGGTACGCCCGCAGAGCTTCGGCCTGACGCCCGGAACGGTAGAGCGCCAGCAACCGCTGATGCCAGAAGCGCTCGCGTAGCGGATGGTGGCTGGTCAGCGTCTCGAGCTCGGCGACGGTGTCCTGGTGCCGGCCGCGGGCCAACAGCGCGTCGATCCTCAACTCGAGCGCGCCGAGGCGTTCCTCCTCGAGCCGCGCCTGTTCCACGCCGGCGAACTGGGCATCGTCGATGTCAGCCAGCGCCAAGCCTCGCCACAGCGCCAGTGACTGATCAAGCAGCCGCACAGCGGCGTCGGCATCTCCGCTCGCGAGCGCGCCTCGGCTCGCCGCGACGAGCTGCTCGAACCGCAGAACGTCCAGTTCATCGGAAGCGACCCGCAGACTGTAGCCAGGCGGGCGGGTCTGAAGCCGATCGCCCTGCGCCACCGTACGCAGCGCCTTGCGGAGCTCCGAGAGCCGGACCTGGAGATTCGCCGCCGCTCTATCGGGCGCCAGGTCAGGCCACAGCTCCCTAATCAGCACGTCGGCTGGCACCACTCGATTGGCATTCATCAGCAGCAGCGCCAACACCGCACGAGTCCGGGCACCGCCAACCGCCACCCGCCGCTGACCCGCGACCACCTCCAGAGGACCAAGAACGCGGAACTCCACCGTGTCGCCTCTCATCCCGGCGAACCCGTACGCCAAGCAAGCGTACAGCCGCCCCCAGAGGCTACTCCGAGGGTCCGTAAGCCGACAGTAATCGGCTCGTGAGCGAGCAGAAACGGCCTCGCGAGACGATTCCCCGAGCATCCAACACCAGCCCTGGAGGCAGCCATGAGCACCATCGTTACGCAAACGACAGATCCGGAGCGCGCGGCCGCGCCGACGCTCCTGCGAATGATCTGGGGAATCCACATCTCGCGCTGCGTCTACGCCGCGGCCGAGCTGGGGATCCCGGATCTCTTGACCGACGGACCGCACACCTCGGCCGACCTGGCCCGGACCACCGAGACCCACGAGCCATCGCTCTACCGGGTGTTGCGAGCGCTCGCGGCACTGGGTGTATTCCACGAGCTCGAACACCGCCGGTTCAGCCTCACCTTCGTAGGTGAACGCCTATGCACAGGAGCGCCGGCGGGAATGCGTTCCTGGGCGACGTTCCTGGAGGCTCTCGGCGGCGTACGGCCATTCGCGCACATCCTCGAGACGGTTCGGACCGGCAGGCCCGGACGCGAGATCGAGTTCGGGATCGACCTGTTCGAGTTCCTCGCCCAGAACCCCGACGCCGCAACCGCGTTCGACGCCGCCATGTCCGAACGAACCGCCGCGTACGCGCCCAGCGTCGCCGATGCCTACGACTTCTCAGACGTTCGTACAGTCGTCGACCTTGGCGGCGGCACGGGCACCCTGCTGGTCGAGATCCTGCGCCGCCATACGCACTTGAGCGGCGTCCTCTTCGAGACGCCCACGGTGGCCGCTCGAGCCGACGCGGTACTCGACGCGACCGACGTAGCCGATCGCTGCAAGCTGCTCGCAGGAGACTTCTTCGAGCGAGTTCCCGTCGGCGCCGACTGCTACCTACTGGCGAACGTACTACACGACTGGGACGACACACGATCGGTCGAGATCTTGCGTAACTGCCGCCAGGCGATGTCAGGGGCCGGCCGGATCCTGATCATCGAGCGCCTAATACCCGAAGACGGAACCGATCCGGTCCCCACCCTACTCAGCGACATCAACATGCTCGTGCTCACCGGAGGGCGAGAGCGCACCAACACCGAGTACGCCCAGCTGCTCACCACCGCCGAACTGCAGCTCGGCAGCGTCCAGCCGGTCGCATCCCCCTACGGCGTGATCGAAGGTCTGGCCGCGTGAACGTCGGTCTCGGCCCCACCTCTCCAGCTGACAGTCCCCCATCGGAACCACGGGATTATTTGCAAGGTGCGGTCGGCCTGCAATCACGGAGCGGCCAAAGCAGCCGACTTCGTCGAGCTCAATGGCGCTACTGGTCGTGAGCGGTGGCAGAACGGTCGCGCACGTCGCTGGATCGAGACCCGCGTGGACACGAGCACGTCAGTCCCCCTGTGATCGCGGCTTGTGCGATGCGCGAAGAGCCATCGACCGCCAGTCCGTCCTACGTGCCGGCCGCCCGCTGCCAGCCCGGCGCTCGCTTCACGCGCATTGCACAACTGGGGTGCACTCGCCTCTGCCGGCGTACCGATGCACCTCGTGTCTATGTAGAGCCTTTGTCCGGCGAACCTCGGCGCGCTTCCGCGTGTCGTCCCTTGCGGTGCACGCCCGGCCGGGGTCGGGTTGCCCCCACCACCAAGGGTTGCGGCAGTCTGACCCCGCCGCTGCTGGGTTCCCCAGTAAGCCCGGCCCGACGGCCTCACTTCTTGTCGCTTGCTCGTCCCGCCGAGGTGCGGCACCAGCTGGCCGAGGCACCCGGGTCGCACTTTGTGGCACGGGCCGTGGGTTCGCAACTCTACTCGCCCCCGCAGAGTTGGGGCGGGCACGCGGAGCCGGGGTACGTCTTGCCGGAGCCAACTGGGTGCCCGCGTTGCCTGAAGATGGCGCGAGCGGCTCTGTCCGGGATCCGCCGTTGCTCGGTGACTCCGGACTCAGAGGCCGCGCGGTGCCAGCGGACGGCGCCCCTCGCGTTGAAGGTGCTGGCGTTGCTGGCGCGTGAATTTGATCTGCATTGATTGGCGAGCGGCCGTGTGGAAGTCGGCGCTGGTGTTGTAAGCGCGGAGGTCGCGCAGTAGTTGGTAGAGCCACAGGAAGAGATCGGCGTTTGTCATGCCCCAGGACTCGTAGCGCTGCGCCAGGCCCTCATCCCGCGCGGCCTGGACGCCGGGGAGGTAGACGGAGTCGTACCAGTCACCGGCGACTTCCTCCGGCGTAGGCACCGTGCCGCGCTGGCGGGCAAGGTCATATCCGTGGGCCTTGATGATGTCTGAGAGCTGCGAGTACCCGTCGAGCAGGCTGAACTCGATGACAGCGCCAGGGCGGGCGTGGCCGAGCCCGGTCCCCTCAAGCAGGATCCGCTGCTGCTCGGTGTGGACCAGTTGGGCAACGTCCGCGTCGGGCGGTACTTCGTAGTTGGTCTGCAGCCGAGTGACCTCGGCATCGATGAAGTCCCCGCCACGCTCGTGTGCCACGGCAACGCGGTGGTGGCCGTCCTCGACGAAATAAGCGCCGCCCACTTCGAAGACTGAGATTGGAGGCATGACGCCGTCGGAGAACGCCTGTCGCAGGCTGGCGAGGCGACTGCGGGACAGGCCACGGCGTGGTTTGAAATTGCGATCGAAGTCCATCTCGCGGTTAACGGACCCGACGATCCGGTCGATCGGAATCTCCTTCAGCCCCACGTAGGTCCGGCCCATCACACGTAACCGACGGCGGGTCTCGTCGAATGGGAGCAGATCCATCTCACCATGCTCGCAGAACAGCGGCTCGAGGGCCCCGAGCGGGGCCCGCCCCACGCCATCGCAGCCGAGACCGACCCGCAGGGTCAACGAACCTGCGCTCCCGGAGACGCAGCACCGTTCTCAAGGATCGACGTCGCGGGGGACCACCCGATCCTCCAACATTCTCATCCGTCCGTGAGAGCCAGCCGCGCTGGTACAGAGGCCAATAGACCAGCGAGTCGCGACGCGGTCAGACTGCCGCAACCCCTGACGTTCCGAGCAACTCGAAGTTGGCTGGTCGCGCTCTCGCAACGGACGCCGCAGCAGCGACTCGCCGTCCGCCGGACGCCAAGGCCTGCATAGATAGGCAGGCGCGCGCCGGTCGGGGACCGTGAGGCCGACGAACCTGGCTTGCACAATCGCCCAAGAGCAGTCACGCCTCTCGAGCGTCGGCATGGTCGCTCCTGGCGCGAAGCGGCCACGACGCCGATGTGACTCCTTCAGGCGTGATGCAGCCGTCGGCCATTGGTGTCGGTGACGACTGCTGTGATCGCGGCCGGTCGCGGAGCTCACGAGCTCTTTGGCGACGGGCCGCGCGTCAGGCGGCGCCCGGTGCTCACGATGGCTCCCCCACTGGTTGCGATAGTCGCGCTCACGGTGTGGCCGCGACCGCCGGCGGCCCGGAATTTGGGCCTCCGTATGACGGACGGCTGCTGACAGACGACCGCGCGCTCGCGGCGTCGCGCCTCCCCGACGGACGCAATCGCAGAAGCGTCGCCGCGACCTTAGCCGCTCCCGTTCACAGGCGGTCAAGCGCCAGCCCGCATTCGTATGTCAACGGCATTGACGCCCGAACGCTCAGGCGCCGAAGGCGTCCGCGACGGCCGCCGCCCAGCTCCCGTACAGATCGATGACAGTGGACGGCGCGGGCCATTCTCCGGCTTGTAGTCGTCTGAGCGCCTCGGCGCCGCGCCGGCGTGCGTGGGTGCGCGACCAGTCGTAGGACGACGGCGCAGCGCCGTAACGCGCTCGCCATGCGCGCATCGCTTCGCGAACCCGTTCCCGGGTCCATCGCGGCGCAATCGCGCCAGGATGGCAGCGTTGCAATACGCGTAGGCGTCGCCCTTGCCGTTCCGTGGCGCGGTGAGCGCCCCGCAGCCGCGACACACTCCCCTGTAGCGCGCCTTGACCGCGCGTGCCTTATCGCCGTTCGGATCGTAGAGATACGCCTTGATGGTTGCTTCTGCGCGTCCCAGCCGACGAGCGATCTCGGCGATCGACAGACCCTCCGGGTCTCGGTAGTGGCGGGCGAGTTGCGCCGCGCGGCGCCGTTCCGTGACCCGGTCGAGCATGAGAACCCCAAACCTACCGGCAATGCTGGACAGCCAGCCGAGCGCAGAAAAACCTCCGTCGGGGAAGGACGTCTCCTCGCGATGCCGCGGCGGGCGGGTGACTCCGGAGCTCGCGACCTCCTGGCTCAGCCTCCCGTTCCCAGCTGGGCCCTTTGTTAGCATCAGACGGGTCGTAAAAGTAGGCCTTGACCGTCGCTGGAGAGCGACCGAGCCGATCGGCGATCTGCGCGATCGACAGACCGTCGGCTTCGCGGAAGTGCCACGCCAGCGCCACCGCCCGGCGACGCTCGACCACACGGTCATACGCCGGCGAAGGTCGACTGGAGGCCATGTCTCCGGGTATTGCGAACGTCGACGTCGTGCCCGCTAACCGACGTCGCGGATTCCGCACCTGCCGCCGCCCCGAGCACCCCGGCGGGAACAACGTAGGTCCAGCACGATGCGGCTTCCGCATCCTCGCGGACGCTGGGAGCCGGCCTTTGAAGCTCGCGTCCCTCGCTCATCGCCGGGAGGGATGGGCCGGCGTGCCTGGGTTGAGTTCGTGTTACCAGTCGCTGCCGCGTGGCGCGCAGGTGCGCACGGGCCGGCACCCGCAGGCTGTGAGCCGCCGTCGGTTCAGGCCTTGTCGAGGCTCGGTGTGGCGACCTGATCGAGGAGGAGTTTGATTGCCGCGGCGATTGGTATTGCGACGAGCGCGCCGATGATCCCGAGGAGGGTGCCGCCGATGACGGTCGCGATCACGGTGACGAGTCCGGGTACCGCGACGGTGCGGGCCATCACCTTGGGTGTGAGGAGGTAGTCCTCGAGGAACCGGTAGAGGATGTAGAAGATCGCTGTCGCGATCGCGAGGGGTAGCGAAATGGTGAGCGCCACGAGCGAGACGATGATGCCTCCGATGGTCGACCCGACGATCGGGATCAGGTCGAGGAACGCGACCAGAAGCCCGAGGAACACGGCGTAGGGGATCCCGAGGATCAGCGCCCATGCCAACGTTCCAGCGCCGGCGATGAATGACGTGAACAGATCCCCAAGGACATAGCCGCCGACACGGTCGGTGATCTCTTCGGTGAGCAGGACCATCCGCGCGCGCCGACTTCTTGGGGCGAGCTGGTAGAGCCCACGCTTGACGCGTGGGAGGTCTATGAGCAGATAAACGGTCAGGATCACGACGAGGATCACGGACCCGACGAGATCCACGACGACCTCCCCGGCACCCAGGACCGTCTTGAACGAAGAGCCGTTGCCTTGGAGCAGCTTCTGCAGTCGGGTGACGATGTGGTACTTGTAGTTGAGCTTGCCGATCGTGGTGTGGCGATTCTTCAAGCTGTTCAAGTAGCCGGGGATCTCGCTCGCGAGATGGCTCGCCTGCGTGACCGCAAGCGGAACCGCAAAGGCAAGGAACAGGGCGAACACGCCGAACGCCGCCAACAGCACGAGCGCAACGGCCGCGGGTCGCGGGATACCGCGGCGGTGAACCCATCTGACAGCCGGGTCGAGGCCGACCGCAAGGAAGAACGCAAGGCCGATCAGAACGAGGACCTGGCCCGCCGCGACCACGATGTACGCCAGCGCGAACGCGCACGCAACACCGAGCGCGCCAACGAAACCAACAAAAAACGGGGCACTTCGGTCAAATCGGCGGCCAGAACGACCGAGCTCGTTATCCGCAGTCGCCCCTGCTTCAGCAGCCGCATGGGCGTGAATATCGTCGAGGACCTTTTGAGTGGCCTGCTCCGGTCCATCGTCAGACCCCAGACCGACGTTCACGCCCTCAGTGCTCATATCATTCCTGGCTCATCCGACCCGCGTGGGCGGGTCCTCTTGACTCCACGGCTGTCGCCCGGTCGATTATCTGAGGCCTCGCTTCTAGCCCCCTCGAATCCGCCGGTGATGTGCCGGGACGCGACGGAGCCTGCTGCGGTTGGGAGCATGATCGACGCTCGGGTTTGCCGGCGGGCTGTCAACTCGACCTGGCGGAGCTCATAAGCGTCGGCGTCCGGAGGTGGGAAGCTGGTTTCCTAGCACCCGCCGAGCGGCGGCGACGCGCTCGAGTTCGAGCGCTTCGTGCTGGGTTCGGGCGCGGTCGATCAGCTCCTCGAGATTTACCGATGCCAGTGATGGCTGTTGCTCAGCGAGTGCTTTCCACATGCTGAGCTTCCCCTCTACGCCGAGACACAGACTCTCGAGCGCCATGAGCGTTCCAAAGCTCGGGCTCGACGGTGGTCAAAGTGGAGATCCCGTCCGCTCGAGCTCAAACCATACGTGCGAGCTGTCTCGGCGAACGCCCCAGCGGCTCGAGTGAGCATCCACGATCCTCAGACCCCAGCCTCCCACCTCCGGCGTTTGGAAGTCACGCTCTCGAAGCTCGCGACGCTCGAACCCGCCGCCCTCGTCGAGCACCTCCACCAGCAGACAGATCTCGAACAACTGCGCCCTGAGCATGATCCGGCCGCGACCGTGAGTTACGGCATTTGTCACCAGCTCGCTAACCAGCAGCCTCGCCGTAGCCAACGTGCGATCGGCGAGCACCGCCTCGAGCCACTCCGTCAGCAACCGCCGCGCAACCCCCGGAGCACCCGCGCCCGAAGGCAACTCGAACTTGAACGACGCGTCAGTCACGGGGAAACACTTCATGACAGCATCCCTACCCGCGTGATCAGCGCTGCAACATGCAGCAGGCGGACACCGCTGCGGCACCGCACCGCACCGCGCGTGCAAAGCGAGGCCGCCGACGCGCAACGCGCGCCCCACCGGCGGGTGCGAATCGCGGGATCGGGGCGCGACCGCATAGAGCGAGTCAGCGGAGGTTTTCAGACGCGCGTTGCAAGCAGCGGGAACCACAGCTTGGCCCGCGAGCAGACCCCTGGGTCCAGCCGAGATGGCTGACGAAGTCCCACAGCTTCTCGAAGAAGTCCCCACTGCCCGCTCTCGACGCCAAACAGTTTCGGGACCTGCCCGACGATGATCGTCAGGGCCAGCTCGACACTCGCGCATCATGCTCGCTCCACGCTGACCGATTAGCCGATCCGACGCTCGTGCCCTTCCCACTCCCTCTCGCGCAGTTCCTTCTTCTGAATTTTGCCGGTAGAAGTCTTGGGCAGCTTCGTGATCTCAACGGCACTCGGGCGCATGTAGCCGGTCAGGCGCTCCTTGGCGAACTCCAGGATTTCCTCCTCGGAGGCATCCTCGCCATCGGCGAGCTCGACGAACGCCTTGGGTCGCTCGCCCCACTTCTCGTCGGGGGTCGACACGACCGCGACTGCTGCCACGGCGGGATGTTCGGAAATCGCCTGCTCAACTTCGATTGTCGAAATGTTCTCGCCGCCGGAAACGATGATGTCCTTCTTGCGGTCACGCAGCTCGATGTAGCCATCGGGGTGGCGGACCGCAAGGTCGCCCGAGTGGTACCAGCCGCCCGCGAGCGTCTCAGCCGTCCGCTCCGGGTCATCGAAATAACCCGTCATGACGTTGTTCCCGCGCATCAGCACCTCGCCGAGCGCCTCACCGTCCGCCGCGACCTCCTCGCCCTGGTCATCGACCACGCGGACCGCCTCGGCCACAACGTAGTGCACACCCTGGCGGCCGAGGAGCTCGGCCCGCTCTTCGACAGGCAGCTCATCCCATCCCTCCTGGCGCTCACAGATCATGTAAGGCCCGTACAGCTCGGTG
Source organism: uncultured Solirubrobacterales bacterium (assembly GCA_963697655.1). GTDB lineage: Bacteria > Actinomycetota > Thermoleophilia > Solirubrobacterales > Solirubrobacteraceae > Palsa-465. The sequence goes on along the minus strand of CAVOOV010000012.1, from coordinate 124,005 downwards.
GAGCCGTAGACATGGATCGGCCGGATCCCGATGTCGGTCAGCCGCTTGAACAGTTCGGGCGTGGGCGGCGAGCCCGACACCGTCGTGATCACCTCGCGGTCGAGCTCGTGCGCTTGCTTATGATCGAGCAGCGACGCCTGAACAGTCGGCGCGCCGTTGTAGTGGGTCACGCCCTCGGCGTCAATGAGCTCCCAGACGCGCCCGGGGTCGACCTTCCGCAGACAGACGTGGCGACCCCCGACGGCGGTCACCGCCCAGGTGAAACACCAACCGTTGCAGTGGAACATCGGAAGCGTCCACAGATACACGCTCTCCGCAGTCAGGCGCGTCTCGATCACCTCGCCCAGCGCGTTGAGATAGGCGCCGCGGTGGTGGTAGACGGCCCCCTTGGGGCGGCCCGTCGTGCCCGACGTGTAGTTGATCGAAATCGGCTCGTCCTCGTCTTCAAGAACGCTCACCAGCGAATCAGGAGAGCTCCCGGCGAGGAACGCCTCGTACGGGTCATCCGGCTCTCCGGTGTCGTCAATACGGACCGTCCGCTCGACGCTGGCGCCGTTTGCGAGCTCCTCGAATTCGTGATCAACGAACAAGAAGCGTGCGCCCGCGTGCTCAAGGATGAACTCGACGTCATCGGATTTGAGCCGATAATTGATCGCCACAAGCACGCCGCCGGCCGCCGGCACGGCGTAGTGCGCCTCGAGCAGGGCGGGAATGTTCGGAGCGATGAAGGCGACGCGGTCGCCCTTCTCGAGGCCCGCATCGCGCAGGCCCGAGGCCAGCCGGCGCACCCGCTCGCCCATCTCGCGGTACGTGTAGCGCCGCTCCCCATGGACGACGGCGACCTTGTCGGGGTACACGAACTCGCTGCGAAGCAAAAAGCTCACCGGGTTGAGCTCACTGCGATGCGCACGCCGCACCTCAGGAGCGTCACTGATCTCGCTCATCTCATCCTCCTCGTCGATCGTTCCCCTCCCTCTGCCCGCTCGCGGACCAAACGCACCACCGACCGGCGGCAATCTCGCGCACACATGCCCGCAGCCGCGCACCTCGGCCTCCCAGAACCAGTCGACGCCGATACCAGAAGCCCCCTGACCAGCTTCCCGGAAGTGGCCTACAGACACGTAGTTGAACGCTCCCCATGAGCACCGGGCCTCGCGGGCTTTCCGAGCTCGCCCGGTCGGCGAGCGTCCTGGCAACGCCCGCCCAAAGAAAGCGCCCGTGCACCCGGGCGCAAACGGACGCCGCCGGTCCCGCTTCGGCATAGCGAGGCGAGCGCCCGAGCCTCGGTTCGGCGCGTGCACGCTATCGACGACCTGCCGCCGTGCCGGTCTCGGGGCGACGGGCGGTCGGTGGCCCAATCGCGAAGCGGGAGCGCGACGGGCAAAGCCCGCCCGCGGACCGCACCTGCTGGTCGGCCTCCACTTCCGGAACGCCAATCCGGACGCAGAGGCGGACGTCAGTCTCCGGCTCGCTCTTGGAGGTCGTCCGACTGGAAGAGATCCGAGGGCTGGACCTGGCGCCTGCTCGGTTTACGAGAGCGGCAACGCCGCTAACCGGCACGAGTCAGGCGATCGGCGAGCGCCCCGCGGCCGCGTTGTCGGCACCAGCATCACACCCGAGTTCGTGCCAAAGCGCAACTCCGAGCTGAGCGGCACCCGCGGCGTGAGACCCGACGACGCGGCGCGTCTCGAGTTTGATGATTTCCAGGGCTCTGAGCATCCGATGGTCGAGTCCTGCGTTCGCGCGGCACGGGCATCCCGCACGACCACCCCGCCGGGAGCGGCCGCGACAGTCCCCGGCATCGGGAGCGACGTGCTCGCATGCATTCCATCGCGCAAGTTGGGTGGCGTGCAATCGCCCGTTCTCCGCTGCGCATTGGAGGCCAGCGCCGCTCTCGGGTGCCCTGACGCGATCAACGTCGACTACTACTTCCACAGTCGGCGATTGGCCGTCTGATGACCTCGCGCGGATGCGGGCACGTCCGCTGCCGGCGCCCTACCTAATCCGATCGTGGCTATGGCTGGTGAACCTCGATCGTGCTAGCGATACCGTCAGCCTCCTTCTGCGCCATGTTCGACGGCGGGTTCGGCGCGTCTTTGCTCGCCCGATTCGCGGCGTCAATCGCCCGTTCGAGGGCATCACCGAGCGCCGGTGCCTCACGCTGCTCGACGCCTTCGAGAACGATCTGGTCCGCTTGCACGATGTCGTTGACGTTCAGTCGCAGGTGCCCTACAGCGGCATGGCCGACCAGCTCCCGGTTCAGCTGCGCCGCAAAGGCACCCGACCAGCGCCGGCTTGGGCAGCCCGACAACTGAACGCGAACGCGTAAGCCCGTAGAGCCCTCAGGCAGCGGCTCGCCGCGAGCCCGACTAACGATCTGATACGCCTCGGTCATTCTTTCCCTCCTCGGATCGCTGCATTCTCGGTCTTGCTCGGAGGGTCTCCGCCACCACCGCGGTCGAAACAAGGCTTCAGGCGTCGGGGTCCTCGTCAACGCGCCATCCACGGTCGACGTGCACCTCGACATCCCGCACACGACGCGCCGGAAGCCTCGTGCGCGGGGGCATCGTCGCGGCTCATTTTCCAGGCGATAGCGGCGCCCCGGTGGAACGGCGTCGCTGCCTCGGCTCTGGAGAGTCCGAGTCGCGAACGGCCTTGCGGACCGGACCGGAGGCTACGGTGAAGCGGTCGAGGACGAAGGGTTGTGTCCCTCTTGCCGCGCGCTCCAGCAGGTTGCGAGGACCGCACCGGTCATCCGCAGGTCGTCGAGCAGTACCGAGAACGTCCTGGCCTGCTCGACGGGGACCTCGCCGCCATCCCGGCGATCCCCGCCCAGCTCGAGGCGCGCTACCGCACCGCGTTCCAGATCGCGGCCGATGCCCTGATCGACGCCGCCACCCGCCGGCAGAAGTGGATCGACCAGTCCCAGTCGCTTAACCTCTTCCTGCCGGGCCGGACATGAAAGCGATGAGCCACATGTACCGCCGTCCGTGCACGCGGGACTCAAGACGACGTACTACCAGCGCACGCTCGCGCGTCAACCATCGAGACGGCGACGGTGAGCGCCCAGGCGACCGCCGCCGGCGCTACCGTGGCCCCAGCCGTCGTCGAAGCCGTCCCAGCGAGCGTTATTGCGCTCGAGCCCATGAGCTGCTCGATCGAGGCGATGCGCAACGGCCGCGAATACGAGGCCCGCCAGTAGCCGGGCGACCGCGCATGCCCGGCGGCTCGCAGGCTCCCCTGTGGGCCGCCCGAGCCAGCCCCCTCATAGGACAGGAGTAGCCGCGGACGAGGCCGCCGCTGCGTGCTCTCGCGGAGCGGCAGTCGATTCATGTAGCGATGCCCATGGCACCTGATCTCCGCGATCACCTGGTTCGCTGACAGCAGCGTCTTCCCGGATTTCGGGCTGCCTCGGATGCTGCGGTACGAAATGCGGACGGTGCGCCCGAGCATGCACCCCGGCGTGATCACCTCGGCGTCCGCGCGTTTGTAGGGGTGATCGGGCGTAGGATTTCACCCACGAACCAACGACGCGGGCGTATGCTCTCGGCAGCGTTCTTAGGACTAAAGGAGGAGAGGGAAGATGTCCTTTCGACAGCGCATCGCCAGTGTCGCTGCGATCGCGATCGTCGCGACCACCGTTGGCGGGTTCGCAGCCGCCAGCCCGGTTCTGGCACAGCCGGTTGCCAGAACCACGAGTGCGCCCGCGGCCGCCAGCGGCTCATTCGCGTGCGCGTCGCAGCAGTTCTGCGACTACATTTACGACAACGGCACCGGTGTGTGTTTCAAGGCCAACCCGTTCAGTGGGATTCCGAGCGATAACTGGTCCTACTACGGCTGCCGGAACGTGGACGGCTCGATATACAATAATACGGTGTTTACGTTTCGGGTGTACTACGCGCCCAACCTCGGTGACCCCCATGCGTGTATTCCGCCCTACACCAAGGTCAGCGACTTGTTCAACTATGACTTCAACAGCGGGAGCGGGTCTCACAATCTCGTGATCGGCGACGACATTGCGTCGTTCAGCTTCAGCACCTCGCCTTGTAGCAACACCCCGTTGTAGCGGCCGCGCGGCCGTTCGCAGGTAATTCCGCCGTCCCGGTTCGGTAGCGCGCACCCGGGAGCGTGCGCTCGGCGCTTGCGCGTGGCCTCCAGCTCGGCGGCACAATGGTGCCCCCGGCCGGGCAGCGCCGCGCGCACGCTGCCGAGTGGGTATTTGCGAACCACCGGGACGCCACCGAGCTGCATCACACGCGGGGTGGAGGGCGCCTCCGTGCCCGACATGCAAGGCAGTTCCGGAAGAGCCGTGTCGCACGCCATCCAGACTGCGAGGCCTCGAACACGCATCAGGCACGCCTACGCCCCGGACGGCGCGAGCTCGTGACCGGCCAGTCCGCGGCAGGCGCGAGGCGCGATGATCGCGACCGTTCGGTTCAGCCGCCACGCCGGCCAAGGCGGTCGCATCGCCAGGATCGTCCCGAGCCGACTCGAGGGCGACGAGCTGGTCGATGTCGAGGCGTCAAGGAGTCGCGACGAGCTCCGCTACGCACTCCCGGCGCCCGTCCGGGATCTGTGCGGATCATTCGCCGGCCAGCCGGAGGGTCGCAAGGTCAGTCATGTGGACGACCGCAGATCGGCGCGCGCCGCCATCGAGCGTCGACGCAGTACGAGCGCCTCGAGGAACTAGTGTGACCACCGGGCAGGGACGGATCACGCCTATACGGGTCACGACGGGCTGGTGACCGTTCCTCCGCAAGATCGGTAACCGAGCACCGGCGCCGGGTCCTCGCCCAGGTGCTTGCTGGCTCGATGAACCGGCTAGCGACGAGCTCCTCGGGCGAGTCGATTGGACGCCCGAACTGGACTCGGCGCCACCGTTACGTGCGCGCTTGTCGCGATGAGCGGGTGCGAAGCAAACGCGCGGGTCGAAACGCGCTTTCAGGCATCCGCGAGCATGATGAACCTGCACCGCTTAGTGACCTGCCCGTGTCCGACCACAGCGGTCGCGCTAAGTGGATGGGTCGGGTACTCGTATCGTGGCTCGGTGTCTGTGAGCGGCAGCGCGGCTGGCGATGTGCCCGCCACGCGGGCTCGAGACCTCAAGCCCGAGGCCGCTCCTGCCCGGGAAGCTGACCGATACGCTCGAGTGGCGGTTCGTAGGGCCGTGGGTGTCCGGAGCGGCCGTGAGATCACGCTTGGCCCGGGCTTGCGCAATGCACGAGCGCTCTCGGGGCGGCCGGAGTCGGCCGCGGCGTCATTGTCGGTCGCTCACGGCGTGCTTCTCACGGGCGCGGTCGCGTCCGGTGATCGCGTCCTTGAATTCGCGGATGCTGGTGCCGAGCGCGCGCCCGGTTTCGGGTAGTCGTTTCGGTCCGAGGCTCAGCAGCGCGACGATCAGCAGGATCGCGACGTGGGTTGGGGTGAGCAGTCCGGTCGGCATCAGCGGTAGGTGCCGGGGGTGATGACGCCGGCGTAGTAGAGGAAGTGCGCACGGGTGTAGGTGCGGTTGCCGGTGATGTTGGGGTCGAGGTTCGATCCGAGTTGGAGGTCGGTCCCGAGGAACGGCCGAAAGCGGGGATAGACGTTCAGGTAGCTGGCGGGATCGGCGCGCAGCAGGCCGATCAGTGTCTCGGTGACGATTCTCCCGCCGACCGGCCCGAGGTTCAGCCCGTTGTCCATCGCCTTGGCCTCCGCGAGGATGTAGTACCACAAGGGCGTGCTAGCCACGAATGGTGCGTACACGCCGGCGAGGTCGGCGAGGTCGGAGGGCGCGAGCGTCGGGACGCCCATCGCGCGGGCGATGGCCTGGCCGGACGGGAGCCCCCAGGTGAGCTGGCGCAGTAGGTTTCGCTGCGGCAACACGGTCGGGCTGGTCTGCGTGTGCGGGGCGATCGCGGGCACCGGAAGCGTGAACAGCACGGTCGAGACCGTGGTGTCGATCTTCTTGTTGTTCTTGACGTTCCCGTCGCCGAGGTCGAAGAACGTCTGCCACCCGACGTACCGGCGCGGCGCCGGGTAGCCGCCGAGCAGATCGTCGCGGTCGTAGTTGACCGGGTCCGAGAAATCAGGCTCGTTCTTGTCGAACACCAGCGCGAAGAACGGGTCGGCGGTCGGGCTGGTGCTGTCCCCGGTGCCGCTGGTGAAGTTGGCCCGGTAGGACGGCCTGACGATGCTGTGCCCGAACCGGTATGCGGCCGCGCCGAACTCGATCGGCATGAATGCATCCCCGGGCGGCGGGTTGTAGAAACGGTTGCCGTGCTGGAGCACGTCGTTAATCATTTGCTGCCCGGCGATTTGGGGCAGGTGCTCATTGACCAGCAGCCACTGGTAATGCCACAGCGTCACCTGCCGCGCCAGCAGGAACGCCACGTAATTACTCGCCCGGTCCTCGCGGTAAGCACGAGCGGCCGGGAATCGACCCAGGTCGTGCTCTGAGAGCTCGTCCAGCACGCGGTTGTAGAACAGGATGTGCGCGCAGTGCATGCCCGCGACGATCACGTTCTCATCGTTACGCGGGTCACCCACCAGCGCGGTAAACGTCCCGTCCCCGTTCGGGACGCGGGGTATGTCCTCGTGGACCCCGCCCGAGCCGATCTTCAACCGCGGGCCAACCGACCCGTCCGGGTTGTCTGCGTACAGGTCCGGACGGAGCCCTGGCCCGCCCCCAAAGACCGAATCCAAATCGAGTGCCGCCGCGCCGGCGAAGGAGGAACGGAAGCCTAAACCCGACGACGCCCTCTGCGCCGGCTATGAGTCGCGGCGGCCGACCGCACTCCGGACACGCAACAAGGTACGACGCCGTGGCCGGGAGCCAGTTCGACACTGGTCCCTCCGTCGGGGCGTCACACCGGTGGCAGGGGACACCCGGCGCGAACCGTGACCCCTTCTGATGGTTGCGGACTCGCCGGCTCTGACGTCCCCCGCACGCGTGCCGTCGTCGTAACGACGCACGTCAAGGCCCAGGATGACGAAGCCAGCGTCAGCCAGAGCGTCGATGGCACGCTCAGCATCGAGGAGCGGCCAGTTGAACTCCTCGGCTCCAGGAATCACCCGACCGGCGGCCCGAACGTCCTTCGGCAGAAGAGCAAGATCGTCTCGCCGACCCACGTCTTCAACGCTAGCGCCGCTTCCGCTTCGGGCTTGACCCGGAAGCGACCGGGAACGCGAAAGGAACGCGTGAGGCCGCGAGGCTAGGGCACCCACCGCCGTCGCAGCACGACTCGATCTTCTGGCGGCAGTTGTGGCACCACCACGGCGAGCGCATCCAGAAGAGGCGGTGCGGGCGTCCCGTCACCGGCACAGCATCTCTGTCAGTGTCCTCCCCACCGGACGGCGACGAACGCCGGGCTGGCTTGGCCGCGGGGGTTGCCGCCGGGCTCCGACTGAAGCCGCTCCCGGTCCCACCCGAAGTGCATGGACCACAGCTGCTTCCGCGTCTTGCCGACCGGGTCTCGCCCTCGCAGGCCACCGCTCCTCGCCGCACTCCGACGCCTACAATTTGCCGGCACTCACAGCCACAGTGCCGGCGCGCTTTCGCATCGCGGCCCGCGCGTCACGACCTGCGACCCGGCGTCCGTTTCCGGGCTGCCCGGCGCACGCAATCCCAGACTCTCCCCTCAACTGTCTCCGCGCCACCGGAATCCGTCATCGCGGAACGGCGTCGTACCGTGGCTGTAGTTGAGCCACGCGCCGATCGGCGGCTGCTCCTCGGGCCCGGGCCGGCGATAGTCGCAGACGCCGTGCGGGAACGCGGTCTCGAGTTCTGTCTGCTCGGCGGCCGTGAACGTGACCGGATAATCGTTCCAGTCGATGGGCTGGAGCGCGCACTTGAGGGCGTAGAGGTCCTCCGGCTGACCCGCCGCGAGCCTCGTGTCGGCGTGGATCGGGTACGCGGTCTCGCACGGGCCGCTCGTTCCGGTCGCGGTCAGCCCGCCCGGTTGGAGGGTGGGCGAGGTCTGGGTGGCGCTAAGGAAGCAGCCGTCGGCGAGCCCGGCGGGCTTATCGTTCGCGATCTTCGCCTTCGGCGATCGCCACGAGCGGTCGCTCTGGATGTTGTCCAGCCATTGGTTCATCGCCGAGAGCTCATACGCGTTGACGTTGTCAACTTCGTCGGGCTCCTCGGCGTTCTCGATGATCACCTGGTTGGCGGCGTCGCCCGCCTTCTGCATGCGTGCGCGCATCACGAACGACCACTCCGAGGTGTGGATGTTGAGCCCAGCGATCGCGTCCAAGTCATCGCGCTGGTCGATAACCGGCGTCGTCTCGAGCCCCTGTGAGGCCGCATCATTCACGTCGTCGGCGTACATCCTGCGGAGAGCGATCGGGCTTGCCTGGGTCCGCTGCGGGGCCGGATTGCCGAGGTAGTCATAGCCGCCGATGTCGGCGTTCAGGTCGGCGAACTGCGCGGGCGTGATCGCACCGGAGTCGAGCGCATCCAGCCCATATTGGACGCCGACGTTGTCGAGGTAGCTGTTCGCGAAGCCGGTGGCGGGATCGACGCCGAGCTGGTTGACGATCTGCTGGAGCGCCGAGCACCTCACACCGTTCGGATTGGTGATGGCATCCCAGACCGTGTTCGGGTCGCCCGGCACAGTCGCCGGAATGCTCGGGTCGCAACTGGCCGTGGCCTGGATGCGATTGGCGAACGAGGTATCCCACGACGGGCAGCTCGAGTAGAACCCAAACCCGGAGATCGCGGTCTCCTCCGCCAGGGTGTAGCCGGGGTGAGCGGCGAAGTAGTTATCGAGCAGGCGGCAGTCCGTCACCACCGTAAGGGTCGTGCCGTTGGCGTTCGGGAACGAGATCGACGGGATGATCCCGTTCAAGATCCCCGGATACGACTCGGCGATGTTGTACTGCTGGATCGCGCCGCCGGAGCCGCCCCAGCCGATCGTGTGCACGACCGGGCCGTACTCGTCGATGAAATGCTCCTTGGTCATCATCGCCGCCTCAGCCGAGATCGGGATGCTGCAGTTGTTGTTCAGCACATTCAGCGTGTTCGACGCCACCGCGTACCCCTGGCTGAGAAGCAGGTCGTCCCCACCCGGGCCGGCGACCGCGCCGATCACGCCGCCGGTGGCGCTGGCGCCCTGGTGGTAGCCGGCGTCACAGCCGCCGCCGAACGTGTACACCAGGCGCCCGTTCCAGCTGCGGTCGGACGTGTAGGGGCTCGGCGAATGCCCGTCATACAGCGCGGCGATCTGGTAAACGCCGCGATCGATCGTCCCCTGCTCCAGGCGAACGATGTACGGAACCGATCGGCCGTCGACCGTCGTCGTGGCCAGGTCTGACGGATACGGAGGCGCCGGGGCGCCGGCGGTCGGCCACGGCTCGTAAGCGCCGCTGGTCGACAGGTACTCGTAGGAGACCTCCGTCGGCGCCGAGCAGTCCGGCATGGTCGCTGGCGCGAGGCCGAAGGTCGTCGTCTGGCAATAGAACGGCAGCTGCTGCGGCCCCGAGAAGACCGGTCCGGTGATCGGATGGTTCACGACGACGAGACGCGCCTCGCTACGAGCACCGAACCGTCCGCTCCGCTCCGCTCGCACCACGTTGAACCCGTCCCTCAGCCCGTTGACCAGCCCGAGCAGGCTCCCGCCAGGCTGAGCAACGAAATCCGAGGAGACGTCGACCGAGTTCAGGGTTATCCGAATCCGGCTCGCCCGCAGGCCGGACGACACCGACACGCGCAACAACACCTCGCCACCACTCACCAGATCCGGATGCGGGTTCGACACCGAGACAATCGACAGGCCGCCACGGTCGAAGCGATACCGCGCCGCCGAATAGCCCGGCGCAGCAAGCCACAGAGCGCCGAGCAGCACAAGCACTCCCACTAGCCCACGAAGACCAAACGCGAAACGACCCTTCGCCACCATCGGATCCCCTCTCCTCGGACGAGCGCCTCCCCGCGCCGCCGAGAGCATATAACCACCGCATAGTGCTCGCCTGAGGCCAGGGTGTCCGTTCTCTGACACCCGTCACCCCGACCCGATCGCTGGCAGCGGGGGACCCGCTCGCCCGCTCTGAGCAGCGCCTTCCAGGTGCGGCGGTAGCCGTAAGCCTCGTAGTTCTTCCTTGTGCGTCCCGCGGATCACCTCGAGCAGCCGCTCGTCCCCCACGGCCCGCGCCGACGGCGATGCCTGCCGACGGTGGTAGTAGGCGGACGCCGACACGCCCAAAGTCCGGCAGATCGGCTCGACGCCGAAGCGCTCGCGATACTCATCGATGAACGCGCTCACTCCGGTCGGTCTGCGTCGAGCTCGGTCGCAAAAAACACCGAGGCGGCCTTGAGGATCTCATTCGCGCGGCGTAGCTCGAACACTTCCTTGCGCAGCTGCTTGATCTCCTCGCGCTCCTCCGTGGTTGGCAGATCCGGCCGCAGCCCACCGCCAACCTCGGCCTGCCGCACACGCTTGCGCAACCTCTCAGGGTGCATCCCGAGATCCTTGGCGATGTCGATCGGCCGGCCTGACTCCATCGCCAGCCGCACACCGCGCCGCATCAGCTCGTCTGGATACTTCCGGGGTCGTGGCATTCGCGGAGGGTCTCCCGTCCCGAGGACAGATCGTCAGCGATTCGAAGCCTCCGTGAAACCCGGCCTGGCTCACACGGACCCAGCCGACCGAGGTGGACGTGGTCGAGGGCGGGCTACTCGATTTGAGCGATCGCCCAGCAGAACCCGACGAGCTCGCGTGCTGCGGCGACTGCGATGATCGTGCGGCGCTTGGAGCGCGCCTCGAGCCGGGTCCAGTTGCGATCCAGCCGGCGCTGTGCGGTCCCCGCGATCGCGACCGCTTCCGGGGGCTGGTCGGCCTGTCGGTCAGTCAGCGGTTTTCCGGTCGCGGGTGGCTTTCGGTAGTGCCATGCCGCTTCGACCAGCAGCCGGCGGGCGTGCGCTGAGCCGACCCGAGGCGGCGGCGGTTCCCGGTCGTGGACTCTGAGGGGACCAGCCCGGCGGTGAGCTCGTCAGCTGCCCAGCTGGGCGAACCGCTCGAAGTCGCCGATCTCGGCGCACAGCCCAACCGCGGTCAGCGTGTCGACCCCGCGCAAGCAGCGCAGCCGGCCGACCTGCGTCTCCCACGGCGAGTCGGGCAGGATCGCCACGATCTCGCGCTCAAGATGGTCGCGGCGGTGCTCGAGCACGTCGATCACGCCTTCGAGGTCCAACAGTGTGGTCTGCGTCGCTGGCCACTCCAGACACACGGTCTTCAGCCACATACGGTGCCGGTCAGTCCAGGCACGCCCGTCGTCGAACTGCACTCCGTGGCGCATCAGCATCTTCGAGAGCCGATGACGCGCGCGCATCAGATCCAGCCGGAGCGTCTCCCTGACGCGGACGAGATCACGCAACGCCTCCTCCTCAGGCCCGGGAACCCGGACCGCATGGAGCTTGCCGGCGAGCAGCAGCCGGACGAGATGCTCGGCGTCTCGGCGATCGGTCTTCACCCTGTCCCCCGTCGCGCGCGGAATCTTCGACGGCGCCGCGACCACACACTCGACCCGGCGCTTCGCGAGCTCGCGCGCGAGCGTGTGTCCCGTCGGCCCCGCCTCGTACGCGACCCTCACCGGCCTCGGCAAACCCGCGCAGAACGCGGCCGCGTTCGTGTTCTCGCCGCCCATCACGAGCACCTGAAGCTCGCCCGTGTCGAAATCCAGGACCGCCGCGACGATCTTCGTCGCGTGCACGTCCAGACCGACGAGCGATCTAGCCTTCGCCATGGCTGGTGTCACTGGTGTTTCGCCTCGCGAAGCAGCACTGCTGCTGCCTCGGCGCCCACTCCGAGCTGCACCGACCCTTGGATCATCCCGGGGATCCACCCGTCTCACCCGCGCGGCGAGACGAGTGCTCGTCGTCCAAACCGATATGACGCGCTAGCCGGGATCGAGTTAGCACCGGCTCCTCCCTTGGGTACGATGCAGAGGCACTGGAGGCTGCGTCGCTGCCACCTAGGATGCCGCGCACGGCGTAGACACGTGTTCGGCATCTGCCCAGCGCCGGCAACTCTTCAGGTTCGTCTGTTGCGGGCACCAGATCCGTCACCCCGCTAGCCGCCGCTCGCCCTTAGCTCGGCGGCTGCGCGAGGTGACGTCCCGTTCGCCAAGGCTCCGCCGCAGCAATGACCGTTTGTTGGCGTGTCTGCACGCGTACGCATCCTCGTTCTCTGGTGCCGTTCGGCGTTAAATACTCGCTAACGACCGCCAAACGTCCTCAACGCTGGGCTTGACAGGAACAAGCACGAGCGATAAGCCTCCGGATCGACACACTGTTCCTGCGCCGCACGACTTGCAGGCTCTTACTGCAAAAGTCGTCGACGCAGCGAACTCTGACTAGAGCTTGTGACCGCCGGCTCGTCAGCGGCTCGGCGGACAGCCTGCGATAGCGGGCTGTGGAGGGAGTCTTGTGTACAGCCTCATGAGGGAGGGAGTTGCGGTGCGTGCAACGAGTCGCTTAGTCCACGGGCATCCGCGTGTCTCGGTTTTGGCCTCGCTTGTTGTCACGGCGTTGGCTGCCGTGATGCTGGTGGTAGGTGTTTCGGGCTCTGCGGCTCGTCCCGCCCAACATAGAGGGTCGGGCGCCAAGGGCGGAGGTACGTCCGGGGTGCTGAACCTTCACGAGGGGACGGCGTTGACGCTTGCGCTGTCTGGAGACGATCACTCGATCGTCATGAATTTCATGGGGAATCTGTGGACGTTGCCGGCGACCGGCGGTACGGCAAAGCGGATCTCGAGTTTGTCACAGGACACTGCTTATCCGACATGGTCGCCGGATGGGAAGACGATCGCGTTTCAGTCGTACGAGAGCGGGAATTTTCACGTTTGGGCGATGAACCCGGACGGGTCGAACGTGCGTGAGCTGACGTTCGGCTACTACGACGATCGCGAGCCGGTGTTCTCTCCGGATGGGACACAGATTGCCTTCTCCTCCGACCGACCGCCGGCGGGGTCGCCGGCCGGGGCTGCGAGCGGTAGCTACAACGTGTGGGTGCTCACGCTCGCGACGGGTCAGTTGACCGAGATCACGCACGACGCGGTGCTGAGCAACGCTTACTACCCGACGTGGACGCCGGATGGCTCGCACATCACGTATGTGGACTCGACTCACTCGATCGATTCGGTCGCTGCCAACGGGCAGGGTTCGGTTCAGATGCTCTATACGAACTCCTCGATGACGCTGTTCTCCCCGACGTATTCGCCGGATGGGAAGAACCTTGCGTACGTGGGGCAGGCCAGTGCAGGCGCGGGACCGACGAGCGTGAATGGTGGACCCTTGACGCAACTGTTTGTGAACGGCCAGGCGGTGTCGGGCAATGAGGACGTGTTCGCCTTCCCGGCGCCGTGGTCGTCGGATGACACGCTGGTCTATGCGGCGAATGGGAAGATCTGGCAGCGGAACGTGACGACTGGGGCGGTAACGAATGTCCCGTTCTCGGCGCGGGTGTCGTTCGCGCGGGCTTCCTATCCGATGAAGAGCTACGACTTTTCGTCGACGGCGAAGCAGCAAGCTGTGGGGATTGTCAGCCCGGCGTTGTCGCCGGACGGAAGGCAGGTGGCGTTCGTCGCGCTGAATCAGTTGTGGTTGATGACGATCGGGCACAAGCCGCGAGCGTTGACGAGCAGCAAGTTCTATAAGGCGGATCCGACGTGGTCGCCGGACGGGAAGTCGTTGGCGTATTCGACTGACTCGGATGGTTCGATGGCGATCGTTATCCGCAATATGCGGACGGGGGCGACGCGGAAGTTGACGGCGCCGTTCACGGGGCCGGAGGTGCAGTTGGCGTGGTCGCCTGACGGCAAGAAGATCGCGTTCCTGGACACGCTCGATCTGGAGGCTGGTGCCCGGGAGATGTATGTCGCGGATGTCGCGACGGGGCAGTTCCAGAAGGTCTGGGGGACGGCGAACTCCGCGGGCCTCGCCATCAACTCCGACTTTGAGCCGGGCCGGCCGACGTGGGGGCCGGACAGCAACACGATCGCGCTGGCGGTGTTGCAGCAGTACTCGAACCGCTTCCGCGAAGGTGTGAGCAAGATCGAGACGATCAACGCGACGACGGGTGCGACGAACGAGTATTTCGCGGATCCCGCGAAGCCGTATGAGACGATCAGCAACCGGGTGGAGGACGACGGGCCGGTGTGGTCGCCGAACGGCAAGTTCATGGCCTACGTGATGGATAACGTCCTGCAGGTCGTGCCGGTCGATCCTGCGACCGGCGCACCGACCGGCGCGGCGAGGCAACTGACGACGGAGGCGGCGGATCAGCTGAGCTGGTCGGGAGACTCGCAGCACATTCTGTACGACTCGGCCGGGACGCTGCGGCTGATCTCGATCAACGGGGGCGCGCCGAAGACGGTGCCGGTGGATCTAACGTGGAGGCCGCAGGCGCCCCCATCGGGCGAGACGGTGATCCACGCCGGAAGGCTCTGGGCGGGAACGAGCGACTCCGAGCGGACCAACGTGGACATCGTGGTGCGCGGCAACAAGATCGTCAGCGTCGGGCGGGCTCGGCGGCGGTCGACGTACGGCGCGGGTGTCCACTACGTGAATGCGTCAAAGGACACCGTGATCCCGGGCTTGTGGGAGTCGCACGCGCACGAGGGGATGGATCAGCCGTTCGCGGGTGGCCGCACGAATCGTCTCGAGCTCGCGATGGGGATCACGACCGAGATCTCGATGGGGGACGAGCCGTACCACTCGCTCGAGGAAGTCGAGTCCCAGCAGTCCGGCGCGGCTCCCGGCCCTCGATACTTCTGGTCTGCCGAGCCGATCGACGGGAGCAGGATCTTCTACGCGTGGATGCGGGCGGATCCGACCAAGGCGGCGCTGACCACGGATCTTGCGCGGCTCGCCAAGCTGAAGCCGGACATCCTCAAGACGTACGTGAGGCTCCCCAACAGCTACGAGCAGATTGCGATTCAGGCGGGTCACACCCTCGGGATACCGTCGTTCTCGCACTACTTCTGGCCGGCGCTGGCGTACGGCCAGGATGGCGGCTCGCACTGGGCGACGCAGCGATTGGGCTACCAGATCGCGGTGTCCAACGACGTCGTCGCCTACCAGGACACGATCCAGCTGTACGCCCGCTCGGGAATGTCGATCACCACCACTCCGTACACGGGCGCGGCGAACTTCCTTCCCGACATCAACGGTAAGCCGTTCACCAGTGACCCGCGGATCAAGGCGCTGCAGAGCCCGTGGCAATACGCGCTGGCACAGCAGGAGTTCGCGCAACCCCCGCTCACGGCTGCAGGGTTGTCAACCCAAGTCGGGACGACTAAAGCGCTGAAGCAAATCGTAGCTGCGGGTGGCACGGTGCTCATCGGTACCGATAACCCGATCGGCTTTGGCAACTTCGGACAGGTGATCGCGATCAGCGAGGTGGCACAGACTGGCCTGGGCAACTATCAGGCGCTGCGCGCGGCGACCGTCGAGCCCGCCAAGGATATGGGGGTGTCTAACCAGCTGGGTACGATCCAGCCGGGGATGATCGCTGACATGGACGTCATCCACGGCAACCCGTTGCGGAACATCGAGACGATCGCGAACGATGTGTATGTGATGCAGAACGGGCATCTTTACACCCCGCGGGAGCTGATCGGGCCATACGCGGCGAGGAGCGCGGCGGTTGCTTCCGTCGCCAACCGGGCACCTCGGGCGGCGCGCCGCGGAGTTCCCGTGTGGGAGACGCCGGGCGAGCTGGCTCGACGGGCGATCCTGGATCTGTCGCAGCTGTGCTAATAAGGGGCCGGTTTGCATACGCTCGGGCGAGCGTCGCATATTGCGTCGGTCGCTCGAGCGCCGTGCTGGCGCTGGCGGTCGCTTTGGTTGCGGTATGGGGCGGGGTCGCGCGCGCGGACACCGACCCCGCCAGCACTTATCTGGTCGCTAATCAGGTCTTCCTGAACTCGCAGTCGACCGGCATGTCGCCTGCTCAGCGCCAGTTGGTTGCCGCGGCGGCCGCGGCAAACCGCGCAGGATTCGCAATCCGAGTCGCGGTCATCTCGAGCTCCTACGACCTGGGGTCGGTCCCTGAGCTTTGGGATAAGCCGCGTACGTACGCGCGGTTCCTTGGCGTGGAGTTGTCGCGCGCGGACGGGCCGCAGCGGTTGCTGGTCGTGATGCCGAATGGGTTTGGTTTCAACTGGCCGGGCCACCCCACCGCGCCCACCTATCGATTGCTCGCCACGGTGCCACTGGACGGCCGCGCGGGGGCGGGCCTGGCTGCTGCGGCGGAGGTTGCCATACGCCGGCTGGCCCGCGCCTCGGGAGTTGCGCTCCCGTCGAGCCAGCCCGCGGCGGGTGGCGGATCGGCGCGGGCGGGGAACGCTGCGGCTCTGACGATTATTGGCGCCGTGGCTGGCGGGATCGCCGCACTCGCTGCGTTCGCGATCGTCCTCACGCGCGTGCGGCGTCGCGTCGTGCGGCGACGGGAACGAAGGGAGGGCCCGAGGAGTTCCCGGCTACCGCGAGAGCTGCAGTGGGCCATTCCCGCCCTGGTGGTGCTGTGCGCGATCGCGGTCGCCGCGCCGATTCTTGCCTTCGGCCGCGCCCGGGGCACTAGCTCTCCGACCGCCTACTCGGCTGTATCGCTGGTCTCGCCTCCGGCGTACAGGTGGAGTGCCGGCGATCACCGCGCCCCCGATTTCTCACTCCGTGACGAGAACGGCCGACCTGTTTCGATCGCAGCGAACCGAGGACACCCGGTGATCGTGACGTTCGTCGATCCGCTGTGTCGCAACTTTTGCCCCCTCGAAGCGCAGGTGCTCAACCAGGCCGTGCGCGGGATGCCGGCGTCTGAGCGGCCCGTGATCATCGCGGTCAGCGTCGACGTGTACGCAAACGCGCGGCGGTACCTCCGCCAAGACGATCAGGAGTGGCATCTCGTCCCAGAGTGGAGATGGGCCATCGGCGGTCCGGCGGACCTCGCCGCGGTGTGGAAGGACTACAGCATCGACGTCAAGGTGACGAAGTCCCGGATCAATAGCACCGTCGTAGAAGGTATCGACCACACCGAGGCGGCCTACGTTCTCGACGCGACCGGACACGAACGTGCGTTGTTCGCATGGCCGTTCAACCCACAGGACATCGAGCAGGTGCTTCGTCAGCTAACTTAGTCAGTATGGACGCAATGAGGCTGGTCCTCGTGCGTCGCATCTTTCGCGGGTTGAACAATGCGGAGTGTTGAGGGCCTGCAGAGGCCAGAGCCGCATACGACCGTGGAGGACCAGCCATGCCTGACGTTACCCCGTGTCTGCATCCGGGTGAAGTGCGCCGGTGGATCTCGATCGATCAGCACAAGTTCTCGATCGTCTCCGCGACGCTGCCGCCGGATGGCGGTAAGCCCGAGGTGGTCCGGATCGAGACGACCGACCGCGCGATCCGCCGTTTCATCGACAAGCAGGGAGGCCCGGTCGGGCTGTCGGTCTGCTACGAGGCGGGGCCTGGCGGGTTCGCGCTGTGGCGGCTGTTGACGAAGATGGGTGTGGCGTGTGATGTGGTCGCGCCCTCGCTGATCCCGATCCGTGCCGGTGACCGCGTCAAGACCGATCGGCGTGACGCGAAGAAGCTCGTCGGGCTCTATCGCGCTGGGATGTTGCGGTTCGTGCATCCCCCGACACCGGAGCTCGAGGGGCTGCGCGATCTGCTGCGCGCGCGTGATGATCTGCGCGGGGTGCGGCTGGCGGCGCGTAACCGGGTGCTCAAGCAACTGCTGCGCCACGGGCGGATCTTCCGGGAGGGGAAGACGGCGTGGAGACGCCGCTCGCGACCCGATCCGCCTGTCCAGGATCGACAACGTCCGCCCGCGAGCCATCGGGCGCTAGCCGGGTCGGCGACAGTTGCAAGCGCTCGGCGCCCCCCGGCTCGCGAGAGCGACCGTGACTGCGCTGCTGCCGGTTCATCGAAGCGGCCACGAGCGAGGGCCAGCGCGGCCGCCTCACGCTGCTGAGATCGGACACAGGCGGTCAGCCCGGGCCGGTGCGCGACGTCGACGGCGTCGTCAACCGTCGGTGGCTACCCCTCCACGCCTGAAGCAGAAGTCTGGGATCGGTGGCCGCAACGCGACCAAGCGGCAGCCCATATCGCGGACCACCTCACGGGTAAGCGCGTCCTCGAACCGGGATTCGCTCGCAACCGAAAGAGGTGCTCGGGCAGGCCGACGCCAGCCGGCAGTCACCGCTTCCTGTCGGCCTCCTCCTCGCCGACTTTCAGTGCCTTCTCGGCCAGCGCGTACCCTTGGTCGCCGATTGCCCGGAGTTGTGCGGCGAGGGCGCGCTCGCGGACCCGCTTGCGCAGCTCCACCAGCTCGGTCCGCTCCTCCTTCCCCGATAGGCGCTCGGCGCCGCCCTCCAGCAGCTTGTCGCGCCACGTGTAGTACAGGTTCTCGGAGATCCGATGCTCCCGGCAGAGCTCCGCGATCGACTGGTCGCCTCGGAGGCCGGCGAGCACGATCTCGAGCTTCTGCTGGACAGTCCAGGTGCGGTACGTCTTCTTCTCGCTCAACGTGATGCTCCTCGTTGGTTGAGCGGCCCATCGTGCGGGGCGCCCCGGACGAGATCGCCGTCTTCACCGTCCTTCTACGAGCGCCGGCTCGACGACGATCTCGTCCGGGCAACCCTCACACGTGAACTGTCAACGCCCTACCGGGGAGCGGACCACCACACACGTCACGACCCGGAAACCAACCAGACGAAAGGGCTTCTGCTCCGAGCGCAAGGGCAGTCAAGAGATCTCCCCGATCGACGTGCTCCCTCCTGGTGCGAAACGGCCAGCACGCCGGCGTGACCCGAATAGGCGTAGACCGATACGAGGGCGCGCTCGACCTCGTCTCGACCGGGCCCGCCGCCTGGGCTGACTGAGATTGTCCGCAGGCAGCAGCGCGGAGGCGGCGACGCGGTGGTCGCGAGGCTGCCGGTGTCGACGGGCAGCAGCAGCGCGGCCGAGACTGCCGCGTGGGCGACAAAGCAGCCGTCTGACCGTGCCGCGGGCGACCGCTCGCTACCGATCACGTCGTCAGGGTGTCGGTCGCGCCTACTAGCATGCGCGCCATTGCTGGTGATAGCGTCGGCGCTAGCAGACTACACTCGAGGAGTCTCTCTGCCATGCCCATGCCCATGCCTATGACCCGCACCACGATCAGCTTCACCCGGGAGGGAATGAAGCAGATCCAAAAGGCCGCTCGACGTCAAGGCTCTAGCGTCTCGCAGTTCGTCCGCGAAGCCGCGCTGATGCGCGCAAGGATGGCCACCGACAACAACCCCTACCCGATGCGCGCCCTCGCCGAGGAACTCCGCGCGATCGGCGACATGGGATACGCGGTGGCCGAGAAGGCGCTCAAGGTCGCCGAGGACGAGGCCGAGCGCAAGCACTGAGCCCACCCCGGGAACCGCGATCGGCTCCACGCGCTGCGGCGTTCGTCGCCAATCGATCCGGCTTCGGTCTCCCGACTGTAACCGCTGACGCTGCAGCTCGGGCCGGAGGGCGATCGCCCAGTGAGCTCGGCGGGAGGGGTGCTGGGCGAAGCAGGTCAGCGTCGCAGTCGCGGCGCGGTCGGATCGAGCAAGCACCGAGGCAATCTTCCAGCTGCCGGGCATCGATGAGTTGATTACGCGATGGCGTGCCGTCGCGTAAGGAAACTTCAAGTCCGAGCCGGAGCTCGCTCACGAGCGCTTTCACAATTCGCGCCTCCCCAAGCTGACTAACGTCTTCGGCGACCAGACGATCGCGCCGCTCACCAGGCGGCGCACGATCGGATCCGCCCCCAGGGCGATCGCCCGCGGAACCTAGGTCTGGCTCCCCGACACTTCCCCCGATCAGTGCGACGCGAGGTCGCACGTATTGAGTAAACACGCGAGGGTGGAGGCTAGGTCGATGACATATAGCGTTGTTCGGGTCCGTGCTCGCTGGCCTGTCCCTGCCCCGACGTGCGCTGCGCGTCATCGCAGGGTGGGGAGCTCGGGGGAAAGCCCAAAGGCTCCCGTTCCATCGGGGGGCTACGGTGAGCGGAAGAACGGACGGGTGAATTGCTTGAACCCCGCATCTCCGCGACCTCGTCGGGAGAATGAGTTCGCCGTCGCTCGCTGGGCGGATGGCCCGAATCACGGGCTCAGCATGGCGTGGCAGGTGGCAGGCCCGACGTGTACCGTGACCGTCTCGCCGGCCGCGCTGGCCGGAGCGCGGAAGTACACGTCTGCGTAGCCGCTTGAGTCGGTGTGATAGCTGGCCGAGCGTCCGGCGGCGTCGGTGACGGTCACGGTCTGCCGGGGCTGGTTTGAGTGGACGTACACGTCGTAGTCGCCGTAGCGGCTTGAGTAGGACGTGCTCGCGCTGCAGCGCGCGCCGGCGGAACTCGTGCTGGGAGCGGCGCTGCCCGACGACGAGCCGCCGAAGGAGTGCGAAGGGGCGGTGTACGGGCTCGCGCCCGCGTAGTCGGCGTCGAACGTGCGGCGCACGGAAGCGCGAATGGTCGGGTTTGAGGTGATGAGCCCCAGTTCCCGGTTTTTCTCCAGGGAGGTGGAGGAGAAGTTCTGCGACCCGACGAACACGCGGCTTGCGCTGAGAATCATCTTCGCGTGGATGTACAGCGGCGCGCTCGCGCTGTACGTGCGGATGTGCACTCCGGCGGCGGTCAGCTGCGAGAACGCGCCGCTCCATGAGGACTCGTAGGTCATGGTCACCTCGACGTTCACGCCCCGCTTGGCGTCGGCTTCGAGCGCCTGCTCGATGGGAGTCGAGTCCATCTCCTCGTTGTAGATGTCCAGGAACCCTTGGGCGGACTCGATGAGGCTGACCTGCGCCTGCTCGGAGCCGGGGCTCCACAGAAGGTCAGCGCCGTCCGGGGCGGTGATGCGCCGCCCGGACCAGTCGGCGTCGAAGGTCTGCTCCACGGCGCGCTCGTCGGCGGCGATGGTGTCGATGACGCCGAAGTCGCGGCTTGAGGCGTAGTACTCCGGGGTGAGGTTGAAGGTCAGGATGTACGCGCGGCCGTCGACGAGCAGCGTCTTCTGGTGGGTTAGCGCGAAGTACGACGGTGTCCACTTGACCGGCACCGAGTGGGCCTGCAGGTAGCCGTAGGCGGACTGGTTCTGCGCTGACCCCTGGCCGTAGTAGCCGCCGTTGAGAAGCACGCGGACCTTGACACCGCGGCGCTCGTCCGCGGCCAGGGCCGCGTTCACCTGGCTGTCCTCGTCCTCGTACATGACTATCTCCACCTCATGCCGGGCGCCGCGGAGCGCTGAGAGGACCGGGGCGACCCCAGCCTGCGGCTCGGTGATCAGCTCGAGCCGCCCGGCGGCCGTCGCAGTGGTGCCGGAGGGCCGCTGCGACGACGGTCGGGTGAGCGCTGGCGCGGCGCCGGCGCTGGTCGTGACGCTCCGAGTGCTCGGCGAAGGAGCGGTGGTGGTGCTCTGGGCGGCGCAGCCGGCGAGGCTGAGCGCGGCCAGCGCGGCCAGCGCGGGCAGAGCGAGTCGGTGCAAGCGAGCCGGCATACGCTGACAGTAGGGGCTGTCGCCCGTAAGCACCAGGACTTGACGTGGCGTGGCTGGCAGCGCGCACGCGGCTGGGCGCCCTGACCGTTGTGCGCTGGGTCGACGCGGCCGAGCCCGCGTGGGCGCGGGAAGTAGAGAGGGTCATGGGCCAGAACAAGGACAAGGCTGTCGGCGGTGGACCTGCGCCTCGACGCCAGCCTGGTCAACCAGATCGCGCCGCAGCTACTGGCAGAGCGAGGGACCGGGGTCTTATTGGCCGCGAAGGTCATCGGCGAGATCGCCGGTATCGACGCTTCCAGACCGACTCGCAGCTCGCGCGTCTAGCCGGTGTGCCCCGATCCCCGTGTTCTTGGGTAACTCAGACCGCTACCGGCTGGATCCCGTCCGCAACCGCCAGCTCAACAGCGCCTTCTACATGCTCGCGGTCATCGGCATCCGCCACGACCCGCGGACCGCCGTCTACCTCGCCCAAATAACGCGCCAACGGCAAAACCAACCGTGACGCGATCCACAGCCTCAAACGCGACCTCGTCCGCCGCGTCTTCCACCCCCTCCAAGACCCCCTCAGCATCCCAACCACGGCCTGCTTGCGCAGGAGGCTCACGAAGACGGGGTCACGCCATCGAACGTCGACGTTGCAATCGCCCCGCCGGTCCGCGGTCCTCATGACTCCCCTGGCGCATCGATCGCGTCATGGTCCTACCCCACCTTGTTCTGAAGCAGTCGGCTCGCCGACGGTGGTCAACTCGTCAGCTCGCGGCCGATCAGCTCGACCGAGCGCACGATCACGCGCAGTGTGGCCTCCACACGTCGCTTGTCGTGCCGTCGTGGTGAAGTGATCGACGCACCAAGCACGCGCGACGAGCACTTGCCCCTAGCAGATCGCGGCTAGGGAACGCCCCAAATCCAGTAGCCGAATTGGCGGATGGCGACGCGGCGGGTCTGGACCTTGTTGTTTTTCGACAGGATTTCGAGGCGAGTGAAGATGCCCGAGGCGTTGGGACGGTACACGTGAACGTTCACGTTCTTCGGGAAGAACGTGCCTTGGCCACAGCTTGGAATGCAGTTGTTGAGCCAGTCGACCCCCCACGCCCGGCCCTCCGTCGCGTTCCACGTTGTCCATCGCAGACGCCCCATGTTGCCGCGTATGCCCCCGCGCTGAAGGTCGGCTCTCGTGACCGAGCTGCGACCATTTGCGCCGCCAAGATAACCCGTGCTGTCGCCCGTCCAGGAGATCACGTACGGCCGTTGCTGAAGTCCCCACTCCTCGGTTGGCACCGTCACCGCTGATGCCGCCGCTGGCACACCCAGCAGGACGGTGAGCACGACCGCTGCAGTCAGCTTCCTCACTTCACGACCCTCAGCGATGATCGTTCCATTGCCGGGATTAGGGCGCTGGCGTGGCGGCATTTAGATCTAGGTTTGGCTGCCGAAACGACACAAAATAGAAGCCTGCCGCGTGGTCATTCCGTGGATTGTCGGCTGAGCGGCTAGATGTGCCGGGATCCGACCTACCGCGCGGGCGGCCAGACGCGGCACAGCGAGCGAGGCGTCGGTCAGCAGCCGGCGAGTCATCCTTCAGTGCGCCGGCGGCGAGTATCAGCGCGGAACGGTCGTCTGCGGCACCACAACCGGGGGCGTCAGGCCGGGTCGACGCCGCCGACGTGCCCCGGCTGCTCGACCTCCACAGCCAGATCCTCGCCTCGTCAGGTCGCTGAGCTCCACCGATTCAAGGATGGGTATGCCGACCGCTCCCTGATCGCCGCGCGCGGACAGGCCGTCGTCGAGCCGCTCCCACGAGTCTCGCTTTGCCGGCGCCAGGGGACAACCGTACGCGTGACCCGTCCGCCTGCGAGCCCAGCAGGCTGGAGGGCTGATGTCCGGCTCACGTTCGTGAATTCCCGTCCGGGTCCATCCCCGCCGCCACGCGAAGGACGTGCGTCAGCCGGTCGATCGACACCACGAGGACGTCATGCTCGACCCGTTCCACGCCCCGCACGCGAACCACGCACACGACGTCCAGGGCGCCGTGGCGTGCCCACCTTCGCCGGCGCCGCGACAGCCACGCCGCCCGCTCGCGCACGCCAGATGGCGCCCGTCGTACGTTCTTGTCTTCGTCTCAATCGCGACCGCAATGCCGGTGGGCGCGATCGCCACCGAGTCGATGTCTGCCTGCCCCTGCCACGGCAACGAGTGGCGCAACGGCCACCCCTCCGCCTACAGAGGCGCGAGCGCGCGCTGGACGGCATCCTCAGAGCGGGCGCCGACCCCACTCCGGCGAGCCAGCGACCGCCAGCGACGTGCATAAAGACCGAGCCCGAGCGCCGCGAGGAGCAGGACGCCTGCCAGCGAGTCGGCGCCCGCGTTCAGGAGCGCCACCGCCAAGAGGACGGTGGCGCAGCACGCCGCCGCCGCGGCGCTGGCCCTCGACATGCGGCGGTACTGCTGGCGACGCGCGGAGTTCACCCGGTACCTGCCGACATACGCGCGGCGATAGCGCCACCCCTCGGGGACGCCAGGGCGCGCTCGGCCGACCTTCCTTCCCGGCCGGGCTACGGCTCGGCAAACGGGGAGGACAGGACCTCGACAGATCGAAATCGAATAGTCCCGCGAGCGCTCTCGCGGTACTAAACCCCGCGGAATTGACCGCAAATTGGCGTAATTCCGCCAAGGCTCTATCCGGATCATTTAGCGGCGATTTCCAGGCATTTACGCCACATTCCCCGCTTATGTGGTATTGCTTCACACGCGAGAGGTCGCTGGTTCGAGCCCAGCCGTGCCCATTCGTATTTCCAGGGATTTCTTGAAGTTAGATCGTGTCCCTAGCTCTCGTTGGTCGGCTCCGTGGCCCAGAGCGTGGCCCAGGACGTCTCCCCGTGGCCCGCGCAACGTCCAGTAACGTCGGCGAAAGCGCCACGTTCCGAACGATCAGTGTCGCGTTCAGGACCCGCTGGCGAACTCGCGATTGGCGACGACCGCCAGGTCTCGCCACGTCGCTGGCTTTGGATACATCTCGACACACCGTTCGATTCCCCGCACGATCACGTCGAACTCACGGTGATCAGTTCCGTATACGAGGATCACGCCGGCGTGCGAGCGCTCCGCGGCGGCCCACTCTCGAAGGATCGCGGGAAAGTCGCGGATGTTGTGCGTGACGAGGATCCGTTCTTCGGCTGAGGCGAGCGACAGGACCTCGTCGTCATCCAGGCCCTCGAGCGCTAACTCCTGATCGAGCGCCCGTACGTCGTGCCCGGCCGCGGTCAGCCGTTGCCCGACGCGCGGACCGGAGACATGCGCATCGAGGAGGAATCGCACTGCCGAGGAGATCAGCGAGCGGGCTGCTGCAGGAACGGATACAGGTCGGTCAGCTCGGACGTGGGCCGGCGGTTCTCGACCAGCAACTCGTCGATCTCGTCAGCGAACTGAGCCGCATAGGCCCGCGCCGTACGCACATGCCGGTCGGTGACGAGAGGATGGTCAGTCGCGAGCGACTCGCCGTCGTCCCCGTAGGAGCCGAGCAGCTCGATGATTTCCCAGACGTCGAGCCCGCTTCCGATTACCCACGCCCGGCGCGGACGCCCGCGGAAAGCCACCCCCGGGTGCAGTCGCGTCTTGGCCGCCTCCTCGGCCAACTCCTCCACAACGACACTGCGAGATCGGCCTGAGCGTCGGACCTCATCCTCGACGAGCAGGTTCGCCTGCTCACCGAGACGGATCGAGAACGGCTGCGTCTTCGCGGCCATCGCTACATTGTAGTGAACGTAGTGGGAATCTGTGCGAACATGCGGAACCGGGCTGAGCGCCCTGCTTGCGACCCGACCGGCCCTTCGGCTTCGGCGGCGGCTTCGGCCTATCCTGACTCGGCGGCTGCGACGAATTCCGCGAGTTCCCGGCAAGCCGCCGCTCCAACTGCGAGATCCGCTCATCCTGCCGCGCGACCCGCTCCGTCAACGCCTGGATCTGCGCGTTCATCTCAGCAACACCTCGACGACGACCTCCCGCCCCGCGTCGAAGACCGCCTCCGCCTCGCGCCGCTCCACACCACCAAATTCGACAGCGCGAGTTATGTCCCCCACCAACTGAACGCTTACCATTTTCAAGATACGGCTCGGCCCTCGCTTCACACGCGAGAGGTCGCTGGTTCGAGCCCAGCCGTGCCCATATCAAAGGCCTGCTACTGCAGGCCTTGTGTTTGTGCTCGCCGAGCTCGTGCCACACCGCGACCGGATGCGGCACCGTTGGCCCGTCGGGTTTCAACCGCCCTGCCGCCCGGTCCAGCGGGCGGGAGTCTTGGGAACGGGTACCGCTCTCTGGCGGCGCTCAGAGCTCTCGGATCACGCGCACGCCAGATCGCAGGAAGCCGTTACGGCGGCGCCTGCCTTGCGAAGGATCCTGGACACTTGCATCTGAGAGACACCGACATGACCCGCGATCTCGTCCTGCGTAAGTTCGCAGGCAAGCCGCATCAGCAGTACCTTCCGGTCGCGCAGGCCCAGTCCAAGCAGCGCACGTTGGACACCAATGGACACTTCGACCCGCTCGTACTCCGACTCGTGGTCAACGAGCACCTCGCTAAGCGGTAGCCGACGGCGATCCGGCATCACATACGGAGCGTCTAAGGATCCGGGCCAGTAGGCCTCCATCGCACGCTGTGCATCCGCAACCTCCGCGACCGCGAGCCCGAGGTCATTCGCGAGAGCCTGGGTCTTCGCGCGGAACCCGGAGGCGGGCGGAAGCTCTTTGCTCGCGCGCACGACGCGGACCACGCGTTCCTTCATTGGACGCGGTACGTGAACGGGCCAGGTCGTATCCCGAAAGTGGCGGCGAATCTCCCCGACGATCACCGGCCGCGCGTACGCAGGGAACGCGTCGCCTCGGTCTGGCGAATATCGGTCGACTGCCTTGATCAGCCCGACGCTGGCCGCCTGGCACAGGTCGTCGACCGGCTCGCCTCGCCCTTCGTATGTGCGGGCGAGCCCACGCGCCAATGGCAGGAATCGGACGATGATCGTCTCCCGCGCTCGCGCGTCCCCCGCGGAACACCAGCTGAACAGCGTCCTGAGATCTCGCGACCTCCAGTCGCTTCGCGCCCGCGCGTGCTCATCCCGGTCCCGGGTCATATTTAGCTCCTCGCGATCGACGCCTACGGGGTTAGCTGACGGGCTCGCGATCGAGGTTGACCGCTACAACCGGAACACCGGCTGATTCGCCCCAATGACTTGGGTTCCCCGCCCACCGCATCTGGTTGCGCGGCGGCTCGGCTTTGTCGGCGCGACTATAACCGCCGACGACGACGCCAGCAAGACTCCGCTGATCCCGATCGGCATTGGGGACCGTCCCCGCTGGCGTCGTCCGCTCGCGGACAAGTGGCGGATCTCCGATTTTGTGCCGCTATTCGCCCAGATCAGCGTCGATCGGCCGCAGTTTGGAGCCGTGGCCGGCGTCCGAGGGCTACGCCAACTCCGGCGTCCATGAGCGCCAGCATCTGGCGGGAGCGCAACGCCGGCGGGCCGGCCACCAGGCGGTGGCTCCGACTGCAGATGTCGGCGTTGAAATCCAGGTAGGAATCGTGCGTGAGACCGCCGAGCTCGACCACCGATCGAATCGAGTCGCGAAAGACTCTGAATACCCACGCGGCCGACTTGACTGGGCTCCGGCCATCTGGAACCTCGGCCTCGCGGAGATCGGCGGCCAGTGCTTCGTAGACGAACGTCTCGTAGTCGTCGCTCGAGTGGTAGCTCGGCTGATTGCCGAAGAACAGCGCCTCTGCATCGAAGTTGCCAAAAGAGGACGAGAGGCGCACGAGCTCGTGTGGGTCGGCGAGCACGCCGGGTCCTTGAATCGCCACTCCCCGGATGCCTCCGCCGCTTCTGAATATCGCTTTGCGATATCGTGCTACGATTCTCTCAGGCGAAAGCAAAGGAGGATCGCGATGAGATCATCGACTCTTGATCCGACCGCAGGAGAACGTGCCCGACGTATCCGGCTGCACCCGGACGTCCCGGAGCGCATCTCCGACCCGACCGACCCGCGCTACGGCGAGATCCCGCCGCGCGGGCACAACCTACCCCGGGGAGGCGCGACGCATCGTCGACCCAACCGACCCGGAGTGCGGCGAGCGGGCCAGTTGACAGCGACGTGTCTCGCATATTCCGCGTAGCGACGTTCAGCCCCGACGAGAGCCCAGACCACATCCGCGAAGCGCTCGTATGCCCGGCCTGCGGCCATCACGATCCCGGCGAGGCCCATCTTCGGATCACCGACAACACGCTCCGGATCTTCTGCGGCGCCTGCGGCACGTTCGTCACGATCGCGTTGACCGAAGAACAGGCCGTCGCCATACGCCGCTGTTCGACCGCGTTGTCGGCCACCGGCGACGCCTCGTCATAGTCACCGTGTCATCAGCCATCGTGGCGCGATATGACGCTCGACGAGGCTGATTTCGAGCATCTCCTTCAGCTGCGCACCGGCCTGCGTCGGTTCCTGCGCTGGAGCGAGGAACAGTCCAAGGCCGCGGGCCTGACGCCGGCAAAGCATCAATTGCTGCTGGCGATCCGCGGGCATCCGGACCCCGCCGGACCGACGATCGGCGAGATCGCGGACTACCTGGTGCTCCGCCATCACAGCGCGGTCGGGCTGATCGATCGCACGGTTCGGGACGGCCTGGTCAGGCGCAACCCCGACGAGAACAGCCGCAGCGTCGTGCGCGTCACGCTCATCCCGGACGGGATCGCCAAGCTGGACGCGCTCGCCGAGACCCATCTTCAGGAACTCGCCCATCTCGCGCCGACGATGCGCGCGCTGTGGCGGACGATCGAGCGAGCGGACGGGAACGCGCCACACCCGGCCGCACGCCCCATGCCGGCGACCGCCGCGACCCAGTAGCCGATCCGCCAGGCTATGCGGTCAAGACTTCCCTAGGGGAAACCGCGAAATCCACCCGATTGGAACCGGTGGCGCGAGAGGCGCAGCCCGCCCCGCTGGCGCCGCCCCCCAGCGAGCGACGCGAGCGCCGTGCGGCGCGTGGTCGCCGTGGAAGCCCCGGATGCCCCGCAGGCACGTGGCCCCGCTGGCGCCGCTCTCGCGCAGCCGGCGCCCGAGCGCCACATGAAGCGGGCTACGGCCGTGGCGCGCCTGCCCGGAGGCATACGCCATCAGCTTCTGCCACACCGGCAGTCCCTGCTCGTCGGTGGCGGGGAGCGGACTGGGCGGCGACAGCAAGTGCCCGTCGCGCTTGCACACGCGTACGCGTTCAAGCGTGAGCAGTGGGCAGCCGAGCAGCCCGCCCAACTCCGGCATCAGGCGCGCGATCTGCTCACCGGATCCGACCGCGATGATCGTCATCGGAACGTCCGCGGGGCGCCCGAAGAAGCGTGCTCGCTCGCGCACGCCGTGAGCGGTACCGTCGACGCCGAACAGCACGGTCGCGCCGGCGACGCCCCAGCGGTGCAGCAGTTCGCAGACCGCGACGAACGCCGGCGAGCGCGACGTCTGCCCCTGTCGCCCGACGTAGATCGTCAGCTTGGTCGCTTCGTGCAATTCCTCCGGAAGCCCCACCGCACCGACCTCGCCGGGCAGGCTGGCCGAGTTTGCTGGCGCTCAGCTCGCATCGAATTCTTTGTAAGGAGTAAGCGACCTGGTGCGAAGCCCGTACGCTTCAACAGACGGGTTTGCGCCGACTGACAGGAGCGAGAGATGGGACTACGCGACAAGCTCACGGACCTCCGCGAGCAGGCCGAGCACGCGGTGGCCGAGCACAAGGACGAGATCCAGGGCGCGATGGAGACAGCCAGCGCGGCCGTTGACCAGAAGACGCACGGCAAGTACACCGACAAGATCGTCAAGTATGGGCAGAAGGCGACCAACGCGGTCGAGAAGTTCGGCAACGATGCGTCCGACGAACGCAGCGCGGGCGAGCATCCTGACCCACCGGCGTCCGGAGCTCCGGCCGCCGCGAAGTCGGACGAAGGGACAGCGGGAGGCTGAACTCAGCTCCGCAGAGCAGCGGAGGATCGCGGCTGCCCGCGTCAACGCGCTTTCCGTCGCCGTAGCCGCAGTCCGCTTCGACACTGGGTGGATCGCAAAAGCACTCGTCAGCTGGATGCGAGTTCCGGCCGGAACGCCCGCTGCCAACGGGGTCAAGATGATCGAGCCAGCCTGCTCGTTCTTACTCCGCCTCGGGGAGGCGGCGCGTGCTACTGCTCACCCGGGAAACGGCGACGGCAGCTTGTTGGCTCTCGTCCCAAGCCTGCACGCAGCGGCCGCGATCGTAGGCGCTCGCACTATCGGCTACCGCTCGCGGCTGAGCGGTCGATCGCCGATCCAGTAGCGCGGCCCTGGGCCGTGGGCGGCGGCGCGGTCGGCCGGGTTGGCGAGACGGCAGCGGTCGAGTGAGAGGCAGCCGCAGCCGATGCACTCGGTCAATCCGACCTTTAGGCGCTCGAGCTCGGCGATGCGAGCGTCGATCCGGCTCGACCACTTAGTCGAGAGGCGGGACCAGTCGCGGCGGGTGGGTGCGTGATTGCCGGGGAGCTTGGCAAGCTCGAGGCCGATCTCCTCGAGTGTGAGCCCGACCCGCTGGGCGTAGACGATGAACGCGATGCGACGCAGGACTGGCCTGGGGTAGCGGCGGTGGCCGGAGCCGGCGCGCTCGGAGGTGATGAGCCCGCGGTCCTCGTAGAAGCGCAGCGCGGAGGCGGCCACTCCGCTGCGGCGCGCAATCTCGCCGATGTTCAGGAGCTCGGACATTGGCCTTGACTTCAAGCTTACTTGAACTTGTAGTTTGTCTGCATCGACCTGATCCGACGCCCCGAGGAGATCTCCTATGACCACCACCGGCCCGATTACCGCCGGCGGTCCCACCGCCAGCCAGCGCATCACCGCCGAGGTCACGTCCTGGCCGGGCGTCGCGGCCGGCCCAGGCCCGCGCGGCGAGTTCGCGTTCACCGTCGGCCGGCGGCCGCTGGGCCACCTGCACGGCGACCGCGCGGCACACTTCAGCTTCCCCAAGGCCGTGTGGGCGCAGCTGCGCGCCGAGGGCCGGATCACCGATCACCCGGTGTTTCCCGGCAAGCAAGGCCCGGCCGCGCGCCGCATTGACAGCGAAGACGACGTCGAGGACGTGATCGCGCTGCTGCGGCTCAACTACGACCGCGCGACCAGGTGAGCCCGATGCGCACGATCGAGGTCACCCGCTTCGGCGGCCCGGAGGTGCTGAAACTGCGCGAGCGGCCCGACCCGGTTGCCGGCCCCGGCCAGGTCGTGATCGACGTGGCGGCCATCCCGCTACTGTGGCTCGACACGGCCCTGCGCAGCGGCAAGGGTCGCGACTGGTTTCCGCTCGAGCCGCCCTATGTGCCCGGCAACGGCGTCGCGGGGACCGTGAGCGCGATCGGCGCGGGCGTCGAGGCCGACTGGATCGGCCGCGATGTCGTGACGGACACCCGTGAGACGGGCTCCTACGCCGAGCGCATCGCCGTACCGGCCGACGGGCTCGTCTTGATTCCGGACGAGCTCACGACTCTGACCGCCGCCGCGCTGCTGACCGACGGCCGCACCGCGCTCGGCATTCTCGACGGCGTCTCGGTGAAGGCCGGCACCCCAGTGCTGATCACCGGCGCGGCGGGCGGGATGGGGCTGCTGCTCGTCCAGCTCGCAACCGCGCGCGGCGCCCGCGTGGTCGGTGCGGCCCGGGGCGAGCCGAAGCTCGCGGCGGTACGCGCCCAGGGCGCTGTCGCGGCGATCGACTACTCCGAACCAGACTGGACCAGACGCGTCCTGGCCGCGCTCGGCGGCGAACAGCCAGCGGTCGTGCTCGACGGAGTCGGCGGGGAGATCGGCCGAGCGGCGTTCGCCATCACCGCCGAGGCCGGCGTGTTCTCGGCCCACGGCGCCGCCTCGGGTGACTTCACACCGCTCGACGAGGACGCCGCACACGAGCGCGGCATCACCGTCCGCGGGATCTCCGACGTGCAGTTCTCACCCGAGGAGGGCGACCGACGGCTGCGCGAGGTGCTCGCGCAGGCGGCCGCCGGCCGAATCGCGCCGGTGATCGGGCCGACGTACCCGCTCCAAGACGCCGCCGAAGCGCACCGGCGCATCGAGGCGCGCGAGGTCGTCGGCAAGTCGCTCCTGCTCGTCAACCGCAAATCGGGCGAATGATCCTCGTCACCGGAGCCACCGGCAGCGTCGGCCGGCAGGTGCTCGAGCAACTCGTGGCCGCCGTTCAGCCGGTGCGCCCGGTCGCCCGCGACCCGGACCGCGCGAGCTGCCAGCTGACTAGCTCCGCAGATTCCGAAGCCGGCAACGGAGCAGCGACGCCCCGACGCCCCGACGACGCGGTCGCGTGACTCGAGCTGTCCGAGAGCTGCGGCCTCGATGAGCCCTCCCTGCGCCTACACGACAGCTGCTTGTCACCTCGAGCGGGCGCGCGACCGACCGCGCCTCCCGTCGTTGCGTCCGAGCGATCTCGCAAGTTCGGTCCGCGGATGCGTTGACTTGTGCATCCGTTGATCGCGCCGGTCGGCGCCCGTCAACGCCGGAGCGGACGATCGCCTTCGGCGATTCGGTGGCGACGAGGCGTCTCGCGGCCCCGCACTGGCCACTTCGCATTCATGGTCCGCGTCGACCTCGACCGAGACGACCGCTTGGTGACGCCGGCTGGCGAGTAGCGGGTCGTCGGCCCGACCGGCGACTGCCGAGTCGCCCGCATCGACCATTCGCTATCGTTAACCTGATGGTTAACGATCCGTTCAAGGCTCTCTCACATCCGATCCGCCGTGGCATCGTCGAGCGGCTCGCCGTGGGTCCGGCGACCGTTGGTGAGGTCACCGGCGGCTTCGGGGTGTCGAAGCCCGCGATCTCCAAACACCTCAGGGTGCTCGAGGACACAGGGGTTGTAAGGCGCGTGGTCGAGGGCCGGACGCACCGGCTATCGCTTGAGCCCGACGTGCTCACTGTCGCGGCCGACTGGATGGATCGCCAGCGTCCCCTCTGGGGGCGCCTGTTCGATGTCGTCGACGAGTACCTGAAGGAGGAAGCCTCGCAATGAACATGCCACCGATCGTTTCGCCGCAGGAATGGGAGGCCGCTCGCCAGGAGCTGCTGGTGAAGGAAAAGGAACTCACCCGCGCCCGCGACGCGCTGGCGGCCGAGCGGCGCCGGATGCCGAGGATGGCCGTGGAGAAGGACTATCGCTTCGAGGGCCCGGCCGGCCCGGCGAGCCTGCACGACCTGTTCGACGGGCGCCGTCAGCTGATTCTCTACCGCTTCTTCTTCGAGCCCGGCGCGACCGGCTGGCCGGAGCGCGGCTGCTACGGCTGCTCGATGATGGCCGATCAGCTCTCAAATCTCGTGCACCTGAACGCGCGCGACACCACGCTGGCTTACGTGTCGCGCGCCCCACAGGCGTCCATCGAGCGCTGGAAGGCGGGGATGGGCTGGGAGCAGATTCCGTGGTACACGATCACGGACGACTTCGACGCCGACTTCGGTGTGGACGAGTGGCACGGCACCAATGCCTTCTTCCGCGACGGCGACCGGATCTTCCGCACGTACTTCGTCAACAACCGCGGCGACGAGGCGCTGGGCAGCACCTGGAGCTACCTCGACCTCACCGCGCTCGGGCGCCAAGAGAAATGGGAGGACTCGCCCGAGGGCTACCCCCAGACTCCGCCCTACGGATGGTGGAACCCTAACCCCGCGCGCGGCTACGGCCTCGCCGCATGATCCCAGACGCCACGACGCTGCGAATTGAGCGTGCCTACCACGCGCCCGCCCAGGCGGTGTTCGACGCGTGGACCCGCGAGGATGTGCTGCGCCGCTGGTTCCACGCCGAGCACGACTGGGAGACGACCGAGGCCGTGGTCGACCTGCGCATCGGCGGTGTCGTGCGCGTGGTTATGCGCGACCCACACAAGGACGTCGAGCACGGCGGGGGCGGCCACTACACCGAGATCGACCCGCCGACGCGCCTCGCGTTCACCTGGACCTGGGACGGCGGCACCACGCGGCAGCTCATCGAGCTGGACTTCGAGGAAACCGACGGCATCACCACCGTCCGCTTCACCCACAGCGGCCTACTGAACGAGGAGGCCCTGCGCTCCCACGAATACGGCTGGAACAGAGCCTTCGACAACCTCGAACGCACCCTCCAGGCAACTGACCCCACGCGATAGACCTCGCACCTCGGGTCTGCTGGTTTCGCCGAGCGCTCCGTCACCCTTAGACGGCACCAACGGAGGCGGCTCGAGGAGACCCAGCCCCGCGCCGGCGCCCGCGTCGTGGGCAGAACCGCCCTGCGCGGCGAAGCCCGCGACCGTCACGTCGTTCCGCTTCGCCCTCTGGCCCCGCAGGCGGCGGCGGGTTCGCGACCGGGGAGAACGGCGCGCCGGGGAGAGGGCCGGGCGGCGACGGGAGCGGTGGTGGCGGCGATAACCGCGGTGTCGGCGGGGCGTTCGGTGAGGGCGGGACCGGCAGCGGCGGCGGTGGTGGCGTTGGCGGCGGCGGGACGTACAGCTCCGGCGGCGGCGCTGGGTTCGGCGGAGGCGGCGCCTTGGGGGTCGGGGGCGGGTTCGGCGGGGGCGGGGGTACCGGCGAGGTCGGCTTCTTAAACAGGGGGCCCTGGTGGGTTCGGCGGCGGCCACGGCGGCACGGCCCCGTCCGGGGGCGGCGGCATCGTGGCGGGCGGCGGGGGCGCCGGTATGGGGGCGTGGTGTTCAACATGCAGGGCTCGGTCGCGGTGATCAACAGCACGCTTGACGGGAACTCGGCGATCGGAGGCGCCGCGTCTGGGGACGGCGCCACATCCGGCGACGGCCTCGGCGGCGCGATCTTCAACCTGAACGGGTCCGTGTCGGTGACCGGCTCGACGATTGACGGCAACACCGCGGCGCAGGGCGGCGGCGTCTACAACCTGGCGTACGACTCGGCGACATCGCGCACGGCGTCGCTGACGCTGGCGGGCAGCATTCTTTTTGGGAGCGTCGCCGGCGTCAGCGACTTGGTCAGTGACGAGCCTGCGAGCACGAGCGCGGGCACGAACCTGGGGTCGGCAGGGGCGGTAGCGAGCGCCCCGGACATCGTCGGCCAGGCTGCGGCGCTCGCCGGCGGCACGATCTCGACTACAGGCTCGGGGTCGCTGTCGATGTCGAATCCGGAGCTCGGGCCGCTTCAGAACAACGGCGGGCCCGGAATGCAGACGCAGCTGCCCGCCGCCGGCAGCCCGGCGCTCGGGGCCGGCAGCTCATGCCCAGACACCGACGAGCGCGGCGTCGCCCGCCCGGCCGATGGGTGTGATCTGGGGGCAATCGAG
Source organism: uncultured Solirubrobacterales bacterium (assembly GCA_963697655.1). Lineage (GTDB taxonomy): Bacteria > Actinomycetota > Thermoleophilia > Solirubrobacterales > Solirubrobacteraceae > Palsa-465. The sequence goes on along the minus strand of CAVOOV010000012.1, from coordinate 89,210 downwards.
GTGACGCCCGTAGCGCCGCCGACCGCTCAGATCACCGCGCCCGCGGACAACGAGACGTTTGCGCTCGAACAGTCCGTCCAGACCACGTTCTCGTGCATCGGTCAGGTGATGACGTCGTGCACCGATTCGACCGGTGCCAGCGGCTCGAGCGGAATTCTCCATGGCACGCTGGACACCTCGACTACCGGCCCGCACATCTACACGGTGACAGCCACCTCGAGCGACGGTCAGAGCGCGACGGAGTCGATCAGCTACACGGTCGCGGGTGCGCCACTAGCGTCGATTTCATCGCCGGCGGCGGGAGGCGTTTACACCCTCGGTCAGCGGGTGACGGCGTCCTACATTGCCGGGACGGGGCCAGCGGGCCGGGGAACGCCTCCTGCACGGGGACGATCCCCGACGGGCAACCGATCGACACCAGCACCGCCGGCCGGCACAGCTTCACCGTCGCCGCGATATCAATCGACGGGCAAAGCAGCGCCAACACGATCAGCTACATCGTCAAGAAACCCAGCGAGCAGTTCACCATCTCACACATACGAACGCATGCGGACGGGACGATCACGCTCGAGGCAAGACTCCCCGGCCCCGGGACGATCGACGTGCTAGAGACCGCGTGGGACGAGAACCTCGCGCACGCGGCAGTCGTGCTGCAACCGGCGACGCGCCGGTTCGTGTACGCCCGCAAGCACGGTCGCGTTGGCGGCGCTGGCGTCATCCGGCTTCGGATCACGCCGACCGTGCGCGGACAGCGACTGGTCCACCACCACACCTACACGGTGACGCTCAGGCTATGGGTCAGCTACACCCCGGCTGGTGGCGTGTTCGCCAAACACGGCTTCTACGGCTTCCACCTCCCCGAGTGACAGCAGATCACCACGCGCGACCGGCCGCAGGCCAGCGAGCCGTGAGCGGGTTGACCTCCGGCGACGTCGGTTCAGCCGGGTGATCGCGCCACCGAGGAACCGTTCATCCCGGGACGACTTGCCACCTGAACATCACGCCGCCAACAATGGCGCGATGCCGCGTAAATCCGCGTCACGGCAGGTTCGTCAGCTGGTCGGCGAAGACGATCGGCTGCGCGGAGTCGTCGATGAAACTGAACTGACCGAGGAACCCGGTCGAGTCGCCGTTCCAGTAGAAGACGCCGGCCCCGCGGTTCTCGGGCATCGACGCCATCAGCGACAGTAGGTCCCGCTGGTAGGAGGCCTGACCATCGGGAGTGACGGCGTACCCCGGGATCGTGTCGGGGTAATTGGCGTCCGCTGCGTCGAAGACCCCGTAGCCCTCCTGCGGGTGCTGCGGGAACTGGTCCTCGGCGATCAGCACGTCCTTGTGGAACCGGTTGATGAGGGCGTCGACGTTGGCTTTCATCGCTGACATCGGCCCGTGGAACCACGGGTAGTAGGAGAGCCCGATCACGTCGAACTTGACGCCGGCGGCGATCATGTGGTTGACGAAGTCGGTCGCCGCCGCGTTGTCGCCGCCGCGGTCGATGTGCAGCTGGACGAGCAGCTGGTTGCCGCTTGGGTCGCCGGCGCGGGCTCCTGAGATCGCCGCCTTGAGTAGCGTCGTGAACGGACCCCAGTCGGTCGTGTCGGTCTTGGCGTTGAACAGCAGGTGGCCCGAGTCCTGCACGTCCTGGACCGTCACCGGCCCGGTGTGCGAGTGGGCGAGCGACCGCTGGAGCGTGATCGGCGTGCCCGAGGGTCCTGGGGTCCCGATCGACGCGATCTTGACGATGTCGGTGGAGGGATCGGCCACCCCGGCGATGCTGTTCCCGTTCGGGCTCGAGTCGATGAAGAGCGTGTCGCCGGGCCGCATGCCGCCCGCGTCGTTGACGTCGATCGTCGTCGTGCCCGCCGGCGTGACTGTCGAGGAGCCGACGTCAAGGGTCGTGAAGTTCCACAGGAACCCCTGCGTGATCTCGTTTCCGATCGCCACCTGCGCGACCGGCGTGCCCTGCGCCGCGAAGGCCTGGATCACCGACCGTGTGTAATCGTGGATCGAGCTGGCCAGCTGCGGCAGCGTCTCGTCCAGGAACTCCTGTGGCACGTTCTGGTGCTGCGGGTCGGCCCAGGTGTCCGAGTAGTGGATGTCCAGCAGGACCTTCATCCCGACCGCCTGCGCCATCTTGGCCATCTGGAGGTCATGGGTCAGGTCAGGGCAGACGGAGGGGTCGCAGAACGGCAGCGCCGTCGGCGTGCCGAAGTTGCCGGTGTCCGGGTTTACCCAGAGACGCAGGCGGATGTAGTTCTCACCGCCGTCGCTGAAGATGTTCAGGAGAGGCGTCTGCGTCCCGTTCAGCAGGAACGGCTCGGTGTCCGACAGCAAGGTCGACAAATCGTCGCCGCGCTGGAGGGTGTTCGCGGCCGGATCGTCCGGCGAGAACGCGCGCAATTCCTGCACGCAGATGTTCGCCTCCGAAGCGACGCTCCAGGCGAGCGTGATGTACCGCGCCTGGGTCGTGACGCCCGAGCTCGCGTCGGCCCCGGCGAACAGGTAGTCGGCTCCGGAGGTGATCGCGTTCTGGCCGCCCGCTCCCTGGTTGGGGAACGGCGTCTCGCCCGGCTGGCTGATCCCGGCCGAGATCGAGTAGGTCGCGCCGTCGCCGGGGGTCTCACCGGAGAACGTCACGCCGGTTCCCGACAGGCTCTCGACGCGGCCGAGATCGATCGTCACCTGATGCACGCCGAGGGTTCCCGGGCAGAAGCGCGAGGTCCCGTCGCCGTCGTTGACGTCGCTCAGGACGGTGTCCGAGCTCGCGCCGCTGTTGGCGGTGACCCGTGCGCCGATCGCGACGTTCAGCCCCGGCGGAAGGTCCGGAAGGGTAGGCGTCCCCGGCTGCACTCCTGGCGTGTTGCCGATCGGGAGCTCCGTGCCCGCGCCCGATACGAACGGCGACCCGGCGTCGTAGAGGACCGCGCCTGACCCGACGCGGAAGGAATCGACGGCCGGCTGCGCCGCGCCGCTGGAGCTGAACAGCCCGAGTCCGCCAGTCGTGTCCGCGGCGTCGTAAGTGACGCCGAGACCGAGACCGTGGGGCAGCGAGGCGACCAGCGAGACGAGGTCGCGCTCGTAGCTCGCCTGGCCGGCGGGTGTCAGCAGGTACCCGGGGAGCGTGTCCGGATAGGTGTTCGACGCCGACCAGATCCCATACTGGGGCACGTCCCCGAACGGGAACTGGCCCTCGACGACGACCGGCCGCCTGAAGTTGCTGGTGGTCGCGGTGAGGTTGGCCTTCAGCGCGTCCATCGGGCCTTGCAGCCACGGCGAGTAGGTCAGGCCGATCACGTCGAACTCGACGCCGGCCCGCTGCATCTGATCGAAAAAGTCGGTCGTCGCGGCCTGGTCGGCGCCGGTCGAGGTGTCGAGCTCGACCGGCATTCGGCGATCGGCCGGGGAAGCCGAGTGGACCCCAGCGATCGCTGCCTTCAGAAGAGCGCTCAGACCCGAGAAGTCGGCGCGGTCGGAGGAACCGAAGCTCGGTACGCCCCCGGGTGCCAGCAGACCCTCCTCCAGCGATGATCCGATCGCGACGCGCGTGACAGGCGTGCCCTTGGCCGCGAACGCCTGCAGCATCCGCTGCGCGTACTGCTGCACGGTCGTGGAGAGCATTTGCAGGTCCTGACCGGCCCATGCGGCCGGCACCGCCGTCGAACCGGCGGCCTGCGACAGCTCGAGGTCGAGCACCACCGCCTCCCCGGCCCGACGCGCCGCGGAGGCGAGCTGCAGCGCCTGGTCCAGCTCGCTGCAGTTGGGGTTGCAACCCGTGGCGTCGAGGAAGAGCGGAATGCGCACGGTGTTCGCGCCGCCGTCGCGGAGGATATTCAGCGCCGACTCGTCCTGGCCGGAGATCGAGTCGCCCGAGGAGGTCGTCGCAGTGCTCGCGTTCGCGAACTGCGTTCCCAGCTCAAGCCCGCGATCGCTGACCGCGGAGGTGGAGAAGACCCGGAACTCCTGCACGCAGATGTTCTGCTCGCGCGGGACCTCGTAGGTCAGCGTCACGTAGCGCGCCCGGACCGTCGCGGTCGGGTTGTTGCCAGAGAAGAGGTACAGCGGTCCCTGCACGATCGAGTTCTGATCGCCGGCCGCCTGATCCGGGAGCGGCGTCATGTGACTGCGGGACACGCCGGTAGAGACCGTGAAGAACGAGCCGTCCTCGCCCTCCTCGCCGGTGAACGTGGCTCCGGCGCCGGTGATGTCCTGCACCTTGCCAAGGTCGACCGTCACCCGGTGGATGCCGATGGTCCCCGGGCACCACCGCGTCGTCCCGTCACCGTCGTCGATGTTCGCGAGGGTCGTCGGGGGAGCGGCGCCGCTGTTGGCGGAGACCTTTGCTCCGATCGCGACGTTCAGCCCGTCGGGCAGCGACGGCGTCGCCGCGTTGGCGACGGCAGAAAAGGCGCCGACCGCGCCCACGGCCAGCACCAGAACCAGGCACCTCAGACGGAGCCTGCTCACGCATCCAAACACCCGAACCTCCCTCATCGAATCGTCATCCGTCTGGGCACATCAGCTCCGCGCTGCCCCAGTCGGCCTTGTCGAGACCGTTGCCGTCGCCCGCGTCGCCGACGTCCAGTTCCAGCTGCTTGTCGCCGGTCAGGTGCTGCGCCGGCTGACCACCGAGGATCACCCCGGTGGAGGCAACCTGGACGCTCTCCGCGAGCACGCTGAACCTGACGCTGCCCTTGCCGGCGGCCATGTCGTCGATCCCGACGTGGCTCGAGAACGTCGTGCAGCCGGCCGGAATGTCGATCACGACGCTGGCGAGCGAATTCATTCCCAGCCGCTTGGCGTACGTGATGCCGTCGATGCTGATCGGGGCTTCGTTGTTCTCCTCCTGGCCAACCGCTCGACCTGTTTCCTCCGAGCGAACGTTAGAAATGTTAGCGCTAACACGAACCCTTGTCCAGGGTCAGGACAATCCTTCGAGAGCGAAAGCAGCGGTACGCGCGTGAAAGCCGTGCACGCGCGGCGATGCACGACTTTGGCGTAGAGCAGGCGAGTCTTCGCCGACCCTCGTGGTCTTGAGCAGGCAAGTCTTCGCCGACCCTCGTGGTCTTGCTTTCGTCAGGTCGCGAGCATCGGTCCCCTTGTCCTGCCCCTGGCTGTGACATCGGTCCGCTCATGGTCGAGTCTCAGCAGCGCACCAGCGCCCGGTGCCGCTCCGGATTACTCAGCAGCAGCAGTTCAACGAGCCCGGGCCAGGCTCCCAAACACTTCCCCAATCACGAACAACCAGGCGTGAGACGTCCGCCGCGGCAAGCGCTGGCGCCTCGAGACGAGCGCGTTCGCCCCAACGTGGCAGCGCTCCCCGCAGGCTCATGGCCGCCCGCGTTCAGGGAGCGCGCGATCTCCGGCGGGCTGTTCGTTTTGCTGCCAGTGCCAGCCGGAGTTGGCGTGGACCGGTGGGCGCTGGGTCGACTGTCGCCCTGGTGTTTGTGGCGGTAGCGGTCAGCTGGTTTGGGGCTCGAGCGTCGTCCCGGGGCGCTGGGTCGGCCGCTTAGTTCGCCGCGCCAGGGTTTGAAGCGGTCGTTCGATGGCATGCCAGCTGAGTGTCGCTGTAGCGATCGCGCCCGCGAGTATGAGCGCGGACAGCGCGAGCGTGGCCGACAAGGAGAGCACCGGGGACGGCTGTAGCGCGGAGCCGCGCAGGCGGAACAGCAGGGGCTGGTGCCAGAGGTAGATCCCGAAGGACACCGTGCCCAGAGCGACGAGCGAGCGCGAGTCAAGGAGGGCGAGCGGGCGCGACCGGCCGCGCTCCGGGCGCAGTGCGACCGGGAGGACCAGGAGCATCGCCCCGAGGCCGAGCAGCAACTGGGTTATCGGCGCGTACAGAGTGAGGAGCATGTCGCCATGCTGGGTTGGGATCGCAGCCGCGAAGGTGCATAGCGCAAGCGCGAAGCTGACGACCGGGCGCTGCGCCAGCAGGGCCACCGGACGCGGCAGCGACGCGCCCGCCTCACATCCGGCGATTAACACGGCGAGGATCATGCCCGGGACGAACCAGCCGAACACCATCGGCAGCAGCGTCGCGATGACCTGCTGGCCCGCGTGCACGGGCGCCACGAGCGATCCGTGAGAGAGCCACACGCGTCCGGCGAACGCAACGGTGCCGAGCACCCCGAGGACGGCGATCTGGCCGTGGCCGGCCCGAACGCCCTTGCGATCCCGCAGGAGCCGGACCATCGCGGCGGCGAGGATCGGGACCGCGATGTAGAACGCCACCTCTACGTCGAGGCTCCAGGCGACCCCGAGTCCGGAGAAGAACGTGTCGGCGTGGTAGATCTGAGCAAAGGTCAGCAGCCGCCAGATCGAGGCACCGAAGACCTGACTGCCCGGAAGCAGGAGCCCGACGCTAAGCAGCGCCACCCAGTAAGCAGGAACGATGCGGACGATCCGCCGCCGCGTATAGAGCCTCCAGTCCGGGAGTGCGGTCCCGCTGACAATGGCGCGCGCGAAAGGGAGGTAGAGCACGAGCCCTGATATGACGAAGAAGATCGTCACCCCGCTCTTCAGCTCAGAGAGCACGGGAGCGAGGCCGCCGTAGCCCGCGAACCCGTTTCCATTCCCCGTCCGTCCGGCGCTGACGCTGACGTGGTAGACGACGACGAGTGTCGCCGCGAGTGCCCGCAGGCCGTCCATTCCCGCGAGTCGACGCGAAGGCGATCGGTCCGTCTCGCTGGTCATCTCAGGAGTGAGAGCTGCCGAGCACGACACGTGCGTGCGGGGGATACACAGTGCTCCATGCCTGGGACGCGGTGAAGCGCGCGGTTGCGCAGTGTCCGGAGATGAGACCGGTATTTCCCGCTATTCGACGCATTGCGGGACTCATCGACGCGTCATCGCGACGGCTTGAGGATCTCCCCCGGCCGTCCGCGCGATCGCAACGCGTCGGCGGGAGGTCACGGCAAGCGCCCTCGACTTCCCGTTCAGGTGGCCATCCGCGCCGCGCTAGAGCGAGGCGTACCGGCGTGTCGTCGACCATCTCAGGCGAGCACGGCAGCGTCGAGCGACTGCTGCGCGCCCGAGCCCAAGCCGTGGCAGCCAGATTCAGACGCCGCTCCTCCCCAGGCATGGCCGCACACGCGCTCGTGATCACTGGCTGCGGCGTCCGCGTGAAATCACGCGGTCGCGATGAGCGCGGGAAGGATGTCTGACCCCGGGGCGTCTTGGGAGTGCGAGCGAGTTTCGAGGACCCTGCCTGCCGATGCCGGACTCCTAGAGAGGGACTTTCTGATGCCTCGATGGCGCCCAGGCCCCGATCATCGCGATCGACGGATCGGGCAACGCGGTAGTCGCCTGGTCGGGGGCCACCGCCACGACCGTGCTCGGGCCTATCTCCACCGCCAGCCTGCCGGCCGGCGGAACCTGGACGCCAGTGAAGACGCTGGACGCAACCGGCAGCAGCACGATCCGTCTGGTGGTCAACGCGACCGGATCAGCGATCATCACCTGGAGCGACGACGACAACATCTGGGCCGACTCCGGGACGATCCTGGGCGGGTTCGCCGCGCCGGTCGACATCGGCCACGCTCTCGCCCATTATCACAGCCCGCGGATCAGCTTCGTCGCGATCAACAACGCGGGCCAGGCGGTCGTCGCGTACACGCCCCAGGGCGCCAGCGGGATGGCGGCCATCCGGTCCGCGAGCGGGACCTGGGGCGGCACGACGGCGCTGCCCTGCGGCTTTGCCGGCAGCACCGCAATCGACGGCGCGGGCGACGTCGTGGTCCTTTGCGAGGGGAGCACCACCAACGCGGAAGGCCAGCCAGTCACTACGCAGGAGACGACGCGGCTTCCGGCCGGGCGCGGCACCTGGAGCACCCCAGCGCTGCTGACCAGCGACTTTGTCAGCAGCGAGAGCGTTGTCGGCGACGCGGCCGGTACCTTCGTCGTTGCCATGGTCACCACCGCGACAGTGAACAACATGGGGGTGGAAACGGTGAACGCATTCACCAGTCCCCCCGGCGGCGCCTTCGGGACCGCGACAACGTTCCCCGTCACCTTATTGGACAGCCTCGATCTCAATATCGCCGCAGGACGCGCGACGCTCGTGTGGAACGCCTCCCCCGGCGCGTTCGAGTCCACGGAGCAGGTGAGCTGACCGCACCCCGCGAGTGGGATGGCCAGCCTCCCCCTGGCCATCCCTGGTTGTCCAGCGTCACGGCGAAGTGCTGGGTTGAGCGACTGGCCCCGAGCAGCCGTCGGGTGCATCGCCCGCGTCGATGGGGCGCAGGACGAGTTGTAAGCAGCACGCTCTCGACAGCGTCTGGCGCCTTCTTGGCCTCTGCAGATCGTCGCCGCGCTCGAGACGCGGATGCCGAGCACCCACGCGACGACGATCTCGCCAACGGCGAAACCTGGACCTGAGCGAGGCGAGCAGCGGTCCAGATCGCGGCTTCGGCCCACGTCGCTGTCCGCCCCGGTGAATAGCCGGTCAAATGCGGCGTGAACGTTTCCTGCGCGAGATCCGCTTCTGCACCTACGCGTAGACCTCAAGCGTTGACTTCGATACAGCGTGGCCGACCTGGTCGATTGCGACGGCCACGATCGGTCGCTGTAGGCCTCGGAACCGGTCGCGGACCCGGTCGGCGACCTCCTTGGTCCGCTAGCGCAGATGTGGCGGGAGCGGGATCGTGTCGATCCCGGGCGGCTCCTCGGGCCAGACCAGCAGCACCTGGCACGGGGCGTGGTCGAGCGCGAACCGCGTACGGGGACCGAGGCTCCTCGGCCCCAGGCGAAGCTCGCCGTCGCGCGCAAGCACGAGCAGGTCGGCGCCGACGCAGGCCTCAAGCACCTCGCGTTCGATCTTTCCTCGCCGCGCCATGGTCCGGGCCGGCCGCTCGAACCGGGTCTGCGCCTCCTCGAGCAGCGCCTGGGCCTCCTCGTCGGCGATCGCCCGCAGCGGTGGACCAGGCGGCGGGGGCGGGTGGCGGCCGAGCAGCCGTGCGCCGCCGTGTGCCGCAAGGTCCTCGAGGTCGGTTGGGGCCACGTGAAGCAGCGTCACCTCCGCGGTCTCGGGCAGGAGCGCGCGCGCGTCGTCGACGCAGGCTTCCCAGGTGTCCTCGGATATCCACACGACGACGTGCATCACAAGACCTGTAAAGCCAACCACAACGCGACGGTGCAGGCGACGAGCGCCGCCGGGACCGTGAGCAATCCCAGGCGCGTGAACTCGGCAATGTCCGTCTCCTCATCGTGCGCGTGGACGATCCGGCGCCACAGCAGCGTCGCCAGCGATCCGACATAGGTGAGGTTGGGACCGACGTTGACACCGACCAGCATGGCCAGCACCGCGCCCGAGCCGCTGGCCGCGGCGACCGGCAGGATGATCAGCGTCGCGGGCAGGTTGTTGAGAAGGTTCGCGACCGCGGCGCTGACCACGGCCACGAGCAGCAGCGCGGGCAGTGCGGTGCCGTGGGGAAGGAGCGCGTCAACCGCAGTCGAGAGGCCGTGCTGACTCGCGGCGCGGACGACGACGCCGAGGCCGAGCACGAACACCAGGAACGTCGGCTCGGCAGCGCCCACCAGCTCCTTCGGAGCGGGGCGCTCGCGCGCCACCATCACCAGCGCGCCCGCGGCCGCGATCCACACCGGCGCGATCCCGATCAGCGAGCTGAGCACGAACCCGGCGAGCGTCAGCCCCACCACCACCAGCGCGAACATGGGCAGCTCCGGCCGCTCCAGCGCGCGTCCCGAGCCCGGCGCCGATCGCCGCAGGTCTGCGGCGAACGAGCGGCGAAGGACGATCCATTCGATCGCGAGTGCGACCAGCCACGGGAGCGCCATCAGCCCGCCGAATCGCGCGAACGACAGGCCGCTGGCCCGGAAGGCGAGCAGGTTGGTTAGGTTCGAGACCGGAAGCAGCAGCGACGCGCTGTTGGCCAAGTGCGAGCACGCGTACACGTGCGGACGGGCGTTGGTGCGTAGGCGCGCGGCGGTCACGAACACGATCGGCGTCAGCAGCACGACCGTCGCGTCGAGACTGAGGACCGCGGTTGTGCCCGCGGCCGCCAGGAACACCATCGCGAGCAGCCGGACCGGGCGGCCCCGGGAGCCGAGCGCCATTCCCGCGCCGAGCGCCTCGAACATCCCCGCCCGCCGGCAGCCATCGGCCAGCACCAGCAGCGCGGCGAGGAAGCCCACCGTCGGGCCGAGCTGGCCGAGCGCGGCGCGGGCATCCTTGAGGCTCAGAACCCCGACCGCCACCAGCAACACGGCGCCGGCGGCCGCGACCGCCCACTCCGGCGCCCATCGGGGCCGCGCCACCGCTGCCGCGAGGCACGCCGCCAGCACGACCAGAGCGACGACCTCACTCATCTGACGCCGTTCGGGTCACACATGAACCCATCATGCCCCTCGGGGCGGCTGCGAGACCCGATCGGCTCGCCGCTGCGGGTAGCCGGCGCTGGTCAGTCGGTCGAGAACAGGCCGCGATCCTCACGTTCCGGCCCGTCCTGCCGACTACTTTGGCGTGTCGACGAGGACGCTGGATTCGCGCTCCCCTGCTCGGAGTGCCTCGCCACGGGACGTTCAAGCTCCGCCGGGCGGCGCTGCTGGCGCGCTCGACGGGTTGACGGATTCCGATTCCCCCGTGCTCCAGACGGCGGCGATCATCGCGCTCACCCATCACGAGCGCTACGACGGGAGCGGCTACCCTCACCGGCTCGCCGGCGAGCGCATTCCCGTCGAAGGCCGCATCGTTGCGATCGCCGACGTGTTCGACGCCCTCACCTCCGACCGCGTCTACCGTCCTGCGATGACCGTCGATCAAGCTGTCGCGATCCTGCGCGACGGCCGGGGGACGCACTTCGACCCGGTGCTGCTGGACCATTTCCTGGCCGATCTCACCGCCACGGGCGAGGCCTGATCGTCCCGACCAGCACGACCTCCCACACGGCGAGCGCGATCCAGACCCACGCGATCACGAACGCGTAGAAGCAGAGCCCGAGCACGAACGGGACGATCGCGGCCACGAGCAGCCATCGCGCGTGCTCGGTCCCGGCGAGCACGACCATCAGCGCGGCGAGCGACTCGGTGGCGACGGCCAGCACCAGCGAGCTCCCGACCGTCGGCGTCCTCCAGTAGCGCAGCACCGGTCCGAGCAGCGAGACCCAGAGTCACGACCGCGATCGCGAGGGCCGCGATCCCCGACCACGTCCAGCCGAGCATCGTCAGCCGCGTCCCGAGCACGGTCGTGCCGGCGACCGAAGTCAGCGCCGCCGGGGTCCGCAGGTCGGCGACGAACCCCGCCCGGTCACGGCGCGCGCGGAGCGGGACGAGCGCGGCGAGCATCACCCACATAAGCGCCGTGATCGCGAGCAGGATCCTCGACAGCGTCTGGAGCCCGTCGAGCGACAGCGCCACCGAAACGATCCCGGTCCCCATCACCTCCGCGCCGGCGGCGGGCGGAGCCGAGTCCAGGACGCGATCGAAGCCTCGGGTGGTGGAGCGCCCGCGAGCCACTCCACCGCTCACTTTCCCAGATGCGAAGCCAGTCCACGCTCAGGTTGTGGCACGCGGTGCCGTCATATCCGACGGGCAGCAAGGTATGGCTCCGCGTGCTTGAATCTCGTCACTGACGATGGCGTCGGTGTCGAGCACGCGCAGGGGTGGTTCGCTGCACGTTCGCGCGTTGTGGCGGGCACCCGAGGACCAGCCGCGCTGGGCGCGGCCGGCGCTGCTGGGCCTTGCGACGCTGGCCGGGTTCCTGTACGCATGGAACGCCACCGGCAACCTCGAGATCTACTACGCGGCGGCCGTGCGCAGCATGTCGATGAGCTGGCACGACTTCGTGTTCGCGTCGTTCGATCCGGCGGGGACGATCAGCGTCGACAAGCTCCCCGGGGCCCTCTGGGTGCAGGCGCTGTCGGTACGGGTGTTCGGCCTGCATGCCTGGGCGATCGTCGCTCCCCAGGTGGTCGAGGGGATGGCGAGCGTGCTCGTCCTGTACCGAGTCGTCCGCCGACTGTCCGGGGCGCTGGCCGGGATCGTCGCCGCGGCCGTGCTCGTGCTGTCGCCCGCGACTGTGCTGCTCAATCGCGGGAACGTCCCCGACACGCTGATGGTGCTGCTGCTGTTGCTGGCGGCCGATGCGACCGTCAGCGCGATCGTCTCGGGGCGGCTGCGGAGCCTGATCCTCGCGGGGATCCTGGTCGGCCTCGCGTTCCAGGCGAAGATGATCGAGGCCTGGCTGGTCCTGCCCGCGCTCGCGCTCGCCTATCTCGTGAGCGGGCGGGGGGCGCTGGGTCGCAAGCTCGCGCGGCTCGTCGCGGCGGGAGCGGTGGTCGCGGCGGTGTCGCTCAGCTGGATGGTGCTCGTGTCGGTGTGGCCGGCGCACGACCGCCCGTACGTCGACGGCAGCAGCACGAACTCGATCTTCAGCCAGGTGTTCGTCTACAACGGCTTCGGCCGCCTGGACCAGGCGTCCCCGAATCAGCTGCTGACGAAGTCGATCGGCCTCGCGCTGGGCTCGACCCCGCCCGGCTGGCACCGCCTGCTCAGCGGGAGCAACGGGCGGGATACCGCGTGGCTGATTCCCGCGGCGCTGGTCGCGCTCGTCGCCTGCCTTCTCGCGTGCCGGCGGCGCAACGACCTCCTGCGCGCCGGCACCGCGCTGTGGGGGACGTGGCTGGTCGTGCTGCTGGTCGTGTTCAGCGCGAGCACGACGATCAACCCGTACTACACGGCCGCGCTCTCGCCGGCGATCGCCGCGCTCGTCGGGATGGGCCTGGCGCTGGCCTGGGAGCACCGTACGAGCCCCGTGGCGCCGCGCGTGGTCGCGGCCACGGTCGCCGTGAGCTGCGGGTATGCGATCTGGCTCCTCCCCTCCGGGGGCGTCGGCTTCGTCTCCGGCCTGCCGGCGGTCGTGGGCGTGCTCGGCCTAGCGGCCGTGGCGGTTCTGGTACTACCGGCGCGAGTCCTGCCGGCGCGGGTGTTGACCCGTGCGGGGGCGGTGGGGCTCGCCGCGATCGCGGTGGTCGCGGTGCCCGCGACGGCGTCGGTGTCGGTCGTGGCCAAGCGGTTCGGACCGTTCGACACGCCGTTCGAAGGAGCGCGCGCCTCCGCCCTGGCTCGGACGCTCGGAGGCATCGCCGCGCACACCGAGCCGCTGATCGCGGGGCTCGAGGCCGCCGCCCGGAACCAGCCGGATCTGATGGCGACTCAGACCTCCGCCGTCGCCGCCCCGTTCATCTACGACAGCGGCAGGGAGGTCCTGCCGATCGGCGGGTACACCGGGACGATCCCGGAGCCCTCGGGGGCGAAGCTGCGATCGATGATCCGGGCGGGCGACTTCCACATCGTGATCCAGTCGCCGACGGTCACCGATCCCCGCCTCGTGCAGGTGGACCGGCAATGCTTCTCCCTGAACGCGGCCGCCCAGGGGTCGGGCCTGCTGCGGTTGGCGGTCTATTACTGCGGGCGGCCGCCCGGCCTCTGACTCGTGTCTAGGGCGCGAGCCCGGTCTTCTGCGCCAGCGACGACAACGCCGACGGAGGTTCGCCGATCAACAGCCAGCGGTGTCGGGCGGCGTGGACGAGCCGGCCGTGGTCCTGAAGACGGGTGAATGCCGTGCTCACCGACGGCCGCTGCGCGGCCACCATCTCCGCCACCTGCGAATGAGTCAGCGGCAGGTCGAGCATGATCCCGTCGGGCGTGACCCGACCGAACCGGTACGCGAGCTCCCACAGGGTGACCTCGAGCCGCTCTTCGATCCGCGCCAGCGCGTTGATCGCCGACTGCAGGCTGAGCCGCCGGGTGCGGATGATCAGCCGCTGGATGAGCCCCGCGTGGATCTCCGGCCAGCGAGCCGTCCTGACCGCGAACCGGCGGTCGAGCAACGCGACCCGCGCCTTGGACACGACGGACGCCGTGGGGACCGAGGGCAGCGTGAGATCCTGCCCCGAGCCGACCCAGGGGCCGATCACGTCGCCCGGGCCGAGGAGCTCGATGTGTCCGCGGGTGTCCGCGTTGATCCGGATCACGATCAGCCCCTCCAGCAGCAGCGCCCCGAACCCGCCCGGATCTGGACGCGGCGCGAAGCGCCAGAGTCCGCGGTCGAACGCGAACAGCGGCGCCAGCGACGCCGCGACGGCCAGCGGCCACTCGAACGAGTCGATTCCGCTGCCCAGGTCGGGATCCGCCTCGAGCACCCGCACCTCCCCCGACGTCATCTCAGAGCGGGTCTGGCGAGCCTGCTCGAGGTCGGTCAGCGCCGCCAACCCGGCACCGCCCCCCAGTCTGGATGTCGGGGCACAAAGACGGTTTCTACGTCAGCAGTGGCCCTGTGTCAAACCGCGGAGGCCACTGACTACTACCGCGGCGCTGCCCAGACCGGGGCGGGTACCCCCATCAAGCGGTTCAGGCACCAGCCGGCGATCGTCAACAAGAGCACACCGATCAGGATGTCGAGGAGCTGCCGAGGCTTGGCCAGCAGTCCCGAGGCGACGATGATCGTGGTCGCCCCGGCCGGCGGATGCGCGGACCGCACGACCCGCAGGATGCCTCCGGTCAGCGCGACGGCGAGCGCGATCGCGCCCACGCGTCCTAGGGTCACTCCCGACACGTACACGCTGGGCGCGTCAAGCAACCCGAACAGCGCCAGCGAGGCGACGCCGGCCGCGATCCCCACGCTGTGGCCGAGCATCGTGTTTCGCGGTGTCCCCACCTCGGCCATCGGCGTCTCGAAGATCAGGAACGCGGTCGCGCCGAGGCTCGGGAATACCAGCGGCTGCTTGACGATGTACGCCCACAAGCCGCTGAGACCGATCGCCAGCAGCGATCCGACGAACGTGTAAACGGCGTTCCCGCGGTTGCGCCACTTGGCGTACAGCCACCTCTTCAACCCATAGGCGCCCCGGATACCGACCAGCGAGCCCTGCCGCTGGAACACCCGGACGCCCGAGTCGGCGAACTCCGCGATGTGATCGAGCTCTTCCTTCGGATCGAAGATCATGCTCATGGGCGCGCAAGCCTAGCCGCGCCCACGAGCCCGGACGCCGGCAGCCGGACCAACTGTTCGTTTTCTGACCGAACGCCCTCGGAGGTCCTTACGCGGTGGGCTCGGCCACCAGCGAGTCGAGCGGCGTGTCCGCGTCGGTCAACGCGGCCACGTCGACGGCGCGGCGAGACCGGATCAGCTCCTGGACGTGCTGGTTTACATCCCACACGTTGACGTTCATGCCGCCGACCACGCGCCCGTCGCTGAGCCAGAACGCGACGAACTCGCCCCCGTCGCGGTCACCGCGGAACACGACCTGATCCCAGCTCGTCGCGTACCCCGAGTACTCCATGCCGACGTCGTACTGGTCGGAGAAGAAGTACGGAATCCGGTCGTAGCTCACGTCCTCGCCGAGCATCGACCTCGCGGCGGCTGGCCCCTGGTTGAGCGCGTTGGACCAGTGCTCGACACGGATGCGCTGCCCGTAGAACGGATGCCAGGCGTTGGCGACGTCGCCTGCCGCGAAGATGCCCGGCGCCGATGCCTCGAGGCGCTCGTTGGCGACGATGCCGTTGTCGACCGCGATCCCCGCGTCGGCCGCGAGCCCGACCCGCGGCGTGATCCCGATTCCCACCACGGCGAAGTCGCACTCGACGACCTTGCCGGCGGTCGTTCGCACGCGCGCGACGGCGCCGTCGCCCTCGAACGCCTCGAGCCCCTGGTCGAGGAGCATCTCGACGCCGTGCTTGACGTGCACGTCGCGGTAGAACGAGCCGATCTCCGCGCCGAAGATCCGCTCGTTCGGCAGCGCCAACGGATCGATCACGGTCACGTCGAGCCCGCGCTGGCGCGCGGATGCGGCGAACTCACTGCCGATCCATCCCGCGCCGACTACCGCGACGCGCCCGCTGTCGTCGAGCTTTCGCCGCAGCACGTCGCAGTCGGCGAGCGACCGCAGGTAGTAGATGCCCTCGAGCTCGGCACCGGGAGCCTGGATCCGCCGCGGCTCTGAGCCAGTGGTCAGCAGAAGCTTGTCGTAGGCGAGCTCCCCGCCGTCGTCGAGCGTCACCCGGGAGCCATCCGGATCGATCGCCGTGACGGTCGTACCGGTCATCAGCTCGATGTCGTGCTGGTCGTAGTAGTCGGCCGGGTGAACGTGGGCCTTGTCGCGATCTGACTCGCCGCGCAGGTAGTCCTTGCTCAGCGGTGGGCGCTCGTACGGCCGCTCGTCCTCGGTCCCGATCAGCACGACGCGCCCATCGAACCCACGCTCGCGCAGTTCCTGCGCCGCCTTCGCGCCGGCGAGGCTCGCGCCGACGATCACGAATGTCTGCTTGCTCATCTCCTGGCTCCTGTCTGGCTAGCGATCAAATCCCGCAGGCTGTCGTGCTCCTCGGCGCACGCCGGACAGCCGTGCAGGTGCGCCCGCATCCCGGGCACACGCTCCTCGGCGTCCTCGCCGTAAAGCTCGAGCTCGACGTAAACGTCGAGCCATTCGAAGCACTCCTCGCACGTCACCTCGGGACCGCGAGGCCCGAGCAATCCGGCCAGCAGGCGCCTCGAGGACCTTCGTGACTCAGACGACGGCGTCACGTTCAGCTCCGATCGCGGCCCGCAGCTTGCGCCGCGCGTCGTGCAGGGTCTTGTACAGCGCGCCGCGCGTAGTGCCGAGCCGCTCGGCGAGCACGTCGATCGGGACGTCCTCGAGCACGAGCGCGCTCAGCACCTCGCGCTGGTGGACGGACAACTCCGTCTGGATCGCGCGGACCATCGCGCGCATGCGCTCTCGCATCTCGACGTCCTCGCCGGGCTCGAGCGCTCGCGACGGCAACGTCGACCACTCCTGGGGGCCGATCGGCAGCTCGCGCCGCTCCCACGCGCGCCGCCGAGTTCGTACCGCGGCCTCGAGGATCGCGAACTTGTATGCCCAGGTGGTGAAGCGGCTCTCGAATCTGTAGTCGTCGAGCTTGCTGAGGATCGCGCTGAGCGCGTCGTTCGCGCTCTGCACAGCGAGATCGTCGATCGTCTCGCGACCAGCCCTGGCGAGCAGGGTGCGCCGGCGGGTGAGCTCGAACCGTGCCGCGCGCAGCAGCATCGCGTGCAACGTCGCGGCAGCCACCTCGCGCTCGGTGCCGGTGGCGCGCAGCGCTGCGATCCATCGCCGGCCCTCGGCCTCGCGGCCGGCGGGCCTGACGGCGGGGGCCTCCTCCATCACGAGGACGCTAGCAGCGAGGCTGCCCATACCCGTTAGCTGCGGGAAGGTGCTACTTCTTACGTCTGAGAGCACGCGGCGAGTAGAGGAGAGCACGATGGCCAAGTTCGTGATCCAGCCCCACGTCCGCCTCCACGAGTGGGTGGCCGAGGAGAATGGGTACTTCCGCGACGAGGGACTTGACTACGAGTTCGACGCCCACGGGTTCGCCGCCGCGTCGATCACGACGTCGTCGGTGAAGCCCGCCGACGCAGCCCCCGCGCCGGCGCGCAGCGGCGCGTTCGAGGACATGGAGAAGGGCCGGACGTGCGACGTGTCGGGCGCGTGCCACTGGGCGGTCAACGCGGCCGCATCCACCAGCCACGGGCGGATGTGGGGCAAGGCGTATTCGATCTGCACCTCAGGGATATACGTCGCGCCTGAGTCCGACTACCAACGGCCCGACGACCTGGCCGGCGTGGAGGTCGGCGTCGGCTACCACTCGGGCAGCCATTACTCGGCGATCCAGGGCCTCGAACCGTTCCTCGAGCCGGACCAGATCCGGCTGTCGTTCGTCGGCTTCCCGTACGACCGCGTCCGGCTGATGCGCGATCGGGGGATCGCGGCGGCGAACGTGTGGGGAGCCCAGCTCTACCTGCTCGAGCAGTGGGGGTTTCGCAAGCTCGTCGACACCACGTTCATGATGGGCTTTCTCGTGAGCGCGGACGCCGAAACCGACGAGCTCGAGCGCTACTTCCGCGCATTGCGCCGGGCCCAGGCCGAGCTCGACCTCGAGCCCGAGCCGTACAAGCGCCACTGGCTCGCCGAGATGCCCGACGACCTGCGCGGGGCGGCCGACGTCCGGCGATTCGGTCCCGGCGAGCGGATCGTGTTCGAGCCCTACACGCGCGAGATGTTCGACCGGACCCACCGCTGGATGGAGCGCTGGCAACTGTTCGACTCACCGCCCGACCAGCGGTCGACCTACGAGCAGGCCGTGCTGGCCTAGAGGCCCGCGGATGCATCCGCGGCCCGAAGGCCTGCTCGGACGCGTTCATGCCGGCCGCGCTGACCTGCGAATCACGTGAGCGCCTGCCGGTTTGGTGTCAGACGCTGCCGAGTAGCTCCGCGATCCGCCCGCGACGGGTCGGTTACCGGTTCAGTCGCGCGATCAGCGTCGCGGCGACCGGTGCTAGCTCAGTCGGCATCCTGTCCAGCATCTTCGTCCAGTTGGGCTGCATCTCGATCGCTTGGCTGACATATTCGACCCCGGCGTCGAGATCGCCCATCTGGGCGAAGCTGAGCCCGACCCGGAACAGCAGCTCATGACTTTCCGGCGCGAGCTCGCATGCCCGCTCGAACAACGGAGCCGCCTTGGCGTGGTCGCCTGCTTCGAATAGTTCATTCGCTTCTGCCGCCAATTTGTAGGCATCACGGAGCGTTATCAGCCTGCGCAACTCCTGCAGCGGCTCGGGGTGGTCATCGACCCGTACGGAGGTCGTGGTGTCCCAGCGCTCCCCGGTCGCCGGCACGACCAGGATCGCGGCTGACTGTCTGCCGCGTAGATCGCCTCCCTCTGCCTCCGCTGCATCCAACGCCGCGAGGAGGCGGTGCTGTAGAGAGCCCGACGCCGACTCGAAGGAGTCCAGCATCGCAAGCCAAACTCTGTCGCTGGCCAGGATGTTCCCCTGGCAGGAGACTCCGTTGCGCGCCACATGCCCCGCCTCCCGGACGCACGAGCGGCCAGTGTGCACGGCGGCATCCCCGGCCGCGTCGACGATCGCCAGCTGTCGGGTGTCCGCGCCCTCGTCGGCGCCAATCAGTCGGTCGAGCACGACCCGCGCGCCTACCCCGGCTTGCAGCAGCTCTAGCGCCCGGGGCCCGTGTGAGACCTTGACAGCCGCTTGGGTGGCGACGGCGCCGACACCGGGACTTGCCCACGGCACCACGGCCCCAACCGCGAAGTAGCGCGACTGCACCGCTACTCCAAACTCGCCTGTCCCAGAGTCGAGGGCAACGATCGAGTAGGTCATTGGGCGCCGTTACGAGTGCTGAGATCTAGGCGGTCAGTCGCCGTGAATATAGGCGAGCGAAGCCAGGATCTGGGGCGAGATTCGCACGCGATCAGCCCCAGACCCGGTTGGCGACCTCCGCGATCAGGCGGAGCTTCTTCTCCTGCGCGTCCTCGCTGATCGAGTTCCCCGGCCCGGCGGACGCGAACCCGCACTGGGTCGAGAGCGCAAGCTGGTCGCGCGGGTAGAAGCGTGCCGCCTCCTCGATCCGCCCGATCAGCTGCTCGGGCGACTCGAGCTCGTCGAACTTGGAGGAGACCAGCCCGAGGACCACGACCTTGTCGGCGGGCAGCGCCTTCAGCGGCTCGAACGAACCGGAGCGCTCGTTCTCGTATTCGAGCAGGATGCGGTCGTAGTTCTGAAGGCGCGGGAACAGCCGATCGGCGATCGACTCGTACCCGCCGGCGCTGATCCAGTGGCTGTCGTAGTTGCCCTTGCAGATGTGCACGCCGAATGTGACCCCGGGAACGCTCGCAACCTCGTTGAGCATGTCGGCGCCTTCGGTCATGACCCGCTCGAACGGGATCCCGGCGGCATCCCAGACCGTCTGCTGGGAGGGGTCGATCAGCTGCCCGAAGTCGGGGGCGTCGACCTGGATGTACCGACAACCCATCCGCGCCAGCTCCTGCGCCTCCTCGCGCATTAGCGTGAGGCCGTCGGCGAACAGGTCGAACGGGTCCGCGTAGGCGTCGCGCGAGCGCCCGGGCGACCAGGCCAGAAACAGCATCAGCGGGCTCGGCAGCGTCACCTTGATCGGACGGTGGGCCCTCGCGCGCGCGTACGCGTATTCCTCGACGGTCATCATCCGCCGGCGGCGCAGCTTGTCGGTGACCGAGATCGGGATCGTGAACACGCTCTGCTCGGAACCGTCCTCGGAGTGGAAGGGGACCGGGATGTGATCGCTCTCGCTGCCCTCGGGGTCCGGGGTGACGCCCACGACCGCCTCGAGGAGCTGGTCGATGAACGTGTGCCGGCGGAGCTCTCCGTCGGTGACGACATCCATGCCGGCGCCCTCCTGCATCGCGATCACCTGATCGACGGCGCGATCCTCGATCTCCTTGTAGTCCGCCGGCGCCATCTCCCCGGACTCGAACCGGGCGCGAGCGCGCACCAGATAGTCCGGTCGCAACAGCGAGCCGACGATGTCGGCGCGAATGGTCATCTCCTCACCCTCCTGTTTGGTCTGACCGGCAGAGCAGCTGTGTGAGCACACGGCGAACGGTTGCCTCCGACGCGCCGGCGCCGTCGACGGCGCGCCAGGCGACGATGCCGTCGGGGCGTACGAGCACGGCGCCGGCGCCGCTGATCCCATAGGCGTCCGGGAACGCGGCCTCAGGGTCTTGCAGCTCGCCGGCGCCGATGACGTGGGCGTCAAGCGCCAGTCCGGCCTCGTCGGCGGCCGCAACCGCGGCGGCCTGCCAGGCCTCGCCGGCGGACGCCGCGAGCAGGACGTAGCGCAGCCCGAAAAGGTCGAGCGTCGAGACCCGCGCGCCGGAGCGCGACAGGGACACGTGCGGCGCGCGCGAGCCCGGACGGCCCTTCGACTCGCGCGGGTGCTCGGTAAGCTCGACCGCCTCGACCGCCTCGACCGCCTCGCCCGCCTCGACCGCCCCGCCCGCCTCATCCGGCCGGCTCGGCTCGAGGATCACCGCCTCCGAGTTGTACCGGCAGCCGATCTCCAACGAGAAGTCGTCGACGATCGGTTGCATGCCGTCGGTGCCGAGGTACGGAGCGACCCGCGTCACGTACCGCGAATACGCCTGCTCGACCATCAATGCGCCGATCGGACGACGCTCGCCGTCGTATGTGTCGAGCAGCTCGGGGCCGGCTACGCCGCCGAGCACGAGCCCGAGCTTCCAGGCGAGGTTCCATGCGTCCTGGACGCCGGTGTTCCCGCCGAACCCACCATTGGGCGGCATCGTGTGAGCGGCATCGCCGGCGAGGAAGACGCGCCCGTCCTGGTAGCGCTCGGCGCTGTCGGCCACGGCCCGCCAGGTCGCGATGTCCTCGATCACGAGCGGGATGTCGGGAACGCCGATCGCGGCGCGGAGCAGCTCGAGCGCGCGGGTCTCGTTGATCGATTCGGCCACGTTCGCCCACGGCGCGTTCGGGTATGCGGCGATGATCTCGGGCCGGGCGGTGTCGCCGACCAGATTGACGACGAGGAACCCGCGATTGCCGGTTCGGTCGAGCCGGAAGAAGCCGCGCAATACCGGGTTCGTGACGTAGTTGACGCCCTGGTCGCGCCCCGCGAGCAGCGGCGCAAGGTCGACGTCGGAGTGGAAGTAGATCGTGATGCTGTTCGAGAGCACGCCATGGCCGCGCATTGCGATCCCGAGCTGCTCGCGGACCGGGCTGCGGTTCCCGTCCGCGGCAACCACGTATTGCGTCCGCACGGTCTGTTCGGTCCCACCGTCGAGATCGCGCAGCGTCGCCGTGACTCCAAAGGCGTCCTGAGAGAGCGAAGCGCACTCGATGCGATAGCGCAACTCGGCTCCGAGCTCCTCGGCGCGACCGCGGAGGATCGGCTCGAGCGCGTCCTGATTTATGAACAGCCGCACGGTTGGGCTGAACTCGTCGACCCCGGCGTTCAGGTTCGCGAAGTAGCTCGCGATCTCGCGGCCGGCGAGGGACTCGACGTTGTTGATGCCGCCGTCGGGGTGGTACTGCTCCTCTCCTTTGCGCCGGACCGCCTCCTCGAGTCCGGCCGCGCGGAGGATCTCGACCGTGCGCAGCTGGAAGTGGCCGGCGCGCGGATGGATCGCGGTGCTCGTGTGCCGCTCCACCGCCAGGCAGCTCACTCCATGCAGGCGCAGGAACAGCGCGGTCGACAGACCAACCAGGCTGCCACCGACGATCAGGACATCGGGCTCGTCGCTCACCGCGTCGGCCCCCCTACGCCGTTTCCAGATCGTCGCGGTACAGGTCGTATGCGGCCGAGTACTCCATGACGCGCGCGACGTCGTCGACGAACTCATCGCTGTATCCCGCCCGGCGGAGCAGGTGGAAGCCCATCTCCATTCCCGACGTGATCCCGCCGGCGGTCACGATCCGCCCCGCATCGACCACGCGCGCGCGGCTGATCCGGCACGCCGGCGCGATGTCGGCCAGGCGATCGATCGGGACCTTGCCCGCCGCGCCGGACTCGACCTTGTCCGGCTCCTTGCGGTTGGTCGCGGGCAGGCCGTCGAGCAGCCCCATCCGCCCGTACACCCACGAGCCCGTGCACACGCTGGTCAGCAACGTCTCGTCGTCGAGCGAGCGGATGAACTCCTGCAGCCGGCGGTTGTACATCTCCTGGCGGGTGCCGAACCCACCGGGGATCAGGAACGCGTCCATCGCCGGCCGGTCGTCGAAGCAGTAGTTCGGGAGCACCGTGAACCCGGCCTGGGCCTGCACCGGACGCATCGCGTCGGCGATCAGAAACGCATCGAGCTCGGGGTCATATCGGCGCGCCACCGACCAGACGCCGTAGGGCGCGGCGAAATCGACGATCTCCACGTCCTTGAAGACGTAGATCCCCAACCGGAATCCTGGCATCACCAACTCCTCTCAGTTCGACCATCTCGGTTAGCTGCAAGACCGCGGCATTCATTCCCCACGCAAGTGCGATTCCCGACGAGGCGCCCCACGACCGCAGCGGCGCCAGCGCGGCCTGTGCGCCCGCCGTCGATCCGCGACAGATCGCGGCGAGCAGGCGCGCGGCCGAGTCGGGAAGCTCGCCCCGCTCGGCGCAGCGCAGGTACGCGAGGCCGAGCGGTGTCGAGCGCCCCGCAGCCGCCGGCGACAGCGACACCGGCGCACCGAGCGCGAGTCGCGCCGCCGCGTAGCCGGCGAGCACGTCGTCCCCGGCCGGCGTGAGACCATCGCCGAGTCCCGCGAGCGACCGGACCGCGTCGGCGTCGCGCCCGCTCTCGAGCGTGGCGATGCCGGCGCTCAGGGTCGCCGGCGGGCGCGGGAGCCCCGCCCGGGCCGCCGCGACGGCACAGGCGATCGCCCCTGCCGCCACCCGCGCCGGCGCCGGCGCGGCTGCGACCCGCGCCCGGACGCGCTCGAGCGAGACGACGTGATCACCGAGCACAAGCTGGGTCCCGGCCACGCGCGCCGGCGCGCCCGGCTGCAGTTCGAGCCGGTGCAGGCCGGCCACTGCGAGCGACAGCGGGCCGAACGGCGCGCTCGTCCGGGTCAGGAGCAGCCAGTCTGAGAACCCCAGCCGCACGTATGCGCCCCCGCTGAGCGCGAGCGCGACCTCACCGCGAGCGCCGTCGACCAGTGCCCGGCGCGCCCCAGGCCCGGCGAATACGGCGCGGGCGTCGCTCACTCGGACGCCGATCCATCCAGCTCCGCCGCGAGCGCGAGCACGGCGGCGCGGAACGGCTCGACCGGCTGGTGGGCCACGCCGGCGCCGATCTGGCCGGCCCCGCTCGAGGCGTGGAGCACGCCGGTCGTGATCTGCGGCGTAACGTCGAGTTCGGCAGCGAGGCGGGCGTCGATTCCGACTGGCGTGCCGGCGAAGTCGAGCGCCGGAATCGTGAACCGGCGCGAGCGGCCGACGGTGATCTGGCCCATCAGCTCGGTGCGGGCGATCGCGTCGGCGGCGCCGCCGCCGAAGAACGCGGCCACGGCCGGCGCGGCCGCTACCGCCATCCCGCCCAACCCGATGCATTCGATCACCGCCGAGTCGCCGATGTCGAGCGCGGCGTCCGACTCGTCGTGGCCCTCGCGGAGTAGCGCGTCCTGGACGGGCGCGGCCGGCGCGGTGAACCAGCGGCCCGGGAGGCCGGCGACCTGCAGCGCCATGTCCGTCCCGTTGCGCGTAATCAGGTTGACCACGCTCGACCCCTGCACGCCGGCGCCGGCGAGCGAGGCGCACTTCGCGGCCGCCATCGTCAGCGTCAGGAAGAAGTGGTGGTTCCCCGCAATAAAGCGCGCCGACCGCTCGCCGCCGAGCGCCGCGAACCCAGGCGCCAGGTTGCGGATCAGCAGGTTGCCGGTGGCCTGGCTTCGCATGTGCAGCTCGTCGCCCATCTGCAGGCCCTGTGCCGTAAGGCCAAAGATGTCGATCGGGCCCTCGCGGACGAGCAGCTTGGCCATCAGCGGCGCGAGCTCGTCGCGGAAGAACCGCAGCCGCTCGATCGACTCCTCGTCGCCGACGCCGAACCACAGCGTCCGCCCCGGGCCCTCGTTGAACGTCGAGTAAGCGCGGGCGCCGGATGCCTCGTCGAGCACCACCCACACCGGCATCGACGGCGAGCACACTCCGGTCATCGGCCCGACGTGACCATGCTCATTGCCGGGGGCGAGCGCAACGTCCCCCCCGGCCAGCAGCGCCCGCGCCTCGTCAACCGATCGCGCCCAGCCCTCGAACACGCACGCGGCGATCAGTGCCCGGCGCTGCGGATCGCAGATCCGCTCCCACTCGATCGCGGTCCCCGAGTGGAGCAGGACCCGCCCAGAGGACAGAACCGGGAGCATCTCGCCGGCCGGCGCGACCATGACCGCGCGCGGCTGGGCCGCCTCGATCCTCCTGACGACCTCCTCGTTGGCGCCGGCCACGAGGTCCGCATGCTCGCCCCACAGACGCTCCAAAGCACGGACGGTGTCACGATCGCCGCGCGCCGGCGGGCTCCACTCGACGTCGATCACCGGCGCGCCCTGGGACTCGATCGCGGCGGCGAACGCCGGCAGCCCGACGTTGACCGCCGCCAAACGTGCTAGCACCTCGGCGTGCACTCCGCCCTCAATCCATCTCGCACAAGCACGGTCCGATGACCTCTCTCCAGCAGCTCGCCGCCAGCATCCGGGACTCGCCCACGTTTGCGGCCAAACGCGACCTGGGGCTGCTGACGCGGCTCGGGGCGTCGCTTGACGGCGACGACGGCGCTGCAATCGCGCACGGCGATGAGTACCTGATCGTGTGCGGGGAGGCGATCCACCCGGAGTTCGTGCGCTCGAACCCGCGCGCCGCCGGCGCCGCGGCGGTGATCACGAATCTGTCCGATGTCCGCGCGATGGGCGGCCGGCCGGTTGGCCTGGTGGACATGCTCGTCAGCCCCGACCGCGCGCACGCCGAGGCGGTCCTCGACGGGCTCGCGTGGGCGGCCGGGCTGCTCGGGGTAGAGATCGTCGGCGGCCACCTGACGCTCGGGCACGAGCCCTCTCTTTCGGCGGCGTGCACGGGCCTCGCCCACCGGCCTCTGCTCGCCGCCAATGCCCGCGCCGGCGACGAGCTACTCGCCGCGTTCTGCCTCGAGGGGCGATACACCGCGGACACCCCGTTCTTCAGCTCGCTGCGCGATCGCGCACCCAGCAAGCTCCGCGACGACGGCGAGGCGCTGGTCGAGGTGGCCGAGTCCGGCGCCGCGCACGCCGCCCGCGACGTGTCGATGCCTGGCATCGCGGGCTCGCTGCTCCAGTTGCTCGAGATCGCGGGCTGCGGGGCGACGCTCGAGCTCGAGCGGATCCCGCGACCGGCGGACGTCTCACTCGAGCGCTGGCTGATCACGTTCCCGAGCTTCGGCTTCGTGCTCGTCGCGCCGCCGGGAGCCGCCGGTGCGGCCGCTGAGCCGTTCCTGGCGCGTGGGCTGGCGTGCGCGCCGTGCGGCCGGCTCGACGACAGCGGGGTGCTGCGGCTCGCCGGCGCGGGAGAGACCGCGGCCCTCTGGGACCTGAACGTCGAGCCGCTCACGCACATTGGTGCGGACCGGAGCGCCCGGCCCCCTCACGCACCACGATCCAGCGGGATCGACATGAGCTGATGATCGGCCCCGTGGAACGGCGCGGGGTTGCCCACGGTTCGCCAGCCCAGGTGCTCGAAGAAGCGCACGTTCGCGAGCTGCACGTGCGCGATCATCCGCGCGCCGCCGCGCCGGCCCGCTGTCGCCACCGCGAACCGCACGAGCTCGGCGCCGAGGTGGTGGGTGCGAAGCTCGGCGAGCACCGCGAGACGGTCGCCCTTCCATTCGCGCCAGGTCGGCTCGAGCGGGTATAGGCGCACGGCGCCGCACGGCTCGCCGTCGATCAGGCCGAGCGCGTGCACAGTGGTGTGCATGTCATCGTGCTCGTCGCGGTCGTCGTCCGCGAACATCTCTTGCTCTGAGACGAACACCGTGCGCCGCAGCTCGAAGTGAGCCTCGAGCTCGTCCTCGGACTCGGCGAGGCGGCACTCGATCGCGGTGGCGTCAGGCGCCGTTGTGGATCGGGAGCTCGCCCCGGACACGTGCCTCCTCTCGCTTGAAGACCCGCTCCCACGCCGATAGCCCCGAGCACGCCTGGCAGCGCGCGCACCCGGCCTTGGCCTCGACGTGGTCGAGGCCCGACTCCGCCAGCATCGCCGACACCGAGCGGTAGATCGACGCGACGTACTCGGCATCGGGCGCCGGCACGTCTGCCATCAGCGTGCCGGGCACCGGTCGCAGCGGAACGACGAACGGGTACACGCCGAGCGCGATCGCGCGGCGGCAGCCCTCCTCGATCAGCTCGCGGCGCTCCCCCATCCCGAGGATCACATACGTGGTCACGTGCCCGCGGCCGAACACCTCGACGGCTCGCTCCCAGCAGCTGAAGTACCCCTCGACGCCGCACTTGGCCTTGCCCGCGGCGACCCGCTGGAGCACGTCAGGGTCGAACGTCTCGATGTGGATGCCGACCGCGTCCACGCCGGCGTCGCGGACCTGGTCGAGCACCGCCAGGTCATCGGGCGGCTCGAACTGCACCTGGATGGGCAACCCCGATGCGTCCTTGATCGCCGCCGCGCACCGGCTGATGTACAGCGCGCCGCGATCGCGCCGATTGATCGACCCGGTGGTCAGCGTCACGTCAACCGCGCCGTCGAGGTCGCGCGCGGCCGTGCAGACCTCGGCCAGCTGCTCCGGCGTCTTGACCGGGATCGTCTGCTCGCCGCGGGTCAGCTCGATGCCGCAGAACCCGCACTGCTCGTCGGTCCCCCAGTAGATGCACTTCTGGACCACGGTCGACGCGATCGAGTCGAGGTGCAACAGCGCGATCTTCGAATACGGGATCCCGTCGGCGGTCTGCATGTCGTAGATCCGCGGCCGGCGCGGCAGCTTGACCGGGCTGACGAGCTCCTCGCCGCGGTACAGGTCCGCCCCGGCGTCGGTGAGGTGGATCGTGTACGGCGAGCGCTCGACGAACGCCGCGTGCCAGGGGACGGTCAGCGGCAGCCCGCGCACCCACAGGAACAGGGCATCGGACGGCCCGGCGCCGCCGCGCCGTCCGGACGGTCCGCCGCCGCGACCAGCATCGGGGTCGCGCTCGTCCTGGACGTGCACGCCGAGCGACTGCAGCTCCACCAGCAGCCGGCGGTCGTCGAGATCCGGGAACGTGAGCATCGAATCAGCCACGGCCGGCGTACAGCTCCTCGTAGTTCTGCCAGAAGACCCGGTCCTTCAGCTCCTGGGAGATCGTGCGGATGCCGTTGATCTTCCAGTACTCGCTGTCGAAGTCCGACCACGGCTCGTCCGAGCCGAAGAACACCCGGTCGCCGCCGACGCCGGTCTTCTCGATCTCGGTCAGCAGCCAGCGCGCGCCGAACCCGACCGCCCACGAGGTGTCGGTGTACACCTTGTAACCGTCCTGCACCCACTGCAGGAACTTTGGAACGAGCTTGATGTGACCCGACACGCCGCCGCCGAAGTGCACCAGGTAGATCTTGCACCGCTTGCCGTACTTCTCCACGAGCGGAATGAAGTTGTTGATGTCGGAGTTACCACCGGGGCTGGTGTGGAAGTGGAAGATCAGGTCGTGCTTCTCGCACGCGTCGAAGCACTCGTCAGCGATCGCCAGCGTCTCCTCGTCCCAGGTCCCGGGGTCGGGATTGCCCCCGAGCAGGAACGTGGTCTTCAGCGCGACCGCGCGTGACTCGCCTGCGAGCTTGAGCGCCTTGCGCGTCATCTCGGCATTGCGGGGCAGGAATGACACCCAGATCGCGGCCAGCACGCGATCGTTCGTGGTCGCCGCGTCCATCACCACGTCGTTGAGGTCGAATGAGATCTCGTGGACGGGAACGCCGTAGTTCGACATCGCGAGCGCCCGCTCGATCTTGAACTCGTCGAGATGGTTCTTGACGAACTCGTCGGTGTTGCGGTAGTCGTACACCGTCGGCTTCACCGGGTGCTCGAGGTCGTAGAACTTCCACGGCGGGATCTCCCCGATATGACAGTGCGCATCGATGATCTTCTTGGGGTGAGTCGTCATCCTCGGTCCTTTCCGAAGAGCTCGCGCGCCTGGGCGATGCGAGCCTCCCACTCGTCGTGGCGCGTGTACCGCCGGCTGGGCATCAGGGGCGGCTTGTCCAGGAGCCACGCGCCGTCGCGTGGGTCCAGCTGAACGACCTCGAGCTCGTAGGTGGCCTCCCCCGTCGGCTCGGTCTGCGCCGAGGCGTGGAGCGCACGGCCGCTGGGCACGTGCATCTCCAGGCGGTGCGACCCGAACGGCGTGACGTCGTCGAACAGCACCACCCACTCGTCGCCACGCCGGCGCGCCTCCTGGAGCCGCTCGCGCGCGATCTCCTTCCCATGCTCGCGGGTGATCTCGCGGTGGCGCTGGCAGAACGCGGCATCGGTCACCGCGGCCTGGTCCATCATCATGCCCATGGAGGGCGACAGGCGCTTGACGATCTCGGTACCGAGCCCGCGTCGCTCGTGCCAGGCCACGACGAGGTCATTCTCGGTGCGCACGTCGCCGAGCTCGTCGACGATCGCGCGCACGACCTGGATGTATTGCTGGTACAGCGCAGCATTGACCATCACCGAGGGGTAGATCGCCGCCTCGGCGCGCCGCCACGCGGCCAGCGCGGCGACCCGGGCTTGCTCGCGGTCCGCGCTCAGACGGTCCAGGTGTTGAGCTGAAATGCCTTCTGCCGCCACGCCGTCAGCGCCGAGTCGAGCACGTCGAGGGGGTGGAACGGCTTGACGCCGTCCAGCAGCAGGTCCTCCGGGAAGCCGTACAGGGCCCCCGCAGCGAACCGGCACGCGTAGATGTTCGCGCCCTCGTTGAGCAGGGTCTTCAGCTGGTTGTTGATCGCCATGTGACCGGGGAACGCCTCATCCCCGACGTTTGGGAAGCCGCGCGTGCCGGAGGCCATCAGCACCCCGGGCCCGTACAGGATCAGATTGGTGTCGAACCCCTTCCGGCGCAGCCGGGTCGTCGTGAGCAGGTTGACCAGCCCGACCGATCCCTCGTAGGGGACGGTGTGCATGAACGTGTAGGCCTTCTCCCCCGGCTCCGCCTGGATGTCCTCGAACAGCTTCTCGGAAGTGTCGAAGAGCTCGGTTCCAGCGGACTTGGCGTCGGCGAGAGCGCTGTTGTTCGCCACTGCTGCCTCCTTCGGAGTCTCTCGCGTCCGCTCCTCGCGATGCGTACGCGTATCGGATCGTAGATGCGCATTCTTAGCGCCGTGGGGTCCGAAGGTCAAGGCCACCGCGTGAATTATCGGTTTTCCTGGTAACCAGGCGGACTTTTGGGCCGAAAGCGGCCTTGCCAGCGCGTGTACTATGGTGAACGCTGCCGCGCCTGAGCGGCTGCTGACAACCCCCAGCGATGCCCAGCAGAACCGCCGCCCTCCGCGCCGCCCCCAGCCAGCTCCCCGAGATCGAGCGGACGGTCTCCGGAATCGGCGCCAAGGTCGCCAAGGCACGCGCCGAGCGCGGCTGGTCGCTGGCGCAGCTGGCCGAGCGCGCCGGCCTGTCGACCGCCGCGATCCACAAGATCGAGAAGAGCGGCATGACGCCGACGATCGCGAGCCTGATGAAGGTCGCGGCCGCGCTCGGGAAGAGCGTCGGGTACTTCGTCGAGGAGGTCGAGGCGACCCGTCCGGTGACGGTGGTCCGCGCCGACGAGCGCACGCGGCTGTACACCTCCAAGCAGGGGCTCGAGCTCCAGAACATCTCCGGCCGCTACGGCCCGTTCTGGGTCGCCGGCGCCGAGGCCCACCTCGAGCCGCTCGCCGACAGCGGCGCCGAGCCGATGAGCCACCCCGGCGAGGAGCTCGTGCTGCTGCTCGACGGACGGATGACGTTCACGATCGACGGCGAGTTCTACGAACTCGACCCCGGCGACTCGATCCACTTCCGCACCGTCCGCCCACACTCGTGGGCCAACCCCGACGACCGGCCGGCGCGGGCCATCTGGCTCGCGATCCGCGGTTCGTAGGCCCCAGCACGAGGGGACGGCGCATGCGAATCGTCGTCGCGATCGGTGGCAACGCGATCATCGCCGAACACGAGCGCGGCACCTGGGCCGAACAGCGCGCGAACGCCGCCGTCATCGCCCGCCAGCTGGCCGCACTGAAGCGCTCCGGCCACGAGCTCGTGCTCACGCACGGCAACGGCCCGCAGGTCGGCGCCTTGCACGTCCAGCACTCGCGCGCCGGCGAGGAGGTTCCGCGCTGCCGTTCGACGCGCTCGTCGCGATGACCCAGGGCCAGCTCGGGTACCTGCTCCAGACCGCGATCGAGGACGTCGACCCCGACGTGCGCACCGCGACGCTCCTGACGCGTGTGCGGGTTCACGCCGACGATCCGTCCTTCGCGCACCCGACAAAGCCGATCGGACGCTTCTTCGACGATGAGGGCGAGGCTCGGCGGGCCGCCGGCAAGGGCCTTTCGGTCGCGCCCGACGCCGGCCGCGGTTGGCGGACGGTCGTGGCCAGCCCGCGGCCGCACGAGATCGTCGAGTTCGAGCAGATCGCGGTCCTGGCGAGGGCCGGCATGCTGGTGATCGCCGCCGGCGGCGGCGGTATCCCAGTGATCCGCCGGGGCGGGCGACTTGAGGGCGCCGAGGCCGTGATCGACAAGGACCGCGCCTCGGCCGTCCTCGCGCAGGCCGTGGATGCGTCGCTGCTCGTGATGCTGACGGGCGTCGAGTGCATCGCGCTCGACTTCGGAACCCGGTGGCAGCGAGACATGGCCCGCCTGACCGTCGGCGACGCCGAGCGGCTGCTCGCCGACGGTGAGTTCCCGCCCGGGAGCATGGGTCCGAAGGTCGAGTCCGCGGTGCGGTTCGTCCGCGACGGCGGACGGGCTGCGATCGTGACGTCCGCCGAGCGGCTGCTTGACGCCGTCGACGGGGTCGCCGGCACCTGGGTCGTGCCCGACGCGGAGGGCCCGTCGGCTACGTCATGGTCCCGCCCTACGTCGGTCGCCGCGGCGTGAGCTGGCACGTTCGCGTAATCGCCAACCGGTACGCGGACAGCGTGCGGCTGATGAGCATCGCCCGCTCGGTGCGTGAGCGCGACGGCGTGGCGCGGTGCGAGCTGGGCATGGGTACGCCGGCCAACCTCGAGCTGCTTGCGGGTTATGGAGCTGACGCGCAGGCGACCCCGGGTGATCTGGTGATCGCGGTCGATGCACCGAAGGGCGCGGCCGAGGACGCGCTCGCCTATGCCGAGCGCGAGCTGTCCGCGAGCGAACTCGACCGGGGCGCGACGGCAGCGCGAGCGCGCGCTAGGTCCCTCACCGTGGCCGCCCGCGAGCTCGACGGCGCCAACCTGGCGCTGATCTCGGTGCCCGGCGAATACGCAGCGCTCGAGGCCCATCGAGCGCTGTCGGCCGGGATGCACGTGTTCCTGTTCTCCGACCACGTGCCGCTCGAAGCCGAGCTCGAGCTCAAGCGCCGTGGCGCCGAACTCGGACTGCTGGTGATGGGGCCGGAGTGCGGCACCGCGATGCTCGGCGGCGTCGGGCTCGGATTCGCGAACGTGGTCCGGTCCGGAAGCGTTGGCATCGTCGCCGCGGCGGGAACGGGCGCGCAGGAGTCGGCTTGCCTCCTCGACGCCGCCGGCGTCGGCGTCTCGCACATCGTCGGCGTCGGGGGCCGGGACCTGTCGGCCGAGGTCGGCGCGCTGATGTTCCGGGCGGGAATGCATCTGCTGGCCGAGGACGAGCAGACCGACACGTTGCTGCTCGTGTCGAAGTCGCCGACTCCTGCCGGAGTGGACGCGATCGCCGGCGATCTTCCCGACGGGATGCGAATCGTCGCATCGTTCGTGGGATGGGACGGCGCCGAGGCTCCGTTCGAGGTCCATCCGACACTCGAGGCCGGCGCGGCCGCCGCCGCGGGGGTCGAGCCGCCCGACGCATCCGAGCTCGAGGGCGCGGTCGACGCTCGCCGGGTCGCCGCCGCCGGGAGGCACCTGCTCGGCCTCTACACCGGAGGGTCGCTGGCGCACGAGGCGGTCACGCTGCTCGAGCCCGAGCTCGGCCCGATCGCCGGCAACGTCGGGCACGGCGCGTCCCGGCCCGACGGCGGACACGCGCTGCTCGACCTTGGTGAGGCCGAGTTCACCCAGGGCCGTCCCCATCCGATGGTCGACCTCGAGGTCAGGACCGGGATGCTCGAGCAGGCGGCCGACGACGAGCGCGTCGGTTGCGTCCTGCTCGACGTGGTCCTCGGGTTCGCCTCCCACCCCGATCCCGCCGGCGGCATCGCGGACGCCGTCCGGCGCGCCGCCGGGCACGCGGTCGTGATCGCCCACGTGTGCGGCACCCCGGACGATCCGCAGGACTCCAACCGACAGGCCAAAACGCTCACCGACGCCGGGGCGGTCGTCGCTCCCTCGAACGCCGCGGCGGCACGGCTCGTGCTCAGGGCACTTCGATGAGGCCGCTTCGGATCGCGATGCTCACCTACTCGCTCCGCCCGCGCGGAGGCGTTGTCCATGCGCTCGAGATCTCCGAGGCGCTCGCGCGCCGCGGTCACGAGGTCGAGCTGATCGCGCTGGGTCCGCCGGGCGAGACCTTCTTCCGCGCGCCCTCGGTGCCGTCGCGGATCGTCCGCTATGAGCCGATCGACGCGCCGTTCGACGAGCGGATCCTGGCGATGCTCGTCGCATATCGGGACGGACTCGTGCGGCCGTTGGGTCAGGGCGGGTTCGACCTGATCCACTGCCAGGACTGCCTGTCGGCGAACGCGGCGCTCGAGCTCCGCGACGCCGGCGTCGTTCCGCACGTGATCCGCACCGTCCACCACATCGACGACTTCACCTCGCCGTCGCTGGTCGAGTGCCAGGACCGCTCGATCCTCCGGCCCGACGCGCTGTTGTGCGTCTCCGAGCCGTGGGTGGCGCGGCTGAGCAGCGAGTTCGGCATGCGCGCCGAGCTGGTCTCCAACGGGGTCGACACCGGGCGCTACCGGCCGGCTCGAGGCGCCTTCGAGCGACGGCGAGCCCGCGAGGCGTTCAAGCTGGGCGATCGGTTTACCGTCTTGACGATCGGCGGGATCGAGCCGCGCAAGGGCTCGCTGACGCTGCTCGAGGGGTTTGCCAGGCTGCGTTCGCTGGCGCCGGAGCTTGACCCGCTGCTCGTGGTTGCCGGCGGGGCGACGCTGTTCGACTACCGCCACGAGGTCGACCGCTTCCATGGGCGGGTGGCTGAGCTTGCGCTCGGCGACGCAGTGCGCGTGCTCGGCAGCCTCCCCGACGCGGAGATCGAGTCGCTGTACCGAGCCGCCGACGCGTTCGCGTTCCCGTCGACCAAGGAGGGCTTCGGGCTCGCCGCGCTCGAGGCGCTCGCATCCGGGCTGCCGGTCGTGGCCTCCGACCTCGATGAGTTCGCGTCGTACCTCTCGCACGGCCGCAGCGCGCTGCTCGTGCCGGTCGGAGACGGCGATGCGCTGGGAGCGGCGCTCGAGCGCGTCGGCCGCTCAGAGGCGACTCGTCGCGAGCTGCGGGCGGGCGGCCTGCGGGTCGCCGCGTCGTACACCTGGGACCGAGCCGCCGCCGCGCACGAACGTGCCTATGCCGAGCTGCTCGTCGCGTTCGAGACCGTCGGCGCGGGCCGGGGCTGAGGAGCGCTCGAGGTCGTGTCCGAGGGACTCGAGGTGACCGCAACCTGGGTGCGCGGCTTCCAGGCGAAGGTGGACGCGCGCGGGCACGAGATCGCGATCGACGAGCCGGTCGCCGAGGGCGGTGAGGATGCCGGCGTGATGCCGACCGAGCTGCTGTGCGCCGCGATCGCGAGCTGCTTCTGCCTGGCGCTCGCGTTCACAGCCCGCAAGCGAGGGCGCGAGCTGCCCGGGCTGCAGGTGGTCGTTCGGAGCTTCCGGGCCGGGCGCGAGCTCCGCCACGGGCGGTTCGAGATCGACGCTCGCGCCGAGGTGCCCGAGGAGGAGCTGGCGGCGCTGATCGAGCCGGCGCGCCGCGTCTGCTGGGTCTCGAACACCCTTGCCCACGGGGTGGAGCTCAGCTATGGTTACACTTCGGTAGACGGTCATACACAAAGGTAGACGCCACGTGATCGACAACCGTTCTCAGCTCGAGCAGGTCCTCCGGGGCCGCCTCGGCGCCGCCTTCGCCCGTCACGCCTACGGCATGCGGCGCTGGGTCGATCTGTTCGCGGTCAGGCTCCCGGACATCAAGGATGCCTACGTGGCCGAGCTGGTCGCCGACATCGTTCACCAAAACGCGCGCCACGCGCGGCTGTTCCGGGAGCGGGCGATCGCCCACGGCGTCGATCCGGATCTGTACGTGTGCCCGCCCGAGGGTGAGGCCACCTACGACGGGATGCCGCACGACACCGGCGAGACGCTCGCCTACGCGCTCGGCTCGATCGAGCACTTCGGCGACCTGCTCGCGGTGTACTCAGAGGTGGCCGAGTTGCCCGCCGACGCCGAGGTGCTGGCCGAGGTCCGCGCCGACAACGACCGTGCGGTCGCGGAGCTGCGCGAGCTCGTGGGCCAGACCGGCAATGGCGCGGCCGCCACCGCACACGAGCTTTATCGCGTGCGCGAGCTCGCCGAGGCGCCGCTGTATGCCTACCGGCATTGACAGCGCGCACGCCGCGTCGTTTGCCGAGCTCCAGCGAGATCTGCCTGCTCTGTCGCCCCGCGCCTGGCGCTTCCGGACGCTGGCCGCCGCGTCGCGCGCCGGGGCGCTGCTGAGCGAGGGACTCCGCGTCGGACATGAGCACGGCTTCGACTCGGGGCCGTTCATGGACCACGTGTACGGCAACGAGCCGCGAGGCCGCACCGCGCTCGGGCGCGAGATCGACCGGCGGCTGCTCAGCCGGCGGACGTGCCAGGCGTTCCGCGAGATCCGGGTGCTGGCGCGCGAGGCGCTCGACGAGGCGGTGGCCGCATGCTCGGCGCCGGCGCCGGTGGTTGCCGATCTCGCCGCGGGTCCCGCGCCCTATCTGTTCGACGTCCTCGCCGCGCACCCCGGCGCGCGCGCACTCGTGGCCGACATCGACCTCGCCGCGCTCGCCCAGGCCCGCGCCCATGCCGGCCGGCTCGGTCTGACCGACCGGGTCACGTTCTCCCAGGCCAGCGCGTTCGACCGTGCGACGCTGTCGCGACTCGATCCCGCGCCGAACGTGGTCGCGGAGCTGGGGCTGTACGGGATCTACCACGACGATGCGTTGATCGAGCGCCACTTCGTCGATCTGGCCGAGACCATCGCGCCCGAGCAGATCGTGTTCAACGTGCAGACGCAGAACCCGGAGATCGAGCACATCGCCCGGGTGTGGCGCGACCACCGAGGCGAGCGGTGCGTGTGGCGGCTGCGACCGGTCGAGTCGATCCTCGAGTGGGCCGCCGCCGCGGGTTACGAGCCGGCGTCGGTTCGTTCCGACAGCTACGGGATCTACCGGGTGGGACGGCTCGTACGAGCGTCGCAGGTCTCGCCGGGGGTCCGAGCGTGAGCGTCCTGACCTGGACCGAGGCGACGGCGCTCGGCGATCTGTCGCTGAGTGAGCGTCTGCGGCGGATCCAGGCGAGCCACCACGGGATGTGGAATTACGTCACCTACCGGGACGCGATCGCGCTGCTCGGCCTCGACGCCGGCACGATCTACCCGCAGGGCTCGACGCGCCTCGATCCGGCCGAGTGGGCCGACCTCGGCTGGCTGACCTGCTTCTGCGGCCCGCCGGCGTCCGCGGTGGAGGCGATCCGCGAGGCGGCCACGGCGGAGTCGCTCAACCAGTACACCCCCGACCTGATCGAGCCTCTGCGCGACGCCGCCGCCGGCGCGTTCGGGCGCCGGCGCGACGACGGGTTCGAGGTCGTCGGCACCGAAGGCACGCAGGCCGCGATCGCTCTCTCGCTGATGGCGACGCTCGATCCGGGCGACGAGGTGATCGTCTCCGACCCTGGTTACTTCCACATTCCCTCCGCGGTGCTCGCCGCCGGCGGCGTGCCGGTGGGGGTGCCGATCTCTGCCGCGACGGGGTTCCGTCTGGACCCGGATGACGTCGCGCGGGCAGTCACACCGCGCACCCGCGCGATCTGCGTCGTCGATCCGCTCAACCCATACGGGACCGTCCAGACCCGTGACGAGCTGGCCGCGCTCGCCGAGCTCGCCGACCGCCACGGGTTGCTGCTGATCCACGACGTGACCCACGCCCCGATCGCGCTGGATCCCGAAGCGGGATTTGCCTCGCTGCCGGCGCTCGAGCTGACCGATCGCGCGGTCGCGGCGATGTCCGTGTCGCACTGCTACGGGATGGCGGGGGCGCGGATCGGCTTCCTCTCCGGACCCCCCGGGTTCGTCCGCGGTTGCCTGCAACTGAAGGCGGCGCTCACCAGGCTGAACACGAACCTGATCTCGCAGCGCGGCGCGCTCGCGGCCCTCGGTGACACGTCTTATCTGGCGGGCGCCGAGCGGACCATTCGCGCGAACCTGGCGCATCTGGAGGAGACGCTCGAGGCGAGTGCGGGCGCGCGGCTGGCCGTCCGGCCCCGTCGAGGGTTCGCATGCGCGGTCGACGTGTCGGGGACCGGCGCGAGCGCGCAGGAGCTGATGGTCTCGCTGTTCGCCCGTCGCGTCGCCGTGTATCCGGGCGACGGCCTCGGCGACATCGGCGCCGGCTCCACGATCCGCATCAATCTCTCGCGTCCGGATGCATGGGCGATGGAACATCTGCGTGCGGTCCTTCCGGGCGCGGTGGAGGAGGCCGCTTCGGGGCGGTGGCGGCAGGACGTCGTGGCGCTGCTCGAGCGCAAGGGCACCGAGCGGGCGGCGCGGCTCGCGCGGGACATCGGAGCGCGCACGTGAACGGCTCGCCCGTATGGATCGCTGACGTCGAGCGCTTCAGCTCGAACCTGGATACGTTCGCCGCCGCCTGGCGCGCACACTTGCCGCGTGCGCGCGTCGCCTACTCATACAAGACCAACCGCCTGATCGACTTCCTGCAAGCGGCCGAGCTGGCCGACGCGGGCGCCGAGGTCGTTTGCGAGGCCGAATACGAGCTCGCGACCGCCGTCGTCGAGATCGACCCGCGAAAGATCGTGGTCGACGGTCCGGCCAAGCCCGATTCGCTGCTGGCTCGCGCCGGCGCGGGCGGGGCGCTCGTGCTCGCCGACTCGATCGCCGAGCTGGATCGCGCCGCGGCGGCCGGGGTGAACCGGATCGGCCTCCGGGTTGCGCTCGACAGCTTCACCGGCGCGGTTACGCGGTTCGGGATCGCGCCCGAGGAGATCGCGGCCGCGGCGCGTGCGGCGGCGCGGCTCGGTCTGAACGTGGAGGCGCTCTCGACCCACCTTGTCTCGACCGACTTCGATCCCGCCACCGGGCGGGTCGTGGTCAACTGGCCGCGCCCATCCGCCGAGCACGCCCGCGCGGCGGCGGTGCTCGCAGACCTGGCGCGCGAGCTCCGCGCCGGCGGTCATGCAGTCGCGACGATCGACCTCGGCGGCGGGTTCCCGCCCGCGCCGGCCGTGGCGTCGCATGCCCACGCAGTCGCGGCCGCGTTACGCGACGGCGATTTCGACGGCACGCTGCTGGTCGAGCCCGGCCGCGCGGTGGTGGCCGACGCGGTCGACTTCGTGTTCACCGTGGTGGCGGTCAAGACGCTCGCGGACGGCTCGCGCTGCCTCGTCTGCGATGCCGGCACGAACTTCCTCCCCGGCGCACTGACGGCGCCGCCGCGGATCGAGGCGCTCGACGCCCGTGGCCCGCTCAGTCCCGCGGTGGTCACGGGGCCGTTGTGCCTGAACGTCGACGTGATCCATCCTCGCGTGCAGCTGCCGCTCGTGGCGCCGGGAGATCGCCTCGTCGCGCGATCGGTCGGTGCCTACCAGCAGGTGGCGGTGACTCAATTTGGCGAGCGACCCCCGCCGGTGACCATCCGCGAGCTCGCAGCACAACCCGTTTCTGTCTGAGAGAGGAGCCTCATGAGCGAACGCCTGATCGTGATCGGCGGCGGTGGCGCCGGAACGGCGGCCTCCACGATCGCAAAGCGAACCGACCCCGACATGCAG
The DNA here is from genome assembly GCA_963697655.1 of uncultured Solirubrobacterales bacterium. GTDB lineage: Bacteria > Actinomycetota > Thermoleophilia > Solirubrobacterales > Solirubrobacteraceae > Palsa-465. The sequence goes on along the minus strand of CAVOOV010000012.1, from coordinate 50,789 downwards.
GTCGCGGTCTACAGCGAGTTCCCGGACATCGCGTACTCGCCGTGTGGGATCCCGTACGCCCACGGCGGCGAGATCCCGGAGTTCCAGAACCTGTTCCTGTCGACCGTGCAGCGGTACGTCGAGGACGGGCTCGACATGCACATGGAGACGACCGTCACCGACATCGACCTCGATCGGCGCACGGTGACTGCGCGCAACAAGCACGAGGGGTTCGACAAGCTGATCATGTGCACGGGCTTCCACTGGGAGCAGCCGGCGGTGCCGGGCGCGAACCTCGAGGGGCTCCACTACGTCAAGGACATTCGGCGCGCGATCGAGTTCGACAAGGAGCTCGACTCGATGAAGCGCGCGGTCGTGATCGGCGGCATGTGGCTCGGCGTCGAGATGGCCGGCGCGCTCGCCCGGCGCGGGCTCGAGGTCCATTTCATCGACGAGGGTCCATGGCTGCTGTCCGAGCTCGTCGACCCGGACGTCGCCGAACCCGCCCAGGAGGCGCTCGAGAAGCTCGGCGTGAACGTCCGCATGGGCACGAAGCTGGTCGGCTTCGACGGCGGCTCCGATGGACGGGTTCGGGCAGTGTCCACCTCCGAGGGAGAGCTCGAGTGCGACGTCGCCGTGATCTGCCTACACAAGCTGCCGAACACGTCGCTCGCCGCGTCGATCGGGCTCGAGCTTGGCACCACCGGCGCGATCGTCGTTGACGACCACATGCACACCTCCGCGCCCGGCGTGTGGGCGGCCGGCGACGTGGTCGAGGTCCCGCACGGCCTATCGATGCTCCCGATCAGCGGTCTGACCGGCTCGCACGCGTATTCACAGGGCCGCGTGGCGGGCGCGAACGCCGCCGGCGAGAACCGCGTGTACGACCCGGTCTGGATCCCGTGGGGGTTCATGGCAGGCGACTACACGATCGGTGGCTTCTCGATCGGCGAGACGCTCGCCGAGGCGATGGGGATCCCGTACGTGGTGGCCAAGGGCGTCGGCGTCTCCCGCGCGCGCTACTTCCCGGGCGCCGCCCGCGTTCACGTCAAGCTGCTGGCCGAGCCCGGCACCCTCCGGCTGATCGGGGCCCAGCTCCACGGCGGCGAGGGGATCAAGGAGCGCTGCGACTTCCTCGCGTTCGTCGGCAAGCGCGGCGCCACGCTCGAGGACCTGGCGTGGATGGAGAACATCTACTCGCCACCGATCGGGGCGCTGTACGAGCCGATCCAGATCGCCGCCCAGAACGGCCTGGCCGAGCACAAGGCACGGCAGCGAGAGGCGGTGCCAGCATGAGCCCACGCGGGTCGGGGGTGGCCACCGCGTTCGCCGAGCAGAAGCGCCGGCTGCGCGCGCGGTCCGAGCACGTCCTGCGGGCGGCGGCGATGGAGGACGTGGCGCGGCGCTATCCGGCGCGGACCGTGCCGTCCGCGCTATCGGACGATGGCCCGTTCTGGCGCCTGGTGTTCGTGCCGCTGTACCGGCGGGTGCCGTGGGAGTTCAAGGCGCGCGCGATGCGCAAGCTGAAGATGACCGCGCAGGGTTGGCCCGAGGAGTCGCGGCGATTCGGCGAGCCCTGGCGCCCGCCGGCGCCGAGCGGCGATCGACTCACGCCGCCCGCGAGCGGAAGTACGCCGCGTTGAGCGGCGTGAAGTGCTGCCACTGCTCGGGCACCTGGTCCTCGGGGAAGATCGCGTCGACCGGGCAGGCCTCCACGCACGCATCGCAGTCGATGCACTCCTCCGGGTCGATGAACAGCTGGTCGACGTTCGCGTAGTCCGGTTCGTCGGGGGTCGGATGGATGCAGTCGACCGGACACACCTCGACGCACGAGTTGTCCTTGACGCCGATGCACGGTTCAGCGATTACGTAGGCCATTCGTACCTCCGACCATCACGAGGATTTTTCACAGCGAGGCTAGGAAAATACCAGGCGGCGGCTCTCGGCGATGTTTTCCAAACCGCTGCTGTGCAAAACTGCGGCGCCGATGGATCTTCCCGCGCGGCCCGACGATGCGCTCGCCCAGCCGACGCGCGCTCGCCTGTTCGACCTGCTCGGCGAGCTGCGTCGGCCGGCCGGGACCGAGGAGCTGGCGCAGCGGCTCGGACTGCATCCGAACGGGGTGCGGGTTCACCTCGAGCGTCTGCTGACGGCGGGGCTGGTCACGCGCGAGCGGATCCGGCAGACGCGAGGCCGGCCCCGCGACATGTGGGTGATCGCACCCGGCGCCAGACCGGGCGGCGACGCGCCAAGTGGGTACGCGCAGCTCGGCCGCTGGCTCACCCGAGTGATCTCACGCGGCCGCGCGAGTCTGCGTGCGGTCGAGGCGACGGGCCGAGAGATCGGGCGCGAGCTCGCACCGCCCGAGGCCGACTGCTCGGCCGAGGAGCGACTGCACGCGGTGCTGACATCGCTCGGGTTTCAGCCGCGACGCGAGGTGAGTGGCGCCGGCGGGCTGACCTACCGCCTTTGCAACTGCCCGTATCGCGATGCCGTGCGCGAGAGCCCGGAGGTCGTGTGCACGCTGCACCGCGGCATAACCCGCGGCCTGGTCGACGTGATCGCGCCGAGCGCGAAGCTGTCCGGGTTCGTACCCGAGGACCCCTACGAGGCCGGCTGCCGGATCGAGCTCCAGGGCGAGCTGGCGATCAGCTCGAGTCGTCCTCGTCGCGGCCCAGCTGCGTGACGCGCTCCTGGAGCGTCCGCAGCGCACGCGCTACCTGATCGAGCTTGTCCTGCGCGTCCTCGACGAGCTTCCTGATTTCGTCGACCTGGTTGGCAGTGGTCTTGGATCCATCAATCATCTGAGTTCCCCCTGAGCTAACCGATACACCGGACCGTCGAGCGACGCGGCATACACGCGTCCGAGCGCGTCCTGGCCGAACGCCGACATATCGCGGACCGACAGGCCGGTTCCCCGATCCTCGGTCGCGTGGCCGGGGCTGAGCACAACCGATCTGATCTCCGGCTTGCACAGGTCCCCGTAGACGTAGCGGCCATACAGCGCCGGCAGCGCCCGGTCTCGGACCACGTACCCGCCGATGATCGCGCAATACCCCTTGCTGTGAAGCGTGACGAGGACGGGGAACACCGCGCCCGGCGCCCTGCCGGGCTTGTTGCGGCGGACCCCCTCGAAGATGCTCCAGCCATAGTTGGCGCCGGCCCCCGCGCCGCGAGCGGCGAAGTCGACCTCTTCCTGCTGATCCTGTCCTACATCTCCGATTATGAGGGCGCCGCTGAGCCGATCGAACGAAAACCGCCACGGATTCCGCAAACCGTCAGCCCAGATCTCGGGACGCCGGCCGGGCTCCCCGGCGAACGGATTGCCGGCGGGGATCGAGTAGCCGCCGTTCGGGCCAGGCGCGATCCGCAGCACCTTCCCGAGCAGGACGCCATTGTTCTGGCCCTCGTTCATCGGGTCGTCCTCGTTCCCGCCGTCGCCGACGCCGATGTACAGGTCCCCGTCGGGCCCGAACTGGAGTTGCCCGCCGTTGTGGTTGCTGTACCGGTGGTGAGGGATCGCGAGCACGGACCTGGCGCTGGCAGCATCGGCGAGGTTCGGATCGCCGGTGGCGCGGCGGTACTGAACGATCTGCAGATCGCCGTTGCTGCCCGTGTAGTCCACGTAGAACCGCCCGCTGCTCTGGTAGTCCGGCGCGAACGCCATCGACAGCAGACCCTGCTCCTCCCCACTCGAGTTGACGAGCTTCGTGATGTCGAGGAACGGCTGGCCTCGCCGGCGGCCGTCGACCAGGATCACGATCACCCCACGCTTCTCGACCACGAATACACGGTGGGGGTCGCCGGGCGCGCCGGTCACGTACACAGGTTGGTCGAACACCCCGACGCGCACGAGGTGCAGCCCCGCGCTCCGGGCCGCCGCGTTCACCGCACTCGGTGGCGCGGACGATCCGCCACAACCCGCGAGGAGCAGCGCCGCGTATGCCCCGAGCGCGAGCCCCTTCGATATCCGCATGGGAGCTACCGTATCGCTGCGTTGCCTGCGAGCGGCTCCGGTCCGCGCCGGCGAACGTTCGCGGCTGGCGCGGGAACGCCGGCCGCGCCGGCGAGCACCACGACGAGCAGGCCGGCGAACACGAGGATGCAGCACGCCAGTCGCAACGACGTGAGCTGCGCGACGCCGCCGATTAGAGGCGGGCCGCCGAGAAAGCCGAGGTAGCCGAACGAGGTGACCGCCGCGAGCGCCGATCCCGTGGCGACGCCGGGCTGATCGGCGCCGGCGCGGAACAACGTCGGGACGACCCCGGCGAGCCCGAGCCCGAGCACGGCGAATCCCGCGATCACGGCGGGCGCGGTGCCGACCGCAAGCCCGGCGGCGAATCCGACGGCGGCGAACGCCCCGCAGCGGCGCAACAGGCCGACCGCGCCCCAGCGAGCCCACAGCCGATCGGCCATCAGGCGGCCCGTGCCCATCCCGACGCTGAACACCGCATAGGCGATCGCCCCGACCGCCGCCGAACCGGCGAGATCGTCGTGCACGAGCTTCGCGCTCCAGTCGGATGAGCCGCCCTCGGCCATCAGACAGAACAGGCACGCGATCCCGAGCAGCACCAGCCGCGACGGCAGCGCCCTCCATCGCATCGTCGGCGCGTGCGCATCCGTGTCCTCGTCGTGCGCCAACATCGGGACGGTCGCGATCAGCCCGGGGATCCCGAACAGCAGCGCGGCCACGGCGAACTGCGGGAGCGGCGCCACCGACAGCGCGGCGGCAAGCGCGCCGAGGCCGGCGCCGGCGAAGCCGCCGAACGAGAACGCGGCGTGCAGCGAGGACAGGATCGGACGCTTCATGTTGCGCTCGACCGACATGCCCTGCGCGTTCATCGACAGATCGAGCGCCGAGTTCGTCACGCCCACGACGAGCAGCGCGCCCGCGAGCGCCGGGACACTGTGCGCCAGCCCGGGAAGCAGGACCGCCACCATCAACCCGGCCACCCCGAACCGGCAGAACGTCCGGGTGGCTCTGCCCGGCAGCAGCCGGCCCACGATCGGCATCGTCACGATCGCCGCGACCGCCGGCGCGAGCAGTGCCAGCCCGAGCACGCCGGTACTCGCGCCGGCTCGCTGCGACAGCGCGGGGATCCGCGACGCCCACGTCGCGAACAACGCGCCGTTGACGAAGAACACGGTCGTGACGCCGGCGCGGGCGTTCACGCGCGCGGCCAACCGATTCATGCGCACAGCACTTCGATCCCGGCCAACCGATTCATGCGCACAGCACTTCGATCCCGAGCGCGCGGTAGGGCGCGAGCGCATCGTCGTCGGCGTCCGCGTCGGTGACGAGACGGGTCACGGCGCTCAGCGGAGCGACGACGATCGACATCGCCGTCCCCAGCTTGTCGTGGTCGGCCAGGGCGACGACCTCGGCGGCCCCCTCGATCATCGCCGCCTTGACGTGGCGCTCCTCGACGTCCCCGGTGGTCACGCCGATCTCGGGGTGAAGCCCGCATACGCCGAGGAACACGATGTCGGCGCGGATCATGCTGAACGCCTCGACCGCGGTAGCGCCGACGGTCACGAGCGAGTTCGGACGCAACGTCCCTCCGACGACCGTCACCTCGAGCCCGGGATGATCGGCGAGCGCGAGCGCGATCGGCGGGCTCGTCGTAACCACACGCGCACGTAACTGCGTGTTGGCGGCGAGCGCGCGAGCGACCTCGAGCGTCGTCGTGCCGCCGTCGAGCACCACCAGCTGGTCGTCGCGCACGCACTCGGCGGCGCGGCGCGCGATCGATGCCTTCGCCTCGGGCGCGCGGCGCGCGCGGGCCTGGAACGGCGCGGCGTCGCCGTGGCGGGGCAGCGCGCCGCCGTGCACGCGCCGGAGCATGCCCACGTCGTCGAGCTCACGCAGGTCGCGGCGAATGGTGTCTGAGGAGACATCGAGCTCGGCGCTCAGATCGGCTGCGAGGACGCGCCCGTGCGTGCGCAGACGGTCGAGAATCAGCGCCCGTCGTTCGTCTGTGAGCATATTCGTCACGATACACGGTATTGCCTGTTCGTGCACGAACGTGCATAAACGTGCACACGGGGCGCCGCCCAACCCGCCGCGCCGGCGCGGCGCCGCGCACGCTGGCACCGGTTATCCCCGGTCTGCCATCGTCCGGCCATGGTCGGCGACGCACAACTGATCCTCGCCGGCGGGAGCCTGCTCGCGGCCGGCGTGGTGGCCTCGACGGTGGCCGCGCGTCTGCGCTTGCCGGCGCTGATCCTGTTTCTGGCGCTGGGTATGGGAGTGGGGAGCGACGGGCTCGGTTGGATCGACTTCGCGAACTATTCGCTGGCCCGGCTGGTGGGAACGATCGCGCTCGTGCTGATCCTGTTCGAGGGCGGCCTTGCGACCGGGTTTCGCGCGCTCCGGCCCGTGCTCGGGCCGGCGGTTTCGCTCGCCTCGATCGGCACGGTGGGGAGCGCCGCGATCACGGGCGTCGCGGCCAGCCGGCTGCTGCACTTCTCCCTCGCGAGAGGGCTGCTGCTCGGGGCGATCCTGTCGCCGACCGACGGGGCTGCGGTGTTCGCGCTGCTGCGCGGGGTGCGTCTGCCGCGACGGCTCGCGCTGACGCTCGAAGGGGAGGCAGGGCTCAACGATCCCGTGGCGGTGATGCTCGTGCTGGTGCTGATCGAGGTGATCCGCGTCCCCGGGTACGGACCGCTCGACGCCGTCTGGTTCCTGTTCAAGCAGATCGTGGTCGGCGGTGGCGTCGGCTTGCTGGTGGGCGCGCTTGCCACGGCGGCGCTCAAGCGGCTGGACGCCGCCCCGTCCGGCCTCTCGCTCGTGGCCTCATTTGCGGCCGCGGCGATCGCGTACGGCGCGGCGGGATCACTCGATGGATCTGGCTTCCTCGCGGTCTACCTCGCCGGCCTCGCGCTCGGCGACGCTGACGTGTCCTCGCGCCCCGCGCTGCTGCCGTTCCACGAAGGACTCGCGTCGGTGGCCGAGATCGGGATGTTCTTCGCGCTGGGTCTGCTCGTGTTCCCGAGCCAGCTCGGAGGGGTGCTCGTCCGCGGCACGCTGCTGGCGTTGCTGCTCGCGTTCGTGGCCCGTCCGGTGTCCGCGTTCGCCGCGACGACGCACACTCGCTTCACCCGCCGCGAGCGAGTCGTGCTCGGCTGGGCCGGGCTCCGCGGCGGCGTACCGGTCGTCCTCGCGACGCTTCCGCTGATCGAACACGTGCCGCGCAGCCTCGAGTTCTTCAACCTCGTGTTCTTAGCGGTGCTGGTCTCGACGCTGATTCAGGGCGCGACGGTGGAGGCATTGGCCAGCCGTCTGGGGATGAACTCCGACCGCGTGGACTGATCGCGATTGTCCCGGCCCGGCGCGTGGGTATCGTAGGTATCATGGGCGTCTTCGGCTGGTCCGCCGGCGACGCTCCGCGGGCCGACCAAATGCTCGAAGTCAACCTGCCTCACACGCCGGAAGCGCCGGCAATCGCCCGCCGCTACATCGTGCGGTGGCTGGCCCGAGAGGTCGAGCCTGGCGAGCTCGACACGGCCAAGCTGCTCGTCAGCGAGCTCGTCACCAACGCGGTCGTTCATGGCCACGGCGAGATCACGCTCCGAGCGACGCTCGACGAGGACCGCCTTCTCGTCGAGGTGATCGACAAGGGCCGAGGGTTCGAGCGTACGGTTCGGCACCGAGATTTCGCGGACGTCGGCGGACGAGGGCTCGCGATCGTCGACGCCGAGGCCAGTCGCTGGGGGATCCACGAGGGCACGACCCACGTGTGGTTCGAGCTCGAGCGCCCCGGGCCCCGGCTCGGAACCGACAAGAAGCCCTCGGACTGAGCCGTCCGGGCGGAGTCCCGCCCCGCGCGTCGCTCAGACCGGGTCGTGCGCCGGCCCGCCCGCCGGACCGCGGCGCTCGGATCCTCCGGACAGGTTGCTGGCCACGCGCCCGCGCCCGAGATCGGAGTCCCGCGGCGGCCCTGAGAAGCTGATCACCATCTCGAGCTCGCCGGCGCAGTACGGCGCGCCGACATCGTGGGCCGCGACGGCGTTGCGCCATGAGGCCGTTGTCGCGAAACCACATGCGCGACAGCAATACAGCGGCACGCCGATTCGCTTCCCACAGGCCCGAGCCTTGAAACCTGAGATCGCCTGGATGGGCAGCACTCTGACGCAACCCGGCTCGCGGGAGTGAGGACGCCCCGCCGGACATCGATCGCGCACGCAACCGCCACTCGCCCGCTGTCACAGGTCCATCGTGAATATCTGCCCCTGCCAGCCGTTCAGCTCGAACCGGCTCGACCTGGTGAAGCCCTGCTTCTCGTACCACCGGACGAGGCCGGGCGCGTGCGCCCAGCAATCGACCCGGAGTATCTCCGCGCGTCGCTCGTACGCGAGCTCGATCGCCTTTCCGACGAGCGCCCCGCCGATTCCGCGCCCGATCAGTTGGCGCGAGCTGATCAGCAGGATGATGTAGAGCTCGGGCACCGGCGCCGGGGGCGCGTACGCCGGCGCCGGGCCGACGACCAGCACGCCCACCGGCTCGCCATCGGACTCGGCGAGGTGCAGTCCCCCGCCGGCGCGGAAGCCATAGACGCGCTCGCGGATCCCCGGCCGCTCCGAGAACGGGGTTGCGCCCCACTGTCCGGTCTGGCCCCGTTCGACCAGCCACGCCACCGCCTCGTCGAACATCGCGATCACAGCCGGCCCGTCGGCCTCGTCTCCTGGCCGGATCGTCAGGCCGCTCACGGACATCTAAGGAGGCATTATCGGTCGTCCGTCGCAACCGCTCCTTTCCGGTCAGAGCTCCGGCGGCCGTCCACTCCAGTAAGCGGCGAAGCCCTCTCGCGCGCCGGGAAGACGGCCGACGACGCTGGTGAGGTCGATCGTGTGGTGAGCGCCGGCGGTGTCGACAGCGACGAGGTTGCCCTCGGCGTTGGTGTAGAGCAGCCAGCTTCCGTTCCATTTGAGGCCGGCTCCTCGCTCGCAGGGCGTGAACACCAGGTGCTCGGTGTGCATCGGGGCCGCGGTGTGCGCGCCCGGGCGGAGCAGGTACACCGACTCAGCGCCGGCCACACCGTCCGGGTGGCGCGGGGTCTCCGCCCATTCGCCGGCTGCCGCGGTGAACGCGACCGCGCGCCCATCCGGGGCGACGGCGAGGGAGCTCGAGACAGTGTCCGTGTGCCCGTCGCTGCCTGGCAGCGGCGTCGACGCGAACACCGAGCCGTCCGGACGCACCACCACGAGCCGGTGATCGTCCTGAAGCTCGACGAACCGCCCCAGCGATGTCAGCCCCGGTGCCGCGGACACGCCGAGGCGGCGCAACCACGCGAGGCGGCGCACCTGCGCTCCGTGTGCGCTCATCAGCACGCCGCCGCTGATGAAGTACAGAGTGCCGGTCTGTACCTCGTAGTCGGACCCGAGCGGCCGGCGCCCGATCACCTTGACCAGTGCGCCGGTGTCGCTGCGTAGCAGCAGTGCATGGTCCTGGTAGCGGTAGGTGTAGAGCCCGCCGGTCGTCCAGCCGAGCGGGAGCTCCCGCGTCGAGACCGGGCGCTCGATGCCTCCGCGCGGCGCGACCCACAGCTTGTGCCCATGCTGCAGCGCCACGGCATCCGGGCCGGCCACGATCACGCCGAGCTGAAAGCGCGAGGTGAACGTCTCCTGCGAGCGCCACAGGCGCCGGCTTCCGAGGCCGACGACCAGATGGCCGCGCTCGAGCATGTACCAGGTGCCGCTGGCCGGGAACCAGATCGCGCCCGGCGGACGCACGGTCGGAGGGTCCGCCGCGCGGCTGACGCGACCGTCGGACGCGATCAGATAGCTGCCCCATCCGGTCGTGATCCCGATCGGCGCGGGGCGGGGCTGACCGCGGCACGCGGCGCGGCGTGCGCACGCCGCGCTCGCGTTGCCGTCGACAGAGCCGGCGGCCAGCAGACCGATCCCGATCGTGATCACGGTCGCGATCGACAGCAGAAAGGGCCGGGAACTGCGCACCTGAGCGATACGAGCGGCGCGGCGCCAGAGGTCCCCCGGCTGGGTCCGTTAGCCTTGTCCCTACCAGGCGCGGGAGGTAGGTCGTTGTCGATGATGGGGAGTTCTGAGCTGGACGGGCGCGCGACGGTGCTCGTCGGCCGCGATCGTGAGCGCGCCGTGATCGACCAGCTCCTCGACCGGGCCAGGCTGCGCGAGAGCGGCTCGCTCGTGATCCGCGCCGAGGCCGGGATGGGCAAGACGGCGCTTGTGCGGCACGCCGCCGCGCACGCCCGCGAGATGCTCGTCCTCTCGGTCACCGGCGTCGAGGCGGAATCGGACCTCGACTACTCGGGGCTGCACAGCCTGGTCCGACCGATCATCGAGCTGCTCCCGCGGCTGCCCGAGCCGCAGCGTGCCGGCGCTGGCGGCGGCGCTCGGGCTGGCGCCGGGTGGTGGCGCGGACCGCTTCCTCGTGTCTGCCGGCGTGCTCTCGCTGCTCGCGGCGGCCGCGGAGGACCGTCCCGTCCTCTGCCTCGCCGACGACGCGCAGTGGCTCGACGTGCCGTCGGCCGGGTCGCTCGTGTTCACCGCGAGGCGGCTTGGCGCCGAGGGGGTCGTGATCCTGTTCGCCGCGCGCGAGGGCGAGCGGCGCCGGCTCGACGCACCCGGACTCGACGAGCTGGTCCTCCCCGGCCTCGATTCCGAGTCGGCAGTCGAGCTGCTCGATCGCTGCGACCGGGAGCTGGCGCCGTCGGTTCGGGAGCGACTGCTGGCCGATGCGGCCGGCAATCCGCTGGCGCTGATCGAGCTTCCGGCTTGCCTGTCCCACGCTCAGCTGAGCGGGCGGGCCAGGATGCCCGACGCGATTCCGCTGAGCTCGCGGCTGCAGCTGGCATTCCGGCAGCAGATCGAGCGACTGCCGCGCGACACCCGATCGGCGTTGCTGCTGGCCGCCGCTGACGACGGAGGCGAGCTTGGGGGCATCCTCGCGGCGGCGGCCGCCCTGGACCTGCCCGAGGATGCGCTCGACGCGGCCGAGCGTGCGGGGCTGATCGAGACCGACGACGCGAGGCTGACGTTCCGGCACCCGCTCATCCGGTCTGCGGTCTACGAGGCCGCCACGTCGGGCGAGCGCCGGCGGGCCCACGGCGCGTTGGCCGAAGCCTGCCGCGGAGACGAATACGCCGACAGGCGGCTGTGGCACCTTGCGGTGGCCACGCTCGCCGCCGACGAGGAGATTGCCGACCGCCTCGAGGCGGCCGCGGAACGGTCGCGCCTGCGCGGCGGTCATGCCTCGGCGGCGACCGCGTTCGAGCGGGCGGCAAGCTTGAGCGAGAGCGAATCGGCGCGCGGCCGGCGGCTCGCCGCGGCGGCACGGGCGGCGTACGTCGCGGGACAGCTGGACCGCGCCAGCGACCTCGTAAACCGCTCGCTCCCGATCGCCGACCGGGCCGCGCGGGCGCACCTGCTGGGCCTGCGGGGGGTGATCGACGGCAATGCCGGCTTGCTTCCCGATGCCGTGCGGACCGTGCTCGAGGGGATCGAGCTGAGCGAAGACCCGTCGGAGAGCCTCGAGATGCTGCTCGAGGCGTGCCTGATGGCCACGTACATCGGCGACACCGACCGGCTGGCCGCGATATGCCGGCGTGCCTCGGAGTTTCCGCCCGCCACCGACATCGACCGCTTCACCGTGATTCTGATGACCGCGGGCGCAGCCGAGCTGGAGGGCGACTTCGAGCGGGCGGAACGGTTGGCGGTCGAGGCGATCGAGCTCGCCGCGCGTCTCGACGACGCCCACTGCCTGATCTGGGCGTCGGTCACCGCTGGCCGCGCGGGCACCCAGGGTGACGGCCTCGCCTATGCCAACCGCGCCGTTCGCGTCGCCCGCGAACGCGCGCTCGTCTCCACGCTGCCCTACGCCCTCCAGGCACAGGCCGCCCAACTGTTCGGACTCAGCCGTTTCGATCTCGTATACGCCGCGGCTGAGGAGGGCCGCCAGCTGGCGCTCGACATCGGGCAGCCGTGGATCGCCAGCTTGAACGTGGCCTATCTCTCGATCGTGGATGCGCTGCGCGGCGACGAGCAGCTGGTTCATGCGCGCAACGACGAGCAACAGGCGCTGGTCGCTTCCAGCGGTCCCACGAGAATCACCGAGGCCCTCAGCCTGGACGCCCTGCCTCCATTCGACCGCGCTCGTGAATGGCTGCGCCGCAGCCGCCGGCGGATCGACGCTCGCGTCCGCCTCCGATCGGCGCTCGACGGCTTCGAGCGGCTGGGGGTCACGCCGTGGGCCGACCGGGCCCGCGCGGAGCTGCGCGCCAGCGGCGAGACCGCTCGGCGGCGCGACCCCTCCACGCGCGATCAGCTCACCCCGCAGGAGCTGCACATCGCCGGCCTCGCGGCCGGCGGGCTCACAAACCCGGAGATCGGGGCACAGCTGTTCCTCAGCCCGCGCACGATCGACTACCACCTGCGCAAGGTGTTCGCAAAGCTCGGCATCTCGTCCCGCGCGGAGCTGGCGGGAGTCGATCTCGGCGAGCCCGTGGCGGCCTGACCGGCGAGAAGACTGGCGACCCCGCCGATGTGATCCCGGCGAAGCCGGGGCATCCTGGCGGGTATGCAAACAGAGCACACGATCGGCGTCGAGCTCCGCGGCGCCGCCAAGTCCTACCGTACCGCCGGGACCGTGGTCCACGCGGTCCGCGGCATCGACGTGTCGATCGACCGGGGCGAGACCGTCGCGCTGCTCGGGCCCAACGGCGCCGGGAAGTCGACGACGATCGACATGCTGCTCGGGCTGACCGCGCCGGATACCGGCACCGTCTCGCTGCTCGGTGGGCCGCCGAAGGAGGCGGTCGCCGCCGGGATGGTCGGGGCGATGCTCCAGGCGGGCGCGCTGATACGCGACGTCACCGTGCGCGAGTTGATCGCGATGATGGCCGCGCTCCACCCGCATCCGCTCGAGGTGGACGAGGCGCTCGAGCTCGCCGGCCTCACGGACATCGCCCGCCGTCGCACCCAGAAGCTGTCCGGGGGGCAAGCCCAGCGCGTCCGGTTCGGGCTCGCGCTCGTCTCGGACCCCGCGGTGCTGATTCTCGACGAGCCGACCGTCGGCATGGACGTCGAGGCTCGCCGCGCGTTCTGGATGTCGGTGCGCTCGTTCGCCGCGCGCGGCAAGACGGTCATCTTCGCCACCCACTATCTGGAGGAGGCCGACGCCTACGCGGACCGCGCGGTCCTGATGTCCCACGGCCGCGTCGTCGCCGACGGCGCGACGAGCGAGATCCGCGCGCGCGTGGGCACGCGCACGATCCGCGCCACGCTCCCGGACGCCGACGCGACCGACCTTGCCTCGCTGCCGGGCGTGACCGCGGCCGATCGTCGTGGCGAGGCGATCGTCCTGATCTGCTCCGACTCCGACGCGGCGATCCGGGCGCTGCTCGAGGCCTACCCCGACGCACGCGACCTCGAGATCGCCAGCGCCGGGCTCGAGGACGCCTTCATCGAGCTGACCGCCGACCCCGACGACCCTTCGGCCGACGCCGAGCAACAGGAGGCACTCGTATGAGATCGCTCGCCTACACGCGTTTCGAGCTGGTGCGGACGTTCCGCAACATTCGCCTGCTCGTGTTCTCGCTCGGCTTCCCGCTGGTCCTGTACTTCATCATCGCGGCGCCGAACCGCAACGAGCACAACTTCAACGGGTCCGGGATCTCGATCCCGCTCTATTACATGGTCGGGCTCGTTTCGTTCGGGGCGATGTCAGCGCTGATCTCGAGCGGGACGCGGATCGCCACCGAGCGGACGGACGGCTGGACGCGACAGCTCCGGATCACCCCGCTGAAGACGAGCGCGTACTTCTTCGCCAAGGTCGGGACCGGGTACGCGATGGCGGCCGTGACGATCGCGATCCTGTACGCGTCGGGGATCGCGATCGGCGTCAGCCTCGGCGCCGGTCGCTGGCTCGAGATGACCGGGCTGCTCCTCGTCGGGCTCGTCCCGTTCGCGGCGCTCGGCATCCTGCTCGGCCACCTGCTCACGGCCGACTCGATCGGCCCCGCCGTCGGCGGCCTGGTCTCGTTGCTGGCGCTGGTCAGCGGCTCCTGGTTCCCGCTCGGATCGCACGGGTTCCTGCACGACATCGCCCAGTTCCTCCCCTCCTACTGGCTGGTCCGCGCCAGCCACGTGTCACTCGGCGGGCAGGCGTGGACTGCCGGCGGCTGGGTCGTCGTCGCCGCATGGACGCTCGTGCTGGCGATCCTCGCCCGCTACGCCTATCGGCGCGACACCGCCCGCGTCTGAAACCCCGCAGAAAGGAGATCACATGAATACCGACACCACCGAGGGAAGAGTCGCCGCGCGGTGGCGAGTCGACCCGAGCCAGTCGACCGCCGAGTTCCGCGTCCCGACCTTCTGGGGGCTGGTCAAGGTCAAGGGTCATTTCGACCGCCTCGACGGCTGGCTCGAGGTAGGTGACGACGGGCAGCGCCGGCTCGAGCTCACGATCCAGGCCGGCAGCCTCAACACCGGCAACGACAAGCGCGACGAGCACCTGCGCTCGCCCGACTTCTTCGATTCCGGGCGTCATCCCGACGTCCGTTTCATCTCGACCGCGGTCAGCGATCCGGTCGACGGCCGCCTTCACGTCGAGGGCGAGCTGCTCGCGGCCGGCAACCGCGTCATGCTCGAGCTGGAGCCAACGGTGCTGCAGACCCCCGAAGCGCTGCAGATCGAAGCGAGCGCAAGCGTCGACCAGCGCGAGCTCGGCATGACTTGGAGCCCGCTCGGGATGACCCGCACCCCGGCGACCCTCACCGTTCACGCGCATCTGAGACCGGAGCCGCTGATGTAACACACCGGGGTCCGCAGCTCGCGGCCCCTCCTGCACCGTGGCGCCGCGCAGCCGGCGGGTTGCTCTAGCCTCGTTGGTCGATGGGTAGGAGTGAGTCGGAAGCGCGTGCAGGGGAGCTCGTCGGGCGCGAACGCGAGTGCATCCAGATCGAGCGCATGCTCGAGGACGCAAGGCGGGGCGGCAGTGGCGCGCTCGTGCTCCGCGGTGAGGCGGGGATGGGAAAGACCGCGCTCCTGGGCTACGCCGCCGCGGCCGGTCGGGCCGGCGAGATGATCGTGCTCGGCGTGACGGGGGTCGAGTGGGAATCGGACCTCGCGTTCGCCGGACTGCATGGTCTGCTGTGGCCGATCGTCGACGAGCTCGACGGGGTGCCCGATCCGCAGCGCCGGTCGCTGGCGGCAGCGCTGGGCCTGGCGCCCGGGGAAGGGCCCGATCGCTTCCTGGTGTCGGCCGGCGCGCTGTCGCTGCTGGCGGCCGCGGCCGAGACCACGCCGATCCTCTGCCTGGTCGACGACGCACAGTGGCTGGACGTTCCGTCCGCGCAGTCGCTCACGTTCGTGGCTCGAAGGCTCGGCGCCGAGGGGGTGGCGATCGTGTTCGGCGCGCGCGAGGGCGAGCGCCGTCGCTTCGATGCGCCGGGGCTCGACGAGCTCGCGGTCGGCGGCTTGCACCGCGAGGCGGCCGTACTCCTGCTCGATCACAGCGCGCGCCGGGTGGTGCCGTCGGTACGCGAGCGGCTGCTCGACGAGGCGGCCGGCAATCCGCTGGCGCTGCTCGAGCTTCCGGTCGCGCTGTCGGACTCGCAGCTCGAGGGTCAGGCGCCGCTTCCCGGTGCGTTGCCCCTCACCCAGAGGCTCCGCGCCTCGTTCTCGGAGCGCGTCGATCGGCTGCCCGAGGTCACTCGACTCATGCTGCTGATCGCCGCCGCCGAGGAGGCGGGCGAGCTCGCGGTCACGCTGCGCGCCGCGGCCGAGCTCGATCTTCCCCAGGATGCGCTCGATCCGGCCGAGGCGACCGGCTTGGTCCGCACCGACGGCGCGATCCTGAGCTTCCGCCATCCGCTGGTTCGGTCGGTCGCGTACGAGTCGGCGACGCTCGGTCAGCGTCAGCGGATTCACGCTGCGCTCGCCGTCGCCCTTGAGGGCGAGGACAACGCCGAGCGCGCCGTCTGGCACCGCGCAATGGCGGCGCTGACCCCGGACGAGGAGGTCGCGGACGCGCTCGAGGCCTCGGCGGAGCGCTCCGCGCTGCGGGGCGGTCACGCCTCGGCGGCGGGCGCGTTCGAACGGGCCGCGGCGCTCAGTGTGACGGCGTCCGAGCGGGCCCGGAGGCTCGCCGCCGCCGCGCAGGCCGCCTGGTCTGCGGGGCAGGTAGACCGGGCCGAAGAGCTGACCCGGCGTGCGTTGCCGATCGCCGATCGGGGCCAGCGAGCCTGGCTTCTGTTCATCCGGGGGGTGATCGAGGGCCAGAGCGGCTGGCTGCTCGACGGCGTCGCGACCCTGCAACAGGGCGTGGCCCTGAGCGAGGATCCGTCGGTGACGCTGCAGCTGCTCCGGGAGGGCTTCGCGATGGCCGGGCAGGCGGGCGCCGTCGAGGCGGCGGCGGACTTCGCCTCGCGGGCGGCCGACGTCACGCCCGGTGGCGAGATCGACAGCTTCACCAAAGCCTCGCTGCTTGCCAGTGCCGCGGAACTGTCGAGCGACTACGAGCGCGGCAGGTCGCTGTCGGCCGAGCTGGTCGAGCTCGCGGACGGGATCGAGGTCCCGGCGTGCTTGATCTGGGCCTCGCTCGCGGCGGCCCGCGTCGGCATGCGCCCGGAGGCGCTCCAGCATGCGAATCGGGCGGTGAGCTACGCGCGCGAGCAGGGCGCGATGACCACGCTCCCGTTCTCCCTCCAGGTGCAGGCGGCCGCGCTCATCGATGAGAGCCGCTTCGAGCTCGCCTACGCGAGCGCCGACGAAGGATGGCGACTCGCGCTCGACACCGGTCAGCTGTGGGCAGCCGGTTGGAACCTCATGCGCCTCGTCCAGATCGACGCGCTGCGCGGCGACGAGGAGCTCGCCCACGCGCATGCGGCCGAGCTCCAGGGCCTGGTGGCTCGCAGCGGCGCCGCGGCGATCGGTCAGTACGCAGAACGATCGCTCGCGCTGCTGGACCTGTGCCTCGGCCGGCCGGCCGAAGCGCTCGAGCGCCTTCTGAGCATCATCTCGACCGCACAGCCCGGATCCCACCCGCTGTTCCTGTACGGAGTGTCGGACGCCGTCGAGGCCGCTTTCCGCGTCGATCGCCTCGACGAGGTCTCAGCGTATGCGGACCGGTTCCGGCATTGGGCCGAACGGTCTCGAAGCCCGGCCGGCCTCGCGTTGCTCGCTCGCTGCCTGGGCCTGATCGACGACTCGGGCGCCGAGGAGCACTTCGACCACGCCCTGGTGCTCGCCGACGCCCTGTCGCCGTTCGACGCGGGGCGAACCGAGCTGCTGTTCGGCGAGTGGCTGCGTCGCCGGCGGCGCCGGATCGACGCTCGCCGCCATCTGCGCAGCGCGCTCGAGCGGTTCGAGCGACTCGGCACGGCGCCCTGGGAGGTCCGGGCGCGCTCCGAGCTCCGTGCGAGCGGTGAGACCGCCCGCAAGCGCGACCCGTCAACGCGCGATCAGCTGACCCCCCAGGAGCTCCAGATCGCCCGGCTGGTAGCCACCGGGAAGACCAACGCGGAGGTAGCGGCGCAGCTGTTCCTCAGTCCGCGCACGATCGACTACCACCTGCGCAAGGTCTTCGCCAAGCTCGGGATCGCCTCGCGCGCGGAGCTAGCGGGTGTCGATCTCGGCGAGCCGGTGCCGGCCTAGGCGATGGCCGCGCCGCCTGGCGAACGGCTGCTCGTCAACTTCTTCTACGCCCATCCGGTCGGGCACGCGATCGAGGCGCTCCACTACTGCCTCGGCCACCACCTCGCCGACCCGACGCGCGAGGTTTCGGTCGCGCTCAACGCGGCCACCGCGGTCGAGCTGGCCCGCTTCTGCCCGTTCGTCTCTCACGCGTACGCGGTCGAGCATCCGCTGCTCGAGCCGTGCCTGGACTCGGCGGCCCGGCAGGCCCGCATTCCCCGCCGTTGGGATTGGGTCCTCGACGATATACGTCGCGAGCAGGACGTCCAGCTCGCGATGTTCCCCGGCCTGCGGGATTACTACCTGACCAGCGACCAGCTGCTGACGGCGACCCACGGCCGGAGCTACGTCGGTTCGCGCGCGCCCGGCTACGTCCCTCATCAGCAGCTGCGGCTCGAGCTGCCGGCAGCGGCGCGAGATGCCGCGGCGCGCCGGTTCGCCGAATGTGCCGCGCGTGCCGGCCAGTCGGGTGGCGGACGGATCGCCCTGATGCCCGCCGGCTCCGGCGAGCGCCCTCTGTATCCGTCGGCCGCTTCATGGCTCGTGATCCTCGACGCGCTCGCCGACGCGTTTCCGGGAGTCGAGATCGCGCTGATCGGCAAGCGGCGCCACCACACCCGTACCACCACGTCGATCGGGTCCGGCGAGCTCGCCGAGCTGCTCGCGCACCGGTCGGGAGTGCTCGACTGCTTCGACATCGGTCTCCCCGAGCAGCTCGCGGTGGTGCAGGAGTGCGACCTGTTCCTCGCCCCCCACACGGGCTTCGGCATGGCTGCGCTCGCCGTCGGAACCCCGTGGCTCGCGCTGTCGGGCGGGCGCTGGTTCGAGTACTTCTTCAACCGGGTGCCGTTCCGCTCGATCATCCCGGACCCCGAACGCTACGCCGGCTTCACCCAGTTCGACGCGGCCGCCGTCGTGAACGATGACGGCGACGAGCCCCGCACCCCGAGCATGACGGCCGCGCGCGTTCGCGACGACCTCGATCGCATCGTCGCAGCCGCGCAGGAGCTGCTCGACGGCTCGCTCACCTACGAGCAGTCACTGCGCGACTACTTTGCGGCGCTGGTCGCAGCCTACGGCGGCGACGCGAGCGCAATCTGGTCGATCGACGGCGTGCACCTCGCCTATGTCTAGCCCTCCGGCTCGGGGAGCAGGCCCGCCGCCGACCCCTCGATGTTGATCCGCGGCAGCCGAGCGTCGAGCCGGCCAGGCAGCCGCCAGGTGGCCGCGCCGAGCATCTCGAGCACCGCCGGCAACAGCACGCAGCGGACCACGACCGCGTCGAGGAACACCGCGAACGCCAGACCGAACCCGAACTCCTTGATCGTCCGTTCGTTCCCGAGCATGAACGACAGGAACACGCACACCATGATCGCCGCGGCCGCGGTGATCACCCGTCCGGTCAACGCGATGCCGTCGGCCGCCGCGGCCGACGCGTCCTGTCCGCGCACCCATTGCTCGCGCACGCGTGAGACTAGAAACACCTCGTAGTCCATCGACAGCCCGAACACGACCGCGAACATCAGCAGCGGGATCCATGGCTCGACCGGTCCCTTCTCCACGCCGAGCAAACCTCCGAGCCATCCCCACTGGAACACGGCCACGGTGGCACCGATCGCACCGCCGATGCTGAGCAGGTTCATCAAGGCCGCCTGGACCGGGATCACCAGCGAGCGGAAGATCACGAATAGCAGCAGCGCCGACAGGAGCACCACGACCGCGATGAACAGCGGCAGCTTCCTGGACAGAACCTGGGAGAAATCGATCGAGCCGGCGGTGAGGCCGGCGACGAGAACGGGCATCCCGGTCCGGCGCTCGAGTGGCGGCAGCACCTGGTGGCGCAGTCGATTGACCAGCTCGGTGGTTCTCGCCGCCTGTGGTGCCGAGCGCGGGAAGACCTGCATCACCGCCAGGGCCCCGGTCGGCGAGACCTGCTGCTGGGTGACGGCCGCGACCCCGGGCGTGGCGAGCGTCGCGGCGCGGACCGCCGCCAGACTCGCCGTCGAATTCCGTCCGGGCAGCTCCGCGACCAGCGTCAACGGCCCGTTGAAGCCTGGTCCGAAGCCGTGCGCCAGCAGCGCGAAGGCCTGATGGGAGCTGAGATCGGCAGGGTCGTTGCCGGCGTCGCTGATGTCCAGCCGCAGCGCGAACGCGGGGACGAGCAGCGCGGCCATCACCGCGAGCGACGCGAGCGCGAGCGGCACCGGCCGGGCACGGACCGTGTCGCTCCACCGGCGCCACGCCGAGCCTCGCGTCCCGAAAGTCCGCCGGCGCCCCCTGCGCGGGCGAACCAGCCGCGCGCCGAACCGTGAGAGGATCGCCGGCAGCAGCGTGAGCGTCGCCGCAAGCGTGAGCACCACCGCGATCACCGAGGCGACCGCCAGGCCGTAGGTGAAGCTGACCCCGGTCGCGAACATCCCGAGCAATGCGATCACGACCGTCGCGCCCGCGAGCAGGATCGCCCGCCCGGACGTGTCCATCGCGCCGAGGACCGCCTGCTCGATGTCACCGATCGCTGCGAAGTTCTCGCGGAACCGCGTGACGATGAACAGCGCGTAATCGACTCCCACGCCGAGGCCGATCATCAGCGCCAGCTGGGGGGACACGTTCGACATGCTCATCACGTGTGTCGACAGGCCGATCAGGCCACCCCGTGATCAGGCCGAGGCCGGCGGTGATAGCGGCATCCCGGCGGCGATCACCGACCCGAACGTGATCAGCAGGATGACAGCGCGCGATCACCCGATCTCGGTCGCCGGCCCGACGCTGATCCCTCGGCGTTCTCGATCAGCTGACCGCCGGCGGCCACCTGCACCCGGCACGTGCACCGCCTGACCCGTCGAGCAGCGCTGCCGCGCGTCGGGAGCAGGTTGGCGTCCTTGTCATAGTCGATCGTGACGAACCGTCATCCGATCGCGCGAGACCTGGACCGCGCCGTTGGCCGCGTACGGGCTGATACCTTTGAGACATGAGCAAAGGTGCGCACCCGGGCCAGCACCGGCGTGATCGCCCGGCGCACCCGCGGCGAGTCGATCGTGCCGTGCCCGACGTGGAACACGATCGTGTCGACATCGCCGCTCCGGGCTCCGAACTCCTTTGTCAGCAGGTCACTGGCGCGCTGGGATTCGGTTCCGGGCAGAGTGAAATTGGTGGCATACCGGTTACCGACCGATCCCGCCGCCACGGTGGTGAGGATCGCGATCGCCACCCAAGCCGCGACGACCCAGCGGCGATGGCCGATGCACCAGCGCGTGACGCGGAGCATCGCAGTGTGTTCGTGCATCTGCTGCCTCCATTGATATGCGTACGAGTAAGAGCGTGGTGATGACAGTCCCATCCGCTCTCACTGGTCGCATCGGCGAGGCCGCCAGTGAGGTCGCCGGTCAGCCGGCCGGCGACCTCACCGCGCCGTTCACCCGCGCCGGTACTTGGCGACGGCGATCGGAAGCGACACCGCGATGATCGCAAGCGTCCACAGCATCGAGCGGGTCACGTAGTACGAGCTCGAGTGTCCGAGCAGCGCCTGCGCATGCGGGCCGAGCGTCAGCGACCGGACGGCGTCGACCATGTAGGTCAGCGGCTGGTGCGTGGCGAACACCTGCAGCCAGCTCGGCATCGAGCTCACGGGCACGTACGCGCTCGAGACGAACGCGAACGGAAACACGATCATTCCCATCCCCTGCGCCGCCTGCGCGTTCCCCGCGAACAGGCCCATCGTGATGAACACCCATTCGAACGCGAACCCGAACAGCACCACGAGCCCGAGTGCCGCGAGCCCGTCGAGCGCCGAGCCGTGGAGCGTGAACCCCACCGCGAACGCGACCGCCGTCGTGAACACGGTGCTCCAGGCGAAGATCGCGGTGTCCGCGGCGGCGCGCGCGAGCAAGACCGAGCTGCGCGGGATCGGCAGCGACCTCAGCCGGTCGACAAATCCCTGCTCGAGGTCCTCGGCCATCGCGGTCGCGGTCCCGATCCCCGAGAACAGCACACCGGTGGCGACGAAGCCCGGCACGAGATAGTCGACGTAGGACATCCCGGCGATGTGGATCGCGCCGCCGAACATGTACCGGTAGATCAGGAAGAACAACGACATCTGGACCGTGGCGAGCACGATCAGCTGCGGCGTGCGGACGTAACGCAGGAGCGCTCGGCGGGTGACAGTCCGCGTGCTCTTGGCGAGCCCGGCCCGTCCGCCCGTGAACTCTGCGGCCGGGTCGAGGCCCGGACTGATGGGAGTCATTGAGATTTTTCCTTTCGGTTTTCGCTAAGCGGCGCTTGCCGCCATTGCCCCACTGGGGTCTTCCGCGGGTCGGCCGGTCAACGCGAGGAACACCTCGTCGAGGTTCGGCTGGCGCATCGCGATGTCCTCGAGCTCGACGCCCGAGTCCTCGAGCGACCGCAGCGCGGACATCAGCCCCTCGCCGCCGGACTCGACGCGCACACTGACGCGGCGGGTCGGCTCGTCGATCTGCGTCTCACCGTGGCCGAGCCGCCCGAGCAGCTGGGCCACCCGCGCGAGGTCGCCGTGATTGCGGACGTGGAGCTCGACGATGTTGCCGCCGATCTCGCGCTTGAGCTCGGCGGGACTGCCCGTCGCCACCGAGCGGCCGTGGTCGATGATCACGACCTGGCTGGCGAGGTGGTCGGCCTCGTCGAGGTACTGGGTGGTCAACAGCACGTCGGTCCCGGCCCGCACGAGCGCGCGGATCGCATCCCACAACTCGATCCGGCTGCGCGGGTCGAGACCGGTGGTCGGCTCGTCGAGCAGCAGCAGCCGCGGCGCCCCGACGAGGCTCGCGCCGAGGTCGAGCCGGCGGCGCATGCCGCCCGAGTACGTGCGGGCGAGCCGGTCGCCGTCCTCGACCAGCCCGAGCTGCTCGAGCACGGCGCCGGCACTCGCCTTCGCGGTCCGGCGGCTCTGCCCGAACAGGCGGGCGACCATCTCGAGGTTCTCGCGCCCCGTCATCGCCGGCTCGATCGCCGCGAACTGCCCGGCGAGCCCGATCACCCGCCGCACCGCGGCCGGATCCTTGGCGGCATCGTGACCGGCGACCAGCAGCGTTCCCGAGTCGGCTCGCAGCAGCGTGGCGACCGTGCGGACGAACGTCGTCTTGCCGGCGCCGTTCGGACCGAGCACCGCCACCACCTGTCCAGCGTCGGCGGTCAGATCGAGACCGTCGAGGGCCACGGTCTTGCCGAAGTGCTTCGTGAGGCCCCGGGCCTCGATCGTCGCTGTCATCTAGCTGTCCTCCTGGGTTTGTTGGTCGTCGGCCGGGAGGAACCTCGTCGCGAGCTCGCGCAGCCACTCCTCGCTCCACGTCAGCCGTCCCGCGCGCAGGTCGTCCGATCACGCCGCGCACCCACGAGATCTCGGCCTCGAGCATCGTCTTGCGGTACTCCTCTTCGAGCACGAACAGGCGCGGCAGCCCGGGCGGCACATTCGTCAATTCCCGCTCGCTGGCGGCCAGCTCATCCTCGAGCTTCTGCGCCCGCAGCTCGAGCTCCGCCTGCGCCTCCTCGGGCGACAGGCCGAACAGGATCGACACCGCCGCGACGAACTCCGGGTAGTCCCCCTCGGTGTTGCGGAGCATCTCGCGCAACCACTGGCGCGCGACGTCCCGTCCGGTATCGGTGATCGCGTAGACGACTCGGTCGGGGTAGCCCTCCGCGCGACGCGTCTCGTACACCTCCACGAGCCCGTGGCGCTCGAGCCGCTCGATCGTCTGGTACAGGCTCGCCCGGGACCTGACGTTGACCACGCGATCCTTGCCCTGCGCCTCGAACATCTTCTGCATCCGGTAGACGTGCATCGGTCCTTCGAACAGCTGCCAGAGCACGATCAGGCCGAGAGATGAGGCCTGCGGGGGTCTTGGATTCCTCATAGTCATGACCATACTAGTAAGAAGATAATTAGTCAAGGACATAACGCGCCGCGAAAATCTGCTCGGACCCGTTTGGCCCATCGGCTACCTTGTGCAGCAGTTTCGGGACCACTACGCACCAAGGAGCAGCCCCCAATGTCTACCTACGACCAGCCTGCCTACGGCGCCGCGGTAACGCGCGATCAGACGCGAGCGGTGTTCGGCCAGGTCATGGGCCTGGTCGCGGTCACCACCGGGTTCGCCGCACTCGGCGCGTACATCGGGCGCAACCTGAGCGGCGGCACCGGGATCCTCTTTTTCATCGCGGCGTTCGCGTGCATCTTCGGCCTGAATTTCGCGAACTCACGGGGGCGGGAGCAGCTCGCGGTCGCGCTCCTGTTCGGCCTCGGCCTGGCGCTCGGGCTCGCGGTCGCCCCGGTAATCGCCGTCTACGCGAATGCCGACCCCGCGGCGCTGTGGCAGGCCGCCGGCGCGACGGGCGCGTTCGTCGCCGGCTGCGGCGCGTTCGGCTACGCCACCCGCCGGGACCTGTCCGCCTGGTACCGGACCCTGTTCTGGGCGCTGCTGGCGCTGATCGTGTTCGGGCTCGTGACGATCTTCATCTCGATCCCGCAGGCGAACATCATCTACGCGGTCCTTGGCCTGGTGATCTTCGGCGGCTTCACGATCATCGACTTCAACCGCCTGCGCCGGGCGAACAACTCCGCCGCGATTCCGATCGCGGCGGGCATCTTCCTCGACATCTTCAACGTGTTTCTGTTCTTCCTGCAGCTGTTCGGGAACGGACGGAACTGACGCCGGCGCAGCGCCGGACCTTCGCGCTTCAGTTCCCCGCCGAACAGATCGAGGCGCTCGCCGGCCGGTCTCCCATCTCGGACGACAACGCGCGGCTCGCGGTGGGAACGGCCGCGCGAGTTCGTGGCCATTACACGCGCGAGGAGTTCATCGAGGTATGCGCGTGGAAGACCGTCCGCAGTCGCCCGAAGGTCGCCGCGAACGCCGAGGCCGCGATCGTCGACGCCACCGGCCGGGCGCTGGCGGCCGGCGACGAGGCGACCCGCATCGCGGCGCTGCTCGAGCTCGAGGGAGTCGGGGTGCCGACCGCGTCGACACTCCTCTACTTCGCGTTTCCCGACGACTACCCGATCCTCGACGTCCGCGCGCTCGAGTCGCTTGGACTCAAGCCCCGCTCGCAGTACCCGGTCAGCTTCTGGCTCGAATATCTCGCGGCGTGCCGGGAGATCGCGCACCGGGCGGGCGTGAGCATCCGTACGCTCGACAAGGCCCTGTGGCAGTACTCCAAGGAGCTCAGCCGAGCGCCAGCATGACCGCGCCGGCGGCCACGACCAAGCTGGCGAACAGGCGCCGGCCGGGCAGTCGCTCGTGGAACGCGACCGTCCCGATCCCGGCGGCGAACACGATGCTGGTCTCGCGCAGCGCGGCGACGATCGCCAGCGGCGCCCGCGTCTGCGCCCACAGGACAAGGCCGTAGGCGACGAGCGACAGCGTCCCGGCGACGACGCCGCGTAGTAGCAGCGCCGGCTCGACCCACTCCTGTCGCCCGGCCCACGGCCGGGCGGCGAGCAGCGCGAGCGGCATCATCAGCCCGCTGGCGGTGAACAGCCACGCGGTGTAGCCGGCCGGCGAGCTCGCCCTGCGCACCCCGACGCCATCGATCACGGTGTAGGCGGCGATCGCCAGCCCGGTCAGCACCGCGAACGCCAGCGCGCGGTGCGATCCGCGACTGCGGCCGGCGGCGATCGCGAACAGCCCACCGCTGACCGCCAGCAGGCCGGCGACCTGCACCGGGCTGAGCGTCTCGCCCACGATCAGCAGCGCCGCCACCGCCACCGTCGGCGGCGACATTCCCCTGGCCACGGGATACACCTGGTTGAACTCGCCCTCGCGGTAGCTCGTGATCAGCAGCAGGTTGTAGACGCTGTGCACTAGCGCCGAGACCGCGATCTCCGGCCACGCGGCCCGCGCCGGCGCTGGCACGAGCAGCGCGGTCGGCAGGCAGATCGCGAACGAGGCGGCGCCCATCACGGCCATCAGCGCGAGCCGGTCGGTGGCGGGCTTGACGAGCGCGTTCCAGGACGCGTGCAGCGAGGCGGCGAACAACACGACGACGACGGGCATCGGTACCTCCGGGTAGCGGGCAACAAGGCCCTCGGAGCTTTTATCCCGTCAGGTGTGGCCGGCCGTTCAGCCGGCTGGCGCCGCTCGGTCCAGACCCACGCGCCCTTTTTGCGGTGGACGGCAGCGGAACCCTAGGCGCAACCGCAAGCTGCGTTCGATTCTATCGGGCTCTCCCCGATGAGAGTCGGACCCTCGGGAGGTCTAATACTGGGGCCGCAAAGCAAACCGAAGGGAGCGACATGCCCACACCTGACCTGCTCGAGCGCACCCGCGACATGTACCGGGCGTTCGCGTCCGGGGACCGCGCGGCGATCGAGCGAATGTTGAGCGACGACTTCTCCTTCTCGAGCCCGGTCGACGTTGGACTGGACCGCGCGGGTTACTTCGAGCGGTGCTGGCCAGGCGCCGGTCAGGGCCAGGAGTTCGAGTTCGTCCGGCTCGTGCAGACCGGCGACGAGGTGATCGTGACCTACGAGGGGAGACACCCCGACGGTCACAAAGGCAGGAATACTGAGGTCCTGTCTTTCAGAGGTACCGAGGTATGCCGTGCCGAGGTGTACTTCGGGTGGAACGTCGAGTGACTTAGGAGAACTGCATGGACCCTGCCACGCCGCAGTCCGACCCACCCTTCGCCGAGCTGCTGGCGGTCGTACCGTTCATCGCCACGCTCGGGATCGAGGTCGTGTCCGCGAGCCCCGAGGAAGCGGTCGGTCGGCTCGCCTGGCGAGCGGAGCTGTGCACGGCCGGCGGGGTCGCTCAACGGCGGCGCGCTGATGGCGCTCGCGGACAACATGGGAGGCATGTGCGCCTTCCTCAACCTTCCTCCCGGCGCCGGCACGGCAACGATCTCGTCGTCGACCAACTTCCTCCGCGGGGTTCGGGAGGGCTACGTCACCGCGACGTCTCGGCCGCTGCGCGTCGGCAAATCGGTGATCGTCGTGGAGACCGAGCTGCGCGACGACGACGGCCGGCTCGCCGCGCACACGACTCAGGCTCAGGCCGTAATCGGGCCTTGAGCCTTTTCCGGGGTGAGCGGATCGACGCCGAGCTCGCGCAGCTTCTGGTCGAACGCCGCGATCCGGCCCGTGTCCACGTAGAAGTCCTCGTGGTCGACGATCTTGCCCCACCGGGTCCGGGCGAGGATCACCACACGGTTGGCGTACAACTCCTCGCCGTCCGGGCCGGTGGCGCGGTCGTCGAAGCGGCCGATCAGCGTCAGATGCCCACGGAGGGCCCGAAATCCACAGGTCGGTGATCTCGCCCTGCAAGCCCGCGGCGGTGAACTCGCGCAGGAAGCGCTCGATTTCCGGCTTGCCGCGGTAATCGCCCGACCACCGGTGCGGGCCCTCGTTGAAGTGCAGCACCGCGTCGTCGGCATAGCCGGCGAGCAGCGGCTTGTAGTCGCCGGCGTTGAGCCGGAGAACGTCCCGGCGTAACTTGACCAGCGCCAGGCGCGGCAGCAACGCGCGCGCGGCGATCGCGGCGCCGGCGCCGGCGAGCAGACTGGGCTTGTGGATCATGCGGTCGTCTCCAGGGTCGTGGGCTCTCGAGTTGTCTCCGGTCCCGTGGGCTCTCGAGTTGTCTCCGGTCCCGTGGGCTCTCGAGTTGTATCCGGTCCCGTGGGGTCGCCAACCCTCCCCGCGATCGTTTGGTCGTGGGCCAGGGCCGCTTCGACAAGCGCCACCGCGGCCTCCGCGCACGCCTGCATCGGCTCGGTGCTGCGCAGCGAGCGGCTGAGCAGAAACGCGCCCTCGAGCACGGCGAGCACGCTCAGCGCCAGCGGCCGGGCGCGATCCGGCGGCACGCCGGCCGCGACCGCGTCCCGCGCCACCGCCGCCAGCCAGGACTCGAACACGTCCGCGGTGGCGTGGCGGAGGACCTCGTGCGTGCTCGCGATCTCGCCGGCGACCGTCGCGATCGGGCACGCGTCCGCGAAGCCGGTGGCCTCGAGCGTCTGGCCGGCGCCGGCGAAGAAGTCGGCGACCGCGGTCGGCAGGTCCGGCGCGGCGCCGGCGATCGCCTCGTACAGCGCGAGGAAGAAGCGCCCGCCGGCGCGCAGCACGTCGTCGGCCAGCTGCTCCTTGCCGCCGGGAAAGAAGTGGTAGACCGACCCGAACGGCGCCCGCGCCTCGGTCGCGATCTGCTTGAGGCCGGTGCCGGCGTAGCCCTGCCGGCGGAACAGCTCGGCGCTCGCGTACAGGATGCGGTCGCGCGTGGGGATGTCTGGGTTGCGTGTGGGGATGTCGGTGGCGCTCGGCGTGGCGCCACCGTATCACAAGTAGAACGTTCTATCTAGCGGGCTTTGGGCGGGGCATTGAACGGCGGGCACCTGGGAGGGAGGGACGGTCCTGACCGCCCGGGCCGAGCCCAGTATCACCTGCATAACATGACATTTGGCGCCTTCCCGCCGAACCGTGTCAGAACATGCATGTGGGGCATGCACGAACTGTCACGGTCCCGTCCCGGAGCATCAAATGTCAGGTTATGCATGTTCCGGGGAGCGGCACGAGCGACCCGCGCCGGCAACCCGCCCCAAGTGCCCGCCGTTCGCACCGCGACCCAAGCCGGGCACCGCGCCGCCACCCCCCAGGGACCTCTTGCGCCATGCAGCCCGTAGAGGGGACGATGTCCATTAATCGTGTCCCCTCCAGGTGAACCCGTGCCGGCGGCGGCGGCGGAGAGCCTCGTGGTCACGGGCGAGCTGGGGCGCCGGCGCATAGGTCGACCGCGAAGCGAGCAGGCGCTCATCCGCGGCGCCCTGGCCGGGTCAGAGGCGGACCTCGAGGCGCTGTTCCGACGCTTCTGGCCGCGGGCCTACCGGACCGCGTTCCTGATCGTCCACGACCACGCGGCCGCCGAGGACATCGCGCAGGAGGCATTCCTGGCCGCAATCCGGCGATTGGACCGGTTCGATCGCCGGCGCCGGTTCGGGCCGTGGCTGGGCGCGATCGTCGCCAACCGCGCGATCGACTGGGCGCGGGCCCGAACGGCTCGCCGCGAGACGAGCGATGCCGGCGCCGACCCCGCGTCACCGCCCGAGATCCCGCTCGGCCGGTACTCGCAGGAGGTGCTCGCGGCGCTGGCCTCGCTGTCGCCCGAGCATCGCGCGGTGATCGTGCTGCGGTACCTGCTCGAGTACAGCCCGGGCGAGATCGCGCGCGCGCTCGACCTGCCGCGCGGGACGGTCAACTCGCGGCTCCGACGCGGCCTCGACACGCTCGAGATCCGCCTGCGGGAGATGGACCCGTGAGCGCCGGCACGAAGCGCAAGTTGCGCGAGTTCCGCGCGCCCGACGAGGCCGGCGCGGAGAACCGCGCGTGGGATGTGGTGCGCTCGGCCTATCTCGAGCGGGAGCCGACGGCGTCGCGACGGCCGCCGTGGCGCCTCGCGGTCGCACCCGTGGTCGCCGTCCTCATCGCCGCGCTCGCGCTGTCGCCGGCGGGGGCGACCGTGCGGCGGTTCATCACCCACACGCTCGGCGAGAAGCAAGCGGCGCCGGCGCTGTTCGCGCTGCCGTCCGCCGGGCGGGTACTGGTGTCCGGGCCCGGCGGGACGTGGATCGCGGCCGCCGACGGCTCGACTCGGCGGCTCGGCTCGTGGAGCCAAGCGAGCTGGTCGCCGCACGGGCTGTTCGTGGCGGTCGCGGCGGGCGACCGGCTGGCGGCGGTGGACCCAAACGGGACCGTGCGCTGGGCGCTCGCGCGCCCAGACGTCAGCGACCCGCGGTGGTTCTCGCCGAGCGGCTATCGAGTGGCGTACCTGTCGGCGGGCAGCTTGCGCGTCGTCGACGGTGACGGGACCGACGATCGACTGCTGGCCACCGGGGTGGTGCAGGTCGCTCCGGCGTGGCGACCGGATCAGCCGCTCGGCCCGTTCGAGCTCGCGTACGTCACCGCGCACGGCCGCGTGGTCGTGCGCAACGCCGACACCGGACGGATCCTGTGGTCGACCGCGCCGGGGCCGAGGCCGCGCGAGTTGCTGTGGTCGGCCGACGGCCGGCGCCTGCTCGTACTCTCGGCACACGCGGCCCGGACGTACGCCGCCGACAGTCCCCGGCTCTCCCAG
Organism: uncultured Solirubrobacterales bacterium; assembly: GCA_963697655.1. Classification (GTDB taxonomy): domain Bacteria; phylum Actinomycetota; class Thermoleophilia; order Solirubrobacterales; family Solirubrobacteraceae; genus Palsa-465. Next base: position 21,054 of record CAVOOV010000012.1, on the reverse strand, counting down.
CACGTTGCGCTACCCGCTGCCGCGAGCGACGGCGCGCTCTCCCCCGACGGACGGAAGCTCGCGCTCGTGCTGGGCGGCCGGGAGGTCGTCGTCGCCGACGCCGACTCCTCGCATCCGGCGATGCAGCAGGTCCTGGGCGTGGGCGGGGTCGAGCAGCTGAGCTGGTCGCCGGACGGGCGCTGGCTGCTCGTCAGCTTGCCCGCCGCCAACCAATGGGTGTTCGTCCGCGTCGCCGGCGCTCCGCGCGTCGAGGCGGTGTCCCGCATCGTCCAGCAGTTCTCGAACGGCCCCGCCCAGGGGTTCCCCCAGCTTGAGGGGTGGTGCTGTACGGCCGGAGGGCGGGCCGGATGATCGCGATGCGGCCCTATTCTTCGAGCCGGAAGCCCAGCTTCAGCCCGACCTGGAAGTAGTCGATCTCGCCGTCGTCCTTGAGGTGGCCCCGGATCTCGGTCACCTCGAACCAGTCGAGGTGGCGCAGGGTCTTGCGCGCGCGGTCCAGCGCATTCCTGATCGCATCGTCGATCGTCCCGGGGGAGGACCCGACGATCTCGCTGACGGAGTAGACGTGGTCGGCCATTGGAGAGCTCCTCGCTGGAGGGAAGGACGGGCGGGGCCGCAGACTACGCCTGCGCCCGCCCGGTGGCGATGTAACCGTCGGCCGGCGGCGGCGTATCTTTGCTAGCTGCTTGCAACTGAGCAGCTAAATCGCAAGCGCAGCCCTCGATGGATCAGTGCTTGCAAGCTTGCAGGTTATTTGCTAAGCTGCAAGCACACCGACTGAAAAAGCGACATCCAGGAGACATCACACATGGCAACCACCGCTTCCGCCAAGACTGGCATTCCGACGTTCGAGACGGCCTACGAGCAGGTCAAGGACTCGAGCGAGCAGTTCCTCGCGGCCGCCCGCAAGGCCGGCAATCTCTACCTCGACTCCTATGAGAAGGCCGTTGACCGGACCACCGAGCTTCAGCTGAAGTTCGCCGGCGCGACCCAGCAGGAGTGGCTGAAGAGCCTGATCGAGGCCCAGGTCGACGTGACCAAGGAGCTCGCCGGCTCCTACACCACGACCGCGCGCAGCCTCCTCAAGTAGCACGCCGTTGGCGCGACGTCCGTCGGCGCGCGTTAGTAGCGTTCGCTAATAGCCGTTATTCAGAAGCACCGGTGGGTTGGGTATACCGCCGGTGCTTCGCCCATTTAACGCAATTCCGCTGGTACTTCGCAGGTTCTTCGCAAGGAGGTCGAATATGACCGTTGTGCCGCAATGTCCCCCGGTTCCCGCGCCAGGCATGGCCTCGGGCCTCCTCGATAGCTGGCTCGACGCCAGCGGTGCCGCAATCGAAGGCCTCGGCAAGTGCTGGGCCACGACGTGGCAGCGAGGTCCGGCCGCGCTCGATTTCCCGCGCTGGCTCGCCGTCACCGCAAGGCGACGGGCGCCGTCGTGGACCACACCGCACGAGATCGTGTTCGAGAGCCCGCTCGCGCGGTTGCGCGACTTCTCGGTATCCAGGCGCCGCGTCGTGCCGACGCTGGTGCTCCCGCCGCAGGCCGGCCACGATTCGTGCATCGTCGACTATTCGGCCGAGCAGAGCCAGATGGGGGCGATCCTCGCGGCCGGCCTCGAGCGCGCGCTCTCGCTCGACTGGGTCGGCGCGACCAGGGAGACCGCGAACGCGACGGTCGAGGAGTACATCGACGTGGTCGACCGCGCGGTCGAGCACTGCGGCGGGCGGGTCAACCTGGTCGGTGACTGCCAGGGCGGGTGGCTCGCGACGATCTACGCCGCACTCAAGCCCGAGCGCATCAACACGCTCACGATCGCGGGCTCGCCGATCGACTTCCACGCCGGCGAGCCGGTGATCCACGAGGTCATGCGCCGCGTCGGGCCGGACGGCGACCTGCGCTTCTACGAGGCGCTGGTGGCGTCCGGAGGCGGAATCCTCCGCGGGCAGCACATGCTCACTGGCTTCATCATGATCCAGCCCGGCGCGGAGATCTCGCGTCAGATCGATCTCCTGCTGAACCTCGACGATCCGGCCCACGTCGCGCGCTACCGCGAGTTCGAGGACTGGTTCAAGCACACCCAGGACGTTCCGGGAGCGTTCTACCTGTGGATCGTCCGGAACCTGTTCCGCGACAACGCGCTGATCAGCGGTTCGCTCGAGGTCGGCGGCCAGGAGGTCGACCTGGGGCGGCTCGAGATGCCGCTGAACCTGCTCGCCGGCGCCACCGATCACATCACGCCGCCTGATCAGGTGTTCGCGCTGGCATCGCACGCCTCCACGCCGGCGGAGCTCGTCACCCGGCACACGAGCACGGGCGGGCACCTCGGGCTGTTCATGGGCCATGAGGCGCTCGGCGAGCACTGGCCGCGGGTGCTGTCCGAGGTCGTACGTTATTCGCGCGCGTCGGCACCATCGAGTCGGGGTAGGCATCGCTAAAGAGACCCCGGAGAAAGGGAGCAGCGATGGGAGATCGGACGCAACGAGTCAAGGGCAAGGCCGAAGAGGTCAAGGGCCGCGCCAAGCGCGAGACCGGAGCCGCTACCGGCCGACCCGGCACCGAGGCGCGCGGCGCCGGCGAGGAGATGAAGGGCAAGGCGAAGAACGCTGTCGGCAAGGCCCGCAGCGCGGTCAAGAAGGCGACTCGCTAGCGCCCGCTCACTCCGCCACGTAGTGGCGGTCGCCGACCGGATCCACCCACACTCGCAAGATCCGGCGCGTGCGCGGATCCCGGAACCGTTCGTTGGTCGGCCGCCAGTCCGGAGCAGGCTTGTCGACCTCGCCGTGACCGCGCCCGCGGCGGGGTCGCCGGTCGGGCTCCTTCGCGCCGGCGAGCGCCGGCAGGTCCGCGACCGCCTCCGCCGCGGCCTCGCGGGTTTCCGCGCCTGCCACCAGCGCCACCCGGCGCTCGAGCTCGGCGATGTCGAGCCGGCCCTCGGCGGCGTGGCGCTTGAGCGTCTCGTACAGCTGTTCGCGATCGGCGTCGCCCAGCAACATGCCCGGGACTACGAAGTGCGGTCGACCTTGACGGCCGTTCCGTACGCGACGATCTCCGTGAACTGGTTTCCGATCTCGGACGAGTCGAAGCGGACACCGACGATTGCGTCGGCGTCCATCAGGCGGGCGTTGTCGGACATCCGGTCGATTGCGTGGCGCCGGGAGTCCTCGAGCAGCTGCGTGTACTCGGGGATCTCGCCCCGACGCAACCCTTTGAACGAGGCGGCGACGCCACCCGTGAAGCCCATGCTCCTTACGACCAGGCCGTAGCAGACCCCGAGGTTCTCGCGGATCCGCATCCCCGGCAGTTCAAGCGCGGTCGTCATCGGGAGGTCGGCGGCGGGAGCGGACTCGGACATCCGGTGTGCAACTTATCAGGAGGCTGGTGGCCAGCCGAGACCGGCCGCCAGCTACCGTTCGCCGTTGCCATGTCCGGTCGCCGCATCCTGCTCGTGATGTTGCTGGCTGCCGCATCGCTGCTCACCGCGTGCGGCGCAAGCAGCTCGTCGAGCTCCCAGGCCGCCGCCGCGTCGGCGAGCTCAACTGCGACCACGACGACGAGCACGGCAGCCGCCACGACCGCCGGCGCGACGACCACGACCTCGACCGCGCCGGCCAAGCCGCCGCCTTACGGCCCCGAGGGGATTCCGCTCGAGAAGGGCCCGGTCCTGGCACCGGCCGCGACGACGTCCCAGGGCGCCACCGTCGACGGAATCCAGTGCGCTCCGGTCGAGCAGCTCGTCTATCACATCCACTCACACCTTCAGGTGTACGTGGACGGCAAGCCGCGCACGCTCCCCCCGGCGATCGGGATGGTCGGGCCGGTCGCCCAGCAGACGCCATACGGCCCGTTCTACGGCGCCCAGCAGTGCTACTACTGGCTCCACACGCACGCCAGCGACGGCGTGATCCACGTCGAGTCCCCGACCGCGCGCATCTACACGCTCGGTAACTTCTTCAACGAGTGGAACCAGCCGCTGAGCCGGAACCAGGTGGCCGGCGACAAGGGCAAGGTCACCGCGTTCCTCAACGGCAAGCCATGGACGCGGGACCCGACCGCCATTCCGCTGATCCCCCACGCCTCGATCCAGCTCGACGTGGGCTCCCCGATCGTCCGGCCCCACGAGATCTCCTGGGCCGGCACGAACCTGTAGCGGCGCCTCACCGGAGCTTGCGCCGGCGCCGGCGCGAGACCTCGAACCCGACCCCCACGAGCACGAGTACGCCCAACCCGATCGCGGTGACGACGCCGACGTCGGAGATGACGTCGAGCACCGGAGGCCCGACGTAATACGCGCCGAGCCCGATCCCGACCGCCCATACCGCGGCGCTCACGACATTCGTCACGTTGTAGATCACCACCCCGGAGCGATGGATCCCGGCCACCCACGACGGCGCGAGCAGGATCGCGATCACCGTGAGCCGCTTGAACACCTCCTCGCCGCGCTCGACCGCCTTCAGGCGCAGACCGCGCAGCGGACCGTGCGCGGTCATCACGGTCCTGCCCGCGAACCACCCGACCAACCAGCCGGCGAGCCCGCCGGCGACCGCGCCCACGAACGCCCAGATCAGAACCGGCGTGATGTCGAGCTTGTGCCTGGCGGCGACGATCCCGGCGGCGATCAGGAGCGGCTCGCCGGGACCGGGGATCCCGACCCAGCTCGCGAACGACCCCAAGGCGAGCGCGAAATAGTCGATCGAGGCGGTGGCGACATGGCGGTGGAAGACGTGGAGCGCGAATACGAGCAACTGCGGCGATCGTGGCACACGGGCAGGACCTAGACTCAGCGCCGTGCTGATCCTCCCGCCCGGACACGCCGAAGCCCTCCGCGCCCGTCGCCGGCTCTCGAGACGCGAGCTCTGGATGCTCGGCGGCGTACTCGGGACGCTCGCAGTGCTCGCGGTCGTGCTCGTGATCTCGTTCGCGTCGAGCGGACCGAGCTCGAAGTCAGGCTGCATCTACGCGACGATCCCAGCCGCCACCGGCGCGCAGCAGGTCCACGAGTGCGGATCCGCCGCGCGGTCGACGTGCGCAACGGTGGATGCGCCGGGCGCGTTCACCGCGCAGGCAGCGCGGACCCTCGCGACCGAGTGTCGCAAGGCCGGGCTGCCGGTCGGATAAGAACGCCCGGCCGGATGCCGGGCGATGGTGACTGCCGAGCGCGCGGAGCGGTCTCCCGGAACCTCAGAAGCGAAGCGCGCGAGGCCCTCCGGACGACCTCGCGCGCCGCGCGTAAGGCGAGGCCGGATGCCGAGCGCGCGGTAAGCGCGAGCGGATGCGGTTACCGGGCCTCGCTTCGCTCGGCATCCGTGGGGCCGTGCGACCCCGTCCGGACGGGGTTGGATGGCCCCATGGATGCCGCGGAGCGGCCCAATCTGCGCCCCTCAACCCCCGCAAACCCGCTGATTGCGGGATCCGCTTATCCCAATGTCCAGGACCCCCCTCGGTTTGCTGGACCTGAGGACATAGAAGCGCCATCTGGCACAGCGGACACTAGTCGCGGAAATCGGCGTGCCAGGACTTGCCACGCAATTGGGGTGGCCTGCGCGCGAGGTCTACGACAAGGAGATCCAGTTGCCGCTTGAAGCACCCAGTTGGCTCAACTCAGGCGATACCGCCTGGCAGATCACCGCCGCGACGCTGGTCGGGTTGATGAGCGTTCCCGGCCTCGCAGTTCTGTACGGCGGCGTGATGCAGAAGCGCTGGTCGATCAACAGCATGATGCTGATGTTCGCCACGTTCTCCGTAGTGCTCCTCGTCTGGGTGCTGTGGGCATTCAAGATGGGTTTCGGCTCGCCGTTCCACGGGCTCTCGCACAGCGGGTTCTTCGGGAACTTCATAGGCAAGCCGGGAGCCGTGCTCTCGCACACGGAACTGCAGCACCAGGCGAACATTCCCCTGATCGGGAGTGATGCATTCCCGAATTCGGCGCTCGTCTACTTCCAGTTCGTGTTCGCGGCGATCACGCCGATCCTGGCGCTCGGGTCGGTGCTCGGGCGTGTGAACTTCAAGGCGTGGATCCCGTTCTGCGTGCTGTGGATCACGTGTGTCTACGCGGTTGACGCGTTCCTGATCTGGGGCGGCGGCTTCTTCGCCCAGCACGGGGCGGTCGACTTCTCCGGTGGGTACGTGATCCACCTCTCGGCCGGCGTGGCGGGGTTCGTCGCGGCGGCGGTGATCGGGCCGAGGCTCCAGCGAGACCGCGAGATCGACGCGCCGAACAACGTCGCGATGGTCGCGGTCGGCGCCGGGTTGCTGTGGCTCGGATGGAACGGCTTCAACGGCGGGGACCCGTACGCGTCGAACATGTCGGCGGCGGCTGCGGTGCTCAACACCAACCTGTGCACCGCGGTGGCGCTGCTGATCTGGGTCATGTGGGACTACCTGACCGGCCGCAAGCCGTCGATGATCGGCACGGTCAACGGCATGATCGTCGGTCTCGTCGCGATCACGCCGGCCGCCGGCTACGTCAACGGCTGGGGCGCGATCGCGATGGGCATCATCGCCTCGACGCTCGTGTACTTCGCGCTCAACTACCTGAGCCGCTTGCGGCCCTTCCGCAACGTCGACGACACGCTCGGTGTGATCTACACCCACGGGTTCGCCGGGCTTGCCGGAGGACTGATGGTCGGGATCTTCGCCGACCCGCATATGGCGTTGTTCTACAAGACCAGCAAGCACGGTCTGATCTCGGGCGGCGCTGTGGCCGGCCTGATCCACGGCAATGCCACGCTGCTGAAGTGGCAGTTCCTGGCGGCGCTGTTCGTGATCTGCTGGACCGGAGTGATCACCTACGTCCTGCTCAAGCTCGTCGGGCTGTTCATCCCGCTGCGGATGTCCGAGAAGAACATGGAGATCGGCGACGTCGCCGAGCACGGCCACGAGGTCTACCCGTCCGACGTTCCGTCGCTCGGGTACCCGAACGGGATCCCGGGAGTCTCCGGCGATGCCGATCAGACCGCCGTTCCGGCCGCGCCGACGACCGCATGACGACAGTGGGCTATCGGGCTGGGGGGCGCAACTGAGCGCCTCCCGGCCCACGCCTCTGGCGATCGTGTCGCGGGCCGTCGCCGGCGACGATGGCCTCGAGCGCGTGGCCCGCGCCGCCTCGGACGCGCTCGGGGATCCGGTGGTGATCGTGCTCCCGTCGCTCGGAGCCCCGGTCGTGTGGCCCGCCGACTCGATCCCCGACGCGCTCCTCGGCGAGCTCGTGCGGTTCGCGTCGGCGACCGCGGAGGGTTCGCCCGCCGGCGAACCCTCGGCGGTCGCGGACTCCGTTCCGATCCGGATCGGGAACGACGTCGTCGGGATCGTCGCGGCGATCGACGCCAACGGTGGCGTGGCCTCGGGGTCGGTCGACGACCGGGCCTGGCTCGAGGCGGCTGCGGCGGCGGCGGCCGTGACGAGGCTGATGGGCGACGGGCGTCGGGGCGAGGAGCTCGACTTACGGCGGGCCCTGCTCAGCGCGCTGATCGAGGGGCCGTCGCCCGATGTGGCCGCGCTCGTCGCCGACGCCCGCCGGCTCGGCTTCGATCTGGGCGCCGGCGCGGTCGCCGTCTACGCGCGGGCGGCCGGCGAGCGCGAGCTCCCGGCACCGGTCCTCGACGGCGACGGCGCCCTGATCGCCGAGCTCGGCGACGGACGCGTGCTCGGGCTGGTGCCGCTCGCGCGCGAGCACGCCGACGCGTTACGCCACCGGGGTCGTCGACGAGATCCAGACCGCCGGGTTCGAGGCCTTCGGCGTGTCGGCCCCGCGCCGCGACGCCGGCGCTGCTGCGCGAGGCCGTTCGCGAGGCGATGCTGCTGGCGGAGCTGTCGTGCGCCCCCGACGCGACCCTCGCCGGCCAGGAGGAGACCTACCGCCTGCTGATCGGGGTGCTGCTGCGCGACCCCGAGGAGCTCGAGCTGCTCAGATCGCGAACGATCACCCCGTTGCACGCGTACGACGCCGAGCACGACACCGATCTGCTGGTGACGCTGGGGACGTTCCTCGCGCACCACGGCTCGACCACCGAGACCGCCGAGGTGATGGGGCTGCACCGCCACACCGTCGGCTACCGACTGTCGCGCGTGCACGAGGTCTCGGGGCTCTCGCCGTACGAGTCCGACGGCCGCGAACGGTTGAGCCTCGGACTCAAGGCCGCCCAGATCCTCGCGGCCGTCGAGCGACTATGAAACCCGGATAGGCTCGCGCCTACCAAGACTCAAAGGAGGAAAGAGAGTGGCCACCACAGAGAGCGAGCACACGGCGATGGCCGCCGGCGCCTCCAGCCCCGCGGAGGTGCTCGAGTTCGCCGCCGAGCGCGGCGTCGAGATGGTCGATCTCAAGTTCGTCGACCTGCCCGGCACCTGGCAGCACATGACGCTGCCGCTCGGAGCGCTCGACGCCGGCGACTTCGAGTCCGGCCTCGGCTTCGACGGCTCCTCGATCCGCGGCTTTCAGGAGATCCACGAGTCGGACATGCTGCTGATGCCCGACTCCTCGACCGCCTTCATCGATCCGTACTACACGCGCGCGACCCTGTCGCTGATCTGCTCGGTGGCGGACCCGGTGCTCGGCGAGCCGTACGCGCGCGACCCGCGATTCGTCGCCCACAAGGCCGAGCAGCACCTGGTCGCCACCGGCATCGCGGACGTGGCCTACTTCGGACCCGAGGCCGAGTTCTTCGTGTTCGACCACATCGCCTACGAGCAGGTGGAGAACCGGGCGTCCTACGAGGTCGACTCCAGCGAGGGCTTCTGGAACACCGGCGGTGCGGTGAGCCCGAAGCCCAACCTGGCGTACAAGCTGCGCCAGAAGGAGGGGTACTTCCCGGTGCCGCCGGCCGACTCGCTCGCGAACCTGCGCAGCGAGATGGTGGCGACGATGGAGTCGCTCGGGATCCGGTGCGAGTTCCACCACCACGAGGTGTCCTCGGGCGGGCAGGGCGAGATCGACATGCGCTTCCAGCCGCTGCTGCGGATGGCCGACCAGATGATGATCTACAAGTACGTGGTCAAGAACACCGCGCGCGCCGCCGGCAAGACCGCCACGTTCATGCCCAAGCCGATCTTCCAGGAGAACGGGTCGGGCATGCACGTCCACCAGTCGCTGTGGAAGGACGGCGATCCGCTGATGTACGGGCAGGGCGGGTACGCGCACCTGAGCGATCTGGCCAAGCACTACATCGCCGGCCTGCTCACCCACGCGCCGGCGCTGCTGGCGTTCTGCGCGCCGACCACGAACTCGTACCGCCGGCTCGTGCCGGGCTACGAGGCGCCGGTCAACCTGGTGTATTCGGCCCGTAACCGGAGCGCCTGCGTGCGCGTGCCGATGTACCACGAGGCGCCCAAGACCAAGCGGATCGAGTTCCGCTCGCCCGACCCGGCGGCGAACCCGTACCTCGCGTTCAGCGCGCTGATGATGGCCGGGCTCGACGGGATCAAGCGCGAGCTCGACCCCGGCGAGCCGCTCGACGCCGACATCTACGAGCTGCCCGAGGAGACGCTGGCCAAGATCGCCACCGTGCCGTCGTCGCTCGAGGCGTCGCTCGACGCGCTCGAGGCGGACAACGCGTTCCTGTACGACGGCGACGTGTTCACGCCCGGGCTGATCGAGGCGTACGTTCGCTACAAGCGCGAGGAAGAGGTCGACGCGATCCGGATGCGGCCGCATCCGTGGGAGTTCGCGCTGTATCACGACGCGTGAGTCGTTTCGGGGGCGTCTTCCCGTTCGCCCGCCGCGATCACGTTCTCGAGGTTCGGAACGTTGTCGCAGTTCCGCGAGTGCGGACGAACGGGAATGACGCCCCCTCACCTCTCGCCCCCGGACCGCGGCGACGCCCCCGGAGCGCCACCTGCAGGACCGCTGAGAAAGCTGGTCGAGGGCGGTCGGTCTCCCCGCGTGCACAGACGCGCATCGGTCGGGGCGCACGGCCGTGCACGCACTGGCACGCGTCATACGGCACGGTCGTCGATCCGCCAAATGTCAGGTTATGCAGGTGATTTCGGGTCGCGGCGGCTGATTCGCGCCACCAGGCGCGTCCACGCGCTCGGCGGACGGGGCTGGGTCTTCAGCCACTCCTCGCGCGTCGGCAGCTTGCCGGCCTTGCGCGCCGCGAGGACGCATTCGGTGTGGGCGTGGCGCCGGCGGCTCGAGTCGCCCTCCGGGTACATCAGGAGATGCTCGCTGAGCGCCGGCAGGTGGCGGCCGCACAGCGGGCAGCGGTACGTCGCGGGCTTCCGGTTCTGGGCGCGCCGGACGTACCACCATCGCGCCTGGGAGCGGTCGGCCATGCGTCCAAGCATTGCATCGCTGACCGGCGATGCCGGGTATCTTCGGTCGCGATGGAGCATCGCGACGAGCGGATCGTGGTCGAAACCGACCGCTACCGGATCACCGGCCTGCTCCGCCTGCCACGCGACGGGTACCGCAGCCGGCTGACCGACTACCTCAACTCGTCCGAGCGCGCGTTCGTGGCGCTGACCGACGTCGAGCTCGTGCCGTTCGACGGCGGCGATCCCGAGCGCCGGCCGTTCCTGGCGGTGTCGCTGAACCACGTCGTGCTGGCGATGCCGCTCGACGGCGAGGCGGTCGACTGAAGCCCGCCGGGCCGCGGTAATACTGCGAACCGCCTTCGTAACCTGATCCCGGCGGGGATGTATCGTTGTGAGCATGGCTACGCACCAGGCAGACGATCTCGACGGCCTGAGCCGCAGCGAGGTGCTCCGCGCTTCGCCGCGGATGTTCGACTCTGCGCTGTTCGAGAAGCTCTCGCGGGTGCACTGGAGCGTGCCCCCGATCCTGTTCGTGCCGATGATCACGATCCTGCTGGTCGAGGGGTTCGTCCACGGGGTCGGCTGGATGGCGCCGGTCTGGCTCGTCGGCGGCTACCTGTTCTGGACGCTGACCGAGTACTGGCTGCACCGGATCGTGTTCCACTTCGAGCCCGAGAAGGGCATCGGCGCGCGGCTGCACTGGATCATCCACGGCGTCCACCACGACCATCCGAACGACCCGATGCGGCTGGTGATGCCGCCGGCGCTGAGCGTCCCGCTCGCTGCGGTGTTCGTGTACGCCTTCTACCTGGTGATCGGCAGCCCCGGGTTCCTCCCGTTCGGCGCGGCCTTCCTCGCCGGGTACCTGGGCTACGACATGCTCCACTACCACGTGCACCATCATCGGCCCAAGACGGCGCTCGGTAAGCGGTTGCGCGAGCTGCACATGCGACACCACTTCCAGAACCACGAGCGCGGCTACGGAGTGAGCGCCCCGTTCTGGGACCACGTGTTCGGAACCGCGCCGAAGAAGATCACCCGCTAGCGCGGGTATCGAGGGACTCCTGTTGATGGGCTTGGGGGCGCGCATTGCCAGCGTCGCGATGGCGCTCCCTGAGCGGCTCGTGTCCAACGAGCAGATCGCCGCGGGCCTCGGCGTCGATGCGGCGTGGATCGCCAAGCGGACCGGCACCCGCGAGCGGCCCTGGGCCGCCGTGGACGAGCGCCTCTCCGAGCTCGCCGCGGACGCCGGCCGGGAAGCGCTGGAGCGCGCCGGAGTCGACGCCCGCGAGCTCGATCTGGTGCTGGTCGCGACCTCGACCGCCGACGAGATCACGCCCAACGCCGGACCGCTGGTCGCGGGGCTGATCGGCGCCGATCGGGCCGGCGCGCTCGACGTCGGCGCCGCCTGCACCGGCTGGCTGTCGGCGCTGTCGATGGCATGCGGGCAGGTCGAGTCGGGACGCGCCACGCACGCGCTCGTCGTGGGCGCGGACTTCCTCTCGCGGTTCCTCGACTTCTCCGACCGTGACACCGCGCCGCTGTTCGCCGACGGCGCCGGTGCCGCGCTCGTGTCGGCGACGGAGGAGCCGACCGGACGGATCGGTCCGATCGTGTTGCGGGCCGATCATTCCGGATCGCACCTGATCCGGTTGGACCGCGGCGACCTGATCCGCATGGACGGACGCGAGTCCTTCCGGGCTGCGGTGGCCTCGCTAACGCAGGTGACGGTCGAGGCACTCGACTCATACGACTGCCGCCCCGAGGACATCGGCCTGTTCGTCTACCACCAGGCCAACTCCCGGATCATCCGCGCCGTCGGCCAGCGTCTGGGGCTGCCGGCCGAGCGCGTGGTCGACTACGTCGACCGGTTCGCGAACGCCTCGACCGCGACGCTGCCGATCGCGCTTTCGGTGGCGGAGGCCGAAGGGCGGCTGAAGGGCGACGACCTCGTGCTCCTGGCCGCGTTCGGGGGCGGACTCACGTGGGGAGCGACCGTCATGCAGTGGAGCGCGCAGGCACCTCCCCGGCCGGCCGCTCGCCCCAGCGCGACCCCGACCGCCCAGCCCGCGTGACGCCGGCCGATCAGCCCAGCGTGATCCCGACCGTGTAGTCGGCCACGTGCTTCGTGCGCGCCTTCGGGACCTGCTTGATCACACGCAGCGTGTGACGGCGCCGGGTGAGTGGACGATCGTGCACCTTGCCGAGGTGGCAGTCCGCTTTCAGAAGTGCCTTGTTGACCTGGGCGAGCGTCATGTGGCCGAGGCCCGGGACGCGGCACGGTATTGCCGAGTACATGCGCAGGCCCTGGTCGACCACGCGCACCGCGGCCGGACTGGGCGCGACCAGGTAGCGATTCTTGGGCCCGAACTCCCAGTACGCCTTTGACGGCAGGCCCTCGACCACGGTCCCGATCGCCGGCCTGAACGCGAGATGGGCAGCGGGGTTGAAGATGTTCTCGACATCCCAGGGGTCGATCGTCACGGACGGCTGGGCACCTCCGAACGGCGACCAAGTGGTGATGCCGATCGGAGCGCCGCCGGCGACCCGGTAGTTCAGCCCGGTCGTCGTGGTTAGGAACGTGCCGTTTGATGGCACCGCGTTCAGGTGCGATACGGGATTCCCGACGTTGTCGATGTCCCACTGGTCGACGAGGAGCGGTTGGGGGCTGCCGAACTGCGCGAGGTCCGAGACGAACAGCGGCGCGCCGCCCGCGATCATGTACACCGCGCCCGTGTCGGTTTCGACCATGGTGCCGTCGGTCGGCACGGGATTGAGCGCGTCGAACTGCTGCTGGGTGATCACGGTGTAGGACTGCGCGCCGCCCACGTCGCTCCAGTTGCTCACGAACAGCGGCGCCCCGCCCGCGATCTCGTAGTAGTCCGACGATCCGCTCACCTGCACATACGTGCCGTTCGGGAACAGGACGTCTCCGGACGCAGTGGAAGCGTCGACGTAGTCGCTGTCGATGTTGATCGTGGCGCCCCCGTAGGTGGCGTTGTGACCTCCCTGATACTGATGTAGGCGCTGGTGGTTGGCCCAATCGCCACTCGGAACGACGGTGCTGCTGGTGTTCTGCTCGCCGTTCCAGTTGGCGATCCAGATCTCGTCGGGCTCGACGAAGCTGGTGCCGGTGGCGTTGACGAGATCGACGATGCCGGAGTTCTCGCTGCTGTAGACGCCCGAGAGATAACCGTGGGCATGGAGCTCGGTGGTCCAGGCGGACAGGAATGCCAGCACCGCCGAGGTGTTGGTGCTGCTGCGCGTGTAGGCCTCCATGTCGTCGTAGATCGGGTTGCCGGGCGCTATTCCCTGGGCCTCCGCCTGGTCGATCGCGTCGTCGGCGGCCGCGGTCCCCTCGGCCGAGGCCTGCGAGGGCACGATCGCCGCGCACCCGCAGCCGTTGTTGGGCGCTTGCAACCCGACGTAGATCGGCAGCAGGACCCAGCCGGCCGCCGACTCCTGCGCGACCCAGCTCGGACTGAGATTGGGCTGCGCGCAGGCTTCGTTCGCGCCTCCGACGTAGATCCCGACCGCGCGGTAGGGCGATGCCCCCCAGGCCGACATCGCCGATGCGCTCGGGGTCGAGCAGGCGTCGAAGCCGAGGCCGGTGTAGACGGGATCGCCCGCCCGGTGAACCGCCCTCGGGCGTGCGCTCGAGCTGTGCGCGGACGCTGGACCGGTTGTGGTCGATTGGAGCGAGCGAACGCCGAGCGCCCGCGCCACCACCGCCGGCTGGCCATGCCACGTCGCGGTTACGACGACCCCGGCGGACGGGATCGTCAACTGCGTCGATGATCCCTGGCGAGGCTGGGCCTCCGGGGTCGCCACGCGAGGAAGGGCCGGGCCGGTGGCGGAACCGCCGCGCGCGCTGGCGCCGTGGGCGGCCAGCGGTGCGACCAGAATCGCCTCGGTCCGCCCGACCGCGTGTGCCGGGCACCGCTGGAGCGAGCTCGGCTGGCCGAGATAGACCGCGTGGCGGTTGAAGCGGACACACGTCGCCGGATTGGCTGCGAGGTTGTACACCGGCCACGATGTCGGCACGACGAGCCGATAGCCGTGGTAGCTGACCACCTTGGTGCGAGCGCTGCCCGGGCGCGCGGACCCGGGGCGCGCGGACGTACCGTGCACGGACCCGGCGCGCGCCGAAGCGGCGCTGCTCCAAATCGGGGCCGCGAGCAGTGCCAGCAGGGCCAGTGTCGTGAGTCTGAGTCGCAGTCGGAGTCGGGGCAATCCACGCATCCGCATGCCAGCTGCGCGCCGGCCACACGCTCAGCTGAACAATCATGCTCGCCGGACCAGCGAGCTACCTGATGGGTCATGCTAGCGAGGTCGGCGACGTCTCGCAAAACCGAACCCAGCGGAGGGGGCGGGATTCGAACCCGCGGTCCGCTTGCACGGACTCTGGTTTTCAAGACCAGCGCATTCGACCGCTCTGCCACCCCTCCGGGGATCGCGGGCCCGATGCTAGCCCGGCCAGCCCCCGAACGATGCCGCTGTCAGCGTCTACACTGCCGCAAGCGCTTTTCCGGAGAGGTGGCCGAGTGGCTGAAGGCACTCGCCTGCTAAGCGAGTATGGGGGTCAAACTCCATCGCGGGTTCGAATCCCGCCCTCTCCGCTCCGGGATCCATGAAGGTTCTCATCTCGAGCGACATCGAGGGAACGGCCAGGATCGTCGACCTATTCGGCACCACAATCTGCCGCGCGGGCTCGTCGTCACGGTAGGCTTCCGCGCTATGGCAGACACCACCATCCCTGCGCCGGCGATCCATGCCGAGCCGGCTCACGCGCCGCCAATCGAGCGGCCTGACTTCGAGATCGTGCCGCGGCGCGGGCTCGTGCTCGTCGCGGTTGTGGGGGTGCTGCTGATCGTCGCGATCGAGTCCAACAAGCTTTGGCCCCTCACGTTCTTCCACGTCGCCGGCGGGGCCGCGTGGACGATCATCGACCTGTTCCTCGGGCTGGTGCTAGGCCCGATCATCGGGCGGATGTCGATCCCCGCCCGGGTCGAATTCACGACCCGCCTGATGCCGAAGATGGTGCTGATCATGCCGACCGTGGTCACGGCCACACTGGCGGCGGGCTGGCAGCTCGGGGTCAAGCTCGGAACCGTGTACTCGTTCAATCCTCTTCACGGGTGGGTGGTGGCGAGCTACATCATCGTCGGGGTCATGGCGGTGCTCGCGCTCGGCCTGCTCGAGCCGGCCAACATCGCTGTGCTGGTCGAGCTGAAGAAGCCGCGCCCGAACCCCGAGGTGATCGAGCGCCTGATGAAGCGGTTCATCTACTGCGCGGGGGTCCTCGGGGTCATGCAGATCGCGACGCTCGTGATCATGACCAAGCTGTCGTCCGGATGAGCGAGCGCCAGCTCCCGCCGGTGACCGAGCTCGGCATGGCCTCGCTGGCGCTGATCGTGGCCGGTGGCATCTACCTGTCGGCCCACCTCCCCCGCCACGTGCCACTCGGCCCCGCGGTTGCGCTGCTCGCCGGGTCCGTGCTGCTGCTGCTCGGCAACATCTTCGCGCTGTCGCGCGTCAGGGACTTCGCGTGGGACCAGTTCTTCGCGGTCGCGAAGTGGTCGCTGATCGCGTACATCGTGATCGCCGGCATGATCGAATACGCCTTCCTCAAGGACCACGTCAGCGGCGGTTCGCTCGTCGTGCTGACGCTGTCGCTCGCGGTGTTCGCGGTCCATGTACCCATGCTGATGGGCTTCACGGTCGCGCGGTACGCCAACACCGAGAGTCGTGTGGCCGCCTGAAGCGCTCGAGTTCTTTCGCGATCTCGAGGACAACAACGACAGTGAGTGGTTCCGCGCGAACCGGCGCCGCTATGACGAGCATGTGATCGCGCCGGCCCGCGAGCTCGCGGACAAGCTGAGCGATCTGGGCGAGGCGCACTTCTTCCGCCCCTACAACAACCTCCGCTTCCGGCCCGGCCCACCGCTCAAGGAGCACCTCGGCGTCGCGATCGGATACGGCGCTGCGGGCGGCTTCTACTTCGACCTGTCGCTCGACGGCCTGCTCGTCGCCGCCGGCCTCTACCACCCGGCCCCCGACCAACTCGAACGGTTTCGAGCGGCGATCGACGACGCCCGCAAGGCGCGTGGCTTCGAACGCACCCTCGCCGGGGCGGAGCGAGGCGGACTCGCGGCGACCGAGCCCGCGCTCAAGCGCGCGCCGAGGGGCTACCCGATGGACCACCCGCGCATCGACCGGCTGCGCATGAAGCAGCTGACGGTCTCCCGCCGCCACCCGCTCGAGCCATGGCTGCACGAGCCGAGCTGCGACGAACGCGTGCGCTCCGAGATGGTCGCGGCCCGGCCGCTGGTGAAGTGGCTCGCCGAGATGGTGGGCCCGTCGACGCGTCCTCGAGCGACTTAGCGCTGGCGCATCGCGTGGCGGCCTGCGCTCTCGCATGGCGTGGCGGCCTGCGCTCTCGCGACGACGACGCGCGCGCCCCGCTCCGTGCCCGCTCGTCCCGGCGAGGACGCTACGATGGTCCGGCTTCGCTGACCACAAGCGCCCGTAGCTCAGCTGGATAGAGCGTCGGTCTACGGAACCGAAGGTCGGGAGTTCGAATCTCTCCGGGCGCGCTTCATCAGCCCCGCTATGCGGGGCTTTTTGGTGGAAGGCGCCGATCCAGCGGACAACTCTGCTACCGATCTGCTGCCCAAGATTTCGCGTCGGTCGAAAGTGGCGGCTACCAAGCTTGGGGCCAGAAGCGGCAGACAGGCCACCGTCGTCCGTGCCCGAGCCGCCGGCCTCTAGCTGTATGCGATCCGCCGGTACGAGCAACCCGTCGAGCGCGCAGTCGACGGCCGCTTCGAAAACGTCCGCGCCGCCTGATCACTCCGGCGTGAGTTGCCACGGGTCGAGATGCACGCTCCAGCGCGGTGTCGGCCAACGGTCACGAGCCCACGTGAAGAAGTCCAAGCCATCGGGCAGCTCGGTCGTGAGGTGCTCGCGCGAGAGGACGATCCAGGGGCGTTCGGGGTCGTGCTCGTGATCGTGAATCCGTACTCGTTCACGAACATACGTTCGGAGTACGTCCGGATAAACCGGGATGGAGTCAGGAATGAAAGAGTCCAACATCGAAGGAGTAGCGATCCACGGTGGCCCTGAGTCGTGCGCCGGCGCCCGTGAGGGCGTCGGTGAAGTGTTGGCAGGGGAACGCGTGGGCGGGGCTATTGAGCCGCGAAATCCATGGTCTCGGGGTGCTGACGTCGTTGTGAAGGCGGAAGGCAACATCGGTGGCGGCGTTATCGCGAGTCGTTGTCGGGCCGCGCGCGGTCGAAGAACCCAGGCATGCGTGGAAACTCCATCCGCGAGAACGGGGAGATCTCGTAATTGTCCGTGCTGGTCGTCGATGCCCCGCCCCTTGGTGGTTCGCGGGGTGGCATGGCAGCTGGTGGCGGACCGCTAGGGCAACGCTAAGGCGGTAATTCCTCGATGAACGATCACGAGAAGTCAGACGGCCTCGTATTACCGGCGAAGCTGCCGAACAACGCCGGGTTTCCGGCTGCGGAGGTGGTGGAGGGAAGGAGGTCGGCCAAGGTAGGGACCGCCCTTTCGGGCGGCCCCCCGCGCAGATCCCAGCGTGCGCGTTAGCGCACTGGGCTCCTGCCTTGGGTGGTGGCGATGAATCGCGCGTTGGGGAAGGGGTGCATGCGTTTGGGGGGTGGTAGCCATCGAGCGCTGAGGCGTCTCATCCGCATCCAGGGCAGCCGGTGTCTTTGGCTACGCCTTCGAAGTGCGCGCAGGGTCTCAGTGGCCAAGTACGGTGTCGGGGTTATGGATACTCTGCGGATCGTCGACGTGGCGGTTCCGGCCCTGCCCGGTTTGATCGGCAGCGAGGCTGGTGTCAACTACGGGTCGGGGGTCGATTTGGTCGAGAAATTCCTCGAGTCGTTCGGCGAAGACGTCGTTGTCGTCGCCGGCGACCATGTGTCCTGCTGCTTGTACGTCGACGGTTTGGGCGTGGGGCACGAGCGCCAACATGTCTGCGAGTCCGGCTTCGCTGACGATGTCTGAGTGCACTCCGCGCACGATCAGCGTTGGGATCGTGAGGTTTGACGCGGCGGTGCGCAATCGCCCGCGGTCGATGCGTCGCTGGGGTTCGTCGCCGATACTCCATGAACGCCGGGTCCCAGTGCCAGTACCAGCGGCCATCGGCGTGCTGACGGACGTTCTTGCGCAGCCCATCGAGGGTCCGGGGGCGGGGGCGCAACGGGTTGTAGGCCGCGATCGCGTCCGCGACCTCCTCGAGCGACGAGAAGCCCTCAGGGCTGGCGCTCATGAAGTCGCGGATCCGCGCGACGCCATTCGGCTCGACGCGAACCACGACGTCCACGAGTACGAGCCCGGACGCGAGGCCGGGGTGCTCTCCGGCAGCGACGAGCGAAGTGATCCCTCCGAGTGACGCGCCGACGAGGACCGGTGGAGTCGGGAGGGTCGAGACATATGCGATGAGGTCGTCGACGAACCCATCGAGCGAGTAATCATGGAGCGGGTGCCATTCGCTATCTCCGTGGCCACGAGCGTCTAGCGCGATCGCTGTCCGGCCGCTGGCGGCGAGCCGCTCAGCCGTCCGCTTCCATGAGTGGCGCGTCTGACCGCCGCCATGCAACAGCACCACGGCCGCACCGCGCCCGTCGGTCGCCCAGCGCTTCCCGGTCAGCCGCACGCCGACGCCGTCGAACTGAAAGACCTCAGGTGTCGCGGGCGTCGTCAAGGCCAGCAACCTACCAACCGAAGCACGCGCAACGCGGTTGCACGTCGCGCTCGAACATGCCGCAGACGTCGTCGTAAGCGCCGGACCGAGCCCATCCCGTGGCCTCAGATGACCGGCTTTGAGTTGCGTGCGCGAGCTGGCTCCCTGGCCAGCGGTGTCGTCGAGATCGTGTAGCCGATCTGGCCGAGCAACGGAGCCGCGCCGGAACGGCCATCGGCGGCGATTCACAAGCGCGGTCTGAGCTCGTGACTCTGGCCGGCACACCCAATACCTGGACAGCAAACGTCGATGAAGGAGAACCGTATGCGTGACATCGCCACCGCCACCCTGTCGGGAAACCTGACCCGCGACGTCGAGTTACGCGCCCTCCCGTCGGGGACCGACGTCGCGCGACTGCGCGTCGCGACGAGCACTCGGCGGCGTAGCGGTGAGGAGTGGGTCGATAAGACCAACTACTTCACGGTCGAGGTGTTCGGGGGCCCAGGCGCGCAGCTGTGAGCAGTACTTCGCAAGGGAGCGCGCGTGGTCGTGGACGCCGTGCTCGACTGGCGCGAGTGGACCGACCGGGACGACAAGAAGCGCGAGGCGGTCACGTTCAGGGCCTGACAGGTGCTGTTCGAGGGCGGCGGACGCGCCGCCGCGACGATCGACGGGGGCGCCGAACCGAACGACACCGCCGAGGACGCCCCGGCCGCGGAGCCCGAGCCGGTTGGCGTCGTGGCACGAGGGACCGACGGTGCGCCCAGCGCCGACAATCTGCCCTTCTGACGGCGCGCGACTCCCCCTGGCAGAGCGCCGCCACTGACGGCGCGCGCGGCTGACGCGCCGCCACGCCTGCGCCTGACCTGGCTGGTGAGCTGGCCAAGGCGCTGAGCCCCGTCGCGATCGGCGACAGGGATTTCAACCGCGTACTCGATCGCCTCGCCCGACGCGCGGCGCCGGTGCGCTTCATCAATCGTCAAGGAGACATGCATGACGAAAGCAATTCCCGCCGCCGGGATGCCGGCGGCGGCACGCCCGTTCGTGAGCGGAGCTGAACGCTCGCGACGCCCTCGACCTTTCATGCCATGATCCCGATCGGCGCTATCGCCCAGCAGTCGCCTGACGCGTTACCCGCGGCGTCGCGGAAGCAGGGCGGGACCGCAACGAGAGACCCCGTCCTGAGATTCGCCAATCTCGGGGCGGGTGCCTCAGGAGCCGTTGTCCGTAGCGTTGGTCGGTGGGACGCTCGCAGCGGGCGCGGGGACTCGAGGGCGTTCGGTGAGCGATCCGGCCCTGGACCCCGTGCTCGAGGGGTGTTTTTCCGGCGGGGGCGGCTAGCGTGTGCGGCCGGTGCCGCGGGTGACGTCGCGCGAAATCGGACGTGGCCGTGACGGCTTCGGTGGCGCGTCGGTGTTGCTGGCTTGGTTGCGGAGGGCCGCGTCTGGACGCTAGCGCAGGAGCATGCGGAGGATTGGCTCGGCGCTGTGGGTTTGGGTGTCCTCTCCGGTGATGAGGTCCAGGTAGGTGTATGACTCGATGAGTCGGACGATGACGTAGGCGAGGTCGTGGAGGTCCACGGAAAGGTCCAGCCGGCCGGCGTCGGTCTCCTCGGTGAGGAGGCGTTCGATTGCATGAACGAGGCGTGGTTGGAAGTCGGTGGTGTGGCGGGTGAGCAGTCGCATGGCGTGCTCGCCCTCTTCGGCGAGCCAGGACTGCATCCCGGGATTGGCGATCACGGTGTCGATGAATCGGGTGGTGGATCTGGATGATCCGTTCGGCGCCGCGCGCGTTGGTCGTCTCGTCGCTCGCGGCGATCGCCCGTTGGGCGAGCGACCAGATGATCTCGACGAGGAGTCGGTCGCGTGAGCCGATCCACCGGTACAGGGTCACTCGGTTGACGCCGAGCTCATCGGCCAGGGCGCTCATGTCGATGCGCCGGCCTGCGAGGAAGGTGCGTCGCCCGAGACGCACGGCGTCCTCGAGGGTGGGGCGCGGTCGCACGGCCACCGTCGGAGCATGCCACGGGGTCCGAGAAAATGCAACATTCAGCATCTTGTGTTGCATTCTGGGTCGGGCGGTGTACC
>CAVOOV010000011.1:0-105958 GCA_963697655.1 uncultured Solirubrobacterales bacterium | reverse complement strand
GGGGTGAGGCTGGAACCTGGGGCACACCAGCGCTCGGATCTCGACCGGGTCGACCAACCTGGCGAGCCGCGTCCGACCTGGCCCTTGTGGGCGCGCTGGAACGACGAGCTTGGTCAGCGCTATACGCTCGGAGTCGAGGAGGAGCTGATGCTGCTCGAGCCGCGCGCCGGGTCGCTCGCGCAGTCGAGCGACGAGGTGCTCGTGCGGCTGTCTGAGAAGCTCTCCGCGCGCACATTCCCCGAGACGCACGCGGCGGTGATCGAGCTCGCGACGGGCATCCACCCCGACGTGGACAGCGTCATGGCGGAGCTGACCGCGCTGCGCACCAGGCTCGCGCACGAGTTGGCTGGGATGGGGTTGAGCGTCGCCGCCGCGGGCACGCATCCGCTGACTGTCCGGGAGGAGAACGAGGTTTCGAGCGCGGAGCGGTACCGCGCTCTCGAGGTCTCGCTGCGCGTGCTCGCTCGACGGGAGCCGACGATGGCCCTGCACGTGCACGTGGGCGTGCCTGCCCCCGAGGACGCGATCCGGCTGCTCAACGGTCTGCGCCGCAACATCCCGGTGCTGCTCGCGCTTTCGGCCAACTCTCCGTTCTGGCAGGGGCGTGACAGCGGGTTCGCGTCGGCCCGCACGTTGATGTTCCAGGCGTTCCCCCGGGTCGGCCCGCCGCGATTCTTCGCCGACTACGCCGACTACGCCGAGACGATCGACCCGCTGATCGCATCCGGCGCGATACCCGATCCGCGCCACCTTTGGTGGGACGTGCGCCTGCAACCCGCGCTCGGGACGGTCGAGGTGCGCGTGATGGACGCCCAGTCGCAGATCGGAGACGTCGCTCCCATGGTCGCGCTCATCCAAGCGCTCGCCTGTCTCGAGCTCGAAGCAGAGCGCTCAACGTTGGTGCCGAGCCCCGAGGTTCTGGCCGAGAACCGTTTCCTGGCCGCGCGAGACGGGATGGACGCCCGGCTGATTGACCCGGAGAGACGTCGTCCGATTCCGGTGCGGGCGATACTCGATTCGCTGCTGGCCGATTGCCGGGACCCTGCGGTCAGGCTCGGTTGCGCTGGTGCGCTGGAGCGGGTGCAGCGCCTCGCGGCGACAAACGGGGCCGAGCGGCAGCGCGCCTTCGTCGCCCGTAGCGGGCGTCTCGACTACCTGGTCATGAGCCTGGCTGACCAATTCCTCGCGCCGCGCTCGCGCACTGCCACCGGGGCGAGAAACGGGAACAAGTGTGATAACTCGACCGAAAGGAGCGGCGCATGTGCCGCTGGCTCGCATACTCCGGCGCCCCTGTCCTGATGAAGGAGGCGCTCTACGGGGGAACCCACTCATTGGTTGACCAGAGCCTGCATTCGCGGCTCGGTGCCGAGACTACAAACGGCGACGGGTTCGGCGTCGGCTGGTACGGCGCCCCCGACATCCCGGGCGTCTTCCACAGCATCGAGCCGGCGTGGAACGACAGCAATCTGCGAGAGCTTGCCGGCCACATCAGCTCGCCGCTGTTCTTTACCCACATCCGCGCGGCGATCGGCAGCGCCGTGCAACAGACCAATTGCCACCCGTTCCGTCACGACCGTTGGCTGTTCATGCACAACGGCTATATCAACGAGTTCGCCGCGATCAAACGCGACCTGATACTCGCCGTCGACCCGTCCCTGTACGCCGAGATCAAGGGCCAGGCCGACACCGAGGTGCTGTTCTACCTCGCGCTGACGTTCGGCCTGGAGGACGACCCGCCGGCCGCCGTCGAGCAGGCGATCGGGCTCGTCGAAGACGTCGCCGGCCGTCACGGTGTGCCGCATCCATTCCAGGGCACCGTCGCTACCACCGACGGCGAGAGCATCTGGGCATTCCGGTACTCGAGCGAACACAAATCGCGCACGCTCTTCTACACCACCAAGGTGCCCATGCTGCGCGAGCTACATCCCGAAATACAGTTGCTGCAAGAGCTCTCAGACGATGCCCGGCTGATCGTCTCCGAACCGCTCGGCAATGTCGCCGGCGTCTGGAACGAGGTGCCAGACGGCAGCTGGGGGGTCGTCGGCCCGGGCCGCGAAGAGATACGGACGTTCCGGCCAAAGGCACCGACGACCTCCGTAGCGGTCGGCGCGTGAAAGGCGCGCGATCTTCATGCGGCCCGGTCGCTTCTCCCGATAGCCGAACTACGCCTCGCGCATGACGAGCACCCAGAACCCCGTCACGGCCTCGAGCACGCCACCGGCCGACACCGCAGCCGGGCCGCGGGCGTTTCACCTGCTCGCCAAGCCGACGGGCGCGGTCTGCAACCTCGACTGTGACTATTGCTTCTTCCTCTCCAAGGAGATGCTCTATCCAGGCAGCCGCTTTCGGATGGCCGACGAGCTACTGGAGATATACATCCGCCAGCTGATCGAGGCCCACGCGCGCGTCCCGGTGGTGCAGGTCGCCTGGCAGGGGGGCGAGCCGACATTGATGGGTGTCGAGTTCTTCCGGCGCTCGATGGAGCTCGTCAACCACTACCTGCGCGACGGGCAGCGCGCGGCATACACGATCCAGACAAACGCGACGAAGCTCGACGAGGAGTGGGCGCAGTTCTTCAACGAGCACGACTTTCTGGTTGGGATCTCGATCGACGGCCCCGAAGAGATCCACGACACGTACCGGGTGACGAAGGGCGGTCGAGGCAGCTTCGACCAGGTCATGCGCGGCCTCGGCCACTTGCGCGCCGCGGGCGTGGAATACAACGTTCTCACGACCGTGCACGCGGCCAACGAATCGCGCGGACGTGAGGTGTACCGCTTCCTGCGCGACGACTGCGGCGCGCGGTTCATGCAGTTCATCCCGATCATCGAGCGAGTCGCCGAAGCGACCGACGACGGCACGGTGCCCTGGTCGTCATGGCGCGACCGGCCGCTCTACGTCCAAGACGACGAGGTCGCCACGGGGCGGTCGGTCTCGCCCGAGGGCTACGGAAGGTTCCTGATCGACGTCTTCGAGGAGTGGGTCCGTAACGACGTCGCGCGGGTGTACGTCCAGATGTTCGACACCGCCCTCGCGAACTGGGTCGGCGACCCTCCGGGCCTGTGCGTTCACTGCGAGACGTGCGGACTCGCGCTCGCACTCGAGCACACCGGCGACGTGTACTCCTGCGATCACTTCGTCGAGCCCCGCTACCTGCTCGGCAACATCACCGAGCATCACCTCATCGACCTGGTGGCCTCCGAGCAGCAGCAACGGTTCGGCCGGGACAAGCGCGACACGCTCCCGCGCTACTGCCGCGAATGCGACGTCCGCTTCGCCTGCCACGGAGGCTGCCCGAAGGACCGCTTCACCCGAACCCCCGACGGCGAGCCGGGCCTGAACTACCTTTGCCCATCCTTCAAGCGCTTCTTTCATCACGTACAGGAACCGATGCGGGCAATGAGCGACCTCCTCGGGGCAGACCGCGCGCCGGCCGAGATCGTGGACGCGTACGCCGCCCGCGACGGACGACGTGGTCGAAATGAGCCGTGCACCTGCGGCAACGGACGCAAATGGAAGCACTGCCACGGCGACTCGACTCTGCCGGTGATCGACACCGACGAGTGAGGTCGCACCCCGGTGATCAGCCGTGCAAGCAACAGGCAACGGGTCATCGCGCGTCCCCACGGGGATTGCTGACGCCCGCCGCCGCGCGGGAGCAGCGGAGTGAGTCGGCTGCCCGCATGGGTCGAGTCGCTGCCTCCGGACCCGGCCACGTCACGGCCGGACGCCGTCGCGGGCGGGCCGGGTACGTCGCGAGCGTCCCAGACGGGATGGCGTCCGCGGTGCTCGTGGGCGCGAATCCTATGTACGGGTGTACGCCAGCGTGGCCGGTTCGATCGGCGGTGGGCTGGCGGTCAGCACTCGGCTGACGGTGCTCACGACGACCACCGGCGCAACGCTCGCGGCGGGCTCCACACTGTGCAGCTTTCCCGGCGTCGACCGTCCCGAGGCGTTGTTCTTGCCGTCCGTGCTGGCCAGCGTGCTGATGATCGCCACCGGCCTGCTGCGCTGGGGTCGCTTCACCCGGTTTGTTTCGGTGTCGGTGCTCTCCGGATTCCTCAGCGGCGTTGGCCGGGACCTGCTCGAGCAGCTGCGCCACACGCACCGCGTCAATCTCCGGGACGCGGTGACCGTTTCGCCGGCGGCCGAGACGATCTTGGAATCGACCCATAAGGCATGCGACGAACCCGAGGAGTGGCTCGCCGTGCACGCCTCCTAGCGCTGGTCCGTCCTGGCCCTGGATCCGTTGCTCGTGGATGATCTGCAGTGCCCCTGAGCTTCTCGCAATCGCTGCGTCGGCTGGACAGCTGGCAACAACACGCTCCGGCCCTCGGGATCCCGATCGCGGTGGTCAAGAAGTTCGTTGATGACGGCGCCGGCAGGCTCGGTGTACAGATCGCCTACTGGGGATTCTTCTCCGTCTTCGCGCTGCTATTGGTGTTCGCGTCGATTCTCGGGTTCGTACTCGCAAGCAATCCCGACCTTCAGCGCCAGCTTGTGCACTCGACGCTTGAACGAATGCCCGTGGTCGGTCCGCAGATCCGGGGGGATATCGGCACGCTCACCGGCAGCGGCGCGGCCCTCGCGGTTGGCGTGGTTGGCGCGCTGTGGACCGGCCTGGGCGTCACGCTCGCGATTGCCACCGCACTCGATCGCGCCTGGGACGTGCCCCAGCCAAAGCGAGCAGGCTTTGTCAGCTCGCGTCTGCGAGGTCTACTCGTACTGGTATCGGTCGGTGCCGTCAACGTGCTCGCGACGGCTGCCGTCGGGCTGGCGACGGCCGGTGGGGTGGGGACCATAGTCACGCGAGTCCTGAGCCTTGTTGCATCAGCGGTCATCGACGTGGTCCTGTTTGCGGCATCCTTTCGCGTCCTCACCGCGGCTCACATAACGACTCGCCAGGTGCTTCCGGGTGCCTTGCTCGCCGCCGGCTGCTTGCTAGGGCTTCAGGCGCTAGGCGGGGTGTTCGTGACTAAGGTGCTCGCAGGCAGCAGTCAGACCTACGGCGGCTTCGCGGCCGTGATTGGTCTGCTCTCGTGGCTGTTGATCGCGTCCGAGTTGATCCTGATCGCAGCAGAGCTCAACGTCGTACTCGCCCGCCGGCTCTGGCCGCGGTCGCTGACGGGCGAGTTGCTGGAGGCGGACAAGCACGCGCTGCGAGCCTCGGCATTCGCCGCCCAACTCGACCCGAGGCAACACATCACCGTGACGTTCCAACAGCGCGGCGACCTACTGCACCGGCACGAAACCAACGACCCCTAACGCCGGCGCCCGATGGCGCTCTACCCCCGCTCTAGCCCTGAAACGAGCTGCGACAGCAACCCGGGCCTCGAACGAAGGCTTGTGGATCCTGGCGGCGATGCGGAATCCGACCTCGTACAGGACCTACTCATCGCCCGGCGACCAGCAGTTGGACAGGACAAGGCCCTGCCAAGCGCGCGGAAGGCGCAGCGCGACGCCGCGATCGGACCGACCCGTGCGCGATGCGGAGCGTGCGCGCTTGTGGTGGTGGCTGTCGGGCAAAGGTTGTCGTCCGGGGCGGTTAATTCAATTCCGGGATGCCGCAGAATTTCATTGCTTGTGACCGGGGGCAGTCGATGTTGTTGCCGCCGGATTTGCTGGATTGGGTGCCGGATGATCACGTGGTGTGGTCGATCCTGGGGGCGGTCGATCAGATGGATTTGAGCGCGTTCTATGGGGCGTATCGGGAGAACGGTCAGGGCCGGGCGGCGTATGAGCCGTCGATGGTGGTGGCTTTGCTGCTCTACTCGTATGCGCGTGGGAACAGGTCGTCTCGGGGGATCGAGCGGGCGTGTCGTGAGGATGTGGTCTACAAGCTGATCACGGCGATGCGGGTGCCGGATCATTCGACGATCGCGGAGTTCCGCCGCCGGCACGAGCGGGCGCTGGGCGAGCTGTTCACCGCGGTGCTGGCGTTGTGTGAGGAGGCGGGCCTGGTCGAGGTTGGGGTGATCTCGATCGATGGCACGAAGATCCGCGCGAACGCGTTGCGGGGCGCGAACCGCAGCTACGAGAAGCTGGTTGCGGACATCCTCAAGGAGGCTGAGGAGACCGACCGCTGGGAGGACGGGCTGTTCGGCGACGATCGTGGTGATGAGGTGCCGGAGCATCTGCGGACCGAGGCGGGCCGTCGGGCGGCGTTCAAGGCGGCGAAGGAGCGCCTGGCGCAGAAGGCCGATCTTGGCGAGGAGCCGCGGGTGGCGCGGATCGAGCCTGATCCTGAGCAGTTCGGGGCGACGCGTGGCTGGGGTCGCCGCACGTGGCATCGGGAGGCTCGCAAGGAGCTGTTGCGCCGGCGCGAGCAGGACGCGAGACGTCCAGCGCACTCGGCCCGAGCCGCGCGCCGACAGCACCCGGCACGCGCTGGCCGAGCCCAACGGCATCTCCTGAGTCGAACGCCGGCCCGTGAGGTGCAGGTCCGCGGACCGCCTAGGCCGGGTGACCGCGAGCCTCACCGGAAGCGCTGCGGGCGACCGAGCGGCGCGTAGGCGAACCAGCCCGCGGGCGAGGGCACTTCCTCAGGGACAGGCTGATCCTCGCCGGGCGCCCGCCCGATCCCGAGCAGCGCTCGGGTGACCCCCGCGCCCTCGTCGAACAGCACGTCGAGCGCCTCGGACATATGGGCGTCGGAGACCGTCAGCCGCCCGCCGTCGGAGTCCTCCCGGGACGCGACCATGGCCGCGGGGACGTCGAAACTCAGTCACTGGCCCGAGCCTACCGCTGAGGTGCGCCGCTGACACCGCCCACGCCGGCGGTTTCGCTCACAACTCCGGGTCAGCCTGCTCGATCACCCAGGAGCGATCGAGCTCGTGCACGCTCTGCGCGCCCATCAACGTCAGCGCGCGGTCGAGCTCGGCGCGGAAGATCTCGAGCACGTCGACGACCCCCTGCTCGCGGCCGACGATCAGCCCGTAGATCTGCGGCCGGCCGATCAGGACCGCGCGCGCGCCGAGGGCGAGCGCCTTGACCACGTCGGTGCCGCGCCGCACGCCGCCGTCGAGCAGCACCTCGGCGCTGTCGCCGACGGCCGCGACGATCGGCGGGAGCGCGTCGAGCGCGGCCAGCGAGTGATCGAGCTGGCGACCGCCGTGGTTGGAGACGACGACGCCCTCACACCCGATCGCGACCGCGCGCACCGCGTCCTCGGGATCGAGGAGACCCTTCACGTACACGCTGCCCGGCCAGTGCTCCCGGATCCACTGCAGGTCGTCCCACGCGAACGTGGCCCGCTCGATCTCGCGGTGGAGGATGTCGATCGACTGGAACGTCGCCTGAAGGCCGCCCTCCGGGTTCAGGCTGCGCATCGAGCCGCGACCGTGGCGGAGGAGGTCCGCGACCCATCGCGGGTGCCGCGCCATGTCAAACGCCTGGCGCGGGGTGAGCGTGAGGTTGCGTTCCATGTTTCCCGTGCGCGAGTAGCCGTAGCGTCGCTCGCCCTCGCGGTTCCCGATCACGGGCACGTCGACGGTCACGAACAGCGCCCGGTAGCCGGTCGCCCACGCGCGCTGCATCAACGTCGCGGTCTCGTCGCCGCCCGGATAGAGCTGGAAGAAGTGATCGGCGTGCGTACCCTCCGCGACCTCCTCGATCGACCACGACGAGGCTGTGCTCAGCACGAGGCGGGTGCCGGCGGCTTCGGCGGCGCGGGCCGCGGCGAGGTCACCGCGCCACTGCGACAGCCCGAGCGCCCCCGTCGGCGCGAGCAGCACCGGCAGATCGATCTCCACGCCGGCGACCGTGGTCGACAGCGTACGCTCGGGGTGCGCGGTCATCATCCGCGCGCGCAGCGACCAGCGCGAGAACGAAGTCATGTTGCGACGGACCGTCACCAGATCGTCGGCGCCGCCCTCGACGTAATCCCACACAAGCACCGGCACGCGCTTGCCAGCCGCGAGCCGATAGTCCTCGACGCTGATCAGGTGCTCGGGCGCTCGCAAGCGGTATTGGAAGGGTCCCACACCCTGAAGACTGCCTGAATTCGAGCCGCGAGGCCGTCGAGACCGGCTGGCCCGGGAGAAATGTCCCCGCCGGTGCAGGCATCGGCGTAGGCTTGATCGCGGCTGCGGGCTGTGCTCTAGGGGGGTCTCCCGGCAGTCGGCACTTCCGTTACCCGTTCTCACCTTCCTGCCACCCGTCCCCAGGAGTTGCAATGTCTCGAGTGTTGAAAACGAGCGCGTGCGCGCTCGCGACCGGCTTGTGCCTGCTCGCCATGGCCGCCCCCGCCCTCGCCAAGAACGAGAAGGTGGTCGGCGGCCACGCGACGGTGCGGGCGTCGATGCAAATCGCCACCTTCCTGCTCTCGCGCGGGATCACCGTCACCCCGATCGGTCCAGCGAAAATCGGCAGCGGCGCGATGACGATGCCGATGGTGGGCGGCACGGTCAATGTCCCGACGATGGGCGGCACGATGGACGCCACGGGCGGCCTGAAGTACGAGAACGGAAGCAAAGTCGTCCGGGTGCGCTCGTACATCCTTAAGCACGAGGGCGCCGCGGCCACGCTGACCGCGATCGTCAACGGTCACCGGATCGTGATCGCGACGATGTCGGCGCCCAAGACGAAGATGACCGGCAATACCGGCACGATGAGCGGCGGGCTCCACATCTCGGCCGCGTGGGCGAAGCGGATCAACCGCCTGGTCGGCCTGCACGTCGTCCACGCCGGCGAGACGATCGGTCAGCTGAGCATGAGGATTAAGATGGCCTGAATGCGCGTTGACGCCGGCGGCGTCGGGATCGAATACGACGTGACGGGCGAGGGTCGCCCGGTGGTGCTGCTCCATGGCTTCCCGGACTCGGGGCGGCTGTGGCGCCACCAGGTGCCGGCGCTGGCCGACGCCGGGTTCAAGGTGATCGTCCCTGACCTGCGTGGATATGGCCGCTCGGACAAGCCGGCCGACGTCGAGGCGTACGCGATGTCGGCGCTCGCCGGCGACGTGCTGGCGGTGTTGCACGATGCCGGCTCGCCGCGGGCGCATGTCGTCGGGCACGACTGGGGCGCCGCGCTTGCGTGGGCGCTCGCCGCGATGGCGCCCGATCACGTCGACCACCTCGTGGCGCTCTCGGTCGGTCACCCCTCGACGTTCCGCAAGGGCGGGTTCGAGCAGTACCAGAAGTCGTGGTACATGCTGCTGTTCCAGTTCAAGGGGATCGCCGAGCGGTGGCTGTCGAACGACGACTGGGCCCACTTCCGGGCGTGGGCCCGCCACCCCGACGCCGATGCGGTGGTTGCCGAGCTCGAGGCGAACGGGTCGCTGACGCCGGCGCTGAGCTACTACCGCGCGAACGTACCACCGGAGTCCTGGCTCAGGCCGGGGCGGCAACTGCCACCGATCCAGGCCCCGACGATGGGGGTGTGGAGCTCGGGCGACATCGCGCTGACCGAGCGGCAGATGACGAACTCGGCCGAGAACGTCGCCGGCGCCTGGCGCTACGAGCGGCTCGACGGGCCCGGCCACTGGATGCAGCTCGAGGCGCCCGACGAGGTCAGCCGCCTGCTGATCGACTTCCTCCCGACCACAACTGCCTGACTCAACCGCCTAAGCTCCAAGGCATGTCACGGGGACCGTCCGAGTCCAGGCGGCGTGCACGCGAACGTGATCCTGAGCGTGCTGCTGCTCGCGGGGCTCGCGTACGCCGTGCTCAGCTCCGCGGTGATCCCGGCGTTGCCGACGATCCAGCGCGACCTGCACACGACCGAGACCGGCGTCACCTGGGTGCTGACCGGGTTCCTGTTGTCGGCGTCGGTCGGCACCGCGATCATCGGGCGCCTCGGCGACATGTACGGCAAGGAACGGCTGCTGCTGTACACCCTGCTCGTGCTCGCGGCTGGCACGCTGCTCGCCGCGCTGTCCACCTCGCTGGCGGTGCTGATCGTCGCGCGCGTGATCCAGGGAGTCGCCGGCGGGATCTTCCCCCTGTCGTTCTCGATCGCCCGCGACGAGTTTCCGACCGACCGCGTCGCAGGCAGCATCGGGCTGATCTCAGCGATCCTCGGGATCGGCGGCGGCGCCGGCCTGGTGCTCGGCGCGGTCATCGTCGAGGACTTGAGCTGGCACTGGCTGTTCTGGTCTCCGCTCGTGGTCACGCTGATCGCCGCGCTCGCCACGTGGCGCTACGTGCCCGAGTCACCGGTCAGGTCGCCTGGCCACGTGAACTGGCTGGCGGCGGGGCTGATGAGCCTCGGGATGTGCTCCGTGCTGATCGCGATCGCGCAGACGACCGTGTGGGGCTGGGGCGGGACCAAGACGATCGCGCTGCTCGCGTTCGGGGCGGTCGTGATCGTCGCCTGGATCTGGGTCGAGGTCCACAGCCGCGAGCCGCTCGTCGACATGTCGCTGATGCGGATCCGCGGGGTGTGGACAACGAACCTGGTCGCGTTCCTGCTCGGGGCGGGGATGTACTCGTCGTTCATCATCTTCCCGCAGTTCGCGCAGCTGCCGAAGAGCACCGGGTTCGGGTTCGGCGCGTCGATTGTGGTCTCGAGCCTCTATCTGCTCCCGGCGGCGGTCGGGATGGGAGTGCTCGGAACCGTCGCCGGTCGACTCGCCCGCAGGTTCGGCTCAAAGCCCGCGCTGATCGTCGGCACCGCGGTCACCGCCGTCGCGTTCGGCTGGCTCGCGGCGGCCCACGGCCACCCCTACGACATGCTGATCTCCGCGACCCTGCTCGGTATCGGGATCGGCCTCGCGTTCGCCGCGCTTGGCAATCTCATCGTCCAAGCGGTCCCAGCCGCCCAGACCGGCGTCGCGACGGGGATGAACACCGTGATGCGGACCCTCGGCGGAGCGCTCGGCGGTCAGCTCGCGGCGACGTTCATCGTCGACCATCAGGCCAACGGCTTCCCGACCGTTACCGGCTTCAACGAGGCGTTCCTGACTGCGACCGCGTTCCTGATCGTGTGCGTGCTCGCCGGCCTGCTCATCCCCGGTCGCCGCCCCGCTGCCGCGTCGCTGCCGCTCGAGGCACAGCTCGCCGCCACTCCCGACACGGGCTGACCCGTCCGCCGGCTCGGGGGTGGCCTTCCCGGCATCCTGAACATGTCTGGCGCGCCCCGCCCGCGCTCCGTAGACTGGCGCCAAGCGCACGAGGAGAGGAGCGCATGGCCAAGGCGAAGCCCACCAACAGCGACGCGACCGACTCGCAAGAGCCCGCGAAGCTGAGCCGAAAGCGGTTCGAGAAGGAGCTGCTCCGGCTCCAGCGCGAGCTCGTGATCATGCAGGAGTACGCGCGGGCCGAGGGCCTGAAGATCGTGGTGATCTTCGAAGGGCGCGACGCCGCCGGCAAGGGCGGCGTGATCAAGCGGATCACCGACCGGACCAGTCCGCGCATATGCCGGGTCGTCGCCCTGCCTGCGCCGACCGAGCGCGAGAAGACGCAGTGGTACTTCCAGCGCTACGTCGCGCACCTCCCCGCCGCCGGCGAGATCGTGCTGTTCGACCGCTCCTGGTACAACCGGGCCGGCGTCGAGCGAGTGATGGGGTTCTGCACCGAGGCGGAGTACCAGGAGTTCATGCGCACGTGCCCGGAGTTCGAGCACACGCTCGTGCGGTCGGGGATCCAGCTGATCAAGTACTGGTTCTCGGTCTCCGACGAGGAGCAGGAGCGGCGCTTCCAGGCGCGCGTGCACGACCCGATGCGGCGTTGGAAGCTCAGCCCGATGGACCTCGAGTCCCGTGCCCGCTGGGTCGCGTACTCGCGAGCCAAGGACGAGATGTTCCGCTACACCGACACCAAGATCGCGCCGTGGTACGTCGTCCAGGCCGACGACAAGCGTCGCGCGCGGCTGAACTGCATCGCCCATCTGTTGTCGCTGGTCGAGTACAAGGATCTGACGCCGCCGCCGCTCGAGCTGCCACCGCGCGCCGAGGACGCCTACATCCGGCCGCCGATCGAAGAGCAGACGTTCGTGCCCGCCCTCTACTGAGCCGGATCTGTACGCTGGCCGGCGTGCCGGCCTGGTTCGACGAGCTTTCAGAGTTCCTGCGGATTGAGTCGGTCAGCGCCGACCCGGCGCGCGCGGGCGACGTCGCGCGACGCCGGCGAGTGGGTGTGCGGGCTGATCCGCGGCGCCGGCGGGGAGTGCGAGCTCGTCGACTGGCACGGGGCGCCGCTCGCGATCGGCGAGGTGCGCGCGTCGCGCGACCCCGAGCACGCGCCGACGGTCCTGTGCTACGGCCATTTCGACGTGCAGCCGCCCGACCCGCTCGAGCTGTGGGAGTCGCCGCCGTTCGAGCCCGAGATCCGCGGCGAGTACCTGTACGGCCGCGGTGTCGCCGACGACAAGGGCCAGCTGTACCTGCTGCTGTGCGCGGCGCGCGAGCTGGCGCGGCGCCGGCGAGCTCCCGGTCAACGTGCGCTTCGCCTGCGACGGCGAGGAGGAGTCCGGCGGCCACGCGATCGTCGACTTCCTGGCCGCCGACGAGCGCGGCGCCGACGGCGCGGTCATCTTCGACAGCGGCATGATCGCGCGCGACCGGCCGGCGTTCGACGTCGCCACCCGCGGGATCGCCTACTTCCACGTGACGCTCCGCAGTGGCGAGCGCGACCTGCACTCGGGCCTGTACGGCGGCGCGGCGCTCAACGCGGCACACGCGTTGATGCGGACGCTCGCCGCGGTCGTCGCCGTCGACGGGCGCCTGGCCGAGCCGCTCCGACAGGGAATCGCGCCGCCGACCGACGAGGAGCTCGCGACGCTGGCGTGAGCTCCCGGCCGGCGCCGGCGAGCTCGCGGACCAGGGCGCGCAGCCGGCGGACGCGCGCGCGGCCGAGGAGTTCTACGTGCGGACGTTCGCCGAGCCGGCGCTCGACGTCAACGGGATCGAGAGCGGGTCACCCCACATCCAGAAGACCGTGCTGCCCGTGCAGGCGGACGCGAACGTGTCGATCCGCCTGGCGCCTGGCCAGCAGGTCGAGCCGGTCGTCGACGCGTTCGGGCGGCTGCTGCGCGAGGCGGCGCCGGCCGGCGCCGAGCTCGACGTCGAGCTGCTCGCCGCGGCCCCGCCGGCGATCATGTCCGCCAACGCCAAGCCGATCCAGCTCGGGCTGAACGCGTTCGAGCGCGGGCTCGGCGTGCGGCCGCTGCTGATCCGGTCCGGCGGCAGCGCTGCCGATCGCGGCCGCGTTCGCGGACAAGGGAATCGCGACCGTGATCACCGGCTTCTCGCTCCCGAACGCCAACCTGCACTCGCCCAACGAGCGCCTGCTGGCGGAGTACGTCCCGCGCGGGATCGCGACGGCGCGGGCGCTGTTCGAAGAGTTCGCGGGTTTGTAAGGGCCGCCTGCGGCGGCGTCCGTGGGTCCGTCCAACCCCGTCCGGACGGGGGACATGGACCCATGGACGTCGAGCGAAGCGAGACCCAGAATCAGGCCGACGAGTGCGCCCGCGCCGCCGTCACGATCAGCTCGACGCACGTCGGCAGCGCCACCGCGGTCGAGTCGAGCACGAGGTGGTAGTGGCGCGGATGCCGCGGATCGGCGCGGTAGAAATGCTTGACGTAGTCCATGCGGGCGCGATCGGAGCTGCGCTGCCGGCGTCTGGCCTCGTCCTCAGTGACCCCCTCGACGCGCATCGCCTGGAATACGCGGGCCTCCTCGGGTCCGTCGAGGCGGACGCGGAGGACGTCGGGTCGGTCGCGGAGCACGATCGCGCCGGCGCGTCCGAGCACGACGACGTCGCCAGCATCTGCGGCCTCGATCAGGAGCCGCTCGGTCGCGCGGCAGAAGTCCGGTGAGGTCGCCTCCGGCAAGACCACGCCGCTCGTGTTCGGCAACCGCGCCAACAGTCGCGTGAAGCCCGGCGCGGCGGCCTCGTCGTGGATCTCGGCGTGCGCGACCGGCACGTCGAGGCGCTCGGCCACCTGCGCCGGGATCGCCCGGTCGATGAAATCGCATCCGAGCCGCTCAGCCACCTGCGGCCCGACCCAGCTTCCGCCGGCGCCGTACGACGCGGAGATCGTCACGACCGTGCTCACGCTGCCACGGCCACCGCTTGAGCCTCCGCCCCCACCGTCGCCACGCCCGGCCGTAGCAGGGACCCGGAGACGATCGCGCCGAGCAGGAAGATGCCCGCCGCCCACCAGAACGCGACCGTGTAGCCGTGCACCGAGGCCTGGGCCACGACCACCGGCGTCGGGATCTTGCCGACGAGGTAGCTCGCCACCGCTGTCGTCGCGATCGTGTTCAGGAACGCGGTGCCGATCGACCCGCCGACCTGCTGGCAGCTGTTGACGGTCGCGGACGCCACGCCGGCGTCTTCCTGGCTCACGCCTAAGGTCGCGGTGTTGATCGACGGCGCGAAGATCAGCCCGAGCCCGAGCCCGATCAAGAGCAGCGCCGGCAGGATGTGCCCGCCGTAGGTCGAGTGCGTGCCGAGTTGCGCGAGGATCACCATGCCGAGCGACGCCAGCACCATCCCGGTGGGGACGAGCGGCTTGGGCCCGAAGCGCGGCAGCAGCACCGCGTTCGAGGTGGTCGAGCCGATGACGATCATCGCCACCATCGGCAGGAATGCCAGGCCCGTCGCCACCGGGCTGTAGCCGAGGGTCTTCTGGAGGTAGTAGGTGAGGAACAGGAACACGCCGAACAGTCCGGCGCCGGAGATCAGCACGGACAAGTACGAGCCGCCGCGGTTGCGGTCGAGCACGATCCGCAGCGGGAGCAGGGGATGGGCGGAGCGCCGTTCGATCAGCACGAACACGACCAGGCAGATCACGCCCACGATCAGCGATCCGAGCGTCTCCCAATCCGTCCATCCGCGCGGCTCGGCCTGTGAGAAGCCGAAGACGATCAGGAACAGGCCGAGCGACACCGCCACGGCGCCGGGCACGTCGAGCCGCGGCCGGACCGCGGGAACCTGATTGGTGAGCAGCACCATCGCGGCGAACACCGCGGGGACGGCGATCACCACGTTCACGTACAGGCACCAGCGCCACGACAGGTACTCGGTGAGCACGCCGCCGAGCAGCAGCCCGACCGCTCCGCCGGCGCCGGCGATCGCGCCGTAGATCCCGAACGCGATCCCTCGCTCCCGCGGTTCGGTGAACGTGGTCGTCAACAGCGACAGCGCCGAGGGCGCCAGCAGCGCGCCGGCGGCGCCCTGGAACGCGCGGGCGGTCACGAGCATCCCGAAGCTCTGCGCCGCGCCCCCGATCGCCGAGACGACGCCGAACGCGATCAGGCCGGTCATCAGCGTGCGCTTGCGGCCGAACAGGTCGCCAAACCGGCCGAACAGGAGCAACAGGCTGCCGAACGTCAGGGAGTACGCGGTGATGATCCACTGCCGGTTCGAGTTGGAGAAGCCGAGCGCCTTCTGCGCCGACGGGAGCGCGATGTTCACGACGGTCGCGTCGAGCACGACCATCAGTTGCGCGGTCCCGAGCAGCGCGAGGATCAGCCACCGCCGATCGTGATGAGGATTAGCGGGATCTGCGCGGGGTTCGATCGTCTCCGTCGCGGTCACGGCCGCTGCTCACCTTACCGGTCGCCGGGTCGGTGAAAAAACCTCACATCGAACGCGTGCGGTCGCGTAGGCTTGAGTTGGCGCCTGATGGCGTCCGCGTGGGGCGGGCGCGTAAGGCCTGGGGTGTTCCCCCCACGGACGGGTCAGATACGCCGGCGGCGCAGTCCGCGGGCCGCATACAGCGAAGGGGTTTCTGTGAGCGCTGCCGTGGAGGTTGGTTGTCTGGGTCGAGCCGTTGTCCGTCCTTGGCGACGGCGTGGGCTTGTGCTGGTGGCGACGGCGCTGCTGTTCGGCGCATTCGCGGCCGCGCAGGCGCGGGCGGCGCTCCCGGCTGGGTGCTCGGAATCCGGCGGCACGGTCACGTGCACGTTCCCGTTCACGGGCGGGGCGCAGTTGTTCACGGTCCCCGCCGGCCTGACCTCGATCAACGTCGCCGCGTTTGGAGCGCAGGGTGGCGACGCAAACGCTTCGGGCGGCGGAGGCGGCGGCGAGGCGCAGGTGGCGCTCACCGTGTCGCCCGGAGCCCCGATTGAGGTGCGCGTCGGCGGTCAGGGCGCCCGGTTCGCCTTCGGTCAGGCCGGTTTCAATGGAGGCGGCGCGGGCGGCGCAGGCGGCACGGGGAGCCTCGAGGCTGGAGTGGCCGGCGGTGGAGGCGGCGGCGCATCCGATATTCGGACGGGAGCGTGTGCCGCGACCGTCAGCTGCGGCCTGGCGGCGAGAGTCCTGATCGGCGGCGGCGGTGGCGGCTCTGTCGTTGCGGGCGGGTCGTTCACCGGCGCGGGCGGCGACGGCGGCAGTCCGTCCGGCGGCAGTGGGGTCGGCGAGGACGACGGAGGCGGCGGCGCGGGCGGAGCTAGCCAGAGTGGCGGCGGAGCCGGCGGCGCCAGCGACCTACTTTGCACCAGCGGCGGAGTGGCCGGCGGGACGACCACCCAGGACGCGGGCGGGGCGGGCGGGATCGGACAGAACGGTGGTTCTACCATCGGCGGTGACGGCGGTGGTGGTGGCGGCGGCGGCCTGTGGGGTGGTGGTGGTGGCGGCGGCGGCTGCATGTTCGACAGCGGCGGCGGCGGCGGTGGCGGCTCGAGCTTCGGTCCGGCGGGCACGGTGTTCACCAACGGCACGCACGGCGGCAATGGCGTCGTGACGATCAGCTACACGGCCCCGACCGCGACGATCACGACCCCGGCGAACGGCGCGACGTTTGTGTTCGGGCAGCCGGTCACGTCGAGCTTCACCTGCGCGGACATCGCGAGCGGCCCCGGGATCGCTTCGTGCCTTGACCAGAACGGCAACCCGTCGGGCTCGGCGGTCCCCACCTCGACGCTCGGCTCGAACACGTTCACGGTGACCGCCACGAACAACGACGGCCTCGTCGGCGAGGGCTTCGCCGACTACACGGTCAACCAGGCCGAGACGACGACCGGGGTGACGAGCAGCCGGAACTCCGCCGCGGTGGGCCAGTCCGTGACATTCACGGCGACGGTCACCCCGGTCGCGCCGGGGACCGGCACGCCGACCGGAACCGTCACGTTCCTCGACGGCGGGTCGAGCATCGGAACCGGCATGCTGTCGGGCGGGGTGGCGACGCTCACGACCTCGGCGCTGGCGGCTGGTGACCACACGATCACAACCAGCTACGCCGGCGACACGGACTTCACCGGCAGCACCGCCTCGCTGAGCGGGAACCCGGAGGTGGTCGTCGCGCCACCGGCGATCGCCGCGTCGTTCACTCCGGGCACCGTCCCGCAGAACGGCACCTCGACGTTGACGTTCACGATCTCGAACCCGGCGGCCAACACCGTCGCGGCGACGGGGGTCGCGTTCACCGACACGCTTCCGTCAGGCCTGGTCGTTGCTACCCCGAACGGGCTCGCGAACACATGCGGTGGAACCGCCTCGGCCGTCGCCGGCTCGGGGTCGGTCAGCCTGACCGGTGGGACGATCGCGACGGGCTCGAGCTGCACGCTGTCGGTCGCGGTGACTCCCGGCGCTCCGGGCACGTTCATGAACACGAGCGCTCCGGTCACCTCGACCAACGGCGGCACCGGCACCACCGGGTCCGCCACGCTGCTCGTGGCTGCCCCGCCGTCGGCGCGGATCACCTCGCCGGCCGACAACCACGACTTCAACCTCGGCCAGGTCGTCGCGACCTCGTTCTCGTGCACCGACGGGCTGTTTGGCACCGGCATCCAGAGCTGCGTCGACTCAGGCGGAGCGTCGGCCGGGACCGGCACGCTCGACACCTCGACAGCGGGCGCGCACACCTACACGGTCACCGCCACCAGCCTCGACGGGCTGACCGGAACGGCCACGATCCACTACACGGTGCTCGGGCCGCCGTCGGCGCAGATCGCCTCGCCGGCAGACAACCAGCTGTTCGCGCTGGGTCAGACCGTGCCGACGTCGTTCTCGTGCACCGAAGCGACGAGCGCCCCGGGAATCCAGTCCTGCGTCGATTCGGCCGGGGCGTCGGGCGGCACCGGCGTGCTCGACACCTCGAGTGCGGGCGCGCACACCTACACGGTCACCGCCACCAGCCTCGACGGGCTGACCGGCACGGCCACGATCCACTACACGGTGCTCGGGCCGCCGTCGGCGCAGATCGCCTCGCCGGCAGACAACCAGCTGTTCGCGCTGGGTCAGACCGTGTCGACGTCGTTCTCGTGCAGCGAAGCGACGAGCGCCCCCGGCATCCAGTCCTGCGTCGACTCGAGCGGCGCTTCGGGCGGCGCCGGCACGCTCGACACCTCGACCCCGGGCGCCCACGCCTACAGTGTCACCGCCACCAGCCTCGACGGCCTGACGGCGAGCACGACGATCCACTACACGGTGGCGGCGGCACCGTCGGCCGCGATCACGTCGCCCAGCGCCGGCGCCACGTACACCAAGGGGCTGGTCGTCGACGCTGGCTACGGCTGCCAGGAAGGGGCGAGCGGCCCCGGGATCTCGACATGCACAGGACCGGTAGCGGCCGGGCAGCCGATCGATACCTCGACCGCCGGCCCGCACACGTTCACGGTGACCGCGACGTCCAGCGACGGGCAGACGGTGACGAAGACGGTCAGCTACACGGTCGCATCGCCTGAGAACACGTTCCGGGTCTCGCACGTGAAGACGCACCGCGACGGCACGGTCACGCTCGATCTGACGGTTCCGGGACCGGGCACGGTCGACGTGCTCGAGACCGCGTGGAACAACAACCTCGCTCGCGTCGCCGTGCTGCAGCCCGCGAAGAACCGGTTCGTCTATGCCCGCAAGCACGCCGACGCCACCAGCGCCGGCACGCTGACGCTGCGGATCACGCCCAACGCGCGCGGCAAGCGACTGGTCCTTCACCACACCTACCACGCGGTGCTGAGGCTATGGGTGACCTACACGCCCACGGGCGGCAACCCGCGGAGCGTCGGCTTCTACGGCCTGCACCTGCCGAAGTGATGTGGGTCAGGCGAGCGCCGGCGCCTCCGGGAGGCTCGCGAGCGCCGCGGCGAGGTCGTCCTCGGAGAACTCGGGATCCTCGAGGCGGCCCGCCAGGTAGGCGTCGTACGCGCTGAGGTCGAAGTGGCCGTGGCCGCACAGGCCGAACAGGATCACCCTGGATTCGCCGGCCTCTCGTGCTGCCTCGGCCTCCTGGATCGCCGCTCGGATCGCATGTGCGGGCTCGGGCGCCGGAATCAGGCCCTCGGCTCGTGCAAACCGGACCGCCGCATCGAACGTCTCGTTCTGGCGATAGGCGCGCGGCTCGACGAGCCCCTGCTTGACCAGCCCGCACACGAGCGGCGCATCGCCGTGGTAGCGAAGGCCGCCGGCGTGGACCGGCGGCGGCACGAAGTTATGGCCGAGCGTGTACATCGGCATCAGCGGCGTCATCCCGACCGTATCGCCGAAGTCGTAGGCGTACACGCCGCGAGTCAGCGTCGGGCAGGCGGCCGGCTCGGCCGCGATGAACTTGGTGTTGGCCTCGCCGCGGATCACCCGGCGCAGGAACGGGAACGCGAGGCCGCCGAAGTTCGATCCGCCGCCGACGCACGCGATCACGGTGTCGGGCTCCTCGCCGGCCATCGCCATCTGCGCGATCGCCTCCTGCCCGATCACGGTCTGGTGGAGGAGTACGTGGTTGAGCACCGACCCGAGCGAGTAGTTCGTGTCGTCGTTCTGCGCCGCGACCTCGACCGCCTCGGAGATCGCGATCCCGAGCGAGCCCGTCGTGTGTGCGCTCTGCGACCGGCCGGCCTCGGTCACGTTTGAGGGTGAGCGGTGGACCGTTGCGCCCCACGTCTCCATCATCGAGCGGCGGTAGGGCTTCTGGTCGTAGCTCGAGCCGACCATCCACACCTCGCACTCGAGCCCGAACAGCTGGCAGGCAAACGCCAGCGCCGATCCCCACTGGCCGGCGCCCGTCTCGGTCGTGAGCTTCTTGATCCCGGCCTGGGCGTTCTCGTAGGCCTGAGCGACCGCCGTGTTCGGCTTGTGGGAGCCCGCGGCCGAGACGCCCTCGTACTTGTAGTAGATGTGGGCGGGGGTGTCGAGCGCGCGCTCGAGCCGCCGCGCGCGGTACAGCGGCGTCGGGCGCCACAGCTTGTAGATCTCGCGGACCGGCTCGGGAATCTCGATCTCGGGCTCGGCCGAGACCTCCTGCAGGATCAGCGCCATCGGGAAGATCGGCGTCAGGTCGTCCGGTCCGGCGGGCTGCTGGGTGGGCGGGGTCCCAATCAACGGCGGCGGCAGGGGATTGGCGGGGTCGTTTACATCGGCCATCAGGTTGACCCAGTGCGTCGGGATGTCCGGCTCGTCAAGCACGAACTTGACCCGCTCTTCGCTCATCGCCTCTCCTTTGGTCGCTATCGCTGCGCGGCCGCAAGGCTAACGCCTTGACTTGCCCGGACGCTCGCGAATATGTTCGTAGGCGGTGAGCGAACCCGCCGCTCCGCCAGGTCCGGATACCGCGACCGGCACCGACCCTGCCAACGTCGACGGTCAAGCGATCGCGATCACGGTTTTCAGCACGGTCAAGCCGCTCGGCCGGCTGTGGCTGCCGCTGGTGTTCTGGTTCGCCACGACTTTCCCGAAGGCCAGCGGGACGCTCGGGCGCCTGTCGTTCATCCACTTCGCCCGCTGGACGCTGGTCAGGAAGATCCCGTTCAACGGGCCGCCGCAGCCGCGGGAGAAGCTGACCTACCCGCGCCTGTTCTTCGAGAGCAACTTCAACGGCGGCTGGGAGGAGTACATCGACGCGTTCTCCCACATCCTCACTCGCGGCATGAAGGTCTTCTGGGGGACGTCGTACGGATTCCCGCAACCGCTGCCGACCGGGCCGTTCAAGGCCTACATCAAGCGCAACGAGGTCGTGGCCAGCCACTTCTACGGGGCGTACCCCGAAGCCACCACGACCATGGTTTTGTCCTCACTCGAGCTTGCTCCCAAACTCGACGCGTTCAAGGCGCGTGCCAGCGGCATGTCCCCGGAGGCGTTCACCGCCGCGTGGTCCGCGTTCCTCGCCGACGTGCAGGACTGCCTGTGAGCAATACGTCGGGCCAGGCCACGGCATTCATGGCGCTGACGCCGATCCGCCCGGGGGAAGAGGACGCGCTGAGCGCATTTCTCGACGCGCTCCCGCAGAACGGCAGCCCGCTCGCGCGGCTGGCGGGCACCCACTTCGCGCGCTGGGTGATCCTTCGCGATTGGGTCAACGACCCCTCGCAGCCGCAGGAGGATCATCTGGCGAATCGATACCTGATCTTCACGAGCAACTTCGACGGCCCGGTCGATCCATATCTCGACGAGCTGTCCGTGAAGCTCGCCCCCGAGGCGAGGGAGATCTGGGGCCGGTGCGTCGGCTGCCCGCCCGAGGCCGCGGGCCCCCAGCTCAAGGCGTACCTGCTCCACAACAAGATCGACACCGGGTTCTTCGTCGCCGCCTACCCGCATGCGACGGTCGCGCAGGTGAAGGCGGCGCTGGCGGCCCGCGAGCAGCTGATCGCGTTCGCGGTCCGGGCGCAGGACATGGGACCGGACCAGCTGCTCCGGGCGTTCGAGGAGGCGTTCTGATGCCCGTGGATCGTTCGGACATCCAGGGCAACGTCTTGCGCGCGTACGGGAACAGCTACCCGTGCACCTCGTACGTGTTCGCCCACGTGTCGGATGCCGCGCGTGGTCGGGCGTGGCTGGGCGAGCTCGTCGAGACGGTCTCGAGCGACGAGGAATGGCGCGGCGAGAAGCCACGGTCCCACCGGAACGTCGCGGTCACGTCCGCCGGGCTGCGCGCGCTCGGGGTTCCCGAGGGCGTGATCGGCACGTTCTCCGACGAGTTCCGTCAGGGCATGGCGGGCCGGAGCGAGATGCTCGGCGATCTCGGCTCGAGCGCACCCGAGCACTGGGACGGCGGGCTCGGCACGGGCGCCGCGCATGTGCTCGTGACCGTCAACGCGCGCCGACTGGAGGAGCTCGACGCGGAGGTCGCTGGTGTCCGGGCGGCGATCGACCGAGGCTCGGGCGTGTCAGTCGTGCACGAGCAGCACGCCGAGTTGCTCGCGCCTGCCGGCGCCGAGGCCGGCGCTCCGCCGCGGGAGCAGTTCGGGTTCGCCGACGGCGCCGCCCAGCCGGCGATCGCCGGGGTCTCGGACAGCACGGCGGCGGGCGGAGGCGTGCCGCTCAAAGACGGGACCTGGCGGCCGCTGGCGCTCGGCGAGTTCGTGCTCGGCTATCCGGACGAGGACACGCTCGTCGATCCGTTGAAGCGACTCCCAAGCGCGCCGACAGACCCGCTCGGGCGGTCGGGGACGTACGTGGTGTACCGCAAGCTCCGCCAGGATGTGGCGCTGTTTCGAAGTGTTCTGCGCGACGCCGCGGCCCGGTTTGCGGGGGGCGACGAGGAGCTGCTCGCGGCCAAGATCGTCGGGCGGTGGCGGAACGGGACGCCGCTCGTGAAGTCGCCGGCCCGCCCCGATCCGCAGTTTTCCGCGACCGCCGCGGGGAGCAACGACTTCCGTTATCTCTCCGCGGACGTCGACGGCAAGCGATGCCCGCTCGGCGCGCACATCCGGCGCTCGAACCCCCGCGACGGGCTCGGCTGGCCCGGGCTCGACGATGCGGGGTTATTGAGCTTCCGCCACCGGATCATCCGGCGGGGTGTGCCATACGGGCCGCCGCTGGCGGCCGATGCGCTCGAGGACGACGGCATCGACCGCGGGCTCGTGTTCGTGTGCTTCAACGCCAGCATCTCGCGCCAGTTCGAGAGCGTGCAGCTGCAATGGCTGAACGACGGCAACGGCTTTCACCTCGGCCACGACAGTGACTTCCTGCTCGGCAGCCCGCTCGGGACGGGGAAGATGACGATCCAGGGCGAGCCGCCGTTCATGCTCTCGCCGCAGGCGTCGTTCGTGACCACACGCGGTGGCGAGTACCTGTTCATGCCCGGGATCGCCGCACTGCGGGCACTGGCCGGCGGGATCGGCGGGTAGGCGTTCAGGGATCAAGTCCTCACTCGGCCTCCGCCCGGCGGTGAATGCGGATTCGGCCACCCATAGCGTTGCTAGGCCCACGCTCGATCGAGAGGATTCGTCGAGCGCGGAGTTGTCCACCATCGACGCGGCGGCGCTGGAAGCGCCGGCGCGGGGAGGCCGTTCCTCTCGTACCTAGACTGGAGGGATCCATGAGCCTGGAACTGCTTTGCGCCGAGCAGACCGACAAGGGAATGACGGTCACGTTCGGAACCGAGCGGGGCGTCGAGCAACTCGAGGGCAGCCCCGACGAGATGGCCCACCTCGCACGAGCGATGCAGCAGGTGGCCGCACTCGGACAGTTGAACGAGCACGAGAGCGCGTGGCTTGATGCAGTCCCGGTCGGGGACGCGATCGTCAAGCTCGGGATCAACCCGGGCGGCCAGGCGCGCGTGCTGATCCTGCGCCCGTAGCGTCGATGGAGCTGCTGCGGACTTCTCGCCTGGTGCTGCGTCGATGGGTCGAGGAGGACGCGCCGGCCTTCTTCGACATCTACTCCCGGGACGAGGTCGTCCGCTGGCTGGGCCCTCAGCCCCGGCGCACCATGGTCACACCGGACGAGGCACCCGAGCGGATCAGGCGCTGGCACGCCCGTGAAGCCGGCCTGAAACCGCCGCTCGGGC
Organism: uncultured Solirubrobacterales bacterium; assembly: GCA_963697655.1. Lineage (GTDB taxonomy): Bacteria > Actinomycetota > Thermoleophilia > Solirubrobacterales > Solirubrobacteraceae > Palsa-465. Next base: position 82,353 of record CAVOOV010000011.1, on the reverse strand, counting down.
TGTGGGCGATCGTGCTGATCGACGACGAGGGCCGCGGACCGATCGGAACGGTGCTGCTGATACCGCTCGAAGACGCCGATGGCCCGACCGGCCAGGTCGAGATCGGCTGGCATCTGCACCCGGATGAGCAGGGCCACGGTTACGCGACGGAGGCCGCGCAGGCGCTACTCGGTCGCGCCGCCGACGCCGGCACCGAGCAAGTCCTCGCCCTCACCGACCTCGACAACGAGGCCTCGCAGCGCGTCATTGGGCGCCTCGGCATGGTGGACGACGGCGTCACCGACCAGTGGTTCGGGCTGACTTTGCGGCAGTACCACAAGGTCTTCGCGCAGCACGCTTAGCCACCAGATCTCGAGCCGGAACTCCTCGAGGTCGAGCGCCTGGATCACGCGGTTCATGGTCTCGTTCGAGACCGTCCCCTGGCGCCGAAGCTCCACCAGCGCGTCGATCTGAGCGAGCGCCGCCTTGGTGGCGCCCAGGCGGGTCCTCAGCTCCTCGCGCTCCGCGAGCGACAGTCCGAGCTCGCGCGGCCTCGGCGTGCTCGATCGGCGGATCGGCCTCAGGTAGCGTCGTGGAAGATCACCCCGAGCGCGGTCCGCTGCCCTCGGGTCACGGTCGAGACGCCGTGGCGCATCCCGATCCGGTGATAACCGTGCTTGCCCCGGTTCGGCCGCGTGGCCGTGGGGAAGATCACAAACGCTCCCTGGGCAGGGTCGAGCACGTGCGCCCGGCTCTGGGCGCGCGGGCGTTGCTCGAGCAGGACGAACTGCCCGCCGTCGAAGTCCTCACCGGGTCGGGCGAGGATCGTCAGCACCTGGAACGGGAAGAACACGTCGCCGTACAGGTCCTGATGGAGCGCGTTCCAGTCGCCCTCGCCGTAGCGCAGAATCAGCGGCGTCGGCCGCCCCTGGCCGGCGGCTTGGCAGCGGCGCAGGAGCTCCTCGTGTTCTTGCGGGAAGGTCGGCCCGTCTCCGCCGAGCAGCTCGGACCAGTGGTTGGCGATCGGCGCCAGGTGCCGGTAGAACGACGTGCGCAGCGCCGCGATCGTGTCGGGCAGCGGATGGTCGAAGTAGCGGTAGCGCCCATCCCCGAAGCGGTAACGGGCCATCTCGATCGTCGAGCGGAACCGGCCGCTGTCGAACAGATCGGACAGGTCGTCGCATTCGCCCTCGGTGAGCACGGGGACGGTGACGGCGTGCCCTCGGTCGTCGAGGTCGGCGCGCAGGCGCTCCCAGTCGAGCGCATCGACCCGCGCGCGGATGTCGGTGGCGACGTCGATCGTGATTGTCATCGGCGATCCCTCCTGTTTCGCTGGACGGTCGTACCCCTGAAACGGCGTTCGGGCCGATGTCGTGAGATCCGAGCGCCGGCGGTGCCGCGGTGGCGGCCGGCGCTGATAGCGTCCGCGAATCGCCGGCTACCGACCTCAGCAGGAAAAGTCGCAGCTCGACAAGGTCCTCCAGGCGGCGGCCCGGACGCGGCTCGGCGGGTGGCTGTTCGTCAACGTGTTCCCGGCGATCGACCGCCGCTTGATCCCGCTGACGCGGGGCCGCGTCAAGGTGGCGATGGGCCAGCCGATCCTGCTACTCCACACCCGCGGCGCCCGCTCCGGCCGGGAGCGCGCGACACCGCTGCTGTACACGCCGCACCGCGACGGCTTCGTCGTCGTCGCCTCGAAGGCCGGCGCCGAGCACAACCCGGCCTGGTACCACAACCTCCGCGCACATCCCGACGCGGCCGAGGTCGAGATCGGCGGCCACCGCACCCCCGTCATGTCCCGCGTGATCGAGGGCGCCGAGCGCGACGAGCTCTGGCGGATCGTCAACGACAACTACAACGGCTACGAGACCTACCAGGGGCGCGCCCGCAATCGCGTCATACCGGTCGTCCTACTCGAGCCGGCCTGACCCACCCGCTCCCGACTCCTCGACGTCCATGCGGGAGATGAGGCCGCCGCGCAGCGAGTACACATGCACGACCGGGCCCTCGCCCACGAGCGCGCCGTCGGGCGTGCGCACGACCTGTTGCACGTCGACCGCCACTTCCCCGCTCGGTCGCCGCGAGAACGCGACCGGGTCGACGCGCGGGTCGATCTCGAGCCACTGCCGCGTCCAGTACGCGCGGACCGCTTCCTTCCCGCGTAAGCGCCCGCCCTCCCACGCGTTCGGCCAGTCGACGTCGTCGGTCATGGCCCCCAGCACGGCGTCGATGTCGCGCGCATTGAACGCGGCGTACATCGACTCGAGCTGTCGCTCGTCCGTCATGCCTGAATCATGACCCCGTCGATCAGGTCGTGCACGACGGCCCGCACCTGCTCCCTCTCGACAGTCGTATCGTCGGCGTTCGCGATCGACATGGCCGCCTCGTCCAGCGCGCCGATCATCACGGTGGCAAGGGGACGGACGGGTTGCTGCTTGAGCTGCCCGGCCTCGATTGCGGCGGTCAGCAGCTGCTCGGTCATCCCCAGGCCGTAGCGCAGAGAGATCTCACGGAAGCCGGCCCATCCGAGGACGTTGGGGGCGTCAAGGAGGACGAGCCGGCGGACCTCCGGTTCGCTCGCGATGTCGATCCAAGCGTCGGCCGCGGCGTGCAGGGCGTCGGCCGGAGTCTTCGGCCGGGCCGTGGCGACGGTGGCCGCCAGCCGCTTCATCACGTCGGTCTCGACCGCCTCGAGCACCGAGACGAACAGCGCGGTCTTATCAGGGAACTGGTGGTACATGGCGCCGCGGGTCACCCCCGCGGCCTCGGCGATCTCGGGAGTTGAGACCTCGGTATAGCCGCGCTCGCCCCACAGGCGGCGCGCGGCAGCCTGCAGCGCGTGCTGCGTCGCGGCGGACCGTTCGGCCTGAGTTCTTCGCCCTTGCATTTCCATACAGTCTGTTGGTATCTTACGTGCAGCCTGTACGTAACTCGTGCCTGGAGGTCCTTGTGCCCACTGTCTCTCTGACCATTGGAAATGTCCATTATGAAAAGGCCGGCCCGGACGACGGCCGGCCGGTGGTGTTCATCCACGGCTACGCGATGGCCGGCTCGCTGTGGCGGCCGCTGACCGAGCGGCTGGCCGAAGGCGGCTTCGCATGCATCGCGCCAACGTGGCCGTTGGGCGCCCACACCGAGCCCATGCGGCGAGATTCACAGCTCACGATCGAGGCGATCGCGGCGATGGTCGGCGAACTGCTCGAGAAACTGTCCCTCGAGGACGTCGTGCTCGTGGGCAACGACACCGGCGGCGCGGTCGCGCAGGTCGTCGCCACCAGCACCCCGGAGCGGCTCGGGGCGCTGGTCTTGACGAGCTGCGACGCGTTCGAGCACTTCCCGCCTCCGATCCTCAAGCCGCTCATCGCCGCCGCGAAGTTCGCGCCCACGTTCAGGGCAGCGCTCCAGTCACTGCGCACCCGATTTGGACGTCAACGCGCATACGGCGCGCTCGCACACGCCGACATCGACGGCCTCGTCACCGAGTGGGTCGCGCCCGCACTGACGGACTCGGGGGTCCGCGCTGATCTGCGACGGCTAACGGCCTCGCTGAACCAACAGACGACGGTCCAGGCCGCCGAGCGTCTGCCCCGCTTCACCAGGCCGACGCTGATCGCGTGGTCGCGGGACGACGCGTTCTTCCCGCTCGAGGATGGCCGGCGGCTAGCCGCAGCCGTGCCCAACTCACGGCTCGAAGTGATCGAGCGGGCGAGAACGTTCTCGATGATCGACCAGCCCGACGAGCTCGCCGGACTGATCGCGGACTTCGCGGCGTCAGGCCCAGCGGAAGCCGGCGCCGGCCGGGACCTCGGTGAGCGGGCTCGTCGGTAGCGCCGAGTCGAGTTCCGGCAGGTTATAGCCGGATGGGGCGACATCGTTCGGGGTGTCGGGATGGAACACCGACGCCAGGTACTGGATCTGGTGTCGCCCCACTCCGAGCTCGCCGAAGCCGCCGCCGTACATCGCGATCTCGTTGGCCGCGCAGTAGTCGTAGACGCCGAACAGCGTTTGCACCGTGCCGAAGCGCACCGGCTTGATGTTGATCGCGCGCGGTCGGGTCGAGAGCCGCTCGATGTCGGCGATCGACCACAACGTCCCGTCCCAGGTGACCCGCCCGATGTGCGGCTCGAGCACCGGCCACGTCTCGGGAGTGATCGCGGGGTCCTCGATCCAGGCGTCGGGGAACGCCCGCGCGACCGCGTCGTACAGGCGCGGGTCGGCGGGCTGGCCGAACGGTGGCGGGTACTGGGACTTGAGATCGACGGTGTCGACCGCGCCCGTGGCCGCGATTTCGTCGATCAGCCGCCCGTCCCACTCGGTCGTCGGATCGAGCTTGAATCGCAGCGCGGGGAACAGCTCGAGCCGCGCGCGGATCGGATCGAAGCTCGGCGGATCCGACAGGTGCAGCGAATTGACGAAGGCGAGCGGGCGCACCACACGCCCGAGCACCTCCGCCAGCGAGCGGCCGGCCTGGCGCAAGGCGAGATCGAGCGCCGCGCTCTCGAACCCCCACCGGCGAAACGACCGCAACCTGTCGTGCTCCGTGGGTTTCGGATGTAGGTCGAGCGTCGCCAGATGCGACGAGAACGAGTCGATCGTCCACCCGCCGGACACGGGCTGGGTTGGGGCAGCCTCCTGGAACGCGACCTGGTCCTCCTCGATCGGCGTGGCGTCCTCGCCGATGCCCTCCTCGCCGGCCCCGGCTAGCCGGATGACCGTGGTCCGCCGAATGCGGTCGGGCCCCATCGGGGCGCTGAGCGGCTCGAGCGAGTAGGACTCGATCTGGAGCGGGAGGTCGGCGACCAACGCGTAGGTCTGGCCGACGGTGACGGTGCGGGCCATCCGGATCTCCTCTCGAATCCTCGCCGGCGCTCAGACTTCGTCGCCGGTCGCCTTCGCGTCCGCGTCCGAGTCCGCGATCAGCCGCGCGCCGCGTCCGTGCGTGACGAAGCTGAACCCCCAGCGGGTGAAGACGACGATGCGGTTCTCGAACCCGACCAGATACCAGAGGTGAACCACCAGCCACGTGACCCAGGCGAGGAAGCCGCTGAGCTTCAGCGGTCCGATGTCGGCCACCGCCGACCCGCGGCCGATCGTCGCCAGGTTGCCCTTGTCGTGGTAATGGAACGGCGGCGTGTCGGTGGACTCGAGCCGGCCACGCACCACCCTGGCGACGTAGCGGCCCTGCTGCATGGCCACGGGCGCCACCCCCGGGTAGGTGACGACCGATCCGTCGGCGCCGCGAACCCGGACCATGTCGCCGAGCGCGAACACCTCGGGATGGCCGGGAAGCGTGAGGTCGGCCTCGACGGCGATCCGCCCTGCCCGGTCGACCTCGGCTCCGCTCAGCTCGCCCAGTCTCGCCCCGAGCTTCGAGGCGGTCACGCCGGCGGCCCACACGACGGTGCGCGCCGGAATGCGCCGGGTGCTTCCGGCGCCCTCGCTGATGCTGACCGACTCCGCGTCGATCCCGACGACGGTCGAGCCGAGCAACGGCGTGACCCCGAGCCGCTCGAGCGACCGCTGCGCCTTCGCCGACAGCGAGGGCGGGAAGCTCGTCAGCACCCGATCGGCGGTCTCGATCAGGAGGATGCGCCCGTTGCGCGGGTCGACCGCGTCGAAGTCGAGGCGCAACGTGTCGTGCGCTAGCTCGGCGATCTGGCCGGCCATCTCCACGCCGGTCGGTCCGGCCCCGACGACCGCGAACGTCAGCCAGGCGGCACGCCGGTCCGGGTCGGTCTCCGCTTCCGCGGCCTCGAACGCGCTGAGAATCCGGCTCCTGACGGTCAGCGCGCTCTCGAGCGACTTGACCTCAGCCGCGAACTCGCTCCATTCGTCGTGGCCGAAGTACGAATATGCCGAGCCGCCGGCCACGACCAGCGTGTCGTACGTCACCGGCTCGGGCGCCGGCACCTCGCCGACCGAGCGCAGACGAACCTGGCGCGCGTCGAGGTCGACGTCGGCGACCTCCGCGAGCAACACGCGGACATTGCGGTCACGCTTGAACATCGCTCTCAGCGGATAGGCGACCTCGTCGGGCGCCAGCGCGCCGGTCGCGACCTGATAGCTCAGCGGCTGGAACAGGTGGAAGTTGCGCCGGTCGATCAGCGTCACCTCGACCGGGACGCGACGGAGCTTCAACGCGGCCTGGAGGCCGCCGAAGCCTCCGCCGACCACGACCACGCGATGGGTGCCTGCGGACGTGCTCATGCAGCGAGACGGTACCGGGGCGATCGCTGCTGCGGCGTTCGCTACGTTGGCCGGCGCTTCGGCGTGGCCGCCTTGACGAGCTTCATCGTGAACTGCGAGTTGACGCGCGTGACGCCGGGCAGCTCCGCGAGCTTGTTCATGTAAAAGCGCTCGTACGCCTCGGTGTCCGCGACCCCGACGCGGATGATGTAGTCCGGGAGGCCGAACATCCGCCGGCACTCGAGGACCTCCTCGAACGTCCCGATCTGCTCCTCGAACGCCTCGACGGTCTTGCGGTCCTTCAGCGAGAGCTCGACGAGCACCGACACCTCGAGCCCGCGCCCGATCGCGCTCGGCTCGATGTTGGCGTGGTAGCCGCAGATCACACCGGACTCTTCCAGCGCTCGGACGCGGCGCAGGCAGGGCGACGGCGACAGGTTCACTTTCGACGCCAGCTCGACGTTCGACAGCCGGCCGTCGCGCATCAGCTCGTCGATAATTGCGCGGTCGATTGCATCCATGGCTGAATGTTGCCAGATCAGGGGCCTGAGCGGGTGTATTCGCAGCCATGTGCTGGCGAAATCGCGAGACAATGCCGCGACCATGCCCGGTGACCAGATCGTCAGAAACGCGCTCTCGATCGGAGTCGCCACCGCGGTGTACGCGGTCTCGTTCGGCGTGTTGTCGGTCGCGGCCGGCTTCAGTGTCGCGCAGACCTGTGTGATGTCGCTGGTGTGCTTCACCGGCGCGTCGCAGCTGACGTTTGCGTCGGTGATCGCCGCGGGCGGCGGCGTCGCGGGCGCGCTCCCGCCGGCGCTGCTGCTCGCCGGACGCAACGCGCTGTACGCGTTCAGCCTCAAGGAAGTCGTGTCGGGCACCCTGCCCAAGCGCGCGCTGCGGGCGCAGGTCGTCGTCGACGAGACCACGGCGATGGCCCACGCCCAGCCGACGCTGTCCGCCAAGCGGCGCGCGTTCGACCTGACCGCGCTGTGCCTGTTCACGGCGTGGAACCTCGGAACCCTGGCCGGCGCGCTCGCCGGGCACAGTCTCGGCAATCCTCGCGACTACGGCATGGACGCCGTGTTCCCAGCGGTGTTCCTGGCGCTGCTCGCTCCTCAGCTGCGAGGTCGCCAGGCGGTCCGCGTCGCGGTGACCGGCGCGCTCATCGCCGCCGCGCTGCTGCCGATCACGCCGGCGGGCGTACCGATCATCGCCTCCTCGCTGGCGGCTGTCCCGGTGCTGCTCGCGTCTCGCCGCGGGCGTTTGGGGGCACGTCGATGAGTTGGTGGCCGGTGCTTGCCCTATGCGCGTCGGCGTACGCGCTCAAGGCGCTCGGTCTCGTGCTCGGCGAGCGGCTGGGTCGCGAGGCCGCAGAGCGCTGGTCGCTCGAGATCGTGGTCGTCCCCGTGCTGGCGGCGCTGATCGTCGTCCAGGCGTTCGGCACCGGACAGCGGTTCGTGCTCGACGCCCGCACGCCGGCGCTGCTGGTCGCGGCCGTGCTCGTATGGCGCAAGGCGCCGTTCGTCGTCGTCGCGCTCGGTGCCGCCGCCACCGCCGCGCTGCTTCGGCTCCTCGCGTAAGTCGTTAGGGTCCCGCCCGTGATCGCGAACAAGTTCGGGATCTTCGACCACATCGAGGACATCCCCGGCACGCCCACCCGCCAGCTGTTCCAGGACCGGCTGACGCTGATCAAGATGGCCGACGCCGCCGGGTTCGCCGGGTACCACCTGGCCGAGCATCACGGCAGCGGGCTGTGCATGGCTCCGGGCCAGGAGCTGTTCATCGCCGCCGCGTCGCAGGTGACCGAGAACATCCGGCTCGGGCCGATGGTGAAGCTGCTGCCGATGCACCACCCGGTGCGGATCATCGAGGACATGTGCGTGCTCGATCAGCTCACCGGTGGCCGCCTCGAGTTCGGGGTCGGGCGCGGCGCCGTCCCGATCGAGCACTACTGGTTCAGCCGGGACTGGTGGGAGTCACGCGACCGCTTCACCGACGTGCTGGGGATCATCGAACACGCGCTCGCCTCCGGCGAGATCTCGAGCGAGCGCAGCACGTTCTTCGACTTCCCGACGATGCCGATGTCGACCAAGCCACTCCAGGAGCGGATCCCGTTCTGGTACCCCGGCAGCCCGCAGACCGCGGGGCAGCACGGGATGAGCCTGATGTGGCCCGGGAAGATCAGCGAGGCGGCATACGAGCACTACCTCAAGGCATGGCATGACCACAAGGGTGACGAAATCCGCTTCGACGGGATGGGTGGAGGTCCCAATTCCGAGCCCCGCGTGGGCTACAGCATGCTGCTGTCGATCGCGCCCACCGAGGACGAGGCACGTGACGTCGCCCGGCGCGGCATGGAGGGGCTCGTGCGCCGCACCCACGATGCCCACCGCTTCGACCACCTCAAGCTGTCAGAGCAGGAGTGCTACGACGCTCAGGGTCCGCTGCGCGCGATCCACGCGAATATGGAGCCGGCCATCCAGATCGGGTCCGGCACCCCGCCGCAGATCGTCGAGCGGGTCGGCGCGCTGCTCGACGACGGGATGGTCGACTACATCTGCTTCATGTTCCCGACCGGTGACATGACGTTCGAGGAGTCCAGGCGGACACTCGAGCTGTTGATCACCGACGTGATCCCGCAGCTCGAGCCGTCGCCGGCTAGATCGTGACTTCCCGGTCTCTCACCGGATGAAGATCGCCTCCGGCAGTAGCGCGCTGACGATGTACTGGCCGGCGTCGACGATCTCGGAGATCTTGAGGTCGACCGCGAGGCTGCACAGCAGGTAGGCGTCCTCGCGACCGAGGTCGTAGCGCGTCGCGATGTGATCGACCATCGCGCGCACGGCGTCCTGCGCGGCGATGTATAGGTCGCCGCCGACGCCGGTGGTGCCGTAGAACGGCGCCGAGTCCACGCGCCGGGTGAGCGGCGCGGGCGTGCGGTACTGCGGTGCCGGGATCGTGCGACCTTTCTCGAGCGTGAACCGCAGCGCGGCGAACATCGGGGCCTCGAGGCCGGTCACGCACACTTCGCCGTCGCCCTGCGCGCCGTGCGCGTCCCCGCAAGAGAACAACGCCTGTTCGACCTGGACCGGCAGGTACAGCGTCGAGCCGCTCACGAGCTGGCGCGTGTCCATGTTCCCGCCGAAGATCCCGGGCGGCATCACCGGCACGGCCGATGCGCCCGCCGGGCACACGCCCATCGTCCCGAAGAACGGCTCGACCGGAATCGCGATGTCCTCGCGCATGTACGCGACGTCACCGTGGGAGAGGTCGAATATCCGCAGGTAGGCGTCGGGGAAGTCCTCGGGCAATAGGCCCAACCCGGGCAGCACCGCCGTCCAGCCCCACCCCTGGGTGTGTATGTCGAGCACCTCGATCGCGAGCGTGTCACCGGGCTCGGCGCCCTGGATCCCGATCGGCCCGCACAGCGGGTAGACGCGATTCCAGTCCAGCCCGGCGATCACGCTCGTGTCCGAGTCGGGGCCGATCTGGTTGTCGCTGACGTCGCGGGTCCAGACCACGACCGTGTCGCCCGAGTCGACGACGAGCCGCGGCTCGTTCCCCGTGTCCCACGTGAAGTGGACCTGCTCGTCGGGCAGGTGGTGCGTGCGCGGCATCGATGCGACCTCCAAGCTCGGTTACGGCGCAACGCTAAGGGATCGGTCCGAGCGGAGGCAAACATCGCCTCCGCTCGGACCTGGCGTGTCCTTTGCCGGCGTGTCCTTGCCGACGGTCCCGGCCGGTTCTCCTTGGGGAGGAGACTCGTTGGGGGCCGGAGCTCAGCGGTTTGGCAGACCGCTGGTCCTGGCCCTCGTGACGTACAGCACCTGCACCGCGGCGCGCCGGCGGGCCCGCCGCTGCGCGAGCGCGAAGAAGCCGCCGATGCCGGCGACGGCTACAAGCGATGAGGCTGCGTTCAGGATCAGGATCGTGGTCATGGCTAGGTTCCTTTCCGAGACCTAGCGAGGATCGCGCGCGTAGCGAAGAGGAAGTTCGTGGAATCTTCGGAACTCCGTAAGAGTTCGGGCCGATTTTTCGCGAGCGGGCCATCCCGGCGCGCCTGCGGCGACGCGATCAGCGGGTTTCGGCGACCGTGATCAGCGGGCCACGGCGGTGCTGGCGCGGACGATCAGCTCCGCCGGGATCGTCTCGTGGATCAGGGCGTGTTGGCCCGACGCGAGCTCGTTCAGGAGCAGCTCCAGGCTGCGCCGGCCCATCTCGATGAAGTTCTGCCAGACGGTCGTCAGCGGCGGATTGAAGAACTCTCCCTGCGGGATGCCGTCGAACCCGACGACGCTCACGTCATGCGGCACCCGGCGCCCCGCCTCGGACAGCGCCCGCAGCAGGCCCAGCGCCATCTGGTCGTTCGCGGCGAAGATCGCGGTGACCTCGCGCCGCCTGGCGAGGCGGCACCCGAGCTCATATCCCACCTCCGCGGTCCAGTCGCCGACCATCGGCAGCGGAATGTCAACGCCGGCCGCCACCAACGTGTCTCGCCAGCCGGCAAAGCGCGGGCCGGGGTCCTTGCGGTCGGCCGGCCCCGCGATGTGAAAGACGGTCCGATGACCGAGCTCGAGCAGGTGGCGGGTCGCGGCCGCGGCTCCCGAGTAGTGGTCGATCGCGACCCCCGGCAGCAGCTCCCTTGTCCCAGAGCCGACGACCACGAGCGGGAGGTCGACTGACAGCTCGGCGAGCATGTCAATCGCAGCGCGCCGCGGAGCGACCACGAGGATCCCCTCGACCGCGACCCGGCGCAAGCGCTCCACGGCGACGCGCAGCGCGCGGCGGGTCGGCGAGGGCACGCTGACAATGCTCACCAGATAATCGAGGTCGCGCGTGGCGCGCTCTATTCCGAGCAGCGCGGGCGTCTTGGCGTACGGCGTCGGGTCGAGGCTGAGGACGCCGACCGCCCCTGAGCGGCCGCTCGGGGCTGGTCTCGGCGCCGATCTCCGTGGATGTTCAAGCGTTTGCATGGTGATTCGGGGAGGTGAAAGGGTGTCCGCGCCCGACCGCCGGGGTGTCCGGGCCCCACCGCCGGTGGTGTCCGGCCCCGACCGCCGGGTGTCCGGGCCCGATCGCCGGGGGTATCCGGGCCCGACCCTCACGGCATTAGACTGGGCGGACCTGCCAGGAATGTTTTGAATCGATGCAAAACATATACCCAGCGTCATACCCAGTGTCAAGCGCTTCGGTGATACCGCAACGCGCCGGACACAATGACATCCGCCGCAACAACCTCGAACTCGTGCTTCGCCACCTGGCGACCGTCGGGCCCGACTCCCGGGCCGGGGTCGCCGCCCGCGCCGGCCTGACCCGCGCCACGGTTTCGCGTCTGGTCGCGGAGCTGATCGCGCTCGGCGTCGTGCGCGAGACCGGCCGCGACGGTGGCGGCCGCGCCGGCCGGCCCAGCACGCGGCTCGAGCTCGGCGACGGGGTGATGGCGATCGGGACCGAGGTGAACGTCGACTACCTCTCGGTGCTGGTGATCGACCTCGCCGGGCGTGAGGTGCTCCGCGAGCGCCGCGCGTTCGACGCCAGTGTAGGCCCCGACGCGTGCATGTCCGCGCTGGCGGATCTGTGCCGGTGGACGCGCCGGCGCCTGGGCTCGCGGCGCGACCGCCCGGCGCCGGTCCTCGCCGGGCTGACGGTCGCGGTGCCCGGACTTGTCGACGTGGCCGCCGGAGTCGTCGCCGAGGCTCCCAACCTCCACTGGCAGGACGTGGCCGTCGCCGAGCCGCTGCGCCGGGCCCTGCGCCTCGGCGCGACTCCGGTCCACGTTGGCAACGACGCGAACCTCGCGGCGATTGCCGAATATCACTCGGGCGAGCGAGCGGGGACCCCGAACCTCGTCTACGTCACCGGCGAGGTCGGGATCGGCGGAGGGATCATCGTCGGCGGTCAGCCGCTGCTCGGCACCCGCGGCTACGGCGGCGAGGTCGGACACATGAACGTCATGCCTGACGGGCCGCTGTGCGGGTGCGGCCGGCGTGGCTGCTGGGAGGCGTGCATCGGGCTGAACGCGCTTCTTCAGTCCGCGCGGCAGCGCCCCCGCGGCGACAGCCCGCCCGAGCGCAAGATCGAGCCCCTCGTCAGGCGCGCCCGGGCCGGGGACGCACGCACGCTCGACGTCCTGGCAGAGCTCGGACGATGGATCGGACTCGGCGCCGCAAATCTGGCCAACCTGTTCGACCCGCAGGTGATCATCCTCGGCGGCTACTTCGCCCATCTCGGCGACTGGATCCTCCCCGCCGCCCGAGAGGCGCTCGAGGCCGGGACGCTCGCCGGCGCCGGCGAGACCCCGGAGCTGGCGACGTCGACGCTCGGGTTCACCGCGGCCGCTCAGGGTGGCGCGATCCACGCGATCGAGCGGGTGATGTCAGACCCGACGACGCTGCTCGCGCCGGCCTGACGCGGCTCGGCGGTTCCGGCTTCGCAGCTCCTGACGCCGAAGCCGCGCGCCGGCGCGAACTCCACCAGATCGCCCGGTCCTCGAGACGCTTGAACTGCCGGACCGGCATCTGCCCTGCGTCGAACGCTCCGCGAGCCTCCTTCAGATGCGAAGGCCGCAGCATCGCCGACCACCTCGGCACGGAACACGATCGATCTCCGCTCCGGTTACGCGGCTATTCGTAGTGGATCAGCCCGCGAATGTTGCGATGCGTGCGCATGTCCTCATACCCATCGTTGATCTGCTCGAGGGCGTACGTGCGGGTAACGAGCTCGTCGAGCATCAGCGTGCCGTCGCGATAGAGCGACAGGAGCTTCGGGATGTCGGCGCGTGGATTGGCGTGTCCGAACAGGCAGCCGATGATCTGCTTCTCGTAGGCGATCACCTCGAACAGCGCCACGTCAGCCCCAACGGCCGTCATCGGCGGCAGCGACGTCAGCACCACCTTGCCCAGCTTCCCGACGACCGACACGGCGTCGCCGACGACCTTCGGGGTGGTGACGTCGATGGTCACGAGCGCCGAGTTGGCCATCATGCCGCGGGTCATGTCGGCGATCGGCTCGAGTGCCTCCTCCGCCGAAGCGAACATGTGGGTTGCGCCGAACCGCCCCGCCTGCTCGCGGTTGAACGGCGCGGGGTCGATCGCAATGATCCGTGTGGCGCCGGCGATGCGAGCTCCCTGCACGGCGTTCGCGCCGACGCCGCCGATGCCGAATACCACGACCGTGTCCCCGGCGGAGACCTCCGCCCCGTAAACGGCGGTCCCAAATCCGGTGGTGACGCCGCAGCCCACCAATGCCGCCTTATCGAGCGGGATGTCGTCGTCGATCTTGACCACCGAGTTCTCGTGGACGACGGTGAGTGACGCGAACGTTCCGAGCATGCACATCAGCCGCGCGTCCTGGCCGCGAACGTGATGGCGGCTCGTGCCGTCCTGCTGTAGGCCGACCTGGATCCCGGCGCCGAGGTCGCACAGGTTCTGGCGGCCGATCGAGCACCAATGGCATCGCCCGCACGACGGAACGAAACTCAGCACGACGTGGTCGCCCTCGGCAACCGTTGTCACACCCGAGCCAACGCGCTCGACGACACCGGCGCCTTCGTGGCCGCCGATCGCCGGAAGAGCTTCCATCGGGAGGTCGCCAATCCGGACGTGTTCGTCGGAATGGCACAGGCCCGAAGCGGCAAGGCTGACGAGCACCTCTCCCTCCTGCGGGTCGTCCAGCGTCAGCTCGTCGATCTCCCAGTCGCCGCCGTACTCCCACAGGACTGCTGCTGCTGTCGTTTCCATGCTCGGGCCTCCGAGTCGGGGTTGCCAAGGACCTCGACATCATCTCTCAGCCGATGTCATGCGTGGCGCTTCCCTGCCAGGTGCCACGACCGCTCAGGGTCGATCGGGCTGCTGGCGCCGGCGATCGCACCATTCGCGTGCCGCCGTGTACGCGGCCATCAGATCCGTGCCCTCGATCGCGATGTCGGCCAGCTCGACGAGGTGGTGGTCGCCGTTGACCGACACGCGCAGTCCGACCTCCCCGAACAGGAACACATCGGACAACGAGTCTCCGTAGGCGACGGCGTCCCGGATCTCGAGGCCATGTTCGTCGCAGAACCGGGCCGCCAGGCGCGGCTTGTCCTCCGGGTTGAGGATCGCCGACTCGTCGAGCGCGACCTCCGGCGAGCGCGGGAATCGGGAAGCGAACACGCTGTCGAAGCCGAACTCGAGGAACTGCTCGGCGAAGTAGTCGGGCGACATCGTGATCAGACAGGCTCGCTCGTCGCGGCGGTGGATGTCCGCCACGACCTCGCGGATGTTCGAGAGCAGTGGCGCGGCGGTGAACGCCCGCCGCGCGATCTCGGCCGGCACCACCCCCCACATCGCGTGCAGGGCGCGTGCGAACTGCAGCGCGGTCGCTGTGCCGTTGGCGAACCGCTCCTCCAACTCCAGCAGCGCCTGATCTTGGCCTAACGCCGCCGCCAGCAGGACGGGCGCCGAGGTCCGTCGCAGCAGCGTGCCGTCCATGTCGAAGACGTGAGCTCTCACCGAGCGCGTAGCCGGGCCAGCAGCGCCGCCGTCGCGGGAAACAGGTCCTCGCTGACGTGGTCCGGATCGATCCATCGAAACGAGCCGAACTTGTCGGGCTCGAGTTCTCGCACGGCGAGGTCAGCCGCGCGAACCGCGAGGAACCCCTCGACACCGGCCACAAGCCACGAGACCTCGCCGCCGGGTACGAGCACGCACGCGAACGTACGCACCGTGCTCCGGTCGAGAACCAGCCCGGTCTCCTCGGCCAGCTCCCTGACCGCGCACTCCTCCACGGTCTCACCGGCCTCAGGCTTACCCCCGGGGACCGCTAGCGGCGCCCCAGCCTCCGCGCGCCGCCGACCGACGAGCACGAGCCCGTCAGCGCTGTGCACCACCGCGCCCACGCCGAACAGTGTCCGGGTACCCGACGGCACCGTCACCGGCGCCACGCCGCTGGCACGGCTTCGGGAACGGTCGGCGCCTCGTCCACGCGGCCATCGTACCCCGCGCCTGGGGCCAGACCAGAATCAGGGCCCGGGCTCCTTCTCGCCGGCCGGTCGCATGCGCGTCAGCGGTGAGGGAAGCAGCCAGAGGAAGCCGAGCGTTGCTCCCCCGGCGGCGAGCCACAGTGTGGGACGCAGTCCGATCAGGGTCGCGGCGCCGCCCGCGACGAGCGCGCCGATTGGCCGCGTGCCGTAGTTGACGGCCTGGAAAGCGCCCGTGACTCGAGCGCGCACCCGGTCGGGTATCGCCGCCGCAAAGATCGATCCGATGCTGATGTCGAGGACCATCACACCGACACCCGAAGCGAACTCGGCGAGAAATAGCATCCCGAGGATGGCGGGCTTCGGGCCGCCGGCCAATGGCACGAGCATCAGCGGGGCGGTGAATACGATGCACCCGAGCAGGCACGTCCATCCGAGCCCGATCGCGTCAGACAGTCGCTTCGTCACCGCGGCACCGACCAAGCCGCCGATCGCCCCCGCGCCGAGCACGAGGCCGAGTACACCCGGGTTCACCTCCAACGTACGCACGGCATACAGCAGGAATATCGCCATGAACGCGAAGGTGAAGAAATTGATCGTGGCGGCGGCGCACAAGCAGGGTCTGACGATCGGGGAGCGGGCGATAAACCTGACACCTGCGGCGAGCGCTCCGTGGTGTTCGTGGGCCGGTGGCGGCTCGTGTACGCGGATCCGGCGCAGCAGCAGCGCCGAGCCCACGAACGACAGCGCGTCCGCGACGATCGCGAACGGCGCCGACAGCAACTGCACGAGGACGCCGCCGACGCTTGGGCCGCCGACGAATGACAGCGCCCGGCTGCCGAAGATCAGCGTGTTGCCGTCCACGTACCGGTCCGCCGGCACCAAGGCGACGAACAGCGTGGCGTCACAGACGTTGAACAGGACACTGAGGATCCCCGTGCCGAACGCGACCGCGTACAACTGTGTCAGTGTCAGTAACCCGAGCGCGTAGGCGACCGGCAAAGTCACGAGCAACCCGAACCTGCCGAGGTCAGCCGCGATCATCGCGGCGCGGCGACGGCCGTGGCGATCGATCCACGCGCCGGCGTGTACACCGAACAGCAGGCTCGGAAGCCACAACAGCGCGGTCAGGTATCCCATCTCGGCGGCGCCCGCCCTGAGCACGAGCACCGCCGTCAGTGGTATCGCAACCGACGAGATCTGATCGCCGAACATCGACACCGTCTGGGCGGTCCAGTAGCGACGAAACGCCCGGCCGTGCAACAGCGCCGGCACCCTCGCCTTCGTGAGCCGGCGAACGCGAGCCGGGCGCGGCTCAGCCGCGACGGCCATGGTCGGGCTCCTCGGGGCCAGTCGGCTCATTGGGAAACGCGAGGTGCAGATAGTTGACCATGCGTGCGCCCGGTGGACGCAGTTCGGGCTGGGCCTGCCGCTCGACGTAGCGATCCATCAGCGCCTGCTCCTCACGTCCGAGCTCACTCAGCTCCTCAGCGGTGACCCACAACATCGTGTCGCCAAAGTGGGTGGCCTCCTGCCAGGCCTCCGGTTCGCTGTCGCGACGCTCCAACCAGCGAAACAGCAGCTCGAAATAGCGCTCGGCGATCACGCCGCTCAGCAGGCCGGTCGCCGCCGCGAGCTCGGGAGTGTCAGCCACATCGGGCCAGCCCGTGAACATCGCCGTCGCCTGCCACGGCCGCTCCCTGCCTCTGCCGCCGCCAGCTTCTTCAACCAGGCCGTACTTGGCCAGCTGCCGCAGATGGAACGACGTACTCCCCGAGCTTTCCCCGAGCAGCGCTGCGGCCTTGGTCGCCGTCAGCGGACCGTGCTGGCGCAGCAGACCGACCAGCTGCAGCCTGATCGGATGCGCGATCGCTCGCAACGCCCGCGGGTCGGTCAGGCGCTTGACCGTTCTGGCACTTCGTTTCCCTGGCATGGTTGCAAGCATACCTTTGCAAAGGTAGCTTTGCAACTATACCTTTGGATAGCCACAACCAACGGAGACCACGATCGGCGTGTCCGCCGCAGGCCGTTGACGAAATCTTGACGGTGGCCGGCGGTTTCTTATCGCCGCATTGACGGAGGCTCGGCCAGCATGTGAGGTGGATCCATTTCACATGTCCGTTGCCGATCTCGAGCGCATTTCGTATCCACCGCTCTCCCTCCCCCGAGGAGAGGGCTGGTGGTCGCGCATCCGTCTCGCGCTGGTCGCCAGTTGGCGCGCCCCCGAGCTTGACCGTCAGCTCGCTGAAGGCGCAAGTCCGGGCGCCAGCGCGCTCCTCGCGATCAGGGGCGAGCGGCTCACCAGCCGGCGTCACCGCGCGCGCGTGGCGGCCGGACTGGCCAGAGCAGTCCGCGATGCCGAGGCCACCACGCACGGTTTCAGCGCAGCGGTCCGGACGGACCGGCGGGAGGTAGTCGCCGCGCGTACTGTGCTCGCGACCCTGGACCGCCGGCTGCGTGCCGTCGAGCCTGTCAGTGCTCAAGGGGTCGCGGTGCTCGAGTCGCTGCTCAGCGACGGCGCCAGTCCGCTGTACCGACCGACCGAACCCGGAGCGCTCGGAAGCCTCTTGCGGGCGGCGGCCGCTGCGCTCGAGCCTCCCGCGCGACACGACTCGCTTCGCGTGGGGCAAGAGACGCTGGGATGACCACGTCGCGGCGCCGTTTTCGCAAGGCCGACGCGCCGGGCGGGGATGACACCGACCCGTTGCCGGGGACGAGCGGGGCACGGCGGACCTACAACGAAGCGGCCCACAAGCTCGACTACATCGCTCCACCGGCAGCCAGCGCTCACGCGCAGGAGTCGGAGGCGACGCGCAAGCGCTTCGAGGCGCTGGCCGATTCCAACCGGGACGTGATCACCCACGCCGGGCGGGCGGTCCTGGCGCTGGGCGCGCTCGGGGTCGTCTACGGGGACCTCGGCACCAGCCCCCTGTACACCGATCAGGCCATCTTCAGCTCGTACAAGGCCACGGCGCACGTCACGCCGGCCACCGTGTACGGGATCGCGTCGTTGATCTTCTGGGCGCTGATGGTCGTCGTATCGATCAAGTACGCCGGCTTCATCATGCGCGCGCACAACCGCGGTGACGGCGGGATCATGGCGCTGACCGCCCTGCTGCAACGCAACCGGGTCGTCCACGCGGCGCTGCTGGTGACGCTCGGGATCTTCGGCGCCGCCCTGTTCTTCGGCGACGGCATGATCACCCCCGCAATCTCGGTGCTCGGTGCGATCCAGGGAGTTCAGGTCGCAACGCCCGCGCTGGCTCATCTGGTCGTGCCGCTGTCGGTCGCGATCCTCCTCGGTCTGTTCATCCTGCAGCGGTTCGGGTCAGGAACGATCGGATGGTTGTTCGGACCGATCCTCCTCGTCTGGTTCGTGGTAATCGGACTGATCGGCCTCAACCAGGTGGTCAAGGACCCGGCGGTGTTCCAGGGGCTTTCCCCGACCTGGGCCGTCCGGTTCTTCATCGATCACGGTGCCGCCGGTTACCTCGTGCTCGGCGGCGTGGTGCTGGCAGTGACCGGCGCCGAGGCTCTGTACGCCGATCGGGGCCACTTCGGCGCGGCCCCGATCCGCCTGGGCTGGTTCGGCCTTGCGCTACCGGCGCTCGTGCTCAACTACCTCGGCCAGGGAGTTTTCATACTCCACAACCCGGCCCTGGCGAAGGACGCGAGCACGTTCAATCCGTTCTACCAGATGACCCCTCACTGGGCCCTGTGGCCAATGGTCGTGCTCGCCGCCATGGCCACGGTGATCGCCTCCCAGGCCGTGATCTCGGGCTCGTTCTCCGTGGCCAAGCAAGCCGTGCAGCTTGGCTTCCTCCCGAGGCTGCGAGTCATGCACACGTCCAAGGTCGAGGGCCAGATCTACGTCCCGATCATCAACTGGGTGCTGTGCGTCGGCGTGCTCACGCTGACGCTCGTGTTCCGTTCCTCCAACAAGCTGGGCGACATCTACGGCGTCGCCGTGACGGGAACGTTCATCCTCAACACGCTGCTGTTCCTGGCCGTCGCCCGCTTGCTCTGGGGAACCGCGAAACGGAAGCTGGCGCCGATCGCGGTGTTGTTCCTGACCGTGGAGGTGGCGTTTTTCAGCGCGAACATCGCGAAGGTCGAGCACGGCGCGTGGCTGCCGCTGGTGATCGCACTCCTGATCTCGATCGTGATGATCAACTGGCGCCGCGGCCAGGTGATCGTCACCCGCAATCGCGTCGCCCAAGAGGGGCCGCTGAACGGCTTCCTGGACGGTCTCGACTCCGCGAAGCCGCCACTGCTCCGGACTCCCGGCGTCGCGGTCTTCCTCTGTCGCGACAAGGACACCACCCCGCTGGCGCTCCGGGCCGACGTCGAGCACACCCACACGCTTCCCGAGAAGGTCGTGATCGTCTCGGTCGACACGGTCAGCATTCCGAACGTCGAGACCTTCGACCGGTGCGCGGTCGAGGTGCTCGGCCACGGCCGCTTCAAGGTCGTCCATCTGACCGCCCATTTCGGCTACCACGACAACCTCAACGTTCCCGACGCGCTGGCGCAGGCGCGCAAGCAGGGGCTGCTCGAGCGCAACCTCGACCTCGAGCACGCCTCGTACTTCGTTTCCCGGATCACGATCACGCCGACCGACGATCCCGGCATGCAGGCCTGGCGAAAGAACCTGTTCATCGCGATGGCCCGCAACGCATCGAGCGCGATCGATCACTTCGGGCTGCCCAGCGACCGCACCGTGATCATGGGCTCGCAGGTCGCCCTCTGAGCGAATCACGCGGGGCCGGTGACTGCTGACAGCTCGGCGTCGTTGAGGTCGATATCGCTGCCGCCCATTATGTTGAGCACTGTGCAGCGGGGCGCGAGCCGCCAGCGCCCGCGCTTGTCGTGGCCGCCCATGATCGAGACCACCCAGCGTGTCCCGCCCTGTCCCTCGCTCGCCCCGACTCCGTCGCGGGCCGCCTCGGTTGGCGCCGGCGCCGCGTCGTGGGGCGGCTCGACGCTCAGGTCGGCGGTCAGCCGCTCCAGCTCCCTGCGGGTGCGCGCCGCATACGCCGAAGGAGCCCGTTCCTCGAGCTCTTCGACGGTCAGTTGACCGTCCGAGACGGCGCGTCGCAGCACCTCCAGGACTCGCTCACGATCGGCATCGGACGCTCGTAGATCCGGAAGCGAGTCAGACGGATCGGTCATCCCCCGGATCGTAAGCCAGACACGGCGGAATGTCGGCCGACAAATGCCGAGAAGCCGCGATTGACGCAGCTGGCGCAGCCTGCTACCTTGCGGCGCATGGCAGCACAGATCCGCGAAACGGCGATCTCGCAGCTGCGGCGAGGCGTGCTCGAATTCTGCGTGCTCGCGCTGTTGCGCGACGGCGAGCGCTACAGCTACGAGCTCGTGCGCGCGCTCGGTGATGCCGACGGCCTGGTCACGACGGAGGGAACGCTGTACCCGATGCTCGGCCGGCTGCGTCGCGAGGGCGTCGTGGAAACGACGTGGCGCGAATCACCGTCAGGGCCTCCGCGTCGTTACTACCGCCTCACCCCAGACGGCCAAGCTGCGCTCGGCGGCTTCGTGATCGAGTGGACGCGGTTCCGCGACTCGGTCGACGCCGTGCTCGGGAACGGAGTACTCAGATGACGACCGACACCCTCCATCCACTCGCGGCCGAGTACCTCGAGCGCCTGCGCCGCGCCGGACGTGGTCTCCCGCGCGGGCGGCTGGGTGAACTGCTCGTCGAGATCGAGGGGCACTTGTCCGAGGCGATCGATCCGAATGCGTCGGATGCAGAGGCGCTCACAGTCCTCGACAGGCTCGGCGAGCCCGAGGCGATCATCGCGGCCGAAATGCCAAATCCGGGCGACATCCCGAATCGTCGCGGAACCACGGAATGGGTCGCGATCATCCTGCTCCTGATCGGCGGATTCATCGTCGGTTTAG
Organism: uncultured Solirubrobacterales bacterium; assembly: GCA_963697655.1. Taxonomy (GTDB): domain Bacteria; phylum Actinomycetota; class Thermoleophilia; order Solirubrobacterales; family Solirubrobacteraceae; genus Palsa-465. The sequence continues at coordinate 61,313 of CAVOOV010000011.1, read as the reverse complement.
GCTGGTTCGCCGGCCTGATTCTGCTGTGGAGCTCGCGCGCGTGGACCACGCGCGACAAGTGGATCGGAACGCTTGTCGTACCCGGCGGCCTCGCGACCAGCGTGCTGATCGGCGTGGTCTTGCTCGGCACGCCCACCAAGACAAAATGCTACGGCGTCGCCGGCGGTGTGCAGCACTGCACCCCCGCCGCCGGACAGAGCATCGCGTCGCCCGTCCTCGGAGTAGCTGTCGTCGCGGTGCTCGTGCTGGCCCAGATCGCGACCTCGATCTATCTCGCCCGCCGCGCGGCCTAAGCGGTCACGCGATCGGGTCAGCGCCAGAAGGCCGTCCCGGCCCACGGTGGGCGGGAATCCCGCGGGGAGAGCGGCGGTTGACAGCGCCGATGTGATCGCCGAAGATCGTTTCCGTGGGCATTGCCGCGATGGGCAGGGAGCACCAGGTGGCGGTCGCGGACGGCCGCGTGCTTCAGGTCTTGGAGCGGGGCCATCCGGGTGGCAAACCGGTCCTTGCTCACAACGGCACCCCCAACTCGCGGTTGATCTACGAGCCGGATGCCCGCCTCGCCGAGCGCCAGGGGATTCGGCTGATCAGCTACGACCGCCCCGGCTACGGCGGCTCTACCCCGCAGCCCGGCCGCACGGTGGCCGATTGCGCCCAGGACGTCCGCGCGATCGCGGCAGGCTTGGGGATCGAGCGGCTGGCCGTCTGGGGGATCTCGGGTGGCGGTCCGCATGCGCTCGCATGCGCAGCGCTGTTGCCCGACCTCGTCCCTGCCGTCGGGGTGCTCGCCTCGCCAGCGCCGTGGGGGGCCGACGGGCTCGACTACTTCGCAGAGATGGGCGAGCTCAACGCCGACGACATGCGGCTGTTCCTCGAGGATCGAGCCGCCGCTCGGGCCAAGTGCGAGCAGGATCGGCTCGAGTGGCTGGAGCTCTCGGCCGAGCAGCTGCACGAGCAGCTGAAGACGTTGCTGTCGCCCGCCGACGCGGCCGTGCTCACCGGCGAGCTGGCGCAGTACGTCGTCGACTGCGCACGGTCCGGGCTCGCGCCCGGCGCGGAGGGCTGGTGGGAGGACGAGGTGGCATTCAAGGAGCCGTGGGGCTTCGAGCTCGGGTCAATCCGCACGCCGGTTCTGCTCTATCACGGGCGCGAGGACCGGTTTGTGCCGTTCGCCCACGGCGAATGGCTCGCAGGCCAGATTCCCGGCGTGCAGGCGGAGCTCACCGATGCCGATGGTCACCTGACGCTGCCCGAGCGCCACCTCGAGCAGATCCAGGCCTGGCTGCTCGACCGGCTATAGCGACTGGCTCGGGGTTAGGGGCGGGTCTCGAGTTCGTTGATCCGGTCGAGCAGTTCGCATACGAGGACGGCGCCGGCGTAGTTGAGTCCGAGGTCGAGGCGTAGTCGTTCTGCTCGTGCCACGCGCGCGGCGTTGGTCGGGTCATAGCGTGGGGTTTGGGCCCGGGTGGCTGGGTGTGGTTCGAGCAGCCCGTACTCGAGGTAGCGCCGGACGTGCACGAGTTTGACGCCGGCGTGTCTGGCGATGACGGTCAGCTCGACCGTTCCCTCGGCGGCGGGGTGGGGGTCGGGATCGGCCGGCCGGTTGGGGGTGTCTGCGTTCATGGTCACGCCTCCCGCGGGTCAGGCGCCGATGTTTCGGCGAGCTGCTGGTAGAGGTCGCGTTCGCGGTCTGATAGCTCCTTTGGGATGACGATCTTGACGATCGCGTGGAGATCACCGCTACCGCCATCGCGGTTGGGAAGTCCCCGCCCCCGGAGCCGCAGCCGCCGGCCGCTGGACGACCCCGCCGGGACCCTGACCCGGGCCGGGCCGGTCGGGGTCTGGACCGTGACGGTCGCGCCGAGCGCCGCCTCGGACGGAGTGATCGGAAGCTCGACATCGAGATTGTGATCGCCGCGGCGGTGAAACCGCGGATGGAGCTTGAGCGCGACCCGCAGGAACAGATCGCCCGGCGGACCGCCCTCGCGCCCCTGTCCCCCCTGTCCCGCCAGGCGGATCAGCTGGCCGTCGCGGACGCCGGCGGGGAAGTTGACGCTGACCTCACGGTCATCAAGCGTCAGCCGCCGCCGGCCGCCCGCCAGCGCGTCCTCGAGCGAGAGCTCCAGCAGCGCCTCGCGGTCCTGGCCGCGCAGCGGCCCGCGACCGCGGCCGGGTCGCGCCCCGAACAACGCTTCGAACAGGTCCTCCCCGAACCCCACACGGTCGCCGTCACCGAACCCCTGACCGGCGAAAAAGTCCTCGAAGCTCTCCTCCGGCGCCTCCCGCTCCGCTTCGCGCCACCGAGCGCCGAGGCGGTCATAACGCTCCCGCCTCTCAACGTCGGACAGAACCTCATACGCCTCACCGAGCTCCTTGAAACGCTCCTCAGCGTCGCTGTCAGAGTTCAAATCCGGGTGATACTTGCGCGCCAGCTTGCGGTACGAACGCCGGATCGCGTCCTGATCAGCATCGCGCGGAACACCCAACACCTCGTAGTAATCCGTATAGCTCAAAGGCATCCGAGACCGAATCCTCGCTCAAACGCGTGCGAGGACGTCGGCCGACGCCCGCGACCGTGCAGAGGCGCTGGTCTACTCGGGCTCCGAAGGCGGGAACCATCCGTGGCGCACCGGGGGTTATATGGGGTGATGGACGATTTCCACGACTTCGTCGCCGGCAACCTCGAGCAGCTGCTGAAGACGGCCTACCTGATCACGTGGGACGGAGACGAGGCCGAGGATCTCGTGCAGGAGTGCCTGTTCAAGGTCGCTCGGCGGTGGCCGCGCGTGCGAAGGATGGCGCAGCCGCGCGCGTACGCCCGGCGGGTTCTCGTCAACCTGGCGCTGGACGCTGCCGGCGGCCGCGCCCGGCGCCGCGGCGAGCTCGACGAGGCGCCGGCGGTCGCCGACGAACCGGCTCGGGATCTGCTCGTCGGGCTCGAGACGCGCGCCGAGCTGCTCGACGCGCTCGCGCGCCTGACGGCACGTCAACGCGCCGTGCTCGTCCTGCGCTACTTCAACGACTTGACCGAGGCCCAGACGGCCGAGGTCCTCGGCTGCTCGCCAGGGACCGTCAAGAGCAACGCCTCGCGCGGACTCGCGCGGCTGCGCGAGGTGCTCGCACCAATCCCCAACCCAACACGGGAGCTCTGAACGCAAAATGCCCGATCAACTCGAACAGAGCCTGCGCGAAGCCATGTCACAGCGCGCCGCGCAGCTCGATCCAAACTCGATCGCCCGCCTGCGCGCCATCGACTACCGTCCTCGCCGGCGGCGATCGGGGCTCGTGTCCGCGGTCAGCGCCGTTGGCGTCGGGGGCGCCGTGGCCGCGCTGACCGCCGTGTTCGCGCTCAGCTCGGGCGCCGCACCGGCGTTCGCCGGCTGGCGGCCGACGCCAACGAGCCCGGCGCCGGGCCAGCTCGCCCGGGCCACACAGGCCTGCGGGCAGGATCTCGGGCGCCCGGTTCTCACCGACTCGCGCGGTCCGTACACAGCCTCGATCTACGCCGATTCGACTACCAGCGACTTGTGCCTCAGCGGCAATGGGGTCTCGATGTCGTCCAGATCCACCTCCGTGGCGCCGCTCAGCGTTGCGGCGGGTCAGATCGAGCTCGACGGTGGTGGTACCCGGGACTCCGCGGGTGACGCGTTGACGCTGGTCGACGGCCGGACCGGAGCAGGCGTCGCCGCGGTCACGATCGAACGCAGCGATGGCAGCTCCGTGCAGGCGACAGTCAGCAACGGTTGGTACCTGGCGTGGTGGCCGGGCACCGTCGCGGCAAGGAACGCGAAGGTCACGACGGCTTCTGGGACCAGCACCGTGGCGTTCCCGACGACACCGGCGCTGTCGGCGCCGACGTGCCCGTCCGGCGCCCACTGCGCGGCCGGCTACTCGTTCGGGAGCGGCAGCGGCGCGCGTCCGGCCCGCCAGTCGACGACGGCGGTCCACAGCAGCAGCGCGAACTCGTCGCCGTAGCACCGCTCATGGCTGCTCGCCAAGACGGTGGGCGCTAGGGCAACATCGGCAGCTGCGTTCGTCCGCGCGGCTTGCGGCCGCGCGGACGCGCCTGGCAGTACGCGGCCAGCTCGTCGTAGACAGCGGCGCCGCACACGCGCCGGAGCTCCGCTTGCATGCTCACATACACCGGCTGATCGGCGGTGAACGCGTCCTCATGCTCCGTGCACCACCAGTCGATGACCCCTTCCCCGCCCCAGTCGACAGTCCGGGAAGCGCGGACCGTTGTGGTCTTCGTGTCGTCGTCGATGTCGAAGAACAGCGGGACCTGCCAGCAGATCTGCGGCTTCCAGTCCATCGGATTCTCGCCGCGGCGTAGAGCCGCGACGTGAAGTGCGCAGCCAGCGCCGCCCGGGTGATCGATCCGGTTGTGGAAGATGCACGCGCCGCGGTACACGCGGGTGTGCACGCTGTCGCGCTTGAACCGCGCCTTGCCCCACGGGTCGCGGTCGCCGCGCCGCAGCGCCACCTGCCGGTTCTGCCAGTCCTCGTCGGTCATCTGCTCGACGCGTCCGCGGATCATCTCGAGGTTCTCGCTGCCGGGCGTGTCGCCGTCGCCCTTGTAGAGCTCCACGCCATCCACGCAGCAGCCGCGGGCGCTGCAGCTGCAGCCTGGTGTCCGGGCATCCGCGACCCCAGATGCACCGGTAATTGGACAGCAGAAATGTCAGGTCGAACTCCCAGTTCCACCCGTCGCTGTCCCTGAACGTGACCGTTTCGCGCGTGAGCACCACGATGTCACTCCCTCCGTTGATCACCCGCACCCGGGACGGGGACGATACCGAGTGGGACACGCTGCTACCGATGCGCCCTCGCGGTCTACCAGACGTTCGCCGCACTCGCCAGAGGCGATCAACCACCACGCCAGGCGCTGGTGCAGATCGCCGCCGATCACGCAGCTGCTGCCGCCGCCGGCGCATTGCGCATGGCCGACGGCACCTGCCGACTGCATTGGCCCCTCACCGACCCAAGACGCGTGCGGTTCGTCATCGCGGTCGACACGCTCGCCCTTCTCGCCGACGCCGACCGGCTCTCGCGCGTCCGACGATGCCCCGGCCGAGGGTGTGGATGGCTGTTCCTCGACGCCAGCGGACGCCGCCGCTGGTGCTCGATGACCACCTGCGGAAGCCGCGACAAAATGCGACGCCTCTACCAGCGCCAGCACGCTCATCCCATCGGCCGTTGAGTTCGACACGTGTCCGCGCGATGCGACGCCGTGCGGGCGTCCGCCGCGATCCGTTGCCTACATCGACGAGGCTTTTCGCCGACGCGGGTGCGGTGCGCGGGCGCGCAGGCTGGCGCCCCAGGCGAGGACGATCAGGGCGAGGCCGATCGCGAACGCGATTACGGGGATGGTGTCTCCCGCGCCGGGTTGTGTGGTCGTGGCCGTGGCCGCTGGAATCGGGAGCGTGTGGCCGGATGCATCGGCGAGATGCTGAATCGCTGTGAGGGCGACTGTTCCGAGGCCCGCACCGCCGGCCGGAATCTGCACGCCGGCGAGCGTTGACGGGTTCGCGGGTGCCGCAGGGTTGAGGCTCTCAAGTCCGAACCCGTTCGGCATGATGACCAGCAGCGGTCCGCGGTAGACGAGCGACAGCTCCTGGCCGAGGAATCGTGCGTAGGTCTGCGGCTGGCGCCAGAGCTCGGTGACCGAACCGAGGTCCGTGGAGGAGGCGATGATCGCGACGCGCAGATGGTAGTCGCTGCTCGCGGCGGCCCCGACCAGGGCGGTGAGCTGGTTCTGCTGCGCGAGGGGGATGCGGGCGTCCTGCGGCAGGAACAGCGGCTGGGTGGCGAGGACGTCGCTGGCCGGATCGCCGTCGGCGCGGGCCGCGGTGGCGAACGAGCCCGCAGCGAGTGCCAAGACGACGGTTGACACGACGAGTTGCGCCAACAGGCGGGAGCGGGGGCGCCCGATCGGGTTGTCCGTAGAGTCCGTCAACTGCGATGAGCCGGGAAGCAACAGGACGTGGACCGTCAGCGTTGGACCAGGCCGCGGCGAAGTCTAGGGGTCGGACGCGCCGGCGGATCGAGTTCGCCCCGCGCTCACGCACCGTCGCGCTCGCACTGGCCGGGCTTCTCGCTTCGCTCGCCGCCTATCCAGCTGCGGCGCAGGCTCATGGCCCGATCGCGCCGGCGGCCTCGAGCTATTTCGCCAAGGTGCTCGGGCTCCCGGCCGGCTTGGAGGCGAAGGTGGTCGACGGCGATCTGCGGATGTGGCTCCGGGTCCCACCCAGCCAAACCGTGGTGATCCTGGACTATCGGGGCGCTCCGTACCTGCGGTTCTCGCCAAGGGGCGTGGAGGTCAACCACAACTCGTCGATGTACTACCTCAACGAGACGCCGGTCGCGCAGACTCCTCCGGCGAACCTGAGCCCGACCGCGGCACCGAGCTGGCAGAGGGTGAGCGGCGGACATGCCTACGAGTGGCACGATGGGCGGCTGCACGCACTTGCGGCGGTGGCGCTGACGCCCGGGGTCTCGTTCGTCGGCCGGTGGCGGATCCCGGTCCAGGTCGGCGGTCAACTCGGCTCGATCTCCGGCGGCGTGTGGCACGCGGACGACCCGACGATCGTGTGGTTCTGGGGGATAGTGGTGCTAGTGGCGTGCGTGCTGGCGGCTTGGCGAGTGCGCCGGCCGGTGCTTGACCGGCTGGTCGCCCGAGTGCTCGCGGTCACGGCGCTGGTCGCGGTGACGATCGCTGGTCTCGGCCTGCAGCTGCACGGCCGCCCGACCGTCTCGATCTTCCAGTTTGTCGAGCTCGGGCTGATTCTCGCGTTCGTCGTGTGGGGGTTCTCGCGAGCGCTGTTCCGCCGGCCGGGTTATTTCACGTGTTTCCTGATCGGTGTCGCAGCGCTGTGGGCGGGCGGCGAGCTGATCACGACGCTCCTGTACGGGTTCGTGTTGATCGATCTGCCGGCGTTCCTCGCGCGCGTGGCGACGATGGTGTGCCTTGGCACCGGCGCGGGGTTGCTCCTGCTCGTGTTTCGGCTGTCTGACTACCGCGACTCGGGCCTCGAGCCCAGCCGGTAATCGGCACGGCGATGCGGTTCGGCCGGACCGGCACCGCTGCCCTCGTGGCACTGCTTCTTCCGGCGGCCTGTGGATCCAGCGCACGGCCGCCTGCGGCGGGCACGACCGCCGTCGCGCCTTCGCCGCCGGCGGCGCTCGTGGCGCAGGCGCGTCCGATCGGGCGCGGCGCGAGGTTTCAGCCGCCGGCAAGCGGCCTTGTGGTCGGCCCGTGCGATCGCCGGTTCGGCCCGCGGGTCGGCGTGCACGTTGAGGTGTTCGCCGCCAACCGTGTGGTGCTGGTGCCCTCCGGGATCGGCACGCGACCGCCGCGCCAGTTCTCGGCGGGACGAATCTCGAGCGCCCGCTGCTACGGCGAGCTGGTCACGCTCGACCCGACCGGGGTCGTGCTCGTCCGCGCAGGGTCACATCCGGTGCTGGCCGATCTGTTCCGCGCGTGGGGCGAGCCGTTGTCGACACGGCGACTCGCGTCTTTCTCGGCGTCCCGCGGCGCGCGCGTGGCGGCGTTCGTCAACGGCCGGTGGTGGCGGGGCCCCCCGGGGCGCGTGCCGCTCGCCCCGCACTCGGAGATCGTGCTCGAGGTCGGGCCCTACGTGCCTCCGCACCGGTCGTACGCGTTTGCGCCGGGCTCGTGACGGGGCGGTATCTTCCAGGCAGGATGACGGTTCGTCCCCAGCGCGGCGTCGTGATCAGACGCCTCGCGCCCGCGGCGTTGATGCCCGCCGGGGCGTTCGCCGTCCACCAGCTTCGGTACTGGCTCGCCTACGGCAACCGGGCCGGCGTCGAGCTGGCGGCTCAGGGGCATTCGTACCTGCATTCGGTCGTGCCCTGGATCGTGCTGCTGATCGCGCTGGCGGTCGGCACGTTCCTGCTCGCGCTCGGACGGGCGCTCGGCGGCGGCGGCTCGCTTCCCCGCTACACGCTTTCCTTCGCCGCGCTGTGGCTGCTGTGCGCCGCGTGTCTGGTCGTGGTGTACACCACCCAGGAGTTCCTTGAGGGCCTGTTCGCGACGGGCCATCCAGGCGGGCTAGCCGGCATCTTCGGCTACGGCGGCTGGTGGTCGATACCCGCGGCGCTCGCCGTTGCACTCGTGCTCGCGGCCGTGTTCCACAGCGCCCGGCGCGTGCTCCACGCAGTCGCCGAGCGCCACAAGCGGAGCGTGCTCCTCGCGGGTCGCCCGCCCGTGCTCGCGCGCTCTGCGCTCGATGTGCTGCTGCCGGCGCTCGCTCCGCTGGCGGACGGCTGGTCTGGCCGCGGTCCTCCTCGATTGACCTAGTCGGCGCCGCATCCGCGGCGCAGTCCTGATCAGTCAAACAAGGAGGACAACCTTGAACCGCAAGTCCCTCACGGGACGAGCTGCGCTTGTGGCGCTGCTAGCGGCTGGCGCTGGGCTGTCGTTGCCCGCAGTGGCATCGGCGCACGCCCGCATCAGCCCAGCCGTGTCGGTGTCGGGCAAGCTGCAGCTCTACAGCCTGGCGGTCCCGACCGAGAAGAGCGGTCTGACGACCAGCACGATCGTGATGACCGTGCCGGCCGGCTTCGGTATCGATTCGTTCGTGCCGCCGCCGGCGGGGTGGCGCATGCAGGAGCACCAGACCGGCTCGGGCGATAGCGCCGTGGTGACGAAAGTGACATGGACCGGCGGCAAGACACCCACCGGCGAGGACTCGCTGTTTCAGTTCCTGGCGCAACCGGCGTCGGCCAAGACGTACACCTTCCAGGTCGAGCAGACCTACTCGGATGGGTCGATCGTCAACTGGGCGGGATCCGAGTCCTCGGCCTATCCGGCGCCGTCCATCGAGGTGGCGAGCTCGCTCGGCGGCGGGGGAGTGTCGGTGCTGACGATCATCGCGCTGGTGGTGGGCGTGCTCGGGCTGCTCGCGGGCGGGTTCGCGCTGATCGGCGGGTCGCGGGAGCGCGAGCTGGCGTGAGCCGCGGGATCCGTATCGCGCCGTCGGTCGTCGCGGGAGTGGTCGCGGTGGTACTTGCGCTGCCGGGCGCCGCGTCCGCGCACGCGTACCTGGTCAAGACGGTCCCGGCGGCGAGCGTCGTGCTGAACGTGCCACCGCCGGACATCCAGCTCACGTACGACGAGGCGGTCGAGCCGCGGTTCGCGATCATCTCGGTGACCAACGTCGACGGGCACCAGGAGACGACGGGGCCGGTACACCGATCGCCGTCAAACCCGGACACGCTGGTGGTCCCGCTGCGGCCGGATCTGCCCGAGGGGTGGTACCTGATCTACTGGCGGGCGATCTCGGTCGACGGTCACCCGGTCAACGGGTTCTTCACCTACGCGGTGGGACCGAATCCGGGACCGGCGCCTCAGTTCCGGATCCCGAACATCTCGGCGACCGCGACCACTCCCCAGCTGTTGATCACGCGGTGGGCGATGTTCGTGTTCGTAATGTCCGCGATCGGCCTGTTCGTGATGCGGCTGCTGGTCGCGCGACCGGTGGTCCGGACCGTCGAGGGGGTGAGGCTGCACGCGCTGTCGGTCGCGTTTGTGGTCGCGTCCGTGCTCGGGTTGATCGCGATCCCGGTGTACCTCGACGTCTCGACCGCGAACGACTCGCTGCGTTCCGTATTCAACCTGACGGCGCTGGTGCCGCTGTACCGGGTGACCGCATTTGGGCGGGCGATGGTCGATCTGGAGCTCTGCTTCGCGCTGTTCTGCGTCGCAGCGGGCGTGGCGCTGTGGCTCGACCGTCCGGACCGGGCGCGCCGGTCGGTGGCCGAGCTGATCGCGTCGTGCGGCGCGCTCCTGGCGGCGGCGGCGGTGCTCATCGTCCCGGGCGCGGCCGGACACGCGGCGCAGACGTCGCCGCGGGGGCTGACGCTGGTGTTCGACTGGTTTCACCTCGCGTCGGGCTCGGTGTGGCTGGGCGGACTGATCGGCCTGCTCGTGCTCTGGTCCACCGTGTCCTCGCGCGTGCGGGTCCCCGCGCTGTCGGTGACCGTTCCGCGGTTCTCGAACATGGCGCTGGTCTCGGTGCTGGTGCTCGCTGGCACCGGGATCGGGGAGGCGATCGAACACATGCCGGCGGTCAACGCGTTGTGGGAGACGGGGTACGGGGAGGCGATCCTGGTCAAGACCGGCCTGCTCGGCGGCGCGATGCTGATCGCCTCGGGCAACCTGCTGCGGTCACGGCCGCGGCTGATCGCCGCGCAACGCCGCCCCGAGCTCGGCGAGCCCGCGGCGCGGCTCCTGCGCAGGCTCCTCAGCGGCGAGGTCGTCGTCGTAATCGGCATCGTGTTCGCCGCCGCCGTGCTCTCAAGCCTCGCTCCGCCTCCACCGGCGTTCGCGCTCGAGAACTCGGCGCTCGCGAAGGTGGGCCCCGGCCGGGTGGTTCAGACAATCCACCACGCCGGCTACACGTTGCAGGTCCTCGTCTCTCCCAACAAGGCCGCGGCACCCGACTCATTCGCGCTGCGGATCACCAAGGGCGGACGGCCGGTGCGCGGAGCGAACGTGACGCTGCTGTTCAACCACCTCGAGATGCAGATGCCGACACAGGAGTACCAGCTGACCGAGACCGAGCCGGGCGTCTACTCGCGTGCGGCGCCGGCGCTGGTGATGGTTGGACGCTGGGGGCTCACGTTCCAGGTGAGCCCGACGCACGGCTTGCCGTTCACGGCCCTGATCGTCGACCAGGCCAACGGATGAAAATCCGAGAAAGGAAAGATCTCGTGACCAACCGCGCGCTCCGGCTCACGTCGACCATCTGCGCGGCGCTCGCCGTGATCGTGGCTCTCACAGGTTGCGGCGGCGCCGGCAGCGGGCTGACCATACCGACGGTCGCGCCGGCCAGGGTCTACACGCTCGGTGGTTTTCAACCGAGCGGACTAGTGACCCCGGGTCGCCCTGTCACCGTCACCTTCACCGTTCTGCTGCCGAGCGGCAAGCCGCTCACGCAGTACAAGACCGGTCCCGGACCGCACACCGGCGTGCACCTGATCATCGTTCGCGACGACCTCGCATACATCATCCACCAGCATCCGCCCATCGGCCCGAATGGCCTTCTCCGCCAGACGGTCACGTTCCCGGCGCCGGGCCCCTACAGGGTCCTCGTCGACGTGTATCCGAACATTCCCGGCGGGCAGGCCAACTTCCAGCTGTTCCGCACGCTCGACGTCACCGGTAAATACCGGCCGCTGCCACTGCCTCCGTACAAGTCCGACCTGGTCGTCGACGGCTACCACTTCGACATGGCAGCCCACCCACCGGTGCACGCGATCCAGGCGGAGTTCCTGAACGTCGAGGTGACCGACTCACACGGACACAAGCCCACATTCGTCCCGTGGTTCGGCGCGCTCGCCCACGCGATCTTCTTCCGGAGAGGAACGCTCGACTACTTCCATACCCACATCTGCGCCCCGAACGCCCCCAACTGCGGAGTCCTGCCGGGCGTCGCCTCCTCGCGCATATCCGGCAGTTCGACCGCGCCCGGCAAGCTCACGATCGGTGTGCTGTTACCCGCGCCGGGCACCTGGCGACTGTTCCTGCAGATGAAACTCGGGGGGCGGATCGTCACCGCCCCGTACACGCTCACGGTGGCGTCGTGAAGCCGGCGCGCGTTCGCCTCCGCCTGTTCGCCGCCATCGTCGCGCTCGGCGCCGGCGTGGCCGCGGTGATCGTCGCGATCCTGCTCGTGCGAAGCGCTCTCGGCGCGTGACGAGAGCATCGATGAACAGACCTATAACGACCCTGACCCGCCTGGCGGCCGTGGCGCTGTGCGCGACTGGCTGTGGCGCGCTGGACTCCTGGCCCAAGTTCTTCGGCTTCTACAACCAGAAGGTACGGCCGACGTGAGATCTGCGCGTACGCTGAGATGGCGGGCATGGTTCGCGGCGCTACTGGTGGTCCTGCTCGTGGCGGTGCCGGCGGAGCGAGCCCGTGCGGACGGGGATCCGGGCAGCGACGTGCTGGTGTACCAGAACCTGTTCGCGGGGTCCGAAGTCGGTCTGTCGGTTCAGCAGCAGATCCAGCTGGGGGCGTTGTTGAAAGCAGCGGCACGCCGGGGGTTCCCAATTCGCGTCGCGCTCATCGGTGGCACGCAGGACCTGGGAGCGGTCACGGAGTTGTGGCGGGAGCCGCGGACGTATGCCCGGTTCCTGGGTTACGAGCTGTCGTTGGCTTACAAGCAGCGGCTGCTGGTGGTGATGCCAAATGGGTTCGGGTTCAATTGGCCCGGCCACTCATCGGCGCCGGCGTACCGGGTGCTGTCCGGGATGTCGATCGGATCGGGCCCAGCCGGGTTGTTCGACGCTACGGAGGCGGCGGTGGGCAAGCTCGCTCGAGCCAGCGGCGTGAAGTTCGCCTCCAGCGAGATAGCGCCCGCGGCGTCAGCCGCACCGGCTAAAGCGGCCGGCCCCGCCGGGCCGCCTTCGGCGCCAGGTCGCAGTACCGATGACGTGTTCGGGATCGATCGGGTTGGCCTTGGTGGCGGTCGCGGGCGTGGCGTTCGCAGTCCGCTGGGCGGCGCGCCGGCGGGGCTGGACTCGACCGCGGTTCTCGGTCCGTTTGCGGTTGAGAGTGCCCTCGGCCGCGCGCCTGGCGATTGCCGTGCTGCTGTTCGTGCTCGTCGCCGGCGCGGCGATTGTGGTGCGGTCGAACGCGCCCGCTCAGTCCCAGGCGGACGCGCTGGCCGCGAACCCGTACCTGGACCCGGGGACTCCAGTGTCGAGCATGGCGTTCCGATTTCACGCTGTCTGACCAGTTCGGGCAGCCCGTCGTCGTTGCACTCGTACCGCGGCAAGGTCGTGATCCTGGCGTTCAACGATTCCGAATGCACGACGGTGTGCCCGCTTACGACGACGGCAATGCTGGACGCCAAGGCGATGCTGGGCAAGGCCGGCTCTCAGGTGCAGCTGCTCGGGGTCGATGCCAACCCGGCGGCGATCTCGCTCGAAGACGTGTGGTCCTACTCGGAGGTCCATGGGATGCTCCACTCGTGGCGGTTCCTGACCGGCACGCTGCCGCAGCTGAAGCAGGTCTGGAAGCACTACGGGATCGAGGCAGCGGTCCAGAGCGGGGAGATCACGCACACGCCTGCCCTGTTCGTGATTGATCGACAGGGCAGGCTCTCGCGCCTCTACATGACCCAGATGTCGTACACCGCGGTCCCTCAGCTGGGTCAACTTCTGGCGCAGAGCGCCGCGGCGCTGCTTCCCGGCAAGCCCACAGTGCATGCGCGATCTCTCCTACGCGCGCATCCAGCCGACACCACCGAGCGAGCCGGCGACCGTGCCGCGCGCCGGGGGCGGGACCGTCAAGGTCGGTCCGGGCAAGTCCGCGAGGCTGTATCGTGTTCTTCGCGACCTGGGATCAGGAGACCAGCGGTCTCGCCGGCGAGCTGGATTCACTCAACCGCTACCAGACGATCGCGGCCCGAACCGGGTTGCCCCAGCTGACGGCCGTCGACGAGGCGAGCGTCGAGCCGAGCTCGAAGACACCGACCGACTTCCTCGAGCGCCTGCCGCATCCGTTGTCATATCCGGTTGCTCTCGACGAGAGCGGCAAGCTCGCCGACGGGTACGAGGTTCTCGGCCTGCCGTGGTTCGTGCTGACCTCGCCGACCGGTCAGCTCCTCTATTACCGAGAGGTGTCGACCGCGGGCTGGCCCGAGCACCAGCGTCCTCGTCCGCTACGTCAAGGCGGCGCTCGCGCGGGTCGCCCCGCCCTCCGGCGCCGCCGCTGTCAGTCACGCGCTCGCCGGCTCGCCGCCGCTGCTCGCCTCGCTCCATGAGCAGGCCGACCGGCTGCTTGGAAACCAGTCAGCGCTTGCCGACCGCATCCGCGGGCTGCGCGGCTATCCGATCGTAATCAACGCCTGGGCGTCCTGGTGCGGTCCGTGCCGCTCGGAGTTCAGCCTGTTCGCCGCCGCGTCCGCTCGCTATGGACGTCAGGTCGCGTTCCTCGGCGCCGACACCGACGACTCGGCCGGTGATGCCCACACGTTCCTGGCGGCGCATCCCGTTAGCTATCCCAGCTACGAGACGACCACTCCCGATCTCTCGTCGCTGGCGCCGATCCAAGGCCTCCCGACCACGATCTTCATCAGCCCGGCCGGCAAGGTCGTCTACGTGCACACCGGCCAATACGACTCGCAGGGCACGCTGGATCAGGACATCAGCAGCTATGCCCTGTCGGGGTGAGCAACTGCCCGCGAATCCGTAGTGCTCTTGCGCATCCCGGCGGCGCGATGACCGGCGGGCGCCGTGGCTCGGCACTCGACCTCGTGCGGGCAGTCAGCGGGCGAGATCGTCGCTGCGCGAGCCCGCTGGCGGTTTGAGCCTTGTGGCTGCCTCGGCTGCTGGCTCGCTGAGTCCTTCAACGCCGTAGCCGTTGGGCATCACTACGAGCAGTAGGGTCTTGGTGCCCGCGAAGCTGATCTCCTGGTCGAGGAAGTCCGCGTACTGCTGTGGTTTGGCGAACAGGGACGGGATCGCGCCGAGATCCGCGGGCGAGGCGATCAGCGCCACCTTGATCAGGAAGTGGACGTGGCTCGCGGCCGCGGTTTCCGAGTTCAGCGTCCTCTGCAGGCCTGCCGCCACGGGCGGGCTGAACGGGTAGAAGACGTTCGCGCCGATCAGCTCGTCGCTGGCGGGGTCTCCGTCGGCGAGCACGGTGGTGGGCGCCACGGTCGCGGCGACGAGCGCGAGACCGGCGATCCACGCGATCGTGCGTCGCATCGGTCAGCTCACCGACGCTCGACGCCTGCAAGATCGATCACGCGATTCCGCGGACCACTCCGGGCTGGTACCGCCGGGCCGGCGGCTATATCCATCAGGCGGCGGTGTTCTCGTCGGGCCAGAGGCCGGTCCTGATGCGCTCGTAGAGCGTGCGTTATGACCTCGACACAACGAATCGCAGACTTGCCGCAATGTGCGACAGCGTCCCGGGCGGCCCCGTGCGCCGCCGCCCCGTGCGCGCCACCCCGTGCGCCGCCACCCCCTGGAGGATGAGAATCCTTGGTGCCGCCGGGCCGAGGTCGGTGAGGCGTGGCGCGGTAGTTCGAGCCCGTGCGACCGGGTTTTTGAGTAGGAGTGGGCCGTGGAGGAATCGAACCTCCAACCTTGGGATTAAGAGTCCCCTGCTCTGCCAGTTGAGCTAACGGCCCTTGGCCGCGATGTTACCCGCCGATCCCCGGTCGGGGCGATCAGCACTGCTGGGCGACCGAGGGCGTGGTCTTGGCCTGGTTGATCGCCTGCTTGAGCAGGGTCTGCTGGGCCTTGGGGACGAGGCTGATGGCCTTGGCCGAGGCGAGATCGCCCTTGCGGGTCTGCCCGGCGGCGTAGGCGGACACGGCGAGGCACTCGAAGCCCTTCGCCGCGCTCGGATCGGCCAGCGTCTCGATGTCCCAGGCGCTGGCCTCGCCGGCGTAGTTCTGTTGGCCGGCGTAGGCGCGGGCCGCGAGCACCGCGAGGTTGGGGTCGGGGTTCTTGGTGAGCTGGAGGTAGCGCTGCCAGTCCTGGCTGGCCAGTTTCAGCTCGCTGAGGCCCGAGGCGGTGAACTGCCCAGTCGAGGAGTTGAAGTTGGCGCCTTGGCCGGCGGCCGTCCACCGCGCCTGCACGAGGTTGGCCCAGGCCGACGCGCTGTTCGGGCTCACCTGGGTCGCCTTGATCGCGTTCTTCTCCTGCTGGCTGACGACCGCCTTCTGACCGGAGGTCGATCCGCCGCCGTTGAAGGCGTTGAGCAGGCCGCCGAGTCCGTTGCCGGCGCCGACTCCGAACAGCACCAGGCCGCCACCCAGCAGGATCGCGAGGAACAGGTAGACGCCCTGGACGGTCCGGCGCCGACCGCGGCTGCGAAGGTCGAACAGCATCGGCTAGGTGGGATCGAGGCCGTCGCCGAAGGTCGGCTTCGGCTCGGCGGCGGCTTCGGCGGCGGCGCGGCGGGCGGCGCGGCGGTCGGCGATCTTGAGCAGCACGATGCTTGCGAGGAAGAGGATGACTAGCGGCAGCGTTTCCAGCCCGGTCGTGACTGGATCGGCCCCAGGCATCGCCGCAGCGATGACGGCGATGATGACCGTAGCGTAGCGCCAGTGTCTGGTCAGGGTGCTTCCGTTGATCACGCCGACGCGGCGGAGCCCGAGCATCCCGAGCGGCAGCTGGAACGCGACGCCGACGGCGAGCATCGTGAGGATCTCGAACGTGTAGTAGGACTTTGCCTGCACGAGCACGTCGAACTTATCGGCGTTGTAGCCCTGGAGGAAGTGGACGGCCGGCGGCAGCACAACGAGGTACGTGAACACGACGCCGGCGAGGAACAACAGCGGCGCCGCCGCCATCACCGGTATCGCCGCACGACGCTCGGTTTTGTTGAGAGCAGGAATAACAAAGGCATAGCCCTCGTAGATAAGGACTGGCAAAGAGAACAGCAGCGCGAAGTACGCCGCGACCGTGAGCGTGGTCGTGAACGACTCCCCGACCCCGATCGTGATCGGCTTCTCCTGGGTGGACACGCTGTCCGGGAGGGTCTTGGCGACCGCGCGGTAAGTGGCGGCTGACTGAAGGTAGGCCTGCCGGGCCTGCGCGGACTCGCCGGGGGAGTTGGCGAGTGCGAGGGCATCTTCAGCCTGCTTGGTGAACAGCCGACGGAGCTGAACGGCCTGCGACGGCACCGACGCGAGCCCGTTGTGGGCGGCGACGCTCGAGTTGTGCGGCAGCGCCCGGTTCAGCACGGTCAGCAGGTGGTTGTTCTGCCAGAAGCACAGACCGAACGCAACCACCAGCACGGCCAGGCACACGAACAGCCGCGTGCGGAGCTCGTCGAGGTGGTCGACGATGCTCAGCCGGTCCTCATGCCCAATGGGCCGAAGCTTCGCCACGACCGAACCTTCCCGGATCCGCCGCCGCTAGGAGCGGCTCTGGGGCCCGACCTCCGCCGACTCGCGCTCGGTGGGAGTCGCCCTCGCAGCGGCCTCCGGCGTCGAGGCGGTGGCGGACGTGATCTCGGGCCGGCTGGCCTGCTCCTCGTCCTTGTGCTCCCCCGTGATCGACTCCTTGAACTCGCGCAGGCCGGTCCCTAACTGCTTACCCAGGCCGGGCAGCCGCTTGGGGCCGAAGATCAGCAGGACGATCACCAGGACGACGATCAGATCGGTGGTGGGGTTACGGAACATTCGGCGGTCCTCCGGATGGGGGCTTCAAGGTTACCCGGTCCGCTGTGAGGTTGAAAACGGGTCGCTCGGCCACTCCCATAGCAGTGCCTCAAGTTGCCGGCTGCGCGGGCCGATTAATGGCACGGAGACGCCAAATGAATCAGCAGCCAGAACAACCCTCAGTCCGTCGCATCGTGCTCCCCAGCGGGCGCAGCATCGAGGTGGTCCGGTGGGGCGACCAGAACCACACCACCCGCGGGCTCCACGTGTGCCCCGACTGCAGCTCTGAGCTGGTCCAGCCGATCGACTGGTCCGAGGCGCCGGAGGAGTGCTGGAACCTAGTGCTCTCCTGCCCGAACTGCGACTGGTACGCCGAGGGCCTCTATACCCAGGACCAGGTGCGAGAGCTGGAGGACCGGCTCGACGAGGGCCTCGCCGATATGCTCCGGGACCTGCAACGGCTGACGCAGGCGAACATGGCCGACCAGATCGACCGGTTCATCACCGCGCTGCACGCCGACCAGATCCTCCCCGAAGACTTTTAATCCGGACAGGACGGGCTCCCCGGCCCCATGGACGCCTCGCGCAGCGAGGCCCCTTAGGAGTACCGCTCGACCACGACGTCGGCCACGAGCTCGAGCGCGGCCCGCTGGCGGTCCGGCAACGCCGGCAGCTCCAGCCTGGCGTCGGCCACGAGCTCTCGGGCGCGGGACCTGGCGGTGTCGAGCGCGCCGGTCGCGGCGATTCGGTCGCACACGGCGGCCGCGTCCTGCGCGGTCCGCACCGCTCGCGGGTCGAGCGCGGCCAGCTCGGGGTCGCGCGCCCGGGCCAGGATCAGCGGCAGCGTGACTGTGCCGTCGAGCAGATCGGCTCCCCGCGGTTTGCCGGTCCGCTCGGGCGGGCCGGACACGTCGAGAACATCGTCGAGGATCTGGAAGGCGAGGCCGATCCGCTCGCCGAACGCGCCGAGTACGTCGGGGTCGCTGTCGCCCTCGAGCGCCCCGAGCTCGCAGGCCGCGCGGAATAGGACAGCCGTTTTCAACCGGCAGCGGGCGAGGTAGCGGGCGACACTGACCGTGGCGCTGAACGCGTCCTCGCGCTGCGCCAGCTCGCCGAGCGCGAGCTCGCGGCTCGCCCGCGTCAGAACCCGCACCGCCTCGGGCGAGCCGCCGCCCGCGAGCTCGGCGAACGCCCGCGAGAACAGCAGGTCGCCGGTGGCGATCGCGAGGTCGCGGCCGCCGGTGGCGACCACTGTCGGGCGGCCGCGGCGGAGCGCGGAGCCGTCGAGCACGTCGTCGTGGACGAGCGTGGCGCCGTGCACGAGCTCGACCGCGACCGCAGCGCGGACCAGCCCGTCGGTCTCGGGGGGCGGCGCGCCGGCCGCGATGCAGACCAGCATTGGGCGCAGACGCTTGCCGCCGGCAGAGATCGTCTCGCCGGCGTGGCGCGCCAGCACGGGTCCGTGCCCGGCGGCCAGCTCGGCCATCCGCTGCTCGACGCGGTCCATGATCCGCGTCAGCTCCTCGCCCCCGGCCGCGACGACGGCCTGTGCCCCGGTGCTCATGACGTAGGCACGACCCCCACGTGGAGCGCGATGATCCCTCCGGCGGTGAGGACGTAGCGGATCTCGCGCAGGCCGGACGTCCACATCTGTTCGGCGAGCTCATCCGGCGCTGGGAATCGCTTGACGGAGCTCGGCAGGTAGCTGTAGGCCTGCGAGTCGACCGCTCGGCCGAGCGCCGGGACCACGTGGTCGAACCACATCTCGAAGAACGTCGACAGCGGCGGGCGGCGCGGCGTGGTGATTTCGAGCACGACCACCCGGCCGCCGGGCCGCACCACTCGCGCCATCTCCGCCAGGCCGCGGCCGAGGTCTGAGAAGTTGCGCGCCCCGAAGGCCACGGTGGCGGCATCGAACGCCCCGTCCGGATAAGCCAGCGCGAGCGCGTTCCCGGACTCGAACCGGACCCGGACACCGCCGAGGCTCGCGGCGCGCGCGTCGGCCTTGGCCCGGGCCAGCTCGAGCATCCGCTCGGAGAAGTCGATCCCGACGACCTCGCCCCCCGGCGCGACGCGACTCGCCAGCTCGAGCGCGAGGTCGCCCGTTCCGGTCGCCACGTCGAGCGCCCGTCCGCCGCACTCCAGACGCGCGAGGTCCGTCGCGCGCCGGCGCCACTGGTGGTGCAATCCCGCGGTCATGACGGTGTTCATCCGGTCGTACAGCCCGGCGATCCGATCGAACATCGCGCGAACCTGGGGCTCGTCTAGCGTCCCCGGTGCGCCCGCCGGCGCGAAGTCTGCGCTCGCCATGGTCCCGATGGCGCGGCTACTGGAGGTCCGAGAGGAACTGAACGAGGTTGTTGAACTTCTCGGGCGGCAGGTCCTTGAACGACGGCATCGGCGGCGTCGGGTTGCGCAGCGTCGAGGCGATCTGGGCTTCGGGAACCGTGTTGGCGATGTGCGTCAGCACCGGCCCGGGCCCATTGTTGCCGTTGTCGCCGATCACGTGACAGGCGAGGCAGCCCGACTCACCGACCACGTCCGCGCCCGCCCTGAACGTCGCCGCCTGGGCTGGCGTCAGGCTCGACGGCGGCTTCAGGTCAACCGAGTTTGGCGAGCCCGTGTTCGCGCCGCTGTAGGTCAGGTAGGCCATCGCCGCGATCGTCGCCACCGCGGCCGCGAGCGCCACCGGCCGCCGCTCGATCCGGCGCTCCGGGCTGCGGTCGTAGAACGGCAGCAGGAACAGCAGGATCATGCAGATCGTCGGCACGCCGATCGTCGCCATCGGCGTGAATTTCGGGACGTTGCGCATGACGCGCAGCACCTCGAACAGGAAGAAGAAGTACCAGTCGGGGCGGGGGACGTAGGTGGTGGTGGTCGGGTCGGCCTTCGGGCCGAGCTCGGCGCCGAACATCAACGCCAGGAAGATGATCACCGCCATCACGATGCAGGCCATCATGCCGTCGTGGAAGACCGCGTATGGGAAGAACGGCTCGCCCTCGTTCTTCATGATCGAGTAGTCGCGGAGGTAGGCCTCCTTCTCGGCCTGGTTCATGCGCCCGTACCTGGATGGGGTCCGAACCGGCGTCCCACGCGTCGCGCACGTCGAGTGTCGGCTGGCGCGCTCACACGTCCGCCTCGTCGAGCTCGTGGTCGCCGTCCTGTTCGGGATGGGGCTTGAGCCAGGGCGGCGCCGAGATGCCCAGCTTGGTGACCAGATACAGATGGGCGCCGATGAGCGCCGCCATCAGACCGGGGATCAACAGCATGTGGATCGCGTAGAAACGCGACAGGGTCGTGGCGCCGAAGTCAGCGCCACCGAGCAGGAAGTTCGACAGGAACGGTCCAATGAACGGGCCGCCGGCGTTGATGTTGATGCCGACGACCGACGCCCAGTACGCGCGCTGGTCGAACGGGAGCAGGTAGCCGGTGAAGCCCATCGCGAGCGTCAGGATCAGCAGCACGACGCCGATCACCCACGTGAGCTCCCGGGGGTACTTGTAGGCGCCGTAGAAGAACACCCGCCCCATGTGCAGGAAGATCAGGATGATCATCACCGACGCGCCCCACTTGTGCATCGCGTGCACGAGCTGCCCGAGGAACACGTTGTCGTTGATGTTGCGGATCGACTCGTACGCGCCGCCGGACGCATCCGGGCGGTAGTACATCGCCAGGAACACCCCGGTGACGGCCTGGTTGAGGAACGCGAACAGCGTGGCCGAGCCGAGCGTGTAGGCCCAGTTGATCCCGCGTGGAACCTTCCGGAACAGCAGCCAGCGCAGCCCGCCCGACATCGAGGTGCGCTCGTCGAGCCAATCGACGACGGTGACCCCGGCCTCGACTGGCGCGGGGTGGGTCTGGACCTGGCCGTTTGACTCGCCCGGCTTCTTCGGCCTGGGCTGGAGGGACTTCGGGAGCGGCGGTGCGGGAATCTTCGGCATCTGCGCTACTTCTTCGGCGGCGGCGAGGCGGTGTCGAACGTGGCCGGGTACAGGTACTGGCCGATGCCGTTGATCGGCTCACCAGGGAAGCGCGGCGCGAACCGCTGGAGCTCGTCGTTAACCGAGTACCGCGGACCGATCTCGACGAGATTCGTGTCCGTGTTCAGGCGCGTGAAGAAACGGTCGAGCGGCCGGACCGGCGGGCCCCCGGCAACCATCCCGCGGAAGTCGTAGACGCCGCCATGGCACGGGCAGATGAAGCGCTGCGCGGCCTGCACGTACCGGACCGGGCAGCCCAGGTGCATGCAGCGGTCCGACAGCGCGACCCAGTGGTTGTACTGGTCCTCGGGCTCCTTGTCGATGCCGGGGTTGCGCGCCCTGACGTAGGCGATCGTGTTGCCGGCCTCGCCGATGCCCGGCGTGATCGTGATCACCTTTGTCGCGTAGTCGGCGTCGGTGAAGTCCTGTGGGGTACCGATGGCCTGCCAGGTCCACGGCTGACGCTTGAAGATCGGCGCGATCGCGAACCCGAGCGCCGGGAGCGTGAACGCGGCCGCGGCGACTCCCCCGACCCCGTTCGCCCACAGAACCATCAGTCGCCGGCGGGTGACGGTCTCGCCCTCGAACGCGCCGGGGATGTTCCGGTCGAGCGTGTACTTCGACTTGGTTTTCTTGTGACGGTCGGGCACCGGGGAGCTCGCGTTCCTTACGGCAAATTTAGACTCGGACAGGGTACCGCCACCGACGCGAAAAGGTCACCACCGGCGCGGGCGGTACGCGTGGGCCTAACAACCTCGATACGAACCTCACAAGCTCCGGTCCTCGGACTCGTTACGAACCGCACAAGCCGCGGCCCGTAGGGCGTCCGTCGCGCCCGGCGCGTGGGCCCGTGCCTGGGCCTTGGCCTCGGCGTGGGCCTCGCTCGAGCCCCACCCGACGGACACCGCGCCGGCCTCCCACACCGCTTGCGCGAGCTCGCGATCGGAGGCGGCATGAGCCTGGGCGACGAGCGAGATCACGTCGGCGAGCTCGTCCACGGCGTCGAGGTCGCCGAGCGCCGCCAGCCGCGACAGCCCGAGCGCGTACAGCTGATCGCCGAGCAGCAGCGCGAGGTCGGCGTCCTGCGGGCGGACCACCAGCGGCTCGTCGTAGTGGAGCCGGTAGCCCTCGAGGATCATCTCGAGCAGCAGCTCGTACTCGCGCTCCTGTCCGCGGACGCGGGGACCCGCGGCGGCGACCTGCGCCGGCCCGGGCTGGTCGAGCCGCTCTCCGGCGGGGGCGGGGTCGCCGAGCACGTCGGCCACGGTTCCGCCCTCGAGTCGGAGCGCCTCGTGCAGCGCGTGGGCGCCGTCGCTCGCGGTCCTCATCAGCCGCCGATCTCCGCGAACGCCTCGCCGGCAGCCTGGACCGTTCGCGCCACGTCGGCCTCGGTGTGCGCCAGCGACGGGAACCACGCCTCGAACTGGGACGCGGGCGGATACACGCCGCGCGCCAGCAGCGCCCGGCACCACGCGCCGTAGGCGTCGGTGTCGCAGGCGGCGGCGCCGGCGTAGCTGAAGACCGGACGCTCGGAGAAGAACACCGTGAGCAGACCCGGGACGCATTGGACCTGCACCGGCCGGCCCGCGGCCGCGGCGGCGTCGCGGAGCCCGTGGACGAGCGCGTCGGTGGTCGCCGCCAGCTGCTCGTACGCGGCGTCGTTCAACTTGCGCAGCGTGACCAGGGCCGCCGCCACCGCGAGCGGGTTGCCCGACAGCGTTCCCGCCTGGTAGACGTCGCCGGCCGGCGCGATCCGCTCCATCAGCTCACGGCGTCCGCCGTAGGCGGCTGCGGGCAGCCCGCCGCCCATGATCTTGCCCATGATCGTCAGGTCGGGGAGCACGCGGTAGCGATCCTGGGCACCGCCGCGCGCGACCCGGAAGCCCGTGATCACCTCGTCGAAGATCAGCAGCGCGCCACCTTCGTCGGCCGCCTGGCGGAGCATCTCCAGGAACCCGTGGCCCGGCGGGACCACACCCATGTTGGCCGGGACCGGCTCGACCAGGATCGCCGCCAGGTCGTCGTCCGCGGTCAGGTCCCACGTCCTCGCCATGTCGTTCCAGGGCGCGACCACCGTCACTGCGGCGGCGGCCGCCGGTACGCCCGGGCTCGCCGGGATCCCTTGGGTGGCGAGGCCCGATCCGGCCTCAGCGAGCAGGCCGTCGACGTGCCCGTGGTAGGCGCCCGCGAACTTGAGCACCTTCTCGCGCCCAGTGACCGCGCGCGCGAGCCGGATCGCGCTCATCGTCGCCTCGGTCCCCGACGAGGTCATGCGCATCATCTCGACCGACGGGATCCGGCCGGCGATCTCCATGGCGAGCTGGACCTCACCCTGTGTCGGCGCGCCGAACGTCGTCCCGTTGGCCGCCGCGGCGGACACGGCCGCCACGACGTCTGGGTCGGCGTGGCCGAGGATCAGCGGGCCCCACGAGCACACCCAGTCGACGTAGTCGTTGCCGTCGACGTCGGTGATCGTCGCGCCCCGGCCCGAGGCGATGAAGATCGGGTCGCGGCCGATCGAGCGCATCGCCCGCACAGGTGAGTTGACACCTCCGGGCAGCAGCCCCCGCGCCCACTCATACAGCTGCGATGACCGCGCGGTGTCGGTCGTGTCGGCGCTGTCGGGGTCGCTCACACGCCCGCGTGCTCGCGTTCCCAGGCCCGGTACTCGTCCGTGAAGTAGAGCAGCCTGATCTTCTTGAACTCGGTCGAGGAGTACAGCGTCGAGCGCTCGTCGACACCGGTCTGGGTGGCGATCGAGTCGAGGATCGCGTCGCACTCGTCCTTCGAGCGGCCGTGCGCCATCGTGAAGATCGAGTACGGCCAGTCCTTGTACGTGGGGCGCTGGTAGCAGTGCGAGATCCCGCGGAAGGCCGCCATCTGCGGACCGAGCTCCATGATCCGATCGTCGGGCACCTTCCACACGCCCATCCCGTTCGCGCTGAAGCCGGCCCGGCGATGGAACAGGATCGCGGCGACGCGGCGGAGCAGGCGACGCTCCTGCATCGCGCCCAGGTGTTCGAGCAGCCGGGTTTGCGAGACCCCGAGCTTTTCGGCGGCCGGGGCGAACGGCTCGGGGATCACCGGCAGGTCGCCCTGCGTCGCCCGGATCACTTCGATGTCGAACTCGTCGTAGGGCTGGCGCTCGGTCTCGGCCGGCGGGGCGACCTCGACCGCCTTGGCCAGGGCATCGGTCCCGCCCTCCATCTCGAGGTCCATCCGGATCTTGAACAGCTTGAGCGTCGGGAGCTGGCGGACCGACTCGGCGCCGGCGATCTTGGACAGCACCTCGAGCGTCCCGTCCAGGCCGAGCGGGGAGTCGGGCTCGGTGGCGATCGTGAACCAGATGTTGAACTCGTGGTTGCGCAGGTAGTTGTGCGAGACCCCGGGGTGCGCGTTGATGATGTTGGCGGCGCGCCACGGGTTCTCGGGGTCGACCTTGGCGGCGACCAGCATCGAGGAGTAGCCAAGCGCGCGCGTGTCGAAGATCGGCGTGACCTGACGGATGATGCGCTCGTCGAGCAGACGCTTGACCCGAGCGATCACCTCGGCCTCCTCGATCCCCGCCTCGTCGGCCACAGCTTGATATGGCCGGGGCGCGATCGGGAACCGGCCCTGCATCAGGTTCAGCAGCCGTTTGTCGAGGTCGTCGAGCGGGGTCGCGGCGCCGTCCTTACGGCTCCGCAGCTTGGGACCGAAGCCGGATGCCGCCTTGCTCATTGAAGCCATCGCGCCGCCTCCTTGGCGTGGTAGGTGATCACTATGTCGGCCCCCGCGCGACGGATGCAGGTCAGCGTCTCGAGCACGGTCGCGCGCTCGTCGAGATACCCGGCGGCAGCAGCGGCCTTGACCATCGCGTACTCGCCGCTGACGTTGTAGGCGGCCAGCGGCATCTTCGTCTCCGTTTTCACCCGGTGGATGAGGTCGAGGTAGGGGAGCGCCGGCTTGACCATCACGATGTCGGCCCCCTCGTCGACGTCGAGCTTGGTCTCGCGGACGGCCTCGTCGCCGTTGGCCGGATCCATCTGGTAGCCGCGGCGGTCGCCGAACGCCGGCGCCGAGTCGGCGGCCTCGCGGAACGGCCCGTAGAACGCCGAGGCGAACTTCGCCGAGTACGCGAGGATCGGGGTGTCGGTGTGACCGTCCTCGTCGAGGGCGTGGCGGATCGTGCCCACGCGGCCGTCCATCATGTCGCTGGGCGCGACGATGTCCGCGCCGGCGCGGGCCTGCGAGGCGGCGGTGCGGGCGAGTAGCTCGAGCGTGGCGTCGTTGTCGACAGTGCCGTCGCGGACGACCCCGCAGTGGCCGTGGCTCGTGTACTCGCACAGGCACAGATCCGTGATCACGACCAGATCGGGATGCGCGTCCTTGATCGCGCGCGTGGCGAGCTGCACGATACCCTCGTCGTCCCACGCGCCCGAGCCCTCCTCGTCCTTGGCCGCGGGCAGCCCGAACAGAAGCACCGCGGGAATCCCGAGCGCGGCGGCCTCGCCGGCCTCGTCGACGGCGTGCGCGATCGACAGGCGGTCGACGCCCGGCATCGCTTCGATCGGCTCGCGGCGGTCGATCCCGTGCGCGACGAACATCGGGTAGACGAAATCCGAGGCGCTCAGGCTCGTCTCGCGTACCAGGCCGCGGAGCGCGCCGGTGGCGCGCAGCCGGCGCAGGCGGGTCTGCGGGAACGGCATCTGGTCTGAGAATACCCCCGGGCTGGGGCCGGGCAGCTCGCGCCCGGCCCGGAGCGCTCTACGCGACTACCGCCCAGGAATCGACGTGCCAATCCGTGACAAGCCCATTCGCGACATACGGGTCGGACTCCGGGAACGCCTCGGCTGCGGCCCGGTCCTTGAACACGATCGCCGCGCCGTGCGGCGGATCGCCGAGAGGCCCGGCCATCACGATCCGGCCGTCGTCCTTGGCGGCGCGAATCTCCTTCAGGTGCGCTTCCCGATGCGGCGCGCGGCGCTCGACCATGTCCTCGACGTAGTCGTAGAACAGGATGTACTGGGGTCCGTTATCAGCCATCTCGCTAACACCCTACGCCACCGTCGCGCTACGCTGCCACTGTGGCCGATATCCAGAAGCGCGGTAGCTACACCCCGCGCCGCGCCCGTGAGCGGCGCGCTTACCAGTTGGTGGTCACCGGCGGAGTCGCCGGCGCGGTCGGAGTGGTGTCGTTGGTGCTCGCCGTCGCCGGGGTGCTCGGCTGGACGCTGCCGGTGGTTTCGATCATCGTGGCGGTGATCTGCTTGGTGATGTTCCGCCGGGCCGTCGGCCCGTCGTAGACGCGATCAGGCGAAGCGTCTCAGCGCCAGCCGCGCGAGCGCGCTGAACACGAGCGTCAGCACGGCCAGGTGCACGAGCGGCCACCCGATTCCGGGCGCCGCGCCGGTGAACGCGTTCGAAACCGCTTGGAGCGCGGCCTTGAACGGAAACACGAACGCGATCGCGTCGAGGATCGACTTGAGCGTGCCCGACACCGCGTCGGCCGGCACGAGCGCCACGAAGGCGATCGGCAGCGACAGCAGGAACGCCATCAGCGAAGCGACGCTGACCTCGCGGGCGACGCCACCGATGGCTACGCCGAGCGCTGCGAACGCGAGCGCCCCGAGGCCCAGCGCCGCCAGCCACAGCGGGAACCGGGCCCAGTCCAGGTGCACGAACAGCGACACGAAAGCTGACATCACGAGCGTGACCGCGGCCGCCGCCGCCGCCGATAGCACGACCTTCTCGGACAGCAGCCCTGCCGGCGTGACCAGGCCGCGGACCAGCCGCGAGTAGGCGTGCTCGGAGCGCTCGAGCGCGAGCAACCCGGCGGCAAGCAGCACGCCGACGAACATCAGCGACACGATCACGGCGATCGCGGCAGCGTAGGAGGCCGTCGGTGTCGTCTTCCCGGCCAGGTCTGTCGTGTGCACGGTCAGCGGCGAGCCGATCGAGCTCAGCACCGGCGTGGCGAACCCGAGGCCGTCGATCGCCAGACTGGCGAAGTCGGCCACCTGTCTGAGCGCCGGCACCAGCGGCGAGCTCTTCGGCAGCGACGCGATCGTTCCCTGGACGATCGTGCGGGAGTTCTTCAACCCGAGCAGCGGCACGCTCTGGCCGAGGATCTGGAGCGTGCCGCCGCTGAGCATCTCCTGCAGGTCGGTGACCGCCACTCGCAGCACTTGCTTGGATACCGCCTGCTCGACCTGAGCCACGCGAGCGCTGATCGCCTGGTCCGCGAACTGCCGCTCGATCGGGTCCTTGGTGTTCAAGATCAGCTCGACCGTCGGGTTCCCGGCGCCCTGGGTGATCAGGCTGTTGATCTGGGAGACGATGTTGGCCGGGATGATCAGCGCTGCCGCCGCCTGACCGCTCTTGACCTTCGCGATCGCCTCCGCGCGCGAGCTGACCTTGATCGGATCGATCGACTGATAGAGCTCGTCCGCGTACTTGGAGACGTTGATTTTCTGGTTCCCGAAGCTGAGCAGGCCACTGCCGGTCGGCACCTCGTTCAGCAACGCCACCTTCGGCTTGCCGGGCGGGCTCGAGAGCGCGAACCCGATCATCAATGCGATCACGATCGGGTACACGACCAGGAGCCCGACGAGCAGCGGTGAGCGCTTGAGGATCTGCAGGTCCTTGACGAACAGCCAGCGCACGGGTCAGTGGCCGCGCTCGCGCAGGAAGCGGACGAACGCGGTCTCGAAGTCGCGGATGCCCGGTTCGTTCACGGCCCTCTCGAGCTCGACGGGGGTTCCGGTGAACAGCAGCTCGCCGTCCCCCAACACCAGCACCCGGCTCGCGTAGCGCTCGGCCTCGGCGACGTTGTGGGTCGAGAACACGATCGTCGTCCCGTGACCCGCCAGGCCCCCGATGAACTCCCACAGGCGCTCGCGCTGGCGCGGGTCGAGCGACGCCGACGGTTCGTCGAGGAGCAGCACCGGCGGCTCGGCCAGCAAGCCGATTGCGATGTTCACCCGCTGCTGGTTGCCACCGGACAGGCGCCCGACCTCCTCCCCGGCGCGGTCCTCGAGGCCGGTCTGGGCGAGCATCCGCGCGACCGCCTGCTCGGTATCGGCCAGCCGCTCGAGCCGGGCGAACAGCCGCAGGTTCTCGGCGACCGACAGCTTGGAGTAAAGCGCCGGCTCCTGCGGTACCCAGCCGAAGCGGGGACCGGGCGCGCGCGCCACCTCACCTTCGGACGGCTCGAGGGTGCCGGCGAGGATCGACAGGAGCGTGGTCTTGCCGGCGCCGTTGGGGCCGATGATCGCCACTATCTGGCCGGCGTAGAGCTCGAAGCTGATCTGATCCAGCGCGGTCCGCGCGCCGAACCGCCGGGTCAGGCCCCGGGCTGCCACCGTGGCCGTGGACTGGCCCGTTTTGGTGCCGTTGGACAACGCGCCTCAGGCTACCGATGGGTGTGGTGGTGGCTACCGGGGGGTGGGGTCGTGGCCAGCGGGCGCGATCGGGTGCGGGCTAACCGGGGAGCTTCACGCGCGGCTCGAGCGAGGCGCCGCACGAGCGGCAGTGGGCGTCGTTCAGTCCTGCCGCGGCTCCGCAGTCCGGACAACGTTCGAGCCCGGTCGCCATCACGCCCGAGCCGATCGGACCCCACGGCTCGAGCACGAGATGCTTTCTCAGGTAGAGCACGGTCACGCGGATCACGGTGGCGATCGGAAGGGCCAGCAGCGCGCCGACGATTCCGTAGATCGTGAACCCGATCAGGAGCCCGAGGATGATCAGGATCGGGTTGATCCGCAGCGAGATCCGGAAAACCTGAGGTGCCACGATATGGCCCTCGAGCTGCTGCAGGACGACGAACAGGATGATCACCCACACGGCGCTGATCGGGTTTACGAACAGCGCCACCAGTACCGCCGGCAGCGGCCCGATGATCGGCCCGACGTAAGGGATGAACTCCGCCAGCCCGTAGAAACCGCCGAAGAAGACCGCGAACCTCGCGCCGTCGGGAAAGATGCCGAGCTCACCGAAGATCCACAGGCCGAGCGCCGCGCTCGCGCCCATGATCAGGCTGAACAGGAGCTGGCCGCGCACGTAGCCGTACACCGCGCGCTGGACGAGCAGCGGGTAATCGTCCTCGGGCGTCCCATCGCCCGACGGCATGATCCGCCGCGCGAGGTCGCCGATCTGCTCTCCGTACACGAGCAGGTAGATCGACAGCACGAACGTGAGGACGAAGTCGAATGACGTCGTGACGACCTGCGTCAGCAGGTCGCGGGAGAACGAGACGATGTCGCTCGAGCGCTTCTGGATCTGGTTCCCGAGCGTCTGCAGCGCGGTCTGACCCTGCTGCTGGATCTGCACCTTGATTCCCCGGCGATCGAGCCATTGCTGGAGGCTGGCCAGGTCGCGGTTCGCCTTATCGATGTAGTCCGGCACATCGCGCTCGAGATGGCTGACCTGCGTACTGACCGGCTGTGACAGCAGCACCCCGACTCCTCCGATGAAAGCGAACCCGGCGAGGTATATGAGCAGGATCGCGAGCCCGCGGGGTACGCCGTGTCGGTGGAGCAGCCTGACAAGCGGGTTGAGGATGAGCGCGATCGTGCTCGCCCCGAGCAGGATCAGCAGGACCGTTCCGGTCGCCCGGGCGAGCGCCCACAGGCCGAGCGCCGCGAGCGCGACCACCACGAGCTGGACCAATCGCGGGACCACGACCGGCGGCGGCGCAACCGGGTCTTGACCGAGCGCGGGGGATTGCTCGGTCTCGGGCGCGCTTTCGACGGGGTCCCCGGGCTTCCCGGGCCCCCCGAAGGCGTCCGCGCCGGTCGGTTCGCTGCCCTCGCCGGCGGTGGGCGGTGCGCCGCCCGGTCGCCTGGGGAACTTCAAACGCATGCACCTGGAAGTATGAGCACCGACGAGACGTGAGTGAAACCGTGAGCATCTTGTTTGTCGGCGACGTCGTCGGCGGTATCGGCAAGCGCACCCTGCTGGCGCTGCTGCCGTCGCTGCGGGATCGGTACGCCCCCGACTTCGTCGTGGTCAACGGCGAGAACGCCGCCGGGGGGGTTGGGATCACACCGAAGATCGCTCGGGAGATGCTCGCCGCCGGCGTCGACGTGATCACCCTCGGCAACCACACCTACCGCCACAAGGAGATTTACGCCTACCTCGACGAGGAGGAGCGGATCCTGCGGCCGGCCAATTTCCTCGCCAGCCAGCCGGGGCACGGGTGGTGCGTGGTGAGCGGTGCGAGCGGGTCCCGGCTCGGGGTGATCTCGCTGTCGGGCAACCTGTTCATGAAGGCTGGACGGCCGGTGTTCGCCGAAGTCGACGCGGCGCTGCACGCGATCGGCGGGAAGGTCGATCACGTGCTCGTCGACATGCACGCCGAAGCGACCAGCGAGAAGGTGGCGATGGGCTGGCATCTCGACGGACGCGTGACCGCCGTCGTCGGCACCCACACCCACGTGCCCACCGCCGACGCCCGGATCCTGCCCGGCGGCACCGCCTACATCACGGACGTCGGCATGACCGGGCCCCGCGGTGGCGTGATCGGGGTCAAGCGCGAGCAGGCGCTCACGTCGATGGTCACGCAGATGCCGATCCGCTTCGAGACCTCGTCCGAAGATCCGTGGTTGATGGGTGTCGTGATCCGCGCCGGGGAGTCGATGCGCGCCGGGTCGATAGAGCAGGTGTTGGTGCCGGCGCCCGGGGTGGTTTGACGAGCGCCGGGGTTGCGTGTGAGGGCCGCGGGGCATGACCGTCGGTGGCGGCCACCGGCGACGGCGTGCACACGTGCAGATCTCGCCAAAGCTCCCGGTTCGCCTCGGCTCTGGCTACATGAGCGCCGTCGAGGCGCTTATGTAGCCGCGGGCGAGATCGGTGCGGAGGTTTGGTTGGTTTTGCACCGGCCCGGTGAGCGCGAGCGCCGGCGCGGTGCCGGATCGCCGTCCGGTGCCCGCAACGCCGGGGCGAGCGCCGGCGCGGCGCCGGATCCCGTCCGCTGCCCGGAACGCCGCGCGCCACGGCCGGCGACCGCGGCACTACGTCGTGGCGACCGCGAGTGGCTGCGGCTCGGCCCCGCGGTTGGACGCGGACGCCTCCAGCGCCTGCTCGAGCCCGGTCGGGAAGGCCCCGAACAGCGCCAACACTACGAACGGGAAGAACCACACGATGTAGGAGTACAGCCAGTAGCCGGCGCCGAGCTGGAGCGCGATCAGGATCGCGGCCCCGAGCGCGGCCACCTCGATGATGCCCCGCCGGCTCGGCACGACCATCACCGCGATCGCCAGGGCCACGGTGGCGCCCTGGACCAGGTGCTGCTCGATCCCGAGGCCTCCCCATAGCCCCCAGATCGAGAATGGGGAGGTGCGACCGGCCTGGTAGGCGATCGTGTCGTGCCAGAACGCATGCCAGTTGTTGTCGAGGATTACCGGCAGCATCACGACGAACGCGGTGAGCGCAAACGCGAGCACGTATCGGACGATCTCCCGGCGACTCGGCGGCGGATCGATCCCGCGCAGGAACAGCGGCGCCAGCGCCAGTGGCGCGAACTTCGTCAGGCCCGCGAGCGCGCCGACCACCCCCCTTGCCGGCGCGGAGGTGATCACAAGCAGCGCGAGCACGAGCAGCAGTGCGACCAGCGAGTCGTTGGTGTTCGAGCTGAGCGTCCACAGCGTGAACGGGTACGCGGCCCACGCGTAGGCGAGCACCACGCCCAAGGTCGGCCCCCGAACGCGGCGGCCAAGCCAGTACAGCCCGAACAGGGTCAGCAGGTCGAACACGATCGCCGCCGCGTGCGCCGCGGGGAGGTCGTCCCACGTCCCGCTCCATCCGAAGATCATCCGGAACGGCACGTAGGCGTAGTAGGCGACCGGCCCGTAGGTGTCGCCACTGGCGTTGTCCTTGGGCCAGTTCCCGTACAGCGGCTGGCCGTGGATCAGCTTGTCGGCCCCGATCACGCCGGCGTAGCCGACGTCGATCACGTTCGAGTTGACGACGTTCAGACCGACCCGGAAGCCGACCAGGAAGATCACCCCGATTACCAGCCACGAGATCGGTACGAACACGCGCAGGGGGCGCCGCGGCCGCCCACGCCCGAACCCGAGTAGCAGCATGCGCACGAACAGGTACAGCATGAACGGGTAGATCGCCGGCGTCGACAGCCCGATCTTCGCGTGGTTGAAGAACGCCAGCGAGATCGATAGGCCGAGTAGCGCGAGCAGGTCGAGATGCAGCAGCGACCAGGCGCGGCGCTCGCGGCCACCTCCCGGCAGCCGGCGCCGGCGCCACGGCAGGAACGGCGCGATGAACAGCACGCACAGCGGGATCCACACGTACCAGGAGTTGACCCGGCGCCCGAACGCGCCCGCATAGCCGCGAGCCATCGACCAGGCGACCTGGAAGCCCGTCCAGACCTGGGTGACGCTGCCGTCGGAGTCGTCGATGTAGGCCTGCGCGAGCTCGACCTGCTTAGGCCCTGAGGAGAACCAGCTGACCTGCCACTGCCCCGGGCCCTTGGTGTACTCGTACGGGATCGCCTTCGGGTGACGCTCGAGCTCGGCGCGGATCGTCAGCGTGGCGGCGGCGATCTTCTCGACCTCGGCGGCGGTCAGCCGGTAGCCCTTCGGCGGGACGTTCTGCTCGGTGACGAGTACCGGCGTGTTCGGATCGGCTCCCGCGGTGACTGTCTTGGTGACGGTCGAAGTGACGACCGTGCCGGCGGCGAGCGCGCCGGCCGGCACCGCCGCGGCGACGATCACCGCGATCAGAAGCGCTAGGACAAGCGCCGCTAGCTTGGAGCGAGGCGCATCTACGCCTTGAAGCTCCAAAGCTTCTGCCCGACGAACGACAGCGGCGTGCCGGCCGCAATCGCGATCGCCTGCGCGGCCACCTTCATCAGGCCCGCGTCGACCAGCACGACCAGCACCACGTAGGTGAAGCCGAACGCGACCAGCGACACGGCAAAGAAGCGAAGCGCCTGGCGGACCGGGTGCTCCTGCTTGGCGGAGAACGTCCAGTGCCGATTCATCCAGAAGTTGTTGAGCACCGATACCGCCCATGCGATCACCGCCGACAGGTGGTAGTCGATCCCGATCAGATGGACGCACGCCGCGAATACCGCCAGGTTAACGACATAGCCGACCGCCCCCACCGCGCCGAAACGGCCCAGCTGCAGCCAGTTGTGGGTGTGGCGCATCCCATGGCGCAGCCGCAGCAACGGCCGGCCCACGCCGTGCCGGGCGCGGACCCGGGTCGGCAGGTCGACCGTGGTTGTCAGCTCGTCAGGCATGCGGGGAAATGTATCGGCGTGATGTCGGCGGAGCGTAAGGGTTCAACCGCACTAATCGGCTCCTAACCCAGGCTCGCCGGCTCCTCCCGGCCCCGGGTCGTCATATCTAATCGCAAAATGCTCGCGGACCATCGGCGCGACGTCGCGCAGCGACCAGCGCGCGCGCACGGATGCGGACGCCGGGCCGGTGCCGCACCACAGCAGCGCGCCGAGCGAGTCCGAGCGGTGCAGCGAGCCGTGGCTGCCGCCGCCGACGTGGTCGGCGCCGCCCCAGTCGACGAACTCGTAGCCGGGCGAGGCCGACAGCAGCACGTCCCCCGCGGTCGGGCATTTCAGCGCCGACCAGATGCGGGCCAGCGCGTCCGGGTACTCGCTGCACAGGAAGCGCCCGTCCTGGACCTCGCCGAGCAGCGCCGCCAGATCGCCTTCGACGTTCCAGCCAACGCCGCGATCGTCGAGGACTTGATCCCCGGGAGCGAAGCGGAGCTCGCCGCGGCGGCTGCGGACCACCGCCTCCTCCTGCGACGGTCCGGCCAGCCACAGCACGAGATCGACGCCCTCGACCTCGCGGACAGCCTCGACCGACCGCTCGACGAGCTCGTCGCGGCGCTCGGCGTCGAGGGCGTAGATCATCGCCGCGCGCTGGGCGGGGCTGAGCGCGACCTCGGCGCCGGCCGACCGCGTGGCACTGCGCGTCGCCACATCGAAATCCTCGAACGCGCGGTCCAGGCGGATCCGCTCCTCGACCGCCGCCTGCGAGTGGTCGGAGGTGACGATCACCGCATGCTCGTCGAGGAACGCGTCGGGCCCACCGGCCGCGTGCATCAGGCGCTCGAGCTGCCGGTCGGCCGATGCGATCGAGGTCACCTGGGCGTGCGGACCGTTCTTGTGCGACCACGCGTCGTTGTCCGGAAGGGAGAACAGCATGAAGTCGAACAGGTCGTTCTCGACGAGGTACGCGCCCACGCAGCCGGTGTGCTGGTCGCGGATCCCCGGCATCCCGAGCTGGCCCCGGCACCCGGTCTTCCGACTCGCGTACAGGTCTGCGTAGAACAGCTCGCGCGGTCCGTCGATCGTCCGCCGGAACAGGGTCGAGGTGACGATTCGAGCGAGCGCGGTCTCATTGGAGACCTCGTGTTCATAGCGCCCCCGGTAGATGAGATACGTGGTTCCGGCCGTCCGGACGTCGGCGTCATCGAGCGTCTCGTACACGGTCTCGACCTCTCGGGAGAGGTGTTCGGCGTTCATCCGGTAGACGGTGTCTGTCAATGACCGGAGCACGCCGAACTGGCGAGAAGCGCTGAAGCTCGAGCCGTACTCGACGTACCGGCCCTCCTCCCGGTGGTACCAGTTCATGCTCGGAATCCAGTGGCCGTCGGGTCCAACTCCGGTCGTGATCGTGGCCGCGCACACCGGAGTCACCGACGGGAACGCGGCCACGCACTCGTCGACGTAGCAGCCGTCGCGCCGGATCCGGGCGAGCGCCGGCGCGCGCCCGTTGGCGATCGCACGCTCGAGCATCGAGGGCTTGAGCGCGTCGATCACGACGAGCACGAGCTTCTTGGTTTGAGTCACGAGAGAATCGTCCCCCGTTCGGCGCGGCTCAACGCAGGATTCGCAGTCCAGCGTACTTCTGCTCTGAGCGCCGGCGCCCGGCGATCAGCAGCCACAGCAGCGCGAGGAACCCGATCGGGCCGACCGGCGGCGCGACGATCGACAGTGCCGAGTCCAGGGTTCCGGTGCCCTCGGCGTACAGCGGCACCGCGGCGGCCGCCTCAGGGTCCAGTCGCGTCCGGACCCTGACGAGCAGCGGCCGGGTCGCGAGCGTGGCGACCACGGCGCACACGACGCCGCCGATCAGGCCGGGCCAGCTCGCGTAGTGGCCGTGGGCCAATGCGCCGGCGAAGAACAGCGCTCCGAGCGCGGCGCCGATGACGCCGAGCGTGACGCTGAGCGGTTTGGAATCGATCTGCTGCCGCTCGATCATCGCAAGCGCGATCGCCCCCACGACCATCCCGAGCAGGAATGGCGTGCTCTGCAGGAAAGAGTAGTCCGTGCCGTTGAAGTGGATCTCGACGTTGCCGGCCGCGAGTCCGCCCGCGACGAGCGCGGGCAGGAACGGGCGGATCCCGACCGCACAGGCGATCCCGATTCCCTGGCAGATGTCGAAGGCGAGATGCACGTTGGTGTACCGTGACCACCCGTGACGATAGTGGAGAGGGCAGTGTGAGCGGGCGGGCGGGGGGGCGGGCGGGGCCTCCATTAAACCGCCCGCGATCCACCGCGAGGGACATCGAGCGATACGGCGCGCTGTTCGCGGAGCGCACGAAGGTGATGAAGTCCTCGGCGATGCGCGATCTGATGGCGCTCACCGAGCGTGACGACGTGATCTCGCTCGCCGGCGGACTGCCCGACACGTCGACCTTCCCCGCCGACTCGTACGCGTCGTTGATGAGCGAGGTCGCCGCCAACTCGTGCGCGCGGGCGCTTCAGTACGGACCGACCGAGGGCCTCGCGGTGGTCAAGCACTGCATCGTGGATGTGATGCGCGCCGAGGGGATGGAGGTCGACGAGGACGAGCTGCTCGTCACCACCGGCGGCCAGCAGGTGATCGACCTCGTCTGCAAGACGCTGGTCGACCCCGGCGACGTCGTCGTCTGCGAGGCGCCCACCTACCCCGGCGCGGTTCCGACGTTCTGCGCCTATCAGGCGAAGGTCGTCCAGGTGACGATGGACCGCGACGGGATGCGCACCGACGAGCTCGAGAGCACGCTGGACGAGCTCGAGCGCTCGGGACACCGCCCGAAGTTCATCTACACGGTCCCGAACTTCCACAACCCGGCCGGAGTGACGCTGTCGCTCGAGCGCCGCCACGAGCTCGTGCGGATCGCCTCCGAGCGCGAGCTGCTCGTGCTCGAGGACAACCCGTACGGCCTGCTTCGCTACGAAGGCGCGCCGCTGCCGACGCTGCGCTCGCTCGATGAGGAATTCATCATCTACGCGGGCACGTTCTCGAAGATCCTCTCACCCGGCGTACGTCTCGGCTGGACGGCCGCACCGGCGCCGGTGCTGGCCAAGATGAACCTCGGCAAGCAGTCGGCCGACCTGTGCTCGTCGTCGATCTGCCAGTACTTCGTCTCGGCGTACTTCGAGTCGACCCGGCCGCCGTCATGGGAGGACTACGTGCGCTCGCTGATCGACATCTACCGCCGCCGCCGCGACGTGATGCTCGACGCGCTCGCCGAGCAGCTTCCGCGCGAGGCCGAGTGGACTCACCCGGAGGGCGGACTGTTCATCTGGGCCACGCTGCCCGACTACATCGACACCACCGACCTGCTGGCGCGCGCGCTCGAGGACCATGTCGCATTCGTCCCGGGCCGGGCCGCCTACGTCGACGGCCGCGGCGGCTCCTCGATGCGGCTGAACTTCTCGGGCGTCGGGATCGACGACATCCGCGAGGGGATCAGGCGGCTCGGCGAGATCGTCCGTGAGCAGGTCGAACTGTACGGAACGCTGACCGGCACCGGGTCCAGAGGCGTGCCACGGCGCGACCCCGAGCGCGCAGCCACCCCGCCGGCACGCGCGCCCGAGGCGAACGTCCTGCAATTGCGGCGCAAGCGGGCGTAAATGATCCGCATCGGCGTGCTCAAGGGCGGGCGGTCGCTCGAGCGCCAGGTATCGCTGAAGTCGGGGGCGAGGGTCGAGGACGCCCTCGAGCGGCTTGGCCACGAGGTCATCCCGATCGACGTCGGCGCGGACCTGGTCGACCGCCTCACGGTCGACCGCCCCGATCTGGTGTTCGTCGCGCTCCACGGTCGCGACGGCGAGGACGGGACCGTGCAGGAGCTGCTCGAGGTGATGGGCATCCCCCACACGGGCTCGGGCGTGTCGGCCTGCATCCGCGCCGCCGACAAGGTGCTCGCCAAGCATGCGATGCGCGACGCCGCAATCCCCACCCCGGACTTCTACGCGTTCAGCGAGGCCGCGTTCCGTGAGCTCGGGGCGGCGCAGGCGTTGCCGGCGATCGAGGAGCGGCTCCAGTTCCCGATCGTGGTCAAGCCGGCCGGCCAGGGGTCGGCGCTCGGGATCAAGTTCGCCCGCACGCCGACGGACGTTCCCGGGGCGCTGATCGCGGCGTTCTCGTATGACCGCAAGGTGCTGCTCGAGCGGTACGTCGCCGGCCGCGACCTGGCGGTCTCGATCATCGACGAGGCGGGCGCGCCGCGTGCGCTGCCGATCGTCGAGGCCGTGCCCCAGCAGGAAGACTTCTACGACTTCGAGTCGCGCTACGAGATCGGGCGGACGCGGTTCGTATGCCCCGCCGACCTCGACGTTCCGGTGGCCGAGCGCGCCGCGGCGATTGCGCTCGAGGTGTACGCGCTGCTCGGGCTGTCCGGGTTCGCGCGGGTGGACATGATGCTCGAGTCCGGCACCGACGAGCTGTACGTGCTCGAAGCCGACTCGATCCCGGGCCTGACCGAGACGAGCCTGCTGCCCCAGGCCGCCGACGCGGCGGGGATCGGGTTCGACGAGCTGATCGGGCGGATCGTCGACGCGGCGCAGACGCCCACCGTACGGGTGAGCGGGTAACCGCATCCGCTCGCGCATGCCGCGCGCTCGGCTTAGTCCACGGCCTGGCGTTCAGCCAGGCCCTTCTTACTCCCCGGCGAAATCCTCGGGCGTCACGTGGTCGAGGAAGTCCTTGAACTTCTCGACGACTTCTTCGGTGTCCTCGACCTCGTGCTCGAACTCGATCGCGGACTCCGCGATGACCTCGTCCGCGGCGTAGATCGGGGCGCCGGCGCGAACCGCCAACGCCAACGCGTCGCTCGGGCGCGAGTCGATCTCGAGCTCGCGGCCGTTGACCCGCAGGCTGATCGAGGCGTAGAAGGTGTTCTCGCGGAGTTCGGTCACGGCCACGCGGGTGCACTCGACGTCTAGCTCGCCGAGGACGTCGGAGAGGAGGTCGTGGGTCATCGGCCGCGGCGTGGACGCCCCCTGGAGCTTCATCAGGATCGCAGCGGCCTCGGGGTGGCCGATCCAGATCGGCAGGAACTTGTTGTTCTCGACGGTCTTCAACAGCACGATCGGCTGCTTGCCAACCATGTCGAAGCTAACGCCGTAGATGACCATCTCCTGCACGTACAGCTCCTAGATCGCTGGGGTGTGGCAAGTATAGGCCGCGATCCGGGCTTGCCCAGAACCCCGGGCCAAGGCAGGCGGGCGGGCGCGTGGGGCCTCGCCGGCGGGCGGGCCGGGGCCGGGTGGGGACCAAATTCACTCGATCGCGGGCGGGCGGGAGGGCGGGCGGAGAGGGAGGGCGGGCGGGAGGGCACCCTCATCTTCGAGCACCTTGCGCGCGATCGCGATGGCCGAGTTCGACGCCGGCACGCCCGCGTACACGGCCGTGTGAATGAAGATCTCGTTGATCTCATCGACGGTCAGGCCGTTGCCCAGGGCGGCCCGGACATGCATGCCGACCTCGTTCTCGGCGCGCAGCGAGATCAGCGCCGCGAGCGTGATCGCGCTCCGCATGCGGCGGTCGAGCCCGGGCCGGGACCATGCCCCGCCCCAGGCGTAGCGCGTGATGAACTCCTGCCACGGGGCGCCGAAGCTGCCGGCGTTGGCGGTGGCACGATCGACGTGCTCGTCGCCGAGCACCTCGCGGCGTGTCTTCATTCCGACGTCGTAGTCGCTCATCGGGTCAGGCCTCCTCATCGCTCAGGAACCGCAGGATCATCGCGGTTGTCAGATCGGGTCGCTCGATCGTGGCCAGGTGGGCGGCAGGCGAGACCACCACGAACCGCGCGCCGGGAATCAGGTCCGCGATTCGCCGGCCGTGCTCGGGCGGGGTGGCCGGATCCTGCTCGCCGGCGATCACCAGGGTCGGCGCGGCGATCGCGGGCAGATCCGGTGTCAGATCCATGTCGGCGATCGCCTCGCAGCAGCCGGCGTACCCCTCGCGCGGGGTCGCGGCCAAGATCCCCCGCATGCGCTCGACCACATCAGGGTGAGCGCCGCCAAAGCCCGGCGTGAACCACCGGCCGAGCACTGCGTCCGCGATCGCTCCCACGCCCTCCGCCCGCACGGTCGCGGCCCGCTCGGCCCACGCCGACGGAGGGCCGAGCTGAGCCGACGTACAGCACAGAACGAGGCGCTCGACCCGCTCGGGCGCGTGAGCCGCGACCCACATGCTGATCATCCCCCCGATCGACAACCCGCACAGGGATGCGCGCTCGATCCCGAGGCGATCGAGCAACGCCAGTAGGTCGGACCCGAGGTCGTCGATCGAGTACGGACCCGCCGGAACCGGTGACCGGCCGTGTCCCCGGATGTCGTAGCGAAGCGTGCAGAAGCGCGGCTTGAGTAGTTCCGCCTGCGGCATCCACATCGTGAGGTCGGTGCCCAGCGACCCGGTAAACACGAGCGCCGGTGAGCCGCGCTTGCCGCGGAACTCGTGATGCAACTCAACCGGCACGATGCGCCGCCAACGCCCGATCGATCAGCTCGGCCGTGACCCCCAGATACGAACCCGGGTCGAGCGCGGAATAGAGCTCGTCCGGGCTCAGCGACCCGGTCACCAAAGAAGACTCGAGCAGTACGTCGCGGAACGGCCGTCCGCTCTCCACCGACTCCCGCGCGGCCCGCTCGACCAGATCCTGTGCGTCGGCCCGCCCGAGCGCCGGCGCGAGCGCCGCCGCGACGCTCTCGCTCATCACCAGCGAGCCGGTCAGGTCCATATCCGCGCGCATCTTGTCAGGGTCGACCTCGAGCCCGGCGAGCAATTCCCGCACGAGCGCCGCCGCCGACCCGGTCAGTCGCAGCAGCGCCGGCAGGGTCTCCCATTCGGCCTGCCAGGTCCCGGCTCCGCGCTCGTGCTCCTGCGCCATCGCCGCGAACATCGTCGCGACCAGCCCCGGTCCGCGCTGCGCGCACGCGACCAGCCCGATCGCGCCGACCGGGTTGCGCTTGTGCGGCATCGTGGAGGACCCGCCGCGACCGGCTCCGCCGCCCTCGCTGACCTCGGCGACCTCGGTCTGCGCCAGCAGCACCACGTCGCGCCCGATCTTGCCGGTCACCCCGAGCGTGGCTCCGAGCGCAGCCGCGATCCGCGCCGGGCGCAGCCTGACCGTGTGCCATGGGAGCTCGGGCGCGGGGAGCCCCAGCTGGTCGGCCAGTTCACCGGCGACATCGAGGCCGCGGTCGCCGAGGCTCGCGAGCGTGCCGACGGCGCCGCCGAACTGGACCGCGAGCTCGCGCTCGCGGACGCCGGCCAGTTCGATCAGAGCGCCGTCGAGGCCGCCGAGCCAGCCCGCCGCTTTCAACCCGAACGTCAGCGGCAGCGCCTGCTGGAGTAGCGTCCGCCCGGGTTCGATCGCGCCGCGATAACGCGAGACGAGCGAGGCGCAGGCGTCGGCGGCCGCCGACAAGTCCGCCATCAGCAGGTCCAAAGCCCGCCGGGTGACGAGCATCATCGCGGTGTCAAGGACATCCTGGCTCGTCGCACCCTTGTGCAGGTGCGCGGCGGCCCCGCCTGAGAGTTGGCGGCGGAGCGCACGGAGCAGACCCGGGACCGGCGTCCCCTGCTCACCGGTGGCGCGCCCGAGCTCGGCCACGTCGAGCTCGAGTGTTCCCTGCTCGACGGCGGCGGCGAGCTCATCGGCCGCCTCGGCCGGAGCGATGTCCAAGACAGCGAGGGCGCGCAGCAACGCCACCTCGAACTCGACCATCGCGTCGACCAGCGCCCGGTCGCTGACGGCGCCGGCCACCTCACCGTGGCCGAACAGCCCCGCGAACAGGGTCGCGTCGCCAACGCCCTCGGCGCTCGACGCCATCCCGGGTCCTATTGGGACCCGCCGCGTGAACCCAGCGGCCGGGGACTGGGCGGCGGGTTGGTCGCCTCCAGTGAGTGGGCG
Source organism: uncultured Solirubrobacterales bacterium (assembly GCA_963697655.1). Classification (GTDB taxonomy): domain Bacteria; phylum Actinomycetota; class Thermoleophilia; order Solirubrobacterales; family Solirubrobacteraceae; genus Palsa-465. Next base: position 20,026 of record CAVOOV010000011.1, on the reverse strand, counting down.
AAGGACGCCATCGCGGTCCGCACCACCTCGACGGCGTCGGCCGGGAGATCGCCGAGCATGTCGGCCTCGATCCGGTCGACTGAGCGGTCGCAGCCGGCGAGCACCTGGAGCCCCTTGGACGTCACCGATGCGCGCAGCACCCGCCGGTGCTTGGGATCGGGGCGGCGGCGTATCAGCCGGCGTCGCTCGAGCGCCGAGATCACCAAGTTCATCGCCTGCGGAGTCACGAGCGTCCAGCGGGCGAGCTGGGCGCAGCTCAAGCCGTCGCGTTCGTGGAGGAGGCTGAGCGCCATGTACTCGGGAGTCGAGACACCGTGCACCCGCAGCTCCTCGTCCAGGCGCGCGCGGAACCGGCGCTCCACGCGGTACACGAGGTACCCGACCCGGGGAACGAGCTTCGTCTCGCGAGAACCGGCCTGGGCGATCGCCGCACCCGTCACCGGCGCAACATTAGTGCCTACCACGGGCAGTTAGCGCAGGCCGACGTTCAAACCATTGACAAGCAGCTTGCGACAGGCATAGGGTTCCGCGCGCGGACCGAGGACAATGCCGGCAACCGGAGGAGGAGTTAGTGATCGGACGTAGGACACTCATCGCGCTCATAGCCGGAGGACTACTCGCCGTGGTTCCGGCCACATCGGGCGCCCAGGGCCCGACCTCCACTCACTACACCGGAACGCTTCGGGACGGAGGCAGCTGGATCGCCGACGTGCCGTCGCCTTGGAACGGCACGCTGCTGCTCTACAGCCATGGCTACGGCAGTACGGCCCCAGCCGACTCGTCCGATCCGGGCACGCAGCAGGACCTGCTGAACGAGGGCTACGCGATGGCCGGCTCCTCGTATGACCCGACCGGGTCGCTGTGGCAGCTCGGAAGCGCGGTCCGGGACCAGTTCGCAACGCTCGCCGACGTCGAGAGCACCGTCCTGCCTCACCGGCCGGGGGACGTGATCGCGTTCGGGACCTCGATGGGCGGCCTGATCAGCTCGCTCGAAGCCGAGCAGTCCTACGGCCGGATCGACGGATCGCTGACCACCTGCGGGATCGTCGCCGGCGGTCTCCAGCTCGGCAACTACCAGCTCGACGGCGAGTACGCACTCGACCATCTCCTGGCCGGCGACTCGATCAAGCTCGTGAACTTCACCGGACCGACCGGCGCCGCCGACAGCTTCACTTCCGCCGTCGAGATGGGGAATGTCGCCGCGACCGCGCAGACGACTCCGGCGGGCCAAGCGCGCCTCGCGCTGGCGCTGTCGCTGATGAACACTTCGACCTGGGCGGTGCAGCCCGGCGCGACACCGCCTGCGGCGAATGACTACGCGGGGCAGGAGCTTGGGCAGTACAACACCGACTTCGGGGGGCCGCCGCCCGGCTTCCCGCCGCTCACGGCGATGGAGTTCGTCGAGACCGGGCGCCAGCAGATCGAGCTGGCCGCCGGAGGCAACCCCAACTGGACCGTTGGCGTCGATTTCCGGCGGCTGGTCGACGAGTCGCCCTACAAGTCGGAGATCGAGGCGCTCTACCACGACGCCGGTCTCAATCTGAACGCCGATTTGCGCTCACTCACGCGGAGCGCCGACATCAAGGCCTCGGACCGCGCGGTCGCCTGGATGGTGGCGACCTCCGACAACACCGGACGGCTTCAGGTGCCCGAGCTCGACTTGCATACGATCGCCGACCAGCTCGTTCCGGTACAGCAGGAGAACTACTACCGGAACACGGTCGCCTTCGCCGGGCGAAGCGAGTTGCTTCGCCAGGCGTACGTGGACGCCCAGGGCCACTGCAACTTCACTCCGTCCGAGCTGGTTGCCGGCGTACATGCGATCCAATACCGCATCGACACGGACCGGTGGGGCGGCGTGGCCACCCCGGCGGCGCTCAACGCGAGCGCGGCGCAGTCCGGGCTCGGTCCGGCCGCGTTCATCCCGGGATATGAGCCGGCGCGGCTGACGGGCGTCAACGGCCCGTTCAACCCGTTCACGCAGGGCATCTGGTAAGCCCTGAGCGTCGCGCGGTGGCTCCCGGGGGACAATGTCCGGGATGCCTACCGCTGCCATCAGACCAGCGCGGTCCACCTGGGGGTGGGCCGCGCTCGGTCTCGCCGGGTCCGTCGCCGTAGCGCTGGCCGGACCGCGGCTGGCCGGCGGGCGAGTGCAGTGGTGGTTCGATCCGTCGCTGGGCGCGGCCAACGTCGCGGTGTTCTACGCCGGGATCGTGGCGCTGTCGGTGGCGTGGCTCGCGCTGGGCGGGATCGCGATCACGACCAGGCAGCTGCGGATCGTCAGCGCCGTCTGGTGTCTGCCGCTGCTGCTGACGGCGCCACTGTTCAGCCAGGACGCGTACAGCTACCTCGCGCAGGGGACGCTCGTGCATCTCGGGATCGATCCGTATCGCCATGCCCCGGCGGTGCTGGCGAACGTCGGTCACGCGCACGTCCTGGGCGCGGTCGATCCGTTCTGGCGCCACACGACGGCGCCGTACGGTCCGCTGTTCCTCGGAATCGTCAGCTTGATCGTCGCGGTCAGCGGCGCGCACCTCGTCCTCGGGGTCCTGTTGATCCGCCTGCTGGCGCTCGCCGGACTCGTGCTGCTCGCGGTGTTCGTCCCGCGGCTCGCCCGGGCGCTCGGCGCGGACGCGGCGCGCGCGACCTGGTGGCTGCTCAGCCCGCTCGTGCTGCTCGACCTCGTGGCCGGGACGCACAACGATCTTTTGATGGTTGGTTTGCTCGTCGCCGGCGTCACATTCGCCATCGAGCGACGGTGGCTGCTGGGCATCGCGCTGTGCGCGCTGGCGTCGACGATCAAGCTGCCGGCGGCGGCGGCGATCGTGTTCATCGTGGTCGTGTGGGCGCGGAGCGCGCCGCTGCCCTCCGAGGGCGCGCGGCGGCTGCTCGCCTCGGCGGCGGTCGCGGTGGCGGTGGTAGCGGCGGTCAGCATCGTCACGGGCCTCGGGCTCGGGTGGATCTCGACCACGGTGTTCTCGACCCCCGACAAGGTCCGCCTCGCGGTCACGCCGGCGACCGCGCTCGGGTGGACGGTCGCGCAGCTCGTGCCGGTCGGGGCGAGGGGTCTCGAGTCGGCGCTCGGCGGCGTCGCATTCGGGCTGAGCATCGTGCTCGGCGCGGGCCTGCTGTGGCGCTCGCGGCGGCAGACCATGGTCCGCAACCTGGGGATCGCGCTGCTCGCCGTGGCCGTCTGCGGGCCGGCGGCGTGGCCGTGGTATCTGACCTGGGGCCTGGTGCTGCTCGCCGCGTGCCCGGGTGTCCAGCAGTCGCGCGCGCTCGCGTTCGTGGCGATCGCGGGTGCGCTGGTCGTCAAGGCCGACGGCATCCTTGCATTCCCGCTCCACACCGCGCCGGTGTTCGTGGTCCTGTACGTCGCGGCGGCTGCAGTATGGCTGTCGCGCATACGGCTGTCGGTCGGGTCCGGGCGCCGCCGCGTGCGGACCCGGGCGCTCGTCGAGTCCTGATGGCCACCCAGACCGAGGTCCCGCGGGTCCGGGCGCCTGAGACGGCCGTCCGGTCCGCCTCGCGCGGCCGGCTCTACGACGTCGCCGTGGTCGTGGTGCCCGCGGTGGTCGCGCTCGCCCTGTGCATGTACGAGCTGACCACCCGCAGCCTGTGGCTCGACGAGGCGGCGACCGTCGCAATCGCCGGCCAGCACTCCTCGGCGCTGTGGAGCGCGATCGCCCACGACGGCGGCAACATGCTCGGCTACTACGCGCTCCTGCACGTCCTGATTGGGTGGTTCGGCGACGGCGCGTTCGTGATCCGAGCGCCGTCGGTGCTCGCGGCCGGCGGTGCGGCCGGCGCCGTCAGCCTGCTCGGCCTGCGGCTGTTCGACCGGCGCGTCGCGCTCGCCGCGGGCCTCCTGACCGCGGTCAGCCTGCCGCTCGTGTTCTGGGGACAGGACGCGCGGGGATACGCGGCGATGGTGGCGCTCGTGGCCGGGTCGTTCGTCGCGTTCGCGGCCCTGGTCCAGTCGGGCGGGCGGCGGGCGTGGATTGCCTACGTGCTGCTGACCGCGCTGTCGGTGTATGCGAGCTTCGTTGCGATCTTCGCCGTCCCGGCGCAGCTGGTCGCGCTGGCGTGGCTCCGGCGCGGGGGCGACTGGCGACGCGTCGCGTCGGCGCTCGCGGCCTGCGTGGTGTGCTGGATCCCGCTCGCGGTGCTCGCGCTCAGCCGGGGCTCGAACCAGCTGTTCTGGATCCCGCGCCCGAACCTGACCGCCGAGAAGCAGGTGATCCTGGCGCTGACCTCGGCAGGGTTCGAGCCGAACTTCCGGCCGTCGGCGGTCACCACCGCGCTCGCGATCGTCACCGTCGCGCTGGTGCTGGCGGCGATGGTGATGATTGTGCGTGCGGGCCGTGACGGGCGGTGGGGTCCGTCGCTGGCGCTGTCGTGGCTGGTCGTGCCGCTCGTACTGATGTGGCTCGAGTCACTCGTCGGGGAGCCGATCTTCACCCCCCGCAACCTGCTCGTGTCGCTGCCGGCGGTGGCGCTGCTGCTCGGCTGGGTGATCACGCGCAGCCGCCTCGGTGTGGCCGGCGCTCGCGGTCCTGATCGCGCTCCGGGTGGTGGCGCTCGCGCCCAGCTACGGCACCTCGCCTGAGAACTGGCGACGCCGCCACCGCGTACGTGCTCCACGCCGCCCGGCCCGGCGACTGCATCGCGTTCTACCCGCTCGACGCGTCGATGCCGTTCGACTACTACGCCCATCGACCAGTGCAGCCGCACGTCGAGCAATACGAGACGCCGGCAGTTCCCGCCGGCTGCCCCCGCGTGTGGCTGGTGGCGAGCCACCAGGGCCTCCCGACCGGGACCGCCGCCTCGCGTGCGCACTACGCACGCTACGTGGCGGTGCGCACATCGCTGGCGCGACGGTATCCGTTTCATACGACGCGGTCGTTTGGCTACGCGAGCGTGATCTGGGTCGAGCTGTTCGGGCGCTGATCAGGGCCGCAGCGTCGTCCCGACGAACGTGAGCGCGCTGAGTCCGGCGAGCAGCACGCCGTTCGCGCACAAAAGCGCGGTCCACCACTTCCCGTGGACATAGCGGGCGAGCACGATCACGGCCGGGAACGCGGTGACCACGAGGCGGGGGTTCGGCGGCGTGTACTCGGAGGTCATCGCGAGCCAGCTGATCCCGAGCGTCCACACGATCGCCTCTACCGACATCTCGCGCCAGTTGCGGATCACGAGCACGAGCAGGACGATCAGCACGATCGCGCCGGCCAGCCCGACGACGAGGTTGAGGTCGATCGTCGGGTGGTCGAAGTGACTCAACGAGACCTGGCCTGCGGTGATCTGCGCAAGGTGGACCAGTGCGAACACGTCGGTCTTCTCGCTCCACCCGTAGTGCTGCGCGATAAAGCTCGCGAACGGCGACCCGGTCCAGATCCACAGGAACGCGGCGAACAGGCCGACGCCGACCATCGACAGCGCCGGCGCGATCAGGCTTCTGCGCGCCGCGCGGTCGGTGAGGCCGCGGCGCCATAGCTCGACCCCCGCCGACACCGCGCACACGACGACGAGCACAAGCGCCTCGGGCTCGGTCGCAGTCGCGACCGCGGCCAGCGAGCCGGCCAGCACCCAGCGGCGCTTCTGTAGCGCGAGGATGCACCCGGCCGCGAGCGCGAGCATCACCCCCTCGGCGTAGACCATCGAGAACACCACCGACCCGGGGAACAGGCAGAAGATCAGGACGGCCTTCCGCCCGGCGTGCTCGCCCCACCATCCGGTGGCCAGCCGCTGGACGAGCACCGTCGCGATCAGGCCGCCGACGCCCGAGACGATCACGCCGGCGATCGTGGTCGACAGGATCTCGTAGTGCGCGACGGGGAGCACGAACACGTGCGATACCGCCCACACGATGCCCGGGTACACCGGGAAGAAGCCGAGCGTCGTCTGCACGTGGGAGACGTGCGTCGGATAGCCGTGATCGGCGAGCATGCGGTACCACAGCCCGTCCCACTGGGACAGCTCGTGGGTGAACGCGTGGTGGCGGAGCGTGCCGTTCACGAATGCGACGAGCAGCAGCAGCGCGCGCGTCGCCAGATACACGGCGATCGCGAACCGAGCCCCGCGCACGGTGACGGCGACGCGGTCGCGAGCACGACGGGCGAGCGTGCGCGGGTTGCGGCCGAGGGCCTCGAGGGACGGCGCCGGCGGGGTGTGGACGAGGGGCTCGGCGTGTTCGGACGCGGTATCCACGACCCAGCGAGTCTATGAAATGGGTTCACCGACGACCGGCGGCGAACATAGAATCGCCGCCGTGTGTCGACTGTTCGGGATGAGCGGCGGGACGAACGAGGTGCAGGCGACGTTCTGGCTGCTCGACGCGCCCACGAGCCTCGTGGCGCTGAGCGAGAGCCAGCCCGACGGCGTCGGGCTCGGAACGTTCAATCCTGACGGCACGCCGTGGGTCTATCGCAAGCCGGTGGCGGCGAACCGCAGCCAGACGTTCATTGCCGACGCCCACGAGGTCCGCTCGCGCACGTTCCTCGCGCACATCCGCCACGCGACCGCGGCTGAGCCGACGATCGAGAACACGCACCCGTTCGAGCAGCACGGCCGGCTGTTCGCTCACAACGGCGTGCTCGGCGACCTGCCGGCGCTTCGCGAGCGTCTCGGCGACCACGCGGCGCTCGTCCGGGGCTCGACTGACTCGGAGCTGTACTTCACGCTGATGACCAAGCGGATCGAGGAGCACGGCGGCGACGTCGCCGCGGGGATCACCCATGCGGCCCGCGAGATCGCCGCCGAGATCGCGCTGTACTCGCTGAACATGCTGCTGACGACGCCGACCGACGTTTGGGCGCTCCGCTACCCCGAAACGAACGAGCTGTGGATCCTCGAGCGCTCGATGGGCGGGCTGGACGGCGGCGAGATCCTCGACCAGCGTGCCGCGTCGGGGATCACGCGCGTGTTCTCAGGCCAGCTCTCGATCCTGCCGGCGACCGTTATCGCGTCACAGCCGATGGACTCGAACCCCGGCTGGCGGATGCTCGAGCCCGGAGAGCTGATCCACGTCGACGGCGAGCTGAACATCACGTCGACGATCGCCGTGCCGGACCGGCCGGCGAGCATGCTCGAGCTCACCCCCCGGGAAGAGGTTGCCCAGCAGGAGGCGTCCTAACGCCTACGCGGTGAACCGCGCCGCCAGGTCGGCGACGAGCATCGGAACGCCGGCGGACGCCGCGAGGCGCTCCTGCCGGAGCGGCTCGGGCGCGAGCACCAGCATCGGCACCGCGTCGAGCTCGTCGACCGCGTCGAGCGCGATCGCATGCGGACGGGCGGCCACGAGCACGTCGTCGAGCAGGTGCGGCAGCGGCACCATTCTGACGTTGACGGGGTCGATCAGCTCGGCCGCGGTGGCGTCGCGCGCAGCGATGAAACGGTTCTCCGCGAGCACCTCCTGGGCGGCGACGAGCTTCTGCGGGGCGAACCCCTGCTCGAGCTCGAGCCGCGCGATCGCCTGCACGAGCGCGGTCAGCGCCGCGGTCGACGCCAGCCGCGGCTGAGCGTCCATGATCCTGACCTCGACCGTCCCGAGCCGTGGCTGCGGGCGCACGTCCCACCACAGGAACGTCGGCTCGGGGATCGCACCTGAGCGCAGCAGTAAGTCGACGGTCGCGACCCAGTCGCGGTAGCTCTCGAACCGACGCGGGATCCCGGTCCGCGGAAAGCCCTGGAACAGGATCGTGCGGTTCGAGGCCAGGCCGGTCGCGCGCTCGCGCAACAGCGGCGAGGACGCCGACAGCCCGAGCAGCATCGGCAGATGCGCGCGCAGCTGGTTGACGAGCCGGATCGCGCGCTGGGGGTCGGGCACCCCGATGTGGACGTGAAGCGCGAACGTCGGCTCGCGCCGGGCGAGGTCGCGCGTGGTCCGGTAGATGATCTGGTAGCGACTCGAGGGAGAGACCTTCGTCGGCTCGGTCATCAGCCCGGGATGAGTCCCGCACGACGCGGCCGCCATGCCGAGCCGCGCCAGGTCGCGGACGAGTAGGGCTCGCAGCTCGCGCAGCTCGGCGATCGCCTCGCCGACGGTGGCGTGCGGGCCGGTCCGGAGCTCGAGCGCGGCCTCATGCGTCTCCGCCGCGCAGCGGCCGGCGAGCTGTGGGCCCGCAAGCGCCAGGACCTCGTCGCCGCGCTGCGTCAACCCCCAGCTGGCCGGATCGAGGAGCATGACCTCCTCCTCGATCCCAACTGTGTAGGCCTCAGACGGCCGCCAGGTTGCCCATCCCGCACTCCCCATCGGAGCGGGACGCCCCGTCAGTGTTTCTAGCGTTTCCGTGGACGCAGTTAACCACGGGCGAGCGGACATCCGTATTAACTCGCGGAGGCGAGATGCTGCGGCTCGGCCGGCCGGCGCGGGCGCGCCCCGCGACTTCTGGCCGACGAGATCCGGCGCGGCTCGGCGTCGAGCTGTCCCACGGCGCGCGTCTTTGCGGCCTGCGCGTCGGCCCCGGCCGCGGCGGCGATCAGCAGTTCGAACAGCGGGGCGTGCGCGCCCAATCCCTCGGCGTGCCACTGGACGCCGACCACCAGCCGGTCGCTCGGGTTCTCGATCGCCTCGATCGTCCCGTCCTGCGCCCACGCGGTCGCCACCAGTCCCTTGCCGAGCGTGCGCACGGCCTGATGGTGGAACGAGTTGACCTCGAGCGAGGGGCCTCCCAGCGTGGCCCGCAACCGGCTCTGCGGCGCGGTCTCGATCCTGTGGGTGGGGATGCTGCCGTGCTCGGGCTGGCGGTGCTCGATGCCGGCGCCGACGACGTCGGGAAGGTGCTGGTGCAGCGTTCCGCCACGCGCCACGTTCAGCAACTGCATGCCGCGGCAGATGCCCAGGATCGGAAGCTTGCGGCGATCGGCGGCGCGGACCAGCGCCATCTCGAGCGCGTCGACCCGCGGCTCGGTCGGCCCCAGCTCGGGGTGTGACTCGGCGCAATAGGCGCTCGGCTGCACGTCAGGGCCTCCGGGCAAGCACACGCCGTCGACCCGGTCCAGCAGCGCCGCGACCGCGTCCGGCTTCAGGAGCGGCACGATCACCGGGATGCCGCCGGCGCGCTCGATCGCCTCGGGATACAGCGTCGCCAGGGCGACCTCGAGCTTCGGAGGCTCGCCGTGGGACCGCGAACAGCCGTCCTCGGGCCGGCGAAGCTCCGAGGTGGTGACGGCGATCAGGGGACGATTCCGCATCTGGACATATATTTCGGCCGCGAGCGGCTTTACTCCATAGCCAAACGGATAAACATCCGTCCAGGCAGTTCGCCCGGAATCAGGAGTCTCACCGGTGCGGCGGACGTGACGGCGGCGCCGGGAAGCGAGCGATCGAGCCGCCCAGGCCGGTGCTGGGACCTCAAGGAACGCTGGGCTCCTTGGCCAAGCGGACACGGCCCTTCCCAAACCGGGGCGACCGTGCGAGGGTTGGGGATGTGCGGGCCAGGAGCTACTTCGCGGCGGTCGACTCCCACACCGAGGGGATGCCGACGCGCGTGATCACCGGTGGCCTCGGTCCGATCCCGGGGAGTTCGATGCAGGAGCGCCGGCTGTACTTCGAGGAGCACCTCGATCATCTCCGGCTGCTGCTGATGCGAGAGCCGCGGGGCCATTCGGCGATGTCCGGCGCGTTTCTGCAACCGCCGACTCGTCCCGACGCGGACTGGGGTGTGCTGTTCGTCGAGGTCTCGGGCCTGCTGCCGATGTGCGGCCACGGAACGATCGGGGTCGCCACCGTGCTGGTCGAGACCGGCATGGTGGCGGTGTCCGAGCCCGAGACGGTGATCCGGCTGGACACTCCCGCCGGGCTGGTGGAGGCCACCGTGCTCGTGTCCGAGGGCCGGGCCGAGCGGGTCCGGCTGCGCAACGTGCCCGCGTTCGTCGCCGAGCTCGACGCCCGGGTCGACGTCGGCTCGCTCGGAGCGGTCACGTACGACATGGCGTTCGGGGGCAACTTCTACGCGCTGATCCCGGCCGCCTCGGTCGGGCTCGAGCCGGTGCCCGCGAACGCGCAGCAGCTGATCGACCGCGGCCTCGAGATCATCTCCGCGATCAACGACTCGGCGTTTCCGGTGCATCCGGTCGACCCCGCCATTCGCGGTTGCAAGCACGTCGTGTTCCACGCGCCCGGGCACGACGGCGCCGACGCGCGCAACGCCACCGCGATCCACCCCGGCTGGCTCGATCGGTCGCCGTGCGGGACCGGGACCTCGGCACGGATGGCCGCGCTCCACGCTCGCGGCGAGCTCGCGCTCGGCCAGGAGTTCGTCAACGAGTCGATCATCGGGAGCCGGTTCACCGGCCGCCTGCTCGATGAGGTGAGCCTCGGCTCGACGCCGGCGGTCGTGCCCGAGATCAGCGGCCGCGCCTGGATCACAGGCCTTAACCAGTACCTGCTCGATCCGACCGACCCGTTCCCGACGGGCTTCGCGCTGTAGGGCGCCGCGGGCCGTGGCGTCGAGCGGGTAAGCGTGGTGGCGGATCGGATGGTGGCGGATCGGATGGTGGCGAATCGGATCGTGGCGAATCGGGTCGTGGCGGATCGCGTGGTGGCGGAGTGAGGGTGAGCGTGGTCGGCGGCGGCGCGGTGGGCCTGTGCGTCGGCGAGGCGCTCGCAAGCCGCGGATGCGAGGTCACGGTGTTCGAACGCGACCGGTGTGGCTTGGCGGCGTCGGCCGGGAACGCCGGCTGGATCACCCCGTCGCTCGCGATTCCGGTCCCGGGCCCCGGGGTCATCGGCGAGTCGTTGCGCTGGCTCGTCGACCCGTCGGGGCCGCTGTGGATCCGTCCGACGCTGTCGCCGGCGATGCTCCGCTGGGTTGCCCAGTTCGTCGCGAGCTGCACCCGCCCCGCATACCGCCGTGGGCTGGCCGCGCTGCAACGGGCGGCCGCGCTCGCCGGGCCGGCGTTCGACCGACTCGCCGAGCGGGGAGTCGAGTTCGAGCTGCACGACGAGCCGCTGCTGTACCCCGCGTTCGGACGGGCGGAGCTCGACCACCTCTGGGACGTCGCGGACGAGCTGCGCGACGTCGCCGTCGGCGAGCCCCTCGGCCGCCTCTCCGCCGCCGAGCTACGCGCGCTCGAGCCGGCGTTGAGCGAGCACGTGATCGGCGGCCTGATCGCCGGTGGCGACAGCCGGGTCCGGCCCGAGCTGCTGTGCGCGGGTCTACAGCGCGCGCTCGTCGCCGGCGGCGCCGACGTGCTCGAGCATTCCCCGGTCGACTCGCTGATTCGCGACGGTTCCAGCTGGATCGTCGAGAGCCGGGCGGTCACGCGGCGAGCCGACGCCGTCGTACTCGCCGGCGGGGTGGGGACGACGCTACTGCTGGCGGCGCTCGGAGCCCGCCTGCCGATCGTCGCGGCGAAGGGCTACAGCCGCACGTATCCGTCGGATCCAAGCGGTCCGCGCCACGCGCTGTACCTGGAGACGCCGAAGGTGGCGATCAGCGTGTTCGACGGTGTGGTCCGCTTGTCGGGCACGCTCGAACTCGGCGCGCGGGGTCTCGAGCTGAGCCACCGGAGGCTCGAGGCGATCACGGCCGCTGCCCGGCAGGCGTTGCCGACCTGGCAGATGCCGCCGGAGCCGCGGGACTGGGCCGGGATGCGCTCGCTGACGCCGGACGGGCTGCCGTTCATCGGACCCGTCCCGGGCTGGGACGGGATTCACCTCGCCGCCGGCCACTCCACGCTCGGGATCACGCTCGCGCCGCTGACCGGCGAGCTGGTGGCCGAGCGGGTGCTCGAGGGACGCCGTGGCGAGGTGGCAGCCGCGTTCGATCCCGCCCGCGCGATCGGGCACCGGGGATACTTGCCGCGACGCAGAGCTACGACAGGAGGACCTCGATGAAGGGCGTTCACGCCGCGATCGTCACCCACTTCGGCGCCGACCTCACGGTCGATCACGACGCCGTGGCCGCCGAAGTCAACCGCCTGCTGATCGAGGGCGTGCACGGGATCGTTCCCAACGGGACGGTCGGCGAGGGCGGCAGCCTGTCCCGCGAGGAGCGCCGCGCGGTGATCGAGACCGTCGTCGGCGTCGCGGACGGGCGCGCCCCGGTGTGCGCGGGCATCTCGGCGGCGACAGCGGAACAGGCGGTGATCTACGCCGGCGATGCCGCGAGCGCCGGCGCGGACCGGGCGATGATCCTGCCGCCGCTGCTGTACCGGGCCGACGAGCGCGAGCTCGTCGAGTTCTTCGGGGCGATCGCGCGCGCCACCGAGCTCCCGCTGCTGGTTTACAACAACCCGCTCGGTAGCGGCAGCGACCTCCAGCCCGAGCTGCTGGCGCGGCTCGCGCGTGAGGTGCCGAGCATCACCGCGTTCAAGGAGACCTCGGGTGACGCCCGGCGGATCGCCGAGCTCGTGAACCTGTGTCCTGACCTAGACGTGCTCGTCGGCGGCGACGACTGGGCACTCGAAGGCCTGTGCGCCGGCGCCGTGGGCTGGGTCTCGGGCGTGGCCGACGTGCTGCCGGCGGAATCGGTGCGGCTGTTCGAGCTGTGCGTCGCGGGCGAGCTCGCGGCCGGCCGCAAGCTGTACGCCGAGCTATTGCCGCTGGCGCGGCTTGACATGACGCCGAAGCTCGTCCAGTACTTCAAGGCGGCGCTGGACGAGCTCGGGATCGGCGGCGGCCCGTGCCGTCCGCCTCGGCTGCCGCTGACCGACGGCGAGCTCGCCGCGGCTCGCGGCGCGGTCGAGCGGTTCTTGCCGGCGCGCCTGCCCTGACTGACGTCCGATGACGGCGCCCGGGGGCCGCATCAGCTGGCCGTGTTCTCGCTGATCGACGCCGAGAGCGCGCTCGGCGGCCTGTTGCCGAGGCGCGGGTCTACAGCGAGGCGACCGCTTCACCGAGGCGGTCGAGGCTGCTCTTGATCCACGGGAGCTCCGCCGGCTCCTCGGCCGCGAGCGCCTCACGGCGCTGATCGGCGGTCTCGCCGTACAGCAGGCTCGTGGCGATCCGGCAGCGTAGGGCGGTCGGATCGTCGCCGAACGCGGCGCCGCTCAGCACGCCGATCCCGAAGTGCTCGAGCAGGTGGGCGGCGAGCGCATCGGCGCCGTCGACCCCGCGGGCGGCCAGCCGCGGGCGCACCGGTTCGAAGTCCGGATACAGGTAGAACCCGCCGCCCGGAGGCCGGCAGCTGATTCCCGCGGCGACGAGCCTCCCGTGCGCGCCGATCGTCGCGGCGCGGTGCAGCCGGCGGCTCCGAGCGATGTGCTCGACGACCCCGGGCGGCTCGTCGAGCACGTGCGCCGCCACGTGCTGCATCGGCGCGGGTGCGCTCGACCACACCTCACTTGCCAGTCCGATCACCGCCTCGCGCGCCGCGCGCCCGGTTGCGCCCTCCGGGAAGCGAACGAAGCCGATCCGCCAGCCGCCGAGCGCCATGTTCTTACTCAGCCCGCCGGTGACGTAGGTCCGGTCGGGGAGGTACTCGGCCGGGACTGCACACCTCCTCGGGTTCGTGCGCGAGGTCGCGGTAGATCTCGTCGGAGATGATGCTGAGGTCGTGCCGCTCGGCGATCTCGACCGTGCGGCGCACGTCGTCGGCATCCGGCACGGTGCCGGTGGGGTTGTCGGGGAGCGTGACCACGATCACGCCCGGGCGGGCGCCTTCCCGCGCGGCGCGCACGAGAGTGTCCTCGAGCGCGGCCGGGTCGGGCACGCCTCCCGGTCCGTCGGCGGCGATCGGCACGCCCCAGACGCGCTTGCCCGCCAGTGCCGCCTGCGCCGCGTAGCTGACCCACGACGGCTGGGGGAGGACGACGTCGCCCGGAAGCACGGCCAACAGGGCCCACAGCAGCGCCTTGCTCCCCGGCGCGATCACGACCTGGTCGGGCTCGGTGGGCAGACGCCGGCGGGCGAACCAGCCCGCGGCGGCCACGCGAGCGTACGGCGCGCCGGCGACCGGCCCGTAGCCGTTGTCGGGGGCGCCGCGCGTCAGCGCATCGACGACCTCGTCAGGGACCGGCAGCCCCGCTTCGCCGAACGCGAGATGCAGGATCGGCCGGCCTTCCTCGATCAGCCGGCGGATGCGTTCGTTGACCGCGAGCGTCGCGGACGGGGGGACCAGGTTGGTTATCGACATATCTCCAACGATGCCACGCCGCTTGCCCTCACGTTGGCCCCTTGAAAAGCCGATTAATCGTCGGATATGTCCGCTTCGCTCCAGGCTTCGCCAGCTTCCCCTGCCCACGCGCGCCTCCTGGACGGGTCCGCCACCATCGTCCCGCCGGCTTCATAGGCCTTCAGTCGGTGCTCGGGCTGCTCAGAGATAACCCCGCGCTGCGACGCTTCTTCGCGGCGTTCTTTCAGTCGCAGGTCGGCACCGGCGCGGCTTACGTCGCGCTGCTGCTCGTCGCGTACCAGCGGCTTCACTCGGGCTGGGCGATCTCGCTGGTCCTGCTCGGCGAGTTCCTGCCCGGGATCCTGCTCGCAGCTGACCGCGATCTTCTACGCGAGCATCAACACCGGGCTGATGCTGGGTCCGGCGATCGCCGGAGGACTACTGCTCGTCACCACCGCGCCCGTGGTGCTCGTGCTGAACGCCGTCAGCTTCGCTATGTCCGCCGTGCTGCTGAGCGGGGTCGACCTCGGCCCGGCGGCGCGGTCGGCGGCGGACGTCCCGGACGACGCGGCGGGCCACGACAGCCCGCCCGGCTCCGTCTGGGCTGACACCCGCGCCGGCGCCCACGCCGCTCTCGCCCTGCCGGGCGTCCCGGTGCTGATGGGCGTCGGGGCGCTGGTCGTGCTCACCGGTGCGATGTTCAACGTGGTCGCCCCGCTGCTCGCCACCGGCCCGCTCCACGCGGGCGGCTCGGGCTACAGCGTGCTGATGGCGCTCTACGGCCTGGGCATGGTCGCCGGCTCGTGGACCAACGCGCGCGCCGGCTCTGACATCGACGGCCTGCGCCGGCGCTGGCTGGTCGGCATCACGCTGTCCGGCGTCGCGATGGCGGTCGCCGCGCTCGCCCCCAACCTCCCGCTCGCGCTCATCGCATTCATCTTCATCGGGCTGGGAGAGAACCTGCTGGTCGGGCCCGAGATGCGCCTGATGCAGGAGATGGTCACCGAGCGCCTGCTCGGCCGCGTGTTCGGGCTGAAGGACGTGCTCGAGAACATCGCGTTCGTGATCGCGTTCCTCGGCGCGGGCGCGCTGCTCACTCTCGCCGGCGTCCGTGCGGTGTTCGTCGGCGCCGGCGTGCTCACGGTGGCGCTGGCGGCAGTCGGCGCGCTGGCGTTCCGGACGCGTAACGTCGGGGGTCAGCCGGCGCTCGAGGCCGGCGAGTAGCGGGCCTCGGGTCGCGGCTCAGCGCTTCGGAACCATCTGGTAGATCGTCGAGTACCCGATCAGGAACAAAACCTTTCCGTCGGTGATCACCGGAGTGAACTCGCCGTCCGGGAACGAGAACACCTGTCGACCGGTACGCCAATTGAGCCCTGCGGTGGTGTTCGAGCCCAGGCTGGAGTAGTACACGACGTTGCCTACGACGGTGGCGGAACCGTCGATTCGGCCCCCGCCCCCATGACTCCACCGCAGGCCGCCGGTGTCGGCGCTGTAGGAATACAGGTGACCGTCGTAGGAGCCGATGTACACCGTAGGGCCGAGGCCGGGAACGTCGGCGACCGCAGGTGACGCGTATACGTACGCCCCGGTCGATGCGGTCCACGACCTGGCCCCGGAGCTCGCCCAGAAGGCGTACACCGCTCCGCTGGTGCTGCCGATGTACACCCGCCCGAACGCGACCGCGGGCGTCGAGTAGAAGGTGCCGCCACCGGCGGCCGACCAGATCTCGCGGCCGTTGGCGGCGTTGACGGCGTACACGCGAGCGCCGTAGTCGCCGAAGTAGATCGTGTTGTGGGCAAACGCGACTCCACCCTTGACGGCCCCGCTGGCGTGGAAGGTCCAGTTGAGGTGACCGTCATAGGTCCTGAACGAGTAAACGGTGCTGCCCTGATCACCCAGGAACACGCTGAGGCCGTGCACGAGCGGCGAGGACTCACTCCCGGGCGGCAGCGAGTGAGACCACGCGACCTTCCCGGTCTTCATCGACACCGCCACGACCGCGCCGTTGCCCGGCTCGCGGGAACCAGGGCTCGTCGACAGCAGCGTGAAGAAGACCAGCTTGTGCCGGATGTCGAGCGCCGGGGAGGCCGCGGCCAGGGTGCCGATCCTGCGGTGCCAGATCAGACGACCGTTGGTTGAGCTGAGCGCGCTCGCCCATCCGTTGGCGTCCTCGAAGTAGAGCGTGTTGTCGTAGATCACGGGTGGAAACTCGAGCAGGGCGCCGTCGTTGAACCTCCACCCGACCTGCAGCGGCGGGTCGAGCTTTGCCCCGTTGGGGAAGAGTCGGGTTCGCGCCAGGTTGTAGCCGTACAGCGGCCAGGGGTCGTCGGTGGGACGCGGACGCGGCTTTGGTGGTGGTGGTGGAGGCGGAGACGGCGGAGGCGGAGGCGGAGACGGCGCCGCGACGTGCACCGCGGTTGTGCGGTGATGGGGGGTGCTCCCAGAATTGACGAGGACGAGGACCACCACCGCGACCCCTATCGCTAGCAGCAGGCCTGCCACGGCGACGAGTCCCCGACGCGGGCCGGGACTCGACATCGCGGCCGATGCTAGCCAGCCCCGACGACGACCCGGTGCTCTAGCCGGTACCCAGCTGGATGGCTTTGACAATCAGCAGGATCACGGCAACGGCCAGGTAGCCACTCAGGGTGAGCATCGCGACCCTGCGCGCGGTGGACATCGGCGGCCGGCCGAGCAGCGTGAGCGGCGCCATCGTCCATTGCTCTTTCGGGACCGACGGGCCGTCCGCGACCACTACAGGGGCGTTTCGGCGGGAGCGGGCGGTGAGCAGCCCGAACCCGATGAGGCCGACCGCAAGCACCACGCCGCCGATCACCGCGACCGTGGTGACGTTGATATTCGGGAACACGGTGGTCGCCATCAGGATCAGCGACAGCAGCACGAGCGTCGCGACGATCACACAGGCGAGGGCGTTCAGCCAGGGCGCGTTGCGCCACGGTCCGAGAACTTCGCGGTCGTTGCAGAGCAGCAACAAAAAGACGCTGGCGCTTGGGAGCAAGACCCCGGCGAGTGCCTGCACAGCTTCCGTGATCAGACCGAGCGGTGCGCCCGGAATGAGCACGATCGCGGCGGCGGCGGCGATCAGGCCGCAGAACAGCCCGTAGAAGAGCTTGGCGTCGCGCCAGTTGCGGTGCAGCGAGCTCTTGATCCCGGACACGTCCCCGAACGCATAGCTCGTCGACAGCGTAAGCGCACCGGCTCCGATCAGCGAGGCGTTGAGCAACACGATCGCGAACAACGCGCCGGCGGTCGAGCCAAGCGTGTGATCCAGACCGGTCGCGGTCGCGCCCGCGTCGGTGAAATGGCCGAAGTACGGCGTTCCGCGAAACGCGAATGCGGAGACGCAGATCAGCGCAGCGGCGCCGACGACGACGACGATCGCGCCCAGCCACGTGTCCAGTCGCTCGTAGTTGATCCAACGAGGCGTGATCCGCTTGTCGATGATGTTCGATTGCTGGAAGAACAGCTGCCAGGGCGCGACCGTGGTGCCGACCATCGCAATGATCAACAGCACCGAGGTGGAGTTCGCTCCACCCTCGATCCCCGGCACGACGAAGTTCCTGGCGACCTCACCGATGTGCGGACTCGCCGTTAGGAACAACGGGATCACCAAAAAATTCGCGAACACGAATAAGAACATTCCTCGTTCCCACACGCGGAAGCTGCCGCTGGCGGTGATCGCGACCAGCGCCGCCGCGGCGAGCGGGACCGCGACGTACTTGGAGACGCCGAGATATCCGAGTGCGAGGCTGACGCCGATGAACTCGGTCACGATCGTGAGGAAGTTCAGGATGAACAAGTCACCGACGGAGAACCAGCCCCAGAAGCGGCCGAACCGCTCGGTGATCAACTTGGCATGGCCAACGCCGGTCACCGCACCCAGCCTGACGACCATCTCCTGGTTGACGATCAGCACCGGCACGAGCAGCAGCAGCACCCACAACAGGCTGGTGCCGTAGTTCTGCCCGGCTTGCGAGTACGTCGCGACCCCGCCGGCGTCGTTGTCGCCGACCATCACGATCAGCCCCGGGCCGATGATCGCCAGCAGCGCGAGCGCGCGCCGGCGAGGCCCGTGATGCGCCTCCTCATGCTGGCTGATGGTCCCGAATGCGCCCCGGATGTCGCCGACGTGCGCGGAGTCGAGCACGAACCGCTCCCGGTCCGCCGGCGCGGGGACCGTTGGCGCAGGGACCGCCGGTGCAGGGACCGCCGGCGCGCCCGAAGGGCGTGTGACCGGCTTGTCCGCCATCCGCTCGACCTCCTTTCGACCGTTCCGCAGCCGCCGCGGCGGGGCCGAGAGGTCGCCTCAGAGGCCGGAGATCACTCCCGCGCGCGAGCTGACCCTCACGGCATCGAGCCGCGAGCCGTTAGTTCGAGGTAACTCGCTGTCCTGGTGTTCGCTTAGATCACGCATCGTGCAAATCGTCGTCAAAGCAGCCGATTGCCAGCCGATCCAAGGGTAACAGCCAACCCATCGCACGACCACCGTAAACCTGGTCGGCGGGGCTCGGGAAAGTCGCTGCTCAGTCGCGCGCGATCCCCGCCCGGCGCCGCCACTCCTCCGGTACGAGTTCTTCGAGCACGTCGTCGACCGCGATGATCCCGACCGGCCGGCGATCGGAGTCGAGGACGGGCATCGCGATCAGGTTGAAGTCACTCATCAGCCTCGCGACCTCGGGCAGATCATCCTCTGGGGCAACAGTGGGGGTGTCGGCGTCGATCGAGCTCAAGCTGCTGTCGTCGTCGGCGGCGCGGATCAGATCAGCGAGTGACACCACCCCGACCAAAACTCCGACGACGTCGATCACACACACAATCGAAACCTGCTGGGCTCCCAGTTCGCTGCCCCGGATCGCGGCGATTGCATCGCGAACGCTTGCCCCCGCGGCAACAGAGACGAAGTCCGGGTTCATCAGCCCGCCCGCCGTCGACGGGTTGTGCCCCAGCAGAGCTCTGATCTTGCGCTGCTTGGCCGCTGGAAGCAGCTCGAGCACCGGGAGTCGGCGGTCCTGCTCAATCTCTAACAACAGGTCGGCGGCGTCGTCGCTGGCCATGCGCGACAGCACTGCCGCCACCTGCGGATCCGATCGCTCGCGCAGAAACTCGACCTGGTGCTCGTCATCAAGCTCCTCGAACACGTCGGCCTCCAACTCCTTATCCTCGCCAACCGCCTGGAGAATCTCCTCCCCCTCAGCGTGCGACGCCGCCTCGACCAGGTCAGCGATCAGAGCCGGATGAAGCCGTCGCAGCCGAAGCGTGCCGAGCTTCAACCGTGATGACGGAACGTGCCCCACGAACGGCTCAATGTCCTGCCAAGACACGAACTGCCGGTGCTCGCTGTCATGGCCGCGGAAGCGCCGCGGCAAGAACCGCCACAACCGTGGCCTCAGGCTCGGATCGATCCCAGCCACCCGCCAGATGCCCTGATCGCAAACGAGCTCCACCTCGCGGGCGGTAACCAGCCTCGCGGCGTTGACGTTGATCAAGCTGTGATCAAGCACGTCTGAGCGCAACAGCACCTCCCCGGGACGCCGTTCGAACTGCGCCAGATTCAGCTTCGTCGTCGACGTGCGAGCCGCCGCAGGCTCAAGCTGCTGCACCCGATCGATCGGCACGAACGACTCCCGTCCCCCGATCCGCGCCTTCAGACCGATCACCGGCGGCAAGGCCTCGACCTGATCGAGCCTGATGACGAGGTCCTCAACGCGCCCAAGTCGCTCGCCCGCGGAGTCAAGCAGCGGGCTCCCGGCCAAGGAGGAGAGGTGCACAACCGCGTCAGCCATAGAGGCCATCAACAGCGTAGCCGAACCCGTGGACCACGAGACCAACCAACTCAGCCACTGCCGCCACCGAGACAGTTGTGGTCGCCGTTCCTCAACTCGAGGTCCGTCGAAGTACCATGTAAGAGCATGAGCAATACGATGAATGAAGGTAGACGAACATAA
>CAVOOV010000010.1:0-103977 GCA_963697655.1 uncultured Solirubrobacterales bacterium | reverse complement strand
CGAAGTTGCGGCCGGTTGTCAGGTTATGCAGGTCGCGGCGAGCCGCCGGCGACGGTCAGGCCGAGGCGCGGAGGCGGAGACTGATATCGGCGCACTCCTCGCACACCGACGCCGGCACGAGCCCGGCGCGCATCAGCAGCCCGAACACCTGGCACCCGAGGCAGATGGCGAAGATCGACTCGAGGCCGGCGGCGACCACGAACAGGGCCAGGACCACATCGGCTGCGGTGTGATCGCCGAGGATCAGGCCGAGCACGAGCGCGGCGGTCGCCATCACCGCCCCCATCCCCTGGGCGAAGCGCTTGGGAGGGCCGGGCACAGGCTTCTTGGGGCCGAGTCGGGGCGCGATCAGGTTCTGGGCCGACCAGCCGAGCGGGCTCAACGTCGGTCCGGTCAGGACCCGTGCCCAGAATCCGTACGTGAGCGGGATCAGCAACCAGTACCAGCCCGTGGCTAGGATCACCAGCACGGTGGTGAGGACGGCGCCGGCGACGACGCGGGCCGCTTTCTCATTGACGGGGTTCGGAAAAGCAAACAAATCGGCCACGATTTCCAGTATAAGAGACCGGAATTCAGGCCTATTGGTCACGTTGGCGCCCCGATCGGTCGCCGGTGGAGCGCGGATTGGGCGAGCGCTCGCCTGAGCAGATCAAAAGCCCAGATTTTGGCTCGATCAAACGTCCAGATCGGATCCTAAACACACCTGGACGAATGTACGATTGTTCCCGGGAGCGTTAGTGGGAATGATTGCTGCGGGGCCGGGGTTTTCCTTGGTTCCCAACATAGGCTCGGGCGAAGCCGCAGACATCGGCGCCTCCCGCCGTCCGAGCCACTCTAACCGGCCCTTTCTGGCACGTACCCCTGCCCGTCCCGATTGGGCCAAACCTGGATCGGAAGCCGCCCGCTGAGAATGCGGGCGGTTTTCGTATTCGGGGGCGGTGTCAGGTACGTCCCGCGGCACGGCGCGCACCCGGTCGCTGGTTCGGGGGCGTTCTGGATCGGGCGCGAGTGCCGCGGGCCGCACCCCGACGCCGCCCCCTCAAGCCTCGGTTAGCGTCGCGGGCGGTGCCACCTCAAGCGTTTGCCGGCGACCGCGCTCGTCGGCACCGGCTTCGTTCCCGGTCGCCTCCGGCCACCCCGCCCCTCCCTTACGCCAGGCTGGACCGGCGTGGGTAGGCGACGGTTGGATCCGTGAGGACGTTGACTAGGGCGGGTCCGTCGCTCTCAAGGGCGCGCTCTAAGGCTGGACGGAGTTCGGCTGGCCTGGACACGAGCTCGCCGTGGCAGCCCAGGGCTTCCGCAACCAGGTCGTAGCGGGTGTTGGGGCGGAGGTCGGCGGCGACGGAATAGCCGTACATCGCCTCCATCGGGTGCTTCTCGAGCCCCCAGATGCCGTTGTTGCCGACGACCGCGAGGACTGAGACGCCGTGGCGGGCGAGCGTGTCGAGCTCCATCCCGGAGAAGCCGAACGCGCCGTCGCCGAGCAGCAGCACCACCTGACGGTCGGGCCGGGCGAGCTTGGCTGCGAGCGCGTATCCGAACCCGCAGCCGAGGCTTCCGAGCGGACCGGGATCGAGCCAGCAGCCGGGCTCGTAGGAGTCGATCAGCCGACCGGCGTAGGAGACGAAGTCGCCACCGTCGCCGACCACGATCGCATCGCGGTCGAGCATCGCGATCAGCTCGCCGTACACGCGCATCGGGTGAAGCGGGGCGCGCTCGTCGGCGAGCTCGTCGGCCTCGCCGGCGCGGATCTCGTCCTCGGTCGCGCGCAGCGACGCGATCCACGTGGCGCGCTCGGACCCCGCCTCGGACCGCGCACCCGCGACCCCGCGCACGACCCCGCCGGCGACGCCGCCGGCGACGCCGCCGGCGGCGACACGGAGCGCGTCGAGCGTGGCTGGCAGCGCGCCGTACAGCTCGCCGGCGAGCTGGCGCGGCGAATCCTGGTCGGGCTCGGCGACGTCGATCGCGACGATCTCGGCGTCCTGGGCGAACGCAGCGCCGAAGCCGAGCCTGAAGTCGAGCGGCGCGCCGATCACGAGCGCGAGGTCTGCGCCCTGAAGCCCCGTGCTCCGCGAGCGCGAGAATGCCAGCTCGTGGTCGCCGGGCAGGCACCCCCGTGCGAGGCCGTTGAGGTACACCGGGATTCGCAGCTCCTCCGCCAGCGCTCGCAGCGCCTCCTCGCCGTGGCCCCAGTAGAGCCCGGCGCCGCCCATGATCACCGGCCGCTCGGCATCCCGGAGCGAGGCGGCGACGCGGTCGATCTCGCGGGCGCCGGCGCCCCGCCCCCGCCACGGCTCGGGCGGCACGACAGCCGGCGCGGGGTCGTCGGCCTCGCCGAACACGTACTCGAGCGGAAAGTCGAGGAACACCGGCCCCGAGTGCGGGGTCATCGCCGCGTCGATCGCCTCTTCGACGAGCGCAGGGATCTCGCTGGTCCCCTGCGCGGTGGCGGCGAACTTGACGAGCGGGCGGACGAACGGCACGTGATCGACCTCCTGGAGCGATCCCTGACCCCATCGGAACTGCGGCGCCCGCCCTCCGAGCACCAATACGGGGGAGCGATTGTGCCCGGCGGACGCGATCGCGGTCATCCCGTTGGTGACGCCGGGGCCGGCGGTCAGCGCGCACACGCCGACGGTGCGCGTCACCTTGGCCCAGCCCTCGGCCGCGAACGCCGCGGATTGCTCGTGGCGGACGTCGACGATCTCGATTCCCTCGGCCCGGCAGCCGTCGTAAATCGAGAACAGATGACCGCCGGACAGCGTGAACAGCTTGCTCACGCCGTGGGCGCGCAGCCGGGCGGCGAGCAGCCGCCCGCCGTGAACCTGGGTGCTCGCCTCCGCCTCGGTCGCCACGGAGGGGACGCTACAGCGCGTGCGCCCCGAGCAGCGCCGCACCCTCGATCAGGATGCTCTCGCCCTCGATGAAGCGGCGCCCGAGCCGGAGCGCCGGCAGCGCCTGCACGCGGCGAGCGTGAAGGCCCCGCGCGGTCGCCCACAGGGGGCGGTCGCGCGCGGGGTCACGCGCCGCCAGAAGGCATCCCTCCACGGGGATCCGTGCCGCGGCGGCGGCGACGGCGAGGATCTCGGGATCCTCCAGGTCAAACCCGCCGCAGAACGCGAGCCGCGTCGCCGCGAGCGCGAAGCTGGCGCCGGCGCCGTTCTCCGAGGCGTGCGACGCCGCTCTGAGCGCATGGCGGCTATTTGCCGGAAACCGGTCGGGCCAGACGAGCGGTAGTCGCGCGGAGAGCGCGCAGCGCTCAGCGAGCGCGCGCGTGTCGTCGAACCGCTCCCAGCGAGCGCCGCCGTCGAGTCCCACCGCCGGCGCTGGCACCCACTCAACCTCGCCCAAAGCCCGCTCGACTCGATCCGCGACCAGGTAGGAGAACGGACACGCAACGTCGTAGAAGAACGCTGCACCCACCCCTCGTCCCCTGGGGCGAGACCGATCGGCAAGCTGATCCTTCAGCTCGATCACTTCACCCATGTACTTCAGCAACGCTGCTGGAGAAGAAAACTGACGTAAACCTCTCCGACGCGTTGTTTCCCTACGAACCCCTACCAGGAGGGTCGTTGGACTACTACAAATGGGCATTTGCAGCGGCAGGAAAGCGCTGAACGTCCGTTAGACTTGAACTTGGTAGGTACGCACCGTCCACCGGGAGGAAATCCCATACCGCACGTACCCCCACCGAAACGCCACCCCTATGACCAATGGTCGCCAGACGCCCGGGCGCTTGACCTGGTTGGCGATAAATGGACGCTGCTGATCGTCCGCGACCTCGCCGCCGGTCCGCGGCGGTTCGTCGAGCTTCAGCGCGTGCTCCCGGGGATCTCCACCGAGCAGCTCCGCTCGCGGCTCAACCGGATGGTCGCCGACGGCATGCTCACCCGAAAGCGCTATCGCGAGGTTCCGCCCCGCGTGGACTACGAGCTGACCGGGCGGGCTCGCGAGCTGATGCCGATCCTCGGGGAGCTCGCCCGCTGGGGATACGAATGGGCGTGGAGCCCACCGCGCGCCTCTGAGTCGGTCGACCTCGGCGCGATCTTCAGGCTCGCACCCGGCCTCGTCGTCCGTTCCCCCGCGATTGGCACCGTCGAGTTCGACGTCGACGGGCCCGACGGGCGAGACGCGTACACATTCACGGTGGCGGAGGATTCGGTGACCGTCGAGGAGCATGGGTCCGACGCCGCCGACGCGCGGGTCGCCGGGCCCAGCGCCGCGTGGATAAAGGCATTCTCACCGGAGCGGGATCGCACCGGGCTCGAGCTGCTCGGGGACATCCAGCTCGCCGGCGCGCTGATCGACGGGCTGCTCGGCGCGGGTGGCCGCACTTCGGACCGCACACGCGAAGCCGCCTAGCCGGCGATTACTACTTATCCGGGGTGCCCGGATGCGAGTAGCCCTCGAACCACCCGGTGAGGTCGACCGCGTAGGGCCTCGCGGTGGCGAGCTCGGGGGTCGAGTCGTTGAGCGCGATCGTCGACTGCGGGAAGGCCCCGAGCCGCTGCGCGCCGTCGGCCGCCAGCGTGCCGTTGCAGCTGCTCGCCGCCGCGCTGGTGCCGCACGTGACGTTGGCCAGCTTCACGCTCAGCTCGAGCAGCTGGATCAGGTCGTTCTGGCCCGGGTTGCTCTGAGAGCACGGCTTGGACCCTCGGGAGCAGATGATGTTGGCGAGGTCGCGGACGGTCGGCACCGCGTTCTGGGCCAGCGGCCGCAGCTGGGTGAGGAACTTCTGGAGCTTGGGCGCCACCGGCTTGGACGCGTTGACCAGCGGTGTCAGGTCGTCGAGCGCGTTGCGGAGGTTCACGAACGTCGTGTCCGCGAGCGCCATGAACTGCGGCAGCCGTTGGATCGACTGCCCGAGCGCGGTCTGCCGAGAGGCCAGCGCCTCCGTGGTCGTCCCGAGGTTCTTGACCAGCGAGGTGAGGGTTGACGACCGCGTGGCGATGGTCGAAAGCAGCTTCGAGGACTGCACGACGAAGTTCGTGAAGTCGCCGCCGTTGTCGTGATTGAGCTCCTGGAACAGCGTGCTGCTCGACGCAACCGCCGGGTTCAGATACGCCCACGCCGCCTGCGCCTGACACCGAACCGATCGAGTTCCCCGCCACCTGCACCTGATCGCCGTTGACGAGCTGGCTCGCGTCCTGGAACACCAGCTTTACCGGTAATTCGTTCCGCCGGAAAGCAGAATTACGCCGACGACGACGACAGCGATCACGACCGCAGCTAGTGCGGCCACCCTGCCGACCACGGTCGAGTTTCTCACCGCTCCAACCCTGCCAATCCGATCTCCTCCCGCGAGGATCCTGGCTTGCCGAGACGCGGACCTAGCGGCGAACCTAGCAAGGGGTTTGTTCGACTGTCAATTTCGAACCGACAGCCGTGTCGGAAGCCAACGCCCCAGTAATCACGGGGGATACCACCCGGGGCTAAACGTCCTTCGCGCGCGCGGGAACGCCCGTTTAGCCGGTAGCGTGTAGGCCCCCGCCCGGGTGGTGGAATTGGTCAGACACGGTCGCCTTAAGAGCGACTGCCCCAGCGGCATGAGGGTTCGAGTCCCTCCCCGGGTACCTCCGTCGCGGAAGCCGATCCTGCAGGACCGCAACTAATGCGCTGCTACGGTGTCAGTGCCACCGACGGCCCCTGGTTGGCCTTCACTCGAGCTGGATGGAAGTCTCAGCGCTCAGATACTCGGGAGGAATTGGCCTTCACGCGCGCTCGCCGCTCCTGAGGCTGCAGTCCGACGAGCGCCTGGTGACCCTGATCCGCCGCGGCAGCACCGTCGCCTTCGAGGTCCTGGTGTCGCGCTACCACGCCCGCCTGCTGGCCTTCTGCCGCCACCTGCTCGGGTCCCGCGAGGACGCCGAGGACGTCCTCCAGGAGGTGTTCTCGGCCGCGTTCAACGCGATGCTCGACGACGACCGCCCGATCAACGTGCGGCCGTGGCTGTACCGGATCGCCCGCAACCGCAGCCTCAACCACCTGCGCCGCATCCAGGCCGTCGGCGTCGACTCGATGGACATCCACCTGTCCGAGCACGGCGCGACCACCGCCGACAAGGTCCACGAGCGCGAGGAGTTCCGGCTGCTGGTCGGCGACATCCAGGGCCTCCCCGAGACCCAGCGGACAGCGCTCGTGCTGCGCGAGATGGACGCGCTGTCCTACGAGCAGATCGCCGAGGCGATGGAGACGACCGTGCCGAGCGTCAAGTCGCTGCTCGTGCGCGCGCGGGTATCGCTAGCCGAGTCCGCTGAGGCGCGACTGCTCACGTGCGAGCAGGTACGCATCGAGCTCGCCGAAGTCGCCGAGGGGCTACAGCGCCGGCCTGGGGGCCTAGTCCGCCGGCACCTGCGCACGTGCGATCGCTGCTCAACGTTCAAGGGCCAGCTCAACGAGACGAGCAAGGCGCTCACCGCGGTCCTCCCGGTCGGCGGGTTCGTGCTGCTGCGCAAGCTCGCGATCCTGCACATCGGCCATTCCGCCGGCGCCGGCGCGGGCTCGAGCGCCTCGGGTGCGAGCGCCGCCGGACAGGCCGCCGCGGTCGGTGGTACCGCGGCCGCCGGCGCCGGCGCGGTGATGGGCACGACCACGACCGGATTCCTCTCGGCCAGCGTCGGAGCGATCGCGACCAAGGCGGCCGCTGGGCTGGCCGCGGCGGCGCTCGTCACCGCCGGCGCCGTCGAGGTCGAGCAGCCTGCGCGCCCACACGTCCATCACCACGCGGCCGCCGCTGTCACCACCCCGGCCGCACCGGTCCCCAGCCCGCAGCCGGTCGCCACGACCGCGAGCCCGGCGCCCGCCTACCACGCGAGCATCCAGCACCACGCGACCGTGGTGACCCATCCGCACAAGCCGGCCGCGGACAAGGCCTCGTCGACCACGCACAAGTCGACGGCCAAGACACCGACCAAGCACAGCGGCGTTGCCACCACAAAGGTGGGGACGAAGACCAAGACGACGCCGACGCCGCCCGCCGGCCGGACCCAGACCCAGACCGACCCGACCGTGCTCGCGGGGTCGACTCCAGCCACCACGACCACTGGGACGACAACCACGGGCTGCCCGGCGACCAGCTCGGACACCACGGCGCTGGCGAGCTCGACTCCGTCGTCGACGACGAGTTCGACGCAGAGCACCGACACGACGACGACGACGACCACGAGCGGCTCGACCACGGACACAACGAGCTCTGACCCGACCACGACCGCCACGTCCCCGTCGACCACTCCGGCCACCAGCCCCGATCCCGGCGCCGGCTCGTCGTGCGCGGGGGATTCGTCGACCTCAGGCTCGAGCTCGACATCGGGCTCGAGCGCCGGCACGGGCTCTGGCTCCAGCGCCAGCTCCGGGTCGACCTCCAGCTCGAGCTCGAGCTCCGGCGCGGGCGACGCGGGCTCGGCGCTCTCCTCCGGGGGCACCGCGCCGTAAGCTTCGCCGGCGTGATCGACGTCGGCCAGTTCCAAGCCGTTGACATGCGCGTCGGCCGCGTCGTGTCGGTGGACGAGTTCCCGGAGGCGCGCGTGCCGGCGTGGAAGCTGACGATCGACTTCGGGCCCGAGCTCGGGATCAAGCGCTCGTCGGCGCAGATCACGCACTACCCGCGCGAGCAGCTCGAGGGGAGCCTGGTCGTGGGCGTCGTCAACCTCAGGCCGCGCGTGATCGCGCGGTTCAAGTCCGAGGTGCTCGTGCTCGGCGCGCTCGACGAGACCGAGGGCGTGGTGCTGCTGCGGCCCGACAGGGACGCCGCGGTCGGGTCCCGGATCGCGTAGCCGGGCGTTCAGGCAGACGGGCTACGGCCCGGGGGCGCCACCGATGACGAGCGTGCCCTTCGCCGTTCCGTCGACGTCGAGCGGATAGCGTCCGGTCTTCAGCCCGGTGAGCAGGATCGATCCGCGGCCGCGCGCCGGCACCTTCAGCACGTACTGAACGGGGGTGCGGACGAGCACCCGGTGAGACCGCCCGTCGCCCGAGATCACCGTGAGCGCCACCGGGATGCGCGCCGGCGCGGTGATCGTCGCGGGGCTCAGCGAGCCGCCCGGCAGGATCGTGAACGTCGCCGGCAGCCGTACGTTCGACGGAGGCGCGCCACCGGTCTGCGGCGCGCCAGGGTTCGTGCTCGTCTCCGTGCCGGTCGGGGGTGCGCCGGTGGCGGTCGGCGGGGTCACGGAGGTCGTTCCGGTCGTCGTCCCCGTTGTCGTTCCGGTCGTGGTCGTGGTGGTTGTCGCGGTGGTGGCTCCGGTGGTCGTGGGAGCGGTGGTCCGGGTCGGCGAGGAAGCGGGCGAAGAGCCTGAGCCGCTTGGCGGTTTGCTCCCGGATCGCGACGATCCACACCCCACCGGGGTCATAAGCAACACAAGGCACAAAAGAACGGGGATTTCCCTCACGTTTGCAGGATAAGGGTCGATAAATGGGGCGGATCAGAAGATGCGACGAGGCGCTGGATACTCCCTCAAGAAGCTCGTCGAATACGACGCGCTCCGGCATCGCTTGTGGATCCTCGGGCAGCGATGCCACCACGGGGCCACCGGAAGCGTTGTCGCGGCGGCCGCGTTCCTCGCGCTGGTCACGGATCCGCCGCCGGTAGGTAAGCCGTACGCCGGGCCGCGCTCGGTGCTCGCGCTGACGGCCGCCGGCGGGGCGCTGATGATGGTCCACGACTGGAAGGACCGCGCGATCTGGTTCGAGCGCGGTCGCGGTTCGCAGCTCTAGGGGCACGACCAATAACCTTCAAACGGACATGGGCCTGCGCTGCGCCATCGTCCCGCCGACGCCCGTGCCCTACCGAGAGCCGCTGTTCCGGGCACTGCATGAGCGGGACGAGCTCGACATCTGCGTGATCTACCAGTCGGCCGGCCAGTCGAGCTGGGACGTGCCGACGGAGTGGTTCCCTCGAGAGCACGCCTATCCCGCGGTCCATCTGCGCTCCCGGCAGCGCCGGCGAGCGGGCCGATCGCCGATGCTGTGGCCGCACGGGCTCGAGCGGGCTCTGCGCACGGCCGACCCCGACTGTGTTGTCGTGTCCGAGTACGGGCCGGCGTCGCTGCGAGTGCTCAACTGGTGCCGCCGGCACAAGCGCGCGTACGTGATCTTCACCGAGTGCACGCCTGGGATCGACCCGATGCTCCCGCGCTGGCAGCTCACGCTCCACCACTGGCTCGGCGGCCGCGCTGACGGCTTCATCGCGACCAGCTCGGCCGCCCGCGCGCGGCTGCTGGCATTCGGTGTCCCGGAGGAGAGGGTCGCGGTCGCGCTCCAGGCCGCGGACGTCGAGCGGTTCCGCGCTGCCGCCTCGGTCGCAAAGCGATCACGCGACGCCGGCGAGCCGGTGCGAATCCTCAGCGCCGCCCGGCTCGTCCCCGACAAGAACTTCGCCCTGATGATCGAGGCATTCGCGAAGGCGGAGCTGACGCCGGCGCAGGCGCAGCTCGAGATCGCCGGCGTCGGCTTCCTTGAGGATCAACTCAAGCAGCTCGCGACCCGGCTCGGGGTGCCGGTGCGCTGGCACGGCCACCTGTCTCCCGACGATCTGGCCGACCTGTATGCGTCCGCGGACGTCTACGCGCTGATCAGCAGCTACGAGCCGTTCGGCGTCGCCGTGCGCGAGGCGGCAGCGGCGGGCCTGCCGATCATCTGCACGAAGACCGCCGGCGCGGCCGGCGACGTCGCGATCGACGGCCGCAACGCGTTGCTGATCAACCCCTACAGCCTCGACGACGTTGCCGGCGCACTCGCGCGCCTTGTCTCCGATCCCGACCTGCGCCGGCGGATGGGCGACGAGAGCCGGGCGATCGACCGCGAGACCGACGGCACCGAGGTCGACGCGTTCGTCGACGCCGTGACCGCCGCAGCGGCCCGGCGTGGCCGCACCGCCCCTCCGGGCGACCCGACGCGCAATGTCCACGCGCCCGACGCCCGCTACCGGCCGAGCAAGGCCGGCAGCACCTCTTCCTGAATCCGGCGGACCGACGCCTCCGGGCGGTACGGCTCGAGCGCCTTGCGCGCGGCCACGCGGTACGCGGCCAAGATCGTGTCATCGGCCGCGAACGCCGCCTCGAGCGCGCGCGCCAACGAGCTCGGGTCGCGGTCGGCGGCCACGAACTCGGGCGCCAGCGAGCGGGCGAGCCCGAGCCCGGGGAACGGCCCGCCACCGGGAGCGCACACGAGCGCGGCGCCGCGGTCGAGTGCCTCGAGCGGCGCGACCCCGAAGTCCTCCCATTCGGCCGCGCTCACGAACACGCGCGCCCGCGCCAGCAGCACCCGAAACGCCGGCTGAGGCAGCATGCCCACGAGCTCGGCGGCCGCCGGCAACCGGAGCCCGTGGCGCTCCAGGAACCCGCGCACTCGCTCCGGCTCGATCCCCGCGATCAGCAGCCGTGCGCCGGGCAGCTCGGCCCGCTCCCACGCCCAGCACAGCAGCGCGAGCCCCTTGGCCTTCGGGTCGGGGGTGTAGGCGACCGCGATCGGGTCCCGAGCGTCGCTCGGGGTCGGAGTCGCCGGCACCGGTGGTGGGATCAACACGGTCGGCGCGGAGCCCAGCGGCAGCGCCGCCACCGCGCCCGGACTGTGTGGCATCAGCACGCGCGCGCGAGCGAGTTGCCGGCGCTCGAGCATGTGCAGCGGCAGGCTGGCCGGGCCAGGGCGGTTGAGACGCGCCGGCGAGTCGAGCCAGACGGCGAACGGCACGTCCGGGGATCCTACGAGCAGCGCCGCCGTGGTCGTGGAGAACACCACGGCGCGAGGCCGATGCCGCCGGAAGGCCGTCTCGAAAGCGCGTCGCGCCGCGATCGCCTCGACCGCGTCGTTGACGGGATACGCTCGCCGCAGCGCGTTGGTGAGCCCGATGCAAGTGGCCACCGCCGCGACCGACGCGCCGGCCTCGCGCAACATCGAGACGAGCTGCGCGTCGGCCAGGCGCAACCCTCGGGTGGTGCCGAGCGACACCACGAGCACGTCCACGCGCTCGTTCACGTGCGTCGAGCCGCCAGCGCGGTCCGATACGCGGCGACCGTCTGCACGCCGCAGCGCTCCCAGGTGAACGACGCCGCCACCGTCCGCCGCGCCTCCGCACCGAGCCGCGCGAGCTCGCCGCGGTCATCCGACAGCCGCGAGATCGCCGCCGCCAGCTCACCGGCATCGCCGGACCGGACCAGCACCATCCCCCCACCGGCGGCCGCGATGTCCTCAGGGCCGCCCTCGCCGCGGCTGCCAATCGCCGGCAACCCCGCGGCCATCGCCTCGACAAACGCAACCCCGAACGGCTCCTCGACGCCCGGCATTACGAACACGTCGCAACCTGCCGCGCGCGCCACCGCGTCCGGGTTCGGCAACTGCCCGAGAAACCGCACGCGGTCGGAAAGCTCGAGCTCCCGCGCCAGGCGCTCGAGCGGCTCGCGGCGTGGCCCATCTCCGATCACCAGATAGTCCGGCCGGCGCTCGGCCGGCATCAGCGCCATCGCGCGCAGCACGACCTCGTGCCGCTTACGCGCGACGAGGTGCGCCACCGTGACCAGCCGAAGCGCGCCGTTCGCGACCCGCGGGGCAGATTCCGGGGCCGCCACATCCGCCCCCAGGTGCACCACCCGCGCCGGCAATGGGCGGCCGGCGATCTCCTCGCAGCGCCGCCGCGCCCAGCTGCTGTTCGCCAGCACGAGATCGGCGGCGCTCAGCGCCGCGACACACGCTCGCCGGCCGATCGAGCTGCGCACCGGCACGTGGATCATGTCCGGCCCGTGCGCCGAGACCACAAACGCCGACGAGCCCCGACGGCGCACCCAGCGGGCGGCCCCATGCCCGGCCGGCGCCAGGCAGTGGGCGTGGACCACGTCGAATGGCCACTGCGCGTACAGCCGGTCGAGCGCACGCCCGAGCGGCGGAGACATCCAGTAGCCCCAGCCACCGTAGGAGATCGGGCGCGGCGGCGCCACGAACGGCACAGGGACGACCTCGAGCCCGTCCAGAATCATCGGCCGCAACGATGTCCGGGCCCCCGCGATCCAGCGGCTGAACGCACCGATGGCCGGGGGAACATCTAACAGGCGCCGCGCCACCGACAGCGGCGGCACCGGGCGACGCAGCGCCAGCACTCGCACGTCCGCGCCCGCATCGCGCGCCGCAAGCGCCTGCCGGTGCGCCCAGACCCCGAGCACGGGATCGCCCGGCGACGGGTACCACTCGGCTACGACCGCGACTCGCAAGCGCGGCTTACTGCCCGACGGAGAACAGCGCCTCGAGGTCGTGGCGGGAATAGACCTCGAACGCAACCATCGTGTGCGTCCGCACCACCCCCGACAGCTGCGAGATCCCGCCGGTCACCACGGTCGCGAGGTCCGCCTGCTCGCGCAGCCGCAGCAGCGCGACGAAGTCCCACTCGCCGGTGACCGAATAGGCCTCGGCCACGCCCTCGAGGTCGGCCAGCTCGCCGCCGAGCGTCGCCAGCGCCGAGCGGTCCGCCTGGATCAGGACGATTGCATGGGTCACGTCGAATGCGACTGGCCGGGATCGAGTACAACCACGTTGGAGCTCGTCGCCGATTCCACGTCGGACTTGAACGCCTCGGCGTCGGTCTCGATCGGCGGGAACGTGTTGTAGTGACAGGGGATCACGGTCTTGGCGCCGACCAACTCGGCCGCGTCGACGGCGTCCGTGCGGTCCATCGTGTAATGGCCGCCAATGCACATCAGCGCGACGTCGATCGGCGTGCGCTTGCCGACCAGCGCCAGGTCCGAGAACACGCACGTGTCCCCGAGGTGGTAGACGATCGTGTCCTCGAAGCTGATCACGAGCCCGGCCGGCGTGTTGACGGTGCCCTTGGGCGTCGTCGAGGTGTGCCACGCGGGCACGAGCTTGACCCAGCCCCAGTCGAACTTGACGGTGCCGCCGAGGTTCGGATCGCGGACGTCCAACCCCTCTTCGCCGAGCTCGCCGGCGAGCTCCACGATCGCCACCACCGGCGCGCCGGTGCGCTTGGCGATCGCGACGGTGTCGCCGATATGGTCACCGTGACCGTGGGTGAGCAGGATCGTGGTGGCGGCGGCGTCGTCAGCGCTGATCGCGGCCTTCGGATTGCCCGTCAGGAAAGGGTCGATCAGAACGGTCGTGTCCCCCCCGTCGGAGAGCTCAAAGCAAGCGTGTCCCAGAAAGCGCACATCCATCTATTCTCAATCCTCCTCTTGCGTTTGCGATCCCGCCGCGCCGGGCTCTCCACCGAGCTCTCGCGCGAGTTCGAACCCGACGGCGACGCCGACGAGCATCCCGAGGCGGGTCTCCTCGGCCAGCATCGTCTGCACAGCCCGGACCCGCTCTGAGACGTCGTCGTGAACGGTCGCCTCGCGTACGGCCTGGTTGTGGCCCAGGTCGAACCATCCTCCCTCCTCGAGCGCGGCGGCGAGCACTTGCTGGAGCGCCGGCGCCGATCGCGCGACGATGGCCTGCGCCTCTCGCAGTCGCTCTGGATCGGTGATCGCTGCGATCGCAGCCTCCAGCTCGGCGTCGGTGTAGGCGCGGTCGACCACGGGGAGGTGGGTGGGATACTAGTCATACGTCGGTGGGTCCGGCCGGCTGGGCTCGATCAGCGGTTGCCGGCGAGCGCCAGCGGCAGCCCGACGAGGATCCCCGCCACCACCCCGACCCCGGCGGACACCCAGCTCGCGCCGGGGGCGACCAGCGGCATCAGCGCCACGACGACCGCGATCACGGCGGTCCCGAGCAGATCGCCGTCGTTCTCCTCGCCGGCGCGGAGCGCGAGCAGATCCGGGATCGCCCAGGCGATCAGCAGCGCCAGCGCGCCGCCATTGGCGCCGAGCGCGAGCGGCAGCGTCGAGTCGGTGGCAGTCACCGCCGCTCCGCCGACGGTCGCGATCGCGAACAGGACCAGCACGAGCGCGGGGCCGTGCCGGCGCTCGAGCAGCCAGCCGTAGACCGCGATCGTCCCAAGCGCGACGATCGCGTAGCCGGTGTTGGTGTAGGTGAACGGTGCCACCAGCAGCCGCCACCACAGGTGCGTGCCGTACTGCGCCCACAGCTGGATCGCGTGGGTACTGCCGACGAGCGCAGCCCGCCACAGGAGCGTTCCAGCAAACCCCGCCAGGACCAGCGCGATCGTCGCGTACGGCCGTGACTCGCCGCGGATCCCCGGGATCTCACCCGGGCGTAGAGGCGGCAGGGACGGGACGGGCGACCGGCGCTTGCGCTCGGTGACGCGGCCCTCGCGGTCGAGCTTCGGAGCCCGCTTGCGCAGCCGGCTGCCGCAGTAGGGGCACTCGGTTATGTACGGGCTTACCTCGGACTGGCAGTTCTTGCAAATTACGAACAGGTCCGGGCCGCCGGTGCTCATCGCTCAACCGATTGTACGAAGGTCGGGCGGTCCCGAACAAGGCTCGGGTGCACCGTCTGACGGATGACCTGCCGAATCGGGCGCTAGACGGCCGTCGCGGCGACGATCTCGGCCATGACCTCGCGCAGATCGTGGTTGGCCTCGTAGACCACGACCTGCCGCGCCGCGCCGTTCCCGCGCTCGATCAGATCGCCGACGGCCTCGAGCTCGGTCAGCGAACCGAGGTCCTGGCAGTGGTCCCGCATCCGGTCCAGGAGCCGTCGCGCGAGATCCCGGGCCGGCACCCGGTCCCAGTGCGGCAGATCGACCAGCTCGCCCTCGAGGCCGTGCCGCGCCGCCAGCCACTTGTTCTCGTCGAGCATCTCGAACCGATAGCGCGACAGCGTCTTGCCGGCGTCGAAGTGCTCGCACAGCTCGCGGACCAGCCCCTGAACGAGCGCAGCGAGGCCGAGCGTGTGCTCGACGCGGGTCTGTGAGTCCATCACGCGGATCTCGACCGTCCCGAAATTCGGATGCGGCCGCACGTCGTGCCAGAGGTAGGTGTAGTCCTCGATCACGCGCGAGTGGACCATGAACTCGATCCGCGCCTCGTAGTCCTCCCAGTCCTTGTACGTCGGCGGGATGCCCATGCGCGGGAACGCCCGGAAGATCGGCGTCCGGGTCGAAGCCAGCCCGGTGGCCTCGCCGCGCCAGAACGGGGAGTTCGCCGACAGCCCGAGCAGGATCGGGACGTGCACGCGCATTCCGTTGGCGACGTGGATCGCCTTTTCGGGATCGTCGACGGCCACGTGCACGTGCATCCCGAAGATCAGCTCCTGACGCGCGACGAACCGCAGCGCGGACACCAGGTCGCGGTAGCGAGAGCGGGCCGAGCGGATCGCGCTGGTGCCTCCCGACATCGCAAACGCCCGAGCTGCGTGCCCGCCTCCGGCCGGACGGTCGAGACCTCGAGCACGGACTCCATCAGCTCGGCTTGATCTCGCCCCCGCGCCGATCGTCAGCTCTGCTCGCGGGCCGCGCGACTCGCGTCGAGGATCATCAGCTCCTCCGCCCCATCGACGAAGCCCCCGGACCTGGAACTTGTGCTCCATCGCGGCGCAGGCTAGCGTGAGCGGTGGCCGTAGACTGAACGAAACACCTCATCCGAACGGAAAGGGGAGCTCAGATGGCTCTCGGATACGACGGCAAGCTTTACATCCTCGCGTTCGACCATCGGGGGTCGTTCCAGAAGAAGATGTTCGGGATCGAGGGCGACCCGACACCCGAGGAGACCGAGCAGATCGACGACGCCAAGCGGCTGATCTTCGAGGGCATGCTCGTCGCCGTCGGCGAGGGCGCGGAGGCGGGCGCCACCGGCGTGCTCGTCGACGAGCAGTTCGGGTCGAACATTCCCGAGCGCGCACGCGAGCACGGCCTCAAGCTGGCGATGCCCGTCGAGAAATCCGGGCAGGACGACTTCGACTTCCAGTACGGCGACGACTTCGGCGCCCACATCGAGAAGTTCAACCCGGACTTCTCGAAGGTGCTCGTCCGCTACAACTCCGACGGCGACGCCGACATGAACGAGGTCCAGCTCGGACGGTTGAAGAGGCTCGCCGACTGGCTCCACGACAACGATCGGAAGTTCCTGTTTGAGCTCCTGGT
Source organism: uncultured Solirubrobacterales bacterium (assembly GCA_963697655.1). GTDB lineage: Bacteria > Actinomycetota > Thermoleophilia > Solirubrobacterales > Solirubrobacteraceae > Palsa-465. The sequence goes on along the minus strand of CAVOOV010000010.1, from coordinate 87,995 downwards.
CCCCGCGACCAGCGAGCAGCTCGCATCGGTGGGCGGCGACAGCGACCGCTACGACGCCGAGCTCCGGCCGGAGCTGATGCGCCGCGCGATCGAGGACGCCCAGAACTTCGGCGTCGAGGTCGACGTGTGGAAGATCGAGGGCGTCGACGAGCAGTCCGACGCCGCGATGCTCGCCGAGCAGGCCCGCTCCGGCCCCGGCCGCGAGGGCGTTACGTGCGTGTTGCTGGGTCGGGGCGCATCGACCGAGAAGGTCGAGCAGTGGCTCCGTGAGGCCGCGCCCGTCGAAGGCTTCATCGGATTCGCGATCGGCCGCTCGATCTGGTGGGACTCCCTCAAGGGCTATCTAGCCAAGGACCTCGATCGCGAGACCGCGGCCAAGCAGATTGCCGATAGCTACCTGCACTTCGTGAAGGTCTACGAAGGCCAGGCAGTTCACTAAGAACCGGTCCTTTCGGCATCTACATAACGCCGGGCATCGCCACTTGGTAGGCTCGCGCCGGCATGGCGATGAAGATGCGCCAGAGTCTCGCCGAGCTCGAGCAGGAGTTCCGGCAGGAGATGCAACTGGACCGGCACCGGGACGACCGCTTGATGCGGCGTACGCTCTCGCGCTCACGCAAGCGACGGCGTGAGCGCGAGAGGAAACGCAGCTCGGTCCGTTTCTGGCTGCTCGTCACCACGCTGATCGGAACTGCGGTCGTGGTGACGATCGCGATGTTCGAAACGCTCTACTACCTGCTCGGCTAGCCGCACGGGACCTCCGGTCCCGCGCTGAGCGCAGAGCGGACCTGCTCTAGGTGCCCTCTCCCAGGCCACGCAACGCGGCGTCGACCTCCTCGCGGGCGCCCTTACCGGACCCGAGACGCTCCTGTTGAATCTCCAGATATACCTCCTTGCGAAACACCGGGATGTCGCGCGGTGCCTGAATCCCGATTCGCACCTTCTCGCCCATGATCGCCAGTACGGAGACCTCAATGTCGTCGCCGATCATGATGCTCTGGTTGGACTTGCGGGTGAGTACCAACATTTGAGGATGTGCCTCCCTGCTCGCCTAGTCGTCAACGAGGCAACCGGAGCCACTCATGTCCATGAGGGTCCGGTCCGCCAAGGCCAGCATACCGGTTGGGATCTGCCGCACACAAGCCGTATGGAGCATGTGCAGCGGTCACTCGTAATCGACGCAGGCGGGGCAATCGATTGGCGGCCGAGCGCACCCGCCGCCGCAGTCCAACCGTTGCCTGTACTAGTCTCCGCGCCGTAGATGGCCCGCAGATCGCTACGACCAGAGCTGAACCGCATCCGCGGCTGGGTTCGCCAGGGGCGCACCGACGCCTGGATCGCCCACCAGCTCGAGGTGACGGTGCAGCAGATCCAGGCGTTCAAACGCGAGCAGGCCCTCGAGCCCGACGGCGACCCCGACGCCGGCGTGGGCGTCGACTTCGACGACGAGATCGATCTCCGAGCCGAGGACGACGCGCTGATCGCCGCCGAGCTCGAAGCCGCCGAGGCGCAGCGCGCCGAAGAGCCCGACGAGGAGGAAGACGACGACGAGGGCGACAAGACCCCGGCCAAGCGCCGGCGAGGCCGTCGCGGCGGACGGCGCGGTGGGCGGCGCAAGGCGACCACGCTCGAGGCGACGTTCGACCACGGCGACGAGGGCTACGGCCTGTGGCTCGATCCCGCCGTTCAGGACGACCCGATCTACGCCGAGTACTGGGCCGGTCACCGGCCCGTCGAGGTGGCGATCGAAGAGGATCAGATCGTCATCCGTCGCGTAGGCGACGACGAAGCCGACTCGGACGACGCAAACGGCAACGGCGAGTAGCCGCCGGCAGCGCCGTCACTCCTGAACGATGCGCGCGCCGCCGGCGTAGTCCGAGGCCTCGCGTACGTACCGCGCGAACGCCGCGCCGGCGACCGTCGTGAGATCCCAGGCTGCGGGGTTGCCAGGCTCCACGCGCGTCGCAATGTCGAAGCACCAGTCGGTGCCCTGCTCGCCGTAGAAGCGGGCGAGCTCCTCGGTCGTGAACGTCCCACCGACCCGCCGGCGGAGCACGGTCACGATCTCGTCGGTGACCCGCTCGAGCGCGGGCCGATCGATCGGACCGGCCTCGGCCAGCCGGCGCTGTCCCTCGCGCCACAGACCGATGACCTCGTCAAATCGAATCATCGCCGGGCCGGATGCTGGGCGGTGGTACCTCCCAGCGCACGCGGAGCGGTCTCCCGGAATCGTGAAGCGGAGCGTGCGCCGGTCGACCGGACGACCTCGCGCGCCGCGCAAAATGGCGAGGCTGGATGCCGAGCGCGCGGCAAGCGCGAGCGGACGCGGTTACCGCGCACTGGGCGGTTCAGCGTCCCGGCAGCCCCGTGACCTCGTACGCATGCTCGCCCGGCTTCACCATCCCGAGCGCACGGGCGTCGCTCAGGATCGTCGTCGGCTCGTTCAGCGAGTGCTGCAGCGCGCGCAGGCTGGCGTTCGAGCGGACCAGCTGATTCACGATCGCGCGCTGCTGAGCGGCCTGGGACCGCACTGCGAAGTACGCGAGTCCCCGCTGGACGTACAGGCCCGCGACCACGGCCACGACTACGAGCAGGCTGACCCGGCCGACGCGGTCCCACCGCACCCGGCCCCGGAGTCCCCGGCTCGCCACCCGTCGCACTCGCGGGGTCGCCTTGCGATCGGTTTGCCGGCGTGGTGGCGCGGTGGCGGTACGGGCTGAAGGCATCCGCTGCGGCCTTCGTTCGACGCGGTTGGATGCCTTCCTGCTGCAAGGGGCCGTACGGCGGGGTGCCTAATCCACCAAAGCGACCCCTCACCGTCGACCAAGCGCAAATAAGCACCTCCCAGGCGCTTATTTGCACGGCGCGCCTGACAGCGGGCTGGTTTGGCGAGTTTTGCACGACCCGGGAGGTCCCGGCTCCGCAGGGCTAGGCCCGGAACGCGCTGCGCCCGGGGTAACGCGCGTCGGCGCCGAGCGCTTCCTCGATCCGCAGCAGCTGGTTGTACTTGGCAACGCGATCGCTGCGCGACGGCGCGCCCGTCTTGATCTGGCCGCAGCCGGTCGCGACGGCCAAGTCGGCGATCGTCACGTCCTCGGTCTCGCCCGACCGGTGCGACATCACGCAGGTGTAGCCGTTCTCACGCGCGATGCGCATGGCCGCGAGCGTTTCGGTGAGGGTCCCGATCTGGTTCACCTTGATCAGGATCGAGTTCGCGACGCCGTCGTCGATCCCGCGCTGGAGCCGATCGGTGTTCGTGACGAAGATGTCGTCGCCGACGAGCTGGAGACGGTTCCCGAGGCGCTCGGTCAGGACCGCCCACCCGGCCCAGTCCTCCTCGCCCATCCCATCCTCGAGCGAGATGATCGGGTACCTGTCGGCCAGGTCGGCCCAGTAGTCAGTGAGCTGCTCGGCGGTCAGCGTCCGGTTCTCGTGCTCGAGCACGTAGGCACCGTCCTTGAGCAGCCCCGAGACCGCCGGGTCGAGCGCGATCGCGACCTGGTCGCCCGGGACGTAGCCCGACGCGCGGATCGCCTCGACCAGCACCCCGAGCGCGGCCTCGTTGGACTCGAGGTTGGGCGCGAACCCGCCCTCGTCGCCGACGGTCGTCGACAGGCCCTTGTCGTGGAGCGTCGTCTTCAGGTTGTGGAACACCTCGACGCCCATCCGCAGGCCGTCCCGGAAGCTCGCGGCGCCGACCGGCACGATCATGAACTCCTGGAAGTCGATCGCGTTGTCCGCGTGCGCGCCGCCGTTGATCACGTTCATCATCGGCACCGGCAGCACGTGCGCGCTCTCCCCGCCCAAGTAGCGCCACAGCGGCAACCGCTCCTCGGCCGCGGCCGCGTAGGCGGCGGCCAGCGACACCGCCAGGATCGCGTTCGCGCCCAACCGCGACTTGTTCGGCGTCCCATCCAAGGTGATCAGCATCCGGTCGAGCGCGGCCTGGCTCGAGGCGTCCTGGCCCCGCACCGCGGTGGCGATCTCGCCGTTGACGTTCTCGACCGCGCGCATCACGCCCTTCCCGTTCCAGTCCGAGCCGCCGTCACGAAGCTCGGTGGCCTCGAACTCTCCGGTCGAGGCGCCGGACGGCACGATCGCCCGACCCCACGCGCCGGACCTGACGCTGAGCTCGACCTCGACGGTCGGGTTGCCTCGGCTGTCCAGCACCTGTCGGGCGTGTACGTGCTCGATCTGGCTCATTGGGGTCGGAGCCCTCCTTCGGTCAGGCGCGCTCGGGCGTAGTAGTCGAGCTGCTCATCGGGAGCGAGATCGTTCCAGTTCCGCTTTTCGGATGCGGCGAGCTCACCGCCGGCCTGCACGCGGGCCTTGAACCGGTCGGCCGCGGCGCGGAGCGCGAGCTCCGGGTCGATCGCCAGTTTCCGCGCCACGTTGACGACAGCGAACAGCACGTCACCGAGCTCGTGGAAGCGCTCGTCCTCGCCGCCGGCAGCCTCGAGCTCGGCCAGCTCGTCCCGCACCGACCGGAGCGGCCCCTCGACACCCGGGAAATCGAACCCGCTGGTGGCGGCGCGGCGCTGGAGCTTGCGCGCGTAAAGCGGCGAGGGCAGGTTCTCGGGGACCTCCCCGAACACGCCGGGCTCGCGACCGGGTTCGCGCTGCTTGATCTGGTCCCAGTTCCGGCGGACCTCGTGCGAGGTCTCGGCCTCGACGTCGCCGAACACGTGCGGGTGGCGACGGATCAGCTTGTCGGTGACGTCCGTGGCCACGCGCGCCAGATCGCCCGCGCCCCGCTCCTCGAGCAGCAGCGCCAGGAAGTGGACCTGGAACAGGACGTCGCCGAGCTCGTCGACCATCTTCGCGTCGTCACGGCGCAGGGCGGCGTCGGCGAGCTCGTAGGACTCCTCCACGGTGTGCGGCACGATCGAGCGCTCGTCCTGCTCGCGGTCCCAGGGGCATTCCACGCGCAGCCGGCGCGTGATCGCGTCGAGCCGGGCGAGCGCCTCGGCAATCGCCGGGGGCTCCGGCGAGCTCACCCCGTAGTCGCGGTGGGGGTGGTGGAGGTGGTAGCCGACTTCGGGGCCTTGTAGCCCTTGCAGTCGGCCATCGCGTACGCGGGTCGGCACGTGGTCTGGTTCAGCCAGTGCTTCTTGGCCGTGTTGTCGACCGCGGTCTGGGCGCTCGTCGAGTCCTGGGAGGTGAGCTGCTGCTTGATCAGCGCCGTCGCCTGGGCCAGCGTCTGCTGGGTGCCCGCGTTGATCTTGGTGACCTCGAATACGTAGTAGCCGAACTGGCCCTTGACCGGCCCGAGGAGCTTGTTGGCCGGCGCCGCGAACGCCGCAGTGCTCAGAGCCGCATCCTCCTGCCCCTTGCTGACCCCGTTCAGAACGCCACCGGTGCTCTTCGTGGTGGGATCGATCGAGTACTTCTTGACGACCGTGGCCCAGCTCTGGCCCGAGCTCAGCGCCTTCTTGGCCGCGAGCGCCTGAGCCTGGCTCGAGGCCAGCACGATCTTCATGCTGCGCGTCGGCTGCGTCCCGAACTGCGACAGATGGCTGTTGTAGAAGGCCTGGATCTGCGCCTGGGTGACGGCCTTGGTGTGCCTGGCGACGAGCTTCGATTGGATCGCGCTGACCCGGAAGCGGTACAGAAGGTCCGGGAGCGTCTGCCCGGTCTGGCTGAGGAAGGAGTTGAGCCCTGCCGCCGTGGCGACCGACGGCTGCGACGCTCGCGCCGCGGTGAACTGCTTCTGGACCTGGGCGTCGGTGACCTTGATGCCGAGCTTGGCGGCGTCCGCCTGGTACCAGTACGCCTTGATCAGGAAGTCCAGCACCGAGCTCTTGAGCTGGTTGAACGCCTGCTGGCACTCGCCCCGCACGGTCTTGTCCGCGGTCTTCGCGAGGGTCGGGATGTCCTTCTTGGCGAGCGCGATGCACTTGGTGAACTGCGGCGGATCGTTGGGGACGATCACCGGCTGAGTCGGGCTCTGCTGCGCCGCCTCGCTCTTGGCCGCAACGTACATCCAGTGGTTGACCGCCTGCGTCGTGATCGGATTGCCGGCGACATCGACGACCGCGTCACCGGGAACGCCGCTGCCGCAGGCGGAGATGCCGACTGCGATCACAAAAAAAGCGCCCAGCGCCAGAATCGAACTACGGATCTTCATCGGGGGGTGATGGTAGCGAGGGTCTCGCCAGGTGGCGTGAAGAATGGCCTAAGAATGGCTCCGGTGCCTGTCAGGACCGGGTGACGTGCGCCGCGAGCCGTGTCCTCGGGCCGCTCAATCGAGCGCGAGTCACCCGGGTGGGACACGCACCTACGCAGCTGGGGCGAGCGCACTGTCGTCCTAGGCGGCTTCGCGGGTGACCGCGAGCAGTACGTCGGCGGCCTTCACGAGCGCCGGGAACCGCTTGACCGGATCCTCGGGGACCCGCATCGATAGCTGCGACTTCCCCGATTCGTACAGCGCCTCGGGGATCTCCTGGCGGATCCGCTTGGCGCGGACCGAGTCGAGCTCGATCGGCGTCACCGCCAGGCGCCCGTCGCGGAACGTGACCGCGCGCGCGCCGGCTTGACCGAGCTTGATCCGGGCCTGCTGGAGCGCAATCAGGTTGCGCAGCGGCTCGGGCAGCTCGCCGAACCGGTCCTCGAGCTCGTCGCGCAGCATCATCAGGTCCGCGACCTCGCGTGCGCCGGCGATCCGGCGGTGCACGTCGACCTTGGCCTGCTCGTAGGGGATGTAATCCGCGGGCACGTACGCGTCGACGTTCACGTCCAGGCGCACCGGCTCCCAGTCGTCGTCGGACCCGGCGCCGTCGGCGGCCTCCGCCACCGCCTCGTCGAGCATCTGCATGTACAGCTCGAACCCGAGCGCCGCGACATGCCCGGACTGCTCGTCGCCGAGCAGGTTGCCGGCGCCGCGGATCTCGAGGTCGCGCATCGCGATCTTGAAGCCCGCACCGAGCTCCGTGTAGTCCGACAGCGCGCTCAGGCGCTGCGCCGCGTCCGGCGTGAGCGCGGCCGCGCTCGGATACAGCAGGTAGGCGTAGGCGCGCTCGCGGCTGCGGCCGACCCGGCCGCGGATCTGGTACAGCTGCGCGAGGCCGAACGTGTCCGAGCGCTCGATGATCAGCGTGTTCGCCTGCGGGATGTCGATCCCCGACTCGATGATGCTGGTCGACACGAGCACGTCGGCGTCGCCGCGCAGGAACGCGAGCATCCGCGCCTCGAGCTCGCGCTCGTCCATCTGCCCGTGCGCGACCTCGAACTTCATCCCCGGGCACAGCGCGCGCAGCCGCTCGGCGGTCTCGTCGATCGACTCGATGCGGTTGTGGAGGAAGAACGCCTGCCCGCCGCGCTGGTGCTCGCGGAGCAGCGCGCCCTTGACCATCTCCTCGTCGTACTCGCCGACGTAGGTCTTGATCGGGCGCCGGCCCTCAGGCGGGGTCTCGATCACGCTGATGTCGCGGACCCCGGCCATCGACATCTGGAGCGTGCGCGGGATCGGCGTGGCGCTCATCGCGATGACGTCGACCTTCAGCTTGAGCTGGCGGAGCAGCTCCTTTTGCTTCACGCCGAACCGCTGCTCCTCGTCGACGATCAGCAGGCCGAGCTCCTTGGGGCGCACATCGCGCGACAGCAGGCGGTGCGTGCCGATCAGGATGTCGACCTTGCCCTCGCTGAACCGCTTGACGGCCTCGCGCTGCTCGGCGGCCGGGCGGAACCGCGAGGCGTGCTCGATCGTGATCGGATAGTCCTTGAGCCGCTCGGTGAACGTGCCGTAGTGCTGCTGGGCGAGGATCGTCGTCGGCACGAGCAGCATCACCTGCTTCCCGTCCTGGACGGCCTTGAACGCGGCGCGCAGCGCGACCTCGGTCTTGCCGTAGCCGACGTCGCCGCAGATCAGCCGGTCCATCGGGCGCGGGGCCTCCATATCGGCCTTGACCATCTCGATCGCGTCGCGCTGGTCGGGCGTCTCGGTGAACGGGAACGCGTCCTCGAAGTCGCGCTGCCAGTCGCTGTCGGAGGGGAACGCGTGACCCTCGCGCCGTTTGCGCTCGGCGTACAGGTTGAGCAGCTCGCCGGCGAGTTCCTGGGCTGCTCTTCTCGCCCGTGCTTTGAGGGTGTCCCAGCGTGTGCCGCCCAGCTTTGACAGCGGCGGGTGGGCGCCGCCGGCACCGACGTACCGGCTGATCTTCGCCAGCTGGTCGACCGGCACGAACACCCGGTCCGAGCCGGCGTACTCGAGGTACAGGTAGTCGCGCGTGACGTCCGCGACGGTCTTCGTGTCGAACCCCGCGAACCGCGCGATCCCGTGGTCCTCGTGCACGACGATGTCGCCCGTGCGCAGGTCGGAAAAGCTCCGCAGCACGCCGCGCCGGCGCTTGGCTCGGTCCCCGCCCTCCCCCTCGGGGGCGCGCCGGCGATGGAACAGGCGGTGCTCGGGGATCACCGCGAGGTGGAGCTGCGGCGCGATGAAGCCGTTCTGAAGCCTGGCGTGGGCGAACGTGATCAGGCCGTCCCTGGGCGGCGTGTCATGGGTTTCACCGGGGTCGAGCCAGCGGACCTTGAGGCGGCCGAGGTTGTAGGCCGCGCGCTCGCCCTCGCCGCGGCGCGCGAACGTCACCACGGTCCGGTAGCCCGACCGGTGGAGCTTCTCGAGCTCCGGCTCGGCCTCCTTGAGGCTGCGGGCCTGGAGGTCGGCCGACTGGGCTCGGAACGAGAACGGCTGATCCTGGTCGATGCTCGACAGCACGATCCGGGCGCGCTGCTTGAGCGTCCGGTCGATCTCGTTCGCGTCGACGTACAGGTGGCGCGCATCCCGGTCGCGGAAAGCGGCGCTGACGTCCTGCCAGTGGTCGGCGAGCGCCGGCGCGACGTCCTCCTCGCCGGCGATTACGATGCTTGCGTTTTCCGGCGCCAGCGCCAGGAACGGATGGAAGTTGTCAACCGGGAGAAGCTCGGCGATGTCGGGCCGGTCGGCCTCGTCCTCGAGCGCGGCGATCTCGGCGAGCTCGCGGTGCTCCTCGGCGAGCTCGGCCGCCGGCTCGATCTCGACGAGCTCAGCGTCGCCGAGCGAGCGCTGGGTGAACGTCGAGAACCAGCGAAGCGACTCGATCTCGTCGCCGAACAGATCGACCCGCACCGCGCGGTCCTCGGTCGCGGGAAACACGTCGAGCAGGCCGCCGCGGATCGCGAACTGCCCCCGGTCCTCGACCTGGTCCACATGTTCGTAGCCGGCGGCGACCAGGTCGCGCGCCGTCTCGTCGAGGTCGAGCAGGTCGCCCTGCTTCAGCGTGAAGCCATGGGGTCTGAGCGCCGGGTCGGGGACCTTCTCCGACAGGGCCACCGCGCTCACCACCACGATCGGGGCGCTGTCCTGCCCCGTCTCGAGCAGCGCGTCGAGCGCGGCGATCCGCAGGCCCACGAGGTGGGGCGGCGGCGTCAGGTGCGACTCGTACGCGACGCCGCGGCTCGGGTAATAGCGCACGACGCGCGGCTCGAGCCACGTCCGGAGTCCGGCCGCGAGGTCGCGGGCGGCGCGGTCGTCGCCGGCGACGACGATTACCGGCGTTGTCGGGTCGCGGTCCAGGAGCGCGGCGAGCAGGTACGGCCGCAGCGACTGGGAGACGAACGCACGACCTCCTTGTTTGGCGAGTCTGGCCGCCTGCGGGTCGTCGTCGGCGTGGGTCAGGAGCGAGCGGAGCATCCACTACCGAGTCTAGGTCGTCGGCACCGAGCCTGGACCCTGTCGCGCACGCTGCCGATACGGTGATAGCCCGCGCATGAGTGCACGACGAATACTGGTTACCGACGGCGAGACGAGGGCGGTGGTGGCTGTGACTCGAGGGCTCGCCGCCGACGGCTTCGACGTGACGGTGGCCGCGTCGACGCCGACCTGGCGGGCGCCCGCGCACCTTTCCCGCTCGGCGAGCGCACGCCTCGTCGTCCCCGGCCCGCTGACCGCGCCGGAGGCGTTCCTCGATGCGCTCGAGCGTGCCGTGTCCGGGGGCTGCTTCAGCGTGCTGATCCCGGGCGCCGACGCCTCGCTGCTGCGGGTGTCGTCCGGCCGAGCCCTGCTCGAACCGCACCTGCGCCTCGGACTGCCACCCCACGAGCGGGTCAAGCGCGCCCTCGACAAATCCGCCCTCGCGGCGACGGCCGCGCGTCACGGCCTCGATCCGCCGCTGACCGTCGCATGCGCCGACTCGGGGGCCGCGCTCGCCGTCGCGCGCGAGTTCGGCTTCCCGGTGCTCGTGAAGCCGCAGACGTCGATCAGCGACAGCGTGACGCCGCCGCGGCGGTTCAGCACCGTCTGGGCGCAGGACGCCGACGACCTGGCGCGGGCGTTCGCCAGGTTCGGCGGCTCGGGGCTCGTCCAGCGTCGCGACGGCGGCGGGGTGGTGTCGTTCGCCGGCGTGTTCGCCGGCGGTCGCCTGCTCGGCGAGGCGTTCTCGCGCTACCACCGCACGTGGCACCCGCACGCCGGCAACGCCTGCTATTCGCAGACCGCCGCCGCCCCCGCCGGCCTGCGCCGGCAGGTCGTCGGCCTGCTCGAGGACCTGGGGTGGGAGGGCATATTCGAGCTCGAGCTGATCGAATCGACGAGCGGAGGCTGGCACGCGATCGACATGAACCCGCGCCCGTACGGATCGCTCGCGCTTGCAATCGGCGCCGGCGCGAACCTGCCGGCGCTGTGGTGCCGGCACGTGCTCGGCGATGACCCCGGCCCGGCGGCGGGCGCTCCCGGCGTGTTCTACCGGTGGACGGACGCCGATCTTCGCCATGGCCTGTGGAAGCTGCGCGCCGGCAACCCCGCGGCGGCGGCCGGCGTATTGCGACCGCGCCGTCGCGTCGTGCACGCGTTCGGCCGTCGCTCTGACCCCGGGCCCGCGGTGGCGCGAATGCTCGAGCTCGGCGGGTCGGCGGTCGCGCGCGGTCGTGGTTCGCGGCGTTCGCCGGGGGCGCGATTGCCGGCGGTGATCATCGGGGCCGGGCCGAACGGGCTCGCGGTCGCGGCACATCTCCGTGACTCCGGGATCCGGACGGTGTCGTTCGGCGAGCCGCTCGAGTCGTGGTACGCGCACATGCCCGCGGGAATGCTGCTGCGCTCGCGCCGGCGCTCGAGCCACATTGCCGATCCGCGCCTGGAACTGACGATCGATGCCTACGAGCGGGCGCAGCAAACGCGCGTCGGCAACCCCACAATCACGCTCGAGGAGTTCGTCGAGTACGGGCGCTGGTTCCAGCGCACCGCCGTGCCCGATGTCGACCCGCGTCGTGTGACGTCGATAGTCCGGGACGGCGCTGCCGCGTTCCGGGTGACCGTGGACGGTGGCGAGGAGGTCGCCGCCTCGCGCGTGATCGTGGCCGCGGGGCTGTCGCCGTTCATGAACTGCCCGGAGCCGTTCGCCTCGCTGCCGGCGGCGGTCCGGTCACATTCGTATGAGCACGCCGATCTGGCGGGGTTCGCGGGCATGCGGACCGCCGTGATCGGCTCCGGCCAGAGCGCGCTCGAGTCCGCCGCGCTGGTGCACGAGGCCGGCGCCGGCGTCGAGGTGCTGGCGCGCGCGCCGTCGATCCGGTGGCTCGGCGAGCTCAGCGGCCGCGTGCCCACGCGCCCCAGCGCGGGGCGGCGGCTGAAGGAGTCCATCTCGCTTCCGCCGACCGACGTCGGCGGCCGCTTGAACGGCTGGATCGCGGCGGCGCCCGACGTGTTCCGCACGGTCCCCGAGTCGCTCCACCCCGACGATCTCGTACCGGTGCATCCGGCCTGCCGGCGCCGGCTGGTTGCAGCCCCGACTCGTCGACGTGCCGATCTCGTGCGGCCGCTCGGTGGTGGACGCTCGGGCGGACGGCGACGCGGTCAGCCTTGCGCTGAGCGACGGCTCGACGCGCACCGTCGACCGCGTGCTGCTGGGAACGGGGTTCAGCATCGACGTGCGTCGCTACCCGTTCCTGGGCGACGAGCTTCTGGCCGAGCTCGAACTCGCCGGCGGCTATCCGGTGCTCGGGCCCGGGCTCGAGTCCTCGGTGGCGGGTCTGCACTTCGTGGGCGCGCCGGCGGCGTACAGCTTCGGGCCGGTGATGCGGTTCGTGGTCGGATCGTGGTACGCGGCGCCGGCAATCGCGCGGCGGGTGGCCGGTCGCCGGCAGCCGGCGATCAGGTTCTCGTTCCCGCGCGGGCTCGGGGAGTAGCCGCCGTCGTCAGGTGGGTCCTCCCGGTCCGTCGGGACCGTCGGGACCGTCGCTGAGGACCGTCTCCTCGGCGATGTCCGCGGCGCGGTCGATCAGGAGCCGGACCTCTTCCTTTGGCTCGCGGAAGCGGCCGAGCACGTAGGCGGCGACACGGTCGGGATCGGTCGTCGGCGGACGCCCCACGCCGATCCTGACGCGAGCGAAGTCGGGCGAGCCGAGCCCCGCTTTGAGCGACTTCAACCCGTTGTGGCCGGCCAGGCCGCCGCCCGTGCGGACGCGGATCTCGCCGAATGGGAGATCGATCTCGTCGTGGATCACCAGCACGTGATCGAGATCGACCTTGAGCGCACCGCGCGCCGGTGAGACCGAATCGCCGGCGTCGTTCATGTAGGTCGTCGGGCGCAGGATCGCCACCCGCGGTCCGCCAGGACCGGTCCGGCCGTCGGTCAACAACCCGCGGTACTTCGACTTGGCCTTCGGCAGCGACCACCTGTCCGCCAGCACGTTCGCGACCTCGAACCCGACGTTGTGGCGCGTGCCGTCGTACTCGGCGCCCGGATTCCCGAGCCCGACGATGAGCCAGTCGACAGGTGCTTCGCCCGGCAACTCGCGCCGGCTACTCGCCCTCGTCCCCGCCTTCGCCGCCAGCGTCCTCCTCGGCCTCCTCGCCGGCCTCACCCTCGGCCACGAGCTCGGTCTCCTCCTCGATCCCCGGCTCCTCCTCGAGCTGGAGCTTGGGCGGCGACAGCGTCGCCACGACCGTCTCGGGGTCGTCGAGCAATGTGACGCCAGCGGGCGGGGTGATCGCGTCGAGCGTGACCGTGTCGCCGATCACCAGCGCCGAGACGTCATGGTGGACCGCGTCGGGGATGTCGGTGGGAAGGGCCTCGATCGTCAGCTCGCGCGTCACCTGCTCGAGCACGCCGCCCTCCTTGACGCCGGGCGCGTCGTCGCCGCCGACGAGGTCGAGCACCACGGTCGCGGTGATCGCCTGATCGAGCCGGACTCGCAGCATGTCGATGTGGACCGTGTCGCCAGTGACGGGGTGGCGCGCAATCTCCTTGACCACGACCGGCGTGGGCGCGTCGCCACCGATGCTCAACTCGAGCACCGCGCCGGCATGGGCCAGCGCGTTCCGCAGCAGGCGCGCTTCGACGTGAAACGCGATCGGGTCCTCGCCGCCGCCATAGACCACGCCGGGCACGTTGCCGGCGCGACGCAGCCGGCGCACCGCCCGCGATCCAGAGGGCTCGCGAAGCTCAACCGCGAGCGCTGTGGTCTGTGCCGTCGCCATGACCGGCGATGGTAGCGGGCAAGCGTCGACGAGCGCTCGATCGACGGCTTCGTGTCGGTTGCCGGCGCGCAGGCGTTTGCATCGGGCACGCCGGCTGGCCGGCGCGTCGCGCCTGCCGGCGATCCGGCGCCGAGACCCCGCCGGCGCCGTACCCGCCGGCGCCCACACCCGGGCGGCGAATGCGGTCGCCGGGCCCAGGCGTCGAACGCGGGCGCCGAACCCGGGCGCCGAACCCGGGCGCCGAACCCGGGCGCCGAACGCGGGCGTCGCGCCCGGGGGTCGAACGTGGGCGCCGGACGCGGGCTTCGCGCCAGCGAGCACACCGACTATGGTCAACGCCCGAAACCTCCCCGCGCCGGGGCCCCTACCGGGACATAAGCGCGTGGTGGCTGCTTATTTCCCGGCGGCGGAGCGGGTGTGTGGTGGTTTCGGGCGTTCTTCATGTCGGCGCCTCGCATCTCGCCGGCGCGGGCACCAGGCGGGCCGGGGTATGCGCACACCCCCGCCCATACCCCCGTCGCCGGCCCCCGCAATTCGACCGAAAATGCCCCTTCACCCCCGGACAACCAGGCGCTAAGCTTGACTTTATGTCGGGCGACGCTCAGCTAATGCTGATGATCGCCGGGATGCACCTCCTGGGGCTCGTGTTTGCGGGGGTGTTGATCATCCCCGCGCTACGCGACCAGCCGGAGATTCCACCCGGTCGGCCTGATCCGGGCTCGGACGGTGGCTGGGGCCGCGGTCCCGACCTTCCGCCGAAGCCGCCGGCGCCGCCGCGGGGCGGGATCCCGCTGCTGGACGCCGAGCAGGCGCTGATCCGGCTACGTGATCACCGCAAGCTCTCCGAGCGGCTGCCCAAGCGCGTGCGCCGGCCCGCACGCGAGCCCGAGCGCACCCCGGTCAGAACGCATTAGCAACGCGGGCCCGGGCGGCGCCGCCTAGCAGTCGTTGCGCTCCGACGCCACGCCCCAGCCGCTGTGGAGCGGCTACGGCGCATCACGAAGCCCAGCCCAAAGACCAGTTTTCGTCGGGAAGAACCACTCGTCGGAGGGTTGTCTGGTCGTGGTGACCTCGAGATCATGCGCTTGGGTCCGCCTTTAGCGTTGGGGGAAGTCTTGCTTGGGATCAGACATTGCGTCGGAGGGAAGTGGCGGCGCAGCCCCCGCGTCGTCACACGGGCTCCTCGTATTGCCCGGCTGGTCGTTTCCGTGGCGGGGGTTGGCTGTTTGGCGCTCAGTGGGACGGCGCACGCGGATACGGCAGCCCCGGATCCGCTGCCGGGTTCGAATGCCACGGCAACCGTGCTGCTGGCCTCGCCGGATACGGTCGCCACAAACGAGACCGTCACCTTGACCGCTACGGTCACCTCGGGCATCGGCGCTCCGTTTCCGGCCGGGACGGTCGCCTTCGAGAACGCCGGTGCGACGATCGGCAGCTGCGGCGATGTCCCGGTCGCACCGAGCGCGCAGATCGTGACCGCACAATGTGCGACCGCCTTTGCCGCGTCGACGGCGCAACTCACGGCCGTGTTCACGCCCAGTGCAGGTTCGTTCCTGACGGGATCTGTGAGCCCGATCGAGAGCGTTCCCGTCGGACCCGCGTCGAGCTCCACGTCGCTCGACGCGTCGAGCTCGGTCAGCGTGGGGATACGCACGATCTATACGGCGACCGTCACCACCTCGTCCACAGGCGTCGGGGTGATAGAGCCGAGTGGCGCGGTCGAGTTCGTCGATGCCGGGCAGCCAATCGGCTCCTGCTCGAGCCAGCCGCTGATGGACGGGGCGGCGACCTGCGCGGTCAAGTACGGCAGCGCCGGCGCGCACGCGATTACGGCCCGCTATCTGGGCGATGGCAATTTCGCCGCCTCGAGCTCTCCGACCGAATTAGTACAGGCGATAACGACGCCGGCAGGCGGGGCGGGCTCGGCGGAAGGCATGCCGAACGCGATCACGTCGACGATGCAATGGACGTTCCACTACGCGCGGTCCTACACGATGGTCCGTGCGCTTGTCGTCAACGGTGCCTCGCTTGGAGCGACAGTCTTGGTCGATTGCCACGGCCGCGGTTGTCCATTCGCCAGGCGCGCGATCGACGTCGCCGACAGCAAGGATTGCAGCATCAAGATGCGCCGTATGTGCTCGGCACACGGCACGGTTCTGATCACCCCCGGCCTTGAGAATCGGCATTTGGGCGTCGGCGCAAGGATCACCGTTGCGATCATGAAACCGAGCTGGATCGGCAAGTATTACGGGTTCACGGTCGAGGCCGGGCGCGGCCCGCGGGTCCAGATCGCCTGCCTCGCGCCTGGGGCGAGTCGGCCCAGCGGAGACTGCTAAAGCCGGTGCCGGCGATCCCGACGCAGCGCCGCCGCCCCTCACCTCGATTCAGTAGTGCGCCGGGCAGTCGGCGCCGCTCGGGATCCGCACGCTGACCACGAGCAAGTCGACGCGAAGCCCGCTGATCGGGTTGCCGGCGCGACGCACCTTCACACACTGCACGATCGGCAGTGAGGAACCGGCCGTCCAGGCCACTCGCGCGGTCCCCTCGGTGCCGCCGATGGAGAAGCTGGTCGACGGGTGGAGCTGGATGATCGAGACGGCTCCGGGGCGCTTGAGCGCCGCTGCGTTCGTGGCAGCCCTTCGCCGGCAGGACGGATCGCTGCGGCACCCGAAGATCTCGCCGAGCACCGCGTTCACGTCCCCCTTGGCCTCCGACTGCACCAGCGACGTGATCGCGGACTGCTCAGCGCTGTTCGCGCTGAACACCCTCGCCAGCAGAGCGCTGATCACGAGGAACAGAAGGATCACGACCACGATCCCGAGGAGGTACACCCGGCGCACCGCTCGAAGCTAAGCGCAAACGCGCCCGGGGCGAAGCGGCGCTCGCTACTCGCTCAGCTCGAGAAAGCGCTCGACCGACGCCTCCTGGTGATCGAGCCGCTGCGCGAGGGTGCGGGCGTGCTCGGCCGCCGCCTCCATGAAGTCCTCGACGCATCGCTCGGGGTCGTCGGCCAGCGGATATATGCGGATCAGGTCCTGCTGCGCGCACGCGATGCCGAGCGGCGGCTTGCCTTCGGCGAGCGTCCGCGCGCCGCAGACGGGCGTGACCAGAAGGCGCAACTCCGGCGCGATCAACGCGGTCGGGAGCAGCCGATGGGCGGGAAGGCGAACCGACAGCTCGATCGAGTGGTCGACGTTGACGTCGCTGCCGAGCAGATCGCCGAGCGGCTCGCGCCACACATCGAGCACGACGTCGGCGCCGACGAGGGCATCGCGGAACGCGGTGGCCTGCTCGATGTAGAGCCGCTCGGCGTCGGCCCGATCGCCGGCGTCGGCCAGGTCGAGATCGCACGGGACCCGCAGCATCTCGCTCGCGGCGACCGTCGTCCCCGCGCCCCGGCTGCCCGGCGCGACGTACGTCTGAAGGGTTCCGAGATCCCGGCGGCCGTGGAAGATGACCGTGACCGACTCGCTGAGTGGAAGCCCACCGACCTTCAGGGACACCGCGACCGACGAGGACTCGTCGAGAAGCGCCCGCCGCAGCAACTCCTCCGCTGAGCTCTCGTCTCGCCTTGGGTCCTGATCGAGCATCTCGGGTGCCTCCTCCCGATCCGTGCAGTTGCAGCAGGTTAACTTCTACCCCATCCCGCGGCTATATCCCGCTGGATAGGACGATAGGCTCCGAACACGATGAAGATCCTGTACAAGCCCTTTGGGATCATCGCCGGCCTGATCGGCGCCAAGATCGCCAACAGCGTCTTCAAGGTGTTGTGGGGTCGGATCGACGAGGAGGCGCCGCCCAAGCCCACGACGGCTGAGGCGAGCTTCCCGAAAGTGGTGGGCGCCGCCGCCCTGCAGGCCGCCACGATGGCCGCGGTAGGGGCCGCCGTCGACCGTGCCAGTGCCAGGGCGTTCCATCACCTGACGGGAATCTGGCCGGGCGAGCAGCGCGAGCCAGACCGGTCTGAGTAGTAGCGGCCCCAGGGCGCGAGCCCTCGATGGGATCGGGGTGCAGCCGATCACCGGTACCTTGTGACGGTCGGCGCGATCAGGAGGTGAGGGATGCTGAGAAAGCTAAGACCGCGGGCGTTCACGGCGGTACTCGCAGCGACCGGCGCCGGGCTGATCGGGGGTATTCCCGCGGCCGCCGGCGAGCCGGCGAATCACGTCCGCGCCCGGGTCGCGAGCAGCTCGTGCCAGGATGATCTGGCGGTGGCGTATTGGGCTTGTGCCTGGAGCAAGACGGGGTTCAAGGGCACCAAGTGGGAGTTCGGTAATGGATCGTCTTCCTATCCGTCGCTGGGCCGGGCCAACGACAGAGGCGTGTCGGTCCTGGACGCCGGCGGCGGACGGGCGATGCGCCTGTACCGCTACAAGAACTTCCGCGGAGCCTGGATCTGCTTCCCGGCCGGGCAGAAGGTCGGCAACCTCGGTTTCTACGTGTTCGACAACGGGGCGGGGCGCCCCGGGTATGGCGCCACCGTGGCGCGTCATTTCGAGTCGATCGGGTTCTCGGGCAGCAAGTGCACGAACCCGATGTAGGCGCGGCCGTGGCCGCCTACCAATTCGTCATCGATGCGGTGATGATGTGCCGCAGGTCGTGCTCGGTGACCTCCTTCGGCGCTACCGCGAGCAGTCGCTGCTGCTTGAGCGCGCCGGCGACGAGGTCGGGGATGTCGTCCTCCGTGTAGCCGAACTCGGCCACACCGCGGGGCGCGTCGATGTCCTGCATGAGCCGGCGGAGGACGTCCGGGAGCGTGTCCGGGCCGGGATCGGCGATCAGCTCGCCGACGAGCAACTCGGCCACGTGCGCGTGGCGCTCGGGCATCGCGTCGTAGGTAAACCGGAACGCGGCCGGCGCGGTGACGATCACCGAGTGGCCGTGCGGCACGAACGGATGGTCGTCCGGGTAGCCGGAGGGCTGATACTCGTGCTTGAGCGAGGCGATCGGATACGCGCACGAGTGCGGGATGTGCACACCGGCGGAGCCGAACCCGACGCCGGCCATCGTCGCGGCGAGCATCATGAACCCTCGCGCCTCGACGTCGTCGCCGTCCGCGACCGCTCGGCGCAGGTACAGACCGCCGAACTCGAGCGCCTTGGCGGACCACACGTCGGCGACCGGATTCGATCCCTGGTACGGCGGTCGGTCGTCGGGCGACTCCGGGCGGGCTCGGGTCCCAAACGGTTTGGACAGAAACGACTCGGCGGCGTGGCAGACCACGTCGAGCCCCGTGGAGGACGTCACCTCGGGCGCGAGCGAGCGAGACAGATCCGGGTCGACGATCGCCTGCGCGGGCCGCAGGTAGCGGTGCGAGATCCCCGTCTTCACCTTCAGGTCCGGGATGTCGAGCACCGCCACCGTGGTCGCCTCCGAGCCGGTGCCGGAGGTGGTCGGGATCGCGAGGTGGGGCCTGAGCGGCGACGGCGGCTTCTTGCCGGCGCCGACCGGCGGGTTGACGTAGTCCATCACCGGCGCGGGGTGGGTCGATGCGAGGTTCGCGACCTTGGCGGTGTCGATGCTCGAGCCGCCGCCGACCGACACGAACCCGTCGACCTCATGCTCGAGCGCGAACTCGACGGCGTCCTGGAAGGAATCGATTGTGGGCTCGACCCGGGCGCGCTCGTAGAGGACGACCTCGATGCCCTCGGCCTCGATCAGCCCCTTGATCCGCTCGGGATGCCCGAGCGCCGCGACGCCGGGATCGGTGACCAGCATCGCCCGGCGCACGCCCAAGCGCAGCAACTCCCAACCCGCCTCCGCCGAGGCTCCGCGGCCGAACTTCACCGGCGTCGCCTCCATCGTGAAGATCGTCTCGTGCTCGAACGGCATCGCTCTCCTCCTCCCCGGCCCGTCCGGCTGAACGCTACCCGGGCTCACCGTCTGAGACACGCCACGGCTCGAGTCCGTCGCGGGCCCAGTCGGGGATCGGCGTCTTCTGGAGCGTCTGGAGGTCGACGAGCACGTGACGCAGATCTCCCTCGGCCACGACGTCGCCGCCGCAGCGGGCGGCGTGGCGAGTGAGGATGCTGGTGTTGCCCACGTGCGCGATCGCAACCGACAGCGCCAGCTCGTCGTCGAACCGCGCGGGCCTGCGGAACCGCAGCTGCGCCTCGGCGAGCACGATGTCGATCCCACGGTCGAGCATCACCCGGTAGCTCCCGTACGCGGCGCGCCACAGCTCGGTCATGCTCGTGTCGAAATAGGTGAGGTAGTGGGCGTTGAACACGATCCCCTGGAGGTCGCATTCGCCATAGCGGACGCGGAGCGTGTGCACGAGCGGCTGATTCACATCCCGCCGCCACGAAGCACGAACCCGCGCTCGGCCAGTTCCGCGAGCGCGCTCTCGAACGCGCCGAAGTCGCGGCCGAGCAGCGCGTCGATCGGCCGACCCGACGGACCCGCCGCGCGGACCCAGCGCTTGAGCACCGCCGGCCCCGCCCGCTCGGACGCCTCGTCGAGCAGGTCGAGCAGGATCGGCAACTCACCCCGGTGCTCGAGCTGACCAGAGACCAGCGTGAGCGGGTCGGTGTCGAGCGACCCGGCAAAGCTCGTCCTCGCTCAGTCCGAGCAACTCCATCATGCGGGCGGCGCGGGCGCCCTGAACGCGCCGGCCGAGCTGTGGATCGTCACGCTCTCCCATTCGCCCGCTGGGCCCTCCTCCCGAATTCCGCGCCTCCGCCGACGGGCGGAGCTCCTAAAACAGCTGGTTCTCGCCGCCGAACACGTCGCTCACGGATCCGTCCGTGAAGATCTGGCGGATCGAGCTCGTGAGCAGGTCCGCGCACGACAGCACGCGCACGTTGTCCGGTGCCCCCGCCGGGAGCGGAATCGTGTCGGTGACGACGATCTCCTCGAGCCGCGCCGCCGCGAGCTGACCCCACGGATCGCCCGAGAACACTCCGTGCGTGGCGGCAGCGTACACGCGCTTGGCGCCCGCCTCGTACACGGCCTCGGCGGCGGCCCGCAGGGTCCCGGCGGTGTCGATGATGTCGTCGACGAGCACCGCGTTCTTGCCGGCCACGTCGCCGATCACGTAGCCGATCTCCGCGACCTGCTGGTTCGGGCGCTCCTTGTTGAGGATCGCCAGGTCCGCGCCGATCTTCGACGCGAACTGCTTGTTCAGCTTGACCCGTCCGGCGTCGGGAGCCACCACGACCAGATCGTCCAGACCGAGGTCCTGGAAGTACTGCGTGAGCATGAACAGCGCGGTCATGTGGTCGCACGGCTTCTGGAAGAACCCCTGGATCTGACCCTGGTGCAGGTCCATCGTCAGGATCCGGTCGATCCCCGCCGACTCGAGCATGCGCGCGACCATCCGGGCGCTGATCGGCTCCCGCGGCATCGACTTCTTGTCCTGGCGCGAGTAGCCGTACCAGGGGGTCACCGCGATCACGCGGTGGGCGGAGCCGCCGACGGCCGCGTCAACCATCACCATCAGCTCCATCAGCGCGTCGTTAGCGCTGAGGCCGGTGTCCGGGTTGCCGCACGTGGGCTGGACGATGAACACGTCCGCGCCGCGAACCGACTCCTGGTAGCGACAGTAGACCTCGCCGTTCGTGAACGTCTTCAGCGTCATCCCGCCGAGCCCGACGCCGAGCTTGGAAGCGATCCTCGCGGCCAGGCCCGGGTTGGCGCGACCCGAGACCAGCATCAGCCGTTTGCTGTACGCGACCTGCAGCTCGCTCGGTGGTGAGAGAGTCGTCTCGAGCAGGCTCATCGTTAGATCGAGTTTAGGAACGAGTGGGGACGGATCGTCGGCTCGGAACTACTCGGGCTACCTGGTGGATTCTCCCTCATCACTGCTATCCGAGCCAGCGCCATCGGGCACATTCTTATCGGCGTCACGCCCATCGCGCGAGCTCGAATCCCGCTGCTTGCGACGTTCCCCGTAGCCCTCGATGTTTCTCTGCCGCGAGCGCGCGATGCCAAGCGCTCCGGGAGGCACGTCCTCGGTGATCACCGAGCCGGCGGCCGTGTACGCCCCGTCGCCGACGCTGACCGGCGCGACGAACATCGTGTCGACGCTGACGAACGCCCCGGCCCCGATCGAGGTGCGGTTCTTGTTCTTCCCGTCGTAGTTGGCGGTGATCGTCCCGGCTCCGATGTTGGTCCGCTCGCCGATGTCGGTGTCGCCGATGTAGGACAGATGCGGGACCTTCGCGCCGGCTCCGATATCCGAGTTCTTGATCTCGACGAACGTGCCCGCCTTCGACCCCTCGCGCAGGACCGCGCCCGGCCGCAGATACGCGAACGGCCCGACGCTGACCCGGTCGCCGACGTCGGCTCCGTTCAGGTAGGAGTGGACGACGTTCGCCTGCGCACCGACGCGAGTGTCGATCACCGTCGACAGGGGACCCACCGTGGCGCCGGAGCCGATCTCGGTGGCGCCGTGCAGGCTCGAGAACGGGGCGATCATGGCGTCCTGGCCGATGCGCACGTCGACGTCGATCACGGTCGTGGCCGGATCGACGATCGTGACCCCGGCGAGCATGTGGCGCTCGTGGATTCGTCGCTGCGCCACCGCTCTGACCGCCGCCAATCCGACCCGGTCGTTGATGCCCAGCTCGCTGGCGTCGTCGATCTCATGGGCGGCCACGCTCCGCTCGGTCGCCCGGATGATCGGCACCACGTCGGGCAGGTACAGCTCGCCCTGCGCGTTGTCGCTGCGGACGTCCTCGAGCGCCGCAATCAGAGCCGCGCCCTCGAACGCGTATATACCGGTGCTGATCTCGCGGATCCGCAGCTCGAGCTCCGTGGCGTCCCCGGGCGCCTTGGTCTCGACCACGCGCTCGACAGTGCCGTCCGGCGCGCGCACGACCCGCCCGTACCCGCTCGGGTCGTCGAGCACCGCGGTCGCGAGCGTCGCCGCCGCGCCCGAGCGGACATGCGCCTCCACCAGACCGGCCAGCGTCTCGGCCGTGATCAGCGGATGGTCGCCATTCAGCACGATGACCGTGTCGTCCGGACCGATGTGCGCCGACGCCGACTTGACCGCATCGGCCGTGCCGCGCGGCTGCTCCTGCACCGCCACCGCGATCTCGCCGTCGAGCGACGCCTCCAGCGGCCTGTCGGGCCCCTCGACCACGACCACCTTGCCGGCGCCGGCCGCCCGGGCAGCCGCCACCGGCCAGGCGATCATCGCCCGGCCACAGACCTCGTGGAGCAGCTTCGGCGTCGCGGAGCGCATCCGCGTACCCTGCCCGGCGGCGAGGATCACGACGACAGGCGCGGCCACGTCCGGGATCGTAGGGGATCGGCGGTGGCGCGTGGCTCGCGGCGGCCCTGACTCAGCCCCACGGTCGCGCTTGGCCCGCGGGCGGCCCTGGCTCAGCCCCACGGTGGCGCGTGTGCCCGCCAGCGGCTTCGGCGCCATTCCCTGCGGGCGGCGTGACGTGGATTTCAGGCCGCGCTGGTTCTGGCCTTGGCTTCCTGCTCTCTCCACGCCTCCATTTCTCGCTGGTACTCGTGCCAGCGGATCCACTTGCGGACGGCGTTGTCCGAGACTCCGTACTTCCGGCCGATCGCGAGGAAGCTCATCGAGGCGACGTCCTCCATCAGCTCCTCGTAGGAGGGGCGCGCGACCTTGCGGCGTTCCGGCCTCGGTTCCCGGGGGCCTTTGCAGTGGATACCGCAGGCGTGTGAGCAGTAACGATGCCGCGCATACTTCGGAATGAACTCGTTGCCGCAGTGCAGACAGCGGCGTGGCTCGCGATCGATCCGGTTCTTTCGGCCGCAGTGCGTGTCGAGCGTGGCGGCGCAGTTTGGGCACACGATCCGAAGGTTCTCGAGGCGGTTGTCAGTCGCCACGCCGTTGATGTGATCGAGGATCAGCGACATCGGGCGACCTTGCCATTCGTCTATCTGACCGCATAGCTCGCATCGCCGCGATCGCAACCCGGCAGCGTAGAGGCGCTCCTTGAGTTTGCCTCTGTCATACGAGGAGTCCGCGACGAGAATCTCGTCGAGCGGTATCGCCGACCGCCGCCTCGGGCCGCGAAGCACCCAATTTGGATCGAAATGGTCTGTCGGAATGCTGTAGCGCTCGATCAGCTTGCGCAGCGTACGGTGGTTGCCCCCGGCAGGTCGGAGGCCCAGCCGGCGCAGCGCCGCCGTCAGGCTGGGCGACTCAGCGACCGCCGCTCGAACCTCGTCTTCCGTGTAACGCGGCTCCCTTGGCATACCCGAACAATAGTTCGTGCCTCGGACGGAAAGATGCTTGTATGCAGGCACTTTCAGTGCTCTCGAGCGAGGCTGGGGAGCCTGGATTCGAACCAGATCTTGGAGGGTCAAAGCCTCCCGTGCTCGCCAGTTACACCACTCCCCAGTGCATTGGCACGAGCGCAGGGACCAAGTTAGCTCATCCGCTCCGCGCCACCGGTCGTCTCATCCACTCGCGCCGCCGCGCGAACCGCGCCCAGCCGACTTGCCTGGTCCGGCGCATTACTCAGCCGCTTCCTTCCCGTGCCGACAGCGCCGGGTCGTCCTTCGACGCGCGCCGACCGCCGACGAAGGGTCAGGACCCTTGATATGCGCAGCTGACCGTGCTCGTGGTGCTCATGCTCGGCGTGCAGAGCGTCTCCCGCGAGACGTCCCACCCGGCGGTCGAGATCGAGAACAGGTAGGGCGGCAGCAGCACCTTGAGCCGGTCGTCGTAGAAGTAGTTCTTGATATAGCCGGCGCCGGCGACGGTTCCGACGATGCCGCGGTAGCGCTGGGCGATCGCGCCGTGAACGGTCAGCTTGGGCGCGGTGGCGGCCGAGCCGTTGCTGTAGTTGTCGACCATGAAGGAATGGGCGAGGGTGAGGATCGCCGCGTCGATGGTCACGGCAGTCGGGGTGACACCCGCCGCATGCATCACGCGGACGAAGTCGCCGGCCACGAGGCCTAGCGTCGCGGCACCAGTCGGGTTGCCAGATCCGTCCGTCGTCGTGGTGAGGCCAGGGTTGGCCAGGCCGCTCGTGTTGGCCATGATGATGATGTCGTGGTCAGAGACGATCGTCAGCGGCTGCGTGTAGGAGCCGTGTACGTACACATCGCCGCATGCACCGTAATACTGGCCCAGCGAGTTCGTCGCGTAGGTCGAGGCGGAATACGTCGAGGGGCAGCTGGTCCCGCTTTGAACGTAGATGATTGACGGCAACGTCTCCGGGGCGTTCACCGTGGTGCACGACGCCGATGACGTCGAACCCGGGCAGTTGGTGATGGTGCCCGAACCGCTTCCGGTGAGGTTGATCGTCGTAGTGCCGGTGAACACCTGGCCGCTCGAGGTGTTCGCGTCGGCCAGCAGCTGCGTGCTCGACACGCTCTGCGGCAGCGGCACTGGAGCGGCTCCCGCCACCGCGCCCTGGCCGTTGAACGTCGCATGCTGACAGCTGTTGCTGACGCACACGCTCGACTCCGGCGCGCTGCTCTCAATCTGGTCGTCGCTGCCCGACCGACCGAAGATGGGGCCGGCTCCCGAGTAGATCAGGTACTGGTCGTTGGTGTACATCGGGCCGCTCATCGTGTCGCCGGTGATCCAGTTGATCTCGCAGTTGTTGGCGATCGTGGACGGAACCGAGGGGGTGTACTGGTAGTAATACTTCTCGCCGGTGCAGCTGGAATTCAGCTGCGGGTCTTCCATCTCGTGATCGGTGTACCACAGGAAATCGAGCGGGCTTGGTTTGCGGAAGCTCGCGACGAGCGTGCGCTGCACGCTGGGCGTGCCCGACGCGTTGGGCGGGCCGGAGTACCCGGTGAACTCAATCCGCAGGCTGCCTGTGTTCGTGTCGATCAGGGCTGAGATAGCGTTGGCGGACGTGCAGGTGGAGTTGCTGTAGCCGCTGTTGTAGACCGGCACGAATGAGTACATCCCGCCGGTGCTCGATCCGGGGACCGCCGTCGGCGTCGGCTGGTAATCATTCGAGCAGGTGGACCAGAAGTTGGGATTCTGGTTGAGCTGATAGAGGAACGCGTTCTCGCCGGCGCGGGCCGCGTAATAGGCGCGCTGTCCGTTCAGATCGCGCTGGCTCTGCTGCACGCCGCCGTCGACCGCGACGTAGACCGCGCCGATCAGCAGGCTCGTCACCATCAGAACCCCCAGCGCGACGACCATCGTGAAGCCGTCCTCCGAGGCCAGACGCCGGCGGATCGCCCGCAACGATTTGAATATCGACCGTACCGAGGTCATTCGCATGGTCCGAAGGTCGTGCCTGCCCCAGACGTGTTGGCAACCGGCGTGAACCGGAACACGACCGAGTCGGTGAGGGGCGTGGCGGTGCCGAGGATGCTGGTGTTCTCATGATCGTGGCCGGCGCCCCCCACAACCAGGTTGATCACCACTTCCGCGGTCGCCGGCGCGTTGGTGGCCGACAGGCCACTGGAATCCGGCAGCGGATCGGGATTGGGTAGCGACGTCGTGCCCGGCACCGGAGCGGTTCCGTCCATCAGCATCATGTCCGTGTTGCCGTTGACGTCGGTGTACGGCTCGTACGCGAAGTACTGAAAGATCGGCGTTGACCCGTTCGCGGTCACGCTGGTGAGCAGGATCTTGCTGCTCGACGGCGTCGAGCCGAACGTCCAGCTAGGGGCCTGCCCGCCGGTGCTCGTATAGGTGTCATCGGTGAGCGTCCCGGTAGTCGCGTTGTAGCCGATCTTGTGCTCGACGGGGGTAGGGCTGGCCGACGTGCCGTACTGGCTCAGGAACACGAGATCGTTGGCATCGCTGACCTGGGTCCCATTGGCCCCGCCCTGGACCGGGGTCTCGCTGTTTGCGACGCACGCGGAGTGCAGCTCGTTCTCGATGCCTGCCAGAACGGCATTGCCACGCCCGGTCGAATCGAGCCGCGTGAAGGTGTTGGAGGTGTCGCGCAGCGTGACGTCGAGAATCGTGTACAGCGCCGACAGCACCACGATCCCGGCCACCATCGTCACCAGAAGCTCGATCAGGGTGAAGCCGGCCTCCTGGCGGATCCGCGCCGCCGACTCGCTTGTGTGCCGCGGTCAGGTGCATGGGCCGCTCGCCGACGCCGTGTGGCCGGTCCCTGTCGTGTCATTCTTGAGATCCATGGTTGCCGGTATCGGCGTGGGCGCGGTGAAGTTCGTGTTCGTCATCGCGGTCGTCGACTCGTGACGCGTCGTGGACCCAGTCGTGTACTGCACGCAGACGGAGATCGTGCCGGGATCACCGGTCGCGCTCGCGTTCGATGCGCCCACCGCTGCATTGCTGGCGAAGGGGGCGGGATAGACGTACTTGGTCACCCCGGAGACCAGTTCGGTTCCGGCCACGGGGATGTTCTTCCATTCATCCGAGCAGGACCCGCCGGTGCCGCTGCCCGTGAACGTCACCCATACACGGCGCCCGGCGGCACGTAGGCGCCGTTGTACTTGACGGCCACGTCGATCGCCGGCTCCGCCACCGTGGGAGTCCCGCCGGCCGTCGACGTCACGACCGTCCCCGGCGGCGACCGTCGCCGTCCCGGACCCTGTCGGCGGCAGCAGCGGCTGCTCCTGCTCGCATGCGCCCGCCCACAGCTGGTAGTTGTTGGTGTATGTCGTCGACGACGACGCCCAGAACGGGAACAGGCTCGTAGCGGTCAACGTTGCCCGGGGGCGCTCTGCGAACCCACGGTCTTCGCGGCCGTCATCTTGTTGCCGTTTCCGCTCCCGTAGTAGGACAGCTCGTATCCGGCCGCGGGAAGAGCTGTGTGGCTCGAGTTCTCGGTGTAGAAGCTCGGGCTGACGCTTCCGGCCAAACCCATAACTTCCGTGTTGGCGGCGGCGGTCGCGGTCTGGTTCACGGACTGCGTCTGGGTCGGGCTGCTGTTGCCGTTGACGTCCACGTAGCCCAGGTCCGTGTAGGTGAGCGTGTAGCTGTCACTCGGGAGGCCCGCGAACGCGACGCAACCGTTCTGATCGGTCGTCGCTCCGGCCGTGTAGCCGGTGTTCTGACCACTCGCGTTGATCGTCACCCCGGCGAGCGGTGACGCCGTCTGGTCGTTGGCCGTCGCCACCATGCTGCCCGCAAGAGACCGCGTGATCAGCGACTCCTCGGTGACGCTCTTCGCGGAACCTCCAACCGCTCCGGCCCAGGTGACGGTCGAGGTGATCTTGAAGTAGGCGGCGCCCCTCGAGGTGCAACTAGACCCGCCCGTGGCGTTGAGGAACGTCGCGGTCGAGGTGACGGTGTACTGAGTCTTGTTCAGCGTCACGGTCCTGGTCTGGTGCAGAGCGGTCAGCAGCGTGTCGGACATCGCTTTCATCCGCTCCTGATCCTGCTCGGCGACGACGTTGGCCTGCGCGTGGCTGCGCGTGAAAGCGGTGAAGTCCCCGCTGGTGACCAGCGCCTCGGCGACCGCGGCCGAGATGAGCACTACGAGCAGCGCGCTGACGAGGACCTCGATCAGCGTGAAGCCCTGCTCTGAAGCCACGCGAGCGCGTAGGCGGTGCCCGAATCCCTGGTTCACAGCCGATGGATCGGCCCCGCCCCACCACTTCTTGAGAAACCGGGTCCCCGGCAATCGAACGTTCCCTCCGCTCCGGGACTCGGATGATTCGACGTTCGGGGGCCGTAAGGCGCGGAGCATGGCTGGTGGGTCGGTCGATTGCGCGCGCGAGCAACGGGACGTTTGCTCGCGCGCGTCTGGTCATATGTCGGCCGCGCTGAGGCGGCCGGTTAGCGCCCTAAACCGAACTGGACGGATTGCCGAGTGCGGTCGCCCTACCGCCCCCGGCGGAGGATCGTCGCCACGTCCCCCGGAAGCAGCGGATCGGCCAACGCGGCGCGCACGTCCGCCGGGCGGTGCAGCGCCCGCTCGGCCCGGAGGATCCCGACCTCGTAGCCCACGTCGCGGATCGCGGTCAGCGCCACTCCCATCACGTCGTGGCGCCAGGTCTGCTCGGGCAGCGCGAACAGGTCGGGCAACGGACGGGCGATTCCGACCAGGTACAAGCCGCCGTCGATCGCGGGGCCGAGCACTACGTCGCAGCCGGCGTTGAGATCGCCGAGCGCCCCGGCGGCATGAGCCCCCCGAAAGCGCGGCAGATCGGGCCACACGATCAGCAGCGGACCGCCGGCGCGGGCCAGCACACGTGCCGACGCGTCGGCGAGCCGGCCGGCGATCCCCTCACCATTCTGGGGGAACAGCACGGCGTCGGCGCCCACCAGCCGTCGCAGCTCGGCGCCGGAGTCGGGAGGGTCGTGGGCAACGTGGACGGGCGCCGGCGACACCTCCCGGGCCCAGGCGGCGGCCCGCGCGATCAGCGCCGATTGCAGCTCCAGGCAGCCCTCGCGCCCGAGCAGAGGCTCGAGCGCCCGCCGGACCTCGCCCGCGCGCGGCGCCCGCGCCATGATCAGCACAGCGGGGCCGGGTCCCTTCATCGCCGGCACCCTACCCGCCGGCACCTCATCTCCCACGCGCAACCCGACGCCTACCGAGGGACCCGTCCGCCCTCCGCGCCGCGCTCGTGGGCCGGACCGCGCGGCGGCGCGATCCCGAGCACGCGCATCGCCTTGAGCCCCAGCGACAGCTTCTCGCGACCGTCGGTCGACGACACATCGAGCCCGGTCAGCTCGCGCACGCGCTCGAACCGGTACCGCACCGTGTGTCGATGGGTGATCAGCCGCTGCGCGGTGGCGTTGACGTTGGCATCGCACTCGAGGAACGTCGACAGCGTGCCGAGCAGGTCGGTCTCGTACTGCTCGTCGTAGGCGACCAGCGGCCGGACGGTCTCGTCGTAGAACCGCCGCAGCTCGACGGGATCGTTCATGTGC
This sequence comes from uncultured Solirubrobacterales bacterium, assembly GCA_963697655.1. GTDB lineage: Bacteria > Actinomycetota > Thermoleophilia > Solirubrobacterales > Solirubrobacteraceae > Palsa-465. Next base: position 58,788 of record CAVOOV010000010.1, on the reverse strand, counting down.
GGCAGCAGCAACTGGTAGGTGCCGGTCTCCTCATAGCCCAGCTCGGTGCGCTCGGGCTCGCCCTCGACCACGTTCGCGGCGAGCAGCGCTTCGTTGCGGGCGCGGTGGAGGTCGAGCGGATCCTCCACGCGCCGGCTGCGGCCGGCCGCGAACGCGAACCCGGGCAGCCCCGACTCGAGCTCGCGCAGGATCGCCGATACCGCCCGCCGTCCGGTCTCGCCGTCGGCGTCGGGAAGCAGCACCGCGATCTCGGCGGGCTCCTCCACGGAGGGCGCCGCGATCGCACCCGAGGCGATCGACCGCGCCCCCCGCGCTGCGAGCGCGAGCAGGCGCCGGCGCCAGTCCTCCTCGGTCGGGTTGCGCGGGTGGGCGCGGATGATCACCACGCTTGCCCCGGCACCAAGATCGGTCCCGAGCTCCTTGCCGCGCGCGACCAGATCCTCGCGAACCTCGATCCGGCGGTCGAGCACCGCCCGCATGAAGGCCGTCGCCGCCTCCTCGGAGGCGCGCTCGGGCGCCCGCACGCGCTCGACCTCGGACGCGATCAGCGTCGTCACCAGCCGCAGCAGCGAGGCGTCGGCCGGACGGTCCGACGCCCGCATCCGCAGCCGCCCGACGGTCGCCTCGGCCACCTTCAGCTCGATCGTCGTGACGTCGTCGGCGTCGCGCATCAGCGAACGCTCGTCGGCCGGGCTGCGGGCGGCGACTGCCAGCACGGTCGCCGAGCGGTCGATCAGGATCAGGCTCGTGTCGAGCGCCCGCGACGCCGCGCGAAGGATCGCGGGCAGACCCGCGCCGTCCTCGACGGCGTCGGTGATCGCGGCCAGCGCAGCCAGGTCGGGCGCGGCCGCCCCGGTCTGCTCCTGGGCGCGGTCAGCCAAGCGGCGCAGTCCCCGTTTGGGTCAGAACACCCTGGGCCACTCGACCACGACCACGGCGCCGAGCAGCACACCGACCCCCACAAACGCGGCGAGGACGTAGGCCGACAGCGCGAAGGCGACCAAGCGCTCGTGGACGCGCCGGTATGCCGTGACCGCGGGAACGACCACGAGCAGCACGTACGCGATCAGGCCAATCACGCCCAGGCCCGCGGCGACCAGATAGGTGATCTGCTGGTTAGTCATCGATGTCGCTGGAATTGTGACCGATGGCGGCCGTGACCGAGGATCGCGGAGCGCTCGAATACGGATTCGACCACGGCCGCCGCCGCACCTTCACGCAAACAGCGGAAAACCGAAGTCCCGCGCCACCGGCACGGCGCAGCACGCGCCAGGATATCGGCGGGCCAGCGAGGTCGTGGCCGCCTCGGCCAGCCGCAGGCCATCTGGCGAGGGCGGGCCCCAATATAACCCGGCGACCGTCGGTCCCGACCCGGACACGAACGCGTGGTCTGCCCCGGCGTCCCGCACCGCCTCGAGCGCGGTCTCGATCTCGGGGCACAGCGACACCGCAGCCGGCTCGAGTTCGTTGACGAGCAACCGCTCGGGCAGGCGCAACCCGCGACTGAGCTCCGACCACAGGTCCGGCAGCTTGGCCTCGACCTCGAAATCGTTCGCCCGGACCCCGAGGCGATCGGCCTCTGCGTACACCTCGGCCGCCGACAGCCGGTGAGGCAGTGGGACGATCACGAACGCGTGCGCGGCGATCGGCGACCTGCGCTCGACTTCGTCACCCGCGCCGGTGCCGAGCACGAGCCCGGGCGTGAGCTGGCTCGGCACGTCGGAGCCGAGCTCGGCCGCGAGCTCGCCGAGCGTCTGGTCGTCGATCGGTGAGAGCCGCTGGACCATCCGCAGCACCGCCGCCGCGTCCGCCGAGCCGCCGGCCATGCCGCCGGCGATCGGGATCCGCTTGCGAATGGTCACCAGAACCCGAGGCGCATCCCAGCCGCGAGCCCGCAGCCCGGCGAGCGCGCGCGAGACGATGTTCGGTTCCTCGACGCCTGGGCATACGACCTCGTCGTCGAGGGCCACGCGGGTGACGAGCTCGAGCTCGTCCGCAAGCGACACAGACTCGATCAGCGTGACGATCTCGTGACGTCCGTCCGGCCGGAGCCCGCCGACGAACAGGCACAGGTTGACCTTGCCCGGCGCTCTCGCGACCAGCTTCACCGACCAAGCCTCGCCGCGAGCTCCGCGAACTCCGCCGGCGACAGCCGCTCGGCGCGCTCGTCGGGCGGGTGGCCCATCTCGACCAGCGCCGCGCGCGCCCGCTCGCGCACACCCGGCCGAGCGCCCGGCGCCAGCGCCAACGACCCGGCGAGCGCCTTACGACGATGCGCGAACGCATCGTGGACGAGCCGGCGCACAGCAGCATCCGGGCCCGACCCGTGCCGCGTCAGGCCCACCAGCACCGAGTCGACGCGCGGCACCGGCCGGAACACGGTCCGCGCCACCGGCCGCAGCACCTTGACCTCGCAGGCGAGCTGGGCCAGCACAGACGGCGCCCCGTACGCCGAAGACCCGGACGCTGCCGCGAGCCGCTCGCCGACCTCCCGCTGAACCATCACGACCCACGACTCGACCGAAGGCAGCTCCTCGATCGTCCGCAGGATCACGGTCGCCGCGATCCCGTAGGGCAGGTTCGCGACGACCGCGGTCGGCGCGGGTTCCAATGCCGTGAGGTCGAGCTCGAGCGCGTCGGAGAAATGGACCGTCACGTTGGAAAAACCAACCAAGGACTCGCGCAGAGTGAACTCCAACCGACGATCGACCTCGACGACGTGCAAATGCGCGACCTCAGAGGCCAACCGCTCGGACAGCACGCCCTGCCCGCCACCGATCTCGAGCACGACATCGTCCGCCGACAGCCCCGCGAGCCGCTCGATCACGTCCAGGATGTTGCGGTCGACGAGGAAGTTCTGCCCCAGGCGCCTGCCGCCAGCTCGGCGTCCAGCCTCGCTCATTCGGCGGCGCGCTTGATCATCCGGATGACCACCCGAACACCTCGGCTGCGCTCGCCTCGATCGCCGCATCGAGCTCCTCGTAGGGCACCCGGCGCTCGACCGCGAGCGCGGCGGCCGTGAACGCGACGTGGGCGGGCTGGTTGGGCTTGCCGCGCCTGACTTGCGGCGACAGGTACGGCGCGTCGGTCTCGACCAGCAGCCGCTCGGCCGGCACCCGCACCGCCGCCAGCCGCAACCCCTCCGCCTTCGGGTAAGTGACATTGCCCGCGAACGAGAACCACCAGTCCGGATGCGCGAGACACTCCTCGATCCGGTCGGCCATCGAGAAGCAGTGGAGGATCACCCGGACGCCGCCGGCAAGCTCTGAGAGCATCGACAGCGTGTCGTCGTCGGCCGCGCGGGTGTGGATCACCAGCGGCTTTCCCACCGAGCGGGCGAGCGAGATCTGGGCGGCGAACGCCCGCTTCTGGTCGGCGACAGGCGCGTAGTCGCGGTAGTAGTCGAGTCCGGTCTCGCCGATCGCCACGCACCGCGGATGGGCCGCGAGTGCCTTCAGCTCCGCCAGGTCGGCGTCGTCGAAACCAGTGGCGCTGTTCGGGTGGCGCCCGATCGCGGCGTACACCTGCGGGAAGTCCTCGGCGGCGGCGAGCGCTGCCCGGCACGAGGCCCCGTCCGTCCCGACGGTGACGATCCGGCTCACCCCGGCATCGACGGCCGCCGCGACGAGCTCGGTATCAGGCGGCTCGCACAACTCCAGGTGCGTGTGGCTGTCGATCACGCGCGCTTCGGGAACAGCGGCTCGAGCGCGCTGACCGAGCCGCCCGAGCCGTGCGGCGCGAACGCGGCGGCCTCGTAGTCAAACCGCGGCGCTCCGAGCGTGTCGAGCAGCCGCGCGGTGCTGGCGGGCATGTACGCATGGAGCAGGACGCTCACGACTCGCACTCCCTCGGCCAGCGAGGCGAGCGTCTCGTCGAGCGCGCCGGCGGACTCCGGATCGCGCGCGAGCTGCCACGGAGCGCGCTCCTCGACGTACCGGTTCAGTCGCCGGACGCGCTGCCAGATCAGCTCGAGCGCCTGGGTGACCTCGAGGCGGTCGAGTAGCGTGGCGACGTCGGCCGACAGGCCCTCAAACGCGCCCACCAACTCCGGGTCGGTCGCCACCGCGGGAATCGACCCATCGCGATACCGGAGCAGCATCGCGATCGTCCGGCTCGCGAGGTTCCCGTACTCGTTGGCCAGCTCGCTCTCGTAGCGCGCGCGGACCGCGTCGATCCCCACGCTCCCGTCGCCACCGAACGACACGTCGCGCATCAGGTAGAAGCGGAGCGCGTCGGTGCCGTAGCTCTCGATCACCTCGAACGGGTCGAGCACGTTCCCGAGCGACTTGCTCATCTTGCGGCCGTCGGCGCCGAGCAGGAAGCCGTGGACGAACACGTGCTGGGGCACCGGGAGCTCCGCCGCCATCAGCATCGCCGGCCAGAAGATCGTGTGGAACTTGAGGATGTCCTTGCCGATCAGGTGGTACGTGGCCGGCCAGAAGCGCCCGGTCAAGTCCTCCGCCGGCCGCGCGTACCCGAGCGCGGTGTAGTAGTTGAGCAGCGCGTCGAACCAGACGTAGAACACGTGCTCGTGGTCCCAGGGGACGGTCACGCCCCACTTCAGCCGTTTGCGCGAAAGCGAGATGTCCTGGAGGCCCGACGCGATGAACGACCGGGCCTCGTTGAAGTGATGCGGCGGCATCACGAAATCGGACTGTCCGTCGAACAGCCGCTCGAGCGGCTCCTGGAACGCCGAGAGGCGGAAGAACCAGTTCTCCTCCTGGTGGCGCTCGAGCACGATCTCGTGGATCGGGCAGCGGTTGCCCTCGAGGATCTCGTTCTCGACCTTGAAGTCCGCGCACCGCGGGCAGTACCACCCCTCGTAGATCCCCTTGTGCGTGTAGCCGTTGTCGTGCACGCGCTGGAGGACCTCCTGCACGCGCGCCTCGTGCTCCTCGTCCGAGGTGCGGATGAAGAAGTCGTTGGTGGCGTCGAGGATCGGAGTCAGCGCCTTGAACTTCTCGGCGTTCCGGTCGGCGAGCTCCCGCGGCTCGATGCCCAGCGCCGCCGCGGCGTCGGCGACCGGCTCGCCGTGCTCGTCGGTCCCGGTCAGGAAGAACACGTCCTCGCCGCGCTGGCGCATGTGACGCGCGACCACGTCGGCGGCGATCGTCGTGTACGCGTGGCCGAGATGCGGCTGCGCGTTCACGTAGTAGATCGGGGTGGTGATGTAGAACGACATCGTCGGCACTGACTTTATGACGATGGGCCGCTACGCGGCGTCCGTGGGGCCGGGGAGCCCATCCTGACCGTGGTCGCGACACCGCCGCCGGGCATGGACGTCCGGTGGAATGGCCCCACGGACGCCGAGCGCAGCGAGGCCCCAACTACAGCGTTCGGGAAGAAACTTCGCCTACGCCGAAGTTTCTTCCCGAGCGTGAGTGGTCAGCGCGCGATACAGCCGGTTCGCGGCGACCCCGGTGAGCTCCGACACGACCGACGCTGCCGGGCGCGGCTTGGCGCCGGCGTCGACCAGCCGGCGCAGCGCGTCGAGCGCCGGGCCAATCTCGTCCTGCGACCGACGGGGCGCCACCGACCACGAGCGCGACCTCGCCCCGGGGCGGCTCGGACGCGTAGCGCGCGGCGACAGCTCGGCGGCGGTGCCGCGCACGACCTCCTCGTGGACCTTGGTCAGCTCGCGGCACACCGCGACGGGCCGGTCGGGGTCGAGCTCGGCGAGCACCGCGCAGCGACGCCGCCACCCGCTTCGGCGACTCGAACGCGACGAGCGTCTCGGGCGAGGCGAACGCCTGCTCGAGCGCGGAGCGCTTGCGCGGCAGGAAGCCGGCGAAGCGCCACCGGTCGGCGGGCAGCGCGCTCGCCACCAGCGCCGCCAGCGCCGCCGAGGGCCCGGGCAGGACCTCGACCGCCAGCCCGGCCGCGACGCACGCCTGCACGAGCACGAACCCCGGGTCGGACACGAGCGGCATGCCGGCGTCGGACACGAGCGCGACCACGGCGCCGTCGCGCATCTTCGCCACGAGCTCGCCGGCGCGCTGGCGCTCGTTGTGCTCGTGGTAGCTGACGAGGCGTCCCGCCGACGCCGTAGCGGTCGAGCAGCACGCGACTGCGCCGGGTGTCCTCGCAGGCGACGATGTCGGCCTCGCGGAGCGCCGCGAGCACGCGCAGCGTGACGTCCTCGAGATTGCCGATCGGCGTCGGGCAGATGATCAGGCGGCCGGCGCTCACCCCGCCGCCTCCGCCCGCTGTCGCAGGCCGTCGAACGCGAGCGCGGCGGCGCCGATCATCCCGGCCTCGACTCCGAACGCGCGCCGGCACGATCTCGACGAGATCGCGCGAGGGCGGCAGCGCTCGCGCGGCCACCTCCGCCCGGACGGGGCCGAGCAGGAGCTCGCCGGCGCCCATCACGCCGCCGCCGATCACCACCACCTCGGGGTTGAACGTGTTGACGAAGCCCGCGATCGCGACCCCGAGGTTGCGGCCGATCGTCGCGATCGTCTCGATCGCGGCCGCGTCGCCGTCGTGGGCGAGCTCGGTGACGAGCGGACCGACCAGCTCGCGGCCTTCCGCGTGCGCCCGGCCGAGGCCGGAGTCGGGGCGCTCGTGGGCCATCCGGAGCGCCTCGCGCGCGAGCGCGGTGCCGGACGCCAGCGACTCGACGCAGCCGTGGTTCGGGCAGTTGCCCTGGCACGGCGGGCCGTTGCGGTCGATCACGACGTGCCCGAGCTCGGCGGCCGCCCCGACCGCTCCGCGGTACAGCTCGCCGCGGAGGATCAGCCCGCCGCCGATGCCGGTGCCGATCGTCAGCAGCACGACCTCGTTGCACCCGCGGGCGGCGCCGGCGCGGTGCTCGGCCAGCACCGCGCAGTTCGCGTCGTTGTCGACGAACACGGGCAGGTCGAGCCGCTCGGCCATCACGTCGGCGAACATGATGTCCTTGAGCGGGAGGTTCACGGCGATCACCGCGTTGCCCGTCCGCTGATCGATTAAGCTGGGGATGCCGAACCCGACCGCGGCGACTTCCCCGCCGGCGCCGGCGAGCGTCTCCTCGACGGCGTCGACGACGACGTCGAGCAGGGAGGAGACGTCGAGGCGGGTGATGGTGCGCTGCGCGCGGTGGTGGACCGACAGCCCAGAATCGACCGCGCCGGCAAGCAGCTTCGTACCGCCCATGTCGACGCCGATGGTGCGCCGGCCCGGCATGCCGTCACTATATGCGTCACATGCCCAGCGATCTCGAACAGCCCCCGTACAAGCTCTACCGCTCCGGCCCGAAGGGGCTGAGAGCCCGCCTGCGCGGCGAGGACGACGAGCTCCGGGGCCCGGTCGACTACCGGAAGTACAAGGGCGGACCCGAGCGCGGGACCCGCCGGCGGATCACGCCCAAGCGGGTGATCCTCGGCCTCGTGCTCGCGGTCGTGGCGTGGCTGCTGCTGTCGCTCGTGCTGTTCATCATCAGCGCCGCGATCGCAGTCCGACGGCATCCCGTCCGACGCGCAGGCTGCGCTGGCATCGGGCGGAAACATGCTGACCTCGGCGAACACCGTGCTGGTGATCGGCACCGACGAGCGGCCGAAGGGGACGCACGAGGCCGGCGCGAACACATCGGACGCGGGCAGCCGCTCTGACACGCTGATGCTGTGGCGGGTCGGCGGCGGCGTCTCGCGCCGGCTGTCGATCCCGCGCGACACGCTCGTCTCGATCCCGGGGCACGGGACGAACAAGATCAACGCCGCCTACGCCTTCGGCGGCCCGGCGCTGACGATCAAGACGGTCAAGCGCTGACCGGGCTGAAGATCAACCACGTGATCATCATCAACTTCGCGAACTTCCCGAAGTTCATCGACGCGATCGGCGGCGTCAACGTCAAGACCGGGCGGATCTGCTCGGAGATCAGCGGCGGCGCGGCGAACGGCGGGTTCACGCTGGACCTCTCGCCCGGTACCCACCATCTCACGGGCATCCAGGCGCTGACGCTCGCCCGCACCCGGGAGAACAGCTGCGACGCGGCCAGCAACGACCTCACGCGCGAGGGCTACCAGCAGCAGATCCTGAACGCGATCAAGAGCCAGCTGCTGACGCCCTACACGTTCTTCCACCTGCCGTGGGCGTCGTGGTACGCGCCGCAGTCCATTCGCACGGACATGGGCGGCCCCACGCTGCTCAGCATGTTCGTTGCGTCCGAGCTCGGCGGCTCGGCGCCGGTGCAGATCCTCAACCCGAGCGGTGGGGAGGACGTCCCCGGCGTCGGCGACTCGCTGACGGTCACGCCGCAGGCCGTCCAGCAAGACGTCTCGAAGCTCGTACACGGCTAGCTCACCGGGGGCGTGCTGGATTTGGCCCTCGTGAGGGGCCTTTTTCAGCAAGCGCTGACGGGCGTCAGTCGGAGGACTTCGAGGCGGCCCCGCTCGAGGAGCTCGCCTTGGATCCGGACTTCGAATCCGAGTTCTTCGAGTTGGACGACGACCCGGAGTCCGACGAGCTCGAGCTCGAGCTGGACGAGCTGTCGCTCTTGTCCGTCTTCTCGCCCTTCTCGCTCTTCTCGCCCTTCTCGCTGTTGTTCTCGCGGGCGCGCTTGCGCGTCCCGTAGTCGGTGTTGTAGAAGCCCGACCCCTTGAAGTGCACCGCGACCGGGTGGAACACGCGCGACACCGGCGCCTCGCACGTCTCGCAGATCTCGACCGGATCGTCGGCTCATGCGCTGCATGACCTCGAACGTGTGGCCCGTGCTCGCACCTGTACTCGTAGATCGGCATCGCTTCACTAAGTATAGGCGCCCGTTTTGGCACTCTCAAGGGGAGAGTGCCAACGAACGCTCTCCGGATACCATCCGAACGCCGTGCCCGACGATTCCGCTGACGCCGCCGTGACCGCCCACGACTCCGTGACGATGGACAAGATCGTCTCGCTGTGCAAGCGGCGCGGCTTCGTGTTCCCGAGCAGCGAGATCTACGGCGGCCTCGGGTCGAGCTACGACTACGGCCACTACGGCGTGCTGCTCAAGAACAACGTCAAGAACCAGTGGTGGCGGGCGATGCTCCAGGAGCGCGACGACGTCGTCGCGCTCGACTCGGCGATCATCCAGCACCCGCGGACGTGGGAGGCGAGCGGGCACCTGGCGGGCTTCACCGACCCGCTGATCGACTGCCGCACCTGCAAGCTGCGCTTCCGCGCCGACCACATCGAGCAGTCCGCCTGCGGCCGCAAGCCGTCCAAGCACCCCGGCGAGACCCCCGAGTGCGACCTGACCGAGGCCCGCGACTTCAACCTGATGTTCGAGACGACCGTCGGCCCGGTCAAGGAGGAGGGCTCGACCGTCTACCTGCGCCCCGAGACGGCCCAGGGCATCTTCCTCAACTTCAAGAACTACCTGCAGTTCGCGCGCAAGAAGCCGCCGTTCGGGATCGCCCAGATCGGCAAGAGCTTCCGCAACGAGATCACCACCGGCAACTTCATCTTCCGCACGCGCGAGTTCGAGCAGATGGAGATGGAGTTCTTCGTGCCGCCGGACGAGGCCGGCAAATGGTACGAGCACTGGCTGGAGGAGCGGATGAGCTGGTGACCTCACTCGGCCTCCGCCCCGATCACCTGCGCCTGCGCCCGCACGACCAGGACGAGCTGTCGCACTACTCGAGCGCCACCAGCGACGTCGAGTACCTGTTCCCGATCGGCTGGTCAGAGCTCGAGGGAATCGCCAACCGCGGCGACTTCGACCTCACCCAGCACGCCAAGTTCTCGGGCCAGAAGCTCGAGTACGTCGACACCGCCACCGGCGAGCGCTACGTGCCGCACGTGATCGAGCCGGCCGCCGGCGTCGACCGCGCGATGCTCGCGTTCCTCGTCGACGCCTACGACGAGGACGAGATCGAGGGTGAGCAGCGGACGGTCCTGCGCCTGCACCCGATCCTCGCGCCGGTCAAGGTCGCGGTGCTGCCGCTGGTGCGCAAGGACGGCCAGCCCGAGCTCGCGACCGAGGTCTACCGCGAGCTCCGCGAGCACGTCCAGGCCGAGTACGACGAGGGCGGCGCGATCGGCCGCCGCTACCGCCGCCAGGACGAGATCGGCACCCCGTGGGCGGTGACGATCGACCACCAGTCGCTCGAGGACCGGACGGTGACGCTGCGCGACCGCGACAGCCTCGCGCAGGTGCGGGTCGCGATCGGCGAGCTGGTCGACGTGATCCGGGGGCGCCTCGGCGAGTCATGGCGCTCGCCGAAGTTGGACGCCTAGCGGCGCCCGCCCTGGCCCGGAAGTGCCAAACTACACAGGCGAAGGATGACGACGTCGATCGCCGCCGACCAGATCTCCTACGCCGACCTGTACGCCCGCTGGGAGCAGGGCAACTGGCGCGCAACCGAGCTCGACCTCACCCGGGATCGCGAGCAATGGGAGCACGAGTTCACTGAGTTCGAGCGCCGCGCCGCGATGTGGACGTACTCGCTGTTCTTCCACGGTGAGGACGCCGTCGCCAACAACCTGTCGCCGTTCATCGACGCCGCCCCGCGCGAGGAGCAGAAGTACTTCCTGGCCACCCAGCAGGTCGACGAGGCACGCCACGCGGTGCTGTTCGCGCGGTTCATGCGCGAGGTCGCCGGCGCCGGCAACGATGTCGGATCCGCCCTGGATGAGACCCGTCCGAAGCTGACCTGGGGCTCTCGCAAGGTGTTCGAGCGGCTCGATCGGATGGCCGGCGAGCTGCGGGCCGACCGTTCTCGCGCGAAGCTCGCCCAGGCGATCACGCTCTACCACATCGTGATCGAGGCCTTGCTGGCGCAGCCCGGGCAGCACTTCATCGAGGAGTCGCTGAGCCGCCGCGACCTGCTGCCGGGCTTCCGCGAGGGGATCGGCAACGTCGCCCACGACGAGCAGCGCCACATCGCGTTCGGGGTCAAGATGATCGCCGACCTCGTGCGCGAGGATCCCGAGTGCGAGCCGGCGATCGCCGATCTGCTGCGCGAGATCTTGCCGTTCACGGCTCCCGTTCGACCTGCCGCCGGCTGCCCGGGCGCAGCGCGGGCTGACGCTGCTCCGCGCCGGCTACCTCGGCGAGCTGGGCGGAGGCGTCAAGCCGAGCCCCGAGGCGACCGCGATGCTGTTCGACGGCCTGCGCCGGCAGATCGACGCCTCGGTCGCGCCCGGCGCGACGATCCAGTGGGATTTCAGCGACGCCGAGCCCTGGCACCTGCGGATCGCCGGCGGCTCCCGGGCCGGCGGGTCCGCGGTCTCCGCGGGCCGCGCCGAGAACCCCGACCTGACGTTCCACTGCCGCCTGCAGGACTTGGGGTCGACATCGCCGCCGGTCGAACCGAGCCGTGGCGCGCCTTGCTGCAGGGGAAGGTCCGCCCGACCGGCAAGCTGCGGATGCTGGTCCGTGCGCCGAAGCTGTTCGGCTAGCGCATCAGATCGTCACCGTCAGCGGCGCGGAGCTGGCGCCGGCGTACTCCGCGCTCACCGGCGTCTGCGCGATCACGACGTAGCGGCCGGGACCGTTGGTCCTGAGCCGGGCGTGGAACTGACCGCCCGCGGCCGCGACACGCTTGCTCGTGATCAGACGCCGGCGGCCGTGCTCAACCTTGAAGAGCGCGACCGTGACAGGGTGGACATCCGGCGACACCGTGCCACTGACGACGAGCGGCGCAGGCGAGTCGAGCGTCAACGTCACCGTCGGCGCGAGCTCGACTCGCGACGACGTCCGAGACCGCGGCCGGTGCCGGCTGGTGGAGCGCGCGGAGGAGAATGCTGGTCACCGGCGTGAACGTGTAGCTCCAGGTGCCGTTCATGTCGGTTGTGAGGGTGGCGATCGTCTGCTCGGCGTGCGGCGGGCCGATCTGCTGTATCTCGATCGGGCCGCTGGCGAGCGGGCTGCCGCTCGCGAGGTCGGTCAGCAGGCCGGTGAGCGTCACGCTCGTGCCGGCGGTCACCGGCGCGGCCGGCGCGGCGATCGTGGCCCGCGCCGGTGAGCCCGCGAGCTGCGCCACCTGCGGGCGCATCGAGGGAAGCCGGGCATAGAACGCGTTGCCGGGACAGCTCGTCTCGTCGCCGTCGCGGTGGCCGGCGACGCGCGGCAGCGACACGTGCGCGCCGGGCGCAAAGCGGGTGTAGAAGGCGGAGTCCGGCGCCACCTCGACGGTGACGCGGCCGAGGGCGGGGACACCGTGGAGCGCGAGCTTCCAGGCGAGCAGGCGATCGAGCGCGCCGATCGCCGCGGGCGACGGCACCACGTCCATGAACGAGCCGAGCACGACCATGCCCGTCGACTCCCCGTTGTAGCCGCCGGCGTGCGCGCCGACGACGGGCAGATCGATCCCGCCGGCCCGCGCTTCCCAGATCCGCCCGAACGCGTCGACCGCGAAGTTGTAGGCGATGTCGAAGTAGCCGCGGACGTAGCGGTGGTAGTCGAAGATCGACAGCAGGATCGACGGGACCTCGCCGGGGCTGTAACCGTTGGGCGTCTCGCTGTGGTGCACGAACGCGAGCTTGACGGTCCCGTACAGGGGGACGTGACTGGGCGGCGCGTGCCCCTGTGCCCAGGCCGAGCGGGCAATGATCGGCGGCTGGCCGGGGCCGGCGTCGAGCACCGGCTGGGCCAGCGGGAACGCCTGCGCTGCGGTTGCATATGCCCCGCGGTCCCGCGCCGCGTCGGCCGGGGTCGCCGGGATCGTCGCCGCCGGGCGAGGGGCGACGAAGTGCAGGCGCGCTCCGCGCACCACCCGGGAACTGCGGAGCTGCACGAAGTCGGCGGGGCCGGTCCAGATCGGCTCGCCAAATGCGGCCCGGCCGGCGGCTGGCTCCGCATGGTCCGGCCCATGGCCGAGCACGGAGGCAATGGTCCACGGGCACCAGGCGCCGGCGCCCATCCGGGTCCGCAGCTCGATCGTCGCGTCCGCCGGCTCGGCCCACTCAACGCCAACCAGCGCAAACCGCCGTGGCGCCGCGATCGGCGCGGACTCGCCCGCGACCGTTCCCACCCACCGGCTGAACACACCCGGCTTAGCTGAGGTCAGCGCCGCGATCCCGGCGCTCGGCGCCACCAGCGAGGCGGCGCCGGCGGCGGCCGCACCGCGCAGCACGGCTCGGCGCGTCAGGCCACTGCGTTCATCCGACGTCATCTTCCCCGTTACTGAACCTTACCCTCCGCGGTCATCCTGAACCCGCCGGGTACGCTCGTCGCGGTGATCGACTGCACGTGCACGTGCGGGTCGTTGAACAGCGTGAGCGTCGCGATGCCCCCGAACGGGACATCGGGCGCGACCACGAGCGCACCGTCCTGGGCCGCCACGGTGGCGTCGACGGTCGCTTTCAAGCCGAGGAAGCTCGCGGTTCCTCGCAGCGTCAGCCGGCCGTTCCGGGATGCGACCGGCTCGACGTTGTCGAGGAAGAAAATCACTGACCGGAGGTCCGCCTCGGTGAGCGTGGCGGCGCCGGTGAGTTCGCTGCCACGCTTGTGCAGCGTCGCGTCGCGCAACGTAAGCGGTCCCACCTCGAGCTCCTGGGCCGAGGCGTCGAGCGAGCCGGCCTCGACCGCGCGACCCAGCGTGTCGCCGAGCTGGCTCGCCCCCGATCTGTAGCGGCCCATCCGCACGACGACGCTGTCGGCCCTGTGCCAGAGGAGCTTGATCGCCGGGAACGCGGTCACCTTGACCTCGAGCACCGTGCCCGACTGCTCAAGGTCGTCGCGGAGTTCCTGCGCGGCGACCCCGGGAAGCACCAGTTGCGCGACGACCAGGACCAGCAACACGAGGCCGGCCGCGGTTAGGACCGCTATCCGCCGCACCGCGCGCTCAGCCCAGCATGCGCGCTCAGCTGAGCACGGCGCGGGCGGCGACGATCGCCTGCTCGATGAGCGGGCCGATGTCGAGCTCGGGCTCGCTCAGGCGGCGAACCATGACGCCGTCGGCCAGCGCGAACAGGAACATCGCCGCCAGCTCGGGCTCGACCCGCAGCGCGAGCACGCCCGAGTCGCGCTTTCGCTCGAGCGCGCCGCTGAGATGGGACCGGGTGCGCCGGCCGAGCTCCGCCAGTTCGGCGGCGATCTCCTCATTGCGCTGAGCGAGGGTGAGCATCTCGTAGATCATCACGGGGGCGGGCCCGTCGCCGAGCCACTCCTCGAAGCTGCGCACGAGCGCGTCGAGCACGTCCTCGGCGTTGACGGAGCCGCCGATCGCCTCCTCGAGGCCCTCGATCCGGACGTCGGACTCGCGTCGCACGACCTCGACCAGCAGCCGCTCCTTGGTCCCGAAGTAGTAGTGCAGCAGCCCGCGCGAGACGCCGGCCTCGTTGGCGACGTGATCGAACGTCGAGCCGGCGATGCCGCGTGCGGCGACGCTGGCACGCATCGCCTCCACGATCCGCGCGGCCTTGTCGCCCGACAGCTCACGCGGGTTCGAAACGCCAGATTCCGCTGCGGCCTCCAAGACCGCGATTCTAGTCCAGCCCCCAAAGGGTCCGATCGAGCGCCGCACGCCCGCGGTTGCGCGGCGCTCTCCCCCTTAACGCGCCGGAGGCGCCAGTGGCGCCTCCGATCCAGGTGGTCGATATCGACTCACGTCTGGCTAAGCGGCTCCGACCGGCGAGCTTGGCGGCGTCGACGGCGTGCTCGGCGGCGGGGTGTACTGGAACTCCTCTTCCTTGCCGAAGATCGTGTCCAGCACCTTCGTGCGCAGCTTCTCGCTGCCGGCGAGCGCCAGCCCGAACCCGAGCACGAGGATCATGAGCTTGCGACCGAACCCGCGGCTCTTCTTCGCCTGCTTCTTCGGGGCCTCGGTCAACGCGGTCGTCGCGTCACGCAGTGCCTCGACCGCGACCTGCAGATCATGGTGGAGCTTCTTGTCCTCGAGCAGCGCCTTGGTCGGGGCCTTCCCGTTGGTCAGCCGCGAGTAAGCGCTCCGGCTCGAGCCGTACGCGGTCCGGACGTTCTCCCGCAGCTGAGCGTCCTGGATGATCCGCCGGATGTACGGCGTCGCCTTGTTGATCGTGTCCATATCCACGGCATTGAACGGAGCCGCCATGGACTTCTTGCCTCTTGTTGACATTGGTCTCCCTCGTTGCGTGGGGTCGTCACACGTCAGGATACGCGAATAGGGCGCGCCGTCGGACGTTTCTCCCGCAACTGCGGAGCTTCACCCCGGCGATTCCCCGAGGCCCGTTTACGCGGCGCGCAGCGCCTTCGGACGCCGGCGCGCTGCCCGTCGCTGGAGCGCGGTCTCGAGGGCTTCCTCGACCGTCGAGACGAACCGGAACTCGAGGTCCTTGCGCAGGTGCTCGGGGATCTCGTCGACATCCTGCTCGTTTCGCGCGGGCGCGATCACCGTGTGGATCCCGCCTCTCTGGGCGGCCAGGGCCTTCTCCTTGAGCCCGCCGATCGGGAGCACCTGGCCGGTCAGCGTGATCTCTCCGGTCATCGCCACATCGGCACGGACCGGCCGTCCCGACAGCAGCGACGCGAGGGCGGTGATCATCGCGACCCCCGCGCTGGGGCCGTCCTTGGGCGTCGCGCCGGCAGGGACATGGATGTGGATGTCGTGGGTGGCGAACCAATCTTCGGGGAGATCCGGCACGAGCTCTGACGCGTTGCTGCGCACGTAGGACAGCGCCGCCTGTGCCGACTCCTGCATCACCTCGCCGAGCTGGCCGGTGATCGTCAGTCGGCCGCTTCCGAGGAACGCGGTCGCCTCGATGAACAGCACCTCGCCACCCACAGGCGTCCACGCCAGCCCGGTCGCGACCCCCGGGCGGGCCGTCCGCCGGCGCGTCTCCGAGAAGAACTTCCGCTTGCCGAGCAGCTCGCGGACGCGCGGCTCGCCGATCGTCACCTTGCGCTTGACCGTGCCCTCGGCGACCTGCATCGCGACCTTGCGGCAGATCGTGCCGAGCTCGCGCTCGAGCTGGCGGACCCCCGCCTCGCGTGTGTAGTCGGACACAACCATGCGGAGCGCCGCGTCGCTGAACGCGATCCTGCTCTTGGACAGTCCGTTGCGCTCGATCTGGCGCGGGACCAGGTAGCGCTTGGCGATCTCGAGCTTCTCGGCCTCGGTGTACCCAGCGAGCTGGAGCACCTCCATCCGGTCGCGCAGCGGACCCGGGATCGTGTCGAGCGTGTTCGCGGTCGTCACGAAGATGGCGTTCGAGAGGTCGAACGGCAGGTCGAGGTAGTGGTCGCGGAACGAGTGATTCTGCTCGGGATCGAGCACCTCGAGCATCGCGCTCGACGGATCGCCCCGGAAGTCCGCGCCCATCTTGTCGATCTCGTCGATCATCAACAGCGGATTGTTGGCGCCGGCGTCGCGGAGCGCGCGGATGATCGAGCCGGGCATCGCGCCGATGTACGTGCGCCGGTGCCCGCGTATCTCGGCCTCGTCGCGAACGCCACCCACGCTCAGGCGTTCGAACTCGCGGCCCAGCGCCCGGGCCATCGACCGGCCGAGCGACGTCTTGCCCACGCCCGGCGGGCCGACGAAGCACAGGACCGAGCCCACGGGACCCGATTCCCGCCCGCCCTTCAGCTTCCGCACGGCAAGGAACTCGAGGATCCGGTTCTTGACCTGCTCGATGTCGTAGTGGTCCTCGTCGAGGATCTTGCGCGCGTGGTTGAGGTCGAGGTTGTCCTCGGTGCTCTTGTCCCATGGCAGCGCCGCGATCCACTCGAGGTAGCCGCGTACGACCCCGTACTCGGCCATCGCCGGCTGCAGGCGCTGGAGCCGCGAGAGCTCGCGCTCGACCTGCTTGGAGACGATCTCGGGGAGCTCGATCGCGTCGAGCTGAGCGCGCAGTTCGTTGACCTCGGCCTGAATCTCGTCGGCCTCGCCGAGCTCCTCCTGAATCGCCTTGAGCTGCTGGCGCAGGAAGTACTCGCGCTGGCCCTTGTCGAGCTCGGACTGGACCTGCGACTGGATCTTCGAGCCGATCGCCACGACCTCGAGCTCGCGCGCGAGGATCTCCGACAGGCGCCGGAGCCGCTTGGCGACGTCGACCTCCTCGAGCAACCCCTGCTTCTCCTCGGTCGGGATCCGCAGCGCGCCGGCAATCAGGTGCGCCAGCACGCTCGGGTCGTCGACGTTGGCGACCATGATCTGGAGCTCCTCGGGCAGGTACGGGACCTGCTCGATGATGTCCGTGAACGTGTGCTGGACGTTGCGCATCAGCGCAGTCAGCTCGGTGCTGTGCTCGACCACATCCGGCGCCTCGGCGATCTCCGCCACCAGGTACGGCTCGGTTCTGATCCACTTCTCGATCCGGATCCGCTGGCTGCCCTGGATCAGCACGCGCAGGGTTCCGTCGGGCACGCGGATCATCCGCGCCACCACGCCGAGCACGCCGACGTCGTACAGGTCCTCGGGCGACGGCGTCGCGGCCTCGGTGTTGCGACTCGCCACCATCGCGATCGATCGGTCGCCCCGCAGCACCTCGTTGATCAGCTCGACGCTTCGCGGCTGCCCGACATTGAGCGGGATCAGCATGTCCGGGAACGTGACCGTGTCGCGGAGCGGCAGCACGCCGACCTCGTGGGGCAGCTCGCGCGCGGCGCCGACCGCCACGTCCCGCGCGGCCCGTTCCGCGGCGCCGACCTCGATCACGCCGTGCCCGTCGTCGCTCACGTGTCGTCGTCCAACTCGGTGATCGGCACCGTCCGCGCCACCCCGACCACGCCCCGCGCCAGCGGCAGCTCGACCCGCAGCATGCCGTCCTCGTAGACGGCCTTGGCCTCCTGCGCGCGCACGTCCGCGCCGAGCTCGATCACACGCTGGAACGGCCCGCGCTCGATCTCGACCTGCTGGTAGACGTCGGTCTGCGACCCCGTCGGCCGTCGGCTCCCCGACAGGATCAGCTTCCGGCCCTCGATCTCGAGCCCGATATCGGTGGGGTCGATCCCGGCCAGCTCGGCGGTCACGATCGCCCGCGGCGGATCGAGCGTGTAGGCGACATCGACCGCCGGCAGGAAGCCGACGCGCCGGCGGGCCATGCCGGCGCGCTCGAACACGTCGCCGAACAACTGGTCCATCTCCCGCCGCATCCGCTCGAAGTTCGCGAACAGGTCACGCTCGGACATGTGTTGCGCAGCTTAGTGGTCGTCCCCGTAAGTACGGTCGCACAGAGAGGGCCACTGGTGGATGCTGCGCGACGATGCACGATCCGACGTGTAGCAGCGCTACATGAGGATCCGAGGACAAAGCGCAGCACCGCCGAGCCGGACGACGCCGGCGCGGCCCGATCAAGCGAGGCCGGATGCCGAGCGGGCCGCGAGCCGGCGGCCTCGAATACGAGCGTATTTGCGGCGGCGGCCACTTGGCCCGTGCGGTTGGTTAGGCGGTGGCGGGGTTGCGGCCGGGCGCCGGCGCGGGGTGGCGCGGGCGAGGGCGCGGCCGGCGCCGTCAGCGGTGGCCGGGGCGCCGGCAGCACATGTATTTCGCCCGAAACCTCCTCGGGTCGCGGAGCCGGCGGGACATGAGCATCCACCACACGCTTATGTCCCGGGCGCAGCGGGCGCGGTCGAGGTTTCGGGCCTTGTACATGGTCCGGCCCCGCCGGCGGGCGCCAGCGCGGCGCCAGCACGGGTGCGTAACGGCGCAAAGCCCGGGACCCGACTCCACCGCGAGCATATAAGCGCCTCCCAGGCGCTTACGTGCACTAATCGCCGCGCCGGCACCCGGTTTGACGCGTTATGCACCGTCGGGTTCGGCGCATGGTTCGTCGCCGGCGCGTGATCCGGCTTCCGCAGCGAGACCGCCTCGCCGGCGCATCCCCCAGGGTCGAGCCGCGAGACCGCCGCCCGCCCGCGCCTCACCCGCCGTTCGACCCGGCGCCCTCGTCCAGCGCCGGCAACGTATACACAGCGCCGTCGTAGGCCAACTCGACCGGGCGGCCGTAAGCGGTGCCGGCCTCCGCCCGCGCCCAGTCGCTGTCGAGCTCGTCGGAGAAGTGGGTGATCACGAGCCGTCTGGCGCCGGCGCGCCGGCCGTGGTCGCCGGCCTCGGCCGGAGTGAGGTGACCGCGTATACCGGTCCGCTCGGGCCGGGGCAGGGTCGCCTCGATCAGCAGCAGGTCGGTCTCGTGGGCGAACTGCACGAGCTGTTCGTTGGGGCTGCAGTCGGCGCTGTAGGTGAGCCGGCCGCCACGGCCCCGGACCTCGACGGCGAACGTCCGCGTGTAGTGCGGCACCTCACAGAAGCGCACGTTGATCGGTCCGAGCGCGAGCTCGTCGGGGCCGTCGTACTCGGACAACTCGAACGCGCGCTCGATCAGAGCTTCGTCACCCCACGCCGACACGAGGTTACGGAACAGGTCGCCGGCGCCCATCGGCGCGTACAGGTGCGGCCGCGCCGGCGTGTCCGTTCCCGGCCAGCCGCCGACCGCCACCGGTTGCTGGCGCGGCGCGTACGAGAGCGCGTAGCTGAACGGAACGAGATCGAGGAAGTGGTCGGCGTGCAGGTGACTGATCAGCACCGCGTCGACGTCGACGTAGTCGCGGTGGCCGCGCAGCTTCGCGAACACGCCGTTGCCGCAGTCGAGCAGCAACGTATATCCGTCCTCCTCGATCAGGTAACCGCTGCACGCCCCGCCGGCGTCCTGCCACGCCGGCGACTTGCCCAGGACGGTGATGCGCACGCCTCTCCTCTCTCGATCCAGGCGCCACTGTAGTGGCTCGTGCCGGATTTCAGCGTCGATTCCCGAGGATCCGCACGCACCGCGCCACCAAGCGCAATGCCCGCCTAGCGATACGTAAACGGCAGCCCCGCCTAGCGATACGTAAACGGCAGCGAGTCCGCGATCGCCGCCAGCGCCGGCGCGCCCGAGTCACGCGCTGACGCCGACAGGGCGACGCCGTCCGGCCACACGATCCCCACGGCGGGGTCGTCGTACGCGAACCCGCTCTCGATCTCCGGGTCGTAGTAGGCCGAGGTCATGTAGACGACGTCGGCGACGTCGCTGAGCACGCAGAAGCCGTGAGCGAATCCATCCGGGCAGTAGACCTGGTGATGAGCGGAGTCGTCGAGCTCGAATCCCTCCCAGTGGCCGAACGTCGGCGAACCGCGGCGCAGGTCGACCACGACGTCGTAGATGGCGCCCCGGGCGCAGCGGATGAGCTTCGCCTGTCCCGGTTGGAAGTGCATGCCGCGCACGACCCCGCCGCGCGAGCGCGAGTGGTTGTCCTGGACGAACTCGTCGGCGATGCCGAGCTCGGCGAGGTCGCCGCGCCGGTAGGTCTCCAGGAAGAAGCCGCGATCGTCGCCGTGCACGACCGGCTTCAGCAACACGGGTCCGGACAGCTTGGTGGGGAGCCGCTCGATCATCGACCGGTCACGACGTACCGTGGATCCGCTCGTCCCGGACTGAACGAAGCGTGCTCAGTGCCGATCCGCGCCGCGCCGGCGTGGGGCGTCGACGATCCAGCCGATCAGGATCGTTAGGAGCACGAAGCACACAAACCCGATGATCAGCGGCCAGTACATGGGCGCGAACACTACACGCCGGCGTCCCGTGAGCCGTCCGCCCGCGAAGCGCGGCCGGCGCTACACGCCGGCGTGCATGGCGCCCTGCTCGCTGGCGGATGGGAACGCCCACGCGACCTGGAGCCGGCGGTCCTGACGAAACACGAACCGCAGCTGGCTCGGGAGGCCGCAAACCGTCCGGATGGTTCGGGCGGAACGTCGCGCACGGGCCTGCATCAGACACGGCACAGAGAAGGTTCTGCCGGAAGAAGCATTCCTCGCAGCTCACCTTCGTCTTCCGCGTGCGTACATCTGTCACGCCCATCCTCCTCAAGAAAGCTCGACCTCGTCGGGCATGCATCAAACCCGACTTCTCCCCCCGCGTGCAACGACGATTTCCGGAAATCGCAAGAAGTTCACACTTGGGTAAATCCCTGCAAACAGCGGGATCTTTCGGCGCCGGGCGGAAACACGGCGCAATTTCCGTAGCTTTCAACAGCGGATGGCGCCCACGTCCTCACCGCCCGCACACCGACCCGCGCACACGCCGGGACACCGGTCGGCGCACACGCCCGGACACCGGACCGCGCACACGCCCGGACACCGGACCGCGCACACGCCCGCACACCGGCCCGCACACACGCCGGCGCCGAAGGCGCGATGAACGTTCTCGTCACCGGCATCACCGGGTTCGTCGGCTCGAGCCTCGCGCCTCGGCTCGAGCGCGACGGACACACCGTCCGCGGGTTCAGCCGGCGCCCGCCGCGGATCGACTCCACCGTCCCGATAGTCACCGGCGACGCGGTCTCCGGCGCCGGTCTCGCAAACGCCCTGGAGAACATCGACGTCGCTTACTTCCTGATGCACTCGATGGAGCCGGTACCCGGTACCGGATCGCCCGACGGCGACGACGACGCCGGCGACCTCGCGTTCGGCGAGCGCGAGCGCATCGCAGCCGAGAACTTCGCGCGCGAGGCGCGCGCCGCCGGCGTCAAACGAGTCATCTACC
The DNA here is from genome assembly GCA_963697655.1 of uncultured Solirubrobacterales bacterium. Lineage (GTDB taxonomy): Bacteria > Actinomycetota > Thermoleophilia > Solirubrobacterales > Solirubrobacteraceae > Palsa-465. The sequence goes on along the minus strand of CAVOOV010000010.1, from coordinate 37,392 downwards.
TGGGCGGCCTCGTTCCCGAAGGCGGCCCTGCCTCGGCCCATGTCGCCAGCCGGCTCGCGGTCGAAGAGATCCTGCTGTCCGCGACTCCATGCTCGGTGGCGTTCCGCGCCTCGATCGTGATCGGCGCCCGGTCGCGGTCGTTCCGGTTCCTGGTGAGGCTCGTCGAACGGCTGCCCGTGCTGGCCGTGCCGGCGTGGCGCTCGCACGTCACCAGCCCGATCGACGAACGCGACGTGATCGAGATGCTGGCCCGCGCCGCCGCCAGCGACGGGGTGTGCGGCAAGTCGCTCGACCTCGGGGGACCGGACACGGTGACGTACGGGGAGCTGATCGGCAGGATCGGCGATCACATGCTGCTGGCACGTCCCACGATCAGCTTCAAGCGTCTGACGCTGACACCGATCGCGAGCCGGGTGTCGGCGCTGATCGCCGGCGAGCGGCACGAACTGATCGGACCGTTGATGGAAAGCCTCGACCAGGACCTCCTCCCTCGCGACAACCGCGCGGCCGAGTTGCTCGATGTCAGGCTCCACTCACTGGACGCCGCGATCGAGCACGCGTTGGCCGAGTGGGAGACAACCGAACCGCTGGCCGCTCGTTAGTGTCTGCGTCGACATGAGCACCGTGCACGCGACGATCGAGATCGATGCCCCGGTCCAGCGGGTATGGGACACCGTTATGGATCCTAATCACCTGAAGGACTGGGTCACGATTCACCGCTCGGTCAGCGACGTCTCCGACCGGCCGATGCGCAAGGGCTCGACGATGGCGCAGGTACTCCACATACGCGGCGTCTCGTTCCATGTTCACTGGACGCTGACCGACGTCAGCTCTCCGAAGCGCGCCGAATGGGAAGGCCAGGGCCCCGCGCACTCGCTGGCGCGGATCCGGTATGAGCTATCGGGAAACAGCGAGGGACCGACCAGCTTCGCCTACACGAACGAGTTCGCCCCTCCTGGAGGGCGACTGGGAAGCGTTGCCAGTCGGTTCATTGTGGGGGCCACATCCGAGCGTGAGGCGAACAATTCACTGGCTCGCCTCAAGGCACTGCTCGAACGCGCCTGACACGGCCGTCAGTAACTACCTGTATCTTGTTCGGTGCTTTTATCGTTGATCCCTAGGAGGGAAGGCAATTGCCCGGCTTTGTTGACAGCACCGTGAAGGAAATCGACGACCGTCTCCGGGAGCTCAAGGAGGAGGTCTCCAAGCTCGAGGCCGCACGCTCGGCGCTTGTCGGTACCCGGCGTGGACCAGGTCGCCCGCGCGCCGCACGCCCCGCGGCAGCTACGACCACCCGTCGCCGGACGGGCCGCCGTCCCGGTCGGCCGCGTGGTCGCAGCCGCGGCGGTACGCGCGCCAACCAGGCGCTGGAGCTCGTGCGCAGCACGCCCGGGATCACGATTCCGCAGATCGCGGAGAAGATGGGTATCGAACCGAACTACCTCTACCGCGTGATGCCGCGCCTGCTCACCGACGGTCAGGTGAAGCGGGAGGGCCAGGGCTGGCACCCAGCCGGTTAGTCAGCGTCGATCCGAAATCAGGACCGGGAGCGCCGCCTCGCATGCTCGAAGGCCGCGGGTCTCCGCGAGGCGGCTCCCAAGGTTCTTAGACAGCTCTTAGATCAGATCAGCTCGAGCCGCTTCACCGTTTCGCGCTCGTCCTTCAGTTCGTTGACAGTCACGTCGAGGCGCGACTTCGAGAAGTCGTTGAGCTCCAGACCCTCGACGATCTCGTATGAACCGCCCGAGCAGGTGACGGGGAACCCGAAGATCAGGCCCTCGTCGACGCCGTAAGAGCCGTCTGACGGGATCCCCATCGAGACCCAGTCTCCTGCGGGCGTCCCGAGCGCCCAGTCGCGGATGTGATCGACCGCCGCATTCGCGGCCGATGCCGCGCTGGACGCGCCGCGCGCGTCGATGACCGCCGCCCCGCGCTTCTGGACGGTTGGAATGAAGTCGTTCTCGAGCCACTCCTGATCGTTGGTCGCTTCGGCGGCGTTCTGACCCTTGACCTTCGCGTGGAAGATATCGGGGTACTGGGTCGGAGAGTGGTTTCCCCACACGGTCATGTTGGTGACGTCGCTCACCGTGGCGTCCGCCTTAGCCGCGAGCTGGGCGATCGCGCGGTTGTGATCGAGCCTCATCATCGAGGTGAAGCGCTCGGCGGGAATGTCCGGGGCGTGGCTCCTGGCGATCAGACAGTTCGTGTTCGCCGGGTTGCCCACCACGAGCACCCTGATGTCCGACGCCGCGTGATCGTTGAGCGCCTGTCCCTGGGGCTTGAAGATGCCGCCGTTGGCCTCCAGCAGGTCACTGCGCTCCATGCCCTTGGTCCGCGGCCGCGCGCCGATCAGCAGCGCGACGCTGGCACCATCGAACGCCTTGTTCGGGTCATCGGATATGTCGACCCCGGCCACCAACGGAAACGCGCAGTCATCGATCTCCATCGCGGTCCCCTCGACCGCCTTCAGCGCTTGCGGGATCTCGAGCAGCGACAGGTGAACCGGCGTGTCGGGACCCAGCAGCTGGCCGCTGGCGATACGGAACAGGATCGCGTAACCGATCTGGCCGGCGGCTCCGGTGACGGCTACTCGTACGGGCGAATCAGTCACTTCGGGTCATCTCCTTGTCGGTTTCATGCGCCAAGTTAGCGTGCCGCTCGCCGCGGAGCGGCGGCGGCGAGGGACGGCGTGCGCCGGTCAGCGAAGCTCCACGTCGTATACCTGACTGAGCTTCGCCTTCAAGTAGTCGACGAACGGGGCGACCGCGATCGGACCGCCGACCACCCGGTCAAGTAGTTCCGTCGTCGAGAACTTCGCGCCATGCCGGTGGACGTGCTCGCGCAGCCACTCGCGCAAACCGTGCAGATCGCCGGCGCCGAGCTGCGCGTTGAGGTCCGGCAGCTCCTCGTGCGCACGCGCGAACAGCTGCCCCGCGATCAGGTTGCCGAGCGCGTAGGTTGGAAAGTAACCGATCAGCCCGGCTGCCCAGTGCACATCCTGGAGCACGCCGTGAGCGTCATCGGGCACCTCGACTCCGAGGTAGTCCTTGTAGCGGGCGTTCCACGCCTCGGGCAACTCGCGGATCGCAAGCCGCCCCTCGACCAGCTCCTGCTCGAGCTCGAACCGCACGATGATGTGCAGGCCGTAGGTGACCTCGTCGGCCTCGACGCGGATCAGCGAGGGTGCAACGCGGTTGACGGCACGGTAAAACCTCTCGGGGTCCAGCCCGGATGGGAACAGGCTCACAATCCGCGGCGCCAGCACCCCGCAGAACGGCCGGCCGCGGCCCACCATGTTCTCCCACAGACGGCTCTGTGACTCGTGCATCGCCAGCGACTCCGCGTGGCCAAGGGGCGTGCGCTGTAGCGACTGCGCGATGCCCTCCTCGTACAGACCGTGACCGCACTCGTGCATCGCGCCGTACAGCGAGGTGGATAGGAAGCTCTCGTCCCACCGCGTGGTGATGCGGATGTCGTGATTGCTGAAGCCAGTGGCGAACGGGTGGACGGCGTCGTCGATCCGCCACCCGGAGCGGTCGAACCCCATCTGCTCGAGCAACCAACTGACCAGTGCTCGCTGGCGGTCGACTGGGAAGTCACCGTACAGAGGCGAGTCGTCAACCCGGTCATCGTGCTGTTCGACGACCGCGATCAGTGGCCGCAGCTCCGCCTTGAGCTCGTCGAACAGGCGTGAGACGTCGCTCGATCGTCCGCCGGGCTCGTAGTCGTCGAGCAGCACGTCGTAGGCGCACTCGAAGTTGTCAAAGCAGTCGATGTACTCGCGCACGAGCTCGACGTTCCGCTCCAGGTATGGGACGAATCCATCGAAATCGGAGCGCTGCCGCGCATCCACCCAGGCCGCCTGACCGACCGAGGACGCGCGCGCGAGATCTGCCGCGAGCCGAGCCGGCACGCGGCACGCCTTGTCCCACTGGCGGCTCGTGACCCGGACCAGCGACGCCTTGTCGGAGTCGTATGGCGCGCCCTCGAGAGACGTCGCCGCCGCTTCGATCAACCGACCGGTCTCTTCAGAGACGAACATCTCGTGGCTGATCCTCTGAACCGTGGCGACGGTCTCGGCGCGAGCGACGGCTCCCCGCGCCGGCATCATCGTCTGCTGGTCCCAATCCAGCAGTTGAGCGACGTTTCTCAGGTCGGCGAGCGCCGCCATTCGCTCGCGTAGCTGTTCAAATGGATCTGACATCTGATCTCCCCGGGTCCAATTAAGACGAGGCCGTTTTGCGCCTGTGCGACCATTGCAGCATGTGGCGGCGTCGGACGTCGATCAAGCTCATGGACCTCTTCGGTTTTCGGATCGGCGTGGATCGCAGCTGGTTCCTGATCCTATTCCTGCTGATCTTCCTGTTGTCCGGGGAGTTTCGCCAGGCCCTGCACAGCTCGGACGCCGTCGCCTATCTGACCACGGTGGTGACCGTCCTCGTTCTGTTCGCGTCGCTGATCGTGCACGAGCTCGGCCACGCACTGGTGGCCCGCCGGCAGGGGATCACGGTGCGCCGGATCGACCTGTTCCTATTTGGCGGCTTGACGGAGATGAGCCGCGACGCCGCGACGCCGGGCGAGGACTTCAAGATCGCGGGCGCCGGGCCTCTGGCCACGTTCGGGTTCGTACTCCTGTGCCTTGCAGTCGACCTCGCGATCGTCGGCCCGCACCGGCTGATCCACGCAGCCAAGCTCGACACCTCGGTCAGGATCACCCCGGTCCTGCTGTCGCTGAGCTGGCTGCTGTTCTGGAACGTGCTGCTGCTGCTGTTCAACCTGGTGCCGGCGTTCCCGCTGGATGGCGGGCGGATGACCCGGGCGATCGTGTGGCGGGTGACCGGCGAGAAGCAGCGGGGCACCCGCGTGGCGGCCAAGCTCGGGCAGGGGTTCGGGCTGCTCGTCGCCGGGCTCGGCGTGTGGCTGCTGCTTGGCTACCGCAGCTTTACGGGGCTGTGGCTGATCGGGATCGCCTTCCTGCTCTACCAGTCAGCGCGTGCGGCGTTGGTCCAGACCGCGCTCAGTGCCCGGATCGAAGGGGTCCGGGTCGCGGATATCATGGACCGCCAGCCCGTCGCGATCCCCTCGCGGACGGCGGTCGCGCAAGCGCTAGACGAGTTCTTCCTACGCTACGGCTGGTCGTGGTTCCCGGTCGTCGACGACAGCCGGCGGTTCCTCGGGATCGCCCGCCAGGAGCGCCTGACCGCGGCCCAGGATCGCGGCGAGGACTGGCTGACGATGGAGGCTGTGCTCGAGCCCGAGCAGGACGGCGGCTGGCAGGTCAACGAAGACCGCCCGATCACCGAGGTCCTGTCCTCGGAGAACCTGGGCCGGCTGGGAGCGCTGATGGCCGTCGACGGCGACGGCGTGCTGCGCGGCGTGGTCACGGTCGAGCAGGTGCGCCGGGCGCTCCAGGCCGCGTTCGGCACACCCGGCCGGCTCGCCTGACTAGCCGGTCCTCCTCGTCTGATCCGCTCGGCCGCCTCGCGCACCGCAAGCCTGGCTAAATGGCGTGGGTGACGAGTTCCTCCGCGATCGCCAGCGAGGAAGTCGCGGCTGGTGAGGGAGCGTTGCGAACCCACGTCACGTTTCCGTGGCTGGCGAGACGGAAATCGTCGACCAACGAGCCGTCGCGATCGATTGCCTGCGCCCGGACGCCGGCCGACGCCGGGAGTACGTCGCCCGGAGCAACTGCAGGGACGTACCGTGCAACCTCGCGAACAAATTGCCGCTTGGACGCGGAGCGGATGATCTCCCTCGCGCCGGCCCGCCAGTGGCGCCGGAGCATCCGGAGTGTGCCGGGCCAGCTCAGCGCGTCGTAGGTGTCGCGTAGAACGAACTGCCGGCGTTCGTAGGCGTGGCGCGCGGTCGAAAGGATCGCGTTTGGCCCGAGCACGACCGTGCCGTCGATCTTGCGCGTCAGGTGCACGCCAAGGAACGGGAGAGCTGGATCCGGGACGGGATAGATCAGACCACGGACCAGGTTTGAGCGCTCAGGCCGCAGCTGCCAGTACTCGCCGCGGAACGGGACAATCCGCGGCTCGGCCGGCTCGCCGGAGGCCATTGCCAATCGATCCGCCTGGAGGCCGGCGCACACGATCACGCGGTCACCTTCGATCGACGAGCCGTCGGCGAGCTCGACCCGGGGTTTCCGCCCATTCTGGGACACGCGCGCAACCGCGGCGCTCGTCCTGATCTGGCCGCCGGCCGCCGTCACGTCGGCTGCGTATGCGCGTGCCACCGCCGCGAAGTCCGCGATCGCGGTCTCGGGCGAGTGAAGCCCGGCCACGCCGCGCACGTGCGGCTCGACCGAGGCCAGTTCGCCCGCCTCGAGCCATCTGAGGCCTGGCACACCGTTGGCCGTGGCGCGCTCCTCGAGGCGGCGCAACGGATCGACCTCATTCTCGTCGACCGCGACGACAACCTTGCCGCACGCCTCGTAGGGGAGACCCCGTTCGATGCAGAAATCACGCAGTAGGCCCAGGCCGCGCCGGCAAAGGCGGGCCTTGAGCGAGCCCGGGGCGTAATAGATCCCGGCGTGGACGACGCCGCTGTTGTGAGCGGTCTGGTGTTGGGCGAGCGCGGATTCCCGCTCCAGCACGACCACCTCAGCGCCCGGCTCGGAAACCACGAGCTGGCGAGCGGTCGCCAGCCCGAGGATCCCGCCGCCAACGACGACAAACCGCATGCTGACCCGGGTCAGCCCGCGTGCACGAGCTCTGAGGCCTTGCGCTCGATCGCGTCCAAGAGGTCCTGGTAGGACTTCGCGAACGACGCGACGCCCTCGTCGACGAGCTGGTGCAGGACGATGTCCTCGACGTCGACGCCGGCGGCCTCGATCGCCTTGATCGTCTCGACCGACTCATCGACATCGACGTCCACGGTCCGCTTGGCGGTGCCGTGGTCGCGGGTGGCGTCGATCGTCTGATTGGGCATCGTGTTGACCGTGTCAGGCCCGATCAGGTCGTCCACGTACATCGTGTCCGCGTAGTCGGGATTCTTGGTCGAGGTCGAGGCCCACAGCGGCCGCTGCACGCGCGCGCCCTTGGCCGCGAGCGCCTCCCAGCGCGGTCCGCTGAAGATCCGCTGGAACGAGCGGTAGGCGATCTTGGCGTTGGCCACGGCCGCCTTGCCGCGCAGGTCCTCGCGGCCGGTGTCCTCGAGGGCGGCGTCGACCTTCGTATCCACGCGAGAGACGAAGAAGCTCGCCACCGATGCGGCCGACTCGAGCGACTCGCCGGACTCGGCGCGACGCTCGAGCCCGCGGATGTACGCCTCGGCGATTTCCTCGTAGCGCGACACAGCGAACAGCAGCGTCACGTTGACGTTCAGGCCGATCGCGGTCAGCTCCTCGAACGCACGGCCGCCCTCGGCCGTCCCGGGCACCTTGATCAGTACGTTCGCGCGATCGATCGCAGCGCGATGGTGCTTGGCGGCCGCGATCGTCCCGTCGGCGTCGTATGCGAGCGAGGCCGCGACCTCGAATGACACGTATCCGTCGGCGCCGGCGGTGCGGTCGAACGTCGGACGCAGCAGGTCGGCGGCGTCGCGGATGTCCTTGTACGCCAGCTGGTTGAAGATCTCCTCGACGTCGCTGGTCTCGCTGAGCTGCTCGCGGAACGCGTCGTCGTAGCGGTCGGAGTGGCCCATGGCCTTCTCGAAGATCGTCGGATTGGAGGTCACGCCGCTGAGCCCGTCCTCCTCGATCAGCTGCCGCAGGACCCCCTCGTCGAGCAACTGCCGGCTGATGTTGTCCATCCAGATCGACTGACCGAGTGCCTCGATGTCGCGCAGTGGGTTGCTCATCTTCTCGCTCCGTTCGTGGGGTACATCTCAGAGGTTAGTTACCCGGTGGCGCCGCCTGTGATTTCCGTGTTGTCGGCGCGCCACGCCATCAGCAGCGTGCTCCGCAACCGCCCGTCGCGCCGGCGGTAGTGATCGCGCCGCAGGCCCTCGACCTCGAATCCGGCCGCCGCGTACAGCGAGATCGCGCGGGCGTTGTCGATCCACACCTCGAGCGAGATCTTGTGAGCGCCGGACGACCGCGCGTGCTCCTGCGCCGCGCTCAGCAGCGCCCGTCCACCGCCCCGGCCGCGCGCCGGGGCGAGGATCGCCATCCCGAGCGACAGCACGCCGTTCACCGTTTCCTCCACGACGATGTGTCCGACCACCTGGCCGTCGTCGTCCTCGAGCACCCACATCGCCGTCGGATCCCGACGGTCGATCAGCTTGCGGAAACGCTCGACGCGGTCATCGAGGTCGACCGGCGGCTGGGCGCCGAGCAGGTCCTCCTCGGCGACCGCGGCGATCGTGCGCGCCGCCGCCTCGAGGTCCTCATAGCGCACCCTGCGGATAATCACAACGCATAGGTTCCTACAGCGGTTCACGTAACGTTGCCCGCATGCCTTGCCGCCACGAGGACGCGGCCGCCGTGGCCGTCGAGGAGGCCTTCCGCGAGCATCGCGCGCGCGTACTCGCCGCGCTCGTCGGCGGCCTGCGCGATTTCGAGCTGGCCGAGGACGCGCTCCAGGAGGCGTTCACGCTCGCGCTCGAGCGGTGGCCTCGCGACGGTGCGCCGCAGACGCCGGCGGCGTGGCTGTACACGGTTGCACGCAACCGCGCGATCGACCGGCTGCGGCGCCGGCACACCGCCGAGGAGAAGCTCGAGCAGCTGAGCAGGCCTGAGGAGTCCGGGGACGCAGTCGATCCCCTCCCGGAGCGTCTTGCGGAGGTCGGCGACGAGCGACTGTCGCTGCTGTTCACCTGCTGCCACCCGGCGCTCGCGGCGGAGGCGCGGGTGGCGTTGACGCTGCAGGCGGTCGGTGGGCTGACAGGAGCGGAGATCGCACGCGCGTACCTGGTTCCCGACGCCACGATGTCGCAGCGCCTGGTGCGAGCCAAGCGCAAGATCCGCGACGCCGGGATCTCGTTCGAGCTGCCGGGCGACGCAGCGCTGCCCGACCGCCTCGACGCGGTGCTCGCGGTCATCTATCTGATCTTCAACGAGGGCTACGCCGCCACCGCCGGGGCGGACCTGGTGCGAAGCGAGCTGTGCGCGGAGGCGCTCCGCCTCGGCAAGCTGCTGGCGTCGCTGCTGCCCGCTCAGCCCGAGGTCCTCGGGCTCGTCGCGCTGATGCTGTTCCACGATTCGCGCCGACGCACGCGGACGGGCCCGGAGGGTGAGCTGATCCTGCTCGCCGATCAGGACCGATCGCGCTGGGACCGGGTCGAGATCGAGGAAGGCGTGCGCGTGCTGAACCACGCGCTCCGGCTCCGGCGCCCCGGTCGCTACCAGCTCGAGGCGGCGATCGCCGCGCTCCACGCCTCCGCACCCTCGGTGCAGGAGATCGACTGGCCGCAGATCTCAGCGCTGTACGAGCAGCTACTCGTGTTCGTGCCTTCGCCCGTGGTCGCGCTCAACCACGCGGTCGCGGTGGCCGAGGCGGGCCGGCCCGAGGACGGGCTCGAGCTCGTCGACCGGATCGAAGGACTCGAGCGCTATCACCTGCTGCACGCGGTGCGGGCTGACTTCCTGCGCCGGCTCGACCGCTCCGCCGAGGCGAGCGACGCCTATCGCCGGGCGCTCGAGCTGACGCGGAACCCGGCCGAGAAGGACTTCATCGCCCGCCGGCTGGACGAGCTCGCCGCGGACTGAGGGTTCCTGCGCGCTTACACTGCGCGCCCGTGGACGCCAGCATCCATCCGACCGCGCAACTCGGCGACGACGTCGTGGTCGCTCCCGGAGCGGTCATCCACGGGGGCGCCCGAATCGGCGCCGGATCGGCGATCGGCTCGGGCGCGGTCGTCCACGCCGGCACCGCGATCGGCGAGCGCTGCATCGTCGAGGACGGCGCGGTGCTCGGAAAGCGGCCCCGGCTCCGGGCCGGATCGAGCGCCGCCGGCGCCGAGATCGTCCCGCTCGTGCTCGAGTCGGACGTGACGGTGTGCGTCGGCGCGGTCGTGTACGCCGGCGCGCACATCGCCGCGCGGGCGATCATCGGCGACCAGGCGCAGGTCCGCGAGCGCGCCCGGATCGGACCCGGTTCGGTCGTCGGCCGCGCCTCGTCGGTCGACTTCGGTGCGCAGGTCGGCGCCCGCGTGCTGATCCAGACCGGCGTGTACGTGACCGGCGGCTCGCTGGTCGAGGACGACGTGTTCCTCGGCCCGGGCGTGCTGACGACCAACGACGACGCTATGGGTCGCCACCCGCGCGGGGCACCGCTCCAGGGCCCGACGTTCCGCCGGGCGTGCCGGGTCGGCGGCGGCGTCGTGCTCGTGCCGGGGGTCGAGATCGGCGAGGAGGCGTTCGTCGCCGCCGGCGCGCTCGTGACGAAGGACGTGGGCGCGCGCGATGTGGTGATGGGGGTGCCGGCGCGGGTCGTCCGGCGCGTCCTCGACCAGGACCTGATCGAGCGCTGGAGCTAGCGGAGCTCCCGCTAGCCGAGGTAGTCCGCCAGGTGCTCCCCGGTCAGGGTCGAGCGTGCGGCGACGAGTTCGGCGGGTGTGCCCTCGAACACGATCCGGCCGCCATCATGGCCGGCGCCGGGGCCGAGGTCGATGATCCAGTCGGCGTGCGCCATGACCGCTTGGTGGTGCTCGATCACGATCACCGACTTGCCGGAGTCGACGAGCCGGTCGAGCAGGCCGAGCAACTGTTCGACGTCGGCGAGGTGCAGGCCGCTGGTCGGCTCGTCGAGGACGTAGATGGAATCGGCCCCGTCGACCCGGCGGGACCGTTTTTCCGCCATGTGCGTGACCAGCTTGACCCGCTGGCGCTCACCGCCGGACAGCGTCGTGAGCGGCTGTCCGATGTTGAGGTATCCGAGCCCGACGTCGGCGAGCCGGTCGAGGATGGCGCGTGCGGCCGGCGTGCGCGCCTCGCCCGGACCGGCGCCGAAGAATTCCCCGGCCTCGCTAACCGACATCGCCAGCACCTCGCTGATGTCGCGGCCGCCGAGGTGGTAGTCCAGAACCGATGCCTCGAAGCGCTTGCCCCCGCATTCCTCGCACGTGGTGGCGACGCCGGCCATCATCGCCAGGTCGGTGTAGATCACGCCGGCGCCATTGCAGCCCGGGCAGGCGCCCTCGGAGTTGGCGCTGAACAGCGCCGGCTTCACGCCGTTGGCCTTCGCGAACGCGTTGCGGATCGGGTCGAGCAGTCCGGTGTACGTCGCCGGGTTGCTCCGTCGCGAGCCGCGGATCGGGGCCTGGTCAACCGTCACGACGGCGTCCCGTCCCGACACCGATCCACCGATCAGCGAGCTCTTTCCCGACCCGGCGACGCCGGTCACCACGACCAGCACGCCGAGCGGAATGTCGACGTCGAGGTCCCGCAGGTTGTTGGTGCTGGCGCCGCGCACCTCGAGCGTGCCCGCCGGCGTCCGCACCGTCTCCTTGAGCGCGGCCCGGTCGTCGAAATGCCGCCCGGTGAGCGTGCCGCTGTCCCGCAGCCCCTCGACCGTGCCCTCGAACACCACCTCGCCACCGGCGGTACCCGCGCCGGGGCCGAGGTCGACGACGTGATCGGCGATCGCGATCGTCTCCGGCTTGTGCTCCACGACGAGCACCGTGTTGCCCTTGTCCCTGAGCTGAAGCAGCAGGTCGTTCATCTGCTCGATGTCGTGCGGATGCAGCCCGACCGTCGGCTCATCGAAGACGTAGGTGACGTCGGTGAGTGAGGACCCGAGCTGGCGGATCATCTTGACGCGCTGCGCCTCGCCGCCCGACAGCGTGCCCGATGGCCGGTCGAGGCCGAGGTAGCCGAGCCCGATCTCCACGAACGAATCGAGCGTCTGCTGCAGGCTCGCGAGCAGCGGCGCCACCGACGGCTCGTCGAGGCCGCGCACCCACTCGGCCAGGTCGCTGATCTGCATCGCGCAGGCATCGGCGATGTTGATCCGCTTGATCTTCGACGATCGCGCCGCCTCGCTGAGCCGGGTGCCGCCGCACTCGGGGCAGGCGGTGAACGTGACCGCCCGGTCCACGAACGCCCGGACGTGCGGCTGCATGGTCTCCTGATCCTTGGAGAGGATCGATTTCTGAATCCGAGGGATCAGCCCCTCGTAGGTCATGTTGATGCCCGCGATCTTCATCCTGGTTGGCTCGTGGTGGAGGAAGTCGTGCAGCTCCTTCTTGGTGAACTTGCGGATCGGCTTGTCCGGGTCGAGCAAGCCCGACGCGCTGTAGAGCCGGAAGTTCCAGCCGCCCGCCTGGTAGCCGGGGATCGTCATCGCGCCCTCGGCGAGTGACTTGGAGTCGTCGAACAGCTGCGTGAGGTCGACATCGGAGACCGTGCCGAGGCCTTCGCAGCGCGGACACATTCCGCCGGCGCGGGTGAACGTCTTCTTCACGGTCTTTCCGCCACCACGCTCCACCGTGATCGCACCGCTCGCTCGGACTGACGGGGTGTTGAAGGAGAACGCGTTGGGCGGGCCGACGTGGGGCTTCCCGAGCCGGCTGAAAAGGATGCGCAACATCGCGTTGGCATCGGTGGCGGTGCCGACCGTGGAGCGGGTGTCGCCCCCCATCCGCTGCTGGTCGACGGTGATCGCGGTCGTGAGCCCTTCGAGCACGTCGACGTCTGGCCGCGCCAGCGTCGGCATGAAGCCCTGCACGAACGCGCTATAGGTCTCGTTGATCAGCCGTTGCGACTCCGCCGCGATCGTGTCGAACACCAGCGAGCTCTTGCCCGAGCCCGACACACCCGTGAACACCGTAAGCCGGCGCTTCGGGAGCTCGATGCTGACGTCCCTGAGGTTGTTCACGCGCGCGCCGTGCACGCGGATCAGATCGTGGACGTCAGCAGCGGGCCGCGCCGGCGACGGCCTGTTCTTGCTCGCGCGCGGCTCAGCGCGAGTCGGCACTCAGCTGTCCTGAACCAGCCCGAGGACGTTGCCATCGGGGTCGGTGAAGCTCGCCACCAGGCGTCCGCCGCCGACCTCGTGCGCGGGCTCCTTTACGGTGGCACCGGCGGCACTCACCTCGGCCAGCTTGGCCTCGATGTCCGCCACGCGCCAGTACGCCACGGGCGAGGTCATGCCCTCCGGTCCGCCGCCTGGCACCAGTCCGATGTGCTGGCCCTCGACGTCGTAGCCGACGTAGTAAGCCGCGTCGGCCTGCGGGGGTATGCCGAGCAGGGCGGTGTACACCGCCTTGGCCGCATCCAGGTCGGACACGGGATGCAGCACGATCTTGATTCCCTCTGTGGAAGCGCCGGTCATGTCAATTCCCTCCTCGTGTGGTTGGGATCGTCGGACTCAAAGACGAACGGGAGACCCGGAAATCGACAGCCCGATCGTCCTGGCGGCCACTGTAGTTGCGACTCGTGACCGGCGCTTCTCGATTCCTGATCGGTTTGGTCGACCCGGCGGGCGGCGGGTCCGTGTAGCAGGTCAATCGCCGGGGATCGCATAGAGCCCGATTCGGTTTGACCAGAAATGGGTAGATATGGCTGACCATGAGATGGGGGCGCCGAACGGTCCGCACTCGGCACGAATCTCGCGCCGGGGGCTTTCGACGCGCGGGCTGGTACGCCGCGCTTGCCGGGTTCCTGCTCGCGCTGGTCGTGGGAGGCGTAGCGCCCCGACAGGGCAGCGCGGGGACGATCCCGTCGATCCCGCTCCAATCCGTATCGGTGCCGTCGGTATCCGTGCCGACCGTGTCTGTGCCGACCGTGACCGTGCCGCCGGTGTCGGTGCCGACGGTCACCGTGCCGACGGTGACGGTGCCGAAGGTGACCGTCCCGACCGTTACCGCTCCTAAGCCCCCGACACCGACCGTGCCGACGGTGTCGGTGCCCAAGCTTCCGGTGCACACACCGACGGTTCCGGCGGCCTCGGCGCCGCCCACCCATTTGCCGTCAACGGGTTCGCACTCGCCGGCCGCCGGCGCGGGGTCGAGGTCCGCGAGCCAGCCCGCCGGCGGTGGCGTCGTCTCGGCCGCGGGGGGTTCGTCAGGCGCACCCTCGACAGCGGGAGGGGCCACCGGGTCGGCCGGCGGCGCGAATGAGTCTTTCGCGGGTCGACTGGCCCGCGACGGCGCGGGCAGTTCGGTCGCGCGGCCTCCCCGCGGACCGCTCTCGCAGCCGTACCTCCGCCGCGTCGTATCGCAGCTGAAGGGCTGTCTGTCGTCGCTCCCGGCGCACCAGTCGGAGGTGCTCGTGTTGCGCACCGGCACGGGACTCCGGCGGAGCTACACCCGCGCGCAAGTAGCGAAGATCCTGCACGTGACGGTCGCGCAGGAGGGCCGCCTGGAGCACCAGGCGGTGACCGGACTGGGCAAGGCCTCGGTCGGGAGTCGCTGCGCCACCCCAGTCCAATCGCTGCAGCGGGCGGTGTCGCTGACCACGCGCGCCGTAACGAACTTCATTCACGGATTCTCCTCGCCGAGTGCGTCCCCCGTGAGCGCGCCCGTACCCGCTGCCGGCAGGGCCGCCCCCAAGCGCGCACATGCGCATCCCAAGCGCTCTCCGGCGCCTAAGGCGACCACACCGGCCACCGCCGCTCGCCCCAGAAGCGCGGGCATCGTCTCGCCGGACCAGGGCGGCTCCAGCTGGCTGATGCTGGCACTGATGATCGCGGCCGGCACCGCCGCGCTGACGCTGATCTTCGCCTATCTGCGCCCGCAGGCCGAGGCCGGTCCCACCGAGGGCCGGCCCGACCGGTGGCGAGCGCTGCGGCATCAAGCCGAAGCCGCAGCCGGTCTCGTCGCGCTCCTTCGCCACCCCCGCGAGCGCACGGACAACGGCGACGCCGCAAGCCCGCCGGCCGCGCGCTCCGCCACCCCGGCAACCACCCCGGTTCCGCCCGGCGTCCCGCTCGCCGGCCGGCCCACGAGGCCGGCGTACGGAACGAATGGGGCGAGCGCCCCGCCGGCAACACAACAGCCGGACGCCCCGGCACGCGCCGGCGCCCCCCACTCCGATGTCGACGACGCGCTCGCCGCGTTCGAGCTTGGTGCGACGCTCTCGCAGACCTCGGACCTGTCCGGGGCGGAAGCCGCTTTCCGCCGGGCTGATCAAGGCGGTCATCCGTCGGCGGCCACGAACCTCGGCGTGCTGCTCGAACAGCGCGGCGACCTGCACGGAGCGGAAGCCGCGTACCGGCGCGCCGACGAACGCGGCGACGCCGCCGGCGCGTTCAACCTCGGCGCGCTGCTGGCGGACCGAGGCGATCTCGCCGGCGCCGAGGACGCCCTCCGGCGCGCCGATGAGCGCGGCGACGGCGGCGGCGCCGCGGAGCTCGGCGTGTTCCTCGAACGACGCGGCGACACCGACGGGGCGGAGGCCGCCTACCGTCGCGCGGCCGAGCGAGACGATGCAGACGGCGCCTTCAGCCTCGGTGGGATGCTCGCGCAGCGGAACGATCTGGCCGGCGCCGAGGCCGCCTACCGCGCCGCCGACGAGCGCGGCCACCCGGCCGGAGCGGCGAACCTCGGCGTGCTGCTCGAACAACGCGGCGATCTCGACGGAGCGGAGGCCGCGTACCGCCGCGCCGACGAACGCGGCGACGCGACCGGCGCGTTCAACCTCGGTGGGATGCTCGCGGAGCGGAACGATCTCGCCGGCGCCGAGGTCGCCTACCGACGCGCCGACGAACGCGGTGACGCGGCCGGCGCCTTCAACCTCGGCGAGCTTCTGGCACGACGCAACGACCTTCCCGGAGCGCAGGCGGCCTACCAGCGCGCCTACCAGCGCGGTCATGGTGAGGTGTCGCAGATGGCCGAGGCCGCGCTCGCCTATCTCCAGCAGCGCTAGGTCAGCCGCAGCGCCGTCGGCGCCGCGGGTTGGCGGTCGACCCGTCGCGGGTCAGGCCGCGCGAGCCGTCACGGCAACTCCAACTTCGCCGATAGCGGCATGCACCGCACGGACCACGCGCTCGATCTCGTGGGGCTGAAGGTCTGGATGCATCGGCAACGACAGTTCCTCGGCCGCCCAGGCCTCCGCGACAGGAAACTCGCCGTGGCCCACGTTCGCGTCCTTCAGCGCGGGGTGGTGGTGCAGGGTCGGCGAATAGTGGACCGCCGTGCCGACGTGGTGCGCCACGGAGCGTCGCCGCGACCGAGTCGCGGTTCTCGAAGCGCGCTGGGAACAGGTGATAGACGGAGGGGCTGTTCCGTCGCTCCTGGACCAACCTCACCTCCGGTGAGAGCAGCGCGCGGTAGCGCACGGCGTGAACGCGCCGCGCGTCGGCCCACTCGTCCAGGCGCGAGAGCTTGACGCGCAGCAGGGCCGCCTGGAGGCCGTCGAGAAGCTGGTTTCGCCCGACTTCATCGTCGCGCTGACTCGACTCTCGCAAGCGGCGCAGCCGCGCGGCGAGTACCGAGTCGCTCGTGCAGATCGCACCGCCGTCCCCGAGCGTGCCGAGGTTCTTCGCCTGGAACGAGAATGCGGCGGCGGCGCCGATCGAACCGGCACGGCGACCGCGGTACCGCGCTCCGGGCGCATGCGAACCGTCCTCGAGCACGATCAGGCCGTGACTCCTCGCGAGGTCATCGAGAGCGCCCATGTCGCATAGCTGGCCGTACAGGTGGACGGCGACGATCGCGGCAGTGCGAGGCCCGATCGCCGCACGGGCGGCGCCGGCGTCGATCAAGCCGGTGCCATCGTCCACGTCGCATAGCACCGGTGTGGCGCCCGCCTGCAGGACGGCCAGCGCCGAGGTCGCGAACGTGTGCGCGGGCACGATCACCTCGTCGCCCGGCCCGATCCCGCATGCGCTCAAGGTGAGCGCGAGCGCCGCGGTCCCGGAGGCCACGCCCACGCAGTGCGATGCCTCGCAGTACTCGGCGAACTCAGCCTCGAATCGCTCGATCTCCCCATCGAGCGCGAACGCGCTGGACGCGAGTCGGCGAGAGAACGCCTCGTTCAGTTCGCTTTCGATGCGGCCGTGCTGTCGGTCGACCGCGATAAAGCGCGTGATCTCGCCGCGATGTTCCGCGGCGACTGCTGCTGCCTGCACCAATCCGTCCTTGCCCCGTATTTCCTTGCCGTGTATTTATCGCAGTTCCGGCCACTCCGATGAATAGGGCGCCATGCCCATGCATCGTTCAACGGGGTGAACGCAGATCCGGAAACCGGATCAACACCCTCCGCTTATAATCACGGCAACGGGGTTGCGTCGGTGCCGTGAGCCGACTACGGATTACGAAGGGGCTACAAGACGGTTTATATGTCGATGAGCGAAGCCGACCGGCAGAACGCACCCATCCGCGTGCTGGTCGTCGACGACCACGACTTGTTCCGCACGGGTCTGGCCACGCTCCTCGCATCTCAACCCGATATCGAGGTGGTGGCGCAGGCCTCCGGTGGACGCATGGGCGTGCGACTGGCGGACGAGCTCCGTCCGGACGTCGTCCTGATGGATCTCCGGATGCCGGACCTCGACGGTCCGGACGCCATCCGTCAGATTCTCGCGATGCATCCAGGGATGCGGGTGCTGGTCCTGACGGTGGCCTCGGACAGCGCCGATGTCGACTCCGCGCTCGAGTCCGGCGCAACCGGATTCATGGCAAAGGACACCCCGATCGACAGCGTCGTGATCGCTGTCCGGGCCGCCGCCCAGGGCGTGGCCTGGTTGTCGCCGCGCGCCGCGGAGCTCGTGCTGGGGCGCGTGCGGCAACGAAACGTGAAGCAGGAACTCGATTCCGGATCGCTCGATCAGTTGTCGCCGCGAGAGCGCGACGTGTTGCGCCTGATCGCACGCGGCATGGAGAACGCGGAGATCGCGAAGGCGCTGAACATCAGCCCGCGGACGGCGAAGAACCACGTCTCCAACATCCTCGCGAAGTTGGGCTTGCCCGGCAGGGTCCAGGCGGCGATCTACGCCGTACGCCGCGGCTTGGACTGACCCGGGTCGGGAGACAGGGGGCCGCGCGCGCGTGGCACGCGCCCGTTGCTCTTCAGCACGAAACCGATCGCGAGCGCACACTCGCCGATTGTTCTGCGCCAGGCGCAGCTCCTCGATCACGCTTCGCAGGGATCTGATCGCCAGCCCGACGTGCCCGCTCATGCCATCCGGTTCGTCGGCACCCGGATCGCTGCTGATCGACTCGAGCGTGACTAGCGCTCCACAGCTGGCTTCGAGCGCGGCCTCGATTCGATCGAGAGCTGGTAGGTAGTCACGGGGATGGGCCATGTCTGATTCAGCCGATCCGGATATCGTCGTCGCCCTCGGGGCGGGCGGCAATGAGCTAAGTGGCCGCCGAGCGTTCAGGTCCGGTGCACGTCGCGCTAGGCCATCCAGACGGCGGTGGCGCTAGGCCATCCAGACGGCGGCGGCGGCGCTAGGCCATCTAGACGGCGGCGCGTGTCGCGCGTGGATCGGCGCTCGTCAAAGCCGTGCGGTCCTCGACGCCCAGCTTGCGGACCAGCTCGGAGATGTGCCGTCGCACCGTGACCGGCGCGATCAACAGCCGGTCGGCGATCTCCGCGGTGCTGTGGCCGCGGCGGAGCATGCCCAGCACCTGCGACTCGCGCGTCGTGAGCGCGTCGGCCCCGTCGCCGCGGCCGCGGAGCTCCAGCAGGAGCTCGAGGACCATCGATCGGGGAACGACAGCTTCACGCTCGCTCGCCGCACGGACGATCCGGCGCAGGCGCTGGGCATCGAGTGCCCCCGGTACGTAACCGACCGCGCCGGCTCGCACGATGTCGAGCAGCAGATCGACATCGTGACCCTCGGTGAGGACCACGACCGCCGCATCCGGCGCCGCGCGACAGATCCCGCGCACGGCGGCGAGCCCGGAGCCGACGAGATCGTCGCCGACCAGGCACACATCCGGCTGCTCGCGCATTGCCGCACGGATCGCCTGCTCGGCGTTGTCGACCTCGGCGCAGACCTCGACGTCGCCGTCGAGCGCCATCTTGATACCGACTCGCGTGGCTTCCCGATCCGCGATCAGCAACCTGAGCCGATCCGTCAAGGTAGGACCACCTCCAGCTCAGTGCCGCCTCTCTTCGCCGGGCGAACGCTCAGCTGGCCGCCGAGTGCGGCCGCGCGCTCACGCATGCTGCTCAGACCGAAGCCTTCGGGCGCGGGTACGCCGTCCGCACCGCCGATGCCGCAACCGTCGTCGACGACCCGGAGAGCAACCCCGGTCGACGCGTTGCGCAGCGACACGATCACGTTACGCGCTCCTCCATGCCGGGCCGCGTTGGCGATCGCCTCGCGCGCGATCCGGGTCACGTGCTCCCGCGCAGCCGACGGCAGGTCGGCGTCGAGATGCGCGTCGACCGCGATCGCGACGTCGAATCGATCCCGCAGCTCCTGAGCAACGGCCTCGAGCGATTCGCGGGCGGTTGCTCCCTCGGGATCGGAAAGCTCGGAGATCGTGTTCCGCGAGATCGCGAGCGCGCGCTTTGCGGCGATCACGACCGGATGCTCATCGCCCATCTCCTGCGCGATGCGCGGGCCGTGAGCCGCGATGAACGCCAGATCCTGGGCCAGTCCGTCGTGCAGGTCCCGCGCCACGCGCCGGCGCTCGGCCAGCGCGGCGCTCCGCGTCAGCTGTGCACGCACACGCCTCTCCGCGGTGACCGCGGCCGCCAGCAGCAGCGCAAACGCGATCACGCGCAGCCCCTCGCCGGGACCGAGTCGTCCCGGGGAAACCGACAGCGTCACCAAATGAGACAGGCTCACGAAAGCCAGCAACATCATCGCGATCGCCAGCAGCGCCGCGCCACGGTCGGCCTCGATCCGATGGCGCCGGACGAAGCCGGTCGCCGCGTAGGCGAGCGGTCCGGCGGCCGCGAGCGCGAGCAGGAGCAGTTGCGGATGCGTGAGCGCTCCGAGCGAACGTCGTCGCGTCGGTCGTCGCTTCCCGGCCCTGTCCGCCCAGCAGCAGCGCACCGACGGCGGCAGCCATGAGCGCGACAATGCCGAGCAGGGCCGTGACGGCGAGCGGATGCCGGGAGCCTGTGACGAGGCGGCGTGAGTGGACGAGCGCGGCTGCCGCGAAGATCGCCACCCACCGCCAGCTCGCTCCAGAACTCGGCCGCGGGGAAGAAGGCGCCGGTCCGCAGATTCAGCGCGGCGGGCAGCGCGGCTGTCCAGAAGTTCGTCAGTCCCAACACGAGGAACCCGCCGAGCAGCAGCAGGTCACGGAGGCGACGGGAGTGCGCGAACTGGGCCCGCAGCAGCCACGCCCCCGCAAGCGCGAACAGGGTCATCGTCATCTCCAGGGCCGCGCGCACCGGTGGTGCGTTGACCGACGCCGACCGCATGGCGACCGCGAGCAGCAACGACACCGCCGCCGCGCCGAGCACGGCCGGCGCGACGACGCGCCCCGACCATGCAGCATTCGCGAGCCGTGCCGGATCAAGTGCCGGAGGGCGACCCCCCGTCGACAGCGACCCGCGCGCCGCTCGGAGAGCGGCGTAGTAGACCCAACGACCAATTGTCGATCACCGAGACGCCGGCAAGCGCCTCGTACTTCACATCATCTTGCCCCATGTTTAGCCCCCAAACAGGCCCAGTGCGAATCCCTCGCTATCGCGCATCATACCGAATTAACGGCAGAAGCGCCAAGCTCTTTTAGCAAAAGCTCTCAAAGCTTCCTTGCCCTAGGCGAAAACTACCGTCTCACACATAGACGCTCGACGGGGCGCTTCTCTTCCACGCCCGGGCGCGTGAGCGCGCAAGCGAGACGGCGCCTGCCCGGGCGTTCATCCGCCTGAACGGCGCAATGGGTCGGACCGGTCATTGACCGGCGGGTAGCGCCGGGCTGAGACTTTCAGCGAGAAGTAAGCCGAAGGTGGACATGCCTTCGGAGGGGGCCTGAATGAGAGTCGGCCAGCGCCCGATTCGAGCGTCTCCCAACGCTCGCGGGCGCGGCTCTCGTTCGAGGCGAAAGCCGCTGCAAAGGAACAAAAAAAGTGATCAGGGAAGCTGCCTTAGCTACAAGCTCGGCCACGGTCGGGTTCACGAGCCGCACCGCGGTCAACACATCGCCGGAGATGCTGCAAAAGACTCGTCTCGCCGTCGCTCGCGCCAAGGAAGGCGACCACGAGGCGCTGCGATTCCTCTATGTCAGCTACTCCCACAACATCTACGGCTACGTCCGCTCGATCGTGCGTAACGATCATGAGGCCGAGGACGTCACGCAGCACGTGTTCGCCAAGCTGATGACGACGATCCACAAGTACGACGACCGCGGCATCCCGTTCTTCGCGTGGCTGGTCCGGATGGCTCGCAACGTCGCCATCGACCACCTGCGCTCGAACCGGCTCATCCCGACCGAGAATGTGCTCGATCCCACCACGAGCACCGGGGCCGACCTCGACCGCACCGAGACTGTTCGCGCCGCGCTCGCCGCGCTGCCCGAAGAGCAGCGTGAGGTCGTCGTTCTGCGCCACGTGGTCGGGCTCACGCCCGGTGAGATCGCCGACCGGATGGGTCGGACGGAGAGCGCGATCCACGGTCTTCACCACCGTGGCCGGCGGGCCCTCCAGCGCGAGCTGACCCAGCTCGAGTCGACTCCGTCCACTCGGGCGCCGAAACGTCACCTGTCGGTCGTCTCGTGAGCGACGCGGCCGCCCGCTCCGCCGTCGAGACCTACGACGGCGCAGCCGGGTAGCCGACGCCGGGGACGGCCACGACCGACGACGCCGTCCCCGGGACCACGAAGGAGGAGCGCAAGACCTCTGCTGTGCAGAGTCTCCGCGCTTCCCACCCCTATTCGCCGACCGGCCTGCTCGAGCGGGTCCGGGTGTTCCGCCGCGGCCCCTCACACGATCCCGGCCGCCGTGCGCGCGTGCTCGCGGCCAACCGGCGCTCGGATGAGCCGCAGCTCGAGCTGCTGGTCCAGATCGCGGCCCCGAGCCGACCGCGGTCGCCTCGCTCAACCTGCGTAGCGACCATTTCGGCACATCGCTGAGTAGCGCTCGTCACCCATCGCTGAGGTTTGCGACGACCCGCGACCTGGCCCGAGCCGGGAGAGAGCTACCGCCGGCGACGACAAGCTGGCGCCAGCGGCCGACGAGTCGGAAGAAGCGCCCCTGGCCAACCGTTTTCGAGGTAATGGGGCGTTATCACGAGGGGCACATCGACCGTCGGCCAGCCCGGCGCTGTTCGGTCACCGCACGATCGTGGAGCGTGACCGCAGACGGCCGCGATTGCGGTGGAAGTGTGGTTCAGGGGCCGACCAGCCTATCGACCTCGGCCAGCTCGACACGGAAGGAGAGGGCCGACGCGGCCCGTGTTGCTGCATGACAACGATGCTTGTTACCGAAACCACGAGGCCGACCCCTCGGCCGATCACTGTCGCGCTCGTGAACAACATGCCGGATTCGGCATTCGTCGACACCGAGAACCAGTTCCGACGCGCCGCGGAGGGACCTCACAGCGCTGCAGTCAACTTCGACCTGTACACGATTACTGAGATCCCCAGGTCGGAGGCGCTCGCCGAAGTGATCGAGTCGCGCTATCAGGGGCTCGACGAGCTCTGGAGCCAGCCGCCGGATGCGCTGATCGTCACCGGCACCGAGCCGGCGCAAGTCAGCCTTCGTTACGAGCCGTACTGGCCGTATCTCGCGCGCCTACTCGAATGGGCAGCGGCCTCGGTTCCCACCACGCTGCTCTCGTGTCTCGCGTCCCACGCGAGCACCCTTCTATTCGACGGGATCGAACGCGTGCCACGCGCTAGCAAGTGCTGCGGCGTGTTCCACGGTGACGTCCAGGATCCGTACGACCCGCTGGCGTTCGGGCTCCCGAACATGGTCCCCTTCCCCCACTCCCGTGTCAACGACGTGCCCGAGGACGCTCTGATCGACGCCGGCTACCGTATCGTCGTCGGCTCCGGCTCCTCCGGTGCCGGCTGGGCGGTGGCCGCCCGCCAACAGGGCGATGGACTGTTCGTCCTATGCCAGGGCCACCCCGAGTACGGCACGCTGAGCCTGCTGCGGGAGTACCGGCGCGACGTGCGCAGGTACCTGTTCGGCCGAGGCGCGGTGCCGTATCCCTTCCTGCCCGCCGGCTATCTAGGCCCGGATGCCGTGGCCACGCTCGAGGGCTTCGCGGAGCACGCGACGGCACGCGACGCGGACCCACGGGAGCTGTGGTCGATGTTCCCGTTCGACGAAGTGGCCGCGAGCGTGGCGAATACGTGGGCGACCCCGTCAGCCACGCTGTACGCCAACTGGCTGAGCCTGGCCCGCGCCGCGTCACCCGTCCAGCTCTGATTGACCATGCACGACGAGACTCTCGCAATCCACGGCGGCTACACGGCTGACTCCACGCGCGCCGTGGCAGTCCCGATCTACCAGACGGTCGCGCACGACTTCATCGACGCCGACCATGCCGGCGGGATCATGGATCTCGAGACCCCCGGCTACCACTACAACCGCCTCAACAATCCCACGGTCGACGTGCTCGAGCAGCGGATCACCGCGCTCGAGGGCGGCGCCGCCGCGATGGCGGTCAGCTCGGGCGCGGCCGCGGTCAGCATGTCGGTCCTCAACCTCGTCGGCGCCGGCGATAACTTCGTGTCGGTCCCGCAGCTCTACGGAGCCACGTACACGTACTTCGCGCACGTGCTTCCGCGGCTCGGAGTCGAGGTCCGCTTCGCGGCGGACGACAGCCCCGAGGCGATCGGGGCGCTGATCGACGGGCGAACCAAGGCCGTCTTCTGCGAGACGGTCGGCAACCCCGCCGGTAACGTCATCGATCTGGCCGCCGTCGCCGACGTAGCGCACGCCCGAGGGGTACCCCTGATCACGGACAACACCGTGGCGACGCCGTTGCTGCTCAAGCCGATCCAACACGGCGCCGACATCGTGGTCCACTCGCTGACCAAGTTCATCGGCGGCCACGGCACGTCGATGGGCGGGATCGTCGTCGACGGCGGCACGTTCCCCTGGGCCGACCATCCAGACCGTTTCGCGGACATGCTCCAGCCCGAGCCGGCGTTCCACGGCGTGTCGTACGCGGATGACTTCCCGTTGTCCCCGTACGTAACGCGCTGCAAGACCATCGGACTTCGCAACACCGGCGCGATCCTGTCGCCGTTCAACGCGTTCCTGCACCTGCAAGGCCTCGAGACCCTGTCGGTGCGTCTGCCACGCCACGAGGCCAACGCTCGCGCGGTCGCGGCGTACCTCGAGCAGGATCCGCGCGTCTCGTGGGTGAGCTTCCTCGGACTGCCCGAGAACCCCTATTACGACCTGGCGCAGCGCTACCTCGGGGGCCACGCACCGTCGATCTTGACCTTCGGCGTCCACGGCGGTCGCGATGCTGGCATCGCGGTGTTCAACAGCGTCAACCTGTTCAAGCGGCTGCTCAACATGGGAGACGCCAAGTCGCTGATCACCCATCCGGCGTCGACGACGCACCGGCAGCTCAAGCAGAACGAACTCGACGCGGCCGGGATCACCCCGGACATGGTGCGCCTGTCGATCGGCCTCGAGCATCCCGACGACCTGATCGAGGATCTCGACCAGGCGCTGACCGTGGCCGCCTCGACGGTCGCCCTGTCGCACGCCTCGCACTAGCCGTAGCCGCCCGTCCGTTGTGGTGGGCGCGAGCAAATCGGCTAATTGGGCACCCGGCGTCGTCGCCCATCAGGTCGGCGTGTTCGTGTACTCGAACCTCGGGCCGAGCGCGGGTAACCATGTGACGTGCGCCTTCGCCGGCAAGTGCGAGCCGACTCACGGGCACAACGCGAAGCTCGCCTGGTACTCCGCCTCGTTCAAGACCGCTCCGCTCCACATGGGAGATCCGGTGAGGTTCACCGTGAGCGCGTCGGACGCAGCCCGTCTCGCACGAGTCACGGTCACCAACGGCCTGCTCTGCATGCACAACAACGGCAGCAGGCCGCAGACCTGATCGCTGCGGCGAATCCGCTAGTAGGTGGTCGTCCCCGCGGGGACGATCACTAGACGAGGACTTCGGCGACGCAGGCGCCGAGATCCAGGATTTCCGCGACGCACGCGCCGAGATCCTCGAACGCGCGGATACGGCTCTTCGGCGACGGGATGTAGTGATTGAAGTGACGGAAGCCCTCGGTGAGGACCCCGAACATCCAGATCCGCTCCTGCGGCCGCCCGTCGATGTCGATCGGATGGGAATCGGGCGTCAGGTCGACGCTGCCGACCGTGACCGCGCCGTAGCGGAACTGGCTGACGCGGCCGCGATTGTAGAGCCGGGTCAGCAGCTGCGAGGCCGACCCGTCGATCCGCGGATCCTCGAGATGCCCCCGGATCACGACGTCCGCGTCCGACGTGTAGGGCTGCTTGAACGCCGTGGATGAGATCCGGGTGGGCGCGGTCGCGAGATCGTCCCGACCGGGAGCCGGACCGATGCTGGGCGCGGGACCGTACGGGATTCGCAGCACGCCGGCGTCCATAAGGGCCAGGAACTGCGCGGACCGCAGCGCCGGCGGACCGGCGACGAGGCGATGGATTCGGCTGCAGATGTCCGCGTTGAAGTCCAGGTAGGAGTCGAGCGAGAGCCCGCCCTGCTCGACGACCGTGCGCATCGGGTCGCGGAAGATGCGAAGCACCTCAGCCGCAGACTTCACCGGGCTGGCTCCCCCGGGCGCCTCGGCCTCGCGCAGGTCGTTGGCGAAGCCGTCGTAGACGAACGCCTCGTAGTCGCCGGTCGTGTCGTACTTCGGCTGATGGCCGAAGAACATCGCCTCGGCGTCGAAGCGGCCGTAGCGAATGGCAAGGCTCGCGAGCTCGTTGTCGAAGCGGTCCCGGAGCCAGGCGGTCTGCAGGCGTTCGCGCACTGACGCGCCGTCGGCGCGCGAGCCAGACTCCTGGAACGCCACCTGGGAGTAGTACCGGGAGGACATCTCGGCGAACAGGAGCGGCAGCAGCTCGCTGCGCACGTCCACTAGTCGCCGGTGTCCGTTGTTGCGACCGCTCAGCGTGTCGAGCGCGTCGGGTGTGCAGATGATCGGCTTGTAGACGTCAGTGCGGTCGACGCCGGTGACCGACTTCGCGGTGAACGGCAGCCCGCTCCGCGAGAACATCTGAACCAACGGCTCCCGCCCGCTCGGAACGTAGCGGAGCCCGTTCCCGTTCTCGACGAACTTGCCGCCACGGCCGACTGTCAGGGCAATCGCGACGTCAACGCCGACCAGTCCCATTCCAGCGATCGCGACCGTCGAGTCGACCGGCAGCTTGTCGACGTACGACGCGACCGGGTAAGGGCTCAGCAGGCGCGGCCGCGATCCGCCATTGCGGTTGTCCTGATTGGCGGTGTGGCCGGAGGTGACGATCACGTGGTCGACGACTACGGTGTCGCCGTTCGCCAGGCATACCTCTTCGCATCCATCGAGCCTTCCGACGAGGTCAACCGCCGAGGTCCGGTGATGGGTAATCTCGAGGTTCGGCGGCGCGCCGGCGACGAGCGCACGGTAGAACCACTGGAGGTATTCGCCCATCAGGCGCCGGGGCAGGAAGTGATGGGGCTCGATCGGCTCGCCGACGGGATTGACCTCGCAGCGATCCCCGACCCACCGGTAGCCCCGCTCGAGCGCCCAGTCGTAGAGCCCAACGCCGTAGCACGGCTGGTCGCCCTCGGTGGCGAACGGATACAACGTCAGCTGGCCACAGGGGGCGTTGAGCAGCAGGTAGTCGGGCTGGGTCACGTCGTAAACGCCCGAGCCGGGCGTCCCGGGCTCGATCACGTCCACTTCGATCTCGAGCCCGGCGGGCAGGCCCTGGCGAGCGGTCGTGACGACACGCTCCAAGCGCGCAGGCGCCCCATGGGCCAAGTCCGACTATCGCGATCCTAAGCAAGTACGTGGCCTCCCCGAGTTCTGTCTAGTGAACGTCGGGGGGTGGGACGATCTTCCGAGAGCGGGCCTCCGCCAGCCGTCCGGCGCCGTCCGAGGACCAGCGCCACGTGGTGATCCCCCAGCCATCGTCGGGGTAATGCCGGGTGAGATCGTTCACCAGCCTCGGATTGCAATCCTCGCGCGCGCGATCGCGTCCGACCCCGATACCCCCTTGCACGGCGCCGACCATTCATCGGGCCCCGGGCTGGCACGCCGCGCTTCTCGCCGAGGTCGGAATGCAACCACTCTCGCAATTGACGTCTGAATTACGACGTAGCGCGCGAGGATGATGATCCGGCGCCCGTTCTATCTGCATGCCGACCAAGGGAGTTGTCGTGGCACCCGCGGACGATGCGACCCCGCTCACACCCCTGTGTACCGAGCGCGTCGCCAATCGTCCGATCGTCTGCCACACGCTCGACACACTCGTCTCGGCCGGAATCACCGAGGTCGCGGTGGTGGCCCCGCCGCCGGCGCTCGAAGCCATCCGCGCGTGCGTGGAGAACGATGGCGCGACCCGAGCCACCGTCAGATACCTGGTCCAGACAAGCCGGACGGACCTTCTCGGGTCGCTCGAGGCCGCAGCCCCGTTCGTGGGCGATGACCCGGCCGTCGTCCACCTCGCCGACGGCCTCGTCGGAGAACCGCCGGACCGATTCTCGCGATTCCTTTCCGAAGAGCCCGAAGGCCTGCTGTTGCTGGTTCACCGCAGCTCCGTCGAGCATGCCGGCCTGGGACCGGTGACCGAACGTCTGCTCGGCGTAACCGAGCTAAATGGCTCTCGTAGCCGTCTGGCGGTGGCGGGAGTTTGCGCGTTCGGACCAGGTCTTCTGCGCCACGCCTCTGCCGCGCCGGCAGCTCCCGACGGTCCGTTCGATTTGATCGCGGTCGCCGAATGGCTGGCCAGCCAAGGGCACAAGCCCCAGGTTGGATTCGTCCAGACCTGGCGAAGATACCGCGGTAATTCACTCGACCTGCTGGAGCTCAATCGCTTGGTGCTGGATCAGCATGCCCCGGAGGCAGACCCGGTCGATCCCGGCGACAACCGCATCGAGGGTCGAGTAAGCATTCACCCCACGGCTGAGCTGAGATCGAGCATCATCGTCGGGCCGTCGATCATCGGTCCCGGTGCGCGCATCTCGAACTCGTTCGTGGGTCCTTATACGTCGATCGGAGCTCGCGCGGAGTTAGATGGCGCTGAAGTCGAACGGTCGATCATCGCCGAGGGCGCGCGGATCATGCACGTCGGCCGGCGGATCGAGGGAAGCACGATCGGCCAGCGCGCGAGCATATTCCGCGACTTTGCGTTACCACGTGGGATCCGGCTGCATGTCGGGGCGAACGCAGAAATGGCCTTCAGCTGAGGGCGGTCCCACGAGCGTCCGCGCTCGTGGCGCCGCACAGGCCGAAGTAGGACATTTCGTGAGGTCCGCCGCAAGTGCCGGTGCCGCTGACTACCATGCACCAGCGGTGGGAGAGAACGTGAGCCTGGCAATCGTCGACGCGCTCACCGAACCCGTCGGAGAGCCCAGTTTCGAGGCGAGTTCACGGTACGTGGTGTCTATCGCCAACCTGCCGCTGATCTGGCACGTCTTCGACGAGCTGGCGGAGGGCGGAGTGGAGCGCGCTCTGATCATCGCGCGCGCCGGCGTACGGCGCGAGCTCGAGCAGGTTCTCGAAGGCGGCAAGTCGTGGGGAGTAGAGATCTCGTATTCCGAGGTGGGAGACGGAGACGGCCAGCAGACGGTGTTGTCGAAGACAAGGGAGAAGCTCGCCTCCGGGCCGGTCCTCGTCTATCCGGCGGATTGCCTGTTCCCCGGCCAGGTCGCGGGCATGCGCGATCGCTTCGCTGCGGGCGATGTCGATTGCGTCCTGCTGACGCAGACTCCCCCCGACTCCACGTTGCCGGGGTCTCGGATGTTCGCGACCGTGGCCCTGCTCGGACCGCGAACGGCGGAGTTCCTGGGCAATTCGATGTCTCGCGGCCGCGACCCACGCGGCCTCATCGAGACATTGCTGGGTGGCGGTTGCCGCGTCGCCGTATGCGAGGCCGCGAAGCAGTGGTACTACAGCGATTCCACCGACCGCCTCTTGGCCGCCAATCGCCTGGTTCTCGACGACCTTCCGGTGCCTATCGTGGACGGGACCTTCCCGGACGACAACGAGGTCCACGGGCGCGTGGCGATCAGCCCGCGCGCGCAGGTTTCCAACTCCACGCTGCATGGCCCGGTCGTGATCGACGACGACGCCGTCGTCAAAGACTCGTTCGTCGGCCCGTACACGGCCATCGGTCGCGGAGCTACGGTGACTGGTTGCGAGCTCGACAACACCATGGTCCTTCCATTCGCCGAAGTGCGCCATCCCGGCTTGCGGATCGAAGCAAGCATCATCGGTGAGCGGGCCTCCGTCTCGCGCAGTTTCGAATTACCGAAGGGCTTGCACCTGCGACTGCACGCCCGGGTCGCGAGTGAGCTTGGGCTAGCGGCGGCTGCGGACGAGGTGGCGGGATCGGAGTGGCCGCCGCGCGCCTCAGGCGTCAGGCGCGGTGGCCCAGCGCATCCGACGGCACAGAGGCCGCCGGGACGACGCCGATGCTCGTGCCGAGCGGCTCGCTCGGATCGAGCAACAGGGACACCGCTTCGCTCCGGGAGCGCACGCCCAATTTCGTGTAGGCCGACGAGAGGTGGCTCTTCACGGTGCTCTCGGCCAGGAACAGCCGGGCGCTTATCTCGCCGTTCGTGAACCCCATCACGAGCAGACCGAGAACCTTCCGCTCGCTCGGCCGACAGTGACGGCTTGCGTACAAACGTCCGTAGGTTGCGCGGCACGGCGATCTGCCCCGCCAGCGCCGCTGCGACCGTGGGCCGGAGCGCCAGCCTCGAGCTCGTCGGCGAACACCAGACCGTCGATCCCGCTGTCCAGCGCGCGGCGGACGGCGCGGCCGTCGGCCGACTCGCAGACGGCGACGATGAGCAGCTCGGGAAACCTGGTCTTCATCTGCTTGAACGACTCGCAGCCGTCCGCGCAAAGTGTTTCGTGATAGGAGACGATCAGGTCGTCCGCGGCTCCCGTGGCGATCACCCGCCGCAGCGACGAAACGACGCGCAGGTGAAGCGCAGGCTGCCCGGCGAGCACGCTAGAGAGCCTCAGTTGCACGGAGCGTTCCTCCGCCGCCACGGCGACCTCCGTAACGCTCGGTAGCGGCTCTCTGGCTGCCAGGCTGCTCACACCCGATTAACGCACGGATAACGCGAGCACTTGCAGGCACCCGACGCACACGGCGCAACTCGGCAGCAAGCCCGGGGAGTACATCGACGTTGTATTAGCGAGGTCGGATTCGGCCCACCGCGATGCGCACGTCGGAAAGACGACCGAACGATGCTTGCCGGACTGATGATGGATGACTTCCAGCTGCCGCTGAGGGCGCTCGTGGAGCTAGCCAGTGCTCCGCCTCATGTACGCAGGAAAAAGACAGATCTGGCCGGCGTTTCTTCGGACATGAGACCGGGCGTGGGTCTTGTCAACCACTGAGTCCGGACCGCGCCACCCGAAGGCCGCGCCCAAGTCATCGAGCCCGCACCCGCCGGGGCCGTTTCGCCCGGACTTCTGGCGCAGCCCACTGCGCGGACCCTGGCTGACATCGTTCCTCGGCACGCTGCTCGTGCCGAGCATCGTGGTGATAGTGCTCACCGGGTTTATCTCGCACTGGGCATACCACCCGGAGGTCCCGGGCAACGCGACGGGCAACCCTGCGTTCGACATACCGGTGCTGTTCCAGCTTCCGCAGTCGTGGCCCTTCTGGGACTACGCGGTCACCCAGGGCATCCACGTGACGCTAGGACTGATGACTCTCCCGCTCGTGCTGGCGAAGCTGTGGTCCGTGATCCCGCAGTTGTTCAGGCGGCCCGCGGTACGGAACGTTGCCGGTGCGATAGAACGGATCTCGCTGCTGCTGCTCGTCGGAAGTGTGCTCGTCGAGTTCGTCACCGGCATCCTCGACATCCAGGACTACTATCCGCTGAAGTTTCCGTTTTACCCGATCCACTACTACGGCGCATGGGTCTTCGGCACGATGTTCGCGCTCCACGCATGCGTCAAGCTGCCGACGGTGCGTCGCGCCTACCGGGAACGCGGCGTGCTCATGCCGTTGCGCGCTGGTCTGCGGGAGACCAGGCCGGAACCGCCCGAGTCCAGCGAGCTCGTGCCGGTCAAGCCAGCGGCCCCGACGATCAGCCGTCGCGGATTGCTGGCGATGGTCGGCGGAGCGTCGCTGACGATCTTCGCCGTTCAGGCCGGCCAGATCGATCGGCGGCCCGCTTCGGCGATTCGCACTGCTGGCGCCTCGTGGCCGGGTGTTCGGAACCGGCCCGAACGACTTCCAGGTAAACCACACCGCTGCCTCGTCGCAGATCACCGAGGCGATGACCGGCCCCGGCTGGCGCCTGACGGTCGTCGGCGCGAGGACCACCACTTTCAGCCGCGAGGCGTTGCTGGCGATGGCGCAAGCCACCGAGACGCTGACGATCGCGTGTACCGAGGGGTGGTCCACGACCCAGCACTGGACCGGCGTGCGCCTGATCGACCTGGCGCGGCTGGTCGGCGCCCCCCACGCAGCGATCCTGCATTCCACCTCGCTTGAGACCGGTGGGTCGAACTCCTTCGCCAGGCTCGCCCACGAGCAGTGGGGCGACGAGCGCGCGTTGCTGGCCCTGCGGGTCAACGGCGCTGAGCTGTCGCTCGACCACGGCTACCCCGCGCGAGTGATCGTCCCCGGCATCCCCGGCGTGTTCAACACAAAGTGGGTCCGCGAGCTCAGATTCGAGCCGATATGAGGAGCTTCCTTGCTTGACCATTTCCGCCGACGCTATGGCGCCAGCCCGTTACACCTGGCGGGTCATCTCGTCGTATTCGCGATCGCCGCCTTCGCTATCTGGCGTATGGCCAGCGCCGGGGGGCTGGTGAAGCTGATCGCCCTTTACGTCGGGTTTGCGATCGCGCACGATCTCGTCTTCCTGCCGGTGTACTCGGGCTTGGACCGCGCCGCGCGCGCGGGCCTCGCCCGACTACCGGGCCGCCGTCCCGGTCGAGTCCCGATGATCAACCACATCCGGGCGCCGGCGTTGATCTCCGGGCTGCTGCTGCTCATCTACCTGCCGCTCATCTCCGGCAGGGCCGACGGCGAATATTTCGCGGACAGCGGCCATCACCTCGAGGGTTATCTGCGCAACTGGCTGTTGATCTCGGCAGTTCTGTTTCTCTGCTCTGGCCTCATCTACGCGCTCCGCCTCGGACGCGCTGTGGTCACCGCCCGTAGGTGACATTGAGGCTTACCGCCGCGATCGAGGCTTACCGCCGCGCCGGACGGCCGGAGCCTGCAAAGATAAAGGAGAGGACACCGTTCTCGCCTAGGACCGCGGTCGTCGTGCCGATGGCGAAGGACGCATGAACCCGTTGCCAAGGAAACACTGATGCCCAACGGCGCCCACGCAATGATCCGCACGCTCGTCGACGCAGGGGTCACGACGTGCTTCACGAACCCAGGCACGTCGGAGATCCACTTCGTCGCTGCGCTGGATTCGGTGCCGGAGATGCGGGCCGTCTTGACGCTGTTCGAGGGCGTCGCGACCGGGGCTGCCGATGGCTACGCGCGGATGGCGGACGCCCCCGCCGCGACCCTGCTGCATCTCGGACCGGGGCTCGGTAACGGACTGGCAAACCTCCACAACGCGCGCCGAGCGAGGATCCCGGTAGTCAACATCGTGGGCGATCACGCGACGTATCACACACAGTACGACACCCCGCTGCAGTCCGACATCGAGACGGTTGCGCGAAACGTGTCGACGTGGGTGCGGACATCGAGGAGCACCGAACAGCTCGCTCGCGACGCGGTCGAGGCGATTACCGCCGCCGTTGGACCCCCCGGTCAGGTGGCGACGCTGATCGTGCCTGCTGACGTGTCGTGGCAGGACGGTGCGAAACCCGCAGCGCTACCCCGGCCGGCTCCTGCGCCCGCGGTCTCGGGAGACATCATTGAGGCCGTGGCAATGGCACTCCGGGGGCGCGGCCGGACCGGGATGCTGCTCGGAGGTAAAGCTCTGCGTGAGCGTGGCGTCATTGCAGCCGCCCGGATCGCCGCGGCCACCGGCGCAAGGCTGTTCGCGGAGCGAAGCACGCCCCGCCTGGAACGCGGCGCCGGCCTGCCTGCCGTAGAGCGGCTCGCGTACTGGCCTGAGCTCGCCTCGGCCCAGCTCGACGGGCTGGAGCATCTGATCCTGGTGGACGCGAAGCCGCCAGTCTCGTGGTTTGCCTACCCCGGCAAGGAAAGCGCTCTAGTGCCGCCTCGGTGCCAGATACACGAGCTCTCGCCACCTACGTCCGACGTGCTCACGAGCCTCGATGAGCTGGTTGAGGCGCTCGACGCCGCCGGAGCCAGACCCGCACTGCAACCGGTGTCCGTGCCACCGCCGCCCGATGGTCCGCTCACGGCGGCGAAGGTATGCCAGGCGGTCGGCGCGACTCTCCCTGAGGGGGCGATCCTCTCCGACGAAGCGATTACCTCAGCAGCGGCCCTGCCAGCCAATACCGCCGGTGCTCCTAGGCATGACTGGCTCACCCTGACCGGAGGCGCGATCGGCCAGGGGCTGCCGGTCGCGGTTGGCGCAGCGATCGCGTGTCCGGACCGCTCGGTCATCGCACTCGAGGCCGACGGCTCGGCTCTGTACACGATCCAGTCGCTCTGGACGATGGCGCGCGAACAGCTCGACGTGACCGTCGTGATCTTCAACAACCGTGCCTACAGGATCCTCGATACGGAGTTCGCGCGCATCGGCGTCCAAGAGGCTGGTCCCAAAGCCGTGGCGCAGCTGCAGTTGGGGAATCCAGACATCGACTTCGTCGCGCTCGGCACTGGGCTCGGCATCTCGTCGCGCCGTGTCGACACCGGGGAGCAGCTCACGGCTGCCCTTGAGCAGGCCATTACCGATCCCGGCCCGCATCTAATCGAGGCTGTTATCCCCGCCGTCTAGTCGGGGAGTTTCGACGCCGGATCGGGGACGTGCCCGCGCTGAGTGTTGTGTTGGGTCGTGCGTCCTACGCGGCGAGGAGCACGTCCTCGCGCAGCGTGCTCAGGCCGTACTCGATCCCCTCGGCAATCATCGCGAAGTGCTCGGGACCCGCGGTCAACGGAGGCGACACCGCGATCGCGGTACTCCCCGGACGTACGAAGATCCCAGCCGCGCGCGCGCCTAACGCCAGTGAGGCAGCGATGCGCGGTTGCCGCTCGCAAACCTCGGCTGCCAACTGGACGGCTGCCATCGTTCCTACGCCGCCCCTGACTTCCGACACAAGCTCGTGCTCAGCAAGCGGCGCGAGGGCATCGAGCAGCGCCTGCTCCTGTTCGCGTCCGCGCTCGAGCAGACCGTCGCGCTCGAGCAGGGCGATGTTCGCGAGCGCGGCGGCGCAGCACGTGGGATGGCCGGCATACGTCGAGCCGTGCCGGAAGATTGGCCCTCCAGGCCCCTGCCAGAACGGCTCGGCGATCCGCTCGGAGATCATGACGCCGCCCAGCGGGAGATAGCCGCTGGTCACGCCCTTCGCGAACACGATCATGTCCGGCTCCACGCCCCAGCGCTCGATCCCGAACCATGTGCCGAGGCGACCGAAAGCGCAGATAACCGCATCCACGACGAGGAACGCGCCGGTTCGCCGGCACAGGTCGGCGACGCCTTCGATGTATCCAGGCGCGGGTGGGTACACACCGCCGGCGCCGATCACCGGTTCCATGAACACCGCCGCCACTCGCTCCGGGCCGATCCGCGCGAATGTCCGCTCCATCTCCTCCAGGGAGTCGTGTCGCACCTGAATCGTCTCGTTCAGCGGTCCAAAGCCCACTTGGTTGCTGGGAATACCGCCAAGTGCGGTTCCGAACCCATGGGTGCCGTGATACGCGGCGGTGCGGCTGATCAGCACCGTGCGGTCCCGCTCGCCGACCTCCCACCAATAACGGCGGGCGAGCTTGGCCGCGGTGTCGATCCCGTCGCTCCCGCCGGAGCCGAAGAACACCTTCGCCGGCATCGGTGCCCGCTCCGCCAGCGCCTCGGCGAGCTCCAGCACCGGCGGGTTGGCGAGGTCAAAAAACGCCGAGCATGCTTCGAGGCGATCCATTTGGGCGGCGACGGCGTCACGAATCTCCGGTCTGCCGTGACCCACGTTCGAATACCACAAACCGCCGGTCGCGTCCAAGTACCGGTTCCCGTCGGTGTCCCAGACCCACACGTCCTCCGCGCGCTCCATCACGTGCTCGGAATGGCGGACCGAGCCCATGTCCGCGTACGGATGCCAAAACGATGTCTCAGTGCTCAACGCTACACCCCCTCAGCCCACCCGAAGAGGGCTCCGGCCTTTTGGATATCCTGCCCCAGGAGTCATCTGTGCTCGCTGAATGAACGTGAGGCTCACCCGGACTCTTTCGCGGCCTTGGGCCAAAAGGACGGGCCTGCGGACGCCGTTTATAGGACATGTTCACCAGCGCTACGGCCGCGCGCATCCCGCGCCATAAGAACGACGATCACACCCCGGCCCCGCGAGTGCCGCGCGACAAAGAAGCCGACTACACGCCCGATATGGCAGCCCACCGCCGGGAGTTCTTGCGCGAGCAGACCGGGGCGAGCCTCGAGCACGTCGGACGTTTCTCGTTCGACCCCGGTGTGCTGCCGGGAAACGTCGAGAACTTCACCGGCGTGGCGCAGGTGCCGATCGGCGTGGCCGGTCCGTTGCGGATCATTGGCGAGCACGCACGGGGAGAGTTCTATGTGCCGCTGGCCACCACCGAGGGAACGCTCGTCGCCAGCTACAACCGCGGCATGCGAGTGCTCAGCGAGTGCGGCGGCGTCAAAACGACCGTCGTCGAGGACAATATGCAGCGCGCCCCCGTGTTCATCTTCGACGACGCCTTGCAGGCGCGCGAGTTCGGCGCCTGGATCGATGAACACGAGGACGAAATCCGAGCCGCCGCCGAGGCGACCACGCGTTCGGGCAAGCTCACCTATATCGGGCAGTACCAGGTCGGTCCGTTGCTCTATCTGCGAGTCAACTTCACGACGGGCGACGCCGCCGGCCAGAACATGACCGCGAAGGCCACGCAGGCTGCATGCGAGTGGATGAAGGCCAACTACCCGGGCGGTGCCGAGTATCGGCTGACCGGCGCGATGGACACCGACAAGAAACACTCGCATATCAACATGCTCCTGACCCGTGGCAAGCGCGTCGTCGCCGAGGCCGTGATCAAGAACGATGTGCTCGAACGGCTGATGGGCGTCGACACGAGGTCGGTGTACGACTACCGTCAGGTTCATATGGTCGGCGGATTCCTTGCCGGCTCGGCCTCCAACACTGCACACGCTGCCAACGGCATCACCGCGATCTTCATCGCCACCGGCCAGGATGTCGCCAACATCGCAGAATCGCATGCGGCGATCACGTATTCGCGGCTACTCGAAAACGGCGACTACTACTGGTCGGTCACGCTGACCAGCCTCATCGTCGGCACCTACGGCGGCGGTACGGCCCTGCCCACGCAGCGTGAGTGCCTGGAGCTGCTCGGCTGCTACGGCAAGGGCAAGGCGCACAAGCTCGCCGAGATCTGCGCCGGCACCACTCTCGCCGGCGAGATCTCGCTCACCTCCGCGGTCCTCGCTGGGAGCTGGGTGAACAGCCACGAGCGCTTCGGCCGTAACCGCGAAGCGGACCCGAGCGCGAGCGGCCACGGCCTTCAAGCCGTCCGGTGAGGCGCGTTTCGCTCCGCACCGATTCAGTGCTCGCGTCATCCCGACGCAAGTCTCGGCTTTCTGAGCAGGGACCTACGTCGGGAGTTCCCGCGGTTCATTGGCCGCGTCGCGATCGGCGTGAGAGGCGAACGTCGGCTGCGTCACGAGATTGGTGATCCCTCGTGAACTGGATAGCCACGCATACCCGTGACGCGCCGCGGTGGATGTCCGGCTCGACGCAGGTCATCACGGCCGGACTCCTGCTGACGGCCGCGGCTGGTGTTCGCTCAGACGGCGAGCCAGTGGATCGACTTCCACTTTTTTGACCTGAGGCTCAGGGTGCTGGATTCTGACCATCACAGGAGCGTATTCGGAGCCATTAGCATCTTGGCCGAGGCGGTTGCTGCGGGAGCGATCGGGCTGCGTGCGGTCTCGAGGCGGAGCCTGAGCTGGGCTTCTCGCCGCCGCGCTGGTTGGCGTGCTGAGCGTCCCACGGGCGCTCGAGAGCGATGTACCTGCATTCCAGCGCTATGACGTGCCCATCCTGGTGGTGCCGCTGACGTCGTTTTCGTCGTGGTGTGCGCGTTGACGTTCCGCGACGCGAGGCGAGTGCGATTCATAGTGTGGGCTATCGCTGGGCTTGCTGGCGTGCTCCTTCGCGCTGCATGCGGTCGGCCCGCAAGCCGACGAGCGTAAGCAGGCCGCACGTGGCGGATTACACCTGGGCGTATCAACTAACCGGCATGCTCAAGCACGGCGCAGAGCTGGCCGGGTGGATGCTGCTCGCGACTGGAATGGTGGCGGGAGCCTCGCCTCGCAGGGGGGATGAGCCACTCACCATCGGCGACATCGCAGC
>CAVOOV010000009.1:0-236123 GCA_963697655.1 uncultured Solirubrobacterales bacterium | reverse complement strand
GAACCAGCAGCTGGGACATGTCGACCTCCGGGTTAGTGGAAACCTCAGAAGTCAGGTTGTGCTGCCCGCCCGATGGGGGCCGACCTCACAACGGATGCCCTCAACAACTGACCATACTCCTCAAGTCAAGCGCCCGAACCCACCGCGCGATCGCCTCGTTGCGCGAGACGCCGCGTCAGTAAGCAGCCTCGGGCGTCCGGCTCGGCGGGATCTCATGATGGTCGACGAGATCGGTCGGGGCGAGGATGAACACCTCGCACATCATGTCGGGATGCTGTTGATTGCCGCTCATGAATCCGATCACCGGCCGGCCAGTCGCATGCTCGATCACGGCCTCGAAGCGCTCCCTCATCAGCTCCTGAAACTCCATGCGCTGTTGAATAACAGCTGCGCCGCGACCGCCTTCTAGCAGCGTCTGCTCCACGCGTGAGAAGCCGCCACGTAGCACGCACACCACGAGATCGTCCTCGTAGTAGGACTTCGTCCGCGTCGGCCCGCGCCCGTAGAACTCTTTCAGCAGCGCCACCATTCCGTCCGAGATCGCCGTGAGCACATCGCCGTGGTTGGCAGCGGTGCTCCTGACTTCTCGTGGGCTCACGACGGGACCGATTGTGCGCGTGATAGGAGCACCGGATCGTAGCGCTCGCCATCACTGGTTCGCTCCGTTGCGGAGTGGATGGTTAACGCATCCTCATAGAAGCGACGTGGACGCTGCGGCGTTGCCTGAATGAATCAGCATGCAGTCGACTCTCGAACATTCCACCACCGCTCTCGAGCATCCCCCAACCGTCGCCCGTTCGGCCTCGCGCGGCCGGGGGCATCGCTATGTCTCCTGGCTCGGCGGCGGAACGGCCGGCAACGAGCAGCTCGTAGCCACCGTGGGCGTCGTGCTGATTGCGCTGTTCGCTGTCATGGGCATCACGATCCTGCGGATCCACCAGCTGCTCGACGTCCACATGTTCGTGGGCATCCTGCTCGCCGGTCCGGTCGGCCTCAAGCTGGGCGCCACCGGCTACCGCTTCGCCCGCTACTACTCAGGCGACCCCGCCTACCGCCGCAAAGGCCCCCCCAAGCTGGGCCTGCGCCTGCTGGCGCCAGTGCTTGTGCTCTCGACGCTGTCCCTGTTTCTCAGCGGCTTCGTGCTGATGCTCGAGGGAGCGTCCCGCCTCCCGCAGGTCATGCTCGTCCACAAGGCGAGCTTCCTCCTCTGGATCACCGTGGTGGGCGTGCACGTGCTCTCTCACCTGCCCCGGCTCGGAAAGTCCCTGCGCGCCGTGCACAGCAGCCACCTCACCGTCGCGCCGGGCGCAGCCGGACGGTGGCTTGCCGTATTCAGCGCGGTCGCGGTTGGGCTGGCGCTGGCCATCGTGCTGAGCGCGCACTTCATCGTCTGATCTCGGGACGCACGAACCTGGCTGCATCGATCGGTACGGTCATGTGCCATTGCTTCGCCGGGGAGACGACGGACCGGCGCTGACCGGACCCCGTTGTCGGTCCACCGCGAATTAGGGTGGGTGGACAGTGACCTTGCCCGGGTATCGGGGAGAGCGGTCGGATCCCCGTAGCGAGCCGTAGGCGAGCGGAGGGGATCCGACCGCTGCCCGTCTGTCGGTCAGGGGGTGTTGGCGAGCGTCTGGCCTGGCTACCAAGGACCGGGCTGCTTGCCTATGTTGACGTTGATCCCTTCGCTGATTGCCTTGGCGATCGTGTGGGCCGCTGAGATCACGGCGTTGCCCAGCGCGTCGACTCGCTTGGCGAGTTCGCGGATCGCTGCGGCGACCTCGGCGCTCTCCTCAGGCTCGACCATCTTGCCCTCCTGTGTGACTTGTCCCGTTGTCAGTCCCATCGCTGGGATGGATATGCCCGGGCAAGCTACCGGTGGGGTTATGCAGCCGCGGGCATGTTCTCGGCGGTCCAGTCGCGGGCGAACTGCGCGAGGGTCTTCATGCCCAGTGAGGAGTGTGGCCGGCGCTGGTGGTAGTCCTCGCGCCAGTCTGAGATCACCACCTTCGCCTCGGCCAGGCAAGAGAACTCCTCGACGTCGAGCAGCTCGTCGCGCAGGCGGGAGTCGTCGATGCTGCGCTCGACCAGCATCCGCAGCGCTTCGCGAGTGAACTCGTCGACCACGTTCAGGAGCTCGGCGCGCAGCCGCTCGGCCGGGACGGTCGAGTCCCGAGCCGCCGGCGCTTGCGCTTGCGCTGCGGGACCCGCAGCCCCTCCTCGCGCCACAGCCGCTGCACCCGCTTGCGATTCACCTCCCAGCCCTGCTCCCGCAGGCGATGGTGCGCGCGGCGGTACCCCCACCGCGGCCGCTGCCTCGAGAACTTGCGCAGCTCGGCGCGCAACGCCTGATCGTCCTCGGCACGGGTTGGGCTCGTAGCGCTGCGTGGAGCGATGCTGCCCCACCACCCGGCATGCCCAGCGCTCGCTGACGCCGAGACGGTCGCGCAGCATCGCGACCGCCCGGCGCCGGCGGGCTGGGCCTACCAGTTTCCCTTCGCGATCTCCTTCAGCGCCGGGTTCTCGAGCGCCTGATCGGCGACGATCGCGCTTCAGCGGGCGGTTCTCGCGCTCGAGCTCCTTCAGCCGCTTCGCATCATCGGCCTTCATCCCGCCGTACTGGTTACGCCACCGGTGATACGTCTGCTCGCTGATCCCCAGCCGCGCCTCGGGGATCGTCTTGCCCTCGCCGAGCATCCGCTCGGCCTCCCGCAGCTTGCGGATGATCTGCTCCGGCGTGATGCCTGCGTCGCTTCATCAAGTTCCTTCCTCGCCCATTATCAAGGCGCGAGAAACTCTCACAAGGGTCGGACCGAACCTAGAGGGTCAGGCCAGCGCGTCCAGGGGGCCGGGCGGCGCGCCGCCGCGCGTCTCGAGTGCGGCGTCAGCGCCGGGACTCGCGTCTGAAGCTGATCGCGCACGCGGTCAGTACCGCGATCGCGATTATTGATGCCACGGCTAGGCCGGGAGTGATCGTCAAGATGAGGATCGCGGCGACGATCGCGATACCGACATCCACCAGCAACACCTTGGTTCTCACAGCGGGAGCCTCCGGTAGATCCCGCGGGGTAGATGCCGGAGGATCGCGAAGATCAGCCGCACCCGGCCGGGCACCCAGATCGTTCCCGCGCGTCCGCGCAGAGCCGCGACTGTCGCTAACGCGACGACCTGGGGCGTCGTCGCGAATGGGGCCGGCTGGAGACCGGCGGTCATCCGGGTCTTGACGAACCCGGGGCGGACGACGAGTACGCGCACGCCGCTCGAGGCGATCGCGTCGGAGAGACCCTGCGCGAGCGCGTCGAGGCCCCCCTTGGCCGCTCCGTAGATCGGATTGGAGGCGCGGGGACGGTCGGCCGCGGCCGACGACAGCAGCACCAGCGTCCCCTCGCCGCGCTGCCGCAGTTCGCGAAGGCACTCGAGCAGTAGCGAGCCGGCGCCGAGAAAGTTCACGCGCATCACGTCGATCGCCTCGTCGGGATCGGCGTCGAGCCCTGCTTGGGCCCCGAGCACGCCCACCGCGATCACGACTACGTCGAACCCGTCGGCGTCGGCGAACGCCCGCTCGATCGCCTGGTGATGCGAGGGGATGTCGTCGGCGTCGAGTAGACCGACCTCGACCGCGGCGCCGTCGAGCTCGGCCGCTGCCTGCGCGAGTCGGCCACCGTCGCGGCCGAGCAGCCACACGCGTTGGGCCGCCAGTCGCTTGACGATCGCGAGCCCAATCTCAGACGTTCCGCCAACGAGTAGCGCGTCGCTCACAACAGACCCACGCGGCGAGCGAGATCCGAGCACCAGACTCGTTCGGGATCGGCGCGGTTCCGTGCTGCGCGCCACTCGTCGAGCCGGGGGTACATCGCCCGCAGCGTCTCCGGGCGCAGCCGGGCATCTTTCGACAGGTAGACGCGCCCGCCGGCCTCGGCGACCGTGCGGTCGAAGCCCTGGAGCAGCGGTTCGAGCCCCGGTGCGGCCCGCGGTATGTCGAGCGCCAGCGTCCACCCTTGGAGCGGGAACGAGAGCGGCGCAGCGTTCGCGGGACCGAAGTCCTTGAGCACGGCGAGGTAGCACGGCACCCGTTCCTGGCGCAGCCGCTCCATGATCAGCTCGAGGACGCGCTCTGCGCCGGTCGGCACGACCAGCTGGTACTGGACGAACCCCCGCGGACCGTATAGGCGCGGCCATGCGTCGAGCGAGTCGAGCGGGAACATGTGCCGGCCGAGCGGCTCGGGCCGGCCTCGCTCGGTTCGCGGCGCATTCGCGTACTTGAGCGCGTTGAAGGCGCGAACCGTCGCCGGTCGGAGCGCGCCGGCAGGCCAGCCGCGCGGCACGGTCGCGCGCGAGCGCACGACCGCCGCGCCCTTGCCGGGGGCATCGATGTGCTCGGCGCGTGTCACCAATCCGCGTCCCGGCGGCGCGCACATCAGATCGAGCCACGCGGCGCGATATGGACCGCCGCGCGCCGCAAGTGCCGCGAGCGCGTCGTCGAGCGAGCGGACCCGGTCGGTGTCGACCGACAGTTTCGCGCCTCGCATTCGGCTGAGCTTGACTCGCGCTTCCAGGATGATGCCCGTCAGGCCCATCCCCCCGAGCGTCGCCTCGAAGTGTCCGTCGGTCATGCCGGGTTGGAGCTCGACGAGCTCGCCATCGGCCCGGAGCAGAGAGATCGCCTCGACGTGCGTCGCGAACGTCCCCGCGGTGCCGTGATTCTTGCCGTGGATGTCGCTCGCGATCGCCCCGCCGACGGTGACATGCTGTGTACCGGGCACCACTGGGACCATCCAGCCGGCGGGCACAACCTCGCGTAGGAGCTCGCCGATCGTGACCCCAGCCTGTGCGGTGACCGTTCCACCCTCGCCGTCGAGCTCGATTCGCTTCAGCCCCGTTGTCTCGATCACGAGCCCACCGGAGATCTGCGCGGCATCGCCATAACTGCGACCCATCCCTCGGGGGACAGCGTTCAGGTGGCTCGCCGACCGTAGCGCGACGCGCAGCTCCCCGACGCCCTCGGGACGGACGATCGTGACGCTTGCGCCGTGGCCCTTGCCCCATCCGGTGATGACAGAGTGCGTCCACGTGATCGCGCGCGGGCGAACGAACGCTGTGTCAGCCGGCGGCATGGACTTCCAGCGCGAACAGGGCCAGCCATACCAGGCCTGCGAGCTGCAACGGTCGGTCGGATAGCAGCACGTCCTCGGGCGCCTCGCCGGCTCCACGATGCACGAGCTCGCCGTAGCGGAGCAGGCAGGCAGCGAAGGGGAGGATCGTCAGCGGCCGCCACGGTATTCCCCGGACGGCCGGCAGCGAGAACGCCCACATGCAGTACGCGAGCAGGGCCACGGCAGTCGCTCCCGCGATGACCAGCTCGAGCGCCCTCGGGCTGTAGGAGTCGAGCACCCGTCTTCGCCGATCGCGCCGGCCGTCGGTCCGTTGCAGCTCGGCATAACGCTTGGCTGCGGCCACGAACACCGCCGAGCTGGTCACGACGAGCACGAACCATCGGGACAGCGTCACAGGCGCGGCAACGCCGCCTGCCACGGCGCGCAGCACGAACCCACCCGCCACCGCGAAGATGTCGAACACGATCAGGTGCCGCCACACGAGCGTGTATGACAGCGTGAGTGCGGCGTACCCGACTCCGACGAGTGCGAGGAGCGGCCCGATCGCGACGCATAGCAGAAGCCCGGCGAGCAACAACGACAGGCCGAGACCTATCGCGAACCGGGGATCA
Organism: uncultured Solirubrobacterales bacterium; assembly: GCA_963697655.1. Taxonomy (GTDB): domain Bacteria; phylum Actinomycetota; class Thermoleophilia; order Solirubrobacterales; family Solirubrobacteraceae; genus Palsa-465. The sequence goes on along the minus strand of CAVOOV010000009.1, from coordinate 230,398 downwards.
ATCTCCCCCGCCGCGACCGGTCGGAGGCGCTTGCGAGGGTGGCGACGATCCTCCTCCGCGTCGCTGACGTCGTTGATCGCGTAGATCCCAGACGCGAGCAAACAGAACGAGATGGACGCCACGGTCACGCGCCCCGGAGTGTCGTCGTGGCCGAGCGCACCGGCCGCCGCCGCCGCTGCGATCACCAACGCGTTCTTGATCCACTGCTTGGGCCGCATCGTCGCGACCACAGCGCCTGGGCGGTTCCGGGGCGCTTCGCGCAGGCCCGCACGGCCTGCGTCAGTGGACTCCATGGCGGCAAGGTAAGAGCGTTGTGTAAGCGCAACCTGTGACAGTGATGAGGACGCTCTCACCTATGAACAACGATGAGCACGCTCTCAGGAATTCCTTAGCCTTGTTGTCGGCCGGTGTGACAAGGTTGCCGGCAATGACAGTCAGCACGAGCGGGCCGTTCGATCTGTCGCACCGCCATGCACCTCTTTTGCCATCGAGCCGGCGGTCGCGCCGAACCGGACGGCGAGTAGTGCGCGTGCGCAGGATCGCGACGATCGCGGCGATGATCTGTCTAGCGCCGGCGTTCGTCTCCTATGTCGGCGCGGCCACGGGACGCTCCGATTCTGGCATCGGAATTCGGACGGTGGAGTGGCTGCGCGACAACGGCGCGCGGGGCCTCGTGGACCGCGTGGAGAACCTGTACTACTCGCTGACCGCCCCGAGCGAGGGCGGCCCACCGTTGAAGGCGCTGCCCAGACAGTCCGGCGCCGTCGCGGTGAGAACGATCCAGATCCCTCAGATCCGGTACCACCGCCCCCCGACTAGGCACTACCGACCGCCGGACCTCGCGCCCGTGATCCATCCAGCGCTTCCGGGCGAGGGCGTCTGGCACCCGACGTTCGCCGGCGGCGGCTCACGCCCCCCGGTGCTGATCACGAGCTTCCGCCCCGAGCCGGACTACCCGCAGCTCGTCGCGGGCGTTGCCTGGATCGACCACACGCGCACCAATGTGATGCTGTACCCGGGCATCTCGGAGCCCGCCGTGAAGATGCCCTCGCGCGGTCCGGCGGAGATCCCGGTGACGATGAGAACCGGTCTTGTCGCGTCGTTCAACAGCGCGTTCAAGTTGAGAGATTCCGGGGGCGGGTTCGCCTATGACGGCCCTACGTACGCCCCGATGAAGCCCGACACGGCGACGATCGTCCGCTATCGCGACGGCCGCGTCGACGTGATCTCTTGGCACGGCGGATCCGACGCTCCGCCCGATGTGCTGTACGCGCGCCAGAACCTGCCGCTGATCGTCAACGGTGGCCGACCGAATCCCCACCTCTCCGACGGTCCCGAGTGGGGCGCGACGGTCGGCAACGCGATCATGGTATGGCGCTCGGCCGTCGGCGTCGACCGCCACGGCAACCTGATCTACGCGGCCGCCAACGACCAGACGGTCGCGTCGCTCGCGGCGATCATGACCCGCGCCGGCGCCGTCCGTGCGATGGAGCTCGACATCAACACCTACTGGACCAGCTTCATCACCTACCGCTTCCCGGGCGCGCGCGACCCGGCGAACCTGCTCGCCGACATGGATCGCGCCCCGACCCGCTACCTGACCCCCGACGACCGGGACTTCTTCGCCGTTTACGTCCGCTGAGCTTAGAAAGCTCTCATTGCCCGGCCGGCGGGCAAGGAGCCGCCGTCGGGTGGTCGAAACGCGCTCAGAAGCGAAATGCCTAGCCCCAATCGCGAGGTCATCGAAAGTTATGAGGCCCGGATCATCGCCTACGAGCTGGGCCGCGAGTCCCGTGCGGATTTGGGTCGCATGCCATCGCGCCCGCGGTCTGCCGCTGCGGGTAATACGCGTCCACGCGGTGCATCCCGATCCCGCGCTCGGGCACATCCGCAGCCCGCGGCGGTTCGGCTCCGCGCGCGGCGGATCGTCGTGCTCACCGCGCTGATCCTCATGGTTGATCTCGTCGTGTCGTTCTGGGGCGCGATGGCGGCGCCCTCGAACACCTCGTTCGGGGTGCGGGCCGTCGAGTGGCTGCGCGACAACGGGGCCGCCGGGGTGGTGTCGGACGTCGAGAGCATCTACTACTCGTTGAATTCACCGTCGACCGGAGGCCCGCCGCTCAAGCGGCTCCCGCGGGTCGGGATTGGCACGCGGGTTAAGGTCGCGGCCTACGCGCCGGCGCCGATCGCCCCGGTGATCGCACCTGCGCTCCCGGACGAGGGGCAGTGGCACCGAACCGGGCCGCTGGTCGCAAGCGCGCCACCCGTCCTGGTCACGACCTTCCGCCCGGACCCTAAGTACCCGCAGCTGGTCGCCGGCGTTGCGTGGATCGACCACACGCGGGCGCGGCTGGCGCTGTACCCGGGCCGTTACGAGCCGCCCAACGACGGAAGTCAGCAGGCGGAGGTGCCGCCCCAGCTGCGCTCGAGTCTGCTGGCGACGTTCAACAGCGGCTTCAAGCTCGAGGACTCCGGCGGCGGCTTCTTCTCGGAGGGTCACGTGTATGCGCCGCTGACCGACGGACAGGCGACTCTGATCGGCTACAGCGATGGCGCCGTCGACATCCGGACCTGGACCGGCGGCCCCGACCCCGGCCCAGGCATCGCGTTCGCGCGCCAGAACCTACCGCTGATCGTCGAGCACGGCCAGCTCAACCCCGCCCTGTCGAACGACTCGCTGTGGGGAACGACGCTCGGCAACACCATCCGCGTGTGGCGCTCGGGCGTCGGCGTCGATGCCCACGGCAACCTGATCTACGCGGCGGCCGACATCCAGACCGCAGAAAGCCTCGCGCGGATCCTCAAGCAGGCCGGCGCCATACGAGCGATGCAGCTCGACATCAACTACGAGTGGACGACGTTCAACTTCTACGCGACCTTCGGTGCCGGCGACCCGGCCAAGCTGCTCCCCGGCATGAGCCGCCCCGCCACGCGATACCTCTCACCAGACGACCGCGACTTCTTCACGGTCTACGCGCGTTAGCCAGCTGGGCTCTCATGGTGGTCTTCGCCCCGTCACGGCGGAGGCTCCGAGCCGCCCTGATTTGGAGAGGCGGTCTCCATCAATCGCAAGGCCCTCACTGAGAGGAGCGCGGCGCTCCCCGGCGGAAGCTCGATCACGTAGCGGTGCTGAATCGGCTGGAGCGCCGTCGTCTCGTAGCTGCGAGTGAGCTCGGCGGTCGTCGTTGCGTCACCGAAGCTCTGACCAGCGATCGTCACCCCCGTCCTGGATCGAAGGGCGGGCGCGGTCAGCCGCTCGAGCGTGGCGGCGCCCGTGACGCGCGACGGACGGACCGCCAGGACCAGCGTGCCGGTCGGCGAATCGTTGATCACGACGACCCGAACGATCCCGTCCGGGGCCCGGGTCGCCCAGATCCGCAGCGCTTGGCTCGACGCAGGGTAGGTCGGCAGGAGGCGAGAGCCGGTCGGAGCAGCGCGGGCAAACATCAGCATGCCGTAATACATCGGCTCGACGTGCGCGCGCCAACCGCCGCGGGAGTGCGTGAACGCAAACGGTTCGTAGACCGCCTCGCTGAAGGTGTGTATGTTCACGCCGTCGACGCCTACTCGGGCCATGTTGAACAGCGTGTCGAGCACCCACAAGGCCGAGGCGAATGTGTCGCTCACCCCGTGCTTCCCGCCGCAGGAGACGCTGTTGAGCTCATCGGCCCGGAGCGTCAAACCGTGGCTGTGAGCGACGTGGACAGCCGCCTCCAGGCTCACGGCCGGTCCGCTCGAGGCCGTGGGGGCCAATAGGTTTGGAATCGTCGGGTAGGTTGACTCGCCTCGGTCGGTGAAGCAGCGATGCAGCGGATAGCGGTGAAGCGTGACCATGCGTACGCGCGGGTTGGCCGCAACGTAGCGGCTCAGGTCCGCCGTCCAGCTACGCGAGCCGAAGGCGGGACCGACGAGCGGCACGCTGCGTGGCAGCACGGAGCTGATCGCCGCATAGTCGCTCAGATAGGAATGGAAGTCATAGCGGGCCTGGCGACCCGGCACCCCGACCCCGGCGTGGTTGGTGTACCAATCGAGGCTCCGGTAGACCTCGGGCTCGTTGCCGAGCTCCAGCCCGGCGATCAGGCTGCGCCCGATGCCTCTCAGGAACGCCCGTGCCTCGGCTTGCGCGACGGCAGCGCTATCGGCCTCGAGGTCGATACCCAGGATAAGGTGCGCACGCATCGCCAGGCCGGTCGCGCGTGTGACCGCGAGCCACTTGCGCGTGAGCGCGTATCTGACGCCTGGCGGCTTCCGAACGCCGGGTGTCGGCCACCAGGTCCAGTCCGTTGTGTCACCCCCGAAGCGGATGACCGGGGACCCGGACGGATTGAGGTCCCCCACAAGCCTGATGAAGGTCGGATTCGGCGCTGCTGGATCGGCGCCGGAATAAGCGAGTGAGGAGGGATATTCGATCGAGAAACCGATGAAGCCTGAGGGAAGCGGACGGCTCATCGGGGCATCGGCGACGTCGATCAGAAGAGCGTGGGCCGGCAGGGTGCGTGGAACCGTCGCGGCGCTCGGAGCGATCAGATCCAGCGCAGCAGCCGCTACGATCGGGACCGCTGCCGCGAGCGCGAGAATCTGCCACCGTGGCCGTCGCGGCGATGGAGCCCCGTCAGAGCTCGGCACGGACAGCACCTTCAGCGAGTGCCGGTGTACGCACTCACGTACTGTCGGCTCGGCTTATGCCGGATCGCATGGCTCAGGACAGAGTTGATGTGCACACAACCCGGAATCGCGCGGCGGTGGTCACGGCCAACTCATTGCCGCGGCGACATCGTGACCGGCGTGTCGGGGGCTGACTTGACCAAGTGGCTCACTCTCGGTCTGAACCCTCAACCGGCCTTTAATCCCGAATTAGAAGTCGTTCACCGAGCCGGGCAACGCCTGTAGCCCTCGACACCGGTACTGCGGGTAGCGCTCGTGTGCCGAGCAGTCCGCCCCGCTGCGACGACCGAGAGATCGTAGATCGTGTTGCTCGGATGCTCCGAGCGGGCGCCGACTCGACTGCGACCAGCGAGCGAAAGCCAGTGCCGAGCCCAGAGACCCAGCCTCATGGCCGCGAGGAGCAGCAGCCCACAAGCGCCGCCGCTCCGTGTCACCATGCACAGAGGAGCTCAGACAGGTCCTTATCGCTGCCCCGAAGCACGATCCGCCCGACCCCGCGCAACACGCTCGCTTCGTTCCGGATTGGTTCCCGTAACCCGCTCGGAATGTGCCTAATTTGCGAGTATCCCAATTCCTCACCAGGCGTGGTTGGCTTCCAAATCAACACGGTTTGCAGGTAAAACAGGCACGTCACCACGCTCGCCATTCCGCTGCCCATACAGAAGGGCGAGGACTCTGCGCCCCTGTCGCCACTGGACGAGCGGATGTCCGGCTTGCCGGCGCCCTGCCAGAGAGTCGCGGTCCGGGTCTGGTGGTCGCGAAACAGTCTTCCGCTTCCCGGTCGGCGCGATCTTTCAGCTCCGGCGGAACCGGAGAGCTGACCGCCACCGACGTCTCCACCCTTGCACGGGAAACCAGCTCCGACGTTTCACTTCGTCCTGACGTGTGCGCACCGAGACCCAGATGCGACCTAGATGCGACCTCGACCTCCGCCGCATGCGCAGAACCCCGCAGATCCTCGCATGTTCGACAGCTATCGAACTACAGCCAAAAGTGCCGCGTTTGCGGCGAGTTTCCGCGAGGTCGTGCGAGGGCGCGAAAGCGGACGACGGGGCTCGAACCCGCGACCTTCGGCTTGGGAAGCCGACGCTCTACCAACTGAGCTACGTCCGCAAGTGCGCGGAAATGCTAGCGATCGCAGACCGTCGATCCGGATCGCGACCCGGAGGCGGCCTGCGGCTACCGGACCTGGTTGGTTTGCAACCGAACGGCGCGGAGGAATTCGATGAACACCACGGTTTGTGGTAAGCCGGGTGGTGTATTACCTCTCTCCTCTCATCGGTGGACGCTGACCGCAAGACGTGGTCTGGCGTTCGGCGTCCGCCGTGGGCTCCCAGCCGGCGGTCGCACACGGCTGTGAGCGAAGCGTCAGGCTGACGGCGCGTCCGTCAGCGAACCCGAGCCGTCGGTCCAGGGATCGTCGATCCCGATCGGGACGAACGGCAGCAGGCCTACGATCTCCATCAACCGCCGGGCGTGCGCCGGCAGGTCGGTGCTGAGCCTCAGCTTGCGGCCGGTCGCCTTGGCGACCCGGACGAGGGCGGTCATGGCTCTGAGGCCGGCCGAGTCGATGAACTCGATCCCCGAGAGGTCGAGCAGCACGTGCCTGTTCGACACGAGTTCGGCCTCGACGGCCCGCTCGAGCGTCGCGGAGCTGTTGAGCGCAAGCTCGCCCTCGACGCTGACCCGCACCCAGCCGTCCTTCATCGGCTCGAGGTGCAGCGCGAACGGCGTGGGAGCGTCGTCCTCCCCGATCTCGGGAGGCCACTCGGGGCCGGCTGGGTTGGTAGGGGCAGTCAAGGTTGACCTCGAATTCGTGTTCGATCGCCCCCCGGGTCCGGTGCAACCATCTCAGACCAGGGGAGGTCACGGCGAAGGAATGTTGCAAACCAACCATGGAGCCTTCGCCGAACCCGGGCGCTCCGGAGGGGCGATTGCGGATCCGCAGCGACGGTGCGATGCCGGCCCGCAAACCCGCGTATTACTCTCCAATCATGCGCCGCCTCGCGATTCCCGCCGTCGCCGTCGCCGTGGCGGTCGGGCTGCTGGCGTTGCTCGCGTTCGGGGTTGCCCATCAGGGGACGAGCTCGTCGATCGACGCGTCCGTCGCGCGCGGGGACTATCCGATGGCGCCGGGCGCCCACACCAAGCTGCCGGTCCTGGGATCTTCGGGCTTTGAGAGCCTCGCGAACATGCGTGGCAAGGTCGTCGTGCTAAACGTGTTCGCGTCCTGGTGCCAGCCCTGCGTGGCCGAAGCGCCGATCCTCGAGCAGGAGGAGCGCACGCTGGTCAAGAACAACGCCACCGTGGTCGGGGTCACCTATCTCGACAACTCGAGCGACTCCGAGCAGTTCGTGCACCAACACGGCCTCACCTATCCCGTCCTTCGCGACGTCAGCGGGAACTTCGTGAAGGGGTTCGGGACGAGCGGCGTACCGGAGACGTTCGTGATCAACCGCCAGGGTCGGATCGTGGCGCTCCGCCGCTACCAACTCGCCGGCACCTGGCTCCAGCAGACGATGACCCGGATCCTGGCCCAGTCGGCATGACCACAACCGGCCTTCGCAGCGGAACGATTGCGATCGTGATCGCGCTCGCGACCGGGCTGATCGCGCTCGCGCCGGCAGCGGCCACCGCTACGGTCACCCCTCGCACGTCGCTGACCGAGATCGAGAGTCTCGTGATGTGCACCGCCTGCCGTGAGCCGCTGGCTGTGGCGCAGTCGCCGGAGGCCGACTCCGAGCGGTCATACATCCGCGTGCTGATCGCCCAGGGCGAGAACAAGCAGCAGATCCTCCAGAACCTCGTCAGCCAGTACGGCACGGCCGTCCTCGGCAAGCCACCCGCGCACGGATTCAACCTAACCGTCTACATCATTCCGCCGGCGATCCTGGCGATCGGCGCGGCGATCCTGTTCGTGACGCTGCCGGGCTGGAGGCGCCGTACGCGAGCCGCCGCACGCGAGCCGGCCGCGTCTCCCGGAAAGCTCGATCCGGCGGACGCTGAGCGCCTCGATCAAGAGCTCAGCCAGTTCCGGGGCTAGACCCGGACCGCCCCGCGCTCCCGACCCGGACCGCCCCGCGCTCCCGACCCGGACCGCCCCCGCGCTTCCGACCCGAACCGCCCCCGCGCTTCCGACCCGAACCGCCCCCGCGCCCCCGACCCGGACCGCCCCGCCCCCGATCCGAACCGCCCCCCCGGACCGGACGCGATCCGCTACATGGCGTCCGGCGCGCTCACTCCGAGCAGCGCCAGCGACAGCGCGAGCGTCGTCTGCGCCGCCACCGACAGCGCGACTCTCTGTGACTCCACCGCCTCAGGCGTCGCCCCGACCACCCGACACGCCTCGTAGAACGCCGTGAAGTCCTGGGCGAGCTCGAGCGCGTAGCCCGCGATCCGGTGCGGCGCCCGCCGCTCGACCGCCTCGGCGATCTCGCCCGGGAATGCCACGAGCTTCTTGATCAGGTCCCGCTCGGGGTCCTCGAGCAGCTCCGAGCCCCATTCCGCGGCCAGCGCACCTTCGACCCGCGCCGCCGGGAACCGCCGCAGCATCGAGGCGATCCTCGCGTGGGCGTACTGGATGTAGTAGACGGGGTTCTCCCGCGACTGCTTGCGGGCGAGCTCGACGTCGAGCTCGATCGTCCGGTCGTGCGATCGCTGGAGCATGAAGAACCGGGTCGCGTCGACACCGATCTCGTCGAGCAGGTCGTCGAGCGTCACGAAGTCCCCACGGCGCTTGGACATCGCGAACACCTCGCCGCCTTCGACCAGGTGGACGAACTGAAGGAGCGGAAGCTCGACCGTGTCGGGATCGCCTCCGAGCGCGGCCATTGCCGCCTTCATCGCCCGCACGTACGCCGCGTGATCGGACCCGACCGGCACCAGCTGTCGGTCGAATCCCCGCCCGCGCTTGTTCTCCATGTAGGCGATGTCGGCCGCGAGGTACGTGGGCTCTCCGTTGGAACGGACCACCACCCGGTCCTTATCGTCGCCGAAGCTCGTCGTGCGCAGCCACACCGCGCCGTCGGCGTGATAGACGTGGCCGACCTGCTCGAGCACCGTCAGGGCGTGCTGCAACGGGCTGGGCCAGCCCTCGTGCAGCGTCCGCTCGCTGAAGAACACATCGAAGTGAACGCCGTAGCGGTCGAGCGTGGCCTTGATCTGGTCGAGCAGGAGCGCGACCGCGCTCCGCGCGACCTCCTCGAGGCTGGCCCCGGCCGCCCCGGGGATGGCCGCCGCAAGGTCGGCAACGTAGTCGCCCTGGTAGCCGTCCGCTGGCACCTGCTCGCCGCGGGCGCGGGCGCGAACCGACGCGCCGAGCAGCCGGATCTGGTTGCCGGCGTCGTTGAAGTAGTACTCCCGCGTGACCGAGTGCCCGTGATGCTCGAGGATCCGAGCGAGCGCATCCCCGTAGGCGGCATGGCGCCCGCTGGCGGCGACCAGCGGGCCGGTCGGGTTCGCGGACACGAACTCGACCGAGATCCGCTGCGCGGGGTCGGCGCCGCCCGCACCGAACCGCTCGCCGGAATCGAGCACCGATTGCAGCGCACGGCGGTGCCAGGCGTCGGACAGCCACAGGTTCACGAACCCAGGACCCGCGACCTCGGCCCGTTCGAGCTGATCGCCCAGCGTCGCCGACAGCTCCGCCGCGATTCGCTCGGCGATCGCCCGCGGCGGTGCCGACAGCACGGGCGCCAGCAGCATCGCCGCGTTCGTCGAGTAGTCGCCCTGTCCCTTGTGGCGCGGGCGGTCGAGCGTCGGCGGCGCCGGCGGCTCCCGAGCGTCTCCCCGCACCGCGGCGGCCGCGCCATTGACGGCGGCGACGAGCTCCTGCAGCGGAGCGTTTGCCTCGCCGTCCCTCATGGCCCCGGGATGGTCGGCCGGATCCCCGAGTGGACCCGCGGTGGCTGGAACATCCGCTCGAGCCGCTCGACCGCGGTCGGCGCGCCCATCGCGACAATCAGGTCTCCGGAGTTGAGCACGGTCTGGGGCGGCGGCTGCGTCTCGAGCTGGCCGTCAGGGTGGCGGACCGCAACTATCAGCGCGGGCCCGCTGACCTCCGCGATCTTCTTGCCCACTCCTTCGCACACGGGCGAGACCTCGATCTCCTCCATCCGATAGTCGGCGACATCGAGCGCGCCGCCCACCTGGGGGCGCAGCGCCACCCGTGCCATCGCCGCCCCCGAGGTCTTGTACGGCGAGATCACCCGGTCGGCCCCGGCGCGAAGCATCTTCTTCTCCGAGTCCTCGGCCGAGGCCCGCGCGACGATGAAGATGTCAGAACGGAGCTCCCGTGCTGTGAGCGCGATGAAGATGTTCTCGGCATCCGAGTCGACGCACGCGATCACCCCGAGAGCACGCTCGATCCCCGCCTGCTTGAGGACCTCGTCGTCCGACGGCTGACTCTCGATCAGGGGGGCGCCGGTCGCGAGCGCGGCCTCGCGATTGGCGGGGTTGGGGTCGATCACCACGTACCTGGCGCCGGCGGTCCGCAGGTCGCGCACAACTTGGCGCCCGACGCGGCCGAAGCCGCAGACGATGTAGTGGTCGGTGAACGAACTGATCATCTTCTCAATCCGGCGCTCTTCGAGGACTCCGCTGAGCTGCCCCGAGACGAAGAACTCCGCAACGGTCGCGAGGGCGTAGAAGAGCGTACCTATGCCGAACAGCTCGAGGCCGACCTTGAGCGCGCGACCGGCCGTGTCCGGGGGGTCAGGGATCGACCCGAGCGTGGTGACCGTGTCGATCGTCCACTCGAACCCGTAGGCCGGCGAGACGTGTTCGATCGCCGCGAAGCCGATCGTGCCGGCGATCACCATTGCACCGAGCGCCGCCAGCAGGATCCCCAAACGCCGGATGAACAGCCTCACCTCGCGGCGGGCGTGCTCTCGCTGCCGTAAGGCGGTGGCGCGGTCTTTGCCGTCGTCCTCGCCCGGAAAGTTCCAGGCGCCGCTTTGGCTCCAATCAGCCATCAGTAGTGATACGGCTCGCCGGCGAGAATCTTGTGACCGCGGTACAGCTGCTCGAGCAGCACAACTCGGGCGAGCTGGTGGGGCAGCGTGACGGCGCCCAGCGAGATCCGGTGGTCGACGTCTTCGAGCTCGAGCCCGAACGGGCCGCCGACGACGAAGCACAGGTCCTGGGCGCTCTGGCGACGCGCTTCGAGAAACCGGCTGAAGGCAAGCGAGTCGAGTTGCTCACCCTCGCGGTCGAGCAGCGACACGAACGCCCGGTCGGGGATCCGCCGGCCGACGTGATCGTCCTCGCGCACCTCGATCAGCTCGAGCTTGACGTGCCGCGTGAGCAGCTTCTGATAGTGCTGGACATCGTCCGAGAACGGGGGGCGCAGCCTCCCTACGGCAACGACGAGGATCCTCACGATGGGATACTACGTTCCCATGGACGATCCCGGCCGCCCAGAGCGGCACATCAACATCCACTTCTCGCCGGACATCATGGCCGGCGTATACGCGAACTTCGCGAACGTAAGCCACTCCGACTACGAGTTCACGATCACGTTTGCGCGCGTGGACCACGAGGTGGAGGACGACGAGATCCCCGGCGTCGTCGTCTCACGCATCAACCTGAGCGCCAAGTTCATGCACGAGCTGATCGACGCGATGCAGGACAACTACTCGAAGTGGCAGACCCGCGAGGGCATCAAGAACCTGCCCGAGTACGGCGGCTACGGCGAAGCTCAGGAGACCGAGCCACCCGAGGAGGAGTAGCCCTCGGCCGCCGTCGAGCCGTTGACGGCGCCGCCCGCGAAGCTGACCGCCGACCCGATCCGCTCGGCGGTCGGCGGGTGCGTCGCCAGCAGCGACGTGAGCCAGCGCGGCGGCTCGAGGTCGGCAACGTTCTGCACCGCGATCGCGCGCTCGAACGAGATGAACGCCTCCGGGGCGTCCGTCAGCGCCAGCGAGTAGGCATCGGAGCGACGCTCGATCGCTCGCGACAGGCGATTCCCGATCAACCCCGTCGGCGCTCCGACCGCCGCCGCCGCCAGCGCGAGCGCTGGAAGCGCGCCGGCATTGCCGCGCTCGGACGACAGCTCCCAGCTCAGGCGCTGCACCGCGAGCGCGACGGCTGGGGCGACCAGCGCGGCGTACAGCACGCCACGCGGCACGTCGCGGTGTCGCACGTGGCCCAGCTCGTGGGCGACCACGACGCGAATCTCGTCGCGGCTGTAGCGGTCGAGCAGGGTGTCGAACAGCACGACCCGCTTGGTTGGCCCCAGTCCGGCCACGTAGGCGTTCGCCGCGGTGGTGCGCTTGCTGGCATCGACCGAGTACACCTCCCCCACCTTCACGCCGGCGGCGCGGGCGAGCTCGAGCACATCCGAGCGGGTCTCGCCCTCGGGCAGTGGCGTGAAGTCGTTGAACATGGGGTCGAGCACGACCGGCGCCAGCGCCGCCAGGGCAGCGCCGAACAGCACCGATCCGGCCGAGGCCGGTAGCCACCAGCGGCGCGGATACCGCCTGGTGACGGCCACCGCCGCGCTGCCGGCCGCGGCCGCGAGCGCCGACTCGATCGCCGCGCCCTTGGCCAGATCCGCGGCCCAGCCACGCCAGGACTGGGTTACCAGCCCGACCGCCACGCCGCGCCGGCGCGCGATCGCCGACAGCGGCAGCGCCGGCAGCGACAGCCCCACGGCCAGGCCGACGCCGGCCAGGGCGCCGCGCAGCGCCGGACGCTCGGACCGGCCGGACAGCCATCGCGGCGGCCGCCGAACGATGAGTGCGAGCGCGCCGCCCTCGATCGCGGCGCGGCCGAGACCGAGCGCCAGCTGGGGTCGCGCGAACCTCGTCCCACGCTCAATCTCGGCTTCGCTGAAAAAGCTGTGAAGATCTATATCTGCAGGCTCGATTGGCCGCTCGCGCGGAGAAAGCAGCCGCACGCCACCCTCCGCGGCGGCGAGCGCCAGCAGCATCGATTCGACGAGTCGGTGGCGCGAGGGGTGCCTCACCCGCAAGACTGTAGCCGCGCGCGCCACCGAATCGCGCCGAAAATGAGAGTCGCAATCGTTTCTGACATCCACGGCAACCGGCATGCCTTCGAGGCGGTCCTCGATGCGATCGAGGCCTCGGAGTGCCAGGAGATGTGGTGCCTCGGCGACCTCGTCGGCTACGGAGCCGAACCCGACGCGTGTGTCGAGCTGGCCCGGCGATATGCCGCGATCTGCCTCGCGGGCAACCACGATCTCGGCGTCCGCGGTGCGCTCCCGCTCGAGGAGTTCTCGCGCGGCGCCGCACTCGCGGCGAGATGGACCCAGGGTGTCATCAGTTCCGACACCCGCGAGTACCTCGACAAGCTCGAGCCCGCCTATCTCGACGAGCACGTCGGCCTGTTCCACGCCAGCCCGAGGGACCCCATCTGGGAATACGTGCTCTCGCCGTTGCAGGCCGAGCTGTGCCTCGACGCCCAGACGCACCGTGTCTGCCTGATCGGCCATTCCCACGTGGCGCTGTCGTTCTCGCGCGGGGAGGGTGAATCGGCCAGCGGACAGACCCGGGGGCCAGGCGAGCAGCTCGACCTCGCCCAGGGCGAGTGGCTGATCAATCCGGGGAGCGTTGGCCAGCCGCGCGACGGCGACCCTCGCGCCGGCTGGCTCGAGCTGGACCTCGACGGGTGGGAGGCCGTATACCGGCGCACCGAGTACGACATCGCCGGGGCGGCGGCGGCGATCCGCGCCGCCAGGCTTCCGGACTCGCTGGCCGAGCGCCTCGCGTACGGTCAGTGAGAGCCGTCTGACTCGGAGCCCGCGCGTTCTCCAAGCCGGGGGCGCGCGATCCGGCGCACGGGGGCCGTCTAACCCAAAGCCAACGGGCCGACCCTCTAGAGTCAGGCCGCGGATGCGCTACGCGCCTCGCGCCATCCTCGCCGGCGGGCTCGGCTTCGCCGTTTCGTGCGTCGCCGCCTGCGGTGGCGGCGCCGGCCTGCTCTCTGGTGACCAGTCGATCGCGCTGAGCGGCCAGGGCAACGAGATCAGCTCGGCCGTCCAGTCGGGCGATTGCGGCGCCGCCGTCAACGCCAGCGCGTCCCTCAATCGGGACGTAGCGACGCTGCCGGTCACCGTCAACCCGACACTCCGCAGCAACCTGAACCAGGGCGCGTTGACGATCGCGCAGCTTGCGGCGAGAGACTGCCGTCAACACACGGCGACGACCACCTCGACTCCAGCCACGACGTCGTCGACGACCACCACCCCGTCGACGTCGTCCACCACCACACCGAGCACGTCGAGCAGCACCTCGACCTCGACCTCGACCTCGACGACGTCGACCTCCGCAACCACGCCGACGAACACGGGTACTACTACTACTACGAGCTCGACAACCGGTGGCGCGGGACTCAGCGTGGGGACCACCACCGGGACTGGAACTGGCAACAGCGGCGGGACCGGCGCGGGCAATGCGAACGGTGCCGGAAACGGTGGTGGTGGGTGACTAACGGAACAGCGATCGTCGGGCGGTACCGCATCGAGGGCCGCCTCGGCGTCGGTGGGATGTCGACGGTGCAGCTCGCGTTCGACCAACGGCTCGAGCGCTACGTAGCGATCAAGCTGCTCGCCGAGCACCTCGCAGACGATCCGACGTTCGTGTCCCGCTTCCGCCGCGAGGCGCTGTCGGCAGCCCGGCTGGTGCACCCCAACATCGTCCAGGTGTTCGATTTCGGGTTCGACGAGGACGCCCACCAGCACTTCATCGTGATGGAGCACGTCTCCGGCCACTCGTGCGCCGAGCTGCTCCGCGACCACGGCCCGATGGGCGTCGAGCAGGCGGTCGACGTGGTGACGCAGGCCTGCCGCGGGCTCGACTACGCCCACCGCAACGGCGTCGTGCACCGCGACGTCAAGCCGGGCAACCTGCTCGTGTCCGACTCCGACGTGGTCAAGCTGGCTGACTTCGGGATCGCCCGCGCCACCGACCAATCGAGCATCACCCAGGTCGGCTCGGTCCTCGGCACCGCCGCCTACCTCGCGCCCGAGCAGGCGCGGGGCGAGGAGGCCGGGCCGCGTGCCGATCTGTACTCGCTCGGGGTCGTGGCCTACCAGCTCCTGACAGGGCGCCTGCCGTATGAGGCCAACTCGCTGTCCGAGCTCGCCCTCAAACAGCAGCGCGAGCCGCCCGCCTCGGTCGACGAGCTCAATCCACGCGTGCCGCCCGAGCTGGCCGACGCGATCACGATGGCACTCGCCCTCGACCAGGAGGATCGCCCGGATACCGCGCTGCTGCTCGGCGAGGCGATCACCAGCGGCGCCCGCGGCGTCGAGCCGAGCCCGAACGGAGCCCGGGCCCGGAGCGCCGGGGGCACCGCCGCGACCCGCGTGCTGTCGGGCCAGGGCTCGCCCACGGCCCAGACGCGAGTGGCGCCGCGGACCGGGCCACCGACCGGCAGGACGACCCCTGCGCGACCCCGCCAGCTCGAGCCGCGCCGCGCGGCCTACCCCCCGCCGATGTCCGGCTATGGCCCCGATGAGGCCCGTCGCGCGCCGGCGCAGCGTTCGCGCGGATCACGCACCGCGCGCCGCTTCTTCGCCTTCCTCGCCGTGGTCGTGCTGTTCGTGGCCGCGGTGGCGGTGGCGGTCACGATCGCCGCCAGCACGTCGAGCAACGTCGTGCACTACCGCAAGGTCGTCGCGCACGACACGAACGACGCGGTCAAGCAGCTTCAGCAGATCATCAGCAAGTACACGAAATAGCTTCGGTGCCGTCCCCCTCGGCTGCCCGCGCGCCTGCCGTCGTGGCTGGTCGGCCTCGGTATCGGGCGGCACCCGATGGGGCATGCACCTACGTAGCTATTGCGAGCGGGACGCGTCTGCTGGGCCGCCTTCGGCGGCGTCCGTGGGGCCGTGCGACCCATCCTGACGGGAGTCGTGCGTCCTCAGGCGCCGACCGCCGACCGCGAACCCCCGACCGCCGACCCCCGACTGCCGACCCCCCACCCCCGCTCCCCCACCGCCGTGGCGGGTTATGCGCCGTGAAAAGCGCCACCCTCGACCGCGCCCGGCGCCGCGCCCGCCCGGAGCGCAGCCGCCACCTTCGGCAGCCGCCCGCCGTCGATCGCGTCGCGCAGGTCGGCCATCAGCCGGGCGATGAACGAGAGGTTGTGGAGCGTCACGAGCCGTAGCGCGGTGAGCTCGCCGGCGCGGAGCAGGTAGTGGAGATACGCCCGCGTGAAGCCGCCTGAGCACGCGGGGCAGGGACAGCCGTCGAGGATCACATCGCGTGAATCGCGCCAGCGGCCCTTGACGAGGTCGACTCGCCACCGCGCCTCCGGGTCGGGCACGAGGGCAACCCCGTGGCGGCCGAGCCGCGTCGGCAGGGCGCAGTCGAACGTGTCGATCCCGAGCTCGACGCCGGCGATCAGGTCGTCGACGTCGCCGATTCCGAGCAGGTGCCGGGGCCGGTCGGGCGCGAGGCGCTCGAGCTCGGCGGTCGTCCATGAGACGACCGAGTGCATCTGAGCCTTGTGCTGCCCGAGCGATCCGCCGATCGCGACCCCGTCGCACGCACTGGCGGCGACAACCCCGACCGAAACCGTCCGGAGGTCCTGATCGACCCCGCCCTGGACGATCCCGTACACGACCTGCCCCGCCGGCCCGTGCTCGTCGTGCCAGCGCAGGCACCGCTCGAGCCAGCGGTGGGTCCGTTCCATCGAGCGCTCGGTGTACTCGCGGGAGACGTGGAACGGGGTGCACTCGTCGAACGCGAGCGCGATGTCGGAGCCGAGCGCGGCCTGTACTGACATCGAGGTCTCAGGGGACAGGAACCGCTCGCGGCCGTCGACGTAGGACCGGAAGCGCACGCCCTCCTCGGCGATCGACAGGATCGCCCCACTCGTCCCGTCCGATCGCCGGCCGCCGGCCTCGCCGGCGCCCGCAGCTGCGGCCGCAGCGACGCCGGCGCCACCACCTCGCCCGCGACCCTTGATCTCGTCGGCCACGCCACCGTGGCCCATCGAGAACACCTGAAAGCCGCCGGAATCGGTGATGATCGGCTTGCCCCACCGGATGAACTCGTGCAGGCCGCCGAGCTCGCGAACGAGGTCCGGCCCGGGGGCCAGCAGCAGGTGGAAGGTATTGCCGAGGATCAGCTCGTAGCCGAGCGCGGCAACGTCGCGAGGCTCGAGCGCCTTGACCGCCCCCTTGGTCGCGAGGGGCACGAACGCGGGTGTGGCGACGTCGCCGTGCGCCAGATGAAGCGTCGCGGTACGCGCGAGTGAGGTGGGGGCTCGGGTCCGGACCGTGAACACGGTCCGGACCCTAACTCAGCGGAGAACTAGGCCGCCTGCGAGGACTCCGTGTCCTGCGCGCCCTCGATCGTCTTGGCCTCGTGGCCGACCGAGATCGCGACCTTGTGGGGCTTGCGCTGCTCGGGCTTCTGGATGTGAACCTCGAGCACGCCGTTGTCGAACGTTGCCTGGATGCTGTCGGCGCTGACGCCCTCGGGGAGGGTCAGCGAGCGGGAGAACCGCCCGAACGCGCGCTCGACGCGGTAGAAGCCGTCCTTGCGCTGCTCGTGCTCGGACTTGCGCTCACCCGAGATCTTCAGCATGTTGTCGTCGAGCTCGACGTTGACGTCGCCCTCGCTCAGACCCGGCAGGTCGGCCTTCAGGACGAACTCGTCGGTGTTCTCGACGATGTCGATCGCCGGAATCCACCGGCGCGCGGGGGCGGCGCCGTTGCCCGGGGTGGTCGAATCGAAGAACGTGCCGAACAGACGGTTCATGTCGTTCTGCATCGTGCGGAGCTCGCGAGCGGGCTCCCAGCGGATAAGTGCCATATCAAACTTCTCCTTGTAAGAATGAGAATCGGGGTCTGCGATCATTATGAAATCTAAGTCACTTCATGTCAAGTATAGTGGGTGGTGAGCGTAGAGATTGACGGCCGCCCTCAGAACTTGAGCGCCGATCTGTGACGAATCCCACTAGATTGCCGGACCTTCCAGCAGGGGAGGAACCGAAGCACGCCATGGACGCAATCCGCGCCACGAACGACCCGATCAGGGACGCGCCGGCCACCGCGCTCGAGCGCCTCATCGCGCGCTTTGACCCGTCGGTGTTCGACGTCGGGCGCAGGCGAGTCCTGCTCAGGATTCAGACCGACCAAGCTGCAGATGGAGCCCACGACGTCGTGATCGAGGATGGGACCGCCCGCCTCGCGACCAGCGGCGGCCGCGCCGACGCGATCATGACCGCCGACGAGGCGACGTGGGACGCGATCGCGCAGGACGTGCGCGGCGGGATGACCGCATACCGCAAGGGTCGCCTGAGGATCCGGCGCGACCTCCACCTCGGCGTCGGGTTCCTCGCCGCCACCGCCCAGCAGACCGGTCCGGGTCGTCTGCGCATCCGCCACGTCGACACCAACGCCGGCGGCCTGTCGACGATCGAGGCCGGCACCGGCGACCCGGTGATCATGCTCCACGGCCTGGGTGCCACCAAGGCATCGTTCCTCCCCACGATCCACGCGCTGACGCCCGAGTGCCGCGCGATCGCGGTCGACCTCCCGGGCTTCGGCGACTCCGACAAGCCGCTCCTGGGCGCCTATGACGCGCCGTTCTTCGCCCGCGCGATGGTTTCGCTGCTCGATGCGCTCGAGCTCGACCGGGCGCACTTCGTCGGAAACAGCATGGGCGGACGCGTCGCGCTCGAGCTCGGACTCGACCACGCCGACCGCGTCGATCGGTTGGTGTTGCTTGCGCCCTCGTTGCCGTGGCTCAAGGCACGCCCCTGGGCGCCCTACCTCCGCCTGGTCCCGACCCAGCTCGGCGTGTTCCAGCCGGCGCCGCGTGCGATCGTCGAGCGGATCGTCAAGCAGTTCATCCCGGGCTCGGACACCGAGTGGACGGCAGCGGGCATCGACGAGTTCCTGCGGTCGTACATCACCCCGTCCGGAAGGGCCGCGTTCTACGCCGCGGCCCGCAACATCTACCTCGAGGAGCCTCGCGGGCCGAACGGCCTGTGGACGCGGCTCCCACAGCTACGACCCGAAGCGCTGTTCGTGTGGGGGCGCAGGGACCAAATCGTTCCGATCGGGTTCGCGCGCCACGTCCGCGAGGAGGTCCCGCAGGCCGCCCACCTCGAGCTCGACTGCGGCCACGTGCCCCAGCTTGAGCGACCCCGCCAGACCCACGAAGCGATGAAGCAGTTCCTCGCCGGCGCCTGACCGCGACCCCGGCTACCTCGCCAGCGCCGGACCGCGACCCCGGCTACTCCGACGAGATCAGCGACCCCCCGGTCATCTCCTCCGGCTGCTCGACCCCGAGCACCTGGAGCACGGTCGGCGCCACGTCCGCCAAGACCCCCCCGTCCGACCGCAGCTCGAGCCCCGGGACGGTCACGATCAGCGGCACCGGGTTCAGCGAGTGCGCGGTGTTCGGGCTGCCGTCGTCCTCGAGCATGTGGTCGGCGTTGCCGTGATCGGCCGTGATGATGCAGGCGCCACCGGACTCGTGAACGGCCTCGACCACCGACCTCAGGCACCCATCAACGGTCTCGATCGCGGCGACGGCGGCCTCGATCACGCCGGTGTGCCCGACCATGTCCGGGTTGGCGAAGTTGATGATCCCAAACGTCGGCGAGTCCTCGCGCCACGCGCCGACGAACGCGTCGGCGGCGCTCCGTGCACTCATCTCGGGCTTCTTGTCGTAGGTGGGAACGTCCCGGGGCGAGTCGACGAGCTCGCGCCGCTCGCCGTCGTACGCCGTCTCCTCGCCGCCATTGAAGAAGTACGTCACGTGCGCGTATTTCTCGGTCTCGGCCACGTGCAGCTGGCGAACTCCCTGGTTGGCGAGCACGTGCGGCAGGGTCAGCGCCGGGTGCGAAGGGGCGAACGCGACCGGGTAGTCCCAGTCCTCCTCGTACTGGGTCATGGTCGCGTAGCGCTCGACCACGTCCGCACCGCCGCGATCGATCTCATCAAACCCCGGCTCAGCCAGCGCGCGCGTGATCTCGCGCATCCGGTCCGGCCGGAAGTTGAATGCGAACACCGAGTCCCCGGAGCGGATCCGCGCCTCCGCCTCCCCCACCAGCACCGGCGTGATGAACTCGTCGGTCTCGTCGCGTGCGTAGGCCTCGCGCGCCGCCTCCGCACCCGACGCGGCGCGGTGCTCGGCGGTCCCGTGGACGAGCAGGTCGTAGGCGCGCTGGATCCGGTCCCAACGCCGGTCGCGGTCCATCGCCCAGTACCGGCCCACGACCGAGCCGATCCGCCCCGCGCCGGCGTCGTCCATCCACGCCTGCACGGTCTCGAGGAAGCCGGCGCCCGACTCGGGCAGCGTGTCGCGGCCGTCGGTGAACGCGTGTAAGACCAGATCGGAGACCCCGAGCGATCCCCCAAGCCGGATCAGCGCCTCGAGGTGCCCCCACCCGGAATGGACTCCGCCATCGGACACCAACCCGATCAGGTGCACTCGATCAGCGTCCGAGAAAGCCGACCGCAGGACCTCGTTCGACGACAGCTCCCCCTTCGCCACCGCCTCATCGATCCGGGTCAGGTCCTGCATCACGACCGCCCCCGCCCCCAGGTTCATGTGCCCGACCTCAGAATTGCCCATCTGCCCATCGGGCAGGCCGACTGCGCGGCCGCACGCCGTCAGCTGCGTGTGCGGATAAGTCGACCACAGCTCGTCGAACACCGGCGTGCGCGCCAGTGAGACGGCGTTGCCAGGCCCATCGGGCGCGAGCCCCCAGCCGTCGAGCACGATTAGCACCGCCGACGGTGCGGGCAGCTCACGCGGACCCGAAGCGACAGCCATCAGTGGCAGGCGGCGTTCACGATCCCGGCGAACGACTCCACCTCGAGGCTCGCCCCACCGACAAGCGCCCCGTCCACGTCGGGCAGCGACAGCAGCTCGTCGCAGTTCTCGCCCTTCACGCTGCCGCCGTACAGGACTCGCGTCAGCTGCGCCTGCTCGCGGGACCGGTCGGCCACCAGGGCGCGGATGAACGCGATCGCGTCCTGCGCCTGCTCGGGGGTCGCCACCCGCCCGGTCCCGATCGCCCAGATCGGCTCGTACGCGATCACGATCTCCCCCAGACGCGCAGTGTCGACCCGCGCCAGGGCCTCCTGGACCTGGTGGCGGAGCTTTCGCTCGGTGTCTCCGGCTTCGCGTTCGTCCTCGGTTTCGCCGACGCACAGGATCGGCTTCAGCCCCGCCGCCATCGCGGCGGGCACCTTCAGCTGGAGCGCCCTGTCGGTCTCGCCGAACAGCTGGCGCCGCTCGGAGTGACCGAGGATCACGCCGTGAACGCCGATCTCGACGAGCATCGGGGCCGCGACCTCGCCTGTGAACGCCCCGGAATCGGCGTGGTGCATGTTCTGCGCGTACACCTCGACCCGCGAGCCGCGCGCCGAGTCGACCATCGCCTGGAGCGCCGTGAACGGCGGGCAGACCGCGACCTCGACGCCGTCGGCGGTCGACACCTGTGGCAGCAGCCCCTGGATGAACGCCTCGGCTTCCGCGATGGTCTTGTTCATCTTCCAGTTGCCGGCGATCATGCGAGTGCGCTCGCTCATGACAGCGCCTCTACCCCAGGAAGCGACTTTCCCTCGATCAGCTCGAGCGTCGCACCGCCCCCGGTGGAGAGATGGGTCACCCGATCCGCCAAACCGAAGCGCTCCAAGGCAGCCGCCGAGTCGCCGCCTCCGACGACCGTGGTGCCCGGCGCCGCGGCCACCGCCTCGGCGACCGCGCGCGTCCCCGCCGCGAACGGCGCCAGCTCGAACGCCCCCATCGGGCCGTTCCAGAACACGGTGCCGGCAGAACCGATGACATCGCCGTACGACGCGGCCGTCCGCGGGCCGATGTCGAGCCCCATCCATCCGTCGGGGACGTCGAGCCCGTCGAGCTCGAGGGCCTCCGCGTCCTCGGCGAACCGCTGCCCGATCACGAGATCGACCGGCAGCTCCAGCTCGGCTCGCGCCGACGAACCCGACTCGAGCGTCCGGCGCGCCAGCTCCACATCGTCCTGCGCGCACAGCGAATCCCCGACCGAGTGGCCCTGGGCGGCCAGGAACGGGAAGCACATCGCGCCACCGATCAGGATCTTGTCCGCGCTCTCGCGGAAGCGGTCGATCACCCCGATCTTGTCGCTCACCTTGGCGCCGCCGAGCACCGACACGAGCGGCCGCGCCGGATCCTCGAGCACGGCCATCAGCGTGTTCACCTCGCGCTCGAGCAGCAGGCCGGCTGCCCGCTCGTCGACCAGCCGCGCGACGCCCTCGGTCGACGCGTGCGCCCGGTGGGCGGCTCCGAAAGCGTCGTCCACGTACACGTCCGCGAGCGACGCCAGCTCACCCGCCAGCTCACGGTCGTTCTTGGTCTCGCCCGGCTCGTAGCGGACGTTCTCGAGCAGCAGCACCTCGCCGTCTCCCAACTCGTCGACCGCCGCGCGCACGTCATCGCCAACCACGTCGGGCGCGATCGTCACGGGCGCCCCGATCAGCTCGCCGAGGCGCGCCCCCACCGGCGCCATCGACAGCGAAGGCTCGCGATCCTTGGGCCGGCCGAGATGCGACACGAGCACGATCCTCGCGCCGCGCCGGCGCAGCTCGTCGATCGTCGGCAGGGCCGCGCGGATCCGCATGTCGTCGGCCACCGCCCCGTTCTCGAGCGGCACGTTGAAGTCAACCCTGACTAGCACCCGCTTGCCGTCTAGGTCGCCCAGGTCCCGAAGCGTCTTCACAACAGCTTCTGCGCTACGTCGACGACGCGGTTGGAGTAACCCCACTCGTTGTCGTACCAGGCAACAAGCTTGACCATCGTCTTGTCCATCACCACGGTCAGCTGCGAGTCGAAGATCGACGACGCCGGGTTCTTGACGATGTCCGAGGACACGATCGGGTCCTCGGTGTAGACGAGCACGTCCTTCATCGCGCCCTCGGCAGCCGCCTTCACCGCGGCGTTGATCTCCTCGACGCTCGTCTCCCGATCGGCCTCGACGGTCAGGTCGACGACGCTCCCGGTCGGGACCGGCGCCCGGACCGCGAACCCGTTTAGCTTGCCGTTCAGCTCGGGGATTACGAGGCCGATCGCCTTCGCGGCGCCCGTCGACGCGGGGATCAGGTTGATCGCCGCGGCGCGCGCTCGCCGCAGGTCGCGGTGCGGCATGTCCTGGAGGCGCTGATCGGCCGTGTAGGCGTGGATCGTCGTCATCAGCCCGTGCTTGATCCCCACGGTGTCGTGCAGCACCTTGGCGATCGGCGCGAGGCAGTTCGTCGTGCACGACGCGTTCGAGACGATGTCGTGCTGGTCCCGGTCGTACACCTGCTCGAAGTTGACCCCGAGCGCGACGGTCACGTCGGGCTCGGTCGCCGGAGCGGAGATCAGGACCTTCTTGGCGCCGGCGGCGAGGTGCTTGGCGGCGTTCTCACGATCGGTGAACAGGCCGGTCGACTCGATCACGACGTCGGCGCCGAGCTCCTCCCACGGCAGCGCCGCGGGGTCCTTCTCGGACAAGAACCGGATCTCGGTCCCATCGACGCGAAAGCTGGTGTCGGCCGCCTCGACCTCGCCGGCGAACGGGCCGTAGTTCGAGTCGTACTTGAGCAGGTGGGCGAACGTCTTAGGGTCGCCGATGTCGTTGACCCCGACCCACTCGATGTCGGCTCCGGCCTCGTAAGCGGCGCGGAACACGTTTCGGCCGATGCGCCCGAAGCCGTTTATCCCGACGCGTACCGGCATACTCGACCCCTCTTTCGTTTCAGGTTCGGTGGCAGCAAGACAATGCCGACCGTCAAACGCGGGTCAGTCGGCAGGCGGAAGGCTAGCGAGTCATCTCCGCGAGACGACTTCCACCCGCAGCCCGTCGGGGTCGCGCAGATACGCCGCGTAGTACCGCCGGCCGTACTGCGGACGCATCCCCGGAGCGCCGTCGTCGCTGCCGCCGTTGGCTAGTCCGGCCGCGTACGCGGCGTCGACCGCCGCCTTGCCGCTCGCCCGCAGCGCCAGATGGCCGTAGCCGGGTCCCGGCGGCCGGCCCCTGACGACGATCCACACCTGCGGGCCGTTGACCCCGTATGCGACCGCGTGCTCGGACTGGACCATCCGCCTCGCCCCGAGCGCGTAGAACACGGCGTCGTAGAACGGGCTCGAGCGCTCCAGATCGCTGACCTCGAACCCGATGTGGTCGATCACGCAGGCCGGCTCACGTCTCGGTGAACCACGTGCACGAGGTACTCGGACTCGGAGTTGTAGCGGCTCGCGAGATGCTTGGCGATCGCCACCGAGCGGTGTCGCCCGCCGGTACAGCCGATCGCCACCACGAGGTGGGCCTTGCCCTCGGCCAGGTACTGCGGGAGCAGGTAATCGAGCAGCGGGTGGAGCCTGTCGTAGAACGCGTCGAGCTCACCGTCCCGGTTGATGAACTCGACGATCTGCGCGTCCTCTCCAGTAAACGGCCGCAGGTCGTGCTCGTAGTGCGGGTTCGGGAGGAAGCGGACGTCGAGCAGCAGGTCCGGGTCGCGAGCGGGACCGTATTTGAAGCCGAAGCTCTGGAACGTGACCGCCAGACGGCCCGGCGTGCGCGTCGGGAGTAGCTCGTCGGCGAGCTTTCGGCGCAGCATCGCCGCAGTCAGACCGGACGTGTTGATCACGACATCCGACCGTCCCCGCAGCGGCGCCAAGAGCTCGCGCTCGCGGGCGATGCCGTCGGTCACACTGCCCTCCGGCGCGAGCGGGTGACGCCGGCGCGTCTCCTTGTAGCGCGTCAGCAGCGTCTGCTCGTCGGCGTCGAGGAACAGCACGCGATGCCTCACGCCGGCGGCCCGCAGGTCGTCGAGCATCGCGGCCAGGCCCTCGAAATATTCGCCACCGCGGACGTCGGAGACGACCGCCGCGTGCTGCACCTTCGAGCCCGCGTGCATGAACAGGTCCACGAGCGAGCGGATCATCTCCGAGGGGAGGTTGTCCACGCAGAAGTAGCCCTCGTCCTCGAATGCGGCCATCGCCGTCGACTTGCCGGCTCCCGAGAACCCGGTGATGATCACCAGGTCGATCAGGGCCGAGCCTTCTTCGCGCGCGGCCTCGGTTTGCTCGTCCAGCTGGCTCACTCCTGAGCCTTCCATGGTAGGGAGCTTGATGTGTGAAGCGGTGTCCTCGGTGTCATTGCGCGACGGTCACACCCCCGTCTTGTGCAGCTCGCGATAGACCTCGCGCGCGAGCTTGCCCGGCATCCCAGGGACGGCCTCGAGCTCCTCGCGCGACGCCGACAGGATCGCGTCGGGCGACCCGAAGTGCTTGAGCAGCGCGCGCTTGCGCGACGGCCCGACACCGGGCAGCTCGTCGAGGATCGACGCGGTCATCGCCCGGTCGCGGCGGATCCGGTGGTGGGTGATCGCGAACCGGTGCGCCTCGTCCCGGACCCGCTGGAGCAGCTGGAGCTCGACCGTGTCGTGCGGCAGGCGGAGCGGCTCGCCGGCGCCGGCCGTGAACACCTCCTCGATCCGCTTGGCCAGCGAGATCACGACCACGCCGCGGTCGCGGAACCCCTGGAGCGCGCGCAGACCGGCCGACAACTGGCCCTTGCCGCCGTCGATCACGATCAGGTTCGGGAGCGCGGCGAAGCTCGGGTCGTAGTCCTTGTCGTGCGGGGACAGCTCGTGCTGGGCCTCCCACCGCGTGAGCCGGCGTGACAGGACCTCCTCCATCGACGCGAAGTCGTCTGGCTCACCAATCGCGGGTCCCCCGTTCTCGGCGAAGTCGCCGCGAACCTTGAACCGGCGGTAGTCGGACTTCTTCGGCGCGCCGCCCTCGAACACGACCATCGACGCCACCGTGTTCGTGCCCATCAGCGTCGAGATGTCGAAGCACTCGATCCGCAGCGGCAGCGTGTCCAGCCCCAGCGCCTGCTGGAGACCGTCCAGCGCCTCCACCCGCTGCTGGCGCCGGCGCTCGGACCGCAGCCGCTCCTGGTCGAGTGCGAGCCGAGCGTTGCGCTCGGCGAGCTCGAGGATCCGGCGCTTGTCCCCGCGCTCGGCGGCGCGGATCTCGACCGAGCCGTCACGCCGCGCGCTCAGCGCCTGCGCCAGGACCGGCGCGGAGGCGGAGACCTCGCGCTGCACGATCAGGAGCGGCGGCACCATCATCGCGCTCGCGTAGTACTGGAGGATGAACGCCTCGGCGACCTCGGCGATTCCGCCCTGGGCCTCGTTGTCGAGGTAGAAGCTCTGGCGGTCGGACAGAACGCCGTCGCGGAGCTGGAACACCTGGGCGTTGGCCTCGCCCTCGTGCACCGCGACCGCGATCGCGTCGAGCGTCCCCACGGCCTCATTGGACACGCGCTGGCGCTCGAGCAGCGAATGCACCGCCCGCAGCCGGTTCCGCTCCCGGGCGGCATCCTCGAACCGCTGCTCCGCGGCCGCTTCCCTCATCGACTTCTCGAGCGACCGCTCGATCTCGCGGTAACGGCCCGAGAGGAAATCGATCACGCCGTCGATCCCGTTCCGATAATCCTCGCGGCTGACGTAGCCGACGCACGGAGCCTCGCACCGCTTGATGTAGTAGTCCAGGCACGGCGAGCCGCTGCGACGACCCGGCTCGGTCCCCTCACAGGAGCGAAACATGAACACCTTGCCGAGCACCTCGAGCGTCGAGCGGACCCGCTTCGCGTTGCTGTAGGGACCGAAGTACGCACGGTCGCGACGGTGGCGCTCGCGGGTGAAGTACACCCGCGGGAAGTCCTCGTCGAGCGAGATCGCGATGTACGGGTACGACTTGTCGTCGCGCAGGCGGATGTTGAACCGCGGCTTGTACTGCTTGATGAAGTTCTGCTCGGCGAGCAGCGCCTCGGTCTCGGTGTGGACCACGAGCGCCTCGATCTGGTCGATCATGTCGACGAGATCCCGTCCTCCGCGCGTGCTCGGATTCGAGAAGTGAGACGCGACGCGTTTGCGGATCGAGATCGCCTTGCCGACGTAGATCACCTTTCCGCCGCGGTCGCGGAACAGGTACACCCCCGGCTCGTCCGGGAGCTCGCGTCGCCTGTCGGCAGGGACTACTGACACATAGTCGAGGATAGGGCCGCCGCGGCGGCCGGTCTGGCCACAGCGATACGCTCCCGTTGCAGCCGATCTGGATCGAATCCCACCTCAGAAAGCTTCCAGATGTCCTCGGTCTCCCCCACCCCGCTCTCCGATGTCGCGCTGGCGCAGCTGCTACGGACCCACGGCCTGCGCGCAACCGCCCAGCGGCGCGCGATCTACGGCTTGTTCGCCGGCACGGCCAACGGCCACCTGAGCGCCGAGGACGTATTCCAGCGGGCGCGGGCCCAGCTCCCCGAGCTGTCGCGAGCGACGGTCTACAACGCGCTCGGCGAGCTGGCCGAGGCCGGCCTGCTCGGCGTGGTCGAAGGCCCCGGTCCCCGGCAGTTCGACGCCAACGTCGCGGCCCACCACCACTTTCGCTGCCGGCAGTGCGGCACGCTGCACGACATCGAGCCCGAGCACGTCGACCTTACCCTGCGCGACCAGGGGTTCCACGTGGAACGGGCGCACGTGCTTCTCGAAGGCCTGTGCCCGACGTGCGCCGGCGGAGGTCAAAGCGAACCCGGGCCTCCGCGCCCGCGCCCGCTCGCGTCCTGACTCGATCCGGGAGCGATCAGTACTTACGGGTGGACCAGAGCACGGCAAACACCGCGTAGGCGGCCCCACCGAGCAGCAGTAACCACGCGACCGAGCCCGCACCGCCGCTGTTCCACAGGCGCGAGGTCGCGGTCAGCGTCAGCGTCCCAACGCCGACAGCGATGTACAACACCGCGCGATGGCCGTCGCCGAGCGAGTACAGCGTGCTCCGGTGCTGGCGGTACATGATCGAGACGAACCAGCACAACGTCCCCAGGAACGCGAGCGTGACCGCCTGGATCGCGACCTCGGCCGCGGTCGCGCCCCCCGACAGCGTGCCGACGATCGCAGCAAGCGCCAGCACGATCAGGACGTTGCGGACGGTTGTGCTCACCTGCTCAGCGTACCGCGACGAAATCCCGGAGCGGGGACTCCGGCGACCGGGCCGCTTCGACGGCCCGCGCCTCGTCGCCGACCGGCTCGGCCGCGAACCGGTAGCCGACGCCGAAATGCGTATGGACGTACCGCCACCCGGGCGAGATCTGCTCGAGCTTCTGGCGCAGCTTGCGCACGAACACGTCGACCGATCGATCGCCGCGGGCCATCGTGTAGCCCCACACCCGCTGGTAGATGTCCTCGCGCTCGAGCACACGGCCGTCAGCGGCCGCCAGCTGGCGCAGCAACTCGAACTCCTTGCGCGACAGCGACGCCCCCTGCTCGCGGGCGTAGGCGTCGTAGCGGTCGGGCCGGATCGCGATCTCGCCGGCGGCGATCGTGACCTCCTCGACCGGCAGCTCGCCGGCGCGACGCCGCCGCATCACGGCCTGAATCCGCGCCAGCAACTCCTCGGGGTGGCACGGCTTGGTCACCCAGTCATCAGCGCCGGCGCGCAGGCCCTTGAGCCCGGGAGAGCCGTCGCGACCCGCTCGATGTAGTCGAGGCCGGTGAGAGCGGGATTGACGATCAGCGCATGCAGCCGGAGCGCAGCGAGATGGCCCGCATCGGGCGGGAACGCCAGTACCTGCGCCTCCCACCGAAGGGCTCCCAGCCTCCGCTCGAGAACCGTCAGCAGGCCGCTGTCATCATCGATCAGCGCAACACGGATCGGCGATGCATCGCTAAGCGGTGCCATCTTTGGTTCGAGTTTAGGGCCTCCTCCCGACGACCCGCCAATATGGTTTGCGCGGGAACAATGTCGACATCTCCTCCACACGCCAGCACGGCCGTTCGCTCGAGCAAGCGCCCCGAACGCATCGGGGTCCTCGTCCATCCGACCCGAAACGTCGACGAACCCGTGCGCCTGATCCAGGAATGGACCGAGCGGCACGGGATCGACGTCGTCCAGGTCGCCACCGCGTATGTGCAGCGGCCGATCGCCAAGAAGGGCGACATGGCCGACGTCGATCTGATCGTCTCCATCGGCGGCGACGGAACGACCCTCGCGGCTCTCCGCGCCGGCGCCGTGTCCGGTCGTCCCGTACTCGGCGTCGCCTGTGGGAGCCTCGGAGCGCTGGCGAACATCACGGTCGCCGACCTGATCCGCTCGCTCGACCGCTATAGCCAAGGCCAGTGGCGCCCCCGCCTGTTCCCGGCCCTGTCGGTCGTGCGTGACAATGGCGAACCGCTGTTTGCGCTGAACGACGTTGCATTGGTACGCGCAACTGGCGGGCAGGTCCGGCTGTCCGCGTCGGTCGACGGGTCGCTGTTCGCACGAATCGCGGGCGACGGTGCGATCGTGAGCACGCCGATCGGCACAAGTGGCTACGCGATCTCCGCCGGCGGGCCGCTCCTGCTGACTCACGTCGACGGCTTCGTGTTCACGCCGCTGCCCAAGCACGGCGGTTTCGCCCCGCCGCTCGTGATCGCCTCCGGGTCCGAGCTCACGCTCGAGGTCGCCGGCATCTTCGCCGGCGCCAGGATCGAGATCGACGGCCAGATCTCCGGCGAGTGCGTGGGCGCGTTGGCGATCACCTGCAAGCCGGCGGTGGCCACGCAGGTGAGCTTCGACGATCAGGAGTCGCTGCTGGCCGGGCTGCGCCGGCGCGGGATCCTCCTCGACAGCCCGCGACTGATGGCCGAAGCCGCCCGCGATTACGTCAATCGGCCCCCGGCAACCTGACCGCGAAGGTTGGCTAGCAGCTAGCCCGGCTACCCGGCCAGGCGCTCCCAGCGCTCGTACAGGTCGTCGACCGCACGCTTGGCCTCTTCGTGGCGTGCGGTTGCGCGCGCGGTGCGCTGTGGCGTCGACCACGCCGCCGGGTCCGACAGCTCCTCCTCGAGGGCTTTCAGCGAGATTTCGGCGGCCTCTATCTCCCGTTCCAGGCGCTGCTGTTCCCTTGCGTTGGTCGACTGGGGCGGGGTCCGCGCCGAGCGCGAGCGCGGCTTGGCCTCCTTCGCCAGCTTCTCCCGCTTGACCGTCCCCCTCTGCGCACGCTCCTCGCGGGCACGGACGTACTCGGGCCAGCCTCCGAGATAGCTGTGGAGTGTCGTGTCCTCGATCGCCACCGTCCGCTTGCCGACCGCGTCGAGCAGCGCGCGATCGTGCGAGACGAGCAGCAGCGAGCCGCTGAACTCGTTGAGCGCCGCCTCCAGTGACTCGCGGCTCTCGAGGTCGAGGTGGTTGGTCGGCTCGTCGAGGATCAGCACGTTCGCGCCCGACTGCACGAGGATCGCGAGCGACAGGCGTCGGCGCTCCCCGCCCGAGAGCACCTCGAGCGGCTTCTCGGCGTCCTCCCCGGAGAACAGGAACCGGCCAAGCAGCCCGCGCGCGTTGTTCGGGGTGAGCTTGGTCAGGTGCGTCGTCGCCTCCAGCACCGTTCGTGCGCTGCCCGCGGCCAGCTCCTCGGCGTGCTGGGAGAGAAAGCCGAGCTTGACGTTGTGGCCGGTGCGGAGCTTTCCGGTCACGACCGGCGGGCCGGGGGCAGCGCCGGGGGCGCCGGGGGCGGTGTCGGCCCCATTCTGCGGGTCCGCGAGGTCGCGCCGGCCGGCGAGCGTCTCGATCAGCGTGGTCTTACCCGCGCCGTTGGGGCCGACCAGCGACACGTGCTCACCGCGCTCGAGCCATAGCTCGACGTCGTCGAGCAGCACGCGCTCGCCGACCTCGACGTGGCCATCCTCAAACTCGAACACGACCCGCCCGCTCCGCTCGGGCGGCTTGAACGAGAACTCGAGCCCGGCCCCGTCGGCGGCCCCGCGCTGGAGACGGTCCATTCTCGCGAGCTTCTTGGCTCGCGACTGCGCCTGGCGGGCCCGGGTGCCGGCACGGAACCGGGTCACAAACCGCTCGAGACGCTCGATCTCGGCCTCCTGGCGCTCGATCGCGCGCCCGAGCGCCAGGTCGCGCGCGGCCCTCTCCTTGCGCCAAGCGTGCCACGGGCCCTTGAAGAACCGTCCGCGGCCGGCCTCGAGCTCGAGCACCGACGTGCCAACCGCCTCCAGGAACCAGCGGTCGTGCGCCACCAGGACGATCGCGGCGTCGAGGCTCGCCAGGTGCTGCTCGAGCCACTCGAGCGACTCGATGTCGAGGTGATTGGTCGGCTCGTCGAGCAGGAGCAGATCGGGATCGCCGGCCAGGGCCCGCCCGAGCGAGGCGCGCGTCAGCTCGCCTCCGGAGAAGGTGCTGAGCGCTCGGTCGAGGTCGGCGTCGTCTCGGAAACCCAGGCCATGGAGCGCCGATAGGGCCCGGTCGCGCCAGCCGTAGCCGCCGGCGTGCTCGAGCCTGGCCTGCGCCTCGGCGTAGCGGCTGAGCGTCGCGTCGTCGTGGGCCCCATGCGCCATCGCCTGCTCGAGCTCGGCGAGCCGTTGCTCGATCGCGACCAGCTCGCGGGCGCCCGACAGCACGTAGGCGCGGAGGCTGATGTCGCGCTCGCGCGGTGGCCGCTGGTCGTGCAGCGCGATCTTCGTGTCCTTGGCTAGCGTAAGGTCGCCGACGTCGATCGACGCCTCGCCCGACAGCATCCGGAGCAGCGTCGTCTTGCCGGCGCCGTTGCGCCCGGACAGCGTCATCCGGTCGCGGCGCTCGAGCTTGAACGAGACGCCGCGGAGCAGCGGCTCGCCGGCAATATCCTTGCCCAGGTCTGATGCGATCACGACAGCCATCTCACTGAGATGGTATGCAGGCCCTGGCGTGCGGCCGGATCACCGTGGTTAGCATCAATGGCATGGCTCGATCTGCCTGGCCACCGGTTCCTCCGATCGAGATGCCGCCGGCGCGGACGGTGATCGCGCCGGATCGCGGCGAGCTGTTCCTGCGGGATTCAGGCCCCGCCCACCCCGACGGCCCGGTCGTGTTGCTGCTCCATGGCTGGGTTGCGAACGCGGATCTCAACTGGTGCGGCGCCTACGACGCCCTGGCGACGGCCGGCTACCGCGTGCTGGCGATCGATCACCGCGGCCACGGCCGCGGCCTGCGTCCGCTCACGCCGTTCCGGCTGACCGACTGCGCCGGCGACGCCGCTGCCGCGTTGCGCGTGCTGGGCGCCGCGCCGGCGATCGTCGTCGGGTACTCGATGGGCGGGGCGATCGCCCAGCTGATGGCGCGGGACCATCCGGACGTCGTCAGCGGCCTGATCCTCAGCGGAACCGCCCAGCACTGGCAGGATCCCGAGACACGCCGGGCGTTCAAAGCGCTCGGGCTGGTCGGGCTGATGCTGTCACTCGCGCCGCGGACGACGTGGCGAGCCGGGCTGCGACGCGTCGGCCTGCGCGACTCGCCCCAGACCGCCTGGCTTATGTCCGAGATGATGCGCCACTCGGTGCCCGACCTCGTCGAGGCCGGGCGCGAGCTCGCGCGCTTCGACTCGCGGCCGTGGCTGGCGCCACTGGCGATCCCGACCGCGGTCGTGCTCACCTCGCGCGATGATGCGGTGGCGCCGGCAAAGCAACGCGAGCTCGCCGGCGCTCTCGGAGCGGAGGTGTTCGAGGCGCCGATCAAGCACCTCGAGATCACGACCAACGGTAAGACGTACAACCCGGTGCTACTGCAAGCGCTGGCCGCCGTCGGGGGACGCGAGAGCGCCGCGGCGGCGTAGTCGCCGGCGCCGCGACCACTCGTGTGCCGGGGGACTCTCCGGTACTCTTACCCAGCGATGCGCCGCGCCCGATTCGCCACCGCAATCTTGGCCTGTTCGATGGCGTTCCTCGCCATCGCGCCGGCCGCGCTCGCCGAAAGCGTCTCTCACGGTGGCGAGGGCTGGTACGGCGAGACCAACGACACGGTGATCACGAACGCGATGTTCTTGGTGATCATTTTCTTCCCGACGGTCATCCTGATCTTGTCGCTGATCCAGTGGCGGCTCGACAAGCGCAAGCACGCGCGGATGGACGCCGCCAAGGCCCGCGCCCAGAACGCCGACTGGCGCGGCGGCTGGTAGCAAACCGGCCGGCGGACCAGGTCCCGCGCCGCCCCGGAACACCCTTGGCTCCCGGCGCCAAACGGACGACTGTCCAGACTTCGTGGACCATCAGCGTCGAACACGTGTTTAACCAACACGTGTTTGGCCGAAATGGATGCAATACAGCGATAATCTGTCGGATCGGTAACGGGCTTGAAGCGCGCGCCTTGCAGGGGGCGGCTCGCGAAGCAACTGATCGGAGGCGCAGGTATGGCGAAGACTGGGGCGGTACGGCAGAGAGGCACTGTCCGGGCGGGCTCGGCACGCAAGGCGGCGAACGGCGCCGCGGCGGCGTCTAAGACCGCGAACGGCGCCACCACGGCCCGCAAGAACGTCAACGGCGCCACCGCGCCGGCCAAGAACGGCCGGGCGCTCGTCGACGATCCGGCGCTCGCACGCCTCGAGCACGCCCTTCAGGCCGCCGCCGCCGGCGACTTCGGAGTTCGCCTGCCGGCACGGCGCAAGGACGACATCGGACGCCTGGAGGCGGCGTACAACCAGATGGCCGCCCGCAACGCCGCGCTCGAGGCTGAGCTCGTCCGCGTCGCGGAGATCATCGGCCGTGAGGGCCGCATGACCGAGCGCGCGCGCCTGCGCGGCGCCGGTGGCGCCTGGAGCACCGCGGTCGACTCGGTCAACGGACTGATCGACGACCTCGTCCGCCCCACCACCGAGGTCGCGCGCGTAATCGTCGCCGTGGCCGAGGGCGACCTCAACCAGAAGATGGCGCTCGAGATCGAGGGGCGCCCGGTCAAGGGTGAGTTCGCCCGGATCGGAACGACCGTGAACTCTATGGTCGAGCAGCTATCGAGCTTCGCCGCCGAGGTCACCCGTGTCGCCCGCGAAGTCGGCACCGACGGCAAGCTCGGCGGCCAGGCCCAGGTCCCGGGCGTCGCCGGCACGTGGAAGGACCTCACCGACTCGGTGAATTTCATGGCTTCGAACCTGACCGACCAGGTCCGCAACATCGCCCAGGTCACGACCGCTGTCGCCAACGGCGATCTCTCCCAGAAGATCACCGTCGACGTCAAGGGCGAGATCCTCGAGCTGAAGAACACGATCAACACGATGGTCGACCAGCTCCGCAGCTTCGCCGACGAGGTGACTCGCGTGGCCCGCGAGGTCGGCACCGAGGGCATCCTCGGCGGCCAGGCCCAGGTCCCCGGTGTCGCCGGCACCTGGAAGGACCTCACCGACAACGTCAACTTCATGGCCCGCAACCTCACCGACCAGGTCCGCAACATCGCCCAGGTCACCACCGCTGTCGCGAACGGTGACCTCTCCCAGAAGATCACCGTCGACGTGAGGGGCGAGGTACTCGAGCTCAAGCGAACCGTCAATACGATGGTCGACCAGCTGTCCGCGTTCGCCGACGAGGTGACCCGCGTCGCCCGCGAGGTCGGCACCGACGGCAAGCTCGGCGGCCAGGCCAAGGTCGAGGGCGTGTCCGGCACATGGAAGGGCCTGACCGAGAACGTCAACTTCATGGCCTCGAACCTGACCGACCAGGTCCGCAATATCGCCCAGGTGACCACCGCGGTGGCGCAGGGTGACCTCTCCAAGAAGATCACCGTCGACGCCCGCGGCGAGATCCTCGAGCTCAAGGACACGATCAACACGATGGTCGACCAGCTGCGGTCGTTCGCCGCCGAGGTGACCCGCGTGGCCCGCGAGGTCGGCACCGAGGGCATCCTCGGCGGCCAGGCCGAGGTCGAGGGCGTGTCCGGCACATGGAAGGGCCTGACCGAGAACGTGAACCTGATGGCCTCGAACCTGACCACCCAGGTGCGCAACATCGCCGGCGTGACCACCGCGGTCGCCCACGGCGACCTCAGTCAGAAGATCACCGTCGACGCCAAGGGCGAGGTCGCGGCGCTCGCCGAGACGATCAACCGGATGGTCGACCAGCTGAACTCGTTCGCGGCCGAGGTGACGCGCGTGGCCCGCGAGGTCGGCACCGAGGGGATCCTCGGCGGCCAGGCTCAGGTCCCCGGTGTCGCCGGCACCTGGAAGGACCTCACCGACAACGTCAACTTCATGGCCCGCAACCTCACCGACCAGGTCCGCAACATCGCCCAGGTGGCGACCGCGGTCGCGAACGGGGACATGACGCAGACGATCACCGTCGACGCCCGTGGCGAGATCCTCGAGCTCAAGCAGACGCTGAACCGGATGGTCGCCCAGCTGTCGAGCTTCGCCGCCGAGGTCACCCGCGTCGCACGCGAGGTGGGCACCGAGGGCAAGCTCGGCGGCCAGGCCGAGGTCGAGGGCGTGTCAGGGACGTGGCGACGGCTGACCGAGAACGTCAACCAGCTGGCGGTCACGCTGACGACCCAGCTGCGGGCGATCGCGGAGGTGTCGACCGCGGTGACGCAGGGCGACCTGACCCGGTCGATCTCGGTCGAGGCTCAGGGCGAGGTTGCCGAGCTCAAGGACAACATCAACCAGATGATCGCCAACCTGCGCGAGACCACCCAGCTAAACGCCGAGCAGGACTGGCTGAAGACCAATCTCGCGAGCATCTCCGGAATGCTCCAGGGGCAGCGCGACCTGGCGGCGGTGACGCAGCTGATCATGAGTGAGGTCGCGCCGATGGTGAACTCCCAGCACGGGGCGTTCTTCCTCGCCGAGCCGGCGGCCGACGAGGGCGCCCACGAGCTGCTGCTCGCGGCGTCATACGGCTACACGCCCCGGCGGAGCGAGATGCGCAGCCGGTTCGTGATCGGCGAGGGCCTCGTCGGCCAGGCGGCGCTCGACCGCAAGACGATCGCGATCAGCGACGCCCCTCCCGGTTACATCAAGGTCGGCTCGGGCCTCGGCGAGGCGACGCCGGCCGACATCCTGGTGATGCCGGTGTTGTTCGAGGATCAGGTCCTCGGCGTGATTGAGCTCGCGTCGATCCGCCCGTTCTCCGTAGTCCACCGCGACTTCCTCGCCCGAATCGGCGAGACGATCGGCGTGGTGCTCAACACGATCCGGGCGAACATGCGCACCGAGGAGTTGCTGACTCAGTCGCAGAGCCTCACGACCGAGCTGCAGAAGCAGTCCGAGGAGTTGCGTGAGACGAACGATGAGCTGCAGGAGAAGGCGTCGCTGCTGTCTGAGCAGAATCGGGACATCGAGATCAAGAACGAGGAGATCGAGTTCGCGCGCCGTGGGCTTGAGGAGAAGGCGGCGCAGCTGGCGCTGTCCTCGAAGTACAAGTCGGAGTTTCTGGCGAACATGTCGCATGAGCTGCGCACGCCGCTGAACTCGATGCTGATCCTGTCTCGCCTCCTGGCTGAGAACGAGGAGAGGTCGTTGACCGATCGGGAGGTCGAGTTCGCGCGGACCATTCACTCCGCCGGTAACGACCTGCTGTCGCTGATCAACGACATCCTCGATCTGTCGAAGGTCGAGGCCGGCCGGATGGAGCTGGATCTCGCGCCGGTCGCGCTGTCAGACGTCTATCACGATGCCGAGCGGGCGTTCCGGCACGTGGCCGAGCAGAAGGGCCTGTCGTTCGCGGTGCAGATCGATCCGGCGATGCCGGGGTCGGTCATTTCCGATGAGCAGCGCCTCGGGCAGGTGCTGAAGAACCTGCTCTCGAACGCGTTCAAGTTCACCCATGACGGCGGGGTGACGCTCGCGATCGGATATCTGCAGGACCGCTCGGGGTTGCGGAACGACGCGCTCCGGGAGACCGACCGGGTGATCGAGTTCTCGGTCATCGATACCGGCGTCGGGATCCCGGATGACAAGTTGAACCTGATCTTCGAGGCGTTCCAGCAGGCCGACGGAACGACGTCGCGTAAGTACGGTGGGACCGGGTTGGGATTGTCGATCTCGCGTGAGATCGCCCGGCTTCTCGGCGGCGAGATCCAGGTGGACTCCGGCGTCGGACAGGGCAGCCGCTTCTCGTTGTTCCTGCCGTTGATCGAGCACGCCGCCGACGCCCCCATCGACACCCGCACCGACAGCCCCGCGGCGGCCGTCGCGGTGCTCTCCGATGGCGTCCCGCTGCCGCCGGTCGAGGATCAGCTCGCGGACGAGATCGACGAGCTCGAGCGCGGCGACCGGGTGGTGCTCGTGATCGATTCGAACGCCGACCGGGCGACGGCGATGGTCAAGGCCGTCCGTGCCCGCGGCGCCAAGGCGATCCTGGCGCGGCGCGCCAGCGCCTCGCTCGGCCTGGCCCGGGAGCATCACCCGAGCGCAGTTGTGCTCGCCGGCGACCTGCCGCGCTTCGAATCAGTGCTCGGGCAGCTCAAGAAGCACCCGGACACGCGCCACCTCCCGGTCGCGCTGGTCGGAGACAGCGCGGTTCGCCTCGACGGACTCCGTGCCGGCGCGGTGGCGTTCATCGACGACCCGATTGACGACACCGGCCTCGAGATCGCGCTCGGCAGGCTGGAGCGGATCGCCGGTGCCCCAACCCGGCGGATCGCCCTGATCGCCGAGCACGGTGAGCTCGACGACCCGATCCGTACGCTGCTCTCAGGCGACGACAACATCGACGTACAGCAGATCGAGCCGGCGGCGGCGCTCGAGGTGCTCCGAGAGCAGCAGTTCGACCTCGGCGTCGTGGCGGTCGGCCGGTCACGGTCCGCATGCTTCGCCCTGATCCGCGAGGTGGCGACCGACGAGGCCCTGCGGGAGCTGCCGCTGATCGCGTTCGTCGGCGAGAGCCTGTCCAAGGCGGACCGGGCGCGGCTGGACGCGGCCGCGAAGTCGGCCGTGATCACGATCGCCGACTCGCCCGAGCGTCTCGTCGATCGCGCGGCGCTGTTCCTGCACCGCGCGGAGGCAACACTTCCGATGCAGACCCGCGAGCTGCTCGGCCACCTTCGGACCGGCGACGCGCCGCTACACGGTCGCAAGGTGCTCGTGATCGACGATGACATCCGGAACGTGTTCGCGCTGACCTCGACGCTCGAGCAGCGCGGGATGAAGGTCGTATTCGCCGAGAACGGCCGCGAGGGCATCGAGCGGCTCCACCAGCACCCGAACACCGACGTCGTGCTCCTCGACATCATGATGCCCGAGATGGACGGCTACCAGACGGCGCGCGCGATCCGCGCGATGCCGAGGTTCGAGCACCTGCCGATCATCTCGCTGACAGCCAAGGCGATGAAGGGCGATCGCGAGAAGGCGATCGCGGCCGGCGCATCGGACTACATCACCAAGCCCGTCGACGTGGATCAGCTTCTCTCGATGATGCGCGTGTGGCTCGACGCGTAGACATTATTTTGGGCCCCGCCCCCCTACCCTCCACCACCGCACCCGCCGATCCCGAAGCGATGGTGGACCTGACGGCGGGTCAGGCGCTGCCGATCCTGCTCGTCGACGATCAGCCCGAGAATCTGCGCACGCTTGAGGCGGTCCTCGAACCGCTCGGGTACCCGCTCCGCACCGCGTCCTCCGGCCACGGGGCGCTCCGAATGCTGCTCGAGCAGGATTTCGCGATGATCCTCCTCGACGTGCGGATGCCGGGGCTCGACGGATTCGAGACCGCAGAACTGATCAAGGAGCGGACGCGCACCCGGGACGTCCCGATCGTGTTCCTGACGGCCGCGCGTGACGAGGTGTCCGAGATCGCCCGCGGATACGGCGTTGGCGCGGTCGACTATGTGCTCAAGCCGTTCGACCCTGACCTGCTCCGCTCCAAGGTCGCGGTGTTCGCGGAGCTCGAGGCGAGCCGCCGTGCGCTGAAGCGCTCCGAGGCGCTGTTGAGCGGCGCGTTCGAGTCGGCTCCGATCGGCAAGACCGTGCTCGACGCGGAGGGCCGGATCGTCCGCTCGAATCCCGCGTTCGCCCGGCTCGTAGGTCGAGAGCCCGGCGAGCTGAACGGGATCGCGGTCATCGATCTGTGCGAGCTCGAGGACCGGCCGGCGCTGGCAGCGACGCTCCAGGACGTCGCCCGCGCACGCCCGGGACGCGTCGGCGCCGACCAGCCGACCGTCGACGTGCGCCTCCGATCGAGCGGCGGCTCTGAGGTGTGGGTCGCGATGGTCGCGTCCGCGATCGAGGCGACCGAGTTCGCCGAGCCGCTGCTGCTCGCCCAATGGGTCGATCTGACCGTCCGCCGCCGGGCCGAGCAGGACCGCGCCGAACTGTTGCTCGAACAGGCCGCGCGCGTGCAGGCCGAGTCGGTGGCCGAGCGGCTGTCGAAGCTCCAGGAACTAACGTCGCTGCTCGAGCCGCTCGAGCTCGACGAGATCCTGCCGCAGCTCGCGGCACGGCTGGCCGGGCTGTTCGGGGTCGAGGCGGCGGAGGTGCAGATCTCCGGCGAGCACGACCAACCGCGGGTGGTGCGCGTCGCCGGCGGCCAGGTGAGCTCGATCCCGCGCGAGGAGGCCGGCGCCGACGGCGACGGCTGGCGGGAGGTGCCGCTCGTGATCGAGCGGACGACCGTCGGCTACCTTCGGCTCTCCCAGCAGTCGGACCGGTCGTTCAGCCCCACCGAGCGCTCGCTGCTGCAGGACGCCGCCGACCGGGCCGCGCTGGCGATCCGCCGGGCCCAGCTGCACGAGGAGGAGCATCGGATCGCGGTCGAGCTCCAGCGCGGTCTGGTCCCGAAGAGGCTTCCCAAGGTGAGCGGGATCGAGCTGGCTGCCTCATACGACGTCGCGGGGCTCAGCGCTCAGGTCGGCGGCGATTGGTATGACGCGTTCGCGATGCCGGGCGGCCGCCTCGGGATCGTCGTCGGCGACGTCACCGGTCGCGGGATTCGCGCAGCCTCCGCGATGGGCCAGCTGCGCACCCTCACGCGCGCCTTCGCGCTCGCCCAGGGCGGTCGCCGGGCCCCGGGCGACGCGCTCACGCTGCTCAACCGCCACCAGCTCGAGGGCGACGACGAGCACCTGTTCACGATCGTCTACGCGATCATCGACCCCGAGCGGGGCACGATCTCGTGGGCCAACGGCGGTCATCCGCCGCCGCTGCTGCGAGGCGCCGACAGGAGCTATCGCTACCTCGAGGGTGGCAATGGATTGGTGGGTGTCGAGGACAACCCGTACGACACCCACGAAGCGCCGACGAGCGCCCACGACATCGTCGTGCTCTACACCGACGGCCTGATCGAGCGCAGGGGCGAGTCACTCGATGTGGGGCTCGAGCGGCTCGCCGACGCGGCCGCAGGCGGGCCTGAGGATCCGCATGCGATGTGCGATCACATCCTCGAGCAACTGCTCGAGCCGCCAGGGCAGCGCTACGACGACGTGACCGCCGTCGTCGCTCGGCTGCCGGGTTAGCGCCCCCGCCGCGTGCGAACATGAGGTGATGACCGACTCGAACGTCGAGCTGGCTCGTCGCGGCTACGAAGCCGTCTTGCGCGGCGACCTCGACGCGAACCTGACCACGTTTCGCGACGGCAAGGTGATCGAGATGGTCCACTACCCCAACCCGGCGGACGCGCGCGCGGCGGCGGGGGTCTGAGCGTCACGACCCGCTCCGACGTCAGCTACTACGAGAGCCAGAGCCGCTTCACAGACCCCGGACGGCACGCTGCCGTGCTCGCCCGCGTGACCGGAGATCTTGCGGAGCTCCGCCGGGTGGCCCGCGGACTCGTGATCCACTACCGCGTGGAGCGGGCGCTGATCGCTGATGACCGGCTCGACGAGATCGACACCCGCTACGCCGAGGCGATGCTGTCCCGGCTACTCGAGCTTCACGACGGCGCGCTGTCGGAGACGCGCCCGCCCGGCGAGCGCCTCGTCGGCTGCTGCCGCGATT
The DNA here is from genome assembly GCA_963697655.1 of uncultured Solirubrobacterales bacterium. Taxonomy (GTDB): domain Bacteria; phylum Actinomycetota; class Thermoleophilia; order Solirubrobacterales; family Solirubrobacteraceae; genus Palsa-465. The sequence goes on along the minus strand of CAVOOV010000009.1, from coordinate 190,063 downwards.
TCACGGTGTTGTTCGTGGCGTTGGCTCGAGCGCACGGCCTCCCGGCCCGAGCCCGCGTCGGGTTCGCAGGCTATTTCGTTCCCGGCGTGATGATTGACCACGTGGTCGCGGAGGTGTGGGACGACGGAATCAAGCGGTGGCGTCGAATCGATGCCGAGCTCGCCGACGACCATGCCGATCCCACCGACGGCGCCCGACTCGACCCGCTCGACCTCGGGCGCGACCGGTTCCTCGACGGGGGAACGGCGTGGCACCGGTGCCGTGCCGGCGTTAGCGACCCGGCGACGTTCATGGTCGATCCCGGCCTCGACCTCGATGCGACGCGAGGCTGGCCGTACCTGCGGCACAACCTCGTCCACGATCTCGCGGCGCTCAATAAGGCCGAGATGCTGCTCTGGGATGGCTGGGGACTCGCCGACGAGGCCACCGCGACCGACGCCGACGTGGAGCTGCTCGATCGCGTCGCCGCCGCCACCGCCAACGCCGATCCCAATCTCGCCGAGCTGCGTGGCCTCTACGAGGCGCAGCCTGCGCTCCGGGTCCCGCCGGAGGTCACCAGCTACGACCCGCTAGGGGGCCCACCGCGGCAGGTCGTGCTGCTGTAGACCCCGTTCAGCCGAGGTAGCCGTGCGTACGCAGGAACTTCCGGAGCTTGGCGACGAACCTGGCGCCACCCGGCTCCTCAGGACTCAAAGCGCTGTTCAGATGCCCGGCCTTCAGCTGGTTGGCGAGGAAGCTGTTCACGAGCTTGACGTGTCCGAGCAACTCCTCGTCGGCCGCCCACGCGGCCACCACGCCGACGCTGTCCGGGTAGCGCTGCTTGGCCATGCTCTTGAATGCCTTCATCCAGCCCGCGGCGTCCTTGGCGATCAGCTTCGGGTATTGGCGGGTCACGTTGAAGAAGTGCCGGTCGGAGAACCTCAGAATCTCGATGGGCAGGCCCGACGCCGCGAAGTCCGTGAACTCGTACGCGAACGAGTCGTCGGCGGTGAGGAACTCGAACCGGCCGTTGTGACGGAGATCGACGATTTGCTCGCCCGGGTCGCCGAAGTAGCGCTGCGTCGTCGCGTAGGTCATCGTTCCCGGATCGAACGAGAAGATCTGCTCGATGAAGCAGCAGTGGGCGCCGCCGCTATATAGATCGAGCACGACGTCAGGCTGGCCGTCATGCTCGAGGTCGAGCACGTGCACCGATGTTCCCGAGCCAGACGGAGACCCCGGCGCGCAGAACATCCCGCACAACTTGGAGACGACCGGCTCGTCGTAGAGGACCATGCTTCCCTGCGCGATCGTGACGTGCAGGCCGGTGAAGTTCGGGTACGTCCCGCTGAACGTGAATGTCGCCGTGACATTCCCCGCCGAGGCGGTCTGCGTGGTCGCGAGCGCCGCCGGCGCCGCCACCAGCGACAGCACAGTCACCGTGCAGATGATCAACAGCGAGCGCCTCACCGGCGGCATCCTATAGGCAGGGCGTCAGATTCTGAACACGGGAATCAGCCGCTGCTCGTGCTCGGCTTCGATCCGGGCGATCACCTCGAAGTGCTCCTCGAGGCCGGACCCGCGCAGCTTGGTCGCCAGCAGTTCGTCGACCTGATAGATGCCGGCGCTGTTCGACATCGCGATCTCTACGCGCACGGCCCGGTCGCGTCCCGGGGAGATCTTCACGTCCTCGATGGCGTACGCCGAGAGCGAGTGGATGTTGAGGCGCCCCGCTTCGAACGGGACTCGCGACCGGCCGCGAGCCATATCGAGCGCATCAGCGACGCGCACGATCCCGGCCTCGACCGTGAACGGCGCTCCCTTGCGGCGGTGGCCGATGATCGCGTGCATCGCGTCCGAGGCGATCACCGTCCGCTCGGGCTCCTCGTAAGCACTCGACAGCAACTCCTCGAGCTTGCCCGCGGTCAGAAACAGGCTGTAGCGCTCGTGGTCGTCCCGGTGGATCGACATGCCGACGCAGTGGAACAGGCAGCCGGCGGCAATTACCACCTCGGCGTCGTGGTCGCTCATGCCGTAATCGGCGGTGACGCTTGGTGTGACGCCGCGGCGAAACAGGATGCGAGCGAGGCGGAGGCCGATGTTCAGCACGATCTGGATGTGCACCCACGAGTGATCGGACATCCCCAGCCGCCGGGAGGCGTTCACCGCGGATACGTGCCACAGAGCCTTCACGTGCGTGTCGGCGTTGACGGCTTCGAGAAACCGCTCCAGCCGCCGATTGCCTCGCGTCGGCGCCCGCACGCGCACCTCGGCGATCGCCTCCCGCGGCGGGATCGGCGGGTCGAGGTCGTTCAGGCGCTGCATATCGCGGCCCCCGGTCGGTGAGTCGCCCGGAACGGGATCGTCGAGCTCATCCATGTGGCACCTCCAGAAGCAGACCCTCCCGCAACCCGCCGTTGGCGACCTCGAGCGGCGCCCCGAACAGCTCGGCGGCCGCCTCGAGGATCAACAGCCCGGCCGGGAGGAGCCGGGCTCGATCCTCATCGAGCGCGAACCGGGCCGCGACCTCGGCCGCTCGCGCCCCGACCAGCAGCGCCAGCGTCCGGCTGAACGCGTCGGCGTCGAGCACCGGCCCGGCGATCCGGCGCAGCGACGTCGCGCTGCCGCCCACCGCCACCACCCGAGCCGTGGCCGGCGGGCGGACGCCGTCGAGCACCTCGCGGACCCGCGCGCGGGCCCGTGACAGATCGTCCGCCGATGGCGGGTCCGAGGGCAGGCACTCGTCGGCGACCGCGCCCGAGCCCACCTCGAACGATGCAAACCAGCTCACCTGATCGGGCAACCTCCCCACCACCAGCTCGCACGATCCACCGCCGGCATCGACCACGCCGAGCGGGCCGCCCGGATCGTAGCCGAGCGTTCGCGCGGCGCCGGCGAACGCGAGCCGGGCCTCGTCCTCGGCGGACAGGACCTGCACCTCGAGCCCGCAGGCGTGGCGGACCGCCGACACGAGCTCGTCGCGGTTCGTCGCCCGGCGGACCGCCGCCGTCGCGACCCCGCGCACCTGCACGGCGCCGAGCGCGAGCGCCGCATTGAGCTGGGCGGCGACGACCGTGGCTACCTCCGCGATCTTCTCCTCGCCGATCTCCCCGCTCCCCGTCAGGCCCCGCCGGACGTGGGTGAAGCACCGCTCCTGATGGACCTCGAGCAGCCGTTCGCCATCCGAGTCCGCGACGAGCAGCCGCGTCGTGTTCGAGCCGATGTCGATGCAGGCACGGCGCACGATCGAAAGGGCGGGCGACGCCCGAGCGCAGACGGCCGCGGTCGCTCGCGGGCGGACTCTACTGATGTCGCCCGACCGGCGCCGGCGCGCGATGTGACCCCCCGTTCTGCTGCGAGCTCTCGCCGTCGGACTGCGCCTCGCCGCGCGATGCTCCCCCGCCATTCGAGCCCGGCGGGGAGCTGGCCGACCCGGGATGGCCAGAGGACGGCGTGCCGGCCACGCGCAGCCCTGTCAACGCAAACCACGCCACCGCGGTGACCAGCAGCGAGCCCACGCCCGCGACCCCGAGCGCGGTGCGAGGGCTCCCCAGCGCGGTGATCGCACCGCCGAGCAGGATCCCGGCGCCGGGCACCGATTGGAACATCGATTCGTGAAGGCTCATCATCAGCGGCATCCACCGCTCCTCGGTCGCCTCCTGGAGCGCGGTGCGGGCGGCCACAGATTCGACCCCGTTGCCGATCCCGGCGCTCGCCGCGCCGACGAGCGCGACCGCCAGCGTGGGCGCGATCGCCATCACCACGAAGCCGAGCCCGAGGCAGCCGGCGCCGATTACGATCAGATCCCGGGACGGTCGGGCGCGCCACCGCGCGTAGATCGCGGCGCCGGCGACCGCGCCCGCCCCCCATGCCGACAGCAGTCCACCGTAACCCGCCGACCCCGCGTGCAGCGAATGCTCGGCGAACACGACCTCGACCGGGACCGAGATCGTGAAGAACAGCACACCGAACACCTGGAGGATCAGCAGCCGGCGGATGACCACTCGCTCACGGGCGTAGGCGAGCGCCGCTCGGACCCGGCCCTTGGCCGAGGCTCGGGTCCGGGTCGGCTCGGGCAGGCCGGTCGCGGTCGCGAGCGTCAACCCGATCAGACCGAACAGGCAGCCGTCGGCGATCAGTGCCGCACTCGTGCCGCCGCTGGCCACGACTGCCCCGCCGATCGCCGGGCCGAGCATGAAGCACACCGAGAAGGCCGCGTTCGTGACCGCATTCCCTTCCCGCAGCAGCCCCGCCGCGGCCGTCACATTGACTGTGGCGGCGCGCGCCAACGATCGTGCGGTGAGCGCGGCGACTCCATCCACGAACCCGAGCGCGAGCACCGGGACCAGCGAGAAATGGCTCGCCGCCCACGCCAGCGCGAAGAAAACGAGCGCTTCGAACCAGTAGAGGACGGGCAGGAGCGGACGCAGTGGGCGATGGTCGAGGCGCGCAACGGCCATCGGCGCGATCAGCGCGGGCACGAACTGCGCGGTCAGGAAGAACGCGGCGGCCCCGATTGCGCTGCCCGTGCGACGGTAGACAAGCAGCGCGAGCGCCAGCGAGCCGACCATAAAGGCCAGCTCGTTCAGCGTGTAGGCAGCCAACAGCCGCCGGTATGCGCCGATCTTCAGGACCCGGTTCACCGGTGATACCTCCACGGCGATCCTAGTACCGAGGCGATCTCTTTGCCCTCCAGCTCCGGTGTGAATCCCGTCGCATCATTACCCGCGCAACCCCTGTCGCCAATCCGCCTTTTTTGAGAGGGTCCGCGAGCCGAGGCTGTCATCCTGTTCGGAGATGACGGTCAGATCGCGGTCCTGGGAGCGCGCAAACACCTACTCCCACAGGGCTTTCTCGCCCGACCGGCTCGCCGCCGAGCGTGAGAGCACGGTGTCGGTCTGCCTGCCGGCGCGCAACGAGGCTCGCACGATCGGCGCGATCCTCGAGCAGCTCGTTCCGCTGCGCGAACGCGGCGTCGTCGATCAGATCGTCGTCGTCGATCGCTCGAGTGACGGCACCGGCGAGATCGCACACGGGCTGGGCGCCGAGGTCCACGACCAGGACAAGCTGATGCCGGAATTCGGCCCCGTGCTCGGCAAGGGTGACGCGATGTGGCGCGCGCTGCCGATCTTGAAGGGCGAGGTGATCTGCTTCCTCGACGCCGACTCCGAGCGCTTCGGCCCCCATTTCGCCTGCGGCGTGCTCGGCCCGCTGTTGTGCGAGTGTGGGATCTCGTTCGTCAAGGGCTTCTACCGGCGGCCGTTCCGGGTCGGTGACCTCACGGTGCCCGACGGCGGAGGACGCGTGACGGAGCTTACCGCGCGCCCGCTGCTGAACCTGTTCTACCCCGATCTGTCCGCGCTGCGACAGCCGCTGGCCGGCGAGATCGCGGCGCGGCGCGAGCTCCTCGAGCAGCTGCCGTTCGCAACCGGTTACGGAGTCGACATCGGGCTGCTGATCGACGCGTACACACTCGCCGGACTCGACGCAATTGCCCAGGTCGACCTCGACGTGCGCCAGAACGCCCACCAGTCGCTGCTGGACCTCGGTCCGATGGCGTACGCGGTCCTGCGAGCGGTCGCCGTGCGACTGGAGCGCGAAGGCCGGCTCCGCGGCCCGTTGCCGACGACGTTCACCCCGGTGGGCGACGACGCGCCGAGCGCGGCAATCGCCGAGCCCGTCGAGCGCCCGCCGCTGCGGAGCCTGCGCGCCGCCGCCTGAACCGCCGGCCCCGCGGCACGCCGGCTACGGCGCGAACGCGCTCCTCGCCGCGCGCGCGCCGACCGCCGCTCGCTCGAGGTACCCGAACGTCCCGTGGTCGCGAAGCTCCTCGGCGGCGTCCGACAGCGCTGCGAGCGCCGCGAACGCGAATGCTCCGCCGACCGATATGCGCGCCACGCCGAGCGAGGCCAGCTCTGCGACGCTCGGCGCCCCGCGGAGCGCGAGCACGTTCACGGGCTGGTCGACCGACTCGACGACCCGGCGGATGTCCTCGGGGCTGGTGAGCCCGGGCGCGAACAGCACGTCGGCACCGGCCTCCTGGTAGGCAACCAGACGCGCGATCGTGTCGGCCAGATCGTCACGCCCGCGGATGTGGTTCTCCGCGCGGGCCGTGAGCACCAGCTTGACCGGTCCGGCGTGTGCGACCTCGACGGCGGCGGCGACCCGCTCGCGCGCGAGGCCGAGGTCATAGATCCGTGCGTCCTCCCCGCCCGCGTAGTCCTCGACCGAGCAGCCGGCCAGGCCTGCGTCGACAGCCAGGCCGATCGTCTCGGCAACTTCGCCGGGATCGTCGGCGAACCCGTTCTCGAGGTCGGCCGACACCGGGAGGTCAGTGCTCCCGGCGAGCTCGGCGGCATGCGCGAGGGCCTCGTCCCGGGTGACTCCCCCGTCAAGCCGCCCGAGTGTGGCCGCGTGCCCGCTGCTGGTGGTGGCGAGCGCCTGGAACCCGAGCGAGGCGAGCACCGCGGTGGAGCCGAGATCCCATGCGTTGGGCATCAGCAGCGGCTCGCCCGGCTTGTGCAGCTCGAGGAACCGGATCGCCTTGTCCGTCTGATTGTTGGTCATCGGGCCAGCCTAACGCCCGACCTCCCGCAGTAAAGTCGACCGCGTGAGCTCGACGACGACCAAGCGCGCCCGCGAAGCCGCCGAGGACGGATCGTTCCGGCGACAGGAGAGCCAGTTCAGGCGCTGGGTCTCGACCAGCCGCGACAGCGAGTTTCCGCGTCAGGCCGGCCGGTACCACCTGTACGTCGCCCGCGCGTGTCCGTGGGCACATCGCACGATGATCGCCCGTAGCCTCATGGGTCTCGAGGATGCGATCGGGATCTCGTTCGTCGATCCGATCCGCGACAACCGCGGCTGGGCATTCACCGGAGGTGAATACGTCGATCCGGTCAATGGCTTCGAGTACCTGGGCGAGGCGTATGCCGCGACCGACCCCAGCTACGGCGCCCGTGTCACCGTGCCGGTGCTATGGGACAAAGACGCCGGCGTGATCGTCTCGAACGAGTCCGCGGACATTCTGCGGATGCTGCACACAGTGTTCGCGCCACTCGCCGCTCATCCCGTGGAGCTGTATCCCGAGCCGCTGCGCGGCGACATCGATGCGCTCAACGATCGGATCTACGAGGACGTCAACAACGCCGTCTACAAGGCCGGGTTCTCCAGAAACCAGACGATCTACGAGCGCGAGGTCGCCGCACTGTTCGCGATCCTCGACGAGCTCAACGGGCGGCTCGTGAACCGTCGCTTCCTGTTCGGGTCGGCGCCGCTCGAAACCGACTGGCGCTTGTTCACCACGCTGGTGCGATTCGATGCCGTGTACCAGATTCACTTCAAGTGTTCGCTGCGCAAGCTGATCGAGTACGAGCACCTGTGGCCGTACGCGCGCGATCTGTACCAGTGGCCCGGCGTCTCGGACACCGTCGACTTCGACGAGATCCGCCGCCACTACTACCTGACTCACCCGATGATCAACCCCAGCGGACTGGTCGCGGTGCGGCCGGCCGAGAGCTTTGATCTGCCGCACGGACGCGAGGCGTTCGCCTAACGACATTTTCATCGTTGGAACCGCTTCCACGGGTAGGTGCGGTTTGCTCAAATCGCGGTAGACTTGCGCATGAAAAAGGGGCCTGCTTGACGCTAACCCGGGGGAGAAACTGGATTGGTGGAGGGACGCCGCACTGACATGCTGCTCGAGCGCGAGCCCGAGCTACGTCGAATGCGAGAGGCGATTCGTCACGCGGGCAGCGGCGCGGGCGGCCTCGTGGTGATCGGCGGACCGGCCGGAATCGGGAAGACGGCACTGCTGCAGGCCGCCGCCGGCATGGCCGAACAGGCCGGCGTACGGGTGCTGCGGGGACGTGGCAGCGACATCGAGCAAGAGTTCGCGTTCGGGGTGGTGCGCCAGCTGTTCGAGGGGCCGTTGGCGCGGGCCGGCGTGGAGCAGCGCGAGGCGCTCCTCCAGGGTGCGGCCCAGCTGGCGGGACCGCTGTTCGAGGCCGGCCCGGTCGGCGCCGGGCCGCCCGAGGACATCCCGCCGTCGCATCCCGCCCCCGGTGCCCTCGGCGGATCGGCGGCGCCGGCGGATCGGAGGTTCACGCTTGTCCACAGCCTGTACTGGCTGACCTCGAACATCTCGAGCACCGGCCCCATCGCGCTCGTCGTCGACGACTGCCACTGGGCCGACGCGCCGTCGCTGCGCTTCCTCGCGTATGTGAGCGCGCGATGCGACGAGCTCGGCGTGCTCGTGATCCTGACGGTTCGCGACGGCGAGCCGTCGACGGTCACGGAACTGCTGGTGGCACTGCGCTCGGATCCGCGCGCGATCCTGATCGAGCCGGCGTCGCTGAGCCCGGACGCGGTCGCGACGCTGGTGCGCTCCGCGCTCGGAGCGCACGCCGACGCTGACTTCTGCGCCGCGTGCGCGGTCGCCAGCGCCGGGAACCCGTTCCTGGTCCGCGAGCTGATCGCGGAGCTCGAGACCGAGCGCGTCGAGCCGGTAGCGGCCAGTGCCCCCGGAGTCGAAAGCGCGCGACCCGAGTCCGTGTCCCGCGCGGTGGTGGCGCGTCTGAACCGCCTCGGCGCCGATTCCCGGAACCTGGCCCGGTCGGTCGCCGTGCTCGAGAACGCCTCACTCCGTCAGGCGGCCACGCTGGCCGGGATCCCGAGCGTACGCGCGCGGCGCGCTGCCGACCGGCTCATTTCGGCGCAGATCCTGGCGCCTGCGGCGACGCTGGCGTTCGTCCACCCGCTGCTACAGAGCGCGGTGTACGAGCGGATCCCCGCGGCTGCGCGCGCGGACGGTCACCGGCGCGCGGGCCTCATGCTCGCCGGCGAGGGCGCGCGGAGCACTCGGGTCGGAGCCCATCTCCTGCGCGGGGAGCCGGCCGGCGACCCCGCGGTTGTGGTGCTGTTGCGCGAGGCCGCACGGGCGGCGCTCGCCGACGGCTCGCCGCGGACGGCGGTTCGGCTCCTGCGGCGGTCGCTGAACGAGCCGCCCGGGAACGACGCGCGTGGCGTCGTGCTCGGGGAGCTCGGCGAGGCCGAGGCACTCGCGCGCGATCCGGTGGCGGGCGATCACCTGCGCGAGGCGCTCAAGCTCGTCGTGGCGCCGGCGATCCGGGTCAGGCTGGCGCGGATCCTGAGCGAGCTCCTCGTGTGGGACGGACGCCCGATCGAGGGACACGCGGTGCTCGTGCGAATGCTCGAGGAGTTGGGCCCGACGGCCGCGCCGCCGTTACGGGCGATGCTGGAGACGCTCCGGGCGGTGACGGCATCGATCGACCGGCGCCTGGTCGCCGAGGTCGAGCCCCGCCTCCCTCTCCTGCGCGAGCTCGCGGTCGTGGCCGGCCCGGCCGGACGCGCGCTGCAGGTGTTCGATGGCTGCTGGCGGGCCTCACACGAGCCGTACTTCGGTGATTGGCGCGAGCGGCTCGAGGCGGGCCTTGATCGTGGCCGGCTCGTCGCCGAAGAGCCGACCGGGCCGCAGATGGCTAGGTACGCCACGTGTGCGCTCGTGTTTGCCGACGAGGTACGATTTGCGCAGGAGCAGATCGCGCAGGTGCGCGCTGACACCGTGTCGCGCGGCTCGATCGATGCCCATCTCAGTGGCCTGACCTGGGGTGCGTTGCTCGCGCTGCGCCGTGGCGAGCTCGCTCAGGCTGAGGCGGACGCGCGCGCAGCGCTCGAGGTCGGCCACCGCCACCAGGTCGTGTGGGCGCGGATCTGGTCCTCGGCGTTCGTCGCCCACGCGCTGCTCGAGCGCGAGGCGGTCGAGGAGGCCGATGGCCTGCTCGCGCAGGCGCCGATCGACGAAGCGATCGATACCACCGCCGCCGTCCACGCGCTGATGGCGCGGGGCCGCGTGCGGATGGCGCAAGGCCGGACTGCCGAGGCGATCGCCGACCTCCGCACCGTCGGCGAGGCCGCGACCGTCGACAACCCGAACCTCCTCCCCTGGCGCTCCACGCTCGCCCTGGCGCTCGCCGCCGGCGACCCCGAGCAGGCGCGCACGCTCGCCCGCGAGGAGCTCGAGCGAGCGCGCTGGTTCTCCCAGCCTCGCGGCGTCGGGGTCGCACTTCGCGTCTGCGGCGTGCTCGCTGGGGGCGAGGAAGGCGTCGAGATGCTGACCGAGTCGGTCGAGTGGCTCCGGCGCTCGCCGGCCCGCCTCGAGCTTGCGAGGACGCTGCTCGACCTCGGTGCAGCTCAGCGACGCGCCGGCAAGCGGAGCGCCGCTCGCGAGCCGCTGCGCGAGGCGCTTGGCCTGGCGGAGCAGTGCGGTGCCCTTTCGCTCGCCGCGCGGATCGACGAGGAGCTCGCCGCCACTGGTGTCCATTTGCGCCGCGAGCGCTCGTCAGGGCCCGAGGCGCTCACGCCAGCCGAGCGCCGCGTCGCCGAGCTCGCCGCGAGTGGACTGACCAACCGCGAGATTGGCCGGACCCTGTTCGTGTCGGTCAAGACGGTCGGCACGCACCTCGGCCACATCTACGAGAAGCTCGACCTCCAGGGACCGCAAGCGCGTGAGCAGCTCGCAGCGCGGCTGAACGGGCACGCGCCCCCGGTCTCCAGCCCCGGGCCGCCGGACGCCGGCGGCGCCCCGGGCCACGTAGGCCCGGGGCCGCCAGGCGCGAGCCTTGCACCGGATCGCCCCCGTCCAGCGCAGCCCCCGGACGGCTTAAGCCCTGATGGGCCTGCCCCCCGTCCGGCTCGCATGCTGGACGGGGCTCAGCGCGGCTAGCGTCGCCGTACCCCGTCGAGCTTTTCCCCCGACACCACGCGGTTCGCGTGATGGATGAACGCGCCCCACTTCAGATTCGTTCATGGACAAGCGACTGGAGAAAGATGAACTGGCCGATGCTCGACTGCCAGGCAAGGTCGGGATCGGAGCCGGCGGCGTTATCCGGGATCGGCAGCGCCGGCGGCTGACCGAGCATCGCCACCGGAACGGTTGGCGCACTCAGCGCGACTCCAACGGACCCAACCGGCTCATGCACTCGACGATGATCGCGCGCCTATCAGGCCCCTCGCATCGGGACCCCTCCTGATCTTTTCCGCTCCGGCGTCCTAGCGCCGTCGGCGTCGGCGCCGTGCCATCAGCAGCACGACCGCCACCCCGGCCGCGGCGGCCGGAGCCGGGTTGCGCTTGATCTGCCCCCACACGACCGAACCCATCAGCGACAGGCCCTGCATGGGCTCGGTCGGCATCGGCGGATTCTCGAGCGGCGGCTGCGCCGCGATGGGTGGTGGCGGGGGCGCGACCGGGGGCGGCAGGGGAGCCGGTGGAGGGGGAGCGTGCGGAGGCTCGGGGGGTGGCGGCGCGGCCCCCTCGTGGGAGGACGTGGTCGCGGTCGCCTCCTCGTGCGCCACCATCGGGGCGGGCGCCTCTTCATGGGGCGGTACGACCTCGGTGGGCGGCTCGGCCGCAGCCTCGGCGGGGGCGACCTCATGCGGCGGCACGACCTCAGTGGGCGCCTCGGCCGAAGCCTCTGCGGGCGACTCCTCCTGCGGCGGCACGACCTCGGTGGGCGCCTCGGCCGGAGCCTTTGCGGACGGCTCCACCGGCGCTGGTTCCTCCGGCTCCTCGGGCCGAGCCGAGGCCGGCGCCTCCTCGGGCACGTGGTGCGAGACGATCGTCTCGGCCGGCCGCGCCGGCTCCTCGGCGGCAGCCGGCTCTGCAGGAGCATCCGGCTCGGCGACCGGCGCCGGCGCGGCGAACGTCTCCGGCGGCCCCGCCAGCGAGGTCTGAAGCCGCTTCGCGAACTCCCTCAGCAGCCGCTCGGAGATGTCCTCGATCATCCCGCCGCGCCCGAACCGCGCCAGCCGTCCGGTGATGTGGTAGTCGGTCACGACCTCGACCCGGGTGCCGTGGCCATCGGCGGGCGCGAGCCTCGAGAGGATCGTGGCCTTGGCGCCGCCCTGACCGCGTTTGTCGGTCCCCTGGGCCTGCATCGTCGCGGTGTGCGATGCCTCGTCGATGTTCTCCATCTCGAGCTTGCCGGTGTAGGAGGCGGTTGTCGGCCCGATCTTCACCGTGAAGGTCCCGTTGTAGCTGCCGTCCTCGTTACGGCCGGTGACCGCGGCGCCCGGCAGGCAGGGGGCGACGTGCTCGACGTCGATCAGCGTCTGCCACACCTGCTCGAGCGGCGCAGCTACCTCAAACGACTGCTCTAGCTTCATGACGTATCGCCTCCAGGTCTTCGGGTGTGTCGACGTCGCGCGCCGGCCGCAGGTGTCCGCATTCGATCGTCTTGCCTCCCTGCAGCAGACCCCGCGCGCCGCGGTCGCCGTGCAGGTTGCCGATCAGGCGCATCTGCACCGGGCCGAGCACGACGGGATGTCCGGGACGGCCGTCGTAGACCGCGCGCGTCGCGGGCGGCTCATCGACGAACCGCGCGATCAGCTCTGGGGTCATGCAGGGCTGGTCACCGAGCGTGACGACCACCTTGGTGACGTGCGCCTCGGCGCTCAGGAACTCGATCCCCCGCCGCAGCGAGGCGGCCTGGCCGTCCTCCCAGCGCTCGCAGACCACGGCCTCCGCGCGTATGAGGGTGACCTTGGCCAGGATCTGCTCCGCGCGCGCCCCGAGCACGACGACGATCCGCTCGAGCTCGGCGACCGCGCACTGGGCGGCGATCGCGTGATCCAGCAGCGGGCGACCCTCGAGCTCAGCCAGCTGCTTCGGCTTGTCTCCAAACCGAGTCCCGGCGCCGGCGGCGAGGATCAGGCCACAGATCAAGCGGGCACCTCGTGGATCCGGCCCTTGCGCTCGGCGAGCCGCCCTCCGTCGCGCCCGTGGCGGGCGGCGACGATCTCGGCCAGAATCGACAGCGCTGTCTCCTCCCGGCTGATCCCGCCGAGATCGAGGCCGACGGGCGCGGAGATCCGTTCGAACTCGTCCTCGCCCAATCCGAGAGCGAGCAGCCGCTCGCGCCGCTTGGCCTGCGCCCGGCGCGACCCCATCGCGCCGATGAACCGGGCCGGCGAGCCGAGCGCGAGCACGAGCGCCGCGTCGTCGAGCTTGGGGTCGTGCGTCAGCACCACGATCGAGGTCGCGGGATCGACCCCGCCCAGGCGGGCGATCGCCTCCTCCGGCCACGCGGCGATGACCTCCTCGGCGTCCGGGAACCGATCCGGGGTGGCGAACCGCGCGCGCGGGTCGACCACGTAGGGCCGCCATCCGGTGGCGCGGGCGACCGTGCACAGCGAGGCCGCGATGTCCACCGCGCCGAAAACGATCAGCCGCGGCGACGGGCCGACCACGTCGATGAACAGCCCATCCTGGCGTTCGGACGTCTCGGCCCACAGCTGCTCGAGCGCGACGCGGGCGGCCTCGTCGTCGAGCTCGGGAGCGCCGAGCGAGCCTTGACGGGCGCCGTCGGCCTCGACGAGCAGCTTCGCGCCGGGCCGGGCACCCTCGAGCACCGTGACCTCCGCCGCCCGTCCATCGGCGCGCGCGACCTCCTCGAACCGACCGGGCTCGTACGCCTCTACCCATACATCGATCTCGCCGCCGCACGGAAGCCCGACGTCCCACGCGTCCGAGTCGGCGATCCCGAAGTGCACCAGCTGCGGCGGGTCTCCCCGCAGGATCCCGTCGGCGATCTCCGCCACGGCTCCCTCGACGCAGCCACCGGACACCGAGCCCGCGATCTCACCGTGCTCGTTGACCGCCATCTTCGCCCCCGGCGGGCGCGGCGCCGAGCGCTGCACGTCGATCACAGTGGCCAGCGCGATCCGGTCCCCGCGTGCCTTCCAAACCCCGATCTCAGACAGTACCTCTTTCATGATTCAGATCTCCTCAAGGATGACAGCTAGCTGCTCGAGCGAGGCCAGCGAGTTTCCCGCGAGCAGCTCGTCCGTGTGCGGGATCGCCGCGCGCATGCCGCGGGTCAGGGGCGCGAATTCGGGGTGGGCGGCCAGGGGGTTCAGCCACACGAGGCGATGGGCGCTGCGGCGCAGCCGGGCCATCTCGACCTGCAGCTGCTCCGGCTCGCCGCGGTCCCACCCGTCGGACAGGATCACGACGACCGCGCCTCGTCCGACCCGGCGACCGTGGTCGCGATTCAGCGAGGCCAGGGCATCGCCGATCCGGGTCCCACCCGAGAAGTCCGTTACCGCCTCGGCTGCTCGATCGAGCGCGCGGTCGTGGTCGCGGCCGCCGAGCTCGTGAGTGATCCGGGTCAGCCGCGTGCCGAACGCGAACGCCTCCACCCGTCGGCGGGCGGCGACCGAGGCGTGCAGGTACTGGAGCAGCATCCGCGCGTACGGGGTCATCGAGCCGGACACGTCACACACCAGCACGACCGGTCGCGGCCGGCGCGACGGCGCCCGCCAGTGACGGTCGATCGGCTCTCCCGCGGTGCGAAGCGAGGCGCGCACAACGCGCCGCAGATCGGGTGTGTGGCCGCGGCGCCGTGACGGCCGTGTCCGCCGCGAGAGCCTGGTCGGCCCCCGGCGGGCAAGCTGCGCGATCAGCACCCGGGCGAGTGCCATCTCGGCGTCCGTATACGTGGCGAAGTCCTTGTGCCGCAGCAGCTCGACGTCGCTCCATGCCGCCGGCACCGGGCTCAGATCCCCGCCCTCCGCGGACGGCGGTGGAGGTCCGCCGGTTGCGAGCCCGGCATGCGGCAGCACCTCGCGCTCGATTCCGCCGAGCTCGTCGAACGGAGACTGCCCGATCGGCCGGCCGCTGCCGTAAACCGCCATGAACGCGAGATCGAACTTCGCGAGGTCACCTCGGGCGGAGCAGAGCACGGCCCGCAGCGCGAGCCTCGCGTCCTCGCGCGACGTGCAATCGACCGCCTCGAGTGCCCGGTGCGCGTTCAGCAGCTCGCCGACTCCGACACGCGATCCCTGCGCCCGCAAGGTCGCTGTCAGCTCCGCGAGCCCGTTCGTGACACCCTCGGCCAGCTCATCGGCAAGCTCCTCGGCCAGCCGCTCAGACACCGTCGAGCACACCTCGCGAGATCACCCGTTCCAGGTCCTCGTGCACCTTCAGCGCAACGCCTAAGGTCTCCCCGAGGTCGGCGTCCTCGCCGAGCTGGAGCAGCGCCCGTGCCCACACGATCGTCTCGCCCACGCCCGGCAGCTTGTACAGGTCCCCCTGTTCGCGGAGCCGCCCCACGGCCGTGACCACGCGGCTCGCGATCGACTCCGGAACGCCCGGGATGCGCGCATGCACGATCCGCCGCTCGAGCTCGGCGTTCGGGTAGTCGATCCAGTGATACAGGCAGCGCCGCTTGAGCGCGTCGTGCAGCTCGCGGGTGCGGTTCGAGGTCAGCAACACCGTCGGCCGCCGTGCCGCGACGATCGTTCCGAGCTCCGGGATCGTCACGGCGAAATCCGCCAGAAACTCAAGCAGGAACGCCTCGAACTCGTCGTCGGCCCGGTCGATCTCGTCGATCAGTAGCACCACCGGCGCATCCGCGCCCGCCTCCAAGGCGTCCAACAAAGGTCGCCGGAGCAGGAATCGTCGCGAGAACAGCTCGCCCTCGTCGACGCCGCCCTCGGCGGCCCGCAGTGCCAGCAGCTGGCGCGGATAGTCCCAGTCGTAGACCGCGTGGTGCACGTCGATCCCCTCGTGGCACTGCAGTCGGATCAGGCGGGCGCCGGTGGCCGCCGCCAGCGCTCGCGCCACCTCGGTCTTGCCCACGCCCGCCTCTCCCTCGAGCAGCAGCGGCTGCTCGAGGACGACGGCTAGTTGTACGGCCAGCGCGAGCGGCCGATCGGCTAGGTAGCCCTGGGAGGCGAGCGCTTCGGTGGCCGCCTCCACAGAGCCAATGTGTGAGAAAGTCACACAGCCATCATGCCAGCCCGGCTGCCTGTTCGAGCGCGCGCCGGCACAGGACCCGCGCCAAATGGCGCTTGTAGTCGGCGCTCGCGTTCAGGTCGGCGGGCGGGTCGGTTCCCTCGGCGGCCTGCTCCGCCGCCTTCGCGATTGTGTCCGCGTTGAGCGGCTGGCCCCGCAGCGCCTCCTCGACCGCGCCGGCCCGGAGCGGCACCGAGGACATGTTCGTCAGTCCCACCCGGACGTCCTCGCACACGTCGCCGCTTTGCTTGACGATCGCGCTGACCGCGACCATCGCCCAGTCCTCGCTGCGGCGGTTGAACTTCTGGTAGCTGTAGCCCCAGCCGTCGAACGCCGGCATCCGCACCTCGGTGAGAACCTCCGCCGGCTCGACGGCGGTCTCCATGTAGTTCTGGAACAGGTCGCTGGCGGCGACCGTCCGCTGCCCGCCGGCGCCCTGGAGGGTGACGGTGGCGTCGCAGATCAGCATCACCGCGGGCAGGTCCGACGCCGGATCGCCGTGCGCCAGCGACCCGCCGATCGTGCCCCGGTTGCGGACCTGCGGATCCGCGATCGTCCCCGCCACCTGCGCCACAACCCCCAGCTCGGGGGTGTGCTCGAGAGCGGAGTGCGTGGTCAGGGCCCCGATCCGCCAGGTGCCGTCCTCGCGCTGGATCCCGTGCAGCCCCTGCACCTTGCGCAGGTCGACGAGCAGCGATGGCGCCGCCAGTCGGAGCTTCATCAGTGGAATCAGCGAATGTCCGCCGGCCAGCAGCTTGGCATCCTCGCCGCCGTCGGAGAGCGCCTTGATCGCCTCGTCGAGCGTGTCCGGCACTGTGTAGTCGAACTCGGCCGGGATCATGCCGGCACACCTCCCTTGGCTTCCTGAATCGCTTCCCATATCCGCATCGGGGAGAGCGGCATGTTGATGTAGTTCACACCGAGCGGGCGCAGCGCGTCGATCACGGCGTTCGTGACCGCCGGTGTCGCTGCGATCGTGCCAGCCTCGCCGACGCCCTTCACCGCGAGCGAGTTGACCGGGCTCGGCGTCTCAGTCCGGTCGGTCTCGAAGTTCGGCAGCTCGGCCGCCGTCGCCAGCGCGTAGTCGACGAACGTGCCGGTCACGAGCTGGCCCGACTCGTCGTAGTGGATCCGCTCGTACAGTGCCTGCCCGATTCCGTGCACGATCCCTCCGTGCACCTGGCCGTCGATCAGCATCGGGTTGATCGCGGGCCCGCAGTCGTCGACCGCCACCCACCGAACCACCCGGACCTTGCCGGTCTCCGCGTCGATGTCGACCACGCACGCGTGCGCGCCGAACGGGAACACGAAGTTCTCCGGGTCGAAGAACGACTGCTCGTCGAGTCCCGGCTCCATGCCTTCGGGCATGTCCATCGTCACATACGCCGCGCCCGCGGCCTCGGCAAGCGTCAGCCCCTTGTCGGGCGAACCGCGCACCGAGAACTTGCCGTCGCGCAACTCGATGTCCTCGGGGTCGGCCTCGAGTTGGTGGGCGACGATCGCCTTGACCTTGGCCGCGACCTTGTTCGCAGCCCGGACAGCCGCCTCGCCGCCGACGGCGAGCGAGCGCGAGCCATAGGTGTCGAGCCCGAACGGGCCGGTCTGCGTGTCGCCGTGGATCACCTCGACCTGCTGCGGATCGATGCCCAGCTTGTCGGCCACGATCTGCGCGAACCCCGTCTCGTGACCTTGGCCGTGAGGCGATGTCCCGGTGTACAGCGTGGCCGACCCGGTCGCGTGGACGCGTATCGTGGCGGACTCCCAGCCGCCGCCCTGCAGCCCGAACCCGCCCGGGCCGACGGCTCGTGACGGCGCGTTGCCGCAGATCTCGGTATAGGTGGAGAAACCGATGCCGCGGTATATGCCCTGCTCACGAAGCGCCTCGGCCTCACGGTGCACCTCGGCCGGGTCGATGTGCTCGAGCAGCTTGTCGAGCGCGGCTTCGTAGTTCCCGGAGTCGTATACGACTCCGATCGGGGTCTCGTGGCCGGTTGCGAACGGCGGGATGAAGTTCTTCCGCCGCAACTCGAGCGGGTCCATCCCCAGCTCATGCGCGAGCTGGTCCATCACGACCTCGATCATGTGGGTCGCCTCGGGGCGGCCCGCTCCCCGAATCGCGTCCGTCGGGAACTTGTTCGTCATCACACTGGTCACGTCCGTCACCACCGCCGGAGTCTTGTAGACGCCGCACATAACGAACGCGCTTAGCGGCGGGATCAGCGGCGTCAGCAGCAACTGGTAGGCCCCGACGTCGGCGATGATCTTCGAGTGCCAAGCCGTTAGCGTGCCGTCGCGCTTGGCGCCAACCTTGACGTAGTCGATCTGGTCACGCCCGTGGTGGGTGACCATCATCCCCTCCGAACGCGTCTCGATCCACTTCAGAGGGCGCCCGAGCTTGCGCGCCGCCCAAGCGCAGCCGATCTCCTCGGCGTAGATATTGAGCTTGGAACCGAACCCGCCCCCGACTTCCGGAGCGATCACACGGACCCGGTCCTCGCCGACGCCGAGCAGGATCGCGAGGAACAGACGCAGAAAGTGCGGAACCTGGGTGGAGCTCCAGACCGTCAGCCGGTCGCCGCGATACTCGGCGAGCACCCCACGCGGCTCGATCGCCCCCCCAGCCATGCGATGGTTGACGACGCGACGCTCGATGATGACGTCGGCCTCGGCAAAGCCTGCCTCGAGGTCACCACCGCCGAGCGACCAATCGCACACCTTGTTGGTCCCGAACTGCTCGTGGACCAGCGGCGACCCGTCCTCGAGCGCCTTCTCAGGATCGGTCACCACCGGAAGCGACTCGTACTCGACCACGACGTCCTCGGCCGCATCGACCACGCCGTAGCGGTCCTCGCCGATGACCAGCGCGACCGGATCGCCGACGTGCTTGACCTCGCCCTTCGCCAGGACCCAGTGATCGGGGGTGTTGACCTCGATGCCAGGCGGCACCCACGCCATCGGCAGGCCCGCTTCCATGTCGAGATCCTCGTTGGTGTAGACCGCGACGACGCCGTCGCGCGCCTTAGCTGCGGACGTGTCGATCGAGACGATCTTGGCGTGCGCCTCGGGCGAGCGCACCCACGCCGCCCACAGCTGGCCGACCAGGTTGATGTCGTCGACGTAGCTGGCGCGGCCGGTGATCAGGCGAGGATCCTCCTTGCGGCGCAATGAGCGGCCGACGTGCAACCCGCCGTTCGTCGCGGTGCCATCGGCCGTCGCGCTCATGACGACACCTCCGAGACCGTCGCGCCCTTGACCTTGGCGGCGTCGAGCACGGCCTTGACGATGTTGTGATAGCCGGTGCAGCGGCACAGGTTCCCCTCGAGCCCGTGGCGCACCTCTTGTTCGGTCGGATTCGGGTTCTCGGCCAGCAGTCCGGCGGCCGCCATGATCATTCCCGGCGTGCAGTACCCGCACTGGAGGCCGTGGTCGTTCCAGAACGCCTCCTGCAGCGGATGCAGCTCGTTCTCGGTCGCCATTCCCTCGATCGTGGTCAGCGCCGCGCCGTCGGCCTGTACGGCGAGCACGGTGCACGACTTCACGGACCGCCCGTCCATGTGAATCGTGCAAGCTCCGCAGTTGGACGTGTCGCAACCGACGTGCGTCCCGGTCAGCCCTAGCTGGTCGCGCAGCGCGTGGACCAGCAACAGGCGCGGTTCCACTTCGAGGTCGTGCTCGACGCCGTTCACGATCAAGTGCACGGGAACCGTTCTACTCATGCCTCTCCCTTCCAGGTTTGCTGGGCTGACGCGACCATACTCCAACCGGCGTGCCGCTGTGAAGAGGCCGCGCCGCGTGCGCGTCAGCGGTGCGCGAGCACCTGGTAGACCGATGCCCAGCCGGTCTCGAACCCCTGCCGGGCGGCGCGGAGGTACAGCCGCCAGATCCGGGCGCGCTCGATGCCCGCGAGCCGCACGGCGTCGTCCCAGCGCGCGTCGAACCGCTCCGTCCATTCGGCGGTCGTCCTCGCGTAGTCGCTCTGGAGACCCTCGACATGGGTCGTCGGGAGCTCGGCGCGCTCAAGTGCCTGCACGATCCGTGACAGCGGCAGCGGGACGCCGTCCGGGAACACGAACCGTTCCGAGAACGCTCCCTCGTCCGGGGTGTCGAAGTCCTTGAGCTTCGCGATCCCGTGGTTGAGCAGCCTTCCTCCCGGCCGCAGCAGGGTCTTCAGGCGCTGGGCGTAGACGTCGATCTGCTCCTCCCCCACGTGCTCGACCATCCCGATGCTGGCGATCGCGTCGAACGGCCCGTCTGACACCTCGCGGTAGTCGGCGACGCGGAACTGGACCCGGTCGGCGACCCCGGCCTCGCGCGCGCGCTCGCGGGCCAGTTGCGCCTGGTGCTCGGACAGCGTGATCCCGACCGCGTTCACCCCGTGGTGTGTGGCGGCGTGGAGCACGAAGCTGCCCCAGCCACAGCCCACGTCGAGCACGCGCTCGCCCTCGCGCAGAGCGAGCTTCTTGCACACCAGCTCGAGCTTCGCCTCCTGAGCCTCCTCGAGCGTCTCGGCGCCGCCCGCCCAGTACGCGCAGCTGTAGGTCATCGAGCGGTCGAGGAACAGCGCGAAGAATTCGTTGCCGACGTCGTAATGGTGGCGGACCGCAGCCCGGTCCCGGCCGACCGTGTGCCGCTGACCCCGGAGCCTTAGCTCGGCCGCCGGCACCGGCGGCGGGACCACGATCCCGCAGGCTCGGATCACCGCCACCGCCAGGCTCACGCGCTGACCGACCGTCAGCGGCGGCGGCTCGAACTCGTCCACCATCCGCAGCGCCGCCTCGAGGTCGTCGACGTCGATCATGCCGGCGACGTAGGCGCGGCCGAGGCCGAGCTCACCCGGCGCCCTGAGCACGTGCGCCAGCGCCTGCGGGGTCCGCAGCGTGAGCGTCGGGGAGTCGGGCTCGGTGGCGCTCACCTCGGTGCCGTCCCAGAAGCGCACGCCGAACGGACGCCGCGGCAAGGTGGACGTCAACGCGTGCCGCAGCGGAGCGGTCTGGGAGAGAGCCACGGTCAGGAGTCTATGAAGACTGGGCTGCGCGAGCCGTCGTGCCCTACGCCAGCTCGGCCAGCGCCTTGCCGTCCCGGCGCTCGGGGTTCACCCGCACGACATCCCAGGCCAGGCCGGTCATCTCCATCAACCGGATGATCGCGGCGGACGGGTCGATCTGCCAGCGGCGCAGGCCGTGGCGGTACGAGCATGGGAAGGCGTGGTGGTTGTTGTGCCAGGCCTCGCCCCAAGTCGGAATCGCCAACCACGCCAGGTTGCGCGACTCGTCATGCGTGTTGTAGTCCTGGCGGCCGAAGTAGTGGCACAGCGAATTGATGCTGAACGTGGCGTGGTGCATGAAGAAGATCCGGGCCGCGCCGCCCCACAGCAGTGCCGTCAGCCCGCCCTCCACGTTGCCGGTGAGCGCGACGCCGACCCCGAACGCCGCCGCAAGGCCCACCACCACCCACACCACGAACGTGCGGTCGACGAAGCGGATCCACGGGTCCGCGATCAGATCCTTGGCGTAGCGGCGCTCGTCGGCCACCTCCATGTCGCTGAACACCCACCCGAGGTGAGCGTGGACGAGCCCCCTGAGCGCGCCGAGCCAGCCGGAGCCGTGCCCGACGTGCGGGCTGTGCGGGTCGCCGTCGACGTCGGAGAACTGGTGGTGCTTGCGATGCGTGGCCACCCAGTCGATCACCGGCCCTTCGGCGGCGGCGGATCCGAGCGCGGCGAAAACCGCTCGGGTGAGGCGGTGGCACCTGAAGCTGCCGTGGGTGAGCAAGCGGTGAAAGCCAACCGTTATCCCGGTGCCCACGCCCATGTAGAACAGCGCCAGGATAAGGATGTCCTGCCAGTTCAGGAGATTGCCGGCCCAGCCGAACCACATGCCGATCCCGACCATGATCGGCGGCACCGCGGTCACCACTGCGCTGGCCAGGCGATCGACAAACGGCATCGTCACAGGCCGCACCTGCCCGGACGGCGCGACTACGGGAGTTGATCCCATGTCTCTCCTTGCTTTCTGAGGTTGTAGGCGTCGGGGGCGGATCCCTCGCGCACCACCCGCACTGGCCAGCGACCTGACGTCGGCGCCGCTCGACTCACGGGCCGAGCCACGCGTAACGCCAGCGCGATGCTACTTGCTGTGTCGGTCTGCTGCTTGATCAAATTTCAGGCTTGTCCGGATTACTCGGATACGGCTGAGGCACATACCCCCGGCCGGAGAGTGCTAAGCCCGCAATCGTCCAGCTGTTCGGATCGCGAACAGCGGACCGAGCGGGAGCCGGGCGGCTCGCGGTGCGGACCACCCGGCGCCCGCATACAGTTCACGGAGCACCGCCCGCGACGACAAGGAGAGCCAATGGGTTTCGACCAGTACCACGAGCCCCCTGAGGAGCTGCCGCCCGCGACTCGCACGTTCGCGCGCCTGTGTGCCTCGCTCACCGAGGAGGCCGAAGCGATCGGCTGGTATGAGCAGCGGATCGCGGTCGAGACCGACCCCGAGGCGCTCGCGGTCATGCGCGACGCCCAGGGAGAGGAGTTCAAGCACTTCAGCATGGACCTGGAGTTCCTGCTGCGGCGCTCGCCGGCGTGGCGCGAGATCGCCCAGGGAGTCTTGTTCCGCCCCGGCGACATCGTCGAGCATGGAGAGACGGCCGAAGCCGACACGTTCGAGGGCGACGGCGTCGAGGGCGAGGGCGGGTACCCCGCCGGCTCGCTCGGAATCGGGAGTCTGAGAGGAGCGCTGCGATGAACCACCTACTGCGTTCGCTGGCGCCGATCAGCGACTCGGGCTGGAAGGAGCTCGACGACGAGGCGCGCGAGCGGCTCACCCCGGCGCTCGCCGCCCGCAAGCTAGTCGACTTCTCGGGCCCCCGCGGCTGGGAGTACTCGGCCACCAACCTCGGGCGGATCGAACCGCTCGCAGAGGCTCCGTGCGACGGCGTGACCGGGGCCCGCCGGCGCGTGCTGCCGCTGGTCGAGGTCAGGGCGAGCTTCGAGCTCTCCCTGTCCGAGCTGCGCGACTTCGACCGTGGCGCCGACGACGAAGACCTCGAGCCGCTCGACAAGGCCGCGCACCAGATCGCCGTGGCCGAGAACAAGGCCGTTTTCCATGGCTGGGAGGGCGTTGTCGCGGGGATCGCCGACGTCTCGCCCCACAATGGGATCAAGCTCGGCCACCAGCCCGACCACTATCCGCGGCCGGTGGCGGCGGCGGTCGAGCGGCTGCTGCACAACGGGATCAGCGGTCCCTACGGGCTCGCGCTGGGCGGGGACGAATACCAGCGCGTCGTCGAGACCGCAGAACACGGCGGCTACCCACTGCTCGAGCACCTGCGCAAGATCCTCGAGGGCCCGATCGTCTGGGCCCCGGGCGTCGGAGGCGCGGTCGTGGTCAGTCTCCGTGGCGGCGATTTCGTGTTCGAATCCGGGCAGGACATCTCGATCGGGTACGAGGGGCACGACGCCGAGACCGTGAGGCTGTATCTGGAGGAGAGCTTCAGCTTCCACGTAGCGACGCCCGAGGCCGCGGTGCCCCTCGCCTGACCGCGGATATGGCCGGCGCGAAGTCGTGCGCCGGCGTGGCGCCGAAGTGCCGGCGCGAAGTCGTGCGCCGGCGTGGAGCCGAAGCGCCGGCGTGGAGCCGAAGCGCCGGCGAGCGTGCGGGCGCCGGCGGGCTCGGTGACGGTCCGGACAAGGCGGGTACCTGGAGCGAGCGCCGTGGTCTCTCCGGTCGCTTGCGGTCGGCTGGGGACCTGCAAAACCTGTCAACGGAGCCGTTTCGCGCTGACCGTGTCGTTCCGTGCATGCCCCACATGCATCCTCTGACGCGGTCCACCTCGATCGCGTCGATTGTCAGGTTTTGCAGGTTTTCCGGTGCGATTCGCGGCCTGCGTCCGCCCCGGAGCACCCGAACCGTCCTCCAGGTGCCCGCCGTTCAAACCCGGCCGCGCGGCGACCGCCCCGCGGAAGGCGCTACCCGCCACCCGCTGATCGGCCCCGCTCTGGTACAGGTCCCGGGAAGACCCGCACGCCGCGCGGCGACCGGCAAGCCGCGCGCCACCTCCCCGCGCCGGCGATCCGTGATCTACCCGGTCGACCCCGGCACCAGCGCGCCGAGCAGCGTCTGCACGCGCTCCGCCACCTCCAGCACGAACTCCCGCCCCACCTCACCCGGCTGCTCGGTCGTGACTGGCGCCGGCGGCGGAGCGGGGATGTAGTGCTGGGCCACGACCGGAGCGTACGTCGCGTCGGTCCGGTTCTGGTCGTTGCATGAAGAGCCCGGCTGGGCCGCATTTGTCTCCGCGACGAGCGGGGTCTGACCTTCGGCGAAGTTGCGCAGCACGCACCACGCCGTGCGAGGCGCGCCGTAGCCGTCCGACCCGAGCACTGGAGCGTTGAGGTTGACCAGCCCCGAGTCCCACCCCGCGTTCTGGCCGTCGAAGTCGTAGTAGTACATGCGGGTGATCTGAGCTGACTCGCTCGGGAGCCGCAGGTACCCCTCGGCCGCCAGCGCCTGCGCGGACGGGTTGCCGTTCAGGCATGCCAGCCAGGTGCCGTCGTCGGCGGGATTGCCGTCACCGCAGACACTCGTCACCACCGCCTTCGCCGAGTTCGTAAGCCATACCCCGGCCTCGGTCACCCAGATCTGCGGATCGGTGGGATACACGCGGTCGATGTCGACGATCGCTCCCTGCGCACTCGGGAGACCGGAACTCACCGGAGGGAGCGGGTCGCCGCCGTTGAGCGCCGCGTAGTCGACGTCGAGGTAGGGGTGCAACGCGATCGCATCCGGCGCGGCCGGATAGATCGCGGACAGCTCCCGGAAATACCCGTTCAGGTAGTAACACTCCGTGGCGAGACAACTTGACGTGTTGAAGTTGAAGCCGCCGGCGACCAGCGTCTGACTCTTGCTCGGATCCGCTCGCTTGGCGTCGAGGTACCAATACGCCGCCCCCTGGGCACTGCCGCCGTGTCCGTTGCCGCCCGACGGGGTGACCGCGGAGCTGCCGAGTACGCACTGGTCCTGGCTCGCCACCCAGATGCCGTTTCGTTGTACGCAGTTTGGGCCGCCACCCGGCACCGAATCCGGGATATAGGCGGAGTCGGGCTCGTTGAATACCTCCCACTGGGTGACACCGGGCGCGGCTTCCTCCAGCCCGCGCAGCCCACACTCGTACTCGCTGTCCGTCGGCCAGATGTCGTCCTTCGAAGTGCTCAGAGAGCTCGTAAGTGCAACCAGCACGTGGCCGACACCGACGGCGCGTGCCGCCGCGGTCACCTCGTCGATGTACACCGCGGCCATCGTCCCGGCACCGGCCGGCGAGCGCTGACACGTCCCGACGGATGCGCTTCCCTTGCCGTCGTTCACCGCATCCCACGGAATGTAGATGCGTGCGTAGCAAACCGCGGTCGATGTTCCGTCAGCGCATGATGATCCCCCGAGCAACCCGGCGAAGTATGGATTGCCCTGATAGGTGAACGCCGGCGGGCTTCCCGGATCGACGGCCCCGTCCATGTTGATTCCCCACCCAACCGCCAGCGCACCCGCTGGCGACACCAGGATGCACGCCGTGACAGTCAGCAGGACGATCCATGCTCTCACTCGCAACTGACCGTAGCGGAGCGGTCCGATCGACAGCGTCGGTCCCGGGATCGCTCTGGCGTCCCGGATCACGCTCACGAGCGGCCCGAGGACTACCGTGCAGCCTCGCGACCGAGAACGGCCGCGAGCGCGCGCAGCGATCCGGTCGCGGCCAGCGTCCGCTGCGCCTCGTCTTCCGGCAGCGCGGCCAACGCCTGCGCGAGCGCGCTCCCCCACGCCTGCTCCTGCTCGCTTCGGTGCGCGAGCGCCGCCTCGGTCGGATCAAGCCGGACGACGCGTCCGTCGGCGGGATCGCGCCGGCGCTCAAGCAGCCCCCTCGCCTCGAGCGCCCGCAGTGCCGTCGACACGTTGGCCGGCGCCAGCCGTAGCTCGGCCGCGGTGTCGTTGACGCTCAGGCCGGGCCGCCGCACCAGCAGCCGCATGATCTCGAGCTCTGACGCGGGCAGCGCCCGCCCGGGATCCGCCTCGCGCCCGATCGTGCGCGGGAGCAGCCATGCCAGGTCGTGCAGGACGACGGCCAGATCAGTGGTTTGCGCTTCCATCGCGACCGGCATCATGATAGGCTCCAAAAGCAATAACTATAAGTTTATAGCTATCCGAGCAGGAGATCGACCGAAGACATGACCGCGGTGCAAGACCACCCCATCCCCGGCTTCCAGGGGCGCCTGATCGGCCCGGACGCGGCCGACTTCGACGCGGCGCGCGCGGTCTGGAATGTGATGCACGACCGCCGGCCGGCGCTGATCGCCCAGTGCGAGTCCTCCGAGGATGTCGCCGCCGCGATCGCCTATGGCCGTGAGCGCAGGCTGCCGATCGCGGTCCGCGGCGGCGGTCACTCGCTGCCCGGGTTCTCGACCGTCGACGGCGGGATCGTGATCGACCTCGGCGCGCTCAACCACGTGATCGTCGACCCTGCAAGCAAGCGCGTCCGCGTCGGCGGCGGCGCGCTGCTCGGCGACGTCGACCGCGGCGCGCAGGCCCACGGCCTCGTGGTTCCCGCCGGCGTCGTCTCCCACACGGGGGTCGGCGGCCTGACCCTCGGGGGCGGCGTCGGACGGCTGATGCGCCGCTTCGGACTCACGATCGACTCGCTCGTGTCGGCGACCGTCGTTCTCGCCGATGGCCGGATCGTCCGAGCCGGCGAGGACGAGCACGCCGACCTGTTCTGGGGACTGCGCGGCGGCGGGGGCAACTTCGGCGTGGTGACCGAGTTCGAGTTCCGCGCGCACGAGCTCACGGTGCTGCCGATCCTGGCGATGTTCCACCCGCTCGATCGCGCGGCCGAGGTGCTCCACTTGGGCGAACGACACATGAGCGCCCCGGAGGCTCGCAACGAGCTGCTGTGGACGAGCTTCATGCGCCGCGGCCCCGTCGAGGCCCCGTGGATGACCGCCGCGCTCGAAGGCACACCCGGGGTCATGTCACTGGTCGAGTGGTCGGGCGACCCCGGCGAAGGAAACGACTTGCTGCGCGAGATCCAGCGCGAGCTCGACCCGCCGGCGGGCGAGCTCGCGACCGTTCCCTACCTCACGATCCAGTCGATCACCGACGAGCTGCTCGCCCCGGGAACTCTGCACGCGTACCTCAAGGCCGGATTCGCCGCCGAGCTGACCGACCCGCTCATCCACACCCTGATCGACCGCGGGGAGCGCGTCGGCTCGCGCGTGTCGGTGATCGAGGTCCTGGCGCTCGGCGGCGCGATCCGCGACGTCCCGAACGACGCCACAGCGTTCCCCCACCGGGACGCGCGATGGCTGATCAACATCGCCGGGCAGTGGCGCGAGCCCGGCGCCACCGAGGACGAGATCGCCTGGGTGCGGGACACGTTCGCGACGCTCGAGCCCCATCTGAGCGGAGGCGCATACTCCAACTTCATGGCCGACGACGACGGACAAGCCGCCACCGTCGCGTACGGGTCGACGCTCGCTCGCCTGCGAGAGATCAAGGCGATATACGACCCCGACAACGTGCTCCGCCTGAACCAGAACATCGAGCCCGGCTCGGCGCCCGCACGATGAGTGACCAGTCCGTGATCGCCGAGCAGCGCGAGCTGTGGAGCTCGAACCCCCGCGACTGGGCCGAGATCGCCGAGCCCGAGAACCGCAAGCTGTTCGACGAGCTGCTCGACCTGACCGGCGTCGGGCCGGGAACGCGGTTGCTCGACATCGCCTGCGGTTCGGGCTACGCCGCCGCGCTCGCGGCCGCCCGCGGGGCCGAGGTCACCGGCATCGACATCGCGCCGGCGCTGCTCGAGATCGCGCGCGAGCGAACCCCGGACGGCACGTTCATCGAGGGCGAGATGGACGCGCTGCCACTCGAAGACTCGCGATTCCACGTCGTCACCTCCGTCAACGGCTTCCAGTTCGCGCTCGACCCAGCCCGCGCCATCGCCGAGGCGACGCGCGTCCTCGTCCCGGGAGGGCGGCTCGCCGCGGCCACCTTCGCCGAGCCCGAGCGCAACGAGGGCACGGCGCTCCACCTCGCGATGAAGGCGCTGGTTAAGGAACCCGAGCAGGACGGCTACGCGCCCTACGCGCTGTCGTCGCCCGGCGGCCTGGAGCGGATGCTCGACCCCGCCGGCATGCGGCAGGAACGGTCCGGCGAGGTGGCGCTCGCCTGGACCTACCCCGACACCGACACGACCGTGCGCGCGCTGCTCGCGTCCGCCGGCGGCGCGCGGGCGTGCCGCGTCGCCGGCGAGCGGCGCGTCCGCGAGGCGCTCGTCGCCGCGATCGAGCCGTTCCGCGACCCCACCGGCGCCGTCTCGATCCGGAACGTGTTCCGCTACGTGGTCGCCGTCAAGACCTGATCCCTTTCGGCGCCGGGCCTGATCGCGCCACCACGCCGGCGCGCTCGATCACAATCGACCGATGTCACAGACGTGCTCGGATTCGACAACTAGCGCCAAATGAGCACAGCAGCGAGCGCCAAGGTCATGATGCTCGGGGACGCCGCCGGTACGAAGGCAGCGAGCACCGGGCATCCGTCGGGCTCGGCGTTCGCCGAGTTCGAGCAGATCTACCGCGGCAACGTCGACGTCGTGATGGCGTACTTCGCTCGGCGCTGCGCCGAGCCGCAGGTCGTGGCCGATCTGACCTCGGAGACGTTCGTGCGGGCCGCCGGGGCATTCGGCAGCTTCGATCCAGGCCGGGGTTCGCCCCGCGCGTGGCTGTTCGGGATCGCCGCCCATGTGTTCGCCGGGCACTGCGCCCAGGCGGCCAACGGGCGCGACGCTGTCGCGCGGCTGGCCCAGCGGCGGCCGCTCGACGTCGACGAGACCGAGGAGCTTGCTGCCCGGATCGACGCTGAGCGTGACGGCCGGGAGCTGATCGGGCGCTGCTCGCAACTGCCCGAGATCGAGCGTGCTGCTGTCGAACTGGTCGACCTCGCCGGGCTGACGCCGAAGGAGGCCGCCACGGCGCTCGACGTCTCCCGCGTGGTGTTGCGCAAGCGGCTGTCCCGGGCCAGGGCCCGGTTGAGAAAGGAGCATCAGGGCGATGAGTAAATTCGAGGACCGCCTGTGGCGTGACCTCGTGCGCAAGCACGGGGCCGACTTGGCCCAGATGAACACGCCGCCGGCCCAGCGTCCGCGGCGGCGGCCGCGCCTACTGGCCGGCACGACCCTCAGCCTCGCCGGGATCGGTGCCGCCGTAGTGCTGCTGGTCAGCGCCGCCGGCAGCCCGCCCGCGTTCGCGGTCAGCCGCAACGCCGACGGGACCGTCACGGTCACGCTCCAGCGCATTGATGCGATCCACGGCGCGAACGCGAAGCTCGCCGCGCTCGGGATCCGGGCGCGGCTGGTCGAGGTGATGCCCGGCTGCACCGTCAAAGCGCTTCCGCCCGGGGCGGTGGCGGCGATGAAGCTGGCTCAGAACGTGGCCGGACGCGCCCCTCACCAGGTGGCGATCACCCGGCTCGATCCGAGCAAGATTCCCGCCGGCAATTGGCAGGTGATCCCGACCTACCGAGTAGCCGGTCGAGTCCACGTCGAGAAGGCCCACCTGATCGCGGAGAGGGCGCCCGTCTGCTTGAGCTTCGTGGCGCCGCCCCCGTGCCAACCGGGCAACCAACGGATAGGCCGCCCGGCCGGAACCACCCCGGCCGAGGCTCAGAAGCGGGCCGCTCAGGCGCTGGCGCACTTCCTGGCACGCCACCCCTCGCTCCGCAAGGCCACCGGCAACTCCGGCAACTCCGGCAACTCTGGCAGCGGGGGCAACTCTGGCAGCGCAGGCAACAGCGGTAACACGGGGGCGGCCCCGAGCGGCCCACGGCCGCAGGTCCCCGTCACGACGATGTTTGTCGGCTGCTACGTGCATGCCACTCCAGGGCACACCCCTGTCACTTCTATCAGCGGCAACTCCGGCAACTCCGGCAACAGCGGGAACAGCGGCAACAGCTGACCAGGGCCTCACGAGCAGCCATGGGCCGAACTCGCGCGGCCCGTGGCTGCTCGTCGGCGCGGCGGTCGCCTGGAACCTGTTCAGCCTGAGGGCGGAGACGGTCGGGGTTTCCTACCTCGACGACAGCTCGGTCCACGAGCAGATGGTCCGATTCGCGACGCAGCAGCTGCGCGCCGGCCACCTTCCGCTCGACAGTTGGTTCCCGTTCCTGGGTCTGGGCTCGCCGCAGTTCCTGCACTACCAGAGCCTGCCGGCGATGCTGGCCGGGCTGGCCGGGCTCGTCGTCGGTCCCGACGCGGCGTTCCGGTGGTCGCTCTATCTCCTGCTGTCGCTGTGGCCGGTCAGCGTGTATCTGGCCGCGAGGCTCCTCGGCGCCGGCCGGCCGGCGGCAAGCGCGGCGGCCGTGCTGTCCCCGTTGCTCGTGAGCAGGACCGGGATCGGCTACGAGCAGAACGCGTACGTCTGGATCGGGTACGGCGTCTGGACCCAGCTGTGGGCGTCGCTCACGCTGCCGCTGGCCTGGGGGTTCAGCTGCTGCGCGATCCGCGAAGGACGCCACCGGTTCGCCGCGGTCGCGCTCGTGTCGCTGACGATCGCTCTGCACTTCGAGACGGGCTACCTGGCGCTGCTGCCACTGTTGGTGTGGCCGGTCGTCGCCGGCCGCCCGATCGCCAGATGCGCGCGCCGAGCGGCGACCGTCGCCGGAGGCGCCCTGCTGGCGACCGCCTGGGTGATCGTCCCGCTGATCGAACAGCGACCCTGGGCGGCCACCAACGAAGCGCTCCACGGCACCCCGCTCGTCAACGGGTACGGCGCCGCACGGGTGCTCGGCTGGCTCGCCTCGGGTCAGCTGCTCGACCACGGGCGGCTCCCGATCGTGACCCTATTCGCGGCGATCGGCCTCGCGCTCGCCGTCGCCCGCCGGCGGACGGATCCAGCCGCCCGCGCGCTCATCGTCGCGCTCGCCGCATGCATGGTGCTGTCGTTCGGCCGTACAACGTTCGGATCGTTCGTCGGGGTGATTCCCGGCAGCGGCGACATCTTCTTTCGCCGGTTCATGATGGGCGTTCAGCTCGCGGGGCTGCTGCTCGCGGGAGGCGGCGGCGCGTGGTGCGCCGGCCGGGTGTGGCGCGCGCTCGAGCGGTTGGGGCGCGCGCGGACGGCAACCGCGGTCGCCGCGACGATCCTCGTGCTCGCGCCGGCATGGCTCCAGCAGCGGTCCTTCGACCACCGCAACGCCGACCACATCGCGGCGCAGCGGCGCGCGGACGCGACGCAGGGCGCGGAGGTCGACCAGCTGATCACGTTGATCGAGGCGAACGGCGGCGGGCGCGTCTACGCGGGAATGGCCTCGAACTGGGGGACGGACTTCACCGTCGGCGCCGTCCCGGTGTTCAAGTACCTCGAGAGCCGGGACGTCGACGAGGTCGGCTACACGCTCCGCACCGCGTCGCTGATGACCGGCCCCGAGGACCAGTTCGACGAGCGTGACCCGTCCGATTACGAGCTGTTCGGGATCCGCTACCTGATCCTGCCCGCGGGGTCGTCTCCTCCGGTTGCGGCACAACTGGTGGCGCTCGCCGGTCCGTACGCGCTGTGGACCACTCCGACCACGGGCTACGTCCACATCGGGACGATCGTCGGCGCGGTCGCGGCCAACCGGACGGACCTCGGCGCCAGCAGCGTCCCGCTCCTGCGGTCCGGGCTGGCAGGCGCCGGGGATTATCTGGAGATTGTTTTCGGTGGACGCCAGGCCACGCCCCCGCCATTGCCCCGGGCGTCCCGCGGGCCACGCGCGGGCGAGGTGACCTCCGAGAGCGACGACCTCGGCGACGGCCTCGTCGGCGCCACCGTCACCATGCGCCGGCCGGGTGTGGTCGTCCTCAGCGCATCGTTCGACGACGGCTGGACCATTACCGTCGACGGTCACCCGCGACCCGCCACGATGGTCGCGCCGGCGCTCGTCGCCACCCGCGTCCCGGCCGGCACGCACACCGTCGAGTTTCGCTACCGGGGGTACTCCGGCTACCCGCCGCTATTTGCCCTGTGTGCGCTGACGCTGGTGGCGTTCGCCGGCGCCGATGCCGTGCGCCGCCGCCGGACCGTCCCCGGCCCGGCCCGGCTATGACCCGCCGATCGTATTATCGAGCCGCCAGGTCTTGCCGCCGTTCTTGGAGACGTACTGCAAGGTCGAATTGCTACCGCTCGTCTCCCCGTCCACGAACGCCACGAGGTGGCCCTGGGGGTTCCTGACAACGGCCACCGGCAGCCCGAAGAACACGGCTCGGTACCAGTGCTGACCGCCGTCGCTGGTGGAGTCGATCACCTGACCCGTCCCCCAGGCGAAGATCGTCTTCGGGCCGGCGATGCCGATGTAGATCACCGCGAGCGGCGCCTGAGCTGCATTGAGATGCAGCGCCGGTCCGTCGGTCTTCCAGGTCTTGCCGCCGTCGACCGTGGCCGCGGGGTACTGCGCCTGGCCGGTGTCCACGAGCGCGAATCCGCGCTTCGCGTCGTTGAAGACCCGGTGTCCGAAGATCTTGCTCGCGCTCACCGTCGAGCCTGGCGCCAGCGTGTGAGCAGGAGTGCTGATGAGCGTCGCGGTGACGGTTTGCTGCGGTCCCGCGGCAGCGGCCACGGACACGCCGGCGATGGCCGAGCCAAGCGCGACGGCACTCACGACAAGTATTGACACGACGGTGCGCATGAAACCTCCGGTTCGACGAAGCCCCTCGATTCGCGCAGCCTAATGCAGCACGAGCCTCAGCACGATGATGAGCAGGCCGAGCAGCGCGCCGAACAGAGTCTGCAGCGCGAGCTCGCGGCCCGTCCGCTTGGCCCGGACCGCGGCCATCATCTCGATCAGCACGACCGTGACCGCCGACGTCCACACGGCAGCGGTCACCGCGGTCGACAGCGAGGCGCTCGCGGCCCAGAGGATCAGTACCGCCACGAGCGGGATCGCCGCGCCGAACAGGATCGGCACCTGGCGCCACATGATCCGCCCGAGCGGTCCGAACCGGAGCGGCTCGCGCTCCTTCAGTCGCTCCGAGGCGAATTCGGCATACGAGTGGGCGAGCCAGTACACCACCAACGTGATCAGGACCGCGAGGACGGTTTCCAGGTAGGTCTCGGAGGCGGCCGACTCGGCCGCCAGCAGCGCCCCGACGGTCATCGTGCCGTAGATCGCGGCACTGAGGTCGCCAAGCATCGTTACGCGATCGGAGGCCGGCGGCTCGTCCAGGGACGCTCGGCTTCGAGCTCGGCGGCCAGCGACAGCAGGGTGCGCTCGTCGTCGTGGCGGCCGACCAGCTGCACCGCGACCGGTAGTCCATCGGCGCTGTGGCCGGCAGGGACGGAGGCGGCAGGCTGGCCGGTGATGTTCCAGAGGATCGTGAACGGAACCCAGCCGGTCTCCCAGAAGTAGGTCGCGATCGCGCCGCGCCCTTCCATCACGCCAGCCGGCACCGCGGGCGCCGACATCACGGGCGTCAGCAGCACGTCGTACTCGTCGAACATCGAGCTGATGCGGGCGGACATCGCACTCTCGGCCGCGAGCAGCCGCTCGGTCATGCGGTCGGATACGAGCGCACCGGGTCGAGCGAACGCGCGCGTGCGGCGCTCGAGTCGCTGGGGTCGCTCCGCACTGCCGACGAGTTCGCGAGCCGCCCGGAACAGCAGCGCCACGATGACCGGCACGTCGCGAGGGCGCATGTCGACGGCGCCCTCGACCACCGTGTGCCCGAGTGAGCGCAGGACATCCGCGGTCGAGTCGAGCGCCGCGTTCACGTCGTCGGACAGCCGGCCACGGGTGCCGGTCGGGAACCCCTTCGCGAGCGCGATCCGGAGGCGTGCCGGGCGGGCCCGGGCTGCCTGCGCGAACCGAGGCTCCTGGCCCGCGAGCACGTCGAGCATCACGCCGGTATCGAGGACCGAGCGCGTCAGCGAACCGAACACGACCCAATGCATCCGGTCGCCGTCGTGGGGAGCGCGCGGCACGCGATCACGCTCCGGCTTGAGTCCGAACAGCCCGCAGCACGCGGCCGGGATCCGGATCGAGCCGGCTCCGTCAGCACTCAACGCGACCGGCACCATCCCAGCGGCGACGGCTGCGGCCGACCCGCCACTCGAACCACCCGGCGTCCGCTCGGGGTCCCACGGGTTGCGCGTCACCCCCCAAGTCACTGACTCGGTGAACGGCCAGAGCCCGAGCTCGGGCATCTTGGTCTTGCCGAGCACAATGCCTCCTGCGGCCCGGACCCGGCGCACGATTTCAGCGTCCGCGGCAGCGCGGGTCACCATCGCGCCGGTGCCGTGACTGGTGATCTCGCCGCCGATGTCGATCTCGTCCTTGACCGCGACCGGCACGCCGAGCAGGGGCCGGTTCTCACCCGCCCGCATCCGGGCATCCGCCTGCGCCGCCTCGAGCAGCGCACGTTCCGCGTAAACGGCGCTGAACGCGTTCAGCTCTCGATCGAGGCGCGCAATCCGGTCGAGCGCGAGCTCCACCAGCTCGCGGGCTGAGACGTGACCGCCTCTGACCAGGTCAGCCTGGCCGGCCACACCCGCGAACGCGACATCCTCGCCGAGCACGCGCGGATCTTACGTCTCCGAGCGAGCCGCTACGGAGTTGAATCGCTTGGCTTTGGTCCCATGCTGGGAATGGCGGCCTCGAGCCAGCGGCTGAGCGCGCGGCGACCCACGAGCGTGATCTCGCCGTCTGCTCCGAGCCAGTCCCGCACGCGCAGCTCGCGCACGATCCCAAGCGCATCGCTCGGTCCGGGACCACCGCCCCTCGCGGCCAGCGCGTCGGTGCCGGGCTCCACCATCCAGCGGCCGGATTCGAGCGCGGCCAGCGCGATGCCCTGCTCCTCGGTCGGCATGTCCAGCGGATGCGGCCCCGCGCTCCGCAGCGGGTCATCGCTACGTAACGGGTCGCCGCTCCGCGGCGGATCCTGGCTCCGCGACGGGTCCTCGCGGGCCGGCGGCCTCCATGGGCCGGGCATCCGGACCGGGAAGTCGTCCTCGAGCCGCTCCGCGTTCGATCGCAGCCAGCCCGCGGCGCCCTCGACCCATTCGCGCGCGGCGCCGGCGTCTACGCCGAACATCTGCGCGAACTCGTCGACGTCGATGTTGTCGACCGCGCGTTCGACGGAACGACCCAGCTCCCGCGCGATCGCGCGCAGCGTCTCTTCGAAGCCCTCGCCACTCGGTTCGTCTTCAGGCATGAGTACATGATGACACGCCCCAGATCGGTTCAATGCACGACGTGAGCTGCGACTGGTTACTGGTCGATGGATCCAGCCTGATCTTCCGCGCCTATTACGGCGTGCCTGCGGGCGATCCGGGTCCCGACGGCTTTCACGTGAACGCGATCCGTGGGTTCCTCGAGCGGCTCGGCCGCCTGGTCGCCCAGCGCCGGCCGCGCCGTCTCGCGGTGGCCGACGACGCGGCCTGGCGCCCGGACTGGCGGGTGGACCTGATCCCGACCTACAAGTCCCACCGGGTGGCCGAGCCGGTCCCGACCGGGCTCGAGCCGCAGCTTCCGGTGATCCGCGAGCTGCTCGCGGCGATCGGGATCGACATGGTCGGCGTGACCGACCACGAGGCCGAGGACGTGATCGCGACCTGGTGCAGGCTCGCGCCCGGGACGGTCGAGATCGCCAGCGGTGACCGCGACCTGTTCGCGCTCGTGGAGGACGAGCACGTGTGCGTCCTATATCCCGAGAAGTCGGGCATGACCGTGATCGATGAGGCCGAGGTGACGAGGCGCTACGGCATTCCGGGCCGGCGTTATGCGGACTTCGCGATCCTCCGCGGCGATCCCTCCGACGGGCTCCCCGGGCTCAAGGGGGTCGGCGCCGTGACCGCAGCCGGGATGATCCGCCGGCACGGCGACATCGCCGGCGTGCTCCGCGACCGCGAGCTGCGCGGCGCCGACCGCGAATATCTGGAGAGCGCGATCAGGGTCGTGCCGCCGGTCGACGACCTGCCGATCGCCCTTCCCGCCGGTCGGCGAGCCGCGTATCCCGACGACGCCGACGCGATGCAGGCGCTCGCCGACCGCTATGGCGCGCGGGAGGCGTGCACGCGCCTGTTGTCCGCCGTGGGCCGCCTCGCCTCGGGCGAGTGAGCGCGGGCCGAGCCGCCAGGCCGACGCGGGCGGGATTCTTAGAAGGCGTGGTTCAGTGCCGCCACGATGCTGACCTCGTCTGCCTCGCCGAGGTAGGCGGCGTGGTTGCAGGCGGTGTTGATCGCGGACTCGACGCTTCCGGGCGCAGGCGCGGCGCTGACGTGCTCAGTGATGTACAGGTGGGCGTAGGCCGACTGCTGGGCCGAGCTCGCGGAGCTCCACGCCGAGCACGAGGACGAGTCGGCGAGCGCGCCTGCCTTGGCGCTCGGGAGCGCGGCGGCGGCCATCACCCCGATCAGCACGATCACGAGCACGATCACTCCCGCGGTGGCGCGCTTGTGCCGGAGGATGATCGCCTTGAGGCTCGGTCCGCCCGGACCCATACCGCTCCAGGATGCCACGGCGCGGCGGGCTCTGGCGCCACCCCGCCACCGACCATGGCGGGGTCTCCGGCGGGCTTACGCTTCGGCTGCACGCCGTCCCGCCGACCCCGCGCGCACCCGGTTGCGCTCCGCCGGCGTACTGGGTCGGGCGCGAGGGCCGCGGGCCGGGCGCCGCAGCCTCGCTTTCAGCGTCGTCGCAGGCTTGGGCGACCTGCATAACCTGACTCCCGAGGCGCCTTCGCCCAGAGCCCGGGGACCCTCTGGACCTGCACAACGTGACAATTGAGCGGTTACAGCGGGACCGTGTCAGGGCGCGCATGCCCCACATGCATGCTCTGACACGGTCTCGCTCGGGCGCGCCAATTGTCAGGTTTTGCAGGTTATTTCCGAACGATTCGGCGCGCATCCGCCACCGAGGACCCGAACCCTCCTCCAGCTGCCCGCCGTTCAAACCGTCCGCCCCGCACTGCCGGGTGGGCAGGTCGGGCCCGGCGCGAAAGCCGCGCCCCAGCCTACCCTGCGCCAGCCGCCCCGCAGCAGCCCTGCGCCGGCACCCGCCGGCGGCCCGCTCGCGCCGTGGCCCGCTCGCGCCAGCCCCCCGCCGGCGCGCCCGCCCGCGCTGGATGCTCGCGCCGGCGGCCCGCTCGCGGCGGCCCGCTCGCGCCCGCGCCCCCGCCGGCGGCCCGCTCGCACCGACGCCCCCGCCGGCGCCTTACGCTCAGCCGCAGCCCGTGATGCCGCCGTCGAGTGGGATCACGGTGCCGGTCAGGTACGAACCGGCTCGGGACGCGAGGAACAGGGCGAGGCCGGCGGCGTCGTCGGGCCGCCCGATCCGTCCGAGTGGGACCATCCGCTCGACTTCGGCCCGCTTCTCGGGCGTGTCGAGCATGAACGCCATCATCTTGCTGTCGAACGGCCCAGGGGCGATCGCGTTGACCGTGATGTGCTCGCCGGCGAGCCGCCGCGCCAGGTGGCGGGTGAGCATGTGGACCGCGGCCTTGCTCGCGCTGTAGCTGTAGTTCTCGGCGAGCGGGACGCGGATCCCGTCGACCGAGCCGATGTTGATCACCCGCGCCGGGTCCTCGGCGTCGGCGGCGGCTCTCAGTGCCGGCAACAGTGCCACGGTCAGGTGGAAGATGCCCTCGAGGTTGGTATGGATCACCCGGTCCCACCCGGACGCGGGGAAGTCCTCGAGCGGCGCGCCCCACGTGGCGCCCGAGTTGTTGACGAGGATGTGGAGCGCGGGCCATTTCGTTCGGACCGCCTCGGCCAGCGCTTGCGCGCCCTCGGGGGTCGAGAGGTCGGCCGGGATCGCCTCGCAGTCGCCGTACTCGCGCAGTTCGGCCGCCGCCGCCTCGAGGTCGTCGGCCTTGCGCGACGCGATCACGACTCGCGCGCCCGCCTGCACGAGCCCCCGCGCGATCATCAGCCCGATCCCGCGCCCACCGCCGGTGACGAGCGCGGTCTTGCCCGAGACGTCAAACAGGTTCACGCGGCGCATCCTATGTCCGCGCCGGACGCACACGCCCCGACGCACGCTTCCACGCTAAAGGTCAGTGCGCCGCCGGTCGATCATCGGGTTGTCCGGGGACACCGGACGGTCGTCCCCATCGCTCACGAGCCTGCCTGCACTGCCCTTGCGACGACTGAGACACCAACAGCGAGTAGAGATCCACATCGACAGCGACGACCAGGTCGTCGCCTGTCGCGTTGCCGCGGTTCAGGGCAGCGTCGCGACTCTCACGCGCATCACCGAGCTTCCCCCCGAGGATCTCGCAAAGTTCACCCCCGGAGTGCTCGGGTACATGCTGTTCGAGCACCGCGGCGCGATGACCGCGCTCAAGGGCATCGCCACCGCCAGCTCGACCGAGGAGACCGAGCTCGCGTTCGTCGTGATCGACGGGGTCCAGCTGCCCGAGCGCCGCGCCGCCGAACGCGTGAGCCTGAGCGCTCTGGCCCGAATCTCCGGCGGCAACGGCGGCAACGGCGCGGGCACGATCGAGACCCCGACCGCGAACGTCAGCGCCGGCGGGATCCTGATCGAGCGTCCGGACGCGCTCGGCGACGGCCCGACTTTCCGGCTCGAGCTCGTCGTCGAGCACGATCCAGAGCCGATCCGCTGCGGGGCGAAGATCGTCCGCGCGACCTCAACGCACGTCGCTTTGAAGTTCGTCGAGATTCAGGACGCCGACCGCATCCGGCTCGCCGGCATGATCCGCGGCCGGACGCTCGCCGTCGGCTCCTAGCTCAGCCGGCGATCGGCGGCGGCGCGCCCGGCGCACGCAGCTCGTCAGTGGCTCACGGTTCGTACGAGCCCGGCGTCCAGGCGCGCGTGCTCACGCCGATCGCGTTCCAGGCGTTGATCGTCACGATCAAGCTGATCAGCGCGGCGAGCTCGTCCTCGCTGAAGTGCTCGGCGACCGGGTCGTACGCCTCGGTCGGGACGTGGTCGTCCGCGACCAGCGTGACTGACTCGGTGAACGCCAGCGCAGCGCGCTCTCGCTCGGTGAAGAACGGAGTCTCCCGCCAGGCGCTCAGCGCGTACAGCCGCTGCTCAGTCTCGCCGATCGCGCGGGCGTCCTTGGTGTGCATGTCGATGCAGTAGGCGCAGCCGTTGAGCTGCGACGCGCGGATTCGCACCAGCTCGCGCAGCGACGCGTCGAACTCGACCTTGTCGAGCTGCTTCGTAGCGGCGTGGTCGAGGTGGGCCAGCGCCCGAGCGAAGTCGGCGGCATGGGCGTCGAAGTCCAGACGGACCGGGATCTGGTGGTGTTCCTTGGTGGTTGTCATGCCCACAACCTAGCGATAAAACGGCCCGTAGTTAAGATCCAATCTGATGGCAAGAACATGGGCCATTTCTGGCGTCGACCTGCACATCGACCTCACCGGCACCCGCGTGAGGGCGGCGCTCGAGTCAGCGCTCCGCGACGCAGTCTCGAGCGGCCGGCTGCGGCCGGGCGTCCGCCTCCCGTCCTCGCGTGCATTGGCCGCCGACCTCGGGATCGCGCGGAACACGGTCGCCGAGACGTACAGCCAGCTGGTCGCCGAAGGCTGGCTCACCGCGGTGCAGGGCTCCGGCACGCGCGTCGCCGAGCGACCCGACGCGACCGAGCAGGCGGCTCCGGCGCCTGAGCCGCCGACGCCCCCAGCCCGGTATGACCTGAACCCGGGCTCGCCGGACCTGTCCGCGTTCCCGCGCTCGGCGTGGCTCGCCGCCACCCGGCGCGCGCTCGGCGTCGCCGCCTACGGGGCGCTCGGCTACGGCGACCCGCGCGGGCTGCCGGAGCTCCGCGGCGCGCTCGCCGATTACGTCTCACGAGCGCGCGGGGTGCGGGTGACTCCCGAGCGCATCGTGATCTGCTCGGGCTTCACGCAGGGGTTCCGGCTGCTGTGCGAGGCGCTCCGCGCCCGGGGCGCGGACACGCTCGCGATCGAGCGCTACATCCAGCCGGCCACGGCCGAGGTCGCCGGTGCGTGCGGGTTCAGGCTGGCGACGCTCGACGTCGACGACGAGGGCGCCGCGGTCCAGCAGCTGGGAACGGCCGACGTCGCCCTGCTGACCCCCGCCCACCAGTTCCCGATCGGGGCGCCGCTCGTGGCACGGCGCCGGGCCATCGCGGTCGAGTGGGCGCTCGCCTCCGGCGGGTTGATCATCGAGGACGACTACGACGGCGAGTTCCGCTACGACCGCCACCCGCTCGGCTCGCTCCAGGCGCTGGCCCCGCACCGGGTCGTATACGCCGGAACCGCGAGCAAGACGCTCGCGCCCGGACTGAGGCTCGGTTGGCTCGTCCTCCCCACGGACCTGATCGACGACTTCGTCGCCGCCAAGGCGCGCGCTGACCGCAACAGCAGCGCGATCGACCAGTTGACGCTGGCGGAGTTCATCGCGTCCGGCGCCTATGACCGGCACGTTCGCCGGTCGCGGCTCGTCTACCGGCGCCGGCGGGACAGGCTGGTGGCGGCGCTGGGCCGGCGCGCGCCCCGGGTTCGGATCTCCGGGATCGCCGCCGGCCTGCACGCCCTCCTCGAGCTCCCGGGCGACCTGCGCGAGGAGGACGTCGTCGCGAACGCCGCCGAGCGCGGACTGTCGCTCCAAGGGCTCGGCGAGTACGCCCACGGTGAGCACACCCACGGTCCGGCACTCGTCGTCGGCTACGCCAAGCCGCCCGAGCACGCTTTCACGGCCGCGATCGCGCGCCTGGCGGCCGTGCTCCGCGACGCTACCGGCTGACCGCCGCGCCCGGCTGGAGCTGGGCCGGCGCGTGCGCGGCGCGGCGCCGGGTGCTCAGCAGCAGCACCACCCCTGTCGCGCCGAGCATCGCCGCACCCGCCGCCGTGATCAGCGCGATGTTCATCGCGGTGACGAACGCGGTGTGGGCGCGATCGGGGATCGGCGCTGCCAGGTGGGCGGCGATCGCGACCGAGCTCTTGACCACGGCGGCGATCCGGCCGGGGAGTCCGGTCACGTCGACGTGGCTGCTGTAGGTCGAGGTCAACAGGCTTCCGATGACCGCAATCCCGACCGCGCCACCGACCTCGCGCGAGAGGTCGTTGAGCGCCGAGCCGACGCCCTGCCGAGCGGGCGGGAGCGCCTCGGTGATCGCCGTCGTGGCCGGGGTCATCGCGGCGCCCATGCCGATCCCGAGCAACACTAGCCCCGCGGCCAGGAGCCAGTAGCTGCTGGCAGTGCCGAGCTGGGCGACGATCGCGAGCCCGGCGGCGATCAGACCCAACCCGCCGCCACACACCCAGCGGGCGCCGAAGCGACCGGCGAGCCTGGGGGCCAGTCGGGACGTGGGCATCATCGTGACCGCCATCGGCAGGACCTCGAGGGCGGCCAGCAGCGGCGTGGCCCCGCGAACGAGCTGCAAATACTGCAGGATGATGAATGTGTAGCCGTAGAACGCGAAGAACTGGATCAGGATCGACATGCTCCCGGCCGTCAGCGACCGCTCGCGGAAGACGCGGGGGTCGAGCAGCGGATTGGTCTGGCGCAGCTCCCAGATCACGAACGCGATCCCCAGCAGCGCCGCGCCCGTCAGGCCGATCAGCGTCCGCGCCGCGAGCCACCCGCAGGTCGGCGCTTCGATCACCGAGAACACGAGCGCGACCAGCGCGAGCACCGAGATCAGCGCGCCGCCGACGTCGAGCCGGGGGGCGTCGGGATCGGCGGACTCGGGGACGAACCGCATCGAGCCGGCGAGTGCGACCGCCGACAGCGCGACGTTCAGGCCGAAGATCGTCCGCCACGAGGACACCGCCAGCAGTGCGCCGGACGCCACCAGGCCGAGGATCGCGGCCCCGCCCGCGACCGCGGCCCAGACGCTGACCGCGCGGGTGCGCTCGGCCGGCGGGAACGTGCTCGTGATCGTC
Source organism: uncultured Solirubrobacterales bacterium (assembly GCA_963697655.1). Taxonomy (GTDB): domain Bacteria; phylum Actinomycetota; class Thermoleophilia; order Solirubrobacterales; family Solirubrobacteraceae; genus Palsa-465. The sequence continues at coordinate 148,385 of CAVOOV010000009.1, read as the reverse complement.
GAGAGCGTCGCCGGCATCACCAGCGCGGCCCCGATGCCGAGCACCGCGCGCAACGCGATCAGCTCGGTGGCCGAGGAGGCGGTGATCGCGACCGCCGAACCCGCGCCGAAGATCAGCAGACCCGCGATCAGCGCGACCCGTCGACCGTAGCGATCGCCGAGCGCCCCGCCCGGCAGCAGCAGCGACGCGAACGCCAGCGAATACGCGTCGATCACCCACAGCAGCTGCGTCTGGCTCGCGTGCGTGTCCCGGGCGATGTCCGGCATCGCGACGTTCAGCGAAGCCATGGCCGCCACGACCGCGGCGAGTGCCAGGCAGACCACGGCGGTGATCACGCCGTGGCTCGAGGTAGGCGTCTTGCTGGTGATTCTGCGAATCGACATTTCGGCTCCTTGAAATCAGAGTTTCATCACTTGATGAGATTCATCAAGTGATGAGACTACTTTCATCGCATGATGAAATCAAGAGCCGGCGTGAAATATCCGGCGACCGCCCGGATCGCCGAACTTCTGGAGCCTCAGCGCAAGCGGCCGGTCAGGTAGCGCTGAATCGTCGGCGCGACCAGCGCGACCAGCTCGTCGTCGGGCAACGAGGCCAGCGGCTCGACCTCCCACAGCCACCGCATCATCACCAGACCGACGACCTGCGTGGCGATCAGCGATGCTCGCAGCAGCCGCTCCTCGTCGTCAACCCGGTCGGCGACCGCCGGCAGCAGCGTGGCGGTCACGACCGCGCGCAGCTTCTCCCGGGTGCGTGGCTCGTGGGCAGCGGTCAGCAGCACCGAGCTCAGCACGTCCCGGATCTCCGGTTGCGCCCAGGCCCAGATCACGTTGCGCACCATCGCCTCGCCGCGTTCGCGGAGCGGGACCGAATTCGTCGCGCGAATCGATTCGAGCCACTCGGGCGGCGGCATCGTGCTCGCATCGAGCAGCTCCTCCTTGGAGGAGAAGTAGTAGTGAACGAGGGCCGGATCGACGCCGACCTCGCGCGCGACTGCGCGCATGGTGGTGCCGGCCCACCCGTTCTGGGCAAACGACGCGCGCGCGGCGTTGGTGATCCGCTCGACCATCACCCCCGGTTCGTCGCGGGGCCCCCGGTCGCGTGGCCCCCGTTCGCGGGGGCCCCGCGGGCGCCGAGGCGACTTCTCGTTCGCACTGGTCACGTCGACGCTTATTTCATCACGATGAAGGAATCGGCATTTCGTGATCGACCGGCACCCCGAGCACGACTCGGTCCTGATCGTGTCGGCCTGTTCGGGCCACGGGTTCAAGCACTCGCCGGCGATCGGGGAAGCCACCGCACAGTGGTTGACCGGACGCGATCCTGACATCGACCTCAGCCGGTTCGCTCTCTCGAACGCCTGAAGACGGGTCACCAAACGGGACCGTCCGCGTTGTACGCTGGAGCGTGGGGTCATGGACGAAGAGGTAGACGAAGGAGCGACGGAACGCGCCGGGGAGGACGAGGCGCCCGACCCGCTGCTGGTCGCGCCCGCGGCGGTCCTCGAGGGGCTGCCTGACGCGGTCGTCGCGGCCGCGAGCGACGGGCGGATCGTGTTCGTGAACGCGATTGCCGAGGAGCTATTCGGCTACCCCCGGCATGAGCTCCTCGGCCGACCGGTCCAGGTGCTGTGGCCCGAGCGCGTCCGCGAGCGCTACAGCCGCAACATGGAGTTGTACTTTGCCACCGAGCACCCAATGCGGTTCTCCACCCCGGCATGGGGCCTGCGCCGTGACGGTTCGGAGTTCATCGGCGAGATGAGCTGGGGGATCGTCGAGACCACCGCGGGTTCGCTGCTGCTCGCGGTTGGGCGTGACATCTCAGAGCAACGCGCTGCCGAGGCTCGCCTGCGCGCAGTCGCGGCGATGGGCGAGCGAGCGCTGGCGGGCGCCGATCCTGCCGACCTCGCCGGCGAGGCGATCGAGCGGCTGCGCAAGCTGCTACCGATCGCGGCCGCGGAGGTGCGGCTCGCCGGTGGATCGTCGCTCGCGTCATACGGACCGAATCCGGACGCGGGCCTGCGCTTTGTGATCGGCGCCGGCGACGAATTGCTCGTCGCGCCGGCGCGGGCCCTGGTGGAGGAGGAGTTGAGCTTCGTGCGGGCGGTGGCGCACACGCTGGCCACCGCGCTGGCGCGGCTCCGCGACGAGGAGCGGATGCGCCACGAGGCGGTTCACGATCCGCTCACCGGACTCGCGAACCGAACGCTCCTGCGCGACCGGCTCGAGCACGCGCTCGCGCGCTCGGAGCGCGAGCGCGGCGCGACCGCCGTGCTGTTCGTCGACCTCGACAACTTCAAGCAGGTCAACGACACGCACGGCCACGCCGCGGGCGACGCTGCGCTGGTGCGGCTGAGCCGGCGGCTGCAGACGGCCGTCCGCCCGGGCGACACGATTGCGCGGCTCGGCGGCGATGAATTCGTCGCGGTGTGTGAGCACGTCGACGAGGAGTCAGCGCTCGCGGTCGGCCGAGCGTCTGCTCGAGGCGATCCGCGCCCCGTTCACCGCCGGAGAGGTTCAGCACCAGCTGTCCGCGAGTATCGGAATCGCGCTCGGGCACTCCGACCCCGACGGGCTGCTCGCCAGCGCCGACGCGGCCACCTACCGCGCCAAGGCGGCGGGCCGAGGCCGGATCGAGCTGTCGCGGTAGTAGGTCAGACGCAAGATCGGGGCGCGGGTGTGCGTTCCATCATCACCACGGATGGTCGAGATGGTGAGTGACACGCATACCAACGGCGCCCGCAGGGCGGCGCATCGCCCGCCCCGCGTCGGGCACGTGAGGCGGAGACGCACGCTCCACACCCAGGGCAAGCTTCGGTTCGCGACCGGGATCGTGCTGATGGTCGCGCTCGTGACCGCGGGCTTCGGGGTCGAGTCATACCTGCGGGCGGCGCGCTCGCAGGAGCGCGTCGCGGCGCTGCAGGCGGACCTCGCAAGCCTCGCGCAGCGCGTCAGCGCAGACGAGCAAGCGGCCGCCGGGGATCGGCGTCATGTCCGCAGCGTCGCCGCGCGGGCTTCCGCCGCACAGCGGTCGGTCAAGCGAATGACCTGGCAGCTCCAGAGCGTCCCGAGCGAAGCGCAGCTTGCCGGCCTGCGCAACGAGGTGGCGAACTACGCCGCCTGCGTCCCCCAACTCCAGAACGAGATCTCGAGCCTTCGCCTGACCTGGAGAATCTACGCAGCCAAGCCGGCCGCGGACTCGTTCAAGCTTTTCACCGCGACGCCGGCGTCGGCGTCCTGCTAGCCCGGTTGTACATACTCGGATCCCGCGGCACGGCGCGTACGGTGGCAATGTTCACACCGCTGTCACCCGTGCGCCGGTTCCCCCGCTCCTCACTGGTGACGCCCCGCGCAGGAGGCGGGGCGTCACCTGCGACTATCAGCTCAGCTTGAAGATGAAGTCGTACTGCTTCCCGCCGTTACGTGACAGCAGCGTCATCTCACCGCGCTTGTCGCGGTACGCGCCGGTCCCGCCGGTGATCGACAGCACGCTGTTGCGCGTGTCGTAGTACGGCCCCTGGACCGTTATCTGTCCGGCCTTCAGGAACGTCGTCCACAGGCACTCCCAGATGCCCCGCGCCGGCGCAACCCGGATGCAGAAGCCCTCGTCGTGCCCGACCTGCTTGGTGTTGGCGACGTTGAACACCGGGTTGTTGAACGTCAGCACGTTGCCCTTCACGTCCTTGCCACCGACTCCGGGATTCTCGGTATCGGTGTTCGCGTGCTCGATCACGTGCACCGTCGTGCCGGCGACGTGAGCTCCGGTCGGCTTGGCCGAACTCGTCCCGGCGGCGATTGCTCCCGCCGTCAGCGCCGCCGTCGCGGCCAGCGCGAACGTGCGGCCGCGTGTCTTGCCGTATTGCAAGGCTCTCCCTCCTAATGGTGGACTCCAGAACGGGCGATCGTATGTCGCGGGACTGGGCGGCGTCCAGGGCCGCCCCCGATCCGCCCCCACCGAGCCGCGGAGCGCGACCGGACCAGGCGCGCCACTATCTCCGACACCGCGCGCCCGCCGGCGGCGGCAAACGTCCCCGCCCAGAACCAAGGAGAACCCCGTGCAGATCACCCGAAACTCCCTCGACACCAGCTCCGGGCCGAGCGATTGGTTCACCGGGAGCGTCTACCTCGACCCGATCGCGGCGCCGTCAGAGCCCTCCCGACTGGCAGCCAACAGCGTCCACTTCACCCCCGGCGCCCGCACCGCCTGGCACACCCACCCCTTCGGACAGACGATCTTCGTCACCGAGGGCATCGGCCGCTGCCAGCGCCGGGGCGGTCCGGTCGAGTCCATCCGCCCCGGCGACCGCGTGCACTTCGAGCCAGGGGAGCACCACTGGCACGGCGCCGCCCCCAACCGCTTCATGACCCACATCGCGATGCAGGAAGTCGACGACCACGGCAACCCCGCGACCTGGGGCGAGCACGTGACCGACGATCAGTACAGCGCCGAGCCGGCGTCGTAGCCAGGTCGCGGCGTCCCGTGACCGAATCGGCCCGCTAGCCCGACATGTCGACCGGGTAGACGCTGGTCGGCTGGATCGTCACGACCACCCGCTTGTCCCCGGGCTGATCGTGCACCTTGAGGTCAGCGGAGTACTTCGCGCCGAGCTTGCTTGCGAACGCGTAGTCGTCGTCGGGTTCGATGCGAGCGTTGCCGCGGACGACGAGATAGCGGTACGGGTTCTCGAGGTCCAGCAGCATCAGGCTGCACTTCGGAATGTTCATGAGGTTGCGAGTCTTGAGCCGGGCGGTGTTGAGCGAGAGCTTCAGCTCACCGTCGTCGTGAAGGAACCACAGCTCGGTCACCTGCGGGAAGCCATCCCCGCCGACCGTTGCCAGCGACGCGACCTGAGCATCCAGCAGGTCGGTGTGAGAATCAGGAAAGGTGGTCATAGCGACATTCTGACTTAGAGGCCGTCGCCGCGCACGGATCTTTGCGACGCAGAGGCCGCCGCCTATAAGGCGGGGTCGTAGTAGTAGCCCCACATCTGCAGATCGGGGCTCCTGGCCACGACCTTGCCGACCGCCGCGTTCCACGACGCCCACGAGTCAGGCACTATCCATTTGGGCGTCGTGCGGCGAGGCAAGGCGGGGCCCATCTCCGAGCACCACAGCGGCAGCCGCTTGGAAGCGGCCCAAGCCGCGTCCTGGGGAACCTGGAGCAGCCCGTCAACCTTCGTGTGGTAGCAGTGGGCGGCGAGCGCCTGCACGCCCGGCGGCCGCCCGTGTGCGAAGCCCTGCTCGATGGCGCTGAATCCCCACGGGCTGAACTCGCCGTAGACCCGAATCGCGCGCGGGACGAGCTTCACCAGGACCGGCTCGACCGCGTTCCACACCACGCGGTAGTTCTGTCCCGCGGTTCGGCCGTTCCGGTTGAGGGAGATGTTGCCCTGCCCGTAGGCATCGGGCATCGACAAATCCTGCTCGTTACCGACCCCGACGGCCCACACGAACGGCGCATACGTCGGGAGCACCCGCCGTACGTAGGCCGCGACCTGACTCGGGGTCAAGTGATTGTTGAACTGAAGCGAGATATAGACCCGGAGGCCCGCGGCGTGCGCATCCTCGACGCAGCCGATGCCGGCGCCGGCCTGCGCGTCCTGGGGCGACAGGATCAGGCGCAGGACGTTGGCGTGGTTTACACGCAGGAACGGATTGATGTTCCGGTTCGCCAGACACGCGGTCTCGCTGCTGACCGCAAGCCAGGAAGGCCGTCGAGCGGATGCGGCGGCAGGCACGATCATCAGGGCGGCCGCCGCCATCGCGACGAGCGCCCCGATGCCGAGGACCCGCCTGCGGGTCGAAATGTTTCTTACGTCGTTGCTTACGTCCACGGGTACTCCCACTTCGCCGAGCTGCGTGCCGCAGCCGGGATTCAGCCGGTCGCTACGTTCGGCATCCGCAGGACGTACACCTTCCTTGACCTGCCGTAACCCCCAGTGGCGTCGTTCTTATAGTGCTATAGGGATTTTCTCCGCCGATTCTTCACCGCGCCGAACAGCCTGACGAGCCAATGCGAACGGCTGAAGACAACGCGGACCCGTCGGTCGTCTGGCGGCTGGCCCGAGTGCTGATGGTCGTGGTCGGCGTCGCCGCCGCGGTCACGGTCGCCCTCGCCACCGGCGTCGTCAAGATTCCCGGCCTGGCTGGCGGCCCCCAGAGCGCGCAGGCGAGCGACCAAGCGGCGCTCGCCGCCCAGCGAACCGCAGCCGACGAGCAGTGGGCGTCCGCAACGTGTACGAACGTCCTCGACTGGAAGAAGGAGATCGCGCGCGACGGAACGAGCCTCAACCTGAGTTTCGGGCCGGCGGCGCGGATCCAGGACGCGATCACGGCGACGACCCGCCTCGCGAGCCAGCTGGACGAGCTCGGGCTACCGCCGGGTGCGCAGACAGCGCAGGCGCGAGCCGAGCTGGCCCAGCTCCAGTCCGACATCGAGTCGCGCCTGCGCGACCTCGAAGGCACCGCCCGCAGCGTCGCCGGCGGCAACCTCGCCGCGATCGGGACCCTGATCGGCGCCCTGGAGGACGACAAGGTTCTCGGAACCCAGGTCATCGGCGAGCTCCGACGGGTCGTGTCCGTCGATCTCGGGCTGTCGCTCGCCGAGACGAGGGCCTGCCGGCAGCTGGTCGGCATTCCCATCTGATCCGTCGCGGGCGGTACTGTCGCCGGATGGAGCGCAACGTCCTCGGCGGCCCGCTCGAGCGTTGCAGCGGCGACCCGCTCACCGGCTTCTATCGCGACGGATGCTGCCGCACCGGCCCTGGTGACTTCGGCAGCCACACGATCTGCGCGGTGGTCAGCAGCGAGTTCCTCGAGTACCAGCGGAGCATCGGCAACGACCTGAGCTCGCCGGTCCCCGAGTACGACTTTCCCGGCCTCCAACCCGGCGACCGCTGGTGCGTGACGACCTACGCGTGGCTGCGCTCACACGAGCAGGGCGTCGCCGCCTTCGTCGTGCTTGCGGCAACCCACGAGCGTGCCCTCGACACCGTGGCACTCGACGTGCTCGAGCAGTATGCCGTCGACGTTCCCGCCGATCCCGGTTCGATCGACGCTACTTGAGCAGCTCGACCGTGAGCGAAGAGGGCGAGGCCGCCGTTCGCGCGATCGTGTAGACGCCGCCGGCGAGCTCGGGGAGCTGTCCGGGGAGCGGTACGACGTGCGGCGTGTCCGCGGTCGAGAGCGTCAGCCGCAGGCGGTTGCCGGCGGCGATCGTGGCAAGCGTCGGGAAGATCTGGATCTGGTATTCGGTCACCGCGCCGGGGGTGACGGGCTTGGCGGACGCCTCGGCGTAGGTGTGGTACGGCAGAACCGTCATGCCGCCCTGCGTCCACGACCGGCGAGCGTTGACGGCACGGAGCGAGCCGAGCAGCGCGCCCTCGGTCAGCGGGTAGGAGGCCCCGCTCGGCGTGACGTCTTCGAGCTCGGCCACGAGCTCCGTCTCGGAGGTGGTCGAGCTCGCGTACACGGTGGCGGTGATCGGGCCGGCGACCGTCTCGGCATGAGACAGCGGAGCCGAGGTGTAGGTGATCGCCCACGGGCCGGCCTGGGAGAGCTGGTCGTTGTTCACACAGGGAGCGAGCAACCCCGCGGTCCCCGCCGGGACCGAGATGCCGCCCATCGACCACTGGTCGATCGGGCGTCCGCACGGGGCTCCGGTCGGGCTCCATAGCAGCGTGTCGCCCGTCGCGATCGGGGACGACGCCGAGCCGCTGGCCGTCCCGAGCACCCCGCTGATCGGCGGCGGCAGCGAGCCCGTGACCGTGCCGAGCACGCCGCTGATCGGCGACGGCGCCGAGCCCGCGAGCGTCCCGCCCGGCGCGGCGGCTGACGGTGCGGTGGCTGATGGCGCGGAGGTCGTGAGCGTCCCGCCCGAACCGAAGTACAGACGCGTGGGGGCGGCGCCGGTGAACGGATACGTCGAGGTCTCGTCGAACTGCCCGCTGCCGAGGTCGTAGTAGTGGAGCGGCGTCGGGGTCATCCCCATGCCGGTCCGCTCGTGCTTGAGCCACGTGTCGAACCATTCGAGCTCGAGCGGGTCGACATCGACCGACGAGCCATTGAGGTGCTCCCACGGACCGACGACCAACTGGTAGCGGCCGGTCGTTCGCTGACCGGACTGCATCGGCGCGGTGGTGCTCCGGCCGTCCCACGCGTTCTGGAGCTCGGCGTAGTTGACCGGCTCGCCGTTCTGGAAGATGTCGAACTCCCCCCCGACCAGGTACGCGGGGATGTGGTTCGCGACGACGCGCGCAAGGATGTTCTGCGGGTTGCGGGCATGCCAGTGATGTCGTTCCTCGACGCCGTCCCGTACACGGCGTTCTCCGGCGTCCACTGGCTTCCCGGCGCGGCGCTTGCCGAGACGACGCTCGCCGGCAGTTCCGGATCAAGGCCGACGAGGTTCGACGGAGCCGACTCCACCGCCGGCGCGCCCGCCGGCGGCGACGGCGTTACCGCCAGCGCCGGGGCGGAGCCCACGCCGGCGCGGGCAAGCCCTATTCCGAGCGCAACCGCGCTCGTCAAATTCATACGCAGCCGAGCGATTCCGGGCCTCAGTCGAGCCTCCCGCCGAGCGAGATACCCGAAGCCCCGGATTTCTAGACATTGAAGCGGTCTGTCTCATTCAAGCCACTCGGTGATGAACGTGGGGCTGGCGTGGACGCAGACGAGCCTCGATCGTCCCGGCCCGTCGTTGGTGAACTTGTGGGGCACGCCGGGAGGAACGATGACGACGTCTCCCGGGCCTGCGTGTTGACGGTCCTCGCCAGCCTGGAAGGTCACGTTTCCTTCCTGAACGAACCACGTCTCGTCGTACGGGTGGCGGTGCAGCCGCGGCCCGTGGCCGGGCTCGCTGTTATCGAGGATCAACGAGGTCGTTGCTCCGTGGGCGGCGCCTTCCACGTTTCCGTTCGGGATCAGGTGGGCCTTGATTACCGCCATCGGCCGATCAGTGGAAGAAGGCGAACGTCCGGACCTCGATGCTGTGCCGCGGCACCGGCGTATCGACGGTCGGATCCCGGAAGGCCGAGTGCAGCACCCGCCAGGCCTGGCTGTGGTCGGAGTCGTGGAAGACGAAGAACAGGACCTCGTCTCGGGTCATGTCCGGGAAGTACCACCACTCGTGTTCGGGGCTGTAGACGAACTCCGACCCGCTGGTGATCATCTTCGACTCGTCGACCTCGGCGAAAGGGTCGTCGGGGATCCGGTCGACGAAGTACAGCTGGTTCGGCAGGCCTTCGTCGTCGCGCAGGCTGCGGAAGTCGCACAGCGCCAGCGGCCAGTCCTGGGGCGGCGGGCTGAACACCCGCCAGAAGCTGGCGGCCAGCGCGCGGCGGTAGCCCGGGCCGTCGGGGAAGTGCTCGGCGTAGACGCGTGGCGCCGTCATCTCGGCTCCCTCGGGGCCGTAGTCGATGTGGACGAGTGCCGCCTGCGGCTGCGACGCATGCTCGGCGGGAGCGGCCGAGCGGCGTAGCACCGCCCCGCGGGGGACCACCTCGTCGGCCCCGGTGCGCTCCTTGATGAACCCGATCACCTCGGGGAGGTAGACCGCGTCGACCTCGGCCTTGTCGGTGAAATCGACGACCGCGCTGCGGTGCGGTGCGATCTCGAATCCGTGGGTATCGGTCCGGAACGTGCCCTGCACCGGTCGGCCGTTCCGGATCGGGACCGTGTGGGATTCGTAGCTGCCGGTGTTGATGCTCGCGCCGGGCGCCGTGAACCGGCGCAGGACGGTCGACCCGGGGTCCAGGTACTGCAACTCCCCCGGAACGCTCGTCACCTGCTCGGTCGCGCTGCCCGTGTTCATCGCTGGCTCTCCTCGTCGACCGGGTATGAAGCTACCAGACGTCAAACCTGCCGTCTCGAGTGTGGGGCGGGCGAAGGAGCGGCCCCAGGCTCCGGTCGCGCCACGAACGGGGCCACCTCTAGAACGGCCGGGGACGGTTATCGCCCCGGCCGATCCGAGGCCACGAATCGCCTGCCTAACCTGACAAACGGGGCTCGAGCGACGGGCCGTGGCAGGTGGTGCACGCCCCACATGCACCAGATGGCACGGTCCAGCCGGCACGTTCCAATTGTCAGGTTGTGCATGCTCGCCGGGCTACTGTCCGGGTGTTCTTAAGGAGATCTCACTAACGTTGCTTACCTTGCTCTTGGCGTTATGAGCGGACCTCGTCACCTCTGGTCTGGCGACTGGCAGCTCGAGTCCTCGGCCCGCCGGGACGAGCTGGCGGCTGGTCGTGGCGTGCCGGCGGAGCTCGCCGAGCCCGAGCGTCCGGCGCCTGCGCCGCGGCCGCCGAGGCGCACGCTGCGCGAGCGCCTTCGAACCCTCCGTGCGCGTCACGGGCGCCGGATCCGAATCGGGTTTGCGGCAGCGGCGCTGACCCTGCTGATCGCCGGCGCGGCGATCGCGGTGACGTCGGCGGGCGGGTCCGGTGGCCAACCCTCGGCCGCCGCGACCGGATCGCGGGCATGGCTGGGGATCGACGTGACGAGGTCTCCCTACGGCGGAGTGATGGTCGTGGACGTGTTCCCCGGCAGCCCAGCGCAGGTGGCGGGCATGGAGCCCGGCGACGTGATCACGCGAATCAACGGTCATCCGGTGTTCGCGCCGTCCGACGTGACCTCGGCGATCGCCGGCCGGCACCCGGGCGATCGGCTCAAGCTCCAGTTCCAGGGGAGCGGCACGACGTACACGGCCAACGTCCCGCTGGCGACCCCGCCCGCCGGATATCCATGAGCTTCCTGCACCCTGCGGTCCTCGTCGCGCTCGTCGCGATCCCCTTGCTGATCGGCTGGTACGTCGGCCAGCAGCGCCGGCGCGCCCGGGCCGCTTCGGCGTTCGCGGCCCCGGCGCTGACCGCTTCGGTCACGCCGCGGCGTCCGCGCTGGCGTCGGCATGTCCCGATGCTGGCGTTCGCGCTGGCGCTCGCCTTGTTGATCGTCGCCGCCGCGCGCCCGCAGCGGACCGTGGCGGAGCCCGTCGACACCGCGTCGATCATGCTCGCCAATGACACCAGCGGCTCGATGGCGGCGACCGACGTGTCGCCCACGCGCCTCGCGGCCGCCGAAAAGGCCGCCAACCAGTTCCTCGCGAAGGTCCCGGGGTCCGTGCGGGTTGGCGTGCTCGAGTTCAACACGACTGTCGCGCTGCTCCAGTCACCGACCACCGATCACGCGCTCGTGAGCTCGGCGCTCGCTCAACTGCGCGTCGCCGGTGGCACCGCGATCGGCGACGCGCTCCAAACCGCGCTGCACACGCTGGCGGCGGTCCCCCGCGAGGGCGGCAAGCGACCTCCGGGCGCGATCCTGCTGCTGTCGGACGGGGCCTCGGACGTGGGCTCGGATCCGATCACGGCCGCGCAACAGGCGGCGTCGTCGCACATTCCGATCTACACCGTCGAGCTCGGAACGCCGAACGGAACCGTCAAGGAAAAGCGCGGCAACCAGACCGTGACGGTGCCCGTGCCGCCGAATCCGGCCCAGCTCGCCGAGATCGCCCGGGTGTCTCACGGGCAGGCGTTCACCGCCACCGACGCGAAGGGCCTCGACACGATCTACCAGCGCCTCGGCGCCGAGCTCGGGCACAAGAAGGTCAAGCACGAGATCACCGACAGCTTCGCCGGCGGCGGGCTGGTGTTGCTCCTGCTCGGCGGCGCCGCTTCGCTCGTTTGGTTCGGACGACTTATCTAGCTATGTGGCCCCACTAAGGAGAACAGATGACTGACATCGACAATGCGGGCGAGCTGCGCGGCGAAGCGCGCGCGGCGTTGGGGGAAGCCCTGCACGAGATCAAGCGCGTAATCGTGGGGCAGGACGCAATGCTCGAGCGGCTGCTGGTCAGCCTGCTCGCCGGCGGCCATGTGCTGCTCGAAGGGGTTCCCGGACTGGCCAAGACCCTGACCGTCAAGACGCTGGCGGCCGTGCTCGGCGGCTCCTACAGCCGGATCCAGTTCACCCCGGACCTGGTCCCGGCCGACCTCGTCGGCACGCGCGTGTATCGGCCCGACACCGCCGCCTTCGAAACCGAGCTCGGCCCGGTGTTCTGCAACTTCCTGCTGGCGGACGAGATCAACCGAGCCCCAGCCAAGGTGCAGTCGGCGCTGCTCGAGGTCATGCAGGAGCAGCAGGTGACGATCGGCGGCACTACCTACGAGGTGCCGCTGCCGTTCATCGTGATGGCGACGCAGAACCCGATCGAATCCGAGGGCACGTATCCGCTGCCGGAAGCCCAGATCGATCGATTCCTGATGAAGATCCTCGTCGACTACCCGAGCACCGGCGAGGAGGCGGCGGTCGTCGGACGCAGCCTCCGCCCGCCGGCTGAGGTGCAGGAGCGGCTATCGCTGGCCGACCTGCGTCGGTACGTGACCGCAGCCGAGACCGTGCTCGTAGACCGGGAGACGATTGGTTACGCGGTGGCGCTCGCGGACGCGACTCGCAACCCCGCGACGTATGGGCTGAACGAGATCGCTCCGATGATCGAGTTCGGGGCGAGCCCGCGCGGGCCGATCGGCCTGGTCCAGGCGGCGCGCGTGCTCGCGCTGTTGCGGGGCCGCGGCCACGTCACGCCTGACGACATTCGCGATCTCGCCGCGGACGTGCTCCGCCATCGGATCGTGCTGTCCTACGACGCCCTCAGCGAGGGAGTGACCCCCGACCAGTTGCTCGAGAGCGTCCTGACCGCCGTGCCCGAGCCGGGCACCGAGGACCTGATCCGCGACGCGCCGACGGTTGTGAGGGCGCGGTGAACACGGCCGTGCTCGAGCCGCCGGCGGCGCGGCAGGGTCCGGGACCGGTGGCCCAGCCGCTCGTCGAGGCGCTCGATCTCGCGCTCACGCGGCTCGTGGCGCGGATGCTGCCGGGCGACCGGCGTGCCGCTGGCGTGGGCGCCGGCATGGAGCTGGCGCAGCTCCGTCCATACGTGATCGGCGACGACGTGCGCCACATCGACCCGGCCGCGACCGCCCGCACCGGGCAGGCCCACGTTCGCCTGCACGTGCCCGAGCGCGCGCTCACCACCTGGATCGTGCTCGACGTGTCGCCGTCGATGGCGTTCGGCACGGCACGCCGGCTGAAGGCCGACGTCGCCGAGGGGGTGGCGCTCGTGTTCGGACGGCTCGGCGTTCGCCGGGCCGGCAGCATCGGGCTGGTCGCGTTCGGCGCCGACACGCCGCGAGTGCTGCCGCCGCGCGCATCCAAGCCCGGGATCGTCGCGCTCCGACGGCTGCTTGCCGAGGGCGTCGCGCCCGACGGTCAGCATCATGCCGACGCCCTCGGGGACGCGCTGGCGCGGGTCGGCCGGATGGCACGCCAGCCGGGGCTCGTCGTCGTGATCGGCGACTTCCGCGACCAGCATGGCTGGCAGCGCCCGCTGGCATCCCTGCGGTTCCACCACTCGGTGTTGGCCGTCGAGATCGTCGATCCGCGCGAGGCGGAGCTCCCGGCGGTCGGGCATCTGGCGCTGGTCGATCCCGAGACCGGCGCCCGCGTCGACGTCGACACATCCAGCCGCCGCGTGCGCGAGCGCTTCGCCGAGCTCGAGCGCCGTCGCCGGGAGGAGTTGACGCGCGAGCTACGTCGCCTGCGAATCGACCACGTGACGCTTGCTACCGATCAGGACTGGCTGCTGGCGCTCGGACGCCACCTGCGATGAGCTTCGCCTCTCCCCTGTGGTTGGCAGCACTCGCGCTGATGCCGATCGCGATCGCGGCCGCAGTCGCCGCCCGGCGGCGGTCACGGCGGTACGCGGTCCGGTTCCCTGCGGTGTCGACGCTGGTGCTCGCGGCGGGCGCGGGCGCGTCCTGGCGGCGCCACATCCCGGCCGCTTTCGCGCTGGCGGCGATCGCCGCGCTCTCGCTGGCGCTCGCCCGCCCCCGCATGAGCTACAGCGTGCCGGTCGACCGGGCATCGCTGATGCTCGTCACCGACCATTCCGGCTCGATGGCCGCCACCGACGTTCAGCCGACGAGGCTCGCCGCCGCCGAGCGCGCCGCCAACACTTTCATCGATCAGCTGCCGGGGACCGCGCTCGTCGGCGCCATCGCCTTCTCGAGCTCGCCGGACGCCGTACAGGAGCCGGTGGCCAACCACGCCGCCGCGCGCGCTGTGATCAACGCGCAGAGCGCGAACGGCTCGACGGCGACCGGCGACGCTCTCCAACTCGCGCTCCAGCTCCTGCGCGGCGCCGACAAGAAGCACCCGCCGTCTGCGATCGTGCTCCTGTCCGACGGCGCCGCCAACGCCGGCATCGACGTCACCACGGTCGCGCACGAGGCAGCGCAGGAGCGGATCCCGATCGACACGGTCGCGCTCGGCACCCCGAACGGCGTCCTCCCGAGCCCTGACCCGTTCGGGCCGCCCGTGGCCGTCCCTCCCGACCCGCAGCTGATGCAGGAGATCGCGCAGCTGTCAGGTGGGCGCTCGTTCAACGCCGAGACCGCCGACGAGCTCAGCTCGATCTATAAACAGCTCGGGAAGCAGCTCGGCACCGTGACCCGCAAGCGCGACATCACCGCCGTGTTCGCGATCGGCGGCCTCGTCTTCCTGCTGATCGGCGCGGCGGGGTCGATCCGTTGGTCCGGACGGCTCCCCTGATCACGGAGCATCAATCGGCGAGCCCGTGCGCGTAGGCGTAATGGACGGCCTGGGCGCGGTCGCGTGCGCCGATCTTCGCGAACAGGTGATTGATGTGGGTCTTGACCGTGGCCTCGCTGACCACCAGGGCGCGGGCGATCTCGGCGTTCGACAGTCCGCGGGCGATCAGCGACAGGACCTCGGCCTCGCGCGGCGTCAGGTCGTCAGGCAGGTTGGCGCGGGCGGGTGCGGGACGCCGGGCGGCGCCGGCGGCCGCGATCAGGCGGCTCTGGACCAAAGGGTCGAGCAGGGCCTGGTGGTCGGCGGCGGCGTGGACGGCGCGAGAGATCTCGGCGATCCCCGCGTCCTTCGTCAGGTACCCCCGCGCTCCGGCGTGCAGCGCGTCGAGGATCGAGTCCTCGTCGGCGTGGGTGGTGAGCACGACGACCTCGGTGTCCGGCTGGGCCTCCCGAATCCGGCGGGTGGCCTCGACGCCGTCAAGGCGCGGCATCCGCAGATCCATCAGGACGACGTCGGGCCGGTGGCGGGCCGACAGCGCCACCGCCTCCTCGCCGTCGGCCGCGGCGGCGACCGGCGTGATCCCGGCCGCGGCGTCGAGCAGCGTCATCAGCCCCTCGCGCACCAGCGCCTGGTCATCGACCACGAGCACCCGAATCGGACCGCTCACCGCCTGTCCTCCCCCGGGACGGCCGGCGCGTCAGGGGACGGGAGCCGCAGCTCGACGCGCCAGCCGTCGCCGGCGGCGCCGGCGTCGAGCGTGCCGCCGAGCAGCTGCGCGCGCTCGCGCATCCCCTGGAGGCCGTAGCCGCCGCCGGCGTCCGCGAGCCCGGCGGGAACCATCGCCGGCTGGGCCGCGGAGCGTCGGTCCTCGACGAGCAGCACGACCTCATCGCCAGGATTCCGGCCGGCGTGGAGATCGATCGTCACGTCGGCGCCGGGCGCGTGCTTGCGCACGTTGGTGAGCGCCTCCTGGACGACCCGTAGCACCGCCTGACCGGTCGGGTAGATGTCATGACTGCATCGTCGTCCCGCGGCGCGCTCCGCACATCGGCGCCAGGGTCGATTCGTGGGTGGAAATCGCGTCTCGTCTCCACCCACGGGTGGAGACACCGCCGCTCAGGTCCGCGAGCTGGTCAGTTGGCGGGCGCGAGCGTCGCCCGCCGCGCGAGGAAGTCGGCGACGGCGGCGACGTATTTGTCGTGCTCCTCGATGAACATCATGTGACCGCTGTCCTCGAAGATCACGAGCTCGGAATCCGGAGTCCCTTCCGCGATCGCCTGCGCGGCCTCGACCGAGCAGGTCCGGTCGTGGCGACCTGCCAGCACGAGCACCGGGTGCGAGACCTCGCCGAGGCGGTGCTGAACCTCGATCGTGCCGTATTCCGACGTCGCCGCCGCGCGGAGCACGTCCGGTGAGTACACCGCGTCGCCGAGGCCGGCGCGCATCGCGTCGATCCGAGGATCGAGTGGGTCGCGGAAGTGAAACGGCAGCTGGTCTGAGAGCAGCGCCCGGCAGTCCTCCTGCGTCCGGGCTTCGGACTCCCGCGCCCAGGAGTCCGTGACCTGCTGGCGCAGCTCGACCGGTTCGAACGCCTGCAGGTTCCGCTGAACCGACTCCAGAAACGAGGCCGAGGGTACGCCTGCCGAGATGATGCTCGCCGTCGGCCGGCCCGGGAAGTCGACGGCATGCTGCAACGCCACGAACGCGCCGTACGAGTGCCCGAGGACCGCATAGCGTTCGAGCTCGAGCGTCTGCGCCAGCCGTTCGACATCGGCCGCCATCTCACCGATCGTCCAGGTCTCGGGAGGCGCCGGATCCGAGCGCCCCTGCGAGCGCTGGTCGACGAACAGCAGCCGGCAGTCGCCCATCAGCCGATCTAGGTGGGCGCCGAACATCGTGTGATCCATTCCGGGACCGCCGTGCAGCACGAACAAGGGCAGCGGGCCGCCCCCGCGTTCGAGCACGAATAGCCGCGTGTCACCAGCCTGCACTAGCCGACCGCTCACAGGCCGATCCTAACGCCCACGGCGCTCGCCGGCCGGCGGGAACGGTCCTGCGAAACTCCGGGGCATGAGCTCCGAGCGTCCGCGGTACGTGACCCTGACGGGCGATCTCGCCGGCGACTACGTGGTCGTCGAGGAGCGTGCGGATGGGTCGCTGGTCGTGGCGCCGGACACCTCCGGACGGTCTCGGGCACCGTCGCGCCAGCCACGCCCCAGCCCGAGCGCCGGCCCGTCACTGTTCTCTGGTCTGTTCGCGCGTCCGCCCCGGACGCCGCCGGACGTCCCCACGATCCTCGAGGACTGGGGGGTCGAGCTCGGCCAGGACGAGACCATCAGCGACTTCATCCTGGCCGAAATTGACGGCAACGCCGGCTTCCTCGCGATCACGAGCCAGCGCTTCATATTCGCCACACACACCGGCAGGGCGGTCACGGTCGTCCAGGAGCACCTGCTGTCCTCCGCGCGCAACGTCGAGGTGTTCGGCCGCCGCCGGAGGCCGAAGCTTCGCGTCAGCTGGCATGGCGCCGAGAGCGTCGTCAGCGTGCCGGACCAGGATGCGCTGTCGCGGTTGCAGCAAAACCTGACGGCCGGCGGAGCCGGCTGACGGGTACGACGCCGCGCCGTGATGGACGCGGGGCTACGGCGCGGTGTACGCGATCAGAGCTGTGCGCGCCCCCCGCCGACCCTGGTCGGTGTCGTGAACGGGCCGCTCACTCCCACCGGAACAGGCGGATGGCGACGACGCATGAGCCGACCGCCCAGGCGACGAGCACGAGCAGCGGCTCGACGCCGGGAGAGTGGCCGCCGAACGCGGCGTGGAGCGCCGTGAAGCCGACTCCGGTGGGAAGCACCTTGCCGATGTCGGTGATCAGTTGCGAGTGAATCTCCTGGAGCGGGACGTACAGACCCGAGAAGAAGGCCAGCGGGTAGAACAGAACCAGCGTCAGGGCCTGGGCGATTTGCGGGCTGCGGGCCACGGCAGCGACGAGGAGACCGAGTCCCACCGTCGCCGCGGCCGTGAGGACGAGGGCGGCGAGCGACACGAGGTACCCGCCCGCGTCGTGCGGAAGCGCCAGACCGTACGCGCCGGCCCCGGCGCCGATGAGGATCGTGACCCCGATCACGGCCAGGATCAGGCTGACGGTCGTCTGGGCGGCCAACAGCCAGGACGGGGGCACCGGGGTGGTCGACATCCGGCGCAGCACGCCCTGCTGGCGGTAGGTCGCCAGCTGCTGGGGAAGCGTCGTCAACCCCACCGCAATGAGCACGAACACCAGCAGCGACGGCACGTAGAGGTTGAAGAACGAGATGCCGCCGAGCGCCTTGTCGGGGCGGGTCGTCGCCGGGATGCTGCCGAAGATCACCAGCAGCGCGAACGGGATGCAGATGGCCACGAACAACCCGATCGGGCGCCGGATGGCGATCTTGATCTCGCTGGTGACGAGCAGGCCGAACGCCCGTCGCTGTTGGGGGCTGAGGCTAAGGGCCGAGGTGCTCATCGCGTCGCTCCGTTCGTTCCGTGAGGTGTCTCGTCGGTGAGGGCCAGGAACGCGTCCTCGAGGCTTGCCGTCTCCGTCTGCACGTCCTCGACGTGTATCCCGGCTCGGTGCAGGGCCAGCACGACCGCGGTCACAAGGTCGCCGGCGCCGGCGACGACCACCTCCGGGCCGTGGTGCTCGACGGCGCTGACCTCCGGCAGTGCCGACAGCACAGCGTCGGGGAACGACTCCGTGGGCGTCAAGCGCACCCGCTTGCTCGTGGTCGCGGCGAGCGCCAGCGCGCCCGGTCGATCGAGCGCGATCACGTTGCCATGGTCGATCAGTGCCACGCGGTCGCATAGCCGCTCGGCCTCCTCCATGAGATGGGTAACGAGCACGATCGTCACCCCGCGGGCGCGCACGCCCTCGATCAGCCTCCAGGTGTCCCGGCGGGCCTCGGGGTCAAGACCGGTGGTGAGCTCGTCGAGCACCGCGATCTCGGGCTGGCCGATCAGTGCGAGCACGATCGACAGCCGCTGCTTCTGGCCTCCTGAGAGGTGCTTGAAGTACGTGTGCTGCGCGTCCTTTAGCCCGAGCGTCGCGATCAGCTCGCGCCCGTCGGCGGGCTCCCGGTAGAACGAGGCGTACAACTCCACCGCCTCGCCGACCCTCATCAGGTCCGGTACCGCGCTCTCCTGGAGCTGCACTCCCACGCGCTCGTGCAGCTCCCGGCGGTCCCGGCGCGGGTCGAGGCCGAGCACGCTGATCTCGCCCCGCTCAGCGGTTCGCAGTCCGGTCATGCACTCCACGGTGGTGGTCTTGCCGGCGCCGTTGCGGCCGAGGATCCCGAAGATCTCGCCGGCGTGGACCGTAAAGCTCACGTCGTCCACCGCGACCGTCGTCCCGTACTCCTTGTGCAGATGGGACACGTCGATCACCGGCGGTGCCGCGGGGCCGCTCGACACCGATGCAGACACCCCGGTGTCCGTCTGAATCAGCTGTTGGATGCTCATAACGCTCTCGATCCTTCTCGATATATTCGAACGATACCGGCATGATATCACGTCGTTGATGGTGATACAATATGAATGTGATATCGGATCGAGATGTAGCCAACCAGTCGTTGGAATCGGCCATGTCGGCGTCGAACCAGGCGCACGAGCAACGACCGGCTTGGGTCATACCCGGCCTGCCGACGGCGGTGGGTGTGACGGCGGCACTGGCGCTCGGGATCGCGCTGACGGCCACCGCCGGCAAGAACGGGGGGCTGATCGCCCTCGGCATCGTCGTGATCGTGATCGCGGGCTTCGCGGTTTGGCGGGTTCTTCGTCGTTCAGCCCAACGAATCGCGGGTGCTGATCCTGTTCGGCCGCTACATCGGGTCGGCGACCGAGGCCGGCTGGTGGTGGTGCAACCCGTTCGCCAAGAAGCACAAGCTCTCGCTGCGCGTGCGCAACTTCCAGAGCGAGCGGATCAAGGTCAACGACGCCAGCGGCAACCCGATCGAGATCGCGGCCGTCGTCGTCTGGCGCATCACCGACACCGCCAAGGCGGTGTTCGACGTCGCCGACTACGAGCAGTTCGTGACCGTGCAGAGCGAGACCTCGCTCCGTCACCTCGCCAGCGAGTACCCCTACGACGACTACAAGCCGGACACGATCTCCCTGCGCGGCAACGCCGACGAGGTCCGCAACGCCCTTCAGGCCGAGCTCCAGGCCCGCCTGGAGCTGGCCGGCATCGAGATCCTCGAGACCCGGCTGACCCACCTCGCCTACGCGCCCGAGATCGCCGAGGTGATGCTCCGCCGCCAGCAGGCCGAAGCGATCCTCGCCGCCCGCAAGACGATGGTCCAGGGCGCGGTCAGCCTCGTGCAGATGGCGCTCGCGCAGCTCGCCGACTCCGACCTCGTCGAGCTCGACACCGAGCGTAAGGCCACGATGGTCTCGAACCTGATGATCGTGCTCTCCGGTGACCACTCCCCAACGCCGGTGATCAACACCGGCAGCCTCTACAGCTAAGGTCGAGCTCGGATGCCTGAGAGCAAGCGGTTCCTGCTCCGACTCGACCCGCGCCTGTTCGAGGCGCTGCGCCGCTGGGCCGACGACGACCTGCGCAGCATCAACGCCCAGATCGAATACCTGCTGACCGACCAGGCCCGCCGCGCGGGCCGCCTCCCCCGGCAGACAACCCGGCGGCCTCCCCAACCCGACGGCGGCGATGAGCTGGGCGATGCCGAGGCCGCCCCGGCCAGCCCCGCCGGCACGCGCAGCGCCAAGGTGAGGAACTGACGGTTACAGCCGTCGATGGACGACCGCTCCGGCGCTGACCGAAGACGCGACCGAATCCGATAGCGTGGGCGTCGTCCCCTACGCTCGCTCGAGGTCGAGAAGCGCATGAAGGTGACGGGCGTCGAGACGTTTCCGATCGCGGTGCCATCCCCGCATCCAGGCGGGCCGTACTGGATGCTGCTGCGCCTGGACACCGACGAGGGCGTCTCCGGCTACGGAGAGATGATGCTGCTCTCGATCGGGTTTCGCTGGCCGGTCGTCACGGCGATGATCGACGATCTCGTCGACCAGGCGCTGGTGGGCCACGACCCTTACAACGCCGAGGAGCTGTTCGACCGGATCTACGGTCGCGCCGGCTACAGCCATGTCCCCGAGCTGACCAAGCTCGCGATCCTGAGCGCGTTCGACATCGCGTGCTGGGACATCGTCGGCAAGCATCTGGGGCAGCCCGTGCATCGCCTGCTCGGGGGCCGCGTGCGCGACACGGTCCGGACGTACACGTACCTGTATGCGGCACCGGGCGGACAGAACCTCGGCAGGAGCCTGCGCGAGCTATGGCTTGATCCCGAGCACGCCGCCAGAAGGGCGCGCCACTATGTCGACCTCGGTTTCACCGCCGTCAAGCTCGATCCGTTCGCGCTCAGCATCAGCGACGATCAGGCGCTCGGCCAGACCGTTCCGATCCAGTTCACGATGCCCGCGCTCGCCACCGCGGAAGCCGTGATCGGCGCGATCCGCGCCGAGATCGGCGACCGCGCCGACATCCTGATCGGCACCCACGGCCAGATGACCCCTGCCGCGGCGATCCGCTTCGCCAAACGGGTCGAGCGGTATGACCCGCTCTGGTTCGAAGAGCCCATCCCGCCCGAGAACATGGCGGCGCTCGCCCAGGTCGCGCGCGCCACCAGCATCCCGATCACGACCGGCGAGCGGATCACCTCCAAGTACGAGTTCGCGCGCCTGCTCGAGCACCGCGCCGCGTCGATCTTCAACTTCGATCTCGGCACGGTGGGAGGCATCCTCGAGGCGAGGAAGATCGCGACGATGGCCGAGTCGCACTACGTGCAGGTCGCGCCGCACGTCTACGGCGGACCGATGATCGCCGCCGCGTCGATCCAGCTCTCGCTGAGCTCGCAGAACTTCCTGATCATGGAGGGGATCGAGCGGTTCGACGGCATCTATGACGAGCTCACCGACCCGCCGTTCACCTGGCGCGACGGGTTCATCATCCCCTCTGAGCGGCCAGGCCTCGGTCACGACCTGCGGGAGGACGTCGCTCGCAGCTTGCGTCCGGATGGCCCCGGACGCAGCCTCATTCGCAGCTACTAGCGTGTCGGGTGCCGCCGGTGTCATCCTCCTGCTCGCGGGAGTCGGCGTGGTCGTGTTCGCCGCCGACGTGTTCGTCGACGGGCTGCTCGGTGTCGCTCTCGCGCTGGGGATCGCGCCGTTCGTACTGTCGGTCGCCCTATCCGGCTTCGAGACCGAGAACCTGGCGACGGGGATCGCCGCCAACGCGAAGGGACTGCCCGGCGCCGCGGCCGGCACGTTCCTGGGCGGTGTGACGTTCCTGGCCTTCGGGGTTGCCGGTCTCGGTGGCCTGATCGCGCCGATCCGCGTCGAGCTCCCGACGCGCTTCGCGGTGTGGACGGCGATCTCACCGTTGCCGCTGCTGGCCTGCGCGATCGACGGGAACATCTCACGGATCGAAGGCGGGTTGCTCGTGGTCTGGTCGGTCGTGGCCCTGATTGGGCTGGCACGCTCAGGGCGCGAGCTGCTCGCCGTCGACGACGATGACGACGACCGCGTCCGGCGGCCCGGCCTACGGCTGCTGGTGGGGCTCGCGCTGCTGACCGGCGGGGGATGGATGATCGGCCAGGGTCTCCGGACCACGGTGCGGCAGCTGGGCATCCCGCAGACGCTGCTCGGCAACACCGCGCTGGCGGCGACAATCGAGGCCGAGGAGCTCGCGCGCTTCGCGATCCCAGCGCGGCGTGGACGGCCCGAGATCGGCCTCGGCAGCATCGCCGGAACCATCGTTCACTTCGCGGCGCTCAACGCCGGCATCATCGCCATCGTCAAGCCGCTGACGCTCGGAACGCAGACGACCCGCTTCTACCTGCCGGTTGCGGTCGCCAGCCCCGCGATCCTCGCCGCACTGCTCGTCGTCCGCAAGCGTCTGGCCCGCATCGAGGGCGCATTGCTGACCGGCCTGTACGTTGCCTACGTCGCGGCAGCGATCGCCGTCTCGACCTGATCCGAGCGGTCGACCCGACGCCTCGAACGAGCCATCTTTGACGGACTGCTAGGCGGCGGTCTGCGCGGCCTTGAAGCCGGCGATCGCCAGCCGGCGCCGGCACAGGTCCACTGCGAAATCACGGGTGGCCGCGGGGACCGCGTCGCCCCAAGCGGCCGACGCCTCGGTGGCGCGGCCCAGCACATCGTCGACCACGCTGTCGGGATCCTTGGCCGCCGTCAGACAGCGCACGCCGAAGCCGACGTGCCAGCGCTCGTCGAGCTCGACCCGCTCGACGCCTCTGCGCACCCCGGGCAGGACGCCGTCATCGAGGTCGTCGAGCAGCGCGCGCTGCCCGGCCGAGAACACGGCTCCCTCGAGGACCATGTGGTAGAGGCGGATGCCGTCGAGCAGACCGGCTCGATTCGCCGACAGCTCAGCGGCCATCGCGGGCAGGCGCACCTCGAACAGCTCGAGCAGCGCCGCCGGGACGTGCTCGCGGGCGGCGGCGAGCCGATCGGCCGGCGTGTCGCCCGGCAACCCGAGTACTTCGGCGGCGAGGCGATCGAAGAACTGGGTGTGGCGATCCTCGTCGCGGCGCTGCAGGAAGAAGATCCACATCATCATCGAGTCCACGTGCTCGGACGCGTCGGCGAACGGCGTGAGGTGCTCGGCGACGGCGTCCTCGGCCACGCGGAAGCCGGCGATCAGCGTCGTCAGCCGGCGGCGGCGCTCGTCCGGCAGCTCGGGCCACGCGCGGGCGTCGGGGGCGAGGTCGATCGCCGTCGGCTCCCATTGCAGCTTGGCCACGATCTGGGAGTACGTCGACAGCCGCGGGAACACCGACAGCTCGGCGCGGTCAGCGGTGGGAACGCTGAGGCCGCCTGCCCCGGCGGGGATGTACGGGTCTTGCACCATCAGAAATAGTTTGCCGAATGGACGACCGCGCCCATGCCTAGACGCGCGCCGGCCGCTTCATCGTGCGATAGACGAACTGATCATGATCGGCGGCGCCTGACGGCGGCGCCTCGGCCTCCGTCTGCGCTGACTCGCGTACCGACACGACGTGCTCGTGATGCGGTGAGAACCGGCAGACCGGGTCGGTGGCCGCCGCGTTGCCCGTCAGCCGGAGCGCCTGGCAACGGCAGCCGCCCCAATCCTCCTCCTGGCGCCCCAGCGGGCACGAGCGGCATGGTTCCTGCATCCAGTCCGTGCCCCGGAAGCGCGTGAACGCGTCGGACTCGTTCCAGATCCACTCGAGCGGATGCTCGCGGACGTTGGCGAACTCGAGTCCCGGGATCGTCGACGCCGCCTGACAGGGCAGCACGTCGCCGTTCGGCGCGACGACCATCGCCGTCCGCCCCCAACCGCCCATGCACGGCTTCGGGAGATCCTCGTACATGTCGGGAAGCACCCACAGAACGTCGACCTTGGGACCGACGCGCTCGCGGAAGCGCTTCACCGCCTCCTCCCCGCGCCGGAGCTGCTCCCACGAAGGCAGGAGAGCGTCCTGGTTGACGACCGCCCAGCCGTAGTACTGGGTGTTGGCGAGCTCGAGCCGCTGAGCGCCCAGTTCGAGGGTCAGATCGAGCAGCGCCTCGATTCGATCGAGGTTCTGCCGGTGAAGGACGCAGTTGATCGTGAGCGGGAAGTCGAGCTCCCTGGCGGCGCGCGCGGCGACGATCTTCTTCTCGAACGATCGGTTGCCCGCGATCCGGTCGTTCTCCTTCGCGTCGGGGCTCTGGAGCGAGATCTGCACGTGATCGAGCCCCGCCGCCTTCAGCTCCCGCGCGCGATCGGGCGTGAACAGCGTGCCGGCGGTGATCAGCGACGAGTAGAGGCCCGCATCGCGCCCCGCTACGCACAGATCGTCCAGGTCGCGGCGCAGCATCGGCTCGCCCCCCGTCAGCGCGAGCTGAAGCACGCCGAGGTCACGCGCCTGAGCGAACGTACGGACCCAGTGCTCGGTCTCGAGCTCGTGGCGGTACTTCGCGCCGCCGATGTCCAGGGGGTTCGAGCAGTACGGACAGTGCAGCGGGCACTGGTACGAGAGCTCGGCGATCAGCGTGTAGGGCCTACTCGCCGGCATCGACCAGCAGTCCCCTCTCGGCCATCCCGTCGACCAACTCGCGAACGTCGTCACTGATGTCGGCGCCTTCGTACCGCGCGGTCAAAACGTCGACGATCTCGTCCACCGACCGCTGGCCGTCGCACAGGTCGAGCACCTCAGCCGCGCTCGGATTGAGTCGCACCGCCCCCTCGGGGACCAGCAACAGGTGCTCCTCGCGGACCTCGTCATAGCGCAGCCGCGCGCCGGTGACGAGGCGGGGACGCGTCATGAATCGGTCCCACCCGCCCCGGGCGGGATCGAATCATGCGAGTCGCCGCGGTCGATCGCGTCGAGCTGCGCCCACAGCAGCTCGGTCTTGAAGCGCAGCGCCGCGACGGCGGACTCCTGCTGCTCGCGGGTTCGGCACCGCTGCACGGTCAGCTCGAGCGCGTAATCCGCGTCGCGCGGCGCCTTCACCAGCCGCGTGCGGAAGTACTCGAGGCCGGCGGGATCGATCCACGGGTAGTGGCGTTCGAGCGCCTCGAGACGGACCCGGATCGCTGACGGCCCGAACAGCTCCGTCAGCGACGAGGCCACCGCCTCGATCCAAGGCTTCTGACGCGCGAAGTTCACGTAAGCGTCGACCGCGTAACGCACCCCGGGGAGCACGCCGCGCTCGGACTCCAACTCAGTTCGAGAGACGTCGAGCGCCTCGCCGAGCCGCAGCCACGACTCGATGCCGCCCGTTCCCTCGGTCGTGCCGTCGTGGTCGATGATCCGCTGGATCCACTCGCGCCGCACCTCGACCTCGGGGCAGTTGGACATGATCGCCGCGTCCTTTAGCGGGATGCACTTCTGGTAGTAGAACCGATTCGTGACCCAGCGCTGCAGCTCGTCGCGGGTCAGCTCGCCCGCGTCCATCCGCCGATGGAATGGGTGGAGGTTGTGGTAGCGCGTGCCCTGTGCGCGCAGCTCGGCGGTGAACTCCTCGGGCGGCGCCGGCACGGTGAGCGGGTCCTGCTCCCCCGTCGGCGTGATGACAATATCTGTCACAACTCGACCTCCAGTCCATCGTAAGCGACTTCGACACCCGCCCGCAAAACGGCCGCCCGCTCGGGAGAGTCCTCGAGCAGGATCGGGTTGGTGTTGTTGATGTGAACGAGCGCCTTGCGCGGTCGCTCCAGTCGCGCCAGAGCTTCGAGCGTCCCGCCCGGGCCCGACAGCGGCAGGTGTCCCATGTCGCGCGCGCTGCGACTGGTGATGCCGAGCTCGGCGAGCTCGTCGTTGCGCCAGAACGTGCCGTCGACGAGCACGAGATCACTGGCGACGAACCGTGCCATCACGTCGTCGTCGAGGCGGGCCAGGCCGGGGACGTAGGTGAGGACCCCCCCGCCCGCACGGTCGCGGAACACGAACCCGCTCGCCTCGAGCTTCAGGCCTGACCCGTCGAGGTAGCGCGGCGCGTCCCCGCCGACCGCGAATGGTTCAACCGTGAGGCTCGAGCCGTCGAGTGGTTGTGCGCGCCCCGGCTCGAGCATGTGCCACTCCGCGCCGCTATAACGCTCGAGCATCGACAGCACGGGGTAACCCTGCCTGAGCGCGCGTTCGACGCCCGCCTCGCCGTACACGTGCACCGGCGTCGCCGACTCGCGCAGGAGCAGCAGCCCGGCGGTATGGTCGATCTCGGCGTCGGTCAACAACACGCCCGCGATCGGCGGCGCGCGAACGGCGTCGACGCTCAGGTCGGACAGCGCCTCGAGCTGCTGGCGCGCGTCCGGCGAGGCGTTGACGAGAAACCAAGGGCCATCGTCGCCGCGGATCGCCAGCGACGACTGAGTCCGGGGCCGGGCCCGCACGCCCTCGCGGGCGGCTTCACACGTCGGGCAGCGGCAGTTCCACTGCGGAAAGCCCCCACCTGCAGCCGAGCCGAGGATCCGAACGCGCACGCGGCAGGCGAAGCGGTGCGCAGCCTCAGGCTGATGCCAGAGGCCACGCCAGCTTCACGCCTCTACCGGTGGTAGAGGTAGGAGGTGACCTCCGAGCACATCTCGATGAACTCAAACGTCGGCTTCTTCCAGGTCATAGATGCCTCTCCCTCTTTAGAGTTCAGCGGGTCGCGTCGCATCTTACACATCGAGTGCAAGTCGCCGAAAAAGCCTCAGGATGATGGTCATCGCGGTAACCGCCGCTGATCCGGACGCGATCGGTGCTGACCTCGTCGCCGTCGCGGTGGGCCCGCGGGCCGCCGAGCTGGGTGTCCCGGAGCGCGCGGTGGCCGACGCGGATCCGGTCTCGACCGTGTACCGACCGACCGGCGCCCCGCTTGCCGTCATCGCGCTCCAGCCGGACGCTGAGGGACTCCGGACGGCCGCGGCGCGGGCCGTCCACGCGTGCCGGGGCGGCGGAACGGTCGCGTGGGCGCTCGATCCGTCGCTGGCCCTCGCCATCGAGGAGCAGGTGCACGCGCTCGCCGAGGGCGCGGTCATCGGCGGCTACAACGGGCGGCACTGGCGCAGCCGCGAGTCGCCGCGCGAGGTCGAGCGCTTCGTTATCTGCGGGGGCGGCGAGGGGCTCGCGCCCGTAGCCGACCGCGCGGCGCTGGTTGCGCGCTGGACGAACGTCGCGCGCGAGCTCGTCGACGCGCCCGCGAACGTTGTCACGCCGGCGGGACTGTCCGACCGGGCAGTGAAGTTTGACCATCTGGACACCGAGATTGTCGACCCGGTCAGGGCGGGGCTAGGCGCGCTGGTCGCCGTCGGCGGGAGCAGCCCGATCCCGCCGCGGCTGATCGTGCTCCGACACACACCCCGCGGCGCGCCGGACGCGCCGCAGCTGGCGCTGGTCGGCAAGGCGGTCACGTTCGACACGGGCGGTTACTTCTTGAAACCGCAGAGTGACATCGTCCGTCAGAAAGCGGACATGGCGGGGGGCGCCGCCGTCCTGGCCGCGCTCGGCGCGATCGCCGAGCTCGGGCTCCCGCTCTCGGTCACGGGTGTCGTCCCCGCTTGCGAGAACATGCTGAGCGGCACCGCGATCCGGCCGACCGACGTGATCACGACCGCGGCGGGCCTCACCGTCGAGGTCAACAACCCCGACGCCGAGGGGCGCCTGATCCTGGCCGACGCGTTGTGGTACGCACGCCAGGAGGGTGCGACGCACATCGTCGACATGGCAACGCTGACGGGTGCGATGCGCGCCGGCATGGGCGACCTCTATGCCGGTGTGTTCGCGCCGGACGAGTCGTGGCGCGACACGGTCGTGCAGGCCGGCAACGCCAGCGGGGATCTCGCCTGGCCGTGGCCGCTTCACCCGCGCTACCGCACGCTGATCGACTCGACCGTGGCCGATCTGCGCAACACCGCCGGCAAGAGCTTCGGCTTCCCGATCGTGGCGGCGACGTTCCTTCAGCAGTTCGCCGGCAACGGACCGTGGGCCCATGTCGACATGCTCGGCCCGGCGCTGCTCGACGAGGATCGCGGCGATGCGTTCGGCGCCGGCGCGTCCGGCTACGGCGTTCGCATGCTCGTCGAGCTTGCCACGCGGGTGAGCCGCGCGGGGGCCACTTGAGCCGGCGCCCACGCGTTACGCTGGCTCGATGAACCGCGAAGACGGAGACCTGAGAACTGTGGCGCCGGCAACTCCCGGACGTATCGTCGACAGCTCGAAGCTCGACCTAGCCGCCGCGGAGCGAGCTACACGCGACCTGCTGCGAGCGATCGGCGTCGACCCCGACTTGCCCGACCTGCTCGAGACGCCGCGCCGAGTCGCCGCCTCGTTCGCTGAGCTCGTGACGCCCGCCGAGTTCGGAGCGACCGTGTTTCCGAACGAGGGCTACGACGAGCTCGTGCTCGTGCGGGACATCTCGTTTCAGACGCTGTGCATGCATCACCTGCTGCCGTTCCACGGCGTGGCCCACGTCGCGTACCTGCCGGGCGACAGCATCATCGGGCTGTCGAAGCTCGCGCGCGTCGTCGAATTCTTCGCCCGGGATCTCCAGCTGCAGGAGCGGATGACCGTGCAGATCGCGGACTGGCTCGAACACGAGCTCTCCCCGCGCGCAGTCGGAGTGGTGCTGAGCGCCGAGCACATGTGCATGACGATCCGCGGCGTCCGCAAGCCGGGCGCGCGGACGGTCACCTCCGCGCTCCGTGGCTCGCTGCGCGACGACGCGCGCACCCGCCAGGAGTTCTTCAGCCTTGTCGGCTGATGCCGCTGAGGCGCCGCCGCCAGGCGCCGCCGACTCGGCCGACGAGGCGCCGCCGCCAGGCGCCGCCGACTCGGCCGATGACCCGTCGCCGCTGATCGAGACCGTTGTGACTACAACCGGGGGCGACGGCGTGGTCAACTGCGCCGCGATGGGCGTGCGCTGGGGTGAGGAGGAGCTCGTGTTTTGGCCGTTCGAGGCCACGCGCACGCTGCGGAACCTGCGCGTTCACGGCGAAGCGGTCGTCCATCTCACCGACGACGTGCTGCTGTTCGTGCAAGCGGCGCTGGGTCACCCGCGTCCGGCGATGCGGCCCGCCCGCGCGATCGACGGCTCGGTGATCGAGGAGGCGAACTCCTGGCGGGAGGTCGTCGTGACCGAGATCACGACGAGCGCTGACGAGCTGCCCCGCTCTCGCGTGCGAGCCCGGGTGGTGGCCGTCGGCACCGGCACGCGGCAGCCGCTCGGCCTGTGCCGCGCCCGGCACGCCGCCGTCGAGGCATCGATCCTCGCCTCACGGTTGCGGTGGCTCGGCGCCGAGCCCGTGCAGGCGGAGCTCGCCCGCCTCCAGGAGCTCGTCGACAAGACGGCCGGACCCCGCGAGCGCGAGGCGATGGACTACGTCCGACGCTACGTCGCCGAGCGAACGTGACCGAGGTCGTCGTCACCGCGCCGGCGCGGCTGCACTTCGGGATGCTGGATCCGGCCGGGATCGGCTCGCGCCGCTTCGGTGGCGTCGGCGTCGGTATCGAGTCTCCGCGGGTGGTCGTTGGGGTCGGGCCGGTGAGATCCGAATCCTCCGAGGAAGTCGTCGCGTACGGACCGCAGGCCGGCCGCGCCACCGCGTTCGCTCTCCGGGCCCGCGCGGCCTTCGGCCACCGCGGGGGCCTCGAGGTTGATGTGCGCGAGGCGATCCCGCCGCACATCGGCCTCGGGTCGGGGACCAAGCTCGGCCTGGCGATCGCGCGCGCGGTGGCCCAGCTGGCGAGCGTGCCGGCGGAACCCGAGCAGCTGGCCGACGCCAGCGGGCGGGGAGCGCGATCGAGCGTGGGTTCCTGGACATTCGCGGACCCCGGCCTCGTGGTCGAGGCCGGCGTGCGCGACGACGGCTCGATCAGCCCGCTGGTCGCCCGCCACCCGATGCCGGAGCGCTGGCGATGCGTGCTCGCGCTGCCCGTCGGGGTCGAGGGACTGTCCGGGAATGCTGAGGAAAGGTTTTTCGGTTTGCTGCACCAGGAGCGGACCGCCATCGAGCCGCGCGTGTCGCGGCTGGTGCTGACCGCCCTGCTTCCGGGGCTCGTGACTCAGGACATCGATGAGTTCGGTGGCGCCCTCACCGAGATCCAGCGCGAGATCGGATCGATCTTCGCGACTCGGCAGGGCGGCGTGTTTCATCCGCGCGCGGCTCCCGTCGTCGAGGCGCTGCTGGCCCTGGGAGTGGGCGCGGTCGGACAGAGCTCGTGGGGTCCCTCGGTGTACGGCATCGTCGACGGCCCCGAGCGCGCCACCGAGGTCGCCGATCGGCTGCGCGCCGCGGTGGACGCCGGCACCGACGTCCGCGTGGTCGACTTCGATCGCCGCGGAGCCTGGGTCACGGAAGCACGGCGGCTCGGGGCAGGCACGGCGTGAGACTGCTGGTCAGCGTCGTATCCGCCGGGGAGGCCCGTGGTGCCCTCGCCGGGGGAGCGGACATCATCGACGTCAAGGATCCGGGCGAAGGGGCGCTCGGGGCTCCCGCTCCGCGCGTGCTAGCGGAGGTGGTGCGCGTCGTCGGTGGCGCCGCGCCGGTGAGCGTCGCGCTGGGCGACCTTCCGGACCTCCCCCACACCGCCGCGCTCGCCGCGCGCGGCGCCTCGGTTTGCGGGGCTGACTACGTCAAGGTCGGACTGCGGGGGGTACCCGAGCTCGATCGCGCGGTGGCCGTGATGAGGGCGGTCGCCGACGCGGTGGGGCCGGGCGTCTCGGTGATCGCCGCCACATATGCGGACGCCGGCGCACTTGACCCTCCGGCACTCGCGCCAGAGTGGTTGCCGGCGCTGGTGGAGCGAACGGGGATCGCCGGCGGGCTCGTCGATACGTTCGTCAAGGACGGCCGCGGTCTGTACGGCTGGCTGCCGGAGGCCGAGCTGGCCGACCTGGTGGCGCGCACGCGGGCGGCCAGCGGGACCTTCAGTGTCGCGGGGCAGCTGCGGCTGGGCGAACTGTGTCGTGTCGACGCCGATGTCGTCGGTGTGCGGTCGGCCGTGTGCCGTGGGGGCGACCGGACGGCCGAGCTGGAGGCGGGCCTCGTGGCGGCGGCGGTGGCCGAGCTTCGTGCCGGCGAGGGCGTGGCGGCTCCGGTCGCGCGCGCCCTGTAAAGCCGCACCTGGCCGCGTTCGAGCTGCGCGAGCAGATGAACGAGACCTGAGCGGTGACGCGGGTCGGTGACGCGGGTCGGTGATGCGGGTCGGTCATGCGGGTCGGTCACGCGAGTCGGTCACGCGAGCCGGTCACGCGAGCCGGTCACGCGGGTCGGTCACGCGGGTCGGTCACGCGCAGCGATGACGCGGTCGGTGACGCGGGCTGGTCACGCGGGCTGGTCACGCGGGTCGG
Source organism: uncultured Solirubrobacterales bacterium (assembly GCA_963697655.1). Lineage (GTDB taxonomy): Bacteria > Actinomycetota > Thermoleophilia > Solirubrobacterales > Solirubrobacteraceae > Palsa-465. Next base: position 116,940 of record CAVOOV010000009.1, on the reverse strand, counting down.
TCACGCGGAGCGATGACGCGGTCGGTGACGCCGGCCGGTCACGCAGGCCGGTCACGCGGGCTGGTCACGCGGGTCGGTCACGCCGGCCGGTCACGCCGGCCGGTCACGCGGAGCGGTGACGCGGCCGGTGGCGCGGCCGGTGACGCGGGTCGGTGGCGCGGGCGCCGGCGGGAGCTCGTGTGCCCGCCGGCCGGGGTGCATTTCTCGCCAAATCCCACCCAACCGCAGCGGCCGTGCGATATAAGCGCCTGCCAGGCGCTCATCTCGCCAAACCCGTGCGCCCGCGCCGAGTTTGGCGACTTTTGCACGCACTCAGCCGCCGCCGGGGCATGAACAAGTCCCGAAACCGGCTCCGCCGCACCGACCCCCGGGATATAAGCAGCTGGGGAATGCTTATATCCCGAAAACGGCCGCGCCGGCGGAGGTTTCGGGCTTTATGCAGGTCCCGCACGCGCGCCGGCGCCGCTCGGGTCGCGCCGGCGACCGACATCGCCGGCGCCCTACCCCCGCCGGCAACCCACCCCACGCCCACGACCCACACCGCCGGCAACCCACCCCACGCCCGCGATAGGCGATCGATCAGCACGGCCGGCGTCGCGTGCCCGCAACACGCGCGACGCGAGCTGATCAGTCCGTTCTGTCCGGGGTGATCCGGGTGCCAGGCCGGCGATCACGCGCGGGCGTGCGGACGACCACGGTGACCCCGGTCCGGCACACGGCCTCGGGCAGATAGGGATCGACCGCCCGCCCGCCGCCCGCGTCCTGCAACGCGCGCAGCTCGCCAGCGGTGATCGACGTCAGCGGCGGGTCGTTCGACGGCCATCGCGCCAGCACGCCCGCCACCGGCTTGAGCAGGACCGCCTCCTCGGCTCCGATCGCTGCGGCCGCCAGCACCGCCAGCGAGTCGCTTGTGACCGCCCACGACGCCGGTATCTCCGCGCGGCCGGCGAACGCCGGCGCCACCGCGAGCAGGCCCAGCGCACGAGGCGCGACCAGATCGGTCAGCAGCTCGGCACCAGGCAGCATCGGCGCCAGCAGCGCGCCGAGCTGATCCATCGCGTGCAGCGCGAGCCGGTGCGCGATGTCGTCCGCGAGCCCCACCCGCGCGTCGACGGCGCGCACGGCATCGGCGAATGGACCGCCCCCGGGCACGACAAGCACGCGGCGGTCCGCCGCCAGCCCGCTGACCTCCGCACACGCCCGGCGCAGCCCCTCGAGCCCCTCGTCCCGCAGCAGTCCGCCGCCGACCTTGACCACGAGCGGGCACGGCTCACTCACGGCCGAGCACCGACAGCGCCACCGCGGCGGCCACCTCTCCCCCCTCGCCGCCCAGCGTCCAGGCCAGTGAGTGCGGGCCACCGACCTCGTTCACCGCGAGCCCGCGCCGCGCCGCGGCCGCTCGGGCCAGGAATGCGCCGACGCCGACGGCGACCACCGGAACCCCGGCGGGCACCCGCGCGGCGACGCGCTCGAGCGCGGCGGCGATCGACACGATCTGCGCCTCCTCGACGGCGGCCGCGATCGCCTCCAGATCACCGTCCGCGAGCTGCTCGGGGTCGGCGCACACGACGCGGGCCAGCCGCGAGCGGACCTCCGCGGGCGAGCTGCCGCGATCGTCCGGGAACGTGCAGGTGCACTGGTCGGGTCTCAGGCTGCCCCGCAACAGGTGCGCGTCGGCGGTGATCGCGAACAGCTCCGATGACACCGGGCAGGGCCGGCCGCCGATCGGCACGTGCGGCAGTACGGCAGCGACGTTGGTCCGCAGCGCGCCGGTGTAGACCAGCTCGCCCGCGAGCAGCCGCTCGAGATCGGTGCGGCCCTCCGCGACGATCGCGCCGGCGGCGATCGGGATCAAGTCGGTGGTCGTGCCGCCGCAGTCGACCAGGATCGCGTCGGGCACCGACCGCGCCACCAGCAGCGCCGTCGCCAGCCAATTGGCGGCCGCGCACTCATGCGGCGCGGCGACGGCCTGCTCGAGCGAGACCAGCTCGGCGGCCGTCGTCATCACCCGCAACCGGCGTCCGGGTAGCGCACGCCGGGCGGCCTCCAGCACGCACATCACTCCTTCCCGCTTGCTCGCGAACACGTCGACGAGCTCCGCGGTCGTGGTCATCGCGACCGGCGCGCCGTCGAGCCCCAGTCGTGCGACAACCTCGGCGATCACGCCGGCGAGCGCGTCCGGCTCGCGCCACACCTCGAACGCCTCGGACACGAACCGCGCCGGCATGTAGCCGTCAACCACCGCCGCCTTCGTATTCGCGCCGCCGACGTCGAGCCCGATCACCGGAGCCATCACGGCATCATGACGCGGACGATGCGGATCGTTCCGGTCCTCGACCTCAAGGGCGGCGTCGTCGTCCACGCCCGCCGCGGCCAGCGGGCCGACTACCAGCCGCTGCGCAGTCCGCTGGTCGCGGGGTCAGAGCCGGTCGCGGTCGCGCGGGCGCTGTGCACCATGTGCCGGACACGCACCCTGTACGTGGCGGACCTGGATGCGCTCGCCGGCGACCCGGTGAACGTGGCCACCCTCACGGCCCTCTCGCAGGTCGGCGAGCCCTGGGTCGACGCCGGCGCCACGACCGCCGAGCGAGCGGCGGCGCTCCGCCGCGCCGGCGTGGCGCGCAACGTGATCGGCACCGAGTCGATCGGGGCGGACGCCCTCACGCGCCCCCCGCAAGCCGATCCCGAGCCGCCGCTCGTGCTGAGCGTCGACCTCCGCGACGGACGGCTGATCTCCCCAGACCCGGAGCTCGCCGGCCGTGAACCAACCGCCGCCGCATCGCTGGCTCGAACGTTGAACGTGCGCGAGCTGCTCGTGATCGACCTCGCCCGCGTCGGCAGCGGCTCGGGGCCGCCGCTGGATGCGGTCGCCGAGCTCGCGGAAGCCCTGCCCGGGGTGGCGATCTACGCCGGCGGCGGCGTACGCGACGACGCGGACCTGCGCGCGCTCGAGTCGGCCGGAGCCGCCGGCGCGCTCGTCGCCACGGCGTTGCACGAAGGTCGCCTCACGCTGTGACGAGCGCCTCGCACGCGCCGACCACCCGCTGCATCAGATCCTCGGCGCAGACCGACTGGAGCGCCTGCCAGCCGGGGATCCCGTTGACCTCGAGCACGACGATCTCGCCGCCGGGCGCCGCGAGCAGATCCACACCTGCGACGTCAGCCTCCAACGCGGCTGCGGCCGCGAGTGCCAGCCGTCGCTCGTCCTCGCCCAGCGCCACCGCCCGCGCACGGGCACCGCGCGAGATGTTGGCCCGCCACGAGTCGGTCACGCGCTCCATCGCGCCGGCCACCTCGCCGGCGACGACGAGCACCCGCAGGTTCCGGCGGCCGGCGGGCGCGACCGTGCGCTGGACGTAGTAGACGGCCCGCTCGAGCTCCAGGGCACGGAACACGCGGTGAGCAACGTCACGGTCCTCGACGCGCACGATCCCCTTGCCCATCGCACCGAACAGCGGCTTGACGACGACGTCGCCGCCCAGCTGCTCGAACGCGTCCATCGCGTCCTCGTAGTGTTCGCACACGATCGTCGGGGGAGTCGGCACCCCGGCAAGCGCGAGCACCGCACCTGCCCACGACTTGTCGATCGTCCGCTCGATCGCGCGCGGACCGTTGACGCAGCGGACGCCGCGCTCGGCGAGGACGTGCAGCGCGTCCATGCGAAAGATCACCTGCTCGAGCGAGCCGCGCGGAAGGCCGCGCACGATCAGCAGGTCAAGCTCGTCGAGAACGGCGCCTTCGGGCCCGAGCACGTGGACATCCCCGTCCTCGTCGACCACGGACTGAAGTCGCGTGGCTGGGATCGCCATGACCTCGTGACCGCGACGCGCAAGAGCGCCCGTGAGCCCGCGCGCGTGCCACGAGCCGGACGCGCCGAGGACGGCGACCCGGAGTGGTCCGGTCACGAGGCGAACGAGCGCTCGAGCACGTCGGGGGCGAGCGCGCCGGCGTGGTGGGCGCGCCCGGACTCCGTGCTGGTCAGCGTGACCGCCGCCGGGCTGAACAGCATCGGATCGATGTCGTAGAAGTTCCAGTCGGCGGCTTCGAGCAGCTCGCCGAACGGCGTGCCGAATGCCTCCGAGGCCGACGAGGGCAGCCGACCTGCGAGGCCGGCGACCTCGTCGTCGTCGCCCTCGATCCACAGGTGCACGGTCCCGCCGTACAGCACCGCGTCGTTGGTCCGTCCGATCGCCGCCGGGTCGTTCTTGGCGACCGGCGCGATCGGGCAGCAACCCCAGCCCTGGCGAACCCGAGCCGGGTCGAGATGCAGCTCGTGCAGCTTGTGCAGCGCGGTCTCGACGACGCGGGCGGTGATTTGAACCGAGCCGCATATCGACGCGGTCGGCGCGATCAGGAACGTGACCGCGCCCGCGTCGACGCCACAGCGCTCCGCGACCTTGTCGACGATCTCGGCCGGCGGGTCCTGCCCAGTCTCCAGGCACAGCACCGCCCGGTCGGCCTGCTCGCGCCAGGCCAGCTCGTCGAACAGGTCCTCGGCGCGCGCCAGCGCGCGCCCCGGGCCGCTGGCCATCGCGAAGAAGTCGCCGTGCTCGAGCTTCCAGCCGGCGTACTGCGAGGCCAGGCACGCGGCGGCGGGCTCGTCCACCGCGACGCCGATGCCCGGCCACGTCCGTTCGCCGACCGTCACCGGCACCGGGTCGAGCTTGCCCAGCCCGCCCATGCAGGCGGCGGCGAAGCCCAGACCGGCCTGCAGCCCGCCGCGCGCCTGTGCGCCGCAGTCCACCACCCGCGCGCCGGAGTCGAGCGCGCGGACCTCGATCCCGAGCGCGTCGGCATCGGCGACCATCGCGTCCACGAGCCCCGCGGCACGTTCGTTCATCGACAGGCTCACTGGTCCTCCTCTCCTGTGGGGTCTGCCGGCTTGCCCCTTGGGAAGAAACTGCGGCCATGCTGAAGATTCTTCCCTAGCGGCCGGGCTCGTCGTCGTCGAAGATCAGGATCTCCCCGCGGGCCAGCTCGGTGACGTCGCCGGACCACCGTGCCCAGCTTCGGGTCAGCATCGCGTCGGGAACGGTCAGGCCGAGCTCACGGACCCGAAGCAGCTGCAGCCGCAGCGCCGGGGGCTGAAAGCGGGTGGCGAACGCGTAGCTGGGCAGGGGATCGACCGCCCGGCCGGAGACCAGGCTTCCCCGCTTGTTGCCAAGCCCGGCCTCCGCGCCGATGCCGCCGAGCGCGATCACCGTGCCCGCCAGCATCCGCAAACCGACGCCGCTTCGGGCACGGCCGCCGATCGCGACCAGACCGCGCCGCATCCCGGCGCCCGCCTCCTCGCCGGCCTCGCCTCCGACGATGATCTCGCCGCCGGTCATGCCGGCCCGGGTCGCCGGGATAGGCACCGCCGAGCCGAGCGCCGGCGTCGCCCGAGATCCGCAGCAGCCCACCCGCCATCTCCGCCCCCGCCCAGGCGCCGGCGTCGCCGCGCACCTCGAGCTCGCCGCCGCTCATGCGGGCGCCGACGTGGTCGCCGCACGGCCCGTCGACGAGCACCCGGCCGTTCGACATGCCGGCGCCGATCCCGTCGATCCGGCGCAGGTCGCCGACGAGCACGAGCTCCTCCTCCTCGGCGCCGGCGCCGAACACCTCGAACAGGTCGCCGACGGCCACCGTCTCGGTACCGCAGCGCAGCGCGAGATCGGCGACCGCGGAGCCGTGCAGCCCGCGCAGACGCTCGGGGATCAGCGGAGCGCGCATCCACACGCGCCGGCGGCTGCGTCCGGAGGGTCAGGGTCAGCGTCACGGCGGGTCTCGCAGCTCCGTCAGCGGGAAGTGGAATTCGCCGAGCTTGCCGCCGAAGTTGGCGGCGGTGACGTGCGTCGCGCCGGCGCCGGCGGCGGCGTGCAGCCCGCGGCGCATCGCTTCGCGCACCGCCTCCTCGGACACGCCGTCGATCACGATCTCGAACATCGCGCCGACGCCGTCCGGGACCAGCGTGTCGTCGATCTGGGCGCGCAGCGTCGGTGCCATCTGATGGTTGGTCGAGGCGGGCATCGACTTCGACGTGAGCGCGCCGACCTTGCTGCCGCTGCGGACGATCCCGCCCGGGAACGGCAGCGCGATGCCCTCGCCGCGCATCGCCTCGGCCGCCGCCTGGGCGGCCGCCGAGCGCGGCCTCGTCCTCGCCGGCGCCGATCACCAGGTTGCCTCCGCCCACCCCGCGGCCGACGCCGACCGACTCGCACACGAGGAACTCGCCCTCCATCACCGGGATCCGCCAGAAGCGCTGTCCGGCGATCACCTTGCTGGCCTGAAAGCCGTCGCCGAAGTAGCGCAGGCTCCCGCCGAGCGGCACCGTCCGCTCGGCCCCCGGAAGCCCGTCGAAGCACGCGGTCGTGGGGCAGGTCATGACGCTCTGGCCGACGCGCTCGAGCACGCGCTTGCCGACGCCCTCGCGGTCCATCGCGAACAGCAGCACGGCGATCCCCGGCCGGCCGTCGGGCGTCTCCCCCGCGGCTACCCGTTGCTCGATCGCCGCCTCGCACTTGCAGCCGATCACCGACGTGGCAAAGCCGGTCATCGAGCGAGCCGCCTCGTGTGCCCACGCGTCGGTGGCGGCCGTGATCACCAGCCGCGCGAAGCGCATCGGGAACGCCTCGGCGAACGTGTCCGCGATCTCCGCCTCGCCGAGCCGGTACCCGCTCATGATCCGCCTGCCTCCACGACACGTGCCGGCTCGCGCAGCGCCGGGTCGCGGACCGGGTAGTGCTCGAACGCCACCGTGTAGCGCTCGCCGAACAGCGGCTCGAGCACGCCGCTCACTTCGGGATCGAACGCGGCGCGGGCTCGACAGCAGCAGGCCGTCGTCGGCGCGGCGCAGGTCGCCTTCCTCGACGACCACCTCACCGCCCTTGATCACGTAGCGCGGCGTGGCGAACATCTCCTCGCGGTCGGCGCGGTCGTGGTAGATCGTCACGTCGGCGTCGGCGCCGATCCCGAGGTGGCCCTTGTCGCGCAGGCCGAGCCGGCGCGCGGGCGCGGCCCGGGTGATGATCGCGATCTCGTTCAGCGTGTACTCGCGGTCGAGCCCGTCGAGCAGCGCGGTGCGCCGGATCGCCTTCTGGTTCGCGCGGCCGATCTGATCCTCGCGGAAGGCGCGGTCCATCAGCAGCCGGATCAGCTTCGGGTAGGACAGGAACGAGCCGCCGTTGGGGTGGTCGGTCGACAGCATCACCTGCCACGGGTTCTGCCCGAGCAGGAACAGCTCGAGCCCGATCCCCCACTGCAGCGCGTGCACGTAGTTGCCGGCCCGATACGTGTACGGAACGATCCCGCAGCCGGTCTCGACCTCGGTGTCGTGGTTGAGCCACTTGCCGCCGCCGAGGTCGCGCAGCACCGCCGACACGTGAGCGTCGGCGGTCATCGTCATCGCCGGCCCGAACATCACCTGGCCGACGTCGGCGGTGAGCTCGGGATGGTTGCGCAGGTACTCGAGCAGCTCCGGCGCGCGGGAGCGAGGCAGGCCGCCGGGCTTGCCGCCGTAGCTGTGGAACTGCAGGTGGGCGAAGTGCGCCTGGCGCCCCGAGAGCGTCCGCATCGTGTCGAGCGTCGTCTCGGCGTTGCCCGGCACGCCGAGGTTGTTGGCGTGGACGTGGACGGGATGCGGCAGCCCGAGCTCGTCGACGGCGCCGCCGATCGCCTCGAGCACCTGGCGCGGCGTCACCCCGAAGCCCGCCACCTCGTCGTCGAGCGAGTCGACCTCGCCGTTGCTCTGCTTCCAGAGCTCGACCCCGCCCGGATTGACGAGCTTGACGCCGTAGCCGCCGGTGGCGTCGAGCCACCACGCGATCGCGTCGCGCAGCTGCGGCGAGACGGCGCCGCCGGACTCCCGGATCAGCTCGAACAGCACCTGGTTGTTGCCCATCAGGATCAGGAACGCCTTGTCGATCATCGGCGTGTCGCGCAGCTCGGAGAGCACGTGGCGCGCGGCCAGCGGCGGGGCCGCCGCCTCGACGACCGTCGTGTAGCCGAGCAGCGAGTAGCGATAGCCGGTCGCGAACGTCGACGGGACCAGGCCGCCGGTGCCCGAGCGCAGCACCTCGGTTCGATCCAGCGGCTCGTCGCGCCGCTCGTCCGGGGACAGCTTGCGGGCCGCGTTGACCTTCGGGCCGGCGATGTGCGCGTGGATGTCGACGCCGCCGGGCATCACCACCATCCCGCGAGCGTCGATCCGACCGCGCGTCCGGGCCGACGTCGTCGACGACCTTGCCGTCCCGCAGGCAGACGTCGCGGATCTCGCCGTCGACGTCGTTGGCGGGATCGTGGACCGCGCCGCCGCTGATCCGGATCGCGGTCATCGCCGGCACCTCCGCGAGCAGCCGCGCCAGCACCGCCGCCGCGGTCGGCGCGTCGCCGGGGAGCGGCGCCTGCAGCGTCAGCGGCACCCCGTCGAGCCGGTGCGACGGTACCGGCGGCCTCGACGCCGGCGGCCGCGGTGCGGATCGACACCTCGACGTCCGGACCGGGCGGCAGGCTGCCGAGCGCGATCTCGGTCACGCCGTCGGGAAGCTGTCGCCGGCGGGCTCTCGACGCACAGCGCGACGTCGACGCCTTCGCCGTCAGCGAGCGGCCGCGTGGTCGTGATCAGCTCCGGATGACCGCCGGCGAGATCGACGGCCCCGCCGTACCCGGTCTGCCAGGTGAGCACGTCGTCGGCGCTCCGCGTCCCGGCGGCGCGCGGCAGCTCGAGCGTGACCACGTGGCGCTCGTGGCACAGCGCCCGCACGAGCTCGTGCAGCGCCAGCGCGCGTCGCTGGCCGCCGGCGCCGGCGGTCAGGCCGGCGCCGTACACGAACGCCGCGTGCGGAACGGCGCCGAGCCGCTCGAGCAGCCCGCTCAGCTCCGCCGCGAGCTCGCCCGGCCGCAGCGCCAGTCCCCGCTGCAGCGACGTGCAGGCCGCTGAGCGCGTCGAGGTCGTGATCGCGCGCCCAGCGGAGCTGGACGTCGGCGCGCCGCGCGGTCGCGGTGTCGCGGTCGTCGACGACCACCAGCAGCGCGATCCGGCGACCGCCGCGCGAAGCCGAGCCGCTCGAGCAGCCGCGGGTGGGTGCGTCTCAGGGTCCTCGCGCCAGATCACGACGACGCGCGAGCGGTCGCGGATCTCGCCGAGCGTGGCGGTCGAGGCGCCGCGCAGCGGGACCGCCGGCGCGCCCGGCCAGCGGCCGGCCAAGGCGCCGGTCGCGACGAGCGCGCCGAGCCGGTCGGCGAGCGCCACCGCGGCCCGCGCGTCCTCGACGGTCGCCCGGTCGAACCCGTGTAGCAGCGGACGACGTGCTCCGCGCAGCAGCTCGCCGGCACGGCTCAGCGCGGTCGCGACGTCGACCGGCTGACCGCCGATCGTCGCGGCCGGTGCGTTCGCCCGCCGGTGGACGCGCTCGGAGAACCACTCGGCGCCGAGGTCGCAGCGCGGCTCGAGGCGGATCGCGTCGCGAGCGGGATCGAATACGACGTCGTCGCACAGCAGGCCGCAGCCGGCGCACGTGACCGGCGAGCTCAGCCATGCGGCCGAGCACCGCTCGGGGAGCGCGGCCAGCAGGCGAGCGCCGCGCGCGGCGAGCTCCGCCGGATCGGCGGTCGTCGAGACCAGCGTGCACACCGGCGCGCCGCGCCTGATCCTCTCGCCGGCGTGCGGGATGTCGCGCACGAGCGCCGCCGGCCACCAGCCGGGCTCGGGAGCGCGAAGATCGCGGTCTGCGAACAGCACGAGCTTCACCTTTGCACACCTCGTCGCCGGGGGCGTGCCGGCAGTCGGGAGGCCGAGGCCGCGCGCACCGCGGACGTGCGCTTCGAAGCTGCCCGGTCCGAACAGCTCCAGCGACGCCGGCGGTCGTGGATTGACCTCGAGCACCCAAGCGTGGCGCCCGTCCCAGATCGCGTCGACGCCGAACGCTCCGCGGACGCCGAAGCGCGCCGCCACCTCGTCGCAGACCGCGCGCAGCTGGCCGTCGAGCTCGGCCAGTTCGGGCTCGGGGAGTCGCGGCGGTGTCACGTTTCCGATCCACCCGAAGCCCCGCGGGCGATGCAGCTGCTCGGTCAGGCCGAGCACGGTGGCCCGGCGGCCGTCGGCGATCGCCACCGCCGAGCACGACAGTCCGTCAATCCGGCGCTGCAGGATCTCGGCCGGCGCCAGCCGTCCGCCGGCCCATCGACGGACGCCGCGGCCGCCGCCGCCGTGTCGGGGCTTGCGCAGCCACGGCCCGGGAGCCTGCTGGAGCCCGCCGGCCGAGCGCGTCTCCGGGGCGCGCGCCCCGGCCGCCCGCGCAGCCGCCCCTACCGCGCGCGGATCGCGTACGGCTGCGAGCAGCTCCGCCGGCGTCCCGAGCAGCTCACGCCCTTCGGCTAGGCGCGCCACCAGATCGGGCCGGTTCTCGAACCCGGCGCCGTACACGACCGCGTCCGTCCGCCGTCGGCGCCGCCGACGGCGAGCGCCACCAGCGCGTCGTTGCTCGGCGCGGTCGCTCCGGGGGCGATCGCGCGCAGGTCGACGTCGCCGAAGCGGTCGAGCGCGATCACCTCGTAGCCGTCGGCGACCGCCAGCTCCGCGAGCATGCGGGCGCTGACGGCGACGACCAGCACCCTCACGGAGCGTCACTCCGGTGAGCAGCGCGACCAGCAGCGTCGCGGCGACGAGGTCCGCGGTCGTACCGGGGTTCAGCCGATGGTCGGGTCCGCGCAGCGACGCGTCGAACTCCTGCAGCGAGCGCGACCCGTCGCGCACCTCACGCGCCGCCGCGCTCACGGCCTCCGCCTCGACCGCGCCGGCCTTGCGCTCGATCAGCGTGTCCGGATGCGAGGCGAGCAGGCCGACGTGCAGCGACGCGATCGCGTCGAGCGTGCCGATGCCGCCGTGCAGCGCGTCGGCGAGCAGCGGCAACCCGGTGCCGAACACGATCGCGTAACCGGTCGCGTACTCCGACGCGATGCTGTCGCGGTGCGCGGCCGCGGCCATCGCCTCGCGCAGGGTCACGCGCGCCGGCGCTCTGACGTCGTGCTCCGGCGCGTCGCCGAGCCCGCCCGGCTGGGCCTCGACGATCGCGGCGAACGCGGCGGCGGCGTCGTCGACGTCGAGCTGCGGCGAGCACGCGCTCGATCGCCGGCCGCAGCGACTCCCCGGCCTGTCTCGTCGCCTCGGCGCGGACCAGCGGCGCGAACAGCAGCACGATCCCGAGATTCGTGTTGGCGTCGGTGACGCGGGCGGTCGCGCGCACCCCGTCCGCGATCAGCAGGCCGACGCCGCGCCGGCGGGCCCGACCGACGCGTGAACACGGGTCCGAGCGCGAGCGCCGAGCGCACCATGTCGGTATAGCGTCGTGTCAGCGAAGTCGTGGGCCGGCGTGATGTTGCCCGCCTTCGGTGCGGACACCTCCAGGAGGCACGCGAGTTGGACGTTATGTGCGAGTAGATCCCGGCTCAGTCTGGAGTGAGCTAGGGTTGCGTCCACTGCGCTCACCATACGATAGGAGAGAGGAGACTCACCTCATGGCCATCACCCTGGCAACCGGCGAGGCTCTCGTCGGCGAAGGTAACGAGGTCGCCCACATCGATTTGCTGCTCGGGTCAAAGAGCGGACCGGTCGGTGAAGCATTCGCCCATGCATTCGTCAACGAGTCCGAAGGTCACACCAACCTGCTCGCCGTCGTCACACCAAACCTGCCGGCCAAGCCGGACACGGTGCTGAGCAACAAGGTGACGATCAAGGGCGCGAAGCAGGCCGTGCAGCTGTTCGGCCCCGCTCAGGCCGCGGTCGCCCGCGCCGTCGTGGACTCGGTCGCCGAGGGCGTCATCCCCAAGGACCAGGTCGACGACCTGTGCATCATCGTCAGCGTGTTCATCCACTGGGAGGCCGAGGACGACAAGAAGATCTACACCTGGAACTACGAGGCCGTGAAGAGCTCGATCGCCCGCGCCCTGGGCGGTGAGCCGAGCACCGACAAGGTGCTCGCCGACACGCCGGCCGCGCGTCACCCGTTCGCCGGCGGCGCCGAGGACTAGCGAGGGAGCCAGTTGACCGCGCAGACCGGAGAGCTGCCGCTCGCCGGTCTGCGCACCGTCGTCACCGGCGCCAGCTCCGGCATCGGGAGGGCGATCGCGATCGCGTTCGCCGCCGCCGGGGCGCGCGTCGGCATCGGCTTCTGGCGCTCGGCCGAGGACGCGCGGGCACTGGCGAGCGAGCTCGGCCGCGGGCATCCTCTGCTGCAGGCCGACCTGAGCACGCCCGAAGGCTGCACTCAGGTCGTGCGAGAGGCGTTCGCGGCGCTCGAGCACATCGACGTGTGGGTCAACAACGCCGGCGCCGACGTGCTCACCGGCGAGGCCGCTCGGTGGCCAGCCCGAGCGCAAGCTCGAGGCGCTGCTCGAGCTCGATCTGAAGGCGACGATCCGCTGCTCGCGGCTCGTCGCCGCCCGGATGCCGCCGGGCGGCTGCATCCTCAACATCGGCTGGGACCACGCCACGGTCGACGGAATGGCTGGCGACAACCCTGAGCTGTTCGCCGCCGTCAAGGCCGGGGTGCTCGGCTTCTCGAAGTCGTTCGCGCGCTCGGTCGCGCCTGAGGTCCGCGTCAACGTGCTGTGTCCCGGGTGGATCGAGACCGCGTACGGCGCGGGCGCGGACCGCGCGTTCTACGACGAGGTCGCGGCGAGCACGCCGCTCCGGCGCTGGGGCCGTCCAGAGGACGTCGCGGCGCGCCGCCGTGTGGCTGGCCTCGCCGGCCGCCGCGTTCGTCACCGGACAGGCGGTCAACATCAACGGCGGCACCGTTGGCTGACACGCTGTTCGTCACCGGGCGCCTGGCCGAGCCGGCGGTGCGCAACATCGTGTCCGAGCTCGAGATCGAGCATCAGATCGCGGTGATGAACATCAGCGTCGCGGCGCTGATGACGACGCGCTGGATCGCCCGTCGGCTGAAGCTGCCGCCGGGAGTCGACAACATCGTGATTCCGGGACTGTGCGAGGGAGATGTCGAAACGCTTCAGCAGGCGATGGGCGTGCCGGTCCGCAAGGGCCCGGCCGACGTCCGAGCGCTGCCGGAGTGGTACGGGCGCGAGGCGATCCGGGCCGAGCTCGGGCCCCGTGACGTGCGCGTGTTCGCTGAGATCAACGACGTGCAGTCGCTCTCGCGCGACCAGGTGATCGACCGGGCGCTCGCGTACCGCGCGGAGGGTGCCGACGTGATCGACCTCGGCCTGTCGCTCGATCGCTCCTGGCTGACCGAGGGCCCGCCGACGATCGCGGCGCTGCGCGAGCGCGAGCTGTCGCTGAGCATCGACACGCTCGACCCCGAGCACATCCGCATGGCCGACGCCGCCGGCGTCGACTACGTGCTGAGCCTCACGCCGGACACGATCGAGCTGGCCGAGACGCTCCGCGCCACGCCGGTGCTGATCACCGAGGACCCGGACGATCTCGACGGCCTCGACGGGATGGCTTCGCGGATGGAGGAACTGGGCCGGCCGTACCTGCTCGACTCGATCCTGGCTCCGATCAACTCCGGCTTTGCGGCGTCACTGGCTCGCTACGTCGAGGTCCGGCGCCGCCGGCCCGACGCCGAGATCCTGATGGGCATCGGCAACCTCACCGAGCTCACCGAGGCCGACTCGCCGGGTGTCACGGCGCTCCTGATCGGCTTCTGCCAGGAGGTCCGCATCGGCGCGGTGCTGACCACCGAGGTGATCGGGTGGGCGCACGGCGCCGTGCGCGAGACGGTGCTGGCGGCGCAGATCATGCACCTCGCCCAGCGCCAGGCGCGACCGCCCAAGCACATCGACTCCGGCCTGGTCACGAGCAAGGACGAGTCGATGCGCGCGCCCACCGAGGACGAGCTGCGCGCGATGCAGGACCAGGTGTCGGACGCCAACTACCGCCTGTTCGCCGACGCCGACTGGCTGTACGCGTTCAACGGCGACCGGTTCGTCCGCGAGACGAACATGTACGCGGTGTTCGATCAACTCGACGTCGACGACGCTGCGCACGCCTTCTACCTCGGCAAGGAGCTGATGAAGGCGACGATCGCGCGCGGACTGCGCAAGAGCTATCGCCAGGAGGGCCCGCTGGACTGGGGCCTGCTGAGCTTTCCCGAACCCCGACGGGAGGACATCCAATGAAGAAGATCCTGATTCAACTCGACACCGATCCGCACCCCAGTGCGTTCGACGCGATCGCCGCCTACGACGCCGACGTGGACGTCGTGATGGGGTACGGCGAGATCACGCCCGACAACCTGACCGACGTCGTCCAGGGCGCGATCTTCCCGCGCGGCCCCGACGGCCTCGCCAACACCGCCTTCTGGGTCGGCGGGTCCAAGGTGCGCGACGGCGAGGCGGTGTTCGAGGCGGCGCAGAAGCTGTTCTTCAAGCCGTTCAAGCCGTCGATCATGCTCGACTCGGACGGCTCCAACACGACCGCGGCGGCCGCTGTGGCCGGCGTCCGCGGCGCGGTCGATCTGAAGGGCAGCCGCGCGGCGGTGATCGGCGTCGGGCCGGTCGGCCTGCGCACGGCGGAGCTGCTGCGGCGCGAAGGCGCCGAGGTGACGATGTTCACCTTCCCGCCCGATGCGATGGAGGGCAAGTACCGCCGCGCGTCAGGCATCCCGGTCGCCCAGGACGCCGGGTTCGAGGTCGTCGAGCCGGACTCGAGCGACGACCTCGACAAGGCCCTGGCCGGCCACGCGGTCGTGTTCGCGGCCGGTCCGGCGGGCACCCAGATCCTGCGCCGGAGCGGCTGGGCGCAGGACGGCGTCGAGGTGGTGGTCGACTACTCGGCGGCCGAGCCCGTCGGCGTCGAGGGCGTCGACCGGGGCGACAACCTCGACGAGGAGGATGGCGTCAAGAAGCTCGGGGCGCTGGCCGTCGGCGGCCCGAAGATGAAGCTCCAGAAGGCCTGCATCCGGAAGATGTTCGAGACCAAGGGCACGGTGATGGACCTCGAGGGCGTCTACGACGTGGCCCTCGAGGCGCTGTGAGTGATCGGCCGAGCGGCCCGCCGGCTACTTGGAGAAGACGAACTTGCCCATCGGCCCGTCGAGTGGGCTCTCGCCGTCGGGCCGCCACAGGATCGTGTCCTCGATCTTGCGCGCCAGCGTGAAGTCCTTGTCGGTGATGCCGCCCGCCGAGTGCGTGGCGAGCTTGACCCAGAGCTTGCCCCAGGTGACGTTCAGGTCGGCGTGATGGCCGGCTGCCTCGCACAGGTAGCCGACGGCGTTGACGGCCATCAGGGTCGTCGGCCAGCCGTCGGTGTTGTACTTGCGCCGGATCCACTTGTCCTCGTAGTACCAGTCGTCGAGGCCGTACTCGGAGAACTTGGCGGGGATCTCGTCTTCGCTGTAGGTGCGCGGTTTTTCCTTCGTTGAGCTCATGCGCCAAATGATATGCCCCGCGTAGCCGGCGTCGACCCGGGAACGGTCTCGTTCGATCTGTGCGTGCTGCAAGACGGCGAACCGGTCGTCGAGCAGGTATTCGAGACCGGCTCGCTGAGCGAGGACAGCGGGCCGCTGCTCGAGGCGCTCGCCCGCCACGGTCCGTACGACCTCGTGTACGGGCCAAGCGGCTACGGCCTGCCGCTGGTGCCGGCCGCCGAGGTCGGAGAGCGCGAGCTGGCCGAGATGGTGCTCGTGCGGCCCGACGAGGCGCGCACCGAAGCGGGCGTCGGCGGGATGCGCTCGCTGCTCAGAGCACTCGCGGGCAGCGGCCTGCCGGTCGTGTTCGGTCCCGGTGTGATCCACCTGCCGTCGGTTCCGCGCCACCGTAAGTACAACCGGATCGACATCGGAACCGCGGACAAGGTCTGCGCGGCCGCGTGCGCGATCGTCGACCAATCCGCCCGCCGCGCGATCGCGGTGCACGAGACGGCGATGGTCCTGCTCGAGCTGGGAGGCGCCTTCACCGCGGCCCTGGCTATCGACGGGGGACGGATCGTCGACGGCGTGGGCGGATCGTCGGGGCCGCTCGGTGTGCGTGCCGCCGGGGCCCTCGACGGCGAGCTCGCCTACCTGCTCGGCCGTGCGCTGCGCAAGGACACCCTGTTCAGCGGCGGCGCGCTGGATCCGGCCGGCGCCCTCGACATGACCGACCTGAAGGGCTTGTGGGCTGCACCCGCCCACGCGGAAGGCTGGACAGCGCTGCTCGAGGCTACGGCCAAGGCCGCGCGAGCGCTCGTGCTGAGCGTGCCGGCCCCGCATGAGATCGTCGTCTCCGGCCGGCTGGCCCGCCTACCAGAGCTGATCACGACGCTCGGGTCGTCGCTCGAATCCGTCGCCCCCGTGGTGTCGCTCGTTACCGGTCAGGCGAGCACGGCCGCCCGTGGCGGCGCGCTGCTAGCCGACGGGCTGGCCGGCGGTCGGAACACCGCCCTGGTTGAGGTGCTTGGATTACGCGAGTCCAGCGGAACTGCACTCGACTATCTCCGTGTGAGCGGCGCCGACAGCATCCGGCTGGGCTGACGACGACCGCTGGTGACGTCTTGGCCTGACTGGTCAGTGAACTGTGCCTGACCGGTTAGTGTCACTACCTGCCCGATCGGTCAGTGTCTGATTCTGACCAGTCAGTGAGCAGGTTTTCCCGCCGACGGCAGGTTGTGCAGCGGTCTCGCCCCTGTTAGGTTCTTTTTGATCCATTTTCGATGGAAGGAGAGAGTCGCCGTGACCGACACCGTCGATAAGAGCGTTATCGAGGGGCTGGCAAAGCAGAATGGGGTGACGCTGGGTCGTGTCCTCGGCCGCGGAAACGTGGGGATGGCCGAGGAGGGACCCGACGGCAAGATGCACGCCACCGTCCGAATCCCGCTGGACGAGCTGGTCTTCGACCCCGGCGTCCTCGTGCTCCCTCACGGGGGCGACCTCGAGCTCGAGATCATCAACGACGACAACAACTCGCACTGCGCGGTCCTGCCGTGCAACGGCGACAGCAAGTTCATCTGGTTGGTGAACTTCTCGAAGGGAACGGCGAGCCTCCAGCTCGACGGCCCGGGCTACTACTGGTACGGCTCCCGGACGGGAAACGACGAGGGCCGCGGCCTCACCGCAATGATCGTCGTCGGGGGAGAGGTCCCAGACGAAGCCAAGCTCGACCGTCCGCCCCAGCCGCGGCCGTAGAAAGGAGCAATTGAATGGCAACTGAGACTGAGTACGTAGACGCAGGGGCGGCCGTCGACTTCAGGAACCTGAGCCCCGGCTACGTCGGCAGCGCGCCGCCCGTGGCGAAAGGCGTCAACTACGACCGGATCCTCAAGGGCCGCGATGCGGAGCCTCACAACTGGCTCTCCTACTACGGCGCCTACGACGGGCAGCGGTACAGCCCGCTCGACCAGATCAACACCGGAAACGTCAAGGGCCTGAGCCCCCGCGTGGGTGTTCCAGTGCGGCTCGGTGGGCATGCACTCCGGCGCCTCGACGTACTCGTTCGAGGCGTCGCCGCTCGTCGTCGACGGCGTCATGTACGTCACCGGCTGGGACGGCTGGATCTGGGCGCTTGACGCCAAGACGGGAACGGAGCTGTGGCGCTACCACCGCGCGTCCCCGTACGACGTGTCGCTGTGCTGCGGCAACGTCAACCGCGGGTGCGCCGTGGCCGAGGGGAAGGTCTTCATGGCGACTCTCAACGCCCACGTGATCGCCCTCGACGCCGAGACCGGTCAGCTGATCTGGGACCAGCCGTACGGCGACGTGCGGGCCGGCGAGAGCGCCACCGTCGCCCCGCTGATCGTGAAGGACATGGTGATCGTGGGGAGCTCCGGCGGCGAGTTCGGGGTGCGCGGCCATGCCGACGCCTTCAAGCTCGAGACCGGAGAGCGCGTATGGCGCTGCTACATGGTTCCGGCCCCCGGGGAGCCGGGGTCAGAGACCTGGCCCGCCGACGGCGAGGCCTGGGCGCGCGGCGGCGCGAACTGCTGGACCACGCCCACGTTCGACCAGGAGCTCAACCTCCTGTACTTCAATACAGGCAACCCGTGTCCCGACTTCGACGGCGAAGTGCGCGAGGGCGACAACCTCTACACGGACTCCGTCGTGGCGGTCGACCCCGACACGGGCAAGATCAAGGCGCACTACCAGTACACCCCGCACGACCTGTGGGACTACGACTCGACGATGGAGAACATCCTGTTCGAGATGGACGGGCGCAAGTGCTCGGGGCATTTCGACAAGAACGGGTACTTCTTCGTCCTCGATCGCACGGACCTCAGCCTGATCCGGGTCGTGCCGTTCGTCGACCGCATCACCTGGGGCGAGATCGACTCCAGCGGCAAGGTGACGCCGAGGCTGTACCCCGAGAAGGAGGGGGACCCGGTCCACTTCTGGCCCGGCCCGGCCGGCGCCAAGGAATGGACCCACGCGGCCTACAGCCCGAAGACGGGGCTGTTCTACGCACCGGTGCAGGACGTCGGCGCGACGGCCACACGGCGTCGCCGGGAGTTCAAGGAGAGCATCCCGTACTGGGGCGCGGGCGTCGCCGTCGACACGGAGGACGTGTCCGGTTACATCTCGGCGATCGATCCAGCCACCGGTCAGGAGAAGTGGCGCTTCCGCCAGGACCACCCGATGACCGCGTCGGTGCTGGCCACTGGCGGCGGCCTCGTGTTCGCGGGCGGCCCCGCGGGCAAGTACTGGGCGTTCAACGACTCCACCGGAGAGCTCCTCTGGGAGTTCACGTGCGGGAGCGGCCACCACTCGAGCCCGAGCACCTACACCGTCGACGGGCGACAGTACATCGCCGTGCCGGTCGGGTACGGCGCCTGGACCGAGGGGTTCTACCCCGGAGCGCTCGCGCAGGCGGGTGGAGCCGCGCTGTTCGCGTTCGCGCTGCCGGAGTAGAGCACAGCGACCGAAGCCATATGCGATCTGCCACGGCGCCCGAGTCGTGGCAGATCCCCGGCTCGCCACCGACCTTCGAAAGAGCCAATGTTCGCGCTTATCTCTCTCGGGTTCACGCTGAGCCTGGACAACTTTCGTATGTCGATCGCGCTGGGAGGACTGAAGCCGACCCTCCGTCGGTCGATCAAGACTTCGTTCGTTTTCGGCCTGTGGGATGGCATTGCACCACTGGTCGGGATTCTGGTCGGCCACTACCTGAGCCGGAAGATCGACGCGACCGCCGACATAATCGCGGCGGTCGGCCTTGGTCTATACGGCCTATCCGTCGTCGTCCGGGCGTTGCTTTCACCCGAGCATGCGGATCCGGACCTGCGGTTAGCGACCCGCGGGCTGCCCCTGCCGTTGAGCGTCGACAACGTGGCTGCCGGCGCGAGCCTTGGCCTCCTTGGATACTCCCCCTGGGTCGCGCCCCTTCTGTTCGGAATGACGACATTTGTGATGTCGGTCGCCGGGCACCAGATCGGCCGCACAGCGGCCCATTTCGTACCCCGCATCCGCACCGACCTGTTGACCGGGATCGCATTCGTCGCGATGGCAGTCTTGCTGGGAATGGGGGTTACCCTCCCGGGGGGGAACTGACCCCGGACGCTGGCTTTATCTAGGCGGGCCGAACGCCAAGGTCGCGCAATGCGCGCCGTAACATCCCGGCGTCGCGCACCACCGCGTCGGCACCGTTCAAGGCGTCGGCGCGAAACGGCCCGCTCGCCACCGCCACGCAACGCACGCCGTCCGCTCGCGCGCACGCGATGTCCAGCGGCGTGTCGCCGACAACGATCGTGTCTCCGCGCGGCCACGGTGACCCGGGTGTTCCTGCGCGCCGGCGGGCGATCGCCGGCAATGCCGTCCGATCCTCGGCGTCCGAGCCGAACGCGCCCTGCCCGGATGCAAATGCCCTGCTGAGGCCGGCTCGCGCCACCTTCAGCCGCGCGATCGGCTCGTAGTTCCCGGTCAGCAACGCCAGCTTGACCCCGCGCTGTTCGGTCAGCCAATCGAGCAACTCTCGGACGCCCGGTAGCACGTAGCCCGAGAGATCATCCGGGAACAGCCGCGCGCACCACTCGCTGCAACGGTCGCGGACCCGGTCGGCGAGCGCATCGATCCGCTCGGCGGAGACGCCGGCATCGAGCAGGATCGCGCGCGCGATCTCGCCGTCGGTCCGGCCGGCCGTCGGGATGTGCGTCCGGATCGAGCTCGTATCGACTCCGTGCACTTCCTTCAGCGCAAGGCCCATCGCCTCGCCAGCGGTTCGCGTCGCGCCGTCGAGCAGGGTTCCGTCGATGTCGAAGAGAACGAGCACTCAGGCCAACCTGGCGTGACGGGCGGATCGAATGAGCCGGCTCGAAAAAGCGAACTATATGGGCGCTTTTTCGAGCCGCCCCACGCCGACAACCGTCGGCTCTGCTCTCCTCCAGAGCATGCGCGCCGCGGCAGGGCCCAGTCCTCCCTCAGGTGCCCGCGGTTCGTGACGCAGCCGCCCACGCGGGTGTCACGCCGACGCCGCGACGGCGGACAGGGTACGCGTGCCCTCGCCACCGAGTGCGACCGCGGCCCTGGCGGTAACCAGGTGGTAGAGGATCAGCAGCTGCACCAGTGCCAGCGACTCCGAGCGATGCAGGTCGGTGCCGATCGTGAACTCGCCGAGGCGCCTGGAGCGCAGGTGCGAAGCGAAGTGCATCCGCTCCCACAGCGTCTCCTCGATCGCGGCCGCATGATCCGGATCCATCCGCCCGGGTATCCGCAACACGAGCTCGCCTTCCCGCTCGACCAGCGTCAGCCCGTCCGGCTTGCCGTTGACGAACGGAAAGAGATCCGGGTGCGGGAGCCCGTCGCACAGGCTCAGTTCAGCCTCGAGGTGCGTCTGATCCGCCAGCGGCTCGCCCTCGGACGGCCTGAAAGACACGAGCATGTCCGCGTAGCGCCGCTGGGGCCGGATGAAGGCCTCCGAGTCGGCCTCGCGCCGGTCGAGCTCGGCGAGCACCTCGTCGGTGGTGTATCCGCGGCGCGAGCAGTCGCGCTGCACCTTCCACCTGCGCCGCAGCTCCTCGGGCGGGTTCAGGAACACGCGCACGTCGTACACCTCGCGCATCTCGGGCAGGTGATAGCCGAGCAGGCCCTCGATCACCGTGAACCGCTCGGGCGCGACGTACACCGGCGCCCCGAACGTGCCGTCCTTGTGCCGGTAGACCGGCTTGAGGATCGCCTCGCCGCGCCGCAGATGCACGAGGTGCTGGGCGATGATCTCGACGTAGTTGCAATCCGGATGCAGCGGCGTGATCCCGAGCTCAGCCCGCTGCCGGCGGTCGTAGCGGTGGTAGTCGTCGGTGCAGATGTGCGCGACATGCTCCTCGCCGAGCACGCGCACGAGCCCGCGCGTGATCGTCGTCTTGCCCGCGGCCGAGTCGCCGACGACACCGAGGATGACGGGCCGGGCCGTCCGTCGCTCGCTCGCCGACGTCGTCACGCCGCCTGCCGTTCCGGCGCCGTTTGCCCGTCTTCTTCGAACACGCTGCTCTTGAGTATGTCCTGTGCTTCGATCCGCCTGAGCATCTCGACGGTCGGATCGGCCCCGGTCCGCACCGCCTCGTACACGCGGTTGGCGTGCCGCAGGCGGGCGCGCTCGATCCCGTTACGCACGCTCCGAGCATGCGCGAACCGCGGCCGGCGCATGCGCCGGACGATGTACTCGCGAAACGCCTGCTCCGCGTCCTCGGAGAAGACATAGTTCTCAGCCGCGAGCATCAGCTGCCCGATACTGAGCAGCTCCGCCGCGGTGTAGTCGGGGAAGTCGAGGTGGTGGGCGACGCGGGAGGACATGCCCGGGTTCAGCCTGAAGAACTCGTCCATCCGGTCTCTGTAGCCCGCGAGGATGACCACCAGCCGGTCGCGTTCGTTCTCCATCACCTGGAGCAGTATCTCGATTGCTTCAACCCCGTAATCACGCTCGTTCTCAGGACGGTAGAGGTAGTACGCCTCGTCGATGAACAGCACTCCACCGAACGCGCGCTTGAGCACCTCCTTGGTCTTGGGCGCCGTGTGGCCCACGTACTGGCCGACGAGGTCGTCGCGAGTCACCGCCACGACGTGGTTGCGTTCGATGTACCCGAGGCGATGGAGGATGTCGGCCATGCGCATCGCCACGGTCGTCTTGCCGGTCCCGGGGCTGCCGGTGAAGCACATGTGGAGGCTCGGCCGCCGCGCGGCCAGCCCAGCCTGCCGGCGCAGCTGGTCGATCACCAGCAGTGCCGAGATCTCCCTGATCCGGCTCTTCACCGGGCGCAGCGCCACGAGGTCACGGTCGAGCTCGCCGAGGACTCCCTCGATGTTCGCCTCGCGCACGAGCGCCGCGACATCCGCGCGGTCGACTTGGACGCCGTCGGCAACGCTCACGGCCCGACCCCGTTCAGGTAGCGGCTGCCCACCGGCTTGTCGGCGGCGTACGGATGCAGCCCATACCGGATCACGCGATCGTGGTCTTCGGTGCGGTCGAGGCGGAACCCCGGCTCGTGCGCGGGCCGGTTGACGATGAAGCTGAGGGCGGTCGTCTGCCGCCCGTACGACGCGTCGTAGGCGATCACCTTGACGTAATGCTGGGGGTGGGCCTCGCGACAAGCGCGCACCTCGCGTATGACGAGCTCGACGTCCTCGGCCGGCAGATCGAACATCGGCAGCCCCCACATCTCCCAGTACGAGTTCCGGGGATGGGGGTCGTCGGTGTATTCGACCGAGATCGCCCATCCGTGCTCGAGCGCGTACCGGAGCTGCGCGCCGATCTGCTCGTCTGTGAGGTCGGGAAGGAACGAGAACGTGCCCTGCGTGATTCGCATCGTGTTCCTCCCGTTCAGGCCAGCGTCGGCGTGAGGACGTAGTCGGGGGTGTCGGTGGACTGGAAGTCGAACGTCACGTCCTTCCAGACCTGCAGCGCCGCGTTCAGCTCGGGGCACCCCTTGGCGGCCTTCTCCAGGATGTCGGGTCCCTCCTGGAAGTAGTCGCGGCCCTCGTTGCGCGCCTGGATCATCGCTTCGACCGCGACGCGGTTGGCGGTCGCGCCGGCGGCGACGCCCATTGGATGGCCGATCGTGCCGCCACCGAACTGCAGCACGACGTCCTCCCCGAGGTAGCGCAGCAGCTGATGCATCTGTCCGGCGTGGATTCCGCCGGAGGCCACCGGCATCACGGCCGGAAGCGACGCCCAGTCCTGGTCGAAGAAGATGCCGTTCTGCAGGTTCTCCGGCACGTGATCGAGACGGAGCGTGTCGTAATAGCCCTCGATCATCGAGGGGTCGCCCTCGAGCTTGCCGACGACCGTGCCGGCGTGGAGGTGGTCGACCCCGAGCAGCCGGCACCACTTCGCGATCACGCGGAACGACACACCGTGGCTCTTCTGGCGCGTGTACGTGCCGTGCCCCGCACGGTGCAGGTGGAGGAGCATGCCGTTCCGGCGCGCCCACTTCGACATCGACTGCATCGCGGTGTAGCCGACGGTCAGGTCCATCATGATGATGATGCTCCCGATCTCCTTGGCGAACTCGGCGCGCTCGTACATGTCCTCCATGGTCGCGGCGGTCACGTTCATGTAGTGGCCCTTGACCTCGCCGGTCGCGGCACTCGCGCGGTTGACGCCCTCGATCGCGTGCAGGTAGCGGTCGCGCCAGCGCATGAACGGCTGGGAGTTGATGTTCTCGTCGTCCTTGGTGAAGTCGAGCCCGCCGCGCAATGCCTCGAACACGACGCGCCCGTAGTTCTTGGCCGACAGGCCGAGCTTCGGCTTGACGGTGGCGCCGAGCAGCGGCCGCCCGAACTTGTCCAGGTACTCGCGCTCCATCACGATGCCGTGCGGGGGCCCCTGGAACGTCTTGACGTAATGCGTCGGGATCCGCAGATCCTCGAGCCGCAGCGCCTTGAGCGCCTTGAACCCGAACACGTTGCCGATGATCGAGCTCGTCATGTTGGCGATCGACCCCTCCTCGAACAGGTCGAGGTCGTAGGCGATCTTCGCGATGTACTCACCGTCGCGCCCCGGCACCGGCGACACGTCATAGGCCTTCGCCTGATAGTGGTCGTGCGCGGTCAGGCGGTCAGTCCACACGACCGTCCACGTGGCGGTCGACGATTCGCCGGCGACCGCCGCCGCAGCCTCCACCGCATCGACCCCGGGCTGGGGCGTGATCCGGAACGCGGCGAGGATGTCGGTGTCCTTCGGAACGTAGTCGGGATTGAAATAGCCCATCTCGGCGTACGGCGTGACGCCGGAGGCCCATCGATCCTTCTTGTGCTGCGGTGCTGCTGCGGTGATGAGTGCCATCGTTTCGGCTGATCCCTTTCGGTCGAGCGCAGACAGCGTAAGCGCGCCAAGCCATAGAGATCAAGTTCTAATTTCTCGTATACACATAGACGTTCCGCTATGTGTTATCTATGTGAGCGAGACCTCTCGGGCCTCGACACGGACGAACTCGATGAACGCCGCGGCGGCCGGGCGCAGGGGACCGACCGCGGAGCGCAGCACGAACCACGGCCGGGGCTCGGGGCCGTCGCTGAGCGCGATCTCGCCCAGCCAACCCGCCGCCAGCTCGGCCTCGACAGCCGCTCGCGACAGCAGCGATACGCCCAGACCAGCCCGTGCCGCCTGTTTTATCGCGCCGTTGGAGCCGAGCGTGAGGGTGTTAGGGCGCAGATCGCGATCGTGGAGAAACTGCTCGCCCAGCGCGCGTGTGCCGGACCCGGGCTCGCGCAGCAGCCATGCGCGATGCGCGAGCTGATCCGCCCCGATCGGTCCCGCCGCCGCCAGCGGGTCATCGGGCCCGGTGATGCATGCGATCTGGTTCTCAAGCAGTGGCTCCGCGACGAGGCGCTCGTCCGCCGGCGGCTTGCCAGAGATGGCGACGTCCGCGAGGTGGCTTAGCACACGGTCGAACACATACTCGCGGTTGCCCACGTCGAGCGTCAGCTCGACGTCCGGGTAGCGCGCGGTGAACACCCGCATCAGCGGCGGCACGAACGACTCGGCGGCGGTCGTCACCGCGGCGATGCGCATCCTACGAGCCGCTACGTCCGCCGCCTCTCGCGCCGCCTGCCGGCCGTCCTCGAGCAGCCCGACGACGTCCTCCGCGTACGCCTTGAACGCCTGACCGGCTTCGGTCAGGCGGATGCCCCGTCCCGCGCGCTCGAACAACTCGCATCCGAGCTCGCGACCAAGGGCCGCGATCGCCGATGAAACGGACGGCTGCGTGACCACCAGCTCATCAGCGGCCGCCGTGACCGACCCACAACGTACGACGGCCAGGAATGCCGTCAGCTGAGTCACGGTTATAGCCAAGAGGCTAAGCGTAACCAACCTGGCAATGAGATTTTCGATAGATCACCCGGCCGATCGGATCCGAGCGACCGCCGCGCTTCAGCCGGTGTTGCGTAGCCCGCTGGCTATCCCGTTGATCGTCAGCAAGCCCACCCGTTCGAGTTCGGGATCGGTCGCGTCGCCGAGCGCTGCACGCCGGCGAAGCAGCTCGATCTGAACGAACGAGAGCGGGTCGACGTAGGGATTGCGGCGCTCGATGGAGGCCTGCAGGATTGGATCTGACTCGAGCAGGACGTCGCTGCCGCGGACCAGCTTGAGCTCGCGTTCGGCCAGTTCGAACTCCGCACGGAGCCGCGTCCAGACGCGGTTTCGAGCCGCCTCGTCGTCCCAAAGCTCCGCGTATCGCTGGGCGATTTGCATGTCGACCTTCGCGCAGGCCATCTCGGCGTTCGAGATGAGGCTGCCGAAGAACGGCCACTCGGCCAGCATCGTCTGCAGCAGCTCGAGGCCGTGTCGCTCGCGGGCGTCGGCCAGGGCCGTGCCCAACCCGAGCCACGCCGGCAGGATGACCCTTGACTGAGTCCACGAGAACACCCATGGAATCGCGCGCAGCGATTCGATTCCGCCGGCGGCGCTGCGCCTCGCCGGTCGCGAGCCGAGCCTCAGCCGCGAGATCTCCTCAACGGGCGTGGCCGCCGTGAAGAACCGCACGAACTCCTGGTCCTCGTGGACCAGTGAGCGGTACACCCGCGAGGAGGCGTCCGCCATCTCCTCGGCGACACGTTGGAACTCGACTCCTGCCCGCGCGGCTTCGGCGGTCATCGCGCCCGCCGCGAGCGTCGCATTGGTCATCAGCTCGAGCTCCCGATGCGCGATCTCGCCAACCGAATACTTGGCGTTCATCACCTCCCCCTGCTCGGTCATCTTGAGACGGCCGGCAACCGTGCCTGGCGGCAGCGCGAGGATCGCGCCAGACGTCGGGCCGCCGCCACGCCCGACCGCACCGCCGCGACCATGGAAGAAGATCCAGTTGACGCCGTGCCTGCGCAACACCTCCGCAACCCTCACCTGCGCTCGGTACGCCATCCACGCCGAGGCGACATAGCCGACGTCTTTGTTGGAGTCCGAGTAGCCGATCATCACTTCCTGCTCGTCGCCGACCGCCGCGACCGCGTCCCGGTAGACCGGGATCGATAGAAGCTCGTCGATCGTCTCGGCGGCCGCGGCAAGGCTCGCCCCGGACTCGAACAGCGGCACGATCCGCAGCATCGCCTGCGCGCCGCCCGCACTGGCCAGGCTGGTCTCCTTCATCAGCAGCAGCACCTCGAGCAGGTCGTCCGGCCCCTCGGTTCCCGAGACGATGTACGACTGGATCGCCCCGCGGTGGGGGCCGGTGAGCGCGTCGTGAATCATCCGGAACGTCTCGATCGTCTCCCGCGTCCTCGCCGAGAAGCGCGAGATGTTGGCCGGAACCAGAGGACGTCGATCGGCGATGTCCCGGCACAGCAGCGCGATGCGCTCAGCCCGAGCGAGTGCTCCATAGTCGGCGCAGATCCCGAGCGCCCCGTAGATCTCGGCGAGCGAGTCCCGGAGGACGCGCGCGTGCTCGCGGATCTCGAGCTGGGCATAGTGAAACCCGAACACTTCGACTTGCCGGATCACGTCGCGCAGGTCCCCGGCCGCGGTGAAATCGCCGGCGTGCTGCCGCAGCGACCGCTCGACCCGCCGAAGGTCTGCGAGCAGCTCGGTGGGCTCGGCGTATCCGTCGGGCAGTTCGTAGCGGGCGGTCGCGCGAACACGCTCGCGGATGAAGGTCAGCGCTCGCCGGTACGGCTCCTCGGGGTTGAGCTCGCCAAGCTGCGCGGACAGCTCTCCGAACCGGTCCCTGCCCGCCTGCAGGATCGGCTCGAGCCCGTGCGCCGGACCGCTGATTCGATCCGACAGCGAGAGCCGCCCCGCCAACAGTTCGACCCTCGCCTCCAGGAACCGGAGGCAGTGCTCGCGCATCAGCTCGAGCGCGGCCACCGTCGCCTCGGGTGTCACGTTGGGGTTGCCGTCGCGGTCGCCGCCGATCCAGGTGCCGAACGTCAGGAGTGGTGGGATGTCGATCGCATCATCGGGGAAGTGCTCCCGTATCGTCCGTTCCAGATCGCGGTAGATCCGCGGGATCGTTTCGGCCAGCGCGGTCGTGAACGGCACGAGCCCACCGCGCACCTCGTCCATCACGGTCAGCGAGATCGCCCGCAGATCGTCGGACCCCCACAGCTCCTGGACGGTGGCGCGCAGCCGTTCACGCGCGTCGTCGAGGTCGATGCCGACACGCTCGTCCAGCTCGCGCAGGACATGGAAGACGCGCGCGAGCTTCTCGATGGTCGTCCGCCGCCGAGCCTCGGTCGGGTGGGCGGTCATGACCGGCCGCACCTCCAGGCGATCGAGCAAGGCCTGCAGTTCGCCGGCGGTGATTCCGGCCTCAGCCAGCTTCGACACAACCGCCTGGAGCGAGCCCGAGCGCGGCCCGAGAGCCTCGCCGCGGGCATGATTACGGAGCCGGCGGACTCGCTCGTTGTCCTCGGCCAGGTTCAGGAGTTGGAACCAGCGCGTCAGCGCGCGCACAAGGACCTCGACGTCCGCGAGCTCCAGCTCGGCGATCAGCGCCGCCAGCTCGCCGGGCGCGGCCGCGTCACCGGCTCGAGTCGCGCTCGCCAGCGCCACCGTGCGCTCCACCAGTTCGAGCACACCCTCGCCATCGCAGTGGCGGATCACGTCGTTCAGCACCTCCCGGAGGAGAGCCTCGTCGGCCAGGAAGTCGCGGGCCGGTGCGAACGACAGAGCGGTCTCCATCGAGACCGAGCATGCTAGTCGGAGTGCCGGGCGGCCGGGGCCTACCGAGTGACCCACGCCTCGGGGTCGTCGGCCAGCAGATTGATCGGATCGGGCAGGCTGGCGTTTGCGATGTCGGCTACGGTCACGTGCTCGACGACGTTGCGGAGGTTCTTGCGCACCGCGATCCACACGCGAGGGAGCTGGCTTGCGACACCGGGATACTCGGCCTCTTCGGGCTTGCCGCCCCGAACGGTTGCAAGCGGGCCCTCGACGGCGCGGATGATGTCGGCGATCGTGATCTGCCGGGGCTCCTTGGCCAGCCGGTAGCCGCCGTCGGTGCCGCGCTGGCTGCGGACGACTCCCGCGACCCGAAGCTCGGAAAGGATGTGCTCGAGGAAGTTGAGCGGGATCCCCTGCGACGTTGCGATCCGCTCGGCCGGCACCGCCTTGCTGTCAGGCGCGGCCGCCAACTCGATGGCGGCTCGCACCGCGTAATCCGCCTTGGCGGAGATCCTCATGGTGCTCCCCTTCGCTAGGACCCGTGGCCGGGCTTTCAGTAGTTCGATGATCTGCGAGACGGCGTCCTGCACGCCGATGGTCGAGGTGTCGACCCGAAGCTCGGGATGGTCAGGCGGCTCATACGGAGCGTCGATCCCGGTGAAGTCCCTGATTTCGCCCGCGCGTGCGCGCGCGTAAAGACCTTTGGGATCTCTCCGCTCGCATTCCTCGACGGGTGTATCGACGAACACCTCGACGAACGGCAAGTTGGCCCGTTCGTGCGCCTTGCGCAGGTGCGCGCGATCAGCAGCCAACGGCGAGATCAGCGAGACGAGCGCGATCGTTCCGGAGTCCGCCATCAGCCGGGCCACCTGGCCTACGCGGCGGATGTGCTCGGAGCGGTCCCCGGGCGCGAACCCCAGGTCCTCGGACAGCCCATGTCTGATGTTGTCGCCGTCGAGCAGGTACGCCGACTGGCCGGAGTCCACCAGACGGCGTTCGAGCTCGACTGCGATCGTGGATTTGCCCGACGCCGGCAGCCCGGTGAGCAGTACCGTCCCGCCGCGTTGATCGATCGCCACCCAGCGCTCGTCCCGGTCGAGCGCCGACGGATGCCAGGTGATGTCACGTCGGTTCTCGCGCGCAGTCTCGATCGCGCGCGGCGTCCGGATCACCCCCGCCGCGACGGTCTCATTGCTGTCCTCGTCGATCAGGATGAACGCGCCGGTCACGGCGTTGAGCGCATACGGGTCGGCTACCACGGGCGCATTCGTGCGGAGCGTCACCTGGCCGATGTCGTTGAGCGCCAGAGAGGTCGGCTCGACCTGGCGCTCGAGCGTCTCCGGGTCTGTGCGCTCGGTGATCTCCTGGACGGTGGCGCGGACCGTACGAGTGGTGTGCTTCAGGGCGTAGCGCCGGCCTGGATGCAGCGGCTCCTCACTCATCCAGCAGAGCGTGCAGTCGAGCTCACGCGCGGTCACCGGCTGATTGCCGGGCCCTACCAGCAAATCGCCCCGGCCGACGTCGAGCGGGTCGGCGAGTCCGAACGTGACCGACATCGGCGGCACCGCCGGGTCCGCGTCGCCATCGAGCGTGTCGAGCTCGGTGATCGTGGTCGACACGCCGGCGGGAAGCACCACGACTTCGTCGCCGACCTCGAGCATGCCGGCGACGATCCGCCCCATGTAAAGCCGTGAGCCGCCATCCACCGGCCGGCCCACCCATTGGATCGGAACTCGCAGCCGCCACAGATCGCGGTCGGCCTGGATGTCAACCTCCTCCAGGTACTCGAGCAGCGTCGGGCCGTCGTAGAACGGCGTACGGTCGGAGCGGAGCGCGACGTTGTCTCCCTGGAGCGCGCTGATCGGGATCACGGTCACGTCAGGCACGCCGAGGCGCCGGACGAGCTCGTGGACCTCATCGATGATCTCCTCGAACCGCTCCCGGTCCCAGCTCACCAGATCCATCTTGTTGACGCACATGACGATGTGCTCGATCCCCAGCAGCGCGGCGATGTGCGCATGCCTGCGGGTCTGGGTGACGACCCCGGTGCGGGCGTCGATCAGAACAAGCGCGACGTCGGCGGTCGACGCGCCGGTGAACATGTTGCGGGTGTAGCGCTCGTGGCCCGGGGTGTCGGCGAGGATGAACGATCGCCGCTCGGTCGAGAAGAACCGGTAGGCGACGTCGATCGTGATGCCCTGCTCGCGCTCGGCCCGCAGCCCATCGGTGACCGCAGCGAGATCCAGCGATCCCCCGCGCGAGACGTCATCGAGGTGATCGGCCAGCAACGACCCCGTGTCAAGCAGCAGGCGCCCGATCAGCGTGCTCTTGCCGTCGTCGACCGACCCCGCGGTCGCGAGGCGCAGCAGTTCGCGCTGGCCCGTCAACTCGACCGCGGGCATCAGAAGTACCCCTCGCGCTTTCGATCTTCCATCGCCGCCTCCGAGGTTCGATCGTCGGCCCTGGTCTCGCCGCGCTCGGACACGGTCGCGGCCTCGGTCTCGGCGATCACAGACTGGATGTCGGCCGCCTCCGACCGCACCGCGCCGGTCACGGTCAGGTCGCCGACGGTGCGATAGCGAACCGTCGCCTCCTCGACCGGTTCGTTCGCTCGCGGTCTGATCCAATCCGACTCGGCCAACAGCATCCCATCGCGCTCTACCACCCGCCGGCGGTGGGCGAAGTAGATCGAGGGCAGCTCGAGCTCCTCGGCCTCGATGTAACGCCACACATCGAGCTCGGTCCAGTTGCTCAGCGGAAACACGCGGATGTGCTCACCGCGCCGAATCCGAGCGTTGTAAAGCGTCCATGGCTCCGCGCGCTGCGCCCGCGGCTCCCACTGTCCGAACTCGTCGCGGAACGAGATTACCCGCTCCTTTGCCCGCGCCCGTTCCTCATCGCGCCTGGCCCCGCCGAACGCGGCATCGAACCCGTGTTGCTCGAGCGCATCCAGCAGCGTCACCGTCTGCAGGCGGTTGCGCGAGCCGCCCGGCGTGTCCTCTTTGACCCGACCGGTATCGATCGACGCTTGGACCGAGGCCACGATCAATCGATGGCCGGCCTCGAGCAGGCGCCGGTCGCGGAGCTCGATCACCTCAGGAAAGTTGTGACCGGTGTCGATGTGCAACACCGGGAACGGCAACGGAAGCGGGCGGAAGGCCTTCTCCGCGACTCGCAGCAGCGCGATCGAGTCCTTGCCACCGCTGAACAGCAGCACGGGCCTGGCGAGCTCGGCCACGACCTCGCGCACCACGAACACCGCCTCGGCCTCGAGCGCTCGGAGCTGTGAGATGCGCGGCGCGGTGGCGCTCATGCCGCCTCACCCGCGTCGGCTCGACCGCGGAAATACTCGCGTACCCGACGTGGCAAGCTTGAGTGCCCCCTTTCAAAGGAAGCTGATCTGCCTAACTTCACTAAATTGATCGACAAAGGTTATAACACTTGATGCCGCTGCCGAACATCGTCTATCTGCATTCGCACGACACCGGTCGCTACGTCCAGCCCTACGGCCACCAGATCCCGACGCCAAACATCCAGCGCCTCGCCGACCAGGGGCTGCTGTTCAGGCAAGCGTTCTGCGCCGCGCCGACCTGCTCGGGCAGCCGGGCGTGCCTGCTGACCGGTCAGTGGGCGCACGTGAACGGGATGACCGGCCTGGCCCACCGGGGCTGGAAGCTGCGCGATTACGCACGCCACATCGTGCATCCGCTGCGCGAGGCCGGGTACTGGTCGGCGCTGGTCGGCGAACAGCACGTCTCGGCGGAGCCCAGCGTGCTCGGCTACGACCACGTCGTCGAGATCGGCACCACCAGGGTCCATTCGATTGCGCCGGCGGCACTGCAATTGCTACGGAACCGGCTTCCTCGGCCGTTCTTTCTGTCGATCGGCTTCTTCGAGACCCATCGGGAGTTCTTCGAGCCGAGCTCGGTCCGCGACGCGCTCTACGGAGCGCCGCCGACGCACCTCCCCGACACCGCTGCCACTCGTGCGGACATGGCGGCGTTCAAGGCGAGCGCCCGTTCGCTCGATCAAGGCGTCGGCGCCGTGCTCCACGCCCTCGACGAGGCCGGACTCGCGGACGACACGATCGTGGTCCTCACGACCGATCATGGACTCCCCTTCCCCGGTGCGAAGGGCACGCTCACCGATCGTGGGCTCGGGGTGATGCTGATCATCCGCGGACCCGGCGGCTTCTACGGCGGACACGTCACGGACGCGCTGACCTCGCACGTCGACATCTACCCGACCCTGCTCGAGCTCGCCGGGGCAGCGATCCCGCCCGATACACACGGCCGGTCGCTGCTGCCGCTGGTCAGCAGACGGGCGGCGACGGTACGCGACGAGCTGTTCGCGGAGCTGACCTACCACGCCGCTTACGACCCCCAACGCGCGATCCGCACGGATCGGCACAAGCTGATCCGCCACTTCGGCGACCGTCTCGAGCCGGTGCTCCCGAACGTCGACGATTCGCCGTCGAAATCGTTGCTGGTCGAGGCGGGGTGGGGAACCGAGCCGCGGCCGCGACTCGAGCTGTACGACCTGATCATGGACCCCGGCGAAATGCGCAACCTCGCCGACGTGCCCGAGCTCGTACGCGTGCGCGATCAGCTGGACGAGCGACTGCGCCGGTGGATGGTCGAGACCGTCCGACCCCCTGCTCGACGGGCCGGTGCCGCTACCGGACGGCGCGTTCGTCAACGATCCCGCTGGGATCTCGCCGACCGAGCCGTTCCTCGAAGCCGTCGACTGAGGCACCGCCCGTCGTCCACGCGGTTCGCTGGTCCGCAGGGCCTGGCGTCAGGACAACATCGGCCTCCGCATCAAAGTTAAGCAACTAAATCGAAAAAGCTCACAATCCTGGTACGCTGCCCGCCAGCAATTTCGATCGAAGTTGTGGGGATTGGCCTTCGATGGGAAAGGAATGAGATTGAGATCAAGGGTTAGAAGTCTCGCTGCGCTGGCGGTAGCCGTCGCGATGCTGGCGGTACCGGCGGCAGCGGGTGCGACGACGTTGTTCGGGTCGGGATCGAGCGCCGAGCAGCCGATCATGAACGTGCTGTTCAGGGCCTACAACCGGCTCCACCGCAACATCCGCTTCAACTATCTCCCCGACGGAGGCAACGCTGGGGTCCAGGACGTCCAGGCCGGACGGCGGCTGTTCTCGATCAACACGCGCCCGCCCCTTCCGAGCGACGCGGGTACCACGTACTTCAAGCTGTGGCTCGACGGTCTGTGCATCGCGGTCAATCCGTCCAACAGCGTGAGCAATCTGACGATCCCGCAGACGAAGAACATCTTCACCGGGGTCGCAACCAATTGGAGCCAGGGCTTCGGCTCGAACCTGACGTCGACGATCGATCCGGTCGGCCGCAACTCCACCGCCGGCTTGTATACGTTCTTCCAGCAGGCGGTGCTCGGAGGCGCGACGCAATCGTCCAACGTACAGCAGGTGACCTCGGACGGATTGGTCGCGACCGCGGTCTCGAAGGATCCAAATGCGATCGGTTACGTCGGCATCGCCCACACGGGTAAGGGCAGTGGCGTCAAGAGCTTGGACGTGAACGGGATTCCGTGCAACCAGGCGAACATCAAGAAGGAGACCTACCCCCTGTTCCGGTACGCCTGGGGCGTCCTGCCGACCAACAATCCGAGCCGCGCTGTCGAGAAGTTCTTCGACTGGGTCCGGACCAGCAAGCAGGCGGGACAGATCATCAACCGCGGCGGTGCGGTAGCTGCGTTCAACAAGAAGTAGCGAGGATCAGGCCGGGCGATGGACGAGGACCCCCTCCTCGAGCAAGGCCAGGGAATCAGCCAGGACCAGCGCGCCGAGCTTGGGCTCGGCGCGCTGGTGTTCGTGGTGGTCGCATTGCTGCTGGCAATGCTCGTGTTCGTGTTCCACGAGGCGTGGCCATCGTTCTCCCACAACGGGCTCGGTTGGTTCGGAGGCGGCGGCGATGTCGACCGCCAGATCGAGGCGATCTTCAACTCGGGGGAATTCAAGACCGCGCCCGTCTATACCTTCCATGCTTGGCCCTTGATCTGGGGCACGCTGCTGATCACGATCGGCGCGGTGGCGATCGCGTTCGTCGCCTCCCTGTTCATCGCGGTGTTCATGGTCGAGTTCGCGCCGCCCTGGCTCCAGCGGATCCTCGAGCCCGTCGTCCGGTTGCTCGCCAGCGTGCCGTCGGTGATCTACGGGCTGGCAGGCGTCCTCGTCCTGGTGCCATTGATCGGCAACCACCTGATCACCCAGGGCGAGAAGGCATCGGTCACCCCGACCATCCAGCTGAGCGGCGCGAGCCTGCTGGCCGCGGTGCTGATCCTGACCGTGATGATCGCCCCCATCATGATCGCCGTATTCGCCGACGGACTCCGGGCCGTTCCCCGCGGCTGGCTCGAGGGCTCGCTCGCGCTCGGGATCAACCAGTGGCGGACGTTCTGGAAGGTGGCGGTGCGGACCGCCCGGCCGGTTCTCGTCGCAGGTACGGTGCTGGCGACGGCCCGCGCGCTGGGCGAGGCGATCATGATCAGCATGGTCTCGGGCGGCGTCCCGTTCGCTCCCAATCCGATCGACGGGCTGATCTTCTTCTTCGAGCCGTCGCAGCCGCTGGCGGCGACGATCATCCGCAACACCGAGGGGCTGAGCTCGCCACCGATGAAGCACACGCTGTACGCGATCGCCGCCGTACTGCTGTTCTCGTCGGCGATGCTTTCGGTCATCGGGTGGGCGGCCAAGCAGCCGATGCGCCGCTACGGGGTGATTCCGTGAGCACGACAACGGCAGCGCCGGTCCGTCGGCCGGATAAATCGAGTTCGTCGTGGCGGCTTTCCGATCGACTCGGGCTCGGCTTGGCCTGGCTGCTCGGGCTGTTGTTCTGCGCGATCGCCGCGGCGATCGTGATCTACTTCCTCGTCGAGGGGATCCGATACCTGCGCCCGAACCTGCTGGTCACCAACCCGGCGGCGGCGTCGAGCGAGAGCCAGACCGGGGGCTTCCTCGATCCTCTGCTCGGCACGGTGATCGTGGGGACGATGGCGATGGGCATCGCGGTGCCCGCCGGAGTCGGGATAGCGGTCTGGCTGAGCGAGTTCGGGCGGCCGACGGCGCTCGCCCGCGTCGCGGAATCGGCGATCGAGATGATGGCCGGCGAGCCGTCGGTGGTGCTGGCTCTGTTCGGGTTGAGCCTGTTCGAGCTCCACGGGCTCGGCTTCTTGAGCCAGATCACGCACGGAGTCGTGCTCGGGCAATCGTTCTTCGCCGCCGCCGCAATGCTCTCGCTCGTCGGTCTCCCGTTGGTGGTGGCGAGCACCCGGGAGGGACTCCAGGCGATTCCGAGCCATGTGCGCGAGGCGTCCTACGCGGTCGGCAAGACCAAGATCGCCACTACCCGGCGTGTGCTGCTGCCAGCCGCGAGGCCGTCGGTGATCACGGGCACGATGCTCGGCCTCGGGCGGGTGATCAGCGACACCGCGATCGTGCTGCTGCTGCTCGGGGGCACGCTCACGTTCAGCACCGCGAACTCCACCCCGCTGCTAGGCCTGCTCCGCGGCACCGGCGACACGCTGACCGGCTACATCTACTACAACGCGCCGACCGGCGACGGGAACCAACCGTCGAAGGCATATGCGGCGACGTTCGTGCTGTTCCTGCTGGTGCTTGCGCTCAACCTCGGCGTCGACCTCGTCCTGCGTCGCTCGCGGAAGGCGGTCACGTGGAAGTGAGGAAGCCGCCGCCGGTCAGGCGCCTGACCGGGAACGAGGGCTACACGCCGCGAGTCGAGGTCGCTCCCCCGCCCCCCGGGATCGCGACGGCCGCCGCCGGATCGAACGGCAACGGGCACCGCCCGAGCTCCGCGTTCGCGGCACCCTCGTCCCGGGCGACGCGCGGCACGGCGATCGCGATCGACCGCATGCACGTTGAGGGGCTCTCGGTCGACTACGGGACCAAGCCGGCCGTCAAGTCCGTCTCGCTGCCGATCCGCCAGGGCGAGGTGCTGGCGTTGATCGGGCCATCGGGCTGCGGCAAGACGACGCTGCTCCGCTCGCTGAACCGCCTGACTGAGCTCACCCGCGGCGCGTCCGCGTCCGGGCGCATCACGCTCGACGGTGTCGATATCGCGGCGATGGAGCCGACCGCCCTCCGTCGCCGGGTGACGATGGTGTTCCAGCAGCCCAACCCGTTTCCGATGAGCGTGTTCGACAACGTGGCCTACGTGCTGCGTGAGCAGGCCTCGCGCCGTCCGCGACGGGCCGCCGTCCGCGGCGCGGTCCGCGACGCGCTCGAGCGGGCCGGGCTGCTCGACGAGGTTGCGGACAATCTCGGCCACCCGGCGCTCCGGCTCTCGGGCGGGCAGCAACAGCGTCTGTGCATCGCCCGTGCACTGGCCGCCGATCCGGAGGTCCTGCTGCTCGATGAGCCCTGTTCCGCGCTTGATCCGCAATCGACCAGGTTGATCGAGGAGCTGATCATCAAGCTCCGCGAACAGGTCGCAGTCGTGATTGTCACGCACAACCTGCAGCAGGCGTACCGCATTGCCGACTACGTGGCGTTCATGTATCTCGGCGAGCTGGTCGAGTACGGAAGCGTTCACAAGATGTTCGGGGCGCCGCGAGAGCCTCGGACCCGGGAATACGTCAGCGGTGCGTTCGGTTAGGCGCGCGTCCGTGGCCTCGATCGCCACCCTGCCGCTCGCGGTCTTCCTCACGGGATGCGTTTCGACGCAGCAGATCGCAGCTCGCGCACGGCTGGTGAGCGCGCGGACACTCGCGAGCCAGAGCGCGACCGAGGTCGTGCGCGCGAACCCCGATGTGAGTGTTGGGCGGTTGGCGGTGATCCACGCGCGGACCGGCACCGCGATCGTGGTTCCACTCCGTAACAACACTTCGAGCACGCTCACCGACGTCCCGATCTCGGTCGCCATCCGCACCGCGCATCGCGAGCTGTACCTCAACCGGTCGGCGAATCTCGATTACTTCGAGACTCACGTCGCGGTGATCGGGCCACGCGGCGTGACGGATTGGGTGTTCACGACGGACCGGCGAGTAACGGATGGGAAAGCGATCGCGACGGTTGGGTTCCCGCAACTTCATCCGTCGTTGGCCGGTCGCTTGCCGCTGATTGAAGTTTCATCCCACGGTACCGCTAGCGTGACCGTCTCCAACCGCTCCGGGATCCCGCAGTATGGACTCCAGGTCTACGTGGTCGCGGTGCGCGCGGGACGTGACACGGGGGCCGGACGCGCGGAGGTGACTCACCTCGGGGCGCACGCGACGACGACGCTGAGCATCAATCTGCTGGGCGGGACCCGGCAGGCCGCGCTGCGGCTGATCGCACTACCGACGATCTTCAGTTAGGAGCAGCGAGCATGAGCGCCATTGACAGTGAGCAAGCTCTCGAGACGGCGGCGGTGGCGCAGCCCCCGGCCGAGTATGAGAGCTGTGAGCAGTGCGAAGCCCCTGTCGAAGCCAACCAGCGCTATTGCGTGGTGTGCGGGACTCACCGCAGGCACGTCCACGACCCGGCGGCTCGGTTTCTCGCCGACGCCACGGGCCGGTCGCGGTCCGCTTCCCGGATCGCACGTGGCGCGGTCGGACCTAAGCGCCGGTCGCCGGGGTTGGCCCTCGCGCTGGTGCTGGCCGCGATTCCGCTCGCGGTCGCCGCCGGCGTGCTCATCGGCGGGCGTGGGGACAACTCGAACACCAAGCTGCTGGCGACGCTCCGCGAGCAGAAGCCCACAGTCGTCAACGTGGCGAGCGGCGGCACGGCAAGCGGCGCGACGGACGCGAGCGCGGGCGGCACCGGCAGCACAGCAACGCCGGTTGCCCGGTTGACTAGCAGCTTCGGTCTTCAGCAGGGTTATGCAGTCGAAATCGAGACGCTGCCGGGCGCCGGGACAACGTCGACGACGGTCGCCACGGCCGAACGCCACGCGCGATCACGTGGAGCGACCGCGGTTGGTCTGATCATCCCCGCCGACTTCCAGATCACGCCGGCGCCGCCGACCGGCGACTACGTGATCTACTCGGGTCAGTACCGCTCGAGCGGGGACGCGACGGCGGCGCTCGCCAAGCTCAAGCACGGGTTCCCGGGCGCCAAGGTGATCGCGATCCGCCCGGTCGGCAGCTCCAGCAAGGTGCTTTCCACCACGGCGTACGGCTCCGCGCACCAGGTCTCCGGCTTCAGGCCGAGCACAGGCCAGCTGGCGGCGGGCGCCAAGGTCGTCAACCAGGTCAGCAAGGAGATCAACGGGAACTACGTGAAATCGCAGCAGGGGCTGCCCGACTCGATCTCCGTGCCATGACGGCGCTTCGTCGCAAGCGATCAACGAGCGCCGAGGACGCCGGCGCCGCGCCGGCGGCTGACCCCGAGCTGCTCGCCCAGCGGGATCGGCTGGTCGAGCGGTTCACGATCATGCAGTCCGAGCTCGGCGGTCTCTTCTACGAGATGGCGATCCGTGATCACGTGCGGATGGAGGTTCTGATCCCCAAGGCAGCCGAGCTGCAACGCGTCGACGCCGAGCTCGGCCAGCTCGAGCGGATCATCGAATCGGGGAGCTCGAACGTCGGCGGGAAGTGTCCCTCGTGCGGGTCGGTGTACGCGCGCGGCGCCGCGTTCTGTGCCCAATGCGCCCACGCGCTCGCCGCGCCATGATCGCCCGACTGCGCTCGGTCCGCCTGACCTGGCCGCAGATCGCGTTGATCGCGGCCGCGTCGGCGATCGCGACGGTGGTGGTGATTCACGCGAGCACTCGCCGAGACCACATCCCGGCCGCGGCGCTGTCGGCGCTCAG
The DNA here is from genome assembly GCA_963697655.1 of uncultured Solirubrobacterales bacterium. GTDB lineage: Bacteria > Actinomycetota > Thermoleophilia > Solirubrobacterales > Solirubrobacteraceae > Palsa-465. The sequence goes on along the minus strand of CAVOOV010000009.1, from coordinate 78,157 downwards.
ACGACGCGTGGTCGTCCACACATCCACCCCCCTGCCGGTGGCTCCGGGATCTGCGCAGCCCGCTGAGACAGGCGCGAGCACGCCGCCGGCGGCGCCGGCTGTCTCGCCTCTGCCGAGCTCCCCGGTCGACGACGGCGCGACGACAAGCAGAGACGACAGCACCGACGATGACGCGGTGGGCGGCGACGACGGTACAACCGACGCGAGCGCCGGCGTGACCCCACCGGTCACAGCGACGACACCTACGAGCGCCACCAGCCCCGTCAAGCACGTGTTCGTGGTCGCGCTCACCACTGACAGCTACCGCGCCGCCTTCGGGCCCGGCTCGGTCGCGCACTATCTGAACAGCACGCTTCGCCGGCGCGGAACGCTGCTCAGCGGCTACCGCACGTTGGGTGAAACCGAGCTCCCCGACTACCTCGCGATGATCAGCGGCCAGGCCCCGAACTCCGATACCAGCAGCGGCTGCGCCACCTACGCGGAGTTTCCGTCGTCGGCCAAGGCAGAGAGCAACGGTCAATTCAAAGGTCCCGGATGCGTGTATCCGAACACCGCGCTGACGCTCGCCGACCAGGTCACCGCGGCCGGGAAGCAGTGGAAGGCGTACCTCGCCGGCATGGGCTCCTCGACCTGTGTGCACGCGAACTCGAACACCCCCGATGACGCGCCGCTGACCGGAGCCGACAGCGACTACTCGACGAGACACAACCCGTTCATCTACTTCCACTCGTTGCTCGACCTCGGGGGTTGCCAAAGCGACGACGTCGGGATCCAACTGCTCGCGAAGGATCTGCGCGCGGCCAAGCGCACCCCAACCTTCGCGTACATCGCGCCCGGCCTGTGCGACGAACCGTCCGCGACCTCGTGCGCCGACAACAAGCCTGGCGGCCTCGTCGCCGAGGACGCCTTCCTCAAGCGCTGGATTCCGCAGATACTCGCCTCCCAGGCGTACAAGCAGGATGGGGTCTTGATGATCGTGTTCGCGGACGGGAAACTGGTTGGCGACGCCAGCGGGGGCGCGCAAAGGCCGGTGAAGACCGGCGCGCTGATCCTCTCGCCACTGGCCACAAAGGGTCGGACGCTCTCCGGTACCTACGGTCCGTACTCGGTGCTCCGCACGATCGAGGATCTGTTCGGCTACACGCCGCTGGTGCACGCCAAGAGTGCCCGCTCATTCGCGAGCAGGGTGCTGCCCGGCGCGTAGCGCAACGGCTCGCCACCGGGCAGCTGTTGATCGCCGAGCGCTTACCCGCGGACCGCCTTGCGCGCAGCGCGCTTGCTCGCGGTCTTCTTGGTTGTCTTCGGATTGGCGTGCACCGCCGGGCACTTGCCGGCGAGCCGCAACCTGAACGGGCCGTCCTCGGCGCCGGTGCTGTCGCTGACTACGAGCTCCACCACCGCGGCGGGGTCCGTCTTGGTGCCGGCTTTGGAGCCCGATGGGATGTTCGCGCAGTACGGCTCGGTGGTGTCGAACGTGCCCTCGGCCCAGTCCGGCGAGGCCATTGAACCGCCTGCCCCGGCGTTGCAGTTGATGCCGTCACCAGGGATCTGTCCCGCGCAGTTCCAGGCCACGGTTGACAGAGGGTTGCCCGTGGTGTCGACCACCAACGGGTTGGTGTTGAAGTCGTCGATCGTGTCGAAGTCGTTGGACTTGCGGAGCACGATCAGCGTGTACGCGCTGACGCTGCCATTGCAATTGAACTTGTAGCTCAGCAGATTAGGATCGTCGGCGGTGGGCTTTGCATGCTTCAGGGTTCCGCCGCACAGAGTCGATGATTCCGGCGTCGGGGTGGCCGCAAGCGCTGACTGCACGAGCAGGCAACCGAACAGAGCCAATGCGAGCGCCACCAGCACCGACCGTCGTCCGGTACGGCGCTTTGCCTTGCGATGCGACACAGCTAGACCTCCGTCTATCGGGTGACACGGCGGGTCGGCCGCGGCTTGCAAGTACTCCACGCAGTTGAGAGGCGATTGCCCGACCCGGCAATCATCAGAATTCTTACAGACTTTGTGAAGTTTGCACATTCCGACGCCGGCGAACCCGTTGACAGGCCAACGCAAATTCCATAATCTTGATTGACATTGTTCGGTAGTCGCCTGATCAGTCTCCCCGATGACCTCATCCGGGAAGTCGCCGTAGTCAGCGGCCGGCTGGCTGCAGCACGCGTGCCGGCGCGATGTAGGGCATAGACGCCCTTCCTCTCACCCCCGGGTTCGCACCTGCGCGATGGCGACCCCGCGGGCCTCTCCTCTCCGACCGTGGCCAGGGCGGCCGCCGTGCCGCCCTGGCCACGGGAGAGGCCGCGCCGGCGGCTCGGATCCGCCGGCGGCAACTCCGATCCCAGTACTCCGATCCCAGAAGAGGTGATGTGATGAATCCTGCAAGCGACGCCGCCGGGTCCTCGGCGGTTGTGCTCCAGCATCGGGACGACGCCCCCGGGGGCCTCCTACTCGACGCACTGGCCGCGGCCGGCTTCCGTTCGAAAACCGTCCGCGTCGATCGCGGCGAGCCGCTGCCAGACCCCGCGTCGTTCACGCTCGCGGCCACGCTCGGATGCGACGACGCGGTTGATGGTCAGGCCACCGGCTCGTCCGAGACAGAGCGCGATTGGCTCCGCCAGGCCGACCGTGCGGGCACCGCGGTGCTCGGGGTCGGATCCGGGGCACAGACGCTCGCGTTGGCCCTTGGTGGCGGCGTCGAGCCGGCGCCCCGAGCACGGCACGGCTGGGTGTGGATCTCGAGCTCAATCCCCGGATGGATCTCGCCCGGGCCGTGGCTGGCCTGGCAGGAGCACGTGATCAGCCTCCCGCCGAAGGCCCACCTGCTCGCGCACAGCGCGCTCGGACCGCAGGCGTACTCGGTCCGCAGGCACCTCGGCGTGCAATTCCATCCGGAGGTCACCCCGAAGATCCTGTGCGACTGGGTCACCTGCGCCCGCGCACCGAGTCTCGACACCCAGGGGGTGCTCGAGGTGACCTCGCGCGAGTACGTCACCGCATCCGCGGGCGCTCACCGCCTGCTGTCGACCTACATCCACTCGCTGGCGAGACGCCCGCGCTGAACGCCACATCCGTTCATCCAACTGAGAGGAACACACCCCCCCATGCCTCAACTTCACTCCAGGCCCACCCGCCACACCTGGTCCGGACGAGTCCGCCGGCGGCTCGCCCAGGCGGCGGCTCTCTCCGCCGTCGTGGCGCTGGCAGCGACAGCGTCGGCGGTCGCCGCGACGCCCACCGCGCCACCGCCCGTCACGATCCTCAGCTCGAGCGGCCACGTCGCCCCGGGCGATATCTTCATCACGCCGACCGGAGACACGAGCACCTACGCCAACGGCGCCGAGATCCTCGACCGACACGGCAACATCGTCTGGTTCCACGCGGTCCCGCAGGGACTGACCGCAGCGGACTTCCGCGCCCAGACCTACCTCGGCAAGCCTGTCCTCACCTTCTGGCAGGGAACCGGCCTCGGCGGACTCGCGAGCGGCACCGACTACATCTATAACGACCGCTACCAGCAGATCGCCACAGTGAACGCCGGCAATGGCCTCAGCGCCGACGGACACGAGTTCCTGATCACCCCTCGGAACACGGCGCTGATCCTGGCCTACACGACCGCGACCGCCAACCTGACGTCGATCGGCGGCCCCGCGGACCAGACCGTGATTAACGGCGTCGTTCAGGAAATCGACATCAGGACCGGCCGGGTCTTGTTCCAATGGAATAGTGAGGACCATGTCCCGTTCAGCCAGAGCGAGCAGCCGCTGCCCGCCTCGGCGAGCACGCCATGGGATTGGTTCCACATCAACGCGGTTCACATCGATGGCGACGGCAATCTGCTGATCGACGCTCGCGACACGTGGACGACGTACAAGGTCAGCCCCGCCAACGGCAGGATCATCTGGCAGCTCGGCGGCAAGGTCAGCAGCTTCCGGCTCCGCGCCGCGCCAGGCCAGTCTCTCGACAACGCCGGTGAGATCTTCGCCTGGCAGCACGACCCAGAGGCGATCGGCCACAACGAGTACACATTCTTTGACAACGAGTCTGCGGGGACGCCGGAGTTCTCGGTCAGCCGAGCGGTGACGCTCAAGCTCGACACGCGCCACCGGGTGGCAACGCTGCTCGCCTCCGACGACCAGCCCGAGGGGCTCGTGGCTGCGTCCCAGGGGAACGCCCAGACGACCCCGGACGGCGGGCTGTTCGTCGGGTGGGGAGCGCTCCCCTACTTCACCGAATTCGACCCATCAGGACGGCTCGTGTTCAACGCCGAGTTCCCGACCGGCGTGAACACCTACCGCGCCTACGTGCTCCCGTGGCGGCCGGGTTCGTTCCGTTAGAGAAGGCGACTCCGTAGGGGCCGAGCAACCGACACGCGGTCCGGTCGCGGGCGTGAGCTCCGGCCGGACCGCACCGCTCGTCCCTAGCGTCGCGGGTCCGGGGCACTTAGCGCGTCACCCACGCCTCGGGTCTCGGACCGCGTAGTCCGCCTTGGCCGAGATCCGCGGGCCTAGCCCTCAGGCCGGTAGCGAAGACCGTCGAGAGCGATGCGAAGAATGTGCGCGACCTGGCTCCGATCGCCGGCCGGGATCTTGGCGATGCCGACCACCATTTGCATCACTTCGGGGAACTCGACGTCCTGGCGGACGACTCCGGCCTCCTGGGCGCGCTTCAGCAGCGGACCGCCTGCCTCGTACAGGGCCTTTCGACACACCTGGAACAACGGATCGTCCGTCTCGAGGTAGTTGAGCAGCTCCTGTGCGAGCGCCTGCTTGGTCGCGAGATAACCCATCAGGCGCTCGAACCAGGCGTTGAGCGCCCCCCATGGATCGCTGCCATCGAGCTCGCCGGCCGTGCGGCAAACCTCCTCGACCTCGTTGACGTAGAGAGCCTCTAGCAGCGCCTGCCGATTGGGGAAGTGGCGGTAGAGCGTGCCGATGCCGACGCCCGCGCGGCGCGCGATCTCCTCGAGTGCGGTCGACTCCCCTCCTTCGGCAAACGCCTCCCGAGCGGCCGCGAGCACCTTCTCGTAGTTACGCCTGGCGTCCGCACGCTTGGGGCGGGCGATCAGGGTCTCGGGGCCGGCTTCGACGGCGCTCATGGAAATTCGCTTGACAAACGGAGGGTGCCTCCGTATAGTTTCCGGAGGATGCCTCCAGTTATTTCGGAGGCGGCCTCCATTTTAGCGCCTCGCTGAATCACCAACAAGTTGGGATCTGCATGAATCTCGTCTCCTCGCAAACACTAAGGCGCCGCCGCCAGGCGCCGCCGACAAATCTCCTAAGGCGCCACCGTCAGGCGCCGGCGACAAATCTAATCTCCCCGGACAGCCGCCGCTGGACGGCGCTCATGATCGTGTGCTTGGCGCAGTTGATGATCGTGCTCGACGTCACGATCGTGAACGTCGCGCTGCCCTCGATTCAACACGACCTCCATTTCAGCCAGTCGAACCTCACCTGGGTCGTCAACGCATTCCTCGTCACGTTCGGGAGCCTGCTCCTGCTCGCGGGGCGACTCGGCGATCTCGCCGGCCGCAAGCGTGTGTTCCTCGCGGGCCTCGTTACGTTTACCGCCGCCTCGCTCCTGTGCGGGATCGCGCCAAGCCAGGGCGCGCTGATTGCCGCCCGGTTCGTGCAGGGCGTCGGCGCCGCCGCCCAGGCCTCGGTGATCCTCGCGATCATCATCACCGAGTTCCCCACGCCGAGCGAGCGCGCACGGGCGATGAGCGCGTACGTCTTCGTGTCGGTCGCAGGAGGCTCGCTCGGCCTTCTCGCCGGCGGGATCCTCACCCAGGCGCTGAGCTGGCACTGGGTCTTCTTCGTCAACCTCCCAATCGGCCTGGCCACGTTCGTCCTTGGTCAGAGGTTCATCCAGGCTGACCGCGGACTCGGGCTCGAGCACGGGGTCGACTGGATGGGGTCAATCCTCGTCACCGCGTCGCTGATGGGCGTCATCTACGCGATCATCCAGGCCACCACCCACGGCTGGATCTCGGCTCAGGTGCTTGGCGTTGGCGCGGTCGCCGCACTGCTGATGGCGGCGTTCGTCGCGCTCGAAACCCGTATCGAGAACCCGATCCTGCCGATGCGAATCCTGCGTCTCCAGGGGCTGGTCAAGGCCAGCCTCGTCAGAGGCTTCCTGGTGACCGGCATGTACTCGACGTTCTTCCTCGGAAGCCTGTATCTGGAGCACGTCCGCCACTACAGCGCCGTGCAGACCGGGGCGGCCTTCCTGCCCTGGACGATCACGGTCGCCATCCTGTCGCAGGGCATCACCGCGCGGCTCGTCAATCGGTTTGGGCCGATTCGCGTTCTCACCGCCGGCATGTCGAGCGCGGTGATCGGCCTGCTCCTGTTCAGCACAGTCGGGCCGAGCACCGCCTTCTTCCCCACGATCTTCTTCGCCTGCTTCGCGATCGGCCTGGGTATTGGCAGCGCCTTCATGCCCCTGCTCACCCTCGCGATGGCCGACGTTCCCGTCGCCGACTCGGGCATCGGCTCGGGGATCACCAACGTCTCGCAACAGATCAGCGGTGCGCTCGGCCTGGCGGTTCTCAGCACCATCGCCGCGAACCGGACGAAGGGACTGCTGTCCACCCATCAGGGGCTCACGAGCTCCCTGCTCGGCGGTTACCACCTCGCCTTCCTCGTCGGCGCGTCAACGATAACGGCCGGCATCGTCCTCGCCTTTGCGCTGCTGCGGCCCCGCCGCGCACAGCCTGGGTTGCAACTCGCCGAGACCCGCGCCGCAGACGACATCAACTTCGGCATCGAAAGAGAAGCCGCATGACACACACCAACCGCTTCCCCGCCCACAACCCATCCTCCCGCCGAGACGGTCGCCGCTCGCCAGGCGCCCCGCTGGAGCCCGGCCGGCGACCGAGTATCCGCCGGATTTCCGAGGCTGTCGTGGCCGGCTATCTCCACGACATCTCACAACGACACCGCGACGGCGTCCATGCCTCCGAGCCCGTTCCGCGGAAGGCACTGTGACGCGAAAGTTGATGCGTCAACCAGTTCTGTATATTTGATTGCTTAGTCAACCACTTCACGAACGATGAGCGCCACGATCGACCCAGACCACTCCGCCGGATCCGCGCCGGCGGACGCCACGCGCTCGCGAACCGCACGTCGTGATTCCAGGGTCCCATGCGATGCTCGCCTGAGGAGCGCCGGGCGACCATCGGCTGCCGCCGAGCCACCGGACGCGGGCTCGGAAGCTCCGCGTCCGGCGCCGACAAGCGCGTTCGCCTACGTCGGCCGTCGGTTCGTTGCTGCCGCCGTGCTCGCCACCGCAACGCTCACGCTCCTGCTCGCGGTGCCTCCACTACGCGGCGTCGCGCACCAGATCGTTCGGATGAACCCCGTCTGGGTGACGGCGGCGGTCGCCCTCGAGGTCGGCTCGTGCGTCGGCTACGTCGTGATCTTCCGGCTGTTCTTCGCGCAGGTGCCGGCCGCCCAGGCCCGGGAGCTAGCGTGGACCGAGCAGGCATCGGGCGCGCTATTGCCGACCGGTGGCGTCGGGGCGCTGGCGATTGGCGGTTGGCTGCTTCGCCAGTCCGGTATGTCGACCCACCAGATCGTCGAGCGCTCGAGCGGCCTGTTCTTTCTCACCAGCGCAGCGAACATCGCCGCGCTAGTCGGAGCCGGCGCGATGCTGGCCACCGGCGCCATGGGCGGCACCGACACTCTCCCCCTCGCCGGCATCCCGATTCTGCTCGGGGTGGCCGCGACCACGATCACGCTAGCCGTCCCGGTGCTCATCAGGCGCACGTCCGGCCGTCGTTGGCCAACGTGGCTCGTCGACCTCGCGGCTGGCATCGACGGGGCGCGCCATGCACTGATCCGCCCGAACTGGCGGCTCCTCGGCGCGATCGCCTATCTCATCTGCGACATCGCCGCGCTTGGCGCCGCCTTTGCCGCAACCGGCCGCCCGGTTCCGATCGATGCGCTCGTGCTCGGCTACATCATCGGATATATGGCGAACATGCTTCCGGTGCCGGGCGGCTTCGGAGTGCTCGAAGCCGGGCTCGCCGGAACGCTGATCCTGTACGGGGCGCCGGCGACGCACGCCGCCGCCGCGGTCGTCATCTACCACGCCATCGCGTTCTGGGTTCCCAGTCTCGGCGGCATCACCGGCTTCGTTCGCCTCCGCCGCAGACCTGTCCGATCCGGAATTGCGTAGCACCTGTGCTGCATTGGCGAAATGCCTTCGCGGGCGCTCCCGCGGTTGACGGTGACTCATCCGGTCTGACGTCGATGCGGCGCTCGACCAGGACACCACCCCCCGCGTGCCTGACCGGCGACACGCGCGCGGTCTCATCGACTCCTCGGTCGTCCTCGAAATCGAACAGATCTCCGAGGACGTATTGCCGCCGGGCTCCCCGTATATACACGGAACCCAGCGGACTTCGCCGGGCTTGAGACCGTGCTCGAAGTCGTGCCGGTGGGTCCGGCCTGGCAGCCGGTCCCCGGATCGGCCGCTGTCTATCGTGAGCTGGCGTGTCGACACTCGTGCTTTCGGACCTTCATCTGGGATCCCGCCTGCGGCACGACGTGCTCACGCAGCCGGAGCCGCTGCGCCGGCTGCTCGAGGCGCTCGAGGGCGTCGAACGACTTGTGCTGCTCGGGGACATCGTGGAGCTGCTCGAAAAGCGGGCCGACCGCGCGATGGACGTCGCCGAGCCGATCCTGCGGCTGATCGGCAGGACGCTCGGGGCCGACCGGGAGGTGGTGTTCGTGCCCGGCAACCACGATCGCGCCTTGGTCGCGGGCTGGATCCGGCGAGCCGGCGCCGGCCTCGCTCCCGACAGCCGCGTTGCTCTTGACGCGTCGCCGGAGCTGTCCCGGGTCGTCTCATGGCTTGCGCCGAGCCGCGTCCGGGTGCACTACCCGGGCGTGTGGCTCGCCCCCGGAGTGTGGGCGACGCACGGGCACTACCTGGATCGCCACCTCCTGCCCGAGGCCGCGTTCGGCGTGACGCGCGGTCTCCTCGGACGGGTCCCGCGACCGGGCGCCGTCCCGATCGATTACGAGCTGGCCGGAGGGCCGTCGCTCACCCGCCTGGAAGCGCTCGTGATCAAGGTGCTTCCGCGCCCGCTCGCGGCTCTGGCAGAGGACGGCGCCGAGCTGATTCGCGCCTCGACGATGCCGCGGAGCCCCCGCCGCCTGCTGCGTCCCGGCATGGCGCGCCTCACCGCGAGTGTCTTGGGCGCGCAGATGCGCCTCGCGAGCCTTCCCGCTCTCTCGCACGTAGTCGGGCACCTTGGCGTCGACGCGGAGTGGGTGCTGTTCGGTCACGTGCATCGCCTGGGCCCCTTGCCGGGTGATCTCGAGACTCGCTGGCGGGGACCGCAGGGTCGGCCCCGCATCCTCAACACCGGCTCCTGGGTCTATGAGCCGCTGCTCGTCCACAACGCCACTGCGCCGCACCCGTACTGGCCCGGCGGGGCCGTGATCCTGGAAGACGACCGAGCGCCCCGCGCCATAGGGCTACTCGACGCGGTCCCCGCCGGCGCAATGCACTGATCAGGTGCGGCACGCGTGCACTCCTTTGGTGTTGAGGGTGACGAGGGCACATACGAACGCACGCGGGTAGTAGTGGCCCATGGCGTGGGCTGCAGCGCTCGGGCTGTGGTAGGGGGCGTTCTGCACTGAGCTCGCGAATGACCTGACCACCAACGTGTTGCGGAGGAAGAGGAGGTAGGGTGCGGTTGGCTGGGTGATCGACAACGGGAGGAACGTCGCGTGGGGGATCCGCTCGATCGCGGCTCGCTGTGCTTCGGTGCCGATCACGTAGGTGTAGTCGCCTGACGCGCTCAGCTTGGTGGCGTCGTCGGCGCGGCATCCCCAGTCCTTGCGGCCGTTGGGCAGGATGTTCACGACTACTGGGAGCGACCTGGTGTCAAGGTAGTCGCACATCGACCAGTAACGCATGTCCTTGCCGGCAGCCGGCCAGGGCGACGGGTGGTTGCCGACCGCCGCGCGGGGGGCTCTGGCGGTGACGACGACAACATCGGCTGGCGGCGGACGGGTGAAATAGGCGACAACGTAGTCAGTGTCCCTGTTTGGGAAGCCCGCCTTGAAGGCGGGCCGGAAGAACTGGAGCGCGCGTATCGCGGGCGTCGTGGCGGTCGTCGTTATGGTCGCACTGGCACCCGTGCTCGGACCGGAGGTACGCAGCGCGCTCAGTGAGAACGGTTTCGGATGATGGCAGGGCAGAAGCGTCTGCGAGCTGCGCCCTCGCTCAAGGGTGATGGTAGGGGGTCGGACGTTTGAGAAGTCCCCGCCGGCGGGGAGATACACGCGGTAGACGAGATAGCCGCTGGTGCCGTCCGCTGTTCCGGCTGGGGCGAGTGGCAAGGTGTTCGCGACACCCCGGGCGACACGCGAGCGAAGGGTGACGGCGAACCGACCACCGGACCGGGCAGCCTGTTGCCACGGGTTGCGACTGCCCCGAGCGGGCGCGATCCGGTAGTCGGGCAACGAGGAGCCCACGCCGTTGCTCGTGAACGGCGCTTCGCCTGCAGAGTAGACGTTGAATGATGCGTAGCCGGCATCGGGATACGCGCCCGAGAGCACGACCTTCAGGTTGCGTTGGATCACGAACGACTGGAGCCACTCCGTCGCGGCGACGTCAGGCGCGGCGGTGTTCGCGGTGGCCGCGCTATCGATGGTCGGCCACGCGCACCTCGTCGCAGGATGTGACAGTGAGCGACGATGCGGTCCCGGCAAGGAAGCAGATGGCTTGTTCGTGACGGACGATGAACAGGACGCCAACGCAAGCAGGGACGCTGCGACGCCGACGATCTGCAACGTCGTGCTCCTCATGGCAGCCGGGCGTCGGCGAGACCTACCGCCGGAACGGGCGGCACGTGGTCTGGTCGTTGCGCTCGCCGACGGGCTTTCGCGAGGGTTGCTCATTGCTGCCTGAGCGAGATCGCGAGGTCGGGCTTGACGATGGAGGCTACGTAGATCAGCCAGATCGTGGTGCCGCTGCATTGGAAGTCGACGACCTCACCGTCGGCCGCGGCGAAGCTGTGGATTCGGCCCGAGTACCGGCCCTTGCGCAAGGTGAGGTTGTGGCGTCCGCGTTCAATCTGAGTCTCTACCGTGTCGTGGTTCGCGAGCGAGCCCACAGGCTTGCCATCGACCAAGATCTCAAACCGTCCTCGTCGAAGCTCGATGGGGAAGGGGCGGGGTTCGCGAGTCAGCCGCAGGGTCGCGGGCATTGTTGTTGTCCTTTGCGCGTACGTCTCATGTTGTCTGTCTTGCGAAAGAGCTTCGAGTCGCGAACTGGCCATTCACGTCCGGTTTCCGGTGATGAGTCGTTCGCGGTCGAACATCGCCGCTACTGCCCGCCAGGCGAGCAGGTCGATGGCCAGCAGGACGGCGGCGAGCCCGACTGCGAGGCCGGCCGACACGGTGATGACGTTTAGCGAGATCAGCGCCAGGATGGCCAGCAGCGGCAGGGTGCCGAGCACGCTCAACTGCTGGGCGCTGCGCACGTCAGTGGAGCGGGCGGAGACCGCGATCCCCACCCAGATCCCCCAGCCGGCGAGCAATGGGGTGAACAGCAGCTGAAGCAGCACATGCGTGCCCGAGAAGATCGCTGAGGCGATCACCGGGTTGGCAAAGAGGGCCGAAGTGGCGAGGAAGATGCCGAAGACCAGGTAGGCGATGCCAAGGGTCGGAACGAAGGCGGCGAGCGCCTTGGCGATGAGGAACTCCTCGCGGCGGATAGGGGTGATCAGGACGGGCTCCAGCGTCCCCTGCTCGCGCTCTCCGACCACCGAGTAGGCCGACAGAGTGGACGGCAGGAACGCCGGGATCACCAGCATGTACAGCATCGAGGCGCCGACGTGCAGGTTGAGGTCGGTGCTGTGCACGTGCGCATAGGTGTGGAACACCTGGATCAACGGCAGGATGATGAATAGCAGCGGCAATACGGTCATCGTGCCGACCACGAAGCGGTTGCGGCGATAGTCCCGCAGCTCCTTGACGGCGATCGCCCTTACGCGCGTCCAGCTGAAGCTCATCGTCGCCTCGCTTCGACGTCCTCATCGATCAGCTCGAGATAGACGTCCTCCAGCGAGTGGCGGGACTCGGCAATCGACAGAATGTCGGCACCGGCACCGACCAGTGCTCGCGCCACTTGCGGGGCGGCGATCTCGGGGTCTGAGACGGTGAGCGTGTAGCCGGACGGCGCCTGCTCCCAGCCTTCGACCCCGGGCAGACCACCGAGCACGGCGTTCGCATCGTCCAGCGGCGTGCGGATCCGCACGCTCAGAGATCGGCTGAACAGTTGGTCGCGCAGTTCGTCGGGCCGGCCGATGAGTCGCAAGGTCGTGTTCAGGATCGCCACCCGGTCGCACAGCCGCTCGGCCTCCTCCAGCCGGTGCGTGGTCAAAAAGATCGTCACCCCGCGCTCACGAAGCGAGGCGATCAGCCCGTGGACCTCGCGCGTCGCGACCGGGTCAAGCCCCGACGTGGGCTCGTCGAGGAACAGCACCGCTGGATCGTTGAGCAGCGCTCGGGCCAGCGCCACCCGCTGGCGCAGGCCCTTGGACAGCGACCGGCACTGATCTCCCGCTCGGTCCAGGAGGTTGACCGCTCGCAGCGCCCGCTCGATCCGCGCCGCAATGTCATTCAGCTGGTAGAGCCCGGCGAAGCACGCAAGGTTCTCGGCCACGGTCAGCCGGAGATAGAGGCCCGGTGACTCGGGCATGATCGAGATCCGAGTCCGGATCTCCTGGGCGGTCGCTGGGCCGAGGGGTAGGCCGGCGACGCTCGCCGAGCCTGAGGTCGGCGCGATCAGCGTGCCCAAGGTCCTCACCGTCGTCGTCTTCCCCGCGCCGTTTGGCCCGAGAAACCCGAACACCTCCCCGTAGCCGACCTCAAACGACACGTCATCGAACGCGACACGGTCGCCGAAGCGCTTGCCCAGATGCTCAACCACAAGCGCCGGTTGCTCGCGCAAACCATCGGGCTCCGAGGGCCACCCGACGCGCTCGTTCGATCGAATTGCTTCGGACTGGGTCGCTGCCCGGTTCATCGGTCCACCCTAGCACATCTTTGGCTCTACTGCCAATTATTTGGTCCTAAAGCCAGGAGAGGCTCCCCTGTGCTAGTTTTTTGGTCATGGAGCCAGGACCGGGGTCCGCGGACTCTGAACGAACCTTCATTGAGACCGCTCGCCGGGCACAGATCGTGGCCGCGGCGATCGACACGATTGCTGAGGTCGGGTACGCGCGCGCGTCACTCGGCCGTATCGCCGCGCGAATCGGTATCAGCAGAGGCCTGATCAGCTACCACTTCGCCGGCAAAGACGAGCTAATGAAGGAGGTCATCAGCGAGGTTCTCGCGCAGGCCAGGGCCTACATGGAACCGCGGATCTTCGCGAAGTCGCCGGGACCCGGCATGGTTCGGGCGTACATCGAGTCGAACCTCGCGTTCATGCGAGAGCACCGCAACTACCTGATCGCCGTCGTCGAGATTCTCCGCCATCGCGTCGCCACCGAGGGGCTACGGGGCGTCAGGGGCCCCAACGCTCCGGGAGCCGCGCGCCCGCTCGTGGACTTGCTCGCCCGCTCCCAAGCCGCCGGCGAACTTCGACCTGACTTCGACCCGAGAGTCATCGCAATAGCGATCCGCGCCGCCATCGACGCCGTCCCACCCCTCCTCAGCCTCGACCCAGAGTTCGACATCGACAACTACGCAACAGAGATCGCCAACGCATTCGAGCTGGCGACGCGCATCGACCGATGACATCGCGGTCGTGGCGCGCTTGCGCGGAACCGAGGAAGCGGTGACCGCTTCACCTCGGCGAGCGGCAGCAGGCGCAGCTCTGGGTGCACTAGCTAGCACGCTCGAGATCGTCCACTTGTCACACGGCGGTTCTCGCGGACGCTAATCGCGAGTGATCGGGCTGTCCCCGGATTGCGACGCGCCCGATCGTGTCCGGGAGGTCAGCTTGGACGTCGGTGCGCTCGGGGCTGAGGCCGAGCACCGTGGTCAACAGCAGAAGCGGGGCGCCTGCTGCCCATGCCTGGGGACGCGACGCTGTCGGGAACGCTACGGGGACCGATGTCAGTGGCCGGGGAAAGCCGGCGAACACCTCGGGCAGCCGGTACTCGAAGTACGGCGCGGCGGCGAGGATCGCGGAGGCGATCGTGCCCGCCGCCTTATCGTGTCCGTATCTGGCCAGGCCGGCGGCTATCAGCGAGTTGTCGTGCGGCCAGACCGTCCCGGTGTGGTAGCCGAGTGGGTTGTATCCGGCCTCGAGTGCGCCAAGGGTCCGGACTCCCCAGCCGGAGTACAGCTCCTCGCTGAGTAACCGCTCGGCGGTGATGGCCGCCTCGCGGTCGTCGAGGATTCCCGACCACAGCAGGTGCCCGACGTTGGAGGTCAGGCTGTCGACTTGCCGTTTGTTGCCGTCGAGAGCGAGGGCGTAGCAGCCGCGTTCGTGGATCCAGAAGTCGCGCCGGAAGCGGTCGCGGAGGTCGCGGGCACGATGCTCGAGCCGCGCTGCGAGCGTCTCGTCACCCCAGACCTCGCGGGCCAGACGCGCGGAGCGCCGCTGTGCGTCGTACACGTAGCCCTGGATCTCGCAGGTCGCGATCGGTCCCTGTGCGAGCCGTCCGTCGGCGAATTGGATTGAGTTCCAGCTGTCTTTCCAGCACTGGTTGACCAGGCCGGTGGTGACGTTGCGGCGTTCGTACTCGACGTAACCATCGCCGTCGCGGTCTCCGCTGTCCGCGATCCATGCAAGGGCCGCACGAGCATTGGGCTCGAGCTCCCGCACCAGCGCGTCATCGCCGGACCACAGGTGGTACTCGTCCAAGAGGATCAGGAACAGCGGCGTCGCGTCGGCGCTGCCGAAATACGGTGAATGCGGTCGCTCACGACGCGCCGTGAGCTCACCGAAGCGCAGTTCGTGGAGGATCTTGCCGGGTTCCTGCTCTTGAAAGTCGTCTCGTTCCTCCGCCTGGCGGGCTGCCAGCACACGCAGGGTGGTCGCCGCCAATCCGGGCAGGTAGGGCAGCGCTTGCAAGCTGGTGATCAGGCTGTCACGACCGAACAGCGCCATGAACCACGGCAGCCCCGCCGCCGGGAGGGTCGGGTGCTTGTCCAGATCAGGGCGCATGCGAAGGGCACCGAGGTCGCTGAGGCTCGCGCGGTAGGTGCGCGCGAGCGCCGGGTCGGCGGCCTCCAACGCCGGCGCTTCGGCCAGCCACGTCTCGAGCTCGGCATACCTCGCCTTTTGCTGGTCCTCGAGACCGCCGCGCGGCACGCGGCGCGCAAACGTGCTCCCGGGCTGGGCGGCGTGCGGGGAAACCGCAAAGTCCACCGACCACGGCTCACCGTGCGCGAGCTCAAGAGTAAAGACGAAGCCGCGGCGGGTGACGGCTGCCGGTGTGCTGGCGGTGACTGTGACCGACCGGCGGAAATCACCACGCGCATAGCTCAGAGTCAAGGACGCATCATCATGGCTGTAGGTCACGTCTCGCTCGGCGACGAGCCCGTCCTTGACCTCGAACAGATCGGCGAAGTCGGTGTCGACATCGAGCGCCAGGCGTACACGGCTGGTCTCGTGCAGATGGTTCGTCACGATCAGCCGCTCCATCCACACGTCGCCAACGAGACGGTGGCGCACGATCGAGCACGGCGCCTCTTCCTTAGGTCCCACAGCAGGTGTCAAAAAGAATTGAGCGTCGAAATGAGCGTTCTGATTAAGGCTCAGCAGCTCCAGTGGCGTCTCGCCGAGGCGAAGCACCCAACGCGATATGAAACGAGTGTCCTCCGAGAAGAAGCCGTGCTCGCGACCCGCGTCGGGTCGTACGTCGCCGAGGCGATCCCCGAGGACGAACGTGCTGCCGTCCAGGACGCTGAGGGTCCGCTCAGACACCGGCGAGTGCATACCCCGCGCTCGGGAGCGCCACGGCTCGAAAGGTACGTTCGTACGCGGCGGCGACGACGTCGACGTCGCAATTCTGGCTCACCCAGGCTCGGCAGTCCCGCGCCGAGATCCGCTGCAGCCGGCCTACCGCGTCGCTCATCCCCCGCTCGTCATGGACGAGGAAGCCAGTCTCGCCATCGACGACGAGCTCGCGCGCCGCGCCCTCGGGGAACGCGATCACCGGCGTCCCGCACGCGAGCGCCTCGACCATCACCATCCCGAACGGCTCGTTCCAGCGGATCGGCATCAACAGGCCGCGAGCCCGCGCGAACAGCGAGCGCTTCACCGACCCGCCGACCTCGCCCACGAACTTGACCTTGTCGCCGTCGATGTGGGGCGCGATCTCTCGGTCGAAGAACTGCTGCTGGCCAGGTTGAATCACGCCGGCCAAGACGAGCGGCACGTCAACTGCGCGCGCGGCTGCGATCGCGCGATGCGCTCCCTTCTCCGGGGTCATCCGCCCGACCCACAGAAGGTAGTCGCCCTTGCGCTCCTGCAGCGGCCAAGCCCGCAGATCGATCGGGTTGGGGATCGACGCGATCGGACCCAATCCGTCCGGTGCCGATGACAGCTGGGCACGGCTGATACCGACGAGCGTGGCCTTGTGGCCGTGCCGCGCGTAGAACGCCGCGGTCTCGGGTGTGAACGGTCCGTGCAAGGTGTGCACGAGCGGCGTGTCGATGCGGTTTGCCATCGCTAGCCCCGTGAACCCGCAGTGGTCGTGAATGACATCGAACCGATGACGTCCGGTGGAGCTATCGATCGCGTCGAACGCTCGCCCGACGTGGTCGGCCTCGTACAACGACCGCTCGATCTCGTCAGCATGGGACTCGTCGAGCAACGGCACCACGCTGGCGCGTGACAAGGAGCCCGGAGCGCAGAACAGCGTCACCTCATGCCCCAGACGAAACAGCGCCTCCGTGAGGCTACTCACGACCGACTCAACGCCGCCGTATCCGGGCGCCGGGACCGAGATCCACGGCGGAGCCAGCATCGCGACGCGCAGCGGTGGTGCGGACGGAGGTCCGGGCGCATCCGAGAGGAAGAAGTCCGCCGTCCGGCCGGCCCCCGCCCGTCCTAACAGCTGACGGCGCGACCTCCTTGCGGGTGCTGCGCTCACAAGATCCATCGACGCTCCTCACGTGCCTCTCAGGCGGGGGCGCTCGCGGGGCAGAGAGGTCGAGTAGGACCGAGCGAGCGCACGATCGCCAACCCCTCAGGGAACGCGATGAACTGTCCCTACGGTACCAGGTGTCGGACTAAATCCGAGTGCGGCAGTCGGAATATGGCGCGTGGCCGCGGTCCAGGGCGTCGACCGGCGCAAGTCGATTGACATCGCGGCGGCCCGCTGCGACGCTTGCGAGCGATCGTCGATCGGCGACTCGGCAGGTTGCAGAGACGATGGACGCTTTCGCGCTCACCTACGAAGGGTTCGATCCGGATCAGGAGGGGCTTCGCGAAGCGTTGACCTCGACCGGCAATGGATACCTGTGCGCTCGCGGCACCGCCGAGTGGGAGGACGCCGACGGGGTGCATTACCCCGGCACGTATGCGCATGGGGTCTACAACCGGGAAACCACCATCCTGGGCGGACTGCCCGTGCTCAACGAGGATCTCGTCAACCTTCCGAACTGGCTGGTGCTCAAGCTGCGGATCGAGGGCGAGGACGCGATCAGGCTCGCCGACGTCGAGCTGCTCGATTACCGCCACGAGCTCGACATCCGCAACGACATCGTCCTGCGCGAGCTCCGCTTTCGCGATCGCAGCTCGCGTGAGACGACGCTGCGCAGCCGGCGGTTCGTCAGCATGGCGGACGTCCACCATGCGGGGATCGAGTGGACGCTGACCGCGGTGAACTGGTCCGGCCGAGTCGAGCTCGTATGCGCGCTCGACGGGCGCGTGACCAACAGCGGCGTCGCGCGCTATCAGCAGCTCGAAGGCCGACACCTCGATCCGGTTTCGCCGCGGACGTTCGGGCCCGAGGTCATCGCACTGAAGGTCCAGACCCGGCAGTCGAATCTGTACATCAGCCAGTCGGCGCGTAGCCGCGTCTTCGACGGCACCGACCAGGTCATGGTGCAGCGCAGCCTCTACCAAACGGAGGACTACATCCAGCAGGTGCTGGCGTTCGACGTCCGGCAGGGAGCGGCGGTGCGCATCGAGAAGATGGTCGTGTTCTCCACTTCTCGGGACCCGGCGACCAGCGATTCGCTGACCAAGGCCGGCACGGCGGCGGGACGGAGCGGGAACTTCGAGGGCGAGCTCGCGCGGCATCGGTCGGCCTGGGAGGAGCTCTGGCGGGTGTGCGACCTCCGGGTGCAAGCGGACCAGGAAGTACAGCGACTACTGCGCCTGCACACCTGCCACCTGTTGCAGGTGTGCTCGCGTCACACGGCCGACATCGATGCCGGGGTTCCGGCCCGCGGACTCAACGGCGAGGCCTACCGCGGACATGTCTTCTGGGACGAGCTGTATGTGTATCCATTTCTCAACTATCGGATGCCCGAGGTCACTCGGGGCCTCTTGATGTACCGGTACCGGCGCCTGGACGAGGCGCGCGCGGCCGCGGACGAGGCTGGCTTCCGCGGCGCCATGTTCCCGTGGCAGAGCGGCAGTGAGGGCAAGGAGGAAACGCAACGAGTCCACCTCAACCCGCTCACCGGCCGCTGGGAGCCGGATCTCAGCCGCAACCAGCGCCACGTCAACGCCGCGATCTTCTACAACATCTGGCATTACTTCCAGGCCACCCAGGACCTGGCTTTCCTGCGCGACTACGGCGCGGAGATGATGCTCGAGATCGCCCGCTTCTGGGCGTCCATCGCGCACTTCAACCCGGATCGCGACCGCTACGAGATCCACGGCGTGATGGGCCCGGACGAGTTCCACGAGAAGTACCCAGGCGCGACCCAAGGGGGCCTTCGAAACAACGCCTACACCAACGTGATGGTGGCGTGGCTTTGTGAGCTCGCGCAGGAGGTCCTCTCGCTGCTGCCCGGGAGCCGCGCCGAGGCGCTCAGGGACAGGCTTGGGCTCGGCGACGACGAGCTGCGCACGTGGGAGGACATGAGTCGCCGGATGTTCGTGCCCTTCCAGGGCGGAGGCATCATCAGCCAGTTCGAAGGCTGGGACGAGCTGGAGGAACTCGACTGGGACGCCTATCGCGCCAAGTACGGAAACATCCAGCGGCTCGACCGGATCCTGCGGGCCGAGGGCGATGACCCCGATCGCTACAAGCTCGCCAAGCAGGCGGACACCGTGATGTTGTTCTACCTGTTCTCCTCCGAGGAGCTCCAGCGGCTGTTCGATCGCCTCGGGTACAACTGCGGGCCCGACACCGTACGCGACAACGTCGAGTACTACGACCGCCGCACGTCGCATGGCTCGACGCTCAGCTATGTCGCCTACGCGGGGGTCCTCGCGGCGCTGGATGCGGAGAGCTCCTGGGATCGCTTCCTCGTAGCCCTCGAGAGCGACGTCGGCGACGTTCAGGGCGGGACGACCAAGGAGGGGATCCACGTGGGAGTCATGGCCGGGACGCTCGACCTCGTCCAGCGCAGCTACTTGGGGACTCAGGTCCGCGGCGGGGTTCTTTCGTTCGAGCCCAGGCTGCCGGCGCCAATCGACGGGCTGTCGTTCTCGATGCAGTTCCGGCGGACCCCGCTCCTGGTGACGCTCGCCGGTCACAAGCTTACGCTGGCGGCCCATCCGGAGGGCGTCAACCGGCCGATCAAGGTCGGGGTCGGAGATCAGGTTCGCGACTTCGGCCCCGGGGACCGTTACACCTTCGAGTTGCAGCCGGACCGAAGCGTCGAGCAGCAAGTCCACAGCTAGAGAGGAGCACGCGTGTCGACACGATTCCAGGGCGCGATCTTTGACGTCGACGGAGTGCTCGTCGACTCGCCCCACGAGAAGGCGTGGCGGGAGTCGCTGCGTGAGCTGATGGAGAACGATTGGAGCGATATCCGCGATCAGACGACCTGGTCGCCGGAGGCGTTCACATCCCGGGTCTACGAGGCGCAGATGTCCGGCAAGCCGCGCATGGACGGCGCCCGCGCAGCGCTCGAGTACTTCCACGTGCCCGATGACGACGACCACCGCCTCGCCGAATACGCCGACCGCAAGCAAGCAATGGTTGTCCAGCTGATCGAGGCCGGCGACTTCACCGCCTACCCCGACGCCCTGCGCTTCATCATCCACGTCAAGGACTCAGGGATCCGCACCGCGGCCGCCTCCTCATCCAAGAACGCTCAACTGTTCCTGAGCAAGATCAGGCTCGACACGTTCGCCGAGGAGAACGGGATCACCTCGGCGTCGCTGCGACCGGGTCTGACGCTGCTCGACTACTTCGACGCCAACGTCTCGGGGAGGGACTTCGCGCACGGAAAACCCCATCCGGACATGTTCCTGGCTGCGGCGCAGGAGCTGGGAACCGCGCCCGAGGACTCAATGGTGATGGAGGACGCCGCGGCGGGGGTGCAGGCCGCCAAGGCCGGGCACATGGCGGCGATCGGCATCGCGCGTGTGGACGACGCGGAGCTCCTCGCCGCAGCGCACGCCGACATCGTGGTCACAAGCCTTGACGACGTGGATCTCGCGGCATTGCGCGATGGCCGTCTGGCCACGAAGCTCACGTAGCCAGTTCACCGGCAGCTGATCCGGGTGCGCTTGGCGTTCCGCTTCGCGCTGGTGGTCTATCGTGACCCCGAGCAGCCATGGCCTCAGAGCACCTCAACGATCATCATCGCGACACGATCGCAAAGATCTTCAGCCACTCGTCGAGTGGCAACGTCGAATGGCGACAAGTGCTATCGCTGCTAAACGCGGTCGGAACGACAACCGAGGAGCACAACGGCAAGGTCAAGGTCACGCTTGGCCCCGAGACTGAGGTGCTGCGGCCACCGCACGGCAAGGACATCGACGAACAGACACTCGTCGATCTGAGGCGGATGCTAGGACAGGCAGGATTCGGGCCGGAGGGCGACCCGGCGGCCGCTGATCAGCGCTCGCGCGACCACGGCGATGGGCAGTGGGGCGAGCCCACGTAGGCTCGTGACTTCGAGTCTCCGGGCGCGGCCGGAGGCGTCAGCCGTCCCCGGCGCTCGGGAGCTCTAGCTCGTAGACCGCGGCGAGATCGTCGTCGCCGTGGGTGCCCTCGACGCCGCCGATCCGCTCGAGGACCGCGTCGAGGACCGGCAGCTGGACGCCGGATCCGTTCGCAACCTCGTTGACGAGCTTGAGGTCTTTGAGCGCGAGACGAACCGGAAAACCAGCCGGGTACTCGTGACGCTGCATCTCGCCGAGTTTCTGGAGGCCGTAGGAGGAGCCCAGCGGGCCCCCGTCCAGGAGCGTGACGAACTGCTGCTGGTCCAGCCCCATCAGCTCACACAAGTGCATCGTCTCGGCGAGCGCGGCCACCATCGCGATCATCCAATGGTTGGCCGCCAGCTTCAGGCGCGAGCTCATGCCGGCCTCCCCCACCCACTGGATTCTCGAACCGAGCGCCGCGAAGATTGGCTCGACCTGCGCGCGCGCCGAGTCTGGCCCTGAGGCGAGGATCGTCAACTGGCCTTCCTCCGCGGGGTGGGTGCTACCTGAGACCGGCGCATCGAACAGAGTCACACCGTGCGCCGCTGCGACTTGTGCGAGTTCGTCAGCCTCGGCCGCCCCGACGCTGCTCATTTGCAGCCAGATCGTGTCCTTGGGCCACTGCCCGAGCAGCGGCTCGACGACCGCCAGGACGACCTCGGCGCTTGGCAGCATCGTGATCACCGCGTCGGCGCTGCCCACGACCTCACCGGGCGTGCCGGCGACCGCGGCGCCGCGCTCGGCGAGCGCCTCCACGTGAGCGGGCGTCCGGTCCCAAGCGATCACCGGCATACCCTCGCTCAGCAGCCGATGCGCCATCGCCGTTCCCATCAGGCCGGCTCCCAGCAATCCGACCCGACTGTCGTCCTCACCGGTCGACATATTTGTTCACCTCATTCACGCGTCACCATCGTTTGGAGTTTGGAGTTTCGTTCCAGCCCGTGTAACGAGGCCGTCCCTCGCAGATTCCCGAGGGCTAGTTTCGGTCACCGGCGCTGTGGTGCCTCCAACCAGATTGATACTCGGCGTCGTGGAGCCGGTAGAGCTGGTGGGCGTAGTGATCCAGACGGTCCGCAGCTGCCTGGGCCTCGTGGTAGTCCTTGCCATGGTCGCGAGCCGGCGTCCTCTCTTCAGCCCGCTTGCGGACGATGTGGAGCTCCTCGCGGGCCATCTCGACGACCTTCTCCAGCGTCTCTTCCAGATTCATCTCTTCCCTCGTTGCTTTTCATGATGGGCTCCTGCACCGCGGCCGTACGGTTCGGTGGCGCTCCGGAACGCACTCGCGCGGTGAGCACCGTTAACGTTATGACATGAGCGACCCCCCCCGGCGGCGCCCCGCGATCGTGGTGGTGGACGATGAGCCCGCTGTGCTGGCCGCGGTCTCGCGCGATCTGCGTCGCGGGTTCGGGGAGCGCTACCGGATCGTTCGCGCCTCGTCGGGCGAGGAGGCGCTCGAGGTGCTGCGCGAACTGGTCCGTCGTGGCGAGCAGGTAGCGCTGCTGGTTGCCGATCAGCGGATGCCCGGACTGTCGGGCACGGACTACCTCGTTCGCGCCCGGGAGGTCGTTCCGAGCGCGAAGCGAGTCCTGCTCACGGCCTACGCCGACACCGAAGCGGCGATTCAGGCGATCAACGAGGTCTCGCTCGACTACTACCTGCTCAAGCCGTGGGACCCACCGGAGGAGCAGTTGTTCCCGGTCGTGGAAGACCTGCTCGGCTCCTGGGAGGCGGGCGCCGCGCTCGAGTCGGGCGGTGTACGTCTGATCGGGCATCGCTTTTCCCGGGCGACGCACGACCTCCGTGATTTCCTGGCTCGCAACCGCGTGCCGGCGCGGTGGCTCGACGTCGAGCGCGAAGCCGAGGCCCGCCAGCTGTTGACGGTCGCCGGCGTCGAGGACGATCGCCTGCCGGTGGCACTACTCGAGGACGGGACCGTGCTCGAGCGCCCCACGGTGCTCGAGCTGGCGGAGCGGCTCGGCGTTGGCGGTCAGCCGGCCTTCGAGCACTACGACCTCGTGATCGTCGGCGGTGGACCGGCTGGGCTCGCGGCAGCTGTCTACGGCGCTTCGGAGGGGCTCAAGACGATCATGGTCGAGCGCGACGCGCCGGGCGGTCAGGCCGGCCAGTCCAGCCGCATCGAGAACTACCTCGGGTTCCCCACCGGGTTGAGCGGATCCGACCTGGCTCGCCGTGCGACCGATCAGGCGCGTCGGCTGGGAGCCGAGCTCTTGAGTCTCCAGGACGCCAGCCGTCTGCGAGTTGAGGGGTCGGGCCGAATCGTCGAGCTCTCGGGCGGCGGCAGCCTCAGCGCCTCGAGCGTGCTCGTCGCCTCGGGCGTGTCCTATCGCCAGCTCGACGTGCCCGGATTCGCCGAACTGACCGGACAGGGGATCTACTACGGCGCGGCGCTGACCGAGGCACGCTCGTGCGGGGACCAGCACGTCGTCGTGATCGGCGGCGCCAACTCGGCTGGGCAGGCGGCGGTCTACTTCTCCAAGTATGCGCGGCTCGTCACGATGCTCGTGCGCGGCGACTCGCTCGCGAAGTCGATGTCTCACTACTTGATCGAGCAGATCGAGGCTCTGGACAACGTCGAGGTCCGCACCCGCACCGTGGCGATAGCGGCGGAAGGCGACGGGCAGTTGCGGACGCTGCGCCTGCGGAACCCGGATGGCAGCGAGTCCGCCGAGCAGGTCGACGCATGCTTCGTGTTCATCGGGGCGATGCCGCTCACGGACTGGCTCGCCGGCGTCGTGGCGCGCGACGAGCGCGGCTTCATCCTGGCCGGGCTGGACGCCAAGCAGGACGGCTGGCCGCTCCAGCGCGATCCGTTTCCGCTCGAGACGAGCGTGCCCGGCGTGCTCGTCGCCGGTGACGTCCGCGCGCGATCGATCAAGCGGGTGGCGAGCGCCGTCGGAGAAGGGTCGATGGCGGTGTCGCTCATCCACCAATATCTGGCCGAGGGATGACCTCCATCGGACAAACACCCGTGTCGGTTGCCGATCTGCGGCCGGTCGACCTGTTCGACGACCTGGACGATGCCTCGCTGGCCGAGTGGGCCGCGGTGTCGCAGGAGCGTCGATTCGACGCCGGCGAGGTTGTAATAGAGAGTGGCCAGGAGCCCGAGGGTGTGGTTTGCCTGCTCGAGGGCAGCCTTCAGATGTTCGTCCGGGACGGCGATCGCCTGGAGCCCAGCGGGCATCAGAATGCGCCGACATGGATCGGCGCGGTCCCCACACTCACGGAGACGGTGCTGAGCGCGCACATGACGGCGATCACGCCGGTGCGGGAAGCGCTCATTCCCGCAGCCGAATTCCGGCGGCTGGCGCTGGCGCACCCGGCGGTGCACCGGCGGATCATGCGCCAGGTCCGCCCCGTGGTCGCCCGCTTCACCGCGATCGAGCAGAGCCGTGAGCGCCTTGCCGCGCTGGGGACGATGGCCGCAGGACTCGCGCACGAGCTGAACAACCCTGCATCGGCCGCACGCCGGTCGGCGGCCGACCTAGCGGAGGCTCTTGACACGATCGGTGCGACGCTCAGGGAGCTGGTCCAGGCTGGCGTCGAGCGCGACGAGGCAAGTCGGATCGCCGACCTGCGCGAGCAGGCGCTCCATCAGTGCGCCGATCGCAGTCCGCTGTCGGCGCTCGACGCCGCAGACGCCGAGGACGACATGCGAGACCGGCTGGAGGCCCTCGGCGTGCCGGACGCGTGGCGACTAGCCGAACCACTGGCTGCCGCCGGACTCGACGCCGAGTGGCTCGAGCAGATGCGCGCATCGGCGGGATCGGCCACGCCGGCGGCCCTGCGGTCGGTGGCAGCATCACTGAGCGCCCAGCGACTCGTCAGCGACCTGCGCGAGTCGACCGAGCGGATGAGCTCCTTGATCGGTGCGGTCAAGGCCTATGCGTACATGGACCGGGGCGGCGTCGTGGAGGCCGATATCCACGAGGGCCTGGAGACCACGCTCAAGGTCATGGCGCACAAGCTCAAGCACACCAACATCGAGATCGCGCGCGAGTACGACCGCACGCTGCCACGGCTGACGATCTACGGCTCGGAGCTCAACCAGGTATGGACCAACCTGCTCGATAACGCGATCGACGCGATCGGCTCCACCGGCACGATCACACTTCGCACGCGCTCAGACGGCAAGTGCATCGTGGTCGAGATCGCCGACACCGGGCCGGGGATCCCGGCGGAGGCCCGCGCACACGTGTTCGAGACGTTCTACACCACCAAGGATGTCGGCAAGGGCACCGGCCTCGGGCTCGACACCGCACGGCGGATAGTCGAGGAACGCCACCGCGGCTCGCTCACATTCGACACGGGTGAAAAGGGCACCACCTTCCACGTCTGGCTCCCACTTCAACAGCCCACCACGACATCAACGGAGACTCGACAATGACGACCTGCACTCACCTGGACACGATCACGATCCTCGACCTGCCGGACTCAGTGCCGGGGTGCGAGGACTGTCTGCGAGAAGGCGGGGTCTGGTTGCACCTCCGGATCTGCCTGGAGTGCGGTCACGTCGGCTGCTGCGACGACTCCCCGAACCGGCATGCCACCGCGCACAACCACTCGACCGGTCATCCACTGATTCGCTCGCTCGAGCCGGGAGAGGAGTGGAGCTGGTGCTACGTCGACGAGGTGGCCATGATCATCCCGGAAGTCAAGGGCCACACCCACATCCCACCCTCACCGATGCTCGCCGGATAACCCTCCGCGGCGAGGACACCCGGCAGGGACAGCGTCAGCGATTGGAGAGCGATGAACGACATCGCTGGTTCCACAGTCACGGCCATCTTCAACGAGGACGCCCTCAAGCGCGGAGTGGCGAGCGTGAGGCATCCGCTCACCCGAGCGCTGTTGGTATTGACCTTTACGACAGGGCTTATCGATGCTGTCAGCTATCTCGCCCTGGGGCGCGTGTTCACGGCGAACATGACCGGGAATATCGTCCTGCTCGGGTTCGGTATCGCCGGCAGCAGTGGCCTCCCGGTGATCGCGCCCATCGTCTCCTTGGCCGCCTTTCTAGTTGGAGCCGCTGCCGGTGGTGTACTCGTGAAGCGGCTGGATGAGCGTCATCCCGCGCTCGTGGCCCGGGCACTCGGGATCGAGGTGTCTCTGCTTGCGGCCGCGGCCGTCGTGGCCGCTACGGCGAGCGTCCAACCCGGTGACGCCGCCGCGTACGTGCTCATCACCTTGATGGCTTTGGCGATGGGTGTTCGTAACGCCGTGGTGCGCCGTATCGCTGTGCCGGACCTGACGACGACGGTGCTGACGATGACCCTGACCGGACTTGCGGCCGACTCACGGCTGGCAGGAGGTTCCGGCAAGGGCTCGAGCCGGAAGGTCGGTGCCGTTCTGGCGATGCTCGCCGGTGCTCTGAGTGGCGCATTGCTCCTGAAGAGCAGCGTCTACGCCCCGCTGGCGGTGGCGTCGGTGCTCGCCCTCGCTACGACGCTGGTGTACGTACCGGCTGCCGTGCGCCTGGGCAGATAGCGCCGCTGCTCTGAAGTCCGAGCCTGAGGGCTAGCTACGATCGGCATCTGACCCAACCCAACCCGGAGAGCTCGCTCACGATGCCTGAAACAACGCCTACACCCGAGGCCGTAGATTGGGACCACCTCCCCGGCCTGAACGGCCAGCCGCTTGACAGCGAGCACCTCGCCGGCAAGGCGGTGCTGGTTGTGAACGTCGCCTCGAAGTGCGGCATGACACCTCAATACGAGGGACTCGAGCGCCTCCAGCGCGCCTACGGCGATCAGGGCTTCACGGTATTGGGGATCCCCTGCAATCAATTCGCCGGTCAGGAACCCGGAACGCCGGACGAGATCGAAGGCTTCTGCCGGACGACGTACGGGACGACGTTTCCGATGACCGCCAAGCTGGAAGTCAACGGTCGCCGGCGCCACCCGCTGTATCAGCGGCTGACCGCTGTTCCCGACGCGGCGGGACAGGCCGGCGAGATCGAGTGGAACTTCGAGAAGTTCCTGGTCGCGCCGTCCGGCGAGGTGCTCGCCCGCTTCCGGCCGACGGTCGCACCGGAGGACGAGCAAATCGTCGGACAAATCGAACGGGCGCTGCGGTGACGACAACGGTCAAGGCAACCGATGTGCGGATCGGGGACCGGCTGCGCACACGCACCGGCCTGGAGCTCACGGTCACGCGTATCGATCACGGGCTGCTCGGCCGCCCGGACTTCCTATCGTTCGTCGAGGACTCCGACCAGCAATGGCTGAAGGTGCCCTCGCCGCGGGACGGGGACGTCGAGCTCGTCAGCCGCGAGATGCCCTAAGGCCCCGCGCCACCGGCCGTAACGTCCAACTCGCCGCGCAACTTCTCGACGAGACCCTCGAACAGTGGGTACGCCCCTGGGCCGTGCGCCTTGTCGATCGCGGGCCTCCACATTTCCCATCGCTCGACCAGGGTGCGGCCCAGCAACAGCTTGATCAGCTCCAGGTCGAACGCACCCCAGCGCTCGAGCGCGGCCAGCTGCTCAAAGTAGTCGAGCTCGCGGTAGAGGACATACGCTTCGGGGGCATCCGCGGCGACGTATGCAGCGAAGGCGTCCCGCAGCTCGTCGGCGGACGCGAATCGCGCGACCATCCGCCGCGTCTCCACGAGCGCGTCCTCGTTCCAACGCCGGAAGAACTCGGCCGCCATCTGCGCCTCGCGGCTTCTGCGCGTCTCCCGCGCCTGCTGCGCCGCAAACACCGCTGCCGCGAACCCTCCGAGCAGGCCGACGGCCAGGATGGACGTGGCGATCGCCGTCACCGCGGCCCAGTTCACGGTCGCGATCAGCAACGTCTATCCCCCATCTGTCGCCCGCGCGCAGCTCTGCCAGTAGCGCAGCGTGACTCCGCGCTGGCTGGGCGTGTGTTGGGTGATGAGCGGCTCGCGTCCCTTCATGCCGGTGACGATCCCCACATGGTCGATGTGGGCGAAGCTCGAGCTCGTCCCGGGAACGGACGGGCGCCTACCAGCCGCCGACCTCGCCGACGACCCCGGCGAGCAGCTCGACGGCCGCGAGCGGCTCGGGGTTGCGCGCGAAGACGTAGGTGGTGGTGAAGCCGAGGTCGTGGCCGGCGCGGAGCCCGTCGAGCAGCTCGCCCTCGGAGGTGGAGGCGTCGATGCTGATCATCGTCGTCTTCTCGATCTCGTCGTAGTCGCGCCCTACCGTCTCGCAGTGCGAGCGCAGGACGTCGAGCTTGTGACGGGCCTCGTCGCCACCGACGAAGATGTTGCAGGCGTTGGCGTACTGCGCAACGAGGCGCAGGGTCTTACGCTCGCCGCCGCCCCCGATGAGGACGAACGGCTGGGGCCGACTGAGCGGTGCCGGCGAGTTGAGCGTACGTCCCAGCTGGTAGTGCTGCCCCTCGAAAGCACCCTCATTTTCCCCCCACATCTGCAGGCAGATCTGCAGTGTCTCCTCGAGGCGCTCGAAGCGCTCGCCCAGCGGCGGGAAGGCGAACCCGAGCCCCTCAGCCTCCTCCCGAAACCAGGCCGCGCCGATACCTAGGCCCGCGCGACCGCCCGACAGTACGTCGAGCGTGGAGATGACCTTCGCCAGGAAGCCCGGCTGGCGGTAGACCACCCCGGTCACGAGAGTGTGCAACAACACCCGGTCGGTGACCGCCGCCACGTATCCGAGAGTCGTGTAGGCCTCGAGCATGCTCTCCTCGGGCGCGCCCACCGGCCCGATCTGCCAGAAGTGGTCCATGACGGTCAGGCGCGCAATCCCACCGGCCTCGGCCTCGCGAGCGAGACGGCCGAGGGTAGGAGCCAGCTCGGGCGTTCCTGCGCTCCACGTGAAGTCGGCGATGTGGAATCCGAGGTCCATCGGGACCGAGATCCTACCCCGCCCTCGACGTACCCGGTTGTAGAGCAGCCCGGTAGCCTGCCGGCCTGTGATGGGTCGTTCGGCGAGTGCTGGCGCTTAGCGTGGGACTGCGGGTTGACGTGTTGGAGCACGAGCTGGTCCGGCTTGAGCCGCTCTCGCCCGAGCACGTCGTCTGGTTTGGAGCGTGCGTCATCTGGCGAGCGGGAGTCGGTCCGGTTTGCGTTGGTCCCGACTGCCGAGACTGCGGCGGTCTACGTGGAGCAGAGTCTCGCCCGTGCGGCCGGTGGAGACTATTTTCCGTTTGCTCAGGTCCTCACCGGTGGTCGGGTTGTGGGGCACACCGCGTTTCTCGGGCCACGTTTCTGGCCCGATGATGAGACGCTCCTTGCGGTCGAGGTCGGATCCAGCTGGCTGCACCCGAGCGTGCAGGGATCAGCGGTCAACACTGCCGCGAAGCTCCTGTTGTTCACGCACGCGTTCGAGTCGTGGGACGCCTCCCGGGTCGACCTCAAGACCGACGAGCGAAACGAGCGCGCTCGGGCGGGGATCGTCGCCGTCGGCGCGACGTTTGAGGGGATTCTGCGCAACTGGCAACCTTCCGCCGCTCCAGGTGAAGAGGGCTGTCCGCGGCACACGGCGATGCACTCGATCACCGCAGACGAATGGCCGGCGACCAAGCGAATGCTCAAAGATCGGATTGCGCTTAAGCGCGCACACCCATAGCTGCCGGTGCTGCTGAGCGTTGCCGGCTTATGGTCGTCTCGGCCGCCTGGCCCTGTGGACGTCGGTCAGCTGGTGGTGCAAGCGCCCCGGTAGATCTTCTTCGGGATCGCGTGTGTCATGCACGGCTTGGCACGGTCGACGGTCACCCACACGCCGTTCTTGGCCCTGTAGACGGCGATCGCGTCGAAGCCGTGCTTACCGCCGACCACGATGCCCGAGTACGCCCAGCCGCCGGCGCAGCCGAACGACCCCTGGAATTTCGCGTTCTTCGGCTGCGCCGATCCGCGCTTGAGACCGGCGCTGAGCGCCTTCTTCGTGCACGGCGGGTTCTTCGACTTGCTAGTGGAGGCGCTAGCCGCAGCGGCGAACGCGACCATCACGAGCAGCGCGGTGGCCACCAAGATGAGACTGCCCCGGGTGTTTTTCATGCCGTCAAAGCTACCGGTCTCGCCGGATCGCCGCATCCGGGTCATCCCGTTTAGTGCAACTCCAGGGCCGAAGGCGCTCCGGGTGCGCTCTGAGAGCTGCGATCCCGTCGGGATCGCCTGCGGGCAGGGCCGTTAGGGTATCGGCGTGGCTCCAGCTGAGACCGGCGATCTAGCCCTCGAGAGTCCGCGGGTGGACCGCCGGAGCCAGAATCTGGTGTTCGCAACGATCGTGTTGGGGCTGCTGATGGCGGCGTTGGATCAGACGATCGTCGCGACCGCGCTACCGACGATTGTTGGTGACCTGGGCGGGGCGGGGCATCAGGCGTGGGTCGTGACGTCCTATTTGCTGGCGGACACGATCATCGTCGTCGTGGTGGGCAGGTTTGGCGATCAGTTTGGCCGCAAGCTCGTCTTTCAGGTCAGCACGATCGTGTTCGTGATCGGCTCGGCGTTCAGCGGCGCTGCGCAGAGCATGGAGTGGCTGATCGCCGCGCGGGCGATACAGGGGTTCGGTGCCGGTGGGATCACGGTCACGGCGACCGCTCTGATCGGTGATGTGATCCCGCTTCGCGAGCGGGGGGCTTATCAGGGTGCGCTAGGGGCGGTGTTCGGGGTCACGACGATCATCGGGCCGCTTCTCGGCGGCTATTTCACCGACCATCTGTCTTGGCGCTGGGCCTTTTACGTGAATGTGCCGATCGCGGTGGTGGTGGTCGCGATGGCGGCGGTCACGATCCCGGCGGTCCGCGCCACCGCTCGAGCGATCATCGACTGGGCGGGGATCGTGTTTGTCGCGATCGGGGCGGGCGGGCTGACGCTGGCGACTAGTTGGGGCGGGACGACCTACGCGTGGGGGTCGGTGCAGGTGCTGGGGTTGATCGGCGTGTCCTTGGTGGCCTTGGCGGTGTTTGTGGTGGTCGAGCGGCGCGCCGCCGAGCCGATCTTGCCGATGCGGTTGTTCTCGAGCCGTGTGTTCTCGGTGTGCAGCGCGCTGGCGTTGGTGGTCGGCTTTGCGATGCTCGGATCGATCACGTTCTTGCCGACGTTTTTGCAGTACGTCGATGGCGTGTCGGCGACCAGTTCGGGGGTGCGGATGCTGCCCCTGGTGGCCGGCCTTTTGATCACGTCGATCGCGGCTGGGACGATCGTCGGCAAGACGGGCCGCTACAAGATCTTTCCGGTCGCGGGGACGCTGATCATGGCGGTCGGTCTGTTCTTGATGTCGCGCCTAAACGAGCACACGTCGACGCTGGCCGCGAGTGGGTACATGATCGTGCTCGGCGCCGGGATCGGGCTGTGCATGCAGGTGCTGACGCTGATCGTTCAAAACACCTCGAGCTATCGGGATCTGGGGGTCGCGACTTCGGGGGTGACGTTCTTTCGGACCCTCGGCTCGTCGTTCGGCGCTGCCGTGTTCGGGTCGCTGTTTGCGAACTTCCTCGCCGGCCGGCTGCCGGAGGCGTTGCGCGCCAGCCCGGGTGTCAACCCGGCGGTCACACACACACCCAAGGCGCTGCACGAGCTGCCGGCGGGTCAGATCCAGCCGATCGTGCACGCCTACGCGCAGTCGCTCGAGAAGGTGTTCCTGTGGGCGATCCCCGTCGCGCTCGCGGGGTTCTTGCTCGCGTTGGCGCTCAAGCAGGTGCCGCTGCGCGGTACTGCAAAAGCGAGCGCGGGAGATCTCGGCGACGGGTTCGGTATGCCGACCCAGCAAAGCTCCGAGCAACAACTGGAGCGCGCGATCGCCGCGATCCTCCGCGAGCGAGGACGTGAGCACGCCGCCCGCATCCTCGACCGGTCCGGGACGAGCCTCACGACCGCGGTGGCTTGGGGGGTTATCCAAATCATGCGGTTCGCCTATGTGCGCGGGGCCGCGGATATCGACGAGATCGCGCGCTGGTACCGGCTGCCCGCGGCCGTGCTGGAGCCAACATTCGAGCAGCTCGTCACTCAGGGCATGGCCGCTCGTTCCAACGGTTCGCTCACGCTCACCCCCGCCGGACGGACACAGGGCGAACAGCTCGTGAGGGCACTCCGCGCGTGGCTCGTCGAGCAACTCGCGGACTGGGAACTGAACCCCGACGACGAGCAGATCAACCGGGCGCTCGACCACATCGCCCGCCGCATGCTCAACGACGACCAAACGGACAGCCGCCAGGCACAGCTCGTCACCGCGACCGCACCGGCGGGCTGACAACGAGGATCCACGAGCGTCAGTTGCTCGTGACACGCGGGCATCTCGGTCCCGGGCAGCGGTCGCTTCTCCGATCTGATCAACTCGCCGAGGCGCTCCGCGCTAGCAGGCTTGGCTACGGCACGGGTGCTGATTGCCGCTTCGAGCGGGTGACCCCGGCGGTGGCGAAGGCGTTGTCGATGCAGGTCTCTACAACCGTCTGAGGTGAGACGGAGAACAGTTCCGGGATGCCGGGAGCGGGCTGGCGGAGCCCGACGCGTATGCGGGCCAGGTGCATCGTCCCGAGAGTTTGGGTCCAGAGGACGTTGGCGGTGTAGTCGGCGTCTTCGAGGCTGGCCACGTCTTGGCGCTCAGCGTTGCGCAGGATGTTCGAAACGTGGTTGATGCAGCTGGCCATGCCCTGTCCCAACCGCAGCCACACCGACTCGGAGATGCTGTCCTGCAGTTCGTTCGCGGGACGGCGCATGAGTGACAGCGCGCAGTCCAGAAACGCGGGGTAGCGCAAGCAGAAGCCGGCGTACGCGCACGCCCATTGTTCGAGCTGAACAGCCGGTGCCTCGTCGAGCGCGATCGCCGCTGACAGCGCGTCGTCGAGTTCGTCCAGGCGCCGCCGACGTCCTGGATCCGAAGACGCGCGCGGTGTACACGGTGGCGATTGCGACAGCGCTCGACGATTTCGGCGAGCGTGGAGCGGGGGCGGAATGAGCTTCACATTCGAGCTCACGCCGGAGCAGGAAGCCCTTCGCGCCAAGGCCCACGAGTTCGCGCGCGACGTGATCCGGCCCGCCGCACCCAAATACGACCAGGCCCAGGAGTTCCCCTGGCCCGTGCTCGAACAGGCCGCCGAACAGGGGCTCTACCAATGGGAGCTCTACGCGCAACTGTCGACGGACCCGACCGGTCTGTCGCTGCCGATCCTGATGGAGGAACTGTTCTGGGGCTGCGTGGGGATCGGGTTGTCAATCGTGATGCCGGCCCTAGCGCTCGCGGCGATCCGTCAGGCAGCGACCGATGAGCAGCTCGTGCGGTGGGCGCCGGAGTGTTTCGGCACACCCGGCGATCTGCGTCTAGCCGCGCTCGCGGTCACTGAGCCCAGCGGCGGCAGCGACGTGCGCTCGATCCAGACCCGCGCTCGCAAAGGAGCGCGATCAGTGGGTGATCGACGGCCACAAGGTCTTCATCGGCAACGGCGGCATCGCCGACGTCCACGTCGTGATCGCGACGGTCGACCCGGACGCAGGCCACCGCGGGCAGGGCGTGTTCATCGTCCCCAAGGGAACCCCCGGACTGCAGATGCTGCGCAAGCTAGACAAGCTCGGCTGCCGGGCTTCGCACACCGGCGAGCTCGTGTTCGAGGACTGCCGCGTGCCCGCCGACCAACTCCTCGGTGGCGAGGAGCGCCTCGCCGAGCGGATCGCCAGGGGCAAGGCGGCCGAGCAGGACTCGCCGCCGGTCAGTCCCGCCGAGGAGGGCGGCGCGGCCGGCGCGGTGCAACGCCGAAGCTCGGCAGCCCTCGGAGCATTCGAGCGTACCCGTCCGATGGTGGCCGCGCAGGCGATCGGGATCGCTCGCGCCGCACTCGAGTTCGCGCGCGACTACGCCGTCTCGCGCGAGGCCTTCGGCCAGCCGATCATCGAGAACCAGGGGGTCTCGTTCCCGCTGGCCGACATCGCCGCTGATATCGACGCCGCTCGATTGTTGACCTGGAGGGCTGCGTGGATGGCCGCGCAGCGCAAGCCATTCGAGCACGCCGAAGGATCCATGTCCAAGCTCAAAGCCTCGGAGGTCGCCGTGCGCGCTTGCGAGCAGGCGATTCAAACGATGGGCGGCTGGGGCTACGTCAAGGACTTCCCGGTCGAGAAGTGGTACCGCGATGCCAAGCTCTACACGATCTTCGAGGGCACCAGCGAAATCCAGCGGCTGGTCATCGGCCGTGCGCTGCGCGCCAACGCCAACACCGACCCACTCGACCAACGGATGGAAGCACCGCGCTGAACGGTATCGGTCACGGCGTTCGTGGGCGGGGAGCGGTACGTCTCGGAGGTGCCGAGCCTCTCCGCCCGCGGGCCTGATCAGATGACGCTGCCGCCGAGCACCGCCACCAGCTGCTTGGCGTTCTTCTTGCCGATCTTCGGGACGTCGAACTCCCACACCGTTCCGTTGGTGAACTGCAGCCGGAGAGACGAAAGCACCTTGCCGTCCTTGAGTTCGACCGTTTGGAGTTCCTCGCGGGGGGCGCGAGCCAGCACCTGGTCGGTGACCTTCATCTTGAGCGCCCCAGACTTCGTTTTGATCAACGCCACCTCGGCCTCGCTTGCCGCAATGTAGCCGACCCGGCCGAATGCCGGCACGTCTGAGGCCTTCGACGAGCGACTCGCGACCGCGGTCGCCGCGACCGCCCCGACGACGCCGCCAATCGCGCCCGCCGACGCCTTCTTCCCAAACCCTCGCGGGTTGACCATCGCGCCCGCGAGCACCGGCGCGCCGAGCGCCGCAGATCCTTCTCCAGCCATGCCCCAGCCCTCCTTGTCGACTCTCACGGCTCTGCTTCTTGCCGAACGTCGGAGCAATGCGAGCCACAACGCCGCAAGCCTACCTTGCGAACAGCCGGATCTCTGGCAGTGTCCTGCCCGGGTTCTGGCAATCTGAACGCAGTGGAGAACGAGTGTGGATCGCCGCTGGTGCATCCGCTGCTGGCGTCACGCTGGAGCCCGACCCGTTTCGACCGCGAGCACAAGCTGCCGGGCGGCGAGGTGGAAGCCTTGTTGGAGGCAGCAAGGTGGGCGCCGTCGGCCGGCAATTCTCAGCCGTGGGCGTTCATCGTCGGTCGGCGCGGCGACGCGACGCACGCACGGCTCGTCCGGCACCTGTCTGGCAGTTCCTCGAGGTGGGTGCCCTCGGCCAGCTTGTTGGTCGCCAACCTGGCGCACCGC
The DNA here is from genome assembly GCA_963697655.1 of uncultured Solirubrobacterales bacterium. Classification (GTDB taxonomy): domain Bacteria; phylum Actinomycetota; class Thermoleophilia; order Solirubrobacterales; family Solirubrobacteraceae; genus Palsa-465. Next base: position 42,994 of record CAVOOV010000009.1, on the reverse strand, counting down.
TATGTCGAGGACACCGAATGGGAGTACTCAGAGTTCTCGCTCTACGATCTCGGCCAAGCCGTGGCCCATATGACGCTGCAGGCCCAGGCTCTCGGGCTGTCGGCTCGACAGTTCAGAGCCTTCGACAGGGCGGCGGTCGCGGCGGAGTTCGTCGTGCCACCCCACTGGGAGGTGACCACAATGGCGGCCTTCGGTCGGCCCGCGTCGGCGCGCGCCTCCACGCCATCGCCCAGAACGGACGAGGACGCCACGTCTCGGCAGCGCCGGCCCGCCGGCGAGTTGCTGTGGCGGCCCGCATAAGCGCGCAGCGATCAACTCGCGGTGTCGCCGCCGGCGGCCTTGAGCGCCGGGCTGCCGGTCGCGACGCTCGCCGCCACTTGTTCATCCATGACCGTGGGCACCGGTTCCTGCAAGACCTCATAATTCTTGCTAAAGGTTCTCGGCCGAATGCCGATAAGGGATCGAAGGGGGCACGGAAACGAAGTAGTTGGGGGCGCGTCATTTGGTGCGTTCACGGGCACGGAAGCCCGTGAACGCACCTTTAATCCAAAGCGGCGCCTCCCATTTGGCGACGCCCGAGGCGTCGTCGTGGCTCGTCTGGTAGCAATTCTGCTACCGTGTCGGCTCGATGACGACGATTCCGCAAAAGGAACTCAGGAACAACATCGGAGAGGTCCTGCGTCGTGCCGAGGCCGGGGAAGAGATCACGATCACCGTCGCCGGACGGGCAGTCGCCAGGCTCGGCCCCACCGGTCGACGTCAGTGGGTGAGCGGCACCCCGCTCCAGGCTGTATGGCGTACGCCCGCGCCACGGACCCTCACAGAGGATCTCGAGCGCTTCCCGGCCACGATCACTGACCCGTTCGCCTAGGGCCGAGCCGTGCGGGCGCTGGTGGATACATCGCTCCTGATCAGCGATACGGCGCCTGACGGCGTGGAAGCTGCGATCAGCGTGGCTTCGATCGCCGAGCTGCATTTCGGCGTCCTGATCACACACGACGAAGACGAGCGGGCGGTCCGGACACAACGATTGGGCGCGATCGAGTCGACCTTTGATCCGCTGCCGATCACAGCCGAAGTCGCACGAGAGTGGGGGCGACTCGCTGCCGCGGTCAGCACCCGCGGTGGCCAACCTCGTAAGCGGACGATGGACCTGGCGATCGCCGCGACGGCAAACGTCCACAAGGTTCCACTCGTGGCCGAGAACATCGGCGACTTCCAAATCATCAGCGACCTTGTGGACGCACGCGAACCAGCCCAGAGGAACGCGGAGCCGGCACAAGCACCGCCGGCCGCCGACTCGCAATGAATGTCGCCGCCGGCCGGGTGGCATCTGCGTGCGGCGATCTTTGCCCGTCCGTGCAGCCGTGTGGGCTCGTTGCGATGCCGGAGCGTACGGTTTGCACCTATGCACTGCCCATGCAGGCATTCGGCGCCCACTAAGAGACGAAAGGTGGCTCGGGGATGGCCCTCAGCGAGACGACAGCAAGCACGCAACTGCTAATCGGCGGCGAGGAACGTCCCGCGGCGGACGCCTTCGCGGTGTACGACCCCCACGACGGCTCGGTGGCGGGCCATGCCGCGGCCGCTACGCGCGAGCAGGCGCTGGAGGCTGTGGAGGCGGCGCAGGCGGCCTGGCCGATGTGGGCCGCGCTCAGCGCGACCGAGCGCGCCAAGCGCGCGCTTGCCGCTCTCGACGGGCTGGAGGCCGACGCCGGCGACCGGGCCGAGACCCTCGTGCGCGAGAACGGCAAGGTGCTCATGGAAGCCCAGATCGACCTCGGCGTGTTCGTCGGGCGCTTCCACCAGGCCGCCGTGTTCGCGCCGGCGCTCGACGCACCCGAGGAGATCGAGGGGCCGCCGTTTCGCACCACGATTGCCCAGGTGCCGGTGGGTGTCGTAACGATCATCTACCCGTTCAACTGGCCACTGGCGATCCTGGCCGCGAGCCTCCCCTATGCCCTCATGGCGGGGAACACGGTGGTCATCAAGCCGCCGCCCACCACCCCTCTCTCATCCGTGGCGACGCTGCGCCACGTCGCGCTGGCGCTGCCGCCCGGGGTCCTCAATGTCGTCACCGGCGATGATGCGGTCGTCGGTCCGGTCGTGGTCGGCGATCAGCGGGTCAGGCATGTTTGCTTCACCGGCAGCGTGGGCGGTGGCCGGCGCATCATGGAGATGGCCGCGGCGAATCTCACCAACGTCACGCTGGAGCTTGGCGGCAACGACCCGGCGATCATCCTCGACGACGCCGACCTCGACGAGGCGGCATTCGGCCGGCTGGCCGGCGCGACGTTCATGACCTCCGGCCAGGTCTGCATGGCCGTCAAGCGGCTCTACGTACCGCGTGCCCGTTACCCGGAAGTCGTTGAGGGTCTCGAGGCCGCGATGGCGGCAACCAGGATCGGCTCGGGCTTGGACGGCACCGTGACCATGGGACCGCTCAACACTCGCCGCCAACGCGACTACGTCTTCGAGCTGCTCGACGAGGCCCGCTCGGCCGGTGCCGAGGTCCGCGAGGTCGGCGAGCTCACCGGATCGGCGAGCGACGCCGGCAACTTCATGCGGCCGGCACTCGTGCTCGACCCAGGCCATGACCTGCGCATCGTCTCGGCGGAACAGTTCGGGCCGGCGCTGCCGATCATCCCCTACGACGATGAGGACGAGGCTGTCGCTCAGGCCAACGACACCTGGTCCGGGTTGTGCTCGTCGGTCTGGTCAGGCGATGATCGGCACGCGACGAGCGTGGCCGAGCGCCTCCGCACGGGCGTGACGTTCTTTAACAATCACAACGCCACCGCGGTCGACGAGCGAGCGCCGTTCGGCGGCTTCAACCAGAGCGGCGTGGGCCGCGAGCTTGGGCACGAGGGCATGCTCGAGTTCACCGAGACCCACGTCATGAGCCTCCCCGCGTGACCGTCGGGTGCGTGCCCGCAGGCCGAGGAGCGGTCGGATCTAGAGTCCGTGACTAGCAGTCGTTGTCCAACACAGCAATCACAGGAGGCCGATATATGAGCTTGACCGAACAGCCGGTGCTGCAGCTGCGCCATCTCGATCGTTTCTTCATCGGCGGCGAGTGGGTCGCGCCGTCCAGCGAAGCGACGATCACCGTGACCGATTCCGCGACCGAGGAGCGTTTCTTCGCGGTCGCCGAGGCCCAGGCGGCCGACATCGCCCGCGCCGTCGAGGCCGCGCGCCACGCCTTCGATGCGGGGCCGTGGCCGCGGATGAGCCACGCCGAACGGGCTGAATACCTTCGCGCGATGGCGACCGCGCTGCGTAAGCGCGGTGAGGAGGTTGGCGACATCTGGCCTCGGGAATCCGGCGTGCTGCACGGAATCGCCAAGCACGCGGCCGAGGGTGCGGCCCAAAAGTTTGAGTACTACGCCGCGCTGGCGGACACCTTCCCGTTCGAGGAGGAGGCACGGCCGACGAACGGCGGCAAGTTCGGATTGCTCGTGCGTGAGCCCGTAGGGGTAGTCGGCGCGATCATCCCTTGGAATGCGCCGATGGGCCTGATCTCCAACAAGGTCGCCCCGGCGTTACTGGCGGGCTGCACCGAGGTCTTGAAATCCTCGCCCGAGGCGCCCGCGGAGGGCTACGTCCTTGCCGAGGTCGCCGAGGAGGTTGGGCTGCCGCCCGGTGTGCTCAACGTCTTGACCGCCGACCGTGAGGTGTCCGAGCTGCTGGTACGCGACCCGCGGGTTGACAAGATCACGTTTACCGGCTCAACGGCGGCGGGTCGCCGGATCGCCGCGATCTGCGGTGAGCGGATCGCTCGCTGCACGCTGGAGCTCGGTGGCAAGTCGGCGGCGGTCATCCTTGACGACATCGATATCGAGACGGTCGCCCGGACGATCTCCGCAGCCGAGTGCTTCCTTTCGGGCCAGGTGTGCTCGTCGCTGACGCGGATCGTTGTTCCGCGTCACCGCCATGACGAACTGCTCGATGCGCTCACGTCCACGTTCTCGAACGTACGGGTCGGCGATCCGTTTGACCCCGAGACCCAGATGGGACCGCTGGCTTCCGAGCGCCAGCGTGACCGGGTGCTCGGCTACATCGACAAGGGCGTGCAAGAAGGCGCGACGCTCGCGACCGGGGGCCAGCGTCCCGCCCACCTCGACCGCGGCTGGTTCATCGAACCGACGGTGTTCGGGAACGTCGACAACGGCGCCACGATCGCGCGCGAGGAGATCTTCGGGCCGGTCCTCAGCGTGATCCCAGCCGATGACGAGCGCGACGCCGTGCGCGTCGCCAACGACACGATCTATGGACTGAACGCCTCGGTGTTCACCGACGACGTGGAAAGAGCGCGCTCGGTCGCGGGTGAATTGCGCTCGGGCACGGTCGGCCACAACGCGTTCAGGACCGACTTCGGGATCGCGTTTGGCGGGTTCAAGCAGTCAGGGATCGGCCGCGAAGGCGGAGTCGAGGGGCTCTACCCATTCCTGGAGACCAAGACCGTGATCCTCGAGGGTCGGCCGGGGACCTACGGCGCTAGCGCCAGCTAGCCCTAGCCGCCCGTGATGTGGGGCGCCCGGCAGCGGGCGCCCCGCCGCGCCCGGCTACGGACGCCCCGCGTCTCTTTCCATGCGACCGAACCGACTCCACGCCAGCGACGATCCTGAGGTGGTGCGGCAACTGATCCGCGAGAACCCATGGTGCACGCTCGTGAGCAGCAACGCCGGCCAGCTTGTCGCCTCGCACTATCCGGTGCTGCTGGATGAGGCTTCGGCCGAGTTGGCGGTGCTGACCCATGTCGGGCGTCCGGATGAACGAGTCCACGGATTTGGCGAGCAGGAGATCATGCTGATCGTCCAGGGCCGCCATGGCTACGTCAGCCCGAGCTGGTACGAGCCGGGGACGACGCCCGCCCCGACCTGGAACTTCAGCGTCGCGCACTGTTACGGGGTGCCCGAGATCCTCGGCGCGGAGGAGAATCTACGGGTGCTGACGAGGCTCGTGGAGCATTTCGAGCGCCGTGTCGACCAGCCGCAGTTCCTGGACCCCGAGTGGGGCGGGCAGTTGGCGAAGGGAACGGTCGGGCTGCGCATCCCGATCGCGCATTTTGTGTGCAAGATCAAACTCAGCCAGGACAAGAGCGCGGAAAACCAGCAGCGGGTGATGGCTGCGTTACGCGCGCCTGGTCCTTACCACCACCCAGCTCTGGCCGACGACATGGAACGCTCGCTCGCCGATTGACGGACCTGCCGGACCCGCCGGACCCGCCGGACCTGCCGGACCTGCCGGACCTGCCGGACCTCAGCCTTCGGTCGGCGCCGGCAGGTAGATGGACTGCAACTGCTGATAGGCCATGAGTCCCTCCGGCCCTAGCTCGCGTCCGAGACCGGATCCCTTGACGCCACCGAATGGCGCGGCCGGGTCGGGCAGGTACTGGTTCACGCCGATCGTGCCGGTCTGGATCCGTCGCGCGACATCGGTGCCGTGATTGGCGTCGGATGTCCACACGCTTCCGCCGAGCCCATATTCGGAGTCGTTGGCGATCCGGACCGCGTCCTCCTCGCCGTCGTAGGGAATGATCGAAAGCACCGGCCCGAACACCTCTTCGCGCGCGATGGTCTGGTCGTTGCTGACGTCCGCGAACACGGTGGGCTCCACGAACCAGCCGCGCCCGTCCGGCCGGCCGCCGCCGGTGACAAGCCGGGCGCCCTCCTCGCGGGCGGTGCGAATGTAGCCCTCGACCCGGTCGCGGTGGCGCGAGGACGCCATCGGCCCGATCATCGTCGCCGGGTCGAGCGCGTCACCCACCGGCATCGCCTTGGCGATCGCGGCGATCGTCTCGACCACCTCGTCGTAGCGAGACCTCGGCGCGAGCACACGCGTCCCGAGGTAGCACGTCTGGCCGTTGTTGAGCAGCGTCGCGCTGAACAGCGCTTCGCCGGCGTCCGAGAGGTCGGCATCCTCGAGCACGATCGCCGCCGATTTGCCCCCAAGCTCGAGCGACACGGGGCGCAGCAGGCGCCCGCAGACCTCCGCGATCGCACGCCCTGCCGCCGTCGAGGGTCGCGAGAGCTGTAGTGCGGCGGCAGATAGACCAGGTAGTCGGCGTCGCGGTGCAGCGCCACTGAGTAGAACTTGACCGACTCGAGGCGGCCGGTTCCGGCGCGAGGTAGTTGCACCAGCGTCGAGAAGCCGCGGTGCAGCGAGTACTCACGGCCGTAGCTGTACGCGCCACAAAGTCCCGTGACCGTGACCGCGGCCGCGACGAGCACTAGCACGAGCCTCGACGTCAACTTCCTCATCGGCTGACCCCGCCTTCGATCCGGGTCGACGAGGCCGATGCCCGCCAGGGCTCGAACCCGCGCGCGTGTCGTCCCGCGCGCCGCTGTGGGACGTAGCCCTCGGCCTGAAGCACACGTAGGACGGTTCTCGGGAGCGCCGCCCGCGACTCGTAGACGAGGTAGCGCGGGCGCCAGTCGGGTGAGAACTTCTCGTTGAACAGCACCAGCCGGTCCATCTGAAAACGGGCTCGAAGCGGCTTGATCAGCGCGGGCGCGAGCGTCCTCGAGAGCCAGTTGCCCGACGGGGCGCGACGAACCAGGTGTGCGAGGCCGGCGTAGTTGAGGCTGACCTCGGGCACGCCTCGAGTGCGTGCGAACTCCAGCACGGCGCAGACCAGCGCCTCGTTGAGACCGTTGGGGGTCTCGCCCACGCGGCGCATCGTGTCCAGCGACAACTTCCCACGGTGTGCGATGAATCGCATCACGGCCTGGACAACGCCCTCGGGCGACCGGCCAAGGACGTAGACGTCGTCGGGTCGCACGCACAGCTCGAACTCGCCCATGCTCATGGCGAACCCGAGCATGTGCGGATGCTGTGCGCGCCAGGCGGCCTCGACCGCGTCGATCTCACGCTCCAGCCCGCTGTCGATCTCCCGGCCCTCGTGAATCGTGATCTGCCAACCGCGGCGCCCGACGCGATGCACGGACTGGCGCAGCTTGCGAACCGGCCGACCGTCCAGGGTGAACCGGGCCGGGTCGACGACTGCCTCCTCGCCCACGCACAGGGCATGGAGGCCTAGAGCACGGTACGCCTGCAGATGCTGCTCGGAGGCACCGTAGAGGGCGACCCGAAGGCCCGCTTGGCGGGCGCGCTCGGCGAGCCGCGCCAGCACCACGCCAGCGGCGGCGTCAGGGCCGACGGGGTCGCCCGAGCCGACCACGGTCTCGCCGATCACCCGGTAGGCGAGGACGCTTCCGCAGGCGAACTCGAAGCTCTTGTCCGGCCGCAGCATGAACGGCGACAGGGAGTCCGCGCCGTAGCCATCGACGATCCCGCGCGCGCGATCAAGCGCCTCTTGCGAGCTTCCGCCCTCGAGCGGCCGGCGCCGGCGAAGCCCACGTGCGACGAATAGGGAACTGATCAGCGCGCCGCCGACGAGTACGTCGACCACCGTCCCCCACGGGGCTACCAGACCACCGCCGGCCAGCGCGACCTCGCGAGCGCCGCGAAGAGGATGCAGCACTCCTCCCGCGCGGATCACCCGGGCCGCGCGAGCGGCGAGGTCGACGGCGGCGGCGAGCGCCCACGACAGTGCCGCGATCGGAATCGTGGCCAGATCCACGCGCACCCGCGGTCCGGGCCGGCGTGCAGACCGGCGTCGGCCGACCGCGCCGGCTCCAGCCAAGCACACGACGGCCGCGACGAGCGCCATCAGGGTCAGACCGAGGCCTACCACCAGCCAGGCCGCGCACGCAACCGATATGCCGAGGCAGAGCCCGGCCCCGCGGCGGATCGTCACGCTGGCCAACGGAGTACCCCGGGGCGACACGCGCTCCTGTCGCCAGACTGTCCTAGATGAAGGCCCGCCAGATCGTCCGCCCAGGGGCCGTCGGAGTGACCGTGCTCGTGGTGGTTGCCGGCGCGGCGCTGCTCGTGTTCGGCGTAGGGGGTGGACTTGCGCGACGAGAGATCGTCCCCGCCGCGCGAAGTGCTTCCGCGAGGACTGCCCCCGCGAAGACCCTCTCGATCACGTGTCGTTCCCCCGCTCTGGGCGGGCCGTTGCCCGTGGAGGTCTTCCTCCCCCCGGGCTACAGCTCCCACGGCCGGCGTTATCCGGTCGTGTACTTCCTCCACGGCTTGCCGGCGACTCCGACGTCGTACACGAAGAACGCGTTCGTCGCCCAGAGCCTCGTGTCCGCGGGCCAGCCGGCGATCGTGGTCGCGCCGCAGGGCGCACGGAACGTCAACGACGATCGCGAGTATCTCGACTGGTCTGCAAGCGAGGACTGGCCACGCGCGATCAGCCACGATCTCACGGCGTGCATCGACCACCGCTTCCGGACGATCCCAAACCGGACGGGCCGGGCGCTGGTCGGCCTGTCGGCCGGGGGCTATGGCGCGGCCAACATCGGGCTGAGGAACCTTCCGACGTTCGCGGCGGTCGAGTCCTGGAGCGGCTATTTCGTCGCCACAGACCCGAGTGGCGACAACGTGTTGAAGCTCCCGACGCCCTCCGCCCAGCGGGCGGCGACCGTGCCGGACGGTCCGGCGCTGGCCGAACAGCTCGCCCGGTGGCCGACCTTCATCGGCTTCTATATCGGCCGCGCGGACCAGCGCTTTCTCGGCATGAACGAGGCGTTCGACAAGGCTCTCCGCGAGACCGGCGTCGCGCACGTGTTCCGGACCTATCCCGGCGGCCACAGCGCCACGCTGTGGGCGTCGCAGGCTCCCGACTGGCTGGGTATGGCGTTGGCATATCTGGCTGCGCTTCGTCATCAGCCCCAGCGTGCCGCAGGTCGATGAGGCGAAGATGAGGACGTCCCGCCGCCGCCGCCGGGGCGCGGCTAGCGTCAGGTCAACTATGGCCGATCGCCGGCGCCCCTTTTCGCGTTTCGTGCGGTTGCCGATCCGGGCACGGTTGACGATCGCGTTCGTCGGCGTGATGGCGGCCGTGCTAGCAGCCGTCGGGGCATTCGTGTACGCGCAGATCGGGAGCGACCTCGACGCCCAGGTCAACAACGCCCTGCTGAGCGAAGCTCAGGACGTCGAGACGCTCGTCCAGTTCGGTCGCGTTGCCGCGATCAACAAGAGCGGCCTCGGGCTCGCTCAGGTGTATGACGCTGCCGGGCGCATCGTCGGGAGCTCGCTCAAGGTTGGCCGCGTGCGTTTGCTCACACCGCAGGAGGCGGTTCGGGCCACGCAGCGACAGCAGCTGATCGACCGTCGGACGCTGTCGTTCGGCACCGTGCGCGTGATAGGCATCCCGGCATCCGCGCCGGATGGCTCGGTCCGCGCCGTCGCCGTGGCGGACCGGTTGGTGCTCCGCGACGACGAGCTCTCAGATGTGCGATCGCTGTTGCTGATCGCCGGGCCGCTCGCGCTTATCCTGGCCAGCTTCGCCGGATACGAGCTCGCGCGGGCGGCGCTGCGCCCCGTTGACCGCATGCGGGAGCAGGCGGAGCTCATCACCGAGGGCCAGCTCGCGGAGCGGCTGCCGGGCTCCGGCGCAGAGGACGAGATCGGCGCGCTGAGCCGCACGCTGAACGCGATGCTCGACCGTGTCGAGGCGGCGGTGGCGCGCGAGCGGCGACTCGTGAGCGACGCGAGCCACGAGCTGCGCACGCCGCTGACCACCCTGCGCGCGGAGCTCGATCTGGCGCTGATGGGCGAGCGCGAGCCCGAGGAGCTTCGCGCCGCGGTCAAGTCAGCCGCCGAGGAGGCGCGGCGGATGTCTCGCCTCGCGGACGACCTGCTGGTCCTCGCGCGCGCCGACCAGGGGCGCCTTCCCCTTGATCCAGAGCCGGTCGCGCCGGGCGAGCTGCTCGAGGCCGCGGCCACGCGCGCGCGCGCGGGAGCGCAGATGCGCGGACGCGAGATCGTAGTCGGAGAGCTGTCGGCCAACGGCGCGCTCGTGCGGGCGGACCCCAACCGGATCGCGCAGATGCTCGACAACCTGACCACGAACGCGCTTCGCTACGGCGACGGGACGATCACGCTGAGCGTACGGCTGCGCGACGGCGTGGTTGAGCTGCATGTGACCGACGAGGGGCCGGGCTTCCCCGAGGAGCTCATCCGCTATCCATTCGAGCGCTTCGCGCGCGGATCGGAGGCCCGGGCACGCGAACCAGGCAGCGGGCTTGGCCTCGCGATCGTCGAAGCGGTCGCGATGGCTCACGGAGGCTACGCGAGGGTGGGCAACCGCCCCGAGGGCGGCGCCGATGTGTTGATCGCGCTTCCCGCCGCTCAGCCCGCGCGCAGCCTGTAGCCGACGCCGCGCACGGTCTCGATGCTCTCCACGCCGAACGGGCGGTCGATCTTGTCGCGTAGGTAGCGGACGTACACGTCGACCACGTTCGAGCGATTTTCGTATTCCATGTCCCAAGCCCCCTCGAGCAGGTCGTAGCGCGAGAGGACCTGCCCGGGCCGGCGCATGAGTACCTCGAGTAGCTGCAGCTCCTTGGCAGAGAGCGGAATCTCTACCCCGGCTCGCCTGGCCGTGTGGGATGCCGGGTCGAGCGTGAGGTCGCCGACCTCGAGCACCGGCGCTCGATCGACCGGGCCGCGCCTTGCCAGTGCGCGGATTCGCGCGAACAGCTCGCCGAAATCGAACGGCTTGACGACGTAATCGTCGGCGCCGGTGTCGAGGCCGGCGATCCGGTCATCGACGCCGTCGCGCGCAGTCAACATCAGCACCGGGGTCCGGATACCGATGCCCCGCAGCCGGCGGACGGTCTCGAAGCCGTCGATGCCAGGGAGGTTCACGTCGAGCACGATCACGTCGAACGGCGTTGCCGCAGCCATCCAGAGCGCGTCCTCGCCCCGGACTGCGGTGTCCGCCAGCATCCCCTGCTCCCGCAGCGCCTTCTGGACCAGCAACGCCAGCTTCATCTCGTCCTCGACCACGAGCACACGCACGCCACGGCAAGGATCGCAGCCCTTATACGGTCACACAAGCGAGCGACGTCGGCGCGCCGAGGCGTTATCCGCGCGCAGACACGACGAACGTCGCCTTACTCCGGAAGTCGCCGGACGAGCTACCGACGGCCGCGGTGTAAACGCCGGGTACAACGTCCCAATCGCCGGTGCGGTCGCTGAAGGTTCTGAGCGTCTGGTCGGTGATCGGCAATGACACGGTTTGGCTTTGGCCTGGCTGTAGATAGACCTTGGTGAAGCCCTTGAGGGTCCACGGGGGCTCACCGGCAGCCGACGGGTAATGGAGGTAGAGCTGGGGCACCTCGGCTCCCGGCTCTCGCCCGACGTTCCGGATCGTCACGGTTGCGGCCTGTTCGCCGTCGTGGCCCCAAGACAGCCTGACTGGGCTGTAGGCGAACCGGGTGTAGGAGAGCCCATACCCGAACGGGAACAGTGGCCGCTGGCCGGTGAGCGCATACCAGCGGTATCCGATGTCGAGGCCTTCGCTGAACAGCTCGTTCATCGCGGTGGGCGTGGTCGAGTTCGGTGTGAACACCCCTGGGTACGTCGCCGGCGTCTGGCCCGGGCCCTGCTGCTCGCTGGCCGGGAAGGTCTCCGGCAGCCGGCCGTTCGGCGTGGCGTCTCCGAACAGCAGATCGGCCGCGGAGCGTCCGAACTGATCGCCCGGATACCACATCTCGAGCACGCCCTTGACCTCGTGCAGCCACGGCATCAGGACAGGGCCGCTGGTGTTGAGCACCACGATCGTGTTCGGGTTGGCGTGAGCGACTGCCTCGATCAGCTCGTCCTGCGCTCCGGGGAGCTCGAGGGTCGAGCGGTCAACGCCCTCGCCGTTCGATTCGCCGACGAACACGACGGCGACGCTCGAGTGCTTCGCCGCGGCGACCGCGCCGGCGATCAGCGCGTCGGGGGCGGCCACGGTGCCGGAGGCTGGGGTGTCCGGTCCGACCATCCCGAGGTGCACGTAGGGCCCGATCTTGATGGTGGGCGCCACCTCGAGCGCGAGCATCTGCGGCGGGATGATCCCCACGGCGGCCTGACGAGGGGTGTAGTCAAGCCGGAGCGCGACCGGCCGGCCGGCGGTGAGGTGGACGGCGACCTGGTCGGCGTAACCGAACTGACCGTCGAGGTTTTGCAGCCGGAGGACGCCGCCCAGATAGAGCTTGGCGCCGCCGCCGTTGCCGACGGAGAAGTCATACAGCCCGGTCGTGGGCGGCGTGAATGTCCCGGTGTACCTGACCGACCAGCCGTTGATCTTGATCGTCCCGCCTTGATCGTTGGGCGCACCGGGAGCGACCGAGGAGTTCGGGATGCCGGCGTTCAGGTTCGCGCCGTCCTCGACGTCGGTGAGGACCGCCGGACCGGTCCAGTCTGGCGTCCCGAAGTAGGTCGCGGTCAGGCCCGGCGAGCCGCTGTTCGCCGACGCGCGCAGCGACGACTCGGTGCTCGTCGTCAGCAGTGGCAGCTCGGCGGTATCGGGCTGCTCGCCGATCGGAGCAGCTCCCTGGGCATAGCTGACCGTCATGCCGGATGGGGCGCGCTGCTGGATTCCCTGAAGAGGCGTGACGAGATTGGCAGCGACCGGCGGTACATACGCGGATCCGGGTTCGGCGTAGATCGGCGCGGCTGAAGCGCTCGGGCCGATCACTGCGATCGAGTTCGTCGAGCTGGCGAGTGGTAGCACGTGGCCGCGGTCCTCGAGCAGCACGGCGCCGTCGTCGGCGACGGTCTCGTTGACCTTGTTGATCGCCGGCGTGATCACGTTCTTCGTGTTGCTGGGCGGACCAGCCGGCGGGTTGTCGGTGAGCCCGACCTTGAACGAGGCGACGACCTGGTCGTAGATCATTCGGTCGAGCGTCGAGACGGGCACCTCCCCCGCGTTGACCGCTTGCTGCAACGTCTCACCACCGAAGGTCGTGCTGCAGTTGTCACAACCGGCGTTGAGCGAGGCGGCCAGGCTGTGCTGTGCGTTCGGGAAATCGGGACCGATCGCGCCCTGGAAGCCATACTGGTCGCGCATCTCGTTGAAGATGTAGGCGTTCTGGCAGTCGAACACGCCGTTGACCTCGGGAAACGCGCACATGATGTTGCTCGCGCCCGCCTCGGCCCCGGCACCGAACGGGGCGAGATACAACTCGTTGAGCGTCTTCAGGGACATGATCTCGTTGTTGGGGAAGCTGGCCGGCGCGTTCGGGCCTGATGCTGTGGGCGCATCGCCGGCGCGCCCGGTCTCCTGGGTGTACGCGCCGATGTGCTTCATCATGTCCTCGACGTGGTTCTGCTGGATGGCCGGAATTTCGGCCGCGCCGATCGTCCCGGTCAGGTACGGGTCTTCGCCGAAGCTCTCAGCCTGGCGGCCCTGATGCCAGGTCCGCATCAAGTCGAGTACCGGCGCATTGATCTGGCTCTTGTTGCGGGCGCGGGCCTCCTGCCCGAGCTCATTGCCGTATTGCGCGGCCATCGCGGTGCTCCACGTCGCTCCCAACACGATGGGCGCCGGAGATTGCGCGACGCCGTTGCCGGATACGTCCCCAGCGGGTCCGTCGCCGCCCGTCGGCATCACGATTCCCATGTTGGTGAACGTCGCGTTGCTGTCGGTTAGTGCAGCCACCTTCTGGCTGATCGCGGGAAGCGCTGCTACGACGAGCTGCGCCCGGCACGCAGGGCTGTAGGCGGGATCAAGCCACGGGCGGCTCTGACTGGCCGGAGGAGTCGGGCAAGACGTTGCCGCGCGTACGCCATCACTGCTACTGGCGATAACGCCTAAAGCCGCGAGGCTCGCGGCTAGCGCGACCACGACGATCCGCGCCCGCCGATGAGCGCAAACGAAATGCAACATCCGATCTCCTCCCTAAAGGGACGCCCAACTGGCAGCCCGATCCGAGGTGGTCCGCCAGGCTGTGTGTAGTTCGGAGCATCGTATACACTTTGTGCGGGCAGCGTCAAATCGAGGATCTTTGTCACACATAACGATGCGCCCAATCGTCGAAACCATCACCTGGCATCCACGCTCGGCCAACGACCCTGGCCATCGGTGGCTGCGGCAGCGGATAGTCGAACTCGCCCGAGAACCTGCCCGTTCAATCCGGGCACAGGTTCGAAGCATGACTACTCCGCAAGCAAGTCGAGCACGGCCAGCTCGACTGCGGCTCGACGCTCCTCTGCCGGGAGACCCCGGTCCTCGATCCGTCGCAGTTCGCCGGCGATGGTCCAGCCAGACAGGAAACGGTCGAACACGCGGGGATCGATGTAGGACCCGCGAGCGACGGCCGGCGTGTTGCCGAGCACCTCGGAGACTTCGGTCGTCGCCTGGCGAATCGCCTTGCGCCGGCCTCGCTCGCTGGCGCAGTCCTGTTCGCAGCGGGCCAACGCCACGGCCGCCAGCAGCGTGCCGTTCCACGTACGGAAGTTCTTGGCGCTGAACGAGTCCCCGATCAGGCTCTTCAAGTGGGCGTTGATGAGTGGCGCGTGGACCTGGTGCCACGCACGGCGCTCGCGAAACGCAAGCAGGTGCTCGCCGCCTCCGCGTCGTCTTTTCAGGGCACCCACGATCTGCACACAGCATGGGTCTGCGACGGCATGGACGCGATGGACGCCCTCCTTGGCGATGTAGTCGAAGATCGCGCGCCCCTCCTCGATCGAGACGTTGGCCTTGGCGATCGTGGCCAGGCCAAGGTGGCCGTCCTCCTTCTCGTAGACCTCGCTGCCGATCCGGAACATTCCGACGTCAAGCAGTCGCACGGAGCAGGCCAGCACTCGCGCTCGGTTCAGGTCGTTTCCAGCCCGCATCGTGGTGACCACGCCCTCACGCATCGTTGGCAGGGTGCGGGCGAACGCGACCATATGCTCGAACTTCGCGTGGGCCTGCTGCTGGCTCCACAGATCGTGGTAGCGGTATTGGCGTCGGCCCGCCGCGTCAACGCCGGTTGCCTGGAGGTGGCCGAGCGGGTCCGGGCAGATCCATACGTCCCGCCACGCGGGCGGGATCGCCAGCGCTCGAATCCGAGCGAGAGAGGCCGGGTCTGTCAACGGAGCTCCGTCGACGTCCAGGTAGGCAAACCCGTCGCCGGCAGCGACCCGCACGAATCCAGCAAGCGCCGCGTTGGACCGGTGAAGCCTGGGCGAGCGGGACGGGGCCGGGCCTTCAGCCATGATGGCAGACCCTATGGCGTGGGTCGCCTGTTGCGGGGTTGACCTCCCGGGGGTAGGTGGCCGGACGCTCCTCGCGGGGATTTGTCTGGCCGGAGAGTGGCTCCGGCTGACCCCAGAACTCTTTGCATGGTGGAGACGGCGGGTTCGATCGATGCGAAATCGTGCGACGCCGCTCCTGGATTCGAGACCTGGGTGCGTCGGCGGTGTGGCCGAGCGTCGGCGGCGAGCCGATCGGCGTGCGGCCGTCTCAGCAGCCGACGGCGTCACGGAACGCCCGGCAAGCCTGGGCCATCCGCGGCGCGGGGAGCAGCGTCACCCGCCGCCGAAAGGCCGATCTCGGGACGGTGTGAATGTTGTCGAAGTTGGCGACGCATTCGGTCGGCACGCCGTCATCCCTCGGCGTCAGCACGAGTTCGGACACGAGCCCGCGACGCGTCCTCGTGAGCGCCGCCACGACGACCGAACCGATCCGGTCGGCGACCGGATCGCGCGTCAGGACCAGCACCGGCCGGTCGCCACCCCGCGTCGCGGCGAACCAGACCTCACCCCTCAGCATCGCCCCAGTCCGCTCAGTCCTCGGCCGGCCCCCAATCCGCGATCTCCGACAGGCTCAGCTCCGTGCTCGTAGCCGGCCGCTCCTCCCACTTTTCAGCGTCAGACTCCGCCTTGAACACAACCAACTGCCGGTGCAAAGCGTCGCGGAGAATCTCCGAGCGATCAACGCCGAGTGCCTCCGCCCACCGGTTCAGCTCAGCCGCATCGTCGTCCGGGACGCGAAAGCTGAGCATCGTCATACAGCACATGCTAATCCGTATGACACGCATTGCCGGCGAAGCGACGCTGCGCAGGAACAGCCGTTCGCCGCGCAGCGTCGCATCCTGCCGGCGGGTTAGTGCCTGGCGAGAGAGCCGACCGGGAAGATCGCCCGCTCGTACGAGACCTCGCACAGCTCCGACAGAGCCAGATAGAAGGCGCATGCGGCCGCGGCCAGACCGAGATAGCCGCCCCAGTGGATCAAGGTGGCGTGAGCCCCGTAGTTGCCAGCGGCGAGGAGGAAGAACGCCGCTACGAGAATCCCTATAGACAGGACGACGATCGCGTTCGTGCGGAACGACGCCACCCACATGACCACCGCGAATATCCCGAAGGCATATAGAAACAGCCCCAGTGCATGCCCCGTCTGGGCGGCCGGTACGGCCTTTAAGAACCACTGCGCCACGGCGAAGAGCGACAGCCAGAAGCCGCCAAAGCC
Organism: uncultured Solirubrobacterales bacterium; assembly: GCA_963697655.1. Classification (GTDB taxonomy): domain Bacteria; phylum Actinomycetota; class Thermoleophilia; order Solirubrobacterales; family Solirubrobacteraceae; genus Palsa-465. The sequence continues at coordinate 26,694 of CAVOOV010000009.1, read as the reverse complement.
AGTGAACAGAACGCCAGAGAAGGTGTTGCCAGTCCGTAGCTGGATGACGCCCGCGATCAACTGCGTGAGGCCGCCGAACATCAGCGCAACAGCGAACACCACTGGTTTCACAGCCGGTGAGATGAGGTTCGCGTTGGTCATGCTCAGCATGAACGTGGTGACACCGAAGGCCGCCAATGCGAGCGGCGCCGAGTTGCCCCAGTTGAGATTCGTCGGACTCAGGGGCCGGCCTTCGAGATCAGCCTCCTGCAAGTCCGATCGTGTTGGGGCCGATCGCGGTGGGGCCGGTCGCGTGGGCGCAGAAATGGTTGCCATGAGGCAAACCCTCCTCTCTCTCGGCGCGAGATTGATCTCAGCACCGCTCCTCGTGACGAGCAGCGAGAACACACACCAAGCCGAAACCTCACAGGCGAGGCGTACGCTCGTGTACCGCTCGACACTCATTTGCCAGCCCGGGGTCGTCCACAGTGGTGAACGGATCCGTCCCCGGGGTCGTCACCTCACGCCTACCCCCTTCTCCTCGATCGCACCCCTCTTTCGTCCAATCCGCCGCTCAGCCCCTCGCGGCCGACCACCTAATGCGGGAGGACCGCTCGTTTACGAGGATCTGCGACCAGCGAGCGCACGTTCGCATCGAGGCGGGCTCAGATGCCGACTCACGCGACGACCAGGTGCGGGGCGACGAGCTTCGTGTACTGCCGCTTCATCCGCGTCAGGATCTCGTCCGGGTCGGCGGCCCAAACGTCCGCGTTGAAGATCTCGACCTCGACGTCCCCGCTGTACCCGGTGGCGGTGACCGCGCGGCAGAGCGGCTCGAAGTCGATGACGCCGTCGCCCATCATCGCGCGGCCGAGCAGCACGTCGGGCGGCAGCGGGCTGAGGAAGTCGCTGACCTGGAACCCGGCGATGCGCTCTTCCCGGCCAGCCCGGGCGATCTGCGCGCACACATCAGGGTCCCACCACAGGTGAAACGTGTCGACCATGACGCCGACGTCCTGCGCCGGGTGTGGCGCGGCCACGTCGAGCGCATGGGCCAGGGTGGACAGGACTCCCCTGTCGGCGCAGTACATCGGGTGCATGGGCTCGAGCGCGAGCCGCACCCCGCGCTCGCGGGCGTACGGGACGAGCGCGGCGATCGCGTCGCTCATCCGTGCCCGGGTCCCGGCCAGGTCCCGCGCTCCCTCCGGCAGACCCCCGACGACGAGCACGAGGCAGGCCGCGCCGAGCGCCGCCGCCTCGTCGATAGCGGCACGGTTGTCGTCGAGCCAGCCGGGACGGTTGAAGAATCCGCCGCGGCACAGCGACGGCACTCGCAACCCGGCGTCCAGGACGAGCGAAGCCGCGGGTGCGAGTCCGTAGTCGGCGACGTGTTCGCGCCATAGGCCGATCGCTTCGATGCCGTGCCGTGCGCAGCCTTCGACGGCGTCACGAACGCCCCATGTGCGCACGGTCCACTGGTTAAGAGCTAGTCGTGACATATCTGATTTGTCCGAGTGGTGGCGGTGGCAGTGCCGGGGCTGTCGCGAGGGGCGGCGGGGCGTGAGCGGACGTCACGCAGCGATTGCGTGCTGGGCCAGGAGTGTCGTCATGCGGTGGACGGCGAGTTCGGGGTCGGGCAGCAGGCCGGCGGCGTCCGCGAGCCGGAAGACTTCTGCCAGGTGGGGCAGCGACCGGGCGGACTCAGCGCCGCGGACCATGACGAAGGCGTCCTGGTGTCCGGCCAGCCAGGCCAGGAATACCAGGCCGGTCTTGTAGTTCTGCGTCGGCGCCGCGAAGATCGTCCGCGCCAGCGGCACGGTCGGCGCGAGGACTTCTTCGTAGCTGGACCTGTCGCCGTCGTCGAGCGCTCGCAGCGCCGTCGCGGCGGCTGGGGCGATCGCGTCGAAGATACCGAGCAGTGCGTCGCTTCCGGAGGCGATCAGCGACGGGTAGCTGAAGTCATCGCCCGTGTACATCCGCACGCCGCTCGGGAGTGCGGCGCGCAGCGCGGTCTCACGATCGGCGTCGAGCAGCGACAGCTTGATGCCATCCACCTTCGCAGCGTTCTCGCGGATCAGCGAGAGCACCGTTTCAGCCGCCGCCCCCAGGTCACGCGAGCCCCAGTACCCGGCCAGCGCCGGGTCGAACATCTCCCCCAGCCAGTGCAGGATCACCGGCCGGTCCGCCTGGCTGAGCACGGCACCGTACACCTGTAGGTAGTCGTCGGGGCCGCGGGCGAAGCGGGCAAGCTCGCGGCTGGCCATCAGCACCACGCCCACCCCGGCGGCGCGAATCGCCGCGACCTGCTCCAGGTACGCGGCCACGATCTCCTCCAGCGTCCGAGCAGAACGCGCGTGGTCGGTGCCCGCGCCAGCCGCGATCAGCGTGGCCGGATCACCGAAGGACCGCGCGGCGTCCGCACTCCGCGCGATCAGTGATCGGGTGGCGTTCCAGTCCAGGCCCATGTTCCGCTGCGCGGTGTCCATGCCGTCAGCCACCCGCAGCCCGTGCGACCACAGGTGCGCGCGGAAGCGCAGCGTCGCATCCCAGTCCAGCGACGGCGTCGGCGCCGCCGGGTCGCCGAGCGGATCGGCGACGACGTGCGCCGCCGCGTACGCGACCCGCGTTCGAAGCGGTGTGGCGACGGCCGGCCACGTCCGCGCCGGCCGCAGCTCATACGGCCTCAGAGTCCCGTCCGCGGCAGGCAGCGTCACGTTCACGGAGGTGGTCTTCATGGTGCTGGCACTTCGATCCGGCGCCCCTCGCGCGAGGACCGCTGTCCGATCTCGGCGACCCGGACGCCGCGCGCTCCGGCGAACAGGTCGTGGGGGAACGGCGCGTCTTCCACTACGTGCCGGACGAACATCTCCCACTCCAGCCGGAACGCGTTGCCCGGATCCCCGTCGAAGGGCACGGGCTGCCACTGGTCGGAGAACCTCTCGTTGTTCGGGATGTCGGGGTTCCAGATGGGGCGCGGGGACGTGCCGCGGTGCTGCGCGACGCAGTTCCGCAGGCCGGCCACTGCGCTGCCCTCGGTCCCGTCCACCTGGAATTCGAGCAGCTCGCCGCGGTTGACGCGCACGCACCACGAGGAGTTCATCGCCACGATGACGCCGCCCGTGAGCTCGAAGATCGCGTAGGCGGCGTCGTCAGCGGTGGCGTCGTAGCGCTCGCCGTGTTCGTCCCAGCGCTGCGGAATGTGCGTCACGGCCTTCGCGGTGACCGCGTCGATAGTCCCGAAGAGCCCTTCGAGCACGTATGTCCAGTGGGGGAACATGTCGAGCACGATGCCGCCGCCGTCTTCGGCGCGGTAGTTCCACGAGGGTCGCTGCGGGGTCCGCCAGTCGCCCTCGAAGACCCAGTAGCCGAACTCGCCGCGCACGGACAGGATCCGGCCGAAGAACCCGCCGGCGATGAGGGAACGCAGGGTGAGCAGCCCGGGCAGGAACAACTTGTCCTGGACGACGCCATGCTTGATACCCGCCTCCCGCGCGGCCTCCGCGAGCGACGTCGCCTCCTCCAGCGAGCCGCCGGAGGGTTTCTCCACGTACACGTGCGCGCCCACCGCGATGGCCTTGGTCACCGCCGGATACCGGGCGCTGGTCACCTGCGCGTCGAAGTAGACGCCGCCGCCGTCGCGGACGGCGTCCAGGGCCTCGTCGAGGTTGGTCGTCCAGTCGGCGATCCCGTGGCGCTCGGCGATGTCACGGAGCTTCTCTTTGCTGCGGCCGACGAGGATCGGCTCGAGCCGAATCCGACGCTCGTCGGAGAGCGGGACGCCGCCGTCGGCGTTGATCGCGAGCAGCGACCGTACCAGGTGCTGGTTATAGCCCATCCGCCCGGTGACGCCGTTCATCGCGACCCGGATGACTTCTTCGTCTGCGTGGCTCACGTGCCCTCGAGGGCGCCGGCCGCGAGGCCGTGCACCAGGTAGCGCTGGAAGACCAGGTAGAGCACGACCACCGGGATCGCGCTGACCAGGGCAGCCGCCATCAGATCCCCGTACAGCGGCTGCGCGCCGAAACTCTCGCTCTGGGCCGCGCCGAAATGCTGCAGCGTGATCGCCACGGTCTCGGTGCTGTTGTTGGTGAGCGCGCTGGCGAACAGCACGTCATTCCATCCCACCAGGAACGCGAACACCAGACTCACCACCATGGCTGGCGCCATCAGCGGGAGCACCACCCGGCGCAGCGCGCCCACCCTGGTGCACCCGTCGACGAGCGCAGCCTCCTCCAGCTCCTGCGGCAACGCCCGCAGGTACACGAAGCAGACCACGGTGGCCAGCGGCAGGCCGAACGTCATGTAGACCGCGATGATCGCGGGGTAGCTGCCGATCACCTGGATGCCGATGAACCCCTGGATGCCGGCCAGCAGGATGAACAGCGGCAGCAGCAGGGCTAGCCCGGGCACCGACTGGCTGCCCAGCATCGAGTACAGCAGCGGTTTGCGGCCCCGGAACCTGAGCCTCGCCAGCGGGTAGGCAGCCGCCACGCCGAGGATGACGGCCAGCACGGCCGAGATGCCCGCGATGATCACGCTGTTGACCAGGCCTTGGAGCAGCGACGTGGCCGCCCACATGCTGGTGAAGTTGCCGAACGTCAAGTGCTTCAGCCCGGTCCCGCCGAGGGCGACCGTGCTGTTCGTGCTCAGCGCCAGCAGGAGCAGGTACAGCACGGGCACCGCGATGAAGATGAGGAGGACAGCCGTGCCGATCCGTGAAATCGAGCGCGGCATCAGCCGATCCGCGGAGTAGTGCTTCATGCTAATGCCAAGGACCTCCTTCGGGCCGGGCGGAGCCGGGCCAGCCACAGATAGATCGCGACCGGAACCGCCAGCAGCAGGATGTTGAAGATCGCGGTCGCCGACGCGACGCCGAAGTCGAAACCGCGGAATCCTGCGTAGTAGATGTTGAGCGGCAGCACGTCCACCGACGAGGGCGGCGTGTTGCCGAACAGTATGTACGGCAGCGTGAAGTTGCCGAAGTGAAAGAGCGTCGCCAAGCCGAAGGCCAGCGCGTAGACACCCTTGAGCTGGGGCAGCACGATGTACCTGAGCCTCGCCCACCAGCCTGCACCGTCGACGGTGGCGGCTTCGAGCTGATCCCGGGGGATCGCCTGCAACCCGGCCAGCAGCAGCAGGTAGATGAACGGCCACACCTCCCAGATCTCGGTGAACGTCATTGTCCAGAACGCGTTCGGACCGATCAGCCAGAGGGTGTTGACCGAGGCGATGTGCAGCGTCGAGAGAAGGCGATCCACGGCTCCGTAGTGGTTGAGGAAGGCGATCTGCGCCAGCAGCGCCACGACGAAGCCGGGGATGATGTAAGGCACGATGTAGATCGAGCGGAGCAGCGCTCGGCCGCGGAAATTGTGGTACACGCTCAGCGCGGCGAACAAGGCGATCGGCGTGGACACCAGCGTCGCGATCAGCGCAAACTTGACGCTGATCCACACCGACGTCAACGACGAGACGCCGAGGACGCTTGGGCCGGTGATTCCGTTCACGTAGTTCCGGAATGCCGCAAACGGAGCGGTGGTCCAGTGCGCGATGTTCCCCTCATTGATGTGCAGGAAGCTCGTCCACACCACGATGACCAGCGGTAGCCCGACGAGGAGGATGAAGAACAGCGCCCCCGGCGCGACCAGCCATACCGCGGGCTCGCGCCGCCGGGAACGAGCGCCGAAGCCACGCCTGAAACGAGCGGCGATGGAGCGAACCCAGACGGACATGCCATGGCGGTCAGTGGCGGCCGGGTCGCCAGGCGGTGGAAGACCTAGTGACCCGGCCGGTTCAGGCGGGTCGGGCGCCGTCGGCTGTTTCGCTGTCGTCCGATCGCCGCCGGACTGCGGCTCACCGCTCACGAGCCGCCGCTCAGGTGCGACTGCACGATCGAGTTCTCGGACTGCAGCTGGCTCTGGACGTACGAGCTGCTGTACGGCTGTCCGCTGGCGAGCTGCTGTCCGACGTGCCCGATCACCGCGAGAACGCCGGTCTCGAGGTCGCTCCAGACGGGGGTGTAGTCGGTAGGCGTCGCGTTCTGTTCGGACACGATGAACGGGGCAACCGCGGGGTCGGCTTTCCTTACCGCCGCCACCCCTGCTTGCGTGACCGGCATCCAGCCCATGACCTTGAACTGCTCGACCTGCGCCGCGGTCGAGGTGCTCACTTGGATGAACTTCAGTGCCAGCGGTGCGTTGTTGTAGTACCTGGCGATGTCGTAGTAGTTGCCTGACACGATGGTTTCGGCAACCTGGCCGCCGGCCGGCCGCGCGGACATCCCGTACGGCACGTTCGGCATCGGCGCGAATGCGACGTCTTTGGCCACCGGGGTGCCCTGCGCCTCCTGCGCCAGGCTGTAGGCGGCGTCCATCATCATGCCGGTCTTGCCGGCCAGGAATGCAGACGTCTCCTGCGAGCCCTCCCAGGTCAGGTTTGACTTCGCGACGACGTGGTACTGGTCCTCCAGCCCGAAGTAGAACTTCAGGGCGGCCTGGAGCTGCGGCGAGGTAAGCGTGGCGGTGGTGCCGGAGTGGTTCAGGAAGTCACCGCCATCCTGCTCCATGTACGACCAGACCGGCTTCCACGGACCGTAGGGGTCGGCAGGCGAGAAGCTGGCGCCGTTGACGCCCGGGGTCGCCTTCTGCACAGCCTCGGCGTCGGTAACGAACTGCGTCCAGGTGGTCGGCGGGGACTTGATCCCGGCCTTGGCAAACAGCGCCTTGTTATACGCCAGGACGAACGGGATGGATTCAAACGGGACGCCGATGTCCTGGTTGTTGTTCGGCCCAGACATGGTGAGCATCTTCGGCACGAACGACGACTGACCGCCGAACTTTGTCCAGTCGCTCGACGGGATCGTGTAGAACTCGTGAAGCGCTGTCCCGGTGCCGTTGAAAGAGGAGCCGATGCTCCACACGTCGGGCCCGCTGTTGGTGGTGGCTGCCTGCTCGAGTGCCTGAGACAGCGACACCGCGCTTGAGGTGTACTCCCACTTCACCGTCGAGCCCGTGGCCTTATGGAACTGATTCGCGATGTAGTTGTAGTACTCCTGGTACTGCTTGACCTGCGTGCCAGAAGGCGCCTGGGTGTAGACCGTGAGCGTTTGTCCGGACAGCTTCGCCTTGCCCGTGGACGCCGCGACCGCCGACGAACTGCTGCTGGCGCTGCCGCATCCGATCAGCGTGACGGCGGCGAGCCCGGCCGCCACCGCCGCGGCGCCGAACCTCCAGCGCCTCGACCTGAATCCGCGGTCCGACCCGTTCGCTGTACCTCGCCGTCCGTTTTGCCCCCGCACTCCTGCGTCCATGCAGCCGATGCGCAGGCCTCCAAGAACGTCGCTGCAGCGCATGATGTCCGTCTCCCTTCTCTGTCCCTCACTCCAAAGTACGTCTCTAGGCGCTCGGCGGTCCGCTCCCACCTGCTCGTGAACACGGCGGTGGCGAACTTCTCGCGCCGAAAGCTGTCCGAAAGTTTTTACCCGTTTCTCGAAAGCCTAACCCACTTTCTCGCGATGCACGGTGAGGGGCCCAACGTCATGCACCGATGGCCTTGCAGAGGATCGGGCACGGCCGCATACAAATGAAACGGAGAGAGATCGGCGAGGCATCGACGATCAGAATGCGGTGGAGAGTGTCGAAAGTTTCGACAAAACCGCCTTCGGCCGGCGGGTCGCGCGTGGCGGTTTCCCGATGGAGCCGCTTGCCAGCCCCGCAGTCGATCGGGCGGCGCACGCACTTCTTGGCAGCCCGGGGTTCCCGGACCTCAGCCGGTACGGACCGCCTGGGCGACTGGGTACGTCGTGAGCCGGCCGCACATGCCGTAGGCGCGCGGAGCGGCCGAGTGCTCGATCCGCCACAGCCTGGCGGACGCGAGGTGCTCCGCCGATCCGGCCGCGATTCCGTCCAGGTGGACGCCGGTGAGCTCCGCCGTCGCCATCGCGCCCGCGCGCCAGCGCTCCTGCCAGTCGGCGGCGTGCCCGGCGATCAGCTTCAGCGCGGCGGCATAGAACGGGTCCAGCGCCGCCGGGCCCTGTTCCGCCACCTGGTCGCGCAGCGCCAGGTAGCCCTCAATCGCCAGGTCCCGGCGCCGCCGGGCCGCGTCGGCGGCCGAGCCACCGAGGCCATCCAGCGATGCGGCGCGGGCGTAGGCGTCGGGGTCGGCGAGGACCTCCGGCGGGAACGTGAGGACGGCGTCGCCGTGCTCGGGGAGCCCGGCGTTTTGCATCACGACCGCAAGTCGGAGCTCGCCGTCGTTGACCAGCCGGTGGATGGTGCCCGGAGTGAACCACAGGCAGTCGCCCGGGTGCAACGCTGTCTCCGCGTACCCGTCTGGACCAAGGGTCTGCAACCGGCCCGCCCCGGACACCACGATGTACCCCTCGCTGGATGCGAGATGTACGTGCGATGAGCCGCCGCGCAGGCCGTCGGGCGCCGCCCAGTCGTAGACGTCCAGCATGGTGAGACCAGTCGCGCCCGGGAACGCGGCGTCAGGAGTGTCAGCAGCAGATGTCACGGCTCTTAGTCCCATGAGGAGAGCAGATCATGGTTACCCGCGCGGACCACGAGCCGTTCGCACCCGGCGCAGTCCAGCGCGCCGTCCGCGACGATGATGTCGTAGCGTAGCGTGAGTGACGCGCCGTCAGCGAAGGGGTACTCCGTGTCGAAGAACGGTGCCGGGCACAGGCACGCGTACGGGGCGCTGCGGACGAACCACTGGCTGGGGTAGCTGAAGTTACGCGGCGAGTCGGCGAAGACGAGCGTCGACCAGCGCCCATGCTCGTCGTGCCGCCCGGCGAACCCCATCCAGGGACCACGGCGTCCCATCAGCTCATCTCCCCCTTCGCCGTCCGCCGCCACCACGCGGCCCCCGGTGAACGAGCGCGGGCCACGCCAGAACAAGCCGCCGTAACCGGCGTCCGGCCTGCCCTCCGTCGTCGGGCTGCCTATGCGGATTTCCGCGCCGCTGACGTTGGTCAGCGTGGTCTGGAACGCCAGCACCCACGCCGAGTCGTCGGGCCATGCGGTCGCGGCAACCTCGCGATGCTCGGTGATCGGCGTCGACCCGGACTCAGTCGCCCAGGTGAGCCGCTCGTCGAGCCGCACCAGGTCGTCTTTGCCGTCGGCGAGCGTGAAATCCTCGTGCAGCATGGCCCCGTCGTTCGGGATCTGCATGTAGCTGCCCTCTCGGAAGGTGGGACCGCCCCAGAAGTTCTCGGATCCGACATTCGGCAGGGACAGAGCGATGCCCTTGTGCCAGACGTGGTCATGCGGACGGTAAAGGCTGACCACGTCGCCGCCGAGGGTACGAACAGGATGGAAGAACGGCCGTGGGGACTCGAGCTGCGGATCCGACGGCCGGTAGGTATAGCGGAACAGCTCGGTCCCGTCCCACCACGCCCCGGCCGCCGTCTGGCTGTGCTGTAGCGACATCACCATGCGGATTTCCCTCCGTTCATCTGGCCGTAGAACGGCGTGCCGGACGCGAGGTCGTCGGGTGCCACCGGCCGCCCGGTGAACGCCGACGCGTAGATCGCGGCGACGAGTGCCAGGGTCCGGCGACTTTCCCTGGGGCTGACCGGAGGTCGCCGGCCGGCTTTCAGGCTCGACAGCACCTCGCGGAACTGGGCGGCGTGGCCGCTCTTGGTTCCGTTCTCGCCCTCCTCCCATGCAGTGAGCACCGCGTGCTCACACTCAGGCAAGGAGGTTATCCGCCAGTCGTCGTCGGCATATCCGTATAGGTGCGTCACTTCCACGGTCGCGCGCTCGAAGTCAAACCGCAGGTAGGACTGCTCGCGCGGCGAGAGCACGCTGGTCACGATGCTTGCCACCGCCCCGCTGGCAAATGTCACGTGAGCCATCGACACGTCCTCGGTTTCCATGCGGCGGGCCTGCGTCCGGACGACCGCGGAGACCTCCGTCCAATCGCCGAGCACGTCGAGCAGCATGTCCATCTGGTGGATGCCGTGCCCCATGGTGGGTCCACCGCCTTCGGTGTCCCACCGGCCGCGCCAGTCCACGTCGAAGTACGCCTGGTCGCGGAACCAGGTGGTGTGGCAGATGGCTACGAGCGGTCGGCCGAGCTCGCCCTGGCCGGCGAGTTCGCTGAGGCGCCGCTGGCCGGAGCCGAAACGGTGCTGGAAGACAGTGGCGAACCAGGGCGGCTTTCCGTCGTCGCCCTCGGCAGCCGTGAGCTCGTCGAACTCCCGCAGGCTGATCGTCGGCGGCTTCTCCACCAGCACGCTCACCCCGGCCCGCAGGCACGCCAGCGCCTGCCCATGGTGCAGGCTTGAGCAGAGCAGAGATCAGGGCGCTGAAGGGCAGCCCGCTCAAATCACGCAAGGACAGAGGACAAGCATGAAGATCCGAGCCGCGCAATCATTGTTTCTCCTTTGCGTTTTGGCGGCGAGCAGTTACGGCCATTCTCAGGAGCCTCCGAAGCATGACAAGAAAGGCCGCCCAAAACTTGGTCTTGTCCTCGAAGGCGGTGGCGCGCTGGGTCTTGCCCACATCGGCGTCATAACGTGGATGGAGGAGCACCGCATTCCCGTCAGTTATGTCGCGGGAACCAGCATGGGAGGTTTGGTCGGCGGTATGTACGCGACTGGACTATCCCCGGCAGAGGTCAGGCAACTCATCAACGGGATCGACTGGGACCAGGTGCTAAGCGGAGTGACGCCATTTCGCGACCTGTCCTTTCGACGCAAACAAGACGCTCACGACGTCCCAGGTCAACTTGAATTTGGTTTGCGTGGCGGGTTGCAGTTTCCCTCAGGGTTCAATACAGGTCAGGAAGTCAATCTGGTTCTCGACAGTGTTGCGCTTCCATATTCAGAGATCGCAAGCTTCAATGATCTTCCTATTCCGTTTGCCTGTGTGGCCACCGATCTTGTCTCCGGCAAGCCGCATGTCTTCCGCGACGGCTCTCTTGCACTGGCCATGAGATCGACCATGTCGTTACCGGGCATCTTCACGCCAGTCCGATCCGGAAAACACCTCTACGCAGATGGTTTCCTGCTCGACAATCTCCCGATAGACGTTGGCAAAGAGATGGGGGCCGACGTCGTCCTTGGAGTCCATCTGGAGACTGCTCCGATGGATCCAAACACGAACCTGTCAAGTTTCGGTGTACTGGGTCAAGCCATCTCTGTCATGTCCGCTGTGAACGTAGTTCGATTCGATGGAGCAGGCGGACATGCTCGTGGTGGTTCCGCTGCAGAAATATACCTCTCTGGACTACAACAAGGCCGATGCCATCATCAAGCTGGGATACGACGCGGCCGCCTCCAAAGCCTCCGTATTGTCCGCCTTTTCCGTAAGCGAGGCCGAGTGGGAGGACTATCTTGCAAATCGAAACGCCCGGCGAAGGACTGCACCAATACCACAGTTTGTCGAGGTCACTGGCACCTCTCCAGAGATGGCGAAGGCGATGGAGAAGCAGATGTCGTCGCTGGTAGGGACAGCCCGTCGATCCAAAGAAAATTGACCAGGACATGATGACCATCGTTGGCAGTGGGCGGTTCGCAACTGCTACCTATTCGATGACGGAGAAGAACGGCGAACAGGGTCTGCAAGTTCAGGCTGAGCAGAAGTCCTACGCACCCCCCATCGTGCGTCCTCTCATCGTGATTGACGGTTCGGAATACAACAATGTCCTCTTCAGCATTGGGGCCAGAATCACATTTATGGATGTAGGTAGCTATCGGTCGGAGTTGCGCAACGACATAATCCTCGGATCGCAATACCAATTGGCCAGCGAGTACTACCATCCATTCACAACGACCAGCAACTGGTTCATTGCCCCCAGACTTGGAGTCAACAGCCAGCAATTTAACATCTACTCCAGTAACACCTTGCTGGCCAGCTACCGTATACGCCAGGCGCTTGGTGGCCTCGACACCGGATATGCGTTCGGAAGAACCGGCGAATTTCGACTGGGTTACGAAGGTGGCTATGAAAAAGCCACTCCAATGATCGGGAACGTGCCAGACTCTCCCCACGACCTCCGGAACGACTGGCGATGTCAGGATCCAGTACCAGTTGACTACACTCGACGACCCCGTCATTCCTCGCTCTGGCGTCAGTCTGTTGATGTACACCAAGGGGTATAACACGAATCCAGCCGCCCCGGGCCCTTTCCCAGTCACTGAGATACAGCTCTGAAGCTTTCTTCCGCTTGAATGCCCCGTCATCTGTTTATGTAGCCGCGTTTGGCGGCAGCAGCTACGGTTACAAGACGGGAGTACCGGCATTCTCCCTGGGTGGTTCGCGGGAGTTGGTTGCGTGGGGCACAAATGAGTTACTTACAAACCAATATTTTCTAGGGCAACTTGGCTACATTCGCGAGTTGGCGAAGCTGCCGCCATTCCTGGGCAGTTCGGTTAACGTTCTCGGGTTATTGGAGTTGGGAAAGACATACAAGCTTCCTCTCGGTCCAAGCCCACCGAATCTCCCGATGGATGCTGCAGGCGGGCTTCTCGTGAACACGATATTTGGTCCGGTCTTAGTCGCCGGTGCGGTAGGTGACTATGGCCATGCACGTTTCTATTTCCAAATTGGGCGGGTCTTCTAAAGAAGTTTGAGACAGATGTCTGGGCGTCTCTTCGTCCAACAATCACAGATTCAGCGCATCATTCTTATGCCTCTTGAGCTCTCCCAGTACTTTTCATGGTCAGGTGGCCACGTTCGAGTACTTGCCCAGTACGGTGCTGGTAACGATGATCGTGTGCGCGATGGCTGCGTCGGCTGCGATCTTCATCATTGTGGACATGTACTCGCCATTCGATGGACTCCTGGAGATTTCTCCTGTGGCCATCCGCGATGCATTGAACCAGATGGGCAAGGAATGACAACCCGGCGTTGCCACTGTCAAAGAGAACTCGATTACGGCTCTTGACGAAGCGAATGTCCAACGCGTGATTGCGTGTGGAAACGAATCCCGAAGTGATTGACCGTTGAAGCGGCGTACGGATGTTCGTAGTTGAACTCTTTTCCCGCGTTGACGTCTGACACGCTTCGATCTCATCAGGATTGCGCTGTTCCACGACGGGCATTGGTGAACGCTGATCGTGTGCGCGATGGGGGCACGCCACATCTCTTGCGAATCCTCGGGTTCTTCAGTAGCGAATTCCGACAGCGACCGTTATGAACTGCGTGTTGATGTTCTTGGTCGGAGCATAGTTATAGCGCGCTTCCGTGTAAAGTCGGTAAGGAGCTTCGCCTACTCTTACAGTGAGTCCCATGCCTGCGTTTGCGCCCAATGCACTTGAGTTGGAGCTTGCCACAGATTGGCTCGCGGTTACAGTTCCCGACGTGCAAGTGAATCCCCACCAGAGCCAGGCCGTCGTACAAATAGTTCCTGAGCCTACTGTGACCGCTTTTGAGAGGTTGGTGTTACGGAGATACCAACCACCGCCGCCGATGAGATAGGTGCCGAGTAACCGGCCTCGCAGTTCGTACCGGTAATTTCCGGTGATAGTAAAAATGTCAGCGTTTCCGCTAAGATCGGTGGATTGCAAAGCGGCCTGCAGCGGTCGCAGCTGCCCACTTGAGGCATAGACCCGATTCCACAGGAACTCGCCGATGACCGCCTGGTGCCGGTTGAAGTTATAGCCGATCCCGGCAACCGTACCCCAACCGGTGCTGACGACCTCTGCGGTCGAGTTGACAGGTACATTGAGCACCATTGCAATGTTGTCGTTCACTTTACATTCGTCATCGCAGTCGTCCTGTGCATGAAGCAGTTGCAGCGGCGTCAGCGCGATCATCAGAATCATGATGTTCCTCAAATTCAGTTCGCAGGCGTGCATAGGTCGTTCCAATCTGAGAAACGTACACCATTTGTGGATTGCTAGACCGAAGGAAACTGTGCGAGCATCCTTCACGCTGGGATCCAACGTCTGTCTATCCATAGCCTTCGCTCCATGAGTTTAGAAGTTGATTGCCAGGTCGTGAACTGGCAAAAGTGTCAGTCGGCACTTCCGGCAGACCGTAGGAGCGTCGTTGGCGGAGCGACTGTTGCTGGGAGGCCGCGTGAAATCCGAACTCAAACTCGGCTGAGACCACTCAGCGTGGAGTGTTTCGTCAGAACAGGATCTTGACGATCCGCGTCAGCAATTGTTCGAGAGAAAGACCGTAAGGCCTAGCGGCAGAAGCGGCACGGCCGTGACCGCAGCGAGTCGGGTTTGCGCCGTCCAACGCTACGGTGATGGTGACGCTGATCGTGTGCGCTCTGGCTGCGTCGGGTGCTATTTTCATCATTGTGGCCATGTACTCGCCATTCAATGGCATCCTGGAGATTTCTCCTGTGGCGGTCCGCGATGCATTGACCCTGCTGAGCAAGGAATGACAACCTGACGTTGCACTGTCAAAGAGAACCTCAATTACGGTCTTGACGAAGCGAAATGCCATAGCGCGATGGTTGTGAGCGATTTCACCAAATCCAACGCGATTGATGAATCAGTGGACTTCGCGCACGAGATCAACAATCGAAGGTTGACGCGGACTCATCGATTACCGAAGGACCATCCCAAGCCTGAGGTGATTCCATAATCGCTGCCGGAGAAATTTTGAGGGGGCTTGTTGTCCCAGTTGCCGTAGAAGGATAGATTCCAATTCAGTCCACCGAAAAGCTTTACATAATACGTTGCTGACGTATTTGTATATACCCGGCCAGCTTGAGTCAGGGCCGGGACGACGGCCGCATCAATGGTTAGGTTCGTTTTGTCGAAGACAAAAAACTTAGCCTGACCCTTGATCAAGGCTGCGGCAACATTTTGCGTTTCTTGCTGGCCCAAAGACTGGGAATACCGTGTGTTTTGCCATTCCAAGCCCCCAAGCAGCCAAATGCTTGTCCGGTCTGTATTCTTTAAATACCGCCCGATACCGCCTCCAAGATTTGTCTGAAGGTCGATATTTTGTTCGGAGCTTTGAAGAAAGCCGCCGACTCCTGCATAAAACCAATTATTCCGTCGAAGCAATCGATTGGAAAACAGGTCTACCGCGTTTCGCGTGGAAACCGTTGAACCGGTACTGGCCGCGAGTGTCGAGTTGTAAGTGGCCTGGGCGGCCCATCGTTCGCGTAGATACTCAAGCGAGGAGCTGAAATTATATTGCGTTGCTTGATTACCTTTGGAATACGAGACCCCCGAAGTGATCTGGCCGTTGAAGCGCTGCCGAAAACTCGTGGATGTTTCCGTCATGTTGATGATCTTCGAGTGCTCCAGCGTGACGCTCTGATTTGAGGCTTCGGAAATCTCAATCAGGATTGGTCGCTCTCCAGGCGACTGGACCGTGCGGATTGTACCGGTGTAGACCAACCCGTCTTGTGTCTTCACAATGAACAGCTGTTTGCTTTCGAGATGATCAACCTTGGTCCAATCCACCGAGCTGGTGCCGAGGATGTAATCGAAGCTCACGGAAAGGGTGCCAGAATTAAGTCCTTTTATCTCACCAGTCAGACGGTCGCCATTGTTCATAACGATCATGTCAGTCTTGTCTCGGGCAAAAAGAGGTATGGTGCTTGCAACTGCGAACGAGAGGGTCACAATTCGTAGAACAATTGCCCGAAATGGAAGAGCTTTTGACGTGTGGGAACAGCATGCAGCCCAGACACAGGATCGATCGCAAATCGGAACCAGTGTCGTGGGCGGGCTCTGAGGTTCATGCGTCTTCGAGATGTTCGGGTGTAATTTGCGCATAGCGTGTAAGCATCCTAGATAGATTTCGTGACCGATTAAGGGTCATCTTGTACGTAAATGTCCAGCAAACAATCGATGAACACCTACTTGCTGCGTGACTACAGGAACCGTTCGAATTTCTACTGAATCAATCCTTCCGAATGCCACACTCTGACAGTTCCTCTCCGTGTCCAGCCCCGCAAGCATGAATACACTCTCGTAGCTCAGAACAACGATTGCGGGCCTGGCCCTGCCCCTGCAGCAAGTTGGCTACTCCATCGAGCGGATTTGACTCCAGCCGGACGAAGAGATAATCCCGGCCTTCGGCTATCAACGGTTTTGCACGGAGAGATCACTTATGAAAACCGGGTCGTTGGATTGCAACCGTCTTTCTGACAATTTCCGTAGCGTTGCGGATCGCGCCCGTCAGTCGCGCAGCCGAATCCGGAGCGCGACGTATCGAGCAAGCTACCGTCTAGCGTGCTATCGGGTTGCCCGTCACCCAGCTGTAACCAAATCCGGATTCACAGTTCCACTTATTTGCTCACGACCTTCTTGTTGACTGCTAGCACTTTTGCCAGTTCCCCAACACCCTTAAATCCACTAGAGTCCCTAGCTTGGGGAGTGTTACCGTTCGGGCCGGGTAGTGTCCCGTGGAAGCGGGGCAGAGGATGGCTGGGTGAGATTAGGCTGTCCGTCGATTCACGGGTTCCTTGTTTGCTCTTTGGCATTTTCGAGAGGAATGACCGTATGAAGATCAAGGCCACTTCGCTGGCGATCGTCACGTTCCTATTGGTCGGAGCTTTTGCTTTGACCTCGTGCAAGAAGACCGGTGCTCCTGAGCAAGGACAGGAAACAAGTCAGAGTTCACCGAGCGGCTTTCAACAATCGACCTCCCAGCCCAACCCGGAACGAAACGTGTATTTTGGCGAGACCCACCAACATACAAGCTGGTCCTTTGACGCCTACATTTTTGGCAATCACATAACGGGACCGGCCGATTCGTATAAATATTGGAAGGGCGAAACAATAAAACATCCTCTCGGCTATGACATTAAGATTGATACTCCGTTGGATTGGGGCGGGGTGACCGACCATTCGGAATACTCTGGCGTTGTGCGGCTCTCTAACGATCCTTCTTCGCCGCTCAGCAAGATGCCCATTGCACAAAAATTAATCGTGCACCAACCGTCGGACATCCAAAAAATCTATTTCTGGCTCGGGCAGAGCATGATCGAGAACAAACCGATCCCCGAGCTGGTAAGGCCGGAAGTCGCGGGCACGGTCTGGAAGGAAAATAACAAGGCCGCGGACGAGGCTAACCAACCTGGCAAGTTCACGGCATTCTGTGCTTACGAGTGGACTTCCACGCCCGACTACCGAAATATGCACCGCAACGTGTTTTTCAAGGACTGCGCCAAAGTACCCGAAATGCCCTTCAGTTCGCTCGATTCCCAACACCCGGAAGATTTATGGAAATGGATGGACGTGCAGCGCAAGGCTGGGAACGAACTTCTAGCAATCTCGCATAATGCCAATTTGAGCGACGGGCATATGTACCCCATCGACGTAGACAGTTATGGAAGGCCGATCGATGCTGCCTGGGCAGAATCTCGTGATCGTAACGAACGCCTGATCGAGATGAAGCAGATCAAGGGCTCCTCGGAAACACATCCGGCGTTGTCGCCGAATGACGAATTTTCGAATTTCGAGATTCTTACCTACCTATTAGGCGAGCCGGAGGGCCGCTTCGATCACATCGTGGGAAGTTACGCGCGGCAGGGCTTGAAGGACGGCCTGACGATGCAGGACAAAGAGGGGTTCAACCCATACAAGTTCGGATTCGTGGGGGGATCCGACTCTCACAACACTGGTACGCCTTATCGTCAGAACAACTTCTATGGTGGCCATGGAGAGGGCGACGGCACGATCGAAGTGCGCATGGCCGGCCATATTTTTGCAGGTATGGATACCCGCTATGAAAACCCAGCCGGAGTCAGCGGAGTTTGGGCGGAAGAGAACACACGCGCCTCGATCTTTGAAGCAATGCAGCGTAAAGAGACCTTCGCTGCCAGCGGCCCGCACATTAGATTGCGGTTTTTCGGTGGGTGGAATTACAAAGACACGGATGTTCAGGATAGGGATTGGGTGAAGACCGGGTACAAAGAAGGCGTACCCATGGGTGGCGACCTGCAAAAGATGGATTCGAAGGCGCCGACGTTCATCGTTTGGGCGGTGAAGGATCCAACCTCGGGAAACCTGGATCGCATTCAGATCGTGAAGGGATGGACCAAAGATGGTCAAAGCTTCGAAAAGATTTACGACGTAGTGTGGTCGGGAGACCGCAAGGCGGATAAGTGGACTGGCAAAGTGCCTGCCGTGGGTAGCACAGTGGATATCGAGAATGCCACGTACACCAATACAATCGGATCGACGGAACTGAAGAAGGTCTGGACGGATCCGGAGTTTGATCCGGGCCTTCACGCGTTCTACTATGCGCGGGTGCTGGAAATTCCCACACCGCGCTGGACCACGATCCAGGCACATCAGCTGGGTATTGCGCCACCCGACGTAGTTGCCGCGACCGTTCAGGAAAGGGCGTGGAGTTCGCCGATCTGGTATACGCCTTCAGAGGAAGACCGCAAGAAAGCTCAGCCTGGGCTAAGTGTGGCAGTCCTGAAACAGAAGGGAGGCGTTGCACTGACCAACGCGCAACTGACGGCACTGGTGGTGAATAAGTTCCTCTGGGTACAGAACAACGTCACTGGCGGTCGCATGAAGGTTATTTACAACAAGGAAGGGCAAACCATCGTGATTAACGTAGGGCGAAACGCCCAACTGCCGAGCGAGGTTGGAAATGTGGCCCAGACGGCCTATTCGGGGATGTCATCCGCATACGCTATACAAAATGGAAAAATCATCACCTGGCTGCAACAGACGCCTTTTGAAGTGACCGTATACAAGCTTGGCGATAAGTATTATGGTGCGCGGAGCAATGAATTCGGTTACGCAAACTACGAGATCATTCCGCCAGTCAGTAATTTGCTTGAGCCTGTGAAGGGCAAGCCATAAGCCCGGTGAAAACGACAGCCCGCAATCAGAAAGGCAGAAAGGGCCTTACCAGAGATGAGTTCGACGACATCGGCTCTTCAAGAAACGCAGCCCAGGACCAAAAGGCCGGGGCTGCGTAGTCATTTTGCGGCCCATGTACGGGGAGTGCTCCGCGAACCTCTTCTACATTTTTTATTGATTGGGCTGGCATTGTTCGCGGCATATGGGTGGATGAACCGCGGCCGAACGACCACCGGAAACTACGTGATATCCATGACGCTCGATGATCTGAAGCAACTGGACATATCTTTTGTGTCGCAGTGGCACAGGCAGCCGACGCAGGAAGAATTTAGCGGCTTGGTAGAAAGCTTTATCCGCCAGGAAGTGTTGTACCGCGAAGCACTAGCGATGGGACTGGATAAGGACGACACCATCGTGAAACGGCGTATGGCGCAGAAGATGGAGTTCTTGTCGGAGGACGTTGCTTCGGCGCACGAGCCAAGTACAGAAGAATTGAGAGCGTGGTACGCCCACAATTCCCAGAAGTTTGCTCTGGCAGATCGCGCTACGTTTCGCCACCTCTTTTTTGGGTTTGATCGCCGGGGCCAAAACGCTCAGACTGACGCACTGTCCGCGCTGAGCAAACTCGCGAATAAACCGGAAAACAGTCCGCTGGGCAAGGAACTAGCCGACCCGTTCATGTTTCAAGACTATTACGGAGACCGCGCGCCTGATCAGTTGGCGAAGGAATTTGGTCCAGGGTTCGCCATCGGGCTGTACAAGCTAAAGACCGGGCTGTGGCAGGGGCCGATTGAATCGGGCTACGGATGGCACTTAGTCTGGATCGGATCAATCACGCCAGGGCGCATACCTACGATTGAGGAAGTTGAACCGGACGTGAAAACAGCGTGGCTCGCGGACCAGAAGGCGATTGAATGGCAAAAAGCGTACGCGAGGATGCGGGCGAAATATCAGGTTGTCGCGCCTCAGCCCCCGCCGGAAGCGACGAAACCCAACAGCGGTCCAGCGTTTGCGCCATGAAGACATTCCAGCTTCGCCAGCTCGCGTTTATATTAGTCGTCATCGCGGCCTTAGTTCCGACCTGCATGGCCCATGAGACCCGGCCAGCGTACCTGGAAATTAAAGAAACTACTCCTAATCATTATGACGTTGTGTGGCGCACTCCAGTAAATGCTGGCATGCGTCTGCCGATCCTTC
Source organism: uncultured Solirubrobacterales bacterium (assembly GCA_963697655.1). Classification (GTDB taxonomy): domain Bacteria; phylum Actinomycetota; class Thermoleophilia; order Solirubrobacterales; family Solirubrobacteraceae; genus Palsa-465. The sequence continues at coordinate 6,773 of CAVOOV010000009.1, read as the reverse complement.
TGATACTGCCCACCGACGCGAAAAACGTGATAGCCCCGACTACGCAAGAACTAACCGATTCGCTCGTCGAGCGGCGCGTGATTGACGCAGGGCCGAATGGACTTGCGGGAAAGCGCATCGAGTTTGTCGGCCTCCAGGCCTCCATCACGGATGTCCTTGTGCGCGTAGAGATGCTTGATGGCCGAAGCTGGACTACGATCGTTCGGCCTTCGCAGGCGTGGGTAGAAATTGCCGCTTCGCAAAGCCGGTTACAAGTGGCAGGCACATTCATCGTCCAAGGCATACGGCATATCCTTTTTGGCGCAGATCACCTGCTCTTTGTCCTGGGTCTCCTGCTCATCGTAAAAAATCGCTGGATGTTGTTGAAGACTGTTACTGCATTTACCTGTGCGCACAGCATCACATTGGCGATTGCCACACTCGGTTACGCCGAAGCGCCAATGGTTCCTTTGAACGCTGCCATCGCACTGAGCATTCTTTTTCTCGGACCCGAGATCGTCAAGTCGTGGCGCGGCGAAACGAGCTTCACCATCCGCCATCCTTGGGTGGTCGCGTTTGCGTTTGGCTTGTTGCATGGATTTGGTTTTGCAAGCGCACTGGCGAGCGCAGGGCTTCCGCGACACGAATTGCCGTTGGCTCTACTTAGCTTCAACGTGGGTGTAGAAATCGGACAAGTTTCATTTGTTGTGCTGATCCTCTTGTTGGAACGGTCCTTCCGGTTGTTGGAAATCCGATGGCCGCGATGGGCACAAGCCATGCCTGGTTACACTGTCGGCTCGCTCGGCGCATTCTGGACCTGGCAGCGGCTTGCCATTCTCTTCGGGGGCGGGCAATGAAAACCGAACGACAACGAACGCTGACACGGTGGATTCTGGTGCTAGCGCCGATGCTCCTGTGGGCGCAAAACGCGTTTGCGCATGTGAAAGATGGCGAAGCGGGAGGGTTTGTTTCAGGCTTTCGTCACCCTTTGTCCGGGATGGACCATGTGCTGGCGATGGTCGCCGTCGGACTGTGGGGGGCACAACTCGGTGCGCCCGCGGTGTGGTTATTGCCGGTTGCATTTCCGATAGTGATGGCCTTTGGCGGTATGCTCGGCCTCATGGGAGTGCCGTTGCCCGGAGTTGAGTACGGAATCGCCCTCTCCGCCATCCTGTTGGGAGCTGCCGTGATGTTCAAAGTCCGTCCCCCGTTGGTGGCGGCGGCCATATTAGTAGGTTTTTTCGCTATATTCCATGGCCACGCTCATGGAACTGAGCTTCCACCCGGCCAGAGCGGCCTGCTCTACAGCATAGGTTTTGTCATGGCGACCGGCTGTCTGCATGCGCTGGGAATCAGCATTGGGACCGTGCATCGGTGGAACTGGGGACAGAAATTACTGCGCGTGGCCGGGGCATGCGTGGCTCTCGGCGGCTTCTTTTTTATGTGGAAGGCCATCGTATGACAGAAGCTACAACGCGATCCCGACTGCCTTTAGCCTTTTTTGTATTCTTTGTATTCGCTATGGAAGCCACACCTGCCGAAGCCCATTTGAATTCCACCGGAATGGGGCCGATCTACGACGGAATGATGCACTTCCTGACGAGTCCCGAAGACATTATTCCGGTCTTAGCCCTCGCGCTGCTGGCAGGCTTGCGCGGCGCATCGTACGGCCGCAGAGCGCTCTTTGTTCTGCCAGTCGCGTGGTTCGTTGGCGGGCTTCTGGGATCGACAACTACTGCTTCACATGGGGGAGCCGTTCTGTCAGCGGTGTCTTTCCTTTTGTTCGGCGGTTTGCTGGCGCTTGATGCCAAGCTGTCCTTGCCTGTTACAACGGTTTTGGCGGCGCTGCTCGGGCTCTACCATGGATTTCTCAATGGAATGGGAATGGGTCCGTTTGGTCTTTCTACTTTAGCGCTGTTGGGTTTGGCCTCCGCAGTGTTTGTCTTCGTCGCCCTCTCCACCGCGTTTGTAGTTCAATTGCGTGCGCACTGGGCCAGAATCGCGGTGCGGGTCGCGGGAAGCTGGGTTGCAGCATGTGGTTTACTCATGCTGGGCTGGGCTTACCGAAATTAATAACCAAGGACATCTCGGTTGCCCCCTGATGGGTCGTCGCGAAGAACAATCTCAATGAGTGACAAATCGCCAATGCGCTCATCGAGCACTCTCATCCAAAGAGGCATCTTCTCATTGTCGAACCTCCCTGAAAACGGGGTTTTCGGCAACTTCGAGGCGAACTTGCCGAAAACGTGACTTTACAGGCACAACGGGATAGCTTCCGGTAGCCTGTGATATTGACTTGACGCCCCCGACCTCAGTACCGAACCACAGAGCAAGCAAGACACCTTACTTATTGCCAACCTCTTGAGCCGTGTGCAGCGTTTTCATGAGAGCGCTCAGTTGATCTTCGATGGCGTCATACGCATCTTGGGCTTTCTGAAGCGACGCTTCGGCTTCCCGCTGATTCGACAAGCGTTCCTGCTCCAGTTTCTTTAGAGAGGAGAGTCAACTTTTCAGCCGATCCATATCGCTCGCGAGTCTGCTCTTTTCCGCCTCGGTGGCCGCCGCATTTCCGGCCTCCTCAACTCTTGTGATATCCGTCATTGCGCGTCGGATGCCCTCTTGCACATCACTCGTTTTGGATCGCGCCGCGTCAACCCGTTGCACTGCCCGAGTCACAGTCGCTGCCTGAACCTGCAACTCGGCAAGTAAAAGTTCCATGCTCTGGGTGCGTGCTGTCTCTACTCGCATGTCCGCATGAATCGCCCGCAATTCACTAAGGATTGCTTGCAGTGTCTGTTCCGATGGCGAGGCGGACTGACCGGCACAAATGCCGGGGATTGCGACACTAAGCGCCACACAAAGAAGTAATTTCATCTTGCCTCCCTATCACAAGCGACGATTAGATTAGACGGCTCCTGGCGAGTAGTCGGCAACTCCGAAATAATCCCGCCGACCGACGATTCGAACCAGGCGTCGAAGTGCACGAAAAACGGGGTTTTCGGCAACTTCGAATTTCCCAGACTCAAACTCACTCATTATTGGTCAGGCAAACCTATTTGATCGGAATAACCTTCGCACCAGCCTTCAGCTTGTCCAGATAGTCCGCCCACTGCTGCATCATCTTCCGGCGCTCAGGCAGGTGCGCCGTGCGGTTGTAGGCGCGCCCATTGGGGTCGCTCACGGCATGGGCGAGCTGGTGCTCGATGTAGTCAGGCCGGACGCCCAAGCACTTCATCCAGGATCGTCCGCGCCACGGCTCGGAAGCCATGCCCGGTCATCTCCTCTTTGTCGATTCCCGCGCGTCGCATGGCGGCAAGAATCGCGTTATCGCTCATGGGACGGGAGCTGGTCCGCGCACTGGGAAACACATACGTCCCCTTCCCCGTGAGCGGGTGCAATTCGTTCAGAATCTCGACCGCCTGCCGCGACAGCGGAACGATGTGCGGAGTGTTGGTCTTGGTGACGATGTAGCGCCACTGCTTCTCTTCCAGGTCGATGTCCGCCCATTTGGCCGTCCGCAGTTCCCCAGGACGCACAAAGAGCAACGGCGCAAGGCGCATGGCGCACCGCACGGGCAGCGTCCCCTCGTAGCCGTCCATCGCTCGCAAGAATCCCCGCGACAGCCTCCGGATCGGTCTTCGCGGCAAAGTGAGACTTTTTCACCCTGGACAGCGCCCCGCGAAGATCGCCCGACGGATCGCGCGAGCGCGCGCCCCGTGGCGACCGCATACCGAAAGACCTGCCCGCAGTTGCTCAGCGCACGGTGCGCCGTCTCCCCTGCCCCGCGCGCCTCGATTCGGCGCAACACCGTCAGAATCTCCGGCGCGTGGATGTCTCCAATCGGTCGATTCCCGATCCAAGGGAAGACGTCGCGCTCCAGCCGCCTCATGATCCTTTCGCTGTGGCGTGGCGGCCCAGGTCGTGCCGTACTTGGCAAACCACTCCCGCGCGATGACCTCGAAGCTGTTGGACACATCCTCGATGCGAGTCTGCTTCTGCGCCTTGCGATGCTCTCCCGGATCGACGCCACTGGCGAGGAGCTTGCGGGCCGCTTCCCGGCGTTCCCGAGCGTCTTTCAGCCCTACATCCGGATACACGCCTAGGGCGAGACGCTTCTCTTTCCCGTCGAAGCGATACTTCAGCCGCCACCACTTGTTTCCGGTTGGCGACACTTCCAGGTAGAGTCCGCGCTCGTCGGAGAGCTTGCACGTTTTACCGGTAGGCTTGGCGTTCCTTACGATTACGTCGGTTAGGGGCATTGTGGGGGCATCTCCAGTCCCAGAAAGTGGAGCATGCCCCCATTATTGCCCCCACATGCCCCCAGATGTCAACGGACGCCAATAGGCCTGAGATGGACGAAAGAGACGAAAAAGCCAGCTTTTACGCTGGCTCTAGGACTTCATTGAACTTCTTGGAATGTTGATTTGGTGGAGCTGAGCGGGATCGAACCGCTGACCTCCTCGTTGCGAATTCGAGGCGCGATCTCAGTGGGAGAAACACCAGATGATACCGAGTGAGCTTAGGACCTTTGATTTTCAATGTGATGGAGCCATGAAAGCAGCGCTGAGCGACACCGAGCGAGTTGCGGGAATACCGGCAGGGACGACACAGTTACGACACAAACAACGACACAAAATTCGCCAGTAGCTATGTGTCGGGTGCTTCGCTGGTCCGCCATCGCGGGCTTTCCGCGAGCCCCGCAGTCTGTGACAGGCGCTCTCATTCGAGGGACGCACTCACCCTTGCACCACGCAAGCCCAAACCTTCGTTCAGCCCCCCAACACGCCAGATCGCACCCAGTTCCGCCGTGGCCACCTGCCGCGCTCCTCACGGGCCGCCCTTCCCCATCCACGGGCGGCGGCCCTCCGGCTTCACCCACAGACTCAGTGGTAAGGGGGTGGCACCCCCCAAACGCCGACGCCGACTAACCTCATCAGCAAAATCTCAATTTTTGAATTTTTCTCATGTTGGCAGTTTTCGGTCCAAATTTTGGAGTCTTGTTAGCGAACTTTCCCAAAAGCTGACTTTTCAGGCATCTGTCCGAATAGCCGGTTATTCGTCCATCTCTAACAATCTCGGCTGTGTCATGCATTTTTGAACGTAAAACGGCACTCACTCCGAGGAGCTGTTTGGTTACGCTTTGGTTGAACAAACTCATCATCGCCGACAAAGGTTCGCCTGTAATCTTTCGGGCGGAATTCGGTCCGACCCAACCATCTCTCCGATCGCACGTTCGACCATGATTACTACTTCGAACTCCCTGGATAGGGAGCGGGATGCCCAATCAAGTGACCGGTGATTTACTTCACACCATGGACGAATCCAGGCTCTCCCGCGTGCGAACCGAACTCCGAAGTCTGTTGATAATCGCATTCCTTACGCCACATCCAGTAGAGGCTGACGGCCAGTTTGCGTGCCATCGCAACCTTAGCGATGCGACGGTCGCGACGCATGGCCAGATGAACGAAGCGACGTCGCCAGTCGGGATCCCAGCGGACGGCAGCCTCGGCTGCCTCCACCAGTAGAAAGCGCAACAGAGAACTTCCTTGTTTGGTGATGTGCCCCAGTCGCTGACGATCGGCGCTGGAGTCCTCACAGGGAATGAGGCCCAGATAGCTACCTATCTGATGGCCGCAACCGAAGCGATCCGGAGATCCAAGCACCAACACAAAGGCCAGTGCTGTGATGGGCCCCACGCCGGGATGCGTCATCAGCCGCAGTACCTCGGGCCGTTTGCGTGCCTCCTGCTCGGCTGCTGCGGTAAGCTCGTCGATAGTTGTGTTCAATCGATCCACCAACTCCAGCAGGTCCTGTCGGCGCCGTGCGGCCCACGGAGCAAGCGGGGGTGCCTCCAGTTGCCTTCGTCCGGTCTTGCTCCACAGTGTCTTTTTGCGCCGTACTCCCTCGTTCATCGCTGCAGCCTGGATTTGGTTCATGGCCCGCGTGCGCATCTGCACCAGGCGATGCCGATGCCAGATTAGCTGGCGTAGATCACGGTTCTCCGGACTCGGGACCCAGATCTGGGGAAAGCGGCCCTCTACCAGTAGCCTAAGCAATAACTGAGCATCCTGCCGGTCAGTCTTTTGCTTGCGTACCCGTGCTGCCTTGATCTTGGCCGGATCCCCAATCCACAGCTCGAACTTCAACTCTGCCAGCAATCGCTCAAACCAACGTGCATGTCCGGTGGCCTCTATCCCGACACGCACCTTGACCTGTCTTCGCTGTAGATCGCGATAGAAACGCTCTGCCTCTCCATCGCTGTGGTTCAGTCGCCGTTCGCCGGTCTCACCCGTCTCCGTATCTAAAAACGCTACTTGCTGAACGCTTGGATGATAATCCACTCCTACAATGATCATGTTCGGCTCCTTCTTCCGAACCTTCGGTCGTCGATGCACAGAGTCTAATCGCGCCTCGACAGAGCAAACACTGTTATGAAATCAAGTGGATCCAACCGCATTCGTAAAGACTAGCCGACTTGAAGATACTTATCCTTCAAGAGGTTCGAGATAAGAGATAGCGCAGGCTGACGGAGATCGATCGCCGGCCAATTCAGATTTTGTAAGTCTTCGATAGCGTATAAAGGCCTGTTTTGGCGTGCCTAGATAGCTGATCTGCCCCGTCTCAAATCTTCTGCCAGGAGAATGGCTTCAGCGATCTCTCGCATCGACTTTCGGCGTTGACGGCTCTCCTTCTGCATCATCTGATAGGCGTCTTCTTCGTTCAACGATAGATCACGCTGCAGGACACTCTTCGCACGGGTCAGCAGACGTAACTGAACGAAGTAAGGAGGACAT
>CAVOOV010000008.1:0-112706 GCA_963697655.1 uncultured Solirubrobacterales bacterium | reverse complement strand
GGACCTTTTCGAAGTAGCGGGGGCGGGATTCGAACCCGCGACCTTCGGGTTATGAGCCCGACGAGCTACCAGACTGCTCCACCCCGCGGCGGACTAAAGATCGTAGCACCGTGAGAAGGTCGGGAGGGATCTTCGGCGATCACAGACGCTTGCGTCGAGCGGGCGAGCCCCAGCAGTATCTGATTTATCTGATAACCTGTACGCAATGTCTCGCATGACCGCCACCGAAGCCGCGCGCGGCTTCTCTGAGGTGCTGAACCGCGTCGCGACCGGCGAGGAGATCGAGGTGACGCGCGCTGGCGCCCCAGTGGCCGTGATCAGTCCACCGAAGGTGCAGCTCATATCCGCGGAGCGCTTTCGTGAGCTGCTCGCGACAGCGCCGCCGCCCGACGAAGAGTTCGCCGCTGAGGTTCGAGCGATGCGCGAGACTGTCGCCGCGCCCGAGACATCGTGGCCATCCTGATCGATACGGATCTCCTGGTTGACCGGGAGCACGGCGTGGGCACGCCGGAACTTGAGCGGCTGCTGGGCGAGGAGGAGCGAGCGATCAGTGTGATTACAGTCAGCGAGCTTTTGCACGGGGTCCATCGCGCGAGCGGAGCTCGCCGTGCGATCCGCAGCGCGTTCGTCGAGCACTTGCTCGCCGGGTTGCCGGCGGTCCCGATCACCGACCGGGTCGCGCGGGCGCACGCCGGAGTGTGGGCGGAGCTCGCTGAACGCGGAAAGGTCATCGGGGCGCACGACCTCTGGATCGCCGCGACCGCCATCGCACACGGGCTTGGAGTAGCGACGCGCAATGCTGCGGAGTTCAGCCGAGTCCCCGGACTACGTGTCCTCGGACCCGCAGTCTGAGGCGGTCGAGAGAGCGCCGAGCAGCAAGCACGATCGGGTCCGGTGCCGCGGTCCCACCAGCGTCGTCGATCTACCAATCGGGCACGAACAACGGCAGCTCAACGTCTTCGTCGACCCAGATCACCTTGCGGCCGTTGAGCGGCTTCTCGAGGTAGACGTGGACCGGGCAGTCCATGTAGTCCCGATCCTTCCAATGCTCCGCGCCGTCCTCCCAGCACAGGAGCATCCGTACGCGCACGGTTTCCTCGTCCTCCTCGACGATCAGGTCGCAGCCGTCCTCAGTCTTGACCCGGATCAAGGCCCGTAGCTGCAGCCGACCGGGCTCGCGCTCGCGGTAGCCGACCAGCGTGGCGGGTCGCTGCGAGTTGCCTAGCGGGCACTTCGGTGCCCAGACCTCGCACCACGCGGCGTGCGCCTCCTCGTCCCATTCCTCCACGTCGTCCCAGTCGATGCTCATTGGACGAGTGTGACTTCGCGAACCGGCAAATCGGCCGAGTTGCGCTGCCTTGTGACAGATGCTCCGCAGGATTGGAACGCGGCGTGACGGAGACGCGTCAGATAGCAGCCGGACGAGCCCGGAGCGCCACCGTTGACCGCGCCGGCAAGCCAACGATCAAACATCGCGAACGCCTGCTCGCGCGCCCCCGGCGCGTACTGCCGAGACTCCGCCACCACGTCCTCGGGAGTCAGCCCGACTTCCGCGAGGTGCGGATCGCGCTCCGCCCATGCCTGCACCCGCTCGACGTCGACCTCGGGATGGAACTGCACACCGAGATGCGGACCGAATACAAACGCAGCGGGGCCCGCCGGGGATCGCGCGAGCTCAACCCCGCCCGGTGGGACGCGCATCTGCTCGTTGTGCCACATCAGCCATGGGCCGGCGGGAACAGCGTCGCCGTCGACCGTCTCGATCGGGAACCAGCCGATCTCGGGCCGGGCGAGCTGATCGATCCCGCCGCCGAGCGCCAGTGACAGCGCCTGCCCGCCGAAGCAGAGCCCGAGCACGGGCACGCCGGCGCTAACCGCGTCTCGCAAAACGGCGACCTCCGCGGGTACCCACGAGGGTTCGGAACCCGCAGCGGACGCCTCAGACCCGAGCGACACCAAGAACGAGAAGTCCTCAGGCGCCACCGGCCCGTCCGCACCGGCGTGGTGCACCACGTACGGCAACTCTCGCGACTCAAGCCACTCGGCTACGCGCACCGGCGGACCCAGCCGACCGTGTTGGAAGATCAGTGCGGGCTTCGAGCTCAACTCGCGGATCACTGTAGCTTCCCGCCACCGACCCGCCCGACCGCCCGCGCAAACGCTTCCGCCTCCCGACCATCCGACAGCCCGCCCGCGCAAGCGCTCCCGCCTCCCAACTCCTCACCGGCCCGGCGATACGCTGGCTTACACAGTGACATCGACGAGCGACCCACGCACGACCGAGGGCCAGGCCCTCCCGCTCCCCGACCGCGACCAGGTCCTCGAGCACGCCGCTGAGCTGATCGCCGAGGCCTGGCGGAGCTTCGACCACCCGCGCCCGGGCCAGCCGCTCCCGAACGCGCGCACCCACGAGCTGCTCAGCCGCCCGCTTCCGAGCGCCCCCTCGGACGCGATCGCCTCGCTCGACGCCGCCGTCGACGTGCTCGACCGGTCGCTAGCGCAGGCGCGCCCCCGCTGGTTCGCCTACATCGGCTCATCCGGTCTCGAGATCGGGGTGATCGCCGATGCGCTGATGGCATCGCACGACGTGAACGTCGCCAACAGCGCCGGCGCGGCCGACCTGCTCGAGGCGCAGACGATCCGGTGGGTCGGGCAGTTCGTCGGCTTCGACGACAACGCCTGCGGGCTGCTGGCGGCCGGCGGGACGATCGCCAACCTGACGGCGCTCACGGCGGCGCGCGAACGGGCGGTGCCCGGCGTCCGTCATGAGGGCGCCGGCGGCCGCAAGATGGCGCTGTACTGCTCGGCCGAGGCGCACTACTCGGTCCGCCGCGCCGCCGAGGTGCTCGGCATCGGCGGCCGCAACGTCCGCGCGATCCCGATCGACGAACACCGACGCATGGACGTCACCGCCTGCGCCGAGGCGATCGAGCAAGACAAACGAACCGGCGTGACGCCCGTAGCCGTCGTGGCGACCGCGGGAACGACGCTCACGGGCGCGGTCGACGACATCGAGGGCCTCGCCGAGGTCTGTGGCGATGACGTATGGCTCCACGTCGACGGCGCCTACGGCCTCCCGGCGGCGTCCACGCAGAAGGCGGGCGACCTTTTCCGGGGTCTCCCCAGCGCCTTCTCGGCGACCGTCGACGCGCACAAGTGGCTGTACGTCCCGAAGGCGTGCAGCGTCCTGTTGATGCACAACGTCGAGGCGCTCGAGCACGCCTTCTCCCACCACGAGGGCTACATGCCGCACGGCGAGCAGCTCCACGCGGTCGACCGCTCGCTCGAGTACTCGCGCCCTCTGCGCGGGCTGAAGCTGTGGCTCGCGTTCACGGTGCACGGCGCCGATGCGATCCGCGCGGCGATCGAGCGCAACCTAGACCAGGCGACGCTCCTGGCGTCGCTGATAACCGCCGACCCCCGCTTCGAGCTGCTGGTCGAGCCGCAGCTGTCGGCCGTCTGCTTCCGCTACCTCCCCCCTGCCGGCGTCGACCCTGACGAGCACAACGCAGCCCTCGCGCGCGCGATCGCCGCCGACGGACGGATCCTGCTCGCGCCGGCCGAGGTCGACGGCGCCGCCGCCTTGCGCGCGTGCTTCGTCAACCATAGGACCAACGAGGACGACGTGCGCGCGATCCTCACGGTCGTCGCCGACCTCGCGACCGCGACCGCATGAGCAACAAGGTCGAGGTCGAGGGCGTAACCGTCCCGGTCGACCACTACATCGACGGCCGGCGGGTCGCCAGCGAGACTACCTTCGAGGTGCGGAGCCCGATCGACTGGGACAACTGGAAACTCGCCGAGGTCGCCAACGGCGGTCAGTCCGAGGTCGACGCGGCCGTCGCCGCCGCCCGCAAGGCGTTCCCGGCCTGGGCCGCGCTCGGACCGCAACGAAGGCACGCCCACCTCACGCGCCTCGCCGACGCGATCGACCAGGCCGTCCCCGACCTGGCCAGGGTCGAGACCGCCGACAACGGCTCGCTGTACCAGGCGATGAGCCTGCGCGTGCTCCCGCGCGCGGCTAACAACATCCGCTTCTTCGCCGACTTCGCGCGCGACCGCCTCAACGAGCCCGACGCAACCCGCACGCTCCCCGGCGGCGACCGCAACCGGGTTCGCTACGACCCGGCCGGCGTCGCGGCCGTCTCGACCCCCTGGAACGCGCCGTTCATGCTCGCGACCTGGCGGGTCGGGCCGGCGCTCGCGGCCGGCGACACGGTCGTGCTGAAGCCGCCCGAGTGGGCGCCGCTGACGTGCTCGCTGCTCGGCGACCTCGCCGACCAAGCCGGCCTCCCACCTGGGGTCCTCAACATCGTGCACGGGACCGGCGTCGGCGCGGGGGCTCCGCTCACCGGACACAAGGATGTCGACCGGGTCGCGTTCACCGGCTCGCCGGCCACCGCGCACACGGTCTACCGCGACGCCGCCGCGAACCTCACCCCGGTGTCGTTCGAGCTCGGCGGCAAGTCGCCGTTCATCGTGTTCGATGACGCCGACCTCGACGCGGCGGCGGCGACCGCGGCCTACCAGTACGACAACTCGGGCCAGGTCTGCCTGGCCGGCACGCGGCTGCTCGTTCAACAGCACGATCGTCGACGAGTTCCTCGAACGCTTCGAAGCCGAGCACAAACAAGATCAAGGTCGGCGACCCGCGCGACCCCGACACCACGTACGGCCCGCTGATCCACCCGGTCGCGCTCGAGCGCGTCATCGGCCACGTCGACCGGGCACTCGCAGAAGGCGCGCGCCTCGTGTTCGGAGGCAAGCCGATCGGCGGTCTCTACTACCCGCCGACCCTGTTCGCCGACGTCCCGCCACAAGCCGAGATCCTCCAAAGAGAGGTGTTCGGCCCCGTCCTCACGCTCCAGACGTTCGAGGACGAGCAGGACGCGATCACCAAAGCCAACGCCACCGACTACGGCCTCGCGGCCACGATCTACACGGGCTCGGAGGAACGCGCCGACCGGGTCAGCGCCGCCGTCGTCGCCGGAACGGTGTGGGTCAACTGCTTCTACGTGCGCGACCTCGAGACGCCGTTCGGCGGCGCCCGCGACTCGGGCATCGGCCGCGAGGGCGGCCACCACTCGTTCGACTTCTACTCCGACGTCAAGACGGTCGTCGAGCGGACCGCGCTGTTCTCAGCCGGCGAATGACCCGACGAGCCGGCGGCACAGCCGTCCCACCTGGGCCGGGTCGTCGGTGTACTGCGAGGGCTTGAAGCAGATCGTGGTGTAGCCGGCCTCGAGCTGCGCCGGGATCGCCTCCGCCGCGGCCATCAGATCGGCCACGCCCCCGCGAGACGGGAACCGTCCTCGGATCCCACCCACGACCTCGAGCTCAGAAAACGACCGCCCCGCCGCCGCCATCGCGTCGACCAACACCCGGAGCTCGTCAACGTCAGGCTGACCGAATGGGTGAAAGCCGTGCCCGTACTCGACGAGCCGGCGCACGATCCACGGCCCGACCGTCATCCCGCCGAACCACAACCGGGGCCCGTCGACCCGGAACGGCTTGGGCTCGAGGTAGACGTCGGCAAACGAGTACCAGCGGCCCGCAAACGACGCCGGACCCGAGCCCCACAAGACCTTCCACGCGGCCAGATGCTCGTCGAGCAACTCGCCACGATGCTCGAACGGGACGCCGAGCGCCGCGTACTCCTCGCGGTGCCAGCTGACCGTCGGTTGAACCACAAGCCGCCCCTCGCACAACAGGTCGAGCGTCGCGAGCTGGTGCGCGAGCAGCACCGGATGCCGCAGCGGCGCGATGATCGCGGCGCCGATCAGCCGCAACCGGCTCGTGACCGCGGCGATCGCGCTCATCAGCACGATCGAGTCCGGCCACGGCGTGTCGGGGTCCTGGTTGCCGGGGGCCGCATAGTCGCGCGGGTTCTCCGGGCGACCACCGGCTCCAGCCGAAGGCCCGAGCACGATGTGCTCGCTCAGCATCACGCCGTCGATGCCCGCGTCCTCCGCCTCGACGGCGATCCGCACCAGAGCCCGTAGATCCCTCGGCGAGGTCATCGTCCAGTTCTCGCTGAGGACCAGAACGAACCGGGGCGCTCGAGCCGACGAGCTCAAGATCAAGCCAAGGTGACGCGGACGGGCAGCCGCTTGAGCCCGTTCGTGAAGTTCGTCCGCTGGCGCACGGGTTCGCCGGCGAGCTCGAGCCGCTCGACGCGAGCCACGAACTCCTCCAGGTAGACGCGCAACTCGAGTCGCGCGAGGTGCGCGCCGAGGCACTGATGCGGCCCGCCCCGCCCGAACGTCAGATGGTCGGTCGGATTGCGGGCGACGTCGAGGCGATGCGGATCCGGATAGTGGTCGGGGTCGCGGTTGCCGGCGGCGAACCACACGATCACCTTGTCGCCGGCGGCGATCTCGACGTCCCGGACGTTGACGTCGCGCGTCGCAGTCCGCCGGAAGAACCACACGGGCGAGGAGAACCGCAGCAGCTCCTCGGTCGCGGACGGGATCAACGAGGGATCGGCACGCAGACGCTCGTACTCCTCGGGATGCTCGGCGAGCGCGAGTGTCCCCAGGCTGATCGCCTGCCGCGTCGTCTCGTTTCCGGCCACGATCAGGAGCGCGAAGGTGTTGTCGAGGTCCTGCGGGGACATCGGCTCCCCTTCGATCTCGCCGTTCGCGATCAGGCTGAGCACGTCGTCGCGCGGGCAGGCGCGGCGGTCGGCGTAGAACTCGCGGCCGATCGCGCACAGCTCGTCGGCCCACGGGGAGCCGAACGGCTTGTAGCGATACTCGTCGCGCTCGCCGGCGTAGGCGTGGTCGCCGACGTACTCGGGGTCGGTGTCGACCAGCAGCCGGTCGCCGAGGTCGACCAGGTGCGGGCAGGATCTCCTCGGGGAGCCCGAGGATGTGCGCGAGCACGCGGATCGGGATCGGCGCCGCGAGTTCGTGCACGAGGTCGAACTCGCCTTGGGGCAAGACGTGATCGAGCCGGTAACGCACCAACTCCTGCAGCCACATCTCGTACCGCGCCACCGCGCCCGGCGTGAACTGGGTCGAGATCAGCCGGCGGTAGCGGCCGTGCTTTGGCGGGTCGAACTCGAGGAAGTTCCGGCGCGCCGCGAGCACGTCCTCGGGCAGGTCCTCGATCGTCGCAGCGCCGCCGACCTCTGAGGAGTACGTCTTCGTGTCGCGGAGGACCGCGAGCACGTCGTCGTACTTCGTCAGCGCCCAGAAGCCGCGGCCGTCGGGCTCGGGGTGGCGGTAGACCGGCGCCTCACGCTGAAGCAAGTCGAACACCTCCCACGGCTCGTGATCGGCGAACAGGTCGTAGTCGAGCAGGTCGACCGAGAGCAGATCCGTCGCGCGCGAGCTCATCGGAAGATGCTACCAAGTTTGCGTAATGTATTCATAACGCCTCGGGTGGCATCCATACATCATGATCACCCTCAAACGAGAGAGGAGAGGTGTCAGATGGAATCCGGCCATAGAGCTGCCACGGCGAGTCGGTCATGAGTCGCGTCCAGTTGAACGGGGTGGCCCTCGAGGTGACCGACCAGGGCGAGGGAGACGCGCTCGTCTTCGTCCACGGAATGATGTGCTCGGGCCGCTTCTTCGCTCCGCAGATCGAGTATTTCTCGTCCCGGCGCCGTGTCGTGGTGCCCGATCTGAGGGGCCATGGCGAATCCGAGAAGCCGCCGGGCGGCCATACCGTCTCGGCCTATGCCGATGACCTGCATGCCCTGCTCGGCGTCCTCGGCGTGCAGCGCCCCACGCTCGTCGGGTGGTCGATGGGCAGCATGGTCGGCTACGAGTACCTGAAGCGCCACGGCGCCCGGGAGCTGGCCGGCCTGGTGGTCGTCGATCAGCCACCGTCCGACTACGCGTGGCCGGACTACGAGTTCGGATTCTTCACCCCGGAGGTGCTCGACCACACCCTCGAGCAACTTCAGACCGACCCGCGCGGGCTGATCGACTTGCTGGTCGGGCTGATGCTGCACGACCCCGAGCCGGTCGACGTCGCCTGGATGACCGAGGAGATGCTGAAGGTGCCCGTGTCGATCGCCACGTCGGTCCTCGTGAGCCAGACGCTCAAGGACTACCGTCCGTTCCTGCCCGAGATCGAGGTGCCCACGCTGGTGGCGTTCGGCGGCGACGACAAGCTGACCTCGCCGGCGGCGGGAAAGTACATCGCCGATCACATACCAGACGCGCGGCTGGCCTTGTTCGAGAACTCGTCACACGCGCCGTTCCTGGAGGAGCCGGACGCCTTCAACCGCGTGCTCGAGGAGTTCGTCGCCGCCCTGGTGTGAGCCGGATCGCCGCTCTTGCATTGAGAAATGGGAGATGATTGGAAAGGAGAGGGCTTAATGGTTGAGATCGAAACCCATGGCAAGAATGCCTTGTCCCGGACGCCTCGACGGCCCGCGCGGGCCGACACCGTCGGGAGCCTCCTCAGGCCGGCCGAGCTGCGTGCGCTGTTCGAAGAGCTGTTCGCCGGCAAGGACACGCAGATCACGAACTTCGTCGAGCCCGATCGACGCGACAAGCTCGAGCAGTTGAACGCTCTGGCTGATGAGGTGATCGGCGATCTAGTGGCACGCCAGATCGCCGCCGGCCTCGACGTCGTCAGCGACGGGGAGATACGCCGGGCGCTGTTTGAGAACTCCCTATACGAGGGCATCGAAGGGATCTCGCCGAATCCTCGCAAAATGGAATTCACCGACGCTGACGCCGAGGCGGTTCAGCCACCGAGCACGCCGATGATCACCGGCAGGGTACGCAAGGTGTCGAGTCCAGCCGCTCGCGAGGCCGCGTTCTTGCGTTCGGTCACCGACTTTCCCTTCAAGGTCACATTCCCCGCAGCGTCGATGCTTCTCTTCCCCGAGACCGCACTCCGGCCGGGCGCCTACGCAGACCGGGACGCGATGGTCGCCGACATGCTTGGCATCTACCGGGAGATGGTCGCCGACGCGGTCCAGGCCGGCGCCCGGTACATCCAGTTCGACTTCCCGATCTACCCCTTGCTGGTCGACCGCCGGTCGGCGGCGGCGCTCGAGGAGCTCGGCGAAGACTTGGAATCGCTGCTAACCAAGGCGATTGCCGCCGATGCCGCCGCTGCCGCGTCGGTACCCGAGGGAATCACCCGGGCTCTTCATCTTTGCCGGGGGAACTACCGGTCGCACTGGTTCCTCGAGGGCGGGCTGGACTCGGTCGCGGAGCGGATTTTTTCCGAGTTGCCTTACGACCGATTCTTGTTCGAGTGGGAGGACACCGAGCGTGAGGGCGGCTATGAACCGATCCGACACGTGCCCAAGGGCAAGGTGATGGTCATGGGCATCGTCAATACCAAGGTTCGCGAAGTGGAATCCGAGGACGACCTCATGCGGCGGATGGACGAGGCGGCGTCATTCCTCGATCCTGCGCAGCTGGCCATCTCGCCGCAATGCGGCTTCGCGTCGGTCTGGGAAGGAAACGCCACCGACGAAGACATTCAGTGGCGCAAGCTCGAGCTGGTTGGCCGAATTGCCGACCGCATCTGGGGAACGACATAGCCGACGTAGCCACCATTGGTCCACGACACCTCTCCGCAACGCATGAACGCTGATCGCCTGCCGCCCGCAGGCGGGGTCACGCGGGTGATCGAGACGCTCGCCGCCGCCGGTGTCCACACCGCGCGTGTGAGTCACTCCGACCTTTACGGCAAGTGCCGGTCCAAGGAACTGCCGCTCGATCGCCTGGAGCTGGCGGTCGCCGGGCTCGGCTTCTGCGTGATCAGCATGGTCGAGGACATCAACGGCAACCCGTTGGACCTCCCCTCCTTCGCCGGGGACAGCGCGTTCCCCGACATGCATAGCCAGGTGGACCTCGCCACCGGCCGGATCCTGCCGTGGCAGCCCGACACCGCCTGGTTCATCGCCGATCTGCGCGACGACCAGGGATTGTCGCCGCGCGGCGCGCTGGGCCGCGCCCTGGGAGAACTTGACGCGCTGGGGCTGACCGCGATCGCGTCCCCGGAGCTCGAGTTCTACCTGCTCGAGGACGCCGGCCGCGCCGGCGCGCGCTACGGCGGCGGCGCCGGTCTCGCCTACACGACCGGCCGACACGCCGACCCCCGCGGGGCGTTCAAGCGCATCCACCGCGGCCTCGTCGAGCTCGGGCTCGATGTGACCACCGCTCACCATGAGTTCTCGCCAGGGCAGTTCGAGATCAACCTGCATCACGGCCCGGCGCTCGAGGCCGCAGACCGCGCCTTCCTGTTCAAGGAGGCGGTGCGCGAGCTGGCCGCGGTCGATGGCCTGGTGGCCAACTTCATGGGCAAGCCGTTCATCGACGCAGAGGGGTCAAGCTGTCACGTGAACGTGTCACTGTGGCGCGGCGGCGAGAACGCCTTCGCCGACGGCGACCGCGGGCTGAGCGACGAATGCCTCGCGTTCATCGCCGGCGTGCTGACGCATGCCGACGGACTGACGGCGCTCGGGTCGCCGACCGTCAATGGCTACCGGCGACTGGTGCCCGGGGGGATGGCTCCGACGCGCGCCGACTGGGGCGAGGACCATCGGCTGACCTACATCCGCATCCCGCCCGAGCGGGGGGCGAGCACGCGGGTCGAGGTGCGGGGCGCCGATGCTTCGGCCAATCCCTACCTGCTGCAGTGCGGGACCCTGCTGGCGGGCATCGACGGGATCCGCCGCGGCCTGCGCCCGCCGGCACCGCGCGCTCCCGGCGAAGACTCCTCCGGGCGGCCCCTGCCGACGAGCCTGGATCGCGCGCTGGACGCGCTGCAGGACGACACCGTACTGGTCGAGGGGGTCGGCACCGAGCTGGTACGGACGTTCGCGGCGCTCAAGCGCGACGAGGCCGAGCGCGAGCGTCGCCACGTCGGCGAGTGGGACTGGGCCGAGTACGCCTTGCACAGCTGACGCGAGCGCTCGAAGCTCACGCGAGCCGGTTGAAGCCCACGCGAGCCCCCTGAAGCTCACGCGAGCGCGCCGCTTGACCGCCGCGCAGGAATGGGTAATGTACGCAAAACGACGGCCTCCCGCCGCCGTGCGGGGTGTCGCAAGCGAGGAGAGAGCCATGGCAGACCAGACGAGCGTCGGCAGCGCCCCAGCCACCATCGGCGACCTGGGGCCGCGCCGGCTGACCCTGATCCACGCGATCGGGCAGGGGCTCGGGATCGGGCCGATCTTTTCGGTCGGGGCGGTCAGTGGCCTGGTGGCCGGCGTCGCCGGCTGGAACACCCCACTCTCGATCCTGTTCGGCGGCATTGGCGCGCTGGGGATCGCGTACGCGATCTCGCTGTACGCGCGGCGGTTCGCCGGCGCCGGCGCGATGTACGAGTACCTGGCGCGCTCGGTCGGCAACTCATTCGGCATCTTCTCGGCCGGGACCTACCTGTGCGGGGCGCTGATGCTCGGCTGTGGCGGCATCTACCTCGGGCTGTGCTTCCTCGTACAGGGGTTCTTCGCCGCCCACCTGCACGTGACCATCCCGTGGTGGTCAGCCGGCCTGGCCGGGATCGTCGTCGCGTTCACGCTCAACCACCTGGGCGTGCGCCCGGCGGTGCGCGGTGTGCTGATCTTCGCCGGCTGCTCGACGATCCCGTTCCTGATCCTGTCGGTCGCGATCATCGCCAAGGGGGGCATCGGCGGCAACACGTTGTCGGTGTTCGACCCCAGCCAGACGTCGATCAACACCGTGTTCAGCGGCGTCCTGTTCGCGATCCTGCTGTTCGTCGGCTTTGAGGCGGCGGCGTCGATCGCCGAGGAGATGCACGCGCCGCGCAGGTACATCCCGGTCGCGCTGATCCTGACCGTGTTCCTGAGCGCGGTCCTGTATCTGCTTGTCACCTACGCGGCCACGATCGGGTTCGGCCGAGAGGCGCTGATCAAGAACGTGTGGGCCACCTCGCCGGACGCGATGGGCACCCTGGCCCAGGCCTACGTGGGCACGTGGCTGAGCGTGCTGATCGACCTCGCGATCATCATCGACGCGCTCTCGCTCGCGATCGCGATCATGGTCACGGGCGCGCGACTGCTGTTCGCGCTCTCACGTGACGGCCTACTGCCCGCGGTGCTGTCGAAGACCTCGCGCTACGACACGCCGCTGTCGGCCAACGTCTTCATCGTGGTGTGGGCAATCATCATGCTGCTCTGGACGGCCGTCACCAACTACGCGCCGACCGGCAGCGCCAACGTGATCGAGACCTTCACGATCGCCGCCGACGCGGGCAGCTTCCTGGTCGAGACCATCTACCTCTTCCTCGCGGTCTACGGGCTCGTGCTCGTGTGGCAGGGCTTCCCCACCTGGAGCGCGCGCTGGTGGCGCTTCATTCTCGTCCTGATCGGGATCGCCGCGCCGGTGCTCGCCTTCAAGGGCTCGCTGGATCCGTTCCCGAGCGAGCCAACCTCCCAGGGCGTTTGGATCTGGCTGGGCGGCATGTTCCTGTCGTTCGTCTGGTGGCTCTTCCTGCGCGTGCGACGGCCCGAGAGGATCCGCGCCGCGGCCGCCTATGCGACCGACGATGCCGGCGAGCGCGAGGCCGACGTGGCCGCCCAGGGCGAGTCGGCAACCGTGGCCTTGGGGTGAAACCGAGCGCGGCGCTCGAACACCGCTAGTGGGTCTCCCAGGATGGTTGCACCCGAAACCTCATTGATCAGGCGGCGATCAGCAGGCGGCGTTCGGCCTTGAGTAGTCGCTGGTCGCGGTGGGGTCCGTTGCGGTAGTGGATGTGGTCGGCCATGGCCTTCTTGAAGGTGTTCCAGTCGGGGTAATCGGCGTTGTTGACGACAAATTCGCCGATCGCCCAGAAGTGGCACTCGATCCGGTTCAGGAAGCTGGCGTAGGTGGGGGTGAACACCAGCTCGACGTTGTTCTGCTGGGCCCATTGGCCTATGTCCGGGGTCTTGTGGGCGGAGAGGTTGTCGGCGATCAGATAGATCCGGACCTTCGGCCGGTAGCGCATCCGGATCTGGCGGTAGAACGCCAGCACCTCGTGGCCGCTCTTGCGCGGACGCAGCCGGCCGTGGAACCGGTCGGCGTGCACGTCGCAGGCGCCGAACAGGTAGCGCACCCCGCCGTGCTTGCGGTAGGTCGCGCGCAGCCGCTCGGGCCGCTTGACCTGCGCCCAGCCAGTTCCTTGGTGAGGGATCAGCTGGATCGGCGCCATCTCGTCGAAGCCGATCACCACCCCGTCCTCGGGCTGTTCGCGGTATAGGCCGAGCACCCGCTCGGCCTTGGCCTGGAAGTCCGGGTCCGGGCTCCACTTCCACGAGCGGGTGCGCTGGTGCGAGAGCCCTGCGCCGATCAGCGTCTGACGCAGCGCCTCCTCAGACAGGACGATCCCCATCCCGGTCAGATGCGCTTGAAGCTTGGGCAGCGACCAGCGCGTCAACGCCACACCCTGGGTGTCCGGGCGGGCGCGCGCGACCGACACGATCCGGTCACGCTGCGCGGGCGTGGTCTTCCTAGGACGCCCGCCCCGATAGTCAGGGTCCCACGACGCGAACCCCCGCTCGTTGAACGCGTGGATCACCTTGCGCACATGCGACTCATCCGTGCGGACCACCGCCGCGATCTGCGGCGCCGGCATACCAGTCGACGAGGCCAACGAGATCATCGCTCGCTGCCGCTTGGACTGATACTTCGCGCGCTTGGAAATCCGCTTCAATCGCACTCCTTCCTCCGGCGAGAGCTCGCGCACGAACACCTCCGGCGGACGCGTGACCACCTCCAGGCTCGGGAACACGCATCCCCATTCGCCACCCGAGCCAAGTTTCCGGTCAAACGTCTCCAGGAGACCCACTAGCCGCTCAACCGGCGGCGGACGGAACCCCGAGGCCGAGCAGGCGACGAGCGTTGCCCTCGTAGAGCAGCTGCGAGGAGCGCTCGTCCAGCCCCAGCTCGGTGATGTCGATCAGCGTCCTGGCCAGATAGTCGTTGCCAAAGCCGAAGTCGCTGCCGAACAGGACGTGGTCGATCCCGAAGAACTCGATCGCGCAGCGCACGGCATGGCTTGCCCCCATCATCGCGGTGTCGGCGTGGAAGCGCCTGAAGTATTCGATCGGCAGTCTCGGCAGGCTGAGAATCGCCTCCGCGTCATCGCCCCACGGGGCTTCGCGCAGCCGGCCGGCCATGTGCGAGATCAGGCCGCCACCGTGATGGGTGATCACCTTCAGTCCCGGGTGGCGCTCCATCACGCCCGAGTAGACGAGCCTGGCCATCGCGGTGGCGGTCTCGTACGGCCAGCCGAACGTCCAGTAGAGGTTGTAGTGGGACACCGCCTCGCCGCCGTGCGGGTAGTCGGACCAGTGCGTGCTGCGATATAGATGCAGCCACACGGCCGCGCCGAGCGCTTCGACCCGCGCGAGCACGGGCTCGAACTCGGGGCGATCCAGCGGTACCCCGCGCACGTTGGTGTAGAGCTGCACGCCTAGGGCGCCGAGCTGAACCACCGCCCGCTCGAGCTCTAGAACGGCCAGCGCGACGCTGGTCATCGGCAGGGCGGCTGCGAACCCCACGAACCGATCCGGGAAGGACCCCACGAGCGCGGCCAGCTCATCATTCAGCGCGCTCGCCAACGAGCCCGCCTCCGCCGGCGTGCCCAGCGTCTCGATCGGCGGCGCACCCGGCACCAGGATCTGCCGGTAGCCCTCGAAGCGATCCATGCTGTGCCAGCGCGCGTCGAGATCGATCAACGCCGGATCCTCGGCGAGCATCAGATCCCACTCCTCGAGCAGTGGACTGTCGCGCTGGCGCGCGAGCGCCTGGCGGACGCGCCGGCTGTACTCGGGAGGATGAATGTGCGCGAAGACGTCGATCTTCACAGCAGCTTCGAGTACTCGGCGATCTCCCAGTCGGTGACCCACGCCCGGAAGCGCTCGAGTTCGGCCATCTTGATCGTCTCGAACGTCTCCACGAGGCGCGACCCGAGGGCGTCAATCATCATCTGATCCTCTTTGAGCGCCTCGAGCGCCTCGGCGAACGTCGTCGGCAGCGTCGCGCCGAGTGCCTCGTCGGGCAGCTCGTAGATCATCCCCTCGACCGGATCAGGCAGCTCGAGCTCGCGCCTCATCCCGTCGAGCCCGGCCGCGAGCGCGGCGGCGTACGCGAGGTACGGATTGGCGGTGCCGTCGCCGAGCCGGAGCTCGAGCCGCGTCGAGGACCCGCGCTCCTTGGGGACGCGGACGAGCGCCATCCGGTGATCGTGGCCCCAGCACACGCGCGTCGGGACGAGCGCCTCGGCGCTGATCCGCCGGTAGGCGTTGACCGTCGGGTTGAAGAACACCATCATCGCGCGCGCGTGCTCCATCACGCCGGCGATGAAGTGGCACATCACCTTGGTGAGGCCGTGAGCGCCCGCGCCGTCTTCGCCAGCGTTCTCACCGTCGGCGTCGACGAGCGAGACGTGCAGGTGGAACCCCGACCCCTCGTCGTCGTTGAACGGCTTGCCCATGAACGTCGCGAGCAGCCCGTCGAGCGCCGCCATCTCCTTGACCATCGCCCGGAACCGGAACGCGCGGTCGCACGAGTCGAGCGCGGCCGAGTGGCGCAGGTTGATCTCGAACTGGCTGCGGCCGTACTCGTGGGCGGCGGCGATCGCGCCGAGCTCGAGCTCGACCGCCGCGTCGAGCATCCGCGCGAGCGTCCCCTTCGGGTCGGCCATGTCGCCGACGGTGTACACCGCGCTGTCCTGCCCCGCGTACGGCCGGTAGCCCCGCGGATCAGCCGGGTCGGGCTCGCACAGGTAGAACTCGAGCTCGGGACCGACCACCGGCGAGACGCCGAGCTCGGCGAACTGCGCGAGCACGCGCTTGAGCACGGCGCGGCAATCGAGCTCGTGCGGCTCGTGCGTTACCGGATCCTCGAGATCGACCAGGCAAGCGACGACGTCCTCCTCCCACGGCAGCGGCACCAGCGTGTCCAGGTCCGGGCGCGCGTGCAGGTCGGGGAAGCCGCGCTCGAAGCCGGCGACGACGTTGTGGCGCAGGTCGACGGTCATGATCGCCTCGACGAACGCCATCCCCTCCTCGGCCACATGCGGGAAGGCCGAGATCGGGATCAGCTTTCCGCGGCAGATGCCATGGAGGTCGGCGTACTGGAGGCGGACCGCGCGGACGCCGACGTCGGCGAGCTCGGACAGACTCCCCACCAGCCTGGTCCGCGCGGCGGCGGCGCGCTGGTCTAGCCGCGCGGCGGCGTCGCGCTGGTCTAGCCGCGCGGCGGCGGCGCGCTGGTCTGACCGCGCGGCGGCGGCGCGATCGCCGAGATCTTGGGCCATCTGTGTCTCCTCTCGTTGACCACCGCGCGGCCGCGCCCTCGTTTTGCGGTTGCCGCGACTAGGCATTCGGTGCGAATGCGAGCGTACCGGCGTCGACGATCGCGGCGCCACCGTCGACCGTCACGACCGCGCCGTTGACGTACGACGCCGCGGGCGAGGCCAGCCACGCGACCGCGTCGGCCACCTCCTCGGGGCTCCCGGCCCGCCGTGCGGGAATGTGCGTCACCGCGATCGCGTACGCCCCCTCGCGGTCGACTCCCCGCCGCGCCGCGAGCGCGTCGATCTCCTCGTCGGCCATCGCCGTCCGGATCCAGCCGGGGCAGACGGTATTGGCGCGCACCCCGAGCGGCCCGTAGTCGAGCGCGATGCATTGGGTGAGCATCACGAGCCCGGCCTTCGAGCTGCAGTAGGCCGCCGACGCCGGGTCCGCACGCAGCCCCGCGAGTGACGAGATCGTCACGATCGCTCCCCGGGCCTCGATCAGATGGGGAAGCGCAGCCCGGCAGACGAGGAATGGCGCGGTCAGGTTGGTGGCGATCACGAGGTTCCAGCGCTCGATCGTCTGCTCGGCGACCATCGCCCCCGCCCCGGCGCCCGCGCTCACGACGAGCGCGTCGAGCCGCCCGAACCGCTCGATGCAGGCGTCGACCGCGAGCTGCGCGCCGTCGGGCGTGCTGGCGTCGGCGCTGACCGCGAGCCCGCCGACCGCGGCCGCGACGTCCTCGATCGGCCCACGACGTCGGCCGCTCACACACACCGCGTAACCGGCCTCGGCCATCCGCGAAGCCACGGCGGCGCCGATCCCGGTCCCACCGCCGATGACGAGGACGGTCGGGGCCATCAGTCGCGCAGGAACTGCTCGACCAGCGACTCGGGGAAGGACTTGTCGGCGACGGTGTAGGCGAGCGCGGTCATCCGCCACGAGTCCGACAGGTAGAACCGCTCGTACAGCTCGCCGCGGCCGCCGAGCTCCGAGCCGAGGAAGTCCCAGGCGAGGCGGAACAGCCGGATCCGGCGTTCGGCGCCGGCGCCGGCGGCCTGGAAGTACTGCTCGATCTGGTCGTGCAGAGGTCCGTCGATGTCGGCCTTCGACGGGGTGGCCATGAACCCGCCGCCCCCGATCAGCTGGAGCAGTTCGTTGACGCGCGGGAGCCACTTCGGCATCTCGCCCCGCAAAGCGAGGAATGGCCGCTCGTCCGGGGTCATCACGCCGCCGGCGTCGAGCTTCCCCCCCACTTCCGCCGCGACTATCGCCGACCGCGCGAGCTCGCTCATCGCCCAGATCTGGCCGAGCTTCTCCTGGATGTGGTCAAACCGAGCGACCCCCGTGGTGGTCGCGATCAGATGCCCCAAACCCAGCGCGAACGACAGCTTCACGTACGCGCGCGTGAACGCCTGGTGCATGATGTGGCCGCGCCAGCCGGTGTCGGTGATGACCTCGCTGTATCCGACGGTGTCGCCGTCCAGGAAGACCCGCTCGCGCGGGATCTCGACGTCGTCGAAGATCACGACGGCGTCCATCTCGTCGAACCGGGCTGACAGCGGATAGTCGTATACGTCCCGTTGCTTGGAATAACTGTCGCGGCAAATGAAACGAAGCCCCGGCGTCGCGATCGGGATCGCGAACGCCAGCGCATAGCGGCCATCCTGGGGCCGGATGTCCGACCCCGGGTACACGAGCAGCTCGTCCGCGAACGGCGCCAGCGTCGCCAGCATGCGCGCCCCTCGTAACACGATCGAGTCCTCGGTCTCCGAGATCTTGTGGAGCGCGACCTGGCCCATCGCCTGCTCGGCCTCGGGCTTGGTCCGGTCGACCTGCGGGTTCATAAGCGCGTGCGTGGTCGACAGGTCGGCGTCGCGCATGAACTCCTGATACGCGACCAGATTCGCGGCTCCGCGCTCGTTTCCCCGCCGCGCCCACACCTCCGACCGTCCCGCGAAGCACGCGAACGTCACGTTCAGGTAGTCGGGCGTTCGCCCCATCACCCCGCCCGACAGCGCCGCGACCAGCTCGAATGCCCGCCGGCGTCGCGTGAGGTCCTCGCGCGAGCGCGGGATCAGATGCGTAACGTTGACGAGCCGCTCCGAGCCGCTCGCATCGGGCGGCGGCGCGAGCATCTCAGAGGCGTGCTCGTGCTGGAGGTCGAACACGCGCGCGAGCGACAGCGCGGCGTTGCGCAGGTCGGGGTGGTCGAGCGGATGGCTGATCCGCTCACCGCGCAGCCAGATCTCGCGGCCGCCCTGGCGCAGCCCCTCGAGGAACTGCTCCCCGGTCCGAGCCCCAGTCGCCTGCCCAACCGACGTCAACGCCATCACTCACCTCCGGGCGGCACTGGATCCTGCACGGGCGGCAGCGAGTGCCCCAGCGCCTCGAGGCCCTGGCGCTCGGAGTCAACAGCCACCGCGTCGAAGCGGAAGTAGGAGCGGGGAGGCAGGATCCCCCACGTGTTCGACGAGTGGGCGTCGTCGGGCCATGTGCGCGGTTCGTGGTCGGCGGTCAGCTGCTCCATGTCGCTGTAGAGCTCGACCATGCACTCCTCCTCGGGGATCCGCACGTACGCGGCCAGGTTCTGCCCCAGCGCATGGCGCACCGGGCCCCACGCCAGCCACCGCCCGTGCTGGGCGAGGTGATCGAGCGCGACCCGCAGCTCCCCCCAGTCGGTCAGCTCGAACGCGAGGTGGTGGAAGTGGTAGTGGCCCTTGCCGACGAGCGCGACCGTGTGGTGATCGGCGCCGATGTGAAGCCAGGTTCCCTCGTCGCTGAGCCGGTCGGTGACCTTCATCCCGAGCACGTCGCAGTAGAACTCGGTCAGGCCGGCGAGATCCCCCGTAAGGGAGTTCACGTGGCCGAGCTTGCGGGGATGAAACCCGGCGAGTGTCGTGGTCGAGCGCGCGATCGCCGGCCGGGGATCGTCTGGGGCGGCGTACGGAACCAGCTCGACCCCGAACCCGTCCGGGTCCCGCAGGCGCACGGCGCGCTCCTCGCGCTCGCACGGCACTCCGAGCCCGTCGAGATGCTGCGCTGCCTCGTCGAGCGTGACCCCGCGGGCAAGCTCGTACCCGGCGTGGTCCGCGCCGGCGACGTCGGACCGCACGAGCTCGAGCGAATACGGCTCATACGCGCACGCGAGCCGCGCCCGCTCCGGGGTGAGCTCGCGGACCGTGAGGCCAAACTGAATCGACCAGCGCTGAACGGCATCGGTGAGGTCACCGGTCCGGAGGCAGACGTGATGGATGCGACGGAGCGAGATCATCTCGCGCACACGGCGGCGGGCACTTTGGATACAGTATCCGTGCCGTGAGTGGTGGTCAAGACGAACGGCGCGCTCGCGCCCTGAAGCGCCTCGCCGAGCTGAACGACGAGCCCGGCGGCGACGAGTTCGTCGAGCGGATGGGAGCGCTCGGCGACTGGATCGTCGACTGGGCGTTCGGCGACGTCCACACCCGCCCCGGCCTGCCGGCGCGCGAGCGCGAGCTGATCATCGTCGCCGTGCTGACCGCGCTCGGCTCGAGCGACCCTCAGGTCCGGGCCCACATCCGCGCGCTGCGCGCGATCGACGTCCCGTGGATCGAGATCGAGGAGACGATCCTCCAGACGACTCCGTACGCTGGCATTCCGCGTGCGGTGAACGCGATGAAAGTGCTCCGCGAGGAACAGGAGGCGCAGAAGTGAAGGCAGTGCGGTTCGTGAACCCGGCGGGCGAGATCCAGATCGGGGCGCTCGGCGAGGACGGGACGATCACGGATGCCGGCGCCGCCGGCCCGCAGGGTTTCGTTCCCACAACCCTCGCGTGGGAGGCGCTCGGGCAGGCGGACGGCCCGACTCACAGCGCCGACGAGGTCAAGCTGCTCCATCCCGTCGTGCCAAACAAGCTCATCGGGATCGGGCTCAACTACCGCTCGCACGCGGCCGAGTCGCAGCTCGACATTCCGAGCGTGCCGGTGATCTTCGCGAAGTTCGGCTCGTCCCTGGTCGGGCACGGCGAGGAGATCGTGATCCCGCGCGAGGAGACCCGTCCCGACTACGAGGGCGAGCTCGCGGTCGTGATCGGACGGGGTGTGTACCGGGCCGACCAGACCGAGGCGCGGGACGCGGTCGGCGGCATCGCCGCGATCAACGACGTGTCGGGCCGGCGCGCCCAGCTCGAGACGCCGCTCCGCCAGTTCACGCTCGGTAAGAGCTTCGATACGTTCTCGCCGCTCGGCCCGTGCATCGCCTCGGCCGAGGGCGTCGACCTCGCCGACATCGACCTTCGCACGACCGTCTCGGGCGAGGTGATGCAGGACGCCAACACTCGCGACCTGATCTTCTCGGTCGTGGAGCTGATCGAGTACATCTCGGCCGGGGTCACGCTCGAGCCCGGCGACGTGATCGCGACCGGGACGCCGAGTGGCGTCGGCGACTCTCGCTCGCCCAAGCGCTATCTGCGCGAAGGCGACACCGTCGAGATCTACATCGAGGGCGTCGGCACGCTGTCGAATCCTGTCCGCAACGAGCGCTGATTACGAGCCTCGCTCCACTCGGTTTCCGCTGGTGGCGGTGATAGGTTGCGGACCACATAAGAAGCCGAATCGCCGGACCATCCGTGGACGGTGAACGGGGGACCCACAGCGATCTGCGTGATCGCGGGGGCGAATCGCCGAATAGTTCGGCGTAGCGCAAGGCGCGAGCCCGTCAGCTAACCCCGCAGGCTTGTCACGAAGGAGGCTTGTGGACAGCACGCGTGATCGTGCTCGGGTTGACCCGTGGCGGGAGGCTGAGCTCTGGCAGGACGGTGATCCATGGCGAGAGTCGCTCGAGCGCTCGCGGGCACGCAGAGGCATCTCGATGCGGGGCTCAACCCAGGTTGCCCGCGGGCGAGCGCGCCAGCCGACCGCAAAGCGCCTGCGGCCTCGGATCCTGAGCGCAAAGACCATCGCTGCCTTCGCGGTGGTGGCGGCAATTCTCGCCACCGCACTCAGCGGCGGAGGACGGAAGGGCTCTCCGACGGCGGCCACGGCAGACGCACAGCGCGCGGCGAGCGCCCCACCGCCGGCGACACCCCGCCGACGGCCGGCCGGGTGGCGCGACTGCCCGCTGGCGGTCGTGCCGCGCGGCTACGCGAATCCGCTCGCCGGCGCGATCGTGAACCCCGAGCGAGTCGACCAGGGCGTCGACTACGCCGGCGTCGGCAAACTCGCAGCGATCGGAGCCGGGCGGATCACCTACGTGGCCACGGACAACACCGGATGGCCCGGAGCGTTCATCGAGTACCAACTCCTCGACGGCGCCGACGCCGGCTGCTACGTGTACTACGCCGAGGGAGTGACCCCCGCGGATGGCTTGCGCGTCGGCGACACGATCAGCGCGGGTCAGCTGATCGCCACGATCATCCCCATGTACCCGACCGGCATCGAGATCGGATGGGGCGCCGGCATCCGCACGAAGGCATACGCGAAGGTCGCCGGGCAGTGGAGCCCGACCGCCGACGAGGACAACATCGCGTCCGCCGCGGGCAAGAGCTTCTCCTCGCTGATCGCCGCCCTCGGCGGTCCGCCGGGAAAGCTCGAGGGAGGGGAATCCGGCCCTGCCACGTCCTCAGCGCGATCACCTGACAAAGCCGGATTCCCTTAACGGAATCCGCCCCATCGATACCCGCAATGCGTGGCGCGTCGGGGCGGATTCCCCGGCTACCGGAAGAAGACGCCGTTCCGCTCGCGGCCGACGGCGGGTGTGCCGGCACCGCCCTGATCGACGGTGGGGTTGTACTGACCCCCGGGATCGGACCTGTACACGACACCGCTTCCGTCATTGGACACCTTGAAGCTGATCGTCGTCGCGCTGGTCACGTAATCGCCCGTGAAACCGAAGGTCTCGTCGCGGATCTTCTGCCGGTCACCGTGACCCGACCAGCGAACGTCGAAGCTCACATGCGATGGGAGCGGCGGTGGTGGTGCTTCGCTGAGGCCAACCGCGCTGAAGAAGTCGTGGAAGTCCGGTACCGGCACGCGCTCGCCGTGCAGCCGCGCCCGACCTCGACGCGGGTCCACGCCGATCGCCCACGGCGCGATCGGGATCGTCCAGAACAGCCCCGACGGCGCGATCCCAGGCTCGAAGTCGTTGACCTGAACTGAGGACGGATCGCCGACGGTGCCCGTGAACAGATCGATTCATATGAAGCCGAACGACCCGAAGTGCCGGCGGCCGTCAAGCCCGACGTACAGCCCCGCCATGAACCGCATATCGCAGTCGAAGCTGTACGTGGTGCCGTCACTCCCGGTTGCGGTGCCGCGGGTCTCAGATCCGCCAACAATGCCGTTGAAGTCCGTGATCGTCGACATTTCGAACCCGATGCCGGGACCGAAGAAGTGCAAGTCCGCGCCGCTCGGCACGGACTCGAAGGTCGTCAGCGACAGTCCGCCCGGAATCGGACGGGGCGCTCCCGTCGCCGACCCGAACACAGAGCTCGGACCGAGGAGCCCCAGCCCGGCCATTCCGCCGAGCGCCACCGCGCCCCGGCCCAGCATCTGCCGCCGCGAGACTCTCGTTGCGGCGTCATCGCTAAGCGACAGTGCATCGCCCGCGTCAAAGTACGCCCGGTCTGATCCCATAACCCCGATGGTGTTGTTCGGTAACAACCTACCGGTCGCGGCAGGTGGATGCAACCCCCCTGGCGCGTCGCCGCGGCTTCCCCCTACTCCCCGAGGATGTCGAGCGAGCGCTTCATCGCGTCCGCGAGGTGCCGGCGCGTGAGCGACTCGGCGCGTCGGCCGTCGCCGGTCTCGATCGCCTCAAGGATCTGCTCGTGCTCGCGAACGTCGAGCACCATGCGCTCCTGGGTTTCAACCTGGCGCTCATAGATCGTCCCGCCGATCCGCGCCACCCACAGCCGCTCGACCAGCTGCAGCAGGAACTCGTTGCCCGACGCCGCGACCAGCGCGAGGTGAAACTCGCGGTTGGCCTCGAAGCTCCGCTCGACGCTCCGCAGCGAGCGCTGCTGCGCCGCCACCGCCGCGCGCATCCGCGAGAGCGGTTCGGGCAGCCGGCGCGCCGCCGCAAGGCGGGCGGCCCCCGGCTCGACCACGAGCCGCGCGTCGTAGGCACCGCGCATCCCGCCCTGGTCGATGTCGGCGACGCGCGCCCCGCGGTTGGTCCGCATCTCGACGAGGCCCTCAGCGGCGAGCCGGCGCAGCGCCTCGCGCACCGGCGTCCTTGACACGCCGAGCTCCTCGGCCAGGTCCTCCTGATGGACCCGCGCTCCGCGCGCGAGCGACCCGCTCGTGATCCGCTCGTGGATCGCCGTGTACACCTGATCGACGACGCTCGCGATGTTCAGCCGGTCGGGCGCCGACCCGGAGGCCTCGCCTGCTGTCCGGGCGGCCTCCATAGCTACCCGGCGAGCTCTCCGAGCGCCGCCTCGGTCACGCTCACCAGCTCGTCGACCTCGTCGTCGGAAATGATCAGCGGCGGCGAGAACGCGAGCGAGTTCGCGTACGGAAGCGCGCGGCCGATCACGCCGCGCTCGAGCAGCGTCTCCGACAGCGGCCCGGGTGCGAGGGGCTCTTCGAGCCCGATCGCCTGCATCAGCCCCTCGCCGCGGACCTCGGCGACCCCTGGCTTGCCGACGAGACCTTCGAGCCCGGCCCGCAGCCGCCGGCCGGCCGCGGCGGCCCGGGCGGGCAGGTCCTCGGCCTTCATCAGCTTCAGGTTCGCGATGCCCGCGGCGCAGCACGTCGGATGCCCGCCGTACGTTCCGCCGTGGGCGAGCAGATAGCCGGGATCGTCCTCGAGCCAGCCACACACCCTCGGCCCGACGATCACCCCGCCGAGCGGCAGATAGCCGCTCGTGATCGCCTTGGCGAACGTGACCATGTCGGGCGTGACGTCGTAGTGGTGGGTGGCAAACCACGAGCCGAGCCGCCCGAACCCGGTGATCACCTCGTCGAAGATCAAGAGTGCGCCGCTCTCGTCGCACACCTCGCGCAGGCCCGCCAGATAGCCGTCGGGAGGCGGGAACACGCCGCCGGCGCCGATTACCGGCTCGGCGACGATCGCCGCCACGCGCTCAGGTCCGTGATACGCAACCGCATCCCGCATCGCCTCCACGCTGTCTCGATCGACCTGGAAGAAGTCCGGCAGCAGCGTGCCGAACGGATCGCGGTTGGCGGGCAGCCCGCCCGCTGAGGTGCCGCCGAGCATCACGCCGTGGTAGGCGTAGTGGCGGCTCAGCACGACGGTGCGGCCGCCGTCGCCGGCGGCCTTGAATCCTGCGCGCGCGAGCTTCAGCGCGGAGTCGATCGCCTCCGAGCCCCCGCAGGTGAGGAACACGCGCGCGTCGGGGATCGGCTCGAGTTCGAGCAGCAGCCCCACGAGCTCGTCCTCCGGGGCGTTGGTGAACCGGGCGAACGTGTGGAAGGCCTCGAGCTTGGCCATCTGCGCGGCGACAGCGTCGGCGATCTCGCGGCGACCGTGCCCGGCGGCGCAGTACCAGAGCGAGGCTGTGCCGTCCAGGTAACTCTTGCCGTAGACGTCCCAGACGCGGCAGCCCTCGCCGCGCACGATCTCGAGGTAGTCCTCGGCGGGCTTGGCCGGGATCGCGAATGGATGCAGGACGTTCGGAACAGTCATTGTGTAACCCCCACATTTCGTTCGGCTTCGTCTTCGGGCATCGTCAGCGCCACGTGGAGCGTCTGCGCGGTCACCGCGGGCTGCTCGCCCACCTCCGGGAGTGGCTTCTTGGACTGGACGACGTGGTTCTGGAGCTCGCCGATGCCCTCGACCTCGACCGTGACCACATCGCCGGGCTCGACCGGTCGCGAGTGCGCCGGCGTTCCCGTGAGCAGAACGTCACCGGGCTCGAGCGTGATCAGCCGCGCCAGGTCCGCGATCTGGTAGGCGAAGGAGAACATCAGGTCGGTGCCGGTGTGACCCTCCTGGACCTGCTCGCCGTTGACGAACGTCCGCAGCGTCAGGTCGTCCGGGTCGACGTCGCCGGCGTCGACCATCACCGGGCCGAGCGGGCAGAACCCGTCCTGCCCCTTGACCCGGAGCATCGAGCCGCGATCGGCGTGACGGAAATCGTGGACGCCCCAGTCGTTGACGACCGTGTAGCCGCCGACGTAGTCGAGCGCCTCGTCGATCTCGATCGCGGTGGCAGCGTCGGCCGATCACGACCGCGACCTCGCCCTCGTAGTTGAGGAAGCGGCAACCGGGCGGTCGATACACCGGGGCGAGATGGCCCGACAGCGACGAGGGCGGCTTCATGAAGTACGACGGCTCGCTCGGCATGCGCGCCATCTTGTATTCCTCGGCGCGGGAGCGGTAGGTCAGGTGGGTGGCGAGGATCTTGCCCGGCGTCACCGGCGACAGCCAGCGCTGAACGTCGTCGACCGCGAGCTCGAGGCCGCCGGCGCGGACCGTTTCGCCGTCGAGCGTGCCGTCGAGCGCGTGGCCGTCGTGCTCGATCCGGACGTGTTTCATGTGTGGGCCTCCTGTCGGTGCTGGGCCACGACCTCGACGCCGTCGACGGTGTAGCCGAACGAGAAGCGGTAGCCGCGGAGCATCTCGCGCGGCGCGATCGCCTGCAGGTCCTCGAGCGTGTCGTCGTAGAAGCGGAGCTCCGCGCTCCCCTCCCAGACCTCGGTCACGTCGCGGTCGTAGCCGCCGGCGCGGACCAGCTCGAATACGTCCGGTCGGTCACCGGCGGCGGCCGGAAAGTGCCGCGTGTTGTGCATCGGCGGATCGTTGACGATCGGGCCGGTCTCCGACACGTGCTCGAGTGTGACCACCATCCGCGCGATCTGCCGGTCGTTCGCGGTGCAGGTGGCGCCGAACCGCGCGCCCTCCTCCAGGCGCGGCGTCGCCTTGCCGACCGCGAACAGCCGCGTCATGTGGATCGAGCCGAGCTTCTTCGGGAAGCCCTGGATCCAGCCGCGGTACATCGCGAAGTCCTTGTCGACCCAGATGTACACGCAGCGGCTGACCGGCTGGCCCTTGTAACGGGCGCCGACGACGAGGAAGAACTCGCGGTACTGGGACTGGATCGGATCCTCGAGCTCGTGGAAGTCGAGCGAGCACGACTGCCAGTCGGCGCAGATCGCGGCGACCGCCCCCGGGTCCTCGGCGGGCTCGAGCTCGGGCGGGAGCAGCGCCGCGACCGCGTCGGGGTCGGTGCGGTACTCGGCGATCAGGAAGTCGCCCGAGTAGTGCCACGGTGGCTGCGGGACGATCCCGGCGCGTCCGTCCGGGGACAAGCGGCGCGGTGTAGCCGCGGAGGGTCATGCGGGCACCCCGGACCGCTCATTCGGCGCCGCGGACCGCTCCCGCGCCGCCCCCACCAGCTGCGCGAACAGCCCGGTCTGCTCGGGCTCGGACATCTTCTCGGGATGCCACTGGACGCCGACGCACGCCCAATCGGACCGCGCCTCGACGGCCTCGATCACGCCGCCCGGCGCAATCGCAGTCACCTCGAGCTCGCCGGCATCGGCGATCTCGTGGTGGTGGATCGTGTTGACCGCGATCCGGCTCTCGCCGCCGAGCGCCCGCTGCACTCTCGAGCCGGGGACGAGCTCGACGCCGTGGCGAGCCGCCAGGATCTCCTCCGGCGCGAGACCGTCGAGATCGCGGTGGCCTTCGCCCGCGGACAAACGCTGGGCGAGCCGGCCGCCGTGAGCGATCGCGAGCAGCTGCGCGCCGCGGCAGATTCCGAGCGTCGGCAGCGCCCGCTCGCGCGCGGCCGCGATCAGCGCGAGCTCCCAGTCGTCGGCGCCGGCGTCCGGATCATCGACGTTCTCGGGCTCGGCGCCGTAGCTCGCGGGGTCGACGTCGCCGCCGCCGGTGATCAGCAGCCCGTCGGCGAGCGCGAGTACCTCCTCGGCCACCCGGGCGGTGTCTCCGGGCGGGCGCGACAGCACCAGCGGCAGTCCGCCGGCGTCTGACACGCGCCTGGCGTATGCGGGGTCGAGCGTGTCGAGCACCGTGCGCTCGCCGAGGTAGGTCGGAAGCGGCCGGCGCCAGCACGTGACCAGGATCCGAGGACGATCATGATCGCGCTCCATACCGTGTGAATACATTATGTGATGTCCACGCGCAAGGGCCGAAGTGGCTAGGACGCGGCCCGCGAGCCGGCCAGCGTCTCGCGTACCTGTTCGGCCTCGCGCAGCTTGTACCGCTGCACCTTGCCGGTCGGCGTGCGCGGCAGGTCCTCGACGAACTCGACTACGTGCGGGTACTCGTACCGGCGCAGGTTGTCCTTGCACCAAACGCGAAGCTCGTCCGCGAGAGCGTCAGCATCCTCCGGAGGCGAGGCGCAGATCACGAACGCCTTGATCCGGCTGACGTCGTCGACGTGCACGCCGATCACCGCCGCCTCGGATACGGCCGGGTGGCGCACGAGGCAGCCCTCGACGTCGGCCGGCGAGACCCACAGCCCGCCGACCTTGATCATGTCGTCCGAGCGTCCCTGGTAGACGTAGTGGCCGTCGGCGTCGACGACGTAGCGGTCGCCGGTGTGGAACCAGTCGCCGCGCATGCTGTACCGGGTCTTCTCCCGCTGGTGCCAGTAGAAGGCGGCGCAGCTATCGCCGCGGACCATAAGGTCACCGGCCTCGCCCGGCGAGACGTCGAGTCCGCGCTCGTCGACCAGCCGCAGCTCGTACCCGGGCACCGGCCGCCCCGAGGTCCCGGGCGCCAGGTCCTCGAGCGTGTTCGAGCAGTAGATGTGGAGCATCTCGGTCGAGCCGATGCCGTCGAGGATCGGCACGCCGGTGATCGCCTGCCAGCGCGCGAGTACCGCCGCGGGCAGCGCCTCGGCCGCCGACACGCACGCACGCACGCTCCCGAAGTCGACGTCGGCGGCCCCTGGGGCCTTGACCATCGCCGCGTACAAGGCCGGGACCGAGAAGAACAGCGTCGGGCGGTAGCGGGTGACCGCTTCGAAGATCCGGTCCGGGATCGAGCGGCCCTTGACCAGCCCGGTCGTCGCGCCGACCGACAGCGGGAACGACAGGCTGTTGCCGAGGCCGTAGGCGTGGAACAGCTTGGTCGTCGAGTAACAGAGATCCTGCTCGTCGATCCGCAGGACGCCCAGCGCGTACTGCTCGACGGTCACGCCAATGTCACGATGGGCGTGGACGACGCCCTTCGGCCGCCCGGTCGAGCCGGAGCTATAGAGCCAGAACGCCATGTCCTCGCGGTGGGTGTCCGTCGGCGACGGCAGCTCGCAGGCGCCGGCGTGCTCGCGGACGACCGCGTCGAAGCTCGCGTGCGGTCCGGGGTCGCCGTCGACGACGAGCACATGCAGGCCGACCCGCGACTGAAGCTCCGCCTCGAGCCCGGGCAACAGCGACGCCTCGACCACCAGCACCTTGGCGTAGCTGTCGTCGAGGTAGTAGACGTAGTTGTCGACCCGGTCCATCGGGTTGACCGGCACGGGCACCGCGCCGATCCGCATCGCCCCGAGGAACATCGCGGGGAACGCCGGCGAGTCGTCGAGGATCATCAGGACGCGCTGCTCGCGCTCGACGTCGAGATCGAGCAGATACGACACGACCGCGGATGTCAGCGACGCCAGCTCGCCGTACGTGACCGCGCCGTCCGCCGTCAGCAGCGCGCTCTTGTCCGCGCGCCCCGCTTCCAGATTGCGGTCGAGCAGCGTGCTCGCGTTCAGTCGCTCCGCTCTGCTCACGGTCGGTTCGAGTCTAAACCGCGGGTCAGGACCGCGCCCGCGTTTTCCGGCGAGCGTCGTGCTCGGAGTCCCAGGCGAGAATCCGCCTGATGTAGTCGACCGCCTGGGATGGGGTGCGGACGATGTGAAAACCACCCGGATAGCGCACGAACTCGGCCTTCTTGCCGAGCAGGCGCAGCCCGGCGTAGAGCTCCTCGCCCTGGCTGATCGGCACGCGAATGTCTCCCTCCCAGTGGATGACGAGCACGGGAGTGCTCACGTCCGGCAGGTACGTGAGCGGGGAGCGCTGCTCGTACTCGTGCCGGCGCGACCAGGGAAGGCCGCCCATGTTGAACGCCGCGAACTCCGATACCTCGGTCGTCAGCGCCATGCTCGTCTGGTCGATCACGGCCGCCACAGCCGTCGCCGCCCGGAACCGGTCGGTGTGGCCGACCAGCCAGCTCGTCATGAAACCGCCGTAGGAGCCGCCGCTCACGGACAGGCGCTCCGAGTCGACAATGCCGCGCTCGATCAGGTCGTCGCAGCACGCGAGGATGTCCTCGTAGTCGCCTCCTCCCCAGTCCCCGGTGGAGGCCCGCGTGAACGCCTGGCCGTAGCTCGTGCTGCCGCGCGGATTGGGCAGGACCACGGCGTACCCGGCGCCCGCGAGCGCCTGATGGAAGGCGAGCCAGCGCCCCGACGGCCAGCTCGCATGCGGGCCGCCGTGGATGTCGACGTGGAGCGGCAGCCCGCGGGGCGCGCGGTCGGTGGGCAGGAGCGTGAAGTACTCGACCTCGGTGCCGTCGGGGCGAGCGATCGGTCGTCCGCGTGACCGGGGCGAGGTCGACGCCGGCGAGGAAGTCGTCGTTGAGGCGGGTCAGCGGCGCGGGCTCGGCGCCGGCGGTGGTGGTGACGAGCACCTCGCTCGGCCGGTCGGGCCACGAGGCCGTGAACGCGACGGCGCGACGGCCGGGTCGAGCCGTGACCCCGTCGATGATCATGTCGCCGCCGACGAGCTCGCGGCTCCGCCGCTCGCCGACCCGCGCTCTGTGCAGCGTGACCGAGCCGCGGTCGGCGATCAGCATCAGCAGCTCGCGGTCGCCGGTCCAGCACACGGGGGCGGGCAGACCGGGGAACAGGACCGTCGGGCGATCGAGCTCGGGGGCGATCGGCTCGGCCGTGGCGCCACCGTCGGCGGGCACGACGAACACGTGCGTGTCGGCGTTCCACTCGTCCGTGTCGCTGCCCGCGAACGCGATCAGCTTGCCGTCGGGAGAGAACACCGGGTAGGACACGCGGCCCTTCCCGTTCGTCACGCGGCGCGCCCGGCCGCCGGAATCGGGTACGACCCAGACATCCCCGCGGAACTGGCGATCATCGCGGCGCGGATGGCGGTCCGACGCGAACACGATCGTGCGCGCCGTCGGGGGAGAACGACGGGTCGGCGTTGTCGTATTCGCCCCGGGTCAGCTGCCGGGTCGATCCGTCCGCCACATCGACGACGAACAGATGGCGCCGGCCGTCCTGCCAGCCGACCCCGTCGAGGCGCGCCGCGAGCCCTCGCACGACGCGCGGCGCGTTGCGCTCCGTCGCGCTGGCCTTCGCGCGATCGGGAACCCCGACGCGGCAGACGACGACGATCCGCGTTCGAGTCGGGCGACCACGCCAGCTGGCTCACCGGGCCCGGCAGGTCGCCGAGCCGCGCCGGCACACCACCGTCGAGCGGCGCCAGCCGCACGTGAGCGTGGTCGGGCTGGTCGTCGGTGATCGAGAGGTAGGCGAGCCAGCGGCCGTCCGGAGACCAGCGCGGGCTCTTGTCCGCCGGTCCGTCGGTGAACCTGCGCGGCGGGGAGGAGCCGTCGAGCGCCGCCACCCAGATCGACGCGCACAGCTTGTCCTCCTGTTCATTCGCCGCGACGACGGCGAATGCGACCCGCCGCCCATCGGGCGACAGGTCCGGATCGCTCGCGGTCCTCAGCCGGAGGGCATCCTCCGCACGGAAGCTTCGCTTGGCCATGAGTCTCTCCCTCCGGCCCCATAGTTCGTTCCTCGGTCAAGCGACCGCCGCCGAGCCGCACGGCGCGCAAATCTACACATTCCGGCGGGACGGTTGCACGGCTTGGCGAGCGTGAGCTGGATGTCGCAGATGCGCCTTTCCGCGAAACCGGCCTCGCAGTACTTGAGGTAGAGAGTCCACAGGCGCCGGAAGCGCTCGTCGTACCCGAGCCCCGCGAGCTCCTGCGCGTGCGCGGCGAAGTTCCCCTGCCAGCGCCTGAGCGTCTCGACGTAGTGGGGGGTCAGGTCCTCGAGCGCGACCATCTGCATGTCGGTGCGGCGGGCGACGTTCCGCGCGATCACCTCGAGCGAGGGCAGGCAACCGCCCGGGAAGATGTGCGTGTTGATGAACGACCTCGAGGCCTTCTCGACCTCGTAGGCGCGGTCGTCGATCGTGATCGCCTGGAGCAGCATCGCGCCGTCGGCGGCGAGCAGGTCCGAGCACTTGGCGAAGAACGCGCCGATGTGCCGCCAGCCGACGGCCTCGATCATCTCGATCGAGACGAGCTTGTCGTAGTGGCCGGTCAGGTCGCGGTAGTCCTCGAGCAGGACCGTGACCCGGTCATCGAGCCCGGCGCGGCGGACCTCGGCGACCGCGTGATCGTGCTGCTCGCGGGAGATCGTGGTGGTCGTGACCCGGCAGCCGCGCGTCGCGGCGGCGTGGACGCGCGAGCCCCCCCACCCGGTGCCGATCTCGAGCAGGTGATCCTCCGGTCCGAGGTCGAGCTTGTCGCAGATCAGCTCGAGCTTGGCGACCTGGGCGTCGTCGAGCGACGTCGCGGCGTCGCCGAACACCGCGCACGAGTAGCTCATCGTCCGGTCGAGCATCCGCGAGAACAGCTCGTTGCCGAGGTCGTAGTGGGCGGCGATGTCGCGCCGGCGGCGGTTGCGCGTGCTGCGCCTGAGGTAGGCGCGGGCGCGCTGGACCGGGACGCGGACGGGTGCGATCAACGCGCGCAGGCGGTCGAGCCCGGCCGCGTTGCGCGCCGCCAGCCGGACGAGCGCGGCGAGATCGGGTGAATCCCACAGGCCCTGGCGCATACGCCTCGGCCAGACCGCGGCTGCCCGTCAGTCCCATCCGCCACATCCGGGGCGAGCGGACCTGGATCGTCGCCGCCGGCGGCCCCGAGCCATACACGCGGCGCTCGCCGGCTTCGATCACGGTGAGCGTCCCGGTACTGATCCGACCCAGGAACACCGACAGCAGCCATCTCGCGATCCGGTCGATCACGCCGCGCCCGCTTCGGGATGCCGGTACACGGGGGCGCCGGCGAGCTTGAGGCCGACCGCGTGGCCGTAGATCAGTGCGAGCACGCGGACATTGGCGAACGGGTAACGCGCGGTGAGACCTGCCGCCGAGCGCGGGTGAGCTCGCGGCGGCGGAGCGTGAGCGTGGCCTCGAACTCGACCCTGCCGGCGCGGCGGCTGTCGATGTCGACCGCCAGGCGTTCGCCGGGCTGGCCGGCGCGCGCCGTGTAGCGGTTATTCATCCCCATGAACGGCGACACGTGCAGCTGCTTGTCGAAGCTGCCCGACCCGCCGGGCAGGACGTACGCGTGCCGCTCGCCCCACGGCGTGTTCGTGACCTCGGCGACGACCGCTTCGACCTGCTCACCCGACGCTGTCGAGGCAGTAGTAGAAGCTGACCGGGTTGAAGCAGTGCCCGAACGAGCGCAGCTGGGTGAGGAGGCGAACCGGGCCTTCGGGCCGGACGCCGGTTCGAGTTTCGACCGCGTCGCGGACCGCGCGGTCGAGCGGAAGCCACGCCGGTCGGAGGTAGTCGCGACGACGAAATCGCAGGAGACCGGGCAGCGGCGCGGTCAGGCGGCCGCCGAGGAGCGACGGCAGCTCGTCGAGGTCGAGGTAGAACAGCGCCAGGCGGTGGCGGAACTCGCGCCTCGGCTCGGTCCGTCGGTGGCGGATCGTGCCCTCGTAGATGCAGCTCGCCGTCCTTACGGGGGTTGCCGCCACCGGGGTGACGGTCCTCACAGCGCCTGCCGTCAAAACGTCATCGGTCATCACAACCGCCCG
The DNA here is from genome assembly GCA_963697655.1 of uncultured Solirubrobacterales bacterium. Taxonomy (GTDB): domain Bacteria; phylum Actinomycetota; class Thermoleophilia; order Solirubrobacterales; family Solirubrobacteraceae; genus Palsa-465. The sequence continues at coordinate 79,731 of CAVOOV010000008.1, read as the reverse complement.
CCGAGCCGCTCGGCCACCCGCACCGCGCTGCGAACGCCGTCCTCGTGGAACCCCCAGCCCCAGTAGGCGCCACAGAAATGGGTGCGCCGGCGGGCGTTGATCTCCTCAAAGCGCCGCTGCGCCTCGACGCCGGCGGCCGTGTAAACCGGATGGGCGTACTCGATCGTCCGGATCACCTTCGCCGGGTCGATCGACTCGGTGCGGTTGAGCGTTACGCAGAACTCGCGCTCGGCGCGCAGCGACTGCAGGCGGTTCATGTGGTAGGTGACGGTCGCGGGACCCGCCGGCTCGGGCTGAAGGTGGTAGTTCCAGCTCGCCCACGCCCGCCGGCGTCGCGGCAGCAGCCGAGCGTCGGTGTGGAGCACGGCCTCGTTGCGCTGATACGGGATCGCACCGAGAAGCTCCCGCTCGCGGTCGGTCGCGTCATCGAGCAGGCCGAGCGCCTGGTCCGAATGGGTGGCGAGCACGACCTCGTCGAATACCTCGGGCTCGCCCCCGTGCGGGCGGACGAGCACGTGGTCGGGGCCGCGGGCGACCGAGGCGACGGGCGTGGACAGGCGCACGCGACCCGCTGAACCGGGCGATCAGCGACTCGACGTAGCGCTTGGATCCGCCCTGGATCGTCCGCCACCGCGGGCGGTCGCGGAAGCCGAGCATCCCGTGGTGGTCGAAGAACTCGGCCAGGAACCGCGCCGGAAAGGTCCACATCTGGCGCGGATCCGCCGACCAGACCGCGGACGCCTGGGGCACGATCAGGCGCTCGACGAACGCGCGCGAGAACCGCTGGCGCTCGAGCCAGTCCCCGAGCGAGGGACCGCTCGCGGCGACATCCAGCGACAGCAACTCGTGCGCGGCGCGGTTGAAGCGCGCGAGGTCCGCCACCATCCGGTGAAACGACGGCGTCAGCAGATGCCGGCGGGTTGCGAACAAGCCGTTCGGCGACGCGCTCGAATATTCGAAGTCGCCGGTCGGGTCGCTGACGCTGAAGCTCATCGTCGACGGCTGCCACGGGACCTCGAGTCTCGTCAGGAGTCGCTCGAAGCTCGGGTAGTTGCGATCGTTGAACACGATGAAGCCCGTGTCGACGTCGTGCGTCTCGTTGGGCGTGTCGACCCGAATCGTGTTCGTGTGGCCGCCGGCGTAGCCGGCCGCCTCGAACACCGTGACCTCGTGCCGGTGGTGCAGCAGGTGCGCCACGACCAGCCCAGACACGCCGGCGCCGACGACCGCGATCCTCATCGCTGTCCTAGGAAGGCCATATAGGTGATTCGCATCCCGAGCGCAGATGGATCACGCGTCGACGGCGGCCGCGAGCGCGACGCTCGCGAGCGCCGCGCCACCGCCGACCGCGAGCGTGGCAGGGGTAGAACCACGCGGCAGCCGGCGGCGGCCGATCGCGGTGGCGATCACGTCGGTGATGTCCCCGGCGGCGCTGGCAGCGAGCCAGGGCCGGAGCGGCTTGCCATGGATCGCCGCCGCCAGCGCCCCCGTGTGGAGGACCGTCTCCCGGGCGCCGAGGGCGCGGAGCGCGATCTGAAGCGGCGCATCCTCGGCGGCCGGCCCGAGCCACCGGAGCGCGAGCCGGCGTGGGGCCACGATCAGGGCCAGTCCGTAGGAGATGCGGAGCGCGAGGACCGCGCCCACTGTGACTCGGGCGAGCTTCATACCGGCCTCACCGTAGCACAATTGGTAGAGGTAAAACTAAACAGCTTGTTTAACTATCATCCCTGCGCTACGGTCCGGGCTCGTGCCGTCCTCACCCCCCGAGCCCGGCCTGACGATGCGCGAGATGTCCGCGCGGAGCGGGATCAGCGAGGCGACGCTGCGAATGTGGGAGGTCCGGCACGGGTTCCCGCAGCCCCGGCGAATGTCGAGCGGGCACCGCCGCTACTCCGAGCAGGACCTCGCCCGCGTCCGAGCGGTCCTGCGCGGCCGCGCCCGCGGGCTGTCGCTCCAGGCCGCGATCGACCTCGCCCGCGATCTCGGCGACGAGCAGGTGCCCTCGGTATACGCGTCGCTGCGCGCGCGCTACCCCGAGCTCGAGACCCAGGTGCTGTCCAAGCGCGCGATGCTGGCGATGTCCCACGCGATCGAGGACGAGTGCCTGGCACGGGCGGAGCGGCCACTGCTGTTCGGGTGCTTTCAGCGCGAGCGCTTCTACCGAGCGTCCGAGAGCCGCTGGCGCGAGCTCGCGCGGACGGCTGAGCGGGCGGTGGTGCTGGCCGACTTCGGACGCGCCCGCCGGCCGAAGAACGGACCCATCGAGATCCCGATCGACAGCTCCGATCCTGTCGCCCGCGAGTGGGCGATCGTGTGCGAGTCGCCGAGCTTCGGCGCGTGCCTGGCGGGCTGGGAGCGCCCCGGCGATGACGGGAATCGCGGCCAGCGCATGTTCGAGGCGGCGTGGACGATCGAGGCGCCCCCCGTCCGCCTGGCGGCGCAGGTGTGCGCGCGGCTCGCCGCCACGGCTGAACCCGGACTCCTCGACGATCTGGGGGAACAGCTCGAGTCGACCCCGGTCGCCCGCGAGCACGAGCTGCGCTCGGCGATCCGGCTCAGCACCCGGATGGTGCGCTACGCCGCCGCCTCATAGCGGCCCGATCCCCGCCTCGGCGAGCGCGGCCTCGCAGTAATCCCACAGCTGCCGGGTAGCGTGATCGTCATCGGGAGGCGCGCCAAGCCTGTAGTGGGTGGGGCGCGGGCGCCGGTCGTGCCAGAACAGCCCCGTGTCTTGCAGCGGCTCGGGCGCCGCGCCGAGCCACACGATCGTGTCCGCGCCTTCGTCGGGGGTGCGGATGATCGGGCCGGTGATCGTCCGGAACGCCGGCATCCAGCGCCTCACGCCTTCGGTGTCCGCCCACCCCGGGTGCATGCCGTGCACGACGACCCCGCGGTCGCGCAACCGCTCAGCCATCAGCCGGGTGATCGCAACCTGCTCGCGCTTGGTGCGCGCGTACAGCTTCGTCGGGCCGTAAGAGGTCCGGTCGGACTCCCAGTCGCCGGCCGGAAGCGGTTGCGTGTACATGCCGCCGGAGCCGACGTTGATGATCCGGGCCGGCGCGCTCGCGCTCAGCGCGCCGGCGAGCAGCGTTCCGAGCGCGATCGGCGCGAGCACATGGGTAGCGAACATCAGCTCGTGCCCGTCCGGCGAGGCCGTTCGCGCGTCCGGCATCACGCCGGCGTTGTTGACGAGCACGTCGAGCCGCGACTCGTTCGCGGCGAACTCCTCGGCGAACGACTTGACGGCGGCGAGGCTGCTGAGGTCACACGCCTGCGGGCGCGCATCGGGTCCGCCCGGGACCGCCGCGGCGATGGCCGCGACCGCTTCCTGCGCGCGCTCCTGGTTCCGGGCGAGGGCGTGGACGGTGGCGCCGAGGCGCGCGAACCCGCAGGCGGCCGCAAGCCCCAGCCCCGACGCCGCCCCGGTCACGAGCACGGCGGCGCCATCGATCCGCGGCGGGTCCGCCGGCCATCCGGGCAGATGCCGGCGCGCCAGCAGCCCGGTGCGCCCATAGCCGAGCACGATGCTGCGGTCGAGCGCGGTGTCGATTGCCGTGCTGATCAACATTCTGTTTAGATAATAGGCGACATCTTGTTTAACAACGGTCTTCACCACCTGTGGCGCGAGCAGCTCGTGCCCCGCCCGCTGGACGAAGTGTTCGGTTTCTTCGCGGAGGCCGCCAACCTCGAGCTGATCACCCCGCCCTGGCTCGGGTTCAACCTGCTGAGCGCCGAACCGGTCGTGATGGGCCCGGAAGCGCTGATCGAGTACCGCCTGCATCTGCACCGGCTACCGCTCCGATGGGTCTCGCGGATCGCGTTGTGGGAGCCCGAGCGGATGTTCGTCGACGTTCAGGTCAGGGGCCCCTACCGGGTCTGGCGCCATCGGCACGAGTTCGAGCCCGCGGGCGAGGCCACGGTGGTGCGTGATCACGTCGACTACGCGCTGCCGCTCGGCCCGCTCGGCGAGCTCGCCCACGGAGCGTTCGTCGAGCGCGACCTCGCGCAGATCTTCGACTTCCGTCGCGCCGCGGTCGCGCGCCTGCTCGGATGACCGCGCTGCTCTGGCTCCGGCGTGACCTGCGGATCCACGACCAACCGGCGCTCGACGCGGCCCGCGCCGGCGCCGACAATCTCGTGCCGGTGTTCTGCTTCGACGACCGCCTGCTCCACGGCCGCCACGCCTCCGGCCCGCGTACGCAGTTCCTGCTGGAGTGCCTCGCCGACCTCGACGCGTCGCTGCGCCGGCGCGGCAGCCGGCTGGTCATCCGGCACGGGCCGCCCGAGCGCGAGATCCCGAGGCTCGCCCGCGAGACCGGCGCCACCGCGGTGCACTCGACCGCCGACGTCGGCCCGTTCGCGCGCGCCCGCGACGCCCGCGTCGCGCGAGCCCTCGCCGACATCGACGTCGCCGTCCACGAGCACCCGGGGACGTTCGTGGTCGATGACCTCGACGCGATCCGTACCACCGCGGGCGGCCCGTACACCGTGTTCACGCCGTTCTACCGGAGGTGGACCGAGCTGACGCGTCGCCATGCGCGCGGTGCCCCGCGTTCGCTCCCACCGCTCCGCGGCGGGCTCGAACCCGGGTTGCTCCCGCGCCTGTCCGATCTGGGTCTCGAGCAGGAGATCGAGGAGCCGCGTTGTCGCGGCGGCGAGCGCGGCGGGCGACAGGCGATGCGCAACGGCAGCTCGCCGCTCTCGCCCTATCTGCACCTCGGTTGCATCTCGCCGCGCGAGCTCGAGGACCGCCTGCCCGACACCGAAAGCGGCGCCGCGGTCCGCAGGCAGCTCTGCTGGCGCGACTTCTTCGCCCACGTGCTCCTGCACCGTCCCCAGAACGCCCGGTCCGAGCACCAGGCCCGGTACCGCGGCACGATCCGATGGAGTCGCGCGCAGCGACGGTTCGAGGCGTGGTGCGAGGGACGCACCGGCTATCCGATGGTCGACGCCGGCATGCGCCAGCTGAGGCGAGAGGGGTGGATGGACAACCGGGCCCGGCTCGTCGTCGGCTCGTTCCTGACGAAGGACCTCGGGCTCGACTGGCGCTGGGGCGAGCGCTGGTTCATGCGACTGCTACTCGACGGCGACGAGGCCAGCAACAACGGCAACTGGCAGTGGATCGCGTCGGTCGGCGTCGACCCGCAGCCGGTGTCGCGCCGCATCCTCAACCCGGCCCTGCAGCAGGCCAGACACGACCCCGATGGCAGCTACGTCCGCACGTACGTCCCCGAGCTTCGCGACGGCGGCCGGGGCTACCCGAAACCGATCGTCGACCACGCGCAGGCTCGCCGGGAAGCGCTCGCCCGCTACCGCGTCGGCTCCACCGGCGGATAAAATCACCGGGGCCGGAGGCGAACTCGCCTCCGGCCCCGAACAGCACCTACCCCAGGTGTCCGAAATCGGTTAGCCGACGAGTTCCGACATCGCGCCCGACTGGATCAGCTCGACGATCGTCGCGATGTCCACGTCCAGGTAGCGGTCGGCGTCGAGGAACGGGACGCGCTCGCGCACGACCCGGAACGCCTCCTGCGTCCGCGGGCTGCACTTCTCGACGCCGCGGAGCTCGAGCGCCTGGCAGCACGCCAGCAGATGGATCGCCGCGACGTTCTGGGCGAGCTCGACGATCGAGCGCGCGTCGCGCGCCGCGATCGTCCCCATCGAGACCTTGTCCTGGTTGTGGCACTCGGTCGACCGCGAGTGGATCGTGGTCGGGTTGCACAGCTTCAGCGCCTCGGCGGTCATCGCCGACGCGCAGATCTGCATTCCCTTGAAGCCGTGGTGCAACCCCGCCTCGGGATGGCTCGGCTCAAAGCGCGGGATCAGGTTGGGGGTCAGGCCCCGGTTGAACTTCTCGTCGACGATCAGCTCGAGTTGGCGGTCCATCAGGTCACACAGGTTGGCGAGCGCGACCTTCAGCGAGTCCATTGCCTGGCCGACGTGGCCGCCGTAGAAGTTGCCGCCGCTCTCGACCCGTCCGCCGGCCACGTTGAACAGCGGGTTGTCGTCGGAGGAGTTGATCTCGATCGTGAGCCAGCGCTCGGCCCAATCGAGCACGTCGCGCAGGACGCCGGTCACGTGCGGCGCGCAGCGGATCGAGTACTTGTCCTGGACCTGGCGGTCGAGTTCCACGAACTCGGCGCCGTCCAGGCCGCCCACGAATAGCTCGTCGCTGTCAGCGGCTAACCGAGAGTCGGCCAGCAGCTCGCGGATGTGGCGCGCGCTCGTGACCATCCCCGGATGGGGCTTGGCGTCGTCGAACAGGAACGCGTTGAAGTGGCCGCGGTTGCCGAGCATCGCCTCGGACGCCATCGCGGTCATCAGATCGGCGAGGTCGGCGAGCTCCTGCGCGGCACCGACTGCCATGCAGGCGAACGCGCTCATGAACGACGTGCCGTTGGTGAGCGCGAGTCCTTCCTTGGCCTCGAGCAGGAACGGCTCGACGCCGAGCTCGACCAGCACGTCGGCGGCCTCGCGCTCGACGCCGTCGAAGGCGACGACGCCGTCTCCGGCGAGTGCCCGCCCGACATAGGAGAGCGGCGCCAGGTCGCCGCTGGCCCCGACCGAACCGCGCTCGGGGATGAACGGCACGACGTCGTTGTTGAGCAGGTCGAGCACGCGCTCGACGAGCTCGACGCGCACGCCCGAGTTGCCCTTCGACAGGCAGTTGGCGCGCAGGAGCATCGTCACGCGGGCGACCTCGGGCGGGGCGATCGGACCGGTTCCGACGCCCATGAAGCGCATGATGTTCTGCTGCAGCCGGGCCGCCTTGCCAGGGGAGATCTGGCGGTGCGCGCTGTCGCCGAAACCGGTCGTAACCCCGTAGATCGGTATCTCCTTGGCGATCAGCTCATCCTTGAGCCGCTTGCTCGCGCTGACGGCCCGGGCAGCATGCTCGGACAACTGCACGTTGCGACCACGTCGTGACACCTCGAGCGCGTCGCGGACGGTCAGTGAGGCACCGTCGAGCTCGAGTACCGTCCGACTCGAGAGTTCGCCTGTCGGACTGGTTATAGCCATCTGTGAACTGTTCCGCGGTGATACGCTCGACGCAACTCACACGCACTCGATCGGTATTGGGATGCAGCTCAGTCGCCCTCTGGACAGCATTGACCGCAAGATTGTTGCGTTGCTCCAGGAGAGCGCGAAGCGCACGTTCGCGGACATCGGCGCCGATGTGGGGCTCTCGGCGACGGCCGTCAAACGCCGCGTCGACCGCCTCGAACGTGACGGCGTGATCATCGGCTACGGCGCCCGGATCAACTGGCGCGCGCTCGGCGAGGGAATCGAGTCGCTGATCGAGATCTACTGCGCCGACCGGACCTCGCCGGCCGACGTCGGACGCTCGCTGGCCACGATCGACGAGATCGTCTCGGCGTTCACGGTCTCGGGCGAGGCCGACGCGGTGATCCGCGCGCGCGTGGACAACATCGAACACCTCGAACGCCTCGTCGAGCGGCTGCGACGCGATCCGAACATCGTGCGGACCCGGACACTGATCGTGCTCTCGACGCTGCTCGACCGGCCGTGAGGAAGCGATGACGCCACCGACGTTCGCGCAACCGGACACCGAGATGGACCGCCGCGACGGCGGCACGATCATCCTGAGGTCGCGTTTGGCGGTGCCCGAGTGGGAGCCGTCGATCACCGCGGTGCTGCGAAAGCGCGCGGCGGAGCACCCGGTCCGGCCGCTCGCGGCGCAGCGGGACGAGCAGGACCGCTGGGTCACGCTCACCTATGGCGAGGCCCGGCAGCAGGCCGATGCGCTCGCCGGCGCGTTCCGCGAGCTCGGGCTCGGCCCCGAGCGGCCGGTGATGATCCTGTCGGGCAACTCGCTCGAGCACCTGCTGGTGAGCCTGGCCGCGTACGCCGCCGGTGCCCCGGCGATGCCGATCAGCGTCGCCTACTCGCTGATGAGCAAAGATCACGCGCGGATCAGGGCGATCGCCGAGCTGACCGAGCCCGGGCTGGTGTTCGCCGACGACGCCGGGCCGTTCGCCGGCGCGCTCGACGCGCTCGCGCTCGACAACGTGCTGGTGGCGCGGGGCGAGCGCACCGGAGCGATGCGCCTCGACGAGATGTTGGACAGCGCCGCTCACCGCGACAGTCCGCTCGATGGCGAGCCCGGCGGGGAGGCGGTCGCGAAACTCCTATTCACATCAGGATCGACCGGCGTCCCCAAGGGGGTCATCAACACGCACCGGATGCTGTGCTCGAACCAGGCGGCGATCCGCGCGGCCTGGCCGTTCCTGGCCGACGAGCCCCCGATCCTCGTCGACTGGCTGCCGTGGAGCCACACGTTCGGCGGCAACCACAACCTGAACCTGGCGCTGTTCAACGGCGGCACGATCTACATCGACGATGGCAAGCCCGCGCCGCCGTTGTTCCCCCGGACGCTGGCGGCGCTCGGCGATGTGCCGCCCACGCTCTATTTCAACGTGCCGGCCGGGTACGCGCTGCTCGCGCCGGCGCTCGAGCGCGACGCTGCACTCGCCGAGCGGTTCTTCAGTCGCCTGCGGTTCATGTTCTACGCAGCGGCCGCCCTGCCCGAGACGCTGGCCGCGCGCCTGCGCGAGCTGGCATCCATACACGCCGACCACGAGGTGCTGCTGACCTCGAGCTGGGGGACGACCGAGACCTCGCCGGCCGCCACCACCGTCAACTTCCGGGGCGCGCCCACCGGCTGCATCGGGGTTCCGTATCCGGGCGTGACGATCAAGCTCGCGCCGGTACAGGACAAGCTCGAGATCCGCGTGAGCGGACCGAACGTCACCCCCGGCTACTTCCGCGACCCCGAGCTGACCGCTGCCACGTTCGACGAGGAGGGCTTCTACCGCTCGGGCGACGCGGTCACCCTGATCGACGAGCACGACCCGAACAAGGGGATGGCGTTCGACGGGCGGATCGCCGAGAACTTCAAGCTGCTGACCGGGACGTGGGTGGCGGCTGGAACGCTCCGAACCGCGTTCCTCAGCGCCGCGGGCGTGCTCGGCGATGCGGTCGTGTGCGGCCACGACGGGCCGTACATCGCGGCGATGGCGTGGGTCAACCAGGCCGAGGCGCGGAAGCTCGTGGGCGGCGATGCCGACGTCCCGCTCGACGACGCCCGGCTACGCGAGCACCTGGCGAGCGCGCTCGCGAACCTGAACGCCGGCGCCGGCTCGGCGTCGCGCGTCGAGCGGCTGCTGCTGCTGTCAGAGCCGCCGAGCCTCGACGCCGGCGAGATCACCGACAAGGGCTACCTGAACCAGCGCGCCTGCCTTGCGCGCCGGGCGGCCGACGTCGCGCGGCTGTACGCGGAGGCCCCGGACGCGGGCATCATCACCCCGGCCGGCGCGGTGCCGGCCTGACCGCGATCGTCACGTCGACGAGCGCGCACAGCTTGTCCGCCTCGTCGTGGAACTCGTGGCCCCAGGTCCACTCGCGCTCGTCGTGGCCACGGAGCTTGGCCGTCACGTCGACGAAGCCGCTCGTGATCGGGCGCAGGAAGCTCGCGGAGTTGCTGAGCCCCGACCCGGTGAAGCCGTCCTTCCACACAGCCGCCACGGTCGCGACCGACGCGACCGTCTCGGCGACCGCGCAGTAGATCCCGCCGTGCATCAGCCCGAGCGGCTGCTTGAGGTTCTCGCGGACCTCGAAACGGACGTGCGCAGAATCGAGGGTCAAGTCGAGCCACTCGAGCCCGAGGAAGCCTTCGAAGGTCTGGTCGAGGGGGATGACGGGCGACGGCAGCGTCGCCCGGTCCCACGGCGCCGGCTCGCTCATCCGGCTCCGAGCACGACCGATTTCGTCTCGGTGTAGAAGTCGAACGCCTCCTGGCCGTGCTCCTTGCCGTAGCCGCTCGACTTCCATCCGCCGAACGGGAGCTCGTCGTAGACCTTCGTGCGCGAGTTGATCCAGGTGTAGCCGGCTTCGATCCGCTCGGCCGCGTGGCGGGCCCTTTTGAGGTCTTTCGTCCACACCGAGGACCCGAGGCCGAACGGCGAGTCGTTGGCGCGCTCGATCGCCTCGTCGAGGTCTCGTACCCGCCAGATCGGGAGCGCCGGCCCGAACACCTCTTCGGTCGCCATCGGCGAGTCGTGCGGCGGGTCGACGACGACCGTCGGCGCATAGAAGAAGCCGTCCGCGAGATCGGCGTCGTCGGGCGGGCCGCCGCCGGCGCGGAGCTCGCCGCCGGCCTGCAGAGTGCGGGACACCTGGGCGGCCATCTCCTCGCGGCCGCCGGCGGTGTGCATCGGGCCCATCTGCGTGCCCTTGACGTCGCCGCGGCCGACCTTCAGCCGCTTGGCCTTCTCGACGACCGCCTCGATCACCTCGTCGGCGACCGATTCGAACACGTACACGCGCTTGATCGCCAGGCACGCCTGGCCGCAGTTGTAGAAGCGGCCCATGCTGGCGGCGCTGGCGGCGGCGGCGAGGTCGGCGTCGTCGCAGATGATCATCGGGTCAGAGCCGCCGAGCTCGAGCGTGACGCGCTTGATGCCGTGGGCGCACTGGGCCATGATCCGCTCCCCCACCGGAGTCGAGCCGGTGAACGCGATCTTCCGTGTCAGTGGGTGAGTCACGAGTGCCTCACCCGCCTCCGAGCCTCTACCGGTGACGACGTTGAAGACGCCGTCGGGGAGGCCGCCCTCGGCCAGCAGCTCGGCGAACCGGAGCGTCGTCAGCGGCGTCGTCGCCGCCGGCTTGGCCACCACGGTGTTCCCGGCGACCAGCGCCGGCGCGAGCTTGTTGCAGAGCAGCGTCGTCGGGAAGTTCCACGGCACGATCGCGCCGACCACCCCGAGCGGGCGGCGCAGGACGAATCCGTCGACGCCCGGATCGAGGTTCGGCGTGTGGGCGCCGCGGAGCGACTTCGACAGGCCGACGTAGTGCATCAGCGTGTCGACCGCCTTGGTGACTTCGATCCGCGAGTCGCGGAGCGTCTTGCCCTGCTCGCGCGTCAGCAGCGGGATCAGCTCGTCGAGGTGCTCCTCGACGTGGTGGGCGGCGCGGCCGAGGATCTCGCCGCGCTTGGACACGGCGAGCGCTGACCAGGTTTTGAACGCCGTCGCGGCGGCGTTCACCGCGACGTCGACGTCGGTCTCGGTGGCGGTCGCGACCTCGGTGAATGGCTGGCCGTCGGCCGGGTTGACGACCTCGAGCGGCGCGCCGGCGTTCCGGTGCTCGGCGCCGCCGATGAATGATCCGGGGTGGGTGGTGAGCGTCTCGGTCGTCATGCGCCGACGAACTCCGGCGTGCGCTTCTCGACGAACGCGTGCAGGCCTTCGTCCGCGTCCTTGGAGTTGAACAGCGTCTCCATCAGCTCGGCTTCGAGCGCCAGCCCGCCGGCCAGCGAGAGCTCGCCGCCCTCGTGGACACAGCGCTTGATCGCGGCGATCGCGAGCGCGGGACCGCCGGCGAGTCGCTCGGCGTACTCGCGGACCTGCGCCTCGGCGGTTTCCGCGTCGTAGACAGCCGCCACGAGGCCCATCTCGCGTGCCTCCTCGACGCCGAACGTGCGGCCGGTGACCAGCAGCTCGAGCGCCCGGCTCGGGCCGATCAGGCGGGTGAGCCGCTGGGTGCCGCCGTTGCCCGGGAGCAGCCCGAGCGTGACCTCGGGCGTGCCCAGCTTGTAGCCGCCCGCCGCGGCCAGCCGGATGTCGCACGCCAGCGTGATCTCGAGCCCACCGCCGAGGGCGTGGCCGGCGATGGACGCGATGAACACCTGCGGCGCGGCCGCCATCCGCCGGAACGCGGCCTGACTGACCCTGATCATCTCCATGTTCGCGTCGACGTCGCCCTCGAGGAACCGCTTGATGTCGGCGCCGGCGGAGAAGAACTTCGGGTTCGCGCTCTGGACGATCACGGCACGCGTGGCGCCGACGACGGCCTGATCGACGGCCTCGGAGAACTCGGTCATGAACGCGAGGTCGTACGAGTTCGCCGGCGGGTTGTCGAGCGTGATGAAGCCGAGGGGGCCCTCGGTGGTGAACGTGACAGCCATTTACGCGAGACCTCCCACCACGACCGACTTGATCTCGACGTAGGAGTCGAGCGACTCGAGCCCGTGCTCCTTGCCGTAGCCGGACGCCTTGACGCCGCCAAACGGAAGCTCGTCGTAGCCGTAGTGGATCTGGTTGACCCAGGTCATGCCCGACTCGATCTCCTGCGCGGCCCGGTGGATCAGGCGCGCGTCGTGCGTCCAGATCGAGGAGCCGAGCCCGTACGGCGTGTCGTTCGCCCGCGCGAGCGCATCGTCGAAGTCGGTGAAGCGGAACACCGGAAGCACCGGGCCAAAGACCTCTTCTTTCGTCAGGCGCGAGGTTGCGGACGGCTCGGCGATGACGACCGGCTCGAGGAACCAGCCCTTGTCGCCTGATCCCGTCCCGCCGCCGATCAGCAGCTCGCCGCCGTTCGCGACGCCGTCCTCGATCTGCTCGAGCAGCTCGTCGCGGCCTGACCTGGTGTGGATCGGGCCCATGCGCAGCTTGGGCTTCTCGGCTTTTATGGTCCCGTCACCGGGTTCGTAGCGGCCGACCCTTTCGACGAGCTGTGAGACGAAGCCGTCGTAGACCGAGTCGTGGACGAACACGCGCTTGCACCCGAGGCAGGCCTGGCCGGCGTTCCAGTAGCGGCCGATGATCACGGCCTTGACCGCGGCGTCGACGTCGGCGTCGGCGCAGATGATCACCGGGTCGGATCCGCCGAGCTCGAGCGTGAGGCGCTTGAGGTCGGGCGCCGCTAGCTTCGCGACGTGGCGTCCTATTGCCGTCGACCCCGTGAACGCGACGCGTCGTACGTCGGGGTGGCTGACGAGCGCGTCGCCGATGTCGCTGCCGCGTCCCGTGACCACGTTGAGGACCCCGTCGGGGAGTCCGGCCTCCGAGAACAGACGCGCGACCTGCAGGGTCGCGAGCGGCGTGGTGGAGGCGGGCTTGGCCACGACCGTGTTGCCGGACGCGACCGCAGGCGCGACCTTGGTCCCGAGCAGCGTCAGCGGGAAGTTGTAGGGCGTGATCGCCGCGCACACGCCCATCGGGCGGCGGATCACCATGCCGTAGGCCGGGCCGAGCGTTGCTGGCAGGTCCTGGTAGGCGCCGCGCACCTTGGTCGCGGCCTCGGCGTAGTAGTGGACGCCGTGGGCGAGGTGGGTCACCTCTCCCATCGCCTCGGCAAGCGGCTTGCCCTGCTCGGCGGTGAGCGTCGCCGCCAGCTCCTTGGCGTTGGCTCGGATGAGGTCCGCTGCCTTGGTCAGGATCGCGGCGCGCTTCTCGACGTCGGTCTTCGACCACTCGGTGAACGCACGCTTGGCCGTCTCGACGGCCAGCTCGACGTCCTCGGGCTTGCCCGCGGGCACGCTTGCCACTGTCTCTCCCGTGGCGGGGTTGACCACCTCAAGCTCCTCGTGAGCGCTGGCCTTCAGCCACTCACCTCCGATCAGCATCTCGGGCACGGTGCCTCCTGTGTCAGTTTCCGGGGACGCGCTCGTCTTCGAGCTGGCGAACGCGACTCGTTCTCAGATAATGCTCGCGCAGTTGCTGGTAGTGCCCTGCCGCCGAGTCGGTCCAGGCGAGCGCCGAACCGGACAACTCCTTCTTCACGCGCGCGGGCACACCGGCGGCGAGGACGCCGGCGGGGACCTCGGTGCGCTCGGACACGACCGCGCCGGCGGCGACCATCGCGCCGGCTCCGACGTGCACATATTGCAGGACGATCGAGCCCATCCCGATCAGCGCGCGGTCGTCGACCGTGCAGCCCTCGAGCATCGCGCCGTGACCGATGACCACGTCGTCGCCGATCACCGTCGGGAGGTCGTCGGCGCAATGGATGACCGTGTTGTCCTGGATCGAGCAGCCGGCACCGACCTCGATGTAGGAGTTCGCGGCGTCGCCCCGCAGCACGGTCCCGAACCAGACGTTGCACCGGTCGCCGACGCGGACGTCGCCGATCAGGACCGCGGTCGGGGCCAGATACACCCCTTCGCCGATCGTCGGTGCGACGCCGTCGAGCTCAACGATCGTCGCCATGGGCCTCTCTTGACCTCACGGTGGAGAGACTATACGATGGCGAGCGTTAGTCAAGTGTCACACGTCTCGAGAGGTGATCGTGCCGGCAGTTCCAGTCGAAGATCTCGCGCCCTGGACGGAGGAGCAGGTCCAGCAGCACCTCGCGGCCGGCAAGCTCGTCGAGGGTGTCCAGCACATGTCGCCCAAGTACCTCGAGGGGATGCGGCGAATCCTCACGGTGTCGGCCGATACCGAGTTCGTGAGTGCGCCCGCGTACCTGCGAGCGGCGCAGCATGCTCCTGCTTTGAACAACTTCGGGTCGGCGATGTCGATCATCCAGGACGAGCTCGCGCACGCGCACATCGGTTACCGGCTGCTCGGCGATCTCGGGGTGGACATGGACGAGCTTGTGTATGAGCGGCCGGCGCGTTCGTTCAAGTACCCCTACGCGTTCGACCTGCCGTTGAACTCGTGGGTCGAGCTGGTTTGCGCGAACGCGCTGTACGACCAGGCCGGGTTCGTGCTGCTGTCGGACGTCTTCCAGTCGAGCACGTTCGGACCGTGGAAGCGGGCGCTGGCGAAGGTCGACAAGGAGGAGACGTTCCATCTGCGCCACGGCCGCACCTGGATTCGGAAATTGGTGCGGGAACCTTCTGGTAGGGAGGCGGTTCAGGCAGCCGTCGATTGGATGTTCATCCTGACTTTGGAATGGTTCGGGCTCCCGGATGCGTTGAAGCAGCACTCCGAGCAGCTCGACTACGGGTTCAAGGGCAAGTCGAACGACCAGCTGCGGCAGTGGTGGATGTCCGAGGTCGTGCCGTTCATGGAGGAGATCGGCGTGCGCGTGCCGGCGCACTTCGATGCGGATTCGGACCGGTACGTGATCGACTGCTCGTTCCCGGCGGCGTTCGACGAGGAGCGACGCTCGTGGCTCCTCGACGCGGGCGCGATTTCGTGGGACGACGTGATTGTCCGGTGGCGCGCGCGCGGGCCGATGAACGAGGAGTACGTGCGGACCTTGCAGCGCGGCTATCAGACGACGTCGCTGCGCAGGGCGGCTTGATCTTGCTCGGTTCGGTCGAAGCCCGTCTGTGGGAGGCCCTTCGGGGCGTCGAGGATCCGGAGATTCCGGTCTCGGTCGTCGGCATGGGTCTGATCGTGTCGGTGTCTTACGTTGCGGCGGAGCGGCGCGCGGATCTCCAGATCACGTACACGACGATGGGCTGCCCGGCGATGGACTTCATCCAGGACGACATCCGGGACGCGCTGTTGTGTGATCCGGATGTCGATGTGGTGAACATCGAGGTCGTCTGGGACCCGATCTGGACCAAGGCACGGCTGCGGGACGACGCGCGCTCTCGAATGCGCGAGCTGGGGATAGCGGTATGAGGCGAGCCGACGAGACCGTGTGGGAGGTGTTCGCGCGTAAGGAGTATTCGGCGCCGCTTCACCACGTCGGAACGGTCACCGAAGACGATGAGGACCTCGCCGTGGTGTCAGCACGCGCGATCTACGACGAGCAGCCGTGGATCGAGATGATCCTCGTGCCGCGGGTTTCGATTCGGGAGGCGATCCGCGCATGAATGCTGCTGCTGCGGGTGCGATCGACACCGGGAACGCCACGATGATCTCGCTGATCGGGTCGCTGGCCGACAACAAGAGCGCGCTCGGGCGCCGGTACGGCGAGTGGGCGGTGAGCGCGCCGACGATCGAGTCGGCTGTCGCCGCCGCCGCGATGGCCCAGGACGAGCTCGGGCACGCCCGCTCGACCTACCCGGTGCTCGCCAAGCTCGGGGTGGAGCGTTCGGATTCGGGTCTGGACACCGGCCATCCGATGGTGGTGATCTCGCGGGAACTGCCCGACTGGGCGTCGGTCATCGCCGCCAATCTCGTCGTCGATGGCGTGCTGACGACGTTCGTGGCTTCCGCCCGGGACAGCTCGATCGAGCCGCTCGCCCAGCGCGCCCGCAAGATCCTCCAAGAGGAGGGCGCGCACCGGGTGCACGCAGAGGCGTGGGCTCGACGGATCGTGGGGGCCGGCGGTGAGGACCTGAGGCTCCTCGTCCAGCGAATCGATGAGATGTGGGCGCAGGCTGCGCGCTGGCCGGGACCTGACGCAGACCCGGGGTACGGCGAAGCGATCGCGGCCGGGATGGTCGATTCGGGTCCGGCTGCGATTCGCGGGCGAGTCCGCGACTGGCTCAGCCCCCGGGTCGCCGGCGTCTGTCTCGACGAGCCCACGGACTGGTCGGATTGGGATCCGCAGCGCCGGCAATGACCTGCCCGTTCTGCGAGTCCGAGGACGTCGAGCTCGTGTCGCCGTGGGGCGGGCAGATCATCACGAGCCAGATGCGCTGCCGGGCGTGCAACACGTACTTCGAGGCGATCCGGGACGAATTCGCCGGCGTCCCGGGCAAGGCCGGCACCGTTCCGGGCGACGCCGAGACGGTTCCGGGCGAGGCCGACGACCGGTTCCGGGGAGGCCGACACCGTTCCGGGGGATTATGAGACGGTTCCGGGGGTCCGAAACGGTCCCGCAGGTCGAAACGGTTCCGGGGCCGACGCCGCAGACGGTCGCGGGCGAGTCCGAGGGGACCTCTTCATGGACGATCAGCTCCGCCGGCGATCGGTAGGCGCGCCGGCCGCCCGGTCGCTGCTGCTGACGATCCTCGGCGAGTATGCCCTGCCGCGAGGCGAGGCGGTGTGGCAGGAGACGCTCGTCGGCGCGCTCGTGTCGGTCGGCTACACGCAACAGGCCGCCCGCCAGGCACTCGCTCGAAGCGTCCGCGACGGCTGGCTCGAGACTTCGCGGCACGGGCGCCGTGCCCGCGTCTCGCTGAGCTCTCGCACAGCGGATCTGCTCCGCACCGGCGCTCGGCGGATCTACACGTTCGGCGAGCCCGTGGGAGTGGGACGGCCGGTGGCTGGTCGTGATCCTGCGCGTTCCCGAGGCGCGGCGCGAGGTCCGCCACCAGTTGCGCACGCGCCTGGCCTGGGCCGGGCTCGGCTCGATGGGCGGTGGCGTGTGGCTGACGCCGCACGTGGAGCGCGAGGCCGAGCTTCGCGACGCGATCCGGGACGCGCCGGCGGCCGGCGCCACCTCGTTCGTGGCGTCGCTCGGCGCGCTTGGGCGGGCCGAGGACGTGGTCGCAGCAGCGTGGGAACTCGACGATGTCCGCGAGCACTACGAGGCGTTCATAGACGATTTCGCCGCGATCCGACCCTCCTCCGACGAGGCGTGCTTCCGCATGCAGACCCTGCTCGTCCACGCGTGGCGGAAGTTCCCGTTCCTCGACCCCGATCTCCCGTCCGAGCTGTTACCCGCCGGCTGGCCGCGCCGGCGAGCCCACGAGCTGTTCACTGGCCGGCACGCGCGGTGGGAGGCGCCGGCGCGGGCGTACTTCGCGGAGCTCGACGCGGGTCGCTCGCCGCGGTCCGCCCAGGCCGCCTGAACCCCTGGGTCGCCGACAAGTCCGAGTCGCCGACAAGTCCGGGTCGCCGACAGCAGCCCGGATCGCCGACAAGCCCGAGTCGCCGACAAGCCCGAGTCGCCGACAAGCCCGAGTCGCCGACAAGCCCGAGTCGCCGACAAGCCCGAGTCGCCGGCAAGCCCGAGTCGCCGGCAAGTCCGGGTCGCCGGCAAGTCCGAGTCGACACCCGCCCCGGTCGCCGGCGACGCCAGTCGCCCCGGGCGCTTGGGAAGAAAGGCTGACTATTTCAGCCTTTCTTCCCAAGCGGTTGTGAACATTTCGAAATGGGCTAGCAAAACTCGTTTTCGGGAACGCGTGCGTGGGAAACGAAACAGTGCCCGTCCAAAAATAAGACCGACGCGACGAGTTCGGCAGCACACTCTGACGCGACGGGGATCGGCAGCGCCGGCCATCTCAGCCGGTCCGTTGGCAAAAACACATACGTGGGTGCAAGGCCCCGTCACAGGTTCCAGGAGGCGGAACGATGAGCAAGCGTCAGCGTCGTCGCGTGAACGAGCGTCGCAGTGTGCACATGCAGCACTCGAAACGCCGAACCGTCCTTCCACTGGCGGTCGCCGCCGTAGCCGCGCCGGCGCTCGTTGCACCCGCCGCACAGGCGGCGCCGCGAGTGCTCCGCCTCGACGGGACCGTCCTGAGGGCCGGCTCTCGCCACGCCAACCACGATTCTCGGGCGCACCTGACCGGCAACGGTGCATCGCTTGACGGTCGCACGGCGACCACCGACGACGCGGTGGCGCGGGCCGACAACCGGCTCCGACGCGAGCATACGGCCGCCGCCAAGCCGATCGCGAGCGCCACGCGAACTGGCCAAGCAGCCACGCTGCACCGCCCCAGGCCCAACCGCCCGCGTCGCCCAGCCGCGCCCACGCCGCTCCCGCCGACGAACTTCGCGCCGGTCGCCGCCCCTATCGTGATCACCGCCGTCCCCGCGCCGGTGTCCGCGCCCGCGCCGGCTCCCGCCACCCCCCCGGCTGGGGTTGCCGCTTCGGCTCCGGCCGCGACGCCATCGAGCACGGCTCCCGCCGCCCCGGCCGCGACGACGCCGGCCGGCTCGAGCGGTACGCCGGCTGTCACCCCCGCCGCACCGGCACCGGCAGCCCCCTCCACAACGACCCCGGCCGATTCGGGCAGCACGCCGGCGGCCACCCCCACCGCACCGGCACCAGCAGCCCCAGCCGCGCCCTCCCCGGCCGCGCTGGCGCCGGCCGATTCCGGGAATGCGCCGGCGGTCACCCCCGCCGCGCCGGCACCGGCAGCCCCCGCCGCACCCGCGCCGGCGGCACCATTGACCCCCGAGGCCGGCAGCGCCATCGCGCCCGCGCCGGCGAGCACCCCGCCCGACGTCACGGCAGCACCCGCGCCGACGGTGCCCGCGCCCTCCGGCCCAGCCGACGCCGGCAGCACGATCGCACCAACGCCGGCACCCGCGCCCGCCGCACCCCCCAGCCCCGCAGACGCCGGCAGCACGATCGCACCCACGCCAGCACCCACCGCGCCCGCCGCACCCCCCAGCCCCACAGACGCCGGCAGCACGATCGCACCCACGCCAGCACCCACCGCGCCCGCCGCACCCCCCAGCCCCGCAGACGCCGGCAGCACGATCGCACCCACGCCAGCACCCACCGCGCCCGCCGCACCCCCCAGCCCCGCAGACGCCGGCGCCGCGATCGCACCCACGCCAGCACCCGCCGCGCCCGCCGCACCCCCCAGCCCCGCAGACGCCGGCGCCGCGATCGCACCCACGCCGGCGCCGGCGCAGACGGCTCCCGCCGCAGCTCAAACCGACCCGCAATCGATCAACCCCGATGCGCCACCGGTGGTGCCCAACCCCACCCCCACGACAGGCGGCACGGGTGGCGTGTCGGTCGGCGCGAGCTATTACGAGGGCATCGGCGGCGGGGCGACGCTCATCGCGACGCCGCAGGGTATGTACATCGTGCCGGAGTTCGGGATCGGGTTCGGGCCGTCGGTGTCGGCGGCCGCGGGCTCGAACGTCAACGTGCCGAATGCGCCGCAGCTACAGCTCGGGTTCAGCGGTGGCGATCAGATCGGACCGGTGGGCTATCGGGGGTCGGGCACGGTCACCGTGCCGCTCAACGACCCGAGCCTCGACAACACGAACGTCGGCGGCAACTTCGGCTTCAACCTGCCCGGCACCTCGTCGCTGACGAACATCCCCGGGACGAACATCCCTCTGACCAACCTACGGGTGTCCGGCAATTACAGCCCGACCGCGGGCCTGACCGGCGGCATGCAGTACTCGGGCACAAACCAGCTGTTCGACGCGACCGATCAGGTCAAGCTGGCCGTGCGCGTCCCGATCCCGCTGCCGGATCTGACTCAGACGACGCCGCCGGACGCAAACGGCGTGTCCGACGTGATCACCCCGACCGGTGCCGAGGGGCCGCCGGCGATCAGCGCCACGCGCAACGTCTCGAACCTCGGCTATCCCGACGGCCAGGGCGACACGGTGACGCTCAACCCGGACGGGTCGTACACGCTCCACACTCCGACGAGTGACGTCACGAACTTCGGTCCGAACTATCTGGAGCAGCAGGGCCTGGATTCGAGCCAGGGCGGCCAGCTGACCCACCAGCTGATCGACACGCTCGGGCAGCGGACCGATCAATACAGCTTCCAGGGCAACAACGGCACAACGATCACCCAGACCCCGTCCGGGACGTTGACCCAGACCAACCCGGACGGCACGACCGTCCAGCAATCGACCTCCGGTGTGGTCACCCAGACCAACCCGGACGGGAGCAGCGTGAGCTACGACCCGAGCACGGGCAACGTCACCACGAGCGACGGTCACTGGTTCGGCGCCACCACGACGTTCTATCCGGACGGGTCGGTGAGCCAGACCAGCCCGGCGGGCACGACGATGTGGGACTCGTCCGGCAGCGGCACGACGATCCCCAACTCGCTCGACGGACCCGGATTCCCGATCTCGACCCCGGAGCCCGCGCCGACCGCGCCGGCGATCCCGTCCGGGATCTCGCTGCCTCACAACCCGAACGCGCCGGCCACGAACAACCAGTCGTCCAACACGGACAACAGCAACACGGACAACACCACCGCCAACAACAACGCCGCCACACCGGCTCCGGCACCGGCACCAACGGACACCACGCCGGCGCCCGCACCCACCGACACAACCCCGGCCCCAGCGCCCGTAGACACAACCCCGGCCCCAGCCCCCGCAGACACAACGCCAGCACCAGCGCCGGCACCAGTCGACACGACGCCCGCCCCGACGCCCATCGACACCACCCCAGCGCCGGCACCAGTCGACACGACGCCCACCCCGGCGCCCATCGACACCACCCCGGCACCGATCGACATAACCCCAGCCCCAATCGACACCACCCCAGCCCCAATCGACATCACCCCAGCCCCAATCGACATAACCCCGGCACCGATCGACATCACCCCAGCACCCATCGACATCACCCCAGCACCGATCGACACGCCGTCACCGGACACGGGCTCGCTCGACGACACGGGCAGCCTCGATAGCGGCTCCCTCGACGACAGCGGACTCGCTCGACACCGGATCGCTCGACAGCGGCGGGTTCGATGCCGGCGGAGACGCTGGTGGCGGTGACGGCGGCGACTGAGGCGATCGCCACATAACCCGTAAGCGGCGCCGGGCCAACCCGGGCCGTTTGCGTCTGGATGGGCGGTAGGCTCGGAGCGCCGTGCCGACCACGACTCTCACCGTCTCGACCGGCAAGCTCGAGTTTCTCGATATCCCGGGCGATCCCGCTGAGCCGCCGCTCGTTCTCCTGCACGAAGGGCTCGGGTCGGTCGAGTTGTGGCGGGGCTTCCCCGAGCGGCTCGCGGCAGCCACCGGCCGGCGAACGGTCGCGTTCTCGCGGTTCGGGCACGGGCAGTCGGACCCGCCGCGCAGGCCGCGTACTCCGTCGTTCATGCACGAGGAGGCGCTCGAGGTGCTGCCCGATCTCGTCGCCGGCCTTGGCCTCGACCACCCGGTGCTCGTCGGACACAGCGACGGCGCCTCGATCGCGCTGATCTACGCCGCCCACCACCCGGTTCGCGGCGTCGTCGCGATCGCCCCGCACGCGTTCGTCGAGGACATGTGCCTGGATGAGATCCGACACGCGCGCGAGGCCTATGTCGACGGTGCACTGCGCGAGCGGATGGCCCGCCACCACCGGGACCCCGACGCGGCGTTCTTCGGCTGGAACGACGTGTGGCTGGACCCCGAGTTTCCGAACTGGAGCATCACCGACGAGCTCGAGCGGATCTCGTGTCCGCTGCTGCTGATCCAGGGTGAGCGAGACCAGTACGGGACGATGGCGCAGCTCGACGCGATCGAGCAGCGCGCCACCGGCCCGGTCCGGCGGGTGCATCTCGACTGCCAGCACTCGCCCCCAACCGAGATGCCCGAGGAGACGATCGCCGCGATCGCCGAGTTCGTTGCCGACCTTGCCGACCTCGAGATCGCCGTCGCCGCCGACCAGATCCGGCTCGCCGAGGAGCCCTACGACGCTCTCGCCGGCAGAGTTCTCGTCCCGGCGTACGTTGCCGAGATCCGCGAGATGTATCCCGATTGGACGCCGGACGTCCCGCCCCGCCTGGTGCCAGAGGACGTCGAGCCACCCGCGGGACGCTGGCTCGTGGCCTATCGCGCCGGCGACCCCGTCGGGTGCGCGGCGCTCAAACGCCTCGACGACCGCACCGCGGAGATCAAGCGGGTGTACGTCGCCCCCGAGGCCCGCGGCACGGGCGTGGCCCGGGCGCTCCTCGCCCGGCTTGAACAGATCGCGCAGGAGATCGGATACGCCCGGCTGCGGATGGACACCGGGGCCCGGCAGCCGGCGTCCGTCGCGCTGTTCGGCTCGGTCGGCTACGAGCAGATCGCGGACTACAACGGCAACCCGGTCGCGGCGTACTGGTTCGAGAAGCGGCTCGCGTGACCTCAACGCCCGAGCCCTCAACGCCCGAGCCCTCGACGCCCGAGCATCCGGCGCCCGATCATCGCGTCACGATCAGGATCGCCGGCCAGCGCGACACCGGCGCGATCGCCCCGCTGCTCGGTCAGCTCGGATACCCCACCTCCGCAGAAGAGCTCGGCGAGCGGCTCGAGCGCCTGACAGATCGACGGGACGGGGAGGTGCTCGTTGCCGAGCTCGACGGCGACGTCGTCGGGCTCGCCGCATACGTGTTGATCGACGTTCTCGAGCGGCCCGATCCGCAGTGCCGGGTCACGGCGCTCGTGGTCGACGATCGCTTCCGGCGCCGTGGCGTGGCGTACGCGCTGCTCCACACGATCGAGGAGACAGCGCGCGATTTCGGATGCTTCAGGCTCGAGGTGACGAGCCGAGCGGAACGGGCCGAGGCGCTGGCGTTCTACCGCGCCGCCGGGTTCGAGGAACGACCTCGCCGGCTGATCAAACCGCTCGACGACGGCGCCCGCTGAGGCCAGGACTCGTCGCCGCGATGCGGACAGTCAAGCGCCTGCTCACGACCGCAGCAGTCGAGATCCAACGGGCCGATCCGGCGGGCACCGACGCCATGAGCTGCGTGCGTGCGTACTTCGCCGAGCTCGACCGGCGGTCGGATTCTGGCTTCGACGCCGGCGCCGGAATCTCGGCCGAGCCACACGAGGTCACCCCTCCCGCCGGCCTGTTCCTGGTTGCCTATCTCCGGGGCGAGCCGATCGGGTGCGGCGCGGTCAAGCACCATCCCGGCGAACCCTCGGAGATCAAGCGGATGTGGGTGGCGGAGTCCGCGCGCGGCCTCGGGATCGCGCGCCGGATCCTCGCCGAGCTCGAGGCCGACGCCGTCCGCAGCGGCGCCATCATGGCCCGGCTCGAGACGAACCGGGCGCTCGTCGAGGCGATCGCGCTGTACCGCTCGGCCGGCTATGTCGAGGTGCCGGCGTTCAACGAAGAACCGTTCGCACACCACTGGTTCGAGAAGCAACTGCCGGCCGCCCGCTGATCCTGGCAACCTCCGGGCCGTGCAGCTCACCTTCCTCGGGTCGGGCGACGCGTTCGCCGGCGGCGGACGGTTTCAGGCCTGCCTTCACCTGGCCGGCGGCGACGAGCCGCTACTGCTCGACTGCGGCGCGACCACGCTCGTCGCTCTCAGGCGAGCGGAGATCGACCCCGCCTCGATCGGGTTCGTCGCGCTCAGCCATCTCCACGGCGACCATTTCGCCGGCCTGCCGTGGCTGATTCTCGACGGGCAGTTCTCCAATCGCACCCGGCCGCTCGAGATCGCCGGGCCGGCAGGCGTCCGCGAGCGCGTCGAGCGGACGTTCGAGGCGCTGTACCCGGGTGCGGCCGGGGTCGAGCGCGCATTCGCGACGAACTTCGCCGAGTTCTCCGAGCAGACGGCGTACGAGCTCGGGCCGGCACGGATCACCCCGTTCGAGGTGCGTCACTCGAGCGGCGCGCCGTCGTACGCCCTGCGGATCGAGTACGGGGGCAAGTTGATCGCCTACTCGGGCGACACCGAGTGGACCGACGCGCTGATCGACGTGGCCGACGGCGCTGACCTGTTCGTGTGCGAGTGCAACTTCTACGACCTCAAGGTCCCCGGCCACCTGAACTACCTGACGCTCGCGGAGAAGCGACCTCAGATCAACTGCCCAAGGCTGGTGATCACGCACATGAGCGAGCACATGCTCGCCCACCTCGCCGAGGTGGATTTCGAAGCGGCGTCCGACGGCGCGGTGATCTCGCTGTGAAGCCGTCGCGGACGATCCGCTGGCTCGCGCCCCTGATCGGGATGATGCTCGCCATCGCCCCCGCCACCGCCACCGCCATCGCCCTCGCCCTCGCCATCGCCCTCGCCCCCGGTCTCGCCACCGCCACCGCCCTACCGCCACCGCCACCGCCACCGCGTCGGCCGCGCAGGCACGCGTCCTGCACGTCGGCCCCGGGCAGAAGTACCGCCGGCCGTGCGAGGCGATCGCGGCCGCCCGCCCCGGCGACCAGATCGACATCGACGCTCGCGGCGACCCATACCGCGGTGACGTGTGCGCATGGTCGACGAACCACCTGACGATCGCCGGCGTCCACGGTCGCGCGCATATCGAGGCCGCGGGTGAGAGCAGCGAGGGTAAGGCGATCTGGGTGATCGCCGGCAACGACACCACAATCGAGAACATCGAGTTCTCGGGCGCTCGCGTGCCCGACGAGAACGGCGCCGGGATCAGGCAGGAGGGGGCGAACCTGCTCGTCGAGCACTGCGATTTCACCGACAACCAGGAGGGGATCCTCGCCGCCGACAACCCCGCGAGCAGCATCGTGATCGACTCATCGGTGTTCTCACACAACGGCGCCGGCGACGGCTTCTCACACAACATCTACATCAACCACGTCCGCAGCTTCACGCTGCGCTACAGCTACTCGACCGACGCGCGGGTCGGGCACCTCGTCAAGTCCCGCGCACTCCGCAACTACATCCTGTACGACCGCCTCACCGGCGAGAACGGCACCGACAGCTACGAGCTCGACCTCCCGAACGGGGGCCTCTCGTACGTAATCGGGACCGTGATCGAGCAGGGCACGAGCACGCAGAACCCGAACATGCTCGCCTACGGCGAGGAGGGCGACCTGAACCCGGACTCGCGCCTGTATGCGGTAAATGACACGTTCGTCAACTCCCTTCACCGCGGCGACGCGATCTTCGTCGGATCAGATGTGACCGAGCCGGTGCTCGCGGAGAACGACGTCAGCACGGGCAGCACCGCGTTCGTCTCCCAGCCGGGCGCTCGAACGCGCCACGACTGCATCACGAGCCATCCGGGGTTCAGAGACCCAAAGCGCTACGACTATCAACTCAGCGCGACCTCCCCATGCCGGCGCGCCGGCGTCCACCCCGGATCGGCGAACGGCTTCTCGCTGTCACCCCGCTTCCAGTACGTGCCGACAGCCGGCCACACCCGCCGCACCGACGGCGGCACGATCGCCGGCGCGTTCGGCAGCTGAGGCCGGGCTACCTGCCGGTCCAGTGGGGCGTGCGCTTCTGGAGGAACGCGCTCATCCCCTCCTGGGCGTCGGCCGCGAGCGCGTTCTCGGTCATCACGGTCCTGGTGTGCTCGTATGCGTCGTGCTCGGCCCGGTCGACCTGGTCGTAGAACGCGCGCTTGCCGGTCGCGACGGTGTACGAACTCGACCGTGCGATCGCGCCCACCAACTCGCCCACGGCCGCGTCGAGCTCATCCGCCGGGACAACGCGGTTCACGAGGCCCCAGTCGAGCGCGGTGGCGGCGTCGATCGTCTCGCCCGTCAGCAGCATCTCCATCGCGCGCTTGCGCCCGACGGCCCGGGACACGGGAACCATCGGCGTCGAGCAGAACAGGCCGATCTTCACGCCGGGTGTGCCGAACCGCGCGGTCTCCGCCGCAACCGCCAGGTCGCACGCCGCCACGAGCTGGCAGCCTGCGGCGGTCGCGATCCCGTGCACCTTCGCGATCACCGGCTGGGGCAGCTCCTGAATTGTCTCCATCACCACCGTGCAGACCGCGAACAGGTGAGCGAAGAACGCCTCGTCGCGATCGATCATCTCCGACAGGTCATGGCCGGCCGAGAACGCCGGGCCGGCGCCCTCGATCACGATCGCCCGCACCGACTCGAGCACGGACACCTCGCGCAGCGCCGCGATCAACTCCTCCATCAGCTCGAGCGACAGCGCGTTCCGCTTCTCGGGCCGGTTCAGAGTGACCCGGGCCGACGCCTCGTCCACGGCGACGGCCACGTTCCGGTACTCGATCCTGGGGGCTGAGCTCACCGGACAAGATTACCGACCGGCGACCGCCTGGATCTCGATCTTCGCCCCGAACGGGAGCGCCCCGGCCTGAAACGTGAAACGCGCCGGCGCGGTCGCGACATCGGGAAACTGGCGGCGCCACCAGTCGTTGAGCGCGGCGTAATCGCCGATGTCGGCAAGCACGCACTGCACATAGAGGATCTCACCAACCGAATAGCCGGCGGCGTCCGCGATCGAGGCGACGTTGCGCCACGCGCGGTCGACCTCCTGCTCGAACGTCCCCGGTGAGTACGCGCCATCGGGGCCCACGGCGGGCATGCCGCTGATGAAGCAGATGCCGTCAGCAGCGGCGGCAAGGCTGAACGGGAAGGTGGTCGGCAGCCCCGGGGCGGCCGCGAGACGAGTGATGGCCATGAGCGTTCCTTTCAGCTGATGGGTCGTGGTCCCGTCTGGATTGTCAGACGATGACCACTGGCGCGCTCACCCGCGTCCCTGCCGGCGGTAGCGCGACACCGCCAGCGGCGCGAACACGGCGATGATCCCCACCGACCACAGCACCGACTGCCACACGTAGTTGCCCGTCGGCAGACCGATCCACAGCGCGCGCATCGCGTTGACGGTGATCGTGAACGGGTTGATCCGGGCGAAGTCCTGGAGGATCGTCGGCATCGTCGCCACCGGGACGAACGCGGACGAGATGAACGTCAGCGGGAAGATCGCGATGAACCCGACGGAGTTCGCCGACTCGGGCGTGGACGCGACCAACCCGACGAACGCGAACACCCACGAGAACGCGTAACCGAAGAGCAGCAGCAGGAAGATCCCGCCAACAACGTCGAGCACGCCGGCGTGGAACGAGAAGCCGATGATCACGCCGGTGACCAACAGGATCGCGACCGACAGGGAGTTCGTGACGACGTCGGAGAACGTGCGGCCGGCAAGGACCGCGGCCCGGGCCATCGGCAGGGAGCGGAAGCGGTCGATCAGTCCCTTGTGGACGTCCTCGTTGAGCCCCAGGGCGGTGACGAAACCGCCGAACGCGATGTTCTGCACGATGATCCCGGGGATCAGGAACTCGACGTACGGGACTCCCGGGGTCTTGATCGCGCCACCGAACACGTACCGGAACAGCAGCAGGAACATGATCGGCTGCACCGTGAACGCGAGCAGCAGCTCGGGCGCGCGCGGCAGCCGCACCAGGTTGCGCTCGGCGATCACCAGGGTGTCCGAGATCAACCGGCTCACACCGCCGCCTCCTCCTGCTCCTCCAGGACCTGCGCCTCGGCGGCGTGCCCGGTCAGGGTCAGGAACACGTCGTCGAGCGTCGGACGGCGGAGCGCAAGATCCTCGACCTCCACGCCGGCTTCGCTCAGCCTGCGCACCGCTTCGACGATCGTGCCGCCACGTCGGCGAACGTTCAGCCTGACCAGGCTCCCGTCGGAAGACGGCGGGTCGTCGGACATCGGGGACAGTGCCCCCACCGCTGACTCGGCATCGGAAGCGTCCTCGAGCCGGACCTCCAGCCGCTCGCCGCCGACGCGGTCCTTGAGTTCGTCGGACGTGCCCTCGGCGATCACCAGTCCGTGGTCGACGACCGCGATCGTGTCGGCCAGCCGGTCGGCCTCATCGAGGTACTGGGTGGTCAGCAGGACCGTCGTCCCACCGGAGACGAGACTCTCGATAACCCCCCACATGCCGAGCCGGCCGCGCGGGTCGAGCCCGGTCGTGGGCTCGTCCAGGAACAGCACCGGCGGTTCGGCGACGAGCGCGGCGCCGAGGTCGAGCCGCCGGCGCATGCCGCCGGAGTAGGTCTTGACCGGGCGCTTGGCTGCGTCCTCGAGGTCGAAGCTGGCCAGCAGCTCCCTGCCGCGCCGGGTTGCCTTCCGCCGGCTCATCCCGTACAGCCGCCCGACCATGACCAGGTTCTCGAGCCCCGTGAGGTTCTCGTCGACCGCCGCGTACTGGCCGGCCAGGCCGATCTGCTGACGCAGCTCCCCGGCGTCTTCCACCACGTCGAGCCCGAGCACGGAAGCCGTCCCCGCATCGGCTCTCAGCAGCGTCGTCAGCACGCGCACGAAAGTGGTCTTGCCGGCGCCGTTGGGGCCAAGCAGGCCGAGGACCGTGCCCCGAGTCACGTCAAGGTCGACGCCGGCAAGGGCCTTGACCTCGCCGAACGACTTGACCAGACCACGCACGGTTATGGCAGGAGCATCGGAGCTCATGGCCCTGACACTACGAGATTGGACGACCCCTGCCTTCGGCGAGGGTTAGCATGGGGCCCCTGGTGAGCGAGGTTGAGGTTTCCCCGAAACAGGGCGTGAACGGGCCGGAGCCGAGCGTGACTGGGCATGGGGCTAAAGACTCGCCCGCGGCACAGGACTCATCGGTCGCGGACATCGTCGGCGCCACGATCGCCGCGTACGGAGTCAAGGACGCGTTCGGCATCCTCGGCAGCGGCAACCTGGTCGTGACCAACGCGCTCGTCCGGCACGGCGCCCGGTTCCACCATGCCCGCCATGAAAACAGTGCGGTCTGCATGGCCGACGGCTACGCCCGCGTCACCGGTGCGGTCGGGATATGCAGCGTGCACCAGGGGCCCGGGCTGACGAACACGATGACGGGCCTCGCCGAGGCAGCCAAGAGTCGGACCCCGGTGCTGGTGCTCGCCGGCGAGACGCCCGCGGCGGCGCTGACCTCGAACTTCCGGATCGACCAGCACGACCTGGTCGAGTCGGTCGGAGCGATCGCCGACCGCGTGCACGGCGCCAAGACCGCCGCCGATGACGCCGCGCGTGCGTACCAGCGCGCTGTAACAGAGCGGCGCCCGGTCGTGCTGATGCTGCCGATCGACATCCAGCCGCAGCCGGCGGTCCAGACCGAGCCGTCGCGACCACCGATGCCTCCTCTGAGCACTCCCGAGCCGGCACCCGAGGCCATCGACCAAGCCATAGACATCATCATCAAAGCCAAACGCCCCGCGATCATCGCCGGCCGTGGCGCGGTGCTCGCCGGCGCCGGCGCGGAACTGGAGCGCCTTGGGCAGGCGATCGGGGCGGTGCTGGCGACCTCCGCGCCGGCCAACGGCCTGTTCGCGGGGCTCCCGTATGCGCTCGGGATATCCGGGGGCTTCGCCAGCCCGTTCGCCGCCCAGATCCTCCCGCAGGCCGACGTCGTGCTCGTGTTCGGCGCGTCGGCCAACCACTGGACGACCAAGCACGGCGCGATGATCGGCCCCGACGCGCTGGTGATCCAAATCGACGTCGAGCCGCGAGCGATCGGGCGCAACCGCCCGGCCGACCTGGCGATCATCGCCGACGCGCGGACCACCGCCGACGCGCTGAGGACCGAGCTGAACAACCGCGACTACACCAACCGGGGATTCCGCACCGAACAGCTCGCAGTAGACATCGCGGCGAACGCGTGGCGCCACGACCCTTACGAGGATGCGTCCACCGAGGATTGGATCGACCCCCGCACGATGAGCATCGCGCTCAACGAGCTCCTGCCACGGAACCGCGCGGTGGCGGTCGACTCGGGCCACTTCCTCGGCTACCCGTCGATGTTCCTCGACGTGCCCGACGCGCGCTCTTGGCTGTTCCCGAACGGATTTCAGGCGGTCGGGCTCGGGCTCGGCAACGCGATCGGCGCCGCGATCGCGCGACCCGACCGGCCGACGGTCGCGGCGATCGGCGACGGTGGCGCGTTCATGGCACTTGCCGAACTCGAGACCGCGGCGCGGCTGAAGCTGACGCTGCTCGTCGTGATCTATGACGACGCCGCCTACGGCGCCGAGGTCCACCACTTCGCGCCGATGGGGCACGACGTCTCGCTCGTCCGGTTCCCCGATGCCGACCTCGCCGGGATCGCGCGCGCCGCCGGCGCGAAGGCCGCCACCGTTCGCCATGTCGACGACCTCGAAGTCGTCACCGAGTGGCTCGCCAACCCCCACGGCCCGCTGGTCCTCGACGTGAAGGTCAACCCGACGATCTGCGCGGAATGGCTCGAGGAGGCCTTCCGCGCGGGCTGACACAAGGAGAAGCGAATGTCCAGCACCCAGACCGCCGCCCTGCTCGAGGCCGTGGCCGACGGCAGCGTCGAGATCGTCGACTGCACGCAGCCGCTCAGCGAGTCGACGCCGGTGATCCAGCTCCCGCCACCGTTCGCGAACACGCCGGGCCTGTCGCGCGAGGAGATCAGCCGCTACGACGACCGCGGTCCGGCCTGGGCTTGGTACACGCTGACGATCGGCGAGCACGTCGGCACCCACCTCGACGCGCCGATTCACTGGGTCACCGGCAAGGACGGCGCCGATATCGGCTCGCTCGGCCCGAGCCAGCTGATCGGGCCGGCGTGCGTGGTCGACAAGACCACCGAAACCGAGGCCGATAACGGCTACCTGCTGACCGTCGCCGACCTCGAGGCGTGGGAGGCCGACAACGGGCGGATCCCCGATGGCGCGTGGGTGTTGCTGCGCACCGGCTGGCAATCACGCGCCCAGGATCAGGACGCGTTCCTGAACTCCGGAGCGCAAGGGCCGCAGACGCCCGGACCAGATGTCGAGGCCTCCCGGTGGCTCGCAGAAACGCGCCAGATCCTCGGCTTCGGCACCGAGACGGTCGGGATCGACGCCGGCGCCGCCCACAGCTTCGATCCGCCGTTCCCGCTGCACAACTTCCTGCTCGGCGCGGGCCGGCTCGGGCTCACTCAGCTCGCGAACCTCGACAAGCTGCCGCTCACGGGCGCGCTCCTGGTGGTCTCCCCGCTTCGGCTCGTCGGCGGCACCGGCAGCCCGAGCCGGGTGTTCGCGTTCGCGCCCAAGGACTAGGCCCCCGCTGCGAGCTCTGCATGACGCGACATTCGGCTAGCTTTGGGGCCTCGCTCCGCTCGGCGTCCCTGGGGCCGTGCAACCCCGTCCGGACGGGGTTGCACAGTCTCGTGGCTCGGCCCGCTCCGGGCTACGGGACGCCCGCCGGCGCGCGCCGCGTCCCCGTCACCGCATCGAAGTGCCGCTGCGACGGCGCCGCCAGCCCGGTGTACAGCGCCTCGAAGATCTCCGCCGCGCGCGTCCGCGCCCCTGACAGCGGCGAGTATTCCTCGGGCAGCTCCGGGTCGAGCTGGGCAAACGCCCGGAACACGTGCATGAGCCGCGTGCGGACGAGAAACGCCTCCCGGTCCGACAGCGCCGGCGCATCGGAGGCGAGGTACCGCTCGAACCCTGAGCAGAACGCGCCGTAGCGGCCGGCGAGCCCGGTCAGGTCCCAGGCCCGCGCCACCAGCGCCGGCAGCCCGCCGTCGTCGCCGGGTCCGGCGCCCACCCTCGCAATGAACACGGTGGCGTGCTCAGCCACGCCGAGCTCACCGAGCAGACCGGCGACCTCGGAGGAGTGATCGTGGGGGGAGACCCAGACGCTGTCCTGGACCGACCCGAACCCGAGGAACCGCAGCCGGCGCCCCAGCCGGGTCCGCTCGAGCCGGCGATCCTCGGGGATCTGGTGCCAGAGCACGGTCCAGGGGCCCATGTCGGCCGGCAGATGACCGAGCGTGAAGATCCGCCCGTCCCCCTCGATCAGCAGCCGCTCGCACCGGGGGGTCAACTCGTAGTGGACGAGGCGTCCGGAGCGCACGCGCGCGATCAGGCCGCGGCGGACGAGCCGGGTCATCGCGGCACGGGCGGCGCCGTCGGAGAACCCGAACTCCCGCAGCAGCATCACCAGCCCGCCCGACCACACGGCCCGCCCGAACGGCCGCACGTAGGTCCCGAGCAGCGTGATCACCAGGTCCTGCGGCTGCAGCGTCTCCCCGTTCGTCGCCGCGCCGAGCACCGGAACCGCCGCCCTCAGCCTGGCAACTCAGAGGATGAGATCAGCGCGACCTCGTTGAAAGTCCGCTCGAGCTCGGCCCGCACGCGATCCCGCCCGGCCGGCGGCTTGCGCGATCCGGCCTGGTACTGCCGCACCCACGCGTCCATGTCGTATTCCTGCTCGGCGGCGGCATGCAGCGTCCACGCCGGGTCGTACAGGTGCGGGCGTGCGAGCGCGCACAGGTCGGCCCGGCCGGCGCACACGATCGTGTTGACGTCGTCGTAGCTCGCGATCGCGCCGACCGCGATCGTGGGGATTCCGGCTTCGCTGCGGATCCGGTCGGCGAACGGCGTCTGGTAGCTGCGGCCGAACGCCGGCTTCTCGAGCGGCGTGACCTGACCTGAGGACACGTCGACGATGTCGCAGCCGTGCGCCGCGAGCATCCGGGCAAGCGCGACCGCGTCATCCGGACCAAACCCTCCGGGCACCCAGTCGGTGGCGGAGATCCGAACACTCAACGGCCGATCGTCAGGCCAGACAGAACGACACGCGTCGAGCACCTCGAGCGGGAACCGCGCCCGCCCATCCAGAGATCCGCCGTACTCGTCCTCGCGCAGGTTCGTCACGGGCGACAGGAAACTCGACAGCAGGTAACCGTGCGCCATGTGCAGCTCGAGCAGATCGAACCCTGCCTCGATCGCGCCCCGCGTCGCCCACACAAACTGATCGAGAACCTCGTCCATGTCGGCCCGGGTCATCGCCCGTGGCACCTGGTTTCGAGGGGAATACGCAACCGCCGAAGGCGCGATCACCTCCCAATTACAACCATCCGGCAAGGGCTCGTCCATCCCCTCCCACATCAGCCGCGTCGACCCCTTCCGCCCCGAGTGCCCGATTTGCGCGCCCATCGCGCAGCCGCCCTGCGAATGAGCGAACGACACGATCCGCTTCCACGCCGCAACGTGCGAAGCGCTGTACATGCCGGCGCACCCGGGTGTGATCCGCCCCACGTCCGACACGCAGATCATCTCGGTCATCACCAGTCCGGCGCCGCCGAGCGCCCGCGCGCCGAGATGCACCAGATGGAAGTCGCCCGGCGTTCCGTCGACCGCGGAGTACATGTCCATCGGCGACACGACGACGCGATTGCGGAGCTCAAGGCCCCGCAACCGCAGCGGCGTGAACATCGGCGGCCGCGGATCCGGATGCACGGCCCGGACGAACCCCGGGTCACGCAGCCGCAAGTTCTCATACGTCACGCGCCGCGAACGCGTCAGCAGGTTGAACGCGAACTGAAGCCGCTCCTGCCCCACATACCGCCCGATCCCCTCGAACCACTCGAGCGAAGCCTGAGCCGCGCGCTGCGTGCTCTCCACGATCGGTCGCCGCTCGGCCTCGTAGGCGGCCGTCGCCGTCGCCACATCGT
Source organism: uncultured Solirubrobacterales bacterium (assembly GCA_963697655.1). GTDB lineage: Bacteria > Actinomycetota > Thermoleophilia > Solirubrobacterales > Solirubrobacteraceae > Palsa-465. Next base: position 46,277 of record CAVOOV010000008.1, on the reverse strand, counting down.
CCCCGAACGACCGGAACGCCCACGCCAGCGACACGGCGTCCTCCATCGCGAGCTTCGTCCCCGAGCCGATCGAGAAGTGCGCCGTGTGCGCCGCGTCGCCGAGCAGCACCGCGTTATCGGTGCGCCAGCGCCGGTTGCGGACCGTGACGAAGTTGATCCACCGCGACTTGTTCGCGACCAGCCGGTGGCCCCCGAGCACATCCGCGAACAACTCAGCAGACCACGCCACGCTGTCGTCGACCGCCAACTGCCCGAGCCCCAGCCGCTTCCACGTCCGCTCGTGCATCTCGACGATGAACGTGCTCATGCCCTCGTCGTACGGGTATGCGTGCGCCTGGACCACGCCGTGCTCGGTCTCGGCGATGAAGAACTTGAACGCCTCGAACACGAGGTCGGTGCCGAGCCACATGTACCGGCAGTGGCGGCGGTCGAGCGTCGGGACGAACTCGCGCGCGAGCGCCGTGCGGACCGCGCTCGAGGCGCCGTCGGCGCCGACCACCAGATCCGCCCAGCCGAGCTCTCCGACCGACGGGGCCTCGCATCCGAACCGCAGATCCACGCCGAGTGAAACCGCTCGCTCCTGGAGGATCCGCAGCAGCTCGCGCCGCCCAATCGCCGAGAACCCGTGACCCCCGGAGGTGGTCACAAGGCCATGCTGATGGATGTCGATGTCCGTCCAGCGGGTGAACCGCTCGGCGATCTGCGAGTACGTCTCCGGATCGGCGTGCTCGAACACGGTCAGCGTCTCGTCCGAGAACACCACCCCGAACCCGAACGCGTCGGTCGGTTCGCCCCGTTCGTACAGCGTGATCTCGCAGTCCGGGCGGATTTTCCGCATCAGGATCGAGAAGTAGAGCCCGCTGGGCCCCGCGCCGCAGACAGCGATCCTCATCGCGAGCCGGTCATACCCCGAGGTCGGTGAGATGCTCGTATTCGAGCGCGAGGCCGTTGACGACGTTGTGCATGAGCGCGAGCGAGGCCCGTACGCCCGCGTGGGCATTCGGCGGGAGGTCCTCGCCGCACAGCGCCTTGAGCTCCTCGTATACGGCCAGCAGCCGTTGCTCGTCCGGGCTCAGCTCGGATCCGAGGAGATCGACGGTCATTTGCTCACCGCCACCGGCGACTCGCGCAGGTCGATCATCCGCTTGGCCTTGAGCTCGAACCGCGGCAGCTCGCCGGTGCCCGCCCGCTCGATCTGGAAGTTCAGCCCCTCGTGGGCGTGGCTGAGGCGCTGGTGCAGCGCGCCCGAGACCTGATCCCACGACTCCGCGGGCCAGTCCGGCTTCATCTCGACGCGCAGCTTGATCTCGTCGCGGATCCCCTCGTGGACGATCACGGTCTGGAACTCGTCGACCTCGGGGAACTCGCGCACGATCGCCTCGATCGCCCGCGGGTACACGTTGGTCCCGCGGATCAGCTTCATGTCGTCGACGCGGCCGAGGATCCCGCCCTCGTAGATGTCGAATCCACGCCCGCAGGAGCACGTCGCCGCGGGCACCCGGCACACGAGGTCGCCGGTGCGGTACCGGATCAGAGGGACGGCCCCGCGCCCGAGCGACGTCACGACCCGCTCGCCGCGCTCGCCGAGGCCGACCGGCTCGAGCGCGTCCGGATCGAGCACCTCCTCGATCACGTGGTCCTCGATGATGTGCGTCCCACCAGGCTGGTGCGCGCACTCGAACACCATGATCGTCCCGATCTCGGTCATCCCGGCGGTGTCGAACGCCTTCGCACCCCACTGCTCCTCGATCAGCGCCTTGGTCTGCGGAATCGAGCCGGCGGGCTCGCCGGACAGGATCAGTCGGGACACGGCCGATCCGCGCAGATCGATCCCGAGCACATCCGCCTCCTGCGCGAGCCGGAGCGCATACGTCGGCGTGGATGCGACGACGGTCGCGCCGAAGTCGACGATCTGGCGGACTCGCGCCTCGGTGGTCTGAGCGCCGCCGGGAACGTTCAGGACGCCGATCTTCTCCATCGCGTAGTGAAGGCCCCAGAAGCCGATGAAGGAGCCGTAGCCGAACGCGATGTAGGCGGTGTCGAGCGGCCGGACGCCGCAGCCCCAGATCCCGTAACACCACATCTCGGCGATCCACGCCCAGTCCTTGCGCGAGTCGAGCGCGCGGAGCGGTCCACGGCCGGTCGTTCCAGACGTGGTGTGGATCCGGATCGCTCCCTCGCCGCCGATCACGGGAATCTCACCGTACGGCGGACGAGCTTCCTGCGAGGCCATCCAGTCGTCGCGGGTCAGAAACGGGATGCGCCGCAGATCGTCGAGCGTGTTCAGCTGCGCCGGGCCGAACCGCTCGGCGGCGAAACGCCGCTGGTACCAGGGGCTGCGCGCGGCCGCCCACTCGCACTGGCGGCGCAGCTTGGCAAGCTCAAGCGCCTCGATCCGCTCCCGATCGAGGGTCTCGGTCTTGGGGTTCCAGTACGGGCTCTCCGTGGCCACCGGCTGGCGCGAGAATACCTGACATTGCTCCGGAGTTCCATGTCGAGTATCGTCGCCTCGCGGCGCCGGGGGACCGGGTTTCGTCGGCGCCGCGCGAGCTCATGAGTCCGCACCGGATCGTCAACCCCCCGGAGCTTGGCGCGCCCAGCGGTTTCTCGCATGCGGTCGTGGCGTCGGGCCGGACCGTGCACCTGGCCGGCCAGCTCGGTACGGGCGCGACGCTTGCCGAGCAGTTCGACAGTGCCGCCGGAAGCATGATCGTCGCGCTGAGGGCGGCTGGCGGCGACATCGAGGATCTCGTCTCGTTGCAGGTGTTCACGACGAGCGTGGCGGACTACAAGGAGTCGCTGCCCGAGCTCGCGCGGGTGTGGCGCAAGCGCTTCGGTCGGCACTACCCGGCGATGGGGTTGTTCGGCGTGACCGAGCTGTTCGAGCCAGAGGCCCAGGTGGAGTTGATGGGCGTCGCGGTCCTGCCGGACTGAGGACCGCCCGCCGTGCGAGTCCAGCTGACGGGCCGCCCCGCGGTGTGACACCGTTCCATGCCGTGGGCATCCTTTCGCGTCGACGCCTGCTCGCGGGCACGCTGGTGGCGATCCTCGCGGCCGCCGTCGTCGTCGGCCTGATCGCCTCGCGCCGCTCGAGCGCGCATGAGGGCCACGCCGCCGCCGCGCCGGCCGCGGTTGCGCTGACCGTCACCGGCACCCCGACCGGCAGACCGATCCCGTCGGGCTTCCTCGGGCTGTCGCTCGAGTACCCGGCGGTCGAGGCCTACACCGGCAAGGACCCGAAGGCCGTGAACCCGGTGTTCGAGCAGCTGATCCGCAACCTTACTCCCGGCCAGGCGCCGGACCTGCGGATCGGTGGCGACACGACCGACTGGACCTGGTGGCCGGTGCCCGGCGTCTCCAAGCCGCCCGGCATCCGCTACTCGCTGAACAAGAACTGGGTGCAGGTGACGGCTGCGCTGGCCAAGACGCTCGGGGCCCGCATGATCCTCGGGATCAACCTCGAGCTCGACAGCTCGACCGACGCCTCAGCCGAGGCGCAGGCGCTCGTCAACGGGATCGGGCGCGGCTCGATCGACGGGCTCGAGCTCGGCAACGAGCCCGAGCTGTACGGAAGCTTCACCTTCTACACGCTTCCGGACGGCACGAAGGTCAACGGCCGGCCGAAGAGCTACGACTTTCCGGCCTACCTCAAGGACTTCACGCGGATCAGCGCCTCACTACCGAAGCTGCCGCTCGTCGGGCCCGCGACGGGCGCCAAGCGCTGGATCCCCGAGCTCCCGAACTTCCTGGCCGCCCAGCCGGGGGTGCGGGTGGCGACGCTCCACAAGTACCCGCTCCAAACGTGCTTCATCGCGCCCTCTCAGCCCCAGTTTCCGACGATCGCGCACTTCCTCTCGCCGCTCGCCTCCCGAGGATTGGCCGACAGCATCGCCCCGTTAGTAGCCGACTCGCACGCGCGGCACGTCCCGATTCGGATCGACGAGATGAACTCGGACTCGTGCGGCAGCGCCCCGGGGATCAGCAACGGATTCGTGTCGGCGCTGTGGGCACTCGACGCGGTGTTCCAGATGGCCCGCGTCGGCGTCGACGGGGTCAACATCCACACCTACCCGAAGGCCCCGTACGAGCTGTTCACGTTCAACCGCCGGGACGGGAAGTGGAGCGGGTTCGTCGCGCCCGAGTACTACGGCCTCGAGATGTTCGCCCAGGCGGCCCCTCCGGGTGCACGCCTGCTGCGCACCTCGGGAGCGCTCGGCAACGTGCGGGCCTGGGCGACGCGTGCGCGCGACGGCACCGTCCGCATCGTGCTGATCAACGACTACACGGCGCAGTCGCGAACCGTGCACGTCCGGATCGCCGGCGCACACGGCACCGCGACGCTGGAGCGCCTGCGGTCCAAGGGCCTCACCGCGACGACCGGGGTGACGCTCGGCGGCCAGAGCTTCGGCGACAGCACGACCACGGGCATGGTGGCGGGCCGCGCCGCGCTTGACACGGTGAGGCCGACGAGCGGCGGCTACGTGGTGCGGATGCCGCGGGCGAGCGCGGCGATGCTCACGATCCCGGCGAGCTGAGCAGCTCGCGCAGCGCGTCGACGCCGTCCCACACGTCGACGAACCGCGTCGTCAGCGGCGAAAACCCGAACCGGATCACGTCGGGGCGCCGGTAGTCGGGGATCACCCCGCGCTCGATCAGGCGCGCGCACAGCGTTTGCGCATCCGGGTGCGCGAGCGCGACGTGAGCGCCACGCCGTGCCGGGTCGCGCGGAGAGGCGACGCGCGCGCCGAACTCAGCCAGAAGCGCGTCGGCGAGCGCGATCGCGAGCTCGGTCAAGCGCGATCCCCTTCGCCCGGATCGCCTCGATTCCGGCCTCGGCCACGACCCGCACGCCCTCGTCGACCGCCGCCAGCCCGAACACCGGCGGCGTGCCCGACAGGAACCCGCGCATCCCCGCAGCGACGTCGTAGCCCGGCGCCATCTCAAACGGGTCGCGCCGGCCGAGCCAGCCCCAGATCGGCTGGCGGAGCTCGGCCTGGAGGTCGCGGCGCACGTACATGTACGCGGGCGCTCCCGGACCGCCGTTTAGATATTTATAGGTGCACCCGACCGCGAGCGGGGCGTGATCGCCATCGAGCGAGAGCGGGACAGAACCGGCGCTATGGCTGAGATCCCACAGCATCAGCGCGCCGGCGCCGTCCACGACGGCATTGACCGCGGCCATGTCGGCGATGTGGGCGGAGCGGTAGGACACGTGCGAGAACGTGACCAGCGCGGTTCGCGGACCGAGGACCCGTGCGACGTCGGACGCTTCCGGGCCGCCACTCGGATCCCCGTCCAGCCACACGATCTCGAGACCCGGGCGCGAGCGCGCGATCCCCTCGAGGACGTATCGGTCTGTCGGGAAGTTGTCGACGTCGGTGACGATCTGCGAGCGGCCGGGACGGGCATCGAGCGCGGCGCACACGAGCTTGTAGAAGCAGACCGTGGTCGAGTCGCCGATCACCGTCTGGCCCGGCGACGCCCCGAGCGCGGCCGCGCCGAGCCGGTCGCCGATCTCGATCGGAAGCTCGAGCCACCCCTCGTCCCAGGATCGGACGCCCCGCTCCCCCCAGCCGATCGCCGCCACGTCCTGCAGCCGCGCGAGCGCGGCCTGCGGCATGCACCCGAGCGAGTTGCCGTCGAGATACACGACGGCGGGGTCGATCAGGAACCGCTCACGGAACTCGCGCAGCGGATCCTGGCCGTCGAGGCTCGCGGCGGCCTCGCGGGAGTCGATCACCGCCCCAGGTACGCGCGCTTGAGGTCCTCGTGGTGCAGAAGCTCGGAGGCCGAGCCCTTGAGCACTACGTTGCCGGTCGCGAGCACGTACCCGCGATCGGCGATCGACAGCGCCATGTTCGCGTTCTGCTCGACCATCAGGATCGCCACGCCCGACGCGTGGACCTCCTTGATGATCCGGAAGTTCTGCTGGACAAGCGCAGGCGAGAGCCCCATCGACGGCTCATCCATCAGCAGCAGGCGCGGCCTGGACATCAGCGCGCGGCCCATCGCGACCATCTGCTGCTCACCACCCGACAGCGTGCCCGCAAGCTGGTCCTTGCGCTCCTCGAGCCGCGGGAACAGCGTGTGGACGCGGTCGAGGTCCTCGTCGAACGTCGTGCCGTCCTGGAGCACGGCGCCGAGCTCGAGGTTTTCCCGGACGGTCATCTGCCCGAACAGCCGGCGGTTCTCCGGGACGATCGCCATGCCGTTGGCGATGCGCTGGGCCACCGACCAGCGAGTGACGTCCTCTCCCTCGATCATGACGCGGCCCGAGCGGGGCCGCACCAGCCCGAGGATCGTCTTCAGCGTGGTCGACTTCCCCGACGCGTTGCCGCCGAGCAGGCACACAAGCTCGCCGGCATCTACGGACATCTCGACCCCCTCGAGGATCCGCATCTGGCCGTAGTAGGTCGTGACCTTGTCGAGCTGGAGCAGCATCAGGCTTCGGCCAGTGCCTCCGGGTCGCGGCCGAGGTACGCCTCGACGACCGCCGGGTGACTGGCGACCGCGTCGAACGAGCCCTCGGTGATCTTGACGCCGTGGTCGAGCGCCACCACCCGGTCGGAAATCCCCTCGACGACGTGCATGTCGTGCTCGATCACCAGGATCGCCAGGCCGAGCTCGTCGCGCAGCCGGCCGATCACCTCGGTCACCTCGTGCGTCTCGTTCGGGTTCATCCCCGCGGCGGGCTCGTCGAGCAACAGCAGCCGCGGCTGGGTGGCGAGCGCACGGGCGATCTCGAGCCGCCGGCGGTTGGCGTATGAGAGCACGTACGCCGGTTGATCCCAGCGATACCCCATCAACCGCTCGCCGAAGAACGACAGCGCCTTGGTCGCGAGCGCGTCGACCTCGCGCTCCTCGCGACGCGCGCGCGGCAGCCGCAGGATCGACTCGGGCGGCGACGCCTTGGTGTGGCCGTACGTCGCGGCCTTGACGTTCTCCTTGACGGACATGTTGAGGAACAGGCGCAGGCTCTGGAACGTGCGGGCGATCCCGAGCTTGGTGATCGCGTGCTGGCGTTTGCCGGCGATGCTCTCGCCGGCAAACCGCACGTCGCCCGAGGTCGGCTTGTACACGCCGGTGATCACGTTGAAGATCGTCGTCTTGCCGGCGCCGTTGGGTCCGATCACGCTGACGATCTCACGCTCGAACAACTGCAGGTCGACTTCCGTCAACGCCCTCAGCCCGCCGAACGTCAGCGACAGCTTGTCGAGTTCGAGCAGCGGCCGCCGTTCGCCGTCGGGGACGGTCATACGACCTCGACGCGCCTCGTGCCCAGCAGCCCGTTCGGTCGCGCCGCCATCGTCACGATCAGAATCACCCCGAGCATGATCTGCGTGGTGATCGCGGGGTTGACGATCAGCCGCGACTCCCAACAGCACGCCGCCAGGTACACGGTCGGGATCACCAGCAGCAGCCGCGCGGTCCCCTCCAGGCGGATGAGCACGAGGACCAGGCAGATCACCAGCACGAACAGGATGTTCCCGTAGCTGATCGCGTCTTGCGGGACGATCACCCAGTGCTTGACCGCCGAGCCGATCCACCCGGAGCTGCCCGGATGGCCGGCGGTCGCCGAGCTCGAGATCGCGCCCACGATCGCGTGCGCGACCAAGCCGAACACGACGATCCCGGCGAGCACGGCGAAGAACTTCCACAGCGGCCGGATCCGCAGGAACAGCGCGAGCAGGATCAGGCCGTAGAACAGGTAGCCGGCGTCGATCGGGCTCGACAGCATCTGCTCGAGCGCCCACACGATGATCCCGCCGGCGATCGCTCCGGCGATGCTGCCAGCGCCGCCGAGCACGAGGCAGGCGTAGATCAGGATCAGGATGCTCTCGGTGAAGTTCGTCGGGAACACGCTCGACTGCTGGGCGGCGAACAGCGCGCCCCCGAGGGCACCGATCGCGGCGCTGAAGCTGAACGCCATCACCTTCAGCTTGTTGACCGGGATCGTCATCGCGGACGCCGCCAGTGGGTCGTCGCGCAGCGCGCGCCAGGCGCGCCCGGTTCGCGATCTGTCGAGCAGGTGCAGGAGCCAGGCTAAGCCGACGATGATGATCAGCGCCACGAAGTAAAGGCCGCGGGGGGTCGAGACGTTGCCGCTCAGGCCGTGGAGCGGATCGATCGAGAAGATCCCGTTGACGCCGCCGAGTGTTCCGGGGTCGACGTTGTTGACGACCTCGACGAACGCCTGGCCGACGAACAGCGTCACGATCGCCAGGTAGTCACCCTCGAGCCGAAGCGCGACCAGGCCGATCAGCACGCCAACCAGGCCGCCCAGGATCATCACGATCGGGATCGACTCGAACGCGGCCAAATGGGCTCCACCCGACCCTCCCGAACCGAGCGCTGTCGACGAGAAGATCGCGTATCCGTAGGCACCGAAGCCGACAAACGCGATGTAGCCGAGATCGAGCAGACCCGCCCACCCGGCCGCGATGTTGAGACCGAGCGACAGGATCGCGTACAGCAGGCACGTGAAGCCGACCGTGAGCAGGTTGACGTTGCCGGTCGTGAGGCCGAACGCGACGCCGACGAGGGCCGCCAGCGCCAATCGCTGCCACCACCCCAGTCGCTTGTCGAGCTCGTACAACACGCGGCCCGGCCCCGTGCCCTGCTCGCGGCGGTCGCCGGACTGGGCGACCCATTCGTCGACGCCGATCTGTGGCATCAGACCTTCTGCAGCGCTTTCCGGCCGAAGATGCCGGTCGGGCGGATGAGCATCGTGACGATCAGGATCCCGAACACGATCAGGTCGGAGTACTTCTCCGAGATGTAGCTGAGGCTGAACGCCTCGCACATGCCGATGAAGATGCCGCCGACCACCGCGCCGGTGATGCTGCCGATGCCGCCGACGACGGCGGCCGTGAACGCCTTGAGCCCGGCCAGGAACCCGATCGTGGCCGAGATCGATTGGAACTCGAGCCCGGACATCACGCCGGCGAAGCCGGCCAGCACCGACCCGATGAAGAACGTCAGCGCGATCGTCCGGTCGACGTTGATGCCGAGCATCTCGGCGGCCTCGCGATCGGACGCGACCGCCCGCATCGACTTGCCGAGCGTCGTCCGGTCGATGATCTGGATGAGCCCGTAGCCCAGAACCGCCGTGAGGACGATGATCATGATCTCGACGCTGTCGATGTGCGCCCCCGCGATGTGGATTCCGTTCGTGTCGGAGATGAAGTCGGTCGTGTTGTAGCTGCGCACGAAGCCGCCGAACAGCAGCAGCACCGTGTTCTCGAGCACGAACGACACGCCTAGCGCGGTGATCAATGGCGCTATTCGGGGCGCGTCGCGGAGCGGCCGGTAGGCGAACCGCTCGATCGCCACCCCCAGGAGGCCGGTCCCGAGTCCGGCGATCAGCAGCATCAGGACGATCAGGAGCGGCACCGGGATCACGAGGTGGTTCGGTCCGCCGAACCACTGGATCACGAAGTAGCCGATGTATGCCCCGACCATGTAGACGTCGCCGTGGGCGAAGTTGAGCAGCTTGAGCACGCCGTAGACCATCGTGTAGCCGAGGGCGATCAGCGCGTACAGGCAACCGGTAACGAGCCCGTTGACGAGTGTTTGGATGAAGACCTGCACGTTCGTGTGCCGTTCTGAGCCCTAGACGGCCGGCGGCGCCGCCTGCGGAGTATCGCGGGCGGCGCCGTCGGGAACCACTAAGGCGCCGCCGTCAGGCGCCGCCGTCCATCGTCATCGATCCGTGATCCGTCCTTTGCCTCACTTGGGCGGGATCTCTACGTACTTGCCCGAGCTGTTGATCTTGAACAGGTAGCCGTTGTTGCCCGCGAGGTTGCCGTTGGAGGCGAACGCCACCGGAATTCCCAGCGGGTTGTTGGCGGCCGGGATGTTCGTCTTCTTGATCGCGGCAAGAACGTTCGACCGGCTCGGAGTTCCGCCGGACTTGCACACCGATGCGATCGCCTGCATCACGACGTCGGCTGCCTCGTATGTCGGGACGCCGAACGGGCCGTAGGGACCGTACTTGGCCACTCCAGCGACGATCGACTTGTCGAGCGCGCTCGTGCTGCCCGCGATGTCCGGGCCGAACGACGACACGTAGGTGCCCGGGATGTTGAACTGCGACGGCGAGTTCGTGCCGTCGGTCCCGAACAGGATCACCGACTTGCCCGCCTGCTTGGCGTCCTGGCCGAACATCTGCGCGTCCGTGGCGGTCTGCCACGGCAGCATCGCGACGCCATCCTGGGCGCTCAGATGCGAGGTCACGAGCGACTTGATCGCCGCCGACAGCGTCGCGCCGGTATCGGTGCCGTTGAGTGTCTGATGGTCGACGGCGATCCCGGCCTTCTTCAGGATCGGAACCATCACGTTGACCAGACCCTGCGAGTACGCCTCGTCATCATCGATGATCAGCACGCCCTTCGTGTGCAGGTGGTTGACGACGTAGTTGGCGTCCTGGGGTCCCTGAACGTTGTCGTCAGGGACGACACGGAAGAACGTGGGGTTCTTGCCGCTGCTCGCGAGCGCCGGCAAAGTCGCCGAACCGGAGATGAACGGCACCCCCGCTTTCCCGAACAGAGGACCAACCGCTTCGACCTCCTGGCTACCGGCGGGGCCAATCGACGCGACAGCGTTCGACGCGATGATCGACTGCGTCTTCTGAACCGCCAGAGACGGCGTCAGCTGGGTGTCGTCCTGGGCCAGCGTCACGTTGGTGTGGTTTGCGGCGTTGTCGTCGGCGACGGCGAGCTGCGCGAAGTGCAGCTGCTCGAGGCCGACCTGCGCCACCGGACCGGTGAACGGCCCCTCGATCGCGATCGAGGCGGTGCACGACTTCGAGCCGCTCGAGCTGGCGGCGGCCTGAGTCGAACTACCGCTGCTACTCGCGCTGCTGCTACTGCTGCTGCTATTGCTGCTCCCGCAGCCGGCCGCGACCAAGGTCAGGGCCAAGACTGCGAGGCTGATGCGTACCTTCATTGGCGCTCGAACTCCTCCTGTGTGGTCCATTACAACCTGCTTCATGCGGTCATGACCGGCGGCGTCCCCGGGTATGCCTGGGTGCCGTCCGGGTAATACGCGGCCGCCGGCGAGCCGGCCGGCCGGAACACGGCGACGAGACGCATGACGTCCTCACCGGTGTTCTCGAGGCAGTGCACGGTCTGCGCCGGCAACTCAATGCACGAACCGGCGGCGACCGGGGTTCGGTCGCCGCCGGCGTGCAGTGTGCCCTCTCCCTCAATCACGTAGATCACTTCGTCGTAAGTGTGGAAATGCTCCGGTGCGCGCTCGGTCGGGACGTAGCCGACGAAGTGCGTTGCCGACCGCAGACCGGTGCTCGGGTCGGCGACGATCCGGAACGAGCGAGAGGTCGTGGCCGCCTGCTCCTCCTGGTCGGCAACCCGGCTGACAACGGCGCGCTCACCCCCGTCCGCCGTATCGCCGGCCGCCACCGGATCTTCGATCCGCACCGATACGACCTGTAGCGGCTCGACGCTCTGGTTGTGAAGCTCGTACTCCTCTCCGGGCGCGAGGTAGGCGCCGGTCTCGGGCTCGAGCGGATGGGTTTGGCCGTCCAGAGACAGCGCCCCGGTCCCTGCGAGCACGAACAGCACCTCTTCGCATTCGCCGGTGGAACGCGCGACGGCGGCCCTCGGAGCGCATTCGATCACCGCCTGTTCAAGTCCGGTCCGGCGGCGTCCAGGCGCCGGGTCAGTCATCGGCAAGCCGCGCCTCCAGCGTTATTTCCGTGCCGGCGAGCGCCCGGGATACCGGGCAGGTGTCCTTCGCCTGCTGGGCGAGGCTCGCGAACGTGCCGGCGTCGACCCCGGGGACCTTGCCGACCGTCTCAAGCGTGATCCGCGTGATCGCAAATCCGGTCTCGAGCTGCTCGAGCCGGACCTCCGCCGATGTCTGCAGATCGGTCGGCGGGTGGCCGGACTCGGTCAGCAGATTGGCCAGCGACATCGTGAAGCAGCCCGCGTGGGCGGCGCCGATCAGCTCCTCCGGATTGGTCGAGCGCTCGACGTCCTCGACCCGGGCGCGGAGCGTGAACGGGCCCTCGTAGGCGCCGCTGCCAACACCGATCCGGCCACCGCCCTCGGCCAGGTCGCCTTGCCAGCTCGCCTTCGCGGTGCGTGTGACGCGGACGCTCATGGCCGGGTGAGAGTAAGCCAACTAACCTTGGGATTGCGTTATGCGTTAGGCCCCGTCCTACCGACGGGGCCATTCCAGAACCCCGACAGGAAGGGAGCCTACAGATGGCTCAGATGGTGGACAAGCTCGACGTCGCCGCGGCCCGCGAGCGCTTCACCTCCCTGCAGGAGGGGTTCACGTTCTTCGATGCCCCAGGAGGCTCGCAGGTGCCCGACGAAGTCGGCGACGCGATCGCCCGGGCGCTCCGCGAGGCCAGCGCGAACCTCGGCGCGGTGTACGAGACCAGCCGACGGGTGGGACGGATCCTCGGGCAGGCCGAGGCCGGCGCGGCCCGTTTGCTCGGGTGCGAGCCCCACGAGGTGATCTTCGGTCCGAACATGACCTCGCTCAACTTCACGTTGTCGCGGACCGCCGGGCGGGAGTTCGCCGCCGGCGACGAGATCCTGGTCTCCTCGCTCGACCACGACGGCGGGGTGGCGCCGTGGCTCGAGCTCGCCTACGACCGGGACCTAGTCGTCCGCCACATCGAGCTGCTCGACGACACAACGCTGGACTACGACGATCTGGCGTCGAAGCTCGGGCCGCGGACCCGGGTGGTGGCGTTCGCATGGGCGTCCAACGCGGTCGGGACGGTCGTCGACGCCCAGCGCGTGTGCCGGCTCGCCCACGATGCCGGCGCGCTGGCGTGGGTCGACGCCGTCCACTACGCCGCGCACGAGCCGATCGACGTCCGCCAGATCGACGCCGACGTGCTGATCTGCTCGCCGTACAAGTTCTGCGGCCCGCACCTCGGTATGGCGTACGGCCGCGCCGACGTGATCGAGCGGTGGCGGCCGTACAAGGCGCGGCCGGCGCCGACCACGCCGCTCGGCCGGCGGTTCGAGACCGGCACGCAGCCGTACGAGCTGCTCGCCGGCTTCAACGCCACGATCGACTACCTCGCTTCGATCGGCGGGTTCGAGGCGATCGCACCATACGAGCGATCGCTGGGCGCACGGTTCCTGTCGGGGATCTCGGATGCGGTCAGCGTGTACGGCCTGCCGTCGATGGAGGGCCGCGTGCCGACGTTCCTGATCAACGTGGCGGGGGTTCCCGCCGGCGACGTCGCGGTCCGCCTCGCCGAGCAGAACATGGGCGTGTGGGCCCACGATTCGTGGTATTCGCTCGGGTTGTACCAGCGCCTTGGTTACAACGACCAGGCCGTTCGCCTCGGGTTCATCCACTACAACACGGAGTCGGAAGTCGACCGGTTGGCAGCGGCGCTGAACGCTCTGGCGGACGGGTAACTCCTCCCGCGCGCCGGCGGGGGTTTGCTGAAAAAGGCCCCCATGTGGGGCCTTTTCCAGCACGCAACCCTGCAGCGCCTAGTGGATCGACATTCGCTCGGCGCCCAGATACAACCGGGCGGCGTACGACTCGGGGTCGGCGGCGAAATGCTTCTGCATCGCGCCACCGTTGAGCGCGTCGTCGATCGCGGCCATGATCATCGACTGGTCGAGCACGAGCCGCCGGTGGCCGACCTGACCCGTGACCGGGTTGACGGCGTCGTAGAAGCCGCCGTCGGACGTGTAGATCCCCGGGTACAGCGTCCGGAGCGTCTCGAGGTTCGAGAGCGCCTGCTCCGGCAGCACCGTCAGCGCGATCGCTGAGGCGTGCGGGCTGACGGTGTTCTCGGTGGCGCACGTCGTGCACCACGCGAGCGGCGAGCCGGTCCCGAACGCGAGGCCCTCGACCCCGAAGCCGCCGTAGTCCCCGGTGTCATCCGCAGTCGAAGACGGCGACATCCCCCACACCGAGTAGCCGAGCTCCTGCGTCGCGTATTTCTCCTGCACCTGCGCCCACCGCAGGTCGTCGAGGCCGAAGCTGTGGGGACCCCAGGTCGTCTCGGGCACCACCAGGTTGGCCATCAGCCCCTCGAACATCCCGCCGGCGAACGTCGGTACGAACGTCAGCGAGGTGCCGGGGTAGGTGTAGTGGCCTTCCCATACCGGGAACTTCTTGCCTGATTGCGGGTCGGTGTAGGTGTGCCAGTAGCCGGTCCCCGTGGCCGTGGCTGAGTTCATCGGGTCTGTGGCACAGCGCGCCGGCGCCGGTCGGTCCGCCACGACCGCCACCACACGTCGCCGGGCATCTGGTGGCGCCCCATCCCGATGTACATCGCGATCCGGGGATCGCTGTACAGCGCGCTGTTCCAGTACGGCGCCGGGCCTTGGTCGACGTAGAACCCGCCGTGCATCTGGCCCGTCGGCGGATCGCCCGGCAGCGACGCGTTGACGTTGCAATCGGTCTGCGGACGGTTGTCGTAGAAGATGCTGAAGTCCATCGGCTTCAGCAGCGACGACGCCAAGTCGCGCACACCCGGCAGGGCCTGCTTGACCTCGATCAGCCCCGACGCGTACCAGCCGTTGTCGACGGCCGAGACGAACCAGCAGTTGTCCTGCGCCGGCGTCGTCTCGGTGCAGTCGCCCTCCCCCGGGTTCAACAGCACGTTGCCGTTGTTCGTGTCGTACCACTGGTACAGGAACCCGTCGTAGCGCTTCAGCTTCGCGACCTCGTTGAGCGTCGACGACGCCAGCTGATCGGCCCGCGCGGTGTCGATCAGTCCGAGGTCGTGGGCGGCGACGACCGCCCACAGGTACACGCCGACGTTCGCCGCCGACGTGTACGTGCCGCGCGCCGATGGAGTCCCCGCCAACCCCAGGTTGTCGAGCGGCAGATGCGTCACGGGATCGACGTCGGCGGAATAGAACTGCCACGTGTCATGCGCGATCCCGAGCAGCACGCTCCGCTGTTGCGGGGTGAAGGTGGCGGCGCCCGCCGGCGCCGCCACCACCAGGATCGCCGCCGCGGCTGCGGCGGCGATCAATCCGCGGACTCTCATCCGACCGTGAACGTCGTGGGCGTACCCGTATCCGCGGTCGAGCTGTCGCCGACCCACAGGTCGAACGTCCCCGGTTCGACCGCGAAATGGCCGTTGTTGTCGTAGTAGCCGAGGTTCTGCGGTCCGAGCGTGAACGTGACCGTCTGCGACTTCCCGGGGTCGAGCGTCACGCGCTGGAACCCCTCGAGCTTCTCGACGGGCTGGAGGATCGGCGTGTCGCTCTCGTGGATGTAGAGCTGCGCGACGTCGGTGCCCGTCATCGAGCCCGTATTCGTGACAGTGGCGGTGACTTTGATCGTCCCGTTCCGCGACACGCTCGACGGGGCCGACACGTTCGAGATCGAGAACGACGTGTACGACAGCCCGTACCCGAACGGGTACTCCGGCGCGTTCGACACATCGAGGTACCTCGACGTGTACTTGTTGTTCGGATCGTAGGGCCGGCCGGTCGGGAGCTCGTCGTACGACATCGGGATCTGGCCGACGTTCTGGGGGAACGACATTGTCAGCTTGCCGCTCGGATCGAACTTGCCGAACAGCGCGTTTGCGATCGCGGTGCCACCGGTCGTCCCCGGGTACCACGCCTCGAGCATCGCCTTCGCCCCATCGGCGTGTGTCGTCGGATCGCCACCCAGCTCGGGGATCGTCAGCGGGCGGCCGTTCATCAGCACGACCACGTACGGCCTGCCGATCGCGGCGATCTGCGAGATGAGCGCCTCCTGCTGTCCGGGCAGGTCCAGACTGGTCCGGGAAGAGGCCTCTCCGGAATCGCCCGCCGGCTCACCGACCACGATCACGGTCACGGCAGCGTTCTGCGCGGCCGAAACCGCCGACCCGAAGTCGGTGGTCTCGTTGCAGGGATCGGCGACGGTGAAATTGGCGCACCCGTCGACGTAGTTGACGTTGCCGGCGCCGACCACGTTCTCGATCCCCTGCTTCACCGTGACGATCTTGTCCGCGCCACCGGGCGCGAGGTCAGCCGTGCTCGTGCTATAGCCGATCGGGACGTCCGGCCCGAGCTGATCAAGCGCGTCGTCGGCCAGCGGCCCGACCACGGCGACGTTGCCGACGCTCGGGCTGAGCGGCAGCGTGTGGTTGTTGTTGTTCAGCAGGACCAACGACTCCTCGGCGGTCGTCAGAGCCACCCCCTGGTTCGCCGGGGTCAGCTCCTCGTTGGCGTACCGCGTGGCGTTCCCCTGATCCGGGTTCGAGAACATCCCGGCCAGGTACTTGAGCGTCAGCACGTGCCGTACGGCGTCGTTCAGCTGCGTCATCGTGATCTTGCCCTCATGCAGCAGCGTGGGGCCGTAGGTCCCGTAGGTGTTGTAGACCGGGTTGGTCGACGTCATCGACACTGCCATCTCGATGTTCTCGCCAGCCGTTAGCGCGAGGCGGGCAGCGTCGGCGCCGTCGGAGGCGTACCCGAAGTCCTCGAGCTCCTGGACGGCCTGGTAGTCGCTCAGCGTGGTCCCGCTGAACCCCCACTCATCGCGGAGGATCTGCGTGAGCATGTACGGGTTGGCGGTGTTCGGCACCCCGTTGAGCGAGTTGAACGAGCTCATCACGGTCGCCGCGCCGGCGTCGACCGCCGCCTTGTACGGCGGCAGGTAGTCGTTGAACAGCTGCTGGGTCGACATGTCGACCGTGTTGTATTCGCGGCCCGCGACGGGCGCGCCGTAGCCTCCGAAGTGCTTGATCGTCGCGGCGACCTTGTTCGGGGCCGCGTAGTTGTTGCCCTGATAGCCGCGCACCTTCGCGGCGGCGATCGCCGAGCCCAGGAACGGATCCTCGCCGGCGCCCTCGACCACGCGTCCCCATCTGGGGTCGCGGCTGATGTCGACCATCGGGTTGAACGTCCACTTGATCCCGTCTGCGGCCGCCTCGTCGGCGGACACGGACTCGTCCTTCTGCACCTGGCGTGGATCCCAGGTCGCCGATTCGCCCAGCGGCACCGGGAACATCGTCCGGTACCCGTGGATCACGTCGAGCCCGAAGATCAGCGGGATGTGATGGTTCGCGGCTGACGAAACCGCGGCGTTCTGGACCGCGTTGATGTTGGCGGCGCCGGTGAGGTCGAGCACCGAGCCGATCTTTCCTTGCTGTGCGAGCGGAATCAGATCGCTTCCGGTCGCCGTGCTGGGGCCGGCCATCTCGAGCTGACCGAACTTCTCGGGGACGGTCAGCTCGCCCATGAGGGCGTTGACCTTCGCGTTGATCGACTGCTGCTGGCTTGCGCTGGCGACCTGCCGCGCGTGGCTCCTGACCGCAGTGCGGCGGCTCGTGGACGCGGCGTTGGACGAGGCGGACAAGCCGCTCACGAGCAACACGACCGCGAGGCCAAAAGCCGCCAAGACTGCGCCTAACCCGAACCTCCGTCTCGGTTTTTCCCAGACGGCGGCGGCGATGCGTTCTGACATTTCCTCTCCTAATTCCGGTGGCCGCGCACTGTCGTACCCGGTGGGAGGGCAATTGAAAAGTTAAGTTGTCAGGCCGTGCGCGCGGTGAACGTCCCCACTGAGGTCGCGAGCATCTCCGCGGCGCGCGCGGGTGTCATTGCGCCGGCGGTTAGGAATCCGCGAACGTCGCGCGGTTGACCGAGCCCGTTCGGTGTCGATGTGCACGCCTTGAACGTGTAACGGCGTGAGGCCGTCAGGGGTGTGAGACAACGCCCGTGAACAGCACCGCGCCGGTCTTGATGTCACGCAGCACGAACGCGAACGGCCGGTCGACAACGACGTCGAGGTGCGGTGGCGCCGCGATCGCGGTCGGGCTGATCCCTACGCCGGTCGCCGCGGCGGCCTCGGTACCGGCTTCGTCGACGCTGAGATACGCCTCGTGGACGACCGATTTGATGTACAGGCCTCCCGGCTTGCCCGCAATCCCGGACAGGTCCGCGAGCCCGGGCGCGAACGGGAGCCGCATCCCGAGCGCCTCGAGCGCGGCGGCGAGCTCGAACCGCGCGTCGAGACGGAACTTCGGCATGGCAAGCCGGAGCTGTTGCTGTTTCAGCCCGACCAAGAGCGCGAGCGGTCCGTCGCCGGCGAGTCGCGAGAGCAGCGGCTGGAGCCCTCCGGGGCTCGGCAGGAGAACGTCAAAGGCGAGCCGCCCGCCGCGGTAGGGCAGCTCGAGCGCCTGATAGCCCACGCCCTGCTTGTAGCCGAACGTCCCGGTCTGGTGCATGGTCGGGACCTTTACCGCGCCGCCCGGCGCGTGGAACACGGCGGGCAACGTGCCCTGCTTGGTGAACGGCTCGAGCCATCTGGCTTTCAGGTAGACCGCGTCGACAAGCATCAGCCGGGTCGACGGGTCGACGTCGCCCGGCCCGAGCAGCTCCGGGATCTTCCCCCGAGTCTGATCGGACACCCAGGCGTTGATGTCCGACCGGGCGCCGGCGGGGTCGCGCTGGAAGTCCACGGTCCGCAGGCCGGCGCCGTAGTCGCGCGCGAGCACGCCCAGGAACGCCTGGCGGAAGCGCTGCCCGGACTGGCCGTACAGGGCATTGGCGACGTTGACCGTGACGTCGGGCCCGTTGACGTTCGCAAGCGAGCGATCGGCCGCGTTGAACGCAGCACCCAGACGAGCCGGCGGCAGGCGGAAGTCGAGCGAGCGAGCGATCTGCGACGCCGTCATGCCGCGCGCACCGGGGAACACCATCGCGAGCGCCTGGGAGATGCTCGCCGGCGACAGCGCGACATTCGACCGGACCGACGCCAGGCGAGCGAGGATCCGGCCGGCGAACAGCGCGTTTCCATCCCGGAGCGCGGTCGCGTCAGCGCGCGAGACGGTCGGCTCGGCCCGCGGGACGTTCGCTCGCACGGCCTGCCGGGCCACCGCAGCCGTCCCGCTCGACCCGCAGCCGGCCAGCAGCAGGGGCAGCCCGATCAGCACAAGCGCGCGCAGTCGCATACCTCGAAAACTACGCGCCGCGCGCCGGCGCGTCACACACCGGCTCAGTCCTTGCGCCCCGACACGAGCAGCCCGGCTCCAACGGCGACGATCGCCAGGCCACCGGCGCCCCCGATCAGCTCGAGCCGCCGCGGCGAGCGGGCGAACCAGGCCCGCAACCGTCCGGCCGCGAGCGCCCACATCGTGTCCGAGAGGATCGCGATCACGGCGAACACCAGTCCGAGCAGGAGGATCTGGGCGGGGACGTGTCCGCCGGCTCGGCTGACGAACTGCGGAAGGATCGCGGCCAGGAATACGACGGTCTTCGGGTTGGTGGCGCCGACGGTGAATCCCTGGAGGAACGAACGCCGGTCGGACCGCTCCGCGACCGGAGCGCCGATCGCCACCGCCAGCGACTTGCGCTCGCGGAACGTCTTGACCCCCAGGTACACGAGGTACGCGCCGCCGATGAGCTTCAGCGCGGTGAACGCCGCCACCGACTGCTCGGCCAGCGCGCCGGCGCCGACCGCGACGGCGATCACCTGGATGTACTCGCCGACAGCGTTGCCGATGACGCTCAGCACCGCGACCCGACGGCCGCTCGCCAGTGCCCGGCCGACCACGAACAGGACGCTCGGCCCCGGGATCACGATCACGACGAACGCCGTTATGCCGAACGCCAGCAGCCGATCCGTTGACAGCACGCCTCAAGTCTAAGCAGGCGCCGTGGTACGTTCGCGCGCGTGGAGGACTCCCGGACCGCCGCGGCGCGCACGCACTTTGACCGCTGGTCGGCGACGTACGAGCGCGGGCGCGGCGCGGGCCGTCTCCAGGGCGTCCAGACGGCCGCGATCGCCGCGCTCGCGCTGAACGGGGACGATGTGCTGCTCGATCTCGGCTGCGGTACCGGGGCGGCCGTCCGCGAGGCGGCGCCGGCGGTCCGCCGCGCGGTCGGCTTCGATCTGTCGCCGGCGATGATCGAGCAAGCCCGGGCGCTCGCGGCCGACTACGACAACGTCGAGTTTCGCGTCGGCGACGTCAGCGGGCCGCTCCCGTTCGCCGCTGGCGAGTTCACCGCGCTCGTCTGCACCACGGCCTTTCACCACTTCCCCCGGCCGACCGACACAATCGCGGAGATTTCGCGGGTGCTCGCGCCCCGCGGCCGGGTCGTGATCGCCGACGCCAACCGCCGCCACCCGGCAGTGTTCGTACTCGATCTCGCGCTGCGCAGGCTCGAGCCCAGCCACGTCGGCTTTCGCAGCCCGACGCAGCTGCTGCACGATCTGGGCGCCGCCGGCTTCGCGCGGGCGTCGGCGTGCACGGTCTGGGGCCGTGGCTACGCGTTCGTCCGCGCCGAGAAGCCCGCCTGACGGCTCCGCGCGCCGAGAAGCTTGACACCTAGGAACTCTATGCATTACGCTGCTAGGTATGAAGCCGGATACGTTGAACGGGCAGCTCGACCCTCTGATCCTCGCCACCGTAGCCGACGAGCCGGCGCACGGCTACGCGATCCTGCAGCGCCTCAAGCACCGGAGCAGCGGCGCCTTCGACCTCGCTGAGGGCACGATCTACCCGGCCCTGCACCGGCTCGAGCGCGACGGCATGTTGAGCAGCTCGTGGTCGACCGATAGCGGCCGGCGCCGGCGCGTGTACAGCGTGACGCGCGCGGGCACATCGGCGCTCGAAGTGCGCCGGCGCGAGTGGAAGCATTTCGCCCGGGCGATCGAGGCGGTGATGGGATGAGCTGGCTCGACGACCTGTCCCTCGAGCTGCATGCCCGCGGGGTGCCCCGGCGCGAGCGCTCCCGAATCGCGCTCGAGTTGGGCGACCATATCGCCAGCGAGCCCGGCTGCGAGGACAGGCTCGGCGATCCGCGGGCGCTCGCGATCAGCTTCGCCGATGAGCTCGCGACCGCTGAGGCCCGCGGCTCGGCATTCGCCACGTTCGCCGCACTGGCGGCGGCGGCGGTGGTGCTGACCGTCTCCCAGATCACGCTGGGACGCTTCGCCGGCTACCCCGGCGATTCGAACGGGATCTCGACGCTGCTGTTCTTCCCCGCGATTCTCGGGATGGTGGTGGCGCCGCAGGTCGCGTTGGTGGCCGGAGCCCTGGCGGCTTGGCGGGCGCTGCGCCGGCGGCGACTGGCAAGCCTGCCCGCCGAGGAGATCGCGCTCATCCACCGCCGCGCGGGGATTGCCCTGGCCGCGGGCTTCGCGACGATCGCCGGCCTCGAGCTGTACGTCATCGACTTCTCTGAGCGCCTGCCCGCGTGGTGGCTCGGGCTCGTCGGCGGCCTCGCGGCACTAGCCGGCGCGGGCCTGTTCGCGGCGTCGCGGATCCTCGTGCGGTCCCGTGCGATCGTCTCGTGCGCCGGCGGTAGCGCCGGCGATATCTTCGACGATCTCCCGCTGCTCGGATCGCGCTGGCTGCGAACGCGGCCGTGGCTCCTCGGCGCGTTCGCGGCGGTCGCGGTCGGAATCGCGCTGGGCGGATTCGAGGCGCACGCCGAACACTCGGCATTCGAGGGCATTCAGCGTGGAGCGCTCGAGGCGATCGCCGCCGCGATGGGCTTCGTCGCACTCGGCCGCGCCATCGGAGCCCGGCCGGCGCGGCGCTGACAAGCCCCACCCTCACGCGGGAGAATCCCTTCATGGGCCTCCCCGATCCTGACGACGTCGCCGCCTACGACGAGCTCGAGCAGCGCCAGATCGGCGGGCCGCGGCCGCTGACCGCGCCGATCGAGCTGTGCGACTACGACTCGATCTGGCCCAAGTGCTACGCCGAGCACGCCGCTCGCCTACGCGAGGCCCTCGGCGCGTGCGTCGTCAGGGTCGAGCACGTCGGCTCGACCTCGGTGCCCGGGCTGGCCGCGAAGCCGATTATCGACATCGCGCTCGAGGTGCCCGACACGACCGACGAGCCTGCCTACGTCGACGCTCTTGAGGCCGCGGGCTACATCCTGCGGTTGCGCGAGCCCGAGTGGTTCGAGCACCGCCTGTTCAAGCCTGACGACGGCGCCGTCAACCTCCACGTGTTCTCGGCCGGCTGTCCGGAGAGCGATCGGATGGTGCGGTTCCGCGACTGGCTGCGAACCAGCGACGCCGACCGCGGACTGTACGAACGGACCAAGCGCGAGCTGGCCGCGCGCGACTGGAAGTACATGCAGCAGTACGCGGATGCCAAGACCGGCGTCGTCGAGGAGATCATGACGCGGGCGGTCACAAGCATTCGTAGCTGTGAGTAGCAATCACCAGTTGGTAACGGTCACCGGTCGGCAAGGGCGACTGGCTCACGACTGGCACGTGCCAGGCGAGACCGTAGGCCACGCTACTCCGCGCCGCCCCTGCGCTCGGCGTCGAACAGCTCGACCAGACGGCTCCGCACGTCCCAGAGCTTCGGGATCTGGCGCTGTGCGATGAGCCTGCCAAGGACCTGAACCGGCGTCCCCTGTGTCCCGATCGTCTGCTCGCCGAGCGCCCGCGCGACGATCGCGTAGTGCCGGAACCGCCACACCCAAATCCGCTCGTCCCATTCGGTCAGGAGCTCGGCCAGCTGGTAGAGCTGCTCGTGCTCGCGGCCGTGGCGATACAGCTCGGACAGGTCGAGGCCGGACTGCTCGAGCAGCCGGTCGAACGTCTTGGCGACTCGCTGAGTAACGACCGAGACCCGTCGGAACCCGGGCGAGTCGAAGCCGCTGCCGTGCCCGAGCACGACGCGGATCTGCGAGTACTCCCACGGGTCCATCTGGTTGAGCATCTCCATCTGGGTGGTGACGTACGACAGCGCGAGCACCGCCCGGCGCAGCAGGCGTAGCGCCGGATCGATCTGCTCCTGCTCCAACAGGCCGGCGGCCTCGTCGACCTCGGTGGTGGCGAACTTCAGCCACAGCTCCGAGGACTGATGGACGGTCTGGAACAGTAGCTCGTCGTGGTGGACGCGCTCCTCGGCGGTCTTCTGCAGCGACAGCAGCTCGTCGGTACGGAGGTAGCGCTCGTAGTCGCTCCCGCCCTCGCCCGGCAGGATCGGCTCGCGCAGGTCGTCCTCGGTGCGGTCGGTCACGCGGCGCCTCCTTCGAGGATGCCGGCCAGCTTGGCCATGTCGATGTTCCCGCCCGACACGATGCACACCACCTTTCCAGTCCCGGCCCGGCCCGCGAGCGCGGCCGCCGTGGCCAGCGCCCCCGCTCCCTCGGCGATCACGTGCGCGCGCTCGGCGAGCGTCCTGACCGCCTCCGCGGCG
This sequence comes from uncultured Solirubrobacterales bacterium, assembly GCA_963697655.1. GTDB lineage: Bacteria > Actinomycetota > Thermoleophilia > Solirubrobacterales > Solirubrobacteraceae > Palsa-465. The sequence goes on along the minus strand of CAVOOV010000008.1, from coordinate 23,149 downwards.
TCCGCGATCGGAACCGAGAACGCGTCGTCGACGAGCGGCTGGACACGCGGCCACATCGTGTCGAGCACGCGCCGGCTCCCGGACCCGTCGACGAACGACGGGCTGTACTCGACGTCGGCGGGTGACCCCGCCGTGAATGCCGCCACGAGCGCCGCGCCGGTCGCCGGCTCGGCCGTGTAGATCTTCGTCTCCGGGCGGAACGCCAGGATCGCGCTGGCGATCCCGACCGTCAGCCCGCCGCCGCCATACGGGATCACGACCGCATCGGGATCGTGCAGGTCCTCGAGAATCTCGAGGCCGATCGTGCCGTTGCCCGCCATCACCCCCTCGTCCTGGACCGGGTGGACGAACAACCCGTCGACGCCCTCGACTTCGCTCGTGACGATCGCCTGCCACCACTCCTCGTAGGGCATCTTCATCACCTTCCCGCCGAGGCGCTCGATCGCGCGGAGCTTGGCCTGCGGCGCGTGTTCGGGGACCGCGATCGTGACCGGGAGCCCCAGCTCGCGCCCCGCCCAGGCGACACCCTGGGCCATGTTGCCGGCGCTGGCGGTGACAAGACCCAGACGGCGCTGCTCCTCGGGCGCCAGCCGGACCGCGTTGGTCGCGCCGCGGATCTTGAACGAGCCGATCGGCTGCAGCATCTCGAGCTTCAGGTAGATCTCCGCGGGCGCGTCATCGACCCGCAGCCGCACCAGCGGCGTCCGCACCGCCACGTCCGCGATTCGTGCCCGCGCCGCCTCGATCTCGCGGAGCTCGATCACAGCTCGACCTCCGTCCCGATCCCCATCCGGCGCGCCCGCTCGACTGCGGAGCGCGCGGCCGCCAGATCCTCGACCGCCAGCCCGAGCGACCTGAACACGGTCAGCTCGTCGTCGCCGCGCCGGCCGGGCGCGGTGCCCGCGAGCACCTCCCCGAGCTCCCCGCGAACGTGGTCCTCCCCTCCAATCGCACCCTCCTTCACCGCCAGCTGGTAGTCACCGGCCTCGTTGCGCAACGATTCGCGGCTGTCGCAGTAGAGCGCGCAGGCCGCCACCGTGTCCACGTCGAGCTCGCGCACGGACGGCATGCTCGCGCCGACAGCGTTGATGTGCGCCCCCGGGCGAAGCCACTCGCGCCGCAGCACGGGTTCGCGCGCGCTCGTGGCCGTGACCACGACGTGGGCGCCGCGGACCGCATCCTCGGCGGAGCTGACTACTCTCGCCCGGTCGCCGGCCCCGTCGGTGACCGCCCGCGCGTGCGCCTCGGTCGGCGAGTAGATCCGCACGTCGACGAACTCGCGGACCGCCGTCAGCGCCCTCAGGTGCGCCTTGCCCTGCACGCCGGCGCCGAGAATCGCCAGCACGCTCGCGTCCGCGCGCGCAAGCACGCGGGTGGCGACCGCGCTGACCGCGGCGGTTCGCACCGCGGTGACCGCGGAGGCGTCGAGGATCGCCGTGGGCACCCCGGTCGCGCCGTCGAACAGCGTCACGGTCCCCTGGTGGGAGTCGAGCCCGCGCGCCGGGTTGCCCGGCATCACGCACAGCGACTTGAGCGCGAACACCGGGTCCTCGCCGCCGCGCCACGCGGGCATCAACCCCATGAACCCGGGCGCGTCCGCAAACCTCACCACCGAGCGCAGCGGCATGCGCGCCTCGCCGCGGGCGTGCGCAGCCAGCACCTCCGCCATCGCGTCCGCGCATGCGTCGGGCGGCAGCGCCTCGATCACGTCGTCGTGGCTGAGGATCAGGACCGAGCTCAACCGAACACGCTGTCGAGGTGGGCGCGCTCGTCGGCGCCGAGCGGGCGCTCGAGCGCCTCGCGCACCGGAACGAGATGGTCGGAGCGGCCCGGACCGACGACGATTTGGGCGACGCGGTCCTCAGCGAGCAGCCACGCTAGCGCGGCGCCGGCCATCGAGATCCCTCGCTCCCGGGCGAAGCCGTCGAGCGCCTCGAGCCGGTCGAACGTGCGGTCGGCGACGAGCGCGGCGTATGGCTCGGGGCGCTGCGTCATCCGCGACCCCGACGGGAACGGCTCGCCACGGCGGTACTTGCCGGTCAGCCATCCCCCGCCGAGCGGGCTGAACACGAGGTAGGCCACTCGCTCACGCTCGCACAGCGGCAGGACCGCGTCCTCGTCGTCGCGCGCCAGCAGCGAATGCTCGTTCTGGACGGCGGCCGGCGCCCCCGCGGCGAGCGCCGCCTCGAGTTGGGCGGCATCGAAGTTGCTGACCCCGTAGGCGCGGATCTTGCCGGCCGCGACCAGGTCGTCGAAGCACCCGAGCGTCTCGTCGAGCGGGACGTCCGGGTCGAACTCGTGCGCGAGATACAGATCGACCTGGTCGACCCCGAGGCGCTCGAGGCTCGACTCGAGCTGGCGCGCGATCCGCGCCGGCGCGAGCCCGTGGTCGGCGCCCGCGTCCATCGGGTTGTAGGTCTTGGTCGTGAGCATCGGCCGCACGCCCCGGCTCCGCATCCAGGCGCCGATCATCCGCTCGCTGCGACCCCCGCCATACGCGTCGGCGGTATCGAAATGGTCGACCCCCTGCTCCCAGGCCGCGTCCATCAGCTCGAACGCCTGGTCCTCACTCAGCCCCTGCCCGAACAGCTCGGGCGCGGAGCCGACCCCGCCGAAGTTCCCGCAACCGAGCGCGACCCGCGGGACCGTGAGCTCGGAGCGCCCCAGGCGGCGGCGTTCGAACGGGAGCGTTGCGGTCATCGAAGGCCAGCCTATCGGCGCGCGCAGGCACGCGGGCACCGTGATATCTGGTGCAGCCGGGAGATATCTGGTGCAGCCGGCGCCGACGTGGCAAATTGCCGGGACCGTGCATCGCCTACCCAGGCATCGTCTCGTCCTCGTCGCCTCGTTCGCGGCGACGCTCGTCGCGCTCACCGGATACGCGCGGGCAGCGCCGGTCTCGGTCCCCCGAGACGTCGCCGTCGTCACGGTCTCGAACGCCGCCGGCGGGTCTCGGATTCAACCGGGCTTTCTGGGGCTGTCGCTCGAGAACACCGCGATCATCCCCTACGCCGGCAGGGACCCGAAGGCGCCCGACCCGGTGTTCCTGCAACTGGTCCGCAACCTCACCCCTGGTCAGTCGCCGGTACTCCGCATCGGTGGAGACAGCACCGACTGGGCGTGGTATCCGGTCCCCGGCCTGAGCAAGCCAAAGGGCGTGCGGGTCACGCTCGGCCAGCGCTGGCTCGGCGTGATGCACGCGGTCGCGACCGACCTGAACGCCCGGCTGATCATGGGCATCGACCTCGAGGCCGACAGCCGCGCGGCCGCCGACGGCGAGGCGAGCGCGTTCGAGCAGGTGATCGGGAAGCGATCGATCGAGGCGCTCGAAGCTCGGCAACGAGCCCAACCTGTACGGCACGCTCACCTGGTACGTTCGGCCCGACGGCGTCCACGTGCTGGGCCGCCCGCCCGGATATGACTTCTCGTCGTTCCTCGACGACTTCACCTCGTTTGCGAAGGGGCTGCCGGGGCCGCTGGCCGGACCTGCCGACGGGCCTCCTTGGATGGCGGACACCGCCGAGTTCCTCGCCGCCGAGCCGCGCGTCAAGATGCTGACCCTGCACCGGTATCCGCTGCAGACCTGCTTTGTCCCGCCATCCTCGCCGGAGTACCCCACGGTGGCGCACCTGCTCGCCCCAGAGGCGACGGCTGGCCTCGCCGACGGCCTCGTCGCCGACGTCGCGCTCGCCCACGCTCGTCACCTCCCGCTGAGGATCGACGAGATCAACAGCGTCTCATGCGGCCCCGCGCCCGGCGTCAGCAACGTGTTCGCCTCGGCGCTGTGGGCGCTCGACATGCTGTTCGAGATGGCCCGGGTCGGCGTGGACGGCGTGAACATCCACACCTATCCGGGGGCCACCTATCAGCCGTTCGCGTTCACCCACACAGCCCGCGGATGGAGCGCGTCGGTGGCCCCTGACTACTACGGCCTGCTGATGTTCGCCCAGGCCGCGCCGGCGGGATCGCGGCTGATCGACACCACGACCACGAACGCCGAGGGCGTCACGGTCTGGGCCACCCGCGGGAGGAAGGGCCGTACGCGAGTGGTGCTCATCAACGAGAGCTCAGACCGCCGCACGATCGCGCTGAGCTCCCCGGGCGGCCGTCCGGCGACGCTCGAGCGGTTGCGTGCCCCGCGGCTCACCAGCACCACCGGGGTCACGCTCGGCGGCCAGAGCTTCGGGTCATCAAGATCGTCGGCGGCGCCTGACGGCGGCGCCTCAGCGACCACCACCGGCCAGCTCGCGGGCCGCTCGCGCGTCGCCAAGATCACTGCCAGCCAAGGCCGCTACGTGTTCACGCTCCCTGCGGAGAGCGCCGCGCTGGTCACGTTCTGAGCGCTCGGTACCGTTGAGCCATGCCCGTCCTGGAAGCACGGGGCATCGTCAAGACGCTCGGGGTCGGACGCGCCGAACGCCGCGTGCTCGATGGCGTCAGCCTCGACGTCGAGGCCGGCGAGGTCGTCGCCGTGCTCGGCCGCTCGGGAAGCGGCAAGTCGACGCTCCTGCATCTCCTGGGCGGCCTCGATCGACCGGACGCAGGGCAGATCGTGCTCGCCGAGCAGGACATCACGAGGCAACGACCGCGCGCGCTCGCCCGCACCCGGCTCCGCCACGTCGGGTTCGTGTTCCAGTCCTTCCACCTGATCGAGGAGCTGAGCGGCGAGGAGAACGTGCTGCTCCCGGGTCGACTGCCGGGCGCGCTCCCGGGCGGCGAGCAACGAGCGCGCCGGCTGATCGACGAGCTCGGCCTCACCGGGATCGCCGGCCGCCGGCCGCATGAGCTCTCGGGCGGCGAGCAGCAGCGCCTCGCGATCGCGCGGGCCCTGGTCAACGACCCCGAGGTGGTACTGGCCGACGAGCCGACCGGGAACCTCGACCAGGAGAACGGCGCGACGGTGCTGGCCCTGCTCCGCAACCTCACGCGCCGCGCGGTAGTGATCGTCACCCACGAGCCCGACGCGGCTGCGATCGCCGACCGAGTTCTGCATCTGCGCGACGGACGGCTCGTCGCCGAGGAGGTCCGGATCAGGGAGTCCGCCTGAGGGCTGCATTCGCAGAAGCCGTCCGGGGGATGAGGACCCGACGCCGGCGCTCGCTCCTGACCGGACTCGGGATCGCGCTCGCGGCCGCGATGCTGGTGGCGGCGCTGGTCGTCTCGGACAGCCTCGGGTTCGGCTTCGACCGGGCCGCGCGCGCGTCGGACCTGCCCGACATCATCGTCCGCTTCGATCCCCAGAACGCCGGCCGCGTCGCGCAGCGGATCGCCGCGCTGCCCGACCTGGCGACGTACACGCTCCGCCAGGAGGTCACGAACGTCGGCCTCGACGCCGGCGAGAACAGCGCCGGCAACGGCGTGGTCGAGGTCGTCGGGCCCGGCCGGCGCGGCTATGCGATCGTCGCCGGGCAAAACCTATCCAGCCGTGGGGATGAGGTGGTCGTCGAGCGAGGTCTGGCGTCGGCCTGGGGTATCAAGCTCGGCGGCCTGCTCGACGTCGACGGGCTCGGCCCGCTCCGCGTCGTCGGCCTCTCCGAGAGCCCCGACAACGTGTCGTATCCACTCGCGACCCCGCGGGTCTACATCTCCAGTGCCGACCTCGGGTCCCCGGTCAACCAGAACGTGAACCTGGCCGACATCTGGCTGCGCGATCCTCGCAACCTGGGCGAGGTGCTCGTCCAGGCGCGCGCGACCAGCTACGGCCTGCACGGGTTGCGGTTCGTCACGCGCTCGGGGGTGCGGGTGCTGCTCGACCAGGCCGCCGGGATCGTCATCGACCTGCTCGTCGCGCTGTCGCTGATCGCGCTCGCGACCGCGAGCGTGATGCTGGCCGCGTCCGCGCGCGCCGAGGTCCAGCGCCGGCTCGCGGCGATCGGCGTGCGCCGCGCGGTCGGAGCCTCGCGCGCCCACCTGGCCGGCACCCAGGCGTTCGAGGCGCTGTTCGTCGCGGCGCCGGCGGCGACGATCGGCGCGATCGCCGGGGCGCTGGCCACCTACGGCCCGACCAACCGGCTGCTGGTGCTGCTCAACGAGCCCGCGCCGGGAACAGCCCTGCTCCCGGCGCTCGTGGCGGCGTGGCTCGCGAGCGTCGCCATCCCGGTGATCGCGGCCGCGTGGCCGGCGTGGCGGGCGGCCGGACGCTCGCCGGTGACGCTGCTTCAGGGCGCCGAGCTCGCGCGCGGCTCTCGCCGCCTACCCACGCCCGGGGCCGGCCTCACCGCGCTCGGCGCCCGGCTCGTCGGCGCCCGCCGCACCCGCCTGATCGCCACCGTCGCCGCGCTCGGCTTCTCGACCGGGTTCGTGCTGCTGTTGCTCGCGCTCGCCTCGGCGCTCAGCTCGCTGGAGACCGACCCGCAGGCGCTCGGCAAGCGCTACCAGCTGACCGCGGACCTGCCCGCCTCGGCGGTCAGCCGTGTGCGCTCGATCCCGGGGGTTCAGGCCGTCGCCCCGCGGTACGAGGAGGAGGCGGTCGACTCGTATTCGCTCGGCGAGACGATCGACGTGATCGCCTATCCAGGCAACCACACCGTGTTCGAGGCGCCACCGCTCGTGTCCGGCGCACGCCTGAGGGGCACCCACGAGGCTGAGGTCGGACTCGGGCTGGCGCAGGCGCTCGGCGTGTCGCCGGGGTCGACGCTCGCGATCGAGCTCGCGTCGGGGACCGAGCTGCGGCTGAAGGTCGCCGGCGTGGTCGGCTCGCTCGATCACGACGGGCGCGTCGCCTACGTGCCGGCTGCGGCGCTTCTCGCCGCGGACCCGTCGGCGGCCCAGCAGGAGCAGCTCTCAGTCGTGGTGCGCCCGGGCGCGAACGTCGCCGGGGTGAGCGCCGCAATCGGATCGCCGGCCGCGCCCGCCACCGGCGCGATCGGGCGCGGCGTCCCGCTGGTCGCTGTGCTCCGCTCGATCCTGCGTGCGGTCGCGATCGTCGACGGACTCGTATGCCTGTACGCGCTGATCCAGGCGTGTGCGCTGACTGTCCAGGAACGCCGGCGCACGGTATCGGTGCTGCGCGCGTTCGGGGCGGGCGGCGCGGCGGTGAGGCGGCTGCTCGCCGGCGCGGTGATCGCGTTGGTGGCGCCCGCGGCCGTGCTCGGGATCCTGCTCGAGCGGCTCGTGCTCGGCCCGGCGCTGTCGCGGCTGGCCGCGAGCTACGTGACGCTGCCGCTCGGCGCGAGCGCGCTCGAGATCGCCGCCGTGCTCGCGGGACTCGTGCTCGCCGGCACGGTCGCGGTGGCGTGGGTCGCGCGCCAGGCCACGCGCGAGAGCGTGATCGCCGGGATGGGGGCGCCGTGACCCGAACGATGGGGACGCCGTGACCCGGACGATGGTGACGCCGTGACCCGGACGACGGGACGCCGTGACCCGAACGATGGGGACGCCGTGACCCGGACGATGGGGACACCGTGACCCGAACGACGGGGACGCCTTGATCACCCGGCGGGAGGCGATCATCCTCGGCGCAGGCGCGCTGCTGACCGCCGGCTGCGGGAGCGCGCGGCCGGCTGCCAGCCCCACCGGCTCGACGCTCGCGTCAACCTGGATCGACCCGGGCGGCACCGGCACGCTCTCGCCCGGCCCCGGCGAAGCGCTGATCGCCCGCACCGAGCTCGGGCCTACCCGGGCCGCCGCAGGCGTGATCGCGACGCTCGCCCACGTCACCGACGCCCACGTGCTCGACGCCTCCTCCCCCGCCCGGGTCCCGTTCCTCGACCGGCTCGGCGCGCCGTTCGAGTCGACCTTCCGGCCTCAGGAGACGCTGACCGCGCAGGTCCTCGCCGGCGCCGCCCGCGCGATCCGCGCTCTCCGTCCCGACGCGGTCATCCAGGGCGGGGACCTGATCGACAACGACCAGCGCAACGAGCTCACATGGGCGCTGGCCGCGCTCCGCGGCGGCTTGGTCCGGCCCGACCGTTACTACGGCGTCCAGCTGGCGAGCGATCCGGATCCGTTCTACTACCGACCCGACCTCGACGCTCCACAGCATCCAGGCCTGCTGTCGCGGGTCGCGCGTCCGTTCGTCAGCGTCGGCGCACGCGCGCCGGTGTACCCGGTGCTGGGCGACCACGACATCCTCGTCGCCGGCGAGATCCAGCCCACCGACCAGACCCGCGCACTCGCGGTCGGGAACGACGCGCTCTGGGAGCTGCCCCCGGGTCTGACCGCGCCGCCGGGAACCTCGCTGACCGCCGGCGGGTCGCCCGACGGCCCGCCGCTGCCCGGCCTGGTGAACCAGTTCCTCGCCCGGGCGCTGGCCGGGCCTAAGGTGCGCGTCCCGGCGAACGCCGGGCGCGTGGAGATGGATCCGCTCGAGATGATCAGGCGACTTGGCCACCCCGGCTCGCACCTCGACTACCACCTGGACATCGGCCGTGAACTTCGCCTGATCGTGCTCGACCTGGCCCGCCGTGGCGGCGGCTCCGGCGGCCTCGTCCGCCCCGATCAGCCCGGCTGGCTAGCCAGCCAGCTAACCGATGCGGGCCAGCGGTGGGTGATCGTGGTCTCACACCAGCCGCTCGTCAGTTCAGAAGGCGGAGACCGGCTCCTGGCCCTGCTCGACGGCCAGCCGCGGGTGATCGCCGCGATGTCCGGCCACACCCACCGCAACCTGATCGAGCCCCGGGTTGGCGCCGCCGGCGGCTACTGGCTGATCAGCACGGCTTCGCTGATCGACTCTCCGCAGCAGGCTCGCGCACTCCGCGTCGTGAAGACCGCCGGTGGGGGCGTGGCGATCCAGACCTGGATGCTCGACCACAGCGCGCCGGGAGACCTCAGTGAGATCTCCCGGCAGCTCGCCTACCTCGACGCCCAGGGCGGGCGGCCGAAGGGGTTCGCGGGCGGCCGGCTCGACCGCAACGTCACGCTTTACCGGGCCGCGAACTAGTTTCCGTCGCCGCCGAGCGCGGTCGTGATGTCCGCGATCGCGGTCTGCTCGCCGGCGCTGACCGCCACCCCGTCCTCCCGGTGGGCGTTGGCGACGTGGTCGGCGAGTGTGAGCACGAACCGGCGGTAGTCGTTGACCTCGTCGGGCGTCGCCTTCTGCTCGACCACCGCCACGGCCTCGCGGACGTGCTTCAGCGTGGCCGCCTTCACGTCATCGACGGAGTGATAGAAGTGGTGATCGACCTCGGGCTTGGCGGACGCGATCGCATCCAGAAGCTCGCTCGAGCCGTGCTGCTGGCGGGCCTCGCCGTAGGACTTCGCGATCGCGAAGCTCTCCTTGAACGTGCCGCCCCTCGAGGCCGTGGCCACCAGCATGCCGGCCGCCGGCGGTCCCTTGAGGACCGTGTCCCACTCCTGCTCGGTGAAATCGCTCTTGCCAGTCATCTTCTTTCTCCTCGTGATCGTCTTTCAGCGGTATGTTCGCCCCAGCGAAAGCCGTCCGGGTCATCCGTGTTGGGTGATGCCAACCGGGCGGTGCCGCGTTTGAGTGTGCCCGCCCCCGTACGCCACAGATCGGAGTCGACGTGTTAGTGATCGCAAGTTCCTACCCGTTCCTGAACATCCTCTGGGACATCCTCATCCTGTTCGCCTGGTTCATCTTCCTCTGGATCGCGATCACGGTGCTCATCGACGTGTTCCGCCGGCGCGACATCTCGGGCTGGGCCAAGGCCGCCTGGGTCGTGTTCGTCGTCATCCTGCCCTGGATCGGAGTCCTCATCTACCTGATCGTCAACCACGACGGCATGGCGGATCGCCGCTACAAGGAAGCTCAGACCGCTCAGACGCAGTTCGACGACTACGTCCGCCAGACCGCCGCCACCGCCAGCCCGACCGCCGAGATCGAGCGGGGGAAGAAGCTGCTCGACGACGGCGCCATCACCCAGGCCGAGTTCGACGCGATCAAGGCCAAGGCGCTGGCGTCCGCGTAACCGCAAGCGCAAGCGCAAGCGCAAGCGACCCTGTCAGGACGGGGAACGTGGCCTCGTGGCTGGGCCCGCTCGGCATCCAGCCTCGCCGAGACCGGGCCGGCCACGAGTCATCCGGCTGGACGCCGCGCAGCGGCCCAGCGGTGCGAGGTCGCCCGCGATAGCTGCGTAGGTGCATGTCCCAGCCGGGTGACTCGCGCCCGATCCAGCAGCCAATCCGGTTGCGGCGCAGGTCACCCGGTGCGGACGTGCACCGGAGCCCCTATCCGACGACCGTCTCGATCGTCTCGATCGCCTCGAGCTGTGAGATCTCCGACCGCCGGTTCTCCCAGTGCGGCGGGATGCACATATGCGTGCCTAGCTCGTCGGCGGCCTCGTCGATCAGGAAGCCCTGCGGGGTGCCGTGGGCGATCTCGACCAGCAGACCGCTGGGGCTGCGGCAGTACATCGAGAAGAAGTAACCGCGGTCCTTGGGCTCCGAGAAATCGGTGAATCCGAGCCCGACGATCCAGTCCTTGACCTCCTGCTGGTTCTCGGCCGACATCACGTCGAACGCCTGGTGGTGGATCGTCCCCTCGCCGAAGTTCCATGTCCCCTGGGGAAGATCGGGCTCCTCGACGAGCTCGAGCATCCGGCCGTAGCCCTGCTCGTCGCCGATCTGGAACTGGTGGTGCGCACCGTCGGAGGAGAGCAGCTTGCCGCCCATGCCCTCGGTGATGAAGAAGCTCATCGGGTCGGGCTCGCGGACCGACGTGGTCGTGCCGTAGGCGCCGCGGATCGCGTGCTGGGCGGGCACGCCCTGACCCTCGTAGGGCTCGCGGTCGTCCGCCTCACCCTCGCCGACGATCGCGTACTCGATCCCGCACGGGTGCCGGAAGTAGATCCGCTCGGTGCCGAACCGCTCGCCGCGCTCGTGCTCGACGTCATGTTCGGCCACGCGATCGGCCCAGAAGCCGACCGAGTCCGCCGGCACCGACAGGTTCAGCGACTTCGCCTGGTTGGTCCCGCGCTTGCCCATCCAGCCGGCCTGGCGGTACGGGAACGCCGTGAGCAGTGTGCTCGGGTCGCCGAGCCCGTTGCCGTAGTACAGGTGATAGACCGGTATCTCGCCGTCGAACAGCACGGTCTTCTTGACGCTCTTCAATCCGAGCAGCCGGACGTGGAAGTCGTAATCCTCCTGCGCGCCGCCGACGCAGAACGTCAGGTGGTGGGTACCGCGGATGATGCCCCGAGCCATGATCCTGCTCCTCGCTCTCGTGGTCGCAACGAGCCGATTCTAACTTGAGCCCACAAGCGCTTCCTAGGACGCGAGCGCGTCGGAACTAGGACCTGAGCGCGGCGGTCGGGTCGTGCAACCAGTCCGCGAACGCGTCGCCGGCGACCACCCAGGTCCGGCGCTCGCGCGCGAGCGCGGCGACGAATCCGAGCAGGCGGGCGACGCCGGTCGACCAGCGCTCGTCGAGCATCAGGAACGGGTGCAGGACCATCGTTCGCAGGCTGCCGGTGTTGGCCAGGTCGGCGAGCTCCTCCTCCCAGCGGTCGGCGAGCTCGTCTGGCTCGAGCGCCGCCTCAGGATCGCCGCGCGAGGTGCGGAGCGCTCCGAAGCTGTCCATCAGGTGATACGCGTCGACCATGTCCCATCCGAACGGGACATAGGCCAGCCGATGGCGAACGCCGGCCATTCCCCCGGCCGGCGAGCACCACCGCAGACCGACCTCGCGCAGCAGCGCCGGCGTCCGCGAGTTCAGCTCGCCGCCCGGTGGCCTGAATCCCCGGGCCTCGAGCCCCAGCGCCGAGTACGCCTCGACAGCGCGGGTGAGGATGTCGCGTTCGTCGGCTCCCGACAGCGATCCCCACTCCTCGTGGCGCCAGCCGTGGATCCCGAGCCCGTGGCCGCGCGCCGCGATCTCGCGGAGCGCGTCCGGATACAGCTGGCAGTTGATCGCCTCGACGAAGAACGTGGCGGTCAACCCACAGCCGTCGAGCGTGTCGAGCAGCCAGGGCAGCGCCTCGGTCACCGACGGGTCGTTCCCGAGCGGCGCGTCCGGTTCGACGCCGCGCTCGAGGGCGCGAGCCTCGCCGAGATTGTCGATCGTCAGTACGAGAGCGCTCGGCAACCCGGCTGGCCCGAATCTGCCCACGGCAGCATCGTACCCCGCACCAACGCAATACTTCGCGGCGATGGCAAGTTCCCCACAAGCTCCACGCGTGGCCCTGGTCACCGGCGGAGCCGGAGGCATCGGCCGCGCGATCGTGCGCGTACTGGCCGCCGACGGCCACCGGGTGGTCGCGGGTGACATCGCCGACGGCGCGCCTGAGGAGGCAGCGCTCGCCGCGCACCTCGACGTGACCGACAGCGGCTCGGTCGACGCAGCCGTCACGCGCGTCGAACGCGAGCTCGGGCCGATCGAGATCCTCGTCAACACCGCCGGCTGGGATGAGTTCCACGCCTTCCTGGAGACCGACGAGGACTTCTGGGAACGGATCATCGAGCTCAACTACAAAGGGGTCTTGCGGGTCTGCCGCCGGGTCGTGCCCGGCATGGTGCAGCGCGAGTACGGCCGCGTCGTCAACATCTCCTCGGACGCCGCCCGGGTCGGCTCGTCGCTCGAGGCCGTGTACGCCGGCGCGAAGGCCGCGCAGGTGGGATTCGGGAAGACACTGGCCCGCGAGGTCGTCCGCCATGGTGTGACGGTGAACAGCGTGTGCCCGGGCCCGACCGAGACGCCGCTGCTCGACGGGATGATCGGCGCCGGCGAGGGCAGCGCGAAGATGATCGACGCGCTCCGCCGGGCGGTGCCGATGCGACGACTTGGACAACCCGAGGACATCGCCGCCGCGGTGGCGTTCTTCGCCTCCGACGCCGCCGGCTACATCACCGGCCAGACCCTGTCGGTCAGCGGCGGGCTGACGATGGTTTGAAAGAGCAAAGGAGAGACGGATGGATTTGACCGACACTCGCTACGAGGTCGAGAACGGTTTGGCCTGGATCACGATCGACCGGCCCGACCGGATGAACGCCTTCCGGGCGAGAACGGTCGACGAGCTGATCCATCTGTTCACACGCGCCTGGGCCTCGTCAGAGGTCGGCGTGATCTGCTTGACGGGAGCCGGCGACCGGGCGTTCTGCGCCGGCGGGGATCAGAAGCAGCGGGCGGAGACCGGCGACTACGGCCCGAGCGCCTCGGGGCTGTTCGAGATCGAACGTCTGCACCGGCTGATCCGCGAGGTCCCGAAACCCGTGATCGCCGCGGTCAACGGCGTCGCGATCGGCGGCGGGCACGTGCTCCACGTCGTGTGCGACGTCACGATCGCGGCCGAGGGGGCTACGTTCGGGCAGGTCGGGCCGCGCGTCGGCTCGTTCGACGGCGGCTTCGGGACGGCGTATCTCGCACGGGTGGTCGGGGAGAAGCGGGCCCGCGAGATCTGGTTCCGCTGCCGGCGCTACGACGCTGTCACCGCCGAGCGCTGGGGATTGGTCAACCAGGTGGTGCCTCTGGACCAGCTGCGTGACGAGGTTCGCGTCTGGGCCGACGACATGCTCGCGCTGTCCCCGACCGCACTGCGGTTCCTCAAGCAGTCGTTCAACGCCGATACCGAGCACATCGCCGGGATCGCGGGGCTGTCGTTCAGCGGGCTCGGGCTGTTCTACGGCACCGAGGAGGCGGCCGAGGGCGTGCGGGCGTTCGCCGAGGATCGCCAGCCGGACTATTCGCAGTACCGCGCCCAGGCGTCGAGCTAGCTGCTGGCGGGCGCTTAGCAGCCGGCGGCGCGGAGGACCGAGTCGAGCAGCCCCGGGAAGCGTTGCTCGAGCTCGTCGCGGCGCAGCGAGTTCAGGCGCGTTGTCCCCTCGAGCCGCTGGCGGATCACGCCGGCCTCGCGCAGCACCCTGAAGTGGTGCGTGCACGTCGACTTCGTCACGGGGAGGTCGAAGCTCCCGCACGGCCGGTGATCGGTGGTGGCGAGACCGACCACGATCCGCAGACGCATCGGATCGCTGAGCGCGTGCAGCACTGCGGCCAGCTCGAGCTCGTCGTGTGCTGGGTGCGGGAGCGACTCGACGGACAGGTCCACGAGCGCATCTCCCGATCCGGCCGGTAGCCCGGCCGGCGTAAACACCTCGCTCCGTGTGACCTCGATGCCCATCTAGCTCACCCCGATCATAGTACGACGATCATCAAACATCTGCTATGGTTCGATAAGCATCGTACTCCGGGGCGGAGATTCGAAGTTGAGGCTGTCGAACCGGGCCGGCCAACGTCGTCATCCCTATATGACAAAGATTTCAACAGACCATCCCAATCTTCGCGCCACGCTGCTGCTCTGCTGCCTGGCGCAGTTCATGGTGATCCTCGACGTCTCCGTCGTGAACGTCGCGCTTCCCTCGATTCGCAACTCGCTGCACTTCTCAGAGCAGGATCTGCAGTGGGTCGTCAACGCCTACACGGTCACGTTCGCCGGCTTCCTGCTGCTCGGTGGCCGCGCCGCGGACCTGCTCGGGCGCCGACGAGTGTTCGTGTTCGGGCTGACGCTGTTCGCGCTTTCGTCCCTGGCCGGCGGCTTCGCCGACAGCAGAGTCCTGCTGATCGCCGCGCGCGCTGTGCAGGGCCTCGGCGGCGCGATCGTTGCCCCCGCTTCCCTGTCGATCCTCACGACCACTTTCGCGGAGGGCCCGGCCCGGAACCGCGCGGTCGGCATCTGGGGCGCGATGGGAGGCGCCGGCGGCGCTGCCGGTGTGCTCCTCGGAGGCGTGCTCACCGACCTGTTGAGCTGGCGCTGGATCCTGTTCATCAACGTCCCGATCGGCCTGATCGCGGCACTCATGGCCCAGCGCTACATCGTCGCGGGACGTGCCGAGCGGAGTGAGCGGAACTTCGACCTCGCCGGCGCGGTCACGGCCACGCTCGGGTTGTCGTTGCTGGTACTCGGCATCGTCCGCACGGACGTCACCGGCTGGGGCTCGATCCCGACATTGGCCGTGATGGCCGCGGGCGTCGTGCTGTTGGCGGCGTTCGTCGCGATCGAGGGCCGTTTCGCCAAGGCTCCGTTGATGCCGCTTCGCATCTACGCGTCGCGCACCCTGCGCGCGTCGAACGTCGTCGTGTTCCTGCTCGGGGCCAGCGACATTCGCGATGTGGTTCTTCCTTTCGCTGTACCTCCAGCAGGTGCGCGAGTACTCGCCACTGCGCGCGGGGCTGGCGTTCCTCCCGATGACCCTCTCGATCGTCGCCGCGTCGACGCTCGCCTCGCGCGGCGTGACGCGCGTCGGAGCGAAGCCTCTGCTGGTGACCGGCATGAGCCTCCTGGCGCTGGGTCTGCTCCTGTTCACGCAGCTGTCGCCCGACGGAAGCTACCTCGGCGAGATCCTGGTCCCGTCGCTGCTGGCGGCGGTCGGAATGGGCTTGGCCTTCGTCCCGGTGACGATCGCCGCGGTCTCGGGCGTCGCGCCTCACGAAGCCGGCCTCGCGTCGGGTCTCGTGAACACATCCCGCCTGTTCGGCGGCGCGCTCGGGCTCGCGATCCTCGCCGCGATCGCCGCCGCGCACACCAACACCGACCTTGGCCACGCCGGCGTCGGAATGCACGCCGCCCTCACGAGCGGGTTCGTGCTCGCGTTCCTGGTCGCCGCCGTGTTCGCGGCCACCGGCGCGCTGATCGCGGCGTTCGGGCTCCCGCGGGCTTCGGTCCGGGCGGCCCGGCGGCACGCGATCGCCGCCGAACGCGTGTAAGCGTCCGGCGCACGCCGCGCGGGGCGCAGCCGCGCAGCGGCGCCCGGGGCGCTCGCCGTCCGGGGCGCGCCGACGCACCGCCCTCCCGGGCGCGCCCGCGCACCCCTGCCCGGGCGGGCCGTCGCTCCGGCGCCCGGGGCGCGCATCGCACCGCCGTCCGGGGCGCGCATCGCACCGCCGCCCGGGACGCGCCGTCGCTCCGCCGTCCGGGGCGCCGGCAAGGGACAATCCAGCGCGGCATGGCCCGCTGCTTCGTCACCCGCCGGCTCCCCGGCCCCGCGCTCGACCGCCTGCGCGCCCAGCACGAGGTCGAGGTGTGGCCTGGGCGGCTGCCTCCTTCGGCCGAGGAGCTCGCCGCCCGCGCCGCCGACGCCGAGGGGCTGCTGACGCTGCTCACCGAGAACGTCGACGCGGCGCTGATCGAGCACTGCCCGGATCTGCGCGCGATCTCCAACTACGCGGTCGGATACGACAACATCGACCTCGAGGCCGCCACGGCGCGTGGTATCCCGGTCGGCAACACCCCCGACGTGCTCACCGACGCCACCGCCGACCTGACGTTCGCGCTGCTGCTGGCGGCGGCGCGCAAGCTCCCCGAGGCGATCGCCGACGTCCGCGACGGCGACTGGCTGACGTGGGAGCCGGGGCAGCTACCTCGGCGCCGCGGTCAACGGCGCGACGCTCGGGATCGTCGGGCTCGGACGAATCGGGCGGGCGGTGGCGCGGCGCGCCTCCGGGTTCGAGATGACGGTCCTGCATGCGGGCAGCGGCTCGGATCGGGGGTGGCGCTCGAGACGCTGCTCGAGCGATCCGACTTCGTCTCGCTCCACTGCCCGCTGACCCCCGAGACATACCACCTGATCGACGCGGCCGCGCTGGCCTCGATGCGGACCGAGCGCGATCCTGATCAACACCGCCCGCGGCCCGATCGTCGACCAGGACGCGCTGCGGAGCGCGCTGATCTCGGGTGAGATCGCCGGCGCCGCGCTCGACGTGACCGACCCCGAGCCGCTGCCGCCCGACGACCCGCTGCTCGAGGCCCCGAACCTGATCGTGGCCCCGCACATCGGCTCGGCCACCCGGGTCGCGCGCGAGCAGATGGCCGAGCTGGCGGTCGAAAACCTGCTGGCCGGGCTCGACGGCCGGCCGATGCCACACCAGGTCAACGCGACTCGCTGACGTGCGCCGCGCGGTCGTCGACATCGGAACGAACTCGACCCGGCTGTTCCTGGCCGAGGTCGACGATGGCCGCGTCAGCGACGTGCTCGAGCGCCGGACGGTCGTCACGCGGCTGGGCGCCGGCGTCGACGCCGACGGGCGACTGGGCCGAGAGGCGATGGAGCGCGTGTACGCGATGCTCGACGAGTACCGCGAGCTGATCGACCGCCACGGCGGCGCTGATGCCGTCGCCGTGATGACCAGCGCGGTCAGGGACGCCGCTAACGGCCCTGAGTTCGCTGACGCCGTCGGCTCTCGGTGGGGGTTCGAGCCCCACATCCTGACCGGCGACGAGGAGGCCGGGCTGACGTTCCTCGGCGCCACAAGTGAGCGCGATCCCGGCGACCGGACGCCGACGGTCGTGATCGACATCGGCGGCGGCTCGACCGAGTTCGTGATCGGCACCGGCCACGAGGTGGCGTTCCACGTATCCAACCAGGTCGGCGTCGTCCGCCAGACCGAGCGCCACCTCCACTCGGATCCGCCGGCAGCCGACGAGCGCGAGGCGCTGGCGCGCGACGTCCGGGCCGTGTTTGCCGCCGGAGTGCCGGAGGAGCGCCGGCGCTCGGTCGCCTGGGCGATCGGGGTGGCGGGGACCGCGACGTCGATGGCCTCGATCGCCCAGCATCTCGAGCCCTACGACCCCGACAAGGTCGAGGGCTACGTGGTCAGCGATGCTGAATGCCGGCGGATCCTGGATCGGCTGGCGGGGTTGACCTTGGACGAGCGCCGGGAGGTGCGCGGGCTGCATCCGGATCGCGCGGCGACGATCGTCGCCGGCGTCATCATCCTGCTCGAGACCCTGTCGCTGTTTGGGCTTTCAGAGTTCGAGGTGTCCGAGCACGACATTCTGCGCGGCGCGGCGATCGGGCTGTCCTAGGGGGCGGCGCGGTGGCGCGGCGCGCGGTGGCGAGGTGCGGACGCGGGCAGGTGGCGCGGCGATCAAGCTCTCCTAGGGGGCGGCGCGGTGTCGAGGTGCGGACGCGGGCAGGTGGCGCGGCGATCGGGCTGTCCTAAGGGGCGGCGCGGCGCGCGGTGGCGAGGTGCGGACGCGGGCGGTGGCGCGGCGATCGGGCTGTCATAGGGGGGCGGCGCGACGGAGCGGTGGCGAGGTAGGACGCGGGCGGGTGACGCGGAGGCGGGCCGGCGAGCCTGGCGATGCGCCCACGGCATGCATAACCTGACAAACGAGCCCCTCCCCCCGAACCGTGTCAGACGGTGCATGTGGGGCATGCACGCTCCGACAGGATCGGCGAAGTTGCGGCCGGTTGTCAGGTTATGCAGGTCGCGGCGAGCCGCCGGCGACGGTCAGGCCGAGGCGCGGAGGCGGAGACTGATATCGGCGCACTCCTCGCACACCGACGCCGGCACGAGCCCGGCGCGCATCAGCAGCCCGAACACCTGGCACCCGAGGCAGATGGCGAAGATCGACTCGAGGCCGGCGGCGACCACGAACAGGGCCAGGACCACATCGGCTGCGGTGTGATCGCCGAGGATCAGGCCGAGCACGAGCGCGGCGGTCGCCATCACCGCCCCCATCCCCTGGGCGAAGCGCTTGGGAGGGCCGGGCACAGGCTTCTTGGGGCCGAGTCGGGGCGCGATCAGGTTCTGGGCCGACCAGCCGAGCGGGCTCAACGTCGGTCCGGTCAGGACCCGTGCCCAGAATCCGTACGTGAGCGGGATCAGCAACCAGTACCAGCCCGTGGCGAGGATCACCAGCACGGTGGTGAGGACGGCGCCGGCGACGACGCGGGCCGCTTTCTCATTGACGGGGTTCGGAAAAGCAAACAAATCGGCCACGATTTCCAGTATAAGAGACCGGAATTCAGGCCTATTGGTCACGTTGGCGCCCCGATCGGTCGCCGGTGGAGCGCGGATTGGGCGAGCGCTCGCCTGAGCAGATCAAAAGCCCAGATTTTGGCTCGATCAAACGTCCAGATCGGATCCTAAACACACCTGGACGAATGTACGATTGTTCCCGGGCAGCGTTAGTGGGAATGATTGCTGCGGGGCCGGGGTTTTCCTTGGTTCCCAACATAGGCTCGGGCGAAGCCGCAGACATCGGCGCCTCCCGCCGTCCGAGCCACTCTAACCGGCCCTTTCTGGCACGTACCCCTGCCCGTCCCGATTGGGCCAAACCTGGATCGGAAGCCGCCCGCTGAGAATGCGGGCGGTTTTCGTATTCGGGGGCGGTGTCAGGTACGTCCCGCGGCACGGCGCGCACCCGGTCGCTGGTTCGGGGGCGTTCTGGATCGGGCGCGAGTGCCGCGGGCCGCACCCCGACACCGCCCCCTCAAGCCTCGGTTAGCGTCGCGGGCGGTGCCACCTCAAGCGTTTGCCGGCGACCGCGCTCGTCGGCACCGGCTTCGTTCCCGGTCGCCTCCGGCCACCCCGCCCCTCCCTTACGCCAGGCTGGACGGCGGCTGCCGTCGTCGCCCCATAGCCGACGACGCTGTCGCGCCGGCGGGCGCGGCCTGGGCGAAGACGTCCTCCACCGGCAGGTCCATGCGCAGCCCGGAGAAGGACTCGCGCACCAGGCACATGACGTCGTCGTGCTCGTTCATCGGATGACCTCCGTTGCGTCCGTGTCCGTGTATGCAGGTAGAAGATCTCGGCGAAGCGCCGCGACGGCGCGGGACAGGTGCGCGGTCACCGTCCCCGGCGCGACCCCGATGACCTTCGCGGTGGTCTCGGTGTCCAGGTCGAGGAAGATCCGCAGCGCCAGGACCTCGCGCTGGCGGGTCGGCAGGCGCCGCAGCGCCGCGATCAGCGCGGGGTCCACGCCGTCGCCGGGCCGGCCGGGACGGCGCTATCGTGATCGGCGAGCGGCACCTCCCGGTGCCGGCGCCGCCACCATGACACCCCGAGGTTCAGCGCGGTCCGCACCACCCACGCCCGCGGGGCGGCGTGCCTGCGCACCTGGCCCCAGGACGTCCAGGCCCGGGTGAAGGCCTCGGCGACCTGTTCCTCAGCCAGCTCGCGGTCACCGACGACCGCGGTCACCGCTCTCAGACACGAATCCCTGCTGGCCCGGTAGAAGTCCGCGAACTCGTCCTGCTCGTGCCCCATACTCTGCCAACGCGCCAGGCAGCCGATCCACTTACCGCAGGGACGGATCACTCACTATTTCGCGGACAAGTAGTGCGCAACGTGCGCCGGACTGCGCGGCTGGGGGCTCATGTAGGGGTTCGCAGGCAGGTGCCGCGCGGTTTCCCGGTGTTCTGTTGTCGCGGGGGCCGCTGCGGGCCTGCTGTTACCGGAGCGGTTCAGCCGCTGCGGCCCGCAGCCGGGCTACCGATCCGGCCACGACCAGGGCCCACCCGGCGGCGGTCCTCGGCCTGCGCCGCTGCACGGCCCGGGCCACCCAGGGGACATAGAACACGACGGTATAGGATTCGCTGGCGATCGCGAGCACCGTCAGCCGCCGCGGGTGGCGCAGGCCCCACCGCACGCCGAGGACCATCACCACGACAGTGGAAGCAAGCCTGTACTGGGGGGTGTTCGTGGCCCTGAACAAGGGGGCGACCCGCGATAGGAGGCGCTCTAGGTGGCGGGCCGCGGGTGTCGGCGTCCGGGCGGCAGCGGGGGCCTTGGGGTCAGGCTCGCGCAACAGGCCCTCCCGTTGCAGCCGCTGGAGGTTCTGTTGCATGTTCTCTCGCACCTCGGCCGGGGTCGGCGCTTCCGTGCCCAGGCCCCACGCCACCAGCCCGTAGCCAGCAGCGCTCGTCCACGCGGCCAGGGCCCGCCGCCGGCGCCCGGCGGCCCAGTGCCCGGCCCCGACAGCGGCCTGGGTCACAACCGGGGCGACACGGGGCACCCATCCGAGCACCCCCGCGGGCCTGGCCCCGTCCAGAAGGGGCAAGGCCCACCCGCAGCACCTGGGCCCAGCTGTCATCACGAGCCATCCCGGCATTGTCGCCCAGGCGACGCGTACGTGCCAACCTCCCGGGCTGCCGCCACCCCGGCGTTGCCGCCCGGCGGGGGGCAGGGCCGCGCCGACGCTCAGGTCCGGCCGCATCCGCGCTAGCGCCCCGCCGCTCACCTGCTCGACCGGGATCTCCTGGCCGGGCTGCGGGGCCCGTGTCACCTCCTGCTCCCCCGTGCGGAAGTACCCCGCACCGGGGACTCAAGCTCGAACCCTGGTGATCCCGTCCACTACGAGTCCAACCTTGTGCGCAGATTTCGTCAACTTGAGAAGTAAATCCGCAGGTCAGCGTATTAAGCCGGTCGAAAGTCCATGATCGTGAGCCAAGTCGGGAAATTCGATGGTCCGAACGGGCCGTTACCCGGGTTGAGGTGGCGGGCTGTGGCTGCGGATGATCTTGCCGTCCGGGCTGGTGACCTGGCTAGAGCGTCGGGGTGGACGGTAAGGGTCCAGCCGAGCTGGTGCAGCAGCACGTGGGTGCGTAGCGCGCGACCGCGTTGTACGTCGTCGTCGGTGACGAGTTAAGCGCGGGCGCGGCGGGGATCGGCCTTGGCCGCCCGGTACGGCGCATACTGCAAGGCACGGACCGGATCACGAACCACCCGCGATCCCGACGCGGCGGGACTAGCCTGACCGGCACTCACCGGGCCCCTGGCTTTTGACGCTGGGCTTCGACCCGGCCCGTTTCCAGACCGAGCCGCCAGCCTGCTACCGGGCCTCCTGGCAGCTCCCCGGACCGGACTTAAACCGGCAGGCGACGACGAGCTTACGAACAGCAAGATCCACCATGGCTTACGTCACGGTGTCACCTCCCACTCTGCTGGGCGCACGAAAGATCGAGGCTAGGGCGGCGTGCACGCTGAGATCGCGTGGAGATCGTGTGGAGATCGTGTGGAGAGACCGCAGAAAATGGAATAGAAGCAAATATAGCCCGATAACGGGTTGACGCAGTTTGCTTTCCGAGGCGATAATTTCATTGTTCGCATGGGAGGGGTAAATCGCGTCAAGCCTGCGACGCTGCAAAAATCATTAGCGTACGATCTGTCGGTGACGGCTGTGTATGAAAAGCCTGTCACGTTTGTAAGGCTGTCATTATGTCTGGCACCTTTATTGGCAGATGTAGGCGAATCTCTTTTAACTATGCTCTTTTTGTTTCCGGGGGGTGGCTTTGTCTATGCGTCAGGACATCACCCTTGAGGCCAAACCTTCCCGTGAACTTACCATGGTCAATCTCACCGGCCTCATGCGGCTAGGCGAAGGACGCCCCGAGGTGGGGATTGGCCTGATCGACGGCGACGTGGCGAGGCAACTGCCTGATTTCGAGGGCGTGGACATGCGCAGCGTCGGAATGGATCATCCTGCTGGTGGTGCGGGTACCGATCACGGCACGTTCGTCGCGGGGATTCTTAGCGCGCGCCGGTCCTCAGTGGCGCCGGCGATCAGTCCGGGGTGCAGCCTGCTTGTGCGGCCGGTGTTCGCTGACTCGGAACACGACCCTGCCGAGTCGCCCAAGGCGAGCCCGAAGGCACTAAGCCAGGCAATCACCGAATGCGTGGACGCTGGTGCACGCGTCCTCAACCTCAGTGCCGCCCTGGTCGGCCGATCACCGAGCGGAGAACGGATCTTGCGAGCTGCTCTCGACCACGCGATGTTGCGTGGAGTCGTGGTCGTAGCGGCCGCCGGCAACCAGGGCCGCGTCGGCAGTTCCGCCATGACCGGGCATCCGTGGGTGACGCCGGTCGTCGCTCTGGACGTCGCCAGGCGCCCCGCCCATACCTCGGACCTAGGCTCTTCCATCGGTCGGCACGGACTGTGCGCGCCGGGCGAGCACGTCACCAGCCTGTCCCTCGACGGGCGGCCCGTCGAGGGATCGGGGACGAGCGTGGCGGCCCCATTCGTGACAGGCGCCATCGCACTGCTCTGGTCACAGTTCCCGCAGGCTCCGGCGGCGGCGGTCCGCTGGGCCGTATCCATGTCCGCCACCGTTCGCCGGAGCGTAGTACCGCCGGTACTCGACGCCGGGCAGGCCTACCTGCGGCTCCGCCAGTTGATCCAAGGAGGCTGAAAGCATGAACGACGACAAGCCGGGAGCTCAGGCCGATAGCGACACCCACGCCCGTCGTGTGGTGCGCCTTCCGGGCTTCCTGCCGGAAGATCAGGAAGTCGGCCTGGGTGACGTGATCAAACGGGCTACGTCACTGGCTGGAATCAAGCCGTGTTCTGGCTGCGCGCAGCGTGCGGCCTCGATGAACCGGTGGCTGACGTTCACCGGCAGGACTCAGGGACAACGCTGACGCAGCGAAGAAAGGGAGGGGTCCGATGGAGCCGGAAACCGGCGTCATTACCGCTAGCGAGGTTAGGTCGGCCCCGGCAGGTGGCGAGAGGCTGGTGTCCGCTGCGCAGCAGCCCGC
>CAVOOV010000007.1:0-394907 GCA_963697655.1 uncultured Solirubrobacterales bacterium | reverse complement strand
AGTGATACACTCCGTGTCGTATAGCGTGATCGTGCCGGCTTGCTTAGCAATCCGAGGCCAGCACCGTTGCCCGTCACGGCTGGGCAAGCCGTCCGAGAGAGGAGTTGAGGATGTTCAGGAGAAGAAGTGCGAGTGCTCGCTCCGTGGCGGCGCTGGCCCTTGCCGCGGTGAGCGCGTTCGCGCTCGCGGCCTGCGGGGAGCCGAGACCGTCGTCCAGCGCATCGAGCGCAACTTCGGGTGGTGCTTCGACCAGCGCCACCGCGGCCGCCAGCACGACATCCGGAAGCTGCGGGACCCTGCCCATTGTTCCCGCCAACGATCCGAATGGGCTGATCCCAGCCCTCGGAAGCGGCTACCCCGCGAACTACGAGGGCTTCACGGATTTCCCGGTCGCGAAGTCGCCCTGGATCAACTGGAAGCCCGCGCATAAGTCGGGCTGGAACGTGCAAGTCGTGTGGACGCCGCTGACCAACCCGTTCACGAACACGACCCTGAACGCCCTAAAGCAACGATTGATGGCAAGCGGCAAGGTGTCGACGATCGGTGTGCAAGCGCCGGCAGCGTTCACGGATGTTCCGCAGCAGCTGCAGGAGATCGGGACCGCGATTCAGCGCAAGCCGGACATCCTGATCGTGTTCCCACTGGCCCCCCCGCCGACCGTTCCGCTCATCGCCCAGGCGGCAAAGGCCGGAATCCCGACGATCTCGGCTTGGACGCTGACTCCAAGCAAGTACGCGGTCAGCTTCGACATCAATCCGTACCAGAACGAGGGTCTCACGGCCGCGGGAGCACTCAAGCTGATGGGTGGAAAGGGCGATGTGCTCGAGGTCCACGGCATCCCTGGCACCGGCACCGACGCGGACGCTTCCGCCGCGTGGGCGAAAGCGCTGTCGGTTTGCCCGAACGTGCACGTTGCGGGTACCGTGGCCGGCCAGTTTGTCGCTCCGGTGGCGAAGGGTCTCGTCCAGCAGTTCATCGCTACGCACCCGTCTGGGGTGCAGGGGGTGTTCCAAGCCGGAACGATGGGTGTCGGCGTGCTGGGCGCGTTCCAGCAGACCGGGCATAAGCCGCCACCGATGGCAGATCCCGGAACGGCGCAGGGCGTGGTCGCGTATTGGCATGACCACTCCGATTACGACGAGGTCGCCACGGCAACCGACGATCTGCAGATCGGACAGGCGGGCGCCAACATCGCGTTGCGGATGCTTGAGGGCCAGGGCGTCAAGGTAAACGCCATCGTTGAGAGGCCCTACCTGGTCACACGGGCGAACCTCGCCCAGGTCTGGATGCCCTCGTTCAAGGAAGGAAGCCTGCTGGACGCGCCCAGCCCGCCCGGTACGTTCATCCCCGACTCGTATCTGAACGCGTTCTTCCAGCACGCCGCCACGCCATAGCGCACGTGGATGCGCGGAACGTGCGGAGCCTGAGCCCACCGGACCGAGCGTGAGCGAGACGGCGAGCGCCGGCACGTACCAGCGGGGTCGCGAACCCGCGGAGCCGCTGGCGCTCGCAGCTGCGCACGTGAGTAAGGCATTCGGTGCAACCCCGGCTCTGGTCGACTGCTCGTTCGAGTTGCGCCGTGGCGAGGTGCACGCGATCGTCGGGGAAAACGGGTCCGGTAAGAGCACCCTGGTGAAGATCCTCGCCGGCGTGCACCGGCCCGATGCGGGGACGCTCCGAGTCGGCGACGAGGAGCTGCCCGCGCTCGAATCGCCGCGCGCCGCCCATCACAGGGGCATCGCCACCGTCTTCCAGGAGGTGCTGACAATCGGCCCTCTGTCCGTCCTCGACAACGTGTGGCTCGGAATGGAGCGCGGCCTGGCTGCGCAGACGGCGCTCCACGGAGCGTCGAGGCCGCGTGCGCGAGTCGCTCGCTCGCTTGCTGGACGGTGATCTCGATCTCGATCTCGATCGCCCAGCCGAGGAGCTGTCGCTCAGCCAGCGCCAGGCATGCTGCATAGCGCGTGCGCTGATCCGGGATCCGCGCGTGCTGATCCTTGACGAATCGACCTCCGCGCTCGACGTCGAGACGCGCGACCGGCTCTTCAGTGTGGTCCGGCAGCGTGCGGCAGACGGGATGAGCGCGGTGTTCATCTCGCATCGCATGGACGAGGTCGCAGACATCGGAGACCGCGTCACGGTGATGCGGTCGGGCGCCACCGTGGCCGGCGGGCTGGCCCGCCGCGAAGCTTCGCCCCACGAGCTCGTGCGCCTGATGACCGGCGCCGAGCACCTCGTCGACGCGCCGTCGCGATCGGCCGTCGCGCACCGGCGCAGCGGGGAAACCGTGCTGCGGACGCGCGGTCTCACGCTTCGCCCCGACGCGGCGCCGATCGAGATCGAGGTCCGCGCCGGCGAACTGCTCGGCCTGGCCGGTCTCGAAGGCCACGGGCAGGAAGCCTTCCTCTGGGCGCTCTCCGGCAGAGGGGCCGCTGGCACCGTGGCCTCGATGCACGGCACTCGAGACGCCGCGATCGACTCACCCTGGCATGCGGCCGCCGAGGGGGTCGTGTATCTCCCACGGGAGCGCCGGGCCGAGGCGCTGTTCAGCGGCATGAGCGTTCGCGAGAACTTCTCCCTGCCCACGATCGCGCAAGACACGACCTGGGGGTTCGTCCGATCCTCGCGCTCGGCCCGAAGACTCGGGGAGTACGTCCGTCGCCTCGGGATCGTGCTCGACGATGACAGCCAACCCATCGACACGCTGTCGGGTGGCAACCAGCAGAAGCTGATCATCGCTCGCCTGCTCGGGGGAAGCCCGCGCGTGCTGTTGCTCAACGACCCCACTCGCGGCATCGATCTGGGCGCCAAGCGTGACCTTTACGCGCTGCTTGTCGAGCTGACCGAAGCCGGTGTCGCTGTGGTGATGCTCTCAAGCGAAGTCGACGAGCTAGTCGAGCTCATGGACCGAGTGCTGGTGTTCCGCGAGCACCGACTGTTCTGCGAGCTCGAGCACCAAGAGATCGATCGCACAGCATTGATCGCGAGCTTCTTTGGAGGGGTCGTTGAGCATCACCATGCGTAAGTTCGTGAGCCGTCGCACATTCGCGTTTGCGCTGACGCTGGCGGTCGCGCTGTTGGTCGCCGAGGCGATCGCGCAGCCGTCCTTCTTCGACCCCGCTAACGCGTCCGGCGAGCTGGCCACGTTCGCCCCGTTCGCGATCCTGGCCATGGCCAGCACCCCGGCGATCCTGGCCGGCGGCGGCGGGATCGACCTATCGGTGGGTCCGCTGGCCACCATGGTCAACTGCATCTTCGTCATCTGGCTGCTGCCTCATGGCTTCGGTGGCGCGGTCTCTGTACCGGTGATGCTCGCCATCGGCGCGGCGGTAGGCGCGGTGAATGGCGTCCTGGTGGCAATCCTCCGTTACCAGCCGGTGATCGCGACACTTTGCGCGCTCTTCATCCTCGCGGGCTTGGCCGACAAGATCGCCCCGAACCCGACGCCCGCGCCCCATAGCTGGATGGTTCACCTCGCCGGCAACGTCGCCTTCCTGCCTGGGGCGCTGCTCACGATCGCCTTCCCGCTACTCGTGTGGCTGGCGCTTCGGCGCACCGCGTTCCACCGCCTGCTCCTCTCGGTCGGCGGCGATGACGCCGCGGCGTTCTCGGCCGGGGTGGACGTCACGAAGGTGAGGATCGCCGCCTACTCACTCGGCGGGCTGTTTGCCGCGGCCGGGGGTATTGCCCTCACCGCTCTGCTACAGACCTCCTCGGCGGAGCTGAGCACGCAATACGCGCTGGTCGCCCTGGCGGGCGTGGCCCTGGGGGGAACACCGATCGGCGGTGGTCGCGGCGGAATGATCGGGTCGTTGCTCGGGGCGCTATGCATCTACATGCTCCAGCAGTTCCTGCTGTCGGCCGGGGTCGCGAGCGACTACCTCCAGCTCGCGTACGGCGCACTCCTGATCGCCGGAATCGTGCTTAGCACGCGCTACCGCGCGACAGCGGCTCACGGGGTCGCGGCATGATGGCACCCGACTCTGCGACTACCGAGCCGGTAAGCGTCCCAATCGATCCGCCGCAGGCAACGGTGCACCGCCTACGGTTCGGCAGGCTCAGGCGCTGGCAGACGCGGTATCCGCTTGCCCAGATCGCGGCCCTGCTCGTCGTGTTCCTGTGGGGATCGACGACCATAGATGGGTATGCGAGCAGCTCGTCGATCAAGTCGATGCTCGTGCTCGCCGCGTTACTCGGACTCTCCGCGCTCCCGCAGACATTGGTCGTGCTGGTCGGCGGCCTCGATCTGTCGGTGCCGGGGTTCATCGCGACCGGTGGTGTGATGACGGCTCAGCTCTCCGGCACCTACCACTGGTCGATCGTCACGATCCTGATCGCGATCGTCGTCGTCTGTGCACTCCTCGGTGCGTTCAGTGGGTTTCTCTGCCACCGGTTCGGCGCAAACCCGCTGATCATCACCCTCGGGATGTACGCCGTGCTCGAAGGCGGTCTGCTCGTCTGGACCAAGGGCAACGTCTCCGGGATACCACCGGCCTCGCTCAGCAACTGGACCTCGGTGGTGGGAACGACGGCCGGCGTCGCGATTCCTCCGGTCGTCGTGCTCTGGGCCGGGGTGGCAGTCATCGCCGGGCTCATCCTGTCGCGAACGCCGGCGGGACGCCGACTCTACGCCACGGGCACCAATCTACGCGCCGCCAGGCTCGCGCTGCTGCACACCGAACGGGTCTGGACCGCCGTCTTCGCGCTCTCCGCACTTCTGTCGGGGCTCACCGGCGTGCTCGTCGCCGGCTACTCGAGCGGAGCATCGCCGGGGATGGGCGATCCGTACCTGTTCGAAGGGCTGGCCGCTGTGATCGTCGGAGGCACGGCACTGGGTAGCGCTCGCGGCGACTACTGGCGCACGATCCTCGGGGCCTTGATCCTCACCGCGCTGACCACGATTCTCGTCGGCAAGGGATTCGACACCGCCGACACCCAGATTCTGTTCGGCTTCATCATCCTGGTCGTAGTCGCCGGGTACGGCCGCAGCCAGCGGGTGCGGGACCGCGTGTAGCGGGCCGAGACGAAATCTGCGGGCGGGGGGGGATCCACGGCTGGGTGGCGGGGTCCGGGTCGGTTAGTGCTGGGCCGAACGCGTGATACGCTCCGTTGCGTATGACGGGGACCGGTCTCTGGCCGGCGATGAGAGGAGAGCGGGAAGTGGACACCGACTTCGACGTGGCGATCATCGGTTGTGGTCCGGTCGGCGCAACGCTGGCGATCGCGCTAGGCCAGCGAGGCCTGCGGGTGCTTGCCATCGACCGCGAGAAGTCGATTCACCACCTGCCCCGTGCCGTCTGCTTCGACGGCGAGATCCTACGCATGTACCAGCGTCTCGGGCTCGGGGATGGCATCGCCAGCGTGTCGACCGCCTTGCGCGGGTTCCGGTACGAGAACGAGCACGGACAGGCGCTGCTCGATTGGGACATTCCGTACGACCGGACCGGCAGCCAGGGTTGGGGCGACGCGTATATGTTCCACCAACCGGATGTCGAGAGTCAGCTACGGGCTGAGATCGAATCCCTGCCGAACGTCGAGTTGCGCGACGGCCACGAGGTGGTCGGGCTCAGCCAGGACGAGACCAGTGTCCACATCTCCGTCCGTGCCGTAGACACCGGGCAAGCGGGTACCGTGACCGCCGCCCATGCTGTCGGCTGCGACGGCGGGGGTTCGTTCGTGCGCAGGGCGATCGACTCACATTTCGAGACCCTTGGGCCAACGCAGGATTGGGTGGTGATCGACGCGGTCAAGCTCCGGGCGCTCGATCTCCCGGAGATCCTGACCGGTTACTGCTGGCCCAGCCGGCCGCACATGTTCGTGCCGATGGCAGAACCGCGGCTGCGATGGGAGCTCATGGTGCGGCCGGGCGACGACCCGTCAACGCTTGGCACCACGGAGGGCGCGTATCAGTTGATCGAGCGGTTCGCGACAGCCGCCGACGTCAAAATCGAGCGCACCGCGGTCTACAAGTTCCGCTCGTCGCTTGCGGAGCGGTGGCGAGTGGGTCGCGTCTTTCTCGCCGGCGACGCGGCCCATCTGCAACCGCCGCTCAGAGCGCAGGGGTTGTGTTCGGGAATACGCGACGCCATCAACCTCGCGTGGAAGCTCGCGGCGGTTCTTCAGGGAGAAGCCCGCGACAGCCTGCTCGACACCTACGAGTCCGAGCGCAAGGCGCACGCGCGCGCCTGGATCGAGATCGCGACGCAACTCTCGAGCATCATCAACACCACCGACTCTGAGGTGGCGGCCGGTCGGGACGCGCACATGCTCGCCAACCCGATGCCGTACACGAACGAGACCCCACCGCTAGGCCCGGGGCTGCACGGCGATGCCTCGCCACCTGCCGGGTTCCTCTCCGAGCAGGCGGTTCTGGACGACGGCACGCGCCTCGACGACCTCACGGGCTGGCGGTTCCTGGTCGCCATGACACCGGCGGTCCAGGCCGACCTCAACCCGGTGGCACGGGACGTGATCGCGGACGAGAGGTGGTTTCACGTGCTCGATTCTTCGTCCGAGGTCGCACGGGAACTGCTGCGCAGACATGGCGCCAGCGGGGCCCTGGTCGTCCGGCCGGACCGCTACGTGCTCGGCATCGCCGGCGATGCCGCCGGGCTCAACGCGGTGCTGGAGAAATGGACCGCGTTCGCGTCGGTGAAGGTTCCGAGGTGAATCGTCCCGCGTTCGCGTTCGGCCGTTTCCGCCAGGGTCGACGGGAATTCATCGGTGTGGTTCTCGGCGATGAGGTCATACCGGTTGGATCGCTTCTTCCCGGTGTCAACGAAACCCGGGACCTGGAGCAGCTTTTCGAACGGTGGGGCGAGCACGTCACGGCAATCCAGTCGACGCTCCGACAAGAAACGAACGGCAGCCTTGGCGCAGCACAGCCGGTCGCCCATCTGGAGCGCCTGGCTCCGGTCGCGCCGCGCCAATTGTTTCTCGCCGGGATGAACTACCGCAGTCACGTCGTGCAGCTGTTCGTGGACCAGGGCGAGGGATCCCGACCCGGCATGACCGCGGAGGAGATCCGCGAAGAGGCCGAGCGGATGATGGATGAGCGCGCGGCCTCGGGGGTGCCGTTCGTGTTCGCCGGGCTCCCCACCGCGATCTGCGGTCCGGACGACGACATCCACCTGCGCAAGGACAGCGAGCGCAACGATTGGGAGCTCGAGCTCGCCGCGGTCATCGGCCGGCCGGCGAGAGGCGTCTCGCCCGAGGAGGCGCTGAGCTATGTGGTCGGGTGGACGATCGTCAACGACCTCACCAGCCGAGACTTGATCCGCCGTGCCGACGTCGGGCCAATTGGCGCCGACTTCCTCCGGGCCAAGTTCGGTCCGACATACAAGCCGACCGGCCCGTACGTCGTTCCGGCGACGTTCGTCGACGATCCCCAGGAATTAACGATCACGTTGCGGCTCAACGGCGAGGTCATGCAGCACGAGTCGACGGCTGACATGGTGTTCGACGTCGCCACGCTCATCAGCTACTGCTCGAGACAGGCGCAGCTGCTTCCCGGGGACCTCGTTCTGACCGGGTCCCCGGCCGGGAACGGCACGCACTACGGGCGGTTCTTGCAGGACGGCGACCGTCTGGAGGGCGAGATCTCTGGTCTCGGCATGCAGCGCAACCGGTGCCTGATCTGAGCTTCCACACGACAGAAGTGGTGGTTCGCCCTCGTCGGAATCCCTCATAGGTGCAC
Organism: uncultured Solirubrobacterales bacterium; assembly: GCA_963697655.1. GTDB lineage: Bacteria > Actinomycetota > Thermoleophilia > Solirubrobacterales > Solirubrobacteraceae > Palsa-465. The sequence continues at coordinate 387,211 of CAVOOV010000007.1, read as the reverse complement.
TCGAGTCGGCTACTGCCTTCGTCGTATGCTCTCGAGCCGCTCGCGCCGCTCGGCGATTCCGCAAGGCAAGGGTCGCGGGCGCTTCTGCGGGAGAGCCCGAACGTCGGACTACCCGTCGCGTTCAGCTTGCACCGCGTGTAGACCCAGGGGACGCCGGCACTCCGGAGCGTCCCCCGGACAAACGCTCGAACAGCGCCGTGGCATCCTCGGGCGCCCGTCGCCCCCGCCATGCGATGTGGTGGTCGGGCCGAGCGATCACCAGAGGCCGGTCGTAGGCATCGTGATTCTTGACCTCGACGACCTCGAGCGGGACATCCGCGGCGGCCGCGGCTGCCTCGATCGGACCGATCTCGACCGCGGGATCGGCCCGAATGAGCGTGTACGCCGGTCCTAAGGCGTCGAACAGCGAGCGCCCGTCGTCCAGCCAGACGTGTGGAAGGCGACACCCGGGGACGGTGGAGACCGTGAAGTCCCGCATCGTGTACGGCGGCTGCGCCTCGCCGTCATAAGCGATGATCGGCGAGGAGTCGTAGAAATAGCCGAAGTTCAAGCCGCCGGCCACGTACTGTTGCTCGTTGAGCGCTGTGACGCGACTCCCGAACGCCGCGCGCGCTGAGACCCCAGCCGGCGAATCGTCCTCGATCTCGGCCGGTATCCGCGACGAGAGTTCGAACAGGTCGGGGAGGAACCCCATCGCATAGCCCGCTACCTGCGTGGTCACCGGCCTGCGCTCGGGCTCGTAGGCATCGAGAATCGTGGAGGGTGCCCAGCCCGACAGGTACGCCGCGAGCAGCCAGGCCAGGTCGACCGCATCGGCGATGCCAGCATTCATCCCGTACCCCGCGAACGGCATCCAGATGTGCGCGGCGTCTCCCGCCAGGAAGACACGTCCGGCCCGGAACGCCGACGCCACCAACCCGCGCCCCGTGTAGTCCTCAATACTGAGGATCCCGTAGTCGATGTCATCGCTCCCGAGCACGTGGCGAATGATCCAGTCGCGATCCAGATCCTCGTAACGCTCGTCCCCTAGCAGCGGACTGTGGATAAGGAACTGCTCGCGTCCGTCGATTGAAAACACGGCACCGGAGCGGCGGGGGTTGAACGTGACAACCGCCCACGCCGGTCGGATCTGTGTCCGTCGCATGAGGCCTGGTACGCGGATGAGCGTTGATTGCACGCGGCCCTGCAAGGGCGGTCCCTCGAGCGCGGCGTCGATGCGACGACGGACGGTCGAGCGAGGTCCATCGCAACCGACCACGAATTGGGCGCGCCACTCCCTTCGGAGCCCACTCGCGTTCTCGCGCGCCAGAACCGAGGCGAATTCGTCGGTCTGACGAACGTCGTCGACGTCGGTGCGATGAAGGGTCCGGATGTGGTCGGAGGCACTGGACGCCGCTGCCAGGATCGGCTCGATGAATGTCTGGTTGACTCGGTGCGGTGGCTCCGGCGTTGGCCAATCGGCGTCACAGCCGTCGTCGGTTCCGTCCAGTTTCGAGGCGGTCGACCCAAGTCGTGTACGACCGAACTCGTGGCCGAGGAAGGCCGTCCGATAGGCGCAGTCGTGCGGGTGGTCTGCCGGAAGGCCGACAGCACGCAACTCGTCCGACAGTCCGAGCCGCCGGAACGTCTCCATCGAGCGGGAGGAGATGTGGTTCGTCTTGACCGAGGGGCGATCCCCGGGAGCACGACGTTCCAATACGAGCGTTTCGATCCCGCGGGTGGCGAGGTCCAACGCCAGGGTGAGACCCACCGGACCACCCCCGACGATGATGACATCAGCGTCCAATGCGAACGTTCCTGCCGCTAGGCCTAGGTCACGTCCAAGCTCGTGAGGCTCGGACGCTGGCACATCACTGCGCTTGGCTCGAGATGCGTAGAAGATGAAGATGAACGATACGCAACGTATCATATCGACTCAAGATCATGAACACGCCCGGGGTTGTCGGTTTCCGCCGACCGGTGATACGCTCCGTTTCGTACAGATTAGCCTAGGGAGAGAGGACCCACATGCCGCACCGGCCCCTATCGATGCTTGCGCACGTGGAGCTGCTGACACCGAACCTCGACGAGTCGGTGGCATTTGCCCGCGACATGCTTGGCCTGTTCATTGTCGAAGAGGACGGCGCCTCCGTGTACCTGCGGTGCTGGGGCGACCACTACGGCTACAGCCTGGTGCTGACCGAAGCCCCCGGGCCTGGTCTCGGTCACGGTGCGTGGCGGACGTGGAACGACGAGCAGCTCGATATCGCCGTCGCCTCCGTCGAGGCTTCGGGCATCCGTGGCGAATGGATCGAGTCGTCGTACGGCCACGGCCGGGCCTACCGGTTCGTCGGCCCGGGGGGTCACCCGACCGAGTTGTTCTGGGACGTCGATCTGGCTGCCGCGCCCGCCGGTGAGGAGTCGCGGTACGTCGACCGGCCGCAGCGTCCGGGCTCGCATGGAATCGGCGTCCGGATTCTCGACCATATGACCGTGACTACCCCCGATGTCCGGACGACCATGGAGTGGCACCGAGACGTGCTCGACTTCCGGATGATCGCGGCCGCCGGGCCGGCGCCGGACGCGCCGTGGTTCTTCGGGGTCGTGACCAACAACGAGAAGTCACACGATCTCGGCTTCCTTCTCGACATGGACGGCAAGTCCGGGCGGCTGCACCACGTCGCGTTCTGGGTCGAGGAGAGCAATGAGCTCTTGGACGCGGCGAAGTTCCTCGTCGAGCAGGATGTCGTGCCGGACTATGGACCCGGCGAGCACGGGATCGGCGAGCAGAAGTTCCTCTACTTCCGTGACCCGGTGGGCCTCCGGTACGAGCTCAACGCCGGAGGCATCAGGAACTACGTGCCGGACTGGGAGCCCCACTTCTGGAGTCTTGAGGACGGCCCGAACAACTCTTACCGCAACGAAACCGGTATCCCCGCTGTCCACATGGTCGCCATCCCGCCCGGTCACGCCGGCCCCGCGGACGGGTCCGTGTTCGATGGCGGCGATCGCCTCGCCAAGGCCTAAGCCGGGCCGTGCCGACGCGATCCCGTGGTCCGTATCCGGGCTGAGCACATCGGCAGCCTCCAGCGGCCTCGACCGCTGCTCGACGAGTCCATCGGATCCACGAGGCGCCGTCCGCGCCGCAGGAGCGGCTGATGAGTCGCCTGCCGGCATAGGTCAGTCGGGTGCGGCCTGACCAGGTCACGTTGGGCCAGGGTGCCGTCGCCGGCGTGCTGGGCGGACTTGCACGAAGCCGACGACTCCCTACCCCGGCGCTCGACGGCGGTCGCGACCGGTGTTGACGATGCCCATCGAGGTGGAGATGTCGCTCGCCCTCGCGGAGCGGCCAAAGGCAGGCGCTTGCTGCTAGCCCGACCGTCGCAGACGAGCAAGCAGAGCGTGCTGCTGCTCTCGTGACTGAGCGGGCGCTCGCGCCGGTGCTCGAATCGGTTGCGAGTCGGACGACGAGCACTCGTCTCGTCGTCGGGCGCGAGACCGCTGCATCGCCGGGGCGGTGCGAGAGTCGGTGCAGCTCGAAGTCGGTGTCGAGGTGCAGCAGCGCTGCTTCCGGAGGCAAAGCATCAGCCGCGGCCGGAGCGATCCAGTGCTTGCCCACCTTCGCGCGGATGACCGCGAGCAAGCGGCGCGGCACACACATCGCGCGCCGCGGGCGGAGCTTGGGATCAACAGTCAGGAGTTGCCACGCCGCGCCGATGCAATCTCGAAAGCAGGCGTCCGCCGGCTCGACACGGGACGAGTGGTTTGCCACGAAACCAGTCGTCACTGGTGCGGCGGTCCGGGGGCTCGCAACCAACGGAGCGCACTCGTCCGGTCGACTCGTGGCTGACGCCTGCTTCGGCGACGAGGCAGAAGCGCGTCGTATGTCGGTACGCCCCCGCCAACGCGCTCACCTGGCGCCTTCGGACTCGTCACGGTTCCCAGCCTGGTGCACGGGTGGTCTCGGCGTTGTCGCGGATGAGCTCGCGCTGGTGGCGGCCCGGCTCGATCCCAGGTCGACGTGGCCATCGCCGGCGGCGCGTGTCTTGATCGGCATGGCCGGGAGTGCTCGGGTCAATCCCGCAGTCGCGTGCGAGAGCCGCGTCGCGCTCGGCCGTCGCATGTCGGGTGTCGCGTTCGTTCGCACCGTCGAACGCGGTCTCCTCGTTGGTCGAGGTGCGCTCACGGGCTCCCGGATGATCGTGGTCAGGCGGCTGCGAGATCGGCCTGCTCGGGCTCGATGACCGGCTCGCGGCGGGCGGGCGTCGCGGTGATCGTCCGGCTCGTGCTCGAGCGGTATGGCGATCGACGGGAGGTCGGGCTCGGTCCGGCTGATCCGCTCGGCGAGGGCTTGGAGGCGATCGCCGTCCCGGTCGGAGTCGACGGACTCGCTCGGCGTAGAGGTGCGTCTCCTCGCGGGCGCGGGTGAGCGCGACGTACGTGCCCTCGCGGGTGGCGTGGGCTGAGACGATCAGGTGGGCGGTGTCGGTCGTGAGGCCTTGGGCGGGGAATGGGTGCTGGACGTACGCGAGCCGGAGCTGCGCGGCGTCGGCCTGGTCGATGCTCAGGTTGACGGGCTGCCCGGTGGGGAGCGCGAGCTCGATCGTCTGGGCGTCGGGGTCGATGTCGCGGATCAGCCGCGGTGGTGCCGTTGCGCAGCGGTCCGTGATCGGGGTGGTTGATGGTGCGACGGATCTGGACCTGGTCGCCGGGGTGGAGGCTGTACGGGCGGCCGGGCGCCGGGATCGTGTCGGTGCCGAGCTCGCCGTGCTGGTGGCGGATCGCCTGGTAGCGGGCGTTCAGTTCGTCGAGGTGGTCGTTCGAGGTCTGGGCGAGCACGATCGTCGTGCGCCCGTTCCGGGTGTCGGTGTGGGCGGCGTCGAGCGCGGCGTCTTCGGCGCGGGTGAGGTCGGCGCCGGTGTGGACGCGCGCGCGGGCGGCGTAGCCGCGGATCGCGAGCTCGTGGTGGCCGTCGCGGAAGCGGGCCTGGTCGCGGCGGTCGGCGGGGTCGCGGGCGCGGAGGTTGCGGGTCAGAACGGCCCGGCTGTGCTCGGTCGCGGGTGGCGGCCTCGAGGTGGGGCCAGAGTCCGCCGGCGCCGACCGGCGGGTTCTGGTGCGGGTCGCCGACCGCGATCAGCCTCGCGCCGGAGGTCTCGACCGCGGCGAGGAGGGCGTGTTGTTCGCGGGTGGAGGCGAGTGCGGCCTCGTCGTGGATGATCGTCGTCTGCGGCCCGAGGACGACCGTGCCGTTGGTGATCGCGGTCTGGAGCGCGGCGAGCGAGTAGTGGCGAGTGTCGACGCCGGCGTGGTGGAGATCGCGCGCGAGGCGCTCGGCGGCGACGGCGGCGGTGCTGGTGACGACGATGTCCCGGCCGGCGTCGTGGTGGGCGCGGGCGATGCCGGTCAGCGCGGTGCTCTTCCCGGTGCCGGCCTGCCCCTCGATCATCACGAGCTGGCGGTCGCTGCAGGCGAGCATGATCGCCTGGCGCTGCTCGTCTGACAGCCGGCCTCCGCGACCTTGCAGCTCACGGTCGAGCCGGTCGGCCTGCGCGACGACGGAGTCGCGATCGAGCGCAGTGATCCGGTGGTCGATCACGCGCTCCGCGGTGCTGATGGTCTCGTGTTCGCGGGCGCGGTGCTCGCGGGTCGTGCCGCTCCCGTCGGCGAGGCGGAGGATCTCCCCGGCGTCACGCAGCTCGACGAGCGGCCGGAGCGCGTCGTCGATCGGAGTGCCGGCGGAGCGCTCGAGCGCGACCGCGCGCGCCTCGCGGGCGGGGAACGTCGCGTCGAACTCCGTCAACGCGTCGAGCACCCGATCCGGCGCGGCCGGCGTCAGCGGTTGGCGCGGCTGGCGGCGGAGCACCTCGACGCGCTCGGGCGTGAACCCGATCCCCCGTGCCGTGCGCCGCCACTCCGCATCGAGATCGGCCGCGGTGACCGCGACCTTGCCGGCGCGGGTGATCGTCCCCATCAGTCGTTCCTCGGCGGGGGCGAGCTGCCCGTTGGCGAGCAGCAGCTCGAGGCGCTCGTGCGCGTCGGCGGCGGCAGGGCCGCCTTCGGCGATCACCGCCCGCAGGTCGCGCTCGGTCGCGCTCAGCCGGTCGCGGATCGCGGCCTGGACCTGGTGGTGGCGGCTTGACCAGCGGTCCAGCAGCGGCTGCGGGACGCCGGCGAGCTCGAAGTACCGCTCCCCGCGGCCGGTGCCACGCTCGACCGCGAATCCGAGCGTGGCGAGCTCGCGGGCGAGCTCGGTGCGGTACGCCGCGCCGACCTCGCGCTGATGCTGCAGCCACGTCCGCGAATCGATCGCCACGAGCCGACCATCGCGGCGGTGCGCGGCGTGCAACAGGACGTGCGAGTGCAGCTGCGGGTCCGGGACCTGATCGGCGACGGCGCGAGCCGTGGTGTGCCGCCAGCTCGTCGCGACCACCCCGACCGCCTTGGCATGCAGGACCGTGTCCGCGTCCACGCGCTGGCGCAGCATCGGCACGTGCCGGACCGCGTAGTCGAGCGCGCGGTCGATCGCGATCTCGTGCGCGGCCTCGATCCGCTCCCGCAGCTCCGGTGAGCCGAGCGCCCAGACGGCGCTGACCGACTTCGGCGCGGAGAACGTCGCGTCCAACGCCGCGACCGCCTCACCGCTGCCGCCGACCCGGCGCAGCTCGCCGCCGGTGTCGGGCCGGCGGACGTCCATCAGCGTCCGCAGCTGCTCACCGGTCACGGCCACGTTGGCGTCCAGGCCGAACAGGTGCGCTCCGCCCGCCCAGCGACCCGGAGCCTCGACCCGTTCCCCGTCCTTGAGGTAGTAGTCGCCCAGCTCCGACGCCCTGGCCTTCCCCTCGAGGTACTCGGCATACCCGCCCGCCGTGCCCTTCGTGATCTTCGCGACGATCAGCACCCCAGACCCCCGACTCCCGCCACGTCCGTCGCCCACCGATCCAGGCATACACTCCACGCACTGGCAGTGCTGGGGGCAAGACGTCCCAACTCGTCCCAAGACGTCCCGCCCGCGAAACGCCCACCGAAGGCCGAGCCGACGGCAGCGGCTCGGTCGTGATCATGATCCGGCCGGGCGCGGTGAGCGTCCGCCACGGCTCGTCGCGGTGCGCGGCGGTGAGGGTGACGAGCTCCCAGTCGGTGCCGTCGAGGTGCAGCGCGCGGCCGGCGGGGATCCCGGCGATCTCCCCGGGCGAGAGCACGCGGGTGCGCTGCGTGGACACCGTCCGGGATCTTCTTGCCGGGGTCGCTGAACAGGCTCGGCGTCGCTGGTGCGCGAGATGACCTGCCGGTCGTACTCGCCGAGCATCGTCGAGACCGCCTCAAGCGTGGTCGTGTCGGCGATCCCGGGGAGCAGCAGCTTGGTCCCGAACAGCGTCAGGAACCCGTCCGCGGCCTTGCCCCACCGGGCGCGCGCCTGGGAGAGATCCTGAAGCGCGGCGAGGAGGGTGAGGCCCTGACCGCCGCCCTCGGACGCGATCTGCGGCAACTCCTGGAGCGGCGCGATGTTCGCGACCTCATCGAGCGCGAACAACACCCGGCCGGGGAGCCGGCCGGCGGCGTGCGCCCGGTACGTTGCGCGGCGGACCTCGGCCAGGAGGCCGCAGACGACCGGTGCGACCGCGGCCTGCTCCTCGGCGGGCGCGTAGATGTAGACGGTGTCGCCGCCGGCGATGAACGCGGCCGGGTCGAAGTTCGGGTCGCTCGCGGTGGCCAGCGCGCTCTCGCTCGTGTAGGCCTGGAGCGCGTCGGCGGCGGCGGAGAAGATCGAAGACCGCTCGCGGTCCTCAGTGTTCAGCAGCCCGACCAGCGACCCGAACGCCAACCGGCTCGACCGCTGATCCTCCAACAGCATCCCGGGCTCGTCGAGCTCGTGACGCATCACCCAGTCCACGACCGTCTCCATCTCTCTGCCGTGCACGGCCGCGGCGTGCAGGAAGGGTGCGAGCAGCGCCTGCGCGCGGTTGGCCCAGTGCGAGCGGTCGGTCGTCCCGACCCCGACGTTCAGGGTCATCGCCCGGGCGATCACGACCGCCCCGTCCCACGTCAGCGCGCTGGTGACCGGCGACCACCGCAACTGCTCAAGCCCCGCCGGAGGGCTGCTCGCGCCGGTCGGATCGAACATCCACACCCGCCCATCACGCGCCCTGGTCCGAGCGGTCGCGCGCGCGACATCCGGCTTGGTGGACGTCGCGATCGCCGGCCCCTGGTGCGCGAGCACCGCCGGGATGATCACGCCGCTGGTCTTGCCCGACCGCGGCGGGCCGAGCAGCAGCACCGCCCGCTCCGGCTGCGCGAACCGCCACTGCCCATCCTCACCCGCGCCGAGCCACACACCGCCACCCGCGTGCGCGGCGAGCGTGCGGATCGCACCCAAGGGGTCCGCGTCGGCCGGGATCGCAGGTGCCCTCGGCTTGCGGGGTCGAGCGTGGGAGGCGATGATCGCGTCAATCACGACGACCGTCAGCAGCACGAGGATCAGCGCGATCGCGACGCCGGTCGCGCCGAAGTGGATCGCGCTCGCGATCAGGATCACCACGCCCAGGGCGGCGACCTGCACCGGCGGCTTGGTGATCCACCGGCGGCGCGGCTCGGTCTGGTGCGACGGTCCCCACCCGTCCGGTCTGTCCACAGGGCTCATGTCAGCAGGGCACCCGGCGGTTACTCCTCAAGCAGCCGCTCAATCCGCGGACGCAGGAACCGCCACGTCCGCCCAAGCCGACTCGCCGGCAGTTCGCCGCGGCGCGCGAGGTAGTAGACGGTCGAGACCGGAAGGTGCAGAAGCTCGGCGACCTCGGAGGCGGTCATCACCTCGTCCCGGGTCAGCGCCACGCGACCAGCCTGGTCGCGCGAGCCGGTCATCTGCGGGGTCGCGGTGAGCATGCTCATCACCATGCAGGCTCGCCTGGGACGGCGCAAGGACATCTCGGGACGTCCCCGAGGACGTCCTGGGACGACTTCGGACATCTACACTCACCCCCTGGAAATCCGCCACTTTTGGGAAGGGGAGAGGGTTTGGAGAACGAGCACCTCAGGACCGCGATCACGCGCGCGGGGCTGACGCTCGAGGAGTTCGCCGACATCGTCCAGGTCGACGTCAAGACCGTGCGGCGCTGGCTCGCCGGCCGCACCCCATACCCGCGGCATCGCACCAGGGTGGCCGGCGCGCTCGACACGACCGAGCACGCGCTCTGGCCCAACACCGTTCCGGCGCCGACCGAGTCTCCCGAGCGCGGGCAGCGCATGCCGGTGGTCACCGACGTGGTCGCGGGGTACGGATACGCGACCGACCGCGACGCGCCAAACCCCGTCGACGTCCTGCGCGCAGCGGCGGAGCGGATCGAGCTCATCGTCCCCAACGTCATGGCGGGCATCGTCGATCTGCTGCTTGCGAAGGCTGCCGAGGGCTGTCATGCGCGGGCGATCATCGAGGACCCTGATGGACAGGTCGAACCGCTCCTCGGCATCGACGGGATCGAGATCCACGCCTCTCCCGGCGCCGGGAACTACGGCCTCTACCGGACCGACGAGCAGATGCTCCTCGCGCTCCACCGCATCGGCGTCCCCAGCGAGCCGCCACCGCTGATCCTCATCCAGCGCCGCACCAGTCGCGGGCTATTCGACCGGCTCGCCGACGAGTTCGACGAACGCTGGGAACGGACGACACCGCTCCCCACCCGCGAGCTCCTTCACGCGTACCTCGCCGAAGTCGAGCTCGAACGCCCGCATGAGCCAGACATCGAGCCCGAGCCCCGGCTGTCACAGTCGCCGGCGCCGCCGACCGAGCCGCGCCCGGAGCCGCCGCGCCGCTGGCCAGGACGACGGGCCTGACCCCTGCGCGGTCGGGCGCAGCAATCGGGGGGCGCCCTGTCACGAAGTCGGCGCGATTGTCGCGCGTGCCGCCGGGCCGTCAAGGTCGGGGCCCCCGAGGCTGCTGGGGCTGCCGACCGCCCGCGGCCCCTCCCCTGACTGCCCGTCGGTCACGCGCAGTGCTCCGCCGAAGTCGTGACAGGGAGAGCCCTGGCGAACCCGCAGAACGGAGCACCACCACCGTCGCATGGCACGGTTCGACGGTTACGAGGTCGGCTGGGGCGCGATCAGATCACGCAGCCAATCCGCGGTCTTCTGTTCGTTCCAGTCGCCGGCGGCGATCGCGAGGACGGCGTGCTCAGCCTGGTCGATGTCGGGCATTCGCGTCCAGTGCCAGCGGTTGATCTCAAGGAACATGCGTAGAGAGACCCACGCGGCGCGTTTGTTGCCGTCCGGCAGCGGATGGTTCTTGGCGAGACGAACGATCAGGACGGCGGCCTTATCGACGAAGTCGGGGTAGAACTCGGTCCCGCCGAACGCAGCGGCGGGAGCGTGCAGAGCGGAGTCAGCCAGGTCGAGCTTGGTGACGCGGATGAGCGTCTTGACGTCGAGGCCGGTGACTTCGGCTGCGATTGAGAGGTAGTCGACGAGATCGAGATAAGCGACCGTCACTTCGCGAGCCGCTCGAGCAGCTCGCGGTCCTGCTCGATGATCCGTCGCACGCGATCAGTAAACGCAGGGTCGCTACGCCGTCGCTCGACCGCCTCGCTGAGCGCGAGCTTCACGGTCTCGTTCAGGCTCTTGCCCTCGGCCCGCGCCAGCGCTTCGGTGTCTGCTGCGAGATCGTCATCAAGCCGCACCGTCAGGTTCTTCGCCATGACACCATGGTATCACGCCTTCTTGCGATCTCCCGGCTGCGGCGTTGCTCAATGCTCCCGTTCGGGAACTTGCGCAGCGAGGCGGTCGATAAAGCCGGCGACGGCCCCGATCGGGAACATGGCACGGCGCAAAGCCACGCTCCGCCCGAAGTCGTCGCCGTCGCCGGCAGCGCGTTCGCCGCGATGCGCGTTACGGCTTTCGGAGCGCTGCGCGCGCGAGCTCTGCGACTTCGCGACCGATCCGCCAACGGTCGCTTCGGCTGAAGTGCGCGGTCGACACGTTGCGGAGAACATCAAGAGCGCGCAGCCGGTACAGGTCGTAGTCGACGATCGGTGTGCCATCGCGGCTCTGCCAGCCCAAGTGGGTGAGCGCTGTCGCGATCGAGTCGAGCGGAAGCTCGCTGTCGGGGGACGTTGCCGCGTAGAGAAGCAGCAGCAGCGTCGCATCGGTGTCGAACCCGTCGGTGTTCGGGACGAGGCGGTCCGCCAGTTGGTTCCATAGGGTCTGCCACGCGGCGCGCGAATCGTGTCCGGCGCGTGTCAGCAGTAACGAGCCCTTGTGCTTGCGGACCAGCCCCAACGCCTGGAGTGCCTTGCGGAAGTGCAGGACCGGCGTCGTGTCGATCTCGCGGTTCGCCTGCCCGATCCACCCGTGCATGGTCGGTAGCACCTCGGCGGCGGCCGTCACATCCGCGGGCTTGAGGTAGCCGCTTGCGGTGAGCTGGATCCCGCCTTCTGCGGCCCGATCAAGGAACCAGATGAAGGGCGTCAATGACGCGTGAAGCACCTTTTCATCCGGGACGGGCCGCTCGTCGAGCAGTGATAGCGCACGGGCCGCGAGATCCTCGCCGACCGGGCTGTAGGTCAGACGGTCGATCAGGGCCGCCAGTCGTGGATCGAGCCCATGGTCGCGCAGCACGATGAACGGGTTTTGGAGCGCCTCGTTCACCTCGCCCAGGTCAAAGAGCGATGGCTCCTCAAGGACTTCCGCCAGCTCATCCGCAGTCCGGCGCCCCCCGCAGTCCTCCGGGGGTGCAGCGCGGCGACCGTCCACGGCGACGGCCGAAGGCGTGCCAGCAGCCGCCGGCAGGACATTCTCGAGCCGTAGCGTGAGCTCCCAGTTATCGCCATAGTCGTAGGCGTAGGACAGGATCTCGCCCGGAATCTGGACCGCCTCGTCCAGCCGTATGGCGGCGGCAGGGATACCGCCTTCGTCCTCGAAATCGCCCTCCTCGACGTCCCAGGGACAGAGAAACACCTGACTTGAGGAACTGAACGCATCACCACCGAGCGAGAAACGCCACAGATGCGAGTCCGTCCAACCGAACGCGGCCTGCAGCACCCGGTGGACAACATCGAGGGTCAAATCCGAGCGAACCTCCAGCCGACGCCAGATCGGTGGTTTCGCGTTCCGGAGATCGACCCTCACCACGAAGCGCTGCAGCTCTGGGAGAGGGGGTCGGCGCAGCTCGGGGCGTCGAGGTCGTGGCTGTTCTCCCGGTCGGACACCGAGGCGCGACAGAGCGCCGGCGAGCTGTCGAAGGTCATCGAGCTCAGCTCCGCCGATGATCGCGTCGAACTGGCGCAGCAGGTCAGCCTGGCGGTCGTCCTGGCTCACGCGCGAACCGTACCGGTAAGCGTGAGCCCACCAGCGACCCGAGCGTTGCTTCGCAATCGCCTCTCTCCAGGCCGAGCGGTCACGCCATCACCACCCGGCTGACAACTGCAAAATATCTCGTATTCGGGGCACTTAGGAGTATACCGCTGCCTATTGAACTGCGAAATGCCTTGTAAATGAGGTACAGTGCAGCAGCAAGATGTCGCGCCCGTCTGCTATTGCTCGCCTGTCGGTCATCGCTGAGGACCAATGGGGTCTCCTCACCCGCCAGCAGGCTGAGCTCGCCGCGGGAATCGCGCGGGCGACGGTCGAACGCCTCGTGGCCAATTCGCTGCTCGAACGCGTGAGTCATGGTGTGTACCGCCTCGCGGGCGCCCCTATCCCGGACCACATGGAACTGCGCGCAGCGTGGCTGCGGCTCGCCCCCGCCGTCCCTCGCTGGCAACGTGCGCTGGAGCAGGGAGTCGTCTCCCACCGCTCCGCAGCTGAGATGTACGGCGTCGGCGACCTCCCCGCCGACCGCCACGAGTTCACCGTCCCCACCCGTCGTCAGTCCCGCCGTCCCGATGTCCGCTTTCATGTCCGTCCCCGCGGACCAGGGCCGTGGATCGAACTGCGTGGCCTGCCGGTCACACGCCCATCTCGCATCGCCTCCGACCTCCTCCTGGACAACGAAGACCCCGAAGCCGTCGCCCACATCATCGGAGACTCGATCCGCAACGTCTACGACTACCCCGGCAGCTTCGCCGAGGCACTTGCACCCCACGCCGCGCGCTTCGGACTGCGCCGCGGCGACGGTCTCGCCCTCCTCGGCTGGCTCCTCGGCCTCGTCGGCTACCCGAACACCCAGCTCTGGCTCGATGAGGCGCGCCGCAGCCTCGCCGACCATCCTCCCGACGACCAGGAGACCGATGGTTGGTCTGAGTCGCGCAGCCCAACACTCGAGCGGGACCCATGAACGACCGCTCCTATGGCTCGCCCATCGCCTTCCGCACGGCGCTCACCGCCCGGCTGAAGACCATGGCCACAAACAGTCGCTGGACGCTGACGCAGCTTCAACGTCAGTTCGCCTACGACCGGCTCCTCGAACGCCTCTACCTCACCGACCAGGACTGGATCGTCAAGGGCGCCACCGCCCTGCTCGCCCGAGACATCGGCGTACGCGGAAGCCTCGACATCGACATCTACCGCCAAGCCGCCCACGAGCAGGCCGAATCCGACTTGCGCGCCGCCGCCGCGGCCGACATCGGTGACTGGTTCCGTTTCGAGCTCGGCAACTCACAAGTCATGGACAACGCGACCAGAGGTGCTCGCATCCCGGTCAGCGCATACGTAGGTGCGACTCAGTGGGCGAAGTTCCACATCGACCTTGTCGGCGCCGACGTCAAGATGACCGGTGTACCCGAGGACGTCCCCTCACTAGCCCGAGTGGCCATGCCCGACGTCGAGCAGCACGGCTACCGCGCCTACCCACTAGTCGACCACATCGCTGACAAGATCGCCGCGATCTTCCAGCGCTATGGACCGACACGGACGCCGTCGACCCGCTACCGAGACCTCGTCGACCTGGTCGCGATCACGACCTCAGCCTCCGTACCAGCGGACGCACAAATGGCGGCACTCGGCTCAGAATTGCAGCGGCGCGATCTGCGGACACCCAGCCAGTTTGACGTCCCCAGCCGAGACCTCTGGGAGCGCGGCTACAGCGCTGCCGCCACGAACTCGCTGCTGCCGATTGCCCTCACCCTCGACGAAGCCCTCGACGTCGTGCGCCCATTTGCCGAGCCACTGTTCGATGGCACCGCAGGCGGCACCTGGGACCCCGTCGCCCGAGCCTGGATCGACTGACGCCGACTTCCGCGGCCAACCTTGGCGAAGGGCGCACCCCCGACGCGCTTCGCTCCTCGCGGACTGAACGTGTCGTCAAAGGACCCCAGCGCTGAACTGCTCAAGCGCGTCGTGCCCGCCGTAACGCGTTCGCCGGTGTCTCCGGTGTCGGCTCCGCGCAGCTGCTCGGGGGCGTCGAGCTCGGCGCTATCTGGGCGGCATTACCTGATCTGCACGAGCGCCTGGTCTTGAACCTTTCGCATCCACCCCGTACGAAAGGATCGTGAACTCATCCTTGCACCCGTCCGCGTGTGCAACCTTCGCTACGTGGAAAGCTACGTCCCGTTCCTTTCCTAAGTGGATGGCTTAGGAAAGGAACGCATGATCCTTTCCCAAACGACGAATCGAAGCAAGGATCGGGGCGGCCGGCGTCACGCACGCGGGCCTCGTCTCTCGCTACGGCGCGTCTGGCTGCTCGAGGCTGTCTCGGCCTCGGAGCGACGGAGCCGTGGGCGCGCCGCCTCGAAACGCGGCGGTGAACGCGGCCGCGCGTTCGGTCGCCGGCCGGGCGTGGAGGTACCGGCTCGTGGTGGTCAGCTGCGAATGTCCCATCGCGTCCTTGATGCTCACGAGGTCGACGCCGCCGGCGACGAGCAGCGATCCGAAGGTGTGGCGGAGGTCGTGCCAGCGGAGCGGGCGAAGGCCGGCGGCGTCGCGGGCGCGCTTGTAGCGGCGGCGCAGCGCCGAGCCGTCCAGCGGCCGGCCCAGGGCGTTGCAGAAGACGTAGTCGTCGGGGGAGACGAAATCCTGGCGCTGGGAGAGCCGGTCGAGTGCGGCCGCGGCCTGGTCGGCCATCGGCACGCGCCGGACGTGTCCGGTCTTGGTCGTGCCCTCGACGCCGGAGGACAGCGACCGGCTGATCGTCAGCGCCGAGCCGGTCCAGTCGACGTCCCGCCAGCGCAACGCCAGGAGCTCTCCGAGGCGGAGCCCGGAGTAGGCGGCGACGCGGACCGCCTCGCCGTCGCGGTCGTCCTCGAAGTGCTCGAGCTCGCCGCGAGCCGAGACGGCGGGACGGTGGAAGCCGGCCTCGAGCGAGCGGGCGATGGCCTCGATCTCCTCGGGCGAGTAGAACAGGAGCACCCCGGGCTCGGGCACGCGCCGGCGGTCGGTGCCGAGGGCCGGGATTCGTCGGCAGCGAGTACGTCGTCGGCTTCATCCCGTAGTTGAACGCGGCACAGACGATCTCCCGCGCCCGGTTCACGCTGCGGGCCGACACGCCGGTCGCCGCGACCGTCCGCAGGAGCGCCTCGACCTCGGCCGGGGTGATCTTCGCCGCCGGCCTGTCGCCGAGCGCGGCCATGATGAGTCCCGCGGTCGTGCCCGTGCCCCGCTTGTGCGGCGTCCCCGGCTCGGCCAGATCGGACTGGTGGGAGCGGATCGTCGAGGGCTTGGCGCCGCGGACCTTCTCCAGCCACTCCAGGTACCCGTGCGCGAGCTCGCGGAACGTGACGCCGCGCGTGCGGCGCTCGCGCTCGACGCGCTCGGTCTCGTTGAAGTCCTTGACGTAGCTGCGGACGAACTCGGCGGCGGCCACGTGCGCACGCCGTTCGTCGAGGTACCCGTCGGCCACGCGGCCGCGGCGTGGCCCCAGCCGCCGGCGTCGTCACGGGTCAGCCACGCCCGTCCGATGCGCCGCTTGACCTGGCGGCCGCCGTAGCGGAACTTCGCCTCGTAGTACGCCTCGCCGCGTTGCTCGCAGACGATCAGTGCGGCGGCTCGGAACGGGGTCTGTCGGAGGCATCGAACGAGGAGGAGGATCGGCGGAGTACCAGCAGAGTACCACTCATTTCGGAGTACCACTTTGAGTACCAAACTGGCCGAAAACAACTCCAAAAGCGGGGCTTTTAGCACTGTAATCTCGCCCAATTTGCGCGAATTAGAGGCCCTTTTCGCAACTCATAACCCGAAGGTCGCGGGTTCGAATCCCGCCCCCGCTACTCGCAAAATCCCTGGTATTCGAGACCTCCGAGAGATCGGAGGTCTTGTCGTTTAAGGGGAGACGGGCGTTAGATTCCGTGTGACCGCGCTCCTGCGCACCGTCACACGGGCGGGAGAGGAAGCGCTCTACGTAGGGTTCTGCCAGGACAACCCGGCTCGATGTATGCGCCCCCGGCGCTCTGGAGCGTCGAGGACGCATCGTGCACCACGGTTGGCGGGGTCCGTGTCAAGATGCGCGCGGCGCGGGCCGCGTACGGAGCATCACGATGGGTCGCCGGCAGCCCTGGTACTCGAGTCGCGTCGCGGCGGTCGCGACGTCGTATAGGTCGTTGCGACCGGGCGTCCGCACTGCTCCCAAGACTGATGCGTTCCTTGTGGCTGGTCGCGACGTCGAGTCCGCGCCGGTGTCCGCCGACGACGGTGGTCCCAGCCTGCCCTCCGGAGCCGCGGTGGACACGGACCCCGCAGCGGCGCCGCTCGAGTCGATGGCAGAGGGGGCAGCGGAGCCGTGCGGTCCACCGCATGGGCGCCCGGCCGGAGGGACCCGCTCCGACCGACACGCCGAGTTAGGAAGACACCAACGGACCGTTGCTCGCGACACCGCAGCGAGGTTTCTCGAGCAGCTCGTACCGGAGGCGCTGGTGGAGCGCCTCGATGCGCGGCGTATGGGTGATCACAACCTGAACGGCCACCTGCCGTAGGTGGCGAGCACGGACGATCGGCCCGTTCCGTCGTCGGGAATGGGCCGCCGAGTCTCGGAACCGTCTCGACCGCCGGATCGGCGGCACCGACAGGTTGCCTGCCGCGACGGACGCGACAGGCGGATCGACAAGGCGCGACAGGACCGCGGTTCGCCGGACGGTGACGGCAAGTCGCTCGTCGAGGTGTGGCAACCCGGTAGCGCCGTTCGTGCTCCTGTTGCGGCGCTCGCGATGACGATTCAGAGCGGCCCATTCGGGTGCCGCCCTGCATTCGCCCTCGTCGTCGTCGGCCGCAGATCCTGGGACTCGCCACCGCCGTCGGCTCTCAACTTCGAGCCGCCGCCTGACGCTGGCTGCACGTCACCATCCGGTGCCTGGCCCCCGCTCTGACCCTGACGACGCGGACCAGCAACTCCTCGAAGTCGGTGCGCTGGCGTGCATGTCGCGACGTCCGTCACCACGCGCTGTCGTGGCGATCCACGCTCGCTGGGATACTCGGACGGTCGCCGACGTTGAGCACGATTGCCACCGCGTCAGCGACGGCGGTCGTCCCACCCCGTCGATCGGCGGGGCGACGTCGATCGATCGTGTCATCTACAGACCTTGATGACCGTCGGTCTGAATGGATCGGGGTCGGCTAGGCGTGCAGTGAGCGTGGGATTCGGTGGGCGACGACGACCGGAATTCGCCACCTCGTCCGGCAGCCATTTGTCGGTGTCGCGGACGCTACTTCGTCGGCGATGAGGATTGACGTGTTGAGCGGGGCTCTCTCAACTCGCCCATTTTGTGATGGTCGACGGGCGAATGTTCTCCGGCGTCGAGGTGCAAATGTCCTCCGGCCTCAAGCGATGAGTCCAAATGCTCTCGATGTCGACTTATCTGTCTTACCGGGATCGGGTGCGAGGTGTGCGCTAGTTGACCGGGCGTTCGGAGGGTGTCGCGACATGTCGCGATACCAGGTTTCAAGCATGTTTGCAATGCATTGGATTGCAAAAAAATCCGCAAATTCCGAGTTAAAATCTCGCTCGAGGCTTGCTGCGAGACTGGTTACTCACTAGGTTCGCTGGTGCCGGTGGGGGCCATCGGTTGTTTCATTTCTCCCTCGAGAACCAGGTGGGATCGGGAGCAACTTGCAATGCGCGCGAATCATTCACCGCTTCAGTTTGCCGGTCTGATAGCGACGGCCGGCGTGTTGGCCTGTGGCGTCTGCGCGAATGCGGCACTGGCCCGGACGATGCCCTCCACGACCGCGTCGAACGGAGCTTCGGCGTCTGCGGTGCTGGTCGGTAGCAGCTCCGCGCCGGAGACCCGAACGCGGACGGCGGTCGATTCAAATCGGACTTCCCGGGCGCTGTTGAGTTCGCCAAGTGCCGCTCCGGCAGGCTCGGCGACCGGGGGGCAGCACCTCGTGCCGGTCACCTCCCCCGCGGCGCCGGCGACGCCCGCGTCGCCACCGCCGGCCGGGTCGTCCTCACGCGTTGACATCGCGGGCACCCCGCTCGTCGGCGCCGGGCGCCCGGCCCGCGCGCCCACCGGCGCCAACGTCCCCTCGGCGACGATCACGACGACCGCCCCGACGGATCCCTCACCCGCCGCCTCGGCTGCAGGGACCCCGAGGGCGATTCAGCTCTCCGCGCCGCCGGCTCCCGCCTCGCGGCCCGCTGCGACGAAGCCTGCAGCGACGCAGCCAGACGCGGCAGCACCCCCGACGAGCGGGCCGGCCGCGACACACCCCGTCGCGACGGCGCCCTCCGGGACACGCCCGCCCGCGACACCGGCCGTCGCGACAGCCACCGAGCGCGACAGAACCTGTCGCGGCAGAACCTGTCGCGACAGAACCTGTCGCGACGCAGTCGCCCAAGGGTCAGTCGGGTCCGCTGTCTCCGGGCAGCCGAACGCGGAGGCTGCACCAATCGCAGACGTTGGTGACGCAGCGGCTGCGGGCCGAAAAGGCCCAAGCCGCATGGCCCGTCACGCCGTCCGACTCGCCGCTTTCGCGTGCGCCTGGTCACCCCTCGCGGGGGCTGGCCCGAGGACCGCTCGGACCGGCGATGGGATCGCCGCGGGCGCTCGCTGGTGGCACTGAGTTCGAGCGTGGGTCGGTGAGCGTTGCCGCCGCGCCACGCCGCCCCGAGCGGGCGCAGAAGCCGCCGTCGGTCGCCCCCCTGCGGGCCGCCGCGCCTGCGCCGATTCCGCAGGCGCCATCGGTGCCGCCGGTTCAGACGCGGCTGCCGGTCGGTGGCGCGGCCGCGGCTGGCGGCGGTGGTGTCGGCTCGGTCGCATCGTCCGTCGTGGCTGCGTTCCAGGCGCTCGCTGTCGCGCTCGCGACGATCCTGCTGGTGCGCTTCGGTCTCGATCGTGCGATGTGGCGGTCGACGTTGCTCGCGTCGCGACTCGAGCATCCGGGCTGATCATCGCGTGTGATCGCCGACGACGGGCCGCCTGCCGAGGCGCTCGTCGCGTCACGCCGGGGGGAGTTGCCCCGCGTGGCTCCGTCCAATCAATGCTCCGGT
Organism: uncultured Solirubrobacterales bacterium; assembly: GCA_963697655.1. Classification (GTDB taxonomy): domain Bacteria; phylum Actinomycetota; class Thermoleophilia; order Solirubrobacterales; family Solirubrobacteraceae; genus Palsa-465. Next base: position 367,890 of record CAVOOV010000007.1, on the reverse strand, counting down.
CACGAGTCGCGTTCCGGGGCTGCGACGTCAACGAGGACTCAGTAACGATGCAAGTCGTACGGGGCGGTCCCCGCCTCCTGAACAAGCCAAGAACTGCAGCGTGGCGGACGCTCGCGATCAGCGTGCTCGCTCTGGCGTTCCCGGCGACGGCGGTCGCCGCGGGGAGTGGTCGTGCGCAGCCGGCGAGGTCTGCGTCGACCCGGGCCAGCGGGGCGGTCACATCGCGCGCCGCTCACGTCCGTCTCAGCCACTCAGTGCTGGCGTTAGGGAGCGGATACAACCGCCCCGGCGGTTCCCGGCTCGTGCGGGTCGTGCAGCGTGATCTCGACGCGGGGGGCTATCCGCCCGGGCGGGTGGACGGTCTCTACGGACCGCGTACGCGACACGCGGTGGTTGTGTTCCAAGCGGCGCACGGCCTGCAGGTGGACGGCGTCGTGGGTCCGCGCACGTGGGCGGCGCTTAGCGGCCCGTTCTGATCCTGGCGCCGGGGGCGGGCGATCAAGCCGGCGGTCAGGACGTTGTCCGTTCGCTGCAACGGCGCCTGGCGTCTGCGGGCAGTTCGCCGGGTCCGATCGACGGCCGCTATGGCGTGCTGACCGAGGGAGCGGTCAGGGTGTTCCAACGCGCGCATGGCTTGCCGATCACCGGGATCGCCGGCCCGCGCACGCTCGCGCTTCTCGCCACGCCCGAGCCATCCGTACGCCGGTCGAGCCCGCTCCCGCGCGAGCCCGCGCGATCGGCGAGACGATCGAACCGCAGCTCGCGGCCGACGGTTTCCACCGTGCCCCCTTCGCGTCGGCAGCGTCCGGTGAGTGCCGGCCGCAAGGTGCCCCGAGGATCGGCCCACCGGCCGCATTCGGGAAGCTGGCCGTGGATCATCATCCTGGGCGGTCTCGCGCTCGCGCTGGCCTTGGTACTCGTCGCTCGGTTGCTCATCGCCTCCCTCCGGGACTCGCGCTCGCGCGGCGAGGGCCGGTCCGTCGTCGCGGACAGGCCCGCCGGCGATGCGAAATCGCCGCCGGTCGAGCAGACGGGGCTCACGACGACGAACGGCGATCACCAAGCCGTCACCCGAACGAACGGGACCCAGATTCACACCAACGGGCATCGCGCCATTGCCAGTGCGGCTGGGAATGGCAACGGCGCACACAGCCTGCTGTCTCCGGGACAAACGGACGAACTCCCCGAGACAGCCCAAACCGCCGGCGCTTTGAACCTCGGTCAGCCACTCGCTGGCCAAGGGGGCATGGTTCAAGCGCACGCGGCCAATGGTCACGCCGATCAGCGTGACCATGGAACAGCCGCCTCGAACCTCGGCCGATTGCTCGAAGAGCAAGGGGCGCTGGCCGAGGCCGAGGCGGCTTACCGTCGCGCCGACGAGCTCGGCGACAGCGCTGGCGCTTTCCACCTCGGGCTGCTGCTCGAGGGCCAAGGGGGCATAGTTCAAGCGCAAGCGGCCTATCGTCGCGCCGATCAGCGTGGTCACGGCACCGCCGCCTCGAACCTCGGTCGATTGCTCGAACAGCAAGGGGCGCTGGCCGAGGCCGAGGCGGCGTACCGCCGGGCCGATGAGCGTCGCGATGGCGACGGCGCGTTCCGCCTCGGGGCGCTGCTCAGGCGCCAAGGGGCACTCGATCAGGCCGCGGCCGCGTACGGTCGCGCGTCCGATCGCGGCCACACTGCCGCCGCTGTAGAGCTCGGCGTGCTGCTCGCCGAACACGGCGCGCTGGCCGACGCCGAGGCGGCGTTCAGGCGCGCGGACGCACGCGGCGACGCGGACGCCGCGTTCAACCTCGGCGTAGTGCTCGAAGAGCAAGGGGCGCTAGCCGAGGCCGGGGCGGCATACCGCCGGGCCGATGAGCGTGGCGATGCCGACGGAGCGTTCCGGCTCGGGATGCTACTCACCGAGCAACAGGCACTCAATGACGCCGCGGCCGCATACCGTCGCGCGTCCGATCGCGGCCACAACGCCGCCGCAATAGAACTCGGCGTGCTGCTCGCAGACCACGGCGCGCTGGCCGACGCCGAAGCGGCGTTCAGGAACGCCGACGAACGCGGCGACGCGTGCGCGGCATTCAACCTCGGCGTCGTGCTCGAACAGCAAGGCGCGCTGACCGAAGCCGAAACGGCCTACCACCGCGCCCGGCAGCGCGGCGACAGCGAACTCGCGAACATGGCCCACGCCGCGCTCCACTCCCTCGGCCAACAGACATACAAGACCAAAACCGACCATCGCGCGAGAGCGCACAACGCCTAAATCGACGACCGCGCATCGCGCCACCCGTAACACCGGCCAGCCGCCCGCCCCGCACGGCGCCAATCGACCCCGCCACAGCCATCGCCGCGAACACAAGACACCACAACACGCCCGCGACCCAGCCCACCGAACGCCAGCCCCGGACCGACCAGCCCACCCGCGAGTCAATCACCCCCCGAGCCCGGATCGGACGGAACGTCCCCGACAATGTAGTGCCGAAGCACGGCTCTGCGAGTTTTTCTCCGGCCCCACCAGCCGCTCGTCGCGAGGGCGAACAGCAGCTCGTCGCGCTTGCGCTGCTGCTCGGCGCGAGCCTTGATGCTGTCGAGCTGGCTCTGGAGGACCGCGGCCCGACTTCGTACGGCCACGAACTCGTCGAGCAAAGGCGCGAGGACGGGAACCAGCACCTCGCGCAGCGCTGACCGCGGGTCCTGCGGCGAATCTTGGGTCGACAACTCGGTTCCTGATCCGGATTGCTCAATCTCGGTCGCCCGCGCCAGATGGCTGACGTCCCGGCGGCGTTGCTCGAGAGCGGCTACCAACGACCGCTTCGAGACCGTCGCCGGAGCGTTCGACGGTCCACGCTCGAGCTGCCCGCGTTTGACCATCCGTTCAACCGTCTTGCGCGAGACGTCAAGTGCCCTGGCAGCGACGCCAAAGTGGACATCATCATCGGTTTCGGGCCTTGGTGTGGTGACCGACATGCTTAGCGCCGTATCCGATGACGCATCCTCGCCGGCGACAGGCTCCGCGTCCTCGACCACGTCGGCCTCCGGCGGCGGTGCTTCCGGCGGCGGTGCCTCCGGCTCGAGCCACGAAAGATCCACCAGCCGCTCCAGCGGCGTGGACTCCGACGGTTCGGACGTTGTTCGGCGTGGCCGAGCCGGGAGCGGGCCATACGGGAGATCGGCGGACGAGGGAGTGTGCCCGGCGGTACCAGGTGGCGTGGAAGGTTTCATGTCGAGCCTCTCCAGAGATCAGGTACGTCGTGTTTGATCGGATTGCCGGCCGCGACGGGCCGCGTCACGGTCGCGACGGCCCGCGGCAGGGCCGCGACACGGTCGCGACGGCGTCGCGACATGGTCGAGCGCTGTCTCGGGCGATGCCCCACTGCGTCGCTCACCTGCCGTGACCCTCTTCGCCGGCGACTCCCGCGGTCTCCAGCTCGTGGCGGTGGCGAAGCAAAAAATCCAAGTTTCCGGCGGCTCTGGCATGCCCTCGTCCCGCGCTCCGTCGCCAGGCGGCCTCGGCGCCGTCGAGATCGCCGGCCTCGTATAGAAGAACGCCGAGGTTGAACGCGGCGTCGAGGTCGCCTCTCCTCTCGGCGCGCTCGTACGCGGCCGCCGCTCCAGCCGAGTCGCCTTGTTGATGGAGCATCGCGCCGAGGTTGAACGCGCCGCTGGCAGCGCCGCTCTCGTCGGCGCGACGGTAGGAGAGCTCTTCGAACTCGGCAAGGCCCGACGAGTCCGACTCGATCGCTATGCCGCGCTCCAACTCACGGCGACGATGAGACAGGAACAGGAGATTCGCGGCCGCTCGTACATGGCCTCGTCCGGCGCTCCGTCGCCAAGCAGCGTTGGCGCCGTCGAGATCGCCAGCCTCGTACAACAGCACGCCGAGGTTGAACGCGGCGTCCGGGTCGCCTCTCTGCTCGGCGCGCTCGTAGGCTGCCATCGCGCCCTCGACTTCAGCACGCTGTTGCAGCACGACCCCGAGGTTGAAAGCGCCGCCGGCGTCGCCGTTAGCGTCGAGCCGGCGGAATTCCCGCTCCTCGGCTTCGGACGGGGCCACGGGCGGAACGGGCGAGCGATCCCACGTCGGGTCCGCGCGAGGTGTGACGTTGTCGGTCGCACGACTCGCGGCGGCGGCATTCGAGTGCGGCACTGACGCTGGCACGGGCAATCCACGTCCGAGGATCGGTGCGGTTCGCCGGCGCGTCCCGTACGCGGCGGTGGCACCGGCGACTACCAGCAGCGCCAGTACGCCGAAGCCGATCAGAAGCACCGTCGACACGCCACCGGACGCGCCGTGGCGAATCGGCTTGCGCGGCGTGCGCGCCCGTCCGGGCGCCGAGGTTACACGGGCGGGTGGCGCAGATCGGTTCGACGCACTCGAGCCAGTCGTCCCGCTCAAACCGTTCTGTCCGTTGCAGCACAACTGTTGAGGACCGAGGGGGTACTGGTGCACCAGCTGCTGCGGCGCCGTGGCGCTCCCCGTCGTCGAGGCGGCGACAGCCGGCGCCACGGTTGCGCCGGTCACTCCGCCCAGCGCAAGGCAGCTGCTTGCGATCACAGCCACGATGTTGCGTCGTCGGCTCATTCGATCGTCACCGGAGTGCCGACCGGCATGAGCTTCCCGAGCTTGACGATCGCGGCGTTGGTAAGCCGAACGCAGCCGTGCGAGATCCGCCCTGGGATAAGGGCAGGTTGGTCGGTCCCGTGGATTCCGACGACCGCGCCGCCGGGCCAATCGGTCAGCGTCGGGGAGCGAGCGTTGGTGCCGAACGCGAGCGGTCCATAGATGGGGCTCGAGAAGCCGTTCAGGCGGTCGCGCACGTAGAACTGTCCGGCGGGCGTGGGTGTGCCCGGAGCCCCCACACCGACTCGCGTGCGAAAGATGATGCGACCTGCCCGATACAGCGCTGCGGTGAAGCGGGCTCGGTCGATGACGAGTCGCGTATCGACGAACGACCAGCCCCCGAGCGAGCTCCGCGGCACCCAGCCCTCGGTGTCATTGGGAAGGACGGACAGACCGACGCGAACCCAGGTTGCGCCGTCTACATCGGCCTCGCCGTCGGCAACCACGATGTTTGTGGTGCCGTCCGGGGTGAGCGTCGGGAGCTGCCCGACCGGGGCGGCTTTCGGACTCGGCTCGTTGCGAGCGACGGTCGCTCGCAGCACGGGCGCCCACCGGGTATCAGCAGCGGGATCGCTTAGTGGGACCAGGCGGCGTATATCGAAAGCCGATGGGAGAGCCGCCAAGGGCGCACCGCCATAGGCCACCAGTGGGGGCGTGAGTCTGCCGCGCGCGAGAACCCGGGACGGCAGAACGCGGGGAGACAGTAACGCCGCCGCCGCGAAGCTGACGGCGAATGCCGCAACGAGCACGACTCGCCTGCCGGATCTCACGCTACCGCGTGTCATCGCTACCCCGTACCGCGTGTCATCGCTACCCCGTGAACCGAGGCTTAGAGTCCATACTCGTTTGGGGGTCCTTCAACGTCACAAAATGGGTCGAGTTGACGATCTGGACGACCTTGGCGTCGCTCAGCGGATCATCGAACGCGTGCGCCGCCGGCAGGAATCCGGCGAGTCGTCTGATCCAGGCCGCATGGCGCGCCTCGACCGAGTGGATCGCGAGTGCTCCGGCCAGATAGCTCTTCGACTTGATCAGGGGTGCCTGTTCCTTGTACGCGGCAGTCGCCAGGTCCTCGAACGCAACCGCGGTGCTGCGGAACGCGTCCTGATTCTCGGTGACGCCGTGGAAATTGAACGTCGGTTCCTTGATCGCCGCGGAGCCGAGCAGCTGCTTGAACGCCTTGACGTGTGCGCGTTCATGCATGCCGACGACGTGCGCCTGGTGGGCCAGAGCGCCACGTAGCGCGCCAATCTGCTCGGCCTCGGTGTAGAACGACGCCTGCAGGTATTCGAGCGACAGTGCGAAGTTGAGGATCGTGATGTCACTCGAATACGGTTTGGCGGACGCCAAGGCCGGCCACACCGCCACCGCCCCGAGCGCGGCCGCCCCTGCGGCCAACGTCCGGCCGAGGAACCCTGAGCGGGTGTGCTGTGGCATGCGCTCGAGCGCTTCGCGCACGGCGCCGTCGACGTCGAAGTCGTCGACCATCAGGGATAGGGGATCGGTGTCGGGCATCACTTGACGATGAACGGTTCGAAGGTTTGCTTGGCCTGGGCAACCGTGATCGGGACGTCGACCGCGACCGGCGCCGGGGTCTCCCCGGCGATCGCGCGTGCCCAGGCGGCATGCCGAGCCTCAACGGATACGACGCGGGCGGCGGCCGCGAGCGTCTTCGGCGTGAGGCTGACCGCTTGCCCGTTGTATACGCCCAGCCCGGTCTCCTCGAGCGATATCGCTGTGGCGATGAACTTCACGGGGTCGGTCGCCGAATCGCCGAAGCTGAAACGGGGGCTGGCCCCCGCGCTCGACCCGAGCGCGGCGCTCAGGTACTTAACATGCGCCTGCTCCTCGGCGCCGACGACCTGAGCGAACTGCCGAGCCTCCCCGGTTAGTTTTCCGCCGGCGAGCGCCGCGGAATAGAACGCGGCCTGAAGCCGCTCGATCAGCAGCCCGTACGTGAGGATCGCGCGGTCGGTCGCAGCCGAGCCGCCCGAATCCGCAGACGCAGCCAGCCCGGCGCCGACTGCGGCACCTGCCAGCGCACCGACTGCCGCAACCGATCCCTTGAACAGACTCCCCCGAGACACACGCCTCACGAGAGCACCGCGCTCCGTGTCGGCTGAATCAATCCGAGGTAGGACACCCTTGACCAATGTCGGCCTCCTCTCGCTAACTGCCCCACATAACCCCACGTAACTACCCCCAAACCGGATCATCGCACACGAAATCTGCGATTGCCAGCCGACCATAACGAATTCTTCACGCCTAGCCTCACGGCTGGTAACTCGTGGCAGACCTTCTAACGCGACCGCGCGATGATCGCCATCGCGCTAACGAAAGTCCGGCATGAGCGCATGCCGATGAACGATGGATCTGGACGCCACGCCATCCGCCTCGCGCATCTCCCCGGCGAGCGTTGTTCGCCAACGCAATCGCGTGACGCGACCCGGTGGGAGGATGAATGCAGTCGTCGGGCGGCACGGTCGCCGAGGTACGCCTCTGGGCGATTCCGAGCGCGCAGGCCTTCCCGCCGCAGCCGTAGAGATCGGCGCGAAGCAGGCGTCGGCTGGTCGGAATACGACGAGGAAAAGCGGAAGTCCCGCGGTCAGCGACCACCGCTCCTAGAGCACGCGCCGGCACAACAACAGCCATTCGGGCTGGACGACGCTTAGCGTTTCCGCGCGAAGTAGTTACTGGGAGTCTCTGGGGCAAACCGTAGGGCGCGCGCGAACTACACAGCCGACCTGATTCACAAGCAGTCAAGAGCGCCACGCAATCGCATTAAGGCCCGGGGGGCCAAGATCCATCCGACCCCCCGGAGAGTCAGGGTGGTTGGGGGCACTTTTCCCTGACCCGTGGGACGAGTCTCTCGTCCCAGGCTCTGCGGGAAACATTCATCTGCAATCCCCTAGGCCCGCAACAAACGAGGGCCTCCATTGTCCAAACCCTAGCACCGATCCAATATTTGGCAAACCTGCATTAAGTTGACCAACCTTTCGGCTCGCTCCGCGTTGATATGAGTAGGGCGCGACGGGGCAAGCCGGGACGGCTTAGTTCTTTTGGTTTGTCGCATTCGGTTGGGGGCACGGCGCCCCGGGAGCACGGATCTCCCCGGGGCGCCGTTTGACCGACGGCGCCCCGGCCGAAGCGCACAGGCTGCCTCGACCGGGTTGGCCAGCCAGCCAACCGCACGCACGGCCTATGGAACGTGTCTCGGCTGGACTTTCGGAGTCATGTAGCGGACACTGTCTGGATGGGGGTGAGCGCGGCAATCGCCGGGTTCCGAATGGGTCGCGGGTCCGTTTCGGACGACAGCGACGAGTACCTTGTGACCCGCTTGCGGGCTGGGGACAATGCCGCCTTCGAGGCTATCTACGATCGATACGCTCGCGGCTTGCTCGCGTTCTGCGTGCATATGCTCGGAAGTCGCGAGGCGGCGGAGGACGCGCTCCAGCTGACGTTTGTCTCCGCGTTTCGGGCGTTGCGCGGCGGCGAACGCAATATCGCGCTTCGGCCATGGCTGTACACAATCGCTCGCAATCGCTGCCTGTCTGAGCTGCGGACCCGCTGCGATGTCATCGATGGTGACGACGTGGCGGTAAATCGACGATTTCTCGAGGGCGTCGCTGGCCAAGTCGAGCGGCGGGAGGATCTCCGCGAGATGCTGGAGGATATGCAGCGGCTGCCGGCGGACCAGCGCGCGGCGCTCGTGCTCTTCGAGCTCGGGGATCGCTCGCACGAAGAAATCGCTGCCGTGCTCGGCGTGCGCAAAGAGAAGGTGAAGGCATTGGTCTTTCAGGCGCGAGAGGCGCTGATGCGTGGACGGCGCGCGCGAGAGCGCCCGTGCGCAGAGATCCGCGAGGGGCTAGCAACGTTGCAGGGCGCGGTCCTGGCCCGCGGTATGGCGCGCGCCCACATCGACCGCTGCCCGAGCTGCGCAGCATTCGAGAGTGACGTTCGCCGTCAGCACGCCGCGCTGGCGCTACTTTTGCCCGTGGCGCTGACCAGCCAGCTCAAGGCCTCAGTGCTGGGCTCGGCGCTTCGCAGCGGCGGCGCGCTCGCCGCGACCGGCGGGACTGCCGCCGGTGGCGCGGGCGGAGCTGGTGCGCTCGTCGCGGGTGGCGGGACTGCGGTCGGTGGCGCGGGCGGAGCTGGTGCGCTCGTCGCGGGTGGCGGGACTGCGGTCGGTGGCGCTGGCGCAGGCGCAGCGGGCAGCGTCGCCGTCGCCACTGGTGCGGCCAGCACCGCCGTGATCGCTGGCGCACCGTCGGTTGCTGCTGTCGCCACCGGACTCACGGCCTATGCCGCCTCTGTCGGGTCTGGCGGCCTAGGCGCAGCGGGGGTCCTCGCGAAGATCCTCGCAACAGCCGCGATCGCAACCGGTGGCGCAGGTGCAATCCATGCCAGCCGACACGAGGGCCACCCCCTCCCAGCGCCACCGGCTCTCCTGCTGGTTCCGGCTACGCCCCCCAATGCCGGGACAGGGCTGACCATCGCATCGATCGCCGCCATCCCGTTGAGCTCCGCGCGGATCGCAGGCGCGCCTACCACGACCACAACGACTGCCTCGGGCGCTGCACCGAGCACGACCGCCACGACCACGGCGATTGCGTCGGCCGCCGCACCCGGCACGACCGCCATCACCACGACGACTACTGCGGCCGTCGCATCGAGCACGGGTACGTCAGATACGGCGGCAACTAGCGCCCCGGCGACCACCACGACGACTACTGCGGCCGCTGCATCGAGCACGGGTACGTCAGATACGCCGGCAACTAGCGCCCCGGCGACCACCACGACGACCACTGCGGCCGCCGTATCGGGCCCGGGAACCACAGATACGGCGGTACCTAGCGCCTCAGCTACCACCGGAACGACTACTCCGACTGCCGCACCGAGCACGACCACCGCTACCGCACCGCCCCTCCCGTCGAGCACGGACAGCACAGGTGCGGCGGCATCCAGCGCCCCCGCGACCACTACCACGACTGCTTCGGCCGCCACACCGAACACGGACAGCACAGACAACGCACCGAGCGTCCCGCAATGAGGCCCGTGTTGCTGTTGCCGCGGTACTCGGCTGCGATCGCGCCGTGCCCGAACGCGCGGTAAGCGCCTCTTGATCACGAGACGCGAGAGCGGCGAGGCGCACCCGCGCTCGCGCTGAGCGTTAGTACGCCCTACCCAGGGTCAGGTGACGGCTGAAGGCCGGTCGACCCGTGGGAGTGGGTTCGGACGCTTGCTCAGCGTCGAGAGCGACGCGCTCCGTGATCAATCGCTTGGCCTAACGCGTGAGCGCCCCGCTAGGCGGGGCGCTCACATGCCCGTCCTACGGCACCTTCTACGGAGCGGTCAGCGTCAGGGTTCTGTCCGTTCCGTTTACGACGTCGCCCTGAGCGTCGACCGGCCCGCGCAGTGCGCCTGGCAGTAGCTGGCTGGTGTCTGTTCGCTCTGCCCTGACATGCGTCAGGGCAGAGCGAGATTCGGTAACGCGAGAGCTCCAGACCGGTCTGTGAGGACCGGGCCTTGATCCGGGGCCCGATTCGCGACGGAGTCTCACCACGTCGGGTCGAAGACGTGAATTTCTCGTCGGCGTGGAAACTCGCGGACGGTTGCCGCTGTGTATCGATGCGGCACCGGCGCAGGCCCCCGTGGCGGCCTGCGCTCGACCATCCCGTCCCGGCCCGGATGGATCCTCATAGGGGTGGCTTCCGCGGGGTCCGCGATCGGGTTCTCGTGTGAGTGATTCATGGCATCTCTTAAGAGCGACCTTCGGTGCCCCGTGATACGCGGAACGCTGCTCGTATCAGTGCAGCTACGCGGCGCTCTCGATGGATGCCTAGACGGCACGCCGCGAGCGGCCATCGGCCTGGGCCTTCGTCACCGAGCGACCCCGAGCTCCTGGCACGAGCGGGCGCGGTGTTCGATCAGCAGCCCGCCGTGCCGTTCGAGCTCACGCTCGTCGGACATCGGTCCTACCGGCGGGGCCGTCTCCCGGAGAGCCCCAGACTCACCTGCTGGAGCTGCTGCTGCCACCGAGAGAGTTGCACGCGCTGGCACGCGGCGCACGTGCCCACGTGCCGCGTGTGACCACACGGCTTGAACGCTACTGAGCGATCGTTAGCCACGGTCGCGCTCACGCGTAGGCTCGGTTCTACTCTCACTACATCCTTCCGCGCCGGTGCTGGGATCCGTCAACACATCTGTACAGACCGCCGCCACTTCGGCTAGACGCTGTAGATCGAGCGCCGCGGCTTCCTCCCGATCGAGGGCCGCGAGGTAAGCGACGTAGAGCTCGTCGGGACGGAACGGTCGATCGAACCAAGCGCGTAACGCTTGTGCCGACTCGCCTTCGGCTGCTCCCCATGCTGTGTACGCGTCGTCGACGAGTCGGATACCGATTTGGGCGACGTCTGTTTTCAATGTGTCTGTCATGTCATGCCTCTCGGTCGTTGATTAGCGTGAGCTCCGTCACGTCACCGCTGATCAGCTACCTCGGCCGCGGCTCGGCGGGTCATCCGACGCCGGCTCGAGGCCCGCAGCGAGACGACCCGGCCGCGGCCATGGCGCTCGGCGGACTCAGCGTCCGAGACGACGTCACGGAGGCGGCCGCGCTCGGTCTGTGCGACGCGCTCGTGTATGCGGTCGAGCGCCAGGAGGTATGTCAGTTGTGGATGCATGTCCGTCCTTTCTCTTCGTTGGGGTGAGGGTCAGTCTCCGATCGCCGCCATCAGGTCGGTGTCGGTGCGCAGCGAAGCCAAGGCCCGCCCGCGTGTTGGCCCGATACTTCCGATCGGTATGCGCAGTGCCGCAGAAATCTGCTGATAGTTCGGCGGGGGGTCGGCGATCGATATCTGTAGGAGCGAGCGCTGGTGGGGCGGGAGGCCCTCGATTGCACGTCTCAGGACCTCGTCACGCTCCCTGGCCAGTAGGCGGTTGGCGACGGCGGGAGTGATCCCGTCGTCCGGGAGCTCGGAGGGGTCCATCGACCTCTCTCGAGCGGAGATGCGAATCAGCCGCAGGCACTCGTGGCGAGCGGTGATGGCGAGCCACGCGCCCAGCGCTTGCGGATTTTGGATCCGGTGCGCGTTTTCGATCAGCCGAAGCCAGGTGGTCTGAACGACGTCATCGCCGTCGTATGGGTTCAACCGACAGGAGCGCGCCACCGCATGGAGCGCGGTGGAGAAGCGGTTGAACAACGCAACCCATGCGCTTTCCTGACCCTGGATCGCGGCGGTCAGCAGGTCCCCGCTGACGCCAAGCGGCGATGCGGAGGAGGAGTATGTAGTGGGCATTTGGCGGTCTCCGTGGCGGTGTGATGCGACTGCCGCCAACGTACGAACGCGGCGGCGCGAGCACATCGGGAGACCTCGTTATTCGAGTCGCGCCGGCTCACTATCTTTGAGATCTCGGGGCATTACCCCGAAGGCGGACATCGACCGGCGGCGACAGCGCATCGGCCGCCGGACTGCTTGCTTAGTCGTGTGCCACCAGACCGAGCCGTTCGGCGACGGCCGCCGCCATCGCTCGATTCGGAACCTGAAGCTTGGCCAGGATGTGGGAGACGTGCACGCCGGCGGTGTGCTGGCTGATGTAGAGCCGGCTCGAGATCTCTCGGTTGGTGAGCCCGGCTCCCAGGAGACCAAGCACCTCCAGCTCACGATCGGTGAGGTCGAACGGCGTGGCCTCGGCGTGCTCGGGCGACTCGGCGATGCTGGTGGTCTCTGTGGCCGAGGTCAGGCGCAACCGTGTTCGCCGCGCGACTGCTTCGATCTCGTCGGCGAGAGGCGCGGCCACGAGCGCCACGCTCAGCGTGTGGGCTTCTGACAGCGCGCTTTGGGCGTGTGGACGCGGGGCTCGCGTGTGCACCAATGCCTCGGCAAGGCGATACGAAGCGTAGGCAAGCTGGTATGGCGCGCCCTGCGCCCGCCAGAGGGTGGCCGCCGATTCCCAGTGGGCAGGCGACGGATGCTGCGCCGCGCGGCCGAGCTCGCCGCCGCAGATCGCGAGATGCGCCTTCGCCTCAGGCGGCGTTGCCTCGTCGCCGTGGGCCTCGAGTAGGCCCAGCAGTTGCTCGTAGTGTTCGCGCGCTCCCCGCTCCGCGCGTGCCGCCTCCGCGGCGTCTCTCTCCAGACGCGCGAGCTCGGCTATCTCGGCCTCGACCCTAGCGCCGCTGGAATGGAGCACCGGGACGTGCAGCAGGTTTTGGCCGTCGGCGAGCTTCACGAATCCGTCGGATATCAGCTGGCGCGCCCGCAGCGGATGCCGGCGACGAAGCTCGAGCTCCGCGTATCCGCCGTACACCTGCGGGACGAACTCCACCAGGCTCAGTTCCTCACACAGCTCGACGGCGTAGTCGAAATGCGCGGTCGCCTGATCGAACCGACCACGCGCCAGATCGAGGCGACCCGCCACACTCTCGATCAGCAGCTCCTGCGTCTGCTCAAGCTGACGGGCACCCAGTTCTCGCAGGCGGTCCTCGAGCTCATCCCAGCGGCCCAGCCGCAGCAGATCGTCGGCGGCGTTGACCGCCATGAAGTTTCCGTAGGAGTCGTACATCCCGGCGGCGCCGGCGAGCTGCTCGCCTTCCAACATCGTGGCCAGTGCCTCCTCGATCCGGCCCTGGAGTCGCAGCACCTCGCCGAGGTCGAGGTGGATCTGGATCAAGTCTTCCGTGCTGTCCGCTCGCCGGGCAAGATCGAGTCCGTCGCGGAGATCTCGCTCGCCGGCGGCCGGATCACCGAGAAACGCGACGGCGACACCGCGGACCGCGAGCGCCGAGCTCTCGATGGCGAGCGTCTCGTCCCCCTTGGCGATCCCGATGGCGACCGTCGCTTTCTCGCGTGCGTCCTCCCAGCGTCCGAGGAACGAGAACGCAAGCGCCTCGTCGACGTGCAGGCGCATGCGCTCCGCGACGCACCACGCGGGCAGCAGGTCGAGCGCGCGGGCGTATGCCGCCAGCGACGCCGCGACGTTCCACGGCTGGTAGCGCCCGAGCCGCTCATAGAGGCGGGCGGCCCGAAGGGGATCGGAGCCGTGATCGAAGGCGTCCAGCGCGCGCATACACAGCTCGCGCGCCCGGTCGGAATCCCCCATCCAGCGGGCAGCTTGCGCCGTCCTAGCGAGCAGGCTGACGAGGTCGAGTGTCGTCGCATCGGGCGCGGGGGGCTGGGAGCCCCACAGGTCGATGGCTCGTTCGAAATGCGCCAGCGCCTCCCCGTAACCGAAAACGCGCTCAGCGGCTAGGCCGGCTTCGACGGATGCCAGCAGCGCGCGCGAGGATTCGTGCGCGAGACTCCAATGACGCGCCCGGTCGGCAGCGGTGTCCGCGCCGTCATACCGCTCGAGTGCCTGGGCGATCCGGGCGTGCATCTGCGAGCGTTCGGCCGGGAGCAGGTCACCGTAGATCGCCTCGCGGACCAGGGCGTGGCGAACCGCGTACTGACCCGTCCTGCGATCGCACACCAGCACGTTCTCGTCGACGCACTCACGCAGCGCCCGGTCGATCCCTCCCTGAGGCAGGTCGCCCGCGAGATGTATGAGCGCGTCGTCCACCGGCCGGGCGGCGACCGCGATCAGCTGGAGCAACTCGCGCGCGTCATCGGGCAGCGCTTCGGTTCGCAGCAGCAGCGCGTCCTTGAGCGTCGGAGGGAGCTCCTGGGCATCGCTCACATCCGCGGCCAGCAGCTCCTCGATGTAGAACGGGTTCCCCTCCGCCCGGGCGAACAGTCGCCGCACGAGGTGCGACGGGGGATCGCCGCCGAGAATCCCCGCCACCTGATGCTCGACAGCCTCCTTGGTCAGCGGCTCGACCTCGAGGCGGTGCACGCGTTCGCTCCGCGCGAGCTGCGCCACGAAGCGCCGGATGACGTGCGCGCGGTTGAGCTCGTCCGAGCGGACGGTGGCGATTGCCGCGCACGGCGCCGTCCGCAGGCTCTGGACGAGGAAGCGGAGGAAGTCTCGCGAGGACGTGTCCGCCCACTGCAGATCCTCGATGATCATCAGTGCCGATGCGATCTCCGTCAGCGCTCGCAGCAGGCCCAGTAACCAGCCAAACAGGCGCGACTGGCCAAACGGGTCATCGCCGGAGACTTGGACCGGAGTCCCGCCGGTGACGTCCGGAAACGCGTGCGCGAGCTCGTCGCGGGCCTGTGGAGGAAGAGTCGACAGCGCGGCATCGATCACCGACCTCGGCACCTCCCGGAGCGCCGCGGCGATCGGCGCGTACGGCAGCTCGCCGCCGGATAGCTCGAGGCAGTCGCCGCACATCACGAGCATTCCGCGATTGCGCGCCACCGTTTCGATCTCCCGCACCAGTCGCGTCTTGCCGACGCCCGCCTCCCCGATCAGCAGAGTCAGCGACGGCCTGCCCTCCTCGGCGTCCGTCAACGCCGCGCTCAGGGTCTCGATCTCACGCTCGCGTCCGACCAGCTGTGGGCTCGAAATGGCCATGCGGCCCGGCTCTACGCACTTTCGACCGCGACCGCGCCTTCCCGATTTCGACCGTGGCCGGAGACATCTTACTGCGAACCGAGGCTGGAGTGCTCCAGACGGTGCGAGCGGCGCTGCCGTCGCGTAGCACCGAGGATCGTCGTACTGATAGAGGATGTTCAGGACTGGGTGCGACAGCGAGAAGTAGACCATGACCGTCTGCTGAAGAGGCGAGACCGTGGCCGACGACGTCGCGAGACTGAACTTGTCACGGGTAGGAAGGTCTTGCTTGGCCAGTTGCGCGGCGATCAACGTGACGCGCAGCTGGCACGTGGTCGCCGGGGCTACCGGCTGGCAATCCGCGGTTACCTGAACCCCTCGCACGAGACGGTAGCTCCCAATCGGCTCGACCGGCTGCAGCGGAAAGCCTCCAACGGGCAGCGTAACGCTCAAATTCGACGTGCTTACGATCGACGGGCCGGCGGCCGCGACCGCAGGTCCGGCGAGCACGCCGAGTGCGGCGATGACCGCCCCGCCAATGATGATTCGTCGCCCTTGCTGACCGCGCCACCTACCCGCGGGCGCTCCAGTCGCGTTTGGCCCAAATCCTCGCCTCTTGGACATGAGTGACCCCCGATGACCGGTAGTGGGCCTACAGCATATTTGAATCGATGAGAGCGCGCGGAGAAGTCTTGACGGGGCTCGTGATGGCGCGACGCAGCGACCGGCACTTGCCGAGACGTCGTCCCGCTTACGCACTTACGAAAAGTGGCTAAGCGTCACATTTTGTATAAGTCCGATACCACTAACCGCTACATCAGTTGCAAACAGTGACCCGTGCACCGTGCTGTTGGCGCAAGTCGAAGATCTGTCTTTCGGCCGCGAGTCGACGCACGGCGACGCCGGACTCGTTCCGCACGGCGGCGGTGATCCCCACGGCAGCACTCAGCCCGCGCATGAAGCGTGGAGCGGTCTCTGAATGACGATCAGCTATCAGGCCGTGGCCACCTCAGCGGAGGGTCTCCAGCAGGTCGTCGGCGACCAGCTCCTCTTCGATCTGCCGGCCAGCGTCGAGCATGGCTTCGGTGAGTCTCGAGTCCCAGCTGGCCTCGACGGGCGACCCGCTCAATGGTGCGACATGCGCGTGCATCGCGACGGCGCGTAAATAGGCGTCACGGTCGAACTGCCATGGCTCGACGGGCAGCCGCCGGTGTAGGAGGTTGCCGATCGTGAGCCCGCCCCAGTCGAAGTCGCCGTGGTGGCGCAGCTGCACGCCGGCGGCGGCGAGTGAGCGCAGCAGCACCATCGTGGCCGCGCGGGGTTGACCGTTCGTGCAGAGGATCGGCGCGGCGCCGGCGCCAAGCACGTCGGCGGCGAGCGTGATGACCGACGGGTTCTCGACCACGAGGACGGTGTCGATCTCGTGCCACTGCGGCGGGGTACGGACGAGCTGGCGGAGCGTGAGCCACACCGGCTCGCCACCAGCGCGGGCGGCGGCCAGCAGTCGTCCGGTGACAGAGGCGTCGCCGGGGAGCCCGAGCGTCAGCACGACACTCGACAGTTCGTCGCACAGCACGCCGACGGCGGCCCAGGCCTCGCGCCGCGCCTCGGCTGGGGACTCGTCGGGTCCTGGGGCCTCGAGCCCGGCGAGCGCGCGGGCGGCGCCGAGCGCAAGCGTTCCGAGCGGCGAGCCCTCGTCAAGCGCGTGAGCGCGGCCGGTGACGCGCGCGGCGAACGCGCTCAGTGACTCGCCGCTGGGCCTGGGAAGCGCCACGACGACCAACGCGAGCGCGTCGAGGAGCTCTTGTCCCGCCGCTGGTGAGCCGCCTGCGAGCCGTTTCACGACCCCGGTGGTCCGGACGCGAACGAGCCACTCGGCAAGCGCAGCGCGGCCGGCGCTGGCCGCCTCGATCTGCTTGAACGCCTCGGTCCATGCGCGTTCCTCGTCGGCGACGCGGTCGGCCCGGAGTGTGACCGGCCCGGTGAGTGTCACGACGGCCGCGACGAGACCGCCGTCGTGGACCCCGGAACGGCGCAGTAGCGCGTCCAGCTCGTCGAGCGAGACGGTCAGGCCTCGGGCCGCGCGCGGCGGGCGGCCGAAAAGCCGCGCCACCGCGTCGCGCTCCGCGGGAGTGGCGGAGCGCTGGTTAATCGCGCCGCACATCGGCTGCGCGAACTCGATCCGCCGCCGCGCGCGATCGAGCACCCAGGCGAGCTCGGGGTCCCCGAGGAGCCGGTTCAGCCGTTCGCGGTCGACGCGTCCCACAGCTGTGGCCCATCGGGCGGCGTGGCGGCGGCGACAACCGGCGGCGACTCCGGCGCGGGTTCGACGCGGATGCGCCCCGCGCCGTCCCACTCCCAGCGACTCACGAGCACGGCGGCGACACCGTCGATCCGCGAGAGCTGCGCGATCGCCAGCCCCGGAACCTCTGCGTAGCAGCCCCATTCGCGCTCGCTGGTCATCACCACGTCGAGGTCGAAGGCGGCGAGCAGGCCCAGGCATTGGGCGCGTGCCCGGTCATCGACGCCGGCGAACGCCTCGTCGAGCATCACGAGCCGCGGGGCGTGTGGGTTGCCCGCCGAGCTGTAGAACGCCGATGCGGCGGCGAACAGCGGAAGGCTCGCCGCCAGGACGCGCTCCCCGCCGGACGATGGGCCGGACGCGGGGTGCCACGCGCCGCCCTGCCGGCGCTCGACGCTGAACCGGTGCCACTGGCGGTAGTCCAGCGCTTGGGTGAGATGCTCGAGCCAGGTGCCCGTCGCGTCCTCGGCGCGGATTGCCTTGATCTGGTTCTGCAGGAAGCCGCCGACCGCCGCACGATCCGCGTCTGACCACGCGTCTGTCGTCTGCCGGAGGAGCCGGGCGCGCGCGTCGGCGAGGCCGTCGGGGCCGGCGCGATCGGCTGTCCATCGCAGCCGCAGCTGCATGCCGGTGCTCGTCGGCCGCTCGGCCAGCTCGCGGTTCGTGTCGCCGACACGCTTCTCCGCCGCACTGATCAGCTCCTGCAGCGTGCTTGCCACCTCGCCGACGAGATGATTCTCGAGGATCTCCCGCTCGTGGGCGTCGAGCAGCCGGCGGCGCTCTTCCACCTCCGTGGCGAGCGCGGCGGTCAGCGTCGGCAGGCTCGCCGTGTGTCCGCGGAACGTGACCTCGACGACGATCCCGTCCTCGCGGAACGACGCGGCGGCGTTGTTGCCGTGGCGTCGCAGCGCGTCGGCGAGCGCGCCGAGCTCGTCGGTCACCTGTCGCTGCAGGCGCTGCCAGCGTGCGTCCTCATCGGGGTCAGCGGACAGCGACTGTTCGATCTCGCGCGCCAGGCGCAGCGCCTGGGTGACGTTCCACTCCGCGTCGGGGTCGAGCAAATCGGTCTGGGGCAGCGCAACGGCGATCAGCCCAGTGGTGGCGAACCGGCGGAGACTGTCGACGGCCACGAGCCTTGCGTCGGTCCCGACCTGCAGCTGCTGGCGAAGCTCCCGGCTAAGGGCCTCGGCGGCGCCGTCGGCGCGCTGGGCCTTCCCGAGCCGGTCCTCGGTACCGCGCTGCGCCACGTCGTTGGCAGTGAGCGCGCCCGCCACCTCGCCGAGCCGCCGCTCCAGCTCGGCGATCGCCGCGCCCGCCGTCGCCTGCAGGGTGTCGCGACGCTCGACCGCCGCCCCGAGCTGGTGCTCGGCCCCGGTGAGCCGCGCCGCGGTTTCGTCGTGCTCGGATCCCGCCGCGTGCAAGTCCTCCGTCGCCCGACGGCGCGCATCCTCGGCGCGCTCTCGCCGCGAGATTCCCGGCCAGAACGCGGCCAGCGTCTCTCGGAGGCGGCCGAGCGCGGCTTCGACCTCCGCGAGCTCATCGCCGCCGGGTGGCAGGTCGAGATCGGCGGCGTCTGAGTGCAGAGTGCGATAGGCCTCCTGTTCGGCGGCGTGCGTCCGCTGCTCGCGTGAGCGGGCGGCGTCGAGGCGTGGTGCGAGCGCGACGAGCTCAGCCTGGGCAGCGGCCAGCGCGCTGTCCGCGGCGCGGACCGCCGCGTCCGACGGCAGCGCGGCCAGCTCGCGTTCGAGGCCCGCGTGGCGGCGGGTGAGGTCGACCAGCTCCCGCTCGATAGCGGTGAGCTCGGCGCCGGCGGCGCTGGCGCGGTCGCGCAGCTCGGCGAGGCGTGCATGTCGGGCCGCCTCGCGTGCGGTGTGCCCGATGAATCCAGCAGCCTCCTTGTGCCAAGCACCGCGCAACAGGCCGTTACGAAACCGGCCGCCGCTCGTGACCCACACGGGCTCGTCGCTCTCGCCGAGCCCGATGCCGACGAGCAGCCCGTGCACATCGGCCTCGGACACGCCGGTAACGTCGCCAATCGCCGGCACGAGCGCATCCGCCAACCTCGGCCCCATTCGCGCCCCGTCGCGTGCGGCGAGCAGCACGTCCTCGGTGTCCGGATCGACCAGCTCGCCGGACGGCGTGACCCAGCCGTCCAGCATCCCCGCGGTCTCGAGCGCCGCTTCGATCCCGGCACGATCATCGGGCGAGACGTCGTGCCGGAAGTCGACGAGCTGCCATAGCGGGGCGCCGGCGCGGTCCTTTCGCGTGTCCGATCCGCGCGTGTAGGGGGCGGGAGGTGTGGGGTGGACCCCGGACTCCAGCTCCTCGATCTCGTGCTGCAGGCCGTCTATCACCGCGCGGATCTCCTCGGCGCCGGCGCTGGTCTGCACCTGCGCTCGCTCGATTCGCCGGGCCGCGTCGCGGCCGGCGGCGGACACCGCCAGCTCCAGTGGGTTGGCACCGTTCACCGTCTCGAGCCACGCCTCGAGGGCGGCGAACGCGGCGGCCGAGTCGGGGAGCGCCAGCTCGCTCGCGGCGGTGAGGTGGGCGCGGACCGCGCGCGCGTAACCGGCGCCGGAGTCACGGACTCGCGCCAGCGCGTCGTCGCGCCGCGCGGTCACCACGGCGTGCTCGCTGCCTAGCTCCTCGGTGCGCGCCCGCGCCTGCGCGAGTGCCTCACGCTCCTGTTCGAATCGCTGCATGAGAGTCCGCATGCGGGCGATCGCCGTCTGCTGGCGTGCGGTCAGCGCCTCGGTGCGCCGGCGCATCTCAGCCGAACTGGCCTCGGAGAACACGTTTCCCACCGCGGCGGCGATGCGCGCGCTATTGGCATGGTCGACCGCCTCGCTCTGGACCGCGGCGAGCTCGGACGTCGCGTCCGTCTCCTCGGCCTCGGCCCCGCTGAGCCGGTCGCGAAGCTCGGCGATCCGCTGGTCCAGACGCTCGACCGCGCTCTGCGCGTCCGCGCGCCGTCGACCCGCCTGCTCGGCCTCCACGGCGGCCCGATGCAGTTCCCGCGCGCTGCGCGCCGCGGGGTCGTCCTGGAGCGCCTGGCGCCGGGCGTCGAGGCGCGTCCGTTCGGCTCGAAGTGCCTCCAGCGTTTCCCGCGCATGCGCGAGCTCGGCTTGCGCATGCGCATGATGCTCGTCGGCCTCGCCGAGCTCCCGGCTCACGCGGTCGAGCACGGTCTGTGCCTGCCGCACGGGTGTGGCCCGGCGGCGGGTCGCCATCCGCGCGTACGCGCGGTACGTGATCAGGTACCGCTCGGAGGCCTCGTGCGCGTCGACCATCGCGGCGAGCTGTTCGCCGTCCTCCTCCAGCGCGCGGAACGCCTCGGCGACGTCGGCCATCATCGCTTGGTCGAGCGGGGGTAGCGCACCCGTGAGCGCGTCGGACAATCCCCGCTCGTCCGGGCGCTTGGACAGCTGCGGCGCGCGGATTTTGATCAGAAGGTCGATCAGCCCGCCGTAGCGCACGTCCCCGAGACCGAACAGTCGCTCGTCGACCGCTCGGCGGTGGTCACGCGCCCGGCGGTGGACGCTTCCGCGCGGGCCGATCGCGTCCTCCAGCCGGTCGGCCGTCAACGCGACGCCGGTGGCGTCGACCAGCGCGAGGTCCTCGCCGACGCGCTGGTCCGTAACGAAGAACCAGTGTGCGGCGATCCCGCGGCCCTTCACCGCCTTCATCCCGCAGCCGATCGTGCAGAACGCGGCGCCGCCCTCGCCGCGACGGCCGAGCTCGAGCCACGCGTAGCCGAGCCGCTCATCGTGCGGGTGCTCGCCACCGAGAAGCAGATTCCACTCCATCCGCTTGCCGGGGTCGGCGTCAGGCTCGATGCGGTGTGCGGAGAGGTCGCCGTCGAACAGGAATGGAAGCGTCAACGCCAGCACCTTCGACTTGCCAGTCCCGTTGTTGCCGCGCAGCAGCAATCGCCCGTCGCGGAACGAGAACTCCTCCTGGTCGTAGTAGAAGAGATCGACGAGCCCCAGCCGCAGTGGCTGCCAGCGCTCGCGTGCCGGTGCGGGGAGTCGGTTCACGCGACCGTCTCGGTTTCCGGTGGGAGTGTCGGCGTCGTCAGGCCGAACCGCGCGAGCGCGGGTAGCGGATGGACGACGTCAGCGGTCCGGCGGATCACGCGCAGTGCCGCGAGCCGCTCCAGCGCGTGGTCCACGAGTCCGACCTCGGCGCCCGGATCGCGGGTGCTACGTCTCCAATACGCCTGATGCTCGTTCGCGAGCCGGCGCACCAGCGCGTGTAGCTCGCTGACCGGGCAGCCGGATCGCTCTTCGTCCGAACGAGCCGCGAGGTACTCCGTGACGAGCAGTGCAACGTGACCGTCGGTGCCGACCTCGGGCATCCGCACATCGGTTAGCTCGTCGCGCGGATCGACCATCGCGATCCCCTCGGCGCGGATCTCGGCGACGAGGCCGGTCCGCTCGGCGATCCGCTTGGTCAGCGCGGATCGCTGCGAGGTGAGGTACGCGAGCTCCGGGTCGGACAGCTCGTCGAGGTAGAGGACCGGTTCGTCGAGCAGGCGCCGAGTGAGCCGGTGGCGGATCGCGCGGGTGCGGCGATCTTCGGAATGTGGTTCGGGCTCGCTGGTGAGCTCCCGCAGGCGGGCGTCGAAGTCGTGCTCGGCAATCGTCGAGGGGCCACGGGGCGCGCTGATCAGCACCGCCAGCACATGTCGTTCGACGTCGTAGAGGACGTCGCCGGACTCGCGAACAAACGTATCCTCGTCACCCGCCACGCGGGCGAGCACGCCGAGCTCGAGCAGGACGCGCACGACTGCCACGAGGTCGCTGCGCTCCTCGCGTCCGCTCAGCTCGAACTGTACGCCCGCGACGGCGAGACGCTCGTCGTCGGCCGCCACGATGATCCCCTCGGCGAGTCGGCCGAGCGTGATCTGCGCGTCCGCGCGTTCCAGGACCGAGAGCGCGAGGGAGAGGAGCACGTAGCGGCGACGGCCGAACGGGAGCTGCGACCGCGGCTCGCGCGCGGGATGGATGCCGTCCGCCTCCGGCTCGGAGACCTTGAACAGCCGTGCGACCTCGGTGTCGACGTGCAGGCGCCACCCGGTGTTCTGATCGAACCAGTCGCGCAGCTCCGTCGCGTGCCGGCGCACGAACCGGAACGCGTCTGCGTCGGCGCCGTGACGCAGGAGCGGGCGGCGCAGCAGGCCGCGGGTGGCGCGCGCCAAGTCGCGGTCACGGGCGTCCTGGAGCGCCGCGTCGAGGGTGGGGCTCACGCGACGAGCCTCCGCGCAGGCGCCGTGAGGTCGACGATCTGGAGGACGTGGTCGCGTCCGCGGAAGACGCCGGAGTCGGTACTGATCTCCACCGAGATGGCCTCGGGAACCGGGGTGAGCCGGATCTCCAACGATCCGTCGCGCGTCGTCGTGCGGATCTCGCGCTCGCCGGGGCGCTGCTCGGACAGCGCCTCGCCGAGGAGCGCCAGGAACAGCGAGAAGGCGTCGGGGTCGAGATGGCCGAGGTCGCTCAAGCGGATCGGGTGCTCAGTGATGAGACAGGTGCGCGCCGCGGCCGTCTGCTCGGCCTCAGCGGCGGCGCGCTCGGCGAGCAGCCGCCGCTGCCCGCGGCGGTCGATCACCCGGTTCGGCTTCCCCCGCCGCTCGTAGCTACCGGTTCGCCGCAGTCGCGGGCTGATCATCAGCGGCGGCGCCTCACGCCACGGCGTGGAGGGGGGAACCGGGTCCCTGACGCGTGCCAGCGCGGTGTCAGCGTCGACCGTGAGATGGCGGGAGCTATGCAGCCCGAACGTCGCCTGCCACAGCCGGTGCATCGCGGCCTCGTCGGGCGCCTGCGCGAACCACACGGCGAGCTCCCGGAAGTCGGCGGTGCGGTCGGAGCGGCCCGCGCGGCGCTCGTTCAACAGTGCCACGACGGCCAGCAGATCCGGAATTGCCTTGCGTGCGCGGGCACGCAGCAGCTTCGCCTGACTCGGGTGCTCGGGCCAGGAGATGAACCATTGCTGCAACCCGAGCCAACGCTCGTGCCAGGAGGCCAGCTCGGCCGCGAACGCCCGCTCGCGGAAGTCGTCGGCCGCGCCCGGACCCGGCGCGGTGTCCTCGGCGTCGCGGCGCGCTACCAGCGCCAGGAGCCGATCGATGCCGCCGGGATCGAGCCCGTCTAGCAGCTCGGCGATCTCGCCGCCGACCCCGGTGAGGTCCTTGATGAACCGCTCGAGGTAGCCGATCAGGTGGTCCTTGTAGGCGCGGAACGCCTCGGCGTCCAGCTCGTACAGGTCGATCGTCCTCTGCAGCGAACCCATGAACGCCTGCGCGTTCTCGGCCAGGTCGACGCAGCGCCGCACGAGATCGCGCAAGAGCAGCCCGCCCGCTGCCACATCCGGCTCTGCCTCCCGCGTCAGCTCTTTGAGAGCGCGCAACCCGGTGGCGATGTCTTCCAGTGCGACTGCCTGTAACGCTCCGGGCCGGCCGAGCCGTTCGTCGAATAACGCGAGCGATCGCTCGGCCGCCTCGCCGGCATGGGTGAGCTGGTACAGGAAACGCGCACGGTGGAAGTCCTCGACACTCGTCACTCTGCTCGTGTCTGGATCGGCTCGTAGGTTGCCCCAGTCGACGAGCTGGGCGAGCGCATCGGTGACCGCCCTCTGATCGGCCGGACCGTCCGCGGCCGCACCGTCCGCGGTGAGCTCCGCCACGACGTCCTCGGTGCGGAGGTGCACGACGAACCGCCGCTTGGCGGCGACGAACGCCAGCATCACCCGCCGGTACAGTCCGGCATTCTGCGTCACCAGGTAGGCGAACGGCTTGAACCGCCCGGCTGCCGTCTCCGGCGTTTCGAGTGCCATCGTTCCGCGCACGGTGGCAGGTGGGTCGGACGGAATGTCGACGATCTGTCGTCGTGTGCATGCGTTCCGTCCTCGGTGGCGTCTATGTTGCGTCGCGCCATGGCACCCCAACCGCCGTCGATCCGGATCCGCACCGATGAGCTCCGTACGGTCCGCGAAGCGATGCGCGACTTCAGCTCGCTGCTCACCGAGCTCGAGGATGGTGAGGTCGAGAAGCTCGTGCTCACGCAGCGCAACCGGATGCGCGCCGTCGTGGTCTCAGTCGAGCGCTGGAGCGAGCTGGAGCATGCACTCGCTGGAGCTCGCTGGGTCTCAGGTACACAGGACGGTCGGGATAACGAGGCCTCTGTTTCTCCCGACCCGCCGGGAATCGCCGCCTAGAGCCGCTCTGTTCTGGCGATCGGTGGCGTCGAGCGCTTGCGGGTTCAACACCGACGTGTCGCAATTGGAACAGAGTTAGCACGAATGCGTCTTGATCCGTAACAGGGGTTCGGAAGATGCTGCCGGCATGGCAACCCTGGCTCAGAAGATTGAGGCTGAGAAGCGGATGCGGGACCTGCTCGAGGAGGGCGGTCTCCCTCAGCCGGACTACGTCGAATACGGCTTTACCTGCATCAGACTGTTCTTCAACGACACGAAGCACGTGATCATCATCGATATCGACGACCCCGAGGACACCGAGTCGGACGTCGACACGGACGCTGCGTAGACCCGACGCTCTACCCGTTCGCACCCTGGGCTCGGCCAGTCTCCGAGTGGCGGCTTGAGTTTCCGATACCCAGTCACCGTCCAGGAAGCAAAGACGCAGTTGTCCCGGCTGTTGCGTCGCTTAGAAGCCGGCGAGGAAGTCGTGATTCGTCGCGGACGCGAGGGTGTCGCGATGCTCGTTACGTACAGGATGAGGGGACGCCGCGCGAGATCTGGGGAGACCTCGAAGGATCCATGGCGGCGGACTTCGGCGAGGTCCCGACTGACTTCGACCCTACGCGTGAAGCGGCTTCTTCTCGACACCAACGTCGCAGTCTGGCTCCTCCTTGGAGACCGCAGACGAGTTTCGACCGACTCCGTTCAGGCGCTCGAGGACACCACGAACGAGGTAGCGCTCAGCGCCGTCAGCGTGTGGGAGATCGCGATCAAGCTATCGCTCGGGAAGGTGACGCTTCCAGGCGGCTCTGCGGCGTCTCGGGCTCACTCCGATGCCGGTGACCGCCATCCACGCCGCCGCAGCCGAGGACTTGCCGTGGCATCACCGCGATCGCTTTGACCGGTTGCTCGTCGCTCAAGCCTCGGTCGAGCGCTGCGTCCTGGTCACGGCCGACCGTCGTCTGACCACGTACGGAGTCGAGACGCTCTGGTGATGTTTCACTCGCGCTGACCTGCGACGTGGTGACGCAGAGCAGCACAAGGCGCCGCACCCAGGGCGCTCAACTCCCCGCCCCTTCCGAGCGCCGGCGGTGCGGTCGCGAGCAGCGCTGCGCCGGTGGTGAAGCGCGTGAAACGCTGTCGGGACTGCCGCGTCGCACGCTACTGTCGGCGTGTGCACCCGGACCCGCTGCTCGAGGAGATTGGTAGACGGTTGGCTCCTGCCCTCCCTGCGCGTTCACGGGTCGTGGTGTTTGGTTCGCGGGCGCGGGGAGACTCGCACGGGGGCTCCGATGTCGACGTGTTGGTGATTGAGCCGACGGTCGACGACCCGGTTCAGGAGTCGGTCCGGCTCCGAACCGTCCTCAGAGGGCTCGGCGTGCCAATCGATGTGGTCGTGTTCGGTCAGGAGGAGGCTGATCGACGCGCAACCGTTCGAGGAACCGTGGTCGATCGCGCGCTTCGCGAAGGACGGACGCTCATTGACGCCCGAGGAGTTTGAGGAAGCCAGGCGGCTGTTGAGGGCCGCCCGATCTGATCTGCGCGCGCTCGAGGCGCTTGCGACCGATCCCGAACAGGAGCACGATGTCAGGCTCAATCGGCGAGAGTCTGACCGAGACGGGAGTGAGGGCCTAGATGCCCGCTAAGCGCACGCAGTCGGACCCCTCGACGAAGCCCGCGAGCGAGACAAGGCGCAGGCGGACCGAGCGGAAGCCTGCTGGGCAGCCGGCGCGGCCAAATCCGCCGAAGCCGCCGAACCCTCCAGGGCCGGACGGTGCGGGCAGCAGCACGCCGTGGACGAGCAGGCTCGCGGGTCCCGGCGGCCAGTTGTTCGGTGACCCCGCTCCGAGCCCGGACGAGACGGCTTTCCAGGTCGACAACACGAGCGACGAGTACTACAGCTCGCCGTACTACAAACAGCACGCGAACGAGGTGCTGGCCGTTCCGATGGGTCCTCCCGGGCAAGCGCTCGAACTTCAGAACATCGTCGGCGAGGAGTTCTTGGCTCCGGTGCTCGCCGGCAACCAGATCACGTTCCAACTCGTCGGGGACACCGGCGCGTCGTCGAAGGCGGAGATCACCACCGAGGCCTCGGTCGCCGATGCGATGGTGGCGGATCTTCAGAGCGCCACGGCCGACGCGCCCGTCTTCTTCTTTCACCTGGGCGACGTGATCTACAACTTCGGCGAAGCCGGGTACTACTACGACCAGTTCTACGAGCCGTTCCGGGAGTACGACCGGCCGATCTTCGCCATCGCTGGCAACCACGACGGCGCCGTCACATACACGAACGGTGGCTCCGAACCCGACGTTCCCTCGTTGCAGGCGTTCATTGCGAACTTCTGCACGACCGACTCCGGAGAAGCCTCAAGACGCGGGCGGGCTGGCCCGCACGACGATGACCCAGCCTGGCGTCTATTTCACGCTCGACGCCCCATTCGTCTCGATAATCGGCCTCTACACGAACGTGCTCGAAGGGCCCGGCGTGATCACCGACGAGGGTGGCGCATATCCGGCGCTGACCGGGGATGGTCAGTACGACTGGCTGGTCGGCGAGCTCAAGCGGCTGGCGCCTGCGCGGGCTGCCGGGCAGCGGGCGGTCATCCTTGCCTGCCATCACCCGCCCGTGTCCGCCGACCGCATCCACGGTGGGGCGACCGGGCTGTCGAACGATCTCGACCGGGCGTTCGCAGCTGGGGGTCTCTGGCCAGACGTGGTGCTGTCCGGGCACGCGCACGTCTACCAGCGCTTCGCCCGGGCCGTAAATGGCAAGCAGATGCCATACGTCGTGGCCGGGAGCGGCGGTCACGACGCACGAGTGCCCCAAGGGGAGAAGATCGGAGAAGCGCCGCGGACCTGGAACGACTACACGCTGCTTGTAGGCCCGGTCACGCGATACGGATACCTCACGGTGACGGTCGACATGCGTGACCCAAGCGCACGCACGCTGGCGATTGCATTCTCTGCACCCGGCGTGCCCTCGGCCGGGGACCACGTGACGATACCGCTGGCCTAAGCTGCCACGCCAATTAACCTCGCAGCCGCGCTGAGACGCTTGAGGCGCTCGATGTCCCATGCTGGACGACTACGGTTTCGCATGCAGAAACGCTGCGAAATGGCATGCACCGTGCATGCAATTATCCCGACGCCGAGGAGCTGCTGGCGCTCGCCGAGGGCGGCCTTTCGTTCCGCTGGTGGGTCCGCGGCGCTATGGCGAGACGACGTTGCTGCGACGAGTGCTCGAGGCAGCCGAGCGAGAGAAGATGCCGACGGTGCTGGTCGACCTTCAGGATGTGCTGTCGATCGGGGAGATCGTGGTCCGGATCGAGCGCGGGTATGACCGGCTCAAGGGACCGATCCGGCGAACTGCGGAGAACCTGTTCCGGAGCTGGAATATCGGGCTCGCACTCGGAGGACGCGCGTTCACCGCAGTCCTGCAGCAGAAGCGGAATGTGGACGCCGAGTCTGTGCTGTCGCGGCTGCTGGAGCTGCCGGCGGCTCTGTTCGAGCGAGACGGAACCGCCAGCCTGATCGCATTCGATGAGATCCATCGATCACGCGGTCCCGAAGAACCTCGCGCCGCTGCCGCTCGACGACGTCGGGGAATACGTCGCCGAGCGGTTCGAGAAGACTGGGCGTAACTTCGGTACCGCGCTGACAGGCCACGCCTCACCGACCCGATGTTCGAGCGCTGGCTCAGGGCTCGCGGCCTGACCCCCCGAGAGCGGCGACGACGCCACGGAAGATGAGCGAGGCCAGCACGGCGCCCATGTCGGTCGCGGTTAGGGTACAAGCAGAGTCTTAGTCTCATACCCGATTAGATGCGGGCTGCATCTAATCGAAAGCTGCGGTACGCGCGGTCTAGGCTACGGCTGGCGCAGGACGAGCGGGAGGAAGATCTCGTCGACGATCTCCTCCAGTGTGCGCTGCGCGGGTGGCCCGTGGGTGAGGATCAGCTCGTGGCGGAGCAGGTCGAGCGGGAGACGGGCGACGCGGGGGCTGATGTCGTCGCGGGCCTCGCCGCGAGCTACGGCCCGGGCGAGGACGACGGCCATCACCTCGCCGCCGCCACGCATGAGCTGGTCGAGGATCTCGTCGAACGCCTCGTCGTCTGAGAGCAGGTCGTTGAGCATGCCGATGGCGGTGTCGGGACCGATCCCCGTGATCCGCGCGGAGGCGCGCCGCAGGACGGCGAGGACGTCACCGCGCAGCGTGCCGGTGTCGGGGATCGTGCCGGAGAGCACCGGCTGGTGGTGGCGCATGGCGGCGATCGCGAGCTCCGCGCGGTTGCGCCAGCGGCGGTAGATGACGGCGCGGCTGGTGCCAGCCCGTTCGGCGACTCGCTCCATCGTGAGCTTGGCGTAGCCGGACTCTTGAAGCTCTTCCCAGGCGGCGTCCAGGAGGGCGTGCTCGAGCGTCGCGCCACGACGGCGGGTGGCGCGCTCCGGGGGTTTGGTCTTGGGCTGGGCCGGCGCTGTGCGCGCTCGCACGGCCGACGTCGAAAGATTTTTAGGAGACATCTTGACTCTTATGGGCTCTCCTGATTAGATACGAAGCGTTCCTTATCTTAGCTCGCAGGAGTCTTCGCATGTCAATCATCACCGAACCGTTGCGCATCCCGGTCCGCGGCAACTCGCGCGCCGAGCGCTCGGCGTCGCGCTGGTGGCCGCTCGGGGTGATCGCGGCCGCCCACCTGATGGCGATCATCGACATCACGGTCATGTTCGTCGCGCTGCCGTCGGCGCAGCACGCGCTTGGCATGTCGGTCGGCGCGCGCCAGTGGGTGCTGACCGCCTACACGCTGGCGTTCGCTTCGCTGTTGCTGCTCGGCGGCCGGCTCGCCGACCGGTTCGGCGCCCGGCGGACGCTGGTAGTCGGGGTCGTCGGCTTTGCCGCCGCGTCTGCGGTCGGGGGAGCGTCGGTCGATGGCGCGATGCTAATCGCTGCGCGCGCGGTACAGGGGGCGTTCGGCGCGGTCCTCGTGTCCTCCACCAAGTCGCTGCTGGCGACCGTCTACACGGACGAGCACGAGCGGGCACGGGCGATGAGCATCTTCGCCGCGACGCTGACGGCCGGCATGGCGCTCGGTCTGATTCTCGGCGGCGCGCTGACCAGCGGCCTCAGCTGGCGCTGGTGCCTGTACGTCAACGTGCTCGTCTGCCTGCCGGTGATCGCCGGCACGCGGCGTCTGCTCCCTTCGATTGCGCCACGTCCGACCGTGCGCCTGGACCCGGTCGGCGCAGCGCTGTGTTCGATCGGCATGGTCGCCCTGGTCTACGGGCTCGGCGAGGTCACGTCCGCGGGCTGGGGATCGCCTGCGGTGATCGGTTCACTGGTCTGCGCCGTGGCAGCGCTCGCGGCGTTCGTAGCTCGTCAGGCCGGCGGTAGCAATGGGATTCTGCCTTTGCGGGTGGTGCGCGAGCGAAACCGCGGCGGGGCGCTGCTGGCGATGGTGTTCAACGGTCTCAGCACCGTCGGGCTGATGCTGATCCTCACCTATCAGCTCCAGACGGTCCTGCACTACTCGCCGCTACGCACCGGCCTGACGCTGGTCCCGTTCGCGCTCGCCGCGGCCTGCGGCTCGGTGTTGATCGCCCGGCGGCTGATGACGCGCGTCGCGCCCCGCTGGTTGATCAGTGCCGGCCTGGTGCTCAGCGCGGCCGGGCTGGTGCCGCTGCTCGGCCTCACGCCGAGTGGCCACTGCGTGGCGCTGATCGTGCTCGCCGAGCTGGTCGAGGGCATCGGCACCGGCCTCGCCGGTCCGCCGATCCTCGCCACGACCTTGCGCTCGGTCGCCCGCGAGGACACCGGCGCCGCCTCGGCCGCGTCCAGCACCGCCGGGCAGCTCGGCTCCTCGATCGGTGCCGCGCTCCTGAACACGATCGCCGCCACCGCCACGGCCGTCTACCTCACGGCCCACGCGACGGCCGGCGTCGCGACCGCGACGGTGCACGGATACACCGTCGCGGCGGCATGGGGCGCCGGGATCCTGCTTGCGATCGCAATACCGGTCGCCTGGCTGATCACCGCGGGCGCTCCTCGCCGAGCTGCGCAGACCGAGGTCGCAGGAACCGGGCGATGACGAACCGACCCACGAGCATGGACGCGCCGACGGACCCGATCGTCTCGATCCACGATTTGCACAAGCACTACGGCGATCACGAGGCGGTCCGCGGTGTCGACCTCGAAATCCGTCGCGGTGAGATCTTCGCGTTCCTCGGCCCCAACGGCGCCGGCAAGACCACGACCGTCGAGATCATGGAGGGCTTCCGCCAGGCCACCGGCGGCACGGTCCAGGTGCTCGGGCACGACCCGTGGCGGGCGCCCGCGAGCTGGCGCGCGCGGATCGGGATCGTCCTGCAGGAGTCAGAGGCCGAGCCGGGCCTCAGCGTGCGCGAGTGCCTCGGGCTGTACGCCGGCTACTACCCGGCCCCTCGCGACGTCGACGACACGCTCGCGCTGGTCGACCTCGCGGACCAGTCCGATCAGCGCGCGTCGGCTCTGTCGGGTGGGCAGCGGCGTCGGCTTGATGTCGCGCTGGCGCTGATCGGCGACCCAGAGCTGATCTTCCTCGACGAGCCGACGACCGGTTTTGATCCGGCCGCTCGCCGCGCTGCCTGGGAGGTGATCGCCGGCCTCAGGGACATCGGCAAGACGGTGTTCCTCACCACGCACTACATGGAGGAGGCCGAACGACTCGCCGACCGCATC
Source organism: uncultured Solirubrobacterales bacterium (assembly GCA_963697655.1). Taxonomy (GTDB): domain Bacteria; phylum Actinomycetota; class Thermoleophilia; order Solirubrobacterales; family Solirubrobacteraceae; genus Palsa-465. Next base: position 336,634 of record CAVOOV010000007.1, on the reverse strand, counting down.
GCTGTGATCGCCGCCGGCCAGATCGTCGCCGAGGGCACGCCGCAGACGCTCGGCGATCGCCAGCTCGAAGCCGCGCAGATCTCGTTCTCGGTGCCGGAGGGCAGCACGGCCGTCGAGCTTCCGGGCGCGCTCGCGGCGCGAGTGACCCACCACGCAAGCGGCCGGCTCGTGCTGCCGAGCACGCGCGTGACCGCCGACCTGTACGCGCTGGCCGGATGGGCGCTCGAGCGCGGGCTGGAGCTCGACGACCTCGAGGTCACTCGCCCGACGCTCGAGGACGTCTACCTGCAACTGACAACCGAAACCGACGACTCGCAAAGGAGCCGACCATGATCTGGCTGTTCAAGTTCCTCTCCCGCAAGTGGCGTGAGTTCACCGCCAACCGCAAGCGGAAGGGGTAGCACGATGCCCGCCGCAAGCACTCCGCCGGGTCCGCCAGCATCGGCGATCGGGTCGCGCGCGCGGCGGCGATCCGCCGCGTCGCGCGGGCCGATTGCCGTGCTCGCCCACCAGGCACGCTACGAGATGGTCACCGCCGGTCGTAACCCTCGCGCGCGCTTCTTCACGCTCTTCTTCCCGGTGGTGATGCTCGTCATCTTCGCCGGCGTGTTCCACGGCACCGCGACCGTCGACGGAGTCCAGGTCAAGCTCTCGCGCTTCTTCACGTTCGGCATCCTGACGATGTCGATCGTGCTCGCGTGCTACGCCAACCTCGTCGTCGCGATCGCGACCATGCGCGAGTCCGGCGTGCTCAAACGGCGCCGCGCCACCCCGGTCCGGCCGGCGGTCCTGATCGGTGGCCAGGCGATCACCGCCCTGGTCACCGTGGCGATCATGAGCACAATCGTGCTCGTGATCGCGAAGCTGCTCTACGGCGTCGGCATCGCGCCGGGCGCGATCGCGGCGGTCGCCTGCACCGCAGCGCTCGGAGCGCTGACGTTCGTGGCGGTCGGCTACGCCGTCTCGGGCCTGATCGGCTCACCGGAGGCCGCGCAGCCGATCGTCCAGGCAACGACCATGCCGTTGTGGTTCATCTCCGGCGTGCTGATCCCCACCCAGAACCTCAGCGCCGGCCTACGGGCGCTCGGAGCAATCTTCCCCGTCGAGCACCTCGCCGCCGGACTGCACCTCGCGTCCGTCCACACCACTTTCCGCAGCTCCATCTCGCCCACGAACCTGCTCGTCCTCGCCGCCTGGGGCGCCGGCGCCGCGGCATTCGCCGTCTGGCGGTTCAGCTGGCTCCCGAGCACCGCGGCCGCGTGATTGCATAAGCGCCCCGGTCGTTCTCACCGGGGCGCTCTCCGCGATCGGCTTCGGCGACACCACTCTGCGTTTGCCTCTAGCAGAGCGCCGGCCGCACCCGGGGCGCGGCCGGCTCTCAGTCAGGCGTGGGTCACGGACTCGTCGGTTTGTACAGCGCCGGCGTTCCGTCGGGATTGATGATCTCCATCGCCGCGTCGACGTCGGGGATGTTCTCGTAGTTCTGCGGCGTCCGGGCCCAGACGATGCCGAGGGTGTTGATGTTGAGGTGCTGGAGCTCGTTTTTGATCGCGGTCTCGTCGAGCTTGCCGGCCTTGTTGACGGCCCAGTTGATCTCGAGGCCGGCGTCCCAGCCCTCCTGACTGTTGTCGATCTGGTTCTCGCTGGTGAAGCCGGCCAGCTTCATCCCCGAGAAGTACTGCTGGAGCCCGGCGGCGGTCGCCTTGTCCGTCGCCGTGGAACCCTGCTGGGCGTTGGTCAGCCAGTTCTGCATCGAGCCCAGCACGTAGATGTGCTGCATGTTGGTCTTCCCGCCGGCGGCCGAGATGAAGCTCGGAAGCTCACAGGCGGAGCACTCGCTGATTGGGATGTTCGGGTCCTGGCTGCGGATCGCGCGGATCGCGGTGATCGACGGGGGTCCCGGCACGAGGCCGAACAGGATGATCTGTGGCTTGGCGTTGAGCAGCGCCAGGACCTGTGGCGTGATGTCGGTGGCGTCGAGCGGAACGATCTGCGTGCTTACCAGCTTGAAGTGGTTCTTCGCGGCCAACTGCTGCACGGTTCCCTGGTTGGCCGTGCACACCGGCCCGCAGGCGTCCTCGATCAGCGCCACGCGGGTCATGTGCTGGGGCACGATGACGTTCTGAACGCTTGCGATCTGGTCCTGTGCGAACACGTCGTAGAACCCCGGGAACCCGTATGAGGTCAGCTCGCTGGACTTGTACCCGTTGCTCTGCCAGCCGGACGAGAGGCTGATCAGGATCGTTTTGTTGGCGATGGCTATCGGAAGCGCCGCCTCGGTGTCGGCTCCGGATTCGGGCCCGACGATGAAGCTCGCCTTGTCCTCCCTGATGCACTTCTGGGCGATCAACGCTGACTGCGCGGGCTGGGACTGGTTGTCGACCACGGTGTATTTGACCTGGTGTCCGGCAACGCCGCCATGAGCGTCGATGTACTTGAAGTACGCCTGCGCCCCCCAGTTGTCGGTCTGTCCGATCTGCGCGTATGGCCCTGACAAGGCGAGATCGCCGCAGACGTTGATCGGTCCGTTGGTGCTGGCGACGCTCTTGGTCGAGCTGCCGCATGCCGCGATGAGTCCGGCGGTCGCCAGGAGCATCGCTGCTGCCGCCCCTCTGCTCCGGAGCGACCGAAGCGCTTTGGTGATGATCACAACTCTCCTCTCTGCAATTCGATTGACCCTTCCTTCTCCCGCTGTCACTCACACGCCGATGAGCAGGGAGCTCACGAGCTCCGACTCGCGGAACTCGTCGGCGCTGCCTTCGAAGACCAGGGCCCCGCTGGACAGCACGAAGATCCGTTCCGCCAGCGACGCCACCAATGACAAGTCGTGCTCGATGAGCAGCACGCACGTGAAATCGCCGATCGAGCGCAGAACCTCCTTGAGGCGCTCTCGCTGCGGCGCGCTCAGACCCGACGCCGGCTCGTCGAGCAGCAACAACGTTGGCCGCGATGCGAGTGCCCGCGCCAGCTCGACCATCCGTTGCGCCTCCAGGGTCAACGAGCCCGCGACGCGATCGACGACGTCACTCATACCGAGGTAGTCCAGGGCGTACATCGCCTCGCGGCGGGCGTCGGCAAGGTGGTTGGCGACGATCCCCCGCGCCAGCGAGGACTCCTGAGACTGAAGGCACGCCACGGCCACGTTGTCGAGCACCGTGCGCTCAGGGATCAGGTGCACCGCCTGGAACGTCCGGCTCACGCCCAGTCGGAACCGGCTCGAGGGCGACAGCTCGGTGATGTCCTCGCCGCCCAGCGACACGCGGCCGGCTGACGGCGCGACGCTGCCGGCGATGACGTTGAGGAGCGTCGTCTTGCCGGCGCCGTTGGGCCCGCACAGGCCGAAGATCCCGCGGTCGGGGATCGTGAGGTCGACGTCTTTCAGCACATGCAGGCCGCCGTACTCCTTCTCGACCCCCGAGCACTCGAGCAGCGCGGCCGCCCCGGATGCCGACGGCGCCCGGCCTTCGGCGAAGTGCGCTCGGAAAGACGACACGGACAGACGCGCAGCAGCGGTCTCGCCGTTGTCGATGCCGACAGGCTCCGCGTCGGCGGGCAGCGGGGAGACGGTCGCGAGTGTGGACCCTGTCGCCGGCGCGGGGCGGCCGCGGGTCGCCCGCAGGCGTGCCGCTCGCCACAGCCGGTTTGCGATTCCAGCCACGCCCTCCGGCTCGATCAGCAGGATCACGGTGATCAGCACACCCTCGATCAGCAGGATGTGGATGCTCACCCAGTTGCTGATTCCGGAGAAGTACTCGATCGCCACGGCGCCGAGCACGGCGCCGAGAACGCTGCGCCGGCCGCCGACGAACAGCATGATCAGCAGCGACAGCTCAGCCGTCGCCTGGACCAGCGTGGGAGGCACGAACAGCTGCGTGCCCGCATACACAGCGCCCCCCAGCGACGCGAGCATGGAGCCGAGGATGAACAGCTCGAGCTTACGGCGCGCGGTCCGCACGCCCATCGCGGCGGCGGTTCCCTCGCTGGCACCGAGCACGTACATCTCGAGCCCGACGTCGGAGGCCACGAGGCGGGTTGCGGCGTAGACGACGCCCGTCAGGATGAACACCGTCAGCAGTCCGTTGGCCACGGCGGAGCTACCGCCCGGCCAGAGGTTCCCGGTGAGCGGGAATCCGATGCTGCCGCCGAGCCAGTTGGCGTTGGTCAGGTAGCTGTAGCCGATCAGCGGAAACAGCAGCGTCGCCACCGCGAGCGCCAGCCCCGACGCTCGCGAGACCGCCTTGCCGATCACGAACGCCACGAACCCGCTGGCCAGGGTGATGAGGAACGCAGCGAGGAGGCTCGGCATGCCGACGTTGGAGTTGAGCACTGCCACGCCGTAGGCTCCGAAGCCCATGAACACGGACTGGCTGAAGACCACCTGCTGGCTGAAGCCGATCTGGACGGCCATGCCGGCGGTGACGATCGCGTAGGTAAGCGCGAGGACGACGACGCCGCCGAAGTACGTGGACGAGAAGAACCCCGCCACGATCACGCCGCCGACGAGCACGACCGAGGTGGACAGCAGCGGACCGCGCCCGGAGGCGGCCCCCATCCACCGTCCCAGTCGCGTGCCACCGCCCGCCCCGGGAGTCGCCGGCGTCGGGGACGGCGGTGCTACAGGCTGCTCGAGATCGGCGCCGCGCCTGCTGAACGGTGGCATCCGCTGGTCCTCGGCTTTCCCAGGTCAGTCGAAGGCGACGTCGAGGCCCATCGCGCTCGGTCGGATCAGAATCGCGGCCACCAGGATCACGTACAGCAGGGTTTCGCCGTACGTCGTGCTGACGTAACCGCTGAGGACAGCCTCGAGGACACCAATCGCGAGACCCGCCACCACCGCCTTGCCCGGCTTTTGAAACCCGGCGTACGCGGCCGCGATGAAGCCGGTGATACTGATCGCGGCGCCGGAGGCGTACGTGTAGCCGGTGATCGGCGACTCGAGGATCCCGAACACGGCTGCCAGGACCGCCGTCAGCACGAACAGCCGGCGACGGTACAGGCGATTGTCGATGCCGACGATCCGGGCCCCGATGTGGTTCTCGCCACAGGCCTGAACCGCCTTGCCGCTGAGCGTTCCCCGCAGGAACAGCACCATCGCAACGCCGACGCTCGCCGCGAAGCCGATGACGAGCACGCCGGCCCGCGCGATGTGCAACCCCCCGAAGATGCTCAGGGACGTCCCCGTCCATATGTCAGGAGCGGCGTGGACATTCGTGCCGTACAGGACCTCCGCCAGCCCCTCTAAGAAGAACGAGAGCGCAAACGTGAAGAAGAACGTCACGACGATGCCCTCCTGCCGGTTCGGCCCGTCCTGCGCCAGCGTCAGCACGACGCGGTCGTAGACGTAGCCCAGCAACGCCAATGCCGCCAGGACCGCCAGGATCGCCGGCGCGATCGCCCAGTGCCGGTCGTGCACGAGGTTATCGACGCCGAGAGCGCCCAGCATCGCGAAGTCCCCGATCGCCAGGTTGAGGATGTTGCTCACGCGGTACCAGAGCGCGACCAGGGCCGCGAACGCGGCGTAGATGGATCCGGTCACCAGTCCGGCGATGATCAGGTTGCCGAGCTTCACTGGGGCGCTCCTCGGGTGTCCGCGGTCGTGACCGACACGGCGGTCATGCGGGCACTCCGACAACGACGCCGTTGCGGACCTCCACCTGCCGGGTGGCGAGCTCGAGCGCGCGGGTCGCCGCCTCCTCGACGATCAGCAGCGTTCGGCCCTGGTCGCGGATCCCGGCCAGCGCGTTGTACACCCGCCTGCTGACGGCTTCGGCGAGGCCGAGGCACGGCTCGTCGACCGCGAGGATCCGTGGGTCGGCGGCCAGGCCCCTGGCGATCGCGACCATCTGCTGCTCGCCGCCCGAAAGCGATCCCGCCTTCTGGGTCATATGGCTTTCCAGCTCCGGGAACAGGGAGAGTGCCTGTCGATATGACTCTGACCGCCGAGCCTTGCGCAGGCTGCGAGTCCGGCTGTAGCCGCCGAGGATGATGTTGTCGGCGACCGACAGGTTCGGATACAGCTGACGGCGCTCGGGCACAAGTGTCAGGCCGTGCTGTGCCATGAACATGACATTGGCGGGCGGGGCGGTACGGCCGAATATCTCCACGCGGCCACGGCGTGCGACAAGCCCGGCCACTCCCATGACGATGCTGCTCTTGCCGTTTCCGTTCGGACCAACCAGCGCGACGCATTCACCTTCGTCGATGTCGAAGCTGACCTCGTGCACGGCGGCGACGCGTCCGTACGACACCGACAGGTTGGTGACTCGCAGAGCGCGCGTCCCGGACTTCTCGCCCTCGTGCCGGCCGGGCTCGGCGGCTGCCGAGTCACCTCCTGTCATATGACACTTGGTCCCTCCACCCTGCGGACATCATCAATCGGAGGACGTCGTGGCGAGCGCCCTCGAAGGTAACGATGAAACCAACCTCTCCTGCAACTGTGAAGGCGGCGATGATACCGAGCGACCTACTGGGCAAGCGCCGATTGGCGCAAGCTCGCGCTAGGTGGCGGGTAAACCTGCACGCTTAGACAACTGGCCCGGATGGGCCATCCGGTCCTTTGAGCGCGGGACCCCTAAGACTCGTGACCGTTGCTTGAAGCGTCGTGGAGCGACGGTGGCGGGACACTCGCACCGTTGCGCCGCTCCCTGCGTCCCTCGAGCGCCGCGATCAGGTAACCGGCAGCTTGAGCGTGAGCGCTCTCGCCGGTCCGATCGCCGCGCTCCTCCGCGATGTACTCGAGCTCGCCGATCACCCGATTGATGTGGTCATCGGTCATGCGCCGGATCAGCGTGGAGGTGAGGACGCGTGTGACGTCGACGTCGTCTCTGGTTTCCATGGGTGACACATCGCGCCCGCGGGGGCGGAACGTGCGCGATCGATACCGCAAATGGACGAAGGGACGATCAGACGCGGCTGCGCAACGACGCCCGCAGCTCCTCGTCGCAGAACGCGGCGTCGATCGCGGTGGCGGTGATCTCGCGAAGATCCTCCGAGCTGAAGCCCATCCGCTCGGCGCAGACCTCGTACTCGCCCTCGATCGTGGCGCCGAAGTAGGGCGGGTCGTCTGAGCCGAGCGTGACCCTGACGCCGGCGTCGCGCAGCTGCGGAAGCGGATGGTCCTCGTAGCTCGGGTACACGCCGAGCACGACGTTGCTAGTCGGGCAGCACTCGAGCACGATCCCTCGCGCGGCCAATTCGGAGACCACCGACGGGTCCTCGATCGCGCGGACGCCGTGGGAGATCCGGGTAACCGGCAACTACAGCGCCGCGCGGACGCTGTCGGCTCCGGCCCACTCGCCGGCGTGGATCGTGCAGCCGAGCCCGGCGCCGGCCACGATCGCATAGACCTCGGCGAAGTCGCCCGCGGGAAACCCGGCCTCGTCGCCGGCCATCGAGAAGCCGACGACGTAGGGGTGGGGGTGCTCGGCGGCGTGGCGGGCGACGCGCAGCGCCTGCTCGACGCCGAAGTTGCGCACGGCCGAGATCAGGATCCGGCCCTCGATCGCCGGTGTCGCGACGGGCGTCGTCGATCCCGCGGGCGATGCCGTCGAGATGGTCCTCGTCGCTCAGCCCGACGAGCGCGGCGTGGTCGGGCGACGCGGTCAGCTCGACGTAGATCGCGCCCCCGTGCGCGCACGCGCACAGGTACTCGTACGTGATGTCGCGGTAGTCCTCGCCGGTCCGCATCACGCTCGCGGCGAGGTCGTAGGTGCGCAGGAAGTCGAGGAAGTCGGTGTAGCGGAAGCGACCGTCGTCGCCGAGCATCCCGTCGGGCAGCGCGAGGCCGTTGCGCTCCGCGATCCGCCGCACGAGGTCGGGCGGGGCGGTGCCCTCGAGGTGGACGTGCAGCTCGGCCTTGGCAACTGGCGGCATGAGGGCGGATGTCTATCAGGTGGTTCTGATATGTCTGGGGCGATGAGGATTCTCGTGACCGGCAGCTCAGGACACCTCGGCGAGGCGCTGATGCGCGTCGCTGCGCGAGGCAGGGCCACGATGTGGTCGGGCTCGACGTGCTCGACTCGCCGCTCACGACCGTGGTCGGGTCGATCGTCGACCGCGACAGCGTGCGGCGCGCGCGTGGCCGGCGTCGACGCGGTCGTGCACTCGGCCACGCTCCACAAGCCGCACGTCGGCTCGCACGATCGCGCGGAGTTCGTCGAGACGAACATCACCGGCACGCTGAACCTGCTCGAGGAGGCGGTCGCGGCGGGCGTCGGCCGGTTCGTCTTCACGAGCACCACCAGCGCGTTCGGCCGGGCGCTGGCGCCCGAGGACGGTGCGCCGGCGGCGTGGATCACCGAGGACGTCGCGCCGGTCCCCCGCAACATCTACGGCGCGACCAAGACCGCCGCCGAGGATCTGTGCGAGCTGATCTCGCGCGACCATCGGCTGCCGTGCCTGATCCTGCGGACGTCGCGGTTCTTCCCCGAGCCCGACGACCGCGACGACGTCCGCAGCGCCTACGACGACCTGAACCTCAAGGTCAACGAGCTGCTGTACCGCCGCGTCGACCTCGAGGACGTGGTCAGCGCCCACCGTGCTCGCGCTCGAGCGGGCGCCGGCGATCGGCTTCGGCCGCTACGTGATCAGCGCGACGACGCCGTTCACGCGCGACGACCTCACCGCGATCCGACGAGACCTGCCCGCCGTGGTTCACCAGCGATTTCCGGACTACGCGGAGATCTACGCGGCGCGAGGCTGGCGGATGTTCCCGTCGATCGAGCGCGTCTACGTCAACGAGCGGGCGCGCCGCGAGCTCGGCTGGTCGCCCCGGTACGACTTCCGCCACGCGCTCGACCGCCTCGCCGAGGGCGCGGACCCGCGCAGCCCGCTCGCGCGCAGCGTCGGCGCGAAGGGCTACCACGCAGTCTCGACCGGCGTCTACACCGTGCGCTGAATCTCGGCCACCGGGCCGGGAATCGCGGCCGGCGGATCGCCGAGCACAAACGCCGCGCGGACCGCGTCCGCCGCGCGGCGCGCGCCGTCGTCGTCCCGCGCGTGCACGAGCGCGAGCGGGCGGCCGCCGGGGTCGACGCGCTCACCGAGCGCCGCCACCTCGGTCAGGCCGACGCTGTGGTCGACGAGATCGTCCTCGCGGGCGCGGCCGCCGCCGAGGTTGACGATCGCGATCCCGACCGCGCGCACGTCGATCGCCGACACCACCCCGGGCCAAGCCGGCTCGACGGCCTGCACGACCGGCGCGCTCGGAAGGTGGCGCGAGGGGGCGTCGATCAGATCCGACGGGCCGCCGAGCTCGGCGACCATCGCGGCGAAGCGCTCGGCCGCCCGCCCGCTCTGCAGCGCGCCGGCCGCCGCAGCGCGGGCGCTCGCAACATCGGCGTGAAGCTCCCCCAGAACCAGCAGCTCGGCGGACAGCGCGAGCGTCACCTCGAGCAGGCGCTCGTCGGCAGCCGCGCCGGTCAGGTGGTCGATCGACTCGCGCACCTCGACCGCGTTGCCGGCGGACCGTCCGAGCACCTGGTTCATGTCGGTCAGCAGCGCGACCGTCGGCAGGCCGTTCCCGACTGCCACCTCGACGATCGCCTGGGCGAGCTCACGAGCGGCACTCCAGCGACGGCAGCATCGCGCCCGAGCCGAACTTGACGTCCATGACCAGCGCGTCGAGTCCAGCTGCGAGCTTCTTGGACAGGATCGAGCCGACGATCAGCGGGATCGATTCGACGGTTCCGGTGGCGTCGCGGATCGCGTACAGCCGGCGGTCGGCCGGCGCCAGGCGATCCGTCTGGCCGACGATCGCGCAGCCGACCCGTGCCACCGCCGCGCGCAGCCGGTCGGTTTCCAACACCACCTCGTACCCCGGGATCGACTCGAGCTTGTCGAGCGTGCCCCCCGTGTGCCCGAGGCCCCGGCCGGAGATCATGGGGACGAACGCACCGCACGCGGCGAGGATCGGCGCGAGCAGCAAGCTGACCTTGTCGCCGACGCCCCCGGTCGAGTGCTTATCCAAAACAGGCCCGGACAACCCGGCGGCGCTCCAGTCGAGCACGTCTCCCGAGCGGGTCATCGCGCCGGTCAGCGCCACCCGCTCGGCCGCGGTCATCCCCCGCCACACGATCGCCATCGCCAAAGCGCCGATCTGAGCGTCGGTCACCGTGCCGTCCGCGATCCCGCTCACCAGCGAGGCGATCTCCTCAGCTGACAGTTCAAACCCGTCGCGCTTTCGCCGGATGAGCTCAGCGGTCAGCATCGGGCCGGGGGTGGGAGGGGGCGGCCGGGAGGTGGGGGGAGAGCCGAGGGATGAAGTCGAGCAGCAGCCGCGCGAGATCGCCGGCGCCGTCCTGCGCCGCCCGGAGCGTCTGTTCGTGCGAAAGGGGCTGATCGGTCATGCCCTCCGCGAGGTTCGTGATCACGGACACGGCGGCGACCCGCAGACCGCAATGGCGCGCGACGATCGTCTCGTGGACCGTCGACATGCCGACCGCGTCGGCGCCCATCACTCCGAAGGCGCGGATCTCCGCCGGCGTCTCGAAGCTCGGCCCGCTGACCGCCAGGTACACGCCCTCGGCGAGCGCAATGCCAAGCTCGGCGGCCGAGGCCCGAAGCGACGCCAACAACGCCGGGTCATACGCATCGCGCAAAGACGGAAACCGCGGCCCAATCGAGGAGTCGTTGGGCCCCGCGAGCAGGTTGACGCCGGTCATGTTGATGTGGTCGGTGATCGCCATCAGCGACCCCGGCCCGACCTCCGGGCGCAGTGACCCGGCGGCATTCGTCAGAACCAGAACCGACGCGCCCGCGGCCCGCAGGGCCCGGACCGGAGCCCGCAGCGCGTCAAGGGAGCCGCCTTCGTACAGGTGCGCGCGACCCTGGAGCACCGCGACCGGAACACCGCCGATGGAGCCGAGCACCGCCCGCCCGGCGTGCCCAGAAACGGTCGGCCGCGGGAAGCCCGGCAGCTCCTCGTAGCCGACGACGGCCGGGTCCTCCACAGCCTCGGCGACCGCGCCCAGGCCCGACCCGAGCACGACACCGACGCGCGGCGCTCCGAGGTTCACCCTTGCAGCGCCTCACGTCCGAACGACCCGGGCAGGAGCTCGCTCAAGGTCGACACGAGCGGACTGGAACCCGGCCGCCCGAGATACACCGGCGTGTCGGGCCCCCCGAACTCCACCAGCCGCTGGCGGCAACCCCCGCATGGCGGGCAGTGCTCGAGGCGCTCGGCGACCACGGCAACAGCGGTGATCGAGGACTCGCCGGCGGCGACGAGCGCGCCGATGGCCGAGGCCTCCGCGCACTGGCCCTGCGGGTAGGCGACGTTCTCGACGTTCGCGCCGGCGTAGATCGCGCCGCTCGGCGCGCGTACGGCGGCGCCGACCTTGAACTCGGAGTAGGGGGCGTAGGCGTTTCGCATGGCCTCGGAGGCCGCCCGGAGCAGCGCCTGCGGCCCGTCCATCAGCAGATCCGCGTAACCGACGGACACCAGCGCGTCGTCGTCGATCCCCAGCGACGCCCGCAGCCGGGCCACCTTGTCCTGGGCGGCGGCGAGGTCGCCTGCGTCCGGCAGCACGGCCTCGAATTCCACAAAGCTCCCCAGGTCGTCGACCTCGTCGAGGTGAATCCGCACCCCCTCCCACAGGAACAGACGCCGGCGTTTGGACACGACCACGACCGTGCCCAGCGCGGCGTCGAGCGCCTCGGCAAGTTCCTCCGGTGCCGCCATCGGGGCCAACACGTACCCGCTCTCCGCCGCCTCCGCGGCGTCGTCCCGCCGGTAGGCGATCAGCTCGCCACCGAGCGCTCCCGCTTCGACGCGCAGCTTGAGTCGCCCGCGACGGGCCAAGAAATAGGTGTCGCGCTGGGCCAGGACGCCCTGGTCCGCGGCCCCGAGGGCATAGCAACGGGAAAGGGTCCCGTCCGGGTCAGTGTCGCGGGCTTTCAGCTCGACGTTGACACGCGCCATGAGCGCGCGAGCCTACCGGGATCCCTGCCGCCGATAGCATCGCGCCATGCCCGAAATGGTGAAAGTGGTCGACCATCCGGTACTCGCCGATCGCCTGTCGGTGATGCGTGATCGCAACACGCGCCACGGCGACTTCCGCCAGGCCCTGTTCGAGGCCGCGGCGATCATGGCCGTCGAGGTCGCGCGGGAGTTGCCGGTCAAGGAAGTCGACATCGAGACCCCGCTGGAATCCACGCAGGGCCTCCGGCTGCGCGACGAGGTCACGGTGGTGCCCGTCCTGCGTGCCGGCCTCGGGATGGTCGAGGGCTTCCTGCGCTTGCTGCCCGATGCGCGGGTGGGCCACGTCGGCATCTACCGCGACGAAGAGGAGCACGTGCCCGTCGACTACTACGAGCGGCTCCCGCGCGGGATTCCGGAAGCCCGCGTGTACGTGCTCGACCCGATGCTGGCCACCGGCGGCAGTGCGGTTCACGCGCTGCACAAGCTCAAGCAGGCGGGTGCCAGGCAGCTCGAGCTCGTCTGCCTGGTGGCCGCGCCGCAGGGGATCGAGGGGGTCCAAGCTGAGCACCCCGACGTTCGCATCTGGACCGCCGCGGTTGACCGCGAGCTCGACGAGAACGCCTACATCCGTCCTGGATTGGGCGACGCCGGCGACCGCGTGTTCGGCACCGCCTGATTTTCCTGGGTCCCCACCCGCCCCCCGAGCCCGCCCCCGCCCCGGTCGACCCACTTGTCGGGCAACCGGTGCCGATGCGCCGCCAGGCGATCGAGCAGGGCCTCGGCGTTGCGCTCCACCAGCAGCGTGTCCAGATGCTCGGCGCGCAGGAAGCGCTCGTTGACGGCGTGCTCGAGAAACGCCAGCAGCGGCTGCCAGTAGCCGTTCACGTCCAGCAGCCCGAGCGGCTTGCGGTGCAGGCCGAGCTGCTTCCAGGTGAACAACTCGAACAGCTCGTCGAGCGTCCCGGTCCCGCCCGGGAGCGCGATCACCGCGTCGGCGAGCTCGGCCATCATCGCCTTGCGCTCGTGCATCGTCTCGACGACGTGGAGCTTGGTCAGGCCGGCATGGGCGATCTCGTGCTCGACCAGCCGGGTCGGGATCACGCCGATCACGGTCCCGCCCCCGGCGAGCGCGGCATCGGCGAGCGCCCCCATCAGGCCCACGCTCGCGCCTCCGTACACGAGCTCGAGCCCTCGCGACGCCAGCAGGCGACCGAGCTCGCCGGCGCACTCGGAGTACTCGGGCGACCGGCCCGGGCTCGATCCGCAGAAAACGAGGACCCGCTTCACCGCCGGGAGCGTAGTAGCCTCGCCTCGTGATCCGTCGTCTGCCCCACGTCGATCGAGTCGGGATCGAGGAGCGCGCGGCTCAGCTCGGCAAGCGCTCGATCAAGACCACGGCCAAGCAGCAGGGCATCCGCCTTGCCGTGTCGATGGTCGACCTGACCACGCTCGAGGGCGCCGACACCGCCGGCAAGGTCCGCCACCTGTGCGCCAAGGCCGTGTGCCCGGCGCCGACGATGCCCGAGATCCCGTCGGTCGCCGCGGTCTGCGTGTACTCGTCGCTGGTGGCCACGGTCAAGGACGCGCTCACTGGCACCGGCGTCAAGACCGCGAGCGTCGCCACCGGCTTCCCCGCCGGCCAGGTGTCACTCGAGGCGAAACTCCGAGACACCGAGGACGCGGTCGCGGCCGGCGCGGACGAGATCGACATGGTCATCTCACGCGAGGCGTTCCTCGCCGGCGACGACACGCGCGTGATGGCGGAGATCGTCGCGGTCAAGGAGCGCGCCGGCGACGCACACCTCAAGGTGATCCTCGAGACGGCCGAGCTCGGGTCCTACGACCACGTCCGCCACGCCTCGATGCTCGCGATGGAGGCCGGCGCGGACTTCATCAAGACCTCCACGGGCAAGGCGGCGAGCGGCGCCACGCCGGGGGTCTGTCTCGTAATGCTCGAAGCCATCCGGGACTACGCCGAGCGCACCGGCCGGGTCGTCGGCTTCAAGGCCGCCGGCGGCGTGTCGACGAGCAAGGCCGCTCTGCATCGCCTCGTGCTCGTCAAGGAGACGCTCGGCGACGAATGGTTGACAGCGGACCGGATCAGGATCGGCGCGTCGTCCGTGCTCAATGATCTCCTTATGCAGTACGCCAAGACCGAGAACGGCCGCTACGGGCGCGCGGAGGACTTCTCCAAGGAATGAGCATCGAAACGCGAACCAGCATCGTCTGGGACTACGCCCCGGCCCCCGAGTCGGCGGACCACATCAGGCTCAAGGACCGCTACGGCCTGTTCATCGACGGTGACTTCAAGGACCCGGCGGATGGCAGGTACGTGCCGACGATTAACCCCGCCACGGAGGAGCCGATAGCGGAGGTGGCATACGGGGGCCCGGTCGACGTGACCGCGGCCGTCCAGTCCGCGCGCGCCGCACACCCGAAGTGGGCCGCGCTCAAGGACCTCGAGCGCGCCAAGTACCTGTTCCGGATCGCGCGGCTGATCCAGGAGCGCGCGCGCGAGCTCGCGGTCGTCGAGACGATCGACGGCGGCAAGCCGCTGCGCGAATCGCGCGACGTCGACATCCCGCTCGCCGCGGCGCACTTCTTCTACTACGCCGGCTGGGCCGACAAGCTCCGCTACGGCGTCAACGGCCGCGAGGTCAGGCCGCTCGGCGTGGTCGGGCAGATCGTGCCCTGGAACTTCCCGCTGCTGATGGCGGCGTGGAAGCTCGCGCCCGCGCTCGCGTGCGGCAACGTCGCGATCCTCAAGCCGGCCGAGACGACGCCGCTGACCGCGCTGCTGCTCGCCGAGATCTGCCAGGAGGCGGAGTTGCCGCCCGGCGTGGTCACCATCCTTCCGGGCGATGGGGACACCGGCGCGGCCCTCGTGCGCGAAAAAAACATCAACAAAATCGCGTTCACGGGCTCGACCGCGGTCGGTCGCGACATCCAGGCCGCGCTCGCGGGCACGAGCGTCGGGCTGACGCTCGAGCTCGGCGGCAAGTCGGCGAACATCGTGTTCGAGGACGCCGCGCTCGATCAGGCCGTCGAGGGGATCGTCAACGGGATCTTCTTCAACCAGGGCCACGTGTGCTGCGCGGGATCGCGCCTGTTGATCCAGGAGAGCGTGCGCGACGAGGTGATCGCGAAGCTGTGGCAGCGGATGGGCCGCCTGCGCGTCGGCGACCCGCTCGACAAGAACACCGACGTCGGCGCGATCAACTCCGCCGAGCAGCTCGAGCGGATCGAGGTGCTCGTCGCTGCCGGGGTGGAGGAGGGGGCCACGAAGCGCACGATCGAGTGCGAGCTCCCCGACCGCGGCTACTGGTTCGCGCCCACGCTGTTCACCGACGTATCGCCCGCCCACCGGATCGCCGTCGAGGAGATCTTCGGGCCGGTCGTGTCCGTGCTCACGTTCCGCACCCAGGCGGAGGCGATCGAGAAGGCGAACAACTCGCGCTACGGGCTCGCGGCCGGGATCTGGACCGACAAGGGCTCGAAGGCGTTCGAGGTCGCGAGCGCGCTCAAGGCCGGGGTCGTGTGGCAGAACACCTACAACCACTTTGACCCGACCGCGGCGTTCGGCGGCTACAAGGAGTCCGGGTTCGGGCGCGAGGGCGGCCCCGCGGGACTGCGGCCTTACCTTGAGGTGGTCAGGTGACCGAGCGGCTCGCCGTCCGCAAGACGTACAAGCTGTACATCGGTGGCGCGTTCGTCCGCTCGGAGTCCGGCCGCTACGACGAGGCCGACGGCGTGAACTTCCCTCGCGCGTCGCGCAAGGACATCCGCGACGCGATGGGTGCCGCGCGTAAGGCCGCCGGCCCGTGGGCGGCGCGCACCGCCTACAACCGGGGGCAGATCCTGTACCGCGCCGCCGAGGCGCTCGAGTCGCGAGGCGGCGCGATGGGGGTGCCAAGCGGCGAGGTCGACGCCGCCGTCGACGTGCTCCTGCACTACGCCGGCTGGACCGACAAGCTCCACGCGGTCCTGGGCGGCGTCAACCCGGTGGCGGCGCCGTTCCTGTCGTTCTCGCTGCCCGAGCCGACTGGCGTGGTCGGCATCGTCGCCCCGGATTCGCCGCCGCTGCTCGGCCTGATCGCCGAGCTCGCGCCGGCGCTCGCCGCGGGCAACGTCGCGGTCGCGATCCTTTCTCGGTCCCGGCCGCTCGTCGGACTCGATCTGGCTGAGGTCCTGGGCGTGTCGGACGTGCCGGGGGGTGTCGTGAACCTTCTGTCGGGACGCCGCGCCGAGCTGGCCGGCGCGCTTGGGGCCCACCGGGACCTGAATGCGATCGTCGACGCCGCCGGCGACGGCGAGCTGTCGGCCGAACTCGACCGGCTCGCCGCCGAGACGGTCAAGCGTGTCCGTCACGCCGCCGCGGCCACGAGCTACGAACGCGCCACGGACGATGCGCTGAGCCGGCTCGAGGCGGTCACCGAGCTCAAGACCGCCTGGCATCCGGTCGGCGCGTAGCTCAGTTGCCCGACGGAGTGGGCGGGAGGGGGTGCCCGTGTGCGTAGATGCGGACGGGGAGGGCTCCGGCTGGGCGCTGCGCGGCGTCCTGGCGATCCGCATAGCGGTCGTAGATCGCGAGTATCTCGTTCATGATCGCGGCGAGCTCGTCGGCCGTCAGGTAGGTCAAAGTGTCGGTTAGGAACGCGGCGCGCCGCCACTTCACTGGATACAACGGGCGTCGCGACCACCATTCGCGGAGCTGGTCATACGTGCGCCCTATGATCGTCCGCTCGAGCGTCTCGCCGGCGCTGGCCGTCTCGGGGTCGGTCATGCCGGTTTCCCAGCTCCGGGAATAGCTGGTGACGCGCCAGGGACGGCTGCGCCCGCGACCTTCGCCGGTCTCCTCCACGAACCCGTACTTGGCAAGCGTCTGGAGATGCCACGACATGTTCCCGGGGCTCTCACCGAGGAGCTCAGCTGCCCGGGTGGCGGTGATCTCTCCGTCGCGGCGCATCGCCTCGAGGAGCGCCACGCGTAGCGGGTGCGCGAGCGCTCGCATCGCGCGCGCGTCGGTGATCACCTGAAGGCGCTGCGGCTCGGCCTTCCTGCGGAGTCGTTTAGGGGTCGTCATACGGATGATCGGTTGCGTTGGCTGAGCATTCTCGCCGTGCGCGCGTGCGGGTGGTTCAGAAGCTCGGCGACACGATCTCGGCCGAGCGCTTGAACGAGAGTGGGGTTTGGGTACATGCTTCCTCCTTTCACAAGAACTCTTGTCACAACGATAGCTGTCACAAGGACTCTTGTCAAGGGTCGCCGAAGCAACGCCAAACGGCCGTCCGCAAGGCCTCGGCGGAGGGAGCGCGATCCGGCGATGGCGCGTGTCACATTCGTCCTTCGCCGCGTGTCAGCTGGATAGACCGCGGGAAACGAGATGATGTGAACGCGGGCCGCAACTCACGATTGGAGGACACCATGCAACCACGAATGAAGAACCCCGCGATGACCGTCCCCGGCGCGATGGAGGCGCTTCAGAAGCTCGGCGCAGCCGCCCGGAATGCAGGCGTGCCCGCCACCACGCTGTACCTGATCGAGGTGCGCGCGAGCCAGATCAACGGCTGCAGCGTGTGCCTGGATCTGCACACGCGCGAGCTCAAGGCCGCAGGCGAGTCCGACGAGCGCATCCACATGGTCGGCGCCTGGCGGGAGGCTCCGTACTTCAGCGACGCCGAGCGCGCCGCCCTCGCACTGACCGAGGCCGCCACGCGGCTCGCGGACCGCTCCGATCCCGTCCCCGATGAGGTGTGGGAGGAGGCAGCGCGCCACTACGACGAGCAGGAGCTCGCCGGGCTTGTGATCGCGATCGCCGGGATCAACGCCTGGAACCGCATCAACGCCGCCACCCGCCAGACCACCGGCGAGTGGGTCGAGCAGTGGATCAGCCGCCCCGAGCCGGCCGGCCAGGCCGTCTAGTCGCGAGCTGGCCCGCCTCCGAGCACGCCCTCGAGGCGAAGGATCCGCCGGAGGATCGCCAGCGACGAGGCGTACGTCGAGTCCATCCCGTAGTAGCTCAGCCCAGGCGCGCCGAGCGTGCGCGCCTGGGTGTACGGCGTGTCAGACGCGTAGTGGATGATCCCGAGGTCGATCGGGAGCTTTGAGAAGTTGACGGCCTCGCCGACCGGGTGGCGGTCGGCGTCGGCGATCTCGTACACCGCGTTGCAGTACGGGCCGGTCTCCATCTCGACGACGGTGAACGCCTCGCGGTAGTAGAAGTCGAGGTACGAGCGGTTCTGCAGGAACGTGCTCTTGACCGTGACCGCGCGCTGGTTGTCGAGCCCGGTCCCGAATCGCAGATCGGACGCGAGGTCGTCGACCCGGAAGGCGTTGTCGAGCCAGTACGTCGAGCCCGAGTGCTCGTCGTGGACGACGTTCGAGATCATCACGTCGCCGACGTCGGCGTTCAGAGTCGCGGCCTTGCCGAGTATGTACACGCCCCGTAGCCCGGTGCGATCGACCGCGACCTCGCGGAGGATGTTGTACGCCGCGACGCCGAGCGGGTAGTCGATGTTCACGATCACCGCGCCGCTCGCGGCCAGCGCGTCGTGGTCGACGCGACCGAGCCGCGGATCGAGCGACCCGGGGTCGAGCGCGGCCAGCGAGATCACCTGGGCGGGCACCCGCAGGGCGTTCGTGCTGCGCAGGTGGGTGACGCCCTTGCCCTGCTCGGCGGCGCGGCGCTCGGCCGCGGCTCCCGGCCCGCGGGCGCTGAAGTACAGGCGCGCGACGAAGTACAGGAAGTTCTCCCACGAGCCCTGGCTCTCGCCGGCGCGGAACGCCGCCAGCTCCTGGCGCAGGATGTCGTCGTCGTCGAGTTGCTCGACGAACGCCACCAGCTCGGGCTCGAGCTCGTTGGCGATGCCGGTGACGATGTTCACGAGGCTGTGGGAGTTCGAGCTGACGAAGTACAGGGGACGCTCGGTGAGCCCTTCGCCCTCGAGCTCGGCGGCGACCGGCGCCCACCAGCGGCGGGTGAGGCGGGCGTAGCCGGTGTGGGTGCCGCCGAGCATCCGGATCCGCAGCGACAGCCGCTTCTGGGCGATCAGCCGCATTCGCTCTCCGAAGTCCTCGCCCCAGGCGCCGCGCAGGCGGGCCCAGTCGTCGGGGCTGCCGCCGAGCTCTCGCGCGCACTCTTCGGGCGGCACGTCGGGCGAGCGCGCGGTCTCGGGCCAGCCGGCGCCGCGCATGCGAATCCGGATCTTGTTCCACTCGATCTGGAACGCCACCAGCGTCGGAACCAGATCGTCGACGTCCGACGCGCTCGCCAGCAGCACGGCGAGCGTCCCGGTGCCGCTGTCGTACCACCGGCGCCGGCGGGCCGGCGCCTCGGCCTCCTGCCAGGACTCGACCGGCAACCCGCTCGCGGTCAGCGCCTCGACGTCCTGGCCCATGACCACGAGCTGCGCGCCGACGATCCCGTCCGGAAGCCGGCGCACCGCGTACAGGAACGCGCCGAGGTCGAGCTCCTCGCTCGCGGCCAGCGGATGCAGGGCCGAGCCCATCGCCATGTGCGAGGGCTCGAGCACGCGCAGCTGCGTCTCGCCGCTCGAGCGCAGCAGCGTCGTGTAGGTGCGCTGGTACAGCTCGACCTCATCGCTGAGGCGGACCTCACCGTCGGCGAAGCTAGAGAGGGATAGTCGGGCGACCGCCACCTGACTCCGCTACTCCCTCACGTACGGAATGCCGTCGGCCGCCGGCGCCCGCGAGCGGCCCACGAGCCCGGCGACAGCGACGAGGGTGAGGACGTAGGGCAGCGCCTCGAACAGCGTCCCGAGCGTCGGGTTGACGCTGGAGACCCGGTCGGACATGGCGTTTCCGAATCCGAACAGCAGGCACGCCCACAGTGCGCCCCAGGGCTTCCACTTGCCGAAGATCATCGCCGCCAGCGCGATGAAGCCGCGACCGTTGGTCATGTCGTTGCTGAACGATCCGACGAAGCCGACCGACAGGTAGGCCCCGCCGAGCGCCGCGAACATGCCGGAGACGACGACCGCGACGTACCGGATCCGCAGTACCGGCAGCCCGACGGTGTCAGCGGCGCGCGGCTTCTCGCCCACCGATCGCAGCCGCAGGCCCCAGCGCGTCCGGAACAGGAAGAACGTGAGCGCGGGCACGAGTGCCAGCCCGATCCAGGTCATCAGGTTCGCGTCGCCGAACGCCGCCCCGAAGAACCCGACGTGCTGGATCAGCGGGATCTTGACGTTGGGGACCATCGAGATGTTCAGCGGCGTGCCGTTGTTTCCGTAGTGGTACTCGAGGAAGTATCCGGTGATCCCGAGCGCCAGGAAGTTGATCCCGGTGCCGCTGACGATCTGGTTGGCGCGCAGGTTGATCGAGAAGAACGCGTGAACGAGCGCGAGCAGGCCCCCGGCGACCATCGCGACGACCAGGCCCCACACCCAGGAGTGCAGCAGGTCGGCGCCGTAGATGCCCCAGAAGCAGCCCATCAGCATCATGCCCTCGAGGCCGATGTTGATCACGCCGCTCGATTCGGAGATCAGCCCACCGAGCGCCGCGAACAGCAGCGGCGTCGCATAACGGAGCGTCGCCGCGACGAGTGCCGACCAGGTGAATACGGACTCGAGCGTCGAGACCGACGAGTTCGCCGACGCGGCAGCGCCCGCGACCGCGAACAGGGCGACCACGATCGCCTCGGATCCGAGCTTGCGCTCGCCGCCGGCGATCGACCACGCGCCGGCGCAGACGGCGAGCACGGCAAGCACGATCGACGGCGCCATGCCGCGAACCTCGATCGGGGGGATCGTGATCACCCACGCGATTGCGGCGAGGACTATGCCCGCGACTCCGACCTGCTTCGCCGACACGGCGCGCGAGGGCGCGACGGCGATCGCGCCCACGCTCACGACGCACCGCCCTGGCTTGCGCCGCCCTGATCGGAAGGCGTGCGCCTGAGCGCCACCCGGATCTGCCGCCCGCCCTTGAGCAGCCGGAGCGTGATCACGTCGGTCGAGACGAGCAGGATGATGATCCCCTCGATCATGAACGTCAGGTACTCGACAAGCGTCGGATCGATGCTCAGGTGGATGTTGCGATCCGACGTGCCGGTCAGGAGTGCGCCGAACAGCACCGCGGCGGCGACGGTGCCGCCCGCGGTGTTGCGGCCGAGCAGGGCCACCGCGATCCCGTAGAAGCCGATCTGCGAGATCTGGATGTCGTTCGTGAACAGGCTGAACTTCCACCCGAGGATGTCGAGCGCGGCCGCCACGCCCGCGAACGCGCCACAGATCAGCATCACGCGGATCCAGGTGCGACCGACGTTGATGCCTGCGTAGCGCGCGGCCTCTGGGTTGAAGCCGACGGCGCGCGCCTCGTAGCCGAGCCGCGTGCGCTTGATCAAAAGGGCGAACACGACCGCGAGCGCGAGCGAGATGAAGATCCCGACGTCGAGTCCCTGGAGCGAGGCGCTGCCCCAGAACACCGGCAGCTTCGCACCGCCGACGACGCTGCTCGACACGGGGGTCGAGGCCATATGCGGGTTCTGGAGCGGGCCTCCGAGCTGGAAGCAGTAGACGCCAAGCCAGATCGCGATCCAGTTGAGCATGATCGTCGAGATCACCTCGTTGGCGCCCGTCGCCGCCTTCAGGACACCGGCGATCCCGGCCCACGCAGCGCCGGCCACGGCAGCCGCGACGATCGCGAACGCGATGTGGATGACCGGCGGCATCCCGGCGAACGAGGAGCCGATCCAGACGGCAATGATCGCTCCGACGGTGTACTGGCCCTGGCCGCCGATGTTGAACATGCCGGCACGGAACGCGAACGCGACCGCGAGGCCGACGAGAAGCAACGAGGTCGCCTGGATCAGCGTCTGCTGGAGGTTGCCGGCCGCGGTCGCACGCTCAGACCCGGTGACCCACGGGAACAGCCAGTTGAGGCCGGTCCCGTTGAAGATCGAGGTGTAGGTCGAGATCGGATTGTGGCCCGTCGCGAGCACGATCAACCCGCCGGCGATGAACGCGATCACGGTCGTGATGATCGGCACGGTGACGCCGCTGGCGCCCCGCCGGAACGCGGTCAGAGCCGCCGGCGACCGGGCCGCGTCGCCCTGGCTCTCCTCGCCCTCGGCTTTGAGTTCATCTTCGAGGAGATTCACACTGATCGCCTCCGCTCGGCATCCAGCCTCGCCTGAAAGTCGGCGGCGTGAGTCATCCGGCTGGCGCCGCCTCTGACGGCTGCTGCGTCCCGCCGGTCATCGCGATGCCAAGCTCCTCCTCGCTCGCATCAGGCGGGAACTCGCCGACGACCTTACCCTCGTAGATCACGAGGATCCGGTCGGCCAGCGCTTTCACCTCTTCGTACTCGAGTGACACGAGCAGCACCGCGCGGCCTTTGTCGCGTTCCGCGATCAGCCGGCGGTGCACGAACTCGATTGCGCCAACATCCAGGCCACGGGTCGGCTGGTGGGCGACCAGCACCTTGGGGTTGGACGCGATCTCGCGCGCGACCGCCACCTTCTGCTGGTTGCCGCCCGACAGCGCCGCGGCGTATGTCTCGGATCCACCTCCGCGAACGTCGAACTCGGCCAGCAGCTTCTCGGCGCGCTGCTTCATGTGACCGAGCCGCAGCCAACCGCGCCCGCTGAGCTCCGGCGATCGATACTCCCGGAGCGCGAGGTTCTCGGCGAGCGTGAACGGGAGCACAAGCCCGCGGAGCTGGCGGTCCTCGGCGATGTGGGCGACGCCGGCATCTGTCGCCGCTCGGACGCCCTTGCCGGCGATGTCCTGACCGTCGATCGCGACTGCGCCCGACTCCGGTGCGCACATGCCGGTGATCGCATCGACGAGCTCCTGCTGGCCGTTCCCGTCGACCCCCGCGAGCGCGACGATCTCACCCGCGCGCACCGACAGCGAGAGCCCGGAGACCTTCTCGAGCTCGCGGTCGTCGCGTACGTACAGGTCGCGCACCTCGAGCAGCGGCCCCTCGGGCTTGGAAGGGGTCTTCTCGACCGAGAGCATCACATCGCGACCGACCACCAGGCGCGCGAGGCTCAGCTCGGTCGCGCCCTCACGCCGGACGGTGTCCACCTTCTTGCCGCGCCTCAGCACGGTGATCCGATCGGCGACCTCGAGCACCTCGCCGAGCTTGTGGCTGATGAACACGATCGCGGTCCCGTCCTGCTTGAGGCTGTTGAGCACGCCGGTGAGCTCCCTGACCTCTTGCGCCGTCAGGACGGCCGTCGGCTCATCGAGGACTAGGATCCGCGCGTTTCGGTAGAGCGCCTTGAGGATCTCAACCCGCTGCTCGGCACCGACCGTGATGTCCTCGATCCGCGCGTCGGGGTCGACGGCGAGGCCATAGCGATCTGAGAGCTCGCGCACCCGCGCGCGGGCGGCCTTCAGGTCCAGCACGCCCTTCCGGCTCGGCTCCTGGCCGAGCACGATGTTCTCGGCGACGGTCATCACCCGAACCAGCATGAAGTGCTGGTGGACCATTCCGATCCCGAGGTCGATCGCCGCCGACGGTGAGGAGATCTCGACGGGCTCCCCGTCGATCAGGATCTCGCCCTCGTCGGGCTTGTACAGGCCGTACAGGACCGACATCAGCGTCGACTTGCCGGCGCCGTTCTCGCCTAGCAGCGCGTGCACCTCCCCCGGGACCACGTCGAAGTCGACTCGGTCGTTGGCGACGACCGAGCCGAACCTCTTCGTGATTCCCCTCAGCTCGAGGGCCGGAGGGCTTGACCCGGGCACGGCGGGTGACGGGGGTGGGTGCGCGGGGGCCTAGTCTCTCTACTTGACCAGCAGGGCGGTCGGCGGGTTGATCTTTCCGGATTTCATCTCCGCGATCACGTTGTCGACCTGCGACTCGAACTGGGCGCCGGCCGGACCGATCTTGCCGATCCCGACCCCGCCATTGTTGATGTTCTCCTGCAGGTTGCTCGAGAACTGGCCCGCCATCAGGTTCTTGATCGACGTGAACACGCCGGTGTTGACCTTCTTCTCGGCCGACGTCAGCACGAGGGTCGGCGCGAGGTAGCTCTGGTCGGCGTCGACGCCGATCACCTGGGTGTGCGTCTGCTGGCCCGCGGAGATCACGCCGAGCCCGCAGGCGCCGGCGACCTGGAACACGACCTTCGAGCCCGCGTTGATCTGGTTGAGCGCGAGCTCCTTGCACGAGGACTCATCCGTGAAGTTCTGCGAGTACGCGTTCAGCAGCTTGGCGGACGGGTCCGATGCCTTGACCCCGGCCTGGAAGCCGCCGATGTAATCGGTCACCGGTGGGATGCTCTGGCCGCCGACCGAGGAGGCGGTCGTGTACTTGTGTTCCTTCAGGTAGAGCCCCGTGAGGTAACCGGCCGGGTAGCCCGCCTCCTGCTCCGCGAAGTCGATCCCCTCGATGTTCTTCGCCGTGTCCGGAGCCGCGCCGCCGGGGCTGTCGATGATCGCAAAGTGCACGTTCGGGTACTTCAGCGCAACCTGCTGGAGCGGGGCGGCCATCAGGAAGCCGACCGCGATCACGAGCTTGTTGCCGGCCTCTGCGAGCCGCGTGAGGTTAGGGACATAGTCAGAGCCGGAGTTCGACTGCAGCACCGTGCCCTTGGCTCCGAGCTGAGACTCGGCCTGGAGCAGCCCCTCATAAGACAGATGGTTGAAACCGTGGTCGTTTAGTCCGCCGATATCGGTCACCAAACCGACCTTGAACCCGGAGCCGCTCGACGACGCGCCGCCTGACGAGCTCGTCGTGCTGCTGCTGGACGCGGGGGCGCTGGCGGCGCCCGAGCTGCTCGTACTGCTGCTACTGCTGTTGCTGCTACCGCATGCGGCCAGCCCCAGGGCCGCCGCCATGACCAGAGCAGCGAGGGTTGTGCGCCTCATCCTCCCCACACCACACATCTCCTTTCCAGATGACCGAGTGCGCAACCATAACCCGCTCGGCGGACCCGTGGCGACTCACCTAACGTGGCTTTAAGCAATGACGAGCATCGTCCGGGCTCAGGTCGCGCACACGCCGCGCAATCCATTCGTGCACGAGCCCGCGCTCGAGGTGTTCGAAGACGGCGCCGTGGCGTTCTCGGACGGCCGGATCGTCGCGGTGGGGTCGTGGGCTTCGGTCCGTGGTCGGTGTCCGGAGGCGGAGGTGGTCGACGCCCGCGATGCCGTGCTGCTGCCCGGCTTCGTCGATTGCCACGTCCACTATCCCCAGATCAGGGTGATTGGGGCGATGGGGCTTGAGCTGCTCGATTGGCTGCGCCTGCGGTCGCTGCCGGAGGAGGCGCGCCTGGCGGATCCCGGGTACGCGGCTGCGGTCGCCGACCAGTTCGTTCGGGGCCTGGCCGCGAACGGGACGACGACCGCGCTCGTGTTCGGGTCGCATTTCCCGGACGCCCAGGAGGCGCTGTTCTCGGCGGCGTTTGCGGCGGGGCTCCGGGTCGCTTCCGGGCTTGTCGTGTCGGACCGCGGCTTACTGCCTTCGCTTCGGGTGTCGCCGGCGTTTGCGGTCGAGTCGAGCCGGGAGCTGATCGAGCGCTGGCACGGCCGTGGCCTGGTCCGGTATGCGGTCAGCCCGCGCTTCTCGGTTTCCTGCTCGGAGGAGCTGCTGTACGCATGCGGGTCGCTCGGGCGAGAGTTCGACGGATTGCTGTTCACGACCCATCTGAACGAGACGAGGGGTGAGGTCGAGCTGGTCTCATCGCTCTTCCCCTGGGCCCGGGACTACCTGGAGACGTACGAGCGGTTCGGGTTGGTAGATGGCCGATCGGTGTTCGCCCACGATGTCCATCCGACCGACGACGAGCTGCGGCGGCTCGCCGGTGCCGGCGCCGACGGTCTGCCATTGCCCGACGAGCAACGCCTTCCTGGGGAGCGGGCTGTTTCCGTTGCGGCGCCATCTCGACGCCGGGGTCCGGGTCGCGCTCGGCACCGACGTCGGCGCCGGCACCGGGCTCAGCATGCTCAAGGAAGGGCTGGCGGCGTACCAAGTGCAGATGCTCGCGGGTTCCGACGGTGAGCGGTTGAGCCCGGCCCACTTGCTGTGGCTGGCCACGGGGGCGGGCGCCGCCGCGCTCGGGCTGTCCGACGAGGTCGGCGATCTGAGGGTCGGCAAGAGCGCTGACTTCGTTTTGGTCCGCGCGACGGAGGGCAGCACCCTGGCCGCGGTGCTCGAGCGCACCGAGTCGGTTGAGGAGACGCTGGGGGCACTGTTCACGCTGGCCCGGGAGGAGTCGATCGCCGAGGCGCGGGTGGCCGGTGAGGTCGTGTTCGCGGCGCCGGGGGCGGTTGGCTGAATGCGCCGGGCGACGGTCGTGGTGATGGATGCGTGCGGCGTCGGGGCGCTGCCGGACGCGCCCTCGTACGGCGACGGCGGTTCGAACACGCTCGTGCACCTGGCCGAGCAGGTCGGCGGTCTGCGGTTGCCGACGCTGTCGCGGTTGGGGTTGGGGTCGATCGTCCCGATCCTGGGCGTCGCGCCGGCGTCGGACCCGGGGGTGTACGGCCGCTTGGCGCCGCTCGGGCCCGGCAAGGAGTCGACGACCGGGCACTGGGAGCTGATGGGGGTCGTGCCGGCGCAGGCGCTCCCGACGTATCCATCTGGGTTCCCGCCTGAGGTCATGCGGGCGCTCGGGGACGCGACAGGGCTGCGGTTCTGCTGCAACCGGCCCTACAGCGGCACCGAGGTGATCGAGGCCTACGGTGCGCACCACCTCGCGACCGGCGAGGCGATCCTCTACACCTCGGCGGACTCGGTGCTCCAGATCGCTTGTCACGTGGACATCGTGTCCGAGGCGGGGTTGTACGCGGCGTGTGAGGCAGCCCGGCGTGTGATGACCGGCGAGCACGCGGTCGGCCGGGTGATCGCGCGGCCGTTCGAGGGCTCGCCGGGGTCGTTCCGCCGGCGCGAGGGCCGGCGGGATTTTTCGCTTCTTCCTCCGGGCCGCTCATACCTGGAGGAGCTTCAGGACGCCGGCGCGCCCGTGCACGGCGTCGGCAAGATCCACGACCTGTTCGCCGGCGTCGGAGTCGACGTCAAGCACGCCGGCGCCGACCAACGCCGCCGGCATCGCGGCCACGACGTCGCTATTGAAGACGTTGGAATGCGGTCTCATCTTCGTGAACCTGGTCGAGACCGATCAGGTCTACGGGCACCGGCACGACGTTGAGGGCTTTGCTCGCGCCCTGACCGAGATCGACGCCGCCGCCGCGGATTGGTTGGATTTGCTCCGTGACGACGATCTCCTGATCCTCACCGCCGACCACGGCGTCGACCCAACCGCGCCCCACACCGATCACACGCGCGAGTACGCGCCGCTGCTGGCGACGTACGCCGGCGGCGGCGGGCGGCATGACGGACTGCTCGCCGACGTGGGGGCGAGCGTTTTGCTGTGGATCGCCGGCCGGCGCGCGTCCGGGTTGGCGGGCGAGCCGTTCGTGTGACGCCTCGCTCGCCGGTTGTTTGACCCCTGGCGAGCCGTTCTCCGTCAATCCGTGGGGTGCATGACCAGCGGTCCGTCACCGCCAGTCACCGGGTCCTGGTCGGGAAGCGGAACGCG
The DNA here is from genome assembly GCA_963697655.1 of uncultured Solirubrobacterales bacterium. Lineage (GTDB taxonomy): Bacteria > Actinomycetota > Thermoleophilia > Solirubrobacterales > Solirubrobacteraceae > Palsa-465. The sequence continues at coordinate 309,200 of CAVOOV010000007.1, read as the reverse complement.
GGCGATGTTGGCGAGCGTCTCGTCGTGCTCGGCGGGATCGCCACGCCGCAGGTCCCACCGCATCCCGTTCGGGTAGGCGCCGACGACCAGCAGGTCGGCGCTCGAGCCGAGGTTGCGATGCCCCGTGCCGGCGGGGAGGATGGCCACGTCGCCGGCGGTCAGCTCGAACGCCTGGCCCTGGGGGCCGCCGAGCATCACGTTCGCCGTTCCGCCGGCGATGCCGAGGACTTCGTGAGCGGTCGAGTGGAAGTGGTGGAACGGGAAGATGCCGTCCCGCCACGCACCCAGCCAACCGTGGCCGGCGAACAGCTCCTCGTACTCGGCGGCGCCGGCATCGCCGCCGAGTGCCCCGTGGTAGATCACCACCGGAAGCGGTGAATTAGGGATGCTCCCATCGTCCTGGAATGTGTGTGTCTCAACTCTCATGTGGACTAGGGAACCATGCGAGGGCCGAGTTGGCAGGCGGGCGCGGGTCGTGCGGCCGAACGGCGGGCGGCGGTGCGCGGCATCCCGGTCAACGGCTCATTCGTGTGTTTGTGCCGGCCGAGTGAGCAGTTGTCCACACCAGGGTGGGGTGAACGGGGCAATCACCTGGGAGGGGCTGCCGAGTGTGGAGTTGTCCGGCCTCACGCCCGGCCCGATGCCCGCCGACGCCCACCGCGCCCGCCATCGGCCGTCCACCGCCATCCGCTCGTTTGAGCTACGGGCGGCCGGCCGGCGACGACCGGGCGTGTCCTGAGGCGTGATCGAGCAGCAACACGCCGATCCGCCTAGCTCGCTGAGCCGCAGCGCGATCGCCTTCTCCCGCGGCCACGATCGATCCCTTCATCAGGATGTGCCATTGGCGGGCGAAATCCTGGGCGTCGCCGACGCCGGCCTCGCGGGCGAGGCCCTCGACGAAGCCGCGGATCCCCGCCAGGTAGGAGACGGTTGCCCGATGCACCGCGTCGGACGGATCGGGATGCTCGAGCATCACGTTGATGAACGAGCAGCCCTCGAAGTCGGGGCGGGCGAACCACTCGTCGAACACGTCGAAGATGGCCAGTAGTCGCGCGCTCGGGTCGTCCGCGCGGCGGCAGACTTCGTCCTGGAGCCAGCGCCTGGTCCATTGATCCTCGCGGCGCTCGAGGAAGGCGAGGACGAGGTCCTGCTTGGACGCGAAGTGCCGGTACAGCGTCTGCCGCGCGACGCCGGAGCGTGAGATGACCGCGTCGACCCCGACCGCCTGGATGCCGTTGCGAGAGAACAACTCGTAGGCGGCATCGAGGATCCGCTCGCGGGCTCCGGGGCCCTTGGCAGCGGTCGCAGTTTCGAGGATCTCGCTCATTTTCCCAACTGATGATAGGAGAACGTTCGGTCTGATCGCTGAGGTTGACGCTCGGTACTACAGGGCGTACGCTGCACGAAAAGAGGGAGACCAGTCGGTCTCATTCAAGAAGAGCGGTACATGAGAGGAGGCCCCAGATGGCCTACGACCTGAGGTCCGAGACAGGCATCCCGACCCAGCCCGTCGGGTCGCTACCTCGGCCGGCGAAGCTGCAGGCCGCATACGCGGAATACGACGCGGGGAAGATCTCCAAGGACGACCTCGAGGTTGAGCAGGAGGCGGCCGTCAAGGACTCGATCAGTCGGTTCGAAGCGACGGGGTCGCCGGTCATCTCGGATGGGGAGCAATGGTGGTCGAGCTTTGCGACGTATCCGGTGACCGACACGCTCGCAGGCACCGGTCTTGCCGACAACCTGGCGCCGGGCGGGCAGTACTTCGCGATCTTCTCCGATGGTCACTATCGCCAGTTGCCGAAGCTCGCCGGCGGCCCGTTCCACTACAAGACCTACGCGGCCGACACCCTGCGGAGGTCGATCGATTTCGCGACCAAGCCGATCAAGCAGGCGGTGATCGCACCGTCGATGCTCGCGCTGCTGTATCCGCTCGACGACGAGATTCCGGGCTACCCGCGCGAGCAGTTCGAGGCGGACCTCGTCGCCGAATGCGCGAAGGACATCCGTCAGGCGTTCGACGCCGGCGCCGCGTGCGTGTCGATCGACTTCACCGAGGGGCGGTTGGCGCTCCGCGAGGATTCGCGCAACCCCTGGACGGGGCGCGGCATGCTGCCGCACTTCCTCGACCTGATCAACCGGGTCCTCGCCGAGTTCACCGCGGAGGAGCGAGTGAACATAGGCGTCCACACCTGTCCCGGCGGAGACCGCGACGCCGTGCACAGCGGCGACGTGCCCTACAGCGCGTTGCTGCCGAGCCTGTTCGGGTTGAACGCCGGCTATTTCCTGATGCAGTCCAAGAGCGAGCGGGACCGGGAAGCGGTCTACAAGCTCGTCGGCGAGCACAGCCGCGAGGACGCGGACGGCGTTGCGCAGATCGTCCACATCGGTGTCATCAACCCGCAGAACCCCCGGGTCGAGACCCCGCAGGAAGTCTGCGACGAGCTCGTGGCGGCGGCGAAGTACATCCCCAAGGAGCGGCTCGGCGCCACCGATGATTGCGGCTTCTCGCCGTTCAGCATCGACGAGAAGCCCTTGCACGGCTCGCCCGACTACGCACGCGATGTCGCTTTCGAGAAGATCGCGAATCGTGTGCAAGGTACGAAGATGGCAGCCGAGAAGCTCGGCATCCAAGTCGCGGCCGCCGTTTAGCTTGCCCGCGGCAAGGGCCCGGCCACGGACACGGCTGGGCCCTTCCGCATTTCCTCGGAAGGGCCGCGATACCCGGCTGATGGTCCCGGTCGCGCCGTACGAGCGCGCCGGGGTCGAGCGCATTCCGTGCTGATGATCCTCGGGGGGCCCCACCCGGCCGCGTCGCCGGTGACGGAAGGCAGCTAGGCTGACGCGTAGCCGATGGAGAGCGTCAACGTCACGATCTACACCGATCCCGGTTGTCCGTTCGGCTTCAACGCGCAGCGCCAGGAGACGCAGCTGCTGTGGCACTACGGGGACGGCCTCGAGATCACGCGCCGGATGATCGTGCTGACCGAGAACAGCGCGTCGTTCGAGGAGCGCGGGCTGAGCCGCGAGATGGTCGCGGGCAACGCGAAGCGACTGCGGTCCGCGTACGGGATGCCGATGCAGACCGAGCCGCCGGAGCGTCTCGCCGCGACGATCGACGCGTGCCGGGCGTACGTCGGAGCGCGGATCCACGAGCCCGCGAGGGCCGAGGTGCTGCTGCGCTCGCTGCGCCGCCGCGCGTTCTCCGAGGGCCAGCCGCTCGATCAGCTCGAGACGATCCACGGCGCGGGCGCGGACGCCGGCGTCGAGTCAGAGACGGTTGATGCCTGGCTCGCGGATGAGTATGTGGGCACCGCGCTCGCCGAGGACATGGCCGCGACCCGGGCCCCGGCGCCGGAGGCGCTCGCGCTGTCCCACCGGCTGTCCCGGAGCGCGGGCGGACTGCGTTACTCCACCGCCTCGGCGGTGTTCGAGCGCGGCGATCGGCGCGTGGTCATGCCCGGCTTCCAGCCGTTCGCGGTGTACGAGGTGGCGGTCGCCAACGTGGCCCCTGACCTCGAGCGCCGCCCAGGCCCAAAGACGGTCGATGAGATCCTGTCGTGGGCGTCGTATCCGCTCGCCACCGCCGAGGTGGCCGAGCTTCGCGGCCTCGGGCTCGACCAGGCACGCGAGGAACTGCAGGCGGCGGGCGCGAAGCTCGCCGAGGCGGCGGGGGACGGTTACTGGTCGTCCAGGTGAGAGTCTCCAGGGTCTAAACATGCCGAGCGGGCCACAGATCGGCGGAGTCGATGTTCTCGGTCTGCTGTACCTGGCGCTCATCTTCGGCGTGATCTTCCTGCCGATGGTTCTCGGGCGGCGTGGCTCGTCCGGTGACTCGGACTCGGACTCCGACGGTGGTGGCGGTGGCGGCAAGGGTCCGTGGCGCCCGCGCCCGCCGTCGAGCCCCCCGCGGGGTGGGATTCCACTCGACGACGCGGAGCCGGGGCGTGTGAGACTGCGCGGCCACGAGCGGCTGGTCGATCTGCTCCCGGCGCGGGCTCGGAGACCGACACCGCAGCCGCACCGCAGACGGGTGCGGACTCCCGGCGGCAGTTAGCGGCGGGCGACCACGCGCGTGCGGCTCGACGGACTGCCCGCCGGCTTTCGGATCGGGCACTGGACCGATCCGGACGCTCGAACCGGATGCACGGTCGTGATCCCGCCGCCGGGGACGCGGGGTGGAGTCGACGTCCGCGGTGGCGGCACCGGGACGCGCGAGATCGAGACGCTGTCGCTGGTCGCTAATGCCGAGGGCCCGACCGCCGTGCTGCTCACCGGTGGCAGCGCGTTCGGCCTCGCCGCGGCGGACGGAGTCGCGCGGTGGCTCGAGGAGCGTGGCCTCGGTCGACCAATGCCGACGGGCGTGGTCCCACTGGTATCCGCCGCGGTGGTCTACGACCTGGTGGAGGGCGCTTCGGGTCGCCGCCCCGGTCCGGAGGAGGGCTACGCCGCGTGTGACAACGCGTCTACGGCCATCCCGGAGCGCGGGCCGGTGGGCGCGGGTTCGGGCACGGCCGTCGGGAAGTTGTTCGGCCGCGAGCGATCGACGCGCGGTGGCGTGGGATACGCCGCAACCATGCTCGGCGACGGGGCGATTGTTGCCGCGATTGCGGTCGCGAACGCGTTCGGCGACGTGGTCGACGAGGCCGGGCAGCTTCTCGGTGGGCCGCATGACGAGACCGGCCGGCTCGTCCGGACCGCGGACCTGCTCCCGGCGATGCCCGCGCCGCCGCTGGGCCGGTCAGAGTCCGAGTCGAACGCCGCCGCCGGGAACACCACGCTCGTGTGCGTGCTCACGGATGCGTCGCTCGACAAGCGCAGTTGCGCGATCGTCGCCCGCATGGCCAGTGCCGGGATCGCGCGCGCGGTTGACCCGGCGTTCACCCCCGTGGACGGGGACGTCGTGTTCTGCCTGGCGTCGGGGTCCGAACCGCCTGCGTCGCCCGATCTCGCGGCCACCTGGGCGCTTACCTTGCTCGGAACCGTGGCTGCTACGGTCACGGCACAGGCGGTCCGTGATGGCGTCTGGCAAGCCGTCTGATCGTTGAGTTCGTGGGAAGGGAGCGAGAAATGGTCGACGTCGTGGCAAGCCCGCACCTGGCAAGCAGCTCATCGGCCAGCTATGAGCTGCGCCTCGATCGTCTGCTCGAACAGGCGGGCGCGTTTGGGCTCGACGCGATGCTGGTCACGAGCGACGAGTCGATCGCGTACCTGACGGGCTTTCGACCGACCCAGCTCGAACGGTTCTTCGGCGTGGTGGTCGCGCCCGAGCGGTCGGCGGTGATCGTGCCGGCGCTGGATCGGGGCCAGATCGAGGAGGCGCCCCGGCGCCTGACCCCGGTCTCCTACGGCGCCGAATCGGACGGCATCTCCGAGCTGACGGCGGCGCTGGCCACCGCGCGCACCGTCGGAGTCGAGGAGGATCACCTGATCTACGCGCGGGCTCGCGCGCTCGCCGAGGGGGGCTTCGACCTCGTTCCGGCAGGGCCGGTTGTGATGGGACTGCGGATCGCCAAGGATGCGGCCGAGATCGAGCGGATCCGAAGCGCCTGCGAGCTCGTGCAGGAGGGACTGCGGCGGGCGTTCGAGTGGCTGTCTCCCGGCGTCGTCGAGCACGCGCTGAACGCCCGCGTCGAGGGCTGGCTGCGCGAGCAGGGCGCGAGCAGCGTCCATCCGCTGATCCTGTTCGGTGAGAGCGCGGCCAACCCCCACGGCGATCCCGGGCTGCGAGAGCTCCGACGGGGTGACGTCGTGTGCGCGGATCTGTCGGCCTGCCTGGACGGGTACTGGGGCGACCTGACCCGGTGCGCGACCGTCGGGCCTCCCTCCGACTGGGCGACGAGCGCCTGGCAGGTCGTGCTCGACGCCCAGCGCGCGGCAATCGCCGCGGCGCAACCAGGCGTGCCCGGGCGCGAGGTCGACGCAGCGCAGCGTCGAATCGTCGAGGCCTCGAGCGAGCTCGGCGCCTGCCTGCACGGCGCTGGCCATGCGATTGGCCTCTCGATCCACGAGCCGCCGTTCCTCGTCCCGCGCGCCCACGAGCCAATCGTCGAGGGGACCGTGCTCACGATCGAGCCGGGCATCTACAAGGCGGGGCTGAGCGGGATCAGGCTCGAGGACGACGTGGTCGTGCGCCCGGGCGGACCGGAGATCCTGTCCACGCTCCCGCTCGAGCTCATCGACGTCGGCGCCTAACCGAACCGAGCGCCGACGGAGGGTGAGCAGCTCACGCGAGCGAGCCGATGCGTCCGATCAGGAGCTCGCGGAACTGCTCGGAGTCGATGTCGACCGCGGCGTGGCAGTTGCGCTCCCACCCCGTGGTTCCCCGCAGGTCTACGTGGGTGCGCCCGCGCGAGAGCTCGGGGCCGGTGTCGACGACCACGCCGACATGCTCGGTGCTCAGCAGGCTGTCGTCGATCACGTGCGCCATCGCGACGGCATCGTGCACAGGCGCGCCCTCCCACCCGTAGTGGCGGCGGTGGTAGGAGGCGTAAAACTCGAACAGGTCGGCGACCAGCCTCCCGGCCTTGCCGGCGACACGCAGACGCTCGACGTCTACCGGTCGTAGCAGTGCCCGGTGGGTGACGTCGAGCCCGACCATCGTGACGTCGAGCCCGCTCGTGAACACGCGGTGCGCCGCCTCGGGATCGGCCCAGATGTTGAACTCGGCTGACGGGGTCGTGTTGCCTTCGCCGATCGCGCCGCCCATCAGCACGACCCGCTCGATGCGGTCGCGGAGCTCCGGATACCGGGCCAAGAACAGCGCGATGTTCGTGAGCGGTCCGGTCGGGACGAGCGTGACCGGTTGCGGGCTGGCCACCAGCGACATCGCGATCCAATCGACGGCGTGCGCCGGCTCGGGCGGCCGGGACGGTGGCGGCAGGTCCGGGCCGTCGAGGCCGGTCTCGCCGTGCACCTCCGCGGCGACATGACGCTCGCGGACCAGCGGTCGGTCGGCGCCGGCGGCGACGGAGATGTCGGGGCGGTCCGAGTGATCGAGGACGCGGATCGCGTTTGCGGTCGTCTTCTCGAGCGTCTGATTGCCCGAGACCGTGGTTACGCCGAGTAGGCGCAGCTCGGGGCTGGCGAGCGCGAGCAGCAACGCGATCGCGTCGTCGTGGCCCGGGTCGCAGTCGAGGATGATGTCAATCACGGTCGCGCTCATCGAAGCACGGAACCGCCGTCGGCGACGAGCGTCTGGCCGGTGATCGCCGCCGCGGCGTCGGAGGCGAGGAACGCGACAAGCTCGGCGGTGTCGTCGGGGACGAGCGAGCGCGGGAGTGACTGGCGAACGCGAGCCTCCTCGAACGCCTGCTCGGGCAGGTTCGACTCGGTGAACGGCGTCCGGGTCAGCCCGGGCGCGACGCAGTTGACCGTAATCCCGTGCTCGCCGAGCGGCTTGGCGAGTGAGCGGGCGAGACCGATCAGCGCGGCCTTGCTCACGACGTAGGGCAGGAAGTCGGCGCCCGGCGGTCTCCACACCGTGTTCGAGGCGATGAACACGATCCGGCCGAAGCCGCGCTCGGACATCCCGGGCGTGAGCGCCTGGCACAGCCATAGCGCAGCTTCCACGTTCACCGACTGCACCCGGCGCCAGGTCGCGAGGTCGATGTCGGCGAGCGAGGCGCGGTCGAACGCGGCGGCGGCGTGCACGAGCACGTCACGCGGCCCGAGCCGCTCGGCGATCCACCGCACGGCCTGCTCGTCGGCGAGGTCGACGGCGAACTCGCCCTCGCGGTCGAGGATCGCGACCTCGTGCCCGGTCGCACCGAGCGCGCGCACGATCGCGCCACCGATTCCGCCGGCGCCACCGGTTACAACCGCTCGTCGCTGCATGCCGCCTCCAGTCCGGGCCTGCTCATTCGTCAAACGAACCGAGCGGGTGATTGTCGCGCAGGTAGTCTGCGAACAACGGCACGGTGAAGTCGACTTGCCCTCGTCGCGGGCTCCAGATCAGACCTTTGTCGATCAGCGATTCTCGATGCGGCGACACTCCACGCTGGTCCTTGGCGCCCCAGGCCTTGGCGACCTCCGCCATCCTGTACGGCGCGTCGCCCCGCGAAGCCATCGCCGAGAGGAACCGCTGCTCAGCGTCCGTCGCGATCTGGAAGCGGGTGCCGAAGAAGTTGCGCGCGAGCGAGTCTCTGACGATCTCGCGGACCGAGGCGACATCCGTGTTCGAAATCGGCGACCGCTCGGCGTAGTTCCACAGCTCGCGCCCGTACTCCTGGAGGAAGTATGGATAGCCGGCGGATTCTCGAACGACCCGGCGTGCTGCGCGCTCGTCGAACTCGACGCCGCGGGTCGACGCGGGCGCTACGAGTGCGGTTCGCGCTGCTGCGTCGGGCAGCCGGCCGAGCGCCCGGTACTGGAACAGGCGGTCGGCGTATGGCTTTGCCGCCAGCAGGCGGACCTGGAGGTCGGGGAGCCCGGCGCCAACCATCGCAACCGGTAGGCCGACACGGCTGACGGCCTGGAAGGCGATGCAGATCGCGGCCAGCGACCCAGCGTCCAGGTTGTGCATCTCGTCGATGAGGAACAGGGCGCCCGCGCCGGTTGCCTGGGCCACCGAGCCGATCTCGTGCAGCAGGTCGGTTAGATCCTGCTCGGGATCGCCGGAGTCGGCGATCCCGGAGGCCGCCTCGACGTCCAGTTTGATCCTGACCGCGCCGGGGACGGCGATGCTGAATGCCTTGACGACGCTGAGGGCTCGGTCGACCCGGGCCTTGACTCGGTGGCGACGGCTCATCTCCCTGAGCAGACGAGTGGCCATCCGCGCGAACGTGAGTCGAAAGTCGGGCTGGGATCCCACCTCTTGGACGTCGGTGGTTGCCCAGCGCGCCTCGGTGGCCAACACGTCCAGCTCGATTAGCAGCACGGTCTTACCCACGCCACGGAGGCCTGAGTAGATCAGGCTCCGCTCATAGCCTCCGACTGCGAGGCGGTCGATCAGATCCTGAAAGTTTTCGAGGTCCTGATCACGGCCGGCGAGCGTCGGAGGCTTGCGGCCCGCCCCCGGGGTGTAGGGGTTATCGCGTTTGAGCACGTCGGATTCTGATGTTTTCTAAAGAGACAATTGTCTCCTTAGAAAAGCAGGGGTTCCGGACGGCAAGGCAGGCGTTGGGAGCGATTCTAAGGTCTAGGTTAGAAAAGCGATTCTAAGGTCTAGGTTAGAAACAGATAGAAACGCGCCCACACGATATGCGCTGCGTCCTCACGTCTGGCACACCGGGCACCAGTACGTGGTCCGGCCGCCGACCTGGGCGCGCTCGAGCCGGTGGCCGTCGCGCGGGCACGTGCCGTCGCGCCGGCGGGCCGCGATGAAATCGCCGGTGTGGGCGCCGCCCTTGCGGATCGCCGAGCGGACAGCGGCACGGAGCTCGCGGCGGAGGCGGTCGAGGTCCTCGGTCGAGAGGTCAGAGGTGCTCCGCCGCGGCGAGATGCGCGTCTGCCACAGGATCTGGTCCGCGAGCAGGTTGCCGATCCCCGAGATCGCGCGCTGGTTGAGGAGCCGCGCCTTGATCGCGGTGTGGCCGGAGCCGATCCGGCGGCGGAACTCGTCGCGGCCGACCTCGGCGGCGTCGGTTCCGACGTGCGAGAAGTTGGGGTTCAGCACGGCCCGCCCGAGCCGGCGCTTGTCGCGGAGCACGAGTCGGCCGCCGTCCTCGAATTCGATCGTGAAGCGGTCCCAGCGCGTCGTGTCCTCGGGGTCGACCAGGATCCGGCCGGCCATCCCGAGGTGCAGGCCGAGCGCCGGACCGTCCTCGGTCTCGAGCCACATGAACTTCCCGCGGCGGTGGGCGGTGGCGAGCGTGTGGCCGGTCAGCGCGGCGGCGATCTCGCCGGGCGCGTGCGGCCGGCACACGTAGGAGTCAGAGTCGTCGACGCCGGTGATCCGCCGGCCGAGCGCCGACTCGAGCGTCTGGCGGGCACGTTCGACCTCGGGCAGCTCGGGCATCGTTCCTCCGCTCAGCTCGGGAGAGCCGCGGTTACGAGCCCAGGCGGAAGCAGCACCGCTCCCTCCGACGCGGAGGCCACCTCGGCGGCGTAACGCGCGTACACCCCGCGTGTGAAGCGCGGCTCTCGCGGCGTGAGCGCGGCGAGCCGGCGTTCGAGATCTTCGTCTGAGAGGTCGACGTCGAGCCGCCCCGCGTCGAGATCGATCGTGATGTGGTCGCCGTTCTGGACGGCCGCGAGCGGGCCCCCGCGCGCCGCCTCCGGCGCCACGTGTCCGACCATCAGGCCGCGGGTTGCGCCCGAGAAGCGGCCGTCGGTCACCAGCGCCACGGACTCGCCGAGTCCGGCGCCGACGACTGACGCGGTCAGGCCGAGCATCTCGCGCATCCCGGGACCGCCGGCGGGTCCCTCGTAGCGCACCACGAGGACCTCGCCCTCCTCCACCCGGCCGTCGCGGACCGCCTCGATGCAGGACTGCTCGTCGTCGAACACCCGGGCCGGGCCGGACTGGCGGCGGCGCTCGGTCCCGGCCAGCTTGAGCACGGCCCCGTCCGGCGCGAGGTTGCCGCGGAGCGCGTACAGCGAGCCGCGGGGCTTGAACGAGCCGATGACCTCGCCGTCGGCCGGCGGTGCGGCGGCGCCGGCCTGCGCCAGCGTCCGCCCGTCGACCGTGGGGGCGTCTCCGTCGAGATGTCCGCCGGCAATGAGCTCCCGGATCAGCGTGCCCGTCCCGCCGACCCGGTGCAGGTCCTCGGCCACCCACGGGCCGCCGGGGGCGAGGTCGGCGATCACGGGCGTGCGGGCGCTGATCGCGGCGAGATCGTCGAGCGATACCTCGACGCCGGCCTCGCGCGCGATCGCCAGGAGGTGGAGGAACCCGTTGGTGGACCCGCCGCTGGCCACCACTCCCACCATCGCGTTCTCGATCGCCCGCCTGTCGAGGAAGGTCCGGGCGGTCGTCCCGCGCTCAGCGAGCGACACCGCGAGCGTGCCGGCGCGCTCGGCCGCGCCGTCCTTGTCCTCGAGGTAGGCCGCCGGGATAAGCCCGTCGCCGATCACTCCGAGTCCGAGAAAGTCGACGACGATCGCCATCGTGTTCGCGGTGAAGTTTCCGGCGCAGTAGCCCGCGCCCGGGCACGCGACTCGTTCGAGCGCGTCGAGCTCCTCGCGCGACATCCGCCCGCGCTCGTGCGCGCCGACCGCCTCCCACATGTCCTGGATGGTCAGCGCGCGGCCGTTCGCCCGGCCGGCGAGCATCGGTCCGCCCGACAGTACGACCGCGGGGCGATCGAAGCGGGCGAGTGCCATCAACGCGGCCGGAACGGTCTTGTCGCAGCCGACGAGACAGAGCACCGCATCGAAGTCGTGGGCATCGACGACCAGCTCGATCGAGTCGGCGATGACCTCGCGCGAGACCAGCGAGGCCCGCATCCCGGGTGTGGCCTGCGACTGGTTGTCGGACACCGCGATCGTGTTGAAGATGAGCGGCACGCCGCCTGCCGCCTGCACCGCCGCCGCGGCGCGATCGGCCAGCCGCCGTTGGTTCAGGTTGCACGGCATCGTGCCGGTCCAGGTCGAGGCGATGCCGACGATCGGCCCGTCGAGCCGATCCGGATCGATGCCCATCGCACGGAAATGCGAGCGAGCCGGCGCGCGTCCGGCTCCAGCGCGTAACGCTGAACGGTCACGCCGCGGTGAATTGTCCGCGTCCATACCCCGAGCCTACCCAGCGTTTTAGTCAGTCGCGTTCAGGTCAGACTGAACCTGTCAGGAGTTCGAGAAGGGAGGACGCCTTGGCCACGGGAATGGAGAGGAACCGCACCGCCGACACCGGGGTGGGCCAGGCACGCCCCGCGGCCCGGGGGCAGCGCGGAGCCGAGGAGCGCCGCCGTCCGCGAACCCGCCGGCGGTGGTTCATGGTCTCGATGTGCTTCTTCGGGCTGACGATCAACTACATCGATCGCTCGAACCTCAGCGTGGCGCTGCCGAAGATGAAGACGGCGCTGCATCTGGGGCCCGGGGCGGAGGGCGTCGTGCTCGCGGCGTTCTTTGCCTCGTATGCGGTGTTCCAGCTGCCCGCCGGCAAGGCGGTGGACCGCTTCGGGGAGAAGATCGTCAACGCGATCACGGTGGCGTGGTGGGCGGTGTTCACGGCGCTGACCGCAGCCACGCACAACTTGGGCCAGCTGATCGGGGCGCGGCTCGGGCTCGGCGCGGGCGAGGCTGGCGGCTACCCGGCGAGCGCCAAGGCGGTGTCGTTGTGGTTCCCGACCCGCGAGCGCGCGTTCGCTACCTCGATCTACGACAGCGGCGCGCGGATGGGGACCGCGGTCGCGCTGCCGATCGTGGCCGCGCTCGTCGGCTGGCTCGGATGGCGCGGGTCGTTCATCGTGACCGGCGCGCTCGGAGTGGTCTGGGTCGTGTTCTGGCTGCTCTACTACCGCCGCCCGCGCGAGGATCCCGAGGTGTCGCCGAGCGAGCTCGAGTACATCGAGGAGGGCGGCGCGCGGGTGATCGAGAAGGAGGCCGAAGAGCAGAACCGTGACGCTGGCGCAGTGCGCTACCGCGACCTGTTCCGCTACCGCACCGTGCTCGGGATGATGCTCGGCTTCTTCTGCCTGAACTACATCATCTACTTCTTCATCACCTGGTTCCCCACCTACCTGGTGGACGCCCGCCACTTTGACCTGCTCAAGTTGGGCGTGTTCGGAGTGTTGCCGGCGCTGGTGGCGATTCCGGGTGGCTGGATCGGAGGGCTCGTGTCCGACCGCATGGTCCGGCAGGGGAAGAGCCTCACGGTGGCGCGGAAGATCCCACTGGTGGGCGGCATGGTGCTGTCCTCGGTGATCGCGCTGGCCGTGCTTGTGCCGACCGCGGCCGAGGCGCTGGCCCTGCTGTCCGTGTGCTACGCCGCGCTGACGTTTGCCGCGGCCTCGGTGTGGTCGCTTCCCGCCGACGTCGCCCCGACGCCGGGGCACGTGGCCTCGATCGGTGGAATCCAGAACTTCGCCTCGAACCTCGCCGGGGTGCTCGGCGCGACCACGACCGGAGCGCTCGTCGCACTCGACGGCGGTTCGTTCGTGCCGGCGCTCGTTCTCTCCGGCGCGCTCGGCCTGGTCGGCGCGTTCTCCTACCTGAAAATCGTCGGGCGGATCGAGCCGCTTCCGACGAAGTGACGCGCGCTCAATCCCCCGGCAGCTCGGGGTTCGCCACGTTGGTCTTCCCGACCGCCTGGAGCGCGGTCGGGAGGATCGTGATCTCGGGGACGGATGCGCGCGAGGGGAGCGTGACCGCGAACAGGCAGGCGGCGGCGACGTCCTCGGGGGCGAGCATGCGCGCGCGGAGCTCGGCCGAGGGCGGTTCGGGACGGCTGTCGAGGATCGGCGTGTCGACGACGCCCGGAAGCACGGTGGTGAAGCGCACTCCTCGCGCGTGCTCCTCGAATGCCGCGCCGCGCGCGAACGCCAGCAACCCCGCCTTGGCCGCCTGATACCCCGAGCCCGACACGTCTGGCCAGCTGCCCGAGATCGACCCGATCATGACCACATCTCCGCGCGTCCGGCGGAGCGAGCCCAGGAAGGCGTGGACGACGTTGAAGGCTCCGGTGAGGTTGACCGCCAGCAGCGTGTCCCAGCCCTCGGGCGTGAGCCGGTCCAGGGAGCGGTCGGGCAGGTTGGTGCCGGCGGCGACCACCACGGTGTGAACCGGGCCGGCGTCGCCGAGCGTCCGCGCAACCCGATCGACCGCGGAGCGGTCGGTTACGTCGAGCTCATGGCCGACGATGCCCTCGCCGAGCGACGGCCGCCGCCGCGCGGCGGCGTGGACGTGCGCGCCGGCGTCGGCGAACGCTCGTGCGGTCGCCGCGCCGATCCCGCTGGACGCTCCGACCACGACCGCCACCCGACCACTCAGCGCTCGGGTACTCCCGGGGCTGGCCGTCAATGTCCGCGTCCGGCGCCCGCGAGGAAAACCTTCACCTGGTCGGGCGGTGTCTCCGCAAGGCGCGCGAAGGTGTCCGGACCGTCCTCGAGCGGGAGCACCGGAGGCAGCTCCCCGAGCGAGGCGCGACCGCCGGCGAGCCACTCCAGCGCCTGCTCGAAGTCGCCCATCGTGTACGCGTAGGAGCCGATGATCGCGATCTGCTGGCGCACCACCGTGTGAAAGGGCAGCGTGGTGTCATCCGCGGCCAGCCCGATGCACACCACTCGGCCTCCCGGGCGGACCAACTCGATCGCCATCGCGCGCGTGGGCTGCGCCCCGACCGCGTCGAGGACGAGATCGAATCCGAGCTCGGGCCCACTGGCGCTCGCGGCGCCGCCATCGGCGTACACGGCGTGGGCGCCGAGCGCACGCGCGCGCTCCCGCCGTGCCTTGAGAGGCTCGATGACCGCCACCGAGGCGATCTCGTTCAGCAGGGCGGCCTGAAGCGTCACGAGCCCGATCGTCCCCGCCCCGATTACCGCAGCGGAGGTCACGGGAGAGCCGGCGAGTCCCAGACGAACGGCGTGGACGCCGTTGGCCAGCGGCTCGGTCAGCGCGCCCACGCGGATGTCGAGGCCCTCCGGCAGCGCCCGCAGGCTGGGGGCGGGCGCGCGCACCAGGTCGGCGAACGCCCCATCGCGGTGGGCGCCGATCAGTATCCGGTCGGGACAGATCTGCTCCTCGCCGGCGCGGCACAGCGCACACTGGCCGCAGCCCGCGAACGGGTTGACCGTCGCCCGCCTGCCGATCCACTGCTCGGCGTCGCTGCCGGCGGACACGATCTCGCCGGCGAACTCGTGGCCCATGACCAGCGGCGGCGTGCGGTTGCCCATGTGCCCGAGGTACCCCTCGACCTCCGATCCGCAGATCCCGACCGCGCCCGCACGAATAACGACCTCGTCGGCGGCGAGGTCACTCGGCTCGGGCCGCTCGGCGACCTCCATCCGCTCGGGCCCCTGCCAGACGAGCGCCTTCACGTCTCGGCTCGTTGCCGCCCGTAGACCAGCAGGATCGCGAGGATCACCACGCCGTAGACGATGTCCCTGGCGTAGTCGGCAGCGTTCTCGGAGAGCAGCACGCTCACCAGCGTGGTGAGCACGATCGCTCCCGCCACGGTTCCGAGGTAGCTGCCGCGGCCGCCGAGGATGTACGTACCCCCGATCACCACCGCGGCGATCGATGCGAACAGGTAGGGATCGCCCATGCCGATCGTCGCGCCTCCGCCGAAGCCGGCGAGGGCGATTCCCGCGATCGCCGCGAACAGGCCACTCAGCGCGTACAGCGCGATCGTCACGAGCTTGACGTTGACACCCGCCAGGCGAGACACGCGCTGAGAGTTGCCGACGGCGTACACCCGGCGCCCGAACGTCGTGAACGACAGCGTGAGCGAGACGATCACGATCACCACCAGCCAGATCAGAAGGCTGGTGTCGATTCCGAGCGTCTTGCCAGTCATGGCGTTGATCAAGGCGGTCGGCGGCGGCTTTGTGCAACCCCCGCAGGTGAGGCCGTGGGTGACGCCGAGCGCAAGGCCCTGGATGATCCCGTTCATGCCGAGCGTCATGACAACCGGGGGAACGCCGAGAAGCGCGATCCCCGTCCCGTTGATGACGCCGCAGGCGATACCGAACGCCAGCGCCACCACGATCCCGATCGCCAGCCGACCGTCGGACCCGTTGGCCACGGCGACCATCAGGATCGCTGCCCCATTCAGCACCCAGGGGACGGACAGGTCGATGCCGCCGATCAGGATCACGAACGTCTGCCCGGCCGCCACCAGCCCGACGAAAGATGAGACCTCGAGGATCTGCTCGATCCCGCTCCCGCTGGCGAAGCCCGGCTTGAGGATGTCGCCGATCACGAACAGCGCGACCGCGGCGACGAACCCATAAAGGATCTTCCGGCGATCGGGATTGAGCGCGGTGCGCAGCGGGCTGGGCGCCGGAGGCGTCTGGGTGGTCGAGCTCATCGTCGTCTCCTCACCAGGACACGACCGAGCAACGTGGTCGCCCCGACCGCGACCACGAGGAACATTCCCTGGTAGAAGGGCTGGAACAGCGGGTCGATGTTTGCGAAGAACAGGACGTCGACGAGCAACGTGAGTACGAACGCGCCGCAGATCGCCCCCACGGCGCTGCCGCGGCCGCCGAACAGCGACACGCCGCCGACCACCGCCGCCGCAATCGAGGACAGCGTGAACACGTCGCCGCCGGTGGAGTCGCCACCTGTGGTCGTCGTCGCCAGCGCGATTCCCGCCGCCGCCGCCAGCGTCCCGGACAGCACGTACGCGATTACCTTCGTCCTCGCCACCGGCACCGAGTTCGCCCGTGCCGCTTCCTCGTCGTTGCCGACGGCGAAGATCTGCACGCCGAGCCGCGTGCGACGGAACGCCACCCAGGCGAGCGCGAGCAGAACGACAAAGATCAGCGCGGTCGGGGCGTTCGGATTGAGAAACAGGCTGGTGTATCCGTTCGCGACGTGCCCACCGGGCGTCGGCAGGACCCACAGCGCGAGGCCCTGGAAGATCGACAGCGTCCCGAGCGTGACCAGGATCGGCTGGACGCGTCCGAACGCCACCAGGACGCCGTTGAGCAGGCCGCCGGCCGCCCCCACCAGCAGGATGATCACCGTCCACAACGCCTCGGTGGCGAACCCCCCACTGAGCTTGAGCGCCGCGAGCGAGTTCGTCAGGTCCATCATCCCGCCCACCGACAGGTCGATCCCGCGCGTCACGATCACGAGGCTCTGGCCCACCGCGGCCAGCGACAGGGGGACCGCGTGGTCGGTGATCGACGCGGCCTCGAACGTCCCCGGGAACGTGCTCAGCGACCCCATGTACAGCACGATGTAGAGGACGAGCATCGCCACCAGCAGGGTGGCGGCCACCACCAGCGACGCGTTCTGAGCCATCACCTGGCCCCGTCGTGGCGCCGCGCGGCCGGCCGGCCTGCTGCCGCTGCCGCGCGGTGCGCCGAGTGCTTGCTCAAGCATGGGTCTCCTCTCGGAACGAAGCGCCGATCAGGTCCTCGGGGGGGATGCCCGGCCCGTCGAGCTCGTCGGCGACGGCTCCCTCGCGGAGCACCAGCACGCGATGGCAGAGGTGGGCGATCTCTTCGGTATCCGAGGAGTAGAAGAGGATCGCGCGACCGTCGGCCGCGAGCTTGATCACCAGCTCGTAGATGTCCTGCTTGGTGGCGACGTCGACGCCGCGCGTGACGTCGTAGAGCAGCAGGATCTGGGAGTCGGCCAGCAGCCATCGCCCGAGCAGGACCTTCTGCTGGTTGCCGCCGCTGAGCGTACCCACCGGCTGGCCCGGACGGCGCGCGTCGATTCCGAGCTGCTCGATCATGCCCTCGGCGGCCTTGCGCTCGCCGGCCGGGTGGATGACGCCAAGGGAGGCGAGCCGCTTCAGGATCGGGAGTGTCAGGTTCTCGCGCACGGTCATCGGCAACAGCAGGCCCTCGGCCTTGCGGTCCTGGGGGATGAACGCGATGCCGGCGTTGATGGCGTCGTGCGGGCTGTGCAGGCGGATGCGCTTACCCCGCACCTGGAGCTCGCCGTCGGCCGGAGTCACCCCGAACAGGGCGTGGAAGAGCTCGCGCTGTCCCTGTCCCTCGAGCCCGCCAATGCCGAGTATCTCGCCCGCGTGCAGTGACAGCGAGACGCCGTTCAAGCCGGGTGCCGTCAGGTCGGTGGCCTCGAGCAGCACGTCGTCTCCTGGCTTGTCATCTGGCTCGGCGTAGGCGGTGGATACCTCACGACCGGTCATCAGCTTGACCGCCTCGTCCTCGGCCAGCTCATCCTGGGTGCCCACGTCCGTACCGTTGCGGAACACCGTGATCCGGTCGGCGAGATCGGTGACCTCGCTCCAGCGATGCGACGTGAACACCACGCAGCACCCGTCATCGCGCATGCGGCGGACCAGGCCGAACAGCCACTCGACCTCCGGCTTGGACAGCGCGGAGGTGGGCTCGTCGAGGATCAGGACGGTGGGTTCGCGCATCACCGAGCGAACGATCTCGACCAGCTGCTGCTGGCTGAGCGGAAGGTTCTCCACGAGCTCACCGGGATCAACCGACTCGACGTCGTATTCGGCCAGCAGTTCGGCGGCCGCGGCCGGCAGCTCGCGCCGGCGAATCAGCCCGAGGCCGCCACGGGGTTCGCGCCCCATCAGCAGGTTCTCGGCCACCGTCATCCGGGGGAGCAGCGTGAGTTCCTGGAACACCGTGGCGACGCCGCGACGCAGCGCGTCCTCGGGCGAACGCAGCTTTACCTCCTCGCCGGCGATCGACACCCGTCCGTCGTCGGCGCGGATCACGCCCGCGAGCGCCTTGATCATTGTGCTCTTGCCGGCGCCGTTCTCCCCCACGAGGGCATGGACCTCTCCCGGCGCCGCGCTGAACGTGGCGTCGTCGAGCGCGAGCACGCCGCCGTAGGATTTGCGGAGACCCGCGCCCTCGATGGCGCTGCCGCTGCTGCCGTTCTGATGGCTCATGCTGCCGGGAGACGGACGGTCATCGTTGGTCGGGTGGTCTTACCGGTGAGCACCTCGGTGAGAGGCACGTCGACGACGCGCGCCGGGGTGATGTCGGTGAACGGAGTGAAGAACGAGTCCTGGAGCTGAGGGAACACGGTGACTCCCTCCTTGACGGTCTGCGTCGTGGCGGTCTGGAACGGGACAGTGACGTTCTTGCGCGGGTATTCATGGCGCAGGACCCGCCGTGCCAGCTCGAGCGCGAGCAGCACCAGGTAAGTCGGCTGGCCGATCGAGTAGCCCGGGAGCTTCTTACCCGTCTTGGCGCCGCTCATGAACTCCCGGAAGCCGTTCTCGGATTCGCCGGCGGTCGGCGGCAACGGGCGCCCGGCGGCCTGGAATGCCTTGAGGATGCCGTCCGTGCCTCCCTGGGCCCAGATGCCGTCGATCTTGGGCAGCGAGGGAAGCACCGCGGCGGTATTGGTCTGCGCGACACTCGAGTCCCACATCCCGGCGTACTTGTTGACCACCTTGATCCCCGGGTGGCGGGAGAACACCGACATTCCGCCCGCGTTGCGCTGGGTGTCGACGAACGTCCCCGGGACGCCGGTCACCATGATCACGTTGCCCTTACCGCCGATCTGGCGAACCAGCCACTGCGCCAGGTCATGTCCGAATTTGAACTGATTGGTGTTGACCTGGAGTGCGCCGGGTTGGGTGACGATGTTGTCGAACGAGATGACGAGGATGCCTCGATCGATCGCCTGACCGATCACGCCATTCAGTCCCGTGGGCGAAGCGGCGTCGATGATGATCGCGTCGACCTTCGCGGCAATCAGGTTCGACAGCTGCTGAGCCTGGTCGGACATGTCGTTGCTGGCGTTGTAGACCTCGCCGAACACCTGCGAGCGGTACGGCTCGGCGCCGAGCGCCGCTCGGTAGGTGTTCTCCATCTCGAGCCGCCAGGTGTTGCCGATCGAGGAGTTCGCCAGCGGAATCTTGAGCTTGTCCTTGACCCGAGCGCCGGCGGCGCCGGCGCAGCCAGCCGTGCCGAGCGCCATCACACCACCAGCGACGCGGGCCACGCCGCCAATGAAATTCCGGCGTGTCAGCACATCCACTGGTGGCACGTGCTCTCCTTCATCACCGTCTGCGATACCCGAGGTTACCGCCGGCAAACCCGCTTTCGCAAAATTACCTCCGTCGTTCGCCGCGAGGAGCGATAATTGACCGCTTCGATGGCTATACCTGTCAAAGTCACGATCGCGGTGCCACTCCAGCGGGAGCTGATCGAGCCGATCGAGGCCGTCGATTCCCGCATCCAGGTAGCGTACGAGCCGGACCTGTTGCCGCCGTTGCGCTTCCCGAACGACCACCGTGGAGTGGACGGCTTCCAGCGTACGCCCGAGGACGAGCGACGCTGGTGGGACATGCTCGGGGCCGCCGAGGTGCTGTTCGGGATCCCGGGTGACTCTCCGCAGGGGCTCGCCCAGGCGATTCGCGCCTGCCCGGACCTCCGATGGATGCAGGCCACCGCGGCCGGCGCCGGCGAGCAGGTCGGCGCGGCGGAGCTGACCGCCGAGGAGCTCGACCGAGTGATCGTGACCAGCGCCGCGGGCGTCCACGCCGGGCCGCTGGCGGAGTTCGCGCTGCTGGGGATGCTGGCGTTTGCCAAGAATCTTCCGCGACTGCGCGCCGACCAGCGCGCCCACCGGTGGAGCCATTACGCGATGGACGAGCTATCGGGCCGCACCGTGCTGATCGTCGGCCTCGGGCAGGTCGGGGGCGAAGTGGCGCGGCTGGCCGCGGCGTTCGGAATGCGGGTGATCGGGCTGAACCGCACCGGCGCCGGCGACTATTCCCACGTTGATGAGCTGGTCCGCATCGACGTGCTGGGGGACCGGCTGCCGGAAGCGGACGCGATCGTGATCTCGCTGCCGCTCACCGACGCGACCCGGGGTCTGATCGACGCCGCGGCGATCGGTGCGATCAAGCCCGGCGCCACCCTCGTCAACATCGGCCGCGGCGCCATCGTCGATGAAGCCGCGCTGGTCGCGGCGTTGCGCGAGGGCCGGCTCGGCGGCGCCGCGCTCGACGTGTTCGCGACCGAGCCGCTCGATGCCGACAGCGCGCTGTGGGATCTGCCGAACGTGCTTGTGAGCCCGCACACGGCGGCGCTGTCGGTGCGCGAGAACGAGCGCATCGTGGCGCTGTTCGCCGAGAACCTCGGCCGCTACCTGCGTGGCGAGGATCTGGTCAACCGGGTCGATCCCGAGCTGCTGTATTGATCAACAAAGCGCGACTGGTCGCACCATCGAACCAGTTGCCCCGCGGATCGCCAGCGGAAGGCACACGAAGCAGAACTCGTGCACCCCGTCGCGCGCGAGCTCCTCGCAGTCGACCATCTCGATGATGAAGATCCCCCGCTGGTTCAGCAGTGCGATGTGAACCGGGTGTGGGTTGCCCGGGACGGTGGACGGCAGCACCTCGAGCGCTTCGGTGTCGGCGCCGACGGCGACCACGCCCCGCTCGGCCAGCCACAACGCGGCGTCGCGGTCGATGCCGGCCTGCTCGTGAGCGGCGATGAAGTCCCGATCGGGCCAGCCCGAGAGATAGCCGGTGCGCACCAGCGCGACGTCGCCGCGGCGCAACTCGGTCCCCTGGCGGGCGAGCACCTCGCCGAGCTCGCCGGCGCCGATCGCCTCGTGCGCGTCGAGAGCGCCGACGCCACGGGCGCCGGCGACATCGATCAGGACGCCGCGCGCGATCAGCGCGGGAATCTCGGTCGCATCGCCGCGCAGCGGACCGAAGTCACCGAGGTCTCGCTCAGCGGAGCCGCCGCCGAACCAATCGTGCTCGGCGCCGCAGGTGATGTGTGCCAGTGCGTCGATGTGCGTGCCCGTGTGCACTGTGCCCATGACCATCTCGCTCTGCCAATGGAAGTTGACCTCGTTGTCCCCGAGCCAGTCCTGGTCGCCCTGATTGACGATCCCGCGCGGCGTCCGGTAACTCAGCACCTGGAACGGCGGGTGAGCAGGGAAAATCGGCATGCCCGGGAAACGACCGCAATCGAGGGTGTACATCCGCCCGTGCTTCACAAGCGCGAGTGCTCCGAGCAAGTCCGCGGGCGTCGCCGTATGCGCCGGCACGGCGGCTGCGTCACCTGCGAGTCGTGACCCGTCCATGTGGTTCCGCGTACCCACAGCCCGGTAAGGAAAAACGCAGTATGTGCGTCGGATCGGCATTCGTGGGTAAGGGAGAAGGGAGTGGAGGATTGCCGGATCACCGGAATTGACGCCCGCGATGTGCGCTTCCCGACCTCGCGCACGCGCGCCGGCTCGGACGCCATGAACCAGGCGCCCGACTACTCCGCCGCGTACGTGATCCTCGAAACCGACTGCGACCTGCGCGGCCATGGCATGACGTTCACGATCGGGCGAGGAACGGAAGTCGTGGTGAGCGCGATCCACGCGCTCGCGCATCTGGTCGAGGGTCGCCGGCTGAGCGAGATCACTGCCGACCCGCGCGGCTTCTGGCGGGAGCTCACCGGCGATTCGCATTTGCGCTGGATCGGACCAGAGAAGGGCGCCATCCACCTCGCGACGGCTGCGCTCGTCAACGCGGTCTGGGACCTGTGGGCCCGGACGGAGGGCAAGCCGCTGTGGAAGCTTGTCGTCGACATGAGCCCGGAGCAGCTCGTCGGGTGCATCGACTTTCGCTACATGACCGACGTGCTGACGCCCGAGCAGGCCGTCGAGCTGCTCGAGTCTCAAGCGGATGGCAAGGCCGATCGGGAGGCGGGCATGCGTCGCGAGGGCCTTCCGGCTTACACCACGTCCGTGGGATGGTTGGGATTTAGTGATGAAGAGGTCTGCCGGCGCACCCGGGCCGCCATCGAGCAGGGGTGGACGCACCTGAAGATGAAGGTCGGTGGCGATCTGGAAGGCGACGCGCGGCGGGCCGCGCTGATCCGGCAGGAGATCGGGTCCGATCGCTTCCTGATGATGGACGCGAATCAGGTGTGGGAGGTCGACGAGGCGATAGCCGCCACGCGACGTCTGGCCGAGTTCGACCCTTGGTGGATGGAGGAGCCGACCAGCCCCGACGACATCCTCGGCCACGCCCGGATCGCACGAGAGGTGGCGCCGGTGCGGATCGCCACCGGCGAGCACTGCCACAACCGCACGATGTTCAAGCAACTGATGCAGGCCGGCGGGCTCGGCGTGTGCCAGCTCGATGCGTGTCGCCTGGGCGGCGTCAACGAGGTGCTCGCGGTGCTGCTGCTGGCCGCCCACTTCGACATCCCCGTGTGCCCGCATGCCGGGGGCGTCGGGTTGTCCGAATACGTACAGCACCTGTCGCTCGTCGACTCCATCGCGATCGGAGGCGAGAAGAGCGACCGCGTGATCGAGTACGTCGACGAGTTGCACGAGCACTTCGTCGCGCCGGCCGAGATCCGCGACGGCCGCTACGTGATGCCGGACACGCCCGGGTACAGCATCGAGATGCACCCGGAGTCGCTCGAGGAGTACGCGTTCCCGGAAGGTCCCGCATGGAGCTGAGCACGCTTGTCGGATCGCGACTCGTGCGGGTGCGCGACGCGACCGGCGACATGCACGTGGCCGTGGCACGCGAGGCCGAGCTGACCATTCTGTCCAGCGACGACATGCTGGGGACGCTCGAGGGCGGCGAGCTCACCGGCGCCGTCGAGACGATCCCGATCCTCGATGACGAGACGCTCGAGCTTCCCGAGCCGTGGGCGTTGCTGGTCCCGGTGGATGCGCCCGAGACCTGGGCCGCCGGCGTCACCTACGAGCGCAGCCGCTCGGCCCGCATGCACGAGAGCAAGGCCGTCGACGTGTACGAGCTCGTGTACGACGCGGAGCGGCCCGAGCTGTTCCTCAAGGACGCCGCGGGACGGCGCACGGTCGGGCCGGGCGCGCCGATCGCAGCGCGCAGCGATGCGACCTGGACCGTGCCCGAGCCCGAGCTCGCCGTGGTGCTGGGCGCCCGCGGGCCGGTGGCGGTGACGATCGGCAACGACGTGTCATCTCGCGACATCGAAGGCGCGAACCCCCTGTACCTCCCGCAGGCAAAGATCTACGCTCGGGCGTGCGCGCTCGGTCCTGCGGTGCTCGTGCCCGAGTCGTGGGACGCGCACTTCGAGATCGAATGCCGGATCCTCGATGCGGACGGCGCCGAGCTGTTTGCTGAGGAGACCTCCACGGAGAGCATGACGCGCTCGATCGACGAGCTCGTCGAGTACCTGTACCGCGACAACCCGGTCCCGCCAGGTAGCGTGCTGTTGACCGGCACGGGCCTGGTCCCATCGGACGACGTCACGCTCACACCGGGACACACGGTGGAGATCCGGATTCCCGGGATCGGACTGCTCCGCAATCCGGTTGCCGCGGCCACTGAACCAAATAAGTCACAGGAGGGCTGAAACCCAATGGCTGAGACCACGATCGGCTCCGGCGCCGCCAACTTCGTCGCCGGGCAATGGACCGCCAGTCGAGGCGGTCGCACGTACGAACGACACAACCCGTGGCGGCCGTCGGAGGTCGTGGGGGAGTTTCCGAGCTCGAGCGCCGAGGACGTCGAGGCGGCGGTTACGGCGGCTTCAGATGCGTTCGGAGAGTGGTCGGCGCTGCCCGGGGCGAAGCGAGGCGCGATCCTGACTCGCGCCGCCGAGGCGATCGAATCCCGCGTCGAGGACATCGCCCAGGACATGACTCGCGAGATGGGTAAGCCGCTGCGAGAGTCGCGCCTGGAGGCGGCTCGCGCGGCGCAGATCTTCCGGTTCTTTGCAGGCGAAGGCTGGCGTCCGGTGGGGGAGATGTTCGAGCAGTCGTTGACCGGGTCGAGCGTGTTCACGCGGCGGCGACCGCTCGGGGTGGTCGGGCTGATCACGCCGTGGAACTTCCCGGCGGCGATCCCAGCCTGGAAGGCCGCGCCGGCGCTGGCGTACGGCAACACTGTCGTGGTCAAGCTCGCGCAGGACGCACCGCTGACGGGACTGCACCTGGCCCGCGCGCTCGAGGAGGCCGAGCTTCCCGAAGGCGTGTTCAACGTCGTGATCGGCCGCGGCGGCGAGGTCGGAGAACCGCTCGTGGCCGACCCGCGGGTGCCGGCGATCTCGTTCACGGGCTCGGTGGCGGTCGGCCAGGGCGTCCGCGATCGCGCGGCGTCGCTCGGCAAGCGCGTCCAGCTCGAGCTCGGCGGCCACAACCCTCTGATCGTCGCCGAGGACGCCAAGCTCGACTCCGCCGTGCAGGCGTCGTATGTCGGCGCGTTCTGGTCTGCCGGTCAGAAGTGCACGGCGACTCGCCGCATCTATGTGGCGGGCCGGATCTACGACGAGTTCCGCGAGCGGCTGCTCACGCGGATCGACGAGGGCAAGGTCGGCGACCCCGCCGATCCCGACACCGAGGTCGGGCCGATCGTCAACGAGACCCAGTTCGAGAGCGTGCTGTCGGGCATCGAGCGTGGACGCGAGCAGGGTGGCACCGTGCTGACCGGCGGCGAGCGCGCCGATCCGGACGCCTACCTGATCGCGCCGACAGTGTTCGAGAACGTCGCCGACGATGCCTTCCTGTCTTGCGAGGAGGTGTTCGGGCCGGTCACCACGCTGTACCGTTACGACACGCTCGAGGAGGCGATCGGCCGCGCTAACGGTGTCCGCTTCGGCCTCTCGGCGGCGGTGTTCACCACGAGCATCGCCACCGCCACGCGCTGCATGAACGAGCTGCGCGCGGGGATCATCCACGTCAACTCGCAGACCGCCGGCGCCGACGTACACGTCCCGTTCGGTGGTTCCAAGGAGTCCGGATACGGACCGCACGAGCAGGGAAGCGCGGCGAAGCAGTTCTATACCGAGGAGGTCACCGTCTATCAGGATGTCTGATCAGCTCGGAACCGAGCAACTGATTCCGCGCCGCCTGACCGGCCGGCGAGCGATCGTCACCGGCGCCGGCGCGGGGATCGGCCGAGCGATCGCCATGCGCCTGTCCGCGGAAGGCGCGCGGGTGATGGTTGCGGACGTCGACGGCGACGCCGCCGAACAGGTCGCCCGCGACATCGGACCGCCGTCGTTCGCGCACGTGGTCGACGTGAGTAACGAGGAGAGCGTCGCTTCGATGATCCACCGCGCCGGCGAGCAATGGGGAGGATTGGACCTGCTCGTCAACAACGCCGGGATCGGGATCGCGGCGAAGACCCCGGACACCGATGCTTCGGATTGGCATCGAGTGCTCGACGTGTGCCTGACCGGCACGTTCTTCGGGATGAAGCATGCGATTCCGGTGATCCGAGACAGCGGTGGTGGTGCGATCATCAACATGTCGTCGGTCGCCGCGCTGGTCGGCGTTGCCGATCGGGCGGCGTATTGCGCGGCAAAGGGTGGGATCCTCGCGCTCACGCGGGCGGCGGCCATCGACCACGTGGCCGACGGCGTCCGGATCAACTGCATCGCGCCGGGCACCGTTGACACCCCGTGGGTGCAGCGGATCACCAGCGGTTACGACGATCCGCAGGCGGCACGGAGCGCGATGGAGGAGCGCCAGCCGCACGGCCGGCTGGTGGCGCCCGAGGAGATCGCGGCGATGGCCGCGTATCTCGCATCCGACGAAGCGGCGTCGGTGATTGGCGCGGCGATGGTGGTCGATGGCGGAATGACCGCGCGCTGACACTGATCAGTCACTTCACCGGATTCTTTTTACATTTGACGTTTCACGTTCGTCACGGTGGGAATCGTCAGTGACGAAGGGAGAGACAAAGGTGGAGAGTGGCACAGCCAACTCCGCTGTGGTCGAAGTCCGCAGCGTGAGCAAGCGGTTTCCCGGCGTACAGGCGCTCGAGGACGTGAGCCTCGACATCCGCCCGGGTGAAGTTCACGCGGTCGCCGGTGAGAACGGCGCCGGGAAGTCAACGTTGATGAAGTTGCTCTCGCAGCTCGAACGCCCGAGCGACGGGACGATCGAGATCGACGGCGAACCGGTTCGCTTCCGCAATCCGCGGTATGCCCAGCGGCTCGGGATCGCGATGGTGCATCAGGAGTTCGCGCTCGCTCCACACCTGACGGTGGCCGACAACCTCGCGCTCGGGCGCGAGCAGACGCGCGCCGGCTTGATCGTGCGCGGCTCCGAGAAGCAGCGCGCGCGGGACCTGCTCGAGCGCGTGCAGCTAGACGTAGACCCGGGCCGGCGGGTCTCGACGCTGTCGGTGGCCGATCAGCAGCGCGTCGAGATCGCCAAGGCGCTTGCGGTCGACGCCAAGGTCGTGATCATGGACGAGCCGACGGCCACGCTCACCGAGGCCGAGATCGACGATCTGTTCAAGCTGATCGAGGGTCTTAAGGCCGACGGGATCGCGATCTTCTACATCTCTCACCGGCTCGAGGAGGTCGTGCGCATCGCCGATCGCGTGACCGTCATGCGCGACGGCCGCGTGGTTGAGACGCTCGACAAGGGTGAATTCGACGAGTCGCGGCTGGTGACTCTGATGGTCGGACGCGAGATCGACAATCTCTACCCCAAGGAGGAGTGCGAGATCGGCGACGTCGTGCTCCGCGCCGAGGGAATCACGCGCCCGGGGATCCTGCACGACTGCTCGTTCGACGTTCGCGCCGGCGAGATCCTCGGATTCGCTGGCCTGATCGGAGCGGGCCGCACCGAGCTCGCCCGCGCCGTGTTTGCCGCCGACCCGATCACAGAGGGGCGAATCGAGCTCAATAGCCAAGAGCTGAAGGTTGGCTCGCCGAGGGAGGCGATCGCCGCGGGCATCGGCTACCTGACCGAGGACCGCAAGGGGGAGGGGCTAGCCATGCAACTGTCGGTCGAACACAACATCACGCTCGCCCGGCTTCCGGGCTCCGGAGCGTGGATCGACCGAAAGCACGAGCACGAGGCGGCGGAGCGGCGGGTTGAGCAGCTTGACATCCGCACGCCGTCGCTGCGGACACCGGTCGAGGCGCTGTCCGGTGGCACCCAGCAGAAGGTGGTCGTGGCCAGATGGCTCGAGACGGAGGCGCGCGTGCTGTTCTTCGACGAGCCGACGCGCGGGATCGACGTCGGGGCCAAGGCTGAGCTGTTCAAGCTGATAGGTGAGCTGGCGGCGGATGGGAAGGCGATCGTGCTGATCAGCTCCTATCTGCCTGAGCTCATCAACATGTGCGACCGGATCGTCGTTCTGCGCGACGGCCGGATCGCGGGGGAGATGAGCCGCAACGAGTTCGACGAGGAGCGGATCATGGCGCTCGCGTCGGGCGTGGAAAGGGAGGCTGGATGAGATGAGTACCCACGCTGGAGCGTCACGCGCGCCGGTTTCGTTCGGACTGCCCGATCGCGTCCGCGAACGGATGCAGGACGTCGCCTCGCAACTGGCGGCTGCGGGCAGCCTGATCCTCGTCGCGATCCTGCTGACGATCGCGTCTCCCTACTTCCTGACCTCCAACAACCTGTTCAACATCGGCGTCCAGGTCTCGATCGTCGCGATCATTGCCGTCGGCGAGACGTTCGTGATCCTCACCGGCGGAATCGATCTGTCCGTCGGCGCGGTAGCCGGGCTGGGCGGCATCCTCGGCACGATGGCGATCGCCAAGGCCGGCATGCCGATCGCCTTGGGAATCCTGATCGCGGTCCTCGCCGGTGCATTGATCGGGTTGGTGAACGGTCTGCTGGTGACGCAGATGAAGCTGCCGCCGTTCATCGCCACACTCGGGACGCTGAGCGTTGTCAGCGGGCTGCCGTTCATCGTCGGAGGCGAGAACGCGGTGTACGGCCTGCCGGCGAGCTTCCGCCTGTTCGGTGAGGGCCAGATCGGCCCGATCCCGATGCCGATCATCTATCTGATCGTGATCGCGGGGGCCGGCCACCTGATCCTCAAACGGACCAAGCTCGGCCGAGGTGCATACGCGATCGGGTCCAACCGAGAGGCGGCGAGGCTGTCGGGGCTTCCGCTGAACCGCTACCAGATCGTGATCTACATGATCCCGGCCGCGCTCGCGGGCTTCGGCGGCATGATCGCCGCCTCACTGGTGCACTCCGGTCAGCCGAACTACGGCGTCGGGCTCGAGCTCAACGTGATCGCCGCGTGTGTGATCGGCGGCGCCAGCCTGTTCGGCGGGGTCGGAACGATCAGCGGGACCATGATTGGGGCGTTCCTCATCGCAGTGGTCACCAACGGCGCCGTGCTGCTGAACATCACGCAGTACTGGCAGCAGGTGATCATCGGCGTGATCATCTGGCTCGCGGTGTGGTGGGACCAGGTCCGCCGCCGACGACTGTCCGCGGCGTCCGAGCAGTTCGAGCGACGCAAGGCTGACGGCGGTGATCGCGGCGGTCAAGGGGGCGCCCGGTCCGAGCCGGGGAGCGCCCATGCTTCCTAGAAGACTCCTCAGCACCGCGGTCGCCGCGCTCGCGGTCGCGACATCCGGATGCGCGGTAGTCAAGGACCACAAGGTCAAGGTCACGCTTCAGAAGATGCCGCCGATCCACCTCGCGGTGATCCCGAAGTCGGTCGGTCTGGACTACTGGACGAAGGTGCACGAGGGCGCTATGTGCGCAGCGCGTCAGATGCCGGGCGTTCAGGTCACCTGGAACGGGGTGACCGACGAGACCGATGTGGTCGGACAACTCAACCTGCTCAACAACTACATCGCCGAGGGAGTCAACGGTCTCGTATACGCCGCCACCGACGCCACTGCGATGAACGAGGTATCGAACGACGCCACCAAGGCCGGCGTCAAGGTCGTCTCGATCGACTCGGGTACGACGCCCCAGCCGTCGAACGTCCCGCTGATCGCGACCAACAACATCAGCGGCGCCAAGCTCGCGGCCGACCGGCTGGCCAAGGCGATCGGACCGAGCGGTGGCAAGGTCGCGATCATCGCCTTCCACGCCGGCAGCCAGACTAACGACCAGCGCGTGCAGGGGTTCGAGGAGGAGCTGAAGAAATACCCGAAGCTCCACCTGATCGGGATCCAGTACAGCCAGAACGATTACAACACCGCGCTGACCGTCACCGCCAATATCCTGACCGCCAACCCCGACCTCAAGGGCGTGTTCGCGGCCAACGAGGCCAGCGACGTCGGCGCCGTGGAGGCCGTTCGGATCGCGCACCGCGCCGGCAAGGTCAAGATCGTCGGCTGGGACACCTCGCCAGACGAGGTGGACGGGGTCAAGCAGGGCGTGGTCGTCGGGTTGATCTCACAGGACCCGTTCCGGATGGGGTACGACGGCGTCCGCGCCGCGGTCGATCTGCTGCGCCATCGGGGGCATCCTGAGAACGAGAACACCGGCGCCGTGTTCGTCACCCGGCGCGACCTGACTAATCCACTCGTGCGCCAGTTCGTCACCCCGAAGTGCGGATCGCCGCGCCAGGTGGACGTTGGCTGACGCGGCCGCTCGGGTCGACGCCCATCAGCACTTCTGGAGCCTTGGCGAGGTCGACTATCCGTGGCTCGATGAGCCGGTGTACGCGCCGATTCACCACGATTTCGGCCCGCCAGATCTCGAGCCGCTGCTGCGACGGATGGGGATCGGATACGCCATCACCGTGCAGGCCGCGAACTCGTTCGCCGACACGGACGCGATGCTGGCCCGGGCCGACCGCCACGGTTGGATCGCCGCGGTCACCGGCTGGGTACCGCTGCTCGAGCCTCGCGAGGCTGAGCGGGCGCTCGAGCGCTATTGCCGGCATCCCGCGTTCCGCGGCGTCCGCCATCTCGTCCACGACGAGCCCGACCCGGACTGGCTGGTGCTCGCGCCCGTTCGCGAGAGCCTCGCGCTGCTGGCCGTCCGGGGGCTCGTGTTCGAGATCCCGGCCGTGTTTCCACGTCACCTGACGCACGTGCCGCGGCTGGCCGAGGAGTTGCCGGAGCTGAAGATCGTGATCGACCATCTGGGTAAGCCGCCGATCGCTTCCGGCGCGGTCGAGCCTTGGCGGACACAGCTGGCGACCGCGGCCGCGCATCCCAACGTGTACGCGAAGGTGTCGGGTCTGAACACCATGGCTACGGAGGACTGGTCAGCCGACGATCTGCGCCCGTTCGTTGAGGCCGCGGTCGACGCTTTCGGGCCCGACCGGCTGATGTCCGGGTCGGACTGGCCGGTGTGCCTGATTGCCGGCGACTACGAGCGGGTGTGGACGGAGACCGTCCGAGTGCTCGACGGCGCTTCGGCGGCGGCACGCGATGCGATGCTCGGCGGGACGGCCGCGGCAGTCTACGGTCTGGCGCTGTGAGCACGGCGATCATCACCGGCGCAGCCAACGGGATCGGCGCCGCCTGCGCCCGGGCGTTCGCGGACGCCGGCTGGGGTCTGGTGCTAGTCGACCGCGACGAGGACGAGCTGGCGCGGACCGCCTCGGCGTGCGGGGCGGGCGTCGAGACGCTCGCCGGTGACGTCGCGGACCGCGCGATGAATTCGGCTGCGGTCGCGCTGGCGGAGGATCGGTTCGGCGGGCTCGACGCGGTGATCGCAAACGCCGGCGTCAACCTCGCCCGTTCGATCGACGACACCACCGACGAGGACATCGACCGGCTGCTCGCGGTGAACCTCCGCGCGGTCGTGTACATCGCGCAGTCGGCGCACAGCGCGCTCGCCCGCACGACCGGCAGCCTCGTGGTGATGGCGTCAAAGACCGGGCTGGTGGCCCAGCGGGACTCGCCGATCTACTGCGCGACCAAGGGCGCGGCGATCCAGCTGGCGCGGGCGCTCGCGCTGGACTGGGCCCCAGAGGGCATCCGCGTCAACGCCGTGTGCCCCGGAATCGTCGACACCCCGATGCTCGAGAGCTTCTTCGACGAGCTGCCCGACCCCGAGCGAGCGCGAGCGGAGTCCGCGACCGCTCAGCCGCTCGGGCGCCTGGCGCGGCCCGACGAGTGCGCGGCCGCCGCCCTGTTCCTGGCCTCGAGCGGCGCGTCGTTCATCACCGGGGTGGCCCTGCCAGTAGATGGTGGCTTCACCGCGGAATGAGTTGCCGGCGCCTGGCCGGGTAGTCGTCCAGTCATGACCACCAAAACCGAGCACACTTCCGCCTTTGCCATCGTCAACCCCGACGACGCCGAGGATGCGTACGCCGGCACCGACGTTCCCGGCGAGTTCCGCCGACTGACCGACGCCCTCGGTTGCAGCGAGTTGGCCGTGACCCTGATCCGTGTTCCACCGCACTCGGATTTCGAGCAGGGCACCGGCCACTTCCATGACGAGATAGAGGAGCTCTACCTCGTGACCTCAGGGGCGCTGACGATGCGTTTCGGCGACGAGATCCGGACGGTCAGCGCACCCGCGGCCGTGCGCGTCGCTGCGAAAACGCCGCGGTCGCACCGAAACGAGGGAGAGGAGCCGGTCGAGATGTGGGCGGTCTCGCGCCAACTCGGCCGGCGGGACTCGACCAAGCTCGACGATTTCTGGGAAGCCTCGCCCGACGCGAAGCAGCACACGAGCTGACGGTCGCCGGCGCGAGGGCCGGTGTCAGCGCGGTGGGCCGGGTGCGCAGTCAGTCCGTCGCCGGGTCTGGGCCGGTAGCGCCGTCTGCCGGTCTGCGCCGGCGCGTCCGCCCGGCCGGCGCACCTCGCCCGCCGCCGGGGCGGAGCGCCCGGCCACGCGCAGAGGCGGCGGTCGCATTGATGACGGTCACGGAAACAGCGCCACCACGGATACCAGACTCACAACAACGATGAAACGACGCAACTCTCTACCTCCCCTGGTCGACCGCGACGCGGCCCCGTCCTCCGCCGTCCAGTATTGACAGAACACGCTACTGAAGAGTGGCGAGCGCCAGCGGCACCACCCGCTCTGCGCCGGCACGGCGGAGTTGGCCGCCGACCATCGCGAGCGTCCAGCCCGAGATGCGGCGGTCGTCGAGCAGCAGGCCCAGCCCGGACGGGGGCGCGCCCACGATCCGGAACGCGCCGCGGACGTTCGCGGCCTGCTGGGCGGCATTGGCCATCTCGCGCTGGGGCGCGCGCTCGGACACCCGCGTCACGAGTCCGACGTACGGGGCCGCGAGGGCGTCGGCGAGTCGGCGGGCCAGCCGCTCGAGCACGTCGCCGAGGTGGACTGACGGCACCGATGTCACCCACCCGGCGCTGCTGGCGCGCACGATGTCAGCGAGCGCGTCGATGACGTCATCCTCGAATTCGCCGCTCGCGAGACCCCGCTCGATGGCCGGCCACCAGCCGCCGTCGCCGAATCGCGCGAGCGCCCAACCCGGTTCGACGAGGACGTCGGAGGGGATCTTCCGCATCACGCCCTCGGCGTCGGGCGCCATCTTCCTGACCTCGAGCTCGATCGGCGTCGAGCGCAGGTGCCGCCCGGCGGCCTCGACCAGGGCCGGATCGGGCGGCGCGTCGAACCGCGCGCCGGCGCACACCGAGCAGCGCCCGCAGTCCTCGGGCGAGGGGTCGTCGAGCTGCTCCTGGAGGACGCGCATCAGGCAGCGGCCGTCGGTGCCGAACGCCGCCATCGCCCGCTGCTCGGCGCGCCGCAAAGCGGTCACCTGCGCGTAGCGCTCGGCGTCGTAGCTCCAGTCCGCCCCCGGGACAAGCTTCCACCGGCTCCCGTCCCGCGCCACCGCGCCCTCGACGTCGAGGATCTTGAGCATCGCCTCGATCCGGCTCATGCCGAGGTTGACCGCCGGCATCAGCTCGCGGGTCGTGCGCCCGTCCTCGCCGGCGGTCTCGAGCTCGCCCAGCACCGCCGAGACGCGCTCGCGATCGGGAAATGCCTGCTCGATGAAGAAGTCCTGGATCCGGCGGTCCTCGCCGCCACGCAGCAGGACGATGTCGGCGTGCTCGACGCCGCGGCCGGCGCGGCCGATCTGCTGGTAGTACGAGACGACCGAGCCCGGCGCCTGGTAATGCACGACGAACGTCAGGTCTGCCTTGTCGTAGCCCATCCCGAGTGCGCTGGTGGCGACGACCGCCTTGACCTCGTTGCGGAGGAGCCGGTCCTCGGAGGCGATCCGGACATCGGTCTCGTGCTCGCCGCTGTACGGCACCGCGATGATCCCCCGCGCGGTGAGGAACGCCGCGACCTGCTCGGCGTCGCGCTTGGTCAGCGTGTAGACAATGCCCGACCCGTTCATGCGAGGGAGGTTCTCCGCCAGCCAGGCGAGCCGCTCGGCCGGCCGCGGCAGCTCGAGCACCTCTAGCCGCAGGCTGGAGCGCGCCAGCGGCCCGCGATACGTGCGCAGCGGCTCGCGATCGTCGGCGGCGAGCTGCGCCACGACATCCGCGACGACCCGGTCGTTGGCGGTCGCCGTCGTGCCCAGCACGGCGACGCCGGGCGGGAGCGCATCGAGCATGTCCTTGACCCGCCGGTAGTCGGGGCGGAAGTCGTGTCCCCAGTCCGAGATGCAGTGCGCCTCGTCGATCACGAGCAGCCCGACCGAGGCCGCGAACAACGGCAGCATCTCCTCGCGGAAGCGCGGGTTGTTGAGGCGCTCGGGGCTGATCAGCAGCAGGTCGATCGTCCCGGCCGCGAGCCGGTCGCGGACGTCGTCCCACTCGTCCCGATTGGTGCTGTTGATCGTGTGCGCCCGCAGCCCGAGCCGCTCGGCGGCGGCGATCTGGTTGCGCATCAGCGCGAGCAGCGGGCTGATGATCAGGGTCGGGCCGGCGCCGGCCTCGCGCAGCAGCGCGGTCGCGAGGAAGTACACGGCCGACTTTCCCCAGCCGGTCCGCTGGACGCACAGGACGCGGGCCCGGTCGGCGACGACGTCGCGGATCGCCTCGAGCTGACCGTCGCGGAACTCCGCGTCCGGATCGTCGGTGAGAATGCGAAGCCGCTCCAGGGCGGCCGCGGGGATGGTTTCGGGGTCGGTCATCAGCACTCTGAGTACAAGAGTCGCAGGCGGCCCGGAGATCACCCCCCGAAGCTACCGTCGTAACAGATGCTGAACGTCCACCGAGCCGAACGCGCGGACCGTCTTGCCGACGGCCTCGCCGAGACGCTGCTCGAGCCGCTCGAGGATCCGTTCGCGGCCGATGTCGTCGCGGTCCCGACCCGGGGAATCGAGCGCTGGCTGATCCAGCGGCTGTCGACCCGGCTCGGGACCACCGGAAGTCGTCAGGACGGCGTGTGCGCGAACGTCGAGTTCCCGTTCCCGGCCCGGATGATCCAGGGCGCACTCGCGTCGGCGACCGGGATCGATCCCGAAAACGACCCCTGGGTGGCGGAACGTTCGGTGTGGCCTCTGCTCGAGGTCGTCGACGAGTGCCTCGGCGAGCCATGGCTCGCGACGCTCGCGCGCCACCTCGAGGGCGCCCGCGGCAGCCCTGAGGACCCGATGCGCCGGTTCGGGGTCGTGCGACACATCGCCGACCTGTTCGATCGCTATGCCGTGCACCGTCCGGACATGGTCAAGGCATGGTCTGCCGGCGGCGACAGCGGCGATTGGCAGCCCGAGTTGTGGCGGCGCGTGCGCGCGCGGATCGGTGTCCCGAGTCCGGCCGAACGGCTCGTGCCGGCGTGCGAGCGCATCCGTACCGACGCGGGGCTGCTCGACCTCCCCGCACGGCTGTCGCTGTTCGGGCTGACGCGAATCCCGCGCTCGTTCCTCGACGTGCTCGCCGCGATCGCGGACCAACGCGACCTGCATCTGTTCGTGCTCCACCCATCCCCGTCGCTGTGGGACAGCGTCGCCGTGGAGCTCCGCCGTGGCCCGCCGATCACGAACAGGCGCGAGGACCGGACCGCGGTTGTGGCGGCCAACCGGCTGCTCGCGTCCTGGGGTCGTGACGTCCGGGAGCTCCAGCTCGTGCTCGCGAACGCCGGCGAGGCCACCGACCACCATCACGAGCTGCCCGCGGCCGAAACCCACACGCTGCTCGCGAGGATCCAGGCCGACGTCCGCGAGGACCGCTCCCAGCCCGGGCTGGCGCTGCCGGGCGGATCCGACGATCGGCACCGCCTGCACCCGACCGACCGATCCGTCCAGATCCACGCCTGCCACGGCCGCGCGCGCCAGGTCGAGGTCCTCCGCGACGTGGTGCTCCACCTGCTCGAGGACGATCCGTCGCTCGAGCCGCGCGACGTGATCGTGATGTGCCCGGACATCGAGACGTTCGCGCCGCTGATCCAGGCCACGTTCGGGTCCGGGCGCCAAGCCGACGACGGTGAGCCCGAAGACGACGAACGACGGCTGCCCGACCTGCGCGTCAGGCTCGCCGACCGCTCGCTGCGCCAGACGAACCCGGTGCTGAGCGTCGTCAGCCAGATGCTGGCGCTGGCCGACCAGCGCGCGACCGCGTCGCAACTGCTCGACCTGGCCGGGTGTGAGCCGGTGCGCCGGCGGTTCGGCTTCGACGACGACGATCTCTCGCGGATGCAGGAGTGGGTCGCCGACAGCGGGATCCGGTGGGGGTTCGACGCCCCACACCGCGAGCCGTTCAAGCTGGGCTCGCTCCACGCCAACACGTGGCGCCGGGGCGTCGACCGGATGCTCGTCGGCGTTGCGATGACCGAGGAGGACAGCCGGCTCGTCCACGGCGTGCTGCCGCTCGACGACGTCGACAGCAGCACGATCGACCTCGCCGGTCGGTTCGCCGAGTTCGTCGACCGCGTCAAGGCGGCGGCCGGCGGGCTCACCGAACCGAAACCGGTCGCTCGCTGGGTCGACGCGATCGCGCGAGCCGCCGACTCGCTCACCGCCACCAGCGACCGAGACTCGTGGCAACGGCGCGAGCTCCAGCGACTCCTCGGCGATGTCGACGCCGAGTCCCGGGATGGAACCTCGAGCGCCGGCCCTGAGCTCGAGCTCGCCGACGTCCGGGTGCTGCTCGCCGACCGGCTTCGCGGACGCCCGACGCGGGCGAACTTCCGCACCGGCCACCTGACCGTCTGCACGCTCGTGCCGATGCGCTCGGTTCCCCACCGGGTCGTCTGCATCCTCGGGCTCGACGACGGCGAGTTCCCGCGCCGCAGCCGCCGCGACGGCGACGACCTGCTGCTGGCCGAACCCCATGTCGGCGACCGCGACCCGCGCACCGAGGACCGCCAGATGCTGCTCGACGCGCTGATGGCGGCGACCGAGCGGCTGATCGTCACCTACACGGGCAACGACGAGCGGACGAACCTGCGCCGGCCGCCGGCGGTCCCGGTCGGCGAGCTGCTCGACATCGTCGAGCGCACGGTCAGCTGCGCGGAGGGCTCGGCGCGCGAGCATGTCGTGGTTCACCATCCGCTGCAGCCGTTCGATCCCCGGAACTTCGTCGCCGGCAAGCTCGTGCCCGACGGGCCGTGGAGCTTCGACCCGCTGGCGCTCGCGGGCGCGCAGGCCCTGCAGCGGCCTCGCGACCCGGGCCCACCGTTCCTGCCGGCGCCGCTTCCACCCCGGTCCGCCGACGTGATCGAGCTCGACAACCTGGTGCGGTTCGTCGAGCAGCCGGTCCGCGCGTTCCTGCGCGACCGGCTCGGGATCAGCGTCAGCGAGTTCTTCGACGAGGTGGAGGATGAGCTGCCGGTCGAGCTCGACGCGCTCGGCAAGTGGGGGGTCGGGCAGCGCCTGCTCGATGGCGTGCTGGCCGGCGCTGAGCTCGACGCCTGCAAGCGGGCCGAGATCGCGCGCGGCACGCTTCCACCGGGGCACCTCGCGCTGCCAGTGCTCGAGGAGATCGGTGCGGTCGTGGCGCAGCTCGTGAGCGCGACGAAGGCGCTCGGCGCCGACCAGCCGCCGGGATCGCTCGACGTCAATCTCGCGCTCCCCGACGGGCGCACGCTCGCCGGGACCGTCACCGGCGTGTGCGGCGACACTGTCCGCGCGATCTCCTACTCGCGCGTCCGCCCCCGAGACCGGCTGCGGATGTGGGTGCGGCTGCTTGCGCTCAGCGCCGCACGCCCGGAGCGGCCGTTCGAGTCGCTTGTGGTCGGACGGGCGCGGTCGGGCGCATACCGCGCCGACGTCACCGTGGCGAGGATTCCGCCGATAGGAGATGGCCCGGACGCACGTAGCCGAGCCGCGCTCACGCAGCTCGCGGTCCTCGTCGATCTCTACGAACGCGGCATGCGCGAGCCGCTGCCGCTGTCGCCCGACGCCTCGGCCGCCTACGCCCAAGCGGCCGTGGCCGGCCACGACGGAACGGCAGCGGCCGAGCGGGCGTGGACGAGCACATTCGATTTCCCCAAGGAGGATCGGCAGCCGGAGCACGTGCTCGTGTACGGGGGCGAGATCTCTCTGTCCGAGCTGCTTACGCCCCCGCCGCGCGACGATGAGGCTTGGTACGCGGACGAGCCGCGCCGCTTCGGCGTCTACGCCCGGCGGCTGTGGGACGGCCTGCTCGCCCGCGAGGTGATCGACGACCGATGACCGATCTCTCGACGTACACCGACTTCGACGTGTGCGGTCCGCTGCCCTCGGGCGTGACGGTGCTCGAGGCGAGCGCCGGGACCGGCAAGACGTACACCATCGCCGCGCTGACTGCGCGCTACGTGGCCGAGGGAACGCCGCTCGACCGGCTGCTGCTGATCACGTTCACGCGGATGGCGACCGGCGAGCTGCGCGACCGGGTCCGCGAACGGCTGGTCGGGTGCGAGCAGGCGCTATCCGCAATGCTCGCCGGCGCGCCCGACCCGGCAACCGACCCGGTCGTGACCCTGCTGGCCACCGGCGACGATGCCGAGGTAATGCGCCGGCGCGACCGGCTCGCCCGCGCCGTGGCCGACTTCGACGCCGCCACGATCGCGACCACGCACGGCTTCTGTCAGGAGGTGCTGGCCGAGCTTGGGACGGTCGGCGATCTGGATCGCGAGACCGCGTTCGTCGAGGACGTCTCCGAACTGCTCGAGCAGGCGCTCGACGACCTGTACGTGCGGCGCTTTCATCGCCGTGAGCGGGTGGGCGGGCCTCCAATCAAGCGCGCCGAGGCGCTCAAGATCGCGCGGGCGGCGGTGGACAACCCGATGGCGGAGCTGGAGCCGCGCGACGAGACGACCGAGAGCACCGCTGCCATGCGCTACCGCCTGGCGAAGGCCGTGCGAAGCGAGCTCGAGCAGCGCAAGCGGCGGCTGGCGATCATGACCTACGACGACCTGCTCACCCGGCTGAAGGACACGCTCGAGGGCCCGAGTGGGGAGGCCGCCCGCGAACGCCTGCGCTCCCGGTTCGACGTCGTGCTCGTCGACGAGTTCCAGGACACCGACCCGATCCAGTGGCAGATCCTCGATCGCGCGTTCGCGAAGGGCGGCGTCACGCTCGTGCTTGTCGCCGATCCCAAACAGGCGATCTACGCGTTCCGCGGCGCCGACGTGTACGCGTATCTCAAGGCGGCCGAGATTGCCGGGTCGCGAGCGACGCTGCGCGAGAACCGCCGCGCCGACCAGACGCTGATCGACGCGTACGACGCGCTGTTCACCGGAGCCAAGCTCGGCCACGAGGGGATCGTGTACCGCCAGGTCCGGGCCACACCGGCGCACCGGACGCCCCGGCTGACCGGCGCGCCCAGCGATGCCACGCTCCGCGTGCGCGTTGTCCAGCGCAACGATGCCACGATCGCGCTCACCCAGAACGGGTTCGCCGCCACGGACTCGGTCCGGTCGCATGTGGCCACCGATCTGGCCGCCGACGTCGTCGCGCTGCTCTCGTCGGACGCGCGGATCGAGCACCGAGCCTCCGACGGCAAGCCGATCGGCGACGAGCCGCTCTGCCCACGGCACATCGCCGTGCTCGTGCGCAGAAACGCGGACGCCGAACACATCCAGGACGAACTGCTGACCGCGCGTGTGCCCGCGATTCTCAACGGCGCCGGCAGCGTGTTCGCCACCCGATCCGCGCGCCACTGGCTGACCCTGCTGGAGGCGATCGAGCGGCCCGCCTCGCCGATCCGGGCGAGGACTGCTGCGCTGACGCCTTTTCTAGGGTGGCGGCCCGAGCGGATCGCCATTGCCCGCGACGAGGAGTGGGAGGAGGTCCACCGACGCCTTCACCGCTGGAGCCGGATCCTGCGCGATCGCGGCGTCGCCGCGTTGCTCGAGGCGATCACGGTCGGCGAGGACCTGGCCGCGCGCGTGCTCTCGGTCGGCGACGGCGAGCGCCGGCTGACCGATCTGCGCCACCTCGCGCAGCTACTCCACCGTGCGGCGAGTGCGGAGCGGCTCGGGGTCACGGCGCTGCGCGGCTGGCTTGCCGAGCGCGTCGCCGACGCCGATCGCGACGACGCGGAGGAGGAGCGCGCGCGCCGGCTCGAGTCCGACGCCGAGGCCGTCCAGGTGCTCACGATCCACCGCAGCAAGGGCCTCGAGTTCCCGGTCGTGTACTGCCCGTTCCTGTGGCATCCGACGTGGATCCGGGACAGGGAGCCGGTGTCATTTCACGATCCGGCGACCGGGTACAAGCACACGGTCGATGTGGGGCTCGAAGGGCGGACGTTCAAGCGCCATTTCGAGCAGCACGTGATCGAAGAGCGCGGCGAGGACCTGCGTCTCGCATACGTCGCGCTGACGCGCGCGAAGCACCAGGCGGTGATCTGGTGGGCCGGCACCAGGGACAGCCGCCACTCACCGCTCGGGCGGCTGCTGTTCGCCAAGGACGCCGACGGCAACATCGCTCCGTATGGCAGCTCTACGCCGACGGATGCCGCAGTGGTCGAGCGCTTCCGGGAACTGGCCGCGGCCGCGTCTGGGCGGATCGGCGTCGAGCGCTCGACGCTCGGAATGCCATCCGCGTGGAGCCCGCCGATCGACGCGCCGGCCAAGCTCGAGGCGGCCCGTTTCGACCGCCGTCTCGACCTAGGGTGGCGGCGGACCTCCTACAGCGACATCACCGCTGAGGCGCACGACCCGCTGGTCGCGAGCGAGCCCGAGCGGCCGGTCCTCAGCGACGAGCCCGAGACGCCGACCCCGGGCGCGATGACCCGCGTGGGGCAGCCGCAGCTCAGCCAGGAATCGCTGCTCGGGGCGGCGCCGGCGGGGGTCCAGTTCGGAACCTTCATCCACACCGTGCTCGAAGCGACAGATTTCACCGCGCCCGACTTACGTGCCGAGCTTGTCGAGCGCACCGAGGCTGCGCAGTTGCGACGGGCGCTCGACCTCGGCGAACCGGACCGGGTGGTCGACGGCCTCCGGGCCGCGATCGAGACGCCGCTCGGTGCGATCGTCGGCGGGGTGCGCCTGCGCGACGTCGCCCGCGCCGACCGCCTCGACGAGCTCGAGTTCGAGCTGCCGCTCGCCGGCGGCGATGAGCCGACCGGCCGGCTCACGCTTCAGGCGATCGCCGGCGCGCTCCGCGCGCACCTCCCGGCCGGCGACCCGATGGCCGCGTACGCAGCTCGGCTCGAGGACCCGGCGCTTCGCTCCAGCGTGCGCGGGTTCCTCACCGGGAGCATCGATCTCGTGATGCGGATTGGGTGCCCGCCCACCCCGCGGTTCGCAGTCGTCGACTACAAGACCAACTGGCTCGGTCCAGTGGGCGAGCCGCTCACGCTCGCCCACTATCAGCGCGACGCGCTCGCGACGGAGATGAGCCGCGCGCACTACGGGCTCCAGGCGCTGCTCTACACGGTCGCGCTCCACCGCTACCTGCGCTGGCGGCTGCGCGGGTATGCGCCGGACCGCCATCTGGCCGGCGTCCTCTACCTGTTCGTGCGCGGCATGGCCGGCGACGGCGGTGGGGGGAGGGTGGGTGGGCCCCAATCTGGTGTGTTCGCGTGGCAGCCGCCCGGAGCCCTCGTCGTGGCGCTGAGCGACGTCCTCGACGGGAGTACGGCGTGAGCGCGATCGTCGATCCGTTCGAGGCGCGGCGAGCAGTGGGCGCGACCGGTCTGCTGCGCGAGTTCAACGAGATCGGTCTGCTGTCGGCGGCGGACGTGCACGTCGCCACCCGGCTCGGCGAGCTCGTGGGCGAGGCGAGCGAAGGAGTGAGGCTGGCGGCTGCGCTCGCGGTGCGCGGCCCGCGGCTCGGCCACGTGTTCGTCGACCTCGCGACGGTTCGCGACACGGCCGCGGTCGAGTCCGACGAGCCCGTCGACCTGTCGGCGCTGCCGTGGCCGGCTGTCGATGAGTGGCTGGATGCGCTGGTCGGGAGCGGGCTGGTGGCTGTCGGCGAGGACGATGCCGGCGCGGGCCGAGGGTCCGGCGCCGCCGGCGGGGAGGCCGAGGCCGGCGCGAGGCCGCTGCGGCTGCTCGGCACGCGGCTCTACCTCGACCGCTACTGGCGCGAGGAGCGGGCCGTCGCCGCGGACCTGCTCACGCTCGACGCCGACGCGAAGGACGTGTCCGAGACCTTCCTCGACACC
This sequence comes from uncultured Solirubrobacterales bacterium, assembly GCA_963697655.1. Lineage (GTDB taxonomy): Bacteria > Actinomycetota > Thermoleophilia > Solirubrobacterales > Solirubrobacteraceae > Palsa-465. The sequence continues at coordinate 267,558 of CAVOOV010000007.1, read as the reverse complement.
GGCCTCCGCGCGCTGTTCCCGGACGACGCGGACGAGCGCCAGCGCGCGGCCGCGGCGGCGGCGGTGCGGCGCCGGTTCGCGGTGGTCGCCGGCGGGCCGGGTACCGGCAAGACCACGACGGTCGCCCGGATCGTCGCGCTGCTGGCCGAGCAGGCGGCGGCGCGCGGGGCGCGGCCCCCGCTGGTGGCGCTGGCCGCGCCGACCGGCAAGGCGGCGGCCCGGCTGCAGGAGGCCGTCCACGAGGAGACCGCACAGCTCCCGGTTGGCGAGTCGGTGCGAGAGCTCCTGATGGCCTTGCGCGCGTCGACGCTTCACCGTTTGCTGGGGTGGCGGCCCGGGAGCCACAGCCGGTTCGCGCACGACCGCGGCAACCGGCTCCCGCACGACGTCGTGATCGTCGATGAGACCTCGATGGTGTCGCTGTCGCTGATGGCGCGGCTGGTCGAGGCGGTGCGTCCCGACGCCCGGCTGATCCTGGTCGGCGATCCCGGACAGCTGACCTCGATCGAGGCCGGCGTCGTGCTCGGCGACATCGTCGGCAGTGATTCAGGTCCCTCAGGTCCCCGCCCTGCCCCGGGAATCGTCGTGCTCAACCGCGTCCACCGGTACGGCGGCGGCATCGCCAAGGTCGCCGACGCGATCCGCAGCGGCGACGGCGACGGTGCCGTGGCAGCGTTGAGCGCGGCCCCCGGTGAGGTGATGTGGTTTCCGGTCGACGCGCACGAAAACGAGGCCGAGCTGGCGCTTGTCCGCGAGCGGGCGGTGGCGGCGGGAAGCGCCGTGTTCGCCGCCGCCCGCGCCGGCGCCGGCAAGGACGCGCTCGACGCGCTCGGCCGCTTCCGGCTGCTGTGCGCCCACCGCCGCGGCCCCTATGGCGTCAGCGACTGGACCTCGCGGCTCGCAGCGTGGCTGGCCGGCGAGCTCGAGGACCTCGACGTCGACCAGCGCGACTACGTCGGACGTCCGCTGCTCGTGACCGAGAACGACTACGAGCTCGGCCTCTACAACGGCGACACCGGCGTGATCGTGCAGGTCCCCAGCGAGCATCCGACGGCGGTGTTCGAGCGTGGCGGGGGGCTGCTCCACTTCGGCCCACTGCGGCTCGGGGCCGTCGAGACCGTTTACGCGATGACGATCCACAAGAGCCAGGGCTCGCAGTTCGACACCGCGGCCGTCCTGTTGCCGGCGGTGAGCTCCCGGCTCCTGACCCGTGAGCTCCTCTACACGGCGGTCACCCGCGCGCGTCGGGAGCTGATTCTGGTGGGCACCGAGGACGCCGTCCGACAGGCGGTCGAGCGCCCGGTGGCGCGGGCGTCGGGATTGCGAGAACGGCTTTGGGGTGGGGCTATACCCCACACGCGGTCCCGCCGCCCCTGACAGACCGGGGCGGCGGGACCGCGACTCACCGAGGGCCTCCCTGGGCGTGGTACCCCCGAATCAGCTGCGTCGTATTCCGGTCCGAACTGTCCATCTGACATACAGAGCGTTGGCGCGCTGTCCTGATACGCCGACAATCGCGTGTCCTGGCAGGGGTTTCGGCACCGCTCGGGTCCGATGTGAACAACCGATCGTTCACCACCGCTGTGAGCCGGGTGCTGTCCTGTTACCGTTTCCGCGTGGGGCCGGTCCTTGAGCTGGGGTTGCTCGGACCTCTTGAGGTTCGGATCGACCATGGCGCGCCGGTCTCGCTAGGCGGCTTACGGCAGCGGGCGTTGCTTGCGGTGCTCGCTCTTCACGCCAATCAGGTCGTCTCGACCGACCGCCTGATCGACGAGCTCTGGGGTGAACATCCACCATCGACGGCCGTGCACACGGTCCAGGTGTTCGTATCGCGGTTGCGCGGCGCACTCGGCCCGGCCGGGGAGCGTCTCCTCACACGGCCACCGGGGTATGTGCTGGAGCTGGGCGTCGACGAGCTCGATGCTGTGCGCTGCGAGTGGCTCTACGACCGCGGGCGGTCGATGCTGAGCGCCGGAGATGCCGCCGGCGCCGTCGCGCTGCTTCGGAGCGCCCAGACCTTGTGGCGGGGATCTCCGCTGGCCGACTTCACCTACGAGCCGTTCGCGCAAGCCGCGATCGCCCGTCTCGAGGAGTTGAGGCTCAGCTGCCGCGAGGAGATGATCGAAGCCGAACTCGCTCTGGGACGCCATCAGCAGTTGGTGTCTGAGTTGGAGGCCTTCGTGCGCGAGCGGCCGCTTCGCGAGCGGGCGCGAGGTCAGCTCATGCTCGCGCTCTACCGGTGCGGACGCCAAGCGGAGGCGCTCGAGGACTTCCGCCAGGCGCGCCAGAAGCTGATCGACGAGTTGGGCGTCGAGCCGGGTGTCGGCTTGCGAGAGCTACACGAGGCGATCCTGCGTCAGGACGCGATCCTGGAGCTCCCCACACCCGCTTCCGGCAACGCGGGGACGGAGCTCGACCAATCTGTTGCTCCACCGCGCGAGCCGCCCGCGTCGTCGGTTCCACCCGCGCGCCGCGACGGTGACCTGGGACCGCCAGCCGAGGCCGATGCACCGCGTCCGGTTCGGAACGCACGCAAGATCGTCACGGTCCTGTTCGCGGACACAGTTGACTTCAACGGGCTGACGCGCCAGTTGGATCCTGAGGCCCTGCAACTCCTGATGTCGCGCTACTTCGATCAGATGCGTGCCGTGTTGGAGCGTCACGGCGGGACGGTTCAGATGTATCTCGGTGACGCGGTCATGGCCATCTTCGGCGTTCCCATCGTCCACGAAGACGATGCGGTACGCGCCGTGCGGGCTGCCGCCGGCATGCGCGATGCACTGCCCGATCTGAACCGAGAGCTCGAGCAAACGTGGGGTGTGCGTCTTGGCGTCCGCATCGGTGTGAACACCGGTGAGGTCATCGTGGGTGATCGGACCCAGGGTCAGCCGTTGGCCGCCGGGGCGGCGGTCACCGTCGCGAAACGGCTCCAGGAGGCTGCCGCAGTGGGCGAGATCCTGATCGGCCAGCCGACGTCCCGGCTTGTCGCAGGTACCGTGCAGATCGAGCCCGCCGAACAGGGCAGCCGGGATCGTGCTGGGGCGATCGACGCGGTTCGCTTGGTGGACGTGCTTCCCGGTGCCCCCGGGCGTCCTCGTCGCTTCCACTCGCCGCTGGTGGGCCGCGGTCGCCAGCTCGAAGCCCTCTCGAGCGTGTTCTCCAACATCGCAGCGGACCGAGCCTGCCATCTCTACACCGTCCTCGGGTCGGCAGGCGTAGGGAAGTCGCGCTTGGGGCTTGAGTTCGTCGAACGGCTCGGTGACGGCGTCACCGTGCTGGCGGGGCGATGCCTGCCCTACGGCGACGGCATCACGTACTGGCCGCTTGCCGACGCGTTACGGGAGCTCGCAAGTTCAGGCGGTCGTGCAGTTGCAAGGTTGTCGGTCGACGCGATCGCCGAGCAAGTTGCCGCCGAGCCAAAGGCGCAGGTGATCGCCGAGCGCGTGGCTGCGGTCCTCGGAGTCGGCGCTCCGGTGGCGTGCGCGACCGAGGAGACGTTCTGGGCGATAAGGAAGCTGCTCGAGGCGCTCGCGAGCCGCCGGCCACTCATCGTCGTGTTCGATGACTTGCAATGGGCAGAGCCCACATTTCTCGACCTCGTCGAGCACATTGCGGATTACTCGCGCGGGTGCCCGATCTTCATTCTGTGTCTGGCGCGGCCGGAGCTGTTGGACGAGCGTCCGGGTTGGTCAGGCGGCAAGCTGAACGCGACCTGCGTATTGCTCGAGCCGCTCAGCTACGACGACTGCGCGGAGCTGATCGCCAACCTGCGCGGGCCGGTACCACTGTCCGCCAAATCGGAGGCGCGGATTGCTGAGGCGGCCGAAGGTAATCCGCTCTTTGCCGAAGAGCTGCTGGCGATGGTTGTCGACGACACGCAGGCCGGTCGCATGGGTAGGCAGCGGGCGTCGGACGACCCATCCCGCCTGTCCCTTCCGCCCACGATCCAGGCGCTGCTGAGCGCTCGGCTTGAGCTCTTGCCTGAGGACGAGCGCTCGCTCGTCGAGTTGGCGTCGGTAGAGGGCACCCAGTTTCACCGCGGCGCGGTCGGCGAACTCGCTCCGGGTCGGTCCGATGTGTCGCTCGATCGCAGCCTCAGCGCGCTGGTTCGCAGGGACCTGATCCGTCCAGATCGGGCGACGTTTGTCGGGGAGCAGGCCTTTCGATTTCGCCACGTACTCATCCGTGACGCCGCCTACGAGTCGCTGCAGAAGGACGCGCGCGCCGAGCTACACGAACGCTTCGCAGCCTGGATCGAGCGCACGGTGGGTAACGGGATACCTGAGTTCGAGGAGATCGTCGGATACCACCTCGAGCTCGCCTATCAATATGTCCGGCTGCTTCGACGCGCCGACGCCGACGATCAAGCTCTGGCAGCCCGGGCCTCGCGGCGGCTGGAATCCGCCGGGCGGAGAGCTCTGCGTCGAAGCGATCTTCCCGCGGCGATTGGCCTGCTCGAACGGGCGGCCGCACTCCCTGTCGATGACGATCCGCTCCGCGCGACCCTGCTCGTCGATCTTGCGGCCACGCAGATCGAGGCAGGCAAGCTCACGAGGGCGAAATCGGTGCTCGTCGCGGCCGTGGGACTGGCGGCCGCACAGCGCGACGCGCGTGCGTCCGCACATGTCGAAGTCCAGCGCCAATTCCTGCAGCTCGAGGAGGGAACCGGGCAAAGGACGAACGAAGCGAAGCGAGTCGTCGAGCGCGTGCTTCCCGTCTTCGAGACGGCGGGCGATCACCTCGGACTGTGCCGGGCGCTCCGCCTTCGGGCCCACCTGTACTGGATGGAAGCGCACGCAGCCGCGGCGGCCCGCGCATGGGAAGAGGCGGCCGAGCACGCTCGTGTTGCTGGAGCCGAACGGGAGCGCATCGAGCTTCTCACGTGGGTCGCCTCGTCACACTTCTTCGGCCCGACTCCAGTAGACGAGGCGATAAGCAGCTGCGAGCAGATCCAAGGCGAGGTCAGCGCCGACGCTGCGGCCGAGGCCGCGACGCTGCATCCGCTGGCCGGACTGCACGCGATGGGCGGCCGCTTCGCGCTCGCCCGGGAGCTCCTGGCCACCAGTCGGGCGCTCCGCGCCGACATCGACCCGACACTCAACTCGGCCGTCTCGCATCCCAGGGCGGTCGTCGAGATGCTGGCCGGCGATCCAGCTGCCGCAGAGGCGTATCTAAAGGCGGACTCCGACACTCTTGACGACATGAACGATGAGTCGTTGCTCTCGACTACAGACGCGTTCCGCGCGCAGGCGCTTCTCGCGCAAGGACGCGACGAGGAAGCCGAGCACTACACGAGGCTGAGCGAGCAACGAGGCGCAACGAGCGACCTACTGACCCAAATAGTGTGGCGATCCGTCCGCGCACGCGTTCTCGCCAGGCGTGGGGACATCGAGCAGGCCGAGACGCTGGCCGGTCAAGCGGTGAGCCTGGGGGAGCAGACGGACTTCCTCAACACGCGCGCAGACGCGCTGCTCGACTTCGCGCACATCCTCCACCTGGCCGGCCGCACCGAGGTAGCCCGCGCGAGGGCCGCGGAGGCCCTCGATCTCTACCAACAGAAAGGAAACGCGGTTGCCGCCGCGAGCGCTAGCTCGTTCCTGGATCGTATGACCGATGACGTCACCGCAAGCGGCGGTTCGGCCGATACGGTCGGCGCAGGTCCGATCGTTCGCGAATAAGTCAACGACTCGCATAGGGGTAAATCAATGACACAGCAGGGATCAAATATCAACTCGGTTGAGTTAGCTTCTGAGGACAGCCATGTCACCATCGTCGGCACGTTAGAGGTCCCAGAGGACTACACCGTCGAGCTGCTACACGTTTGGCTTGCCCAGCCCGGATGCTCCGGGGAGAACGGCGCTGGTCTCGCGATCGATTGCAAGAACAATCCGTCCGTTCAGTCCAAGAGGGACGGTACATTTACTCTAACCGCCCCCCTCGCCGGCCCCGGCGTCACGGGCGTCGTCGGCGACTTCTTCGAGGGACCAGCGACCGCATCTGCGATAGCTGTTTTATCTAAGAATGGCGTAGTGGCAGAAGTCCTCCAGTGGAGTCGTCTGGTTATGCTGTCCAAGGCATCCGTGCCACTAAACACCGAAGGCGAGGCCGGATCGACATAGCTCGGCCCAGGTGACCGTCCCACTCTTGGCTCGAACGCGCGCGCGACCCGGTCAGATGCCCAGCGACTCTGTCCGGGCCGCGCGCGCCGCAGCAGCTACAGCGGGCGGTTTGCGTGGCTGATACAGGACATACACCCCCGGCACGGTCGCCAGCGGCGTAGGATTCACCTTCGGGCACGGACTGCCTCGGCGCGATCAACGAGGAGGACTCTGTAATGGCAGAGCGTGTGGAGATCCCGGGCAGTGAACGAGAGGCCGATCCGCAACACCAGCGGGTCGGGGAGGTGGATCAGGACAAGCCGATCGAGGTGACCGTGTACCTGCGACCGTCCGGGTCGCTCGACTGGGTCGATCAGGAAGCCGGTCGCGCCCCGGCCGAGCGGCGGACGATGTCGCGCGAGGAGCTTGCGAGCGCGACCGGCGCGAGCGATGAGGACATCGCCGCTGTGCGTTCGTTTGCAGGCGAATATGGCCTCGAGGTGACGGGCGTCGACAAGGGGCGTCGAGCGATGACCTTGCGTGGCACGGTGAAGGCGGTCGCCGAAGCGTTCGGGGCTCAGGAGCTGCAGCTGTTCGAGCACGCAACCGCGGGGCGGTACCGCGGCCGCCAGGGATCCCTGACGGTTCCGAGCGAGCTCGGGGGCGTGATCACCGGCGTGTTCGGGATCGACGAGCGACCACAGGCGCGGGCGCACCTGCGCCAGAGCGCCGCTGCCGCCCAGTCGTACACTCCGCCCGAGGTCGCGGCCGCCTACAACTATCCCTCAAGCGTCAACGGCTCGGGGCAGACGGCGGGGATCCTCGAACTGGGGGGCGGGTTCAGCCAGACCGATCTCGACACCTACTTCAAGAGCCTCGGCCTGACGTCGCCGAGCGTGACCGCGGTCAGCGTTGACGGCGGCAGCAACTCGCCCGGCACCGATCCGGACGCGGATGGGGAGGTGATGCTCGACATCGAGGTGCTCGGCTCCGTCGCGCCGGGCGCCAAGATCGTCGTCTACTTCGCGCCGAACACGGATCAGGGCTTCATCGACGCGCTCTCAACGGCGGTGCACGACGCCACGAACAAACCGTCGGTGGTCTCGATCAGCTGGGGCGGTCCCGAGGATTCCTGGACCCAGCAGGCCCGGACGCAGATGGAACAGATCCTCACCGAGGGAGCGGCGGTCGGGGTGACCGTGACCGTCGCCTCGGGCGACGGCGGCTCCACCGATGGGGTAACCGACGGAAAGCAACACGTCGACTTTCCGGCGTCCGCGCCACACGCACTCGGTTGTGGAGGCACGACGCTCAGCATCAAGAACGGCAAGATCGCGAGTGAGACCGTCTGGAACGAGCTTCCCAACCACGGCGCCGGTGGCGGGGGCATCAGCGTCGCGTTCGCGGTGCCCTCCTATCAAGCCGCGATCAAGATGCCAAGCAACGTCGACACGGGCAAGCCTGGCCGAGGTGTGCCGGATGTGGCCGGCGACGCCGACCCGGAGACCGGCTACTCGGTTCTCGTCGACGGCAAGCAGCAGACGATTGGCGGGACGAGCGCGGTGGCGCCGCTATGGGCCGGTTTGATCGTTTTGCTGAACGCGTCGCTCGGAAAGCCCGTTGGGTTCCTTCAGCCGCAGATCTACCCCGCCTCGGCCGAGCCGGGATTCCACGACATAACCCAGGGGGACAATCCGGCCTATCAAGCCGGGCCCGGGTGGGATGCGTGCACGGGCAACGGCTCACCGGACGGCGCCGCGCTGCTCACGGCGCTCGGCGGGTAGCAGCCACCGGAAGGTGTCACGACTTGTCGAGGGCCCGACTCGCATCCGTGAGACGTGTCTTCGCGTCTGCGTTGATCGCTCGTCGTCCCGCGGCTTCGGGGCGGCCGGCGGCGGCCGCCGGTCGATGGGGTGACGACGCGGGTGAACGCTGGTCGCGGCCCCAGATCGCGGCGCGAAGCTCAGCCAGCGAGACCGGATCGGGCGGGATTCTCCACATGCACTTGGTGAGAGGCGGGAGCCCGTGTGGGTGATACACGTGCAGCGTCTGATGCTGCGCTCAGCTGTCCGCGCCACCGCGCCAGCTGAGTGCGCTGGCACTCAGGGCACGTGCCCACGTGACGCGTGTGGCCGCAGCCGGTCATTCGACCACGCTCTGGTTCCGGTGGACGACGGCGCCACGCCTCGGTCCCGCGAATCGCCACACGCGCTCGAGATCACGTGCGGCTGCCTCTTCGCGGTCGAGTGCCGCGCGATAGGCGAAGTACGCGGTCGTCCGCTGCACACCGGTTCGCTGGAACCAGTCGCGGAGCGCCTGCTCACATTCGCTCTCGGCGCTGAACCAGGCCAGGTACGAGTCGTCGAGCAGGCGGGCCCCGATGGCTGTGAATCTGGTGTCGTCTTTGTCGATCATGTCTGTTCGCTCCGATCAGTCGATCATCAAAGTGAGCGTTTGCTGGCTGTCCAGCTGATCTCGCAGGCGCGCGAGCGCGCGCTGCCGAGTCGGGCCGATGCTTCCGACCGGCATATCGAGGGCGGCCGCGATTTCCTCGTAGGGAGGAGGCGGATCGGCCGTCAGCAGCCGGAGGAGCGCCTGATCGCTCGCCCGCAGGCGAGAGAAGCTCCGCCACAGCGCTTCGTTGCGCTCGGTGATGAGCAGCGGGTCGCCGGGTGGTGGCTCCGGAGACTCATGCTCGGGGCAGTTGTCACCGAATAGGACGCGGCGCTCGCCGCCACGCAGGACAGCGAGGCACTCACGACGAGCGGTAGTCGCGAGCCAGGCGCCGACGCCCGCGGGGTTGTTCAGCTTGTTGATGTGCTGGAGCAGCGCGAGCCACGTCGCCTGCGAGACGTCTGTGGCATCCGCATCACAAAGACGATGGGCGCGGGCGATTGCCCAGATCAAGGTCCCGAACTCCTGAACGAGTCGGTTCCAGGCGTTCTGGTCGCCCGCGCCGGCCGCCTTGACCAGGATCGTGATGGCTTCGCCGGAAAGGCGGGCGCGCGCAGCGCGCGGCGTTGGACCAGGCTTGGGTGTAGCGGTCATCATCTGTACTCGGTGTTGAGCGGAGAACCGCGTCAGCGGTCGTCCAACCGGGCGACCGCCGGCGCCTGTCGTGCTCGGGGCGCCCGCTTGACGCGGCGCGCTTTCCGCGGCTTAGCCGTCGCCTCGGGACGAGGGGCGGCGTCGCGATGAAGCTCGGCGATCCGCTGGATCGCGAGCAGCTTCATGATGTGGGGGTTGATGATGTTCACCTGCGCTCCTCGGTGGTTGATCACGGGATGCAGGATCCGAGGTGGCCGTCACCGCCCGATCACTACCGATCACCATTCGCTCACCAACGCTTGAATCTGGGTGGGACGAGGGTTCGGGCTGCTCGAGAGCGGGCGCTCAGGCGAGCGCCCGCTTCCCCGCCGGGCGGAGCACTGTTTCGTTGCCACGGTGGCCGTAGCGCGCGCGACCCGCTCGGCTGCCCCCGGGCCTATCTCGGGCCGCGCGCGCTACTTCGGTTAGAGCGCGAGGGGCGGTGCCTGATACATCGAGGGGGGATCTACGAGGTCCGCCGCTGCCCGCTGCCCGCTGCCGGGCCGCCGCCTGATTTGACAGTGATGGAACGAATGCGTCTTGTTCCGTAACAGGCGCTGACGCGACCCTGGTGGGGTGGCGGCCGGACGCACGTGGGAGGTCGAGTTCACACCAGAGGCAGAGCGGTGGTTCAAAGGCTCGGGAGCCAAGGATGCCGACCGCATCGGGGCGGCGATCGAGGAGCTGCGCGAGGAAGGGCTGGGGTTAGGACGGCCGCGCGCGGACTCGATCAGCCGCTCGCGTCACCACAATATGAAGGAGCTCCGTTCGGCCGGCGGCCACCTACGGGCGTTGTTTGTGTTCGATCCGCGCCGGCGTGGAGTGATTCTGCTCGGAGGAGACAAGACCAACGATGGACGCAGAGGCTCGGCTCGACGCGGTACGCCGCCGGCGAGGGGTTAGCGAGACAGCGCTGGGTGACGCACTCGAGGCGAGCGAATCGGGCCGCGCCCGCGAACAGCAAGAGGACGTCTACCTCGACACGGTCGCGCGCTACGTGGCCGCGCTCGGGGGTCACCTCGAGGTCCGTGCGGTCTTCCCGGACGAGACGATCACGGTGTTGCGGGAGCCGGCCGCGGAGTGAGGCGCGACGGCAGCCTCAGCCGAACTCGACGCCCTGGGCGAGCGGAAGCTCGTCGGAGTAGTTGATCGTGTTGGTGGCGCGTCGCATATACGCGCGCCACGCATCCGAGCCGGATTCGCGCCCGCCACCGGTCGACTTCTCGCCGCCGAAGGCGCCACCGATCTCCGCGCCCGAGGTGCCGATGTTGACGTTGACGATCCCGCAGTCCGAGCCGTCGGCGGCGAGGAAGCGCTCGGCCTCGCGTTGGTCGCGGGTGAAGATGGACGAGGACAGGCCCTGGGGCACGCCGTTGTGCAGGGCGATCGCGTCCTCGAGCTCGCGGTAGGACATCACATACAGGATCGGCGCGAACGTCTCTCGGCGGACGACCGGGGTCTGGGCGGGCATGCGGACGAGCGCCGGCTCGACGTAGTACGCGTCGGGTGCGCCGTCGACCGGCCGGCGGTGGCCGCCGGCGACGAGATCGCCGCCGTCGGCGCGGGCCTCGTCGAGCGCCTCGATCATCCCTCGATATGCCCGCCCGTTGATAAGCGGGCCGACGAGCGTGCCGTCCGCGGACGGGTCGCCGATCGGAAGCCGGGCGAACACGTCGCGCAGGCCGGCTACGAGGTCGTCGGCGACGTCCTCGTGGGCGATCACCCGCCGCAGGCTCGTGCACCGCTGCCCGGCGGTGCCCGCCGCGGCGAACACGATCCCCCGGGTGGCGAGCTCGAGGTCGGCCGACGGTGCGACCACCGCGGCGTTGTTGCCTCCCAGCTCGAGCAGGCACCGGCCGAGACGGGCCGCGACGCGGGGCGCCACCTCGGCGCCCATCCGCTCCGATCCGGTGGCGCTAACCAGCGCGATGTCGGGGCTGTCGATCAGCGTCTGTCCCTCTGTTGCATCGGCGACGACGAGCTGGTGCAGCCCGACGGGCGCGCCCGACTCCGCGCCGGCGCGGTCGAGCAGCGCGGCACACGCCATCGCAGTCAGCGACGTCATCGGCGAGGGCTTCCAGACGACGCTGTCGCCGCACACGAGCGCGATCGCGGTGTTCCACGACCACACCGCGGCCGGAAAGTTGAAGGCCGAGATCACCGCCACCACGCCGAGCGGGTGCCAGGTCTCCATCAGCCGGTGGCCCGGGCGTTCGGAGGGCATCGTCCGACCCTCGAGCTGGCGCGAGAGACCGACCGCGAAGTCGCAGATGTCGATCATCTCCTGAACCTCGCCGAGGGCCTCGGACGGAATCTTCCCGGCCTCGATCGTGATCAGCTCGCCGATGTCGGCCTTGTGCTCGCCGAGCAGCGCGCCGAAGCGCTTGACGAGCGCGCCGCGCGCCGGGGCGGGCACCACGCGCCAGGCCGCGAACGCGCTCTTGGCCGCGGCGATCGCCGCCAGGATCTCGGCCTCGCCGGCGGCCGGAACCTCGAACAGATCCTCGCCCGTGATCGGCGAGCGCGCCATCACCGACGGCCCCGGCAGCAGCAAGGGCTCGGCGCCGCAGCGCTCGAGACTCTGTCGCGCTCGCGCCTTCAGCTCGCCGGTCGAGGAGACGGACAGCGGGGCCGCGCTCATGCGCGCCGGTACCACCGAGGCGACGTCGTCGGAGGGGGCTTGAGTCGCGCACGGACGATCAGCATCCGGGCCCCGTCATCGCCCACCGACCGACGGAGTTCCCGCTCGAACTCCGGGCCGAAGCCGTCGATCGTGGTCGCCGGCACGCCGAACGACGCGGCCAGTGCGGCGAAGTCGGGCTGGACCAGATCGACGCCGAACGGCTCCTCGCCGGACAGCAGCTGGTCGTACCGCAGCATGCCGTACCCGCCGTCCTCGACGAGCACGATCGTCAACGGGATGCGGGCCTCGACGACCGTCGCCAGCTCTCCGCACGCGTACATGAAGCCGCCGTCCCCGACCAGGCACACCGTCGGACCGGCACCCGCGAGACCCGCCCCGAGCGAAGCCGGGAACCCGAACCCGAGCGTTCCCCATCCGAGCGGGTAGCCCAGCTTGCGCGGCCGCGGCGGCTGCCAGTAGCCGGCGAGCCAGTAGCCCGGGATGCACATGTCGGTCACGAGCACGGTCTCGGGTGGCAGGGCCCGGTGGACGATCTCGAGCAACGCCGCGGCCTGCTCGTCGTCCTGCTCGACCCAGGCCGTCACCGCGGCCCCGATCTCCGCCAGCCGGCGCTCGAGCGCTCCGAGCCCGTCGCGGGCCTCGATCCGCGGCAGCAGTTGCTCCACCACGGCGCGCGCGTCGCCGACGAGCGTGATGTCGGACGCGTAGCTCTTGTTCGCGTCGTCATCGTCGACGTTGATGCTGATCAGCGCCGGCGGCTGGGGCATCTGCCAGTTCTGCGTGTTGGTGCCGTCGAAGTCCGTCCCGATCGCGACCACGACGTCGGCCTCGTCCCACAACCGCCCTACCTCCTGCGCGTGTGCCGGCCCGTGTACGACGCACGGATGCTCGGGCGCCAGCAGCCCGCGACCCATGAAGGTGCTGAGAATCGGTGCCGCCAGCTTGACCGCTAGCTCCCCGACCAACGGCCCGGCCTGCGCGCGAAGCGCGCCGCCGCCCGTCCAGATCAGCGGCCGCTCGGCCGCCGCGAGCAGCTCGCAAGCCCGCTCGACCGCCGCCGGGGGCAGCGTCGGCCTCGGCGTCGGCACGACCGTCGGCGTCGGCTCCGATGACACCGGCTGTGTGAGCAGGTTGGTCGGCACACCGATGTAGACCGGACCGGTGGCGGCGGCGAGCGCCGCCGCGCCGGACTCGATCACGGCGTCGCCGATCTCCTCGGCGGTGTCGAGGAGCCGCGCAGCCTTCGTGACCGGCCTGAACATCGCGGTCTGGTCGCGGGTCTCGTGCAGCGTGCCGCGGTAGACGCCTTCGCGGCGGAGCGCCGTGGACACGTCGGTGGCGATCACGAGCACCGGGGAGCCCGCCGCCATCGCCTCGCCGGTGGCGCCGAGCGTGTTTGCCGCCCCGGGACCGGTGGTGACGAGCGCGACGCCGAGCTTGCCGGTGGCGCGCGCATACCCGTCGGCGGCGTACGCCGCCGTCTGCTCGTGACGCACGCCGACGAGCCGGATGTCGGACTCGGAGAGCGCCCTCCAGATCGGGAGGTTGTGGACCCCGGGCAGCCCGAAGACGAGCTCGACCCCGAGTTGCTCGAGCATCTCGACCAGACGCGTCGCGCCGGTCGCAGTGGATGAAGCTATTTCGACCATGGACTATTCCTAGACGATGTTGTACTCCGGGCGCAGCGCGGCCGCGTGGAAGCGCTCGACCGTGAGCGGCGCGATGTCGACGAACGTCGGGCGCCGCAGGACCATGTCGCGCAGGATCTCACCGACCGCGGGACCCTGTAGGAATCCGTGGCCGGAGAACCCGGTCGCGTACAGAAACCGCGAGACCCCGGCGGCCTCGCCGATGATCGCGTTGTGGTCGGGCGTCATCTCGTACAGACCGGCCCAGCCACCGCGGATGCCGACGTCGGCGATCCGCGGCGCCCGCCGGCGCACCACCTCCATCAGGCCGGGGATCCAATCCTCGGTGGTCTGCACGCTGAAGCCCGCCGTCTCGCCCGGATCGGACATCCCCATCAACAGGCCCGGGCCTTCCCGGTGGAAGTAGAAGCTCGAGGCGAAGTCGATCGTCATCGGCAGATCGCCGGGCAGACCGGGGATTGCCTCGGTGAACAGGATCTGGCGCCGCAACGGGGTCACGGGCAACTGGACCCCGACCATCGCGCCGCAACTGCGCGACCACGCGCCGGCGGCGCAGATCACGATCCCGGTCCGAACCCGGCCCTGATCGGTCACGACCTCGGTGATCTCGCCGCCGCTCGATTCGATCGCGAGCACCTCGCACGCGGTCCGGATGTGAGCACCAAAACCCCGCGCGGCGAAGGCGTAGCCCTGGACGACCCCCTCGGGAGTGGCGTGGCCGTCGCCGGGCGAGAATGCCGCCGCGAGCATGTCTTCCCCGTCGAGCAGCGGGCACAGCTCACGCGCCTCCGCGACCGACAGGATCTCGGAGTCGAGGCCGCAGTCGTTCTGGAGCGTCACGCTGTGCTCGAACTCCGAGACGTCGGACTCGCGCGTGAGGACGAACAAGTAGCCGACCTCCTTGAGCTCGATCTCCCAACCGGGGCGCCGGCCGAAGTCGCGAAATGCGGCGAGGCTGCGCTTGGCGATCTCGATGTTCAGTACGTCCGAGAACTGCGTTCGGACACCGCCCGCGGCCTTGGACGTCGAGCCGCTGCCGAGCTGGGCGCGCTCGATCAGCACCACGTCGACGCCGGCCTCGGCGAGGTGAAAGGCGGCGCTCGTGCCGATCACCCCGCCGCCGACGACGACCACGGACGCGGACTCCGGAAGGGGCAGAACGGGACGTGGCATCAGGCCGCGCTACTGCCCGAACATGCTGGTTAGCAACGGGGCGAGCGGTCCGTGCAGCGCGTCGATCTCGGTGGCGCCGACGCCACGCGTGCAGACGCCGTAACCAGGGTCTTGGCCGTTCTCGGCCTGCCGGAGGGGAGACACCGGGCCGGCGACGTGAACGAACTTGGCCACTTCCGTCGTCAAGGTGTCGGCAGTGGGGTCGACGACCTCAACCCCGTGCCTGGCCTCGCCGAAGTGACCTGGCCAACACGCCCAGCTGGTCTGACCGAGGTCGACGAGCGGGGTGGTGGTGGCGCGAAACGCGTAGCGCCCCCCGCCACACACGACCCAGTCATACAGCGCGCCGTCGCCCTGTGAGCGCTTGAAGCCGCCGCACGTGTTCGGGTAGGAGGGGTGACCGCCGATTGCCGCCTGCACGATCGGATGCAGCCGGCCGGGACCATCGAACGTGAGCGTCTTGCTGTTCCAGTAATAGAACTGCCCCTCGTTGGCGTGACGGGCCATGTACAGCGCCACCGGGTTCAGCGTGCGTTGGTCGAGCAGGACATCCACATGCTCCCAGTCCCCCTGGTGCAGGTCGACGTTCTCGACGTCGCCGGCGACGGGGGCGCCATTCATCAGCGAGGATCGAGTCACGAGCGGGTAATAGTTGTACGGGTAGAAGAACCAGTACTGGAGGCCGATCAAGCCGTCGGACAGGTCGGGGACGTCCCCGGGTGATGCCACCGCCCTGACCGTCGGCCACCCCGGCAGCTGCCCTCCGACGCCGCCGAAGTGCACTGGGCCGGCGTAGTAGAAGTACAGCTGAGCGGTGCGCCACGGGTCGAGGATCCCGGGGTCGGCCAGCCAGTGACGCAGCGGACCGGTGACCGTGTGCTGCCCGGCCTCGAACACGCGGAACTGGGCCGCGGGGTTCTCGGTCAGCGCGCTGGTGTTGACGTTGGCGGTGGTCGGGAACCTGAGGTAGTCGTTCGGCTGACCGGTCGCCGGAACCGAGGTGACCGGCTTGCAAGCGGGGCGAGGTGGCGGGCGTGACCAGGCACGTCCGGGTTCCGTCCGGTCCGGCGTCGGCCAGCAGCGCCCCGACCGACACCGGCCAGAAGCGGTCGGCGACCGACGACTCGAGCGTCGGCTGGAAGCGACGGGCGAGCCGGGCGATCCTGGGGTCGGTCGTCTGCTCGATCGGCGGCTCGCCGTCGACCGCCCGTCCCGCCGGCGGGCCTGGCCCGGCGATCACGCCGACGCCGAGTGTCGGATCCTCGGTTCCGGCCGAGAGCCTCGGTGGCGGCGCGCCCGCGCACGTCGGCTGCCGGGCACGGAGGTTCGGCACGATGATCGCGTGCGGCCAATCGATACCGACGAGGTTGAGCGCGAGCGCCGGCAGGGACGGCCGGTCGCCCGAGTCGAGCGCCGCCGGCTCGCTCGCCGGTGAGATCTTCTCGATCGCCTTGGCCGGCAACGCCTGGAGGCGAGCGTCGACCGAGGTCGCGTTCGCGATCGGCGTGCACACGATCAGATGGACGGCGTCACTCGACCGAGCGAGGCTGCCGCCGATCACCTGCCCCGAGGCGGTCTGGACGGTCACGCCGTCGAACGACACCGGCGGCATCGCCAGGTACCCGACCGCGACCGCGGTGTACATGGCGGCCATCACCCACGGAAGCGGAGATCGAAGGCGTGACGCCCGCGGTTGCGAGGCCTTCGTGCGGACGAAGATCCGACCCCAGGTGGAGATGATCGCGCCGGTGATCACCAGCAATCCCACCGGTGGGGAGGACAGCAGCGCCAGCGCCGCGACGAGGACCCAGGAGGCGATGTGGGCGCGCGGATGCGCGTCGAGCGGCCCGAACGTGGTCAGAATCCGGTGGACCGCGAGGAACGCGATCACGCTCGCCGGCACCACGGCCCACCAGGCGGACTGGAATCCGGCCACGATCTGACCGACGCCAAGCGCGAGGACGCCGGCCAGCACGAGCAGGTTGAACCCGGCGAGGATCCGCAGCAGACGCTGGCCCGCGATCGTCTGGGTCACTCCGCCGGTGCCCTCGCCGCCGGCCGTCGGGGTTGCCGTGTCGGTGCTGTCTGGGGCGGTGGCCGGGCTCGCCGCGGCGTCCTCGAGCGCCCTGGCCGTTCGATCGCGCGCGGACGCGACCATCGTCAGGTTTAGCGCTCGGCCGACCGCCGCGATTGCACGCTGGCGCCTGGCTTTGATGCGTGCACTCTCGTGCGTGTACCGCGCGGTCCGGGCCGCGCGGCGGTGCTCACCGTCGGGGCCGGGCGCGTGCAGAGAATCCCAGGCGTTGGCGACGCCCTGCTTCTCGACGATCTCCTTCCAGTCATGGCCGTGGAATTCCCAACGCCTGGAGGCGGCCGCGTACGCCGCGACGCAGGAGACGACGAACGTCGCGCAACCGATGCCGGTGAGGATCAGGCCGGTGAGGATGCTGTGCCAGATCGGGACGACGAATAGTCCGTGACCGGGCGACAGTCCGGCCACCGCGAGGCGAAGCCCGGTTGTGAGCAGCCCGATCAGAAAGACGAAGACCGCCAGCGCGACGACGCCGGCAAGGCCGATCCCGATCCTCGACGGATGTGACACGCTCGCCCCTCGTCTCGGTGACTCCCCGCACGCTAAGTCTCGCGAACGGACGGGGTGGTGGCAAGCCGGCGGGCGGTCAGGCCTGGTACAGCCGGCGCAGTCCGGGCGCCAGGTAGGCGGGGAGGTTCATCTCGTGACCGACGCTGTCCAGCCAACCGGGATCGTCCGCCACCGTCAGCGGATCGAGCTGGATCGCCGACAGCAGCGAGGAGATCGGCGGCGCGGCCGCCTCCGGCCGGTCAACCGGGCCGGTCACGTGCCCGTCGAGCATCAGATGCGGGCGCTGGGTGAAGTCGGTGTGTTCGAACTCGTCGAGCGCCAGTCGCGGATGTCCCACGGGCACCTCCGGCGCGGCGGCGAGCGCCTCGGGACCGCGCCGGCGCTCCTGCTCGAGCCGGATCGCCTTGATGTTCTGCAACGCATCCGCGAGCTTGCCCTGCGCCTCGGCGTAGGTGATCGCGGCGACATCCGGGTCCTCCGTTGCCTGCGCCAGGTAGAGCACGCGTGCCTCGCCGCCGACCGAGAGCGCCTCGAGGCCGGGACCGTCGGCGACCATGATCGCCGGCGTGCCGTAGCGCGGGGTGCCGTTGATCGCCACCAGCTGGACGGAGCGCTCGTCGCCTTCGAACAGCGGCGTCAGCGGCGCGGCGTCGTTCTGGCCCGCGAGGACGACCAGGTCGGCGCGCTTGCCGACCTCGAGCGAGCCGAGGGCCTGCTCCCAGCCGAGGATCTCGGCGCCTGCGGTCGTGGCCAGGCGGACGATCTGCTCGTCGCCGAACACGTTCCCGTTGTTCTGGCTGTAGACGCGTGCGACCTTGAGCTCACCGAACAGGCTCTTGCTGCCGCTTGTCGACCAGTCGGACCCGAGCCCGATCTCGAACGGCTGGCCGGGCGCGCCCGCGGCGAGCGCGGCGGCGACGTTCGCCGTCTGCCCGTAGAGCAGAAGGTTGCTGAGCGGCGACCACACCATCGACGCGCCGTGCGTCGCCATAACCGCGAAGTCGGCGGGCGCCAGCGCGACGCAGTGGATGCCGGCGAGCGACGGCGCGATCGCCCATTTGTCTCCTGGAAGCGCGAGCGCCTCGAAGTGCTGGTGGGCGGCCGTGTCGGTGCCCTCACTCAGATGCAGTAGGAAGCAGGTCTTCTTCTCGATCTCGGCAAGGAACGCCTGTGGGTCCTTCGCGTCGACGTCGGCGATGCGGCTGCCGGCCTCGGGCAGCGCCTTGTCACCGGTCTCCTCGACGTTGCGGACGATTCCCCGGTAGTAGCGCCGGACGCTGGGCGCGCTGAATAGCGCGATGCCTTGCGTGGTGGTCACCCCGCCGACGAGCGCCTTGCACTCGACGTAGCGGACCAGCGCCGGTAGTAGGTCCGTCGCCTCGCCGATCGTCTTCATCGGCGCGGTCACGAGCTGGTGATACGCGGGTGCGTTGCCCCACTGGTCGCGGTTGGTGTAGCGCTTGGGAACGTTCCAGAGCGGCAGCGCGTTGTAGGCGACGTGGTTGTGGAGCTCGATCAGGCCGGGGAACACGGTCCCGCCGGTCTCGAGCGGGACGACGCCGCCAAAGCCGTCTGGGGTGGGGTCGCCGCGCTTGGTGATCGCGGCGATCGCGGCGTCCGCGATCCAGATGGCGCCGTCCATCACGATCGTCGACTTCGGGTCCATCGTCACGATCCGCCCGGCGAGCGCCCACTTGGGACTGTTGGTCGGGTCGATCGGCCCGGCCGTGTTAGGCATATGCCTACCGTACACTGCCGGTCATTCGTCGGTAAGCTTTTCGCGCGCGAGCCCGGGGCGCACAGGCCCGCGCAACGGTAGTGGCGATGACGCACACATATGACCCAGGCCCCGTGGGCGAACCTTATGCCTCGCTCGTCGGCACCTACCCCGGGGCCGACGTGTACCCGCCGGCCGCGTTTCGCGTCGAGTGGGGCCCGATCTTCCACCGCGGACGGCTCGACGGCAGCGCCCGGCTGCTCGTGATCGGGCAGGATCCCGCCCAGTCCGAGGCGGTGATCCGGCGGATCCTCGTCGGCGAGGCCGGCCATCGCACCCAGGGCTTGATGGCGAAGCTGGGCTTCACTCGCAGCTACCTGCTGATCAACACGTTCCTGTACTCGGTCTACGGCCAGACCGGCGGTGAGCAGCACAAGGACGATGCGGGGATCGTCGGCTACCGCAACAGTTGGCTGCGGAGCATCTTCGGCGGCAACACGATCGAGGCGGTGCTGGCGCTCGGGTCATTGGCCGACGATGCCTGGCAGAAGTGGAAGCAGACGCCGGTGGGACAGACCTACTCACCCGCCTACGCGCACGTCACGCACCCCACCGAGCCCGAGAGCAGCTCCGGCGGCGACCCGGCGAAGCTGAAAGCCGCGATCGCGGCGATGCTCCAGAACTGGAACCAGGCGCTGGCCGCGCTGCGCCCCCTGATCGCCCACCCGGACACGCCCGGCCCGCTCGTTCCGTACGGCAACTCGTTCGCGTCCGGCGACCGGGTCGAGATCCCCGAGCTCGACGCGCCGGCGGGCATCCCGGAGTGGATGCGCTCACCCTCCGGCTGGGCCCAGCGCGTCGGCAAGACCGCGGCTGAGAAGCGCGCGAACATCACGATCACGATCCCTGCCGGCGTGATCTGAGCCCGTCCGGACGGGGTGGATGGCCCCATGGATGCCGCGAAGCGGCCCCAGATGCCGTTTACGCTACGCCACCGGTAATGAGAGAGGAGAGACAGTGGCGAGTGTCGAGACGGTGCGGGGCCCGGTGGAGCTGGACGACCTCGGTCGGACGCTCATGCACGAGCACATATTCATCATGGAGCCGGAGGCGCTGCAGAACTGGGGTCACGCGTTCGGGCCGCGCTACTGGGACGAGCAGGCGCGGATCACCGATGCGGTCGAGAAGCTGACGCGCGTGCGCGAGGCGGGGATCAGCACGATCATCGATCCGACCGCGCCCGGGCTCGGCCGGTACATCCCGAGGATCCGCGAGGTGGCGGAGGCGGCCGACGTCAACGTCATCGTCGCGACCGGCGTGTACGCGTTCCTCGAGCTGCCGAACTTTCTCGCGTACCGGAGCCTCAAGGCGATCGCGGATCTGTTCGTCCGCGAGATTCGCGAGGGGATCGATGACACCGGCGTCAAGGCGGCATTTCTTGAAGTGTGCGGTCGAGCGGCATGGGCTGGTTGGCGACATCCCGCGGATCCTCGAGGCGATTGCGATCGCCGCCACCGAGACCGGCGCGCCGGTGATGGTCCACACGAACGCCGAGCAGCGGACGGGGCTGCTAGCGCTCGACGCCCTCACTCGCCACGGCGTCGACCCCGGGCAGATCGTGATCGCCCACGCCGGCGACAGCAACGACGTCGACTACCTGCGGACGATCGCGCATGCCGGCGCGTGGCTCGGATGCGACAGGTTCGGGATCGATCACTTCAACCCGCTGGCCGACCGCATCCGGACGCTGGTCGCGCTCGTCGGCGAGGGCTACGCGGACCGCATCCACCTCTCCCACGACGCGGCCTGCTTTCTCGACTTCTTCGTCGGCAACCCGTACTTCGCCAACGAGAAGCCCGACTATCTGCTGATCTCGAAGCAGGTCCTGCCGGCGCTGCTCGAGGCCGGCGTCACCCAAGAGCAGATCGACCAGATGATGGTCTCCAACCCGGTGGCGTTCTTCGGTGGCAGGGCCTCGTGACGGTCGAACCAGCGAGCACGCTGGACCTGACGAGCCTCCGAGAGGTGTTCAACGAGGGCTTCTCGGACTACCTGGTGCCCTTGCAGCTCGATGAGGTCGCGTTTCGCGACCACGTGGACGGCAACGACATCGATCTCGACTGCTCGCAGGTGGCGATCGACGACCGCCCGGCGGCGGTGGCGCTGATCGCGCGGCGCGGCGCGGCGGGCTGGGTCGGGGGCATGGCGACGGCGCCGTCGTATCGCCGGCGCGGTCTCGGCGAGCTCGCGCTGCTGGCGGGGCGCGACGATGCCGACCCGGTCACGACCCTTCAGATCGCCGCGGTCGACGACGACGCCGCAGCCGACGCGCTGCTGGCGGCGGCCGGACGGGATCGCGGCCTGCGCCTGTCGAACGCTCCCGTGGGTGAGGCGCCTGCGCGGGCGCTCGCCCGTCTGGATGCGCGTCCGCTCGTGCGCCAGCGCGAGATGCGGCTCGCGCTCTGAGGATCAGTCGCCGGCGCGGTCGACGGGCAGCGCCGCAAAGCTCTGGCTGACCGGCATCAGCTCGATCACGTTCACGTTCACGTGCTCGGGTTGAGAGGTCACCCAGTCGACGGCCGCCGCGATGTCCTCGGGGCCGAGCGGCGTGGTACCCGAGTAGAGGCCGGCCGCCTTCTCGGTGTCGCCGGCGAACCGCACCTTGGAGAACTCGGTCCCCCCGATCAGGCCGGGCTCGATGCACGTGACCCTGACGCCCGTTCCATGCAGGTCCGCACGCAGGCCGAGGCTGAACTGGTGAACGAACGACTTGGTCGCGCCGTACACATTCCCGCCCGGGTACGGATAGGTGCCGGCGATCGAGCCCATGTTGACGACGTGGCCGCGCCGCCGGGCGACCATCCCGGGCAGGACGGCACGGGTCATGTACACGAGGCCGGTGCAGTTCGTCTCGATCATCCGCTCCCAGTTGTCGAGTACCGCGTCCTGCGCAGGCTCCAGCCCGAGCGCGAGCCCGGCGTTGTTGACGAGCACGTCGACCTCGGCGAACGCTGGCGGCAGCGACTGGACCGCGTGGACGACGGCGTCGTCATCGCGGACGTCGAGCACGACCGGCAGGACCAAGCCCTCGCCGAACTCACCAACGAGGCCGTCCAGCCGATCGCGCCGGCGCGCCGCGGCGACGACCCTGACGCCGGCCGCCGCGTAGCGACGCGCGATCGCCTCGCCGAGGCCCGAGCTTGCGCCGGTCACGAAAGCGACGTGAGGTTGCATGACGCAAGATCCTAGGATGCCTGGATGTTCCACACGCTGCTCGAGCACCGCTGACCGATGGAGCCGGTTCATCTCGACAAGCTCGACACGCCGTGCCTGACGGTCGACCTCGACGTGTTCGAGCGCAACGTGCGAGCGTGCCTGAGCCGCCTGGCGGGCGTGCACGTGCGCCCGCACCTGAAGACGGCGAAGAGCCCGGAGGTCGCGCGGCTGCTGCTCGATGCCGGCGCCGCCGGGGTTTGCGTGGCCAAGCTGAGCGAGGCCGAGGTGATGCTCGCCGGAGGGATCGAGGACGTGCTGATCACGACCGAGATCGCCGGCCCGGTGAAGGTGCGCCGGCTGGCGCGGCTGGTCTCGGAGCGGCCGGGGGCGCGCGTTCGCATCGTCGTCGACTCGTGGGATGGAGCGTCGGCGATCGACGCGGCTCTCCCCGGGCCGCTCGAGACGCTGATCGATGTCAACGTCGGGCACAACCGTTGCGGGGTGGCGCCCGAGGAGGCGCTTGCGCTCGCGAATCGAATCCGGGGGCTCGAGCGGCTTCGCGTGGTGGGACTCCAGGGCTACGAGGGCAACCTGCAGCACGTGCGCGACGCCGAGGAGCGCCGGCGGCTGTGTGACGTGTCGATGGGACGGCTGGCCGCGGCCGCGGAGGAGCTGCGCGCCGGCGGGCACACGATTGAGGTCGTGACGACGGGCGGCACGGGAACGGCGGAGTTCTGCGCCGCCCATGAGGCGGTGACCGAGGTCCAGCCCGGATCGTTCGCGTTCATGGACGCCGACTACCTGGACACGGGCGGCATTACCTACGAGTCCTCGTTGGTGGCGATCGCGACGGTGATCAGCCGACCGGCGCCGGACCGCGCCGTGATCGATGCCGGGCTCAAGACGCTGACCGACGATTCAGGCCCGGCGCGTCTCGTCGGCGTGGCGGGCTGGAGCTACCAGCACGGCGGCGACGAACACGGCCTGCTCTCACCCAACGGGGAGCCCGACCGTCGCGAGCTACGGGTCGGCGACCGCGTGACCCTGATTCCGTCCCACATCGACACGACCATCAACCTCCACGATGCGATGTACGCGCACCGCGGCGGCCGTATCGAGGCGATGTGGGAGGTCGCCGCGCGCGGGAAGGTGCAGTAGGCGGCTGCAGCCGCGCCGGCGGCCGCTTAGCTGTCGAAGCCGAGGCCGAAGCGGTCCAGCGTCCTCAGCCAGATCCCACGCCGACCGTCGTTGCGGTCCGCGGCGGCGAGCCGGTTGCGGGTCAGCTGGATCACGCCGGTGCGAAGCGGCTCGGGCGGGAACGGCAGCGGGCGCCGGCGGACGATCGTGAGCGCGGTCGCCTCGGTGGCGCGCCCGTCGAGCAGGTCGAGCCCGACCCGACCGCCGAACCGGCTCGCGCCGACGCCGAGGCCGGTGTACCCGAGCGCGTAAGCGACGCGGCCGCCGAGCGCCGTGCCGAAGAAAACTGAGAAGCGGCTGCAGGTGTCGATCGCGCCGCCCCAGCGGTGGCTGAAGCGCACGCCCGCGAGCTGCGGGAAGATCGTGAAGAAGTGCTGGGAGAGCTTGCCGAACGTCGGCTGGTGGTCGTCAAGCTGCGGGCCGACCGGACCGCCGTAGCGGTAGACCGCGTCGTACCCACCCCACAGGACCCGCCCGTCGGCGGTCGGCCGGTAGTAGTGGAACTGGTTGCCGAGGTCGCTGACGCCCTGGCGGGCCGCCCATCCGATCGCGGCACGCATGCGCTGCTCGAGCGGCTCGGTCACGAGCACGTAGTCGTATACGGGCGCGATGTATCTGCCGATCGCGCGCAGGAGCGGCGGGTACGCGCTCGTCGCGAGCAGGACTCGGCGGGCGTCGACGATTCCGCCGTCGGTGGTGACCGACACGCCGGCGGCTGTGTTACCGAGCTCGCGAACCGGGCTGTACTCGCACACGTGCACGCCGGCGCGCACCGCCGCCGCCCGTAGGCCGTCGGCGAGCTTGCCGGGGTGGACGAGCGCGGAACCCGTCTTGGTCCACAGGCCGCCGAGGTACATCGGAGAGTTCACCTCGGCCCGGATCCGCTCGCGGTCGAGCAGCTCGGCGTCGTGGCCGAACCTGCGCACGAGCTCGGCCTCCTCCTCGAGGTCGGCGAGCTCGCGCGGCTCGAGCGCGACGATCAGGTCGCCGGCGTCCTCGAACTCGGCGTCGATGCCGAGTCGTTCCAGGTCGGCGGCGAGCGCGTGAAAGTTGTCGAGGCCCATCCGCTCGAGTTGCTCGAGCTCATCTGGGAAACGCGACAGGCCGTTGCCAATCCCGTGCGTGAGCGAGGACTGCAGGAAGCCGCCGTTGCGCCCGCTGGCGCCGGCGCCGCAGCGGGTCGCCTCGAGCAGCACCACGTCGCGCGCCGGGTCGAGCTCCTTGGCGTACAGCGCCGCCCACAGTCCGGTGTAGCCGCCGCCGATGATGCACAGATCTGTGTCGAGCTTCTCCTCGAGCGGCGCGTGCGGGTCGCGCGCCGGCAGCGTGTCAAGCCAGAACGACTTGTTTACCGCGTCTGCGTACGCGGACGTGTCCTGTGCGGTCGGGGGAGTCCGGGGCCACGGCGAGGGCAAGCCGCGATCCTAGAGCGTCACGGATGGCGCTTCAGGCCGCGAAGGATCGCGTCGGCGTCCCGGTGCGGAGCGCGAATCGCGATCCCGACCAGATCGAGCTCCTCGGTGGCGACGGCGCGGACCGCAGCGCGGTTGTCCTCGTCGTTGCCGGTGGCGAACATCTCGTTGGTGTAGATCGCGATCGGGACGCCGCGGCGCTCGGCGCGCTCGCGCACGGTGTTGAGCTTGGTCGCAGCTGCTTCGAGGACGAGCACGGGTTGGATCAGCAGCGGCAGATAGCGGCGGCCGTCGGCGTCCACGTAGTCCTGGCCGATCGCGGCGGCGCCGGCCTGCGCGGTGACGCCGCTGATCATGAACGCGGTGACGTTCAGCCGCTGCCAGGTCGCGAGGTCGTCGCGGACGACGACCGCGATCTTCGTGTCGAATTGGCCGACGCCCATGGGCAACATGATCGCCGTCGGGTCCGCAATGTGTCTTGAACGTTGTTGCGGTCTTCGGCTCGGCCGTTCAGTTGAACACGGCCTCGTACGTAATGCCGCCGGAGCAGGACTGGATCGGACCGAGAAACAGCTCGAGCTCGCCGAGGTCCGGGTGTACGAGGCGGTGCGTCACGTGCGCGAGCACGGGCGAGTCCGGGCCCTCGAACCGCAACGCGAACGGCTGCCGGTAGCCGGGGCGCTCGCCGAAAGTCACCACGTCGATGAGCCGGATCGGCAGCGGGTCCGCGGCACCGTAGTGCACCTCGAAGACCGTCCCGATCGCCGGTTGGAAGTCAGCGGACGTCAGCGAGGCGAGGTCGGGCGCGGCCGCTCCATCGCGATGTACGCGTTGTCGTGGTCGCCAACCTCGAGCCCCAGCCGCTCCCAGAAGCGACGGGCGGCGTTCCCGACCGCGACGTGGCAGCGAACGGGGAGACCGCGCTCGTCTGCCTCGTCGAGCAACTCGCGCACGAGCGCGGTGCCGACCCCAGCCCGGCGGAATTGCGGCAGGAGCACGATGTCGACGATCCGGATCTCGGAATTCGAGCGATCGACGATCACGCGGCCGGCGGGCCGCCCTGCAACGGTGATGACTGAGTGGCTGGCGTCGGGGAAGACGGCGGCATAGTGACGCGCCTGAGCGTCGAACTGCATCCTGATGAACGCGTCCAGGTTGGCTTGGGGCCACCCGAGCCCGCTCAGCTCGGGCATGCGGGTCGAGGCGTAGACGGACATCAGGAACTCGTCATCCGCCGGGAGGCTGGCCGGCCGGAGCGCGACGTCGGGTGCGATCACCGCCAAGATCGTAGATGTCGCAGCGCTAGGCTCCCGCGTCGGATGGCCGACAGCGCGCTCGACGAATTGAGGCGTGTCGTAGTCGATGACCGGCGGCTGTGCGAGCGCCTGCTCACAGCTCCGAACAGCGAAGCGTTCGTCGCAGAGGTGGTCGACCTCGCGCGCGGCCACGGGATCCACCTGACCCCGGCGGCGGTGACCGAGGGGCTCGCGGCCGCGCGGCGGGACCGGCGGGCGCGATGGGTGTAGCCGCGCCACCGCGGCTTGCCGGATGGACGCCGATCGCGGTCCGAGGCGGCGGTCAGCCGTTCGTCCGCTGGTGCTTCACGGACGGGTTGCAGTTCGATGAGCCTTTCTTCGAGCAGACGATCGACCGCTGCCTGTGCGATCCGTTCCGGCTGCTGTTCTGGCGCGAGACCGGGATCGACGCGCTCGCGAAGCTGGCCTCTGAGGCTCCGGGCCTCGCGCCTGCCGGCTTCATCTTCCACATGTCGCGGTGTGGCTCGACGCTGATCGCACAGATGCTTGGCTCGCTGCCCCAGGTGCTCGTCGTCTCCGAGGCGGGCCCGATCGACGCGGTGCTGCGCGCCGGTGAGGTCGACTGGGTGCGATGGATGGTCTCGGCACTCGGCCAACCGCGGAGGACCGGGCACACCCAGTTCGTCGTCAAGCTGGACGCTTGGGCGATCTTCGCGCTGCCGCTGGTCCGCAAGGCGTTCCCGGACACACCGTGCGTGTTCGTCTACCGCGATCCGGTCGAGGTTGTCGTATCACACCTCTCCCGTCGCGGCTACCACACGGTGCCAGGGACGCTGCCTCCCGAGTGGCTCGGACTGCCAGACGTGATGCCCCGGTCGCTCGAGCCCGAGCAATACATCGCGGCCGTGCTCGGGTGCTTGTGCGATGCCGCGGTCGCCGGCGCGCGCACCGGATCCTTGACGCTCATCAACTACGACTCGCTGCCGGGGTCCGTGGCCGGAGCGATCGCGCCGCTGTTTGGGATTGCCGTCGGGTCGGGGGAGCGGGCGGCGTTCGCGCTCGCGGCGGGCAAGGATGCGAAGAACCCATACATCCCGTTCGCGCCGGACAGCGCGCAGAAGCGCCGCCGGGCAAGTGCACGAACCCGCGAGGCCGTCGACATCTGGCTGGCGCCGGCCTACGACGCGCTCGAGCGGCTGCGAAGCTGCGGGCGATGATCGTCCCGGATCGTGTGCGCCTCCGCTTGGACTTCGACGCTACCGCGCTCGCAGGAGAAGCGCTATCGCTTCCCGAGGAGGCGTGGGTGCCGCACTTCAACCAGTCGATCTACGAGGGGGCTTGGACCGGCGTGGCGCTGCGCTCGGTGGGTGGCGTCGAGACGCAGCTATACCCCGACCCCGCCGCGCAGGCGCCGTTCGCGGACACCGGGACGCTCGGCCGGTTGCCGGCGTTCGGAGCCGCGCTCGCGCAGTTCCGGTGCCCGTTGCTGGCAGCCCGGCTGCTCTCGCTCGCGCCAGGAGCCGTGATCAACGAGCACCGCGACTACAAGCTCGGTTGGGAGGACGGCGAGATCCGGGTCCACGTTCCGGTCGTGACGAGCCCGGAGGTCGAGTTCGTACTCGATGGCCGGCGCGTCGATTTGGCTGCCGGCGAGGCGTGGTATCTGAACCTGAGCCTCCCGCACCGGGTCGCCAACCGCTCGGCCGTTACCAGGATCCACCTGGTGGTCGACTGCGTCGTCGACTGCTGGCTTAACGAATTGTTGAAAGAAGCTGCTATCCGCGGCACGGCGGCGTAGACTTCCAGGCCGAAGTGGAGGGGATGCTTGGGACCACGGGGGTTGGGCCGATGACGCGACGAATGTTCGTGCGCGCCGGCGTCGGTCTCGGCGCGCTCGTGCTCGTCCCCGACGCGTGGGCGAGGAGCGTCTCGCGCCGCGCCCGCGGGCCGCTCGTGCGCTCGCACTTCAAGCCGCTCGTCGGCGCGAAGCTGCGGATGGCCGACGGCCAGACCGACGTCCACGTCGTCCTCACCGCGATCCACGACCTTCTCCCGGTGCTACGACCCGAAGACCCGAACCGGTTTTCGCTGTTGTTCGCCGTTCCTCGCGGTCATCGCTGCGCGGAGGGGATCATGACCTTCCATCATCACCAGCTCGGGCACGTCGACCTGTTCGTCTCGCCGGTGGACCGGGGGATCAAGGCGCGCCACTACGAGGCCGTCATCAACCGCTCACGCTCCTAGGGGGCACCATGTCTGAACCTTTCGTTGGCGAGATCCGCATGTTCGGCTTCAACTTCGCGCCGCAGGGCTGGGCGATGTGCAACGGACAGACCCTGCCGATCAGCCAGAACGCGGCCCTGTTCAGCTTGCTCGGGACCTTTTACGGCGGCGATGGCGTGACGACCTTCCAGCTGCCGAACCTCCAGTCGCGGGTCGCGATCCATGAGGGTCAGGGCTTGGGCCTCTCGCCATACGACATCGGCCAGGTCGGCGGCGTCGAGACCGTCATTCTGAACCAGAACCAGATGCCGCAACACAGCCACTCGGTGGGTGCGACTTCGGCGCCCGGGACGGGCGGGCGACCCGCCGGTGCGGTGCCTGCCCGTGCGACCGACGAGGTCTACGGAGCCTCACCAGACGGAACCACGATGAGCGCCGCATGATCGGCAACGCCGGAGGGAACCAGCCACACACGAACATCCAGCCGTACCTCACGGTCAACTTCTGTATCGCGCTCACAGGGGATCTTCCCGTCGCGGAACTGACCCGGGGAGGGGGCCCACGCATGTCTGTCAGTGAAGATCGCGTTCCCGGCGTTCCCGCGTGGCTGATCGCAGTCGCGCTCGCCCTGGTCGTCGTCGGGTGGTTGTCGATCGGCGCCACGGCCGCGCACGCCGCCACGTTCTCGAACTCCGCCAGCATCGCGCTCAACGACCCCAACAGCCAGTCCAACGGCAACAACAACGCGACCGCGGCTCCTTACCCGTCGACGATCTCGGTCTCGGGATTGACCGGAACGATCAGCAACGTGACGCTCACGCTCAGCGACGTCACCTACAGCTTCTCCGACGACCTCGACGTGCTGCTCGTTGGCCCTGCCGGCCATACGCTGATCCCGATCGCCGCGGTCGGGCCGAACACGGGCGCTAGCGAAGCCGCCAGCAACTCAACGCTGACGCTCAGCGATGCCGGCACGCTGCCGACCGATACCACCGCGTGGGGCTCAAGCTCGACGTTCAAGCCGGCCAACTTCGGCGAGGGGCCGTTCTCGACCCCGACGACCCCCAATGGCTTCAACGAGGTGTTCGAG
This sequence comes from uncultured Solirubrobacterales bacterium, assembly GCA_963697655.1. GTDB lineage: Bacteria > Actinomycetota > Thermoleophilia > Solirubrobacterales > Solirubrobacteraceae > Palsa-465. The sequence goes on along the minus strand of CAVOOV010000007.1, from coordinate 238,194 downwards.
TCGCCGGCGCCGGCCGGCCCGTGGGGCGATCCGGGCGGGAGCGGGACAGGCGCAACGTTCGCCTCGCAGTTCGGCGGGATCAATCCGAACGGCACCTGGAGCCTGTACGTGATCACGACTTCAGGAGGCGACGGCACCGGCTCGATCGCCGGCGGTTGGGCCCTCAACATCACGACCGCGAGCGCCGCATCGACGACGACGACGCTCGCGTCGAGCAACAACCCGTCCTTCACCTCGGGGTCTGGCAGCTCGGTTACGCTGGCGGCGGCCGTGAGCAGCACGGGCACGGTCAACGAGGGAACGGTCGACTTCACCGACGGCGGCGTGACGATCTCAGGCTGCGGCGCGGAGCCGGTCAGCAACGGGAGCGCGACGTGCACCACGTCCTTCTCGACCGAGGGCGATCACTCGCTCGAGGCGGCGTACGCCGGGACCTCGAGCTTCGGGCCGAGCAACGGCACACTGGCCCAGGAGGTCAACGACCACACGACCGTCACCGGCAGCAGTTACTGCAACACGGGCTCGGTCACGCTCAACAACCCGGCAGTGAATCTCGCCGACGCCTCGCCGTATCCATCGCGCGTGTTCGTCTCGGGGCTGTCGGGCACGCTGAGCAACCTGACCGTGACGCTGAGCGGCGTGACCTACAGCGAGTCGCAGGATATAGACGCGCTGCTCGTCGGTCCGGGGGGTCAGAGCCTGGTCCTCGTCGCCGCTGCCGGGCCGAACTCCGGCGGCGCGCTGAGCAACGTCACGCTGACGCTGGCCGACGGGTCGGCGACGACTTTGGCGCAGAGCGCCGTCTGGGGCGCGCCCGGTGCGACCGTGACCTCGAAGCCCGTCAACTACGGCGGCCTCAACGAGACCTGGGGCTCGCCGGCGCCCTCGGGGCCGTACGGCAATCCGGGTCCGTCTGGCGGTGGCAGCGCGACGCTCGGCAATACGTTCGACGGCATCAATCCCGACGGAACCTGGAGCCTCTACCTGATCACGACGGCGGCCGGGGACGGCACCGGCTCGATCGCCGGCGGGTGGTGCGCGAACGTGACGGCCGCGAGCGCCGCGGCGACGACGACGACGCTGACCTCGAACAACAACCCGTCCTTCACTTCCGGGTCTGGCAGCTCGGTTACGCTGGCGGCGGCCGTGAGCAGCGCGGGCACGGTCAATGAGGGAACGGTCGATTTCACCGATGGCGGGTCGACGATCCCGGGCTGCGGGGCCCGCGCGGTCACCAATGGGACCGCGACGTGCACGACCACGTTCTCGACCGAGGGCGATCACTCGCTGGAGGCGGCGTACGCCGGGACCTCGAGCTTCGGGCCGAGCAACGCGACGCTGAGCCAGGAGGTCGACGATCACACGACCGTAAGTGCCAACAGCTTCTGCAACACGGGCTCGGTCACGCTCAACAACCCGGCGGTCACGCTCGCCGACGCCTCGCCGTACCCGTCGCACGTATTCGTCGCGGGGAAGGCCGGCAATCTGACCGGTCTGACCGTGACCCTGAACAGCGTGAGCTACAGCGAGTCGCAGGACATCGACGCGCTGCTCGTCGGTCCGGGTGGGCAAAGTCTGATCCTCGTCGCCGCTGCCGGGCCGAACTCTGGTGGCGCGCTGAGCAACGTGACCTTGACGCTCGACGACGCGGCGCCGACGACTTTGGCGCAGAGCGCCGTCTGGGGCGCGCCCGGTGCGACCGTGACCTCGAAGCCCGTTAACTACGGCGGCCTCAACGAGACCTGGGGCTCGCCCGCGCCTTCGGCGCCGTACGGAAACCCCGGGCCGTTCGGCGGCGGCAGCGCGACGCTGGGCAGCACGTTCGATGGCACCAGCGCGAACGGCACCTGGAGCCTGTACCTGATCACGACCACGGCCGGGGACGGAACCGGCGCGGTCGCGGGCGGCTGGTGCGTCACCCCGACGGTCCCGAAGACGACGCTAACGGTCGGCACGCAGGTTTCGCCCGCCTCGACGACGATCGGCGACTCGGGCAGCGACACGGCGACGCTCAGCGGCGTTCCGAATGGCGCGACCGCACCGACCGGCACCGTCACGTTCAACGCGTACGGCCCGAATGACGCGACCTGCTCGGGTGCGCCTGCGTTCACCGCCACGACATCGCTGTCGGGGTCCGGGACGACCGCGTCCTCGGGCGCCTTCACCCCGACCACCGCGGGTACCTACCGCTGGACCGCCGCCTACGGCGGCGACTCCAATTACTCGAGCGTGACGACCAACTGCAACGACACCAACGAGACGTTGGCTGTGGCGACGGTGGCGCCGTCGATCACGACCACTGCCTCGTCCGGCGTGCCCCTCGGCGGCAACATCGGCGACAGTGCGGTTCTGAGTGGTGGCGTCAATCCCACCGGCACGATCACATTCGATGCTTACGGACCGAACGACCTGACCTGCTCGAACACGCCGGCGTTCACGGGCGCCGTCACGGTCAACGGCAACGGAACCTACGCTTCGAGCGCGTTCACACCGACCGGCGCGGGTACCTACGAGTTCGTCGCGACGTACAACGGCGACGCGAACAACGCCTCGACAGGCAGCTCGTGCGGCGCCGCCGGCGAGTCCGTGGTCGTCGCGGCGGCGGCGCCCTCAATAACGACGGCTGCCTCGTCCGGCGTGCCCCTCGGCGGCAACATCGGCGACAGTGCGGTTCTGAGTGGTGGCGTCAATCCCACCGGCACGATCACATTCGATGTTTACGGACCGAACGACCTGACCTGCTCGAACACGCCGGCGTTCACGGGCGCCGTCACGGTCAACGGCAACGGAACCTACGCTTCGAGCGCGTTCACACCGACCGGCGCGGGTACCTACGAGTTCGTCGCGACATACAGGGGCGACGGGAACAACGCCTCGGCAGGCAGCTCGTGCGGCGCCGCCGGCGAGTCCGTGGTCGTCGCGCAGGTCTCGCCAACGCTGACCGCGCAGGCGTCGAGCACGGTCGCGGCCGGCGGCCAGATCAGCGACACCGCCACGCTCGCCGGCGGAAGCCTTCCGACGGGCTCGATCACGTACAAGCTGTTCGGCCCGAACAACTCGGCCTGCACGGGGACGCCGATCTTCACGTCGACGATCAGTTCCGTGAGCGGGAACGGCGACTATGTATCCCCACCGTTCACGACGTCGGCCGTCGGGACGTACAACTGGGTCGTCACGTACAGCGGTGACGCAAACAACGTCGGCGCCACCGTCGCCTGCGGCGCAGCCAACTCGTCCGTCGTGACGGCCGCCACGACGCAGACCACGCTCGTGTCTTCGCTGAACCCGGCGATCGTGGGGCAGGCGATCACGTTCACGGCTACGGTCGCGGGCGCGAACCCGACCGGCACCGTCACGTTCATGGACGGTTCGGGCACGCTGGGGACCGGGGCCCTCGCCGCGGGTGGTACGGCGACGCTTGCGATCTCGAGCCTCACCGCCGCCAGCCACTCGGTAACCGCCGTTTACAGCGGCGACGCGAACAACACCGGGAGCACGTCGAACGCGCTCACGGAGGTCGTGAACATCCCGCCGCCGCTCGGTGCACCGTCGGTATCGATCACCTCCCCGACCGCGGGCGTGACGTATCGATCGGGGCAGGTCGTTCGGGCCCGCTACAGCTGCACCGAAGGCGCGAACGGCCCCGGCATCCAGTCCTGCACCGGGCCCGTGCCGAACGGTGCGCCGATCGACACGAGCAAACCCGGCGCGCACAGCTTCGCGGTGACGGCGGTCAGCCAGGACGGCCAGAGCACGACCAGCTCGGTCGCGTATACGGTCACCCAGAACAACCAGTTCACGGTCTCAGCCGTGATCGCCCGCGCGAACGGCACGATCACGTTCCAGCTCGAGGTTCCGACCAGGGGCGTGGTCAACGTGCTGGAGACGGCCTGGGCTAGCAACGTCGCGCACGTCGCGTCGCTGCTACAGCCCGCAAAGGGCCGGTTCGTGTTTGCGCGAGCACGCGTGAGCGTTCGCCGGGCTGGCTCGATCACCGTGACCGTGAAACCGGGCGCCGCCGGTCGCAAGCTACTCGCGCATCACACCTACTCGCCGGTGCTCAGGTTGTGGCTCAGCTTCACGCCAAGCGGCGGCTCGCAGCGGAACTTCGGCTTCTACGGACTCCACCTGCCGAGTTCGCCGTCGGCGGTCGAGAAGTGCATGCCCGCGAATCTGCCGGGTCGGATAACGCACGAGCCACTCCGTTGCAGAGTGGCTCCGGCTTAGGACGCCGCGGCGCGGACATAGCGACCAGGGGTGACGCCGACCGAGCGCTTGAACACGCGCGTGAGGTGCGGCTGATCGGCGAACCCGCATGCGGCGGCGACGGCGGCCGGCGCCTCTCCGGCGCCGAGCAGCCGGCGGGCGTGGTCGATACGGAGGTTGCTCTGGAATGCGTGCGGGGTGACCCCGTTCTGCTCGCCGAACCGCCGGACCAGCTCGAACCGGCTGAGCCCGGCTGCGGTGGCCAGCTCGGCCAGCGTGACCCGCTGGTCCCAGCGCTCGGTGAGGTGACGCCGGGCCCGGCGGACCGCGGCGTGCTCGGCACGATCGCGACCACCCGCGGGCGGTCCGGGCTTTAGGTGTGGCGCCAGCGCGGCGACCGCGCCTAGGACCGCCTCGTCGATTGCGAGCTCTCCCGGTGGCTCGGCGGCGAGCGCGGCGTGGGCCCGCTCGAGCGCGCTGCGCAGCACGCGGTCGCGGAACACCACCCAGCGAGCGGCGCGGGGCGGAGCCCCATCGCGCTCGGCCCAGTCGTGGAGCAGCCTCGGCTCGATGTAGAGCACCTTGTACGCCCACCCCTCCGGGACCGCCGCCATCCCGGTGTGGATGGCCTCGGGCTCGAGCACGAACAGCTCGCCCTCGCCGGCGCGCTGGTGGGTCGCATCGAGCGCGAACCGGGCGGCTCCGCGCTCGACGACCGCCACCGTCCAGGTCGGGTGCGAGTGGGGCCGGTAGGCGTGCCTGACGAACCGGGCGTGTAGCGCCTCGATGCCGTCCAGGCCCTTCGGCCGGAAATAGGTGGAGTACTCAGCCGCCGTCTGGCAAAGGTTAGGCTGCCGGCGCGGTCGGGCGATGAACGGCGGGCATCTGAGGGAGGCAGCGAAGTTACCCCCGCCGGGCCCACGCGGGGCCACGAATCACCTGCATAGCCTGACAAACGGGGTGGAACCGGCGGAGCGTGGCAGGTCTTGCATGCACCACGTGCACCGAATGGCAAGGTTCGGCCGGCGCGTCCCGATTGTCAGGTCATGCATGCTCGCGGGCGCTGCGCGGGTTGCGGCCAGTGTCCTGGGCCCGCGCCCTCGCTGTCAGCCCCGGAGGGGCGTCGCTATCCTCGGTCCGCGCGATGTCCATAAGCACAAATCAGCTGAAGAGCGGCAACCACGTCGAGGTGGACGGGACCGTCTACAAGGTGATCGAGTTCCAGCACGTCAATCCGGGCAAAGGCGCCGCGTTCGTCAGAACCAAGCTTCGCCGAGCGAGCGACGGCGCGGTGATCGACAAGACGTTCCGCGCCGGCGAGAAGCTGCGCTCGGTCCGCAGCGAGGCGCGCCGGATGCAGTTCCTGTACTCGGACGGCGAGGCCGCCCACTTCATGAATACCGAGACCTACGAGCAGATCGAGCTCTCGGAGGCGACACTGAAGGACACGCTGAAGTGGATCAAGGTCAACGACGAGGTCGAGATCCTGTTCATCGACGACAGCGCGAGCGACGTTCAGGTCCCCGGCTCGGTCGATCTGGAGGTGACCGAGACCGATCCCGGTCTGCGCGGCGACACCGCTTCAGGCGGCGGGACCAAGCCGGCGACGCTCGAAACCGGCGTCGTGGTGCAGGTGCCACTGTTCATCTCGACCGGCGAGACGATCAAGGTCGACACGCGCGAGGGTAGGTACCTGTCGCGCGCGTGAGCGCCGTGCCCCTGGGGCCGGGGGCGAGGGCTATCGTGGCCCCGATGGAGATGGTTTACGGCAAGCACTCGGTCCGGGCGGTGTTCCTCAAGCGGCCCGAGGATGTGCGGCGCGTGATCCTCGGCGGCAAGCCCGAGTACCACGCCGACACGATCAAGGCGGCGCGCCGGGTCAGCGTCGAGCCCGAGTTGGTCGCGTGGCCGGAGTTTCGCCGTGAGACCGGCCTGACCGACGACGACAAGCACCAGGGCGTGTGCGTGTTCACGGCGCGGCGAGCGGTGTACGGCGAGCACGACCTCGATCGCATCGCATCCGGACGACTCGTGGTCGCGCTCGATCAGATCTCCGATCCGCAGAACCTCGGCGCCGTGCTGCGGGCCGCGGCGTTCTTCGGCGCGGACGCCGTGCTTCTTCTGAAGAACCGGTCCGCCGAGCTGACGCCGAAGGTGGCGCGGATCGCGGTCGGCGGCGCCGAATTCGTCGACGTGTTCCGGGTTACGAACCTGGCGCGGAGTCTCGACATCCTTCGCGAGTACGGCTACTGGGTGTACGGGCTCGATGAGCGCGGTGAGAGCACGCTCAGCGAGACCGAGTTCGACCGCCAGTCGGTGCTGGTCGTCGGCGCCGAGGGTCAGGGCCTGCGGCAGCGAACGCGAACCAAGTGCGATGTACTGGTGCGGATTCCCGGGGGGCGCGAAGGGGTCGAGAGCCTGAACGCCGCCGTGGCCACGGCGATCGCGTTGGCCGAGATCGCCGGCGCCGACTAGAGATCGAATTGCCCCGTGGACACCGACACCGACACCGACACCGCCAGAGACTGCGCGACACACGACCAGAACCGGAGGGAGAGAGCATGTCAACCGGCACACACGATCGAGTCTGGCTCATTACTGGTGCGAGCTCAGGGTTCGGGCGCGCGCTGGCCCAGGCGGCGCTCGTCGCGGGTGACACCGTCGTCGGAGCCGCTCGCCGGGTGGGGCGCCTGGACGAACTCGCCGCCGAGAACCCGGGCCGATTCCACCCGGTTGCGCTCGACGTCACCGACGCCGAGCGGGACCGGCAGGTGGTTGAGGACGTCGTCGATCGCTTCGGCCGGCTCGATGTGCTCGTCAACAACGCCGGACGCACTCAGGTTGGCGCGCTCGAGGAGACGACCGACGGGGAGCTGCGCGACCTGTTCGAGCTTCACTTCTTCGGACCGGCTGCGCTGACTCGCGCCGTCCTGCCGCATATGCGCCGGCAGGGCTCAGGCTGGGTGGTGCAGATGTCGAGCGTAGGCGGTCAGGTCACGGCCCCCGGGTTCGGCGCTTACTGCGCGACCAAGTTCGCGCTCGAGGGTCTCACCGAGACACTCAGCCAGGAGGTCGAGTTCGCGCGCTTTCTGATCGTCGAGCCGGGCGCATTCCGCACCGACCTCTTCGCCCGCGACGCCGCCCTCTTTTCCGCGCCGATGACCGAGTACGAGAGAGCCGTGGGGCCGACCCGCGACTACGTCCGCACCGGTGGCGGATCGCAGCCAGGCGATCCCGCCAGGGCCGCCCAGGCGATCATCAGCGCCATCGGCGCCGAGCGCCCGCCGTTGCGTCTCGTGCTCGGCGACGACGCGATCGATGGGGTGGCCGGACGGCTGCAGTCGCTCCAGGCTGAGCTCGCCGAGTGGGAGCGGGTCGGCCGCGCCACCCGGCTCGACACCGAGGCGGCGCCAGGGCAATCGTGACCGGTTGGGCGGTCCCGGCGGGGCGCCCCGTCGGGGCGGGGCCGCATCCGTCATCTGGGTCAGCGACCTGCCCGACGCCGGCCTCTAACGAGACGGCTGCCCGCTCGCGTGGTGAGCACATCGCGGCTGCGCGTGCGGGCATATACCCAGGCAGTCCGAAAAGTGACGTCCTTTTTTGCCCGCTGCCCTTGAATTTCTCCGATCGCTGAGTTACCCTGCGATTGCAGCAAGGAGAAGAACCTCATGACCACGCCCATCGCGACATACTCATTCTCGGCCGGAGCGGATCGGATGACGGCGCATGTGCGTGGTCTCGACGCCGACGCGCCGTTCATGAATGTTGTCACCCTCGCGGAGAGGTTCCCGCGCTAGATCCTTAGCGCGACATACCGAACCAATCGCGAGGGCGACCCAAAGGGTCGCCTTTTTTATTGCCCGATCACGGTGAGGTGACACACCGCGAGAGGCACTCGACTCACACATGCGTGACGCGCGTGTGACATAGCGCGCTGCCCGGAAACGGCAGTGCGCCTATACGCAAACAACCAATCCCAAAGGAGACCTCTCATGAGAGGAAACCCGCAGGCGGTTGGCGCACGCCTGCTCGCAGTCGTGCCCAGTCGCCGACTGTCCTCGTGGTCCGTGCCGGCCCGGAGGCCGCGCATCGTCGCCGAGGGTAGGCCGCGCATCAGTCCCATCGAGCGCATCTCGATCATCGAGCGGCGCGAGGCGGAGGAGCGGGCGGCCCGGCTATCCGGCCGATACGTCTCCGAGGCGTCGTACCTGGGACGCCGGTGGTAGCAGTGTGGCTGTCGCCACCTCCAGGATGGCCTGGTCCCGCCGTCGGGCTGGGGGAACGAGTGGTCGCCCCCGTGAGTACGACCGCGCCACGAGCGCGAGCGTATTTGCGGGGGCGGTCACTGGTATCGGCTGATCCGGCGGTAGGCGCCCCGCACGACATGCGTCCAAATTCGCGCCTGTTACGCGGGCACGCGAGGGCGGGGGCCAATAGGGATGTATGCGTCGCTCGACAGGGCCCGCGGTGGGCCTGGGAGTCCGTCGCGCACTCACATTCCTGCTGCCGCTACTGGCGGCTTGCATATCTGCGTCGTCGGCTTGGGCCGGTGTCCGCTCGGGCGCGGCAACTGCTGGCGCGATCGCGAGCGCGCTGTCGCAATCGACGGGCCTTTCCCCGTCGCAGGTGACGTCCGAGGCCGTGTGTCCGCCGGCGCCGGCGGGATTCGCGCGCTGCGACGCACAGGCGCTGGTGCTCCGCTCGAACCATGCCCGCGTGCGCCCGCACGTTCACGGCGGGCAGACTTTCACCCAGGTGTTCCCGACCCATGCGCGGGGGATTCGATCGGCGCGCCCGACCGACGCCGACGCCGGCGCATCGGCGCCCGAGCCGGGGACGCCGGCGTGGCTGCAGCAGGCCTACGACCTGACGTATCTGTCGCAGACCGCCGGGGGCACCGACACGGTGGCGATCGTCGACGTCGGCGATGATCCGAGCGCCGAGTCCGACCTCGGCGTGTTCCGCAGCACTTACGGCCTGCCGGCGTGCACGACGGCGAACCTCTGCTTCGAGAAGGTCAACGAGAGTGGGAACCCGTCGCCCCTGCCCCAGCCGGCGGACTCCGATTGGGAGTCCGAGGAGTCGCTTGACCTCGATGCGGTGTCTGCGCTGTGCCCGAAGTGCAAGATCCTGCTCGTCGAGGCGAGCACCGCCGACGACACCGACCTCGACGCTGCCGTCGGGGCTGCGGCGACCCTCGGCGCAAATCAGATATCGAACAGCTGGAGTGACGACGAGAGCTCTCCGATCGGCGGGACATACACCTTCGCCCACGCGGCCGTGATCGCCGCGACCGGCGACCACGGCTATGTCGGCGGCGGCTATGACGCCTATCCGGCGGCGATCCCCGGGGTGACGGCCGCCGGCGGTACCAGCCTCGCACCGGCCACCGGCGGCCAGAGCGCTCGGGGCTTCAGTGAGTCCGCGTGGTCGCTCGACGGGGTCTGGGGCGGCGCGTCGGGCTGCGACACGCAGGAACAGAAGCCGCCGTATCAGGATGACGTCGGCTGCGCCGGACGCGCGTACTCGGACCTATCCGCCGATGCCGACCCCGACACCGGCCTGCTCATCTATGACTCGGAGATCGGTGGCTGGTGGCAGTACGGCGGCACGAGCCTCGCCACGCCGCTGATCGCCGCCTACGAGGCGATCACCGGCGTCGACGGCACGACGCCGGAATGGGCCTATACCGACAGCGGGCTGTTGAACGACCCGACCACTGGCTCGAGCGGCGACTGCGGCCAGCCGATCCTCTACATCTGCGACGCCGGGGTCGGTTACGACGGCCCGACCGGGATCGGCTCGATCTCGGGAGCGGTGGCGCCAGGTGCGCCCGGGATCGGCGGTCCGTCGTTTGGCTACGGCATCGGGAACACATACACAGCGGGCGTCGGTGCGACGACGGCGTCGCTGAGCGGAGGCGTGTATCCGAACGGACTCGACACGACGTATTACTGGCAGTACGGAACCACCACCTCATACGGGTCGCAGACCGCTACCGGCGACATCGTCGCGGGTCAGGCGCCCGTCCCGGTCACCGGTGCGCTGTCAGGCCTCGCGCCCGGGAACACCTACCACTACCGGCTGGTTGCGCACAACGACGACGGAACGATGTACGGCTACGACTCGGAGCTCACGACCGAGTCCGCGCCGATCAACACGATGCCTCCGGTGATCGGCGGGCTTGCGCAGCAGGGGCAGACGCTGTACGCGTACCCGGGCGGCTGGACCCCGGCCGGCGCCTCGCTCTCCTACCAGTGGCAGCGGTCGGCCGACGGGGTCACGTGGATGAGCATCTCCGGCGCCACCGGCTCCAGTTACACGCTCGGCGCGGCTGACGGCGGCGACGAGGTGCGTGTGGCGGTGACCGCCGCCAATGTCCTCGGGCAGTCGACAGCGACGAGCGTCGCGGTCGGTCCGGTGCCCGAGTCGGCGAGTCCCGCCCCGGTGACGACGTTCGCGGCGCCGCGATGGACGACGCCGCCGCAGATCTCCACGGGCCTCGGACGCGTCGGGGTCACCCTGAAGATAACCCCCGCCACGTGGACCGGGTCGCCGCTCCAGAGCAGCGTCACCCAGGTGATGCGGTGCACGAACACGTGTGTCGCGGCCGGTCCGGCGAACGTCGCGAGCTACAAGATCACGTCGGCGGACGTCGGCTCGGTTCTGTGGGTCAGGCAGACCGTGCGGAACCTCGCCGGGAGCGCGGTCGTCTGGTCGGCCCGATCCGTCGGTCCGGTCGTGTCGGCCGCATCGGCAGCCGTCGTCCTGTCCTCCGGTCACACCGCGCTGCGCAACTCTCACGGCGCCACCCTGGCGTTCGCGCGGATCAGCCTGCTGTCCGGCGAGAGCGACGCTCGAAGGTCCCGAGGCGGGTCCCGGGTGCTCGCCCTGCGCCGCGCGCGCGGAGTCAGCGGCCAGATCACGGCTTGGGTGTGCTCGGTGGGGGGCAACCTCGGCGGCCCGCCGCCCAGGTGCACCGCTCGCATCTCGCTGGGGGCTCAGGCGGGCGTGCGGCTCTCCGCATCGATGGCGGCCAAGGTCCGCGTCGTCGTCGTCCGCCGCAGTCGCTGATCCGGGCGGGTACATCGCGCGGAGCCGGCCGGGGTCGCTGACGCCGACGCGAGCCCGGCTCGCCGCGCGCTAGCGTTTCGGGGCGATGACGGGCGTCCAGGTTCTCACCCCGACGCGCACGATCGGCGCTCCGCAGCCGGCGCCGATGGAGCTCGGGCTGGTGCAGCGCATCGCCGCGGACGTGCGACGCGAACGGCGGGTGCGCCGGCGGGCGAAGCTGCCGCCGGGCAGCACCGCCCCGAGCTGGTCGCACACGCGGAGGATCATCTCTGACCCGCTGGGGCTGCTGCTCGAGCACGAGCGCCGCTTCGGCCCCGTGTTCACGATTCGCCTGCTCCACGAGCCGATCGTGTGGGCGGTCGGCGCCGAGGTCAACTACCAGATCCTGGTCGGCGAGTTCGACGCGTTCTCGTGGCGCGACGGGCGCTTCGCCGACCTGTGGCCGCTGCTCGGCGATGGGATGCTGAACATCGACGGTCAGTACCACCGCGAGTTCAGAATGCTGATGCTGCCGGCGTTCCATCGCGACTATGTCGCCGGCGTGGCGGAGACGATGATCGAGGAGGCCGTGGTCGCCGCCGAGTCGCTCGTCGAGGGGCAGGTGCTCGAGGTCTACCACTGGACTCGCGAGCTGGCCCTGCGGATCGCGCTGCGTGGCCTGCTCGGGCTCGACGCCGCCGGCGGGCGCGAGCAGGCGCTGGCAAAGGCGTTCGAGGACTCGCTGGCGATCCATGGCGAGCCGGTCCTACTCCAGCTGCTCCCGCCGGCGCCCGGAACGCCGCTCGCCCGTGCCATCGCCGCCCGCACCAGGCTCGACGCGCTCGTCCGCGCGGAGATCGAGGAGCGCCGGCGCCGCGGCGACCCGGGGCGGGGCGTGCTCGGGCTGCTGCTGGCCGCCACCGACGACGCCGGGTCGCCGTTGCCGGCCGACGTGGTCCGCGACCAGGCAGTGACGCTGCTGTTCGCGGGGCACGACACGACTACGACCACGTTCACGTTCCTGTTGCACGAGCTCGGGCGGACCCCGCCGGCGCGTCAGTCGCTCGAGGACGAGCTCGACCGGGTGCTCGGCGGCAGGAACCCGGCGCCGTCCGATCTCGACGGCCAGGCCCTGCCGGTGCTCGAGCGGACGCTGAAGGAGACGCTGCGGTGTTATCCGGCGGCGTGGGTCGGGCCGCGGCGAGCGACGCGCGACGTCACGCTCGGCGGGGTGTCGATACCGGCGGAGATCGGCGTTCAGTACTCGTCCTGGGCCACGCACCACCTGCCGCAGCTGTATCCCGATCCGTTCCGCTTTGACCCCGACCGGTTCCTTCCCGAGCGCGAGGCCGCCCTCCCGCGCGGCGCCTACATCCCGTTCGGCGGCGGATCGCGCATGTGCCTCGGCAAGCGCTTCGGCGAGTACGAGCTGCGCGCGCTCGCCGCCGTGCTGCTGACCCAGGTGAGGCTCGAGCCGCAGTCGGTCGCGGACCCCCAGATCGTGACCACGCCGACGCTCGGCCCCAAGGGCGGTCTGCGGTTCGTCGTGCGGGCCAGATGATCCGTTTCGGGTCGGGCCGGGTAATAGGCGAGCATGAGCGACGACGACGACCGGTTCACCACTTGGGCTGCGACCGAGGAAGCGACCGAACGCGATCCCGTTGAGCCGGATTCATCAGGTTCCGGATTCGCGCCCAAGAAGGAACGCCGGTTCGCGGCGATCGTGTTATGGCGGCGCCACCTGTTGTCGCTCACCGGCAAGCGGGGCGTGCTCGTGCTGAAAGGCGGCGACTTCGACAACACCGCGACGCTCACCAGCAGCCGCGGCGAGGTCCTGTTCACCGTGCCGGTCGGAAAGGTTCGCTGCCGGCGCAGCTGGCCGTACTGCTTCACGATGGAGTGCGACGGCAAGCGGTGGCGGATGTGGGGGATCGGCGTCGACAGCCGCAAGATGGCGCTCCGCCAGCTTGAGATCACCAAGCGCGACGACGTGTTGACAATCGTGCCTAGGCCGCCGGGCATCAGCGAACAGCAATACGCCAAGATCATGAAGCACAAGATGGCCCAGCAGAAGCTGTGGCGGGAGCTTTGGTTGATCGCGCTGAAGGCGTTCGGCGCGAAGGTGGTGTGAGGGCGGCACGGGCGGGGTGAGGGCGGCTCGGGCCGTGTTCGCGGCGCCCGCCGACTCGAAGCTCTGCGCAGGCGTCGTATCTTGGAGGCCAAGGCAGTTTTCACCGCCAACGACTGGAGGACGAATGAAAACGCGCAAGCTTGGATCGCTCGAGGTCTCAGCCCTCGGGCTTGGATGCATGGGGATGTCCGCGTTCTACGGCTCAGCCGACGAGGGCGAGGCGATCGCCACGATCCAGCGGGCGCTCGAGCTCGGGATCAACTTCCTCGACACCGCGCAGCTGTACGGGCCGATGACGAACGAGGAGCTCGTCGGGCGCGCGATCAAGGGCCACCGCGACGAGTACGTGATCGCGACCAAGTTCGCCCGGCGGATGGACTCCGCCACCCCCGGCGACATGTCGACGGTCGGCCCGCTCGACGGCTCGGCGGACCACGTCCGCAGCTCGATCGACGGCTCGCTCGAGCGCCTCGGGACCGATCACATCGACCTCTTCTACCAGCATCGGGTCGACCCCGACGTCGAGATCGAGGAGACGGTCGGGGCGATGGCCGAGCTCGTCGAGCAGGGCAAGGTCCTCCACATCGGCCTCAGTGAGGCGGCGCCCGAGACGATTCGCCGCGCCCACGCCGTTCATCCGATCACCGCGGTCCAGACCGAGTACTCGCTGTGGACGCGCGACCCCGAGTCGAACGGAGTTTTGGCGGCCTGCCGCGAGCTCGGGATCGGATTCGTGCCGTACTCGCCGCTCGGGCGGGGCTTCCTATCGGGGCGCTTCACGTCTCCCGACGAGCTCGACGAGAACGATTTCCGCCGGCACGGTCCTCGCTTCACCGGCGAGAACCTCGACACCAATCTGAAACTCGCCGCGAAGGTGGCCGAGATCGCCGAGGAGAAGGAGATCACCCCGGCCCAGCTGGCGCTCGCCTGGGTGCTGGCCCAGGGGGCGGATGTGGTGCCGATCCCCGGGACCAAGCGGCGCGAGTACCTCGAGCAGAATGCCGGCGCGGTCGACGTCGAGTTGACCGATGAGGATCTCGCACGGATCGACGCGGAACTGCCGGCGGTCGCCGGCGACCGCTACGACCAGACCGGGATGGCGTCGGTCAATCTGTAGTCCGTCGATGAGCTGGCGCGAGCGGGTGCGGGCGGCCGCAAGACCGATCGGCTCGCGACCGCGTGCGCCCCGACGCCCGAGCTGATCGGCCGGACCGGCGGGCTGGGTCATAACCTCGCACCCGACGGGCGCCCGGGGCCGAGATGCGAGTTATGACCCGTATGCGTGTCTGAATGCGCATTCACGGCTGCGGGGTGGGTCGAGTGTGGAGATATGACCCACGGACCCGGGTGGCGCGGGCCGGGAGGGGACACAGGCGCGCAGTGGGAACCGCGCGCGGGGGCGGAGGGAGACGCCCGCCGGCGGGTACGGGGACGCGCGCCGGCGGGTAGGGGATGCGCGCGCTGGCGGGTAGGGGGATGCGCGCCGGCGGGTACGCGGACGCGCGCCGGCGGGTAGGGGGACGCGCGCCGGCGGGTAGGGGGATGCGCGCCGGCGGGTAGGGGGATGCGCGCCGGCGGTAGGGGACGCGCGGCGGGTACGGGGACGCGCACCGGCGGGTAGGGGAACGCGCGCCGGCCGGTACCGTCCCCGCGGATGTCGATCTCCACAGATCTGCGCGATGTAGCCGCGATCCGCTACGTCACCCCGTTGCGTGAGGGCGGCTCGCTGCCCGGGCTCGTCGAGGCCGACGACGACGGCCTGTACGTGGTCAAGTTCCGTGGCGCCGGGCAGGGCCCGCGGGCGCTCGTCGCCGAGGTGATCGTGGGCGAGCTGGCGCGCCGGCTCGGCCTGCTCGTCCCCGAGCTGGTCACGGTCGAGATCGATCCCGTGCTCGGCGCGGCCGAGCCGGACCCCGAGATCCAGCAGCTGATCACCGACAGCGCCGGCGCGAACCTCGGCGTGGACTTCCTCCCGGGCTCGCTCCCGTACACGCCGGCGGGCCCGTGGGTGCCCGACGAGCGCCTCGCCGCCGACGTCGTGTGGCTCGACGCGCTGACGACGAACGTCGACCGGACGCCGCGCAACCCCAACCTGCTGCTCTGGCACGACCGGCTGTGGCTGATCGACCACGGCGCCGCGCTGTATCTCCAGCACGGTGGGCTCGACCCGGCCGCACACGCGGACAAGCCATTCCCGCTGATCGCCCAGCACGTGCTGCTACCGCACGCCGGCTCGATACTCGAGGCCCACGAGCGTCTGGCGCCGGCGGTCGACGCCCGCGCGCTCGCCGAGGGGGTTGCACTCGTCCCCGGCGACTGGTTCACGAACGGCGGCGACGACCCTGAGACGTACATCGACTACCTGAGCCGGCGGCTACGAAGCGGCTCGTTCGCGACGGAGGCGGAGCGTGCCCGCGCCGGCGCGTAGCCCGTTCTCGTACGCGATCCTGCGCGTGGTCCCTCGGATCGAACGTGGTGAGCGGTTCAACGCCGGTGTCGTCGTGTTCTGCCGCCAGCGCGGCTTCCTCGGGGCCAAGGTCGAGCTCGACGAGCGCCGGCTCACGGCGCTGGCGCCTGACACTTCGCCGGGCGACGTGCGCGCCCACCTCGAGGCGCTCGTGCGGGTGGCCGCGGGCGACTCCGACGCCGGCGCGATCGCCACGCTGCCGGCGTCGGAGCGGTTCGGCTGGCTCGTCGCCCCGTCCAGCACGGTCATCCAGTCCTCGGAGGTGCACACCGGGCTCACCGACGATCCGGAGGCGACGCTCGACTCGCTTTTCGCGGAGCTGGTCGGATGACTTCGCCGGTGGTCGTCGTCCACGGTGGCGCCGGCGGCCTCACCGACGAGCTCCGCGAGCACGAGGCGGAGTGTCACGCGGCGCTCGCGGCGGCTCTGAACGCGGGGGCGGACGCGCTCGGCGGGGGCGGCGGCGCGGTTGAGGCTGTGCGCGCCGCGGTGATCGTGATGGAGGCGTTCCCGCTATTCAACGCCGGGTACGGCTCGGCGCTGTGCGCCGACGGGTCGGTCGAACTGAGCGCGGCGGTCATGCGGGGGAGTGACCGAGCGGCGGGGGGCGTGGCGATGATCACGCGGACGCGGCATCCGGTGGCGGCCGCGGTGGCGCTGCTCGACGAGCCCGAGGTCCTGCTGGCCGGCGCGAGCGCGGATGCCCATGCGGTCGCGCACGCCCTCGAGCAGTGGGACCCCGCCGAGTTCGTGACCGAGCGACAGTGCCGGCGGCTGGCGAAGAAACTCACCGGAGCCGGGGAGACCGTCGGCGCGGTCTGCCTTGACGCCACCGGCCTGCTCGCCGCCGCCACCTCGACCGGCGGCCTCCACGGCCAGCGTCCCGGCCGCGTCGGCGACTCGCCGCTGATCGGCTCCGGCACGTGGGCCGACCGGCACGTCGCCGTGTCGTGCACCGGGCAGGGCGAGACGTTCATCCGCGCCGGCGCGGCGCGGCTCGTGGCGGCGCTCGTCGAGCACGGTGCGCCGCTCGAGGCGGCGGCAGTGGCGGCGATGGCGGTGGTCGCGGAGTGCGGCGGAAGCGGGGGGTTGATCGCGGTCGACGCCCTGGGAAACGTCACCACTCCGATGTCGACCGCCGCGATGCCTCGCGGGGTGTGGCGGGCCGGGGAGCAGCCCACCACGACCGTCCCGTGATCCGCGCGCCGACCGTCCCGTGATCCGCGCGCCGACCGTCCCGTGATCCGCGCGCCGACCGTCCCGTGACCCGCGCGCCGATCGTCCCGTGACCGCGCGCCGGCCCGGTCAAAAACCGGACGCGATGGCCCCCTAATACCATTGGACCGTCTATGGAGGGCTCTGTGATCTCGGCGGGCAAGCGGCTGCGTGCGAAATTGGAGTCCGGCGAGCCCATGTTCGGGCTGTGGGCCGGGATCCCCAGCTCGTACACGGCGGAGCTCGGAGCGCTCGCCGGCTACGACTATGTGTGCGTCGATCTCCAGCACGGACTCAGCACCGAGGCGACGCTGGTATCGATGTTCCAAGCGACCCAGGCCGGCGGCTCGGTGCCGATGGCGCGGCTGGCCTGGAATGAGCCGTGGTTGATCATGCGCGCGCTCGACCTCGGCGCCGCCGGCGTGATCCTGCCGCTGATCGACAATCCCGCCGAGGCCGCCCGCGGGGTCGAGGCGTGCCGCTACCCGCCGCGCGGCCGGCGCTCGTACGGGCCGATCCGGGCCGAGCTGATCATGGGCTCGGCCGTGCCCGAGGAGCTCGGGGACGCACTGTGCTTCGCGATGATCGAGACGCGCGAGGGGCTCGACAACCTCGACGAGATCGCGGCCACCCCGGGCCTCGACGGGCTGTACATCGGACCCTCGGATCTGTCGCTCGCGCTCGGGCTGCGGCCCGGGGGAATCGTCGGCGAGCTCGGGGACGAACGCAGAGCGCTGTCGGATGAGATGGAGCGCATCCGCGAGGCGTGCGTCGCCCACGGAATCATCCCGGGACTCCACTGCTCCGGCGCTCGTGCCGCCCAGCTGTACGCGGAGGCCGGCTTCAAGATGATCACGGTCGGCGTCGACTCAAGCATGCTCAAGGCAGCCCTCAGCCGGGAGCTGGACACCGCGCGAGGGGCATGAGCAGCGATGCCGTACGCACCTGATCTGGCCGGCTGCGCGCTCGACGGGCGCTACGAACTGCACGAGCTGATCGGCGAGGGGACGTTCGGCCGCGTCTACCGCGGGCTACGACCGGCGGCTGGCGCGCCCGGTCGCGATCAAGGTGATCAAGCCGTGGTGGGCCGAGGACCCCGACGGCGCGGAGAGCTTCGAGCGCGAGGCCCAGCTGCTCGCCCGCGTGAGCGACCCGGGCATCGTGCAGATCTTCGACGTCGGCCAGGCCGAGGAGGGCCTGTACTTCGTGACCGAGCTCGTCGACGGCGAGAGCCTCGCGGCTCGCCTGAAGCGCAGCGGCCCGATCGCCGCACCGGAAGCGTGCGAGATCGCCGAGCAGCTGTGCCGCGCGCTCGCGCACGCGCACGCCGAGCGGATCGTCCACCGCGACATCAAGCCGGCCAACGTCCTGATCTCCGGTCGCGGCCAGGTCAAGGTCGGCGATCTCGGGATCGCCCGGCTCGCCGAGGGGAGCACCGACGGCGGCACCGCGACGATCGTCGGCACCCCCCGCTACATGGCGCCCGAGCAGGCCAGCGGACTGCCGGTCACGCCCGCCACCGACGTCTACAGCGCCGGCGTCGTGCTGTACGAGATGCTCGCCGGCCGCACGCCGTTCGGCGGCGAGTCCGCGGTCGAGATCGCGCTCCAGCACGTGCAGATGGAGCCGCCGCCGCTGCCGCCGGGGACGCCGCGCTCGCTCGAGCGCGTCGTCCGGCGCGCGCTGGCCAAGGACCCGGCGGACCGGTACCAGAGCGCAGCGGAGATGGGCGGCGCGCTCGCTCGCGCGCGGGGGCGCGCTCGCGCGCGGCGCGAGCGAGACCGGTACACCGGCGTCGAGCCGCGAGTGGTTCCAGACGCCGACCGAGGCCGGCGAGGACACGACCGAGATCTTCGCGAGCGACACGCGCACGCTCCGGCAGGACGGGATCGACCCGACTCGCCCCGCGCCGCGGATGAGCCCGCGCCGGACCGTCAACCCGGCCGCGCGCCGGCGCAGCGTCGCCGTGTTCGTGTTCGCGCTGCTCGTGCTCGGGTCGATGCTGGTGGCGGCGAGGGCGCTGACCGCGCCGGCGACCGTGGCGCTCCCGCAGCTCCACGGGCTGACCGCGAGACAGGTGACCGCGAAGCTGAACCCCATCCACCTGCACGCCACGTTCGCGCACCGATACAACCGCGCCCGACCGGGTACGGCGTTCGCGCAGAACCCCTCGGCCGGCGCGCGGGTGAAGGCCTCCTCGACGGTCAGCGTCACGATCAGCAAGGGGCCGGCCCCGATCAAGGTGCCGCGGCTCACCGGGCAGAGCGCGACCAGCGCCAGCTCGACGCTGCAGCCACCTCGGCCTGAACGCCGGCGTCACCAACGTACCCGGCACCGGTGCCGTTCCCGGCGTCGTAACCCGCCAGTCGCCCGCGGCCGGGGCGTCACTCAAGCGGCGGGACACGGTCGAGCTGTTCGTCGCCGAGGCGCCGACGTGGCGGGTGGTGACGTCGTTCAGCGCCGACGGCGGCGGCCACTCGGTTCCGTTCCAGATCAAGGGCGACGCAGTGGCGGATCGTCTACAGCATGTCCTACGACGGGACATGCGATTTCGTGTTCTTCTGCAACGGACCGAGCGCGCAGGTGCTCGGTCTCGGTACGGACTCGACCGACCAGTCGTTCGATCTGAACGACGGCAGCAGCGAGACCCGCGTGTTCAAGACCGGGTCCGGCCTCTACCAGATCAACATCAAGTCCGGGTGGGACAGCGCTCGCTGGTCGATCGAGGTCGAGGACTGGTTCTGAGCGCATGCGCGTGAGCTCCGGCCCGGCGCTGAGGTGATCAGCATCGTCGATGCTGACCCGGATCTGGGGGAGCTGCTCGACCCGGCCGAGCGCGCACGGGCGCGCCGTGAAGCGGTGACGCGGGTTCGCCGACTGTCCCCGGGCGAGTGGAAGGCGGCCGAGGCGCTCGAGCCCGACGTCCACCATCAGGGATTCCTGGTCATCGACGGGCTGCTCAGCCGCGAGGTCGAGGTGCTCGGCCGCCGTTGCGTCGAGCTGATCGGGGACGCCGACGTGCTGCGGCCCGTGGGGCTGGGACCCGACGGGATCGCACGTGAAGGCCGAGGTCGGATGGGTCGTGCTCGAGCCGACCCGCATGGCGGTGCTCGACCACGAGCTGGTGCTGCGGATGAACCCGTGGCCGCAGCTGGGGCTCGAGCTGTTCAGCCGCGGCACCCGGCGAGCGCACTCATTGGCGGTCGCGCTCGCGATCTCCCATCACCCGCGGGTGGACGACCGGCTGCTGCTGACGCTGTGGCAGATCGCCGAGCGGTGGGGCAGGGTCCGGCCCGACGGCATCGCGATCCCGCTGTCGCTGTCACACGAGCGGCTGGCGACCCTCGTCGGGGCGCACCGGCCGGCGGTGACGACCGCGATGGGTGAGCTCGTCCGGGCCGGCGCGGTGAGCCGCGGTGAGGATCGTCTGTGGGTGCTGCACGGCGATCCGCCCCAGGAAAGCGGTAGCCACCGCTTCTCCGCCGCGGACGTCGCGGGGGTCGACGCCGAGGCGCCCCCGGAGAACCTGCCCGCGCCGGCAAGCTGACGACGGGCGCCGGCGCGATGACGAGCCCGCCGCGCACCGTAGTCCTCGCCCTCGCGGCCGCCGAGCGCGTACGCCACGAGCTCGAGCAGATCCCCGAGATCGAGGCGGTCGAGCGCTACGAGCTGTCCTCAGGCCACGAGGACGAGGCGCTCGTCAGCGGCCTCGACGGGAGCGTGGGCGGTGATCGCGGGCAGCGAGCCGTACACCCGCGGCGTCCTCGAGGCGCACGCCCGAGCTCGAGGCGATCCTCCGCTGGGGCACTGGCTCGGATGCGATCGACATCCCCGCGGCGACCGACGCCGGGCGTCGCGGTCGTCACCACGCCCGCCGTCAACGCGGAGGCGGTCGCCGACATGGCGCTGGCGCTGATGCTCGCGTGCCTGCGGCGGCTGCCGGCGCTCGACGCGGCCGTCAGGTCCGGCGAGTGGCGCGCCACCGGGCCCACGCGCGATCTGGCCTGCGCCACCGTCGGGATCGTCGGGCTCGGGGCGATCGGACGGGCGGTCACCCGCCGCGTTCGCGCGTTCGGCTGCCACGTGCTCGCGCTCGAGCCAACCCGGATCTCGAGTTCGTCAAAGAGCACGAGATCGAGCTCGATCGACCTGGACGCGATGCTTCCCCAAGTCGACGTGCTGACCCTGCACGCGCCGCTCACCGACTCGCACCCGCCGGCTGCTCGGCGCGCCCGAGCTCGCGCTGCTCCCGCGCCACGCCGTCGTCGTCAACACCGCGCGCGGCGAGCTCGTCGACCAGGCCGCGCTCGCCGCCGCGCTGACCAACAACGAGATCGCCGCCGCCGGCCTCGACGTGTTCGAGCGCGAGCCCCCGGCACCCGACGACCCGATCCTGTCGGCGCCGAACACGATCCTCTCCGGCCACCTGTCCTCGTACACCGAGCTCGGCCTCGACCGCACCGGCGAGGCCGTGATCGCCAACCTGCGGGAGCTGCTCGCGGGCCGCCTGCCGGCGAGCTGCCTGAACCCGGAGGCGTGGACCGCCTAAATGACCGCCTAGATACGGTGCGAGGACTGCTGCTCGATCACCGTCAGCAGCGCCGAGTGATCGAGACCGCCGTCGCCGGCGGCCTCGAGCGCCGACAGCATCTGATCGACGATCGCGGTCGACGGGCACGTACACGCCGAGCTCGCGCGCGGTCCGCAGGGCGATCCCGAGATCCTTGTGGTGGAGCTCGAGCTTGAACCCCGGCGTGAAGTCGTGCTCGAGGAAGTTGCGGCGCCTGACCTCCATCACACGGTTGCCGGCGAGCCCGCCTGACAGCACCTCGATCAGCCGCTCGGGGTCGACGCCGGCCTTGGACGCGAGCACGAGCGCCTCGCTGACGGCCTCGATCGTGACCGCGACGAGGATCTGGTTGCACGCCTTCGCCGTCTGACCGGTCCCGGCTTCGCCGAGCCGCACGATCGTCTTGCCGAGCACGTCGAACAGTGGGCGCGCCCGCTCGAACGCGTCCTGCGGCCCCGCCGACCATGATCGACAGCGTCCCTTCGCGCGCGCCCACGTCGCCGCCCGAGACCGGAGCATCCAACGCCGCAGCACCCATCTGGGCGGCGGCGTCGAACACCATCCGCGCCACCGCCGGCGCGATCGAGCTCATGTCGATCAGCAGCATCCCCGCGCTCGTCCCCGCGATCACGCCGTTCTCGCCGAGGTACACCTGCTCGACGTCGGGCGAGTCGGGCAGCATCGTGATCACCACATCTGTACGCTCCGCGACCTCCTGAGGCGTCGCAGCGGCGTCCCCGCCGTCCCGCACGAACTCCTCAACCTTGGCTTCGGACCGGTTGTGGACGACGAGCGGATAGCCGGCCTTTCGGAGGTTGGCCGCCATCGGCGCGCCCATGATTCCCAGCCCGATGAATCCGATCTTGGTGTCAGGCATATCCGAGCTTCCTCATCCAGCCGAGGCTCTCCTCGGTCGTCGCAGTCGACGGGTTGTACTCGCACCCCACCCAGCCACCGTACCCGCTGCGCTCGAGCAGCCCCAGCACGAACCCGTAGTTGACCTCGCCGGTCCCGGGCTCCCCGCGCCCAGGGGGGTCGGCGATCTGGACATGCCCGATCCGGGGCAGCAGGCGGGTGATCGTCTCGGTCAGGTTCCCCTCCATGCGCTGCATGTGGTAGACGTCGTACTGGAGCTCGACGTTGTCGGCGCCGACCGCGTCGAGAAAGCCGATCGTCTTAGCCGTCGTGTCGAGCAGGTAGGGTCCGTTCTCGTACGAGTTGACGGCCTCGATCGTGATGCTGGCGCCCCGCGCCCGGGCCTGCTCGGCAGCCCAGGCGACGTTCTCGCGCGCCTCGTCGAGCTGAGCCTCGACGTCGAGCCCGGGTTGGTGCACGCCGACGAGCGCGTTCAGTCGCGGGCAACCGATCCGAGCCGCGAGCTCGAGCGCGATCGGGACGTTGCGCGCGAAACTCAGCCCGGCGAGCGGGATCGCCGGCGAGTCCACGATCGCCCGCGGCCATGTCGCCGGCGTCGAAGTTGAACAGCGCGACCTCGAGGCCCGTGTCCTGCACCGCACGGACCACCGCGTCGACCTGCTCGACCCCCGGCCACATGAACTCGACGCCGGCGAACCCGGCGTCGGCGGCCCGGCGGAACCGCTCGGTGAACGGCGCGTCCTTGAACAAGAAGCTGACGTTGGCGGAAAATCTCATCCGTGGGGTGCAGATCGCTCGTGAGGCGTCGACACCGGCATCGTATGCGGATGCCACGGCTCCGCGTCGTCTTGCTCGTCGCCTGCGCGTGCGCGGCCGCGCTCGCCGGCACCGCCGCCAGCGCCTCGGCGGAGGACAACGGGCTCGCGCTGACGCCGCCGATGGGCTGGAACGACTGGTATTCGGTTTATTGCGGCGTGAGTGCGCAACTGGTCGAGCAGACCGCCCAGGAGATGGTCGCCGACGGGATGAAGGCGGCCGGATACGACTACGTCAACATCGACGACTGCTGGATGGCTCCGAGCCGCGACTCCTCCGGGAACCTGGTCGCCGACCCCACGCGATTCCCGGACGGGATCAAGCCGGTCGCCGACTACGTCCACAGCCTGGGGCTCAAGCTCGGCATCTACGAGGACGCCGGCACGACCACGTGCGCCGGCTTCCCCGGCAGCTACGGGCACGAGGCGCAGGATGCGGCCACGTTCGCGGCGTGGGGCGTCGACCTGGTGAAGTACGACCGCTGCAACATCCCCTACGGCGACTTCCCGGGCGATTCCGAGGAACAGGTCCAGCAGGGGCTCTACACGCGCATGAGCAGCGCGCTCGAGGCGACCGGGCACCCGATCGTATTCTCGATGTGCAACCCGGATCCGGGCGACGACCCGTGGCAATGGGGGGCGCCGATCTCGAACCTGTGGCGGACGACCACCGACATCCAGGACAACTTCGGCTCGATGCTCGCGAACTTCGAGGGCACCGTGAACCTGTACAAGGACGCCCGTCCGGGGGCGTGGAACGATCCCGACCTGCTCCAGATCGGCAACGGCGGCAGCAGCCTGCTCGAGTACACGAGCGAGTTCAGCCTGTGGGCCGAGATGGCCGCTCCGCTGATCGCCAGCACGAACATCTCCGCGCTGACGCGCCCGGAGCTCGCGATCTACGAGAACCCAAACGTGATCGCGGTCGACCAGGATCCGCTCGGGCGCCAGGGGGTCCCGATCTCGAACGCGAACGGGCTGTGGGTCCTGACCAAGCAGTTGAGCGGCGGAGGCCGCGCCGTACTGCTGTTCAACTCAACGCACACCGCGACCACGATCTCGACGACCGCGACCGCGGCGGGTCTTCCGAGCGGGCGGGACTACCAGCTGCGCAACCTGTGGTCGAACGCGGTCAGTCAGACCGGCGGCGCGATCAGCGCGTTCGTACCTGGACACGGGGTCGCGATGTTCAAGGTGACGACCGTAGGCAAGCGGCGCCTGAGCAAGCTGCCGCCGCACACGGTGCTCTCGCTCGACGCCGCCGCCACCCAGCTCGGCGTCGGCAGCTCGACTACGGTGTCCGAGTCGTTCACGAACAACGGTGTGTCCGACGTCAAGAAGCTCCGGATGTCGCTGTCGGCATGGCCCGGCTGGCAGCTCAAGGCGCTCGGCCCGGCCCGCGCTCCGCTGGTCGCGCCCGGCCAGCGGTTCACGGTCGCCTATCGCGTCACCGCGCCGCCGTCCGGCCCGCCGCTCGCGGTCTCGATCTTCACCGGGGCGGCGAACTATGACCCGCCCGACGGCCGGCGCAGCTCGACCGCCACGCTTGGCGAGCTGGTCTCGTCCCCGGTGCTCCCGCCGCTCTCGACCGCGGACGTGACCACCCACCCGGCGTCGTTCGGCGCGTCCGGTCGGGACCTCGCGATCAGCGCGCGCGGGTTGGGCGTATTCAACCCGCCGTTCGGGGCGCCGCGGACCGACTCGTACGCCGCGATCTACAAGCATGCCGCGGCCGGACGCTCCTCGACCGCGCAGGTGACGGTCACCGCGGATCCGGCCGGCGGGCCCTCGGGTGGCGCCGGCCTGATCGAGCGCGACGACATGACCGCGGGCAAGCATTCGCGCGCGGCGGTGGTGCTGTACGTGAACGGGCAGGCGACGATGGTGATGGCGTGGAACGCGGCGGGCGGCGCCGACGTCGACCAGCACCTCGCGGTGCCGTCGGTGACGGTCAGGGCGCCAGTGGGCCTGCGGCTCGTCCGCCGGGGGAGGACCTACAGCGGCTACTACTCAACCGACCGCGGCAAGACCTGGAATCCGGTCGGCACGGTCACGGTGGCGGCCTCCGCGTCGCGTGGCCGGCAGGACGTGGGCGTGTTCCATGCCTCCGGGCTGTCGACGTGGGTGACCACTGCGACGTTCAGGGACCTGCGGGTGCGCTGAGCTCGCCGGCGGCTGCGACGCCCGGCGCTCGCACGAGCGCGTCGGGCCCGATCTCCGACACCGATCGGCACCCCGACAGCCCCATCGTGAGGTCGAAGTCGGCCGCCAGGTTCTCGATCACCTCGCGCACGCCGGCGCGGCCGGCGATCGCGAGCCCGTACACGTATGGCCGGCCGATCAGCACCGCGCGTGCGCCGAGCGCGAGCGCCTTGAACACGTCGGCGCCGCCGCGGACGCCCGAGTCGAGCAGCACCGGGATCCGGGCGTCGACCGCCGCGACCACCGCCGGGAGCGCGTCGAGCGAGGCGATCGCGCCATCCACCTGGCGGCCGCCGTGGTTGGACACGATCACGCCGTCGATGCCCTCGGCGACGGCGCGGGCGGCGTCGTCGGCGTGGAGGATTCCCTTGAGCACGATCGGCAGGCTGGTGCGCTCGCGCAGGAACGCGAGCGTGTCCCAGGTCAGCGACGGGCGCGAGTAGATCTCGGTGAAGCGCTGGACCGCGGCGCGCCCCCGTCCCGAGAGGAGCGTCGGCAGGAAGCCGTCCGGATAGGCGCGGGTCAGCTCGATCAGCGTGCGGAGCGCGGCCAGCGTCGGGCGCGGCTGCGGCCTGATCGAGGTCGGACGCCGGGGCCTGTTCGGTGATCAGCCGCCGGAACACGGGATCGCTCGTGTACTGCGCGATCCCCTTGCCGTGCAGGAACGGCAGGTATGCGCCCTCGAGGTCGCGCGTGCGCCAACCGAGCATCGTCGTGTCGAGCGTGACCACGATCGCTCCGCATCCGCACCGCTCGGCCCGCGTCGCGAGGCTCTCAACGAGCTCGTCCGACCGGCTCCAGTACAGCTGGAACCAGTGCGGGGAGTCCTCGAGGATCCGGGCCAGGCCCTCCATCGGCTTTGACGCCTGGTTGGAGAACACCATCGTCGTGCCCATGTCGCGGGCGGCGCGCGCGACCGCGCAGTCAGACTCGGCGTGGGCGAGCTCGAGCACGCCGACCGGGCGCGAGCAGGAACGGGCTCTGCAAGCCGCTGCCCGAACAGCTCGACGCTGGTGTCGCGCCGCTCGACGTCGCGCAGCATCCGCGGCACGATCCGCCAGCCGTCGAAGGCGGCGCGATTGGCCGCCAGCGTCCGTCCGTTCCCCGCGCCCGCGGCCACGTAGGCGAACGCCTCGGGTCGCATGCGCCTGCTTCGCGGCCGTTTCGAGCCGGTCCGCGTCGAGTGGAACGCGTGGCCGCCGGCCGCTGACGCCGTCGAGGTAGATCTGGGTCTGGCGCCTTACACCGATCACGGCGCTGGATCACAGCACACCTCGGACGCCGACCGCGCCCTGGCGACCCGCAGCTTTCACTTAGCGGCGGCGCCCTCTCGGATGGAGCACGTCTGCTAGCTCCCGGAGAGACGCGACGTGAATCGTGTATCCCCGTTCCGAGAGGGCGTCTACCGCTTCACTACAGCCCCCGTTCAAAGCCCCCAGCCCATTTTGCTGGCGCTCATTCCGTTCTTCGTCGCCAGGCCCCCAATGCGCGGAGCCAACCCCGTGCCCTTCCGTCTGTTGCCCCGATCCGGTCCTCTGCTGGCTCCTCGTCATGGCGTTATTGTGCGGCCGCCGGCGGGGAATTACAGCCACCCCTAGGGTGTGGGTTCCACACCCTTCGCTTCAGCTGATCACCCGTCCCGCAGCCCGGCGCGCTTCCGGTTTGTTTTGGGAGGACGACCGAATCGGACGCGAGGGCTGCGGGCCGGGCGTCTCAGCCTCGCTCACAGCCATGTCGAGGTCCCACCGATACGGTCAGGACGGGGTACCAGGCCTCGTGGCTCGGCCCGCTCGGCATCCGGCCTCGCAAAGACCGGGCCGGCCACGAGTCATCCGGCTGGATGCCGAGCGGAGCGAGGCCCTTAAAAATCCCGGGGGGCGAGGACGCCGGCCTCGAGCACGGTCGCGACCAGCCGGGCGCGCTTCTCGTTCTGGGGCAGCTTGCTCAGCCCGTAGCGGTCGAACAGCACCCGCAGGTGCGCCTTGACCGCGTCGACCGTCAGGTACACGTCCTCGGCGATCTGGCGGTTGGTCGCCGGCGTCGCCGAATCGGACTCGTGCACGGGGCGGCACAGGGCGATCAGCACCTTGCGCTGCATCGGCGAGAGCGGGATCGCCGACGGGGCGTCGATCGCCGAGGCGGTCTGCGTGGTGCCCCCGGACGTCTCTCGGTAGGTCACCTCGGTGGCGCCGCACACGACGTGGTCCTTGTCGCGCAGGCGCCGGCGGCCGACCACGCGGGCGCCGTTGACGAACGACCCGTTGCGCGACAGGCCGTCGTCGATCACGGTCCAGCCGCGGCCCACCCGCTCGAGCAGTGCGTGCGTTCGCGACACCTCCGCATCCCACGGCAGCGGCACGTCCGCGGCTTCGTCACGACCGATCGTGACCCGCCAGTTCGCCTGGTCGAGCAGCAGCAGTCGCTGCTCGCCGTCGTCTGTACGCCACACCAGGAACGGGTAGCCGGTCCGCTCCGCGGCGATGACCTCCTTGAGCTCCATCGGCGTCTGCTGTGCCATCGATTAAGCAGCGTAATTAATTCGCACGTTTGCGCCGGTTCGAAAGCCTAGTTTTGTTGGTTTCCGGGTAATACGTCGCCGCCGCACTACACCCGAGGCAAGCGCGGCCGATAAAGGACTCAGACGCAATCCGAGCCCAACCGAGACCGGGACTTCACCAATGCTCCGCACTCCAGCTCCTCCTGTCAACGCCGCCTCCGTTCGCATCACGCTTGGTCAGGCCGCCAAGGCTTGCGGTCACGCCGCCCACGTCGGCACGTGCTCCGCATGCCAGCGCGCCCAGCTGGCCAAGTGGCAGGCGCAGTTGGCGTCGGTGGCGCACTGATCTGACCGTTCAGGTTGCGAGTCTCGAGCGCAGCCACGCGGCTGCCGACTCGAACGACAGCTCCGCGAGCCGATCGGCTTCGGGTCCGGCGCACCGTTCGAGCTTGTCTCGGAGCTGATCGCCGGACACCGGGCGCCCGGGAGCTCCAGGCGGCAGGGACAGCGCCGCCCGGGCGGCGGCGCCCCCCTCGAGCTCGACCTCGATCTCGATCTCGCCGGTCAGCAGGTGATCGCCACCCTCGTCGGAGGGCGCGACCTCGACCGCGTGGGCGAGTCGCACCGCATCGGCGCGCCGCACCGCCGCGTCGGTGAAGCTGTCAAACCCGGGATCGCCGTCGAGCAGCGCGGCCGCGATCCCGTATTCGAGGCTGAACTTACCCTCGAGCCCGGTCGCCGGGAAGTGATGGATCAGCGGTGCGAGTGAGGCGGCCGGCGTCCGTACGGCGATCCTGCGGATGTATTTCGTCGGCACGGGCTCGAGCGTCTGCACGGCGGCGATCGGTCGCTGGAGCGCGTAGCAGCACGGGAACGGCTTGATCGCGAGGCCGCCGGGGATGGCGATTGCCTCGGTGGGGAGCGCGGCCGGGTCGCCGCCGACGAGCGCGATCCAGTCGTCGAGCGCTCGCGGGTCGGCGGTGGCGCCGGCGCCGGCGAGCGCCGCCGCGCGGACCCCGGCCTCGGCGGCGAACGCGACCTGGAGTGACTTGGCCGCGGTGCCGAAGGCGCGCTGGACGCCGCCGGCGGCGGGGACCGCCAGTGCCATCGCTCGTGCGGTCGCCTCGGCGTCGAGCCCCTGCGCGACCGCCGCGGTGACGGCGGCCGCCGGCGCGCCGGCGGTGCAGGTCGTGTGCCAACCGGCGGTGTAGTGCGGCCAGCCGAGCGCGGTCCCGAGCCGCGCCATCACGCCGGCGCCGGCGAGGTAGGCGCGCTCGCTGTCGGCCGCGCCGGCGCCGGTCGCGAGCGCCACCGGGATGCACACCGCGCTGATGTGTGTGGTCGAGGGCAGGTGCAGGTCGTCGTAGTCGAGGACGTGCGCGAGCGCCGCCCACTTCCCCGCCTCGGGGAGCTGGGCGAACAGCGGCGCGAGCGGATCGTCGCGCGCCGCGAACATCACGCCGACCGTGTCGAGCAGCGAGCGGCGCGACAGCGCCAAATCGTCTTCGGAGGGGTCTAGCTCGGTCGCCCAGCGCGCGAGCCGGTCAGCGATCCCGGCCGTCGCCGTTCCCATCGATCGCGCGCCACACCCGCTCGGGGGTCATCGGCAGCCGGCGCATGCGGATCCCGCCGGTCGCTGCCGCGACCGCGTTGGCGACGGCGCCGGCGACGCCGATGACCGGGGCCTCGCCGACGCCCTTGGCGCCGAACGGGCCCTCGGGCGCGGGGACCTCGACGATCGCCGTATCGATCCACGGAACCCCGCCGGCGGTCGGCATCGCGTAGTCGACGAACGAGCCGGCGACGGGCTGCCCGTGCTCGTCGTAGGCGATCTCCTCGAGCAGCGCCCAGCCGAGGCCCTGCGTCGCCCCGCCCTGCATCTGCCCCTCAACGAGCGCCGGGTTGAGCGCCCTGCCGACGTCCTGCGCGACCACGTGGCCGAGCACTGTGACCGCGCCGGTCTCGCGGTCGACCCGGACGTGCGAGAGATGCCCGGCGGACTGAGGCACCTGAGGCAGTGACACCAGGCCCTGTCCCTCGACGGGCGGATACGGGCTACCGAACGTCAGCACCTTCTGGGCGAGTGCCTCGATCGCCATCGCCTTAGCGGGCACTCCGACGGGCTGTACGGAGCCGTTGACGATCTCGAGGTCCTCGGGCGCGATCTCGAGCTCCTCGGCGGCGACGTCGAGCAGCCGCTCACGCGTCTGGCGCGCCGCCATCTCGACTGCGCGGCCGACCGTGTATGTGATCTTGCTGCCTCCGCTGACGCCGGCGTACGGTGCACTGGACGTGTCCGCGTGGACGACGCGGACGCGGTCGGCGCTGATGCCGAATGCGTCGGCGGCGATCGCGGCGAAGGTCGTCTGGACGCCGGTCATGTCGGCCACTCCAGTGACGATCGTGAGATGCCCGTCCGAATCGAGCCGGCAGGCGGCGGCCGCCGGCTCGTAGCCGCCCGGCCACCAACCGATCGCGAGGCCGACGCCCTCGTCCTCGGGCAGCGAGTGCCGGCCCGACCACAGCGGCTGCTCCCCCAGGCGCTCGAGGCACTCGCGCGCGCCGAACACCTTGAGCTCCTGCCCGGCGACGGTCTTGTCGCCGGGGACGAGAACGTTGCGCAGCCGGAGTTCGAGCGGATCGAGCCCGAGGCGCCCCGCGAGTTCGTCGATCAGCGACTCGACCGCGAACGCGGCGGGCGGTGCGGTCGGGGCACGGTAGGCGCCGAACGTGACGCGGTTGGTCGAGACGCCGTAGCAGGTCAGGTGGTGGGCGCGCCACCGGTACGGGCCTGCGCTCAGCATCGCGGCGATCGACTCGACGCCCATGCTCTCGGTCGAGCCGCGGTCGCACCAGATGCGGGCGCGGATCCCGGTCAGGTTCCCTTCGCGGTCGGCGCCGAGCTCGAGGTCGAGGATCTCGGCGCCGGCCGGGTTGGCGGCCGCGAAGTCCTCGCTGCGGGTCATCGCCAGCCGGACCGGCCGGCGCGTCGCGAGCGCCGCCGCGACCACCAGCGGCTCGGGGATCATCATCTTGCCGCCGAACCCACCGCCGAGCGGGGCGCAGCGGACGCGGACCCGGTCGACGGGCAGCCCGAACAGCGACGCGACCTCGTCGCGGGTCATGAACGGGGCCTGTGTCGAGGTGCTGATCACGAGCTCGTCGTCGACGTCGAACCAGGCGGTGGCGGTCTGCGGCTCGATGTAGCCCTGATAGACCCACGGCGTGTGGAAGCGGCCGCGGACGACGACCTCGCTCGCGGCGAGCGCCGCGTCGACGTCGCCGTTCGCAAGGCGGGCGGTGCCGAGGACGTTCTCGGACAGCTCCTCGTCGTCGCCGACCCCGCCGGCGGCGACCGAGGCGTGGGCGTCGCCGAGGTCGCCATCGTCGCCCGCGTCCGCGACGTGAAGTCGAGTGCGCGGGGAATTGGGCCGGGCCCCGGCCTCGATGTCGGTCACGGCGTCGACGGGCTCGAGCTCGACGTCGATCAGCTCGATCGCGTCGGCCGCGAGCGCCTCGGTCTCGGCCACGGCAATCGCGACCGGTTGCCCGGCGTACATGATCTCCTCGCGGGCGAGGGGCGTCTTCGAGCGTCCGGGGCCGGTGGCGACGATCGGCAGATCGTCGGCCGTGAGGACGGCGACGACCCCTGGCAGTTCGCGGGCGGCCGTGGTGTCGATCGACCTGATCAGCGCGTGCGCGTCGTGTGCGAGCAGGAGCCGCGCGTGAAGCAGGCCCTGGACGGGCACATCGGCGGCGTATCTGGTCGTGCCTCGGACCTTCGGCTCGGAGTCGCGACGCGGAGTTGAGACGCCGATCGAAGGCACGTTACTCAAGCTATCAGGGGCCGGTCGGTTGCCAGCCTCACGACCGGAGCGGTAGGCTCGCGCAAGCGGAGATGGCGGACCACAAATGGGTCTACGACTTCGCCGAGGGCTCGAGGGACATGCGCGAGCTGCTCGGCGGCAAGGGGGCGAACGTCGCCGAGATGACGCGCGTGCTCGGCGCCGACCGCGTTCCGGCCGGGTTCACGATCACGACCGAGGCGTGCGTGGAGTACATGCGCTCGGGATCTGAGCCCGAGGGGCTGGAGAAGCAGGTGGGCGACGCCTTGGGGCGCCTGGAGGAGGCGGCGGGAAAACGATTTGGCGACGACGAGGATCCGCTGCTGGTGTCGGTCCGCAGCGGCGCGCGCGAGTCGATGCCCGGGATGCTCGACACGATCCTGAACGTGGGCCTCAACGACGCATCAGTGCTCGGGCTGGCGCGCGCCACCGACAACGAGCGGTTCGCGTGGGACTCCTACCGGCGGCTCGTGCAGATGTTCGGCAACGTCGTCGAGGGAGTGGCCGGCGAGCGGTTCGAGGACGCGCTGGCGGCCGCCAAGTTGGACGCCGGGGTCGACGCCGACGCGTCGCTGTCGGCGGACGCGCTGAAGGAGCTCGTCGAGGAGTTCAAGGAGTTCTACGACTTCCCGCAGGACCCGCAGGAGCAGCTGCGGCGGGCGATCCTGGCGGTGTTCGACTCCTGGACGGGCGAGCGCGCGGTGTCCTACCGGCGGATCAACCGGATCCCCGACGACTGGGGGACCGCGGTCAACGTCCAGCAGATGGTGTTCGGCAACAAGGGCGACAGCTCCGCCACCGGGGTCGCGTTCAGCCGCGACGAGGTCACGGGCGCGCCGGAGCCCTCCGGCGACTTCCTCGTCAACGCGCAGGGCGAGGACGT
Organism: uncultured Solirubrobacterales bacterium; assembly: GCA_963697655.1. GTDB lineage: Bacteria > Actinomycetota > Thermoleophilia > Solirubrobacterales > Solirubrobacteraceae > Palsa-465. The sequence continues at coordinate 205,434 of CAVOOV010000007.1, read as the reverse complement.
CGTGTCCGGGGTCCGCACCCCGCGCGACATCTCCGAGCTCGCCGAGGTGATGCCCGAGGCCCACGAGCAGCTGATGGAGATCATGCGCACGCTCGAGGCCGAGTACAAGGACATGCAGGACGTCGAATTCACGGTCGAGGACGGGCAGCTGTACATGCTCCAGACCCGCAACGCCAAGCGACCGGCGCAGGCGGCCGTGCGGTTCGCCGTCGACGCGGTATCGGAGGGCCTGCTGACGCGCGAGCAGGCGATGGCGACGATCGACGCTTCGTCCCTGGACGCGCTGTTGCATCCGACCTTCGACCGCAGCGACGGATACGAGGTGCTGGCGCACGGGGTCGCGGCTTCGCCGGGCGCGGCCGCCGGCGAGATCGTGTTCACCGCTCCCGACGCGGTCTCGGCGGCGGCGGCCGGCAAGGACGTGATCCTGGTCCGCCCGTTCACCGAGGCCGACGACGTCGCCGGCTTCAACGCCGCTCGCGGGATCCTGACGTCCGAGGGCGGAAAGGCCTCGCACGCCGCGCTCGTGGCGCGCGGGATGGGGGTGCCGGCGGTGACCGGCGCGGCGGTCGCGATCGACCTCGACGCCGGCGAGCTGACGATCGACGGTCAGGTGTTCAAGGCCGGCGACAAGATCGCGATCGACGGCTCCGAGGGCACGGTCGTCGAGCCCGGCGCGAAGCTGGTCCAGCCCGAGCTCGACGAGCGGTTCGACACCGTGCTGGAGTGGGCCGACGATCTGCGGCGGCTGGGCGTGCGCGTAAACGCCGACACCCCGCGCGACGCCGTGCGCGCGCGCGAGCTCGGCGCCGAGGGGATCGGGCTGTGCCGGACCGAGCACATGTTCATGGCCGAGGACCGCCAGCCGAAGATGCGCGCGATGATCATGGCCGACGACCGGGAGGGCCGGCGCACGGCGCTCGCCGACCTGCTGCCGCTTCAGGAGGAGGACTTCATCGGGATCTTCGAGGCGATGAAGGGGCTGCCGGTCACGATCCGGCTGCTCGACCCGCCGCTGCACGAGTTCCTCCCGAACCTGCCGGAGCTGCGCGCCCAGGTCGAGCGCGCCCGGATCGAGGTCACCGACGACCTCGACGAGCTCGAGAAGCTGCTGACGCGGGTCGAAGAGATCCACGAGGGCAACCCGATGCTCGGCACGCGCGGGGTCCGGCTCGGGATCCTGTACCCCGAGATCTACGAGATGCAGGTCCACGCGATCATGCGCGCCGCCAAGGCGGTCGACGAGCCGCCCCATCCCGAGATCATGATCCCGCTCGTCGCCTACGAGCACGAGCTCGAGATCATGCGCGAGCTGGTTGTCTCGGTGGGGGCCGAGCACGACATGCGCGAGCGCGAGGACTACACGGTCGGGACGATGATCGAGCTGCCCCGAGCGTGCTTCATCGCGAACCTGATCGCGCGGCACGCCGACTTCTTCTCGTTCGGCACGAACGACCTGACTCAGACCGCGCTCGGGTTCTCGCGCGACGACGTCGAGTCGAAGTTCATCCCGACCTACATCGAGCGGAAGATCCTCGACCGCTCGCCGTTCGAGACGATCGACAGCCCCGGTGTCGGGTGGCTGGTCCGGCTCGCGGCGTGGGTCGGCCGCGAGGCACATCCCGGGTTGAAGCTCGGGATCTGCGGCGAGCACGGGGGGGACCCGGATTCGATCCGGTTCTTCCATAACGCCGGGCTCGACTACGTGTCGTGCTCGCCGTTCCGGGTGCCGATCGCCCGAATCGCCGCGGCGCAGGCGGCGATCGCGCCCGACGGCTGAGCCCGGCTCGAGCTGGTTGGCTCGCGCCCGTGGCTCTGCTCCAGATAGCGCTCCTCGCGATCGGCTCGATGTTCTGGCCGCTCCTGCTCGTGGTCGTTGTGATCGCGCTCGAGACGACCCAACCGGCGAAGATTCTGGTCTGGTTCTACGTGGGTGGGTTCATCACCGCGGTGAGCGTCGGAGCGGCTCTGGTCTTCCTCCTCCAGGACAGCCCGCTGATGACGGGGCCGCGGCTGCCGTCGGCCCCATGGGTGGACATCGGCCTCGGTGTGATCGCGCTCGTCCTCGCAATCGGCCTCCGGCGTGCCCATCGGCGACGCGAGCGCCGGCGAGCGCGGCGGAAGGCCGCGAAGAAGAGGTCGAAGACGAAGGACAGCCTGCAACGGCTGGTCGAGAACGGTGGGCCGCTCGCGTTCGCGGGCGGTGTCGTCGGGTCGGTTGTGCCCGGGCCGCTTGTGATCCTCGGGATGGCGCAGGTCGCCCAGCTCGGCTATTCGACGGCGGCGACACTGGTCGTGATCCTGTGCTTCTTCGCGATCGTATTCACGTTCATCGAGGTGCCGATCGGGGGGTTCGTGGTCGCTCCCGAACGGACGAAGGCGATGACGGTCGCGGTCAAGGGGTGGCTTGACCGCAACATGCTGCTGATGGCGGCCTGGGCGCTGACGATCATCGGCAGTTACGAGATCGTCCGCGGAGCCGTCGCGGCGATCGGTTAGTCCTGGGACGCGCGGGCCGGGGCCTGCAGAGATCGGTCGAGCCGGTTCGCCCAGCTTTCAGCAGCGGGTCACATCGGCCGATTACCCGATGTGATGGAAAACGCTCAATCAGCCGCCGGTTCGCGTCTGGCGCTCTGGCTGGTCATAGCGCCGGCCGCGCTCGCTCTGGCGGCGACGGCGATCGGCCACCTGACGTCGTCAGGGACGCTGTGGTGGGACACAGCCTGGACGTCGGCGGCGGTCAGCGCTACGGGCGGAACGCTGCTCGGCCGCCGGGCCGCCGCGCCCTGCAACCGGGGCCACTGGATGCTGTGGGCCGTCGCCTCCGGTTGCTGGCTGTTCGGACAGCTCGGCTGGGATCTGCTCAGCATCACGAGCGCGGCACACGTCCCCTCATCGCCCAACATCGCCGACTTCAGCTGGTGGGCGTTCGCGATCCTCGTGACGCTCAGCCTGGTGCGGATGCGGACCCGGTCGCGCGCGCTGCTGATCGTCGGCGCGGCCGAGGTGCTGCCGGTTACCGCCGCGGCGGCCGCGCTCACGTTCGCGCTGCTGTGGCACGACGCCGGCGCCTCGATGCTGCCGGTGGCGCAGAGGTTGTCCGCGCTCGTGTATCCCGCGCTGTACGTGTCGGCCGCGGTGCTGGCGCTGCAGGCGCTGATCGGCGGCGCGCTCACGAGCGTTCGCTCAACCGGGGCGCGCGTGCTGCTCGTCGGGGTCATGGTCGAGTCGCTCGCGTTCATCCTGTGGAGCAAGCAGCTGCTCGATCAGAGCTACGTGTCGGGGAAGACCGCGCTCGACCCGCTGTGGGTGGTCGGGCTGGTGGCGATCGGTGTCGGCGGAGCGCTGTCCGCGCGCCGCGCCGAGCCGGCCGAGCAGACCAGCGAGCCAGGGCTGCGGGGCGGGATCCTGCCGGCGGGGCTATTCGTCGTCCTGCTCGGCGCGCTGCTGCGGGCTCGCCTCGAGCACGCGCCCGACCCGGTCGCGTTCATCCTGTACGCGGGGCTTCTGTTCTGCGGGGTGTCGCTGGTCGTCCGCGGTGCGCTGCTCGAGCGCCGGCTGCGCGGGATGCTGAACCGCGAGCGGTTGGCTCTCGTGCACCTCGCCGACCGCGAGGCCGAGCTCGCCCGGCTCAACGAGCGGCTCACGGAGGATTCCCGCCGCGACCCGCTGACCGGCATGCGCAATCGCCGTGCGCTCGCCGACGAGCTGCCGGGGCTCGAGGCCGGTCACCAGGATCGCGGCGACTCGCTCGCGATTGCGCTGTGCGACGTCGACCGCTTCAAGGTCTACAACGACGAGCTCGGCCACCTCGCCGGCGACCAGGCGCTGCGGGCGATCGCCGCGACGATTCGCGGCAGCCTGCGCGGCAAGGACATGGCCTACCGGTTCGGCGGCGAGGAACTGCTGATCGTGCTCCCGGACACCACCGACGAGGAAGCGCTGGTCGCCGTCGAGCGCGTCCGCGCCGCCGTGCAGGCGGCGGCGCTGCCCCATCCGGCCGGGATCGGCGGCGTGCTCACGGTCTCGATCGGCATCGCCGCCGGACACGCCGACTACGGCACCCTGCTCGCTCGCGCCGACGCCGCGCTGTACTCGGCCAAGGACGAGGGCCGCAACCGCGTCGTCGCCGCGACCGAGTTGGAGGAGCCGCGCGCCGTCGCCCGCAACCGCGCGGGCGACGAACAGGGGACCGTGCCGCGCCATCTGCGCAGCATGCTCGCGCTGTCACGGGCCGCGGCGTCCGGTGACGGCGTGACGGGAGTGCTCGAGTCGCTCGCGCAGACGATCCGCTCCGAGCTCTCGTTCCAGGTAGTGGCGATGAATCTGCTCGACGACGCCGGCGCGCGGATGCACGTGGTGGCGGTCGACGGTGACGCGGAGGCGCGCCAGTCGCTGCTCGGAACGTCGACCAGCTGGGCGGAATGGTCGGCGCTGATGCGGCCCGAGCGCATGCGGGAGGGGGCGCTCTGGCTTGCGGCCGGGACGTACGAGTGGGCGGACGAGGGGTCTTGCTGGACACCCCCGGCCGCGGCGGCGCTCGGGCCCGACGGGTGGCATCCCGAGGACATGCTGATGCTGCCGCTGCGCGGGGCGGTCGGCGAGATCATCGGGATGGTCTCGCTCGATCAGCCGCTACACGGCCGGCGACCCGACGACGCCGAGATCGCGGTACTGATGGCGGTGGCCGATCAGGCGGGACTCGCGATCGAGCAGGCACATCGCGCGGCTGCGGGAGGGACCAGCGCGCCGGGCCTATCGGACGAACTACGCTTAGCTGCAGTTATGTTGCTCGCCGAGACGCTGGACATGCGCGATGCGCGAACCGCGCAGCACTCTCGCACGGTCGGCACGTTCGCCAAGCGCACCGCGGTGGAGCTCGGCCTCGAGCCCGACCGCGTCGAGCGGATCCACGCTGCCGGGGTGCTCCACGATCTCGGCAAGCTCGGGATCGCCGACGCGATCCTCCACAAGCCCCGTGCGCTCGACGAGGCCGACTGGAAGGAGATCATGCGCCACCCGGAGATCGGCGCACGCATCCTCGAGCACGCCGGCATGCGCGACATCGCCGCCTGGGTCAGGGCCCACCACGAACGGATCGACGGAGGCGGCTATCCGAAGGGGATCGCCGGCCGGCAGATCCCGCTCGAGGCGCGGATCCTGGCGGTGGCCGACGCCTACGAGGCGATGGTCGCCGACCGCCCGTACCGCCCGGGGATGCCGGCGGCGAGCGCCTGCGAGGAGCTGATCCGCTGCTCGGGCACCCAGTTTGACCCCGTCGTCGTCGACGCCTTCCTGGCCGCGCTCGAGCGCGGCGACCAGGAACTCGACGCGCAGCCGTCGGTGGCGCGGGCGGCATAGGCAGCCCGCGCCAGGGCGGCGTAGGGGTCAGCCGGAAGCTTCCGCGACGGCCAGCGCGGGCTCGCCGAGGGCGCCGTTGTCGGACGGCGATGCAAGCGCGTTCGCACTGGTCACGGCGGAGTAGAAGCCGGCGCTGGCCTTCGGGATGCGCCGCTGGGTGCCGAAGTCGACGAAGTACAGCCCGAACCGGCGCTGGTACCCGCGCGCCCACTCGAAGTTGTCCAGCAGCGACCACACGAAGTAGCCGGCGACGTTGACGCCGTCGCGAATCGCCCGCCAAGCCGCGTCGAAGTGGCCGCGCAGGTACTCCACCCGCTCGAAGTCGTTGATCCGCCCGTCCGGGTCGACATAGTCATCCGCGGCACAGCCGTTCTCGGTTATGTACAGCGGCAGTCCGGGCGCTTCGCGGCCGAGCGTGCGAAGAGCGTCGTACATGCCCTCGGGCTCGATCAGCCACCCCATGCTCGTGCGGGGAATCTCAGGCGGTACGTAATTGACCACGCCCGGATACCCGGGGATCGGGGTTTCGCCCCGACGCAGATCGTCCCAGTCGCCCAGGCGCACGTAGTGGGGGCAGTAGTAGTTGAGCCCGAGAAAGTCGAGCGGCACGGATATTTGAGCCATGTCGCGGGATTCGATCAGCTCCTCCGCCGGGAGCAGCTCGGCGCTGGCGGCCCCGGGGTATGAGCCGTGGAGCACCGGCTCGAGGAATATGCGGTTCTGCTCGTCATCGAGCACCGCGGCGGCGTGCACCGCGTCGTCGCCCACCGGGCGGACCGGGTGCAGGTCGATCGTGATGCCGACCGGGACCTGTGTCCTCAGTGCGCCACGGATCGCCTCGACGGCCAGTCCGTGGCCGAGCAGCAGATGATGCGTCGCCGCCGCGGCGAGCGAGAGGTCGGTCTTGCCCGGGGCGTGCGTACCGGTGCGGTAGCCCTGGTTGGCCGTCTGCTGGGGCTCGTTGAGCGTGATCCACATGCCGACCTCGCTCCCGAGCGCGTCGGCAAGTACCTCCGCGTACTCCGCGAACCGTTCCGCCGTATCGCGGTTGGCCCAGCCGCCCTCGTCCTCGAGCGCCTGTGGAAGCTCCCAGTGGTAGGCCGTGGCCACGGGAACGATTCCCCGGCCGCGCAGCCCGGTGACCAGCGCGCGGTAGTAGTCGAGCCCTCGTTGGTTGACCGGTCCGCGTCCGTCCGGCAGGACGCGCGACCATGCCACCGAGAAGCGGTAGGCGCCGACGCCTAGCTCGCTCAGTAGCGCGAGGTCCTCCTCCAAGCGGTGATACGAGTCGCAAGCGATGTCGCCCGTGTCGCCGCCGTGCACCTTGCCCGGGGTGTGGCTGAAGGTGTCCCAGATAGACGGGCCGCGGCCGTCCTCGTCGACCGCTCCCTCGATCTGATACGACGAGGTGGCGGCGCCCCAGAGGAAGCCGGGCGGGAACCGGCGCGCGCCGGGCGCACCATCGAGTGACGTCCCAGTCATGTAGTTCTCCATTCGGTGTCGTTCGAAAAAGTTCAGCGGGCACGGCGCCCGCTCCCCGCGTGAGAGGACGCGGGAAACGGGCGCCTGGGGTGGAGAGCCCTAGCTGATCGGTCGGAGCCGCAAGATCACGACTTCGTTGGTGGGCGTGTTCGGGCTTCCCGACTCGTACGGGTTGCTCTGCGACGGCCAGCCGGTGAACTTGCCGGTGTTGTATTCGTCGAACACCACGCCGTAGACCGTGGGGATGATCGGCAGGTTCTGAGCCACGTACTGCTCGATCGGCGCCAGATCCGCCTGTTGCGCCGCCGCGGTGTTGTCGGCGGCGAGCTTGTTGAGGGCTGTGTCGACCGTCGGGTCCTTCAGCCGCTCGTAGTCGCCGGCCGCGTTGTTCGTGGCCTGGGCGCTGTTCAACCAGTCGTTGTAGAGCTGGTAGGGCGAGACGCTCGTTTGCGACCAGTGCGCCGTGAGCTGGAAGTTCCCGGTCGCGATGTCCGACGACCACGCCGTCACCGACTGGCCGACGAACGTGGCGTCGATGCCGGCCTTCTTCAGCCAGCCGGCGACCATCTGGTCGCCCGTCGCGTAGTCGGCGAACGACGATGGGTTCGTGATATCGAGTGACAGCTTCTGGCCGGACTTTGTACGGAAGAAGCCGTCGGACCCCATCACATAGCCTGCCTGCTCGAGCACCTGCTTGGCGGCCGCGATGTTCGAATGCGCCGGCAGCGTCATGTTCGCCACCGAAGGCGACAAGAACTGCTGGAAGATCGGCAGCGTCAGCCCGCTGGCGTTGGACACCGGCGGCTCGAGTCCGCCTTCGGCTTGCTGGCTCAGCGCGGTCCGGTCGATCGCCAGGCTGATCGCCTTGCGCACCGCGAACTGGTTCGTCGGGAACTTGGTCAGGTTTGGCTCAAGGCTGTTGGTCTGCACCGGCGGGAACCACACCTGGTGGTCGGCGTGGCCGGAGACGAACACCTGATTCACCCCCGGGATGAAGTTGCCCGCCCAGTGCAGCTGGTCGGTCTGGAGGGCCGCCAGCGCCGTGTTGGCCGACGCGTAGGTCGGGAACTGCACTTCGGACACCGCAGGCTTGCCGCCCCAGTAGCTGGCGTTGGCCTTCAACGTGACCCCCTGCGGGCTGAACTGGGAGACGGTGTAAGGGCCGGTGCCGACCGGGTTCGGGTCGGTGTACTTCCCGGGATCGCCGACCTTGCTCCAGATCGATGCCGGAACGATGTACGTCTGGCCGGCGATGTTCTGAAGGTTGGCGTACTGCGGCGAGGAGAAGTTGAGCGTCACCTGGTTGCCGGTCGAGCTCACGCTCTCAACGGCCAGCCCGGTGTTGTTGACGTCGGGGTAATGCTTGATCATGTTGAAGGTGAAGGCGACGTCGGCCGCGGTCATCGGCGTGCCGTTGGACCACTTCACTCCGGGGCGGATCGTGAACGTGATCGATTTTCCGCCGTTTGACCAGCTGTATCCGGTGGCGAGCCAGTGGTAGTACTGGCCGGGTTTGATCGCGTTGGTCTGGAGCAGTGGCTCGTATATCAGCGACGTGGCCCCGAGCAGCGTCGCCGCGGACGATTGGATGAACGGGTTGAAGTTCTGGGTGATCGCGTTCTGCTGGCTCGACTCCACGGTCAGCACCGAGGAGCCGCCGCCGGCGCCACCGCTGACGCCTGAAGAGGAGGAGCTGGAGGTGCCGCCGCAAGCGGCGATGAGTGCTGCGGCGCCGAGCGCCGCGCCCGCCGCCAGCCAACTACGTTGGTTGATCCATCGTTTCATCGAGGGGTACACCTTCTCTCTGATAAAAGAGTCGTGTCGCGTATGTAGACATTCACGGCCCCTGGTTCACGCCAGGGTCGTGTCGCGTATGTAGACGAGTCGCGTGCCCCCGGGTGAGGCCGGGGGCACGGGCTTTAACGGGCCTCGCGGGCCCAATTCGTCGGGCCCAACCCGCACTGCGCCGGCGTTGCGTCGTGGCGCAACCCCGCGGGTTGCATCACCTCATCGCTCGATCCTCCCTTCGGGCGGGGAGCTGCCGGCCAAACGCGTCGGGGTCGGGCGCCGAGGCGATCAGCAGCCGCGTGTACTCGTGGCTGGGCTGCTGCGTCACCTGCTCGGCGGGGCCGCGCTCGACGATCTCGCCGGCGTACATGACCGCGATCTCGTCGGCGAAGTAGCGCGCCGACGCGATGTCGTGGGTGATGTACAGCACGGCGAGGTCCAGGTTCCGGCGCAGTTGATCGAGGAGGTCGAGCATCTCGAGCCGGATCGAGACATCGAGCATCGACACCGGTTCGTCGGCGAGCAGCACGCGCGGCGACGTCGCGAGCGCCCGGGCGATCGCGACGCGCTGGCGCTGACCGCCCGAGAGCTCGTGCGGGTAGGCGGCGCGGAACTTTGCGGCCGGGCTGAGACGAACCTGCTCGAGCAGCTTGTCGAGCTCGGCGGCCGTCTCCTCTCGACCGCTGCGCCCCGCGTGCAGGCGAAGCGCCCTTTCCAGGACATAGTTGACCGTGTGCAGCGGGTTGAGCGAGGCGAACGGGTCCTGGAAGACCATCTGGACCTCGCTCTTGTAGGCGCGGAAGCCGCGCCGCGCCGCGGGCTCGATCGGCTTTCCGTCGAGCAGGATCTGGCCGCCGGAGCGGCGCTCCTGGCCGGCCAGCAACCGCGCCACCGTCGTCTTGCCCGAGCCGCTCTCGCCGACGAGTGCCACGACCCGACCCCGGCGGAGCTCGAGCGAGAAGTGTTTGACCGCGGACAGCACCGTCGCCTTGCGGCCCCGGCCCAGGCGGAACTGCTTGTCGAGCTCGACCGCTTCCAGCACAACCGGACCGGTCGCCGCGCGGCGGTCCTCGGCCGGAGCCGGGCGCGCCTGCGCGACCTGCGCCACGCTCACGAACGGGCAGGCGGTGACGTGATCGGGCTCCTGCTCCACGCGCGAGAGTGCCATGTCAACGCTGGCGCAGGCGTCGGTGGCGAAGCCGCAGCGGGGAACGAACGGACAACCTTTGAGTTCAGCCCGGAGGTCGGGCGGCGAGCCGGGGATCCCGGTCAGCTTCAGGCGCGGGCCGGTGAGCTTCGGGAACGAGGTCAGCAGGCCCTTGGTGTACGGATGGGCGGCGCGGAGGTGGATCTGATCGCGGGTGCCGCCTTCGACGATCTGACCGGCGTACATGATCACCACGCGGTCGGCGATCTCGAGCAACAGCGACAGGTCGTGGGTGATGAACAGGACCGAGAAGCCGAGCCGGCCCTTGAGCTCGAAGATCTCCGACAGGATCTCCCGCTGGACGACGACGTCGAGCGCGGTGGTCGGCTCGTCCATGATCACGACCTCGGGCTCTGCCGCGAGCGCCATCGCGATCATCACGCGCTGGCGCATCCCGCCCGAGAGCTCGTGTGGGTAGCTCCGCAACCTGACGCGAGGGATCCCGACCATCTCGATCAGCTCCACGATCCGGTCGTGCTTCTGTTCATCGGTGAGCGCGAGGTGGGCGCCAACCGCGTCGAGCAGCTGATCGCTGACGCGGAGCACCGGGTTCAGCGAGTTCATCGCGCTCTGGAACACGATCGAGATCTCGCGCCAGCGGAGCGCGCGGAGCTGGTCCGCGCTTGCCGCAAGGACGTCTACGCCGGCGGGGCCGACACGGCGGCCGTGGTAGGTGACGCTCCCGCCGGTGATTACGGCCGGTGGGCGCAGCAGCCGGATCGACCCGTACGCGAGCGTCGACTTGCCGCAGCCGCTCTCGCCGGCGAGCCCGACGACTTCGCCCGGGTGGAGCGCGAGCGACACGTCGCGCACCGCGCGGACGTCGCCGGCCGGCGACCGATAGGCGATCGAGAGGTCGCGGATGTCGAGCACGGGCTTGCGCGTCTCGACGGCTGCCTCGCGTGTGCGGTCGGCGCCCGGCTCGGTCACCGTGCTCACACCGTCTCCCTTGACTGATCGCGCAGCACCGGCGTCGGGTCAGAAGGCCGCCACGTCCGGCGCCCGATCCGAGCCGCCCCCGCCGCCCGGAGCTGCGGGTTGCCGAGCTCGTCGAGCCCGAAGTTGAGCAGGACCATGCTCATCCCGAGCAGCGCCACGCAGATCCCGGGCGGCGCGTACCACCACCACGCGTTCAACTGCACGGCGTTGCCGTTCTGGGCCCAGTACAGCATCGTCCCGAAGCTCCATTGCGACAGGTCGGCGACCCCGAGGAACGCCAGCGCGACCGAGGTCAGGATCGCGTACAGGACGGTCCCCACGAAGCTTGCCGCGATCAGTCCGGTCTCGTTGGGGAAGATCTCGAACAGGATGATCCGCCAGGTCCGCTCGCCCGACTCGCGCGCAGCGGCGACGTAATCGCGGTTGCGCAGCGAGAGGGTCTGGGCGCGTATCACCCGAGCCCCCCACGGCCAACCTAGCGCGCTCAGGACGATCGCCGTCGGAAGCTCACCCGAATGCGGTAGGTAGCCAAGGATCACGACCAGCAGCGGCAGCGCCGGCAGCACCAGGAATACGTTGGCGAGCAGCGACAGTCCCTCGTCCGACGCCCCGCCGAGGAACCCCGCCGACATCCCGATCACGATCGACAGGATCGTCGCGATCAGACCGGTCAGCAGCCCGAGCACGACCGTCGAGCGCGTGCCGACGAGTAGCTGGGAGAGCACATCCTGGCCGGTCGCGGTCGTGCCGAGCAGATGGGTGACGTTCGGTGCGAGCGGGAGCGCCTGACCGGGGGTCGTTGCGGTCGGGTCAAACGGGGCGATGGTCGGGCCGATGATCGCCACGAGGATGAATACGGCGAGGATGGCGGCGCCGACCTTGGCCTTCCCGGGCAGGCGCCGGTGCCACCCGCGCTCTCGTGCAATCACGGCCGGCGGCAGCTCCTGTGCGCCGCCGGGGAGGGGATCGAGCGGTTCGGCGAGAGCGGACATCAGTAGGCGTTCCTCGTCCGCGTGCGCGGGTCGGCCACGAAGTAGACGATGTCTGCGAGCAGGCACGCCAGCAGCACCGAGAACGAGATCACCAGGAAGATCCCCTGGAGCAGCGGGAAGTCGTCCGAGGTGACCGCGTTGTACAGGGTCAGCCCGATCCCGGGATAGGAGAACACGATCTCCATCACCAGCGCGCCCGCGACCACGAACCCGATCGACAGCGCGAACCCGGCGAGGTTGGGCAGGATCGCGTTACGCGCCGCGTAGCTGAACATCACCCGTCGCGGCGACAGGCCCTTGGCCTGCGCGACCAGCACGTAGTCCTCGGCGACCGTCGTGATCATCACGTTGCGCATCTGCAGCATCCACCCCGCCATCGAGGTCACGATGATCGTCAGCGCCGGCAGGATCGAGTGGTAGATCGCGCTAGAGATGAACGGCCAATCCCAGCCGGGGGCGAGACCGAGGCTGTAGCCCTGACCGAACGGGAACAGGCCCCAGCGCACCGCAAACAGCTCGATCACGATCAGCGCCAGGAAGAAGTAGGGCGTCGCCTGCAGGAACGTGAACGCCGGCAGCGTGCGGTCGAGCCAGCCGCCGCGCCGCCACGCCGCGAGGATTCCGAGGAGCGTGCCGAGCGCGAAGCTGATCACGGTCGCGGTGCCGACGAGGATCAGGGTCCACGGCAGCGTCGTCGCGATCACCGACGTGACCTTGGCGGGATACAGGTTGACCGACGTTCCGAGGTTTCCGTGCAGCAGGTCCCCGAGGTAGCTGAAGTACTGGCTAACCACACTGCCGTGCGTGTGCGTGCCGAACTCCGCCTGGAGCGCGTGCAGCGAGTTCGCGTCGAGCGTCGGGTACTTGGCGAGCAGCGTGTCGACCGCGTTGCCCGGCATCACCCGCGGGATCGCGAAGTTGATCGTGATCGCCACCCACGCCGCGACGGCGTAGAACGCCAACCGCCGGGTGATGAACCACATCGTGCTTGCTCCTCTCCTGATCCCTCTGGACCGTCCGCACCCCACGAGCGAACGCTTGCTTTGAAAACGCTACCGGAACTGTTTCAGAAAAGTCAAGGCTTGTTTCATATGAATTTTCCCGGTATGTTGCGAACTGTGTTCGTCATTGAGCTATGTAACGTTTCACGAAACGTGATTTACTTTCCCGTATGAATTCCATCGCCGGACCTGAGAACGGCCGCAGCAGCCGGCTGACGATCCGCCAGGTGGCGGACCTCGCCGGCGTCTCGACCGCGACCGTGTCGCGGGTCATCAATGGGCGCGCCGAGGTGTCCGACCGTGCGCGTGAAGCGGTCCTGCGGGTGGTGCACGAGCACGGCTACAGCACGAACCGCACCGCCCGAGGGCTGTCGGCTGGGCGGACCGGCCTTGTCGGCGTGACCACGCCGGTCGTCCACCACTCCTACTTCGCCGTGATCCTCGACGGCGCCGGCGAGGCGCTGTACGAGCAGGACATGCGGATGGTGCTGTGCCGGACCCACCACGAGCACGACCGCGAGGTGTCGCTGCTCGAGCGGCTGATGCAGGGCACGACCGACGGCGCCCTGCTGATTCTGCCCGAGGAGTCGCCCGACGAGCTGGCGGCGCTCCACGACCACGGCTACCGATTCGTCATCGCCGACCCGTTGCGACCGCTCGACGAACGCGTTCCCACGGTATCGGCGGCGCATTCGTCGGGGGCCAGCGCGGCCGTCGAGCACCTGCTGTCGCTCGGGCACCGGCGGATCGCCGCTATCACCGGGCCGCGCGGGTGGATCGCGACCGAGGAGCGGTTGCGCGGCTATCGCGGTGCGCTCGCGGCCGCCGGCGTGATGCCCGATCCCGAGCTCGTGGTCGAATCGGACTTCCACGCGGAGGGTGGCGTCGAGGCGGCGCTGTCGCTGCTCGACCGCCCCGATCCGCCGACGGCCGTGTTCGCCTTCAACGACATGCTCGCGATCGGGGTGATGCAGGCGGCGCGCCAGCGCGGCGTTCGCGTACCCGAGGAGCTGTCGGTGGTCGGCTTTGACGACACGTTCGAGGCCTCGATCGTCACGCCGACGCTGACCACCGTCCGTCAGCCTCTGGCCGAGATGGGACGGATGGCGGTGAACCTGCTCGTGCGCCAGCTTCAGAACCAGCGGATCGAGGCGCTCCACGTGCAGCTCGAGACCAAGCTCGTCGTGCGCGAATCGACGCGGCGGGTGGAACCGGTCTCATAGACGCGCCGCCTGCCTCCGAGTAGGGTCGCCGGGACACGCGCGTTCCGAGTCGAGGAGGAGTTCCCGTGGCCACAATCGTCCCGCCGGCGGTATCCGAGCACGATCTGTCTGCCGCGCTCGGTGAGTTCGCCCAGGCTCTCGGCGCCGACCGGGTGCTCAGCGACGAGGACGGGCTGCGCGAGTGGCGCGACCCGTTTCAGCATCCGTCGTGGGACGAGTACGCGGCGTCGGCCGTCGTCATGCCCGAGACGGTCGAGGAGGTTCAGGAGGTCGTCCGGATTGCCGGCCGCCACGGCGTTCCGCTGTGGACGCTCGGCCAGGGTCGCAACAACGGCTACGGCGGCCCCGCTCCCCGTGTCCGCGGCTCGGTGATCGTGTCGCTGCGGAACATGAACCGCGTGCTCGAAATCAACGAGGAGCTCGGCTACGCCGAGGTAGAACCCGGCGTGCGGTGGTTCGATCTGTACGAGGCGATCAAGGCGGGCGGCCACCGGTTGATGCTGTCGATCGCGGACGTCGGCTGGGGCAGCGTGATCGGCAACACGCTCGACCACGGCATCACCTACATGCCGTACGGCGTGGACTTCGGGCTGCCGTGCGGCATGGAGGTGGTGCTCGCAAACGGCGACGTGATGCGCACGGGGATGGGCGCGATGCCTGAGAACCGCTCGTGGCATCTGTACAAGCGCGGTCTCGGACCGACGCCCGATCAGCTGTTCATGCAGTCCGGCTTCGGGATCGTGACCAAGATGGGCGTGTGGCTCATGCCCTACCCGGAGGTGTACATGCCGTTCTGGGTGCGAGTGTGGAACGACGACGATCTCGGCCCACTCGTCGACACGTTGAGGACGCTGATGCTCGACGACACGATCCGGATGGTTCCGCAGGTGCTGAACACCGTGGCGTACGGATCGGTTTTCACGACGCGCGCGGAGTGGTGGACCGGCGAAGGGCCGATTCCCGATGACGTGCTCGACAAATTGGCACGGGGACTCGACGTCGGCCGGTGGTTGATGCGAGCGGCGTTGTACGGCGACGAGGCCGTCGTCGATCACCGCTTCGCGAAGGTCAAGGAGGCGTTCGGGCGGATCGGCGCCGATGTGTGGGGCACGAAGGTCGCGC
Source organism: uncultured Solirubrobacterales bacterium (assembly GCA_963697655.1). Classification (GTDB taxonomy): domain Bacteria; phylum Actinomycetota; class Thermoleophilia; order Solirubrobacterales; family Solirubrobacteraceae; genus Palsa-465. The sequence continues at coordinate 190,319 of CAVOOV010000007.1, read as the reverse complement.
CCGAGGACATCCCGAGCCTCGAGAACCCGGCCGAACGCGTCCAGGGTGGCGTCCCCAGCCTCGACATCAACGCGATGACCGCCTGGTACGGCGGCGAGGAGGGCGGGCACATCGGGTTCTCGCCGATCGCGCCGCTGACCGGACGCGACGCGATCGCGCTGCGCGACCTCCTGCGCGGGATGATCGAGGAGGCCGGGCTCGACTACATCGTGGGGATGCTGCCGATCAACGCGCGCAGCTTCGCGCACATCACGATGATCATCTTCGACACCAAGAACGAGCGCCAAGCGCGCGCCGCCTATGACGTCGCTCGTCGTTTGGTGCGCGACGCGGCCAAGCTCGGGTACGGCGAGTACCGCGCCCACCTGGACTTCATGGACCTGGCGGCGGATCAGTACTCGTGGGGCGATCACGCCTACCGGCGATTCTGCGAGACGCTCAAGGACGCGCTCGACCCGCAGGGGATCCTCCAGCCGGGCAAGCAGGGGATCTGGCCGCGAGCGATGCGCGAGGGGTGAGCGCCGGCGCCGCCGGTCGGGGTGCGAACGCCGGGCGGCTGGGGGAGGGCGGGGGCTGTCGGGGTGCGAACGGCGGGCGGCTGGGGGAGGACGGGGAGTGTCGGGGTGCGAACGGCGGGCGGTTGGGGGAGGCGGGGCGTGTGGTCGGCTCCGGCCGCTGGTGCCGCCCGTGCCGCTCGCCGGAACATGCATAACCTGACATTTGGCGCTGTCGCGCCGAACCGTGTCGGAGCGTGCATGTGGGGCATGCGGGATCTGACACGGTCCCGGCTTGACGCCTCCGTTGTCATGTCACGCAGGCCCCACGGGCGGTTCGAATATGGTTGCCTCGTGGAGGACGGCACCGCTCGAGCCCGACTGGATCGCGATTACGGCGATCGCTTCCTGCCGCTCCGCCGACAACTCGGGGTGAGCTCGTTTGGGATGAACCAGCTCGTGCTCGAGCCCGGGCAGCGCGGCCGGATTCACCGCCACGCGCGCCAGGAGGAGGTTTACCTGGTGCTCGAGGGTCAGCTGACGATCGTGATCGAGTCCGAGCCGGCCGAGCTCGGCGAAGGTGACCTGATGAGGGTGGCACCGCAGCTCCGCCGGCAGCTCGTCAACTACGGGCCGGGTCGCGTGGTGCTGCTCGCGCTCGGTGGCGCGGCCGAGCATCAGGGACGCGACGGCGAGGCGTTCGCGGCGTGGAGGGACGAGAGCCCGACGAGTCCGCAGGAGATGCCGATGCCCCCCGACCTCGAGCCGGACGAGCTCCGCTCCTAGCGGCCGCCGAGGCGCATGCACCCGACCGCGGCGAGGGTCCAGCGACGGTTGCACGAGCGCGGCCTCGACGTCGACGTGCAGGTGCTGCCCGACTCGACGCGCACCGCCGTCGAGGCGGCGGCAGCGGTGGGGTGCGAGGTCGGGCAGATCGTCAAGTCGCTCGTGTTCATGCGCGACGGCCGGCCCGTGATGGTGCTGTGCGCCGGCGACCGGCGGGTCGGCGCCGAGCGGCTGGGGCTGCGCGGGGCCAGCGCGGACGAGGCGCGGGCCGCCACCGGGTTCTCGATCGGCGGGATTCCACCGCTCGGCCACGAGCAAGCGCTCGAGACGCTGATCGACGAGTCGCTGCGGCGCTTCGCCACGGTGTGGTGCGCGGCGGGGACGCCGCACGCGGTGTTCGAGGCCGACACCGAGTCGCTGATCGCCGCGATCCCCGGTGGCGAAGTGGTCGAGGTCGCTTAGCGCAGTCTCAGCGCAGACGTTCGACGAGCTCGGGCGTGATCTCAGCGAGCGTGTCGACGCGCGCCGCGGCGAGCGCGAAGGCGTCCTCGTCGGGTGGATAGTGGGGGTTCGGGACGGCGATCACCGCCATCCCGGCAGCCGCGGCCGACCGCAGACCGTTGCTCGAGTCCTCGATCGCGACACAACGCTCGGGGGCGATCCCGAGCCGGCGCGCCGCCTCGAGGTACACGTCCGGCGCGGGCTTGCCGCGCGCCACCTCCTCGGAGGAGACGGTGGCGCTGAACTCGCCGGCGAGTCCCGCGGCATCGAGCGCGAAGTCGATGATCTCGCGGTTCGCCGAGGAGGCGAGCGCGAGCGGCCACCGGCGGTGAAGCGTGCGCACGACGTCGACGGCGCCGGGGAGCAGCGGGAGATGCTCGCGATACAGCTCCTCCATCCGGTGGACGACCGCCCGGTTGATCTCCTGCACGTCCAGGTCGAGCCCGAGCTCGGTGCGCATGTACTCCGACCACTCCGGCGAGCTCATGCCCATCATCGCCCGCGGCGCGTCATCGCGCCAGTGGCCACCGGAAGCGCGGACGAGCTCTTGCTTGGCCTCGTTCCACAGCTGCTCGGAGTCCATCAGGACTCCGTCCATGTCGAAGATCACCGCGTCAGGCACGATCGCTCAGCGTTGTAGCAGGGTCTCTGACGATTCGACGTTCGTCGAAGCGTCCCCGGGTAAACATGATCACATGACCTTTTCGCGCCCCAGTCCCAGGTACGTGACCGTGTTTGCCACCGCGGTGCTGTGCTACGCGGCACTCGGGGCAGTGCTCGGAATCCTCCCCGACTACGTCCACTCACTCGGTGGTGGCGCCGTGCTCGTCGGCTTTGCGGTCGGGGCGCCGGCGCTGACGGGCGCGGCCGGGCGTCCGTTCGGAGGACGGCTTGCCGACCGCATCGGGCCGCCACGGATCATGATCGTCGGCGCGCTGGTGATGACCGTCGGGACGATTCCGGCGTTTGTCCACTCGCTGCCCGTGCTGATCCTCAGCCGGCTGGTGGTCGGCGCCGGCGAGGCGTCGATGATGGCGGCGGCAGTGCTGTGGCTGCTGCGACTGGCGGGGCCGGAGCGACGCGGTCGCGCGATGGGGCACATCGGGCTCGCCAACTACGCGGGGCTGACGATCGGCCCGCCGCTGTCGCAGGCGCTGTCCGGCCAGTCGAACCCGGCGCGCGTGTGGGTTACCGCGGCGCTGCTGCCGTTGGTCGCCGCCGTGCTGGCCGCGGTGCTCGGAAGGTCTCCTGACCGCGGGCTCGCTCCCGAGGAGAGCGACGCGTCGGACGAGCAACCGCACGAGGACGACGCGCAACAAAGCACGCTGCGCGCGACGCTCCGCCCCGGCCTCGGGCTGATGCTCGTCAACTTCGGCTACGTGGCCGTGCTGTCGTTCGGCGCCGCCGCCGCGACCGAGCAGGGCACGGGGATCGCGGCACTGGTGATCCCCGTGTTCGGCGTCGGCGTGATCGCGAGCCGGACGATCCTCGCCGGCGTGCCCGACCGCTTCGGCGCGCCGCGCACTCTGATGATCGCGGTCACGCTCGAGGCGGCGGGCTTGGTCGGGATGGCCGCCACGACGAGCACGCCGGTCGCGCTGCTGGCGCTCGTCGTGATGGCGATCGGGCAGGGGCTCGCGGTCCCGTCACTCGGACTGCTCGCGCTCGCATCGGTGCCGCCGAGCCGGCACGGTCGGACCGCCGGCGCGTTCTTCGCCTACTTCGACGCGGGTGTCGGGCTCGGTGGTCCTGCCGTCGGCGTCGCGGCGCGCGCGGCCGATCCGACCGGCGGGCTGTTCGCGGCCGCTGGAGCCGTACTCGCGACCGCGCCGGTCGCGCTGCTCGCCCGCACGACTCGCGAGGCACGTCGATCCCGCTGCGGCGTCGGCTCCCTCGAGCAGGGCCGAGCGCGCGGTTAGCTTTCCGCCTTCACCGATGGTGGTCGTTCGAACGAGCTGTGGAGCGCGACAGCGGTTACTTGAGCATGCCGCGCGCGGCCGCCGTCCAGGCGGTGGTCACGTCACGGAGGAACTTCGCCTGTGTGGTCGCGAGCGAGGAGATCCACTCGACGTCACTCTTGCCCGGTCCCCGCTCGAGCGTGCTCGCGATCGCCTTGAGCGCCTTCTCGTAGCTCGACAGCGTCGCCTCGCCGGCGGACTTGCCGTCTTCGATGATGCGCTCGTTCAGCTTGCGGATGCGCTGGGCGACGGCGTCGAGCCGCGGGTCGGCCGCGCTCGCGCTGTTTGGCTTCGCGGCGGCGGCGCGTGACGATGCGGATCCGGTGGCGCGTGAGGAGCGGGTCCGGCTTGCGCCGCTGCTCGCGGAGGTGCTCTTGCGCGTCGTTCGCTTGGCGGCCGCCGGCTTGGCAGCCGCGGGCTTTCTAGCGCTCGAGCGCTTGGTTTGACTGCGGCTCGACGTGCCGCTCGATTTCGAACCGCTGCTTCTGGCCTGGGGCACAGCTTCCTCCTTGGGATGATCGACCGGCGTTCAGGTGCATGTCGGTGCCGGTGCGCGAGGTTGACGGCGGACAAAGCTAGCGACTTATGCGGGCGATGCGCGCCAGCCGACGTGCACGGCGGGCGAACGCGGGCCGGGTGTCAGGCGATCGCGGCGACCTGAGGCGCCGCGACCGAGCGCGGTGGCGCCGTCGTCGAGCGAACCACCAGTGACGGCTCGATCAGCCGCACCTCGCTGCGCCGGCGGTTCTCGATGCGGTCGAGCAGCAGCTCGAGCGCGAGCCGGCCCATCTCGGTGCGCGGCTGATCCACCGTCGTCAGCGAGACGTGCGCGAGGTGAGCGATCGAGGTGTTGTCGTAGCCGACGATCGACACGTCGCCGGGGACGTCAACGCCGGCGCGATCGAAGCCGCCGAGCAGTCCCGCCGCGACCATGTCGTTGGCGGCGAAGATCGCGGTCGGGAGCTCGCGCCGGCGGAGTAGCTCGCCGGCGGCGTTGAAGCCCGCCTCCTCGGTGAAGTCGCCGGGGATCACGAGCGCGTGGCGGCCGAGCCGACGGGCTCGCATGCCGCGCAGGTACGCGGACCGGCGCTGCGGGCCGCCGGCGCCGCTGCCGCCGTCGACGTGCGCGATCCGCTCATGCCCGAGCTCGACGAGGTGATCGAGCGCGAGCCCGGTGCCGTGCGCCTCATTGATCAGCACGACGTCGACATCGACGTTGCGCAGGCCGCGCCCGACCATCACGAGCGGCGCCTCGGCGGCGGCCGCGGCGATGTCGCCGGCGGGCATGCGCGGGCTGACCAGGATCAGGCCGCTGACCCGGTGCTCGAGCAGCGCGCCGAGCGCGGCGCGCTCGCGCCGCGAGGACCGCCCGCCGGCGGCGAGCAGCAGCTGGTAGCCGGCCTCGGAGGCGTGATCCTCGACGCCGCCGGCGATCTCGGCGAAGAACGGGTTGCGCAGGTCATCGAGGATCACGCCGACGGTCTTGGTCCTCCGGCTGGCGAGGCTGCGCGCCATTGCGTTCGGCCGGTACCCGAGTCGCGCCGCGGCGTCGAGCACGCGCCGGCGGCGCTCCTCGCTGACGTTCGGCCGCTCGCGCATCACCAGCGAGACGAGCGCGCGCGACACCCCGGCTTCGCGTGCGACGTCCTCCATCGTGGGTGCTCGTCGGGCGTGGAGGAGCGTCGCGGGACGGCGCGCTGGCCTGGCCATTTCGCGCAGGACGTTACTTAGAGCGCGACACCATTGCAATCGCGTTAGCGCGCTCTAACCAAAGATCAGCCAGGTTCCGGGAAATCCAGCATCGACCTTGACTTCACGGGAAGCCAGGGGATATAGTCGCCCGATTCCGCCGTTAGAGCGCTCTAATCGCTTGCGAGCATTAGCGCGATCTACTGCCGGGGAGAGAGAGGAACACCAGAGACATGCAACAGGCGCATGGCGCCAGTGTGAGGATCGCGGATCGGCTGGCCGGTGCGCCGATCTCGTGGGGGGCGTGCGAGGTCCCGGGGTGGGGGGTGATGCCGTCGTCCGATCGGGTACTGGCCGAGATGGCAGAGCTCGGGTTGCGGGGCACGGAGCTCGGCGCGGTCGGATTCCTGCCCGAAGATCCGGCGAGCATCTCCGAACAGCTTGAGCGCCACGGCCTCGAGCTCGCCGGCGGGTTCGTTCCGCTCGTGCTCCAGGAGCCCGACATGAGGGGCACGATCGACGAGGTCCACAGGTCCGCGCGGCTGATCGCGGAGGCCGGCGGCCGGATGTTCGTCGTCGGCGTCGTGCAGGACCCGGCATGGAGCGCGCCGCAGGAACTCGACGACGCGGGCTGGGAACGGCTGGCTCGCCACCTGAACGAGATCCACCAGTTGACCTGCGAGTACGGGCTGACGCTGGCTCTGCATCCGCACGCCGGCACGCTGATCGAAACGGCCGAGCAGGTCGAACGGGCGCTCGAACTGGTCTCGGTCGGTTGGTGCCTGGACACCGGGCATCTGACGATCGGCGGAGCGGACCCCGTCGAGTTCGCACGCGAGCACGGCGACCGCGTCGTGCACGCGCACCTCAAGGACGTCGATGCGAACGTCGCGGCCGGGCTGCGGTCGGGACGGCGCTCGCTCGTGGACGCGACCCGGGAGGGCCTGTTCTTGCCGCTCGGCAAGGGCGACGCGCGGATCGCCGAGGTCATAGACGCCCTGCAAGCGCACGGGTACGACGGTTGGCTCGTACTCGAACAAGACACCGCCATCACCGGTGATGAGCCGACGGTGGCAGGCGGACCGATGCGCGACGCTCGCGAGAGCATCGCCTTCCTTCACCACACGGCTCGGACGACGGAGGAGATCAATCGATGAGACGACTGCCTCGCACCATTGGCATCGTCGTCGCCGTGGGTGCTGCGGCCCTGCTGGTGGCGGCGTGCGGTAGTAGCAACTCGAGTAGCAAGTCGAGTAGCGGCACGACGACGAGCGCGGTGAACATCGCGAGCAGCGGCAAGCCATGCTCCTACAAGTTCGCGCTGATCACCCACGGTGACAACGGCAGCTTCTGGAGCGTCGTGTACAAGGGCGCCAAGGACGCCGCCGCCGACCTGGGTTGCACGCTCACCGAGACGTACGGCTCGCAGCAGCAGGGCCAGGCGGAGCCCGACGACAACGCCGAGAACGCGCAGATCCAGGACGCGATCAACGCGAAGGTGAACGGCATGGCGGTGTCCGACCACGACCCCGCGCTGATGAACCCGACGCTGGCCAAGGCGGCGGCCGCGGGCATTCCGGTGGTCCTGCTGAACGCGGGCTGTGACAATCAGGACATCGCCGCCAGCGCCGCTATCACGTGTGTGGGGCAGCCCGAGCAGCTTGCGGGCGAAGCCGCGGGCGCGTATTTCAAGAAGCTCGGGACCACCAACGTCCTGTGCGTCATCCACCAGTCCGGTCAGAACCTGCTCGACCGGTGCAACGGCATCGCGACGGGGCTCGGAGTCGGTTCGCAGTGCAAGACCGGAGGCGCGCCCTCGAAAGGCCCCGGCTGCACGGAGCTGACGCTGTCCACGCCGAACGCGGCGTCGAACCCCCAGCAGGCGATCCAGCAGGTCACCGCGTACCTGCAGACCCACACAGGGATCAACGCGGTGATGACGCTGAACAACGCGATCGGGACGGCGCTCGTCACCAGTGCTCCAGCGAGCAAACCGAAGATCGCCACGTTCGACCTGAACTCGGGCGTCGAGCAGGACCTCAAGAACAACTCGATGGCGTTCGCGATCGATCAGCAGCAGTACCTCCAGGGGTACCTGCCGATCGTGTTCCTGTACCTGTACAACAAGGACAACGGTCAGAGCGTCGGTGGTGGCACGACCGTCGCCAGCGGGCCGCTGGTCGTGACCAGCGCGAACATCGGCAAGGTCGCCGCCGCGATCGCCGCGGGACAGGACTAACTCAGGACACGAGCCAGACAATCCAAGCTCACCGGGCGGGCGTGAAGTCCCGCCCGGTGGCGACACCAGACTGAGACCCGCACCCGTCCACCCCTCAACCCACCCCCGCCACCATGAGCGCCACCTCACCTCCGATAGCAACGCCGCCCGCAGGCGCGGGGGCGAAAGACGACCGGCTGGTTCCGATCACCCGGCTCACCCGGACCCTCAGGCGTCCGGAGCTCGGGTCGCTGCTCGCCGCGGTGTTCGTGTTCGTGCTGTTTGCGATCACCGATTCGAGCTCGAATCACCTGTGGCTGAAGCAGACCGGGATTGCCGCGTGGACAACGCAGGCGGCGTTCTTCGGAATCGTCGCGGTGCCGGTCGGCCTGTTGATGATCGGCGGCGAGTTCGATCTCTCGGCGGGCGTGATGACCGGGGTGACCGCGATCGTGATGGCGCTGCTCGTCGGCAAGTGGCATGTGGACACGTGGATCGCGATCCTCATCACGCTTGCGTTCGCCACCGTGATCGGGTTGATCAACGGCTATATCGTCGTGCTGACGAAGCTGCCGAGCTTCATCGTCACACTCGCGACGTTCTTCGTGTTACGCGGCGCGAGCACCGGTGGCGTGCTGCTGCTGAATAGCGGGAGCACGCAGATCACGGTTACGCAGGCGCACCCGGCCGGCCTGAGCAGCGCGAAGTCGATCTTCGGCAGTTCGTTCTTCTCGAGCGGTTCGCTTCCAAGCGGCTACTCGACCGCGATCCTGTGGTTCATCGCGGTGACGATCGTCGGGACGTGGGTCCTCAGCCGGACCAAGTTGGGAAACTGGATCTTCGCGTCCGGCGGCGATCAGAACGCGGCCCGGAACGTCGGCGTGCCGGTCAACCGAACCAAGGTCCTGTTGTTCGTGGGCACGGCGCTGGCGGCGGCGCTGGTGGGGATCATCTCGTTTACCCAGGCGTCCTCGGCCGTGTCCGAGCAGGGCGTCGGCTACGAGTTCTTCTACATCATCGCCGCAGTCGTGGGCGGTTGCCTGTTGACCGGCGGCTACGGCTCGGCGATTGGGGCGGCGCTCGGCGCGTGCATCATCGGGATGGCGTTCGAAGGGGTGATCTACGCCGGCTGGGACAGCTCCTGGGACTTCGCGTTCCTGGGAGTGATCCTATTCCTGGCCGTGATCGTCAACACCCTGATCTACCGGCGGGCGCTGAAGGCGCGGCGATGAGCGAAGGAGGCTCGAACATGAGCGGCAGCACGCCCGGTGCCGGCGACGCGCAGGAGAAGCCCCCCACTGCGCAAACGCAGACGAGCGGCACGCCGGCGCTCGAGGTCCGCTCGGTCTCGAAGTACTTCGGGAGCGTGAACGCGCTCGAAGACATCAGCGTGTCAGTCCACTCGGGGCAGGTCACCTGCGTGCTGGGCGACAATGGTGCCGGCAAGTCGACGCTGATCAAGATCCTCTCCGGCGTGCACTCACCGGACAGGGGAGAGGTGCTGTTCGACGGCGAGCCGGTGTCGTTCTCCGGCCCGCGCGACGCGCGGGCGCGGGGAATCGCCACGGTGTTCCAGGATCTGGCGACCGTGCCGCTGATGTCGGTGTGGCGCAACTTCTTCCTCGGCAACGAGCCGACGCGCGGCCGGGGGCCCCTCCAGCGGATGGACATCAAAGCCGCCCAGCGGATCATGCGCGAGGAGATGTCCAAGATGGGCATCGACGTCCGCGACCCCGACCAGACGGTGGGGACGCTGTCGGGCGGAGAGCGGCAGGCGATGGCGATCGCGCGCGCGGTGTACTTCGGGGCCAAGGTTCTGATCCTCGACGAGCCGACCTCCGCGCTGGGCGTCCGACAGTCGGGCATTGTGCTCAAGTACGTGATCCAGGCGCGGTCGATGGGCCGGGCGGTGATCTTCATCACCCACAACCCGCACCACGCCTATCCGGTCGGAGACAGGTTCGTGCTGCTCCAGCGGGGGCGGATGCTCGGCGCCTACGCCAAGGCGGACACGTCGATCGCCGAGCTGACCTCGATGATGGCGGGCGGTGCTGAGCTCGAGGAGCTCAGCCACGAGCTCGAGCACGCGGGCGACCCGTCGGTCAAAGAGGTCGCGAGAGAGCTGGCCGCCGAGGCCGAGACGCCGGCGTAGAGAGATGGCGACTGACCTCGAGCTGCTGACGGTCGGGCGGATCAGCATCGACCTCTACTCAGACCAGGTCGGAGCCGACTGGAACGCGGCCGAGACATTCAGCAAGGCGGTCGGCGGGAGCGCGACCAACGTGGCCATCGCCGCCGCCCGGCTCGGGCACCGGAGCGCCGTGTTCACCAAGGTCGGCGAGGACCCATTCGGCGAGGTGGCACTCGCGGAGCTGAGCGAGTTCGGTGTCGACACGCGGTTCGTCGGGGTCGAGCCGGGCACGGTAACGCCACTGGCGTTCGCCGTGCTCGACCCGCCCGAGAATCCGCAGCTGCTGTTCCGCCGTGACCCGCCGGTCCCCGACTTCCAGCTGCGGCCGGACGACGTCGACCCCGCGACGGTCACCGATGTGCCGATCCTGTGGGTGACGGCGGGTGCGCTGTCGCACGAACCGAGTGCGTCGACGGCGGCAGGGATGCTTCACGCCCGCGGCCGCCGGGGGCACACCGTGCTCGACCTCGACTACCGCCCGACGTTCTGGCGCTCGCGCGAGGAGGCCTCGGCGCGGATCGGCGCCGCCGTCGATCACGCGACGATCGCGGTCGGCAACCGCGAGGAGTGCGCGGTTGCGGTTGGGAGCGAGGACCCGCGCGAGGCCGCGGCCCGGCTTCGCGCCCGGGGCGTCGAGCTCGCGATCGTCAAGCTCGGCGGCGACGGCGTGCTGCTGTCGAGCGAGCAGGGCGGGCGGCTGATCCCACCGCCGCCGATCAAGGTGCTGTGCGGGCTCGGGGCGGGTGACGCGTTCGGCGGAGCGCTGTGCCACGGATTGCTGTCCGGGTGGCGGCACGAGCGGACGATCGCGTTCGCGAACGCCGCCGGCGGAATCGTCGCCTCGCGCCTGCTGTGCTCGCAGGCGATGCCGTATGAACACGAGGTCGTCGAGATACTGGGAAGGGTCGGCGGCGCCTGACGGCGGCGCCTCAGTGCAAGGGTCGCCCGCATGAGCACGACCGCAGAACCGAAGCCGGCCGCGGCGGCGGCGAGCCCCGCGCGGCGGCGGATCGGCGTCGGCGTGATCGGGTTCGGCTGGCTCGGCCAGGCGCACACGCGCTCGCTGCTGCGGATCCCGACGCTGTTCGAGCATCGCGCGTTCGACGCCGAGCTCGTCGCCTGCAGCGACGCGCTGCCGGCGCGGGTGGATCAGGCTGTCAGCTCGTTCGGGTTCAAGCGCGCCTCGGCCGCCTGGGAGTCGGTGATCGAGGACCCCAACGTCGAAGTCGTGTGGATCGCCGCGCCGAACATGGTGCACCTGCAGCTGGTTGAAGCGGCCGCGCAGGCGGGCAAGGCCGTTTTCTGCGAGAAGCCGGTGGGCGGCACGCCTGAACAGGTGGCCCGGGCCGCCCGGGCCACCCGAAGCGCCGGCGTGATCAGCGGGGTCGGCTACAACTACCGCTGGGCGCCGCTCGTCAGATATGCGCGCGAGCTGATCGCAACCGGCGAGCTCGGCGAGATCAGGAACTACCGCGCGCGGTTCTTCTCGATGTACGGAGCCGACCCGCTCGGCGTCAACTCGTGGCGATTCCAGCTCGACCAGGCCGGCTACGGCGTCACCAGCGATCTGATGAGCCACGCGGTCGACCTCGCGCACATGCTCGTCGGTCCGATCACGAAGGTGACCGGCACGCTCGAGACGTTCATCCGCGAGCGCCCCGCGCCCGGCGACGGCGCGAGCCACTACGGCCGAGGACGGCCGCAGGACCCGCGGACGCCGGTGACCAACGAGGACTACGCGGCGATGCTGTGCACGTTCGCGTCGGGCGCGCGTGGCACGTTCGAGATCAGCCGGACGCTGGTCGGACCCGAGAGCCAGAACGCCTTCGACGTCTATGGCACGCGCGGCGCGGTCGGCTGGAACTTCGAGCAGCTCAACGAGCTTCGCGTGTACCGGACCCCCGCCCACGCCGAGGATCGCGGTTCGGGCTACACGACGGTGCTCGGCGGCGAGCGGTTCGGGCACCACGGGATCTTCGTGCCCGGCAGCGGCAACACGATCGGGTTCGAGGATCTGATCACGATCGAGGACTACGAGTTCTGCACGGCGGTGGCCGAGGGGCGGCCGTACGAGCCGAGCTTCGAGGAGGCGCTCGCCTTTGCGGCCGTGCAGGCCGCGCTGCTGCGCTCGAATGAGAGCGGCGGCTGGGAGCCCGTCGTCCCGCTGATTGACATCGAGGACACACGGTGACCGTGACGACCGCCGTCGCGCCCCTGCGGATCGGCGTCATCGGCGTCGGGCGGATCGGCCGGATGCACGCGGAGCTCGTCGCCCATCAGGTGCCGGGGGCGGCGCTCGGGGCCGTCTACGACGCGTACGAGCCGGCGGCGCGTGGCGTCGCGGCCGACCTAGGCGTCCCGGCGGTGGCGAGCGTCGAGGAGATCCTCGACTCGGAGCTCGACGCGGTCGCGATCTGCTCGAGCTCGGATACCCACGTCGATCTGCTGATCGCGGCCGCCGAGGCGGGCAAGGCAGTGTTCTGCGAGAAGCCGGTGTCGCTCGATCTGGCCGAGGTCGACCGCGCGCTCGGCGCGATCGACGCCGCCAAGGTGCCGTTCCAGATCGGCTTCAACCGGCGGTTCGACCCGGCCCACGCCTCGGTCCGCGAGGCCGTGGCGTCGGGCGCGGTCGGCGCGCCGCACCTGGTCCGGATCTCGAGCCGGGACCCCGAGCCGCCACCGCTCGACTACGTCAAGCGCTCGGGTGGACTGTTCCTCGACATGATGATCCACGACTTCGACATGGCCAGGTTCGTGACCGGCAGCGAGGTTGTCGAGGTGTATGCGCGCGGTGCGCTGCGGATCGAGCCGTCGTTCGCCGATGCCGGCGACATCGACACGGCGGTCGTGATGCTCGTGCACGAGGACGGCTGCCTGACCACGATCGACAACTCGCGTCGCGCCGCGTACGGCTACGACCAGCGCGTCGAGGTGCTCGGCTCGGAGGGCATGGCCGTCTCCGAGAACCCGCGCGCGCACACGGGCAGCGTGTTGACCGCGGCGGGCGAGCGGCGCCCGGCGAACCCGTACTTCTTTCTCGAGCGCTATCTGCCGAGCTATGTGCGGGAGTGGCAGGCGTTCGTCGTGGCGGTCAAGCGCGGACAGGACCCGCCGGTTTCGAGCACCGACGCGCGCGCCCCGCTGGTGATCGGGCTTGCAGCGGGACGCTCGCTGCGAGAGGGTCGTCCTGTGCGCGTCGAAGAGGTGCAGCCAGCATGAGGATCTACCTGACCGGGGCGAGCGGTTTCGTCGGCTCGAACCTCGCGCACGTGTTCGCTAACGAGCATGGCGCGGAGGTGGTGGCGCCGGGCCACGAGCACGTTGACCTGACCTCAGAGCTGGTCGTACGCCGTTCGGTGCTCGCCACGCGGCCGGACGCAATCGTGCACGCAGCCATCTGGAACGACCCGGCGGCGCTCGGAACCGATCGCCGGCGCGCCTGGGCCGCGTACGTGGGCGCCACCCGCAACGTCGTGGCGGCCGCCAACGCGGTCGACGCGCACGTGGTGCTGATCTCGACCGACTGGGTGTTCGAGAATGCTGGCCCGCCCGCCCCCCGGCCCACCCCCGCGACCGAGTCCGACCCGCCCAACCCGGTTAGCTACTACGGCTTCCTCAAGGCGTGCTCGGAGCTGATCGTCACGGAATCCGCAGCGCGAGGCACGGTCGCCCGGATCGCCGGCGTACAGGGCATCCATCGCGCCCGCCGGCAAACGCCCCGCGCGCAGGACGCCGGATTCGGCTACCTGGTCGTATCGCTGGTGGACGCGTTGCGGGCGGGCGAACGGTTCGCCGTCTGGGACGGACCCGGCCTGAACCTGCTGGCGACGCCCACGCTCGCCACCGACGCAGGCGAGCTCGTGTGGCGCGCACTTACGCGGGAGGTCACGGGCATCCTGCACTGCTGTGGCGGCGAGCATGTCGACCGGGTGGGGCTCGCGCGTCGCGCGATCGAGATGTTCGAGCTCGATCGGGACCTGCTCGACGTGGTCCCGCCGCCGGATCACGTCATCGCAGCGGGCGGCGTCCCGCGCGATACGCGGCTCGACGCCGGCGCCACCGGGCGCGCTCTCGAAACCTCGCTGCCGGATCTGGACACGATGCTCCGGCGGCTACGGGCCGAAGTGGAGTCATCATGGAGCCGGGCGTGAGTCGCCTCACCGTCGCCCAGGCGCTGGTCCGGTTCCTCGCGGTCCAGGAGGTCGAGCGCGATGGGCGGCGGTCGCGTCTGATCGCCGGCTGTTACGGCATCTTCGGGCACGGCAACGTCGCCGGGCTCGGACAGGCGCTCCACCAGTACCGCGACCTGCTCCCCTACCACCCGGCCCGCAACGAGCAGGCGATGGTCCACGTTGCGGCCGGCTACGCCCGCCAGAAGAATCGCCTCGGCACGTTCGCCTGTACGACTTCGGTCGGCCCCGGGGCGACGAACATGGTGACCGGCGCGGCGCTCGCGACGATCAACCGCCTCCCCGTGCTGCTGCTCCCCGGGGACACGTTCGCGACCCGGACACCGCACCCCGTGCTCCAGCAGCTCGAGGTGCCGCACGACGCGACCGTGTCGGTCAACGACACGTTGCGGCCCGTGTCGCGCTACTACGAGCGGGTCGACCGGCCCGAGCAGCTGATTGCGGGCGCGCTCGAGGCGATGCGGGTGCTGACCGATCCGGCCGAGACAGGAGCGGTCACGCTCGCGCTCCCCGAGGACGTCCAGGCCGAGGCGTTCGAAGTGCCGGACGCGTTCCTCGAGCAGCGCGTGTGGACCGTGTACCGCCAGCCGCCAGCGCCGGAAGCGCTCGCTCGCGCTGCCGAGCTGATCCGCGCCGCGCGCCGGCCCCTGATCGTCGCGGGCGGGGGCGTGATCTACAGCGAGGCGGTGCAGGTGCTGCGGGCGCTCGTCGACGCCACCGGGATTCCGGTCGGCGAGACGATGGCCGGCCGGGGCGCGCTCGTGTCCGAGCACAGGCTAAGCCTCGGCGCGGTCGGGGCCACCGGGACCAGCGCCGCGAACCGTCTGGCGCGGGATGCGGATCTCGTGATCGGAATCGGCACCCGTTGGAGCGATTTCACGACCGCATCGAAGTCCGCGTTCCAGGATCCGGATGTGCGCTTCGTCAACGTCAACGTCGCGGCGTTCGACGCCGGCAAGCACAGCGGCCTGCCGGTACTTGCCGACGCGCGGGTCGCGCTCGAGCACCTTCGCGACGCGCTCGCCGGGCACCGCGTCGAACCGGCGTGGGAGGACCGGGCGGCGTCCGAGGCGCGCGACTGGGCGGCCGAGGTCAGGCGGCTGATGTCGCCCGATGGCGGCACCGGCAGCCTGCCGTCACAGGCACAAATCATCGGCCAAATCAACGAGGCCGCCGGCGAGACCGGTGTGATCGTGTGCGCCGCCGGCTCGGCCCCCGGCGATCTACACAAGCTGTGGGTGGCGCGCGACCCGGCCGGCAAGGGCTATCACGTCGAGTACGGATACTCGTGCATGGGCTACGAGATCCCCGGCGGCATCGGCGTGAAGCTGGCCGCTCCCGAGCGCGAGGTGTACGTGCTGGTCGGCGATGGCTCGTATCTGATGCTGCCGGGCGAGCTCGTGACCGCGGTGGCGCAACGCGTCCCGATCGTGATCGTGCTCGTCGACAACCACGGCTACGCGTCGATCGGCGCGCTGTCGCGGTCGGTCGGCTCGGGCGGGTTCGGGACGCTCTACCGGTTCTCCGAGAACGGCGCGGTGCCGGTCGACCCGGCGTCGACCGATGTCCTGCCGATCGACCTCGCGGCCAACGCCGAGAGCCTCGGCGCTCGCGTGATCCGGTGCAAGACGATCGCCGAGCTGGGCGGCGCACTCGCGGACGCACGTGGCGCCGACGGCCCGGTCGTGGTCCACATCGAAGCCGATCGCTACCAGGGCGTCCCGAGCTACGACAGCTGGTGGGACGTGCCGGTTGCGGAGGTCTCCGAGGAGGACACCGTGCGCGCGGCGCGATCCGCGTACGAGCGGGACCACGAACGCCAGCGGCAGTATCTACGCTCCACGCATGAGTGAGCTTCTCGTCTCCGGGGCCTCGACCCCAGAACCCGACGGCACCATCCTGACCGTGACCCCCGAGTCGGCGGGGTGGGAGCGCATCGGCTTCGAGGTCCTGGCCCTTCCGGCCGGCGGAACCGCCGAGCGTTTGTGCGGTCCCCGTGAGCTGTGCATCGTGGTGATCTCCGGCGTCGTGCACGTGGCTTCCGAGCACGGCGAATGGTTCGATGTGGGCGGTCGTGCCGATCCGTGGTCCGGACCGCCCGACGCCGCCTACCTGCCCCCGCAGTCGCACGTCGGGCTGCGTGCCGCCGACGAGGGCGCCGAGGTCGCGTTGTGCTGGGGGCCGGCGCACAAGGGCGGCGCCCACCCGCGGGTGCTTCCTGGCGAGGCGATCGAGGTCGAAACGCGTGGACGCGGCGATCACGAGCGCTTCATCCGGCCGATCCTGATGGAGGACCAGGGGGCGGAGTCGTTGCTCGTGGTCGAGGTGCTGACGCCGGGCGGCCACTGGTCGAGCTATCCGCCCCACAAACACGACCACGACGATCCCCCGCGGCAGTCGCACCTCGAGGAGACCTATTACCACCGCATCCGACCCGACCACGGGTTCGGGCTCCAGCGCGTGTACGACTACGAGAGCGCGACCGACGAGGCGCTGACGTTCCGCGATCGCGACTGTGTGCTGGTGCCTCGCGGTTATCACACCGTCTCGGCCCCGCCCGGCTACGACCTCTACTACCTGAACGTGATGGCCGGCCCCAGTCGCTTCTGGGCCGTCGTCACCGACCCCGACCACGAATGGATCCTCCATGGCAGTAACCGCAACCCGCCTTCTTGACAACTACATCGACGGCGAGTGGACGCCGGCGCAGGCCGCGACCGACGTGCTCGACGTGGTGAACCCCGCGAACGGGGAGGTGCTCGCGCGCGTGCCCCTGTCGGGATCCGCCGATCTGGATGTCGCGGTGCGCGCGGCGCGCGAGGCGCTGCCCGAGTGGCGGGCGGTGTCGACGATCGCCCGCGCCCGGAAGCTGTTCGAGCTGCGCGAGAGACTGGTGGCGCGGGAGGAGGACCTCGCGCGCTCGGTCACCACCGAGATGGGCAAGACAATCGGCGACGCAAGGGCCGAGGTCGCGCGGATGATCGAGATGGTCGAGGCCGCCTGTGCGATCCCGACGACGATGCAGGGCCGCGCGCTCGAGGACGTCTCGCGCAACATCGACGCCGAGACGATCCGACAGCCCGTCGGCGTGTGCGCGGCGATCGTCCCGTTCAACTTCCCGGCGATGGTGCCGTTCTGGTTCCTCCCGTTCGCGATCGCGTGCGGGAATACGTTCGTGTTGAAGCCGTCCGAGCAGGTGCCTTTGACGCAGCAGATCGCGTTCGAGGAGCTGCATGGACTGGGGTTGCCGCCGGGCGTGGTGAATCTGGTCAACGGGGGCCGGGAGGTTGTGGAGGCGATTCTTGATCATCCCGGGATCGATGCGGTGTCTTTCGTCGGCTCGGCGCCGGTCGCACGGATCGTCTACGAGCGCTCGGCCAAGGCGGGCAAGCGCGTGCAGGCACTCGGCGGGGCCAAGAACCACATGGTCGTGATGCCCGACGCGGTGATCGACAAGACCGTCGACGGGATCCTGGGGTCGGCGTTCGGCGCCGCCGGCCAGCGGTGCATGGCGGGTTCGGTGGTGGTGACCGTCGGCGACGCGCACGAGCAGCTGATGCCGTCGCTGATCGAGGCCTCGCGGGCCTTGCGCGTGGGCGATGGGCTGGACGAGGGGAGCGATGTGGGGCCGGTGATCTCGTGCGCGGCCCGCGACCGGATCCGCGACTGGATCGAGCGGGGCGTTTCCGGCGGCGCCAGGCTCGTGCTCGACGGTCGCGACAGCGAGGGCGGGGATCCGAGCGGCTCCTACGTGGGGCCGACGATCCTCGACGGCGTGACCCCGGAGATGGACATCGCCAAGGAGGAGGTGTTCGGACCGGTGCTGTGCGTGATCAGCGCGCCGACGCTCGACGAGGCGATCGGGATCGTCAACGCGAGCCGGTTCGGGAACGGCACCTCGATCTTCACCGAGGCGGGCGCGTCGGTGCGGCGCTACCGCCACGAGGTCCAGGCGGGCATGGTCGGCGTCAACATCGGCGTCGCCGCGCCGGTGGCGTTCTTCCCGTTCTCGGGCTGGAAGGACTCGTTCCTCGGCGACCTGCACGCGCACGGCCCCGACGCCGTCGAGTTCTACACGCGAAAGAAGACCGTCACGACCCGCTGGTTCTCGAGCGGCCAGGGGAGCGGGACGTACTTCGTCGAGCGGTGAGTCCCGCGTCCCGCCGCGCCGGCGCGGGGCGGTCGCGCGATTGGGCGAGCACGGCGCCGAGGACGATGACCGCGGCCCCGACCGGCTCGTACCAGCGCAACGGCTCGCCGAGCGCCACGACCCCGAGCACCGTCGAGACGATCGGGATGACATAGGCGACCGTCGAGGTGACCGTCGCAGACCTGGAGCGGCGCGGGCGCCTCGTCCCCGACCTTGATGAACAGGAACGTCGATCCCCAGAACAGCGCGAGCAGCGTGAACCGCGCCGGCCAGGGCGTTCTGCGTCCCACCACGCGTTCACACTTACCCGGCACCGCGCCGGGCCACGCCAGTGAGTCCGGTTAGCGGGCGATATGCGGCGCCGTGCCGGCGATGTGATGCGGTGCGAGTCCGCCGGTCGGGATAGCGAGCAGCACGACGAGCAGCGCGAGTCCGATCGCGAGCACCACGACAAGGGGCACGAGCGCGCGCGAGCGTGCGGTGCTCCTGGCCGGTGACGCTAGCTGGGCGGATTCTGAGATGGACATCTTGCGACTCCTCTGGCAGTGGGTCCTGATTAAGAGGAGAGAGGGTCTGAGCGGCCGCCTGATACAGCCAGATGCTCCAACCCAGTCGCGTGGGTCGTTTGGCGCTCTCGATCCAGGCGTGAGACGCGCACTGGCCAGGGCGTCGAGTGGAGGCTCACCCCACGACGGGCAGCGAGCGCTCGTTCGACAGTCTGGTCAGCGTGCGCTGCATCGTCGAGGTGATGAGCCGGTAGCCCTCCGCGGGATCCGGGTTCGAACCGAGACGCTCGTGCAGGTCGATCGGCTTGAGCACGCGGATCGAGATCTTGGCCGGCAGCGGGATGCGCGCCGGCAGGTCGAGGACCGTGAGCCCGAACGGTGGACCGATCGCCGCGGGGACCACCTTGAGGCGCAGGCGCCGGTCGAGCCCAAGGGCGCGCGCGAACCGACGGCCCTGTCCGAGGAACAGCGCGGTTTCCTGTCCGCCGATTGCCACCACCGGCACGACCGGGACCCGATGCTGGAGCGCGAGCTCGACGAATCCGGTCCGACCGGCGAAGTCGATCTGGCCCGATTTCCAAGAGGGGCGGTAGGTCTCGTGGTCGCCGCCCGGGTACACGAGCAGCGCGGCGTCGCGCCGCAGTGCCCCAGCCATGTTCGCGGGCGAGGCGGGAACGGTTCCGTAGCGCTCGAGCAGCGCGCGCAGGCCGGGGAGCTTGAACACGAGGTCGTGGGCGAGCTGATGAAAGCGCCGGTCGGCGCCGAAGCGGTCGTAGAAGTACTGGCCGAACACGAACGTGTCGGCGATCAGCGTGCCGCCCGAGTGATTGCCGACGAGCAGGACCGGGCCTTCCGGCGGGATGTGCGCGAGGCCGCGGACGTCGGCCCGGAAGTACCGCTGGGACGCGAGCCGCACCGCAGGCATCGTGTCCTCGATATAGGCCGGGTCGCGCAGCGCGAACGGGTCGCGTTCGCCGCGGTCGATGGCGGTGGCCGCGAGATCCTCTCCGAACGCGGCCAGCATGCGCATGTAGGCCTCTGCGGGCCCCAACGGAGCGCGCAGCAGTCTCGTCAGTGCTCTCACTCTGGGTTCAGCTCTACCCTGGTTGCCGGGCGCGCTAAGCGCTCGGGAAGAAACCGCGTCCACGCTGAAGCTTCTTCCCGAGCGCCGGCGGGTCGCGGCGCGCGACCGGCGTGGCGTTGACGATCGAGGTCGTGGTCTCGCCGTACAGCAGGAACTGGTCGAGCACGCTCGGGAGCTCCTCGATCGACCCCAGGTGGAGCTTGATGTAGAAGCAGTCCTCGCCGGTGATCCGCAGGCATTCTTCGATCTGGGGGATGTCCGCCGCCAGCTCGGCGATCTTCGTCAACTGCCGGACGGCGGGCTTGACGCGGACGATTGCGGTCAGCTGGTAGCCGAGCGCGCGCGGGTCGACCTCGGCGCGGTAGCCGGTGATCACGCCGGCGTGCTCGAGGCGCTTGACGCGTTCGGTGACCGCCGGCGCGGACAGGTTCGTCCGGCGCCCGAGCTCGGCGAACGAGACGCGGCCATCGGTCGAGAGCTCGCTGATGATCTGGTGGTCGATCGCGTCGAGACTCGGAAAATCCGTGGCGTTTCTCGCGGCAATGGCATTGTTCATAAGGCCAGACGACCATAACACCTTCGATTAGCCATGTTCCACTGTGGCCGGTGGGGCGAGAATCCTTGAGATGCTCGGTTCACGCTCGAAGACGGTCCCGCCGCAGGCCTATTTCGTCGGGAGCGCGGTGTTCCACTACCTCGGGCCGGCGTTCGCGGTCCTGCTGTTCGCGCGGGTGGCGCCGCTCGGCGTCGCGTGGCTGCGGATCGCCAGCGCGGCGGTCGTGTTCGCGGTGTGGCGCCGGCCGTGGCGCTCGCTGCGCCGCGCCGACCGCGGCACCGTGCGGCTCGTGGTGGCACTCGGGGCCGTGCTCGCCGTGATGAACAGTTGCTTCTACGAGGCGATCGCGCGGCTGCCGCTCGGGACGGTGTCCGCGATCGAGTTCGTCGGGGTGATCGTGCTGGCGGCACTGGGCGTCCGCTCACTGCGCAACGGGCTGGCGCTCGTGCTCGCGGTCGCCGGAGTGTTCGCGCTCGTGTCCGTTCAGCTGCGTGGCGAGCCGCTCGGCGTGGCGCTGGCGTTCGGCAACGCGGCGCTGTTCACTCTGTACATCGTGCTCGCGCACCGGTTGTCGCGCGCGCCAGGGATCGCTGGTGTCGACGGGCTGGGCGCCGCGATGCTGGTCGCGGCGCCGGTGAGCACCGCGATCGGAGGCTGGGCCGTCGTCCCGCACCTGCTCGATCCGGTGGCGATCGTCGCCGGCATCGGCGTCGGGATCACGTCCTCGGTGATCCCGTACGTGTGCGACCAGCTCGCGATGAGCCGGCTCAGCCGCTCGACGTACTCGCTGATGGTGTCGCTGCTGCCGGCGACCGCGACCGTGATCGGGATCGTCGTGCTGGCGCAGATCCCGAGTGCGCGCCAGGTGCTCGGCGTCGTCCTGGTCGTCGTGGCGGTCGGGCTACATCGCGACCGCGCTCGCGCCCGCGATGACGCGGAGGGCGCTACAGGGGCCGCCGCACGCCGACCTCGTCCACGTGCGCGAGCAGGTCTCGCGGGTCGTCGTAAACCCGGTACGCGCCCGAGTAGATCAGCTCCTCGCGGCCGTACCCGCCCGACAACAGGCCGACCCCGAGCGCCCGCGCCCGGCGCGCCGCGAGCAGGTCCCAGACGCTGTCTCCGACCACGATGCTGTCGCGGATGTCCACGCCGATCAGCTCGGCGGCGGTCAGGAACAGGTCGGGGTCGGGCTTGGCGTAACGGACCTGGTCGCGGGTCACAGCGGGGTGTCCGGCGGGAGCCCGAGCAGCTCGACGCCGCGGCGCGCGTAACGCTCGGCGCCGCTGGTAGCGATCGCCCACGGGACTCCGACGTCGGTGAGCGTGGCGAGCAGATCGCTCGCGCCCGGCAGGGGCCGGACGCTGTCGTAGTGGCGGATGTAGGCGTCGGCGTGGAGCCGCGGCAGGGCATCGAGGGTGTCGCGGTCGAGCGGCGTCTCGAGCTCGCGCACGAGCGCGCTCACAAACAGACCGCCGCTCATCCCGATCCGGCGGTGGATCTTCCACACCGGCAGGTTGATCCCGACCTCCTGCAGCGATTCGCGCCAGGCGATCACGTGCTGGTACACGCTGTCGATCAAAGTTCCGTCGAGGTCGAACAGGAACGCGGGGTTGCTCCGGGCATCGAGGGCCACCGCGTCATCTTCGCTCAATTACCGTACGCGTGTGAACACGACCGAGAGCTTGGCCGCCCGGCTCGACGAACTCGGGGACATCGGCGTCGGTCCCGAGGGCGTGCAGCGGCTGGCCTGGACCGAGGAGGACGCCGCGACCCGTGCCTGGTTCGAGCGCCAGGCGGCGGAGATCGGGTTGCGCGTCGAGCGTGATCCCGCCGGCAATCTGTGGGCCTGCCCGGACCGGGACCCGCCGTGGTGGGGCATCGGCTCGCATCTCGACAGCGTCCGGGGTGGCGGCCGGTTCGACGGGCCGCTCGGCGTCGCGTGCGGGTTCGAGATCGCGGCGGGCGTGGCGGCCCAGGTCGCGGCCGGGGCGGCGCCGCCCGTGGCCGTGCTGTCGTTCGCCGACGAGGAGGGTGCCCGCTTCAACACGCCGACGTTCGGGAGCAAGGCGCTGAGCGCACGGCTCGACCTCCCGGCGGTCCTGTCCCGGCGCGACGACGGCGGCGTGGCGCTCGGTGACGCGATGCGCGCGGCCGGGGTCGATCCGGGCGGAATCGAAGGCGCGCCTCGGTGGCTCGAGAAGCTGGCGGGCTTCATCGAGGTCCACATCGACCAGACGACCGAGCTCGCCCGCGCCGGCGTCCCCGTCGGGCTGGTCGCCTCGCTCGCCGCGCGAACGCGGCTCGAGGTGCTCCTGCGCGGGCGGGCCGACCACGCCGGGACGACGCCCAAGTCCGAGCGGCACGACGCGCTTTCGGCCGCGGCGCGCCTGATCGTCGGCGCGGAGGATCTGGCGGACGACGATCCGGCGCTCACGGTGACGACCTCACGGATCCTCGCCAGGCCCAACGCGCCGACGACGATCGCTGCCGAGGTGCGGCTGTGGATCGACGCGCGCGCGCCCGGCGGGTTCGGCGCGGTCGACGAGTGGCGGGCTGCCGTGGATGAGCTCGCCGCGGGTCTGTCGGCGCGGTCCGGAGTCGAGATCGAGCTTTCGGTGGCCTCCCGGACCGACGCCCGCGAGTTCTCGCCGGCGCTCCGGGCTTCGCTGGCGCGCGCAAGCGAGGAGGTGCTCGGCCACGCCGCGCCCGAGGTCGTGTGCTTCGCCGGCCATGACGCCGGCGTTCTGGCCGAGCACGTCCCCGCCGCGATGCTGCTGGTCCGCAACGGGACCGGCGTCAGCCACTCGCCGGCCGAGGACGTCGAGCTGGCGGACGCGGCGGTGGCAGCCCGGGTGGTCGAGCGCGCGCTGGCTTCGCTCGAGGGCGGCTCGTGATGCCCGGGCCGGCGGTGACGAGCTCGATCGCCGGGATGCCCAACGCGCACTCTCATGCGTTCCAGCGCGGCTTGCGCGGGCGCGCCGAGCGCCCCGGCCCGGCGGGCGGCGAGGATGACTTCTGGACGTGGCGGACCGAGATGTTCCGGCTCGCCGAGACGCTCGACCCGGCCACGATGTACGAGGCCGCGCTCGAGACCTACCGGGAGATGGCCGGCGCCGGCTACTCGGTCGTGGGCGAGTTCCACTACGTCCATCACCAGCCCGACGGCACGCCCTACGCCGAGCCGAACGCGATGGCGCATGCCGTCGCGGAGGCGGCGATCGAGGCCGGTCTGCCGATCGTGCTACTCCCGGCCGCCTATAACCGCGGCGGCTGGGACGGCGAGGACCTCCCGCCGGCGGCGGGCCAGCGCCGCTTCTGCGACCGCGACGTCGAGGCGTTCCTGGACCGGGTGGACGGGTTGCGAAAGTGGGCGTCGTCGGTGCCGGGGGTGGACGTCGGGATTGCCGCGCACAGCGTCCGCGCGGTCCCGGCCGCGTGGCTCGAGGCGATCGCCGAGTACTCCGAGCGCCACGGGATCGTCCGCCACGTCCACGCCCACGAGCAGCGCCGCGAGCTCGAGGAGTGCCGGGGCGAGCACGGCTGCTCGCCGATTGAGCTGCTCGACCGGACCGGGTTCCTCGGTGCGCACGCGAGCGTGATCCACGGGATCCACGTCTCGGACGCGGATGTCGCGGCGCTCGCCCGGGCGGGGACGACGGTTGTCTCCTGCCCGACCACCGAGGGGAACCTCGGCGACGGATACCTGCCGGCCATGACCTACGCGGAGGCGGGCGTGCCGCTCGCGATCGGCAGCGACTCGCAGGTGCGGATCGATCCGTTCGAGGAGGCGCGCGAGCTCGAGACGGGCTCCCGCCGCGAGCGCGAGCTCCGCTCAGGGCTGCTCGCGTCGGTAGGCGATCTGTGGACCGAGCTGTGCCGGAACGGCTACGGGAGCGTCGGCGTTGCCGCCGAGCTCGAGCAGCCGACGATCGAGATCGACCTCGCCCATTCCGATCTGCGCGGGGTCGACCCCGCCGACCTGCCGCTCGCGCTGGTCACGTGCGCGTCGGCGGCGATCGTGACCCGGGGAGTAGCCCGCCCCTTTAAGTGAGTCGCGCCCCAAACCCGGCGGAGAGGGAAGGCCGGTGTTGCTGGGGCGCGCTCAGGGAGGAGGGTCCCGACAGCATGACTTACGAAGAACTAGTTGTCCAAGACGAATTTCCGACTGGACTCATAAGGCCTGCTTATGGATTTGTGAACACGATCTTCCCCGACGTTTCGCCGCGGAGCATCGTCTCGAATCCGTCCCGGGCCTCGGCCAGCGGCATCGTCGCGCTGATCGCCGGACGTACGCCCTTGTCGACGCACATCCGGATCAGACGGCCCAGCTCCTCGCGGGTCCCCATCGTCGACCCGACCACCGACAGCTGCAGGAAGAAGATCCGGGTCAGCTCCGCCGGCGGCGCGTCGCCGGTGGTGGCTCCGGAGATGACGATCGTGCCGCCCGGCTTGAGCGCGCGGATCGAGTGGGCCCAGGTCGCGTGGCCGGTCGTCTCCATCACCGCGTCGACGCGCTCCGGCAGCCGCGCCCCGGATTCGAACGCCTGGTCCGCGCCGAGCTCGAGTGCACGGGCGCGCTTCTCCTCCGAGCGTCCGGTGACCCACATGCGGATCCCGGCCGCGCTGCCGAGCACGGTCAGGGCAGTGGCGACGCCGCCGGACGAGCCCTGGACGAGCACGGTCGAGCCCGGGGCCACGCGCCCGCGCCCGAACAGCATCCGGTAGGCGGTCAGCCACGCCGTCGGCAGGCAGGCGGCCTCCTCGAACGACAGCTCCGGCGGCTTGGGCAGCAGGTTCCAGCGAGGGACCGCGACCTTCTCGGCGAACGTGCCGGGGTAGCGCTCGGACAGGAGCGACCGGCGCGGGTCGAGGGTTTCGTCGCCGTGCCACGACGGATCGGTGATCACCGAATAGGCGATCACCTCGTTGCCGTCGTCGTCGACACCGGCCGCGTCGCAGCCGAGGATCATCGGGAGGCGGTCCTCGGGCAGGCCGACGCCGCGGAGCGACCACAGATCGTGGTGGTTGAGCGAGGCGGCCTTGAGCGTGATCGTCGTCCAGCCGTCGGGGACGTCGGGCTCGGGACGGTCGTCGATCCGCAGCCCGCTGAGCGGGTCCTCGGGGTCGATGGCGGAGGCGTAAACGGCGAGCATGGGGACCATCATGCCGCAGGGGCGGCGGTCACGACGTCGCGGTCCCGCGCGGTCACGACGTTGCGGTCGCCGGCGTCCTTCGCGGTCACGACATCGCGGTCGCCGGCGGGAGGGTGCGACAATCCTGTCCACATGGCCACCGTCACCGCGCGCGCCAACAGAGCGGTCGACGCTTCGCCGGACCGGGTCCTTGCCTTCCTGCGGGATTACCGGGAGGCGAGGCCGCGCGTTCTCACGGACAACTACAGCCACTACCGGGTCGAATCCGGAGGGCAGGGTCAGGGCACGGTGATCGGCTACCACTTCGCCGCCGGCGGTCGCGAGCGCGACTACCGGCTGGGCGTCGAGGAGGACGGCGCCGGCCTACTCGAACGCGACCAGCTGTCCTCGTACGTGTCGCGCTGGACCGTCGCGCCCGAGGGTTCGGGCTCGCAGGTGACGCTCGAGGCCACCTGGCAGGGCGCCGGCGGGATCGGTGGCGTGTTCGAGCGGACGTTCGCCCCGATGGGCCTGCGGCGGATCTTCGGCGAGATGCTCGACAAGCTCGCCGCCGCCGTCTCAGCCTGACTCGATCGCCTTCTTGAGCTCGCCGGCGCGGGCCCCGGCCAGCACCTGTCGAAGCACGTCGACGATCGGTCCGCGGACCAGCATCCCGAGCTTGCGCCCGAGATCGGCGTCGATCGAGTAGGTGGCGCGGCTCCGGTCGCCACCGAGGTCCTCGAGCTCCCAGCTCCCCTGCACCGACTTGAGGTCGCCCTCCTCCTGGATCCAGCTCAGCCGGCCCGGGCCGTCATACGTGAAGCGCACCTTCGCCTTGACCACGCGCACCTTCGCGTCGGTCTCGATCTCGCATAAGGTGGCGCGACCGTCGGCGTCGCGCTCGAGCGCGTGCATCGACTTGAGGCCGCCCTGCCACTCGGGCGCGCTCTCGACGTTCTCGACCAGCGCCCACACGCGGTCGCGCGGAGCGTCGATTTCCGCGGTTGAGCTGCCGGTCAAGTTCGCCATCGATTCGAACCTCCTGTTTGGATCGCGGTGATTATGTCCTGCAACCGGGGCACGTCGCGGCGCCGGCGGTAATTGCCCCGGCCCGAGTGTCGAGTTGTTCGGGGTAGGCGACAATCGTGCTCGTACGATGCCCGCCCCCGCCACCGCCACCGTTCTCGAGATCGAAACCCCCCGCGGGCCCGCGCGCGCCCACGTCACCACGGTCCGCGGCGCCGCCGGCGCGCTCGTGCTCGGCCACGGCGCCGGCGGGGGCGTGACCGCGCGCGACCTGGTGGCGGTGGCCGACGAAGCGGTGTCGCAGAAGCTCAGCGTGGCGTTGGTCGAGCAGCCCTACCGGGTCGCCGGCCGGCGCTCGCCTGCGCCCGCGCCGCAGCTCGACGCGGCCTGGATCGCGGTCGCCGAGCAGCTGAAGGCCAAGGTGCTGAAGGGCCTCCCGCTCGTGTGCGGCGGCCGTTCCTCGGGCGCCCGGGTCGCGTGCCGCACGGCGTCCGACACCGGGGCGGTCGCCGTGCTGTGCCTAGCGTTCCCCCTCCGTCCGCCGGGCCGCGCGTCCGCGCCGAGCCGCCAGGACGAGCTCGAGGGCGTGACCGTTCCCGTGCTCGTCGTTCAGGGCGCGAGCGACCCGTTCGGGATGCCGGCGGCCGGCCGGTCGCGAACCGTGGTCGCGGTCGCGGGCAATCACAGCCTGCGCGGCGATCTCGGGGCGGTCCGGAGCGCGGTGCGGGACTGGCTCGCCCAGGTACTCTGACCCTAGATGAGCACGCTGTGTCAACGGATCGGACACGGTGGCGCGAGTGCGCTGGCCCGGGCCAACACGCTCGCCTCGTTCGACGCCGCGTGCGAGATCGGCGTCGACATGGTCGAGTTTGACGTGCGCGCCTGGGACGGCCAGCTCGTGCTCGCCCACACCGTGCTGCACGCCCGGCGCGGCGGCAACGTGCCCCTGCAGGAGGCGCTCGCGCACCTGTCTGGCCGGCGGTTCGCCGGCGTCGAGCTGAACGTGGACGTCAAGCACGTTGGCTGTGAGCCGGCGCTGCTCGATCACCTCCGCCGGGCTTCGCTGCTCGACCGAACGCTGATCTCCTCGCAGGTGCCGGTCGTGCTCGACCGCGTGCGCGCGCTCGAGCCCCGGGCTCGCGTCGGCATCTCGGTCGGCGGGCGCTTCGCGCGGTTCAGCCGTCGCTGGCGCGACTGGCGGGCGGTGGCGCTCGCGGGCATCCAAAGCGGCCGCTGGGACGCGCTCATGGCCCAGCACAGGTTGGTGGACCGCGCGCTGCTCGGCGATGTGGTCGACCGGGGCGGCCTGCTGTACGTGTGGACCGTGAACGAGCGCGCGGCGATCGCGCGGCTGCGGGCGCTCGGCGTGCACGGGATCACGACGGCCGACCCGCGGCTGTTCGGCTAAGTGGACCCGTCCGCCAGCGCCTCACCTGCGTAGGCTGATGACCGTGCACGCGGTCAAGCTCAGCGAACTGGTGCCGGCGCCCGAACGCGGGCGCGTGTTCACCGAGCCGGCGCGGCCGACGCTGGCCGACTGCGCCCCTACCGGCCGGATCCGGCTCGACGCGCTCGCGCGCTGGGCGCAGGACGTCGCCTACGCCGACTCGGAGCAGGCGGGGATGGCGCGCCGGGCGGCGTGGGTCGTCCGGCGCACGAGAATGCGGGTGGGCCGGTTCCCCCGCTTCGGCGAGCAGTTCGTCGTGGCTACGTTCTGCAGCGGCCTCGGGCGGATGTGGGCCGAGCGCCGGACCTCGATCACGCGCCCCGGCGAGGCCGCCGGCGCGGTCGAACTCGTCTCGCTGTGGGTCCACCTCGACCCGCTGAGCGGCCGCCCGACGAAGCTGAGCGAGGACGAGATCGCGATGTGGGGCGAGTCGACCGCGGGACGGACCGTGACCGCGCGGCTCCGGCACCCGGCCCCCGACGGGGTCAAGGACGGCTTCCCGTGGTCGTTTCGCGGCACCGAGCTCGACCTCGCCGGCCACGTCAACAACGCCGCGTACCTGACGCCGCTCGAGGAAGAGCTGCTGCGCCAAGAAGCCGAGCCGGAGTCGATCGACGTGGAGATCGAGTACCGCTCGCCGGCACAGCCAGGCGAGATGCGCGTGCTCCGCCACGGGCCTCGCCGCTGGATCATCAACCCCGAGGGCGAGACCCACGCATCGATAATCATCGCTCCGACACCGACACAGGAGGTCTGAACTTGCGCGCCGTCGTCATCACCCAGCCCGGAGACCTCGACGTTCTCGAGGTTGTCGACCGCCCGGCGCGCGACCCCGGCGCCGGCGAGGTCCGGATCGCGGTCAAGGCCGCGGCCGTCAACCCCACCGACGTCGGGCTCCGCGAGCGCGGCGGCGGCCCCGACCTGCCGGCGCCATGGGTGCCCGGGATGGACGCCGCCGGCGTCGTCGAATCGATCGGGTCCGACGTCGACCGGTTGGCGGTCGGCGACGAGGTCATGGCGGCCGTCAGCCCCCGCCGGCCCGAGGGCGGGGCGCAGCAGGAGCTGCTGGTCGTGCCGGCGGCCTCGGTAGTGCCGATCCCGTCCGGCGCGACCCTGATCCAGGCCGCGACGCTGCCGATGAACGGCCTGACCGCATGGAGCGGGCTCGACCTCCTCGGTCTGGACACCGGCGAGACGCTCGCGGTCAGCGGCGGCGCCGGGGAGCTCGCGTCGTACGTGATTCCACTTGCCAAGGTGCGAGGGCTCCGGGTCATCGCCGACGCCAAGCCCGAGGACGAGGAGCTCGTCCGCAGCTTCGGCGCCGACGTGGTCGTCCCGCGCGGTCAGGGCTTCACCGACGCCGTGCTCGAGCACGCTCCCGACGGAGTCGACGGGCTGTACGACACCGCGCTGCTCCGTCGCGCGGCGTTCCCGGCGATCAAGGACGGTGGCCAGATCGTCGTCGTGCGCGGCTGGGACGGCGACGAGGTCGAGGACCGCGGGATCCGCGTGCACCCGGTGATGGTCGGGAGGGTCCTCGAGCGGACCGACTGGCTCGAGGAGCTACGACGGCTCGCGTCCGACGGACGGCTCCAACTGCGCGTGGCGCAGGAGTTTCCGCCCGAGCAGGCCGCCGAGGCGCAGCGCGTGATGGACGCCGGCGGGCTGCGGGGGCGCGCGGTGATCGTGTTCTGAGTGGGCCTCGCTTCGCTCGGCGTCCCTGGGGCCGTGCGACCCCGTCCGGACGGGGTTGGACGGCCTCGTGGCTCGGTTCGGCATCCGGCCTCGCCAAGACCGGGCCGGCCACGAGTCATCCGGCTGGATGCCGCGCAGCGGCCCCTAATCGCCTAGAGCCGCGAGCACCGCGCGGGCCGCGTTGTGGCCCGGGATGCCGCTGACGCCGCCGCCGCGGCGGGCGCCGGCGCCGCACAGCCACACGTTGGCGTGCGCGGTCTCGACCCCCCACGTCCCGACCTCCTCGTCTGACTCCGCGAACGGCCAGGCGAGGTCGCGGTGGAAGATATGTCCTCCGGGCATGCCGAGCTCGGCCTCGATCTCGGGCGGGGTCAGCGCCTCGAGGCCGAGCAGGCAGCTCTCGATCGGCTCGGCCAGCACCGAGTCGAGCGAGCGCAGCGTGGCGTCGACCGCGCGCTGCTTGGCGGCGGCGTCGGTGAACAGGCGCGCCGGCATGTGCAGCCCGAACAGCGTGAGCGTCTGCGCCCCTCGCGACCGGAGCTCGTCCGACAGGATGCTCGGATCGGTCAGCGAGTGGCAGTAGACCTCGCATGGCGGGAGCTCCGGGATGCGTCCCGCGGCAGCCTCCCGGTAGGCGGCTTCCAGCTGCTCGTAGCCCTCGTTGACGTGGAACGTCCCCGTGAATGACTCCTCCGAGCTCGCTTCCGGCACGCGCGGCAGGCGCTTCAGCAGCATGTTGATCTTGAGCTGGGCGCCTTCGGGGCGGTGGGCCGGCTCGCCCAGCAGCTCGCACAGGACGGCCGGGGCGACGCCGGCGAGCACGTGCCGGGCGGCGTAGGTGCGCCCGTCGGCGCAGGCCACCTCGGCGGTGTGCTGGTCCGTCTCGATCGCGATCACCTCCGCGCCGGTCACGAGCTGCGCGCCGGCTGCGCGGGCGGCGCCCGTCAGCGCGGCCGACAGCGCACCCATTCCTCCCACGGGCACGTTCCAGCTGCCGCCGATCGTGTGGTACAGGAAGCAGCGGTTCTGGCGGAGCAGCGGATCGCCGGCCGGCGCGAACGTCCCGATCAGCGCGTCGGTGAGGACCGTGCCGCGCGTCAGATCGGACTCGAACGTCCCCTCGAGCAGCTCCGACAGCGGTTCCTCGAACAACGCGTTCCACGCGGCGTCGTCGTCGAGGAGGCGGCGCATGTCCTCGCGCGAGCGCAGCGGCTCGGTGAGCGTCGGGAAGATCCGCTCGGCGACGGTCGTGAGCATTGCCCCGAACGCCCCGTGCCGCTCGAGCGGCGGATAAGCGGCTACCCGGCGGGCGCGGATCTCGATCGACACGCCGAGCGCGCGCAGGAGCGCCGGCGGGAACAGGCTGACCAGGTAGGAGTAGCGGGACAGCCGCACGTCGAAGCCGGGGAACGGCGCGGCCGAGACGGCGGCCCCGCCGAGCTCGTCGCGGCGCTCGAGCACGGCCACCGAGCGGCCCGCGCGCGCGAGCAGCGTGGCGGCAACCAGCGCGTTGTGCCCACCGCCGGCGATCACGACGTCGAGGCTCCGGCGCTCCGGCATCCGACCAACGTACTAGGACCAATTGTGTCTGGTGATCGCGCCCTGACCGCCCTAGTCTGCGATCCATGAGTAATTCCACTGGAGAGCACATTTCGAGCACCGTGCAGTCGTGGCCGGGCGTGGAGTCCGCGCCCCACCGCTTCGGCGGGGTCGAGTTTCGGCTCGGCCGCCGCGAGCTCGGGCATCTGCACGGCGACCGGATCGCCGACCTTCCGTTCCCGCGCCGCGTCCGCGACGAGCTGATCGCCGACGGTCGCGCGCGCCCGCACCACGTGCTTCCCGACTCGGGCTGGATCACGGTCTCGATCCGCTCGCCCGAGGAGGCTGAGAGCGCGGTCGAGTTGTTCCGGATGGCCTACGAGCGAGCCCAGGCACAGGGCGCCCGGAGGAGCGCCCATGCCTGATCGCTCGCGCATCTTCGTGGTCACCGGCGAGGAGGTCGTGCGCCTGACGTTGACCGGCTCGCGGGCCGGCGACGTCGAGACCGTGCTCACCGCGCCGTCGCCGCGCTGCGTGGCCGTCGATCCGCTCGACCCGAACCGGGTGTACGTGGGCACGTTCGACGACGGCCTGTACGCCACCGACGACGGCGGCGATACCTGGCGCGAGGCGTGGCACGGCGTCGAGGACCGGCGGGTCATGGCGGCCGCGGTGTCACCGTCGCATGAGGAGGCGGGCGTGTCCGTCGTGTACGCCGGCACCGAGCCCAGCAACCTGTACCGCTCCGAGGACGGGGGAGAGACCTGGCAGCTGTTGCCCGAGCTGCGGCGCCTTGAGAGCGAGCCACGCTGGTCTTTCCCCCCGCGCCCGTGGACCCACCATGTGAGCACGATCGCGCTCCACCCGACCGACCCGGACTCACTGGCGGTCGGCATCGAGCTCGGCGGCGTGATGCGGTCGGTCGACGCCGGTCGCACCTGGATCGACCACAATCCGCAGGCGCATAGCGACGCCCATCAGCTACTCACGCACCCTCTCGCGCCCGAGCGCGTGTACGAGGTCGCCGGGCAGGGGATCGCGATCTCGCCCGATCGGGGTCAGAGCTGGCGCCGGCTCGACCGTGGGCTCGACCGCCACTACGCATGGGCGGTCGCGGCCGATCCCGCCGATCCGGACCTGTGGTACGCCTCTGTGAGCCGCTCGCCGTACGCCGCCCACGGCCGCGGCGACGGCCAAGCAGTGCTCGTACGCTCGCGCGGCGATGGCTGGTCGGCGATCGATCGCTGGGGCGGCGACGCGTCGCTGCGCCGGATGCCCTACGCGCTGGCGGCGCTTCCCGGACAGCCCGGCCGGCTGCTCGTCGGACTGCGCGGCGGGTCGCTGCTGATCACCGATGACGCCGGCGAGGCGTGGTCGCGGACGGCGCCGGCGGTGGGCGACGTGATCGCGCTCGCGGCCGCCCCCGCGTAAGGCGGGTTGCACCGCTCGGGGCTCAGTGAGAGAGTCGCTCTGTCAGGTCCGGCAGGGCGACCGGGCCCATAACAGGAAGGAGTCGGCATGGCCGACCGGATGCTGCTCATCAGTTGGGGGACCCCTGTCCGTGGCTTGGAGGCGCGCGCGCTGGAGGTGTTCAACGAGGCAATCGGGTTGATGGGCAGGATGCAGCAGGAGGGCCGGATCGAGTCGTTCGACGTTGCGCTGCTGTCGCCGAACGCGGACATGAACGGCTATGTCGCGGTCCGCGGGACCGCGGCGCAGATCGAGGCCGTGCGCCAGGACGAGGAGTTCCTGCGGAGCACCGCTGATGCGTCGCTGATCGTCGACAATCTCCGGCACATCGAGGGCTTCGTCAACGAGGGTGTCGCCCGGCAGCTGGCCATCTACCAGGACGCGATCGCGAAGGTTCCGCAGCGTTCCTGAGGTTTCGCCGTTAGGGGCCGTGGCCGCCGCGATATCCGGCCGGGGCCACGGTCCGTGCGGACGGGTGTGAGGATTGGGCAAAAACGGGTATCTGCTCGTCGATCATGGACCGCGACGAGCTTCGTTACCACATCGAATCAGCCGCGCCCCTCGGCCGCATCGACCCGCGCCGGCTCGCCTCGCTGATCGTCGGCGCCTGCTGGCCGGGCGGACCGGAGGACCGGTCAGAGCGCGTCGCGCTCGACTGGCTCCGCCACTGGCATCCCGAGCGGATCGCGGCGGAATTGCCGGCGTGCTCATGCGCGACCGGGCATTGCGTACTGTGTAACTGAGTGGGCATCGACCTTCGCCACCGCGTCGCGATCGTGACCGGTGGCGGCCGCGGTATCGGCCGATCGATCGCGCTTGGCTACGCGCGCGCCGGCGCAGACGTCGTGATCAGCTCCGCCCGCAACGCCGGCGAGGTCGAGGAGGTCGCCGTGCTCGGAGCGTCGCTGCCCGGCAGTATCGAGGCCGTGCAGGCGGACGTGACCGTGCCCGGCGACGTCGATCGGCTCGTGGAGCGAGCCCTCGACGTCCGCGGCCGTATCGACGTGCTCGTCAACAACGCCGCGCGGGGGATGCGGTTCGTCAACGAGCGGTTCATGACCGACCCCCGGCCGTTCTGGGAGGCTGACCCGGAGGCCTGGCGCCTGGTGATCGAGACGAACATCGTCGGCGTGTTCCTGATGTCGCGCGCAGTCGTGCCGCACATGCTCGCGGCCGGCGGCGGAAGCATCATCAACGTGACGATCAACCACTCGACGATGGGCCGCCGGGGCTTCTCGCCCTACGGACCCTCGAAGGCCGCACTCGAGGCGATGACGCAAGTGTGGGCCGCCGAGCTCGAGGGGAGCGGCGTACAGATCAACCTGCTGTTGCCGGGCGGCGCCACCGCCACCGGGATGGTCCCGGAGCCGATGCCCGAGGGGGTCGAGCTGCTCGACCCGGACATCATCGTGCCGGCGGCGCTCCATCTCGCGGTGGCGCAGAGCAGCGGCGAGCGGATCGTCGCGAACGAGTGGAACGATCCCGCCGGTGTCTGACGCGCCCAGCCGGGATCGCGCGACCCGTTGCGTAGCTTCCCAGCCGGCGTCCGCGACCCTACTCGGTGGTAGCTTTCCTCAGTCTCGTTCTGCGGGCTGTGGGTGATGGAGTCAGCCGTGAATAACGATTTCAGCGTGGTGGTGCACAACCAAGGCGCCGCATCGGTGGTGGCGGTCAGCGGCGAGCTCGACCTGCGAACGAGTCCGGAGCTCGAGGAGCGGCTCGCTTCGGCGTTCGACGCCGGTGCGGAGCTGGTGATCCTCGACCTCAGGCAGATCGAGTTCATGGACTCGACCGGCCTGCGCGTCCTGCTGGGCGCGCACCAACGGGCCAACGAGAGCGGCCGGCGGTTCGCCCTGGTGCGAGGCGCCGACCAGGTTGAGCGGGTGCTGACGCTGACGGGCGTACGCGACCTGCTCATGGTGGTCGACTCGCCCGAGGAGCTCCTGGCCGCCGGCGAGCAGCTCTCCGAGGGCCCGTAGAGCACGCGTATAGATTTCTGCGACCGGCGGTGTACAAGCCAGCCGGGCGGGAAGACTTACGCTGGGGCCGGGGCCCGTCCACATCGTCAGCAGGGAGTGGGAGCAACCGTAAGCGTGACCGCCCGCGCACACAGGTTGGCGTCCATGGAGGCGCACCAGGCGCTGTTCTACCAGGACCCATACGAGTATTTCGAGGGCATCCTCGAGTTCATCAATCCCGCGCTCGACCGAGACGAGCCGGTGGTGATCACCGTTCCGGAGCCGAAGCTGAAGCTGCTGAGGGCGGAGCTGGGGTGCTGCGCCCGCCGGATACGGCTGCTCGACATGGTCGAGCTGGGGCGCAACCCCCGGCGGATCATCCCGGCCGTACTGGCGATGATCAAGCGGGACCCGGACCGCCCGTTGCGCTACGTCTGTGAGTCGATCTGGCCCGGCCGCACGTTCGAGGAGGTGTGCGAAGCCACCCGCCACGAAGCGCTGATCAACCTCGCCTGGCCGGACGCCGACATCCGCGTCCTGTGTCCGTACGACGTCGCGAGCCTCGACGATCGGGTGCTCGCCGATGCTGGGTGCACCCATCCCGGCGTGGTCCAGGATCGGCGGCTCGAGCCGAGCTCGGCCTACGGCCACGGTGCGGTGCCGTCCCGGTGTGAGCAGCCGCTGTCCGATCCCCCGCCGGGGACGCTGACGCGCGCCTTCGAGATCGGCGACCTCGGACGGCTACGCACATGGGTCGCCGAGCGGGCCGCCGCGTCGGGGCTCGACGAGGACCGCACCGCGGAGCTCGTGACCGCGATCAACGAGCTGACCACGAACTCGATCAGGCATGCCGGCGCGCACGGCGAGCTGCGCGTCTGGGCGACTCCGGGTGAGGTGATCTTCCAGGTCGAGGACTCGGGTCACATCGCCGATCCGCTGGCCGGCCGGCGGCTTCAGGCCACGGCTAGGGGCGGCCTGGGCCTGTGGATGGTCAACGAGCTGTGCGATCTCGTCGAGGTCCGCACGAGTGCCGCTGGTACCACCACCCGCGTCCGTGCGAGCCGCGCATCGTCGACGCGCCGGCACCGTCGCGTCGGCGACGTCGGCGTCGGCGTCGCTGCATGAACGAACCGGACACGCGCGGCGCCGGCCACGGGGCCGGCGCGGCGGGGCCTCCGCCTTCGCGCTGGGTGCCCGCTGCCCGGGCACCGGGCGGGCGCGCCGAGGGGACGTCCAGTTTTCAGTTCGCGGGTCGCGGGTAAGCGGAGTGTGAAAGGAGAGTAAATGTCACACTCAGCTTCTCGTAGCAGTGCGACCGAACAATCGACGGTGAAGGGGCGGGGTGGCAACGCGAGCGTCACCGCGCGTCTGGACCGCATCCCGGTCTGGCCGTACGAGCGCAAGCTGCTGTGGATCGTTGGCGCCGGTTACTTCTTCGCGTTCTTCGACATCGTCACGATCTCCTTTGCGACTCCGGTCATCGCCACGCAGTTCCACGTGTCGAAGGCGACCGTCACACTGTCGGTGACCAGCAGCCTGATCGGTTACATCATCGGCGCCTTCGCCGACAGCACGATCGCCGACAAGTGGGGACGGAAGCTCAGTCTCGGTATATCCGTCGCGGTGTTCTCTATCGGCACCGTGCTTGCCGCGGCGAGCACGAACGTCACGGAGCTGATCGTGTTCCGCTTCATCTCGGGGCTCGGAATCGGCGCTGAGATCGCCGCAGTCACCACTTACATCAGCGAGCTGTCACCGGCCCGCCTACGCGGGCGTTACACGAGCTGGGCGACGACGGCCGCCTACGCGGGATTCGCGGTCGTGCCGTTCATCGCGCGCGCGCTCGTGCCCACGTTCGCGTCCGGGTGGCGGATCCTGTTCCTGATCGGCGCGCTCGGTGGCGCGACGATCCTGTTCATGCGACGCGGTCTGCCCCCGTCTCCCCGCTGGCTCGTCTCCCAGGGACGGATCGACGAGGCGCGCGAGGTTGTCGCCGAGGCCGAGGAGACGGCGCTCGAGGTGATCGACGGCGACCGCCTCCCCGAACCGGAGCCCGTGCCCGACGAGGCGCCGGCCGAACGCGTCCCGGTCAGGGCGCTGCTCCGCCGCCCGATGGCGGGCCGCGTGCTGCTGTTCGTCGGGATCTGGTTCGTCTACTACATCGGCAACTACGGCTGGCTGACGCTGGCGCCGACGCTGTTCACCGACAAGGGCTACAGCCTCGCCGACAGCACGACCTATCTGGTCGTGTCGGGTATCGGATTCCTGGTCGGCGCGTTCGCCACCACCCGCTTCAGCGACCGCTTCGAGCGCAAATATGCGACCGCGCTGTTTGCTGTGGCGTGGGCAATCTCGCTGTTCGTGATCGGCTACTTCGTGTCGCCTGCGGTCATCATCGTGTTCGGGTTCGTCGCCTCGATGACGATCGGGCTGCTCGTTCCGCTGCTGTACACGTACACGGCCGAGCACTTCGCCACCAGCGCGCGCGCCACCGGCGTCGCGCTGAGCGACGGACTCGGCCACATCGGCGGCGCGCTCGCGCCGCTGATCGTGCTCGGCGCGAACGCGGCCTGGGGCTTCTCGGCCTCGTTCCTCGTGATGGGGATCACGGGGCTGCTCGCCGGCGCCCTGATTCTGTTCGGAATCCGCGCCACCGGGCGGTCGCTCGAGGAGGCGACGTCGTAGGATCCGGCCGGAAGTGAAGGAGCTCACCGGAACCGCCAGCGCCACCACGCCCGCCTCACCCGAAGCGTGCATCTCGCTGCTCGCGGCGGTCGATCGATACCCGAGCTGGCACCCTGACGTCGTCAAGGCGGTCGATGTGCTCGAGCGCGACGACCAGGGTCAGCCAACCAAGGTGCAGGCGAAGCTCCACGTCCAGCATGGCCCGGTCACGCGCGACTTCGACCTCACCATGGACGTCCAGGTTGACCCCGCGGGGACGGTGAAGCTGAGCCGGATTCCGCACCACGGAGGTGACGGCGAGAAGTTCGAGGTCAGCTGGCGCGTGGACGGTGGAGGACCCACACGGATCTGGCTCGACCTCGCCGCCGATCTCGACGTCCCCCGGTTTCTCCCGCTCGGCGGCGTCGGCGATTCGATGGCCGACGGCTTCGTCAGCGCGGCGACTCGAGCGCTGACGTAGTGACCGCGCGCGGCTCGAGGTCGAACGCCTCGGCCAGCAGCTCGTAGGAGCGCCGGCGCATCTGGTGGTCGTAGGTGATCGTGACCACGATCACCTCCTCGGCGCCGTACTCGACCGCGGCCTGCTCAATGCCGGCGCGGACCGTCTCGGGCGAGCCCAGGATGCTGCGGCGGCCGGGGCGACCGCCCGATGGGCTCTTGCCCTCGCGCCGGAAGAACTCGACCGCCTTGTCGGGAGGCGGAACCGGGATCAGCTCGTTGCGGTGAAGCAGCGTGAAGCACATCCGGCTGCTCGACGCCAGGTACTGCGCCTCCTCGTCGGTCGGGGCACACAGCACCCACACCGCGACGGCCGTCCTTGGCAGCGGGGAGTGCTCGGTGGCGACGAACCGCTCGCGGTACACCCTCGCGATGTCGGAGCCCTCGGAGTTGATGAAGTCGGCGAACGCGTACGGCAGGCCGAGCTGGCCGGCCCAGATCGCGCTCTGCGGGGAGGAGCCGAGCAGCCACGGCACCGGGAGCTCGGGCCGTCCGGGGAGGACGCCTGCGAGCCGCGCGAACGGATGGTCGGCGGGGAGGCTGTCGTCGAGGTACGCGAGCAGCTCGGCCAGTTGCTGCGGGAAGTCGTCGGGCGCGGCCTGCCGGCGGTCGCGCTGGAGCGCGAACGTGGTCAGGGGGTCGGTGCCGGCGGCTCGGCCGAGGCCGAGGTCGATCCGCCCCGGGAACAGCCCGGCGAGCATCGTGAACGTCTCGGCGACCTTGAGCGGGCTGTAGTGAGGCAGCATCACGCCGCCGCTCCCGACCCGGATCCCCTCGGTGGCGGCCGCGATCGGCCCGATCAGCGCCTCGGGGCTCGCGCTCGCGAGCATCGGGCCGCCGTGATGCTCGGCCACCCAGTAGCGGTGGTAGCCGAGCTCGTCGGCGAGCCGGGCCAGGTCGAGCGTGTTGCGCAGCGCGTCGGCGCCCGTCGAGCCCTCGGCGATCGGGGACTGGTCGAGTACGGACAGTCGCATGTACTCGATATTAGAAAGGCCGGCGCCGGAGGTCTGCCCCCGCCGGCGGTGTGGGCATAACTCCGCACTCGACCGCTTCCCGTCGGTGAATGCGGATTCAGCCACCCCATAGGGGTCAGAGCGGCGCGCTCGAGCTCAGCAGGCACGCCGAGCGTGGCGTTAGCCACATCGCCGGCATCGCACCGTGACAACCCCCTCGCGGCACGCCACTGAATTCCGACCCAGCTGGGTCAGCCGGCTGCGACGGTCTCGTGGGGCGCGTCCGCCTCCGTGGGTGGGCCGGCTCGGTCCGGCGGCGCGTGTTGCACGTCGACGAAGTCGCGCTGCCGGATCAGCACGAACGTGAGCACGGCTGCGGCGAACGCGATGACCGCTGAGATCAGCAGGATCGAGTTCAGTCCGTCGACGAAGCTGGCGCGGGCGGCGTCGAACGCGAGCGCGCGCAGATGGGCGGGGACCGCGCCCACCGCTTGAATGATGCTGCCGTTGCTGACGGCCGACGCCAGCGCGTGCGATCCGTGCGCGAGTGGGCCGCTCGACAGCTTCGAGATCATCGAGCTCGAGACATCACTGGCGAGGATGCTTCCGAGCGCCGCCACGCCGGTCGCGATCCCGATCTGCCGGAAGGTCGAGTTGATGCCGGACGCCATGCCGGCGCGCGCGGGCTCCACCACGCCGACGGCGGTCGACGCCAGCGGCACGTTCACCAGACCGCAGCCGACGCCGCCGACGATCATCCCCGGCAGCAGATGCGTCCAGTCGTCGCTCGGCGTGATGCCGCGCATCAGCACCAGTCCGGCGCCGATCAGCACGAAACCCGGTCCGATCAGCAAGCGGATCGGCACGCGACCGGTCAGCCGTCCGGCGAGTCCGGCGGTGAGGAAGATCGCGCCGGTGAACGGGAGCAGCCGTATGCCTGTGTCGATCGCCGAGGACCCGAGCACGTTCTGGAGGTAGAGAACGAGGTACGTGAGCAGCGCGAAGATCGACGAGGAGATCGCGAAGGCCGCGATCAGGCCGCCGTTGAAGGTGGGGACGCGCAGCAGCTTGAGGTCGAGCATCGGCGCGCGCGTGCGCATCTCGACGACCACGAACACCGTCAGCAGAACCGCGGAGGCGATCAGCGACCCGAGTACGGTGGCCGAGCCCCAGCCGGCGGGATGGCTGCGGATCAATCCGTACACGAGCCCGGTGAGCCCGAGCGTGAACGTCACGAAGCCGAGCCAGTCAGGCCGGTTCGCAACCGGGGCCTTGGACTCGGCGACCTCGCGCAGCGTCACGATCAGCGCGAAGATCCCAATCGGGAGGTTCACGAAGAAGATCCACCGCCAGGAGAGCCAGCTCGTCAGCGCACCGCCGAGCACCGGGCCGACCGCCACGGCGATGCCCGTGACCGCTCCGAACACCCCGAACGCGACGCCGCGCTCCCGCGGCGGGAACGCATCGGCGAGCAGCGCCAGCGAGGTCGCGAACATGATCGCGCCGCCGATGCCCTGGAACGCACGCGACAGCGCGAGGAACGTCGGATCGGCGGCCACCCCGCACAGCGCGGATCCGATCGTGAACACAACGATGCCGACGGCGAACACCAGCCGGCGGCCGACGAGGTCGGCGACCGACCCGGAGGTGAGCAGAAACGCCGCGAGCGTCAGCGCGTACGCGTCGATGACCCACTGCAGATCGGCGAGCGAAGCGTGGAAGGCCTGCTGGATATACGGCAGCGCGACGTTGACGATCGTGATGTCCAGCAGCAGCATGAACACGCCGGTGCAGACGGCGAGCAGGGTCCACCACTTGCGAGCCATCGGGCCTACCTCCTTTTACTTCGCCTGAGGTCAGAATAACATATATACTGAGTGGCTGGTCAGTAAATTGTCACCGCAGCGTGAACATGTCGAAGAGGCCGTCAAGCTGACGCCGAAGCGCCGGGGACGACCGTCCGCCGGGGGCCGTGAGGCGATCCTCGCCGCGGCGCTCCGGGTGATTCGTGAGCGCGGCATCGCGCGGCTCACCGCGCGCGAGGTGGCCGGCCTCGCCGGCGTCTCCGAAGCGAGCGTCTTCTACCACTACAAGGATCGGTTCGGCCTGCTCCAGGCCGTGTTCGAAGAGGGCCTGCGCCCGCTGCTGGCGCTCGCGGACGGCGGCGTGCAGCCGGCG
This sequence comes from uncultured Solirubrobacterales bacterium, assembly GCA_963697655.1. Lineage (GTDB taxonomy): Bacteria > Actinomycetota > Thermoleophilia > Solirubrobacterales > Solirubrobacteraceae > Palsa-465. The sequence continues at coordinate 149,415 of CAVOOV010000007.1, read as the reverse complement.
ACCGACCCGCGCTCGGTGCTGACCCTGTACGGGCGCACGCTCGAGGACTTCCTGGACGGGGTGCTGCCGCTGATCGCCGCGGCCCAGTCCGACACCGAGCTTCGCGACTCGATGGCGGCCTACATGGCCGAGCACGACCTCGGGCCGCACCGGGGAGTGCGGGCGATCGGCGACTACTTCGCCGCCGAGCAGGCCGCCGGCCGGGCCCGCGGCGATGTCGACGCGCACGCGGTCGCGATGATGTTCATCGGCGCCTGTTACACGAGGTCATCGCAGCGGCAGATGCCGCTCCCGACCGCCGAGCTGCCGCCGCTCGACGACATCATCGAGGCCACCGTGGCGCTGATGCGGCCGGTCGCTGAGTAGTCCTCGTCCTGCGGGCGCCGGTCGGCCAGATACACCGCCGACGGAGCGTATGATCCGAGATGTGCCTGGTTGACGCTAAAACCCTGCGCACCGCCGATTCGATGCTCGCTCCGCCCCGGAGCCTGAGGCGATGGGTGGTGGTGCGCGAGCGCCGCCTGGGCTGTACTGCGGGTCCGCTGGGATCGCCTCGGCTGTGACTACGCCGGAATCGGCGCTGGCGCGCCCGGACCGGCGGCCTCTGGCTCCGAGGACGTGCGCTGGGGTAGCTCGGCCGCGCACTCGGCCTCCGACCCTTTGTGGTCGGCGTCGGCGTGGACGATCAGCACCGGGATCGGGCAGTGGTTCAGCGCGTAATGGCTGACGCTCCCGAACAGTGACGCGATGAGTGCACCGCGGCCGCGAGAGCCCATTACGAGCAGGTCGTAATCGGAGGTCTTGAGGCGGCCCATCAGGGCGTGCCGGATCGGCTTGCGGCTGATGATCGTCGTCACGGGGACGTCCTTGGGAACTCGCTCGACCGCGTGGCGCATGTTGTCCACGGCTTCCTTCTCGAGCTCGGCGGCGGTGAGCGCGCACGCGCCGGCGGCCATCGCCGACGCGGCCCACACCGGTTGTTGGGTGATCGCGGTCAGGATCGTGAGGCGCGCCTGGTCGGCGCGGGCGATGTCGATCGCTTCGTCGAGGGCCCGGTCCGAATGGTCGGACCCGTCGATGCTGACGAGGATGTGGTGGAACATGACCTTGCTCCAGGATCGACGATATTGATTAGCATGCCAAATATTAGCATGGCATCCACGATAATCTCAAGGAAGTATGGACGCCGACGGCGACATCGATTTCGTCACCGCCTTTGACGCGCTGGCGCAGGCGGTGCGGCGCGCCCGGGGGTCCGCGGCCGCGGACGGCGGCCTGACGCTATCCCAATACGGCCTGCTCGAGGGGTTGAGCAGCCGGCCGGCGGCGCGGGTGCAGGAGCTCGCCGGCCACGCCGGCATCACGCCGTCGACGGCGACGCGCATCCTCGACGCGCTCGAGCGCCGCGGGATCGTCCGGCGGGTGCGCTCGCTGAAGGATCGCCGGGCGGTGGCGGTCAGCCTCACCGAGCACGGGCAGCAGCTTCTGCAGGACCAGCAGGAGTGGCTCCGAGGGAGACAGCGGGCGTTCTACGCCTCGCTCCCGCTCACCGAGCGGGAGCTCGCGCCCGACCTGCTGCTCCGTCTGGCCGCGCTGATCGACGAGCTCGCGGCCGGGCCGTACTGCTAGCAGCTCCTGGCTGAGGTCAGATCCGGCCACGGCGCCGGCGTCTAAGACGACGCACATACTCGGGATACCGCTCCGCAACGATCGCGGTGGGCCGCCCCCATATAAGTGCCCCCGCACTGACTCGCAAACGAGAGGAGCCATTCGCATGCGCAGGGTCACGAAGCTCGGGGCGGTCGCGGTGGTCGCCGCCGGCGTGATCGGGGGTTCGGCCGCCGCCGGGTCCGCCCACTCAGATCACAGCGATCGCGGCGGCCGCCACCATCAGCCGAACGCGATCACGCACGTCGTGCTGATCTCGGTCGACGGTATGCACCAGTCAGACCTCGACTGGTACATCGAAAGCCACCCCAACTCGGAGCTCGCCAAGCTCGCCTCCGGTGGCGCCGAGTTCACCAACAACCACACGTCTGACCCGTCGGACTCCGATCCGGGCGGCACGGCGCTGATGACCGGCGGCGACCCGCGCGCGACCGGCGTGTACTACGACGTCGAGTACAGCCACGGTGTGTTCCCGCCCGGTACCACGAACTGCTCAGGCCCGGTCCCGGGTGGGAACGTGATCTACGACTCGCCGGACGACAAGCTCAACGCGGTGCCTGACCTGCTGAACAACGGCAGCGGCAACACGTTCCCGTCCTTCGACGAGGGCGGCTCGATCTACCCGAACGGCGTCGACAAGAATCCCGGCGCGATCATGAACCTGACCCCGCACCCGCAATCGGGTCTGAACCCGGCGACCTTCCCGGTCGATCCGAAGACCTGCCAGCCGATCATGCCGTGGGACTACCTGAAGGTCAACACGATCTTCCAGGTCATCCAGAACGCCGGAATGCGCACCGCCTGGTCTGACAAGCACGCGATCTACACGTCGTTCAACGGCCATGGTTCGGGTGGCAACAGCATCGACGACTTCTTCGGACCGGAGATCGACTCGCAGGCGATCGAGCCGAACGGCGTGCCGTACCCGACGGACACGGACTGGGCGCACGACGACGCCGCCACCAAGCAGTACGACGGCTACAAGGTGCAGGCAGTCATCAACGAGCTCAACGGCTACGACCACAGCGGTCAGAACAAGGTCGGCGTCCCGGCGATCCTCGGGATGAACTTCCAGACCGTGTCGGTCGCCGAGAAGGTCGACTCGCCGAGCACGCTCACCCAGAACCCGAACGGCACCTACACGGAGGGGCCGGTCGAGCTCGCCGGCTACTACCCGGGCGGTGCGACGCCGCGCCCGCTGCTGGCCAGCGCGCTGGACTACGTCAACGCGCAGCTGCAGCGGATGGATCGACACGATCCAGCACGACGGTCTCGCGTCTTCCACGGCGATCATCATCACGGCCAAGCACGGTCAGTCGCCGCAGAATCCGCTGCTGCTGAAGCGGATCGACGACGGCCCGATCATCAACGCGATCAACGCGGCCTGGACGGCGCGGACGGGTGATCCCAACAACCTGATCGTCGCCGGTACCGACGACGACCTGTGGCAGAGCTACCTGTCGGTCAAGACGCAGGACGCGGCCGACTTCGTCAAGAACTACCTGTGGAACCACAGCGCGACTGCGGTGCTCTACAACAACGACGGCGTGAACCGCGGCACCGAGCAGGTCGCGCACTCCGGTCTGGCGCAGATCTACGCCGGTCATGAGGCCGCCGACTTCTTCGGCGTGCCGTACGGGGACCCGCGCTACCCGGACGTGTTCGGTCGCGTGCAGGTCGGCATGGTCTACACCAGCGGCACGAAGATCGCCGAGCACGGCGGCGACAACCCGAACGACCGCGACGTGCCGCTGCTCGTCTACGCACCCGGCGTGGTCCGGCCCGGCTCGTCGGACAGGTGGGTCGAGACGACCCAGGTCGCGCCGACGATCCTGCAGTTGCTCGGGCTCGACCCGCGCGCGCTGCAGGCGGTCCAGATCGAAGGGACGCAGGTGTTGCCGGGAATCGGCCACGACCACGACGGCAGATAGTTCGCGCGCGTAAGACAATTGATGGACGGGCGTGTCGAAACGCGGCACGCTCGTCCGTCATCCGGTTGAAGCCGCAAAGCGAGCGGCCATCCGATCCGAGGAGGCGAGATGCCCCAATACATGCTGTTGATCTACAACCCGGTGGACAGCGAACTCACCCCTGAGCAGCTTCAGGAGGTGGGGTCCCGCTACGACACCTATACGCAGGGTCTGCAGGACGCGGGCGTGCTCGTCGGCGGCGACGCGCTCGAGGGTCCCGACGTCGCGACCACCGTCCGTGAGCGCGACAGACAGACCCAGTTCACCGACGGGCCGTTCGCCGAGACCAAGGAGTTCCTGGCCGGCTATTACCTGGTCGACTGCCCTGACCTCGACACCGCCCTCGAGCATGCCTCGCACATGCCGAACGTCGGGTACGGCTCGGTCGAGGTCCGCCCGGTATGGGACCGGACCGGACCGATGGCGGCCAGCAGGGCGCAGACGGCGCAGGCTTAGTCGTCGCGAGAGGGGGGAGGCGGCCGTCGCACGGGTCGCCTCACCCCGGTCGCGCTAACCAGAGGGGGCGTCGTCGTTACACCCTCTTCGCGCTGCGGTTGCGAAACCCCCCGCGTAGGGGGTTTGGGCCCCCCGGCGGTTGGCATAGCCGACCGCATTGGTGAACGTGTTCGGAATGAGCACGACTCTGCCAGCGCTCCACCGCGACGTCGCAGCCGAGGACGCGATCGTCCCCGTCGCGCCCGAGGGCGCCGCGATCGCGTCGGTCGGCGCGAGCCTGCCCCGTAAGGTCGTTCGCAACGCCGAGATCGCCGCGCGGATCGGCGTCAGCGACGAGTGGATCGTCCGCCGCACCGGGATCCGCGCGCGGCACGTGGCCGAGCCGAGCGAGCGCCTCACCACCCACGCGGCCAACGCCGGCGCGGCCGCGCTCCGCCGAGCGGGGGTCTCGCCCGAGCAGGTCGACCTCGTCCTGGTCGCCACCACCACTCCTGACGAGGTCATGCCGAACGCGGCGCCGCTCGTCGCCCACGAGCTCGGCGCCGTGCGTGCCGGCGCGTTCGACATCGGCGCGGCGTGCACGGGCTTCCTGTCGGCGCTGGCGGTCGGCACCGGCCAGATCGAGGCGGGCCGCGCGCAGTGCGTGCTCGTGATCGGCGCGGACCTGATGTCGCGGATCCTCGACCCTGACGATCGCACGACCGCGGCCGTGTTCGCGGACGGCGCCGGCGCGGTGGTGCTCACGGCGACCGGGGAGACGAGCCGGATCGGGCCGATCGTGCTCGGCGCCGACGGCGCGGGCTACGACCACATCATCGTCCCGCGCGACGAGGGCGTGATCCGGATGCGAGGCCACGAGACCTTCCGCGAGGCCGTCGCGCGCCTGTCGCTGGCGACGGTCCAGGCCGCCCGGGCCGCCGGCACGAGGCTCGACGACATCGACCTGTTCGTCTATCACCAGGCCAACGGGCGGATCCTTACCGCCGTCGGCGAGCGGCTGGGCCTGCCCGCCGACCGCGTCGTCGACTGCATCTCCGAGTACGGCAACACCTCGGCGGCCACGCTCCCACTTGCGCTCGCGCACGTCGAGAGCGCGGGCCAATTGGCGCCCGGGCAGCGCGTGCTGCTCGGGGCGTTCGGCGCCGGTTTCACGTGGGGTGCGACGGTCGTTCAGTGGGGTGCCCCATGAGCGGTCGCGTCCTGATCACCGGCGTCGGCGCGGTGACGCCGCTCGGAGTCGGCGCATCTGAGCTGTACGAGGGCTGGACCGCCGGCCGCACGGGCATCGAGGACGGCCTCGGCGCCTGCACTGAGTTCGATCCGACCGAGTTCATGACGGTCAAGGAGGCCCGGCGCAGCGACCGCTTCGCCCAATTGGCGATCGCGGCCAGTTCGCAGGCCGTCGCCGACGCCGGCTGGGACGCGGACGACCTGCCTACCGACCCGGCCGACATCGGCTGCGTGATCGGTTCGGGCATCGGCGGGATGTGGACGTTCGAGAGCCAGTGCGACGTGTTGCGCGATCGCGGGCCCGAGCGCGTGTCGCCGCTCGCGATCCCGCTGATCATGGGTAACGCCGCCGCCGGCCTCGTGGCCATGCGCCACCACCTCGGCGGACCCGTGTTCGGCGTCATGTCCGCCTGCGCCTCCGGCACCCACGCGATCGGCGAGGCCGCGCGGATGATCAAGAACGGAGAGGCACAGGCGGTCGTCACGGGCGGAGCCGAAGCCACGCTGACTCCGCTCGCGAAGGCTGCCTTCGCGGCGATGGACGCCACCTCGCAGACCGGGATCTCCCGCCCGTTCGATGCGCGGCGCGACGGGTTCGTGATGGGCGAGGGTGCCGGTGTGCTCGTGCTCGAGTCAGAGGAGCTCGCCGAGGCGCGCGGCGCGCGGGTGCTCGGCGAGGTGCTCGGCTACGCCGCCACCGGCGACGCCCACCACCTGACCGCGCCCGAGCCGACGGGTCGTCCCGCGTCGCGGGCGATCACCCGCGCGATGGCCGACGCGGGCGTCACGCCCGAGGGAGTCCACTACATCAATGCGCACGGGACCTCGACGCCGCTCAACGACCGTGCGGAGACCGAGGCGATCAAGCTCGCACTCGGGGAGCGGGCCTATGACATCCCGGTGTCCTCGACGAAGTCGGCGATCGGCCATCTGCTCGGCGCGGCCGGCGCGGTTGAAGCGATCGCGACGATCCTCGCGCTGAACGCCCGGATGGCGCCGCCGTCGCTCGGCTACGAGGAGCAGGAAGAAGGGCTCGACCTCGACTACGTGCCCGACGGCCCGCGACCGCTCGTGGTCAACGGCAACGGGCACGGACGCGCGGTCGCGCTCTCGAACTCGTTCGGGTTCGGCGGACACAACGCCGTGCTGTGCCTCGGAGGTGCGTCGTGAGCGTCACGCTCGTACCCGGCACCGAGACCCCGCTCAACCCGATCGAGCGCCTCGAGACGCTGTGCGATCCGGGCACGCTCGAGGTGATCCGCTCCGAGGTCATGTCGTCGACGATGGGCGACAAGGCCCGCGCGGGCGACGGCGTGGTCGCCGGCGCCGGCCTGATCGACGGACGCCCGGTGTTCTGCTACGCCCAGGACTCGAGCTACGCCGGCGGCTCGCTCGGCGAACAGCACGCGAACACGATCGTGCGCGTGCTCGAGCTGGCGGATAAGGCTCGGGCCCCGGTCGTCGGCTTCGTGTCCTCGGGTGGCGCGCGGATGCAGGAGGGCGTGGCCGCGCTCGGTGGCTACGGACGCATCTTCCACCGGACCGTCAAGCTGTCCGGCCGCGTCCCGCAGGTGTCGATCATCACCGGCCTGTCCGCCGGCGGCGGCGCGTATTCGCCGGCGCTGACCGACTGGGTCGTGATGACCGAGCAGTCGAGCATGTTCCTGACCGGGCCGGGCGTCGTGCGCGACGCGCTCGGCGAGGACGTCACCGCCGACCAGCTCGGCGGGACGCGCGTCCACGAGCGCAACGGCGTCTGCCACTTCGTCGCGCCGACCGACTCGGGCGCCGCGTATCTGGCGCGCGAGCTGCTCGGTTACCTCCCCGCCCATCGCGACGCAAGGCCTCCGGTGCTGCCGGCGCGGCCGCCGCTCGGGCACGACCCGGCGGCGCTCGTGCCCGACGACCCCCGTAGCGTGTACGACGTCCGCGACGTGGCCCGCGCGCTCGTCGACGGCGGTGAGCTGCTCGAGGTGGCGGCCGGATGGGCGCGCAACCTCATCACCGGGTTCGCGCGGCTCGACGGCGCCACCGTCGGGGTGATCGCGAACCAGCCGCGCTACCTCGGTGGGATCATCGACTCCAACGCCGCGCAGAAGGGCGCGCGGTTCGTCAACAAGTGCAACGCGTTCGGGATCCCGCTGGTCGTGCTGGTCGACACCCCCGGTTATATGCCGGGCACAAAGCAGGAATCGAACGGCGTGATTCGGTTCGGCGCCGAGTTCGTGCATGCGTTCGCCGCGGCGGAGGTTCCGCGGGTGACGCTGATCCTGCGCAAGGCGTTCGGCGGCGCGTACATCACGATGAACTCCAAGGACCTCGGTGCCGACTACGTGTTCGCCTGGCCGAACGCCCAGATCGGGGTGATGGCCGCGAGGTCCGCGGTCGGGATCATCAACCGCCGTGAGCTCGCGGCGGCCGACGATCCCGACGCCGCTCGCGACGCCCTCGCCGAGCGCTACGCCGAGGAGAACCTGTGCCCGCGGGTCGCGGCCGGCGACGGTTACATCGACGAGCTGATCACCCCCGCCCAGACGCGCGGGCGGCTAACGTGGGCGCTGCGCTCGCTGTCGCCGGAGCGCGGCGCATGACCCGGTGCGATGGCCCCGTGCTGCTCACCGGCGCGACCGGGTTCGTCGGGATGGAGCTGCTCGCCCGGTATCTGGAGCGGACCGAGCGGCCGATTCTCACGATCGTCCGCGCCGGCAGCGACGAGGACGCGCGCGGGCGGATCGACGCGGTGCTCGCGAACCTGTTCGGGTATCGCGCCGGGAGCTACGCCGATCGGGTGACCGCGGTGGCCGGCGACCTGACGGCGCCGCGCCTCGGCCTCGAGCGCGCTCATTGGGATTGGCTGGCGGACGAGTCGACGATGATCGTCCACTGCGCCGCCTCGGTGTCGTTCGGCCTGTCGCTCGACGATGCGAGGGCGATCAACGTCGCGGGAACCCGCCGGATGCTCGAGCTCGCCGGCCGGGCGCAGGAGATCGGCGTGCTCGAACGGTACGCCCAAGTCTCGACTGCGTACGTCGCCGGAACCCACGCGGGCCGGTTCTACGAACGCGACCTCGATGTCGGGCAAAGCTTCAACAACTCCTACGAGCAGTCGAAGTTCGAGTCCGAGCAGCTCGTGCGCTCGCATCCCGACCTGCCGTTCACGATTCTGCGTCCGAGCATCGTCGTCGGCGACCGCAACACCGGCTGGACCTCTGCATTCAACGTTCTGTACTGGCCGCTGCGGGCGCTCGCTCGCGGGCTGTTCCCGGCGGTGCCGGCGACCGCCTCGGCGCCCGTCGACGTGGTCTCGATCGATTACGTCGCCGACGGCATCTACGCGCTGTCCGAGGCCGCGGGCGGGATCGGCAAGACCTACCACCTCACGGCCGGCACGGACGCGAGCACGATTGCCGAGATCGCCGAGCTCGCGAGCGACTATTTCCAGCAGCCTCCGCCGCGGCTGCTGGCGCCGGCCGAGTTCGAGTCGCTCGACCACGGCATGGCGCGCTCGATGCTCGAGGAAGGGCGGATGTACTTCCCGTACTTCTCAGTCGCAACGACTTTCGACGACTCGTTCACGCGCGCGCAGCTTCAGCCGGCAGGGATCAGCGTCGTGCCACTGCGCGACTACATGAGCCGTCTGCTCGACTACGCCACCTGGAGCCGCTGGGGCAAGCGCCCGATCGCGCGGGTCGACGCGGCGGCGGCGTTCGCCGGCGTTTGACGGGCCGCTCCGCGGCATCCATGGGGCCGTGCAACCCCGTCCGGACGGGGGGGCACCAGGCCCCACGGACACCGCCGTAGGCGGCCCCAAATTCTCCCCCCAGCCGGGGGGTTGACACCCCGCGCCCGGTTGCGTGGCGCTGCGGGCGCGAGGATCCTCGAAGCATGGCTACGCTTGCCGACACGGCCAGGTTCCGGACCGACGATCCCGACCCGCTCGTGATCGCCTCGCTCGCCTGCCCGATCTGCCTGCGCAGCGATGAAATCGAGTGGCACGCGGCCCTCGACGGATACGATCCGTCCGTCGAATGCCGATGCCCATGCTGCAAGGAGAACTGGCGGGTGTATCTCGAGCCGCAGCAGGCGCTGCGGTTCGCGCTGATGGACTCGTTCTGAGCCCGGGCTCACAGGTCGGGATCGACGCGCTCGAGCTGTTCGTCGAGGTGCTGTCGCAGTCCGAGGAGCAACGGTCCGCCGGCGAGGAAAACGGCGCCACCGGCGACGGGTTCTACGACCGATTGTGCGGAGCGGTGTGCCGGCTCGCGCGGATGCGACGGGCACTGATCTTCCGCTACGACTCAGCGAGCCGGCGAGTGCGGGCGGCTGGGGCGCACGGACTCAGCCTCGAGCCGTTCGACAACGCGCACGTGACCGTCGAGTCGGCGCCGATCGCGGCCCAGTCGCTGCGCGAGGACCGGGTGATCGAGATCGAAGGGGACATGACCGGCCAGTTCCCCGAGGAGTACGCGGGCATCTTCCCCGAGCCCGTCCGGTTGGTGTGCGCGCCGATGGCGGCGGCCGGCCGCGCCATGGGCGTGATCTTCGCTGACCGGCTGCTGACCGAGCCGCCACTCGACGACTCCGAGCGGTACCTGCTGTGGACGCTTGGCAAGGCCGCGGCGCTCGCCTCGGTCGCCCGGATCGTGGCCAAGCAGGCCGAGGAGGCACAGCAGCTCGAGCAGCGGATCGATCTTGCCCGCGACATACACGAGGTCGTCATCCAGCGGCTGTTCGGCGTCTCGATGGCGCTCGACGGGGACGGCGATCTGCCGGCGGACGCCCGCCAGCGCTGCGCGAGCGAGACCCAGGTGGCGCTCTCGGATCTGCGCACCGCGCTCCAGCGGCCGCTCGGCCGCGCCCCGCGGGCGACGCAGACGACGTTCGTGGCCGAGGTCGAGCGGCTCGCGCGAGTGCACCCGGACCTGGGGGTGACGCTCGAGGCCGGTAGCGAGGGCGATGTGCCGCCGGCGCTCGAGCCGCTGGCCCAGTCGGTGCTCGCCGAGGCCGTACGGAACGCCCACAAGCACGCCAACCCCAGCCGCGTCTCCGTGCGGATCGGGCGCGACGACGGCGCGTTCGTGCTCGCGGTGGCCAACGACGGGCTCAGCGGCGGCCGGCACCGCGCCGGCATGGGGCTGCGGCTGGCCGCGCTGGAGGCGCTGCAGAGCGGCGGCATGGTCGAGTTCGGCGAGCGCGAGCCCGGCACCTGGCAGGTCCGGCTGGTGGTTCCCGATGAGCGCTGACTCCGAGCTGCGGAGCCCCGAGAAGCTGACCGTGCTCGTGGTCGACGACCACGACGTCGTGCACTGGGGGATCCGACTGATGCTGACCCAGCAGCCGTGGGTCGACCGCTGCCTGAGCGCCCACACGGGCGAGGAGGCGGTCGACGCTGGCGACGCGTTACCGGCCGCACGTCGCGCTCGTCGACCTGTTCATCGGCGAGGAGTCGGGCGCGGAGGTCTGCGAGCAGCTGAGGGCGGCCGAGCCGATGACGCGGGTGCTGCTGTTCTCGGGCGCCGGCGAGATCTCGCCGCACGCCGCGCGCGCCGCCGGTGCCTCGGGCTTCGCCTACAAGGACTGGCCGGCGCGGAAGATCGCCGGCGCGGTGCGACTCGTCGGCCTCGGCAAGACCGTCTTCGACCATCAGGACCGGCCGGTCGCGATGGGCCTGTCCGACCGCGAGCGCGATGTACTCAACCTGATGGCCTCCGGCGCCACCAACCCCGAGATCGCCGAGCAGCTCCACCTGTCCAAGCACACGGTCAAGGAGCACACGAGCGCGGTGTATCGCAAGCTCGGCGTTCGCAACCGCACCGAAGCGGTCCAGCGAAGCCAGCGGCTCGGGTTGCTGTCGTAGTCTCAGGTAGGCAGATGTCTACCGCTCGGTCGAGGAGCTTACGCTGGACGCGGCGCTGAGCGAGATCGCGCGGTTTCTCGCGGTCCGGGCGCCGTTCGACGCGCTCTCGCCCGAGGAACTCGGGGAGCTCGCGTCGCAGACCGAGATCGAGTTCTACGTGACCGGCGCGCCGATCCTGACCGAGGACGGTGGACCGGTCACGTTTCTGCGCGTGATCCACTCGGGGGCGGTCGACATCATTCACGACGGGCGGCTGCTCGACATGCTCGGCGCGGGCGACACGTTCGGCCACGCCGCGATGCTGTCGGGGCTTCCTCCGGGGTTCGAGGCCCGGGCCGCCGAGGACACGCTCTCCTACCGGATCCCGGTGAGCGTCGCGCGGCCGCTGCTCGACCGCGTCAGGCGGCGCGAGCTCGAGCTCGCGGCGGGTCCACCGAACCACCGGCCGGTCACGCGACTGCTCCGCTCCCCGACGGTGCGGTGTGAGCCGATGGAGAGCATCCGCGAGATCGCCCGGCGAATGACCGAGGCGGGCGCGAGCTCGGCGATCGTCGACCTGCGCAGCTGGCGGCTTCGGGATCGTGACCGATCGCGACATCCGGACGAAGATCGTCGCGGCGGGCCTGCCGTTGAGCGCGCCCGTGGCGACGGTGATGACCACGCCGGTGTTCACGGTCACTCCTGACCGGCTCGGCGGCGACGTGCTGTTCGAGCTGCTCGAACGCGGCATCCGGCACGCGCCGGTGGTCACCGAGACCGGGCAGCTGGTCGGCGTGATCGAGGACGCGGACCTGTTCGCGGCGCAGTCCCGGTCGTGGTTCGGGGCGCGGCGCTTGATCTCGCGGGCTTCGTCCGCTGAGGATCTGGCGGCGGTCGCGCGGGGACTACCCGAGGTGGTGGCGGATCTGGTTGCGGAGCGGCTGCGCGCGCCCGAGGTCGTGCGCGTCCTGTCGGCGCTCGTCGACGCGCTGACCACACGCGCGCTCGAGCTGGCGGCGCCGGCGCCGGCCTCGGAGGGGCTCGTGTGGGTGGCCCTCGGCAGCCAGGCGCGGCGGGAGCTGACCCCGGCATCGATCGCCCGCGGCGCCGTCGTGTGTCACGAGCATCCGCCAGTCGAGTGGACCCAGTCGGTGGCCGACGTGCTGGAGGCGTGCGGATTCGTCGGCGGGGTCGTGGCGCGAAGCAGCGAGGAATGGAGCCGGACCGACGGCGAGGACGAGATGGAGTTGTCCATGCTGATCGAGCGCCGGGCGCTATGGGGGACGCCGATCGATCCGCTGCCGACGCCGTCGGGTGCTGTCCGGGGTCGGCTCGTCGCGGCGCTGGCCCGGCGGGCGCTGGCCTGCGTCCCGCCGACCGGGTTCGACGCCGACTCGGTGCTCGAGGCGGACGGCCGGCGCAGCGACCGGCTCGACATCCGCCTGGCCGCGGTGGCGCCGATCGTCGAGCTCGCGCGTTGGGGGTCAGCCGCCGCCGGCGTGGTCGAAGGTTCGACGCCCGAGCGGCTGCTGGCCGCCGCCGGTGGCGGCGTGCTGAGCGAGGCGGATGCGCGAACGCTCGCCGACGCGTTCGAGCTGGCGCTCGAGCTCCGGATCGGCCATCACATGGGGCGGATCTCCGCGGGCCGGCCGCCTGACGACCTGATCGATCCTGCCGAGATCAGCCCGCTGATGCGCGACCACCTGCGGGACGTGTTCCGGGCGGTGACGTCGGTGCAGCGGAGGCTGCGGGCGTGAGGTCGCGGGCGTGAGGTCGCGGGGGTGAGGTTGCGATCGTGAGGCTGAGGCGGGCGCCGGAGGGTGCGGCGGCCGAGTTTGCGAGCGCGTCGTGGCCGGCCGATCAGACGGCATGGCGCGAGGCGTCCTGGTGCGCGCTCGATCTCGAGATGACCGGGCTCGATCCACGCCACGACGAGATCATCGCGGTCGGCGCAGTCCCGATCGAGGAGGGCCGCATCGTGCTGGGCGCCGGCATGTACACGCTCGTGCGCACGACCAGGCGGTCCAAGCACGGCGCAGTGCTCGTGCACAAGCTGCGGGTGCCTGACCTCGCCGACGCACCGCCGCTCGAGGACGCGATGGACCAGGTTCTCGAGATGCTCGCGGGCCGCGTGCCCGTCTTCCACACCGCGGCGATCGAGATCGGCTTCCTTGAGCGGCAGTTTGCGCGCCGGCGGGTGCGGCTGCCGGCGGTCGCCGACACCGAGGCGCTCGGGCGAGCGTGGCTGCGCCACCGCGACGGCTCCGCGCCCGAGGGGATATCGCTCAGCCGGCTCGCGGGCGTACTCGGGCAGCCGGCCGAGACGCCCCATCACGCGCTCGGAGACGCGCTCACGACCGCGAAGGCGTTCATCGCGCTCGCGAGCCTGCTCGACACGGTGGCGCCGCAGACAGTCGGCTCGCTCGTAGCGGCCAGCCGGCCGGCGGCCGCGTTGCGGAGGTTCGGACCGGGATGACCCGGCCGTGTCCCTGCCGCCCTCGGGTCGCCCCGGGGGGCGGGTCGTGTGTGCGCCGACCGCGGTCGTGGCGGGGTGCGGGTGCCGGCGCGGCCGGGGTGCGGCGCATGCGGTGCGGTCCGGGGGCGTCGCTCGGCGGTGCGGTCTGGGGGCGTCGCTCCCTGGCGAGGGTCGTGTGCGCGCCGGCCGGGGTGCATTTCTCGCCAAATCTCACTCCGCCACAGCGGCCCGGCCGTATAAGCGCCTGACAGGCGCTTATGTAGCCGAGCCCGCGCGCCGGTGCCGAGGTTGGCGACTTTTGCACCCCCAGTCGCGGACCGGGCGTGATGCAGGTCCCGCGTGCGCGCCGGCGCCCACACGACCGGCGCCCCGTACCGTGCCGGCGCCCCATACCGTGCCGGCCACTCCGCCGCCGGTGGACTTCGTGCCCCCGCCGGCCATAGGCTTCGGCCGTGATCGTCAGCGAGTCGTTCGTGGTCGCGGACTGGTCCGATCCGGGCGGGCATCCGGGCCGGCCGATCGCCGGCCTGCACCTGCACCGCTCTGACGACGAGGCGTGGATCGTGCTCAGCGGGACGCTCGGGTTCCAGGTGAACGACGAACGGCGCGCGGTGCCCGCCGGCGAGTCGATCCTCGTCACTCGGGGCACGCGCCACTCGTTCTGGAACGCGGCGTCCGAGCCGGCGCGCTATCTGCTCGTGATGACCCCGCGCATCTATCACCTCGTGCAGGAGCTCCACTCGGGCGAGCGCACGGATTACGCCGAGATCTTCGAAGAGCACGAGTCGGAGCTGCTCGAGTGACGCACTTCGGCCCCCCGGATGCGTCGGTCGCTCCGCGCTACACCGGCGTGCGCACGTTCGCCCGGCTGCCGCAGGTCGAGCTACCGCGTGACGACGTCGACGCTGCAGTGATCGGCGTGCCGTTCGACACCGCCACCAGCTTCCGGAGCGGGGCGCGGTTCGGGCCCGAGGCGATCCGCGCCGGGTCGATGCTGCTCCGCCCGTATCACCCGGTGCTCGACGTCGACGTGTTCGACACGCTGTCGCTAGTCGATGGCGGCGACCTGCAGATCACGCCTGGAAACGCGCTGCGTACGACCGAGCAGATCGACGAGCAGCTCCGGCCGCTGGTGGCGGCCGGGATCGTGCCGCTTGTGCTCGGCGGCGACCACTCGATCGTGCTCGGCGAGCTGCGCGCCCAGCATGCCGTGCACGGCCCGGTGGCGCTCGTGTTGCTCGATGCCCACGCCGACACCTGGGATCAGTACTACGGCGAGCGCTACTTCCATGGGACCCCGTTCCGCCGTGCGGTCGAGGAGGGGCTCCTCGATCCCGCGCGCTCGCTGCTCGCGGGCATGCGCGGCCCGCTCTACGGCCCCGAGGACATCGAGGTCCCGCGCGAGCTCGGGTTCGAGGTCATCCCCGGGCCCGACCTGGTGGCGATGACGCCCGATCAGTATGGCGACCGCGTCCGCGCCCACATCGGCGACGGGCCGGTGTACCTGTCGTTCGACATCGACGTGCTCGACCCGGCCTCCGCGCCCGGAACCGGGACGCCCGAGGTCGCCGGCCTTGAGCCGCGTGAGGCGCTCGCGTTCCTGCGCGCGCTCGCGGGGATCAGCTTCTCCGGCTTCGACGTCGTCGAGGTCGCGCCGGCGTACGACTCGCCGGGTCAGATCACAGCGCTCAACGCCGCCACGATCGCGTTCGACCTGCTGGCGCTGCTCGCGGTGAGCCGAGCGTGGCGGGGCCGCCGCTGATCGGCCAGCGGCTGCCCCGGCTAACCCCCGGCACGACTTAGAACAGCTGCAGGTAGCGGTCGAGCTCCCACTGGGTGATCTGCTCGTGCGCGGCCTGCCACTCGCGCCGCTTGACCTTCGCGAAGTAGTCGACGTAGTCGCCGTCGCGGGTCTTGCCGAGCGCGGCGCGGAGCACGTCATTGCGCTCGAGCTCGCGGACGGCGTCGAGCAGGTTCGCCGGCAGCAGCTCGATGCCGGCCGCCTCGCGCTCATCGGGATGCATCTCGTAAAGGTTGGCCGAGTTCGGCTCGCCGGCGTCCAGCCCGCGCTCAATCCCGTCGAGCCCGGACGCGAGCATCGCGGTCGCCGCCAGGTACGGGTTGCACGAGCCGTCGACCGTCCGGTCCTCGATCCGCCCGCCGGCGGGGATCCGAAGCATCTGCGTGCGGTTGTTGTAGCCGTAGCTCACGTACGCCGGCGCCCATGTCGCACCGCTCGTCGGCGCGCCCACGACGAGGCGCTTGTACGAGTTGACGGTCGGGGCGGTGACCGCGATGTAGGCCTTGGCGTTGGTCTTCAGGCCGCCGATGAACTGGTAGGCGAGCTCTGACAGGCCCAGACCGCGGGGATCGTCGGCGGGATCGCGCTCAAACACGTTCTCGCCGTTCGACCACAAGCTGACGTGGAAGTGGCAGCCGTTCCCGGTCAGGTTCGCGAATGGCTTGGGCATGAACGTGGCGATCAGCCCGCGCTGCTGGGCCAGCGACTCGACCATGTAGCGGTAGAACACAGCGCGATCGCACGTGGTGAGAGCGTCGGCGAACTGGAAGTTCTGTTCGAACTGGCCGTTGGCGTCCTCGTGGTCGGTGGCGTAGTTGTCCCACCCGAGGCCGGTGACCGCCTTGGAGACTTGAGAGACGAAGTCGAGGTTGCGGGTCAGCGCCCGCATGTCGTAACAGGGCAGGTCGAGCGTGTCGAGCTGGTCGGCGATCTCGATCCCGCCGTTCTCGGTCCGGCGGATGAGAAAGTACTCGAGCTCCGCGCCCACCTTCAGCTCGAACCCGAGCTCCTTGGCGCGCGCCAGCTGGTTGCGCAGGATCGTGCGCGGACAGAACGGCCACGGCTCGCCCTCGACCGTCACGTCGCATGCGAATCGCGCCACGTTCGGCTGCCACGGCAGGATCGTCAGCGTGGTCGGGTCGGGGATCGCGATCATGTCCGGATCGTCGGGACCCTGGCCGATGTCGCCGGCGGCGAACCCGGCGAAGCCGGCGCCCTCGGTGAGCAGGTCGTCGATGTGGTGCGCCGGGACGAGCTTGGCGCTCGGTTTGCCGTGCATGTCGACGAACTGAGCGAACAGGAACTCGATCTGCCGCTCGCTGACGATTCGCCGGACGTCATCGGCGTCGTTGACCTGCGGCGCGACCTCTACGCGGTGCTCATTTGTGATAGCCATGTGCGAGGTATATCCGGCGAACCGGGTATCGGACAATGGCCGCTGGCACCGGGTATCGGTGGCTAGGATGTGCGCTTCGCACATAGCAGGAGGACACCTAGCTGTCGGCAACTACTGAGGCCCGCGGGCTTCGCGAAGAGAACCGCACCCTCTACCGGGTGATCAACCTCGTCGGCTCGTCGATCGAGCTCGGCCCGATGCTGCAGGGGATCGTCGACCTCGCGACCGAGGCGACCGGTTGCCACGCGTGCTTCATCTACCTGCTCGAGGACGGGGTGCTGACGATCCGGGCGGCGTCGCCCGTGTACGCCGCGGCCGTCGGCACTGTGCAGATGCGCCTGGACGAAGGGCTGACCGGGTGGGTGGCCCGCCACCGCCAGCCCGAGTTCATCCGCGAAGGCGCGATGGCGGACCCGCGGATGAAGTTCTTCCCGATCCTCGACGAGGAGCGGTTCCAATCGATGGTCGCGGTTCCGATCGTCTCCCGCGCGGGCGAGACGATCGGCGTGATCGTGCTCCACACCCAGGCGCCGCGCGAGTTCACCGAGGACACGCTCAAGCTGCTCGTCCACATCGCCTCGCTGGTATCGGGCGCGATCGAGAACGCGCAGCTGTACGACCAGCAGCGCCGCCGCGTCGATGCGCTGACGAGCCTGTCGGCGCTCACGCAGGAGGTCGCGACCGCGGGGGACGCCGGCGAGATCGGGACCTCGGTCACGCTCGGCATGCGGCGGCTGCTGGGCGCAGAGGTGTGTCAGCTGTACCGTCTGGATCGCGACGCCACCGCGCTCGTGTTGCTGTCCTCGTCGCCCGAGACGACCTCCGAGTTCGAGGCGCTGTCGGCGACCGCGATGCTGCTGGCGGCGTTCGAGGGCGGCGCCTCACAGCCGCCGGCGAGGGCGCTGTGGCCCGATCTCGACGTCGCCGACCTACTCGTGACACCGCTGATCTCGGGGGGCGAGCCGCTCGGTCTGCTGTGCGCCGGAGCGCCACCGCGCCGGCCGTTCACCGGTGAGGACACCGAGGTGGCGCGGGCCATCGCGCACCTGGCCGCGATCGCGATCAAGCGGGCGGAGCTGATCGAGGGGCTGACCAACGCGAACATCGTCAAGGACCTGTTCGAGGCGCTCGCCGCGGGTGCGACGGCGTTCGCGGCCACGAAGGCGGGCGAGGTTCGCCTTGACCTGTCACTGCCCTATCTGATGCTCTGCGCCGAACCGGCCGCTGGCCGCGAGCAGGGCTCGGGCGAGTGGCACGCCGCGGCCGAGGTGCTCGGGAGGGACCTGTCCGAGCTCGCGCCGCGCACCGCGGTCGAGGCGGGTCCAGGCCCGGTGCGGGCGGTGTTGTCGCTCGGGACCCGCGGGCCCCAGCGGATCGAGGAGGTGGTGCGGGCGTGCCGCGAGCTCGGCCGGCGCCGCGGTGCCGCGATCGGGCTGAGCGAACTGCACGAGTCCGTGGCCGACTCGGCGCGGGCCTATCGCCAGGCGCTCGACGCGACGATGATCGGCCGTGCGCTGCTCGGCGACGGCGGGGCGATCGGCTACGCCGAGGTGGGCGCGTACCGCTACCTCGTGCACATCGGCGCGGAGAACGCCCCGCACGATCGGATGCGCGCCGCGGTCGATCGGCTGATCGAGTACGACGCGCGCCGGCGCACATCGCTGCTTGACACGCTCGAGCGCTACCTGGCCGAGCGCCGGAGCGTGATCGAGAGCGCCCGCGAGCTGTTCATCCACCCGAACACCCTGCGCCAGCGGCTGGGCCGGATCGAGGAACTGACCGGCCTGCACCTCGACGAGGACGACCTGCTGTCGCTCGAGCTCGCGATCAAGCTGGCGCGGCTGCATGGGCGGCCGGCGGCCGCGCGCGCTGGATAGGGGCCGCTTCGCGGCATCCTCCGGACGACCTCGCGGCCGGCCTCGCCAAGACCGGGCCGGCCACGAGTCATCCGGCTGGACGCCGAGCGAAGCGAGGCCCCTAGGCCTCTTCGAACACCAGGAACACAGGGATCTTCGCCTTGCGGCGGACCCGCTGAGGTTCCTGGGACCACATCATGTCGCCGGCGAACCGGTTGCGGTCCGGATCGGCGGCCATCACGATCGCGTCGCAGCCCGCGAACTTGGCCTCTTCGATGATCCGCTTTGTCGACTTGCGGGTCCCGACTACGTGCCCGTCGGCCTCGATGCCCTTGCGCTCGAGCCGCTTGACCGCCTTGCTGACGATCGAGCGCTGCTCGGCCCATTCGGCCTTCGTCGGGAGCAGGCCCGGGCTCTGCATCCCGAATGCGACCCCGTGGATGCGGGCGATCGTAAACACCCGGACGGTGGCGCCCGACGGCCGCGCCAGCTCCACCACGCGATCGATTGCGGCAGTGGGGATTGGGCGACCCTCCGAAGCGAGCAGGATCCGCTCGAACGGCCCCTCGGCCGGGGTCGGCGGACGTGGCTCCGTCACCCGCGCCGCCGCACTCACGGATCGGAGGCCCCGGCGATCGTGGGCATCGCGGTCGCCCTCTCCTCGGCAGGGGCCACGGGCCGCTTGTCCTCGACTCGCTTCCGGTACCCATAGAAGAGCAGGTAGGACAGCAGCACGGCCCAGCCGAGGAAGTAGTACGGCAGCGTCTTGCGCCCGGCGGCGTTGCACGTGCAGTTCGCATACACGGGGCCGCCGTAGAAGTAGATGATCGCGTACACCCCTGCGATGAACAGCGCTACGTACTTCATCCATTCGGGCAGCTTGAACGGCCGCCGCACGTTCGGCCGGTGCTTGCGGAGCAGGTAGTAGCCGATCAGGACTGGGATGAACGAGGCCAGGTAGCCGACGTTCGAGAACGTGTAGATCTCGACCGCGCCGCCCATGAACACGACCGCGATCGAGCAGGCGACGTTGAACCACATCGCGCGGTTCGGTACGCCGTGCTGGTTGACCCGCTGGAAGAAGCGCGGGAACTGACCGTCGGTGGACATCTGGTGAAGCGACCGCGCGGTGCCCGTGATCGCGTTCAGTGCCGACAGGATCAGGGCCAGGATCAGCATGATCGCGATCAGCCACTCGAGGATGCTGCTGCCGGTCCCGGTTCCGAACACGGCCGCGGCGTAGTGGACGAAGATCGTCTTGGGGTCGACGAGTGCCGCGTTGCCGAGCGCGGGGAGGCCGAGCACGATGATGAACGCCACCGGGATCATCGTGTAGATGAACAGGCCGTAGAGGCCCTCGAGGTTCATCGCGATCTTGGCGTCGCGGTCGGGGTTCTTGGTCTCGCCGATGTAGCACGCGGCGGCCTCCATCGCGATCACGTTCCACGTCAACAGGAACGAGAACGCGATGTACAACGTGAGCCATCCGTGCCCGAACAGCGGCGAGAAGAAGCTGGTTTCGTTGGTGTGGCGGAAGTGCCACAACCAGCTGAAGTCGACCGCGGACGGGTTGAAGATCCAGGAGATCGCCAGGAACGTCAGCGGAATCATCGAGAGCAACGCGAGCGTCGTCGCGAATACGGTCCCGAACCGCAGCCCTCTCACCGCTGGAATCGCGAGAAGCAGCAGCCCGCCGATCGAGATGCCGAGCGTCCACCAGGCGATCGGCGTGTGGATCGGGGTGAACCCGGCGGTCGAGAGCTTGAAGCGGTCGACGATGTAGTACGAGGCCAGGATCATGTTGAGCGGCGCGACCGGAAACCAGCCGAGCCAGTAGGCCCACGCGGTGAAGCCGTTTACGTGCTCGGCGAAGCGCGGCCATTTGTCCTTGTAAGCGGGGTACGCGTAGGCCGGCAAGCCGCCCGAGCGGTCGGGCATCATCGCGGACAGCTCGGCGAGCAGCAGACACACGATGTACCCAGTGATCGTGATTAGCACGATCACGGGAACGGACGCGGCGCCGAGCTCGGTGACCATCACCGGGGCGATCCCGGTGACGAGGATCGTCCCCGCCAGACCGATTACGAACGCGCCCCACCAGTTCGTCGTCTTCGGCAACCCGCCAGACTCGTATACGAGCTCGTCGTGTCCCGGTGATGACCCGTCCGCCATGTGTCCTCCAAAAGCCGGTTGTACCTAGCCGCGGCTAGGCTCCCACGTGGGCGGTGCACGTCCCAGGCGTGATGCGCACACAATTGCGGGTCCCCACATGGAGCACTTGGACACATTCCTGGCCCGTAACCCCCCGTTCGATGCGCTCGATCCTCACAAGCTCCGCGCGCTTGCCGCCGGCGCTCAGGAGCACGCCTACGACACCGGTGAGGCGGTGCTGATTGAGGACGGTCTGCCGACCCCCGGGCTGTGGGTGATCCTCACCGGGTCGATGGACATCGTTCACGACGGGGAGTCGATCCAGGTGCTCGAGCCGGGCGAGTGCTTCGGCCATATGTCGATGCTCACCGGCATGGCGCCGGCGTTCACCGTGCGCGCGCGCGAGCCGTCGACGTGCGCGCTGTTCAACCCCGAGGCCGGTCGGCGCGTGCTCGGGACGGAGGCGGGGGCGGCCTACGTCGCGATCTCGATGCGAAAGCGGATCACGTACGCGGGACACACCGTGCACGGGCTACCCGACCTCGGCACGACGCCGGTGTCGCTGGTGATGAGCCGGCCCGAGTTCTGCGAGCCCGGCGAGCCGCTGCGCGCGGCCGCGACTCGGCTCGGGCGGGACGGGGTGTCGGCGCTGCTGGTCCGGCTCGACGGCGGCAGGCTGGGGATCCTGACCGACGCCTCGATCCGGGCGGCGGTCGCGGTCGACGGCCTCCCGCTCGATGCGCCGGCGCGCGCCGCGGCCCGCACCCCGGTCGCGACCGTCCCGCCGACCCAGCTGGCGATCGAGGCGACCGTCGAGATGCTCGCGGCCGGGTCAGAGCACCTGGCCGTGCTCGATGGCGACCGGATCTGCGGCCTGCTGTCGGCGACCGACCTGCTCGGCCTCGATACGCGCAGCCCGATCGCGCTCCGCCACATGCTCCTCGGGGCGGCCGACGAGGACACGCTCGTGCGCGCCGCGGGCGAGATCCCGAAGCTGTTCCTGCTGCTGTCGCAGGCGGGTGTGCTCCCGCGCGACCTCGGCCGCGTTCTCAGCCTCCAGCACGACACCGTCGTCGCCCGGTTGATCGACTTCTCGATCCGAGAGCGCGGACCCGCGCCGGTCCCGTGGGCCTGGCTCGACCTCGGCAGCGCGGCCCGGAGGGAGTTCACGCTCGCCTCCGACCAGGACAACGCGCTCGCGTACGCGTCGGTGGAGCCGGGCTCCGCCGAGGCGGTCGACCGGTACTTCGAGCGGCTGGGCACCGACGTCAACGACGGGCTCGTCAGGTGCGGGATCGGCATCGACAACAACGGCGTGCTCGCCGGCAACCGCCAGTGGCGGATGTCAAAGGCCGACTGGTTGCGGACGTTCGACAGCTGCCTGAACGAGCCCGATGAGTCACACCTGATCCGAGCCACGGTGTCGTTCGACTTCCGTCCGACCGCCGGCGGCCTGGCCGTCGCCGCCGAGCTGAACGCGCGGATCCGCGCCGCCCGCCAGCACGCGCAGTTCATGCGTCTGATGGCGCGGACCGCGACCGGCTATCCGGTGGCGCTTGGGTTCCGGGGCCAGCTCGTCACCGGACACGACGGCGATCCCCCCGGGAAGCTCGATCTCAAGCGCGGGGCGATCATCCCGCTGGTCAACCTGGTGCGGTTCCACGCGCTCGCGGCCGGCGTGACGATCTCGCCGACGCTCGACCGGATCGAGGCCGTCGCCGGCGTCGCCGAGCTCGACCGCGCGACGGCAGATGCGCTGCGAGAGGCGTTCGTGGTCATCAACAGCATCCGCTTCGAGCACCACGCCGCTCAGGTTCAGGCGGGCGAGACGCCCGCCAATCTCGTCGATCCCGACGAGCTGGCGCCGATTGCGCGCACGGACCTGCGGGAGGCGCTGAACGTGGTGCGCCGCGCCCAGAAGCGCATCGGAGCGTGGTCGCCGCCGTGACCTCGAGTCTGCGAATCGGCGGTGCGGAGTCGTCCGGTACGGCCGGCGCGGGCTAAGAACGCGTAAAGAAGTAGAGCCCGCAACCACATTCGCAGGTGAAACTGTGCGCGTCACGGCTATTGGACCGGTCATGCGCAGGCTCTAGCCTCACCGCGACGTGTGTGGGATAGCAGGTCTTTACACGAAGTCGGCCACGCTTCGTGAGCACCTCGGGGCGCACCTTGCGAGCATGCTCGAGCAGCTCTCGGACCGTGGTCCTGACAGCGCGGGCGTGGCGTTCTACCGCGATCCGGCCCCGGCCGGGTGGTGCAAGGTGTCACTGCACTCGTCCTCGGCCGCGCCGGAGTGGGAGGCGCTGACCGCCGAACTCGAGGTCGAGTTCGGCGAGGCCACGCCACCGCGCGTGCGGGCCACGCACGCGGTGTTCGCGATCGCCGCCGAGGCCGACGAGGCGCAGGCGTGGCTGATCGAGCGTCACCCCGAGCTGACCTTGATGAGCGCCGGGCGCTCGATCGAGATCTACAAGGAGGCAGGCCCGCCGCCGCGGTTCGTGCAGCGCTTCGGACTGGCCGAGCTCACCGGCAGCCATGCCCTTGGTCACACCCGGATGGCGACCGAGAGCCGGGTGACGACCGAGCACTCGCACCCGTTCTCGACCGGGCTCGACCTGTGTCTCGTCCACAACGGCTCGCTGTCGAACCACAACCGGCTGCGGCGATCCTTGGCCCGCGAAGGGATCCGGTTCCGGACCGACTGCGACAGCGAGGTCGCCGCCGGCTACCTGACGTGGCGGCTTCGCGAGGGGGCGTCTCTGGAGCAGGCGCTCGAGGGGTGCCTCGAGGACCTCGACGGCTTCTACACGTTCGCGGTCGGGACCGCCGACGGCTTCGCCGTGCTGCGCGATCCGATCGCGTGCAAGCCGGCGGTGATGGCGGAAACCGACGAATGGGTGGCGATGGCGTCCGAGTACCGGGCGATCGCGGTGCTGCCGGGGGCCGAGGATGCGGTCCTGTGGGAGCCGGCGCCGGGCCACGTCTATAGCTGGGGCACCGCTTCGTTGGTCGCGTGATGGCCGGGGTCGGCGGGCTTCCAATCGCGCGCGAGGCGCTGTGGTCGTTCGACCTCGCCGAGCAGACGGTGCGCGACCTGAACGCGCGTCTGCATTCGGGGCCTTCGGAGCCGTCTTCCAATGGCGCCGCCGGCCGGGTGGTCGTGATCAACCCGGGCGGGCGGCACGCGATCGCGGTGGGGCTCGACGCCCCCTACGACGTCGAGATCGAGGGGCATGTCGGCTACTACTGCGCCGGCATGAACAAGCTCGCGAGCGTCCGCGTGCGCGGAAACTGCGGCGTCGGAGTGGCCGAGAACATGATGTCGGGGGTCGTGGTGGTCGAAGGAAGCGCCTCGCAGTCCGCCGGCGCCACGGCCCGGGGCGGCCTGCTGGTGATCCACGGCGACGCGTCGGCGCGTTGCGGGATCTCCCTGAAGGGCGCCGACATCGTCGTGCGCGGCTCGGTCGGGCACATGAGCGCGTTCATGGCCCAGCGGGGGTGCCTGGTCGTGTGCGGCGACGCCGGCGAGTCGCTTGGGGACTCGCTGTACGAGGCTCGGCTGTACGTGCGAGGGTCGGTGGCGGCGCTCGGCGCCGACTGCGTCGAGAAGGAGATGCGCGCCGAGCACGTGACCCAGGTGCGCGACCTGCTGGCGGGGGCTGGTGTTGACGATGTCGATCCGGGCGAGTTCCGCCGGTATGGGTCCGCGCGGCGGCTGTACAACTTCCACGTCGACAATCTGGGCAGCTACTGATGGCTGCGCCGGCGGGCTCGAACGGGTGGCACCCGGGGCTGCGCGAGTCGGCGACGTTCGACCGTGGAGTGATCGCCGAGATTCAGCGCGCCGCGCGCGAGGGCATGTACGACATCCGGGGATTCGGGGCCAAGCGGGCCGTTCCGCACTTCGACGACCTGCTGTTCCTGGGAGCGTCGGTCTCCCGCTATCCGCTGGAGGGATATCGAGAGCGGTGCGGGACCGACGTCGTGATCGGCACCCGGTACGCGCGCGAGCCCGTGCG
Organism: uncultured Solirubrobacterales bacterium; assembly: GCA_963697655.1. Lineage (GTDB taxonomy): Bacteria > Actinomycetota > Thermoleophilia > Solirubrobacterales > Solirubrobacteraceae > Palsa-465. The sequence continues at coordinate 124,556 of CAVOOV010000007.1, read as the reverse complement.
GCTGGACATCCCGATCACGATCGCCGGCATGAGCTTCGGGGCGCTATCGGGGCCTGCGAAGGAGGCTCTGGGTCGCGGCGCCACCGAGGTCGGCACCTCGACGACCACCGGCGACGGCGGGATGACGCCCGAGGAGCGCGAGCACTCGCGTGTGCTCGTCTACCAGCTGCTGCCTTCCCGCTACGGGATGAATCCCGATGATCTGAGGCGGGCAGACGCGATCGAGATCGTGATCGGCCAGGGCGCCAAGCCGGGCGGCGGCGGGATGCTGCTCGGCCACAAGATCTCCGATCGGGTGGCGGAGATGCGTGACCTTCCGCCGGGAATCGATCAGCGCAGCGCCTGCCGGCATCCGGACTGGACCGGCCCGGATGACCTCGAGATCAAGATCGAGGAGCTGCGCGAGATCACCGACTGGCGGATCCCGATCTACGTCAAGATCGGCGCTTCACGCACGTACTTCGACGTGGCGCTGGCGGTCAAGGCCGGCGCCGACGCGGTCGTGCTCGACGGCATGCAGGGCGGCACGGCGGCGACGCAGGACGTGTTCATCGAGCACGTCGGGATCCCGATCCTCGCCGCCATCCCGCAGGCGGTCGAATCGCTCATGGAGCTCGACATGCACCGCAAGGTGCAGCTAATCGTGTCCGGCGGGATCCGGACAGGTGCGGACGTCGCCAAGGCGATGGCTCTGGGGGCGGACGCGGTATCGATCGGGGTGGCGGCGCTGATCGCGCTTGGGGACAACGCCCCGGGGTTTGACGCCGAGTACCGCGCGATCGGGTCGGCTGCTGGCTACTACGACGACTACCAGGCCGGGCTCGACCCCGCCGGGATCTCGACCCAGGAGCCCGAGCTCGCGGCGCGGCTGGATCCGGCCGAGGGCGGCCGGCGCCTGGCCAACTACCTGCGGACACTCACGCTCGAGGCGCAGACGCTGGCGCGGGCGTGTGGCAAGTCGCACCTGCACAACCTCGAGCCCGAGGACCTGGTGGCGCTGACGATCGAGGCGGCGGCGATGGCGCGGGTGCCGCTGGCGGGGACGAGCTGGATCCCCGGGCTGGTCGCCTCACCGTAGCGCCTCGCGGCTGACTGCCGACGGGGTGGCGGAACGCATCGACTCCCACCGCCCTGACCTCGCCGTTCACCTTGGCGGTCGCCTGCGTCCGGGGGTCGGCGGCGATCGAGGCGGCCGCGTAGGTGTAGGTGATCGTGCACGTCGGGTCACTCGGGCGGAGACACTCGTCGCAGCCCGATGTGGATAAACGTCACCGACTCGTTTGCCCGGCACTCCGGCTCCGCGGCAGTCGATCCAATCGGTGTATTTCCCGGGTGCGGTGGCGCTCTTAACTTCAAGCGTCCCTATCCGCCATGCAGATTCTATTCCTCGTATCAGCGCACAACAGCTTGAGCCAGCGCGCCTCGATCGCATTGACCGAACTCGATCACGACGTGGCGATCGCCGTGGTCGACTCACCCTCGGCGATGGAGGCCGCGGTGCGAGTGCACGCTCCGGACGTAATCGTGTGCCCGTTTCTGAAGACGATGATCCCCGAATCGATCTGGGAACGGCATTGCTGCCTCATCGTTCACCCTGGGCCACGAGGCGATCGTGGTCCATCATCGCTCGATTGGGCGATCGAGCTGGAGAAGTCGGACTGGGGGGTGACCGTGCTGCAAGCAACCGGCGAGGCCGACGCCGGGCAAGTCTGGGCGACAAACACGTTCAGCATGCGCAATGCGGCCAAGAGCAGCATCTACCGGCACGAGGTTCGTCGCGGCGCGATCGAGGCGGTCCTCGACGCGATCGACCGACTCGTGTTGGTAGGGGGAGCGCCATCGACGACGGCTCAAGCGGGCAGTGTCGCGCTCGGGCCTTGCCTGCCGGTGATGACCCAGGAGGTCCGCGGCATCGATTGGACGTCCGACCGGACCGAGCGCGTGCTCCGGAAGATACGCGCCGGCGACGGGTCCCCCGGGGTACTCGACACGATCGACGGCGAGCACTTTCACCTGTTCGGGGCCCATCCCGAGGTGACGCTTCGTGGCCGGCCGGGCGAACTCCTGGCACAGCGTGACGGCGCGATCTGCCGAGCCACGGTCGACGGGTCGGTGTGGATAACGCACCTCAAACACCAGGACTCGGCGAGCGAGAGGCACTTCAAGCTACCCGCCACACGCGCGCTCTCGCTTGCCGGTGTCGAGCTTGACATTCCGGAAATCGGAATCGCCATCGACGCGCACGTTCCCGAGGAACACACCTACCGCGAGATCGCCTACCACCAACACGCCGGAGTGGGTTACCTGCGGTTCGCGTTCTACAACGGCGCGATGAGCACCTCACAATGCTTGCGGCTCCGCGAGGCCTACGCGCACGCTCGCGCGCAGCAGACCAAGGTGATCGTGCTGCTCGGCGGCGATGACTACTTTTCAAACGGCATTCACCTGAGCGAGATCGAGGCCGCCGAGTACCCCGCGGAGGAGTCGTGGCGCAACCTCAACGTGATCGACGACCTGGTCCGGGACATCGTCACGACCGATTCGCATCTCGTCATCTCAGCCATTGCCGGAGACGCGGCCGCAGGCGGAGTGCCCCTGGCGCTTGCCGCTGATTATGTTCTCGCGCGGGAGGATGTCGTCCTGAACCCTTACTACGAGCACATGGGCGGCCTCTACGGGTCGGAGTACTGGACCTACCTGCTGCCACGGCGCGTCGGGCCGGCGACAACGGCGCGGCTCACGGGCGCGCCGTTCCGCGCGGTCGGCACTCGCGAGGCGGTCAAGATCGGATTGCTCGACGCCGCCTTCGGCGTCGACCTGGAGGACTTTAAGGCGCGCACCACTCGTTTCGCGGTACGGATCGCGCGTGATGGGCTGTATCGGGCGCGCCTCCAGGACAAACGGCGGCACCGAGCGCATGACGAGCACGTCAAACCCCTCGAGGCATACCGACAGGAGGAAATGGCCCGCTCCGAGCAGTGCTTCTTCGGCTCTGACTCCGGCTACCACGACGCCCGGCGGCGATTCGTATACAAGCTGCCTGCGAGCGACATCGCCGACGAGAAACCATCGCGTCTTGCGATCTGAGCCGCAACGCTAGCCCGGCCGGACGACGCCCGAGGAGTTCGTGACGGCGCGGAGCGACGGATCGATCGCCACTGCGGTCCCCGCGAGCGGTGAGTATCCGGCATCGCCGGGTGGCCTGACACCATGACGTCGTGGACGTCGACGACCTCTACGGGCTGCCGCTCGACCAATTTGTCCCCGAGCGTGGGGAGCTGGCGCGCGAGCTGCGCAAGGCGGGCAAGCGCGACGAGGCAGGAGAGGTCACGGCGCTCAAGAAGCCCTCGGTCGCGGCCTGGGCGGTAAACCAGCTAGTGCGGACGCAGCGCCGCGCGGTCGCGGAGCTGCTCGAGGCTGGCGATGGGTTGCGCGCGGCGCAGGACGACGTGCTCGCCGGCCGCGGCGACGCCCGGTCGCTGCGCGTCGCCGTCGAGCACGAGCGGGCGGCGGTCAACGCCTTGACCGATGCTGCTCGCGGCCTGCTCAGCTCCGAGGGCCAGGAGCTGAGCGACGCGATGCTCGGACGCGTTTCCGACACGCTGCATGCCGCCGCGCTCGATGACGGGGCACGCGAGCAGGTCCGCGATGGCCGCCTCGATCGCGAGCTTCGTCACATCGGGCTCGGGACGGCCGCATTCGGGGGCGGATCGACGACGCCGGCGCCTGCGCGGCCGGCGTCGAAGAAGTCGAGTTCGGACACGACGAGTTCGCGTAGCGCGGGCGCGACGAAGTCCCGCGCCACCGGCCGCGCCACCGACCGCGCCACCGAACGCGCAGCCCGCGCCGAACGCGAGCGCGCTGAGCGCGAACGAGCGCAGGGTCGCTCGGACGCACGCGCAGCCGAGCGCGAGGCTCGCCGCGTCGCGGAACGCGCCGGGCGCGGCGCCAAGCTCGCGCTCGAGCGCCGGGACAAGGCCGCCGAAGCGCTGCGCGAGGCCGAGGCCGGCCTGGAGGCGGCCGAGGCGGAGGTGCAGGCCGCCGAGGACGCCTTGCGGGCGGCCGAGACGGCGGTTCGCGACGCCAACCGGTAGATCAGCGCAGCAGCGCGATCACGATCAGGATGATCACGAGCAGCATCAGCGCCGCGCCGCCCAACGCGACCGGCCGCTGGCGCCACCAGAACTCGGGGTCGGCGCGATCGCGGGTGTAGCGTCCCTCGGGTGGGGTGCCGACCCAATCATCGTCGTCGTCGAAGCCGCTCACATGACCAGCTTAGGTGAACGTCGGAGGTCCGGATGCTGATCGTCCGCTACGGGATCGGCGGCGTCATGGTCCTCGGCGGGATCGTGATGCTGATCGTTTCGCCGGCGGGCCTGGGCGTCGACGGGTCGCGATGGCCGTCGGCGGCGGCCTGTCGGTGCCGCTGATCAACTTCCTGTTCCGCCTGGGCGTCAGCGGCGACCGCGAGCGCGAGCAGGAGGAGAAGGCGCGGGAGTACTTCGACGAGCACGGTGAGTGGCCGGAGGAGGACGATCAGCCGCGCGCGCGCACGTGGGTGCTGCCGGTCGGTGTCAAGACGTTCGAACAGGAGGAGGCCGAGCGCCGGCGCCGGCAGGAGTAGGTTGCCGGTCATGAACTATCGAACGCTTGGACGTACCGGAGTAAAGGTCAGCCCGCTGTGCCTCGGCGCGATGATGTTCGGGGCGTGGGGCAATCCCGACCACGACGACTGCATCAGGATCATCCACCGCGCGCTCGACGCCGGGATCAACTTCATCGACACGGCCGACGTATACGCGCGGGGCGAGTCCGAGGAGATCGTGGGCAAGGCGCTCGCGGGCGGCAAGCGCGACAACGTCGTGCTGGCGACGAAGATCCACGGGACGATGGGGGATGACCCCAACGAGTTCGGCAACACCCGCCGGTGGATCACGCGGGAGATCGACAACAGCCTGCGCCGGCTGGGGACGGACTGGATCGACCTCTACCAGATCCACCGCCCCGAGGACGACACCGATATCGACGAGACGCTCGGCGCGCTGACCGACCTGGTGCGGGCCGGGAAGGTCCGCTACATCGGCTCCTCGACGTTTCCGGCGAGCCAGATCGTCGAGGCCCAATGGGTGGCTGACAGGCGCGGGCGCGAGCGGTTCGTGTGTGAACAGCCGCCGTACTCGATCCTGGTCCGCGGCGCGGAGAACGACGTGCTACCGACGTGTCGTCGGCATGGGATGGCCGTGATCCCGTGGAGCCCGCTCGCCGGCGGGTGGCTGACCGGGCGCTACCGCAAGGACGCCGAGCTGCCGGACTCGCACCGAGCGCAGCGGATCCCGGCTCGCTTCGACATGTCACTGCCGGGGAATCAGCGCAAGCTCGAGGCGGCCGACGGGCTCGCCAGGCTGGCCGAGGAGGGCGGAATGACGGTGATCGAGCTGGCGCTGGCGTTTGTCCTCACCCATCCGGCGGTGACGGCGCCGATCATCGGGCCGCGCACGATGGAGCAGCTCGAGTCGCAGCTGCCCGCCGCCGAGGTCACGCTCACCGGCGAGATCCTCGACCGGATCGACGAGCTGGTTCCGCCCGGCGTCAACCTCAATGCGGCCGACGGAGGCTGGGAGAACCCGGCGTTAGCACCGGAGGCCCGGCGCCGGCGGTAGCTGCCGGCGATCGGCGCCGGCGCGGTATGTGGGCGCCCGGGGCGCGAGACCGAACAACACGACACTCGGCAGCGCCTCCCGGGCGACTGGCGATCACTCGGCCCTGGCCCGAGTCCCGCCACTCTCGGCGCCGGCGCGGAGTCGAGTGGCGAGTTATTCGGCCGATGCGAGTACGGAGTGGGTGTGCGCCGTCGGCCCGGGTCATAAGGCCGCACTCGACCCTCCGCCGGCGGTGAATGTCCGTTCAGGCACGTATGCGGGTCATATCGGCGCACCGGGCGACCGGGGTCTGTCGAGTGTGGGGTTGTGACCCCGATCCGGCGCCGGCAACCCCAGCCTCCTGCGCTACGCCGCATTCCGACCCCAGCCACTGAATCACTCGTCTAGCGGTCCCTCCGTGGCTGGCGATCGACCCCGGGACGACCACCTAGCGCACAATCGTTCGAAATCTAGATTTTTGCTGCAAGCGTGACGTCCGGCGCGACGTTCATCCTTTGTCTACTGCTTTACGGAGGGCTGGGCGGTGTTGGACGCAAACAGGAGCGCGCTCACGACAACCGGGTACGTCACGGAGCTCTTGTACGAGCTGCTCGACGCGCACGTCGACACGATGCGGATGGCGCGCGAGCTCGACGGGGATCCGGTCTGGGCGGCGCACCTCGACTATCTGCGGGATCTGCAGCGAGTCGGGCGCGAGGCGCTCGCACACGCGCCGAGCGCGGGCGCTTAGGGAACGGCGGGGACCACGGCGCACGGGCCGTCGTTGCCCGCGAACGCGTCGGTGTCGAAGCCGGTCTCGGACAGCCGCTCGACCGAGGGCATCTTCTCGAGGAACTCGTCGGCCGTTTCGAGGAATCCGATCCGCGGCGTGCGGTAGTGCATCGGCACGACCCATTTGGGAGCGAGCCGGTGCGTGATCGTCGCGGCCTGCTCGGCCCCAATCGTCGGGCCGCCGCCGACCGGTAGGAACAGCAGGTCGATCTGACCGATCGCGTCGGCCTGCTCGTCGCGGAGGGCGCGCTGGCCGAAGTCGCCGAAGTGCGCGATGCGCAGCTGGTCGAGCTTGAACACGAAGATCGTGTTCTTTCGCTCCTCTCGTGCTGTGTCCGCTGCCGACCGGCCGCGCACGCGATGCGAGCGCGGGCCGTAGCTTACGCGGCGGGATCCGGGCGGGATCCGCGGAGCGATCCGATGAAACGCCGAGCGCTTCGGCCTAGTCCCTAGTGGAGGAACACGGCTTCGGTCGCGACGATCGCGAGGGCGACGACGACGCAAAGCGCGACGGTCACGATGATCCTCTGCGTTTCGCCGCTCGCGCCCTGCAGGATCTGCATCAGGCCCGGCCGGTCAGCGCGGGTCTCCATGAGCGTGCCGGTGGTCTTTCCGCAAGTTGGGCAACGATCGAGCATTGCTCCCTCCTTCAAGGGAAGCGTCAGTGACGTGGCAGGTCGAGTAACGGCTACCCCGTCGCGGCGACACGCACGCTAAATAGCACCTAAGAAGGTGCGGCGGGAGCCGGCGGTTACGAGGGAGCCGGTTATGCGAGTAATCGGCAACCGACCCCGAGACTTGACGCAGTCGCCGAGCCGCTAGGGTTCCGCCGGTGCCAGACCGTGCCGCGATCGTCACCGGGGCCTCACGCGGAATCGGACTCGCCCTCGCCCAGACGCTCGGCGAGGAGGGCTTCGGCCTTACGATCACCGCTCGCAACCCCGACTCGCTCGAGCGCACGGCCGGCGAGTTGCGGGAGCGCGGGTTCGAGGTGGAGTACGTCGCGGCGAACCTGAGGGAGGAGGAGTCGATCCGCGAGGTCGTGCGCCGCCACCGCGAACGCTATGGCCGTCTCGACGTGCTCGTCAACAACGCCGGCGTCGGCGTCGGCGCCCCGCCGACCGAGAACCAGACCAAGTATGTGGACCTCCAACTCGAGGTCAACGTCCGGGCGATCGTCTTGTTCTACCGTGAGTGCGCGGAACTGCTGCGGGCCGCCGGCGCGGAGCACGGCAACGCGCTGGTGGTCAACATGGCCTCGATCGCGGGAAGATCGCCGGATCGCTGGCTGTCGGTGTATTCGGCGACGAAGGCCGCCGTCGCCGCGTACTCGCTCGCGATGAACAAGGCGCTCGCCAGGGACGGCGTGAAGTCGGTGGCGTTCGCGCCCGGCTTCGTGGACACCGACATGACCGACTACGTCAAGGGCAAGGTCCCGGCCGAGGAGATGCTCCGTCCGAGCGACGTCGCGGAGGGGTTGCGCTTCCTGCTCCGCCTGTCGCCGGTGTGCATCGTGCCCGAGATCCTGTTCCAGCGCGCGGCAGAGTTCGCCTAGGCCGGTCGCCGAGCGTGCGGTAGGCGACCGCCGCTACCCGCTCGGCGTTCGGACCGGCTGGGTATCGTGGGCGGCGCGATGAGCACGGATCTGTCCGGTCGCCGGGTACTGATCACGGGTGCGGCCCGCGGGATCGGGGCCGCGACCGCCAAGCGTCTGCATCAGCGCGGCGCCCGAGTGGTGCTCGCCGGGATCGAGCCCGAGGTGCTGGCTCAGACCGCGGCGCAGTGCGGCGACGCGCTGGCGGTGGTGTGCGACGTCCGCGACCGCGACCAGGTCGAGGCGGCCGTCGAGGCCGCCGCCGAGCACCTTCGCGGGCTCGACGTCGTGGTCGCGAACGCCGGCGTGGCCGCGCAGCTCCCGCTGGTCGGCGGCGACCCGGAAGTGTTCGAGCGCACGATCGAGGTCAATCTGATCGGGGTCTATTACACGCTCCGCGCGGCCGGGCCGCACATCTCCCACGAGGGCGGTTACGCGCTGGCGATCGCGTCGCTCGCGGCGGCGGTGCATCCGCCGCTGCTGGGTGCCTACTGCGCGTCCAAGGCCGGCGTCGAGGCGCTCGCCGACTCGCTCCGGATCGAGCTCGCGCCGAGTGGGGCGCGGGTCGGCGTCGCGTACTTCGCCGAGCTCGACACCGACATGGTTCGGCAGGGCTTCGACACCGCCGCGGCCAAGCGGCTCGCCGAGCTCCGCCGGCCGGTGACGCGCGTCACGCCGCTCAAGGCGGGAATCGACGCGATCGAGCGCGGAATCGCCCGCCGGTCGCGGCGGGTAGTCGCGCCGCGGTGGGTGGCCGCGGCGCTGCCGATGCGGATGCTGGTCCAGCGCGCCGTCGAGCTGGCGACGCGATCCTCGATCGAGAGCGTGCTCGAGATAGCGCGGTCCGAGAATGCAGAGCTGTCCACGCCCCAGCCGGGCGTCCACTCGCGTTCCTAGCAGATTCTCGCCTGCCGGGAGCCTGGCCCGGGTCGCGCCGCACCGGAATCCGGTGTGCGTACAGTAGGGAAATGGCCTCGATCGGGAACGGGCGGCGCGCGACCACGATGGGATTCCGCCGACCGGACCCCCGGGGCGAGAACTACAAATGGATCGCGCTGTCGAACTGCACGCTCGGCGTGCTGCTGGCCACGCTCGATGCCTCGATCACGCTGATCGCGATGCCGGCGATCTTCCGCGGCCTCCACCTCGATCCGCTGGTGCCGGCCAACAGCTTTTACCTGCTGTGGATGATCTTCGGCTTCCTGATCGTCACAAGCGTGCTGATCGTCAGCCTCGGGCGGCTCGGCGACATGTACGGGCGGGTGCGGATCTACAACCTCGGGTTCGTGATCTACACGGCGGCCTCGTTGGTCCTGACCGTCGACTGGCTCAGCGGCAGGGAGGGCGCGACCTACCTGATCGTGTTCCGGATCGCCCAGGGCGTGGGTGCAGCCTGTCTGCTGGCGAACTCCGCGGCGATCATCACCGACGCGTTCCCGGCCAACAAGCGCGGGATGGCGCTCGGCATCAACAACATCGTCGGTGTGAGCGGCATGTTCGTTGGTCTCGTGCTCGGTGGCATCCTCGCGCCGATCAACTGGCGCCTCGTGTTTCTGATCTCCGTGCCGGTGGGTCTGTTCGGGACGGTGTGGGCCTACCTGAAGCTCCAGGAGATCTCGACGCCGAAGCGCGCCCGGATCGACTGGGGCGGCAACGTCACGTTCGCGGTCGGGCTTGTCCTGATCATGATCGCGGTCACGTACGGCATCCGTCCGTACGGCGATTCGGCGACGGGTTGGGGAAGCCCGCGCGTGCTGATCCTGCTCGCATCGGGCATCCTGTCCCTGGTCGCGTTCGTGGCGATCGAGCGACGGGTCACCGATCCGATGTTCCGATTGCCGCTGTTCAAGATCCGCGCGTTCACGTTCGGGACACTGTCGACGTTCCTATCGGCCGTGGCGCGCGGAGGGCTGATGTTCATGCTGATCATCTGGCTCCAGGGAATCTGGTTACCACTCCACGGCTACGACTTCACCAAGACGCCCTTGTATGCCGGGATCTACATGCTTCCGCTGACGTGCGGGATGCTGATCGCCGGGCCGACCTCCGGGTACCTGTCCGACCGCTTCGGCGCCCGGCCGTTCGCGACCGGCGGCATGATCAGCGCCGCCTTCAGCTTCCTGCTGCTGGCGCTCCTCCCGATCGATTTCTCCTTCCCCGCTTTCGCCGCGATCCTGTTCCTGAACGGCGTGTCGATGGGGATGTTCGCCTCCCCCAACCGCGCCGGCGTGATGAACAGCCTGCCGCCGGGCGACCGCGGCGCCGGCGGCGGCATGAACCAGACGTTCCAGAACTCCGCCCAGGTTCTGTCGGTCGGCATCTTCTTCACGCTGATGATCCTCGGGCTGTCGACGACCCTGCCGCATACGATGGCGAGCGGCCTCGAGGCGCACGGCGTCGCGGCGCAGGCGGCCCAGCACGCCGCCAACCTCCCGCCGGTCTCGATCCTGTTCGCGGCGTTCCTCGGCTACAACCCGATCCAGCATCTGCTCGGCTCGTCCGCGCTCAGCCACCTGCCGGCGCACACGCAGGCGCTGCTCACTGGCCGCTCGTTCTTCCCGCAGCTGATCGCAGAGCCGTTCCGTCACGGACTACACGAGGCGTTCGCGTTCGCGATCGTGGCTTGCCTGATCGCCGCGGTTGCGTCGTGGTCGCGGGGAGAGCGCTACGTCGACGGTGACTTGCCGGTCGAAGCGGCGGCCTCGGGTAACGGCGCCGGCGCCGCGCCGATCCCGGCGCAGGAGCGCGCGACGAGCTCCAGGTAGACCGGCTGGCGAGCCAGCCATTAGGATCGCGAGGCTGTGACACCGACGCGCAGCGACCTCGAAGACGTTCTCGTCAGCGAGCTCGGGCTCTGGCGTGATGGCCCGCCCCACGAGCTGTTCCGGCAGCTGCGCTCCGAGTGTCCGGTGCACTGGACCGGCGGGGTCCCGGACTACCCGGCCGAAGCCGGCTACTGGTCGGTGACTCGGCCCGAGGACATTCACACGGTCAGCCGGGACTGGCGGACGTACTCGTCCGAGCTCGGGGGCATCACGTCGGTCGGCGTGTTCCCGCTGAAGCTGATCCGCTCGATGTTCATCGGTATGGACCCGCCGAGGCACGACCGGTTGAAGATGCTGTTCCAGGCCGGCTTTACGCCGAAGCGGATCGCCGCGCACGAGCCCGCCATCAGGGCGATCGTGGACGACGTGCTCGATCGCCTTGACGGCCGCGAGCGATGCGACCTCGTGACCGAGGTCGCCCAGCCGGTCGTTTCGAGGGTGATCGGAAGCTTCATGGGAATACCGCCGGAGGATGACGCCGTCTGGGCGCGGATCATGAACTCCGCGCTCGCGGTCGGCGACCCGGACATGAGCCCGGACGGGGTCAGGACGCTGTACGACCACGACATCCCGGAGCTGTTCGAGCGATGCGGGCGGATGATCGCCGAGCGTCGCGAGCGGCCGACCGACGACCTCACGAGCGTGCTCGTCCACGCCGAGATCGACGGCGGGCATCTCGACGAGCAGGAGATCGTGATGGGGTTCTTCCTGCTGGTGGCCGCCGGCAACGACAGCACGAAGGCGACGTATTGCAGCGGGATGCGCGCGCTGCTCGAGGACCCCGAGCAGCGCGGGCTGCTGCTCCAGGACCCGTCGCTGATCCCGGGCGCGGTCGAGGAGTCGCTGCGCATGTTTCCGGCGTTCGCGCACTTCCGGCGCACGGCGACTCGGGACACCGAGCTCGCCGGGAAGACGATTCGCGAGGGCGAGAAGGTCGTCATGTGGTACGTCGCATCGAATCGCGATGGGTCCCGCTACGCCCATCCTGACCGGTTCGACGTGCGCCGCAACCCCGAGCACCAAGCGTTCGGCGCCGGCGGTCGCCACTTCTGTCTCGGAACCGCGCTGGCGCGTCTCGAGTTGCGCGTCCTGTTCGAGGAGACGCTGGCGCGCTATCCGGAGATGGAGCTCGCCGGCGAGCCGACGTGGGTGCTTTCGACTTTCGTCAACCAGCTGAAGACGCTGCCGGTGACGCTCGCAGGCTAATCCGTTCCCTGGTTGTATTCGAACGGGAGCGGGTGTAATTGAACCGCCGGTTGGGTATAACGCAAGCCTGGGCAACGTCCGCAAATAGCGGGCTTCCAAGGAGGCATAGGCATGAAGCTCAACCCGTTCCGTTGGCACGTCGCTCACACTCCCGCTCCCGCGCCGGAGTCCACCAAGCAGCCATTTGAAGCACAAGCGCTTCGTCGGTCCGCGCCCGAGCCTCCGTCGCGCATGTACTCGTTGATGCTGCCGTCGTTCACCGACCGCAAGTAGCGGTCAGCGAGCCGCGCGCCGCAGCGACAGCCCGAGTAGCGCCAGTGCCGCGAGCGGCATGACCCACCATGCCGGCGCCCCCGCGCCGGCGATCAGCGCGGTCGCTCCGAGCGCCACGACGACGCCGAACGCGGTGAACGGGTCGTCGCCGACGACGAACTCCCACACCGCTCGCGCGGCGCGCACGATCCAGCTCACGCCGGCTCTCCCAGCGCTCGGCGTGCGGGCGCGCGTCGCAGCCATCTGACCATCGCCAGCGACGCTAGCGCCACGCCGGGGATGATCACGAGCAGCGCGGCGTCGCCGCCCGGCCACGACGCGCCCGCGCCTTCGGCTCCCCAAAAAACGCCGAACGATGTGAGCATTACGCCGACGAAGAACTTCATCGTGTTCTCGGGCACGCGCGCGAGCGGGGCGCGAACGAGCACGCCGGCGAGCACGACGACCGCGATCGCGACGCCCGCCGCCGCGGCCGCAAGGCCGACGTCATGCTGGCTGGCGCCGAATGTGAGCACGATGAACGCGACCTCGAGCCCCTCGAGCAGCACGCCCTTGAACGCGATCGTGAACGAGTAGCCGTCGAATTCCGTACCTGTCGGAGCCGCGGCCTGGGCGGCTGCGGTCTCGGAGGCGAACTCGCCGTCCTCGTCGCGGAGCGACTTCAGCCCGGCGTAGCGGAGCACGGCTTTGCGAAGCCATTGCAAGCCGAACACGAGCAGCAACCCTCCGACCACGACCCGCAGCGCACCGATCGGCAGTGCCGTGAGCGCCGGCCCGAGCGCGGCGATGATCACCGCGAGCACGAAGACACCTACGCCGACGCCGGTCAGCGCCGAGCGCCAGCTGCGCGTCACGCCGACCGCGAGCACGATCGTGAGCGCCTCGACGGCCTCGACCGCGCAGGCGAGGAACACGGATACAGCGAGGCCGATCTCCTGTCCAGACACGCCCCGAGTATGGCCCGTCTCAGGCGTCTAAGACCGGTCTCACCCGGGAGGGACCGGGGTCAGGGGTCGGAGGGCGAGGTCAGACGTCGGAGCCCGGGCTCAGCTCGACCCCGAAATGATCGCGGAGGCCGGCGAACCCGTCGTCGCTGACGTGGACGGCGCGGCTGCGCGCTGCCTTGCGCACCCAGCCGAGCTCGATCATTCGCGCGGCCATCGCCGCTCCGAGCGAGCCGGCCAGATGATGACGCTGCTCGCTCCAGTCCACGCAGTACCGGATCAGCGGCCGGCGCGCCGGCAGCGAGTCGAAGTCGATGCCGAATGCCTTGAGCTCGCGCAGCCCGCTCGGCGTGAGCCGGTAGTCGAGGTCGAAGCCGGGAGCCGACAGCCGGTCATCGCGCGCCGAATCGGGGTCGAACACTCCGTCACCGCCGGTCAGCAGGTCGCGCTCGATCATCGCCCCCATCAACTGCGTGCCAAGTATGCCCGCGAGGTGGTCGTAGCAGGTGCGCGCGAACCGGACTGCCTGCGCCTTGCTTCCCTGCTTGAGCGAGCGCACTGGAGCGGGGGGCGAGATCCGGGCGAGCGCCTCGATCAGCTCGCCGACCTCGGGCCGAGCGATCCGGAAGTAGCGGTGGCGGCCGTGTCGCTCGACCCTCAGCATGCCGCCCTTCACCAGCTTGCTCAGATGGGTGCTGGCCGTGGAAGCGCCGACGCCGGCCTCGTCCGCGAGCACGCTCGCCGGCAGCGCGCGACCGTCTCCGAGCGCCAACAGGATCTTCGCGCGCCCCGGATCGGCCACCAGCGCGCCGATGCTGGCAATGTCGGCGTCGCCTTTCATGACACACACGGTAGCGCGGCGACATTTCGTTCCCCGTCGAAACGTTCGACCTCGGGCGGTTCGCGCGGATCGGCTGACGCACTTTGGGGCGATGTCATTATGAGTGTGGATGAGTTCTGGAAATCACGGGTTTGCGGCCTCTCAAGGCGCCGGCGGCAGCGGCGCGATGCGTTCGCTGCGCGGTCCTTCGCGCAAGCCGCCGCCGCTAATGGATCCGACGCGCGAGCGCGACACCGCACGGATCCTGGCGCTGTTCAGGCCCTACCGGCTCCGGCTCACGGCCGTGCTCTTGCTGATCGTCGTGTCGTCCGGCATCGCGATCCTGCAGCCGTTCCTGCTCAGGAGAGCGCTCGACGTCGGGATCCTCGAGCACAACGAGACCGTGCTGACCGTGACCGTGCTGGCGATGATCGCGATCGCGATCTTCACCAACGCCACGAGCGTGTGGCAGACCTACATGTCGAACGTCGTCGGCCAGCGCGTGATGCACGACCTGCGCGCCGCCGTCTACCAGCACCTCCAGAAGATGTCGCTGGCGTTCTTCACCCGGACCCGGACGGGCGAAGTGCAGTCGCGGATCGCCAACGACATCGGTGGACTTGACAGCGTCGTCACCACCACCGCGACCACGATTGCGCAGAACGCCACGACCGTGATCGCCTCGATCATCGCGATGTGCATTCTCGACTGGCGCCTGGCGATCATCTCGCTCGTGTTCGTGCCGCCGTCGGTGTACATGACGCGGCGCGTCGGCCAGATCCGTCGCAGGATCACGACCGAGCAGCAGCGCCGTCTGGCCGACATGTCGGCGTTGGTGGCCGAGTCGCTGTCGGTGTCGGGAATCATGCTCGGCAAGACGATGGGACGCGGGGGGGACCTCGCCGGGCGCTTCACCGGCGAGTCGAAGGGCATCGCCGACCTCGAGGTTCGCTCGCGCATGGCTGGGCGCTGGGTGATGGCGACGATCCAGTTCACGTTCGCCGTCCAGCCGGCGATCATCTACTGGCTCGCCGGCCAGACCTTCATCGGCACTTCGATCTCGATCGGCACCGTGGTCGCGTTCACGACGCTCCAGACACGGCTGCTGTTCCCGATCCAGTCGCTGCTCGGAGTCCAGGCCGACATGCAGACCTCGCTGGCGCTGTTCGACCGCATCTTCGAATACCTCGACCTGCCGGTCGACATCGTCGAGGCTGACCAGCCGGTCGAGCTGCGTCCGGCCGAACTGCTCGGCGAGGTTCGCTTCGAGAACGTGTCGTTCCGGTACGGAGCGAACGGCGACGAGAGCTGGACGATCCGCGACGTCGACCTCGTCGTCCCGGCGGGAACACGCACGGCGGTGGTCGGCGAGACCGGCGCCGGCAAGACCACGCTCGGCTATCTGGTGGCGCGGCTGTACGAGCCTCAGGAGGGCAGGGTCACGATCGACGGCGTCGACGTCCGCGACGCCTCGCTCGCGTCGCTGGCGGCGACCGTCGGCGTGGTCTCGCAGGAGACCTACCTGTTCCACGCCAGCGTCCGCGAGAACCTCCGGTTCGCTCGCCCGGACGCCACCGACGAGGAGATCGAGGAAGCCGCGCGGACGGCGCGGATCCACAACCTGATCTCGTCGCTGCCCGACGGCTACGACACGGTCGTCGGCGAGCGCGGATATCGCTTCTCGGGCGGGGAGAAGCAACGGATGGCGATCGCGCGCACGGTCCTGCGCAACCCGCCGGTGCTGGTGCTCGACGAGGCCACGAGCTCGCTCGACACGCAGACCGAGGCGGCGGTCCAGGCCGAGCTCGAGCGGCTGGCCGAGGGCCGCACGACGTTCACGATCGCGCACCGGCTCTCGACCGTGCGCGACGCCGACCAGATCGTCGTGCTCGACCACGGCGGGATCGTCGAGCGCGGCACCCACGACGAGTTGATGGAGCGGCGCGGGACATACGCCGCGCTCGTGGCGCGCGACGTGACCGAGGTGATCGACGAGATCGCCGGCGGCGAGATCGTCGGCGAGACGCCGTGAGCTCGCGCGCGGCGAGTGAGCTGCTGCTCGTCGGAAGCCTGCCGGCGCAGTCGACCGACGAGGCGTTCCGGGCCGGCGCCGAGCTGTTCGGCGACCTGGTGTTCGCGCTCCCCGACGGCGAGACCGGCCCGCGCGCCGCGTGGGTGGGGTACGAGCGCGAGCGGCTAGTGCGGCCGAACCCCGACGTTGAGGTCGTGGAGGAGACCGACTCGCCGACCGGCATCCCGAGGCATGCGTATGAGACGCCGGTGTTCAAGATCAGGGCCGGCGCCGACGAGCTGCACTTCGACACGTGGCCGCGGATCGATGACGCGATCGCCTCGTGGCGGGAGTTCCGGGCGCTTCGCGACGAGGGCGTGATTCCGGCGGGGCTCCGCTTCCAGGTCGGGTTGCCGTTCCCCTCGAGCGCGCTGAACGCGTTCAAGGCCGACTTCGCCGGCGACTACCCCGTCGTTGAGCGCGCCTACGAGGACCTTGTCGGCCGCGAGCTCGTGCGCCTGCTCGACGAGATCCCGGCCGCCGACCTCGCGATCCAGTGGGACATGGCATATGAGGTGCAGGACATCGAGGGCGTGCTGGCGTGGACGGCCGAGGGAGCGTGGGAGCGCTACGCCGGCCCGGTCGCGCGGCTCACGCCGCAGGTCCCCGAGGACGTCATGCTCGGCTATCACTTCTGTTACGGCACGTTCCCGGACTGGCCGATGTACGAGGCCCGCGACCTCGAGGTGCTCGTGCGGATGGCCAACTACGCGGTCGCGAACTCGGGGCGCACCGTCGACTGGGTGCACATGGCCGGGCCGCGCTACCTGCGCAGCGAGGACCGGCGCTTCTTCCGTCCGCTCACTGATCTCGACGTCGGCGACACGCGCGTGTACCTCGGGATCGTCCAGCCGATCGACGGTCTGCCGGGGCTGCGCCGGCGCCACGCCACCGCGTCGCGCTACCTCAGCGACTTCGGCGTGGCGATGTACTGCGGCTTCGGCCGCCAGCCCGGCGCGGACGGGATGCAGACGATGCGCGAGCACCGTGACGTGGTGCGCGCGCTTCGCCGCGATCCCGTGTCCTAGCCGGGCGTCTTCGGGGCAGGTGCCAGACGCTTATGTCCCGGAGGTCCGGAGGCTGGCGGGGCTTTCGGGCCTTTTACATAGGCGGGACCCGAGCAGGAGGTGATCAGGGGTTGCGATTCGCGCCAACTCGCCTGTAGACGCGTCGCTCCGCGCGCATAAGAGCCTCACCGGCGCTGATGCGCACACACTCGTGACCGGGGCGGGACTTGGCGAGTTTTACATTGTGCCGCCGGCGAGCCAGGTCGTGATCAGGTAGTTCCCGATCGTTCCCGGCGGAGGCAGGATGATCGCGCCGGCCCGGAGTGCGCGATCGAGCTGCTCGCGTCCCCACCACCGCGCCTCGACCAGCTCCGCCGGATCGGGCGTGAGGGTCTCGCCGGCGACGGCGGGATCGACGAACCCCCAGAACCCGATCATCAACGCCTGCGGGAACGGCCACGGCTGCGAGGTGACGTACTCGACCGCCACGACCTCGACGCCGGTCTCCTCGCGGGCCTCGCGGACGACGGCCTCCTCGGGCGTCTCGCCCGGCTCGACGAACCCGGCCAGCGCCGACCACCGGTTCTCCGCGGCGCCGACGCGGCGGCTCAGCGCACAACGGTCGCCGGACTGCACGAGCATCGTGATCGCCGGGTCCGTTCGCGGGAACTGGACCAGGCCGCACACCGGGCAGCGCCGCCGGTGCCCGGCCGCCTCGACCTGGGTAGCGTCGCCGGAGCGCCCGCAGTAGCGCGTCACCCGGTGCCACCCGATCAGCGCGACCGCATAGGCGGCGAGCGCCCCCGCATCAGGCTGAAGCTCGCCGGCGAGGGTGCGGAGCGGGACGAACTCGAAGATCTGGCCGGTTGCGGGCGCGCCGGCGGTGGCGTCGTAAGCGAACAACGCCGCGCCCGACGCGCCGAGGCCCAGGAACGTCAGCTCCGCGTCGGCCGGTAGCGCGGCGGTCGGGACCAGCGCGAGCCCGCGGTCCGCGCCGGCGGCGAGGGCGGGCCCGCCGCCCGCGCCGGCGCGGGCGGGCCCGCCGCCCCCGCCCCCGACCGCGACCTCCTGCCCCTTGCCGACGAGCACCACCCGCGAGTCGCCGGCGTCGCGAAGCCGCTCGGCGCCGCCGTCGGTGCGCAGGTGCGCGGCACGGTCGATCGTGCCACCGGCGAACGCGATCTTGGGGGGAGCCGGCCACATCGACAAGAACGATTTCAGATGTGGCGAGGGGGGGCCTGCTTCACGCCACCGGTCACCGGGTGGCACGTGTTGTGGGTAGAGGACAGCAAGGAGGTACCTGCAAAAGGCGACAATCGCGTCATCCGCCGGCGAGCTCGGCACGATCGATACCAACATCCCCGCACGGCTTGACCGCCTTCCGTGGTCCCGATGGCACTGGAAGATTCTGATCGGGCTCGGGACGGTGTGGATCCTCGACGGGCTCGAGGTGACGATCGTGGGTTCGATCGCCGGCGCTATCTCCCCCAAGGGCAGCGGCATCAACATCTCCTCCGCCGAGGTCGCGGGCTGGGCGGCGTCGATGTACGTCGCCGGCGCCTGCTTCGGGGCGTTGCTGTTCGGTCAGCTGACCGACCGGTTCGGGCGAAAGAAGCTGTTCATGATCACGCTCGGCGGCCTGTTCGACTCGGTCGGGCGCCGCCCGATGATCGCGGGCACCTACATCCTGTCCGGCGTGCTGTTGCTCGTGACCGGCTACCTATTCGAGCAGCACCAGTTGACCGCGGCGACGCTCACCGCGGCATGGTCGGTCGTGTTCTTCTTCGCCTCTGCCGAGGTCACCGCGGCGTATCTGACGGTCTCGGAGATCTTCCCCCTCGAGACCCGCGCGCTGTGCATCGCGCTGTTCTACGCGGTCGGGACGGGACTCGGCGGGATCATCGGCCCGCAGCTGTTCGCGCCGATGGTCGCGACCGGCAAGGCGTCCGAGGTATTCAAGGCGTTGGCAATCGGCGCGATCCTGATGATCCTCGGCGGCGTGACCGAGATCGTGTTCGGCATCGCTGCAGAGCGAAAGGGGCTCGAGTCGATCGCGAAGCCGCTCACCGCGGTCGATTCGGCCGTGCGGAGCGGCGCATCCGGCGCCGGCGCGGCGGGCGCTTCGGCTGCACGCTCCCTCCGCGTCCCGCGCGCTTCCGGTCTCGCGTCGCGCCAGCGCTGAATCTGACGCGAGGGCCGCGGAGCGGGCGCTTCGGCTGCACGCTCTCTCCGCGTCCCGCGCGCTTCCGGTCTCGCGTCGCGCCAGCACTGAATCTGACGCGAGGGCCGCGGAGCGAGCGCCGCGGCCTCGCTTTCAGCGTTCTCGCCTCACACCGCGCCGCCGCAGACCGTGTCGGAAGGGTTGGTCTGCGGCGCGCGGTGCGGGCTCAAACGACCCCGCCTCGCACCGCCGCCGCAGACCGTGGGAGGGGTTGGTCTGCGGCGCGCGGTGCGGGCTCAAACGACCCGAACGTACGTCAGCTCACGCGACCTGAACGTACGTCATCACCACCGGCCCGATGCGGATCACGTCGCCGCCCGAGATGTTGGTGGCGATGATCTGACGGCCGTTGACGAACGTGCCGTTGGCACTGCGGTTGTCGAGCAGGCGGGTGTGGTGCCCGTGGCGCACGAGGATCGCGTGGCTGCGGGATACACGCTGCTCTTCGACGCGGACGTCGGATGTGAGGCCGCGTCCGATGTGAATGACGTTCTCGTCGAGCGGTACGAGCCAGTCCGTACCGTTGTCGGCGAACGCCAGGTACTGCCCGAACGGCGCGAGCCGGCCGCTGATGGCGCGGCTGCGGGTGCGGTGGTCGAGCAGCGCAAGCGAGTTGAGGATCGGCGCCACGGTGCCGGCGTCGATCGGCGCAGTCTCGTGCTCGTGCGGGACGAATGCGGTCTGATCCCGCCGTGGGGGGGCCGTGTGCTCTGAGTTATGGGGGGGCGCTTCCGTCGTCATGCCGTATATCTGACCAAGCTTCCGGCAGAGCAACGTCAAGCCATGCTAAGAGGTGTCGAAGACCGCGCTGACGCGAACGTGACACCAGTCACGCGGGCGTAACAAGCCGCGCGCTCCCGCTCAGCTCACGGCCATCGCGAGCTCGAGGTCGCGCGGGTCCGCGGTGTCATCCTCGAGCAGCCGCGCCAGCTTCGCACGGGTGTCGTGCTCGCAGGTCGGCGAGTACAAGATCAGGCGCTGCTCGCCCGACTCGCCGTGGTGGAAGACCGCATGGTCGAACGCGAGCGGGCCCACCGCCGGGTGAGTCAGCTCCTTGTGCCCGTCGCCGCTGCCGGCGACCTCGTGGCGCTTCCACAGCTTGCGGAACTCGGGACTGGCCGCGCCCAGCGAGGAGATCAGCTCCTCGAACGCGGGGTCGCCGATGTTCTTCGCGCTGTCGGCGCGGAACTTGGCGACGAGTAGGCGTGCACTTGCCGCCCAGTCGCCCGAGCACAGCGTACGTCGTGAGGGATCCATGAACCACAGCCAGACGTGGTTGCGCGACAGCGGATCAGGACCCGGTTCCCAGCTGAAGACGGCCTCGAACGACTTGTTCCACGCCAGGTAGTCCCAGCGGCGACCGAGCAGGTAGGCAGGCCCGGGTCCGACGTTCTCGACCAGGCGGCGCAGGTTCCGCGAGACCTCCTCGGCCGGCGCCTTGCACGGCTTGGCCTGCTCGCCGCGGCCCAGCAGGATCAGGTGGGCCCGCTCGGCACCTGTCAGCCGTAGCGCGCGGGCCAGCGCCTCGAGCACATCGAGCGAGGCGCGAACGTCGCGTCCCTGCTCGAGCCACGTGTACCAGGTGGTCCCGACTCCGGCGAGCAGCGCGACCTCCTCGCGGCGGAGCCCGGGAGTGCGCCGACGGCCACCCTCCGGAAGCCCGACGTCCTCCGGCTGGAGGCTCGAGCGCTTGGTGCGCAGGAAGTCGGCGAGCTCCTCGCGCCGTCGCTGTCCGTTGCCCGCTTTGCCTCTCACGGGGGCCGGTCCGTTGCCGTTATCCGATTGCCTGGCTGAGGACTCGGCTGAGGACTCGGCTGCGGACTTGGCTGAGGACTCGGCTGCGGACTCGGCTGCGGACTTGGCTGCGGACTTGGCTGCGGACTTGGCTGCGGACTTGGCTGAGGACTTGGGCGAGGACTTGGGTGTCAACTGCACTACCAGGATAAACCCCTCTCTTGTACCTGGATAAGCATTATCGGACCATACCACTCGTGAACGCAATCGCCCCCCCGAAAACTGAATCCACGCGTCCCGCGCTCCTGCAACCTCGTCGGCGTTTCAGCGGCGGGAGTTCGAAGAACGCGCTCCTGCTGGTCGTCTGCCTCGCGCAGTTCATGGTCATCCTCGACGTCGCGATCGTCAACGTCGCCCTGCCGTCGATGCGTGCCGGGCTCCATTTCTCCACCACCGGCCTGCAATGGGTCGTCAACGCCTACACCCTGACGTTCGCCGGCTTCCTGATGCTCGGCGGCCGCTCGGCGGACCTGCTCGGGCGCCGGCGTGTGTTCCTCGCCGGCACTGCGATGTTCGCCGTGTCCTCGCTCGGATGCGCGCTCGCGGACTCGCGCGATCTGCTGATCGCGGCGCGCGGCATCCAGGGCCTCAGCGGCGCCGTGCTGTCACCGGCCACGCTGTCGATCATCACCTCCACGTTCGCTGAAGGGCGCGAGCGCAACCGCGGGCTGGCCGCATGGGGCGCCGTCGGCGGCCTCGGCGCATCGTCGGGCGCGCTGCTCGGCGGCGTCCTCACCCAGGCGTTCGGGTGGCCGGCGATCTTCGCCGTGAACGTGCCGCTCGGCCTCGTCGTGGTCGCGCTCGGCGCACGTCTGATCCCGGCGACGGCGCGCCCCGAGGGCACCCGCCACTTCGACGTGACGGGCGCGGTGCTGGTCACCGCGAGCCTCGTCAGCGTGACGTTCGGGATCGTCCGCACCGACACGCTCGGGTGGGGCTCGGCCGGCGTGCTCGCGCCACTGGCCGGGGGCGTCGTACTGCTCGCGGCGTTCCTGCTCGTCGAGGCGAGGTACGCGCGGGAGCCGCTCGTGCCGCTGTCGATCTTCCGGATCGGGCACCTTCGCGCCGCAAACGCGATCGTCGTGCTGTTGTACGCCTCGCAGTTCCCGACGTGGTTCTTCCTGACCCTCTACCTGCAGCAGGTGCTCCACTACGACGCGATCGAGGCGGGGCTCGGGTTCCTGCCGATGACCCTGTCGATCTTCGCGGC
This sequence comes from uncultured Solirubrobacterales bacterium, assembly GCA_963697655.1. Taxonomy (GTDB): domain Bacteria; phylum Actinomycetota; class Thermoleophilia; order Solirubrobacterales; family Solirubrobacteraceae; genus Palsa-465. Next base: position 102,160 of record CAVOOV010000007.1, on the reverse strand, counting down.
GTCGACGCTGGCTCCGCGCGTGGTCGGCCGGTTCGGCCCGCGGCCCGTGATCACGGTCGGGATGCTGTCCGCGGCGGCCGGTCTGATGGTGCTGAGCGGCGTCGCGCCGGGCGGGACGTACGTGAGCAACGTGCTGTTGGGAGCGGTCCTGTCGGCGCTCGGGATGGGCTTCACGCTCGTGCCGGCGACGATCGTCGCGATGCAGGGCGTAAAGGGCTCGCAGAGCGGCGTGGCCTCCGGTCTGCTGAACACCTCTCGACTGGTCGGCGGCGCGCTCGGACTCGCCGTGCTCAGCACGATTGCCGCCGCGCACACCAAAGCGCTCCTCGGCGCGGATGGCGCCGCACATGCGCTGACGAGCGGATTCGGACTCGCGTTCACGGTCGGAGCCGCGCTCGCGCTAACCGGCGCCGCTGTCGCCGCGTTCCTGCTCCGAGAGCCGCCGAGCCCCGAGGTCGTCCGCCTACGGAACATCGAGGAGGTTGAACATGAGGCGCTGGTTGCTTGACGTCACCCGCCGGCCCGTGACGGTTTACGCGATACCCGACGGTCCGCGCGGACTGGACGTGGGCCCGATTAAGATTGGGCTCGGTCATGCTGCCGACGCATCACTTGCTCGCGTTTCTGCTGACGGTCTACATCCTGATCCTGATACCTGGGCCGAGCGTGGTGTTCGTGGTCAGTCGCGGCGTGTCCCTGGGCCGGCGGGCGGCGCTCGCGACGGTTCTCGGCAACTCGGGCGGGTTCACGCTCCAGCTGGCGTTGGTATCGATCGGGGTGGGTTCCTTGGTCGCGCGCTCGGACGCGGTGTTCACGACGCTGAAGCTCATAGGCGCCGCGTACCTCGTGTTCCTGGGTGTACGGAACATCCGCGACCGTAAGCAGCTGGCCGCGCTGTTCGCGCCGGCGACGCCAGCCACACCTAAGCCGCTGGGCCGGATCGTCCGCGAGGGCTTCTACGTCGGCGCGACCAACCCCAAGGGCCTGCTCGTGTTCACAGTGGTGCTGCCGCAGTTCGTCGACCGCTCCCAGGGGCACGTCACGTTGCAGATTGCGCTCCTCGGGGCGATCTGCATCGCGATCGGACTGCTGTCCGACGCGGCGTGGGCGATCGCGTCGGGGACGGCACGCGAGTGGCTCGGCCATTCGTCGCGCCGGCTCGAGCGGATGACGGCCACCGGCGGTGCGATGCTGATCGCGCTCGGGTTCGGGCTGGCGCTCACCGGCCGCCGGAGCTGATCGGGACCGGAACGTGAAGCGGAGCGCCGGGATCCTTCTGCACCGCGGGCACGGCGACGGGCTCGAGGTGCTCCTGGTGCACCCGGGCGGGCCCGCCTGGTCGCGCCGCGACATCGGGGCGTGGTCGATCCCGAAGGGCGAGTACGCCGACGGCGAGGATCCGCTCGCCGCCGCTCGACGCGAGTTCGAGGAGGAACTGGGAACCCCCCCGCCCGCGCCGCCGGATGCCGAGGTCGCCGATCTGGGCGAGATTCGCCAGCGCAGCGGCAAGCGAGTGCACGCGTGGGCGCTCGCCGGCGACCTCGACGCGAGCGGGATCGTCAGCAACACCGTCCCGTTCGAGTGGCCGCCGCGCTCGGGCCGGATCATCGAGATCCCCGAGGTCGACCGAGCCGAGTGGTTCGGCCTCGACGCCGCGCGTGAGAGGATCAACGTCGGGCAGGCGCCGCTGCTGGATCGCCTGGAGGAGTTGGTGGGTAGCAACGCCGGGTGATCTTCTCCGGCGACCGGATCGGGCCGACGGCCCACTACACCGGCTACGTGTGGGCGCGCGGCCGGGTTCGGTGCCGCTCACGTGATCGCCGCCGTGGACGTCGCGGGCGGCGATCGAGAGCGGGGAGGGCGACTCGCTAACATCCTTGAGGCATCAATCACCTGACCCCGGAGGCGTCAACGACATGATTTCCGCCACTCTGTACAGCGATCCGGCTTGCCCCTGGGCCTACTCCGAGAGCCCGGCGCTCCGCGTGATCGAGTGGCGGTACGGCGATCAGCTCGACTGGCGCCTGGTGCTCGTAGGGCTGACCGAGGAGGCTTCCCAGTACGAGGCCCGGGGGTACTCGCCGATCCGTGGCGCGCTCGGACAGGCACTGTTCCGCAACCGCTACGGGATGCCGTTCTCGCCGGCGCCGAAGGCTCGGCTGAGCGCGACTTCGCGGGCGTGCCGGGCGGTGGTGGCTGCACGCCTGACCCAGCCCGGCAGCGAATGGCGCGTGTTCCGGGCGATTCAACTCGCCAACTTCAACACCCCGCTGATACTCGATGACGACGCGAACCTGGCCGACGCGCTGCGCGGCATACCGGGGATCGACGCCGACCAGCTGGTCGCTCTGATCGACTCGCCTGAGATCGTCGACGCCTACCACGCCGACAAGGACGACACCCGCAAGGCGGCGGGGTCGGCGGCCGAGCTACAGGGCAAGACCTCGACCAGTGACGGCCCGGTCCGGTTCACGGCGCCGTCGATCGTGTTCGAGCAGACCGGCACGACGCTCGTCGCCGGCGGTTTCCAGCCGGTCGAGGCCTACGACATCCTGGTCGCGAACATCGACCCGACGCTTCACCGCGAGCCGCCGCCGGAGGGACCGGGACCGCTGCTCGAGCGCTTCAACGACGGCCTCACGACCCAGGAGGTCGCGGCATTGCTGGCGGGGAACAACCAAGCGCCGGATCGGGCCGCCGCCGAGGTCGCGCTGCTCGAGCTCGTCGGCGCCGGCGAGGCGATTCGCCATCCGCTCGGCGACGACGCCGTGTGGCAGTCGGCCACGGCCTCGGAACCGATGGCTTTCGGCGCGGCTCTCGCTCTCGCCGCAAGCTGATCGCGACCGAGTCCTTGGGGCCTCGCTGCGCTCGGCGTCCCTGGGTCCATGTGCCCCGGCCGGACGGGGTTGGACGGACCCACGGACGCCGCGAAGCGGCCCAATAGACTCGCGCCAACGTTCGAGCTGACTGCACTCCCGCTCCCGATCGTCCAGGCGCCGATGGCCGGCGGGCCGTCGACGCCCGAGCTGGCGGTCGCGGTCAGCGAGGCGGGCGGGCTCGGCTTCCTCGCCGGCGGCTACAAACGGGCGCCGGCTGTTCGCAACGAGATCGCGGCCGTTCGCGCGCGTACCTCTGCGCCGTTCGGAGTGAACCTGTTCGTGCCGGCGGCGGAGCCCACCGACCCCGCCGCCCTGCGCGATTACCTGAACCGGATCGCGCCCGAGGCCGAGCGTCAGGGAGCGGAGCTCGGCGAGGCTCGGTTCGACGACGACGACTGGGACGCCAAGCTCGAAGCGATGTACGAGGAGCGGCCGGCGGTGGCGTCGTTCACGTTCGGCTGCCCGGCGGCATCGGTCGTGAACCGCCTGCACGGACTCGGGGTCGCCGTCTGGGTTACGGTCACGAACGTGCCGGAGGCGCTCGTGGTCTGCGAGGCCGGCGCGGATGCGCTCGTCGTGCAAGGTACTGAGGCCGGAGGACACCGGGGCGGGTTCGTCGACGACGGGTCCGAAGAGGGCGGGATCGGAGTGCTGGCGCTGCTGCGGTTGGTCGCGCGCGCGACGCCGCTCCCCCTGATCGCCAGCGGCGGGGTCGCCGACGGCGCCGCGCTCGCGGCCGTGCTGTGCGCCGGCGCGGGTGCCGCCCAGATCGGCACCGCGCTGATGCTTGCGCCCGAGGCCGGAACCGCGGAGGCCCAGCGCGCGCTGCTCGCCGAGCGGCGGCCGACGCGCGTTACCCGCGCGTTCACCGGGCGGGCGGCCCGCGGGATCGTCAACCGATTCATGACTGAGCACTCGGGCGCCGCGCCGGCCGGGTACCCGGAGATCCACCACGTCACAAGCCCGCTGCGCGCCGCCGCGCGGCGCGCTGGCGACGCGGAAGCCTTCAACCTGTGGGCGGGGCAGGCGCACGAGCTGGTGCACGCGCGACCGGCGGCCGAGATCGTCAGGGAGATGGCGGCGGAGGCGCGAGCCGTCCTCGCCGGCGTGAACGCGCGCCTTGGCCGCGAACCGTGACGGGCGTGGGAAGTAACGCTGAACTATTCATCGCTTCTTCCCAAGGGCCGGCTCACCGCGGCCCTACGCGATCCAGATACCAGTGGCGGCCGCCGCTGATCAACCGGGTCGTCTCGTCGGCGTCATCGCGGCGGTTCGGCACCAGCGTGAAACGGGTGATCGTGCGCTGCGCGCCGGCCTGGTCTGAGTACAGGAGCTCGACGGAGATCGGCTCGTGCTGGGAGATCGCGCGCGCGACCTCGTCGCGCGCGGGATCGCTCTGCTCGCGGATCGCTCCCTGCCACAGGCCGACGTCACCGGCCGGGATGTAGAGGTCGCGCGTCTGGACCCGGAGTTCTTCCTCGGGGAAGTGGTCGACGTCATTGCGCAGTAGCCCCGCGCGCACGCCCCAGCCCTGACACACGCCGATCCCCGCACCGACGTTGCGCAGGCTCATCACGAGGTAGATCACTCCGTCCACGTTCTCGGCCGTGGCCTGGCCGCCTCCGACATGAACCCAGTGCTCGTCGACGAACATGATCTTCTGCTCGGGGTCGACGCTGAGCCGCGACTGGGCCAGCAGCGGCCGGCGCTGCTCCTGGAGCGCCAGCTCGGCGATCCGCGCCGAGCGGTTCGACGAACGCACCGCGGCGAACGTCGCCACCGCGAGTACCAGCGTCCCCGCGCCGGTCGCCAGCGAGGAGACTGTCTCCCAGTTGGACATCCGACCTACCCGCCCGTGAACGCCGGCGGGCGCTTCTCGACGAATGCCGCCGTGCCCTCGAAGGAATCGCGGGTCCGCGCGAGCGAGTGCTGAAGCTTGGCCTCGAGCTCGAGCTGGGCGTCGAGATCGCCGTAGATGAACTGGTTGAGTGCGCGCTTGCTCGCGGCGTAGGAGCGCGTGGGTCCGGCCGCGAGGCGCTGCACAAGCGCGTCGGCTTCGTTCATGAGCGCGCCGTCGGGGTGGACCCAGTTGACCAGGCCCCACTCGAGTGCCTGAGGAGCGGGGATGCGCTCGCCGAGCAGCGCCATCTGGAACGCCCGCGCCCGTCCGACCGCCGGCGGCACGAACGCCGTCGAGCCGCCATCGGGCATCAGGCCGATGTTGACGAACGCGAGCCCGAAGAACGCGGACTCGCCGGCCATGATCAGATCGCAGGCCAGCGCGAGCGAGCAGCCGATCCCGACCGCGGGGCCGTTCACCGCCGCGACCACGGGCTTCTCAAGCCGCCGTAGACCGGCGATCGCCGGGTGATAGACGTCGTGTAGCTCCTTGTAGACGTCAGGCATACCGTCGTCGGCGACCTCGAAGCCGGCCTTCAGGTCCGCGCCCGAGGAGAAGCCGCGTCCCGCCCCGGTGATCAGCACGGCTCTCACCGAATCGTCGGCGGCGTCGCGCTCGATGATCGTCTGGAGATCGAACCCGAGCTGGGGCGTCCACGCGTTTAGCGAGTCCGGGCGGTTGAGGGTCAGCCGGCCGACGGCGCCGGACTGCTCCCAGATCAACGTCTCGTAGGACAACTCGACTGCTCCTCTCGTTCGAGCTTCAGCTGCAGGGTCTCGAGCCCGTAGATCCCCGACGGGGTCCCGAACTCGGGCTCGCCGTCGAGCACGATTGCGGACACGAGCTCGGCGAGAAACACGAGCGCCTCGTACATCTCCGCGCGAGCGAGGTTGGCGCCGACGCAATAGTGGATGCCGGCGCCGAACGTCAGCGGGCGCGCGCCAGCGCGCTTGGCGGTCAGGTCGAACCGGTCGGGCTCGACGCCCTGGCGGTTGGCGTGCCAGGCGGACACGAGCACGATCGAGCCCGCCGGGAAGCTCACGCCGCGATGCTCGACCGCGTCGATCAGGATTCGCGCGGTGAACGGCGTGATCGGCTCGAACCGGAGCGCCTCCTCGACCGCGGCCGATGCGAGCGCGCGCGGGTCGGCGTGGAGCAGCTGCCACTGATCCGGGTGCGCCGCCAGCAGCCGGATCGCATGGGCCAGCTGGCTCTGGCTGGTGTCAACGCCGCCGACGAGGATGTTCAGAATGAGGTTGCGCAGCTCGTCGTCGCTCAGGCGATCGCCCGCTTCCTCCGCCTCGATCAGCGCGGAGATCAGGTCGTCGCCCGGCGCGGACCGCCGGCGCGCGATCAGCTCGTCCTCGTAGGCGTAGAACTCGGCGACCGCCTGCTCGATCTCCGCGCGGTCTCCCGTCAGGCTGGTCGGGTCGAATTGGCGCTGGATCAGGTTCGACCAGCGGTACAGCGCGGGCGCATCCTCGGGCGCGGCTCCCATCACCTCGGCGATCACCAGCGACGGGTAGGGCTTGGCGAACGCGGCGATGAACTCGCAGCGGCCGTCGGCCGGAACCTGGTCGAGGAGCTCCTCGAGGAAGCGCCACATCGCCGGCCGGTAGCGATCGACCGCCCGGGGCGACAGCGCCGGGTTCACGAGGTTGCGCAGCCGGCGGTGATCGTCGCCGTTGACGTTGAGGATGTTCTTGACGATCTCCTCGCGGAGCGGGCCCTCGGTGATCTGGAAGATGTCGGCGATCGCGAGCCCCGGAAACACCGCGGCGCGCGTGCGCAGAAAGAACTCTCCGGCCTCGCGGTCGAGCACGATGAACCCGAACGGGCCGGCGGCGAGCCAGCCGTCGTGGCCCTCGAGCTCGGCCATCGCCGTGCGGTAGCGGTCGCCCCGCAGCTCGGCGTCGGTGTGGTCGAAGCTGGGCAGTTCAAGCTCGGCGGCGAGCGTCACCGGCGCGAGCATAGTGGTCCGGGCGCTCGGCGCCGGCGCTCAGGCGAGCCCGGACCCCACCCAGTCGCCCGCTCCACGGGTCCCCGGCGGGGCGAAGAAGTAGCCGCCTCCCACAGGGGTGATGTAGTCGATCATGGGCTCGGGGGTCAGGCGGTCCTGGATGGTGGCGAACTGGCGGTCGGGGTTCTGGTTGAACCCGACGAACATCAAGCCCTGGTCGAGGTCGCCGCTGAGGTCGACCCCCCGGTGATAGTTGTAGCCGCGACGCAGAATCCGCTGGTCCTTGGTCGCCGCGGTGCGCGGGTTGGCCAAGCGGATGTGCGCGTTCAGCGGGATCCGATTGCCGTTCGGGTCGAGGTCGTAGCGGGGATCCTGGTACTCGTCCGTGCCGCCGAGGGGAGCACCAGTGACCCGGTCGCGCCCGATCATCTGCTCCTGCTCGAGCAGACCGACGCGATCCCAGAACTCCACGTGCATGCGGATGGTGCGCGCCACCAGGTAGGTGCCACCGACGGCCCAGGCCGGCTCGCCGGCGCCGGGCTGTACCCACACGAGTTGGTTCATCAGCGCGGCATCGCCGACATCCGGGTTCCCGGTCCCGTCCCGGAAGGCGAACAGGTTGCGGCGGCTGCTCTTCGTGCTCGGCCCTCGCTGGGCGCTCTGGAAGCCGTCGATGGTCCACCGGACTACCAGGTTGCCGGAGACCGCGCGCATCAGCTCACGGTAGGTGTGGACGACCGTGTCACGCTGGCCGGCGCAGATCTGCACGAGCACGTCGCCGCCGGTTCGGTCGGGATCGAGCTCGTCATTGGCGAACGCCAGCATCGCGGTGAGGTGACGGGGGCGCACGGCGCTCAGCCCGTAGCGGCCGTCGAACAGCGACGCCCCGACGGCGATAGTGACGGTCAGCGAGTCGGGGGCGTTGACCTGGCCGAGGATCCCGGAGTCGGGGGGCGGATCGTCGATCCGGGTGATCGAGATGCGATCGCCCTGGGTCAGCGTTCGCGCCGCGCCGGACAGCGCCTCGAGCGCCGCGAACAGAACGTCCTGGTTAGGCGCGATGCTGTCGAGGGCCACGAACGTGGCCTGATCTTGGTGCGGCGTGAGGATCCCAGCCTGGTGGGGACCGTCGAACGAGATGCGGTCGTTCAGGCCCGGGGTGGGGCCGTTCGCGGTCGAGCCCGGTGTTGATGCGCTCGCCGTCGCGTTCGAGGCCAGTGCCGCTCCGGTCGCGCCGCCGATGCTGCCGGCGCCGAGGGCAGCCACGGAGCGGGTCAGGAAATGTCGGCGATCGAGCGGCTTCATTTGGACTGCGGGATCTTGGGGATCACCGGCGTCGGCGTGGTCTCGAGGCTCCCTGGAACCTGCGAGAGGAAACCGAGCAAGCCGGCCAGGGTGCCATTGAGCGCCTCGCGCTCGGTCAGCGTGAGCTGCCCGAGTGTCGGCAAGCTCCCGCGATGGTCGTGGCGGAGCTGCTGGAGCACGGCCTGCAGCCGGAAGATCCAGTTGTTCACGTCGAGCAGGGTGCCGTCGCGCTGCTCCAGCAGCGGGGTCAGCGTCGAGATGACCTCGCGCGTCGCGTCCAGCCCGGCGGCCGTTGCCAGCACCCCGGCTCGGCTCCACTGGACGTCGGTGCCGCTGAGAAAGTCGCGTTGCGCGTCCTCGAGAATCTCGTGAGCCCGGGTGGCGTAGTCGAGCGGGTCGATCTGCACAGAAGGAAGGACCCTCTGGAGCGTCCCGACGTCGGTCTGCAAACCGACGGCCCAGGGCACGAGCGAGGCGGGCGACGCTCCCGTCCACAGGCCCATCTCGATCCGGTGCAGCCCGGAGAACGATGGCGCCGGGGCGCCGTTGCCGGGAAGGGCGTGCGGCATCCCGTCGATCTGCTCGTCGAGCGTGCCCGGGAGGAGGCCGTAGACAGCGCCCAGGTGCAGGTAGTCGCTGAACGCGACGCCCCACTGTTGCTCGGCGGCGGCGCGATCACCGCCCGCGAGCGCATCACGCAGGCGGGGGACTTCGCCGGCCAGCGTCGCGGCCCGGCGCTCGGCGTAGGCGCGGAAGGCGGCAACGGGCCTGGCAAACACGGCCGGGGAGACGGGAGTGAGCGGGGCTACCGGCGGGGCTCCGGCCACGCCGCCGCCGTCGTCGGTGTCCGATCCCTGCTGCTTGCTGAGCTCGTTCCCGTACTGCTGGGGCGGGACGCTCGAACCGAAGACCGTGGTCACGCGGACCGGGTACTGGCTGCGCGGCGCAGCGGAGTGCGGGTGCCCCCCACCTTGGCCCGCGATGATTGCTCCGGCTGCCGACCCTACGAGCACCGCCAGCGCCAGCACGCCGACGACCACCACTCGGGCGGACGGGCGTCGGCGCCGGTGCCGGCTTGCCCCCGCCGAGCCTTCCGAGCTCGTTTCGGGTGAGAGGAGCGTCATCGGGACCGCTGGCCAAGGTAATGGCCGGCGGTGCACATTTTGTTAACAAGACGTGGCCGAGGCCGACGATTGCGCACCGCTACGCGAGCTCCGGAAGGGCAACGACTCGAGGCAGTGGATACCCGAGGGCGCGCCGTGCTCGGCTCGCCAGCGAGCCGTTTCAAGAGCGCTGTCGGAACTCGATCACAAGGCGCCAACAATTCGGTTACAAGCCGGTCACTCGCGCGCCCTGGTGGCTCGGGAGAGTGGTGCGCGCGGCGCCCAGGCCGGACGCGCCGGGCAAATCACCACCGACCAGAGGAGACTTGGATGGCGCGCAAGCGCGTGTTCTCGTTGTTGCTGGCGGCACTCGCTTTAGCTGGAGTGTCCGCCGTCGCGGTGGCCCAAGCAGCAAGCTCGGGTCACTCGCACGCATCCGCAGCTATTGCCTCCCAGGCATCACCTAGCTATCAGGGAGGGGGCGGCGGCACCCATACAAGCACCGCGACGCCGATCAAGCACCTCGTCGTGATCTTCGACGAGAACATCTCGTTCGATCACTACTTCGGGACCTACCCGAACGCGACGAACCCGTCGGGCGAGCCGCAGTTCCACGGCGCTCCGGGGACGCCGAGGGTGAACGGCCTCACCGGAGCGCTGCTAACCCACAACCCCAACACCGCCAATCCACAGCGGCTCGACCGCTCGCAGGCGGTGACCTGCGATCAGAACCACGGCTATACCGCCGAGCAGAACGCCTACGACCACGGCTTGATGGACAAGTTCGTCCAGTCCACTGCGGGCAGCGGCTGCACGGATAAGAGCATCGTGATGGATTACTACGACGGGAACACCGTGACCGCGCTGTGGAACTACGCCCAGCACTTCGCGCTGAACGACAACTCCTACAGCGAGACGTTCGGTCCCTCGACCCCGGGTGCCATCAACGTGATCTCCGGCAACACGTACGGGGTGATCTGCGGGCCGGCGAGCTCCACGATCAACGCGCCGACGTGCCCGACCACGGCTCCGGGCAGCACCTCTGCCTCGCCGGATAGCCCCCAGCCTCAGGGCCCGGGGACCAACTACAGCGACTCCGACCCCTACTACGACGTCTGCTCGGACACCGAGGACGGAAACACGTCGGGCGCCACGAGCATTCAGATGGGCGGCAAGAACGTCGGCGACCTGCTCGACGAGTCCGGGATCAGCTGGGGTTGGTTCCAAGGCGGGTTCGCCAGCCCCAACTACGTGTCCGGGAAGCCGAGCACGGACGACCTGAGCAAGGTCTGCACGGGCACGCACGACAACGTGGCCGGCGCGAGCGAGGCCGATTACTCGGTCCACCATGAGCCGTTCCAGTACTACGCGTCGACGGCGAACCCGAAGCACCTGCCGCCGACGTCCATCGCGGCGATCGGCCACCAGGATCAGGCCAACCACCAGTACGACATCAAGGACTTCTTTGCGGCTGCCGGCGACGGCAACCTGCCCGCGGTGTCGTACCTGAAGGCCCCGGAGTACCAGGACGGTCACGCCGGATACTCCGATCCGCTTGACGAGCAGACGTGGCTGGCCTCGACGATCGACCGCCTGGAGTCGCTCCCGAGCTGGAGCAGCACCGCAGTGGTGATCGCCTATGACGACAGCGACGGCTGGTACGACCACCAGGCCGGTCCGGTCATCAACCAGTCGCAGGTTGCGTCGCTCGACACTCTGTCCGGCACGGGTCAGTGCGGCGCCAACGCCGCCGACGTCCCCAGCGGCCAGCAGGGCCGCTGCGGTCCCGGCATGCGCCAGCCGCTGCTGGTCGTCTCGCCATACGCCCGCCGCAACTACGTGGATTCGGCCCTGACCACGCAGGCATCGGTGGTGCGGTTCATCGAGGACAACTGGCTGGGCGGTACGAGCGTCGGCGGAGGCTCCGACGACGCCACAGCCGGCACATTGGACGGCATGTTCCAGTTCAACCGGCCGAGCGATCCGCGGCTCTTCCTGAATCCGAGCACCGGCGAGCCGGTGGGCGGAAGGAGCTGGGACCGGTAAGCCCTAGCGGCAGAACGCTGTTTGTCGGGGCCGTCGCGGCGAGGTCGCGGCGGCCCCGCGGTGTTCAGGGGGAGGCCTGGATGGCGAGCGTGTCGCCGAGCCAGGCGGTCGTCCGGGGGATGTCCCCCGGGTCGACATTGTGGGCGGCGTCGGACTCGCGGTAGTCGACGGTGAACCCGGCGTGCTCGAGCAGTTCGTGCGCACGGCGCGCGAACGTCACCGGAATCACTGGATCGTTGCGGCCGTGCGCGATCAGCACCTTGGTCCCGTTTCGGTCGCCCAGCGAGGGCTCCCAGCCATCGATCGTCGGGATGAACCCCGACAGCGCGAGGATCCCGGCCGGCGCCGGCCGGTCGCCGCCGAGACCGAGGGCGTAGCTCATGACGGTGCCCATCGAGAAGCCGCCGAGCACGGTGCGGTCGGGGCCGAGGCCGGTCCGTTCCCACAGCTCGTCGTGGAACGCCGCGAGCTCGCCGTAGGCGGCGCGGAAGCTGTCAGGGTCCGGGTAGCCGACGCGCGGGACCAGATACCAGTGGTAGCCGGGCGAGCCCGGTACGCGGAGCGGCGCGCGCGGGGTGACGACGTGCAAGCGGCGGCCGGGGTCGAGCACGCCGGCGATTCCCATCAGGTCCTGCTCGTCGCTGCCGCGGCCGTGATGGAGGACCAGCAGCCCCTGCGGGTCGCCGTCGGGCGGTCGTTCGATCGCGGTCAGCGCCATGCGGTGCAGGGTAGTCGGCTCGTCGGCTCCTACACTCCCTCACGTGGCCCTCAATCCCCTCAAGGCCGCGCGGGTGATCCCGATGGCGCGCCTGCTGGCCGCGGCTCAGGTCGTGATGCTCGCGCGCCGGCACTGGCACCGGCTCGAGCCGCAGGAGCGGCGTCGGCTGCTGACGCTCGTGCGCGTCGCCCGCGGACGCCGGGGCAGGCTCACGGCGGGCGAGCGCCTGGAGCTCGCGCGGCTGATCGCCAAGGCCGACCCGAAGCTGTTCGCCGGGCTCGTCGTGCAGAAGTTCTCGCCGGTGCCGCTGCCGCGGCTTGGGAAGAAACTGCGAGCATCCTGAAGTTCTTCCCAAGGGCGGCCCGCGACCGCCGGAGCAGGCGCCCGTCAGTCGGTGATCAGGATGTGGCCCGGCTGCGCGGCGACGCGCTCGAGCCACGTGCGGACCGCCGGGTAGGGGTCGAGCTCGAACCCGGCCTCCGGGGCCACGTGGGTATAGGCGTACAGCGCGATGTCGGCGATCGTGTAGCGCCCGGCGACGAGGAACTCGCGCGCTGCAAGGTGGCCCTCCATCGCCTTCAGCGCGGCCGTGCCGCCACGGAGCTTCGCCTCGCGGTCGGCGTCGGGAGGCGTGATCCCGGCGATCGCCCAGAACCGCGCCACCGCGATGTACGGCTCGTGGCTGTACTGCTCGAAGAACAGCCACTGGAGTACCTGCGCCCGCTCGAACCGGTCCTCGGGCAGGTACGGCGTGCCCTCGGCGAAGTAGAACATGATCGCGTCGGACTCGCCCATCGAGCGGCCGTCGTCGAGCACGAGCGTGGGGACCCGCAGGGCCGGGTTGAGCGCGCCGAGCAGCTCGAGGCGGCGGGAACGGTCGATCACGTCGACCTCCTGGCGCTCGTACGCGATTCCCAGGTGCGCGAATAGCTGGCGGACCTTGTAGCAGTTGCCTGACACCCGGGAGTCGTAGAGCAGCACGGTCGCTGGTGTGTACCAGCCGGCGCCGCTGCTGACTACGGGCGAATTGCTTACGGGTCGAGCTGAGCCGCGCTAACGAATCGCTTGACTTCCGAGCAGCCGTAAGTCTAGGCTTACCGTTAGTGCACGCTTACCAATACCAGCAGGCGCTCCAGGCTCTCGGCGATCCGACGCGGCGGGAGATCTTCGAGCGGCTCACCGACGGCCCACTGGCGGTGGGCCAGCTCGCGCAGGACCTTCCGATCAGCCGCCCCGCGGTCTCTCAGCACCTCAAGGTGCTCAAGGACGCCGGGCTCGTGTTCGACCGCCCGTCGGGGACGCGACGCGTCTACCAGGTCGATCCGGCGGCGGTCGCGGCGCTGCGCGAGTACTTCGATTCGTTCTGGGGCCAAGCCTTGGCGAGCTTTCAGACCGTCGCGGAGAGCGCCCCCGAGGACCCATCAACAGAGGAGAAGCGCAAATGAGCACGGACACAGCCGTCCGCAAGGCGATCACCGTAGCCGTGCCGCAGGAGAAGGCGTTCTCGGCCTTCACCGCCGGCATCAACCGCTGGTGGCCGCGCGATCATCACATCGGCCAGGCAGAGCTCGACGAGGCGATCATCGAGGGGCGCGAGGGAGGACGCTGGTACGAGCTGCGCTGGCTGAGGCGTAGCGTCCCGGATCGACGGTGGCGGCTACGCGGCGTTCGGCCGGCGGACCGGTGCGCCGGCCTGCCCGAACAGCGGCCCGGCTGCGTCGTTGGCCCACATGAGCGCCTCGAGATACAGGTCTCCGGCGTCGCGGACGAGCTTCTGAGCGCGATCGAAGTCGCCGGTCTCGAGCGCGATCACGCACGCGAGCAATGAGCCCTTGTCCCCGGTGCGTGACACCAGCGCCTCGCGCATATCGGCCGGGAACGGAACCAGCGCCACCACATCGTCGATCGGCGCGTCCATCAGTGCGTCGATCACCGAGAACAGACCGAGCGTGAACAGCTCTCCGGGGCGGGGACCGGGGAGCTGCTCGCCGGCGAGCTCACAGAACCGCGCCCGGACGAGCGCGGTGACGGTGAGCTCCGGCGGCTTGCCGTCGATGCTGGCGAGCACCGTGAGCGTCGCCCAGCGCCTGAGATTCTCGACCCCGAGTAGCGCCAGCGCCTGGCCGATCGAGCTGACCTCGAACCGCAGGCCGAAGAACGCCGAGTTGATGTAGCGCAGCAAGCGGAAGCTCAGGGCCACGTCGCGGCTGATCTTGCGCTCGAGCTTTCCGAGCTGCACGGTCGGATCCTGGAGGGAGGCGACAACGTCCAGCACGGACGCGCGGTTGGCGACGATACCGCGGTTGTGCACCAACTCGGGCTGGCAGAAGAAGAAGCCCTGGAACAGGTCGCAGCCCTTCTCGACGCACCAGACGTGATCGTCGTGCGTCTCGACCTTCTCGGCCAGCAGGGTCACGCCGTAAGGCTGCAGGCGCGCGAGTTCACGGGACATGCGGTCGCGTCCCATCGCGAGCAGATCGAGCTTGACCACGTCGACGAGACCGAGCAGCCGCTCGGCGCTGACCGTGTACTCGAAGTCGTCGAGCGCGAGCCGGTAACCCTGGCGCTTGAGCTCGATCAGCGCGTGGACGAAGCGCTCGTCGAGCAGCTCGTCCTCGAGGATCTCGAGCCCGACGACGCTCGGCGGCAGTGTTCCGGCGAGGCCGCTCAGGACGAACTCGCGCGAGACGTTCACCCACGCCGGCTTGGGGCCGACCAGCCGCTCGAGCCCGATCTCGGTGAACGAGTTGAGCACGACCGAAGCGGTCGCGCCCTCGGGGTCGGCGACCAGCGCGTGGCTCGCCTCGCCGTCCCGGAACAGCAGCTCGTAACCGGCGACCTGGAGGTTCCGGTTGAAGATCGGCTGTCGTGCGACGAATACCTCTGCCATAGGTGAGCGGTGTGGATTTACCGCTTAACGCCTAATCGGCCCCGCGAGGCGGATCCTGAACCCCCGCGGTTCGGATGCTGACCGACCTTCGACGACCATTACGCTTCGTCGTGACGTGAGCACGACGACCAAGAGCCGCCATGCGGTGGGGCGCGGGCGTCGTCATCGCCGGGTGCGGCCGGTTCCCCTGGTTGAGTTCTGGCGGCTGCGCCTGGTCGCGTTCTTCGTCGGCGCGTCGAGCCTCGGCGCGGAGATCGCCGCCGCGCGGCTGCTGGCGCCGTACTTCGGGGCCTCGACGATCATCTGGGCGAACACGATCGCCACCGTGCTCGTGGCCCTATCGGTCGGCTACGCCGTCGGCGGGCGGATCGCCGACCGGCGTGCGGACATGCACGGCCTGTGCGCGATCGTCCTGTGCGCGGCGGTGCTGCTGGGGATCGTGCCGTTCATCGCGGACCCGTTCCTGCGCGAGGCGGTCAAGGCGCTCGGCGCGCTGTCGGTCGGGGGGTTCGCCGGGTCGCTCGCGGCGGTGCTCGCCCTGGTCGCGGTCCCAGTGCTGCTGCTGGGGATGGTCGCGCCTTACGCGAATCGGCTTGCGGTCGGGCGTCTCGACGACACGGGGACGGTCACCGGGAGGCTGTACGCGATCTCGACCGCGGGGTCGCTGGTCGGCACGTTCCTGGCGGCGCTGCTGCTGATCCCGTTGCTCGGGACCCATCGCACGTTCCTCGTGTTCGCGGTGATGCTCGCGGTCGCGGGCGCCGTCGGCGCCGGCTCGTGGCGGTTCCTGGCCGTCGCCGGCGCGATCGGCGCGCTGCTGGTGGTGCCCCCGGCGGCGATCGGCGCCGGGGTCGTGGGGGCGCGGGTGATCTATTCGACCGAGACGCAGTACCAGTACGCGCGCGTGCTCCAGTTGCCGACGGGCGAGCGATGGCTCGAGCTCAACGAGGGCGTCGCCGTTCACTCGGTGTATCGCCCCTGGAGCTACCTGAGCGGCGGCTACTGGGACGACTTCCTCGTGCTGCCGTTCGCCGCGGAGCCGCGCGCGCCGCGGCGGATCGCGATCCTCGGCGACGCGGCGGGCACGGTGGCGCGGGCCTACGGCCACTATTTCCCGCGCACGCGCGTGGATGCGGTCGAGATCGACGGCGAGCTGACCACGATCGGCAAGCGCTACTTCGGCCTGTCGGGGCCCAATCTGCATCTGTACACCGCCGACGCCCGACCGTGGCTCGAGATGAGCAGGGCGCACTACGACGCGATCTTCCTCGACGCCTACCGCCAGCCCTACATCCCGTTCTACCTGGTCACGCGCGAGTTCTTCGAACTGGTCCGCCAGCACCTGAACCCCGGCGGGGTCGTGATCGTCAACGTCGGGCACCTCCCGGGGTCCGATTCGCTCGAGCGGGTCGTGTCGGCGACGCTGCACGCGGTGTTTCCGGTAGTAGTCCGCGATCTCGTCAGCGACAGCAACTCGCTGGTGGTGGCGAGCACGCAACCCGTCTCGGCCGCGCGGATGATCGCCGGCAGCCAGGGTCTTCCGGTCGATCTGCAGGTGCTCGCGGGTGGGGTCGCGACGCGAATCGCGCCGGCGCTCGGGGGCGGTCCGGTCTACACCGACGATAAGGCGCCGGTCGAATGGCTGACCGATCTGTCGATCCTGCAATATGCGATCGGTAAGCGGTGAGCGACTCGGTGTTGATCTCGGTCGACGGGTTGCGGTCCGCGCTCGCGAGCGCGGACGCGCCGGCGCTGCTCGACGTCCGCTGGGAGCTCGGCGGGCCCCCCGGCCGCGAGCTCTATCTAGACGGGCACATCCCACGAGCGGTGTTCGTCGACCTCGACACCGCGCTCGCGGGCCCGCCTGGCGCCGGCGGACGCCACCCGCTGCCGGACCCGGACGCGTTCAGCCGTGCCATGCAGGCCGCGGGCGTCTCAGGGGAGACGCCGGTCGTCGTCTACGACGCCGGCAACTCGATCGCCGCGGCGCGGGCGTGGTGGGTGCTGCGCTACTTTGGGCACTCGCGAGTTCGGGTTTTGGATGGGGGTTTTGGTGGCTGGCTGGCCGCCGGGTACCCCATCGAGCGGGCGCTCACCTCGCCCGAGCCCGGAGACTTCGTGGCGAGCGCGGGCCGGATGCCATTGCTCGATGCCGCGGCCGCCGCCTCGCTCGCGCGCACCGGCGTGCTGATCGATGCGCGGGCGCCCGAGCGGTTCCGCGGGGAGCAGGAGCCCATCGACCCCGTGGCGGGCCACATCCCCGACGCGGTCAACCTGCCGGCTTCCGAGCTCGTCGCCGCCGACGGGCGGTTCCTAACGCCCGACGAGCTGCGGGGGAGGTTCTCGGAGCTGGGTGTCGACTCCGAGGCTTCGGTGGGCGCGTATTGCGGGTCCGGGGTGGCCGCGTCGCACGAGGTGCTGGCGCTCGAGCTCGCCGGCTACCGCGGCGCGCTGTACGTCGGCTCGTGGAGCGACTGGGTCACGAATCCGGATCGGCCGGTGGCGCGAGGCGAGTGACCATGGGCGAGTCAGGCTGCGCCGCTACGCCGCTGAGCGACGTGCGGTCGGTAGGCGCAGGGTCGTGGTGCGATGCGAGTTGGCCCGACTCCCGACTGCGTTGCGCGCATCGACCTTGATCGTTACCCGCGCAGTGGAGACATTGCCGAGCCTCCGAGGCAATGGGCCTGAGAGCGTAAGCCTAAGCGTGGCTCCGTGACCACTGTTGATGTGGAAGTGCCGACGGCCGAGGACAGACGCTCCTCGGTTGGTCGAGGGCGTCGATCTCGACTGTGCCGTCGCAGTAGGACTGTCCGCGCGGGCAGCTCAACCGAACCGCCGTTGCGCCCCGCACATCGGTCAAGGCTCCGGTGGCGATCGCGATGCGCCAGCTAGCGCCGCGGTGGCTCCCGGGCGAACCAAAACCGGGCGAGCCGGTCCAGCACGGCTGGTACGTGCTGCCGTCGAGGTTGACGTTGTAGAGCGCGCCCATGATCCCCGCGCGGTTGTCGGCCGCGCAGAACTGGCTCGTTGACAGGTTGTACTCGGCGTTGAGCACCGGTTTGCCGGCGCGCAGGTAGGGCTGGAACGAGGAGCACTCGGAGTACTCGTTGCATTGCTCGTGGAGGGCCCCGTCGAAATCGGGCTGAAGCTGCGTGGCCTGCTCGGGATCGTTTTCTGGAGCACGGCAAGGCCCACGGAGTGCGCCTCTTTGGCGACCCACCGGTTGTAACTCAGCTGTACTCGAGCCACTCATGACGGCTCGCTTCCAGATGTGCAAACAGAAAGGCTTTGATGCGATCGAGCCCGACAACATGGACGGTTACCAGCCCGGCGATCAGCTCGCGGAGACGCGGTTCGTCAGGCCGGCGAACAGGTGCTGGCAGCTGCACAGGCAGGGGAGGAGTGCAATTGTTCTGGGTTCCCCGAACCGTAGGCCAGGGGCGGGTAGGCCATCGTCGGTGGCAGATGGCAGCACCACGCGCTCAAGGAGCGTGGCGCCTGGTGCGCATTGGCACGCGTCAAGCTGGTGGTCGAGGAGCCGCTGGTTGATCTGGTGCCCGATGCCGATCAGCTTGGTCCAGTTCTCGTCGGTGAGGAGTCGTACGACGCCGAAGTCGCGGGTGTCGTTGACCGTCGTCTCGGTTCTGAGCGCGCGGCCTTCTTTGAAGTACTGCTTGACCTTCGAGGCGCGGAAATGGATCTGGATTGCTGCCTCCACGCCGCGGTTGAACACCTTGGTGTAAACCGCCCCGGGGTCTGACGGGTCACGCGGCGGCCGAAGATGACCGCGGCTTGGTCGGGGCGTCCCAGGGTGAACTGATCGGGGATCGTCTGCTCAAACCACACGCGGCCCGCGGCTGGCCGGTCAAAGACGCGAGTGTCGGAGATCTCCAGCCGCCGAAACGCGAGCGCGTGCCCGTATCCGCGCTGTCGGTCCTGGTCGGTCAGCGGCGAGGGCAGCGCAGCGTGCCAGCGATCGAAGAACGGGCGGACGTCCTCGGCGGAGAGGCTGTGACAGATCCCGACCAACTGCTCGGGTCCTCGCAGGCCGCAAACCCGTTCTCGAGCGCCCGGAAGGCGATGCCGTGTTGGGCGGCTTGCCGCTTGGCCCACTCGTTCCCGTTCACATAGATCCAGACCGGGAACGGCACGTACGCGACCGTCTTGATGAACGACGGTCCCCAGTCGGGGTCGCGGAATGTAGAAGTAGTAGTTGTTGGGGAAGATCGATTGGCGGCGGTACTCGAAGTGGGGATGCCCGTGCGGCCCGCCGTCACGCCACCCGCGCCACGCCGAGGTCTTCTCCTGCGCCGTACCGACCATCACCACGCCGTAGCGGTCCTCCCGCTCGGCCCGCTTGAAATGCTCGCGAGCGATCTCCTCCTTCACATCCCCCTTCACGAACCGCACGACCGGGATCTCGTGATCGAGCACGAACTGGTTGACCCGACTGACGTAGTCACGGCCGATTTTCCCCAGCACCGGCGGCGACGGGATCGGGAACCCCCGATCCAGCAGAAACCGGACCTGCCCTTCGGTCATCACCCTCGGGACGTACCCCTGCACGAACAGACGACGACCGACCGGACCTGGAGCGTCACGTGATCGGCGAGTAGGCTTGAGATGGTGGCCACGGCTCGTTGCCTCCCGGCAACCTGAAGGTCGCAAAGCCCCACACGGGCTTCCAGTCGGGCGCCCAATCGCCCGCACCTAGCTCGGGAAGGTAACGCCGGGCCACCCCCAGCGCCCCAAGGAACGCCCCGCGAGCGAGGCTCATACCGAAACCGCCGCTGCCTCCAGGGATACCGCCGCGCTTGGACAACCGCTCGGCGGTATGAGGCTCGCTCGCTAGCAATAGCTGCTGCGCAGGAAGTGCCTGCTCAGAGCAATCGGATTCGGCCTCTGAGAGGGCATGGCACTCACGCCAGGCCACTGCGAACCGCCCGGACCGCCGCCTGAAGGCGGTTCGCGACCTGGAGCTTGATGAGGATGCTTGAAACGTGATTCTTGATCGTATGCTGGCTCAGGAATAAGGCCTGCGCGATCTCCGAGTTGTCAAGGCCGCGGGCGACCAAGTCCAAGACTTCGAGTTCGCGGGGCGTCAGGTCCGCGGCGATTGCGGGCTCGATCTCATGAGGCTCGCGGAGGCGGCGTATGAGATGGCCGGCAATGGACGGCGAGATCGACGACTCCCCGCGCTCTGCCGCCCGGATCCCCTCCACGATCTGATCGACCGTCGAATCCTTCAGCAAATAGCCGCAGGCTCCCGCCAGCAGTGCATCCATCACGTGCTGATCATCCCTCGCGACCGTGAGCACGAGGACCCGAGCGAGCGGCGCCACCGCGGTCAAGCGCTGCGTCGCCTCGATCCCGGACATACCGGGCATGGTCAGATCCATCAGCACCACCCCTGGTCCCATCTCGGTTGCCTGCTGGATGGCGTCGGCGGCAAGCATCGCCTCGCCGAAGACATGGATCCCGCGTTCCTCGAGTAGACCGACCAGCCCGCGACGAAACAGTTCGTGGTCGTCAACCACGATGACCTTCAGGTCATTGCCCCTCACGACTACGAGGTTACCTCGTTGCCGTGCTCCGAGCGTATTTTCCCGTGCCGGCCGGCGTCGAGGTAGCCCTGGGACCAGTCCCGTCAACTCTAGGAGCCGGAACCTGCAAATCGAGGTGTCGGTCGAACCTCGCGGCTAATGCTGCCTAGCTACGTTGTCCCAAACGCGGACAAGCACGGCAAGCGCTCCGCCGAGCGCGCCCCAGGTTCGTTGCCCTTGGCGCGTCACGTGTGCCTCTTGTGCATCTTGTTGGAACCCTTCTTGCCGCCGGTCATGACGCTGCCGACCGGTGAGGACGTACCGCGAGCGCGAGCGCCGCCACCGGTTGAAGGGCTACCTCCGACACCGATCGCCCCGCTGGTGGTCTGACCGACGGGCGCACATGGCTATGTCTGCCCGTCCAGATCGACGTCGAACAGCGCACCGATGATGCCGGCTGCCGTATCTCCCGGGTGGCCTCGCCGTCTTGCGTATGTTCCGCGTCGAGCCCGGGCTTACCCGCGACAATGTACGGCGTCGCCCCGCGCCACCGCTGCCGGCGCAGGGGTCCTTGTAGAAGTTGCACTCCTCGATGATCATCCCGTGCAACAGCGGCTCGTCGACGCTCGCATCGGCGGGGTCGTTCTTCTGGAAGATGGCCAGCCCGTCCGAGTGCATCGTGTACGCGAGCCACCGCTCGAAGCCCGGGCTGTCGGCCGGCGCGGAGTTCGAGCTGTCCGGCCCGGCCTGCTCGTGTGCCCGCCTCGATGTAGCAGATGCTGTATTTCCCGGCCGCGTGCAGCCCACTACTACTCGTCCTGCCCCGCGGGCGGCAGCTTGTGGTTTCAAACCATCAATCTGTGTCGTCGGTCGTGTTGCCCGAAGCCTCAATCAGCTTCTGGCAGCTTAGGTCGCTTTGTTCGTGGCGGCGTCGGGTCGGGTCGGATCGCCAATCCGGCGGCGCCCGCGCCCGATCGAATCCTGGTGACAGCCCCAGCCGAGGCGAGGCCGAGGCCGAGTCCCCGGAGAATCCCTGTCGCGCCCCGGTTCCCCTCGGCTTAGGCGGAGACCCCAATCTCGGCGCGATGCTTGGGCGCCTCATGCTCGAGCAATCGAGGTGCAGCGTCGGTTCGAGGAGGCCTCAATGTTTAACCTGCGACGTTTCTCGTTGACAGCGGCCGGAGGCCGCTTGGCCTGTCCTCATTGTCCTGCTGATGTCGGGGTGGCCGCCCAGGCGGCCGTGGCGCAGACCATCGCGGTCCCGGCGTACTTCTATCCCGGCTCGTACTGGACGCAGCTGGATCAGGCCAGATCGGGCGTCGGTATTGCGGTGATGAATCCCGACAGCGGTCCGGGCGCTGGCCCGGATCCAAACTACGTCGCTGCGGTTCAGTCAGCGGAGGCGGCCGGCATCACGGTGGTCGGCTACGTATATACGCGCTGCGGGAGCCGCTCCATCGCTGCTGTGGAGGCCGACATCAACAACTATTACAGCCGGTATCCCGACCTCGACGGCATCTTCCTGGACGAGGCCAGCACCAACTGCGCCAATAGCCTTATCCCGCGACACTCCACAGTTACGTGAAGAGCAAGGGCGGAGCTGGACTGACGGTTCTCAATCCGGGAACTCAGACCAGTCAGTGCTACGAACCAACCGCGGACATTCTGCTTACCTTCGAGGGCTCAGACCAGCAGTACATGAATTCCTACTCGGCCCCTTCCTGGGTGGCTCGTTACCCGGCGTCACATTTCTGGCATGTGATCTACGGAACCCCGACGATGTCGGCGATGGCTACAGCCGTCCAGCTGAGCAAGGCGCGTAATGCTGGCTACGTTTACGTGACCTCGGCACCGCTCCCAACCCCCTATGACGTACTGCCGAGCGGGCTCTATTCGTCTGACGAGCTTGCCGACACCGGCGGGACCGGCGGCGATGGGCGGCACGGGTAAGGCTGGGCATCTTGGCCCCGACCCTCGCTGACCTCGCGGCTAGTGCTGATCGCGCCGCTACTGCCGATCCACGGGCGAGAGCCTGGGGTCGGTCGCCCGTACCGAGCAGGCGCGACAAGCTGCAACTCGGTCCCGCCGCCGACGCGGGGACGCGCGGTCAGCCAACCGCCGAGCGCTGCTGCGCGAGCACGCATCGTCC
Organism: uncultured Solirubrobacterales bacterium; assembly: GCA_963697655.1. Taxonomy (GTDB): domain Bacteria; phylum Actinomycetota; class Thermoleophilia; order Solirubrobacterales; family Solirubrobacteraceae; genus Palsa-465. The sequence goes on along the minus strand of CAVOOV010000007.1, from coordinate 79,667 downwards.
GCACGCCCATACCGCACCTGTATGCATCGGTGATTCCGCACCCGTCATCGGTGACAGTCATGAGAAGATCTCTCCCCGTCTTTACTACGACCATGTCCACGTGACGGGCCGCGCCATGAAGAGCCGCGTTGACGATTGCCTCACGAGCAATACGAACGACCTGCTCGCGCTCCGCTGGATCGAGGTCGCCGCCGCCCGCTAGAGCATCCGGCGTCTCGATTCGGACCGCGATCTGCAGACCGTAGCGGTGCCCGAGCTCGTCGCCGATGATGCAAAGCGCGGCTTCGGTCGTGGGAGCAGTCGAAGCTGACAGGTCCGCGATCACACCGCGCGAGGTGGCGAGCGCGCTGCGAGCAGCGATCATCAGAGGATGCCCAGGTTCCAGTTCGACGCCGAGTCGCTGCCCCTGTGCGGCGATGCACGCCAGGTCCTGCGCAAGCCCGTCGTGTAGGTCGCGGGCGATCCGCTCACGCTCTGAGCTGATCGCTGCAAGCGCTCGAGCGCGCCGCCGCAGCACGTACTCCCAGTACGCGCTTGCGAGCAGAAAGGCATACGCGGCGATCCGCAGGCCCTCGCGCGGGGTGATCCAATCCGTGGCCACTGCGGGTAGCGCGAGATACTGCAACCGAGCGGCGGCGAGCAGAAACGCTGCCGCTGCGAGGAGTCCACAGCGGATTTCTCCCCGCCGACCGCGGCGGAGGAACGCGAGCGCCGACACGATCAGCACGGCCGCGGCCACAAGTTCGACGGTGACCGCGACCGGATGCTCGATCGCGGCTTGGATGCCGACAGCCTGCGACGTGGCGTTCCAGTGCGAGCCGGTGGTCTGCTCGATGAACTGGGAAAGCGTGACGAGGCCGGCGCCGGCGAGAATCGCGCCACCGATTGCCCGCGGGCCTGGATGCCGAACCACCTTGCTGGGTGCGAACGCCGCCGCACCAAACGCGAGCGCGACGATCAGGCCGCAGCAAAGCCGAGCGCCTCCGCCGGGCTCCGGCCTCGCGCCGTCTGCGAGGGCCGGGACGGCGCAGTAGGCGAAATCAGTAAGAGACACGGCCACAAGGGCGCACAGGAGCATCAAATCTGGCAACCGGCCGGTGTCATGGAAGTTCGCCGCGAGTAACCGGGCGGTGAAGATCGCCGAGAGCGCGATCAGCGTCTCGAGTGCGGCGCGACCGCTCGGGTTCGCGACATGGATCGGCTTGACAAGCTCCAAGCCGATCACGATCGCCGACAGACCGGCCGTCGCGACGGCCAAGCGCACCGACCAATCTGGCCTCAGCTCTGTCCTTTGGCCTGTCCTCAGATTTCCGACAGGCGAAGGCTTTACCGCGATGCTCATGGCGACGCGATCACCGCCCATACTCTTGCCCCTTCGATCATGCCCGGCCCAAACAAGCGTTACCGGATGGCGTCCAAACCTGCCCTCACGGTTCCGGCCGTGCTGCCCCGTACGTCATGCACCCAAAGCCTCTTCCACGCAAACGCGTCCGAAGAGCCACCTTCGCGAGCACCTTCTCGCTAAAGCTCCATAAATGTTAGCCTAGTTGTCAATAGGAGCCAAGACCTACCAGGCCGAGCCCACACTTTCCGCGGTTCGCGTCCTCGGCGCCGGCTTGTCCGCAGGCCCCTTAGCGAGATCCTTGGGGCTCGAGGTGAAGGCCGCCGGGCGGGCCTAGCGGAACGCGCAGTCGGTGCCGGCCGCGGTCGCCCCCAGATGCGAAGGAGCGTACGCCCAGACGTAACGGGGATGGGCGTACCAGTAGATCACTTCGAACGCCGCGAACCGCTCAGCGCTGCCGCCTCCGAGGGCTACGCGACCAAGCGTCGACTTCAGAGCGACCAACTGGTGGGCGGCGCCCGGTCTCAGCGCCCCGCGACGCGTTTGTCGAGGGAGAACGAGACCGTGCTGCGTCCGTCGGCGCATTTGTAGGTGGTCTGCGCCACGGTGCCGGTTGCGACTGCCGGCAGGCTCAGGGCCGCGCGCCCTCCGGCCTGGCAAGCGACCGGCAGCTTCAGGCGCCGGCCGCTCAGCCCGGCCGAGCCGGATAGCAGCCCGGGCCTGGATGTAGCTAGCGGGATGCTTGCGGGCGAACCGGATGGCATGGGTGGCGGCGACTGGGCGGGAGGGGGCGGCAGCGGAAAGCATGATCCCGCTCCAGGTGGCGGTCCGGGAAGCCCCGGAGGCGCCCCCCGCCTGTGCGAGGCCGGCATCGGTCGCGGACACGGCGCAGGCCAGTACCAGCCCCAGGACCTACAACGCGCGGTGCACACATCCTCGAACTAGCCCAAGCGTTCGACAGCGTTCGGCGAACCCTCGAGCTTCGTCAGCGTTCGGCGAACCCTCGAGCTCCGTCAGCGTTCGGCGAACCCTCGAGCTTCGTCAGCATCCGACGCCCGGACGGGTTCGGCTGGGGGCGAGGCAAGAGATCTGGATGATGGGTTGATTTCCAGCCCGGATCGTGAACTTGTAGTACTTGCCGACCCACCCTGAGCGCCGGATCATCACGATGATCGTGGCCCGGGGGTGCAGATGGTCCTTCTTCAAAGGCGCGGCTAGGTTGATGCTGCCACCGAGCGGACACTTGGGCTTCCCCGTCTTCCCGCACCGCTTGGGTTTCGCAACCCTGCTGGTGTGCGTGGCGAACGGGCAGCCGGCACCGTGGCATTTGAGGAGCACGGTCGCGTCGGCCGACACCCAGTTGACCAAAAGCGTGTCGACCTTCGTGTAGCGACGCCCGAAGGCGAACGTCCACTGCATCGTGGCGTTGATCCGACCGAGCACGGGCACGGGGTCCGGCACGACGATGGTGACGGGCTGCGCCGGTGCGGTGGAGCCTGTGAAGTTCGAGTCTCCACCGTAGCGAGCAGTGATGCTGTGCGTGCCGACCGCGTTGTAGGTGAGCGTGCACGTTGCGCTCAGGTTAGCCAGAGCCTGATTCAGGCATGACGATATCGGCGTACCAGCGTCGAAGAATTCCACCGAGCCCGACGGCTCGACGGGGCCGGAACGACTTGCCGGAGGCGCGACCGTGGCTGTGTAGGTCGTACTTTGGCCCACGTCGACCGTCGTCGATACGTCCAGGGAGACGGAGGTCGAGTCCGGCATGACCGTGACGGTAGTGGCGCCGGTCGATCCCGGGGCGGTCGATTTGGAGTTCGGCACGAAAACGGCCGTGAGCTGCTCAGGGGATGTAGAGGCCGCAAATGATGTCTGACACGTGGCGCCGGGGTTTGACGGCGTGATCGGTTCCGCGACACAGTTCGTTATGGAAACGCCGCCGTCGTTGAACGTGATCGCTCCTGACGGCGAACCGGCTCCACCGTTGACAGTCGCGAACAGCGTCACGCTTTCGTCTGTGACGAGCGCTGAGGAGGAGGCCACAAGCGAGGTGGTGCTTGGGCCGGCGGCCTGATCGAGCGTCGACTGACCGGAGACGCCGGGCGACACGGAGCTATCGGTCGCGGTGATGGTTGCCGAACCCACCGTCGTCGAGCTTCTCACCTGGACGCTGTAGGTGCCGTTGCCGTTGTCCGATACCTGCCCGAAGAACTCCCCTGAATCAGTAGATTTGAAGGTGACGCTTTGGCCGCTCAGGAGATGCCCCTGAGCGTCTTCGACGGTGGCGGTCACGCCGGCGGTCGAGGTGCCATTGGCGAGGATCACTGCCGGGTTCACCGCAAGCTGCACCGTTGCAGCCGAACCTACGGTCTGGGTCACGGTCGCCGTCCCGGACACCGTGCCATCGCTTGCGGTGATCGTCGGGGTTCCGACGGTGGTCGAGCTCGTGATGGTCGCGGTGTAGATGCCGCTACCGGCGTTCGTTGTGGCGCTGACCTTGTCGCCTGTATCGCTGGAGGCGAAGGTGACGGTTTCGGTGGGCAGGAGATGCCCTGCGGCATCTTTGACGGTCGCGGTCGCGGTGGTGGTCGCGGTTCCGTTGGCGATGATCGAGGTAGGGCTCAGCGCCACCGTGACGGTACCCGCGGGCCCAGCGGTCTGGGTCAGGGTCGCAGTTCCGGACACGCTGCCATCGGTTGCGGTGATCGTGGGGGTTCCGACGGTGGTCGAGCTCGTGATCGTCGCGGTGTAGGTGCCGTTGCCGGCGTTCGTCTGGCCGCTGAACTTGTCGCCTGTGTCGCTGGAAGCCCAGCTGATGCTTTCGCTGGGCAGAACATGCCCTGCGCCGTCTTCAACGATCGCGGTCGCGGTGGTGGTGGTGGTTCCGTTAGCGATGATCGAGGTAGGGCTCAGCGCCACCGTCACGGTAGCCGCGCCCCCCGCGGTCTGGGTCAGGGTCGCAGTTCCGGACACGCTGCCATCGGTTGCGGTGATCGTCGGGGTTCCGACGGTGGTCGAGCTCGTGATCGTCGTGGTGTAGGTGCCGCTACCGGCGTTCGTCGTGGCGCTGACCTTGTTGCCTGTGTCGCTGGAGGTGAAGGTGACGTTTTCGGTAGGTAGGAGATGCCCTGCGGCGTCTTTGACGGTCGCGGTCGCGGTGGTGGCGGAGGCTCCGCTGGCTACGATCGAGGTCGGGTTCAGGGCCAGCGTGACGGTGGCCGCGGGCCCCGCGGTCTGGGTCAGGGTCGTAGTCGCGGTCAGCGTTGAAGTGCTATCGGTTGCGGTGATCGTCGCGGTTTCGACGGTGGTGGAGCTCGTGATGGTTGCGCTGTACGTACCGTCGGCATTGTCGATCGTGCCGCTCACCGTCTCATCGGCGTCGCTAGATGAGAACGTGACCGACTCCCCGCTGACGATCGCGCCCGTGCTGTCCGTCACGGTGGCGGTGGCGATGCTCATCGAGTTGCCGTCGGCGGTGATGCTGGACGGGGACAGCGACACGCTGATCGTCGCCCCTGTCGCTGCCTGGGCCGGACAGGTGCATAGGCACAAGCTGATCCCCGCCGCTGCCAACCCGCAGAACCACAAACGCGCACGTTTATAGACCGATGACACTATCCGTTCCCCAGCAATGGGTCTCGAAGATCTGCCGCGTACCCGACCGCGTCGTGCTCACGCGTCCGTGGCAGGGGTGGCCAGCAGAGCGCGGTCGCGGAAATGCCGCTCGGGGTCGCTTCGGGGAGCGCAACTTCGGTACGATCGGTGAGCCGCAGGATCTCCATTTCGATCTACCGCGCCATTTTGTTGGCTGCTGAGCCGGTCGCCAATGGGCTTCCTCGCCCTTCATGCGTTCATTGCTGAACGCTCCGCTCGACAGGCCTCGGCGTGCCGCTCTTAGACACCAAGAGCGAGCGTTTTGCGACCGACGACTCAGCGGGCCGGATGTCGGTCAGGTGGCCACGCTTACCGCCATCAGCTTTGTCTCCGCCCGCGTGTAGCCCGGCTGGATCCTGAGCGCTAACGCGGCGGCCGTGAGCTCTCGCTCATCGGAGTCTGTGAGGCTCAGCTTGCTGATCACCGCCCGGTGCGGACGTCCGACTGGAGCGGCCGAGGCCGAGGACAAGAAGAACCCACGCTGGCCGACGCCGCAATCGCGAGCATCACGCCCGACGCGCGCAACCGCGCGGCCGGCGTCTTCACACGCACAGAATTACGGCGGATGGGGATCCAGTTGCCCACGGGAGAGCGTTCCTGTCGTCAAGGCCGGTCGAAAACCAGGCCACTTGGGCCGGTTGAAAATGGACCACTTGAGGGTTGGGATGTGGCCGGCTTTTGCGGTCTGGAGGTAGCGCGACCGTCGTCGCGAACGAGAAGTGAAGCGCCGTAAGGCGTCCTCGGTGGGCGAGTCGGCCCGGGACCGCGATGCCCGATTCCTGTCAATACCGAGGGCGTGGTGGCGACGCGATCACGACGAGATCTCAGCATCTCACCCCGGGAGGTCTGCTGGGTTCGGGCGATGGTTGCCGGTAGGCCGGAGGACGAAAGGACGATGGTCGATGGCCCGGCAGAAGTCCGAGAACTGCGTAGTACCCGCAGGCGGTGATGCCCGCTGAGTGCGGCGGGTCGAGCCCCGGCGGGCAGGGGAAGGCGGTCTGGTCGAAGAAACGGCGGTGCAGGTCGGCATGCCGATCGCGACAGCAGAAAACCCGAAACGGCGACCCCCAGGAGGACGCGGGAACCGGCTGGGGGCGATCCGGGCGGAAGCGCCGAAGGCGATCGACGAGGTGGAGATTGCAGCGTCGGCGACGATGGAGGAGGTTCGCCGAGCGACCGAGAAGGTGGCGTCGAACAAGGGCGCCTGGGTCCGGATGGTCGAGCAGTTGCTTGCGCAGTGGCCGAGCGTTCTGCCCAAGCTCGAGGCCGACCTGCTCGCGGGGACGTGTCGGCCGGACCAGATCCGCCGGGCGTAGATTCCCAAGGCGGGGGGCGGCGAGCGTTCATGGAATGAACGCGGATCCCCACCAGCCAACCCCTCGGAGATTCGGACCCGAAGGCCTACTGTCCGGCGACACCGGGTTCAGAGACCGAATCGAGAAGGGGCAGCGACGATTAACGCGCTTGTAACCGAGGCAGTAGCGGTGGCACCAGAGTCAAACGAGTTGACGGTGATGCTGGCGTACGATCAATTCCCGGCGCGCGTCGGGATCAGGCGAGCGATCGAACCTCACGGGCTCCGCGTCGTCGGGGAGTCGGCGAGCGCGTCCGAAGCGCTGCGCATGGCGTTGGCGCTTCGTCCCGACATTTGTGTGCTGTCGGTCGAGCTGCCCGACAACGGAATCGAGGCCGTGCGGGCGATCAAGCAGGCGTTGCCGGCGACGAAGATCGTGATGATGACGGCGTCGCCGCGCGAGGAGGATCTGTTCGGCGCGCTACGTGCCGGCGCCGATGGCTATCTGCTGATGAGCACGTCGGCCAGCCGGCTGGCCCACGCGCTCCGCGGCGTCGTCAACGGCGAGGCCGCGCTGCCGCGCAGCATGACCGCTCGCCTGATCCAAGAGTTTCGCGATCGAAGCACCAGGCACCGGGTGAACCTGCCGGCCGGGGCGGGCGAGGCAGAGCTGACGGCGCGCGAGTTCGAAGTTCTCACGCGGCTGCGCCGGCGCGAGCGGACGGCCGACATCGCCGCCCACCTGGGCATCTCCGAGGTCACCGTGCGTCGGCACGTGTCGTCGGTGCTGCGGAAGCTCGGGATGCCCAATCGCCGGGCGGCGCTCGAGATCCTGGAACAGGCCGAGCGCGAAGAACTACAGGCCGGCGCGCGGTCGGAGTAATTCGTCGATTAGGAGCGGGCGTTGCTGCGCAGGCCAGTGTCAAGCGAGCCGAAATCGGACCGGCAGGAGAAAGCCTTCAATGATCCAGGGAGCGAGTTCACTCGCGGCCTTCACCGCGAGGGCGAAAGGGAGATTCCCACCGCCGAGTTCGCGGACCGGATGGCGGCCTGCTTCGGTCGTGCTTCGGCCGCGTGCAACCTCGGCATCCTGCTCGACCTGCAGCAGCCGCTTGCCGACCCCGAAGCGGCATACCGACGCGCCCACGCGATCCGAGTGTTCAATCTCGCCGCGTGAGAATGGGACGAGGATGGTGAGGACCTGATGATCGTTACAGACAAGCCAAACCGCGAGCGTCCGGTAGATACGACACCGACCGGTGCCACGATTGAGGCCGAGGCAGTTGCTCGCGGACTCGGGACCAACGGAACCGCAGGTCACCTCGGTCAGCGACCGAGAGGATGGCCGACCCACCGCCGCCGCGTGCGCCAGTCTGCTTTTCGGCTGGTCGGCGGTATCTGCACGGTGCTGATCTTCGCCGTGCCGGTCGCCGCGTTCGTCCATGAAATGTTCAATCGGACAGTTCCTCGTCCCTCCGCAGCACCGGCAGCATGGCGCCCGACGCCGCCGCCAATCATGTTGGCAGATCGGGGAAACGTGGGCTGGGCGCTGACCGGGCACAAGCCGTCAGCGCTTGAGATGGAGGAGCTGGTTCTCACCGATGCGGTCACCCCTATCCCAAAGCCGACCATCCCAAAGCCGACCCCAATCCCAGCATCGCTCACCAGCATGCCTACGACCGGGTGGACGCTTGACAACGGCGCCAAGATCACCACCGATAGCCATGGCGTGCTCGTGCTGCGTCCGCTGACGCACGGACGGCCGTCGCTCCCGGGGCAGGGTAAAGGTTGGCGGGGTGCATACTGGTTGCCCCCGAATACCGCGCAGTGGGACAACTACACCCTGCGCGTCACGATCACGAACCTCGGGTCAGAGGGTTCGGGAGGCAGCGCGACAGTCGTCGTCGGCCATACCGACGAGCACGTCGGCTACGCCGTCTCGGTCTCCGCGGCGAGGATCACCATCCAGAACAAGAATGGCGGTCACATCTTCAGTGGCGTTATCCCAGCCGCGGCAGCTCACCGCGTGGACGTCACGCTGGCCAAGCAGCTTCGGATCGCAGTCGATGGGTCGCTGATCGCGACATTCTCTACCGGGAAGGTCCAGGGCGGCATTGGGTTCGGGGTCTACAAGCCGACGCCGAGTAGCAATCTACCGTTCTTCACTAACCTATCGGTAAGGTCGCCTTGACTGTTCGCTCAAGGTCCCGTAGGCGGTGGGCTGCTATCGCGTTTGCGCTACTGATCGCCGCAGTGGCGTTAGTGGTGAGCGTCCTCAATGGCGGGGGCAGCAAGAATGCTCACTCTCAGGCAACCCCTGTGGGATCATCTCACGCCGCGTCTGTAGGGGGGCCACCCTGGTTTGCGCCGTACGTCGATCTTACGCTCTCGTCTGTGCCTCGGTTTCAGGATTCGGCGGCCAACCCAAGCCGTCACGTGGTATTGGGCTTTATCGTCGCCGGCGCCCACGCCCGGTGTACCCCGACGTGGGGCGGGCTGTCTACGCTTGGCCACGCGGCGACTCTCAACACATCGATTGAGCAGGCACAAGCTGCTGGCCAGCGAGTAGTCGTCAGTTTCGGCGGCGCGGAGGGTTCTGACCTTGCTGTTAGTTGCGCCGATCCGACAGAGCTCGCAGGCGCGTATGAGAGCGTCGTCGATCGCTACAACCTGAGCACGATCGACCTTGATGTTGAGGGCCCCGCAGCCCTCAACTCCACCGTCACTGCTCGTCGTGCTCAAGCCATCGGCGCCGTCCAGCGAGCACGAATGACGGCGGGCAAGCCGCTTGCGGTTTGGCTGACACTAACGGTTTCGCCTTCTGGTCTGGGGCCTGACGGCGTCGCGGCTGTTCAGCAGATGCTGTTAGCTGGCGTCAAGATCGCCGGCGTGAACGTGCTGGCGTTCGATTACGGGCCTCTGGCTGGTCAGACTCTGCTGAGTGCCAGTGAGACCGCCCTGACCGCAACCGCAGTCCACCTCCAAAGCTTGTATCGGGCGCACCACATCGCTACGGGTCCCGATGGGGTATGGCCTGGGCTCGGGGCGACGATTATGGAAGGTCGCACAGATACCGCTGGCCAGGTGTGGAATATCTCGGATGCTCGGGCGCTATACGCGTTTGCAGTCGCACACCATCTCGGGCGTCTCTCGGAGTGGTCCCTCGGTCGCGATCAAGCCTGTTCGGGCGCGCCACCGCAGCCAAGTGATTCCTGCTCGGGCGTGTCGCAGCGACCGTTGGAGTTCTCGGAGAACCTTCTGGGTCGTGATGCACCCTAGAGACCAAACCAATAAAACTGCCGATCGGCAGACCGCAACATACGCAGACGGCAAATCCACAATCATGAGTTGTCACTCACTAACCACACTTACCGTCCGAGGGGGCCGTAAAATGATGAAACGCACTGTGCTGCTCGGCGCAGCCGTGGCAGTCGTAGGGCGATTAAGCCTGATGGCAGGGCCGGCAATCGCCAAGACCAAGACACGTACGTGTTCGAGCGTGACCGTCGGCCATTACAAGGCATCCGACGTCCGCGTGACCCCGAACCTAACGTGCGCGACGGCCAGGAGCGACCTTCGCTTCTGGCTCAAGCACCCGTCGAAGTTGCCTCACAACGCGAAGGCCTGGCATTCCAAGCTGGTCCACGGGACCTGGGAAATGGCCTATGGACGTTTTCCGGTAAGTGTCTTCTTCGTGCTCGTGAAGCCGTCGGCCCCGAAGCCGGCACCGACAAGCACTCCGACGCCGACTCCGACCTCGACTCCAGTCCCGACTCCGATCCCGACTCCAACCCCGACGCCAACCCCGACCCCAACGCCTAAGCAAGGTCAGACGATCTCGTTCACCTCCACAGCGCCAGCTCATCCGGTCGCGAATGGATTCGCGTATACGGCTGCGGCAACCGCGACTTCGGGTTTGCCGGTAGCACTGACGCTTGACGGCAGCAGCACGGGGTGCACGATAGTCGAGTGCGACCGTGACCTTTACCGGTGCGGGTACGTGCGTGATCGACGCTAATCAGCCTGGAAACGCAACCTACAACCCGGCGTCGCAGGTCCGGCAGTCATTGACGGTCACTCAGGCAAAGACGGCGGTGACGCTGACCTTCGACGACGGCTACGAGAACATGATCACTCGCGCGCTGCCTGTCCTGAAGCAGGATCAGCTCCACGGCACGTTCTACATCATCTCGGGTGCTCTGAACGATGCCGCGAACGATTTTCCTAACTATATGACCTGGGGCCAGCTCCAGACGCTCTATCAGGACGGAAACGAGATCGGCAGCCACACGGTGCTTCACGAAGCTCTGCCGCAAGTCGATAATGATGAGGCAATTCAGGAGATCTGCCAGGATCGTTATGCCCTTATGAACCCTCCGGGGTTGGCAGCCGGCGCGCTGGGGCCGATCACCAGTCTTGCCTATCCTGACGGGGAGGGCGTCGCGTCTGGTAGTCCCAATACGACTACCGATCCCAGTACTTGGAGTTCGGCTTCCAGCGACACCGCCAGTAGCACGACCATCGAAAGCATCATGAAGGCGTGTGGCCTTAACAGCGCCCGTACAGTCGATGGTATCGATGACCCCACTGGTAGCACTCCTGCGGCGGTGCCACTGACATCGACCGACCAATACGATCCTACAACTGCGGATTCCTCCACCACGTTCGACGATCCGCTTGCTATGCCTACGACCCCAAGCATCGGTTCTGCTGACAGCATTACCAGTGCCACACAGGTCGAATCCTGGATCACCGGTGCAGAGAAAGCGGACACAGCGACGAACGGTTGGCTATCGGTCACGTTCCACGACATCTGCACGGTGGCTAGCCCGTCGACGTGTAACAGCCCTGATGGGTACCAGATGGACACGACGCAGTTCACGACCCTGATGAACTGGGTTCAGCAGCAGGAGCAAGCCGGCAACATCGTGGTCAAGACGATGGCGCAGGTAGTCGGCGGGTCGAACGCCCCTGCCGTCGCTCCCGCGACGACCTCGCCCACAAACGAGTGGTCAAGCGTAGCTGGGTGGACGCCCACGGGTCTCTCAACAGGTGTCGTGAACGCGAACTTCGCCGATGCGGCGAATCCGAATACCTGGTACACCAGTCCGGGTGGCCCACCGTGCTACCAGCTGCAGTCCTCTGGAAGCAGCAAGGTAACAGGGACCACCGAAACCAATGGGATCAAGAATATCTCGACGGTCGCTGCGCCGACTGGCGAGCCCAACGGGGATATAGAAGCGGGCCAGATTCAGGTGACCTCTGCCGGCAGCGGAAGTGATGCTGGCATCATCACTACGCAGGACCTTGGGGAATGCTCACCAATCCTGGCACCGGGTAGTGCGCACACGGTGAGTGCCCACTATCAGAGCACTGTGCCCGTGTTCTTCGATGTGTTCATTCGGAGTGATAGCGGGACGTGGATCTACTGGACAGATGACAGTTCCACGCCATTTCCTGCAACCGCAGCCGCGGCGTGGGGAACGGCGACGTGGACGCTGCCACAAGCGCTCCCGGCTGGCTACGATGGCATCAGCTTCGGGCTATCGGTTGGCGCGCCGACCACCCTCACGGTGGACGACTACTCCATAACAGGTTGATTGACCTCATCCGCCGGCTATTACGTCACCGCGGTGGCGTAATAGACCGGCGGATGAGCGACTACCGGTGCGAATGGCCGGGGACAGCCAGGAAGACACCGCCACCGAGATGTGCTGAGATGGCGAAGGAGGGTCAGTTGTGGTTCCAGCCGAGCCGGCAGGAGCGGCCAGGGTGCTGGATGGGTACGGTCCCGAGGTGCGACGGCGTCTGAATCGCGTGCCGGAGCCGTTCACCGCATCTGGTCGCGGTCTGTGTTGGCTGCCGCCGGCGCTCGGGTGATGGGATAGCGTGCGTCGCGCCTCGGGGACCGGGGTCCGACGCTCGGCTCTGCTCACCTGCCGCACGATCTCACGCCGCCGGAGGTCGCGTTTCGCGAGCTCGATGCGGCGATCCGGGCGAGGTAGGTTGCCCGCAGGGGGACAGGCGGGGATGAGGTGAGTTCGACAGGCTGCGCTGTTAGCTACTATCTTGCGATCGTTCTGCTGCCTCGGCATCATCTGTGGAGATGACGAACCCCGGCCCCGTGGTCTTACAGCATCACGAACCACCGCGTTCGTTATGAGTGCGCGTGCACCTAGCGGTCGCGCGGCTGTGCTGCTCGCCCTGTGCATCGGGCTGCTGACCGCGGCATTGCCCGCGGGATATGCCTTTGCCCGGCAATCACGCCATCGCCCGGTTGCCCAAACAAGGCCGACGATCACCGGAGCCACTGCCGTCGGTCACGTCCTCCGCGCCTGGAGTGGACGCAGGAGCGGGGCGGCGACGTTCCGCTACCAATGGCAGCGGTGCAACTCGAAGGGACGGGCTTGCAAGCCGATCGGTGTTCCGAGGCGCGGTCGAGGCGACGAGTACGTGCTCACCCGTCGAGACGTCGGGCACAGGTTACGGGTCACCGTCATCGCCCACACCGCACGGGGCGCGACATCATCGACGTCGAAGCCGACGCGGTTGATCAGAACTGCGCGGGCTACCGCTCATCCGGCCCCTGCGCCGGGTTCGTCGGGCCCCCCGCCTGGTTCGCCGGCGCCTAGTTCGCCGGCCCGGAATCTCACCGCGTATGTCACGGGGTACGACGTTTTCGACAACACCCCGCCCGGGAGCCCGGTCATCTCAAACCCCGTGCTACATCAGGTAGCTGGTGGTACGGGCACCGACCAGGACCCGATCACGGTCGCGGTCGGCCACTCGATCATCAACGGCCAGGACATTCTCGACTGGCCCCAGGCAACCAGGTTCTACTTCCCGAACCTGCGGCGCTATTTCATCGTGGAGGACACGTGTGGCGACGGACCGACCCCGCAGAACGAACCGTGCCATGACCTGACTACCGCCGATCCCGGAGCGCAGACGTGGCTGGACGTCTGGGTCGACGGCAGCCGTATGAGCAGTTCTGCGGCGAACAGCTGCGAGGACGACATCACCCATAACCAGCTCGTCATCGAGAATCCTCCTTCCGACTATGCAGTGATCCCCGGCCCGATCGCGGGTTCGAGCTGCACACAGCAGTATGGGAACACTGTCGTGCTAGCTGGGAGTTAAACGGACTGCCGACCGTGGGGGGTCGGTTACCCCGCCGATGGTTGCGACTTCATGGGACATGGCTCCGGCCGTGACCTGCCCCACTGGCGTTCCCCCCCGGTAACTCCAGGACGCCACCGCAGGCTAGAAAGCCCGGGAGTCTCGTCAATCCGGTGGCAGACTCCGCGCTGGCTGGCCCATTGCTCTGACCCGCCCCCTTGGGGCTAGTCGTACCCGTAGTTTGGTATCGGTAGGACAAGCCTCGTATGACGTGGCCGACCACGTCATACGACGCGAGCTCCCAGGTCCTCATTCATCTGCTCGAGCTTGTCCACCAGACGGCGAAGCCGCTTGCCCTCGATCGTGTTAATCGCGGAGAAGTTAAAGATCATCTACTCGCGGGATTGCCCGGTCCGGCGGACCCGCCTCATCCGCTGCTCGATCGTCACGGGGCTTCGCGGCAAGTCGAAGTTGACTATCAGGGCTTGCTGCTGGGAACGGCCGGCACCGGCCGGTCTGCGTTCAACCTTGAACGGGTCAGGGCCCGAGTCGGCCATCCACCCGCTGCGGGCAATGCATTACCTTCTGCGCAGATGAAGTTCTGACAACCACGGAATGGGACAAGGGGGCGGCCTCATGGGGCTAGATTCGGAATCGCCACTCGACTTGGCGGTGGTCGTTGCCGACGATCAAGTGGTGACCAGACCGGCGTCCGCCGAGCGCTCTAGGCAGCCGGGACACGTGTGCTGACGACGACGTCGAGCGCCGTCGATGCCGTCAGCGCCGCGGCGGCCCATCGCCCCGAAGCCTGCCTGCTGATGGTGAAGCGGCTCGAACCAAAGGCAGCGAGATGAGCTGCGACACGACGCTCCCGGCGCCTGCGACCGTGGTTGTCTTTTCATCACTGAACGACCAACCAGACACCAAACCCCCGGCGGTGGGTGTCTTTCACTACACAGTCCAGTGCGACCTCGGCCTGCGGGCAGCAGCTGGCGCGCGTTCGGCGAGCCGACCGCAGTCCTCTCAAATCACGGACACGCAGGTCCGCAGACCAGCGTGGCATCAATCCCGTTGTAGGCCCGGTAGGGGCGCGGCTCGATCCCGAGCCCGAGCGGCGCCCAAGCCGCTGCAGCTCGTCGGGGTGCCGTGCGGCGCGGATTTTACGCAGGCTCCATCGGAGTACACGTGGCCATGGACGGCAAATGCAACCGATGAGAACATACGATGAGCCTGACAGCGACTCTGACCAAGGACGAGGTGTCCACCAAGGCTGAGTCTCCGTGGGATGTGCCCAACGAGGGACGTATTAATCGCTCAGTTCGCTGGGCGGCGGCGCTAGTCACAGCCGCGTTGTGCGGCCTGCTGATCTTCCACGTCGTTGGGCTGCTCAGAGGTACTGGGTTCGGCACCATCACTGGCATTTACACGATGGTGCTCGCCTGCTACATCTTCAGTCGTTTCGTTTTAGCCGCGATCTATAAGCCACCGCGTGATGCTGGTCTTGAACCAACGATCGCTATTGTCGTGCCTGCCTTCAACGAGGGTAACGGTGTCGTGCGCACGATTGACTCCTGCTGCTCGATCGCTTACCCGCCCGACAAAGTTGAGATCGTGGCGGTCAACGACGGGTCGACAGATGACACTTGGGAGCAAATGAATGTCGCTGCTGCGCGCTATCCCGGCCGGGTGACTTGCATCGACCTCGGTTACAACCAGGGGAAGCGGGCGGCGATGGCGGCGGGCATTCGCGCGACCGACGCTGAGATCCTGGTGTTCGTTGACTCGGACTCGATGCCCGCTCCGTGGGCGGTGCGCAAGCTCGTCCAGGGGTTCGCGGACCCTAAGGTTGGCGGGGTCTCCGGGCTCACCTACATTCGCAATGCGAACACCAACGTGCTCACGCACATGCAAGCGGCAAGCTACTACGTCAGCTTCCAACTGCTCAAGGCGGCTGAGTCGGTTGTGAACGCTGTGTCATGCGCCAGTGGCTGCTTCGCTGCCTACCGTCGCTCCGCCGTGATGCCAATTCTCGAGCCGTGGGAGCACCAGACCTTGTTTGGGCGCCCGTGGTTGCACGGAGACGATCGCGCTCTGACAAACATGGTGCTGCGACGCTGGAAAGTGATATATGACGGCGAAGCGGAGGTTTGGACCGAGGCGCCGGAGCGCTATCGCCAGTTCTTCAAGCAGCAGTTGCGTTGGCAGAAGTCATTCCTGGGTGAGAGCCTCGTGCTGGTCAGGCACTCATGGCGGTCGCATCCACTAGCTTTCCCGGCGATCCTCATCGGCGCCATAGCTGGGCTCGCCAGCCCTGTGGTGACTCTCTACCAGGTCGCCTGGCAGCCGATCGTTCACGGGACGACGCCGGTGGTCTACCTGCTTGGCCTGTACGTGATGAACACGAGCTACGCGCTGCTGTATCGAAGCCTGCGCAACGACGGCGTCTGGAAGTACGCCGTCGTCTCCGCGTTTTTCTATGTTGGTTTCTCGTTCCAGGTCTTCTGGGCGGTCATTCGAATCCACGACAACAGCTGGGGCACACGCGGTTCTACACCGCCCGCGGTTGCGACTGCTGAGCCGCAGGCAGGTTTGCCGGCGGCGCTGTCGATACCGCCGGCGGGTTCGACTGCTGCGCCGCAGGCAGGTTTGCCGGTGGCGCTGTCACCGCTATGCGCACCCAAGGGAGCGCGCATCGTGCGGACACCGAACGGAGCGCGGCTCGTGCGGACACCGAACGGAGCGCGGCTCGTGCGGACACGTTGGGAGGAGCATCGCGCCGCGGCTGATCCGGCCCTGGCTTGCGAAGCCGCCCACATCGGCAAGGCGTCCGGCACCGAACGTCCGCGCAAGCCTGCAGGCTTGCGATCCGGACTGCATGGTGCGAACCGCGCTAGGCGTAGACGGCTAGTGCTCGCCACCTGCCCGGCGCTGATCGCCGTGGCTTTGGCCGTCAGCGTGATCGCGACGCGCCCACCGACGACGGCGTCGCTCGGCGCATCGGCCGGACAGGGAAGCGTCCCACCGCTGGTCCCAGCAATCGTGGGGCCCCCGCCCATTTCGCCGTCAACGCCCCACGTCGTGAGGCCTAACCGGCCAGCACCGAAGGCCAAGACCCCCGTCTCGTCCGCGCCCAAGCTGAAGCGCGGCCAGGGCGCCGGAGCACGATCGGATCTTGCGGTCGCCAGACACCCCGTCTCGAACTTCAGGACGCGAGTTCAAGTTGCGCCGATCAGTCGGCATGCCGACAGCGCAGTCCGTATTAGCACTCCGAGCGAGTCCGGCGCCGGGCGGTCCACTGCGCCAGCTGCCCACGGAGGCAGTCCTGGAGGGTTTGTGCCATCGACCAGCAGGCCGCCGGGCGGGCGCGGAGGCGGCACGAGCGGCGCAGGTGGCACGAGCGGCGCAGGTGGCACGAGCGGCGCAGGCGGCACGAGCGGCGCAGGCGGTACGAGCGGCGGACGCGCTCCGGCGGCGGGCGGCCACCGCGGAAATCCGAGCGGCGGCTCGGTCGGTAGCGGCTCGGGGGGCGGGACTGGCGTGGCCGCGGTGCCCGCTGGCGGGCAGGGCAACGGCATATCGTCGGGCGGCGGCTGATCCACCGGCCCGGACCTGCGCGTAACTCGCTTGCATTCCGGGCGCGCGAGACCGTTCAGTTTTGAACTCTGAAGGGGGCTTGGCGAATCGTTTCGCGACACTCGCGTGACTGCCGGCGGCCGAAGCTATCACGTTCAGGGTTAGGTACGTCCACGCTTAGGTTTAGCGTCGCGAGGAGCACGGGAGCGTGCGGCGCGGTTCACCCCTGCCGCCTACATCGTCGAGTCGGACCCGCGCCGGACCAAGCCCAGGACCGCCAACGTCCCCTGTCCTTCGGCGGAGGTCTTCATCCGTAAGCAGGGTGCCCACGCGGATTCAAAGTCTCAGTTCGCGCGACCCGGCAAACGTTCAGCGCGATGAACGATTTATGCACGGGGTGGCCCCTTTACCGCCTCGTGACCTACCGGAAGACTCACTGCCCTCGTGGTGGAGCCTGAGCGCGAAGATCACTCGAGGCCCGAGCCTCGATCGAGTGGCGCTGACCTGGACCAGCGTACGTCCGACGCGCTGACAGATCTCGCTGCGTACGCGCTTAACCTCGACCTCGAGTACTCGCGGCTCGACAAGCGGGTGGGAAAGCTCACCCTGGACGAGTGCCCGGCCGCCGACCTTAGGGCGTTGCTGCGCGAGCGCGCCGAGCTCGCGGAAGAGCGGGAGGAGTTCCGCGGTGCGATTGCGGCCTTCTGGGAGCATGTCACTCCGCAGTATTGGACCGGAGCCGATCACGGTATGAACGCCGGATAGCTCGGCGACCCCATGGACCGCCACCCGTTATTGACTTATCAATGGGTGGTAAGGAACGAGGGGCGAAAGGACTCCAGAAATGTGCGGAATCATCGGCTACGTGGGCGGCCAGCCTTGCCAGCAACTGCTGCTCGGGGGTCTCAGGAAGCTGGAATATCGCGGTTACGATTCCGCCGGGATCGCCTGGCGCGAAGGCGATATGGCCCGGTGTATTCGGGCGGTCGGGAACCTCAACGCGCTCGAGGCGGTGCTCGCCCGCAGTCTGACGAACGGCGGCGCCACCGCAACGCGGACGGTCTCAGCCGGGATTGGTCACACCCGGTGGGCGACGCACGGCGGAGTCAACGAGGCCAATGCGCATCCTCACGAGGACGCGAGCGGGCGGTTCAGGATCGTCCTCAACGGCATCATCGAGAATCACCGGGAGCTGCGCGAGCGTTTGGCCGGTGACCTGGTCTGGCTACGCTCCGACACCGACGCCGAGGTCGTTGCCCACCTCATCGCCCTGAACTACGACGGCAGCCTGTCCGAGGCCGTGCGCCGCTCGCTCGACGAGCTCCAGGGTCATTACGCGATCGTGGCGATGTGCGAGGACGAGCCTGACACGCTGGTTGGCGTCAGGCGCGAATGTCCACTCGTCGTCGGGCTGGGCGAGGGTGAGCAGTTCATCGCTTCGTCGATCTCGGCGTTTCTCGCCCACACCCGCGAGGTCGCGGTCCTCAGCGACGGGGAGATTGCTGTCCTGCGGCCGAATGACGTCGAGGTCTTTGACGTGAGCGGTCCTCCGCGCCGGCCGGACTCGACGCACGTCGACTGGGACGAGGAACGTTGCGAGAAGGACGGCTACGAGACGTTCATGCTCAAAGAGATCCACGAGCAGGCCAGCGCGGTGAACGAGACGCTCACGCAGTGGCGCGCAGACCTGGCGCGCAACGAGGTAGGCGGTCTGTCCGCGGCCCGCCTGCGCCGGGTGAAGCGCATCATCATCGTTGGCTGTGGCACCTCCTACCACGCCGGCCTGGCGGGACGGAACGCGATCGAGCGGTGGGCTCGCATTCCAGTGGACGTCGAGGTCGCTTCCGAGTTTCGCTATCGCGAGCCAATCATCGAACGCGGGACGCTCGTGCTGGGGATCTCCCAGTCCGGGGAGACGGCTGACACGCTCGCCGCCATGCGCCTGGCCAGGACGCACGGCGCGACCGTGATCGCGGTGACCAACGCGCCGGCAAGCCAGGCCACCCGGGATTCGGACGGCGTGTTGTTCACCCGCGCCGGGCTCGAGATTGGCGTCGCGGCGACGAAGACCTTTGTCGCTCAGGTGGTGCTTCTGTATGAGCTGGCCATCCGGCTCGCCGCGGTGACGAGGGCACAACCAGAATCGATACTCGCGGACCTGCAGTGGGCACTCGACGAGCTGCCCGAGCTGATCGATCAGGTCGTCGCGTCCGTCGATCAACCGATCCGTGAACTCGCCGAGCGCCTGGCCCGCAGTTCCTTCTTCCTTTACCTCGGCCGTCTGTCGGGTGTGCCGGTCGCGCTCGAGGGCGCACTGAAACTGAAGGAAATCTCCTACGTGCCGACGGACGCGTACGCCGCCGGCGAGATGAAGCACGGGCCGATCGCCCTGTTGGGCCCAGACACGCCTGTCGTGTGCGTCGCCACAGACCGGCGCGTACTGCCGAAGCTGCTCTCGAACCTATCCGAGGTACGCGCCCGGGGCGCTCGGGTGCTTGCGATTGCGACCGAGGGATGTATAGAGGTCGCCGAGGAAGCGGAGCACGTCATCTACATTCCAGACACCGATCCGCTGCTTCAGGTTGTGCTGGGAATCGTGCCCTTGCAGCTGTTCGCGTATCACCTGGCTCGCACTCGCGGACTCAACGTCGACCAGCCGCGGAATCTTGCCAAGACTGTCACCGTCGAATAACGCAGTCGTCGTTCTCGGGGCGGGTCGTGGCCTTGCCGCGGTGCTGCGCGCGCTCCGACGGCAGGGCACACGGCTCACGGTGGTCGTGAGCATCGCCGATCGGCAAGGGGACGGTGACGAGGCGCAGCGACGCGTCACCGGAGCATCGGTCGAGGACCTGCGGCGCTCGATCGAGGCGCTGAGCGGCGAGGAGGGAGCTCTGCTCAGGGCGATGCGCCGTCCGCTGACGATCGAACGTCTCGGACGGCATCCCCTCGGGAATCTCGTGATCGCATCCGCCGCCTCCGCGTTTGACGATTACGGCCGTGCCAGCGCGTGGTTAGGCGAACAGCTGGGGATCGAGGGTGCCGTCCTGCCGGCCACGAGCGAGCCGGTGCGGTGGGAGCTCGAGCCGTTTGAAGACACGGGCGAGGCGAATTCTCAGCGCGACTTTGTGGATCGGCCAAGCAGGCTTCGCTTTATCGGGGACCGTATCGATTCTCCCGCCGCCTCGGTCGATGCGATCGCGAACTGTCACTGCGCGCTGCTGGCTCCCGGCCCCCTGTACCGAAGTGTCCTGTCGACGGTCGCTGTCCCGGATCTGGCAGCGGCGCTGAGAACGACCCAGGCCCGGACGGTCTGGATCGCCAACCTGGAGCACGACGCAGACCAGCGGCCGAACATGACCGCTATCGGTCATCTCCTGGCCCTCAGGCTAAACGGCGTCAGAGTCGACGCGGTGCTGTATGACCCGTCGGCGACCCTGACGTTTGACGCCTCTGAGCTTGCGCGTTACGGAGTGGACGCGATACCGAGAGCGTTACGGAGCACCCGGGAGCCTCGTGCGCACGATCCCGAGCGGTTGCGCTCGGCACTCGGCGAGCTGGTTGCGTTGCAACCTGCCGCCGGATCCGGTCGCCAGCGCGATTGAGGGTTTACCCAGCGCGCCGGGCGGGGGCGGGCGGAAGATCCTGGACCACGCGCACCCCGCCCTTGGGCGCGAGCGTGATCCCGCGGAACTGCACCTTTGCCGGCTTCGAATCGGCGGCTCGCAGGGCCGCGCGCCCGAGCACACGGGCGAGCACGATTCGCATCTCCATCAGCGCGAAGCTCGCGCCGAGGCAGCGGCGCGTGCCGCCGCCGAACGGGATCCACGTGTAGGTATCTGGCGGGTCGTCGGCGAGGAACCGCTCGGGTCGGAACGCGCCGGCGTCCGGGTACAGATCCTCGCGGCGGTGCATGACGCGGATCGAGGGATTGATCTCGATCCCGGGCGGGACCTCGTAGCCGTTGAGGCGAAACGGCTCGCCGCGCACCACCCGTCCGACGCCCGGGATCACCGGCCGCAGGCGGAGCGACTCCTTGACCACCGCGTCGAGGTACCGCTCGTCGCCTTGGCGCGCGCGCTCGCGCACTGCCGGGTTGTGCAGCAGCAGGTCGAAGCACCACGCGAGCCCGGTGGCGGTCGTCTCGTGCCCGGCCAGGAGCAGCGTCACGAGCTCGTCGCGGACTTCGCGGTCCGACAACCGCTGCCCGTCCTCGTCCTCGGCGAGCAGCAGCGCCGAGAAGATGTCGTCGCGCCGATCGAGCGCGTCGAGGTCGGCGCGCCGGCGCGCGATCTCCGCGTACAGCACCTCGTCGACCGCCTTGCGCGCGGTCTCGAACCGGCCGGTCACGGCGGCCTGGTCGCCCCGGATGAACGGCAGCGCCGCGAGCAGCATCATCGCGCGCGGCCGCGCCAGCGGCTCGAGCATCGCGCGCAGACGCCGGCTGAGCTCATCCTCCTCGGCTCCCGGCTCGTATCCGAACACCGCGCGCAGGATCACCCGCAGCGTCAGCGACTGCATGGTGGGCAGCAGCGAGAACGGCTCGCCGACGGGCCAGGAATCGATCTCGACGTCGGCCGAGGCGCGCATCGCGTCGGCGTGAGCCTGCATCCGCCGGCCGTGGAAAGGGCCCAGCAGCAGGCGGCGGTGGCGGAGGTGCTGGTCGCCGTCGAGCAGCAGCACCGAGCGCTCGCCGACGATCGGGCCAAGCATCACGTTGGCCTCGCCGGCGTGGAGCCGATCGCCCGGCCCCTGGAACAGCTCCTTGATCAGCGCTGGGTGGAACACCATCACGAAGCGCTCGTCGAACACCGTGCTGAACGTCACCGCGTCGCCGTAGCGGCGGCGGCAGGCGTCGATGAAGCGAGGCCCGGTGAGCATGAAGCCGGCTGTCTGGACGACGCGTGGGAGGCGCGGGCCGGGCGGGAGGCGTTGAGCGGCGGTCGTCTGTTGAGCGGTGCTCATCTAATTCGCTCGCGATCGTTGCACACCGGCGACGCCGGCCGGCTCAGGCGGGACGGCTCGGCGCCTGCGAGGCTGCGGCCTTGACGCCGAGGTCGGCGAGCGTCAGCTGGCGCGCCGGCGCCTGGGTGAGCGGCCGGGTGATCGTGACGTTCAGATCCGGGTCGACGTGCATGAGCTCGCCGGGCCCGAGCGCCCGCCAGCCCGGGTCCTCGTCCATCCGCTCGCTCGCCACGACCACGGCGGGGCGGTCGGCGAGGTCGCCGGCGCGGACCCGCATCGAGCCGCGAGCGCTGGCGTGGTCCAGGTGCCTGTGGCCGCTCGGTCCGCCGGCGGCTCGCTCGAGCACGAACAGCTCGTGCACGTCCGGGTAGCGGAGCGCCCACAGCTCGGTTGCGGTGATCAGGATCACGTTGAGCGCGAACACGGGCAGGTTCTCGGCGATCCAGGTCGTCGCCCGGACGATCGCGCCGCCCACGTCGCCGTCGCGCTCGATCTCCTTCGTGATCAACGCGAAGTAGCGCTCGGAGTCGGTCTGGCCCCGGACGAGCTCCGCCGTGTCGCCGAGCTCAGGCTCAATCCGTTCCGGTTCACCGATCACGCCGTTGTGGGCGAACAGCCGGTCGCGCTGCTCGAACGGATGCGTATTCTCCGGGCTGACCGCCCCGGTCGACGCGTACCTGACATGGGCGACGAACGTGCGTGAGGTGACCTCGCGGGCCTCCTGCGAGAACTTCTGGTCCTCATAGGCGGCCAGCGGCTGCTTGGAGACGATCGGGTGTCCCTGGTCGTCGAACGTCCCGAGGCCGGTTCCGTCGGGCTCGCGGCGGCTCTGCTGCGCGAGCGAATCGGGCGCCTCGAGCAGCCAGAAGGTTGCGCGTACCCGGTCGCGCCCGCCACTCATACCGAACAGGCGGCACACGCCGGCGACCTTAGCGCGTGGGACTGTCAATGTAATTTCAAGGTCCTGCCCTATCGTGGCCTCAGGACACGAGAAAGGGTCAAGCCGTGATGAAGCTCCTGCGCACAATCTCCACCCAACGTCTGCTCGCGATCGTCGCCGGATTGGTGATCGCGGTCGCCGGCGGCACTGCGATCGCGTTCGCCGCCGCGGGCAACGGCACGGTTCCGAAGCCTGAGCCGCTCGCGCAGGCGCTACATCAGGCTGCCGCGGCACCGGCCGTGAACGCGATCAGCGCCAGGATCAAGTTCACCGACAACCTGATCGACAGCACGGCGCTCCAGGGTTCGGATCCGATCCTGAGCGGCGCCACCGGCCGGCTGTGGCTGTCGACGACGACGCATCAGCTCCGCCTCGAGCTCCAGGGCCAGAACGGCGACGCCCAGGTGTTGGTGAAGAACGGCACGTTCTCGATCTACGACCCGATGTCGAACACGGTCTACAAGGGGACGCTTCCGAGCGGGAGCGCTCAGGGCGGCAAGTCCGGCACCGAAACGATCCCGAGCGTCGCCCAGATCCAGTCGCAGCTGACCCAGCTGATGCAGAACGTCGACATCGCCGGGCCGCTGCCCCGCAACGTCGCGGGCCAGCCCGCATATAAGGTCGTGTTGACGCCGAAGCACTCGGGCGGCCTGCTCGGGAGCGTCCAGCTCGCCTGGGACGCCAATCACGGCGTCCCGCTCGGGATCGCGATCTACTCGACGAGCAGCAGCGGCCCGGTGCTCGAGCTCAAGGCCACACATATCTCCTACGGCGCGGTTTCCGCCGGTGTCTTCAAGGTCGGCGCGCCGTCCGGGGCGAAGGTGGTCAAGATCTCGTCGCCGGCGCACGCTGTCAGCGCCCACGCCAAGCGCGCCGGCAAGGTCCATACCGAGATCACGGGCGCGGCCGCGGTCCAGGCCCACCTCCCGTTCACACTCGCCGCCGCGAGCCCGCTCGACGGCCTGCCCCGGCAGACGGTCCAGTTGCTCGACTGGGGCGGGACCCCTGCGGCGCTCGTGACCTACGGCGAGGGCTTCGGCGGGATTGCTGTGATCGAGCAGAGCGCTCAGGGCCAGTCGCCCTCCGCGTCCAAGAGTCCGGGCAATGGCGGTCCCCAGGGCTTGAGTCTCCCGACAATCTCCATCAATGGACACAGCGCGCAGGAGCTCCCGACCGCACTCGGAACAGTTCTGCGAATCCAGAGCGGAGGCGTCCAGTACACGTTGATCGGGTCGGTGCCGCCCGCGGCAGCCGAAGCGGCGGCGAGGCAACTGGTGCCCTGAGCGACGTGACCGACATCGCGCCGCCTGTTGAGGTCCGGGGACTCGTCAAACGCTACGGGGAGCTCGAAGCGGTTGCCGGCGTGGATCTGACCGTCAATGCCGGCGACGTGTACGGGTACCTCGGTCCCAACGGCGCCGGCAAGACGACCTGCCTGCGGATGATGCTGGGGCTGATCCGCCCGACCTCGGGAACCGTGAGGCTGTTCGGCCGCGATCCGCAGGAGACGGTGCAGGCGCTCGACGGCGTCGCCGGCTTCGTCGAGGCGCCGACCTTCTATCCGTACCTGACCGGGCGGCGCAACCTCGAGCTGCTCGCCGGCTTCGACGGCGGCGACGCCGCCGACCGGATCGACCAGGCGCTCGAGACCGTCGATCTGACCGGCCGGGCCCGCGACAAGATCGGCGGCTATTCACACGGGATGCGCCAGCGGATCGGGATAGCCGCGGCGCTGTTGCGTGATCCGAAGCTGCTGCTGCTCGACGAGCCGGCCACCGGGCTAGATCCCGCCGGGATGCGCGACATGCGGCTGCTGATCCGCCGGCTGGCCGACCAGGGGATGACCGTGCTGCTCTCGAGCCATCTGCTCGCGGAGGTCGAGGAGCTGTGCAACCGGGTGGCGATCGTCCGCACGGGCAAGATCGTCTATGAGGGTGCGATCGCCGACCTCAAGCGGGGGGCCGGCGCGACCTACCGCCTGTCGACGACCAACGACGAGCGAGCGATCGCGGTGTGCCGAGCCCAGCCGGGGATCGCCGACGTCCGGGTCGTCCACGGCAAGATCTCATTCGCCGCCGACGAGCCGGCGGTCGCCGATCTGTCGCAGGCGTTGATCGAGGCGAGCGCGCTGATCCACTCGCTCGCGCCCGAGACCGTGACGCTCGAGGACCTGTTCTTCTCGCTGACCGAGGGTGACGGCGTGGTCAACGGGGGCGTGCCGGCGGCCGACCGCGCGCCGGCGCAGGCGCCGCGATGAGCTCGGGCGTCGGCACCGCGGAGACCCCGCGCTTCGGGCCGGGCGCCGGCGTCGCGGGGCGGTCGCGGTCGCGGCCCGGGATCGCGACCGTTTATCGGTGGGAACTGCTGAAGCTGCGCTACCAGAAGCGGACCTACCTGGGGCTCGGAGCGGCGGCAATCGTCCCGATTCTGTTCGTCGTCGCGATCCATTTCCGCCACCACCGCGACGACAGCGGGGGCTTTGCGTTCTCGTCGTACCTGAACAAGAGCGGGCTGGTGGTGCCGCTGGTGCTCCTCCTGTTCGGCGCGGTGTGGCTGTTCCCGCTGATCACCGCGCTCGTGGCCGGCGACATCTTCGCTTCCGAGGACCACAACGGGACGCTCAAGACCGTGCTCACGCGGTCGCTCGAGCGCGGGCAGATCTTCGCCGGCAAGACGCTCGCCACTGCGACCTACGCGGTGGTTGCGATCCTCATCAGCGGCACCGTCGGGGTGATCGCGGGCAGCATCCAGTCCGGCTTTAACTCGGTGCAGACGCTGTCGGGGTCGATCGTGTCGGCGCCCAAGGGCCTCGAGCTCGTCTACCTGAGCCTGCTCGTCTACCTGATCCCGATCGGCACCGTCGTGTGCATCGGGCTGCTGTTGTCGACGATCACCCGCAACAGCGCGGCCGCGGTGGTGGGAACGCTGATGGTCTCGCTGCTGTTCCAGCTGATCGGGATCCTGCCGGGGCTCGGTGCGCTCGAGCCCTACCTGCTGAGCACCCAGTTCAACGCCTGGCAGGGACTGTTGCGCCAGCCGATCGACTGGGCGCCGATCGTCCGCGCCGCCTGGGTGTGCGCGATCTATGCGGTGCCGGCGCTCGGTGCCGCGTTCCTCGTGTTCCTGCGCCGCGACGTCGCCGGTGGGTGATCGCACCAACGCTGCGGGCGAGGGCCTGCGCGACAGGGTGCTCGTAGTCGACGACGATCCGCCGCTACGGCGGATGCTCGCGCGGACGCTGACCGCCGAGGGGTACGAGGTCGCGGTCGCAGCCGACGGCGGGGCGGCGCTCGCGGAGGCCGAGCGCGCGGCGCCCGACGTGATCGTGCTCGACGTCGCGATGCCCGTGCTCGATGGCCTGGCGGTGTGCCGGCGGCTGCGGGGCAAGGGCCTTCCGACGCCGATTCTGATGCTGACCGCGCGCGACGCCGTGCCCGATCGCGTCGCCGGCCTCGAGGCGGGCGCCGACGATTACCTGGTCAAGCCGTTCGCCGTCCAGGAGCTGATCGCGCGGCTGCGGGCGCTCACCCGGCGGGGCGCCGACCTTGGTGGCACCGGGCTGCGGTCCTATGGCGACCTCACGCTCGACGTCGCCGCGCGGCGGGCCACTCGAGCGGGGCGCCCGATCGAGCTCACCGGTCGGGAGGTGGCCCTGCTCGAGCTGCTGCTGCGCGAAAGCGGGCGCGTGGTCACGCGCGAGCGCGCGATCGCGGAGATCTGGGACGACGGCGCCGAAGCCAACGTCGTCGATCGCTACGTGACCCGGCTGCGCCGTAAGCTCGGGACGCCGCCGCTGATCAGGACGGTCAGGGGGAGCGGGTTCACGCTCCGGGCGTGAGACGCCGGCGCCGGCGCGGGTGAGACGACTAGGCAAGCGTCGGTGAGACCGCTACGCGACCTTGGCGACCAGCAGCGCCTCGGTCTGCTCGCCGGACACCGGCCGTCCGATCAGATCGCCCTGCGCGGCATCGCAACCGAGCCCGCGCAGCTGCTCCAGCTGGGTCTCGGTCTCGACGCCGTCGGCGACCACGCCGAGCCCGAGCGCGTGTCCGAGCTCGATCAGCGCGATCACGATCGACGCGTCCTCCTCGGACTCGCCGAGCGTGTCGATGAAGCCGCGGTGAATCTTGAGTGCGTCGATCGGCAGCTCCCGGAGGCGGGACAGCGAGGACCCGCCGAGGCCGAAGTGGTCCAGCGCGATCCGGACCCCGGTGGCCTTGAGTGTCCGGAGCGCGGCGATCGCCGCCTCGGGATCGTCGCTGACGGCTGCTTCTGGCACCTCGAGGCAGATCGCGCCGGGGTCGAGGCCGCTCACGGCGATCGCGTCACTCAGGGTTACGGGCAGGTTCGGGTCGCGCAGCTGCCGCGACGAGATGCCGAACGACAACCGCATGTCGGGCTTGGACACGCGCCAGCTCGCGAGCTGACCGACCGCGTGCTCGAGCGCGAACCGCCCGATCCCAGCCGCGGTGCCCGTGTCCTCGGCCAGCGGCGTGAACTCTGCGGGACTGAGCAGACCGCGACGCGGATGCGCCCAGTGGACCTGCGCGTCGACCCACAGCACGTCGGTGAATCGGTTCAGAGCGATCCTCGGTTGGTAGAGAAGGCGAAGCTGTCCACGCTCGAGCGCCTGCTGCATCGCCGCCTCGAGCTCGATCCTCGCGACCGCCCGCTGACGCGAGTCCTCGTTGAACAGCTCAAAGCGCGACCGTCCGCGCTCCTTGGCCCGGTACATCGCGGCATCCGCCTCGCGGATGACCGTCTCCGCCGCGACCGTCGGGTTGGCCACCATCGCGATCCCGACGCTGACCGTGACCGACATCTCGATGCCGTCGACGTTGATCGGCGGGCTCGCGGCCTGGCAGATGCGGTCGGCGATCAGCACGACCTCGCGCTCGGATGTGAGGTCCTCGAACAGGAATGTGAACTCGTCCCCGCCGAACCGAGCCACGGTGTCCATCGGGCGCAGCAGCGTGCTCAGCCGCTCGCCGAGCGCCGCCAGCAGGCGGTCGCCGGCGGCGTGGCCGTGGGTGTCGTTGATCTGCTTGAAGTTGTCGAAGTCGAGGAACATGACGGCGAGCTGGGTCCCCGAGCGGCGGGCGCGCTCGAGCGCGACCCCGAGCCGGTCGAGGAACAGCGCCCGGTTGGGCAGGCCGGTGAGCTGGTCGTGGAGCGCCTGGTGGGAGAGGTCCGCCTCCGCGCGCTTGCGCTCGATCGCGTGGCTGAGCGTGCGGCGGAGCAGCGCCGGCCGGAGCTCGGATTTGACCAGGCAGTCCTGGGCGCCGGCCTTGACCGAGTCGAGCGCGAGCGTCTCGTCCTCGCCGGCGGACAGCATCACGATCGGTGCCTTGGGCGCCGACAGCCGGACGTACGCGAGCAGGTCCATCGCCGCGCTCTGCCCGTCCGGCGGGACGTCGAGCAGCACGCAGCACGCCGGATGGTCGACGATCGCCTGCGCAGCCGCCGCGTCCCAGCCGGGATGCGTCAACAGCTGGGTACGACTCGACGTCGCGTCCAGCAGGTCGTCTATGAGCTGCGCCGTCCGGAGATCGGCGGACAGCAGCAGCACCCTTATAGGCCCGGTATGCACCGAATCCCCCTGCAATGAAAGTCCTTTTCGGGTAATAGCTCTACATCCTTGTCGAAACCTGCCCGTCTTAAATATGGGCAATTACCCTAAAAAACTTGTGGATCTGCCTAAAAATCGCGCGAATACTCGAATGAGCCTCGGGCGCCCCCAGACGCTGCGGTCACGGCTCGTCCTCGCGGCGGCCGGATCGATCCTGGTCGCGCTCGTGCTGTTCGGTGTCGCCACGGTCGTGATCGTCGGCCACGAGCTCCGCAGCTCGCTCGACAGCGCCCTGCGTCAGCGTGCCCAGGAGGTGGCCGAGCTGGCCGTCTCGGCGCCGGCGGTGCTGAACGCGCCGGGCGCGCTCGAGACCCCGGTGTCGGGGCGGTCGATCGCGGTCGAGGTGATCGACGCGCGGGGCCGGATCCTCGCGCGGTCGCTGACCCTGGGAGCGGGGCTGCTGCCGGAGGACCGGCTGGCTCGCGCCGCTCGTGTGTCGGGCGCGACCGGCTTTGAGAACATCGAATTCGACGGTCGCCCGTTCAGGCTGTTCGCGGCGCCGATCGCGCTGAGCGGCCCCGCCGGGGGAGGCGCGGTGCTGGTCGCGTCGGACACCTCCGACATCTCGGAGACGACGGGGCATCTGGGAGTGCTGGTGATCCTGACCGGCGTCGGCGCGGCGCTGCTGGCGGCGCTGCTCGCCGCCGCGCTCACCCGGCGCGGGCTACGTCCGCTGCGCCGGCTGGCGGCCGGAGCCGGCGAGATCGAGCGGACGGCGGACGCTTCGCACCGGCTGCCCGAGCGCGCCGTCGCCGACGAGATCGGGCAGCTCACGGGGGTTCTCAACCGCATGCTGGCCTCGCTCGAGGCGGCTCGCGCCGGCGAGCGGCGGTTCCTCGCGGATGCCTCGCACGAGCTGCGAACCCCCGTGACCACGCTGCTCGGGAACGTCGAGTTCGCCGCCCGCCACGGGGCGGATCCGGAGGTGCTCGAGGAGCTGCAGCGCGACGCGCGCCGGCTGGCCAGGCTCGTCGACGATCTGCTCACGCTCGAACGTGCCGATGCCGGGATGGGCGCCGCCTCGGAGGTCGACCTCGGGGACGTCGCGCGTGGGGTCGTGGACTCGCACGCCGGCGAGGACGGCGGGCGCGTTGTCGGGTCGTTTGGCATCGACCCCGCGGTCGTCCGGGGCGATGAGCGCGCGCTGACCCGGGCGCTCGAGAACCTGGTCGAGAACGCACTGGTGCACGGCCCCGACGGCGGGCAGGTCACGATCTCGTTGTCGCGGGTCGACGGGTGGGCACTCGTTACCGTCCGAGACGAGGGACCCGGGCCGGACCCCGGGGACCGCGATCGGCTGTTCGAGCGGTTCTGGCGCGGCGGCGGCGCGGCCGGCCGCCCGGGGTCGGGACTGGGGCTGTCGATCGTGTCGGCGATCGTCGACCGCCACGGCGGCCGGATCGTCGTCGACGGGTCGGCGTTCACGCTCGAGTTGCCGGCGGTCGAGGGGGGTTGACTGCCGGGGTGGTTGACTGCCGGGGTGGTTGGCCGCCGGGGTGGTTGACTGCCGGGGTGGTTGACTGCCGGGGTGGTTGACTGCCGGGGTGGTTGACTGCCGGGGTGGTTGACTGCCGGCGGTCGGCGGAGTGATGCGTTCCCCGGATTCTCATACTGGTCTTATTGAGCGCTGATTCTCTGTTCGGGTAACGCGTCATGATTGGCAGCGAACACCGGATGAACAGCGACAGCACCCAGTCTCGCGCCGCGCTCGCCCGCGACGCGGCGCTCGCCCGCATCGGCCGCACGCGGCGGTGGGTGATCGTCGGGGCGGCGGCGCTGACCGCGGGGTTCGCGGCGCTCGTCTCAGCGGTGGCGCCGGGGCGGTCGCTGGCGTCGAAGCAAGCTTCGCGCGCTGTCGCGAGCACGTCTTCTTCGTCGTCTGCGATTCCGCAACTCCCGCCGGTGGCGAGTCCGAGCGCGCTCGGGTTGCACGGGCCGGCTCAGCCGCCCCAGTCGGTGCCCAGCCCGTCTTCTCCGACGCCACAGCCGGCGCCGCAGTCGTCCGGAGGGTCGTCTGGCGGTTCGTCCGGCGCGGGCTCCGGAGGCGGGGGCGGGGTCGTCTCCGGCGGCTCGTGAGCGGACGCGATGAGCCCCTCCCAGGAATCCGCGACGCTCGAAGCGTTCGGAAGCACCGCGCTAGTCGCGGTCACTGAAGCCGGCGCGCTCGCGGCGGCGGTGGCCGTCGTCGAGCGGATCGTCGCCGAGTTCGACCAGGCGTGCTCGCGATTCCGCGACGACTCGGACCTTGCGGCGGTCAACGCGGGGGCGGGCGCCCCCGTCCACGTTGGGCCGGTGCTGCTCGAGGCCGTGACGGTCGCGCTGCGCGCCGCCCGTCTGACCGGCGGCGACGTCGACCCGACGGTCGGGCAGGCGCTGATCTCGCTCGGTTACGACCGCGACTTCGCGTCGCTGTCCGGCCGGTCGTCGCTTCCGGAGCGTCCGCTCGCATCGGTTCCCGGTTGGCGGACGGTCGCCGTCGACGAGGAGCAGAGCACGATCCGCCTCGCCGGCGGAGTCACCCTCGACCTCGGCGCGACCGCGAAGGCGCTGGCCGCCGACCGAGCGGCGGCGCAGGCGAGCGCCGCCGCCGGCTGCGGTGTGCTCGTCTCGTTCGGCGGCGACCTCGCGATCGCCGGAGCGGCGCCCGCGAGCGGGTGGCGGATCCGCGTGACCGACGACCACCGCTCCAGCTTCGACGCGCCCGGCCAGTGGATCTCGCTCAGCTCGGGCGGCCTGGCGACCTCGAGCACCGCGGTCCGTCGCTGGGATACGGGCTCGGGGCCCGCGCATCATCTGATCGATCCGGTCACCGGCCGGTCCGCCGACAGCGTGTGGCGGACGGTCAGCGTGTGCGCCGGCTGCTGCGTGGATGCGAACATCGCCAGCACCGCGACGATCATCCGCGGCGAGAAGGCGGCGCCGTGGCTCGAGGCGCTCGGGCTGCCGAGCCGGCTCGTGCGCACCGACGGCTCCGTCCGCCACATCGGAGGATGGCCGTCCGAAGGCGACGATCTGCCGGTCGGCGAGGTCGGACCGGCGGTGCTGAGCGCGTGAGCCTCGGGGTCGGAGCGACGCTCGGACCGAGTGCATACTGGTATCTCGCGCGCGGCACGGGCGTGGTCGCACTGCTGCTGCTGACCGCGAGCGTGGTCATCGGCATCGTCGGGACGGTGCGGTTCACCGCCGAGCGGTGGCCGCGGTTCGCGATCGACGCCGTCCACCGCGACGTCTCGCTGCTGGTGCTGGTCGTGCTCGTGATCCACATCGTGACCAGCGTGCTCGATGGGTTCGCCCCGATCACGCTGCTCGACGGCGTAATCCCGTTCACCTCGCCCTACCGCCCGCTGTGGCTCGGACTCGGGGCGCTGTCGTTCGATTTGCTGGTCGCGATCGCGGTCACCAGCATCGTCCGCCGGCGGCTCGGTTACCGCGCATGGCGCGCGATCCACTGGGCCGCGTACGCGAGCTGGCCGGTCGCCGTGCTGCACGGCCTCGGCACGGGCAGCGATGTCAAGCAATGGTGGATGCTGGCGCTGACCGTGGTCTGCATCGTGGCCGTGCTGGCTGCGGTGTCGACGCGGATCGCGCACGTCTCCTCCGACCACGCCGGGCTGCGCGCGCCTGTGACGGCGCTCGCGGTGATCACGCCGATCGGGCTGATGATCTTCACGCTCGCCGGCCCGCTCCAGGGAGGGTGGGCCCAGCGGGCGGGGACCCCGGCGTCGCTGCTCGGGCATTCGTCGTCGCCGGCTGCTGCGAGCGCGGGCTCGTCCGCACCGTCCTCCCGGAGCGGCGGCGCGTCTGCCCCGACCGGCGCTTCGGTGATCGGTCATCCGTTCACGGCGACCGTCGCCGGCGACGTGCACGAAAGCGCCGCGTCCGGCGGTGCGGTCGTCGACCTCGCGCTCCGCGTGAGCGGCCAGGTTCGCGGGCGCCTGCGGGTCAGGATCGCCGGCACGCCGGTCGGCGGTGGGCTGTCGATGGCCGGAAGCCAGGTCGACCTGGCGGCGGCGGGGGTGCCGTCCGTGCTCGAGGGAACGATCGGCTCGCTCCGGGGAACCGAGTTCACCGCACGCCTGACCGACAGCCAGGGATCGGTGGTCAATCTGCACGCCGCGCTCCAGATCGACAACCAGAGCAACGTGGTCACCGGGACGCTGGCGGGCGCGCCGGCAGGGGGCGGCTGATGACCTTCGCCGACGCCGGTCACCACGGATTGCCACGCCTGCTCGCCGGGCTCGAGCCGGGCGGCCCGATGTCCCTCGCCGCGCACACGGCCATCCACGGCCCGGTGGCGCAGGTGCCCGCTCACCAGCTGATCGAGGAGGTCGAGCGCAGCGGGCTCCGCGGGCGTGGCGGCGCCGACTTCCCGACCGCGCGCAAGCTCCGCGCCGTGGCCGAGCGCCGGCGGATCGGACCGGTGATCGTCAACGGGTCCGAGACCGAGCCGGCGAGCGCCAAGGACCGCCTCCTTCTGTCGAGACTCCCGCACCTGGTCCTCGACGGCGCGGTGCTGGCGGCCGGCGCGGTCGGCGCGGGCAAGGTGATCGTCAAGGTCGGCTCGAATGCGGCGGACGCGATGAGCGCACTCGAGGGCGCGGTGTCGGTGCGCGAGCGCGACCCGGTGCCGATCGAGGTCGTGGCGGGGCCGGAGGGGTACGTCGCCGGCGAGGAGAGCGCGGTCGTCCATTACCTGAACGGCGGCGCCCAGCTGCCCACGCTCGTCCCGCCGCGCCCGTTCGAGCGCGGCTACCACGGCCGGCCGACGCTGATCCAGAACCCCGAGACGCTGGCGCAACTCGCGCTCGTGGCCCGATTCGGGTCCCGGTGGTACCGCGAGCTCGGCACGGTCGCCGATCCCGGCTCGGCGCTGGTCACGATCACCGGTGCGGTCCGGGCGCCCGGGGTATACGAGCTCGCTTTCGGGACCGCGATGAGCGAGCTGCTGGCGGCGGCCGGCGGTCCGTCCGAGTCGCTCCAGGCGCTGCTCGTCGGCGGCTACTTCGGCACGTGGATGGCGGCCTCGCAGGCGACCTCGCTGCGGCTCGCGCGCGAGGACCTGAGGTCGGTCGGATGCACGCTCGGGTCGGGCGTGCTGATCGCGCTCGGCGAGAGTTCATGCGGCCTGCACGAGAGCGCCCGCGTGATCGCGTATCTCGCGGCACAGTCCGCCGGCCAGTGCGGTCCGTGCGTGTACGGGCTGCGGGCGATCGCCGACGCCGTCGGCGCGCTCGCCGCCGGCGACGCCCACCCGCAGGACCGCGATCGGGTGCTCCGCTGGACGGCGGAGGTCCGCGGGCGCGGCGCCTGCCACCACCCCGACGGCGCGGTGCGGTTCGTCGAGAGCGCGCTCGCGGTGTTCGGGAAGGACATCGACTGGCACCAGAATGGACACTGCAACGCCGCGCCGGCGGGACTGCCGGTGGGCGGGCCGGCGGTCGCCGGCGGCCGGCTGCGGGTCGGCGCCGGTCGGGGTCGGCCCGCCGGGGGTCGGCTCTGGGTCGGCGGGGGGCGGGTTCGGTGAGCGGGTGGCGGGGTCGGCTCGCCGGGGTCGGTTCTGGGTCGGCGGGGGGCGGGTTCGGTGAGCGGGTGGTGGGGTCGGCTCGCCGGGGGTCGGTTCTGGGTCGGCGGGGGGCGGGTTCGGTGAGCGGGTGGTGGGGTCGGCCCGCCGGGGGTCGGTGCTGGGTCGGCGGGGGGCGGGTTCGGTGAGCGGGTGGCGGGGTCGGCCCGCCGGGGGTCGGTTCTGGTGAGCCATCGGTTGCGGGTCAACCCGATCACCTGCGAGGCCCACGGGCTGTGCGCCGAGCTCCTGCCAGAGCTCATTCGCCTCGATGACTGGGGCTACCCGATCCTCGACGAGGCCGAAGTGCCGGCACACCTGCTCGGCCTCGCCCGGCGCGCGGTCGACGCGTGCCCGACGCTGGCGCTGCTGCTCGACGTGGACTAGGCGGTTCTGGGTCTCGAAGTCCGATGCGGTCGAGAAAACCGGCAACTATTGCCCGAAAACTCAACCGCATCGTGGGAGGCGACCGGGGTCGCGCGCGAGCTAGCCGGGCGGCGGACGGTCGGAGTCGCTGCCGCCGAGGTCCAGCTGCCACCAGCCCACGTCCCACCACTTGCCGTGCTTGAAGCCGATCCGCCGGTAGACGCCCACCAGCTTGAACCCGCACGCCTCGTGGAGCCCGACGCTCGCGTCGTTCGGCAGCGCGATGACTCCGAGCGCGATCCGGTAGCCGAGGTCGGACAGCGCTCCGAACAGAGCGTCGTACAAGGCGCGGCCGGCGCCGCGCCTCTGGTGTCGCGGGTCGACGTACACGCTCACCTCGGTCGCCCACCGGTAGGCGGCGCGCTCCCGGTGCGGGCAGCCGTACGCATAGCCGAGGATCTCGCCTCCGTCGTCGGCCACCGTCCAAGCGTGGGTGTTCGATAGCCGCTCGATTCGCGCCGCCATCTCGGCCGCGGTCGGCGCCACGTCCTCGAACGAGATGACCGTGTCGTTGACGAACGGCGCGTAGATGTGCGCGATCGCCTCGGCATCGCGTGCGGGATTCGCCGGGCGGATCAGCATCCGGCTCAGGCGCCGGCGCGCTGGTGCGAGCCGCCGGCGGCCTGCTGCCAGACGCCGAGCTCGTTGCCGGCGGGGTCGCGGAACGTCGCCACGATCAGGTTGCCCTCGGGGTACGGCTTGGTTGCGATCTCCGCGCCGTTGGCCAGCGCCTGCTCGAGCGTCCGCTGCACGTTTTCGACGTACACGTACGGCCGCACGCCCGCCGCGCCGGCGACCGGCAGATCCGGCATGAAGTGGCCGATGACGTGGCCGCTGCCGTCCGCGAAGCTCGGACTCTCACGGTTGTTGTCGACCGTCCAGCCGAACACGGTTGCGTAGAAGCTCGCCGAGCGCTGTGGGTCCGGGGCGGGGATGCGCAGATACGACACGCCGCCGGGCCTGAATACCGTGGACTCCGCCATGCGCCGATTATCCCAGCGGTCAGCGCGCTCTATCGGGAATGTAGTCTCGATCTCCGCGACCAAGACACAGCAAGAGGAGCCAGCAACTTGAACCTAACCGACGAGCAGCGCGCGTTCGTCGAAGCGATCCGCGATTTCGCCAAGCGCGAATGCGGCACGCGCGAACAGCGTGACGCGCTCACCCAAAACGGGACTGAGCCCCACAACCCCGAGATATACGCGAAGATCGCCGATCTGGGGTGGCTCGGGGCCGCGATTCCGGAGCAGTACGGTGGCACCGGCGGGGGCTCGGTCGACCTGTGCCTGCTGTGCGAGGAGTTCTCGCGCGGCCAGATCCCGATGGGCTTCTTCCCGGTGACGATGATGTCCGCCCGCCCGGTCGAGCTGTTCGGGACCGACGCGCTCAAGGAGGAGATCCTGCCCGGGATCGTCGCCGGCACCGTGTATGCGATCGCGATGTCCGAGCCCGAGGCTGGGTCGGACGTCGGAAACGTGTCGTGCCGGGCCGAGCGCGCCAACGGCGGTTACGTGATCAACGGGCAGAAGACCTGGATCACCGGCGCCCACGTCGCCGACCACATCCTGCTCGTGTGCCGCACGACGCGCACCGGCAACAAGCACGAGGGGCTGACGATGCTGTCGGTGCCGCGTGAGGTCGACGGGTTGGAGATCCGCGGGATCGACACGATGGGCGGCCGCGAGGTCAACGACATGTTCTTCACCGACTGCCACGTGCCTGCGGAGCGGGCCGTCGGCCGTCCCGACCACGCCTGGATGCAGCTGATGGCCGGGCTCAACAACGAGCGGCTGATCATCGCGGCGCAGGCGCTGGGGATGGCCGAGCGGGCGTTCGAGGACGTGCTCGGCTACGTCAAGGAGCGAAAGCAGTTCGGCCGGACGATCGGCAGCTTCCAGACCATCGCGCACCGGCTGGCCGACCTGGCTACCGAGATCGAGGCGACCAGGCACCTCGTCTACGGGGTGGCCGAGACCGTCCAGGCGAACCCGGACAAGATGCTTCCGCGCGAGGCGTCGATGGCCAAGCTCAAGGCGACCGAGACCGCCAAGCGGACCGCGCTCGAGGGGATGCAGATGATGGGCGGATACGGCTACGCCACCGAGTACGACATGGAGCGCCACGTCCGCCATACGGTGGTCACCACGATCTACGGCGGATCCAGCGAGATCCAGCGCGAGATCATCTCCCGCTCGCTGGGTCTGTAACCGCTCTCCAGGCAATCTCGACAATCGACCGGCGGCCCCGGTCGGGACCGCCGGTCGGGCGCTCAGGTTTGCGTCGGCTTGCCTACTTCCAAGACCGTATGCGCGACTCGAGGCTCACGGTGCCCATGGCGCCGTCTGGTTGACCCTGTCCCAGAAGCCACAGTTGTGCTCGGCCATGATCGTGCTCGTCGGGATCTGGGTGCTGTCCCCGCCCGGCTCGTACGACATCACCGGCTGGCCACGCGTGGAGTAGCGTGGCCACAGCGGCGTGTCGCGCACGTTCGGCGAGCCGATCCGACGAACCCGGTCCACTCGGCCAGCACCGGGCTTTGCAGGGCAGCCTGGTTCGGATCCAGCGACGAGGGAGGATCGTGGACGAGGCGGTTAATCGCGCTGTGGTAGGCACCGAGCGGTTGCGGGGTGCCGGAACCTGGGGAATCGGAGTCGTCGTCCTCGTACGCGTACACCGGGACGTGCTTTGCGACCTGGGCGTCATTGACGAGCGCCGGGCAGACGCTGAAAGCATCGGCCATGATCGTTCGATACGCGATGAAAGGCGCCGGCGGCGGGTACCGGTTCAGCGGATACAGCCGCATCACCGTCTGCGCGCGGGGTCCGAACTGCTCACGCACGAGCTTCCGGTACTGGGCGGCGTTGTCCGCGACAACCGTACGAACGACGTTGGTGTACACCCCGCCGTTGAACTCGTCTCGGCCCACACCGATCATTAGCTTGACCCTGTTGACACGGCCGAGTTTGAACGCCTTGCCCGCCGACATCGGGAGCGTCGTGCCGTTGACGATCGGCCCGATCGTGCCGCCGGCGAATGGGTTCACGAACTGGCCGCCCTTGGCGAGCAGCGTGTTGACCGGCACCGCCCGAAGGCAGGCGGCGACGTGGGCCGCGTGCCCGCAGCCGGCCTTGGCCGCGAACCGTGCCCCCTGCTTCTGGGCCTGAGCCTCACTCACCAGCTTCGACTTGCAGTCGGCCGGCCACCAGATCGTGTTGACGTCGAAGTTGTAGAAGCCACTGATGCTGATGCCCTTCTCGAACAGGCCCTTCGCGGTCGGCGAGGCAACCTGGTCACACACGCTCGCGCCACCGGCGGACTCGCCGAAGATCGTCACGTTGTGCGGGTTACCACCGAAGCGGGCGATGTTGCGCTTCACCCACCGCAGACCGGCCTGCTGATCCTCCAGGCCGTAGTCACCCGAATGTGCGCCGAGCGCCTTGTCCGCCAGGAACCCGAGGATCCCGAGCCGGTAGCGGACGTAGACGTAGACGACCGGCCCGGCGCCAACCAGATTCGCGCCGTTGTCGGTCATGGCTTCGCCGAGGAATCCGCCGCCATGGATCTCGAACATCACCGGCAGGTTCCGCCCGGCGTGAGTGCCGGCCGGCTTTTGGACCTCCAACGACAGGCAGTTTTCGCTCACGTCGGTTGCCGGCGGCACGCCGGGGAAGCCCGGTGACGCACACGCCGGGCCACGCTCGGTCGCCGCGAAGGTAGTCGTCCACGGCGGCGCCGGCTGGGGTGGCTTCCAGCGTAGCTTCCCAACCGGGGGAGCCGCGTACGGAATGTCGAGGTACGAGGTCTGCCCGCTGGCGGTCACACCGCATACCGGGCCGCTGCGAGTGTGTACGAGCGTGCCGGGCGAACACGCCGGTGGTGACGTCGCCGTCTGGGCTCGCACCGTCACCAAGGAGTTGCCGACACTGCGCTTGCCGGGGCGCTCGACGAAATTGCGCGACTGGGTGGCGGACGGGTGGAGAGCTACCCGGAGGACACCGACGGGCGGAAGGTGTCAGGGCCCTTCCTGCACAACGTGACGGTCGCGATGTTTGAGCGCCACGGGTTCGAGCGCCAGCGACAGATCGGTAAGTACCGCTTCGTCGTCAGCCGGTTCGTAGGCTGAGCGTGCTTTAGCGATGGCGCTGGAGCCAGTCGGCGATCAGGCGCGTCGATGCCTGGCTGTCTTGCAGGATCGGGTTGTGGCCCCACGTGTCGGCGACGTGCAACTCGATCAAAGCCGACGAATCCGCGAACTGGCGCCAGGCTTGCGCTCTGGTCGCGCGGCGCTCGGCGGGCTGCCCACTAGCGATCAGGAGCGTCGGGACCCGTACACGCTTGGCTTGCCTGAGCACATCGTGGCCCACGATCGCCAGAACCTGGTCGGCCATCTCCTCAGGCGGTGTGGGCTGGCGGATCTCACCATCGACCTCAACGTATACCTCGCGAATGTAGGCCTCGAGCATCGCGGTCGGTTCGCCACCGATCATCGCCGCGAGATCGCGGATCGCGGTCTCCCAGTCGGGAAAGCGCAACTCGTTCGCCCCCATCCAGGCGATCAACTGCTCGCGCCCGGAGGTAACCGGCATCCCACTCTCGGCCATCGTTGCAGCATCCATGAAACCGCCATCGAGCAATACAGCCGCGCGGAGTCCGGCCGGCGGGTGTGCAGCCACGCCGACGGCGAGATACGCGCCGAGCGAGTGACCGACGATCGCCCAACATCCGCACGCCTCGGCGACGGCAGCCGCGAGCTCGATCAGCCGCTCGGATGTGTAGCGATCCGGCGGTGCCGATCGACCGAAGCCGGGGGGATCCACGGCCACGGCTCGACCCGGCAGCGCCGGCGCCATGCCAGCGAAGTAGACACTGTTCGAACCCAGGCCGGGCCACAGGAGAATCGCGGGGTCGGCAGGATCGCCCCATTCTCGGACCGCCAATCCGGCGACTTGCCTCTCGTTCACGCCGGCATGCTGCAACGCTCGCCCGTCACTCGACTCGGCAGTCAGACGCTCGCCAGTACAGCAGCCCAGTACCCGCCGCTGCGAACAAGACCGCGGGCCAGGCACCGATGATCAGCCCCAGAAGATGCGAGAGCGCGAAGGCGAGCAATCCCGCGATCGTGAGCCTGACCGCGGTTTGCTGCCCGTCACGCCGCAGCCAAATCGCGATACAAGCAAGACCGCAGATCGCGAGCACCAACCCTCCGAGCGCGCGAGATCCGGATAGCACCGCGACGGCGAAGCCGCCGATCAGGCCTGTCGCCGCAATCGGCGCGGTAGGCAGATTCCTCACGTGTTGATTGTCGCTGTTTGTCCAAGCGGCCGGAGACGCCGCGTTTATGTCGGATGTGAGAGGGTTCTCTCATGGGGGAACTGGGAGCGCGGAGCGCTCACAAGAGAGGGTGGCCGGTTCGGCTGCGTCGAGTCGGCTGAGCGCGTCCTTCGGGCGAGCTTGGCTGCCGGTGCTCGGACCGTTCGCCGGCGCGTCGCTCCTCGCCACGCCGTCGGCGTCCGCGGGACGCGTTCCGGCCGCGTCTGCTTCCGGTCAGGTCCGGCTCGGCACGGCGCCCGCCGGTCCGCCGGCGCGCAGGTCGCCGGAGCGGTGGCCGGCTCCACCCAGATCCCGGTGACGATCACCTTGCGGCCCCGCGACCCGGCAGCCCGGGCCGATTACGCTACCGAGGTCTCCACCCCGGGACGGCGGGGCCACCGCGGTCATAGAGGCGCGCGGCGGGATCGTGCAGGAGTTCGGCATCGCGAGCACGCACGTCACGGGGACCGACAAGGCCGACAAGGCGTTCCTGAAGGCTTTCGGTTGAGAGCCCCCGGCGCGCGGACGGTCCAACCCACGATCTCGGAGCGGCGATGATGGGCGAGCGAATGCTGGGCAAGACGGCATTGGTGACTGGGGCCACCAGCAACATCGGGCGAGCGATCGCGATCGGCTTCGCCGCCGAGGGAGCGAACGTCGTGATCAGCGGGCGCAGCGCGTCGCGCGGAGGCGAAGTTGTCGAGGAG
This sequence comes from uncultured Solirubrobacterales bacterium, assembly GCA_963697655.1. Lineage (GTDB taxonomy): Bacteria > Actinomycetota > Thermoleophilia > Solirubrobacterales > Solirubrobacteraceae > Palsa-465. Next base: position 39,151 of record CAVOOV010000007.1, on the reverse strand, counting down.
ATCAGGAGCGCAGGCGGCCAGGCGCAGTTCGTGGCCGCCGACCTCGATGGTTCGGCTCGGGCGTCACGGGAGCTGTCGGCCGCGGCGCTGGATGCGCTGGGCGACGGGATTGACGTGCTGGTCAACAGCGCGGGGATCTTTCCGGGCTCAACCACGCTGACCGTTGACGAAGCGATGTTCGACGAGGTTTACGCGGTCAACGTCAAGGCGCCGTTCTTCCTCACCGCTGCGATCGCGCCCGAAATGACCGCCCGCGGATCGGGATCGATCATCAACCTCGGGTCCTGGGTGGCCCGCTTGGGAATCCCGGTCGGTGCGCTGTACGCGTCGACAAAGGGCGCGATGGAGACCCTAACCCGAGCGTGGGCCGCGGAGTTCGGGTCGCCGGGCGTGCGCGTGAACGCGATTTCCCCCGGTGTGGTGCGCACGCCGATCGAGAACGATCCCGCCGGTGCGATGATGCGCGGGACGCCGCACGGGGCGTTCGGCACGCCGGACGCGATCGCGCACGCAGCGGTATACCTCGCCTCCGACGAATCGCGCTTCGTCAACGGCACGGTCATCGACGGCGGCCGCGTCGGAGTCGCGGTCATAGCGCGCTGATGCACGCAGCGCTAGGGGAGAAGCGGCACGCCGGCCGCGAGGACCAGCACTGAGCTGCGGGCGCTGCTCAGCTCGTTGCGGACGTCACCGCCGATCACGACGTGGCCGGCGGGTGCGCCCGGCTGCGAGCCGACGACGATCAGGTCCACCGAGTCGGCGCGTGACTCACTGAGCGTTGCCTCGAGTTTCGCGGCCAGCGCGGCCGCGGTCTCGCGGGCGACATCGTTCGTCGGCCCGGCCAGAGGCACGGCGATGGATCCGATCGGGCTGCTGAGATGCGTCCGCAGACCGGCGGCGGCGATGGCAACCGCCACCGAGCCACCGTCGAGGAGGTGCTGAGCGGACGTGCCGGGCTCGACGTGACCGGGTGTGGTCCGGTAGTCCGAGCCAAACACGACCACAGACGCTCCCTCGCTCTCGGCCAGCTGCGCCAAGCCGGCTCCCGTTGAAGGACCGATGACGACGTGGCGGGTGATTTCGGCATCGCCCAACGTAGCGGCGCCTCGCTCGAGGCGCTGGTCGGCGTCATGCTGGGCCACCTCTTCCCGGCGCGGGTCAAACTCACGGGAATGGCGGACATATGCGAGCGCCAACGTGAACCCGGCCCGCGCCAGCATCCGACCTAGCGCGAGCGCGTCGTCATCGTTCGGAGTTCCGTCGTAAGAGATGATCACGTTGGCGCCCATGGGTCAAGGAATCGTTCGCGACCCAGTATCGCGCAGGCAGCGGCCGTATGGATCGTGGTCACGTTGCTGGTCGCGACCAATGCAGGTCGCGTGCTGCGGCGCAGACGGTCGGGCCAGGCCGCGGGCAAATCACCCGAATGGGGTGAACCCCCGCCCGCGAGGCCATGTGAGGATCAGCGTTCAACGACAAACCGGGAATCAGCACACTCGCGATCTCATCCGGCACGCGTGATGCCTACCCGGGAACAGATGGAGGGCATATGGCCGATATCGACCTTGACCAGCTTGGGCCGGTCGATTACCTGGTGGTTGGATTTCCCGCTGGCAAAGCGGACTTTTCTGGTGCGATGGCCGAAGAGCTGAAGAAGTTGATGGACAGCGGGACCGTCCGGCTGCTCGATCTCATGATGGTCACGAAGGCCGAGGGCGGCACCGTGGAGGTAGCGGAGCTACGAGACCACGATGAGAGCGAAGTCGGCGAGCTGCGCTCGCTCGAGGCGGAGCTCTCGCTGTTGCTGGCCTCGGAGGATGTCGAGCGGGTGGGCGCCGATTTGGAACCGGGGAGCGCGGCTGCCGTGCTGGTATGGGAGAACACATGGGCGGGTCCGTTGGCGTCGGCCATTCGCCATTCGGGGGGGGAGCTGATCGCCAACGGCCGTATCCCGACCCAGGCGATCATCGCGGCGGTCGAGGAGGACCGTGAGGCGGCCGAAGCGGGAGCGTGACATCGACTCTCAAAGGGCGAGGTGATCGCCCGCGCCTGATCCACAAGCGGAGGTCCGCAGACCGTGCCGGGCCCTGACCTGTCGCCCGAAACGCGCCTCCAGCTGGCGGCGGGCGTCCGGACGCGCTTGGACGCCGCCGGCCACGTCCTCATCGACGCTCCGGACGGCACGATCATCGACGCGGGCCCGAACGGATTCGCGACGCTGTCGATGTTCGCCCGCCCACTGAGCCTGGGAGCGGCGATCGAACAGCTCGAGAACGACCGCGACGGCTCGACTGATTTCGTGCCCACCATGAGCGTCATCAACATGCTCATCGAGGAAGGCGCACTCGTGCCACCGGACCTGGATCGCCTCCCAACCAGGGGCTGGGCTGATCCCGTTGAGCATGCGCGGATGCTCCACGACGACCGCCGGACGAATGACTACGTCGCCGCGCTGCGCGACGCGGTGCGACCAGATGACATCGTGCTCGATATCGGCACCGGCAGCGGGGTCCTCGCGATCGCCGCCGCTCGGGCGGGTGCCCGTCACGTCTACGCCGTCGAGGCCAGCGATATCGCCGATGTCGCCGAGCGCGTGTTCGTCGCCAACGGCGTCCAAGAGCGGGTGACCCTGATCCGCGGCTGGTCGAGAGAGATCGAGCTGCCCGAGCCGGCGGACGTGCTCGTTGCGGAGCTCATCGGTAACGAGCCGTTCGAGGAAGAGATCCTCGAGACGACGCTCGACGCCCGGCGTCGCCTACTGAAACCCCACGCGCGGCTGATACCCCACACCGTTGGCCTGGTCGCCCGTCCGCTGCTCATCCCGGATGCCGAGGCCAGGCAGCGCGCAATCGGCCGGCGGGCCGTCGAACGCTGGCGGCAGCTCTACGAGATCGACTTCCAGCCCCTGCTCGACGCCGCCTTCCCAGGCCTAGTGAACAACCCGACCGAAGCGGAGGTTCTGGCGCGCTGGCTGCCGGTCGGCCCGGCGGTGACGCTCGCGACCGTGGAGCTCGGGCGCTATGAACGAGCGACCGTCGACGCGTCCGCTGAGCTTGCGGTCGCGCCCACCGCAGAGGTCAACGCCGTCGCCGTGACTTTCGAGGCGCACCTGCACCGAACTATCGTCCACACGCTCGATCCTTGGCGGTGGCCGTCGTCGAGTTGGGCGACGTCGGTATGGGTGCTTCCTGACGCCATACGGATCGCGGCGGGCGACACCTTGCGGGTGCGCTACACCCGTCGCGTACCGGGCCGGTCCGACGGACTGACTTGCAGCGTTTCCCCCGTTTCGGGTGATGCCGCCAGCGTCCGTCAGCGGCAAGCTACAAGTGCCCCGGTGCCCGCGAGGCACCGCGGCCGTTACGTCAACATCGTCCACGATTAGGAGGACGCAGATGGGATTTGTACGTCGACGGGCTCGACGCCGGACGGCTTTGCTGGTCGGAGGAGCGGCCTATGCAGCGGGCAGGCACACTGGCGGTGGCGGAGGCAACGACGGCGGCGGCGATTACGAGCAGGAGCCAGCACCGCCGCAGGAGGCGCGCCGCGCCCGCCGCGGCGAGCCCAACCATCGACTATGACGAGCTCCAACGGCTCGGTGAGCTGCACACCAACGGCACCCTGACCGACGAGGAGTTCGCGGCCGCGAAGGCCAAAGTCCTCGGAACCTGAGCCACGCCGTCGTCGCCATGCGAGCTCGCGCGGGCACCCGAGCGAGTCGGTTGCCCGAGCTGGTCGCCGAGACATCACCCGCCGCAGCCGATTTGGCGTTGCTCGAGGAGCAGATGGCCGCGGCCGCGATTGCCGCTGCTGGGCTCGGTGAGGAGCAGGAGTTCGCGATCTTTGGGCGGGGCGACGACGGTCGCGTAGTGGCCGGCATCTCCGCCATCGTATGGGGCGGATGCTGCGAGCTGCAGGCCATGTGGGTCGATGAGTCGCTGCGCAACCGTGGGCTGGCGCACGCGCTCGTCGCCGGCGCCGAGGACGAGGCGCGCCGCAGAGGCTGCGCGCTCGTCGCCTTTCACGCCTACGACCTGCTCGCTCGAGGTCTGTACGAGCGAATGGGATACGAGACGGTCGGCGTCATCGAGAACTGGCCGGCAGGGAGCGCCGCGCGCTGGTACCGCAAGGCCCTGTGACCGCTGCGCTCTGAGCTAACGCCGGCTGCTGATCGAGTGGAGAGGCAGCCGGACCGATTCCTTTGCGCCCCGGTGCGCGTCAGATGCTCTGACCCGACTCTCGAGTGAAAGGACGGATATGAGCACTGCAAATCTCTCGATCGGCGAGCAGGTCTTGCTGGACTGCTATCTGGCGAGCAACGCATCGAGCCGCGCAGGCCTGACGCCAGATTCGATGCGCGAGTTCAATCAGCGTTGGGGCGATGTCGCCACGGAGGCGCGCGGTGTCGACTATCTGGAAACCACGGCCGCCGGAGTCCGCGCGATGTGGCTGCTGCCCGCGGGGTGCGTCGAGGAGAAGGTGCTGCTGTGTCTGCACGGCGGCGGCTTTGTCGGCGGCTCGATGTACACGCATCGCCGGCTGTATGCGCACATCGCCAAGCAGACCGGCGTGCGGGCGCTCGTGCTCGAATACCGCCAGCTCCCCGAGCATCCACATCCGGCGGCTGCCGAGGACACCGAGGCCGCGTACCGGTGGCTGCTGAGCGAGGGGTATGAGCGGATCGGTGTGGTGGGAGATTCCGCCGGCGGTGGCCTCGCGCTGGGACTGGCGATCACGTCGGAGCTTCCAGCGCCCGCAACCGTGGTCGGGCTGTCTGCCTGGACCGACATGACGCTCTCCGGGCCTTCGATGGAGACGAACCGACAGACCGACGCTCTGTTCGGCGGCGCTTATCCGATGGATCTCGACGGCATGGTCGACTTCGTGCTCGGTGGCCCTGGCCGGGACCGGCAGGACCCACGCGTCAGTCCGCTGCACGGCGACCTGACCCGGCTGCCGCCGACGTACCTGCAGGTGAGCGCGACCGAGATGTTGCTCGACGACACGCGGCGCCTGGCTGACGCCGCCCCTGATGCCGTACATGTGGACGCCTTCGCCGGTCAGGAGCACACTTTCCAGATGGCGGCCGGCCGCTCCCCTGTTGCCGACGACGGCGTCACCCGGATCGCCGCATGGCTCCGTAACCACCTCGAAGTCGTCGATCAGTGAGCGAAGAGGGCTTCGTCAAGGAGGCCGAGCAGCTACGGCGTGAGCTGCTCGCCTACTGCTACCGGCTCACAGGCTCGGTGCAGGACGCGGAGGATCTCGTGCAGGAGGCAATGCTGCGCGGATGGAGATCGTACGCGCGCTTCCGGGGCGAGGCGACGATCCGAACCTGGCTCTACCGGATCGCCACCAACGCGTTTCTGAGCAGCACCCGCCGGCGCCGGCATCTGCCATCCGACCTCGGGCCGCCGGCGACGGACGTATCGCTCGAGGCGGTGCTGGACGAGGACAGCGCCTGGCTGGAGCCCCTCCCGGACGCACTTGTCTGCTCCGACGCCGACCCGGCCCGGCGGGTGATCGAACGCGACCAGCTGCGTCTCGCGCTCACCGCGAGCCTCCAACGCCTGCCGGCCCGTCAACGCAGCGCCCTGCTGCTGCGCGAGGCGCTCGACTTCTCGGCGGCGGAGATCGGCGACGCGCTCGGCATCAGCGTCACGGCGGCTAAGAGCCTGCTCCAGCGCGCCCGGGCGACGCTCGAGACGATCGACGAGGCGCCGCACGAGGCGGACGAGCCGACCGCCAACCGCCTGCTCGAGACCTACATGCGCGCCTTCGAGACCTCGGATGTCCGCCTGCTCGAGCGCACGCTCCGTGGCGATGCGATGCTCGAGATGACCCCCTCGCGCACCTGGTTCTCAGGGCGGACGACGTGCCTGCCGTATCTGAGGACGGTGATCGGCCAGCCCGGCGAGTGGTCGATGCGGCCCACGCGTGCAAACGGCCAGCCGGCGGCCGTCGCCTATCGGTACGGCGATCTACTCGGCGTGGCAGTCCTCGGTCTGCGAAACGGCGGCATTGCGCGCATCTCACTGTTCGGCGACCCTGCGGTAGCCCAACGGTTCAACGCCCCAGGCGGGAGCCGGCGCTGACCACGCTGTCGGTGGACTTGATCATCACCGGAGCTCTGTCGTTCCCGTCGATGTCGTAATAGATGCCGGGGAAGGTCTGGAACTCTCCGCTGATGTCGTTGCGGAGATGCGACTCGTTCAAGGTCAGCGCGCCCCAGCCGGTATCCACGACGTCGAAGACGGCGCCACCGCCCTCCCTGGCACTGTTGTTGTCCATCACGGTGCCGGCGATCAGCACGTTGTCGTCCCGGCCGTCGAGGTAGATGCCGCCGCCGCTGCCGCCGCCTAGCGTGCCGCGTGAGGCCGGGTTGGCCCCCCAGCCGACGGCCTTGTTGTTCATGAACACGCTGTTGAGGACGTCCCACTGGACGCTGATGCTGCTCAGTGCCCCGCCGTTGGAGCAGCGGCCGCCGCGGAACGTGTCGCCGATGATGTATACGGGGCGGTTCTCGTACTGAGCTAAGGCGCGGATCGCCCCCCCGCCGAGATCAGGGCCGTAGGTGTAGCAGCGGTTGTCGACGAACCGCGAGTTGACCGCCTTGAACTGGCCGCCCTCGACGTAGATGGCCCCTCCGCCGTCGACCCCGCCGTACCAGCACGTCGGGATGTTGGCCGTGCAGGTCGCCTGATGTGCGTCGTTGTCGCCGTCCTCGAAGGTGATGTTCTGCACGACGACGTGCGGATACGGCTGGTTGACGCAGTCATCGGTTGACCAGGTGCCTGCGCAGGTGTCCGAGTAGAGAATTCGGCGCTTGCCGCCTCCGCTCAGGGTGATCAGGCCGCCGCCGTCCAGCACGACCAGGCGCCGGGTCTTGATCACGGTGGCAGTCGCGGTCATCACGATGGTGACGGGCTTAGGTCCGCAGTTAAAGGTGATGATGCCCGCCGCGGCAACGTCGCGCACCACGGCCCCCGACGTGCAACTGGCGGGCCGGCCGTTCCCGATCACGTGGTTCGGATGCCTCGTACCGACCGCGCGACCGGCCGGCGGCACATAGAAGTGCCCCTTGGGGTTGCCAGAGTCGGGCGCCGGCGCTGGCGGACGTGGTCCCGACCGCCGCGGTCGTGGCGCGCGGCGCGGCCGCCGACGTCGCCGCCATCGCACCGTGCCCGATGCTGAGCGCGCCTACCAGCCCCCCGGCTGCGATCAGGGCACCCAGCAAAGCTCCGAACCCGCTCCTCTGCCGCATGGCACCCGATGCTAGTCGACAGTGTCACGATCAGACTGCGTTCAGCCGCCCGGGAGACGAAGCCTCCGGGGCGGCTGCCGGCAGTTGCCCACCTCCTGCCTGTCGTAGTACTGGACCGGCAGGGTCCTACGCGGTCGGTCAGGCGTTCGAGGTTTCGCGCTCGGTCGCTTGAATCACCGCGGCGCGGTTCTTATGGGAGCGCTCATAGGCGCGGACCCGCTTGACGCGGTCCTCGTCGTCCCCCTCGCCCATCATGGCGTTGACCTCGCTCGCGTTCAGCTCGTCATACCCGGGCCACGGCTCCTCGCCGCGCAGCGCGCTGGTGCGCCCGAGCACCGTCGAGCGGCTCTGATTCTTGCGTTCGTAGGCGTCGACCTTTGCCAGGTCGATTTGCGAAAGCCCACTCAGCTTCTCGAGCACGTCGGCGGCCGTGAGGCTGTCATAGCGCCCGATTGGCAGGTCCTGCTCGTCGGCCGCCGCGCCCTTGATCTGGCCCTCCGCCCGAGCGACCCCGGGAACCTTGCGCGCCTGCCGGGCAGTGCTTCGCGCGCGGGTGCCCGCTCGGCGGGCGGTCTTCTCGGCCTGCTGGCCGGCGTTGCGCACGGCATCCGCAGCGCCGGTCTCGCTCACGTCATAGGACGGATTACCCTGCACATCGGCGCCCACGACCGCGTCGGTCAGTTTCGGGATCTCGCGCATCACGCGGGCCAGCATCTTCTCCTCGTCGGAGCGGATCGAGGCCGCGAGCTTGGCAGTCGTCTCGTCGCCCACCGCGCGGCCTAGGCGCTCGAGCGCGGTGTAGGTCGCGATCTCAAGTGCCTCGGTCGCGCACGTATCCTTGGCGTTCTTGAGCACCTTCTCCTCGCCGCCGCTGCCCCGCAACAGGTCAAACGGCGTCTTCGCCAACGCGAACGTTTGCGCCAGCGCGTCTTCGGCCCAGCCCATCGCGGTTTGAAACGGGTTGCCACTCGGGCCGAGATCGGCCAGCCGATGCTCGATCCGGCGCGCGTGGTCGCGGGTCTCGCCGAGATGCTTCTCCAATGCGCTCCGATAGCTCCCCTGCGGGGTTATCGCGATCTGCGCCTGAAGCACGTGCACGAGACCAAGCTCTGACGCGTGCGCCTCGTTCAAATACTGCACAACCTTCTGCTCTGACTGACTCATCGGTCGTCTTTCCAATTCAGTTGGGACTACAAGTGCAAACTGCGGGATCTACGCGCGGCCGGTTTGCTGCTGATTACGCGGCCGTCTGGACTTGGCTTGCCAGCGCCCGCCTGGCTGCGTCCAAGCGCTGTTGTTCAAGGGCGTTTTCCTGAGTGTGGGCGCGGTCGATGAGCTCGTCGAGCTTCATTGACGCGATTGGTGGATGCTGATCTGCCACTTGCTTGAGCGCATTCCACATGCAAGCCTTGCCTCGCACGCCGAGCGTGAGGGTTTCGAGCGCCATGAAGTCGCCGAGCTCGGGCTCGCCTGCAGTCATGCCACTGAACTTTGCTCTGCTGGCCTTCTCGGCGATCCAGGCCGTGACCTGCTTGACTGGATTCTTCGAGCTGTCCATCTGTTGCATCAGTTCGATCAGCGTCTGGCGATCCTGCTCGATCTGTGGCGCGAGGGATTCCATCAGGTCGCCGAGCGGCGTTCCGTGGTTCCGCGCTTGGATTTGCTCGGCCAGATCGCTACCTAGCATGGCGCCTGCTAAATGGTCGTTCAAGTAGACATCGATCGCGTTGTCAGCCATGTGTGACGTCCTTCGGTGGGAGTGAGGTACGTGCGTTAGGTGCGACGCCGGCTGCGGCGGCTGAACCCGAAGCCGCCCGTAAGCAGTAGGACCAGGAGGAGGATGATGATGACGGTGAGCATGTCACCTCCCGCGCTTTGGTCGTGTTGGATTGGACACTGACTGCCTGCTACTTCTTGTTGCGTCCGCTGAGCGTGTCGACGACTTTGTCGACCTTGTCTTTGATTGTCGCTTTGCCTCGATCGGCCTTGCCTTCGTTCTTGAGGCTGCGATCTCCGGTGAGGCTGCCAGCCGCTTCCTTGACGCGGCCCTTGCCTTCGTCTACATGCTTGTCATCCATGCGGTTTCTCCTTGGTTTGAATCGAATGATTGGTGTTCGTTACTCGTGTCCGAAATCAACGTGACGGAACTCCCGTCTCCCGCGTGCCGGTAGTCGGCGATCCCTGTGCATCGACGTCCGCTGTCCCCTCGCGGGCTGGGTCGCGGTTGACTGTCCGCGGCTCAGGCTCGGGCTCGACGCGGCGCGTGGTGCCCGCAGTTGCGAGGCGCTCGTCGGCGTGTCTGGTTCTACCGCCGACGCGCGGTAGCAGCGAGAGGATGATCAGCAACACACCGGCCGCGCCCCAGACGAGTTCGGTCACGCCGTTGGCAGCGAAGATGCCGAGTGCGCCGTGGCCGTTGGCGAGCGCGATCAGGCAGAGAACGACCAGCGAGATTCCGACGATCAGCGACATGGTCTTGGCACCCCAGTGCATCGGAGCGCCGAGTAGCAGCAGCAGTCCGGCGGCGATGAACAGCAGGGAGCTCCAGCCGTTGACCTCCAAGCCGAGCCACGTCTTGCCGTGAACGGCCCCGGTGAGCGGATGGTGGGCAAAGCTGTGGCCGCCGAAGACCAGCGCGGTGATGCCGTACGCCAGCAGCACCAGACCGATCAGCCCGATCGGCCCCTTGGCCAGCGACGTTCCCTTGCTCTTGTATCTGGTGCTCATCGTTGTCTCTCTGCTTCCGTTTGGTGTGGGCCTGCTGAGCCGTGGAGGGCTTGCTCGACCGGTTGACGGCGGCGTCAGGCCCTGCGAATGGTTCGCAGCTCAGTCGGCGTGCGAGGTCAGTCCAGGCCCGCGTGATTAGTGGTGCGAGCGCTCGCGAGGCCGGGGGTTGTTGCGTTCTCGGGTTGACTGCTTCAGATCCGGGGCTGGACGGAGGTCTGCCTGCCGTTTGTTGGGACAGACCGTCTCGTATGTAGCAATTCCGGACGCGTGATGTATCAGATCATACCGACTTCGCTCATGTTGTCCATGTATGAGGTCAGACACGTCTCATGAGCTTCTGTGCGTCGGGCGCGACAGAGCGTGGAGCATTTGCAGGAGAAACCCGCATTGGAGCCTCGGGAGCAGCGTCATCCAGCTGACGCAGTGGTTGTCCCAAGTTGTTCCATGTATGCTAGCTTGGACCATGCGTCGCGGCGAGGTCGGTCGTGAGCACCCCGAGAAACTGCCCAATGCTGGGAGCGGCGGGATGAGCGCACAGATCACCTCCAGCGATCCAGGACCTGCCGGAAATTCTGGCTCTGGGGCTGATTCAGTCCCGCAGCTGAGAAGCGATGGTCGGCGGACCCGAGCAGCGATCCTTGATGCGGCCGCCGCGGCGCTATCGCGTGATCACAGGACTACCGTGCAGGAGATCGCGGAGGCAGCCGGAGTCGGCCGCTCGACGATTTATCGCTATTTTCCGATTCGCAGCGAGCTTGAGCAGGCCCTGTCCGAGCGGGCCTCTCGGCCGTTGACCGCTACGAGCAGAGAGGCGACGGCCGCGGGCCGGGCAGTCGATGCACGAGCCGGGACAACGCCGTTCGCTTCCGCAGCCGGCGCCGACACGGCCCATTTCGACGGCGTGCGACCTGCCGGGCAGCTGGGGCGTGAGGGTCCACTTTCCGTTGATGCGATCCAGGTGCTCGACTCTGTCCCGCCTCATCTGGTCGCCGAGCAGCTGGTGGCCGAAGGCCAACGGACCGCTGGGGTACCGGTCGCGTTGTACCTGGTCGACATCGATGGCTCTCGCCTCGTGCGCATCGCCGGCTCTCGAGAATTCCCAACGCATCTCGATCACGTGGTCGCGCTCGGCGGTGAGATGCCTCCCGATGGCATTGCCGCACTCGAGAGCCGGCTGGCGGACCAGTTCCCGGGTTCGGCGCCCTATCCGATGATGGTCCGCGGACGTGCGATCGGCGTACTCGTCGCCGTTCGCCAACCCGGGGCGTCGCTGCGAGAACTCGCCCGTCAGGGTGCCGCCGCGATCGCGCTGACCAGCGCCTACACCGACGTCTTTGAGGGCGGCCGGCGCACGCGGCAGCCGTCCCCAGCCGCAGAGCTGCAACTCGGCCTACTGCCCCCACGGATCATGAACGTGACCGGCGCAGAGCTCGCGGGAAGCCTGGTCCCGGCCTACGAGAGCGGCGGTGACTGGTTCGACTTTGCCGATAACCATGACGGTGCGTGGCTCGCGATCGCCGACCCCAAGGGAAGCGGTCCCGCTTCGACAGCGCTCGGCGCGCTTGCGCTCGCGGCGCTGCGCAGCGCCCGGCGCAGCGATGCAACGCTCGAACGGGCGGCGCTCTGCATGGACGAAATCGTGCGCGAGGTAGGTGGCGCAGAATTCACCATCAACGCGCTGATAGCCCGATGGAGCGCGCCGACCTCACGCGTGGCCTGGATCAGCTGCGACGGACCACCGTTAATGATCGCCTCGGCCGACGGGACCACCGAGCAGCTCGAGAGTCAGACGCAGGGCGCGCTGGGATCCTCGGAGCACACGGTAGAGCGCCAACGTCACGAGCGACGCCTGCACCCCGGCGACCGGCTGATTCTCTGCTCTGACGGCGCCTCGATCAGACCGACGGCCGGGCACGAGGACCCCGCGACACCTACCGACATCAGGCAGGCGATCATGGCCACCCGTCACGCATCCGCGGCCGCGACCGTACGCCACATCCTCGACGTCATCGCGAGCACATCACCCGACGGCCCCGAGGACGACGTCGCGGTAATCACGCTGCGAATCATCTGAACCCCAACCGGGGCCGGCCCAGGTGAGCGACCGGCCTCCTTTATCTGCGAACGTGGCGCATACACCGATTCAGTAGACCGGCTCGGCTACTCCTTTTCAGTTGAATGCGCGCGGGTCCGAATGGATTGATGCCCGAATGGGTAGAGCCCTCCTCGACGTATTGCGGGGTCAGGGCGGCGCCAAATTGACTGTCAGGAGAACGAATTGATCACTCTGGGCATCATCCTGCTCATAATCGGCTTTATTGCCAAGATCGCCATTTTGTGGTCGATCGGAATCATCCTCGTCGTTGTCGGGTTGATTCTGCTCGTGCTCGGCTCCTTGGGGCGTGCTGTCGGCGGGCGACGACACTACTACTGAGCTTCACCGGTCGAAACCTGCGGTCGCTCCCGCATCAGGCTGGGAGGGGCGCGTCCTCGGCTACCTTGGACGCGCCCGGGCCGTTCGGTCAGCGATATTGATCGCTTACCTGGGGTTGAAACTTGAGTTCAGACGATCACATCGAGCACGCGTTCGGGTGCGGAGAGCCGTTTTCGGTCGGCGTCGAGGAAGAACTGTTCCTCGTTGATCCGGTCAGTGGCCATCAGGCGAACGCGTCGACTGCGGTACGGGAGCGGCTTGGCCCGGTGCACGGAGCGATCGAGCGTGAGCTGCATGCTTGTCAGATGGAGATGATCACGGATGTCTGCCGCAGCGCCGGCGAGGCGGTCGGGCAGCTCCGTGGTCTGCGCGGGGCGGTTCTCGAGACGGGCGCGGGGTTGCTCGGATCGGGGACACATCCGTCGGCGATAGAGGGCGAGGCGGAGATCACTGACAAGGAGCGCTACGAGCGCATCCGGGAGCTGCTCGGCGATGCGGTCGCGACGCCGGTCGGGGGACTGCATATTCACATCGGGATGCCGGACGCCGAGACGGCGATCCGGGTCTTCAATGGCCTGCGCCGTCACCTGCCGCTGTTGCAGGCCCTGGCCGCGAACTCGCCGTTTCGCCACGGCCGCGATACCGGTCTGGCCTCCGCGCGCGAGGTGACGATTCGCGGCTGGCCGCGTTCAGGGGTGCCGCGCGCGATGCGTGACTTCGCGGATTTTTGTGCCAGCGCGCAGCTGCTGGCGCGGGCCGCGGACGTGCCCGACTACACCTGGTTTTGGTGGAAGCTGCGCCCGCATCCGCGTCTTGGCACGGTCGAGGTCCGGGCTCTGGACGCGCAGGCATCGCTCGAGGACACCGCCGGGCTGGTCGCACTCACACACTGCCTGGCGCGCCACGCTGCCGAGGCGAGTCCCGAGCCCGATCCGCCGGCCGAGGTGCTCGACGAGGGCGTGTTCCGGGCGGCCCGCTTCGGTGTAAGCGCCCGCCTACCTGACGCCGAAGGCCGGCTGCGGCCCGTCGACGAGCTGCTCAAGGAAGCGCTCGCGCTCGCGCGCCGCCATGCCCGCGATCTGCACTGCAGCGATCAGCTCGACGTGCTCCCAGAGTTGCTGGAGCGCGGAGGCGGCGCAGGCCGCCAGCGCGCCTCTCACCAGATCGCCGGGATGGACGCGTTGCTTCGTGACCTGACCAAGCTCACCAGCGCTTGAACGTCGCGGCCGGCACGGGGCGCGACGGAGCCATGTTAGGCAGCTCGGGGTTGGTCCGAGAACGCTTGGACATGGTGGACCTGGTTGAACCGATGGAACGATTGCGGCATGCTGTGGCCGGGCCAGCGGTACTCGACGCGGCCTTCCGCCGGTCGGTATGCCGCGGTGTAGAGGGTGCCCATTCCGCTCGTGTAGCCGGTGTTGTAAAGAGGGGGCTCCAGGAACGCGTCGGCGAAGCGCGCGGGCGTGAGCTGGTCATCGGCTAGCAGCGCGAGTAGGTGCTGTTCGCGTTCGACGGTGCGAACGGCGTGTGCGTACTCGGGCCAGTCGATCGTGCCCTGATGGTTCGTCGTGGCCGGCGTGCTCGAGAAGTGAGCGGCCCGATCCGGCGCCAGGTACGCCGTCAGGTGCTCTCCTCTGTTGTCGAGGATGGACAGGTTCTGGGCCGCGTGGATTGGAAGCCGCTGAAGCGTCTCGCGGGCCTGCGGCACGGTCTGGCAGGTTTCGAGCAGGTAGCGCACGACCAGCGGGATCGCGAACCCGTCGCCGACCGCACGCCGGCCACCGAACGTCAGCGAGACCACGAGCCCAGCGTCGTTCATCCCGTCCAGCAGCCCCCACAGACAGTCGCTCATCCCGATGATCTGTTGACCGGCCCAGTCCGTCTTGATGATGATGCCCTCGAGCCGGTCGACCGGATAGTCGTAGTTGCGTACCAGCATCGGCTCGCCGCGCGTCCACACGCCCTGGGAGCAGCCGACGATGAAGGCCGGCGGTCGGTACAGCGAGAGACAGCGCGCGGCGATCTCGTCGCCCGCGGCTAGCTCGACTAGCCGCTCGTACGTCTCTACGAGCTCGGGCATGTGCTGATGCAGGCGCTTGCGACAGGTCGCCAGGTCCGGGCGCGCTTCGTCTCCGTCGCGTAGGTACCAGGCTCGGTATGCCGGCCACATCTCCTGGAAGTTCGCCTGCCAGCGCGTGCCCGGGGTGCGCTCCTCGTATGACTCGAAGCGGATTCTCTCGGCCGAGCCGCCGTCCTGTGGGGCGGTGCCGAGCGCACCTCGGCCAGCGTGAATCGGCAGCAGCGGAAGCGTGTCCTTGATCGCGTCCCATGCTGGCTTCCAGTAGCGATCGATCGCCTCGTTGGCGGCTGGCGGCAACCCGAGCGACTTCACCCACTCGGGAAGATCGCGCTGCGTAAATGCCGGTTGCTCGATCGACTTCTCGTCTTCAGGCATAAGCCTCCAGTCCGCCATCGGTCCTCCATCCGCGTAACTGGCATCCTAGCGCCATCCATTCAGATGGTGGTAGGATGGTGAGCAGATGGCGCCGAATGAGACGGTCTCGAGAGGCAAGGCTGATCGCGATAAGAGCGAGAAGATCACGATCAACATCGGGCTGGTCGATCTGGGTGAGATTGACCTCCTGGTGGACGAGGGCTTCTTCGCGAATCGCACGGACTTCATTCGCACTGCGATCAGGCGACAGCTCGAGAGTCGCTCGAGCGCTGTCGACCGGACCGTGGCTCGGCGCGAGTTGACCCTCGGCAGCCAGTACTACAGCCGTCGCGAGCTCGAGAACGTCCGAGCCTCGGGTGGCACCGTGGAGCTGCGCGTCCTCGGGTTGGCGACGATCGCCGAGGACGTCTCGCCCGAGCTCGCCCTGGCGACGATTGCCGCGGTTGAGGTTCTCGGGGCGTTTCGCGCGCCCGAGGCGGTGAAGGCCGCGCTCGCGTCGCGCACCATCTAGCCGATGGCGCGGTCCGCGGTGCCGCGCGTGCGGTCGCGCTGGCCGGTCGGGTGCGAACCGATGTATTTGATTGCGACCACGACCCTGAAAGGGCATGGATGAGCGAAGGTTGGAATACGACGATGGGCGAGGCCCTGCGGCTCACCCGCGCGGGGCAGCTGGCGGAAGCCACGTCGCTGCTGCAGCGCGATCTCACGGGTAAAGCCGGCGGACCGCAAGTCGGAGCGACCGGCGCGGAACGCCTCAATGCCAAGCGGTCCCGTGGACCACACCTCGCGCTGCCAGAGCTGCGCGGAGCCCGAGCCGCGGCGCGCTCCGCGGCACAGGCGCCCGCTCGCGCCGACCCCGGCGGCGAGAGCCGTCGGCGGCGCCACACCGAGGCCGCCGGGACGCGCAGCTACGACCTTTACGTTCCGATGGGCTACCGCGGTGATCCCGTCCCTCTTGTCGTGATGCTCCACGGCGGCACCCAGAACGCGAGCGACTTCGCGGCCGGCACGCGCATGAACGAGTTGGCCGAACGCCACACCTTCTTGGTCGCCTACCCGGAGCAGTCCAGGGCGGCTAACCAGGGGGCGTACTGGAACTGGTTCTCCCCGGCCGACCAGCGGGCCGGGTCCGGTGAGCCGGCGATCATCGCCGGCATCACCCGTCAAGTCATGCGCGACCTGGCCGTCGACCCGACTCGGGTCTACATCGCCGGGCTCTCCGCCGGCGGCGCGATGGCCGCGGTCCTGGCCGCGACCTACCCCGAGCTGTACGCAGCGGTCGGAGTGCACTCCGGCATTGCGTACCGCGCCGCGCACGACGTCGGGTCCGCCTTCGCGGCCATGCGAACGGGGGGAACCCCGACAGCAACCGGGTCGGTTCCGCTGATCGTCATTCACGGCGACCGAGACACGACCGTGGCTCCTGTCAACGCCGAGAAGCTCATCGGCTGCCGGCTTGCGGCCGGGGACATCACGAGGCAGGACGGTCCGCTAACGGCACGCGCCGACGGCGGCCGGCCGTATAGCCGAACTATCTACTCCGGCTTCGACGGTGTCGCCGTCGCCGAGTCCTGGATCGTTCACGGTGGCGGGCACGCATGGTACGGCGGCAATCCGTCCGGGTCCTACACCGATCCGGAGGGCCCGAATGCGTCCGCCGAGATGATCCGGTTCTTCCTCCTGCACGCGGCCACGTCCCATCGAAGCTGACACCTGACCGGAGACGGTGGCGGCCGGCCTGAGCCCTTAGCCGATCTTCTCCGCCACCTCGACGATGATCCCCTCCGGGCCGCGGACGTAACAGAGCCGATAGCCGTCTTCGTAGCGCTCCACCTCGCCAACGAGCGCCTGCGCCGCGGGCTCGCAGGCCGGCGGCGACGGCGTGGATGTCTTCGACGGCGAATGCGACATGGCGGATGCCCGGCGTGGCGGAAAGTGATCCGTCCCGCTCCCGACCTCGAACTACTCCGTGTCGGAAAAAACTCGACCGATCGGAAAGACCAACCATGCTCGGACTTGACAACCCAATTCACCTGGCGTTCATCCTGATCCTGCTGCTGCTGGTGTTCGGAGCCAAGCGGCTCCCGGAGATGGGCCGCTCACTCGGTGCGGGCCTGCGCGGCTTCAAGGAATCGATCAGCGGCGACGAGTCGCCGTCGACGCTCACCGACCACACCGTGCACACCGTGCCGACCTCGAGCGAGTATGCGCCAGGGACCGTGCAGAGCGACCGTCCGGTCGAGCCGGCTGAGCGCGAGCCTGCCGGCACGGCCGTCTAGCCGCTGGACCTGAGCTACCTGGACTACCTGATGCAGATACCGAATGCCGTCTCGCCGCTTCGCTGGCGGCCGATCGGGCACGGCGACCAGCTCAGTGTCGTCGATCATCTCGACGAGCTTCGCTCGCGTTTGATCGTCTCGCTGCTCGCCGTCGCGGTCGCGTTCGGGATCTGCTTCTGGCAGAACAACGAGCTGCTCCGCGTGATCAACGCGCCGCTGGCGCACCAGACCCAGCAGCAGGTGCGCGCGGGGCACGGACCGCTCGGCGCCACCTACACGGTCCAGCAGAGCACTCGCGACGTCGCCAAGCAGCTGGACACCGTGGCCGGCCTGATCAGCGCACAGAGCCACACCCCGGCGGTCACGGCGACGCTGGCGCAGGTTCGGCAGAGCCTCCAGCGCGACGTGTCGCGGCTATCGGCCGCGCCGACCGGCGACAAGCCCGTGACACTCGGGATCGGCGAGCCGTTCACCACGACCGTCACCGTCACGCTGATATTCGCGCTGATCCTGTCGCTACCGGTGCTCCTGCTTCAGGCCTACGGGTTCCTGATGCCGGCGTTCGACCCGTCCCAGCGCCGGCGGATGCTGCCGATCACCTTCGCGATCCCGGTGCTGTTCGCGGCCGGGGTCGCTTTCGGATACGAGGTCGTTCTCCCAGCGGCGCTGCACTTCTTTCAGAACTTCAACAGCGGCGAGTTCAACGTCCTCGTCCAAGCCAGCCAGTACTACAAGTTCGCCGCGACCACGCTGCTGGCAATGGGGCTGCTGTTTCAGATCCCGGTGGCGATCATCGCCGTCACCCGCGCTGGCATCGTCACTCCCCGCCAGCTCCGCCACAACCGTCGCTACGCCGTCCTCGCCTGCGGCCTGGTCGCCGCTGTGCTCCCGGGCGACGCGATCACGATGCTGCTCGAGACGCTGCCGCTGTACCTGCTGTTCGAGGCCAGCGTGCTCGTCGCAGGCGTCGCCGAGCGTCGTCAGCGCACCCGAGCAGCTCGCGCTCACGACCGCGAACGCGACGCGGAGACATCCGGTCTGTAGCGCCCCGGGCGTCGGTTTGATCCGAACCGCGCGTCCTTCCGAAGTCATTAGTAGACGCGACCAACGCGTGAAAACAAACGTGACCTCAGCGGTCTGAGAAGGAGCATGCAGCCCATGGATGAGATGAACCTAGAAGCGATCAACCTCGAAGCGGTCGATGTCGACGGCGCGATCCGACAAGGCGCCGAGGCAGCGGCGGGAGATACTCGCATCAGCTTCTTGCGCAAAGGCGCGATCGCCGGCGGAGCGGCGCTCAGCGGCGGAGCCATCCTCAGCGCGCTCGTCCCGGGCGTCGCGCTGGCCAGCGGGCGCCCGCCGGCGACGTTCGGCAAGGGCGACATCGGGATCCTCAACTTCGCGCTCACGCTCGAATACCTCGAGCGCGCGTTCTACAACGAGGCCACCGACAAGGGTGCGATCACCGACCCCAAGACGGCGACGTTCTTGAAGGTCACCACGCACGACGAGCGCGCGCACGTCGCGTTCCTCAAGAAGGCGCTCGGCAAGCACGCCGTCAAGGAGCCGAAGTTCAACTTCCACGGCACCACGAGTAACCAGGCGACGTTCCAGCAAACCGCGTACGTGCTCGAGAACACCGGCGTCCACGCCTACCTCGGGCAGGCCGGGAACATCAAGGACGCCAAGATCCTGCTCGCCGCGGCGTCGATCGTGACCATCGAAGCGCGCCACTCCGGGGCGATCGGATCGATCATCGGCAAAGCCATCAACCCCAACGGCGCGTTCGACAACGGCCTCCCGGCCAGCGCGATCCTCAAAGCCGTCAACGGCACCCACTTCATCGCCTAACCGCGCACAACTACCCAGGGCTGGGGACACGCCAGAACCGAGCACACGCGCTCTCGGACGGCCTTGCCACCGTCCGAGAGCGCACCGCTCATCCTGACGATGGCACACAACCCACGTCCCTGCCGATCCGGTCACTATCGCGGTGAGCGTCGCGCCGAGGTGAGTCGCCGCGCGCTCATCCCAGCCGACCGGTGTGAAGTGCGGTGCCATCGGGGCGGGTGGTTCGAGCTCCGGTGCGTGTGCCATGCCGGCGCGACCGTGTGCACCGTTCGCGGCACGACGTGGAATGGATTGGCGGCAGCAAAATCGGAGACCGCCAGACCACCGAAGCTGGTCGCCAACACGACTGCCACCACGGTCCAGACGGTGGCGGTCGAGGCTATGCGCTGGACCAGCCCATCCACGACCAGACGGATGAACAGACCGGTGCGCGAGCGTCCCTCATGCGCAATGAGGTCGTCGATCAGCGCGACGATCTCCGGGCCGTGATCCTCGCGGACCCGGCGCGGATAGAGCAGCAGGACCGCGCCCGTGAAGCGGTGCCTCATGGGCTGCCCAGAGCGATCCGCTCAAGCCCGAGGCTTGCGATCCGGGCGGATTCAGCCAGACGCTCGGCCAGCGCCGTCCGACCCGCCGGGGTCAGCCGGTACGGGTGGCGCCGGTCATCGGCCGGCAGGCGTTGCACGAAGCCGTCGGCCTCGAGCTTGGCCAGCGCCCCGTACAACGTCCCCGGTGACAGGGCAACACCGGAGAAGCCTTCGATGTCCTTTATCAGCGCATACCCGTGGCGGTCACCGCCGGCAAGGCTGGTCAGCACGAGGACGCTGCGTTCGGCCAACCGCATGCGACTCAGAGTACGCCGATCCTGTCCAGCGGCCAGTAGGTGAAGAACCCGACGCCGATGATGTAGCGCTGCGGAACCGGACCCCAATAGCGGCTGTCATCGGAGTCACCGCGGTTGTCGCCCATCATGTAGTACTGACCGGCTGGGACCCGGATCGAACCGGAGAACGTACATTCGGCCGCGCCGCCGCAGCCGGTGATGTAAGCGTCCGACTCCCGCTTGCCGTTGCGGATCACATGCCCGTTCACGATCCGCAGGACATCACCGGGTAGGCCGACGACGCGCTTCACAAAGGTCTGTTCTGACTCACTGGCCAGCGGCCGATCACACGGTTGAGCCAGCGCAGCCCCATCCGCGCTGAACCCCTGCTGGGCGTCGGCACACTGGCCCGACCCGAGGTCTCCACCGTGTGGCGGATGGAACACGACCACGTCTCCGATCCCTGGGTCCGTGTCGAGCCGGTTGACCAGGATCCGCTGGTCGATAGCCAGCGTCGGCAGCATCGATCCGCTTGGGATCCGGTACGGCTTGACGAGGAAAGCCTGGATCAGCAGGGCGAGGCCGACCGCCACGGCCACAGTGACGACCAACTCCAACAGCGACCGCAGACGGCGCGTCAATGACTCGGACCTCGTTATAACGGTTTCCGAGTGTACCAGCCCTCAGTGACCACGCTAGGCGGCCGATCAGGCGCCGCCGAGGGCCCGCCAGATCTCGGCTGTGGCGTCCACGTCGTAGGACACCTTGCCCAAGAACAGCCGGCCCCCGAGCGCGAGCCGCGTCCCCGGCCACGTGTGCCCCGCCCCGTCGCAGACCCACAGCGTCACCGCGCCCGGATCGTCCCGAGGTCCGTACGAGAGCCGGGTAAGCGAGGACGTGAACTCGGTGCGCTCGGGTTCGGGCGAGTGGCCGTTGGTCCGGGCCCAGGCGGACGCCGCGTCGAGCACGCTCTCGCTCCACCGCGCCGTGGGGCCGCCGCCGTAGGGGTTACCTGTCCCGCGTCCCGTGGAAGGCGACGACGCGCACTGGATGCTCAAGCCGTTCCACCGCGGGCGTACGCAGCCCCGCCACCGCGCCGAGGACGCGCACCGGGTTGCGACCCGACGAGGAGAACCGGCTGGCCATCCGCGCCCCACCAGACATGCCGCTGACACACAAGGGCACCGCGGCGGCGCCGAAGGTCTCACGGAGGTAGTCGACGGCGGCATCGAGGACGGCGACGTCGCCGTTCGTGTCCCACTCCCACCCAGCCCGCGACGAGATCGAGCCTTGCGGGAACGCCACCACCGCACCCTGCTCGGCCAGGGGAGCCATGCGGCTCAGGCGGACCTGGGCCTCGGGCGTCGAGGTGCTGCCGTGCATGGTCAGGAGGATGGCGGTCGGCGCGCCGGCCGGCGCCGCCACCAGCAGCCGGTGTCGGGCCCCGCCGACCTCGATCGCGTGTGGCGCCACCATCAAGGGAAGCCACTGTATCCCCGGCGCCGTCGACGGCGTCCGCCCGTCGATCTGCCTATCCGGAGGCGCTTCGCCGGTGTCGAAACCCGCGCTGAATCCGTGTCGTCCAGCGCTGGGCGGCCGCCATCGCCCGCTCAGCGCGACTACCGGTGGCCGGGAGGACACCCAGCTGGCGGGCGAGGGTCATCATGTCGAACGCGACTCGGAGCTTGGCGATGCGCCCGTCGCGGTACTCGTGAAAATCGGCGCCGTCGACCTCCCATCGGCGCCCGGTCGGCGCGAAGCCGGGCGGGTCCATTCGTCCGGTGAACGTGCCGAAGCCGCGCCAGTGAAACGACGCGCGAGGCTCGCCAGGAATTACATACGGGCCGTCGAGCAACTCGAACGTCATGTCCGGGACCGCGCGCCACAACGCTTCGAGGAACTCGCGGACGTCGGCGTGGCCGTGCATCGTCCTGGGCCAGGAGTCGTCATGGACTTCGACGTCCTCGGTCAGGAGCGACAGAAGGCGATCGGCCTGATGGGAGTTCCACGCCTCCAGCCAGCGCGTGACGAACGCGCCGATCCACTCAATTGACGGCGCCTCTTCGGCGGTGTCCGGCTCCGAACGGCCCGCGATCGTGAGCTGTGGACGCACAGGATCCGAGCTCATGATCCCCAGCCTACTGCGTACTATCCGCGGATGACCGAGACCGAAACGAACGAGGCCGAGCGCAGCCGCTGGAACGATTGTGCGTGGGCGGCGGCGTGGCCGAAGCGCGAGCGGCTAACCACGGCGGTCACCGATGTCCTGCTCAGCCAGTTGCGATTGGCGCCGGCCGACAAGGTGCTCGACATAGGCACCGGCGGTGGCGTGGCCGCGCTCGCGGCCGGCCGGGTCGTCGGCGACGGCTTGGTCGTGGGTGCGGACATCTCGGCACCGCTGCTCGAGCTCGCCCGCGCTCGCGGCGAGGCGCAGGGCGCGACCAACGTCTCGTTCGTCGTGGCCGACGTCCAGCGCGAGACCGTGCCCGGCGGGCCGTTCGACGTCGCGGTCAGCCAGTTCGGGGTGATGTTCTTCGACGAGCCTGGGACAGCGTTCGCAAACATCCGGCGCCAGCTGGTCGGCGGCGGCCGGTTGGGGTTCGCCTGCTGGCGGGCTCCTGATCTCAATCCCTGGTTCCCGGGCCCGGCGCTCGCCGGGATCGTGCAGCCACCGCCGCCGCCGGCACCGGGCAAGAGCCCGACGCATCCGTTCAGCCTGGCCGATCCCGAGCACACCGCGGCGATTCTCGAGGCGAGCGGCTGGCGCGAGGTGACCCACACTCCACACGACCTGGTCGTGACCGTCGACCGTGACACGATCGTCGACGACGAAGCGCTCGGGTTCTTCGGTGTGCCCGCGGACTCGATCGATGCCGTGTGGGAGGCGATCGAGCGCCAGATCGCGCCGATCACCCGCGACGACGGGCGGATCGACGCGCCGCTCGCGTTCCAGATCTTCACCGCTATCGCCTGACCAGGAACCCGGCGAGATCGCCGGCGCCCCGAGCTATAGCGGTTTGGCCAGGCGAACCTCGGGCGCACGCTCGGGGTCGAGCAGCGCCTCGAGCGCCGAGTCGTAGGACGGGAGCGACAGGACGCCGCCATCGTGGAGGACCATGAGGAAACGGTCCATGCGACGGAGGAACGCGCGGTCATGAGATACGGCGACGACCGTGCCCTCGAAGCTGTCCAGCGCCTTCTCGAGCGCCTCCGATGAATCGGTGTCGAGGTTGTCGGTGGGCTCGTCGAGCAGTAGCAGGTTGTGGCCCTCGAGCTCCAGTATGAGTATCTCGAGGCGCGCCTTTTCACCGCCGCTGAGCACGTCGTAGCGGCGGCGGGCGGCATCGGCGAGTCCGTAACGCGCGAGCGCGCCCATCGCCGCCTGCATGTCGCCGCGCCGCGCCATCACGATGTCGAGAACGACGCGACCGGAGAAGTCGGCGCGCGACTGTAATTGGGTGAACAACCCGGTCGAGACGCGCGGGCCGGTTCGAAGCTGTCCGCTGTCGGCGACTCTCGCGCCGGCCAGCACATTCACAAGCGCGCTCTTGCCCGACCCGTTGGGACCGATGACACCGATGCGCTCACCGAAGTGAATCTCCTCCGAGAACGGCGCCACCAGTCCGGCGATCCCCAGCGACCGCAGGTCGAGCACCACGCGCGCGGAATCGCCGCCGCGGATCCGGACGGCGATCGCCTGGTCGGCGACCGGCGACGGCGGCGGACCGCCGGCGCGGAACCGGCGCCATCGCGTTTCCATCGCGTCGGCTCGTCTGGCCCAGTCCGGGGCGTAGCGAGCGCGCTCCTTGAACGTCTTCATCAGGTGGAACAGCCGCCGCTCCTCCTCATTCCAGCGCTTGACAGCGTCACCGAGCCGTCGCTGGCGATCCTCGCGTGCCTGCGCGTATGTGGCGTACGAGCCGCCATGCACCCACGCGCCGTTGCCTTCTAGGGTCACGATCGTTCCCACCGCGCCCACGAGGACCTCCCGGTCGTGCGAGATCATCACGATCGTCTTCTTGGACGCCCGGATGCGGCGCTCGAGCGCCAGCTTCGCGGGCACGTCGAGGAAGTTGTCGGGCTCGTCGAGCAGCAGGACCTCAGCATCGGAGGCGAACAACACGTCGAGTACGAGCTGCTTGCGTTCACCGCCGGACAGCGTCCGCGCCGGCCGGTCGGCAACCTCGGCGAAGGAGGCGCCGATGATGCGGCGGCATGACGCGTCCCACTGGCCCTCCAGCTCGTAGCCGCCGAGCGCGGACCAGTCGGCGATCGCCTCGCCGAGCTTCATTCCCGCCGATGTGTCCCCGGCCTCGAGCTGGGCCTCGAGGGCGAGCATGCTCTCGCCCGCCTGCCGCACGGCCCGCGGCGCCATCGACAACAGGAGCGCTCGCACCGTCCGGTCGCCGTCACTCACGCCGACGTCCTGCGGCATGAAGCCGAGCAGCCCACCGACCGCGTACTCGCCCTCGTCCGGCGGTAGCTCGCCGACGAGGATCTTCAGAAGCGTGCTCTTGCCGACCCCGTTCGTCCCGACGAGCCCCACGTGCTGCCCCGGTGAGACGCGAAAGGAGACCTCCGAGAACAGGAGGTCACCGCCCGGATGGGCGTAGGCCAGATTCGAAACCCCCACATGCGCCACGGCCCCATGTTCCCACCCTCAAACGGATCGGGCTGGTGTACGCGCGGGGGCGACCTACTCGATCTGACGCCGCCGGCGAGGCGAACCGCTCGATCTGACGCCGCCGCGCGGGGCGAACCGCTCGATCTCAGGCCGCCGCGCGGGGCGAACCGCTAGACCTCAGGCGACCACCGCTTCGGCGACGAACGCGCGCACGAGTGCCGAGTCGTCGCCGGCGCGGGTGATCGCGACGAGCTCTGACCGCGGCGCGCCGGTCACGGGGCGGTAGGTGACCCCGTCGAGCGCGAGCCGGCTGACCGAGGCCGGGACGAGCGACACGCCCGTGCCGGCCGCGACGAGTCCGATGATCGTCAGCATCTCGGGGGCATACTGGATCACCCGCGGGCCGGCGCCGGTGCCGGCCAGGGCCCCGATCAGGAGGTCATGGAAGCCGGGCGCCTGGGCGCGAGGGAAAAGCACGAGCGGCTCGGCCGCCAATCGGCGGAGCGGTACCCGGGCCAGGGAGGCCAGGGGATGGGCGGCCGGGAGGGCGGCCACCGTTCGCTCGCGCAGCACGGTCTCCGCGCGCAGGCCTCCGTCGTCCTCGATCGGCGGGCGCACCAGCCCGACGTCGACCACGCCGGCGGCGACGGCGCGCAGCTGGTCGACCGTCGAGCGCTCGCGCAGCTCGATCGCCACGCCCGGCCGCGCGGCCCGGAACCGCTCGACGGTCCCGGGGACGATCGACAGCAGCGCCGAGCCGACGAACCCGATCCGCAGGCGCCCGGTCTGGCCGGCGTCGATCCGCCGGGCGGTGGCGACGGCACCCTCGAGCTCACCCATCAACGCCCGGGCGTCGCGCAGGAACGCCTCCCCGGCCGGCGTGAGCTCCACCCGCCGGCGCGTGCGGATCAGCAGCGTGAATCCGAGCTCGTCCTCCAGCGCTCGGATCTGTTGGCTGAGCGGCGGCTGGGACATGTGCAGGCGCTCGGCGGCGCGACGGAAGTGGAGCTCTTCCGCGACCGCGACGAAGTAGCGAAGCTGGCGTAATTCCATGATTCGATCAGCGAATCAATAGAGCTTAATTAGATATTGGACACGATCACAGGGAGGAGCGTAGGTTTGCCCGGTCGAGACGCACAATGTCCTACCTTCTAACCTGCCCAAACTGCGGCGTCCGTGAGGTAACCGACTTCGGTTACGGCGGTGAGATCTCCGCGCGGCCGCGGTCCCGCCCCACGCTCCGAGAGCTCGGCGAGTACAACTACTTCCGCCGTAACGTCGCCGGTGTTCAGCGCGAGTGGTGGTTCCATCGCTCGGGGTGCCGCGCCTGGTTCATCGCCGAGCGCGACACGCGGACCAACGAGGTCCTTCTGACCGCGTTGCCGAGCGAACCAGACAACGGAGGCGCCGCGTGAGCCGCCTGCCGAACCAGCCCGGCGAGCTGATCAACCGCCTGGGCGTGATCCGGTTCACGTTCGACGGCAAGCCGGTCGAAGCGTACGAGGGCGACACGGTCGCCTCAGCGCTGTATGCCGCCGGCAGGCGCACGTTCTCACGGAGCTTCAAGTACCACCGCCGGCGCGGGCTGCTGTGCTGCGCCGGCCAGTGCCCGAACTGCATCGTTGCGGTCGACGGCGCGCCCGGTGTGCGCGCGTGCACCGAGCCGGTTCGCGAGGGGATGCGCGTCGAGCACTTGAACGCCCAGCCCGGCCTCGAGCTCGACGTGATGCGTGCGACGGACATCGTCGGGACAAAGTTCACCCCGCCCGGCTTCTACTACAAGACGTTCATCCGGCCGCGCAAGCTGTGGCCGCTGTACGAGAAGGTCTTGCGTCACGCCGCCGGTCTCGGCGTCCTGCGCAAGGAGCAGCCCGAGCGCGAGTGGCGGACCGAGTATCGCCGCCGCCACGCCGACGTGCTCGTCGTCGGCGGCGGGATCGCCGGGCGCCGGGCCGCTGCTGCCGCCGCCGAGCAGGGCGAGGACGTCGTGCTGGTCGACGAAGGGCCGCTTCCGATCGAGCCGATCGTCGGCGTCGAGGTGCTCGCTCGGGCGAGCGCGCTCGGCTACTTCGACGGGATGGTCCCGGTCTGGCAGGGCCACACCCTGCACCAGATCCGAGCCCGCCGCCACGTGTTCGCCACGGGCGCGATCGAGCAGCCGCTCGTGTTCGCCGGCAACGACCTACCCGGGGTGATGCTGTCCGGCGGCGCGCTCCGCTTGACCCAGCTCTACGCCGTGCGTCCCGGCACCCGCGCCGTGGTCGCCACCACTTCGGACGGTGGACTCGCGGCCGCCGCCTCGCTGCAGGACGCCGGCGTGCAGATCCTCGCGGTCGCCGACCTCCGCGAAACCCGGAGCGCGGCTGCGCGGCGGCTCAGCGAGCGCGGGATCGAGGTACTGGTCGGCCATGAGATCCTCGCGGCGAAAGGCGGCAAGGCCGTCGAGGCTGCCGTGCTGGGTCCGATCGGGGTCGAGGGCGCGTCGGTCGAGAGGATGTTCGACTGCGACCTCGTCGTCGTGTCGGGCGGGTTCGCGCCGGCGACATCGCTGCTGCTCCAGGCCGGCGCACGGACGCGCTACGACGCCGCGCGGGGATGCTTCGTCCTGGATGACGAGCTACCACCCGGCGTGACTGCCGTGGGCGACGTGGCGGGCGTCGACGAGGCCGGCGGGGACGATGATGCCGGCACAGTGGCGGTCCCGCCGCCCGTCGCCGGCGCCGGCCACGGCAAGTGTTTCGCGTGCCTGTGCGAGGACGTCACCGCCAAGGACATCAAGCTGAGCGTCGAGGAGGGCTACGACTCGATCGAGCTGTCAAAGCGCTACACGACGGTGACGATGGGGCCGTGCCAGGGCCGGATGTGCCAGCTCACGGCGATCCGGCTGATGGCCAAGGAGACCGGGCAGAGCCTCGCGGAGGTCGGCACGACGACCGCGCGCCCGCCGTGGGTGTCGGTGCCGATGGGAATCCTCGCCGGCCGGCCGTTCGAGCCCGCCAAGCGATCCTCGATCCACGGCCGCCACCGCGAGCTCGGCGCGAACGTCAAGTGGGCGGGCGACTGGCGCCGCGCCTACGACTACGGCGACCCGCAGGCCGAGGCGCTCGCGGTGCACCAGGCCGCCGGCCTGATCGACGTCTCGACGCTCGGCAAGCTGCTCGTTCGCGGACCCGACGCCGGCGAGTTCCTCGACCGGCTTTACCCCAATCGCTTCAGCGACCTCAAGGCCGGCCGAATTCGGTACGGGGTGATCAGCTCCGACGCCGGCCGGATCGTCGACGACGGCACCATCTGCCGGATCGACGAGGACACGTTCTACGTCACGACGACCTCGAGCGGCGCGGGCGCGGTCGAGGAGTGGTTCTCGTGGTGGCTGGCGGACTGGCGCATGCGGGTCCAGCTGACCGACGTGACCCAGGGACTGTCGGCGGTCAACCTCGCGGGCCCGCGCGCGCGGGAGATCCTCGGCGAGCTGACCGACCTCGACTGCTCACCCGACGGGTTCAAGTACCTCGACGGCAAGCAGGCCAGGGTCGCCGGCGTCTCGTGCCTGATCCTGCGGATCGGGTTCGTCGGCGAGGTCGGTTACGAGATCCACTTCGCCGCCGCGTACGGCGAGCATGTCTGGGACGCGCTGATGGCGGCCGGGCGCGACAAGGGCATCCGCCCGTTCGGACTCGAGCCGCAGCGGATCCTGCGCCTGCAGAAGATGCACATCCTCGTCGGCCAGGACACCGACTCGGAGTCGACCCCGTTCGGCGCCGCGATGCCGTGGATCGTCAAGCTCGACAAGGAGGAGGACTTCATCGGGAAGTGGGCGCTCCAGCACTACTCCGAGGAGGAGCCGGCGACGCGCCTGGTCGGGTTCACGCTGGCCAACGGACACGTGCCGACCGAGGGCTCGGTGATCCTCGACGGGCTCGGCGAGCCCGCCGGCCAGGTCACGAGCGCGCGCTTCTCGCCAGTGCTCGACCGGGTGATCGGGATGGCCTGGGTCCCCGGAGCGCTCGCGCAGGACGGGGCGCAGGTGACGATCTCGGACGAGGGCACGACGATGCAGGCCGAGGTCCAGACGAGGCCGTTCTATGACCCGGATGGAGAGGTGCTGCGGTCGTGAGCCTCGCGTTCCTGAGTCCGGACGCAGCCGAGGACACCGCGGTCGCGCGTAGCCCGATGGAGGGCAGGGCCAGGGCTGCCCGCGCCCGGTTCGAGCGGCGCGACGGCTGGAACATCGCGGTCGAGTATCCCGGCGAGGACAGGGTGCGGGAGACCGTCGGCTGGACCGACCTCTCGCACCTGCGCAAGCTCGAGCTCCAGGGCGACGGTGTCGGTGGCGAGCTCACGACCGCGAGGCGCGAGGGCGACGCGTGGGTGTGCCCGCTCACTCCGACCCGCGCACTGATCATCGACGAGGGGTCGGGAAGAAACCCCGATATGGACGGGGTTTCTTCCCAAGCACCCGGGGCGGACGCGCAGGCGCCGGCGGATACGGTCGACGTCACGACGTGCTTTGCCGCGCTGACGATCCTCGGCCCCCAGGCCCGGGAGGTGATCGCGCGCTTCTGCGCACTCGACCTCCGCCCCCAGGTCGCACCTCCCGGCAGCTTCCGCCCGGGCTCGATCGCGCGCCAGCCGGGGATGATCCTGGTGCAGGACACCGATCGGTTCCTGCTGCTGTTCGGCTGGGCCGTCGGTGAGTACGTGTGGACGGTCGTGGAGGACGCCGCGCGCTCGCTCGATGGCGGTCCGGTGGGCCTGGGAGCACCGAAAAATGATTGACATCTTCCGAAAGCGCCGGATGTGGCGCCGGCAGGGGGAGCTGAGATCGGCCTACGACGTCGTGATCGTCGGCGGCGGCTCGCATGGGCTCGCGGCCGCGTACTACCTCCAGAAGGACCACGGGATCCGCAGCGTCGCGGTGCTCGAGAAGCGTTACCTCGGATCGGGTGCCGCCGGGCGGAACACCACGATCCTGCGCTCGAACTACAAGACCCCGGAGGGCGCGAAGTTCTACGACGCGAGCGTCAAGTTGTACGAGGGGCTGTCAAAGGACCTCAACTTCAACCTGCTGTTCTCGCAGTGCGGCCACCTCACGCTGGCCCACTCCGACCGCGCGATGTTCGTGATGGCCAACCGGGCCGAGGTCAACCGCCTGCAGGGGATCGATTCGCGCGTGATCTATCCGGACGAGATCAAGCGCCTGGCGCCGGCGATGCAGGTCGACAACGCGCACGCCACGTATCCGATCATGGGCGCGCTGTACCACCCGCCCGGCGGGATCATCCGCCACGACGCGGTCGTGTGGGGGTTCGCGCGCGGCGCGGACCGCGGCGGGGTCGAACTCCATCAGAACACCGAGGTGCTCGGGATGGAGCGGTCGAACGGGCGCGTGACCAAGGTCAGGACCAACCGCGGCACGATCAGCGCCGGCACCGTGCTGAACTGCACCGCCGGCTGGAGCACGCTGATCTGCGACATGGTCGACGTGCCGCTCCCGATCACCACCCACATCCTCCAGGCGTGTGTCACCGAGCCGATCAAGCCGCTGCTCGACGTGGTGATCGTGTCCTCGCAGATGCACGTGTACATCAGCCAGACCGATCGGGGCGAGTTCCTGATGGGTGCGGAGATCGAGCCGTGGACCACCTACCGGATGCAGGGAACGCTCAATTTCCTCCAGGAGGTATGCCGCCACACGATCGAGCTGTTCCCTCAACTCGAGCGTGCGCGCCTTCTGCGAAGCTGGGCGGGCCTGTGCGACCTCAGCCCCGACTACAGCCCGATCCTCGGCAAGACCGAGGTCGAGAACTTCCACATCAGCGCCGGCTGGGGTACGTACGGCTTCAAGGCAGCTCCGATCGTCGGCAAGACGCTCGCGGAGCTGCGCGCGGGATGGCAGTGGCGGGAATGCTCGTCCAGGCCGTCGGACTGGCGCTGATGACCACGCTCCAGCGCGACACCGCTTACCTGGCGCCCGGCGTGTACATGTTCATCGTCGGCGTCGGCTCGGGCATGTTCAACTCCCCCAACACCGCGGCGATGATGGGCACGGTTCCGCCGCACCGCCGCGGCATCGCGGCCGGCGCCCGGGTGCTCGTGCAGAACACCGGCGCGGTGATCTCGATCGCGTTCGTGCTCGCGGTCGTCACGTCGAGCGTGCCAACCCACGTGCTGTTTGCCGTGTTCAGCGGCCTCGCCAACCACATCTCGAACGCGCAGCTCGTGCCGTTCATATCGAACATGCACTTCGCGCTGTGGTGCCTCGCCGGGATCTCGCTGCTCGGCGCCGCGATCAGCGCGGCGCGCCCCTCGCATATGAAGGCTGAGCAGGAGCTCGAGGCGCGCCGGTCCGCGACGCCGCGGCCTGAGAAGGTGGCGGCGTGAGCACGACAGCAACCAAGCCACTCCGGATCGGAGAGGTCGCCGAGCTCACCGGAACGACCGCGCGGACGATCCGCTACTACGAGGAGATCGGCCTGCTCCCCGGCGCCGAGGACCGCGCCCAGGGCAAGCACCGCGCCTACGGCGAGGCCGACGTCGAGCGCGTGCGCGAGATAATCCGGCTCCGCGATCTGCTCGGCCTCTCGCTCGACCAGCTCGCGGTGCTGCTCGACGCCGAGACGGCCCGCGCCGTCGCTGAGACGGGAGCTCGAGCACACCGCGGATCCCGGCCGAGATCAGAGGGATGCTCGAGCAGGCGCTCGGGCACATCGGCACCCAACTCGAGCTCGTGCGCATGCGTCGCCTGGCGCTCGGCCAGCTCGAGGAGGAGCTCGTCGCCAAGCGGCGCCGGATCCACAAGCGACTGTCCGAACTGCCCGAGGCGTGAGCGCGACGAGGGCGCAAGCCCCCGCCGCAACCCCGACGACCGGCGCCGGCGTAGACCGGCGCGCGATGACCGTGCTGTCGCTGTGCCACATGTTCACGGACATCGCGCAGGGCTCGATTCCCGCGCTGCTGCCGTTCCTGATCGCTGAGAACCACATCAGCATCGCCGCGGCGTCTGCGCTCGTCCTGGCCGCCACGGTCTCCTCGTCGGTGATCCAGCCGCTGTTCGGTCTCGCCTCGGACCGCCTGTCGTTGCCCTGGCTGATGCCGCTCGGGCCGGCGCTCGGTGGACTCGGCGTGGCGCTCGTCGGGTTCGCGCCGAACTATGCGCTGACGTTCGCCGCCGTGCTGCTCAGCGGGCTCGGCGTGGCCGCGTTCCATCCCGAGGGATCGCGCTTTGCCAACTACGTCTCGGGCTCGCGGCGCGCCAGCGGCATGAGCAGGTTCAGCGTCGGCGGCAACATCGGCTTCGCGCTCGGCCCGGTTTTCGTGACGCCGCTACTGATCGCCTTTGGCC
This sequence comes from uncultured Solirubrobacterales bacterium, assembly GCA_963697655.1. Lineage (GTDB taxonomy): Bacteria > Actinomycetota > Thermoleophilia > Solirubrobacterales > Solirubrobacteraceae > Palsa-465. Next base: position 7,349 of record CAVOOV010000007.1, on the reverse strand, counting down.
TCCACGGGACGGCGTTCCTGCTGATCCCGACGTGGGCGATGGCCGCGGTCATGATCCACGAGCTTCCGCGGCTGAAGACATTCCGCCGCGACGTCGTCGGGGGCCGTGTGAGGCGCGATCGCCACGCACGAGGCCTGGGGGCCGTTCTCGGTCCTGGCCGCGGTGATCGCGGTCCGCTCGTTCGTGTACTTCGGGATGGTCACGTTCATCCCGCTCTACTACGACCACGTCCTGCACACGAGCAAGGCGCTCGGCAGCGTGGCGCTGAGCGCGATGCTGCTGGGCGGCGCCGTCGGGACGCTCGCCGGCGGTCCCGTGGCCGACCGGTTCGGCCGGCGCAACGTGCTGATCGGCTCGATGCTCGTGATCCCGCCGCTGGTCGTCGGTTTCCTGCGGTCCCGCCACCGATCCTCGGGGTGGCGTTCGCGGCGCTCGCCGGCGCGGCGACGATCGCGACGTTTGCGGTGACGATCGTGATGGGGCAGGAGTACCTGCCGGGGCGGCTCGGCGTCTCCGCGGGGGTGACGATCGGCCTGTCGATCGGGCTCGGTGGCGTGGGCGCGCCGCTGCTCGGGTTGCTGGCCGATGCCCATGGCCTGAAGGCCGTGTTCGAGGTCGTGGCCGTTCTGCCGTTCCTGGCGCTGGCGCTGACGCTCGCGCTGCCGCGGCGCACGCCCCGCGAGACGAACGCCGCCCGCGAGGCCTCGTCGCCGGCAGGATTGCGCGCCTCCGCGACGTAACCAAGAGCCGCCGGCGCGGTAACTGTCAGCGGGAGGCGTGTCGCTGCGGCGCGTCATCGGCGGGTGAGTGTTTTCTAACCCTGGTTAAGGGGAAGGCGCGATCCGCCGTTTCTAACTGTGATGAGCCTTTTGATACGAGCGATAAAGAAGCGCGTGCCTGCGTTCGCGGCCGTCGCCGCCGCGCTCGTCGGGCTTGTCAACATCGCGTCGGCGCTGACGCCGAACATCCGCTGGCGCGGTCATCTTCTGCTCTCATTCGAGCCGGTCGAGACGATCCGGCTGTTCCACGCGCTGGCGCTGCCGGCCGGCGCCGCGCTCCTGATCGTGGCCCCGTATCTGGCCAAACGCCGCCGGCGGGCCCTGCAGGCCGCGGTCGTGCTGATGCTCTCGCTGGGGCTGTTCGACCTGCTCAAGGGCTTCGATTTCGAGGAGTCGATCCTGACGTGGGGCGTCGCCGTCGCGTTGGGCCTCAGCCGGGAGGCCTTCACGGTCCGACACGATCCGAACACGCTCCGCTCGGCTGTCTGGCGTGTGCCGGCGGTGGCTCTGATCGGAGGCGCGACCGCCCTGGTGGCGGTCTGGACCGGGACTCACGCATCCCTCAGCACTGCCGCGACCGAGACGTTCGACCTGTTGCGCTTCCAGCCCGGCCCCGTCCACTTCCACCACCACATCCCGATCGGCGTCCACGTGCTCGAGCTCGGGACGCTGCTGATGATCGCTTACCTGATCTTCCGGCCGCTGACGGTTCCGCGCGCGCCGGCAAGCCCCGCCGCGCGCCAGGTGGCCGCCGATCTCGTGCGAGCCCACGGCGCCGACACGCTCGCGTTCTTCAAGCTCCGCTCCGACGGCAACTACATCTTCAGCGAAGACCGGCGGGCCTTCGTGGCCTACGCGATCGAGAACGGCGTCCTGCTGCTCTCGGGCGATCCGGTCGGGCCGGCGGACGCGCTGCCCGGACTGCTTCACCAGGTCCGCCAGTTCGCTGACGCCCGCGGCCTGAAGCTGGGCGCGCTCGGCGCGAGTGAGCGGCTGTGCCCGCTGTACCAGGAGCTCGGGTTGCACACGATCTACCTCGGCGACGAGGCGGTGGTCGAGCTCGACCGCTTCTCGCTCGAGGGCCGGCCAATCCGCAAGGTGCGCCAGTCGGTGACCCGGCTCAGCAAGGCCGGCTACGAGGCCGAGGCTGCACGATCTCCGCGCGCTCGATCAGGACACGATCGAACGGCTGGAGGAGGTGGTCGAGATCGGGCGCCAGGGGGCCCCCGAGCGCGGCTTCTCGATGGCGATGGACTCGCTCCAGGGCGAGCACGACCACGAGACGATCGTCGTGCTCGCGCGCGACGAGACCCGCGCGATCCGCGGTGTCCTGCACTTCGTTCCGTGCTACGGCCGGTCTGCGGTGTCGCTGTCGTTCATGCGCCGCGACCCGGACACGCCGAACGGGCTGACCGAGTTCTTGGTGGTTCGCGCGATCGAGTTGCTGCGCGAGCGCGGGATCGACGAGCTGTCGCTCAACTTCGCGGCCTTCGCGAAGTGGATGCACAGCCCCGAGAAGCGGCTCGAGCGGCTGCTCGGGAAGCTGATCACGCTCGGCAACCCGTTCTTCCAGATCGAGAGCCTGTACCGCTTCAACGCCAAGTTTTTCCCTCGCTGGGAGCCCCGTTTCCTGGTGTACGAGGGGGCGCTTGGGTTGCCGCGCGCCGGGATCGCGGCGATGTGGGCAGAGGGACAGCTTCCGAAGCCCCGAATCCGCCGGGCGCCCGCGGCGCATTGACCGCTCTGAATCCGCCGGGTGCCCGCGGCGCGTTGACGTTCGGAATACTCCGAACACGGTTGCCGGGGGCGACGCGGCGGCGCTAACCTCCCGCTAACGTTGTTCCCCACCGGACCCGTGAAGGTGGGGCCCCTGGTGCGCGCAGGCGAACGACTTTTGACGCGACGGCCCTGGTTGCGCGCCGCTACCCTTCCGGCCCTCTGACTAGCCAAACCGGGTTCACCCGCCCCATCTCGACGATCACGAATCTCTGAATCCTTCATGTCGCTGAGCGCTCCCGCAACCTCCGATGGCCACCTGATGCCGCTGGCCTACCTCGACGTCGTGCTCCTCGTGGTGGCGGCGCCGATCATGCTGCTGATCGGCGTGCCCGCGGTCGGGTACCTGGTCGGCGCGGGCGCGTGGATCGTCTTGCGCGCGGTCGGCGTGGCCATCGAGCGTGTCATCCCATCGCTGCGCGATCCCCGGGGCGAGGTCACGCTGCGGCTCGCGTATCTGCTCGGACGGCTGTTCACGCTCGCGATCGCGGTGATTCTCGTGCGCAACGGCGCCGGGCGCGATGACGGGCTGACGGCGCTCATCGTGGTCGTGTTCGCGTTCACAACGCAGTTGGTTCTCTCGTTCCTGACCCGGCCGAACCGCCCGAGGTCGCGATGAGCAAGACCCAGAAAGTCCTGTTCGCGGGCTTTGCCGCGTACATCGGCATTTTCATCGCGCTGATCGTGATCTACGGCTTCACGCAGCACAAGAACAACACCTTCCAGATCCAGAACGAATTCAAGCTCGTCAACTGGGTGAGCCTCGGGGTCTTCAGCATCAATCGCGCTGTGCTCTACCTGTTCATCGCGACGCTGCTGACGATATTCACGATGGTGTGGATTGCGAGGCGGATGCAGGCGCGCCCGAACAAAATCCAGACCGCGGTCGAGGTGCTGTATTCGCTGATGCGGAACAACATCACCCGCGGGAACATGCCCGACTCGATGGCGGCCAGGTGGTTCCCGTTCATCGGCACGTTGTTCCTGTTCATCTGGTTCTGCAATCTCATCGGCTATCTGCCGCTGCCGACGAACAGCGAGGAAAAGTTCAACCTGTTCGGCGCCCACATCCCCTCGTTTGCGCTCTACGCCGCGACCGCGAACATCTCGGTCCCGCTCGTGCTGGCACTCGTCGTCTTCTTCGCGTTCATCATCGTGGGAATCAGGACACAGGGCCCCATCGGATACCTGAAGAGCCTGATTCCGGCGGGTGTGCACGGGGCGATGCTGCTCTTGATCTTCCCGATCGAGGTGATCTCCACCCTGATGCGGCTGCTGTCGCTGACCATCCGGCTCTGGGCCAACATCTTCGCCGGTCACATCATCCTCTTGTTCCTGGCCGGCGGGCTCGCCGTGATCCTCGGGCTCCAGGCGCTCGGCTGGTTCGCGCTTCCCGCCGGGATCCTCATCTACCTGTTCGAGCTGGGCCTGGTGGCCACGCTACAAGCGTTCATCTTCGCGACCCTGGCCGCGATCTACATCGCCGGCGCGGCCACTCACCACTAACACGACAAGGAGACCCCCTGATGTTTCTATTGAGCCTCCCCATCGCCGCGGCCTCCGGGATCACGGCCGGCTTCGGGATCGCGGTCGGTGGCGGTCTCGGCGCGGTCGGCGCCGGCGTCGGCATCGGCATCATCTTCGGCAAGGTGATCGAGGCGGTGACTCGCCAGCCCGAGATGCGAGACGAAATCACCAGCATCCAGTGGCTGGGGTTCGCGCTCACCGAAGCGGTGTTCTTCTACGGTCTCGTCGCCGGCTTGCTGTCTTACGTGCTCAAGTAGATGGCCGTCGTCTCACATCTCCCCGTCGCCTCCTCGAGCGGCTCGTTCCTGATCACCCCGAACGTCGGGCTGATGATCTGGACCCTGCTGCTGTTCGGGATCTCGATGTACATCCTGTGGAAGCTCGCCTTCCCCCGGATCTCCGAGGCGCTCGACCGACGGCAGCACGCGATCGAGGAGTCGATCGACCACGCCGAGCGCGTGCGGCACGAGGCCGACGAGCTGCTCGACCAGTACCGCGAGCGACTTCGCGAGGCGCGCACGCAATCCGAGGAGATCCTCGAGCGCGCGCGCAAGACGGGCGAGGCGACCGAGCGCCAAGCCCAGGAGCAGGCCGAGAAGCGCCGCGATCAGTTGATGGAGCAGACGCGCCGCGAGATCGACGGCGAGACGCGCCGGGCGATTCAGGAGATCCGTCGCGAGGTCGCCGACCTGACCGTGATGGCCACCGAGAAGGTCACCCGCAAGGTGCTCGACGAGCAGGATCAGCGGCGGCTCGTCGAAGAGGCGCTCTCGGAGCTCGACTTCAGCGCGCTCGCGCCCGCGGAGGACGGTCACTAGCATGCGGCCGCACGGGGGTAAGGGTTAGTGGAAGAGATCGCCCAGGTATACGCTCGGGCGCTGTTCGAGGTGGCCAAGGAACACGGCCTCCTCGATCAGGTGCGCGATGATCTGAACGAGTTCGCGCAGGCGTTGCACGACAACCGCGAGCTCGCGCGTGTTCTTCTTCTCGCCGTACTTCTCGACCGAGGAGAAGAAGGACGGCCTGAAGCGGGTGGTGACCGGGGCCGAGCCCGTATTCATGAACTTCCTGGAGGCGCTGATCGAGCGCCACCGGATGCCCGCGATCTTCCGGATCCGGGACGACTACCAGAAGCTGTGGGAGGATGAGCGTCATCTGCTGGCGGTCGAGGTGACGAGCGCGATCGAGCTCGACAAGGCGACCGTCTCGAGCATCGGCGACCGGATCGGAGAGCAGACCAAGCGCACGGTCGAGCTGTCGAGCAAGGTCGATCCGGACATCCTCGGCGGGATCGTGCTGCGGGTCGGCAACGTCATTCTCGATGCCTCGATCCGTAACCGGCTGGAACAACTTCGCAAGCAAGTCGCGCGGGCGTAGCTACGCTCGGCCGCCAAGGAGTCATGAATGCAGATCAATCCTGACGAGATCACCTCGATCCTCAAGAGCCGGATAGAAGGGCTCGACGCCTCCAGTGCCGACCTGACCGAAGTGGGCACGGTGCTGTCCGTCGCCGACGGCATCTGCCGGATCCACGGGCTCGAGAACTGCATGTCCTTCGAAATGCTCGAGCTGCCGCACGACGTCACCGGGCTGGCGCTGAACCTCGAGTCCGACAACGTCGGCGCCGTGCTGTTCGGGGAGTGGGAGAAGATCGTCGAAGGCGACACGGTCAGGCGGACGAAGCGTCTACTCGAGGTCCCGGTCGGCGAGGAACTGCTCGGCCGGATCGTCGACCCGCTCGGCAATCCGCTCGACGGCAAGGGCGAGATCAACACCACCGAGACGCGGCCGTCCGAGTTCAAGGCGCCCGGCGTCGTCCAGCGCCAGCCGGTGAAGGAGCCCATGCTCACGGGGCTGAAGGCGATCGACTCGATGATCCCGATCGGCCGTGGGCAGCGAGAGCTCATCATCGGCGACCGCCAGACGGGCAAGACCGCCATCGCGGTCGACGCCATCATCAACAACCAGGACCGCGACCTCCTGTGCATCTACGTCGCCATCGGGCAGCGCAAGGCGACCGTCGTCGGCCTCGCCAAGACGCTCGAGGACGCCGGCGCGCTCGAGAACACGATCATCGTGATGGCCGCGGCCGACGAGGCCGCGCCGATCAAGTTCCTCGCTCCGTACGCGGGTTGCGCGATGGGCGAGCACTTCCTTTACAACGGCAAGGCCGCGCTCGTGGTCTACGACGACCTCTCCAAGCACGCCGTCGCCTACCGCCAGATGTCGCTGCTCCTGCGCCGTCCGCCGGGCCGCGAGGCGTACCCGGGCGACGTGTTCTATCTGCACTCGCGGCTGCTCGAGCGCGCGGTCAAGCTGAACGACGATCTCGGCGCCGGCTCGCTCACCGCGCTGCCGGTGATCGAGACCCAGGCCGGCGACGTGTCGGCGTACGTGCCGACGAACGTGATCTCGATCACCGACGGGCAGATCTACCTCGAGCCCGGCCTGTTCAACTCCGGCGTCCGCCCGGCGATCAACGTCGGCATCTCGGTTTCCCGGGTCGGAGGCAACGCGCAGATCACCCCGATGCGCAGGGTGGCGGGCCGCTTGAAGCTCGAGCTCTCGCAGTACCGCGAGCTCGAGGCGTTCTCGCAGTTCGGCTCCGAACTCGACCCCGAGACCCAGCGGACGCTCGCCCGTGGCGAGCGACTGGTGAGGACGCTCAACCAGCCCGAGCGCCACCCGATGCCGGTCGAGGACCAGGTGATCCAGGTCTACGCCGCCACCAACGGGTACCTGGACCGGATCGTGGTCGAGAAGGTCGACCGGTTCCTCGCCGAGCTGACCGAGTCGACGCGCGCCAACCAGGCCGAGCTGCTCGCAAAGATCGCCGACGGCGACTGGAGCGACGAGACCCAGCAGGCGGTCGAAGAGGCGGTGTCGAAGTTCGCCGAGGACTTCGGCTTCGACCTTGACGAGGAGGGCCATCCGATCGATGAGGGCGAGGCCAAGGCGGCGTGAGCCGCTGAATCCGGAGTCGATCGATGCCGTCACAGCGAGACGTCAAGAACCGCATCGGAGCGGTCAAGAACATCCAGAAGATCGCCCGAGCGCTCGAGCTGGTCGCCGCCGCCCGCCTGCGGCGGGCTGAGCAGCGGATCGAGGCGCTCCGTCCGTACGCGGACGCGATCCGGCGTATGACGCGCCAGGCCGCCGAGGCGGCGGGCAACGTCCCGCAGCTACCGATCCTCCAGGAGCACGATCAGGTCAAGCGGGTGGGCCTGCTGCTGATCGCCGGCGATCGCGGGCTGGCCGGCGCGTTCA
>CAVOOV010000006.1:0-780776 GCA_963697655.1 uncultured Solirubrobacterales bacterium | reverse complement strand
CCCACGAGGGCACCGGCTTCGACGGTGTCCCCTTCCCCGGCACCCAGGGCAGCTTCCTCGCCGTCGTCGACGTATTCGTCGCCGCAACCAAGGCAAAGAACGCCAAGAACGCCCTGGCGTTCCTGAGTGGCATCGACGATCCCGCCACGCAACTCGCGTTCAGCAGGCATAAGGGGTCAATCCCTGTCGTGCACGACGTCGACGTCTCGTCCTTGCCCGCATATCAGCGGGAATCCTCGAAGGCGTTCTGGACGTTGCCCGTTCTGCTGTCCGTCGCCCACGGCGAAGGGCTGAGCCCCGTTTTCCAGGAGGCCTTCTACGACGCCGTCGCGACCTACATACGGACGCGCGACCCGAACGCGTTCGCGGCCGATCTGTACAAATGGATCGCGCAGAGCACGGTCCCGCAACCCTGATTCGCGGCAGACCCTCAGGCCGCAACGCGCAAGTGAGCGCGCGTCGCGCTTAAGGAACGACAACCCCGTCGTCAACGCAGAAGCAGGACCTGCGGTCGTGCGGGCGCCGTCCACGCCTCGGTAAATTGCGCCGCGACCGGTTCCCTCGGTAAGCGGCAGGCCTCTTAGCCAAGGTCGCCGTCGCTTGAGACGACCGACAAGAGCCGCGCCGCGGCGGCGAGAACGGAGCAATCAAACAAGGATCCGGCTGTCTGGCTGGGCGCGAGGGTGCTCCTCCACTCGCATGATCGCAGCGCGCTGCCTCGGCTCGAACCGTATCCGGTTAGACGCGGCCGGATCGCGGTGTTTCGAGCGGGCCACGCGCGTATTAGTCGCGATAGACAGAACGGAAATCCCGCGCCTGAGCAACATTAGAAGCGTTTGCCTGAGACCGGCACGGTTGCTGCGCGCGCGGCGCGAGAAGCCATCGGCCGCCGCCGCTTACACCAAGATCAGAACTCGCGGACGGAGCTTTATCTGCTCGGCGCTCTCGCGTCGATGAGGGCGCGCACGGTCGGTGCGCCATGCGAAGCTTATCCCGTGCCGGAGGCGGTGATCCTCGATCTCGACGGCGTCCTGCTGGATTCCGAGCAGCTCTAGAACCGCGCCAAGGAGCAGCTGACGCGTTGCTCCGGCGGCTGCTGGCACGAGGATGCGCCGACCGTGATACTCGGCATGAGCTCGCCGGAATGGGCACGCTATCTGCACGACGAGCTCGCTGTTCCACTCGATCCGCAGGAGATCAACCGCCAGGTCGTCCGGCGCATGCAGGAGCGCTACCGAAAGCAGCTGCCGCTGCTTCCCGGAGCGCTCGACGTTGTCCGCGCGTTGCGACAGCGCTGGCCGCTGGGGCTTGCCTCCTCCTCCTCCTCAAACCGCGAGATCGAGCTGTTCCTGAAGCTGGGCGAGCTCGCCGGCACGTTCGCTGCCACCGTCTCCTCAGAAGGTGGCGCGGGGCAAGCCGGCGCCCGACGTGTATCTCGCCGCAGCCGAGAAGATGGGCGTCGATCCTGCGAAGTCAGCCGCAGTAGAGGACTCCAGCAACGGTCTGCGAGCCGCCACCGCGGCGGGCATGACAGTGATCGCGGTGCCCAATCCGCGCTATCCGCCCAGCGGTAACACGCTAAAGCTGCCGGCTGCCACCGTGGACGCGATCGCCGATCTCAGCCCCGAGCTGGTCGAACGCGTCGCGGGCTGACGTGTCAACGGCGAGAAACGAGGCGTCGCGTTCGCTTGCCTTGCCGCCGTCAAGGACGAGAACCAGCGCTTTGGCTGGCATCGCCACACTGCTGCGTCGCCGTCGCGGGCACGACGGCACGTGCCCGCATTCCGACGCGAGGAGCAGTCGCTCTCTTGGCCGAGCGGCCGTGCCGGCAGCCCGGGCTGGCTTTCCGGATGGACGATAGGGAGCAGCGCGTGTGCCGGCAGGGACGAGACGCCCGCTATGCGTGGCCAAGCGACCGCGACAACCGGGTGACCGAGGTCTCAGCGGTCCCCGGAACAGTCCGTGCCCACGCAAGACGTGATTGTGCTTGCTCGGAATCGTCGCCCAGCAAACCTGGCGCTGTCGCGATCGACCACATCCAAGCGTGCGCGGGCTGGGCGCGGCACGACTGCTTCGGCTCTCCCGGCTGCTCCGGTCTCGCTATGCCTTTGCGACGGTTGCGATAGTCGCGCCGACCGCGTGGCCGTGACCGCCGGCGATCGCCGAGTTGTGGGCGCCGTACAACCGGCGGCTGCTGACACACGACCGCGGATTCGCGGCGTCGCGCCTCCCTGACGGACGAATCTCGCACCGCCGGTGACGTCGAGCTCGAGCTACTGCTTCCGTGCCCGACGACGATGTCCGACTCCGCGACGGTCGAGAGAGTTGTGCGAGTCGTAGGACCCGAGGGTGTCGACGGAAGCGCGAGAAGTCGCCGCCAGCGGCGTCTTTATGGATGCTGGCCGAGGAACCTGATGTTGATCCGGCGAGGGTCCCAGAGGCGACTGGGGCACCCATCCGCCGTCATCGCCGGCGCGACTGTGACCGACTCGACGGTGTCGGTGATCAGCCGTCGCCAAGCCGCCAACCGCTTCGCGGGGTCGCGGAGCTTGTCGATGTCGTCAGGACCGATGATGTTGCTCTCGCCCCCATCGCCGAGTCGCGCCCGGACGGCCTGCGCATCATCGAGGGTCTTGGCGAGTTTCTCCAAGGTTTCCTGGCTCGCGGGCCGGCCTAACAATCCAAGCTCGCCGAGCTGTCGGATCGTGTCATCGAGATCCGCGTTGGCGCGTCCGATGGCCTCGTCCGCCGCGCGGATCTGCTGCCGGCGCGAGCCGCGTCGGGGGGCGTCGGCCGTGGCCGAGTACGCCCGGACCGCGTCCAGCACCAGCTCCTCGACGCGGTCGGCCTTGACCGCCGCTCGTCGCCGGCACCGGTTCGCGCTCGTGTCGCCGCAGCGGTAGCTGCCGCTGTCGGAGTTGATCACCCTCCGTGACCCGCACGTCCCGCAGCGCAGCACCCCCAGGCGGCCCAGCAGCCGGTCTGACTTGGCCTGGCGCCCGCGCGAGACCGTCCGCCGCGCCACCCGCTCAAACAGCCCGCGATCCTTGACGATCGCCTCGTGAGCGTGCGTGTTGTGCAACTCGCCGAAGTGGATCTCACCCAGGTACATCCGCGAGCGCAGCATCCAGGCCACACCCGACAGCGCGCGCTCGATCCCGTTCTCGGCCAAAAACGCCTGGATCTCCACCAGCGACGCGCCGCGATCACGGTGCTTGAACGCCCGCACCACGACGTTCGCGGCCGCGGGCTCGACCACCAGCACGCCGTCCTCCCCGCGCACATACCCGACCGGGATCCTCGGGTGCGGGTAGACACCCCGCGCTACCGCTCGCGCCTGAGCCGCCGAGACCTTCTCGCCCGTGATCTCAGCAAAGTATTGGAACACCGAGCCGAGCATGTTCGTCGACAGGCGCTGCGCCGCCGTCCCGTTCGTGAGCTTGCCGTGATCGAGCGCGAAGATCTCCCCGCCCGCCCTCTCCACCCGCTCGATCACCTCCAACTGGACCTTGAGCGAGCGCACCAGCCGATCGAAATACGCCACCACCAGCTGGTCGGCCTGGCCGGCGTCGATCAACTCGATCGCCGCCACCAGGCCGGGGCGCCTGGACAGCGGCAGCCTGCCGCTTACGTCGATCTCGGGAATCGGCGAGGCAACAAGCCGCTCACCACGGTCCCTCGCCCACCGCCTCGCGGCCTCGATCTGCACCTCGGGCGAGTGAAAGCGCTCGTCCTCCCGATCGCCCTTCTCGCTCACGCGGACGACCACGACATCTCTGAGCTTCGACATGCGACCCCTCTCGACGGGACACTAACGCCTTTTAGGCGCTTAGCACCCGACGGGAGCGAAGGGGCGGGCGGTGAAGGCCAGTTACGTCGGGGTGTGCCGCGGTTGCGGCGCCTACACGCAGCCGCGCAACGGGAAGGGCGACGCCCACCGCGTACTGCAAGGCCTGCCACCCCGGGGCTACCGCAACCCAATGGACAACCGAGCGAGTGCTGGCGGCGACGGGGGAGTGGCTCGATCGGTACGGGAGGCTTCTGTCGTCGTACGACTTGTCAGTAACGCATGCGCGCCGACGTGGGGGAGAGGCGCTCGAGCGACTGAGGGAATGCGGCTGGCCCACCCCGAGCGTCGTGACCGACGTCTACGGGAGCTGGATCGCGGCACGCGTCGCCGCGACGAACAGATTGGGGAGGCCCGCGACGGAGAGCCCCGAGCGACGGATCGTCCGTCGGGCAGCGGGGGCCGCCGCCGTCATCAGCGATCGCCGTCGCGCCGATCACGGACTGGAATGCCCCGGGTTTCGAGGACACGTGTCGTCCGAACCGCGAGCGGTCCAGCGGCAGACTTGGCTGTATGCGCGAGGCACGGCTACGGGAGTGGGATGCGGGTGATGCGGCAAGCGATCGCGCCGGGGCCGGTGCAAGCCATCGTTTCCACGCCGGTGCTCGAGCCGGTGATCAACCGCGGACGGCAGCCCGGTCTCGGTAGCGTGGCTGACGTGATAACGCCTGATCAGCTGCGCGCTGCGTTCACGCCCGTTCAGACCGAGCGCTTGCTGCTGCGCGCCGCCAATACTGCGGATGTTGACGCGGTCTTCGCCATCCACAGCAACCCTGAGACATATCGCTTCCACCCCGACGGAGTGGCCCGTTCGCGTGAGGAGTCCGCAGCGCAGCTGGCAGGTTGGCAGCGCGAATGGCATGAGATCGGCTTCGGGTTCTGGGCCGTCACCATCGCAACCGATCCACGAGTCGTCGGGTTTGGCGGGCTGACAAGGCGAACATTCCACGAGCGATCCGTGCTCAACACCTACTATCGGTTTGATCCCTCAGCATGGGGTCACGGCTACGCGACCGAGATGGCCTCTGCGGCAGCAGGGTTGGCACGGAAACTGTTGCCAGAGCTCCCAATGATCGTCCGCACTCGACCTGAAAACCTGGCAGCGCAAGCTGTGGCGGAGAAACTCGGGCTCGTCCGTGCGGTTGACCTTGATGATCACTTGTTGACCTACGTGAGTCACTGGAACGGGTACGTAGCCGGCGAGGACCCCGGGCTTCAGGGCGACTAGCGCGCTCCAAGCTCCCTCGGCTCACGAGTCCAGACTTCCGGTCTGTCGCCGATCCGGCAGCACGCTGCACGTCGTAGCCCGATTCGACACTCTTGGCAGTTGCGGCCATGCACACGTTTCCGCGAGTGGCCAACGCGGGCCGTCGAGCGCGTCGAGGATGACGTCCTGGTGGTGTCGATCGACCGGTTGATGCACGTGCGTCGCGTCGCGGCTCGGATGGGTCCAGACAAGCGTTCAAGCCGGTGAAGGGGGAGTCCGCCTGGCTGCCCGCCGGGCTTTACCCTGGCCAAGATGACGATCATTGACTGCCCGGCCCGCTGTGCGCGCAACCGTGCGCGCGCGATCGCGCAGGGATCCCGCAATGCCCGCGGTGCCAAGTGAGCCCTGCCGCGGGGTCGTCGAGGCTGATAACGACACGTTCGCGGGCAAGACGAGCGCGTCCGTTCCCGGGGAGGCCGATTTCTGGGCGGCTTGGGATGAGGGCGAGCGTTGCCTGATCGCGATAAGGGCCGAGAGCGGGTTCAACGGGTTCTGGACCGGGCTCGGCGAGTGGCTGAGCGTGGCGCCAAAGACGTCACCGAAGCTGTCAGGCGCGGACTCCAAGAGGCGTCGGATCGCGCGCGTCGCTCTGGCGGTAAGGACAAAGACTCCGCCGCGAGCGAGCTGGGGAGCCCAACAGTCGAAGACGTCGCGGCGGATCCGGCGGCGTACTTCAGCGTTGAGCAGGCGAAGGCGAACGAACGGCTCGGCCACGCGAACATCCTCATCAGCGGACAGACCGGGGTCGGGAAGAGCACGCTCATCAACGCCGTTTTCAGGGTTCCGCTCGCCGAGGAGGGCACCGGCAAGCCGGTGACCAAGAACGTTCAGCGCTACGACGTGGCCGGTGTGCCGGTGACGATCTACGACACGCCCGGTATCGAGCTCGGGCACGCGAAGAAGGACGTGATCCGCGAGTACGTCAAGACGATTGCCGACTCCCGGAAGCACGGGCCGAACAAGGTCATCCACGTTGCTTGGTATTGCATCGACGCCGGGCAGACTCGAGTGCAGGACTACGACGTCGAGATTGTCGGCGCGCTGGCCGCTGAAGTGCCGGTGATTCTGGCCCTGACGCAGTGCATCGACGAGGACCGAGCAGGCGCGCTCGAGCGGGCCATTGCCGCCGAGAAGCTGCCCATCGAAGGCAGCCCTATCCGGACGCTCGCGCGCGAACGCAGGGTAGCCGGACAAACAATCCCGCCACGGGGCCTGGAGGAACTCGTGGAGCGGACCAACGAGATCCTGCCCGAGGCGGTGAGGCGGGCGTTCACAAACGCCCAAGGGGTAGTAGTCCGGCTAAAAGCCAACCAGGCGCGGGCGGTTGCCGGCGCGTCAAGCGTGGCGGCAGCCGGCATCGGTGCTGTACCGATTCCGGTCCCGGATGCCGCCGTGCTGATGCCGGTGCAGCTCGGGATGCTCGCGAGCATCAGTGCCATCTTCGGCATCGACATGGGCAGCGACCGCGCCGTCAAGCTGATCCGCGGGCTAGTCGGCCAGGGCGGAGTCACGGTCGTCGGCAGACAAATCGCCGCGAACCTGCTGAAGGTCATTCCGGGCGTGTCCGTTATCAACGCAGCGGTTGCCGCAGCGCTGACCGCCGCTCTCGGCGAGGCATACATCCAGCTGTGCAGCGAGATGCTCCGACGACAGGCCGCCGGTAAGCCGATGCCCGAGCCAGACATGCTGCCTTTCCTCCTCGACGCCTACCAGACGGCGTTCAAGAAGCCACGCAAAAGGAAGCCCAAGACGAACGGGTCGCAAGCCGCGAGGTCCAGATGAGGCCGCTCGACCGCGAGGGTCGAGCAGGCATTATCGGGACGTTGCGCGCTGATCCGAACCGCGCACGCTCCCAACGTCGCGCCATACCGCTCGCCCGACTTCGCCGGCGGCGGTGCGAAAGCGGTCGTCGGGCGTCTCCGTCACGGCCCCGACTGGACGCCTGCAGGCGCACTGCAGGCGTCGTCGGGGTCGCCAATGGGCACGTCCCGGAAGCAGACCGACCGATCCCGGAAGCAGTCGTCCGGCAGATCGACCAAGACGGCGCTCGTCGCCGATTGCAGGGCGCGCGTAAAGGGTTGCCGACTCGCGTTCTGCATAGGCAACCTCGTCGGGCGTGGGCTCGATGCATGAGCGCGGCAATCAAGACGTCCTACGTCGCCCGTGCAGTCGCTTCACGCCGAGGCTGGCCTGTGAATCAGAGGGGGGGCCAGCTGGCAACGTGCGCGCAAGAGCGGACCCGGCCATCGGCCGGGCTGGGTAAGCGCGTTCAGTTGTCAGCTGGGTGTGGCGAGCTCCCGAGTCGACGCGATGGTATGTGCCGCCGGGAGGAGCCTTCCAGGTATGAAGCTCGCCTTCGCGCTCGTGGCAGCAATCAACGGTTCCGCAGGCTCCCGGGTCACGCCGTCGCACGGGCTCTAACTACCGCACCACGCCTCACCGGCCTCGGCCCGGCGGCATAAGGATTCTCATCCTTTCAGGGGTGGCGGCGCAAGGGGCCGCCCCGGGACGCTGTCGCACAGCGGCGAGTGTGCGATTCGTTGTGTCGAGGTCATAACGCTCCGCGCGCGTCCCGGAGCCGCTGTCCGAACTTTGGCGATCTAGCTCCCAAAAATGGGGGGTGAATCGCCAAAGTTCGCTTGGTCAGGCCATGAGTTCGGCCACAGCCAATCGCGACCTTGTGAGCCAACGACAACTCCCGTCATTTATGTGACAGCGTCAGCCTGGAGCGGCAGTGGGGGTGTCGGTCGGCGCGGTCGTGACCGCTTTGGTGCTCATGCAGGTTCCCGACCTTCGGTTAGCGCCCCGATCAGCGGTGGACCGATCAGTTGGCGACGCGCAGCGTGCGTGCTTGTGGCGACAGGCACGTCGCTGGCGAAGGGCAGGCCGCTACCCGCCTTCGTGCTCGGACGGGTATTCGCAGGTCATGGCGCCGGCGTGGCGGCCTCGCTCCGATCCTGCTCGTCCTCGAGTGGGCGGTCAGCTCCTACGCATCGCTTCTTTGTGGCCGAGCAAGAGCGCGGTTGACGACCCGTGGGACACACGCGATCAAATCGTCAGGCGGAGAGATCCGCTCCTGCTCCGTCGGCTCGAAACCGGACGCGGCGAGCGGGTCCCGTGGCCGGTTCGTAGCTGTCCCTTGTCGTCCGGATTTGCGAGCGATGAGGCCGTCCGTTTTGTTGACTTCGTCTGCTGAATTAGGCCCGCCCGGGTCGCGGGCGGGGTGTGCCCCGATTGGTGTTGGGGTGTCAGTAGCCGGCGATTGGGGGTGTGTGGTGGGGTCGTAGGCCGATTCGTTGGGCGGCGGTGCTGTTGCTGCTGCCGATGTGTGTGTGTCCGCTGGCGGCGGCGAGGCCGATTCGGGGCGCTGCGTCCGGGCAGAGCGGGGACGGTCGGCTGGCCGAGGGGGCGCAACCGCAGCGCGACCCGTGACTCCTTGAGCCCGTGAAACAGACTCCGCCCGATCAGTCGCGATCAGAACCGAAGACCGGGTCAGCCAAGACCTGCTCTACGGGCGCAACGAGCATGTGAGGCTTGACACGAAGTTTCCTGTGTTGCGCGCGGAAAGCGCGCAAGGTGAGCGCGAGCACGCCACGGGACCTCAATGCGCCCGGCGCTAGCCAGGCGATCGAATCCTGCAAGCAGCAGAGCAGGAGCGCCGCCGCCCGCGGTCTCACTGCCCGGTATCGGACAACGCGGTCACGGCACGCCCGCCCTATCGGGCCACCGGAATCGTGCCAGTCGCCGATCGCAGGGCGCGCGTAAAGGGTGCAGACTCGCGTTTTGCGTAGGCGACCTCGTCGGGCTTATGTGGCTTTGGATCACGGGATCACGGGCGCCAGCGCGCTTGAATGGTGGACGGATGATGCCTTCGAGCGATGAGGCCTTTCTTGCCGCGACCGCTGACCGGCTCGCCGCGCTTCCGCGCGTTCGTGCCGTCTCGCTGGGAGGGTCGCGAGCGCAGGGAAGCGGCCGGCCGGACAGCGACTGGGACTTCGCCATCTACTACGAGGGGGAGTTCGACCCTGAGCACCTTCGCGGGATTGGTTGGCCCGGCTACGTTTCGAGGGTGGGCGAGTGGGGCGACCTATTCAACGGGGGTGCTTGGCTGACGATCGACAGCCGCCGAACTGACATCCACTACCGCGACCTCGATCTTGTCGATCGACAGCTCGAAGAAGCGCGCGCCGGACGGTTCAGGATCGAGCCGTTGATGTTCCACCTTGCGGGGATTCCCACCTATCTCGTGGTCGCTGAACTCGCGCTCGGCCGGGTGCTCCGCGGCGAACTGCCTCGGCCGACCTACCCCGAAGCGCTGCAGCGTGCCGCGCCCCCCCAAATGGTGGGACCGAGCCGCGCGGACGTTCGGCTACGCGATCGACGCGCACGCCCCGCAACGCCGGCTGACCGAATGCGTCGGTTTACTCGGCCAGGCCGTCGCGCAATCGGCTGGCGCCGTGCTGGCCGCGCGTGGCCAGTGGGCGACAAACGACAAGCTCCTGACACCCGTGCCGGTCTTCGAGCCGTTGACGCGTTCCTCAGCGACCTGAGCGCGGATCCGAACATGCTGATCAACGCCGGCCAAGCGGCGCTGAAGACCTGCCACGACGCGGTCCGTGAGACGGTCATCGGCGCTGCCGAGCCATAGCTCGAGCCTTCATGGACGAGGCCGTCGTCTTAGCTAAATCGCCGATCCCGCAGCAAGCCCCAGACTGCCCGTTCGACCGATTAGGAACAATGCCGGTCGTAGCCCAAGGCGGTAGCGCGATCGAGTGCGCCGGGCTCACGTGTCCGGTGCGTGAATCCGGACATGTCTCCGAGTCGCGCGCTGTTTGGCTCGACCGTTCGCGCAGGGCGTGCGAGCTCGGCCGAGCGCATGAGGTCTGCCATCCTC
The DNA here is from genome assembly GCA_963697655.1 of uncultured Solirubrobacterales bacterium. Taxonomy (GTDB): domain Bacteria; phylum Actinomycetota; class Thermoleophilia; order Solirubrobacterales; family Solirubrobacteraceae; genus Palsa-465. The sequence goes on along the minus strand of CAVOOV010000006.1, from coordinate 770,768 downwards.
TGTTTGGCAATGAGGTAGTTGAGATAGGGGTTCATCAGATCCGTTCTGTCGTTTTGGCTGGCTCGACCGATCGCCGCCCGTGCGACGCCTGTTGGCGATGGTGTGACGCGCGGCAGTGGACCTTGCGGTTCGGGCCCTGCAGGCGCCCGCGTGACACCTCGGCTGGAGCGGCTGGAGCGGCAACGCGGACGGCCTCGCAGGGTTCGCGGGGCCGGTCCCGTCGCGAAGGTCCTCCTCTGTCCCGGAGAGCGCTCAGGCGCGGGCCTCCAGCACCAGGTTCAGGGGCGTCTCCGCGGCGCGGCGCACCGAGCCGAAGCCTGCCTCGAGCATCACCTCGCGCAGGCGGGCCTGGCCGGCCTGTGTGCCCAGCCCGGCGCGGCCGGGTTGCGAGAGCGACCCCGGTGTGCATAGGAGCGTGGAAAATCCGTAGTACATGCGCCCGACGGGATTGAGGTTGTCCTCGATCCGGTCAGCCGCGAACGGCTCGACGAGCATGCACGAGCCGTCGTCGGCCAGCGCCGCCCGGGCGTGCCGGGCCGCGCCGACCGGATCGCCGAGGTCGTGAAGGGCGTCGAAGAACGCGATGAGGTCGTAGCCGCTGCCTGCGTATCGGGTGGCTTCCCCTACCTCGAAGCGCACGCGATCTGCGACGCCCGCGTCGTGCGCGCGTGTGCGGGCCGTGGCGATCGACTCGGGATGGACGTCGATGCCGGTGAACGTCGAGGCCGGGAACGCCTGTGCCATGAGGATCGTCGACGCGCCGTGGCCGCAACCGACGTCGGCGACGCCGGCTCCACGTTCCAGCTTCTCGACGACGCCGGTGAGGGCCGGCAGCCATTCCGGCACGAGGTGCATGCGGTAGTTCGCGCCAAAGGAACGCTCCGTACCGCAGAAGAGGCCGTCGTGGTGCTCATGCCAGCCGACGCCCTCGCCAGTGCGGAAGCGCTCCGCGACGCGCGTCCGGCCGTCCATCACGGCGGTCGCGGCCTGGAAGATCCCGGCCATGGCCACGGGGCTCGACTCGTCGGCGAGAATGAACGCGTGCTCAGCGGGCAGCGTGTAGCTGTCCTCGTCGCCGTTATAGGTCACGAAGCCGCCTGCGGCCTGCGCGTTGAGCCACTCGCGCACGTAGCGCTCGTGCGTGTTGGTGCGCGCCGCGAGTTCGCCGGCGCGGATGGGCTGGGCGTCGGCCATCGCGCAGTACAGGCCGAGCTGGTCGCCCACGGTGACGAGCGCGGCGTTCAGCGCGGCGCCGACCTCAGTGGCGATCTGACCGGCGAATGCCTCGATGCGACTCTGGTCGAGTGTCTGCATGGTGTTCTCCTTCGGGTTGTGGGCGAGCACCGTATGCCCGGATCGGCGGTGGTTCCTGAGATGTGTCTGAGGGATCTCTGAGACGGGCCGGAGCGACGCCGCGACGCGGGACCCTGACTTCAGGAAGCCCTCAGGGAAAGCTCACGATTCGGGCACGTCAACGGTCTACGTTTGCGCTCCCCGAACCAGGAGGCACACATGAACCCCACCGATCACATCCAGGTCGTCACGTTCCAGCTCGCGGGCCTCGAGCCCGACGCCTACCGGGCGTGCTGTGAGGCGTCGGCACCGGCGTTCACCGAGATCCCCGGACTGCGAGCGAAGGCGTGGCTCGCAAACCCCTCCACGAACACCTATGGCGGCCTGTACGCCTGGGAGAGCCGGGAGGCGATGGAGGCCTATGTCAGCGGTCCGATCTTCGGCGCGCTGCTCGCGAACCCGGGGATTGCCGACGTGACCACACGCGAGTTCGGCGTCCTCGAGCGGCCGACGGAGATCACGCGCCGCCGGTGAACGGGCGCCGACGCCGCCGTTGCCGGCGATTGGTAGGCTCCCCACCTAACAGTGTAGACTCGCCGAGGTGCCGATGAGCCGGGGCACCTTGCAGTCGACGCTCGATCAGCGCGCCGGCGCGCTGATCGGTCGCGAGCGGGAGCGGGCAGTGTTACTCGAGCTCGTCGAGCGCGACATACCGCTTGTCGCCGTCGTCCACGGCATTGCGGGTGTTGGCAAGTCGACGCTCCTTCAGGCCGCCGCCTTGGACGCGCGCGCACGAGGCACGCTTGTGATCGCCCTCGACGGCCGCGGGTTCGAGCCGACCGAACGCGGCTTCCTCACGTCGCTGGGAAGCGCGCTCGGCAGGCCCCTGGCCACAATTGCCGACGTGACCGGGGCGCTCGCGGGAGACGCGCGCGTCCTGCTGACGATCGATACGCATGAGCAGCTACGACTTCTCGACGCGTGGCTGCGCCAGTCATTCGTGCCCGCGCTGCCCCAGAACGTGCGTCTGCTGCTGGCCGGGCGCGACACTCCCTCCGCGTGGCAACGGGAGCTCGGCGATCTGCTGCGGACGATCCGGCTCGAGAACTTGAGCGACGAGGCAGCGCGAACCCTGCTGCGCCGCGCCGGCGTGGACCGTGCGGTGGCCGGGCGTGTTGCCCGGGTCGCGCGCGGGCACCCCCTCTCACTCCAGCTGGCCGCCGGCGCGTTGGCCGAGCGGCCGGGGCTGCCGGCGGAGGACGCCGTGCTGGGGGCGGTGGTCGAGGAACTGGCCCGCCTGTACATCGATGGGCTCGATCCGATGACCCGCCGCGCCCTCGACGCCGCCGCGGTCGTCCGCCGTACGACGCTCACCCTCTTGCAGGCGATGCTGCCGCACGATGACCCCGGCGAGCTCTTCGGCGCGCTGCGCGCGCTGCCGTTTGCCGAGCTTGGCGCCGAGGGCCTGGTCGTTCACGACACGGTGCGCGTAGCCACGAGCGCGCTGCTCCAGGCATCGGATCCGGCCCGTCACCGCGCTCACCGTCGCGCCGCGTGGACCCGCCTGCGCGAGGAGCTGCGCACCGCCGGGCGGGCCGACCTCTGGCGCTACACCGCCGATCTCCTCTACCTCGTCGAGAACCCGATCGTCCGCGACGCGTTCTTCCCAAGCGGCTCCGACGAGCTCACAATCGAACCCGCCTGCGCCGCTGATCACGCAGCCATAGCAGCGATCAGCGCGGCCCAGCAGGGCCCCGAGGCGACCGCCCTCGTCGAGACTTGGTGGCGCTCCGCGCCGGACAGCTTCCGGGTCGTGCGCGACGCCGCGGGGATGGTGCAAGGATTCTCGAGCCTTTGCCAGCCGCAGGACGTCAGTCGCTCGTTGCTGCGCAGCGATCCCGTCACCGCCGCATGGATGGAGCACCTGCGCCGCGCTCCGGTGCCTTCGCGCCAGCGCGTGCTCTTCAACCGCCACGCGCTGGCATCCGGCGACACCGCCACGGCGAGACTGTGGCTGGACGTCAAGCGTGCCTATCTAGAGCTCCGTCCGCACCTGCGGCGGCTATACACACCCGTGCCGGACGTCGATCGCGCGCTGACCGTACTCGCTCCGCTCGGGTTCGCTGCGCTGCCAGGCGCGCCGGTTCAGATCGGGCAACACGATCACTGGACGCTGGTGAACGACTTCGGGCCGGGCTCGATCGATGGCTGGCTCAGCGAAGTCGTCGGGCGTGAGCTGGCGGCCGACGAGCCCGCCGCGCTCGACCCGGCAGCGCGTCGGCTGGTGCTCGACGGCCGCGGGGTCGACCTCAGCCGCCTGGAGCTGAACACCCTACGTCACCTGCAGCGCCGCGAGGGCATCGCAGTCACCCGCGAGGAGCTGCTGCGCGAGGTCTGGGGGCACGAGTGGACGGGCGCAAACTCGAACGTTGTCGAGGCGGTCGTCAGCGGGCTGCGACGGAAGATGGGCAACCGCGCGGCCGCGCTTGAGACGGTCCGCGGCGTAGGCTACCGGCTAGGTCCGCTCTCCTGAGCGACAGGGGCCAGGAGGCGACCACCCGGCGAGTCGTGGCGGACGATGCCACGCGACAGTACCTGCACGCGAAAAGGTCCGGCGGCCGCGTGGGCACGATCGTTGTCGGCTGTACGACAACAGTCTCGTCGGCTCGTTTCGCACCGAGGAGGCCAAGATTCTCGTCGCCGCCCGATAGGAAGTGCACGAAGCCCCCACGACTACGCCGTGGCCGGCTCCTCTTGGGGCGGATGCTTGCCGGCGACGTCGCCTGAGCTAGCACCCGGCGACGTACGGGCACGAACGGGGGTGCCATGGCCGTTGTCGGATCTAAGCCCAAAGCGGAGAGCACGCAAACCTGCGCCTGCGAGTCTCAGGACCGTGCCCCCCGGTCGGGTAGCGTGTGTCGGCCCGGAGATCTGCCAGCACGTTGCCTACCCCCGGCGGTTTATTGTCGCGCCAGGTGTGCGCGCAGTTCGGACTCGGGGTCGTGGATTAGGTCGCCGCTGACGTCGAGGGTAACACTGTGCAGTGTGCCCGTGAACGTGAACGGGCCGACGTAGTCGGGTGTGACCGGTGATCCCGGGTTGGCTCCGCAGGTCAGCGGACGGATTGAACATGAACGGTGTGGTGATGTGACCGTCGGCGCTGCCGACAAGTTCGCCGTCGATGTAGGACTGCAGCCTCCCGGGCGCGCCTTTGCCCTGCGGCATGTCCGGCACGCCGGTCGGCTCGAACTCGAACCGGAGCTCGTCCGTTTCTACGGCTTCCTCGGCGGCGACACTAGCCAGTGGTATCCCGACCTCGCCTACGACAACCACCAGCGTGACGCCGCTTATGCTCGTCGCCCAGGTCACGAGGTAGTTCCGCCCGTTCGGGGCTGCTCGATCAGCATCGACGTGTGGCCGATCGAATTGTCAGTCAAGCTCGATCCTCTCTCGTCAGCGGTGTCCTACGGGTATAGACACACAGAAGCGCGCGAACTCATCGCCTCGGAGCGCTCATTCTCACGCGCAGTGCCCGTGCGCTGGGGGCTGGACGCCGCCGGCCCCGAACCGTCGACACCAGGCAGGATGCCGCCCTCGACCCGCAACGGGTGCAGCCTTATCTCATCGGCCTCGGCGGCTCGGGCACGACCGCCACAAGATCACGGCGACCTGGGAGGACCACTCGCTGTTGCCTTGATCGAGATGGGGGGGTGCTGGAGATCGATGATCCCTGCCGAATCCCGAGCGTGGACTGCTCCTGGAAGTTGAGCGTGCGGGATTCGTAGCGGCACGGCCGCGCGGCCGTCAATAGAGTTCCCGCGCGTGCGGCGCCTGTTCGGACCGGTGTTCATCTTCGCGGGGATCATGCATTTCGTGATCCCGCGTGTTTACGAGTCGATCATCCCGGACTATCTCCCAGCGCGCCGTGCGCTCGTGTATGCCAGTGGGGTGGCTGAGATCGCCGGTGGAGCGGGAGTCCTGCACCCGCGTACGCGCCGGTTGGGGAGCTGGTGGAGCATCGGAACCCTGATCGCGGTGTTTCCCGCCAACGTTCACATGGCGTTGCACCCGGACCGCTACCGAATGATTCCGGGCGGTCAGTCGTCACTGATCGCGCGACTGCCGCTCCAGGCTCTGATGATCGCATGGGCGTGGGCGGCGGGAACGTAGCGCAGCCGGCTCCCGGCCTGGTCACGCGCTAATCTGGCTGACAGCGTCGACCATAGGGTTGGTCAGAGTGATCCCGAGCTTCCCACCGGCCGGCCTTCGCTACCGCATCGATCGCGGGAGCGGCGGCGCTCGGCGCGCTGCTGCTCCTCATGGCCGTCGGGCTGGCTTTCTACGCAAGCCACTGGCTGTCGCTCGCTGGTCGTAGTCGACTCGGGTGCTCGCTCGGAGGACGCGGTCCAGCGCGCTCGGCCTTTTCCAGGCGGACGGGTGGCGGTTGCGGCACTCCCTGCCGTGACAAGCGAGGCAGACATCGACTCGGTGGCGATCGCGCCCGCCGGCATTGCGGTGTCGCCCGGCCGATGGCGTCGCTCGTCGTCTTGAGGCGGGAGGCGACGGCCGTAATCGTTGCGTCTTGGCGTCCCGGCCCTCGCTGTTGCCATGTTCGGCCGCGGCAGCGCTAGGGGTGAAGTGCTGGTCGCGTCAGGACGCACCATCCAGCACCGTGGGCGACTCGGATAGGGTGGCTCCCGTATGGGGTCGGTGACTGATTTCGCCGCTGATGTGATCGTCGTGGGCGCCGGCTCGGCGGGCTGCGCGCTGGCCCGCCGGCTCGTCGACCGTGACGTCGCGGTCCTGCTCCTGGAGGCGGGCGGGCCCGACGATAACCCGGCTATCCACGAGCCGGCGCGGGTGCACGAGCTGTGGCTGTCCCCCGAGGACTGGGCCTACTACACGGTCCCGCAGCCGCGCGCGGCCGACCGCAGGTTGCACCTTCCCCGCGGCCGAGTGCTGGGCGGTTCGAGCTGTCTCAACGGCATGGTCCACGTCCGCGGCGCCCGGTCGGACTATGCCGATTGGGTCCGGCTCGGCGCCGAGGGCTGGGGGTGGGACGACGTCCTGCCCATCTTCCTGCGGATGGAGGACTTCGACGGCGGCGTGTCGGAGCTGCACGGCGTCGGCGGCCCCACGTCCGTCGTGAGCCGCTACGCCCTGGCGCCGGTCCACGAGGCGATCATCGCGGCGGCGCAGGAGGTCGGCATCGCCCGCAACGACGATTACAACTCCGGTGAGCTGGACGGCATCGCGCAGGTGCAGCTGACCATTCGGGACGGCCGGCGTGACAGCGCCGCTGCCGCCTACCTGCGGCCGGTCATCGACGCGCCCAACCTGCGGATTGTCACTCGGGCGCTAGCGCGCCGGCTGCTAGTGGAGGGCACCCGCTGCGTGGGGGTGGAGTGGGAACGCTCCGGCCGGCTGGAGACCGCGCGGGCAGGGTCTGAGGTCGTGGTCAGTGCGGGGGCGATCGCGTCGCCGAAGCTGCTGCTGCTGTCGGGGATCGGACCCGCGCCGGAGCTCGCCGAGCACGGCATCGACGTCGTGCTCGACCTGCCGGGCGTGGGGCGCAACCTCCACGACCACCTCCTGTCGCCGTCGATCCACGCGGCCGAGCGGACGATCGATCCGCCGGCCCCCGGCCTGTCCCCGATCCAGACGCACCTGTGGTGGCGCAGCCGCCCGGACCTGCCGGGGCCCGACACGCAGCCGGTCCACTTCAGCGTCCCGCTCTACGAGCCGTGGATGGAGGGCCCGCCGAACGGCTTCACCCTGCTGGGCGGGATGGTCCGCCCCCAGAGCCGCGGCTCGGTCCGGCTGAGCGGTCCCGACCCGGACGACCCGCTGCTGATCGACCTCAACGCCTTCGACGTCCCGGCCGACCTTGAGAGCCTGGAGGCCTCGCTTACCCAGGTCCGGGAGATATCGGCCGCGGCACCGCTGCGCGACGAGTGGGGCGCCCGCGAGGTCTACCCCGGGCCCGAGGTGCGCACGGCGGCCCAGGTGCGGGACTACGTGCGCCGCACCGCCATCACCTACCACCACCAGGTCGGGACCTGCAGGATCGGAGCCGACCCCGACGCTGTCGTCGACCCCCACCTGCGCGTGCACGGGATCGACGGGCTGCGCGTGGCCGACGCATCGGTCATGCCAGTCGTCACCTCCGGCAACACCAACGCCCCCAGCCTCATGATCGGCGAGCGCGCCGCCGACTTCATCACCGCCGGATCCTAGAGCGCGGCAGACACCTCGCTCGCCGCTGGCTCGCCGGAGCGGACCGGACCGATGTAACGCGGCGTTTGCCGGCGAAGGCAAATGCGATCGTTCCTGAGATGACGGTGGCATCGCGGCAGCTGCGGTGAGCGTCTCGATCGGGTCAGGCCTGCCTCGTGCGTGCGGCGACGGGTGAAGCTATGGTCTGCGGTCAGAGATGCGCAGGCTGCCGTTGGCTTCGCTAACGACGCTCGGTCATGAACCTGGACGACACTAAAGTTGGCCTGCTCGATGCGGCACTTGACGAGTACGCGGACGAGCTCCGTATCGACGGCGAGGACGCCGCGGCGGTGACGCTTGCCTATACGCACAGTCTTCATCGGTTCTGGCGCACGATCCTGCGGATGTTGCCCGTCCCGCCCGAGTCGTCAGTGCTGGACGTTGGGTCAGGGCTCGAGATCCTCGCCTTCGAGTTGGCTGCGAACCTGCCAGTCCGCATCCAGGGTGTCGACATCGAGCGCAGGTTCGTCGAACACGCCAACACACTGTCAGACCGCCTCGCCGCCGTTGGCCTGTTTGTCGAAGGGGCGACGATTGGGTTCTCGGTGGGTGATATCTGCGCGCTTGATCTGGCGGACGCGTCGTTCGATCTGGTGTTCGTCAGGGACCTGTTCCAGTTCCTACCGGACCCGGCGCAGGCCATCGGTGAGCTTTTCCGGATCGTTCGGCCCGGGCAGTATCTCTGTGTCAGCGACATGGACGACCAGCTGCGGATCACCTGTCCGCCCGCCAGCCCTGCTCTCGAGCGGTTGGTGACAGCTGTCGCGGATGTGCAGCACGGACGTGGTGGCGACCGCCAGGTCGGTCGCAAGCTCACGAGTTATCTCCGCGCCGGTGGCTTTGAGATCAACTCCGTCGTGGTGTTACCCGAGGCTCAGCACCGCGTGGTCGATGCTGGCGATTCGGAGCGGTCTCTGATCATCGAGCAGCTTCACGCCGCGCGTTCCCGCGCGTTGGCGGCACGCGTCGTGGACGCCGATCGCTTCGACGCCGATCTGGCTGCGCTGGAGCAGGAAGCACCGTTCGGTTCCGGATGAGCTCGAGGATCGTCGCGTTGGGTCGAAGGCCCATGTGACGCGCGACCCCTAAAGGCTTCGCTCACGCCGCAGGAATCCCGAGGCGTCGCTGACCCCATCCAGTAACGACCGATGACCCTACACAGATCAGAAGCCTGGCCGCCGCGGCCGTGTTCCGACTTACTGGGAGACGACCAAGCCGACGCTTCACCACTACCCCCTCGCCGCCGCGACTTGTGACCATCCATTCGTCGATCGGGCTGGAAGCGCGCTCACGGTCGCGGGCGACTCATCCGATCCGAACGATGCGACAACCCACGCTGTCCCGTTCCCTGAAAGGACTCAAGGACGATGCCACGCACAATCGCAGCACTCACGGTCTTCATTGCGGCGGGACCGGGCGGACATACACCGGGCGATCAATCAACATGAGCGCCGAGCCCTCGACACGCACCATCACCCTTACCGACCGTTCGCATCTGCGGAGCATCCAACCGGACTGGCCTTTGATCGGATCATCTTTCCGCGCGGATCGTTCGTAGCGCCGACGAGAGGGTTAAAGCTTCGGCGAGCGACGCTCGCGGCGGCAAGGCGTCGCGAGTCGCGACTCGAACCTGAACGTAAGCGACGTTCTTTTGCTGCAACGCGTCGCCGGGAATCGGGCAGCTTACGCCGCCGTTTCTCGCGTGCCTCATCGAGTCCATCGGCGCGCGGTCCAACGAGCCGTCGATGTGACCGGCGGCGCATTCAAAGACGAGCGATACGGATCCGATGCTCGGCATGGAATTCGAGGTCGCGGCGTTGCTCGAGCACTGCTGGCCGTGATGGAGATTCCGACGAGCTAACGCCAGCGTGTCTTTCGACAAGCGGGTCGCACATGCGCGTGAGCCTTGTTTGCCGCCCGGGTATGACGAGCCGAATACCCAATTGAACCGAGAGCTCCGCGCGCTTGGCTGCTCCGTCGCGCGTGGCCAATCGATTCGGCGTGTGCGCTCCGCCACCGGGTTCCAGAGACGGCATTGATTGCTTCCCCGAGCGCGGAGCGACGGACACGCTTGGGCAGCGGGAGAGAGAGCGACATCGCGCGTGCGATGGCGTGGGCTGAACGTTGCTGAGCACCAGCGCGGGCGCCCGGCTCGACGATCGACATAGCGCCCGCATCCGCTTGTCCGCCATGATCTCCTGAGCAGACGCCTCCACGCTCGGATGCCGGCAGGATCGGGGGTCCTCGCGCTACGCGGGCGATGGTGCAGAAGGGGTGCCCGGACGGACATACCCCCCTCGCTGCGCTCACGCAATCCCGCTAGCCTTTGTGGCAGGTGAATCACCTCGATGCGGTGGATAGCGAGCGCTACGCACAGTTTGTGGTCAGATCAACCCCTGTCTCACCGCATCCGCAACCGCGTGAGATCGGCTTCGTGCGCCCAGCTTGGTGACTACATCATGAAGTACGTTCTTCACCGTGCGCTCGCTGTAACAGAGCTCGCGGGCAACCTCGTGGGTAGCGTGGCCCTGCGCGATCAGTCGGAGAACCTGCCGTTCGCGTGTGGTGAGGCGCGAAAGCGACAGCCCGCGCGGCTCGAGCACCTCTCGCGACACGCGGTTCAGCCCGGAGAGCAGCATGCCGAGCACTTCTGGCGACATCACGCCGGTGCCCTGGAGCGCAGCCGTCACCGTCGAGCAGAGCGTTTCCGGCGTGATGCTGTCCTTCGAGAGCACCCCCATCGCGCCGGCTTCGACGGCGGCCAGCACGCTCTCCTCGTCGCAGCGCGAGCCGAACGCGATGACGGGCACGCAAAGGGACTCGCTGACGCGGCGGATGAACTGGCGTGCCTCGGCTTCGCTCGAGTCAACGATCACGAGGGTCGCGACCGCCAGCGACTCGCTGGCCCAAGCCTCGGCCGGCGTGCTCGCGCCGGCCACGGAGGAGACATTGGGCAGCGCCGCGAGGCAGGTCTCCACGCCTCGTCGATAGATCGAGTGTGAATCAAGAACGAAGAGATGCGATTCGTTCGCCACCGTGCCCTCAGAATTCATTGTAAGCTGGCCACGGCTCTGGCGCAATGGACACTTGTACGAGCGCCGTGCTCGATGAGTAACTATTGAGAGATTTTTGATGCCGCCGCTGCTCACCATCAACGCAGTGTTAATGTGTCCTCACGGCGGGCAAGTTACGCTGGTCCCGCGCCAGGTCCAGGTGCTGGCTCAGGGCGCGCCGGTTCTTCGGTTGGTCGACCTGGTGGGCGCGCCGATCGTGGGCTGTTTGCAACCGCCGACGCCGGCGACGGTCCCCTGCACCCTAGTCGTCTCGCCGCTGCCCGGCTCGACCTCCCTCACGGTCGTGGTCAACGGCATCCCCGCCCTGATCGCGACCGCGACCGCGATCACCAACGGCGTTCCCCCCGGCGTGGTGACCGTGGTCAGCCCAGGTCAGTTCGCGGTCCAGGGCTGACCTCACGACCGTCCCGGCAGCGCTCGTTCGTCAGGGTCCGAGGCGCACCGGCTGCCAGCTCGGATGCTCCCCGGTGAACGCGAGCATCCTCAGCTGCCGCGGCTTTGCTGGTTGCAGACTAACGATCGAACCCATGGGTGCCTGGCACGCTGGGTCGCTCTCGACGACGGCGAGCTCCTCGCTGTCAGACCGCCACGCGGCGTCGCAGCCGCGCAGCGGAAGCAGCTTCAACTTCTTGAGGGACAGGTCGGTCGGCTTCGTGAGCCCGACCCGGAAGGACCCGGTCCCGAGGTTTGAGATCACCGCCATCGAGGCTCCGTCCGGCGAGATCTGCGCTGCCCGGACCCCCTGACCAGCAGCGGTGGGGGTGGCCAGATTCCCGTTCGTGCTCCACCGCGCGGGGCTGGCCGCGAACGGCACCGTTGTCACGAAGCGGAGCAAACCGAACGTCCCGCTTGCGGTCGTGCTCGCTGCCGAGACGAGGATCGAGCGTCCGTCCGGCGACCACGCGATCTCGGACAGCGTCCAGCCGGGAACCGCGAGGCACCTGGGGGAGCCCCCCGGCGGCGTGGCGACGACGAGGAAGCACAACGCGTCGGGGCCGCTCCCGTCGCGGATCATGGCGAGGACGTGTTTGGTGGTCGTCGGGGCGAACGCCGGATTTGTCCACGTGACCCCGGGAGCCGGCGCGGTGAGCTGCTCCGCCGCTCGCTTGGGATGCTTGGTCTCCGTGGCGAGGAGAACTGGGCCGGTCGTGTTCACGATCGTATTGCCATTCGGGCTCCACGTTGGGCTCGAGTCCGACGCCACGCCGAAGCGGGCGACCGGCGCGCCCGTGTATCCGTGTAGGACGACGATCCCGCCGCCGTCATCGAAGGCCAGGTCCGGGTACCCAGCTGAGACCGTCGTGCTTACGGTGGTTCGGGCCTTGACCTTGGTTCCGGCGGCAGGGTCGGTCGCGATCACGGTGGTCCGGGGAGCCGTGTCGATCTTCCAGGTCGCGGGCCCGGCGGTCAGCCCGGCCTTCGTGAGCATCCCGTTGTAGGCGGTCAGCGTCGCGCCGGCGGGCTTCGGCACCGCAATGGTTGCCGCTCCCGCTCCGGCTCCGCCGCCGCCCGGCGAGCCGGCGCCCGCGGGCGTGGAGCTGGGCTTGGCCGTGCTCGTGGTTTTGCCGCCTGCGCGGCCCGTGTGAGGGGGCGGCTTGAGAAACACGTTCACCGGCGTTCCGGTCTTGCGCTTGAGTCCCGGGGCCGGGATCTGGCTCCCGATCACCCCGTTCGGCTTGGGCGTCGGCAGCACCATGCCCAGCGTCAGTCCTGCCTTTGTCAGGATCTGGTCTGCTTGGGTCACCGTCCTACCCTTTAGTTGCGGAACGGTGGCGAGGCCGCTGCCCGCCGCGATCAAGATCGAGACCTGGCTCCCTTTCTTGACTGAAGCGTCTGGTTTTGGCGTCTGGCCGATGACCGAGCCGGCTGGTTTGGAGCTGGCCTGCGCTTGCACGTTCGGGTTGAGCATCAGTCCCTTCTGTTGCAGCATCTGCTCGGCGGCAAACGTGCTCTTGGCTCCGATCAGGCTCGGGACGGTGACCATCTTCGGCATTAGCGCGAGATACAGGGCGACCCCAAGCGCGATCAGCGGGATCAGGATGGCGATCCACCATGGCAGCCACGGCCGTTGCCGGAACATCGCATAGCGCGGAAGAACGGGTGCCTCGTCGCCGGCGACTCTCGCCGAGACCGTGAAGCGGCGGTAGGCCGACCGGCCGATCCAGATCTGCCGCTCGGGGCGAACGACGAACGGAACCGTGTCTGGACCCCCGCCGACGGGGAGTGTTCGAATGACCGGCTGCGGCAATTCTGGTCCGCCACGCGTCGCGGCTCCACCTGTCGCCGCGATCTTGGCGTCGGCGCCCTTGCCCAGCGCCGAGGTGTCCTTGGACAGCCCTTTTGTCGCGTCCCCTTGGACGACCTGCCCGTGGATGTCCTTCGCGCCGGGCGGCGGCTTCAGGAGCTTGGTGGCGCCCTTGGACGCGTCGGCCTGCGCGCGCGCAATGAACGGCGCCAGCGCGTGTCCGATCGCGCGCCAGGTAAGGCGTCGGGTACCGGCCTCGAACCGCAGTCCCTCTTCCTCGCCGACCAGGAGCAGTTCGACGTCGGAGGTGGCGTTGGCTCGGTTGCCGATCGCCGCGACGAACGGCGCACCCAGGCGCCCGCGGGCCATGTGCGGCGAGACCACGTAGTCGATGTCGGCGTATGGCTCGATCGTCAGCGTCGCGAACGCGGTGGCGACTTTCGTTTCCCGCGCACACGAGATCGCGGTGATCGTCAGCTGCCAGTCACCCGCTTTCGCCTCCGGGGTACGGGGAGGGTGGAGCACGACCTGCGCGTCGAGCTCAAAGCTGTCGTGTCCGAGCGGTAGGAGGTAGATCCGCTGCGGCGCGACGGTGTACCAACCCGGCTTCGTTTGCTCCTCTTGATCGCCTGAGTGTTGAAATGTGACGCGCAACTCGTAGTTATCGACGATGTCGCTCTCGTTGCGGACATGGGCGATAAGCATCGTGCGGCCGCCGGGGGACACGGTGACCCGAGCGCCCGCTTGACGGGACTGATCGTCCTCCGGTGCGCGGACGGTCAGAGTACGTGACGAACGCGCCGGCGCCAGCGGCTTCGTCGGCGATTCGTTCGCTCCGAGCGGTGGGGCGCCATTGGCGATGAGCGTGTCCGTCACACCTTCACCTCGTCCTGCACCTCCGCCAGAGCCGACTTGGGCTCCACGTACCTGCACCTTGCGTTCACGGGTTTCTCGCGCTGGACCAGATGCTTGACCGCCCGCACCACATCCGGGTCGAGGGGCTGCGTCCACTGCACGACAAACGTCCCGGGCTCGGGTGGGTCGGCATCGGCCGGCGGACCTGAACCCACGACGCAGTAGCCCCCGTCGATAACTTTGAACACCCGCTCGTCCTCCGGCCCATCTGGCACACCGAACATGAGCTCGAGAAGAAGCTCCAAACCTCTCTTCGTGCCGCGAGAGCGGTTTATCTCGAGCGCGTTCTCCACCAATCTCTGCTGCCTCCTCTTCAACCTCTCATGACTCTCGTTCTCGCTCAGCCGCTTGTCTCCCGGGACGTGCTCTTCGAACGGGAGCCCGAGCCAGTCCGCCATCGTGTGCAGTGCGTTCAGTGGGGCCAGCTTGGGATCGAGATGGGCCGGCAGGCAATCCAGCAGGGTCACGATCGGATCGAGAACCTCCTCGAGCGCCTTGAGGAACCGCATCGCAAACGGGAGGTTGAGCTCGGCGTCCTGCTGGGTGTACTTGGCGTCCTCGTCATCGAACGCATCGAACTCGCTGATACGGTTCGCCTGCGCGGGGTAGAGGGCGTCGATGCCCGGCATGTGCCAGGTCTCGCGGTACACCGCCGGCAGGCCGTTGCGCAGGTACGCCCGGGCGGATGCCGAGCGCGGCGCTGCGGCCGTCTGTCGTGGCTGTGCGCGGCGGCTGGTGGGTTGCATCTCGTTGCTCATGGATGCCGCGGGGGCTTAGCAGTCGCTTTGTGCTTTCCGGATACCACTACCTGGGCTGGCCCGAGCTTGCGTTGCGTGTCGATCTCTTCCGGCTCACGCAGCGAGCGAGGATCGCTGACCTTGATCGCGAGGTCGATGACGGACTTGACCCCGAAGACCCGGTGGATCTCTCCGTGGATCTCGCCGGGATTGAGCGAGCGCCCGAATCCCCAGCCTCGCTGCCCCCCTCGCACGGTAGTCCCGACGAGCGGGTTGAGAAATCGATGCAAGTTGGCCTCGATGTCGGTTTCGACCCGGGCGAGGGAGGTCCGCGCGAACGTCTCGACAGTCACCTCGACGGCGACCTCGAGCAGCAGCGCCGGCTTGACCTCGACGACGCATCCGAGCAGACGGCATCGGTCGAGGTATGTCTGGACCTGCTCGAGCAAGGTTGTGCCCGGTTTGACATCTTCGGCGGTCACCCGTTCTTCCTGATTCTCGTGGGCGGCCAGTATGTAGACGGTGATCGCGTCCCGCCCGGGACCCGGGTGGCCCGCCCCCCCGTCGGCGTCTGGTTCCAGCTCCCAGCCTGACGACAGCGCCGGCACACCGGGCGTGAGGCACTTGGCGCGACCGACTCGGATCGAAGCGTGCATGGCGAGGTATTCGAAGTCCTCGACGGTGACAGCGCGCCGCCGGGTGCGCAGCTCGTGCCTCGCGCGCTGCCGAGCGAGGTCTAGCGACCCGCCTTCGCGTCCGCCCGTTGCCGGCAACGGATTGGTGACGGTCGCGACCTCGGGAATCGAACTGCGCAGGACCGTGAGCGTGCTCTCCTTAACGTTTCCGCGCTGTCCGCCTCCGTGACGGTAGGCCTTCAGTCGGAATTCGGATCCGGGCGGCGGGACCTTTCCCAGTCGCTCCCAGTAGGCGTTGTGGTGGCGGCGTCGGTCGCGCCCGCCGGGAGTTCCTCGAGTGCCGTTGACGCGCCCGTCCGTTGTGGCTCCGTCGGAGCCGAAGTCACCGTCCGGGTGCTGGCCGATGAAGTCGCCGACCCGGGGGTGTGACTCCGAGCGCTGCCGTTGCTCAACCTCACCCGGTTCGTCGTCGGAAGGCTCGGTTTGTTCCGAAGCGATCTCAGCCTCAGCCTCGGCCTCATGCTGTTCACGCTCGTCGTCGTCGTGGTCTACGTGGTGGTCCCGAATGGCGGGTGGAAGCCGGATCTCGCCCGTGGGGGCGTCGACGGCGAAGTGCTTGCCTTGGTGGTGACAGGTCGCGAACGAAGCACAGGGGTACCAGGTCTGAGGGTCGTCCTGCCCCGGGTAGCTGACCTCAAGCACCTCTTCTGGGTCGCGGTCCGGATCGAGGGGGAGAATCGGGGCGTGACGGAGCTGGAATGTCTGTCCGACTGTGCCGTCGCTCTCCCCGAGGCGCTCGTTTTCCTCGAGGGTCGTGTGCGTCGCGGAGAGACTGGCGCCGACGGCTCGGGCGGTGATGAACGAGATCTCCGGAGGATGTTTGTAGAGCCTGTTGTCGGGTTTGAATCGCTCGGCGTCGTGGCCTCCGCGGGTTTTGTCCTCGAGTCGGCAGCACAGCCAGTACAACTCACGGTTCATGGGGTAGTCGATCGCCGTGCGTTTAGCGAACCGCGGCAGCAGCAGTTCGACCGATCCTGACGCTTTGTTGAACCCATCGGTGTTGTCACCGATCACGTTGAGCCTCTCACTCCACTTGCCTGGCCCCTGCGAGACATACCAGTGAAGCGGCGGGTCGGAGGGCTTGATCCCGGTTCCGCGAGCCGGGGCGCAGTGCGCGTCGACACGAATGATCAACTGGCTCAGGTCGCGGTCGAAGCCGAGGTAGAGTGATCGGTCAGTCGGCGTGCTGAACGGCTGCTGGATCGGTCCCGATGGAGTTGCCGCTCCGTCGGCGGTGACGTGTACCCATTCGAGCTTCCGCCCGTGCTCGACGACGTAGGCCACGGGCTTGAGGGCGGGGATCGTGAAGTTTTCCTGGATCTGGAAGATCACCGGCGCAGCCTCCGGGGTCCTCGGCGTCGCCACCTCGGTGGCGAACGCGGGGATAGTGATGTCCGCGGTGGCGTCCTGCTTGAGACGGAACCAGATGTCGGCGGACGCCGCCTCGGGGGGATCGAGGCCGAGGCCGAGCAGGTCGAGCAGCGCGAGGTGAATCTTCTCGGGCAGGCGGTTTAGCCGGTAGATCGTCATCTCGGTCATCCAGGCGAACAGCTCGATCAGCGTGATGCCCGGATCCGACACGTTGTGCTCGGTCCAGCCGGTGAACTCGCACGCTTCCATCACCTTCAGGCGTGCCTCACTGACCAGGTCCTGGAAGGTCCGATCGTCGAGGTTCAGCTCCGGTAGCGTCAATGCTCAGTCCTCGGCCGGCACGATGTAGAACGGGTAGACGAGATTCCGGATCTCGTTCGTGTGCCGCAGCCGATAACTCAACACGATCTCGAGCACGCCTTCATCCGCGCGAGAGAACTCGAATTCAATCCCCTCGACTTCGACCCGCGGTTCCCACCGGTCGAGCGCGAGGCGGATCTCGCGGTCGACGTTGCCGATCGTCCGCGTATCGATTCGATCGAACGCCAGCCCATGTAAGGCGCAACCAAACTCGGGCCGCATCGGCCGTTCCCCTGGCGCGGTGGACAGGATGAGCAACACGGCCTGCTCCACGTCCTCCTCGTCACGCGCGAGCGCGAGCCTGCCATCCTCGAGGTGAAGCGGGAACGCGATGCCGGTGCCGAGTACGTCGCTCAAGCCATCACCCGAGCATGATCTGCGGAGCCGAGATTTGCACCATCCCCGTAGCCTGGATCTGAATCGTCGCTCCCTTGAGAACGAGCTGGCCGTCCGCTTGCACGCTCAGCTGGCCTCCGGCCGAGACCGTGGTCGTAGCATCACCCTTGAGCGTCGCCTGCGATCCTTGAACGGTGACTGACTGCACACCCTTGACGGTCATATTCGTCGTGGACTGCAGCGACGCGTCGCTCTGAGCCTCGGCCGTGAGCTTCGCGGACGTCTTCGCCGTCAGATCCTGCCCGGCCTCGAGCGCCACCGCCTGGTCGCTCTTGATCGAGATGTTCTGCGCCGCCTCGGCGATGATCTGCTGGTCGCTGCGGAGGGCAAACGAGCCGTCGTCGTGCACAAGCGTCTGCGGCTGCGCTTGACCATTCCACAGTGATCCGATGATGTACGGATGCTCGTCGTCGCCGTGCTCGAACGCCAGGAGCACCTCGTCTCCGGCGACCGGCATCATGAGCAGACCTCGGTTGGTACCGGCCGACGGTGCCGCGATCCTCGCCCACCATCCTTCGTGCTCGTCGTCGAGCGCCGGATACTTGACCCTGATCCGCCCCAGGCTCTGGGGATCGCCGCTGTTGCTGGTGACCACACCGACGACAACCGAGTTCCGCCAGTTCGAGCCGGGCTCACTCGCGGTCAGGTCGATGAATCCCCGGCCCGCCTGCCCCGACACCCGCAGGTGCGTCTGGTACCCGGTGCGAGCCCTGATCACGTGAATCGCCTCGGTGAGCGTGTACTTCCCACCAAACCGCTCGCCGACGCCGCTCACGTCGACCGTGGTCCCGGCCGTCAAGCGCTCGTCGCCGATCGCGTCCCCCTCCGCCTCGACGTAGGCGTTGGCGAGCCGCTGGGCAACGCCGTTGGCCACCGCGTCAGCCTCCGTTTGGGTGCTGATCGGATAATCGCACACGTTGACGGGTCCACCATCGAACGCCCCGACGACCTGCGCGCGGTCGAGCCCGATCGAGCTCGTCACGTCCGGGGAGCTGGCCTGCCCGACAATGGCCTGCTTAGCGACCGGATCCCAGCCACGCACGGTGACGGACGACACCTGCTGCACGGCGCTGACGCGAGGGCGGAACGAGAGCAGCGTCGCCCCCCACGTGAGCGAGACCGCGGAGTCCTGCTGTTGTGGTTTGTGGAAGCTGAGGTTCTTCCCATCGACGGTGACTACGAACCCGATCGCTCGGGCGAGGCGCCACAGGAAGGCCCAGTCCGTCTCGTCACTCTGCTGGACGAACTCGATTGACCCACCTACGTCGTCGATCGTTCCGGGCTGAAGCCCCGCCGTGCCGGCAACCTGCCGCGCGATGTCGGCGTAGGTCATCTGCTGGTAGGTCTGGGTGTGCGGAGTGCGGTTCATCAGGTGCGACCGGTCGTAGCCACGGACGGCGAGGATCACCTCGTCCTCGGTGAACTCAGGCTCGAATGTGGTGATCTGCCCATCGAACAGTGACTTCAGCGACGTGGCCGCCGGTGCGCCGAGAAATACCTCGAGATCCGAGCCGATGTTGAACGGCGCGCTGTCGATGTGCTCAAGCAGCGGATCGGCCAGCCGGATCGAGACGGTGTCCGCGAGCAGGAGGTGGCTTTCGAGGCGAACCTCGAGCAGCTGGCTCGCCAGCAGCGGATCGATCGCTTGGCCTGCCACGCGAATCTCCACGCCTGCGACCGTGGGCGACATGCTCCCGGTTGCGCTCATGATTGCAGCAACGGAACCGAGAGCTCGGCTCCGCGTTCGAGGGCCATCGGATCGTCGATCCGGTTGGCGTGCGCGATCGTGCGCCAGCGGCTTGGATCGCCGTACTGGGCATAGGCGATCGAC
Organism: uncultured Solirubrobacterales bacterium; assembly: GCA_963697655.1. Classification (GTDB taxonomy): domain Bacteria; phylum Actinomycetota; class Thermoleophilia; order Solirubrobacterales; family Solirubrobacteraceae; genus Palsa-465. The sequence goes on along the minus strand of CAVOOV010000006.1, from coordinate 751,575 downwards.
TGCAGGCTGTCGCCGGCGCGAACGACGTGAACCCGTATCCGCTCGGTCGCGCGGGTGGTGGGATTCTGCGGCGGGGCCGGCGTACCCTGCCCCGACCGTGGATCCTTCTCCACCTGGATCAAGCTGAGCGCCGCCGTCGCGCGGATCGGCGTCCCGTCGGGTTTGAACATCGTGAATTGCACGTTCAGCCGGTTGCACACTGCCTTGAAGCTCGTGAACGTGCCCCAAGCGAACGTAATCGTTGGCGGCCGGGCCTGGTTGCGGCGACCGGCCGCGAGTGAGCTGTTGACTTCCATCATCGCGAACAGCGCGTCGGTGGCGGAGGTGACGTCGCCGCTCTCCGGATCGGCATCGAACAATAGGTTCAGCGTCAGTTCTCGCGCATGCCCTCCGCTGAACTGCGGGGACGGGAGGCTCGAGCCGACTACCGGCTTCACGGTCCACGCGTTCGACTTACTGATCGCGTACTCGTTTGGGTTGAACAGGCACGTCAGCGTCTGGCCCCCTTCGATCTCGAGCCTGGCCTTCTGGAATCGGCTCTGATCGGCCGCCGCCATCAGCCCACCATCCCGTTATGACCGATCTCGAGTAACTCCATCGCGGTGCCATTCGAGCCCGACGCCATGTCCGGCCCCGACCACTTGATTGGGAAGGGCGACGCGAAGCCAAACGTGCGTATCGGAGAGGCTGCCTCATCCATCAACGTGATCGTCAACTGATCCGCTTGCGGACCGTTGAAGAACCACTTGAGCAACGCATCCTGCGAGGTGACGCCCCGCCGGAGTGAGATGGTGGGGTAGCGCGCCCGCCCTCTCAGCCGGTGGATGAAGTCGTTGTTGCCCCCCTCGGCGTACTCCATGACGTCGTACTCGACGGAGAGACCCGAGCACTCGGAGAACTGACCGATCGTGACGCCGGAGATCTCCACGAGGAACGTGAGCTCAGGCAGCGTCTCGGCGGTCGACCCGGTGGCGGTTGATGCGGTCTGTCCTGCGACTGTGTTCGGAGCCATGTGTGAGCCTCTCCTCCCTTAGCGGAAATAGGCGCCGGACAGGTCGCCCCGACGTTCGCGCTCCACGATCAGGTCACGACGCAGACGTGACAGAACTCGGTCATACAGTTCTTCGAACTCGCCGGCGTCGTAAATGCTTTGTTCCGCTGCTGCACTTGGGACAGCGTCCGGTCCGTGGCTGTTCAGTGAGACGGGTTCGCTTTCGATCGTCTGCCGGTCGAGCGGCCGGGCGGTACGGCTCGTCCCGGCGTGCATCCCGCGGCTCGGAGGTTGCGGGAACACGACGCTGGAGCGGCCGGATCCATCGCTCTCACGAGTGACGCCGATTGCGCGCGCCAGCGAGTGCCCGCTTGGCCGGTCGGGCACGTTCGTCAGCGGGAAGTAGGGGTGCGACGGTGTGGGGTCAGGGTCGCTGGCAAGCATCGGGGCGGTCTCGGTGGCCGCCGCTGCGACGGTCGCAGCGGCCGTACCTGGCGGGCTCGGGCCAGTGACGCGAATGTGGGCGCGGACGAGCGGCCGGGTGTTTCCCGGGATGACCACAGTCATTCTCGATGCCGGCGCCTCGCCGGACACCGCGGTCTCTGCGTGAGTGTGGGAGCCGACGCGGCGTTCGACCGCTGGCGCAGCCCGGCGTGAGACCGTCAGCGGACGAACTGAGGCGAGATCCGCACGGGGGTTCTGGTCGGTCGGTCCGCCAACCGCAGCCCGGCTGAGCCGGCGGCGTGGCGAGCGAGCGGGTGCGCTGGTGCGGGCGTCTGCCTCGCTGCCACCCGGCTGCTGCGTCGCGGCCGGCGCTTCCGTCGGACGCAGGGTGTCGAAGCGGGCGGGTGTGCCGGCACGGCCGGATGTCTCGCGGCCGTCGGGCGTCTCGGACCTCGGCTCGGGTGCAGTGGGGGTGCCGTCCGCGGTCACTCGGGCGACCGACCCACGCGGCATTCCTGTGGTCCGCGCCGCGACGGATGGGGGCGACGGCTTGACCGAGGCGTCCGGGTCTGCCCCCGTGACCGTCGGCGTCGGCGCGTCGGACGCCACCGGGATCGCTGCCGGCGCCTCCGTCGCGGCTGTGGTCGGCACCGGCTCCCGGGACGCGGCGGGTCGAGCCACTTGCGCCGACGTAGCGGTGGCTGTCGGGCTTGGTCTGCTAGCGGGAGCGCGCGACGTTGGGGCCGGCGGGCTGGCGTTGCTCGCGGTCAAACCCATGGCGGAGGCGCGCTTCCGCGCGACCGCGTGTCCGCGTAAACGTGCGGCGGGCATGCCCGGAGCCTCGGCGACCGGACCGGCCGTGGCCGGACGCTCGTTTCGGTCAGGAGCGGGATCCGGTACCCCGGCAGCCGGCGGCTCCTCGATCCTGTTGGAAATCCGGAGCGCCGGCATTGGGAGCTCCGGGGCTCCGGGTGCGTCCGTCGCACCGAGTCTCTGTCGCGCGTCAGGTGTCGACTTGCTCAGGCGCGCTCGCGAGACGGCCCGCGGGGTGGCGGAGGGTATCTCGCTCAGCGGCGTGGAAGGCGCGTCCGGCGGCGAATGAGCTTCATCGTGATTCGTGGACGTCGGCCGGTCCGGCTGTGGCTCCGGCATAGCCGCCGGCGAGCCAGTCCTCGACGGTCGGGCTGGGCCAGGCGGTGGTGCGTCGGCCGCCGGACCGTGCGCGTCACCGACGGCGGCTGCTGATGCCGGCGGTGCCGTTGTGTCCGTCGGCGACGCGGACCGCGCGATGCTGCCAGGCGACGCCGAGGTCACGGGTTCAGTCGCCTGCAAGGGGCGCGCTGATTGCCTCCGGGCCACTGGGTCCTCGCGCCGAGCCGGAGTCTCGTCGGGGCCAGCGGGCAACGGCGCCGCGTGGCTCGGCGTGGCGGACGGAGGCGCAGCATCAGCCGGGCCCACTGACAAACGCACGGCACCGATTGGCTCGGCAGGCAGACCGACCGCGCCCAGCCGTTCGGTCGACGGGGACCCGGCCGGTCCCGGTCTCGCCCGCGCCGGCGCCAGGCGGAACGCGCCTTCACGTCCTGTTGGCGTGGGCTTCGGCGCCCGCGGCCGCGGGCGCGTCGCCGACGCGGCCTCTACCACGTCGTGCGGCGGGGTTGGCTTGCTCCCAGGCGGGTCAGACGCCTGAGAGTGGGCGTCGGTCGTCGGCGCCGTCGCCGTCGGGGTCACCGTCGACGCAGCCGTAGACGCGGGGCCCGGCGGCGCGGAGTCTCGTGGTGCGGGGCGTAGGTACGATGGCCGATCCGTCGAGGCGTCCGGTGCGGGGCCCGGCGACCGCGACAGTACGTTGCCGACCGTCGTGCCGGGCGATTCGACGCTTGGCCGAACCGCTGTGAACGCCGCCTCAGACTCGCGCCTGCCCGCCGGCACTGCTTCGTTTCGACTCCGCACCACCGGTGCCGCATCGCTACTAGCGATCGGCTTTCTGCGCGCTCCGGCTCGCGCCTCCGCGCCTGTCACCGGGGACCCGTCCGGGGGTGACGGGGCCGTCACGTCGGCGGGTGGCGCCGTCAGCTCTTCTTGAGGTGTTGCCCCCGGTTCGTCCGACGGTCTACCCAGCGACGAGTTAGCCGCCGGTGGATTCGCGGCCACCCGAGCAGATCCGGTCGACGGTTCGAGCCCGGCTCCCGACGCCGATGCTGTTCTGGCGAGAACCGTCGGGCGTTCGGTTTCACGACCCGTCGGGGCCATGCGGGCGAGCGGTGTTCCGTCACCGACATCGCGTGCCTTCCGGGCGCCGGATTCCGCGGCTTGTTCAATAGTTGTGTCAATGCGCGGAGGAGCGGCCTCGTCGTCGGTCGCCGTCATCGACACCGCCGGCGGACCGGGCACTCCGTGAGGGGTCGGGGCGCCCACAGCCACCTCGGGTTCTGCTCGTCCGGCCTGCCGGGCCTCGGGCAGGCCCGGCGATGAGGTTTTCGGCGCCGCCTTGCGCGCTGGCCCCGCTGGGCGCAGCCTGCGGAGCGCCTGCGCGGACGGCGCGGTGGGGGCTGGGACCACGGCGGCCACCGGCTTGGGGTGGGTCTCGCCCTCAAGCGCCTTCTCCCCGGCCGACGCCTCCTCGACCTTGCCTCCGACCTTCGGCGGCTCCCGTGACAACGCTGATCGCGTCGAGACGTGAGGCTCGGTCCCGGACGGCCCGGCCGGCGCATCGGCAATCGCGGGTCGCGGCTGCTTGCCGGCGCGTACCGCCCGCTGCTGCGCTGGCGCCGCTGATCGCAACTCTGCAGGCGTGGACGCCCCTCGTCGCGCCAAAGTCGCACTCGCACTCGGCCGTGTCAACGATCGCGACCGCGGTGTCACGGCCGGCGTGCCGTCCCCTGCCGGCTGTGCATCGCCGGCGGGCTTGGATGCGTGCGCAAGCGATCTCTGGCTCGGCTCGGCGTCGCCGGCGGGGTCAGCGGCGCCATCGACAACGGGCTCCGCCGGATCCCGCATAACGTCCGCCTGCGCACCGGGAACGGAGTCAACCTGACCCACCGCGTCTCCGCGACGTTCGGCTTGTTGCGGGGATCTCGGCAACGGCGTACCTGCCGAAGTGGACCTGACAGACGGCCCTTCCTCGAGCCGCGGCCGCGGCACCGCGGACCGGGCCACTTTCCGCGTTGCTGGTCGTGGCGCCTGTTTGAGGGCGCTCATTGGAAGCATGTTCGGTCCGAGCTCTCCGAGGAACAGCCACTTGGCCGCCTCTTCGCTGATGCCGCCCGGGCGGGGGACGGCGACGGGCGGCTGAGCCACCGGCTGCTCCGGCACCGGCGCCAGCGAGTACTCGCTGGAGGCGGGCGACTTGATGGACCTAACCGGCAGGAGCCGTGGCCGGCGGCCAAGCGTCGGATTACGGTGCCTGGCCACTGCCTGCGAGGCGAATCTGGCGCCGCCGGCACGAGCCAGCCGACCCGAACGCGCCAGAATTCGCCCTCCGAGCGGCGCTGGATTGAACCGTCCCTGCTCAGTCATTCTGGGATGCCACGCTCATGTCGGATCGTTGCCAGGCCGTCGGCCTCCGCGAGGAATCGGCGACGGTCGCGGTGCTCGAGGTCGAGCAATACGTCGAGTGACCAGTGAAAGTGGTGGGCGAGTCCGGCCACCTCCGCGTAGAGCTCATGCGGAGATGGCCGCATCATTCCCCCTGCGGCCCATCCCGGATCTCGCTGAGATCGACTTCGAACTCCTCCTCGCAGTGCGGGCAGGCGATGATCCCCACCGCGTCGGCACTCGTGTTGAGCCGCTCGTACAGCTGCTGCAGATGGTCGAAGTCCGCCGCATACAGTCCCTCAACTATCCCCGGGGTGACGTCGGTGATCTCACCGATTCGCGTGACCACGCGAGACAGCAGCAGCACGGCTAGGTACGCCTCGTTGTGGCGCACGGCGGGATCGCGCAGTGGCTCGATCTCGTCGCGCGCGGTGGCGAGGCGCATGACGCCCTCCCGGTGCACCCCGCCCGAGCCGTCGATATAGCCGCGCGGCAGCGTGAATTCGTAGTCGGTTCTCATCACACCCCGAGACGTCCGGGCCGAGGTTCCTCGTCGGCCACTCTGACTATGCGCGCGTCATTCCCTCGTGAGCGATCTCGATCTCCTCGACCATCACCTCGTTGCCGCCCGCGCTGAGCCCGGGCGCGCTGTACCTGCACGGCCATGCGTTGACGAAGCTGTAGGTGACGATCGTGGCTCCGGTCCAGTCGAGCACCTCGATCTTGCACTCTTTTCGGGCCTGGACGATCTGGCCGTCGATCACCTGCTTGCGCCACGTCCAGAGGGCGTTGTTGCTGTCGACACCGCGCTTTAGCGTGATGTTGTTCCACTTCAACTGACCGGGGTACTTCTGCACCACTGACATGCCCTTTGCGTCACCCGTGGTGTGGACGACGACTTCATGCTCGCTACCGATCCCGTCGATTTCCTTGAAGAAACCAGCGGCCTCGGCGCCGCCCAGATTGATCTTGAAGTAATGTGCGCCGGCGGTTGCCTGGTCGGTTGCTGACATTTCTCACAACTCCTTTCGAGCTATTCAGCCCCAGCCTGGACCTGGAACTGCCTGATACGGAAGACGACGAACTCGGCCGGCTTGACCGGCGCGATGCCGACTTCGACCGTGACCTGTCCCGCCTCGACCATGTCCGGCGGGTTGGTCTCCTCGTCGCATTTGACGAAGAAGGCCTGCTCGGGCGTTGCCCCGAACAGGGCTCCACTCCGCCAGATCCGAGTCAGGAAGTTCGCGGTGGAGATCCTCAGCGAGAGCCAGAGGCCGGCGTCGTTAGGCTCAAACACTGCCCACTGCGTGCCCTGCATGATCGACTCTGAGACGAAGTTGAACAGCCGGCGGACGTTGATGTAGCGCCACTCCGGATCGCTCGACAGTGTGCGGGCCCCCCACACGCGGATCCCGCGACCTGGGAAGGCCCGGATGCAGTTGATACCGGCACGGTTGAGGCTGTCCTGCTCGGAGCCTGTCAGCGTGTACCCGAGATCATTTGCGCCGAGCACGACCTCGTTCGCGGGCGCTTTGTGTACGCCGCGGGTCGAGTCGGTCCGGCACCAGATGCCGGCCACGTGGCCGCACGGCGGGACCTGGATCGGTCGCTTCGTGATCGGATCGAGGACTTCGATCCACGGCCAGTACATGGTGGCGAACTTGGAATCGAGATTCGAGCTGAGGACCCAGTCGAGCACCTCTTCAGGCTTGCGATCCGGTGGGGCATCCAGGATGGCCATGCGCTGACCGGCGTTCTCGCAGCCTTCAACGACCTTGCTCTGGAGAGCGCGGAGGATCTTCTCCTGCTCAGCCGCGTTGCCGTTGCCGTCGCCCAGCATCACCATGAGGTCCGGCACGCACACCATGGTCACTTCCTCGGTCGCGGTCACTCCCTCGAGGCCTTCGCGCTCTGCGGCGTCGCCCTCCACTTGGTCCTGGGTGAGAGCCGACGGGACCACCGATGGCACGCTCAGCCGGTACGTTCCCGGGAGCAGCTTCTCGATTGAGCCGGCCTCGGTCTCCGTGACCGTGACGAACCTCGACTTGTCGGTGACCGTCTTGGCGAGGTCCTTCAGGAGCAGGCCTTCGTGGGGCGCCTCGGTCACGCGGCCGGCCTTGATCGTCAGGCGGTACGTCTTGTCCGCACCGTTGCCGCTGCCATTGCCGTTACCGTTGCTACCTCGCTTAGGGGGCTCCTCGACGAGCTCCGCCGTGATCGGCTCCGGCGCGCCATCCTTCGCGACGATGTCGAACGCCGCGGGACGTTCCTTCTCGCCCGAGGGGAGCGCGACCATATCGCCCGATCTCAGCGAGGCCTTGGGCGGGGTGTCCTCACCCCCGACGCGGACCACCCAGCAGAGGGTTCCGCCATTGTGGAAGAACCCATAGACCGCATGCGCCAGGTACGCGCCCTCCATGAACGGCGTCGGGTGGGGCACGGACGGGTCGCTGAACATCCGCTCGAACTGAGACCAGTTGGCGATGCGTTGCGGGACGTTGACCGGACCGCCAGGGGCCAGGCCGACGAACGCCGCGACCGACGTGCCGACGCCTTCGATCGGCTTGGATGCGGACGGGATCTCCTCGACGTAGACGCCCGGCGTCAGGTAATTCGGCATGTCACTCCTCGATTCGTGGTCGGCTCCCTCTTAGCTCGTTGCGCAGCGCTTCCAGAACGGGCGGCGGGATCAAGCGTGGCCGTCCGGCCGGCGGGTCGACGATCGTCGGCCACACCTCGTCCCGAGGCAACAAGATCAGCTTCGCGTCAGGCGCGGCGCGCCTCAGACGCTCACGGAGCTCGGGAGCACCGTGGCTGTCGCCGTCGATCACGATCACGTCCGGCGTCGCGATCGACGCAGTGAAGACAATCCCTTCGTGACTTTGCTCCTGGCCGATCACCTCGACTCCGTCGTCGGCGAATTCCTGGACGATCCCGGACCGCATGACCGTGTCCAGGTTCGCCAGTAGCACTCGCGCAATCGGACGCTGTGACATCGGTTGAACTCTGGCGTCCGCGTGCTCCCAGCACCAGAGTCAGGAGGGCAGCCATTCGGGCAGGATTCGCTGCCCGTTTGCACCCGTCAGCGCCGCCGGCCCGCTGCCCGCATCGACACCAGCAGCTCGCGCGAGTCCCGCGGTATCCGGAATTCGGTCTCGCCTTCGGAGCCGTCGGCGCCCCGGACCCGGCACCGGTGCGAGCCCTCGGGCACGCCAGTGAAGGAGAAGCGCCCGTCGGCCGCGCTGTGAGCCCACTTCCCGATGTCCGGCAACGCCAGCCAGGCATCGGCGATCGCCTCGCCGTCGTCACCGACGAGGATCCCGTCGACTCTCCGCGTCTTTTCCACGATGTTGCGGTCAGCGCCCAGACGGCGTGTCGCGAGCTCCCGGCGCAGCACCTCCGGACCGCGCTGGACGGTCACGCCGGCATCGCAGGAAAGCGTGACGAGGTAATCGATCGATGCTTTGTACGAGCCGCCGATCGCGTTCCAGAAATCGGCCTTTCCGTCCTCGCGGGCGGCTCCGATCCGCGTCGTCAGCGGATACGGCTGTGCGGCCGGTTGGGTTAGATCGCCGGCCAGGCAATCGGCCGGGAGCCGCTCGTGCGCGAACAGCACCGCCAGCACCTGCGAGAGCAGCCGGTGCTCGTCCTCGATCGCCCGCGCCCAGGCGGTGGCCGCGTAGGAGCACTGGAGCCGGAGTGGCGGCCGCGCCATGCGCGCGGTGCCGTTCTCGCGATGCTCTCGCCACTCGGGTTCGCGCAGATCGCTCGCTTCGCGTAGGTCGTACAGGAACAGATTCACCGTCGGTGCTGACAGCGCCACCGCCCATTCCCGCGCCGGCGCATCAAACACCACGGACACGCCCGCGAACCCATGCTGCTCGAGTTCCCTCGTGAGCAACCGCCGGAGCGACTCGTCGAGGTCCGCGAGCATTGTGTTCAGCGGCACCTGGATCGACAGGCTCATCGGTTGGTCAGCCTACGTCAGTGCGGTCGCGCCGGAAAGGGGCGAGCGCCCGTAAAGCGGGCAGACCTGTCGCCCGAACAGGCAGAGTTCAGTGCACCGCGGTGTCAGTCGGTTCGGCCCGGAGGCGGTCGAAGTCAGACTCCAAGGTGAGACGACCCAGCTTCAGGTATTCCGCGAAGACGGCCTGAACGAGGTGGCGCATCGCGATCGTCCCACCATCGTCGGCCGCCAGGAAGGCGGCGGCGAGCGAGCAGTTGCGGATCGAGCCGCCGGACAGCCTGAATTTGCCCGCGAGAACGTCGAGATCGACGTCATCGGCAACCGGAGCGCGCGTGGGCAACAAGGTGCGCCAGATCGCGCGCCGCTGGTCGATCTCCGGGAACGGGAACTCGATAGCCAGGTCAAGCCGCCGCAGGAAGGCGTCGTCGATGTTGCTGCGGAGGTTCGTTGCGAGGATGACCACGCCGTCGTAACTCTCCATCTTCTGGAGCATGTAGGCGACTTCGATGTTCGCGTACCGGTCGTGGGCGTCCTTCACCTCGGAGCGCTTGCCGAACACCGCATCGGCCTCATCGAAGAACAGGATCGCGTTCGAGTCCTGCGCGGCGGCAAAGAGCCGGTCCAGGTTCTTCTCGGTTTCACCGATGTACTTGGAGATGACGGTGGCCAGGTCGATCCGGTACAGCTCGAGCCCGAGTTCCCCGGCCAGGACGCGCGCCGCCATCGTCTTGCCCGTGCCGGACTCACCGAAGAACAGCACCTTGACCCCGTGCTCCCCGGCCACGGTCGCGGCGAATCCCCAGTCGCCGAGGACGAGCTCGCGGTGGCGAAGGTACGCGGAGATGGACCTCAGCAGTGCGAGGGACCGCTCGGGCAACACCAGCTGGTCCCATCGCTCATGGCCGGGCAGGGACACCGCCAGCTGCTCGAGCTGACGACTCGATGCGCGGCGGGCCCCCAGGTGCAGATCGTCGAGGTTCGGCCAGCTTCGCCCGCCTGCGGCCGCGGACAGTCGTGCCAGGCGGGCGGCCCGCGCGATCTGCGCTGCGCTGTGGCGGAACTTCGCCGCGAGCAGGTCGGCGTCATCGCTGGCCATGTGCTGTCTCCAGAGCACTCGCCGCTCCGCCGCGGTGAGCGCGGGCAATTCGATCGTGGCCGCACCGAGCGCGTCGAGCCACGGGAGTCCATCACGGTGCGGGGCCCAGATCAGCAGGCCGTGTGCGTGGACCGCCAGCACCGCCGTAACGGCCCGCCGCTCCTCGGGCGCTACGTCCTCGCCCACCGTCACGCACACTCGCCCCCCGGCCAGTCGTGCCTCCAGGATCGCAGCCGCCGCTGCCGTGTCAGAACGCATCGACGTGGCCTCGATTGCCATCACGGGCGTTTCGAGGGCCGCCGCAAGCAAGTCGACGCCGTCGGGACCACAGACCAGCAGTGAAAGGTCGTCGGTCTGCGCCAGCATCCGGCGAAGCTCCAGCACCGTCCGCTCGCGCCCCAGGCTATACGCCGGCGGCTCGACCCGCCGCACGTCATGGAGTGACGTAGGGTCGAGCCGCGCGCCGAGGACGTGGCACACGAGCTGTTCGGCGACCTTCACCAGGCGCTCCGCGAGCGGCACCATCTCGTCACCGTCGAGCAGTCGTATGGCTCCCGTCTGGCGCAGCGGTCGATCGCGCGCGAACCGAGCGAGCACGTCGCGCGACTCATACCCCGCCCCTGACAGAAGTCTGGCGGCGAGCCGCGGACTAGGAAGCTTGCGGGTGAGGTCATCGTGCAGGTAGCCGAGGAGCCGCCCGTAACGCGGATCGAGCTCTGGCGCCAGGCACAGGGCGAGCAACGCCGCATCCAGCTCGTCGAGGTCGAGCTTCGCAACCGCGTCACCGAAGGCGGCGTCGACCGGCATCTCGCGCGGACGCCGAGCCAGCGTCAGGGCGAGGTCATCCGAGACGTACAGTCCGCGGAAGGGATCGGTCGGATGTGGATCGGTGGCCGCTACCAGCTCCACGGCGGCGTGAATCAAGCCGGCGACATCGTTCAAGCTCACGCCATCGGCGGCGTGGGACGAACGCCCCGCGCGCAGCGATGGCGGCGGCACGGTTGTGGCGCTACGGGAGCTCACGGGCTGCCGCGTCAGCCTCGGCCTCGAGCGCGCCGCCCGGCTCGGTTACGGTGAGCGGTCCGGAGGTGCTCGCGCCCCGTTGCTGGACGACGTGCGTGAGCTCGTGGGCGATTAGCTCATCCCCCGCACTCGTACCGGGTCGATACTCCCCGCGCCCGAAGTAGATATCGGTCCCGGTCGTGAACGCGCGAGCCGACACCGAGTCCGTCAACGCATCGGCCGTCGCACCGGTATGGACATGTACGTCGTTCAATGAGTCACCGAGCACCGGAGCCGCACGGTCGCGGACCTCCCGGTCGACGGTCGTCCCGGAGCCTCGTGTCCGGGCGATCGCGTGCTCCACGTCCGGATGCACACGACCGTCCGGCAATAGCCCTGCACCGCTCTGCGCAAACGCCGAGAAGGCGACGTTGCCCATCGCCGATGTCAAGTTCGACAAGCGCTCGTCTTCCGGACGAGCGGGAGCCGCCTCGCGCGTGTGCTGCGCGTCGGCGCGCGCTTCATCGGGCTGACGGCGCCGATCCCGGCGTGCCATAGTGGCGAGCATAGGTGCCGGCGCCGGCCGAGTCCATCAGGCGGAGCCATCGGGGAGGCCGGTTTGCCCGAATGGGCAAAACCTCGCCCGGTCGGCCGATACCTGCGGTATACCACCCCTGGGCGCGGCCTTAGGTCGTTTCAGCGAGGTGAACTCGGGAGGGCGAAGGTGGACGTGGAGGTGGCGACGGCCGGAGCCAAAGGCCATGGGGTGTTCGCGCTGAGGGGGTTCATGCGGCGTGAGACGGTGATAGTGGGAAAGGCGATCGACCACCCGCCGCGGCGCACCCGCATGTCGGTGCAAGTCGACTGGGGACGCCACGTTGAGATGGACGCGCCGGCCACCCTGCTGAATCACAGCTGCGCGCCGAACCTCGGCGTCCTCGAGAATCAGTGGCGCGCCTACGACTTCGTCGCGCTGCGGGACATTCCCGCCGGCGAGGAACTCGCGTTCGACTACGCGATGACCGAGCACTCGTTGGTCGCGGCGTTGTCGTGCTGCTGTGGCAGCGCGGGCTGTCCGGGTGAAATCCGGCCGTGGAGCGACCGCGACGACGAGTGGCGCGAGCTGAACGCGACGTGGATCGCTCCGTATCTCCGGGTTGCGTCGGCCCTCACCGCCGCCCAGCGGGGAAGGCCGCTGGCCCGGCGATGAAGGTGTGCGTCCTGTATTGCAGCGACGAGGTCTCGCCGTCGGGCGTGCCGGCGCCCGCACGAGCCCCGATCGAGTTGTCCGAGTACGGTCCGCGACACGAGTACGTTTACCACGAGTTGACCAAGGCCACTGCGGTCCGAGACTTGCAGAGGCTGGCCGTCGGCGATGTCGACATGTTCCTCAACCTCTGCGACGGGGCGTGGGACGAAGCTCGCCCCGGGATCGAGGTGGTGGCGGCGCTCGAGCGGCTCGAGCTGCCTTTCACCGGTGCCGGAACTGCCTTCTACGAGCCGACGCGCGAGGCGATGAAGCTCGTGTGCCACTACCTCGATATCGGGTTTCCGCGCGGCGTGGCGGTTCGCCGCGGCGATGATCCTGCCTTCGTCACGTCGAAGCTCAGGTTCCCCTTGATCGTGAAGCATCCGAACAGCTACAACAGCATCGGTTTGACGCAGGCATCCAAGGTGGACACAGCGTTCGAGCTCGAACAGCAGGTCGAGGTGATGGCCGCCCAGTTCGGAGGCGCCCTGGTAGAAGAGTTCGTCGACGGACGCGAGTTCACCGTGCTCGTGGCGGGGCAGGGGGAACCCCGCTCGACGCCGAAGCCGTATCCCCCCGTGGAATGCGTGTTTCCCCAGGGCGAGGCGTTCAAGCACTACGACCTGAAGTGGCGCGACTACCGTCTGCTGCAATGGCGCCCGGTGACGGACCATGCACTCGCACGCGAGCTCATGCGGATCTCCGCCGCGCTATTCGAAGGTCTCGGTGGCAGCGGCTACGCACGCTGCGACATCCGTGTGGCCAGCAACGAGCACCCGTACATGCTCGAGATCAACCCAAACTGCTCGGTGTTCTATCCCCCAGACGAGCCCGGGGGAGCGGACGCGGTGCTGCTGAGCATTCCGGGCGGCCACGAGGAGTTCGTCGACACAATCCTCGCCGAGGGCTTGGCTCGTCGGCGCGCCAGTCGCCGGCGATATGTCGTGGAGTTCAGCGGCGGAAGGGCGGGCCTCGGGATGTACGCCGCCACGTCGATCGCGCCAGGAGAACGGATCAGCCGTGGCGAGGAGCAATCGCACACGCTGGTTACTCGCGGTTACGCAACCGCGAATTGGCCGGCGCGGGAGCGGCGATGGCTCGAGCAGTACGCCTATCCCCTGAACGACGAGGTGCTGGTCACCTGGAGCTCAGACCCTGAGCAGTGGTCGCCGATCAATCACTCGTGTGATCCCAATGCCTGGATCGAGGGCCTCGACCTCGTTGCCCGGCGATCGATCGACGCCGGGGAGGAAATCACCGTCGAGTACGCGACGTTCATCGCGGGGACGGGGGGCTCGTTCGACTGTTATTGCGGCGCAAACGACTGCCGCAGGAGAGTCACGCCGGAAGATTGGCAGCTGCCCGAGATCCGCCGTCGCTATGCAGAGCATTGCTCGGCCTACATCGCCGGCAAGTGGGCCAGCCTGGTCACCTACGCCTGACGGCGCATCTGCGCGTGGCCGCACACCGGCCGACGGTCGCCGGGGTGCGGTCGTACCTCAAGTCGAGCGCGGACGCGCTGCAATCGGTGCGGGCTGTCCCCGCGGTCCGCGGCTACGTGGGCGTCGTCGCCCTCCTCGATATCGCGCAATACACGTCCGGGATGGTCATCTGGCTGTACGTGTTCGCCCGCGGAGGCACCGAGGCCATCTCTCTGCTCGTCATCACCAGCTCGGGCACGGTTGCGGTCCTGGCCGCGCCGATGAGCGGCTTCGCCGACCGCTACGGCCGCGGACGGATCGCCGCCGTCGGCGCGCTGCTCCGCGCCGCGGTCCTGCTGGCGATGGCGCTGAGCATCGCGGCGAAGGCGCCGGTCGGGACGACAATTGTGCTCGCGGGAGTGGAGGGCGCGGTCTATTCGATCGGGGCTCCGGCTCTGCGCGCGCTCGCGCCCACATTGGTGCAGTCCCCTAGCGAACTCGGCTCGGTCAACCTGGTCATCTCGCTTGGGCTGGCCCTGGCCGTCTTTCTCGGCCCGCTCGTAGGGGGCTTCACCTACCAGCTGACCGGAGCAGTGCCCGTGGTGATCGTCGTCGCAGCGGTGTTTGCGCTGAGTTACCCACGGCTCTCCCGTTTCCAGCAGCAGGGTCCGCCGGTGGATGCTGAGCGGGCCAGTCAGTCGCGACGCCGGAGGCTCAGCGAGGCGCTCGCGGGACTGCGCTCGGCGGCATCGGAACGAGACATCAGGCTGACGCTGCTCGTGTTCTGTGGCTATTCCTTCGCAGTGGGCATCCTCGATGTGGTCCTGATCGTTATCGCGCGCGACGTGCTGCATCAGTCCGATGGCGGCGCCGGCGCGCTCTACTCCGCGTTCGGAGTCGGGGGGCTGCTCGCAGGCGCCGGTATCGGGCAGCTCGTGCGCGCGCGCCTCGCGCGTGTCTTCGGGATCGCGGTGGTGCTGTGGGCTGTTCCTATCGCCGGGATAGCGTTCGTCGCGCATGCGGCAATCGCCTGGGTGTGCGCATTCTTTGCCGGTATGGCGGGCACGGTGGCGCAGGCAGCCGGCGACACGGTCTTGCAGCGCGCGACGCCAGATCGGCTGATGAGTCGCGTGCTGGGCGCGTACGAGGCACTCACCGGCACTGCCTACATGGTGGCGGCGTTGGTACCGGCGATCCTGATCGCATCGCTCGGAGTCCGCACCGTTTTGGTGCTCGGAGCCGCCGTGGCACCCCTCGTCGTGATCTCCTGTTGGCCCGGGCTTCTCCAGCTCGACCGTGATCTCGATGTAGACGACGAGCGTCTCAAGCTGGTGTCGGGCGTCCCCTGGCTTCACACGGGTTCGCTGGCCGAGCAAGACCGGCTGGCGGCGCTGCTCGAGGAGCAAGCCGCCTCCGGGGGGGAGGTCATCCTCTACCAAGGGGAGACCGGCGTCCGCTTCTACATCCTCCGGTCGGGTGCGGTGCGCGTGCTCGTCGACGGGCGCGAAGTCTCCCATCTGAGCTCCGGGGACTGGTTCGGTGAGGTGGCCCTGCTGAGTGACATTCCCCGCACCGCCACCGTACAGGCCACGGACGACTCGGTCCTGCTGTCCCTGGCGGATGATGATTTTCACCGCGCGCTCGCGGGGCCGGGGTTCGGCGCCCGCGGAGAGTCATCGCACATACTCGGACTGCAATCGCTACGGTCTCCAGGGGACCTGGTGTGGCCCGCCCGCGACACCAGCCGTGCGTTGACCATCCCGGCTGGGGCGGCTATCGACGACTCACGCGGCCGTGTCGATCTACTCACACGGCTCCCCCTTCTCTCCTACCTGCCGATGCCCGCGGTGGAGCGGATCGCGTCCGCGGCGAGCATCGAGCGCCGCCATCCGGACGAGACCATCCTTGCCGAGGGCGCCCCTCCCGGCGACGCGTACATCATATGGGACGGTCACATCCAGATCTCGCAACACGGACGGCCCAGGCGGGTCGCCGGTGCGGGCGAGTTGATCGGGGAGATTGCAGCCCTCCACGGACGACCCCGCAGTGAATCGGCGATGGCGCTCGACGACGCGGTCCTGCTCCGACTTCCCCGCGAGGAATTGCTCGTTGAGTTGGCCCCCCCGGTGTAGACGCGCACACATGGTGCCCGATGAGGCAGAAGACGGGCGGCAGTCACTCGGAATCGAGGATGATTGGCGGGGCCACACCGGTGAGGGCAGTAACCAGCGACACGGTTGCCGAGAGGCGAGCGGAATACGGTGGAAGGATCAACGCGATCTGAGGCGACGTCCTACGAGGCAGCCGAGACTGATATCGGCGTGCCGGATGAGGGGATAGCCGTCGGACGATGGCGAATCACGCCGGCCGTGCGGTTCATATTCGCTGCCCTCGCGGCCATCATCACGTTTGACGCTCTGCACGAGATCTTTGGCGTCGCGGGCTCGGGCTACAGCAACCTGATCGACAGCTACTTTTACGACGCGGCCGCGATCGGCGCGGGCACCCTCATGTTGGTCCGTGGGCTCGGCGACCACAGTTCGCGCGGGTGGGTGCTCTTGAGTCTCGGCACGTTCAGCTGGGTCGTAGGGGACATTCTGGACGACCTCAGCATCGGATTCGGCAACGGCGTCAAGGTGTCGGATGCCTTCTGGCTGGCGTGGTATCCGCTCGCGGCGGCTGGCCTCATGATGCTCGTCCGCTCCCGCTTCAAAGATTTCGATTTCGCTCGGTGGATCGACGGGATAGCGCTGGCGCTCGTCGTCGCCACACCGGCGGTGGCGCTGTCGCTTCAGCCGGCGGTCGACGAATCCCGAGACGTCAGCCTGCTCGCGCACATAGTGGACATCGCATATCCAGCAGGCGACATCCTCCTGCTTGGGTCGACCATCGGAGTGATTGCTCTCACCGGTTGGCGCCCGGGTCGCGCGTGGTACCTCCTGACTCTGGGCCTGTCGATCTGGGTGGTTGCCGATGCCCTGTACTCGGTGCAGAAAGTGAAAGAGACTTATGTGGCTGGGGTGTATGACTATCTGTGGCCGGTGGGGCTTTTGTTGATCGCATACGCCGCGTGGCAGCCTCGGGTCGACCACACGGCGCCGGAGCTCTACGGATGGAAGGCGGTGCTCCTCCCGGTCGCCTGCCAGGTCTTCGCGCTGGCGACGCAGGTCTGGGGGCTGGTGGCCACGCTCGGCGAGAGCGAGCGGATCATGACCATCGCCGTCCTCACGGTGGTGATCGTTCAGCTCTACGTAAGCCGTCCGCGGCGGGTGTTCACGGCGAAGACCGATGGGCATCCGGTCCTCGAATCGAGCGCCGCACCAACTGAGGGTCCAGATCGGGGCGTGATACCGGAGGCGTAGTCGTATGCGGGCACGTCAAACTCATATCCGCCCAGACCGCGGGCCCGGCGATCGGCCGGCAAAGTCAAGCGGTTCTGGGCTCCCTCCTTTCGCACCCATGCTCCGCGTGCAGCGCATCGCTGGCAATCGCGCCGCCGCCACGGTGGCGCGCCGCGCGCTCCAGCGGATCACGGACGAAGAACTGGCGGAGATCAGGGGGGACAGGAAGCAGAAAGCGGAGCTGGAGCGGATCCAGAAGCGCTACAACGACAACTTCATGAAGGGCGAGCACAGCAACTACCACGGCAAGGAGGACTGGCACTACTGGGTCGAAAAGGCCACCAGTCTGGCTGACCTCGACAAGAAGATCACCGCGCTCATCGACGCTGCCGTGCGTTACAAAGCGCAGTCGCCCCCGCCGGCCAAGCAGCAGAGCCAGGTCCCGCCTAAATCGCCGACCGGATCGAGCCCCAGCATCTCGAGCCCGATCGTGTCGAGCCCGAGCAGCTCGAGTCCGGTCGTGCCGAGTCTCCCACCGAGCCCGGGCAGCGCTGCCCCCGGACCGGACAAGCCGAAAAAGAAAAAGAAGGAGTTCGTCGAATTCGACCCGTCGGCGTTCCCGTCACCTTCCCCGAAGGCCTGGGGCCCGGGCATGAACCCGCCCGGACCGTCTCCCTCGGCATATAAGCCGCAGCCCTTGCCATCCTCCGTCGACGCGCGCAACGCCGACGTCGCCACTCTGATCAAGCACCAGCCTCCCGGCGCCGTGCGTGTCGTGGGCCCGTATTCGTTAAGCGAGGACACCATCGTGTTCCCCCTCACGGTGACGGAGGCTCCTTCGACGCCCCCGGGCTACCAGCAGCCCCTCCAGCGTGTCTGGAATCTCGAAATCCACTATCACCCGGTCCCGACGACGAAGAACCACCTGCACGTGAAGATGCGGGTGGGAACGTCCGCTGAAAACGTGCTACCGGACAACAATTGGCTCGTCGATCGGATCCTGTTCCAGGCCGCCGTGACGGACTGGAACAGCAAGAAGCCCGACAAGCAGTCAGCCCACAGGTGGTAGCCGGGCTGGAGCCACCGCTCGCTTGATCCACGCAGCGGTTCGCCTACGGCGGAAGGAGCCTACTCGAACCAGGCGCCCGCATCATCGGTGTGGATCGTGTCGACCGCGACCCGGAAGCCTCGCCATACGCCTGGGCGGACTGTTCGGTGACGCGACCGATGCGCTCGATTCGCTCGGCGGGCTCGGCGGTGTTGTCCTCCGCGATTCCACGGAACGCGGTGGCGGCGGCGCCGCCAAGGTATTCCACCCAATCGGTCAACCGCGGGCCGCCGAGGACGCTGTCGCCGACGGGGGTGAGCGACCAGGTCACCAGCGGCTGATCGCGCCGCAGCGTGACGAGGACGCGACCGGGAGCGCGGTCCACCGAGAACTGCCGCCCGAGCACGAGCCGAAGCGCCGCCAACTCGCCGTCAGTGGGATGGTCGGTCATTGGAGGTCGACGAACGTCGCTTTGCCGGTGCCGGTGGTGAGTTCTTGCTCCTTCGTGGTGCTCCCGGCAGCGACTTTCACCTTGCCCTTCATACCGGGAATATCCTCGAAGGTGCAGGTCCAGATCACCCCGCCAGCGTTTACCGCGTCCTGGCTGACGGTTGCGTCGCCGTAGGTGAGCCGCACCTTCACGGGCGACGCAGAACCCGTGTACTTGATGCGAATCGGAGTCTCGAGCATCTTCTAGCCGACGACAGATTTGACGCCATACTCGCGGTAGAGCGCGAGTATCGCTTTTTCGATTTCAGCAGGCCCGGCGTCGTGGTGGCGCCCGACGGCTTGAGTTCGCCGAGTTCCTTCTCGAGTGCGCTGACGACGACGTCTCCCTGGTCGAACTTGGTGCGCTCGGGCGTTCGATCGGTCTCGTTGTGGCTGAAGTCGTGTCGGCCGAGTACGTCCGAGATGCCGAAGAAGGCGTACAGCCGTGTCAGCTTCGACGACGCGGCGACAGCGGCCGCGATGCCCGCCACCTCCTGTTCCACGATCGACATCGCTTTGTGCGCCTTGAACCACTCCTTGTCCTCGAACGGGATCGTGTCGACCGCCCCATGCGAGACCTTCTCTCCGGAGTAGACGCCGAGTCCCCGCGTTCAAACGCGAGCTTGTCGAGGATGTCCGTGGCCTGATTCGAGACGTCCGCCACGGGGGTGCGCACGAGCGCATCGGTCTGGGCGAAGCTGCCGGGCGCGACGAGGTCGCCGATCTCCATCGACTGGTCGAGCGCCCCGGCGGTCCCGGTGAAGATGATCGAGCGAGCCTTGGTGCTCCGGCTCTGTAGGGCTGACACGAACGACCCGGCCCGGTCGGCGTACAGGTACGGCTCGACCTTCAGTGAGAGCACGGCCTTGCCATTGATCGAATAGAGGACGCCGTACAGGCTTGGGGCCGCGACCTCAGACGCGGGCCGGATTCCTCGCTCGTCTAGCTTGGACTTGATCTGCTCGACTGCCGCGCGATCCTGCCGATGGGTTCGCGTGGTGGTGGCGCGCATCAGCGGCTCAACGACGCTACTGCGGCAGCTCGCGCCCGGCAAGGTCCGTGCGGCCACTCCGCTTGCCCTGAAGGGCGTGCTCTCGAGCCGAGTTCCGATGTGTGGCGAAGGCGACGCCGCAAGGACAGCCAGTGGGCCGCGCCGGGGACCTGCGGACGGCGCTCGCGCGGGCCCACGCGGGGGCCCCACTGCGGCTCTTGCGGGCAAGCGGCTCCTCAGCGACTCGTCGAGGTGGCGAACTCTCGGATCGCATACCGACTCGCAGCGACGGGGACCACCGGCTCGGGAATCTGGTCGAGCTGGCCGATCAGCTGCGTCCAGTCACCAGGCTGCAGAATCGCCCCTAGCTGGCCGCCGAGCTCGCGGCTCTGAGCGGCGTTTGGTAGGAAGCGGATCTCGATCCGGTTGGCATGATCGGCCTTGGCGAGAGTGTTGCTCTGGCCCGGGTAGCTCATCAGGCTGATGATCTGCGCCGGCCTGAACGTCCCCTGTAGGGTGAGCAGCCGCCTGATCGCGAGGTCGGAGAGCGAGCCGGCGCCCTGGTGCCCGAGCACCGGCTGGTGATCGAGCGCGGTGATCGCGATGCTCGAATCCGAAGCCGTCGCGCCGCCCGACCGCACAAACAAACCACCGCAGCCGGCGCCCGTTACTGTGGGACCCATTCCGGACGCTGACAAGAACTCGAGCACCCCGAGTATCCGGCGGTCGAATAGTCCGGCGGTCACCTGGCGTCGCTCGCAACCGTCCAGCTGGACTTGCGAGTCGGCCAGGACGCGGGCCTCGAGCTGCTCTTTGGACATCAGCAGAAGCTGGCCGATGCTCGGATCCTCACCCAGAAACGGATCGATCCCCGTCGCGCGATAGACCGCGGTCGCCTGCAGAAGCCTCCAGCCGTCGAGGATCGGCTTCGGGTCGATGTAGGGAGCCCCTGGCCCGGCCGGTTTGATCTTGAACACCACGCCGGCTCGCCCCCCGTTTAGGGACGGGCCGATCCGGCCGAGGATCGTCCCGGCGACCACGATCGCGCCGGGACGGAGCGGGCTCAGTGTGTACTGGTCGCGCGGGAGGTGAAGGATGCCGGAGAAGTAGCTGTCGAAGCGGGTCGGGGCGACCGGCTCGCTCTCGATCTGCAAATCCCCGCCGGCAGCGTAGGAGGCCGGGCGCAACGGGTCGGCGAAGAGTCGCTCCTTGACCAGCAGGGTCGGGGACGACCACGGTCCGGCCGATGCAGCGGGCGCGCCATTTGTCTGGACGCCGGCGCTCGCCGACGCGCTCGCCCCGCCCGGATCCGCCGACCAGACCGGCAGCGCGCCCGGCGCCGGTGCCTTCGGCACGAGCGGCTTCGGGACCGGGTACATCGTGGCAACCGAGCCCAGATCCGCGTAGGTGTAAAGGTTGCCGCTGGCGTCGCGCAGCTCGATGTACCGGCCCAGAGACCGGCTTCGACCGAGCCCCACGATCGTGCCGTCATTGACCGCGATCACCGGCGCCCCCGGCTTGGCGAAGATGGTCGTGGCGGTGGCGGCAGGGTTAGAGTCGACTGCGATCGACGGCTTGGCCTCCCCGGCGCGCTGACCCTCTAGGCTGGTCACGCCGGCATCGAGGTAGCTGGCCGGAGCGGCAACCGGGAAGCGCCCTTCGACCATCTCGCTGAGCGCGTCTATTAGCCCCTCGGGGATCCCGCCGATCAGCTCGGCGCGCAGCAGCACCGACTGCACGTACCACCGGGCGTGGTTGTAGGCATAGACCGCGCTCTCGAGGCTCGTGGAGGCGCCGGCGGCATGGAGGTAGCGCGCGGCGGCGAAGATCGCGTCGACCGGGTTGTATGGGTCGGCGTAGCCGGAGTTGGTGGCGTCGACGCCGTACTGCTCCCACGTCGTGGGCAGGAACTGCATCCAGCCTACGGCACCCGCGCTGGAGATCGACAGGTTCCGCCCATAGTCGGTCTCGACCTCATTGATCGCCGCCAGCACTGGCCACGGAACGTCGTACTCGATCCCGGCCGCCTGGTAGATGGGGAGCAGGAACGGCGGGATCTGAAAGCTCGAGATGAAGAAGTCGGGGATCGTGGACGAAGGCGCGGGAAACGCGAACGAGAACGACGAGGCGCTCGTGGCCGGCGTCGTCGTCGCCGGGCCGCCCTGCGAACTCACTGCGGGCGCCGGCGGCCGGCGCGGCGTCCTGGGTGGCCGGTGCCGCGGCTTGGCGGGACGCACCCGGCAGTTCGGCCGCTCGGGATGGTGCCGCCGGCTGCGCCGGCGGCCTGTCTGTCGCCCTGGGTGCGGCCGGCACTTCGCATTCGAGCCTCCCGGCCTTCGGCGCGGCGCGGGCGTCACCGTGACCGTCACGGTCGTCGTCGTCATGGTGGTCGTCGGTGTCGGATTGACGCCGGTGCTTGGCGCGGCTGGATCGGCGGGCGTTGCGACGATGGTGGTCGGCGTACCGTCCGCGGCGACGGTGCTCGTGGAGCCGAGGCTGGACGTGGCGCCCGCCGTGGTCGCCGTCTCGCCGGCAACCGCTCCAGCGCCCAGCACGAGCACCGCGCTCCACGCCAGCGTCGACGTCCAGCCCAGTCGAAGCGCTCGAGCTATCGCGGCGTGTGCCACTGGGCTAGTCCATGCTCAGGTGCTTGATGCATACCGACTCGCCGGCGCCCGGATGAGCCGATGAGCATCGATACGAACCCTCGGGCAACCCCCGTGTGCAGCACGCGCAACAGGTGCGGCCGCCGAACACCTCGTAGACGTCGATAAACCCGAGGTGTGGAACGGCATCCGGTCGTCACGCGGGCAGGCGCAAGGAGCAGTCCAGCCACCGGGCGGTCGCCCGCCGCCCGTGGCAGCGACGGGCTGGCGTCGCGCGACGCCGGCCGCGCCGTCGCATGACGGGGCAGTATCAGCATCTCACTCCGGCGACGTCCTTCTCTCTCCATCGTCATCCTGGGATTCGGCCAATTCGTCTGATTGTCACCCCCGATCGCGATCCACACCGCACCTCTGCCCGTTGGGGCAACCGGTCGACCTGAACGTGCTTCCTGGCGGTCGGCGCGTTGCCGGGCAAATCCCGGACCAACTTGAACGTCGTCAGATCCGTCCTCGCCGGCGCCGGTAGCGTCGGCTCTCTCAGCCAGGCCGGCATAGGATCGGGAACCTTCTCCGCAGACGTGGGGAAGCCCGCTGGGGCACTGTGCTTCGAACGCCTCGAACTCGAAGCCGCCCAATCCCGAAGCCCGGGTGCCGACAGCCCGGGCGATCGCTTTGTTCCTCGCGCTGCCTGGCGTTGCGCGCTTGACTTGGCGACCTAAAAGCGGTCCCGCCGGCGCTGGTGCGGACGATCGCTACGCCCACGAGCGCAATCGTCAGCCCCCCGGCCCGGCGGACAACTCCCGACGACGGAGGAGCGACGCCGCCTTGGTGGGTGAACACGGCTGAGTTTGGGTGAGACGGTCATCGACGGTACGGCGCGATGGCGATTGCTTGTGCTGGGTGAGCTGGAGCGTTCGCCATGCGCGGATCGCTGCTGGAGGTCGTCCGTGCACGAGCGTCCTCGGCTTGATTCGGGGCGTGGTGCGTGCTGATTCAGCGGCTCGCCCGAGCGCGTCAGCGCCTATCTGATGGTGGCCGAGGCGGTGCGGGAGATCGTGGCTCTGCTCGGGATCCGTACAGTTCGGGGATGCTCGGAAGAGGTGTGGTCGCGATCGTTGTCGTGGCGTTTCTGGTTGTGCCGGGGGGCGCGCTCGCCGCTTCCGCCCAATCGCTGGGCACGTCGACGACGAGCTTGACGGCGAGCCCGTCAGAAGTCGCGAGCGGGCAGCCGGTGACACTGTCGGGGGCTGTACCGTCTGGCGCGCCGGCTGGGGCGTCGGTGGAGCTATACGTGAGCCCGTATCCCTTCAGCGCCGTCACGGCGGCGGCGAGCGCCACGACAGGCCCGGATGGCTCGTTCTCGTTCACCGTTACGCCGGACCGCAATACGGAATACAGCGCGACGGTTAGCGGCGTGTCATCGCCACCGGTGACGGTGCTGGTGACGGGACGAACCGTCACCAAGGTCAAGGCGTTGACGCTCGGGCGGGCCAAGGTGGTGCTGGTGATCTTTCACCCGCGCGATTTGCGATGGGGGAACTCGCGCGTGTCCTGGTCGTTCGCCTCCGGATTTCGTGGGCGGTTCTCGCGGGCCCCGGCGACACGGTCGGTGAATCTGAGCCCCTACGCGGCGGTGCTCTTCACCACGGCCACGCTCCCCGCCGGCCACTTTCGATGGCGGGTGTGCCTTCATGCGCCGCAGCCACGGGCGCTTGCCAACCCGAGACTGCCGCCGGGCTGCACCGGGCGCGGCTACTCCGGGGGCGGGTACCTGCCGCCCGGCTTCCCGGGTTCGGTCGCGATCGCACGCGCCGAGCGGTACCTGCGGACCCGGATGGGGAGCACCGCGCTGGCCGTCGTCGACAGCGAGGGGCGCCTGTCCGGGGCCAACGTGAACGAGCAGTTCATAACCGGCAGCGTCGTCAAGGCGATGCTCCTGGTCGCGTACCTGCGCCGACTGAACGCAATGGGTCAGCACTACGTCGATTCCGACAGCAACTCGATCCTGTACCCGATGATCAACGTATCGGACAACAACGCTGCCACGGAGTGCTGGTCGATCGTCGGAAATGCCGGCCTATACGCGGTCGCCCAGGCGGCCGGGATGACCCATTTCTCGGTCGACACCACCGCTTCGTGGGGCGGCTCGTGGGGGGCCGCGCTGATCACCGCCGCTGACCAGGCGAGGTTCTTTTTCGAGATGGACTCCTTGATCCCGCGGGAGTTCGTCGGCTACGCCAACTTCCTGCTCTCGACGATCGCCGGGTATGAGAGCTGGGGTATCCCAGCAATCGGCCGCCCACTTGGCTACACGGTGTACTTCAAGGCGGGATGGCGCCCCAGCCCCGATGTGTTCCTGGTCCACCAGATCGCGCGCATAGTCGGCCACCACCACACGTTCGCGATCGCGGTGATGACCGACGGGGATCCTGATATGAGCTACGGGATACAAACGATCCAGGGCGTCACCGCAGCGCTCCTCCGGTGAGCCCGCCCTCCGCCCGCTCCTCAAGCACGCGCGGTGCTTGGGGCGGCATCACCTTCACAAACCCGCTCCCGGGCGCCGCGGCTCAAGGACGCGAGCACCCTTCCGCCCGACCAGATCACCGGCGGCGCGCCAATCGGCGGACTAGCGCTATGCCACCGCGACGGCAGTCGGCGGATGCCCCGGACGAGTGCGCGGATATGCCGGCGGTCCGCGATCGAGCGGCAGATGTCCTATTCGCATGGCTCTAGCGGGTCAGTGCGAGGGCTTGAGACCGCTGGCGGCGGAGATCATCGGCGCGGGCCGCTCGTGGACGGCGTGGACAATCTCGGTGCTGTCGATCCCGCGCAGATAAGCCGAGGTGATCCCGAGATGGGCATGCCCGACCTGGCGCTGAATCACGAGCAGCGGGACACCCTCGCGGACATCTCGACCGCATGCGCATGCCTCAGTTGGCGGGCCGCGAACCGGCGGCGAACCCCCGCCGCTAGCGCAGCTTGGCGCGGCCGGGCGATGGCGTTCTCAGCCGGGCGTTGGTGGCGAGTAGACCCAGATCGTGGTCGCCTGATATGAGTTGATCGGGTTGGGTCGGCATTGCCGTGAGCACACATACTTGAAGCCGGCTTTTTGCAGCGTGCGATTTGGAGCAACGTTGAACGCGTTCGGCTCGCAGTAGAGGTGATTGAGCCGCAGTGTCTCGCACATGTGCACAGCGGTCATGCGCACGAACTGGGTCCCCAGCCCAGACGCCCGGCGCTCAGGATCAATGATGTGGAGGTGCATGTGCGCCTCGGCTCCGAACCGGATTTGGTCGGCCGTGCTGAAGCCGACGAGCATCCCGTGGACCTCCCAGACGAGGCCGTACTCGGATCGGTCCTCGACCGGGCGAGCGAGATTCTGCTCGAATGACGCGCGCCAGGCATCGGGCTGAGGAAGGCGCGAGCGGTCGACTCCAAGCCTGTCAAGGTGCTCGTCCGTCCCCCGGTGAAAGTACGCGATTCGGACCTCGAAGTCGGCCAGCTCCATCGGGCGTATCCCCAGCCGGTGCGGGCACATCGCCGATCAGACTAGATCAGGAGGACGTCCCGCGTTGCGTGCCCGGTTCGCCACGAACCCGATCATCAGGTCACCTCGTGGCGCACGACTCTATTGCCGACGGAACGGCCATGCCGAGCGTCGCGTTGGGCGTGGCCCCAATTGTCCTGTTCGTCACCCTGCCTCTAGCCGGGAGCTGCTGCTCCCGATGACGGCCGCAGAGG
Source organism: uncultured Solirubrobacterales bacterium (assembly GCA_963697655.1). Lineage (GTDB taxonomy): Bacteria > Actinomycetota > Thermoleophilia > Solirubrobacterales > Solirubrobacteraceae > Palsa-465. Next base: position 725,649 of record CAVOOV010000006.1, on the reverse strand, counting down.
CGGCAGCCTCCGGGCAAAGGCCCGCAGGTTCGTGGGAGCGGCTGGGGGGATGAACGGGTGGACGGCACGCTGCAGGAGATAGCCGAGGCGGTGATCGCCGTGGCAGTGAAGTGGCTCGGCCTTGCCCCCGCGCCCCGCGCCGACGAGGACTCCGAGTTCGTGCTGCCTGGGCTCTCCGCCGCGGATCGGTTCGAAGGCCCGTTTGACGTGGCGGCGCCGTTGGCTAGTGGCAGCTGAGTCTGTGACGGGGCAGGCGCGGCTTGCTACGCGCTGCCGCGTCGCCAATCTCCAGCATCCGAACCGGCGGCCGAGCATCGCGGCGAGCGATGCCGGCCGGGCTTTCCCACACGACCGGGGCAACCTCGCGGACACACCCAGTCACGCCGCCAGTCCTCGCCTCTGATGCCCGCGCGATCACGAATGCAGGTCTGGGCCAGCCGGGTCGGGACGTACCTGCTCGTCGCCACGAGCGCGCCCAGCGCCGCCCGGTACCTGCTCGACCTGGGCGTCCCGCCCTGCCCGCCGCTCCACGGGTTTCTGGAGCCCGCACACGGCGGGCGTCCGCTTCGTAGGATGCATAGTCGTGGCAGCGCTACTACCACCTGTTCGGCGAGCTGGCCGATCTGGATGACGCCCCGCGACGCATCACCCGAGCGGGCGTAATGGGCGATCATCTCATCGTCCTTCATTCTGCGGTGCGGGCGTGCGCGGGCTACAGCCGCCATGACGCTCCCTCGATTCTGTTGGACGGCTCATCGGTGGCGCGCGACACGGAGCACGGTAGCGCGGTCACCGCGCAGCTGACGCGCCGGCACGGGACGGTTGAGGAGGCGATCGATGCGGCGGTTTTTGCGCTCGGTGCTGCGGGGTTGTCTAAGAGCATCCGCCGTCAGGCGCGCGCGGCGTGCGAGGACTACTTCTACGCCCGGCTCGACTTGACGCCGAGCCACGAGTTGGGCGGACGGGGAGAGATCGTCGAAACGCTCGAGCTGGTCCCCGAGCCGATGTACCGGGCACTGGAGGACGTCGTCGGTCTTGTCGTGGACGGCGAGTACGAGGAGCTCCGCGTCGCGTCTGGCGATCGGCTCAGAGTCGAGGACCTGCGCCGTCGCGTCGAGGACGACTGCCCCGAGTCGCTGGTGCTTCCACCGCGCGAGGTCTACGGGGTCGAGGCGATCGCCAAGTCCGATGATCCGGACCTGCCGGGCTGGGTTTACTTCCTCGACCTGTGGACCGAGACCGGCCCGGCACGCCTGCACATCGAGGGCGAGCTCGAGGAGTCGGGCGAGCGGTTCACGGCGACGCTGAACGACATCCTGCCTTGATCCGCCGCCGTGATGAGGCCCCACGCGACAAGGGGTCTGCTGCGGGCGTCTGTTAAACGCGGAAAGCCCACCCGTGGGTGGACTCTCGGCCATCAGAAGATCAGGCTGCTTTCGCGGGAAGGGGACGTTCAGATGAAGGTCTCGCCCTCTTGTTGCCCTCGCTATCCGACCCTCCCAGAGTAGCGCACCCGCCTCCGAGCAGCGCCTCTCGCGCGACACCCGACCTGGCCACCTCACCGCTGACGCACCAGCGACCCCAGGGCGACCCAAGATATTCGACAGCCCGTCGGCATTGAGCTTTCGGGGAGCGGTTCGTCTCCACGAGCCCCGAACCGGCGGCCGAGGCCACTTCTGTCAGCGGCCGCGGCACTGGCCGCGCTTTTCGCCACGACCCTGGTCGACGTCGCCGCGTTGACGCCGAGGGGGGCGACTCGATCCGCGTTCTCGGTGGTACGCGGGCCGGGTGGCTGGTGCGACGGGGTTGACCGGTTGACTGCTCGGGGGGCTCCTGGGGTCGATCGCATCCGATGCGGATCGCGGCCAGGCTTGACCGCCGCGCGTAGCATCTTGCAGCAGCTCCACGCAACGGTGCGGACTTCGTCCTGACTCGCCGCCGGTGGTGCTGATCGGTTCGTGCGAGGGGTCGGTGTGACAGATCGGAGCGAACTCAGCAACTAGGAGACATGAGCACCGCGATGGCCACGGAGGTAAGCGTGCGGCAGACCCTACGCGGTGTCGCGCTTACCGAGTTCGAGGAGATCTACCGAAGCAACGTCGGATTGGTGACGGCGTATTTCGCGCGCCGCTGCTCGGAGCCGCAGGAGGTGGCGGACCTGACCTCGGAGACGATCCTGAGGGCGGCTGGCTCGTTCCGCGGCTTCGACCCCCGTCGTGGCAGCGCTCGTGCCTGGCTGTTTGGGATCGCGGCTCACGTCTGGGCCGGGTATTGCGCCCAGGTGGCCAACCGTCGGAATGCGATGGTTCGGCTTGCGGGCCGTCGGGCGCTCGAGACCAGTGAGATCGAAGATCTGGCCGCCAAGATCGATGCCCAGCAGGCAGGCCGCAAGTTGCTGGAGCGGTGCTCGATGTTGAGCGCGAACGAGCGAGCGGCAATCGAGTTAGTTGACCTCGCCGAGCTGACGCCCAAGGAGGCCGCGGCGGCGCTCGGCCTGTCACGCGGCGTGTTGCGGATGCGGCTGTCGCGGGCTCGGGCGAAGTTGAGAAAGGAGTACTACGTCGATGAGTGAGTTCGAAGACAATCTGTGGCTCTCGGTCGTGCGCGAGCACGGGTACGAGCTGGCGCGCACCGGGCGAACGGTGCACAAGCACAGGCGGGCGCCCCGCCCTCAACTGCTTGCCGGTTCCACCGTCGGTCTGGCCGCAATGGCGACCGCAGCGGCGTTGCTGCTCGGCGCGTCGACCAGCTCGCCGGCGTTCGCGGTGACCCGCAACCCCGACGGCACGGTCACGGTCAACCTGATGAAGCCGTCGGGGATCGCCGGCGCGAACGAAAGGCTCGACGCGATGGGCGTGCGGGCGCAGATCATGCCTCTGGCGAAGCACCCGCCGACGTTTGTCTGCCCAGGTGGGACCGCGCCGACGATCACCTTCGACCCGGCCAGCATCCCCAAGCGCCAACCTCTGGTGATCACCCCGAGCTCCGGCGACGCCGCGGCTCCCAAGGCCAACACCGGCAACGGCACCATTGGCAGCACGGGTAGCGGTGATACGGGCAGCGGCGCCAGATCCGGTGGCGGGACCAACCACGTCGTTCGGACGTATTCGGCTGGCGGCAAGATTCGGATGCAGTCAGGTGGCGGGAGCAATCACGTGGTTCGGATGTATTGCCCGTGATCTCGGCTGCCGCTCTGTCGCGGTGCCTTGCCTGGAACGGCCAGGTTGCCCCGAGCGCAGCGTTTGCGGCGCAGCGTGGTAGCTTCGGTGTTGCATGACGTTCATTCCTCACTCCTTCCTGTAGCGCCGGACCTGTCCAGCTAGGTCTTCTCGTCGCGGCCGGTGGCCGTGGCGTCATCACGTCAGGAAGGAACGTCATGCGTTCACAGCTGGTCGGCGCGCTGGCGCCGTCCGATTTACGCCCGGGGCCGCATCTTTTTGCGCGCGATCTGCGCAAGGGATTCGGTGACGGCGCCGTGCTCGACGGCGTCTCGCTTACAGTTACTGCCGGGCAACGCCTCGCTGTGATCGGCGACAACGGCGCAGGAAAGAGCACGCTGCTGCGGCTGCTCGCGGGCAGGCTCGCGCCCGACGGCGGCGAGGTCAGGTGCACGACCGAGAGTCGCTTCCTCATTGAGCAGGAGATGGACGCACCAGCCGGGACGACGGTCGCCGCGGTGCGCGCAGAGGCTCTGCGATCACCACGCGACGCGCTGGCCGCGCTCCAGGACGCCGCGGCTGACATCGCCGCAGGCGCAGAGGGCGCCGCCGAGCGCTACGCAGCAGCGCTCGCCCATGCCGAGCGGCTTGCCGCGTGGGACGCCGAGCGGCGACTCGAGGCAGCGCTCAACGCCTTCGATGCGCATTTCCACACCGAACGGGCGCTTGCCAGCCTCTCGGTCGGCGAGCGCTACCGCCTGCGGGTCGGCTGCGCACTGGCCGACCCGGCCGGCACCGTGCTACTCGATGAGCCGAGCAACCACCTCGACGACAGCTCGCTGGACCGGCTTGTGCAGTGGCTGGTCGAGTTTCCGGGGATCGCTGTGTTCGTGACGCACGATCGGTGGCTACTCGACGCGGTCGCGACGGCGATCTTCGACCTCGACCCAGCACTCGGCGCCGGCGGCACCCTTTTCGGCGGCAGCTTTCCCGCGTACCGCGAGGTGCGCGCCGGAACGCTGCGGGAGTGGAGCCGACGGTATGCAGCGAGTCTCGACGCCGAGCGCGGGCTCTCCGAGCGGTTGATCGCGGCTCGCGACGCAGCTCCCGGCCACTGGCAGCCCGGCAAGGGCGCGGCCAAGCACGGACGCGAGAGCCGAGCGGCGAGTTCGGTTCGACTGCTCCAGCGCCGCATTGACGATCTCCGACGTGAGCGCGGCCCCGCGCCGCCGGATCCGCTCATGTTCATCGCACCCGATGCAGCGGACACTGGCGACGCGATCCTGCTCGAGGCCGCCGGAGTCGCCGTACGCGGTCGCGTGACCCAGCCGCCCGACTCGCCGATCCGGCTCGGGGCCCGGGGCCGCCTGCTGTTGCGCGGCGCGAACGGAGCCGGGAAGTCGACGCTACTGAGCGTGCTAGCGAGCCAACTCGCACGCGATACCGGCACGCTCACCGTCGCGCCTGGTGCCCACGTCGGGTTCCTCGCCCAAGAGGACGACTGGAATCCCAACCGCACTCCCGCCGACGTGCTCGGCGCGTGGGATCTCGATCAGATCCGTGCCACCGGACTCCTGCCCGACGCCGACCTCGGACGCCCGTTCGGCCGGCTTTCGGTCGGGCAGCGCCGACGAGTCACGCTCGCCTCCGTGCTACTAAGCCAACCGTCGGTGCTGCTGCTCGACGAACCGACCAACCACCTCTCGGTCACGCTCGCCGACGAACTGTGCGACGCCCTCCTCAGCACGCAAGCCGCGGTCGTTCTCGTCACTCACGACCGAACGCTGCGCTGCAAGGTCCACGACTGGCCGACGATGACCCTGACCCCGGCCGCACGGGGAGCAGGAGCTCGATGACGTAACCACTTCTCAAGCTCCTGCGTTGTCGCCTAGGCGGCGCTCTCGGCAAGTCTGCTGCTCTCGTGGAAAGGGGAAGCGATGCCGCTGCGACCCGGGGCTGCTCCGACTGGCTGGGCAGCGGCATAATCGCGCGTCGTCGTTCTGTGCCCCTTCGGGCTTACGGGTAACGACTCTAAATCGGGCGGCAGGGAACGATCGTTCCGGGGAGTACGTGGTCGATCTCGCCCTCAAGCCTTAGCAGCTGGCTGTCCGGCCCGCCGTGATTCGACCCAAGCGCTGGCACCGGGTGGAATGGAAGGTCGCGGCCTACGAGGGCACCGCCTCGGACGGGCGGACCATTCCGCCTCGACCAGAGCACAGCGAAACCCATTCCGCCAATGCCCGCATTCGTCCAAGATGGCAGCGTCAGCGCTCGGCTCCGGCCTGCGGGCGTTGTGGCTTGCCTCAGCGCTAGAGTCGGCCAAATGGAGCGGCCTGCGTCCGTCTTGGCCGGTGTGTGGTTTGCAGGCACGAGGGTCATCGTCCGCGTCCGGGCCTCCCAAAGCGACGGGCGGCTCGGCGCGTGGGAGTCGCAGGAGCCATTCCACACCGCCTTGCCGTTGCATGTCCACACCCGCGAGGACGAGCAAGTCACGCTCCTCGAAGGGACGCTCTCTTTTTTTGTGGGCGATCTGGTTTACCACCTCGTTGCGGGTGACACACTCGCGCTCCCACGCGGGGTGGCCCATGCGCACGTCATCACGTCGCAGAAGGCACGCGTACTAACCATCGCGATTCCAGGCGGCTTTGAGCAGCTCTTCCTCGATCTGGGTGTGCCTGCGCTCCCGGACACGACGCCCCCGCCACTCGACCGAGGCACGTTGGAGCAGGCGGTCGCACAGCTCGGGGTACAAATCGTCGGTCCACCACCCACGCTCGATGCACGGAGATGATGCCGTCGATCGCGCTGTTGGTCCCTCACTCGCGCTCTGACCGAGATCTGACGAGCTCAACGAGCGCTGGAAATCGCCAGGATGTCGGTGATCGGTCGCAGGGATCCAGGCCCCGCGCGTAGTTCGAGGTAGGGCGTGCCTTCGGAATGAACGATGCGCGGCCCGGTGTGGGGCGGGAGACGCGCCGCTGCCGGAGCCCGTACGCGGATTTCCTCCAGCGGCCGCCCGGTCTGCCGTGGGAGGTCGCCGGCCTTCCTTGCCCCTTGTCGTCGCTCACGATCCTCGGCGGTGAGCTCCAGCACGAACACCAGCGGACGCTCCGGCGCTTGCTCGTTGTCGTGATGCACCCAGATCCGTGGCCCGAGCTCCTCGTACAGCCAGTATTCGCGGCGACAGCAATTGGGGAGCTAGCCGCGGAGACCGAAGCCAAACGGACTGGCACCGGTCGTGAACCGGTCTACGCGACGGTCTAAGCGCAGCGGGGTGGTGCGCGCCTCGACGGCGTCCGCAACCCAGACCAGCTCCAGATACTGCTCGCGCCAGAGCAGGCGCCGATTGCGCGTCCCTTGCCCGGCGTGCACCGATCCGGCATCGAGCACCCACCCGGCCCTCTCGATGCGGCTGACGGCCTGGTCGGGGTCGTCAAGCACGCAGAACACGTGGTCGAGCGCGAGCGACATCGCCGGTCCAAAGTACCGCCACCGCGTCCAGCACGCTGGCCTTCATGTCAGCGCTGGCGACTCTTCTGGCGCGCCGGTGGACGACGACGCCCGCGTTGAACATCATTTTCGGCGAGAAGATCAGCCAGGATCGCCGGCGTGCCGGTCAGGATCTAGAGCTTGGTGCCTGGGATTTCTCGGCCGCCCGCGCCGAGTGCGTTACCACGGCAGGCTCTTGCTCGTCCAGTGCGTGAGCCCCTTCAGGTCGGTCGCCTCCCGGACGTGCCGCGGGGGCGTCTGGAAGGTGGCGTAGGGGGACAGTGTCAGCACTACCCGGTGCTCTCGCCGGCACATTTCCTCGACGTCGGCCCGAGCTTCGGGCGGCATTGGGTGACCGGCCATCACCGCCGAGATTCGCATCATCAGATCCGTGGCCCGATCCAGGTCGGGATCGACCTCGACGGTGCCGTACACCAGCAGGTATGTCAACGGCCACTGCTCGTCGAGCACGCACAGCGACACCTTGGGGTTGCGGGCGATCGCCTTCGCCTTGCCGCGGTCGCGCATCGTCGAGACCACGATGCGATCGTCGCCGTCCATGACGTAGTAGACGACGGACATCGACGGCCCGTCGTCCCGGCGCGGATAGCCGAACACGGCCGTGCGGTGCTCAGCCACGAACGCGCGCCGCCGCGAGCGCTCGATGTCGTCGAAGGGTGGGGCTTCAGGCTCGCTGGACATGCGCCAATCCTACGCAGCGTCGCCGAAAGAGCATCCCGGCCGGGCAGATGTGCGGTTGACCGATGGCCGGCGGCTGTCCTAGCGCGCGCATTCGGCGCAACTACCACGCCCGCCCGTTGGATCGGCAGGACGCAGCGACGGCTCGGTCGGAATTCCGCGACCCCTGGCGTGTCTGGCAACCTGTCGCTGCTGGGTTGGGCCGAATGGCGGCAGGGTGCCACGGCCCGCCTGGCCGGCGTACCTGCGTAGGCAAGGCTGCAGCAAGCGGGCACCTCGATGGCCGCGACGCTGGCGACTGCGTTCGCGTGAATCCGCTCGCTACCACCAGCGCCACGGGATCGCGCAAACGACGCGGGCTACTGCGACTCCGCCGCGCGATGCTTTCACCGTTGGCTCTGGGGAACCCTGAACAGTCCTTCAGCGACCCGACGACGGCCCCGACCTCGGCCGGCGGCGTGATCGCTTTGCCACCGAACCCGATCGTCAGGTCGCCCGCGTGGCGCGCGGCTCTCTTGGCGACGGAGCGGCCACGCCGAGCGTCGCGTTGGGTGTGGCCCCCAATTCTCCGAGAGCAGCCGGGTTCGACAGCGGCGTGGGCGCCGACATCGCGGCCGCTCTGCACCACATGCAACACACGGTTCGCCGGCGCCGACGCTACTGCTCTCGTGCTTGCAGGCTGCCGCCTCCAAGGACTGTCAAGGGGTCACGGCGACATCTGCGGCAACAGCTTGCTGTGGGAAGTACATGTGACAAACGACAGAACTATCGGCATGCGCCCGAACCACCGCTATCGCCGCCACTGTCACCGGTTGCCGGTCCGGGAACGTCAGGAGGAACTCCCCTCTGTAAGGGACATGCGAGTCGCGTCGCTTCCGTCGATGGTGTAATAGAGCCGCGCGTCCGGTAGCTGATGGGTGAGTTCGACGACGATCCCCCGGATCGGCGACCGGCCGGTGGGGGGACAGGTAGTCAATGTCGCCGAGATCTGGCGGCTCGAACACCGGCAGCTGACGCGAGATCACATCGGCCATCAGGCCCGCCTTGTCGCTGAAGCGGCGATAGATCGCCGGCAAAAGCGGCGAGTTCGGCGCGAGCCGGATCGCTACCAGCCGCGCGTGCCGGGCGGCCCTTTGAACGGGCCGACGAGATCGCCGGTGATCCATCCTCCGTAGAAGTCGCCCGGCTGGGCCTGCACGCGTTCGTCATCAAGCGATGCGGCGTCGACCCGCCCGGGATAGAACGCGACGTGGTCGCGCAACTCCTCATACCCCGCGGTCGGGGCTGCGTAGCTCCAAGCGACGGCCTTCGCCCGTTGCCCGGCGACGATCGCATCCAGGTACCGCGCTTGGCCCTTGAACTCACACCACGTCGGACCGGCATCACTCGCGGTCAGCAAGCTCAGGCGCACGTCGCCGGGCGGGATATAGATCGTCGGCGGGTGACTGGTCTCGAGCACCCGCAGCGCATGGATCGAGTCAGCCAGCACCTCGCCCGCCCACTCAACCCGGACCCGACGGTCACAAGGTCTGACGGCGGGCGGACGCGGATAGTCCCACACTCGCTCCACCACACAACCGTATACCGCCGCAACGGAGGCCGGCCCCCTGGTGGCGGGGCTCACGCATCGACGGATCCTGCAGCGCGGCGATGACCCTCGCGAGCCCTGATCTAATATACTCTGGCGTAGAGTAAAATAACATGGAGCCCTTCACAGCATCACTCCGGCTTGCCTCGGCGCCCTCTTCAGCTGCGGTCGGCGTGCTGCGCGCTGTCCACGCCGAACCAGGAATCACCCGAGCGCGACTAGCTCGAGAGCTCGGTATCTCCAGCGGGCTGGCGAGTGAGACCGTCGCGCGTCTCGTTGGGTCCAGCGTTGTTGCTGAGCGGCCAGCGCATGCGACGGGCAGCCGCGGGCGCCCGACAGGCTCACTGGGCCCGCACCCCCGGGGTCCGGTCGCGGCGGTTGCTGCGATCTCACATGAATCGTGGGAGGTGGCCAGCGTCGTGCTCGGCGGAGAGGTGCACACCTATCAGACGCAGCGCCACGATCGCGATCGGTCCTCCGTCTTTGAGGGGGTCGAGGATGCGCTGAACGGCGTTTGCGCTCGCTATGGCGCAAGTGTGCGGGCGATCGTGGTCTCGCTCCCAGGGACCGTGTCCGGTACGTGCCTGGTTCAGGCGCCCAACCTCGGCTGGCAGGACGTGGAACTCTCGATGCTGGCACCGCGCAAGATCGCGTCGGTCCCGTTCCTAGCCGGTAACGACGCGACGTTCTCGGCGATCGCGGATGCGCGACGCGGCGCGGCGGCGGGGTCCGCGAGTTCGGTTCACCTCTATATGGACTCAGGCGTCGGGGGTGCACTGCTCGATCGGGGGACAGCTCGTTCCCGGCGCTCGGGGGATGGCCGGTGAGTTCGGGCACATGCCATTCGGCTCGCCGGCCGTGCGCTGTCGATGCGGCGCCCGCGGATGCTGGAACACCGCCCTAGATGGCCAGGCGCTTGCGCGTCATCTGGGCGAGTCGGTTCCGGCCGATGAGGTGAGCTACAGCCGCGAGGTCCTCGCGGCCGCCCGCGCGGGCGAGGGGCCGCAGCGAGGCGCTGTGCGGGACGCCGCGTTTGCGCTGGGCCGGGGGACCGCAGCTCTGGTCAACGCTCTGGATCCCGAGCTGGTCACCTTCGGCGGCCTTGCCCCCCAGCTCCTAGAGGTCGCGGGTGACCGTGTCCACGAGGGCTACCACTATGGCCTCATGGGCGCCAGGGCAGCGGTCGCTCCCGCGCTCGCTCCGAGCACCCTTGGCGGCCGCGCACCGCTGGTCGGTGCAGGCGAGCACGCCTTTGACCACATCCTTACCGACCGGGCGCTTGCGGCCTGGAAGGCGGCGTGAGCGCTCGCGCCGTAGATGACTCTTCGCTTGGCGGCGTGCAGGTGCTGGGCGGCGCGCACGTGCTGCTGGTCGATCTCGACGGCACGCTCGTGGACTCATCTGCACCGGTGAGCCGCGCCTGGACAGCTTTCGCCAAGCGCCACCGTCTCGACCCCGACGAGGTCCACGCATTCGCCCAGGGCAGGCCCTCGTCAGAAACGGTGCGCCTGCTCGCGCCCAGCGCTGATCACGCCGCCGAAGCCGCACTCGTCGAAGAGGCAGAGACCAAGGACACCGATGGCGTTTTCCCCTTGCCGGGGGCCGGCGACCTGTTGAGGTCCGGTTACCCATTGGCGATCGTCACCTCGTGTTCCTCGCAGCTCGCAGACGTCCGACTTCGCGCGGCTGGCCTGCCTCGCCCGAAGGTCGTCATCAGCTCCAGCATGGTGATGCGCGGAAAGCCCGATCCTGAGGGGTTCCTGCTCGGTGCCCGACGGCTCAACGTGACGGCGGCACGGTGCGCGGTACTCGAGGATTCTCCAATCGGAATCGATGCCGGCCGCGCCGCAGGTGCGCGCGTGATCGCGCTCCGCACGACCCACGGGGACGACGCGCTCAGTCGCGCCGACGCGATCATCGACAACCTGGCGACGCTCTTCGTGCGGGGCGGTAAGCGCGATTGCTAGATCTGGTTGCCAGGCCGAGCTCGACTCGGGACTACCCCAGCACAAGGCGCGCATATCACCGGGACCGCCTCACTTGGACGATGTTCTCGGGACTGTTCGGGTTTGGCGTTCTCAATGCGATCCTGGGTCCCGCGCTGCCCTACCTGCGGGCCGAGGAGCACCTCTCCTATCTGCCGGGCGCACTGCATCAGTTGGCCTTCGCGGTGGGTGGTGGCGTTGCCGGCCTGCTCGCGATCCGGGTGGAGGCGCGCCTAGGCCGGGGTGTAACAATCCGCTTCGGGTTGGCCGCAGCGGCGGTCGCGGGGCTCGCCGTTGGCTATGGCGATGCGATCACGATCACGGTGCCTGGGGCGTTCTTCATGAGCCTGTTTGGCACCTCCGCGCTGGTCAGGATGTGGGCGGCGCTGGCCGACGCGCACGGCCCGCGGCGGACGGTGGCGATGACCGAGGGGGAGGTGACGGTGAGCCTCGGTGGAACGGTCGTGCCTCTAATGCTCGGTGGCATTGCGGCGACGGTGCTCACGTGGCGCTTTGCGTTCGTCGCCTGTGCAGCGATTGTCATCACCGCCGTGTTGGCGATGGGCGCGGTGCGCATCCCTCGATCCGAGCCGGTCGCCTCGCCCGATCAGCACCCTCGTACCGCTCATCTCCCGGCGCAGCCCTCGCAAGTGCCGACCTTGGTCATCGTGCTCGCGATCGTCGCGCTGGAGTTTTCTCTCAGCTTCTGGCTCGCCAGCTACCTGAACGGCAGTGTCGGCATCGGCCGTGAAGAGGCGGTCCTGATGGTCAGCGGCCTGTATGCCGCAAACCTCACCGGTCGGGTGCTCGCGAGTCGCCTGGCACGCCGGGCCACTACTGAGCGCCTGCTCGGCGCGTCGCTGATCCTCGCGATGGTGGGTCTGCCGATCCTGCTGGCAGCCCGCGGCGCGGCAGTCGCAGCCGTCGGCATCGCGCTGACCGGCATCGCGATAGGCGCGATGTTTCCGCTGACCTCCTCAATGCACGTCGGGGTGAGCTCGCGCAATGCCGACGGCGCGATCGGACAGATCCAAGGGATCGCATCGATCGGCCAGGTCCTTGGCCCATTCGCGGTCGCCGCGATCGCCCAGGCCGCCGGTCTGCGTGTCGGCCTGTTTATCCTCCCGGGGCTCGTTCTGCTCGCCGCCTCGGGACTTAGCGGCCACCACCGCCAGAGTCAACTCTCAGCGGGGTAAGGACGTACCTACACGAGCGAGCATCAATCCAGGGCTCGACGTAAAGGTGCCGGGCGAGTCGCGCTGGGGACCGAGTTCAGAGTGCAGACCACTCCGGTTCGCGGGCAGCGAGCTCGTCGGTCGACGGCCCGGGAGGATGAGAGCCGTGGTCAAGATGCCGGTCCTCGTGCCTAGCGGGGTCGTAGGATCTGTTTCGTGAGCGTCGTCAAGATCAACGCGATCACCGTGCCGCGGGAGCGTTTCGCGGAGTTCGAGCACCGGTTCGCAACGCGAGCCGGGAAGGTCGAGGGCGCCGCTGGCTTCGAGGGGTTCGAGCTGCTCCGGCCCAACGACGACCGTGAGGTGTGCCTGGTGGTGACGCGGTGGCGCTCCGAGGAGGACTTCCGAGCGTGGTTCGCAAGCTCCGATTTCGCGGCCGGGCATTCGCAGCATCGCCAGAGCGGGCCGGTTGGGACGTCGAGCGAGCTGTGGTCGTTCGACGTGCTCGAGCGCAACGACGGGTAACGCCAGTCTGACGCTGGCCCAGCCCGCCAGCCACCGCGCGCAGCTGCGAACCGCACCCGCGCGGTCCGGAGGTACAGAGGCGCGTGCCCACCGCGGCTCGGCTCGGCTAGGATCGCTCGCGCATTTCGCATACACCTCCGGCAGCAGAAAGGGAGACGCAGATCGTGGCCGACTACAACCCTTACGAGCAACTGCCCCAGGTGGCGTCGTTCGAGCTGACCAGCGAGGACGTGCGAGATGGTGAGGTGCTCCAACAACCCCAGTGGAGCGGCCTGTTCGGCGCGGGTGGCGAGGACGTGTCGCCGCAGCTGGCATGGAGCGGATTCCCGGATGCCACCAAGAGCTTCGCGGTGACCTGCTACGACCCGGAGGCTCCGACCGCCAGCGGCTTCTGGCACTGGGCGGTCGTCGACATCCCGGCGAGCGTGACCGAGCTTCCGCGTGGTGTGGGCGATGCGGAGGGGAGCGGACTTCCGTCAGGGGCGTTTCAGCTGCGCAACGACGCCGGCGTCAGGCAGCACGTCGGGGCCGCCCCGCCGGCGGGACATGGCCGCCATCACTACTACTACGTCGTTCACGCCGTCGACGTCGAGTCGCTGGGAATCGAAAAGGACGCCACGCCGGCGTTCCTCGGATTCAACCTGTTCTCGCATACGCTCGGCCGCGCGATGATCGTCGCGTGGTACGCGGCGCCGGACAACTAGTCCGGGGCGATAGAACGCGTCTTCTCCGCACCCCGGGGTCGCGCAGTACCGAGCCGCGGAGCGGGTATCGCGGCCGAGGTTGTCGGGCACCGGCCCTTCCCGGGATTTGATTGGGAATGGCCGCTGTTTGAGTTCCGTTCCCGCCCACGTGGGCGGGTCATCTGATCAAAGCCAACGAAAACGGCCGCCCCGAGTGACTGGGGCGGCCGCCAAACCAATGCCCACGCTGACTTCTTTGGCGAGAAAGCGCGCGGACACCGACCTCAGGAGGGTAGCTGATGCACACCCTGTCAGCACGGATCCCGTCCGCGGTCGCCTACGACCGCGGACGGACGGTCGCTGCGCCGGCCTCGACTCCGCGCCCCGGGTCACGTGTGCCGCGGCGCCGTGGTCTCGATCTCGATGCGCATCCCCGGATCGACGAGGCCGGCGATGAACGTTGTGTTCGCGGGCCGGGTCTCACCGAGATACTCGCGCAGGACGGGCCAGCATGCGTGGAAGTCCTCGGCGCGCGGGAGGATGTACACGGTGCGGACCACGTCGGCCAGCGAGAAGCCCGCTTCCTGCAGCGCGGAGTTGATGTTCTCGAGCGCCTGACGGGTCTGCTCGCGGACATCGGGCGAGATCGTCGTCGTGGCGTAATCGAATCCGGTCGTGCCGGACACGAACGCCCACTCACCGTCGACGACGACGCGGGAGTAGCCGACCTCCCGCTCGAATTTCGACCCGGTCGAGATCAGGCGGCGTGCCATCTGCTCATGTTCCATGCCGGCACGCCGCTGGTGTCATCGAGTGAGCGAGACGAGAAGCACCGAAGATCGGGTGTCTCGGACGCGACTAGCTGGCCGCGTGCCAGCCCTGTCCCTCTCGCTTGACCTGTCCTTCTGACGCCAGGCGGGGAAGGACGCGGTACAGGTAATTGGGCTGGATCTTCATGGACTCGGCGATCTGGGGGATGGTGATGCCTGGCCGCTGGCGAACGAGCGCCAACGTCTGGGCGGCGCGCGTGTTTCCGCCGCGACGAGTTGCGCGCGCGGGCGGCGCGGTGGTCGTACGCCGCGTCGTGCGGGCACGGGTGGCGCGCGAACGGGTTGTACGACTCGCCGTGCCTCGCGGGCGACCGGGCCCGCGGCGTCCGCCCGTTAGAGCCGTGCGTGCCGCCTCGAGGCGTGAGACCTCGTCGCGCAGCTCGCTGAGCCGTCCGTCGATGTCCTTAACCGTGGTGTCGACAAAACCAGGCATGAAAGCCTCCTGTAATCGAAAACAAACAAGTAACGATCAACGATACAACGACGTAACCCCGCGTCAATCGCAGTCATCTCTACTGCACGATCGGTTGCGTCACGCTCGCGGAGCCCGCCGCGACCGTAGCCGGGCCAACTGAGGCCGCCCGACGCGTCGTCGGTACGTGCACGAGCCGGTCGCGCTGTCGTTGATCTTTGCGTAGTCACCGCTAGCAGGTGATGCAATGAACCGTCCGGGGCCGGGCGAGCGTGGCCATGCGCCGCCTATCTGCTGGCCACCGTCCGCGCTCAGCCATCCGGGATTCTCGAAGTCACGTTCAGCGTGAGAGGCGCGGGCGATTGCGGTGACGGCTGGCCGCATTGCTCGGGGAGGAGATCGCGCGAGGCGTGCTCGCGGCGACGTTTCACTTGGTCTGCGCACGGCTGCTGCGCGAGCACGGCAGCCTGTTCGGGCAGACCGAGCGTTACACGATCTACGACCAGGGCGACATGCGGCACGTGGTCGAGTCGCTGCTCTCGGACACCAACCGCAGCGACATCCAGCGAACCCTCGCCGACTACGGTCAACCCGCCGAGATGCTCGCCGAGGTCTCGCGCGCCAAAAACCTCCTCCACACCCGACAGCTACGCGCGGTCCGCGGCGGATCCGGCCGCGCCGCTGATCGCCAAGACGTCGATAAGACTCCGTCCCTCGCGCGCACGCATGCAGAGGCGTCAGCGCGTTGTTCCGACGGCCGTGCGCGCCGGGTGCGATCGGCTTCCGCGCGATGACGAAGGTCCGCTACAACGGCGAGCGGTTCGGCGGCGTCCAGGTCGCCGATTACTGCGCCGCCGCTGCCTCGGCGCGCAGCGCGGCTGCGAGCCGGTCGGTCAGCCAGCGAGCGACGTCGTGTCCATCGAGCTCGAACTCGGAGGGCAGGTGGGCGACCACGTCCCGCATGAAGACGCGGGCGACGAGAGTGTCCACCTCGAACCCGACGTAGTCATTGAGGATCGCCTGCGCGAGCAGAGCGGGGCCGGCGCCGTCGTACCCCCACTCGAAGTTCTCCTGGTGCAGATAGCGATCGTCAGCCAGAGTGAGTGTTCGCTTCTCCCCGTTTCGGATCACGCCAACGAGCCGTGGTCCCCCGTGTCCGTAGTTGGGCTGCGGCCCCCGGATGCCCACGTAAGTGACGCGCGACAGCATGGGCCCGAATCTACCCGACCGCGGTGGTCACGACGAGGGGCTCGCCGGCGAGCGCGGACGACCGGCCGCGACGATCGTGCGCTCTGGCGGGACACGTTGTGTGCGTCGCTGGTGGAGGGCGGGTCGCGGTCGCGCCGTCACTGCCCAGGGGTCACGTCTTGATGAGTGCTGCGTGGAGGAGGCTGGTAGTCCATGCCGCCCACTCGCGGTTGTTCCAGTTGCCGTCGATGACGAGGGCGCGGTAGGTCTCGGGGTGGCCGATCGCGAAGATCGCGGCCGCGGCTTGATCGATTGTCAGCCCGTCGCGCAACGCGCCGCGTTGGTGGAGGAGCCGTGCGGCGTGGGCGTAGTTGCGAAGTCGCTGTCGAGAGCGGTTGCGTTCGAGCACGGCGGCTTCCGGATCGATCGCGGCGGCCTCACGGATCACACGGAATATCGGGGCGGTGCGGGGCAGCGCTCCTTGCCAGAACTCGACGAGTTGTTCGATGATTCGGTGCGGATCGGGCTCGCGCTCGCCTTGCTCGAGCATGAACTGCGGCACTGGCGTCGGCGCCCGGTCGCCCGCGGCAGCGAAGTCGAGAACGCGTGAGAGCAGATCTCGCTTGGAGCCGATCGAGTTGTAGATCGTCTGCACCGCGACCCCAGCGTCAGCGGCTATCCGGGCGATCGAGGTGGCGTGATAGCCGCCTTCCATAAAGAGCCGGGCGGCCGCCTGCACGATCACTCGCTGCGTCTCCTCGGCGGCGATCTGCTGCCTGGTCTTGACAGGGCCCACGGCGCTAGGATAGCCTAACAGCGGTTAGAATCATCTTCTAGTACCGGGAGGAGCGGTGACGACAGAGCAGCTCAAGACGCTCACGCTCGATGGGTTTGAACGTTTGTTCAACAACGGTGATCTGGACTACCTCGCGCAGTCGGTTGCGCCCGACGCGATCGATCACCAGGAGCCAGAGGGCACTGACTTCCTCGTGCACCTCAGAGCGGTGATCACCACGCTGCGCAGCGCCTTCCCCGACCTGCAGTTTGCCGTCCACCACATCCTCGCCGAGGGCGACGTCGTCGCCTGCCGCTCGACCATGACGGGCACCCACCAGGCGCCGCTGAACATCGGCCCGATGGCGGCGCTGCCCGTGACTGGCGCGCGGATCGAGGTACCACACATGCACTTCTTCCGCTATGACCAGGATGGCCGCGTCACCGACCTCTGGCACGTCTGGAACACGCTAATGCTCGCTCGACAACTCGGCGCCCCAGCGCCTGAGATGCGCGTAGGCGTCTCCGCATGACACCGTCTCTCGCAGAGCCGACACGGGCTGTTGCCGAGCCAGCTCTCGACCCAAACGATGCCTACGCCCTCGACCGCGTGTTTCTGGCCGCCGGGCTCAAGCCTGGGATGCGAGTGCTCGACCTCGGCTCGGGCGCCGGTGATGTGGCCATGCTGGTGGCGCGGGTAGTCGGGTCCGCCGGCAGCGTGCTCGGCGTCGAACGCGGACCGGCTGCGGTGGCGTTGGCCACCGCGCGCGTCGAGCAGGCAGGCATGCCGAAGGTGCGTTACGTCGAGGACGATGTGCAGACCCTCGCGGGGGTTGAGGGCGAGTTCGACGCTGTCACGGGACGGCTGGTGCTGATGTACCTGTCCGATCCTCCCGGCGCGCTGAGGCGAGCGATCGAGCTGCTGCGGCCCGGCGCCCTGGTCTGCGTCCAGGAGGGGGACATGGCTTACGACTGGGCCGAGCCCATGACACCCCTTTGGTCTCAGATACGCGCGTGGTTTCTGGAGACTCTCGAGTTGGCCGGCGTCGCGCCGCGGATGGGACTGTCGCTCTCCTCGACCTTCATCGCCGCGGGCCTGCCGGCACCGGAGATGCGTCTGGAATGCGCAGTCGGAGGGGGCCGACGCGCGGACCTGGGCCTGGGCCAACGTGGTGCTCGGAGTGCTGCCACTGATGGAGCGTCTCGGGGTCGCAACCCCTACCGACGTTCGGCCCGACACGCTAGCCGACCGCCTGCTAGATGAACTCCTCACCGAGGACGGAATCGTGATCGGGCCCCCGCTCGTCGGCGCCTGGACGCACACGCCCGGCTAACGCCAGGGAATCTGAATTATCCGCGTCGGACCTTGTGGGGACCTGCTCGACAGGGGCCGGCCCGTCTCGGTGACCGCTGCCTGACGAATCCATCAACCGCTGGGGTCCGGCGACCGGCGCGACCTCCCGGACCCTTGACACGCGCGTCCGTCACAGATGAGTGATTCCATGTCGAGAAGCTCGGGCCGGCTCCGCTCAGCAGGTGAAGGGCCACGACAGGCGCGGCCCACGACACCAGGAGACCACGATGCCGAAGTACCTGCTTCTCAAGCACTATCGCGGCGGTCCGGAACCGCATCGTCCCGTGCCCCCGATGGACCAGTGGGCACCTGAGGACGTGGAGGCGCATATGGCATTCCTCAGGCACGTCAGCGAGCTGCTCGAGGACACCGGCGAGTACGTTGACGCGCAGGCGCTCACACCGGCGCGCACCTGGGTGCGCTACGGCGGCCCGGAAGCCGCGCCAGTCACCACCGACGGCCCGCTGCCCGAGACCAGCGATCTCGTGGCGGGCTGGTACATGATCGACGTTGGGTCGTACGAGCGCGCGGTCGAGATCGCGGCTTACGTCTCCTCTGAGCCCGGCCCGGGCGGGGAGCCGCTCTACGAGTGGATCGACGTCCGGGAGGTCATGTCCGGGGCGCCGTCGGACGACTGACCTGGCGTGATCGACGAGCCAACGCGATGGCTGGACGAGGGCGCGCTGCGCGCCCTCGTACCAGGGGTGCTCGCGGCCCTGGTCCGGCGGGGCGAGGACTTCGATGCTGCCGAGGACGCGCTGCAGGAGGCGCTGCTGGAGGCGTTGCGGGTGTGGCCCGAGCACCCGCCGCGCGATCCGCGCGCGTGGCTGGCGACGGTCGCGATCCGGCGGCTCGTCGACGCCCGCCGCAGCGAGGCCGCCCGTCACCGCCGGGAGGAGGCGACGTACGCCGAGCCGCGGCCGACCGCCACCGAAGAGGGCGACGACACCCTCTTCCTGCTTTTCTGCTGCTGCCATCCCGACCTCGCGCCTGCGTCCCAGGTGGCACTGACCCTGCGCGCCGTCGGGGGCCTCACCACCCGGGAGATCGCCGACGCCTTCTACGTGCCGGAGGCGACGATGGCGCAGCGGATCAGCCGGGCCAAACGCGCCCTGCAGGGGCGCCGCCTGGACCAGCCCGGCGACCTCGCCGTCGTCCTGCGTGTGCTCTACCTCATCTACACGGCCGGCCACGCGGGTCGGGTCGACCTCGCCGGCGAGGCGATCCGGCTCGCGCGCCAACTCACCCTCGCCACCGAGGAACCTGAGGCGCGCGGTCTGCTCGCGCTGATGCTCCTCAACCACGCCCGCCTCCCGGCGCGACTCGACTCAGAGGGTCGCATCGTCACGCTCGACCGACAGGACCGCGGCCTGTGGGACACCCGTGAGATCGCCGAGGGCGTGCGCGTCCTGCAGTCGGCGCTGAAGATGCAAACGGAAGAACGGCGCCCCGGCCGCTACCAGGTCGAGGCCGCCATCGTCGCCCTGCACGACGACGCGACAAGCGCCGAGGAGACCGACTGGCCGCAGATCCTCGCCTGGTACGACGACCTCGTCGCCCTCACCGACGACCCGGTGCGCCAGGACCCCGCCGCGGTGCTCGGGCGCGCGGTCGCCGTCGGCCACGTCCTCGGCGGCACCGCGGGGCTGCGCGAGACGGACCAGTTGCGCGAGGTGCTCGACGAGCGGCACCGGTGGCACGCCGTCCGCGGCCATCTGCACGAGCTCAGCGGCGACCTACCTGCCGCCGCGACGGCCTACGCCGAGGCTGCCCGCCGGGCCACGAACGTTGCCGAGCGCGACCACCTGGTCCGCGAGGCCGCCCGCGCGCGCCGCCGGGCTACGTAGGAACAGTCGTCTCGCTGAACGTCCTCCATAGCCCCGCGTACCCACGTCAGTCCGCGCTTCAGCGCCGAACCCCGCCAACGATCGAGGAGCCCGCCATCGCAGCCGCGCCCGGATCGCCGTCTGGGTGACCAAGAACAGGCTTGGCGTTGCTCAGTCCGTCTGTGTTGCACGTCTCGGATGGCTGCAGAGGGCAGAGCCCTGCGATTCGCTGCCGTGAGGACCGTCTCCCCACGCTATCGAGCAGCCCAAGATGGGCACCGGGGACACCCAACATAGGACGATCGCCCGATGTGTGCGCCGGGATGCGGGCCTACGCTGTGGCGCACATAAACGTCCCACGGACAGGAGAAACCGAACATGTTCAACACCGCCAAACGCATCTTCGCTGCCGCTGTGGTGGTCGCCACGGCCGCCGCACCTTCGAGCGCGCTCGCCGATACGCCCACGTCGTCTGGCTCTGCGCCGACCGTCAGCGAGATCGTCATCACCAAGACGGTCAACTCCCCAACCCCCAAGGTCGTGCAGACCTCTGTCAGCGGCGAGTACATCGCGCCGGCCAGGTAAGTGACGACCGACGAAACACCTGCCGGCTGATCAGATCCCGGAGTACAGCAGCTAGTCGGGGATCACGACCCAGTGTGGCGGCGTCACTCGCTGCCACCCCTTCACTGACAGGAGAACGAGCATGTTCAAAGTGCTGAAGCGCACGCTGGCCGCGGCCGTCATGGTCGTGGGGGCTGCGCCAGCCGACGGCTTCCCGGTTCACGCCGTCAAGCTTTCGCCGCCGATGATCCACGAGTCCTTCATGGTCTTGCCGTGCGCGGGCGCGCCGGGGCATCGCTCCACGGTCGAGGAGGAGGGCTGCGCTGAGCAGCAGATCCTCAGGAGCGACGAGACGATCGACGCGCTCAACGAGTCGATCTTTGCGAAGCTCGCCGGCGATCCAGCCCGGCGTCGGTTCATCGCGGGTCACGAGGCCTGGATCGCCTACAGGCACGCCTACTGCCTCAGCATGTCGGACGTCTTTGAAGGCGGAACCGAGGCGGGAGTGATCGACGCTGATTGCGTTGCCAGTGTCAATAATCAGCACGTCACGGACCTGAGAGGGTTCCTCGGCGATCTCGGCTCGAACTGAGCGGCGCCCGGGGCCAGCGGTGTGCCTCCCGGAAACTGCTCAACCATCGACACCTGACCGGCGAGGCTGGTCGCGGTCGGCGGTCGGCGGTCGCGGTCCCGGGTCGCGAGCTCCGCCTCTGCGTACCTTCGCAGCCCTCTTGCAGCGCGCGGGGCTGGCGGCCCCTGGCTGACCCGCAACTAGTGCCGGCTCGGGGAGAACCTCAGCACGGGCTCGAACAGCATTCGATCCGGGGATGGCTGATCGCCGATCGGGTAAAACCGAGGCCTTCTACGGCTGGTGCGCGGTCCGCCAAGCCACCGGCGTGCGCGCGCCGCCGCTCGCTCTTACGGGAAGCACCGTTAGCAGTGGCCAGATCAGGCGGTCGTCTTCGCTCGCGCAAACTGGTCAGCCAGGCCCGTCGCGTTAGCGCCGCTTCCAGCTTCCAGCTTGATCGCAGTGCCGCGGACCGTGACGATCACGGTCTTGCCTGCAAGGAGACGCTTGATCTCGATCGAGTCAACCTCGCTCAGCGGCGCGGCGCTGACGAGCTCCTTCACGTCGCCGCCCTTTCCCAGCGCTATCGGCCTGCTGATCCTGAGGACCAGCAGCCTGGTCTCCGTGAGTGCCAGAGCCATCGGATTCGCCATCTCGAGTCCAGCCTGTTCCGCGCCGCGCTTCTGTTGACCGATTTTCCTCCTTCCGATCGAAGCCGGCCCGAGCCCGCCCATGTTTGCCGTCGTCGCGCCTCGGGGTTGTGCGATGAACGCCGCGGTCACGTGCTCCCCCGCGTCCAGGTAAGCCTGGGCTTGCTGCTTGATCTTGTCCTCGTAGGACTTGGGCATCGCTTCTCCTCCTTCGCTCAACCGCCACGCGTGGCGACTGAGTCGCCGTCAGACCTTGACGTTCTTGAGCGTGAGCTTGGTTGTGGTCTTTGCAGAGTCGGTGACCCTGAGCCCGAAGCTGAGCCTCTTCAGCTGCTTGTGTTTGGCCTCGCGGGCGAGGGCCTTGGTGACGGCGATCGCAGATTTGGCGATCCTCACCCGAACGGTGCTCACGGTGGCGGCGAGCGTGATGGTCAGCATCCCGTGGCTGACCTTGGCGTTGAACTTCGGCCGCCTGCCGGAGGGCGTTCTGATGCTGATGCCGGTCGCGAGGCGCGCTGTGTTGTGGGTGAAGCTGATCCCGCGCGGCGGTTCGACGGTTATCGATTTGATCGGTTTCGCGTTGTCGCCGGCGGTTACGGTGAAGCTGAGCGTCGGGCTGGCTGCCGTGATGTTTGAGAAGGAGGCCTGGGACGCGGTCGGCTTGTCCGGATTCGGGATCGGGGTCGACGTGGGCGTCGGCGTCGGCGTCGGCGTCGGGATCGGGGAAGGTGCTGGCACGAGTACCTTGACGCCGGCGCTGGTTGCGGTCACGGTCACCCGTACCAGCGGGTAGGTGGCGGTCACGGCGCAAGCGAGCTCGTGGCCGACGTCCGCGGCGACGGGGGTGAACTGCTGGGTGGTGGCGCCGGCGATCGGGGTGCCGTCCAGTAGCCATTGCACGCCCGGGGGCGTCGCGGTCGAGGCGTTCTGAACCGGCTGCTGCCCGGCCCAGTCAGCCCACTGCTCACCCTGACAGGCCTGCTGGGCTCCCTGCAGCGCGGACCCGGTGACGGTCGGTGCGGTCGTCGACGCGGGCCCGGCACCGGTGAGGACCTGTCCGATGTTGCTGCCTCCGTTCTCGGTGAACCAGAGGTTGCCGTCCGTGCCGGTGGTGATGCTCCACGGGTCGCTGTTATCGGTAGGAATCGGGTACTCGGTGATCTGCCCCGATGGGGTGATCCGTCCGATCTGGTCGGTCGCATCCTCGGTGAACCAGAGGTTGCCGTCGGGCCCGGCCGTGATTCCGATCGGCTGGCTATTGGCGGTCGGGAGCGGGTATTCGGTGATCTGCCCCGCGGGCGTGATCCGCCCGATCTGGTTGCCGTAGCGTTCGGTGAACCAGAGGTTCCCGTCCGGGCCCGCGGTGATGTCGTCGGGACTGCTGCCGGCGGTCGGGAGCGGGTATTCGGTGATCTGCCCCGCGGGCGTGATCCGCCCGATCTGGTCGCTCCCGGGCTCGGTGAACCACAGGTTGGCATCGGCGCCGGCCGCGATTCTGTACGGCTGGCTGCCGGGGATCGTAACCGGGTATTCGGTGATCTGCCCTGCGGGCGTGATCCGCCCGATCTGGTCGCCACCCGGTTCGGTGAACCATAGATCGCCGTCCGGCCCCGTTGCGATCCCGGATGGGTCACTGTTGGCGGTCGGGACCGGGTATTCGGTGATCTGCCCCGCCGGGGTGATCCGCCCGATCTGGTCGCCGCCATACTCGGCGAACCAGAGGTTGCCGTCGGGCCCGGCCGCGATCCCGTCGGGCTTGCCGCCGCCCGTCGGAACGGGGTAGTGGGTGATTTCTCCCGTCGGGGTGATCCGCCCGATCGTGTTTCCGTTGAACTCGGTGAACCAGAGGCTCCCGTCCCCGGCCGCCGCGATCCCCGAGGTGGCCGAGGCGGCTGGGAACTCGCGCACGGGCGTCGGTCCGGCAGGCGGCAGGACGGTCACGCCGGCGCTGGTCGCCGAGACAGTCACATCGAGGACTGGATAGAACGCGGTGACAGTGCAGGCCAGCTGATCCCCTTCCTCACCCCCGACCAGCGTGTAGGTACGCCCAGTCGCGCCCGCGATCGGCGCGCCGTCGAGGAGCCACTGCACACCGGGCGGAGTCGCGCTCGGGGGGTCAAGGACAGGCTGGCGTCCCGCCCAGTCGGCCCATTGCTCGCCGTCACAGGTGACCTGATTTCCCCGCCGCGCGGATCCCGTCACGATCGGCGCGCTCGCCGACGCCGCGGGTGCCCCGGTGAGGATCCGCCCGATGTTGCCGCCGTGGTACTCCGTGAACCAGACGTTGCCGTCGGGCCCGGCCGCGATCCCACGCGGATCGGGCAGCGCGGTCGGGATCCTGTACTCGGTGACCTGCCCGACCGGGGTGATCCGGCCAATCTGCTCGCCGCCGGTCTCGGCGAACCAGAGATTGCCGTCAGGCCCCGCCGCGATCCCCACCGGATCAGCGAGCGCAGTTGGGATCCTGTACTCGGTGATCTGCCCGGTCGGTGTGATCCGCCCGATCTGACCGGCCCCGGCCTCGGTGAACCAGAGGTTGCCGTCCGGCCCCGTCGTGATTCTGTTCGGCCCGCTGTCGGGGGTCGGAATCGGATATTCGGTGACCTGCCCGGGGCGGGTGAATCCGGATCCGGTCGTGATCCGGCCGATCGCGTTGCTGCCCACGTCGGTGAACCACACATCGCCGTCCGGCTCCGCCGTGATCCCTACAGCAAAGTCTCCAGACGGCAGCGCGAATTGGGTGATCTGCCCGGTGAGGGTGATCCGCCCGATCCCGTCAACATCGGTGAACCACAGGTTGTCGTCGGGCCCGGCCACGATCTCCCCCGGGGCGCCGTCGGCGGCCGGGACGGGGTACTCGGTGATCTGCCCCGCGGGCGTGATCCGCCCGATCCCCTCGTCGGTGAACCACAAGCTGCCGTCCGGCCCGGCAGCTATCCCCTCCGGCTGACCATCGGCGGTCGGGACCGAGAACTCGCTCAGCTCTCCCGCAGGAGTGATCCGCCCGATCTGGGAGCCGCCACTCTCGGTAAACCACAGGTTGCCGTCCGACCCCGCCGCAATCCCATCAGGCCCGCTATGAGCGGTCGGGATCGAGAACTCGCTGACCTGCCCAACAGAAGCAGCAAACGCATCGCCGACCCCAAACGAGCCCAGCGACGAACCCAACAACCACCAAACAATAACCACGCCCGCAACCGCCAGGCCCAACGGGCGCGCGGTCATCCGCGATCCCAGCCCATGTCTCGTCAACCCGTCCCGTGGCATCGCAGCCCTCCTGCCGACCAGCGTTCGATTCGATGCCACGAACCTACGAGCGCGCACCGGCCCGCGCATCGGACGGACTCCCCATATTCGGAACGGCAGGTCCCTATCTTGGACGCGCAGGCCCTCGATGACCAGCGCGAGCACCTCGAGCTCACGGTCCGTCAGTCCAGCGGGGTTATCACGCGTGCGGGAGCGCGGGCCTCTGGGCAAACCCCGCGCGCCCCGCTCACGCAATCGCCGCGCCACGATCGCGGCGGCCGGGCGCGCACCCAGCGCGCGAAGCTGCTCGAGAGCTTCGCGGAGCGCGACCTCGGCGCCGCTGTCGACGAGCGCCAGCGCTGCTTCATAGGGACAGCCGATCTCTTGCCACACGCTCGCGGCTCGAGCTCCCTCCCCGGCTATCGAGAGCGCATAAGGCTCCGCCGCTCGTGACGATAGGCCACGCCGCCGTCCACCACGATGAGCACACCGACGACAGGCACTGCTCCAACCGGGCCGCTGGCTCACCGGCCAGCGCCGAGAGCAACCACAGCTCCACGCGGCCCGGAACAACCGCGAGAGCCTTCAAGAACCTTCGAGCAGGCTCGGCCAGCCGCTCCGCTCGCGCGAGCACGGCATCGCGCACGGTCTCGGGAATCCGGTCGCTGCCAGCGCCGAGCACCTCGGTCACGAAAAACGGGTTGCCGCCCGTCTTCTCAAACAGCTCGTGCCCACCGACGCCATGCGGCTCCGCAACACATGCACGGCTCGACATCGAAGACGCAGGCGACCGAGCACGGGGCGGTCGGGATCAAACCGCCGAGGGATCGCGATGCCCCGGCGGCGGGGGTGGGGGAGTCCAGAGAGGACGTCGGCGGTTTTCGGGGGACCCCGCCCTTGTCGAGCGCAGTTTCAGGTCGGCGTCGGAGACGGTCGCCGGCGTGGCATCCTGCCGGGCTCTACCCTGGTGACAATGGCCATCATCGGCTGCCCGACCTGTAATGCGCGCAATCGCGTCGGCGCGATTGCCCAGGGAGTCCCGCGATGCCCGCGATGCAAGTCCACGCTGCCGTGGGTCGTTGACGCGGACACCGACACGTTCACGGGCGAGACGACCGCGTCCGTGCCCGTGGTGGTCGATTTCTGGGCGGCGTGGTGCGGGCCGTGTCGGATGATCTCGCCCGTGCTTGAAGATCTCGCCAAGCGTCACCCTGGGCACCTGAAGGTCGTGAAGGTCGATGTCGACGCGAATCCAGGCCTCGCGACTCGGTTCGGCGCGCAGTCGATCCCATTGCTCATCGTGATCCGGGACGGGAGAGAGGTCGACCGAGTCGTTGGCGCGCTGCCTCGGACCGCTCTCGAGCAGCGATTGGGGCCGGTACTCGCCGACTGACGTCGTCTCCGGGCTAAACCGGAGCAGCACCCTCTCGTGGCAAGGGCTCGTCCGCCGGTCAGCGCGCTGTCATTTCCCTTGTCGCACCTTCGCGGCAGCGGCCGCGGGGCCGTCGTGCACGTCAAAGCGATCGGCCGAAGCGCGAGTGACCGAACCTACGGTGGCGCTGGGTCAGGTGGCGCGACAGTTCAAGAGACGGGTGAGCCTGGGGTTCGGGATGCATAGATGCCGCCGCCAAGCAGGCCGGCGAGTAAGAGAGCTGCCACGTATTGCAGCGGACTGGTCGAGAGCCGACGCACGCTGATCCCATTTCGGTCGAGCGCCCGGCCGGCTTAAGCGTTGCGGGAGGTCAGCAGCCGATTGCGGGACGACCACGGGGCTGCCGGTCAGCATTCCGACTCCTCCCACCGCATGCCCGCATCGCGTCGGAGGTCCGATCCCGGCCTAGGTGCTGATGGAAGCTGGCAAGCCAACGTCGCCAACCTCACCCACGTGACGGAACGACTCATGCCCTCGCGAGGTTTTGGGTGTAGCGGACCCGCCGGTCGTCGAGCGTCTCGACGAGGTCGCAGAGGAGATGCTGGGCATGTCGTAGGCGGTCATCCACGCCCGGATCGCCGATCTCTTTGCGGAGTCGATCGCAGTACACACCGAATGTGCCGTCGCACTGCCCTCGAAAGCGCGCATACCCCATGCAGAGCACATCCCCGAGCTCCTCAACGATCATTTGCTCTCCCATCGCTCGCTGCTCGTCGCTCCAGATCATGAGTGCTGTGCCGTAGCTGTGAGTGAGGAAGGACTGCGCGATGTCCGACTGCAGCCGGGCGACGTTCCGTGTGTCCTCGTCCTCCGGGAAGCTCAAGAACTGGATCTTGCGGCGCAGAATCTCGGTCCAGCCGAAGTATTGCGCGAGCCGAAAAAGGGTCGACGTGATCGCATCCTCGGAGCGCTCGTTCCCGTTACCCCACTTGCCGAAGAAGTCCATCCGGATAATGTTGTAAAGCCGGCTCTGCAGATCGAACGCTGCGGCTGCGAGCGGCTCGCGGTACGTCGCGAGGACGTCTGCGGCGTGGAGACTCCGGTCGAACAGCGCCTCGCGCTTGTGCTGCTCGGTCTCGAGCGCGTTCTGGAGGCGCGCAAGCTCTTCCTGCGTCCGCGCCTGGGACCGAGCCAGGCTGTCGGCCATCTCCGCCTGCCGCCAGGCTACGCCTGCAGCGATGAGCGCGGCGAGCAGCGCGCTGGCAAACCCGATCCACGCGACGGCCATACTTTCCTCAGTCCTCTAGGGCAACGGGGGACATTGGAGCGGCACCTGTGAAGCCGGGGCGCGTGAGCCGGGCGTTCTGCATGTTTCCTGCTTGCGGAACTCGAAAGCGAGCAGAGACCTCTCGGCCGGGCCGACGCACTCTATTGCGGTGCCTTGCCTGGAGCACCTTCCCTTGCCGACGTCCATACTCTTCGCCACTAGCTGTCCCTCGTACAGCCAGGCAAGCTCTTTCAGCACGACGAAGATCGTTATGGTCTCTCCGTTGGCGAACTGCGGTCGATTCTTGGGAGATCCTGTGTTGCAGTTCGACTCCACGCCGCTGAACGCGACCGTGCTCGTCTGGCCGCCGGTCGGCACCGTCTCGCGGAACCCGGAACTCACGAAAGTTGCGGTGGCGCCGGCTGGAGTCCGATCGACCTTTGCCACCGAGAAAGCAGGATTGCCATTCGGGTCCGTGCACAGCTGCAGGTTTGGTGAGACCGACGAAAGGGCTGCTGCCTCATTGGCGATCGAAAGGCTCAGTTCTGCTGCTGTCGCGCTCCGCTGTGCCGCGGCAGCCAGGACGCTCTCGTGAGACGCCTGGGTCTCATTCACGGCGGCGAGCTGGGTTGCCTGCGCTCCTTGGTTTCTCGCTTTGACCGCCAGCAGCCGGGCCTGCCCGGCGTTCCGATCGGCCTGTCGCTTGAGTGACCTCTCGACGACGGCCTGATGGCTGTATCTGGCGGCGAGCTGCGCCTCCTGGTGAGACTTCACGCGCAACTGCCCCGCCGCCCGTTCGGCCTGGGTTTCTGCCGAGTGCGCTCGCGTCGCGGATAGGTCTGCCTGGTTACGCGCATTGAGAGCCGAGATCGCGAGCCAGACGATGAGCGCAACGACGGCTGCGCCGATCACGGCAAACAGCCGTCGGATCCGGCGCCGGACGAGCGCTCTCGCGCGCCGGGACGATGCCTGTCGGCTCCGCCAGTCCAGGATCGAGGGCGCCAGAACGTCGTGGAAGATCTCGTAGCGGGTCGGACCCGGATCGCCGCGAGGAGGCGCGACTGCGCGAACGATCCGAGTGTCGGGACGCGCCAGCTTCTCCAGGAGCTCGGTGACCTCGGCCTCAGACAGAGCGACGTACTCCGCCAGGTCCGCAGCCGAATGTGCGATCTTCGTCCCCGAAGGGGTGACGAGCTGGTGGAAGAGGTCGGCCACGACATACCGCTCCGGCTGCGAGAAGTGCGTGAGCGCCGCGTCGAGATGAGTGCGTACGATCTCCTGAGCGCCGCCGAGAGCATCGAGCGTCTGTAGGGTCAGCGACTGCGAATTGCGTTGCCGTTCCTCGGCCCATAGCCGCGCCATCACGAGCTGCAGATAAGGAGTCTCAATGCGATCTCCGGCGCGGACGATTTCGCCCCTCCGCTGCACGGTGCCGTGGCCCGCCTGCTCGAGGACGACCTGGCCCGCCTTAACCTGACTGAGCACCGCGTCGATGAGGGCCGGTTCGATCCCCATGCGCCGCTCGTGACCGACCCGTGCGTTGTACTCCTCCACAGGACGGAGAATCGCGGCACGAGCGGCTTCGGGCTCGAGATGTTCGACCCGGATGAATGTGTCGAACAGGCTGGGGATGCGTGCCTTCAACCGGTCGAGCCGGGCCACCGCGTCTTCGCGAATCGAGATGAGGAACCCGGCCTGCAGGTTGGGTTGCGCGATCGCGCGCGGCAGTTCGTCGGCGAACGTCCCGGGTCCACCCTCGTCCGCGTGATAGAGAAAGTACTCCTCGAACTGGTCGAGGATGACGAGCAGGTAGGCGTCGGTCGCTTCCGCAGCCTGCCCAACGACGTCCGCCAGGGCCTGTCGCCGTGGCAGGTGCAACGGAGTGCCTGCGAATTCCTGGGCCGCGGTCTCGATCGCCTCCGTCAGGGCGACTAGAGGGTCATCGCGCCACGCGCTGACGACGACGGGGATGAACTCCGCAGTTCCATTGTCGTCGACGCTCTCCTGCGCAACGGCCAGCAACTCCGGAACAACCCCAGCTCGGAGGAGGGATGTCTTGCCAACGCCGCTGGCCCCGTACAGCAGCGTGACGCGGCGGGCGCGGAGGTTGGCGATGATGATCTCTCGCTCTCGCGCACGGCCGAAGAAGAACGCAGCATCGTCCTCGGTGAAGTTCGCAAGCCCTTTGTACGGGGTCTCGACGGGTAGCGGCGAGACCGCGGCAGGGCTCAGCTCAATCATCGGTGGCGCCGTTCATCGACTCGCTCGAACCGGGCGGAGAGCGACTCTATGTATTCCCCGAGTGTCATGTCAAAGATCGTCACGTCTCGGTTCCTCCACGAGTCCCGGTCAAGCAGACTTGGATGGAGCTGGATCGCCCACCACGCCCGCTTGCGGCGACGTTCCGAGGCGAGCCGGTGCAAAAGCGCTCGCAGGTTCCAGTCAGCCAGGCTGTAACCGAGGAACAGGAAGTGACAATTCCGCATGCGATCGAGCACTTTGACCGGCAGCAGGTTGTCGAGATCCATGCGCGCGAGGTACTCGATGTAGTCGTCCTCGGTGATGACGTAGCTGTCGTCGTTGTCATCGTCCTCGGCGCCACGATCGACGAAGCCATGCAGCTTGAGGATCACCGGTCGCCGGCTTGGGTCGATCTCGACGTTCGTCTTCGGGTCGGCAATCGGATTGAGCCCCCCATCGGGCGCGCGCGTATGGAACCGACCTCCAGAGCCGTCGACAGCCGTGAGATACACCAGCAGGTCAAATTCCTCACCCTGAGCAATGAAGGTTCTCTCCATCAGATCGTCATAGTTCGTCGTCAGGATCAGGGGTGGCTTGCCGTCCGCACCGGACCCGCGCGCAAGCTGAGGCACCCGAGCCAGGAAGTCGTGCACCGGAGTCGACGGGAAATCCACATCGAATACGCGATGAAGCTCCTCGTACAGCGATCCCTGGCCGGCTCCCACAGCACACACGTATTGCGAGATCAGCATGAGATCCATGCTCGCGCTCGACGGATAGTTGAATCGCTTGGCGAGGTGCTGGGCGAGTTCCCGCCCACTAGGCGGCAACCGCTTCAGCCAGTCGCCGGCAGCACGCAGTTCACCGGTGGTGATGTTCACGCCCGCTCCGAGGACGGGCGTCACCTTGCCCCTCTTGCACCCGTCGACGACAGCATCGAGATGGGCGCTGAACTCCTCCAGATCAAGCGGAGAGAAGGCCCCGCCTTCAGACACAGCCGTCATGGGCCGCTTCTCGAACTCGCTCGTACTGCCGCCGGCACATTCCGCGCTCGCTAGTGGCGCTTCGCGTTGCTGCGGGAGATCTGTCCGGTCCGTCTCCGACTTCTCATCATGCTCCCTCTCCTACGTCAGACGACGGATCGCTAACGACGCTTGCCACGGTCGTGCGGCGCTTCACTCCATCGCCGACGAGCGTCATCACGCTCGCTCCGTCTCCGACGATCGCTGCCCGCCAGCGTTGCCCTCCGGGGTTTGTGTGTGATCTTACCTGCGAACCGAGAGCCCGTATAGAGCAGCGGTCTCGCGACATAAGCGGGTGTCAGTCCGCGGTCGTTTCCTCGGTGCGCGCAAGAGCACGCCGCTAAAACTCACAATAACGTCCAAAACCGAGTACTACCTTTGCCTTGACACGTTGGTCCGAATCTCCGCGCGAACCAAACGAGTCTCGTGCCTCGGTTTCAGGCGCCGGAGCACATTCCGACGGGACATAGATGGGCTCAGCGGTCGTTCCAGCCGGCGCCGGTCGCTTCGTACTCCTCGACCCGTGCCTGCATCAGCGCTTTCAGGAGCTCGGTTGGCAGCTCGCGATCGTAGGGGAGCTTGATGAAGCCGGCACCGACCTCATAGCCAGCAGCCTCAACCGCGGCCTTCTGGGTGGCGAAGAACGGTGGTGGGAACCGCAGCGAGCAGTGGTTCTTGAAGTTCTGAAGCATCCATAGGCTCGTCGCCTCGCCGCGGACGTACACCGGCAGGTTCCACTTCAGTTCCTCCCGCGCCTCCGGGTCGGCATCGCGGCTCAGCTTCCTGAGCGCCTCGAGGTGCGGCCGCTGGACGTCTTCGAGTTGCGCGAAGAAGTCATCGACGCTAGACCGCTTGGGCATCGGCATCCGGTCAGCGTACCCCCGGGCAGATCGCGCTGCTGGGCGTTCTTCGTCCTCGGCCGTGTCCCTTCCACGATCTATCGGCATCTGGCCCACGCGGTCGCCCGTCCTTGGTTGCCGCCCCGGGGACCTAGCCACTCGGTGCAACCATGACCTCCCGGCCGGGGACTGAGGACGCGCCGCGCCGCTGATGGCTCGGCCCGGATAATCACGGTGGTCGCGCGTCAGGCATGCGGCCGAAGGCACGGGGCGATCGGAACGGCCCGCTCGATCCCGTTGGAGATCCCGGTGGTGTAGTCGCGCAAATTGAAGCCGATGTCGCCGTCCTCGTTGTAGATCCACGGGAACCGCTGGTCGGCGACTTGGACGATTGAGATGTTGCCGTAGGCCGGTAGACCCCGGGACTTCGGGAAGCTCTCGTCGAGTGGAGCCACATCTACCCCGTCGCCGGCGGCCGCTCGCGCGCGTTGGATGATCTTGGCATCCCGCTGGGACTCGGCTGCGACGCGCGCGTTGGTGAAGCGGATGGTGTCGCCGTTGGAGAGGTTCGTGCGGTAGCGGCCGACCTGTTGGGGCGTGACGCCGAAGTGCGCGTTGGCTTCTCCAAAGGGAATCCCGCCGCTGTAGTGGAGGCTGACCGCGATGGTCGCGTGGTCGTTTATGGCCTCGCGAACCCGCTCGAGCAGCCCGACGTTCTCGCTGGCGCTGGACTTCGTGAGGTCCGCGATGTAGCCGGCCGAGCGGAGAACCTTCTGGATCCGAAGCGCCGCCCGCCACATCGTGACGAGTTCACCCGGCGCTCCGCCGTTGTCGATGGACATGATGCCGGAGTCGTCGATGTCCACCGGGCGAAACCTGATCCGCACGGGCGCACCGGTCGGTCCGAGTACGAGCGCGTTCACCGACTTGGGGCCGTCGACCTCGGCGGTGGAGTCGAAGTTCGGGCCACCGGAGTGTCCCGGATCGAGCACCACGACCGGCGGCCTGGCCGTGCAAGTTGGTGCGGGATCAGCGTGCTCAGCCGATGTTGCGATGGCCGGACCCGGCTCGGAGATAGGTGCGGCGCCGGACGCGCCACAAGCAACGGCCAAACACGCGCCGGCTGCTAGCCCAGCCGCGACCGCGGGGCCGCAAAACCGCTCTAGCTTCCGTCTCATCTTGGACCTCACCTCAATCTCCGCGCGCGACGCGCGAAGCCGCGCGACTCCTTCGAGCGGAGAGCAGCCATGCCGGTGCTTGAGACGAGCGCGTGGCCAAGGTTCGTGGTCATGTTCGCCCGGGGTCGGCGGCGGTCAGGCGTAGCGCGATCCACGCGGTAACCAGGCCCACCGCTGTCCCCAGCGCTGTGTCGACCAGTCGCAGGATCGGCTGCTGCCAATCGTCGTGCGGACTGAGCGACGCCACCCCGAGCACGATCGCCGTAGTGATGCTGGCGGTCACCGCGTCCTGCGGTCTCCCGAGCAGAGTTGCGGCCAGCCCGCTGATGCCGATCATCGCCGCTAGGCCGACGGGATGGACCGGCAGGATCAGCAGGTAGATCAGGCACAGGGAGAAGCTCAGCAGCGTCGCCGACATCCGGGTGAGGGCGGCGGTGGCGCTGCCGTCGTAGCTGGTCCGGTAGACGAATACGGTCGCGATCACCGCCCAGATGCCCCCGAGGACGTCGTCGGCTGCAGACACGGAGTGAATCCGACTGAGCCCGTGGACGGCCAGCCAGTACGTGACCAGGCACGCGATCGCGAGCGCAAGGCTGTGGAGTATCGCCGGGCGTCGTTCGCTAGTGGCAGAGGTAGCTGAGGCTGGCCGTCGCAAGGGTCTGAACCCCGGTTTCCAGGGCGGGGTGCAGGACGGGCGCGAACTTGGACCTGTGGTTGGTGGGAACGTCCTGGGCGATCCGGCCAGCCTGCGCTGCCCGATGGTAGACGTCAGGGTCGGTGCCGCCCACGTACCAGAACAGGGATGGGACCTTCCATTCGTGACCGAACAGGCCGAAGTCCTCGCTGACGGGGAGCGGGTCGGTGAGCGTAATCACGCGCTCCGCTCCGAAAAAGGCGCGGAACGCGTCGCCGACGTGGTTAGCCGTTGCGGGGTCGTTGATCGTCAGGTCGAAGTGGTCGAACGAGGTGAAACTTGGGGGGTTCAGGCGCTCCGGAGGCGGTTGCCTCCGCGGTGTCGATCCGCTTGATCGCGGCCAGCACCCGAGCGCGGACGCCGGCGTCGAAGCTGCGCACGTTGATGTTGAGGACAGCCTCGCCGGGGATGACGTTGCCTTTGGTGCCGGCCTGGAGCGCCCCGGTGGTCACGACCGCAGGTTCGAAGGCGGCGATCTCGCGGGACACGATCGTCTGCAGCCGCAGTACAGCGGCGGCGGCCATGACAATCGGGTCGACCGTCGACTCAGGCCACGCGCCGTGCCCGCCGCGGCCCAACAGCCGCACCTCGATGTTGTCCTCCTCGGACTGCGTGACCCCTGGGCGGTAGGTGATCTGTCCGGCGGGCGGTGGCATGACGTGCTGTCCGAGGATCACATCGGGCTTGGGGAAACGGTCGAATAGGTGGTCGTCGATCATCGCCTGCGCTCCGGTGCCCAGCTCCTCGGCTGGTTGAAACAGCGAGATGAGCGTTCCTTGCCAGGCATCTGGCGCCCGCGCGATGAGCTTGGTGGCGCCTGCCAGCCAGGTGACGTGCATATCGTGGCCGCAGGCGTGCATGACAGGGACAGTGTGCCCGTCGGGGTCGGTGGCGGTGGCGGTGCTGGCGTACCGAAGGCCGGTGTCCTCCCTGACGGGGAGGGCATCCATGTCGGCGCGCAGCATGACGGTGGGTCCGTCGCCGTTGCGCAGCACGCCGACGACGCCGATCCCGCCGATGCCGGTGCTCACATCGCACCCGGCCCAGTCGAGTTGCTCGGCGGCTTTGGCGGCGGTTCGCTCCTCGTGATCCGAGAGCTCGGGATGGCATGAAGGTCGCGGTAGAGGTTCTCCAAGGGTTTGATGATCGCGTCGAGCCCGTCGGGGGGTGGGCGTTCCGACGTCGGCGAGGAAGACAGCCCTCGGCCGCGCCGGCGTCCCTCTCGCGAGGACCGTTTCGGCCCTCGGCGGTGCGCCGTCGTGTCCGCGATATCGGCTCCGGCGCCTTCGTGAACGAGCCTCGCGGGCACAATGTTCTCGCCCGCAGCGACCAAGGAGACGACGAATGCCCGTCGGCAAGGCCAAAGCAGCAACCTCGAAGAGCGCAGGCGACGGCTTTCGGCTCGTCGTGCCCTGCCTCACTGACATCGACGAACCGCAGATCCGTGATTATCTACGCCGCGACCAATTCTTCTGGCTCGATCTCACCGCCCCCGGGCCCGACGACGTTGCTCGGCTACAGAAGATCTTCGGGTTTCATCCCCTCGCCCTCGAGGACACCGACCATTTCGGCCAGCGCCCCAAACTCGACAACTACGGCGATTACATCTTTCTCGTCTTCTACGGCGCTTGGCGTCACGGCGACAGCGACCCCGAGCCGCTGCGCGAGGTGCACCTGTTTATCGCGGGCGGTTACCTCGTGACGATCCACCGCGACCCGCTCCCATCGCTCGAGCAGCAGCGCGTGCAGTTGCACGGCCGCGCGCTCCACAGCGAGCAGTTCGTGCTCTACCGCGTCTTGGATGCGCTCGTCGACAGCTTCTTCCCGATACTCGGCGAGATGGATGATGAGATCGACAACCTCGAAGCCGCTGTCCTTGCGAATCCCACCCAACACCAGCTCGAGCGACTTTTCTCCCTCAAACGACAGCTGATCGCCATGCGCAAGGTCATAACCCCGCAGCGCGACCTGTTCGCCAGCTCGGTCGACCAGATCGCTCAGCTCCCGGGTCTCGAGCTGGACGAGCGCGACTACTTCCGTGATATCTACGACCACCTGATCCGGATCAGCGACCTAGTCGACTCGTATCGCGACCTGCTCTCCGGCGCGACCGATCTCTACCTGTCGACCGTCAGCAACCGCCAGAACGACGTCATGAAGCAACTCACCGTGATCGCGACCATCTTTCTGCCTCTGGGATTCATCACTGGCTTCTTCGGCCAGAACTTCGCGTTCCTCGTCACCCACCTGATCAGCCCCGAGTGGACGTTCTGGGTAGTCGGGGTCGGCAGCGTGCTCGTCACCTGCGCGGGGCTGCTGGTCTTCTTTCGCCGCAAGGGGTGGGTCTAGGCCGCCGGGACCGCCGCACGTTAACTCACGTGATCGGCGGTGCGGTCGACACACGCGATTGCGGCCGGTAGGCTCGAACGGTCAGGCGAGGCTGCTGAGGAGCGCGTGATGGGGCGTTGGGTTGCGAGGGGATGCGGGGCGAGGGTTTGGTCGAGATCCGTCCTCGGGCTGGGCTCGTTCGTGGTGGTCGTCGTGGCTGTGTGCATGTGCGCCGCAGCGTCGGGCTCGGTCGAGCGTGACAGCGCGGGGAGCTACTACCGCCTGGTCCAGTATCCGGGTGCTGGTTTTGGCGGCTTCTACACCCAGATCGGGGAGGCCCGACGGACGATCGACATGGAGATGTACGAGCTCGAGGACAGCACCGCGGAGCGGGATCTCGTCGCGGCAGCCGCCCGTGGCGTCGCGGTCCGTGTGCTGCTCGACAAGGACTTCAGCGGCGCCGAGGCGAATCGCAGCGCCAGTCAGTACCTCGCCGCGCACGGTGTCGAGGTCAGATGGGCACCCGCGGGCTACATCTTCCATATCAGGGCCACGACGTTCGACGCCAAGA
Source organism: uncultured Solirubrobacterales bacterium (assembly GCA_963697655.1). GTDB lineage: Bacteria > Actinomycetota > Thermoleophilia > Solirubrobacterales > Solirubrobacteraceae > Palsa-465. The sequence goes on along the minus strand of CAVOOV010000006.1, from coordinate 689,423 downwards.
CGTCTGATATCTCGACTGCGAACCTGGTCGCTACGTACTACCGCACTACCCGGGACGCCGAGATCATTGACAGCGATCCGGCGCAGGTCCGCGCGATCGAGCAGACGTTCTCGAACGACTGGACGGCCGGAGCGTCCGGGAGCCCGAAGGCTCAAACGGTCCAAGCACCAGCGCTGATCTGGTCGCCTAACACCGGCGCCGGCACGGCCGAGGCCGCACTCGTCAACCAGATCAGATCGGCGCGCAAGACCGTCGACTTCGAATCTGAGGAGCTGTCTGATCCCGCGATCTACCGGGCGCTGGCGGCCGATGCACGGAAGGGCGTGAGGTGCAGGATCGTGATGACGCGCTCGTCGGAGTGGGATGCTGTTGGTTCGGGCGATGAGTTTTGGTTCCCCGCGAAGTCTTCAATCCTGATTACCCGATCGCGTGGCAGAGAGGAGTATTCATGGCATCACATGAGCTTGGGACGCGTGAGCAGTGGGCGGTCGCGTACGCTGAACTGCGCGCCGAGGAGAAGGACCTGACCCGCCGCAATGCGGCGCTCGCGCGGAAGCGGCAGGGGTTGCCGTGGGTGCCGGTTGAGAAGGACTACCGCTTCGAAACCAACGATGGCGCGAAGACGCTGGCGGAGTTGTTCGACGGGCGCTCACAGCTGATCGTACGCCACTTCATGCACGGCCCCAAGACGCCTGAGGGTTGTCCTGGTTGCACGTTTGAGACCGACAACCTGGTTGGTGCGGTCGTCCATCTCGCTCACCGCGACGTGACGTTCATCCTCGCCTCGCGCTCACCGCTGGAGGTGCTCAACGCGTACAAGGCCCGCATGGGCTGGGAGATCGAATGGGTGTCCTCAGAGGAGGCGTTCGACAGCGACTTCTTCGAGATCATGCATGTGCCGACGCCGCGCCGGACGGGCAACATGCTTGACGTGATGGAGCTGATGGCTCTGAGTGTCTTCGCGCTCGATGGCGGGGTCGTCTACCACACCTACTCGACCTACGACCGCGGCACCGAGGCTCTCAACGCGACCTGGCAACTGCTCGACCGCGCGCCCGGCGGCCGGGGGGAGACCTTCGATGGCTGGCCGCGCAGGCGCGACGAGTACTTGACCGCCTGATGACAAAGGTGTGGATGTCTCCCTCGTTGCTCATGTAGGCGACGCGCGCGTGTCGGAGCTGCGTCGGCGGGTGGCGAGGGGCCAGCTGCGAGATGGGCTCGGCCCTATGGTTCGTCGCGCGGTGCTCGCCTCAGTCGAGCTTCACTGGCGGGGTGCTCGACGAGCGCCACGACGCGGCTGGCCATGAACCTCGCCGTGCGCACGGGTTCCCCCGTTCGGGTCGCCTCGACCACCTCGACGATCCCGCGCCCTGTCGTGATTTCGATCCGCCGTCCGGCTCGAGTGGCCGTGATCTCGTAGGTGCGAGAGCCGTCGTCGGCGGCCACGACGATCTCGACGCGGTCGCTTTCAGGTCCGACCGAACCGGGTCAGCCGCCCGCGCGGCGCCGTTCGCGCCGGGAGAGCTCGTGCGGATTCGCCTTGCGCGGGTCCACCTCGGGATCAACCTCGTGTGGTGGCTCGCTTGTGCTGGTGGCACCGGTCGGGGTATGAACGTCGCCGAAGTCCGTCTCGCCGGCATCGGCGGCCGGATCGCGTGGATCGGGGCGCTTGTCGTAGGGGTCCGGCCACTCCGTCGGATCAGGATCCGTGGCGGCCTCGTTCAGGGCCGCGTGTACGTCGCGCTCTCGCGGGGGGTCGTTCTCAGCCATGCCTGCACCTCGCTTTGGTTCTGCTGATGCACGTTACTGGACTTAGGGCCGCGGCTGCCTAGCTCAAGTGGTGGCGTGCGCCCGTCCCGGGAAGAAGCCGACAAGATCGCTCGTTATCCGCGCCGCGACCGCGGGCCGCCTCGGCCTCGCGAGCCAATCCGGTGCGCTCGCAGCTCCATCCAGCCGCGGACGCCAGCGGGCCGGGCGTAAGCGCCAGCCAATTCCTGGGCACCCCGTCCAGCACCCCATGGTTCGCCTCGAGGTCAGTCGTTGGCGCCGATTACGTTGAAGTCGTTGTTGAGGAAGACGTGATGGGGCCAGTTGACGCCGATGTTGTGGACCTCGTAATCCTCGTTGCTTAGCTGCACAACTCGATCGACGACGCCGCCGGGATAGGCCAGCAGCGTGGGGTCGACGTCGGTGACTGTCCGGCGAGATCGAGGCTTGACACGGTCCACGCTCCGGGCTAGGCTTGAACGACCGTTCAACTTCTTGAGTTGATGTTCGGCTAGTCGTACCAACGTTCAGAATTGGTCGCACGTTGGGGTCAACCAGACGTGCGATCGATTACGCCGGAACCGGGAGAGGGACCAATGACAGACGTATCCGGAGGCCATGGCTTCAGCCGCCGCGATTTCCTGCACGGTGGCGCGATGGGTGCGCTCGGACTCTCGGGTGCCGCCCTCCTGGCGGCATGCGGGGCGACGAGTGCCGCCGGCACCCGCGCATCGAGCACTACCAGCACGGGCCCGGCGGGCGGTGCCGCAGTCAAGGGCGGCACGCTACGGGTGGGCCTCGTCTCCGCCGGCAGCGCCGAGACGATCGACGTCCGTAAGGCGCTCAACTTCCCCGACTACGTCCGGCTGTTCAACCTGCTGGATCCCCTGTTCTTCGCAGCGCCTGGCGGCCTAGTCACTCCGGGGCCTTGCCAGGCGGCACACCCGAACAAGGACGCCACCGTGTGGACGCTCGAGCTACGGCCGGGCGTGGAATGGCAGGACGGCTCACCGTTCACGGCCGACGACGTCATCTACACGATGCAGTCGAGCTGGCACTCGAAGCAGAGCAACATCTTCTCGCTGGCCGATTCGATCATCGACTACACGCGGCTGCGCAAGCGGGACAAGCTCACGGTCGAGGTCGGGCTGAAGCACGGGGTCGCGCAGTTCCCGTCGACGACGTTCACGCAGAACTCGTTCGTGATCAAGAACGGGACGACCGACTTCAACAAGGTCATCGGGACCGGCCCGTTCAAGCTCGATTCGATTCACCCCCGGCACGCAGAGCGTGTTCACCGCCAACCGCAACTACTGGGGCGCGCCGGCGCCCTACGTGGACACGCTGATCATCGACTCGAGCTACGCCAACGACACGTCGCGGCTGAACGCGCTGCTGGCCGGGGACGTCGACATCGTCCCGACGGTCGCGCCCGCGCTGGCCAAGGCCAACGCCGCCTCGGGCCGCATCGTGCTCGGCAACGCCCCCGGGCCGGCCTTCATCGCGCCGACGATGATCATCGCCCGACCTCCGTTCACCGACGTCCGCGTCCGCCAGGCGCTGCGACTGCTCGCCGACCGCGAGGCCGACGTCTCCGAGGCGCTCGCGGGCTACGGCACCCCGGGCAACGATTGCCCGGGCCAGACGCTGCAGTTCTGGGCCAGCGATTTCAAGCGAGCCCCCGACCCCGAGCAGGCGAAGTCGTTGCTCAAGGCGGCGGGCCACGAGAACCTGTCTCTCACGCTCTACACGTCGGACATCATCCCCGGGATGAACGAGACCGCGACCTTGTACGCCCAGCAGGCGTCGGCCGGTGGCGTGAAAGTCAATGTCAAGGTGGTGGATCCGTCGATCTACTACAGCGCAGCGTCTCCGGGCGGCAACTACCTCCAGAAGACGTTCTCACTCAACAACTGGACGACCGAGACCAGCTCGATGGCGCTGTTCTATCTCTCCGCTCTGTACAAGGACGCGCCGTACAACGAGACAGGCTGGACCACCCCGCAGGCAGATCAGTTGCTGTTCGACGCACTGTCGGACACCAACGCCGCCACTGCCGAGCAGAAGTGGCATGCGGTCCAGCAGCTTCAGTTCGACCAGGGCGGTTACATCATCACCAACAACTTCAACTGGCTCGACGCATACGCTCCGAAGGTGAGGGGAATACAGACCACCTCCGCCGGGCCGTGCGACTATTACAACTTCAAACGCGCATGGATCGCCGCGTGACCGTTCGGGGATAGCGTGGCCTCGGTGGTGCCACTCGAGGAGGCTCTTCCGGCTGGGGACCTGCACGACGAGGTGCTGGACGCGTCCGCGGACGAAAGCCCTGTAAAACCGGGGTTTCGGACGCGTCACCCCGCTTTTGCCTTCATGGTCAGGAGGGTCGCTGCCGGCCTCGTGACGCTTCTCGTGGCGACCATGCTGATCTTCGCCGCGGTCGAGGTGCTCCCCGGGAACGTCGCGTCAGTCGTGCTCGGCCGCAACGCCACGCCGGCGCGGGTGGCCGCGCTTCAGGCCGATCTTCACCTGAACGATCCGCTTCCGACCCGATACGTGCACTTTCTCGGAAACCTGGTGACGGGGCACCTCGGTGACTCCTCGGCGGCGTTGGCTCAGGGTCGTACCCTGCCCGTGTGGCAGGTGATACGCGACCCGCTGCGCAACAGCCTCGTGCTCGCCGTGCTCACGATCATCATCTACGTACCGCTGTGTCTGCTGCTCGGCACGGTTGCCGGGCTGGTCGCCGGGAGAAAGGCCGACCACGCGATCTCGCTGGCCGCGCTCAGCGTCGGGGCGATGCCTGAGTTCCTGATCGGGACCCTCCTGATCGTGATCTTCTTCACCAAGCTCAACCTGCTTCCGCCTGTGTCACAGATCGAGCCGGGGCAGACGCCGTTCTCCAACCCGACCGGGCTGATCCTGCCCGTGTGCACGCTGCTGCTCGTCAGCACGGCCTTCGGCACGCGACTGGTGCGCGCGTCGGTGGTCGAGGTGCTGCGTGAGGACTACGTCGCCATGGCGAGGCTGAACGGCCAGCCCGAACGCCGAGTGATCCTTCGCTACACGTTGCGCAACGCGCTTGGTCCAGGGATCCAGGCATTGGCCCAGACCGTGCAGTACCTGATCGGAGGGATCATCGTCACGGAGAGCGTGTTCGACTACCCCGGGATCGGCAACAAGCTCGTACAGGCTGTCTCGGTTCGCGACGTCCAGGAGATCGCGGTGATCGCCGCGATCCTCGCCACCGTCTACGTGTTCACGAACATCCTCGCCGATCTGGCCGTGATGCTCGCGGTTCCGAAGCTGAGGACGCAGGCATGAGACGGGCCGGACAACGCCTCCCGCGGGCGCTCAGGACGCGATCCGGCGCGGTCGGATTCGCGATCCTGGTATTCGTCGTCGGCGTGGCCCTGCTCGGGCCGATATTCGCCCCGCACGGGATCGCGGTACCGATCGGAGGTCCCGGCCAGACACCGTCGAGCGCGGCGCCGCTCGGCACCGACTACCTGGGCCGCGACGTCCTCTCGCGGCTGCTCAACGGCGGACGGTCGGTGATCTGGATCGGTGGCGCCGCGACGCTGCTGGCGTATCTGATCGGGCTCGCGATCGGGCTGGTGGCCGGATACAGCCGATCGGTCATCGACCCGTTGCTGATGCGCGGGGTCGACGTGCTGCTCGCGTTCCCCGCCCTGCTCGTGCTGCTCCTGCTGGTGGGTGGCCTCGGTCCGCACGTCACCGTCCTGATCGTCGGCGTCGCGCTCGTGCAGCTTCCCGGGATCGCCCGGATCGTGCGGACCGCGACGCTCGAGATCTCCACGCGTGGCTTCGTCGAGGCAGCCGAGGCGCGTGGCGAGTCGACGTCCGCGCTGCTGGTGCGGGAGATCCTCCCGAACATCGCCCCGATCATCCTCGCCGATTTCGGGATCCGGTTCGGCTACTCGATCATCCTGATCGCCAGCGTCAACTACCTCGGCCTCGGGCTCGCCCCGCCGGCGGCGGACTGGGGATTGATGATGTCCGAGAACCAGCAGTTCATCGCGGTCAACGTGTGGGCGGTACTCGCACCGGCGATCATGCTCGCGCTGCTGACGATCGGCGTGAACCTGGTGGCCGACGCCTACGTGCGCACGCTGGGGCGGTCGACCGTGGTGCGGACCCGCCCGTCGTCGATCCTGATGAGTCTCAGGGCACGGACGTGATGGCACTCAGCGCTCCTTCACCCGTCGCCGATTCCCCGGTGCTCGACGTCCACGGCCTCCGGGTCGAGACGGCGTCGGGTGCGCCGATCGTCGCCGACGTCTCGCTCCGGCTGGCGCCCGGGGAGGCCCTCGGGCTGGTCGGCGAGTCGGGGTCGGGCAAGACGACCACCGTGCTGTCGCTGCTGGGGTACACCCAGGCCGGCGCGCGGATCACCGGCGGCGAGATCACGATCAGCGGCGAGGCGATGCAAGTGAGCCGCGCGGTCGGCGCGCGCCGCCTTCGCGGTCGTCTGATCTCCTACGTGCCGCAGAACCCGGGCAACGCCTTGAATCCCTCGATGCGCATCGGCCCGGCCGTGCTCGACATGCTGCGCGCCCACCGTTCGGGCGAGAAGCCGCGGGTGGATGACGCCGCGACCGGATCCGCGCTCGAGCGGGCCGGGCTGCCGGGTGACCCGATGTTCCAGCGACGCTATCCGCACCAGTTGTCGGGTGGCCAGCAGCAGCGTGTGTGCATCGCGGTGGCGCTCGTATGCGAGCCGCCGGTGGTCGTTCTTGACGAGCCGACGACCGGGCTGGACGTGGTCACCCAGGCGCGGATCCTCGACGAGCTCCGCCGGCTCAGGCGCGATCACGGCATGGCGATGCTCTACGTGACCCACGACCTGGCCGTCGTCGCGGGCTTCGCCGATCGACTCGCGGTGATGTACGCCGGACGGATCATCGAAGAGGGACCGACGGACCAGATTCTCCGCCATCCCAAGCATCCGTACACGCGCGGCCTGCTGACCTCGATCCCCGATCACGTGCACCCCCACGAGCTCGAGCCGATGCCCGGCGTTGCCGTGGGGGTGGGCGAACACCCGATCGGTTGCGCATTCGAGGAACGCTGCTCGCTGCGGACCGACGCGTGCGCCATGGGGGTGCCCGAGCTCCGAACCGTTCGCCCCGGGCATCGGTCCAGATGCCTCCACATCGACGCCGTGACAGAGCCGGCGCAGAGACCGGTGCGCGCGCGAGGCACCAGCGCCGCCGGAACCTCGCTGCTGACGGTCACGGGTCTGCGCGCCGAGCACCGCGGGCGCCACGGTGTGCTCACCGTGGCCCGCGACGTGAACTTCACGGTCGGACACGGCGAATGCGTAGCGCTCGTCGGCGAATCGGGCAGCGGCAAGACGACGATTGCGCGCGCCATCGTCGGGCTGCATCCGATCGCAGCCGGTCGGATCACGCTCGGCGGACAGGAGCTCGCCGGCGCGGCGCGGGGCCGCTCGCGCGAGCAGCGCCGGCGCGTTCAGATCATCTTCCAGAACCCGAGCGACGCCCTCAATCCACGCCACCAGGCCCGGTCGATCGTCGCTCGGGCGGCGCGGACGCTTCGCGGTCTGTCGTGGCCCGAGGCCCTGCAGCAGGCCAACCAGCTGCTCGACCTCGTCCGGCTCCCGCGCGGGACGGGCGATCGCTACCCCTCCGAGCTGTCAGGCGGCGAGCGCCAGCGAGTCGGGATCGCCAGGGCGCTTGCGGCTGAGCCGGACCTGATCGTCTGCGACGAGATCACCTCCGCGCTCGACGTCTCGGTCCAGGCAGCGGTGCTCCGGCTGCTGGGTCAGCTGCGCGCCGAGCTCGGCCTGGCGCTGCTGTTCATCACCCACGATCTGGGCGTGGTCGCGTCGGTGGCCGAGCGAGTGCTCGTCCTCGACCGCGGAGTGCTGGTCGAGACCGGTGACACCCTCACCGTGCTGCGCGCCCCGCGGCACGGTTACACCCAACGCCTGCTGGCGGCGGCCCCGAGCCTGCACCAGGCACTGCACGCCGAGGGCTCACCCGCAGTCTGATGAAGGCCGAAATGGAAACTAGCTCGATCCAGTCCCGTGTCCCGATCGAGGACATTCGCCGCGTCGAGCTGATCACGGCGACGCTGCGCGTGATCTCCGCTCAGGGCTTCGAACGCACGACGGTCCGTGACATCGCCCGGGCGGCCGACGCCTCGGTCGGCAGTGTCAACTATTACTTCAAGAGCAAGGACGATCTCCTGCGCGCTGCTGTCGCCGAGACCGATGCCCGCTTCCGGAGTCAGGTCGAGGCAGGCCGTCGCAGACGCGAGTGAATATCCGACCAAGCTCGCCCGCGTGATCGACCTGTGCTTCCCGGACGAGGGCGAGGACGGTCCGGACTGGGCGGTGTTCGTCGACTTCTGGTACCGGGCCTCACGCCACGAGTCCTACCGCACGATCTTCGAGGAGGCACATGAGGAGTGGATCGAACTGCTCAGTCAGGTACTGGCCGACGGCGCGGCCGACAGTGTCTTCTTCCTGAGCGCGGACCCGCGCGACGAGGCCCTGGCGTTCGCCGCGATGATCGACGGACTCGCGCTGTACACCCGCGTGACAAAGCACGTCGATACCGAGACCGCGCGGCGGATCGCCAAGGAGTACGTCGACAGTCTCTGCCAGAAGGCCGCGCCGCTGCGCCGGGTGAAGCGATGACCCGCGGACCGGGAGTCGCTCTACGCCGGCGGGAGACGGCTTCGATGAAGGCCGCCGTGTTCGTTGAGCCTGGGGTCCTCGACGTCCTCGACCGTCCCGAGCCGACCGATCTCGCCCCCGACGAGGTGCTCGTCGAGGTCGAGTGCTGCGGCCTGTGCGGGAGCGACGTGCACGCGATCTCGATCCCCCCGGGTCATCCCACAGCTCCTGACACGATCATGGGCCACGAGTTCGTCGGGCACGTCGTCGCGCGCGGGAGCGGCGTCGAAGAGCCCGCTCTCGGCACGCGGGTCGTGGTCGATCCCGATCCCAAGTGCGGCGCATGCGCGAATTGCCGGCGCGGCATGCCCTCCGCGTGCCTGCGCCTGAGTGCGATCGGTGTCTACCGGGATGGTGGACTTGCCGCGCTCTGTTGCGTTCCGGCCCATGCGGCCTTCGAGATCTCGGAAAGCGTCCCGGCATGGCTGGCCGCGATCGCCGAGCCGCTGGCCTGCGTTGTGCACGGCGTGCAGCGAAGCGCGGTGCAGCCGGGCGAGAGTGCCCTGGTATTCGGCGGTGGCTCGATCGGCTGCATGTTCGCTGCCCTCCTCAGCACTGCCGGTGCGTACCCGTCCGTGGTGGTCGAGCCGGCCGCGACCCGGCGCGAGATCGCTCTGCGGTGCGGCGCCGATCACGCCCTCTCGCCTGAGGAGTGGGCCGCCTCGGGGCGAGAGCTGCTGCCCGCAGGCGCCGACGTGGTGATCGACGCGGTCGGCTCGCTGTTCTCCGCCGGGCTCGAAGCGGTGGCCACGGGTGGGCGGCTCGTACTCATCGGCATGAACTCGAATGCTCGTGCCGAGATCGCACAGAACGAGATCACCCGGCGTGGCATCTCGGTGCTCGGTTCCTACATCACGAACTTCACGTTCCCGACCGCGATACGCCTGCTCGAGCGCGGTGAGCCCGACCTGTCACCGATCGTCACGCATCGACTCACCCTCGACGAGGTGGGCGACGGCCTCGAGCTGCTGCGAACAGGCGAAGCGCTCAAGGTGGTGATTGACCTCAATGGAAGCCGCTGAGCTGACACAGCACGCAGCCCGGATGGTGGCCTCGATCGCCAACGCCCCGTGCAGCTATGGCGCGTTCGAGGAGACCGTCGGCGTAGACCCACTCGTTCCGGATGCGCTCGAGCTGCTCGATCAGGTGACCGCCGCCGGTTACGCCGGGATCGATCTCGGACCAGTGGGGTACCTCGGGAACGTCGAGGAGCTGCCGCCCAGACTCGCGGACCGCCGGCTGGCGCTCGCCGGCGGGTTCATGGCGCTGCCGTTCGGCGACCCCGACGAGCTCGCCGGCGAGATCTGTCAGCTGGACGCGCTCCTCGACACGTTCGATGCCGCCGCCTCGTCGGAGCCGGCGCCCCGGCCGACGCTGGCCGGAATGAGCGTGCCCGAGGCGCGGCTCGCGGCGGACGGTCGCGCAGCTCGCGGCCCGCGGTGGTCGCCCGAGGCGTGGCAGCGGTATGCAGACGGCGTCTCGACGGTGGTCGAGCGATGCCGGCAGCGCGGATACGAGCCGACGTTCCACCACCACGTCGGTACCGAGATCGAGACCCCCGAGGAGATCGACCGGCTGCTCTCGCTGACCGACGTCGGCCTGTGCGTAGACACGGGCCACCTCGCAGTGGCGGCCGGCGACGCCATCGACGCCGTCCGCAGGTGGGGCCCGCGCATCAACCACGTGCACATGAAGGACGCCGACGCGAGCGCGCTCGCTGCACTCGCCGCCGAAGGCGCCCCGGTCGACGAGTTGTGGCGCGGGCAGGTGTTCGTCCCGCTCGGCGACGGCGACCTCGACTGCTCGCAGTTTCTGCGCGCGCTCGAAAATCTCGGCTACCGCGGCTGGATCGTGGTCGAGCAGGACATCTTCCCCCAGCACGGGGCCCGAGCCGACAAGGTGAAGCTCGACCAGGAACGCAGCCGCGAGTTCCTAACCCGGCACGGCCTGTGAGCTCCCTGACCGCCGATCTGCTGTACGACCCGTTCGCCGAGCTCGGCATCGAGGATCCGTATCCGCTGTACGCGCGCCTGCGAGACGAGGCACCGGCGTACCACAACTCCGACCGGGACTTCTGGGCGCTGTCGCGGTTCGAGGATGTCCAAGCCGCCGCACGCGATTGGGAGACGTTCTCGAGCGAGCCGTGCGTTGACCCTGACTACGTTGGGGTGAGGCTACGCCTCAACAGCTTCCTCGACCTGGATCCGCCGATGCACGATCTGCTGCGGCGGATAGTGAAGGTCCATTTCACACCCAACGCGATCAAGCAGATGGAGGTCACGACCGGCGCCGTGGCCGACGAGCTGGTCGGAGCGTTCCTGGCCGCCGGGGAGGCCGATCTCGCCCGCGACTTCGCATGGGGCCTGCCGCTCAAGGTGACGATGGCGCTGCTCGGCCTGCCGCGGGAGGATTTCCCGTTCCTGCGTGACACGTTCGAGCGGCTGTGGGACGACAACCGGTTGTGGATCGAGCCGGCACCGGATGCGCCGTCTCGGATGGCCGCCGCTCGGATTCACGAGTACTTCGCCGCCGCTGTGCTCGAGCGCGAGCGCCGGCCGGCGGGCGATGTGCTGACGACGATCGCGGAGGCACACACGCGCGAGCTCGGCCTCGACGTGCTCGCCGAGCTCGCGATCGTCCTCTATATCGCGGGCTACGAGACGACCGCGAACCTGCTGTCGAACTCGCTCCTCCATCTCGCCGAGCATCCCGACCAGCGAGCCTGGCTGGTGGCGAATCCGGACCGGCTGCCGGATGCCGTCGAGGAGCTGCTTCGGTTCGACGCGCCGGTGCAGGTCCTCGCCCGCAACACGACCAAGCCGGTCGAGGTGCACGGGGAGAGCCTGCCGGCGGGAGCGCGGGTGCTTCTGCTCTGGGGCGCCGGCAACCGCGACCCGCGGCGGTACGACGATCCCGATCGCCTCGACCTCGGCCGCCCGGTGCTCCGGCACCTCTCGTTCGGCAACGGCATCCACCACTGCCTGGGTGCACCGCTGGCTCGACAGGAGGCCAGGGTCGCCTTTGCGAAGCTGCTCGCCCGCGTCCCCGAGTACGTGATCGGGGAGCCCGTGGTCCGGAATACGAACATGGTCTCGACCCGGGGCATCGTCTCCCTCCCGGCGAGCGTCGGGGTTCGGGCGACACTTGCTCCATAGCTCGCGTTGAGCTACGCCCGTCTGCCATGATCGTCCCGTGGCCAAATCGAAGGCGGAAGCGCCGGACGGCGAACCGGTCGAGAAGATCAAGTGGCTCGAGGATGTCGCCGGGCATGATTACGACGCCGCCGAGGCGTACTTGTCAATCAAGCTCGACAGCGAGGCAGTAGGCAAGCTCGTCAAGCGGCTTCGCAAAGCGCCGCTCACGCGGAGGCGCGCGAACGACATCCTGCGTGCCGCCGGCCTGACGGCTGCCCCGCTGGACGATCCGGGGGTCATGAAGGACCTGATCAAGGTCATCGAAGGCAAGAGCCTGAGTCCCGTGCTTGTGATCAGCGATCCAGCCGGCGCAGACATCGCTGACGGCTACCACCGCGTGTCGCTGGTGTACCGGATCGACCCGTACGCCGAGATCCCGCTCAAGCTCGCCTAGACGACGCCGGAGCGACTCTGAGCCCGTACCTCGCCGCTCGTTAAGGCGCCGACGAGGGGCTACAGGTGGCTGAGGCTCAGATGCAGGCTCGCCCCGAGTAGCACGAGCGGCCACAGCGCGGTCGCCACCACCGCCGAGAGCACCTGGGAAAAGCTGCCCAGATTGGCGTAGTAGCTGTGCTGGGAAGCCACGATCACGCCGATCACGACGTAGGCGATGGTGGCGAGGCGAGGCACTCGGTGGTTTTCGCCGGGCGCGGCGGCGCTCCTCCCGAACAGTCCCGTCAACGGCGTGCGCTCTCAACCAGCCGAGCTCACCAAAGGCTGAGGGATCCGCGATATTGACCAATCGGACAAAATTTTGTACTATCGTTCTGGATATGGCCCAGTCGACCAAAGGACGTTCGTTCATCGAAGAGGCGCGGCGCGCGCAGATCGTCGGTTGCGCGATCGACACGATCGCGGAGCTCGGTTACGGACAGGCCTCGCTGGCCCGGATCGCCGAGCGCGCCGGGATCAGCAAGGGGGTGATCGGCTACCACTTCGCCGGCAAGGACGACCTGATCGGCGCAGTTGTCGCCGAGGTCCTCGCGCGGGCGGCGGAATACATGCTCCCGCGAATCAACGCGCAATCAGGCGGGCCGGACGTGCTGCGGGCCTACATCGAGTCGAACCTGGCGTTCATGGGCGATCACCGCAACCACCTGCTCGCGATCGTCGAGATCTCGCGGAACGCCCGTCCCGCGGAGGGCGAGGCGGCCTTAGGCCCCGGGGTCGTGGAAGGCGCGGTGAGATCGCTCGCGGAGCTGCTCGCGAGATTCCAGGACGCGGGCGATTTCCGCCCCGACTTCGATCCGGTCGTGATCGCAGGCGCGATTCGAGCGGCGATTGATGCGGTGCCTCGCCGGCTCGCGAACGATCCCGGGCTCGATCTCGAGCACTACGGCCGGGAGCTCGCGAACCTGTTCAATCTCGCCACCCGGAGCGTCGACGCCAGCCGCCCCGCGCGGACCCGTCGCACGAGAGCGTCGTGACGTGAGGACGTCGCCGCCACGACCGCAGGTCCGGATCCGTCTCCTCGCCGGCCTGGCGGTGCCGGTGATCGCGTTCGTCGTGCTCCTGCGGGTAGTCGGCAACGCCACGGGCGCGCTCGCGATCACCGACGCGATCCCGGTGCTGTGGCTGATCGGCTTCGGGATCTGGCGCCGGCGGATCGAGCCGATCGGATTGATCGCCGTCGCGGTGTTCGCGATTGCGCTCGTGCTGACGATCGCCTTCGGCGGCAGCTCGCTCCCGCTCGAGCTACGCCGCGCGGTGTTCCCCGGCGCGGTTGGACTCGCCTGCCTGATCTCGATCGCCGCCGGGCGTCCGCTGCTGCTCGTGGCGTCGGCCAGGGTGCGGCGTGCCCGTCCCGAGCAGGCCGGTGCGGATCGGCCCGACCTCGACAGTCCGGGTGCCCGGAGATCGCTGACGATCGTGACCGCAATCATCGGCGTCACATTCGTTGCCGACGCCGCCGCCCAGATCGTCCTGGCGCTCACCGTGTCGACGGCGACGTTCGGCGTGGTCGCGAGAATCGCGAGCTACGCGATCTTCGGCGTCGGGCTTGCGATCGTCTTCCTGTACGTCCGCTTCACGCGAGCGCGGCTCAGGCGTCGTTCCGAGGCCGAGCGAGGGCCGGAGCCGCGGCCTAACTGACCCGCGCGCCGGCGACGCCCGGCTTCGGGACGCGCTGACCCTGCGTTCAGGCGCGTCCGCGCGCCAAATCAAACAGGCGCCCGAGAATGCGCTCGCCGTCGATCCGCAGGCCGTTGTGGTCGTACTCACTCGTGATCCAGGTGTTGATGCCGCGGATCTGCGCGGCCGTCTCCTCGGACAAGGACCGCTCGACGTACATGTCCTCGACGTAAACGGCGGCGGCCGTCGGAACCTTGTTGTGTCGCAACACGTCGTCGTCATACAGACGCGGCCATTCGCGTTCGGCGAGCAGGTGGGCGGCTTCGCGCAGCGGCGTGAGCGCCCGGTAGTCGTCGAACATCCACGGATAGACGTGTTCTCCCGTGAATAGCTCGGGGGCGTCGAACGCCGCCGGCAGCATCCGCTCCGCCGACCATCGCGTGGCGCCGCCGTCCGCCCACGCGGCCTCGTGGAGCACGGCGTAGATCGGATCGCGGTCGAAGCCGACGGCGTCCTCGACGTCGTGCCGGAATGCCGGCGAGTCCGGCGGGAGCTCGAGGAGGTAATGCAGCCGTTCGGCGCCATCGCTCATCCCGAGCATCTGCCCGAGCTGACGGAACCGCCGCCAGGTCAGCCTGTCACCCGACGGGAGCTCGAGCACGTCGTCGTCGAGCCTCTGATGCAGCGCGAGGGTGCGCTCGCGGTCGGCGGGATAGCGCTCGTAGTAGCGACGGTTGCGCTCGCGCACGCGCTCGTACGTGCGGGCGTAGACCTCGTCGATGCGCGGACCCAGGGGCGGGATGCCTCCCGTGATGAACGCCTCCCGCAGCCCCTCCGGGGCGAGCGATAGATAGGTGGTCACGCACATGCCGCCGAAGCTCTGGCCGAGCACGCTCCAGCGCTCGATCCCGAGCTCGCGGCGGATCCACTCCGCGTCGCGAACGATCGAGTCGGCTCGGAAGTGGGACAGGTAGTCGGCTTGCTGCTCCGGACTCATGCCCGGGAGCGTTCCAATCGGCGTCGAGCGGCCCGTGCCGCGCTGGTCGAGCATCAGGACGCGGAAGTCCGCGAGCGCTCGGTCCAGCCAGGAGGGCGCGTTCGGCCTGCGCGTGGGTCGCGGAGCCTCGAACCCGGGACCGCCCTGGAGGTACACGAGAACCGGCCGGTCCCGACCGTCGGGATCGGCGAGCTCCCGCGCGAACACCGTGATTCGCTCGCCGGCATCGTCGTCGTGATCGAGTGGCACCTCGAACGAGTGCCCAATCACCACCAGGCCGGGGAGCAGCACTTCGTCGGGCATCGGTGAATCATGAACGTAAACGTTGAGGCGTAGCACCCCGACAGGCGGGGGGGGTCGGTGTAACGTCCCCACAGCCGGGGGGTTTCATCTCTCGTCGCGTCGTTGACGCCAAACGATATGTGGGAAGCTCTTCAAACATGACTCGCAGTGAGCGTTTTGCAAACTTGCTCGGCGTGGTCGTCCCGTTCGCGGGCGTGCTGGCCGCGATCGTGCTGCTCTGGAACCGGGCGGTCGACGCCACTGACCTGGCGATTCTCCTGGTGTTGTACGTGATCACCGGATTGGGCATCACGGTCGGCTTTCACCGGCTGCTCACGCACCGCGCGTTCCAGACCTATCCGTGGCTCGAGCGTACATTCGCCGTGCTTGGCTCGCTGGCGGTCGAGGGCTCGGTCCTCGACTGGGTCGCCGACCATCGCAAGCACCACGCCCATGCCGACAAGGAGGGCGACCCGCACAGCCCACATGTCGGCCACGGAAGCGGCCTACGCGGGTTGTGGCATGCCCACACCGGCTGGCTGCTCGAGACCCAGGGACAGGCCGACTGGAAGCGCTACGCGACCGAGCTCTACGAGGACAAGCGCATGCGCGGGATCGGGCGCCGCTTCCCGTGGCTCGTCGTGGTTTCGCTCGCGATTCCGACAATCGCCGGCTTCGTTTTGGACGGCTTCACGCTCGCCGGTGCGGTCCGCGGCTACATCTGGGGCGGCCTGGTTCGGATTTTCCTCGTCCACCACGTGACCTGGTCGGTGAACTCGATCTGCCACTTCTTCGGGCGGCGGCGTTTCGAGATCGAAGACCAGTCGACGAACGTCGCGTGGCTCGCCGTGTTCTCGTTCGGGGAGTCCTGGCATCACAACCATCATGCGTTCCCGCGCTCGGCCTACCATGGCCTGCGCTGGTGGGAATTCGACCCGTCGGGGCTGTTCATCTCCACGCTCGCGAAGGTCGGACTTGCGTGGAACGTTGTCCGCATCACCCCAGAGCGCCAGCTCCAGAAGACCGGCGCGTCCGTCCCCGCCGCGCATTAGACGCGGGCCGCCGGACCGCCGCTCGTCGTCCCGTCCCCGTGTCCGACATCCGTCAGCCGCCGGCTATCCGCGACGCCGAACCCGACGATTGGGCGGCGATCTGGCCGTTCTTTCACGAGATCGTGGCCGCCGGTGAGACGTACGCCTACGACCGCGACATGGACGAAGCCGAGGGCCGTCGCACGTGGATGGTCGCCCCGCCGGGGCGGACGGTCGTGGCCACCGATGCCGACGGCACCGTGCTGGGGTCGGCCAACATGTACGCGAATCGTCCCGGTCCCGGCGCGCACGTCGCGTCCGCGAGCTTCATGGTCGATCCGCGGCACTCCGGCCGCGGAACCGGACGGGCGCTCGGCGAGGAGGTCATCGCCTGGGCGCGCGACAGCGGCTTCCGAGCAATCCAGTTCAACGCCGTGGTCGAGACGAACCAGGCCGCCGTCAAGCTGTGGCGCTCGCTCGGTTTCGAGGTACTGGCGACCGTTCCGCAGGCGTTCGATCACCCCAGGCGCGGCTACGTAGGCCTGCTCATCATGCACCGATTCCTGTAATGCGCGAGCATGTTCGGCCGTCGCGCAGTACCAGGCCGCACGATCGGGCAGCGGCCTGCGACGAACAAATCGCCCGTCCGTCCGCCGTCCAAGGTTGAATCCGCGAATCCATACCCCCATCTCAGGAGGAGTGCAGTGCCGTTAACACAAGCCCAGCTGGTGACCGCCGTCGCCGATCGTTCCGATTTGAGCAAAGCCGACGCCAAGCGAGCCGTCGAGGCGCTCGAGACGATTGTGCTCGAACAGCTCGGAAACGCCGAGAAGGTCAGGATCGGTGGCCTCGTGCAGCTGACCGTCCGGGTCAAGCCCGCCACGAAGAAGCGGACCGGCCGCAATCCCGCGACCGGCGAGGAGATCACGATCGCCGCCAAGCCCGCGAGCGTCGACGTGCGCGCACGCCCGCTGGCGAAGGCCAAGGCCGCGCTGCCGTCTGTGCAGAAGGCTCGCCGCCGGCTCGCCGCCTGATCCCCCGACTCACCTCCGGCTGAACGCTCTACGCCAGCGGCGGCGGTCTTCCCTCGGCGCTGGCGGCGAGAGCGCTGTCCCAACCACATACCGAGCAGGCGTAACGAAACGCCGAGCGGGCAAAGTCGAGGGCGACCGCCCGCGGGTCAGAGCTCGAGCGGACGTCGTCCCAGTCGAGAACGTACTCGCCGAGCGTCGCATCCCAGCGCGCCGGCGGGATCTGCGCATCGGCGAAACCGTCGCGTGCCGGATATGCGTACGCGTAGAACGCGGCGTTTCCGTAGCGGCCGTCGCCCGGCCACCAGCCCACGGCGACCTCCTCGGAGTCCATCGCGTTGCGGAACAGGTAGTCGTTTGACGGCGGTTCAGCAGGCCGGCCCGAGAACATGTTCACAGCCAGGTCGAACGAGCCCCACCAGGCGTTGACCGGCGTCGACCGGCCGCGGTATGGCGCGCGGAACGCGGCCAGGACGAGCGCGGCCTGCGTCGCCGCGGCGAAGTACGAAGTGACCTGATCGGTGTCATAGCTTGCGTGCTCTTCGTCCTCGTCGAGCGGCACGGTCCACGACACCTCCTGTGGCGTCGGGTCGATCTCGACGGGGCCCCCGAGGCCGCCGACCGCTTCGACCACCGCGCGCGTCACCTCGCCGACGGGTCGGTTAGGTGCGAGCGGCACGCGGCGGACGGCCCCGCCCGTATGCTCGGCGACCGCCTCGTGGGTTCGCAGATCTAGCGCCACCACAAGCCCACCCGACCCGTCGGGCGCGGGCAGTAGCGCCGTCTCCCACCCGCGTGCGGTGAGGCGCAGCGCCGTATGTTGAAACTGAGGCTCGGGTGGGGCGAGCGCCACGGCGATCTTGCCGAGCACCTGGGTGTGCGCGTGGAGCGTGTCGCAGGTCGCGCTCCAATGCTCGTACGAAACCGCTGGCCATGCCGCTGGCATGGGTTCACGCTATCGGATCGAAAGGAGGTGGCGGCAACATCGCTGCGAGGCGCCAGTGGCAGACTGTGCGCGTGCCCTTCTGGCGCCCAGGACACAAGCGCAGCTCGAAGGCGGGTGGAGGCGGCAACAAGCCGGTGCGGCCGACCCTCGACAAGCCAGACGAGGCGTCCGAGGCTCCAGAGGTTGAGCGAGCGATGCGGCGGGTCGCCGGGGAGGACACCCCCGAGCACCGGAGAGCCCTGTTCGAGTTGCTGCTGGAGACGACGCTGCTCGCCCCAACCGCCGACCCGTCGCCGCCGAACGCTAAGCCGGGCCTTGCGACGCTCCCCGGCGAGAACGGTCCGGTCCTGCCGGTATTCACACGAACCGACGCACTGCTCGCTTGGCGCCCTAGCGGCTACAGGCCGGTCGAGATCGTCGGTCGGGCACGCTGCGCAAAACACTCGTCCGCGGCGCCGGCGAGCTGATCTTCAAGCGGTAGGATCGCGCCGGCGCACGGAAGCTCGATTCGTATGATCCCAGCATGTCAGCGCCGGAAAGCGCGGTTCTCGCATTCGACGGGCTGGAGTCGTTCCTCGACGATCACGGGCTCGGGCACGGCCCGGTCAGCGCGACGCCGATCGGCGACGGGGCCTCGAACCTGACCTACCTCGTCGAGCGCCGCGGCGCGCGTGTGGTGCTCAGGCGCCCTCCGCCGCCACCACTGCCACCGTCGGCCCACGACGTGGTGCGCGAGGCGCGGATCCAGCTCGGGCTCGCTCCGGCCGGCGTGCGCGTTCCGCGGGTGCTCGCGGTATGCGAGGACGATTCGATCCTCGGGGTGCCGTTCTATCTGATGGAGGAGCTGGGGGGGACGGTGCTGAGCGGCGAAGAGCTCCCGTCCGCGCTCGACAACTCCGAGCAGCGCCGGCGCCTCGGGGAGGAGCTACTCGACGGCCTCGTGCAGCTCCACGCGGTCGATTGGGAAGCGGCCGGGCTGACCATCGGCAAGCCGACCGGCTACCTCGAGCGCCAGCTGCGGCGCTGGGCCGGCCTGTGGGAGGTCAACGCCACCCGCGAGCTGAACCTGGTCGTCGAGCTCGGCGAGCGTCTCGCGGCGACGATGCCGGAGAGCCCGCCCTCGACGGTCGTTCACGGGGACTACCGCCTCGGCAACGTCATGGTCGGCAATCGCGCGCCGGCGCGGCTGGTCGGGATCCTCGACTGGGAGATGGCCACGATCGGTGATCCGCTCGCGGACCTCGGCTATCTGGTTGTGAGCTGGTCCGAGCCGGGGGCCGATCCGCATCCGCTGCTGCTTACGACGGTTACCCAGCGACCCGGATTCCCTACCCGCGCAGAGCTGATCAACCGGTATGCCGAGCGGACCGGCCGGGACACCTCAGCGCTCGACTGGTACCAGGCGTTCGCTCTTTGGAAGGCCGCCGTGTTCTGCGAGGCCATCTACAAGCGATTCCTGCGCGGCGAGCGCGCCGACGAATGGTCGGCATCGCTCTGCGACGGGGTCCCCAGGTTGCTCGCACTCGCGATCGGGTACCTGTAGGAGTGAGATCGGGCGTTCGTGGAGGGCGAACGCCGGCGGTTCCGCTGACGGCGGACAATCGAGGGAGAGAGACCATGGACGCCACGCCATCGCGACTACAGCTGAGTCCACTGAACTTCCTGCGACGAAACGCGCAGGCGCTCGGACAGCGTCCCGCCGTCGTCCACGGTGAGCGGCGGATGAACTACGCCGAGCTCGAGGAGCGCTGCAACCGGCTCGCGTCCGCGCTGCGCGATCGGGGTGTCGAGCGCCACGATCGAGTCGCGATCCTGGCGCCGAACACGCCGGCGCTGCTCGAGGCCCACTACGGCGTGCCGCTCGCCGGCGGCGTGCTGGTGGCGATGAACACACGTCTCAGCCACGGCGAGGTCGAGCACATCGTGAAGGACTCGGGGGCGCGCCTGCTGCTGGTCGACGCGCAGCTGAGGGAGCTCGTGGACGGCGCCGACATCGGTGACGTCGACACGGTCGTGATTGAGGACACGGGCGAAGCGGACGACCCCTACGAGGAGCTGCTGGCCGGCGGCTCGCCGGAAACGCCCGAGAGCTGGCTCGAGGATGAGAACGAGCCGATTTCAATCAACTACACCTCGGGCACCACCGGGAGGTCAAAGGGCGCGGTCTACACGCATCGGGGCGCCTATCTCCAGGCCCACGGGGTGGCCATGGAGGTCGGGCTCGGCTACGACTCGGTGCACCTGTGGACGCTCCCGATGTTCCACTGCAACGGCTGGTGCCTGACGTGGGGAGTCACCGCCGCCGGCGGCGTCCATGTGTGCCTGCGCAAGGTCGAGCCGGAGCGGATCTGGGAGCTGCTCGAGTCCGAGGGCGTGACTCACTACAGCGGCGCGCCTACGGTCCACATGAGCATCGTCAACCACGATAAGGCTCACTCGCTCGACCAGCGCGTGACCGTGCCGACAGGCGGGTCGCCGCCCACGCCCGCGCTGCTCAAGAAGATGCGCGAGCTCAACCTTCACCCGATCCACCTGTACGGACTGACGGAGACCTACGGCCCGATCATGGGCTGCAGCTGGCAGCCGCAATGGGACGTGCACGACCTCGAGGAGGAGGCCCGATTGCTCTCCCGCCAGGGCTACACCTACAACGGCGCCAACCTCGTCCGGGTCATCGACGACGACATGCAGGACGTCCCGCGCGACGGGGAGACGGTGGGCGAGGTCGTGATGCGCGGCAACAGCGTGATGCTCGGCTACCACAACATGGTGCAGGAGACCGAGGAGGCTTTCCGGGGCGACTGGTTCCATTCCGGCGACCTGGCCGTGTGGCATCCCGACGGCTACGTCGAGCTTCGCGACCGCTCCAAGGACATCATCATCTCGGGCGGGGAGAACATCTCGAGCATCGAGGTGGAGCAGGCGCTGTCGGAGCACGAGTCGGTGCTCGAGGCGGCCGTGGTGGCGACGCCGGACGAGAAATGGGGCGAGCGGCCCAAGGCGTTCGTCGAGCTCAAGTCCGGTCAGGACGCGAGCGAGGAGGACCTGATCTCGTTCTGCCGCGACCATCTGGCCAAGTTCAAGTGTCCGGCCGCGATCGAGTTCTGCGAGCTGCCCCGGACCTCGACGGGCAAGGTCCAGAAGTTCGTGCTGCGCGAACAGGAGTGGCAGGGCCGCGATAAGGCGATCGGGTAGCCGATGCCGGCCAACGGACTCGACCCGCTGGCGCCGTTCCGGATGGACGGCAAGGTCGCGATCGTGACCGGCGCGAGCTCGGGCCTTGGCGCGCGGTTCGCGCGGGTGCTCGACGGCGCCGGCGCCAGAGTGGTGCTGGTGGCGCGCCGGCGCGAGCGGCTCGAGCAGCTGGCGGCCGAGCTGCATGATGCGCTCCCGGTGCCGTGCGATCTGGCTCGACTGGACGTCGGCAGC
This sequence comes from uncultured Solirubrobacterales bacterium, assembly GCA_963697655.1. Classification (GTDB taxonomy): domain Bacteria; phylum Actinomycetota; class Thermoleophilia; order Solirubrobacterales; family Solirubrobacteraceae; genus Palsa-465. Next base: position 667,949 of record CAVOOV010000006.1, on the reverse strand, counting down.
GTCGTCGAGGCGACGCTCGGGCGCTACGGCCGGGTCGACGTGCTCGTCAACAACGCCGGCATGGTCGACGTGGTTCCCGCCGAAGATGAGCCGCTCGAGGCGTTCCGCGAGGTCGTCGACGTCAACCTGGTCGCACCGTTCGCGCTCGCCCAGCGCGTCGCCCGCGCGATGATCGAGAGCGCTGACGGTGGCGTGATCGTGAACGTCGCCTCGGTGCTCGGACTGGTCGGCGCGGGCCAGATCCCCCAGGCGGGGTATGCCGCGTCCAAGGGCGGGGTCGTCAACCTCACGCGCGAGCTCGCCTCGCAATGGGCCAAGAAAGGGATTCGGGTCAACGCGCTCGCTCCCGGCTGGTTCGAGTCCGAGATGAACGAGGACATGCTCTCCAGCGAGAAGGGCCAGCAATGGGTGGCGCGGCGGGCGCCGCTCGGACGCCACGGCCGCGAAGGTGAGCTCGACGGCGCGCTCCTGTTTCTCGCGAGTGACGCGAGCAGTTACGTCACGGGCCATATCCTCGCCGTCGACGGCGGCTGGACCGCAATCTGAAAGGTGGGTGAAACCATGACCCCGCTGTGGCGCAAGGCGTTCGACGCCATCGAGCGCCCGCTGGCCGCCGGAACGGAGGCGTGGGTGCAGAGCGACACGTTCATGGACGTAACGGCGTTCACTCTTCGGGCTCAGCACCGCACGCTCGGCGAGCTTCACGGCGCCACCGAGCGCTGGCTGCACCTGTGGGGCTTCGTGTCGCGGGGAGATATCGTGCGGCTTACCAACCAGGTGGCGAGCCTCGAGCGCCAGCTGCGCGACTTGCGACACACGGCCGAGCAGCGCGAGGCGCCGCTGTGGGGCGGACGCGCCGACGGTCGCTCGCGCAGCAGGCCACGGGCACGGCGGCCATCGACCACGGACGCGAACTGATGGCGCCCACGCTGCTCGAGCGCCAGTTCCTGCGGACCCGCAACGGCCTGGCCTACCTCGCCGGTGCGAACCGGCCGGTGATGGGGCAGAGCCCCCGGGACCTGATCTGGAAGCGCGACAAGGCGCGTCTGTGGCGCTATCGGTCCGATGACCGCCGCCACCGCCCGCCGGTGCTGATCGTCCACAGCCTCGTCAGCAAGAGCTACGTGCTCGACCTGCTGCCCAACACAAGCCTGGTGGGCTGCCTGCTCGACGAGGGGTTCGACGTGTTCCTGCTCGACTGGGAGCCGGCCGACGCCGCGGACGCCGAGAACAATTTCGAGACCTACGTCGACGGCTACATACCCACGGCGATCGGCGCCGTGCTCGACGAAGCCGGCGCCGACGAGATCACGCTCGTCGGCTACTGCTTCGGTGGCGTGCTCACGCTGCTGCTGGGGGCCGCGCATCCGGAGCTGCCGATTCGCAACATGATGGCGATGGCGACCCCGTGCGACTACCGCGAGATGGGGTTCATGAGCAACATGTTCCGCGAGCATCGCTTGAACGCCGACGACGTGATCGACGAGACCGGGCTGGTGCCGGCGCGCGCACTCGACGAGGGGTTCCAGTCGCTCAAGCCGACCGAGGTCCTGACGCAGCGGGTGAATTTCGTCGAGAACCTGTGGAATGCCGAGTTCGTCGAGGGGTTCCTGGCGATCTCGACCTGGGCGCGCGATCAGGTTCCGCTCCCGGGTGGGGTGTTCCGCCAGACCGTCGAGATAATGATCCGTCAGAACGCGCTGCTTGAGGGCGTGGTCCCGTTCGGCCGCGGCGAGATACGCTTGAAGGACATCACCTGCCCGTTCCTGAACGCGCTGGCCGAGCAGGACACGATCACGCCGGTGGCGTCCTCGGAGCCGCTGACCGGGCTCGTCGGCTCGCAGGACACGAGCGAGCTGCGGCTCAGCTCGGGTCACATCGGGTTCGCAGCCGGGCGCCAGGCGGCCAAGGTGGCGCACCCGCAGATTGCCGACTGGCTCCGCAGCCACAGCGACGGGAGACACCAATGACCGAGGGCGCATCCGGAGATCCTTCAGACGGGTTCGAAGACGTTTCTGCCGCGCCGGCCGGCGAACCGCTGACGACCCCCGTCGCCGGCGCGCCGCCGAGCACCGAGCCGCGCCCCGCCACGAGCGACGCGATCCCGCGCACTAAGACCGGCATCGCGTTCGGCTCGCTGATCGCCGGCGCGATCGTCCTGATCCTGCTGCTCGTGTTCATTCTCGAGAACACGCAGAGCATCAAGATCAGCTTCTTCGGCGCAAGCGGCCACCTGCCGCTTGGGGTGGCGCTGCTGCTGGCGGCGATCGGTGGCGGACTGCTGGTCGGCGTAGTCGGGACCGCGCGGATCATCCAGCTGCGGCGCCACGTCCGGCGCCGGCGCTAGACGCCTTAGAGTTCGTCCGGCACCTGTTCGCGCAGCTCGGCAAGCCACGCGGTGGCGGTACCGTCGCTGGGGGCGCGCCAGTCGCCCCGTGGCGACAGCGAGCCCCCCGAGCCGACCTTCGGGGCGTTCGGCATCGCCGAACGCTTGAACTGGCTGGTGTGGAAGAAGCGCTCGAGGAACACGCCCAGCCAGTGCTTGAGCTCGGCGAGGCTGTACTCGTGCCGGCGCTCGGGCGGGATCAGGTCGGGCCAGCTCCCGGCCTCGCGGTCGCCCCAGGCGTGCGCCGCCAGATACGCGACCTTGCTCGGCGTGTAGCCGAAGCGGACGGTGTAATAGAGGAAGAAGTCCTGGATCTCGTAAGGCCCGACGACCTTCTCGCTGACCTGAAGCTCGTCGCCGTCCTCGCCGCCGGCCGGGACCAGCTCGGGCGAGATCTCGGTGTTCAGCACCGCTTCCAGTACCTCGTTGACCTCGGCGCCGAACTGGTCGGTGTCGATCGCCCAGCGAAGCAGGAACTGGATCAGCGTCTTAGGTACCGAGGCGTTGACGTGGTAATGCGACATCTGGTCCCCAACGCCGTACGTCGCCCACCCGAGCGCGAGCTCGGACAGGTCGCCGGTACCGAGCACGAGCGCGCCATAGTGGTTCGCAAGCCGGAACAGGTGTGAAGTGCGCTCGCCGGCCTGCACGTTCTCGAACGTGACGTCGTACACGGGCTCGCCGTCGGCGGCGGGGTGGCCGAGGTCGCGGAGCATCTGGGTCGCGGACGGGCGGATGTCCATCTCGTGCGCGCTCACCCCGAGTGCCTTCATGAGCCGGTGGGCATTACGCAGCGTGTGCTCGCTCGTGGCGAACCCGGGCATCGTGTAGGCGAGCACGTTCTCGCGCGGCAGCCCGAGGCGATCGACGACCCGGGCGGCCACGATCAGCGCGTGCGTCGAGTCAAGACCCCCGGACACGCCGATCACGATCTTTTTGATCCCGGTGGCCTCGAGGCGAGTCTCCAGCCCGCGCACCTGGATGCTGTAGACCTCATCACAGCGCTCGGTCCGGCTGGCCGGATCCGCGGGCACGTACGGGAATCGCTCGACCCGCCGGCGAAGCGGCACGACCGGCCGCTCGCGCCCCTCGAGCCCCAGATCAAAAGCGATCCGCCGCATGCGCTGAAGGCGCCGGCGGTGGTCGTGGATCGAGTCGCCGTAGCTCGAGGTGCTGGCGCGGTCCGACGCGATCCGGTCGAGATCGAGGTCGGCCATGATCAGCCGCTCCCCGGTCGCGAACCGCTCGGCCTCGGCGAGCAGGTCGCCGTTCTCGTAGATCAGCGCGTGCCCGTCCCAGGCGAGATCGGTCGTCGACTCGCCCATGCCGGCGGCCGTGTACAGGTAGCCGGCGATCGTCCGGGCCGACTGCGACGCGCAGAGTTCGCGGCGGAAGCCAGCCTTGCCGATCGTGATGTTGCTCGCCGACAGGTTCGCGAGCACCGTTGCCCCCGCGAGCGCGCCGTAGGTGCTCGGCGGGATTGGCACCCAGAGGTCCTCGCAGATCTCGACGTGCAACACGAACGCGGGCAGATCGCCGGCCGCGAACAGCAGGTCGGTCCCGAGCGGCACGTCGTCGGAGGAGCCGAACAGCGCAACCCGGTCACCGACCGCATCGCGGGCGGCGCGGAACTGGCGCTTCTCGTAGAACTCGCGGTACTCCGGCAGGTAGCTCTTGGGGACCACGCCGAGGACCCGGCCGCGGTGGATCACGACCGCGGTGTTGAACACTCCGTGCTCGAACCGGAGCGGGGCGCCCACGACGATCACGGGTGACAACGAAGCGCTCTCGGCCACGACAAGCCCCAGACCGTCGAGGACCGCGTCGAGAAGCGCCCCCTGATGGAGCAGGTCGTCGATCGAGTACCCCGATATCCCGAGCTCCGGAAAGATCACGAGCGCGGCCTGCCCCTCGGACGCCTGCCGGGCAAGGCCGAGCGTGCGCTCGGCGTTGAACGCCGGCTCGCCGATCCGCATATGCGGGACGGCCGCCGCCACCCGGACGAATCCGTGGCTGTACAGGGAGGCGAAGCTCATTGTTGTGGCGATAGTGTCCGGGTTGGGTAACAGTGAGACATGGCTAGCAAAGATGAGAATTTCGTCGCAGGCGACGCCGTCCAGGAGCTGGTCGACCAGCTGGTGGCACGGAGCGAGGCGCGCGGCGACTCGTGCGTTGAGCTATCGGAGCTGAGCGAGCTTATCCAGGAGGCAGATCTTGGCGACGAGGACGCCCAGATCGTGCACGACATGCTGCAGGAGCGCGGGCTCGACCTCCGCGACGACTGCGGCCGGCAGAACATCGAGCAGACGAGCTACGCCAACGACGACCTCGCGGCACGCACCACCGATGCGATGTCGCTGTTCCTCCAGGAGGTTCGGCGTCATCCGCTGCTGACCCGCGCCGAGGAGGTCGAGCTGGCCAAGCGGATCGAGCGCGGCGACCTCGAGGCGAAAGCCCACCTGGTCAACTCGAACCTGCGGCTCGTGATCTCCAATGCCCGCAAGTACCAAGGCCACGACCTGCCCCTGCTCGACCTGATCCAGGAGGGCATCCTCGGGCTGATCCGGGCCTCCGAGAAGTTCGACTGGCGCAAGGGCTACAAGTTCTCCACCTACGCCACGTTCTGGATCCGCCAGGCGATCCAGCGCGCGCTCGATAACCGCGCGCGCACGATCCGTGTCCCGGTCCACCTAGGGCAGCGCGAGCGCCGGGTCGCGCGGGTCGGCCGCGAGCTCGCCGCCAAGCTCGGCCGCGAGCCGACCGACGAGGAGATCGCGCAGGCGAGCCGAGCTGAGCCTCGACGAGCTGGCCGAGGTGCGGACCGCGGTGAGGGTGGTGACGAGCCTCGATCGGCCGGTGGGGGAGGGCGACCAGACCCCGTACGGAGCGCTGCTGGCGAGCGACGAGCGCGGTCCGGAGGAGGAGGTCGACATCGTGCTTCGCGAGGACGCACTCCGGCGCGCGCTCGACCAGCTTCCCGAGCGCGAGCGCGAGGTGGTCAAGCTGCGCTACGGCGTCGGCGGCGACGAGCCGACGCCTCTGGTCGAGACCGGCCGCCGGCTGGGGATGTCCCAGGACACCGTCCGCCGGCTCGAGCGCAGGGCGCTCGCCGAGCTCGCCTCCAGCCGCGAGCTCGACGCGCTCAGACCCGCCGCCTGAGCGGACCTACTGCCCCGCCCGCACCGCCAGGTCGTCGCCCCGGCGACTCCCCGGGTTCTCCGCCGACGGTGCATCACCGATCGCAATCAGCTCGTCGACGACCGCCAGCACCTCGGCATGCGTCTCGTCGGTGACCTTCCGGATGGCGCGCACCGCATAGGTTCCGGCCGGCTCGGGATCGGTCGACCGCTCGCGGCGCACCCGGCGGATCCGGATGCGGTCGAGCACCGAGCGCGACGCGCGGTAGTCCCACACCCGATCGGCCCACGCCAGCAGGCGATCTGCGCGCGCTTCCTCGATCGCAGCCGAGTCGGCCGTCCCCACGGTCTGCGCTGCATAGCGGTACAGATCCCCGCGGCGCCGGTCGTCGAGCAGGTCGTTGTAGCCGCGCAGGAACGATGCGATCGGGCGCGACACCGACCGTGGGTGGTCGCTGAAGCCCTCGCCGGCGAGCATCGACGCCAGCTCCATCACGCAAGCGCCGTGCTCGGGAGAGGTATGTCGGCCTCGGCTGAGCTTGATCGTCTGGTGGCTGGCTGGCGGCATCGCATCCTCCTCGACTTGAACTCGGAACTCGGCCCCCCGAGTGGATACGTCCATCATCGCGCCGCGTGCGCGCGCGATCAACCTCAGTAGCCAGATTTATCCAGGAGGGTCAGTAGCCAGAGTTATCCAGGAGCGAGCTCGCGCTGGGTGTACCGGCCCCTTCCGGGGCTCTCGCGGAAGCGCTCGGCGGTGCGGCGGGCGGTATCTCTCGCCCACACGGTCGTGGTGAGCAGCCCCACGATCAGGCAGACGACGCCGAGCCCCACCATCACCCACCAGCCGGCATGCGTTGCGGCGGCGAAGCTCGGCTCGATCGCTCCCGACAGCGTCCCACCGGCAATCGCGCCGATCACCGCCACCCCAAGTGTCAGGCCGACCGACCTGCTCGTGGAAGCGATAGCAGCGGCGACGCCCGCCTGCGACCCCGGCATCCCGGACACCGCGGTGTTCGTGATCGGCGGGTTGATCATCCCCGAGCCGATTCCGAACAGGAAGTAGGCGACGAGCAGGTAGGCCGGAGCAGTGGTGGGCGTCAGCCGCGTCAGCATCAGCGAGGAGACGATCACCGCGCACGACGCGATCACCAGCGGGATGCGAGCGCCGCGCCGGCCGACGATCCGCCCGGATAACGGCGCGCACACCAACACCATCCCGGCCATCGGCAGCAGATATAGCCCGGCATGGAACGGAGAGAGGTGGCGGACGCCCTGGAGGTACAGGGTGTTCAGGAACAGGAACCCGCCGAGCGCCGCGAACGCGCAGACCGCGATCGTGCTCGCTCCCGAGAACGGTGCGCTGCGGAAGAAGCGCATCTCGACCAGCGGCTCCCGCCGGCGGAGCTCGTACAGAACGAGCGTCACAAAGCTCGCGAGCGAGAACGCGAACAGCGCCAGGATCCCGGGCGAGGTCCAGCCCGCGCGGGGAGCCTCGATGATCGCGTACGTCAGCGAGGCCAGCGCGGCGATAACTAGCAGCTGCCCGACCGGGTCGAGCCGCCGAGGGTGCTCGGCCCGCGACTCGGGCACGAGCGCGGCGGTCAGCACGAACGCGACCGCTCCGATCGGAACGTTCACGAAGAACACCGAGCGCCACCCAACCGAATCGACGAGGGCCCCCCCGAGGACCGGGCCCAGCGCGATGCTCAGCCCGAACACCGCGCCCCACATACCGATCGCCATCGCGCGTTCGCGCGGGTCGTCGAACACGTTCCGGATGATCGAGATCGCCACCGGGTTCAGCATCGATCCGCCGATCGCCTGGACCACGCGGAACGCGATCAGCAGTTCGAGGGTGGGGGCGATCCCACACAGCAGGGAACCGAGCGAGAACACCACGAGCCCCGTCTGGAACACCCGCTTGCGCCCGATGCGGTCGGCGGTCGACCCGGACAGCATCAGCAGGCTCGCCAGCACCAGCGTGTAGGCGTCGATCACCCACTGCAGCCCCGAGACCGACGCGTGCAGGTCATTCCGGATCGACGGCAGCGCAACGTTCACGATCGTCGAGTCGAGGCCGACGATCAGCAGGCTCAGGCAGCAGATTCCGAGGATCACGAGCCGCTGGCGGCGGTTCCGGGTCTCCTGCGGCGGAGCATTTTCGCGTTCATCCATCAACTTCGATCGTACCCAGGGGCCAAGGGATGTCACAGTTACCGCGACTCCCGCCCGCCGGAGCGTCCTTGAACGACGACCAGGACCCACCACTCGCCACCCCCGAGGCCATCCCCGAGGCGACCCGCGACCGATCTGCGCTGTTCGTCAACGGACGACCCGACGCGCAGCAGCGGTGGCGCCGGATCCAGCGTGGTCAGGTCCCCCGCACGGGCAAGCACGCCGAGGGGGGACATGACCTTGGCGTGAGCAAGGGACTGGCCGCGCTCAGCCTCGACGCGCTGTCGAGCGTCGCCTACGGCCCCGAGGCGATGATGTTGGTGCTGGTCCTGGCCGGGACGGGCGCGCTGCACGACGTCCTGCCGATCACCGTGGTGATCACCGCGATGCTGGTGTTGCTGGTCATCTCCTACACGCAGGTGATCGCGGCACACCCGGAGGGCGGCGGATCCTACTCGGTCGCCAAGGCCAACCTCGGGCGCTGGCCGAGCCTGCTGGCGGCTGCGTCGGTGGTCGTCGACTACGTGCTGACGGTCGCGGTCAGCCTCGCGGCGGGGGCGGCCAGCCTTGGCAGCGTGTTCCCGGGCCTGGCCAACCATCTGCTGCCGGTAACCCTGATCGGCTTGTTGATCCTCACCGCTGTCAACATGTTCGGCATCCAGGAGTCAGCGAAGCTGCTCCTGCTGCCGACCGCCGTATTCCTGGTCAGCATCTTCGCGACGATCGTGGTCGGCGCGCTGCATTCGACGCCGGTGGCAACAATCGGTACGAAGGAGACGTTCCCGGGCACGGAGGCGCTCGGGGTCCTGTTGCTGCTCAAGGCGTTCGCCGCCGGGTGCTCTGCGGTCACCGGCGTGGAGGCGATCTCGAATGGCGTGCCGGCGTTCAGGGACCCCACCGTCCGCACCGCCCAGCGGACTGAGATCTCACTCGGCGTCCTCCTCGGCGTGATGCTGCTGGGCCTGGCGATCCTGATCCGCGCCCACGACGTGGTCCCACGCGGGGGCGTCACGGTCCTGGCTCAGCTGACCGCCGGCGCGTTCGGAACCGGCTGGCCGTTCTACGTCTCGAACCTCGCGGTCACGGCGGTGCTCGCGTTCGCCGCGAACACGAGCTTCGGCGGTCTGCCCGTGCTCATGAGCCTGCTGGCCAAGGACCACCGCATGCCGCACGCGTTCTATCTGCGCGCCGAGAAGCCGATCTACCGGATCGGGATCGTCGCACTTGCGATTGCGGCGGCGCTGTTGCTGATCGCGGTCCAAGCGAAGACGAACGACCTGATCCCGCTGTACGCAATCGGCGTGTTCATCGGCTTCACGATCAGCCAGATCGGGCTGGTACGGCATTGGCTCCAGGAGCGCTCGTCGCACTGGCGGGTGCGGGTCGCGCTCAACGGGACCGGGGCGGTGATGACGGCCGTCGCCGTCGTCGTGTTCCTGTTCACCAAGTTCCTCGCCGGCGCGTGGGTGGTGGTGATCGCGATCCCCGCGCTGATGACGCTGTACAACGTGACCGAGCACTACTACGAAGGGGTCGCGCGCGAGTTGAAGCTCGGTAAGACGCCGCCGCGACCGCGCAAGCGTGAGAGCATCGTGATCGTCCCCACCTCGACCGTCAACCTGCTGACCCAGAAGGCGGTCAGCGCGGCGCTGTCACTCGGCGACACCGTGGTGGCCGTGGCCGTGGCGGGGGATGAGGAGGAAAGCGATCACATCAAGCACGAATGGGACGAGTGGGCGTGCGGCATACCGATCGAGGTGCTGCTCGATCCTCAGCGCTCGCTCGTCCGCAGCGTGCTCAAGTACGTCAAGTCCCACGAGGAAGAGGACGCCACGATCGTGGTGCTGATCCCCGAGGTGCTGCCGCGCAAGCGGCGGCACGAGATCCTTCACAACCAGCGCGCCCGCCTGCTCTCAGCGGTCCTGAAGGCGCGGACCAACGTCGTCATCGCGACGCTGCCGTTTCACCTCCACGACTGATCGAGTGCTCGCCGCGGCGAGCCCGTGGAGGGCGAAGCGAGACCGACCTCCGACCCCGACCGGGGCCGTCCTTTCCGGACCGCTCGTCGTCACTCGGCCGGAGCACGACGATCTCTCCGGGCGCGTTGTCGAGCAGCCAGGCGACGTCGTCGGCGTCGAATCCGGGACCGCCCTCGGACGCGGCGGCGATCACGATCCGGTCGAACCGCTCCTCGGCGATCGCCTGACGCAGCGCGTGGCGGCGGTTCCGCCCCCGCTCGATCCGGGAGTCAACCGGGACGCCGGCCTCGGTGGCGCGCTGCTCGATGGCCTCGAGCAGTGGCATCGCGAGCGAGCACTGGCGGGGCAGGGCGCTGTCGAGCGGGAGGTCCAGCGAGACCTGCGCGAGGAACACCGGCACGAGCGTCGCGCCGTCGCTCCGGGCCAGGCGCAGCGCGGCGTCGAGCGCTCGCTGGGACAGCGCGCCGGTTACGAACGGGAACAGCACCCGGCGGCTGGTGCTGGCCTGCACTGGAGCAGGCCGGCGGAGCCGCCCGAGTCCTCGGGGCGACACAAACGCCACCCCGAGCGCCACCAGGGCGACGGCCAAGATCGCGACGATCACGATTAACACCACAGTCATCATAAGTCTCCTTTCGTACGCCGGGTGCGGTCGGCCACGATCCGCAGGTCGACCCCCGGGAGCAGGCTGAGCAGGCGGTCGGGCAGCGCCGGCTGGGTCAGCCGCCGAAGCGCGCTGCGGGGCTCAGGCGTCCCGATCAGCACATAGGTGGTTCCACGGTCCTGGGCCACGCGTTGGGCGACGGCGGCGACGTCGTCGCCGTGCTCCACGAGCAGGTGCGCCCCGAGCACGCTCGTCAGCTGGCGAAGCGCGTTGAGCTGCTCCTGGTCCTCGGAGGTGGGGTCGTGGTTTGCGACCCACAGGACGTCGAGCTCGGCGCCGAGCCGCTGGGCAGAGCGCCAGGCCCGGCGGACAACGCGCTGGGACCGCGGGTCGGGCTTGACCAGCGCGAGCAGCCGCTCACCGACCGCGCCGGGGGCGGCGTTGTCGATCAGCCGGTCGTCGCCTGGACGGCCGGCGGCGTCGACCAGGATGCGCTTGGCCTCGACCTCCTCGGCGACCTGGCGGAGCGCCACCTCGCGCAGCGCGGCGAGGTTCTCGACCTTGAAGAAGTTGTTGAGCGCACCCTGCACCCGCTCGGCCGGATAGACCTTGCCGGCGAGCAGCCGTTCGATCAGCGACTGCGGGGTGATGTCGATCAGCACGACCTCATCGGCGTCGCCGACGACCGCGTCGGGAACGGTCTCCCGGACCCGGATCGAGGTCAGCTCGGCGACTTGGTCATTGAGGCTCTCCAGATGCTGCACGTTGACGGTCGAGAACACGTCGATCCCCGCGGCGAGCACGTCCTCGACGTCCTCGTAACGCTTATGGTGCTCGAGTCCTGGAGCGTTCGTGTGCGCCAGCTCGTCGATCAGGGCCAGCTCCGGCCGGCGCTCGAGCAGCCCGGGGAGATTCATCTCCTCGAGCACGGAGTCGCGGTAGGAGACGCGCCGGCGGGGGACCGTCTCGAGCCCCTCAGCCTGGACGACGGTATCCGCGCGCCCGTGCGGCTCGAGGTAGCCGATCACGACGTCACGGCCGTTCTCGGCCTCGGCTTGGCCCTCGCGCAGCATCTGGTAGGTCTTGCCGACACCGGCGGCCATCCCCAGGAAGACCTTGTGGTGCCCGCGACGGGAGGTTTCCATGGCTCCAATCTTGGCGCTCACGCCCTCTGCCGGAGCAAGGACTTGTCATGCCCCGAATAGGTTGTGGACGATCAGGTCGATCAGCTTGATCCCGATAAACGGGGCGATCAACCCGCCCAGGCCGTAGATCCAGAGGTTCCGACGCAACAGCGCGCTCGCGCCGATCGGGCGGTAGCGCACGCCGCGGAGCGCGACCGGGATCAGTAGTGGGATCACGATCGCGTTGAAGATGATCGCGGAGATGACGGCGGACTGGGGCGTGCCGAGGCTCATGATGTTGAGCACGTGGAGCGGGCTTTCGCCGCCGGGCTTGGCCGCCCATGTCGAGGCGAAGATCGCGGGCAGGATCGCGAAGTACTTGGCGACGTCGTTGGCGATCGAGAACGTGGTCAGCGCGCCGCGGGTGATGAGCAGCTGCTTGCCGACCTCGACGATCTCGATGAGCTTGGTCGGGTTGGAGTCGAGGTCGACCATGTTGCCGGCTTCGCGTGCGGCCTGGGTGCCGGTGTTCATGGCCACGCCGACGTCGGCTTGGGCGAGCGCGGGGGCGTCGTTGGTGCCGTCGCCGGTCATCGCGACCATGCGCCCGGTGGCCTGCTGCTCCTTGATCAGGTTGAGCTTGGCCTCGGGCGTGGCCTCGGCGAGGAAGTCGTCGACGCCGGACTCCTCGGCGATCTTGGCGGCGGTCAGCCGGTTGTCGCCGGTGATCATGATCGTGCGGATGCCCATCGCGCGGAGGTGGTCGAACCGCTCGCGCATCCCTTCCTTGATTGTGTCCTTGAGGTAGATGACGCCCATCACCTGGGAGTCGCGGGCGACTGCGAGTGGTGTGCCGCCCTCGCGGCCGATCCGGTCGAGCGCCGGCTGGAGCTCGGCCGGCGGCCGGCCGCCCTCGTCGGTGACGAACTTGATCACGGCGTCGCCGGCGCCCTTGCGCAGGTGGCGGCCGTCGAGGTTGACGCCGCTCATTCGGGTCTGGGCGGTGAATGGGACGAACTCGGCGTGCAGGTCGGCCATGTCGTGCTCGCGGATGCCGAATTGCTTGGCGAGGACCACGATCGAGCGGCCCTCGGGCGTCTCGTCGGCGAGCGAGGACAGCTGTGCGACTTCGGCCAGCTCGGCCTCCGAGACGCCCGGCATCGGGATGAACTCGCTCGCCAACCGGTTCCCGATCGTGATCGTTCCGGTCTTGTCGAGCAGCAGCACATCCACGTCGCCTGAGGCTTCGACCGCCCGCCCGGACAGGGCGAGCACGTTGCGGCGCACGAGCCGGTCGATGCCGGCGATCCCGATCGCCGACAGCAGCGCCCCGATCGTGGTCGGGATCAGCGCCACCAGCAGCGAGATCAGGGTGGTCTCCGAGATCGGGGTGTGGGCGAACAGGCCGAACGGGCGGAGCGTCGCCACCACGATCATGAAGATCAGCGTCAGGCCGGCGAGCAGGATGTTGAGCGCGATCTCGTTCGGCGTCTTGCGACGCTCGGCGCCCTCCACCAGATTGATCATCCGATCCAGGAACGACTGTCCGGGCTCCTGGGTGATCTCGACCAGGATCTTGTCCGACAGCACGCGCGTCCCGCCCGTGACGGCGCTGCGGTCGCCACCGGACTCGCGGATGACCGGGGCCGACTCGCCGGTGATCGCCGACTCGTCAACCGAGGCGATGCCCTGGATCACGGTCCCGTCGCCGGGGATCAGCTCGCCCGCCTCGACGACGACGACGTCGCCCTTGGTGAGCTCGGCCGCCTGCTTGATCGTCCCGTCCTGAAGCTTGGCCACGGTTTCCTGCCGCATCGCGCGGAGCGTTTCGGCCTGGGCGCGCCCGCGGCCTTCGGCGAACGCCTCGGCGTTGTTGGCGAACACGACCGTCAGCCACAGCCAGAACGAGATGATGAACGTGTACCAGGCCGGGTCGTTGCCGCCGAGCGCCTTGCCGCCGAATACCTGGATCAACCACGTCACGGTCGTGATCACCGCACCGATCTCGACCACGAACATGACCGGGTTGCGGATCTGAACCCGCGGGTCGAGCTTGATGAAGCTGTCGATCAGCGCGCGCTTGAGGATGTCGCGCCGGAACAGCGAGATCGCGCGGCGCTCGTGCGGCTGCTGCGGCTGCTGCGGCTGCGGCTGTTCTTCGGGTGCGGCTGCGACGCTCATGCGTGCACTCCTGTCATCCGATCCAGGGCGAGATTCAGCTGGAGCACGTTGACTCCGGGCTCGCCGGAGAAGCCGAGACCGCGGCCTCCGGTGTACTTCGAGACCAGGCTCATGACCGTGGCCAGCGGCACGTGGCGTACGACCGCCACCCGATGCGCTTGGATCCCGGCGTTACGCACCGAGATGTCGGGATCGATGCCCGAGGCCGAGGTGTTGGCGGCGTCGACCGGGACAGTGCCCGCGGTGAGCTTGCCGGGGTAGTACGGCCCGTTCAGCGCGATGTAGGCCTGGATGTTGGCGGAGATTGCCTGTTCGGTGGCGGTGTTGTTGGGGCCGAGGTTTGAGAATGTGGTCGCGGCGGCGTTGTTTGGCGGTACGGTCGCGGAGGGTCGTCCTTGGAAGTAGCGTGGGTTGGGGTTGGTGACCGGTACGCCGTTCTTCATTTCCGGCTTGCCGTTCTTGGTCACCTGGGTCGCGAAGTTCTGGCCGATGAGTTTTGAGCCGACGAGCTTGCCGTTGACGTGCACCTGCTGGCCGTTGGCGTTGCCCGGGAAGGCGACCTGGCTGATGCCGGTGATGACGAGTGGATAGAGGATGCCGCACAGCAGTGTCAGTACGACGATGCCGATGGCGGAGGTGATGATGTCGCGTTTCATGTCAATCAGTGACTAGTAGAGGTGTCCGGTGAGACCCTGGACGATCGGGCCGAGCAGCAGGGCGGGGAAGAAGGTCAGCGCGCCGACGAGCACGATCACGCCGATCAGCAGCACCACGAACGTCGGGTTGTCGGTGCGCATCGTCCCGAGGCCGGCGGGGCTGACCCGCTTGCCGGCGAGGCTGCCGGCGACGGCGAGCGCGAACAGGATCGGGGCGTAGCGGGCGAACAGCATCGTGAAGCCGCCCAGGAGGTCCGCGAACGTGACGCCATGCGAGCCGACGCTGCCCGCGTTGGGCTGAATGAAGCCGGTGTAGCCCGCGAACGCCGAACCATTGTTATTGGCCTGCGACAGGTACGCGTAGAAGGTCTCCGAGAACCCCTGTGGCCCCGTCGCGGCGGTCGAGATCGAGGCGCGTCCGGCACTGCTCGCGGTCGCGAGCGCGGTCGAGAACAGCGCCGCCAAAGGCGTGATCAACAACCCGATCGCGACCAGCTTGATCTCCCTGGCCTCGATCTTCTTGCCCAGATACTCGGGCGTTCGTCCGACCATCAGCCCGCCGATGAACACCGCCAACAGGACGTACAGGAGAATCGAGTACAGCCCGGTGCCGACGCCACCGAAGATCACCTCGCTCGCCGACAGGTTGGCCATCGGGACCGCGCCGCCGATGCCGGTGAACGACTCGATCGCGCTGTTCACCGCGCCGCACGAGGTGACCGTCGTGACCACGTCGAACAGCGCGGAGCCGGCGATCCCGAACCGCTGCTCCTTGCCCTCCATGTTTCCGCCCGTCGATCCCGCGAGCACCTGCGTATGCAGGCCGGCGGCGTGCTGGGCCGGTGACCCGTGCGCCTCGGCGATGTAGGCGACGGACGCCGCGCCGAGGAACATCACCATCATCGTCGCGTAGATCGCATAGCCCTGCCGGCGGTTGCCGGCCATCCGGCCGTACATGAACACCAGCGCCGCCGGGATGACCAGCACGGTCAGCATCTCGAAGAAGTTCGTGAACCCCGTCGGGTTCTCGAACGGATGCGCCGAGTTCGTGTTGAAGAACCCGCCGCCGTTCGTCCCGAGCATCTTGATCGCCTCCTGGCCGGCGACCGGACCCATCGCGATCTGATTCGGCAACCCCGTGATCCCGTTGAAGCTCACGTAATGCGAGAAGTTCTGAATCGAGCCCTGGAACACCAGCACCAGCGCCACGACGAACGCGATCGGCGTCAGCACCCACAGAACAGTCCGGATCAGGTCCTGCCAGAAATTCCCGAGGCCCTTCCCGCTACGACCGATGATCCCCCGGATCAGCGCAACCGCGACCGCGATCCCGACCCCGGCCGACAGGAAGTTCTGCACGGTGAGCCCAGCCATCTGGCTGAAATAGCTCATCGTCGTCTCGCCGCTGTAGTACTGCCAGTTCGTGTTCGTCAAAAACGACGACGTCGTGTTGAACGTCACGTTCCACGGGCCCGAATGGAACCCCTGCGGGTTCAGCCCGGTCCAGTTCCACAGCGTCTGCGTGCGCAAGATGAAATACAGCAGCAGCCACCCCGCGAGCGAGAAAATGATCACGCTCTTCGCATACGCCTTCCAATCTTGCGCGGGTGGGCCCCCATCATGATCGACCCGCATAACCCGATACAACAACCGCTCCGGCGTACGGAACAACGGATCCAAAAACGTCCGCTCGCCCGTATACACAGCCGCCATATACCGACCCAACGGCATCGCCAGCGCCGTCAGAACGACCGCGAACAGAACGATCGTGAGCCACCCCAGGAACGTCACCAGCGTCCCCTAAAACCTCTCTCCGCGCAACAGCGCGTACAGAAGATAAATACATACCAGCACCGACACGACCAACCCGAAGAAATCCGCGCCGCTCAGGTGACCGATAAACGCCCCAAACGGTAAGTTCGGCAAACTCATATCCGGTCGATCCCGTAAACCAACGCGAACAGCAC
Source organism: uncultured Solirubrobacterales bacterium (assembly GCA_963697655.1). Classification (GTDB taxonomy): domain Bacteria; phylum Actinomycetota; class Thermoleophilia; order Solirubrobacterales; family Solirubrobacteraceae; genus Palsa-465. The sequence continues at coordinate 651,737 of CAVOOV010000006.1, read as the reverse complement.
GGCGAACATCGCCACGCCGAGCACTATCGATAGAACGTCCATGCCCCTATGGTCGCCTCGCTCGGGTCAAGAGCCCATACAGAAAGCCGCCCCCGCCATACAGATGTTGTGAAGAGCGCGAGCGGCCCGCCCGGCAGGTGATTACAGCGAGCCGGAGCCTTTTCCAGGCGCCTCACCGGGGTCCAGCGCGAGGCCGTCGGCGATCCACCACACGGCCTCGCTCATCCGGTCCGCGGCCCCGGGCTCGTACAGAGGACCGGCCCCGTCGGTGAGCAGCACAAGCACCCGGGCCACCCCGCACGGGTTGACCGGGTCGGGCTGCTCGAGCCGTTCGGCGAGCCCGAGCAGGCTCTCGCGCCAAGACCGCACGACCCGGCGGGACAGCGGCACCGCGGCGCTGAGCCGCAGCGCCGGGGGTCGCTCGGCCTCCTTCACGCGAGCCCGCAGCGAACGGGCCAGCCGGCGGCGGATGCGCATGCCAGCAAGCTGCCTGGCCCGCAGCGCCAGGTCCTCGGCCGGATCGGAGCCCACCCCTTCAGCGACCTCCCGGTCGAGGCGTCCCTTGTGGAACTGAACGCTAAGCCGGCGCCGGAGCGTCGACGGCGGGGCGGACGGGACCGCAGACGGCCCGGACCGTCCGGCTCTCTGGGGGCTCGGATGCTTCACGGACGGGAACGCGCGTGGCGTAGCTGGTTCTCGGCGACGCTACGCCGCCATCCATCAACGGGACGTACAGATCCGCCCCGAAGGCATCAAGATTCCGTAAAGAGAGCGCCGATAAGCTTCTCTGGATGGCCCGCGGGCGCCAGCTGCACAGCTCCTCCACTCGAGTGATGTCGGTCGTGATGATCGTGATCGGCATCGCGCTGGTCGTACGCACCCTGGTGGCCGGTGGAGGGGCGGTTGCGACGGGGATCGTCCTCGGCGTCCTGTTCATGCTCGCCGGCCTGGCCCGCTTGTATCTGCAGATCCGGGGGTAGGGGAGTCGTCTGCCCCCGCTGAACCGCACGTGAGAGACCGTCCTTTCAGCTACCGCGCGCTGTTCGCGGTCGTTTACACGACCTCGGTCAGCTCGGTGTACTTCGCGCTCGGCGTCGTCGCGCGCCACGCCAACGGCCTGACGCCGGCGGTGTTCCTGGTCGCCGGCCTGCTCTTCGGGCTGACCGCGATGACCTATGCGGAGGGCGCGTCGCTGCATCCCGAGCGCGGCGGCTCGGCCGTGTTCGCGCGCTACGCATTCAACGAGCTCGTGAGCTTCATCGCCGGCTGGGCAATCTTCCTGGACTACACGATCCTGATCGCGGTCACCGCGCTCACCGTGCCGGCCTACCTGGCCGCGTTTTCCGCCCCGATCGGACGGGGAACGCTCGAGATCGCGGTCGCGTTCGCGGTGATCGCGCTCGTGGCGTTGGACAACCTCACCGGTGTCAGCGCCCGCCGGCTGCGGACCCGGCTGCTGATCACAGCGGGCGACCTGGTCCTCCAGGCGCTGATCATCGTGCTCGGCTTCGTGCTGGTGTTCGATCCGCACGCGCTCAGCGCCAGCATCCAGCTCGGGACCGCGCCGAGCCTGTCGGATCTCGCGTTCGCGCTGCCGATCGCGGTGATCGCGTTCACCGGGATCGAGGCCGCGGCGAGCATCGCCGGCGAGGTGAGCGCCACCCGCGCGCAGGTCAAGTTGCTGGTCGGCCCGGGGTCGGCGGTAATCGTCCTGATCTACGTCGGGATCTCGCTGGTCGGGGTCGGTGCGCTCCCGGTACACGACGGCATGACCGCGCTCGGCACGAGTCACATCAAGGCGCCGGTGCTGGGCGTGGTCGAGGCGTTCCGTCCCCGGTGGGTCGCCGACGTGCTCAAGTACGCGGTCGCGATCGGAGGCGCGCTCGGCCTGTTCGCCGCGGCCGGCTCGGCGATGCTCGGCGTCTCCCGCGTCGGCTATTCGCTCGCGACCAACCGCCAGATCCCGAGCGCAGTCGGCCGGCTCCACCCCCGCTGGGGCACGCCGTACGTCGTCATCGGCGTGGCCGCGATCGCCGCCGCCGCGCTCGTGCTGCCGACCGACCTCGAGTTCCTGGTCGGGATCTACGCGTTCGGCGCGCTGCTGGCGTTCACGATCGCGCACGTGTCGGTGATCGCCCTGCGCTTCCGCGAGCGCGATCGCGACCGCCCCTACAGCGTCCCGCTGTCGATCACGATCTCCGGGGCGAGCGTGCCCCTGCCGGCGGTCGTCGGCGCGGTCGCGTCGGGACTCGGCTGGGTGGCGCTGCTGGTGTTCCACACCGGCGCCCGCTACGTCGGGCTGGCGTGGATGCTCGGCGGGGTGCTGCTGTACGTCGGCTATCGCAAGTCCCAGCAAAAGCCGCTGCTGCGGCGCGTGACGATCCCCGAGCGCGCGCTCCGCTACGAGGCGCTCGAGCCCGAGTTCGGCTCGATCCTCGTTCCGATCCTCGGGACCGCGCTCGACGACGACATCATCCAGACGGCCGGCCGCCTGGCCGGTGAGACCCACGACGACCTCGAGTCCGAGGGAGCGGTGATCGAGGCGATCTGGGTGTTCGAGATCCCGCTGGCGCTGCCGATGGATGCGCCGCTGCCCGATGCCCAGATCAAGCGGGCGCGCGAGGCGCTGGCGCGCGCGAAGCTCGTGGGGGAGGAGTACGAGGGCGTGGAGGTAGCCACCGCGATCGTCCGCGCCCGGCGCGCGGGCGAGGCGATCGTACGCGAGGCTCGCCGCCGCGGTGTCGAGGCGATCGTGCTCGCCGCCGAGGAGTCCTCGCGCGTCCGCGGCGGGTCGCTGCTCGGGGGCCGCGGAGGCCCGCTCGAGAACTATGTCGGCGACGTCTCGAGGTACGTGATCGCCAAGGCGCCGTGCCGGGTGATCCTGACCGCGCCGCCGGCCGACTGGCGGGCGCGCACGCCGAGCCCGGCCAACCCGAAGCCCGTCCCGGCCGACGAGGAGCAGCAGACCGCCCCCGCCGACGGCGATCCGCGCCCGGCGGGGTCGACGCCGGACCGTCGCCCACGTCGAGGAACGCGCCGATCGCGGGACGAACTGATGGCCGAGCGACGACTCGAAGGCCTCCAGCGCGTCCTCGGCGTCTACTCGCTCGCCTCGAGCGCATACGGCAACGTCGGCTCCTCGATCTACTACGCGCTCGGCCTGGTCGCGGCGCTGGCGCTCGGGCTCACCCCGCTCGTCTTCATTATCTCGGGGTTCATCTTCTTCCTGACCGCGTCGACCTACGCCGAGGCGACCGCGATGTTCCCCGAGGCCGGCGGGTCGTCGTCGTTCGCGCGCCACGCCTTCAACGAGTTCTGGTCGTTCTTCGCGGCCTGGGGCCAGATGCTCAACTACATGCTGACGATCGCGACGTCGGCGTTCTTCGTGCCGCACTACATCGGCGGACTGTTCTGGCCGGCGCTCGAGCACCCGCCGGGCGACGTGATCGCCGGGATCATCGCGATCGTCGTGCTCGCCGCGATCAACATCCGCGGCGTCGAAGAGTCGATCGGGGTGAACCTCGTGCTCGCGGTGATCGACTTCTGCACCCAGGTGCTGATCGTCATCGTCGGGCTCGTGCTGGTGTTCTCGCCGCAGATCCTGATCGACAACGTCCATCTCGGTACCGCGCCGACGTGGGCCAACTTCTTCGTCGCGATCCCGCTGTGCATGCTCGCCTACACCGGGATCGAGACGATCTCGAACATGTCCGAGGAGGCCAAGGACCCGGGCCGGACCGTGCCCAAGGCGATCAACCGCGTGGTGATCGCGGTGTTCGCGATCTACGCGCTGCTGCCGGCGATCGCGCTTTCGGCGCTGCCGGTCCGCTGCGTCGGAAACCACTGCCAGACGCTGCTCGGGGTCGACGATCAGCACGGGGGATACGCCGGCGACCCCGTGCTCGGCGTCGTCCGCGCGCTCCACCTCGGACCGCTGCAACACGCGGCCGAGATCTACGTCGGGCTGCTCGCCGCGACGATCCTGTTCATCGCCACCAACGCCGGCATCCTCGGGGTATCGCGGCTGACGTACTCGATGGGGATCCACCGTCAGGTGCCCGACCGCCTGCGCCGCCTGCACCCGAAGTTCGGCACGCCGTGGGTCGGAATCATCATCTTCAGCACGATCGCCGCGATCACGCTGATCCCCGGCCAGGCCACCTTCCTGGGGAACCTGTACGCGTTCGGCGCGATGCTGTCGTTCACGATCGCGCACCTGTCGGTGACGCGGATGCGGGTCTCGCTTCCCAACGTCGAGCGTCCCTACCGCCCGCCCGGCAACCTGCGGGTCCGCGGGCGCGACCTGCCGCTGTTCGCGATCGTCGGGGGTACCTGCACGTTCGCGTCGCTGTGCGTGCTGGCCGCGCTGCACACCCGCGTCGCGATCGCTGGGATCGGCTGGCTGGCGGTCGGGATGATCGTCTACCCGGTGTACCGTCACCGCCACGGGCTCGACCTGACCACGACGACGAAGGTCGCGATTCCCCGGCCGGCGACCGAGACCGAGTCCGAGTACGAGTCGGTGCTGGTGGTGTTCGATGACGGCGGATACGTGCCCGAGGTGATGGCGACCGCGGCGCGGCTGGCCGCTCGCCGGCGCCGCGGGATCCACGTGCTGGTGACGATCCCCGTGCCGTCGAACAGCCCGATCGACGCCGCGCTGCCGCTGAAGGAGGCGGCGGCGCAGTCGATCATCGAGGAGGCCAAGGTCCAGGAGGGACGGCGCGTCTCCGGCCACTGGGAGAAGGTCCGGGCCGGGCAGACCGGTCGGCGGATCGTCGACGAGGCCAAGGCGATGCACGCCGCGGCGATCGTGATGCCGATGCCGCAGGACGGCTGCGGCTTCGGCCGCGCGCTCGCGACCGTGCTCCGCGAGCGGCCGTGCCGGGTGATCGTCGAGTCGATCCCGGCGCCTGAACGCAAGCGGCCCACGGCGGCGGCGTAGCCTTAGCGATATGACGAACTGGCGGGATCTGCTCGGTGCTCTGGCGCCGCGGCCCGGGCGCGTACGGACCATGCGCCAGGCCCGGCCGCTCGACCGAGCGGCGCTCCGGGCCGGGGCGGTGGCCGGCGTCGAGATCCTGATCGTCGTCGGGCTCGCCACCGCCGGCGTCGCCGCGCTCCAGTCGACCACGTCCGACGACGCCGGGCTCGGGAGCCTGTACCTGCTCGCGGTGCTGCTGATCGCGATCCGCCGCGGTCAGCTGGCCGCGCTCGTGACCGCGGTGCTCGGCGTGCTCGCGCTCAACTTCTTCTTCATCGTGCCCCGCCATCGCCTGGCGATCGCGCATTCCCAGGACCTGGTCGAGCTGATCGTGCTGCTGATCGCGGCCGTCGTGGTGGGCCGGCTGGCCGCGGTCGCCCGCGAGCGCGCGGCCGAGGCCGAGAGCCGCGCGCACGTGGCTGCCGCCCGCGAGCGCGAGGCCAAGCTCGTCGCCGAGGTCGCCTCGGCGATCCTGGCCGGCGAGAGCATCGGCGCCCAGCTCGAGACGATCGGCAATCGCGTCGCGCTCGCGACGGCCGCCGGGCGGGCCCGCGTCGTGCTCGAGCCGGTGCCGGCGGCGATGCCCGACGAGATCACGGTGCCGCTGCACGCCCGCGCCGGCAACGCCTGGCTGTACCTGACCGACGACGTGACCTGGGACCAGAGCGCGATCGAGCGCGTGGCCGAGTCGATCGGACGCCTCATCGACGTGGCCGTGGAGCGAGAGCGCGTGGCCGAGCGGTCGGCCGAGACCGAGGCGTCGCGGCGCGCGGACGTCGCGAAGACCGCGATCCTGCACGCGATCTCCCACGATCTGCGCTCGCCGCTGACCGCGATCATCGACCGCGGGCTCGGCGCTCGCGATCGGCGTCGTCACCGAGGCCGAGCGCGCCGAGCTGATCGACGTGATCGAGGCCGAGAGCGCGCGGCTGGCCAAGCTGGTCGACGACCTGCTCGACCTGTCACGGATCGAGTCGGGGGCGGTGGCGCCGCAGGCGGACTGGTGTGATCTGCACGACGTCGTCGCCTCGGCGGCCGCTCACGCCTCAGGCGACCATCCGATCGAGTTCCAGCTGCCCGGAGACCTGCCGCTGGTGCGCGCTGACGCCGCCCAGCTCGAGCGGGTGTTCTCGAACCTGATCGAGAACGCTGTCAAGTTCTCGCCGTCGGGGACGCCGGTGCGGATCAGCGGCGGCGCCAGCGCCGGCCGCGTGGCTGTGCGTGTCGCCGACCGCGGCAGCGGGATCCCCCGGCGGTACCGCTCCCAGGTGTTCGAACCGTTCTTTCGGGGCCGCGGCGAGGCCGGCGCCGGGTCCGGTCTCGGGCTGGCGATCTGCCGTGGCTTCGTCGAGGCCAACGGCGGGCAGATCGTCCTGCAGACCGGGAGGGACACCGGGACCTCGTTCACGGTCAGCTTCCCCGTCGCCCGCCAGCCGGCGGACGCGCAGGACGCCGTCAGCGTAGTCAAATGAGCGCCACCGCGCCCCGCGTGCTCGTCGTCGACGACGAGCCGCAGATCGTCAGAGGGCTGAAGATCCTGCTGCGCAGCGCCGGGTACACGGTCGAGGCGGCGGAGACCAAGGCCGACGCGCTCGTCGAACTCGTGTCGCGGCCACCGGACGCGCTGGTGCTCGACCTCGTCCTCCCCGATGGCCGCGGGGTCGAGATCTGCGAGGAGGTCAGGCGCTGGAGCCGGCTGCCGATCCTGGTGCTGTCGGCCGTCGGCGACGAGCGCGAGAAGGTCAGGGCGCTCGACGCCGGCGCCGACGACTACGTGACCAAGCCGTTCGGCACCGACGAGCTGCTGGCCCGGCTGCGCGCGCTGCTGCGCCGGTCGGTCGAGCTCGGCGGCGCTCCTCAGCTCGAGATCGGCGAGCTCGTGATCGATTTGGCCGATCGCCAGGTCACCCGAGCCGGCAAGCTCGTCCACCTCACGCCGATCGAGTTCGACCTGCTGCGGGTGCTGGCCCAGCATCAGGGGCGGCTCGTGACCCACCGCCAGCTGCTGCGGGAGGTGTGGGGGCCGGAGTACGGCGCCGAGACGCACTACCTCCGCGTCCACGTCGCCCACATCCGCGCCAAACTCGAACCCGATCCCTCGCGCCCCCGGTACGTGATCACCGAGCCGGGAGTTGGATACCGCCTCCGCGATCCGGCCGCCTAGCTAGGCGGACTGCGTGCGAAGAAACGCTGAATAGTTCAGAGTTTCTTCCCAAGCGCCCGGCTCCGGTGCGCGGACCCGTCGCGCGCGTCCCGGCGCGTCCGTCAGAGAGCGAACCGGTAGCCGACGCCAGGGTCGGTGCGGATGTAGTGCCGGCCCGCTGAGGGCTCGATCTTCCGCCGCAGGTTCGCGATGTGCGCGCGCAGCACCTGCGTGTCCTCGCCGTAGCCGGCGCCCCACACCGACACGCAGCAGGTCGCGGTGGGTCATCAGCCGCCCGCGGTTGCGGGCGAGCAGCGCGCAGCAGGTCGAACTCGGTCGGGGTCAGATGGACCTCCTCGCCGTCGACGCGCACCGTCCGGCGCGGCGAGATCGACCTCGAGCCCGTCCACGTCGGATCGCGGCCTCCTCGGGCTCGGGCGACGATCCGCCGAAGGTTCGCCTCGCAGCCGCGCGACCAGCTCGCGCGGGCCGAACGGCTTGGTCACGTAGTCGTCGGCGCCGGCGGCGAGCGCGCGCACCTTGGCGTCCTCCTCGCCGACGGCCGACAGCACGATCAGCGGCATCTCGGTCCACTCGCGCAGCCGCCGGCACAGCTCGACGCCGTCGAAGTCGGGCAGCAGCAGATCGATGATCGCCGCGTCGGGGTGCCGACGTCGCCGCCACGTCGAGCGCCTCCTCGGCGGTGTTCGCCGGGACCGCCTCGAACCCGGCGTCGCGCAGGATCACGCGCAGCGCCCGCAGGATCTGCTGCTCGTCGTCGCACGACGAGCATTCGTGGGCGGGGCTGGGCGCTCATGTCGGCAGCCGGCTCGGCCTCGGGCTGGGGCTGTACCGGCAGCTCGATCGGCAGCGAGACCACGAAGCTCGTGCCCTGGCCGGGGAGCGACTCGACCGAGATCGTGCCGTCGTTGGCCTCGACGAACCCCTTGGCGATCGCCAGTCCCAGGCCGGAGCCGGTCCACCGCCTCGCCGCCCGTGGCCCGCGCCGCGATAGAACGGCTCGAAGATCCGCGCCGCGCTCGGCGATGCCGATCCCGGGCCCCTGGTCGACCACCCGTGACGACCACCCGCGGTCCGTTGCGGCGGACGTGCACCGACACGGGCAGCCCGCCCGAGTACCGCACGGCGTTCTCGAGCAGGTTCGCGAACGCCCGCTCGAGCTGGGCGGCATCGGCCCTGACCGGCGGCACGTCGGGGTCGATGGTCAGCCGCACGTTTTCGCGACCGGACTCCGACAGCCCCTCGCGGGCCGCGTGCACGACGTCCTCGAGCGAGACCCAGTCCCGGCGCGGCTCCGCCCGGCCGGCCTGCAGACGCGACAGGTCGAGCAGCTTGTCGACGAGCGCGGCGAGCTGCTCGCCTTCCTCGATGACGGCGGTGCTGAGCTCGGCGCGCTCGCCGGCGGTCAGCGAATCGCTCCCGAGCGCGTGGCCGGCGGCGACGATCGCGGTCACCGGGGTGCGCAGGTCGTGCGAGACCGCACGGAGCAGCGCGGTCTTGATGTCGTCGCTGCGCCGCAGCGCCGCGGTCTCGACTGCCTCGGCCTGGAGCGCGTCGCGGCGCAGCGCGATCGCCACGAGCGCCCCGAGCGCCGGCACGACGTGCGCCTCGCAACCGGTGCTCGGTCTCGGCCGGCAGCCGGCGCGGCACGAACAGCGTCGCGATCTGTTTCCCGTCGGCTCCGCTCAGCTCGAGCGCGCGGCGCTGCCGGTCGCCCTCGACGGCCCCGAGCTCGATCGAGGCCGCGCTGATCCCCAGGGCGTCGGCAACCCTGCGGGCGGCCGCCGCCAGCGCGCTCTCGGTCTCCGATCCGCCGAGCAGATCCCGGGCCACCGCCGCGGCGAGGTCAGCCTCCGCGCGCCGGCGATCGACCTCAGACGCGCGGCTGCGGGCGAGCTCGGCCACCGTGCTGACGGCGACCGCAACGACCGTGAACGCCGCGAGCGCGACCCAGTTGCGGCTGTCGGCGATCGTGAACCGGCCGGTGGGAGGGAGGTGGAAGAAGTTGAAGGCCGCGGCGCTGAGCAGCGAGGTGCCGAGCCCGAGGGCGAGACCCCAGTACGCGGACACGAGCAGGACCGCGGGCAGGTACACGACGCTCAGCGAGACGACCGGCGCCAGATGCCTGAGCGCCGAGATCGCGGCCGTCGCCACCGCCACCGACGCCACCGAGACCGCGATCCCGATCAGGAAGTTCGGCCTTGAGGCGCGCAACGTCCCGGGCCGCTCGCCTGGGCGCATCCGCGGCGCGTGGCTCACGCCGTTCCCGCGCCTCCGTACGACGCCGGCGGCGTCCCGCTCGATTCGGCGGAGGCGATCTGCTGGAGCAGCCCGGCCGGGCTCGTGCCCCCGAGGACGCGCAAGCGCGGCAGGCGATAGGGATCCTCACTCGGTGTCGCCCAGCCCGGGATCACGGTGGTCGAGCCAACGAACCCGGCCGCCTTGACCGCCGCGATCACCGTCGCGTCGTAGTGGCCCGACGGGTAGCAGAACCAGTTGACCGGGACGCCGTAGCGCTTCTGGAGGGTGTGGCGCGCGGTAGCGACCTGATAGCTGAGCTGGGCGGCGTCGAGCGTTATCAGGTCGGCATGGCTGATCCCCTGGGTGTCCAGCTCCCAGCCGGCGGCGATCAGCGCGTGCACCTGGGCGTCGCTGAGGCCGCCCTGCGACGGCGGCAGCCCGGTCAGCTGGATGTTCTCGTTGCCGACCCAGCCGAGGTGCTTCAGGACTGGGAGAGCGTTCTCATATTGCGACGCATACCCGTTGTCGAACGTGAGCACGATCGGCTTGCCGGGCCCGAGCGGTACGCCGCGCTTCCAGTAGGCGTCGAGCTGGTCCATCGTGACCGCGTGCCAGCCGGCGGCCTTGAGCGCCTGCATCTGCGCGGCGAACTCATCCGAGGGCACGTACAGCCCCGGGAACGGGGCGCCCGACGGCGGCGGGTTGATCACGTGGTACATCAGGACCGGCACGGTCGCGGTCCCTGGCTTGCCGGTGCCCACCCCCGTCACGGTCGATCTCGGTAGTTTGCTCGCGGAGAACGTCTTCGCGCGGCCGGCGTGGGCGGATCTCGACCCGGCGCCGGCCTTGTGATGCGCAGTCTGGGAGGCATTCGTGGCCGACGTGGTGCCTGAGGTGGCGCCGCCTCCGCCGGCTACGAGCCCGACAATCATCACCAGGACGACCACGACGATCAGGGATACCACCGCGATCAGGCGGTTCCGGCGTGTCCGGGCCCGCCGCTCGCGCTCCCGGGCGAGGCGCCGCGCGCGAATCTGCTGCTCGTTCATGCGCCCACGAGCGTACCCGCCACGAAGGCGAATTACAGGATCGGCGACGGACATGCCGACCGTACTTCCTGGCTCTCACTTGGCGGCGCGTCACCCGAGCCGAATCGGGCCCGACCGGAAGGACTCCACGCCCGGGCGGCGAAACGCAGAGACCATGCTTCGCAAACGACGTTACCCGCAGATCGAGATGCGGCCCGCTCGCCCTGCCCCCGGGTACGAGCACATCGCGGGCGAGTCGATCGCCGTGCTCACATGGCTTCACGCCAACGAGGTCGAGTTCGTGCTCGTCGGACCAGTGGCGGAGGCCGTTCGCGGCGGCGCCGGCGCCGCCGGGCCGGTCGCGATCGTCCCCGCGCCCTATCGGCGCAACTACGAGCGTCTATCGCGCGGGCTAGGCGCCGCGAACGCGCGGCCCCGCCAGCACGGTGGCGCCGACGCCGGGCGCGCTAAGGCGGCCCCGGACGGAACCCCGGGCGGCCAGCGCTGGGAGTTCCGCACCGGCATCCACTTCCTCGACGTGGAGGGCCGCTCGAGCGAGACTCCGGGATATCAGGAGCTGCTCTACGAGGCCGGCCGGTTCGAGCTGGCCGCCGGGATGAGCGTCGACGTGGCCTCTCCTGAGGACATCGAGCACTACGCGCACGTGCGTCGCACGGGCGTCTCGCCCGAGCTGCGCATCATGCGAAGCACGCGGCACGAGCTCGAGCCCCAGAGCTGATAGAACCCTTCTCCCCTGGGCCGCGGCCGCTAGGCTCAGTGGATGGTGTTTCGAGCCAGATGGGCGCTGGCGGGAGCGGCCGGGTGCCTCGTGCTGCTCCTGATCACGTGGTTCGCCGCGTTCCACATCGGCGTCGTGCGGAACGCGGACCGGTCGATCTTCAGCGGGTTCTTCGAGCTGTCTGGCCACGGTTGGATCGACTTCGTCGCGTACCACCTGGCGTCGGTGTGCGATCCGATCCCGTACGTCTTCTTCGTCCCCATCCCAATCGTGATCGCGCTGCGTCGGGGCCGCCCGCGCGTCGCGCTCGCGGTCGGCGTGATCCTGCTCGGCGCAAACCTCACCACACACTTGCTGAAGCCGTTGCTCGCCGAGCCGAGAGAGGCCTCGTTCTTCGGCTGGGTCACTCCGATTGGGGCCGCCTCCTGGCCGAGCGGTCATGCGACGGCGGCGATGTCGCTGGCGCTGTCCGCGGTCCTCGCGGCCCCGGGTCGTCTACGCCCGGCGGTTGCGGCGGTCGGCGCCCTGTTCGCGGTCGCGGTCAGCTATTCGTTCCTGACGCTCGGTTGGCATTTTCCGAGCGACGTGTTCGGAGGATTCCTGGTCGCCGCGACCTGGACGCTGCTGGTGGTCGCCGGGTTGCTAGCCGCCGAAGCGCGGAGTTATCACGGTGGCGGCGTGCGCAGGATCAATCCCGTGTCGATCGCAAGGACGCTCAGCCCCGTCGGCGCGGCGCTTGCCGGGGGCACGTTCTTGGCGATGATTGCGCTGGCGACTCGCCCGCGCGCGGTCGTCACGTATGCCGACGCGCACAAGGCCTGGGTGGTCGGGGCGCTCGCGATCGCCGCGCTCGGCTTCGCGATCTCGACAGCGATCGTGCTGACCCTGACGCCTAGCGATACCGGCCCGGCTCCCACAGCGGCTCGCCGCCACCGTTGGCGCCCCGGCTGAGGATGAACAGCAGGTCTGAGAGCCGGTTCAGGTAGCGGACCACCTCGGCGTTCAGCTCATCGCCGCAGGCGATCGCCAGCCGCTCGGCGCGCCGGCACACGGTCCGGCAGACGTGCAGCTGCGCGGCGGCCCTGGTGCCGCCCGGCAGCACGAACGACTTGAGCGGCGCGAGCGTGGCGTTGACCTCGTCGCAGCGCTCCTCGAGCCACGCCGTCTGCTCCGGGATCACACGAAGACGCTCGCGCTCGGGGTCGTGGGGCGCGGCGATATCGGCGCCCACGTCGAACAGGTCGTTCTGGATCCGGCGCAGCCAATCGGCGTAGGCGTCGGGAAGGTCATCGATCGTCAGCGCCAGCCCCATGTGCGCGTTGAGCTCGTCGACGGTGCCGTACGCCTCGATCCGCGGATGGGTCTTCGGCACGCGGCTCATGTCGCCGAGATGGGTCTCGCCCGAGTCGCCCAGGCGCGTGTAGATCCGGGTCAGGTTGACAGTCATTCCAAGGAGCCTCGGGCCTCAGTCTAGGCGCTCACGCGACGGCACGAAGGTGCCGGTACGGCTCTCCTCGCAGCTCCGCGACGAGCGCGTCGACTACCCCACGCTCGTCCGCCTCGCGCCCGTCGGTGACGGCGCCGATCACCGCGCGCTTGCGCTCGAGCAGGGTCGCAATCGTCTCATCGATCGTGTCCGCGGCGAGCAGATAGGTGGCGTTGACGGCATCCTGCTGTCCGATTCGGTGGCAGCGGTCCTCGGCCTGGTCGTGCTTGGCCGGCGTCCAGTCGAGCTCGAGGAACGCGACGTTCGACGAGCGCGTGAGCGTGATTCCCTGCCCGGCGACCTCGATCGAGCACACGATGAGCTGGTTGGCGTCGGCGTCGGGCTCCTGAAACGCCCGCACGGCCGTGTCGCGGGCGCGCTGGGAGTCAGCGCCGATGATGTGAAGCGCACCCGGGAATCGCTCCAGCACCGCATGCTGGATCTCGCGGTGCAGGGCGAACACAACCAGCCGCTCGCCGGAGGACAGAAAGTCGTGGATCCAATGCAGCGCGGCGTGGAGCTTGCCGCGGGCGGCCAGCCGCTTCAGAGCGTTCAGCCTGACGAGCCGCTCCGCCCGCAGCGCTGCCGCGACCTTGGCGTCGAGCGCACGTAGGTCGAGCGGCTGGCTGCGCAGCCACGCGACCACGTCACGCTCGGCAAGGCGGTACTCGGCTTCGTTGTCGAGCGCGACCGGCACCACCGCCCGGGTCTTGGCCGGCAGCTGCGGCAGCACGTCCGCTTTCAGCCGCCGCGCAAAGCACCGCGCCCGCAGGTGCCAATGCAGGCGCTGGTGCGCGTCGTGACCGCGGAACCGCTGGCCGAACTGCGTCCCCGACCCGAAGTCGCCGAGGCGCCCGAGGATCCGCAACTGGGAGATGAGCTCCGGTGGCCGGTTCATCAGAGGCGTGCCGGTGAGGGCGAGCACGAGGCCTTCGCGCGGGACGGAGGCGCATAGCTGCTGGGCGGCCTGGGTGCGCTTGGCGCCCGGGTTCTTGCAATAGTGAGACTCGTCGAGCGCGACAGCGCGCGGAGCCAGTGCGGTCAGAGCTTCGAGCCGGCCGGCGACGATGTCGTAGTTGACGACGGTCAAGTCCGCGCCCGGGACCGCTCCACGGTTGCCGCCGAGCATCTGCGCCGAGCGCTCCGGTAGCCAGCGCCCGATCTCCCGCATCCAGTTGAGTTTGAGACTGGCCGGGCACACGACGATGGCCGGGTAGGCGCCGTCCGCTTCGATGGTCGCCAGCGCTTCCACGGTCTTGCCGAGGCCCTGCTCGTCGGCCAGGAACGAGCGGCGCTGCTTCAGCAGGTACTCGACCCCGGCGCGCTGGAACGGCTTCAGCTCGCCGCCAAGGGTGGGCGGGATCAAATCATCCAGGGCGGCGTCGGTTGCGCCGGACAGCGTCACCAGACCCGCGGCGTGCGCGTGCTCTTCCCGGATCTGTTGCAGGCGATCAAGCGCCTCGGGCGCCACCCACGGCTCGTGCTCGGAGATGAAGCGGTCGAGATCCGGCACCCAGAATGCGTCGGCGACGATCGCCGGCAACCGGTCGTGCCCATGACCGGCGCGCTCGGCTCCGGCGGCCGCCACGCCTTCCAGTCGTCCGAATGCCTCCACCATCCTGGCGTCGTGCCCCGGCGCGAGCACGAACGTCGGCTGCTCGTGGATCTCGGACAGCTCGAGCACCGCCGGTGGCGCCGGTCGGCCCGCCTCGAGCGCCGCCACGCACCGCTTTGCGGCGTGGCTGATCCAGCCTTGCAGCGGTTCCGCGTCAATCGCGCGCCAGGAGTCCAGCGTGAGCGGCAGGCGCGCGCCCCCTTGGCATGGTGTCGCTCGCTCGCGCAGCGCAGTCGGGAGGCGCTCGTTATCGCCGAGGAGGAGGAACGCCGGAGCCTCGCGGGGGCCGTCGACCTCGATCGTTCCGCGCCAGCTCGCGGTGCGCTCGATCCAGCGCTCGACTTGCGGATCGACCGACCGCACGTCGAGCTGGGCGAGCAGCGACGCGATCGGGACGCCGCCGGCCTGGACCGCGGCAACCGCGACCGAACCGGCTGGGCCGTCGAGCAGCTCAAGTGGGCCGACCCGGGCCAGCGCGCGTGCGAGGGGCGCGTGCTCAGGGGCGATCAGGATCCAGTTGCGGCCGCTGCGATCGCGTCGCAACTCGATGTCGTACGCCGGCGGCGCGACCGACGGCTGGGCGCGCGGAGCGGGCCCGCGCACGACCTCCGTCATCGCGTGACGGGCATCGTCGGTAAGACACAGCCTGGAGTCGCCCTCCGCGCACTCGTGCAAGGTCGATCCGCCTTCTCGATCGACCGGCAGGAACCCCCGCTCGATCGCGGTAAGCCGATAGGCGCGTGGATGGTCGAGCAGAAGCTCGACAAGGTCCGTCGGCCCGTCGGTCGCGAAGCTGAACCACCAGCTGTTGTCCGGCCGGGCGAGGGCGACCAGGACTTCGCCCGCCGAGCGCTTCGCCCGTCGCCGCGCGAGCCCGCGGCTGAGTGCATCGGACACGTCGACCGGATAAGGCACGCTCTCGAACAGGGCAGTCAGCGCGTGCGCACGATCCGGATCGAGCGGTACCCGCCAAACCCGCGCCTCGGGATCCCAGCGGCGGCCCGGAATCGCGCGCAACAGCAGGCGCAGGCGGTCGTCGTAGGGAAACCGGAGAACCGCCTCTCCCTCTATGAGCGTCGCGACCAAGGCTGCGGACATGAACAATGGACGGTAGAGCCCCGGCCGGATGCCGATCGTCGAGGCGGAACCCGGCCGGTGTACGATCCACGCGTTCAAGGTCGGTGGTGATGGGAAGCCGGTGAGAAACCGGCGCGGACCCGCCACTGTGATCGGGGACGCCAGCCGCAATGAAGGCCACTGGCGAGGACGACTCGCCGGGAAGGCGCGGCCGGTAGGCCCGTAAGCCAGGAGACCAGCCTCCGACCACCAAGCCAATACGCCCTCGTGGAAAGGGGTGGCCCTCATGCATCGCAAGACCCTTATCGCTCTCGTGGGAGCGATCGTCATGGCCGTCGCGGCGTCCGGTGTCGCGCTGGCCGCCGGCTCCGGCCCGGCCGTGACCGTGCAGATCAAGAGCCTCAACAAGACGCTGCTCAAGCCGACCACCGAGCACGGCCAGAAGGGATGGATCACTAAGGGCGGAACGCCCCAAGGCAAGTGCCCGGGCGCCAGCGCTGCCGGCACGCTCAACGCGGCCACGCACGGCAAGTGGGCGGCCAAGTACTACTCGAGCTTCGGCGACATCTTCGTGACTTCGATCCTCGGGGTAAAGCCGACCGGCTCGGACTCCTGGGCAATCTACGTCAACGGCAAGCCCGCCAAGACCGGGGCATGCGGCATCAAGCTCCGCTCCGGAGAGAAGCTGCTGTTCAAAGTCATCAAGTGAGCCTCACCGGTTCGTGATGACTTGCAGGGCTGCGATCACGGCGGTCGCGATCGCTTGCGCGGTCGCGATCGCCGGCTGCGGCCTGGGCGCGGGCAAGTCGACGTCGGGTGTCGTCACGCTCACGGTCACGCGTGGGTTCGGCACCGCCCCGGTCGGCTCGGTCACCGAGAAGAGCATCCCCGGGTCACAGACCGTGATGCGGATGCTCGAGCGGTCATTCAAGGTCACGACGCGCTACAGCGGCGGGTTCGTCGAGTCGATCGACGGCGACGCCGGCGACTCCTCCCGGCTCGACTGGTTCTACTACGTCAATGGGATCGAGGCCTCCCTCGGCGCCGCCGGTACCGCGGTCCACTACGGCGACCGGATCTGGTGGGACCTACACGACTGGAGCGCCACCGACTCGATCCCGGCGGTAGTGGGCTCGTTTCCCGAGCCGTTCGTCCACGGCATCAACGACCGGCGGTTCCCGGTGACCCTCGAGTGCGCCACCGACGTCCCGACGGCGTGCAAGCGCGTGACCGACGAGCTCACCACGATCGGCGTGCCGATCGCGAGCCAGGCGATCGGCACCGGGTCGGGCTCGGACTCGCTCGGCGTGATCGTCGGCACCTGGCACGACCTCCGCTCTGAGCTGCTGGCCACGCTGATCGAGCACGGCCCGGCGTCGAGCGGGGTGTACGCGCGCTTCGCGGGGCCGAACGGGAATTCGTTGCAGTTGCTCGACCCGCAGGGTCGTGTCGCCCGCACGCTCGGCGCCGACTCGGGCCTGATCGCGGCGATGGCGCAGACCTCGACCGGACCGGCGTGGCTGATCACCGGGACCGACGTCGCCGGCGTGTCGGCCGCCGCCGCCGCGCTCACTCCGCCGCGGCTGGACAACCACTTCGCGGTCGCGGTCCAGGGCGCCACCGACCTGCCGGTCCCGCTCGAGGGATCGAATTGATCTACCGCCGGCGCGCGAGCCCGCTACACGCCGCCCGCGCCGGCGTCGGCTGCGCGTACTGCCTGGCGCTCGCGCTGGCCACGCTCCTGCTGTCCGCGCCGGTCGCGCTCGGGGCCGTGGTGGTCTCGATCGTCGCCGCGGCGGTCTTCGCCGGCGTAGGCCGTGAGATTCGCCGCGCGGCGCTGCTCGCGCTCCCGCTCGGCCTGCTCGTGATGGGCGTCAACATGCTCGTCGCCCAGGGCGGGCTGACCGTGATCGCGCGACTCGGGGATCTCCCCGTGTTCGGCCAGACCGACGTCACGCTCGAGGCAACCGTCTACGGCGCCGTGCTCGGGGTCCGGGCGGTCGCGCTGATCCTGTGCGGCGCGCTGTACACGGTCGCCGTCGATCCCGACGAGGTGCTCGGGCTGTTTCGGCGCTTTTCGTTCCACTCCGCGCTGACCGCGACGCTCGCGACGCGGATGGTGCCGGTGCTCGCGCGCGACGCGCGGCGGCTGGCCGAGGCCCAGCGGTGCCGGCCCGGGCCGCCGCCGTCGCGCGTGCAGCTGATGCGCGCGGCGACGTCGGGAGTGCTCGACCGGGCGCTCGACGTGGCCGCCGCGCTCGAGGTGCGCGGCTATGGCGCCGCGCGGCGCCCCGGGCGCGGAGCGCGCGTCCGGCGGCCGTACTCGCGTCACGACATCGCATTCGGCGCCGTCGGCCGGGGGCGCTGGTGGCGCTCGCGATCGGAGCCCGCGTCGCCGGCCTGGTCCCGTTCCGCTCGGACCCGTCGCTGTCGCGCGCCGGTCGGCATCGGCGGGGCGGCGGTGGCCGTCGCGATCGTGCTGTGCGCGCTGCTGCCGTTCGCCGACCGCAGGGGGATCGGGCCGTGAGCGTCCTGTCGCTGCGCGAGGTGACCTACACCTATCCGGGGTCGCCCGCGCCGGCGATCGCCGACGTCACGCTCGACATCGCGCCCGGGCGAGCTGGTCGTGCTCGCCGGCGGGTCGGGCTCGGGCAAGTCGACGCTGCTGCGCGCCGCCAATGGCCTCGTGCCGCACTTTCACGGCGGCGTGTTCGCCGGCCGCGCGATCGGTCGCGGGGATGGACACCCGCGAGCACGGTCCCGGTGCGAGCTCGCCGCCGCCGTCGGGACGCTGTTCCAGGATCCCGAGACGCAGGTCGTGATGGGCACGGTCCGCGCCGAGCTGGCGCTCCCGCTCGAGAACCAGGGCGAGGCGCCGGCCGCGGTCGCGCGCGCGGTCGAGGAGGCGGCGCTCGCGCTCGGAATCGCGCACCTGCTCGACCGCCCGACCGCCGAGCTGTCCGGGGGCGAGCTTCAGCGCGTCGCGCTCGGCGCCGCGCTCGCGGGGAGGCCGCAGCTGATCCTGCTCGACGAGCCGACCTCGCAGCTCGACCCGGTCGCCGGCGACGAGCTGATCGCGCTTGCTGCGACGGCTCAACGAGGACTTCGACGCGGCGATCGTGATCGCCGAGCACCGGCTCGAGCGCTGCCTGGGTTTCGCCGACCGCGCGATCGCGATGCGCGGCGGGCGCGTGGCCTGCGATGCGGTCCCGGCCGAGTTCCTGGCCTGGGCGTGCGAGGCGGCGCCGGAGCTCGCGACCCCCGGAGCGCGGCTCCTGCACGGTCTCGGTCTGGCGCCGGTGGCGGGCGTCAAGGCGGCCCGCTCGGCCCTCCGAGCCCGGGGGCTGCTCCCGGACATCGCCACGACCGCGGCCGGCGCCGCGGGGTGGCGGGATCCCAAGCGGACCCGGCGCGCCGAAGACAGCGCGCTCAGGCTCGACCGCGTCTGGCATGAGATCGAACGCGGCCCGGCCATCCTCCGCGGCGTCTCGCTGCAGCTCGCGCCGGGCGAGCGCGTCGCGCTGATGGGCCGCAACGGCGCCGGCAAGTCGACGCTGCTGCGGCACGCCGCCGGGCTGATGCGCCCGACCCGCGGCAAGGTCCGGAGCGCCGGTCGGGTCGCGCTGCTGCTCCAGAACCCGACCGACTACTTGATCCACGAGCGGGTCGCGCTGGAGGCCTCGCCGGACGCGCTCGCGACCGTCGGGCTCGGCGATCCCGCATTCGCCGACCGCCACCCCCGCGACCTGTCGGGTGGGGAGAAGCAGCGGCTCGCGCTCGCGATCGTGCTCGACGACTCCGACCGGGCAGCGGCCGTCGTGTGCCTCGACGAGCCGACCCGGGGGATGGACCGCCGCCGCAAGGACGAGCTCGCGGCGCTGCTGCGCGAGCTCGATGCGGCCGTGCTGGTCGCGACCCACGATCCCGAGTTCGTGGCCGCGTTCGCCGAGCGGGTGGTGCTGCTGGGGGAGGGCGCGGTGATCGCCGACGGCTCGCCGGCGGAGATCCTCGCCGGCGGCACGTACTTCGCGACCGAAACCGCACGTATCCTCGGAGGCGCCGGCGGCGCGCTCGTGGCCGAGGAGGGCGTCGCGCTGGTGACCGGACCTGCGCGACCGGTTGTGACGCGGACAGCCGGGGTGATCGCGTGAGCTGGCAGGTCGGCGCGTTCGCGATCCTCGCGCTGGCGCTCGCGGGTGGATTCGGCTGGTACGAGCACGTCCGGCCGGACGCCCGGATCGTGGCGCTCGTCGGGACGCTCGCGGCGTTCGCAGCGCTCGGCCGGATCGCGTTCGCGGCGTTCCCGAACGTCAAGCCGACGACCGACATCGTGCTGGTATCGGGATACGCGCTCGGCGGCGGCCCCGGATTCGCGGTCGGGGCGATCGCGGGGCTGGCCTCGAACTTCTTCTTTGGCCAGGGGCCGTGGACCCCCTGGCAGATGGCCGGGTGGGGGCTGACCGGCGTGATCGGCGCGGGACTCGCGGTCGTGACCCGCCGGCGGATCCGTCGGTGGCCGCTGGCGATCGTGTGCTTTGTCGTCGGGTTCGGGTTCACGGCGCTCCAGGACCTCGGGGACTGGGTGACCTACAGCGATCACAGCCTCGCGGAGCTCGGCATATATGTTGGGAAGGGGGTCGGGTTCGACTTCGTGCACGCCGGCGGGTGCCTGGTGTTCGCGCTCGCGTTCGGGCCGGCGTTGATCCGGTCGCTCAGTCGGTTCACGGTGCGGCTGAACGTGACGTGGCGGACGGCCACACCGTCGCGGCGAACCGCCACGCCGTTGCTCGCCGTCGCCCTCGTCGCCGGCCTCGTCACAGGCTGGCTGGCCAGCCAGCCGGGGGTGCTGGCGTCGGGATTTGGCTCGGGACTGGGGGAGGGGCGGGCGCTCGCGGGCGGCACACCGCCGGGCTACCTGCTCGCCGCGCAGAACTCCGACGGTGGCCTGGGAGCAGCGCCCGGATCGGCGTCGTCGGCGCTGTACTCGGGGTGGGCCGCGCTCGGGCTCGCCGCCGCCGGCGAGAACCCGCAGGACGTCGTGCGCGACGGCCACAGCCTGATCGCTTACATCGAGGGCGGGCGTTGCCTCAGCGTCGGACCCGGGCGACGTCGAGCGGAACATCCTCGTCGCCGGTGCCGCCGGGTTGCCGGCGACGAGCTTTGG
This sequence comes from uncultured Solirubrobacterales bacterium, assembly GCA_963697655.1. Classification (GTDB taxonomy): domain Bacteria; phylum Actinomycetota; class Thermoleophilia; order Solirubrobacterales; family Solirubrobacteraceae; genus Palsa-465. The sequence continues at coordinate 631,239 of CAVOOV010000006.1, read as the reverse complement.
GGGACGCGATCTCGTCGCCGAGCTTCGGGCGGACATCCGCCCGAACGGGTCGGTGAACAACCAGACGAACTGGACGTCGTTCGAGGTGCTCGCGTTCCGGGCGGCGGGCGTCTCGCCGCCGGCAGCGTCGCTCGTGTGGATCGTGCGCCAGCAGGACGCTGACGGCGGCTTCAACTTCGCGACCCGGGGCGGTCTCAGCGACGTCGACGACACCGGCTCCGCGCTCGAGGCGCTCGCCGGCGACCGCGGGCCCGGACCATCCCGGGCGCGGTCCCGGGCGGTCGAGTACCTCAGAAGCCAGCAAGACCGCGACGGCGGCTTGCCGGGCATGCCCGGCGCCGGTTCGAACGCGCAGTCGACCGCGTTCGCGGTCCAGGGGCTGCTCGCGGTCGGGGTCAACCCTGGCTCGCTGCGCCGGCGCGGTGCGCCGTCTCCGCTCGACTACCTCCGCTCGCTGATCGCCGGCGACGGTCACGTCCGCTACTCGCGGGGCACGGACGAGACGCCGACGTGGGTGACGGCCGAGGCGTTGATGGCGCTCGACGGCAAGCCGCTCCCGATCGCGGCGCCCGCGCGGCGGATCGTGCCGGCGCCCCCGCCCCCGCCGGCGTCGCGGTCGGCGTCGGTACCGCGCCAGAGCACCCGGACCCGCACCGCCTCGCATGCGGTGGCGCCGGTGGCGCGATCTGACCGTCGGGCGGGCCGTTCGGAGCAGGGTCGCCCGCGCCGCCCACCGCTCGCGGTCGGGCCCGCGCCGGGGGCGACGGCCGCCGACGGGCTCGCGATCGACGCCGGTGTCCTGACCGCGGTGAGCCTGGCGTTCGTCGGCGGGAGCTGAGTCCGTCGCAGGACAAAGTCGGTACGCTCCGGCGCCGCATGCAGATCGGAGTCCCCAAGGAGTCGGCCGAGGGCGAGCGTCGTGTGGCGCTCGTGCCCGAGGTGGTGCGGAAGCTTGCTGGCGGTGGGGGTGAGGGGTCCGATGGCGGGCTCGAGATCCTCGTGGAGCGCGGCGCCGGCGCCGGCGCGCTGATCCCCGACAGTCAGTACGAGGAGGCGGGCGCGCGGATGGTCGAGGACCCCGCCGGCGTGTACGCGGCCGAAGTGGTGGTCAAGGTTGCGACGCCCACGTCTGAGGAGATCGGGCGGCTGCGGCCCGACAGCGTCCTGATCGGGTTCCTCCAGCCGTTGACCGGGGGTGAGGCGATCCGGGCGATCGCAGCGTCGGGGGCGACGAGTTTTGCGATGGAGGCGATCCCGCGGATCAGCCGCGCGCAGTCGATGGATGCGCTGTCCTCCCAGGCGAACATCTCCGGGTACCGCGCCGCTCTGATCGGCGCGATGGAGCTCGGCCGCTACTTCCCGATGCTGATGACCGCGGCGGGGACGATCCGGCCGGCGACGGTGCTCGTGCTCGGCGCCGGCGTCGCCGGGCTGCAGGCGATCGCGACCGCGCGCCGGCTCGGGGCGGTGGTGCAGGGGTTCGACGTGCGCTCGGCGGTCAAGGAGCAGGTCGAGTCGCTAGGCGCGAAGTTCCTGGAGTTCGATCTCGGGGGCGATCTCGAGGGCGCCGGCGGATATGCGCGCGAGCTCACGCCCGAGCAGCAACAGCGCCAGCAGGAGTTGATGGCCGAGGCGATCGGCAAGGTCGACGTGGTGATCACGACCGCGCTCGTCCCCGGCCGGCGCGCGCCGATCCTGGTCACCGAGGAGGCTGTCAAGCTGATGAAGCCGGGGTCGGTGATCGTCGATCTCGCCGGGGAGGCGGGTGGCAACTGCGAGCTGTCCGAGCCGGGCCAGACAGTCATCCGCCACGACGTCAAGATCCTGGCGCCGCTGAATGTCCCCTCGACGCTGGCCGAGCATGCGTCGCAGCTGTACGCGAAGAACATCCAGTCGTTGGTCGGGCTGATGATCTCTGACGAGGGTCAGCTGTCGCTGGACTTCGACGACGAGGTGATCGCCGGCGCGTGCATCACGCGCGACGGCGAGATCGTCCACGAGGCCGCTCGGGCGGCCGCCGAGGCCGGCGCGACCGCTGGCTCCTGATCCCCGAGGAGGACTTGACATGAGCACCATCACCGACATCGCGATCCTCGTGCTGGCGGCGTTCGTCGGGTTCGAGGTCATCTCGAAGGTCCCGAACACGCTGCATACCCCGCTGATGTCGGGGACCAACGCGATCCACGGGATCGTGCTTCTCGGTGGGCTGTTGCTGATGCATGACGCGGTCGGGTGGTTCGAGCACCTGCTGCTGGTGATCGCGATCGCGTTCGGGACGATCAACATCGTCGGCGGGTTCGTGGTCACCGACCGGATGCTCGGCATGTTCAAACGCAAGCCCGATTTGCCCGAGGCCCCGGCGGCGGAGGAGATCGAGGGCGGCGAGCAGTGATCCTCGGGACGATCTTTCTGCAGTCGGCGACGTTCATCGACGCCTGCTACATCGTCGCGTTCTCGTTTTTCATCTATGGGATGAGCGGGCTGACCGGGCCGCGTACGGCGGTCCGTGGGAACAAGATCGCGGCCGTCGGGATGGCGATCGCGATCGTCGCGACGTTGCTGACGCCGCACGTTCTGTCGGGGTCGAGCACGCCGTGGCTGATCGCTTTGGGCCTGGTTATCGGTATCGCGGTCGGCCTGCCGGCGGCGCGCCGCGTGCACATGACCGCGATGCCGCAGATGGTCGCGCTGTTCAACGGCGTCGGCGGCGGCGCGGTCGCGATCATCGCGTGGGTCGAGTACCGACACGCGTTCGGCGGGTCGTTCGCGCTGAGGGTCGAGATCCCGTCGCTGTTCGCGGCGATCGTCGGGTCGATCTCGTTCTGGGGGTCGGGTATAGCGTTCGGGAAGCTCCAGGAGATCCTGCCGGGCCGGCCGATCAAGCTCCCGGGGCAGTCGTTCATCAACCTTGCCCTGTTGGTGATCTGCGTGGGGTCAGCGATCGTGCTCGCCGCCGGCACCCATTCCCAGGCGCTGTTCATCATCGGGATCCTGCTCGCTGCCGCGGCGCTCGGGAACATGGTCGTGCTCCCGATCGGCGGGGCCGACATGCCGGTCGTGATCTCGCTGCTGAACGCGTTCACCGGGTTATCCGCGGCCGCGACTGGTATCGCTTTGAACAACACCGCGCTGATCGTCGCCGGGATGATCGTCGGGGCGTCGGGCACGATCCTGACGAACCTGATGGCCAAGGCGATGAACCGCTCGGTGCCGGCGATCATCGCCGGCGGGTTCGGCGGCGCGATCGCCGCGCCGGCCGGCGGCGCCGGCGAGACCGGTGGAACGGTCCGCTCGACCTCGGCCCAGGACGTCGCGATCCAGCTCTCCTACGCCCGCCTGGTCGTGATCGCGCCGGGGTACGGGATGGCCGTCGCCCAGGCCCAGCACGCCGTACGCGAGCTCGAACGGGCGCTCGAGGCCAAGGGCGTCGAGGTCAAGTTCGCGATCCACCCCGTGGCCGGCCGGATGCCGGGCCACATGAACGTGCTCCTCGCCGAGGCCGATGTGCCCTACGACCTGCTCCGGGAGATGGACGAGATCAACCCCGAGTTCTCACGCACCGACGTGACCTTGGTGATCGGCGCCAACGACGTCACCAACCCGGCCGCCAAGAACGAACCCGGATCGCCGATCTACGGCATGCCGATCCTCGAAGTCGACCACTCCGGCGCGGTGGTGGTGCTCAAGCGCTCGATGGCTTCCGGGTTCGCCGGCATCGACAACCCGCTGTTCTACGACCCCAAGACCTCGCTGCTGTTCGGCGACGCCAAGCAATCTGTGAGCGACATCACAGCCGAGGTACAGGCGCTCTAGTTTGGGGATTAGCCCGGCGCGGACCGGGTATTTCCGGCAACGATGGATCCCAACCGCCTCAAGGAAATAACGATCTTCTCGCACCTATCCGAGGAGGAGGCCAAGCGTCTCGCGGCGTTCGCCACCGAGACGAGCGTGGCCGAGGGGCAGATCCTGATGAAGCAGGGCGACTACTCGACCGAGCTGATCGCGATCCAGGAGGGCAGCGCGGACGTGATCCAGGACGGCGAGAAGGTCGCCTCGCTCAAGGACGGCGATGTGATCGGCGAGATGGGCCTGATCGAGCGCGAGCCGCGCAACGCCGACGTGATCGCGACCTCGCCGATGCGGGTGATGAAGCTGACGCACTGGGAGATCCGGCGGATGTCCGACGAGACGCTCGACCGGATCAAGGAGATCATCGCCAAGCGCCGGCAGGACGGCGTGGCGGATCCCGCTCACGGGTAGCGCGGGGCGAGCCGGTCGCAGGCCGATGCCGGGGCCGATCGGCGGGTAGCGGGTAGTGCCTTCCGCGCGGTGGTCGCCGCCGCGGACCGAGTTTGAACGGCGGGCACCTGAAGGAGGGATTCGGGTGCTCGGGGGGGACGCAGGCCGGGTGGCTCGGGTACTCGGTCGGGGACGCAGGCCGGGTGGCGGACGCAGGCCGGATGGGCGCGGAAAACCTGCAGAACCTGACAATTGGCGCGGCCGACGCGGACCGTGTCATTCCATGCATGTGGGGCATGCACGGAATGACACGGTCAGCGCGAAACGGCTCCGATGACAGGTTGTGCAGGTCGCCGGCCGACCACAGGTGACCGGAGAGACCACCGCACTGACACTCCAGGTGCCCGCCTTTATCGGGCCGCCAGCAAGCCCGCCGGAAGTCGCGATCCGCCGGGGGTTTCCGGGCGTTAGCCAGGTCCGACGGGGCAGTCGGGATACGCTCAGGGGCGAGATGGGCGATCGAGATCGTGTCCCCGCGCCGACGCTCCTCCTGCGCACGACTGCCGGCACGCTCGAGCTCGGTGGGCGACCGTGGCTGATGGGCGTCGTCAACGCGACGCCCGACTCGTTCTCTGACGCCGGCGGCCACCGGACAGTTGAGGACCGAGTCGAGCTGGCGCGATCGCTGCTCGATGCCGGCGCCGACATCATCGACATCGGTGGCGAGTCGGGCGTCACCAACCAGCCGCCGGTGGCGCCCGAGGAGGAGATCGAGCGCGTGGTGCCGCTGATCGAGCGTGTGGCCGCGGGGCTCGGTGCGCTGGTGTCGGTCGACACGTACAAGCCCGCGGTGGCGCACGCGGCGATCACCGCCGGCGCGGCGATCGTCAACGATGTGAGCGGACTGCGCGATCCCGAGCTGGCGGACGTGTGCGCGGGGACCGGCGCCGGACTGGTGCTGATGCACACGCGGGCCGCGCCCAAGCAGAAACTGCTCGATCCAATGCTCGACGGGCTGGTCGGGGCCGACGTCAAGCGGTTCCTGCGCGAGCTGATATCGCTGGCGATGGCCCACGGCGTCTCGTTCGAGCAGTTGATGCTCGACCCCGGCCCCGATTTCGGGAAGACCCCCGCTCAGACGGTCGAGGTTCTGCGGGAGCTGTCCGGTTTGCATGCGCTCGACCGACCGGTGCTGCTGGCGGTGTCGCGCAAGGATTTCGTGGGGGCGATTACACAGCGGCCCCCGCGGGCGCGCCTGGCCGGAACGCTCGCGGCGATCGGGCAGGGAGTCGATGCCGGCGCCCACGTGCTGCGCGTGCATGACGTCGCCGACGTCGCCGACTACCTGGCGGTGCGGGCGGCCCTGATCGGCGAGTCCGAGATCGATTCGAGCCTCAGGCTGGCTACGGATCTCCGGCGCGAGCCGCGCCGGGTCTAGCTCCGCTCGCTCCGTCGCCGCATCACGCTAGATTGAAGAGGCTGAATCGCCGGTCGCTGGCACAACGCGACCGGAGCCCACCGATCGTCCACCTAGGAGGTAGCACCATGTCCATTCTCGATCGCGACGCGCTCGCAGCCAGTCCGCTCGCCGATCTTCATGCACTCGCGTCCGAGCTGTCGATTGACGGCTATCGCCGTCTGCGCAAGAACGATTTGATCGACGCGATCATCACCCGGCAGGGAGGATCGCCGGGTAAGAAGGCTTCCTCCGACGAGCCTCCCGCTGACGGGGTCCCCGCTGACGAGGCTCCGGCTGACGAGGCTCCCGCTGACGGGGTCCCCGCTGACGAGGCTCCCGGTGACGAGGCTCCCGCTGACGGGGTCTCCGCCGACGAGGCTCCCGCTGACGAGGCTCCCGCCGAGGAGGCTCCCGCCGAGGAGGCTCCCGCTGACGAGGATTCCTCCGACGACGAGGACCGTCCATCCTCCCGCCGGCGTCGGGGACGACGCGGTGGGCGGGCCCGATCGGCCGGTCGCGACGAGGATGCCGGCTCCCCCGAGGACGCCGAGGAGACCGACGAGACGCCAGAGCGCCCGGCCAAGGAGGAGCCGACCGAACGCGCCGAGGACGAGATCGTCGATGGCGAGGTAGAGCTACTCCCGAACGGCTCCGGCTTCCTGCGCGTGAACCCGCCCGAGCCCTCTGAAGACGACGTGTACGTCTCGGCCGCACAGGTCAAGCGGTGCGAGCTCGTCCCGGGCGACCGGATCTCGGGGCCCCGACGCGCGCCCCGGCGGTCCGAGCGGTTCGCGTCACTGATCCGGATCGACACGATCAACGGCCGCCCCGCCGACGAGGTCGCCGACAGCACCCGGTTCGACGATCTGCCGGCCGCGTTCCCCACCGAGCGCTTCCGGCTCGGATCCGATGACCCGACGATCAAGGCGATCGAGTGGTTGACCCCATTCGGCCGGGGGTCGCGGGTGTCGATTGTCGGGTCGACTCGCGCCGGCAAGACCGAGGCGCTGCGCCGGCTTGCGGCGACCCTGGCCGGCCAGGACGAGATCCATCTCACGCTGGTCCTCGCCGGCGTTCGCCCCGAGGAGATCACCGAGTGGCAGGAGGGCCCGGTGGCGCCCGCGGCGGCCGTCAGCTTCGCCGCCTCTGCCGACGCCCAGGCCCAGACCCTGGAGCATGCCGTCGACCAGGCTCGCCGGCTGGCGGCGCGCGGTTCGCACGCGGTCGTGCTGATCGACACGCTGACCGGAATCCAGCCGCACGCCGCCCGCAAGCTGCTCGCCTCCGCGCGGAATATCGCCGGCGGCGGGTCGCTCACCGTGATCGCCACCGCGGCCGAGCCGCTTGGCGGGGAGACGACCGTGATCGCACTCGACCCGGTGCTGGCGAGCACCGGCCGCTTCCCCGCGCTGGACCTGATCGCGAGCGGCACCCTCCGCCCGGAGCTGCTGGTCGGTGACGCCGGGGCCGAGGCGATCGCGCGGGCCCGGACGGAGGCGGTCGAGCGCTAGTGGGGCCGGTCCGGCCGCGGCCGGGCGACGACGTGCGTGTGCTTCGTGCCCAAGTCGATGATGCTGAACCGGGCGAACGCGGGCGCGATCTCGATCTCGCGTAGCTCGGCCAGGTCCTGGCTCGTGGGTGTGGCCGGGTCGTCGGAGACGAGCTCGAATCCGGCTCGCTCGAACAGCTGGACGTACTGGGAGTGACGGAGCCGGTTCTGCCAATGCAGGGGCGAGTTCAGCCAGCGCCACCGCCAGCGTGTATAGCGGAGGTAGTTGTAGACCGAGACCGTTGACTGCACGTAGTGATAGTGGTCCTGCATGTCGATCTGCGAGCTGATGATCGCCCCGGGCGCCATCAGCCGACGGGCCTCTCGCAGGATCGCGTCGATGTCGTCGGGCGGGATGTGCTCGAGCGTGAACGTATTCGTAATGAAGTCGACGCTGGCGTCCGCCAGCGGCATCGCCCGGGCGTCCTGGGGGGCGAGGTACGTGATGCCGAAGCGGGTGGCGAGCTCGGTCACGTCGGCCATCGGCGAGTCGTCGGGCCGGCGCAGGCGCGCACCGAGCAGACGCTCCAGCCGGTCCGCGTCGGTGGCGAACCGGTGGATCGTGTCGTTGACCAGGTCGAGTCCGAGGTTCGGGTTGATGTCGACGACGGTCTGGCGGTCGACCCCCAGCGCCCACATGCAGATCGCCCCGATGAGGTCCCAGCCGGCGCCGAACTCGTAGCAGTGAAGGGCCGAACGATCGATGCCGGGACGGACACGGTCGAGCGCCTCGAGATGCCGGACGCCACCCGTCAGCGCGTGCCGGTCGAAGTCCTGCTCGGATCGCGGCAGGCGCCGGGAGACGTGCTTCTGCACGTAATGGTTCAGCTCCCGTCCACGCGGGGCGTAACTCAACACTCCCTGGACCGCGGCCTTGGCCAGCCAGCGCGCATCGGTAGGCCGAACGTCGCGACGCCTCACGGGCGTGAAAGTACGGGACGAATCGATCCGCCGCTCTGGCCGGGGGAGCCGGTCTTACGCGCGTGCGCGTAAGACCGACGCTTCCGGCATCGGGCTCGGGGCGCCGGCGCCTTCGGGGCGGCGCGCGCGCCGGCTGAGCACCGGCGCGAAGGTGACAGCCGCGCCGAACACGCCGGCCCATATCAGGGTCTGGCGAGCTCCGAGGTCGGCGCTGATCGGGCCCGTCAGCGCATACGACAGCGGCAGCAGCCCGATCGAGATGAGCCAGTCGAGGCTCGAAACGCGCCCCAGCAGTCGCGGAGGGACGTGGCGCTGCTTGGCGGTCGCCCAGGCAATCGTGCCGGCGGTCTCCAAGGTGTTGAAGAGGACGCTGGCGAGCATCAAGCCCCACAAGCCCCTGGACAGACCGTAGCCGGCCACCGCGACGGTCGCGACCGTCCAGACGAGGTACATGAAGGTGAGGCTGGAGCGGGGGAGACCGAACTGGCCGATCGCGACCGCACACGCGAGCGAGCCGAGACCGCCGGCGGCGAAGATCAGCCCCAGGTCACGCGCGCCGTCCGCGAATCGGTGCTTGACGATGAACGGAAGCAGCACCTCCGTCGGGCCCATGAACAGCAGGTACGCGATCGCTGCGGTGACGAGGGTCGCCCACAGCCAGGCGTGGCTGCGGACGTACCGTAGGCCGGCCCGGATCTCTCGGACCCCGGCTCGCGCCTCCGGCGCGGATGGCGTAGCGACAGGGGACATCGCCAGGAGCGCGGCGACCGAGATCACGAACGAGGCGCCGTCCAACCCGAATGTCCAGCCGGCGCCGATCGCGCCGACCAGCAAGCCGCCGAGCGCGGGACCGGCGAGCCGCAGCGCCAGCGGGCGGATCAGCTGATCGAGCGAGTTGGCCTGCGCCAGCGCGTCTGCGGGAAGCAGCTGCGGCACCATTGCATCCGAGGCGGGGTTGAAGAACGCGGTGGCGGCGCCGTACACCACGGCGATCGACAGCAGCTCCCAGAACCGGAGCCCGCCCGAGACCGTGAGCGCCGCGAGCGCGGCCAGGACGACCGCGCGAACGGCATCGGCGGCGAGCATCACCAGACGGCGATCGAAGCGATCGCTCACCGCGCCGCCGATCAGCAGGCACGCAATCGTCGGGATCGTCATCGCGATCCCGACCGTCGCGAGCGCCGTCGGCGCGTCCGACATCGTGTAGACCTGCCACGCCAGCGCTACCAGGAACAGGCCGTCGCCGAGCAGCGACACCGACATGCCGCCCGCCAGCAACCGGTAGTCGCGATGGGCCAGCGGTGCGAACAGCCGGACGCGACTGAAGCCGCCCGGCCGGTCCAGCGCCTCGTAGCTCTGCTGCATAGGCTCAGTCCGAGCCTGCGGGCAGCGCTGTCCCCTCGGCCGCGTCGGCCCGCTCAGTCAGGAAGGTGATCAGGTGCTCGGGCTCCATCGGCCTGGCGAAATAGAACCCCTGCCCCGTATCGCATCCCAGTTCTTTGAGCGTGGCGGACTGCTCGGGGAACTCGATTCCCTCGGCCACCACCTCGAGCGCGAAGGTCTCGCCGAGGCTCAGCACCGCGGAGGCCAGCCCGGAGGTCACCGGCGATGCGCCAGCAGCCAGCAGCGAGCGATCCATCTTCAGGATGTCGAGCGGGAGCATGCTCAACGAGCTGAGCGACGAGTAGCCTGTGCCGAAGTCGTCCATCGCCAGGCGCACGCCGAGCGCACGCAACTCGTTGAGGCGGCTGATAGCCAGCTCGGTGTCGGTCATCATCACCGACTCGGTGATCTCGAGCGTCAAGGCCTCGGGTTCGAGCTCGGCCTCGGCCAGCGCAGCGGCCACGTCGCTGACGATGTCCGAGTGGAACAGCTGCTTGACCGACAGGTTGATGCCGATCGTCGGCGCCATCGACCCCGTCACTTGTTTCCGCAGGATCTTGGCCTGCCGACAGCCCTCGCGGAGGACCCAACGGCCGATGTCGATGATCAGCCCGCTTTCCTCGGCGAAGGGGATGAACTCGAACGGCGGGATCAGTCCCCGCACGGGATGGCGCCAGCGCACGAGCGCCTCGACACCGGTGACGGTCTCGTCCGCGAGGCGAACCAGCGGCTGGTAGTGGAGCTCCAACTCCTCGCGCTCGAGCGCCCGCTGTAGATCGGCGCGGAGCGCGAGACGCGCCACCACCCGGTCGTGCATCGCGGGCTCGAACAGGCGGTAGCCGCCCTTCCCTTCGGCCTTGGCGATGTACATCGCGGCGTCCGCGTTGCGAATGAGCTCGTCGGCATCTGTGGCGTTGCCAGGCTCGACGACCGAGATGCCAAGGCTGGCTCGGATGATCAGGTGGTTGCCGTCGAGCTCGAGCGGACGGCCGAGTGCGTCGAGGACGCGCTCGGCGGTCTCCACTGCCGCCTGCGGGTCGTCTACATCCTCGAGCAGGATCGCGAACTCGTCCCCGCCGAAGCGCGCGGCGGTGTCGGCGGCGCGGATGCTCGTACAGACGCGCTGAGCCACCTCGAGCAGGACCCGGTCGCCGACGGCGTGTCCGAGGCTGTCGTTGACCGTCTTGAAGTCATCGAGATCGACGAACAGCACCGCCATGCCAATGCCGTCGCGCAGCGTCCTCGCGACCGCGTGACGCACGCGCTCGTTGAACAGCGCCCGATTGGCGAGGTGGGTGACCGGGTCGTGGAAGGCCTGGTGGGCGAGCTGCTCCTCGAAGGCCTTGCGCTCTGAGACGTCGCGGCCATTGAGCACGATCCCGCCGACCGCGCTGTCACCCAGCAGGTCGGCGTGGAGGATCTCGAAGTGGCGCAGACTCCCGTCCTTGTGGGCGAGCAGACAGTCGATCACCTCCGCGCGGCCGCTCGCGCCGGCGCCATCGGTCAGACGGCGCAGCAGCCGGCCCTGCTCGTCGGCATGAAGCAGCTGATCGAACGGGCGGCCGGTGACCTCCTCGACCGTGTAGCCCAGCACGCGCTCGATCGACGGGCTCTGGTAGAGGACCGCGCTGTTGGCATCGATCACCGTGATCAGGTCGCTGGAGTTCTGGACCAGCGTCGCGAACCGCGCCTCGCCGGCCTGCCGGTGAACCTCGGCGGAGAGCTCGGCGCTGCTCAGCGCGAGCGCGACCTGGTGGGCGAGCGTGCGCAGCGCGTAACGCGTGTCGTCGTCGTCGGCGGCCTCGCCGGCGAGAATCAGCATCAGGCCGGCGCCCGCGGGGCCCGCCGGCCGGAGCTCGAGCAGCAGGACCGGGTCGTCGCCCGCGGGCAGGCGGAGCTCCACGCGCGCCTTGGCCGCAAGCTTCAGCGTCCCGGCAGAGCCCGAGTTGTGCAGGGACGCCGAGGCCTCGGCGGAGATCGCCCATTCAGTCAGATCACCGTGGTCGTCGAGCGCCATCGCGCGCTCCTGTTCGCCGAAGACCCGGCAAACGCGGGCGTCGACGCGGTCCTTGCCGAACTCGGCGACCGCCTGAAGCGCCGCGACCACGATGTCCTGCGGATCCGTGGCCGCGACCAGCAGGCCGCCGGCGGCGCTGAGCGCGCGCTCGCGAGCGACCGACTTCTCGCGCTGGCGCACGAGACCGGTCATGCGAGCGACGACCAGGGCGAACAGGACTGCCGACGCGCCGATGACGAACAGAAGGTCCCAGTTGTGCGTCGGGATCACCTTGATGATCTCCAGCGCGGGAGCGGTCAGGGTCGCGCCGGTCAGCAGCGCGAGTCGCAGCGGGCTCAGCCTGGCCTGCCGATCGACCTCCACGTCGGACAGTTCCTGCATCGAGGGATGCAGCGCGGCCGCCCCCCAGAACAGATAGAAGAAGATCCAGCCCGCATCGAGCCATAGCTGGTGGTTGTAGACGTTGTGCAGCGTGAGCAGGCCGTAGATGTCGTCCGTGACCAACATCGACACGATCCCGGCGATCAGCAGGTAGAACGCCGGCCGGCGCTTACCGCCATCCACGGCGAGGCGGATCCCAGCGGCGAGCAGGATGATGTCGCCCATCGGGTAGCCGATCGAGACGAGTTTCGGCAGCAGGCTGAGGGTCCGATCGTGGACGTAGGGGGCGATCAGCAGGATCCCGGAGACGAGCGCCAGGCCCAGCGTCATGATCAGCGCGTCGACTGCCCCCGGCCCGTCGGCGCGCTGGTTGCGACGATGGACGAGGAGCATGATGCCGACCATCAGCACCGGGTACATGGTCAGGTACACGGCGTCGCCGAACGAGGGGAAGGGCACGACGACTCCGAACAGGATCCGGACGCTGTAGGTGTAGACGTCGCCGACCCAGAACAGGAACACGCCCACGACGAACAGCCACCAGGCCAAGCGGGCACCGGGCCGGTAGAGCCGGATCCCGGCGACCATGGCGAGCAGGCCGTAGAGGCCGAGGCCGTTGATCACCAGGGGGCTGCCCTTCAGCGGCGGCACGAACACGTACAGCCCGCAGACGAGCGCGCCGACGACGAGGAAGATCCACCACAGGTGGCGTCGGGCGGGGATGATCGACCGGGCGGCAGACATCGTGTTTCCGTCTACTCGGCTTGAGCTCGCTGGAGCCTGAACCGCTCGGCCACTTCACCCAGCACCACGCACAGGTGGTCGACCTGCTCGTTGGTGTTGGCCGCGGTCAGCTGGAGCCGGAACCCGACCTCCTCGCGCGGGACGAGCGGGTACACGGCCATCGTCACGTAGATGCCCCGATCGAACAGCATGTTGCCGACCTCGTCGACGCTGTCGGGGTCTGCCAGGGGCACCTCGATGATCGGGAACCCCGACTGGTTCGGGGTGTGGACGCCGAGCTCTCCGAGACGATCGAGGACGCGCGCGGTGAGGTGATGGAGCTTGGAACGGAGCTGCTCCCCGCGGTCGTCGTTGACGCGGAGGCCCTCGAGCACGGTGGCGAGCGAGGCGACCGGCGACGGTCCCGAGTAGAGGTACGGAGGCGCCGCGGTCTTGAGTACTTGCTTGAGCGCCGTCGGGCAGGCGATGAAGGCGAGCAGCGACGAGTAGGCCTTGGAGAAGCCTCCGACGAGGATGATGTTCTCGTAGGCCTCCGCGGTGTGGCGGACGATGCTGTTGCCGCGGACGCCATAGCCGCACGGCTCGGCCGGCGAGCGCTCACCGATCACGCCGAAGCCGTGCGCGTCGTCGACGTACAGGATCGCGTCGTGCTGACGGGCCAGTGCGGCAAAACCGGCGAGGTCGGGCGGATTCCCGGTCATGCTGTTCACGCCGTCGATGCAGATCATCCCGGGGCGGCGCCAGCTCGAGTCGCGCAGGAGCGCGTCCAGGTGCTCGAGGTTCTCGTGCGCGAACCGCTCAACCGTGGCCCCGCGGGCGTGGGCCAGCGCGCATCCGTCGTAGATCGTCTTGTGGGCGCGGCTGTCGAGGAACACCGTGCCCCCGCCGGCCAGGACCGGGATCACCGACATGTGGATGTGGGTGATCGTCGGCAGCACCAGGCTGTCCTCGCAGCCCAGGAGCGCGGTGAGCTTGTCCTCGATCTCCTCGTAGAGGATCGGGCTGCCCAGCAGGCGCGACCAGCTCGGGTGGGTGCCCCACCGCCGGAGATAGTCAGGGATCGCGTCGATGATCTCCTCGTCGAGGTCGAGCCCCAGGTAGTTGCACGATGCGTAGTCGGTCAGCCACTGGTCGCCGACGCGGATCTGGCGCCCATCGATCTCGTCGATGACGGCGTCGAGCATCCGGTGCGAGTACTGGAGCCGAGCGAGGTCCTCGGTCGAGCGGATCCAGCGCTCGAGCCACCGATCGTCCTGACGCGTGCCCCAGCGCAGCGCCTCGCGCGGATCTGTCGCCGCCGGCGCAGGGGAGCCGTTCCGGTCAGGCCGAGCCAGCAGGGAGGGTTTGTTGTTGTCTGCCCCACGCATTAGCCCGCTTATCGGACGGTCAGCCCTGGACTGAAGTTTCTCCACCGTCGGTGGCCGGGTGAACACCCTCCGCGGCGATCCTTCGGTGGCTCAGCTGGCGTCAGTACGCCATACAGCGGGAGCGATGCCGCGGCGAGGCCTTGTAGCGAGGCTCCTGGCCGCGGTGCCAGAGGACGTAATCGATGTCGGCCGCGGCAGCACCGGGGCGCTCGGCGGCGATCAGCTCGACGGCGTGCAGCGCGCACGCCCTGATCTCGATCTCCTCCCGCGAATCGTGCTCGATCAGCTCGCCGCGCTCGATTCGGTCAAGCAGCGCCGGGTCATAGCTGAGCAGGCCGTCGATCCGCAAGACGTGCGGGACGAGGTTGTCGGCGAACATCGTCAGCCGATCCAGGTCGTGGAACGCGGCGACTCCGGATCGTGCCAGGTCGGCGGCCGTGATCTGGGCGCGCTTGAGGAACGGGACCACCAGACCGTCGTACCGCGACGTGTCTGCGAACGCGCCCCATCCGGCCAGATGGTCGACCAGAGCGACGGCCGAGCTTCCGGCGTCGCCGGCGACGGCCGCGAACTGGTCGCCGTGGTCGCCGGCGACGTGCCGCCCGAGGTCGTTCAGCGAGCGGGCGAACAGCGCCATCAGCTCGTGGTCGGGGTCCTGGTCGAGCACGCGGGCGACCTCTGGGCTGTCGATCTCGCTGAGCTCGGCCGCGCTCCACGGACCTTTGGCCGAGAAGCGGTCGCGGACTGCGGTCGCGACCGTGTAATAGCCCGAGCGGCCGTCGCGCTTGCGCAGGGTGGGGAACCAGCCGGAGCCGAAGTTGATCGCGTCCAGCGTCAGCCAGAACGCGGTCAGCTCCTCGCGCGTGCCGTCGGTCAGGTGGACGTCGGGATCGGGATCGTGCGCCGGCGGTTCCACCGGCAGCGTGCCGATGTAGGCGGCGGTCCGCTCAGGCTCGACGCGCACGAATTTTGCCTGTGCCGCGATCTGGGCGGATGCGGCTCTGAGCTGGGTGAGGAGATCGGCGCTCACAGCCGGAAAGCATGACGGCCGGGGCGGAGTCGACGACCACTGCCCCCGCTACCGTTGAATCCGACCCATGGCAGACACCGCCACCGAGCTTGAAACCCTCCTCGCCGGTCTCAACGACCCCCAGCGCGAGGCGGTCACCTACGGCGAGGGGCCGCTGCTGATCCTCGCCGGCGCCGGCTCGGGCAAGACCCGCGTTCTAACGCATCGAATTGCCTACCTGGTCGCGACGGACGCGGCCAAGCCGAACGAGATCCTGGCGATCACGTTCACGAACAAGGCGGCGGGGGAGATGCGAGACCGCGCCGAGTTGCTGGTCGGTCGCCGGGTGCGGGCGATGTGGGTGATGACCTTCCACGCCGCGTGCGCGCGGATGCTGCGCGCGCATGCCGACAAGCTCGGGTACACGCGGCGGTTCACGATCTACGACCAGGCGGACGCCCGGCGACTGATCAAGCGCAACCTCGACGAGCTCGGGATCGACCCCAAGCGGTTTACGCCGGCGTCGATCCACAATCAGATCTCCGACGCCAAGAACAAGCTGCACGACGCGGACTCGTACGCACAGATGGTCGGCTCGTTCTTCGAGCAGACCGTTGCCGACGTCTACCGGACATATGAGCGCGAGCTGCACCGAATGAACGCGATGGACTTCGACGACCTGCTCGTGCGAGCGGTCAACGTGCTCGAGCTGTTCCAGGAGGTCCGGGATCACTACGCCGGCACCTTCCGCCATGTGCTCGTCGACGAGTACCAGGACACCAACCGCGCCCAGTACCGCTGGCTTCAGCTGCTCGCGGAGGAGCGGCGGAACCTGATGGTGGTCGGCGATGACGCGCAGTCGATCTACGGCTTCCGCGGCGCGGATATCCGCAACATCCTCGAGTTCGAGGACACGTTCCCCGACGCGCACGTGGTCAAGCTCGAGCAGAACTACCGCTCGACGCAGACGATCCTCGACGCGGCCAACGCTGTCATCCGCAACAACCGGGGGCAGAAGCTCAAGTCTCTGTGGACCGAACTCGGCGAGGGCGACCCGATCAAGATCCGCGAGCTGGAGGACGAGCACGCCGAGGCACGGTTCGTGACCGGCGAGGTCCAGCGGCTGCTCGATGAAGGGGTGTCGCGGGCCGAGGTCGCGGTGTTCTACCGGACCAACGCCCAGTCGCGTGTGCTGCAGGACACGCTCGTGCGCGCGGACATTCCCTACCAGGTGATCGGCGGCACGAAGTTCTACGAGCGCGCGGAGATCAAGGACGCGATCGCGTACCTGATCACCCTCGTCAACCCGCAGGACGCGGGCGCGTTCACCCGGGTCGTCAACTCGCCACGGCGCGGGATCGGCTCGACCTCGCTGTCGCGGGTGCTCGCGTTCTGCAACACGACCGGTACTTCGATCTGGGACGCGGCGTCCGAGCCCGAGCAGGTGCCGGGGCTAGGACAGGCCGCGGTCAAGGCGCTGCGAAGGTTCATGGCGACGATGCACGTCCTGCGCGAGCGGGCCGAGTCGCAGCCGGCGGTCGCGGAGCTGCTCAAGGAGGTCCTGCAGGAGACGGGCTATATCGAGGCGCTCGAGGCCGAGCGGACGATCGAGGCCCAGGGACGGCTCGAGAACCTCGAGGAGCTGGTCAACGTCGCGGCCGAGTACGACGCGCTGTCGGAGGCCGATGCCGCGCGGGAGGCGTCGCTGGCGGACTTCCTCGAGCAGGTCGCGCTGATCTCCGACGCCGACGACCGCAGCGATGACGAAGGGTTGGTCACCTTGATGACGCTGCACAACGCCAAAGGCCTCGAGTATCCGATCGTGTTCATGATCGGATGCGAGGAAGGGGTGTTCCCGCACTCGCGCGCGCTCGACGAGGGCGGCCTGGAGGAGGAGCGCCGGCTCTGCTACGTCGGGATCACCCGCGCCCAGCGCGACCTGTACCTGACCTACGCGCGCACTCGCAACGTGTTCGGCGCCCGCAACTTCGGCGCCCCGAGCCGGTTCATCGGCGAGATCCCCGACGGGTTGACCGACCGTGAGCAGCAGCAGCCGCGCGGGCTGGCCGGCATGCGCGCACGCGCGACGACTTGGACCCCGCCCACCCGAGCCGGCGCCGACGGCCCGTCGTGGGACTCGGGGGCGCCCGCGCCGGCCGCGGCCTTCAGGATGGGCGAGGACGTCACCCATCCGAAGTTCGGCGAGGGGGTCGTCACCGGGCTCGAGCCGGGCGGGATCGTCGTGATCCACTTCAGCCGGGACGGATCCGAGCGCAAGATGGTCGCCGATCTGGCGCCGATCTCGAAGCGCTAGCGGGGCACGATCCTCTAGGGTCCGCGGGCGATGGCGGCGACGATCATCGATGGCAAGGAAGTGGCCGCGCGCGTCCGCGCGGAGGTCACGCGTGACGTCGCCGAGCTGCGCGAACGCACCGGCCGCCCGCCCGGCCTGGCGACGATTCTGGTAGGGGACGATCCCGCTTCGGCGGTGTACGTCGCCGGCAAGCGCAAGGCGTGCGCCGAGGTTGGAATCATCGACCAACATCAGCATCTCACCGCCGGCGTGACCCAGGCCGAGGTCGCAGCGGTGATCGAGGAGTGCAACCGCAACACCGACGTCAGCGGGATCCTGCTCCAGCTCCCGGTCCCCGCCGGTCTGGGCGGCAAGGAGCTGACCGCGTTGATCTCGCCCGACAAGGACGTCGACGGGCTGACCCACGTCAGCGCCGGCAGGCTCGTCCAGGGCGCGTCGGGTCTGCGGCCATGCACGCCACTCGGGGTGATCGAGCTGCTCGACAGGTACTCGGTGGCACTCGAGGGAGCCGAGGCGGTCGTGGTCGGGCGGTCAGACCTCGTCGGCAAGCCGGTCGCGTTCCTGCTGCTCGAGCGCAACGCGACCGTGACCGTGTGTCACTCGCGCACTCGTGACCTCGCCGGTGTGTGCTCGCGCGCGGATGTGCTCGTGGCGGCGATCGGGCGGGCGGAGATGATCGGACCGGAGCACGTGAAACCGGGCGCGGCGGTGATCGACGTCGGGATCAACCGGACCGACGACGGGCTCAAGGGCGACGTGCAGTTCGAGGCGGTGGCCGAGCGGGCGAGCGTGATCACGCCCGTGCCGGGTGGCGTCGGGCCGATGACGATCGCGATGCTGATGCGCAACACGGTCACGGCCGCCACTCTGCAAGCCGCTTCGCAGTAGCCCAGTAGCCCCGGGAGGCCCGGGAGGCCCGGGCAGCCCGGGAGGAGCCGGGCCGGCAACCTCGAACAAGTACGCGTGGAGAACCAGGTCCGCAGGCTCGGCCTCGAGCGTCTGTCCCGTGAGGACTGGATGATCATCGGGGTGGCGGGGCTGCTGGTTCTCGATCTGCTGCTGCTGCCGTGGTTCTCGTTCGGCGCCACGATCACCGTCGGGTCGGACACGCTCTCGATCGGAGGATCGGCCAGCGCGGTCGACGCCCCCGACGCGTTTCTGGGCGTGCTCGCGCTGATGGCCTGCGCGTTCCTGGTCGCCGATCTCGCCACCGAGCGGCTGTCGCCTCACACGCGGCTCCCGACCGTGGCGGGTGACCGGATCACGGGGCGCCACGCGCTCGCCTGCACGGCCGCGGGACTGCTCGCGGTCAAGTTCGTGCTTCATCTGGGCCGCTTTGGCGAGCTCGCCCTCGGCTTCTGGACGGCGTTGCTGCTGGTCGCGGGGCTGGTGGTCCTGACCCGCCGCGCGCGCATCGCGGCGTCGGCCTCGCCGGCGGCGTCGACTACTGCTCACAAGACGCAGACGCCGGCCGCCGAGCCGAGCCCGGAACCCGGGCCGACCCACTAGCCTGCCGGTCCATGGATTTCGAGCCTTCGCGTCTTCGGCGCGGCGAGATGCTCGCGGGCGCGAGCGCGGTGCTGCTGGCGATCTTCATGGTGGGGGGAAAGTGGTACGCGAGCGCCGGTAGTACGGCCGGCTCGGTGACCGGTTGGCAGGCGCTCACTGATCTACGGTGGTTACTGCTCGTGGCGATCCTCGCGGCCGTCGGGCTGGTGTTCACGCAGGCGTCGCGCCGCGCTCCCGCGGTCCCGGTGACGATGAGCCTGATCGTGATGCTGCTAGGCATCGTGGCGGTGGTGGCGCTGATCTACCGAGTCCTGATCAACCCGCCCCCGCATCTGCAGGCGGGCGCGTACCTGGGGTTGCTGAGCGCGCTCGGAATCGCGGTCGGCGGCTACCTTTCGCTCCGCCAGGAAGGCGTCGCCCACTGGGACGAGCCTCGGGACATTCCGATCGTCCGGCCCACCCGCGGCAGCGAATCCTAGAATGGCCGGGTAGATGCTCGATCGAGACCAGGTACTTCATGTGGCCCGCCTCGCGCGGCTTCGGCTGGGTGATGACGAGGTCGAGCGCATGACGACCGAGCTGTCGAAAGTGCTCGACCACATCGAGAAGATCCGGGAGCTCGACCTCGAGGGCGTGCCGCCGACCTCGCACGTGATCGACGTCGTCAACGCGCTGCGGGCCGACGAACCCGAGCCATCGCTACCCGTTGAGGTTGTGCTGGCATCGGCACCCGAACGGATAAACGGCGGCTTCGGCGTCCCCAGCCCCGGCGCGGCGTGAGCGAACTGATCGACCTGACGGCCGCCGCCGCGGCCAAGCGCATCCGCGCCGGCGAGATCGACCAGGCGGAGCTGTTCGAGGCTTACCGGGCACGCGCCGCGGCTGACGAGCTGAACGCGTTCACGTGGGTGGCTGACGCGCCTCCGGCCGGCGATTCGCACGGAGAGCTCCCGCTCGGTGGCGTTCCTGTCGCGGTCAAGGACCTGTTCTGCACCGAGGGCGTTCCCAGTCAGTCCGGCTCGCGGATTCTCGAGGGATACCGCCCGCCATACACGGCGACCGTGGTGAAGAAGCTGGCCGAGGCGGGCGCCCCGCTGCTCGGTAAGACGAACCAGGACGAGTTCGCGATGGGTTCCTCGAACGAGAACTCGGGGTTCGGACCGGTGCTCAACCCGTGGGACCGCGGCCGGGTTCCCGGCGGCTCGTCGGGCGGCAGCGCAGCCGCCGTGGCCGCCGGCCTCGCTCCGTGGGCGATCGGGACCGACACCGGCGGATCGATCCGCCAGCCGGCAGCGCTGTGCGGGATCGTCGGGCTCAAGCCGACGTACGGCGCCTGCTCGCGCTACGGGATGATCGCGTTTGCGTCCTCGCTCGATCAGGCCGGTCCGCTGACCCGCGACGTGACCGACGCGGCGCTGATTCTGCGGCACACGATCGGCCGCGACCGCCGAGACTCCACCTCGCTCGAGTTCCCGGGCGAGATCGCGTTGCCCCGGGCGGAGGACCTCAAGGGCATCCGGCTGGGCGTGCCCGAGGAGCTGACCGGCGCCGAGGGCGGCATCGAACCGGGAGTACGCGAGAACTACGACGCGATCATCGCGCTCGCTGAGGGGCTCGGCGCGACGGTCGAGCCGTGCCGGCTCCCGCACGCGCCGCACGCGCTGTCGGCGTACTACCTGATCGCGCCGGCGGAGGCGTCCGCGAACCTGGCGCGGTTCGACGGCGTCCGCTACGGCCTGCGCGTCGATGGCGACGCCGACCTGATCACGATGTACAGCCGCACGCGCGAGGTCGGCTTCGGCCCCGAGGTCAAGCGGAGGATCATGCTCGGCACCTACGCGCTGTCGAGCGGCTACTACGACGCCTACTACGGGACCGCGCAGAAGGTGCGGACGAAGATCGCCGAGGACTTCAAGAGCGCGTTCGAGCGGTTCGACTTCATCGTTACTCCGACGAGCCCGTGCACCGCGTTCGAGCTCGGTGCCAAGACCGCCGATCCGCTCGCGATGTACCTGAACGACTTCCTGGCCGTGCCGATGTCGCTGGCCGGAATCCCCGCGATCTCGATCCCGTCCGGGCTGAGCGACGGTCTTCCGGTGGGGTTCCAGCTCGCGGGACCGGCGTTCAGCGAAAGCCGTCTGCTCGACGCTGCCTACGCGCTCGAGCGGGCGATCGGCTTCGATGGGAGCGCCGCCCGCCAATTCGGGCCAATCACCGGCCCCAGGGGTAAGGAGTCATGACGGCATACGAGCCGGTGATTGGCTTGGAGATCCACGTCCAGCTCAGCACCAGGACGAAGATGTTCTGTGGCTGCGAGCTGTCATTCAACGACCCGCCGAACATCCACACCTGTCCGACATGCCTGGGGCTGCCGGGCGCGCTGCCCGTGGTCAACGAGCGGGCGATCCACTTCGGGATCATGATCGGCCTAGCGCTCGGGTGCGAGATCGCCGAGCGGTCGCTGTTCCACCGCAAGAACTACTTCTATCCCGACCTCCCCAAGGGCTACCAGATCTCCCAGTACGACGTGCCGCTGTGCTTGGGCGGCCGACTCGGGGACGTTCGCATCCACCGCGTGCACCTCGAGGAGGACGCCGCCAAGCTGAACCACCTGGGCACGAGCGGCCGGATCCACGGCTCCGATCGAAGCTGGGTCGACTTCAACCGCGGCGGCACGCCACTCGTGGAGGTGGTGACCGAGCCCGACCTGCGCTCGCCCGAGCAGGCGCGCGATTGGCTGGGGCTGCTGCGGACCACGCTCCGTCAGCTCGGGGTCTCCGACGTGAACATGGAGGAGGGGTCGCTGCGGGTCGACGCCAACGTGTCCGTCCGGCCGGCGGGGTCAACCCAGCTCGGGACCAAGACCGAGCTCAAGAACATGAACTCGTTCCGCTTCCTCGAGCGGGGCGTCAGGGCCGAGATCGGCCGGCAGATCGCGCTGCTCGACGCGGGCGAGCCCGTGCTTCAGGAAACCTTGCACTACGACCCTGCGAGCGACAGGCTGACTCCGCTGCGTTCCAAGGAGGAGGCGCACGACTACCGCTACTTCCCCGAGCCTGACCTGGTCCCGCTGCTCGCGACCGAGGAGATGACGGCCGCCGCTCGCGCCGACCTCCCCGCGGAGCTTCCCGCCGAGCGCGCGTCCCGGTTCGAGAACGAGCTCGGCCTGAATCCCGACACCGCGCGGCTGTTCGCGTTCCGCACGGAGCTCGGCGACTACTTCGAGCGGGCGCTGGCCGCCGCCGGGGCGAACGGAGAGCAGCGCGAGATCGATCCGGTCGAGCTCTCGAACTGGATCCCGCAGCTCGTCGAGCGGATCGGCTCGGACAGCGATCCGGCTACAAGCAATGTTGCACCCGAGAGCCTGGCGACGCTGGCGACGATGGTCAAAGCCAAGGAGGTCAGCCGTGACGCCGCGCGCGAGGTGCTCACGCGGCTCGTCGAAGAGGGTGGGGACCCCCGCAAGATTGTCGAGAAGGAGGGCCTGGGGGCCCTGACCGCCGAGGACGACGGGCTCGGCGAGCTGGTCGACCGGGCAATCGCCGCCGATCCGCCCGCAGCCGAGCAGGTGCGGTCCGGAAACATGAAGGCGATCGGGCCGCTCGTCGGTTACGTGATGCGCGAGACCAAGGGCCGCGCGGATGGTGGCGAGATCACGCGGATGATCAGAGAGCGCCTGGGCCTCTAGTTCGAGTTGGACGCTAGCCCGAGCTGGACGTCGGCCCGGGTCCGAACTCAGCGCGGGCTGGACGAGCAGCAGGCGCGCACTATCTGAGCCACACGCCTGCGGCCATTACGTCCAAGGCGATGCTGAGTCTCCGCTAGTTAAGACGGCGGGACAGCCTGCGCACGACGAAGCCGGCGCCCAGAAGCGTGCCGCCCCCAAGGACAAGCAGGACGACGTCAAGTCCCGTGAACGGCAGTGTGCCCGCCGCCGTGGTCGCGGTCGTCGAACCGGGACCCGTCCCGCTCGATCCGCTGCCGACCGAGTTGCAGGTCTGATTTTGGTATCCCTGGCACGTAGAAGAGCTTGCAACCGCCATCCCGGGAGCCACCAGAGCGAGCACCCCAAGAATCCCTACCAAAGCTGAGAAGCGTTTCATGAATCCTTTCGTTCGTTCGCGGAACCCCAAAACTAGGTAAATCGTACATGAACCTCACGACAGCGTGCAAAAGATCATCAGACCTCACCAAACTGGTGGGTGGGGCAAAAAACCACGCACAGCGCGCATAAACGGCCGCCGGGGCGGACAACCAGCAGCCCGGAGGGCAATCCCGGCTCCGATCATGCTGGCATTCTCAGTCCGAGAGCGCCAGCATCTGCAGCGCGTCAGCGGGGCTCAGAGGGTGCGCGCTGTCGACACGGGCAAGGGCCTCGCCGACCACCGCGTCCTTGATATCGATAGAGGCGGCGACTTCCAGATCGTGGCGGGCGAGCGCCCGGTTACCGGACGCCGATGCGGCCAGGCCCGCGCCCAGCCAGGCATACCAGCCTCCGCGGTCGCGCGCGATCGCCTGCTCGAACCGTTTTCGGGCAGTGTCGTACTGACCGATCTGGAGGGCGATCGTGCCGCCGATGCGCCCCGGGTCGGCACTCAAGGGATTGAGGTCGGCGGCGATGCGGAGATCCTCGAGCGCCTTGGCCGGATCGCTGTCGCGCAGGTTGGTGGCGCTCGACACCTCGCGCACAGACAGATACGGAAAGCCGAGGACGACCACGCAGGCGAGTAGCGCGAGCGTCCCCGCGGCGGCGGTCAGAACGCGAACCCCGGTGCGGCGCGGGGTGGCGCGCGGAGCGGCGTCCGGGTCCGCGGGCGAGCTTGGCTCACCCGCGGTGGCGCCCGGCTCCGGCGCCGGCGCGTCGACGCCCGCCGGCGACGGCGACGGCGACGGCGACGGCGACGGCGACGCCAGCATGACGCGACTCGAGCTGCCCCGAGCGCGGCCGCCATCGCCAGGAAGCCCAGCGCCGGCCCGCTCAGCGCGGGGAACTCCCAGAACCAGTCGATCGAGCCGTGGATCAGCCAGTCGATCAGCGGCAGGAGCGCCGCCGCGGCGACGAACGCCTCTAATCCGCCGCCGCGCCGCGCGCGCATCGCGGCGGCGATCGCCGCCGTTAGGAAGGTGAAGAAAAGGGCAAAGCCCACAAAGCCGGTGTGGGTCAGAAGCCTCAGCTCGATGCTGTGGGTGTACGAGGGCTGCTCGCCCGTTCGCCCGCGGGGGAGGTAATAGTCCACGAAGTTGTCCTGCCCGAGCCCGCCGATCGGATGCGCCAGGAAAGCGTCGAGGGAGACGCGCCAGAAGTCGTATCGCCCACTGCCGACATCGGTGAAATGCGAACCCGACGACGCCGCCTGAGGCTGGCTGAAGCCGTTCCACTGCCGCTCGATGAACCGGACCGGATGACCGTGCGCGGCCGCCGTCCCGCCGACGGCGACGGCCGCAACCGCGAGTGAGATCGCGATGGTTCCGAGCGCGCGGCGACGCGTCGCGCTCGGCCGCGGAGGGGGGATCAGCGAGTCGCCCCAGGCGAGCAGCGTGGCCACAAAGAACTCGACCGCGCAGATCACGAGTGCCGCCTGCCCGGCCCGGGCGGCGGCGTGGTTGAGCGCGGGTCCCGAGGAGTTCTGGTAGACGGCGAGCAGCCGGTGGATCGGCAACAGCGCGCCGGCGAGGGGCAGCACCGCGGTCGTCGCCACGCGCAAGCGGTCCGGGATGACGACGATCGCGACGATCGCGACCAGCGGCAGCGTGAACAGCCAGCCGCGGCTCTGCACGGTCACCGCGAGCTGTAATCCCGCGCACGCGAAAGCGATTAGGGCTCCTCGCACCGGGCCGGGGAGCTCGCGCCGGGCGGCGAGCGCGATCGCGACGAGCGCCTGCATCGTGAACAGCGCCGCGGTCGCGTTGAGGTAGCCGGTGGGAGCGGCGAGCCGGCCCCCGATGATGAGGTCGGCGACGTGGGCGGCAGCGGCGAGCCTGAACAGGAGCACGATCGCCACCACCCCGACCCCGAGCGCGAACGTCAGCAGCGCGATCAGTGCTCCCCGCACCGTCCACGGCAGGACGAGCATCGATGCGAACAGGAGCAGATATAGCAGCGCGCGGTTGCTCCCGGTTAGCGCGTCGCCTGGCGACTCCGCCCACGTGATCGACAGATACGACCATGCGACGTACAGCGCGAACGCGACCAGGGCCACGAGCCCCGCCCGCGAGATCCGCACGGCCGCGACCCCCCGCGCGACCACGATCCCGGTGAGCAGCGCGAGCAGGACGAGGGCCCCCCAGTACCAGGTGTCCTCGTCGTAGCCACCGTCGTGTACGGCCCAGACCAACATCAAGGCGACAACGATCCCGCCGGGGATCAGCGCCACCGCGTGCGGCCTCAGCCGCGCCTGGATTTGACCGCGCTCCAAAGGTGCAACCGCCGCGGGCATGATCGCAACTCTCCTCAGCGGGCGGGGCGGCTCCGGTCCGGGCGGTCGGCACGCGCCGCCAAAGCCCGCGCGGACATTCGGCCAGCGATTCCGCACAAGCCGCCACTCGGCGAGTGGGGCTGCCGACACCAATCGGGTGAGCAAGCGCCGCGCCCTCATCCTGCTGGCCCTCGTCGGCGCAGCGTGTGTCACCGCGCTCCCGAGTGCGGCGTCGGGCGCAACGACGACGACCTGCGATCTCGTCGCCTCGCCGTCGGGCTCCGATTCCGCGGCAGGGACGGTGGCAGCGCCACTCCAGACGGCCCAGAAGCTCGTGAGCTCGCTGGCGCCAGGTGAGACGGGCTGCCTTGAGGCGGGTACCTACACGGAGAACGTCACTTTCCGAACCGGCGGAACCGCGGGTGCGCCGATCACGCTTACGAGCTATCCGGGGGAGACGGCGACGATCGCCGGACGGATGTACGTGGTCGAGGGCGCCGACTACACGACGATCACCGGGCTCAATCTCGACGGTGCGAACTCGGCCCGGTTGCCGAGCCCGACGGTCGACGCTAATCATGTGACGTTCAGCTATGACGGTGTGACCAACAATCACACCGGGATCTGCTTCGGGATCGGCAACGCCATCTGGGGCTGGGCGACCGGCACGTTGATCACCCACGACCGCGTCCACGACTGCGGCCAGCTTCCGGCGACCAACTACCAGCACGGGCTCTACATCACGGCCGCGACTGACACCACGATCGAGTGGAACCTGATCTACGACAACGCCGATCGCGGCATTCAGCTCTACCCCGAGGCCAACGGCACGACGATCGACCACAACATCATCGACGACAACGGCGAAGGGATCATTATCTCCGGGGCCGATGGGTCGGCGTCGAGCTACACCAACGTATACGACAACATCCTGAGCGACGCCACCGTCCGCCACGACGTCGAGTCGTTCTGGCCCGCCGGCAACCCCGTCGGGGTCGACAACAGCGTCCACGACAACTGCGTGTGGGGCGGACGCCAGGGCACGATCGATACCTCGGGCGGCGGCTACACCGCCTCGAACAACCTGACCGTCAACCCGGAGTTCGTCGACGAGGCGACACACGACTACGAGCTCAATCCGAGCAGCCCGTGCCTGGCGCTCGTCGGCGACGTGCAGGCCGCGGTCGACGGCACGGCTGCGGTGCAGCCGCCGGCGAACGCCTCTAACTCAGCGCCGCCCGCGGCGAGCGCCTCCGCTCCAGCGAATGCCACGACGGCACCGGGGAAGTCGCAGCCCAAGCGGAAGGCGCAAGCCAACCGGAAAGCGCAAGCCAAGCGGAAGGCGCAAGCCAAGCGGAAGAAGGCCATGCGCCACAAACGCCTCGCGCGCGTCACCAAGCGTCACGGTCGCCTCCGGCCGTCGCGGACGGCGGCGCGCAGCCGCCGGCTTTAGCCAGCGGCAACCCCCGGCGTTGACCGAGAGGCCGGCCGCCGGCATTGACTCGCTGGCATACCCGGCCGAACGCCACTGGATCCGTGTACCGGTTTTTGCTACGCATTCATCGCCAAACCGCCCAATTGCAGCGAAACCTGACGCCGGCACTGCGTCGACTCGCGGTGGCAAACCTGAATGGTTTCGTTCCCCTGGGTTGTGGAGCGAAGGAGACAGGGTCCCTATGTCGTATGCCGTTGCGCTGGGCGGCCTTGGCCGCAGCGCGGGACCATACCTGCGCCCCCGGATCGACCGATTTGGCCGGGCGACGACAGTGTCGGAACCTGGCCGCCCTGCTTACAGTGGGATCGCTCGTGCTCGGGCTGCCCGCGGGTGCGTCATCGTATCCGGTGAGGCCCGCGGTCACGGCCGCAGGCTGCAACCTCGTGACGTCCACGTCGGGATCGGACTCGGCGAGTGGGAGCCCGACGGCGCCGTTCCGGACCGTGAAGAAGCTTGTGAGCTCGCTGGCGGCGGGCGAGACGGGCTGCCTTGAGGCGGGTACCTACGCGGAGAACGTCACTTTCCGAACCGGCGGAACCGGGGGTGCGCCGATCACGCTGACGAGCTATCCGGGGGAGACGGCGACGGTCGTCGGACGGATGTACGTGGTTGAGGGCGCGAACTACGTAACGGTGACCGGGCTACGTCTGGACGGTGCGAACTCGGCCCGGTTGCCGAGCCCGACGGTCGACGCCAATCACGTGACGTTCAGCTATGACGATGTGACCAACGATCACACCGGAATCTGCTTCGGGATCGGCAACGCGACCTGGGGTTCGGCGACCGGCACGCTGATCACCCACGACCGCGTCCACGACTGCGGCCAGGAGGTGCCCGCGGACAACTACCAGCACGGGCTCTACCTCGCCGCCGCGACCGACACCACGATCGAGTGGAACCTGATCTACGACAACGCCGCGCGCGGGATCCAGCTCTACCCCGACGCCCAGCACACCACGATCGCCCACAACATCATCGACGACAACGGCGAGGGGATCATCATCTCCGGGGCCAACGGGTCGGCGTCGAGCCACACCAACATTTACGACAACATCCTCAGCGACGCCACCGCCCGTCACGACGTCGAATCGTTCTGGCCCGCCGGCAACCCCATCGGCGTCGACAACTCGGTCCACAACAACTGCTTCTGGGGCGGACACGACGGGGCCATGGGCGCCGCGGACGGCTTCACTGCCGCTCACAACGTCACCACCAATCCCCAATTCGTCAACATCGCCGCCCACGACTACGAGCTTCAGCCCGCCAGCCCCTGCCTGTTCGCGGTCGGAGACGTCGCGGCCGCTGTCGATGGCACCGCGGCGACGATTCCACTGATCAAGCATGCCCCATTCGAACTGTCGGCGCAGGGATCACCCAAGCGCGGGGGACATCGGAACCAGCACAAATCCTGAGGGTGCACTCCGACCGAGGCGAGTCATCGTCAGCGATGAGGCTGCGGCGCGATCGACACCCGGGTGGATCCCGATCCAGGGCACAGGTGACTCGTATCGGCTCCTGGACGGCGCCTGAGTCACCTTCACCTCTGTCTGGCCGCCTCCAGAAAGGCGACCAGACGTGCGGTCTGGGACTCGAGTGTGAGCCCCGCCGCAAGCTCGAATCCGGCGTCGGTCAGGTGCGTGCGCAGCTCGGTATCGTCGGCGACGCGCTCGAGCGCGTCGGCGGCGGCCCTGGGATCGCCCGGCGGGATCAGCAGCGCGGCCTCACTGACGCCGCCGCGCACGCCTCCCACGTCGGTGGCCACTACCGGCAATCGGCAGGCAAAGGCCTCGGCGAGCACCTGTGGGAAGCCCTCGGTCCACGATACGTGCAGGAGCGCGTGGCTCGAGCGGTAGAGCTCGAACAGCTGCTCGCCCATCGGGACGTAGCCGAGCAGCTCGGCGTGTTCGGCGACGCCGAGCTCGGCCAGGCGGTCCGCGAGCGCGCCACGGAGATCGCCCTCGCCGCACACCCGCAGGTGCCAGCGCGGGTCGTGTTGCCGCAGGAGCGCGAGAACATCGGCGAGCAGCAGTGGGTTCTTCTCCTCATCCAGGCGGCCGACGCTGAGGATCGACAGCTCCCCGTCATAGTCGCGAGGACGGCCCG
Source organism: uncultured Solirubrobacterales bacterium (assembly GCA_963697655.1). Classification (GTDB taxonomy): domain Bacteria; phylum Actinomycetota; class Thermoleophilia; order Solirubrobacterales; family Solirubrobacteraceae; genus Palsa-465. The sequence continues at coordinate 602,333 of CAVOOV010000006.1, read as the reverse complement.
TCCGCTCGAGTTGCGCCGCTGGGACCAGCGAGACGACCAACTCCAGCACGGCCGGCGCGCGGACGTAACGGGCGCTCAGCTCGGGGCCGACCGCCACGACCGGCAACCGGTGCGCGAGGCTCCGCCAGATCCACTCGAGAACGTCCGCCGACCAGTGCATCCAGCGCCGTCCGGGGCGGCGTCGGCGAACGTAGGTCGGCCAGTCCTGGCGGACGCCGAGCACGATCGAGCAACCGCGGCACCGGGCGATCGCGGCCAGCAGGATCGCGTGCGGGAACGGGCCGAGCACCCAAACGACGTCGATGTCGTCGAGGGCTTGCCAGGCGAGCCCAAAGGAGCGGGCGAGCGATCGAAGCGCGTCGAGCGGATCGGCGAGGCTCGCGTAGTGGGGAAGGGGAGCCAACTCGACCTCCGCCGGCATTGCGTAGCGCGCCTCCTCGCCGCTCGGATCCAATCGTCCGATCAGCCGGAGGCGCTCCACCTCAGGGACAAGCGCGGCCAGGAACAGGGCGAACGCTCGCTCGGCATAAAGCGTCCCATCGACGCGACGGTAGACATAGTCGGTATAGACGGCTAGCTTCATGCGCCCCTCGCCAGGACGTCGACGTAGATACGCATCAGCCGACGCGTCCAACGCTCGAGGCAAAACTCCCTTTTGATTAGCCCTCTCGTTTGCGCAAGCCGCTCGGCGCGATCCGACGGGTCGGCGTCGAGCTCGGCCTCGGCCGCGTCGGCGAAGGCGCCCGCGCGGAGAGCCACGAGGCGGCGCGCCGGCATGGCGCCGTCCGCGAACCGATGCCCAACGATGTCCGAGGCGACCACAGGGGTGCCGCTGGCGAGGACCTCGAGCACGCTGAACGGAGTGCCCTCGGCGGCGCTCGCGGCGATGAACAGGTCGGCGGCGCCGTAGAGGTCAGTGACCGCCTCGGTTGGAGCCATGGCGTGGACGGCCCGGTCCAGGTCAAGGCGCTCAGCCGCGGCGCGGACCAGGTTCTCCGAGCCGACGACCACGCCGTGCGCGTCGCGGCCACGGCGGCGGAGCTCCCGGACGGTGTCGAGCAGCAGCGGGCCTCCCTTCGACTCCCAGTCCCATGTGAACGCGAGGAGAATCTCGGCCTGCGCTGAAAGGCCCAAGCGCGCGCGAGCCTCTCGTCGCTCCGAGATGGACATGGGCGCAAACCGGCTCAGGTCGATGCCGTTGAGGAGAACCTCGGTCCGGGAGGCGGGAGCCAGCCTTGCGATTGCCTGATCGCGGATTCCCGGGCCGACGCACAGGATCCGTGCGACGCTCCGTCCGAGCAGCCCGAATCGGGCGGCGTTCCGGGCCCGCGCGATCCGACTGTCGAGCAGCCGGCTGTGCAGATGCCAGATCACCGCCGCGCCGTCCCGGCGCGCAGCGGCGAGCGACGCCGGAACGTCCCACGCGGAGAAGTGCGTGTGAAGGAGTGTGGGGCCGGGGTGCTCAGAGAGCGCCGCCCGCGTCCAGGCCGTTGCCCCCCGCTGCGTGAGCCGCGGTGCGACGCGAACGCGGACGCCGCGGTCGCGCAGCTCCCAATACCACCGATGCCGCTCGACCCCGGGCGTGAATACCGCCTCGTAGGTCCACCCCCGAGACTCGATGGCGACCCGCGCGGCCTCGAGCATCGGGATGAACGAGCCCGAGTAAGCGCCGCCGTACGCCGCCATGTGCAAGATGCGGGGCCGGCCGGTCACAGCGCTCATAGCCCTCCCTCCAGGCCCTGAAGGCGAGGGGGTCTGCGAGCTCCGCGCAGGTCGGCCAGCGCCGCACGGGCCTCTCCGAGGCTTACCTCACGAGTCAGCCACAGCACCAGGCAGAACAGAGCCACCCCGAGCCCGCCACCGAGCGCTGTCAGCCAGATGTGCCGCAGGGAGTCACCGAACAACAGCAACACCCCGGTCATCACGACGCCGGCGAGTGTCGCGCGGGCGAAGGTCACGGCCGTGGGGCGCAGATCGAGATGCAGCGCGCGGCGGCAAATGTAGCAGGTGCGCGGGCGCGTACACCGCAAACGCGGCATCGGTCCCCCAGGCGCCACCGATCACTCCGATGCGGGGCACGAGCAGCATGTCGACGGCCAGGTTGATAACGACCGTCACCATCGCGACTGGGACGCGTCGACGCGCCTCGCCGAGGTAGTTGGCCGAGACCGACACGAGCGCCCCGAACCCACTCAGGAAGATGTACGGAGACAGCGCGCGCAGCACCGACGCCGACTCGTGGTAGTGGGGTCCGAGGACCACCCTGACCATCAGCGGCGCCCATCCGAGAATGAACGCGGTGATCGCCGCCTGGACGATCAGCAAAATCCGGAGGCCGGTCGCGAATGCCTGGACGTTGGGCCGGACGCCGGGGCCGCGGGCGAGCCTCGGGGCGCACGCCGGTGGAGACCGCGTTCCCCGGGTAGGTGAGCAACACGGTCAGCTTGACCGGCGCGCTGAAGATGCCGACCGCGGTCGCGCCCAGGTACGCGCCGATGACCAATACATCGATCTGCGTGAACGCCGTGTAGGCGCCGTCGACGATCAACAGGATGCTGGCGTACCCGGCGATTCGCCTGGCGTCGGAGCCGAAGCGCAGGCCGGTCGGAACGATTCCGCGACCTAGGACGCGAACTAGCAACAGGATCGGTCGCTGCAGCCCCGACCATGTATCCGATCGCGCGACCGAACGCGGCCCCGGTCGCCCCCGCACCCGCGAACACGAGGACGACGCTGGCGATCAACTCGACGGCGCTCTCGGCGAACGCGACCCGCAGCTGCATGTCGACCCGTCCGATCGCGGTGAACACGACTCCGATCAGCATCACGCTGTTGGCGAACAGCGCCACGACCATGCCCCTGAGCGGCCAGGTCGCGGCCGGGATCCCGTACGCCGAGGCGATCGGCGCGGCCAGCGCGACGAGCAGCAGGACATGACCAGCGCCGCCAGGACCTTCAGACGCAGGCCGTCGGCGAGCACGGCCTGCACGCGGCCGCGTTGGTCTCGATGCTCGGCCACGAACCGAGCCACCGAGTTCGAGATGCCGAAATCGGATGGCAGCAGCACGAGCGAGGCGATGCCGAGAGCGAGCGAGAACACGCCGTAGCCGTGCGTGCCCAGCCGACGGGCGAGGAAGATGACGAGGATCGCGGTGAAGGCCGCGCCGGTCAGCTGAACGGCCAACGACAGCGCCGTGTTGCGCTTGATCGAATGGGGCTGAACGACGCCGCTGATGCGCGCTTGCGGTCATCTGTCGCGGAGTGTGCCGATGCGCCGGCTCACCTTCCTGCCCCCGATCGGCGCGGCGATCGCGCCCAAACCACGTCTCGACGCGAGCGCCCGTGGAGTCGAGGCCGGCGGCGCTGAGGATGCGTCTCGCGGCGATTCGTGAATGCCCCTGCTCGGCCGCGTCGAGCGCCGCGGACAACACAGCGATCGGCTTTCTGTCGGCGCCGGGCGGACGGTGATACGCGGAGATCCAGATCCGCTCGCCGGAGGAGGTCGTCGAGATGGTCGACCAAGCGCAGATGATCGAGCGCCCGATCATGGCGCCGCGACATCTGCGCGGGATGAACGCGGTAGGCGGAGTCGTGCACGCGGAGGAAGCCCACCGGGCCGACGCAAGCCCACCCTGAGCCACAACTCGTAGTCGTTGAGGTGGCGAACCTCGCGTCGTACGCATTGCCTGCGCGCACGTACGCGTCGCGACGCAGCAGCACGCTCGGGGTGGCAACGACGTTCTGTCGCATCATCGTCTGCATGAATTCACGCGATGAATGCACGCCGCCGTCGAGCGGAAACGTCGATCGTGCAAGCTCGGCCCCGGTCCGGATCGATGTCGAGATGGCCGCCCCACGCCAGCACGCACTCGCCGTTGCGTCTCGAGAAAGTCGATCCGCTGTGCGAGCCAGCCCGCCAACCACACGTCGTCGTCGTCGAGTAGCGCCACGTACTTGCCGTGGCCGCCGGCCGCGAGGCTCGACTTGTTCCGCGCCAGGCCGAGCCGGCGACCGGTGGTCACATACCGCACGCGCTCGTCCGCGAGATACGGCTCGACCGCGTCCCTTATCGCGTCGGTCGGCGGGCCGTCCTCCGAGACGGTCAGTCGCCAGTCTCCGTACGACTGCGCGAGGACCGATTCGATTGCCTGGGCCACGTACTCGGCGCGCTGATACACGGGAATGCCGATGTCGACGAGCGGTCCGGCCATTCAGGTCTGTGCAGTGCGTCGGGTGAGCTACCCGTTACCCGGCTCAAGTCGGGCCTAGTCGCGACGCGCGCGCGGATCGGGTGAGTCGCGAGATCTTCAGACGGAAGCGGAGGTCCGAATCGTCGTGCCAGATGCCGACCCGAGGCCACAGATGTGGACCGAGTGCAACCCGGCTGTGGGCCAGGCAGGCGCCGGTCAGGTAGCCCGCTTCTCTGGCGAGTCCGCGACCCGGACGTCGACCTCTCCGTATGGGTAGGCGATCGATCGGCATACACGGCCGAGGTGCAGCGAGCACTGCTCGAACGACCCGCGCATCTCCTCGCGCAGCTCCTCGTTCGGTCAGCGTAGTCAGATGCCGGTGGCTGCACGTGTGTGAACCGATCTCCCAGCCGCGGTCGGCGAGCTGCCCGAGCTCGTCCCAGGTCATGCAGCGGAGCTCGTGCTCGTGCGGCGTGTCGAGCCAAGCCTCGATTCCCTGCCAACTGAGGTACTGGCGCTCGGCCATGAAGCCCGTCGGCACGAACACCGTCGCTCGCAAGCCGAGCCGGGTCAGAATCGGCTCGGCCACCTCGAACACCGACTCGAAACCATCGTCGAACGTGACCGCAAGCGTCTTCGGCGCCAGCGGATCAAGCACCGCTTCGGTGAACGACGAGCCGCGCCAACCGGCGCGAACGAGCCGGGTGAGCTGACGTTCGAGCGTGTCTGGCGCCACCGAGAACGTCGCGGTCCAAGTGGGGCTCACCGCGTGATAGCAGAGCACGAGAACGTCGCCCATCGCGCCTAAGCCTCGGCGATGAGGTGCTCGTAGAGATCGGCGAAGCGGGCCGCGACGGTGGCGATCTCGAACTGCTCCAAGTCCCGCGCCGCCTCCTCGGCTAGACGTGCGGACAGCGCCGGATCGGTCAACACCTGCTCGATCGCGTCGGCCAGCGCTCCCGGGTCGCGCGGCGGGACCAGCAGGCCGGTGCGACCCGACTGGACCAACTCGGTGACGCCGCCGACCGCAGTCGCCACCAGCGGAACCTTGGCCGCCCGGCACTCGAACACGAACAACGGCGACCCCTCCCAGTCCGATGACAGTGCTCCCGACGTCGACCCGCCGGAGGATCCCGTCGACATCGTGGCGGCGTCCGAGCAGGTGGACCGAGGACTCGACGCCGAGCCGTGAGATCTCACGCTCGAGCTGAGGGCGGCACGGGCCGTCGCCGGCGATCACGAGGTGCACGTTGGGCAGCCGCTTGGCCAGCATCGCATGGGCGTCGAGCATCACGTCGAGCGCCTTCTCCTTGCGCATCACGGCGGCGACCCCGATCACCTGTGCTCCGGGCGGAAGCCTCAGTTCGCTGCGGATGTCGCCGTCCGACGGCCCGAGATGGGGAACGTACGCGGTCGGGATCACCCGGATCTTGTCCGACGGGACGCCCTCGAGCGTGATCATGCGCTCGCGATTGGCAGCCGACACGGCCACGAAGCAGGTCGCGAACCGGCTGATCAGGTGTCCGTCCAGCCACATTCGCAGGCGGTCGCCGCTGTAGGACCAATTGTGCTCGTGCGCGATGATGACCGGCACCCGGCAGGCCCGACCGGCGACGGTGGACCAGACGTTGGAGCCGAACATGTGCGAGTGCACGACGTCGAACCGCTCGCGCCGTAGCGTCGTCACCAGCGGGAGCAGCCGGTGGACGTCCCATTTCGCCTGGCGACCGAGGCAGACGTACCGAACGTTAGCGTCGATCAGCGACGTCACCGCCAGGTCGTCGCCGCCGCGGGTGCAGAACACCCACGGCTCGATCCGGTCCCGTGGCATGTGGATCGCGAGTCCCGTAGCGAACCGCTCGGCCCCGCCGTAGACCGCCACGTGGTCGATCACGAACGCCACCCGCAGGGGCCGCCGATCTCAACTCGCCCTCGCTCCGTGCTCGGATCGGGCCACGGCGAGCAGCGCCGGCGGCAGCGCCAGCAGCAGCCAGAGCAGGTGTTCGTACTCGTTCGATATGAAGAAATCGGCCGTCAGCAGCGCGATCACCGCCAGCGCCACGCCACGCGACATGAGCTCGAACGATGTGTCGCCCGCGCGCTCGTAGATTCGCGCCGCGCGCAGAGCGCAGGCAACGGACCCGATCGCCATAGCCGATGAACATCGAGGAACCCGGGTACGCCGAGCTCGTCGATGATCTCGAGGTACGTGTTGTGCGCAACGTGGGGGACGTCGACGATCAGATCCGCCCGCGTGATGTCACCGGCTTGCTGCACGTAGTGGATCGACGCGACCTCGAAGTTGCCCGAGCCGACCCCCCCGATCGGATTCGCCTCCCACATCTTGATGCCCGACCTTCCACAGGTCGGTCCTGCCCGTCGAGCTGCTGCTGCTCAGGTGCTGCACCGCCGCCGATGGCGTCAGCACGAACAGGTAGACCGGGGTGAGGATCGCCACGATCAACATCAGCTGCGCCGCCCGGCCGCGCCACCGGCCTCCGAACAGCACGCGCGGCGACGAGCACCGCCGCTAGCGCGACGAACCCGCCGCGCGAGCCCGTGTCGAGCAGGCCGAGACCCATGATCAGCGCGCCGAGGACCGCCAGCGATTTCGCCGCCGAGCCGCGCCGGAGCGTCGCGATCATTCCGACGTCGAGCATCAGCGCGGCGGCCAGCAGAGCCGCCTCGTCGTCGGGATCGCCGATTCCGCCGGCGAAGCGAGCGCCGCCCGACTGGAGCAGCCCGATCACGGCTGACATCACCGCACCGAGTACGAACGCGGCGACGATCCACTGTGAAATGCTCGCGTCGGCGGATCGCGCCGAACACGATCGGGAACAGCAGGGCGTCGAGCAGGAACCGCGACGTCGAGCCGATGCCGCCGTCCCGCTGTTATCGGCCCAGGCGACGCTGATCGCCGACCAGCTCACGAATCCGACGACGGCAATCGCGACCCCGGGCGAGGACGCGAACAGCGATCGCGCCTCGCACGGTGAGTCCGTGTCGCCTGGGCAGCGAACCAGGACAGAAACAGGATCAGGCCTGCCACCTTGATGAAGCTGACCGCGCCGCTTCCGGCGTTCACGACCTCTAGGAACGACAGCATCGTGAACAGGAACAGGCCGATGGTCACATCCGCGATCACGGCCACCGCGAAGGCCAGTCCGAGCGCGGCCGCGACGCCGAGACGCGGTTGGATCCCGGCGGCCACGCCGACGCACAGGGCGACCAGCGAACGCGAACCCGATCAGGCCAAGGCTTCCGCGCCGCGAGACGCTCTGACAAGCTCATCAGGGACGGCGGGCTGCCGACCGATTCCTCGCTATCGGCGGGCGCCTCTCCGCGGCGCTCGGCGGGTCCCTCTCCGCGGCGGACCGAGGCGACTGCGCGGGTCTCGGTGGGGGCGTAGTAGTAGCCGGGACGCCTCGCGCCCTCGCCCACCAGGACGAATCCGCTCGCGCGGATGCCCTCGTTGCGGAGCATGTCTTGCAATCTGGCGAGCTTGCTGAGCTTGGAGACGCCCAGGCGCGCCACGACCAGCACCTCGTCGGCGAGGCCGGCCAACGGCAGCGCGTCGCTTACGTCCGTAAGCGGCGGCGAGTCGATCACCACGTAATCCGCCAGCTCGAGGGCCTGGTCGACCAGCCGCTTGGCGACGGCCGGCGACAGACGATCGGCGAGCGCCGTGCCCGGCTCGCCGACTGCCAGTACGTTCAAGGGCCATCCGTCGAACTTCGCGATGGTCAGCGCGTCCGACAGCTCCATATGCCCCGTGATGACGTCCTCTGTGCCGTACCGGACGGGCAACCCGAGCGCCTGCGCGATCGTCGGACGGCGGAGATCCGCCTCGATCAGGATGACTCGCGACCCGCCCTGGGCGAGCGCCGCGGCGAGCCCGATGGCGGAGGTCGTCTTGCCTTCGGATGGCGACGAGCCGGTCATCAGGTACGCGCGCGGCCTGCCTCCGGCCCGTGCCGCGAGCGTCGTGCGAAGCGTCCGGTAGCCCTCGAGCGCCCCGAACGACAGGTCGGTGGGGAGCATCGGCTGTCGCCTCCGGGACTTGCTGGTGCGCTCCCGCGGGATCTCGGCGAGGATCGGGATCCCGAACAGGTCGCGGAGCTCCGCCTCGCGCTGCAGCCGCGGATCGAGCGCCTGGTAGGCGAAGGCCGCACAGATGCCGAGAATCAGCCCCCCGAATAGGCCGGCGAGGAGCGACAGCTTCACCCTGGGGGTGTAAGGGCTCGCGGGGAGCAGGGCCGGCGAGGCGAGCGTTATCGTCGGGTCCGGCTGGGTGGCGAGTGTCTCCAGCTGGTCGACCTGGTCCGACACAGTCCCGGGCTGACCGCGCAACGCTGGCGGGAGCTTCGCCGCCTGGGCGCGCAACCCGGGGACGATCACGGCGATCGCGTGATGCAGCGCGGCTGCCCGCGTAGAGATCACCGCCTGCGGGATAGCGTTGGCGATCAGCTGGGCTTGCTTAGCCGATCGCGCGCTGGCTTGCACGGCGACCAGGTTGCTCTGGCCAACGGGCGTCGCCGTCACGTCGGCCAGAACCGCGCCCGGAGATTCGTGAAGACCCGCCATGTTGACCGCGGCCAGCGCCACCTGCGGCGTAGTGATCAGACTCGACGCGGTGAGGACGTCGCGCGTCGGATCTCCCGAGGAGAACAGCACCGGCAACCCGACAAGCGTGCTCGTCCCCGCAGGCACGGGCGAGATCAGCATCTCAGAGGTCGCCCTGTACTTGCGCGCAGCGCTCGCGACGTACACCGCAGTGGCCCCGACGCACACGACGACACACAGGGCCACGAGCCACCAGTGCTCGACCACGGTGCGGGCATAACGCTTGATCCCTGGCGGCTGGAAGCGCGTCGAGGACGAGCGAGCCGACTCGGTTCCGGGGGTCATTGCGCCGTACTATGGCACGCGACGCGCGGGCCTAGCCGGGGTTCGCCGTACTGTGATACACGATGCAAGCAGGCGGCGCGGACGACACTCAGCCGGCGGCCCCGGACCGGGTCGACTGCTCCGTGCTGGTGCCGGTGCTGAATGAAGAACGTCACATCCGCGGCAGCGTGGCCGCGATGCTTGAGCAGCGGTTTCCGGGCCGGCTCGAGTTTCTGTTGGTGGACGGCGGCTCGACCGACGGTACGCGCTCGATCCTTGCCGATCTGGCTCGCCGCGATGCCCGATTGCGCGTGCTCGACAATCCGCGTCGAAGCACACCGAGCGGGCTCAACGTCGCCCTCAGTCACGCGCGCGGCCGCTGGGTCGCCCGGATGGACGCGCACACCGCCTACCCGCCGGAATATCTCGCGCTCGGGATCGAGCGCTTGCAGCGCGGTGACACACGCTGGGTGAGCGGGCCGCAGGTCGCGATCGGCAACGGTCTGGTCTCGCGAGCGGTGGCACTCGCCCTGAGAACCCCGCTGGGCCGCGGCGGCTCCCGCAAGTGGGGTCACACGGACGGACGCGCCGACCGAGAATACGAGCTGGACTCGGGGGTGTTCGCCGGGGTGTGGCAACGCGACGTACTGCTGCAGTACGGAGGCTGGGATGAAGGCTGGCCACGCAACCAGGACTCGGAGATGGCCGGGCGCTTCCTGGCGAGCGGCGAGCGCCTGGTCTGCCTGCCGCAGATGGCCGGCGAGTACACGCCGCGTGACTCGCTGAGGTCCCTCTGGCGGCAGTACCTGCAATACGGGGAGTACCGGGAGAAGACCGCGCTGCGTCATCCGCACACAATGCGGCGCTCGCACCTGATCGCCCCCTCGGTGGTGCTGACCGCGGGTGCTGCTCTCGCCGGCCCTGCGACGCTGAGACGCACCGCCCGGGCCGGACTGTGTGCGTACGCCCTCGTGCTCGGCGGTGCGGGCGCACGCGCCGCCGGCGACGCCGGCCAGCGCTCGGACGCGGCGCTGGTTCCGGTCGTGCTCGCCGTGATGCACCTCGCCCACGGCACCGGGGCGATCAAGGGCGCCATCCGCCGCGGTCCGCCGCTGGCCGCGATCGCCATGGCTTTTGGCGCCACCAGGCTCGCGGCGAAACTCAAATCCCCACCTCAACCCGTATCTGCCCCTTCGCTCGGCCTGTCAGCGGCCGTTGTCTCCCCGCTCAACAACCTCTGAGTTGGCGCTGTCCCGGAAACGAAGGACCTCGGCCAAGCTTCAGGGCGACGATCCTCACGTCCAGCCGCAAAGACCAGTTCTGGACGTAGTAGTTGTCCCATTCGACCCGGTCGGCGATCGAGGTCTGGCCCCTCAGGCCGTTGACCTGGGCCCACCCGGTTATGCCGGACCTCACACGATGGCGGTCCTGGTAGCGCCTCAGCTCGCGCGAGAATCGCTCGACGTACTCCGGGCGCTCCGGCCGTGGGCCGACCAGGCTCATGTCGCCGCGCAGCACGTTGATCAATTGCGGCAACTCGTCGAGCGAGAAACTGCGCAGGATCCGGCCCACGGGCGTCCGGCGGTCCTTGCCCTCGACTCCTCCGGGCGCGATGCCGCTGGGAAGCTCGAACGCTTCGGCGGTCAACTCGCGCTCCCACATCGTCCTGAACTTCAAGACGTCGAACTCGCGGCCGTCGCGCCCGACGCGGCGCTGGCGGAACAGGACCGGACCGGGGGAGCTGCGCCGCACCGCGATCGCGATCGCGATCATTAGCGGGCTCAGTGCGACCAGTGCGAACAGCGCGAACGCGCGGTCCAAGGCATGCTTGACGGCGAACTGCCAGCTGCGCGGATCGATCGGATGGAGCGTGAGCAGCGGAAGGCCGCCGACGTGATCGAACGTGGCGCGATCGTTGATCGACTCGTAGAGTCGCGGGACTAGCGATACGCCGAGCCCAAGCTGCTCGCACTCCCTGACCCGATTGACGAGGACATGATCGGGCTCGGTGGAGAAGGCCAGGATGACATGGCGAGCGCCGGTCCGCTGCACAGCGTCCGCCAGCTGGCCAGGGCCGCCGAGGACCGGCAGAGGATCGCGTCGGTCGCGGCTGGAGCCCGGGAGGGGGTCGTCGTCGAGGTACCCAACCGGCCGAAGGCCGTAGCTGGGCTCGCCAACCAAGCGCTTGACGAGGTGCTCACCGACCCGCCCCGCGCCCATGATCAGCGTCGGAGTAGCCAGCGTGTTGGTCCGTACCGCCTGCCTGCGGACCGATAGCAGCACGGCTTGGGCCACCGCGAGATACACCGCGCCGAACAGCCACAGCCGGACCGCCATCCCGACCGGGTGCTGGCTGCCGGTGACGGAGGCGAGGCCGATCGTCAGCATCGCCGCGAGCGAGACGGCGCCGAGCACATGCGTGGTCGCATCGAGCAACGAGCCGCCGAGGCGGTCGCGCCGGCCGTTGCCGGCATAGACGAACGCGAGCACGATCAACGGGAAGATCGCTGCCAGCCAACGGTTGGCGGCCGCTCCGCTGACGGTCGGATCGGCGAACAGGGCCGCGCTCGAGGCCAGGTACAGCACGACAATGTCGACGAGCAGCCGCAGCCTGGTCCAGCTGGGCGGGTCGAGCAGCGACACGATCGCGCGCGCGAAAAAGTCCCCTGACGAGCGTCTGAGCGCAAGCGAGCTCGACTGATCAACATGTGATGCGGCACGCGTCGTCGCCATGACGGTTTCCCTATTCCGTTGGTCCCTGGCTATAGAAGGGAGCATCCGTCTAGCGCGCTCGCCACCCCCATCCGGCCTGCGCGATGCTCTCCCTTTCGGTAAAAGGATAACACAGTCGGAGGCAAACTCTCCACAACGTTGCTTAACAGGCGCGAACGTCACTAAAACCTGACGATTAGGCCCTGGTGCAGTGCGAGCGTACGATTCAGGGTCATCGCTGCTCTCGAGGAGGCCCGAGCCATGTCCCGACTCGTCCGGATGGACCAGACCGGCCATACCACGCTGGCGGAGTGGACCGCCGACGATCCGCACGCCGTCGAGGCGGCGGTCGCCGAGTTCCGCGCCCAGCTCGACGACGGCTACTACGCGCTCATCTCCCACGGCGAGGGACGCGCCGAACAGGTACGCGAGCTCCCCGTCGATGCGCCGCTTGTAATCCTGCGCCGCCCGATAGCCGGGGGTTAGGTACTGAGCCTGCCGCTCGACGCCGCGCCGGCCACTGCCAGCGGGTCGCTCCCCGAGCTGGCGGGCGTGTATTGGCGCCCGCGCGCGAGCGCGGCGACCCTGCGGCGCGCCGGCCGGCTCTGGACGTTCTCGAGTGTCGGGCACACGGTGCCGTTCGTGGTCGCGGCGCTGGCGCTCGGATTGGCCGGCCTGATCATGCTGCCGTTCGCGGCGCTCTGCCTCGTCCACGCGTGGGCCATCGCGGAGCTCTACGCCGCCCGCGGCGCGCGCGCTGTCAAGCCCCGCCGGGCGTCGGGGGGCGAGCCCGAACGCGTCGCGCTCGGATTTCTCGGCGACCTTGTCGACCACGACGTTCGTGAGCTGCACGCCGGAACGGGCCTGATGCTCGAGTGCGGGGAGCTCGGCGTGTGGCTGGTCGGCGAGACCGGCGCGCTGCTGCTGCGGCCTGGCGGGCGCCGGGTGAACTGCTACTGCGTCAAGGCGACCGGAGCCGGGCTGCCCCCGAGCGATCGGGTCGCCCATCTGCTCCTGGCGCTACGGACTGACGAGACGGGGTTCGCGACGGTCGCGAACCTGGCCTTCTCGGGGGCACGCTGGCGAGTGCGGCGGCGACTTCCTGCGTCGGCGCGCCCGGCCCTGGAAGCCGCAGCGGCCCGGTCGCAGGAGATGTGAGGGTTCCTCCCAGGGATGGCGGTCCGGCCCCAGGGCACATCGCCGGCGTCGATGTTTGTACCGAGGGCCAATGTGCCTCGCCCGGGAACAGCCGATCATCCTCTGCATGACCCGTCCAGTTACAGCTTCAAAGGTTGTGCTCGTGGCAGACCGGCGCGGCGCCCCGGCGTCGCACGAGCCCAATCCGGTCCGGCGCTACCGCCTCGAGCGGCTGCGCTTCGAGCCGAGGCTCTCCGGGGCCGAGTCGCGCTTTGAGTACCTGAAGCGCGTGTACGACTGATCCACGAGGTTCTTGCGACTCCTTCGGGAGACGTGCTCGGGCTGGAGTACGCTTATAGACATGAATACTCAAGTCGAGCCGTCGAGGTCTCGTACGCCGGTCGTTCGCAAGGCATTTGCGGCCATCGTGCTGGTTGCCGTAGGCGCACTGTTGTTGAAGATCGTCATCGGATTCGTGATGGCGATCTTCTGGACCGTGGTCGTGGTCGCGGCGGTGCTTGCGATCCTCTGGGCGGTCAAGACGCTCGTCTGGTGAGGCCGGGCCCATGGCGGGCATGGGCCTGGTCGTCATCATGTTCTTTTTCGGCCTGGCCGGGGGGATCGTCGGCCGGATCAAGGGCAGTTCGTTCTTCCTCTGGTTCCTGATCTCGGGTGCCATCCCGTTCTTCGGGCTGATCGCCGCGGTCTGCTACCGCTGGGACAACCGAGAGCTGCGGCGCCAGTGTCCGGTGTGCGGGCGGATCCTGATGCTGCACGACGCCCTCTGCACCGCTTGCGGGACCGAGCTCGAGTTTCCCGACGTCGCAATCGCATCCGAGGCGTCGATGCGCGATCGGGTCCCCTCGGCACCCCGATCGGGCTGAGAACCCACTGTTAGACTCGCCTTCCCCGGCGGGCGGAGCAGCCGCGCGTCGCAGATCCCGAATTGCCGAAAGGAGGCGAAGCGCGATGCGTGCAGTCGACGCCCTGATGGAATGCCTGAAGGCCGAGGGTGTCGACGTCGTATTCGGCCTCCCCGGCGGCGCGAACCTCCCGACCTACGACGCGTTCTACGACGCCGGCATCCGCCACATCCTGGTCCGCCACGAGGCCGGCGGCGGTCACGCCGCCGAGGGCTACGCGAAGGCGACCGGCAAGGTCGGCGTGTCGCTCGGCGACCAGCGGCCCGGGCGCGACCAACCTGGTCACGCCGATCTGCGACGCGATGATGGACTCGGTCCCGGTCGTGTTCATCACCGGCCAGGTGCGGACCGAGCTGCTCGGGACCGACGGCTTCCAGGAGGCCGACACGATCGGGATCACGATGCCGATCGTCAAGCACAGCTTCATGATCCAGCACCCGCTCGAGATCCCGCGCTCGATCCACGAGGCGTTCCACATCGCGCGCACCGGGCGCCCCGGGCCGGTCGTCGTCGACATCCCGCAGGATCTGAGCCGCGCCGACATCCCCTACGAGCCGGTCAGCGACGTGCACCTGCCGGGCTACCAGCCGACCACCGACGGCAACCAGAAGCAGATCCGGCTCGCCGCCAAGGCGCTCGCGAACGCGCGGCGCCCGGTGATCTACGCCGGCGGCGGCGTCATCTCCGCGAACGCGGCCGCCGAGCTGACCGAGCTCGCGACCGCCGACCGGTTCCCGGTCACCTGCACGGTGATGGGACTCGGCGCGTTCCCGGCGCCGCACGAGCAGTGGCTCGGGATGCTCGGGATGCACGGCACCCGCGCGGCGAACTACGCGATGGACGAGGCGGACCTGATCTGCGCGATCGGCGCGCGCTTCGACGACCGGATCACCGGCAAGCTGTCGGAGTTCGCGCCGCGCGCCAAGTTCATCCACATCGACGTCGACCCGGCCGAGATCTCGAAGAACGTCCCGGCCCACATCCCGATCGTCGGCGACGCCAAGAACATCCTGCCGCGGCTGACCGCCGAGTACCGCGCGCTGGCCGGCGAGCCGGGGCGGCTCGAGGAGTGGTGGTCGCGGATCCGCGTCTGGCAGGAGCGCCATCCGCTCCGCTACGAGGACTCGACCGACTCCGAGATCAAGCCGCAGTACATGATCCAGGCGCTGTACGAGGCGACCGGCGGCGACGCGATCGTCACCAGCGACGTCGGCCAGCACCAGATGTGGACGGCCCAGTACTACCACTTCCCCAAGCCGCGGCGGTGGATCAACTCGGGCGGGCTGGGGACGATGGGCTTCGGCCTGCCGGCGGCGATGGGCGCGAAGGTCGGCTGCCCCGATCAGACCGTCGTCTGCATCGCCGGCGACGGCTCGGTGCAGATGAACATGCAGGAGCTCGCGACCTGCGCCCAGGAGGGCATCGCGATCAAGGTGTTCATCATGAACAACGGCTACCTCGGCATGGTCCGCCAGTGGCAGGAGCTGTTCTGGGACAAGCGCTACAGCCAGGTCGACATGGGACAGTGGCCGGACTTCGTCAAGCTCGCCGAGGCGTACGGCGCGACCGGAATCCGCCTGCAGGACAAGCACACCCTCGTCGACGACATGAAGCAGGCGCTCGCCACCGACGGCCCGGTGCTCGTCGACGTGCGCGTCACGCGCGAGGAGAACACCTATCCGATGATCCCGGCCGGCCAGCCGGCGCGGAACATGGTGGGCTGAGCGATGGGTGAGCCAGCCACCAAGGAGGTCCTGTCGCTCGACGAGCTCGAGGCCGCGGTCGGCCTGCGCACCGGACGCAAGCACATCCTCTCGATCCTGGTCGAGAACAAGCCGGGTGTCCTGACCCGGATCGCGGGGCTGTTCGCGCGCCGCGGGTTCAACATCGACACGCTCGCGGTCGGGCCGACCGACGACGAGCGTATCTCGCGGATCACGCTGACGCTCGACGGCGCCGTGCACCCGATCGATCAGGTCACCAAGCAGCTGCACAAGCTCGTCAACGTGCTCAAGATCCGCGACCTCGAGCCGCGCGAGACGCTCGCGCGCGAGCTGGCGCTGTTCAAGATCTCAGCCGACGGCGCCAGCCGCGCCGAGGTGATGCAGATCTGCGAGATCTTCCGCGCGAAGATCGTCGACGTGACCAAGCGCTCGGTCGTGGTCGAGGTGACCGGGACCTACGACAAGATCGACGCGTTCGAGCAGCTCGTCCGGCCGTTCGGGCTGATCGAGATGGCGCGGACCGGCGAGATCGCGATCGCGCGGGGACGAGCGAGACCTAGCGCCGGACGGGTAGCCTCCCGGCATGACCGTCCGCGCGACTGGGCTCTCGCCGGCGTCGGGCTGGCTCGACCCCGACAGCGCAAGACGGCTTGAGCGAAGGCTCGACGCGGCTCTCCGGCGCGCTCGCGCCACGGGGACGCCCGAGCTGGTCAGCGTCACCAGCCGGGTTGACAGCGGGGTCGACCCGACCGCGGTTGCGATCGCCTCGCGGCGCCGGGGCGAACCGTGGTTCTGCCTCGAGCAGCCCGACCGCGACGGGTGCGCGGTGGCCGCGCTCGGGTCGGTGAGGGAGCTCGAGGCACGCGGCGCCGACCGGTTCAGGGCGGTGGCGCGGCGCTGGTCGGCGGTGGCCGCAGCCGCCTTCGCGGACGCTGCGGACGGGCCGCCCGGCGCGGGTCTGGTCGCGCTTGGCGGCTTCGCGTTCGCACCCGACGGCGGCGGCTCGCCGCGGTGGCAGGGGTTCGCACCGGCGTCGCTGGTGGTGCCCGAGCTCTCGCTGGCACGCAGCGGCGACCGCGTGGCTCTGACCGTGAACGTCGAGGTCGCGCCGGACGACATCGTGGCTGATCTCGAGGCGCGGGTCGCGGGGCGGCTCGCCGAGCTCCGCACGGCGCCGCTGCCGCTGCTCGACCCGGCGCCGGCGGGGGACTACCAGGTCCTCAGCCCGATGCCGCCGTCGCACTACGAGGAGGCGGTGGCGCGGGCAGTGCAGCGGATCCGCGCCGGCGAGCTCGAGAAGATCGTGCTGGCGCGCGAGGTCGAGGTCCACGCGCCCCTCGACCACGACCCGGCGCCGTGCTCGGCCTGCTGCGCGAGGCGTTCCCGTCCTGCTACGTGTTCGCGGTCGGCCGCGGCGACGGCGCGTTCATCGCGGCAAGCCCCGAGCTGCTGGTCCGCCGCGACGGCCAGCGGGCGAGCACGGTCGCGCTCGCCGGCTCGTCGCGCCGGAGTGCCGATCCGGCGGTCGACGACCACCTCGGCGAGCAGCTGCTCCAGAGCGACAAGGACCGCGAGGAGAACGCGATCGTCGCCCGCCGGATCGCCCGGGCGCTGCGGCCCCATTCGGTGTGGGTGACGGCCGCGCCCGAGCCGGCGCTCGTGCGGGTCGCCAACATCCAGCACCTCGGCACTCCGATCCGCGCCCAGCTGGCGACGCCGCTCGGCGCGATCGAGCTCGCCGGCGTGCTGCATCCGACGCCGGCGGTCGGCGGCGAGCCGGCTGACGTCGCGGCTCCGTTGATCCCGGCGCTCGAGGGGCTCGACCGCGGCTGGTACGCGGGCACGGTGGGCTGGACCGACGCCACCGGCGACGGCGAGTTCTGCGTGGCGCTGCGGTGCGCGCTCCTGCGCGGGCCCGTCGCTCACCTGTACGCCGGCGGCGGGATCGTGCGCGACTCGGACCCGGCGTCGGAGCTCGCCGAGACCGAGGTCAAGCTCGGCGCGCTGCTGCCGGTGCTGTCCGGCTAGCGACGCCGTGGCTCAGCCGGGCGCGAGCGCGGCCAGCGCGGCCTCGGCGACCCGGCGGTGGAGCGCCAGGTTCTGCTCGCGGTCGGTCCGCACCTCGATGATCGTGGTCTCGGCGCCGGCCATCGATGACTCGACCGCGTAGCGGAGCTCCGCCAGCGTGTCCGGCCGTCGGTACTCGCATCCATAGAGCGCGGCGGCGCGGGCGAAGTCGAGGCCGTGCGGGGTGGCGACGTGCTCCTCGAACGCGTCGGTCTCGCCGGCGACCGCCAAGAAGTGGAAGATGCCGCCACCGTCGTTGTTCAGCAGCACGATCGTGAGCGGTAGGCGGAGCCGCGAGGCCGCCAGCAGCCCGCCGATGTCGTGGGCGAGCGCGACGTCGCCGATCAACAGCACGACCGGGCCATCGCCGGCGGCGGCCGCGCCGAACGCGGAGGAGACGGTGCCATCGATTCCGTTGGCGCCGCGGTTCGACAGTACGAGCGGGCCGCGAACGCGAGCCATCCAGAACTCCTCGACGTCGCGGACCGGCATCGAGGAGGCGACGAACAGCGTCGCCTCCGGCGGCAGCCACTCGCCGAGGCTGCGTGCGACCAGCGGCTCTGACAGCTCGTCGGCGAGCGTGCGTTCGATCGCGCCGGCGACCGCGTCGTCGGCGGCCCGCCACGAGGCGTACCACTCGCGGTCGGTGACCAGGGCGGTCCCGTCGGTGAACCGCTCGAGCAGCGCCCGATACGGGGCTCGCACCCGCATCCCGACGACGGCGTCGGGATCGTGCCAGGTGCCGTCGGGATCGAACGCGACCTGGGCCGTCTGCAGCCCGGCGAGCCAGGCCCGCAGCGGCTTGGACGTGGGCAGGTCGCCGGCGCGGATGACGAACTGCGGCTGGTGCGTCTCCGCGAACTCGGGGTCGCGCAGCAGCAGGTCGTAGTGCGCGATCGCCGCCCGACCGGCGCGCGCGCCGGAGATCGGGTCGGCCAGCAGCGGAATCCCCATCCGGTCGGCGAAGCCGGCGAGCTCGCGCGCCGCCTCATGGTCGCGGTCGTGACCGGCGACGATCACGATCTGACCGAACGGGGGCGGGCCACCGGTCGGAGCAATCGCGGGCGGCGCGTCGACCACCACGTATGGGTTCGCGCCGTCTCGGCCGGTGTCGTCCTCGGGCAGCGGCAGCGGACGGTCGAGCACGAGCGGCTCGCGGAGCGGGAAGTTGAGATGAACCGGTCCCGGGGGCCCCTCCGCCGCTGTCCAATAGGCACGGCACGCCAGCGTGCGAGTGAACCGCAACGCCGCCGGCGTCGCCTCGTTCACCCCGACCTCGAAGAACCACTTGACCGCGTCGCCGTAGAGCTTCAGCTGGTCGATCGTCTGGCCGGCGCCGACGTCGCGGAGCTCCGGCGGCCGGTCGGCGGTGAGGACGATCAGTGGCACCCGCGCGTGCCGGGCCTCGATCACCGCCGGCGCGAGGTTGGCCGCGGCCGTGCCGGACGTGCAGGTGATCGCGACCGGGCGCCCGGAGCGCTTGGCGGCGCCGAGCGCGAAGAAGCCGGCGGAACGCTCGTCGATGTGCGACCAGCACCGGATCCGGTCCTCGCGCACGAGCGACAGCACGATCGGCGTGCAGCGCGACCCCGGCGAGGTGCAGGCGTGCTCCATCCCGCAGCGGGCGAGCTCGTCGCAGAACGCGCGCAACAGCAGGTAGGTGTCGGTGGCGGTCATGATGGGAGCTGATGGCGCGCGATGTCGTCCTCCTCCACGGGTTCACCCACACCGGAGCGAGCTGGGACCCCGTGGTCGCGGCGCTCGGGGAAAGCTACCGCGCGCTCGCGCCTGACATCCGCGGGCACGGGTCCGCCGCCGGTCGCGAGCCGGTCGTGCTCGCGGCCGTGCTGGACGACCTGGTCGGGGTGACGCCGGCGCGGTTCACGCTGGTCGGATACTCGATGGGCGGTCGGCTCGCGCTCCACGCCGCGCTGGCGCCCGCGCTCGGGCCGAGGGTGCAGCGGCTGATACTGATCGGGGCCAGCCCCGGAATCGCCGATCCAGTCGATCGCGCCGAGCGGCGGACCGCCGACGAGCGGCTCGCCGATGAGCTAGAAGGCATGACGATCGAGGATTTCGCCGAGCGCTGGGCTCAGACACCCGTGCTCGCCGGGCAGCCTCCCGAGGTGGCGGCGGCGATCCACGCCGACCGCCTGCGAAACCAGCCGGCGGGGCTGGCGGCGGCGCTGCGCGGCCTCGGCACGGGCGCGCTGCCCGCGCTGTGGGATCGGTTGGCCGAGATCCGGGCGCCGATCACGCTCGTCGCCGGTGAGCGCGACGGCAAGTTCCAAGCGATCGCGATCGAGATGGCGACCGCGCTACCGAACGCGAACGTCGCCGTGATCCCGGACGCGGGTCACGCCGCGCATCTGGAGGCGCCCGAGCGCGTGGCGGCTCTGATCGGAAGCTAGGCGGCCTGGAGCACGATCGCGCTGGACGGCCCGCACTCGCACACATCATCGACGAGGCGCATCGCCGTGGCCTGCTCCCAGCGGCCGCTCTCGACGAGCGAGCGGCAGAGGGTCGCGACGTCTTCCAGCGCGTCGCAAGCCTCGACGTCGGCGTTCAGGTCCGTGCTGAAGATGAGATTGTCGGCGGCGTAGCGGATCCGCTGCTGCTCGCCGTCAAGCAGCTTGCTCGGCCCCAGGTCGTCAAGTGTCTTCATCACCCGCCGGTATGCCTTGGAACGTTCAGGACTCATCTTGGATCTCCCGGTGAAAACGTCTTGCTCAGTTGATCAACATGGTCGTCACCTGAGCCCGATGGCTTTAGCGCGTACGGAAAATTTCTTTGGTTCACGCTAGTACTCGCTGGCGAAGCGAACCATGCGTGACCTCGCTCACAAGAACGGTTGGTGTTGGTGCGGTCAGCCGATGCGATACCAGGAGACGAGTCCGTCACCGAGGCCGGTCCCGGCCGGAACCTCGATCCGCCCGTCCCGCGAGGGCAGCGGATCCTCGCGATCCGCGAACAGCGCGAGTGTCGCCAGTCCGCAAGCCCGCGACGGACGCAGGACCGCCGCGACGTGCAGCGCCGCCGCGATCCCGAGCGGGCCGTCGAGGGTCGAAGCGAGGTAGACCTCGTAGCCGGCGGCGCGCGCCTGTCGGGCTGCTTCGACGACGCCGGTGATCCCCCCGCAGCTCGCGATCTTCAGGCAAACGGCCTGACAGACGCGCGTCTCGAGCGCGCCGATGGCGGACGCGGTCTCGTCGAGCGCGATCGGCACGGTCGTCGCCGCGGCGAGCTCCCGCGTCTGTGCGAGGCCCCGAACCGGCTCCTCGCACAACTCGATCCCGATCGGCGCCAGCGCGCGCAGCGCGGCGACGGCCTCCTCTCCGGACCACGCTCCGTTCGCGTCGAGCCTGATTCCCACGTCCGGTCCGAGCACCGCCCTGACCGCAGCGAGGCGGCCGGCGTCGTCGCCGATCCCGACCTTGGCCTTCACGCACCGAAAGCCCGCCGCCTTGGCTTCGCTCGCCTGCGCGGCGGCGCCGGCACGATCGCCGGCGGCAATCGTGTAGTTGACCTCGACGGGCTCCGCTGCACGCGCGCCGAGCAACCGCCACACCGGCTGCCCGGTTCGCCGTCCCTCGAGGTCCCACAGCGCCAGATCGATCGCCGCCACCGCCGGCGGCAGCACGGCGAGCTCGGTGCACTGCGCCAGCAGCTCCTCGCGGGCCAGCCGGGCGGCGCGCGCCAGCGTCGACCGGCATCCGTCGATCGCGTCGCGCACGTCGTCCATGCTCACGCCGTTGTACTCGGGCAGCGGCGCCGCTTCGCCGAAACCGACCCGCCCGGCCGAGTCCTCTAGCCGCAACAGCACGAGCTCGCGAGCACCGAGGGATCCCGATGCCGAAACGAACGGCGCGCGCATGCGCGCCGATAGATACTGAATGTCGGCCTTCACCGACTCAGCAGCAGCCCGGCGGCCAGCAGCGTGCAGAAGCCGAGCTGGAGCATCCCGGTCTGGGCGAGGGCGCCGTTGAGCGACAGCCCGTCGGTGCGGTTGCGCACGATGCGCACGACCCGGGCCGCGAGCGGAAGCGTCAGCCAGGCCAGCAGCAGCCAGGGGCCGAGCGGCCCGAATGCCCACGTCACCGGCACGAGCACATAGGCCAGATAAACGGTCACCGCGAACAGCGTCCGCGCACGCTCGCGCCCGAGGCGCACCGCCAGCGTTCGCTTGCCGGCGCGGCGGTCGGTGTCGATGTCCCGGGCGTTGTTGACCATCAGCAGCCCGGCCGCCAGCAGCCCGACCGGCACCGCGAGCGCGAACGCCTCCCAGTCCAGGTGCTCGACCTGGACGAAGAACGATCCCGCTACCGCGACGATCCCGAAGAACAGAAACACGAACAACTCTCCCAAACCCTCATAACCGTAGGGCTTCGGGCCGCCCGTGTACAGCACGCCGGCCAGGATCGAGGCGGCGCCGACCAGCAGCAGCTGCCAGCCCGCGACGGCGACCAGATAGACGCCAGCGAGCACCGCGACGCCGAAGGTCAGATACGTGGCGATCAGCACCTGACGTGGTGGCACGAGACCGCCCGCGGTGACCCGCACCGGTCCGAGGCGATCCTCGGTGTCGGCGCCGCGCCGCGCGTCGGAGTAGTCGTTGGAGAGGTTGGTGCCGACCTGGATGAACATCGCGCCGATCAGCGCGGCGATGAACCGCAGCGGGTGGAAGACGTGCAGGAAGCCGGCGAGCGCGGTGCCGACGAGCACGGGCGCGATCGCCGCCGGCAGCGTCCGCACGCGCGCGGCCATCAGCCAGATGCGAACGCCGCTTGGCCTGGTGGCGGCCCGTGTCGTCGACATCACGCTCGGCGCGGGAACTTCGAGAAGTCCGGCTTGCGCTTCTCGAGGTAGGCGTTGCGCCCCTCCTGCGCCTCCTCGCTCATGTAGAAGAGGAGGTTCGCGTCGTGGGCGAGCTGCTGGATGCCGGCGAGGCCGTCCTCGTCGGCGTTGAAGCTCGCCTTGAGCATGCGCAGCGCGAACGGCGACAGCGCGAGCATCTCGCGGCACCACCTGACGGTCTCCTGCTCGAGCCGATCGAGCGGGACGACCGTGTTTATGAGCCCCATCGCCAGCGCCTCGTGCGCGTCGTACTGACGGCACAGGAACCAGATCTCCTTGGCCTTCTTGGGTCCGACCAGCCGCGAGAGCACGGTCGCGCCGAAGCCGCCGTCGAACGAGCCGACCCGGGGGCCGGTCTGGCCGAAGCGAGCGTTGTCGGCGGCGATCGTCAGGTCGCAGACGACGTGCAGGACGTGGCCGCCGCCGACCGCGTAGCCGGCGACCATCGCCACGACCGGCTTGGGCATGCGGCGGATCTGGACGTGCAGGTCGGTGACCTCGAACCGCCCGACCGCCTCGTGCCTGCCCGCCGACGTGGGGTCGGCGCCGGTGACGTAGCCGCCGCGCGACCCGCGCACGCGCTGGTCGCCGCCCGAGCAGAACGCGTCGGGGCCCTCGCCGGTCAGGATCACGACGCCGACCTCGAGGTCCTCGCGGGCGCGCGTGAACGCGTCCGACAGCTCGACCACGGTCTCGGGGCGGAACGCGTTGCGGACCTCGGGCCGGTTGATCGTGATCTTCGCGATGCCGGCGTCCTCGCCGGTCGCGGTCTCGTAGCGGATGTCCTCGTAGTCGCCGGCGGTCTGCCACGTCCGTTGGCACGCGGGCGAGACTACCGTGTCGGTCGTGTCCCACTGGATTCAGACGCTGCTGCCGCCAGGCACCCGGATCGCGTCGCGATCGAGGGGCTCGAGCGCACCCTGACCTACGCAGAGCTGCGCGACGCGGCGATGGCGGGGGCCGGCGCGCTTGCAGTCGCCCGGCGCGTGGCGATCGCGCTGCCGGCGGGCGAAGACTTCGTGATCGCCCTGCACGCCTGCCTGCTGGCGGGCGCCGTGGCGGTTCCGATCGACCTGCGGCTCAGCGCAGCCGAGCGGGAGCAGCGGCTAGCCGCCGCGGAGTTTGTGATCGACACTCCGCTCCCGGTGTCATCGCCGGCTGGCCAGCCAGCCAGACTCAGCATGCGGTGGCAGACGAGGGCGTGACGCAGACGTGGCGCTGATGCACACCTCGGGCACGACCGCGCGCCCGAAGCCGGTCGTGCTCACCGACGCCAACTTCCTGGCCAGCGCGCTCGGCTCGGCGGTGGCGCTCGGGCTCGATCCCGCCGAGCGCTGGCTGTGCCCGATGCCGCTGACGCACGTCGGCGGACTCTCGATCCCGATCCGCAGCGCGATCTACGCCACGACGGCGGTGCTTGCACGGGCGATTCGACACCGAGGCGGTCCTCAACGACGCTGATGGACCCGGCGCGCCGGATCACGCTTGTCTCGCTCGTCCCGACGATGCTCGCGCGGCTGCTCGACGCCGGACTGCAAAGGCCGCCGACGCTTCGCTGGGCGCTGCTCGGCGGCGGGCCGATCGCACCCGCGCTGCTCGAGCGCGCCGCGGCCGCCGCGGTCCCGGTCGCGCCGACCTACGGGATGACCGAGGCCTGCTCGCAGATCGCGACGTTCGGCTGGCCGCTGCCCGGGGTCGAGCTCCGGACCGACGGCAACGGCGAGGTCCTCGTCCGCGGGCCGATCGTCTCCGCCGGCGCTGTGGACGGCGATGGCTGGCTCCACACCGGCGACCTCGGCCGGTTCGACGAGCGCGGGCGCCTCGAGATCATCGGCCGCAAAGCCGACACGATCGTCACCGGCGGCGAGAACGTCGCGCCCGCCGAGGTCGAGGCGGCGCTGCTCGAGCATCCGGCGGTCGCAGGACGCGGCAGTCCATCCGCGCGCTGACCCGGAGTGGGGGGAGGCGGTGGTCGCGACGATCGTCCTCCGCGACGGCGCGAGCGCAGGGCCCGAGGAGCTCCGGGACCACTGCGCCGCGCGGCTGGCGGGGTTCAAGGTCCCCAAGTCGGTACGGTTCGCCGACAAGCTGCCGCGGACCGCGTCGGGCAAGCTGCTGCGGCGCCAGCTTTAATCGGTGGCGTGTCCTCAGCGCCGAGACTCGAGGAAGCCGACTCCCCCAACCAGCTGACGATCGAGCAGCTGGCGGCGGAGTCCGGCATGTCGGTGCGCAACATCCGCGCTCATCAGGCGCGCGGGCTGCTGGACCCGCCCGAGGTGCGCGCCCGCGTCGGCTACTACGGACCCGAGCACCTCGCGCAGCTGCGGCTGGTCCGCGAGCTCCAGGACGACGGCTTCAACCTCGGCGGAATCAAGCGGCTGCTCGACGACACGCAGGGCACCGCCGAGCGGCTCAGGCGGTTCGGCGAGGCGGTGAGCGCGGCCGCGACCACCGAGCCCGGCGAGACGCTGACGCTCGAGGAGCTCGGCAAGCGGTTTCGCGTCAGCGCACAGGACGCGCCCGAAGTGCTGGCGGAGGCCGAGCGCCTCGGCGTGCTCGTGCCGATCGGCGACGACCGCTTCCGTGCGCCGAGCCCGTCGCTGCTGGCGATCGCCGAAGAGGTCGTCGGGCGCGGGATCTCACTGCGCAGCGCGCTGTCGATCCTCGAGGAGATCGACCGGCACTGCGAGTCCGTGTCGCGTTCGTTCGTCGAGTTGTTCCTGCACGAGATCTGGAAGCCGTTCGCCCAGGCGGACATGCCGGCCGAGCGGTGGCCGGAGATCGAGCGCGCGGTCGAGCGTCTCGGGCCGGTAGCGTCCGAGGCGGTGATGGCGATCTTCCAGCGCCGCTTAAGCGGGCAGATCGAGGGCGCGTTCGAGGAGATCGCGCGGCGGCTGTCAGAGCGCGCGCCGGACCCGGGAGCCGACTAGTGCCCTCGGATCCGGATCTGGGCGCGGTCCGGGCCGAGATGCTGGAGCGCTGGGGGCGGGCGGCGGCCGGGTGGGGCAAGCGGGCGCTGAGGGTGCGCGAATTCGGGCTGCCGGTCTCGGCCTGGATGCTCGACCACGTCGGGTTGCAGCCCGGGTTCCGAGTGCTCGAGCTCGCGGCCGGACCGGGGGAGACGGGTTTCCTCGCCGCCGAGCTGATCCGCCCGGGGGGCTCGCTCGTGTGCAGCGACGCGACCGAAGAGATGCTCGAGGTCGCGCGCGCCCGCGCGAGCGAGCTGGGGATCGAGAACGTCGAGTTCAAGCGGATCGAGCTCGAGTGGATCGACCTCGAGACCGCGAGCGTCGACGTCGTGCTGTGCAAGTGGGGCCTGATGTTCGCGGTCGATCCGGAGGCCGCGCTGCGGGAGATTCGCCGGGTGCTGCGGCCCGGGTGGGGCAGTCGCGCTCGCCGTCTGGGACGAGCCTCCGGCGAACCCGTGGGCGACGATCACGACGCGCGCGCTGGTCGAGCTCGGGCACACCACGCAGCCCGATCCCGACGCGCCGGGCATGTTCGCGCTGGCGCCGCCCGGGCGCCTGCAGGATCTGCTCCGAGACGCCGGATTCCTCGAAGTGGTGGTCGAGTCGGTCGAGCCGCCGCGCGCATTTGACGGCGTCGACGAGTACATCGCCGAGACCGACGATCTCTCGAGCATGTTCGGCGACGTGTTCGATCCGCTCTCGGACGAGCAGCGAGCGCAAGTGGTGCAGAGAGTCACCGAGCTCGCGCAGCCCTATGTCGGGACCGACGGGGTGCTGCGGTTTCCGGCGCGGTCGCTGGTGGCAGCGGCGGAAGCCTGACCGCGTCGGATCCTTCCCGCGCCAAAACAGCTGAACGCGATGTTGCACGCGGCAACGATGGTTGCAGCGATTCCGGTTAGCGCCCGCGTTGACCACACTGGGGCGCATGCATTTGCGACTTTCCCTGCTAACCACGATTGCGGCCGGCGCCATCCTCGGCATCCCCGCGACCGCCTCGGCGTACTTCGTCCACGTCGTCGCGCCCGGTGAATCTCTGTCGTCGATCGCCGCCCAGGACGGGCTGAGCGTCGTCGGCGCTCGCCGCCGCCAACGGGCTCTCGCCCGACACCCAGCTGCTCGCGGGCTCGACCATCCAGATCCCCCCGCAGGGGGCGAGCGTGGTCACTCCGACGGCCACCGACGACGCCGTCTCGGGCGACGAGCGTTCCCGCGAGCACGAGTACGTCGGGAAGCTATGTGGTGCAGCCCGGCGACACGCTGTCCGCGATCGCCGCTCGGTCGGGCGTCAGCGTCGACGCTCTGGCCGCCGCCAACGGCCTGAACCCGACGCGTTCCTGCTGACCGGCACCGTCCTGCGCCTGTCGGGCTCATCCGGCTCTTCGGGCACGATGGTCCCCGTCAGCGACACCACGAGCTCGAGCAGCTCGGGCTCGTACGTCGTCCAGACCGGGGACACGCTGTCGGCGATCGCCGCGCGGTCGGGCCTCAGCGTCGATGCGCTCGCCGCCGCCAACGGCCTCAATCCAGACCGATACCTGTTGGCCGGGACGGTTCTCCACGTGCCAGCCGGCTCGGGGTCGGCGACCGAAGTGTCGTCGTCGAACGCCGCCGTCTCGCAGCCCGTCGGTGCGCCCGCCGAGGGAACGCCGACCGACCCGCCGTACCCGACACCCGAGCGGGTCAGCGCGTCCGAGGTCGGCTCCGTCGCCGCCGCCAACGGCGTGCCGTCGTCGCTCGCCGACGCGATCGCGTGGCAGGAGAGCGGCTTCAACAACGACCTCGTCTCGAGCGCCGACGCCCGCGGCGTCATGCAGATCCTGCCCGGAACGTGGGAGTGGATCCAGCACACACTCGACACCGGCGGACCACCGCTGGCCCCGGCATCCGCCGCCGACAACGTTCGCGGCGGCGTGCTGATGCTGCACTCGCTGCTCGACTCGACCGGCGGCGATCCGGCACTCGCGGCGGCCGGCTACTACCAGGGCCTGCCCGTCGGTGGATGCGCACGGCATGTATCCCTCGACGCAGAGTACGTCAACAGCGTGCTCGCGCTCGAGCGCCAGTTCGGCGGCGGCTGAGTCGCGCGGGCCCCTTGAGAACTCGCCGGGGAGCGTGGTCATCTACGCTCCCGGCAATGTTCTACGACAACGACGCGGACCTCCACAAGCTAGACGGCAAGACCGTCGCAATCATCGGTTACGGCTCGCAGGGACATGCCCACGCGCTGAACCTGCAGGACTCAGGGGTGTCGGTCGTGGTCGGCCTGCGCCCGGACTCGAGCAGCGTTGCCAAGGCGCGCGAGCACGGACTGCGTGTGGCCGAGCCCGCCGACGCCGCCAGCGAGGGCGACATCGTGATGATGCTCGTCCCCGACGAGCTGCACCGCGCAGTGTGGGAGTCGGGCGTCAAGGACGGCGTCGCTCCGGGGAACATGGTCCTGTTCGGCCACGGCTTCTCGATCCACTACGGCGAGGTCGTGCCGCCGCCCGACGTCGACGTCGCGCTGGTGGCGCCGAAGGGGCCAGGCCACCTGGTTCGCCGCCAGTACCTCGAGGGGTCGGGCGTGCCGGGGCTCGTCGCGGTCCATCAGGACGCGAGCGGCGACGCGCTCGGCGATCGCGCTCGCCTACGCCAAGGGCATCGGCTGCACGCGCGGCGGCGTGATCGAAACCACGTTCAAAGACGAGACCGAGACCGACCTGTTCGGCGAGCAGGCGGTCCTGTGCGGCGGCGTCACCGAGCTCGTCCGCGCCGGCTACGACACGCTGACGGAAGCCGGGTACGACCCGCGACTCGCCTACTTCGAGGTCCTGCACGAGCTCAAGCTGATCGTCGACCTCATCTACGAGAAGGGCATCGCTGGGATGCGGTACTCGATCTCGAACACCGCCGAGTACGGCGACCTGACCCGGGGCAAGATGATCATCAGCGAGACGACCCGCGAAGCGATGAAGAAGGTTCTGACCGACATCCAGTCCGGCGACTTCGCCCGCGAGTGGATCGCCGAGAACCGCGCCGGGCAGGAGAACTTCAAGCGCATGCGCGAGGAGCAGGCCGGCCATCAGGTCGAGGTCGTGGGCCGCGAGCTCCGGGCGAACATGGACTGGATCGACACCGAGTTCCAGGAATAGGTTCGCCACCGCCATCCAGCGGGGTAGTTCGTTACCGTTGAAGAGGCTCGCATGACGCAGACCGACACCGTTCTGCACATTCCAGACGCCATCAAGCCCGCCGACGGCCGGTTCGGTTCGGGTCCCTCACGCGTACGCCCGGAGCAGCTCCAGCACCTCGCAGGGGAGGGTGCGGCGGTTATGGGAACCTCCCACCGCCAAGCGCCGGTCAAGCGCGTGGTGGGACGGGTGCGAGCGGGTCTGCGCGAGCTGTTCGCGGTCCCCGACGGATACGAGGTCGTGCTCGGCAACGGCGGCACGACCGCGTTCTGGGATGCGGCGACGTGCTGCCTGGTGCGCGAGCGCGCGCTCAACCTGGTGTACGGCGAGTTCTCCTCGAAGTTCGCGGCGTGCACGCGCCGCGCGCCGTTCCTGGCCGATCCGATCGTGATCGAAGCCGATCCAGGCGATGCGCCGGTACCGCAGGCCGACCCGGCCGCCGACGTGATCGGGTGGGCGCAGAACGAGACCTCGACCGGCGTGATGGTGCCGGTCACGCGCCCCACCGGGTCTGACGGCGCGCTGGTACTGATCGACGCGACCTCAGGCGCCGGCGGACTGCCGGTGGAGGTCGCGCAGACCGACGTGTACTACTTCGCGCCGCAGAAGGGCTTCGCCTCCGATGGCGGTCTCTGGCTCGCCCTGCTCAGCCCCGCGGCGCTCGAGCGAGTCGCCGAGATCGCCGCCGATTCGATTCCGCCCCCGCCCGCCCAAAGCGGTGGATCCCCGAGTTCCTCTCGCTCCAGATCGCCCTCGAGAACTCGGTCAAGAACCAGACCTACAACACGCCCGCGATCGCGACGCTGCTGCTGCTCGCCGACCAGCTCGACTGGATGCTCGACCGGGGCGGGCTGAGCGGGATGGTGGCCCGCACGACCGAGTCGTCCTCACACCTCTACGGCTGGGCCTCCGAGCATGAGCACGCCGAGCCGTTCGTCGCCGACCCAGCCAAGCGCTCGCTCGTGGTCGGGACGATCGACTTCGATTCCGAGGTCGACGCGGCCGCGGTGGCGGCGACGCTGCGCGCCAACGGGATCGTCGACGTCGAGCCGTACCGCAAGCTCGGGCGTAACCAGCTGCGGATCGCGATGTTCCCGGCGACCGAGCCCAGCGACGTCAAGGCCCTGACGGCCTGCATCGACTGGGTGCTGGAGCGGCAGCTGTGACCGCCACGGAGTCGGCCTCGGTATCGCCGCAGCCGAACGGGGGCGGTGGGCGGGCGCGAGTCCTGGTGGCGGAGAAGATCGGCGACTCAGGCATCGAGCTGTTGAAGCAGCACTTCGGCGTCGATCTCGGCGTCGGCTGGTCGCGCGACGAGCTCGAGCAGCGGATCGGCGAATACGACGGCGTTCTGATCCGATCGGCGACGAAGCTCGACGCCCCGCTGATCGCCAAGGCGACTCGCCTCCGTGCGGTCGGCCGGGCGGGCGTTGGCGTCGACAACGTGGACGTCGCCGCCGCCACCAAGGCGGGGATCATCGTCGCCAACGCACCCCAGTCGAACGTGATCACCGCGGCCGAGCACACGATGGCGCTGCTGCTCGCGCTCGCGCGGAACGTCCCTCAGGCGCACGCCTCGCTGACCGGCGGCGCGTGGGAGCGATCGAAGTTCTCGGGCGTCGAGCTGTACGAGAAGACGCTCGGGATCCTTGGCTTCGGCAAGATCGGCCAGCTCGTGGCCGAGCGCGCCCGGGCATTCGGGATGCACGTGATCGCGTTCGACCCGTACGTGTCGGCAGAGCGCTACCGGG
Source organism: uncultured Solirubrobacterales bacterium (assembly GCA_963697655.1). Classification (GTDB taxonomy): domain Bacteria; phylum Actinomycetota; class Thermoleophilia; order Solirubrobacterales; family Solirubrobacteraceae; genus Palsa-465. The sequence goes on along the minus strand of CAVOOV010000006.1, from coordinate 571,949 downwards.
AGCTGGGGGTCGAGAAGGCGGAGTCCTCGGACGAGGTCTACGCGAGCGCGGACTTCATCACGCTGCACCTGCCGAACACCCCCGACACCAAGGGCTGGCTCGACGCCGCCGCGCTCGCCAAGTGCAAGGACGGCGTGCGCATCCTCAACGTGGCCCGGGGCCCCCTGGTCGTCGACGCCGACCTTCAGGCCGCGCTCGACTCGGGGAAGGTCGGCGGCGCGGCGCTCGACGTGTTCGCCACCGAGCCGGTCACCGACCATCCGCTGTTCGGCTATTCGAACGTGATCGTCACGCCGCACCTCGGGGCCTCGACCGCCGAGGCGACCGACCGGGCCGGCTACCAGGCCGCCGAGCAGGTCGTCGCGGCGCTCACCGGCGGGGTCGTCACCAGCGCGGTCAACGTCCCCGCGATCTCCCCGGAGGACATGGAGGTGCTCGGTCCGTTCGTGTCGCTGTGCCGCGCGCTCGGGAGGATCGCCGTCGAGCTCACGCAGGGATCGTCGATCGACCTCGTGCGGACCGAGTTCCTCGGGAGGATCGCCGAGCGGGACACCAGCCTGCTCACGATTCAGGTGCTGCTCGGGGTCCTGCGCGGCCACTGCGAGGAGGACGTCGGCGTGGTCAACGCGCCCGGGCTGGCTGAAGAGCGCGGGATCCAGGTCGTCGAGATGAAGCGCGCGGCCGTCCGCGACTACTCCGACCTCGTGCGGGTGACCGTCGAAAGCGGCGAGGAGAGCGTGCTGGTGGCCGGCACGGTGTTCGGCCGACGCAACCGCGAGCACCTGCTCGAGGCCTGGGGCCAGCGCTTCAACATCCAGCTCGAGGAGCACATCACGATGTTCCGCTACGGCGATATGCCGGGCATGATCGGCCGCGTCGGCACGCACTTCGGTAAGCACGGCATCAACATCGTCTCGGCCGCGGTCGGGCACGTCGACACCGACGCCGGCGAGGAAGGGCGTGCGGTGATGGTGATCACGACCGACTCGGCGGTGCCGCATGACGTGATCGACGAGATCGCGGCGCTCGACGGGTTCGAGGCCGGTCGCACGATGACGTTGTAGTTGGTCGCTGGCGCAGTGATCCCTCCCGAGCTGCCCGGTCGGGCTTAGAGCGCGGTAGAGTGGGATCAGCCGTGGTTGTTAGCTCAACAGTCGGCAGGGAGGTGCACGCGCGATGAGAGTCGTGGTCGCGCCCCTGCGCAGCTTTCCGGCCGGCGAGCGGCGCATCGTTGAAGTCGGCGGACGCTCGATCGGCGTGTTCCGCATCGGCGAGCGGTTCTACGGGATCCGCAACCGCTGTCCCCACCAAGGCGGGCCGCTTTGCCTCGGCCATCTGCTCGGGGACGCCGTGGCCGACACCCCGGGGAACGCGCAGATCTCCGAGGATCCGCTCCGGATCGCGTGCCCGTGGCACGGCTGGGAATACGACCTCGACAGCGGCCAGTCGTTCATGGGCACGGCAGCGCCGGGCGTCAAGAGCTACGGCGTCGAGCTGTCACCCGGCGGTACGCTGGCCGAGGATGCTCGGGCAGCGTCGCCTGCAAAACGGGTACCGGGTCCGTACGTTGCGGAAACTTTCGAGGTGAACATCGAAGATGACTACGTCGTGCTCCATGCGTGAGGTGAGCCATGTCACAGGTTGAGATACGTTCTGGAACGGTTGCGGAGACGGCGCGGGCGGTGGAGCTCGTCGACTGCGACGTGCATGCCCAGGCGACCGAGGCGATGCTCGCGAAGTACCTGAGCGCGCCCGCCAAGCGCATGCTGGACCGCTACGGCCGCCGTACGCCGCGGGTGACCGAGTGGTATCCGCGCGCCCGCCACTCCGGGATGCGCGTCGACGCATGGCCCGGCAAGCCCGGCCACATCTGGGGCAGCGACCCGGAGCTGACGCGCGAGCAGCTGCTCGACGAGTTCAGCGTCGACTACGCGGTGCTCGAGGTGCTCAGCGGGCAGGACTGCTACGACCACCCAGACTTCGCCGCCGAGTGGAACTCCGCGGTCAACCAGTGGCAGCTCGACGAGTGGCTCGACTTCGACCCGAGGTTCCGCGGGACGATCGCGGTCCCGCACGAGTACCCGGAGCTGGCGGTGGCCGAGATCGAACGGTGCGCGGGCGACGAACGGTTCCTTGCCGTGCTGCTGCCGGCCAGCGCGGCCGAGCAGCTCGGCGCCCCCAAGTACTGGCCGATCTACGAAGCCGCGACGGCGCACGGCCGCCCAGTGGTGTTCCACACCGGCGGCTACGTCGATCACCGCGGCGCCGGCTATCCGTCGTTCTACATCGAGTACCACGTCGGCAACGGCATCGTGATGCAGTGCCAGCTCGCGGGCATGGTCGCCGGCGGCATGTTCGACGCGATCCCGGGGCTGCGGGTGGTGCTGACCGAGTGCGGCGTGGCGTGGGCCGCGGCGCTGCGATGGTCGCTCGACGCCGCCTGGGAGCTGATGCGCGAGGATCATCCGCGCCTCGAACGCAAGCCGTCGGAGTACATCGACGAGCACGTGTGGTTCACCACCCAGCCGATCGAAGAGCCCGACGATCCGCAGCATCTCGTGTACGCGATCGAGCAGGCGCGACTGGGGGACCGGCTGCTGTTCGCGACCGACTATCCGCACTGGGACTTCGATTCACCCAAGCAGGCGTTGCCCCGCGCGCTCGGAGCTCCGCTGCGCCGGGCGATCCTGTCCGAGAACGCGCTCGCGCTGTACGGGTTGCCGCGTGAGCGGCCCGCCTGATGGACGCGATCGATTGTGACGTCCACGTCGCGCCGGCGTCCTACGAGGCGCTGTTCCCGTACCTGAGCGACTACTGGCGCCAGTACATCACTGAGGCGGGGATCCGGTTGACCGACGTGGCGCACGCGTATCCGGGCGGCGCGGCAACCACCGCGTCACCAGCGGCGCGGGAGGCGGGATCGCCGGCGGTGCCGGATAGCTACGAGACGCTGGCGTCGCGCGTGCTCGGATCGCGGACGGGCTCCGACGGGGGTGCAGGCCCTCGGTTCGTCGTGCTGAACTGCCTGACCGGATTCGAGACGCACCGGAACCCGTACTTCGCGGCGGCCGTCGCGTCCGCGATCAACGACTGGATGCGCGAGGAAATGCTCTCACGCGACGAGCGGCTGCGCGCGAGCCTCGTGATCTCGACGGTGTCGACCGAGGACGCCGTCGCCGAGATCGAACGGGTCGGCGACGATCCGCGGTTCGTGCAGGTGCTGCTGCCGGTGCGCGGCGATCTGCCCTGGGGCCAGAAGGGCAACCACCCGATCTTCGCCGCTGCGCGCGAGCGCTCGCTGCAGGTGGGTCTGCACGCATGGGGCCGCGCCGGTAAGGCGGCTACCCCGAGCGGGTTCACGACCACCTACCTCGAGGACTACGTCGGAAATCAGCCGATCGCGCAGGCGCAGGTCCTGAGCTTCGTCAGCGAGGGCGTGTTCGAGCGCTTCCCCGAGCTGCGCGTCGTGCTCAGCGAGTGCGGGTTCGCGTGGCTGCCGGCGCTGCTCTGGCGCTTCGACAAGGACTGGAAGGGGGTGTGGCGCGAGGTGCCCTGGGTCAAGCGGCGCCCCTCGGAGTACGTGCGCGAGTACTTCTCGTTCACTACCGCGCCGGCGCACCTACCCGCCGACGGAACCGCCGTGACGCAGCTTCTGGAGATGATGGACGGGCCCCGGATGCTCGCCTACGCGTCGGACTACCCGCACGATCACGGCGACGGTCTGTCACTGCTGCTCGATCAGCTGAGCGACGAGGACCGCCGACGCGTCATGTGGGGGAACGCCGCGTCGCTGTACGGGCTCAAGAACTAGTGCTCGGCGTGGGCCGGGTGGCGGTGACCGTCGCTGTCTGAATGCCTGCGGCCGACGCGCTCTGACGGCGGCTTGAACAGACGGGTGTAGGGGACGTCGAGGTTGAAGATCCGAGCCGCGTTGCCGCCGAGGATCAGGTTCATGTCGTCCTGGGAGAGACGCAGCGAGGTCAGCTCGCGCAGGCTCCATCCCCAGTAGTCGACCTGGTAGTGGACGATCCCCTCCTTGCGCAGCTGCACTGGATAGCTCGGGGGAGTGCGCCCGAGCTGCGAGTAGATCTGCATGCTCGCGCCCCAGTCGGTCCCCCACAGCAGCTTCTCGGGTCCGATGTTGGGGTCGACCAGCGGCTTCTCGTAGAGCTCGCGCCACCACAACCCGGTCTCGACGTACACGTTGTCGTGCGCGCCGACGACGTTCAGGCACTCCTCGTACCACCGCTCCCACCACCACGCCTGGATCCCGCCGTGGTCGAAGATCAGCACGAGGTCCGGGAACGCCGCGGCGATGTCGTGGCCCCACAGCGGGTTGCTGTTGGCCGGGCCGAGGAAGCCGGACGAGTAGGCGGCCGTGTAGCCCATCGGAATCCCGGTGTGGTAGCGCAGCGGCAGCTTGTGCCGGTTTGCGACCTCGGCGATCCGGAGCATGTTCGTCACGGCCTCGGCGCGGCTCACGGGGTGGTTCGGGTCATACGGCAGCGGCATGTACGGCATCGACTCGCCGATCGCCACGAACCGGCCGGTCCCGAGCTCCCGGTCGAACTCCGCGCACACGCCGTCGATGCTCCACTCCTCCTCGCCGTCGCGGCAGCGGCGCATGTAGTCGGTGATGCCGCACGCCGCTACGAAGTTGGCCGGGGAGTGCTCGACGATCTCCAGGTTCAGCTCGTCGGTCATCCCGAACGCCGGGAGCAGCACGCACATGTCGACGCCGTAGCAGTCCATGTCGTATTCCAGGCGCAACGAGTTGTCGTACGGCACGAGCCCGGACATCGTCGCGCCGAGCGCGTCCCATTGCGCCGTCGGCGCGGGCTTGCGGTCGGCGAGTGCGCCGCCGGCCGCGAAGCGCTGCCCGTGCACGTGGGTGTCTACGACGAATCGCCCTGCCTTCATGGGGCTCCTCTCACGGTTGGGAATCGGGTTGTGGTGTCTGGACGGATCCCGTCCTGCGGTCGAGCACCCGCTTGGCCTTGGACTGCTGGGCGCGCGGCAGCGACCCCTCGGCCAGAACCTCGACCTCGGGGTTGACGCCAAGGCCCCCGCGCAACGCCGTCTGCACGCGGTCGTGGAGCGCGGGGGCGTCGCCGCCACTTGGGCCGAGCGCCTCGACCTGGATCGTCACGACCGGGAGCCCCCGCGGGCCCGTGTCGAGCACGATCCGGTACTCCGGCGAAAGCTCCTCCTGCCGCCGGATGAACGATCTCGCCGGTCTCGCCCTCCGGGAGCTGGACGCCGGTGTCCGGATCGACACATTCAACCGCGGCGATATCGTCGGCGATATGAAGGGCTCCTGAGGCGGGGCAGTTGCCACCGAGCGGCCACACCTCGGTCAGGCCGTAGCCGTCGATCAGTTCGGACACGCCATACCGGCTCGAGATCGTCGCGTGCGTGGCGCCGATCGCCACGCCCGGCTCTCCGAACGACGTCACCGTGCGCACCCCACACGCCGCGAGATCGACCCCCATCTCGCGCGCCACATCGGCCAGGTGGACGATGTAGGAGGCGGCGCCCGCGATCGTGCCGGGACGCAGCTCGGCGATCGCCTCGACCTTGATCCGGGTGTCCCACAGGCCGGCCAGCAGCGGTATCTGCCCGCGCTCGCGCGCCGCCTCGACGCCGACCGCGGGGCCGAGCAACCCGTCGATCGGGCCGAGCAGCATGAAGATCTCGCCCGCCGGCGGTGCCGGGTGCCGGTAGAAGCGGTCGATCATCAGCCGCCAGTCCCGCTCGGACACGACGCGCTTGAGCTTCCGCCCGGACGTGCCCGACGTCGTGAACAGCCCCATCCACGTCTCGCGCGGGCTGCACGCGTACCCGCCGAACGGCGGATGCTCCGCCTGGTCGGCGTCGAGCTCAGCGCGGGTGCAGAAGGGGAGACGGGGGAGGTCTTCGACGCCGGCAACGTCCCCCGGGCGGACGCCGGCACCGTCCAGCTTGCGCCGCCAGAACGGCGAGGTCTCGTACACGTACGCGACCATCGTGCCCAGCCGCTCGTCCTGGATCGCCGTCAGCTCCTCGCGGGACATCGTCAGCGGCGCCGGATCGCGGAGGTCGTAGTGGGGGAGGGCCGTGGTCATCGCGCGGAGGGGGTTGCCTGGGCGATCCGCAGACGATCGAACAGGCGCCGATGGTTGTCAAGGATGCGGGAGGATGGACGAGGGGCGGGCGGCCTGCTGCCCGCTACCCGCGGGGTCGGTGCCCGCCACGGGTGCAGAACGCAGCAAACCGCCCGGCCACGGGGTTGGCGCCCGTGCCGAGGAAGGAGGCCTTCGTGGGCCGGCTGAACCGCTGACGCTAGGCGGAAAGGCCGTTATTCGGCTCAGTTTCCGACCGACTTGAGCGTTTCTAAACGCAAATGGACAAACGTCCTATTGCGGGAACCGCGAACCCCGGTACCTTTCTCAAGGCAGTTCGGGGTCGCAGTACCCGACAAGGCAAGGGCGAGGGCAGCACTATTTAGGGGTAGCGGCTGCGCTCGCACGGATATCCGTGTATGCCCCACGAAAGGAGTTACCGTGGGTTTCGTGAGCCATTAGTCGTCTCACTATGGGGGGTCCGCTGGCAGGCGGGCCCCTCAGTCGTTTGACAGATCTTCCGCGAGGTGGATCGGCAAACGCAGGCCGAACCTTGAGCAACGTCCAGACAAAGCTGGACAGATGCTCGCCAACTTGAGAACCACCCGCCAACGGCCGATTACTGGGGGGCATGGAGCGCACCACCGCCACGGAAGGCACGAAACCCGCACGGCCAAGTCGCCGTCACGTTGCCCTGTTCCATGGGGTGGTGCTCGCCGCGACCGCCTTGGTTGCTGCGCTCACCGCAACCGCCGCCGAGTGGCGCCCCGTGCCTCTCCTCGTGATCTTGGTATTCACGGTTGCGAGCGATTACACGTCCGTAGATGCCGGCATGACGAAGCTGAAAGTCTCCGGCAGCTTCCTCGGGATCATGCTCGCATCGGTTCTGTTAGGGGGCGGAGCAGCCTCCGTCGTCGGGATCGTCACGATCCTTTTCGGTTGGCTGCGGTGGCGCGAGCCTCGCCATTTCCTGCGGAACAACCTGGCGACATATGGAGCGTTCCCGCTCGTGAGCAGCTTGTTCTTTCACTCCGCGATCGAGGCTGCGCATACCAACCCGCACGCCATCGCTTACTACCTACTCGTGATGTCGGCCTTCGTACTCGCGCTTGGGCTGAACTTCGTCGGCATCGTCGGATTCCACTGCTATCTGGAACGAACCTCGTTGGCACGGAAGGCGCACGAAGTACTGCTTCCGGTGCTGTCCGCTGAGCTGTTTTCCGCACTGCTCACGATGGCCGCGGTCTACGTCTCGGTCGACCTCGGAACGATTGGTCTCGTGCTCTTTGGCGTAGTCCTCATCATCTTCCAGTACCTCGTTGGCGAGCTGCTGAAGTCCAAGCAGCGCGGCGAGCAGCTCCATCGCGTCGCCACCACCGACGAGCTCACCGGCCTCGCTAATCGCGAGCGGTTCCGCGCGCGGCTCGACGAGCGGATTGCGGCTGCAACCGCCGGCGGGGAGACGTTCGGCGTGATGCTGCTCGACCTCGACCGCTTCAAGGAGATCAACGACACGCTCGGCCACCACTTCGGCGACGAGATGCTGCGTGATCTCGGTCCGCGGTTGGGGGAGGCGGTCGGCCCCGGCGGCCTCGTGGCCCGGCTCGGCGGCGACGAGTTCGCAGTTCTGCCGGCTGAGAGCACCGGCGACGCCGATGAGCTCGAGGCGATCGCCCGACGGTTGATGGCGTGCGTCCAGCAGCCCGTCGACGTGGACGAAATGACGCTCGAGGTGGGGGTGAGCATCGGAATCTCGCGCTTCCCGCGCGACGGTGACGATCCCCACTCGCTGCTGCGGAGCGCCGACGTCGCGATGTACGCGGCCAAGGAGGCGCACGCCGGCTGCAAGGTGTACGCGGCGGCACTCGACCGCCACTCGGTTCGCCAGCTCAGCGTGCTGAGCGAATTCAGGCGCGCGCTCGACTCCGACGAGATCGTCGTCTTCTACCAGCCGATCATGGATATGGACGGAACTCGTGTTCATGGAGCGGAGGCGCTCGTCCGCTGGCAGCACCCGGAGCTCGGCCTGTTGCCGCCGTCGGACTTCATGCCGATCGTCGAGCAGACGGGCCTGATCGGGCCGCTGACCCGGCACGTGCTCGAGAAGGCGGTTGCGCAGTGCGCAGCCTGGCGCCAGGGCGGCCACGAGCTGACGGTGTCGGTCAACCTGTCCGTGCGCAACCTGCTCGATCCTGATTTGTCGCCGCTGATCGCGGATCTACTCAAGATCTACCGTCTGACCCCGGAGGCACTGGAGCTCGAGATCACCGAGAGCATGCTGATGTCGGACCCCGACCGTTCGCTGGTCACGCTGATGCGGCTGAGTCAGCTCGGCGTCGGACTCTCGGTCGACGACTACGGCACCGGCTACTCGTCGCTCGCGAATCTTCGGCGCCTGCCGATCGACGAGCTCAAGATCGACCGCTCGTTCGTCTCGCCGATGCTGAGCGACGAGAGCGATCTGATCATCGTCCGCTCGACGATCAACCTGGGCCACGACCTCGGTCTGAAGGTCGTCGCCGAAGGGGTGGAGGACGAGGCCACGCTACACCGGCTCGAGAAGCTCGGGTGCGACCTCGCGCAGGGCTATCACTTCAGCAAGCCGCTCCCGCCCGAGGGGTTCAACAAGTGGATCGGCCGGAACGGCGAATCCTCGTCTGAGTCGGCGACATTCGAGTCGCAGGCCGCCGCCTGACAGCTCCGGGCTACTTCTTGCGAGGAGTACCGCTGTGGCGGTGGCAGAACCGTCAGCCCGTGCGAGCTTATGCGGTGCGCGCACCGATCCACTCGTCGATGCGCTGCCACCAGTCGTAGAGCCACTCGATCTGCTCGTCGGCCGCGGCGGGCACGTCGGACGCAGGCACCATCCAGAGCCGCGTGTGCAGCGTCCGGCCGATCGGCATGTCGCGCCAGAACTGACCAGGGTAGGCGGCGAGGCCGAGGCCGGTGTGGGCGGCGAACACGACGTCGGCTTGACGGTCGGCACTTAGCGCCGCGAGCGTGCCCGAGGGCTGGGGTGGCAGCACGTGGGGCATCTTCTCCGCCTGCTCGACGGACCGATGCTTGCCGCCGCGGCGCAGCCGGAGGAGCGCGGAGCGCCGCCGCTCTGGCGTGAAATTGCCCCCTTCGGGAAACAGCAAGAGCGCCCCTCGCGGCCCAAGTTCGGTGGTGATCCGTGCGATGATCGCCTCGCTCTCTTCACGATCGGAGGTGTCGAGCACCGCGTGCGGGAGCCGACGTGCGAGCACGTCGACGCACGGGTCGAGCGCGAGGCTCTCCTTGAACACCACGCTCGGCCGGCGATCGAATCGCGTCATCAGCTCATCGACGATGAAGATCGTGTCGCCGGGCCCGGCATGGCGGCTGAGGACGATCAGCGGCCGGTCGGACGCGAGCGCGTGGGCGGCCTCGGTCGACAGCTCGGGGACCACGTCGATGTCGAGCGTCCGGCGTCCCGCGTCGGCGAGCCCGCCTAGGAACCAGCGCAGCAGCCGCCAGTGGAGCGCGCGGGATCGAGATGTGTTGATCAGGAGCCCGCAGCCCGTCCCGAGCCACAGCGCCCCGCACCCCACCAGTGCTGCGAGCTCGTGAGCGAAGTACGCGAGGATCAGACGCGTGACGATCAAGGGTCGGCGGCGCCCGGTGAGCGCGCTCGCGAGCTTGCCCAGCGCCAGCAGGATCGGTGAGGCAAGGACGCAGGTGGCCGAGACGATCAGCCAGACCACCACGGTCACGGGTCGACGGACCGAGACGGGCGGCATCACGCCTGCGCCAGGTAGCGTCGCGAGGCCTCGTATGCGGAATCGATCTGCCGCTGGACCGTGCGGGCGACTCGCCCGACACGCAGCTGGCCGGAGACGTCGTTGTACGCGGGCGCTGCCGAGCCGCCGGTGGGGAGGACGTGCAATTCGACGTCGTCGGGCAACGCATGCAGATCGTGCGCGAACCGGTGCCGACGCGCGACCTCGAACGCGACCAGGCCGACCTCCCAAGGCCATCGCGGCGGCTTGAGCGACTGCTCGAGCCGGCCGACCTGAAGCACGTAGATCCTCCTCGCGCCCAACGTCACCGCGCGGCTCACCGGAATCGAGTTGACGATGCCACCATCGATAAAGTGCTCGTCGTCGATGCGGACCGGCGGCAGGATGCCGGGCACCGCGCAGGACGCCAGCACGACCTCTGCGAGCGGACCGGTGTCGAACCAGTGCTCGGCGGCCCGCTCGATGGAGGCGGCTACGCACTGGAAGGGGATGGAGAGCTCCTCGACCCTCCTCACCGGGAGCACCGCTGTCAGCCGGTCGAGCATCTCGGTCAGCGACTGCAGATGCGTGCCGCTGCGCGCGAGCGTCGTGACCCGCCGCAACACCGTGCCCGGCGAACGGTCGGTCAGGTTCGCGGTGCGCCAAAGCTCGGTGAGGCGTTCGACACCGGCGACCGTCGGATCGGCGGCGAAGAACGCTCCGTTGATCGCCCCGACCGAGGTCCCGAGAATCACGTCCGGCCGGATCCCGCGCTCAGCCAGGGCGCGGAGCATGCCCACCTCGTGTGCGCCGAGAACCCCGCCTCCGCCGAGTACGAACGCAACTTCGCGAGCCGGCAGATCCGGCGACTCGCGAGTCAGAACAGCGCCTCTTGGCCGTCCGGGATGGGCTCGGCCAGGCACTCCGGTCCGTCGTACCGGGCGTCGTTGACCGCCGAGCCGACGGGACGGAGCGCGGTGTCGTGCGGGGACAGACCCGCCAGCAACTCGTGCAGGCGGTCTGGGGGCTGCGAATGCTCGAGCCAGGATGACTCGGCGCCGGGAGCGAGGATCACCGGCATCCGGTCGTGCAGCGACGCGATCGCCGGGTTGGCGGCGGTCGTGAGGATCGTGCACGTCCGCAGCGTGTTGCCCTCGTTCGCGTCGTCGTGCCAGATCGACCACAGGCCAGCGAACGTGAATAGCCCGCCGTCGGCGCGCGTTATGTGAAAGGCCTGCTTGGGTCCGGCCTGCTGGCGCTGCCACTCGTAGAACCCGTCGGCGATGATCAGGCAGCGGTAGCGCTCGAACGCGCGCCGGAACGCGGCCCGCTCGGCGACCGTCTCGACGCGGGCGTTGATCATCTTCAGGCCCGTGTCCGGCTTCTTGGCCCACGTCGGCACGAGCCCCCAGCGCAGCAGCTCGCCGCGAGGGTTGCCCTCACGGTCGGTTGTCACCGCGAGCACCTCGTCGCCGGGCGCGACGTTGTAGCGCTGCCGGATCTCGATCGACTCGCCGATCGGAAAGCGCGCCCGAACCTCAGCCGGGTTCGGCGTCGCCAGCGTGTAGCGCCCGCACACCGCGCCGCGTCAGCGTGGTTTGGAGGCCGAGGCGATCTGTTCCGCGCGTTTGGCCTTCGCGCGCTTCTGGCGTCGGCGCCCGATGAACGCCATCACGCCGACCGCGATCAGCACTAGCACCAGACCGAAGAAGATCGCGGTGTCGACCGAGATGCCGCCGGCGGCTGATCCGATCCCGTACACGATCCCGAATCCGAGTGCCAGCACCGCGACGACCAGCACGATCGCGATCAGGACACCGCGGATCCGCATCAGGATCCCCGCGCTGGCCGGCGGTGCGATCAGGCCGAGGAACCTGAGGCTGCGCAGCTGTCCGGCGGTCGGCGATTCCATGCCGAGCCGCTCGGTCGCCTTCTTGAGGTCATCGGCCCGGCGCTCGGCGAGCGCCAGGGACGCGTCGGCCATTCGCCGAATCCCGACGCGCTCCTGCGGTCGGGCCGCCGCGAGCGCCCGCTGGAAGTGAGCGCGCGCGGTCTTGGCGTCATAGCGCTCGGCGGCGCGGTAGCCGAGAATCGCCTGCGCCGCAGCCTTCTGTTTCGTCTCGGCCTCGAGCTCCTCGTCGGACTTGCTCTCGAGCTGCTGCATCGCGGCCATCTGCCCGCGCTGCTCGACCCGCACCGTTCGCTGTTGCTTGGCCATCGACACAGGAGTTTAGCTCCGCGTCGGGGCCCTCGGAGCTGGGTGCGATCACCTATTCAACCGGGGAGACGATGCGTGATTCCGGGGAAGCGCGCGAAGTCGCGATCGTAGGACACGATGTCCGCACCGTGCTCGAGCGCCAGCGCAGCCAAGTGTGCGTCGGTCGTCAGATTTCCGGCCGTGCCGGTGTCGCGGAGGAGGCCGCGCAGGAGGCTCGCATGGCGCGGGGTCGGTTGTGCCATGACCGCCGCCGGTGCCGCCAGCCACGCCTCGACCTGGCCCGTCGCCTCATCTGCGGTCATCGGGTGAGGCAGGATGGATGCATTCGTCCCGATCCGGATGAACGCGAGTAGCGCGATCCAGGCCAGCCCAACAGCTTCAGTGCCGGCAAGCGAGGCGTCGAGCCACGACCGCGAGCGTTCGTGGTGCGCGGTGTCGAGGTCGACGGCGTACAGCAGCACGTTCGCGTCGACGATGACCACTCGCGTCAGCGACCTTCGGCGAGGCGGCGCGCGAGCGACTCATCTTCGAGCGTCCCGGCGAGGCTGAGCGCCTTGAGGACGTCGACGCGCGCGGGTCCCAGAGAGCGTGGCGTCGTGTAGCGGCCAGGGGAGGGATCGGCGGCTCCGAGACCGGCACGGATCGCCTCATTGACGGCGTCCTTGAACGACAGCCCACGCTCGCGCATCGCGCGCTCCACGAGGAGACGCACATCGGGATCAAGAGTGATCGTGGTCCGCATCATCTACATCATAACATCGCTAACTTTGATGTCATGATGCCAATTCGCGCAGAACAGGCGGACGAGGCCTACGCACGTGACGCAGAGTGCGACTCGAGGACGCCCGCGATCCTCGGAACGTCGTCGAGCGTGCCCACCGCGACCCTGATCACGAGCTCATAGGCTTCGTCGTTGGTCAGGGTCAGCCGGACGCCGTTCATGCCGACGAACGCAATCGTCGCGGCCAGCGCGAGGCGCTTGTTGCCGTCGACCAGCGCGTGGTTGCGAGCGAGCGAGTGCAGCAACGCCGCGGCTTTCTCGTACACGCCGGAGTACGCGTCCTCTCCGAAAGCCGACGCCTGGGGTCGCGCCAGCGCCGACTCGAGCAACCCGGCGTCGCGGACGACGGGGTCACCGTCGAGAACACGGGTGGCGATGTAGATCAGCGAGTCGAGGTCGAAGAAGATCACTCGCCAAGGCGGCGGAGCGCCTCCGCGTAGCGGGGGAGCTCCTCGTCTAGAACTCCCTCGAGCAACTCACGCCGGCTGCTCTGGTCGATGTATTCGCGGATCGCTGAGCGCGCGACGTCCTGCATCGACCGACCCTCGCGGCGAGCACGGCGGCGCAGCGCGTCGGTTTCCTCGTCGGTCAGCCGCAGGGTCATCGCCACACGGTTGATGGTATCAATAGTGATACCAGCATTCCCCTACCTTCCCCTACATCGGCTAGGCGGGTACGTGGCTCTCAGTCAGTCGTCGTCGAGGACCTGGATCCCAAGCGCGGCTGCCCAGACGCCGGCCATCTCGACGATGTCGGGCCATTCCATGGCGGACCCGCGGAGATGCTCGACGCCCTGGAGACCCACCAGGTTCGTGCGCCGGAACTCGCATCGCTGGAGCCTCGCGCCGCGGAAGTCGCCTTCGGCGAGGTCGCAGCGGTGAAAGCGAACCGAGTCGAGTTGGGCCTCGAGGAAGTCGGTCTTGGCCAGGAGGCAGTCCTCGAACGTCACGCGCTCGAGGCGACTGAAGCCGAACGAGGCGAGGTCGACGCGGCAGTCGCGGATCGTGACATCCCGGAGTTGGGCCTCAGACACGTGGAGTCCGGTGAGCCGGCAGTCTGCGACGAGCACCCGCAGGACGTTGGCTCGCTGCGCCCGGATGTTGGCGAGGTTGCACGCGCGGAACTCGGAGTCCGTGATCCGGAGATCGTCGAGCCGCGAGCCGGACAGGTCGACGTCCGTGACCGCCGCAGCTTGGAACTGGACACCGTTTGCGTGCTGATCTCGCAGATCGCTGTTCGCGAGCTCGAGCTCGCTGAGAACCACGTCGTGGGAAAGACTGTCGAGCGTCGACGGTGCCAGGTCGTCGGACAGATCCGGCTGCTCGGGAGTGCCGGCGCGCCGGCGCGAAGATTTCTCGTTGCGGTCGCTCACAGGACCGTGGACCGGCTGGCGCTGGAGGAGCGCATTGGCGCGCTCCCGGACTGGCTCATGCTCGAGGTCGACACAGGACTGCAGCGAGCACTTGGGCTTCCACGGACCTGACGGATTCGATCAGTTCGAGTCTGTGTCGATGACTCTTTTCCACACAGTGGTCTACATAAGATCGATTATCGAGCGTTAAAACTCGGCTGATTCCGGGCTTCCGCCCAGCTTGCTACCGAATCCCCCGGACGGCGCCCCCCGTCGAGATCGCCCGGCGGTCTGAAGGCCGAGCGCCGGCTGCCAACATAGCCCGATGGCCTTGACCGGCAGATCAGCGGCACCGCAAAGCGTCGATTCGATCGATCGCGTGCTGGCGTTCCTGCGCGCGAATGTCGAGAAGGTCGCCGACGAGGTGCGGCCGATCGAGGCCGGCTGGGTCGTGAAGTCGCCGTCGCTCCCCGCTGTCTGGGTCGTCAACCACATGCGCGTGGCGCTGCCGCTGGCGTTCGCGCCGCTCGTCGATCTGGCCGACCGGCAGCTCGCGGACAGTCGTTACGTGCAGATCACGCTCGAGAACCAGGACACCGGACCGGGTCTGGAACACGCGTTCCGCGACGCCGGCTGGAAAACCGACCGCGAGGTGCTGATGGTCCTGGCCGCCGGGCCCGACCACGAGGCGGATACGAGCGTCGTGACCGACGCCGGCGAGGACGAGGTGCTCGAGATCATGCTGCGCTGGTACGGAGAGGACGAGCTGGCCCGCGGCGCCCTCGACCAGCTTCGCGAGTACAGCCGCCGCGAGACCCGCGCCTGCCGCGACCGCCTGTTCGGGGTCCGGAGCAGCGATGGCCAGCTCGTGGCGATCACCAAACTCCGCGGTGATGGGAGCACCGCCCAGGTCGAGGACGTCTACACGGTCCCCGAAGCGCGCGGTCGCGGATACGCGCGGGCGCTCGTCAGCCGCGCTGCCGAGCTTGCCCGCGCCGAAGGCCACGATCTGATCTTCATCATCGCGGACGACTACGACTGGCCGAAGGAGCTGTACGCGCGGGTCGGCTTCCGCCCGCTCGCCCGGCTGTGGCAGTTCCACCTCGGCTGAGGCCGCCGGCGCTCAGGCCGCGGCGCGCTTGGTCGGCGTCTTCTCGAGCGCGCTCGAGTCGGTGTTGTCCACGAGCAGATCGATGACCGCCCGCTCGACCCGGGTTCGCACGCGATCGTCGGCGACGTCGAGCTCGGGGATGCGCTCGAGCACGCCCGCGATCGTCCAGCCGGACAGGTAGCGGTCGAACACGCGCGGATCGATGTAGGAGCGCCGCGCGACCGCGGGGGTATTGCCGAGCAGCTCGGACACGGCGCGGACGGACTCGTTGATCGCGCGCTTGCGGGCGGTCTTCGAGGTCGCCTCCCGGCCGTCCGCCGCCAGCGTCACCGCCGCCATCACGGTCGCGTTCCAGGTCCGGAAGTCCTTGGAGCTGAACTCCTCGCCGAGCTGCTCCTTGAGGTACTCGTTGATGTCGTCTGAGCGCAGGTCGTGCCACCGGCGCCGCTCGCGGTAGGCCAGGAGCTCCTCGGGTCCGCCTCGACGACGCTTGAGCGACCTGATCAACTCGATCGTCGCCGGGTCCTCGATCACCTGAACGCGCCGGATCCCGCCCTTCCCCGGATAGTCGAACTCGACCGCGTTGTCGTCGTGGACCCGGACGTGAGCCTTGCGGACGGTGGCCAGGCCGACGCCGCTGTCTTCATCGGCGTACTGCTCGCCGCCGACGCGAAACATCCCGACGTCAAGCAGGCGCACGGCGCCCGCGAGCACGCGCTCCCGGGTCGGCTCGTCATCGTCTCTGAGGACCCGCACCAGCCGACGGCGGAGCGGGGGCAGCAGCTCGGCGAAGCTTGTCATCCGCGCGAACTTCTCGCGGTCGCGGCGCTCGCGCCAGCGCGGGTGATACAGGTACTGCCGGCGGCCCGCCGCGTCGACGCCGGTGGCCTGAAGGTGGCCGAGCGGGTCCGGGCACAGCCACACGTCCTTCCAGGCCGGCGGCACGGCGAGATCGCGGATCCGTTCGAGGACCTGTCTCGACTTGACCGGGCGGCCGCGCTCATCCTTGTAGCTGAAGCCGCGGCCCCGGCCGACCCGGCTCATTCCGGGCCCGGAGCAGTCCGAGCGCCGCAGCCGCTGCCGGCGCTTCGCGGGCGCGCGCCGCGTGCGTTTCGGCGTTTTCCGTGCTCGTGCTGGTCGGGGCAGAAGCCACCTGCTACCCCCGATCGCGGGCCTCGACTCCGGCGCCGGCGGGGCCTCGACTCCGGTCGCTCGTACCCGCCCGGAGAAGCGCAACTTCCGTGCACAGGCGGGTATAGATGTCCCGAACTCACCCCAACCAGGGAGGCAGGGATGAAGCGCAAGCTCGAGATGCTCGTGCCGATGGCGCTGCTGGTGCCGGTTCTGTCGGCGGTTCTGTCTGTCGGGGTCCCAGCAGTCGCAGTGGCCGCGTCGTCGCCGGCGACCTCGACTGGGACCCACTCGCACGTGACCGACACAAGCGCGGTGCTGCACGGGACGATCAACCCGAACGGCAGCACCACGACCTATTACTTCGAATGGGGACTGACAACCGCGTATGGCGTGACCAGCGTGGCGCATTCGGCCGGCCACGGAACCAAGCCCGTGTCGGTCAGCACGGACGCGAAGGTCCTGATTCCGGGGACGGTCTATCACTACCGGCTCGTGGCCGGGAACGGCGCCGGCAGCGCGACCGGTGCCGACCGCACGTTCAAGACCGCCGGCAATCCGCCTCCGGGCGTGTCCACCGGTCCCGCCACACAGGTCAGCAAGAACGGCGCGACGCTCACCGCGGTGGTCAGCCCGAACAAGCAGGCCACGACCTACTTCTTCGAGTACGGACCCACGACGGGCTACGGCTCGCAGACCGCCGCCGCGACGGTTCCCGCCGGAACCGTGCCGGTGACCGTGACCGCCGCCGTCCAGGGCCTCGAGGCGCAGACGATCTTCCATTACCGGATCGTCGCGCTGCACGGCAATACGCCCCCGCAGGCCGGCGCGGATGCGACGTTCATGACCCTTCCCCTGCACCGGCCCGTGCCGCAGATCCATGCCACGACCAGGCCTCTGCGTGACGCGAACAAGCCGTTCGTGTTCACCACCACCGGATCGGTGCGCGGACCGTCATGGATTCCGGCGATCTACGACTGCCGCGGGAACGTGTCGATCCGGTACTTCCGAGGCTCGCGCCGCATCGGCTCGACGTTGGTGCCGCTCGGGCCGGACTGCACGTTCTCGGGCCAGACCGTGTTCAACAAGCTTCCGGGGAATCGCCCCGGGCCCGTGGCGATCACCGTGGTGGCCCACTACCTCGGAAACTTCTACCTGACGCCCCACAAGACGTCGGGCCAAACGATCACGTTCGGGTAGACGTAGGCGACCCGGATTGCCGGCTCGCGCGATCGCCCTACCCGGGGTCGGTACGGTCGCGCAGCCTATACACGAACCGCAGGCCCGACCACACCTGATCGATCGCGCAGACCTTGTTGTCGACCAGGCCGGCGGCGAGGCCGAGCTCACGAACAACGGCGTCGGTGACGTCGGTCGGCACGCCGGAGGCCCGCTTGGGCCAAGCGATCCACAGCCCTCCGACCGGATCGAGCGCGGCGCGAAGCCCGGGTAGCCGGCGCTCGAGCAACGAGCGCCGGGAGAAGAACGCCACGATCACGTCGAGCGGCTCACCGCCCAGACGCCGGCGGATCCGGACACCCCCGGGCAATCCGGACAGAGTCGATTCGAACCCGTCGGGGGCGCCGATCAGCGCGACGCCCGCCCCCTCCTTGATCCCGAGCTTGCGCGCCAGCGGCGTGCCCGAGTAACCCGCCGGTGCCGCAGCTCGCTGCTCGCTCGGCACGCTCACCGAGCGTCCGCTTTCGCCGCAACCTCCGCGATCACCTTCGACAGCTGACTGCCCTGCCATGCGATCGGTGATCGGCCCGGTTCGTCGAGCACGAGCCGCGCACCCGGGATCGCCGCGGCGTACGCCTCCCCCACCGCCTGGGGATGGCCGGGATCGGGCTCGTCGGCGCTCGCGACCACCGTGACCGGGACCGCGATCCGCGCGAGCTCGTCGATCGCCCCGAACGGTCGCGACCGCGGGACCGCCCGGAGCGCGTCCGCAACCGCGTCGAGATGTGAGTGCTGCGAGAGCCGCTGGCGGGTCACCTTGGCCACGGTCTCCTGCCATGACTCGGGAAGGTCCGAGTCCCCCGAGGCGGCGATGAACCCCTCGACCCCACCGTGCTCGAGCCCGTCCGCGAGTGCGTCCCAGCGCTCGAACCGGCCCTCCTCGTCGTGGGTCGCGGGGTCGTAGGCCGGCGTTATGACAACCAGGCCTGCGACGCGCTCGGGGACATTGAGCGCCAGCCACAGCAGCGTGTGCGCGCCCATCGATGCTCCGGCAAGTACCGCCCGCTCGATCCCACGCGCGTCGAGCACGGCCTCGACGTCGCGGCCGAGGTCGTCGTAGGTGTACGCGGCGCGGGTCGGCGCCGGCGAGGACCGGCCGTGGCCCCGAGCGTCGTAGGCGACGACGTGATGGCCCGATCGCTCGAGCGCCTTGGAACCCATCACGACGTAGCGGCGCGTCGCCGTAAGGCCGTGGAGGAGGGCGATCGGGACACCCTCGCCCGTCTCGTCGCCCGCCAGCACGACGCCGTCTCGCTCGACGACGATCTCGGTCATGCGAGCGGAGGGTAGTCCGGCTACCCCGAGCGGACAGTGACGTTGTGGAGTGACGTGCTGGAAATGGATGTGAAACTTGACGTGAACGTAAGGTTACCTGGTCCCGGAGCGTCGCTACCATCACAGTCATGGACGTCTCTGAGAGCACCTTCCAGAACGCGGTCGTCGACCGCTCGCACACGCTTCCCGTGGTCGTCGACTTCTGGGCGGAGTGGTGCGCTCCGTGCCGGCAGCTCGGGCCTCTGCTCGAGCGCGCGAGCGCCGCCCGGGCCGGAAAGCTCGAATTGGCCAAGGTCGACGTGGACGCCAACCCCGGGCTCGCCCGGGCGTTCGGTATCCAGGGGATCCCGGCGGTCAAGGCGTTCCGCGACGGCAAGGTCGCGGCCGAGTTCGTCGGCGCGCAGCCGCCAGCCGCGGTCGACCAGTTCCTCGACTCGCTGCTCCCGTCCGAGGCCGACGCGCTCGTGGAGCTCGGCGACGAGGCGTCGCTGCGGCGCGCGCACGAGCTCGAGCCGAGTCGCGCGGACGCCGCGGTGTCCCTGGCCAAGATCCTGCTGGACCGCGGAGAGCACGAGGAGGCGCTCACCGTGCTCGCTCGCGTCCCGGGCAGCTTTGCCGCCGACGGGCTGGCGGCGCGGATCGGACTCGAGGCCGCGGCGCGCAACGGCGCCCAGCCGCCGGTGGCCGATCTCAGCGAAGCCTTCGCCGCGCTCGATGCCGGCGAGCACGAGCGCGCGCTCGACCTTCTGCTCGAGGCGCTTCCGACCGCCGACGGGTCCCGTGACGACGTCCGGCGCGTGGTCGTCGGCGTGCTCGACGAGCTCGGCGTAACGCACCCGCTCGCGCGGGACGCGAGGCGCCGGCTGGCCTCCGCTCTGTACTGAGTTCCGGCCGCCTCTTGTCCATGGCGGTGTGGCGACCTATCCGTGCGGATGGTCGGAGCTTTTCTCGCGTGGAACGCTGCAATTTCTCCGCATGACTTCGAGGTCATGTGGGTATTCCAATGGATCGAGATGAGCCGCTGCGAAGCTCTGAACGAGTCCTATCCGGCGGTCCCCGAGGCGGTGCCGCTGGCGAGGCGGGCCCTAGCCGCGGTGGCGGCCGCCGCGGGCGCGGCGGGCGAGCGGCTCGACGAGATCCGGCTGGCCGTCTCGGAAGCCCTCACAAATGCCGTCGTGCACGCCTATCAGAATGGCGAGGCCGGGCGTTTCCACGTGACCGCCGCGGTCACGTCGGACGAGATGTGGGTCCTGATCGGCGATGACGGGCGCGGGCTGCATGCGTGGAACGACAGTCGCGGGCTCGGGATCGGACTGTCGCTGATCTCCGGACTCAGTGACGACTTCACGATCGTCACGCGCGCCTCCGGCGGCACCGAGGTTCAGATGCGATTCGACTTGCGCAAGGCCGTCTCCGAGCCGCACTCGGTCACTGTCGAGGGTGGCGCTGCTCGGCGACCGCCCCAGTCAGGCGTCGCTTCTCCACGATGACGTAGCACCTCCGGCAGACCGGCGGCCAGCCAACTACACGACGAGCGTCAGCTGATCGTCGGACGCCGAGCCCGGAAGCTCGAGCCCGGCAACGCGAACGCCGAGCAGGCGAACTGGTCTCGACGCCGAGAACCGGCGAAGGAGGTCGAGCGCGACCGGCCCCACCCGGTCGGCCGAGCTCACCGCCTCGGCGAGCGTCCGCGCGCGGGTATGAGTCGAGAAATCGTCGAGCCGGACCTTGATGCCGATCGTTCGGCCGCGCCGGCGCTGGGCGACCAGCTTCGAGCACAGCTGCTCGACGAGCTCGTCGAGGATCGCCTCGAGTCGCTGCGGATCACGGATGTCCTCGTCGAACGTCAGCTCGCGGGACTCTGAGACGACCTTGCGTTGCTCGGTCACCGGTGAGGCGTCCTCGAAGCGGGCGCGGCGCTGGAGCTCGGCGGCAAGTCGCACGCCGAACTGGGGCGCGAGCTGCTCGTAGGGCGCCGCCGCGAGCGCCGCGAGCGTCTCGATCCCTATCGTCCGCAGGCGCTCCGCGGTCTTCGGGCCGATCCCCGGCACCAGCCCGCACGGCGAGGCCCCGAACCGTGCACAGGCCTGCTCGCGCGTGAGGACGACGAATCCGAGCGGCTTCTCGGCGTCGGAGGCAACCTTCGCCACAAGCTTGTTCGGCCCGATTCCGATCGAGCAGCCGAGCCCGGTGGCCCGCTCGATGCGCGTACCGAGACGGCGCATCGCGGCGTGTGGGGCGGGTAGGGCGGTGAGCTCGAGATAGGCCTCGTCGAGCCCTACGACCTCGACGGCGTCGACCAGCGCCCGGACGCTCGCCATCACCTCGCGCGAGGCCTCGCGGTAGTACGCGAAGTCGGGCGCGAGGAATACGCCCTGAGGGCACAGTCGCCTGGCTCGCGCCGCCGGCATCGCCGACCCGACCCCGAACCGCCTCGCCTCATAAGAGGCGGTGGTGACGACCGAGCGCGGCCCGGTGCCGGCGACGATCACCGGCCGGCCGCGCAGTTCGGGGCGGCGCCGCAGCTCGACGGACACGTAGAACGCGTCCATGTCGAGGTGGGCGACGCAGCGGCTCGACATCGAATCGCAGGCTAGGACACGCCCCAGACGTGAGGCGCGCCTAGCCGTGCGGAGGCGTTTATTGGCTGGACCCGTGCGGAGGCGTCTACTGGCTGGACCAGACCTGGCCGACGCCACCGAAGCCGAGCGCCCCGGCGGTGCTCTGGTCGAGGTCCCAGTCCCGGCCGCCGACGTACGGTCCGCGGTCGTCGACGGTCGCGGTCACCGAGCGCCCACCGATGCGGAACGCGACCCTGGTGCCGCACGGGAGCGTGCGGTTGGCGACGCCGTACTGGGCGTGGAATCCGCAGGCGGTGTTGCCGGCGTCGTAGTACCACGAAGCCTCGGCGGCCCGGTACACGGTCATCTGACCGGCGTTTGCAGTCGAGCGGCCGTTCAGATGGTCGCCGCCGAACTTGACCCGGACCGGCTCCCGGCCGGCGTTGCCGGCGACGTAGCGGAGCACGAACCTGCCAGCGGAGCCGGTGCGCGCGGAGGCGAGCGTGTGCCAGGAGCCGTTCTGGAGCCCCTGGAGGCTCACCTTGCGCCCGCCGACGGCGGGTATCACGCGTCCGGCGACCCGGACCGCCTGGCCGGCGTTGACGTTGATGGCGTGGGCGGGAACCCGAACGCGGGCCGCGACGTCGACGGTCACCGGCGTGCTCGTCGCCGCGCCGCCACCGCTGCCGGGGGCCAGGAACGGTGTCAGGGTGGCGCTGGAGCTGTCGAGCACGCGCACGGCGCCCGACTGCCCGAGCCGCCCCGCGAGGCGAAACGCGCCCGTGCTGCCGGGCGTCGTCGAGGCCAGCTGGCTCCAATCGGTGGCACCGCGCCGGGCGTATTCGAGCACCAGCGTGTGTCCGGCGTCAGAAGGCGAGACGGTCCCATTCACGACCACGTCGTGTCCGTAGGCGATGTGACGTGACTGCGGTTGGATCCGCGAGGGGCCCGCCGTCGGCAACGCGAGTGCCTGGCCGGCCGCCAGTGCGGCCACGAAGGCTGGAATTCCGATGGTCAGCGCGCCGACGCCCAGCCGGGAGCGACGCGGTCTATGCATGGCTAATTCAGGCCTCAAGGCGAGGACCTCCTTTGATCTCGACCGGACGCCTACGGGGTCAGCTGACGGGCTCGCGCACCGCTGCAAGCGCGCTCCACGCGCTCACCAGGCGGGCGCTACGACCGCAACCGGCGCGTTGGTGCCGGGCAAAGTCGATTCGCCCCGGCCAGGCATGTATCCGCCCGGCAATGGGTCCCCCGCTCGCCCTCGTACCGGACGAGGACGATTCGGCAGGTCAATCAGTAAGTCGGGCAGGTTAGGAGCCCGCTTGAGGGTCTGACTGTGAGGTCGGTCACACTCATCCGGTAATTGACGGTGGTCCTACCGCAGCCGCACGAGCCGCCGGTGACTACCATGCGGGCGGTGGCGAACACGGACCGGTTGAGCGGGCTCGACAGCTCGTTTCTGCACCTCGAGCGCGACTCGGCGCATATGCACGTGGCGGGCTGCTCGGTATTCGCCGGCACGGCCCCCTCGTACGACGAGCTGGTGGAGGCGATCGAATCGCGACTCCACCTCGTGCCCCGCTACCGGCAGCGATTGGCGTTCGTGCCGCTCGCGCAGGGCCGCCCGGTATGGGTGGACGACCCCCATTTCAACGTGCGCTACCACGTCCGCCACACGGCGCTGCCGCGCCCCGGCGGTGACAGCGAGCTGAAGCGACTGGCGGGACGTGTGTTCTCCCAGGCGCTCGACCGCAGCCGGCCGCTGTGGGAGCTGTGGCTCGTCGAGGGCCTCGCCGGCGGGCGCTTCGCGGTGCTCACGAAGACCCATCACGCGCTCGTAGACGGGATCTCCGGCGTCGACATCGCGACCGTGCTGTTCGACACTTCGGCCGAGCCGCTGCCGGTGGCGGCGCCCGACCACGAGTGGGTCGCGCGCCCGCTCCCCAGCCGCGCCCAGCTGCTGGCCGACGCGCTGCTCGAGCGCGCGACGGTGCCGGCCGAGGTGACGCGAGGGATCCGGGCGATGCTGCGCGGCCCGCGGACGGTGGCCCGAAGCGCTGGCCGGGCGCTCGGGAGCATGGGGGCGCTCGCCCGGACCGGACTCCAGGCGGCTCCGTCGACCCCGTTCAACGTCCGGATCGGGCCCCACCGCCGGTTCACGTGGGTGGAGGCCGAGCTCGGACAGTTCAAGGCGATCAAGAACTCACTCGGCGGAACCGTCAACGACGTCGTGCTCGCGGTCGTGGCCGGCGCGCTCGGCAACTACATGCGGCTCCACGGACAGACCACCGACGACGTCGGCATCAAGGCGATGGTGCCGGTGTCCGTCCGCGCCGATATCGAGCGGGGGGCGCTCGGCAACCGGGTCGCGGCGATGTGGGCGACGCTGCCGGTCGGGCTGACCGACCCCGTCGAGCGGCTGCACACCGTCAGCGAGGCGATGGTCGACGTCAAGCAGTCGGGCCAGGCGGTCGGCGCCGAGATCCTCACGGCGGTGTCCGGCTTCGCCCCACCGACGATCATCGCCCAGGCCGCGCGGCTGCAGGCGCGCCAGCGGCTGTTCAACCTGGTCGTGACCAACGTCCCCGGGCCGCAGTTCCCGCTCTACCTGCTCGGCCGTGAGCTCGAGGCGATCTACCCGATGGTCCCGCTCGCCGAGAACACCGCGCTCGGGATCGCGATCCTCAGCTACAACGGGCACCTGAACTTCGGCCTCGTCGCCGACTACGACGCGCTCGCCGACGTCGAGGTGCTGGCGGACGAGCTGCGATCCTCGATCGAGGAGCTGGCGGCGGCAGCAGGCGCGCCCGCCGGGCCGGCTGGCGGACCGGACGGAAGCGGACGAGCGCGATCCTCGAGCGGGCGGGCAGGCGCCGCGCGGTGACGCCGGCCACCCGCCAGTCGGCTCGCTCACCGGGCGGGTCGCGGCTGGTCAAGGTCGTCGAATGGACCGCTATCGGGGTCGCGTCGCTCGCGCTCACGATCGGCCTGATCATCCTGCTGTCGGGCTACTTCGCCGGGCGCGACCAGCCTGGGGTGTCGGGCGCCACCGGGCCGGGCCAGACGTTCAGCGACCTGGGTCACGCCGCGCTCGCACCTGGCCAGGCCGGGCCGAGCTATAACTCGAACCCGCCCACAAGCGGGGCGCACGTCCCCGAGCCGGTCGTGCGCGACAGCGCCGCCCTCAACGACGACCAACTGCTGCAGGCGCTCCAGGTCGGCGACGTCGTGATCGCCTACGGCACCCGGCAGCCGCCGGCGGGGCTGACCAGGTTCGCCCGCTCGGTGGCGCCGCCGTTCACGCCGGCGCTCGCGGCGACCGGCGACGCGGTGGTCCTCGCCCGCCGGCCGGGCACCGACGGGTTGGTCGCGCTCGCCTGGACGCACCTGCTGCGCGTGAACACGCCGTCTGACCCGCAGCTCGGGCAGTTCGTGGCGTTCTGGCTCGGGAGAGGCGCCCCGGGCCAGTTGGGGCCAGCGGGCTAGAACAGCCGGGCCACCGACAGCGGGTGCTGTTCGTAGCGGCGGGCCAGGCGGTAGAAGAGGCCGCCGTCGGTCATCTGGGTGGTGTTCCCGGACGCGCCGGCGCCGAACAGCAGCCCGATCACGCCGGCGTTTCGCGTCGCCAGCAGGTGCGCGGCGGAGTCGGCGCCGAGCCACCACTGCAGGCGATTGTCCTTGTAGCGGTCCGGAGTGTCGTTCTCGTGGCTGTCGCCGAGCGGCAGCTGCCACAACACGATCGCGGTGTGGGTACGGCGGGTGAAGCCGGCGATGTAGCGGTCGTGACGGGCGAAATCGGCCGGGCCCCACCACGTGTGCGGGTTCCCCTCGACGTCCTGGTAATAACCGGCGTCGCGGTCGGTGACGTCGTTGAAGACGAGGTCGAAGTGGGCGTGCAGGGACTCGTAGAACGCCGCGGACGTGGCGGCGAGCTGATCCAAGTGCGCTAGCGAGGGCTTGGAGTACGTCGGGTCCTCGCCCGTGCCCCACACACTCAGATGCCACGCGAGCAGCGCGTGCGGCGCGAGCCGGTTGCGCAGCGCGATCAGCTTCTGGGCGAACGACCGGGCCAGCTTGACCGCATGGGCCTGCTCGAGATAGCCCCACAGATCGGGCTCGACGTGGATCACGACGGTTCTCGGTCCGGCCGACTGGGCCACGCGGCGGAGCAGCAGGCTGTAGTCGGCCCAGTAAGCCCGCATCGTGGCCGGGTTGCGCATGTTCGAGAGGTCCTTCTGCTGCTCGTCCGTCCCCACCGCCGGCAGCGATTGGAGCATCTGGTAGTAGGTGAACACCGGGATCAGGTGCGCGGCGAACGACTCGCGCACGTACATCGAGACGAAGCTTCCATTCGGGTTCCAGGTGGTCCAGCCATGGCCGGTATTTACGCCGCCGGCGAGGTACTGGTAGCGCATATCGACCGGCGCACGGGCATGGAGGGCCTGCGCGTCGCCGGGCGGATCGCTCACGCCGAGCGCGAGGTGATGGGGCCAGCCCACCGGAAGCATCGCCAGCGGCAGCATCAAGGACAGCAGTGTTCGGCGCATGCGTCGGGCTACGTGGACGGTTCCCGCTACGGGTCAGAACGCTACCCGCGGCTCACGGATCCCTCACCCGCGCTCACGGACCCCTTCACCCGGCTCACGGATCCCTCACCGCAATCGTCACCCGCGCCACCGCGCACCGGCGCTGGTCGTCGTCGAATATCTCGACCTCCCATACCCAGGTCGTGCGTCCCCGATGCCGGCGGACCGCGGTCGCGTGGATCGTGCCCGCGGTGATCGGATGAAGCGACGTCGTCTGCTGCGAGAGCCCGACCGCGACCTTGCCTTCGGACGCGACCGCAGACGCGGTGCCGCCGGCGGCGAGCGCCTCGGCGATCCCGCTGAGCACGCCACCATGGACGCGGCCGGCGGACTGCGTGAGCTCCTCGCGCACGCCGACGCGACCCCGGACGAGCGAGTCCGAGCAGTCGGTCAGCTCGAGTCCGTAGAGCGCGTCGAAGCCCATGCGCCGCGCCACCTTATTGGGTTTGCGCGCGCCGGCTACCCGCCGCACACCGCCGTACGCTGGACTACGCTAAGCGGTCCCGATGGCGTCGCTCGACTCGCTTCCCCCTGACCAGCGCGCGGTCCTCGATCTCGTGCTGCAGCGCGGCCGCGGCTACGACGACATCGCACGCCTGCTCGCGATCGACCGGGCGGCCGTGCGAGCGCGGGCGCTCGCGGCGTTCGACGGAATCGGACCCGACACCGGGCTCGCGCCCGAGAGTCGCGCGCTGATCACGGACTACCTGCTTGGACAGCTGCCCGAGCGAGTCGCCGAGCAGACGCGCGACCATCTCGCCGACTCGCCGTACGAGCGCGCCTGGGCGCGCGTGATCGCATCCGAGCTCGGCACGGTGGCGAGCAAACCGCTCCCGGAGATCCCGGACGGCCCGCGGGCCAAGGCCAAGCCGCCGGCCGACGGGACCAGCGTTCAGCAGCAGGCAGCACCCGCGGCCGGCGAGCAACACCCGGCTCGAGAAAGGCGCCCCCGGCGGTCCGAGGATCGTCGGCTGCTGCGGCCGGGCGACCGGCCGAGCTCGCGGCTGGGCGGCGCGATCTTCCTGCTCGTGGGCGCGATCGTCGTGGTGGTGGTCGTGGTCGGCTTGCTGGTGGTCTTGAGCAACGGCGGGTCGAGCAAGCACTCCTCGAGCGCCTCGGCCGCCGCCAGCAGCTCTTCCACGCAATCCTCGACTGCCCCGGCCGCAGCCGGCACCAGCACGGCCCCGTCGACGACGGGCACCACCTCGACGACCGGGGCGAAGATCATCGGCCAGGTCAACATGAATCCGCCGAGCGGCGGCGCGGCCAAGGGCGTCGCGTTCATCGTCCAGGCGGGCTCCGCCCTGGGCGTGATCATCCAGGCGTCGGGCCTCACGCCGAACTCTCACAACGCCTACGCGGTGTGGCTGTCGAACTCGGCGTCGGACAGCACCCGGGTCGGGTTCGTGAACCAGAGCGTCGGCAAGAACGGCCGCCTGCAGACCGGCGGTCAGCTTCCGGCAAACGCCACCCACTTCAAGGACTTGCTGCTCACAGTCGAGACGCAGAACAACCCCAAGACCCCCGGCCCGGTCGTGCTCGAGGGCCCGTTCGTGGGCAGCACCAAGTCCAAGTAGCCCCCGCCGATCCGCGGACGAGTACCCGCCCTAGCAGCGCGGACGACCGCTAACGGAAGATGCGCTCGAGCCCGTCGAGCGCCTCGGCGAGCCGCTTGTCGGTGGTCCGGCGCAGCAGGAGCGTGCCCGTCCGCGAATAACCGCGGAGCCTCTGAAGCTGCGCGATCGTGACCTGGGTGCCACCGCCATCCGCCGGCTCGAGCAGCACCTCGGTGACCGCCTGGTGGAGCACCCGCTCGAACGGCGTCCCCTGCACCTCCTGCTCCCACGTGCGGTGACCCGTGGGCGAGCCGCCGCTCCCCGGCGGGTCCGAGACGAGCACGCGGAAATCCATCCGCACGGCCCGCTGGCGCTTGGTTCGCAGCACCTGCGTGAACCGATCGCCCGCGACGCCCTCGATCCGCTCGACGCCGGGCCACCAGCGCGGCATCGTGAACGGGTCCTCGATCACCCTCCAGATCGCCTCGGGCGAGGCCGCCAGCCGGCGCGTCTGCATCGCCCGCGACAACGAGCGGCGGCCCGCCACCAGGCTCGACTCGGGTGGCTGACCGCTCACGAGGAGTACTCGAGCACGGCGTGGACGGGATACGGATCGAGCCGGGCCCGGCCTCCGAGGAAGCTCAACTCGATCAGGAACGCGCAGCCGACGACCTCAGCGCCGAGGCCCGCGACCAGATCGCACACGCCGCGCGCGGTCCCGCCGGTCGCGAGCAGGTCGTCATGGACGAGCACTCGCACGCCGTCCGCGAACGCATCCGCGTGGACCTCGAGCACATCGATCCCGTACTCGAGCACGTATTCGACGCTGACGGTCTCCGAAGGAAGCTTGCCGCGCTTGCGTGCCGGGACGAAGCCCGCGCCGAGCTCGCGCGCGAGCGCTCCGCCGAGGATGAAGCCGCGAGCCTCGGCGGCGATCACCAAATCCACCCCCAACGGACGGGCGAACCCGGCCAGACCCGACACCGCGGCGTCGAGCGCCGCCGGATCGAGCAGCAGCGGCGTGATGTCCTTGAACAGGATCCCAGCCGTCGGGAAATCCGGGATCTCGCGGACCAGCCCCCGCAGGTCGACCGGGCCCACCGCCGCGGGGGGGCGGGAACACAAGTCCTACGTCGCGATCTTGCGCAGGTCGCGGATCAACAGCAGGTGCTTCAGGTGGCTCGTCACCGACGCGAGGTTCTCGAGCGCCTCGATCGCCTCGCGGCGGCGCTCGGGGTTGCGCGAGCGCAGCGCCGGGGCGAGGATGCTCTGGAGCAGCTGCGCCTCGCGGTCGGCGGAGCTGCGGAACACCCGCAGGTTGCGACCGCCGACGCCGTAGCGTGCGAGCTCGGACACCGCGCGTACGATCTCGCGCTCGGTTTCGTCGTAGTACCGCGCGCCGCCGCGCAGCTCGCCCTTGATCACGCCGAAGTCGACCAGCTCGCGGATCAGCGCCGCCTCAGCCCCGGTCTCCTCGACGACATCCTCGAGCGAGTACAGCGCGCCCGGGTCGCGCGTAGAGACGAGCGCGCGCCGCACCGAGCGGCCGTCCGCGGCGGGGGGCGGCGCGGCGACCTCGCGCTCGGCGCGGCCGCCGGCGAGCTCCTGCCGAATCACCCGCAGCGGCAGGAACTCGTCGCGCTGCAGGCGCAGGATCGTTCGCAAACGCTGTACGTCGGACTGGGTGTAGAGCCGGTAGCCGCCCTGCGTCCGGCGGGGCGAGAGCAGCTTCTGGTCCTCGAGGTAGCGGATCTTCGAGATCGAGATGTCAGGGAACTCCTGCTGGAGCGCCTTGCACACCGTCCCGATCGTGACCGCCTTCTGACGCGGCCGGGTCTCCTCGGGCGGAGGCCCGGGAATCTCGACGGCGGGGTCGCGGGTTTCTTGAGTGGCCATCAGCGCCTCAGGAATGCCAGCTTGTACTTGCCGATCTGGAGCTCGTCGCCGTCGACGAGCCGGTGGGACTCGATCCGCCGGCGATTGACGTAGGTCCCGTTGAGCGAGCCGCAGTCGTCGAGGTGGAACTCGTTGCCGCGGCGCACGAGAATCGCGTGGTCACGCGAGACCGTGACGTCGTCGAGGAAGATGTCTGAGACCGGCCGGCGGCCGATCGTGACCCGCCCGGCGCCGAGCGGGAAGCTCTCGCCCGAGCGCCCACCGCCGGCGCGGATCACTAGTGCCGGGCCTCGCTCGATGACGTCGTCCAACTCGACCTCCTCGAGCTCGCCGGTCTCGCCGAGCTTGTAAGTGGCCGTCGTTGTACCGGGCGGCGGATCTGAGTGTGCCAGGAACGCGCCGCACCGCTGACAGTAGTTGGCGCCCTCGTCGTTGGCAAAGCCGCACTCTGGGCAGTGCTGGGCCACCGACGCGATCTATTCGGACTCGGACCCCGGAACGCGGCCGGCCAGGATGTCGGTCAGCTGCTGGACATCGGCGCCGGTGATCACGAGCTCACCGGTCTCGTCCTTCTTGCGCAGCCGGTTGACCAGCTCGGCGCGGAGGATGTCGATCTTCCCGTGCAGGATCCGCCGCCGGTAGGAGATCTCCATCTCCTCGTCGGTCAGCTGCTTGATGAGCTCCTTGAGCTCCTGATCGGTCAGTGAGCCCAGATCGGGAAACGTGTCCATGTAGATCAGATCCTCCGGGTGCGTCCGGGTCGGAGTGCGAGAAGCTGGCAGTATAGCCTTGCAAACTCGGAGGCTCAAGCTCAACTTGAGAGTTCGGCCCGCTCCTCCTCGGTGGCGCCACGAGCGCGCATCACCTGGGCCCCGCGCCGCACGTACAGCACGGTCGCGGTCAGTCCGAACGCCATGCCGACGTACAGCATGATCAACGCCAGCCAGTGGACGCCGGCCATCGCGAAGAACGGCGCGGCAGCGATCGGCGCGACCCCGATCCGCCCCGCCCAGTTGATCTGCAGCTCGATCCCACGGCTGAGCGCGTACCGGCTCGCGATCAGCATGAACAGCTCGCGCGCGATCACGATCGCGAGCGCCCACTTCGGCAGCAATGAGAAGTGCCAGCACACGACCATCCCACTGACGATCAGCAGCCGGTCGACGAGCGGGTCGAGCAGCGCGCCGAGACGGCTGTACTGGCCTGTCAGCCGTGCCGCAAAGCCGTCGAGGTAGTCAGACCACGCGATCACCCCGAACAGCACAACCGCGAGCGCATCCTGCCCGTTGCTGCTCGACAGCGCGATCACCAGGAACACCGGGATCGCGGCGAGCCGGACGAAGTCGATCGCGTTCGGGATCGTCCACGGATTCAGCGGATTGCCCGACAGCGTGGCGTCGGGCGGTGGTCCCGAACGGTCGACCCCGCTCAGACGCCGCTTGGTTATATGGCGACCCACCCGCCCACTCACCGCGCCGTGGACCGGAGGCTCAGGGAAGCCCGCGCCACAGCTCGGCCACCGCCTCGGCGGCGCCGTCCACCGGAACGGTGCGCGACTCCTTCCCCCGCCGGATCTGCACCTCGACCTCGCCGGAGGACAGTGTGCGGCGCCCAACCGTGACTCTTACGGGACAGCCGAGCAGCTCGGCGTCGGTGAACTTCTCCCCCGGACCGGCATCGCGCTCGTCGTAGAGGGTGTCGAGGCCGAGCTCGGACATCTCGCCGTACAGCCGGTCAGAGAACGCGCGCTCCTCACTCCCGGCCTTGCCGAGCGTGACCAGCTCCGCGTCGAACGGCGCGATCGCTCGCGGCCACGAGATCCCCTGCTCGTCGGCGTACTGCTCGACGGCGGCGGCGGCCGCCCGCGCTGGCCCGAACCCGTAGCACCCCATGTGGATCAGCTGCTCCTGGCCGCCCTCGTCTAGATACTTCGCGCCGAGCGGCAGCGAGTACCGGGTCCCGAGCTTGAAGATGTTGCCGACCTCGATCGCCGGCTCGATCCGGATCGCGCTGCCGTTGACCGTGTCCCCGGCGATCACCGAGCGCACGTCGACGCGCTCGAACGCGAAGTCGCGGCCCGGCTCCACCCCGCGCAGGTGGGCGTCCGGCTCGTTGGCGCCGACGACGTAGCCGCCCTCGCCAACGCCGGCGTCGAGCAGGACCGGTATTTCCGCCCCGACCGGTCCGATGTAGCCCGGCGGCCCGAGCCGCGCCGCCACCTCGTCGGGATGAGCGGGACGGAACTCTGACCCGAGCGCGCCCGCGAGCTTGATCTCGTTGACGCGATGGTCGCCGCGTACGACCACGAGCTTCATCGCGTCGCCGTCGACGATCACCGGGAATGCCTTCAGCAGCGCGCCCGCGGGCACCCGGAGTTCGGTGGCGACCGCATCGATCGTGGTCATCCCGGGCGTCGCGACGATCGCAGGAGCGTCGAGCGCTGCCTCGAGCGTCACCGGCTGCGGCTCGGCACTCGCCACCTCGACGTTGGCGGCATAGCTGCCGGCCACCGCGACGTCGTTCTCCCCCGCCGGGCACGGCGCCATGTACTCGTGCGCGCCGCTCCCGCCCATCATCCCGACGTCGGCCTCGACCCGGTACCACTCGAGGCCACAGCGGTCCATGATCCGGTCGTAGGCCACGACGTGCTTCTGGTAGGACGCGTCTAGGCCCGCCGGGTCGCGGTCGAAGCTGTAGGAGTCCTTCATCACGAACTCGCGGGTCCGCAGCACGCCGGCACGCGGCCGCGGCTCGTCGCGCTCCTTGACCTGAAAGTGGTAGAGGATCAGGGGCAGCTCGCGGTACGACCGTACCGCGGCCGCGACGTGGGTCGTGACGATCTCCTCGTGGGTCATCGCCAGGACCATGTCAGCGCCGCGACGGTCCTTGAGCTTGAACAGCTCGTCGATGTCGTATCGGCCGGTGCGCCGCCAGTAGTCGGCCGGCTGGAGCACGGGCATCAGCATCTCGTGGGCGCCGATCGCGTTCATCTCCTCGCGGACGATCTGCACGACCCGCTGGTGCACGCGATAGCCGGCCGGCAGCCACGACCACAGCCCCGACCCGACCTGGCGGATCAGGCCGGCGCGCACCATCAGCTTGTGCGAGAGCGCCTCAGCGTCGGCGGGCGGCTCGCGCTCGGTCGGGAGGAAGTACGTCGACATACGCGTCATGACAACCGCAGCGTACCCGGCTAAGGCGCCGCCGATAGACGCCGCCGACCACCCAAGAGTGATAGAAGGAGGACGTCCTGAAGATCCTTATGCGAGGAGCAAGCGATGGCCTACGAAGTTCCGCCGCTGCCGTACGACTACGACGCGCTCGCGCCGACCATCGACGAGCAGACGATGCACCTGCACCACGACAAGCACCATCAGGCCTACGTGACCGCGGCCAATGGCCTGCTCGAGGGCACCGAATGGGCCGACAAGCCGGTCGACGAAGTCCTCAAGAACCTCGACAAGCTGCCCAGCGAGAAGCAGGCCGGCGTCCGCAACCAGGCCGGCGGCCACTCCAACCACTCGAAGTTCTGGGAATGGATGTCGCCCAACGGCGGCGGCGAGCCTGACGGCGACCTGCGCGCCGCGATCGACGCGGCCTTCGGCTCGTTCGACGATTTCAAGGCGAAGTTCAAGGACAACGGCGTCAAGCGCTTCGGCTCCGGGTGGACGTGGCTCGTGCACGACGGCTCGGGGCTCGCGCTCCTCTCGACCGCGAACCAGGACAGCCCGATCTCAGACGGCAAGACCCCGTTGCTCGGCAACGACGTCTGGGAGCACGCCTACTACCTGACCTACAACAACCGCCGCCCGGACTACCTGGACGCGTGGTGGAACGTGGTCAACTGGGCCAAGGTGGCCGAGGGGTACGCCGCAGTCGCGTAATTAGGGCCGCTTCGCGGCATCCAGCCGGATGACTCGTGGCCGGCCGGTCTTGGCGAGGCTGGATGCCGAGCGGGCCGAGCCACGAGGCCGTCCACCCCGTCCGGACGGGGAACAAGGCATCGCGGCTACGGCCCGCTCGGCATCCGTGCCTCCTGACAACCGAGGCTCAGCCCGGCGGCCTTGTCAGACCGCGCATGTGGTGCATGCGCCGTCTGACACGGTGCGGTCCGCGTGCGTCGATCGTCAGACCGTGCAGGTGATCTAGGCGCGGGTGAACCGCCGGCCCGCTACCGGGGACGACTGCTCGAGCTCGGCCGCGGCCGCTTCCATCGCGGCGAGGCGCTCCGGCGTCATCGCGGTGGCGTCCTCGTTCTCGGCCAGCCACTGCTCGGCCTCAGCGGCCGCGTGCTCGTCGCGGAGCACGCGCTTGCCGGCGGCGTAGTACTTGTCGATCTCGGCGAACAGCTCGTCGACGAGGTTCTCGGTCCTGACCTTGCGGATCATCTTGCCCTTCGAGTAGAGCGCGCCGGCGTCCTTGGCGCCGGTGATCCCGAAGTCGGCATGGCGGGCCTCACCGATCCCGTTGACCGCGCACCCGAGCACGGACACCTCGATCGGGTCGTCGTAGGCCTCGAGGCGGCGCTCGACCTCGGCAACGACCGTGTCCATGTCGAACTGGAGGCGGCCGCAGGTGGGGCACGCGATCAGCACCGGCCCGCGCTCGCGCAGCTTGAGAGCCTTGAGGATCTCCCAGGCGACCTTGACCTCCTCCTCGGCGTGGAAGGTCGAGAGCGAGATCCGGATCGTGTCGCCGATGCCGTCGGCGAGCAGCGTCCCGAGGCCGACCGCGGACTTCAGCGACCCCGACCACTTCGTTCCGGCCTCGGTGACCCCGAGGTGCAGCGGGTAGGGGATCCGCTCCGACAGCAGCCGGTTCGACGCGATCGTGTTCGGCACGCTGGTCGACTTCATCGACACCTTGAAGTTCGTGAACTCGAGGCGCTCCATCAGCTCGACGAACTCGACCGCGGCCGTGACCAGCGCCTCGACCGGGTTCTCGTACTCGAGCTCGCGCAGGTGGGCCGGCAGCGACCCCGAGTTGACGCCGATCCGCAGCGGCGTGCCGAGCTCGTTAGCCCGCTGGGTCACGAGCGCGACCTTGTCGGGACCGCCGATGTTGCCGGGATTCAGGCGGACGCAGTGAGCGCCGGCATCGAGCGCCTTGAGCGCGAGCGTGTAGTTGAAGTGGATGTCGGCGATCACCGGGATCGGCGAGTCACGGACGATCGTCTCGAGCGCCTCGACGTCCTTCTCTCGGGGGACCGCGACGCGCACGATGTCCGCGCCGGCGTCCGCCACGGTGCGAATCTGGTCCATCGTCGCGCGCAGATCGGCCGTCTCGGTCTTGGTCATGGTCTGCACGGCGACCGGGGCACCACCCCCGATCGGGACGCCGCCAACCTGGATCTGGCGCTGTGAAGCCATGCGGCCAGTGTAGAGGCGGGAGATTCGCGGGATGTGAACACACACGGCGTCTGGCGGGCCAGCTAGCCTCGTCGTGGTCGCCCCCCCAAATACGGGGACGGCAACCAAGCACCCGGTGCGGTAATCCAGTCGCACGGCGCGCCGGGCGGGACGTTGCAGCCATGACCGTCGCGGCGCAACTTCGGAGGACCCGATTAGTTGTCTCCTTACGTGCCAAGAATCAGACGTCATTTCTCCATAGCCGCGGTCCTGTTGGGTCTCGCGGCGATATATGCAGCTCCCGCCGCCGCCTCGACCTCGCAGGTGGCGGTGTTCCAGGCCGACGGCCAGGTGCTAGGCAACCCGACCGGAACGTTGCAAACGCTCCGCAACCTGGGCGTGGGCATGGTCCGCGTGAACGTCACCTGGAACGCGATCGCGCCATCGCCGCTTTCGACCAAGAGCCCGAAGGGCTTCGAGGCCACCAACCCGGCGGCCTATCCGGCAGGCGGGTGGGCGCCGTACGACGCGGTCGTCCGCGCCGCCGCAGCAGACCACATCGCGCTCGACTTCACGGTCAACGGTGCCGCACCGCTGTGGGCGACCGGTTCCGGGTCCCCGAAGGGAACGACGGGCTATTTCCGGGAGGACTGGGAGCCTTCGGCGAAGCAGTTCGGATTCTTTGTCAAGGCCGTCGGCACCCGCTACGACGGGTCCTACAAGCCCGCCGGCTCGTCCACGGCGCTGCCCCGCGTGAGCTTCTGGTCGATCTGGAACGAGCCGAACTACGGCTATGACATCGCCCCTCAGGGAATCGGCAAGAACCAGTCGATCCCGAACAGCCCCCACCTCTATCGAAACCTCGTCGACGCGGCCTGGAGCTCGCTGAACGCCTCCGGCCACACCACCCGAAAGGACAAGATCCTGTTCGGCGAGACGACGCCGCACGGCGTCAACCAGTGGGGCGTGTTCGCGAACATGAAGCCGCTGATCTTCCTGCGCTCGCTTTACTGCGTTGACTCGAATTACCGCGAGTTGCGCGGCTCGGCGGCGAAGGCTCAGGGTTGCCCCACCACGGCCGCGGGCTCGCGGAGCTTCCGCAAGCAGAACCCGGCGCTGTTCAGCGCCAGCGGGTTCGCCGACCATCCCTACGAGGAGGCGTCGGCGCCGAACCGGCCGACCCACCTGTGCGGGAACAAGCTGTGCGTCGGGGCCCCCAGCGACCCCGACTTCGCCGACCTCCCGCAGGTCCCGAAGCTCGAGCGGACGCTCGATCGCCTGAACTCGATCTACGGCTCCCACACGCACTTCCCGGTGTGGAGTACCGAGTTCGGCTTCCGGACCCGGCCACCCGACCCCAACGAGGGCGTCAGCCAGGCGAACCAGGCGCTGTACATGAACTGGGCCGAGTACCTGAGCTACAAGCAGTCGCGACTGTTCAGCTACTCCCAGTACGGGCTGATCGACCAGCCGCCCCCGGCGTCGTTCGACACCGGGCTGCTGAACCCGAACGGCACTCCGAAGCCCGGGTACGCGGCGTATCGGATGCCGCTGTACCTCCCGAGCACGTCGACCCGCAAGGGCCGCAAGCTCGAGGTCTGGGGCGGTGTGCGCCCGGCCTCCTACGCCAAGCTGGACACCGGGAAGGCGCAGAGCGTTCTCGTCCAGTTCCAGCCCGGCTCCAAGGGCGCGTTCACGACGGTCGACACCGTCGCGATCAGCAACTCGCGCGGCTATTTCGACACCCACCTCGCCTTCCCGAGCAGCGGCACGGTGAGGCTCGCGTGGACCTATCCGACCGGTGACGCGCTGCTGGGCGGCGGGACGGTCTTCAGCCGGTCGGTGAAGATCACCGTCAAGTAGCCCTCAACTGAATCCGGGCGCGGTCAGGGCCTTTTATTGGGGCCCTGACTCGCCCGGATGATCAGCCCCGCCCGCCGGCGGAGACGAGCCCGGATCATCAGCCCCGCCCGCCGGCGGAGGCGAGCCCGGATCATCAGCCCCGCCCGCCCGGCCGGACGGCGATTCCGGATCGCTCGGTCCGCCGTGGCCCGACGAGCCCGAGTCGCCCTCGCCCGGCGAGCCCGGACCCTGCTGCTCCTCGACGCGCCGGCGCCGGATCGCGAGCGCGCCGAATGTCAGCGCCGCGAGCGCGAGCAGCACGATCAGGACCAACAGCCAGGTCGGGAGGACCGACCCGCCCGAGCTCGAGCCGCCGCTGCCGGAGCCGCCAGTCGAGCTGGTTCCGAGCTCCGCGAACAGCTGCTTCTCGATCACGTCGTAGCAGTCGGTGTACTCCCGGACGTCCGCCGGCATCGTCGCGAGCGCCGTGCGCAGCACGTCCGGCGAGTAGTGCGCGGTCAGCTTCGAGTGGTCGTTGCAGTCGGTGATCGCCTGGGCGGCGCGTGCCGCCCGACGTCGCCGCCGCGACGATCGCCGGAGCGGGCGCGGACAGCGCGCACGCGACCGCGAGCGAGGTGATCAACCGACGCATAATCGCCGCAAGCTTATGGGGAAACGACGCCATACAGCTGCATCAGCCGGTCATAGAAGCGATCCTCGCCGAACCGCTCGTGGCCCCGAGCGAGGGCCGCGGCGCCGCGCTCGGAGCGCAGATCTGGGTTCCGCCACAGCACAGAAAGAGTCGTCTGACCAGGCCGCCTGATCGCTCGCCGGCAGCACCGCGTCCTCCCCGACGAGCTCCGGCAGCCCGCCCCGATCGGCGGCCAGCACCGGGACCCCGGCGGCGAGCGCCTCGAGCACCGAGTACGGACATGGCTCCTCCCAGCGCGAGGGGGCGAGCACGACCGCGGCGCGCGTGCGCAGCTCGGCCAGCGCGTTGGCCTCGAGCAAGCCGGTGAAACGTACGTCCGCGCCGGCGGCGAGGCCTCGTAGCCGCTCCTCGTCGGGTCCCGTCCCCGCGATCACGAGCGGGACGTCAGCGGCCCGCGCGGCGGCGATCGCAGTGTCGTAGCCCTTCTCCTCGCTCAGGCGCCCGGCGGCGAGCGCGAACTCCCCGATCCCCGCGCGCGACTCCCCTGCGAACCCGTCGTTTGGCATGAAGTTGGGCAACGTGGCGGTTAACGAGGCCGGGAGCCCCAAGTCGCGCAGATGCGCCGCGGTCGACTCGCTGACCGCCACGAACTGGTCGACGTGCTCATACAGCCGGGGCTGCTGGCGGTGCAGCGCCGCCGCGTAGACGACGGCCTCGGGCAGCGATCCGCGGCAGCGCAGCCGGACGCCGGGGAATGTGCTGCTCCCCCGGCAGCGGAAGCAGGGTGCGCCGTCGCGGTAGGAGATCCCGATCGCGCAGAACAGCCGGAAGTTGTGGAGATGGAGCAGCGTCCGCGCGCCGGCGGCCTGCGCGGCCGCGAGCGCGCGCCAGCCGAGCGTCGGATGGATGTTGTGAGCGTGGACGACATCCGCGCCGAGCCGGCGTACGGTCCGGCCGACGGCATCGGCGTCAAGGCCGCCGCCGAGCAGGCCGAGCGCCGCTCTCGCACGGCCAACGTCCTCGCTCGAGCGCTCGAGCACCTCGACCTCGTGGCCGCGCCTGCGCAGTAGCGCGGCGATCTCGGCGACCGCGCGCTCCTCGCCACCCGTGGTCCGGTAGCGGTTGTGCAGGAGGAGGATCACGCCCGGGCCGCGCGTCAGCGCGCCGAGCTCGGGCTCTGGCTGAGCACCGCGGCTCCGGACAGGGGAGGACCGAGCAGCTGTCCGGCCAGGGCCCGGACCTGTGCCGTGGTCAGGCGCCTGGCCGGTGCGATCGAGAAGCGATCGACGAGGAAGTCATCGACGGTTCGGCGGCGGATCAGCTTCACCCCCGCGGGCAGCGGATGGCCGAGCGCCTGCCACGGGTGGCCGACGACGTCGACCTCGCCGACGGTCACGGCACGGTTAACCGGACTCGGTCCACGGGACCCCCGGCAGGTAGATCGCAAGCGGATCGGTGGCCGTCGAGCCGTCGTAGGCGACGATCCAGCGCGAGCCGTCGGCCGTGCCGAGCGCGCGGGCCACGCCCCGCCAGTTGGACCGCTGATACTGGGGGTTGTCGGAGATCCGCACCTGGGCGTAGACGAAGCTCGCGAGCAGGATCGCGGCCAGGATCGCTCCGGCCACGCGAACGCGCGGCGCGGTGCAGGCGGCGCCGACGACCACGGCCAGCGGAATCCAGGCCGGCATCAGCGCCCTCGGGATGTAGTAGTCCTCGCCGAGCAGCGCCAGCACCAGCGGGAGCAGCAGGACGACCGCCGCGAGCGCGGCCGCGGCTCCGGCGCCGCGAAGCTGCGCGCCGTCGGCGCCGATCACGAGCAGGACGACCAGCGCGCCCGCGAGCGCGGCGGCCCCCAGCAGCCCGTAGCTCACGATCGGGCTCTCGTACAAGGTGCCGAGACCGAAGGCCACCGGTACCTGCTGGATCCGGGAGCCGAGCGGCGTGGCGCTGATGAACCCGAGCAGGCTGCTGGTGGCGTGGGTGAACAGGAACGGCAGCAGCGACACCTGCACGAGCGCGACCACGCCGGCCGCGACCGCGACCGTCCGGTCGCGGATCGCGTACAGCAGCCACAACGCCTCCGGAGCGACGAGGAATCCCGCAAAGGAGTGCGTCAGGACCGCGAGTGCCGAGAA
Source organism: uncultured Solirubrobacterales bacterium (assembly GCA_963697655.1). Classification (GTDB taxonomy): domain Bacteria; phylum Actinomycetota; class Thermoleophilia; order Solirubrobacterales; family Solirubrobacteraceae; genus Palsa-465. Next base: position 532,423 of record CAVOOV010000006.1, on the reverse strand, counting down.
CACCCCCCACAACGTGACGTTGCGGCGCGAGGGCTGCCGCCATGCCCGGGCGAAGTACAGGAGCGACAGGCCGGACAGGGCCGCCAGCAACATGTACTCCCTGGCCTCCTGCGAGTACCAGATCATGAACGGGCTGAGCGCCACGAGCGCCGCCGCCAATAGTCCGGCCCGGCGCGAGACGAGCTCGCGTCCGCATAGGTAGGCGATCGGGATCACGGCAGTTCCGATCAGCGCCGACAGCGACCGCAGCCCGACCTCGCCTGTCCCGAACACGCGCGCCCACAGCCACCCGAGCACGAAGTACAGCGGCGGATTCGTCTCGTGGACGATCATCGAGCTGAACATCGACCCGAGCGACAGGTGAAACTCGTGCGCGGCCTGAGCCTCGTCGAACCAGTAGCTCTGCGCGCCCAGCGTGGCGAACCGCAGCCAGGCCCCCACCCCGACGGCTCCGGCGAGGAGCCATGCCTCGACCGAAGTGCTTGCTACCCTCAGCGCCCTGGAGGTCCGGGCCGCCGCTGCGGCGTCCGAGCGGGCCGGGACAAGCATCCGCGCGCATTCTAGAGCGGGACTGGACGCTGATCCTCGCCACCGACCGGCCTCGGAACCGAGCGCCGCATGCTTTTGACACGAATCACTCGCGCCCAATTTCCGACCCTCCGGTTGCTCCCGTAGAGCGCGGGCGCTCGCGCTGACCGCGGCGGTGCTCGCGGCGCCGGCGTCGTGGCGCTGCTGATCGGCGCTGTGGCGGCGGCGGGGGTCCCGCCGACCGCTCCCGCGCACGTGTCCGCACGCGGACGCAGCCGCTCGAGACGATCTTCGAGGCCCAGTCCCAGCTGTTCACCACTCCGGGACCGACGCTCGATGCGCTCAAGCGACTCGGCGTCGACGACGTCAAGGTGTTCATGCCGTGGGGGCCGATGGCCCCGGCGCGCTGTCGCACACGCGCCCGGCGGGGTTCGACGCCGCCTCCCGGCCGCGTACGCCGCGGCGGTGTGGGCGCCGTATGACGCGATCGTCCGCGCGGCGGCGGCGCGCGGCATGGGCGTCGACCTCGCGCTCGAGGCCCCGGCGCCGCTGTGGGCGACCGGGCCGGGCGTCCCGCCTGGCACCTCGCTCCGGCTTCGTCGGGTCCTGGGAGCCCTCGGCCAAGGAGTACGGGCTGTTCGTGCAGGCCGTGGGGATGCGCTACGACGGCCACTACACGCCGCGCGGGCGAGAGCCGCTCCGCTGCCGGCCGTGCGCTTCTGGTCGATCTGGAACGAACCGAACTACGGCCAGCAGCTGGCCCCGCAGGCGGTCGACAACTCGACCGTCGAGGTCTCGCCGCTTCTCTACCGGGAGCTGCTCGACGCCGCCTGGACCGCGCTCGGTCAGACCGGCCACGGCAGGCGACAAGATCCTGATCGGCGAGGTCGCGCCCGCGCGGCGAGACGACCGGCGATCAACCGGGGAACTTCTCCGGGATGGTGCCGCTGCGCTTCATCCGCGCGCTCTACTGCGTTGACGGCTCACTGCACCCGCTGCAGGGGACCGCCGCGACGCTGCGCGGCTGCCCGGCGACCGCCGCGGGATCGAAGGCGTTCCCGAGCCAGCATCCCGGGCTGTTCCACGCGACCGGCTTCGCGGTCCACCCCTATCCACAGGGTCAGGTGACGCCGAACACCGCCACCCCGAACGAGCCCGACTACGCCGACCTGCCGAAGCTGCCGAGCCTCGAGGCGACACTCGACGGAGCCGTGGCCGCGTACGGGTCGAACACGCGATTCCCGATCTACGACACCGAGTTCGGCTACCAGACGAACCCGCCCGAAAAGATCGCGCGCGCGATCAGCCCGACGCTGGCCGCGTACTACATGAACTGGGCCGAGTACATCAGCTGGAGCGACCCCCGGGTGGCGTCGTGGGACCAGTATCTGCTCACCGACCCGCCGCCGCCGAGCAACTTCGACACCGGGCTCGAGTTCGCCAACGGCACGCCCAAGGACCCGATGTACGACGCGTTCCGGATCCCGCTCTACCTGCCGCATCCCTCGGGCAAGAAGGGCCAGCCGCTCGAGGTCTGGGGCGGCGTGCGGCCGGCGCGGTACGTGAAGAGCCCCCAGGTCGCGATGATCCAGTTCGCGCCATCGAGCGGCGCCGCGTTCAAGACCATTCAGCGCGTCACGGTGACCGACGCGTACGGCTATTTCGACACGCAGGTCACGTTCCCGTCGAGCGGCGTGGTGCGGATCGCATGGTCACAGCCCGGCGTCGGGCTCGTCATTCAGCCGTGTCGCGCCGGTCACGATCGGCTAGGCCGGGCGGGTGCGCGCCGGCCGGCCGGCGCAACTTCCTCGCGGCGAGGTCTGTTGTCTGCTGCGATGCACCTGGTGAGGCGAGTCGGGATCACGATGTCCGTCGCCGCGGTGACGGCTGGCCTCGCGCTTGCGCCGCTACCGGCGCGGGCAGTCGCGCAGACCAATCAGATCGCAATGTTCCAGGACGACGCACGGATGCTGACCGTGCCCGGCCCGACGCTCCAGACGCTCCGCCAGCTCGGCGTCGGTGTCGTCCGCGTCACGCTGGCGTGGACACGATCGCGCCGGCGAAGCGACCCGCGGGCTTCAACCCGGTCGATCCCGCCTCCTACCCGCGCCGGAAGCTGGAGCATCTACGACCAGATCGTGCGCGATGCGCACGCGGACGGCATCGCGGTCGACTTCTCGCTGACCGGGGGCGCGCCGCCGTGGGCAACCGGCGCGGGCAGCCCTCGCCCGGGCGCTACGGCGAGTGGAAGCCGTCGGCGTCCGCGTTCGGCCAGTTCGTGGAGGCGGTCGCCACCCGCTACAGCGGCAGCTACGACCCGACCGTCGGGGCGATCGTCCACGGCAGCGCGGGCGACCTTCCGCGCGTCAGCTTCTGGGAGCTCTGGAACGAGCCGAACTTCGGGATGGACCTCGCGCCGCAGGCGATCAAGGGATCGACGCGTGCCGGCGAGCCGCGCCGGCCTACCGCAGCCTGCTCGACGCCGGCTGGCGCGCCCTCGGGCTCACCGGGCACGGGCTGCGACACGATCGTGATCGGGAACCTCGATGCCCGCGGTCAGAGCGGCCAGCCGCCACCGCGGCGCGCCGCAGGGGCTGCCCGGCAACTTCGCCGCGACCAAACCGCTGCAGTTCATCCGCAGCCTGTACTGCGTCGACGCGAACTACCGCGAGCTGCGCGGACGCGCCGCCGCCGCCGTCGGCTGCCCGACGAACGTGGCCGCGTCGCGAGGGTTCAGATCCGCGCATCCGGCGCTGTTCAGAGCGTCCGGGTTCGCCGACCACCCATACCCGATCAACATGCCGCCGACCGAGGCGAGCTCCAAGGACCCCGACTACGCCGAGTTCTCGGAGCTTCCGCGCCTGGAGAGCACGCTCGACCGCCTCCAGCGGATCTACGGCTCGGGCAAGCGCTTCCGCGATCTACAACAACGAGTACGGCTACATCACGAACCCGCCGAACCACAGCTCGAGCCATTTCGTCTCGCCGGCGACCGGGGCCTACTACATCAACTGGGCGGAGTACCTGTCATGGCGGAGCGGGCGCATCGCGTCGGCGATGCAGTACCTGCTGTACGACCCCAGCCCGCTCAACGAGCCCGAGTTCGGGGGCTTCGCCAGCGGCTTGATCTTCTACGCCGGCGCACAAAAGCCGGGATACAACGCGTACCGGTTGCCGCTGTTCCTCCCGGTCACGACGACGCGTCGCGGCCGCTCGCTCGAGGTGTGGGGATGCGTGCGGCCGGCTCACTTCGCGAGCGTCGACACCCGCGGGACCCCTCAGCAGGTGCAGATCCAGTTCCAGCGGGGGTCCCATGGCGCCTTCACCACCCTGCGCACGGTGACGATCACGAGCCCGCGCGGCTACTTCGACCTCCACATGACGTTCCCCGCCGGCGGCTCAGTCCGGCTGGCATGGTCCTACCCGCCGAGCGACCCGCTGCTGACGCCGAGCTTCATTACTCCGGGCGCTCAGGACACCGTCTATAGCCGCACGGTGAAGGTCACGGTGCAGTAGATGGGCCGGTCCCGCGGACGGTTCGCGGCGGCATTGGCGATGCTCGGAGCCGTGGTGGCGATTCTGATCGTGCTGCCGCCGGCGCCGGCGCGTGCGTCCGCGCGTCAGCTGTCGGTGATCGAGGACGACGCCCACCTGCAGGCCGACCCCGCGGGGACGCTCGAGCGGATGCGCGAGCTCGGGGCCGAAGTCGTCCGCGTGTCGGTGCCGTGGCAGATGATCGCCCCCGCTCCGACCGCGATCCGCGCCCCATTCGGCTTCGACGCCTCTGACCCGGCGGCTTATCCGGCGGCGACCTGGAGGCTGTGGGACACGATCGTCACCGACGCCAGCCGCGATGGGATCACCGTCGACCTCGATCTGATGGGCGGCGCACCGCGATGGGCGCTCGGGCCCGGACGCCCGGCCGGAAACAGCAACGCGAACTGGGAGCCGTCGGCGGCCGCCTTCGGGGCGTTCGTCCGCGCCGTCGGAACCCGCTATAGCGGCGACTACGACCCGCGCACGAACACGGTTGCGCCCGACAACCTGGCCGACCTTCCGCGCGTCGGCTTCTGGTCGGTCTGGAACGAGCCCAACTACGGCCCGACTCTCGCCCCGCAGGGCGTGCCCGGCGATCTGGCGGTCGAGAACAGCCCGCGGATGTACCGGCGGATGCTCGACTCGGCGTGGACGGCCCTGCAGGCCACCGGCCATCGCCCCGCCACCGACACGATCCTGTTCGGCGAGCTTGCGCCGCGAGGCGAGCGTCGCTGGGGGGTGTTCTCGGGCATGACGCCGATCGCGTTCCTGCGTGCGCTGTATTGCGTGGACTCCGGCTACCGGCAGCTCCGCGGGAGCGCCGCCCGGATCAGGGGGTGCCCGACTACGGCAGCGGGCTCGCGGCGCTTTCGCGCCCAGCACCCCGCGCTGTTCGGCGCCGCCGGCGTCGCCGACCACCCCTACATGCGGTGGTATCCACCGAATGTCGAGCTCGATCCCGACCCGACCAACGGGTCCTCGACGGCCGACTATGCCTCGCTGGCGACGATCGGCAACCTCGGCCATGCGCTCGATCGACTCGAGCGGGTGTACGGGTCAAGGAGGCGCCTGCCGATCTACGACACCGAGTTCGGCTATATCACGAGCCCGCCCAAGCGCAGCCCGGATCCCGGATCGCGCGGCCGAGTGCTGTACGTGTCGCCGGCGACGGCCGCCTTCTACATGAACTGGGCCGAGTACGTCAGCTGGCGCAACCCACGGGTGCGCTCATTCGCGCAGTTCCCGTTGTACGACCCCCTGCGCCCGCTGGTGTCGAACGACTGGGGCGGGTTCGCGAGCGGGCTGCTCAGCTGGAACGGGGTCCCGAAGGCGACCTACGACGCCTGGCGGCTGCCGCTCTTCCTGCCCGTCACCTCGGCGCGGGCGGACAGCCGCTTGGAGGTGTGGGGGTGCGTGCGGCCCGGCCGCTTCGGGGCGCTCGCCACCGAAACCGCGCAGACGGCCCAGATCCAGTTCGCGCGCCGGCCCGCCGGGCCGTTCGCGACGATCCAGACGGTGAGCGTGACGGGATCGAGCAGTTGCTACTTTGACGTACGGCTGAAGTTGCCCGCGAGCGGGACGGTGCGACTCAGTTACGGCTACGCGCCGACGGACCCCCTGCTACCGGCCGCGACCGACCCGATCGTGAGCCGGTCCGTGCCTGTGACCATCCACAAATGAGAGCACGACTACCGATAGCCGCTGTGCTCGCGACGACGATCGCGATCACGCTCGCCGCCGGCGGCCTCGCGCTCGCGCCCGCTGCGCAAGCGTCGGCGGGTCAGGTGTCGATCATCCAGGACTCGACCCGGATGCTCAGCGATCCGGCCGGGACGATGAGCACGTTCCGGGCGCTCGGCGTGCGGATGGTGCGGATCATCGTCGTGTGGGCGCAGATCGCTCCCGCGGCCCAGTCCCGCCAGGCCCCGAGCGGCTTCAACGCCGCCAACCCGGGCTCCTACCCTGCGGCCAACTGGGCGCCGTACGACGAGATGATCAAGCTCGCCCGGGCCGACGGGCTCGGAGTCGACCTCACGCTGAGCGGCGGTGCGCCCCGCTGGGCTGAGGGACCGGGGATCCCGCCGGCGGCGCTCGACAACCAGTTCTGGGCGTGGCGCCCATCGGCGCCGGCGTTCGGCCAGTTCGCCCGCGCCGCCGCCGCACGCTACAGCGGCACTTACATCCCGCCGGGCCAGAGCACCCCGCTGCCGCGTGTGAACTTTTGGGCGATCTGGAACGAGCCAAACTTCGGCGAAGACCTCGGGCCCCAGGCGGTCAACGGGTCGACCGCGTCGGTCGCGCCCGGAATGTATCGCGCGCTCGCCGGCCAGATGTGGAACGCGCTCCAGGCGACCGGGCACAGACACGACACGATCCTGATCGGCGAGTTCGCGCCGCTCGGACTGAGCGGCCGCGCGGGCCCCGGCCATCCCCAGGGACTGCCCGGGAACTTCGGACAGACCAAGCCGCTGCAGTTCCTGCGCACGTTGTACTGCGTCGACTCGAGCTATCGGGAGCTGCGCGGACGCGGGGCGCGGGCGGTCGGGTGCCCCGCGACCGCCGCCGGCTCGCGCAGCTTCCGGCGCCAGAACCCGGCGCTGTTCAAGGCCTCTGGCTTCGCCGATCACCCGTATCCGGACAACCAGCCCCCGACGATCGAGACCTCGAAGGATCCAGACATCGCGCCGTTCCCGCGACTGCCGAACCTCGAGTACGCGCTCGACCGCCTGCAGCGCATCTACGGCTCGGGCAAGCGCTTCCCGATCTACAACACCGAGTACGGCTACATCACCCACCCGCCCAACCGCGACAACTTCGTATCGCCCGCGACCGCCGCGTACTACATCAACTGGGCCGAGTACCTGAGCTGGAAGCAGCCGCGGGTCGCCAGCACGATGCAGTACCTGCTGTACGACCCCGTGCTGAACGGGGCCATCCCTGGAGACGGCGGCTTCACGAGCGGGCTGCTGTACGTGAACGGCAAGCCCAAGCCGGGCTATGCCGCCTACCGCCTGCCGCTGTTCCTCCCGGTCACCTCAGGCGCGGCCCGGCCGCTCGCTCGAGGTGTGGGGGTGCGTGCGGCCGGCGCGCTACGCGATCCTCGGCGCCGGCCAGCCACAGACGGCCCAGATCCAGTACGCCCGGCGCGGGTCCGGAGCGTTCAGGACGGTGCGGACGGTGACGATCCGGAACTCGAACAGCTGCTACTTCGATCTCCGGATGAAGTTCCCCGGGAATGGCACTGTCAGGCTGGCGTACACGTACCCGACCAACCCACTGCTGATGTTCGCGCCGGCCGTCGAGGGCGCGACCGTGTACAGCCGGTCGGTCGCGATCAAGCTCGGTTAGCCCCGAGCCTCGCACTCGCGTACATCGCGTCGATCTCGGCCTCGTACTTGGCCTCGATCGGACGCCGCTTGAGCTTCATCGTCGGCGTCAGCTCGTCGCCGCCAGGGAGCCAATCGCCCGGGACGATCGTGAAGGTCTTGATCTGCTCGACCCGGGCGAGGTGCTCGTTTGCCTCGTCGATCGCGCTCCCGACCGCAGCGACGATCGCCTCGGCGTGCGCGAGCTCCTCGAGCCCGGTCGCCTCGAGCCCCTGCTGAGTAGCCCACTGCGGGGCGAAGTCGGCGTCGAGCACGATCAGGGCGGTGTTGTAGCGCCGGGCGTCGCCGATGCAGACCGCCTGCCCGATCAGCGGGCTCGACGACTTGATCGTGGCCTCGATGTTGGCCGGCGACATGTTCTTGCCGGCGGCGTTGATGATGATCTCCTTCTTGCGGTCGACGATCCGCAGGAACCCGTCGTCGTCGAGCTGACCGATGTCGCCGGTGTGGAGCCATCCGTCGGAGTCGATCGTCTCGGCGGTCCTGTTCCGGCGCGTTGCGATAGCCGCTCATCACGCAGTCACCGCGGACGAGCAGTTCCCCGTCGTCGGCGATCTTGATCTCGACGCCGGGCTCGGCCGGCCCGACGGTGCCGATCCTCACTTCGCCGGGCCGGTTGCACGTGCCGACGCCGCACGTCTCCGACATGCCCCACAGCTCCCCCAGCTCGATCCCGAGCGCGTGGAAGAACTCGAGCACGCTCGACGGGCGTCGGGGCGGCGCCGACGTTGACCGAGATCGCCTGGTCGAGGCCGAGCATCTCGCGGAGCTTGGAGAACATCTGCTCGTCGGCCTGGGCGACCTTCGCCTCGAGCTCCTGCGGCACCGGCTCGCCGCGCTGGCGCAGCCGCACGCGCTCAAGCGACGCCTCGAGCGCGTCCTGGATCGGACGTCGCTGCTCCTCGGGCTGCGCGGCCTGCATCGTCTCGAGCCCGGCCTTGAGCTTCTCCCAGATGCGTGGGACAGCGAAGAACCAGGTGGGCCTCACCTGGGGCAGGTACGAGAGGACCTCGCGCGGGTTCGGGCAACAGGTGATCGTGCCGGCGAAGACCACCGGGATGTAGTGGTGCGCCATTCGCTCGGCGATATGCGCCGCCGGCAGCCACGAGATCACCTTCGCGCCCGGATCGAACCTGATCACCTGCTCGACGGCCTGCGTGCCGGCCATGATGTTGCGGTGCGACAGCTGCACGCCCTTCGGCGGGCCGGTCGTGCCCGAGGTGTAGATCAGCGTCACGAAGTCGTCTGGACCGATCTCGCGCCTGACTGTCGGCCGCCTCGAAGTCGGGGTTCGAGCCCTCGACGTCGGCGAGCGAGATCGTGTTTTCGGGGGCGTCGCCGTCGACCAGGATCACGTGCTCGAGCCCGGGGAGGCCGTTGCGCGCCTCGAGCAGCGCGGCCGCGTGCGCCTGCTCGACGATCGCCACGCTTCGACGCGGCATCGCCGATCAGGTACTGGATCTCGGCCGGTGGGTACGTCAGGTAGATCGAGAACGGCGTCGCGCCGAGCATCGCCGCCGCCAGGTCCACGATATGGAACTCGGGGCGGTTGCCGAGCATGATCGCGACCGTGTCGCCGCGGCCGACCCCTAGCTTCGCCAGCCCTCCCGCCACCGCCTCGACCCGCCGAAGCAGCTCGGCCCAGGTCAGCGACACGCTGTCGTCGGTGGTACGGACCGCGACGATCTCCGGGTGGTTGGCCGCCGTCCGGCGGAGCGCCTCGGTGACCGTCGGGGCATCGACGGCGCGCCCCACCGCCGGCGAGATCGTGCTGCTGCTCTCCATGCTGCCTGCTCCTCCACCGTAGGGCTCGAATGTGCCGGGCACCGTATCAGCGCCGCGCGGAGCTATCGCCGCCTTCGTGACGGGTCGCTAATGGATGCCTAAGCCGGGACCGGACAGCGTCGAGATGTCGTTCGAGAGGCCGATCACGAAGATCAGCAGGATCAGGACGAACCCGACCAGGCCGGCGCGCTCCATGACCTCGAACGGGATCCGCTTGCCCCTGACCTTCTCCGCCACCGCCCAGAACACGTGGCCACCGTCGAGCGGGAGGAACGGGAACAGGTTGATGATCGCGAGCGACAGCGAGATCAGGCCCAGCACGTAGAACGCCTCGGTCGCGCTGGTCGCGAAGGACTCCTGGGTGGCGGTGTAGCCGTAGACGATGCTGTGGAGCTGCTTTCGCTCCTGCGGCTCGAACAGGCGCGCGACGACCGAGACGGTCCGGGTCGTGACGTACCACATGTTGCTGCCCGACAGCGACGCCGCCTTGACAACGCCGATCGGTTGCTGGGTCGAGCCGAAGCTGACGCCGAGCAGTGGCCGATTCTCGCCGTCGGCGGTGCTGTACCTCGGCCTGATCTCGAACGTCATGAGCTTTCCGTCACGACGGACGACGACCCGGGCGGGCGTGGCCGCGACGCAGTTGTTCACCTGCGCGCCGACGCACCGATGGGTGCCGATCTGGTTCCGGATCGCGTCCTCGGAGCCGCTGACGCCGTCGACGGAAACGACGTGGTCACCGAGCTGCAGCACCGACGCGGACGCCGACCCCTTCGTGATGCCCGCGACGTTGGTGGTTCCGACGGCCTGGCCGATCGAAAGGAAGATCGCCCAGAAGATCACGAACGCGATCACCAGGTTCACGAACGGACCGGCGAGGATCACCACGATCCGCTTCCACACCTTCTGGTTGTAGTAGGCGCGATGTATGACGTCGGGCGGAATGTCCTCTTGCGGGTTCATCCCGGTGATGCGGACATACCCACCCAGCGGCAACGGCCCGATGCCGTACTCGGTCTCGCCGCGTCGGAACTTGACGAGCAGCGGACCCATGAACAGCGAGAACCGCTCGACGCGCATCCCGACCGCCTTCGCGGCCGTGAAGTGGCCCGCCTCGTGGAGGATGATCAGCGCGACGAAGCCCAGGAAGGCAAGGACGTACGACACCCAACCCAGTGTGGCAGGCGTTCAAACGTTGTCCGTAAGAACGCGATCAGAGTCCGGGGCTATGCCGCGGCCCGTTCGGCCACGAGCTCGCCGGCGATCCGCCTTGCGTCGGCGTCGGCCTCCCCGAGCGCCTCGAACGAGTGGACCGGCTGCGATGGGAGCTGCTCGAGCGTCTCCTCGATCACCTCGGCGATGTCCAGGAACCGCAGCCGGCCGGACAGGAACGCGTGCACGGCGACCTCGTTGGCGGCGTTCATCGTGCACGTCGCGGTCCCGCCGACGCGCGCGGCCTCGCGGGCGATGCGCACGCAGCTGAACGTCTCCTCGTCGACGGACTCGAACGTCAGGCTCCCGAGCTCGACCAGGTCGAGCTGCCGGACGGGGACGTCGACGCGCTCGGGGTGGTGCAGCGCGTACGAGATCGCCACGCGCATGTCCGGGTACCCCATGTGTGCGAGCGTGGCGCCGTCGCACAGCTGGATCAGGCTGTGGATGATCGACTGCGGGTGCACGACGATGTCGATCTGCTCGTACGGCGTGCCGAACAGGTGATGGGCCTCGATCAGCTCGAGCCCCTTGTTCATCAACGTCGCGGAATCGATCGTGATCTTGCCGCCCATCGCCCACGTTGGGTGGGCGAGCGCCTGCTCGATGGTGACCTGCTCGAGGTCCTCGCGCCGCTTCCCGCGGAACGGGCCGCCCGAGGCGGTCAGGATCAGGCGGTCAACGGTTCCGGGGCGCTCTGAGGCCAGCAGCTGGTGCAACGCCGTGTGCTCGGAGTCGACGGGGATGATCGCCGCGCCGGTCGCCTCCGCGAGCGCGGTGACAAGCTCGCCGCCGACGACGAGCGACTCCTTGTTGGCGAGCGCGAGGTCGATCCCCTCGGCCAGGGCCGCGACGGTCGGGAGCAGTCCCGCCGACCCGACGATGCCGTTCAGCACCATGTCGCACTCGCACTCGGTTATCAGCCGGACGACCCCGTCCGGTCCGGCCAGCACCTCGCCGCCCGTCCAGGCCTCGCTCGCCCGTGCGGCGGCGTCGGGATCGGCGACCGCAACCTTGCGGACGCCGTAGCGGCGCGCCTGCTCGAGCAGCGGCTCCCATGAGCTCGCCGCGCTCAACGCCACCACCGTGAGCTCGGGCGAGCGGGAGACCACGTCGAGGGCCTGGCAGCCGATCGACCCGGTCGAGCCGAGGATCGCAAGGCGTCGGGGCACGCACCCAGTCTAGGAGTCTTGCCCGCGCGGCTTCAGGGCGCCGAGGCTCGTGGGCCTCCTCGAGACGTTCCACGTCTCGCGTCGACCCACTAGGAGACCGCGAGCCAGATGTAGTAGCCGACCACGACCGTGAACAGCGCCCCGTCGAGGCGATCCAACGCGCCCCCGTGCGGCCCGAACACGCTGCCTGAGTCCTTGGCCCCGGCGTCGCGCTTGACCACCGACTCGAACAGGTCGCCGAGCGGCCCGAGCACCGCCACCGCCACCCCGAGCAGCAGCGCGTGGCCCTGGGTCAACCAGGTCTGGTACAGCCCGGCCAGGAACACCGCCAGGATCGCGACCAGCATCCCGCAGACCAGCCCCTCAACGGTCTTGTTGGGCGAGACCTTGGGCGCGAGCGGCCGGCGACCGAACAGCCGCCCGCCGATGTAAGCACCGGTGTCCCCCAAGAACGTCCCGATCAGGACGTCGAGGAACACGCCGTTACCGTGCGGGAGCTCGCGCAGTAGCTCGGCGTGCGCGAACGCGAACCCAACCCAGTAGATGCCGAGCAGCGTGCCGGCGATCGCGACCGTCGGACGGCGCCGGTCGCTGATCATCACGGCCAGCAGCACGACCGGGACCGCGGCGACCGCGACCTCGAGTACCCCGCCCTGATTGCCCGTCCTGGCGACGAGCACCATCGCGACGACCGCGGCGAATCCGATCAGCGCAACCGGTCGCCATATCGCCAGCAGGCCGTACAGCTCGTGCATGCAGATCAACCCCGCGGCGATCATGAACAGCGCGAAGGGCAGCCCGCCGACGTTGTTGAAGATGATCGTGGCGAGCGCCAGCGGGACCGCGACGAGCACCCGCATGAACAGATCTGAGCGCCGGCGCGGCTTCTTGGGCGGGTCCTCGCGCGGTGCTCGACGTTGCCGCGAGGCTCCGCTGCTACGTGCCGGCGGCATCGCTACCTGCCTCCGTAGCGGCGGCTGCGCGCGGCGAAGTCCTCGATGCTCTGCTCGAACGACTCCCGGGAGAAGTCCGGCCACAGCTCGTCGCGGAACACCCACTCCGAGTAGGCCCCCTGCCACAGCAGGTAGTTCGAGATTCGCCGCTCGCCGCTGGTTCGGATGATCAGGTCGGGATCGTGCATATCGGGGGCGTAGAGGTGGGCACGGAAGTCCTCTTCGGTGCCTGAGGTGAAGGTTCGCGCTGCATCGACGATTTCCGCCCTGCCGCCGTAGTTGAACGCCACGAACAGCGTGATCCGGGTGTTCTTCTCGGTCAGCTGCTCGGCCCAAACCATGCGGTCGACCAACGCGGGCGGGACGGGGTCGCTGCGGCGCCCGATGAACCGCATCCGGACCCCCTCCTCGTGCAGCTCGGGCGTCTCGAACTCGATTCTCCGAGCCATCATCGCCATCAGACCCTGGACCTCCGCCTGCGGGCGGACCCAGTTCTCGGTCGAGAACGAGAACACGGTCAGCTCGTCGACGCCGAGGTCGACGGCGTCCCGCAGCCGGGCCTTGACCGCGTCGGCGCCGGCCTCGTGCCCGGCGAGAGCCGGCAGGCCCCGGCGCTTAGCCCATCGTCCGTTGCCGTCGGTGATGATCGCGACGTAGCGAGCCCGAGCACCGGCGTCGTGGTCGAGGTGGGCGGGGTGGGCGACCGGGTGGGCGGGGTGGGCGGGGTGGGCGGGCTCCGAATCCCCGGGGTTTACCACCTAGCTAGACCTCCAGGATCTCCGCTTCCTTGTGCCTGAGCGACTCGTCGAGCTCGGTGATCCGCAGGTCGGTGACCTTCTGGAGCTCGACCTCGGCGCGGTGCTCGTCGTCGGACCCCGCCTCGCCGGCTTCCTTGAGTTCACGCAGATCGTGCATCACGTCGCGGCGGATGTTGCGGATCGCGACCCGGCCTTCCTCGGCGATATGCCTGACCACCTTGACCAGCTGCTTGCGTCGTTCCTCGGTGAGCTCGGGGACGCCGAGACGGATGACGTTGCCGTCGTTGTTGGGGGTCAACCCAATGTCCGACTCGAGGATCGCACGCTCGATCGCCTTGATCGAGGTCTTGTCGTAGGGCTGGATCGTCAGCAGCCGTGCTTCTGGAGCGGAGATCGTCGCGAGCTGCTTGAGCGGGGTCGCGGTGCCGTAGTAGTCGACCGAGATCCGATCGAGCAGGGCCGGGCTCGCTCGCCCCGTGCGGACCGATCCGAACTCGATCCGTATCGCGTCGACGGACTTGCTCATCCGCTCCTGCGCGTCGGCCAGGAGCTCGTCGATCATGTCCGTGGTCATGTCCTCACCAACGTCCCCACTCGTTCTCCGGACACTATCTTGTCGATGTTGCGCCCGTCGGCCATGTTGAAGACGACGATCGGGAGGTTGTTGTCCATGCACAGGGCGAACGCGGTCGAGTCCATGACCTGCAGGCCGCGCGTGAGCGCGTCCTTGTGCGTGATCTCAGGGATGAACTCGGCGTCCGGATCGGTGCGTGGATCGGCCGTGTAGACGCCCTCGACACGGTTCTTGGCCATCAGGATGATCTCGGCGTGCAGCTCCGCGGCGCGCAGGGCCGCGGCGGTGTCGGTCGAGAAGAACGGATTGCCGGTGCCGGCCGCGAAGATCACGATCCGGCCTTTCTCGAGATGTCGCATCGCCCGCCGGCGAATGTAGGGCTCGGCGACCTCCGAGATCGTGATCGCAGACTGGACCCGGGTCTGGACGTCCTCCTTCTCAAGCGCGTCCTGGAGCGCCAGGGCGTTCAGCACGGTCGCGAGCATCCCCATGTAGTCACCGGTGGCGCGGTCCATGCCGCGCGCGGCCGCCGCGAGCCCGCGGTAGATGTTGCCGCCGCCGACGACGATCGCCACCTCGACGTTTCGTCTCTGAACGGCCGCGATCTGCGAGGCGATCTCGTGGACCCGCGCGGGATCGGTCCCGTATTCCAGATCCCCCATCAGCGCCTCGCCCGAGAGCTTCAAGAGGATGCGCCTGTAGACGGGCGGCCCCGGGTTTCGGGCGGAGTCGTGCTCGGAGACCACGGTGGTCGAGCTCACCTCAGGCGCCTACCGAGAAGCGGGAGAAGCGCCGGATCACGACGTTCTCCCGCGTCTCGCTCGCCAGCTCGGCGCGCAGCTCCTCGATTGTCTTGCCGCCGTGCTTGTCCTCGTTGACGTGCTTCTGGCGCAACAGCACGACGTCGTCGAGCCACTTGTCGAGCTTGCCGGTGACAATCCTCTCGCGGACGTTCTCCGGCCGGTCGGCGGCCTGCTCGACCGCGATCCGCTCCTCGCGCTCGCGATCCTCCGCCGGCACGTCCGCGTCGCTCACCGCGATCGGCGCGGCGGCCGCGATGTGCAGGGCGAGATCCCGCGCGAACTCGACGAACTTGTCGTTGCGAGCCACGAAGTCCGTCTGGCAGTCGACCTCGACGAGCACGCCGATCTTGTTGCCTGCGTGGATGTAGCTCTGGACGACGCCCTCGCGCGCCTCCTCGCCGGAGCGCTTGGCCGCCTGGGCCTGACCGCGGGTACGGAGGATCTCGACGGCGCGCTCGATGTCGCCCTCGGACTCGGTAAGCGCCTCGCGGCAGGCGAGCACACCGGCGCCCGTCCGGTCACGCAAGGCCTTGACTTCCTTGGCGCTGATCGCACTCATGAGTTCTCGTGCGCGGCTGGCTCGGGGGCCTGCTCTGGCTCGGCGGCGGCTTCGGGCTCCGTCGGCTCCGGGGCCGCAGCCGCAGCTTCAGGCTCGGCCGGGGGCTCCTCCGGCGGTGGCGGTGGTGCCTCAGCCTGCGGCGCCGGCTCTGGCTCGGGCTCGGTGTCGGCGGGCTCGGGCGAGGGGGCCGCCTGGGCCTCAGCCGCTGCCGGCGCTTCCTCGGTCGCCGCCGGCGTCGCCGCCTCCGGCTCCACCGGAGCTTCCTCCGTGGCGGGTGCCGCCGCCTTGGGGGCGGGCGCCTCCGGGGCGAGCGCCTCCGGGGCGGGCGCCGCTGCCGCTGCCTCCGGGGCGGGCGCCGCTGCCGCTGCCTCGGGGGCGGGCGCCGCTGCCGCTGCCTCGGCAGCGGGCGCCGCTGCTTCGGGCGCCGGCGCGGCTGGGGCGGCTTGCGCTGCCTGTGCCTGCGCTGCCTGTGCCTCCGCCGCGACTGCCTCCTGCCGGGCTCGCTCCTCGGCCTCCTGACGCTCCCGCGCTTCCGCCTCTTGGCGTTCGCGCTCGAGCCGGGCCTGCTCCTCGGCCTCCTGGCGTGCGCGTTCCTCGGCCTCCTGACGCGCTCGCTCCTCGGCCTCTTGGCGCTCGCGCTCGAGCCGGGCCCGCTCCTCTTCCTCGCGGAACACGTTGTGGCCCTGCGCGACCACGTCGCCGACCGCCCTCGTGATCAGCGCACACGAGCGAATCGCATCGTCGTTGCCCGGCACCACGTAGTCGATCCCGTCGGGATCGCAGTTCGTGTCGACAAGCCCGATGATCGGGATTCGCAGACGCTGCGCCTCGCGCACGGCGATCGCCTCGGTCTTCAGATCGATCACGAACACCGCGTCGGGTAGGCGCTGCATGTTCTTGACACCGCCGAGATTCGCGCGCAGCTTCTCGAGGTCGGCCAGCGCGGCCATTCGCTCGCGCGTGGGCAGCAGCTGGAGCTGGCCCTCGGACTCGTAGCGCTCGAGGTCGTGCAGCCGCTTGATCCGCAGCGAGATCGTCTGGTAGTTCGTCAGCAGACCGCCGAGCCAGCGGTGGTTGACGTACGGCATGTCGGCGGCCTGCGCGTTCTCGCGGATCGTGTCGCGCGCCTGCTTCTTGGTGCCGACGAACAGCACGGTCCCGCCGCGGCGCGATACGTCCGCCGCGAACTGACGCGCGTCTTCCAGCAGGACCTGCGTCTGTAGGAGGTCGATGATGTAGTTCCCGTCACGCTCGCCGAAAATGAAGCGGCGCATCTTGGGGTTCCATCGACGCGTCTGGTGGCCGAAATGGACGCCGGCCTCCAGCAGCTCCTTGATGCCTATCTGAGCCACTAGGTCTACTCCCTTATGTTGGTTTTGCATCGCCCGCTCATGCACGCTCGCGGACCTCGGCAAGCGAGGCAGGGCGCGATCCGCACGAACGGGGTTGGGGTTGGTCGACTGAGTTTACGCAAGTTTTGATGCGCCGCTACGTTTTCAGGTGTAGCGGGCCATTCGCTTCCCCTACCTTCAGCGGTGGCTCGTGCGCGGGCCGAACCTCCCTTCCCCTACCTCCGGTGGCTCGGTTCGCAACGTCAGGCGGGGCGGCTGTGGACGGGCCGCCCCGCCTTCTTTTTGGCGGCCATGCACGTCTGGCTGCCCTCGCTCCGGTTGTTGTTAGGCGGGAAGCTCCGGGTTGGCTACGGGGGACGAGACCCGCGCGAGGGCTGCCAGACGCGCACCGGCCGCCCCTCTGGCAGCTTGGGAGGCGGGCTCTTGCCCGCGCCGCTAGTCCACCCGCTCCGCTAGCGCCAATGCGGTCTTGAGGTCGGCTGGGAGCGGGGAGGTGGTGTCGATGGGCTCGGCGGTTACCGGATGCTCGAAGGCGAGTCTGGTGGCGTGGAGGAACTGGCGGGTCAGGTTAAGCTCGCCGGCCTTGCCGTACTGCGGGTCGCCGCTTACGGGATGGCCGATGGCCGCCAGATGGACGCGGATCTGGTGGGTGCGGCCGGTCTCGAGCACGACGCGCAGCAGCGCCGTGGTCGGCAGCAGCCGCTCGATCTCGAAATGGGTGCACGCCTCGCGGGGATCGTCGCTGTCGATCGACATCAGCTTGCGGTCGCGCCGGTGGCGCCCGATCGGCGCGTCGATCGTGCCCGTCCTCGCCGGGGGATGGCCGTCGACCAGCGCCAGGTATTCACGCCGCAGCCGGCGACGCGCCAGCAGCGACTTGAGCGCGCGATGGACCGCGTCGTTCTTGGCGACGACCAGCAGCCCTGACGTGTCGCGATCGAGGCGATGGACGATTCCCGCCCGCCACGACTCTTCGCCGCCAGCGGCCCGCCCCTCGAGCGCCTGAGCGAGCGTCCCCGCCCAGTGACCGCGGGCGGGGTGCACGACGACCCCCGCCGGCTTGTCGACGACCAGCAGATGCTCGTCCTCGTAGGCGATGCCGAACTCCGCCTGGTCTCCATCGTCCACCGCCGACCCCGTCTCCAACACATCGTCGATCTCGATCGCCTCCCCGGACGTCACCAGGTGGCGCTTGGGCCTGAGCGAGCCGTCGACCCGCACGTGACCGGAGTCGATCAGCGCCTGCGCTCGCGCCCGCGAGCCGAGCGGAATCGCGAGGAACCGATCCAAGCGCGTGCCCGCCGCGGCGTCTGGCACGCGCAGCTCGATGCGGGTGCCGGCGCTCACTGCCGGCGGCCCTCGAGCACGTACAGCAGCGTCAGGACGCCGAACGTGATCGACATGTCGGCGACGTTGAAGGCCGGCCAGTGCGGGAGCTTGATGAAGTCGGTCACCGCGCCGTGCGCGATCCGATCGATCAGGTTGCCGAGCGCGCCGCCGACCAGCATCCCGGTCGGCAGCCACAAGAGCGGCCGGTCGGGGCGCCTCGCGAGATAGACGAGGAGCGCCGCCAGCGCCACCAGCGTAAGCACGATCACGAACGCCCCTCCGCCGGCGAACAGAGAAAAGGCGACGCCGGTATTCCGGTCGTGCACGAGCGTCACACCCGGCAGGAACTTGACGTGACCCCCGAGCTCGATCTCGGACCTGACCAGGCTCTTGGTCACCTGGTCGAGGATCACGACGACGGCCGCGACCAGCGCGGCGCGTGCGAAGGCCGCCACCCGGACCGATGCGGTCGTCTGAGTCATCTCGCGCGGGCGCTCAGCCCGCAACCACGGCCGCCCGCATCAGCCCGAGATCAGCTTGACCACGATGTCCTGCACGATGTACAGGACGACGATCGCGATCATGGGAGTCAGATCGAACATGCCGATCGGCGGGATGAAGCGGCGGAAGATCTTCAGGTATGGCTCGCAGACGTCCCGCAGGAAGTTCGTGACCGCGTCCACATACCGCGAATACGGCGGGCGCAGGCCCAGTGAGAACATCATGTTGAGCAGGATGTAGATGAAGATCAGCAGGATGTAGACGAGGAACAGCGCCTGGACGTAGTTGGCAATGTCGCCGCGGGTGAGGGCCGCGAGCAGCATCATCGGTGGGCTCCGACGACGGCGTCGATCGCGTCCTGGAACGCGGGCCGTATCCCGCCGCGCTCGAGCGCCGCCAGTCCGCGCGCGGTCGTGCCCCCGGGCGAGCTCACCTCGCGCCGGACGGCAAGCGTGTCGTAGTCGCGGGTCTCGAGCAGCGCGGCCGTCCCGGCCATCGTCTCGGCGACGAGCCGCCCGGCGACCCCTGGCGCGAGCCCGTGGCGAACCGCCGCGTCGACCTGGGCCTCGACCAGCAGCGCCTGATAGGCCGGACCGACCCCGACCACGGCGCCGGCCGGGCCGATCAGGCCCTCAGGAATCTTCACGACGATCCCCACTCTCCCGAACAGCGCGAGCACCTCGGCCTCGAGCGCGGCGTCGACCTCGGGCTCGGGCGAATAGCAGATCACGCCTCGCCGGACCTCGACCGGGGTGTTCGGCATGAACCGGAACACCGGGACGGCGTATACCGAACGCAACTTCCCGGTGTCGATCCCGCTCAGCACCGACGCAACCGCCTTGGCGTGACCGGCGAGTTCTGCGCCGACCGTCTGGAACTGGGCCGGCTTGTGGCACAGCACGACGAGGTCGGCACGGTCAGCGACCTCGACGTTCGAGTCGACCGCCTCCCCCCCAAGCTCATCCGCGAGCGCCTTCGCCCGGCCGGACCCGCTGTCGGACACGAGCACGGGGTCGCCCCAGCCACGCGCAAGCGCGCGGGCCATGTTGCCAGCGCCGATAAGTCCGACCTGCATGGGATGAAATCTACCGGTGCGGAACCCCGGCGCTCGACGCCGTCTCGAATTGACGCTCAGATCGCGACGATCCGCGACCGCGGCCGGGCTCAGCTCTGATTGAAGAACCCCTTCTCGAGCAGCCGGGCGCGCTCCTCCGCCGACACCTCGACGTTGCGCGGGGTGAGCAGGAACACCTTGTCGGCGATCCGCTGCATGCCGCCGTCGAGGGCGTACGTGAGCCCGCTCGAGAAGTCGATCAGGCGCTTTGACAGATCGTGGTCCGTGCTCTGGAGGTTCAGGATCACCGGGATCGCCTCCTTGAACTTGTCGGCGACGTCCTGGACCTCGTTGAAGTTCTTGGGCGCGACGAAGTGGACGCGCACGTCCCCCCCGCTCCGACCGTTGCCGCGTCCCCCGCTCACGGGACGGAGCGACGTCGTGCGGCGGTCGGCGTCGGGATCGTCGGCGAAGATGTCGTCGAACTCGTCGCGCCGGCGCCGCGAGCTGAGGCGCCGCACGTTCGGGCGTTCGCGGTACGCGTCCTGGGCCTCCGCCTCAGGCTCGGTGTAAGGCTCGAGGTCATCCTCGTAATCCTCGTCATCCGCCAGCCCGAAGTACATGAGCGTGCGGTGCCAAGTATCTCGTAAGGCCATCTCGGATTCGAAGTTTCGGTGGGAGACCGTAATTCCCTGCTGTGATTATGACGCGCGGGAGCCGTACAAGCTTGTGCCGAGTCGCACAATCGTCGCGCCCTCCTCGACGGCGACCAGATAGTCCTGGCTGGTCCCCATCGACAGGTGGCGCAGGCCGTGCTCGCCGGCGAGCTCGCGGAGCGCCGCGAAATGGGCGCGGCTGGCCTCCGGGGTTGACGCGAGTGGGGGCATCGTCATCAGCCCCGCAACCTTCACCGGGCACCGCTCGAGGTACCCCGGCAGCTCGGACGGGGCGATCCCGCTCTTGCCCGCCTCGCCGGCGACATTGACTTCGATCAGGACCTCGGTGTCCGGCCCGCCGTGTCGCCCGAGCTGATCGAGCGCCGAGTCGCTCGCAACCGTCTCGATGTAGCGGACGTGCGGCAGGACCTGGCGGACCTTGCGGCTCTGGAGATGGCCGATGAAGTCCCAGGTGAATGCACCGGGGTGCGCCTGCGCCTTCGCGACGAGTTCCTGCGCGACGTTCTCGCCGACCAGCTCGATACCCGCCTCGGCCAGCACCGCGAGCTCCTCGATGGGGACGTATTTGACCGCGGCGAGGATCTGCACGTCGGCCGGGTCGCGGCCGGTGGCGGCGATCTCGGACCGGACCCGCTCGAGGTTCGCGCGGACGTCCTGCACCCGGATACCCCAGATCAGCTCAACCACACCAGCCCGGCCTGCCGCCCGGTGACGCCGCGATCGCGGCGATGAGAGAAGAACAGCGCCTCGTTGGAGCAGATCGTGCACAGCGCGACGTCGTGCACGGTCTGGACGCCGGCGCGCTCTAGTTGGTCGCGAGCGATCGCCTTGAGGTCGAGGTTGCGCCCGTGGCGCACGCGCTCGCCGTGGTTGGCGAACACCTCGTGCACCTCCTCGCCGACCTCGTAGCAGCATGCACCCGCGCCCGGGCCGATCGCCGCCGCAAGCGGGCCGTCCGCTCCGAGCCCGCGGAGCGCGCGCACGCCCTCGGCCACGATCCCGCCGGCCAGCCCGCGCCAGCCGGCGTGGAGCATGGCGACCGCGCCGGGGTCCTCGCTGCCATCTGCCCCGCGACCGACGACCGCGATCGGCAGGCAGTCCGCTGTCAGCACCATCGGCGCGACCCCGCCGAGCCGGGTCGCCTGCCCGTCGGCGTCGGGCAACTTGATCTCCGCGTCGGGAAGCGGGCCGACGAACGCGTCGGCCGTGTCCGTGACCGTGCGCACGACAGTTCCATGCACCTGCCGGACATGGGCAGGACGGGCCCCGACCTGCTCCGCCAGCCTGGCGCGGTTGCGCCGCACCGCGTCGGGACGGTCGTCGGTCAGGCGGCCCAGGTTCAGGCTCGTGTACGGACCTTCCGAGAATCCGCCGCGACGGGTCGTGAACAGCGCCTGCGCGCCGGGGAGCGCGATCCCCACGTGCTCCTCCCAGGCATAGAACGGCGCCGGCAACCTCATCTCACTTTTTGTAGCAACCGACACGGAGGCGAGCCGGCCACTAAGGCGCGCCGGCGGCGTCGAGCGCCGCGGCGAGCTCCTGCTCGCGCCCGGAGGCGCGCCGGTCGAGCTTGGCGGCCAGCGCGGCTCGCAGCCCGCGCCCGATCGCCGGTCCTTCCGACACCCCTGCCGCAATCAGGTCGTCGCCGTCGACCTCCAACCTGACGTGACGCAGTGTGTCGAGCCACTCTCGGGCCTGCTCCTCGGGGCCGAGCGCACCGGCGAGCGCGATCAGCTCCGCGGGCGCCCCTCCCGCCGCGGTCGCGATCTCCGACGGCGCGCCCGCGGCGCCCAGCGCGTTCGCGACGTCGTCGGCGCGTGTGGCGGCGGCCACGATCGCGTCGCGATCCTCCGCCTCGAACGCCAGCGAATCGAGCAGCGGGCTCAGCGTAGGCGGCGGCACCTCGCGGGCGGCTGCCGCGAGCGCGAGCCGGTCGCGCCGCGCATCTTCGGGCAGGAGCGCGAGCGCGCGCCGGGCGAGCTCCCCGTCCTCGAGGCCGAACCCGGGGTGGATCGCGCGGTCGAGCCCGAGCGCGCCGAGACCCGTTAGGGCCGACACGGGATCGTGCTCGCGAGCGAGCAGCCGCAGCTCCGCCCCGACCCGCGGGCCGCTGACCGTGCGCAGCGCGCCGTCGGAGATCGCCTGGTCGGCCAGCGCGCGGGTATGCGGCTCGATCTCGAAGCTGAGACGTGTGGCGTAGCGCACCATGCGGAACAGCCGGGTCGGATCGTCGATGAAGCTGTGGTCGTGGAGCACACGGAGGCGGCGCGCGTCGAGGTCCTCGAGCGCCGCCGGCACCGAGGTCAGCTCGCCGGCACGGTCGCCCGAGAGCGCGAGCGCGAGCGTGTTGACCGTGAAGTCCCGCCGCTCGAGGTCCTCCGCGAGCGGCGCCGGCGCCACGTCGGGCAGCGCGCCCGGGTGGGTGTAGGTCTCGCGGCGCGAGCGGGCGATGTCGTAGCTGAAGCCGTCAAGGGTGACGGTCGAGGTCCCAAAGCGGTCATGAACCTGGAGCTCGCCGCCGAGCGACGCCGCAAACGCGGCCGCATCGCCTTCGACCACCAGATCGAGATCCAACGGGCTGCCTCCCAGGAGCAGGTCGCGCACCGCACCGCCCACCAGCCACACCGTGGGCGCAGCCGGCAACTGGCCGACCAGCGATCGCGCGGCCGGCAGCGCGACCGCTTGCTCGAGGAGCTTGGGAAGAAAGTCGGACATAGTCATAGTTTCTTCCCAACGGCTGCGCGGAGGCTCGTGGCCGCCATGTTTCCGGGAGGGCGCTGGCTAGCATGCTGCCCATGCCGAGTCCCGGTTCGCGACGGTGGCTGCGGTGGGGACTCGTCGCCGGAGCGGTCGTTCTGATCGCGGCTGGAGGCGCAGTGGCCTACGTGCTATTCCACTCGCCGCACAACGTCTCCCATCCCAACGTCGAATTCACGGCGCCGACCACGACGGCCACCCCCAAGAAGGTCGTCGTCAACAACTTCTCTTGGCCGCGATACGGCTTCGACGCCGAGCGCACGCACTTCTTCCCCGGAAATAAGGTCCCGGAGCCGCCGCTCCACGTCGGCTGGCGCTTTCAGGACTTCGCGCTGCTCGAGTTCCCGCCGGTCATCTTCCAGAACACCCTGTATCTGATCGACGACGACGGCTCGGCGAAGGCGCTCGACAAGCGCACCGGCCACAAGCTGTGGGAGACCAAGGTGGGAACGCTCGCGGCCGCCTCGCCGGCGCTCGGGCTCGCGCAGGGGCTGATGTACGTGGGGCTGCTATCGACCAGCGCGCACGCCGGCCAGAGACCGGGCGACGGGCGGTTCGCGGCCCTGTCGATGAAGACCGGGCGGATCGTGTGGTCGAAGGTGATCCCCGCCGGCACCGAGTCCTCACCGATCGCCTGGGGCAACGCCGTCTATTTCGGCGACCAGAGCGGCACGGTCTACTCGCTGAACGCCACCACCGGCCACGTCAACTGGACCTATCATGCGGCCGCCGCCGTCAAGGGCGGGCCGGCGCTGTCGAACGGGGTCCTGTACTTCGGCGACTACTCGGGACACGCGTACGCCCTCGACGCGGCCACCGGCCACCAGGTCTGGGCGGTCAACACCAACGGCGCCGACTTCGGCTTCGGCTCGGGCAACTTCTACTCGACGCCCGCCGTCGCGTTTGGCCGCGTATACATGGGCAACACCGATGGCCGCGTGTACTCGTTCGCGGCCAAGACCGGCCAGCTTGCCTGGGCCACCGGCACCGGAGCGTACGTGTATGCATCGGCCGCGGTCGATAACACGCCGGGGCTCGGCCCGACGATCTACCTCGGGTCCTACGACGGCAACTTCTACGCGTTCAACGCCAAATCCGGCGCGATCAGGTGGCGGCACCCGGCCGGCGGAAAGATCTCAGGTTCGGCCACGATCGTCGGCAACGTCGTCTACTACTCGGACCTGGGCACGAAGACCACGGCGGGTCTCAACCTGCGCACCGGCCGGAAGGTGTTCTCGTTCCCCGACGGCGCCTTCAACCCGGTCGTGGCCGACGACGGCGCGATCTATCTGAGCGGCTACACGATGCTCTACCAGATGCTTCCGAGCAAATGACCGCCGACCGTGCTCACGCGCTAACGTAATCCCCACACAGCGCTCGCGTGAACTCCATACGGCGGTCTCCGCGCTCACGAAACGCCCGCACAGGGCGTGCAATGAAGCTCGCATGGAACGTGCGTTCGAACGCTTCTTGCTATCCTAGCGTGTCTATGCGTTGTCGTAGTGGAAGTCATTGCCAGGAGCCGACCGTGCAGGGCCGTAGGTTCTGCGCGGAGCACGCAGCGGAGCTCGATCGCATGCGCGAGGAGCTGAAGGACGCTGCCGCAGCCCGCATCGGTCGCGGTCGGCCCAAGCGGTCCTCGACTTGTTGCCGCCCTGGCTGTTATGAGCCCCGCGTCCCGCCTGCTGCGTACTGCGATGCATGCGCCGCTGCCGGCTACGTGGAAGAGGCCGCCTAACCGCGGCCGCTTCAACCGGGCCCAACATACACATTCGTACCTTCGCCGGATGAGGCTGCGGGATTTTGCGGCTCGCTGGCGGCTGGGCTCGTCGGTTATGGGCCTTAATCCACCGGCCGGATCGAGATCCCGTCGTCGGTGAGCGCTGCCTTGACCTCCGCCACCGTGTGCTGTCCGTAGTGGAAGATCGAGGCGCATAGCACCGCGTCGGCGCCCGCCTCGATTGCCGCCGTCAGGTGCTCGAGCGCGCCGGCGCCACCGGAGGCGATCACCGGGACCCCGACCGCGCCGGCGACCGCTCGGGTCAGCCCGAGGTCGTAGCCGGCGTTTGTGCCGTCGCGGTCCATGCTCGTCAACAGGATCTCCCCCGCGCCGCGCTCGACGCCCTCGCGCGCCCACCCGACCGCGTCCCGGCCGGTCGGCGTCCGGCCACCGGCGACGAACGCCTCCCAGCCCGACCCCGTCCGCGACTTGGCGTCGATCGCGAGCACGACACACTGCGCGCCGAACGTGGCCGCCAGCTCGTCGAGCAACTCCGGCCGCGCCAGCGCCGCCGAGTTGACCGACACCTTGTCGGCGCCGGCGTCGAGCACCGCCTGGGCGTCGGAGATCGAGCGGATGCCGCCGCCGATCGTGAATGGGATGAACACGTCGTCGGCTGTCCGGCGCGCGAGCTCGACGACCGTCTCTCGCTTGTCCGAGGTCGCGGTGATGTCGAGGAACACGAGCTCGTCCGCCCCGGCGGCGTCGTAGCGACACGCGAGCTCGACGGGATCGCCGGCGTCGCGCAGGTCAACGAACCCGACGCCCTTGACCACGCGACCGCGGTCGACGTCGAGGCATGGGATCACTCGCTTGTAGTGCATCAGCGGTCGAGCACCGCCTGCGCCTCGCCGACCGTGAACCGCCCCTCATAGAGGGCCTTGCCGACGATCACAGCGCGCAGGTTGACCTGGCGGAGCTCGACCAACGCGCGCAGGTCCTCCAGTGAGGAGACGCCGCCCGAGTACGCGTAGATGCCGCGGACGGCGTCGGCGACCCGGCGGGCGCCGTCGAGGTCAGGGCCCCCGAGCATGCCGTCGCGGTCGATGCTCGAATACACGAATCGCCGCACACCGCGGGCGCCGAGGCGCTCGATCACCGCCTCGATCGGGATGTCGGTCTGCTCGGTCCATCCGGCGCCCGCAAGCTTCCCGGCGCGGGCGTCGATCGAGACCACCACGCGGTCGCCGAGCTCGGCCACGGCCTCGTCGAGGAAATCGATGTCGGTGTACGCCGCGGTCCCGATCACGACCCAGGTCGCGCCGGCGCCGACCGCACCCCGGACGGCTTCGATCGTCCGTAGCCCGCCGCCGACCTGGACCGGTACGTCCACCTCGGCGACGATCCGCCGGACGTGCTCGGTGTTGACCGGGGCGCCGGTGCGTGCGCCGTCGAGGTCGACGACGTGCAACTCTCGCGCGCCATCCTTCACCCACCGCCGCGCGGCATCGAGTGGATCGGCGTCGTACACCGTGCGCTGGTCGAACTCCCCGCGGTTCAGCCGCACCGCCTTGCCCTCGAGAATGTCGACGGCGGGCAGCAGGATCATGCGTGCACGCTCGCCACGCCAGCGCATACCCCGACGAAGCTCTCGAGCATGCGAAGTCCGTGCAGCGACGACTTCTCGGGGTGGAACTGGACTCCCAACACCGAGCCGCTGCCGACGATCGTGGCGAACCGCTCGCCGTACTCGGTCGTGCCGATGACGATGTCCTGATCGGCCGGTCGCGCCGCGTACGAGTGCACGTGGTAAAAGGGGCAGCCGCGCTCGGGGAGCCCGGCGAGCAGCGGCGAGGAGCGCTCGAACCGGACCTCGTTCCAGCCGATGTGCGGGATCCGCAGCCCGCCGGAGTCGAGCCGTGTGACCTCGCCGGCGATCAGGCCGAGCCCGGCGGTGCCGCCGAGCTCTTCGGAGCGGTCGAACAGCAGCTGCATCCCCAGGCACACGCCAAGCAGACGTGTGCCCTGCTCGACCTGCGCGTTGATCAGGTCGACCAGGCCGAGCTCGCGTAGGTTGTGCATAGCCTTGGGAAACGCCCCGACGCCGGGCAGCACCAGCCCGTCGCAGGCCTGCAGCTGCTCATGATCGTGGGTGACAGACACGCGAGCGCCAACGTGGGCCAGCGCCTTCTCCACCGAGCGCCGATTCCCCATCCCGTAGTCGATCAGGCCCACGTGTGTCACCCCAGCGTCCCCTTCGTGCTCGGGACGCCGCGCTCGGTCGCGTCGAGTGCGACCGCCGCCCTCAGCGCACGCGCCAGCGCCTTGAATGCCGCCTCGATCACGTGGTGGGCGTTGGTCCCGCGCTCGACCCTGAGGTGGAGCGTGAGCCTCGCGTTCAGCGCCAGCGCACGGCAGAACTCCTCGACGAGCTCGTGGTCGAAGTTGCCGATTGCGCCGGGGGGCAGCGTGGCCTCGAACGCGCACAGTCCGCGCCCGGAAATGTCGATCGCGCAGGACGCGCGGGCCTCGTCCATCGGGATCGTGGCCTGGCCGTACCGGGCGATCCCCACGCGGTCGCCCAGGGCCTCGTCGAGCGCTTGGCCGATGCAGATCCCGACGTCCTCGACCGTGTGGTGGGCGCCGGTCTCGAGGTCACCGCGCGCCTCCACACCCAGGTCGAGATGGCCGTGGCGGGCGAGCAGGTCGAGCATGTGGTCGAAGAAGCCGACGCCGGTGTCGCGCTCACCGGCGCCGTGCCCGTCGAGGGCGAGGCTGACCTTGATCTCAGTCTCGCCGGTCTTGCGTTCGATCAGGCCGATTCGGGTCATCGAGTCTCATTGTCTCGAATGCGTGCCTCCATCGACCGCGCGTGGAGCTCGAACCCCTCGGCCCGCGCCAGCGGCGCCGCCGAGCGCGCGAGCTCGGCCGCGGCGCCGATGTGGACCTCGCTGAACCGCCGCAGGAAGTGCTCGGGGGACACGGCGGACGCGAACCGGGCGGCCCCGTTCGTCGGCAGGATGTGGTTCGAGCCGACGATGTAGTCGCCGAACGCGGTGGCGGCGCCGGCGCCGACGAACACGCATCCGGCGCGGGTGACGCGATCCGCCAGCGCCTCGACCTCGGCGCCGACGAGCTGGAGGTGCTCGGGGGCGAACGCCTGGGCGAGCGCGAGCGCGGGTTCTGCGCCGGAGGCCTCGACGATGCACGCCACCGCGCCGGTGTCGGCTGCTCGGCTCAGGCGCTCGTCGAACGCGTCGAGCAGCCGGAGGTTGTCGGAGACCGCGACCACCACCGTCCCGGGGCCGTGCTCAGCCTGCGCCAGCAGGTCCAGCGCGAGCGGCTCGGGGTCGACGTCGCCGGTGGCGAGGACAAGCAGGTCGCTGGGGCCGGCGAAGCCCTCGATCCCGACCTGTCCGAACACCTGGCGCTTGGCTTCCTGGACGTACAGGTTCCCGGGGCCGACGATCACATCGACGCCGGGCACGGACTCGGTCCCGTAGGCGAGCGCGGCGATCGCGTGGGCGCCACCCATCCGGTAGACCGTGTCGACGCCGGCGAGCCGACACGCCGCCAGCACCACCGAATCGAGGTCCCCGTCAGAGCGGGGAGGCGAGCACACGGCGATCTGCTCGACGCCGGCCAGCCTCGCAGGGACCGCCCCCATCACCACCGTGCTCGGATACGGGGCTCGTCCGCCCGGCACGTAGATCGCGGCGCGCTCGACCGCGGCCGTGCGGTGGATCACACGGTTCTGACCGAGCTCGGTGGCTTGCGGCGGGCCGGGTTTGCGCGCGCCCGCCACCGCCTCGACGTTCTCGATCGCACGGTCGATCCCGTGGCGGACCGCCGGGTCGAGTGCGGCCAGCGCCGCGTCGAGCTCGGCGTCGGTAACCAGCAGCGTCTGCGGCTCGCGGCCGCCGGTGTCGAGCGTCCGGGAGTAGTCGCGGACCGCCCGGTCGCCGCTCGCGCGAACGGTGGCGATGATCAGCGAGACCGCGTCGCGGACAGACTCCGCGGGGGGCACGAGCGTGCGGATGTGGGCCGCCACGCCGGCGGCGTCGGCTCCGCTCAGCGCGAGCCGCTCACATCGCATCGAGCCGCTCCAGCAGCGCGTCGATCGACGGCGCCTTGAGCTTGTGCGCCACCGGATTGGCGATCAGGCGCGCGGTGCTGCGCGCGATCTCCTCGCGCACGACAAGGCCGTTCTCGCGCAGCGTCGTGCCGCTCGCGGTGAGGTCGACGATGCCCTCGACCAACCCGGTCAGCGGCGCGAGCTCGACCGAGCCCTTGACCTCGACGATCTCGGCCTGACGGCCGGTGTCAAGGAAGTAGCGCGTGGCGACCCGCGGGTACTTGGTGGCGATCCGGACTACGCCGAGGCGTCGCAGCGCTTCGGCCGCGGGATCCTCGCCGGCGACGGTCGCGAGCACCATCGTGCAGTGTCCGTAAGCGAGGTCCACCAGCTCGTACAACTCGCGCTCGGACTGCTCCATCAGCACGTCTTTGCCGGTGATCCCGAGGTCGGCCGCACCGGCCTCGACATACGTGGGAACGTCCGAGGGCCGCATCGTGATGATGCCGGCGTCCTCGAACAGCAGCTTGCGATCGTTGTCGCGCACGTCGCGCGTGTTCAGCCCAAGCCGGTCGAGCAGGTCGAGCGTGCCGTTGAACAGGGCCCCGCGCGGGACCGCGATGCGCAAATCGCTCATCGTCGGGGACCCCGGCCGCGTTCCTCGCTGGTCAGCGCGATGTGGAGGCGCTCGACGTTGAGCGCGAACCCGACGGCCGGGCAGCGGACGGCCGAACTGGCCGAGCAGCTCGTCGTAGCGTCCGCCGATCCCGATCGGTACGCCGTAGGCGGGGTCGTAGACCTGGAAGATCGCGCCGGTGTAATACCCGAGGCTCCGCACGAGGCCGAGGTCGAAGATGATCCGCTCGGCGACGTTGGGCGCGAGCAGCGCGTGGACGGCCCGCATCCCGGTGACCGCGTCATGGAGCGGCCCTTCGAGATCCTCGAGCACCTCGGGACCGCCTCTGGTTTGCGGCGCGCGGAGGAGCAACTCGGCGGCGGCGGAATCGACTCCCAGGGATCTCACTTCGTGTTCGAGACCGACGAAGTCGCCGTCGACGAGCTCGGTGAGGATGCGCTCTCGCCGATCGGGGTCGACGCCCAGACCGTCGAGCAGCGTGGGGTACAGCGAGGCGTCGCCGAGGCCGACTCGATAGGTCTCGAGACCGGCCGCGTCAAGCGCCGCGCACAGCACCGACACGACCTCCGCCGTGCCGTGTGGCGAGGTAGCCCCGATCAGCTCGATCCCGGCCTGGAGGAACTCCCGCGACTGGCCGCGCTGCGGGCGGACGCCGCGGTACGCGTGCGCGAAATAGCAGAAGCGCAGCGGCGGCTCGGCGTCTCGGTAGCGCGTCGAGACCAGCCGCGCGATCGGGACCGTCATGTCCGAGCGGAGCACGAGAACGTGGCCGTGCTCATCGAACATGCGGTACGCGGGGCGGCTCGCGTGCATGTTGGCGCGGTCGAACGTGCCCTCGTATTCGAGCGCCGGCGTGTAGACCTCGCCGTAGCCGGCGCGCTCGAACACCTCGCGGACGCGCTCCGTCATCGCCCGCAGCTCTCGCATCTCGTCGGGCAGGAAGTCTCGCGTTCCGCTGGGAATGCGGTCGACCATCGCCCGGGACTGTGTCAGCTACGGCTCGCCGGGGGCGCTTCGAGTCAGACCGAGACCGGCACGTCGTCCTCGCGCTCGATTTGCGCCCCGAGCTCACGCAGGCGCTCGTCGATCCGCTCGTATCCGCGGTCGATGTGGCGAACGTTGCCGATCTCGGTGACGCCGTCGGCCGCGAACGCGGCGATCAGCATCGCCATGCCGGCGCGGATGTCGGGCGAGTCGACTCGCTGGCCGTGCAGACGGCGCGGTCCCACGACCATTGCCCGGTGCGGATCGCAGATCGTGATCGAGGCGCCCATCAGGACAAGCTTGTCGACGAAGAACAACCGGTTCTCGAACATCCACTCGTGGATCATCACCGACCCCTGGGCCTGGGTGGCGAGCGCGAGTGCGACGCTGGTCAGGTCGGCCGGGAACGCGGGCCACGGGCCGTCCTGCACCTTGGGAGTGTGGTCGCCCTTGTCGTTGCGGACCACGAGCTCCTGGTTGCCGGGGACGATGATGTCGGCGCCGCGCACCTCGGTGCGCAGGCCCAGGCGGTCGAACACGA
Organism: uncultured Solirubrobacterales bacterium; assembly: GCA_963697655.1. Taxonomy (GTDB): domain Bacteria; phylum Actinomycetota; class Thermoleophilia; order Solirubrobacterales; family Solirubrobacteraceae; genus Palsa-465. Next base: position 501,529 of record CAVOOV010000006.1, on the reverse strand, counting down.
GGCAGATCATCCGGAGGTCCTCGGTGACCGTGTCCTTGACGACGAGCTCGCCACCGGTGACCCCGGCGAGCGCGATAAACGATCCGATCTCGATGTGGTCGGGCGCGATGACATGCGTGCAACCACGGAGGCTGCCGACGCCGTGGACGGTCATCACGTTCGAGCCGATGCCGTCGATCTGGGCGCCCATCGCGACGAGCATCCGGGCCAGGTCCTGCACGTGAGGCTCGGACGCGGCGTTGCGGATCACGGTCGGACCCCGGGTCAGCGCGGCAGCCATCAGCGCGTTCTCGGTCGCCATCACCGACGGCTCGTCCATCAGGAAGTCGCACGGCCGCAGGCCGAGCGCGGCCTCGACCCTGATCTCACCGCGGTCGTCGTCGACGGTGGCGCCGAGCGCGCGGAACGCGTCGAGGTGCGGATCGAGCCGCCGGCGACCGATCACGTCGCCGCCGGGAGGCGGCATGTGAGCCCGGCCGAACCGCGCCAGCAGCGGTCCCGCGAGCAGGAACGAGGCGCGGATGCGCTCCGCCAGCTCGCGGTCGACCTCGCAGCTGTCGACGGTCGAGGCGTCGATCGAGATCTCACCGGGACCGAGCCACTGGACTCGGGCACCAAGCTGCTCGAGCAGCAGCGTCATCGCCTCCACGTCCCTGATCCGGGGCACGTTGCGGAGGATCACTTCGTCGTCGGTGAGCAGGCACGCGGCCAGGATCGGGAGCGCGCCGTTCTTGTTGCCGGCGGGAGTGACCGTGCCCGACAGGGGCCTCCCGCCCTCGATTACGAACTTTTCCATAGGTGGCCGGAGGGTACCTTCTCGCGTTGCGACACCCAGTCCCGGCGGCTGAGCGCGCCGGCGCGCCGAGCGCCCGGTTCGCTTCCGCGGGGCTTCGGCCCGTGCCGATGGAAACGGGGGCCCCTTCTCGCGAGCATCGATGATCCGGAGCTGCTCAGCTAGGGTTTCCGCCATGCCGGTTCAGCTTTCGCGGGACGCCGCCTGGGACCTCCTTTGTGAATGGACTTCTTCTGACTCGCTGCGGCGCCACATGCTGGCCGTCGAGGCGGCGATGCGCGCGTACGCACCCCGGTTCGACGGCGACGTCGAGCTGTGGGGGCTGACCGGCCTCCTCCACGATCTCGACTACGAGCGGTATCCGGACCTGGAGGACGGCCACCCGCGCTACGCGCTGCGCGAGCTCGAGGCCTGCGGGTACCCGCCCGAGCTGGTTCGGGCGGTCGCCTCCCACGCCGACTTCCTCGGCGTCTCGCGCGATTCGCCGATGGAGAAGGCGCTGTTCGCGGTCGACGAGCTGTCGGGCTTCATCCTCGCGTGCGCGTACGTCCGGCCCGAGAAGCTCCAGGGCATGACGCCCAAGTCGGTCAAGAAGAAGCTGAAGCAGCCGAGCTTCGCGGCGGCGGTCCACCGCGATGAGCTGCGCGCCGGCGCCGAGGAGCTTGGGGTCGACTTCGACGAGCACTTGACGATCGTGATCGGAGCGCTGGCCGAGCGCCAGGACGAACTGATGCCCGCCGACAGTGCGAACGGGGCCGGCGGCGCCAACGACGCGGACGGCGCCGGCCCGGCCGAGGGCGTTGATTAGGCGCTCGCGCGGCGCCGCTTGTACTCGGCGAGGCTCGGGACCACCCGGAGCGGCTCGAGCAGGCGGGCGAACTCGATCGCGCGCCGCACCGGCCCCTCGCCACAGATCACGCTCAGGCTCCGCCCCTGGCGCTCCAGGCGGCGCTGCGTGCTCAGCAGGACCGTCAGGCCAAACGAGTCGATGAACTCGGCCCGGCGCAGGTCGATCACGGCGTCACCCTGATGCTTGCGAACGATGTCGTCGAGCTGAGGCGTCAGCTTCCGCGCGGTGAGGACGTCGAGCTCGCCGGTGACCGTGACCACCGTCGCCTCCCGTGCCTGGCTAGTGCTCAGCGCAATCTGAGTCGGCCCCCGCGGCCGGAGCGAACGGCCAACCGTCGGGTCATCTGCGGGTCCAGTCATCAGCGCCGCGCTGCCTGACGGCATGATCCCCCCGCAGGCATGCACCAAAACTTGGGGTTTTGGGCGCGCGGCACCCCGCTCAGGACCCCGCTTTGCGTCGCTTGTAATCGTCGAGGCTGGACACGACGTTCAGCATCTCACTCAGGCCGAGCAGCTCGAGCGCCCTCGCCACGGGCCCAGGGCCGCAGATGACCGCGAGGTGCCGGCTCGCGCGTTGGCGGGCGTTCACCAGCACGTGGATCCCGGCCGAGTCGATGAACGTGATCTCGGTCAGATCGATCGCGATTGGTTGCGCGTCGGCGCTGAGGATCGCGTCGACCTCTGCGGTTAGGAGCGGAGCGTTCAGCAGGTCGAGCTCGCCACGGACGGCCACGAGCGTGGCCTCCCGTTCGGATCGCACGACGACCGTCAGCTGGCCGGGCTGCTCAGACCGGGGGTCGCCCACGGGAGCGGCCGGGTCGTCGGGTTCGTGCATCTGGTTGGCGATTGGCGTTCGGAGGTCGCGATTTGCGCGTCCGGAGGTGTGCTGCGCGCGCTCGCCGGCAGGTGCGAGGGTTCGCGCGATTGGTCGAGCCGGCCCTGATGCCCCAGCAGCCGCGCCACGGACATCGTGTCTGCTCGGATTGGGCGTCTCGCTTGCAGGGAGCAAGGCGAGACGCCCGGAGAAGGTAGTCGCCGCTCGCGCGCCGGCCGCAAGCAACGTCCGCACGCATACGTCCGAATGCTGACAACGGGTGGGCGTGGCACCGCGCACCACGCCGCCGTCCGGCGCCCGCGATCCGCGCGCCCCGCCCAGGGGGCTCGGCCCGGATCCGCCTTGTCGGCTAAGGTCCGCCCGCATGGCCGAGGCGGTCAAGATCGTCGTCCTCGAGGGCGACCAGACCGGTCAGGAGCTGCTCGAGCAGTCCTTGCGGGTGCTCGACCCGGCACTGCTCGGGATCGGACTCGAGCTTCAGCGTTTCGACCTCTCGCTCGAGCATCGACGCGCGACTTCCAACGGAGTCGTGACCGACGCCGCCAGGGCGATGCGCGACGCCGGGCTGGGTCTCAAGGCAGCGACCATCACCCCCGAGGGCAAGGACGACGTCGGCTCTCCCAATCGCATCCTGCGCGAGGAGGTCGACGGCAAGGTGATCGTCCGCACTGGGCGCCGGCTCCCGGGCGTAGCACCGATCGCCGGCGTGCACTATCCGATCTCGGTCGTTCGGATGGCGGTCGACGACGCCTACGGGGCGAAGCAGTGGCGCGAGGGCGAGGCCGGGGATCCGTCGGAGATCGCCTACCGGACCGAGAAGATCACGCGCTCGACCTGCCGCGCGGTCGCCGAGTACGCGTTCCGCACCGCCGAGAAGATGAATGCTCGGGTCTACGGTGGCCCGAAGTGGACGGTGTCACCGGTGTATGAGGGGATGCTCAAGGAGGAGCTCGACGAGGCCGCCGCCCGCCACCCTGCCACCGCGTACGAGCCGGTCCTGATCGACGCCACCTACGCCGGCCTGATGTCGGGGGCGACCGATGCGCCACTCGTGATCCCGGCGCTGAATCGCGACGGCGACTGCCTCTCGGATCTGGTGCTGCCGATGTTCGGATCGATCGCCGGCGCCGAGTCCGTCCTCCTGGCATTCGACAACGAGACCTACGCGACGACCGTCGCGATGGCCGAGGCCCCTCACGGCACCGCGCCGGCGCTCGAAGGCAAGGACCTCGCCAATCCGCTGGCGATGATCCTGGCCTGCGGCGCGCTGCTCCGCCATGCGGCCGACCGTCACGGGCCGGCGGCCGAGCTTGCGGCGCGCGCGGTCTACGAAGCCGCGCTCGAGGCAATCGGCTCGGGCTGCAAGACGCCCGATCTCGGCGGCAACGCCACCACCACCGAGTTCACGAGCGAGGTCGTCAACCGGGTCCGGACGAAGATCGACGTGTGGTCGTCGCTCGGCTCAGCGGCGTGAGCAAACCCCTAGCGGTCGGCGCGAGCACGTGATCACCGGCGCCCACGCGATCATCTACACCCGGGACGCGGACGGTGTTCGTGCGCTGTTTCGCGACGTGCTCGAGTTGCCATCGATCGACGCGGGCGGCGGTTGGCCGATCTTCGCGCTTCCGCCGGCCGAGGTCGCGACCCACCCCGCCGGCGGCGCCGGCCGTCACGAGCTGTATCTCATGTGCGACGACATCCACGCGACCGTGGCTGATCTCGAGGCGAAGGGCGTCGAGTTCACCCGTCCGATCGCCGAGGAGCGCTGGGGTTCGGTCACCGCGATCGCGCTGCCCGGCGGTGGCGAGCTGGGGCTGTACGAGCCGAAGCATCCGAGCCCCCCGCACTGAGCTCCGCGGCCGCCGGTCCCGCCCCGGTCACGTCCCTTCACCGGCGTTATGGAGCGTTCCACGAGGCCGCTCGTTCGGCCCGACTGGGGCCTTGCAAGCGCGCGCCCGTTCCGTCCGGGCGGCCCCCTAGGGTCACGAACATATGTTCCAGTCTTCAGCCAACCGCCTGCGCGCCTGGTTCGCGGTCGTCGACGACTTCCTCGGCGATCCACCGGCTGACGCGCATCTCGATCTCGAGCCGTGGGCCACGCATCCCCATCGCCGCCCGCTCCAGTGGAAGCGAGCGCGCCGCGGCGGCAGCGTGCTACCCGCACCCGCCCGTTGCCTGTGCCCGGTCCGGACCACGCCGGACCTCGGGGGACGAAGCGAGGTGATGCGGTAACCGGTAAGCAATCGGCCGGGCGCCTTTGAGGCGCATGCCCGCCAACAAACCTGGAAGCTCGCAGCGAGGCCGTCGTAAGCCTGCTGCGAGGCGATAGACACCTATCACGAGGCCGAGCAGGCCCTCGCTACGGCACGCCGTGCTTGGGAGGTGTGACGCACGCGCGTCCAAACGGGCGACGGTCGCCCGGCCTCGGATGGGTGAGCCCGGCAGCGCTAAGGGCCGTCGGAGCTCGTGGCTAGGTGAGATTCGCGCCGACGAGCCCGGCGTGCACCGCGTGCCACGCCGCGTGCGCGGCCAAGATCACACCGCTCGGCTCGCCCGTCGTCTGATCAGTCGGCGCGGTGATGAGCGCGATTACCACCGCGATGAACGTGCCTATTCCAAGCACGACGCAAATCACGAGCAGCGCCAACGCCTGCGGGTTTTCGCGGAGGAACTTGATCACGTCGTGCATCGACAAGTTCCTCACAGTGCTCGGTGCGTACAGCTGTAACGAATAAACCGGCGGCGACCTACTCTCCCAGGCCCTTGCGGGCCAAGTACCATCGGCGCTGAGGGGCTTAACTGCTCTGTTCGGAATGGGAAGAGGTGTTTCCCCCTCGCCATAGCCACCGGAAACCGGTCGAGACCAGCGCCCTTCCAGGCCTTCAAAACTACACAGTGCCAATGCACGGATATCAAATATCCGTCAAGCCCTCGACCCATTAGTACCGGTCTCCTACGAGTGTCACCACTCTTCCAGATCCGGCCTATCAACCTGGTGATCTTCCAGGGGTCTTACTCCCTCAAGGGGATGGGAGAGCTCATCTTGAGGCCGGCTTCCCGCTTAGATGCTTTCAGCGGTTATCCGATCCGCACGTAGCTAACCTGCGATGCCCTTGGCAGGACAACAGATACACCAGAGGTGCGTTCGTCCCGGTCCTCTCGTACTAGGGACGAATCCTCTCAACTCTCCAACGCCCACGGCAGATAGGGACCGAACTGTCTCACGACGTTCTGAACCCAGCTCGCGTACCGCTTTAATGGGCGAACAGCCCAACCCTTGGGACCTACTTCAGCCCCAGGATGCGACGAGCCGACATCGAGGTGCCAAACCGGGCCGTCGATGTGGACTCTTGGGCCCGATAAGCCTGTTATCCCCGGAGTACCTTTTGTCCGTTGAGCGACGGCGCTTCCACTTGCTACCGCCGGATCACTAAGGCCTGCTTTCGCACCTGCTCGACCTGTCAGTCTCGCAGTCAAGCTCCCTTGCTGCCTTTACACTCTACGCACGATTTCCGACCGTGCTGAGGGAACCTTTGCGCGCCTCCGTTACATTTTGGGAGGCGACCGCCCCAGTCAAACTACCCGCCTGTCACTGTCCAGCGCCCGGATTCACGGCGCACTGTTAGAGATCCAATACACCAAGGGTGGTATCTCAAGGTTGCCTCCACACCAGCCGCAGCCGGTGCTTCCAAGGCTCCCACCTATCCTGAGCGAGATGCATCGAACCCCAATACCAGGTTGTAGTAAAGGTTCACGGGGTCTTTCCGTCTAGCCGCGGGTACTCGGCATCTTCACCGAGACTGCAATTTCACCGAGCCCCTCGTTGAGACAGCGTTCAAGTCGTTACGCCATTCGTGCAGGTCGGAACTTACCCGACAAGGAATTTCGCTTGAGCTCTTACCACCGGCATGCCGGTGGCGGATGGCGCGTCCTCGCATGCACGCGCGCCTTCCCTGCATGTCGCCATGCAGACGGGACCATCTCATCATCCAGTGTCCTGGATGTTCGGCGTATGGCCTCTGAGGATTCTGAGGAGGTCGGTTCTGGGCTTTTGGCGATTCATCGTCTCCGCGATCTCAACGATATGCGCCAACCCCTCACAAGTGAGGTGATGGCCCGCCTCGATCATGCTCAACGCACTCCGCGAACTTCTCGAAGTTGCGCTGCTTTGACGAATGCATCGGATGCACCCGGAAGAACGGAATGATCGTCGAGATCAGATCCGCCCGCCGGCGCACCACATAGCGATACAGATGCTCGCGGTGGTTGTCGTACCGCTTATTAGCGAGTACTTGACCCACCCCGAAGAAGCTCTCGAGCTCGTGCAGGCACGACACGCTCTGCGCGCCCTGCGTCACCACGAACTCGTGAGCCACCTGATAGCCGGTTCTGTAGCCGCTTCGGCCACGCCCGCCACTTTGGCGGACGAAGCCGATCGAGAAGCATCCTTCTCCGTCTACAAAACCAATAACCCAGCCTTCCTGCCTCAGCCTTTCCTGCTGGTTTTCCGCACCGCTCGGATTGTCACTGTCCACCACCGAAGTGTAGGACGAGTACCGGACGGATACTCGGGTTTTCCAGCATATAGCCGAATGCAATCCACACTGTTACCAGTGTGGTGGGCAACGAATTTACCTTAGGACCGTTATAGTTACGGCCGCCGTTTACCGGGGCTTAGCTTCGGTGCTTCGAGCCGAAGCCCTAACACCTCCACGTAACCTTCCGGCACCGGGCAGGCGTCAGCCCCTATACGTCGTCTTACGACTTAGCAGAGACCTGTGTTTTTGGTAAACAGTCGCTTGAACCTATTCACTGCGGCCCTCTCGGGCTCCCCTCGCGAGGAGGTTCACCCTACTGGGGCGCCCCTTATCCCGAAGTTACGGGGCGATTTTGCCGAGTTCCTTAACGAGGGTTATCTCGATCACCTTAGTGTTCTCCACTTGCCCACCTGTGTCGGTTTTGGTACGGGCACGCGCTTTCTCCCTAGAGGCTTTTCTTGGAGGCAGGGCTTCCGGGACTCGCCGGCTTAGAGCCAGCTGCATTCGCACCTCAGGTTATGCGGCTCCGGATTTGCCTAGAGCCACCCCTACATGCTTAGCCCAGGACGACCATCGCCTGGGATCCCATAGCCTTCCTCGTCCCCCCATCGGTCAAACGAAAGCGACGTGGTACGGGAATATCAACCCGTTAGCCATCGACTACGCCTTTCGGCCTCGCCTTAGGTCCCGACTGACCCTGAGCAGACGAACTTTACTCAGGAACCCTTGGGCAATCGGCGGAGGGGATTCTCACCCCTCTTTCGTTACTCATGCCGGCATTCTCACTTCCGGAGCCTCCACGGCTGGCTTACGCCGCCGCTTCACTGGCGCCGGAACGCTCTCCTACCGCGCAAGAGGTCCGAAGACCTCTCACACCCGCAGCTTCGGTGACTAGCTTAAGCCCCGTTACATTGTCCGCGCTCGAACACTTGACCAGTGAGCTGTTACGCATTCTTTCAAGGATGGCTGCCTCTAAGCCAACCTCCTGGTTGTCTCTGCATTCGAACATCGTTTCCCACTTAGCTAGTACTTAGGGACCTTAGCTGGCGGTCTGGGCTGTTTCCCTTTTGACGCTGAAGTTTATCCCCCAGCAACTGACTCCCGGAGTAACCGTGACGGTCTTCGGAGTTTGCCTGAAGTCGGTAACCTGGTAGGGCCCCTAGTCCAAACAGTGCTCTACGGCCGCCACGGAATTTATCCGAGGCTATACCTAAATATATTTCGGAGAGAACCAGATATCACTGAGCTTGATTAGCCTTTCACTCCGACCCACAGGTCATCCGCCCAGTTTTCAACCTAGGTCGGTTCGGTCCTCCACGAGGTCTTACCCCCGCTTCAACCTGCCCATGGGTAGCTCGCTCAGCTTCGGGTCTACCGCCTACGACTAAGTCGCCCTATTCGGACTCGCTTTCGCTACGGCTCCGCTCATCGCTTAACCTTGCCGCAGACGAGTAACTCGCCGGCTCGTTATGCAAAAAGCACGCGGTCACGGCACAAGGCCGCTCCCACCGCTTGTAGGCACGCGGTTTCAGGTACTATTTCACTCCCCTTCCGGGGTACTTTTCACCTTTCCCTCACGGTACTAGTCCGCTATCGGTCACCAAGTAGTACTTAGCCTTGGAGGGTGGTCCCCCCAGATTCAGTCCGCGTTTCACGGGTGCGGACCTACTCAGGAACGCCTGCAGAAGACCGCGCAATTTCGTCTACGGGACGATTGCCCTCTGTGGTGCGTGGTTCCACACGCTTCGACTATCACGCGATTTTGTAACTTCTGCCGGATCGGTCACGATCCGGACCAGGCGCCCTACAACCCCCGACGTGCAACGCGTGACCGCTTACACACGCCGGGTTTGGGCTCTTCCCTTTTCGCTCGCCACTACTCAGGGAGTCTCGTTTGATTTCCTTTCCTCGGGGTACTGAGATGTTTCACTTCCCCCGCTTGTCTTCGCCGCGCCTATGTGTTCAGCGCGGGATAACGTCGCATTACCGACGCTGGGTTTCCCCATTCGGGCATCCGCGGGTCACTGGCCATTCAGCGCCTCACCGCGGCTTATCGCAGCCGTTCACGCCCTTCATCGACTCTTGGTGCCAAGGCATCCACCGTGTGCCCTTAATATCTTGACGGTGATCTTGGGAAGAGCCTTACGGCTCCGCCCGGTGATACCCGTGTCATTGGCTACTGTGCAGTTTTCAAGGTCCGAGAAGAGGCGCGCCCGCCTGCCATTGCCCGCGGACCGAGGTCTACGAGCGCCGGCGAGCGAGCCGGTCTCTCAAAACTCAACAGCATGCGGACCAGACGCGAGGCACGAAGCCACGGCGTCCGGCCTGCCAGGTCCGGTCGACATTGCTAGAGCTGATCGCTCGAAGGCGATCGCTGCCCCTAAGGGCTCCCTAGAAAGGAGGTGATCCAGCCGCAGCTTCCGCTACGGCTACCTTGTTACGACTTCACCCCAGTCGCGAGCCCCACCTTCGACGGCTCCCTCCCTTGCGGGTTAGGCCACCGGCTTCGGGTGTTGCTCACTCCCATGGTGTGACGGGCGGTGTGTACAAGGCCCGGGAACGTATTCACCGCGGCAGTGCTGATCCGCGATTACTAGCAACTCCGCCTTCATGCAGGCGGGTTTCAGCCTGCAATCCGAACCGAGACGCGCTTTAAGGGATTCGCTCCACCTCGCGGTATCGCAACCCTCTGTACGCGCCAATGTAGCACGTGTGTAGCCCTGGACATAAGGGGCATGATGACTTGACGTCATCCCCACCTTCCTCCGGTTTGTCACCGGCGGTCTCGCATGAGTCCCCAACTAAATGCTGGCAACATGCGACGGGGGTTGCGCTCGTTGCGGGACTTAACCCAACATCTCACGACACGAGCTGACGACAGCCATGCACCACCTGTGATCCTGCCCCGAAGGGAGACCGTGTTTCCACGGCTGTCAGGAACATGTCAAGCCCAGGTAAGGTTCTTCGCGTTGCGTCGAATTAAACCACATGCTCCGCTGCTTGTGCGGGCCCCCGTCAATTCCTTTGAGTTTTAGCCTTGCGGCCGTACTCCCCAGGCGGGGCACTTAATGCGTTAGCGTCGGCACGGAGGGAGTCGACACCCCCCACACCTAGTGCCCATCGTTTACAGCGTGGACTACCAGGGTATCTAATCCTGTTTGCTCCCCACGCTTTCGCGTCTCAGCGTCAGTACCGTCCCAGCGAGCTGCCTTCGCCATTGGTGTTCCTCCTGATATCTGCGCATTTCACCGCTACACCAGGAATTCCACTCGCCTCTTCCGGACTCTAGCCCGACAGTTTCCACCGGCTTTCCAGGGTTGAGCCCTGGACTTTTACAGCGGACTTACCGAGCCGCCTACACGCTCTTTACGCCCAATGATTCCGGACAACGCTTGCCCCCTACGTATTACCGCGGCTGCTGGCACGTAGTTAGCCGGGGCTTCTTCTGAAGGTACCGTCACTCCAGCCGGCTATTCACCGGCGAAGCTTCGTCCCAACTGAAAGGGGTTTACAACCCGAAGGCCTTCTTCCCCCACGCGGCGTTGCTGCGTCACGCTTTCGCGCATTGCGCAAGATTCCCCACTGCTGCCTCCCGTAGGAGTCTGGGCCGTGTCTCAGTCCCAGTGTGGCTGATCGTCCTCTCAGACCAGCTACCCATCGTTGCCTTGGTGAGCCGTTACCTCACCAACAAGCTAATGGGCCGCGGGCCCATCCCGATGCGGAGGCCGAAGCTTCCTTTCCCCAGCGGCCTTATGGCCGGAGGGCACATTCGGTATTAGCCCGAGTTTCCTCGGGTTGTCCCAATCATCGGGGCAGGTTACCCACGTGTTACTCACCCGTTCGCGGCTTTGCCCCAGGCCGAAGCCTGGTTCGTCGCTCCACTTGCATGTGTTAGGCACGCCGCCAGCGTTCGTCCTGAGCCAGGATCAAACTCTCCGTGAAGAACTACTGAGACGGGCCGCCAAAGGCAACCCGCTTCACAAAGAGTCGTCAAGGTCCGCGCTCCACCTAGCATGGTGGGCGGGACCCGGGCCTGTCCCTGGTGGGACTAGGCCCCTGCATCCACACGAGGGGATCTGATGTACACCAACTGATCCCGGGACGCAAGACGGGGTTTTCAATCTGGCACCGTCGTCGTTCGCCTGGCCCACAAGGGGCCGGTCGATGCGACGGCGTCGAACCTGGACACACTCCTCGACCGAGGGTCGGTCGAAGGGTGCGCATGCTGTTGAGTTTTCAAAGACCGTCGCACCTCTTCGGAGAAGGGAGTTCCTTCCCGGGGCACGTCATTCCGTCTCCGATCTCGGAGCGGACCGGTAAGTATAGCGCCCAGGCCGCCGCACGGAGAAGGCCTGCATACCGGATGGCCCTGGCAGGCTACCGCCTGTGGCTGCGCCATGCTCGGCGCCCCTTGCCCCGACCGACGGCTATGCCTGTTTCGGGCCCCGGGCAGGCGAGCTTGACCGGGGAATTGCCGGCGGGGCGCAAGCTCGACCGGGCCCGCGGGACGCGGGATCACGAGCGGGTGGCGACCGACTCGTGCGCGCTTGTGGCGCGTGCTCACGGCCCTGGGACGACTCGGCGGAGAGACAAACGCCTACGACAGGACCTGCACGGTCACGGTCCGCCGACGCGGATGGTCGTCGAAGTCGATTAGCACGACCTGCTGCCAGGTGCCGAGCTGGAGCTGTCCGTCCAGAATCGGGATCGTCTCGGACGGGCCTATGATCGCAGCGCGCAGGTGGGCGTGGGAGTTCGTGTCGTGGTTGAGACGATTGTGCTCGTAGTCGCCGGCGGTCGGGATCAGACGATCGAGCAGCGCCTGCAGATCGTGAACGCCGCCCGGCTCGTACTCCATCGTGGTGACCGCGACCGTAGACCCGGTGGCGAACACGCTGGCCACGCCGCGATCGACACCGGCCGTGTTGACCACGCTGAGGACGCCGGGCGTGATGTCGACGATGTGCCCGTTGCCGGGCGTCTCCATCCGGAGCAGGCCGCCGTGTACGGTCACGGCCGCCCCCGGCCGAGCCGAGCAACGGCCAGCACCGCTCTCGGCAGCGCGAGGAGGAGCACCGCCTACTCCGCGCGCACGCGGGCGAACCGGCGCTTGCCGAGCTGCAGGATCTTGCCGTCGATCTCGCCGACCGGAAGGTCGAGCACGCCGTTGCCGACCGCCTCACCGTCGAGCTTCACCCCGCCCTGGGACAGGCTGCGCCGGGCATTTGACCGCGAGACTTCAAACGCTCGCTCGAGCAGCGCCGGCAGGTGCACGTCCGGCTGATCGGCCGGCCACGTCACGGTCGGCATCTCCGCCGGGGCCTGCCGGTCGATGTGCACCCGATCGAACTCCAGCTCGGCCGCCGCCGCGGCGTCGGGACCGCAGAATCGGGCCACGAGCGCTCGGGCCAGCGCCCGCTTCGCGTCGCGAGGGGCGAGATCCGACGGTGGCTCAGTCCCCAGCAGCAGCCGGTACCACGTCTCGAGCACCGCGTCGCGGATGCTCAGCGTCTTGCCGTAGATCTCCTCGGGTGGCTCGGTGACGCCGATGTAGTTGCCGAGCGACTTCGACATCCTGAGCACGCCATCGGTTCCGGGAAGGATCGGCACGGTGAGAATCGCCTGCTCGGGCACGTCGTAGGCACGCTGGATGTCGCGTCCCAGCAGCAGGTTGAACGTCTGATCGGTACCGCCGAGCTCGATGTCGGCGCGGATCGCAACCGAGTCGTAGCCCTGCAACAGCGGGTAGAGCAGCTCGAGCAGCGAGATCGGGGTGTGGCTCGCCATCCGCTTCGCGAAGTCGTCGCGCTCGAGCAGCTGGCCGACGGTCGGGATGCGCGCGAGCTTGAACAACTGCTCCATCGACATGTCGAGCCACTCGCCGTTGAAGCGGACGGTGGTGCGATCAGGGTCGAGGACCGTGAACGCCTGCTCGGTGAAGGTGCGGGCGTTCGCGTCGATCTCCGCACCCGACAGCGCGGGACGCGTGGCAGAGCGCCCGCTGGGGTCGCCCACACGGGCGGTGTAGTCGCCGATGATCAGCACCACCTCGTGGCCGAGGTCCTGGAACTCGCGGAGCTTCTGGAGCACGACCGTGTGGCCGAGGTGGATGTCGGGCGCCGTCGGATCGATGCCGAGCTTGACCCGCAGCGGCCGCCCGAGCGCGAGCTTCTGCTCGAGCGTCCCCTCGGGCAGGCTGTCGACGGCGTTTCGCTCGAGCCACGCCGCCGCCTCGGAGGGACTCGAGGCGTATGGTTCAGCGGGCAGGGCGGGCTCCGTCTGGACCTCGGAATCCATGCGGGCCAATGCTAGACTCTCGCCGCCGCGGGACCCCTGTTGCCGCCAGGTCCCGCTGCGTGCCGCGGCCGCCGGATCGGCCCGCCGCGAGGACCGCGATTTTGCATGATCGACGACGTCGAAACGCCGACCCAGGGCGATCAGCCGTACGCTCCGACCCGATCGGAGCCCTACCCGACGGGGAATGGGCGCGGGAACGGACGCGGGAACGGGAATGGGCGCGGGGGTGGGAATGGCGATGGGCGCGAGGACGGTTCTTCCCGCGGCCGGCGCTGGTTCCGCCGCCGGCCTCGCCCTCCCAAGCCGAGGGTGCGCAAGCTTCGGCTGATCCTGATCCTGATCGGGCTCGGCGCGCTCGCGGTCGTCTCGACCGTGTTCGGGATGATGATGGCGGTCGCGTCCGATCTGCCGCAGATCGAGAACCGGCAGGTCTACCGGGTGGCGGCGAACTCATACCTGTACGACGACCACTGGCATCTGATCGGACAGTTCGCGCCGCCCAACCACGAGGCGATCGACACCTTCCAGAAGATCTCGCCGTGGATGAGGCGCGCGATCGTCTCGGTCGAGGACCGGCGCTTCTGGACCGATCCGGGGGTCGACCTCCGAGGGATCGCACGCGCGGTCCTGGCCGACGCCACCGGCGGATCTCGGGAGGGGGCGTCGACGATCGCCGAGCAGTTCGTCAAGAACGCCCTGTCCGAGCAGGACAACCGCACGATCTTCGAGAAGCTGCGCGAGGCGGCGCTGGCCTATCACCTGACTCGCCGGTGGCCCAGGGAGAAGATCCTCACCCAGTACCTGAACTCGATCTATTTCGGGAACGGCGCCTACGGGATCGAATCGGCGGCGCGCGTCTACTTCGGCAAGGTCCACGGCTACAACTCGGCCGTCTCGTCCAGTCAGGCCGGCGCAGGCTGCGGCGACGCCCCACGGCCGACGTGCGCGTCGGTGCTCCGGCCGTATGAGGCGGCGCTGCTCGCCGGGATGGTCGCTGACCCGAGCGCGTTCGATCCCGTGCTCCACCCCCAGGCGGCGAAGGGGCGCCGCAAACAAGTCCTCGAGGACATGCTCAAGCAGCACTACATCACCGAGGCGCAGTACCGGTACGGGAACGCCCAGCCGCTCCCAACCGCGGCGCTGATCCAACAGCCTCAGGAGCCCGCCGCGGCGCCGTACTTCACGAGCTGGCTGCGTCCGCAGATCCTCGCGGCGATGGGATTGGGCAAACCTGGAGTCCCGGACAGCGTCGCCGAGTACCGGGCCTACTACGGCGGGCTCAAGATCCGCACCACGATCGACCTGGGGATGGAACAGGCGGCCGATCAGGCCATCTCCGAGGAGCTCCCCTCCGGCTCGGGCCTCCCGAGTGCCTCGCTGGTCGCGATCGACAACAAGACCGGAGAGGTCAGGGCGATGGTGGGCGGGCCGGTCGTGAACGGGCAGGAGGACTACAGCCAGTTCCCGTTCAACCTCGCCACCGAGGCGGAGCGCCAGCCCGGCTCGGCGTTCAAGCCGTTCACGCTGGCGATGGCGCTCGAGTCGGGAAAGTATGGGCCGGACTCGATCATCGACTCCGCTCCTCAGAACTTCATCGTCCCCAACAGCGACGGCAAAGAGCACTTCATCGTCCACAACTTCGGCAACACCTACTCCGGCCCGATCACGCTTCAGGACGCCACGGACATCTCGGACAACACGGTGTACACGCAGGTCGGGATCAACGTGGGGACCAAGAAGATCGCCAGGTTCGCCCGGCGCGCCGGGATCCGTACGCCGGTCTCGGACAACTACGCGATGATCATCGGCGGGCTCAAGATCGGGGTGTCACCGCTGGACATGGCGCACGCCTACGAGACGTTTGCCGAGGGAGGCCAGCGGGTGTACGACCCCGTGTTCGGGGCCCCGAACAAGGGCCCGACCGGGATCGCACAGATTTACTGCCCAAAGGTCTGCCCGCAGCGGAACGTGGTCGATGAGCCCGAATACGAGCGTGTGCTCCCCGCTTCGATCGCGGCGGTCGTCCACCAGATGCTGACCGGCGTGGTGCAGTCGGGCACGGGGACCTCGGCCGCAATCTCAGGGGTCGACGTGGCGGGCAAGACCGGCACGACCACGAACTACGCCGACGCTTGGTTTGTCGGCTGGACCCCGCAGCTGACCACGGCCGTGTGGGTCGGATATCCGAACAAGCTCGTGCCGATGACCACCGATTACAACGGGGCACCGGTCGAGGGCGGCACTTACCCGGCGATCATCTGGCACAACTTCATGGTCCAGGCGCTCCAGATCTGGGCGAGCGAGAACCCGCACCAGAAGATCACGACTTCGACCACGACCGACACGACCAGCGGGCCGTCGATCGAGCCGAGCGGACCGGCCACGAGTCAGAGCCCGACGTCGACCACGCCGGCGCCCCCGAGCGGCGGCGCGGGCGGCGGGAACACCGGCGGCGCGACGGGGAACGGCGGCGGCGCAACCGGAACCGGCGGCGGTACGAACGGCAACGCCGGCACCGGCGCCGGTGGCGCAGGAGGCACGACCGGCGGCGGTGGTGGCGCTGGCGGCGCCCCGGGCGGCACACAGGGGGGCACTCCGGGCGGCACGCAGGGCGGCACCGGTGCGGGCGGTGGCGCCGGTGGCGGCACGGGTGGTGGCGGAGGCGGAGGCGGCTCGGGCGGTGCCGGACTCGGCGGCGGCTAACAGCTCCGGTACGTGTCCGCATCGGGTGACGCGGGCCTTCGATCTCGAATCATCACTCCGCGGCCGCTCGGGCGCGAGGCACCCTAGTGGGACACGCACCTCCGCAGCTGTGGCGAGCGGTCGGCGAACGCGCCCCCATTGCTCAGACCCGTGAGAGCGCGGGCTTAGACAGGAACCGGCTGCCGACCGCGGAGAAGCGCCACGGCAGCTCGACGGCCTTCGTGATGCCGATCCGCCTGCTCGCCGCCACCTGGACATCCCGCCAGGCCCGCGCCCGGATGGCGATCATGATCGGTCCGAGGATCAGGTCGGAGCCGTTGAGATCAAGGCCGATGCCGAGCGCCTGTGTGAGCTTGCCGGGACCCGAGCACAGGTCCTCGAACCGCTCGAGGCCGCGGCGCTCGCGCATCAACTCGATCCCCTCGACGGGCTCGAGCGCTCGGATCAGAACCGCGGCGCCGACGCCCTCCGGCTCGCAGACCGCGTTCAGGCAGGCGTGGATCCCATACGAGCGGTAGAGGTAGGCGTAGCCCGGCGGCCCGAACAGGACGCGGGTACGGTTGGTCAGGCCGACATAGGCATGAGAGGCGGGCTCGGAGTCGTGATACGCCTCGGTCTCGACGATCACGCCGGCGCACCCCTCGTGCGAGACGACGCAGCCGATCAGGTCGCGCGCCACCTCGAGGACCGGTCGGTCGTAGAACGCGCGCCTCATCCGAGCGCGGCCCGCGCCCGTTCGAGCTGCTCGCGCACGCGCGCCAGGCTCGTCCCGCCCTGCGAGCGCTTGGTCTCGAGCCAGGCGCCGTCGCGCAGGACCGCGTAGAACTCGTCGTCGAGCAGCGGCGAGTGCTCGGACAGTTCGGCGGTCGTGAGCGCGGACAGCGGCTTGCCCTGGTCGACCGCGGTCCTGACCAGGCCTGCCACGACCCCGTGGGCCTCGCGGAAGGGCAGGCCTCGCCGCACCAGGAGGTCGGCGACGTCGGTCGCCGCGAGCAACTCGTCGGCGGCCGCCTCGGCCAGCCGCTCCCGACGGAAGCTGATCGAGGACAGCATCCCGGCAGCCGCGTCGAGGCATAGCTCGACCGTGTCGGCGGCGTCGAACAGGTGCTCCTTGTCCTCCTGCATGTCCTTGTTGTACGTCAGAGGAAGGCCGTGCAGCACGCCGTGCAGCGCGACCAGATGAGCGGCCACGCGGGGCGCCTTGGCGCGGAGCAGCTCGGCAGCGTCGGGATTCTTCTTCTGGGGCATGATCGACGATCCCGACGCCCAGGCATCGGCGACCTCACAGAAGCCGAACTCCTCGCTCGACCACAGCACGATCTCGGCGCCGAGTCGCGACAGGTGGGTCGCGCAGGTGGCGGCGGCGCCGAGATAGTCGAGCACGAAGTCGCGGTTGGAGACGGCGTCGATCGAGTTCTCGACCACCGACGCGAACCCGAGCTCGCGCGCCACGAGCTCGCGGTCTGTGTCGAAGTTCACGCCCGCGAGCGCGCCGGCGCCGAGCGGCAGCGCGGCGGTCGCGGACACGACGCCGGCGAACCGGTCGCGGTCGCGGATCAGCATCCAGCAGTACGCGAGCAGATGGTGGCTCAGGTAGACCGGCTGGGCGCGCTGGAGGTGCGTGTATCCGGGCATCGGCCAGTCGAGGTGTGATTCCGCCAGGCCGACGAGCGTGCCGGCGAGCTTGGTCGTGCGCTCGACCGCGGCGTGCGCGTGGGCGCGAACGAACATCGCGACGTCGGTGGCCACCTGATCGTTGCGTGAGCGCGCGGTGTGCAGCTTGCCGCCGACCCTGCCGGCGAGCTCGGTGACGCGCCGTTCGATCGCCATGTGGATGTCCTCGTCGGCGTCGGCGAACGGGAAGCTACCCTCGCCGAGCTCGCGCTCGACCTGGTCGAGCGCGGTGTGCAGCTGGTCGCGCTCGGCCGCGGAGATGATCCCCCGCGCCGCGAGCATCGAGGCGTGCGCGCGCGACTGCTGGACGTCGTAGGGCCCGAGGCGCCAGTCGAACGACAGCGAGTCGTTGAGCGCGCGGAAGGCGACGTCCTGAGGCTCGGCGAAGCGGGACATCAGGCGCTGATTATCGCCCCTAAGGCGCCGCCGTCACGCGCCGCCGACAAACCTAATAAGGCGCCGCCGTCAGGCGCCGCGCACCCTTTCAAGAACTTCCCGCAGCGACTCGGCCACCTGCTCGACCTGCGACTCGGTCATCTCGGGGAAGAACGGGAGCGCGATCGAGCGGGCGGCGACGTCCTCGCAGACCGGGAACTCGCCCTCCTTGTGCCCGAACTGCTCTCGGTAGTAGGTCATCAGGTGAACGGCTGGGAAGTAGGGCTTGCTCGGGATTCCGCGGGCGTGGAGCGCGCGTACAGTCGCGTCGCGGTCGACCTCGCGCGGAAGCTGGACGACGTACACGAACCAGCCGCGGCGAACCTGGCTCCCACCCCAGTGGGCGGCGGTCGAGTCCGGGCAGGGCAGCTGGACCCCGTCGATGTCGGCGAGGGCTTCGCCGTAGGCAGCGGCGACCCGGGCACGGCCGGCGAGCAGCTCATCGAGCCGCTCGAGCTGTGCAAGACCGAGGGCGCAGGCGATCTCGCCCAAGCGGTAGTTGAAGCCGAGGCGGTCGTGGTCGAGCCAGTCCATGTTGGGGGCGCGGCCCTGGTTGCGCTCGGAGTCGATCCTCTCCTTGAGCGCCGCGTTCGCGGTCGTGACCATCCCGCCCTCCCCGGTCGTGATCTGCTTGTTCGCGTAGAAGCCGAACACCGCCGGATGCCCGCGACCGCCGACCGGCACGCCGTCGGCGTCGACCGCGCCGAGCGCCTCGCACGCGTCCTCGACGATCGGCAGCCCGAGCCGCTCGAACGCACCGAGGTCGGCTGGGTAACCGAAGATGTGCACCGGCAACAGCGCGGCGGTGCGGTCGGTGACGGCGTCCGCGGCGGCGTCGGGGTCGAGGTTGAACGTGACCGGGTCGATGTCGGCGAACACCGGGCGGGCGCGCTCGTAGACGATCACGTTGGCGCTGGCCACGAACGAGAACGGACTGGTCACGACCTCGTCGCCGTCGGTGACGCCGACGGACCGCAACGCGAGGTGCAGCCCCGCGGTGCCGCTAGAGACCGCGCTGGCGTGGGCGGCGCCTACCCGCCGCGCGAACTGCTGCTCGAACTCAGGCAGGAGCGGGCCGAGCGACAGGCGCCCGGAGCGGAGAACCTCGAGCACACGCTCGATCTCGAGCTCGCCCACAACCGGGCGCGCGAGCGGGATGGCGTCGTCGCGCGAGGCCACGCTCTCCCTGGAGAAGTCAGTCACGAACCTGCGGCGAGGCGGCCTCGTCGGACGACCGCCGGGTGGGCGGGCTCGATATCCGCATCCCGTACTCGAGCGAGTCGACCAGCGCCTCCCACGACGCCTCGATGATGTTCTCCGAGACCCCGATCGAGCCCCACACCTGGTCGCCGTCTGAGGCGTCCAGCAGCACCCGCGTGACCGACCCGGTGCCCTTGGTCTCGTCGAGGATCCGCACCTTGAAGTTGACGAGGTCGATGTCGCGCAGGTGAGGGTGGATCTCGACAAGCGCCTCCCGCAGCGCACGGTCGAGCGCGTGCACCGGGCCGTTTCCCTCGGCGGTCCGCACGTAGCGTTCGCCGTCGAGCCAGATCTTGATGGTGGCCTCCGTCTCGACGCGGCCGTCAGCACGCTTCTCGACGATCGCGCGCCAGGACTCGAGCCGGAACAGCGGCTCGTAGTCGCCCGTCTCCTTGCGGAGGAGCAACTCGAACGACCCGTCGGCGGCTTCGAAGTGATAACCGCGGTGCTCGAGCTCCTTGACGCGCTCGACCAGCCGGCCGGCCTCGCCGTCGCCGAGCAGGATCCCGGCGTCGCGGGCGCGCGCGTGCACCGTGCCCTTCCCCGACAGCTCGGAGATCAGCAGCTCACGCCGGTTGCCGACCACGTCCGGGTCGATGTGCTCGAACGTCGCCGGGTCGATGTTGACACCCGCCACGTGCATGCCGCCCTTGTGGGCGAACGCGTTGCGCCCGACGTACGGTTGGTCGGGATCCGGGGTGAAGTTGAGGATCTCGTCGAGGAAGTGCGCGGCCTGGGCGAGCGAGGCGAGCTGCTCCTCGGTCACGCACTCGTAGCCGAGCTTCAACTGGAGGTTGGGGATGATCGTGACCAGGTTCGCGTTCCCGCAGCGCTCGCCGTAGCCGTTCATCGTTCCCTGCACTTGAACCGCTCCCCTGTCGACGCCGGCGAGCGTGCACGCCACGCCACAGCCGGCGTCGTCGTGACAGTGGATCCCGACCTTTGCGCCCGTGGATCCGAGGGTCGCGACGACCTCCGAGATTGCCGCGGCGATCTGGTCCGGGAGCGTGCCGCCATTCGTGTCGCAGCAGGTGACGGTGTCGGCACCGGCCTCGGCCGCGGCGCGCACGCAGCGGAGCGCGTACGCGGGGTCGTCCGCGAACCCATCGAAGAAGTGCTCGGCGTCGTAGATCACGCGCTTGCCCTCGCCGACGAGGAACGCGACCGACTCCGCGATCATCCGCAGGTTCTCCTCGCGGTCGACCTTTACGACCTTCTCGAGGTGCAGGCCCCAGGTCTTGCCGACGATCGTGCACACGGGCGCGCCCGAGTCGGCGAGCACGCGCAGCCCCGGATCGGCGTCCGCGCGGCTGTCGCGCCGGCGAGTCATCCCGAATGCGGCGAGGAGCGCATGGCGGAACGACTCGCCCGCGAGCAGGCCGAACAGCTCGAGCTCCTTTGGGTTCGAGCTCGGGAAGCCCGCCTCGATCACGTCGATTCCGAGCTCGTCCAGACGGTGGGCCACCCGCAGCTTCTCCTGCGCGGACAGCGACATGCCCTCCCCCTGCATCCCGTCGCGGAGAGTGGTGTCGTAGAGCTCGATGTGAGTCATATGAGTTTGTACGGCGGCGATCTGATTGATCTAGTCGGCGGCGATCCGATTCATCTAGGCGGCGGCGCCTTGGGCGGCGCCTCAGCCGGCTGCCGTTCGGCTGGGCACCTCGACGACGTCAAGCCACTCGGCGTACCGCGCGTCGCGGCCGTGGAGCGCGTCGTCGAACACGCGCTGGAGCTCGGTGGTAATTGGACCCACCCGGCCACCCCCGCCGCCTTGCCCGATCCCCCCACCGGGCTCGCCGGCGCCGACCGCATGATCGTCGATCTCGCGGACCGGAACGAGCTCGGCCGCCGTGCCGGTCATGAACACCTCGTCGGCGAGATACAGCTCGGCACGGGCCAGGTCGCGCTCGACCACCTCGAGCCCGAGATCGCGGGCGATCTGGATGACCGACTTGCGGTTGATGCCGTCGAGGATCCCGGCGGTCTGCGGCGGGGTGTAGACCACGCCGTCGCGGACGATGTAGATGTTCTCGCCGGATCCCTCGGACACGAACCCCCGCGAGTCGAGCAGGATCGCCTCCTGGTAGCCCGCCTTCGAGGACTCGATCTTCGCGAGCACGCTGTTGAGGTACTGGCCGGAGGCCTTGGCATGGGGGATCAGCGAGTCGTGCGAGATCCGCCGCCAACTCGAGACCTTGGCGCGGATCCCGTGGGTCTTGCCCTCCTCGCCGAGGTACGCGCCCCACGGCCACACGGCGATCGAGACCTCCACCGGCGCATCGAGCGGGTACAGGCCCATCTGACCGTAGCCGCGGAACACGATCGGGCGGATGTAGCACTCGCGCAGGTCGTTGGCAGCGATCAGCTCGTGGGTCGCCGAGCGCAGCTCCGCCAGCGTGTACGGGATCGGCATGTAGTACAGCTCGGCCGACTTGAACAGGCGATCGAGGTGGTCGAGGTGGCGGAAGATCGCCGTTCCCTTGGCGGTCTCGTACGCGCGGATCCCCTCGAATACACCTGTCCCGTAGTGCAGGCCGTGTGTCAGTACGTGAACCTTCGCGTCCTCCCAGGCAACCATTTCGCCGTTGTGCCAGATGAGGTCGACTGTTTGCACGACTGACTCCTTAGAGATGTTTGAGGACTGCCTGGGTGGCCTCCGATGTAGTCGCCGTACCCCCCAGGTCGGGCGTGCGCAGCCCCTCGGCCAGCGCTCGCTCGACGGCCGATTCTACCGCCGCCGCCTGGGGCTCCATGTCGAGTCCGTGGCGGAGCATCATGGCCGCCGATAGGAACATCGCGAGCGGGTTGGCGGCTCCGGTGCCGGCGATGTCGGGCGCGGAGCCGTGGACGGGCTCGAACACCCCTGGCTTCTGCTCGCCGAGCGAGGCGCTCGGAAGCATGCCGATCGACCCGGTGAGCATCGCCGCCTCGTCGCTGAGGATGTCGCCGAACATGTTCTCGGTCAGGATCACCTCGAAGTGCCGGGGCGCCGCGATCAGCTTCATCGCGGCGTTGTCGACGAGCAGGTGCTCGAGCTCGATGTGCGGGAACTCGCCCGAGTGGACCTCGCGCACGACCTCGCGCCAGAGCCGGCTGGTCTCGAGCACGTTGGCCTTGTCGACGCTCGTGACACGGGATCTCGCGGTGTTGAACGCGACCCGCGCGATCCGCTCGATCTCCGCGCGCGTGTAGACGCAGTCGTCCGAGGCGCGGTCGGCCGTGCGGGTCTTCTCGCCGAAATAGATGCCGCCGGTGAGCTCGCGGACGACCATCAGGTCGGTGCGTTCGATCAGCTCGCGCTTGAGCGGGCTCGCGTCGTACAGCGCGGGTAGCGGCTTGACGGGCCGGAGGTTCGCGAACAGGCCGAGGCCCTTTCGAAGGCCGAGCAGGCCCTGCTCCGGGCGGGGCTTGTCCGGGTCGGTCGTGTCCCATTTCGGGCCACCCACGGCCGCGAGCAGGACCGCGTCGGCGCGCTTGCACGCGTCGAGCGTGTCGTCCGTGAGGGCGGTGCCGTGGGCGTCGATCGAGGCGCCGCCGAACACGTGCTCCTCGTACTCGAGGTTGGCGCCGGCCGCCTTCAGCACGTCGAGTGTCGGGGCGATGATCTCGGGACCGATCCCGTCACCGGGGAGGAGGACGATGCGCGGGGCCATTGTGGCGCGGGACGCTACCAGTCAGCGTCGGAAGGTCACCCCGGGCGGCGCATCACTCGCCAAAGCTGCCGGCGAGGTTTGACCGTGGGCATATCCGCTTATGTCCCGGAGCTCGCTGGACGGTGCGCGGTTTCGGGCTTTGTACATAGGGACCGCCGAGGGTTTCCGGCGCCCGTGACGTGCTTGACCCGGCGATGGTGCCGTGGTTGCCGACGCGGATAGCGTGGCCGCCAGCGGCGCGGGCATGCCGGCGCCGGCTCAGTCGCACCGGCGACGACTCAGCGCCGCCGCCCCGGCTCCGCGCGCCAGCATCAACGCCGTAAAGACGAGCACCGGCAACATCGTGACGTGGTAGATCAGGTCGATCGGTGAAGGTCGCGAGTTGTTTGTCTTCTCATCGATGGAGGTCGAATGAAGAAAGTAGTTCTGGGGTGCACAATCGTGCGCCCACCGGAAGTGCGGTGTCCCGCATGACCGCTGACGGCCTGCAGACGAGGGAGGCCCGCCTCTGCGGGCCTGCTTCTGTCAGCCTGCGCGCCGTGGCCTGCGCGCGGTCATGTTCAGCCGCACGTACTCGAGCACGAATGGTTCGCCGGCGCGGTCGAGCACGCGATCGACGAACCGGCCCCGGAGCTCGCCGGGTAGCGGGTCCAGGTGCCGGACCAGGCACACGGTCTGGATGAACGAGCGGGGATCATCGGGCGTCACCGACTTGGGCTCGAGCCAGCATCTGACATCGGTGAAGCCGGCGCTGTTGAGCCGTGCCGCCGTGTCGGTGTCGGTTGCGTAGTTCCACGGCCGCCGCCAGTCGGCGAAGTACGGCGCGAACGGCTCCTCCCCCGCGACTTCGTCGGCGAGCGTGCGGAACGCGTCGATGTTGCCCCGCCCGCCGCACTGGGCGACAAGCTGGCCACCGGGCCGAAGCGTCCGGTGCAGCGCCGCGAACAGCGCGTCGTGGTCGTGGATCCAGTGAAAGGTCGCGTTCGAGAAGATCGCGTCGACCTGCTCGGGCAGATCGAGCTCGACCAGGTCCTGGCACAGGACCGTGGCGCGGTCGCCGAGCGCCTCGCGGGCGTGAGCCACCATCGACGGGGCGACATCGACGGCGTAGACGCGGCCTCGCGGAACCAGCTCCGTCAACAGCGCCGTGACCCGGCCCGAGCCGCAGCCGGCGTCCAGTACTACCTCGTCGCCGGTCAGCGAAAGCCGCTCGAGCTGCTCGCGCGCCCAGGCCAGCTGCGGATCGGAGACGCGATCGTAAGTGGCCGCGTCCCAGTCGCGCTGCGCTTCAGCGGCCATCAGAGCGACCTCGTATTCGGGCCCGACCACCCGCCGGCGCGCTCGCGGTGGTGTTCGTAGGCCGTGATCGCCTCGTCCTGCTCGAGGGTCAGCGCGATGTCGTCGAGCCCGCCCAGCAGCCGGTACTTGATGTCGGGATCGATCTCAAAGCTCGCCGTCCCGCCCGGCCAGCGCACCTCCTGAGCCGCGAGATCCACCTGCGCCTCCCCGGCGTCCGCGACCGAGGCGCACTCATCGGCACTCAACACGACCGGCAGCAATCCGATCTTCGTGCAGTTCGACCGGAAGATGTCGGCGAAGCTCGGCGCGATGATCGCCTGAAAGCCGTAGTCCTCGAGCGCCCACGGGGCGTGCTCGCGGCTCGACCCGCAACCGAAGTTCCGCCCCGCGACCAGGATCGGATTACTCGGCAGCTCCCACCCCGGCTGCTTGGCCCAGTCGAAGAACAGGAACTCGCCGAAGCCGGTGCGCTCGACGCGCTTGAGGAACTGCTTGGGGATGATCTGGTCGGTGTCGACGTCGTCGCGGTTCAGCACCGACACGCGGCCGGTGATCGTCTCGATCGCTCTCATTGCCCGTCTCCCCACTCGCGGATGTCGATGAATCGGCCTTCGATCGCGGCGGCCGCCGCCATCTGCGGGGAGACCAGATGCGATCTGGCGCCGCGCCCCTGGCGTCCCTCGAAGTTGCGGTTCGACGTCGACGCCACGCGCTCGCCCGGCTCGGCGATGTCGGGATTCATGCCGAGGCACATCGAGCACCCCGCCCCACGCCAGTCGAACCCGGCGCGCCGGAACACCTCGTCGAGGCCCTCCTGCTCGGCCTGGACCTTGACCTGCTGGGAGCCGGGGACGACCATCGCGTAGACGCTGTCGGCGACCTTGTGGCCCTTGACCACGTCGGCGGCCGCGCGCAGATCCCCGATCCGTGAGTTCGTGCACGAGCCGATGAACACGCGGTCGAGCTTGATCTCGCCGATCGGCGTTCCGGGCTCGAGCGCCATGTACTCGAGCGCACGCTCATCCTGATCGGAGTGCGGCTCGGGCACCGCACCCGTAACCGGCACGACCATCCCGGGCGTCGTCCCCCACGTGACCATCGGGCTGATCGCGGACGCGTCGACATCGACCTGCTCGTCGAACTCCGCTCCGTCGTCGGTACGAAGATCCCGCCAGGCTTCCGGAACCGAATCCGGCGCCGCGCCGACGACCGATCACAAATTCGTAGGTCGTCTCGTCGGGGGCGATCATCCCCGCGCGCCCGCCGCCCTCGATCGTCATGTTGCAGACCGTCATGCGGCCCTCCATCGACAGCGTCTCGATCGCCGGCCCGGCGTACTCGACGACGTGCCCGACCGCTCCGGCGACGCCGATCTGGCCGATCGTGGCCAGGATCAGGTCCTTGGCGGTGACCCCGAAGCCGAGCGACCCGCTGTAGAGGATCCGCATCGACCGCGGCTTTGACTGAACAAGGCATTGCGTGGCGAGCACGTGCTCGACCTCGCTGGTCCCGATCCCGAACGCGAGCGCGCCGAACGCCCCGTGCGTGGCGGTGTGCGAATCGCCGCACACGATCGTCATCCCCGGCTGCGTCACGCCGAGCTCGGGGCCGATCACGTGGACGATCCCCTGGTGCTCGGAGCCCAGCGAGAACAGCGGGATGCCGAACTCCTCGCAGTTGCGCTCGAGCGTCTCGACCTGCACCCGCGAGAGCTCGTCACGGATCCGCGCCGCGACCGGAGTCCCGTCGGTGGGCACGTTGTGGTCGGCCGTGGCCAACGTCCGGTCGGGGCGGCGCACCTTGCGCCCCGCGAGCCGGAGCCCGTCGAAGGCCTGGGGACTCGTGACCTCGTGGACGAGGTGCAGGTCGATGTAGATGAGATTGGGCCCCGCTCCCCCAACCTCGTGCGCATCCCAGATCTTGTCGAACAGCGTCTGTGGCATCGGTTTCTCGCTCCTCGCTCGTCAGCTCCGTCGCAGGCCGGCGCTCACCACCGCGAGCACGACGGCCTGCGCTTGTCCTGGGTTCTCGAAATGGTGGGGCAAGTCCGCGTCGAACGTCACGCAGTCGCCCTGATGAAGCTCGTGCCGCGCCCCGTCGATCAGCAGCACGGCGGTGCCGGACTCGATCAGCGCCGTCTCGCGACTGCCGGGCTCATGCATCGGCGGATCGCCCGGTCCGCCGGTGACGGCCCCCGCGGCGAGCGTGTGGCGCGACAGCTCGGCACGCTGGCCGGGGAGCGGCGGCGTGAGGATCTCGTAGCTGTGGCCGTCAACTGGGCCCGGGCCCTGGCGTCGCTCACGGGCCCGGACGACGCTGACCGCGCCGTCCTCGTCCAGCCGAGCAGCTGCGACAGCCGCAACTCGAGCCCGGTGGCGATCCGCTTGGCGATCTGGAGCGTCGGGCTGGTCTCGCCGCGCTCGACCTGCGAGAGCATCGGCGCGCTCACCCCGGAGCGCTCGGCGAGGTCGCGCAGCGACAGGTCCATCGCTTCACGAAGCGCCCGGACCCTCGACCCCACGCCGTTCTGCGCTGTCTCCGTTGGCGTCATACGGATGTACGTTATCGCATACGGACGCCGCCGCTAGCCTGATGCTGCATGCGCTCGCGACCCGACGTGCTCGTCCTCGGCGGCGGTGGGGTCCTCGGCGAGGCCTGGATGATGGGCGTCCTGGCCGGGATCGAGGACGGCACCGGCTTCGACCTGCGCGACTGCGAGTACTTCGTGGGGACCTCGGCCGGATCGATCGTCGCCGCGCACCTGATCGCCGGCCAGCCGCCTCGCCGCCCGTCCTCGATTGGCAGCGACCTCGAGCTGACGACCGCGCCGCGGCCCGCCGACGGCCTGGCCGCCGCTGGGCTCGCCGCCGCCCGCCGCGCCGGCGAGTGGGCGCTCGCCGTCGGCGCCACATTCGCGCCGATGGCGCTCGGGCTGGCCGCGCCGGGGGGTGCGATCGTGCGAGCAGCGATGCTCCGCCGGCTCCCACGGCCGACCGACACGCTCGCCGGGCTGCGCCGGACGGTCGAGCGCCTCGAGCCGCGGTTCGACGGCCGCCTGCGGATCGCGGCCGTCGACCGCCGCAACGGTCGCCGGGTCGTGTTCGGCAGTCCCGGCGCGCCGACCGCAAGCGTCGCCGAGGCCGTCGCCGCGTCCTGCACGGTGCCGTGGCTGTTCGCGCCGGTCACGATCGACGGCCGCGAGTACGTCGACGGTGGCGTGTGGAGCCCCACCAACCTCGACGTCGCGCCCGCCGGCCGCGACACGCACGTCCTGTGCCTGAACCCGACCGCGAGCATCCAGGCCTCGTCCGGCGTGCTTACGGTGATCCGCAGCGTCTCGCGCACCGCGGTCGCGCTCGAGTCGCTCGTACTGCGGCGCCGCGGGGCGGCCGTGCAGACGCTGGCACCCGACGCCGAGTGCGCGGAGACGATGGGGACCAATTTCATGGACCGCGAGCGGAGCGGCAGGGTGCTCGCGGCCGGCTACCGCCAGGGGCTCGAGTTCGTCACGGCGTTCGCACCGGTGGCCCCGACGCCGCTACGGCCGTCGCTTCCTCTGCCTCGGCCATGACGCCCTGCCGGCGGATCGCATTCGACAGCGCGCGCACGTAGGCGCGGGCGGCCGCCTCGAGGATGTCGGTCGAGACGCCCTGACCCGACCCGGTGACGCCGCCCACCTCGAGCACCACGGAGGTCTCGCCGAGCGCGTCCTGGCCGCCGGTCACCGCGTCGACCCGGAACTCACGAAGCCGGGCGTCGCTGTCGGTGGCGGCGTTGATCGCGCGGAAGATCGCGTCGACCGGGCCGTCGCCGGTGAACGAGCCGGTGACCTCCTCGCCGTCAGGCGTCCGGATGCCGACCGTCGCGTGCGGCGGCCGACGCGTCGACGCCTCGACGTCGAACCACTCGAGTTGGTAGCCGGCGATCTCCTCGCGCAGCTCGTCGGTGACGAGCGCCTCGAGATCCATCGCCGTCACCTGCTTCTTCTTGTCCGCGATCTCCTTGAAGCGCCTGAACGCGGTGTTCAGACCCTGGCCCGAGAGCTCGAACCCCAGCTCGGCGAGCGCCTGCTGCAGCGCGTGGCGGCCGGAGTGCTTGCCGAGCACGATCGAGTTGGCCTCGAGCCCGACCGTGGTCGCGTCCATGATCTCGTAGGTCGTCCGCTCCTTGAGCACGCCGTCCTGGTGGATGCCCGACTCGTGCGCGAACGCGTTGCGGCCGACGACCGCCTTGTTCGGCTGGACCGGGTAGCCGGTCAGCCGGGAGACCAGGCGCGAGGTGCGCGCGATCTCGCGCGTCGCCACGCCCGTGTGCAGCCCGACGTCGGGCTCGCGGGTGTGGAGCAGCATCACGATCTCCTCGAGCGAGGCGTTGCCGGCGCGCTCGCCGATCCCGTTGATCGCGCACTCGACCTGGCGCGCGCCGGCGAGCAGGCCGGCGAACGAGTTCGCGACCGCCAGGCCCAGGTCGTCGTGGCAGTGCACCGACAGCACGATGTCGCGCAGGTCCGGGACGAGCTCGTACAGCCGCGCGAGATACGCCGTGTACTCGTGCGGCATCGTGTAGCCGACCGTGTCGGGGATGTTGATCGTGGTCGCGCCCTCGTCGATCGCGATCTGGCACACCTCGGCGGTGAACTCGAGCTCGGCGCGGGTCGCGTCCATCGGCGAGAACTCGACGTCGTCGACGTACTGCTTGGCGTGCGCGACCGCGGCGCGGGCCTGGCCCTTGACGTCCTCGCGCGTGGTCTGGAGCTGGTGCTCGATGTGGATGTCGGAGGTCGAGATGAACGTGTGGATCCGGGCCGCCCGCCTCGCGGCATCCTTGACCGCGTTCCAGGCGGCGTCGATGTCCGCCCACGTGCGTGCGCGCCAGCCCGCGATGACCGGTCCTTCGACCGTCCGCGAGATCGCCTGCACCGCCTCGAAGTCGCCCGGCGAGGTGATCGGGAAGCCCGGCCTCGATCACGTCGACGCCGAGCCGCGCGAGCTGCTGCGCGATCTCGAGCTTCTCCTGCGTGTTCAGCGAGATGCCCGGCGACTGCTCGCCGTCGCGCAGCGTCGTGTCGAAGATCAGTACTCGGTTTGGGTCCTCAGGCTGTGCTCATGTCACTCCTAAGTGTCTCGGTCTCGATGTCTTCTCGGTGCTGGTTTCGCGGCTACGTGCGGCCGCCGGCGCGCTATTCCCCCCGAGGGGGGAGGAGAAGAAGTCGGAGATCGAGGCGGAGTGCCATGCCGGCGAAGCGTACCAAGTCACCCGTGGCCGGCGCGACCGGGGATGCGGGGCGCTCTTCGGCATGATCTGCGTGATGCAGAGGCTGTCGCTGATCGTCAATCCCGCGGCCGGCGGAGGCCGTCCCGCGCGTGCGCTGCCCGGCGTGCAGGCGGCCCTGCGTGCGCACGGGCTCGAGCACCACGTGAAGTTCACCGAGAGTCTCGAGCACGCCCGCGAGCTGGCCTTGGCGGCGGCTGCCGAGGGCGAGGTCGCGGTGGCCTTCGGCGGCGACGGGTTGATCGGCGCGGTCGCCGGCGCGCTCAAGCACTCAGACGGCGTGGTCGGGATGCTGCCCGGCGGGCGCGGCAACGACCTGTGCCGGGTGCTCGGTATTCCGCGCAAGCCGGTTGACGCCTGCGCGGTCCTGTCCTCCGGCGTGGTGCGCGGGCTCGACCTCGGCGAGACGGGCGGCCACACATTCGCCGGCATCGCGAGCTGCGGCTTCGATTCGGTCGTCAACCAGATCGCGAACCAGACCACACTCGTACGCGGCGGCCTCGTGTACGCCTACGGGACTATTGCGAGCGCTGCCGAGCTGGAAGCCGGCCGGGTTCGAGGTGCAGCTCGACGGGCACGAACCGCTTGCACTTCGCCGGCTACTCGGTCGCCGCCGCGAACTCGAAGATGTTCGGCGGCGGCATGCTGCTCGCGCCCGACGCGTCGCTCGAGCGACGGTCTGCTCGACGTGGTCATGATCGAGGACATGCCACGAGCTTCGCTTCCTGCGGCTCGCTCCCGACGGTGTTCAGCGGCCGGCACGTCCGCCAGCCCGTCGTCCGCGTGCTCCGCGCGCGCCGAGGTCGCGCATCGAGCGCGACGCGTCCGTTCACCGTGTACGCCGACGGAGAGGCGATCGCCGAGCTGCCGGTCGACGATCCGCGTGCTCCCACGCGCCGTCCGGATGATCGTGCCGCGATGACGCTGCTCGGCGCCAAGATCGCCGCGGCGCGCGCGGTCGGCGAGCTCGCCCGCCGCGCCGGGCGCGGCGGCGGCACCAGCCTGCCCGGCAAGGTGCTGATCGCGCTCGAGCCGGGCGCGATCGGCGAGCTGTCCGCGCGACTTCCGCGCGGATCGGTCGTGATCTCGGCGACCAACGGCAAGACGACGACGGCCGCGATGGTCGCGTCCGTGCTCGGGCGCGCCGGCGTCACGGTCGTCCACAACCGGGCCGGGCGCGAACATGGCCGGCGGCGTCGCCTCGACGCTGCTCGCAGCCGCCCGCGCCGGCGGGCGGATCGACGGCGAGCTCGGACTGTTCGAGGTCGACGAGTTCTGGCTCGACCGGATCACCCCCGAGCTCAAGCCGCGCGGCGATCCTGCTCGGCAACCTGTTCCGCGACCAGCTCGACCGCTTCGGCGAGCTCGAGACGATCGCCGACCGCTGGGCCGCAGTGGCCTCGACGGCCGGCGGCGCGACGCGGCTCGTCCTCAACGCCGACGACCCGCTGATCGCCGACCTCGGGCCGCGACGCGCCCGACGTGACCTACTTCGGCGTCGAGGACCCGTCGGTGGCGACCTCGGAGATGCAGCACGCCTCTGACTCCAAGCACTGCCGGCGCTGCGGCGCCGCGTACGTGTACGACGCGATCTACCTCGGCCACCTCGGTCGCTACCGCTGCCCCGTCGTGCGGGCAGCAGCGGCCCACGCCGACGGTCGCGGCCGAGCGGATCGAGCTCGACGGCACGCGAGGGTCGAGATTCGAGCTGACCACGCCGGCCGGGAGCGCCGGCGTCGAGCTCCCGCTCCCCGGGCTGTACAACGTCTACAACGCGCTCGGCGCCGCCGCCCTGTGCCTCGGCCTCGACGTCCCGCTCGACGCGATCGTCGCCGGGCTCCGCGAGGTCAGGGCCGCGTTCGGCCGCGCCGAGCGGATCTCGATCGGCGACGTCGAGCTCCAGGTCCTGCTGATCAAGAACCCGGCCGGCGCGAACGAGATCCTGCGCACGCTGGTGCTCGAGCACGAGGAGCTCGACCTGCTCGCGATCCTCAACGACCGCACCGCCGACGGCCGCGACGTCTCGTGGGTGTGGGACGCGGACTTCGAGATGCTCGCCAGCGCGGGTGCGCCGGGTCACCTGCGCCGGCACGCGCGCCGCCGAGCTCGCGGTGCGCCTCAAGTACGCGGGCGTGCCCACCGAGCGCCTGCACGTGATCCCGGCCCTCGCCCCCGCCCTCGACGCGGCGCTCGCGGCGGCGCAGGCCGGTCACCTGTTCGCGCTGCCGACGTACACCGCGCTGCTCGAGCTGCGCGAGGAGCTGGCGGCGCGGGGCCACGCGGTCAGGTTCTGGGAGCCCGAGGCGGTGGTTCGGCGGTGAGCGTCATCTGGCACGACCTCGAGTGCGGCGCCTACGGCGAGGACCTGCCGCTGTGGCGCGCGCTGGCGGCCGAGCACGGCGATCCGGTGCTCGACGTCGGCGCGGGCACCGGCCGCGTCGCGCTGGACCTCGCCCGCGCCGGCCACCGCGTCATCGCGCTCGACCGCGATCCCGAGCTGCTCGAGGCGCTGGCGCGGCGGGCCAGCGGCGTCGATGTCACCACGGTTGCGGCGGATGCTCGCGACTTCGAGCTGCCCGAGCGCTTCCCGCTGATCATCGTCCCGATGCAGACGATCCAGCTGCTGGGCGGCCCCGATGGCCGCGCCCGCTTCCTGGCCTGCGCGCGCCGGCATCTGCTTCCGGGCGGCGCGGTGGCAATCGCGATCGCCGAGGTGCTCGAGCCGTACGAGGTGACGGACGGGCTGCCCGCGCCGCTGCCGGACGTGCGCGAGCACGACGGGGTGGTGTACTCGAGCCAGCCGATCGCGGTGCGCGCCGATCACGGCGGGTTCGTGCTCGAGCGCCGGCGCGAGACGGTGTCGCCGGCGGGCGGTGCGAACGGTCGCGCAGGACCTGATCCGCCTGGACCTGGTCACGGTCGAGGATCTCGAGTGCGAGGGCTCTGCCGCCGGGCTCACGCCTTCCGGGCGTGACCGCGTGCCCGAGACGAACGATTACTCGGGCAGCGAGGTGGTGATGCTCGGTGGCTGAGCTGCGGGTCTGCGCGCTGTATCCGGACCTGATGAACATCTACGCCGACCGCGGCAACCTGCTCCTGCTCGAGCGGCGCTGTCGAGTGGCGGGGGATCTCGTTCGAGCTATCGGCGAGCGGGCTCGGCGAGCGCCTCGACCCCGACGGCGCCGACCTCTACTACATCGGCGGCGGCCAGGACCGCGATCAGGAACTGTGCGCGCTCGACCTGGCCGAGGTCAAGCGCGACGCGCTGCACGCAGCCGCCGCCCGGGGAGCGGTGATCCTCGCGGTCTGCGGCGGCTACCAGCTGCTCGGGCACTCCTACCAGCTCGGCGACAGGACGCTCCCGGGAATCGGATTGGTCGATCTGCGTGACGGTCCGCTCGGACGATCCGCGGCTGATCGGCAACGTCGCGATCGAGGTCGAGCTCGACCCGGGGGTCCGGCGCGTGCTGGCCGGATTCGAGAATCACGGGGGGCGGACGCAGCTCGGTCCCGCGCGCGACGCCGCTCGGGCGCGTCCTCAAAGGACATGGCAACAACGGGGTCGACGGCTACGAGGGCGTCCGCGCGCGAGAACGTGATCGGCACCTATCTGCACGGGCCGCTGCTCCCGAAGAACGCCTGGTTCGCCGATTGGCTGATCGAGACCGCGCTCGGCTTCGACGAGCCGCTCGAACCACTCGACGACCGGCTCGAGGCGGACGCCCACGCCGACGCGCGCCGCGCGGCCGGAGTGTGAGAGGCTGAGGTGATGTCGCCCGGGTCAAGCTTCAAGGACTCGATCGGATCGGCGCTGGCGTGCGGCATCGCCATACTCGGGCTCGCGGCGTGCGGCACGGGCTCGCACGCGGCGACCGCCGCGGAGCCGAGCGAGCAGCGGGACCACGACCACGGTCACGACGACCGCGACGATGACCACCACGACGACCGCCACCACGACCGTGTCGCTTCCCGGCGCGGGCAGGCCGCCGGTGACGATCGGAGACGAGAACACCCCCGAGCAGTTCCTGCTCGGACAGCTCTACTACCAGGCGCTCAAGGCCGCCGGCTTCTCGGTCACCCTCAATCAGAGCATCGGTCCGACCGAGGTCATCATGCAGGCCCTTGCCAACGGCCAGCTCGCGATGTATCCGGAGTATCTGGACGCGTGGGACACGACGGTCGCCGGCATCCAGCACACCTACCGCTCGCGCCGGGACGCGTATCTGGCCGGGCAGCACTACGCGCTCAAGCACGGCCTCGCGTTGCTCAACATGACGCCGTTCAGCAACACGAACGCGATCGCGGTCGCGTTCGACTACGCCGTCGAGAACGCGGTGCAGTCGATCCCGGACCTGCTCAAGGTCGCGCCCCAACTCACGCTCGGCGGCCCTCCCCAGTTTCAGCAGAGCCCAGACGGGCTGCCGCGCTCGAGACGACCTACGGCGTGGTCCCATCGGCGTTCAAACCGCTCGAACTCGGCTCTCAATACCAGGCGCTCGACCAGGGGACCGTCCAGGCGGCGGTCGTCCAGACGACCGATCCGCAGTTACTCAGCGGGAGCTACCCGTTGCTGCGCGACCCCGAGGACATGTTCGGCTGGGGCAATGTCGTGCCGGTGGCGTCCGTCCGGGCGCTCGACGCCGAAGGCCCGGTGTTCGAGGCCACGATCAACCGGGTCAGCGCGCTGCTCACGCTGCCGGCGATGCGCGAGCTGAACGCGGCCGTCGAGCTCGACGGGGAGAATCCGGCGACGGTCGCGACCGAGTTCCTGCAGGCCCAGGACGTCCTCCCGCCAGCCGTCGACCGGAGGCTAGCCGCTCGAGCCGAACCCGCCGGCGCCGCGCTCGGACAGCGCGAGCTCGTCGACCTCGACCACCTCCGGCGTCTGCACGCTAACCAGCACGAGCTGCGCGATCCGCTCGCCGCGCGCGACCGTGAACGCCTCCTCGCGATCGGTGTTGAGCAGCAGCACGCGAATCTCGCCGCGGTACCCGGAGTCGATCAGCCCGGGCGCGTTCACGAGCGCGATCCCATGCCGGGCCGCGAGCCCCGAGCGCGGCAGCACGAGGCCCGCCTGGCCGTCGGGGATCTCGACCGCGATCCCGGTGCCGACCGATGCGCGCTCCCCCGGCCCGAGCACTGCCTCCTCGAGCGCGTACAGGTCGAGGCCGGCGTCG
Source organism: uncultured Solirubrobacterales bacterium (assembly GCA_963697655.1). Classification (GTDB taxonomy): domain Bacteria; phylum Actinomycetota; class Thermoleophilia; order Solirubrobacterales; family Solirubrobacteraceae; genus Palsa-465. The sequence goes on along the minus strand of CAVOOV010000006.1, from coordinate 466,745 downwards.
CCCGGGTACGCGCGCGTCGGCAGTAGCGCCTGATCGTCGAGCCGCCGGACGTGCAGGCGCTCTCGACCGCCCTCCGCCGGGGCGCTCACGCGAACGGTCGGCTGAGCGCGAACTCCTGGTAACGCGCCGCGACGGACGCGGGCAGTCGCGCCGCGACGCGCACGCCGTCCGGGGTGTCCTCGCGCTCGAGGTCGCCGGCGATCGCGTGCAGCTCGGCGAGTCGCGCGCCGGCGTCGTATGGGAACAGCAGCTCGACGTCCTGCAGCGACCGCGCGAACTCCTCCTCGATTCGCTGCTCGAGCGCGTCGAGGCCCTCGCCGGTGACCGCCGAGATCAGCACCGCGTCGGGATGCCGGCGCTCGAGCTCCGCGCGGCGCTCGTCGTCGATCCGGTCGGCCTTCGCGAGCACGAGGATCTGCGCGATCGCGTCGGCGCCGATCTCGAGCAGTACATCCTCGACCGCGCGCGTCATCGCCACCAGTTCCTCCTCGGGCACCGACGCGTCGACCACGTGCAGGATCAGGTCTGCCAGTCGCGTCTCCTCGAGCGTCGCCCCGAACGCCTCGACGAGCTGGTGGGGAAGCTTGCGGATGAAGCCGACGGTGTCGGTCACCAGGTAGTCGCGACCGCCCGTGCGCAGCACCCGCGTTGTCGGGTCGAGCGTGTGGAACAGGCTGTCGCGGACGCCGACGGTCGAGCCGGTGAGCGCATTCAGCAGCGTCGACTTGCCCGCGTTGGTGTAGCCGGCGAGCGCGACCGACGGAAGTTGCGTGCGCTCGCGCTCGGCGCGCATCACCGAGCGGCTCGAGCGGACGTTGCCGAGCTTTCGCTTGAGCGCCGAGATCCGGTCGCGCGCGAGCCGGCGGTCGGTCTCGATCTGCGTCTCGCCCGGTCCGCGGGTGCCGATGCCGCCGTCGATGCGTCCGGCGCCGAGCCGCTCGAGGTGCGACCACAGCCCGCGCATCCGGGCGAGGTTGTACTCGAGCTGCGCGAGCTCGACCTGGAGCTTGCCCTCCGCCGTGTGCGCGTGCGAGGCGAAGATGTCGAGGATGATCGCGGTGCGGTCGATCACCGGAATTCCGAGCGCCGCCTCGAGGTTGCGCTCCTGGCGCGGCGAGAGCTCGTCGTCGCACGCGACGAGGTTCGCGTCAGAGCCGGCGAGCGCGGCCTTCAGCTCATCGAGCTTGCCGGGCCCGAGGTACGTGTTGGGATGCGGGATGATCGCGCCGCTGCACGACCTCCCCGACGTCGGCGACGCCGGCGGTCTTGAGCAGCTCCCGAAGCTCGGCGAGCTGCTCCTCGCCGCCTTCCGGCAGCGCCGCGACCAGGTAGGCGCGCTGGCGGGCGCGGCCCTTCGGCCGCTGGCCGTTCAGCGCTGCGCCCGGTCCGTGACTGTGGGCTTGGCGGTTTTGCACAAGATTTGATGGTAGCTCCGGCCCGTCCACCTTAACCTTTTACCCGGCGGCGACCTCGATGTCGGTAGCGGCAGTGTTAAGGCCGCGCGCCACGCCCTATAGCCGGCGGATCCGCTCGACCGCCTCGAGCAGCCGCTCGTCGGGCGTCGTCAGCGAGATCCGGAAGAAGCCCTCGCCGCTCGCGCCGTAGGCGCCCCCGGGCGAGATCACGACCGCCGCCTGCTCGAGCACGTGCTCGCAGTAGGCAGCGGAGGACTCAAACCCAGCCGGGATCGGCGCCCAGATGTAGATCGTCCCCTTCGGCGGCGTGACCTCGACACCGGCCTGGGCGAGCGCGTCGCAGACCAGATCGCGCCGGCGCTGGTAGAGCACGTTCATCGCCTTGACCTCGGCGTCGAGCTCGGGTGCGAGCGCGGCCGCGCCCGCGAGCTGGATCGCCTCGAACAGCCCCGAGTCGATGTTCGACTTCAGCCGCCAGTAGGACGCGATCGCCTCGGCGTTGCCGACGATCGCGGCGCAGCGCCAGCCGGTCATGTTGTAGCCCTTGGACAGCGAGAACACCTCGACGCCGACCTCCTTGGCGCCCGGGGTCTGGAGGAACGACGGGGCGACGTACCCGTCGAACGTCGTCTCGCTGTAGGCGTTGTCGTGGACGGCCAGGATGTCGGTGCCGCCCGGCGAACTCGACGACCTCCTCGAACAGCCCGTCGGGGACGATCGCGCCGGTCGGGTTGTTCGGGTAGTTGAGGAACATCAGCCGTGCGCGGTCTCGCGACTGCCGCGGGGATCGCGCCGAGGTCGGGGGCGAACCCGCGCTCGGCCAGCAAGCGGCATCAACACCGGCTCGCCGCCCGCGAGCAGCGGGCCGCCGGTGTACACGGGATAGCCCGGATCGGAGGCGAGCGCCACGTCGCCCGGGTCGAGGAACGCGAGGTTCAGGTTGAAGATGCACTCCTTGGCGCCGATCGCCGGCATCACCTCGGTCTCCGGATCGAGCGCGACTCCGAAGCGCCGCACGTAGAACGCGGCCACCGCCTCGCGGAACTCCGGCCGCCCGCGATTGCTCGGATACTGGTGCGTGCTCGGATCCGCCACCGCCTGCTGCATGGCCGCCACGATCGCCGGATACGTCGGCGTGTCGGGATCGCCGATCCCGAGGCTGATCACGTCGACGCCGGCGGCGCGCTTTTCGCGGACCTTCCGCTCGAGCTCGGCGAACAGGTACGGCGGGATCCGCTCCAGGCGGCTACTCGGTCGCATGCAGCTCCTCCACGAAGTTTTCGGCGAGCGTGCCGCGGAACACCGGCACCGCCCACCCGGTCAGGTTGATCTCGCAGCTCCTCGCAGACCTCGACCTCGAGCTCGCCGCCGTCGAGTACGACCGTGACCGGCGACGTCCCACCGTCGAGGACGTACGCCACCGCGGCTCCGGTCGCGCCGGTGCCGCTGGCCGAGGTCTCCCCCACCCCGCGCTCGAAGATCCGCGCGCGGATTCGGACCCCGCCCACCCCGGGGTGAGCGGGGTCCGAATCGAGCTCGGCGAACCACGACACGTTGGTCCGGTTCGGGAACAGCTCGTGGTGCTCGATCTCGGGTCCGATCGCCTGCAGGTCGAGCGAGTCGAGCTCCGCCACGTCCGCGACCCGGATCGCGCACTGCGGGTTGCCGACCTGCACGTGCTGAAAGCGCCACGTCCGCCCGCCGGCGACGAGCTCGCCCCGGCCGTCCGCGGCGCCCGACGGATAGTCGGCGCTCTGAGTCGGGCGCGGCCCATGTCGACCGTGCACTCGGTCTCCGAGGTGATCCGCGGCCGGATCTCGCCGGCGGCGGTCTGGATCGCGAACGAGTCGGCGTCGGTCCAGTGGTGCCGGCGCAGATACATGACCGCCTCGCGAGCGCCGTTCCCGGACAGCTCGGCCTCCGAGCCGTCCGGGTTGAAGATCCGCAGGCGGGCCACGTAGCCGGAACGCTCGGTCCGAGCAAGAAGCAGAATCCCGTCGGCCGACACCCCCGTGTGGGAGGCGCAGATGGCCTGGATTCGCGCCGGGGTCAGCTCGAACGGCAGGTCCGCGGCTTCGACGATCACGTAGTCGTTGCCGAGCGCGTGCCACTTCTCGAAGTCCACGGGGCGCCAGTGTAGGTGTACCTGTACCGTCGCGCCCGCAATGCTCAAGCGGCTGCAAGCCTGGGGCCGGCGCCGGCCGTCGCTGCCGCTGTGGCTGCTCGGCGCCCTGCTGCTGGTGTCGTTCGCGGCGCGGGTGGCGTGGATCGCCGAGCCGTGCCGCTCGCCGTGCCGCGCGTCGACCGATCACATCCTGATCTTCGACGAGGACTACTACGTCAACGCGGCGCGGGTGATCGACGGGATCAAGCCGCCGGCCGGCGCGCCGTACGCCGACCTCGCCGCTCGGCACCGATCCGAACTCCGAGCACCCGCCGCTGGCCAAGCTGATCATCGCCGGCGGGATCGAGCTGTTCGGGGACGGGCCGATCGCGTGGCGGCTGCCGAGCGTGCTGCTGGGCACCGTCGCGATGCTCGGGATCTTCGCGCTCGTGCGTGCGGCCGGCGGGGGGCGGTGGACGGCGCTCGGGGCGGCCGCGCTGATGGCGGCCGACAACCTGCTGCTGGTCCACGGCCGGATCGGAACGCTCGACATCTACGCCACCGCAGCGATGATCTGGGCGGCGGCGCTGTACCTGCGGGGCCGCCCGATCCTGGCCGGGGTCGTGGTCGGCGTCGGCGCGTGCGCGAAGGAGGTGGCGCCGTACGTGCTGTTCGCGCTGGCGGTGCTCGAGTTGCTGCGCTGGGTGGGCCGGCGGGCGGGCGGGCGGGCGGCACTGCGGCGGCTGGGGTCGTGCGTCGTGGCTTCCGCGGTGACGTTCGTCGGGCTTCTCGCCGTGCTCGACCAGATCGCGCATCCGTTCAACCCGCAGACGGGCAAGCTCGTTCCCGACCTGCCGTTCGGCGAGGTGTCGCGCATCCTGACCTACGCCGCGAATCAGACGAGCCCGCACGGTCCGCGGGGAATCGCCTCCTACCCATGGGACTGGCTCGTCGACCTCAAGCCGATCACCTATCTCGAGATCAACCCGGGCCACCCGACCGCCGCGCTCAGCCAGATCGAGCCGGCGGTCCACTTCGTCGGGATGATCAGCCCGCCGATCCTGCTGCTCCTGATTCCCGCGATGGTGGTCGCAGCGCTCGGCGTCGGCGGGGGGCGTTGGCATTCTCGGGACGAGGTCGGGCTCGTCGGCCTGGCCTGGTTCGTGGGGACGTTCGCGCCGTACGTGCTGGCCACCTTGATCGAGAGCCGGACGAGCTACCTCTACTACATGGTGATCGTGATGCCCGGGGTCTACGTGGCGGTCGCCGACCTGGTCAGGCGGATCGGCCCGGCCCGGCCGCTGTGCATCCTGTGGATGGTGAGCGTGCTCGCCGCGGTGGTGGTGATGTACCCGTTCACCCCGTTGCCGTGAGGCGTACCGGAAGCGGGCCGTAGCTCAGGATCGTCGCCAGGTCTTTGGCGGACTGGATCGTGAAACCAGCAGAGATGTCGGCGCCGTTTCGCTGCGGGATCCCGTCGGGGTACGCCTTGAAGTCGATGGAGGGAACGCTGATCAGCCTGCCGTCGAGCGCGACGGCGAAGTGCTGGTTGAGCGTCTGGCCGACGCCGCTCACGAGATCCCCGCGCTCGGCGACGCGCTTGGTCGCGGCGGTGAAGTCCGCGGCGGCAGTGAACCCGAACTTGATGTTGGGCATTCCGCTCGCGTCGATGCCCTGTCGTGGGTGGGTGATGCCGGCGCCCGACAGAAACGGAATGTCCTTGAGCACGTAGAACCGGGCACTCTGGCCGATCGCGCTCGCGCCGAGGAGCACGCTCGGAGTTACGGCTTGGACGACGACGCACCGCTTGCATCTCGAGGCGAGCGCGACCGCCTGGCGATGCGACATCCCCCCCGCGCCGGGATCGCCGGGTGCCCCTGAGCCCGATCCCTGACTGACCTCGAGCGCCGTCGGATTCCTGGGGATGAGTTGGGATGCGACGGTCTTGCCGTTCGGCGTGATCGCATTGGCCTCCCAGTCGTAGAACGCGAGGTGGCCGGGGACGGCGAGGGCGAGGATCCGATCCCGGGTGCCGCTGCCCGCGTTCGGCACGTCGACTACGACCTCGTTCCCCGCCCGCTCCACCCGCGTGCCGGGGGCGGCCGAGTCGAGGCGTTCTCTGAGGATCACGACCGAGCGGTCGAGCGCCGGGCCGAGGGGTGCGTGCGGATCGACCGCCGACGCGGTGAACGTGATGCTCATCCCATGAGCTGCGCTCGGCCCGGGGGCTGGGCTCGAGCCGCGCGCCAGCAGGAGCACGCCGGCGACGACGACTGCCACCGCCACCGCGGCTGCCACGGCGAGATATCCGATGCGCGCTGGCATTCGGCTTGCTCGCGGGAAGCCGGCCTCGACGTTACGCACGATCTGGCGCTCGACCCGATCGAAATAGTCACTCACTGCTCACGCTCCTTCATCTGATCTCTCAGCCGCGAGAGGCCGCGGCTCACGCGCTGGCGGGCCACGAGCTCTGAGCAATGCAGCTCCCGCGCGATATCTCCGTACTCGCGGTCGTCGAGCACGCGGGAGCGGACAGCGTCGCGCTGGCCCTCAGGGAGCTGCTCGACGAGCTCGAGCACTCCATGCTCCGGGGTCGCCGCGAGCTGATCCACGCGGGCGAGGTCGTCGTCGTCGAGCATCTCGGGCTCGAACGCGAGGCGGCGCCGAGCGCGATCCTCGACCCGGCCGCGCCGGCGGCTCTCGAGCAGCTTGTTGCGGGCGATCCCGAGCACCCACGGCCGCGCCGAGCCCGCGCCGCGCGGGCGGAAGCGCCGCGCGACCAGGAAGATCGCCGCGAACACCTCGGCCGTCAGGTCGGCGGTCGTCTCCCGGTCGCCGGTCTCGCGCAGCAGGAAGCGAACCACCGTCGGGAGGTGGCGCCTGTAGAACGTCGCGAACGCCGCCCCGTCACCGGCCACAACCGCCGCCAGAAGCTCGCCGTCCGTTCGCTCAGTGTCGCCTGCCATCTCAGAACAGACTTTGCGCGAGCCGTCGTCCGTGTGACGCGAGCTAATCGCGCCACATCGCGAGCACCTCCCCGGCCGTGTCGGCGGCCGAGCGGCCGGTCGTGTCGAGCGTGTGGACGTCGGCGAGCTTTCGCATCCACGTCAGCTGCCGGCGCGCGTAGTTACGGGTTCGCCGCTTCATCGAGTCGACGTCGCCGGCCAGCAGCTCATCGAAGCCGAGCGCCTTGCGGGCGGTGGGTGACGCGCCGGCGGCGTAGGCACGGCGAACCTCTGCCTGCGCGCCGGCGGCGACCATCGCCTCGACCCGGGCGTCGATCCTCTCGTACAGCCGCTGTCGCTCGAGCACCAGCCCGACGAGCAGCGTGGGGTGGCGCACCTCGCTGGTCCACAGCTCGGAGTCGTCGGCGTGACGATCGAGCTCGCCGGCGTCGAGCAGCTCGAGCGCGCGGACGATCCGCTGGCGGTCGCCGGGATCGATCTCCGCCGCGGCCCACGGCGCGCGGTCGTGCAGGACGCCGTGGAGCGCCGGTGCGCCCCGCCGCGCGAGCTCGGCGACCCAGTACTCGCGCGCCCCCTCGGGAGGTGGCGGGCGCAGGCGAAGCTCGGCGAGCGCCGCGCGCAGGTACAGCCCCGTCCCACCGACGACGATCGGCCGCGCGCCGGCGGCGAGCAGTGCGTCGATCTCGGCGTGCGCAAGCTCGGCGTACTGGCCGGCGCTGAACGTGGCATCGACGGGCAGGAACGAGATCAGCCGATGCTCGAGCTCGCGCCCGCTCGCTCGCGGTGGCGGCGCCCGTCAGCGTCTCCAATCCCTGGTAGACCTGCAGCGCGTCGGCGGACACCGCGACCGGCCGCTCGCCGAGCTCGCGCAGGCGCCGAGCCAGCTCGATCGCGACGCCGGTCTTGCCGACACCGGTCGGACCGAACAGGGCGATCACCTCTGCGCGCGGCATTGGCCGGAGTATCGTGGAGCGATCAGGATTGGTACTGGAATCTCGACCGAGCGCGACCCGCTCCAGGCCGGGACGGCCGCGGCGCAGTCGGCGGCGGCGGGGCTCCGCGGCGCGTCCGCCGATCTCGTGGTGGTGTTCGCGAGCGGCTCGCATCTGGTCGCGCCCGAGGCCACGCTCGAGGGCGTGCACGACGTACTCGCCCCTGATGCGCTCGTCGGCTGCGGAGCCGGCGGCGTGCTCGGCTCCGGGCGCGAGCACGAATCGGGCACGGCGCTGGTGGTGTGGGCCGCCGCGTTCGACGGCTGACGGCCAGGCGTCCCCGTTCCACGCCACGGTCGAGGAGGAGGAGCACGAACACCGCATCGTCGGGCTCCCCGACCTCGACGGCGCGAACGGGATGCTGATGCTCTCGGACCCGTACTCGTTCCCCACCGATGCCGTGCTCGAGATGCTGTCCGAGCATGCTCCCGCGGTACCGGTGCTCGGCGGGCTCGCGAGCGGCCGCACACCCGCCGGCGAGGGGGCCCTGTTCTTCGGAGATCGCGTCGTCGAGAACGGAGCCGTCGGCGTCAGCCTGCAGGGAGTCGAAATGCTCCCGTGCGTCTCGCAGGGCGCCGCTCCGCTCGGACGCGAGGTCACGGTTACGGCGGCCGAGGGGAACGTGATCCAGGAGCTCGCCGGCCGGCCCGCGCTCCAGACCGTCGAGCAGATCATCTCCGAGCTCTCGCCCCGCGAGCGCGGTCTGGTCGCCGGCGGGCTGCTGATCGGCGTCGTGATCGACGGCGGCAAGCCCGAGTACGAGCAGGGCGACTTCCTGGTGCGCGGGGTGCTCGGAGCCGACAGCGAAACCGGCGCGCTCGTGGTCGGCACTCAGGTCACGGCGGGGCAGGTCGTGCGGCTGCACGCCCGCGACGCGCGCTCGGCCGACGAGGACCTTCGCCAGGCGCTCAAGCTGCGCGTCGAGGCGCTGGCCGGGGAGCGCCCCGCCGGCGCGCTCGTGTTCTCGTGCAACGGCCGTGGCACCGCGATGTTCGGGATGTCCGACCACGACGCCGAGGTGATCGAGCGCGAGCTCAGAGGCGCGCCGGCCGCCGGATTCTTCGCGGCCGGGGAGATCGGCCCGGTCGGCGGGCGCAGCTTCCTGCATGGCTTCACGGCCACGCTCGCTGTGTTCCCGCGGGGTTCATGAGCCGCCTGGGCGGCAACGTGCTCCTCACCGGTGCCAGCGGCGGGATCGGCCACGCGATTGCGCGGGCGATCGCTCCCCGAAGCGCCGACCTGATCCTGACCGCGCGCCGGACCGAGGTGCTCGAGCCGCTCGCGGCACGACCTCGGTGCTCGCGTCGTCGCCTGCGACCTGGCGCGCCAGGCGGACGTCGAGCTGTTGATCGAGCAGGCCGGGCCGCGTCGACGTGCTGATCTCGAACGCCGCGCTGCCGGCCTCCGGCCTGCTGCTCGAGCTGACCCAGGCCGAGATCGACCGCATGCTCGAGGTCAACCTCCGGGCCCCGATCGCGCTCGCCCGCGCGCTCGTCCCGGGCATGGTCACGCGCCGGCATGGTCACCTCGCGTTCATCTCGTCGCTGTCGGGCAAGGCCGCCTCGCCCGCGTCGTCGATCTACTCGGCGACGAAGTTCGGGCTGCGTGGGTTCGCGCTCGGGCTTCGCGAGGACCTCCGCCCCCACGGGGTCGGCGTCTCCGTCGTCCTCCCCGGCTTCATCCGCGAGGCGGGGATGTTCGCCGACTCGGGGGCCTCGTTGCCGCCGGGCGTGGGCACGCGGTCGCCCGAGCAGGTGGCGCGGGCGGTGGTCTCGGCGATCGACCGCAACCGGGCCGAGGTCGCGGTCGCCCCGCTGACGATGCGGCTCGGTGCGAGCATCGGTGGCGGTGGCGCCGGCGCTCGCCTCGGCTGTCAGCCGGCGGATGGGGAGCGAGCGGATCGCGGCCGACATCGCCGCCGGTCAGCGCGACAAGCGCTAGCGCCATGTTCTCCGCCGGCGATCATGGGTACGATCGCCGTATGAATGACGCCGCCTTCTGGCGCGAGCTCGGACAGCAGCTGCGCGTCGACTCGATCAGGGCGAGCGACGCCGCCGGCTCAGGCCATCCGACGTCGTCGATGTCGGCCGCCGACCTCATTGCCGTGTTGCTCGCCAAGTACCTGCGCTACGACTTCGCGCGCCCCGACGATCCCCGCAACGACCACCTGATCTTCTCCAAGGGACACGCCTCCCCGCTCTACTACAGCTATCCTCAAGGCCGCCGGCGCGATCACCGACGAGGAGCTGCTGACGTTCCGCCGGCTCGGGAGCCGCTTCGAGGGCCATCCCACTCCCGTGCTGCCGTGGGTCGACGTGGCGACCGGCTCGCTCGGCCAGGGCCTGCCGATCGGCGTCGGCGTCGCGCTCGCCGGCAAGCGCCTCGAGCAGCTGCCCTACCGGGTATGGGTGCTGTGCGGCGACAGCGAGATGGCCGAGGGCTCGATCTGGGAGGCGTTCGAGCACGCGGCGTATGCGGAGCTCGACAACCTCATCGCGATCATCGACGTGAACCGCCTCGGCCAGACGCGGCAGACGATGCACGGCTGGGATCTCGACTCCTACGCCGAGCGCGCCCGCGCGAACGGCTGGCACGCGATCGAGATCGACGGTCACGACGTCGAGGAGATCGACGGCGCCTTCGCGGAGGCGGTGCACATCGAGGATCGCCCGACCGTGATCGTCGCCCGGACCAAGAAGGGAAAGGGGGCGAGCGAGGTCGAGGACCTCGAGGGCAAGCACGGTAAGCCCCTGTCCGACCCCGAGAAGGCGATCGAGGAGCTCGGCGGCGAGCGTTCGCTGCGGGTCGAGCGTGGCCAAGCCCAGCGGCGACGCCACGCCCCGACAGATCGACCCAGGCCACGCCGAGTGGCCGCGCTGGGACGCCGACGATCGAGGTCGCCACCCGGCGGGCCTACGGCGAGGCGCTCGCGGCGCTCGGCGCTGAACGCGCCGACATCGTCGCGCTCGACGGCGAGGTGTCGAACTCGACATTCTCCGAGCTGTTCGCCAAGGCGCATCCCGACCGCTACTTCGAGATGTTCATCGCCGAGCAGCAGATGGTCGCCGCCGCGGTCGGACTCCAGGTCCGCGGCTTCCGGCCGTTCGCATCGACGTTCGCCGCGTTCTTCACGCGCGCCTACGACTTCGTGCGGATGGCGGCGATCAGCCGTGCGCGGCTGTGCCTCGTCGGCTCGCACGCCGGCGTCGCGATCGGCGAGGACGGGCCCTCGCAGATGGCGCTCGAGGACCTCTCGATGTTCCGCGCCGTCCATTCGAGTGCGGTCCTGTACCCCTCGGACCCGAACCAGACGGCCGCGCTCGTGCGCCAGATGGCCGACCATCCCGGGATCGCCTACATGCGGACGAGCCGCGGCGCCACGCCCACGATCTACGGGCCCGACGACCGGTTCGAGATCGGCGGCTCGAGCGTCCTGCGCTCCTCCGACGAGGATCAGGTGACCCTGATCGGGGCCGGCGTCACGCTCCACGAGGCGCTCAAGGCGGCCGAAGAGCTCAGCGCTCAGGGCATTGCCGCCCGGGTGATCGACCTCTACTCGGTCAAGCCCGTCGACGAGGAGACCATCCGCCAGGCGGCCGCCGACACCGGCGCGATCGTCACCGTCGAGGACCACTGGCCCGAGGGCGGCATCGGCGATGCCGTGCTCGCCGCGCTCGCCGAGGTCGAGGGCGTCCGCGTCCGCAAGCTCGCGGTCACCGGAATGCCGGGGTCCGGCACAACCGGTCGAGCTCCTGCACGAGTTCGGCATCGACGCCGACGCGATCCTCGCCGCCGCCCAGGACATGGTGCGCGCGCCCGCCGGCGCGTAGCAGTCGGCGGTCTCGCCGGCGAGGCGGCGCTTACCGCCGTCGTGAGGAGGCGCAGGCGCTTTACCCGCCCGCGCGGGGAGGCTGGGCGTTACGGCCGGCGCGAGGAGGCGGAGGCGCCCACTTCCTCGCGGGTGGGCTCACCATCGTCCTGGGGCACGACCGGATGCTCGCCCGTGACCGACGCCAGCGCGTCGATGATCTCGTCGGCCAGACGCGCGCCGTCGTCCGCGCGGTCGGGCGTGGCCTGCACCCGCACCACCACGTCGTCCCCGTCTAGCTGCTCGAGCACGACCGTCGCCGACCGCCGCGTCGGCGTCTTGACCTTGTCGTCGAGGATCGACTGGACCTGGGTCACCCGGATGCCGGTGCCGAGACGGACCTTGACGTCGACCGATTCGGGCTCCCTGATCGGGACCACAACGGCCGAGAGCACGACGTTGTTCGGCACCATGATCCGGTCCTCGCCCTGGGCGAGCGTGGTGTAGAGCAGGCCGAGCGAGCTGACGATCCCTTCGATCTGCCCCCCGACCGCGCCGGCCTGGAAGCGGACGCGCTCGCCGACGCGGAATGGTCGCGCGCTCAGCAGCACCATCCCGGCGAACAGGTTGCCGAGCGTCTGCTGCGCCGCGAGACCGAGGATCACGGCGGTGAACGCGCTTGTGGCGACCAGCGAGGCCGCACTCACGCCCGCGATCTCGAGCGCAACCAGGAGCGTGATGCCGACCGTCACGAGGCGGACGAGGAAGCCCACGGTTCCGGCCGTGCCCGGATCCATTCGGCGGAAGAACGTCGGCCCGGCGAGGCGCCCGATGTCGCGGGCGATGGCCCAGCCGAGCGCGAGCAGCGCCAGCACTGTCACGACCTTGATCGGCGTCACCCAGCTGCCGCCCTTGACGTCGAACCAGTTCTCGTAGTTGCTGTAGAGGAGGACGATCCCGACGAACAGCGGCACCAGGATCGCGACGCGACGTCGCGCGCTGCGCAGGCTCTTCTTGTCGAAGTCGACGGCCAGGCCTACGCGCTCCCACTCCTCGCTGTGGGTGTCGAACATCTGATCGAGGCGGAAGTCCGACCTGGATGGTCTCTTGAAGCGTTGTGGCATCTGTCTCGTAACGCCTTTCGCGGTGCCTTCTACCTATCACCACCGACCGGCGCGGGTTTCACTCCGGTTTCAGAATAGGCGACCTTGGTCCGGTAGCCATGTCGGTTGATTTCGCGCGGGATTTGCGTCCTCCTGGTCCATCGCCGGAGATCGGTACCGTCCTCGCATCCGCCCGCCCGGCGTCAGATCGGGCCCTTTGACGAGCTCGCTGAGCCGCCGCCGTTCGTCCGGATGCGCATAGGCGCCACGCTGGTAGAGCCGTTTATAGCGGTCGACCAGGTCGGGACGATGGCTCTCGAGCCATTCGAAGAACAGCCCCCGCACGTCGCCACGCAGGTGCAAGGCGATCCCGGTCACGTACGCCGCGCCGGCTTCTGAGGCCATCTCCAAGATCTTCGCCACCTGCTCGGGCACGTCGTTGATCCCCGGCATCAGCGGCGCCACCAGCACTCCGGTTCGGATGCCGGCCCGATTCAACTCCGCCACCGCCTCGAGCCTCGCTCGGGGGTTCGGCGAATGCGGCTCGGTCGCCCGCCAGGCGCGCTCATCGAGCGTCGGCACCGACAGCGCGGCGCCGAACTCGGTCCGTTCGGCGATCTGCTTCATCAGCGGCAAGTCTCGTAACAGCAAGGGCGATTTCGTCAGCACCGAGCAGGGATTGCCGGCGTCGCGCATCGCCTCCCAGATTCCGGGCATCAGCTTGTAGCGCCCCTCCACCCACTGGTACGGGTCGGTGTTGGTCCCGAGCGCCACGTGCTCGTGCTTCCATTTCGGGCGCGCCAGTTCCGCCCGCACCAACTCGGGCGCGTTGACCTTGACGACGATCTCACGCTCGAAGTCCCGGCCGGCATTGAAATCGAGGTACTTGTGCGTCGGACGCGCGAAGCAAAAAACGCAAGCGTGCGTGCAGCCGCGGTAAGGGTTGATCGTCCACCGGAACGGCATCTGCGACGCCTCGGGCACTCGGTTCAGGATCGACTTGGCGCGAACTTCGTAGAACCGGGTCTCGACCGCCTCGGGAACGTCGAAGTGGCGTACGACCGCCTCCTCCCGGTACCCCGGTAGGCGGGCGCGCTCCTCGACTTCAGTTTCGAGATTGCTCCACCGCATGCGAACACATGTTCGCATGAGTGCCGGACGGACCTTGCCCAACGCAAAAACGCGGCAAAGCGCCCCGCGCCGGGCCGGCGATCGACTACTTGCCGAGGCTCAGCAGGTGGCCGAACCGACCGAGTTGGAGCGCCGACGCCTCGAGCGACAGCGCGATCTGCGCGTCCGGCTCGACGCTGTCGTGGGTCAGCAGCTCGAGCAGGCCGATCGTCGACGGGCCGTTTCGGACCGGCAGCAGCAGCGCCGACCTCATCCCGTGGGCGGCGGCCTTCTGGAGCCGCTCGTCGTCGACCGCGTCGATGTCCGTGAGCCAGGTCAGGTGGGGCGCCTGGAGCGCCTGGTCGAGCAGCGAGCCGTCTCGCTTCGGGCCGGCCTCCCAGGTCAGCGCCTCGAACCGGTCGAGCCCGCGATGCGCGACCCACGTGGCCGCGCACCCCAGGCCGTCTGACTCATCGGGAAGCCATGCCGTCACGGTGTCCCAGCCGCCCTCGGACCCGAGCACCTGGACGGTCTCCTTCAACACGTTGCGCCACACCGACTCCCGGGCGAGGGAGGCCGCGAGCGTGCGCTTCGCGGTCGGCTGCCAACTGACCCCGGGACCGTTCGACGGCTGCGGCGCGTCGCCAACAGCCTCCAGCGTCGCCAGCTCGGCCGCGGGCGGCACCGTTCCCGCCTCGCCGGCGCGGTCGTCGAGACTGGCGGCCTCCTCGGCGACCGCGACAGGAACATCGGGCTCGGGCTCGAGCCCGAGCCCGGGCTCGAGTGCCCGCTCATCGAGCTGCTCCTCGAGCTCGGCGATCGCGGCCTCCGCTTCCTCGGCCTTCGCGCGCCCGCTCTGCACCTCGTCCTTGAGCTCCCGCATTCGGGCCTGCCCCGTCGCGACCTCGTCCTTGAGCTCCCGCATTCGAGCCTGCCCCGTCGCGACCTCGTCCACGAGCTCCCGCATTCGGGCCTGCCCCGTCGCGACCTCGTCCTCGAGCTCCTGCACGCGGGCTAGCCCGCGTTCGACCTCGCTATGCAGCTCGTGCGTCCGCGCCTGGCCGAGCTCGGCGTTGCGCTCGCTGTCCTCAGCCCGCCTGGCGGCAAGCCGAAGCTCCGCCTCGAGCTGCTCGGCGCGAGTCTGACCGCGGGCGAGCTCGTTGTCGAGGCCCTCGACGCGCGCGGTCCCGCGCGCGAGCTCGGTCTCGGCCTGTTCAGCACGGGTTCGCCATTGCTCAACGTCGCCTTCGGCCTTGTCGAGTCGGGCGCGCCACCGCTCGACCTCGTGCTCGGCCTTGTCGACGCGGGCGCGCCATCGCTCGACCTCCTCCTCGGCCTTGCCGGCGCGGCCCGACGCGGCCTGGGCCTCGCTCTCGGCCTTTACCACTCTCGCGCCGACCACGCGAAGCTCCGTCTCGGCCTTCTCTGCGCGCGCGACCGCCAGCCGGAGCTCGCCGTCAGACTTGTCCGCCCGCGCCACCGCGAATCGGAGCTCGTTTTCCGCCTTGTCGGCCTCGGTGGCCGCGAGCTCGACCTCGCGCTCGGCTTTATCTGCCCGCCCGATCGTCTGGCGCAACTCGCCCTCGAGCTCCTGTGTGCGTGCCTGCACCTGGTCGAGCCCGGCGGCGTGAACTCGCTCACGCTCGAGAGCCCCGGTGAGGTCCCGGATCCGCTCCTCGGCAGCCGCGGCTCCCTCGTGCATCGCCGCGATCTGCCTGCGCTCCTGCTCGAGCTCCCCGGTCAGGGAGGCCTTGGCCTTCAGCGTCGCGTCGCGCTCGGCCACCGCGTCGATCAGCGCAACCTCTGCCGCACCACGCGCCTTGTCCGCCTCGATCAGCTGAGCTCCGGAATCGTCGGCCCCCTGGTGGCGCTCCAACTTCGCCACCTGCTCGCGGGCCTGCTTGACCTCCAGCTCGAGCGCCGCCCTGGCGCTCGACGCGGATTCGTGGTCGGCAGCAACCGCCGCCCGCGCTGCCTCGGCCTCCGCACGAGCCTTCTCGACGTCGGTCCGCGCTGCCTCGGCATCGGCGCGCGCCCGCTCGAGCTCGGTCCGCGCGGCGTCGGCATCGGCGCGGGCGCGCTTGACCTCGGTCCGCGCCGCTTCGGCGTCGTCGCCGAGGCGCTCCCTGACGAGCGTGAGCGTGCGTTCCAGATCCTCGGCCCGATCCCGTTCGCGGCCGAGGGCGCGGTCGAGGTCGGCGGCCCGAGCGGCCAGCTCCACCTCGGCGTCGCCGCGCTCCACATCTCCGTCGGCGATCCTCCGCTCGAGCCCGGTCAGCCGGGCCTGGGCGGCCTTGAGCGCGCCGGCGAGCTCCTCGTTCGCGGTCAGTGCGGCGTCACGCTCTGCGACCGCGGTGGCCCGCTCGGCTCGCGCCTCGGCGACCGCCGCCTGCTGCTTGCGGTCTGTCGCTCCCGGCGCCGGCTCGCCGCTGCTCGGCGCCAGCGCCGACCGGCCCCGGGCGTCCGGAAGCACGCCCCATTCGGCGAGCATCTCGGCCCGCACGCTCTCAGCATCGAGCCGGCTCCAGCGTTCGACCCGGAGCAGGCGAGCGGCTTCACCGCGGGCGACGTTCGCCTCCGAGGACGGAGCCGCCACACCGCACACGAGCGTCGGCACGCCCTTCGCGTCTCCGACCGGGAACCGGAGGACCACCAGCGCATCGCGTCCCTGGTAGGGACCGACTACGTACTCCAACTGGAGGGGCTCCTCGATGTCGCCGTCGCGCTCCTGCAGGCGAGGGCCGTCGACCGTCTCAGCAGGTGGGAGCTCCGCATCCGTACGGCCGAGCAGCTTTTCCTCGGTGGTGGCGAGGAACGTGGTGAATCGGGAGTTGACCCGGACGTAGCGGCCCTCGAGGTCCTTGAGCCAGACGATCGCCGGGCTCTCGTCGAGCGCTCCGTCGAGCAGCGCTCCGCCGACATCGCCGAGCGACGGGAGCTCGTCCGTCGGAAGCGTCAGCAGAACGTGGCGGGCGCCGCCGCGATCCGACACGGACGCGATATCGACGGCAACCCCGTCGAGCTTCAGTACCGCCGCATTGGCCTGACCGTCGATCACGCGCTGTAACTCTGCGGACTGCTTGCACAGCTCCTCGTTGTCCCCGAACCAGCGGCGAAACGCCTCGGTGCTGTGCTCGAGCCGACCGTCCTCGCCGAGCAGCCCGAGAGCAGGCATATTCGTGACCGCCGCCAGGGTGGCCATTACCGCTCCACAGCTCCGTGGATTGCTCCCACAATCTGCGTTTCGGCGCGCCAAGATCCCGCAGCCGCTGCGGTAGCGGCGTCTGGACGGATGTCCGCTTCACCGAAGCGGCGAAACTGGACGAATGATCAGCCAGCGGCTCGGCTCAGGATCGATTCCTGGCCCAAGAGCGTCTGGCTGGTCGCTTCCAGGATCTCGACGTCAATCAGCTCTCCGGGAACCCCGAGGCCCGTGAAGTTCACAACTTTGTTGTGGCGCGAGCGTCCGCGCAGCCGAGACGGATCAGTCCGCGACGGGCCTTCCACGAGCACCTCGAGCGTGCGCCCGACGAACCGCTGGGCGCGTTCGAACGCCCGTCGCTGCACGATTTCGACGAGACGCTGGAGGCGCTCCACCTTGAGCTCGTGCGGCACCTGGTCGGGAAGGCCGGCGGCCTCGGTGCCGCGCCGCGGCGAATAGATGAACGTGAACGCCCCGTCGTACCCGACTTCCTCGGCCAGCGTGAGCGTCTGCTCGAAGTCCGAATCGGTCTCACCCGGGAACCCGACGATGACGTCCGTCGTCAGCGCGCAGTCCGGCACGTACTCGCGGATCATCGCCACGCGATCGAGGTAGCGCTCCCGCGTGTACGTGCGGCGCATGCGTTTGAGCATGGCGCTCGACCCCGACTGGACCGGCAGATGGATGTGCTCGCACAGCGCGGCGAGCTCCGCGTGGGCGCGGATCACGTCCTCGCGCATGTCCTTCGGATGCGGGCTCGTGTAGCGGATGCGGTCGATCCCGGTGACGGCGTCGATCTGGCCGAGCAGCCCGGCGAACGTCGTGCGCTCCTCGCGTGGCAGGTCACGACCGTAGGAGTTGACGTTCTGACCGAGCAGCGTGACCTCGCGCACGCCGTCGTCGGCGAGAGCCTGCACCTCGGTCACGAGCTCTTGCGCGGAGCGGCTCACCTCGCGGCCACGAGTCGACGGCACGATGCAGTACGAGCAGGCGCAGTTGCAGCCAACGCTGATCTGCACCCAGGCGTGGTGATCGCGAGCTCGCTTGGCGGGCAGGTGCCCGGTGAACCCTTCGAACTCGAAGTACCCCTGCGCGGTGAGCGAATCGCTGACCAGGAACTCGGCGAGCTTGTGGACCTGCCCGGGCCCGAACGCGACGTCCACGAACGGGAACCTCGCGAATACCTCCTCCTTGACCGACTGCGCCCAGCATCCGCCGACACCGACGACGACCTCGGGACGCTCGGACTTCAGCCGTTTGGCTTCGCCCAGGTGCGCGACGAACCGACTATCGGCCTTCTCCCGGATCGAGCAGGTGTTGAACAGGATCAGGTCGGCCTGGTCACGCGCCGGCGCCTCGGCGTAGCCGAGCGATTCCAGCATCCCCTTCATCCGCTCGGAGTCGTGCTCGTTCATCTGACACCCGAACGTCGTCACGTGGTACCGCCGCATCGCTGTCAAGAGTAGCCGCCTGCAGGAGCGAGTAGCCGCGCGAAACCGCGACGTAGCCGCGGTGAAACTGCGGCCGCCTAGCGTTCTCATCGCCCGATATTCGAGATTTGAAGGAAGCGACGAGATGACACCGACAACCGCGGTAAAGGCCACTGGACTGGTCAAGACGTTCGGCGGGTTCCGCGCCGTCGACCACATCGACCTCGAGGTTCGTCAGCGGGAGATCCTCGGCGTTCTCGGCCCGAACGGGGCCGGGAAGACGACGACACTTAAGATGCTCGCGACGCTGCTGCCGATAGACGCGGGCCAGGCTTGGGTGTTCGGAGTGGACGTGGCGCGCGAGCCGCATCGCGTCCGTCAGCTGCTCGGCGTGACCGGGCAGTACGCGTCGGTCGACGACGATCTGACCGCGAGCGAGAACTTGTGGCTGTTCGGTCGCCTTCAGGGCCTCGCTCGGCGGAGGCTCGCGCCACCGCGAAGCGGCTGCTTCACCAGTTCGGACTGGAGGAGGCGACGGACAAGCCAATCGCGCAGTTCTCGGGCGGCATGCGACGGCGCCTGGATGGGGCAGTCTAAGAAACGCTCTGCCGCCGTCGGCCGCCGTCCCATAGGCAGCCGAGCCGTCGCTACCGATTCGGTCGCTCTGGCACCGGCCGGCGCTCGGGCTCTCGCTGGCGCCACCGCTTCAGGTGGGGGATCTTTCGACCGCTGTGGTCGCGTACCCGGATCCGTGACGGGTCAGCGTCTGCGAGAGGGACGCCTCCGCGCGGAGGCTCGGGGGAATCGGGTGGCGGATCGGGGCCAGACCCCCCGCCGCCGTGCTCGTCTGACGGGCCTGGTGGGGGATCCAGGGTCCGGCAGGACAAGGCCGGAACCACGAGTATCGTCGCGATGAGGGTCCCCCATGCCAGCGGGATTGCCAACTGCTCCGGCGCCAAGAGCACGACCAACAGAACCAAAGCGGGAACCGACAGACAACGAACGAACACACGAGCCCAGAAGTGCGATCGCCGCCGCGTGGCGAAGCCGGCCACCACGCAAACCGTGACGAAGCTGACCTCCAAGGCGAAAAACACGACGATGAGCTTGGGGCTCACGGTGCCAGAAGCGTAACTCGGCGCCGATCCTGCAACAAGCCGGTCTCAGCTCGCGTCGAACCCTGGCAGCACGAGCTCGAACGTCGCGCCGCGGCCGTTGTGCGAATCCTGCACCCGAACGGTGCCCTTGTGGGCCTCCGCGATCGCGCGCACGATCGCGAGCCCGAGGCCGGCGCCGCCGCTGCGCGATGGCGTCCGGCCGCCGCCGGTCCGGTGAAACCGCTCGAACACCCGCTCACGCTCGTCCGCCGGGATCCCAGGGCCATCGTCGAGGACCGCGAAGCGGATCCGATCTGGCGCGAGTCGGGTGGCGTCGAGGCGCACGAGGCCGGAGTGCTCATCGGTGTGCTCGATCGCGTTGCGCGCGAGGTTCCGGAGTGCCTGGGCGAGCCGATCGGGGTCGGCCTCGAGGGATCCGTCGGCGACCGTCCCCAATTCGAACGTTCGATCGGCGGTCAAGCTCATCCCGTCCCACAGCTCGGTCACGAACGGCCGCACGTCGATCGTCTCGACGCGCAGGAAGTCCGTGCGCTCGGCCTGAGCGAGCACGAGCAGATCGTCGACGAGCCGGGAGACCCGTGTGATCTCGGCCTGCACCAGGCGCTCGACGCGGGTGACCTCGGCGCTCGAAGGATTCTCCTGGGCGGCCAGCACCTCGAGCTGACCGCGGATCACGGTCAGCGGGGTGCGCAGCTCGTGCGATGCGTCGGCGACGAACTCGCGCTGGCTCGCGAACGCGTCCGACAGCCGGTCGAGCATGCGGTTGAACGCGTCCGCGAGGACCCTCACCTCGTCCCCGCGCTCGCCCGAGATCTCCATTCGCGGACCGAGGTCGCCGGCGTCGACGCGCGCGGCCACCTGCGCCATCCGCCGCAGCGGGGCCGACACCCGCGCGCCGGCGAGATACGACGCGACCAGCGCGAGCAGCAGCACAACCGCTCCAGCGAGCACGAACGCCCGCGCCACTCCGTGCTGGGCGCGATCGACCACGGTGAGCGGTTCGCCGGCGCCGGCAATGACCGACACGTCGCCCAGATTCGCGCGCTGCTCGAAGATGCGCATGCGCCCGACGTCGGGTACCTGCGCGGTCGAGTATCCGAGGTGCGGGACCAGCAGCTTGCGCCCCTCGACCTCGACTTGCTGCTCCGCCCCGGTCTCACCCTCGTCCAGCCGGCTGCCACCGAACACCTCGGGATGATTGCTCGCGTGCTGCCCACCGGGCAGCAGGACGAACAGCAGCGTCGAGGTCGCGTCATATGGCTGCGCGAGCATGTAGCGCGTGGCCACCGACGATATTCGCGCCGGGCTCTGCCCGGTCATCGCGTCGACCGACTGGAGCAGCTGGGTCGCGTCGCCGTTGATGTCCTGGTCGATCTCGTGCCTCAGCTGGATGCCCGTGTCCTGGTAGACGACCAGGAACACCACCGCCGCGGACACGACCATCACGCCGGCGACCCACGCCGTCAACCGCCATCGGAGTCCGGCGGGCAGCCCCGAATGCAGTCGCGCGCGCAATGTGGACAGCCCCGGCCCGGCCCGGCCGTTAGTGGCTCGCCTCCAGCCGATAGCCGACCGAGCGGACGGTGACGATCGGCGGATTCGTGCCCTGACGGCGAAGCTTGCGGCGGAGGTATCCGATGTAGACGTCGACGACGTTCGTGCCCGGGTCGTATTCGTAGCCCCAGACCGCGCGCAGGATCTGCTCTCGGGAGAGAACGTGACCGCGGTTGTGCATCAGGTATGCGAGCAGCTCGAACTCGGTGGTCGACAGCCGTACGAGGTCGCCACCGCGACGGACCTCCCGGGTCAGCAGGTTGACCTCGATGTCCCCGGCGCTCAACGTGGTCCGCGGCGAATGCGCGGCCGCGCGGAGCTGCGCACGGATTCGCGCCGCGAGCTCGGTCAGCGAGAACGGCTTGGTGAGGTAGTCGACCGCACCGGCGTCGAGCCCGGCGACCCGATGCTCGACCTCGCCGAGCGCGGTGAGGACGATCACGGGCAGCCCGGGCTTGGCGTCGTGGAGGGTCGCGAGCACGTCGAGGCCGCTGCGCCCGGGGAGCATGAGGTCGAGCACGACCAGGTCGATCGCCTCGTTCAGCGCCGTCACGGCGCCGCTCACGCCGTCGGTCGCCGAGACGACGTCGAATCCCTGTGCGCGAAGCCCCCGCTCGAGGAAGTCGACGATTCCCGGTTCGTCTTCGATTAGCAGGATGAATCCGGGCATGACAAACCGTCGCCGCCTGCGGCGTCGCGCGTCGGCCGATGATAAAGCCCGGCCACGGCCTCGCCGGTCGTAGCAAAGAGCTTTCTCATCGACGGCTCACGTTGAACTTCGCTTGGCCGCCCAGTATTCCGCCGATGCGGACGAACGACGATGTCATGATCGCGCGTCGCGACCGCGAGCGGCGGCGCATGCACTTGCGCACGATGCTCGCTCGATTGCGGCACTCTGAGTCGCTGACCGGCGGTGGCCCAGACGGGAACGAGCGGCTGACCACGATCACCGGCGCGATCCTGATCCTGCTGCTCGCGGTGATCGGCTTCACGATTCCACAGCTGCGCCAGTTCGTCTGGATGCATCTGTTCGTCGGACTCTTGCTGATCGGCCCCGTGCTGCTCAAGATGGCCAGCACCGGCTACAGGTTCGTCCGTTACTACGCGCGCGATCCCGAGTACCGGCGCAAGGGGCCGCCAGAGATCGTCCTGCGCCTGACCGCGCCGATCGTCGTGCTCTCGACCGTCGGGGTGTTCGTCACCGGCATCGGGCTGCTGATCGTCGGCCCGACAGATCGCAACCCGATGCTGCTCCTGCACAAGGTCACGTTCATCGTCTGGGTCGTGTTCATCAGCCTGCACATCCTCGGCCACCTGCCGGCTCTGGCGACCCTGCTCGGAGTCGGCGGCCGTGAGGAACGGCAACGGGTGGGCGCGGGCCCGGGAACCGCGGGGCGCTGGGTTGCGTTGACCGGCGCGATGGTCGGCGGGCTCGTGCTCGCGGTGATGCTGATCCCGGAGTTCGCGGCCTGGACAGGGCAGGCCGTGTTCCTGCACCATCATCACGTTCATCATTGAAGGCGCGGCGCGTTACGCACGCGGGTCCACCGCGCATACCCGCAGATGCGCGACGGACCCTTGTCAGACAGCGTGCGTCCAGGTACTTGCTAGCTGCAGGTGGAAGCCCACGCACAGTCGTCGAACCCGTCGGCGGTGGACTTCGGAGCCGACGGGGCACCGATCACGTTGCCGTTCGGGTCGGTGAGGTCGAGCTCCTCGGACGCCTTCAGGCCCGCTGAGGCGCCGTTCACCGTGGCCGACGTGAAGGCCGCGTTCGTCAGGTTCGGCAGCGCGGCGAAGCCGGCGTCCGTACCGATCTCCAGCGGCGTCTCCTCGATCCACTCGGCACTGGCATGAGTCGACGGGTAAGGCGCCGTCTGAGTGAACGACTCGCCGCGCGTCACATCCTCAATCGTGATCGTCCAGACATCAGAGTCGGGCACGGCCTCGGCGATCGATGCGTGCATGTGGTCGCCGGGCAGCGGACGCGCCCGCGGCGGCCACCCCGCACGTTGCCAGACATACAGCGAGACCTACCGCAAGGCGCCTGAGCGCGCCAAGGCACGACGACCATCGAGTCATCGAGGAACCCTTTCTCGCCGACCTGCGGGTCTCAGCCGCGGACCTCCCGCCAATACGACCCGCCGGACGCACGTATACCCCGTCTTGGACAATTCCAGCCATCGTTCACTGTGACGACACAGCGCCGGTGGAGTGCGTTTGCGGTCCGCTCGACGGAGCGGGCGTGTGTCCTCAGCGTGCGTATTCGACCGCGCGCGACTCCCTGATCACGGTCACCTTGATCTGACCGGGGTACTCGAGCTCCTTCTCGATCTCCCGCGCGATCTCATAGGACAGCATGGTCGCGGCGTCGTCGTCGATGTCGCCGGGCGCGACCATCACGCGGATCTCCCGGCCGGCCTGCATCGCATAGACCTTGTCCACCCCCTTGTGGCGGGTGGCGATCTGCTCGAGGTCTCGCAGGCGCTTGACGTACTGCTCGAGTGATTCTCCGCGTGCCCCGGGGCGGGCGCCCGACAATGCGTCCGCCGCCTGGACGATCACGGCCTCGATCGTCTGGGGCTCGACCTCGTTGTGGTGTGCCTCCATCGCGTGTGCGACCGATTCCGACTCGCCGTGCCTGCGGGCAAGCTCGCCGCCCACCAGCGCGTGGGGCCCCTCGACCTCGTGGGTGACCGCCTTGCCGATGTCGTGCAGCAGCGCGGCCCGCCGCGCGGTCCGTGGGCTCGCCCCCAGCTCCTCGGCCATCATCGCCGCCAGGCGCGACACCTCGATCGAGTGGGCGAGCACGTTCTGGCCGTAGCTCGTCCGGAACCTGAGTCGTCCCAGCAGCTTGACCAGCTCGGGTTGAACGCTCTGAACGCCCGCATCGAATACGGCCTGCTCCCCCATCTCGACGATGTGGCTCTCGAGCTCGGACTTCGCCTGGTAGTACATCTCCTCGATCCGGGCCGGATGTATGCGACCGTCCTGAAGCAGCTTCTCCAGCGTCAGCCGGGCGATCTCACGTCGCACGCCATCGAAGCCGGACAGGACGACCGCGCCAGGCGTGTCATCGATGATGAAGTCGACGCCGGTGAGGTTCTCGAGCGCTCGAATGTTGCGACCCTCGCGACCGATGATCCGGCCCTTCATGTCGTCGGCGGACAGTTGAACGACGGACACCGTCGTCTCCGCAGCGTGACCCGCCGCGAGACGCTGCATGCACACGGACAGGATGTTCCGAACCCGGCGCTCGGCTTCGCGCTTGGTCTCCTCCTCGATCTGACGGATGCGACGGGCGGCATCGTGCCTGGCCTGCTCCTCGAGCTCCTTGAGCAGCAGCTGCTTGGCGCGGCCCGCGGACAGGCCCGAAACCTGCTCGAGCGAGCGCTCGACCTCTTGGCGAGAGCCGGCGACCGCCGCCCGTTCCTTCTCGAGCTCGGACTCCTTGCGCGCCAGCGTTTCCTCCCGGCGTGTGATCGCCGCGGTGCGCTCGAGCAGTTCAGCGTCGTCGCGCCGTGGGGTCGGATGCGCCGTTTCAACGACCGGCACGCTCGCTGTCGGATGGGCTACGGCAACCGTCCTCACGCCGTGCATCCGACCGTAGATGATGGCCGCAACCACGATTCCCACCGCGATCAGCGCTGCGGCCCCGATGATTTCCATTGTCGATCCTCTCCGTGCGGTCCCGGCGCAGTGCCGGACCTACGTCAAAGCTTTGATTTTCGGAGCGACCGATCGGCCCGCGCAAGGCTGCACGAACGGATGCCGGTACGGCGAGTGGTGCCTACCTTCAGTAGGCGGCTACCTGGCGGGTTCTGGGTCTTGTGTGGATGGACCAGGTGGCCCGATGGTAGTTGCCGTCAACACTGAATCCGGTATCCAAGATATACGAAATTTGCTGGTGTTCTTTGATGGCCCGCGGGCCCTTCGTTCGCTTACAGGATCGTAGTACCGGCGGGCGATGGGCGCAATGACGCATCGCATCAGTTGCGTGCACGGTGATGCGGCGGTATCAGCCGCGAGCGTCGCCCCGGAGTTGGCTACGGCTTATTCAGGCGGCTTATTCAGGCGCCTAGTCGTCCGCGTCGCGCACGTGGGCGGAGATCGCCTCGAGCGCCAGGTCCGTGTCGTAGCCCTTGCGCAGCAGCACGCCGAGCGCGCGCTCACGCTCCCGTCGATCCCCCGCCGGCGAGGGAAAGCGCCTGCGCAGCACCGCGAGGGCGCGGTCGATCTCGCCGTCCGCATCCGGCTCGTGCTCGGCGAGCGCGCCCTCGACGACGTCACGATCGACACCGCGGGCGCGCAGCGTGCGCCTGATCCGGTCGGCGCCCCACTCGTCGAGCTCGCGCTTGTCCTGAACGAACAGGCGAGCGAACCGGCGGTCGTCGAGGTGCCCCTGATCGACGAGCGCCTCGATCGACCGCTCGACGTCGCGCGGATCGATGCCCTTGCCCTCGAGATGCGTCCGCATCTCCGCACGCGTGCGCTCGCGGGCGTTCAGGTAGCGATAGGCGATCGCGAGCGGCCGCTCCAGACCAGCATCGTCGTGCAGCACCCGCTCCGGACCGGCGTCGTCGTGCAGCGCCCGCTCCGGACCGGCGTCGTCGTGCAGCGCCCGCTCCGGACCGGCGTCGTCGTGCAGCGCCCGCTCCGGACCGGGGTGCGTGTCCGTGTCGAGTACGTGCCCCGGACCGGCGTCGGTGTCCAGCACGCGCTACGCGGCCCGTCCCTGAGCGGTCACCTCCGCACCCACGGCTTGGAGTGCCGGCTCCTCGCGCGGCTCGATCTCCTTGACCAGGTCGCGTTTGAGCCCGAGAGCCGCGTAGACCTTGGCTTCGATCTCTTTCGACATGTCCTGGTGCTCGTCGAGGAACGCCTTGGCGTTTCCGCGCCCTTGACCGAGCCGCTCCTCGCCGTAGGAGAAGAACGAGCCGGACTTCGTGATGATGTTGTGCTCGATGCCGTAGTCGAGCAGGCAGCCCGAGGTTGAGATGCCCTTGCCGAACTCGATGTCGAACTCGGCCTGCTTGAACGGCGCGGCGACCTTGTTCTTGACGACCTTCACCCGCACGCGGTTGCCGACCGCCTCGGTGCCGTCCTTGATCGTCTCGATGCGGCGGATGTCCAGCCGCTGGGACGAATAGAACTTCAGCGCGCGACCGCCCGGCTGAGTCTCCGGTGAGCCGAACATCACGCCCACCTTCTCCCGGATCTGGTTGGTGAACACGCACAGCGTCTGGGTGCGGTTGAGGCCGCCGGTGATCTTGCGCATCGCCTGCGACATCATGCGAGCCTGCTGGCCGACGGACTGGTCGCCCATCTGACCTTCCAGCTCCGCGCGTGGGGTGAGCGCCGCGACCGAGTCGATCGCGATCACGTCGACCGCCCCTGAACGGATCAGCATGTCGACGATCTCGAGCGCCTGCTCGCCATGGTCGGGCTGGGAGACCAGCAGCTCGTCGATGTCGACGCCGATCTTCTGGGCGTACAGCGGGTCCATCGAGTGCTCGGCGTCGACGAACGCGCACACGCCACCAAGCTTCTGGGCCTCGGCGAGGATGTGGTAGACGAGCGTCGTCTTGCCTGAGGACTCCGGGCCGAAGATCTCGACGATGCGCCCGCGCGGGACTCCACCGATCCCAAGCGCCAGGTCGAGCGCCAACGCGCCGGTAGGGATCGCATCGACGGCGACGCGCGCACCCGGGTCCCCCATGCGCATGACGGTGCCCTTGCCGAACTGCCGCTCGATCTGCGTCAGAGCGCCCTGAAGCGCTGCCTGCCGCTTGGCATCCGCCTTCGGGTCGGACGTGGCTCCCGACTTCAGGTCGGCCTTGTCTTGCTCGCTCATCTCCGTTCGGCTCCTTGTCTCATCCGCTTTGGTGACACGGTAGGCGGGGTGGCGGACGGAACCGGCACGCTAGAGCCGCTGCCTGCAACGGAACAAGGCACGTTCGTCTCAGAACGCGAACAACTTCGTACCAATTGTGCGGCAAGGGTCGGATGGGGTGCGTTGGCGGTCTGCTGCGGGGTCGGATGGGGTGCGTTGGCGGTCTGCTGTGGGGTCGGATGGGATGCGTTGGCGGTCTGCTGCGGGGTCGGGGCGGTGGCGGGTGGCGGTGGCGGGATCCGGACCGGTGGTGGGCGGCCTCGATCGGTTGCTACCGACGGGGACGTCGTGCGACGGAGAAAGGCGCAGCTGAGGGAGGCCGGTCGGCACCAATGGGTGGACGCGGGATCGGGGCGGAAAAAACCTGCATAGCATGACAATTGGCGTGATTGACGCCAGCCGTGTCAGGGCGTGCATGTGGGGCATGCGCGGTCTGACACGGTCCCGGCGTGGCGCCCCCGTTGTCAGGTTATGCATGTTCCGGCGGGCGGCCGAGCGACCGGCGCCGGCAACCCGCCCCGGCCTTCCCCCAGATGCCCGCCGTTCGTGGCGCGAGCGGGGTCGGAGCCGAAACCGCGCCGGCGGAACGGTCCAGAAGGCGCCGGCGAGACGGTCCGGGACACCGGCGGGTGCGAGACGCCGGCCAGACGGTCCAGAAGGCGCCGGCAACCCGCCCCCGCCCCCCTCCAGATGCCCGCCGTTAAAGCCCAGCCGCCGGGCGCCAGCGCCGGCGCCGCCCCACCCCCAGATGCCCGCCGTTAAAGCCGAGCCGCGCCACACCCCCGCCGTGCGCCCCCGCCCGCGCCACACCCCCGCCCGCGCCACACCCCCGCGGGCGCCACACGATCGCGGGCGCCGAGAACGCCGCGCCGGCAACCGGCCCCCTCACCCCGGCCGGTTCAGAACATCCCGCAGCGCCGGCTCCAGATCGGGGTGACGGAAGCCGTAGCCGAGCTGCTCCAGACGCGCCGGCACGGCGCGCTGGCCGGTCACCACGATCTGCGCCATCTCGCCGTAGAGGGCCTTCAGCGCCAGCGCCGGCACGGGCAGGAACGCCGGCCGCTTCAGCACGCGGCCGAGGGCGCGCGAGAGCTCCGCGTTGGTCACCGGAGTTGGTGCGGTCAGGTTCACCGGACCCTCGGCCTCGGGCCTGCCGGCGCAGAACAGCATCGCGCCGATGACGTCGTCGAGGTGCACCCAGGGGACGTACTGGCGGCCGCCGGCGACCGGACCGCCGATCCCGAGGCGGAAGAACGGGAGCATCTTGTCGAGCGCTCCGCCCTCGGGGGCCAGCACAACACCCGTGCGCGTGAGCACGACCCGCAGCGAGGAGGCGGCGGCGAGCGCCTCGCGCTCCCAGGCGACCACGACCTGGGCGAGGAAGTCGTTCCCGGCCGGCGCCTGCTCGTCGACCGGCTGGTCGTCCCGGGGTCCGTAGAAGCCGACGGCGGATTGGGACACGAGCGTGCGGGGCCGGCGCTCGGGCGCGAGCGCGAGCAGCCCCTCGACGAGCGCGCGCGTCGACCTCACCCGCGACTCGCGGATGGCCTCCTTGGACTCGTCGGTCCAGCGCTGCGCGATCGGCTCACCGATCAGGTGGACGACTGCGTCGGCGCCGGCGAGAGCCGCCTCGGGCGGGGGCTCGGCCATCGGGTCCGGCCAGGCGTGCGGCTCGACCCCGTCCCCGAGCGCCTGGCGTGCGCGCCGGGCATCGCGCGAGAGCGCGACCACCTCGTCGCCTCGCGCCACCAGCGCGCCGACGAGGGCACGGCCGATCATGCCGGTCGCGCCGGTGACGACGACACGCGGCATCAGCCGGAGGCCATCCCGTTAGGCGGAGAGCTCGATTTCATGCACCGAAGCTTGCCGCATACCCACAATCCACGCGCTACGACCAGATCTCGTCGAATGCCGCCTGGTCGAACGGCACGAGCCAGCACTCGGCGATCCGCCCGTCAGCCACCCGGAACACACCCACGGTCTCCCAACGAACCTCCCGTCCTCTTCGCAAGGCGCGGCCGCCGGCGAGCTGCACAACCCGGCCGGCGATCATCGCCAATCCGTGAACGGTCACGCGGAACGTCGAGTCGGTCATGCGCCGGCGCGTGTCCAGGTACTCGAGTACCGCTTCGACGCCCCGATGGTCGCCGGCGATCGAGCTCGCGCCCGGCACATGCCAGACCACACTCTCGTCCAACACGTCGCGAACCGAATCCCCAGACGACCCGGAGCCCGCGTACAACTGAGCCTGCAAAGCGTGAAACCGCCGCACGACGGACACGGGATCCGCCGCCGCCGGCGAGGACCCCAGCTCGACCGATGCGAGCGGCTCATACCGCGCGCCGCCCGCACCAAGCCGCGACCGGTACAGCGTCACGCGCGAGCACCGGACCGCGGGCCCCGCCGGCGCGGGCAGATCGACCCCGCGAATCCGGGCGTCGCGCCCGATGCGCGCCACCGTGACGTGGGCCAGGAACGGCCGCGACTCCGGGGCGTACCAACCGCCGGCGACGAGCGCACTCGACAGCGCCGACTGCATCCGGGCAAGGGCGCCGTCAGGATCCGGCAGCGCGACCGCCAGCACCCGGGGGCGCCGCGCGGGCAGCCACAGCGCCTCACCGAACGCAGAATCGACGACCGGCTCGCCCGCCACCACGCCGCACGCCGCGGCGATCTGATCGATCTCACGCTCCGGACGGGAGCCGAGAAAGCACAGCGTCACGTGCAGATCCTCGGGCCGCACGAGGCGCAACCCCCGGACCTCGCCAACGGCCTCCGATCGCCACCGCGCCAACGCCTCTCGCGCCGCCGAGGGCAGCTCGAGTGCGACAAACAGTCGGGCGGTCGGCTCGCCGCGGGTGGCTCGCCCCGGCGCGCTGGTCACACCCACTCGCCCTGGCCCGCGAGCGCGCCGTCGCCGCTCACGCCCACTCGCCCTGGCCCGCCGGCGCGCCGGCGCTGCTCACGCCCGCTCGGCCCGGGCGCCGGCTTCTGGCAGCCCGACCTCCGACTCGACGAGCAGCCGGCGGATCAGATGCATGGCCACGGTCGTCGAGCGGTCGCGGATGTCGGACCGGCTGCCGGGCAGCAGCGTCCGGCGCGTGATCCGCCCGCCGTCACGGAGGCATACCGAGAAGCACACCGTGCCGACCGGCTTGTCCTCGGTGCCGCCCCCTGGACCGGCGATCCCGGTGATCCCGACGCCCACATCGGCGTCGAAGCGCCCCACGGCCCCGGAGGCCAGCGCTTCCGCCACCTCGTTCGACACCGCCCCGAAGCGCGCGATCAGATCCGGATCGACGCCGGCGAGCGACACCTTGGCCTCGTTTGAGTACACGACTACCCCGCCGGCGAAGTACGACGACGACCCGGGCAGCTCGGTCAGCCGCGCCGACATCAGCCCGCCCGTGCACGACTCGGCCACGGCCACCATCCGCCCGGACAGCAACGAAGCCACCTGCGCGTCGACGGTCGATCCATCCCGCGAGAACAGCTGATCGCCGTGGCGCTCGGCGATGAAATCGAGCAACGACGCGTACGCGGCCTCGCCGGCGGGCTCGTAGCGGGTGGCGACCTCGATCTCGCCGCGACGCAAGCAGGTCGTGATCTCGAGCGGCTCGAGCGGCACCCCGGCCTCGTCGGCCGCACGGAGCGTGTTCGCGATCTCGGACTCGGGCAGCCCGTACAGCCGCACGATGCTGCGGTGATACGACCTCGCGCCGGCGATTGCGGCGCGGAACGCGTCGGTGTCGCGGGCCTTCTCCCACATCTCGTGCAGCTCGCGCGGCGGCCCCGGAAGCACCACGACCGTGGGGCCGGACCCGGACGCGGGTGGGACCACCAACCCCGGCGCGGTGCCGACCGGATCCAGGATCGTGGCCCCGTGCGGGACGACCGCCTGCTTGCGATTCGACTCCCGGATCGCGTCGGGATCGAGGCCCTGCCAGCGGTGCATCAGCGGCCGGAGGATCTCGGCGATCCGCTCCTCGAGCGCGTCGTCGAGCACCATCTCGCGGCCGGCGAAGCGGCCGACGATCTCGGCGGTGAGGTCGTCGGCGGTCGGGCCGAGGCCGCCGCTGGTCACGATCAGGGCCATCCCCTCCGCCGCCATGAACCGAAGCCCCGCCATCAGGTCGTCAGGACGGTCGCCGACGATCTGGATCATCGCCGTGTCGACGCCGATCTCGACCAGTCGCTCGGACAGCCACGGCCCGTTGCGGTCGGAGATGATCCCGGACAGCACCTCGGTGCCCGTGATCAGGACCCCGGCACGAGGCGCGGGGATCCCGGCACGAGGCGCGGTGACCCCGGCACGAGGCGCGGGCACCCCGGCACGAGGCGAACCACCAGCGTCGGGACCGCCCAGGGACTCGGTCATGCGCAAGTGGGCAACTGGCCCGCCGGCAACGGAGTGGTCTTACCCGGCGTCAGCTCGTATCCGATCGGCGACCCGACGGTGGGCGTCACAGACTTGCCGTTGACCTTCATCTGCACGGAATCGTTACCGAGCGTCAGCATCAGCTTCGGAGCGGTCTGGGTCGGGATCGTCTGGCCGGCGGCATACGTCACGCCGTCGATCAGCTTCTTGCCGTTACCGTCCTCGACGCACACGTACAGCGTGCTCGTCGCCACGAGCTTGAGCGTCACCGCGGTCGGCTTGGGCGGGGCCGGAGGGCGCCGGCGGTGGTGAACGGTGGCGGTATGCGTCGTCGTGGAGGTCGTGTTGCGAGCGCTGGTCGTCACCGTCGTCGAGGTAGTCGATGACATGCTGCTCGGACTGAGGCTGCCGACCACGAACAGCGCCGCCACGACCACAGCGAGCACGAGCACGACCGCGGCCACCGGCCCGAGGCGGGGACGCCGGCGCTTGCGCTCGCGCTCGCGCCCGAGCGGGGTGATCGGCCGCAGATCCTGATCGGGCGGCCGCTCGTAGCGTCGCTTGTACTCGTCCACCAGCATGCGGCTATCGACCCCGAGGAAGTCGCCGTAAGTGCGCAGGAAGCTCTTGACGTACACGGGGCCGGGGAGCAGGTCCCATTCCTCGTTCTCGATCGCGCGCAGGTACTTGGCGCGGATCTTGGTCTTGGCCTCGACCTCGCTGATGTCGATCCGCGCGCGGATCCGCGCCTCTCTGAGTGTGGTGCCGATATCGGCCATCCGCCTGCGAAGGCTAGCGGCGGATGGCGCATGGACAGCAGGACTTTTCCGCCGCCCGCGCTGGCCACGCAAGGGACTACTGCTCTTCGGCGGCGTCGTCGGGGACGCGCACCGGCGGCGGCACGGCGGGGCCCTCGGCGTCGGCCAGGTGCCCGAGGATTCGGGGCACGTCGGCCTCGGTGATGAGCACCTGTCGTGGCTTGGATCCCTCGTAGCCGGAGATGATCCCGCGGCGCTCGAGCATGTCGATCAGCCGCCCCGCCCGCGTGTAGCCGAGACGCAGTCGGCGCTGGAGCATCGAGGTCGACGCGGTCCCCATCTGCGCGACAAGCGCGATCGCCTCCTCGAGCAGCGGATCCTCATCGGGGTTGAACTCCGAGTCCTCCGAAGACGAACCACCGTCGGAGGATTCGACCTCCTCGAGTAGCTCCTCGTGGAACTCGGGCTCGCCCTGGCGGCGCCACGCATCGGTCAGCTCGGCGACCTGCTCCTCGTCGATGTAGGCGCCCTGGATCCGCTGGAGCTTGCTCGTGCCCACCGGCGAGAACAGCATGTCGCCCTGGCCGAGCAGCGACTCCGCGCCGTTGTGGTCGAGAATCACGCGCGAATCGGTCTGGGAGGAGACCGCGAACGCGATCCGCGAGGGCACGTTCGCCTTGATCATCCCGGTGATCACATCGACCCGCGGAGACTGCGTCGCCAAAACCAGATGGATGCCCACCGCGCGCGCCTTCTGCGCCAACCGAATGATCGAGTCCTCGACGTCGGCCGGCGCCACCATCATCAGGTCGGCGAGCTCGTCGATCACACACAGGACGTAGGGAAGCGGAGGCTCGCCCCGCTTCTCACGCGCACGGTTGAGCTCCGGCAGAGAGCGCGTGCGCGCCAGCGACATGATGCTGTAGCGCTGCTCCATCTCCTTGACCAGGTTCTGGAGCGCGTTGGCCGCCATCCGTGGACGCGTGATCACCGGCGTCAGCAGGTGCGGAATCGACTCGTAGTGGTTGAGCTCGACCTGCTTGGGATCGACGAGCACGAACCGCACCTCGTGCGGGGTGGCGCGGAGCAGGATGCTGCACAGCATCGCGTTGACGCACGCCGACTTGCCGGCGCCGGTCGTGCCCGCGACCAGCAGGTGGGGCATTTTCGCGAGGTCGGCCCCGATCGCGCGCCCGGCGATGTCCTTCCCCAGCCACACGGTCAACGGAGACCAATCCGGCGGCGGATCCTGGAACACATCGCCAAGGTGCACGATCCGCCGGCGCGCATTCGGGACCTCGACCCCGACGGCCTGCTTGCCCGGGATCGGCGCCAGGATCCGGATCTCGGTCGCGGCCAGCGCGTAGGCGAGATCGTCCTTTAGCTGCGCGACCTTCGCCACCTTGGTCCCCGGCGCCAGCCGGAGCTCGTAGCGGGTGATGTGCGGGCCCGTGACCCGGCCGATCACCTTCGCCTCGATCCCGAAGTGCCCGAGCGTCTCGAGCAGCGTCGCCGCCACCTGCTCCTGGCCGGCGGTGTCGGGCTTGGCGGCCTCGCCGGTCGAGCGGACCAGGAAGCGGGACCGGGGCACGTGCCATTCGAAAGCCGGATCCTCGGTGACGCTGGCGCGGTAGCGGCCCTGCGGAGTGAGGCTCGCGGGATCAACGTCGGCCGCCTGCCGCTTCTCGTCGACCGACACGGATCTGGATGCAGACTCGGATGCGGACTCGGACTCGCCGTCCTCGGAGGCGGCGGACATACCATCATCTCCCCGCGCGGCACCGCGACCCGGCGGCCGATACTCGGGCACATCGTCGTCGTCGATCGCCATCGGCGGCGGCGCCTCGACGTGGGTGGCGCGGACCACGAGCTCGGACGTATCGGGTTCCGGCGGCAGCAAGGGCTCGGGCGGCTCGTCAGTCGGCGCCGAGCGCGCCACGCGGGCCTTTGCGGCTTCCGTGGCGGGCCGGCGTGCGACGTTCGTCGCCATCCCGGAGGTCGAGCGCCGAAGCACGCGGGTCGTGCCCGCCATGCCCGCCCCCGTCGCCCGCAGAATCCCCGCCAGCGTCGCACCCGTGACCAGGATCAGCCCGGCCGCGAACAGAAACACCGCGAGGATGTCCGCGCCGGCCGTCGAGATCAGGTGCGAGGTCACCCACAGCTCCGCCTGCCCGACCACACCGCCGCGCGTCTCGAACAGAGAGGCCCGCCAGAACCCATCCGCCGGCACCGCACCGGGACCGACCCCGAGCGTCCCGGCCGCGAGCGCGAGCGTCAGCGAGCACGTAAGGCAGATGACCCCGGTCCGTAGCGGCCGGCCCGGCGGCCGCATCTCGCGCGCCAGCACCAGTCCACCCCCGACCACCAGCGCGGCCGGGACGACGTATCCGAGGGCGCCCAGCACGAACCGCAGCCCGGTGACGGCGCCGTTCCCGAGCGTCCCGCCGTCCCAACCGGCGTAGGCCACACCACCGAGCAGGATCCCGATGGCGATCAGGCCGAGCCCGAGGATGTCGACGTGGTGCGGCTCGAGCCGCACGTGCGGCAGCCGGAGCGAAGGTCGGGCAGCCAGCAGCGAGCGCGTCGCGCGCTTAGGCGGCGGCTTCTTTCGCGTGCGGGCGGCCATTTCGGAACAACTGGCTTCGACGCGCCCGGCCCGCTTCCTTCCGCGGACCGGTGGAGGACCAGCGGGCGCCGCCGTACCATCTGCATACAGAATGGTCGATTACGAACGGACCCCCCGCGTGCTCGTCGTCGAGGACGACGACGCGATCGCGCAGGTTCTCCAGCGCTCGCTACGGATGGAAGGCTACGAGGTCCGGATCGCCGTCGATGGCGTGGCCGCGCTCGACGAGGCGCACGCCTTCCTCCCCGACCTCGTGATCCTCGACCTGGGCCTGCCGCGCCTCGACGGGGTCGAGGTGGCCAAGACGCTACGCCGGACCGACGACGTGCCGATCCTCGTCCTGACCGCCCGCGACGGCGTCGAGGCGCGGGTCGAGGGACTCGACGCCGGCGCAGACGACTACCTCGTCAAGCCGTTCGAGCGCCAGGAGCTTCTGGCCCGCCTCCGCGCACTACTGAGACGTCGCCCTCCGCGAGGCCAGGCAACGCTCACCGTGAGCGATCTGAAGCTGAACCCGGACACGCACGAGGTGACGCGATCGGGCCGTCCGATCGACCTCACGCAGCGCGAGTTCGAGTTGCTCGAGTACCTGATGCGCAACGAACGGATCGTGATCTCGCGCCAACGCCTACTCGACGAGGTCTGGGGCTATGACCCGTTCTCGATGACTAATACCATCGAGGTGTTCGTCTCGAACCTTCGCAGGAAGCTGGAAGCTGGTGGTGAGCCCAGGCTCCTACATACGATCCGCGGCGCGGGTTACGTTCTCCGCGTATAGGTCTATCCCGATCCGCTGGCGGCTCGCCGGCGGCTCGGCGATGTTGACGTGCGTGATCCTGGCGAGCTTCGCCGCGCTCGTCGGGGTGCTCACCGACCGGCAGCTGCGCGGCCAGTTCAACGACGAGGTGCGCAACAACTCCAACCAACTGGCGCGCGAGATCCGCCTCAAGTACCTCGGGAAGAGCGGTGTCGTCGAATGCGACCAGACCGTTTCGCTGAAGGATTACGCGAGCGCCGAGCACGTTCAGATCAGGATCTTCGACGAGACGGGGCACCTGCTCTGCACGCAGAACAACGTGCAGGTGAAGGGCGTCAAGTTGGGGACGGCGACGCCGGCATTCCCGATACCGACGAGGCAGGGCACCTACCAGCAGGGGGGCTACCGGGTGGCGGCTAGCCTGCTGAACACGCCCGGCGCCCCGGTCTGGCTGCTCTACGCCCGCCCGCTGTCCGACGTCGACCACACGATCGCGCGGGTGCAGGTGATCCTGTTACTCGGGGTGCTCGGCGGCACCGTGCTCGCGCTGCTCGGCGGCCTCGCCACCGCCGCGCGCGCGATGCGCCCGATCGTGCAGCTGACCGAGGCGGCGCGCGAGATCGAGCGCACGCGCGACCCGACGCTGCGCGTGCCCCGGCCCGAGGCCGACGACGAGGTCGCCGAGCTGGCCCGGACGGTGGAGGGGATGCTCTCCTCACTCGACGCCGCGCGCAGCGATACGCACGCCGCGCTCGAGCGCCAACGGGAGTTCGTCGCGGACGCCTCGCACGAGCTGCGCACCCCGCTCACCAGCCTGCTCGCGAACCTCGAGCTTCTGGCCGAGGAGCTCGGCGAGGAGCAGGCCGACACCGCCCAGGCCGCGCTGCGGTCGGCCAGGAGAATGCGCCGGCTCGTCGGCGACCTGCTGCTGCTGGCGCGCGCGGACGTCCGCCGGGCCCAGTCGCGCGGTCCCACCGACCTCGCCGACGTGCTGCTCGAGGCGGCCTCGGAGCTCGGACCGATGGCCGAGGAGCACGAGCTCTCGATCGACGCCCGGCCGGCGGTCGTGCCCGGTGTCCGCGACGACCTGCACCGGCTGACGCTCAACCTGATCGAGAACGCCGTCCGCCACACCCCCACGGGCACGCAGATCCGCGCCGCCACCCGGGTGCAGGACGGGTTCGCGGTCCTCACCGTCGAGGACGACGGGCCCGGCGTTCCGCCCGAGCTCGGGGGCCGCGTGTTCGAGCGCTTCGTCCGGGGCGCTCGCTCCGGCACCCGAGGCTCCGGGCTGGGTCTGGCGATCGTTCGCGCCGTCGCCGAGTCCCATGAGGGCTCGGTCTCGCTCGAGCAACCCGCCGTCGGCACCGGGTCCAGGTTCGTGATCAAGATCCCCCGCGCACCTGCCGGCGGTAACGGCCATCCGCCCGAGGCCACGGATCGGCCGGCGGCATCCGCCGAACCAGCGCGTTAGCCAGTCGCCACCGACTGCTATTATTGCTTGCCAGCAAGCAAGTACTTCGAACCGCTGCCGATAACAGAACCATGTCCTTGACGTTCGCCACGCTCGACATCGAAACCGCCGGCACCCTGCGCGCCGTGATCGGCAGGCTGTCGCGCCGCCTGCGCCCCACCCCCGCGGCGCTGGCCGCCGGCTTGACGCCGACCCGCAGCTCGGTCCTGCTCACGGTCGTACGCGAAGGCCCGGTGAAGCTGTCGGATCTCGCCGACATCGAGGCCATCAACCCGACGCAGCTTTCGCGCGCGGTCGCCCACCTGCTCGAGGGCGGACTGATCGAGCGCACGAGCGATGAGGGCGATCGCCGCGCCGCCTGGGTCAAGGCGACGACCGCGGGTCGGCGCCTGTCCGAGCGGATCCGCCGGGAGCGCACCGACGCCCTGAACGTCGCGCTCGCGGAACTGCCCGCCGACCAGCGCCGGCTGATCGACAAGGCCCTGCCGGCGCTCGAGCAGCTCGCCGAGCAGCTCAAGGGAGAGCGGTCTTGACGCGGGTCATCCGCGCCGGCCGTGTGACCTTCGCAGCGCTCTCGGTCCCGAACTACCGCCGTTACTACAGCGGCCAGGCGATCTCGCTGATCGGTACCTGGATGCAGATGACGGCCCAGGCCTGGCTGGTGCTGAGCCTGACCCACTCGAGCACGACCCTCGGTCTGATCGTCGCCCTCCAGACGCTCCCGGTGCTGCTGCTCGGCCCCTACGGCGGCGTGATCGCCGACCGCGTCGACAAGTTGAAGCTGATGATCGCGCTACAGAGCGCGATGGGCGTCCAGGCACTGATCCTGGGCGTACTCGCGGTCACGGGCGGAGTCCACGTCTGGGAGATCGGCTTGCTGGCGGCGCTGCTCGGCCTGAACAACGCGTTCGAGAACCCGGCGCGCCAGTCGTTCATGCTCGAGATGGTCGGCCCGGAGCACTTGCGCAACGCGGTCAGCCTGAACTCCGTGCTGGTCAACACCGCTCGCGTGATCGGACCCGCGGTCGCGGGGATCTTGATCGCCACCGTCGGCGAGGGGGTCTGCTTCCTGGTCAACGCGGCGAGCTTCGTGGCCGTGGTCGCGTCGCTGGCCACGATGAACCACGCGGCGCTGGCGAGGATCGAGCCGACGGCCCGGGCTCGAGGCCAGCTCCGCGAGGGACTTCGTTACGTCCGCGACACGCCGGCGCTGGCGGTCCCGCTGCTGATGATGGCGGTCGCCGGCTGTCTGACCTACGAGTTCCAGGTGACGCTGCCGGTGATGGCCAGCCGCGGGCTCCATGCCGGCTCGGCCGGCTTCGGCTTCATGACCGCCGCGATGGGACTCGGGGCAGTGTTCGGCGGCCTGTTGGTCGCCGCCCGAGGCAAGACGGGCCTGCGACCGCTGGTCGTGGCGGCGGCCGGGTTCGGCGTCGCCTTGACGTTCGCGACGCTCGCCTCGAGCCTCGCGCTCGAGCTGATCGCGCTGATGTTCGTGGGGTGGGCAAGCATCTCGTTCATGTCGACGGGCAACTCGACGCTTCAGCTGACCGCAGACCCCTCGATGCGAGGCCGCGTGATGTCGCTGTGGTTCGTCTCCTTCCAGGGATCGACTCCGATCGGCGGCCCGCTCGTCGGTTGGTTGATGGCGGCCGCCGGCGCCCGCGCCGGACTGGGACTAGGCGCGATCACCTGCTTCGTGGTCGCGCTCGGCGGCCTCGCCGCCCTCCGCGGCCTACCCGCCCGTCGCCGTCTGGGTCAACGGCTGCGCCTACCGCGAGCTGTCCGCGCCGCTGCACGAGATCGGCGCGATGCTCGAGGCCCACGCGATCCATACCGGGCGCTCGGCCTACAACCATCTGCTCGCGCTGGCCCAGACCCACGGGATCCCGCGCAGCCGCGTGGAGGAGGTGATCGAGCTGGTCGGCCTGCGCGAGGTCGCGCGCAAGCGGGTCGGCGGCTTCTCGCTCGGCATGGGCCAGCGCCTGGGCGTCGCCGCCGCGCTGCTGGGCGACCCCGCCTACGGTGATCCTCGACGAGCCCGCCAACGGCCTCGATCCCGAGGGGATCCACTGGATCCGCAACCTGCTCAAGAGCCTCGCCGCCGAAGGGCGCACGGTGTTCCTCTCGTCGCATCTGATGAGCGAGATGGCCCAGACCGCCGATCATCTGATCGTGATCGGACGCGGACGGCTGATCGCCGACACCTCCGTCGCGGAGTTCGTGCGCCGCGCCTCCTCGGATGCCAACGTGCGTGTCCGCTCGCCCCAGGCCGACCGAGCTGCGCGACGCGCTGGCCTCGGCGCGACGTCGGAGGTGCACGAGCATCGAGCAGGGCCTGCTCGACGTCAGCGGCCTCACCGGCGAGCAGATCGGCGAGATCGCGCTGGAGGAGCGGATCGTGATCTCTGAGCTGACGCCGCAACAGGCCTCGCTGGAGGAGGCGTTCATGAGCCTCACCGGCGAGTCGGTCGAGTACCGCGCCAGCGCCGGACGAGCGAGAACGACGCGATCGAGAACGTGAGGGCCGCCGCATGAGCGCCACCGAGACGCTGCCCGCCGCCGCCGGCGCCGCAGCGCCGCGCCTTCACCGGCCGCGTGACCCAGGCGCGCGTGCTGCGCTCGGAGTGGACCAAGCTGTGGTCGCTGCGCTCGACGCGCTGGTCGCTGCTGTTCGCCGTCGTCGCGATGGCCGGCCTCGGCGTGCTGATCGCGGCGGTCTCGATGGGCCGCTGGTCGCACCTCAGCCCGCACGATCGGCGCGACGTTCGACTCGATCGACCGCAGCCTCGGCGGCTATCACCTCGCCCAGCTCGCGATCGGCGTGCTCGGCGTGCTCGTGATCAGCGGCGAGTACTCGACCGGGATGATCCGCTCGAGCCTGATGGCGGTCCCGCGACGGCTGCCCGTGCTGTGGGCGAAGATCGCGGTGTTCGCCTCGGTGACGTTCGTGCTGATGCTCGCGAGCGCCCTGGTCGCGTTCTTCGTCGCCCAGGCGATCCTCACCCAGCATCACGTGCAACGTGACGCTCGGCCATCCGCACGCGCTGCGCACGCTCGTCGGGACGGTGCTGTTCATGACCGTGACGGGCATCCTCTGCGTCGCGCTCGGCACGATCATCCGCAGCACCGCGGGCGCGATCGCGACGTTCGCCGGCCTGCTGTTCGTCGCTACCGGGGATCGTCGACATTCTCCCGAGCGAACATCGGCGAACTCGATCAATCCCTACCTGCCCTCCAGCGCGGGAGGGCGATCGCCAAGGCCGTCCCGGACCCGCACACGCTACCAGCCGGCTCAGACTTCGACCACAACCGGCAGAACCATCGGCCGGCGCCTGAGCCTGTCGTACACGAACGCCGCCAGGTCGTCGTGCAGCTCCTGCTGGAGCATGTCGATCTCGCGGACGCCGTCGTGGGCCGCGTTGGCGAGCGAGCGCTCGACCTCATCGCGGATCTCCTCGACGAGGTTGTCGGCCTGCTCGACGAACGGGACGCCGCGGAAGATCACCTCGGGCGGCACCACCGATTCCCCGCTCTGCTCGGAAACGGTCGCGACCACGATGAAGATCCCGTCGGCCGACAGCATCCGGCGGTCGCGCAGTGCGACGTCGGCCGGATCGCCGATGTCGACGCCGTCGACGAAGATCATCCCGGACTGCTCGGGCTCGCCGAATCTGGCCCCGCCCACCCCGCCCCCGTCGAATTCCAGCGGCAGCCCGTTCTCGCCCTGGAACACGTCCTCGGGGTCGATCCCGACCGCATCGGCGAGCGCGGCGTGCAGCCGGATCCGCTTGTAGTCGCCGTGGACGGGCATCACGTAGCGGGGCTTGAGCAGGTTCAGCATCAGCTTCAGCTCCTCTGCGTAGCCGTGGCCGGAGGCGTGGATCGGCGCCTCGCGCGGGGTGATCACCTCGCAGCCGATGTGGAACAGGCGGTCGACAGTCTCGTTGACCGCGCGCTCGTTGCCGGGGATCGGGGTCGCCGAGAACACGACGGTGTCGCCGCGGCGGAGCTTGATCATCCGGTGATCGTTGTGCGCCATCCGCCGCAGCGCCGACAACGGCTCGCCCTGAGACCCGGTCGAGATCACGACGATCTTCTCGTCGGGCCAGTCCTCGACCTCCTGGGGCGGGATCAGCGTCCCCTCGGGGAACTCGATGTGGCCGAGCGACCGTCCGATGTTCACGTTCTTGCGCATCGAGCGTCCGACCAGAGACACCTTGCGCCCGAGCTCCGCGGCCGCGTCGATCACCTGCTGGACGCGGTGGATGTTCGAGGCGAAGCTGGTCACGACGATCCGCCCCTTGGCGCGCGCGAACACCTCCAGCAGGTGCGGCCCGACGTCGCGCTCTGACGGCGAGAACCCGGGACGGTCGGCGTTGGTCGAGTCGCCGCACAGCAGCAACACGCCGTCGCGGCCGAGCTCGGCGAGCCGCGAGACGTCCGCCGGCATCCCATCGACCGGCGTCTGGTCGAACTTGTAGTCGCCGGTGAGCACGACCGTGCCGAGCTCGCACTTCAGCGCCACCGCGCACGAGTCGGGGATCGAGTGGGTCATGTGCACGAGCTCGAGCTCGAACGGGCCGAGCTCCAGCTGCTCGCCGGGCCGCAGGTCCTCGAGCGGGGCGTCGCGCAGCTTGTGCTCGTCGAGCTTGGAGCGTGCCATCGCGACGGTCAACCGCCCGCCGTACACGGGCGGGCTCACGCCGAGCTCGCGCAACACCCACGGCAGCGCGCCGAGGTGATCCTCGTGGCCGTGCGTGATCACGATCGCCTCGATGTCGTCCGCCCGGTCGCGCAGGTAGCCGAAGTCGGGCAGGACCAGATCGATCCCGAGCATGTCGGTCGTCGGGAACCGCAGCCCCGTGTCGACGACCACGATCCGACCGTCGTACTCGACGACCATCATGTTCTTGCCGATCTCGCCCAGGCCGCCGAGCGGCAGGACACGTAGGGTACTCACGCGCGACTTGCTTGGAGCAACCCGTGGCGCTCGAGCAACGCTCGGATTACGTCGAGCTCTTGGTCGTCGAGCTCGACGTAGGGCAACCGGGGCGCCCCCGCCCGGATCCCAAGAAGGTTCAGCGCGGCCTTGACCGCGCACGCGAGCGGCGCCACCGGCAGATCGCGGTACACGTCCGCGAGGCCCTCGTCGATCTCCCGCCGGTGCTCGGGCTCGTCGACCATCCGGCGCATCTCCTCGCCGAACAGGTGGCTGGCGACGAGGATCCCGCCCGCCTCTCCGAGGTCGAGCACGTCGGCCAGCAGGTCGTCGTTGCCGGCGTAGATTCGCAGACCGTCGACCTTGGCCAGGTTGTCGGCGTTGGCCTGCTTGACGGCGAAGATGCTGTCGAGCTGGGCGAGCTCGGCCAGCAGGTCGTTCGGCATGTCCGACCCGGTCCGCTGGGGGATGTTGTAGACCACGATCGGCAGATCGGTGGCGCGGCACACTTCTTCGTAGTGGCGCACGATCCCGCGCCGGCTCGGCCGGTTGTAGTACGGGTTGACGTGCAGCAGCGCATCCGGGCCGATCTCGGTGGCGCGCTCGGTCATGTGGACCGCGTGGCGCGTGTCGTTGGATCCGACGCCGGCGACGATCGTGCACTCGCCGCGCATCTCCTCCACCGCCAGGCGGATCATCCCGAGATGCTCGTCGTCGTCGAGCGTCGAGGCCTCGCCGGTCGTGCCGCAGATCACCAGCCCGTCCGAGCCGTGCTCGACGAGGTGGTGCATCAGCGCGACGGCCGCGTCCTCGTCGACGTTTCCATCGGAGTCGAACGGCGTAATCATCGCAGTCAGGATCGAGCCGAGATCGGCGGGCATCGACTGATTATCGCAGGGGAACCCGGCGGACCGGGGTCTGGCTCAGCGCTCTTTGCGGGCGCCCCAGCTCAGAACCTGGAGCGGCCCCATGCCGTTGTCGTGGTTCGCCGGCGGCGGCGCGACCTCGAGCTCGGGCTTGGCCGGCTGGGACACCACGTGGGTCACGGGGGCGTCGGTGAGCTTCGAGATGCGCTCGGGGAGGCCGGCGTGGAGCCACTTCGAGAAGCGCATCGGCAGGGTCGAGACGATGATCTCGTCGTACCTCTTCGGATCCCAGGCATCGGTCACGGCCAGGATCGGATCGGCGTTGCCGACGCTGCCGTCGGCCTCCAGGCCACCCTCGCGCAGCTGTGCGAGCGCCTCGCTCAGCTTGTCCCGTGCCGCCTCGCGCCCTCCGCCGAACGGCGTAGCTGGGATCACCAGCGTGAAGCTGCAGGTGTCCGCACCAGCCCGGGCCTTGAGCGCGTCGATCAACTCGTCAGAGGTCGCGGTTACGTTTGCCACCACGAGAAAGCTCCGTCTCCACGTCATGACACCTCCTGTTTGTGCGATAGACCACGATCCAAGATAGCGCGCCGACCAGCGCCCACAAGCGGCCAGGTGGACAGACTGAGCGGGTCGAGTTGCGCCACGTGGAGCATGGGCCGCCTGCGGCGGCGTCCGTGGGGCCGTGCTACCCCGTCCGGACGGGGTGGAGGGCCCCACGGATGCCGCGAAGCGGCCCATCGGACGTTCCGCGCGCCACAGCTGCGGAGGTGCCTGTCGCCCTCGGGTGACTCGCGTTCGATAGCGAGGCCCACGAGCCGAGCGGCTACGCGGTCACCCGCCGGCGACGGGCACCGAAGCTCGCTCGCCTTTGCCGCGCACCAGCGGACCGGTGTAGGCGCCGGGCTTCGGTCGGTGCTTGCCGCCCGGGAACGCGAGCCGGATGATTGTGCGCTGGACCATCCCGAGCTGCTGGTGGAACGGCCCGGAGTTGTAGGGCAGGCCGTAACGCTGGCAGATCTCGCGGACCTTCGGCGCGATCTCGCCGTAGCGGCTGCTCGGCATGTCCGGATATAGGTGGTGCTCGACCTGGTAGCCGAGGTTGCCGCTGATCACATGGAACACCGGACCGCCGTCGATGTTGGCCGCGCCCGTCAGCTGGCGCACGTACCAGGCGCCGCGGCTCTCGTCCGTGGTCTCGTCCTCGGTGAACGTGTACGTCTGGTCGGGGAAGTGGCCGCAGAAGATGATCGCGTAGGACCAGACGTTGCGGATCAGGTTGGCGGCGATGTCCGCGGTCAGCGTCCGGCGGAACGGCTCGCGGAACGAGCGCCGCTCGACCAGCCGCCTGACCACGTTACCGCTCGCGGTGGCGCGCGAGCGGCGGACCTTCCGCAGCCCCTTCTTGATCGCGATCAACTCGAGGCGGCCGAGCAGGGCGAGCTTGCGCTGGAGGCCGATCACCGAGCGGATGCAGCGGGCGTCGCGATCGCCGAGGCTGTCCCTGACCTGCTCGTGAAGCTCGTCGA
This sequence comes from uncultured Solirubrobacterales bacterium, assembly GCA_963697655.1. Taxonomy (GTDB): domain Bacteria; phylum Actinomycetota; class Thermoleophilia; order Solirubrobacterales; family Solirubrobacteraceae; genus Palsa-465. Next base: position 422,720 of record CAVOOV010000006.1, on the reverse strand, counting down.
ACTCCCGTCCGATCGCCTCGATCTGCTCCGGGCTCAGCCGGTACAGCGGGTTGGTCTCCTCGTCGATGGTCACGCGGCCGTTCGTCTGGTGGCCGTTGTGGGTGGCGGTCGCCATGTACTCCCCCTGTCGTTGGTTACAAGTCGATCTCGACCGGGCCTTCGGGCGCGCTGATGCAGGTCCTGATGACTTCGCCGTCCTGGCCGTAGACCTTGCCGTGCGCAGATCGCGGACCTGGCCGCTGCGGAGCTCGCCGACACACGTGTGGCAGATCCCCTCGCGGCAGCTGTAGGGCAGCTCGAGGCCTGCCTCCTCCCCCGCGACGAGGATCGGCACGCTCCCGTCCGACTTGGCTTCGCAGTCGGACATGCAGAACTTGATCGTCCCGCCCTTGCCCTCGCCGTTGGCGCCGAGGCCGAGCTTGGGCTGGAAGCGCTCCATGTGCAGCCGCTCGCAATCGGCGTGCTGGTCCGAGTGCTTTTTGAACGCGTCGAGCATGTCGTTCGGGCCCGAGATGTAGGTCTCGCGTTCGCGCCAGTCCGGCCTCAGACGGTCGAGGTCCCGCGGGCGCATCCGCCCGTTCTCGCGCGTGAGCTGCTCGTGGAGGTGGAACTGGTCGTAGCGCTCGGCTAGCCCGCGGAGGTCGTCTCCGAAGATCACCTCGTCGGTCTCGCGCGCGGAGTGGAGCATCACCACGTCGGGCATCCCTTGCGAGTGGTCGAGGTGGCGGAGCATGCTCATGATCGGCGCGATCCCGCTGCCGGCGCTGATGAACAGCAGCTTGTCGGGCGGTGCGTCGGGGAGCACGAACTCGCCCTCGATCTTCGACAGCGACACGATCGTGCCGGGCTTGGCCTTGCCGACCAGGTATGGCGACACCTTGCCGTCGTCGACCCGCTTGGGCGTGATGCTGATCAGGCCGTCCTCGCGGTACGGGTCCGACGTCAGCGAGTACGCGCGCCAGTGCCGGACGCCATCGATGTCGATCCCGATCCGCACGTACTGCCCCGGCTTGTGGCCGGACCAGCGGTAGCCCGGCTTGATCAGGATCGTCGCCGCCTGCGAGGTCTCGTGTCTGACGTCTTCGATCCGGCCGCGCAGCTCGCGCGTTGACCACAGCGGGTTGACCAGCTCAAGGTAGTCGTCGGGCAGCAGCGGCGAGCTGAGCGACCCGAGCGCCTTGAGCACTCGGCGCTGAACCGGATGGACGTTTGGAGGTGCACCTTTCTCGGGCATCTACTGGTGAGTAATATCCAATCGCTACTCTTCCTAACCGTCCGTGCCACAAAAATCCGGGACAGCTGAGGGTCGCGCGGGGGTGCGCCGGAGGGCGGGGACGCGTGGGATGCCGCGTGAGCAGCGCGAGCAGCAGATCCTCGACATCGCCGGAGCCGTGTTCGCCCGCGCCGGCTACCACTTGGCCTCGATGGACGAGATCGCGGATTCCGCCGGCGTGTCCAAGCCGATGCTGTACGCCTACTTCGGCTCCAAGGAGGGGCTGTACCTCGCCTACATCAGTCGGGCCGGCGGTGAGCTGCTCGAGCGGCTCGTCGCGGCGCGGCCGAGGGACGCTGCACCCGGGGCGCGCCTGCGTGCCCGGATCACCGAGTTCCTGTCGTTTGTCGAGGAGCACGGCGACGGGTGGAAGGTGCTGTTCGGCGAAGTCGGATCCAGCCGGCCGTTCGCCGAGAACGTCGCCGCCGTGCGCGAGCAGATCGCCGAGGCGATGCGCCGCATGATCGACGCCGGCTCGGGCTCACGGCCCGGCTATCCACCGCCGGCGTCGGATGCGATCGCGCATGCGCTCGTCGGCGCCGGCGAGTCGCTGGCGAACTGGTGGCTCGACCATCCGGAGGTCGCGCGGGACGAGATCGTCGACTGGTACTTCGCCGTCGTCCAGGCCGTGCTCGCGCGCCCGACCCGCTAGCTCGTTAAGCCCAGCAGCCGCTCGAGGCCAACGGTGGGCGACTCGGTCAGGTCGCCGACCTTGCGGACCGCGAGTAGCACGCCGGGCATGAACGACTCCCGGTCGGTCGAGTCGTGGCGGATCGTCAGCGTCTGGCCGACGTCGCCGAGGATCACCTCCTGATGGGCGACGAGCCCGGGGAGGCGAACGGAGTGGATTGGCGGGGTCGCGCCGGTACGCGAGGCGGCGGCCATCAAGGAGGCCGTGCGGGCCGCGGTGCCGCTCGGCGCGTCGACCTTGCGGTCGTGGTGGAGCTCGATGATCTCCGCCTTGGCCATGTGTCGGGCTGCCTGGACGGCGAACTCCATCATCAGCACCGCGCCGATGGCGAAGTTCGGCGCGATGAACACGTTGGCTTTCGCGTTGCGCAGGGCGCTGAGCTCGGTCGGGTCGAAACCGGTGGTGCCGATCACGACGTGCACCCCGGCCTCGACGGCTTCGCGGGCGTTGACGACCGCGCTGCTCGGGATCGTGAAGTCGACGAGCACATCGGCGTTCGGCAGGACGTCGGCGAGCGTCGTGTCCAGCGCCGGGTCGGCGCGGCCGGTCAGTTCCATGTCCGGCGCTCCCTCGACGGCGTTGCAGACCGTCTGTCCCATCCGCCCGGCCGCGCCGGCGACCGCGACCCGGATGCTCGGCACCCTAGGAGGTCTCCACGAGCGCCGGCCCGATTGCGCCGAGCGCCTCCTCAAAGCGCCCCTCATCGGGGCCGATGCCGGCCGCTGACATCCGCTCAGGCGACCACAGCTCGTCGACGAGCCCGGCGAGGTCATCGATCGTCACCGCGTCGATCCGCTCGACGGTCTCATCCAGCGACAGCAGCGGCATGCCGGCGAGGATCTCCGAGCCGAGCCGGTTCATGCGCGCGCCGGTCGACTCGAGCGCCAGCACGACCCGACCCTTGAGGTTCTCCTTGGCGCGCTCGAGCTCGTCGGGGGTGGCGGGCTCCTCGCGCACCCGCGCGAGCTCCGCGCCGACGACGCTGAGCCCCTCGCCGATGTTGTCGGGGCGGGTGCCGATGTATAGCCCGACCTGCCCCGTGTCCTTGTAGGCGCTCGTGAACGAGTAGACGGCGTAGGCGAGGCCGCGCCGCTCGCGGACCTCCTGGAACAGCCGCGAGGAGGACGTGCCGCCGAACACGTTGTCGAGCACGCGCAACGCGAACCGGCGTTCGTCGTAGCGCGCGAGGCCGGGTCCGCCGAGGCACACGTGGTACTGCTCGGTGTCCTTGCGCTCGAACCGGGAGCGGGCGGCGCTCAGCGGTGGAGCCGTTGGCGCTTGCGGAGCCGTGCCGTGCGTTCGCTGTGCGACCCCGCGGGCGGCAAGCTCGACGAACGCGTCGTGGTCGACCGCGCCGGCCGCCGCGATCACGACGTTGCCGGGGCTGTAGCGGTCGGCGTGGAACCGGGTGATTTCCTCGGGCGGGGTGTCCGCGATCACCGCCGCCCGCCCGATGATCGCGCGGCCGAGCGGGTGATCGCCGAACACGGCCTCGCCGAGCAGATCGAACACCTTCTCCTGCGGATCGTCCTCGTACATCGCAATCTCCTCGAGGATCACCGCGCGCTCGGAGTCGATGTCCTTCAGCGCCGGGCGGAACACCATGTCCGCCATCACGTCGAACGCCTCGGGCAAACGGTCGTCGATCACCCGCGCGTACACCGAGGTGGTCTCCTTGCCGGTGCCGGCGTTCAGCTCGGCGCCCATCGCGTCGAAGATCTGATCGATCTCGAGCGAGCCGTACTTCTCGGTGCCCTTGAACAGCAGGTGCTCGAGCAGGTGGGACAGCCCCGCCTGCTCGTCGTCTTCGGTCCGCGAGCCGGTGCCGATCCAGAACCCGACCGACACCGACCGGACCGCGGGCATCGCCTCGGTCACGACCCGGACCCCCGAGTCGAGCGTGGTCAGCCTGTGCTGCTGGAGCACTTCTGTCTAGCTGCGGTCGGGATCGCGGTCGCGCACGCGGCCGCTGTCACCGGCGCGGGCGCCGTCACGGGCTCCGTCGCGCGGACGGTCGCGATCACGAGGACCGCGGCGGTCGCGGTCGCGGCCGTCCCGTCCTCCCCGATCGCGCCGCGGCGGGCCGCTGTCGCCGGTTCCGACGGCGGCCAGCTCCTCGACGCTCTTGCCGACGATGTCGGGATCGTTCGCCAGCCGCAGACCGATCCGGCCGCGCTCACGATCGACCTCGACCACACGGACCTCGAGCTCGTCGCCCTTGTTGAGCACCTCCTCGACCGACGCGATCCGCCGGCCGGGCGCCACGTTGGAGATGTGGAGCAACCCGTCGGTGCCCTTGGCGAGCTCGACGAACGCGCCGAAAGCGGTGGTCTTGACGACCTTGCCCGTGAACTCGTCGCCGACCTCGACCTCCTTGGTCATCGACCGGATCCGGTCCACCAGCGCGTCGCCGCGCTCGCGGTCGGCGGCGTAGACCAGCACCATGCCCTCGTCGTTGACGTCGATCTGGGACTCGAACTCGTCCTGGAGCGCGCGGATCGTCTCGCCACCCTTGCCGATCAGCAGACCGATCTTTTCCGGATCGATTTGGACCGAGGAGATGCCCGGCGCGTACTTGGACAGCTCCGAGCGCGGGGTGTCGATGACCTTGGCCATCTCGCCCAGGATGAAGGTCCGGGCCGCCTTGGCCTGCGTGAGCGCGTCGCGCATGATCTCGAACGTCACGCCGGTGATCTTGATGTCCATCTGGAGCGCGGTGATGCCGTTCTCGGTGCCGGCGACCTTGAAGTCCATGTCGCCGAGATGGTCCTCCACGCCCGCGATGTCGGTGAGGACGATGTAGTCGTCGCCCTCCTTGATCAGGCCCATCGCGATCCCGGCCACCGGGCGCTCGAGCGGCACGCCGGCGTCCATGAGGCTCAGCGAGGATCCGCAGACACTCGCCATCGATGACGAGCCGTTTGACTCGAGGATGTCCGAGACCACACGGATCGTGTACGGGAACTCCTCCTGGCTCGGGATCATCGGCACGAGCGCGCGCTCGGCGAGCGCACCGTGGCCGATGTCACGCCGCTTGGGGCCGCGCATCGGGCCGGCCTCGCCGACCGAGAAGCCGGGGAAGTTGTAGTGGTGGAAGTAGCGCTTGGAGGTCTCGAGCCCGAGCGTGTCCAGGCGCATCTCCTCGCGCGTGGTGCCGAGCGCGACCACCGACAGTGCCTGCGTCTGCCCACGCGTGAACAGGGCTGAGCCGTGGGCGCGGGGCGAGACGCCGACCTCGATCGAGATCGGCCGGATCTCGTCCGACGTTCGGCCGTCAGGACGCTTCTTCTGGACCGCGATCCGCTCGCGGATCAGCGTCTTCTCGAGCTTGTCGAAAGCGCGCTGGGCGTTCGCGCGGTACTCAGCGTAGGTGTCGGACTCGGGATCACCCGAGTACTGGGTGAGGACCTGCTCCTCGACCGCCTTGGACGCATCCTGGCGCTCGAGCTTGTCCACGACCTGGGTGGCCGCGTCGAGCGCGTCGCCGTGCGACGCCTTGATCTGGTCGTAAAGCTCCTGGCTGGCCTCGGGGATCAGGACAACCGTCTTCTCCTTGCCCGCTCTCTCGACGAGCTCGCGCTGAAGCGCGCACAGCTTCTTGATCTCGCCGTGGGCGATGTCGAGCGCGTCGAGGATCTCCGCCTCGGGGATCTCGCTCGCGCCAGCCTCGACCATCAGGATCGCCTCATCCGTGCCGGCCACGATCAGATCGAGCTCGGTGTTGTCGAGGAGGTCCTCCTCGGACGGGTTGACGACGAAGTTGCCGTCGACCTTGCCGATCCGCACCGCGCCGACCGGCGTCGGGAACGGGATGTTGGAGATCATCAGCGCGGCGGAGGCGCCGTTCATCGCCAGGATCTCGTAAGGATTCACGTGGTCGACCGAGATCGGCAGCGCGACCAGCTGCGTCTCGTACCGCCACCCCTTGGGGAACAGCGGCCGGATCGGCCGGTCGATCATGCGCGCGGTCAGCGTCGCCTTCTCACCGGCACGGCCCTCGCGCTTGAAGAAGCTGCCGGGGATCTTGCCGGCGGCGTACATCCGCTCCTCGACATCGACGGTCAGCGGGAGAAAGTCCACCTCGCGCAGATTGCCGGCGGTGGCGGTACAGAGGACCACAGTGTCGCCCGAACGGACGACTACGGCGCCGGAGGCCTGCTTGGCCAGCTTGCCGGTCTCAAAGGAGATCTCCCTACCTTCGATCTCCACGGACAAGCGCGTGACGGCGTCACTCATATTCAATTCCCTTCTACCCCACCCTTCGGTCGGCGGAGTCCTTCTCGTTCTCATCGTTAGTTCCGAACGGCATTGATGGTAGCGGGGAGTGGGCGGTCGGGGCCGGCGGTGCTGCGCGGTGGACGCCCGCGGTTGAGGTTCCGGGTGGTCGCGGTGGGATTGGCCACCTGAACAGGGTTTCGCTCGGCGGATGGCTCTAACGGTGGGCACCTTCCGCCCCTCTTCAGGTGCCCGCCGTTAAGCCCCAGCTCGCCAGACGAGCCCCGGACCGCACCGGGCGGATCTTCACCGGCGACCGCTCGGGCGACTGGCTGTGCGACCACCCGACCGCGCCTCCGGACCGACCGTCCGACCCCCGCAACCAAAACGGGCCGCCGCGCCCGAAGACGCGGCGGCCCGCGCGAAAACGACTATCTGACCGAGTTGGTTATGCGCCGAGGTCGAGGGCGCGAGTCGGCCGGCGGCGCGCCGGTGCCGCCTGACGCGGGCGGCGCGGGAAGGCGGCGCGCAGACGCGCCCGCTGGTCGGCGATCGAGGCCGTGATCGTCCGGTCGGAACTGATCCCCCAGGCCAAGAGCCCGAGGACCGTGACGAGCACGAAGGCGATGAAGAACACGTTCAAGAAGACAATCAGGGCGGTGGTCATTGCGGTCTCTCTTTCGTCGCTGGGGCGTTGGGGATAGGACCATCCTCGCCATGGCGCGAAAGAGCAGCGTCAGCCGAACGTAGGGCCTGTGTAAGAGACGCCACGACCGGCAGATCCGCAAGAAAGACGCCCCCGGCCGGCCGAAACCGAGAAGACTCCCCCAACCGGCGGGGACCGAGAAGACGCCCCCGGCCGGCCGAAACCGAGAAGACTCCCCGACCGGCGGGGACCGACAAAACGCCCCGGCCGCTCGAACCCTGAAACCTGCCTAACCGGACCGGCTGGTCCGGTTGTGGTAGCCTAACCGGACCGCGTAGTCCACATTACCACGCCGTCAGGGAGTCCACAGATGACCGACACCGCGCCCGCCGGCCAATCCCCCGGCGCACTTCCAGCCCAATCGACGAACGGAACCGCCCCCTCCGGCGCAACGCTCGACGCGAGCGCAACCAGGCCGGCGCCAGCCGGCGCGTCCGCGACCGAAACCGCCGCCGCCGGCCGCGCCCCCCGGAACGCACCATCGAGCCGCTGGGTGGTCCTGGTGATCGCCTGCCTCGCGCAGTTCATGGTCGTGCTCGACGCCACCGTCGTCAACGTGGCGCTGCCCTCGATCCAGCGGGGCCTGCACTTCTCGTCCTCGAGCCTTCCGTGGGTCGTGAACGCCTACACGCTGGTCTTCGGCGGATTCCTGCTGCTCGGCGGGCGCGCCGGCGACCTGCTCGGCCGCAAGCGTATGTTCCTGGTCGGCACCGCGGTGTTCGCGGGCGCCTCGCTGCTGAACGGGCTGGCGCAGTCGTCGGAGATGCTGATCGTCGGCCGCGGACTCCAGGGCCTCGGTGGCGCGCTCGTCTCCCCCGCCGCCCTGTCGATCATCACCACGACCTTCACCGATCACAGTGAGCGCACCAAGGCGCTCGGCGTGTGGAGCGCGATCGCGGCCGGCGGTGGCGCCGTCGGCCTGATCCTGGGCGGCGCGCTGACGCAGCTGGCGTCGTGGGAGTGGATCTTCATCGTGAACGTCCCCGTCGGCATCGCCACCGTCCTGCTCGCGCTGCGGTACGTGCCCGAGTCGCGCGCGGACCTCAAGCACCGCACGTTCGACCTCGCCGGCGCCGTCACGGTTACCGGCGGCCTGATCGTGCTCGTGTACGCGATCGTCAAGGCGCAGTCGTTCGGCTGGGGCTCGGCGCGCACGATCGGACTGATTGCCGCCGCGCTGGTGCTCTTGGCGGCGTTTGTGGCGATCGAAGGACGAAGCGTCGCTCCGCTGATCCGCCTCAGCGTCTTCCGCGTCAAGACGCTGACGGTCGCCGACGTCGTGCTACTGCTCGTTGCCTCGGGTCTGTTCGGGATGTTCTTCTTCGCCTCGCTGTACGTGCAGAACATCCTCGGCTACAGCCCGCTGCGGGCCGGGCTGGCGTTCCTGCCCGTGACCGGCGGCATCGTCGTCGGCGCCGGTATCGCCCAGCCGTTGGTCAAGCGCGCGGGCGTTCGCAACGTGGCGCTGATCGGAATCGTGCTGGCAACAATCGGCTTGGCGGTGCTGTCCCGCGTGCCGGTGCACGGCACATACGCCGGGAATCTGCTTCCCGGCCTGCTGCCGATGAGTATCGGGATGGGGCTCGTGTTCGTGCCGATCACGCTGATGGCGACCGGTGGCGTCGACGCCAACGACGCGGGCCTGGCCTCGGGACTGTTCAACACGGCCCAGCAGGTCGGCGGCTCCCTCGGCCTGGCGATCCTGGCGACGCTCGCGGCGAGCAAGACCTCGAGCGTCCTTGGCGGTCTCCACGGGAGCGTGTCAACGGTCGCGACCAACGCCGCGAAGGTGTCGGGTTATCAGGTCGCGTTCACGGCGGCGGCGGTGATGCTGGCCGCCGGCGGCGTGATCCTCGCGGCAACGGTGCGACGCCGCGATCTGGAGAACATCGACCTCGAGCTGGCGCCTTCCCCCGCCGCGGCGTAGGAGAATCTGTCGCGATGACGCCAGGGGAGCGCGCACTCCGTGCTGATGCAGAGCGCAACCGGCGGCGCGTGCTCGACGCCGCCGGCGAGCTGTTCCGCGAGCGTGGACTAGACGTCGGAGTCGGCGAGATCGCCGAACGGGCCGGCGTGGGCCGGGGCACGCTGTTCCGGAACTTCCCCTCCAAGGAGGCCCTGATCGCGGCGATCCTGGTCGAGCGGATGGGCGAGGCCGTGGACCTGGGCCGGAGCCTGCTCGATGCTCCCGATCCCGGCGAGGCGCTGTTCGAGTTCCTCGCCGAGATCGTCGGGCGCCAGCAGGTCGATCGCGTGGTGTTCGAGGCGGTCGCGGACATCTGGCTCGCCAACGACGAGATCCGCGCGGCGCATGCTCAGGTCGTCGGCGTCCTCGGCGACCTGCTCGCCCGGGCGCAGGCCGCGGGCGCCGTGCGTCAGGACATCGGCGCGATGGACGTGCTGATGCTGTTCAAGGGCGTTTGCGAGGCGGCCTCCTCGTACGCGCACCTCGACTCCCAGATCATCCCGCGCCATCTCGACCTGCTCCGAGCGGCGCTCCGGGCAGACCCGCTCCCGCACCCGCTGCGCGGGCGCGCTCCGACGCTCGAAGAAGTGGAACGCATGGCGCTCCAGGGCTCACAGCCGGCGCCGGCAATCAAGCCCGCGGCGACCGCTCCGTTGGCGCCGGCGGCCAAGCCCGCGGCGACTGCTCCGTTGGCGCCGGCAATCAAGCCCGCGGCGACCACTCCGTAGGCGCCGGCGGCAGAGACCGGCCCCGAGCGCCGTCTTGTCGCGGCCGCGCCGGTCTCAGCGCAGCGCCGCATCGAGCGCGACCGCGACGAACAGCAGCGCGAGGTACAGCAGCGAAAAGTGGAACAGGACGCCGGCGCGGGCGGGCGTGGCGTCCCGCCACAGCCGCCACGCGAGCACGACGAACGCCACCCCGAGCGCGAACGCGGCTCCGAGATAGACCACCCCGAACGTCCCGAGCAGCCCGGGCACGAGCGTCAACGCCACCAGCACGAGCGAATACGCGAGCACCTGGCGCGCGGTCGCGCGCGCGCCGCGGACGACGGGCATCATCGGAATCCGTGCCGCGGCGTACTGGCGCTCGAGCAGCAGCGCGAGCGCCCAGAAGTGCGGCGGCGTCCACAGCAGCACGATCGTGAACAGGTAGACCGCGCCGAGGCCAAGGTGGCCGTTGGCCGCGGCCCAGCCCGACAGCGTCGGGATCGCGCCGGCAGCCCCGCCGATCACGATGTTCTGCGGCGTCGTCCGTTTCAGCCACAGCGTGTACACGAGCACGTAGTAGGCGCCGCCGCTGAGCGCCAGCGCCGCGGCGAGCAGGTTGTCAAACGCCAGCATCACCCCGAACGACGCGGCCAGCAGGACCCCCGCGAACGCCACCGCCCGCCTCGGGCTGATCCGGCCGGCGGCGACGGGACGCGAGGCGGTCCGCGGCCCCATCAGCCGGTCGATGTCGCGGTCGATCACGTGGTTGAGCGCGCTCGCGCCGCCGCACGCGAGGCCGCCGCCGATCACCAACGCCATCAGCGCCGGCAGCGCCGGCGTGCCACCCGCGGCGGCGACCATCGCGCACACGGCGGTCAGCACGAGCAGCGACATGATGCGCGGCTTGGTCAGCGTCACGTAGTCGCGCCACGCGGCCGCGCCGGCGGCGCTCCGCAGTCGCGTCCGCGGCACCGCCGGCGCCGCCCGCATGCTGTCACTCACCACGACCACAGCTAGTCACCCGGCCGCGACGCCGGCGCCGGCGCCGCCAGCGCGCTCAGGTCGTGGGTCACGAATCGTGTCGCGAACGGGTACAGGTACCCCGAACGCTCGTCCCCACGGGTGTCGATCAGGTACAGCGCCTCAGTGTGGGGAATGTCCCCGTCCGTCGGCTTGCCGATGTAGATGTGGTACTCGCTCCACACCCGGCGGAGCTCGGCGGGCGTTCCCATCAGCCAATGCCAGGGGGCCACCTCGCTCAGCCCCCACGCCTTCGCCGCGGCGGCATCGCTGGCCGACGTGTCCTGCGCGGGGTTCACGCTGACCGCGACGAGCACCGGACGCTCGGCCGCCGGCAGCGAGCGCTCGGCGGCGGCAAGCGCACGCCCTTCGAGCGGGCACTCCTGCATGCAGTGCGAATCGAAGAAGGTCATCGCGATCGTGCGCCCCCGCAACGATGCGAGTGAGAACACATGACCGGTCTGGTCGCGCAGCCCGGTGATCGCCGGCGCGGGCCGGGCGCCGGCGGCCCACGTCGCCTGCCCGTCGAGCCCGAACCGCGCGCTCACGGTCGCCGGCGCCGGCAACCCTCCCGCGGGCGACGACGACGGTCCCCGGGCGATCACGAAATGCGCGACGGCCGCCGCAGCGACGCCGAGCAGCACGGCCACGGCCAGGACCACGGCGATGTGCACCGGGCGGGGACGCTCCCTCGAGGAGCCCGACCGGATGCCCGCCCCCGCCTCCATCAGGGTTTCTGCTCGGGGACGTTTCCGAGCGCCGCGGCCGTGCTCTTCGGCGCGTCGGTGACCGGGCGGTCCGTCTCCGAGGGATCGCGCGGATCTCCCGCGAACCGACGCCTGACCGATACCACGTACCAGATCGCGAGCCCGATCAGCAGCAGGATTGGAAACAGCAGCGACTCGAGTGAACCGGCGAGGAAACTGGCGATCGGGATCGATGGCATGTCGTGGTTCTCCTCTCAGGTCGTCAGCGCGGCGCGACTCTTGGACGTTGCGGATTCCGGCTCTAGCCAGCGGTAGAAGCCGAGCATCATCGCGATCGTGTACGAAATCGAACCGGGCACCCACATCATCCCGCCGGCGAGCTGCTGGTCGGTCAGCGCCGAGATCCCGCCGGGCCGGTGCGTGAGCTGGGCATAGAACGGAATCAGCGGGTGGGGTGCCAGGACCAGCGCGATTGCCAGCATCCAGCCGACGACCATCGCGCCGACGACGTAGGCGACCCGCATCGGCCAGATCAGCTGCGGGCGCAGGGGTCCCGGATCGATCACGCGGGCCCAGAACAGCAGCCCCGTGAAGAAGAACATCGCGTGCTCGACCTGGTGTATCGCCGGGGACTCGAGCGTCGCGTTGTACGCGAACGGGATGTGCCAGACGATGATCGTCGCGTTGAACAGGATGAATGCGGGCAGCGGACGGGCGAGCGCTCGGAGCGGCGCGGTCCAGCGCGAGCGGGCGATCGACCGCCCGACGGTCGTCCGCGTGCGCAGCGGCAGGGCGCACCACATCCGCGGCCACGGACGTCCGAACAGGATCAGCGGCGGCGCGACCGTCAGCAGGATGATGTGCTGGACCATGTGCATCCAGAACAGCTGGTCGGCGTACCCGTCGATCGGGGAATCGAGCGCGAGCACGATCGTCACCAGCCCGGCGACGAACGACGCCGTCCGCCACGGCTCGTGCCGCCCCCGCACGGTTCGCGACCGCCCGCCCAGCCAGTAGAGGAGCCCGGCGATCGCCACGTAGGCGACCGGGGGCTCAATCGACCAACCGCCCCAGCTCACGTCACACCAGGTACAGGACGATCCACGCGATCACGCCGAGCACCACGTAGTACGCCCAGAAGAACGAGCACGCCTCGAGCCCTGCGCCGAGCAGCTCGACGTCGTCGGCGGGCACGCCCTCGGCGCGCGGACGCTTGACGCCCTCGCGACCGAGGCGCCACACGCTCGCGAGCTGGGTCTCGATCCAGTACACGCACGCCAGCGTGAACACCGCGTACCACGCGGTCCAGCCGACGTACACGCTCGCGTAGCCGCCGCTCGCCGGCCCGAAGCCGAGCGTGGTCCAGGCGATCACCTGGAGCACGATCGACACCAGCGCGAGCGCGAGCGCTCCGAGTCCGAGTGCCGTCGCCTCGGTCGGCCGCTTGGACGCCATCCGCAGCACGACCGCGCTCACCACCAGCACCACCACGATCGCCACGCCGAACCCGGTCGGAGGATTCACCGCGCCGATCTTCCAACTCTTGTTGACGTCGAGCGAGCGCAGGTAGAAGTACGCGAACAGGAACGCCATGAAGAAGAACGACGCGGCGCCGCATAGCATCCGGGCACCGACCCACAGCGCGCGCAGCTGCCACTCGCGCGGCTCGGGCTCGATGTGGGCGGCGAGGGGGGCTGACGCTTCCATCGTCTACGCGGTCCCGCCGACGGGCGCGACCGTCGGCACGGGCGTCGGCTCGACGCCGTACGGATAGGGGTCGGCGTCGAACACGGGGATTCGATCGAAGTCGTGGACGGGCACGGGCGTCGGGAGCTGGAACTCGGGCGACTTCGAGTTCCACGGGTTCGCCACCTCCGGCACGCGCTTGAAGATCAGCGACGACACGACGTTGTACAGGAACACGAGCATCGACAGCCCGATCACGTATGCGGACACCGTCACCCAGTCGTTGAGCGGCTTGAGATTTTCCGCATAGGTGACCACGCGTCTCGGCATGCCCATGAGACCAAGCGCGAACAGCGGCCCAAACGTCGAGTTGAACGCGATGAACAGCGACCAGAAGTGGATCTTCCCGAGCGTCTCCGACAGCTTGTACCCGGTCATCTTCGGAATCCAGTAGTAGATCCCCGCAAAGAACGTGAACACCAGCCCGCCCATGATCGTGTAATGGAAGTGGGCCATCACGAAGAACGTCCCGTGGGTGGTGACGTCGCTCGGCGCGTCTGACAGGAACACGCCGGAGATGCCGCCGAACAGGAAGTTGAACGCCCACCCGAGCACGAACAGCATCGGCACCGTGAGCCGTATTCGGCCGCGCCACAGCGTGCCCATCGCGCACAGGAAGATGAAACCGGTGGGAATCGAGATCAGCTCGGTCGACAGCATGTAGAACGGCCGCAGGTCGGCGTTGATGCCGCTGACGAACAGGTGGTGCTGCCACACGAAGAAACTGAGCAGGGTGACCCCGAGCATGCCGGCGACCGCGATCCGGTAGCCCCACAGAGGCTTCCGGCAGAACACCGGGAGCAGCTCGAGCGCGATTCCGAAGCCGGGCAGCGCGACGATGTACACCTCCGGGTGTCCGAACACCCAGAACAGGTTCTGCCACAGGAAGCTTGAGCCGCCGTTTCCGGGGATGAAGAACGCGGTCTGCACGGTGCGGTCGAACGCCGCCATGAACAGCGACGCCGCCAGCATCGGCGAGGCCAGCAGCATCAGGATCGCCGTCGCCACCACGCTCCACACGAAGATGGGCAGACGCGTCCACGTCATCCCGGGGGCGCGCATGGTGATGATCGTCGCCAGCAGGTTGAACCCGAGCAGCGTCATCGACACGCCGACGAGCGCGAAGAAGCCGATGTAGGCGTCGTAGCCGGCGGTGCCCTGGGCGCCGAGCGGCTCATAGCCGGTCCAGCCGGTCTGGAACCCACCGAAGAAGATCGTCGTACACAGGATCACCCCAGCCGCCATCAGCAGCCAGAACGTGAACGCCTCGATCCGCGGGAACGCCATCCGGCGCGAGCCGATCATCAGCGGCACGAGCCAGTTCGCGAACGGCCCGAGGATCGACGAGGTCATGATCCCCATCATCATCGAGCCGTGCAGGCCGACCAGCGTCAGGTACTGGTTGGGCCCGAACGCGTGCGTGTTGGGGTTGAGCAGCTCGGTGCGGATCAGCATCGCGTTGAGCCCGCCGATCGCGAAGAAGAAGCCGATCCCGACCATGTACTGCAGGGCCACGACCTTGTGGTCGGTGCACAGCCGGAAGTAGCGGCCGAGGCCCTCGTCCGAGCTCTCGTGCTCGGCCAGCGTCGGCGGGTGCCCGAGCAGCCGACGGAGCGGATAGTTGCCGAACCCGAGGCCGATCAGGAACCCGACCACGCCGAACCCGTAACCGAGGAAGATCGAAATGTCGTTCTGCCCGGCCTCCGACGAGTAGTACGAGATGCTGTAAGCGTGGATCCGGCCGCCGATCCAGTAGCCGATCAGGTATCCCACGATCCCGAGCACGACGCCCGTGAGCAGGTTGAAGCCGAGCAGGCGCCGCCACACCGGGGGCTTCTCGGCCGTCACTGTGATCGCGCTCATCCGCCTCTCCTCTGGGGATCCGGGAAGTAGGTCTTCGAGTACGGCCCCAGCAGCCTGGTCGCCGGCGCGTACTTCACCCGCTGCGCCGCGATCCACGTGGCGAACTGCGTCTTCGTGACCACGTGCCCCGTGTCGAACATGTAGCCGTGCCAGACGCCGCATAGCTCGGCGCAGCGGATGTTGAAGGTCAGCGGCGCTTTCGTGGTGACGTAGGCGATGTTGTTCTCGCCGGGGTTCGCGTCCGCCTTGACGCCGAGCTGGTAGGCCCAGAACGAATGGATCACGTCGAGCGACGTCACGTTGAACGCGATCGTGGTGTGCGCGGGGATATCGAGATGCTGGGTCTCGACGCCGCCGTAGCCCGGGAAGCGGTAGGTGAACTGCCATTGCTGCGCGATCACCTGAACCTGGAGCGGCGGATCCTTCGCCTGGGCGGGGGCCGCGATCGGGTTTGGCCCCTGGCCGCCCCCGGCGCCGTCGGACAGCAGCCGGACCGAGCCGTACCCGGCCAGGAACAGCACAATCGTGGTCGTGATCACGACCCACCACATCTGGATCCGCGCGTCCCCGCGGAGCGGCGGACCGTCGAGCACGACGTCGGGCTGGCGCTCGCGGAACACGATCACCGCGTAGAGGAACCACACGATCACCGCCAGGGCGATCGGCGTCGAGAGGCCGAACAGCACGGTGTTGTCGCTGACCTGGCCCGCCGACTCGACCGTCCCATTGCCGGGCGGGATGATCGGCGCGAGCACGAAGATCACGAGCGGCGTCGCGATGATGCTCGCGACGAGCCAGATCAGCAGAACGCGGCGGAAGTGGTTGACCTCGCTCATCTGGCGGGACTCACACGACCTTGAGGAAGCCGTCCATGTAGCCGACCGTCTGCATCGGCCCGCCGAAGCCCTGGATGAAGCCCGCCGCGCAGGGGACGAAGCACTGCCAGCGGTACAGGCCCTTGGCCGGCGTGCGGAACGTGAACGAGATCGTCTCGTGGTCCGTGCTTAGCGGGCATGGCGCGTTGGC
This sequence comes from uncultured Solirubrobacterales bacterium, assembly GCA_963697655.1. GTDB lineage: Bacteria > Actinomycetota > Thermoleophilia > Solirubrobacterales > Solirubrobacteraceae > Palsa-465. The sequence goes on along the minus strand of CAVOOV010000006.1, from coordinate 406,800 downwards.
GCACGGGTTCTTGGCGCTGTCCGGGGTGCCGAGGAGAGGCACCGACAGGCCGATTTCCGGGACCGCGAACACGTGGGAGGCCGCGTCGGGGTCGATCGACCGCACGGTCTTCCCGTTCAGCTGGAACGTCCCGCCAACGGTGCCGGTGGCCTGTCCAATGAACGGGTTGCGGAGCCCGGTCTCCGAGTCGAACTGGTAGATCGTGACGTGGACCAGCGAGTTCGCGGGCAGCACGAACGTCGTCTCGTGGCGCCAGTTGGTGTCGTTCGGCGCGGTCACGTAGTACGAGACCCAGGTCGGGTGCGGGTCGTTGAGGGCCGCCGCCGGAACGGTCGCGAGCGTCAGATTGGTCACCGGGCCGACGCGGGTCGCAGCCACCGATCCGGGCACGTTCGTGAGGTACAGCCCGACGTAAAGGCCGATCGCGACGCAAACGATTGCGGTCGCAAGCGTCACTCCCAACAATCGTCTGCCGTAAGAACCCATATCCGTCCCTTCTGTCCCTCGGCGCGGTGTTATACATTCCCCCGCGATGGCAGACCCTTAGATGACGGCGATGTCATCGAGCCGTCATCTACAAGTCATCTGACCGGCAGTGTCGTTCGCGAGCCGTGGGGGCTCGAAAGAGCAAATGCGAATATTGATTGTTGAGGATGAGGCTCGGATTCGCGCGTTTCTCGCCCGGGCGTTCGAGGCCGAGGGCTTGGGCGTGGACGTGGTTGCGGATGGTGAGCAGGGCCTCGCGCGGGCGCTCGCCGGGAGCTACGACCTGGTGATCCTCGACCTGCTGCTCCCGGGCGCCAGCGGCTTGGACGCGCTCCGGGCGCTGCACCGCGAGCGGTCAGACCTGCCCGTGCTGATCCTGTCCGCGCGCACCGACCTTCCGGTCAAGCTGCGCAGCTTTGAGCTCGGGGCGGTCGACTACCTGGCCAAGCCGTTCTCGCTCGACGAGTTGCTGGCCCGCGCGCGGGTGCAACTGCGGCGCGCGCCCGGCGCCGAGATCAGCACGGTGATCCGCGTCGGGAGCCTGGTGCTCGACCTCGCCCGGCGTCAGGCACGCGTCGGCGAGGTCGTGGCCGACCTGTCCGATCGCGAGTTCCGGCTGCTGCACTTCCTGCTGGCGCACGTCGGCGAGGTGGTCAGCCGCGAGCGGCTCCTGTCCGAGGTATGGGGATACGACTTCGATCCGAGATCGAATGTCGTCGACGTCTGCATCAGGCGGCTGCGCCGTCGCCTCGGCCCCGACGCCCCAATCGAGACCGTGCGTAATGCGGGCTACCGTGCGGCCGCTTGAACTGCGCCGGTCACTGCGACGCTACCGAGTAGAGCTGCTGTGGGCCGCGTTCGCGGTGGTCAGCTACGCCGCGGTCATGGCCTGGCCGGATTGGCAGACGATCCTGTGCGGAGGCCCGCTGCTGGTCCTGATCGTCGTGCTGATGGTGTGGCACTCCCGCCGCCGTGACGACGAGCTCGACATCGCCGAGGCGCAGGCCGAGGAGAGGCGCTCGATGCTCGAACGTCAGGAGCGGTTCATGCACGACGCCTCGCACGAGCTGCGCACGCCGGTGACGATCGCCCGCGGCCACCTCGAGCTGCTGCTCGGAGGCGGCTCGGATGCCGAGCTCGAGATCGCACTCGACGAGCTCGCCCGGATGGACGCGATCATCGACCGGCTCCTGCTGCTCGCGACCGCCGACCAGCCCGACTTCCTCCAGATCGAGGGCGTCGAGGTCGAGCCATTCCTGGAGGACGTTTTCATACGGTGGTCTGAAGTGGCGCCGCGCGCATGGCGGCTCGGGCCGCTGGCGCCCGGGAGGCTGCTCGTGGACCCGGAGCGGCTGCGCGCGGCGCTCGACGCGCTCGTCGAGAACGCGATCAAGTACACGCGGCGGAACGACGCGATCGAGCTGCGCGCGGTCCGCGACGGGCCGGGGCAGCTGGTGATCGAGGTGGAGGACGAGGGCTGCGGGGTGCACGAGGATGCGCTCGCGCGGATCTTCGACCGCTTTGCCCGGGCCGACGCGGCGCGCACGCGGTCAGCCGGCGGGGTCGGACTGGGGCTGGCGATCGTGGATGCGATCGCGAAGGCCCACGGCGGGCGCTGCACCGTGCAGAACACCGGGCACGGCTCGATCTTCGCGCTCCGACTGCCGGCTTTCGCGGCCGGCGCGGACGGGAGTCGCTCAGCCCCCGCCGGCGCCGAGCTGTTCGAGCGAGTGGGCATCGATCTCGCCGGTGTGCATGGCGCCGTTCGCGACCAGCGTCGGCGTGGTCACGACACCACCCCGCACGCCTGACTCGAAGTCGCCGCGGACGCGCGCCTGGATCGACTCGCTGCGCCGGTCGGCGTCGAACCGCTCGAGGTCGAGGCCGAGCGTCCGCGCCCGCGCCCACAGGTGCGGGTCCTCGAGCCGTCCCTGGTCGCCGAACAGCAGATCGTGCATCTCCCAGAAGCGGCCCTGGAGCGCCGCGGCCTCGGCCGCGCACGCCGCCGGCCAGGCGCGAGGATGGTTCGAGCGAACGGGGAAGTGCCGGAACGCGATCCGCAGCCGGGCGCCACGGAGCTTCAGCTCCGTGGCCGCGCAGTAGGGGCACTCGAAGTCCGCGTACACGATCACGAGCGGAGCGCCGTCCGGGCCCCTGACGTGGTCCTGTTCGCGCAGCCCGGGAAGCGGAGCCGAGCTGAGGTCGCTCAATCGCGGACGGATCCGTCGCTCACGCGCGACCGGATCCGGCGGCGATCGCGTCGAGGCCGTCGAAGATCAGGTTGGCCCCCGGCAGGTCGGCCGGCGACGGGGCCTGATAGCTCCACCCCACGACTGCGTCGGGTCCGACGATCACGAGCGCGCGCTGCGGAAAGCCGCCGGGGTGGTAGACGCCGAACGCGCGGCAAGCCGCCCCCTTTGGTTCGAAGTCCGACAGCTGCGGGATGCTCACGCCGAGCTTCTGTCGAAACGCCGTCTGCGACCAGCGCGCGTCGCAGGACACGCCATACATGGTGACGCCGCGGTTGGCCAGGTAGTCGCTGAGCACGTCCTCGTACAGCGCGATCTGATCGCTGCACACCGGACTGAACGCGAACGGATAGAACACGAGCACGGTCGTGTGGCTCTCGAGATCGGCGCGCGTGAACTCGCCGCCATCCTCGCGCATGAGCGTGAAATCCGGAGCCGCGGAGCCGGCCGGGATCGGCCCGTCGGCGGAGGGGTCACTCACCGTCGCAGGCCGAGCTCGCGCAGGATCGTGCGGTAGCGCTCGAGATCCTCGTGGCGCAGGTAGTTCAGCAGTCGCCGCCGGCGGCCCACCAGCATCAGCAGGCCGCGCCGCGAATGGTGATCCTTGCGGTGCTCGCGCAGGTGATCGTTGAGGTCGTTGATGCGCGCGGTCAGCAGCGCGATCTGAACCTCGGTCTTGCCGGTGTCGGCGGGGCTGTCGCCGTACTTGGCGGTCAGCTCTTGCTTACGTTCCTGGGTGATGGCCATCGGCTGGATGAGGCTAGCAGGCCACCCGTTCGCAATGCTCGCGCGTGAGCTCGACGTCGCGTTGCATCTGCTCGACCAGCGCCTCGGGCGACTCGAACCGGCGCTCCCCGCGCAGGCGCGCGAGGAAGTCGATGCGAAGGGTGCGTCCATACAGATCCGCGTCGAAGTCGAGCAGGTACGCCTCGACCAGCAACGCACGGCCGGTGCCGAACGTGGGCCGCACACCGATGCTGACCGCGGCGCAGGCCTCGGCGGTGCGCGCGGCGTAGATCCCGTGGCCCGGGCACACGAGCGCCTCGTCGGGGACGAGGTTGGCGGTCGGGAACCCGAGCGTCCGGCCTCGCCGGTCGCCCCGGACGACCTCGCCCCGGAGCTGGAACGGCGCGCCCAGGAAGCGCGCGGCGGTCTCGACCTCGCCGGCCAGCACCAGCCCCCGGATATGACTCGAGGAGACGATCTCGCCGTTGACCTCGACCAGCGGCACGACCCGGGTCTCGAACCGCCCGTCGGCGGCGAGCCGCTCGGGATCGCCGGCGGCGAGGTGGCCGAAGCGGAAGTTCTCCCCCACCGATACGCTCGTCGCCCGCAACCGCTCGACGAGCACGTCGTCGACGAACTCCGCGGCTGTCTGGTGGGCGAACCCGTCATCGAACGGGATCACCACGAGCTCGTCGACCCCGAGCGCCTCGATCAGCTCGGCCTTGGCCTCTAGGCTCGTGAGCAGCTTCGGCGCCGCCTCCGGGCGGACCACGCGCAACGGATGGGGCTCGAACGTGAGCACCGTATCGTTGCCGCGGATCACCTCGCGGTGTCCGAGGTGGACGCCGTCGAATTCGCCGACCGCCACTCGCCGCGGCCGCTCCCGGACCTCGGAGAGCATCGTTACTCGCATTCGCGAGGAAAGGCTAGTGGTCAGTGGGTCTGTCAGCCCGGAGACCGACGACGGGGGCGAGCAGGCCCCCTGGACGCGGTTCGGCCAGCGCTATTAATCCGTCGGCGTCGGTCAGCCTGACCACCCCACCCTCGGCCCCGGCCGCGTCTCCGGCCACCGCACCACCGTGCGCGGCTCGCCGTGCCCGCTCGGGATCGAGCCGGACCTCGGGCATGAAGCCGAGCGCGGCGTCGAGGCCGACGACCCGCTCGGGATCGGCGTCTGCGACGTCAAACGGACCGATCGCCGTGCGGCGGAGCTCGCTGCAGTACGCGTCTCCGAGATCCGCGATCAGGCTCCGCACATACGTCCCCGACGAGCACTCGATCGTAAAGCCGCGCCGGTCCCGATCACGCCAGCGCTCCTCGAAGCGATAGACGTCGACCACGCGCTCGGCGAGCTCAACCTCCTCGCCGGCGCGGGCCAGCGCGTACGCTCGCCGGCCGCCGACCTTCACCGCGGAGTAGGCCGGCGGACGCTGACGCAGAGACCCGGTCCGAAGCTCTAGATCGCCGGATGGGACCACGCCCGTCGTCACGATCTCCCCTTCGGGATCGCCCGTGGTCGACGTTGCGCCGAACCTCGCCGTTGCCTCGTATGTCTTGCGCAGCGCCATCACGAACCGCTGCACGCGCGTCGCGCGGCCGACCAGGATCAGCAACAGCCCGGTCGCGAACGGATCGAGCGTGCCTGCGTGGCCCACCTTGCGGCGGCCGAGCGCGCGCCGCATCCGCGCGACTACATCATGTGAGGTGATGCCGGCCGGCTTGTCGTACAGGACGATGCCGTCGAACGGGTCGCCGGTCACTTGGACAGCTGCTGGGCGACTTCCTCACGCAGGAAGGCGACCAGCTCGTCCCACTCAAGCGACGTCGAGAAGCCCGCCGCCTGACGGTGGCCGCCACCGCCCTGGACGCGCGCGATCGCCGACACGTCGACGCGCTCGTCGCTCGCGCGCAGCGACACCTTGCGGGCCCGGCCGTCGTCGTTGTGGTTCCCGGACCGCTCGCGGATCAGGGCCGCGACCGCGGTGCCCTCAACCGCCCGCAGGTGGTCGATCACCCCTTCTGAGTAGCTCTCCTCGGCGTCGGAGGCCGCGAAGTCGTCGGCATCGAGCTCGGTCACGGTCAGCCGTCCACCGTCGAAGCGATGGATCTTGGCGAGCCCGCGGGCGAGCAGCGCGAGCTTGCCGTATGGGACGCCCTCGTACACGCGCCGGTAGATCTCGTGGACGTCGACACCGGCCTCGATCAGGTCGGCGGCCATCTCGTGCGCGCGCGGACCGGTGTTTTCGTACATGAAGCGGCCGGTGTCGGTGATCAACCCGACGTACAGCCCCTCGGCGATGTTGAGCGTCGGCTTGACCCCCAGGCCGTGCATCAGGTCCCACACGATCTCGGCCGTGCACGAGGCCTCGGGCAGCACGTAGTTCACCGTGCCAAACAGAGTGTTGTCGTGGTGGTGGTCGATGTTGATTATGTGCGGCCCACCCGCCCCGCCCGGCCGGCGGAACGCCTCAGCGGGGTTGCGCTCGAGGTTGCCGCAGTCCAGGAACAGAATCGTCCGCTCGTCGAGGTCCTCAGGCGGCGAACTCACGAGGCCGGAGAGCTCGAAGAACTGGTACTCGTGCGGCAGCGGCAGATCGCTCGCGTCGATGAACATCAGGCAGTCGCTGCCCGTGAGGGTCAGGATCCCCTGCATCGCGATCAGCGAGCCGAGCGCGTCGCCGTCCGGATTCTCGTGGGCGACGACGATCAGCTTGTCGTCCGAGCGGAGCTCGGCGAGCACGCGATCGCGGTCGGGCGCCGCACCGTTCTCACCCATCTGGTTCCCGCCCACCCGGTCCCTGGTCGATCAGCTGCGAGATCCGCATCCCGCGATCGATCGACTCGTCATATTCGAACGTGATCGCCGGCGTGTGCTTGAGCGACAACTCGGCCGCGACCCGGCCCTGGAGGAAGCCGTGAGCGGAGCGCAACCCCTCGAGCGTGTCCGACCGTGTCTGCTCGTCCCCCAGGACGCTGACGTATACGCGTGCATGGCGAAGATCGGGGCTGGTCTTGACTGCGGTCACGGTCACGAATCCAACGCGTGGATCCAGGAGATCCTTGGCGATCGCGTCGCTAAGCACCGCTCGCACGGCCCCATCGACCCGACGCATCCGGCCTGCGCTCATCCTACCCACTCACCCCGTCTCGAGTCATCAGCCTGTTAGCGCTCACTCGCACAACTCCTCGACAGAGCTGACGATCCGCACGACCCGCACCTGCTCGGGCCATCGCGCGTCGAGCCACCGCTCGACCTTGTCCGCCGCCGCCTCCAGCACAGCGAGCGATCCACCAGTCAGAGCCGCGGTCAATCGCGCCCGCTGCCACAGATCCTGATGGTCGACCTCGGCGACCGCGACTCCGAGCCGGCCGTGCAGCTGCGCCTTGATCGAGGACAGTTCCTTGCGCTTGCTCTTGAGACTGCCCGCGTCTGGAAAATGCAGATCGATCACGAGGACCGCGACATAGCCGCTGTCCGACATCGGGGGCCACCAGCCGCTAAACGAGCTCGCGTTCGACCTGGCGGGTGGCGTAGGTCTCGAGCACATCGCCTTCCTTGACGTCGGCGAAGTCCCTGAGCACGATCCCGCAGTCGTAGCCGGCGGCAACCTCGCGCACGTCCTCGTTGAAGCGGCGCAGGCTCTGGATCTCGCCGTCGTAGACGACCCTCCCGTCGCGGACCAGGCGGACCTTCGACCCGCGCGTGATCCTGCCCTCGGTGACATGACAGCCGGCGATCGTGCCCACGCGCGAGGCCCGGAAGATCTGGCGCACCTCGACCGACCCGAGCGCGTCCTCGACCTCCTCGGGGGCGAGCATGCCCTGCATCGCGTCACGGAGCTCCTCAATCGCGCGGTAGATCACGGAGTAGTGGCGGATCTCAACGCCCTCCCGCTCGGCCACCTGGCGGGCGTCGCCGACCGGCCGCACGTTGAAGGACATGATCACCGCGTCCGAGGCGGACGCGAGCATCACATCGGACTCCGACACGGCGCCGACCGCGCCGCGGATCACGTTGACCGAGACCTCGTCCTGCGGCAGCTTGGCGATCTCGTCCTGGATCGCCTCGAGCGAGCCCGCGACGTCGGATTTGAGCACCAGGTTGAGCTCCTGGACGCCGCTCTTGAAGATGTCCTCGAGCGAGACCTTCTTGCCCGAGCGCCGGGCCAGCGCCTCGGCCTTCAGGCGGGTGGCCCGCTCGCCGGCGAGCTGCCGCGCCCGCCGCTCGTTCTCGACCACGCGGACGTGCTCGCCGGCCTCGGGCACGCCGTCGAACCCGAGCACCTCGACGGGCTCGCCCGGCAACGCCGCGTTGACGCGCTGGCCGAGGAAGTCGTGCATCGCCCGGACCCGGCCCCAATGCGCACCGGCGACGAGCGCGTCGCCGACCTCGAGCGTGCCGCGACCGATCAGAATCGTCACCACCGGGCCGCGGCCCGGATCGAGCTTGGACTCGATCACGGTTCCCGACGCCGCGGCATCCGGGTTGGCGCGGAGCTCCTCGATCTCGGCCATCACCAGGATCGTCTCGAGCAGATCCTCGAGGCCTTCCCGGGTCTTGGCCGAGACGTTGACGAACTCGGTCTCGCCGCCCCACTCGACCGGCTGCAGGCCGAGCTGCGCCATCTCGGCGCGGACGCGGTCGGGCTGCGAGCCCTCCTTGTCGATCTTGTTGACCGCGACCAGCATCGGCACGGCCGCTTCCTTGGCGTGATCGACCGCCTCCTGCGTTTGGGGCTTCACGCCGTCGTCCGCGGCGACCACGATGACGGCGATGTCGGTGACCTTGGCGCCGCGAGCGCGCATCGCGGTGAAAGCCTCGTGACCGGGCGTGTCCAGGAACGTGATCTCCCTGCCGTCCCGCTCGACCTGATACGCGCCGATGTGCTGGGTGATGCCGCCGGCCTCCCCGGCAGCAACCTGCGTCCGCCGGATGGCGTCGAGCAGCGAAGTCTTGCCGTGATCGACGTGGCCCATGATCGTCACCACCGGAGGCCGCTCGACGAGCTGCTCCTCGGCATCGTTGAACACCGGCTCGGCCGTCGTCTCGTCCTCGGAATGGACTATCTCCACCCGCTTGCCGAGCTCGGCCGCTAGTACATGAATGGCGTCGTCGGAGAGAGTCGTGGTCAGCGTCTTCATCTCGCCGAGCGCCATCAGCTGCTTCATGATCTCGGGCACCGGAACGCCCAGATACTCGGCGACGTCCTTGACCGTCGACCCGGAGTTGATCCGGACCGCGTCGGTCCCAGCGAGCGCCATCTGGGAAGTGGACGGACGCGATTCGGCCTCGTCGTCGTAGACGCCCCGCCGACGGCGACCTCGCCGTTGCCGGCGCGGGGGCTGGTTCGACTGGATCGGGGGGCCGCCGGTGTTGCGGCGCGAAGCTTGCGAGTCGATCACCACGCGCCGCCGGCCGCCGGCGTTGCCGGGCGCGCGCTCGCCCTGGAGCGAGTCGCGGGTCGGGCGCTTGTGGCCGCCCTCGGCGCCGGCCGGTCCGTTGTCGCCACTGCGCGCGGGCCCGTCGCCACCGTTACTAGGTGGACGGCCGGCGTCGTCGCGAGCGGGTCCGTCGTTGGTCGCGGAACCGCGACCCGGGCCATCGTTGGTCGCGCGGCCGCCACCCGGTCCATCACTGGTCCCGCGGCCGCGACCCGGTCCGTCCGCGCCACCGCGGGCCGGGGCATCGGCTCGCGCGCGAGGTGCTTCGCCGGGGCCGCGGGCGGGCGCGTCGCTCCGGGTGGCCCCGTTGCCTGACCGGGCGCGGGCGCCGTCACCGTCGCGTGGAGCCGACTTCTCCGCAGGCGGTGGCGCCTTCTGGCCGGCGCCGTCGCCGGCGCCGTCCCCCAGAATCCGTCGCGCTTGCGCTTCGTCAACCGACGAAGACGCCGCCTTCACCTCGAGCCCAGCCGCCCTCAGCCGCTCGAGTACCTCCTTGGCGGCGAGCCCGTGCTCCTTGGCGATCTGATGCACACGTTTGTTCATCTACATCCCAGTGTAAGCGCCTAGTCGCCACCGTTCGCGGCGGCCTGCACCTGATTGGTGTTCTTGCCCTCGAGCGCCTGGTGGGCCTCGATCCCGCAGTAGTGGGATCCGGGCAGCGCCGCGTTCGGGCACCGCCGGCCGTTGGACAGAATCGCGGCGCAGCGTCCCTGCGCCTCTTCCTGCTCGTAGCCGTGCTCGGCCTCCTCGGCGGCGAACTCGGTCTCCGAGCGGATGTCGATCCGCCAGCCGGTCAGCCGCGCGGCGAGCCGCGCATTCTGACCCTCGCGGCCGATCGCCAGCGACAGCTGGTCATCGGGGACGATCACGGTCGCCTGCTTGCCGGCGTCGTCGACAAGTACCTCGCGCACGCGCGCGGGCGACAGCGCCTTGGCCACGAACCGGGCGGGCTCGTCGTTGTAGGGGATGATGTCGATCTTCTCGCCGCGCAGCTCGGATACGACCATCCGAACGCGCGAGCCGCGAGGGCCGACGCAAGCGCCGACCGGATCGACGCCGTCGACGTGCGAGACCACTGCGATCTTCGAGCGGTAGCCGGGCTCGCGCGCGACGTTCGTGATCTCGACCAGGCCGTCGGCGATCTCGGGCACCTCGAGCTCGAACAGCTGCTTGATCAGCTCGGGGTCTCGCCGGGAGACGATGATGCTCGGGCCCTTGGTCGAGTTCGAGACGTCCTTGATGACCGCCTTGATGCGCTGGGAGTGGTCGTAGCGCTCGCCCTCGACCTGCTCGGACTTGGGTAGCAGCGCCTCGACCCGCTCGCGCAGCTGCACGAGCGTGTAGCGCGAGTCTGACTGCTGCACGATCCCGGTGATCAGCTCGCCGACGCGGTCGCGGTACTCCTCGAACATCATGTCGCGCTCGGCCTCGCGGATCCGCTGGAGGATTACCTGCTTGGCGGTCTGCGCTGCGATCCGCCCGAAGTCATGTGGGGTCACGTCCTCGGTCTCGATCTGGTCCTCGTACTCCTTGAGCTTCTCGAGATCGATCTCGGGCTCGGGCGGCTCGCGCATCTCGCCGGTCTCGGGGTCGACGGTCGGCTGCTGGTCAGGCGTCGCCTCCACCAGCAGCTGTTCCTCCAGCTCCGGCGGGATCTTCAGCTCCCAGACCTTGAAGTCGCCGCTGTCCCGGTCCATTTCGACCTTGGCGTAGCGGGCCGCTTCGGGCGTCTTCTTGTATGCCGACAAGAGCGCGTCTTCGAGCGCCTCCATCAGCTTCTCGGAGGAGATGTTCTTTTCGGCGGCGAGACCGCGAACGGCCTCGACGATCTCTCTCGACATGGCTTCAGTCTCCAGGTACGAGGTTGGAGCGGGCGATTTGCTCGTAGGGAATGGTGACGACGCCGTCAGGTGCCGCAATCGTCACATCGCTGTCCGATGCTCCGACCAGTTCCCCTGTCACGCTCTTATGGCCGTCCTTGGCGTCCCGCAGGCGCACGCGCGCATGCCGGCCGAGGAAGCGGGTGTAGTGCTGGGGCTTGGTCAGCGGACGGTCTTGCCCCGGGGAGGACACCTCGAGCGAGTATCGGTCGCGGTAGTCGGTCAGGAGCCCTGAGACCCGCTCGCACAGAGCGAGCGACACGCCCTCGGGATGATCGATGAACAGCCGCAGCGTTGCCGGAGAAATGACCTCGGCGAGCAGCACCTCGACCTCCGGCTCGCTGGCGGCGAGTCGGCCTTCGATCTCCCTTTCGAGGTGGCGGTCATCGGGCTGCACTTCAGATCTCCTCCATCGCAAAACTCATAAAAAAAGCGGGCACTCAGCGCCCACTTTGGGTACTGCCGCCGGGAACACCCGGCGCTCGACTTCGCGTTTCAGATTAGCACCGGAGAGCGGGCCTAACACGCCGCGGCCTCCCCGTGCTTAGAGGTCGAGGGTCGTACGCTGATAGCGCTTCACGCGAGGGAGACCGGCGCCTGTTCAGGCCCCGGCGCCCTGCCGCCTAGGAGCGCGAGGAGGTCTCGGCGCGCGCGCGGGCGCGGTCGCGGTAGATCCGGTAGTCGCGCCGGCCGGGCTGCATGCCCGCGGCCTGCGCAAGCGGAATCTGCGCCTCCGCGTGGCGGCCGAGCATCTGCAATGCGCGGCCGAGACAGAACAGCGCGTAGTCGTTCGTTGGCGCCCGGTCGATCACGGCCGTGAACTCGTCGGCCGCCTCCTGGTAGCGCTGGGCGCCGAACAGGGCACGGCCGAGCGCCTCGCGGATCGAGGTCTTGTCGGGAGCCAGGTCGCGCGCGCGAGCAAGCGGGATCGTCGCCTGGTGGTGGTGGCCGGCCTCGAGCAGCTCGCTGCCGCGTATGAACAACTCGTACACGTCGTCCATTGACGAGCTATTTTAGTCCGCGCCAGGCGCGCTTCCACGTGCGCGAGGGCCGCGCGTGCGCCGCCGTCGCGGACGCGGCGGCAACGCCCACAGGGCACGAACAGCCCCGCCGAGCCCGAGCCCCGCCCGGAGCTGTGAGCGCAGGGCGCGGCGCTGTCCGAGCGTCGGCACCGCCGTGCCGCCGGCGAACCGCGACACGCGGAGCGCGCGCACATACGCCGCGGCTTCGGGCGAGGTGCGGAAGCGGCGCTCGACGGCAACGAGCGTCACGCCGTCCGAGATCGGGCGTCCACTCCGCGCCAGCGCGCGCTCGAGCTCGGCGAGCAGCGCGTCGGGTCCGAAAGGGGCCTTGCGACGCCAGGCGACGAACGCGATCGCGAGCAGCGCCGCGACCACCGCCAGGGCCACGGGCAGGACCACGCCGACCGAGCTCCCTCCGTGCCTCCGGACGCCGGCGGCCGAGGACCTGGCCGGCGTGCTGAGGTGCTGGGTGGCTCCGAGCACGCTCGGGCCAAGGAATTCAGCCGACGACGAGGTCACAGCCCCGCGCGCCGGCGCGCTCGCCGGCGTCGGATCGAATGTGACCCAGCCGTAGTGCGGGAACCAGGCCTCGACCCATGCGTGCGCGTCGACATCGGTTACGACGTACTGCTTGGTGGTCTGGTCATAGGTGCCCGTGGTAAACCCGGTCGAGACCCGCGCCGGCACCCCGCCCATCCGCAGCAGCAGCGCCATCGCACCGGCGAACTGCTGGCAGTAGCCGAGCCTGTGCACGAACAGGAACGTGACCAGCGGATTGGCGGTGAGCGGCGGGAACTCGTTGTAGCTGAAGCCGTTGGCCGGCGACAGGTAGCTCAGCACCCGCTGCACGAACGCGTACGGCGTCTTCGACTTGCCGGCGAGGGACTGAGCGAGCGTGTACGCCTGCCAGTAGGGCGAGCCGCGCACCGCCGCGGTGCCGGGGAAGCTCACCGGGTTGGTCTGATCACGCGGGGCGGCGTGGCCGCCGAACTTCGGGAACACGACCGACTGCGCGCGAACGCCGTCGGACGGCGGGTTCTGGGGCATCGTCAACGCGAGGTCGGACTGCTCGACGTCGGTCGGGTAGTCCTCGCCCGCCTTCGCGAGCTGCGAGCGGCTCGGATGCGGGGAGTACACCTGCACCGTGTAGGCGTTCCCGGAAACCAGCGGAGTCGACGTCGTCCAGGTACCCATGCTGCCCCCCGGATCGGGCGGGCTCGTGAGATGGTCCGGGGGATCGACCGCGTATCCGGCAGCGACCACCTGGGTGGTGTTCATCGCGCGGATCGTCACCGTGAGGTTCTGGGTGTTGCGCTTGATCGTGCGGGCGCTCACACCCTCGAGGCCGCCGGCGGTGGTGAAACTCCCCGCTGCCCAGCCTATGCCGTCGAACGCGTCGAGGTTCTCGGTCTTCCAGTATTCCCCGTTCCACGCCTTGGGGGAAGCCTTCACCTCGAGCACGGTGTTACCGCTCCGGGGCCACCGCAGCGGCCCGTAGCGCTGGGTCCAATCGAACCGGTCCACGTGCGCGGGCGTGAATCCGCGCGTCAGCGCCTCGTAGTCGATCCATGGCGAGTGCTGCGTGAGCGCGGGAGCGACGGCCAGCCCGATCGCGCCGGTCGCCGCGCACGCGAGCAGCACCCCACCCCGGCGACCTTGCGGCACCCGTTCCCCCCACATGAAGAACGCCAGGAGCGCGAACAGCAACAGGCCCTGGAGGTAGGGGAAGCTGGGATGGACGAGCGTGGCCGGGACGACCACGAGCGCGATCAGCGGTAGCGCCGCGCCGGCGCGGCGGATGTCACCGAGCGCGGGTGGCGCGAACGCGAGCAGCATCGCGGCGTCGAGCAGCAGCACCGCCGCCCCGAGCAGGATCACGACCCTCGCCCACTCGTTGATCCCGCTGTACGGGACGAGGATCCCGGGCAGCGTCGACAGCCCCTCACCGATCCCGTTGGCGGTGACCGCAACGCGTAGATGGATCGTCCAGGACAGCGGCACCCCGGCGATCGGGAAGGCCGCCAGCACCGCGACCAGGGCCAGCCAGGCGCCGGTGACGGTCACCGGCTCGGTCCCGCCCCGCGTTGTGGCCACCGCGCGTTCGCGCTCGATCAGCACCGGGGCGACGCCGGCGAGGGCGAGCGCCAGACCCAGCAACCCGAGTAGCCGCCACGTCGGCGCCGGTTGCATCAGCGTTCCCCAGCGCAGCACGCCGTACAGGCCGAGCGCGCCGAACGCCGCGAGCCTGATCGTCGGGCGATCGGTGGCGCCGGCGACTCCTCGCCGGCGCGGCCCCGCGTCGGTGCGGACCGGCCCCAGCACCGCGACCTGTGTGGTGGAGCTCATGCCGCGTCCTCCCTCACCCGGCGCCCGGCGGTGACGACGAAGCCGACGCAGCCCGCGACCTCGAAGCTGACCCGGGAACGTGGCTGGGTCGCCAGCTCCTTGGGGATCACGACGATCGCGGCTCGGACGCCGGCGCCCGCCAGCCCGGTCGGCAGCAGCGCCTGCGGCATCGCGGCGACGTACACGACCTGGGACGACCTGGCACCGCGGCCGAGTCCGGGAGCCCTCGTGCCCGGGCCGCCCTCGACCAGCGCCAGCTTGGTGTGGGCGACCGGCCAGGCGGTCAGGTCGGGCTCGATCTCGAGCGCGCGGAACTCGCCGGGCAGCAACAGGCCGCAACCGGTGCGCCGTCCGAGCTCGAGCACGAGCGAGGCCGCGGCCCGGACCGCCGCGTCGAGATGCTCGAGCGGTCCGTCACGCGGGCGTCGAGGACGACCAGCGGGCGCGTCTCGGTGTCGGCGCGCAGCCGCCGCTCGAGCAGTCCAGCCCCGCGTGCGAGCGCGGCCCAGTGAATCCGCGAGGCCGGCGTGCCCTGGCGGTAGGGCCGCAGGCCGTCGACCTCGGTGGCGCCGAACGGCTCGAGCGGGGCCGCGCCGGTCGCCCGGCGCCACTTCTCGCCGGCGCCCGGGACCCACTTCACGCGCTCGGTGCGCGGCAGCACGAGCAGCTCCTGCGCCGGCGACGGGCTCTCCCGCACGATCCGCGCGAGATCGAGCGCGTCCGAGACGATCAGCATCGGCGGGTCGATTCGCCTCATCCCGCGCCTGGGAAACGAGGCGACGATCCGCACGCTGGCGCTCGTACCTCCCGAGACGATCGACATCGACGTGCGGATCGACACGGACTCGCCGACGAGCGGATCGACCACGGCCGCGCCGGGCAGGCCCCAGTGCCCGCGCCTGACCTCGATCGTCGCCTCGATCGGCTCCTCCTCGACGACCCGCTGGGAGTCGAGCGTGCGCTCGATGCTGGCGCCGTGGGCGGCAAGCACGACCCACGCCGGCGCGACGACCCCGAGCAGCGTGATCGCGACGCCCGGGACGAACAGCGGCGCGGCGTCGAACAGCAGCGCGACCAGGATCAGCGCCAGCCCGGCGACCGCCACCGCCGCGGCCCGCTTCACCGCACACGCACCTCCTCGCCCGGCGGTTGAGCGGAGGCGCTGCCGGTGCTCACAGCGCTCGCACCGACGAGATCGCGTCGCTGACGACGTCCGCGGCCGCCTGCGTGACGACTCGGGCGCGAGCACCAGCCGGTGGGCGAGCACGGGCTGGGCCAGCGCCTGGACGTCGTCGGGGAGCGCATGGTCGCGGCCCTGCATCATCGCGTACGCCTTCGCCGCGCGCAGCAGCAGCAACCCGGCGCGCGGGCTCGCGCCGAGGTCGACGCGCGGATCCTCGCGCGTGCGCCACAGCACCCTCACGACGTAGTCGCGCAGCGGCTCGGACGCGCGCACCCGCGTGGCCGCGTCCTGCGCGGCGAGCACCTCGGCCGCCGTGGCGACCGGCGTCAACGTCAGCACGCGGTCGCCGGCCTCGTGATCGGCGAGCATCCCCGCCTCGGCGTCGCGCGACGGATAGCCGAGCGAGATCCGGATCATGAACCGGTCGACCTGCGCCTCCGGCAGCGGGTACGTGCCCTCGTACTCGATCGGGTTCTGGGTGGCGAGCACGACGAACGGCCGCGCCAGCTCGTGGGTGTGGACGTCGACCGTCACGCGCCGCTCCTGCATGCACTCGAGCAGGCCGGACTGGGTCTTCGGTGAGGCGCGGTTGATCTCGTCGACCAGCACGACGTTCGCGAACACCGGGCCGGGCCGGAACTCGAACCGCGGCTCGCGCTGGTCGTAGACGTTGGTCCCGACGACGTCGGCCGGCAGCAGGTCCGACGTGCACTGCACGCGCGCGAACTGGCAGTCGATCGACCGGGCCAGCGCCCGCGCGAGCGCGGTCTTGCCGACGCCCGGATAGTCCTCGATCAGCACGTGGCCCTCCGCCAGCAGCGCCACCATCAGGTGCGTCAGCGTCTCCGGGCGAACCTGTACGGCGTTTGCGATGTTCGCCGCGAGCCGCCGCGCGAGCGCGGCGAACGCCTCACACTCTTGCTGCGCTACGGGCGTCTGCTCGGGCTCCATCCGTCCCACCCCTGGCTGTGCGTAGTCGCTCCACTTCGTCAAGGACCGCCTGAGCGACCAGTTCCTTCCTGGCCCGCGGCACGTGCCGCTCGCCCCCATCGGCGGTGAGAATCGTGACCTCGTTGTCGTCGGACTCGAAGCCGATGTCCGATCCGGCAATGTCGTTGACGACGATCGCGTCGAGCCGCTTGCGCTCGAGCTTGCCGCGGCCGTGCTCGACGGCGCCTTCCCCGTGCTCGGCGGCGAACCCGACGAGCATCTGATCTGCGCGCCGGAGCTCGGCCAGCGCGCTCAGCACGTCCTCGGTGCGCTCGAGCTCGAGCTTGGGGACGCCGTCGTCCTTCTTGAGCTTGCGATCGACCGGGCCTGCCGGACGGAAGTCGGCGACGGCCGCGCTCATCAGCAGGACGTCGCAGCCGTCGAACTCGCGCCGGCAGGCAGCGGCCAGCTCGGCGGCGGTCTGCACGGCGCTCACGCGGACGTGCGGTGGCGGCTCGAGCGCGACGTTGGCGGCGATCAAGGTCACCTCGGCGCCCCGTCGGGCAGCCTCGCGCGCGAGCGCGAACCCCATCCGCCCCGAGGACCGGTTGCCGACGAAGCGGACGCTGTCGATCGGCTCGCGCGTTCCGCCGGCGGTCACGAGCACGCGCAGGCCGGCCAGCGACGGCCGGACGAGCAGCGACTCGCACGCGTCGAGCAGCTCGGCGGGCTCGGCCAGCCGTCCGATCCCGTGCTCGCCGTGGGAGGCGAGCGCGCCCTCGCCGGGTCCGATCACCGTGACGCCGCGCGTACGCAGGAGCTCGAGGTTGGCCTGGGTGGCCGGGTTCAGGTACATCCGGTTGTTCATCGCCGGCGCGACCGCCACCGGGCACGCGGCGGCGAGCGCGGCCGTGCTCACGAGGTTGTCGGCGTGGCCGTGGGCGAGCTTCGCGAGCGTGTTCGCGGTAGCCGGCGCGATCAGGTACAGCTCGGCGCGCTCGACCAGCGCCAGATGGCTGATCGGGGCCCGCTCGGGCAGCGGCTCGCCGGGGTAGGAGCCGCGCGCGGGGTCGGGCTCGAACTCGCTGTTCAGCACCGGGGCGCCGGTGATCCCCTCAAACGAGGCACGGCCGACGAACCGCTCGCTCGCCGGCGTCTGGATCACCCGCACGGCGTGGCCGCGCTTGACCGCCAGCCGCGCTGCCTCGAGCGCCTTGTAGGCCGCGATCCCGCCGGTCACGCCGAGGAGCAAGCGCGCCACGGCGAGTGCCTACCGATAGTGGTACTTGAGCTTGCCCTGGGCGACCTCTTCGAGCGCGATCGTCAGGTAGTTCTTCGACCGCGTCTCGACCATCGGCGGCGGGAACTCGTCGAACGTGCCCTCGCCGAGGTTGTGGTAGTAGGAGTTGATCTGGCGCGCGCGCTTGGCGGCGACGATCACGCTGGCGTAATCGGAGTCGACATGCTCGAGGAGCTTGTCGATGCGGGGTGAGATCAAGGCTGGTCCTTCCTTCCCAGAAGAGTGTTCGCAACAGGTTAGCGGGGGGACTCATCCCGGGCCGCACGTTCGCAGTCGTGTTACGGGCCGCGCGCGGTCAGGAGTCCATCGCGGTCCGGACGATCTCGACGAGCTCGTCGGTCGCCTGTTCGAGCCGGTCGTTGACGACCACGTGCGCGAACTCGGGCTGCGCCTCGAGCTCCTGCTCGGCGGTGCGCAGCCGCTGGTCGACCTGCTCGGGACTGTCGGTTCCCCGGCCGACGAGCCGGACCCGCAGGGCGCTCTCGGACGGCGGCGCGATGAACACGGCGACCGCGTCGGGCATCGCGCTGCGCACCTGGCGGGCGCCCTGGACCTCGATCTCGAGCACGACGCCCGCGCCGGCGGCCAGCCGGCGCTCGAGCTCTGAGCGCAGGGTCCCGTAGCGGTTCCCGGAGTAGTCGGCGTGCTCGACGAAATCGTCGGCGTCGACTCGCGCCTGGAACTGCTCGGGGGTGAGGAAGTGATAGTCGACGGCGTCGCTCTCCCCGGGGCGGGGGTCGCGCGTGGTCGCCGACACCGACAGCTCGAGCTCGGGCATCCGCTCGAGCAGGCCGCGGATCAGCGTGCCCTTGCCGACGCCGGAGGGCCCGGTGATCACGAAGACCTTGGGAGCGCTCCCCACCGGTGGCCGGCGGTCAGCGTCAGCGCCGCCGCATGAGCGCGACCAGCTCCCGCCGCTGGCGCTCGGACAGACCGCCGACGGTCTTGCTCGGCGAGATCTTGCACTGACCCAGGATCTTGTTCACCTTCACCCGGCCGTACTTGGGGACGGCCAGCAGCAGGTCGAACACCTTGGCCGTGGCGAGATACTCCGGCGGCTCGAGCAGGAGCCTGTCGATCGGCTGGCGGCCGGCCTTCAGGTCGCGCTTGAGTTGCGCCCGGCGCGTACGGATGTCGTTGGCGCGCTGCAGCGCCTCCATGCGTTGCAGGAGAGAGCGCTCCGGCGCTGCCGTTGGCTTGGAGAGCGATTCGCTGACCGGCGGCATGGGCGGCGACTATACATCTTGGCGCAGGCCGATCAAGCCAAATGGCCCCAATTCGACTCGACCTCAAGCTGAGCTAGAGCATTGTCGAGGATGGTTTCGGTAATACCCTAAGTTTGCAGGGGGTTTTTCTCAGTACTCAAAATGTTCACAGTGCGAACAGCGCGCGGTTCGCGGCGGGCGTTACGGCCGGACGATGACCTCTCGCAGGGCCTCCTAGACGACGGTATTTGCGAGAAGTTCCGAGAGCTCTCCGGCGACTCGGAGACCAGCCGCTGGATCGCGGAAGCTGTCGGTGCCGACGGCCACGAGACTTGCGCCGGCGCGCATCAGATCAAGCGCGTCCTGCCCAGACTGCACGCCGCCCATGCCGACGACCGGGAGCTCGATCGCGTGCGCGACCGCGTGAACCTGCGCCAGCGCGATCGCCCGCACCGCCGGTCCTGACGTCCCGCCGGTGACGCCACCGAGCCACGGGGCCCCGGTGCGTGGATCGAGCGCCATCCCGCGCAGCGTGTTGATCAGCGACACGGCGTCGGCGCCGGCGTCCTGCGCCGCTCGCGCGACCGCGGCGACATCGGTGGCGTTGGGGGTGAGCTTGACGATCAGCGGCTTTCCGGTCAGCGGTCTGACCCGGTGCAGCAGCGCGGCGACCTCAGTGGGGTCGGCCCCCATCGTCAGCCCGGTCTCGACGTTCGGGCAGGACACGTTCAGCTCGAGCGCGCGCACCTCATCGCGCTCGGCGAAGGCCTGGACGAGCTGGGCCACGTCGTCGCGGCTGAAGCCCATAACGTTGACGATCAGCGGCACCGGGAGGGTGGCGAGCATCGGCAGATCGTGCTCGAGGTAGCCGTGCAGGCCCTTGTTCGGCAGGCCGATCGAGTTGATCAGCCCGCCGGCGACCTCCCACAGGCGGGGGGGCGGGTTGCCCTGGCGCGGCTCGAGCGTGACCGTCTTGGACACGAACGCCGCGAACGGGAACCGCTCGAGCAGCTCGTCGCCGAACGCGCGATGGGCAGCGATCGCATCGAACGTCCCCGAGCCGTTGATGATCGGGTGGGCGAGCTCGAGGCCGCAGAAGTCGACGGTCAATGTCGGGATGAGTGGGCTCCAATCATTGCGACGAAGGCGTTCTCGAGCACTTGCGCGTCAAGGACGGGTCCGTCGATGCACAGACGCACGTAGCCGTCCCGGGTCGGCACCACGCACCCGAAGCAGGCGCCGAATCCGCACGCCATACCGGACTCGAGCGCGAGCTGAGCCGGGACGGCGTGTTCGGCGCAGATCGCCCGGACCGCCTCGAGCATCGCCGGCGGGCCGCAGGCGTACACCTCGACGCCGTCGCCGCCCGCGCCGAGTTCGTCCTCGAGCAACTCGGTGACGAGGCCGTGGTGGCCGACGCTGCCGTCGTCGGTGGCGAGCGTCGCTTGCTCGAGCAGACCCCCACCCTCGGCGTGCGCCCGGTCCCGGAATCCGAGCAGCGCCGGCGCGGCCGCGCCGGAATCGCCGCGGGGAGGGTGAGTGCCTAATTGTTCCTGCCAGATCGCGAGCGGCGCGATCCCGACGCCGCCGCCGACGAGCAGCGGGACGCGCCCGTCGCGGGCCGGCGCGAAGCCGTTGCCGAGCGGGCCCACCAGCAGCAGGTTCTCGCCGGGGTGGAGCTCGGCCAGCCGGTTGGTACCGGGACCGACGTCCTCGATCAGGAACTCCAGCTCCACGCCCTCGGGGCGCGGATGGGCGCGCAGGACGCTGAACGCGCGGGGGAGGAACGGCCGCTCGCCCTCTCCCCCGCCCCACCGCTCGGCGGCCTGAAGCATGTAGAACTGCCCGGCCTGGGGGAACGGGCCGTGTGCGTCGCGGCAGCGGATCACGACGTAGGCGCCGCGCTGCTCGCGCGCGGCGATGGTCGCGGCGCGGCGGCCGAAAGGCGCGGTCACTCGGCTCATCCGGGGGCCGTCAGCGGCTGGTGCTGGGCGTGGATCTCCTGGAGGGAGAGGACCTCGGGCTCGCCGCGCTGGGCGGCGGCGATCGCCCGGGCGGCGGCCATCGCGCCCGTCATCGTGGTGATGCACGGGATCCCGCGCGCGATCGCGGCGGCGCGGATCTCGTAACCGTCGGTGCGGGCGCCCGTGCCGACCGGCGTGTTGATCACGATGTCGACCTCGCCGCGCTCGATCCAGTCGACTACGTGCGGGGAGCCCTCGCCGATCTTGTTGATCGACTCGGCCGGGATCCCCATCTTGCGGATCGCCTGGGCGGTGCCGCGGGTGGCGATGATCTCGAAGCCGAGATCGTGCAGCAGCGTCGCGACGCCGCTAGCGGCCGGCTTGTCGCCGTCGGCGACCGTGATGAACGCCGTCCCCGCGTTCGGCAGCGTCGCGCCTGCGGCCGCCTGAGCCTTGGCGAACGCCGTCGGGAAGTCGCGCGCGATCCCCATCACCTCCCCGGTCGAGCGCATCTCGGGACCGAGCAGCGAATCCGCGCCCGCGAACCGGTCGAACGGGAGCACGACCTCCTTGACGCACACGTGGCCGTTGCTCGTGTCCGGCGGCAGGTGGAGGTCGGCCAGCCGCTCGCCGAGCAGCACCCGGCAGGCGATCTTGGCCACCGGCAGCCCGATCGCCTTTGAGACGAAGGGCACCGTGCGCGAGGCCCGCGGGTTGGCCTCGATCACGTACAGCGTGTCGCCGCGGATCGCGAACTGCACGTTGAGCAGGCCGACGACCCCGAGCGCTTTCGCGATCCCCTCGGTCTGGGCGCGGAGGTGGGACAGCATCTCCTCGCCGAGGGCGTGTGGCGGCAGCACGCACGCCGAGTCACCCGAATGGATGCCGGCCTCCTCGACGTGCTGCATGACACCGGCGATCCAGACATCGGTCCCGTCGCACAGGGCATCGACGTCGACCTCGATCGAGTCCTCGAGGAAGCGGTCGAGGTAGATCGAGGCGTGAAATTCAGTCCCACCCACCCCCACGCGGCTGAGGTAGTCGGCGAGGCCGTCGACGCTGTAGACGATCTCCATCGCGCGGCCGCCGAGCACGTAGCTCGGGCGGACCAGCAGCGGGAACCCGACGTCATCGGCCTGCTTCAACGCATCTTCCGGCGATGTTGCGGTGGCGTACGGGGGCGCCTTGTAGCCGAGCTCGTCGAGTAGCGCGCCGAACCGCGAGCGGTCTTCGGCGAGGTCGATCGCGTCGACGCTCGTGCCGAGGATCGGCACGCCCGCGTCCTTGAGCTCGGCCGCGAGCTTCAACGGGGTCTGGCCGCCGAACTGGACGACCACACCTTCGGGCCGCTCGACCTCGCAGACAGCGAGCACGTCCTCGAGCGTCAGCGGCTCGAAGTAGAGGCGGTCCGAGGTGTCGTAGTCGGTGGACACGGTCTCGGGGTTGCAATTGATCATCACCGCATCGCGGCCCTGTTCGCGCACGGTTTCGGCGGCGTGCACGCAGCAGTAGTCGAACTCGATCCCCTGCCCGATCCGGTTGGGGCCGGAGCCGAGAATCACCACGCTCGGGCGCGAGCCGCGGTCGACCTCGTGCTCGGGAGCGCCAGCGCGCTCGCGCTCCCAGCCCGAGTAGAAATAGGGCGTGCGGGCCGCGAACTCGGCGGCGCACGTGTCCACCGACTTGTACGTCCGCCGGCCGCTGAACGGCGCCTCCGGGTCGGCCACCAGCTCGGCCAGCTCGCGCAGGAACCACGGGTCGATGCTGGTGCGGCGGTGGATCTCGTCGATCCCGACGCCCCGGCGGAGCGCCTCGAGCAGATGGTCGAAGCGCTCGGCCCCGGGCTCGGCGAGCCCGTTCAGGAGGGCGTGCTCCTCGTCGGGGTGCCGCGCGTGCGAGTCGAGCTCGCGCGAGCGAAGCGCCTTGGCGAACGCCTGCTTGAACGTGCGTCCGATCGCCATCGCCTCGCCTACGGACTTCATGTGCGTGGTCAGTCCCGCCTCCGCGCCGGGGAACTTCTCGAACGCGAACCGGGGCCACTTGACCACGCAGTAGTCGATCGCCGGCTCAAAGCTCGCCGGCGTCGCCCGGGTAATGTCGTTCGGGATCTCCTGGAGCGTGTAGCCGACCGCTAGCCGCGCGGCGATCTTCGCGATCGGGAAGCCGGTGGCCTTGCTCGCGAGCGCGCTCGAGCGCGACACCCGCGGGTTCATCTCGATCACCACGATCTCGTCGGTGGCGCGGTTGACCGCGAACTGGACGTTCGAGCCGCCGGTCTCGACGCCGACCGCGCGGATCGCGGCGATCGCCTGATCGCGCAGGCGTTGGTACTGCTTGTCGGTGAGCGTCTGCTGGGGAGCCACGCACACGCTGTCGCCGGTGTGGACGCCCATCGGGTCGAGGTTCTCGATCGAGCAGACGATCACCACGTTGTCCGCCTTATCGCGCATCACCTCGAGCTCGAACTCGCCCCACCCGAGCACCGATTCCTCGAGCAGCACCTGCGAGATCGGCGAGGCTTTGAGACCGCCACCGACGATCTGCTCGAGGTCGTCTTCGCTGCGTACAACGCCGCCGCCCTTGCCGCCGAGCGTGAACGCGGGCCGCACGATGAACGGCAGGCCGATCTGGCTGATCGCGGCCCGGGCGTCGTCGACCGTGTGGGCGATCGCGCTGCCGGGCACGCGCAGCCCGGCCCGTTGCATCGTCTCGCGGAATAGCTCGCGGTCCTCGGCTCGCTCGATCGCGTCGTAGTCGGCGCCGATCAGCTCGACGCCGTACTCGTCGAGCGTCCCGTCCTCCTTGAGCGCCTTCGCCAGGTTCAGCGCCGTCTGCCCCCCGAGCGTCGGCAGCAGCGCTTCCGGCCGCTCGCGCTCGATCACCCGCCGCACCGGGCCTGGGAGCAGCGGCTCGATGTACGTGGTGCTCGCCACCTCCGGGTCGGTCATGATCGTCGCCGGATTGGAGTTGACGAGCACTACCTCGTAGCCCTCCTGCATCAGCACCCGGCAGGCCTGCGTGCCCGAGTAGTCGAACTCGGCGGCCTGGCCGATCACAATCGGACCCGAGCCGATCAGGAGGATCTTGTGGAGATCGTCGCGGCGGGGCATCGTGTCAGGCCGCCTGGCGGATCTCCTCGACAAACCGGTCGAACAGGTGCAGGGCGTCGTTCGGACCGGGTCCGGCCTCGGGGTGGTACTGAACGGTCGCACCCTGGACGTCGCGCAGCGCGAGCCCCTCGACCGTGCGGTCGTAGAGGTTGATGTGGGTCAGCTCGGCCGCGCCGAAGTCGGTCTCCCACCGGACCGCCTCGTCTCGGTGGATCGTCCTCGCGCCGTCCGGGCCGAGAACCGCGAAGCCGTGGTTCTGGCTCGTGATCTCCACCGCGCCGGTCGTCAGGTCCTTGACCGGATGGTTGGCGCCGTGGTGGCCGAACGGGAGCTTGTAGGTGCCCAGCCCGACCGCGCGGCAGAGCAGCTGATGGCCGAGGCAGATGCCGTACACCGGGCGCTTGCCGATCAGCTGTCTGATCGTGTCGACGATGTAGCCGAGAGCCGAGGGATCGCCGGGGCCGTTGGCCAGGAAGATCGCGTCGGGGTCGTTTCGGAGCAGCTCCGAGGGCGTCGCGGTGCACGGGTGGAGTTCGACGGTCGCGCCGCGCTCGGTGAGGTTGCGGACGATCGATCGCTTGACGCCGGTGTCGATCATCGCGATGCGAGGACCGTCACCGCCGTTCTTGCCGGGGACAATGATCGCCTCCTTCGGGGTGACGCCCTTGACGAGGTCGCGACCGTCCATCGGCGGCTCGGCGTCGATCAGCTCGCGCCCTTCTCGCTCGGGGACGGCGGCCGGGAACACGCCGCCGCGCATCGCGCCCTGCTCGCGGATGTGGCGGACGAGCGCCCGGGTGTCGAGGTCGGTGATCGCCGGGACGGGGACTGCCTGGCTGGCCAGCCAGCTGAGCCAGCCCTGAGTCGCCGCGCGCGAGCCGGTGTGGTCGACCGCAGCGCGCATGATTGCCGCGCGCGCGTGTACGCGGTCTGACTCCATCGCCTCGGCCGACACGCCGTAGTTGCCGATCTGCGGATAAGTGAACGTGATCAGCTGGCCGGCGTAGCTCGGGTCGGTCATCGCCTCCTGGTAGCCGGACATCGAGGTCGTGAAGACGATCTCGCCGACCGCATGGGCGTTCGCGCCGCACGCGAGGCCGTCGAAGCGCGCTCCGTCCCCCAGCAGGACGTAGGCGGTGGCGGCGGTCACAAAACCGCCGGGGCGTGCGCGCGCATCCGTTCCCTGAACGCCACCGTCCCCGCCGCGAGCGTCAGCAGCACCTTGCCCTGGAGCATCCGCCCGTGGAAGCAGCAGTTGTCCGAGCGGCTGACGTAGCCGTCCGCGCCGACGTCGAAGCGGGCGTCGAGGTCCACCAGGCACAGGTTGGCGGGACGTCCGGGCTCGATCCGCGGGACCGGCAATCCGTACAGAGCCGCGCCCTCGGTCATGCGGTGAACGATCACCCCGAGCTCGAGCTCACCCGGAAGAACCAGCTCGGTGTACAGGGCGGCAAATGCCGTCTCGAGCCCGGTCGTCCCCATCGGGGCCGCCTCGAACGGAACCTCCTTCTCGTGGCGGGCGTGCGGAGCGTGATCGGTGGCGACGCAGTCGATCAGCCCACTCCGGAGCGCGCCCACGAGCGCGCGACGGTCGCGTTCGGCCCGCAGCGGCGGATTCATCTTGAACCGGCTGTCGAGCGTGCGGACCATGTCGTCGGTCAGCGTCAGGTGATGCGGACAGACCTCGGCGCTGACTGGAATTCCCCTGCTCTTGGCCTGCTCGAGCGCCTCCACCGACTCGACGCACGACAAGTGCTGGAAGTGGACGCGGGCATTCTCGTAGGCGGCGAGCGCGGCGTCCCGCGCGACCATCGTCGACTCCGCAAGCGACGGGATCCCGGCGATGCCGAGCCGGGCCGAGACCGCTCCCTCGTGCATCGCGCCGTCGCCCGAGAGCCCCGGGTCCTCCTCGTGGAGCGCGACGATCCCGCCGCACAGCCGCTGGTACTGAAGCGCCTTGCGCAGCGTCCCCGCGTGCACGACCGGCTTGCCGTCGTCGGTGAAGCCGAGCGCGCCGGCATCGCGGAGCTCGGCCATTTCGGTCAGCTCATCGCCACGGAGGTGCCTCGTGATCGCGGCCAGGAACCCGACCGGGACGCTCGCCTTTCTCGTTGCCGTCTCGGTCAGCGCTGTCAGGACGGAGGCGTCGTCGACGACCGGGTCGGTGTTCGGCATTGCGATCACCGCGCAGAAGCCGCCGGCAGCCGCCGCGGCCGTGCCGGTCTCGAGGTCCTCCTTGTACTCCTGCCCGGGCGTGCGCAGGTGCACGTGGGGATCGACGAACCCCGGGAACGCGTGTATGCCCTCGGCGTCGAGCGTGTCGATTTCTGATGACCCACCCACCCCCGAGAGCGACCCCGGCTCGCCGAGCTCGGCGATTTGACCGTCGCGAATCAGGATGTCGCGCGGCTCGTCGAGCCCGGTGCGGGGATCGAGTACGTGGGCGCCGGCGATCAGCAGCTCAGCCGGCTCGCCCTGACGGTGGAAGAGGCGCTTCGTGTTGTCGCTCATCACGCCACCGCCGCCAGGCTCGGAGCTCCGACGAGTAACTCGTACAGCACCGCCATCCTCACCGCCACCCCGGCTCTCACCTGCGCTCCGATCAGCGCCTGCGGCGAGTCGATCGCCTCGCCGGACAGCTCGACGCCGCGGTTGACCGGCCCCGGATGCATCAGCAGCTGCCCGGGGCGCAGGCGCGCGGTCGTGATCTGGTATCGCTGGGCGTACTCGCGCAGGGAGGGCACGAACGAGTCGCGCATCCGCTCCTGCTGCATCCGCAGGACGTAGACGACGTCGGCCTCGCCGATCCGATCGAGTGTCGTCTCCGACTCGCAACCGAGCGCCTCGATCTCTCGCGGGATCAGCGTCGGCGGCCCGCACACGGTGACGGTCGCGCCCATCTGCGTGAACGCGAGGATGTCCGAGCGCGCCACCCGCGAATGGAGCACGTCGCCGACGATCCAGATGTTGGCGCCGTCGAGCGAGCCGAGCCGCCGGCGCAGGGTGAACACGTCGAGGAGCGCCTGGGTCGGGTGCTCGCGCTTGCCGTCGCCGGCGTTGATCACCGCCGCGGGAGTCCAGCCAGCCACCAGCCCGGCCGCGCCGGCGTAGGGCGAGCGGATCACGATCGCCGCCGGGTCATACGCCGACAGCGTCTGCACGGTGTCCTTGAGCGACTCGCCCTTGTCGACCGCCGATCCCTGCGAGCGGATCGAGACCACGTCGGCGCTCAGCCGCTTGGCCGCGAGCTCGAAGCTCGAACTGGTGCGGGTGCTGGCCTCGTAGAAGAGGTTGACGATGGTGCGGCCGCGGAGCGCCGGGACCTTCTTGATCTCACGGCCGGAGACCTCGTCGAAGGACTCGGCCCGGTCGAGGATCCGCTCGATCGAGGAGCGATCGAGATCGTCGATCGAGAGCAGATGCCGTCCGATTCGATTCATGCCGCCTTCCGGTGGTGTGGGGATGGGTGGCCGGGTGATAAGTCGGTCGGTTCAGGTGCTGGTCCGATCTTCACTTCGTCCTCGCCGTCGACCTCGTCGACGCACACGTACACCCGCTCGTCCAGCGAGGTGGGGATGTTCTTCCCCACGTAGTCGGGCCGGATCGGCAGCTCGCGGTGCCCGCGGTCGATCATCACCGCCAGCTGGACCCGCGCCGGCCGGCCGTAATCGAAGATCGCATCGATTGCGGCGCGCACCGTCCGGCCCGTGTAGAGCACATCGTCCACGATCACGATCGTTCGGTGGTCGACGGGGAAATCGAGGTGCGTGGCGTGGACGACCGGCGCACTCGGCCGTAGCGAGATGTCATCGCGATAGAACGCGATGTCCAGATCTCCGAGCGGCACCGCCGGCTCGAGCAACTCGCTGGTCAGCGCCTGGAGGCGGCTCGCGAGCACCGCTCCCCGCCGGTGGATCCCGACCAGCGCCACCGCGCCGTCCGGATTCTTCTCAACAATCTCGTGTGCGATCCGCACCAGCGTGCGGCGCATGTGATCGCGGTCGAGCACGACCGTTGCCATCAAAACGCGCTCCTTCCTGGCCTCACTGGACCGGGTTAAAGGGGCCGACTCGAATGAGCGTAACAGGGGGTGCGGCGGACGGTGGCCGTTGTCGGTGGGGGGCGCGTCGGTGGCGGTGGTCGGTGGCAGTGGTCGGTGGCGGGTGGGTGGGTGTGGGTGGGCGCGCGTCGGCGCGCGAGAGAGGCGGTGGCGGCATGCGCGCGAGGGAGCCGGTGGCATGTGCGCGAGGGAGGCGGTGGCGGCATGCGCGCGAGGGAGCCGGTGGGGGTCGTGACTCGAATTGGGCATCTGGTGGGGGTGGCTGGGGTGCCGCGGCGAACGCCGACCCTCCGCGCTCGTCCGGTGGGCGCCGGCGCGGCCTTCCGTGCCTCCGCGAGCGCCTGCGTATCCGCGGGCGCGCCCACCCTCCGCCCCTTCCTCGCCACAACCTGCAAAACCTGACAACCGAGGCGCCAAGCCGGGACCGTGTCGGAGCATGCATGCCCCACATGCATGCTCCGACACGGTTCGGCTCGCCGGCGCCAAATGTCAGGTTATGCATGTTCTCCTGGCCTCGACCAGGCCGATCAGAACCGTCCCCCTCCTCAGGTGCCCGCCGTTCGCCGCGCGAGCGGGGTCAGGCCCGAAAGCGCGCCCCGGCGGACCGCCAAGGGCCCCGCCGGCGCCACCCCCCAACCGCCGGCGCCACCCCCCAAACGACGGCCACCCCCACCGCTAAACCGGCGGCCGCCGCATGTACAGCACGTGCGGCAGCGCCGCGTGCACGATGTCCCGCTCGTACTCGAACCCGGCCTTCTCCATCACGCGCCGCGAGGCGATGTTGTCCGGAAGCGTGAACGCGACAATCTGGCGCAGCCCGAGCTGCTCGAAGCCGACCTGGACGCAGGCGTGAGCCAGCTCGGTGGCGAGTCCCTGCCCCCACCGCTCGGGGACGATCGCCCAGCCGGCCTCGACGTCGTGCAGGCCGGCGGTGAACGTGTACTGCAGGCCGCCGCGCCCGACCGGCTCCCCCGTCTCGCGGTGGCGGAGCAGCCACACGCCGAAGCCGTGGCGATTCCAGTGGTCGACCTTGGCGGCGAGGCCGTCGATGATCTCGGCATCACTCGGTGGCGCGGGTCTCGACCACAGCGTGGCGCCGACCCGGGGATCGCCGAGCAGCCGACGCTCCTCGGGGGCGTGCTCTGGCCGGATGCGCTCGCACACCAGGTGGGCGGTCTCGACCCGTTCGATCGTGCCGGTGCTCATCCCGTCGCGTCCGCCATCGCCTTGGCCTCCTCATCTTCGGGCGCTCGCCGATCGTCCCAGCGGACGAGCTCGGGCTCCCCCCGCTCCGGGAACGGGAGCTGGATCGAGTCGAAGTCGCGCGGAAGCACCGTCCGGGGGAAGATCGCGCGCGCCTCGTCGCGGAGCACGCTGACGGGGTAGCGGGTCGAGAAGTGCGTCAGCGCGAGCATGGTCACGCCGGCGTCCCGCGCCAGCGTGGCCGCCTGGCCCGCGGTCGAGTGGCCGGTCTCGGCCGCCCGGTCCCGCTCCTCCTCGGCGAACGTCGCCTCGTGGAGCAGCAGGTCGGCCTCGTGGCTCGCGACGGCGAGCGTCTCGCACGGTGAGGTGTCGCCGGAGATCACGAGCTTGCGTCCCGCGCGCGCCGGCCCGAGGACCTGCTCCGGGCGCACGCCACGGATGGTCTCTCCGCGCTGCAGGAGCCCGAACTCGGGGCCGGGGACGACGCCGAGCGCGGTGGCGGCGTCCGGATCGAACTCCCCGGGCCGCATGTCCTCGTAGATCACGTACCCGAACGCGTTCCCGATCCGGTGGGCGACCGGGACCGGCGCGATCTTGTAGCCGTCGCGCTCCAGCAGATCGCCGGGCGCGAGCTCGATCAGATCGAGCTCGTACCGGACCCGGCCGGCGGCCCGCAGGGCGAGCGTGAGCAGCTCGCGCAGGCCGGGAGGCCCGTGGATCGCCAGCGGCCGCTCGCGCGCGCGCAGGTCAAAGGTCTTCAACAACCCCGGGAGGCCAAGCCAGTGGTCGGCGTGGAAGTGGGTCAGGAACACCTCGGTCAGCTCGGTCAGCCCGACCGACTTCACGAGCTGGCGCTGCGTGCCCTCGCCGCAGTCGAACAGGATGCGGTCGCCGCCGCGGCGAACGAGCACCGCCGGCAACCCACGCCGCGCGGTCGGGATTGAGCCGGCGGTGCCGGCGAAGAAAACCGAGAGGTCCACCGGCGCCCAGTCTGTCAGCCGATGACGATGAGCTCGAACGTCAGCCGTCCGCCGGCCACGGTGGCGCTGCCCATCGTGTGCGCAGGAGCGCGCCGGCGTTCGGTCGGACTCCCCGGGTTGAAGATCTGAAATCCGTCTGGCGCCTGCTCGTGCAGCGGGAGATGCGAGTGGCCGAACACGACCGCCGCCGCGTCCGGAAACCGCTTGCGGAGCCGCGCCAGCCTGCCCTTCGCCGGGCCGGCGTCGTGGATCAGCCCGATCGTGAGCGCGCCGGCGTCGACCGACGCCACCTCGGGAAGCACCGCCCGGACCTCGGGGTCGTCGACGTTTCCGTGGACGGCGAGGACGGGGGGCCCGTAGGACTCGAGCTCGCGCAGCACCGCCAACCGCATCAGGTCGCCGGCGTGGAGGACCAGATCGGCAGTCCGTAGCCGCTCGACGCACGCCTCCGGGAGCCGCCGGGTCCCGCGCGGCAGGTGCGTATCCGAGATGACGGCGATTCGCAAGGTAAGCTCCTCCTGTTCTGAGATGGTCCTCGGAACCACGCGCCCGTAGCTCAGGGGATAGAGCGCTCGCCTCCGGAGCGAGAGGTCGCAGGTTCAAATCCTGCCGGGCGCGTCCCGGAAGTGCCTTATTTGCGGGGGCTTCGTATCAAGCCACAGTCTCGCAGTCCGGTGCGTCAGCCTCGGTTGCAGCCCGTCTGCCAATAAATGCGCCGAAACGGTGGCGCGTGGGGCCTGCTCGCGGCGCTCGTCGCCATGCTCGTCCTCACCGCGCCTGCGCAGGCCGTGACCCTCATCAACCAGCAGGGCCAGCCGATCGGGGGTCAATGGCAGCAGTGGGCCAACCAGGCGAAGGTCCCGACTATCCCGGCGACCTGATCGTTCAGGTTCAGAGCCCGGCGACCCGGAGCGCGGCGGTGCGCCAGCCTGCTCAGCGTCGCCGCTGGGCTTGGTCTGGGACAACGGCAGCGTGGAGGCTCCGTGGCAGGGTCAGGAGCCTGGCCGAGATGGACACCACCGGCGAGCCACGTGCACGGGCAGCCTCGCGCAGCTACCGGGCCCCGAGCTCGCGTCGGACGACGCCGGCGGCCCGTACGACGAAATGCACGTGCTCGCGGGCCCGTGGCAGGGCTCGGAGTCCGATTCAGATTCGTTGCAAACGCGTCGGGCGGGCACGCCCGAAGGACCGAAAAGACGATCACGCAGCCGCAGGAGGTGAAGTCCCGCGAGCGCACTGACTGAGACCTGAAAGCTATGCCGTTCGCTCATCGAACTGAAGTTGCACGGGGCGAACACCGAGACTCAGTCGAACCATCCACAAGGCCGCGGAGCGTCGTGCCGGGCCTGCGGCGTATTCATTCGATTGGGAGTCAGATTGGCCGTCGTTTCCCGTTCCCCTGCGGCGAAGGTGTTGCAGTTGGATGCCGAGCGGTGTCGCCTCGTAGAGAATCATGTTCGCCTCGCTGAGAAGATTGCGCGCAAGCGGTGCCGTTGGGGGTTGGAGGATCCCGACGACACGCGTTCGGACGCGTTGTGGGGCCTCCTGCTCGCGGGTCGCGCGTTCCAGCCTGGCCGCGGGAGCTTCGCCTCGTACGCCGCATTACGGATGGAGGGAGCGATCCGGCGCGGGCGACAGTTACGCAGCGGGGTTCCCCGCCCACTGTGGGAGAGGGGCGACCGCGGCGCGCTAGTTTCCCTCAACTTCCCGGTCGGGGAGAGTGGCGACGAGTTACTGGACGTGCTTCCCGCCCCGTCCGACGCCGAGCAGAACTTGCTGGCGGACGCACTCCGTCGGCTTCCCGCACGTGAGTGCTTGGTCCTGAGGCTTCGCTACTACCACGATCTCTCGCAGTCGGATATCGCGCCGATCATCGGACGCAGCCAGATGCAAGTCTCACGGATCGAGCGAGCGGCCCTGGCGAAGCTCCGTGACTTCGCGAGTGACGCGGTGTTGCAGACCGGCCCGGGGACAGCCTCTAGCCGGCAGTCATCCGATCGCAGCGAGCCGCGTTAGCGCCATGCTCCATGGCTGCGCTCAGGGATGAGCGCGAGCACCTGTCGCGCGCGCCTGGCATCAGGAGCTGCTCGCGTCGTGCGGGCCGCCGAGCGGGGGCCAGTACAGCTGCGCGCCCCGCATTCCCCCTGCGGGGCGCGTCCGCGGCTCCCGCGTCGATCCGAGCCGGTCCGAGTTCGGGCGTAACATCCGCTTGCGCATGGCGTCAAGATCGCTCTCGGTGTTCAAGGAGCCCGGGCGCCGGCGTCATCGGCAGCCCCCCACGTTCTTCGGTATGGCCTCGTTCACTTTGGTGGTGCTTGCGCTCGTGGGCCTGGCGGCGGTCGTGCTGCTTGTCCTCGGCCTCCTGAACGTGCATTGGGTTACCCAGCACTTCAGCATCCACTAGATGCAGCGGACGTGCAGAAGGCTCAGCGGGCCTTAGCAGAACGCCGAGGGAAAACGCTCAGATCACCACTCAGCAGCTTGAGCAAGCGGCCGCGGCACCCCTAGGCCTTCAATGCTGACGTAGTCAGCGCGCACGAGTCTCTGGCAGTCAGACTCAAACCGGGGTTCCCCACGCGGCGCGCAGCCGCATCGACTGCGCGGAGACGGCCCGTGTGACCTGGGCGAGCACCGAACGCTTAACTCGCGCTTGATCGAGAACGGTGAGCGTCTGGGTGGGTACGCCGGCGGGACAGCCCGCGGATGCCGACGCCGCGTGCGCGACCGCCGACCGGGACGCTTCGCGCGCAGGCGTGGGCACCGCGGAAGCGGACCCAGCGAACGTGAGCGCGACGACGACCGCCGCGGCCGTGATGACCCTGCCCAGCATCGTTACCTCGCCCGGGCCTGCCCGGTCTTGAGCACCCGGCCGTCGCCGGATCAGCTTCGAGAGAGGTTCCGGGGCCGAAACGGAGCTGAAGTCGCTCCCCCGGCAAGCGATCGCCCCGAGGCGGGCGTCAGTCGGGTGTCACGAGAAGCCCACCCCACTCATCGGGTGGATCGACGCCCTGGCCAGCGCGAGGACACGGGATAAACCGACTCCGGCACGACCACCGCATTCGCGGTCTTGTCGTGCCAGCACTGCTTCTCCCTGTCCCAAAGCATCCACAGGTAGCCGATGTAGATCACGATCGCGGAGACGATGCTGGTGACGTAGCGGATC
The DNA here is from genome assembly GCA_963697655.1 of uncultured Solirubrobacterales bacterium. Lineage (GTDB taxonomy): Bacteria > Actinomycetota > Thermoleophilia > Solirubrobacterales > Solirubrobacteraceae > Palsa-465. The sequence continues at coordinate 373,551 of CAVOOV010000006.1, read as the reverse complement.
GCGGCGCGCGCGTAGCCGATGCTGCCGCCGCCGTCGAAGTCGATCACCCTGATTCCGAGCGCGCGCTTCCCGAGCGTTTGACCCCTCGGTCCGCCCTCGAAGTACGTGTAGTAGGAAATGGCCACGATGAAACCGAGCGCGTACCCGCCGCCTTTGAGAATCTCGACGAGCACACCGGTGATCAGGCCAAGCATGATTCCGTCGATGAACGTGGCACCGAACCGTCGCCAGAACCCGGAACGAGGGCCGGTCGCTCTGCCTGTGTCTTGGTACGCGCCTGTCGACATGACCCTCCCCTTCGCTGGACGCCGCTTCGAGAGCGAACGGGGTCGAACGCTAACCCTCCGTGTCACGGGCGTGCAAGTTTCCTGCCCGCGCCCCGGGGTAGACCGGAGGCGATGAAGCTTCTCGTCCTCACCAGTGAGCCGATCACCGGCAAGCAGCTCCGCGACGCGCTCGGAACGGACACCGACCCGGCCGACGCGGAGGTGATGGTGGTCGCGCCAGCGTTCGCAGAGAGCGCGCTCAGGTTCTGGATGTCAGACGCCGACGAGGCGATCGCCAAGGCCGACCAGGTGCGGCGCGAGAGCGTGGCCGAGCTCGACGACGCCGGCATCTCCGCCGCCGGCGACACCGGCGAAGGCGACCCGCACACCGCGATCGAGGACGCGCTCAAGACGTTTGAGGCCGACCGGATCGTCGTCTTCACCCGCCAGGGAGAAGATCAGCGCTATCGCGAGGACCTCGACCAAGACGAGCTCGCCGAGCGCTTCGGCCGGCCGGTCGACGTGGCCGCGGTCTAGCGGTCCAGCGCGCTAGCCGCCCAGCCGGCGAAGCAGCAGCTTCGCGTTCGCGGGCGCGAACCCGCGCCAGTCGTTGTTGAAGTACGCGAACACCTGCTCGCGCCGGCGCCACTGCGCGATCCGCCGCGCCCACGTGTCGATCTCGGCGGCCGAGTAGTTGCCGGCGCGCCCCCGTGAGCCGTAGTGGAAACGGACGAATCTCCACGAGGCCGTCGCTTCGAACGTCTGGAACGGCCGCTCAGGATGATCTCCGATCGCCAACGCGACGCCGTGCGAGCGGAGCGCTTCGAGCACCTCGGGCGCGAACCAGCTCGGATGGCGAAACTCGATCGTGTGCATACCTTCCGGGAGCAGGCCGAGCCAGCCCTCGAGCCGCCGGTCGTTGCGGTGGAAGTTCCCCGGTAGCTGCCACAGAACCGGGCCGAGCCGCCCGGCCTGCTGAATCGGCTCGAGCGGCTCGTAGAAGCGCGCGATCCCGTCGCCGATGTCGACAAGCCGCTTGATGTGAGTCAGGTAGCGGCTGGCCTTGACCGCGAACAGGAACCCCGCCGGCGTCTGCTCCACCCACCCGGCGACCGCTTCCCGGCGTGCCAGCCGGTAGAACGTCGAGTTGACCTCAACCGTGTCGAACACCGACGCGTACCGCTCAAGCCACCGGCGCTTGGCGAGCCGCTCGGGATACAGCCGGCCCCTCCAATCGTCGTACATCCAGCCCGAGCAGCCGATGCGTACGGGCTTCATCGCAGGGGTAGGGGCCGTAGTGGATGATGCCCGCAACCCGCGTGAACCCCCATGCCGACCTCCCCGCCGCACCGGTACCGCCGCGCCCGTCGCTGACGAAGCTGCGCAAGGCAATCCGCGACTGCCGCGCCTGCGACCTGTGGGAAGCAGGCACGCAACCGGTCATGGGCGAGGGTCCCAGACGAGCCGAGCTGATGCTCGTCGGCGAGACGCCCGGTGATCGCGAGGACATCGAGGGTCACCCGTTCGTCGGCCCCGCCGGCGGCGTGCTCGACCGCGGCCTTCGCCGGGCCGGGATTGATCGCGACGACGTCTATCTGACAAACGCGGTCAAGCATTTCCGCTACAGGCTCCGCGGGAAACGGCGCATCCATCAGAAGCCCGACCGATGGCAGGCGGTGGCGTGCCTGCCGTGGCTCGAGGCCGAGATCGCGGTGGTTCGCCCTCGCGCGCTCGTGTGCCTCGGCGTCGTCGCGGGCCAGTCGCTGCTCGGCTCGCAGATCCGGATCGGCCGGGACCGGGGCAAGCCGTTCCAGTCCGACCTCGCGGAGCTCGTCACGCTCACCACGCACCCATCGGCGATCCTGCGGACGCCCGACGAGGAGCGCGACCGGGCGATGGCACAGTTCGTCGCCGACCTGACGGAGGTGGCATCGTGGCTCAGCGCGAGGTAGTCGTCGTCACCGGCGCCACCGGCGGCGTGGGGCGTGCGGTCGCCCGCGAGTTCGCCCGGCACGGCGCCGCGGTCGGGCTGATCGCGCGCGGACGCGCCGGCCTCGACGCCACGGCCCGTGACGTGTCGGAGCTCGGCGGCACCCCGTTCGCCTTCCAGGCCGACGTCGCCGAGTTCGACCAGGTGCGCGCGGCCGCCGCCGCGATCGAGGAGCACCTCGGCCCGATCGACATATGGATCAACAACGCGATGACCACGGTGTTCTCGTTCTTGGATGACATCGACCCGCGGGAGTACGAGCGCGCCACTCGGGTCACGTACCTCGGAGCGGTGTGGGGGACCAAGGTGGCGCTCGAACGGATGCTGCCGCGCGATCGCGGCACGATCGTCGAGGTCGGCTCGGCGCTCGCGTACCGCGGCATCCCATTGCAGGCGCCCTATTGCGGCGCCAAGCACGCGATGAAGGGCATGTTCGAATCGCTGAGGTGCGAGCTCCGGCACCGCGGCTCGAGCGTGCACGCGACGATGGTCCAGCTGCCGGGGATGAACACACCGCAGTTCGACCATTGCCTGAGCAAGATGCCGCGGCATCCGATGCCGGTGCCGCCGATCTTCGAGCCCGAGGTCGCCGCCCGCGCGGTGTACTGGTCCGCGCACCATCGCCGGCGCGAGCTGTACGTCGGCTTCCCCACGGTCTACACCATCATCGGCAACAAGCTCGCACCGTGGCTCGCCGAGCGCTACCTGGCCAAGACCGCGGTCGACGGCCAGCAGACCGACGAGCCGTTCGACGGCGCCGCCACGGCGAACCTGTTCGAGCCCGTCGACGACGACCACGACGAGGGCTCGCGCGGGATCTTCGACGACAAGGTCCACCATCGCAGCGAGCAGGCGTGGCTCAGCCGGCACCGGCTCCCGTCGGGGCTGGCCGCGGCGGCCGTTGCCGGCGGCGCCGCTGCCGCGCTCCTGACTCGCCGGCGCGCTTGACATCCAGGCGGTCGGCGAGCCGAGAGGCGAGTGCCATGATCGTGATCGCCGGGTTCGCGGAGCCCTGGGTCGGCATCACGCTGCCGTCGGCGACGAACAGGTTCGGTACCTCCCACGCCCGATGGTCGCCGTCGACCACGCTGTGCTCGGGGTCGGAGCCCATCCGGCAGCCGCCGACAAGGTGGGCGTAGCGGTCGGTCACGAGCACGTCCTCGGCGCCAGCCGCCTCGAAGATGTCGTGCAGCTTCTGCTTGGCGAACGCGATGTTCTTGCGATCGTTGTCGCACTGGGAGTAGTCCATCCGCGCCACCGGGATCCCGTGGCGGTCGGTGACGCCCGGGGCCACCGTGACCCGGTTGTCCGGCAGCGGCAGCAGCTCGGACAGCATCCCGATCGTGTACCAGTGGTTGTAGTCGCGCATGTATTCGCGCAGCGCGTGGCCCCAGTGGCCGTGGGCGAGGACGTGCTGGGCGTGCTCGATCGGGAGCGGACCGACGGTCTGGATCGAGAAGCCGCGCGCAAACCCGCGCGCCGGGTCGGTCTCATAGAACTGCTCTGAGGAGATCTCGGGCGGCGGCGCCTTGTACATCCGCATCTCTTCGGGGAAGCGCCCGGCGACCTGCGGCGCGCCCTGCACCATCACATAGCGCCCGACCTGATCGTTGCCGTTCGCCAGGCCGTGCGGGAAGCGGCGGCTCGTTGAGTTCAGGAGCAGACGCGGGGTCTCGATCGAGTAGCCGGCGACCGCGACCGCGTCGGCACGCTGGAAGCGCTCGCGGCCGTCGCTCATGTACCGAACGCCGGTCACCCGCCCGCTCGAGTCGTCGACCTCGACCTCGATCGGCCATGCAGTCGGCCCGGATCTCCGCGCCGTGCTCGATCGCGTCGGGGATGTGGGTGACCAGCGGCGACGCCTTGGCGTTGACCTTGCACCCCTGCAGGCAGAAGCCGCGGTAGATGCAGTGCGGGCGGTTGCCGAACGATCCGTTCGTGATCCCGACCGGACCCACCCGCATCTCGATCCCGAGCTTGCGGGCGCCACCGAGCACGACCTCGGCGCCGCCGGCGATCGGGTGGGCGGTGTGCGGGTACCGATGCGGATCGCCCCACGGCCAGTCCTCGCCCGCCACCGGTAGCTCGAGCTCGAGGCGCTCGTAGTGCGGCTTCAGATCCCCGTAGGAGATCGGCCAGTCGGCCCCCACCCCGTCGCGTGTGCGTACCTCGAAGTCGGACGGGTGAAAGCGCGGGCAGTAGCCGGCGTAGTGGACCATCGAGCCGCCGACGCCGTGCCCGCAGTTGTTCTTGCCGAGCTCGACCGGGTCGGATCCGCCGATGATCCGATCCTCGGTCCAGTACAGCCGGTGCGAGCCGGCCTCGTCGGACACCCAGTCCTCGTCCGGGTCCCAGAACGGCCCGGACTCGAGCACGACCACCTTCCAGCCGCGGCGCGCGAGCCGCTGCGCGAGCGTGCCTCCGCCGGCGCCGGCGCCGACGATCACGAGGTCGACGGAAGAGGCGTCGTCGTAACGCGCCATGCGCTCGCGCGGCACCGCGCGCCGGTGCACGTCGAGCAGAAACGCGGAGTCGTTCTCAGGCGGACGAAGCGCGCCTCGGAGCAGCGTGCGGAGCTCGTGGCGGCGGCTCACCCGCGCTCCCAGCTCTCGCGCTGGCCGGCGCCGATGCGAGCGTATCCGCGCGGGTACGCCGGCCCGCCGAAGCCGATCTCGCTCCACGCCCACGGGTGGGAATAGAACGCGGCCAGCATCGCGCGCGTCACGACCTTCCAGGCTCGCGCCGGCGGAAGGTCGTCCCACACCTCGCCGTGCAGCTCACCGTCGGCGAACGCCTCGACCACGCGTTCCTGCACATCGGGCGACGCATGGACGAAATCGACAGACCCCTGTCGGCGCGACGCGGCGTCGAGCCCAAGCGCGACCCGGCGCCACGTCTCGGGGTCGTCGGGGAGGTCCTCGTAGCGAAAGCCGTCGAGCTCGCGGGCGAACAGCTTGGCGTCGACCATGTTCAGCACCGGGATCCGGGGCTCTCGGTCCTGCGCGAGCACGAGATCGCAAAACGCTCCGAGCGTCAACGCCTCGGGCGCGGTGAAGAACCGGATCGGCGGGACGTTCTCGACGCGATCGAGCACCAGGCGCCGAGTGACGTCGTCCCAGTGGTCGGCCTCGTCGAGGACGTTGTAGTCGGGATAGCGGCCGCGCATCTGCGGCGTGATCCCATTGCTTTGGCGGGGAGCGTTCGAGGACATTCAGCGCTCGCGCCCGAACGCCGCCGCGGCCAGCCCGAGGCCGCCGACCAGTGCGAGCGAGCCCGGCGCGAGTAGCGGCGGTCCCATCACCAGGTTGAACAGCGGCTCGTCGAACCCGCCGGGCTTGCGCGCGACGCCCCGCACGTGGGTGACCACGCCGATCACGCCGTCGAGGCAGTACAGCGCCGACACCGCCGGCAGCCAGGTCCGGGCCGCGCGCTCTGACCCGACCCCCGCGAGGCCGGCGGCGGTCAGGGCGGGCGAAAGGACCACCGGCGTCCACATCCACTTGTCGCCGAACGACCCCTTGAAGTGCTCGAAGTAGATCTCGAGCCCGAGTGGGAGCGCGCTGAACGCGGTGACGCCGGCAAGCGTGCGCTGCATTCGACCGCGTCGGACGTTGTCCCACCAATGACTAAGCCGCATACCGCTCCGCCTCCCCGCGCTTGAGTTCGAGCCCCATGCCGGGACGATCGAGGTCGGGCGCGATCGCGCCGTCGACCGGGGTCAGGACGCCGTCGAACAGCATGTGCTCGATCCGTACGTGGTCGTGGAAGTACTCGAGGTGGACGAAGCTCTCGAGCGCGGTCGCCGGGTGCACGTGGATCGACGGGCCGCAGTGGAGTGACAGCGGCACCCCGTGGGCGCGGCACAACCCGCCCACGCGGAGCAGCTCGGTGATGCCGGCGCATCGGGTGACGTCGGCCTGGAGAACGTCGACCGCCCCGGCCTCGAGCATCCGCTTGAAGTAGACCGCGTCGTAGCCGTACTCGCCGGCGGCGATCTCCATCCCGGCGGGCGCGCGGTCGCGCAGGAGCCGCAGGCCTTCGAGGTCGTCGGAGGACACGGGCTCCTCGAACCAGCTCACGCGGGCGTCGTCCGCGAAGCGCCCCGCGAGGTCGAGCGCCTGCTTGCGCGAGTAGGCCCCGTTGGCATCGACGAACAGGCGCGCATCCGGGCCGATCGCCCTGCGTGCCGCCTGCACGCGCTCGGGATCCCGGTCGGGCTCCGAACCGACCTTCATCTTGACTCGTGGAATCCCTTGCTCGACCCAGCCGCTCAGTTGGGCTGCGAGCCGATCGTTCGAGTACGCGGTGAACCCGCCCGAGCCGTAGACGGGAACGCGATCGCGTGCCATCCCGAGCAGCTTGCACAGCGGCAGGCCCAACACGCGCGCCTTGAGGTCCCACAGCGCAACGTCGACGGCGGCGATCGCCATCGAGGTGATCCCCGGCCGGCCGAGGTTGCGTGTCTGCTCGACCATCGCCGCCCACGCCGCCTGCGGGGCCATCGCGTCGCGGCCACGGACGACATCGGCGAGCTTCGAGGCGATCAGCCTCGCGGTCGAGACGTCGGCGTACGTGTAGCCGAGACCGCACTCGCCGGCGCCGTGGGCGTGCACGACGACGATCGTGGTCGAGTCCCACGCGAGCGTCCCGTCCGCCTCCGGCGCGTCGGTCGGGATCGTGTAGGCGCCGACCTCGAGCTCGTCGACGGGAGCCTGCGCTCGGACGGCGGTCGCGGTCATCGTCCGGGAAGGAACTCTTCGACCTTCTGCTTGAACGACTGCTTGACGATGTCCCTCGCGTCGGGATCGCCGGCGAGCAGGGCGGAGGTGAGCGCCTTGGCCTGCTCGATCGTGATGTGCGGTGGCAGGGGCGGGACCGACGGATCCGTCACCGCCTCGAGCACGACTGGCCGGTCCGAGCTCAGGGCCGCGTCCCAGGCGGGCCCTACCCCCTCCGCCGTGTCCACGCGGATGCCCTTCAGCCCGAGCAGCTCCGCGTAGCGCGCGTAGGGGAAGTCCGGGAGATCCTGCGAGCCCTCGAATTTCGCGTCCCCCTCCATCGCACGCTGCTCCCAGGTGACCTGGTTGAGGTCACGGTTGTTGAGGACGAGCACGATCAGCCGCTGGTCGACCCACTGATCGCGGTACTTGGCGATCGTGATCAGCTCGTTGATGCCGTTCATCTGCATCGCGCCGTCCCCGACCAGGGCGAACACCGGCCGATCGGGATGGGCGAACTTGGCGGCGATCGCGTACGGCACGCCGGGGCCCATGGTCGCGAGCGTTCCCGACAGCGAGGCCATCATTCCCTTGCGCAACTTCACGTCCCGCGCGTACCAGTTCGCCGAAGAGCCCGAGTCGGAGCTGATGATCGCGCCGTCGGGCAAGCGCGTGGAGAGCTCGTGGAAGACGAGCTGCGGATTGATCGGATCGGCGGTGAGCTGAGCGCGATGCTCGATCAGGTCCCACCACTCACTCACCTCGCCCTCGATCTGCTCGCGCCACGAGCGGTCCTCCTTGCGCTGCAAGCGGGTCATCAGCGCCCGCAGCGTCTCGGCGCTGTCGCCGATCAGGTTGACCTCCATCGGGTAGCGGATCCCGATCATCTTGCCGTCGATGTCGATCTGCACGCCGCGGGCCTTGCCCTCCTCGGGCAGGAACTCCGAGTACGGGAAGCTCGAGCCGACCATCAGCAGCGTGTCGCACTTCTGCATGAGCGTCCAGCTCGGCTTGGTGCCGAGCAGGCCGATCGAGCCGGTCACGTAGGGCAGCTCGTCGGAGAGAACGGCCTTGCCGAGCAACGCCTTGGCCACGCCGGCGCCGAGCAGATCGGCGACCTGCGCCACCTCCTCGGAGGCGTGCAGCGCGCCCTGCCCGACCAGCATCGCGACACGCTCCCCCGCGTTCAGGATCTCTGCCGCCCGGTCGAGGTCCTCGTCGTGGGGGAGGATCCGCGGCGGCTGGTAGCCCGGGCCCGAGTGGACCGTGCCGTGCTTGCGCGGGGGCTGCGGAACAGCGTCCGCCTCCTGCACGTCGTTGGGAATGATGATCGCGGTCACCGTGCGCTCGGACAGCGCGATCCGAATGGCGCGGTCCACCAGGTGTCGGATCTGGGTCGGCGCCATTGCCACCTCGACGTATTCGTGCGCGACGTCCTTGAAGAGGCTGTTGAGGTCAACCTCCTGTTGGTAGTTGCCGCCGATGCCGGCGCGGGCCTGCTGGCCGACGATCGCCACCACGGGCTGGTGGTCGAGCTTCGCGTCGTAGAGACCGTTGAGCAGGTGGATCGCCCCCGGTCCGGAGGTGGCCAGGCACACGCCGACCTCGCCCGTGAACTTGGCATGGGCGCACGCCATGAACGCGGCCATCTCCTCGTGACGCACCTGGGTGAACTCCGGCCCCTCCCCGTCGCTCAAGCGGCTGAAGGCGCCGATGATGCCGTTGATCCCGTCACCCGGGTACCCGTAGATGCGTTTGATCCCCCACGTCCGCAGGCGTTCCAGGAGATAGTCACCGACTGTGTCACTCATGCCGTTCTCAATCCTTTCCTCGCAGGGCTCCCCTCTCCATCCGCTACCCAGCCCCGGCGGCGAGTAACGGACGCCGTCCGGGTCCCTACACACCTCTTACGGGCCGTCGGAGCCGCTACACGTCGTACTGGCCGCCCGCGAGCGCGACCGCGGCGTCGATGTGCGCGAGGTGGGTGAGTCCCTGGGGAAAGTTCCCGATGAGCTCGCCCGTCCGCGGGTCGATCTCCTCGGAGAACAGCCCGAGCTCGTTGCTCCGCGCGACGGCCTGGTCGAAGATCTCCCGCGCGTCGTCCGGATCGCCGGCGCGAGCCAAGCACTCGGCCAGCCAGAACGAGCAGCACAGGAACGCACCCTCGTCGCCCTCGAGCCCGTCGTCGCGGCGGTAGCGGTAGACGAGGCCGTCTCCGGCACCGAGCTCCTCGCGCACCGCCGCCACCGTCCGCACCATGCGCTCGTCGTCCCAGCCGACGTACTCGACCGTCGGCAGCAGCAGCAGCGCCGCGTCGAGCTCGCTGCGGCCGAACGACTGGACGTAGATGCCGCGCTCCGAGTCATAGCCGCGCGCTTCGATCGCTTCTCGGACCTCGTCGCGCGTGGTCTTCCATCGTCGCGTCGGCGCGCGCCGCATGCACTCGTCGGCCAGCCGGATCCCCCGATCGAGCGCCGACCAGCACAGCACCTTGGAGTGCACGAAGTGCTCGGGCTCTCCCGCCCATTCCCAGATCCCGCAGTCCGGCTCGTCCCAGCGCTCGGCCGCGTGGTCGATCAGCGAGACCAGGAACCTCCAGTCGTCGTCGCTTGGCGAGTGCCCGCGGCGGTGCCAGCGCCACGTCAGGTTCACGAGCTCGCCGTAGGCGTCGAGCTGGAGTTGCTCGGACGCGTCGTTGCCGAGACGCACTGGCGCCGACTTGCGGTACCCCTCGAGCCCCTCGACGACGTCGCCCCGGAGCCGACGCTCCCCGCCGACGCCGTAGACGATCTGGAGGTCACCGGCGTGGCCCGCCGCCGAGCGCATGATGAACGCGCGGAACGCGTCGGCCTCGGCGATCGCGCCGAGCTCGGCGAGCGCTCGGGAGCTGAAGCTCGAGTCCCGCACCCAGGCGTAGCGATAGTCCCAGTTGCGTGATCCGCCGACGGCTTCGGGAAGCGAGGTCGTCGGCGCGGCGATGACCGCGCCGGTGGGCGCGTAGGTGAGCGCCTTCAGCACGATCCCCGAGCGGCGCGCCGCGGGCTCGTCGCGCGTGCCGAGACTGAGCGACGACGCCCACTCCTGCCACCACTTGAGCGTGCGCTCGAGCGCCTCGTCGAGCGTGTCAGGCTCGGGCTCCGCCGGCGGCCCGGCGTCGATGTGTTCGGGTGGGCAATAGGTCAGCGCAAGCCGAACCCGGTCTCCCGGACCGACCTCGAAGCGCCCGATCAGCTCGTGCGCGGGATCCTCGGCGAGCTCCTGCTCGCACCACACCAGCAGCGCATCGTTGCCCCCGATCGTGCTGTGCAGCCGGTGACCGTGGCGGCGGATCCAGGGGAGGACCTGGCCATAGTCGAACCGCGGCGCGACGCGGATCTCGAACTCGAGCGAGCCGCGAACGCCCTCGATCACCCGGAGGATCCGGCGCTCGTCGCTCTCGCCGGCGCCGTTGCGGATGACGAAGCAATCGAGCAGCTTCGCCTCGCCCGCCGATCCGGTCAGCCTGGTCTCGAGCACGAGTGTGTCCTTGACGTAGGACCGCGCGCGCTCCCACGGCCCGTCGGCGGTCGGGCGGATCGAGCAGTGACCGCCGCGCTCGGAGTCGAGCAGGCGGCCGAATGCGCTCCCCGAGTCGAAGCGGGGCAGGCAGCACCAATCGATCGATCCGTCCCGGGAGACGAGCGCGGCGGTGTGGCAGTCGCCGATCAGGGCGTAGTCGCCGATCGGCGGGTATGGGCCGGGGTCGGTCACTCGAAGGGACTACCCCGAACCGCCTCCCCAACCCCGCCGCGGCTGTTTTCGCGCCCTACCGGCGGGTAGCGCTAAAGCGTGGACCAAGAACGAAAGGAGTTCTGACATGGGCATCACCGACAAGGTCACAGGCAGGATCAAGCAGGCGGCCGGCGATCTCGCCGACGACGCCTCCCTCAAGCGCGAGGGACGGCAGGAGGAGCGCAAGGGCGAGGCCAAGGATGAGCTGGCCCGCGACCAGGAGCGCGCCGATCGCAAGGCCGAAGAGGTCGCAAACCTAGAACGCAAGACGTCTTAGGGGCCGCACCCCCGCTCCCGGCGTCCCGTGCGCTTGTCACCGTTGCCGAGGTATCGGCCGGGTTGGGCGCGAGGGACGCCGGACGGGGGCCGCGTCCCTGACGCCGGCCGGGGGCCGCGTCCCCTCTTCCGAGCGGGTTAGCCAACGTCGCCGTCCGCCGGGGCGACGCTATTGTGGGCGTCGCCGTGAACCGCCGCCGCTCCCGAGCCGAAGGCCCAGATCCGCGCGGCGAGGTTTCGCGCGAGGCGTGGGTTCGGCTGGCCGCTTGTACTGGCGCGGCCGCGCTGCTTCAGCTCGACGGGACCCTGATCACGGTGGCGTTGCCGTCGGTGGCGCACGGGCTCAAGGTTTCGAGCGCGTCGACGGCGGCGATCCTCAGCGCGTACTTCGGCGCTTACGCGCTCGTGCTGTTGCCCGCCGGAGCGCTCGTCGACCGCTTTGGCGCGCGCCGCCTCGCGCTGTGCGGCCTGGCGGTGTTCGCCGTCGGCGCGGCCGCCGGGGCGCTCGTGTCGAGCATCGGCGCGCTGATCGCCACCCGCGTCGTGCAGGGCGCGGGCGCCGGCTTGGTCAGCCCGGCGGCGCTCGCCGGCGCGGTCAGCGGGTTTCCACCCGAGCGCCGCGGAAGCGCACTCGGGATCTGGGGCGCGTCGGCCGGCGTCTCGAACCTGCTCGGACCGCTGCTCGGCGGGCTGCTCACGGTGACGCTCGGGTGGCGGGCCAACTGGTGGGCGCTCGTTCCGCTGGCGCTGATCGCGGCGGCGGGCATCGCCCGGTGCGTGCCGGCGGTCGTCGACGGCGAGGAGGGCAAGATCGAGGGGTACACGCTCAACCGCGTCGTGCTTGCTGCCACGCTCATCGCCGGGCTCACGTTCGCGGTGATGATCGGCAGCTTCTACCTGGCCTCGCAGTACCTCCAGCGCGACGCCGGCTACTCGGCCCTCGGCGCCTCGGGCGCGCTCGTGATCGTCGCGCTGCTCGTGGGCGCGGCGGCTCCGATCGCCGGCCGCCTCGTCGACGAATACGGGGAACGGCTTCCGGCGATCCTCGGCTTCGTGCTCGCCGGCAGCGGGCTCGCGGTGCTGGCGATCCCTGGCATGCCGCTCGCCAGCGTGGTTACGATCCTACCGCTGATCCCGGTCGGCTTCGGGCTCGGGATGCTGTTCGTCCCGACCTCGCGCGCCGCCCTCAACGCAACACCGCTGGCCTCGCACGGGCGCACCTCGGCGGTCCTGTCGGTAGGCCGGCTCGTCGGCGCCGGCCTGGGCGCGGGCCTGGGCGGCGTCGTCCTCTCGGGTGGCACCGACGCGTCGACGGTGCACGACGCGCTGCTGCTCGCGTGCATCCTCTGCGTCGCGGTCGGAATCCCGGCGTCGACTCGCCTCGGGCCGCCCAGCGGCGGCATCGCACGACGGACGCAGGTCACGTAGCTCCGCATTTCGTTGCGTTGTTTTCGCGGCGCCGCTCTGGGGAAGCCATCTGGTCGTGGTGAGCGGAAGACCGAGCGTCTTGAACCTGCGCCTGAACAGCCGGCCCGATACTGCCGGGCTGGTGCGGGCGGTGCTGGGCGGGATCGCGACGCCGTTCGCGCTCCGTCCGGAGCTGCTGAACGACCTGAAGACCGTCGTCAGCGAGGCCTGCAACAACGCCGTCGACCACGCCTACCGTGGCGAGACCGGGGCGATCGCCGTCCGCGTCGACGTCCAGCTTGAGGAGGTCGAGGCGACGGTCCGAGATTGGGGCGGCGGGTTTCAGAAGCTCGTTCCCGACGGGGACCGTCTGCGGGTCGGGTTGCCGCTGATCAACGCGCTCGCTGACCGAGCGGAGTTCCTGACCGCCTCCGGAAGCGGCACCGAGGTCAGGATGGGCTTCGATGTGCGTCACGATCCGCGCCGCACGGAGACGCTCATGCGGCTCGAGGACGGCGAGGACCTCGAGGCTCGGACGCCGTGGCGGCGCGGGCTGACCGGCGACGTCGTCGTGACCCTGCTCGCGCGCGATCTGCTCCCCTGCGTGCTCGAACCCCTGACCAGCGCGCTCGCCGCGAGGTCGCGATTCTCGCTCGAGCGCTTCTCCGACGTCTTCATCGTCACGCGGGCGCTCGCCAAGCACGTGCGCACCGCCTCGAGCAGCTGCCGGGTCAGCTTCTCGCTGACCGCCCGCGATCAGCGCCTCGAGTTGACGATTGGGCCGCTCAAGCCCGGCACGAGCGAGCTGCTGCGGATCATCGATCCCGCCGGGGTCGATCAGGTGTCGGTGGCCGAACTCGCCGACGAGCTCGGGATCGAGGCGATCGACGGCTCCGAGCTGCTGCGCGTGGTGCTGATCGACCAACAGCGGGACCGGAGCGGCGCGCCCGGCCAGCCGTAGCACCCGGGCTCCGGGAGTCGAAGCTCCCGGGCGGCGGCGAGTCGAAGCCGGCGCGCGCCCGGCGAGTCGAAGACCCGGCGAGCGCCGGCTGCTACCGCCTACTCGTCGTCGTCGTCCTCGTCCTCGTCCTCGTGCTCGTCCGGGTCATCCCACCCGTCGTCGTCGCCTTCGTCGGAGTCCTCGTCGTCATCAGGCGGCGCGCCCGGCACGTTTGGGTCGGAGCGCTTGTTCTGCCATTCCTGAGCGACCTCTTTGGTGCGCTGCTCGAGCTTCTCGCTGCGGTGCTCGAGGTCGTCGGCCTCTTCGTCGAGGCGATCTGCAAGTTCTTTGGCGTCTGTATCCGTCATGGTGGCGGGGCTACCCGAGGCGGACGCGTCGCACACCTGACCGGGCCGGACGAACCGCGGCGGCGGCCTTGACGGCGGCTCTCAGCGGCGTACCCTGACCGCGAGCCCCTCGGCCGGCGAGCGCCGGACCTGCTCGAGCGGCGCCCGGCCGCCGCCGCGCTCGAGCGGCCTGACCCAAAGCTCGTCGATCAGGACGCTGACGGTGGCGATCAGCGGCACAGCGATCAGCAGCCCGATGAAGCCGAACAGCTGGTCGACCGCGACTACGCCGATTGCCACCAGCGCCGGATGGAGCTTGACCGTCCGCGCCACCACGAGCGGCTGGATCACGTTGCTCTCGACCTGGTGGGCGACGACGTAGATGATCGCCACCAGCACCGCCTCCTTGGTCGAGACCGTGAGGGCATACGCGATCGGCGGTATAGAGCTGGCCAACGCGCCGAAGTACGGGACGATCATCGCGAACGCGGTGAACACGGCGAAGAACGCGGCGAACGGCAAGCCGACCAGTTCGAGGCCGATGTACGTCAGGCCGCCGAGCACCACCATGCCCACGAACAGCCCGCGCAGCCAGGCGATGTAAGCCGTGCGCAGCCGTCCGAGGATGTGGTTGACCTGAGGCCTGCGTGGGATCGGAAACAAACGAGCGAATCCGTTGACGAGCGGCTCGGGATGGATCGCGGTGTACAGGGACGTCAGCAGCACGACGATGATCGCCGCGACCGCGGCGGCGACGCTCGCCCCGAACGAGGCCACGGGACCGAGCAGCTTCGACGGGTCGTGGGTGTAGGTGGTAACGAAATGCTGCACTTGGGCGGTGATGTGACCGGGCGACGAGCCGGTCAAGCGTCCGAGCCGGCGGCTGAGCGAATCGCCGATTGACGGCAGCGCCGCCGCGAAATGGTTGACCTCGCTTTTGAACACGGGCACGATGAGCGCGATCAGGCCGCCGAGCGCAGCTAGCCCGAGCATCAGCCCTATGACCGCCCCGAGCGCGCGCGGTACGTGCCGCCGCTGGAGAAAGTCGGCGAACGCCGACAGCGGCGTGGCGATGATCACGACGATCAGCACGCCGAGGACTAGGCTGACGAGCGCCTGGAAGACCATCGCGCCGATCACCAGCCCAAACGCGAGCAGCACCGCCTTATAGACAACCCCCGGGGTGATCTTTGAATCGGACATCCAGAAGCAAGCCTGCCCCGGATCGACCCGCGTCTACCCTGCCCGAGGGTCTTGCATGGCAGCCTGTGTCGGGTGTCCCGTGCCCGTGCCCGTTCAACGACCCTCGCCCGGTCCGGCGATCTCGTCGCCGAGCGCGACCCCCTGCGCCCGACCGGAAGGCTTCTGCGCCAGGGCGACATGGACGCCTCGTACGTCGATCTGGCCGATCCGGCGCACCTGGAGTTCGACTACATGCGCTGGATCCGGATCGTGCTGCGCGCCGCCCGCGCGCGCCGGGTGGTGCACGTAGGTGGCGGAGCGTGCGCGCTGGCGCGAGCGCTGGCGGCCGAGGATCCAGCAGGACGGCAGGAGGTGTGCGAGGTCGATGCCGGCGTGCTCGCGCTCGCCCGCGAGCATCTGGGGCTGCGCCGCGCCCGGGGGCTGCACGTGCGCGTCGTTGACGGACGCACGTTTCTCGCCGGCCAGCCCAGCGCCGCCTGGGACGCGGTCGTGATCGACGCGTTTGTGGGCGCCACCGTGCCACGACGGCTGATCACGGTCGACGCGCTGGCCGACGTCGCCCGGGTGGCGCCGCTGGCGCTCGTCAACGTGGTGGACAACCGCTCCGCCCGCGACGTCCGCGTGATCGGGGCGGACATGGCCACGGCCTATCCACGCGTGTGGGCGATTGGGGACCGCGCCGGCAACACGATCGTCGCCGGTGCGGCTACCAAGCTTGACCTGGGCCGGATCGCTGCCAAGGCCGCCGCCGACCCCTCCCCAGCCCGGCTGACTTCGCCGGAGGCGATGGCACTCACACTCGCCGGGACGCCGCCGCTGCACGACCGTGAGATCGGAGACGCCTGAATGTTCGAAGGATTCGCCACCCACAAGCTCGACACCGATCGCGGCCCAATCCACGCGCGAGTGGGCGGGAGCGGCCCGCCGCTCCTGCTCCTTCACGGCTATCCCGAGACCCACCTGATGTGGCATGCGGCGGCGGCGCTGCTGGCCGAGCGTTTCACGGTCGTCGCGAGCGATCTCTCGGGCTACGGCGAGTCGCTGCGACCCGTCCCGGCCGCCGACCACGCGCCGCACTCCAAGCGCGCTCTCGCGCTCGACCAGCTTCAGGCGATGGCGTCGCTCGGCCACGAGCGGTTCGCGGTGGCCGGCCACGACCGTGGCGGCCGCGTCGCCTACCGCATGGCGCTCGACCATCCCGATCGCGTCAGCGCGCTCGCGGTGCTCGACATCGTGCCGACCGCAGAGGTGTGGGCGCGGGCTGACGATCGGCTCGCGCTCGTTTACTGGCACTGGGGCTTCCTCGCCCAGCCGGCTCCGCTCCCCGAGCGGCTGATCGCCGGCGACCCTGAGGCTTACTTCACCTACCACCTGCGCGCGATCGGACTGAACCGCGAGCCCGGCCGCTATCCCGAGCCGGTGATCGCGGCCTACCGCGCCCAGCTCGAAGATGAGACCGCGGTGCAGGCGATCTGCGAGGACTACCGCGCGGGCGCCGGCATCGACCGTCAGTTCGACGAGGCCGACCGCGGACGGCCGATTGACTGCCCCGTGCTGGCCCTATGGGGCACGCAAGGCGCGCTTGAGCCACTCTACGGCGACGTGCTGGCGGTGTGGCACGGGTGGGCGCGCGACGTGCGCGGCCGCGGTGTCGAGGCGTCGCACTTTCTCGTCGAGGACCGCCCCGAGGAGGTCGCGGGGGAACTGGCCGAGTTCTTCGAGAGCGCTACCGCCGCAGGCGATCGCGCGCGGCCGTGAACAGCTCGGCGACCTCGGGATCCATGTAATAGTCGGTGCCGCCGTCGGCGCGACCCTCGGTCGCGATCGGCAGCACGCGGCCCAGGTGACGCGAGTATCGGCCCGGCCACGCGAGGATGCCGGCGACGCCGTGGGCGCCCTTGTCGAGCGCCAGCTGCCTGGCCACCTGCTCGCCGGCGACCCGGGCTCCCGGGCTGTCGGCGAGTAGGTCGAACAGTTCGCGCGCCGGCGGTGCCAGCTTGCGATACAGCCACGCCGCCTCATCAGCGTCGTCGGAGGTCCAGGCCGCGGCGGCGTCGTGCCGGCGAGGGCCTCGCCGGCCATGGCGACCGCGCCCGCCGAACGGGGGCGGAGTTCCGGGCTCGGACGTCAGGAATGACGCGAACCACGCGTAGAACTCCGGCACCCGCTCCTCGGGAACGGCCACCGTGACCTGCTTGTCGGCCATTAGATCTGGGTGGCCTCGGTACCCGCCTCGCGCTCCACGGCGCCCGGCTCGCGCTGCTCTGTGCGCTCGCCCCGGCGACCGCAGCCGCGCTCGTGGTGGCCATGATGGCCGTGACCGTGTCGACGACGTCCGCCCCGCCGGCCACCTGGGCCAGCCAGGAAGCGTGCGAAGAACGCGTGGAACTCGGCCACCCGGTCCTCCGGCACGTCGACCGTGACCTGCTTGTACTCGGTGTTGGGAGTGATATTCGACTCCATTTGCTTACTCCTTTGATTGCTTACGAGTACAAGCATATCACAAGTAAATACTTAAGTACAGAGCGAGCCACGCCGCCGGTTGCGATCCGACCACAGCTCCCAGTGGTCGCTCGACGGTCCCGACTGGGGCTTCAATGAGCGCCAGACGTAGCGCCGGACAGCATCGCCGGCGCGCTTCACAGCCGGGGCCGACCAGATCAGGCCGGCGGCGCGCGGCACACGGTGCGGACACGTACCGGAGTCTGGCTATGCGGCGACTTGCTGCTTGTGCTTACCCTCGGCGATCTCTTCGATCACCTTCGCGCAGAACGCCGGCAGGTCGTCGGGCTTCCGGCTCGTGACGAGGCCGTTGTCGACGACCACTTCCTCATCGACCCACTCCGCGCCGGCGTTGCGCAAGTCGGTCTGGAGGCTCGGCCACGAGGTGACCTTGCGACCCTTGGCGACGCCCGTTTCGATGAGCATCCACGGCCCGTGGCAGATCACGCCGACCGGCTTGTCCTGCTCGAAGAACGCCCGGACGAACTTAACCGCGTCCTCGTCGGCGCGCAGCTGGTCGGGGTTGGCGACGCCACCTGGCAGCACCAGCCCGTCGTAGTCGGACGGGTCGGCGTCCGCGACCGCCTTGTCCGCGGTGATCTTGTCGCCCTTGTCGAAGTGCTTCCACATCTCGACCTCGCCCTTCTCGAGCGAGACGATCTCGGTCTCGGCGCCGGCCGTGCGCACCGCCTCGAGTGGCGCGGTCACTTCGATCTGCTCGGCGCCCTCGGTGAACAGGAACGCGACACGCTTGCCCTTGAGTTCATCAGCCATGCTTGGCTCCTCTCGTTTTGTTCGTCGGTTGTTCTTATCCGCTACCCAACGGGTTGCGGCCGCGAAACAGGTCGACGGCGGAGGGCCTGGCGGCGCTCAGGTACTGATCAGCGTCGGCGTCCCGAGGGGGATGTGGCCGAGCAGCCACCGCCCGTCGGGGAGCGTCAGCCGGATGCAGCCGTGGCTCGCGGCTGCTCCGATGCTCCCGGTCTCAGGGGTCGAGTGAATCGCGATCCGCGTTCCTCCCGTCCATCCCTGGATCGCGTGCGGCGCGCTAGCCGAAAGCGCGAGGATGCAGCAGCCGTACGGACCGCTCGGATCGTCGGTGACGAGGCGGTCGGTGACCGCAAAGCGGCCAGTCGGCGTAGGCGCATCGGGCGTCCCGATCGCCACCGTGTAGCGCTCGACGACCTTGCCGTGGTTGATGACGGTCAGCCGGCGACCCGACAGCGATACGTTGAGCTCCCACGAGACGCGGCTGAGCGACGTCACGCGCTGCTCGATCCACGCCACGCGCCCGTTGCCGGCCTGGGGCGTGATCACCCCGAGCCACCCGGGGACGCGCTTGACGACCCACAGCATCTCGGGCGAGCCGAACTCGGTACGCGTGGCGAGATGGGCGATCGAGTGGCCACCCGGCGACGCGCGCAGCGCCGTCGCGTGCAGGACGAGCGCGACGAGCGCTCCCGAGCCGCCGGGGATCGCCGGCAGGCTGGGGCCAGCGCGCTTGGGCGGGGGCGCCGGGCCGGTGGTCTGCCCGACCGGCGTGAACCCCTCGGTGGTGGTGGCGGCCGCGCCGGAGGCGGACTGCCCGAGCCCTATCACGATCCCGACCGCGATCGGGATCGCCGGCACCAGCACGATGCTCGCCAGCAGTGCCCTCCGTCGCCCAGGTCCCCGGCGGCCGTCGTGTTGACCCGCCATGACCGCCAACGTTACCGCAGCGTTCCGCTGGCGTTCATCAGTTCGGCGGCGAGCTCGAAGTAGCCTGGTGAGCATGTTCGGATTACGAAGTAAACGCACAATGGTGGAGCCCGGCCGGGCGCTACGCGGACGCGACACCGAGATGCCCGTCCCCGGCCGCCACGCGGTCCTGGGGGCGCCGCTGAAGCCTCCGTTCCCGGACGGCTTTGAGCAGGCGATCGTCGGGATGGGGTGCTTCTGGGGCGCGGAGCGCGTCTTCTGGCAGGCGCCCGGTGTCTACACGACGGCGGTCGGCTACGCGGGCGGAATCACGCCCAACCCGACCTATAAGGAAGTCTGCTCGGCGCGGACCGGTCACGCCGAGGTCGTGCTGGTCGTGTTCGACCCGACCCAGACGAGCTACGAGGAGATCCTGAGGCCGTTCTGGGAGAACCACAATCCCACCCAGGGCATGCGCCAGGGCAATGACGTCGGCACCCAGTACCGCTCGGCGATCTACTGGACGACCGAGGCGCAGCGCGCGATCGCCGAGTCGACCCGCGAGGCGTTCCAGGGGCGCCTCAGCCAGGCCGGCTACCGCGAGATCACGACCGAGATCGCCAAGGCCCGACCGTTCTATTACGGCGAGGACTACCACCAGCAGTACCTCGAGAAGAACCCCCGGGGCTACTGCGGGCTCGGCGGAACGGGCGTCAGCTGCCCGGTCGGGCTCGGCGCCCCCACGCCGGCGGCCGCGATCGCGGCCGCGCCGATGACTGCGACGACGAGCCAGAACCGCCACCCCAGTGGCGGGCTCCACAGCGCGGGTTCGGCGAGCAGACCCCGCCGCGCGTAGTCGTGCGCGTTGACCCACCAGGCGCCGATCTGGAACAGCGCGAAGCCGACGACACACACCCGCCAGAAGCCCGCGAAGCCGATCCCGTCCAGGCGACTCCGAGCACCCTCGATCACGTCGCCGGCGAGCATCGGGGTGACGGCGAGGATCGGTAGGACGTAGCGGCCCTCGACGCCGAAGCCGCTCAGCCGGTAGGAGAACGCGAAGAACACAACCGGAAAGGCGAGCCCAAGCAGCGCCGCAACCGCGAGCACGCCTCGCTCTCGGCGCGTGCCGAGCCAGATGGCGACCGCGAACAGGGCGATCACCGCCACCCACCACCCCCTGACCATCGCCCCCGGCAGTGCCACGTCCTGCCGGCCGAACTCTCCCACCGCGCCGATCAGCGCCGGCCCGAGCTGGCGCAGACCCCCGTGCACGGCGCTGAGCGGCGACGCGAACGTCACGCTCGAGTGCAGAACGCCCGCAGCCCGGCCGTAGGCGACGAATAACGCAGCTGCCCCGATCATCGCCGCCGCGCCGCAGAAGACCTGACGGCGGCGGATCGAGTAGAGCGTGCGCAGCCCGCCGCCTCCCATCAAGGCGGCCCAGACCGCGAGGTCGACGGCGACGAACAACGGCCCGAGCTGCCACGCGAGCACGGTCACCGCGCCACTGGCGACCAGGCTGACCCAAGCCCATCCGGGAAAGCCGGCCGGGTCCCGCCTGAGCCTCAGCAAACCGGCCACAAACGCCAGATTTGCGGCGATTACAAGCCCGTCGGGGTTCATCATCGAGCCGATGAAGAGGACCATCGGGGTCGTCGCGGCGAGCAGCCCGACGAGTCGCCAGCCCGGTCGCGGGCCCGTCAGGATCAGCGCGAGCACGAGGAACAGCAGGACCTGCGCGAGCGAGCCCACCCGCGACAGGAACAGCGCCGTCTGCCAACTATGTGCTGCGGAGATGCCCACCGCCGGGAGCACGTAGGCCGTCGGATAGTAGTCCCCGGTATAGCTGACCTCGATGCAGGCCCCATTTGCGTCGCGTCTGCCGACGCACGGCTCACCCGGGGGCGACAGCGCCGCCGGGACGACCACGCCGCGGCGATCGTGGTCGATCCACGTCTGCTCAGCCGCCCTCGATCCTCCGTCCGCCAGATTGGCGACGGCCGACGGCCGAAGCGGCTCCCGCGGACCGAGCAGCTGTCCCTTGCTGATCCCGAGCGCGCGGAGGTACTGCACGGTCTCGTCGGGCGCCGCGTCGGGCGGCGTCGAGAACAACCACGCCGCGCTCAAGAGCACGAACCCGAGCACCAGCAGGAGCAGCCTGCGCGGAGGCACCGCGCAACGATATGAGACTCCGCCGTCGCTGAATGCGCGTCGGCTGCCGGGAGCGGGCTTGGCGCCAGCGCTCAGCCGCCGGCGACCGCTGGCAGGATCGTCACCTCGTCGCCGTCGGCCACGGGCGTCTCGAGCCCGTCGAGGAAGCGGATGTCCTCGCCGCCGACGTAGACGTTGACGAACCGGCGCAGGCCGCCGTCTTCAGCGATCCGGTGGCGCAGCTCGCCGAACCGGTCATATAGCGCGTCGAGCACTTCGCCGACGGTCGAGCCCGAGACGTTCGCCGTCGGCTCGCCGTCGGTCGCGGACCGCAGCTGGGTTGGGATCTTGACCGTGACTGCCATGTGCTCCGCAGTCTTATCACGCCACCGCGACGAGGCGCTCTGCGGCGCGCTCGAACGAGTCGAGCGTCGGCTCGATCTCCCAGGCCTCGAACGTTCCGCGCGCGACATCGAGGGTTTTGAGTCCCTCGCCGGTGATGTACGCGACCACTCGATCGCCCGGATCGATCTCGCCCCGCGCCGCCAGCTTGGCCAGCACCGCGACCGTGACGCCGCCGGCGGTCTCGGTGAAGATCCCGGTGGTGCGCGCGAGCAGCTTGATCCCCTCGCGGATCTCGTCGTCGGTCACGGCCTCGATCGAGCCTCCGGTCCGCCTGGCCAGGTCGAGCGCGTACGGACCGTCCGCCGGATTGCCGATCGCCAGCGACTTCGCGATCGTGTCCGGTTTCACCGGCCGGCAGAAGTCGAGCCCGGCCTCGTACGCCGTCGCGACCGGCGAGCACCCGGTGGCCTGCGCGCCGTGGAACGTCGGGAGCTCGCCCTCGATCAGGCCGACCTCGAGCCACTCCTCGAACCCACGCGCGATCTTGGTGAACAGCGATCCCGAGGCGATCGGGCACACCACCCGGTCGGGCAGCTCGAAGCCGAGCTGCTCGGCGGTCTCGAACGCGAGCGTCTTCGAGCCCTCGGAGTAGTACGGCCGCATGTTGATGTTGACGAACGCCCATTCGTGCTCGCCGGCGAGCTCGGTGCACAGACGGTTGACGTCGTCGTAGTTCCCGCGGACCGAAACGAGGTTGGTGCCGTACACACCGGTCGCGAGCACCTTCTGCTCCTCGAGATCGAATGGGACGAACACGTAGGACTCGAGGCCGGCGGCGGAGGCGTGCGCCGCCACCGCGTTCGCGAGATTGCCGGTCGACGCGCAGGCGACGGTCTGGAAGCCGAGCTCGCGAGCGCGGGCGAGCGCCACCGACACCACGCGATCCTTGAACGAGTGCGTCGGATTGGCCGCGTCGTTCTTGACCCACACCTCACGCAGGCCGAGCCGCTCCGCCAGGCGGTCGGCCCGCAGCAGCGGCGTCCAGCCCGCCGGCAACGTATTGCGCGACGGCGCCTGCACTGGGAGGAAGTCGCTGTAGCGCCACAGCGAGTGCGGTCCCGCTTGGATGCGGCGCCGAAGCGCGGCGGGATCGCCGTCCAGCCGGGGCGCATACGCGACCTCGAGCGGTCCGAAGCACCGCTCGCACACGTATCGCGCTTCGAGCGGATAAGTCGTCTTGCATTCTTTGCAACGAAGAGACTCTGGCGGCATATGTGAAAAACCTCCGCCGGGGTCTGTGGTCGGAGGTCGAGAAACCGCCCTTTCCACATCTCCCAGGCTTGTTGTTGGAGCCTGATGGAATTGGCACCTTTCCCTTGCGGGAGGTTGCCGGGGCTTCGTCGGGCCAGTCCCTCCACCCCTCTTGATGCGTACAGCTATGTGCAGCGAATTATAGGCAGACAATCGCCAGAGTTCGAACTCTCTTAAGCCAGCATTGCATCGCACCCGGTCGGCAGCGCGTAACGATCCTCACCGCCTGGTGTTGAAGCGTCGGCATGGCCGCGACGTCAGCTGATCCGCTCGAGCGCCTGGAGGCGGCGGTTGCGCTCGGGACGAACGCGCCCAGCCGCCGGATGCTGATCATCGTCAACCCGTACGCGACGACGGTCTCGGACCGGCTGAAGAACCTCGTCGTGTACGCGCTGCGCGGCCGCTACGAGGTCGAGGCGATCGACACCGCCGCGCGCAACCACGCCACCGAGCTGTCCCGCGAGGCGGCGGGCGAGGGCTACGACGTGGTCGTCGCCTTCGGTGGGGACGGCACGGTGAACGAGGCCGCGAACGGCCTCGCCGGCTCGGATACGCCCCTGTGCTGCTTGCCCGGAGGTCGTGCGAACGTCTACTGCCGGATGCTCGGGATCCCGACCGACGTCGTCGACGCGACCGAGCACCTGCTGCTGATGGCCGACGACTGGCACCCCAAGCGCGTGGACGTCGGCTCGGTGAACGGGCGGATTTTCCTGTTCTCGGCCGGCGTCGGGCTCGACGCCAGCGTCGTCGAGCGCGTCGACGCCCACCCGCAGTTGAAGGCTCGCTACGGCGAGTGGTACTACACGTGGACGAGCCTCGGGACGTTCACGCGGCGCTATCTGGTCCATCCGCCACGCCTGGAGGCGCAAGTCGGTGACGAGACGATCGCCGGCGTGACCGTGGTCGTCCAGAACTCGACGCCCTACACCTATTTCGGCGACCGGCCGGTGGAGATGGCCGAGGGCGCGACGCTGACGAGCGGTGACCTCGCCGGCGTGGTACTCGACCGCGCCCGCCCGACCGACGTGCCGACGATCATCGGACGCGCCTTGTCGCGTCACCTGAAGGTCAGCGGCCACCATCATGTGCACTCGTTCTCCGGCGTGCAGGGGCTGCGCGTGCGCTCGCGGGACGAGCGTCCGTTGCCGCTCCAGGTCGACGGCGACTACCTCGGCGAGGTCGACGACGCCGTGTTCGGCGTGACGCCGAACGGGATCGCCGTCGTGTCCTGAATCGTGCGCCGGCTCGCCCTCGCCTTCGCGTGTCTGTCGCTGATCGCGGCGGTCATGGTGCCCGCTCTCGGGTCCGCCCACCCGCTCCCGGCCGCACCCGGCTGCCCGGTCTTTCCGGCGAACAACCCCTGGAACCAGCGCGTCGACGGTCTGCCGGTCGCCAAGAACTCGGCCAAGGTGATCGCCAGCATCGGCCTGAACGATCCGGTCCACCCCGATTTCGGGTCCGGCCTGTACAACGGCGAGCCGATCGGGATCCCGTACACGGTCGTCTCGTCATCGACGCGGACGGTGCCGGTCTCGTTCCAATACGCGTCGGAGTCTGACAAGGCCCCGTATCCGATGCCGCGCGGGGTCCCGATCGAAGGCGGATACGGCTCGACCGGCGACCGGCACGTGATCGTCGTCGACCGCAGCACGTGCACGGACTACGAGCTGTTCGCCGCCTACCCGCACGATGAAGGGAAGCGGTGGAACGCCGGCTCGGGCGCGATCTTCAACCTGCGCTCGAATAGCCTGCGGCCCGCCGGCTGGACCTCGGCCGACGCCGCCGGCCTGCCGATCCTCCCCGGCCTTGCCCGCTACGACGAGGTCGCCGCCGGGCAGATCGACCACGCGCTCCGCTTCACCGCACCGTGCACGGCGGCCCGGTACGTGTACCCGGCGCGCCACGAGGCGTCTACGTGCCATGGGCCGAACCTGCCACCGATGGGTCTCCGTGTTCGGCTGAAGCCGAGCGTCAACATCTCGCGCCTGCCCTATCAGGCGCGGGTGGTCGCGGAGGCGCTGAAGCGCTACGGCATGATCCTCGCGGACAACGGCTCGCCGTGGTTCATCTCGGGTGCCCCCAATAGGGGATGGAACAACGACGCCCTGCACCTGCTCGACCTGCTCACCGGCAAGGACTTCCAGGTCGTCAACACGAGCTCGCTTCCGCACCCCGGGCTGTAGGCGCAGTCGACGGCGAATCGCCGGGGGGTGAACCCAGCCCGGTTCAGAGCTCTTAAGGCTAGTGGGTGGTTATCGCCTCACCGAGCGCGATGAAGAGGTGCTCTCGTTCCTGGCCGAGCATCGGCTGGCGCTCCCGCCCCACGTCGCGGTGCTGCTCGGCACCTCCGCCGCGGCGGCGACCGCACGCATGAACAAGCTGGCGGACGCCGGCCTGCTCAAGCGCCAGCCCGCCTTCCCGGGGGAGCCGCGCTGGTACCAGATCACGCGTAACGGCCTTGCGGTCATCGCCAGCTCGCTCGCTACGCCCCGGGTCGACCTGCGCACCTACAAGCACGACGTCGGCCTCGCATGGCTGTGGCTGGCAGCCCGTTGCGGAACGTTCGGTCCCCTTCAGGAGATCGTTGGCGAGCGCCGGCTCCGCTCGCGCGACGGCTCCCGCGCGCCGGGCGCCGAGCCGCTGGCGGTCAGGCTTGGCGGGTTCGGTCCGCACGGGCGCGAGCGGCTGCACTACCCGGACCTGGTGGTGCGCACGGCCGATGGCCGGCGGGTGGCGCTCGAGCTGGAGCTGACCCCGAAGAGCCGCACCCGGCTCGAGACGATCCTCGCCGGCTACGGCGCCGATCCGCGCTTCGCCGGCGTCGGCTATCTGGTCGAGAGCCCGTCGGTCGCGCGATCGGTGCAGGCCGCGGCTCGCCGGCTCGGCATCGCGCCCATCGTCCACGTTCAGCGCGTGCGGTCGACCGTATCGACTGGCGCCGCCGCGGCCGCCGTCACCGCCGAGCGCTCGCCGACAAGCCGCCGCGGCACCCGTGCCCAGGAGGCGGTCCGCTGAGCCCGCCGAAGCGCATGCCGGTCCTGCGCCGCTATCTGCTGCTCGCGGCGTTCCTCGCACTCGTCGTGCTGCCCACCGGCGTGGCGTTGCCTGCGCTCAGCGCGATGCTCGCCGTCTCGGCCATCCGGGGGGCCCGCTCCGTCGCGCGCCTTCGGCTCGGCCGCCACCGGGAGGGCGAGATCGTCCTCGGCGTCGACAATCGGGGCCGGCTCGTCCGGCTCGGCGACGACGAGCTGTCGGCGCACGGCCTGATCCTCGGCGCCAGCGGCGCCGGCAAGACCACGACGCTGCTCACGATCCTGTCCGACCAGGTCCGCCGCGGCCGGCCGGTGGTCGCGATCGACATGAAAGGATCGCCGGCGTTCGCGCGCGTGCTCGCCGAGGCGGCGGCCGCCGCCGGGCGCCCGATCAAGGTCTGGACTCTCGACGGCGGGGCGCACTGGAATCCACTCGCTCACGGCAACGCCACCGAGCTCAAGGACAAGCTGATCGGGACCGAGCGCTTCACCGAGCCCCACTACCAGCGCGCCGCCGAGCGCTACATCCAGACCGTCCTGCAGGTTCTGGCGCAAGCCGATCGCGGCCGGCCGCCGACGCTGGACGAGGTCGTCGACCTGATGGATCCGCGCCGGCTGGCGGCCGCGCTCAGGACCCTCGACCGGCCTCGGCGCGAACGCGTGCAGGACTACCTCGCCGGGCTCACCCACGACCAGCTGAGCGCGGTCCGGGGGCTCCAGACGCGGCTCGCGGTCCTGACCGAATCGCACACCGGTCCCTATCTGTCCCCGCCGGCCGACTCCGGAGCGCACGCGATCGATCTCCGCGCAGCGCTGTCGGGCTCCGACGTGGTGGTGTTCAGCCTCAACTCGAGCAGGTACGGGAAGCTCGCGGCGCAGATCGGGACGCTCGCGGTCCAGGACCTCGTGACGGCATCCGGCGATCGCCTGCTCGAACCGTCCCGGGGCCGCTCGATCGAGCAGGCGGTGATCGGAATCGACGAGTTCTCGGGGATCGGGAGCGATCACGTGGCCGCGCTGCTGGCGCGCGGACGCGAGTCGGGGATGCCGGTGTTCGTCGCCACCCAGGAGCTCGCCGACCTCGAGCGGGCCGCGAGAGGCCTCGAGGACCTGGTGCTCGGGGTAACCGCAGTCAAGATCATCCACCGCCAGGAGGTGCCGAGCTCGGCCCTGACGATCGCCCAGATCGCGGGCACCGAGGACGTGTGGGAGGAGACCCGCCAGATCGGCGGCCGCCTGCTCGGCGGATACGGTACCGGTCGGGGTACCCGCCGACTCGGTGAGCGGTACATCGTCCACCCCAACGAGATCAAGACGCTGAGGACCGGTGAGGCGGTGGTGATCTCGAAGATCCGGGGAGCCAGGCCACGAACCGTGCGGATCACCCCGCCGCCCCGGCAACCCCCTCCCGAACTAGGGCGCTGAGCGTGGGGTTGGGCGGGGACCGATCACACAGACGAACCCGAGCGGCGTTTCACCTAGCGCCTCGAAGCAGTGGAGCTCGTCGCCGGCGACGTAGACCACGTCGCCCGCGCCTACCTCGTGGGCCTCGTCGCCGAGCGTGACCCGCGCCCGGCCCGCGACGATCATCACGCCGTGGTCGTGAGGGTGGCGCTCGCGCGCGGTCCGGCCGCGGGGCGGAACCTCGAAGTACCGCAGCCGGTACTGGCTCGCGCCCTCGGCCTCGCCGATCAGCTCGTGCTTGCGCACGCCCGCGAGCGAGGGATCGTCGTAGGCCTGCGGCTCGACGCCCTCCCAGCCGCCGCCACCGCTCGCCGAGCCGCCGTCACCGTGCACCCAGCCGCCGCCACCGCTCGCCCAGCCAGCGCCACCGTCCTCCCCGCCGGCACCAACCGAGCCCGAGCGGCGATGGATCACGCCCACGGCGCGGCCTCCCCTGGGCCTACGCCGCGGCGGGCGTCACCCGGTAGGCGTCGAACACCGCGTCGATGTTGCGAAGCCGGTTGATCGCCTGGTCCAACGACCGCGTGTCTCCGACCTCGACCACGAAGCGGTTCTTGACCATCGGGTGGTTGACGGTGCAGCGGGCCTCGAGGATGTTGATGCCGGCCTCGGCGAACGTCCTCGACATATCCTCGAGCAGCCGATGGCGGTCCCAGCCGTCCACCTCGATCTCGACCCGGAACGACGTCTCGGGATCCCCGTCCCAGGACACGGCTGTGAATCGCTCGGGATCCTTCTTGAGGACGGCGACGTTCGGGCAGTCCTCGCGGTGGATCGTGATCCCGCGCCCAAGCGAGATGTAGCCGACGATCGGGTCGCCCGGGACCGGCCGGCAGCACTTCGCCAGGCGCAGCATGACCTCGTCGATGCCCTCGACCGAGATGCCGAAACGCGACGAGGTGGTGGTGGCGCGCGAGCGGCGCCGGCGCGTCTTCAGCAGGTCGTCGGCCGCGGTCGGCTCTGACTCGGCGGCCTCGCCCTGCTTGAGGCGCTGCATGATCTTGTTGACGACGACCTTGGCCGAGATCTTCGCCCCGCCGAGCGCGATGTAGAAGTCATCCGCCTTGCGGAAGCCCATCTCGCGGATCACGTCGGCAAGCAGCGGCGAGCCGACGATCTTCTGGGCCGGCAGCCCCTGCTTTCGGAGCGCGTCCTGCAACTGCTCGCGGCCGGTGTGCTCGGAGTCCTTGCGCGACTCCGCCTTGAACCAGGCCTTGATCTTGTTGCGCGCCCGCGTCGTCTTGACCAGCGCCAGCCAGTCGCGGGAGGGACCGCGCTCGCGCTTGGATGTCAGCACCTCGACGATGTCGCCTGAGCGCAGCTGGTAGGAGAGCGGGACGATCTTGCCGTTGACCTTCGCGCCAACGCAGCGGTGCCCGACGTCGGTGTGGATCTCGTAGGCGAAGTCGAGCGGGGTCGCGCCTGAGGCGAGCGACTTGACCTCGCCCTTCGGCGTGAACACGAACACCTCGTCCTCGAACAGGTCGACCTTGAGCGTCTCCATGAACTCGCGCGGATCCGCCTCCTCCTGCTGCCAGTCGAGCAGCGAGCGCAGCCACTTGAGCTTGGTGTCCGAGGCCGGCGGCCCCGCGGCGGCGTTGCCGTCACGAGGACTCGTCTCCTTGTACATCCAGTGCGCGGCGATCCCGAACTCCGCGAGGTCGTGCATCTCCCGGGTGCGGATCTGGATCTCGAGCGGTCGGCCCTCGGGCCCGATCACGGTCGTATGCAGCGACTGGTACATGTTGAACTTGGGCATCGCCACGAAGTCCTTGAAGCGCCCCGGCAGCGGCTTCCACAGCGAGTGGATCACGCCGACGGCGCCGTAGCAGTCCTTGACCGACCCGACGATCACGCGCATCGCGGTGAGGTCGTAGATCTCGTTGAACTCGCGCCCCTTCTTGGTCATCTTGGCGTAGATCGAGTAGAAGTGCTTGGCGCGGCCGGAGATCTCGGCGTGGATGCCGAGCTCCTCGAGCTCCTTGTTCACGTACGTGGCGGCCTGGTTGACGTACCGCTCGCGCTCGGCGCGCTGCTGGGCGACCAGCCCCTTGATCTCGTTGTACTTGCGCGGGTGCAGCGTCTGGAACGCGAGGTCCTCGAGCTCCCACTTGATCGCGTGGATGCCGAGCCGGTGTGCGATCGGCGCGTAGATGTCGAGCGTCTCCCGGGCCTTGTCGATCTGCTTCTGCTTGGCCATCGCGCCGATCGTGCGCATGTTGTGCAGGCGGTCGGCGAGCTTGATCAGGATGACCCGGATGTCCGTGGCCATCGCGACCATCATCTTGCGGTAGTTCTCGGCCTGGGCCTCGTCGCGCGACTGGAAGGTCAGACCGGTCAGCTTGGTGACGCCGTCGACGAGGCCGGCGATCTCCTCTCCGAACGCGTCGCGGACCTCTTCGAGCGAAGCGGAGGTGTCCTCGACGGTGTCATGCAGGAGTGCGGCGCACAGGGTCTCGGTGTCGAGCCGCATCCCCGCGCAGATCTTGGCCACGCCGACAGGATGGGTGATGAAGTCCTCGCCGGACTGCCGGCGCTGGTCGGCGTGGTGCACGCACGCGTACACAAACGCCTCCTCGACCCGGTCGCGGTCGATCGTGGCGACCGCCTGGTGCGCGTGCTCCTCGACGATCGCGAACAGGTCGCCGAGCAGCCGACGCTCGGCCGGCGTCAGCTCGGAGCGCTCGCCCACCTCCCCGTGCGCGTCCGGGTGCGCCAGACGGTCGATCTGCGATCGCGAGCCCGGGTGCGGCGGCGAGCTGACGCCGTCCCGGCCGTTCGAGCCCGCCCCGTCTTTCTGACGGTCGCGGCTCAACCTCCTGGGAGATGATTTGCGCTGCTCAGGAATCGTCGACCATCCTCGTACCGCTGAGCGTAGACCCTGTACGCCTCGGACCGCTCCAACGCCGTCGGCGCGGCGCCCGCAATCGCCAGGGCCGGCAGGTCCCGGTCGAGGCTGACGAGCTCCAGCTCCGCGAGAACTTTGATCAGCCGTGCCGCCAGGCGTGCCGGGCGACCGTGCGGACCGTCTCCGCGAAGCAGGTGCTCGAGCTCCTGGCCGGTCGCCCTCCCCCTCAGCCTCAGGCTGCGATAGAGGGCCACTAGCGAAGCACGGAGACCGTACTCCAGCTCGTGCATCTGCTGTGCAAAGCGTAGCTCAGGCTCGCCCCACGCCAAGTGGGTAAATCCGCCGCCTGGCCGGAGCCCCGCCCTTCCTTCCGCGTCCGCAGGCGGGTCGAGCGCGACGAGCTGGACGAACCGCTCGCCGATGCGCGGGTCGCGCGCCAGCGCGTGGTAGGAGATCAGCGCGAACCCGCCGGTCCGGGCGCTGAGAGCGCTCCGCCGTCGCGGCGCGTCCGCGCACACGGCAAGCACCTCGCCGCCGGCCGAAACGGCGTCGCGCAGCACCGCGAGCGGGCTGTGGCCGCGGCGGTCGAGCACGGTCCGCGCACCGGTCGCCGGGACCGGCGCTCCGGTGCCGTCCGCCCGGCCGTCCGGAGCCAGGTCGAGCTCGGCGAGCGCGGCCCCCAAGTAGTCCTCGGGCTCCCCCAGCATCTCGATCGCGTCCGGGGCGCACGGTCGCGCATGCCCGAGCACGAGGCGCGGTTCGACCGCGCCGTTCCAGAAGTTGCGCTCGAGGCGGAACGTCGCGTCAGCGGGCGCGTTGGCTTCAACGCCCAGCTGCCCGCCACACCCGAACGCGACGGCGCGCGCGCTGGTCCCGCCCGAGCCGACCACGAAGCGCAGGTGCCGCCCCTCCCCCATCGGCCGCAGGTCGCGCAGCCGCGCGCCCGGCACGAGCAGCCGGCTGCGCGGATTGCCCATGCCGCACGGCTCGAGGAGCTCGAGCTCTTCAGCCAGCTCGAGCCCGAGCTCGCGGCCCGACGCGATCGCGTCGACCCGCTCGCGCGAGACCAGCATCTCGGGGAGCAGGACCTCCTCGGCGTGGCGCTCGAGCGCGTCGCGGAAGCCGTCGAGCCGGTCCCGGCGGATCGACATCCCGGCGGCCGCGCGGTGGCCGCCGTAGCGGTCGAGATGCTCGGCGCTCGCGTGCAGCGCGCCCAGCAGATCGAAGCCCGGGATGCTCCGAGCCGAGCCCGAGCCCACGTCTCCCTCGAGCGCGACGACGACCACCGGCCGGTGATGGCGCTCGACGATCCGCGAGGCGACGATCCCGACCACCCCGGGATGCCATCCCTCGCCGGCGAGCACGTACGAGAACCGTTCGCCCAGCTCTGCGACCTGCGCCTCAGCCTCCCACACGATCCGCTGCTCGACCATCCGGCGCTCGGTATTGACCCGGTCGAGCTCGGACGCGATCTCGGCGGCTCGCGGCTCGTCGGCGGTGAGCAGCAGCTCGAGGCCGGCGTCGGCGCGGCGGAGCCTGCCGGCGGCATTGATTCGCGGCGCCAGCCGGAAGCCGAGCGAGCCCGTATCGAGTGCGCTCGGATCCGCCTTCGCGACGGTCATCAGCGCCCGTAGGCCCGGTCTCGACGTGCGCGACAGCGCCACCAGCCCCTCGCGGACGAGCCGGCGGTTCTCGCCCACGAGTGGCATCAGATCAGCGACCGTCGCCAGCGCCACCAGCTCGATGTCGTCCTCGACGCCGGGCGCGCCGAGCGCCTGGGCGAGCTTGTAGGCGACGGCGGTTCCGCACAATTCGACGCACGGATACCCGCACACGGTGGGATGGACGATTTCGCAATCGGGCAGCCGCCCGTCCGCCCGCGGCGCGTGATGGTCGGAGACGACCACGTCGAGGCCGGCCTCGCGGGCGGCGGCGACCTCATCGACCGCGGTGATCGCGCAGTCGACGGTGACCAACAGCGCCGTATCGCGATCGGCGAGGCGGCGCACGGTGTCGAGCGACAGGCCGTACCCGTCGGTCAGGCGGTCGGGCAGGTACCAGCCAACCTCCGCCCCCAGCGCGCGGAGAGCCCGGACCATCGTCGCGGTGGCGCACACGCCGTCGACGTCGTAGTCGCCGTGCACGATGATCCGGGCGCCGGCGCGAATGTGGCGCTCGATCACCGCGACCACGCGGTCGATCCCGGCGAACGCGCTCGGATCGTGGGCCTCGGTCGGATCCAGGAACGCGCGTGCGGCACGGACGTCGGCCAACCCGCGGCGAACGAGCACCTGCGCGAGCACGTGGCTCACGCCGAGCTCGCGTTCGAGCGCGAGCGCGGCCGCCAGGTCATACGGCGCGATCTCGAGGGCCGGCGCCGGGCGGGGCGGGTCGGGAACCGCGCGGAGTCCGACGTCCGCGCGGGAGGGCGCGACGGGTTCTGGGTGAAGGACGGCTGCTGCCTCGGGCATTGGCGCAGCGTATGAGCCGGCCCCGACGGAACCGGGCGATCACGCCCCGAACCGTGGCTGAACCGTGACACGGCGTTGCAGAATTGGAACGATCTCGGGCGCGCTCGCGCCGGTCGCGACCCGACCAGGTCACACTGGCGCCGGTCGCGACCCGACCCGGTCAGGCTGGCGCCGGCCGCAACCCGGAGCGCCGGGTCAGGCCATCTCGGGGCCGACGCCCGTGATCCGCTCGCGCCGTACGCCCTCGAACCAGATCAGCGCGATCCCGATCAGCGCGCCCGGAATCGCTTCGAGCGCGGTGATCAGATGGGTGTCGTGGCGTCCGGGAACCGCGAAGCCGTTCACGATCCAGCCGAACACCGCCGCGCCGATCACGGACCCAATCAGAGCCCCGACGATCCCGCCCCAGAACCGGTCCGGCAGCCAGATCGTGAAGTGCCAGATGGCGAGGCCCATCATGCACCACGCGAGCAGGCCCATCAGCGACGTCTCCCGTGGCGGCGGTTGCGAGGCTTGGACGGCCGCTTGGGCGAAGCGGCCATGCCCTCGTTCTCAGCGACATCCGGCGCCGGGGTGACGTCGGCTCTGGGCGCGGCCTCGGCCTCGGGCCGCTGGGGGGGCGGGGCTCCATTACCGGCCCGATCGGCTTCGGGCCGCTGCGCGGGCGGGGCACCGTTACCCGCGCGGTCGGCGCCGTCGTCGCGGACCTTCGGGCTTCCGGCCGCTGGCTTGGGCCGGCGCGAGGATGGCTGCTGGCGCGGCTTCTGCGCGCGCGGGGCAGGGGCGTCGGCCGCCGCCGTGTGGGCGAGGCGCTTGGTCAGCGTCGAGGTGCGGTGTGCGCCGCGAGCCGTGTCCTCGAGATCAAGGTCGCGCTTCATCTGCTCGAACTCGGCCGCGGACACACCCTCGGGCGAGGGCTCGGTCACGCGGCCGGGGCGCCGGACGCGGCGCGGGGTCGGCTCAACGTCGGCGGCGGTCGTGGCGTAGGCCGGCACGTAACCGAACTCGGACTCGATCCGCTCGCGGCGGTGCCGGTACTGGGACTCGCGCTCCTTCCAGTGCGTGAGCACGGGAGAAGCGATGAAGATCGACGAGTACGCCCCGGACGCGACTCCGACCAGGAGCGCGAACGCGAAGTCGGTCAGCTCGGTCGATCCGGCCGTGCCGCCGAACAGGAGCAGCGCGACGATCGGCATCAGCGTGCACGAGGTCGTCGCAATCGACCGGGTCAGCACCTCGGACATCGACCGGTTAACGATCTGGGAGAACGCGGCCCGCGGCATCCGCGGGATGTTTTCTCGTACTCGGTCGAACACGATGATCGTGTCGTACATCGAGTAACCGAGGATCGTCAGCAGCGCGGCGACCGTCGCTGTCGTCACCTGGCGTCCGGTCAGCGCGTACACGCCGGCCGTGATCAGCAGGTCGTGTGCGAGGGCGATCATCACCGGGACTGAGAACTTCCACGCGAACCGCAGCGCCACGTAGCCGGAGATCACAAGCAGCGAGGCGATGATTGCAATCACCGCGCTGTTGGCGACCGTCTTCCCGAACGTCGGGCCGACCGACGTGTAGTTGAAGTTCTTGCCGTCTTGGGAGATCCCGAACTTGTTCTGGATTGCGGTCTCGAGCTTGTCGCGCCCGCCGGCGGGCAGCGTCTTGAACGAGATCTGATACGCGTTGGGGCCAACCGACTTGTCGCCGGTCACCTTCTGGACGGTCGGGCTGGACACGCCCTCGGAGGTCAGTAGGTTCGTCACCTGCTGTTGGGTGGCGGCCTGCTCGAGCCCGACCGTGATTCGCGTCCCCGAAGTGAAGTCGATGCCGAGGTTCAGGCCCTTGCCACCGATCGCAAGCGCGCCGATCAGCAGGATCACGCCGGACATCGTGAAGAAGTACCTCGACGCGCCCATGAAGTCGAACTTCCATGTGCGCTTCTCTCCGCCGGCACCGAGCATCGACGGGCTCGAGATCATCCGCGAGTTGCCCATCGTGGAAAGAATCGCCTGCGTGGCCATCACCGCGGTGAACAGCGATACGAACGTCCCGACTCCGAGCGTGAACGCGAAGCCCTGGACGTCGGAGGTCGCGAGCACGAACAGGATGAACGCGGTCATGATCGTCACCACGTTCGCGTCAATGATCGCGGTCAGACCCTTCTTGTAACCGGTCACGATCCCCTGGCGGATCGATCTGCCGCCGCGGATCTCCTCCTTGACGCGTTCGAAGATCACGATGTTCGCGTCGGCGGCGACGCCGATCGTCAGGATCAGGCCCGCGATCCCCGGAAGCGTGAGCGTGATCGGGATCAGCTTGATCAGCGCGTAGAAGTAGATCGCATAGACCAGCAGCCCGAAGGTCGCGATCACTCCGAGGACCCGGTAGTAGGCGACCAGGAACACCACGACGATCAGCAGCCCGACCAGGCCCGCCTCCAGGCCCGAGTGCAGCGCCTGCTTGCCGAGCGTCGCCGACACCTGCGACTCGGAGATCAGCTTGAGGTTGATCGGCAGCGCGCCCAGCCGCAGCTCATTGGCGAGGTCCTGGGCGGTTCCGATCGTGAAGCTCCCGCTGATGTCCGCGCCCTGGTCGCCGTTAATTCCGTCGGGGTACTGCTTGAAGCTGATGAACGGGACCGTGATCAGCTGGTTGTCGAGCGCGACCGCGAAGTGCTGGTTGAGCGTCTGCCCGAGACCGCTCACGAGATCGCCGCGGTGGGCGATGTTCGACGTGACATTCTGGAACTCGGTCTTGCCCTTGTTGCTGAACCCGAACGTCACGTCGGGCTGGCCCGAGGTCGAGTCGGTGCTCTGCGTGGGATTGGAGATGTCGCTGCCGCGAAGCGCGACGTTGTCCTTGAGCACGAAGAACTGGGCGCTCGGATCCCCGATCGGGGTCGGCTTGGAGAAGTCCGCGGGGATCGCCTGGAGCACGACTGTTCCGCGGGGCACAACCAGGATCTGGCCGTCGGACGCGCTGACGCCCGCCGGGAGCCCGGAAATGAGGGCCTCCTTGCTGTCGTCGGGCCCGTTCAGCAGGCAATGCTGCCCGGCAGTCGGCACCGTGTTATTGGCCTTGGCCACTGCCTCGCACGCGGCGCTTCCGGGCGCCCCGAACATGTAGTACTGGGAGGTGATGCGCGAGTTCGACGTGCTGGCGCTGTAGGGCTGCTTGGACGCGAGCGTCACAGCGTCGTAGAGGTTCATGCTCCCCGCGCCCGGCTGGCCCGGGGCGCCGTTCGTCCCGCTCCCCTGGCTGATCGTGGTCGCGGTCGGATCCTGGGTCTGGAGCTGCTCGGCCACCGTCTTGCCGTTCGGCGTGAGCGCGTTCTCCTCCCAGTCGTAGAACGCGAGCTGTGCGGTCGTGCCGACCTCAGCCTCGGCCCGAGCGGTGTCGCTGACGTTCGGGAGGCCGACCGTGATCTGATTGCCGCCCGAGGTCTGGATCTCGGGCTCGGCGACGCCCAACTGGTCGACGCGATTGCGCATGATGTCGACCGCCCGCTGCAGGGCATCCTGGGTCACCTTCGGGGTCTGAGCGCTCGGCAGGCCCTGGTAGACGAGCTCAACGCCGCCCTTGAGGTCGAGTCCAAGAACGGTCTTCTTGGACTTGACCGCGCCCGGCACTCCCGCGATCACGATCAGCGAGCCGATTACCAGCCCGATGACCAGGAGCAGGACGAAGCCATTTCTCTGGCGATCAGTCATCGGTCCTGGTGGATGCTAGAGGTACCTGCGTGTGGACGGTGGCGGGGGAGTGCGATCGCACTCACCGGTGATTGGTCGGCGTCAGCACCACGAGCACCCCGCCCTCCTCATCATCGTACGCCGGGAAGATGTCGGCGACCGCCTTCGCGGGCAGGTCTCGCTCGGCATGGACCTCCACCGGCTTGCTCTTGACCCGGACCTCCCACTCGAGCGCGGTGCTCACGTGGTCGGTGCCGTCCTCAAAGCGCAGGCCGAGGACTTCGTGCACCGCACGTCCGATCACCTGCTCGGTCTTGAGCCCGGTCAACTCGAAGGAGCCGCGCCCGCAGTCGACGATCCTGCCGTCGCCGTCGCAGGCGAAGAACGCCGCGTTCGGAGCCGGGTAGTAGTCGTCCAGCAGTTCGTAGAGGTACGCGAACCCGCACTTCTCGCACCCCCGGGTCTCGCGCCGGAAGCCCGCGTTGCGATCGGTCCCCATCGACCGATTTCCGCAGTGGGGGCAGATGAAATAGTGCTCGTGACTCATCGGCGCCCTGAGGATAGCCGCAGGTCCTGCCGTCACCCCTCACCTCTTCACGAACATTTAAAGGTCCGCGAATGAGCGAGTCGCAGGCCTATAGGAGCGATAGCGGGCCCGGCGGCTCGATTCCAATGTGCTCGAACGCCCGCCGGGTGGCCGCGCGCCCTCGCGGCGTTCGCTCGAGCAGGCCGCGCTGGAGCAGATAGGGTTCGTACACGTCCTCGATCGTGTCCTGCTCCTCGCCGACGGCGACCGCCAGCGTCGACAGCCCGACTGGTCCCCCGCCGAACTTCTCGCAGATCGCGCGGAGGATCTCGCGATCGAGCCGGTCCAGGCCAACGTGGTCGACTCCGAGCAGGTCGAGCGCCTCCATCGCCACATCGCCTGTGACGACCCCGGTGCCGCGGACCTCGGCGTAGTCGCGGACCCGCTTCAGCAGCCGGTTGGCCACGCGCGGCGTGCCGCGGCTACGCTCGGCGATCGCGACGGCGCCGCTGTCCTCGATCGTGACGTCGAGCAGGCGCGCGGACCGGCGGACGATCGTCGCCAGATCCTCGGGGCCGTAGTGCTCGAGACGATGCTGGATCCCGAAGCGATCGCGGAGCGGTGTGGTGATCAGCCCGGTCCGGGTCGTCGCGCCGATCAGCGTGAACGGCGGCAGCGGGATCGTGACCACGCTGGCTCCCGCTCCCTGACCGATCGTGATCGGCAGGCAGCCGTCCTCCATCGCCGGATAGAAGGTCTCCTCGAGCGCGCGGGGCAGGCGGTGGATCTCGTCGACGAAGAACACCGCTCGGGGCTCGAGCGCGGTCAGGAACGCCGCGACGTCGCCCTTGCGCTCGAGCGCGGGGCCTGCGGTCTGAACGAACGGGACGCCGAGCTCGGCGGCCACGATCTGCGCGAGCGAGGTCTTGCCGAGCCCCGGCGGACCGGCGAACAGGACGTGATCGAGCGCCTCGCCGCGGCTGGTGGCCGCCTCGATCGAGACCGCGAGCTGGTCCTTGACCGCCGCCTGGCCGACGAAGTCCTCGAGCCGGCGCGGGCGGAGCGAGCGGTCGAGGTCCTCCTCGGGCAGCTCCTGCGGATCGTTTATTCGGACCCGCCCGCCCCGCCGGTCGGGGTGGGCGG
Organism: uncultured Solirubrobacterales bacterium; assembly: GCA_963697655.1. Lineage (GTDB taxonomy): Bacteria > Actinomycetota > Thermoleophilia > Solirubrobacterales > Solirubrobacteraceae > Palsa-465. Next base: position 335,474 of record CAVOOV010000006.1, on the reverse strand, counting down.
AGTCTTTGATCTCACGGACCGGGCTCATCGGCGGGCCGTCCGGAGCGCGTGGGCAATCAGATCCTCGGGCCGGTCGCCCTCGACGCCGTCGAGCAGCTCGTCGACCTCGAACGGGGTATAGCCGAGCCCGAGCAATCCGTCGCGGGCGAGTCCGCGCGGATCGTCGCTGCGGATCGCGGCGAGAGCGGTCGGAGCGCTGGCGGTGGCGCCGACCTTCTCGCGCAGCTCGACGATGATCCGCTCCGCGGTCCGCTTGCCGACTCCGGGCGCCGCTTGCAGCCGCGCGGTATCGCCTGCCGCGACCGACGCAAGCAACTCCCGCGGCGCCCCGCCCGACAGGACCGCGAGCGCCACCTTCGGGCCGACCGACTGGACCGCGATCAGCATCAGGAACAGCTCGCGCTCCTCCTCGGTGGCGAACCCGTACAGCGCCAGCGCGTCCTCGCGGACGACGAGGTGGCTGTGGAGAAGCACATGCTTGCCGACCGCCGGCACGTGCCTGAGCGTCTCGGCCGAGACCGCGAGCCGGTAGCCGACGCCACCGCAATCGACGACGACGTGGTCGGCGCGACGCACCGCCACCGTGCCCGACACCATCGCGATCACGCGCGCCCTCCCGCTCTGGCTGTTGTACGGCCCAGAGCCCGATCAAGCGGCGCGCGATTGCATTCGCAGATCGCCACCGCCAGCGCATCAGCGGCGTGGTCCGGCGAGGGGATCTCGGACAGTCCGAGCAGCCGCGCGACCATGCGCCCGACCTGATCCTTTCCGGCGCGTCCGTGCCCGCAGACCGCCCCCTTGACCTGCTGGGGGGTGTACGAGCGCGAGGGGATCCCGCGCTGGCCGGCGGCCAGCAGCACCACCCCGCGGGCCTGGCCGACCGCGAACGCGGTCCTGGCGTTGGCGCCGAAATACAGCTCCTCAATCGCGACCGCGTCCGGACGGTAGCCCTCGAGCAGCTCGACGACGTGGCCGTGTATCTCCGCCAGCCGGCGCTCGAGCCGGACACCGGCCGGGGTCTCGATCACGCCGGCGGCGAGCATGCTCAGCGTCGACCCGGAGCCCTCCACGATGCCATAGCCGGTGCTCGCGGTGCCAGGGTCGATTCCAACGACGATCATGCGTCACCATTCTGCGTCGGGAGCCGGACGCCTCCCCGACGGATCCCGTGCCGCTATGCCGCCTGGCCCCCAGGGGGACGCGGCTCGCGCTCGTCGGCGAGGATCTCTCCGCAGAGCTCGACGCACTCGTTGCAGATCGCGATCGCCGGCGTCGGCCCCGCCATGATCGACGCGACCTCGCTCCGGGGCTTCCCGCAGAACGAGCACCGGATCGAGTCGGCGGACCGCCTCGGGCCGAGTTCGTCAGGCATGGCGCGACTGGGTCTGGAGGGGCTCACCGGCCTCGCGGCGGCGGCCCGCTCGGCATCCGGCCTCGCCTATTCGGGCCGGCCGCGAGTCATCCGGCTGGACGCCGCGCGAAGCGCGGCCCATCACCGCCCCACGCACCGATAATCCGAGTTCGGGGCGGTCACCCGGTACATCTTCCAGGCGCCGACCTGGGCGATCAGCTGCACTTGGGTGAGCCTGGGGTCGATCCGCGGCGCGATTCCGTCGATCGAGTCGTGCGGCCCGACGAACATCACGCCCTGGTGGCGCATCGACGTCCCGACGCGCCCGAGCGTCACGTGGAGCTTCCAGGCGAGCGCCGTCTGGACGCTGTGGTTGACCGCCGCGAAGCTCGACTTACAGGGGAACACCCCCTCGTGCCCACCGACGGCGGCAACGGCGGCGGTCATCTGATTCAAGCGAGTGACGGCCTGCGAGGCGATCTTGTCCTCCGCGCTCGCCTCGGTGATCCGCCCGCCGACGAACGGGAGCGTGATCGCGACGAGCACCGCCGTCAGCCCGATCGCCACCGCGGTCGCGGCACGGCCGACGGGAAGTGGGCGTGCGCCCAGCTGTGCCAGCCGCACGATGCCCACGCCGGCGAGCACGCAGGTCATGCCGGCGGCCGGCAGATAGAAGCGCTCGAGCCCCGGATAGCCGTCGAGCGTCATCCCGACGACGATCACCCACCAGGCCACGGTGCCGCCCGCGAGCGCCAACAGCAGCCAGTCTCGCGGCTTGTCGAACCATGCGAACACGACCGCCACCACGCCGGCCAGCAGCACCGGCAGCAGCTGAATGTCCACGCCGCGTCCGAGCACGGTGAACAACGGGTGCTTGCCGAGGTCGCCGTTGTACTCCTCGGCATGAATGGCGGCCAGGAACGGCTGCCCCGATCCGATCCACGGCGGGGCGAACCAGAAGAACGGGATCGAGAACAGCCCGAGCACGACCAGGCCCCGCAGCCGGGGCTCCTTGAACCACAGCCACGCGGCGTAGACGACGATCAGCGGCCACGCCTCGGGACGGATCAGCGACGTCGCGACGCCGAGCGAGAACGCCCAGCCGCGTCTGCCGTCGAGATGCGCCAGCACCGCCCACAGCGCCGTCGCGATCAGCATCGGCTCGGACGTCCCCCGGAACATCTCGTCCCACCACGCCTGCGTGACCACGATGCCGGCGCCGGCGATCAGCCCGGCCGCCACCTTTGCCCAGCGCGGGCCGCGGATCAGCCGCGAGGCGAGCAGGTACGCGGCCACCATTCCGAGCAAGCCGCCGGCGCGGGCGGTGATCACCCACAGCGTCGGCGCCGCCGCGCTGCCGAACAGCGCCCAGACTGTCGTGAACATCACCGGCAGCGGCTTCCACGACGGACCGCCGCTGATCGCGAAGCTCAGATGTGGATCGGTGACCTCGCGGCCCCACGAGATCCACGCCCACGGGTCATAGCTCGCGACCGTCGGCAGGATCGCGGCGGAGATCGCCGCGAGCACGAGGCACGCCAGCGCCGACCACAGAAACGGCGCGTACCCCAGCCCGCGCCAGTCAGGAAGGCGCCGCTCGCGCGCCGACGCCGACTCCGAGCGTCGGCGCTTCGTGGGCGTCTGCGTGAGGACCTGACCCTCCACCAGATCGGGACCTCACCTTCCGGTGAATCGGCAGCGCAACAGCGTGCCAAGCACCCGGAAGCCGTCGAGCGCGGTCAGCTTCTTGCCCTCGTTCGTGGCGCGGGCCCGGTAGTGAACCGGTACTTCGAAGATCCGCTCCCCGCGCTGGACGAGCCTCGCGGTGATCTCGGGCTCGATCGCGAACCCGGCCGAGTGCAACGGCAAGCTGCGGAAGACTTCGGTCCGGATCATCTTGTGGCAGGTCATGATGTCGTGCAGGTACACGTTGAACAGCACGTTGCACGCGAACGTGACGCCCTTGTTGCCGAGCACGAACAGGAACGAGTGGCTGGTGTAGCCGTCGAATGCTCGCACGCCGAAGGATGCGTTGGTGCGCCCGTCGAGCAGCGGCGGCATCAGCAGCCCGAGATCGGTCGGGTCGTACTCGAGGTCGGCGTCGAAGATCGCGGAGAACTCGCCCTCGGCGTGCGTCAGCGCGGTCTGGACAGCGGCGCCCTTGCCCTTGTTGTGCTCGTGCTCGAGCAGGCGGACGCGGTGGGGTGGGTGGGCATCTGATATCAGGCCGCGCAGGATCTCGCGCGTTCCGTCGGTCGAGCCGTCGTCGACGACGATCAGCTCGAACTCAGTCGGCAGCGGCGTGTCGAGAACCTCGGCGATCGCACGCTCGACGCGCTCGCGCTCGTTGTAAACCGGCATCAGGATCGAGAGCATCTTGGTGTTCGGGTCGGCTGGGGCGAGTGTAAGCAGGCGCGCCGGCGACGGCGATACGCAGCACCGACCGGAACCGCACCCACGAGGGCCGACGATGCTAGCCGATCGGCCGGGCGGGGTGGGCTCGTCCGTAAGTCGTGCGGCACCGAGAGTGGTCACTGGCGGATGCTGCGCGCGGACGCAGGACCCCGACGTGTGGCCCTGCCACACGAGGGTACGAGGACAAAGCGCAGCGCCGCCAGGGGCCGCTCGAATGCCGCGGGACTTACGGACGGGTCCACGCAGCCATCCGGCGATTTGCGCAAGGATCCAGACGTGGATTTCGACCAAGCCGGCCTGCTCGACGGACTCGAGGGCGACGACCGCGCCGCCCGCGAACGGCTGCTCGAGCGGCTCGCGGACGTGGGCTACACGATCGAGGAGCTGACGGCGGCGATCAAGGAGGACCGGCTCGCGCTGCTGCTGGTCGAGCGCGTTCTCGGCGGCCGCTACACCGCCACCGAGCTCGAGGAGCAAACCGGCCTTCCGGCGGCCCAGATGCTGCGGATCCGGCGCCTGATGGGCTTGCCCGAGCCCACGGCGGAGGACCGCGTGTACGGCGACGACGAGATCGACGCCGCCAAGTCGATCAGCCTGTTCCTCGAGTCTGGGCTCGGCGAAGACTCGATCGCCGAGATCACGCGAGTGCTCGGCGAGGGGATGGCCCGCCTGGCCGCGACCACCGCGTCCGCGTTCGTCGAGGCGTTCCTCGAGGCGGGGGACGGCGAGGCCGAGGTGGCCGAGCGGTTCGCGACGCTGGCCGAGCAGCTCGTCCCCGCGATCGACCCGGTGCTCCGCGCGGCGTACAAGCAGCATCTCGCTGAGAGCGTCCGGCGCGGAATGCTCAGCCCCGCCGAGCGCGAGTCCGGCGAGGTGGGCGGCGCCCAGGAGATCACCGTGTGCTTCGTCGACATGGTCGGGTTCACTCGCCTGGGCGCCCAGATCGAGGCGCACGAGCTGGGCACCCTCGCGAGCAGGCTGGCCGAGCTCGCCATGGACGTGACACAGCCGCCGGTCCGCCTGGTGAAGACGATCGGCGACGCCGCGATGTTCGTCAGCCCCGACCCGGCGGCGCTCGTATCGGTCGCGCTGTCCCTGCTCGAGGCCGTCCAGGCCGCGGACCTGCCGAGCCTCCGAGCCGGCGTCGCGAGCGGGACGGCGTTGCAGCGCGCCGGCGACTACTACGGCCACGGCGTCAATCTCGCGAGCCGCGTGACGGGGGTGGCGCGTCCTGGCAGCGTCCTGTGCACGCAGGAAGTCCACGACGCGGCCCCTGACCAGTTCGACTGGTCCTACGCGCGCAAGCAGAAGCTCAAGGGCATGTCCGACGCGGTCCCGCTGTACCGCGCGCGGCGGCTAGGCGGCGACGACGCGGCCGACGCCGGCGACGAGGCGCAGGACCTCCGGCCGCACGCCGAGGACAAGCCTAGGAAATCGAAATCAGATCGACGACGAACACGAGCGGCGAGTTAGGCGGGATCGTCGGGGGGCTGCCCGCCTTGCCGTAGGCGAGGCTCGCCGGGATGACCAGCTCGCGGCGGCCGCCGACCTTCATGCCGGGGATTCCCTGAATCCAGCCCGGGATCACGCTGCCGTTGGAGAGCGCCGTCGTGAACGGCTGGTTGCGACTCCAGGAGGAGTCGAACTCCTTGCCGGTGTTGTACAGCACGCCCACGTAGTTGACCGTGACCGTATCGCCGGCCTTGGCCGTCTGGCCCGTGCCGACGACGAGGTCTTTGGTGACCAGATGGGTCGGCGCCGGTCCCGTCGGCACCGTCACCACCGGTTTCTTGGAGATCGCCGGCGGCGGCTTCGGGGTGGTCGTGACGGCGGCCTGCGTCAGCCCCGCGGACGGCGCCAGCTGTACCCCGGCGGCCTTGGAGCTGCTGCCGCACCCTGCGAGGCCGGCGGCAACCAGCGCGAGCGCCGGTATGACTAGTGCTCGTTTCGACATCGGCAGGTGAGGCTAGCGAGTCTTGTCGAAGAAGCGGCTAATAACCGCTCACTGGGCAACGCGCTCGAGCACGGCGCTGTCGACGTCGAAGTTCGCGTGGACGGCGTTGACGTCGTCGTTTTCCTCGAGGGCATCGATCAGCTTCAGCAGCTTGCCGGCGTCGTTTTCGTCGACGGGCACGCGCGCCCGTGGCCGCTGCGTGACGTCGGCGCTCTCGAGCTCCACGCCCGTCTCGACGAGCGCTTCACGCGCCGCCGCGAGATCCGCGGGCTCGGTGATCACCTCGTACATGTCCTCGTCGAGCGAGATGTCCTCGGCGCCGGCGTCGATCGCCGGCATCAGGTCGTCCTCGCCGTAGCGGTTGGCGTCGACGACGATCACCCCGCGCTTGTCGAAAAGGTACGCGACCGAGCCGGGCTCGCCGAGCGTCCCGCCGTGCTTTGCGAGCACGTGGCGCATCTCCGCGCCAGTCCGGTTGCGGTTGTCGGTCAGCGCCTCGATCAACAGCGCGACGCCGCCCGGGCCGTAGCCCTCGTAGAGGACGGTTTCGATCTGGTCGGCGTCGGCGCCCTCGCCGGTCCCCTTCGCGATCGCGCGCTCGATGTTGTCCTTGGGCATCGAGGCGTCGCGCGCCTTCTGGACGGCCAGCGCCAGCCCCGAGTTCCCGGTCGGATCACCACCGCCCTCGCGCGCCGCGACCGTGATCGCCCGCGCCAGCTTCGTGAAGTGCTGCCCGCGCCGCGCGTCGACGACCGCCTTCTTGTGCTTGATCGAAGCCCATTTTGAATGCCCAGACATAGTTCTCAGTTTAGTCGGGACCCCCGCCCACCCGGGCCGACAGCCCGTCCCCACTGGCTCGGACCGACGCAGTCATTCCCACACCCTCCACGGCGCGGAGCCCTCGGCCCACAGGTCGTTCAGCGTGATCGCGTCCTTGTAGGTGTCCATGCACTGCCAGAACCCCTCGTGGCGAAACGCACGCAACTCCCCCGCCGCCGCCAGGCGCTCGAGCGGCTCGCGCTCGAGCACACTGTCGTGCTCGAGCACCCCGAGCGCCGATCGCTCGAAGCAGAAGAACCCGGCGTTGACCCACTCCTCGCTGCGGGGCTTCTCGCTGAACCCGAGCACCGCGTCGTCGCCGTCGAGGCGGGCCACGCCGAACGGGAGCCGGGGCTGGACTACCGCCATCGTCACGCCGGCGCCGTGGGCGCCGTGGAACGACAGCAACGCCTCGAGGTCGATGTCGGCGACCCCGTCGGCGTACGCCAGGCAGAACCGCTCCCGGTCGAGCACCGGCGCCGCGCGGTGGAGTCGCCCCCCGGTCGGCGTGTCGACCCCGGTCTCGAGGCAGCGGATGCGCGTGCCGGAGGGCCAGCGCTCGCCGGCGACGAACGCCTCGAGCTCCTCGCCGCGGTAACCGGTCAGCAGCTCAAAGCGCCGAAAGCCCTGCGCGAGGTGGATATTGATCACGTGCCACAGGATCGGCCGGCCGCCGATTTCGACGAGCGGCTTGGGCAGCGACGAGGCGCGCTCCTGCAGGCGAGTTCCGCGTCCGCCGCACAGAATCACGACGGGTGGCATGTCCGCGTGCACAGCGCAGCCATTATTCCCCGAGCCTCCCGTGGGTAGCATCCGCCGCGATGAGCGCCGTCGCCAATCCCGGGATCTTCAAGGCCTACGACATCCGCGGGCTGTACGGCGCCGACATCGACGCGGTTACGGCCGAGCTGATCGGCCGGGCGTTCGCGCGGGTGATCGGCGAGCTCGAGGACAGGCCCACAACCGAGCTGCGTCTCGGACTGGGCCGGGACATGCGCCTGACCGCCCCCGAACTCGCCAGCGCGTACTGCCGCGGGATGTGCGCCGAAGGCGCGACGGTGCTCGACGCCGGCGAGGTCGGGACCGAGATGCTGTATTACCTCGTCGGCTCGCGCGACCTCGACGGCGGCCTGATGTGCACCGCCTCGCACAACCCCAAGCGCTACACCGGCGCCAAACTCGTCAAACGCGGCGCGGTCGCGCTGTCGGGCGACGCGGGCATCGGCGAGGTCCGGGCGAAGATCGAAGCCGGGCTCGACGCCGCGCCCGGCGGCGGCGCGGTCGAGCACGTCCGCTTGTACGAGGAGTTCCAGGAGGCCGCGCTCGGGTTCATCGAGCGGGACGGGGTGAAACCGATCCGCGTGGTCGTCGACGGCGGCAACGGGATGGCGGGGCCGATGGTCGGCCCGCTGCTGCGCCGTCTTGGACTCGATCTGGTCGAGGCCTACTGGGAGCCCGACGGCCGCTTTCCCGACCACGAGCCGAACCCGCTGCTCCCCGAGAATCGCGAGTTCATCATGCGCGAGGTCGTCCGCCAGGAGGCCGACCTCGGGATCGCCTGGGACGGCGACGCGGACCGCTGCTTCTTCATCGACGACCGGGGGTCGTTCGTCGACGGCGACTTCCTGACCGCCTTGCTGGCCGAATCGATGCTCGGCAAGGAGTTACGCCCGCCCACCCCGGCCACCCAACCGACCCCGACCATCCTGTATGACGTCCGCGCCAGCCGGGTGGTCGCCGACGTCACCGAACGGAGCGGCGGCCGTGCGCTCATGAATCGCGTCGGGCACGCGTTCTTCAAGACCCGGATGCGCGAGGAGGACGCGACGTTCGGCGGCGAGGTCTCAGGCCACTATTACTTCCGCGACTTCTACTGCGCGGACTCGGGCACGATCCCGGCGCTGCTGATCCTCGAGCTGCTCTCACAGCGCGACGCGCGGATGTCGGAGCTGCTCGAGCCGTTCAGGTCGCATTACTTCATCTCCGGCGAGATCAACTCCGAGGTCGCCGATCAGAACGCCAAGATGGAAGAGCTCGCCTCGCGCTACAAAGACGGCAGGCAGTACCGCCTGGACGGCATCTCGGTCGAGTACGACGACTGGCACTTCAACGTCCGCCCGTCGAACACCGAGCCGCTGCTTCGCCTGTGCCTGGAGTCACTCCGCTCACACGAGGACATGGAGCGTCGCCGTGACGAGGTGCTGGCAGTGATCCGTTCGTGACCACGCCCGACCGGCGCGCCACCAGCGCCGAGGACGCGCTGGCGCTGGCGCAGCGGGCCGGGATCCACCGCATCGCCCTGCCCACCCCGTTCCTGGTCGGCAGGGTCAACTGCTACCTGATCGAGGATGAGCCGCTCACGCTGATCGACACCGGCCCGAACTCGGGCAAGTCGCTCGACGATCTCGAGCGCGCGCTCGACGCCCACGGACACCGGATCGAGGACCTCGAGCTGATCCTGCTCACCCACCAGCACATGGATCATCTCGGCCTGCTCGAGATCCTGGCTCGGCGCTCCGGGGCCGAGGTCGCCTCGCTGTACCTGCTCGGGCCGTACCTCGAGAGCTTCTCCCGCAGCGCCGCGGCCGACGACGAGTTCGCCCAGGGGATCATGCGCCGGCACGGGGTGCCCGACGATCTCGCGACCGTGCTGGGATCGCTGGCGGCGGCGTTCCGAGCGTTCGGGTCGAGCGGACACGTGACGCGAGAGCTCCGCGACGGCGACGAGATCGAGTTCCGGGACCGGACCCTGCGCGTCTATCACCGGCCCGGGCACAGCCCCTCGGACACGATCCTGTGGGACGAGGAGCGCGGGATGCTGATCGCGGGCGACCACCTGCTCGCCCACATCTCCTCCAATCCGCTCGTCTCGCGGCCGCTGTCGGGCGACGCCGATCAGCCGCGTCCGCAGGCGCTTATCCAGTACATGGACTCGATGCGCAGCACCCGCGAGATGCCGGCCCGCCTGATCCTGTCCGGTCACGGAGACCCGATCCTCGAGCACGTCGAGTTGATCGACGAGCGGCTGCGCATGCATCGCCGCCGGGCGGCGCGAATCCTGCAGATCCTGGACGCCCGGCCCCTCACCGCCCACGAGATCGCGATCCGGATGTGGGGGAACGTGGCGGTCACGCAGGCCTACCTGACGCTCTCGGAAGTGCTCGGACACCTCGACCTGCTCGTGCAGGCGGGCCAGGCGGCCGAGCGCGACCGGGACGGGGTCTCGGTGTTCGAGGCTTTGTAGCCCGTCACCGCGCGGACCAAGGTGGCGCGCTTCGGCGGCGACGAGTTCGGCATCCTGCTCGAGGACATCGCCTCCGAGCGCGACGCGATCGACACCGCCGAGCGGATCGCGGCGACATTCGCGCGACCGTTCGTGCTGTCGGGAAGCGAGCATTTCGTCACGACCAGCATCGGGATCGCGCTCGCCACCGGTGGGGAGCGCGCGGACGAGCTGATCCGCGACGCCGACGCCGCGATGTACCGCGCAAAGGACCGGGGGCGGGCGCGCTACGAGGTGTTCGACGAGGGCATGCGAGGCCGGGCGATCGCGCGCCTGCGGATGGAGAACGACCTGCGCCGCGCGCTCGAGCGCGACCAGCTCCGGCTCGATTACCAGCCGGTGGTGTCGCTCGCGAACCTTCAGGTCGTCGGAGTCGAGGCGCTGATCCGTTGGCACCACCCTGAGCGAGGCGAGATATCGCCCTCGGAGTTCATTCCGATCGCCGAGGAGAACGGGCTGATCGAGCCGATCGGCCGGTGGGTACTCGAGAACGCCTGCCGTCAAGCCGCCCAGTGGTATTCAGCGAGGCCGGACTCAGCGCCGATCGGGATGTCGGTGAACCTGTCGGCGGTACAGGTGGCGCGACGAACGCTGCCCGAGATCGTCCGCACCGCGCTCACGAGTACCGGACTCGATCCCGCGTGCCTGAGCCTCGAGATCACCGAGACCGTGATGGTCCGGGATGCCGACGGCCTCAAGGACATCCTCCATGCGCTCAAGGCCCTCGGCGTCCGCCTGGTGCTCGACGATTTCGGCACCGGATACTCGTCGCTCAGCTACTTGACGCGGCTACCGCTCGACGTGCTCAAGGTCGATCGCTCGTTCGTCGACGGGCTCGGCAATGAGCCGCGCGACACCGCGATCACGGAGTCGATCATCGCGATGTCCCGAGCGCTGTCGCTGGACGTCGTGGCCGAAGGCGTCGAAACGGCCGAGCAGGTCAGCGAGCTGACCCGGCTCGGCTGCATGCTCGCCCAGGGCTTTCACTTCTCCCCGGCGGTGCCCGCGCTCGAGATCACGAGCGCGCTGGAGAACGGCCCCCTCTGGCTGCCGTCCAGCGGGACGCGTCAGCCGGGCTAGGGATACGCCGACTCACCGGAGCGCAGCGGCGAAACGTTCGCGTCCTGGCACTCGTAGGCGCCGTTCGGGATCGTTGTGCGGAGCGTGGCGGTGTCGTTGGGCGGGATCACCTGCAGGCCGTAGGCGGTCGAGCACCCGTTGGACGTCGCGACGCCGTGGCCGACGTCGAGTCGGAACGACGCGCTGCCGCCCGGCGCGATCACCAGCGGCACGGCCGGGCTCGAACCGAAGAAGTCGCTGGTCGCGTGGTGGGGGATCGTCGGGAGCGGGTGCCCGCCCTGATCGAGGAACAGGATGCCGGGATAGCCGTAGGTGCGGCAGCTGACGTTGCCCGTGTTGTGGAGCACAAAGCCGATTTCGCCGTGCCCCATCCCGCCCTGCTGGCCGAGGAACCCGAGCGACAGCGACGCAGCCGTGCACGGCGGCTCGCCCGAGGCCGACGCCGTGGATGTCGTGGTCGAGGTCGTGCTCGCCGGCGCGGTGGTCGTGGTCGTGGTGGTGGTGGTGGTGGTGGGATCCGTGTTGGTGGTGGAGGCGGCGGTACTTGCCGGCTGCGAGCTCGTGGTAGACGTCCCCGTCGACGCGGCCGGCGTCCCGCCGGCGCTCCCGCACGCGGCGAGCGCGATCGCGCCGAGCACGGCGACGGCGAGCAACGCAAGGATCCGTTTCATGCGGCGGTGTTCGGGCATTGCGGTATCGGGTCCTTAGTGAGTGGGTGGTGGGTGGGTTGGCGGGTGGGTGGGCACCCCCTCCTCAGGACCCCGGCGCGTGCCAGTATCTGGGACGCAGCCATGGACCGTAGCGAGGAGCTCCGACAGATGAAGCGCCCACGGCGGGGCGGGCGGATCGGCGCGATCGAGCGGTGGCTGCCGTTCTGGGAGCCACAGCTGGTCGTGGCCTGTGCGATCGCGCTCCAGCTCTCGCTGTCCGATGAGGTAACCCTCGGGCCGACCTGGATGCTCCCCGCCTTCGAGGGCGCCCTGCTGATCGGCCTGGTGATCGCGTCACCCCACCCGAACGTCCGTCATTCACCGCTGCGGCGCAAGGTGGCGATCGGCATGGTTGCTTTCGTCAGCGCCGCGAACACCTTCTCGCTCGTGATGCTGTGCCATCAACTACTGCACGGCGGCAAGGAGAACGGGCACCAGTTGATCCTGTCGGGGATCGTGCTGTGGTGCACGAACGTCCTGCTGTTCGGGTTGTGGTACTGGGAGACCGACCGGGGTGGGCCTGTCGCACGCGAGAAAGGCGAGCAGGACGTGCCCGACTTCCTGTTCCCGCAGATGACCGACCCGCGCTGGGCGCCGGAGGGCTGGATGCCCAGGCTGATCGACTACCTCTACGTTTCGTTGACGAACGCGACGGCGTTCAGCCCCACCGACACGATGCCGCTGACGCCAACCGCAAAGTCTCTGATGAGCGCGCAGTCCCTCGTGTCGTTGGTGACGATCGGGTTGGTCGTAGCCCGCGCCGTCAACATCCTCGCGTGAACGCCATGGCGAACGCGCAGCTCACGAGTCGGGACCGCGAAGCGCTCGAGCGCTCGATCCACGACATCGGCACCGACCTGGCGTCCGCGTTTCCGTCAAGTGCCCGCCATCCGCTCAGGGCGCTCGACCAGCGCGCGATGGACTTCGCATCGGCCGACCAGGAGCTCAAGGCCGCCCTGTTCCGGTTCGTCGACGTGACGCCGGCCTGCCGGTCGCTCGACGATCTCGCCCGCCACCTGCGGGAGCTCTTGCGCGAGGTCCCGGATGCGCCGCCGCCGCTCGCCGCGGCGATGCGGATGGCCGACAACCGTGCTGCACGCACCGCGATCGGCGCCGCCGCCGCGGCCGGGGTCAAGCACATGGCCCACCGGTTCATCGTTGGCGAGACGCCCGCGTCGGCGCTCGGCGTGCTGCGCGACCTGTGGAACCAGGGCGTGACCAGCTCGGTCGATCTGCTCGGCGAGGCAACCGTCACCCAGCCCGAGGCCGACCGGTACGCGGCGCGCTGCGAGGACGCGCTCACCGAGCTCGCCCGCGCCCAGCGCGGCTGGCCCGGACGCGAAGTGCTCGAGCGCGACGGCGCCGGCACGATCCCGCGAACGAACGTCTCGGTGAAGATCTCGGCGCTCACGCCGCTGCTTCGCCCCGACGCGCCCGAGCTCGGACGGCGTGATGCGGCCGCCCGCCTGCGGCCGTTGCTCCGCCGCGCGCACGAGCTCGGCGCCCACATCCACATCGACATGGAGTCGCTCGACTCGCGTGAGGCCGTGCTCGACCTGGTACTCGAGGTGCTCTCCGAGGACGAGTTCGCTCGGGGCCCGTCGGCGGGGATGGTGCTCCAGGCCTACCTGCGCGACTCGCCCGAGCAGCTCGAGCGGATCCTCGAATGGGCGCGCGCATCGGCCCGAACGCCGCCGCTGACCGTGCGGCTGGTCAAGGGCGCCTACTGGGATCACGAGCTGGTCCAGGCCGGTCAGCACGGGTGGCCGACGCCCGTGTTCGAGGTCAAGGCCGAGTGCGACCGGAACTTCGAGGCGCTCACCGCCCGCCTGCTCGACGCCCGGCCCGCGGTCCGCGTCGCTGTCGCCTCGCACAACCTGCGCTCGGTGTCACATGCGATCGCCTACAACCGGCTGGTGGGCGGCGAGGATCGCGACCTCGAGCTCCAGGTGCTGCGGGGGCTCGGCGACCAGCTCCAGGACGCGCTCGCCTCACGCGGCCTGCGCGTGCGTACCTACTGCCCGGTGGGCGACCTTGTTGCCGGGATGGCCTATCTCGTCCGGCGCCTGCTGGAGAACACGAGCAACGAGTCGTTCCTGAACGAGCAGGCGAAGGGCACCGCGCTCGACGTGCTGCTAGCGCCGCCGTAGAAGCCTCGTGCATGCGACCGTCGGACAGCTCCACCGGGACGCCGATGTAAGGCCCGATGTTGCGGATCGCGGTCACGTTACGCAGCCCCGGCTCCGCGCTCGTGTGCTGAACGATGTTGGGGATCTAGCCCTTCAGCATTCAGACCTATTTGGCCCTGACGCGCTCGGTCAGCCGCGCGATGTCACCGTGGACCTGGTCCACGCGGGCCGCGACGATGTCCGCGAGGACCTGCATGAAGCGAACCTCGTCGGGACCCACACCCGGCCTGGTCCCCGTGCTCACGCAGCAGAATGTCCCGTGTACGCGTCCATCGGACAGCCGTACCGGCACGCCGACGTACGCGCGGAACTCACGGCTCGCATCCAGTTCGCTGATCGCTGGCTCGGCTTGCGTGTCCGGGACCGCATTCGGGATCTGACCACTCAGCATCCGCATGCAGTAGGTCTGCTCCACCGGAAACACGGTTCCCTGGTAGCGGTTGACGATGTCGGCATCGCCCACCATCGCGTGGATCGTCTGGTTCCGCGAGTCGATCGTGGTGATGTACGACGCGTCCATGCCCAGACGCTCTTGGGCTGCGGCGAGCGCCTGATCGAGCACCTCGTTCTCGCGGGCCGCCTCGAGCCTCTCCAGAAGCTGCTCGTACTCAGACGGAACGCCTGCGGAGCTCCCTCCATCCATGTCGGGGCGATACTAGTGTCTGGAGCCGTGAACAGCCAAGCCTGGGACGAGCGCTACAGCGGTCGCGAGCTCTTGTGGTCGAGCGAGCCCAATCGCTTCCTGATCGCCGAGACGGCGGGGCTTGCGCCGGCGCGAGCGCTCGATCTCGCCTGCGGCGAGGGCCGGAACGCCGTGTGGCTGGCCGAACGCAGCTGGCAGGTGACCGGCGTCGACTTCTCGAGGGTCGGGCTCGAGAAGGCCAGCGCGCTCGCTCAGGCCCGCGGGGTCCGGGCCGAGTGGGTCGCCGCCGACCTGCTCGAGTACCGGCCCGAGCCGGCGGCGTTCGACGTCGTGATCGTCTTCTACCTCCAGGTGCCCGCGCCCGACCGCACTCCGATCCTCCGCCGCGCGGCGGCCGCGGTCGCGCCCGGCGGAACGTTCCTGCTCGTCGTCCACGACAGCGCGAACATCGAGCACGGCCACGGCGGTCCCCAGCATCCAGCGGTGCTGTACACGGCGCAGGACGTTGTGAAGGACCTTCGAGGGTCGGGGCTCGCGATCGAGCGGGCCGAGCGTGTCGAGCGCCCGGTCGAGACCCCCGACGGGACGCGGATCGCGCTCGATGCGTTTGTTCGCGCGTCGCGCCCGGGTTGAGGCGTCAAAAACCGGGCGGCGTCAAGGACCGCGCGCTCCGGGCGCCAAATCCCCCTGCAATAGCTGATGCAGCGCCGGGCGAATCGCGGATCATGAGCCATAGTCCCGGCCCAGCGATGAAGCGTTCGTCACGCTGGAGGGGGAGGCTCGCTGGCTTCCTGCTGGTGGTCCTGGCTGTTGTGGCCGTGGCCGGCGTGAGCGCGCTCGTGATCAGGTTCGCCCCGCCGTGGCTCGTATCGACCAAGGGCCTCACCGGTGCCGCGCGGCTCGATGAGCTGAACCGGGTACGGGTCGCGCTCGTGCTGGTGGTGGTCGCGGCGCTCGCCGCCGCCGTGGCGATCTACGCGTTCAGGACGTTCTCGCACGACCGCCGGCGCGAGCACACCGAGCGCCAGATGTCCGAGCGGTTCATGCGCGCGATCGACCAACTCGGACACCCGGCGCTCGACGTCCGGCTCGGCGGTATCTATTCGCTCGAGCGGCTCGCGCAGGAGTCGGCCGAAGATCACGGACCGATCATCGAGATCCTGGCGGCGTTCGTTCGCGAGCACGCGCCGTGGCCCACCCGGGTGGGCGCGCGGCCCGGCAACGGCGACGGCCACACCCGCGTGTCCGCGGCCCGCGCCCACGGCGACCATCGCGCGCGCCCGGCGACCGATGTCCAGGCCGCGGTGACGATCCTCGGCCGGCGCACGCTCGCTTACGACAACGATGCCCCGATCGGGCTCCCCCACACCGCCCTGTCGGGCGCGATGCTGACCGGAGCCCACTTCGAGGGTGCCCTCCTCAGCGGGGCGAATTTCGAGGGCGCCGATCTGTTCAAGGCCAACCTCCGGGCGGCGGACCTCGAAGGAGCGAACCTCCGGGGCGCAGGCCTGCTGCTCGCGAATCTCCGCGACACGGTTCTGTGGGGGGCGAACGTGGAGGGCGCGAGGCTGTACGGCGCGAACCTCGAGGGCGCCGCGCTCAAGGGCGCCAACCTCAAGGGAGCCGGCCTCACCGGCGCGAACCTCAAGGACGCCGGCCTCCACAGCGCGGTCCTCACCGGTGCCGACCTGACGGGCGCGAACCTCGAGGGCGCCGGTCTGGACGGCGCGAACCTCGAGGGCGCGAATCTCGGCGGCGCGAGTCTGAAGGGGGCCGTGCTGCTGAACGCCCTGTACGACGCGTCAACGATTTGGCCCGCGGGGTTCGACGTCGCCGGCCAGGGCGCCGTCGCCAGAACGTGGCCCGAGGCGCTCAGCGGTGTGTCACACGAGCCCGAGAACGGGCCGCCGCCGCAGGCCCGTGCGGGCTGGCCTCAAGAGGCCGTAGAGCCTCCGCAACCGGCGCAGGGCGGCTGGACCGAGGAGCCCGAGACCGAAGCTGAGCCCGAGACCGAGCCGGAGGCCGAGCGGGAGCCCGAGCCAGAGGCCGAGCGGGAGCCCGAGCTAGAGCCCGCACCGCAGCCGCCCGCTACGTGGGCGGGCGAGCAGAGGGCCGCCCCGCAGCCGCCTGAGCGCGAGCCGGGAGGACAGCCACCGCTACGATGGCCGCCGGGGCAGGAGGACGGCCCGGGCGACCCGACAGGCGGCTAAGGCCCGGTCTGCACTCCGGTCGCCGCGTGTTAACGTCGCTGGGGTATGTCAACGACGCTTCCTCGGTTCGCCAACGAACCGGTGCTCGAGTTGCGGCGAGCGCCCGTGCGCGCCCAGGTCGAGGAGGCCCTCGGCCGCCTGACCCGGACGCTGCCGCTGCGCGTGCCGGTGATGATCGGGGCGGACGAGCGCGCCGGCTCCGAGCTGCTCTCGACCGATCCAGGCGCTCCGGACGACGTCGTCGCGGTCGCGGCCCGCGCCACCGAGGACGAGGTCTCGAGCGCGGTCGCGGAGGCGGAGCGGGGATTCCGCGCCTGGCGGGCCGTCGGCGTCCAGGGCCGGGCGGCGGCGCTTATCCGTGCGGCGGCGTGGCTCCGCGAGCGCCGGCTCGAAATCGCGGCGCTCGAGGTCCGCGAATGCGCGAAGCCGTGGCCCGAGGCCGACGGCGACGTGTGCGAGGCGATCGACTTCCTCGAGTACTACGCCCGCGGGGCGATCGAGCTCGACACGGGGCCGCCGCTGCTGCAGGTCCCCGGCGAGCGCAACGAGATGCGCTACGACCCGCGCGGCGTGGTGGCGGTGATCTCGCCCTGGAACTTCCCGCTGGCGATCCCGTGCGGGATGACCGCGGCGGCGCTTGCTACGGGCAACGCGGTCGTGCTCAAGCCGGCCGAGCAGTCGCCGGGGTGCGCGCTGCTCCTGGTCCAGGCGCTCCGCGCCGGCGGTGTGCCGGCGTCGGCGATCTCGCTGCTGCCCGGCGAGGGCGAGGCCGGCGCCGCGTTGGTGGCGCACCCGGGGGTGCACACGATCGCGTTCACCGGCTCGATGCCGGTCGGGGTGGAGATTGCCCGCGCGGCGGCGGAAGTCGCCTCCGGACAGCGCCATTTGAAGCGCGTGGTGTCAGAGCTCGGCGGCAAGAACTGCGTGATCGTCGACTCCGACGCCGACCTCGACGAGGCGATCCCCGCGATCGTGTCCTCGGCGTTCGTCTACGCCGGCCAGAAGTGCTCGGCCGCGGCACGGGTGCTCGTTCACGAGGCGATCGCCGAGCAGCTGACCGAGCGGGTGGCGGGCGCGGTCAGCGTGCTCGTGGTCGGCCAGGCGGGCCGGCTCGGCACCGACGTGCCGCCGGTGATCGAGCGTGCCGCCAAGGAGCGCGTCGACCGGTACGCGTCGATCGCGAGCTCTCAGGGCCGGATCGTGGCGCGTGTCGCCGCCGTTCCAGAGCACGGATGGTTCTGCCCGCCGACGGTCGCGACCGACCTGCCTCCCGATTCGCCGGTGCTGAACGAGGAGATCTTCGGGCCACTGCTCGCGATCGACCGGGTCAAGGACGTCGCCCACGCCTGCGACGTCGTCGACGGCCTGCCGTATGCGCTCACCGGCGGCCTGTTCGCCCGCGATCCCGCCACCGTTCGCTACGTCCGTGAGCGGACCCCCGTCGGGAACCTGTACGTCAACCGCGGGATCACCGGCGCGATGGTCGGACGCCAGCCGTTCGGGGGCAACCGGCTGTCCGGGACCGGCAGCAAGGCCGGCGGACCGGATTATCTGCGGCAGTTCGTAGAGCCGCACGTGGTCACCGAGAACACGATGCGCCACGGGCTGGTCGTATAGCCATCCGCCGGCGGACCGCCCCGACCGCGCCGCGCAGTTATCCGGGCGCCCGCGCCCTCTCATGGCAAGAAATCTCCTAACTGGGGTTGATTTGAGCGCTCGCGCGGTCGATGATCGTGGAGGACATGCCGTTGCCACCTTCAGTTGCGTGGAAGCTGTGTCTGGCGCTGGTGCTCGTGGGAGCGATCGGGCTGAGCGCATGCGCGCGGGCTCCCTCCCGGCCGCTGCCCCGTGGCGAGCTTCGCCGGCTGGTGCTCGCCGCGCTTACGCTCTACGGCGTCGGCGTGTTCGCGTCGATGACGCATCACGCGCTGCTCGCCGGCGTCGTCTACGTGGCGGGGATCGCGGCGTGCGCGCTGGCGGCGTGGCTGTCCCGCGGCAGCGACTCGGAGGATCCGCCCCGTGGGGGCCACGAGCCGCCCGACGAGCAGCCGCCGCCCGAGCCCGACGGCATCCCCCGGTTCGACTGGCGCGCGTTCGAGCGCGACTTCCGCGACTACTCCGAGCGCTCGCGACGCCAACGTACCGGCGCGCGCTAGCTCGCGCCGTTCATCCCCAGCAGCATTTCGTGCAGGCGGCCGTCTCCGGCCAGCTCCGGATGGAACGAGACCGCGAGCACGTTGCCCTGCCGGATCGCGACCGGGTGTTCTCCGACGCTGCCGAGAACGCGAACGTCCGAGCCACGCTCAGCCACCCAGGGGGCACGGATGAACACGGCGTGCATCGGCCCGCCGCCCACCCCGTCGAGCTCGATGTCGGCCTCGAAGGACCTGACCTGGCGCCCGAACGCGTTGCGACGAGTGGTGATGTCGAGCACGCCGAGGTGGTCTCGGTCGAGCATGATCATGCCGGCGCAGGTGCCGAGCACGGGCGTGCCGGCGCCGATCAGCGTGCGCAGCGGTCCGGCCAGCCCTTCGCGCTCGATCCCGAGCGTCATCACAGTTGATTCGCCGCCCGGGATGACCATCGCGTCCAGCCCGTCGAGATCCGCCGGCACGCGGACCTCGCGCGGCTCAGCGCCGAGCGCCCGGACGATCTTCGCGTGGGCCTCGAAATCGCCCTGCAGTGCGAGGATGCCGACGACCTTCAAAGGCAGTCCCTCCGGGGTGTACCGGACACGGCGCTACCAGCCGCGCGGGGCCAGCAGCTGCTCGGACTCGAGCTTGGAGGACTCGAGGCTCACCATCGCCTGACCAAGGCCGGTCGAGGCCGCGGCGATCCGGGCGGGATCTTGATAGTGCGTCGTCGCCTCGACGATCGCGCGCGCCCGGCGCTCGGGGTCCTCGGACTTGAAGATCCCCGAGCCGACGAACACGCCCTCGGCCCCGAGCTGCATGACCAGGGCGGCGTCCGCCGGCGTCGCAATCCCGCCGGCACAGAACAGAACCACCGGCAGGCGGCCGTCGGCCGCGATCTGGCGCACGAGCTGAAGCGGAGACTGGAGCTCCTTGGCCGCGGTCGCGAGCTCGGCGTCGTCGAGCGTTCCCAGGCGCCGAATCTCGGAGCGGATCTTGCGCAAATGACGAACGGCCTCGACGATGTCGCCGGTACCGGCCTCGCCCTTGGAGCGGATCATCGCCGCCCCCTCGCCGATCCGCCGGAGCGCCTCCCCCAGATTCGTGGCGCCGCACACGAACGGGACGTTGAACACCCACTTGTCGATGTGATTCGCCTCGTCGGCGGGCGTGAGGACCTCGGATTCGTCGATGTAGTCGACCTCGAGTGCCTCGAGCACCTGCGCCTCGACAAAGTGGCCGATCCGCGCCTTTGCCATCACCGGGATCGTGACCGTCTCCTGGATGGCCTGGATCATCACCGGGTCGGACATGCGCGCCACGCCGCCGTCCCGGCGGATGTCGGCGGGCACTCGCTCGAGCGCCATCACCGCGGCCGCGCCGGCGTCCTCGGCGATCTTGGCCTGGTCGGGCGTCACGACATCCATGATCACGCCGCCCTTGAGCATCTCGGCCAGGCCGGCCTTGACGGTGAACGTCGCTTCGTCCCGAGGACTCTGGGGGTTCTCGTCCATCGGACCCTGAGTTTAGCCGGGCTGTAGGTTTCCCGGCGATGTCCACTGCGCCAGTGTTCGAACGCTCCGATGGCCGTTTTGTCGCGACGGAGCACGCTCGAGGGCCGTGGGATCCGCGTGCGCTCCACGGCGGCGCGCCGGCGGCCCTGCTTGTACGGGCGTTCGAGCAACTGCCGGCCGCCGAGGGCCTCTGCCTCGCTCGCGTGACCTACGAGTTCCTACGACCAGCGCTCGTTGGGCCGCTCGAGGTCCACGCCGAGGTCGTCCGTCCCGGCCGCCGGGTGCAGTTGCTCGAGGCCTCAGTCGTCGGGGACGGCGTCGAGGTCGTGCGCGCTCGCGCGCTCCAGGTGATGGCGGCCGACGCCGGCGACAGCGCCCGCGAGACCACCCCGCCGCCACCCGGGCCCGAGCATGGGCACCCTCCCGAGCTACGCGTCCCGCACCACCCGATGTTCGCGTTCGACGCGATCGAGGTCCTGTTCGTCGACGGCACCTGGGGCGGCGGCCCGTCGACGGCCTGGTTCCGTCTGCGGAGCCCGATCGTCGCCGGCGAGACTCCCTCGCCGCTTCAGCGACTCGCTGCCGCTGGCGATTTCGGCAACGGGATCAGCGCCACCCTGTCCTGGGACGACTACCTGTACATCAATCCTGATCTGACGCTGTACATCGAGCGCGAGCCGGTCGGGGAGTGGATTTGCCTCGAGTCCCAGACCCGGATCGTCACCGGCGGCATCGGGATGGCCGAGAGCGTCCTTTACGACGAGCGCGGCCGCGTCGGGCGTGCGACCCAGGCGCTGCTGGTCGCGCCGCGCTGATCGCCGGCCCGCCGTGTCCGCCCAGCCGGTGTTCGAGACCGTCGACGGAGGATTCGTCGCGACGCCGCTGGCCAGCGGGCCGTGGAACCCGAACGCCCAGATCGGGGGCGCGCCGGCGGCCCTGCTGGCGCGGGCGTTCGAGCGCGTCCCGGCGGCCGCAGGGCTGACTGTCGCTCGCTTGACCTATGACTTCACCCGGCCGGCGCCGATCGGGCCGCTCGAGGTGCGTGCCGAGGTCGTCCGCCCGGGACGGCGCGTGCAGCTGCTCGACGGGTCGATGCTTGCCGGCGGCGTCGAGGTCGTCCGGGCGCGCGCGCTCCGAGTCCTCACCGCGGACGCGGCGCACGCGCACTCCGAGGAGATCGCGCCGCCACCCGGCCCCGAACAGGGACGTCCCGGTGAGCTTCCCGGGTTACATCGGCCGAGGTTCGCGACCGACGCGGTCGAGGTCCGCTTCATCGCCGGCGGCTTCGGCGGCGGTCCCGCGACGGCGTGGTTTCGCCTCACGAGGCCGCTCGTCGGGAACGAGACGCCGTCGGCGCTACAGCGCCTGGCCGCCGCCAGCGACTTCGGCGCGGGCCTCAGCGCGACGCTCCCGAGGGACGAATACCTGTTCATCAACGCCGACCTGACGATCTATATGGAACGGCAGCCGGTCGGAGAGTGGATCTGTCTCAAGTCGGAGACGCGCATCGGCGACGGGGTCGGGATCGGGGTCGCCGAAAGCGTCCTCTACGACGAGCGCGGCCGCGTCGGCCGCGCCATCCAGGCCCTGCTGATCGCCCCCCGCTGACCGACGCGTTCGAGTTTTCAGGCAACTATTGCCCGAAAACTCAATCGCTCCGTTCGCCGGCCGAGCCGTTCTCCGAATCGCCGTCGCGTAGGTAGGACAACAGCCCGCCGGCGAGCAGGATCGCACGCTCGTGCTCGGAGAAGTCGTGGGTCAGCTTCAACTCCTCGCCCGAGTCCTCGATCCACGCGCTGATCGTCTCCGACCCCTCCGAGAGCTCCTCCCGCAGCGCCGGCAACGACCACTTCTGCCCCACCTCGGCCTTGTCGTAGTCGGACTCCTCAGAGAACGTCAGCGCCACGATCCCCTGCGCGATCAGGTTGCGGCGGTGGATCCGCGCGAACGACTTCGCGATCACCGCCTTGACCCCCAGGTGCAGGGGCGCCAGCGCCGCGTGCTCGCGCGAGGAGCCCTGGCCGTAGTTGTCGCCGGCGACGATGAACCCGCTCCCCCACTCCTTCAGGCGCTTGCGGAACTCGGGATCGCGGTGGCGCAGCGTGAATTCCGCGATCGCGGGCACGTTCGAGCGATACGCCATCACCTCGACGCCGTCGGGCGCCAGGTCGCCGGTGGAGATGTCGTCCGCCTGAACGGTGGCGACGCAGGCCTCGAGCGAGTCCCCGAGCGGCGTGTGCTCGGGCGGACGCTTGATGTTGGGGCCGCGCGGGATCTCGATCGCCTCCGCGTCCTCAGGCGAGGCCGGCGCGAAGATGTGGACGTCCTCGACGTACGGCCGCAGTTCCGGCATCGGCAGCAGCTCCGGCGGTTGCCCGTAGGAGCGCGGATCCTCGATCTTGCCGGTCAGGAGCGATGCGGCCGCGACCGCCGGCGAGCACAGGAACACGGAGTCCTCGGGCGTGCCGGAGCGCCCCGGGAAGTTCCGGTTGAACGTGCGCAGCGAGTTCGAGTCCGAAGGGGGCGCCTGGCCCATGCCGACGCACGGGCCGCACACGGGTTCGAGCATCCGCACGCCTCCGTCCGAGAGCTGACGGTATACGCCAGATTCGGCGATCGCCGCGAGGATCTGGCGTGATCCGGGCGTCGCCGTCGCGGAAATCGAGGGGTGCACGATCTGCCCGCCGCGGTCGGCTAGTACGGCGCCCGGGAGCGCCAGATCGTTGTAGCCGGAGTTGACCGACGAGCCGATGCAGACCTGCGCGATCGGCGTCCCGGCGACCTCCTCGACCGGCACCACGTTGTCGGGGTTGTGCGGCTTGGCCACGAGCGGGCCTAGCTCGCCGAGGTCGATCTCGACCCGGTCGTCGTACTCGGCGCCGTCCTCGGGCCCGACGTCGACGTAATCGTCCTCGCGCTGCTGTCGCGCCAACCACTCGCGGGTCGTTGCGTCAGGCGGGAACACGCCCGCGGTCCCGCCGAGGTCCGCGATCATGTTCGCGATCGTCGCCCGCTCAGGGATCGACAGGTCAGTCGTTCCCGGCCCGGTGAACTCGAGCACCTTGTTCTTGCCGCCGCTCGCGCTGAGGCGCCGGAGCAGCTCGAGGATGATGTCCTTGGCCTGGACCCAGGGCCGGGCCAGCTTACCCTCGAGGCGCACCTCGACGATCTCCGGGCAGGCGATCTCGTACGGGTGCCCGCCGAGGACCACTGCCACGTCGAGCCCGCCGGCGCCGATCGCGATCATGCCCATGCACCCGGCCTGCGTGGTGTGCGAGTCGGCGCCGAGCATCGTCTGCCCCGGCTTGCCGAACCGCTCCATGTGGATGTAGTGGCTGATCCCGTTGCCGGGGCGCGAGAAGTGCAGCCCGTACTTGCGCGCGAGCGCCTGCAGCATGCGGTGGTCGTCGGGGTTCTTGAAGTCGAGCTGGACGACGTTGTGGTCGACGTACTGGACCGCGCGCTCGAGCTTGACGCGCGGCTCGCCGAGCTCCTCGAACTGCATCAGCGCCATCGTCCCCGTCGCGTCCTGGAGCAGCGCCTGATCCATCCGGATCGAGATCGGCTTGCCGGCCTTCAGCTCGCCGTCGGCGAGGTGCTCCTTGAGGATCTGTCGGGTCAGGTTGTCCGGCATCGGGTCGGCTCCTCTCGCAACGACGTCACGATCGGAACCTACCCTTCGCCTGCGCCACTACGCGCCGGTCGGCCGTCGCGGTCGCAGTGGTGTAGGTGAGCGGACCATCGCTGGACTCCACGCGCGCCTCCAGCTCGACGTACGCCCCGACCGGCGCCGGCGCGTCCAGCGAGACCTCGAACGAGACCGCCCGGGCGTCCAGGCCGCACGCCAGCGCCATCGCCTCGGCCAGCGCGGCGGCGAGGATGCCGTCGTGGGCGCGGCCGCTGTCCGCCCCCTGATGGTCCTGCTTGACGAAGCAGCGGCCGGCGACCGCGCCCGGGGCGACTTCCTCGACCTCCAGCAGCAGTCCGAAAAGGTTGGTGCGACCGCACCCAAAGCACAGCTCGTGGTGGCGCAGCGGCAGGCGCGCGCCTCGGGCTACTTCAGGCGGAATGCCTTGATCCGCACGTCGTACTGCTGGGCGTCGCGCGAGTACACACCGTAGGCGAGCGCCTGGATGAGCGACAGGAGGGCGGTGTGCGAGCGGACGAACGCCGGCGTGTTCGAGGAGTAGTACAGGCGGATCCGCGCGAGCCGGGCCACCTCGGACAGCGTCGCGTCGGTGATCGCCATCGTCGGCGCCTTGCGGTGCCGCGCGAGCTTCATCGTCCGCGTGATCAGCGGGTGCGGCCGCCCCGCCGACAGCCCGATCACCAGCGTCTGGTCGTCGATCCGGCTGAGCCGCCCGAGCGCCTCCTGAGACGGGCTGGCGACGATCTCGGCGCGGAGGTCGAGCAGCATCAGCAGATGGCGCAGATAACTGGCGAAGAATGCCATCTGGTCTGTCCCGGCGATCAGCACCTTGCCGGCGGATACGATCGCGTCGATCGCGGCCTCGACATCCCCGCGCGAAAGCTTGTGGGCCGTGTCCTCGACGTTCACGTGGTCGGCCGCCAGCGCCGCCTCGAACTCGGTGTGATCGAGCGAGAACAGCGGCGTCGCCCCGGCCGAGGAACCGTTCGGCATGCCCGGCGGCCTGCGCCGGTACTCATCCCGAGCCGCCTGCTGAAGCTCGGGAAAGCCCTCGAAGCCGAGCGCCTGCGAGAACCGGACGACCGTGCTCGAGGAGGTGCTGGCGCGGCGCGCGAGCTCCTCCGCGGTCTGGAACGCCGCCTCGTCGAGATGATCGACGATGTACTGGGCCACATCCTTCTGCGAGCGTGAGAACTCGTCGAAGCGGGCCCGGATGTAAGCGGACAGGGCCTGATGGCCGGTAGGCGGTACGGTCGCGGTGGGAGCGGCTGACGGCTTCATCGGCAGCCGTCTGATTCGACGCCTTCGCCCGGCGTCCTTCACGCTCTTTATTTCGGCCCGGTGCAGACACCGGCCTTCAGCCCCTCACCACGCGCCTCAGATCCGTCAGGACGCGCCCGGCGCGCGCCGAGCTCAGGCCCCTACTGGCCCTGCTCGATCCGTTCTTGATTCTGCTTACGCTCGGCCAGCACCTGGGCGACGATATAGATGATCACCACGTTCACGATCACGCCGATCCCGAGGAACGTGAGCAGGAGCGCGATCGTCTGGCCGAGCGAGCTCGGGCTCTGACCAAGGAAGCCGGCGATCAACCACATCGCCCCCGGAGCCTATCTCACCGCCACCCCGAACAGCGCCCGCGACCATCGCCCGACTGCTAGCGTCGCGCCGGATCGCGGCATGGCATCGATCGCGGCCCTGTAGCTCAGTCGGTAGAGCAGCGGACTCATAATCCGTCGCGCCCAGGTTCGAGTCCTGGCAGGGCCATCGCGAACTGCCTGCTAATCCCGTATTTTGCGACGGATGCGAATGGGCAACCATCTTTCGCGTCGGTCCCGAGGATGCCGACCGCTTGTTTGCCGCCATCCGTTCGGCAATCCTCGTGGCCCACGTTGCAGCCCTGGAACGTCTTGAGCATCGGACCGTCTGCCGCGTCGAGATCATCTTGGCCTTCAACGACCGAGAGGCGCAAGTCCGCACCGTCTGGCACTACGCCGACGCGACGGCAGCTCCTCGCCTCGTGACCGCCTATCCGAGACTCTAAGATCGCCTGATGGCCACCGTCCACGACATCGCCGCATACGACCTGGTCGAGCTGACAGAGCAAGTCGAGCATGTGCCCGCCGGCGCCCGAGCTGGCGTGATGGAAGTCCGCCACGGCGACCACGTGATGCTGGAGGTCATGGAGCCGGATCTTGGCGCACTCGATCGCGTCGTATTCGCCCCGGTGGCGAAGCTGCGTGTGATCGAACGCCGCTCGCGTTCCTAGCGCTCGGGATCGCCGCGCTCGACTCCCTCGAGGTAGGCGGCGGCGTGCGGACGGCGGGCGTGGACGGCCCATTCGCGCGGCGTCCCGTTCCACAGGGTGTCGCGCACGTCGGCGCGGGCGCCGCGCCCGACGAGCAGCTCGAGCAGGTCGACGTCGTCGTGAAGGGCCGCCTGGTGGAGCGCTTCGCTGTGCGAGTGCACGGCTAGGAACGCGTTGACGTCCGCGCCGGCGTCGAGCGCGACGCGCGTCGCCGCGGTCCGGTCGTTGATGACCGCGAGCGCGAACGCGGCCTGGACCTCGGCGGGCGTAGCGGTCGCCAGCAGCGGGCGCAGGTCGTCGGCGAGCCCCATCGCCGCGGCGATCGACGGCGTCAGCGGATGATCGAGCGCGCGGACCGCCTCGAGCTCGCGGTGCGCGAGCGCACCGTCGATCGCCTCCGGCGTCGCCACCGCGCCGGCCGCCATCAGCGTCTCGATCAACGCGACCTGGTGCCCCTGGACGCGGGCCGGCTCGCTCGTCATGACCAGCCCGAGCGTGACGTCGAGGCCGCCGGCGCCGCGCGCGAGCAGAGCGCGCGTGACCTCGACGATGTTGGCCGGCATCACCTCGACCAGGATCGGGTTGTCGGCGACGAACCACAGCAGCTGCGGGTCGAGGAAGTACTGCGAGCGCGGCGCGTCGCGATAGCAGCTCGGCTCGCGGACTCGCTCGTGCAGCAGGCGCGGCTCGCCGTCGACGATGAGCTCGAGCACGGGCACGTCCCCGGCGTGGATCGCGGCGACCGCGGTGCGGAACGCCGAGTCGCGGATCACCGGCCGATCGAGCAGCTCGACGATCGCGTCGTGGTCGGCGGCACCGCCCGAGCGCGCGGCCTCGAGCGGCGTCCGGCCCGTCCCGTCGGGCAGCCACTCGATCGCGCCGTGGCGGATCAGTAGCTCGACGAGCGCGAGCGGCCCGCGCTCGGCGGCAGCGTGCAACGTCCCGCGTGGGCTCGCGCCGGCATCCAGCAGGCGCTCGGCCTCGGTGACGTCACCCGCACGGACCGCCGCGAGCAGCGCTTCGGACACCCTGCGATCCTACCGGCGGCAAAGTTGTCCGGAGCCCTAAAGGTCCCAGCGATTCCGTTCGATACAGAGCGGGATTGAGTTGTCAAAGGCAAACCCGTCGCGAGGCGGGGACGCAAAGCTAGAGGTCTCAGAAGAGATAGCTCGGCCGCCTGCTCAGCGTGTTCGACTTCCCCACGGTTCAAATCAAGGAGGACAAGGATGTCCAGGTTTAAGTTCCGTCACGCTCAGCTGTTGCTGTCGATCATGTCCCTGGTCGCGCTCGTCGTGGTCTCGGGAGCCAGCTGGAAGTTCTAGTTCAGAAAGGCACCGGTCGGGCGCTCCGGCGTTCCCGGGCGCCCCGACCGAGCTGATGAAACCTCGCGCCCTCGAGCCAGTCCGGCTGTACTGCATCGCCATTGCGCTCGTGGGCGTGGGGCTGCTCGTGGCGCTGTGCGTCACCTCGTCCGTCGACCTCGACGGCCACTACCGAACGATCGAGTTCCTGGCGCTCGCCGGCGGCGTGATGATCGGGGAGCTGTTCCCGATCGAGGCACCACGCCGTTCCGGAGATGGCGAGATCACCGTCTCCGTGATGTTCTCGTTTGCGCTGCTGCTCGGAGTGGGTCTGATACCGGCGCTGGCGGCGCAGCTGGTCGCGTCGGTCATACAGGATTTGATCGCGCGCAAGGCGTGGTGGCAGATCGGCTTCAACATCGGGCAGTACACCCTCTCGCTGGCCGCTGCCGGTGGCGTGCTGTCACTCCTCGGCGGCTATGCCGCGTTCCGGACGGGCGGGTTCCAGGCGTTCGATCTGCTGGTCGTGATCGGCGGCGCCGCAGGTTACTTCGTTGTGAACCTGCTACTCGTCACGCGAGCCACCACCCTGTATATGGGCACGCCGTTCTCGCACGCGCTGCGGAGCGATCTGATGTTCGGCCTCTCGGTCAGCGCGGTGCTGCTGTGCCTCGCGCCGATCGTGGTCACCGTGCTCCAGTTCAGCCCGATCCTGTACCCGCTTCTCCTCGTGCCGCTCGTCGGCGTCTATTTCAGTGGTCGGCAAACCGTCCGCACCGTGACCGCCGAACACCTCGCCCGGCACGACAGCCTGACCGAGCTCCCGAACCGGCGGTGGTTCCTGGAGGCGGTCGGGCAAGCGCTGAAGAACCCGTCACTGCGATCCGGCGGGCTGTTACTCGTCGACCTCAACGGATTCAAGGAAGTCAACGACACACTCGGTCACCATCACGGTGACCTTGTGCTGCAAGAGCTGGGCCCGCGGCTGCGGGCCGCCTTCCGCAGCGAGGATCTCGTCGCGCGCCTCGGCGGCGACGAGTTTGCCGTTTTCATGCCCCGAGCCGATCTCGACGCCGCCCAGACGGCCGTGCAGCGACTCCAGGACGCCCTTCACACGCCGGTCGAGGTCGACGGGATCAGCCTCGAGCTCGACGCCAGCATCGGCCTGGCGTGGTACCCCGATCACGGCGGCGACGTCGACACCCTGCTCCAGCGAGCCGACGTCGCGATGTACCGGGCCAAGGCCAGCCACAACTCGCTTGTTACCTACCGCTCCGAGGACGACTATCACAGCCCCGAGCGGCTGGTCATCGCCGGCGACCTGCGCCGGGCGCTGGCGAGCGATCAGCTCGTGCTCCACTATCAGCCGCAGGTGGAGCTCGGGCGCGGCCGCCCCGTCGCCGCCGAGGGGCTCGTGCGCTGGCAGCATCCGCAGCGCGGCCTGCTCGGCCCATTCGAGTTCATCGAGGTCGCCGAGCGCACCGGTCTGATCAAGGACCTCACCTACCGCGTGCTCGACCTCGGCCTGGGCGACCTGCGGCGCTGGACCGACGCCGGCCGCAAGCTGTCGCTGTCGCTGAACGTGTCGGTCCGCAGCCTGCTCGACCGTCGCTTCCCCGAGGAGCTCGAGAAGCTGCTCGGTCTCCACGGCGTCGACGGCAAGGCGCTCACGCTCGAGCTGACCGAGAGCTCGCTGATGGTCGATCCCGAGGTCGCCAAGAACACCATGCGCCACCTCGCCGAGCTCGGGGTGTCGGTCGCGATCGACGACTTCGGCACCGGCTACTCGTCGCTGGCCTACCTCACTGATCTGCCGATCGGCGAGCTCAAGATCGACAAGTCGTTTGTGCGCGCGATGGGGTCGGATGCACGCAACGCGATCGTCGTTCGCTCGACGATCGAGCTCGCCCACAACCTCGGCCTGCGAACGGTCGCCGAGGGGATCGAGGACGCGTTCACGTTCGAGCGACTGCGCGCGCTCGGTTGCGAGCTCGCGCAGGGCTTCCACATGAGCAAGCCGCTCCCGGCCGAAAGCTTCGTCAGCTGGTGGGACATCCACACCACGACCTCAGCCGACTCAGCGCCGGCGCAGGTCACTATGCCGCGTCCCCTGAACCGGCTGAGCGTGGCCTGATGCTGCTCGTCGTCACCGCACTCGCGCTGCTCGTCACGGTCCCGCTCGCCGGCGGAAAGCTGACCCGGCTGGCTGACATCCGCGTCCGCGCGGTGTGGGCGGTGCTGCTGGCCGCGGCGATCCAGGTCGGGATCACGCAGATCCCCGGCGGGAGTCAATGGGTGCACGCGGCGCTCCACATCTTCTCCTATGTCCTCGACGCCTATTTCCTCTTCGCGAACCGCCGGCTCGCGGGTGTTCCGATCGTCGCGCTCGGCGCCGCGCTCAATGTCCTGGCGATCACGACCAACGAGGGCGTGATGCCCGCGAGCGCGTCGGCGCTGCGGATCTCGGGGATCGCCACCCGGGCCGGGTTCGACAACTCGGCGCACCTGGCGCACGCGCACCTGGCGTTCCTCGGCGACGTGATCCCGGTCCCCGGGCCGTGGCCGATCGGCAACGTGCTCAGCGTCGGCGACCTGATCATCTTCGTCGGGGCGCTGATCGTGCTCCACCACGCGTGCCGCTCGCGGCTGCTCCCGCGCGTCGCGGTCAGCCACTCATCCTAATCCAGGTACCGGTACGCGGGGAGCGTCAGGAACTCGATCAGGTCCGGCGACAGCGCCACCCGCTCGAAGATCTCGCGCGTGTCCTCGGGGCGGCCGGCCTGCCAGGTCTCGTCGCCGACCTGCTCGCGGATCTTGGTCGTCTCCTCGTCGAGCACCTCCCGGACGAGCTCCGCGGTCACCGCGCGCCCGTCGTCGAGCTGGACGCCGTGGTGTACCCACTGCCAGATCTGCGTGCGCGAGATCTCCGCGGTCGCGGCGTCCTCCATCATCGAGTTGATCGCGGCGGCGCCGCGGCCGGTCAACCAGAACGAGATGTACTGGAAGCCGACGCTGACGTCGGTCCGCAGACCTTTCTCGGTGACCTGCACCGGGCGTCGCGGCCAGATCGAGCAGCTCGTGCGCGCTGACGTGGACGTCGTCGCGCTGGCGCCCGAGCTGGTTGGGCGCGCCGTTGAGCCCCTGCTCGAATATCTCGCGCGCCACGGGCACGAGATCGGGATGCGCGACCCACGTCCCGTCGTAGCCTTGGGAGACCTCGCGCTCCTTGTCCTTGCGGACCCCGTCGAGTGCCTTCTCGTTGGCCTCCGCGTCGCCCTTACGGCTCGGGATCAGGGCCGACATGCCGCCCATCGCGTGCGCCCCGCGCTTGTGACAGGTCGCCGCCAGCAGGTCGGCGTAGGCGCGCATGAACGGCACGGTCATCGTCACGTCGACGCGGTCCGGGAGGACCATCTCGGGGCGGTCCGGGAAGCATTTGATCGAGGAGAAGATGTAGTCCCAGCGGCCGGCGTTCAGCCCCGCCGAGTGCTCGCGCAGCTCGTACAGGATCTCGTCCATCTCGAACGCCGCCGGCAACGTCTCGATCAGCACCGTCGCCTTGATCGTCCCCCGCGGGATCCCGAGCGCCTCCTGCGCGAACACGAACACGTCGTTCCACAGTCGCGCCTCGCGGTGCGACTCCATCTTCGGCAGGTAGAAGTACGGCGCGGTGCCCGCTCGCAGCAGGCGTCGCGCGCAGTGGAACACGTACAGCCCGAAGTCGAACAGCGAGCCGGACACCGGCTCTCCGTTGACGAACAGGTGCCGCTCGGGCAGGTGCCATCCGCGCGGGCGGACGAGCAGCGTCGCCGAGTCGTCCGACAGCTCGTAGTCCTTGCCCTCGGAGTCGCGGTAGGTGATCGTCCCGTCGATCGCATCGCGCAAGTTTCGCTGGCCATCGATCATGTTGTGCCAGGTCGGTGCGTTCGCGTCCTCGAAGTCCGCCATGAACCCGTCGGCGCCGGAGTTCAGGGCGTTGATCGTCATCTTGCGGTCGGTCGGGCCCGTGATCTCGACCCAGCGCTGCTGCATGTCCGGCGGGACGGGCGCGACCGTCCAGTCGCCGTCGCGGATCTCCCGCGTGTCGGTCAGGAAGTCGAGCAGCGCCCCGTCGGCCAGCCGCGCCCGGCGCCGGCCGCGCGCCTCCAGCAGCTCCTCGCGCCGGGAGCCGAACCGGGCCTGGAGCTCGGCGACGAAGTCGAGCGCGTCGGGGGTGATGACCTCGTCGAAGCCCGCCTGGATGGCGCCGTGAAGCTCGATGTTGTGGCTCATACCCGCATCCTCTCAGCTACCTCACGGCTGAGGCTTCCCGGCCGCGGTCGCGTAAAACCCGGCGGACGGATTCGGTCTCGACCAGGCACAGCGCGCCCACCAGCGCCGTGACCCCGACCGCAACGGCCCACGCCGGGAGGCCGCCGCCGACCGCGAACAGCGCCACCAGCGCCGCCGCCGCCGCCAGCTTCTCGTACTCCACCTCGCCGACCATCCGCAGCGCGAACGCGGCGTGCCCGACCAGGTACATCGCCACACCGCCGCACAGGGCCAGTCGCGCCGGTTCGGCTAGCGGCGCAGACACCGAGTCGCGGGTCAGGACCTTGACCCCGACCGCGAACGTGATGATCCCGGCGACGATCACGAGATGGAGGTAGCTGTAGCCGTCGGCGGCCGCCAGGACGGGATCGTCGTGCTCGCGCAGCCGCTCCTCGGCTCGCGCCGCGAAGCCCTCGAAATAGGTCCACCACATCCCGACTGTGATCAGCAGCCCGAGCGCCACCGCGAGGACGAGCTCACCGGTGAGCGCACGCTCTGAAGATGAGCCGAGCGCCCCGACGCCGATGGCCACGATCGACTCCCCCAGGCAGATGATCACGAACAGGCTGTAGCGCTCGGCGAAATGCGCGACCGCGACGTGCTGGAGCCCGCGCAGCCGCTCCCTGGTCAGCCACGCCGGGCCGGCATAGTCGATCGCCGCCGCGAGCACCCACAGCCCGGTCCTGACCGCTCCGCTGGCGAACGAGCCGGCGATCAGCAGCACCATCCCGATCGTCACCGTGACGGCAAACCCGGCAATCGCCGCCCACGACGCGTTTCCTCGCCTCGACGCATCCGCATACAGGGCCAGGTGCAGAAACCGGACCACGGCATAGCTCACCGCGAACAGCGTGGCTTCGCTCCCGAATGCGTGGGGGACCGACAGCCCAGTGATGAAGATCGCGATCGTGGAGACGAGCAGGCAGGCGCGGAGCGTCGGGGAGTCGGCGACCTGAGCGTTCGCCGCCCACACGTAGGCCGACCACGCCCACCAGATGAGCGCGAGCACGAGCATCGACCGCCCGAACCCCTTCCAGGTCAGATCGCGCCACAGGAGAATGGTCACCTGCGTGATCGCGAACACGAACACGAGGTCCCAGAGCAACTCGACGGGGCTGGTCCGCCGCTCCTCCTCGAGCGCGTCGGGGACGGGGGCGGGCGCGATTTCGTCCATACGATGAGTATCGCGGTGGCTCGACGCGAACTCGGTTCGCATAGCCTTCTCCGCTCGATGAAGCTCGGCGCATATCTCGGCTATTGGGTCCCCGGCCAGGAGCCGGCCGACCAGCTCGCGTTCGCCGTCGAGGCCGAGCGCCTCGGCTACGACTCGGTATGGGCGGCCGAGGCGTACGGCTCGGACGCCGCCACCGTGCTGGGGTGGCTCGCCGCCGGCACGAGCAAGATCAAGCTCGGGTCGGCGATCTTCCAGATGCCCGCCCGGAGCGCGGCGATGACCGCGATGACCGCGGCGACGATCGACAACATCTCGGGTGGACGGATGGTGCTCGGTATCGGCTCGTCCGGGCCGCAGGTCGCCGAGGGCTGGCACGGGCAGCGATTCGGCCGCCAGCTGCAAAGGACCCGCGAGTACGTCGCGGTGCTGCGGCTCGCGCTCGCGCGCCGGCGGGTCGAGTACCACGGCGAGACGCTCGAGCTGCCGCTGCCAGACGGCCCCGGCAAGCCGCTCAAGCTGATGATCTCCCCCGTGCAGGAGCGGATCCCGATCTACCTGGCCGCGATCGGCCCGAAGAACACCGAGCTCGCCGGTGAGGTCGCCGACGGCTGGCTTCCGGTGTTCTTCTCGCCCGAGCACGTCTCCGAGGTCCGAAGGCTGCTCGAGGCCGGCGCGCGACGGTCGGGACGCTCGCTCAACGATTTCGAGATGGCGCCGACGGTCAACACGTACGTGTCGGACGACCGCGAGGCGGCGAGGAACCTGATGCGCCCGGTACTCGCGTTGTATGTGGGCGGGATGGGGTCGCGCGAGCAGAACTTCTACAACCAGCTCGTGCAGCGGTACGGGTTCGAGGACGCTGCGCGCCAGGTCCAGGACCTGTACCTCGACGGCAAGAAGGACGAGGCCGCGGCGGCGCTCCCCGATGAGCTGATCGATCTGATCACGCTGTGCGGGCCGAAGGACCACGTTCGCGATCGGCTGGCCGCGTTCCGCGACGCCGGCGTCGGGACCCTGACGATCACCCCGATGGCGTTCACCGGGCCCGAGCGGATCGAGCAGCTGCGGGCGGTGGCCGAGCTGGCGGCTTGACCGCGCCGGCCGATCGGCTCCGCGTGTTCCTGGGCGCGTTCGGCGAGCCCGGCCACGCCTTCCCGATGCTCGCGCTCGGCGCTCGGCTCGCGGAGCGCGGCCACGAGGTGACGTTCGAGACCTGGTCGCGGTGGCGCGAGGACGTCGAGGCCGCGGGGATGCGGTTCGTGCCCGCGCCCGAGCACCCGCTGTTCCCGGGGGCCGGCGAGCCGTTCGAGATGTACGAGGCGGTCGTCCGGGCGACCGGCCAGACGCGGCGCGCGGTCGCCGCGACGCGGCCCGACGTGGTCGTCCACGACATCCTCACGCTCGCGCCGGCGATGGCCGGCGAGCTCGAGGGCGTGCCGGTGACGACGCTGATCCCACACCTGTATCCGGCCGGCACCGCCGGGTTCCCGCCGTACGCCGTCGGTGCGCGGCTGCCGCGCACCCGGCTCGGGCGGGGCCTGTGGCGCGCGCTCGACCGGCCCCTACAGGCGGGGCTGCGGCGGGGTCGTGCCGACCTGAACGACGCCCGCATGCGGTTGGGGCTACCGCCGGTCTCCCGACTCCACGGAGGGTTGAGCGAGCGGCTCTGCATGGTCGGGACCTTCCCCCAGCTCGAGTACCCCCGCCGCTGGCCGGACGGCGTGCACGTCGTCGGGCCGCTGGTGTGGGAGCCGCCGTTCGGCGAGGTGCAGGCGCCGCCTGGGGCCGCCCCGCTCGTGCTTGTCGCACCGTCGACCGCCCAAGATCCGTCGCATCGGCTGCTGCGGGCCGCGCTATCCGGCCTCGGCGGCGAGCCGGTGCGCGTACTCGCGACCTGGAACCGCCGGCCCTTGGCCGAGCCCGTCGCGGTCCCGGCAAACACAAGACTGGTCGAGTGGGTCTCGTATGCGAGGACGATGCCGGCGTGCTCGCTCGTGATCTGCCACGCGGGCCACGGGACGATGGCGCGGGCACTCGCCTGCGGCTGCCCGGTCCTGGCGGTCCCGCACGTCGGCGAC
The DNA here is from genome assembly GCA_963697655.1 of uncultured Solirubrobacterales bacterium. Taxonomy (GTDB): domain Bacteria; phylum Actinomycetota; class Thermoleophilia; order Solirubrobacterales; family Solirubrobacteraceae; genus Palsa-465. The sequence continues at coordinate 300,353 of CAVOOV010000006.1, read as the reverse complement.
ATGGCCGAGAACGCCGCCCGCGCGGACTGGGCCGGCGTCGGGGTGCGGCTGCCGTGGCGGCTGCTCGGGTCGGCGTCGTTGCGGCTCGCGGTACGGCGCGCGCTGTCCGAGCCCGCGCTGAACGCACGGGCTCGCGAGCTGGCCGGCTGGGCGGCCGCGAACAACGGGGCGTCGGCGGCGGCGGACCTGGTCGAGCGGCTCGTGCGTGGTGGCGCCGGTCAGCCCGCGGCGTCGGGCGGGCGGGCGCGCACGAACTCGATCAACTCCGGCGCGTCGCCCGCGACGACGTCCATCGGCTCGCCCGAGCAGCTGCACAGCTCGACGACCGCGCGCGTGTCGGTGACCTCGAGCGCGCGCCAGATCGCACCGTGAAGCTCCCAGTCCTCCAGCTCCGCGATCGTCAGCCCCGACCTCATGTCACGCAAGCCGTCCTTGTGGTGGGCACTTAACTCCGGGGGTGGGACTCGAACCCACAACATTTCGGTTAACAGCCGAACGCTCTGCCGATTGAGCTACCCCGGATCGACGTGGGGCTCGTCCCGCGACGAGGACGGCGAACTCTAGCGGGAACCGTGGTCAGCGCCGACCGTCGCCGCCTCTAACCAGGGCACAACACGATCCTCGGGGGAGCCAACCTTCGACCAACGGTGCGCAACGAACCTGGCCGCGGTTTCACGCCGCCTTGACGCACGCCCGCCCCGCGCCGCATAGCATCGGACTCGGGTGTCTGATCGATTGCTCAAGCGACGGGATGAGGCTTAGATCTTGACGGGTGGGCGCCGGGGCCGGCGGCTCGGGGGCTGGGTGATCGCGGCTGCCCTGGTGGTGGCGGTCGGACTGCTCGTCGCGGGCTGCGGCGGGGGCTCGAGCCATGCCGGGACCGCGCGCTCGACCACGAGCGAGTCGAGCACCACGTCGAGCACCGTGGGCACGGAGAGCACGACCACGACGGGGTTGACGCCCAACACGGGCGTCGGGATCCACAAGATCCGCCACGTGGTGATCATCATGCAGGAGAACCGGTCGTTCGATACCTATTTCGGGACCTACCCGGGGGCAGACGGCATTCCGGGGCTGGCGGGGAACACCGGCACGGTGCCGTGTGTCCCGGATCCGGTCACCGGAGCATGCGTGCGCCCGTACCACGACCGCGATGACCGCAGCCTCGGCGGGCCGCACTCTTACGACAACGCGGTGGCCGACATCAACGGCGGGACGATGGACGGGTTCGTGCGCGAGCAGGAGAGCGGCATGGCCGGCTGCGACCAGACGTTCAACCCGGCGTGCGGCAACGGCGGCGGCTCCCCGGACGCGATGGGGTACCACACGGGAGCTGACATCCCGAACTACTGGGCCTACGCGCGCGATTTCGTCCTCCAGGACCACATGTTCGAATCGGTCGAGTCCTGGAGCCTTCCGGCTCACCTGTACCTGGTGTCCGAGTGGTCGGCGTACTGCACGCTCCAGGGCGATCCGGAGAGCTGCCGGAACGCGGTCCAGCACCCGCAGAACCCGCCCGATTTTGCCCACCGGCTGGGCAACCCGCTACCGACCAATCCGAACTACGCCTGGACCGACCTGACCTGGCTCCTGCACAAGGACCACGTCAGCTGGGACTATTACGTCGACAAGGGGAGCCAGCCCGACTGCGACGACAACGCTGCCATGTCTTGCTCGCCGGTCTCGCAGACCGCCCAGACCCCCGGGATCTGGAACCCGCTCCCCTACTTCACCGACGTCCAGCAGGACGACCAGCTGGGCAACATCGAGGGCCTGCCCGACTTCTTCACCGCGGTGAAGAACGACGACCTGCCGGCGGTGTCGTGGATCACGCCGAACGGGACCGTGTCCGAGCACCCGCCGGGGCTGATCACCACCGGTGAGACGTACGTGACGGGGCTGATCAACGCGATCATGCGAAGCCCCGAATGGAGCAGCACCGCGATCTTCCTCGCCTGGGATGACTGGGGCGGCTTCTACGACCACGTGGTCCCGCCGAAGGTCGACAGCCTGGGCTACGGGTTGCGCGTCCCCGGGCTGGTGATCAGCCCGTACGCGAAGCAGGGCTACATCGACCACCAGACGCTCAGCTTCGACGCGTACGCGAAGTTCATCGAGGACGACTTCCTGGGCGGTCAACGGCTCGACCCCAAGACCGACGGCCGTCCCGACCCCCGCCCGGACGTGCGCGAGGACGAGCCTGAGCTCGGAGACCTCCAGAATGACTTCAACTTCAACCAGACGCCGGTGCCACCGCTAATCCTGTCTGTGACGCCGCAAACCGACCTGATCCCTCCGGGGCGCACGGCCGCCCGCAGCGCGCCGGCGCGCTCGTCGAGCCTTCCGGGGGTCAAGGGCCTCAGGCCGTTCGAGATCGCGGTGGCGGCGAGATACCTGCGGATCAAGCCGGCCGAGCTCCGCAAGCAGCTCGCTACCAAGACGCTCGGGCAGGTGGCCCGCGCGCATGGGCGCACGGCGGCGCAGGTCCGCCAGGTCGTGCTGGCCGCGCTCCGGACGGAGCTCCCGCAGACGCTGCGGTAGGCGCGCCGGCGCCGGCGTCACACCGCCTTCTCGAGCCGCGCGTAGACACTCCGCCGCGCCGCCATCACCGCCTCGCGCTCGCGGGCCAGGTCCGCGATCCCGGTCCCGCCCTCGGTCTTGGTGCGGCGGATCGCGCGGTCGAGCCTGGCCTGCTCGAGCACCAGGCGGGCGTGCTCGAGCTGATCGTCGCTGAGCTCGCCGGCCAGCCCGGCTTCCTCGACGAGGCCGGCGATGGTCCTCGCCAGCTGCTCGTCGCCCGAGGGCAGATCGGCGAGCGGGGACTGCGTCCGGCCGGCGAGGTGGCGCGCGGCGCGGCGCAGCAGGTCACTCGTGATCAGCTGGTCGGTATCGATCTCGAACAGGGTTCGCGCGCCCGCCGCCGGGAGCGCGATGCACAGCGCCAGGAACGTCCGCTCGGCGCGTAGGCCCTGGTCGAGCACCGGTGGGGTGGGCGCGGCCGCGTCGGCGCCGGCAGGGCTCGCACCGGCACCGTTCTGCCGGGCGGCGCCCTCGATCAGCGAGCCGAGCCGCGCCTCGCTCAACTCGAGCCTGCCGGCGACGCGACGCAGGAGCTCTTCGCTGAACGCGCCTCGAGCCAAGCCCTTGAGCGCGGGCATCAGTTGCCGGAACGCATCGTCCTTGCCCTCCGCGGTGCTGGTATCGGAGCGCTCGAGGATCCGCTCGACGTGGAACTTGACGAACGGCACCGAGGCCGCGACCCGCTCGCGCAGCGCATCGGGGCCGGCGCGCTCGATCAGCTCGGCCGGATCGGTTCCGTCCGGCAGCGCGACCACGCGGAGCTCGAGCTTGCGCTGGTCGGTGAGCTGGGCGGCGCGGAGCATCGCGTCCTGGCCGGCGCGGTCGGCGTCCAGGCACAGCACGAGCACCTTGGCGACGCGCTCGAGCTCGGAGACCTGCTCCTCGGTCAGCGCGGTTCCCATGATCCCGACTGCGTTGCCGAGGTCGGCCTGGTGGAGCGCGAGCACATCGGTGTAGCCCTCGACCAGGATCACGCTGCCGACGCGGGCCGCGGCGGCCCGCGCGCGATCGAGGCCGAACAGCACCCGGCGCTTGTGGTAGAGCTCGCCTTCGGCGGTGTTTAGATACTTGGGACGCTGGTTGTCGCGCATCGCCCGCGCCCCGAACCCGATCACGTTTCCCCGGGCGTCGGTCGAGGGGAACATGATCCGCTCGCGGAAGCGGTCGTAGATCTGGCCCGGGCGGTTCTGCGAGCGCTGCGCGAGCCCGACGGCGAGCAGCTCCTCGTCGCTGAACCCGGCCCGGCGCGACGCGGTAAGGATCCGGTCCCAGGCACTCGGCGCATAGCCAACGCGGAACTCGCGCAGCATCTCCTCGCGCAGGCCGCGGCCGAGCAGGTAGTCCCGCGCCGGAACCGCCTCGCGGGCCTCCCACAGATAGCGGGCGTAGTACGCCGACGCCCTACCGAGGAGCGTTTGGAGCCGCTGGCGGCGCTGGCGGCGCTGCGACGCCTGCGGGTCCTCATCCTCGGTTTGGAGCTCGACGCCGAAGCGGTCGGCGAGCGTCTGCAGCGCGCCCGGGAAGTCCAGCCCCTCGGTCTCCATCACGAACCTGAATACGTCGCCCGAGGCCTGGCAGCCGAAGCAGTAATACACCTTGTCGATCGGGTTGACACCAAATGACGGGGTCCGCTCGTCGTGGAACGGGCAACGTCCGACGTACTCGCTGGCGCCGGCGCGGCGCAGCTCGGTGTGGTCCGAGACCACCGCGAGCATGTCGACCGCGTCGCGCACGCGATCGCGCGATTCCCCCGTGAACCGGGTCACGGCGCGAACGCCACCGGCACGCTCAGCTCCTCGAACGCGCGTATGCAGAACCGGTCGGTCATGCCGGCGAGATAGTCGGTCACCCTGCGGGGAAGATCGCCGGGCGGAATCGAGGCGGGGATCTCCTCCGGATGGGCGCAGTAGTGATCGAACAGCGAGCGCACCACCACCCTGATCTTGGCGTGCTCGCGCGTCGCCTCGGGCCCGAGGTACACCCGCTCGAACATGAACGCGCGAAGCTCGGCCATCGCCCCGCCGACCGTCTCGCCCTGCACGATGTCGCCGCTGCCCTCGGAATGCTCGACCAGGTCGTGCACGAGCATGTCGATCCGCATCGAGCCCGTGTCGCCGAGGACCTCGAGCGGCCCTTGCGGGAGGTCGTCCGACATGAGGACGCCGGCGCGCAGCGCGTCGTCGATGTCGTGGTTGATATACGCCACCCGATCCATCAGCCGGACGATCTTGCCCTCGAGCGTGGCGGGCTCCTGCGCCCGGCCGGAGTGGCTCACGATTCCGTCCCGGACCGGCTCAGTCAGGTTGAGGCCATACCCGTCGCGCTCGAGCGTGTCGACCACGCGCAGCGAGTGCTCGTGGTGCATGAACCGCAGACCGAAGCGCGCGGTCAGGCACTGGTCGAGCGCGTCTTCGCCGACATGCCCGAACGGCGGGTGGCCCAGGTCGTGACCGAGCCCGATCGCCTCGACGAGGTCCTCGTTCAGGCGCAGCGCCCGCGCCACCGTGCGGGAGATCTGCGTGACCTCGAGCGTGTGCGTGAGCCGCGTTCGGTAGTGGTCGCCGGCCGGCGCCACGAACACCTGCGTCTTGTACTTGAGCCGCCTGAACGCCTTGCAGTGGACGATCCGGTCGCGGTCGCGTTGGAACGGTGTGCGTAGCCCGCAGTCCGGCTCGGGCCGTCGCCGGCTCGCGGGGTAGGACGGGGTCGCGAGCGGGGCTAGATCCCGCGCCTCCCGCGCCCGAATCCGCTCGGCGAACGCGGCCGCGACCGCGCCGGCGGGATGTCCAGATTCGGAGCTGATCACCTGACCACTCATCACCTCTCGATTCTGACAGCGCCCGGCGCCGGCGGGCCGGTTTGTGACAAAGCCGTTTCCGGTGCGCGCGTTGGATTGCGGCTCCGCTACGGCTCAACAGCGATCTCGGGTTCGATCCCGACGACCGCGCCGAGAACATCCGCCGGGTGGCGCACGTTCGCGAGCCTGCGAGCGCCGCGATCCCAGGGGCCTGTACGCGCGGGCGAGGGTCGGGAAGATCACCGGTTTCACCGGCGTCGACTGCCGGCGGGCGGTGGCGGTCCTGCTGCTGCTCCTGCTGGCGGCGAGACTGTCGGCAAGCGCCCGGTAGAACGGCGGGCACCTGGAGTGTGAGGCGGTGGTCCCTTCGTCCGCCCGTGGTCAGCTCGCGACCTGCAAAACCTGACAACGGAGGCGTCAGGCCGGGAGCGTGTCAGATCCGGCATGCCCCACATGCGCGGAATGACACGGTCATTGTCGAGCGCGCCGATTGTCAGGTTTTGCAGGTTTTCCGGCCGATTCGGCCTGCGTCCAACATCGAGCAGACCCGAACCCTCCCCCAGATGCCCGCCGTTAAGAACCCGGTCCGCTGAAACGACCCGCCGGCGCCTCACACAGGCCCGGGTACGAACCCTCCGGTCGAAGAGCGACCCCTGGTCGTGCTCAGGAGCGGACGCAGCCGCACTTGCGCGTGGTACTCGGCGGTTTCGGTGATCGCGCGCTCGGCCTGGGCCAGCGCCAGCTCGGACGCGTCGGGTGCCTGCGCGAGCGGGCGGCCGAGCGCACCGACCAGGAAGCTGTGGGACTCCTCGGCCAGCGGGAACGCGGCCGCCTCGCAGGAGTTGCACACGACGCCGCCGGCGGCGGCGGAAAAGCCCTGCAAATGGGCGGATTCTCCGCAGCTGGCGCATGACCCGAGCTGGGGCAGGATGCCGGCGGCGAGGAGCAGCTTCAGCCGAAACGCGAGCCCGTTCGCCGGACGTGCGTTGCCGGCGTCAAGGTCCAGCAGCGCCAGCTCGTTGGCGAGCAGGCGGAACACCTCGGGATGCGGATCGGGGGTCTCGAACAGGCGGCCGACCGCATCGCACGCGCGCGCGGCGGCGTCGAGTGTCGCGGCGTGATCGCGCAACGACCCGTGCGCGGTGATCGTGTCGACGCTCGTGACCGTGTGCAGGTCGCTGCGGCCCTGGTGCAGGATCACGCCGATGTGGAAGAACGGCTCGAGCCTCGCGCCGAATCGGCTGCGGGCCCGCCGCACGCCCTTGGCGATCGCCGCCAGGCGGCCGTACCCCGGCGTGTACAGATGCAGGACCCGATCCGCCTCGCCGTATCTGATCGATCGCAGCACGATCGCCTCGGTCCTCAGCGAACCGGGCATCGCCCCTCGTTCGCTATACTTAATGAAGTCATGCCGCCGGTCACGATGTACACCACGGATGCCTGTCCGTTCTGCATGAGGGCCAAGAGCCTGCTCGCCAAGCGCGGCGTCCAGTACGAGGAGATCAATCTGGCACGCGACCCGGACGGTCGCGCTGAGCTCGTTGAGCGGACCGGAATGTTCACCTTTCCGCAGATCTTGATCGGCGACGAGACGATCGGCGGGTTTAACGAGCTGGTCGCCGCAGACCGCGCGGGACGGCTCGCCGAGCTGCTCGCAGCCTAGCCCGCGACCGCTCGCCAGCCACTCGCCGAGCCGCTCGCAGCCTAGCCCGCGAAGCCATTCGCCGAGCCGCTCCCACCCTAGCCGCGACCGCTCGCCTAGCCACTCGCCGAGCCGCTCTCGGCCTAACCCGCGCCCGCGCCGGCGCGACGGGCCCGAGGCTTGGGTTGGCAGCGCTCGCACACGTACGTGCCGCGCCCGCCGACGACGATCTTGCGGATCGTGCGGCCACAGCGTGGGCATGGCTCGCCGGCGCGACGGTGGACCAAGAAGCGGTCCTGGAACGAGCCCCGGGCTCCGTCGACGTGGCGGAAGTCGTCGATCGACGCGCCCTTCGCCTCGATGCCGGCGCTCAACGCCTCCTCGATTCCCTCCCGCGCCCGCCCCCAGTCCGCCGCGCTCAACCGCCCCGCCGGGCGCAGCGGATGGATCCCCGCCCGGAACAGCGCCTCGTCGGCATAGATGTTGCCGACCCCGGCGATGTGCCGCTGGTCGAGCACGAACGCCTTCACCGGAGCGGTGCGCCCCCGCGCGAGCTCCCGCAGGTGCGCGCCGGTGAACTCGGGCGTCAGCGGCTCGATCCCGAGCCGGGCGGTCAGATACTCGTCGCGGGCGGCCGCACCGTGGACCAGATGACCCGTGCCGAACCGGCGCGGATCGACGTACACGAGCCGATGTCCGCCGTCGAACTCGAACACGACCCGCGTGTGCGCCGGCGGGATCGCGGGGTCGTACAGCAGCGTCCCGGTCATGCGCAGGTGCGCCAGCAGGAACCGCTCGTCCGACAGCGACCAGATCAGGTACTTACCGGCGCGGCCGATCCGCTCTACGACGGCTCCGTGCAGCTCGGCCTCGACCGCCGCCGGCGGGTCGGGGCGCGTCCACCTCGGATCGAGGATCCGGGCGTCGACGATCGTCCTCCCCTGCAGGTGCGGCGCCAGCTGGCGGCGGATCGTCTCGACTTCGGGCAGCTCGGGCATGCTCGTGCGTCCTGCTGGCTAGACGAAGGATTCCCCGGGGAGCCCGGGGCGGTTGCAGATGACGCCGCGGCCGCTTGCACGCGAGACGATCTCGACGACCTCGTCCGGGAATCCCTGCGGGTAGGTCGGGAGCGCCCGGCCCGACGACACGCCCATCAGTCGCCAGTGGCCCGATTGGTGCGGGGTGATCCGCGGAAACCCCTCTGGCGGGTTCTGGGCCATCGTGATTCCTCGTTAGTCGTCCCCGGACGGGACGCGATCAGCCTTCCCCGTCCCAGTAATCGAGTCGCTCCAACCGACCGATCACGCCGATCCCCTTGAACGCGATCTTGTTCGAGCGGGGGTAGTAGCAGGCATCGCCGGAGTGGCGCATCCCGTAGGCGAGATACGTGAGTCCGGAGTCGCCGGCGCGGAACATGTGCGCAACCCCGGTCCCCGCCGGGCGCGAGATGACGTGGCCCGTGCGGACCGGCGTCTCCTCCTCGGCGAGCATGATGACGCCGTCGCCGTCGAGGATGACGAAGATCTCCTCCTCGAGCGAGTGGCAGTGCGCCGGCGCCGACTCCTTGCCCGGCGCGACCACGACGTGCTGAATCCCGGTCGACACCGAGCCGGCGGCGCGGCCCAGGTTGCGGCGGGTCCGGACCACGCGCGGGCGCTCGACCGTGACCGCCTCGACGTCCTCCGTATTGACGATCGTGGGTGGCCGTGGCGCGGGCTCCGAGGGGAGCGACGGCGGGCCCAGCTCGGACTCGAGGACGAACTGGGTCGCGAGGCCATCGATCGCGCCCGGAAGCGAGCCGACCAGACGGCTGCCGACGTAAGACATCCCGAGTCGGGGGAAACCGACGCTCTCGTCCTCGCTGCGCTCGCCGAACGCGAGCACGTCGAGCGGGTCGAGCGCGTGCAGCGTGTGCGCGCCCCGCCCCGGCAGATACACGATGCAGTCGCCGGCGCGAACCTCGGCGGCCTCGCCGGACTGCCAGGAGAGCCCGCGCCCACCGAGCACATAGAAGATCTCCTCCTCGCGCCCGTGCTCGTGCGCCGGCGTCGACCAGCCGCCCGCCGGCAGCTCGATCCGGCGAACGCCGACGTTCACGCAGCCGGCCGCGGCTCCAACCATCGTCCACCGGCCGCGCAGATGCCCGGCAGTGCGTTCCCGCGCCGACACTTCTTCGAGGTGTGCGATCCCCACGACCCGGACTGTACGACGGTCCCGCGATCGGCGTCAGCGGCTACTCGCGCCCCTCGCGCGCGCGGGGACGACCGTCAATCCTCCGCGGGTCCGAGCTGCGCCCGCGGGTGCGCCTCGAAGTACACGTCGCGCAACCGTTCGGTCGACAGGTGGGTGTAGATCTGGGTCGTGCCGATGTCCGCATGGCCGAGCATCTCCTGGAGCGAGCGCAGATCGCAGCCGCCGGTCAAGAGGTGGGTGGCGAACGTGTGGCGGAGCGTGTGGGGGCTCATTCGGTGCTCGAGTCCGGCGGTGCGGGCGTGACGGCGGACGATCTTGTAGAGACCCTGACGCGTGAGGCCACCGCCGCGGAGATTCACGAACACGCGCCGCTCCGGCCGCACGCCAACGAGCTGCGGGCGGCCCTTGCCGAGGTACGCCGCGAGCGCCTCGGTGGCCTTGCCTCCGACCGGGACGATCCGCTCCTTGGAGCCCTTGCCGTGCGCCCTGAGGATCCCGGCTTCGAGATCGAGCTCTGACAGCTCGAGTCCGATCGCCTCGGAGGCCCGCAGCCCGCACGCGTACATCGTCTCGAGCAAGGCACGGTCGCGGAGCGCCGCGGGGGTCGTCCCGGTCGGCTGCTCGAGCAACCGCCCGACCTCGTCGCGGCTGAGGACCTTGGGCAGGCGAGCCCGGGCGCGGGGCGCGCGCAGCTCGGAGGCCGGATCGTGGTCGATGATCTGCTCGCGGCGCAGGTGGCGATAGAACGAGCGCAGGCAGGCGATCTTGCGCTGGAGCGTCGCCGGCGCCGACGCGGGGCGCTCCGGGCTGCCGGTCGCAAACTCCGAGATGAACTCCATCAAGTCGACGGTCTTCACCTCGAGCGGGTCCAGCTCGTGGCGCTCGAGGAAGTCGGCGTACTGCTGGAGGTCCGAGCGGTAGGCCTCGAGCGTGTTGCGCGACAGGCCGCGTTCGAGCTCGAGGTAGCCGAGGAAGTCGAACGTCAGCTCGGTGATCCGGCGAGCGCCGGCCACCGTGTGCGCGGTTGCCATGCCCCGGATATTCGGGACGGCCCGCGGGGGTCCTCCCGCTGGGTGGCGACACGCGCCGCCGGGTCGCTAGGAGCGCCGGTACACGTATGCCTCGGTCGTATAACCGAGACGCAGGGGGTGCTCGCCGGCGCCGGCGGCTACCGCCCGGAGCCGCTGCACCACCGACGCACGCTCGGAGTCCGGAAGCGCGGCGATGAAGCTGATCGAGCTGAACCGGTCGACGAACGCCTCGGCGTCGAGCACCTGCTCCGAGGGGAACTCGGTCTCACCGACCGCCTCGAACAGCCCGCTTGCCTCCAGCGGGGCCCGCCACTCGCCGCGGTAGTGGCTCGGCGACTCGCGGCGGTACGGCTCGATTATCTCCTGGACGGCCCGGTGAATTGGCTCGTCCAGCAGCCGGCGGTTCCAGATCAGCCCGAACCGGCCGTCCGGCCGGAGCACGCGATGAAACTCCGCCACCGCCGCCGGGCCGTCGAACCAGTGAAACGCCTGGGCGACGACGACCGCGTCGACGCTCTCGTCATCGACCGGCAGCGCCTCTGCCGTGCCGGCGAGCGGCCGGGTCTCGGGCACGACCCGCTCGAGCACGGCCCGCATCCCCGGGACAGGCTCGACCGCGATCACGGTCGCGCCGCTCGGGACCAGCTCGCGGGTCAGCTTGCCAGTACCGGCACCGACGTCGAGGACCGTGCGCCCGGGCCGGAGCCCGAGCTCGGCGGAGAGCCACTGCACCGCCTCCCGCGGATAGCCGGGCCGGCCGCGCTCGTAGGCTGCGGCTCCCTGCTGGAAGCCGCGAGCCGCCTCGTCGCGGACGCTCATGACCGCTCCGATGTCCCGGCAACGGCGCTGCCATGCCGCGCCAGGAGCCACAGCAACGCGATCAGCGTCTTCGAGTCCTCGCACTCCTCGATCGCGTCGTCGAGCGTCGCGAGCGGCCACGGCAGGATCTCGATCCGCTCGTCCTCGTCGCCCTCGACCCCGGGACGGTCGGTGAGCCCGGTCGCGACGTACAGCCACACGCGCTCGTCGCTGAACCCGGGGCTGGTGTAGAACTCGAACAGCTCCTGCCAGTGCTCGGCCCGCTGCCCGATCTCCTCGGCGAGCTCGCGTTTGGCGGTATCGAGCGGCGGCTCGCCGGGGACGTCGAGCTTGCCGGCGGGGATCTCGAGCGAGGCGCCGGCACCGATCACCTCGCGCGGCTGACGGGTCAGCCACACGTGCTCGTCGTCGAGCGCGATGATCCCGACCGCGCCCGGATGCCAGACCTTGTCGCGCTTGACCTCGATCCCGTCGGCATGGCGGAAGCGCTCGACGCCGGCTCGGATGATCGCGCCCTCCCATTTGACCTCCGCGCCCAGGAGCTCGCCGGCGTCGCTCAAGTCGTCGCCTCCTCGTCGTCGGTCAGCGCGCGGCCCGCCTCCTCGAGCACCGCGATCGCGACCTCCAGCATCCCTTCGAGCGCGTCGATGCTGATCCGCTCGGTCGGCTCATGGTTGTGCTCGGTGCCGTCGGCCAGACACAGGCACGGGAACCCGGCGACCCGCAGGGTGTTGGCGTCGGACGCGCCCCCGGTGACGATGTGCTTGGGCTCGTAGCCGCAGGCGCGCAGCGCCTGCTCGGCGACCGCGACCTCGACCGCGCGCGGGCGGATCCGGTAGCCCTCGAACCCGCGCTGGAGCGTGACGTCGAGGTCGCACTCGCCGGCATCGGCCGCTTCCTGGAGGTGATCGATCATCTCGGTCGCTACCGCCTCGGCGCGTTCGCGGTCGAGGCTCCGCACCTCGGCCACTATCCGGCAGCGCTCGGGGATCACATTGATCGCGGTCCCTCCTTCGATCGTGCCGACGTTCGCCGTGGTCTCCGCGTCGAGCCGGCCGAGCTCCATCGCCGCGATTGCGCTCGCCGCGGCCGCGATCGCGCTGCGGCCCACTTCGGGGCGGACGCCGGCATGCGCGGCGTGTCCCCGCAGCTCGGCATCGATCCGATGGTGCGTCGGCGAGGCCAGCACGATCTCGCCGATCGGCGTCGCGTGATCGAACACGTACCCGAACCGACTGTCGAGGCGGCTGGCGTCGAATGCCTCCGAGCCGCGCAGCGACACCTCTTCGCAGATCGTGAACAGCAGCTCGAGCCCGACCTCAGGTGCCTGGGGCGAGCTGGTGACGCGGCGCGCGAGCTCGAGGATGACCGCGACCGCGGACTTGTTGTCCGCGCCCAGGATCCCATCCCCTGCGTTCTCCCAGCCGCCGTCGAGCTGGACCGGCTCGACCGGGGCGGTCAGCGGCACCGTGTCCATGTGCGCGCACAGCAGGATGCTGTCTGCGCCGGCGCCGGGAATCCGCGCGAGCAGGTTGCCGGCGTCAGAGCCCGCGCGGGCGCCCGCGTCGTCCTCCTCCACCTCGAGACCCATCGCGCGCAGCTGCCCAGTGATCCAGTCCGCGCACGCGCGTTCGTGGCCCGACGGGCTCTCGATCCGGCACAGCGTCGCGAACGTATCGTTGAGCCGCTCGCGCTCGGCGTCGGTGGTACGCCTCACCTCGTGGCGGCGTGGGCCGCAGCGCCCTCGCCGTTCTGCGCGTCGCCGTCGGCGCCGTGCGGGCCGCCGTTCGCGTCCTGCGAGGCGGTCACGGTTTGCCCGGCGTACTCGAGCGCCGCTCCGACGAACTCGCGGAACAGCGGGGCCGGCCGCTCGGGACGCGACTTGAACTCGGGGTGGTATTGCGAGGCGACGAAGAACGGGTGCTGATCGACGGGCAGCTCGATCGCCTCGACGAGCCGTTCGTCGGGCGAGGTGCCCGAGCACACGAGCCCGACCGCCTCGAGGCGCCTGCGCAGGTGGTTGTTGACCTCATAACGGTGGCGGTGACGCTCGTACACGACCGGCTCGTCGTACAGCTCGCGGATGCGGGTGCCGGCGTGGAGCTTGACCGGGTCGGCGCCCAGGCGCATCGTCCCGCCCATATCGGCGATCTCCTTCTGCTCGGGCAGCAGGTCGATGACCGGGAACGGCGTCTCGAGGTCGAACTCGGTCGAGTTCGCGCCCTCCATCCCGGCCACGTGGCGTGCGAACTCGCACACCGCGAGCTGCATGCCCAGGCAGATGCCGAGGTACGGGATCTTCTTCTCGCGGGCGATCTGGGCGGCACGGATCTTGCCCTCGATCCCGCGACCGCCGAATCCGCCCGGGATCAGAATCCCGCTCGCCTTGTCCAGGCGCGCTGTCACAGCCGGGTCGCCGACCTCCTCGGAATCGATCCAGTCGACCTCGACCTTGGCGCCGTGATGCGTACCGGCGTGCCGAAGCGCCTCGACGACCGACAGGTAGGCGTCCTCGAGCCGGACGTACTTGCCGACGAGCGCGATCCGCACGCTCTGGGTCGCCTCGTTCGAGCGGCGGGTGATGTTCTCCCAGTCGCTCAGATCGGGCTCCGGCGCCTCGATCCCGAAGTGCTCTCTGAGCACGAAGTCGTCGACGCCCTCCTCGCGGAACACGAGCGGCACCCGGTAGATGTCCGGCACGTCGAACGCGGACACGACAGCCTCGACCGGCAGGCTCGCGAACAGCGCGATCTTGCGCCGAATGTCGTCTCCGAGCATCGACTCCGAGCGGGCGATGACCATGTCGGGCGCGATGCCGATGCGACGCAACTCGTTCACCGAGTGCTGGGTCGGCTTGGTCTTCAGCTCCCCCGCGTGGCCGATGTACGGGACCAGCGTGAGGTGGATGAACATGCAGCGCCGCCGCCCGACGTCGACCGGGAACTGGCGGATCGCCTCGAGGAACGGGAGCGATTCGATGTCGCCGACGGTCCCGCCGATCTCGGTGATGACGAAGTCGACGTCGCTCGCCTCGGCCATCAGCTTGATCCGCTGCTTGATCTCGTCGGTGATGTGCGGCACGACCTGCACGGTCGCGCCGAGGTAGTCGCCGCGACGCTCGCGCCGGATCACGGTGTTGTAGATGCCTCCCGCAGTGACGTTCGATGCCCGGCTGGTGTTCGCGTCGGTGAAGCGCTCGTAGTGGCCGAGGTCGAGGTCGGTCTCGGCGCCATCCTCGGTCACGAACACCTCGCCATGCTGGTAGGGCGACATCGTGCCGGGGTCGACGTTGATGTACGGGTCAAACTTCTGGAGCTGGACGTCCAACCCGCGGGACACCAGGAGCCGGCCGATCGATGCGGCGGCGATTCCCTTGCCGAGCGAGGACACAACCCCGCCTGTTATGAAGATGAATCGCGTCTCGCCTGAGGGCATCTGCTCGTTTCCCGAGTGTAGTGGGATGCGGACGATTTGACGGTAGCGCCCCCCCCGGACACTCACGCCGCGCGCAACAGCTGGCGGGCGTGACGGCTGGCGGCCCGATCACCCTCGGCCGCGCCCAGCATCCGGACGAGCTCGCCGACGACGTCGTTGCCGCCAAGCGTGGACACGGTCGTCCGCGCCGGCGCCGCACTCGAGTCCTTGACGATCGTGAAGTGGCGCGCGGCCATCGCCGCGACTTGGGGCAGATGGGTGATGCAGAGGATCTGCCGGCCCTCGGCGAGGGCCCGCAGGTGCTCTCCGACCGCCCGGGCGGTATGGCCGCCGATGCCGGCGTCGATCTCGTCGAACACGAGCAGCGGCCCTTCCGTCGCCGGCGCCGCCGGAACGCCCCCACGTCCGCCGGCGCGGGCGGGGCGGGCGGCGGCGGGCCCATCCACGTGTACGCCACCCTCGGGCGAGCCGTGCGCCACGCTCAGGATCGCCAGCATCACCCGGGACAGCTCGCCGCCCGACGCAATTTCACGCAGCGGCCCAGCCGGCATCCCCGGGTTCGGGGCGATCACCAGCGACACTTCGTCCGCCCCGCGCGGCCCGCACCCATCCTCGCGCGGGCGGACCTCGACCTCGAACTCCGCATCGGCCATCGCCAGCTCGGCCAGCCGCTCGCGCACCGCGGCGGCGAGCGCCGGCGCCCCCTCCCGCCGGCGGGCAGACAGCTCGCCGGCGAGCCGATCGAGCTCTGCCCGGGCCTCGGCGAGTGACGCCTCGACCTCGGACAGCGCGAGCTCGACCCGCTCGAGCTCCTCACGCCGCGCCCGGCAGCGCTCGGCATGCGCGAGCACGTCGGCGATCGAACCCCCGTGCTTGCGCTCGAGGCGGGCGAACAGCGCGAGCCGCTCCTCGACCTCCTCGAGCCGACCCGGCGACGTCTCCAGCCCAAACACGTACGAACGCAGCGCGGCGCTCAGCTCCGAGGCCTCGTGGCCGAGCGCCTGGGCGCGCTCGGACAGGCCGGTGAGCTCCGGGTCGATCCCCGCCGCGGCGCCCAACTGCGCCGCCGCGGAAGCGAGCAGCTCCGCCGCGCCACCGCCTCCGTCCTCGGGTGAAATCGCCTCGGCTCCGCCGAACGCGGCGCCCCGCAGCGTCTCCAAGTGCCGCAGCCGGTCTCGCTCCACCGTCAGTCCGGCAGCCTCGTCCTCTCCAGGCGCCACGCTCTCGATCTCGTCGAGCTCGAACGCCAGCAGGTCGAGCTCGCGCTCCCGTCCGGCAGCGAGCTCGCTCACGCCTGCGAACCGTTCCTCCAGAGCCCGCACCCGGCCGTACGCCTCGGCGACCCCGGCCCGGAGCTCGCCGTGCGTAAGCCCGCAATACCCGTCGAGCACGTCGAGCTGGACCGCCGAGAGCATCAGCTTGCGATGCTCGTGTTGACCGTAGAACGCAAGCAGCGCGCTTCCGAGCTCGCGCAGGTCGGCCACGGTCGCCGAGCGGCCGCATACGTACGCCCGCGTCCGGCCGTCAGGCCACACGCGCCGCGCCAGCACGATCTCCTCAGCTCCTGTGGGCAGGACCTCGGCGCCGGCGAGCGAGGGCGGCAGCGAGAACACGCCCTCGACGTACGCCTCGGGCGCGCCGGCGCGCACGATCCCGCTGCCGGCGCGGGGCGGGCGGGCCCCCAATAAAAGGTCGAGCGCCTGCGCGAGCAGGGTCTTGCCGGCGCCGGTCTCGCCGGTCAGGACGTTCAGCCCCGGGGCGAGCGTCAGCTCGGCGCGATCAATCAGCAGCAGATTCTCGACACGCAGCTCTTGCAGCATTGGCGGGGTGTACCACCGGGCCCCGACGGATCGGCGCGGTCGCGTCCGCCGCTCGCAGGCGTACGTCGCTCGGGGACGTGACTAAATGCGTGTTGTGCTGCGAACTGCGCGGACTGGCTACCGCTCGCTTGGGCGATCCGGACTCAGGGTGTCGCCGATCGGTCTCGGGATGATGAGCTTCGGCGATCCAGCGTTGCAGTCCTGGGCTCTGGACGAAGGCCGGGCGGCGCCGATCATCCGTGAGGCCGCCGAGGGCGGGATCACATTCTTCGACACGGCCGACATGTACTCCGACGGCGACAGCGAACGGATCACGGGCGCCGTGCTGCGACGTGTGTTTGCGAGTCGGGAGGAGTACGTGCTGGCGACCAAGGTCTACTACCCGACCGGCGAGGGCCCCAACGGTGGCGGCCTGTCGCGCAAGCATCTGATGGCGGCGATCGATGCCTCGCTGGGACGCCTGGGTACCGATTACGTCGACCTGTACCAGATCCACCGCTGGGACGAGGACACCCCGATCGAGGAGACGATGGCGGCGCTGCACGAGATCGTGCGCAGTGGCAAGGCCCGCTACATCGGCGCCTCCACGATGCGCGCCTGGCAGCTCGCGAAGGCGCAGCACGCCGCCGAGCGGGCCGGTCAAACACGATTCATCGCGATGCAGAACCGCTACAACCTGGTCAACCGCGAGGACGAGCGCGAGATGATCCCGCTGTGCCTCGACCAGGGAGTCGGCGTCCTGCCCTACAGCCCGCTCGCACGAGGACTGCTCGCAGGCAAGCGCGGCCAGAGCCGGTCGACCACGCGCTCCGGCGAGGACCGCCGCCGGTACCGCCAGGCGGACCTCGCGATCGCCGAGGTCGTCCGGGCGATCGCCGATGAGCGCGGGACGTCGCCGGCGCAGATCGCGCTCGCGTGGCTGATCGCCCGCCCCGGCGTGGTCGCTCCGATCGTCGGCGCGACCCGGCTCGAGCACGTCACCGACGCGCTCGCGGCCACCGCCCTCGAGCTCACCGAAGAGGAATGCCGCCGATTGGAGGAGCCCTACGTTCCTCATCGCGACGGTGAGTTCACGTGACCGTGCTCAGGTCGCAGGAGCAGGACTTCCCGCGCTGGTATCAGGACGTGATCGCCAAGGCAGAGCTGGCCGAGAACGGGCCGGTGCGCGGGACGATGGTGATCCGCCCGTGGGGCTATGCGATCTGGGAGCGCCTCCAAGCGGCGATCGACGAGCGGATCAAGGCCGCGGGCGCGCGAAACGCATACTTCCCGTTGCTGATCCCCGAGGCCTTCATGCGGCGGGAGGCGGAGCACGTCGAGGGCTTCAGCCCCGAGCTGGCGGTGGTCACCCACGGCGGCGGCAAGCAGCTCGAGGAGCCGGTCGTGGTCCGCCCGACGAGCGAGACGATCGTCAACTCCTCATTCGCCCGGTGGATCTCGAGCTATCGCGACCTGCCGCTGCTGATCAACCAGTGGGCGAACGTGGTCCGGTGGGAGCTTCGCCCGAGGCTGTTCCTTCGCAGCTCGGAGTTCCTCTGGCAGGAGGGACACACCGCCCATGCCGATCGCGAGCAAGCGCACGCATATGCGCTGCGAATCCTCGAGGAGGTCTACGCGAATGCGATGCTCGAGGAGCTCGCGATCCCGGTCTTCCGCGGGCGCAAGACCGAGCGGGAGAAGTTCGCGGGCGCGGAGATCTCCTGGGCCTGCGAGGGGGTCATGCGCGACGGGAAGGCGTTGCAGATGGGCACTTCGCACGAGCTCGGGCAGAACTTCGCGCGGGCGTTCGGCATCCAGTTCAGCGATCGCGACGGTCAACTGCGCCATGTCTGGCAGACCTCGTGGGGTGTGTCGACGCGTCTGCTCGGCGCGATGATCATGGTTCACGGCGACGATCACGGGTTGCGCGTGCCGCCCCGCCTTGCCCCGACCCAGGTCGTCGTGCTGGTCGCGCGCGCCGCCGAGGGCGTGGTCGAGGCCGCGACCGCGGTCGTCGATGAGCTCGGGCGGGCGGGAGTGCGCGTCGAGCTCGATGACCGTGTCGAGGTGTCCTTGGGGCGGCGGATCATCGACCACGAGCTTCGCGGCGTCCCGATTCGTGTCGAGCTCGGCCCGCGGGATGTGGCCGCAGCCCAGGCCGTGGTCGCCCGCCGCGCTCGCACCGGCAAGCAGACACTCCCGCTGCGGGCGCTCGCCGAGCTTCCGCGAGTGCTGCTCGACGATCAGAGCGAGCTCCTGACCCAGGCGACCTCGCTGCGCGACGCACGAACCCGACCCGCCCGATCGCTCGATGAGGCACGGGAGCTAGCCGGCGAGGGTCTCGCTCGCCTCCCCTGGCGAGACTTTGGCCCGGACGGGGAAGACCGGCTCGCGAAGGCGGGGGTGTCGGTGCGCTGCCTACTTCGCGAGGACGGCGAACCGGTCGACGATCCCGACGCGGACGGGGTCGACGCGCTCGTGGCACGCGCATACTGAACGCGCCCGCCCGTTGTTGACCAGCGGTCAGGTAGGATCACGAGCACGATGTCCCCCGGACCCGCGCCCGCCTACACGCGCCTGAATGTCGACGAGCGCCGGCGCCAGCTGCTCGACGCCGGCGCGGCGCTGTTCGCCGAGCACGCCTACGAGGAGATCTCGATGCGCGGCATCGCCCGCGCCGCGGGCGTGTCCAAGCCGCTGCTCTACCACTACTTCCCCTCGAAGATCGACCTGTTCAAGGCGGCTGTGGCCGAGAAGGCGGCGGAGCTGCAGCGGGTGATCGAGCCCGCCGGCGAGGGCACGCCGTTCGAGCAGCTGTCGCACAGCCTCGACGCCTACCTGGCCTGGATTGAAGCCAACGCACGGACGTGGTCGAAGCTCGTCCAGAGCGCCGCCTCCCTCCCCGAGGCCCGCGACCTGATCGAGGGCTTCAGGCAACAGACGATGGACATGGCGCTCGCGCGGCTCACACACAACGACACGCCTCGGCCTGCGCTCCGCACGGCGATCAGGGGCTGGCTCGGCTACATGGACGCCGCGATCCTCGACTGGACCGAGGCCCGTGACCTGCCGCGCGAGCAGCTCCGCGACCTCCTGATCGCCGCGTTCGGCGCTGCGCTCCTCGCCGCCCAGCAACTCGACCCCGCGATCGAGCTGCATCTCAGCGGCTGAGCAGCGCGAACGGATACGGTAAGGACCCGCAGGCAGGCACCATCTAGGAGAGGAGAGCGATGGCCAGCAGCGCGTCCGGGCTCGAGCAGCGCCACGTCACCACCGGCCCGACCGACGTCGACGTCTCCGGGCTCAAGCGCGCGCTGCAGCAAGCGGTCTCCGGCGAGGTCCGCTTCGACGCGGGCACGCGCGCGATGTACGCCAACGACTTCTCGATCTACCGGGCGGTCCCGATCGGCGTCGTGATCCCCAAGGGCCCGGACGACGTGATCGCAGCCGTAGCGATCTGCCGGGAGTACCGGGCGCCGGTGCTCCCGCGCGGCTGCGGAACCGCCCCGAGCGGCCAGACCACGAACGTTGCCGTCGTGTTCGACTACTCGAAGTACTACAACCAGATCCTCGAGCTCGATCCGGACTCGCGGCGCGCGATCGTCGAGCCGGGCGTCATCTGCGACCAGCTCCGCAACGCGGCCGAGGAGTTCAACCTCACCTACGGTCCGGACCCGGCGACGCATGAGTACTGCACGTTCGGCGGCATGCTCGGCAATAACTCGTGCGGCACGCACTCGCTGATGGCCGGTAAGACGAGCGACAACGTGATCGAGCTCGACGTCGTCCTCTACGACGGCACGCGGCTCACCGTCGGACCGACCTCCGACGAAGAGCTCGAACAAATCATCAGAGCTGGAGGCCGCAAAGGCGAGATCTACGACCAGCTCAAGCAACTCAGAGACCGCGTGGCGGAACGCGTCAGAGCCGAGTACCCCGACATCCCGCGCCGCGTGTCGGGCTACAACCTCGACGAGCTGCTCCCCGAGAACGGGTTCAACGTCGCCCGCGCGCTCGTCGGCTCGGAGGGCACGTGCGCGAACGTGCTCCACGCGACGGTCCGCCTCGTCCCGAGCCCCCAGCACCGGCGCACGGTGCTGCTCGGCTACCCCGACGTGTTCACGGCTGCCGATCACGTGCCGGTGATCCTCCAGCGGTGCAAGCCGATCGGTCTCGAGGGGTTCGACGACCAGTTGATCAAGAACATGATCGCCAAGAGCCGGCTCGCCGCCGAGCGCCAGCTGCTCCCCGACGGCCGGGCGTGGCTGTACATCGAGTTCGGCCAGGACGATCCCGACGCGGCGATGACCGAAGCCCGCCAGGCGCTCGAGGACCTCGCCGACGGACCCCAGATCGACGCCCGGGTGATCGCCGACAAGCTCGACCAGGTCAGCGTCTGGAAGGTGCGCGAGAGCGCGGTCGGCGACAGCCGCGCCCCCGGCTACATGGACGCCGAGGGCAACTGGGAGGACGCCGCCGTCCATCCCGACAAGCTCGGCGCCTACCTGCGCGACTTCCAGCAGATCCTCGACGACCACGGCTACCGCTGCGTCTACTACGGCCACTTCGGCCAGGGCTGCGTGCACACCCGGATGGACTTCGACCTCAAGAGCGCCGCCGGCGTGAAGACGTTCCGGTCGTTCATGGAGAAGTGCGCCGACCTCGTCGTCGCCTACGGCGGCTCGCTGGCCGGCGAGTACGGCGAGGGCCACGGCCGCGCCGAGCTGCTCCCGAAGATGTTCGGCCCCGAGCTGATGCAGGCGTTCAACGACTTCAAGCGGATCTGGGACCCCGACACCAAGATGAACCCGAACCGCCTGATCGGCGACGTCAAGCTGGACGAGGGCCTGCGGCTCGGCCCCGACTACCGGCCGCCCGAGCTCAAGACCCACTTTGCCTACCCCGACGACGGCGGCTCGTTCGCGACCGCGATCGAACGGTGCTTCGGGATGGCCAAGTGCCGCAACCTCGGCAGCCTGACGATGTGCCCGAGCTTCCACGTCACGCGCGAGGAGCGCCACTCGACGCGCGGCCGCAGCCGGCTGCTGTTCGAGATGCTCAAGGGCGATCCGGTGTCCGACGGCTGGCGCGACGACGCGGTCAAGGAATCGCTCGACCTGTGCCTGTCGTGCAAGGGGTGCACGGGCGACTGCCCGGTGCAGGTCGACATCCCCACCTACAAGGCCGAGTTCCTGGCCCACTACTACTCGCGGCGCCGGCGACCACTGAATCACTACGTGCTGGGGCTGCTCCCATGGTGGGGACGGGCGGCCGCCCGGACGCCGCGGCTGGCCAACGCGCTCAGCCACGCGCCCGGGCTGTCCGGCGCCGGCAAACGGATGCTCGGGATCGCGGAGGAGCGCGACGCGCCGCGATTCGCGCGCCAGACGTTCCGCGACTGGTTCGCGTCCCGGCCCGCGCCAACTCACGCGCCGGCGAATCGCGGCCGCGGACGGGTGGTGCTGTGGCCCGACACGTTCACCGACCTGTTCGAGCCTGACGTCGGCAAGGCCACCGTCGATGTGCTCGAGGCGGCCGGGTTCGCGGTCGAGCTCCCGCGCAAGCGGGTGTGCTGCGGGCGGCCGCTGTACGACTTCGGGATGCTCGGGATGGCCCGACGGACGCTGCGGGATACGCTCCAGACGCTGTCCGAGCCGATCGAGGCGGGCGTCCCAGTACTCGTGCTCGAACCGAGCTGCGCGTCGGTGTTCCGCGACGAGCTGCGAAAGCTGATGCCCCACGACGAGCACGCCCGACGGCTCGTCGCCCAGACCGTCGTGCTCGACGAGCTGCTCGACCGCCTCGCGCCGGATTGGGAACCGCCCCAGGTACAGCGCCGAGCCCTGGTCCACGGCCACTGCCATCAGAAGGCGGTGATCGGGGCGCGGCCGGATCTGCTCAGGCGCGCCGGCGTCGACGCCGAGATGACGAAGGCGGGCTGCTGCGGCATGGCCGGCTCGTTCGGCTATCACGCCGGCGAGCAGTACGACGTCTCGATGCGGATCGGAGAGCAGTTCCTGCTGCCCCAGGTCAGATCAGCCGCTGCGGACACGCTGCTGGTCGCGGACGGGTTCTCCTGCCGGACCCAGATCGCCGCTGCGACCGGGCGGCGCGCGCTCCACACCGCCCAGGTCCTCCAGATGGGGCTGGAAGCGCTCGCATAACGGATAGCTCCCTTGGGTAGGTAACCACCGAACGCGACCTTCCCGGCGCGTCCGGGAGGTAGAGGGAGGTTTCCGTGTACAAGCAGGTTCTCGATCCGGTTTCCCATTCCCTGGGATTGACCGCAATCTTCGCCGTCCTGCCGCTGCTGGTGCTATTCGTCCTACTCGGCGGGTTCAGGATGAAGGCCCAGTGGGCCTCGCTGATCGCGCTGGGGGTATCGATCGTGATCGCGATCGCGGTCTACTCGATGCCGATCGGACAGGCCGGCGACGCCGCGCTCGAGGGCGCCGTGTTCGGCTTCTGGCCGATCATGTGGATCGTCATCAACGCCCTGTGGATCTTCAACATGACCGACGCCACGGGGTATTTCGCCGTGCTCCGGCGAACGTTCAGCGGGGTCTCGGACGACCCTCGCGTCCAGGTCGTGCTGATCGCGTTCTGCTTCGGGGCGCTGCTCGAGGCGCTCGCCGGATTCGGCACCCCGGTGGCGATCTGCGGTGTGATGCTCGTCGGACTCGGGTTCTCCCCCATCAGAGCGGCGTCGCTCGCGCTCGTCGCCGACACCGCTCCGGTCGCGTTCGGCGCTATCGCGATCCCGATCACCACGCTCGGGCAGGTGTCGGGGCTGCCCGTGCACGACCTGGGCGCAATGGTCGGCCGCCAGACACCGTTCTTCGCCCTGATCGTCCCGTTCGCGCTGGTGTTCATGGCCGACGGACGCCGCGGCGTGCGCGAGGCGTGGCCGGCGGCGCTGACCGCGGGCCTCGTATTCGCGATCCTCCAGTTCGCCACCTCGAACTACATCTCGATCCAGCTCACCGACATCGTCGCCTCGCTCGGCTCCGCCGCGGCCGTCGTGTTTCTGGTCCAGATCTGGTCACCGCACGCGCCGGGCGCGCCCGCCACCACGGTCGGGCGCCGGCCCGCGATCGCCGGCGGCGCGGTCGCCGACGCGGCGCTCGAGCGCCGTGCCGCCGCCGATGGACCCGCCCAGCCGCCGCCAAGCCGCGCGGACATCTTCAAGGCGTTCGCGCCCTACCTGATCATCATCGTCGTGCTCGGCGTGACGAGCATCAGCGGGATCACCAAGGATCTCGACAAGGCCACCAGCGCGTTCAGTTGGCCCGGGCTCCACGTGCTGAGCTCGAAGGGCAAGGCGCCCACGAGCGAGACCTTCAAGCTCAATTACCTGACCGCCGCCGGGACCTGGTTGTTCGTGTCTGGCGTCATCACGGCGCTCGTGCTGCGCGTCCGCCCGGCGCTCGCGGTGCGGATCTACTGGCAGACGCTGGTCCAGCTCAAGTGGGCGATCGTGACAGTGATGGCGGTGCTCGGGATCGCTTACGTGATGAACCTGTCCGGCCAGACGATCACGCTCGGAACCTGGGCCGCCGGCGCCGGCGGGTTCTTCGCGTTCCTATCGCCGATGATCGGGTGGTTCGGGACCGCCGTGACTGGCTCGGACACGTCGTCGAATTCGCTGTTCGGCGCTCTGCAGGTCGCTGCGGCGCACAAGGCGAACCTGTCGGCGACGCTGCTGGCCGGCTCGAACAGCTCGGGCGGGGTGCTGGCCAAGATGGTCTCGCCCCAGAACCTCGCGATCGGCGCTGCCGCCGTGGGGCTCGCCGGCAAGGAAGGCGACATCTTCCGCAAGGTGATCGGCTACAGCGTCGTGTTCGTGCTGCTGATGGGCGTGCTCGCGCTGCTCCAGTCGGGAGCCTTGTCGTTCATGGTTCCGTAGCGGACCCGGCCGCTTGGGAAGAAAGTCGGAAATAGTCCGACTTTCTTCCCAGACGCCCGAGCGGCAGCGGGCCGGACGGGCCTGCGCGGGCCCTATCGCACAGACGACAGCCGGCCGAACTTCTCGCGCAGGCGGTGGTAGAAGTTCGCGCCGGCGATCTGCGCGAGGTTCCCCTGGCCGTCGACGAAGCTCGCCTCGATCTCCTCGCCGGGCGGTAGCGTGCACACCGGCCGGCCGTCGACGGTGACGTCGACCGATTCCTCGCGGGAGCGGTTGAGCACCCTCAGCACGTCGCTCGGCGCCACCACCAGCGCCCGCGCGGTCAGCGAATGCGGCGCGATGAACGACACCACGAAGCCGGCGACGCCCCAGGCCATCACGGGGCCGCCGTTGGCGAGGTTATAGCCGGTCGAGCCCGCCGGCGTGGCCACCGCCAAACCGTCGCAGCGCACGCGCCCGATCTCGTCCGCGCCGACCGCGTAGGCAAGGTCGGCGACGCGGTTGCCGGGCTGGCGGTGCATGGACACGTCGTTGATCGCCAGCCACTCGCCGCTCGCTCCCGACAGCGCTATGCCCGGCAGCGACAGGACCTCGTAGTCACCTCGGAATGCGAGCTCGAAGCCGAGCCGCGCCTGTTCGCGATCGACCGTGGCGAGGAATCCGATCTCGCCAAAGTTGACCGCGAACACCGCGACGCCGGTCCCGGCGTACTTGCGCAGCGCGGTCAGGATCGTCCCGTCGCCCCCAAGCGCGAAGCAGATGTCAACGTCGAGCGGGCCCTCGACGTCAACCTCGACGCCGTGTGCGTGTTCGAGACGGTGCTTGCGCGTCTCCTCAGGGTCGATGTACAGGACCGCGCCGGCGCTCCGCGCGATCTCGAGCAACGCCGCGACGGCCGGGCGGGTCTCTGACGGCCGGCGGTGGGTCAGCACCGTGGCCGTCCTGATCGGATTCACGGCTCGACCTCGCGCACGGCCTGCTCGATGTCGAGCCCGGGGTCCCGGGCCGCCTCGGCCAGCCACACGAACGTCTCGAGGTTCCCCTTCGGACCCGGCAGCCCGGAGCTCGTAAAGCCGAGCACGGACGCGCCCAGCCCGCGCGCGGATTCCCCGACCTCGACCAGGGCGCGCCTGCGATCCACGACGTCGCGCACGACGCCGCCCTTGCCGACCAGCCCGCGACCGACCTCGAACTGCGGCTTGATCAGCGCCAGGCAGTCGAACCTAGCCGCCGCGCACGCCAGGACCGCAGGCAGGACCTTCGCGAGCGAGATGAACGACACGTCGATCACGATCAGGTCCGGCGCGTGCGGCAGGTCCTGGCTCCGCAACGACCGCGCGTTCGTGCGCTCGATCACGGTCACCCGCGGATCGGACCGCAGCTTCCAGTCGAGCACGCCGTAGGCGACGTCGACGCAGGTCACGTGAGCGGCGCCGGCCTGGAGAAGGCAGTCGGTGAACCCGCCGGTCGACGCGCCGACGTCGAGCGCATTGCGGCCGCTCGCCGAGATCCCCAGCCGATCAAGCGCGTTGCGCAGCTTGATCCCGCCGCGCGAGACGAACGGCGGGCCCTTGACGACCTCGAGCTCGACGTCGTCGGAGACCAGCTCGCCGGGCTTCTGCGCCCGCCGGCGGTCAGGGAGCAGCAGCACGTCGCCGGCAAGCACCGAGGCAGCCGCCTGCGAGCGCGACGGGAACATTCCTCGCTCCGACAGCAGCGTGTCAATCCGAACGCGCGTCACTGAACGCGGAACGGTACGTGATCGGCCAACCGCGGGCCCGGCCCGAGTCAGGCTGCCAGCGTCGACATCGTCCCGACCGCCCACCCGAGCGCGTCGCGGTACGAGCTCGCGATCCGGGGGGCGTGCGACTGGAGCGTCGCGACGTCAAAATCCCCCTGCTCATAGCTGACGACGGCCTTGAGGATCGCGCCGACCGGGCCGTCGCGCTTGAGCAGCGCCGCGCTGACCTCGTCGGCGAGCGGCAGCTCCTCGACGATCGTCTCTAGCGGGACCTCGAGCAGCGCGTCGGCGACCGACAACAGGCCGACCGTGAACAGCTGATCGCCGGCTACGTCGCGCAGATCGGCGCCGAGCAGCTCGCACATCCGGGCGCGGGTGAGCCCGACCACCGACAGCTCGCGGGGCGCGCTCGGGCCGCCGGTGAGCGCGACCAGCAGCGCCCACCGCGATACGCCGCGCGAGCCGAGCATCATCACCGCCTGGCGAATCGAGGTGATGCTGCCGCGCATCCCGATGTAGGCCGAGTTGATGTACCGCAGCAGCTTCACGCTCAAGCCGACGTCCCGGTCGATCACCTCCTCGAGCTCCTCGATCGTCGCCGACTGCCCCTGGAGCGCCGCCAGCGAGACGAGCGTGCCCATCTCACCGATCGGGATGTTGCGGACCGCGGCCTTGTGACGGCTGGCGTAGAACGGTCCGGCGAACAGCTCGAACCCGAGCCCCTTCGCCAGTTCGAACCCTTTGTAGTCGAGCAGGCCGGATGCCAGCGGCATCGCCCTCGCGGCGCGAATCCGCTCGACGGTGGGCGCCGCGTCGTCCTGGGACCATGCCGTGAGCTCGATCTCGACGGTGCCGAACAGGTCGAGCAGCGCGACGTCGAAATCGGCGTCCGCGAGCGCGTACAACGACAGCGCATATCCGCGGCCGACGAGCGCGTCGAGGACTTTCGCGAGCTCAGGGTCCCGGGCGGTGTCGTAGGAGATCCGCAGCAGCACCCGGTCGGGACGGACCGGCGGGACGCCGAGCGCGAACAGCAGCTCACGCGACAGCGGCAGATGCGCCAGCGATTGGCCGACGAGCTCGTCGAGCCCGACACCGCTAAGCACGTCGCCGAGCAGCCGCGCGGCCGGGGTCTCGGCGTGCTCGGAGCCGTCCGCGTTCGCGTAGGCCACGCGGTAGCCGGTGACGCGCATTTCCCCGTCGACGACGGGCTGGCGCGAGACGAACAGATCGGAGGGCGGGTGGGGACCCAATCCAAGCTCGGGCGGGTGCGGATCCAGTTCAAGCTCCTGCGTTGCCATCACCCCACTGTCGGCCGCACGGCCGCGCGCCGGGAGCCATGACAGCTCAGATCGACGGTTGGTGGACGGAACTAACGCGTCAGCCGGTCGGGACGCCGCTGTACTCGGCCACGGCGGCCTCGATCCGCTCAGCGATCCGTGCGCCGGTGAAC
Source organism: uncultured Solirubrobacterales bacterium (assembly GCA_963697655.1). Lineage (GTDB taxonomy): Bacteria > Actinomycetota > Thermoleophilia > Solirubrobacterales > Solirubrobacteraceae > Palsa-465. Next base: position 272,957 of record CAVOOV010000006.1, on the reverse strand, counting down.
CCGACTTCCTCATGCAGCAGCTTCGGCGCGCCGTGGGTCACGTAGCGGTCCGGCAGGCCCACGCGGAGGATCCGGATCCCACCCGCACCGAGCCCGGCGTCCGACAGGCTCTCCCACACGGCTGATCCGAACCCGCCGGCGAGGACCCCTTCCTCGACCGTGACGAGCAGATCGTGCTCGGCGGCCAGCTGCGCCGCCAGGCCGACGTCGATCGGCTTGGCAAAGCGCGCGTCGGCGACCGTCACCGACAGCCCGTGGTCGGCCAGGATGTCGGCCGCCTCGAGCGCCTTGCCGACGCCCGCACCGTAGCCGAGCAGCGCGACCCGCTCGCCCTCGCGGAGGATCTCGCCGGTCCCGATCTCGATCGGCTCCGGGCGCGCCGGCAGCGGCACCCCCTCCCCCTCGCCGCGCGGGTAGCGGAGCGCGATCGGACCGTCGTCGTAGACGAGCGCGGTGCGCAGCATGTGGACCAGCATCGCCTCGTCGCGCGGGGCCATCAGCACGATGTTCGGCAGGCACCGCAGGTAGGCGATGTCGAACATGCCGTGATGGGTGGGGCCGTCATCGCCGACGAGGCCGGCGCGGTCCATCGCGAAGGTCACGTTCAGCTTCTGGAGGCAGACGTCGTGGACGATCTGGTCATACGCGCGCTGCAGGAACGTCGAGTAGATCGCCGCGACCGGCTTGGACCCCTGGAGCGCGAGGCCGGCGGCGAACAGGATCGCCTGTTGCTCGGCGATGCCGACATCGAAGTAGCGGTCGGGGAGCTCCCGCTGGAGGATGTTCAGCCCGGTCCCCGAGTTCATCGCGGCGGTGATCCCGATCACCCGCTCGTCGCGCCGGCACTCCTCGACGAGCGCGTTCCCGAATACCTGGGTGTACTGCGGCGGCGGCGGCTTGGCGCCCGACGGCCTGCCCGCGGCGACCGCCGGCACGCCGTTGGCGATCGACTTGGGCTTGGCGGCATGCCATTTCTCCATGCCTTCGAGCCCACCCTCCTCGGACGGCGCAAAGCCCTTGCCCTTGACCGTCGCGCAGTGGATCACGACCGGGCGCTGCGCGATCAGCGCCTCGCGGAGCGCGCGCCTGACCGCACGCACGTCGTGGCCGTCGATCACGCCGATGTAGACGAAGTCGAGCTCCTCCCACCACAGGCCGGGCGCCCAGAACGCCTTGATCGACTCCTTGACGTGGGGCCCGAGCCGCTCGAACGCGGCACCGATCCCGGCCGGGAGCTTCGTCAGTCCCTCCTCGAACCCCTCGCGCGCCCGCCACAGCTTGGGATTGAGCCGGACCCGGTTGAAGTGCCGCGACATCGCCCCGACGTTGGGCGCGATCGACATCCCGTTGTCGTTGAGCACGACCACGATCGGCGTCCCCTCGCCGCCGGCCTGGTGCACGGCCTCGAACGCCACCCCACCGGTCAGCGCGCCGTCGCCGACGACCGCGACGACGTGCCCGTCCTCGCCGGTGCCGCGCCGCATCGCCTCCTTGATCCCGACCGCGTAGCCGATCGCGGTCGACGCGTGGCCGGCTCCCATGATGTCGTGCTCGGACTCGGCGATCGAGCAGAACGGCGCCAGCCCGCGGTACTTGCGAATCGTCCGCAGCCCGTCGCGGCGCCCGGTCAGGATCTTGTGGGGGTAGGCCTGGTGACCGACGTCCCACAGGATCTTGTCGCGCGGCGAGTCGAGCATCGAGTGGAGCGCGACGGCGATCTCGCACGTTCCGAGGTTCGCGCCGAAGTGCCCGCCGATCTCGCCCACGGTGTCGATGATGTGCTCGCGCACCTCCTGCGCGACCTGCTGAAGCTCCTCATCGCTCAGACCGTGCAGGTCCTGCGGCTTGTCGATGCGGTCGAGTAGTCGGTTCATCAGAAGGATCGGGTCGCGATGAAATCGGTGATCTGTACGAGCTCGCTCGTGTTGGATCCCTCCCGCCCCGTGGCCTGCGCGAGCGCGGCCAGCGCCCGGCGATGGGACTCGGCCGCCAGCTCGCGCGCGCCGTCGAGGCCGAACTCGGTGACGTAGGTGCGCTTACCCAACCGCTCGTCGGTCCCTTGGTGCTTGCCAAGAGTCTCCTGAGAGCCGGTCACGTCGAGAATGTCGTCCACGATCTGGAAAAGCACCCCGAGCTCCCTCGCAAACACGCTGAAGCTGGACATTCTCGCAGGTTCCTCGATTCCGGCGAGCAACAGAACGCATTCGATGCTCGCGGCGATCAGGCGCCCGGTCTTGAGCTCGTGCAGCCGGCGCAGTCCGGCGGCGCCGGCCGGGGCTGTCCCGGCGACGTCGATGTACTGGCCCGCGACCATGCCCTGCGCGCCGGTGGCGCGGGCGAGCTCCACCGCGGCGGCGAGCAGGCGCTCCGCCGGCGCCTCCTGGCGCGACAGCAGCAGCAGGAACGCCTCGGCATAGAGCCCGTCGCCGGCGAGGATCGCGACGTCCTCGCCGAACGCGACGTGGCAGGTGGGCCGGCCACGGCGCAGGTCGTCGTCGTCCATCGCGGGCAGGTCGTCGTGGATCAGCGAATACGTGTGGATCAGCTCGATCGCGACCGCCAGCGGCAGCACCCACTCGGGGTCGTGGCCTATCGCCGACGCGGTCGCGAGCGCGAGCACCGGCCGGATCCGCTTGCCGCCGGCGAGCAGCGAGTAGCGCATCGCCTGCTCGAGCCCGGCCGACGCCGGCTCGGTCGCGAATCGCAGCGACTCGAGGGCGCTCTCCACCTGCGTCCGCAGGTGCTCGGGATAGGCCTGGGCCGGAGCCGAGGGTGACACCAGGTCCCGGCCGCTCGTTGCAGGGAGCACTACGCTGCGGGCAGCGGCAGCTGGCCGGGAAGATCCGGCAGCGGCTCGAGCGCCGCCCGGGTCCGCTCGTCGACTTGAGAGCTGGCCTCACTGGCCAGTCGCGCGCATTCCTCGATCAGCGCGAGCACCGAGTCCACCTCGACGTCAGGGGAACGGAGTTGCTCGGCGGCCGCCTCGAGCCGCACGCTCAGCTCAGACAGGGGATCGTCGTTCACGGTGGCTAGGGTAGCGGCTAAAGAGGGGGAGCCGGATGCTCCCCGTGGTCAGAACCGCAGCAGCGCGCCGATTCCCTGGAGCGGGCCGAGGTCCGGGTAGTGCTGGACGACCATGACCTCGGCTCCCTGGGCGAGGGCGCCTTCGACGAGGGCCTCGCGCAGGTGGTCGACCGCCTCGACCACCGAGCCGTCCGCCGGGCAGCGCCCATCGGACTCGAGCATCAGCAGCCCGCACGTTGGACACCGGGCCCCGGGCATGTCGACCACGGGCTCGAGCAGCAGCATTTGGACGCGGCGCTCGTTCAGCGCCGCGAGCGTGTCGTACGGCCCGCCGACGCCGCGGCCGCCGGCGCCGATTCCGGCCTCGAGGCGATCCAGCGCGTCGCGCTCAGAGCGCTTCTCGTCCTCGGCCACGAGCTCGGCCACGGCGCCGCGGATCTGCTCGTCGGTGGCGCTCGACAGGTCGATCGCGACCCGCTCTCCGATCAGGTGCGATCGGACATCGCCGGCGAGATACGCCTCGAATCGGGGGACGATCTCCGCTGGACCGCCGACGGCGAGGCGGTGGAAGCGCTCGGCGCGCCAGCGCTGGTTGACGGCCTCGGCGACGCGGCGCAGGTGGTCGTCGGTGTCCTTCTCGATGCTGCGCTCGTAGTTCGACTGCGACCAGCCGCCCTGGTCGTGCTGGCCGCGGACGAACTCGTCGAGCCGCGCTTCCTCGCGGAGGCTGTCCGCAGGGCCCTCGAGCACGCGTCCGTCGCGCCGGCTGACGAGCGCGACCAGCCAGCGGCGCAGCTGAAGCGCATCCACCAGCGGCTCGATATACGGCGCCGGTCCGATCACCACCCGGGCCTCGGTCGGCCGGCGCAGTTGCACAACCTCGAACAGGTCGACGGCGCCCGAGCAGAACAGCGCCAGCCCGCGTGCGCCCTTGAACGGCGCCCCCGGCGAGGACAGGAACTCGTCGATCCGCTGCAGGTCAGCCCTGAGCGCGACGCGGTCATCATGGCTGAGGCCGTCCTTGGCCTCGAGCTCCCGGTTGGCCCGGTCCAGGAGCGAGCGGACCTGGGCGGCGCGCGCCGGCCGGGTCGCGAACCGCTCCGGGTCGAGGTCCAGATAAAGGCTGATCAGCGGGTGGCCGGGCTTGTAGTCGATCAGCCGTCTCGCCTGTCCGGCTGCCGTCGTGCTCACCGCATACCGCTTACCCATCGCGCCACGGACGAAAACCGCGTCAGACGCCGCCGGCGGCGTCGAGCGCCTCGTTGACCAGGTCGTCGGCGCGAGCGTTCTGAGCCCGCGGCACGCTGCGGATCCGCCACCGTTCGAACCCGCGCAGCGCCGCCATCGCCTCGGCGTGCAGCGGCTTCATCGCCGGGTGCTTGACCTTGTAGGCCCCCGTCACCTGCTTGGCGACGAGCTCTGAGTCGTTGACGATTTCGACCTCGCGCGCACCGAGCCCGCGAGCGCGCTCGACGCCCCGCAGCAGCGCCCGATACTCGGCCACGTTGTTAGTCGCGACGCCGATCGTCTCGGCGACCTCGTCGAGCACGTCGCCGTCAGGAGTCGAGATCACGACCCCGATCGCTGCCGGGCCCGGGTTGCCACGCGCGCCGCCGTCGACGTGCACGACGACCTTCAACGATGGCCCCTGCCGGGGAAGCTCAATCCTTGGCCAGCTCGGGAAGCTCGCCGGTGACGCGCGGGCGCCGGCGGTCGCGGACCTCGCGATTGCCCCCTCCCGACGAGCTCCGTCCCCGCCGCGAGGTCTTGCGGCGGTCGACGATCACCTCGACGTTGGGGTCACCGGCGTAGTAGCTCTCGAGCTTGTCCAACAGCTCGTCGGCGAGCACCTCTGGTACTACGCAATAGATCACGCCCTTGATGCTAGAGGACACATCGCGAGCTTCACATCGAACCTTTGTCCAGTGCGACCGGGCGCTCCGTGGCGCTCGCGCGGTCCGGCGTCAACCGGGCTTGACGGGCGCCCGGACCCTCAGGCTGGTCCGAGGGCCCCGTGCTCGTCGTAGGACGCGTTCGACTGGCGCTCCTGGGGCGTGAGCTCGTCGAGCTCGTACCCCTGGGCCGCAACCCGGACCACCGGGACCTCGTCGGACAGGTCGACCTCGTAGCGATACCAGCACAGCTCCCAGGAAGCGACGATCTCGACCAGGCTCAAATGCTCCATGTTCGGGTGAATCGCGACATCGGGCGCGCCCAGCGACCGGGCGACGCCGGCGACCGTCCGGCGATGCTCGGAGTTGTTGAACACCGCGATCGCGGAGGCGATCTTCTGCTCGGCGCCCATCGGCACCGCGCGCACGTGCCGCGGCTCGCGGGTGGGCGTCCGCTCGCGCCGGCGCGGCGCCGGGCGGGGCTCGGCCCGAGCCGGCCGGGGCTCGGCGCGAGGCTCGGGCTCGGGCTCGAACTCGGAATCGGCCTCGGCGTCCAACGTGGCGGACGGATCAGGGGCACGCTCGCGCCGCCGGCGCAGCCGGCTCAGGAACGACCCGCGCCGCGCCGAGGACGCCGCGTTCTCGTCGTAGGTGGGCACGGTTCCCTCGCGCAGCCACCCCTCGTGGAGCGCGCGCGGCTTGCACAGCTCGCACACCGAGCGGCGCGCGCCGCCGTCGATGTAGACCTCCGAGCGCTCGCCCCGCAGGAGCGTCCGCCCGCATACGTCGCAGATCGTGTGCGCGGTGGACGGCCTGATGTCCTTGGTGATCGCCATGGGGCTGGCAGACGAATATAACGGGAGCGCGGGGCCGAGACCTTATGCCCGGCTTACGCCTTTACCGCTTCCTTCTCGGCGCGGGCCTCCTCGACGACCTTGCCGGCGAGGTGTCCGGGGACCTCCTCGTAGCGCAGGAACTCCATCGTGAACTCACCCTGACCGCCCGTTATCGAGCGCAGATCGGGCGCGTAGGAGAGCATCTCCGCCATCGGCACCTCGGCCTTGACGTCGGTCATGCCGGCGCCCACCGGCTCCATCCCAAGTGGCCGGCCGCGCCTGGAGTTCAGGTCGCCGATCACGTCGCCAACTGCGTCCTCGGGCACGGCGACCGTGACCAACATGATCGGCTCCAGCAGCACCGGCCCGGCCAGCTCCATCGCCTGCTTCATCGCCATCGAGCCCGCCAGCCTGAACGCCATCTCGGATGAGTCGACCGTGTGGTAGGAGCCGTCATACAGGCGCACGCGCACGTCCTTGACCGGATAGCCGGCGACCACGCCGGCCTGCATCGCGTCGTGGACTCCCTTCTCGACCGCCGGGATAAAGCCCGTTGGGATCACGCCGCCCTTGATCGCGTTGACGAATTCGAACCCGGGGTGGGAGGGATCATCATTATTAAGCGGCTCGATCTCGATGTGGCAATCGCCGAACTGGCCGCGACCGCCGGTCTGCTTCTTGTGGCGCCCGTGGGCCTTGGCACTTTTGCGGATGGTCTCCTGGTAGGGCACGTGCGGCTGGTGCAGGTCGACCTCGAGGCCAAACCGCGACTTGAGGCGCTGCACGATCACCTCGACGTGGACCTGGGATAGGCCCGCAAGGATCTGCTCACCGGTCTGATCGTCGCGATGCAGATCGATCGTGGGGTCCTCCTCCTGGAGGCGACGCAGCGCGGCGAACACCTTCTCCTCGTCGCCCTTCGACCCGGCCGCGGCCCCCCCGACTGCGAACGCCATCACCGGCGCCGGCAGCTTGATGCTCGGCATCTCGATCGGCTCATCGCGCGAGGCCAGCCAGTCCCCGGCTTTTGTCTCCTTGAGCTTGGCTACCGCGCCGATGTCGCCGGGGCCGAAATCGTTGGCGTGGCCGGTCTGGCTGCCCTCGAAGGTCAGCAGCTGCCCGATCCGCTCCTTGGTGTGGGTGCGCGTGTTCAGCACCTGCGAGTCCTGCTTGACCACGCCCTGGTAGACCCGGAAGATGTTGATCCGGCCCGCGAACGGGTCCGCGCGGGTCTTGAACACGTAGGCGAACATCTCCTTGTCTTCGACCGGCTCGAGCGTCACCTCGCCGACCTCGAGCCCCCCGTGCTTGACCGGGGATGGGAGGTCATCGACGATCGCGTCAAGTAGACGGTTGGTGCCGAGGTTGCGGGTGGCGACGCCGCAGGTGACGGGGAAGATCGCGCCGTGGTTCGTGCCGTCCTTGAGTGCGGCGACGATCTCCTCGTGGGAGATCTCGTCGCCCTCGAGGTAGCGCTCCATCAGCGCATCGGAGTTCTCGGCGACCTCGTCCATCAGCTTCTCGCGGTACTCCTGAGCCTGGTCGACCAGCTCGTCGGGGATCGAAATCTCGGAGCAGTTCTCGCGGCCGACGCCGTCGTATTCGTAGGCCTTCATGTCGACCAGATCGATAACGCCTCGGACCTCGTGCTCTGAGCCGATCGGGATCTCGGTCGCGACCACGTGCTGGCCGAACGCGGCTTTGAGCGACTCGAGCGCGCGGAAGAAGTCGGCGCGCTCGCGGTCGAGCATGTTGACGAAGATCAATCGCGCCAGGTCGAGCTCGGCGGCGCGCTGCCACAGCCGGCTCGCGTGGACCTCGAGGCCCATCACTCCGTTGATCACGAAGATCGCCGACTCGCACACGCGCAGAGCGCCGAGCGCGTCGGCGATGAAGCTCGAGTCGCCGGGGGTGTCGACCAGGTTGACCTTGCGATCCTGCCAGTCGAACGTGGCCACCGCCGCGGTGATCGACATCTGCCGCGCCTTCTCGTCGGGGTCGGTGTCGGAGAAGGTGGTCCCGTCGAGCACCGAGCCCATGCGGTTCAGGGCCCCGGCCTCAAACAGCAGCGCCTCGTGCAACGAGGTCTTGCCACTACCGCGGTGGCCGACGAGCGCCACGTTGCGGATGCGATCCGCGGGCTTGTGCATACCTGTCTCCTCTCCTTCGGTGGTCCAGAAGCCGAAGATACCGGGCCGCGCTACGCGCAGCGTCCGTGGGGCCTTCCGACCCCGTCCGGACGGGGTTGGAAGGCCCCATGGATGCCGCCGAAGGCGGCCAAGAACGCATCCGCGCGCGCCCGCTGTTTCCACGGCCGGGCATCCGGCCCGGCCCTTAATCCAACTCGCCGGCGAGCTTGGACCGAAGGCGCAGGACCGCCTTGGTGTGCAGCTGCGAGACGCGTGACTCGGTGACCCCGAGGACCTCGCCGATCTCGCGCAGGGTCAGGTTCTCGTAGTAGTAGAGAGCTACGACCAGCTTCTCGCGCTCGGGGAGCGCCGCGATCGCATCCGCGATCCGGTCGCGCAGCTCCGACTGGTCCATCAGCTGCTCCGGGTCGGGTGCCCCGCGGTCGGGCAGCGTGTCGAGGAGCGAGATCGCATCGCCGGTCGAGTCCGACACGCTCCACAGCTCGTCGAGCGCGACGATCGTCGAGTTCGAGATCTGGAGGAGAGCCTCTTGGAAGTCCTCGACGGTCACCGAAAGCTCGGTAGCCATCTCCTCGTCCGTGGGCGCCCGCTGGAAACGGGCCTCGAGCTTCATGTTGGCCCGCTCGATCTCCCGGGCGCGGGCGCGGACCGAGCGCGGCACCCAGTCGAGCGTCCGCAGCTCGTCGATGATCGCGCCGCGGATGCGAGTGATCGCGTACGTCTCGAACTTGATCTCTCGCGTGAGGTCGAACCGCTGGATCGCCGAGATCAGGCCTCCGAGCCCGTACGAGATCAGATCGGACTCCTCGACATGGGCCGGCAGGCCCGAGCTCATCCGGCCGGCAACGTACTTGACCAGGGGCGAATAGGCGACCACGAGGCGTTCGCGCGCACGCTCGTCGCCACTCGTCTTGAACCGCCTCCACAGATCCTGTAACTCGATCGCTTTGACGTTGGTTTGCAATTTCCCCCGAGGACGTTTGGCCCGCTATGCGCGGGGATGAGCTCGTGAATACGTGGACCGCAGGCGCGCCGATTCAACGCGAGTGTAAACCTGAGTGGTCGATATGGTCGCATGGCCGAGGAGTTCCTGGATCGCCCGCAGATCCGCGCCACCGTCGAGCAGATGGGTCGCGAACGAGTGCCGGAGCGCATGCGGATGGGCCTGCGCGAGCGCCGGCGAGCGGCCCACCGCGCGCCGTGCCCAGCCGCTGAGGCGGCGCCTGACGTCGGAGGTCGACAGCCGCCGGCCCGACTTCGACAGGAACAGAGCCCGCCCGCCCCGGTCACGCGGGTCGTCCCCCTCGGCCGTGAGCGCCGGGCGAGCGCGGGCCAGATAGCGCTCGAGCGCGCCGAGCGCGTGTTCCCCCACGGGGACCAGCCGGGTCCGTCCCCCCTTCCCCTCGACCCGCACCGACTCGGAGTCGAAGTCGACCGCGTCGAGGTCGAGCGAGACGAGCTCCTCGGCGCGCAGGCCGCACGCATAAGCGAGCTCGAACAGCGCCCGGTCGCGCAGCTCGAGCGGCGTGTTGGCGGGAATCGAGTCGAGCAGCGCCGCGACCTCGCCGGCCTTCAGGACCCGCGGCAAGCGCTGCGGCTTCTTGGGCGAGCTGAGCAGCTCGGCCGGGTTGTCCCGGCGCGCGCCGAGCTCCATCTGGATCCGGAACAGCCCTCGCAGCGCGGCCAGCCGGCGCGCGATCGTCGCCGGCGCGATCCCCCGCTCGGACAGTCCGGCTGCGTAGCGACGAAGCGTCCGGACGTCGACGTGGGCGGGCTCGGCGGGGTGGGCGGGGTCCAATTTCTCTGCCCAGTCCGCGAACTGACGGCAGTCGCTGAGGTACGCCACTCGGGTCTTCTCGGCGACGGCCCGGCGGACGAGGTCCCGATCGAACGCCTCGAGCGCCGCCGGCCATGCGGACGTTTGGGCGAGCGACGGCATCGACGCACGGTATTCGCCGCTTACGCGGTCGTGCCTGCTCGCCGGCGACCGGCTAGGCGACGTCTACGAGCGTCCCGATTGGGGTGTACTGGTAGACGTCGTGTGCCTCGGAGTACGGCATCTCGACGCAGCCGAGGCTCTGGGCGGAGCCGTAGGAGGCGCGGAGGAAGCCGTGCAGAGCGTCGCCCCCGTTGAAGTAGCTCACCCACGGCACGCCGGGATCGTCGTAGTGGCTCCCGTCCGGGTTCGTCCCGCTCATCGTCACCGACGGCGCGTGCTCGAACACGGCGAACACGCCCTGCGCGGTCGGCGCCTGCGGGATTCCGGTGTTGACGGGCCCGGACACGACCGTGCTGCCGTTGTGCCAGGTCGACTGGCTCTCGGGGCTGCCCTCGCTCACCTGGACGAACGTGTAGCCGAACGCGTTGCTGTGGCCCGCTACGGCCGCTGTGATCAGCGCATTCCACACCTGGGGTCCAGGGATCCCGTCGGCGGTCATGCCTTCGGCATTCTCGAACGCCATGATCGCGCCCTTGGTCATCTCCCCGAACGTGCCGGGCGCCCACATGTTCACCAGCGCACTCGGGGTGTTCGGATAGCGCCAGCTGAACGAGCCGGCGGGGGCCTTGATCGCCGCGTCCAGCTGGCCCGCCGTACTACGCCCGGGCCCTGAGCCGACGTAGTGGAAGCGAAGCGGGAGATAGCCGAGCACGGCCAGGAGCTGCTGCATCCGGAGCGTCGTCCCCTGCGGTACCGTCCAGCCGTTCCACGCGTCGCCGCTCTGCTTGGCGTCGACCAGTCGGACCCCGTTCGGCAGCCCGACGCTGACGTTCGCGCCGAGCCCGTAGCCGAACCCCGTGGGCTGGAACTGGATCGAATGGCTGGTGAGCGTGTGCCAAACTCCTGGCGTCCGCGGCAGCACGGGTGGCATCGAGCCGCCGAGCGCCTGCGAGACGGGCTTGTTGAACGTCAGCGTGATCGGCGTGTTCGCCTTGATCGTGGAGCCGGGCGTGGGGCTCGCGATCGCGCTCGTCGCGGAGCCGGCGGGGAACCAGCTGACGAGGGCCGCGGACGAGGATTCCCACGAGCGCGGCGCGGCGGCCACGTAGACCGTGCCTGCCTCCGCGGTGCGGGCGAGCATCACCGTCGACTGCGGCGTACTCAGCACCCTGCGACTGAGGCTCGTCGCTGAGGGGCCTGAGGAGACCGTGGACACGGGTTCGGCGAACTGCAGCTGCAGCTGCTTGCCCGACGCGACCGTCAGGAAGTGCGCCTTCAGGTGCGCGCTCGGGGTGGTCATCGTCAGGTTCAGGTGCTCGGTCTTGCCGGTGACCCACGCGACCGTGCTCGGGCGCTTGACCACGACCTGGACCGAGAGCGTCTCGTGGGCGCGGATCCGCCCATTCGGCCAGATCTGGTTGCCCGACAGGTGGACCGGAATCGCCGACCTGGTCCGACCGCCGTAGGCGCTCACGCTCTGGATGGTTCCGCCACCGAGCGGCATGCTCACGTTTGCCAGCGCGACCGGGTCGGTGCTCAGGCTCGCGTTCGAGCTCTTCAGCGCAATCGCCACCGCGCCGGCTCCGACCACGACCAACAAAAACACGCCAAGGGCGATGTAAGGCCCGCGCCGGCGCCCGTGGCGCGCCGCCTCGGTCGCTCGGCGCGATCTCGGGGCAGGCCCAGCCGGACTGCGCCCCGGGCGTAGATATGTAGCTCGTGCTCGTGCCAGCTCAGACCACCTCCAACCCCATCGTACCGATCGTCCCCCCGGATCTTTGCGGCGCGCGGGCTCAATTCAGACTTCTGCAATGAGATTTTCATGTCCGCGCAACGTGCGCGGACCCGGGAGGCGGGCGCCGCTCGCGCCGGCGCCGGCGCCGGGGGCCGCGCAAACCCGGCCGTGACGGGGCGATCCCTAGCGCGTGACCGCGCCCAGCGATGCGCTCGACACGAGCTGCGCGTATTTCGCCAGTACGGTCGCCGGAGCGGGACGATCGGGCGGCTGGTAGTCCTTCGAGCGAGCCGCGATCTCGTCGTCTGAGAGATTCACGTCGAGCCGGCGGGCGTCGACGTCGAGCGTAATCTCGTCGCCGTCGCGGACGATCCCGATCGGGCCCCCGCGAACGGATTCGGGCGCCACGTGCCCGGCCATCAGGCCGCGGGTGGCGCCCGAGAAGCGACCGTCGGTCAGGAGCGCGACGTCCTCGCCAAGCCCCTCCCCCACGAGCGCGGCCGTAACCGCGAGCATCTCGCGCATCCCGGGGCCGCCGGCCGGCCCCTCGTTGCGGATCACGACGACGTCGCCGGCCTTGATGCCCTGCGTGCGGACGGCGGCCATCGCGTCCTCTTCGGACTCGAACACCCGCGCCGGCCCGGTTTGCTTGCGCCGCTCATAGCCGGCGACCTTGACCACACACCCGTCGGGCGCGAGGTTGCCGTGCAGGATCACAAGCCCTCCGGTGCTCTTGAGCGGATCGTTGAGCGACCTGACCACCCGCTGGCCATCGGTCTCCTGTGCCTCGTTCGCGTGCTGCCCCACGGTCTTGCCGGTGACCGTCTGCGCGTCCTCGTGGAGCAGCCCGGCCTCCTTCAGTCGCTTCAGGACGAGGGCTACGCCGCCGGCGGCGTATAGATCCGGGGCGACGTACTGGCCGCTCGGCTTCAGGTCGCACAGCAGCGGCGTGCGCTCGCTGATCCGGTCGAAGTCATCGATCGACAGCTCGACGCCGGTCTCCTTGGCGACCGCGAGCAGGTGGAGCACGCCGTTGGTCGAGCCGCCGCTGCACGCCACCGCCGCGATCGCGTTCTCGAGGCTGTCGCGGGTGATGATGTCGCTCGGCTTCTGACCGCGCCGGAGCACGTCCATGACGAGCCGTCCGGCCTCCTTGGCCACGTCGACCTTGTGCGGATCGGTGGCGGGGACCCCGGAGTAGCTCGGGGAGATCCCGAGCACCTCGAACGCCATCGCCATCGTGTTCGCGGTGAACTGGCCGCCGCAGGCGCCGGCACCGGGGGAAGCGGCCTCCTCGATTGCGGTCAGCTCATCGTCGGTGATCCGTCCGGCGGCGTGCGCACCGATGGCCTCGAACACCTCCTGGATCGTGATCCGCTGTCCCTTGTACTGACCCGGGTAGATCGAGCCGCCATAGAGCATCACGCTCGGGACGTTCAGGCGGCACAGCGCCATGACCGTGCCCGGGATCGTCTTGTCGCAGCCACTGATCGCGATCACCGCGTCGAACATGTGCGCGGACGCCACCAGCTCGATCGAGTCGGCGATCAGCTCGCGGCTCACGAGCGACGCCTTCATCCCCTCGGTGCCCATCGTGATCCCGTCGGAGATCGCGATCGTGTTGAGCTCCATCGGCGTCCCGCCGGCCTCACGGATCCCCTCCTTGACCCTGGCCGCCAGGGCGCGCAGGTGGAAGTTGCATGGCATCGTCTCGATCCAGGTGTTGGCAACGCCGATGAGGGGCTTCGCCAGCGCCTCGTCGTCGTAGCCGATGCCCTTCAGCTGGGCGCGCGCGGCCGCGCGCTCGGGGCCTTCGGTGAGGGCGCGGCTCTTGTGCTTGAGGTCGAACTCAGGCATGGGGCGCGAACTGTAATGGCCCGGATGCGTCGGAGCGTGCCGGGGCTCGACGGCGGGCGCTGCTAGGCCGCGCCCTGGCGATCGCCGGGTCGCGGGGTGCCGTCGCTGCCGGGGGCCTCGCGCATCCGCGCGCGCTCCCACTGCGACAGCCGCCACAGGTCGCGTCGCACCTGGGCGGGGTCGAGCTGCCGGCCCGGCAGGTGCATGTTGGCCGTCGAGATCAGCCGCCGCTCGTCGCCGGTCAGCGCCATCCACTTGGCGAGCACGTCGTCGGAGTCGGGCAGGCGCGAGCTGCCATAGGGCCGGGTCTCGTCGGGGAACGTGACGCAGTACTCGTTGAGCAGCCGGTGGGTCTGGGCGAGGTAGGCGAGGATCGGCCGGTGCGGGTAGATCAGATAGGCGTAGGGGGCGCCACCGGTGCCCCCGGCGTCGTCGGGGCCGTCGGCGAGCGTCCCCCACACGCGCAGGAACCCGAGGTCGCGGTACATCGACCACTCCTCCTCGTTGACGCACGAGCGGAGCAGCGCCCGCGCGCGGGCCTCCGCCCGGCGTTCGCGCCCGGGATCATATGACCAGGTCGGCGCCCGGTGACGGCCCGCCTTATACCGGCTCCACAGGTCGTCGATCCGGGGGATGATCAGGTCGGACAGCAGCGCGAGAGCGACAAGCGTGGTCGCTGCGAGCGCCAGCACCATGGCGGCGCTCGCCTACCTGCCGCCCGCCGCCCGCGGAAAGAAGATCACGCGGTCGGCGTCCCGGGGAATGTCCTCGAATGAACGGACCATGATCGACTCGCGCCGTCCCTCCTGGCCCGAGACCGGGACCGCCGCCCACAGCCCCGCGTCCAGCTGCCGACGGAACTCCTCGATCAGGCGCTGCTCGTCCTCAGCCCGCTCGACGTCTCCCTCGGCGATCAGGACCTCTCCATGGCCTGGCTTCATCCTCAGGAAACGCACGTAGGGATTATGACAAAACCGAGCCCTCCGCCGGAGGCCGCGAGGCACCCATTACTGCCCAAAGGTGTGGTTTGCAGGCAATCCCGAGGATATCGACCGGCCCCGGTCCGCCGCCGATCTCACGCAGCCCCTGCGCCACGGCGCGAGAAGCGAGCTCGCGGGCGGCGCGTGCCGCCTCGAGCGGATCGTCGCCCCAGGCCAGCCTGGCCGCGAGCACCGAGGAATGGGTGCATCCCGAGCCGTGCGCGGCCCCGTCCTGGTGGCGCTCCCCGTGGAGCTCGGCCAGCCGGCTGCCGTCGAAGAACACGTCGGTCACGTCCTCCCGGTGGCCGCCGGTGACGACGACGGCACGTGGGCCGAGCGCGTGGACGCGTCTGGCGAGGCCTTCGATGTCGACGTCGCCGGCGGCATCCCCGATCAGCGTTCTCGCCTCCGGGACGTTCGGCGTCAGCACGGTCGCCCTCGGGAGCAGCAGCTCGGCGAGCGCCGACCGCGCCCGTGGATCGAGCAGGACCGCCCCGGACTCGGAGACCATCACGGGGTCGAGCACGACCGGCGTTTCCTCTGGGAGCTCGCTGACGGCGCGCGCCACCGCCTCGATCGTCGTCCGGTCGCCCAGCATCCCGATCTTGACGGCGTCGACGCCGATGTCGCTCGCCACCGCGCGCACCTGGGCGAGGATCACGTCCGGGGGGATCGCATGGACCGCGGTGACGCCGAGCGTGTTCTGGGCGGTGATCGCGGTGATCGCGGTCATGCCGTGGACCCCGCAGGCGGCAAACGCCTTCAGGTCGGCTTGGATGCCGGCGCCGGCGCCCGAATCCGAGCCGGCAATGCTCAGGACGCGTGGGATCCGGTCAGGGTGGGGCACGATAACGAGCGTAGCCAGGATGCGATCGAGTTTTTGGGCAACTATTGCCGCAAATCTCGATCGGATCAGGGCGCGACCCGGAAGCGGCCCCCGGCACCGCGGCGGACGAAACCTCCGAGCTCGAGCGCCGCGAGGGCCGCGAGCCCCCGGTCGGGCTCGAATCCCGCCCGCGCCAGCGCGGCGGCCGTCTCGTGGCCCTCGGCGATCGCGGCCAGCAGCTGTGCGAGCTCGGCGGGCGGCTGCCGGCGCGGGGCGCGAACGGTGCGCTCGCCGGCGCCGAACAGCTGGTCGAGCACGTCCTGCGGGCCGCGGACGATCCCCGCGCCGGCGGCGAGCAGGCCGTTCGGTCCGGCCGCCTGCGGCGTCGTCACGCGCCCGGGAACCGCGCCGACCGGGCGGCCGATCTCGCGTGCCAGCCGCGCCGTCACGAGCGAGCCCGAGCGCTCGCCGGCCTCGACGACGACGGTCATCGCAGCGAGCGCGGCGATGATGCGATTGCGCGCCGGGAACATCCAGCGCCGCACCCCCGCCCCCGGCCCCGGCCCGAGCTCAGACACGGCCGCGCCGCCGGCGACGATCCGCCGGTGCAGCGCGCGCCGGCCAGCCGGATAGGGACGGTTGGCCGAGGTCGGCAGTACCGCGACGGTCGGCCTGCCCGCCTCGAGCGCGCCGGCGTGAGCGGCCGAGTCGATCCCGAAGGCCATGCCGCTGACAACCGTCAGCCCCGCGGCGGCGAGCCCCCGCCCGAGCGAGCGGGCGACGTCCAGGCCGTACGGCGACGCCTTCCGCGAACCGACGATTGCAACCGGTTCTCCCAACAGCAGATCGAGCACGCGCTCCAGACCGCCGGCGACGTGGAGCACCGCCGGCGGCGCGGCCAGCACCCGGAGCCCCGGCGGGTAACCCGGATCGCAACCGCAGACGGTGTCCAGCCCGGCGGCGTGCGCTCGTGAGCGCACCTCGTCGAGGTCCAGCGTCTCGAGCTCCCGCCGCAGGTTAGCTTTGTCCCGCCCTCCGATCGCGGTGATCAGATCGTCGTCGTCGAGCGCGAGCACCTGCTCGATCCGGGAGCGCGCGTTTTCGAGATGTCCGGCCACCCTGCCGATCAGCCAAGAGCGGGCGACGCAGTGATCGCAGGCCAGCTCGGTCATGCCGCCAGCACCGTCTCGGCCTCCCCCCGCTGCCGCAGGCTAAGCGCCGTCAGCAGGTCGGCGTGCGTGACCCGGTCGTGGGCCTCGAGGTCGGCGATCGTCTGCGCGACCCGGACGACGCGGTGGCGGCCGCGCGCGCTGAGCGCGCCGACCGCATAGGCCTGGGCCAGGGCCTCCTCAGCTGCTTCCTCGAGCCGGACGTGGCGCCGGGCGACCCGTGCGTCCATCTCCCCGTTGCAGCGCGCGTCGCAGCCCACGAGGCGGAACAGCTGGCGCTCGCGCGCGTGGGCTACCCGCTCCCGGGCCAGAGCCGAGGAGGTCTGGGGCGGGGACCGCAGCTCGTGCTCGGTGGGCCGCTCGACGTTGATCAGCAGGTCCATCCGGTCGAGCAGTGGCCCGCTCAGCCGGCGGCTGTGGCGGCGGAGATCTGCCTCGCCGCATCGGCACCGGTCGCCTACGCCGGCGAACCCGCACGGGCAGGGGTTCGTTGCGGCGACGAGCATGAACCGCGTCGGGAAAACGAGCGCGCGCTGACCGCGGACGATCGTCACGCAGCCGTCCTCGAGCGGCTGGCGGAGCGCGTCGAGGCTGGGGCGCTGGAACTCGGCGAGCTCGTCGAGGAACAGCACGCCGTGGTGTGCCAGCGTGGCCTCGCCTGGCCGCGGCAGCGCTCCTCCGCCGACCAACCCGGACGCCGACACCGTGTGGTGCGGGGCCCGGAACGGCCGCGCCTGCACGAGGCCGGAGGCATGCAGCCCGGCGATGCTGTGGATCCTGGTCACCTCGATCGCCTCGGCTCGGCTCATCGCCGGCAGGATCGACGGGATCCGGCGGGCGAGCATCGTCTTGCCGGTTCCCGGCGCTCCCTCGAGCAGCAGGTTGTGGCCGCCGGCGGCCGCGATCTCGAGCGCAAGCAGCGGCGCGGCGTGCCCCCTGATGTCGGCCAGATCGGGCTCGGCCGATGGCGCGTGTGCGGTCGTTGAGTCCGGCGGCAACGGGGGCAGCTCGGCGCCGGTCAGCACGTCAGCGGCAGCCCGCAGGGTCGACACTCCCGCGACCTCGAGGCCCTCGACCAGCGCCGCCTCGCGGGCACGCTCGCGCGGTACGATCAGGCGCGCGAGCCCGGCCCGGCGCGCTCCCTCGGCGACGGCCAGCGCCCCGGGCGAGTCGCGCAGCTCGCCGCCCAGGGACAGCTCGCCGAACACGGCGTATGCGGCCAGTGCCTCGTCCGGGACCTGACCGCTAGCGGCGAGCACGCCGAGTGCGAGCGCCGTGTCAAAGCCCGGACCGACCTTGCGCAGGAATGCCGGCGCCAGGTTGGCGGTGATCCGCGTCTGCGGGAATTCGAAGCCCGAGTTGGCGATCGCCGACCGGATCCGGTCGCGCGACTCCCGCACCGCCGCGTCCCCGAGCCCGACGATCGTGAACGCCGGCAGCCCACTGCGGATGTCGACCTCGACCCAGACCTGGCGAGAATCGATCCCGTCGATCGCGAACGTGGCGAGGCGCGCGAGCATCCGGTCAACCTACGCGCAGCCGCGTCACACGTGGTGCACGCGGCGTTCCAATTCAGCGCAGGCGCCGGCGCCCGGCCTGAGCAGAGTTGGAACACGCCGTTACCCACGTGTCACGCGCGCCGGCGTAGCGTCGCCGGCATGAGAAGTGACCCCCGTTCCCGGCTCGGAGCGCTCGGTGAACAGCTCGCCGCCGAGCACCTCGTCAGGCGCGGCTTCGAGATCGTCGAGCGCAACTACCGCACCCGCTGGGGCGAGCTCGACATCATCGCGTTCGACGGCCGGACGCTCGCGTTCTGCGAGGTCAAGACGCGGAGGGCGAGCCCGGCCGGTGGAAGCCCGCTCGACGCGGTCCGGGCGCCCAAGCGCGCGCAGGTGCGCAAGATGGCCGGGCGCTGGCTGATCGACCGGACCAACCGGCCGCGGGCCGACACGCTGCGATTCGACGCGATCGGGGTTACGGTCGACCCGGCCGGTCGGCTATTGAGGTTGGAGCACCTCGAAGGCGCGTTCTGAGCGCCTACAGCGACAGCTGCTGATAGGCCATCGACTGGAACGAGCGCCGGTGCAGGGGCGACACCCCAAGCCGCTCGATCGCCTCGCGATGCTCCGGGGTTGCGTACCCGACGTGCTGCGCGAACTCCCATCCGGGGTGCGCGACGTCGGCGCGACGCATGTAGCGGTCGCGGGTCTCCTTGGCGATCACCGAGGCGGCGGCGATCGCGGCGCTCTTGGCGTCACCGCCGATCACCGCGCGCTGATCGTGGCCGACCGCCGCCACCGGAAACCCGTCGCTCAGGCAGATGCAGCCCTCGCAGGCCACCTGCGAGAGCGCATCGCGGAGCGCGGCGAGGTTCGTGACGTGCAGGCCCCGGGCGTCGATCCCGGGAGCACAGCGAGACACGATCGCGACCTTGGCGGCGATCCGCAGGATCACTGGAAACAGCTCGGCGCGCGCCTCGTGCGTCTGCTGCTTGGAGTCGTTGAGCGCCCCCAGCGCACGAACCTCGGCGGGCCCGACCGCGTCGAGGTCGAACAGCACCGCGGCGGCCACGAGCGGGCCGGCGAGGCACCCGCGGCCGGCCTCGTCGGCGCCGGCCACGAACCGCGGTCCGAGGGAGCGGTCGAACCGGAACAGCCGGCGGGCCGCGCGGGCCGAGCGCTTGCGCCGCGGGGCGGCCGCCGTCCCGTTGGCGCGGCTAGAGGAACCCGATTCGATCAGGGGGCCAGTACGTGAAGAACGCGGTCCCGATGAGCCATTTGCTCGGGACGGGCCCCCAGAAACGACTGTCGTCCGACTCGCCACGGTTGTCCCCCATCATGAAGTAGTAGCCGGGCGGAATCTTGATCGGTTTGCCGAAATTGCAAGAAGACGTGTCGCCGCACGGGACGATGTAAGAGTCCTTCTCCCTGACGCCGTTGCGGATCACGTGGCCGTTGACGATCTGGATCGTGTCGCCCGGAATCCCGACCACGCGCTTGATGAATGTCTGCGTGGACTCCTGCGCCGTCGGCCTGTCGCACGCCTGCGCGCCCGCCCCACCCTGCCCGCCCTGATTGGGATTGCCGCACACCGGGTTGTCGAAGTCCGCCCCGTGCGGCGGGTGGAACACTTCGATGTCGCCGACGCTCGGGTTGCCGGCCAGGCGATTGGTGAGCACCCGCTGACCGATCTCCAGGGTCGGGACCATCGATGGGCTCGGAATGCGGTAGGGCTTGACGATGAACGCCTGGATCAGCAGCGCGAGCGCGACCGCGATCGCAACCGTGATCACCAGCTCGATCAGGCCCTTCATCCGATGCCTCCAGTCACCAGCCGTGATCTGGCCACGTGAGAGCCCCTACAGAAACCCGACCCGGTCGGGCGGCCAGTAGGTCAGGAACGCCTTGCCGATGATCCACGATCTCGGAACCGGTCCCCAGAAGCGGCTGTCCTCGGAGTCGGGCCGGTTGTCGCCCATCATGTAGTAGTAGCCCCGGGGAATCGTGATCGTCTGCGGAAAGCTGCAGGCCGAGTCGCCGTCGCACTGGACGATGTAACTGTCGGGCTCGCGCTTGCCGTTGCGGATCACGTGGCCGTTGACGATTGCGATGCGGTCGCCCGGGAGCCCCACGAGGCGCTTGATGAACGTCTGCGAGGACGGTTGCTTCCACGGCATCCCGCAGGGCTGGGGGGTGGCCGGCCCGCCGCCGTCTTGCCCCTGGGTCGGGTTCACGCAACCCTCGCCGTAGTTCTTGGGCGGATGGAACACGACGATGTCACCGACGTGGAGCGAGGAGAAGTCCATCCCGATTCGGTCCACGAGCACGCGCTGATCGATCCGGACGGTGGGAAGCATCGACCCGCTGGGGATGCGGTACGGCTTTATCAGGAAGGCCTGGATCCCGAGCGCGAGGGCGAGCGCCGTCACGACGATCACCGCAAGCTCGAACAACGTGCTTACCGGCGACTTGCGCGCCTTCGTCACTCCTGCTGTTCGCCGGCGGATGCCTCCGAGGCCGCCGGACTGGCGTCCTGCGGCGCCGTCGGGGGGACGGAATCCTCGGACCCCTCAGCGCCGGAACTCTCCGCGCCCGACTCCGCCTGTGCGCCATTCCCCGACTCGGCCTGCACGTCAGCGTCCGCCTCACCGCCCGATTCCGCCTGCACCGCCGCGCCGTCGCCATCCGGTTGCCCGTCCAGTTCCGGCACCGGCTCCTCCTCCGGGACGGGCGCGTGCAGTAGCTCGCGCTCGACCGCGACCTCGGGTGCCGCGCTGCGACGCTCGCGGACGCGCGCCCGCTTGCCCACCCGGCCACGCAGGTAATAGAGCTTGGCGCGTCGGACATCGCCGCGCGCCGCGACCTCGATGCGCTCGATCTTCGGCGAGTGCAGCGGGAACGTTCGCTCGACCCCGACGCCGAACGACTGCTTGCGGACCGTAAACGTCTCGCGGGCGCCGTGACCCTGACGCTTTATGACAACCCCCTCGAACACCTGCGTCCGGCGCCTGGTGCCCTCGATTACCTGAAAATGCACACGCAGCCGGTCACCGGCGTCGAAGCTCGGTACACGGCGGAGCTGGGCGCGCTCCAGGCTGTCGATCACAGTGCTCATGACGGTGTAGATCCCTGCCACACGCGGTGGTGCTCGTCGGTGGGGCCTAGTTCACAAGTGCAGTGTGCGCCTGCGAGGGCCGCCTATGGTAGCGGACCGCCTCTCGACCCGGCTCCCCTCGCCGCGCTCTGCTGAAGGCGCCACTCCTTGATCCGGGCGTGATGCCCGGACAGGAGCACGTCGGGAACCCGCCAGCCACGGTAGTCGGCCGGGCGCGTGTAGTGCGGATACTCGGGTGCGCCGGCGAGCGCCTGGCTGAACGACTCCTCGCGCGCGGAGTCGGGATGCCCAAGCGCACCGGGGAGCTTGCGCAGCACCGCATCGCACACGACCATCGCCGCCAGCTCGCCTCCGGCGAGCACGTAGCGGCCGATCGACAGCTCGTCGCTGGCGAAGTGATCGACGATGCGCTGGTCGAAGCCCTCGTAGCGTCCCGAGAGCAGCGTCAGGGCCGGCTGCTGCGCCAGCTCGTCGACGAGCGCGTCGTCGAGCAGCGTGCCCCCCGGCGCCAGCACGACCACGCGCCGCTCGCGGCGCAGCTCCACCGGATCGCGGTCGTAGCGCGCCCGCAGCGCCGCCTCGACGACGTCGACCCGGAGGACCATGCCCGCGCCCCCGCCGAACGGGGTGTCGTCGACCTGCCCGGCGCTCAGCGGCGTGTGATCGCGATAGTTGACGTATTGGAGGCGATGCCCGGCCCCCAGCGCGTTGGCAACGTGCCGCTGGCGCTCGAACCAGGTGAACGCCTCCGGGAACAGCGTGAACACGTCGATCTGCACGCGACTCCGCGCTTCTATGCCTCGCCGAGGAACTGCAGGTCGATGTCGATCCTGCGCCGGTCAAGGTCGACCTCGCGCACCGCGTCGGTGACCAGCGGCACGAGCAGATCGCCAGCGCCTGACCGCTCGACCTCGAGCACCTCGCACGAGGGGAGCTCGATCATCCGCCTGACCGTCCCAACCTCACGGTCGCCGTCGTGTACGGCACAGCCCGCGAGGTCATCGGCCCACCACTCCTCGGGACCGAGCTCGGGCGCCTCGCCCCGCAGGACGAGCATGTCCTTGCCGCGCAACGACACAGCCGCCGCGAGGTCGTCGTGATCCTGGACGCGCAGGATCATGCGCCGCTCCGTCCCGGCGCGACGGGTGATGCCCAGCTCGCGGTCTTCGATGAGCACAGTCGCCGCCGAGTCGAGCAGCTGGACGTTCGGCTGCGTGACGTGAAAGCTGCCGTCGAGTCCGTGCGGACGCCCGACGCGGCCGGCGAGAAGCCACTCAGGCGAAGGGCTCACACGGCCGGGGGGTTCACCCGTCGACGATGTCGACGAACACGCGGCGCTTGCTTCTGACCGCGGCCGTCTTGATCACCGTGCGCAGCGCGGCCGCGGTCCGGCCGCCCCGGCCGATCACGTTGCCGTAGTCGTCGTCGGCGACCGACAGTTCGAGCACGACGGCACCGTCGTCCTCCTGGACCTCGTTCACGCGCACACCGTCGGGATCCTCGACCAGACCGCGCGCCAGGTACTCGAGCAGCTCCTTCATCGCGGCGCTGCTACTGGATGCCCTGGATGCGCAGAAGCTTGCGGACCGTATCCGTGGGTTGGGCGCCGCGGTCGAGCCAGTTGCGGATCCGCTCCTCGTCGAGCGAAATCGTCGACGGGTCCGTCTGGGCGTTGTAATGCCCGACGATCTCGATCACGCGCCCGTCGCGCTTGGAGCGTTGATCCGCGACGACCACCCGCCAGACCGGATTCTTGCGCCCACCGATGCGGGTCAGCCTTAGTCGTACCGACATGAGAGCGACGAGGTTAGCGGGTCATGGCGCATATCCGACGGCCGGGCTCGCTACCGGACCGCTCAGCGCGCCTGGCGCATCAGCGCGCCGAGGTCGGGCATGCGCCCCTGAGCGACCTGGCGCATGATCTTGCGCGTCTGCTCGAACTGCTTGATCAGCGCCTTCACGGCCTGGACGTTGGTCCCCGAGCCCTTGGCGATCCGCAGCCGGCGTGAGCCCTTGATCAGCTCCGGATGCCGGCGCTCCTGCGGGGTCATCGACAGGATGATCGCTTGGATCCGGTCGAAGTCGCGCTCGTCGATCTTGGCGCCACGCAACTCCTTGCCCATGCCCGGGATCATCCCGATCAGCGACTGGAGCGGACCAAGCCGGCGGACCTGGCGCATCTGCTCGAGGAAATCATCGAGCCCGAACTCCGACTTTCGCAGCTTGCGCTCGAGCTCGGCCGCCGCGTCCTGGTCATACGCGGTCTCGGCCTTCTCGATCAGCGTCATCACGTCGCCCATCCCGAGAATCCGCTGAGCCATGCGGTCGGGGTGGAAGCGCTCGAACTGGTCGAGCTTCTCGCCGGTCGACGCGAACAGGATTGGCTTTCCGGTGATCGCCTTGACCGACAGCGCGGCGCCGCCGCGGGCATCGCCGTCGAGCTTGGTCATCAAGACGCCGTCGAACTGGACCACCTCGGCGAACTGCTCGGCCACGTTGACCGCGTCCTGGCCGGTCATCGCGTCGACCACGAGCAGCACATCGTGGGGCTTGACCGCCTTCTTGATGTTGGCGAGCTCGGCCATCAGCTCCTGGTCGACGTGGAGGCGACCGCTGGTATCGATGATCAGCACGTCCTTGCCCTCGGACTGCGCTCGATCGCGGGCCCAAGCGGCGATCTTGACCGGATCGCGATCGGTGCCCTGCTCGTATACGGCGGCCCCGGCCTGGGCTCCGACCTTGATCAACTGATCGACGGCCGCGGGGCGGTACACATCGCATGCCGCCAGCGCGACCGAGGAGCCGTGCTGCTCTTTCAGGTAGCGGGCGAGCTTGGCCGCCGCGGTCGTCTTGCCCGCCCCCTGGAGGCCGGCCAGCACCACGATCGTCGGGGGCCGCGGCGAGAACGACAGGTCGCGCGCGGCGCCACCCATCAGCTCGGTCAGCTCGTCGGAGACGATCTTGACGACCTGCTGGCCGGGGTTGAGCTTGCCGATCACGTCGGCCCCGAGTGCGCGCTCCTTGACCGCGTTCGTGAAGCTCTTGACGACCTTGAAGTTGACGTCGGCTTCGAGCAGCGCCAGGCGTATCTCGCGCATCGCCGCGGAGATGTCGGCCTCGGTGAGCGTGCCGCGCCCGCGGACGTCCGAGAGCGTGGCCTGGAGCTTCTCTGCGAGCGAGTCGAACATTGCGGGCACTCAGCGTACTGCGTGGGAAAGTAACCGCATCCGCGCGTGCTTGCCGCGCGCGGATGTGCGGATGCGCGGCGCGCGCGGTCGTCCGGAGGGCCTCGCTCGCTCCGCTTCAGGATTCCACGGAGGCCGCTCCGCTCGCTCGGCAGCTTCCACAGCCCGGCATCCGGCCGGACTACCGCTACCCTGCCGTCACGAGCGCTCTGGCGAAGTCGCTCGAATCGAACGGCCGCAGATCCTCGAGCTGCTCGCCGATCCCGATCAGCTTGACGGGGATCCCAAGCTCGTTGGCGATCGCGAGCGCGATTCCTCCCTTGGCCGTGCCGTCGAGTTTGGTCAGCACGAGCCCGCTGACGTCGACGGCCTCGGAGAACAGGCGCGCCTGGCGAAGTCCGTTCTGACCTGTAGTGGCGTCGACGGTGAGCAGCGTCTCGTGCGGCGCCTCGGGGATCTGCTTGGAGATCACCCGCTTGACCTTCGCGAGCTCGGCCATCAGGTCGTCCTGCGTGTGCAGCCGGCCGGCGGTGTCGATGATCACGACGTCCACGCCGTCGCGCAGCCCGGCGGCCACGGCGTCGTAGGCGACCGATCCGGGATCGGCGTTCGGGGAGCCCTTGACGAACCCGACTCCAGCTCGCTGCGCCCAGATCTCGAGCTGCTCGACCCCGGCCGCGCGGAAGGTGTCCGCCGCGCCGACCACCACGGTCTGGCCGAGCTCCTGCCCCAGGTGCCACGCCAGCTTGCCGACCGTGGTCGTCTTGCCGGTGCCGTTGACCCCGGCAACCAGGATCACGGTGGGCTGCGGCCTGAGGTCGATCCGGTCCTCGCCGGTCCGCGCGATCTCGGCGAGCAACTCGGTCAACCGCTCGGTCAGCGCCTGACCCCCGGATATCCCGCCCTCCGTGGCCTCGCGCTCCAGTTGCCCGACGACCTCAGCGGTCGTCTTGGCGCCGACGTCGGCGTAGATCAATGCCTCCTCGAGCCGCTCCCACGTCTCATCGCTCAGATCCTCGAACAGCGTCGCCTGGATCTCGGTGGTGAGCGCCTGGCGGGTCTTGCGGAGGTTCTCGCGCAGGCGGCGGAACATGCCCACCCGCCGCTCCTGGGTCGCCGGCGCGGACTCGGAGATCGGGTCCCGCCCGCCCGGCCCGCCGTCGATGATGAACAGGTCTCGCCATTCTCGTGCCACGGGGCGGCGAGGTTAGCGAACGCCGCGGTAACCGCACCCGGGTAACCGCATCCGCGTGCGCTTGCCGCGCGCTCGGCGTCCGGCCTCGCCGCACGCGCGGCGCGCGCGGTCGTCCGGATGGCCTCGCTCCGCATCAGGATTCCACGGAGACCGCGCCGCTCGCTCGGCAGCTTCCACAGCCCGGCGTCCAGCCGGGCCCCCTTACGCCGCCTCCTCCTCCGGGGGCAGCCGGCGGGAGATCACCTTGGAGATGCCGTTGGACCCCATCGACACGCCGTACAGCGAGTCCGCCGCTTCCATCGTGCGCTTCTGGTGGGTGACGACGATGAACTGGGCGTGGCCTGAGTAGGTGCGCAGCAGCTCGAGGAAGCGATCTATATTGAGATCGTCGAGCGCGGCTTCGACCTCGTCGAGGATGTAGAACGGGCACGGCCGCGCGAGGAACACCGCGAACAGGAACGCGAGCGCGGTCATCGACTTCTCCCCGCCGGACAGGAGCGACAGGCGCTTCATGTCCTTCCCGGCCGGGGTGATCTCGATCTCGACGCCGAGCAGGTCCTCCTCCTGCTCCACAGGACCACTGGCCTCGCCGCCATCGCCCTCGCCCTCCTCCGACTCGGGCTTCTCCTGCGCCGGCGCCTGCGCGCCCCCGAGCACCCGCGCCGGCCCCTCGCGCTCGGTCACGAGCCGCAGGCGACCGCGGCCGCCGGGGAACAGCCGGGCGGCGACCTGCTCGAAGTTGCGCGCGGCCGCCTCGAACATCTGCTCGAAGCTCTCGCGGATCTGGCGGTCGGTGTCGGCGATCAGCTTGTTCAGCTCGCGCAGCGCGGTCTCGAGATCCCCGCGCTGGCGCTCGAGCTCCTCGACGTGGGCGACGGCCTCCTCGTACTCGGTCTGTGCGAGCGGGTTGACCGGTCCGAGCTGCTCGCGCCGGCGAGCCAGCCGCTCGAGCCGGGACGTCAGCGCCTCGCGCTCGTCGGCGCCGAGCTCGGTGGCGGCGGGCTCGGCGGCGAGCTCCAGCTTGGCCGCGAGCTCGCGCAGATCGTGCGTGGATTCGTCGACCCGGTCCCGAGCCCGCTGGAGCCGGACCTGGCACTCGGTCAGCCGCTCGTTGCTCTGGCGTAGCTGGCCGTGGAGCGCCGCCTCGCGTTGCGCGCACTCCTTGAGCTCCGCCGCGACGTGCTCGCCCGCCTCACGGTCCGAGCGCAGCTCGAGCTCGAACCTCTCCCGGCGCTCTGAGATCGCGCTCGCCACGTGCTCGAGCGCGTCGATCACCGCGCCGACGGTGGGTAATAGCGCCTCCTCGCGCAACGTGGCGTCGTGCAGCCGTTCGATCCGGGCCTGGCGGTCGGCGCGCTCGCGCTGCTCGCGGTCGCGCGCGGACTTGGCCGCACCGAGCTCGGCGGACACCTGCATGCGACGCCCGGCGTCGGGCCCGTCATCGGGCGCCGCCCGCCGGCGCTCGATCGCAGCCGCGATCCGGCGCTCCTCCTCGCCGGCCTCGTCGCGCTGGTTGACCGCGCCGCGGTGCGCCGCGATCGCGTTCTCGGACTCCGCCTCCACGCGGGCCACCGCTTCGGCATGGCGCTCGAGCGCGGCGCCGGCCGCGTGCTCGGCGTGCACCGCCGCCTCGCTTGCCCGAACCAGCGCGTCGCGGCGGTTGCGCTCGGCCAGGACCCGCTCCTCGCCCACCGCCGGAGCCTGGCGCAGCTCACGCGAGCGCGAGGACCACACCCGACCCGACAGCGTGACCGCGACTCCGTCGAACCGATCGGACAGCCGCTCAAGGCTCTCGACCACCCACACGCCGTGCAGCAGCGCTCGCACGAGCGCCGCCGCCTGCGCCGGACCGTGGACGTGACCGGCGAGCGGCTCGGCTCCGTCCTGCGGCGGCAGCCCGGTGGTTGCCGGCGCCTGCAGCGGGCCGTCGGATGGTGTGACGAGCGCACGGCCGCCGTCGGCGCCGGCGCGATCGAGCAGGGCGCCGGCGGCTGCCCGGTCGCCGACGACCGCCGCGCGCAGCCGCCCGTCGAGCGCGGCCGCGACCGCGAGCTCGTAGCCCGGATCGACCTCGAGCTGGTCGGCAAGGACGGTGGCGCCGCCGGGGGCGGCGGTCTGGCTGCGCAGGAACTGGTTGCAGGCCGCGAGCTCGCCGCCGACCCGCGCGGCCTCGCGGCGCGCGGCCTCGACCGCCCGCTCGGCCTCGCGGAGCTCGCCTCGCGCATGCTCGAGGCGCTCCCGCGCATGCTCGCGCGCGACCTGCGCGTGCTCGACGGTCTGGGCTCGCTCGCCGACCGCCGCGCCTGCGGCTCGCAGCTGTCCCTCGAGCTCAGCGAGCTGGCGCGCGAGCTCGGCTTCGCGGTCGCGCTCGAGCCGGGCGAGCGCCTGCTCGAGCTCGGCGATCCGCGCGTCGGCCCGCGGGTCGGGAACGTCGGCCTGCGCGGCGTCGCGCAACCTGGCGAGATGCTCACGGCCGCTGCTCAGGCGCCCCTCGATATTCCGCTGCGCCGCGCGCACCGCCTCGGCGCGGTAGGACACGCGATCGCCGGCGGACTGAGCGAGGAAGCATCGTCTGGAGAGTTCCTCGCGATGGGCGCTGCGTCGGGCCAGGGCTTCCTCGGCGGCCTCCCGGCGACCGGCGACCTCGGTGAGCCGGCGTTCGACCCGCTCGCGCTCGGCGCGCGCCTGCGCGGCGGCGTCCTCGGCGGCGGCGAGCTCGGCCTGGTGGCGGCGCAGATCGTCGCGGCTGAGCTCCCACCGCGCCTCGAGCGTCTGGCGCTCGAGCCGTGCATGCAGCTCGGCGGCCTCCGCCTGGCGCTTGAGCGGTCGCAGGCGCGAGCGGGCCTCCCGCTCGACGTCGAGCGCGCGGTCGAGGTTGTCCTGGGTGCGTGCGAGCTTCAGCTGCGCGCGCCGCCGGCGCTTGCGGTGCTTGCCGAGTCCGGCGGCCTCTTCGATCAACATCCGGCGGTCGCGCGGCTTGGAGGTGACGATCGACTCGACCCGGCCCTGGGAGATGACCGAGTGCATCTCCTTGCCAAGCCCAGTGTCTGACAGCACCTCGATCACGTCGACGAGCCGGCAGCGCGCGCCCGCGAGCCGGTACTCGCCTTCGCCGCCGCGGTCGAGCCGCCGCACGATCGAGACCTCGGGCGCGCCCAGCCCGAGCATGCCCTCGCTGTCGTCGAGCACCAGCTCGACCTCGGCGCCGCGGGCGCCTGGCCGGCCCGGCGCCCCGCCGAAGATCACATCCTGCATCGATTGCCCGCGGACGGCCAGCGGCGACTGCTCGCCGAGCGCCCACAGCACCGCGTCAGTGATGTTCGACTTGCCCGACCCGTTGGGCCCCACGATCACGCTGACGCCGGGGCCGAACTCGAGCTTGGTCCGGTCCGGGAAGGACTTGAAGCCCTTCAGCACGATCGATTTCAAGTACATGGCGGAGTAATTGGGGGGTGGGTGGGCCCAGATTTAGTTTTCATTCGAGCGCCTCGAGCGCCACCTGTGCGGCCTCCTGCTCGGCATCCTTCTTGCTCCGGCCCGTGCCCCGGCTGACCTCGACGCCGGCGATCGTGGCGCTGACCGAGAACACTCGGTCGTGAGGGGGGCCTTGCTCATCGACGACGTCGTAGGTCACGAGCGCGCCCTTGCGCGCGAGCCGCTCCTGGAGCGCCGACTTGAAGTCGACAGGGTGCTCGAGGGCCTCCTCGATCTCCGGCGCGAAAGCCGCCACCACGGCCGCGGCGGTGCGCTCATAGCCATAGGTCAGGAAGCAGGCGCCGATCACCGCCTCGATCACCGAGGCCAGCACGCGCTCGGTCGCGACCAGCGCTGGCACCGTCGAGGACACGCCCGGCGGCGCCGCCGCGATCAGGCGCTCCGGCACGCCGAGCCGCTCGGCGACCTCCCGGCAGGAGCGACCCGAGACCGCCTGGGCCCGGATCTTGGTCAGTCTCCCGGGGCCGAACCGCTCGGCCTCGAGCCGGGGAAAGAGATGCGAGGTCACCGCGAGCGCGAGCACGCTGTCGCCGAGGAAGGCCAGGCGCTCGTAGGAGTCCGATCGTCGAGCCGTCCACGAGGCATGGGTGAATACCGAGGTCGCGAGCTCGTCGGGCAACCCGTCGAGCAGCTCCCGCAGAAGCGCCGGCGAGTCACTCTCGAGTGGACGGCGCTTCGCGCTCACTCAGCATCTGGACCTGCGCTCGCCGACGCCGATGCATGGGTCCCGTCACCGCTGACGCCCAGCACGAACTCGACGGCCTCGCCGACGGTTCGGATCTTCGCTGCCTGCTCGTCGGAGATCCGCACGCCGTAGGAATCCTCGAGCTCCTGCACCAGCGTGTAGAGGTCCAGCGAGTCAGCGTCGAGGTCTTCTTTGAAGCGGGTCGACTCGGAGATCACCTCGGGATCCACCTCGAGCTCGTCGGCGAGGTGGCCACGGATCACCTGGAAGATCTCTTCGCGGGTCATCAAGTCGAAACCGTAGCCGTCGCTTCGGACGGGCCATCGGCTCGCGCGGGCTCGCCGTCGCGTCCCGACGCCGGCCGCAGCGCTCCGGCCTGCTGGAGCGCCATGCGGGTCCGGCCGATCACGTCGTGCTGAACGCCGCGCGCGGCCACGTCGATCGCCTGGGCGAAGCCTCGCGCGCTGAAGCGGCCGTGGGCGACCACGCCGAGCTGCCGGAGCCCGAGCATGTACGCGCCACCCGGGCCTTCGGGATCGATCGCATCTCGCAGCCGCTGCATCGTCGGCGCGATCAGCCAGTTCCCGAGCCGCCCCCGGACGTTGGTGTTCGCGGTCTCGGTGACGAGCCGCAGCGCCCGGCCCGAGACCCCTTCGATCAGCTTCAGCGTGATGTTGCCGGTAAAGCCGTCCATCACCACCACGTCGGCCACGCCCTCGGGGATCTGGGTCCCCTCGACGTTGCCGATGAAGTTCAGGCCGGCGCCGCGAGCGCCGGCGAGCTGCTCGTGCACGGAGACGAGATCCGGGGTGCCCTTGCCCGGTTCCTCGCCGTTGGACAGGAGCGCGACCCGCGGGGAGTCGACCCCGAGCACGGCCTGGGTGAATGCCGATCCCATGTGCGCGAACTGCACGAGATGCTCGGGGCGGCAGGTCACGTTGGCCCCGACGTCGAGCAGCAGGATCGGGCCGCGGCCGGGGTTCGGCAGCGGCAGCGCGAGCGCCGGCCGGTACACGCCGCGGTCGCGCCGCAGGTTGAACAGCGCGGCCGCGAGGGCGGGGCCTGTCGAGCCGCCGGACACGAACGCCTGGGCGCGGCCTTCGGCGACCGCGCGGGTCGCCTGGACGATCGAGGCCTCCGGCGTCGTCCGCACCGCGTTCGCGGGGTCGGCCTTCTTGGCAATCGACACCGGGGCGTCAACGACCTCGACGCCGTCCGGCACGGCGCCGATCTCGCCGGCGGGCCCGAACAGCAGAACATGGATGCCGTTCGCCGCCGCGCGGGCAGCACCCGCCGCGACCTCGCGAGGGCCGAGATCGGCCCCGCCCGCATCAACGGCGACGGTGACCACGCGCGGCGCTCTCAGGCGATCCGCTCGTCCCGATCCGGGACGATGACCTCGCGACCCTTGTAGTAACCGCACACCGGGCAGACCCGGTGCGGCAGGCGCGGGCTGTGGCACTGCGGGCACGCGTTGTAGGTCGGCGCGCTGATCTTGTGCTGCGAGCGGCGCTGCGTAGTCCGCGCATGGGACTGCTTCTGCTTGGGGACGGCCATGCGGGCAGTGTAGCCGTCAGAGACCCGGCGAAACGCCACGCTCGGTACTCGGACGGCGCCGCGGGGACTACTCGAACCGCGTCGCGGGGACTACTCGAACCGCGTCGCGGGGACTACTCGAACCGAAGCTCCGAGAGTGCCGCCCAGCGCGGATCCGGCTCGCGCTCGTGATGGTGGTCGGGTCCCGCCTCGTTCAGATCAGTCCCGCACACCGCGCACAGCCCAGCGCACCCTTCCCGGCACAGGAGGGTCGCGGGCACCACCAGCGCGAGGGCGTCACGCGCCCAGCCACGTACGTCGAGCAATCCGTCCTCGACGTACGGCGAGACCAGGTCGTCGAGCTCGACCTGGTGTGTTGAGCGTCCACGTCCCCCGGACGCTTCCTCTTGGACGGCTCGAGCCTCGTTCGGCTGCGAGACCTCGCGGGCGTCGACCGCGAACGTCGGGCCGGCCGGCTCGAGGCAGCGCATGCACGGGCCCACTACCGACGCTTCGAACCGAATGCGCAGCGCGTACCCATCGCCGGTCGTGCGCGAGATGTCGAGGCGGACTGGCACCAGCTCGGGCTCGACCGGATACCTCTCGCCGGCGAGCATGAGCGGCTCGATCGCCACGAACAGGTCCAGCCGGCGCCCTTCGCCGGTGGTCAGGTGCAACCCACCGAGGTCGAACGTGTCGGTGCGGAGCGGCGACATCCCACATCGAGCTTACCGCCGACCTCGAGGGTCCTCGCCGGCCCGCCGGCGGGGTCGCGCCGGCAACGCCGCCCCCGAGCCGCGATCATCCATCCCGTGTCGCGCTGGTTTCGCACCTACGGGTTCGCCGACGTGTTCGACGAGCTGATCGTCGGCGCCTATCCGCTCGACGAGGATGACGTGGACGCGCTCGCCCGGCTGGGGATACGGCGGGTGCTCAACCTGACCGAGGATGACGAATACCGGCCGGGGGAGCGCGAGGAGGTGCACGGCGCGCTCGCCGGCGCCGGGATCATCGAGCGGCGCCTGCGCCTGACCGACTACGGCGGCCTTCCCGCCGAGCAGATCGAAGCCGCGGTACAGGAGGTCGGCCGATGGCTGGACGCCGGCGAGCGCACCTACCTCCACTGCCGGGCGGGCTGGCAGCGGTCCGCGGCGGTGGCCGCCGGCGTGGTCGCGGTGCGCTCCGAGATCGACATCGACGAGGCGCTGCAGCGCGTCCGCCGGCGCAAGCCGTCAGCCGATCCGCTGCCACACCAGCGGGCGGATCTGCGGCGGTGGTGGGAGGGGCGGGCGGAGGCCGGCGCGTCCGGAGACGGGGCGGACGATCCCGGGCCCTCGATTGACGGATTCGGGCCAGCGACCGGCGATCCCTGACCGGAGGTCGGCTAGTCCGCGGCGCGCAGGCGCCGCATCGTCAGCTGCTCCGGCACGTCGTCGCTCGGGCGGCCCCCGCCGGCGCCGGCATCGAGCTCGGCGGCACGGACGCTGCGGGCGCTGACCGTCACCGGCTCGAGCTCAGGCAGCTCCCGGCCGGCCGCCACCGACCCATGATCCTCGAACCGGCGCGCCGCCGGCAGCACGCGGGCCTCGTAGGAGCCGACGGCATCGTTATAGGCGCGGACGGTGCTGTTCAGGCGAGTGCCGACTGTGGCGAGCAGGCTCGAGAGCTTCACGAGACGGCCGTGCAGCTCCCGCCCCAGCTCTGAGATCGCCTGGGCGGACTCGGCCACGCGCTCCTGCTGCCAGCCGTAGGCGATCGCGCGGAGCATCGCGAGCAGCGTCGTCGGCGTGGCGATCAGCACTCGCCGCGCCATCGCGTCCTCGATCAGCGCGGGATCGGCCTCGAGCGCCGCGCCGTACAGATGCTCGCCGGGCAGGAACATCACGACGAGGTCCGGAGCGGAGTCGAGCCCTGCCCAGTACGCCTTGTCGGCGAGCGCCTTGACGTGCCGGCGCAGGAG
Source organism: uncultured Solirubrobacterales bacterium (assembly GCA_963697655.1). Lineage (GTDB taxonomy): Bacteria > Actinomycetota > Thermoleophilia > Solirubrobacterales > Solirubrobacteraceae > Palsa-465. The sequence continues at coordinate 239,879 of CAVOOV010000006.1, read as the reverse complement.
CCGCGCGTGATCGCGAAGGTGGCGCTGGCGCTCTTCCTCGTCTCGGGCCTGGTAGGCGTCGAGCACGCCCTGCAACGGCGCCTTGGCGTCGACGACGACGTGCTTGCCACCCGGCAGGTTGACGACCAGGTCCGGGCGCAGCGTCGTCTCGTCGCCGGCGAGGGAGGCCTGTTCGGAGAAGTCGCAATACCGGACCATGCCCGCGAGCTCGACTACGTTGCGGAGCTGCATCTGGCCCCACTGTCCGCGGGCGTTGGGCTTGCGCAGCGCGGTCACCAGCGCGCCCGTCTCGGTCCGCAGCCGCTCGCCGGTCTCGGCAAGCGTCTTCAGCTGGGCCTCGAGCCGCCCGCGCGACTCCCGCCGCTCCTGATCGAGCTGTAGCAGCTGGGCGTCGACGCGGCCGAGTTGCTCCTTGAGCGGGGCGACGAGCTGCTCGACCGCCTGGCGGCGCGTGTCGAGGTCTCCCCTGGCCTCAGCCCGGGCGGCGTTCAGCTGGGCGCGGTTGAGCTCCGTCAGCTGGTCGACGCTCGACTTGAGCGCATCGGCGCTCAGCGCCTTGAACGAATCCGACAACCGCTCCTGGGCCTCGGTGAGCGTCGCCAGGCGCTCCTGGGCGAGCGTGCGCTCGTGCTCGAGGGCCGAGCGAGCCCGCACGAGCTCGCGCTCGAGCTCACCGGCGCGCGCCGCTTCGCCCGACAGCGAGCGCAGCCGGGGACGGACCGCCAACAGGACCGCGCCCGCGCCTGCAACCAGACCGATGAGCAACCACAGCGTGTTCATGGGACCACTCAGGATTGCGGGGGCCTCGGACGGAAAGAAATCCCCGCAAAACGATGGCTGGAGGTGGGCTTGCGAGAATCGCCCGTCGTGCCAGCTGATCCCATAGCCCGTCGTGCCAGCTGATCCCATAGCCCGTCGTGCCCGCTGATCGGATACGCCGCCGCGTGATCGTGCACGGACGCGTGCAGGGCGTGTTCTTCCGCGACTCGGTGCGCGAGCGGGCGTGGGCCCACGGCGTCTCGGGCTGGATCTGCAACCGCTCGGACGGTGCCGTCGAGGCGGTGCTCGAGGGCCGGACCGAAAACGTCGACCGCGTGGTCAGGTTCTGCCGGACGGGTCCTCGCCACGCCTCGGTCGAGCGGATCGAGGTCACCGAAGAGGAGCCCGAGGGGCTCAGCGGGTTCGAGATCCGCTAAGCGCGGGGTCCGCTGACGACACCGCGCGCCGAACGGGTCGAACGGGTCGCGTCGAGCAGCGCTCCGAACAGCCGGCTGCGGTCGTCGGCCTCGGGATGCCATTGCACGCCGAGCGCCCAGCGTCCGTCGGCGAGTTCGATCGCCTCGATCACGCCGTCTGACTCCGCCCGGCCGGTGACGACGAGACCGTGACCGGGGTCGAGGACGGCCTGGTGGTGGTGGCAGCGGGCGATATGGACCTGCTCTCCGACCGCGTCCGCCGCGAGCGAGCCGGGCGCGAGCTTGACCGTGTGCTCGTTGCCCTCGAACGTGCCGACCACCTTGCGGTGAGGGGTGCTGCCGTCGGCCGCGACCAGATTCTGCTCGAGCGTGCCGCCGAATGCGACGTTGAGGATCTGCATCCCGCGGCAGATCGCGAGCACGGGCACATCGCGCTCGATCGCGGCGCGCACCATTGCGAGCTCGAACTCGTCGCGCTCGGGATAGAAAGACTCGGTCGCCGGGTCGCGAGGGGCGCCGTACGAGTCCGGGTCGAGATCGGCGCCCCCGATCAGCATCAGCCCGTCGAGCCAGTCGAGCAGCTCGACCGGCGCGCGCGCGTCGACCGCCAGCAGCACCGCCACCCCGCCGGCGCGCTGCACCGGCGCAACGTACGAGTCGGCGACGAGGTGGGCGTCCTGCTTCCAGAACGCCCAGCTGGCGCGCTCGCGCACGGCACAGATGCCGATGACGGGACGGTGCGAATCACTCACGGGGACGGACTTTGGCGCTGAACCTGACATATCCGCAGCTGCATCGCCGAAGTTCGACGCGGGCGAGGGTGGCGGCGCGCAAATCGCCCGGAGCTGAGCCAGAGGGCGCGCCTACGACACTTCGGCGGGCTCTTCCTTGCCCGCCAGGCGCTCGCGTCCCCGACGGACTGCGGCGATGAACTTCGACAGATTCACCTCGAGCGTGTTCAGGATCTCGTCGGCGTAGTCCTCCGCCCCGAGCCTGATTTCGCGCTCACGGGCGCGGGCGTCCTCGATGATGTCCTCGGCGCCACGCTCGGCCTGCTTGGTGATCTCCTCCTCGGAGACCATCCGCTCCTGGCGCTCGCGGGCCTCCTTGACGATCCGCTCGGCCTCCCGCTTGGCCTCGGCCAGCATCTCCTGGCGCTCCTTGACGATCCACCGCGCCTGCTTGATCTCCTCGGGGATCGTGGCGCGCATCTGATCGAGGATGTCGTAGATCTCCTCCTTGTCGACCCGTACCTGATCGGTCAGCGGCACCGCTCGGGCGTTGTGCACCAGATCGTCAAGCTTGTCGATGAGTACCAGGACATCCATCCCAAAACCTCTGTTTCGTTAGCGGCTTAGCCGTTCCTTCAAGGCGCTGGCGACCTCTGCGGGAACAAGATCATCGATCTCCCCGCCGAACGTGGCAAGTTCCTTGATGCCGCTCGAGCTCAGGAAACTGTACTTGGCGGACGCCATCAGGTAAACGGACTCGATCTCCGGGTCCTGACGGCGGTTCAGCTGGTTCATCTCTAGTTCGTACTCGAAATCGGAGATCGCGCGCAGGCCCTTGACGATCGCCATCGCGCCGCGTTCGCGCGCGAAATCGACCAGCAGCGTGCTGAACGGCTCCACCCCGACGTTCGCAAACGACTCCGTCGCGCCCTGCAGGAACCCCACTCGCTCCTCGGTGCTGAACACCGTGCTGCCTTTGCGCCACGGCAGGTTGACGACCGCCACGATCACCCTGTCGTACATCTTCGAGGAGCGGGCGATGACGTCGAGATGCCCATTCGTGACCGGGTCGAACGTGCCGGGACAGATGGCGATGCGGTTGTCAGGTGCCATGGATTCGGATCAAAGTGTCGCCGTAACGGCGCTCGTCGAGCAGCGTCAAGTCGAGTTCGAGGGGCGCGCGCCGATCGCTCTCAGCCACTACCCGGGCATCGGGCGCTAGAACCGGTGCCAACGCTGCCGAGAGCTCCTGCCCGAGCGTGCTCGCGTGCCGATATGGAGGATCGAGGAACACTAGATCGTATTGCCGAGCGTCCCGGCGTGCCCTTTCGAGGTACGCGGAAGCGGCCTGCCGGCGGACCTCGGCGCTCGCGCCGACCGCCGAGAGGTTGCGCTGGATTGCCTCCACGGCGGCCGCGGAGGAGTCCACGAGCACCGCCTCCGCCGCCCCCCGGGAGAGCGCCTCGATCGCCAGCGCTCCCGAGCCCGCGAACAGGTCGAGCACCCGCGCGCCCTCCACCGAGACCAGGATCGAGAACAGCGCCTCGCGGACCCGGTCGGATGTCGGCCGCGTCGAGATCCCCCGGGGAGCGACCAGCCGGTGCCCGCGAAACGCGCCGGCGACGACCCTCACGCCCGGATCGGCGCCTGCGCCTCGGCGCCGTAGGCCTGCACGAGCGCGTCGGCGAGCAGTGCATGCTCGGGTTCGGCCAGCTCGGGATCGTCGGACACGACCTCCTCGGCGTAGCGTCGCGCCCGCTCGAGCAGCGCGGCGTCGCGGGGCAACTCGGCCACCCGGAACTGCGCGAGCCCATGCTGGCGCGTGCCGACGAGCTCGCCCTCGCCGCGCAGCTCGAGGTCCACCTCCGCGAGCTTGAACCCGTCGGTGTGCGCGGCCAGCGCCCGTAGCCGCAGCGAGTCCTTGGACCCGAACAGGAGGCAGACCGAATCGTGGGACCCGCGTCCGATTCGGCCCCGGAGCTGGTGCAGCTGCGAGATCCCGTAGCGGTCGGCGTCCTCGACGAGCATCACGGTTGCGTTCGGCACGTCGATCCCGACCTCGATCACGGACGTCGCGACCAGCACGTCCGCCGCGCCGGAGGCGAATGCGGCCATCGCGGCCTGCTTGGCGGCCGACCGCAGCTGGCCGTGCACGAGCACGACCTCGAAGTCCCGGAGCTCCCCGGAACGTAGCCGCTCGAACTCGGCCGTGGCCGCGCGCGCCTGCAGCACGTCGGACTCCTCCACCAGCGGGCACACCACGAACGCCTGGCGGCCGGACCGGAGCTCATCGCGGATCCGGTCGTATGCGCGCGCCCGCTCACGGTCGGTCGAGCACACGAAGGTCTTGATCGGCCGCCGCCCGGCGGGGAGCTCGCGAAGCAGCGTGAAGTCGAGATCCCCGTAACCGGCCAGCGCCAGCGTTCGCGGAATCGGGGTCGCGGTCATGTGCAGGACGTGCGGACGCCCTTCGTCGGAGTCGCCGCCGGCCTTGGCGTCGAGCGCCGCCCGCTGGCGGACGCCGAACCGGTGCTGCTCGTCGACGACCGCCACGCCGAGCCGCGCAAACTGCACCGCGTCCTCGATCAACGCGTGCGTCCCGACGATCAGCGGCAACTCACCGGAGGCGAGCTTGCCGAGCAGGTCCGCGCGGCGGCGGCCGGGGGTCGATCCGGTCAGCAGCCCGAGCGGCACCACGGACCCCGGCATGAGCTTCTGGATCGTCGCGAAGTGCTGCTCGGCGAGAGTCTCGGTCGGCGCCATCAGCGCGCCCTGGTAGCCGTGCTCGACCGCCCGCAGTAACGCGTACAGGGCGACGACCGTCTTCCCCGACCCGACCTCGCCCATCAGCAGCCGCTGCATCGGCACTTCCCGTGCCAGGTCGCGATCGACCGCGTCGAGCGCCAGCGACTGATCGCCGGTCAACGAGAACGGGAGCATCTCCGACAGCCACCGCGCGGTCAGCTTGCGCTCGGAGTCGAGCAAGGGCGCAGTGCTCGCCGCTCTGCGACGCAGCCGCCGGCGCAGCAGCGTCAGCTGCACGAGCAACAGCTCATCGAACGCCAGCCGTTGGCGCGCGACGTCGAAGCCCGAATCCGACCCGCCGGGGAAGTGGGCCTCGGTCAACGCCGTCGCCCGGTCGGGCAGCCGCTCGCGCGCCCGCACCACGGCCGGCAGCGGCTCGACCACCTCGGCGAACGCCGACCGGTGCTCGGTGACGAGCGCCAGGATCTGGGTCGAGGACAGCCCCTCGGTGGCCGGGTAGTGCGCCACCACGCCGCCGGCCCCGGCGTCGCCGCTCGACACCGCGTCGCCGGTCCGCGCGTGAGCCTGGACCCGGAATTGGCCCCCCGCCCCCCTCCCCTGCCGTCCCTCGAACTTGCCGTGCAGCGCCAGCCGCGTTCCGACCGGATAGCGCTGCTCGAGCCACGGCTGGTTGAAGAACGTCGCCTTCATCGCGCCGCTGGCGTCAGCGACCGTCGCCTCGACCAGCGGGCGCATTCCGCGCCGGCGCACGGACCGCGACGAGATGCTCCTGACCTCGACAACCACGGTCGCGCTATCACCGGGGACGAGCTCGGCAACCGCGCGAGCCTCGCGCCGGTCGCGCGGTAGGTGCAGCAGCAGATCCTCGACCGTCATGAGCCCCAGGGACTCGGCGGCCTTGCGCGTCTTCGCCCCTTCGAGCGACAGCGCACCACACAGCCTCGACGGCCGGGGGTAGCGCACCGGGGCCGCCTCGAGCTCGGACGGCTCGAGCGGATCTGAGCTCGCAAACGCCGTGGCGCCCATCAGCGCCAGATCATGACCGCAGCCGCGGTCGGGGAGGCGGAGCTGAGCCTCCGGTGTCGGAAACCTCACACGCTCCGGGTCAGCTTTCGGACAAGCCAATGCGTCGAGCGGTGCGCCAGGGCGATCAAGCATCTCACGCAGATGCACGACCTAAAGCCGATATGACGCAGGCAGAAGGATGCATCCCGGCACTCACCACTGACGAGGAGGCGCGGGCGGACCTGCTCGCCCGCAGCGGCCTGCTCAGCCCCACCGCGGATCACGAGATCGATCGCTGGACGGCGGTCCTGCGCGAGGCCTCGGGCGCGTCGGTGGTCGCGCTGGCGGTCGGAGTCGAGTCGCGCACGTTGATCAAGGGGCTGTGGTCGGGCGACGCGAGCGAGGCGGAGACGACCGAGCCCCGCGGCGAGCTCGTGGTCGTGTTCCAGCCCGTGCTCGAGCTCGAGACGGGCGAGATCGCGGCCGTCGAGGCGCTCCTGCGCTGGGACAGCCCCACGCTCGGCCAAGTATCGCCCGCAGAGTTCATCCCGGTGGCCGAGGACACGGGTTCGATCGTGCCGATCGGGGCCTGGGTGCTGCGGGAGAGCTGCGAGACGGTGCAGCGCATCGCCCGCGAAGCCGGGCGACCGGTAGAGCTGTCGGTCAACGTGTCCGCGCGCCAGCTCGCGCATCCGGGCTTCGCGCGGACCGTCCAGCTGATCCTCTCCCACGCCGAGTTCCCCGCCGCTCAGCTGACACTCGAGCTCGCCGAGGCCGCGCTGATCCGCGCCGACGCGGTCACCGCGCGGACGCTGCACGAGCTCGACTCGCACGGAATCCGCATCGTGCTCGACGATTTCGGCACGGGCGTGTCGTCGCTCTCCTGGCTCAAGGAGCATCCGGTCGGCGCGATCAAGATCGACCGCAGCTTCATCAGCGGGGTCGGCGACGATCTGCGCGACCAGGCGATCGTGTCCTCGCTGATCGGCATGTCGCGCGCGCTCGGCTTCACGGTCACCGCGGAAGGGGTCGAAACCGAAGAGCAGCTCGCCGCACTCCGCGAGCTCGATTGCGAGCGCGCTCAAGGCTTCCTGCTCGCCCGTCCCCTCCCGGCGGCGAAGCTCGAGGCGCTGCTGGCCGCCGACAACGTCGTGCCTATTCAGCCGACAGCAGCCACCACTGGGCCCTCTGACCCCCGTCAGACAGCTCGAACTCGACATCACCATGAGCGAGTGCCTGTACCGTCCCGTCGTCCAGCGGTGCTTCGGCTCCCCGCAGGCAGGTAATCAGCTCGGCGTCGTGCGCGAGCTGCTCTAGTACCTCCCTGAGTGCCTCCCTGGGCCGGCCCCAGGCGACGATCTCCTCCTCGACGAACCCGACCGCGTCGCCGGCGCGGAACCGCCCCTGAGCGTCATCCAGCACCGCCGGCGCGACCGCGCCGGTGCGGACGTGCTCGAGCGCCCTCGTCATCGACGCGGCGTTCTGACCCGCGTTGCGCGTCGGGTCGAGCGTCACCGCGGCCGCGAGCCCGGCTTGGGGCGACAGCGACGGGACAACGCACACCGCCTTGTCCGATAGCTGGGCCGCGAGCCGTGCCGCCTCCAGTGCGTTCGGGCTGTTCGGAAGCACCACGACCTGCTCGGCCGCGATCGCGTGGATCGCCGCCAGCAGCTCGTAGCTCGAGGGGGCGAGCGACGAACCGCCGTCGAGTGCGCGCACGCCGAGGCTCTCGAACAGCGACTGCATTCCGGCACCGCTGGCGACCGCGACCGCGCCACACACGACCGGGTCGGCCGTGGCCAGGCGCACGTCGCGCCTGGAGACCTGCGCGCGCATGTCGGCCACGTCGAGATGCGACACGGCTCCGTGCGACGCGAACACCGCGGTGACCGAGTCGGGATCATCGGTGTGGATGTGCACCTTGAGCGTCGCCTGGTCGCCGACGATAAGCAGCGAGTCGCCGAGCCGCTCGAGCGCCGGCGTGAACCGCCGCTGCTCGAGATCGGCACCGGTGACCGCGAAGCTCGCGCAGTAGCGATGGGTGGTCGAGGAATGCTGGGGATGAGTAGGCCGCGCCGCGGCGCGGTGCTGGAGCGTCGGCGGCTGCGCTCCCGCCAGTCCGCCGACGATGCCCGCGATGAAGACCGTCAGCGCGTAGCCGCCGGCATCGACGACGCCGGCTTCGCGAAGCGCCGGCAACAGGTCGGGCCCGCGCTGGACGGAGCGCTCGCCGGCCTGGAGCGCGCGCACGATCACCCTCGCGATCGCCGCGTTCTGCTCCTCGGCGCTCGCATCCGCGGCCAGTCGGGCATCGGGCATCCGGGCCGTCTCCGAGGCGACCTGCACCGCCATCTCGCGCACCACGGTCAGGATCGTGCCCTCGACCGGCTCGCGCACCGATCCGTACGCCTGGTCTGCGGCGCGGGCCAGAGCCGCGCTGATCAGAACCGGGTCGACGAGCTCGCCGGGCCGGCTCGCCAGCTCCTCGGCGGCGCCGCGGATCAGCTGGGAGAGGATCACGCCCGAGCTCCCGCGAGCGCCCAGGAGCGCGGCACGCGCAACCGAGGCGACGATCTCGTCGCGGCCGACGCGTTCGATCGTCCCTTCCGGGGGCGCCGTCGCCAAGCGGTCGAGCTCATCGAGGACCGCACGCAACGTCAGCACCATGTTGTCGCCGGTGTCGCCGTCCGCGACCGGGAACACGTTGATTTCGTTGATCTGCTCTCGGCGCGCCTCGAGCGCTGCCAGACCGGCCTCGAGCACGGCCCGGAAGCGCAGCAGGCTCGCATCTGAACCGGTCGGGTCTGAGTTCGCGGCCGACCCGGTCGGGTCCGGGCTCGCGGCCCACCCGGTCGGGTCGGGGCTCGGGTCCGGCACGGGCGCCCGAGCCGTGTTAGTCACTTGGCCTTGGCGACCTTGCCGGCCTTGAGGCAGCGGGTGCACACGTAGACCCGCCGAGGCGTCCCGTTATCGTCGATCCGGACCCGCTGAAGGTTCGGGTCAAACCGCCGTCTGGTGGCGACCATCGAGTAGCTGCGCGAGTTGCCGAACGCCGGCCCCTTGCTGCACACGTGACATACCTTGGCCATGGCGGGCGAGTATAGCTTTCGGGCGGGCGGACCCCGGGCGGGCGGAGCCTGGGCGGGCCGACCCCGGGCGGGCCGGCCCGGGCGGGGGGCGGGCGGGGCGGGGAGGGCGGGGCGGGCGGCTGGGGTCCCCCATCAAAGCGCACGGGCTTTTTCAGACAATCTCCGCGAAGGTTCGTATGCTTCCAGACGGGTAATGAGGCGTTTCGATGGGTAATCAATCCCACCCGGACGCGCACGTTCGGAAGGACTTGGGGCTTCCGGACCGCTACGCGGCGCTCCGACACATAGCCAGCGGAGGCATGGCTTCGGTGTGGTGCGCCCGCGATCGCGCGCTCAGCCGCAACGTGGCGATCAAGCTGCTTGCGGAGCGGTTCGCCGATGATCAGGACGCCAACGAGCGGTTCCTGCGCGAGGCGCGCGCGGCCGCCCGGCTGTCGGGCCACCCCAACGTCGTGATGATCTACGACGTCGGCGAGACCGAGGCGGACAGACGGGCGTTCATCGTCATGGAGTTCCTCGCCGGCGGCACCGTGGCCGACGCGCTCCGGGTCGACTCGGTCCGGCGCGTCCACGCCGTCAAGTGGCTCAGGGAAGCCGCCTCCGCGCTTGATTTCGCCCATAGCCGCGGCGTTCTGCACCGCGACATAAAACCCGCCAACCTGCTTCTGGACCGCGACCGGACCCTGCACGTGGCTGACTTCGGCATCGCCCGGCTCGGCACCGAGGACACGATCACCGGCACCGGCCAGGTCCTCGGCACTGCCTCCTATCTCGCTCCCGAGCGGGCGCTGGGCGAGCCCGCCACCGCCGCCAGCGACCGGTACTCGCTCGCGGTGGCGGCGTTCGAGCTGCTGGTCGGCGAGCGGCCGTTCGCCTCGCGACACTTCGCCGCGCAGGCGCGCCAGCACATCGAGGATGAGCCGCCGGCGGCCAGCCTGCTCAATCGCACGCTCCCGGAGTCGGTCGATGTGATCCTTGCCCGCGGCATGGCCAAGCGGCCGGAGCAGCGATGGCCGACCGCGCAGGACTTCGCCGAGGCGCTCGAGACTGCGCTCACCGAAGCGGGGACCAAGTCCCACCACCGGATCGCCGCTGTGGCGCCGGTGAGACCCCCGAGTGGATCCGGGGCCCGAACGACCGCTGTGCGGCGTCCGGCGACGCGAATCGCGTCACAGCCGCCAGTGGCAGCGCGCCGGGCCCGGCCAGAGCCGGAGCCGGGGCCGGGGCCGGGGCCGGGCGTCGTCGCAACCGCATCCCCGCGCTCGTCGCGCTGATCGCGGGAGCAGCCGTGGCGGTGGCGATCGCCGGCACGATCGGAAACGGTGACCACTCGACGCGGTCCTCCTCGAGCGTCCAACGCCAGGCTTCGGCAGCCCGCACCCACACGCCGGCGCCGGCCAAGCCGCCCGCCCGGAAGCCCCGCACGACGCAAACCCAAACCGTCACAGCCACCCCCGCCGCGGCGACGACGCCTCCGCCCACCGCCGACACGCTCGAGGCGCGCGGGCACCAGCTAATGCTCGACGGCAACTACAGCGCCGCGCTCCCCGTTCTCCGGCAAGCCATCAACGCCGCCAGCCCGAGCAGCCTGACGTATGCCTACGCGCTATATGACTACGGCCGCACGCTGCTGCTGGCCGGCGATCCAAAGGACGCGGTCACGGTGCTCTACCACCGCCTGCAGATCCCCGACCAGACCGGCGCGGTCAGACAGGAACTGCAGCAGGCGCTCCTCGCGCTTGGGCAGAACGCCGGCGGCGCCGGGGCGCCGGGCCCGGGGCACCATCACGGCGACGGAGGCCCCGGGGGGGGACCGGGCGGCGGCGGGCCTGGCCCCGGCGCGCCCGTTGCTCCGGGACAGGGATCGCCCGGCCAGGGCGGCGACGACCAGGGCGACTAAGCCACTGGGCCCGCCCGCGGTCGCCGGCGAAGCCGCCCGGTGACTGGTTGGCGTTTAGGTTGTGGGTCTTGTTAGCGCCTCCTGTCGGCGTAGGTGTTCTCCGGCGATTACGGCTTCTCGGCGTGTGCGGACGTCGAGTTTGCGCAGGAGGCTTTTGATGTGGCTGTAGACGGTTACGGGTGAGAGGACGAGTTGTTCGGCGATTCGTTGGGTGGTGGCTCCGTCGCTGAGCATTTCGACGATTTCCCATTCTCGGTTTGTCAGTCGGCTGCGTAGGGGCCGACGTCTCGTAATGCTTGGAGGAGGGAGGGCATTACTGGTTGGGATGATCACTTCGCCGTCCGCAACGCGTGCGACGAGGTCGGCGAGGTTGTCTGGGTTGATGTCTTTGCCGATGTGGCCAACGGCGCCGGCGCGGAGCGCGGCGATCGCGGTCGGGTGGTCGGTGTCTGAGATGGTGAGGACGAGGATCTCGGGGGTGCTCTCGAGCAGTTTTTTGACGAGCTCGATCCCGCCGCCGGGGGGCAGACCGACGATCGCGACCTTGGGGCGGTAGTGCCGCGCGAGTTCGAGCGCCTCGCGGTTGCCGCCCGCGGTGTGGACGGCCCCGATCCGGTCGCTGTCGCGGAGCGCGAACCGGATCATGCTGCGTGCGAGGCCGTCGGGGTCGGCGACGAGCACCCGCAGCCGGTCGGCATTGGGGGATCGTTGCGGTGCCGCGGCTGGTGGTGGGCTGCTCAGACCGCGGTTCATCGCATGTGCTCCTCGCCGGTGCTGAGCGCGAGCGCCCGCTCGCGCGCTATCTGCGCGATCTCGGGAGGACCGGACGCCTGCGCCTGCTCGTAGGCCCACAGCGCGCCCTGGGGGTCGTTCCAGCGCTCGAGCAGGACACCGAGTCTGAGCGCCCCGTGGGGATCACCGCGCTCGGCGGCGCGACTGTACGCCTGCGCCGCCCCCGGGAAGTCACCCGCCCCCTCCAGCAGCATCCCGAGACTCACCGCGGCCGTGGGATCCCCCCGCGCCTCCGCGCGCTCATACGCCGCCGCGGCCTGCTCGACCTCACCACGACCCTCCAACACCGCCGCCAGATTGGCCGCGCCGCCCGCGTCCTCGCGCACGTCGGCACGCCGGTACGCCGCCTCCGCCCCCGCCACATCACCCCGGTGCTCGAGCAGCACCCCGAGATTCGCCGCCGCCGCCGCATCACCCCGCCCGTCCGCACGGCGATACGCAGCGATCGCCTCCGCCGTCTCACCCCGCTCGACGAGCAACGCCGCCAGGTTAAACGCGCCATCACCACTACCCCGCGCGTCCGCGCGACGATACGCCGCCTCCGCACCCGCGAGATCCCCACGATGCTCCAACAGCACCCCCAAATTCGACGCCGCGACCGGATCACCAAGCGCATCAGCAGACCGATACACCCGCTCCGCCCCCACCACATCCCCCTGCTCCAACAACCGGAACGCCAACTCCACCGCACGCCCCACACCAGCACGCCCGCCCGACTCGGCCTGACCCGCAGGCGAACCCGACCCTCCCGCGGCCTCGACAGCCGCCGCTTCGACAGCCGCCACTTCGACCGGCAAGGCCTCGACCGCCGCCGCTTCGACCGGCGCGGCATCGACCGGCTCAGCTGCGACCGGCTCAGCTGCGACCGGCGCCGTGACCGCGGTGGTCGCCGTCCCGCCGTCCACACGCCGAGGCTCGGTGTCCGTCAAACCGCGCCGGCGGCGACCGACGAGCCACACGCCACCCCCGAGCGCCGCGACGCCGATCACACCCGCCAGCACCAGCAGCACCAGCCACGCGCTCCCACCGGGCCGAGCCGCCACCCTCGGCCGGGTCGCTTGCCGTGTGCTCGGACGCGACCGCTTCGGATGAGTCGTCCCCCGACGACGCGGGGAAGACGCCGCCTTCGGGGGCACCGCCGTGTTCGGGCGCGGCCGCCGGGTGGGGTGAGCGCCAGGCCGCCGCGAGGCGGCCACGAGCTTCAGCTCCCGGAACGTCCGCGGGCCCGCGATCCCATCAACCCGGAGACCGTGAGCCGCCTGAAAGCGACGAACCGCGCCCGTCGTCAACGGCCCGTACCGACCATCGACCCGCCCCGGCGAGAACCCGTCCTGACGGAGCTGACGCTGCAACCCACGAACCCCCTCAGACCCACCGCCCGACGAACCCGCACCCGGATAGAACACCGTCGACGGTGCCCGCAACGCCGCGAGCGTGACCGGACCCGCAACACCATCCACCCGCAGCCCATGAGCGCCCTGAAACCGCTCCACCGCCCGCTCAGTCCGCGGACCATACCGCCCATCAACCGGCCCCGGGAAATCCCCGACGCGGCCCAGACGATGCTGCAGTGCCCGGACCGCCACCGCATCCGCGCCACCCGAATACCCGCTACCAAACACCAACACCACCGAACCGACCCGCAACACCGGCAGCGTGGAATGCGTCGCGTCCACCCGCCGCACCGGCGCCGCCAACGCGCCCGCCGGCTCGGCAGCCAGGACGAGAATCCCCGCCGCCAGCAACAACACCGTGTACTTCGTGGCCGAGACTGCACTAGGCAGAAGCCGCCGCTCACGACGCAACCGACCGTCGAGCCGACAATGCTCCCCAACGCCACGGACCGAACCGCCACCGCGCCGGGTCCCCGCCAAAGCCAACAAGAGCGTGACATGAGATCGTTCTCCTATAGCTAGAACAAAGACGCACCCGGGCGGAATCGCCCGGCTACGAGAACCTGGAGACCGACCCCGGTCCTAACCAGGCCGCTCTAGCAACAGCAGCAACGGCTCAGGCGCCCGCGACAACGCAAACGCCCGCAATGCCAGCATCACCCTCGACACAAACAAAACAGTGTGGGAACACGGAGCCGCCGCACCCGAACCGCCACCCGCACCGCCACCGGTGGCACCCTCACCACCATTCCCAAAACCAACGCCCGCAGGCACCGGCGCCACCGGACCGCCACGCCCACGATCACTCCTGCCCGCCGATCCCCCGAATCCGCGTGAACCCCGAGAGCCGGCGGCTCGCCCAGCAGCGGACCGCAACGAAAACCCTGCCCCTCGACGCAGCAAACGTTGCATCACCAGCGACCCGCCGGCGCCACCATCGGCCCCGATCGCCCCGTGCGCGCTCCGCACCCCCCCGGAAGTCCTAGAAGTAGCGCTCGCCTGAGCAGGGACCGAAGTGCGCTGGACCGGAGTCGCGATGCCCGAGGCGACCGGAATCGATGCCGGCGCCTGAGACCCCGAGCCGGCACCAGACGCCCCAGATGCCACCGTGACCGGGGCCAGAACGGGCGAAAGCTCGACGGCCTTCGACGCCGGCGCGGTCCTCGACGACGCCATGGGAGCCACCGAGCCACCACCGACCGACCGGACCACCGGAACGTCCGCGACGACCGTCTGGACCACACGAGCGACCGGCTGAGCCAGCGAGGACACCGTTTGCGTCACCGGAGCTACCGCCCCCGCCACCGGCGCCACCACCCGAGCCACCGCGCCACCGGCGCGGCCGCCTTAGCGACCGTCTCCGTCACCGGCGCCGCGACCCGAGCCACCGTCTGCGCCACCGGAGCCGCCGCCTTAGCGACCGTCTCCGTCACCGGCGCCGCGACCCGAGCCACCGCCTGCGCCACCGGCGCCGCCGCCTTAGCGACCGTCCGCGCCACCGGCGCCACAGCCTTCGCCACCGGCGCCACAGCCTGCGAAACCGGCTTCGACACCGACGCGACAGCCTTCGCCACCGGCGCCACGACCTGAGCCACCGGAGCGGCCGCCGCAGCGGCCATCTGCGTCACCGGCGCCGCGACCCGAGCCACCGTCTGCGCCACCGGAGCCGCCGCCTTAGCGACCGTCTCCGTAACCGGCGCCACAGCCTTCGCCACCGGCGCGGCGGTCGACGCGGCCTGAGCTGCCGGCGCAACGGCGACACTCGCAACCGTGCTCGAGGCAACATTCCCAACCCCGCTCGAACCAGAAGACGGAACCACGCCGGCACTCGCTGTCCAAATCGGGCCCACGACGACCGCGCTCGCAATCACGAGCAACAACGCGCACGCCCTCCGCGTCATGCTCCTGCCGGACTCCGTGTCTCGCCGACGCTGACCATCACCATCAATCCTCTCCTGAGGCGCCGAGGCTACCCAAAACGCCTAGGCGATCACGAAGATCACCAATAGTTGGTTATACCCGATGACCTCTCTCCAACCCCACCTATTTGGGTAGTTCCGACACCCCGTGACCTCGAGACCGGCATCGCCCGAGGTCGTCGCTGGAAGGAACTCGTCAGCGCCGGCGGGTATACCGGCGCCCGCGACCGGGGGACGCTACGCCTGGAGGGGGCGACTACGTCGTGGCTGACGGCGACGTGATCACCGTCCGCTTCAAGCCCTCAGCACCCGCCGGCGGGGCCTGCTCGCGGTCGCCTGCGAGCTCGCCCTTCACCGCCAGCGCAGCCAGTGCGGCCTCGGCCGCCTGACGACCGGTGTCGCGCTTTGACCCGCCCGTGACCCGGTCCAGCGCCTGGGCCATCGTGTCGACGGTGAGCACGCCGAAGCCGCACGGTACGCCGGTCTCGAGCTGCACCGCCTGAATCCCGCGGGCGGTCTCGCGGCAGACGTGGTCATAGTGGTCGGTCTCGCCCCGGATGACCGCGCCGAGGCACACGATCGCCCGGTAGCGGCCCGACCGGGCGGCGAACTTGGCGATCAGCGGCAGCTCGAACGCGCCGGGGACCTCAAACCGGTCGACGCCGGCGACACCGGCCTCCCCGAGGGCGTCGCGAGCGCCGGCCTCCAGCCTGGAGGCCAGCTCAACATAGAAGCGCGCCACGCACAGCGCCACGCGGCCGCCGGCGTCAGCGCGCTGGCTCATTCCGCGGATTGCTGGCGCGCGACATCGTGCTCGTGCTCGTTGCGCAGCATCTCCTCATCGAGCGCCAGCCCCTGGTGGTGCAGCGTGTGCCCGAGCCTGTCACGCTTGGCCCGGAGGTAGGCCTCGTTGTGCGGGTTGGGCAGGTGCTGGATCGGGATCTGATCGCTGACCGACAGTCCGTAGCCGGCCAGCCCGGAAATCTTCTTGGGGTTGTTGGTCAGGATCCGAATGCTCGTGAGCCCGAGGTCGACGAGGATCTGCGCACCGATCCCGTAGTCGCGCAGGTCCGCCGGCAGGCCGAGCTTGAGGTTGGCATCCACGGTGTCGAAGCCCTCCTCCTGGAGCTTGTAGGCGCGCAGCTTGTTGAGCAGTCCAATCCCGCGGCCCTCCTGGCTCAGGTACAGCAGCACTCCGATTCCCTCGGACTCGATCATCGACAGCGCTGACTCGAGCTGTTCGCCGCAATCGCAGCGCAACGAGTGGAACACGTCTCCGGTCAGGCACTCGGAGTGGACGCGGACGAGCACGTTCTCTTTGTCGGCCACGTCACCCTTGACCAGCGCGACGTGGTGCTTGTTGTCGACCAGCGAGCGGTATCCGACCGCCACGAAGTCGCCGAACCCGGTCGGCAGCCTGGTCGAGACGACCCGCTCGACGAGCTTCTCGTGGCGGCGGCGATAGGCGACCAGGTCCGCCACCGTGACCATCTTCAGGTCGTGGCGCTCGCAGTAGGACTCGAGGTCGTGCACCCGCGCCATCGTGCCGTCGTCGTTCATGATCTCGCAGATGACCCCGGCCGGGATCAGCCCGGCCAGGCGGGCGAGATCAACCGCGGCCTCGGTCTGGCCGACGCGCTCGAGCACGCCGCCGGGCTTGGCCTTGAGCGGAAACACATGACCGGGCTGGACTAGCTCGCGAGGGCTGGTCTTGGAGTCGATCGCGACCTGGATCGTGCGTGCCCGGTCGGCCGCCGAGATGCCCGTGCTGACACCCGAGCGGGCTTCGATCGAGATCGTGAACGCGGTCTCGAACGCCGATTCGTTCTTGGCCGCCATCAGGTCTAGGCCGAGCTCGTCGCACCTCTCCGGCGTGAGCGACAGGCAGATCAGCCCCCGTCCCTCCTTGGCCATGAAGTTGATCGCCTCGGGCGTGATGAACTGGGCGGCCATCGTCAGGTCGCCCTCGTTCTCGCGATTCTCGTCGTCGACGACGACGACCATCTTGCCCTGACGGACGTCCTCGATCGCCTCCTCGATCGTCGCGAACGGAGTCTGCACCGAGCTCATCGACCCACCACCATCAGTTTCTCAACGTATTTCGCCAGCACGTCGACCTCCAGATTCACTCTGCTGCCCGCAGCGAGCTGCCCGAGGTTGGTGCGCTGCAACGTCTCGGGGATCAAAGAAACGGTAAACGATCGGTCGTCCACGGCTGTGACCGTCAGCGAAACTCCGTCGACGGCGATCGACCCCTTCTCGACGACGTAGCGCAGCACCTCAGGCCCGGCGCCGATCCGAATCCGCCGCGCGAACCCGTCGTCGGCATGCTCGATCATCTCGCCGAGGCCGTCGACGTGGCCCTGCACGACATGGCCGCCGAGGCGGTCCGTGGCTCGCAGCGGAAGCTCGAGGTTGACCTCCGAGCCGGGCGCCAGATCGCGGAGCGAGGAGCGCCCGAGGGTCTCGTTCATCGCGTCGGCCGCGAATGAGCCGTCCCTTAGCGTGACCGCGGTCAGACACACGCCGTTGATCGCGATCGAGTCGCCGGCGCTGAGCTCCGCGACGAGCGGCGTCGCAATCGTGATCCGCGCGCCGTCCGGTGAGCGCTCGACGCCCGCGACCGAGCCGATCCCCTGCACGAGTCCGGTGAACATCGCGGATCTGCCCTCTTCAGTCGTGGATCCGTCCTAGAACGGTTCCGAGATGCCGACACGCTTTCGCGGACGGATTCACCTACCACTCCTTGATGCGCGCGGACACGAGCAGATCCTCGCCGACGCGGTCGCACTCGAGCGTCAGCGCCCGCGCGGCGTCCGCGATCGCGTCGACGCCCTCGCCTTCGAGCGGGTCGCGCGCGGTGCGACCGCCAAGCACCATCGGCGCCAGGAACAGCCGCATCTCATCGACCTCGCCGGCGTCCATGAACGCGCCGGCCAGGTGCGGGCCGCCCTCGAGCAGGATCGAGCCGACCCCGTCGGCGCCGAGCTGGTCGAGCGCCGAGCGCACTCGCGCGGGCTCGTTCTGCCCCGTCGCCACGATCACCTCGGCGCCGTGGGTGGCGAGCGCGTCGGTGGCGGCTCGCGGAGCGGCGCGCGAGACGACCACGGTGAGTGACACCTCGCGGGCGCCGTGGACCAGCTTCGAGTCCAGCGGCAGCCGCGCCAGCGAGTCGAACACGACCCGGCGCGGCTGGCGGACGACTGGGTAGGCGGGATCCAACACCCGCGCCGTCAGCTGGGGGTCGTCGGCGAGCGCGGTGCCGATCCCGACCGCGACCGCATCGCACTGGGACCGCCAGCGGTGGGCGAGCTGGCGGCTCTGCTCGCCCGAGATCCACTTCGAGTCTCCCCCGCGCGTGGCGACCTTGCCGTCGAGCGTCATCGCGGACTTGAACAGCACCCACGGCCGCCCCGTGCGGGCGTGCTTGCGGAACGACTGGTTGAGGAGGCGGGCTCGGATCGCGAGCTCGCCGTCGGCGACGACGACCTCGATGCCCTCGTCGCGCAGAATGCCGAGACCGCGGCCGGAGGCGTGCTCGCTGGGGTCGTCCGAAGCGACCACGAGCCGCTCGATCCCGGCCTCCCGGATCGCGTCGGTGCACGGCGGCGTCCGACCGTGGTGGCAGCACGGCTCGAGCGACACGTACATGGTGGCGCCACCCAGGTCGCATCCCTCGGCGTCGCGGATCGCCTCGATCTCGGCGTGCGGCTGTCCGAGGGCCTGGTGAAAACCCTCCCCGAGCACCTCGTCGTGGCGGCCGATGACAGCGCCGACGAGCGGGTTCGGACTCACGCGCCCGCGGCCCCCCTCGGCCAATTCGATCGCGCGAGCGAGGTGGCGGCGATCGGTGTCGGTGGGGCTGGACATGGTGCGGCCCTTGAGGATAGGACCCTATAGCGGGGGCGGGTGCGTGCGTAGCCGGCGCCCGCGGCGGTGCGATCGCACGCGCGCTTGCGGCGGCGTTCGTTCGCGGCCCGGATCGCTACCGTGTGGTGACCAGTCCCGGGGCGTATCGCGCTCCATCCTGCCGGAACGCTCGTTTTATCCGCAGGCCGGCTCTTGCTTATGAAGCTCATCATCCAAGTTCCCTGTTTCAACGAGGAGGACCAGCTTCCGAACACGCTGAGCCGCCTGCCGCGCGAGATCCCGGGGATCGACGTCATCGAGTGGCTGATCATCGATGACGGATCGAGCGATCGCACGATCGAGGTGGCTCGCGACCACGGCGTCGATCACGTCGTCCGGCTGACCAACCACAAGGGCCTGGCCGCGGCCTTCCAGGCGGGGCTCGACGCAGGCCTGAAGCTCGGCGCCGACGTGATCGTCAATACCGACGCCGACAATCAGTACGAAGGCTCCGACATCCCCAAGCTGGTCGCGCCGATCCTGCGCGGCGAGGCCGACATGGTCATCGGCGACCGGCAGGTGGAGACGATCGAGCACTTCTCGGCGCCGAAGAAGCTGCTCCAGCGGCTTGGCTCATGGGTCGTGCGACACGCGTCCTCGACCGAGATCCCCGACACCACCTCGGGCTTCCGCGCCTACAACCGCGAAGCCGCCCTCCAGATGCAGGCGGTGTCGAAGTTCACGTACACGCTCGAGACGCTGATCCAGGCCGGCAAGCTGCTGGTCGCGGTCGACCATGTTCCGGTCCGGACGAACCCGAAGACCCGCGAGTCGCGCCTGTTCCCCTCGACGGCGGCGTACGTGCGGCGCAACGCGCTGTCGATCTTCCGCGTGTACTCCCAGTATCAGCCGCTCAAGGTGTTCTGGACCGGCGCCGTGATCCTCGGCATCGCCGCGGTGGCGATCTTCCTCCACTTCCTGGTCTTCTTCGTTCAGCATCCCGACGCCGGGGCGCGCCACATCCAGGAGCTGATCGCGGGCGGAGTCCTGTTCAACGCGGCGATGCTGCTCGGCGCGCTCGGGGTCATAGGCGATCTGCTCGACGCCCAGCGGACGCTCTCGCAGCGGACCTTCGAGCGAGTCCGGCGGATCGAGCTCCAGCTCGGCGTGCAGCCGTCGCACTATGAGCGGGTCGCGCCGGCGGCCAAGTCCGACGCGGTCGAGCGCGCGACCGGATCCCCCGAGAACAACGACCCAGCCGCTGGCGGTACCCCCGACAGGGAGAAGCTCGAGGTATGAGCCGGATCCCGGAGGCCGCGCCCGCCGACGGCGGTCAGGTCGCGGTCCCCACCGGAAACACCTTCGACAAGTACGGATCGACCAATCCGGCCGTGCGCCGGCTGATGGCGGGTTTCGCGGGCACCCTGGCGGAGCTGTTCGATCGCGCCGCTCCGGAATCCGTGCTCGACGTGGGGTGCGGCGAGGGGGTGCTCACCTATCGATGGGCCGAGCAGCTCGGGACGCGTCCGGTCCTCGGCATCGATCTGCCAGACCCCAAGCTCGAGGTCGAGTGGAGCGCGCGCCGGCGCCCGAACCTCGAGTTCCGGGCGATGGCCGCGGACGAGCTGCCGTTCCCGGATCGGTCGTTCGACCTCGCGGCGGCGATCGAGGTGCTCGAGCATGTCCCCGATCCCGAGCGCACCCTCGCCGATATGGCGCGGGTGGCGGCGCGGCACCTGCTCATCTCCGTCCCGCGCGAGCCGTTGTGGCGGATGCTGAACGTCACCCGGGGCGCGTACATGCGGGATCTCGGCAACACCCCCGGACACGTCAACCATTGGTCCAAGCAGAGCTTTGTACGGCTCGCCGCCCGGCACGGCGAGGTGCTCGAGGCGCGGTCTCCGTTCCCGTGGACAATGCTGCTGGTGAGGGTCGGGTGACCGAAGGCTCGACACCACCCGCGGGCGCGACGGTCTCGCCCCCGCCACCCCCGGAGCCGCCCTCGGGCCACGCCAACGGCGGCGATCCGGGCGCCGGGCAGCGCTCTTACGCCTCGGGCGCCCGGGTGCTCTCGATCGGGATCGCCTCCACCGGCATCTTCACGTTCCTGTACCTGGCGACCGCCAGCCACGCACTCGATCCGGCTTCCTACAGCCGGATCTCACTGTGCTGGGCGATCATGTTCGTGATCCTGTCGGTGATCTATCGCCCGATCGAGCAGCTGCTCTCGCGGACGATCGCCGACCGCCGCGCCCGGGGACTGCACGGCCACTCGCTGCGGATCCCGGCCCTGATCCAGTTCAGCTTCGCGACACTGTTCCTGATCGTCGCGCTGGCGTTGCGGCCCGAGATCGAGCAGGGGATCTTCGACGGCTCGAGCGCGCTCTACTGGATCCTCGTGATCGGCGTGCTCGCCTACGCCGCGAGCTACTTCGCCCGGGGCTGGCTCGCCGGTCATCAGCGGTTCGCGCTCTACGGCGGACTCGTGTTCCTCGAATCGACCTCGCGATTCCTGTTCGCGCTCGCCGTCGC
This sequence comes from uncultured Solirubrobacterales bacterium, assembly GCA_963697655.1. Taxonomy (GTDB): domain Bacteria; phylum Actinomycetota; class Thermoleophilia; order Solirubrobacterales; family Solirubrobacteraceae; genus Palsa-465. The sequence goes on along the minus strand of CAVOOV010000006.1, from coordinate 218,706 downwards.
GGTAGGAATCGCCTCGGGTCAGGCGGCGGTCGGGCTCGGGATGGCGGTGGCGCCGTTCGCGTCGCTGTGCGTGATCCCGTTTGCGTTCTCGCGCCTGCGGGTCGCAGCCCCGTCCGGCGTGCCGGTGGCCGACGCGGCGAGCGAAGGGCCCGCCCACGCCGAGATCGAGGAAGCCGCGGCCGACCTCAGCATCAAGGGTGGAACCGGGTTCGCGGTCTCGGTCGTCGGGATCATGCTCGCGGAGCAGACGCTGATGAACGCGGGCGTGCTGATCGTCGCCGCGAACGCGGGCAGTAAGGCTGGGCTGACCGTCGGGATCACCGGGTTCGTGTTCAACGTGCTGTTGATCGTGCGCGCGCCGCTGCAGCTGTTCCAGGCGATCCAGACGTCGATCCTCCCCCACCTTGCGAGCCTCGAGGTGCGCGAGTCGGCGGCGGAGTTCCACCAGGCGATCCGCACCACGATCGGGGTGATCGCGGCGTTCGCCGGCGCGGTGGCGATCGGGCTGCTCGCGATCGGTCCGTTCGTGATGACCGCGCTGCTCGGCGACAAGGGCTTTCACTACGGCCGCGTCGGCCTGGCCCTGGTCGGACTCGGGATGGGCCTCCACCTGACCGCGGGCACGCTCAACCAGGCCGCTCTCGCCCGCGGCCGCGCGCCGCTCGCGGCGATCGCCTGGCTGACGTCGGCGGCGTTGTTCGTCGCGTTCATGCTGTCGGACGCGATCAGCAACCAGGTGACGCGAGTCGAGGTCTCCTACTTCACCGCCGCGCTGATCCTATGCGGCCTGTTGTGGGCCGTCTACCGGCGTGGGGCAGCGCCGGCGGGCCGGTCGAACGCGGCGTTTCACTGACCGCGCCCGGGGGTTTCCGGACCCCCCGCCAGCGCCCGAGGGCGCTCAGCCGGTCGACAGCTCCTTGCAGGCGGGCTGGTCCGCCTCGGCCTTCTCCACGTCGGGGTTGTTGAGCCCGCTGGAGTCGATGTTGTTGAGCGCCGCGCCGACGCTGGCCAGAAGCGACTGCGCGGCGGTCTGGAACGACGACGCGGAGTCGGTCGGCAGCGAAGCCGACTTCGCCACCGCGCTGCGCATCGCGTTCCGAAGCTGCGTGAACGTGCCGACGATCTTCCCCGCGACCGCGTCGCCACCCGAGATATCCGGGGTGCCGGCGGACTGGATCCGGGCGAGGGTGTGATCAGAGTCCTGCTCGACCACCGCCAGGAAGCCGCGGAGGTTCTTCTTGGCCTGCACTGCGCTGGTCGCGGTCGTCTTCTTGAGCGCGGCGCTCCGGCTCCGGACGTCCTTCTCGAGCGGCGAGATCGCCGAACACAGTGCGCTCACGTAGGTGCTCGCGCTGACCTTCGAGCTGCTCGTGTGCGAGGAGCCGCTCGATCCACACCCCACGCACACAGCCACCGCTACGAGCATGGCCAGAGCTGCCCGAAGACTCCCAAAGCACATCATGGTCAGGCTAGCGGCGGATCGGACGTGATGCGCCCCTGGGCGAGCGCGATCAGACCCCGCCGGACGCGGGTCGGTGCTCCCGAGCGGGCGGTCAGACCGCCCCGGAGACGGCGGCGATCGCGGCGTACGCGCCGGCCGGATCGGCCGAACCGAACACCGCGGAGCCGGTCACGAGCAGGTTCGCGCCGGCCTCGACACAGGGCCCGGCGGTGCCCTCGTGCACACCTCCGTCGACCTCGAGCGCCACGTGATCGGGCAGCGCGCTGCGCATCCGCGCGAGCTTGTCGAGCGACCACGGGATGAACTGCTGGTTGCCCCATCCCGGGTTGACGCTCATGCACAGCGCCAGGTCGAGCAGCTCGTGCGCGATCTCGCCGAGGCTCCCGGCCGGCGTGCCGGGGTTGAGCGCGACGCCGGCCGCGCACCCCGACTCGTGGATCGTGTTGAGCGCGTAGTGGAGATGCGGCGTCGCTTCGAAGTGGATCGTGATGCTGTCGGCCCCGGCGCCCGCGATATCGGCGACGTAACGCTCCGGACGCTCGATCATCAGGTGCACGTCGAGGATCCCGCCGGCGGCGTGGACCCGCTCGGCGATCGCGTCCACGATCAGCGCGCCGAACGTGATCGGAGGCACGAAGTGCCCGTCCATGACGTCGACGTGGATCACCCGCGCGCCGGCCACGAGTACCTCGTCCACCTGCTCGCCGAGGCGCGCGAAGTCTGCCGACAGGATCGAGGGGGCGACGCGGCGCTCGCGCAGCAGGCGTAGGGTCGCGTCGGCGGGCCCGCGGACAGTTGTGGTCACGCTACTGGGCCTTCCTCCAACGTTTCACCCGTAATGCCGGCCCGGACTTCCGGGCGAAACGTTTCGGACGACCCACTAGACCGCCCGGAGCATGCTGCCGTGGCAGTGGTTGCAGGCCACGATAGCCGTGCTCGACATGCGCACGATCGTCGAGTGCTCGCCGCAATTGGGGCACACGGAGACGAGCTCGTAGCGCTGCAGGCAATAGACGCACCGGTAGCGTCCGGGTGACGCGGTTGGGCGAAGCCAGGGCTCACCGCACCCCGGGCACTCCGGACCGAGCTTTGGCATCGGATCGGTCACGTTAAGCACACAGGTTAACGGGCCGCTCGGGCAGCTCAAGCCCGACGGGCGCCCGCAGGCGGCTCACCCCCGTCGAAGCCGGGCGATGAAGAACCCGTCTGTGCCGTCGCGGTGTGGCAGCAGCTGGAGCCGGCGCTCGACGGTGAAGTCGCCGTGATCGCGCAAGAAGCCCTCGACCACGTCCTCGCTCTCGGCGCACGAGATCGTGCACACCGAGTAGACGAGCGATCCGCCCGGCGCCAGCGCGTTCGCGCCGACGGCGAGGATCCGAGCCTGGAGCGCGGCGAGCTCACCGATCGCCTCCGGGCGCGCGCGCCAGCGCAGATCGGGCCGCGACTGCAGCGTGCCGAGTCCGCTGCACGGCGGATCGATGAGAACCCGGTCGAACGGCCCGTCGCTCCTCGGTACCGTGGCGTCGCCGACCTCGATCCGCACGCACGATGCGCGCATCCGCGCCACCGTGCGCTTGAGCGCCTCGGCCCGCCGCGGATGACGCTCGACGGCCACGACCTCGCCGTTGTCCTCGATCAGCGCGGCCAAGTGCGTGGTCTTGCCACCGGGAGCCGCGCACAGATCGAGCACGCGCTGCCCCGGCGCGGGGTCGAGAATCCGCGAGACGAGCATCGACGCCCGCGACTGCGGCTGCACCGCCCCGGCCCGAAACTGCTCTGACCCCTGGACGTCGAACGGGCCGTCGAGCACTAGTCCCTCGGGTAGCCCCGGGGCGGGCCGGCTCGCCACCGGCAGCCCCGCCGCGACCTCCGGCGCCCCGGCGACGAGCGAGTTGACCCGCAACGCCGACTCCGCGGGTCGGTTGACGACTCGGAGCAGCGCCTGCGCCTCACCCGCGCCGAGCTCGTCCCACCACTGGCTGGCCAGCCAACCGGGGACCGAATGCATCACGGCAGCTGCCGCGGGCGTCTCGTCGTCGAGCGCCTCGATGATCGCCCGGCCCTCGCGGGTGGCGCGCCGCAGGACGGCGTTGACGAGCCCGGCGGCGTGGGGGTGTGCCTGCTTGGTGAGCTCGACGGTCTCGTTGACGGCGGCATGATCGGCGGCTCCGCCGAGGAACAGGAGCTCGAACAGTCCCAGCCGGAGCGCCGCCAGCACGGGCGCGTCGAGCCGCTCGAGCGGGCGGCCGGTCAGCTGCGCGGCCACGTGATCGAGCGTCGCCCGCCGCTGGACGGTCCCGTAGGCGAGCGCCATCGCGAGCGCCCGGTCGCGCGGCTCGAGCTCGGCCGCCTCGGCCGTGAACGCGCGGTCGGCGTAGGCGCCGTGCTCGAACACGCGCCGGATCACGCGCAGCGCGCAAGCCCGCGCCGGCGAGACCCGACTATGGCTCTTGGTGGCCGCCAAGCCGCTACCTCCGGCGCCCGCGCAGGTAGTCCTCGCCGCTCATCGGGCGGCGACCCGGAGGTTGCACCGTGAGCAGCTCGAGCGCGCCCGACGCACATCCGAGCACCGGAACCGGGCCGTCGAAGGAGACCTCGCCCTCCGGGCGGACCGCCGTCGGGAAGCGTGCGCGCCTCGATCACGCCGAGCGACGTACCGTCGGCCCGAGCGACACGTACGATCCGATGTGCGGCGTCAGCGCGCGCACGACTCGCTCGAGCTCGACCGCCGTCCGCGCCGGCATGAGCTCGCGGTCCTGCGGGCTGATCTTGTGGGCATAGGTGGCGAGCGCCTCGTCCTGTGGCGCGCACGGCGGCGCGCTCGTCGAGCGTCCGCACGAGCAGCTCGGCCCCGACCTGCTCGAGTCGCTCCGCGAGCGTGCCGTAGGTGTCCCGGGGCCCGATCGGCTCGGTCTCCTGGGCGCACACCGGCCCGTCGTCGAACCCCTCCCCGACGCGCATGATCGACACGCCCGTGTCACCTCGTCGCCGCTCATGATCGCCCGCTCGATCGGAGCGGCGCCGCGCCACCGTGGCAGCAGCGAGGGATGCACGTTCAGCATCTCCCAGCGGGACAGCAGCGGCTCGGTGATCAGCGCGCCGAACGCGCACACGCACACCGCCTCGGGGCGCGCCGCGGCGATCGTCTCGAGCGCGCTCTCGGCATTGACCGATTCCGGCTGGTCGAGCTCGATCCCGAGCTCGCGGGCGGCGTCGGCGACCGGCGGCGGCGACAGCTTGCGGCCGCGGCCGCGAGGCCGGTCGGGACGCGTCACGACCAGCGTCGGGCGGTGCGGGGACTCCGCCAGCCGCCGCAGGACGACGGCGGCGAACTGCGACGTGCCGAGGTAGACGGTACGCACGCGCCGGATCAGCGCTCTCGGCCGCGAGGCGAGCGGCTACGCAGCCTGCTCGGCCTCGCGCAGGACGCGCATCGCCTCCTTGCGCTGCTCCCGGCTGGTCCGATCGAGGATCAGCACGCCGTCGAGATGATCCATCTCGTGCTGGATCACGCGGGCCTCGAGCCCGGACGCCTCGATCAGGATCGGATCGCCGTACTCGTTGAGGGCGCGCACGCGCACGTGGACCGGCCGGTCGACCTCGACGAGCACGCGCGAGAGGCTGAGGCACCCCTCCTCCATCGACTCGGTCTCGCGGCCCGACCACTCGATCTCGGGATTGATCAGCGCCGCGATCTGCGCGTCCTGCTGCACGCGATAGACGAGCAGGCGATGGACGATGCCGACCTGGGTGGCGGCCAGCCCGACGCCGATCGCGTCGTCCATCAGGCGGCCCATCCGCTCGATCTCCTCGCGCAAGGCGTCGTCGAATCGCTCGATCGGGCGTGCTCGCGTGCGCAGCACAGGGTCGCCGAACTGGCGGATCTGGGCGAGCGCGGCCTGCCGGCGAGCAGCGGTCTCGGGATCGAGCTCGGCTTCTTTGGGCTCGGTCTCGACGCCGGCCTCGGGGTCTTCCTCGGGGGCCGTCTCGGTGGTCGAATCAGACACAAAATCAGCTTAGTGCGTAGAGCAGAATGCCGCGTGAGCGGCGCTCATTGCGGGTCGACGTCGACGCTCACGCTGACCGCGCGCCGCCCGGCACCGGCAGCCCATTCGTCGACCGCGGCACCGACGGCGCGCACAGCGACATCCCGCTGTGAGCACTTGATCACGAGCTGGCTGCGCGACCGGCCACGCAGCCTGAACAGCGGCGCCGGCCCGAGCACGATCGCGCCGGCGGGCGCGATCTGATCGTGCAGGCGGGTTGCCACCGCAAGCGCCTCCGAAGCCTCGGTGGCCGAGCACACGATCCGGATCAGCGACCCGTACGGGGGATAGCCGAGCGCGTCGCGCCGACCGAGCTCCAGCTCGAGGAATCCGTCGGAGTCGTGGCGCGCCGCGAACGCGATCGAGCTGGCGGACGGCGCCAGCGTCTGCACCAGCACCCGGGCGGCCTGGGGTGGATCCAAGTCCTCCCCGCGGCCAACCCGGCCGGCGAGCTGCGTGATGAGCGCGAACGTCCGCTCCTCGGCCCGGAAGTCTGGAAACCGGAGTGTCTGGTCGGCGTCGAGGACGACGCCGAGCGCGACGTCGGCGAAGTCATGGCCCTTGGCGACCATCTGGGTCCCGACGAGCACCCCGGCGCGCGCGGCCTCGAATGCCGCGAGCGTGCGGGCCAGACGGTCCTTGCCGGCGGCCACATCGGCGTCGAGCCGGAACACCGGAAGCTCCGAGCCGAACGCCTCGCGCAACTCCTCCTCGACGCTCTCGGTCCCCGCGCCGTGCCGGGCGACCGCCACCGACCCGCACACCTCGCACCGGCTCGGCGCCCGCCGTCGGTGGCCGCAGTGATGGCACGCGAGCTGGCCGGCGGCGCGATGGAGCACGAGCGCGACCTCGCAGTTCGGGCACATCCACACGTGCCCGCAGCCGCGGCAGGAGAGGAAGTTCGACCACCCCCGCCGGTTGAGCAGGACGATCGCCTTGCCACCCGCGCTGCGTACGTCGGCCAGCGCCATCCGGGTCCGGGGGTGGAGCGGGTGGTGGACGCCACGCATGTCGAGCACCTCAACCGGCGGCAGCGCGCGGTGATCGATCCGGTCGCGCAGGCGCAGCCGGGTCAGCGCGACGGCGCTCTCGGGGCGCGGGGTCGCACTGCCGGCGAGCACCACCGCACCGTGCTGCTCGGCCCGGTGGATCGCGACCGTGCGCGCGTCGTAGCGGGGGTCTCCCTCGTGCTTGTAGGAGGCGTCGTGCTCCTCGTCGACGACGATCAGGCCGATGTCGGCGAGCGGCGCGAACGCCGCCGAGCGAGGCCCGACGCACACGCGTGCCTCTCCCGAGCGCAGCCGCAGCCACTCGTCGTGGCGCTCGCCCTGACCGAGTCCCGAGTGCAGCAGCGCCACGACGTCGCCGAAGCGCGCCTGGAACCGTCCGACGGTCTGGGGTGTGAGGCCGATCTCGGGCACGAGCACGATCGCCCCACGGCCGGCGGCGAGTGTCGCCTCGACGGCCCGCAGGTACACCTCGGTCTTGCCCGACCCGGTGACGCCGTGGAGCAGGAACCGGCCGTCGCGAGCATGCAGCCCTCCGAGAACGGCTTCCAGCGCAATGGACTGCTCGTCAGTCAGCGCCGGCGGGCCGTCGAGCCGCCGCCCGATCGCCACCGACGCCGGCCGGCGCGCCTGGGCGCGTGAGCTCAGCGCAACGAGTCCGCGCCCCTCGAGCCTGCGGAGCGTGGTCGTCCCGAGCGCGGCCGCCACCGCCGGCCCGTCGCGTCGCAGCGCCTCGAGCGCGGTCCGCTGGCCATCGGTCAGGCGCGCATCGCCGTCGAGTGCGTGGGAGCCCGCGTCGGTGAGCTCGGCCACGAGCGCGAGCTTCCGCCGCACGCCGCCCGCAGCTCCGGGGGGCAGCACGAGCGTCAGCGCCCTGGCCGGCGTCGAGCAATACTCGCCGGCGATCCAGCCCGCCAGCTCGACCAGGTCGGGCGGGAGTCCGGGGGGCAGGACCGCATCGGGCTCGGCCAGGCGGTCGGGCGCGAGCTCGGACTCGGTGACGAGCTCAAGCACGACCCCGAGCGTCGTCCGCCGGCCGAACGGGACCCGCAGCAGCGCGCCGACGCCAACGTCGGCCTGGTCGGGGCGCAACCGGTAGTCGAACGGGCCCCGGACCGCGCGCGTGAGCGTGAGCGGCTCGACTCGCGCGATCATTGTGCTAGCGAACTCGGCGTGCATCGGTCGACCTGAGGGTAAAGTCCGACGAGGATGACGGCCGATAGTCCCGCCAAAGGCACGCGGGAGCCGGTTCCCGGCCGTAGCGACCGCGCCGAGCTGGGCCTGCCCGCCCCCACGATTCTGTCGATCTGCGATCAGCTGCTCGGCGAGGTGGGGCGGCGCGACCACATGTTCGCCTGGCTCCGCGCCCCCGGCGCCGGCGCGGACGAGTGGCTCGCGGTCGACGCGTATTACCCGCGCGCCCGGGTCGTCGTCATGTGCCGCACGCGGCCCGGGCCGCAAGACTCGCTCTACCGCGAGCTCGTGCTCGCCCACGGGCTCGGACTGTTGACGCTCGATCCAGTCGTGCTCGGAAACGACGGGCAGGCGGTCCAGGAGGCGCTGGCGGATAAGTTCTTCGACCTCGAGCACGTCCCGCGCGAACGCGCCCCCCGGGCCAAGACGCCTCGCGCACGCCCCGACGCCACCGACGCCCCCGCGCCAGCGTGGACGCCCGTGAAGGTCGAACGCACCCCGGTCCCGCGGGGGTTCGTGCAGGGCCTCGGAGTCCTCGCCGGGCTGGCATTCGCTGCGCTGCTGATCGTCGAGGTGTACGTTGGCGTGATCGTGGTCGCGTTCGGCGCCGGGCGGCTCGTGCTCGGGCTCGCGATCCTGCTCGAGGCGTTGTCACGCACGTTGGGGACGGTCGCGGCCGAGCGTGCCGGGCAGCGGGGCTGGGCATGCGCCTGCGCGATCGGCGGCGCGCTGGTCGTGGCCTGGGTGGCGCTGCTGCGGCGGCCGGGCCGGATCGACGTCGAGCCGGCGCCGCTGGCCGGGCTGCTCGCGCTGCTCGCGGGCGCGGTCGCGATCGTCGGCTTCCTAATCGGGAGCTGAGGACCGGCCGCTACCCTCGGCTCCGGTGGAGCCCGAACCAGGAGAAGAGATCTTCTTCCACGGCCACCCGTCGTGGCGCTCGATGCTCGCGTTCTACGTCCGCGGGCTGCTGGTGGCGATCGTCGCCGGCGTGATCGCCGGCATCGTAACCCGGATCGCCAACGGCGGCGTGCAGGCGGGCTGGGTCGGAGCCGCCGTGCTCGTGATCTTCTTGATCGTGCTGCTGTGGGGGCTGATCAGGCGGATCAGCACGACCTACACGATCACCAACCGGCGCCTGACGATCAGGTCCGGACTGGTCTCGCGTGAGATGCACGAGACACGGCTCGAGCGCGTCCAGAACGTCAACTCGCGCCAGCGGCTGCTCGAGCGCATCCTCAGGGTCGGCACGGTCGACTTCGACACCGCCGGCGGGGCGTCGTACGACTTCAGGTTTCGCGGCGTCGACGACCCGGCGCGAATCGTCCGCACGGTCGACAAGGCGCTGCACGAGCTGCGGCTGACCCACCCGCAGGTGTAGGGCAGCGCGCCGGCAACCCAGGTCGGGCAGCGCGCTGGCAACCCAGGTCGGGCCGGGATGCGAGTCCGCCCCCGTCCGTGGGTGCGAAACTCGCCAAAGCCACCGGCGGGCGGCCGCCGCGGTCAGATAGGCGCCCCTCCGGCGCTTATACAGCCGAGGTCGCTGGCGGAATTCGGGTTTGGCGACTTTTGCACCGCCGGCGAACCCCGTGGCGGGCGCCGGCGAGCAGCTCTACGTCGCAACCGCGGCGCCGGCGAGCAGCTCTACGTCGCAACCGCGGCGCCGGCGAGCCCGGCGGCGGCGCGGAGCGCGGCCGCCTTGTCGGTCCGCTCCCACGTGAAGTCGTGATCCTCGCGGCCGAAATGGCCGTACGCCGCGGTCTTCTGATAGATCGGCCGGTGCAGCCGCAGGTACTGCCGGAACGCGCCCGGGCGCAGATCGAAGTACTCGTCGATCAGCTCGAGGATCCTCGACCGGGGGACCTTCTCGGTGCCGAACGTCTCGACCATCACCGACACCGGATGCGCGACGCCGATCGCGTACGCGACCTGCAACTCAGCGCGCTCGGCCAGACCAGCCGCGACCACGTTCTTGGCGACGTACCGCGCCGCGTACGCGGCGCTGCGGTCGACCTTCGACGGGTCCTTGCCGCTGAACGCGCCGCCGCCGTGACGCGCCATACCGCCGTACGTGTCGACGATGATCTTCCGGCCGGTCAGCCCACAGTCGCCCATCGGGCCGCCGATCACGAACCGGCCCGTCGGGTTGACCAGCAGCGTCCGGTGCAGCTTGCGCGCGTCGTACAGCTCCTCGGGGACGACCGGCTCGACCACGTGCTCCCACAGGTCGTCCTTGAGCAGCGACTCGGCGCCGTCGCGGTGCTGGGTCGAGATCAGCACCTTCTCGACCTCGACCGGGCGGCCGTCGACGTACCGCACGGTGACCTGCGTCTTCCCGTCCGGACGCAGGTACGGCAGGATCTCGGCGCGGCGCACGTCCGCGAGCCGCTTGGCCAGCTTGTGCGCGAGCGAGATCGGCAGCGGCATCAGCTCCTCGGTCTCGTTCGACGCGTACCCGAACATCATCCCCTGATCGCCGGCGCCGGCGAGGTCGAGCTCGTCGTCGTCACCCGGATCGACTCGGGACTCCCACGCGCGGTCCACGCCCTGCGCGATGTCGGGCGACTGCTTGTCGATCGCGTTGATCACCGCGCACGTGTGGTAGTCGAAGCCGAACTCGGCGTTCGTGTAGCCGATCCGCCTGATCGTCTCCCGCGCGACGTCCGGAATGTCCACGTACGTCGTCGTCGTGATCTCGCCGGAGACGACGACCAACCCCGTGTTGACCAGCGTCTCGCACGCCACCCGGCCCGCTCGGATCGTCGCGCAGCACCGCGTCGAGCACGCCGTCGGAGATCTGGTCAGCGACCTTGTCCGGATGGCCCTCGGTCACAGACTCGGACGTGAACAGGTACTCGTTGTCGGAAAGCGTCTTCATGGGATCTCGAGGCGTAGCTCCGTGGTCGTGTCGCTCTTGCCGTTCGCCGAGCTCAAGCCGATCGTGCGGACCTTGGCCAGGTCGGGGAGCAGCTCGCGGATGCGCGCGCCGCTCGTCAGTCCGGTCTGCTCGCCGAGGCGGAGAAGCTGGCTGAAGTCGGTGAAGAGTACCGAGGACACCTGCTCCGGCTGATCGGAGAGCGCGGTTTTGTACGCGTTGTCGCCGCCGAGCGAACGGCTCCGGCTCGCGACCTGGTCGATCGCGGTGATGCTGGTGGACACGACCACGAGCCCGTTGAACACGGCGTAGTCGACCTGGAGCCCCGGACCGAGGCCGAGCTCGTGCACGGTGACGCCGCCCGACCTGCTGGTCGACCAGCCCCGGGATCTGTCCCGGCCCCGAGCTCGGTGCCGGGAACAGCGCGGTCAGCGGAGCCTCGAGCCCCGCCAGCTCGGTTTGGGTCGCCGCCTGGTTCGAGGTCCGGGCGACGATCACCAGCGACGGCGTCGGCCCGGGCGACAGCGCGACCGCCGTCTCTCCGTGGAAGATCGAGGTGATCGAGTGCACGTTGACGCCCTGCGCCGTGAGCGCTGCCCCGAGGCGGGCCAGGAGCGGCGCGACGTTGCCGGCGAAACCGGCCGTCGCCGCCGCGCGCAGCAGCTGCGGCGCGGCTCGGTCGAGCCCGTCGACGTCGAGCATCAGCGTCGAGCCCGCAGGCAGGACCGACTGGAGCGTCGGCGCGAACGCGATCGGATGCGACTCGCGCGCCGAGCTGAGCGCACTGTGGATCTGCACCTGCGCGCCGCCGGTGACGGCGGACAGCGAGATCGCCGTCCCCTCGAGCGACGGGCGATCAAGCAGCGTCGCGATCGCGCCGACTACGTCCGCCGCGCGGCTCGAGCAGGCGTCGCACCCCGGCCGCCGGCACGTAGGCGTCGAGCACGCGGCCGGCCGGCTCGCCGGCGGCCGCGCGCTGGTATGCCGGATCGGCCGCGAGCGACCGCGCGCGGCCGGTGCCGGCGGCGATCGCGGCGCGGACCGCGGTGTCGGGACCGACCACGAGGTAGTGGCTGACGAACGCGAACTCGGTTCCGGACGGGTAGCCGAGGATCCGGACCCCGTCGTAGGCCGCCACCGCAGCCGCGCCGGCGCGGGTCAGGAACCGCTGCGCCCGCGGGCGGTTGGAGACGTCGAGCACGAGCAGCGACGGAGCGGACGCGCCTTGCGTGTCGAGCAGCGCGAGCGCCGCCTCCTTGCCGAGCCACGGACGGATGCCGGTCGCGAAGTCGACCGAGCTCGACCCGCCGACGATCGCGCTCAACCGGTTGATCGCGGCGGCGTACGCGCAGCGGATAGTCGGGGAAGCGCGTCGCCAGCGCCTGCGCCCGCCCGACCGCCGGCCGCGACGCGTCGGTCGACAGGTGCACGTAGGCGAGCACGTCGGCGGGGACGACCCGCGCGGCGCCGGTGGCCGGCGGGACCTCGCCCGAGCCGGTCAGCTCGAGCGCGGCGAAGATCGCGATCAGCGCGAACAGCACCGCTGCCCGCGAGCGTCGCGCGCCGGCGCCGGATCGCGGCGCCGGTCGGTCCTCGCCGACCGGCTGGTCCCGCCCGGACCCGCCGGGCCGGGCGCGGCGACACCATGCGCCGGCCGATGACGCCGCCCGGGCAGCGGCCGGTACCGTGGTGCGTGGCCGCGTGACGATCGACATCGACACGTTCACTGAAGCATTTCCTCGCGCCCTGTGCGCCGCTCGACCACGGGTTACGGACCCGAGCGGCGATGACAACCTTCCCGGTGGCGCAAACCTCGCAAACGCCGGGTCGATCGCTGGCGGCGTCAGGCGGCGCACGCGGCCCGCGAGCGCGACGCTCGTTGCGCTCGACGAAGTCGATGATCACCGGCACGCCCTCGAGCCGGTAGCGCTCGCGCAGGCGGTTCTCGATGAAGTAGGCGTAGTCGCGCGTGACCCTGCGCCCGCGAGTTGACCTGGATCGAGAACCGCGGCGGCCGCTCGCCCGTCTGGCTCATGAAAATCAGCTTCAGCCGGTGCCCGCTGTGCTGCGGGCCGCCCGCGGGCGGCTGGCGCGCGGCGACGACGTCGGACAGGAAGCGGTTGAGCTGCGGGGTCGGGATCCGGCCGGCGCTGCGGTCGGCGAGCGCGACCGCCTCGACCAGCAGCCGCTCGACGTTGCGCCCGGTCTTCGCGCTCGCGGTCAGCACCCGCGGGCGCAGGCGGAGCTTCTGATGGGCGCGGGCACGCTCGTGATCGAGGTCGACATCCTCGGTGATGTCCCACTTGTTGAGCACGAGCGCGGTCGCGCACTGGCTGCGCATCGCGAGCTCGGCGACGCGCAGGTCCTGCGCGGTGATGCCGTCGGTCGCGTCGCACACGACCAGCGCCACGTCGGCCCGCTCGGCCGCGCGGCGCGAGCGCAGCGCCGTGTAGTACTCGAGCGACTCCCCGACCTTGGCCTGGCGGCGCAGGCCGGCGGTGTCGATCAGCACCAGCCGGCGACCCTCGAACTCGATCGGCAGGTCGATCGCGTCGCGGGTGGTCCCGGCGACCGGCGAGACGATCACGCGCTCGGCGCCGGCGAACCGGTTGACCAGCGACGACTTGCCGACGTTCGGCCGCCCGATCACGGCGAGCCGGACGACGCCGTCGTCCGCGTCCCCGTCGTCCGATTCCTCCGACGCGGGGCCGACCTCGACGATCCGGTCGAGCAGGTCGCCCGGTACCGAGCCCCTGCGCGGCCGACACCGCGATCGGCTCGCCGAGGCCGAGCGAATGGAACTCGGACGCGAGCGGGATGTCGCGGACCGAGTCGATCTTGTTCGCCGCGACGACCACCGGCAGCGGCGAGCGCCGGAGCAGATCCGCGATCTCGTGGTCCCCGGGCCGCAGACCGGCGCGGGCATCGACGACGAGCACGGCCGCGTCGGCGTCCGCGAGCGCCGCCCGCACCTGCTCGTGCACGGCAGCGGCGAGCTCGGCGCGGTCGTCGAGGTCGACCCCGCCGGTGTCGATCAGCGTCAGCGCCCGCCCGTTCCAGTCGGTATGGAGCTCCTTGCGATCGCGGGTGACGCCGGGTCGCTCGTGCACGACCGCCTCCCGCGACTCGGTGAGGCGGTTGACGAGCGAGGACTTGCCGACGTTCGGATATCCGACGATTGCGATCTTCATGGCGAACCGAGGCTAGCGTGCCCCCGGCTCCCGCCGGGAGCGTCGCGCGCCAGAGTCACCCGGCCGCGTCGCGCGCCAGAGCGGCGATCTCGCCGACGACCTCGTCGAGCGTCATGCCGGTCGTGTCGATCTCCACCGCGCCGTCCGCGGGCGCGAGCGGCGAGTGCGCGCGCGTTCGGTCGCGCTCGTCGCGGATCGTCTGCTCGGCGAGCACCGTCGCCGCGTCGACGCCAAGCTCGGCGGCGCGCCGGCGGGCGCGCTCCTCCGGATCGGCGGTCAGGAACACCTTGACCTCGGCGTCGGGCGCGACGACGGTGCCGATGTCGCGGCCCTCGGCCACCCAGTCGCCGGCGGACAGAAGCCGCCGCTGCTCCGCCGACGACCGCCCGACGCACCTCGGGGTCCGCCGCCACCCGCGAGGCCGCCTCGGACACCGCCGGCGTGCGGATCTCGTCGGTCACGTCGCGGCCGTCGACCAGGATCCGCTCGCCCGGCTCGATCTGCAGCGACGCGGCGATCGACGCCGGCTCGGCCCGTCGGTCGCATCGCCGCGAGCGCCACCGCGCGGTACATCGCGCCCGTGTCCAGGTAGGTGAACCCGAGCGCGCCGGCGACCGCGCGGGCGACCGTCGACTTGCCGGCGCCCGCGGGCCCGTCGATCGCGACGACCATCACGCGACCACCCCCGCGCCACGCGCGATCAGCCTCGCCACGTCATCGACGAACCCCGGGTACGACACCTCGGCGGCCTCCATGCCGACCACCTCCACGCCCTCCTCGGACGCGAGCCCGGCGACCGCGCCGAGCAGCGCGAGCCGGTGGTCGCCATGGGCGTCGATCCGTCCGCCGCGCAGCCGGCCGGTCCCGGTCACGACGAACCCGTCTGGAAGCGCCTCGATCCTCGCGCCGAGGCCGCGCAGCCCGTCGACGACGGTGGCGATCCGGTCGGACTCCTTGACCCGCAGCTCGCCGGCGCCGCGCACGACCGTGTCGCCGTCGGCGAAGCACCCGAGCAGCGCCACCAGCGGCAGCTCGTCGATCGCGAGCGGCACCTCCTCGGCCTCGCACCGTCGTCGCCTCGATCGGGGCGTTGCGGACGTCGATGTCCGCGACCGGCTCGTCCGCCCGAAACGTGCCCGGCTCCTCGAGGTCGGCGAGCACGATCGCGCCCATCCGCTCGAGGATGCGCAGGAATCCCGCGCGGGTCCAGTTGACGCCGACGCTGCTCGAGCACCAGCCGC
This sequence comes from uncultured Solirubrobacterales bacterium, assembly GCA_963697655.1. Taxonomy (GTDB): domain Bacteria; phylum Actinomycetota; class Thermoleophilia; order Solirubrobacterales; family Solirubrobacteraceae; genus Palsa-465. Next base: position 203,693 of record CAVOOV010000006.1, on the reverse strand, counting down.
GAGTCGCGCACGAGCACGCCCGCCGCGATCAGGAACGCCGCCGAGGAGGGATCGCCCGGCACCTCGACGTCCCCGAGCTCGAGCTCGTCGGCGTTGCCCACGGTCGTGCGGAACCCCCCGCCCTCGACATCGCCCTCGCGAGCAACGGGGCGCCGGCGGCCGCCAGCATCCGCTCGGTGTGGTCGCGGCTCGGCACGGGCTCGACCACGGTCGTCGCGTCGGTGACGAGCCCCGCGAGCAGCACGCACGACTTGACCTGCGCGCTCGCGACCGGCAGCTCGTACTCGATCCCGGTCAGCGGCGAGCCGTGGACGGTGAACGGCGGAAAGCGGCCCTCGCGCGCCTCGATCCGCGCCCCCATCAGCGACAGCGGCTCGGCGATCCGGTCGACCGGTCGCCGGCGAATCGAGTCGTCGCCGTCGAGCTCGAAGCTCGACCCCTGCTGGAACGACAGCCAGCCCGGCAGCAGCCGCATCAGCGTGCCGGCGTTGCCGACGTCGATCGGCTCGCCGGGCGCCATCGCGTTCCGCAATCCGCAGCCGCGGATCACGATCTCCTCGGCGCGCGTCTCCACGATCGCGCCGAGCTTCTGCACGGCCGCGAGCGTCGAGCGGGTGTCGGCGGCGTCGAGATAGTTGCTGATCCGTACCGGCTCGGACGCCATCGCCCCGATGATCGCCGCGCGGTGGGAGATCGACTTGTCCGCCGGAACCACGAGCCGCCCCCGCAACGGTCCGGACGGATCGAACCTGACGTTCACGCGCGCGCCACCGGGAATCCGAGCTTGCCCACGAGCTCCTCGGTGCGGCGCGCCTCCTGCTCGCCGGCGATCCACAGCGCGACGACGCCCTCGCTCATGTCGGGAGCCGGGTACAGCGCCATGTCGGTGATGTTGACGCCCGCGCGGCCGAGCTCGAGCGCCAGCTCCGCGACCACGCCCGGTCGGTTCGGCACCGACGCGCGCAGCTCGAACAGCGGGCCGCCCGCGAGCTGCGCCTCGAGCAGCCGGCGCCGGTCCTCGGCCGCGCCGTCGTTCCAGCCCGCGATCCTGCGCCGCGTCCGCCGCCACGAGCGCGTCGCGCACGTCGGTCAAGCGCGCGATCGTGTCGTCGATCCGCGCCGCGATCGCGTCGCGGTTGGACACGTAGATGTCGGTCCAGATCGCGCTCGGCGCGCCGGCGACGCGGGTGGCGTCGCGAAAGCTCGGCCCGGTCGCCGGCAGCCGGCTGGGTGGGTCGTGGCGGCGGGTGGGGATCTAATTCAAGCGTGCGCGCGGCCTGGGAGACGAGCACATTCGCGAGTACGTGTGGCAGGTGCGAGACCGTCGCGAGCAGCGTGTCGTGAGTATCGGCGTCGATCGCGGTCGGCCGGGCGCCGATCCCGTGGAGCAGCCGGTGGAGGCGCTCGTAGAGGATTCCCGACGTGCTCGAGGTGGGCGTCAGGTACCAGGTGGCGCCGTCGAACAGGTCCGCGCGCGCGTGCCTGACGCCCGAGGTCTCGGCGCCGGCGAGCGGATGGCCGCCCACGAATTGAGATGCCCGCCCACCCGATGCCCGCTGACCCGATGCCCCCCCACCCGATGCCCGCTCACCCGCGCCAACCGCCGCGACGATCGCGCGCTTGGTCGAGCCGACGTCCGTGACCACGCAGTCCTCCGGCGCCGCAGCGAGCGCCGCTGCGGTCACCTCAGGCAGGACCCCGACGGGCGCGGCGACGAACACCGCCTCGGCACCGCTGACCGCGCCGGCGATGCTGCTCGCGCGCGTCGTCGATCGCGCCGAGCTCGCGCGCCAGCTGAAGCGCCTCGCCGCTCAAGTCGTAGCCGGCGACCGAAGCGTCGAGCCGCTCGCGCGCGGCGAGTCCGATCGAGCCGCCGATCAGCCCGACGCCGACGAGCGCGATCCTCAAACGGCCGCGACCCTCAAACCGCGGCGAGCGCCTTCCCCGCGACCTCGGCGGCGGCCTGCACCCGTGCGAGGTATTCGGGAAACTCGTCCGCCACGAGCTGCTGCGGGCCGTCGCAGATTGCCTGGTCCGGGTGCGGGTGGACCTCGACGATGATCCCGTCGGCCCCGGCCGCGGCCGCCGCGAGCGAGAGCGGCAGCACGAGGTCACGCCGTCCGGCGGCGTGGCTTGGGTCGACGATCACCGGCAGGTGGCTGAGCTCCTTGAGCACCGGGACGGCCATCAGGTCGAGCGTGAAGCGGTAGGCGGTCTCGAACGTGCGGATCCCGCGCTCGCACAGGATCACCGCCTCGTTGCCCTCCTTCGAGCACGTACTCGGCGGCCATCAGCAGCTCCTCGAGCGTCGAGGAGAAACCGCGCTTGAGCAGCACCGGGCATCCGGAACGACCGACCTCGGCCAGCAGCGAGTAGTTCTGCATGTTGCGCGCGCCGATCTGGATCACGTCGGCCACCTCGAGCACCTGGTCGAGGTCGCGCTGATCCATCAGCTCGGTGACGATCGGCAGCCCGGTCTCGGCCTTGGCCTCGGCGAGCAGCCGCAGCCCCTCCTGGCCGAGGCCCTGGAACGCGTACGGCGAGGTCCGCGGCTTGTAGGCGCCGCCACGGAACAGCGTGCCGCCGGCGTCCCGCACGATGCGCGCGGTCTCGAGCGTCTGCTCGCGCGACTCGACGGTGCACGGCCCCGCGATCATCGCGAAGTTGTTGCCGCCGACCTTGCGCCCGGCGATGTCGAGCACGGTTCGCTCGCCGTGCTTGAACTGCGTCGAGGACAGCTTGTACGGCTTCGAGATGGGAACCACGCGGTCGACGCCCGGCGAGCCCTGGAGCTCGAGCCGGGCCACGTGCTCGCGGTCTCCGATCGCGCCGATCACCGTCAGCTCGTCGCCCGTGCTGAGATGGGCGCGGGCGCCGACGCTTTCGACTCGGTCGATGACGGCCTGCACCTCCTGTTCAGTGGCCGTCGGTTTCATCACGATCATCATCTGTCGGTCCTCTCTGGTGCCTGGTGAACTGTACGAAAGCGAGCGGGACGGGTTTCACCCGACCGGGGGGTTTTTCGGCGCTCGGCCTCTGAGTGGGCCCGCCGGCGTGGGCGGGCAACAACGGGAGCGGGCCGGGCGCCTAGCTAAATCGCCAGGCGTAGGTGCAGCCGCGGTAATAGGAGATGCGGCTGCAGTCGCTCATCGTCGCCGGTTGTACCAGACAGCCGCCCCATCGCCAAGGCCCGTGGTCGATTTTGGCCCATCAGTGGCCCCTTACCGACCAAGCACCTCGGACAGCGCGTCGCAAAGCGGTCGTTCTCCTCGGCGGTGCCCACCGTCACGCGAAGACAACCGTTCCCGTCCGAGAGCGGCACCGGCGCGGACCAGGACGCCACGCTCGCGCAGGCCCGCCACCACGTCGGCCTCCTCGACGGTCTCGGGCAGGTGCAGCCAGATGAAGTTCGCGTCGGACTGCGCCACCCACAGACCGAGCGCGCGCCCGCGATCCTCGAGCTCGAGCCGCCCCGCGATCGTCTCGGTCACGCGCCGCTCGACCTCGTCCTGACGCTTCAGCGCCTCGACCGCGGCGGCCTGCGCGGCGGCGTTCAGGTAGAACGGCTGGCGGACCTGGTCGACCGCGATGCGGAAGTCCTCCGAGCCGCACAGCGCGTACCCGACGCGCAAGCGCGGCCAGCCCGTAGACCTTCGAGAACGTCCGCAGCAGCACCAGGTTCGGGTACTTGCGCAGCAGCTCGAGCGAGGCGTAGGTGTCGCCGAGCGTCAGCGCGAACTCGCAGTAGGCCTCGTCGAGGATCACCGCCACGTGCGCGGGAATGCGCCGCATGAACGCGTCGATCGCGTCGAGTCCGATCGCGGTCGAGGTCGGGTTGTTGGGGTTGCAGATCAGCACGAGCCGCGTCGCGACCGTTACCTCGGTGGCGATCGCGTCGAGGTCGTGGCGGTCCTCTGAGTCGAGCGGCACCTGGATCCCGCGCGCGCCCGACGCGGCCGCGAGGTGCGGGTACACGCTGAACGCCGGCCAGGCGTACACGACCTCGGCGCCGGGCTCGAGCAGCGCCTCGCCGGCCGCGAGCAGGATGTCGCACGATCCGTTGCCGAGCGCGATCCGCTGCGGCGGGATCCCGTACCGATCGGCCAGCGCGCGGCGGAGCGGCACATACGACGGATCCGGATACCGATTGGCGCCGCCGAGCACGGCGGCGGCGGCCTGCACCACCGCCGGGTGCGGCGCGAAGCACGACTCGTTCGAGGCGAGCATCGCGACGTCGAGCGCCGAGATCGTAGCCGGCCGCGAGCGGATAGACGGGAATCCGGCGGGTGCGCTCTGCGAATTCGATCGGCATCGGACCCCCTATTGTGCGGACTCGAGATCCGCCCGGAGCACGCGCGACTCCCCCAGGTACACGTGACGCGGCTCGTGCTCATCGGACGCGTAGTAGTGGACCATCACGCGGATCACGTGCGGCAGCGAGCCCGGGACCGGCACCTCGCGCGCGCACAGCAGCGGAACGCGGCTCAGCCCGAGGTTGCGCGCCGCCACCGCCGGGAACTCCGCGTCGAGGTCGTCGGTCAGCGTGAAGATGCAGCTGACCATCGCATCGGGGCCGAGCTCGTTTCGCGCCATCAACTCGCGCATCAGCTCGTCGGTGGCGCCGAGAATCGCGTCTGGCTCGTTGGCGTTGACGGTGTTGGCGCCGCGGAGCGCGAAGAGCCGCATGGGATCGGCAGTGTGCCAGAGGCGGCGCGTGGCCGCCCCGCGCAAGTACGTCCGCATTCGGTGCGAACCTACCTGCGGGGACGACCACTACGACGCGTGGACGACGCTCGAGGTCGTGAGCGTGCGCCCGGCGCTGTCGAGCGCCTGAACCTCGACGTACGGCTCCGCCGGGATCGTCACCTGGCTCTCGAATCCCTGCTTGGTGGTGGTCGCCACCGCCTGCAGGGCATCCGTGCTCGCGCCGGCCAGCACGCGCCACGAGCTCACCTCGGTGGCGCCGTTCCAACTCACGTACACGTTGGTGCTGGCGCCCGTGGTCGACGCGCTCACCGACGGCAACGTGCTCGGCGTCCCGATCCACGGGAAGCGGTAGGCGCGGTAGCTCGAGTTGTTGCCTACGAACCGGCCGTCGAAGACGATCTGGCCCTGCGGGTTGAACTCGCTGAAGTACGGCTGCTGCCCCCAGCCGACGAAGTCATCGCCGCCTGGCAACTCCTGGACGTTCCCCTCGAAGCTCGCCGCCAGCGCCGGCGCGTGCACGTCCTGGCTCACCAGCGTCGCGGTCCTGGTCTCGCTGTTCAGGCGGACGGTGATCCCGCGTGATTGCTCGTGGATCTTGGGCGGGCCCGCGCCGTCGTCGAACAGGGTCACGGTCGGGTCGGTGTCGGTGTGGAGACGCACGTCGTGCTGGAACGCGAACTGGGCTCCTGAGGCGAGCTTGAAGCTCGAGTTCTTGCCGCCGAGCGTCCACACGACCTGACCGGTCTGGTGATCGACCTCGTAGGCGGCCCATGTGTTGCGCGCCGATATCAGCAGATTGCCGTCCTGCTGCAGCTGGACCGAGTTGATGTGAAAATAGTCGTACGGCGCTCCCGCCGACTTCACGGCCGGCTCGTAGGTGTCGGTCAGCGGGACGTGGTCGAGGCTGTCCCATTGGAACAGCAGCAAGCCGGTCTTGACGTCGATCTCCTGAACCACCGAGTCGAGCACGACCTGGCGCGAGGACAGGTGGTCGTCGGTCGCGCTCCAGTACACCGGGTAATACGCGGTGACCAGCGCGGCGCCCTGCGGAGTCAGCCGGAACTCATGCAGGTCGGCGCTCAGCCCGTTAGCGGCATGGACCACCGCGATCTGGCGGTATGAGGAGTTATCGATCACGTCTTCGCCGGCGCCGACGCCCGCCCCCGAATAGCCCTGCCACCACGTCAGCACGTGCTGGCCCTCGAAGCTCTGAACCTGGAGGTCCGCCGCCATATCCCCCTGGGGCATCGGTTGGAACCACAGCAGGGCGCCCTCCTTGTTGAGGATCATGGCGCCGTTCTGAGTCGGCCCCTGCTGCGGGGTGAGGAAGATGTCGTCGCCGTCGGGCCCGGGATCGGGATCCTCCTTGGTGATCTCCACCGACGCGGGCGTCAGGTCGGGCCGCGAGTGGAACGTGAGCACGTCTCCCGGCACGCGGCTCGCAGGCGCCAGCGGGGTCGCCGGAATCGATCCCGACGGCGTGGCAACGGTGAAGTGGAACGTTCCCGGGACGCTCGTGCCGAGGATGCGCAGGCTGGTTCGGACCGTCACCACCTCGCCGGATACGAATGGCTTCGCCGGCAGGAAGCTTCCGCCATCCCGGTCGGAATCCGCCTCGAACCGGCCCGTGTGGACTCCGCTCCGGGAGCCGGTCACGACGACCTTGCCCACCTGGCCGATCGGCACGCCGCGAAACGCGATCTGCGTCTGCGGCGACGCGACGCGGGCGCCCGGGATCGGGAACACGGTGACCGTCGGCGTCGGCGTCGGCGTCGGCTTGGCCGCCAACACAGATCCGCCGCACCCCGCCAGCGAAAGCCCGATCAGCACCAACGCCACGGCGACGGCGGCACCCGCAGCCGACCGCCGCTCCCGCTCCGTCACCCTCAGCCACCGGCGTCCGTGCCTGGCCGAGCCGTCGCTACTCGACCTCATACACCGCCGCGCATCCAAATCCGTGCGCCGAGCGGATGATCGGGCCGAGCAGCTTCGGCAGGTCGGCGGTGGTCTGGCAGTCGGCGAGCACGAACCGCGCGCCGCTCTGCAACACGAAGCTCTGGGCGGCCGCTGGGGTCAGCGATCCTTCGAACAGCGTGTTGGCTTTGCTGGTCAACGTGAGACAGCCGGGTTCGGACCACAGGCAATCGCCGACGTACGTGCGCCTACCGGTTTTACCGGGCACGGCGGCGCCAAGGTAGCTGCGCGTCATCACGCTTCCCGGCGCTTTCAGGTGGTCCAGGTAATCGAGCGCGTCGCTCTCGTCGCTCTTGATGAAGTTCGCGTTGTTCGGCGTCGGCGCCGCGAGACCCTGGGCGATGTGCAGCTCCTCGTACGTGGTCGGGATCGTGAACAGCGCGACCAGGACCGCACCGGCCAGCACCGGCCGCTGCACCCTGCTCCAGCCGATGATCTGGAACCCCTCGACCGCCAGGACCGCCAGCGGGATCGTGATGCCCTGGAACGAGTGCAGGGGTGTGGCGCCGAGGCTCGTTCCGGACAGCACGAAGATCGCAAACGCCGCCACCGGCCAGGTTCGCGTGGCCGCAGCCAGGAACGTCGTCGGGCGCCTCGAGTACGCGACGACCGCGGGCACGAGCAAAGGCATGATCGCGATCGTGATCGACCAGAACGAGAACGCGTGCTTGCTCGCGACCTGGGCGAGCTTCCAGCTCAGGTCGGCCTTGCCCAGGATCGCGTAGTAGAGGAGCGGGATCGCCGTGCCGCCGATCGTCGCGATCGTCAGCTTGAGGTGGGTTCGGTCGTAGCGGCGGCCGAGCGCCATCACGAGCTCCGCCGTCACCACCACGGCGATCAACAGCTCGCCGTTCCACGGGTGCAGCAGGCTGGCCAGACCGCCTAGCAGCCCCGCCAGCCATAGCCTGCGTTCGTTCAACCGCGAGTCGTGATGCGCGACCAGCGCCCACACCATCGCGGCGAGCGCCATCACCCCGAACACGTAGCCCCACGTCAAGAAGCCGGGGAACAGATCGCCGAGGACGCTGAAATGCCCGTAGACGTCGGTGAACGAGCCGAAGAACAGCGCGAGCACGAGCGCCGCGCGGCGAGCCCAGATTCCGGTCAGCAGGCGCCGGGCGAATCCTCGCACGGCGAAGAAGAACGCGATCACCGCGACGGGCTTCCACAGCAGCAGCGACAGCCACGGCGCCATCCCGAGCGCGGTCAGCCCGCCCGAGAGGATGACTGCTGGATTGAAGTAGTCCGCCGGCGTATCGCGCAGTACGAACAGGTTCGATGCCAGCACGTGCTTGGAGGCGTCTTTGATCCATGCCAGGTACTGCAACTGGTCGACGATGTAAACGCCGTCGGTGCCGGTCCAGACGCCGCCATCGAAGACGACTCGCCACACGTCGAGCGCCAGGACCCACATCGAAACCGCCGCAAACGCGAATAGCACCCACAGCTCGAACCGGTCGAGCCCGCGACGGTGTGGCGTTATGCGAGCCGGAGGGAGATCGGGCGCCTGACGGCTTCCGCCGCCGTCGACCAGCTCGAGTTCAAGGCGCATTGGCGCGCGACGCTAACACGATGCTAATAATCACGGCATAAACCCGGCGAAGGATGTTGGGCCTCTCGGCTGACGCCGGACGCGATGGATCGGCGCACGGCTACCTGCTGCCACGGAACCCGCAGGCTCGGCCAACCCGCGGTGTGAGCTCCCTTACTTTATCGTCGCGGCCGGCTCGGACGCCTCCTACGGCTGGGGGATCGCCGCTCGAGAGCGACCGAAGCTCAGCGTGAACCGCTACTGCCCGGGCTGAACCGACGCCGTCGAGTCGGGCGAATACGACGCCAGCTTGGACTGGAGCGACGACGACGCCTGGCCCGCGGAACCGCTGAGCGCGTTGAAGTTGATGAGGCTCCAGAGCTTCCCCGACGACGGCAGGAACACCAGCACCAGGAACACGGTCAGGGCGACCGCCGTCCGCCGCAGACGCTGACTCGATCCGAGCGCAGCCAGCGGTAGCAGCCAGATCACGTACCACGGCATCACCCACCCGAGGCTCGCAATCAGCGCGAACGTCGCCCAGCCGGCGCGCGTGAGCCAGTCCCCTCTGCGGCGGAGCAGCAGCACGACCGCCACGACGAGCACGACGTCCGCGAGCCGCAGCACGCCGGAGGTGCCGCCGCCGACGCCGAGGAAGTAGCCGACCAGGTTCGGGAAGCTGAACGGGGTCAGCAGCGAACCCTGCTGAGACAGGTTCGGTATTGAGAACCCGAACAGGATCAGGCTCATCACGAGCAGTGGAATCCCCGCGAGCACGCATCCGTAGATCACCTGGAGCCGGCGCCGCGCGGGCCGCGCCGCCACCAGCAGGAACGGCAGCAGCAGCACTGCGCTGAACTTGACCGCGACCGCGATCACCAGCATCGCGCCCGCCGACTTGTCGCGGCCCGCAAGCAGGAACGCGATCGACGCGGTCAACGGCACGAGCATGAAGAAGTCGTTGTGAAACCCGCCGACCGCGTATACGAGGTAGATCGGGTTGAGCCCGACAAGCACCGCGGCGTAGCGGGGATCGCGACCCAGTCGCTTCGCGCACCAGCACACGATCCCGATGAGCGTGAGGCTCAGCAGGACCGTGACCACCTTGATGACCCAATACGCCACCGGTATCGGCAGGAACGCGAGCGGATAGCTGAGCGCGGTGAACAGCTCGCCGTACGGGCTGTGCAGGTTGTTCCAGGTCGCGAAGTGGTAGATCGGATCGTGCATCTCCTGGCCGATGACGTGCGTGTACGGGTTCATCCCGTGCAGGCCACCGAGCCGCGCGTAGCCGAGGTAGTTGGAGATGTCGGTGAGCTGGAACGGCGGCCCCAGCATCAGGATCAAGTTCGCGGCGACGATCGTCGCGACGATCAGCCGCGTCGACAGCGTCCGCAGCGCGGCGAGCGCCACGCCGTACGCAGCCAGCATGATCAGGATCAGCCCGCTGAGCGCGTAGTTGGTCGCGGTCGGGCCGACCTTGAGCCCGCCGAGCAGGCCGTACAGCGGACCGGCCTCCCAGCTCGCGAAGATCTGGCTCGACCGCGGGACGAGGATCGTCGGGCCGTGGGTCGAGAACAACACCATCACGAGCGCGCCGGCGACGATCGAGCCGAGCGCGATCTTTCCCGCACGCGCCTCCTGCAGCGCCCGCGGCACCCGCAGCTCGCGCGCCCTGGGCAGGCTGGCGATGCCCGACAGACCGGCCGCGCGGTCCGCCGGTGCGGAGCCGGCGGTCGCTCCCGCGCCGCTCGGGGCGAGCGCGGGCTGAGCACCTGTGCTCGAGGCGAGGACCGGTTGGCCGTCGATGGGGCCTGACTCGTGACGCATGGGTTTAAGGAATGTTGCCCGGTGGGCGGGCCACATTGCCCGGCAGGCGGGTTGAAATCGTGTTAAGCGCTTACCGTACGGGACCGCAGCCGCAACTGACCCTAACATCTCGCGGGTGAGCGTCGGCACGGCGCCAGTAGACGTTGGCCGCCCGGCGGCCCGCGCACAGGCCTCACGGGCGCGCGCTCTGCTGGCCGAGCCGGCAGTGCTCGCGGTGGCGGCGATCACCGTGCTCGCGGCCGTCCTGCGCTTCTACCGCCTCGGCCATCAGGGGTTCTGGTTCGACGAGGGCAACACCGCGCTGCTCGTGCATTTCGCGCCGGGCAAGATGCTCGGGCTGATCCCCCAGACCGAGTCCACTCCCCCTCTGTACTACTGCGTGGCATGGGTGTGGGCGCGGGTGTTCGGCTTCGGCGAGACCGGCCTGCGCTCGCTGTCGGCGCTGTGTGGCGTGCTGGTGGTTCCGGTCGCGTACGGCGCCGGCGCCCGGTTGATCTCACGCCGGGCCGGGATCATCGCCGCGGCGCTGACGGCGTGCAGCCCGCTCTTGATCTGGTACTCGCAGGAGGCGCGCTCGTACGAGATGCTCGTGTTGCTGTCGAGCGTGTCACTGCTCGCGTTCGCGTACGCACGCGCGACGCCGACGCCGCGGTTGCTCGCGTGCTGGGTGATCGCGTCAGCGCTGGCCCTAGCCACGCACTACTACGCGATCCTGGCGGTCGTCCCCGAGGCCGTCCTGCTGCTGTGGACGTACCGGGCGCGGCGCTCGGTGCAGATCGCGGTCGGCGTCGTCGGCCTGTGCGGACTCGCGCTGATCCCGCTCGCGATCGGGCAGAGCGGTACCGGCAACGCGAGTTGGATCTCGGGCGCGCCGCTCGGGCGCCGGCTCGGCCAGGTCGTGCCGCAATTCGCGAGCGGGTTCGACGGGCCCGCGCATTCAGTTCTGGAGCCGCTGGCGATTGCCGTGCTCGTGCTCGCCGCGGTGCTGGTGTTCGTCAGGTCCGACGAGCCGGCGCGGCGAGGCGCGCTCATCGCAGGCGCAGTCGCGCTCGCCGGCCTGGTGCTGAACCTGCTGCTGATCGCCGGCGGCGTCGACGACCTGATCACGCGCAACCTGCTCGCGATCTGGATGCCGGCAGCGCTGTTCGTCGCCGGCGGACTGGCGGCGGCGCGCGCCCGGCGCGTTGGTTTGATCGCCGCCGGCGTGTTGTGTGCCCTCGGTGTCGCTACGACTGTGGGCGTTGCGTTCGACCGGAACCTCGAGCGGCCCGACTGGCGCGTGGTGGCGCGGGCGCTCGGGACCCACCCGGCGGGGCCGGGCGGTCGCGCGATCCTGATCCAGCACTATCGCGACCTGTTGCCGCTGTCGCTGTACGTCCCGGGCATGCACTTCCTGGGCCGCGGTGGCGCGACCGTGTCCGAGCTCGACGTCGTGTCGTTCACCTCGCCGCGGAGCGCTGGCTTCTGCTGGTGGGGCTCGGCCTGCAACCTGTGGCCGTCGCGCGCGCAGTCGTCCTACGCGGTGGCGGGCTTCCGGACCGTGTCGCGCCGGCACGAGCTTCAGTTCACCGTGGTGCGACTGACGTCGCTGCACCCGGTGCATCTCACGCCCGGCGAGGTGGCGCGGGCGCTGACCGCTACGCACCTCGCGAACGACGGGCTGCTGGTCCAGCGCTGACCGCGAGCCGACCCGGAGCCTGGTCGAGAAACGCAAGCATCGCCAAACCCTCTCATCCGGACGTCGCGTCCATCAGTGCCTCGACCTCCGCCGGACTCAGCCGGCGCCACCGGCCGCGCGGGAGGTCGCCCAGCTGCAAGGGCCCGAACGCGACGCGCTCGAGCCGCTTGACCGGGTGCCCGACCGCCTCGCACATGCGCTTGACCTGGCGCTTGCGGCCCTCGTGGATCGTGATCTCGATCGTGTCGGCGGTGATCCGGCGGACCCGCGCCGGCGCGGTCTGGCCGTCGTCGAGCTCGATCCCATCGCGTAGCGCCTGAAGCTCTGGCTCGCTCACCGGAGGCCCACCGACGACCACGCGGTAGGTCTTCTCGACCTCGAAGCTCGGGTGCGTCAGCCGGTGCGCGAGCTGGCCCTCGTTCGTGAGCAGGATCAGCCCGGTGGTGTCGATGTCGAGCCGGCCGACCGGGTACAGGCGCTCGGACTGCGGCACCATCGTGACCACGGTCGGGCGCCCCTGCGGGTCGCGGGCGGTCGAGACGACCCCGGACGGCTTGTTGAGCGCGTAGACCACCCGCTCGTGAACGGTCGATACCGCCCGCCCGTCGACCGCCACCGCGTCGTCCCCGCTCACGTCGCGGGCCGGGTCGGTGACGATCGCGCAGCCGACGGTGACCCGGCCGGCACGGATGATCTCCTCGCTGGCGCGGCGCGAGGCGACACCGGCGGAGGCGAGGTACTTGGCCAGTCTCATGTTTGATGGTTGTCGGCGGCGCCTGACGGCGGCGCCTTGGTTGATGATTGTCGGCGGCGCCTGACGGCGGCGCCTCGGTTGATGATTGTCGGCGGCGCCTAACGGCGGCGCCTTAGTGCCACCATAGTCAGCGTGGATCTGAACCTGTTGACGACCAAGCTCGACGAACTCGGGGAGCCCGGCTACCGCGCCGGGCAGGTGTGGCGCTGGGCGGCCCGCGGCGCCGGCGGCTTCGCCGACATGTCCGACATACCGCTCAGCCTGCGCGAGACGCTCGCCGATGCGGTCCCGTTCTCGAGCCTGGCCGTCGAGCGCGAGGCGCACGCTGACGACGGGACGGTCAAGACGCTGTTCGCGACCACCGACGGCCGGCCGATCGAGGCTGTGCTGATGCGCTACCGGGACGGGCGCCGGTCGGTGTGCCTGTCCTCGCAGTCGGGCTGCCCGCTGACCTGCACGTTCTGCGCCACCGGACAGATGAAGTTCGGGCGAAACCTGACCGCCTCGGAGATCCTCGACCAGGCGCTCCACTTCCGGCGCCTTGGACCAGTCGACCACGCGGTGTTCATGGGCATGGGCGAGCCGATGATGAACCTCGACAACGTGCTGGCGGCGTGTGAGCGGCTGCCCGACATCGGGATCAGCCATCGCCACACGGCAATCTCGACGATCGGCTGGATCCCCGGGATCGAGCGGCTGGCGGAGAGCCCGATGCCGATCCGGCTGGCGCTGTCGCTGCACGCCGCCGACGAGGCGCTCCGGACCGAGCTGATGCCGGTCAACGAGCGCTACCCGCTCCCCGACGTGATCGCGGCGTGCGAGGCGTACTACGCGCGCAAGCGCCGCAGGGTATTCGTCGAGTACGTGATGCTCGCCGGCGTCAACGACTCGTTCGCGCAGGCGGCGCAACTGGCGGACATCCTCGACCCGCGGATGTTCAAGATCAACCTGATCCCGTACAACCCGACCGGGTCGGCTTTCGCGGGTTCGAGCCCCAAGGCGATCGCCGCGTTCCGCGATCAGCTCGAGCGGCGCGGGCTCGGCGCCACCGTCCGCCTGACCCGCGGCCGCGACATCGACGCCGCGTGCGGCCAGCTCGCAGCGCGGTCGCCGCTCACGCCGGCCGGGTCAGCCGAACCCGACGGGGGCGGCGGCGCGACCACCATGACGGTCGCGTGGGCGGCGTTGTTCGCTAGGTCCGGGTCAAAGGTCGCCGTGCCGACGACCGCGCGGTTGGTGAAGCTGTGCGTCGGTGTCCCCGCCCGCACGCTAAGCATGATCGTGACCTTGGCGCCGGGCTTCAGCGTGCCGAGCTGACACACCACGGGGAGTCCGACCTGACACGTCCCGGTGTTGGAGCGGACGGAGACAACAGCCGCCGCGGCGGCAGCCGGTTTGTCGTCGAGCACCACGCGAGCGGCGTCGTTGGGCCCGTGGTTGGTGACCGTGATGCGGTAGGTGATGACGTCACCGGCCGCGACGACCGGGGGCGAGGCGGTCTTCGTGACCGCGAGGTCAGCCCAGGGCGCGCTCGGCTCGTCGGGGTTTGCTCCCGGCGGATGGGGGGGTTCGGGCGGAAGCGGCTCGGGAGGCTGCGGTCCGGGCTCCGGCGGTGGCGTCGAGGAGAACACGTCGGTGAACACGCAGCGCTCGTTCGGATCGGTCTTCGTCAGGGTGACCTCGGCGGTGCCCTGGGCGAACGGTACGAGCACGCCGTTGCATTCGACCCGGGTCAGCGTCCAAGCGTTGGCGGGAGTGCTGAAGGGTGGCTCCTCGATGATCCGGTAGGTGGCGAGGCGAAGTCGATTGGTCTTGTCCGCGGGCGTGTCGGGCACGGCGTCGGCCGCGACGCCGGGCGTGGTCGTCGTTGCGGTTTGCAGGTACTGCGCCAGCGTTCCGGATGTCGGCTCGACCTGGAAGCTCGCAGTGCCGGTGGCGCCCTCGGTGATCTTCGCGAGCGAGATCGAGCCTTTCTGAATCAGCGCGTTCGTGAATGTGCAGACGACTGACGTCCCGGCTGAGATCGTCACTGTCACGGGAGTCGTGGTCGAGCGGAGCTGGCCGTTGCAGTCCACGCTCACGCGCCGCCACGTCCCGCCGGGTGGTTTGGGTACTCGCTCGAGGATCCGGTAGTCGCCGGGCGCCAGCGTTGTCAGGTCGGGGTTCTGCGCGGGCACGCCGGGCTCGGTAGTGGTGATGGACACTCGCTGTGTGGCCCCGGGAGGACCCGACACCGGGGCGACGTCGTAGGCGAACGTCCCGACCCCGCCCTGGGTGATCTTGGCGATCACGAGACCGCCGGTCGGCGGGACGTAGGTGTTCGTATATGTGCATGTCACGTGCTCGCCCGCCGCCAGGTGGATCGTCACGTTCGCTCCGTTCACGTCGGACACGCTCTGGCCCGGACCGCCTCCGGGCGCCAGCGCCTCACAGCTCACCGACGTGGTGTACCCCGCAATCGAGTTCTCTGTCACGGTCCAAGCTGGCAGCGTCGTCCCGGGGTTGCCGGCGGCGCGGTAGAAGGTGGCGGACTCGTTGTCGCCGAGCGTGAACCCGCCTGGATCGAACGAGAGGCACCCGGTACAACCGCCGGGGAACAGGAACTCAGGGTTGGTCCCCTCCGGGGCGCCGACGACGTGCTTCGTGATCGTGATCGTCCCGCTCGGCGGCGGCGGCTTGACGTAGAACGCGTAGCAGAACACGTGGGTCACGCCGGCCGGGAAGTAGATGAACTCGACGTTGTCGCCGTTCAGGTTGTCGCTGGCACATCGGAGCGTGCCGAATGCGTACTCCGGTGCGTCGACCGTGCCGAACTTCTGTGCAAGCACGGGATCGTCCGGCGTTCCACCCTGCGCCCACAACCGGTCCGGCTCACCGGCCTCTTCCGCTTGGTCCGGGGTCAACCGGATCGTCACCGCGCCGGCGAGAAACCTGAACGGCACCGGTGACCCGTCGTCGTTCAGGAGTGGCGTCACAACCTTCGTGACGATCCGCGTGTTGTAGGGGTTGGTGACCTTCGACAGCGACCCCCAGACTCCGGTCACGGCGCGGCTCTGATAGCCGGTGCCGAGCGTGAACTCCCATTGCGGGATGGGCTGACACCGGTTCTGGGGTGGCATCTTCTCGTACGCTGGATTGATCAGGATGCCGGTGTCGTCGTACTGAGTGTTAGGGCCTAGATCCTGGAGGCTCTCGACGATGTCGTTACGCGCCCGGTTGGCGAAGATGTCTGTGTACGCCGGGCACCAGCGCGCGACGAACGTCACCTCGTAGCTCGGTCCGCGACCGTGCGCTAGCACCGGACTTGCACCGAACGCCAGCCAGCCCGCGGATACCAGCGTCAATGCCAGTGCCAGTCGCAAGCGCCCCGCGCAGCTGCGCATGAGTCCACGAGTCACGGCTGCCAAGGATTTCGCTCCCATCTCGTGCGACAACCTACCACCGCGACCGGCGGTATGAGGGTTTTTCAGACTCAGCTCGCGGCGCGCGCCTCGCCGGCCTGGAGCAGCCGCTCCCGCAGCTCGGCCTCGAGCTCGGGCGACGGATCGAACGTCCCCTGCTCGGGCAGCTGGTCGAGCGAGTCCAGTCCGAACAGGCGCAGAAACAGCTCGCTGGTCCGGTAGAGGACCGCCCCGAACTGCGAGCGGCCGGACTCCTCGACCAGGCCCCGTTCGAGCAGCGTGGACGCGGCCGACTCAGCGTTGACCCCACGAATCCGGGCGATCTCGGGACGGGACACGGGCTGGAGATAGGCGATGATCGCCAGCGTCTCGGCCTGCGCCGGCGTGAGCGTCGGCGTCCGCGGACGCGCCAGCAGCCGCCTCGCCGCGGCCTCGGCGTCCGGGTGGGTCGACAGCGCCCAGCCGCCCGCGAGCTCTCGGAGCACGAGCCCCCGCCGCTCGAACTCGTAGTACTCGCGAAGCCGCTCGAGCGCCGAGACGACCTCGTGGAGCTCGGCGCCGGTAGCGTCGGCGAGCGCGTCGGCGTCGACCGGATCGGCGCTCAGGAACAGCAGCGCCTCGATCGTGCTCTCGAGCGGCCGATTCACGCGGTCAGCCGCTCCTCGTGCCGGATCGCGCCGTGTCCGTGACCGGCCCCGTTCGCGGCGATCGTGATCTCGCCGAACGGCTCGTCCTGTGTCCACGTCAGCTCGCCCTGCTTGTGGAGCTCGAGCAGGGCGTACAGGGTCACGGCGATCGTCACCCGGTCGGCCTGGACGACGGCGTCGTCGAACGAGAAGGTGCCGCGCCGCAGCAGTGCGCGCAGGTGCGCGAGGCGCTCGGCCACGGTGACGCGCGACCCGACCATGTGACGGATGTCGACGCGCTCGGGCATCTCGAGCAGGCCGCCGATCGCGGCCGCCAGCGTGGCCGGGTCGTACGCGGCGCTAGCCTCCGACAGCGATGCGCGCCGGAGCGAAGGCGGCAGTGGCGCCGAGCGAAAGCGGTGACCCTCCTGCGCGTCGAGCATCTCGCGCAGGTGCGCGGACGCGGCCCGGTAGCGATGGGCGTTGAGCAGCCGCGCGAGCAGCTCCTCAGCGGCCTCGCCAGGATCGAGCTCGATCAGCTCCTGCATGTCCTCGCCGGGCAGCAGCAGGCGCGACTTCAGCTCGAGCAGCGCCGCGATCAGGACCAGGAACTCGGTCGCGGACTCGAGCTCGAGCTCGCCCCGGCTCTCGAGATGGTCGATGTAGGCGATCACGACCTCGGCCAGGTCCACCTCGAGCAGGTCGATCTCCTCGCGCAGGATCAGCGTGAGTAGCAGGTCGAACGGCCCGGCGAAAACGTCGAGGTCGAGCTCGAGGTCGGCGATCCGCATCCGTGGCAGGCTACTGTCGGGCCCGGACCGGTCCGACGCCCATCGCCTGACGGACATCGAGCAGGGTGCCGGCGGCGATCGAATGGGCCTTCTCGGCGCCCTCGGCGAGGATCCGCTCGAGCGCCGGCTCGTCGGCGCGTAGCTCCCGGTAGCGCTCGCGCACCGGCGCGAGGTACTCGACGACCGCGTCGGCGACGGCCTGCTTGAACGCACCGTAGCCCGACCCATCGAACGTCTGTTCGACCTGCTCGGGCGAGATCCCGCGAACAGCGGCGAGAATGTCGATCAGGTTGGAGATACCGGCCTTGTCGGGGCCGCGCACGACCTCGGTCCCCGAGTCGGTCACCGCCGAGCGGAACTTTTTGACGATCACGTCGGGCTCGTCGAGTACCAGCACGGTGCCCTGGGGGCTGCCGCCGGTGGTCGACATCTTCTTGTCCGGGACCTGGAGGTCCATGATCCGGGCGCCGACGGCGGGGACGCGAAGCTCGGGCACGACGAGCGTCTCGCCGAAGCGGGCGTTGAACCGCTCGGCGACGTCGCGCATCAGCTCGACGTGTTGACGCTGATCCTCCCCGACCGGCACCTCGTTCGCCCGGTACGCGAGCACGTCGGCGGCCTGGAGCACCGGATAGAAGAACAGGCCGCCGGACACGAGGTCGCGCTGGGAGCCGGCCTTGTCCTTGAACTGCGTCATGCGGCCGAGCTCCCCGAACGACGTCACGCTCGAGAGCAGCCAGCACAGCTCGCTGTGCTCCTGGACGTCGCCCTGGCGGAAGAAGATGCACCGCGCCGGATCGAGGCCGGCCGCGAGCAGCGTCGCCGCGGTGTCGTAGACCGCATCGCGCAACGCGGCGGGCTCGTACGGGACCGTGATCGCGTGCAGGTCGACGACGCAATAGATCGCCTCGCCGCGGTCCTGGCCGGCGACGTATTGCGTGATCGCGCCGATGTAGTTGCCGAGGTGCTTGCGCCCGGTCGGCTGGATGCCCGAGAAGATCCGCATCACCTCTGAGGCTACCCAGAGGAGCGCCGGCGTGACTGGTCGCCCGACTAGTCGGCGAGCAGCCGCTCGAGCGGCGTGTCCGGCTTGCCCGGGGCCGGGGCTCGAGGACGCTCGTTCCGCAGCAGGTAGGCGGCGATGACCCCGCCGATCGCCCCGCACACGTGCCCCTGCCAGGAGATCCCGGTGTGGGGCACGACGCTCGACCACAGCGCCCCACCCCAGATCACCCCGACGACGAGGCCGATCAGAAGCTCGAGGATGTTGCGGTTGAAGAAACCCCGCGTGAACAGGTAGGTGGCGTAGCCGAACACGACCCCACTGGCCCCGATCGTGTACTCCGGTACCCCGGTCGACGTCGCGGCCGGAGAGACCAGCCAGGTCCCGATCCCACCGACGACGATCACGATCAGCGTCACCAGCGCGAATCGCTTGGCTCCCTGGAACGCGATGATCAGCCCCATGAACACGAACGGGACCGTGTTCGCGATCAGGTGCTGCCAGCTCGCGTGGATGAACGGCGCGGTGAAGATGCCCCAGATGTGATCGATGCTCCGGGGCAGGATTCCGTCGGTGTCGAGGCGGTTCGAGTCGAGTGTGTTGATCCCTTCGATCAACCACATCAGCACGACCACCCCCGCGAGCAGCGCGACGCCCTCGAGCTGCCTCTGACCCCCGCGCACTCGCGGTGCACGGGGTGGCGTCGTCCGTGGGGTTGGAACCGTCGCGCTCACACGATTAAGGATCGCACGTGTCTCGCGGCTGCGGTGAAGGTCCGGCTAAGAATCCGACTACGAATCGAGCACCGCCGCCGCCACCGCCAGCGCCACCTCCGCCCGCGAGCGCAGCGACGGCGCGTGCACGAACTCCTCGGGAGTGTGCGCGCCGCCGCCTCGGGGGCCGAGGCCGTCGACGGTCAGCGGGATGTGCGGCGCGAAGTGGCTGGCGTCGCTGGCCCCGCCGCGGGGAGCGCCGATGATCGGGCGCTCGAGCCTCGCGCCGGCGCGCTCGAGCAGCCCGCGGGTCGCCTCGCGCGAGTCCATCCCGGGCCAGATCCGCAGCATGTTCGTCTCGAGGCCGACGCCATCGAGGTCGGCGGGCACGGCCGCGCACACCGCATCGAACGCCTCGCTGCGCTCCGCGCGCATGTCGCACAGGAGCTCGCCCTCGGCGGGGACGACGTTGAACGCGTCGCCGGAGCGCACGACCGTCGGAACCACGCTAAGCCGCTCGGCACCGCTCGGGTCGTGGTGCTTGGAGATCTCGATCGCGGTCGCCGCGAGCGCCAGCAACGCGTTCCGTCCCCGGTCGGGGGCGCTCCCTGAATGAGACGCGCGCCCGGTCGCGACCACGCGCATCGTCCCCGCCGCCTTGCGCTGGACGATCACGGCCTCGTCCCCGTCGGAGGTGAGCTGCCCGCCCTCGAAGCACAGGCACGCGTCGTAGGAGCCGAACCGCTCGATGTGGCGGAACTCGTGCCGGCGCCACTCCTCGTCGGTCACGAGCAGCACGGCCAGATCGGCGAACGTGTCGGGGCGCGGCGCCAGCGCTCGCGCCACCCCCAGCGCGAGCACCACCCCGCCCTTCATGTCGACGGTGCCGGGGCCGTATAGCCGGTCGCCGTCGCGCCGCAACGGCGCGTGTGAGGAGTGCTCGATGACCGTGTCGAGGTGGCCGAGCAGCAGCATCCGCCCCGAGCCCCGGCCGGCGATCCGAGCGACCATGTCCGCGGCGCTTCCCGGCGTCGAGCACGGCACCCGCTCGATCTCGGCCTGCGGCGGCAGGAACGCCGCGCACAGCGCGATCGCCTCCTCCGCTCCCTCGACATCGCCTGAGGGGGAGGACACCGCCACGAGCGCCTCGAGCTCGCGCGGGGCTCGGGCAGCGATCTCGGCGGCGCCGTCAGCGACGAACTGATCCATCCGCGTAGTTTCCCGACCGGGCGAGCTCCAGCACCTCGCCGGCGGGCACCGTCTGGGGCGCCCGGCTTTCGCGAACGTGCCGGGCCGACAGTTCGCACAAGGCGTCGTTGATGGGCGTCGCCACCCCGTGCAGGCGACCGAGCAGCGCGACCTCGCCGTTCAGGAAATCGGTCTCGACGGTCGGTGCACCGCGGGCCACGCTCTGCCTGGTCGAGGAGCCGGCTCGCTCGCGGCCGGCGATCGGCTGCAAGTCGAGCCGTTCCCATCGGCTCACGACGTCGTTGACGTCGTCGGCCACGAACTCGATCCCGGCCGCGGTCAGGACGGCCTGGCCCTCGTTCTGCGCGAGCTCGATCGCCTCCGTCGCAGCCGGTCCCGGCTCGCAGATGGCATCGACGGCGTTGGCCAGGTTGCCGAGCAGCTTGGCGTGCTTGAAGCGCATGATGTCCGGCCGCGCCATCGAGCTGAAGTCCGAGGCACCTAGTGCGTTCGCGATCTCCTCGCACAGCGCGTCCAGCCCGCTCGGATAGCACCCGATGTCGATCACGCCGGTGCCCCGGGTCCCGTACGCCAGCACGACGCCGGGCTCGAGGTGTCCTGTCGGACACATCACGACCGCGCCGTACACGTTCGGGAACAGGCGCAGCGCGATCCGCTCGTTCTCCACGCCGTTCTGCAGGCACACCACCGGCGTGCTCGCGGGCGCGGCGGACCTGAGGTCTGCGAGCGCCCCCATCGTGTCCTGGCTCTTGGTGGTGAGCACCACGACCTCCTCGCCGCTCCACTCGCGCGCGGCGGGCGAGTCGGCGACCGGAATCTCGAGCACGGCGGTCGCATGCGGCTGCTCGAACGTCAGGCCGTGGTCGCGGATCGCGCGGTAGTGGGCGCCGCGGGCGATCAGGGCGACGTCGAACCCGGCCTGGTGAAGCAACGCGCCGACGACCCCGCCGATCGCGCCCGCGCCGAAGATCACGAAACGCATGTGGCCGTGCTAACCCGGCATCGCCTGGCGGACGACCGGATGGCGGGCCGCCGTGGCCTCGTCCAGCCGCCTGACCGGCGTCGTGTAGGGCGCCGCCCGCGCGATCTCGGGGTCCTCGCTCGCCTCTCTGAGGATCTCGGCCACGATCCCAGCGAACCGGTCGAGCGTCTCCTTGGTCTCGGTCTCGGTCGGCTCGACCATCAGCGCCTCGTCGACGATCAGCGGGAAGTACACGGTCGGCGGGTGGACGCCGAAGTCGAGCAGGCGCTTGGCCAGGTCGAGCGTCTTGATATGCAACTCGCGCCGCATCGGTTCGCCCGAGAGCACGAACTCGTGCATGCACAGCCGGTCATACGCGGCCGGCAGGTACTCCGCGAGACCCTCGCGGCGCAGCAGCGCGAGCAAGTAGTTCGCGTTGAGTACGGCGGTCTCCGACGCCTCTCGCAACCCGGCCGCGCCGAGCGAGCGGATGTAGGCGTAGGAGCGGACGAACACGCCGTAGTTGCCCTGGAAGCCGCGGAGGCGCCCGATCGACTTCGGCCGGTCGTAGTCGAGGTCGTAGAACGGCTCCTTCCCGTTCGTCGTCGACTCGCGACGCACGACCTGGGGCCGAGGCAGGTACGGCTCGATCTGCTCCGACACCGCCACCGGCCCTGCGCCCGGACCGCCGCCGCCGTGCGGCTGGGTGAACGACTTGTGCAGGTTGAAGTGAACGATGTCGAAGCCCATGTCGCCGGGCCGGCTGATGCCCATGATCGCGTTCAGGTTCGCGCCGTCGTAGTAGAGCGTGGCTCCCACTCCGTGAACGATCCGCTCGATCTCCTCGATCCCGGTCTCGAACAGTCCGAGCGTCGAGGGATTGGTGAGCATCAGGCAGGCGACGTCCTCATCGGCCTTGGCGCGCAGGTCATCGAGGTCGACGTTCCCGTTCGCATCGCTGACGACCTTGACCACCTCGTAGCCGGCCATCGTCACCGTCGCCGGGTTGGTGCCGTGCGCGGTGTCGGGGGTGAGCACCTTGGTCCGGTGCTCGCCGCGGTCCTCGTGCAGCGCGCGCGTGAGCAGCACGCCGGCGAGCTCCCCCTGGGACCCGGCCGACGGTTGCAGCGACACGTGCGGCAGGCCGGCGATCTCGCCAAGCGCGTCCTGCAGGCGCCACATCAGCTCGAGCGCGCCCTGGGCGTAGCGGGGATCCTGGAGCGGGTGCATGCGGGCGTGACCCGCCATGCCGGCGACCCGCTCGTGCAGCTTCGGGTTGTGCTTCATCGTGCACGAGCCGAGCGGGTAGAAGCCGGTGTCGAGATCGAAGTTCCGCTTGGACAGGCGGTTGTAGTGGCGCACGATCTCGGGCTCTGAGACCTCGGGCAGGCGCGGCGGCTCGGCGCGCCTCAAGACCGGCGGGAGGAGCTCGTCGAGCGGGCGCTCGGGGACGTCGGTCTCCGGAGGGCTGAACGCGCGCCGGCCGGCGCGCGCGCGCTCGTAGATCGTGAGGGTGTCGTCGGCCTCGCGGATCATGCCTTGGCCCCGGCTCCGACCGCCCGGCGTTCGGCGGCAACCGCGGCTCCGAGGGCTTCGGCGAGCCGGTCGATGTCGGCCCGGGTGCGACGCTCGGTGATCGCGACCAGCAGCCCGTTCTCGTGCTCGGGGTATTCACGCCCGAGCGGGTAGCCCGGGTTGAGACCCTGCTCGCGGCAGCGCGCGACTACGCGCTCCACCGGCGCGTCGAGCTCGATCGCGAACTCGCGCACGACGGGACGCTCGTGGATTTCGGAGACCCCGTCGATCGCTTTGAGTCGGTCGCGTGCGTACGCGGTCCGCTGGAGCATCAGCTCGACCAGCTCGACGATTCCGCGCCGCCCCAGCCAGCTCAGGTAGATCACGCCGGCGAGCGCGTTCAGCGCCTGGGCGGTGCAGATATTGGAGGTCGCCTTCTCGCGGCGGATGTGCTGCTCGCGGGTCTGGAGGGTGAGTACGAACCCGCGCTTGCCGTCGACGTCCTTGGTCTCGCCGGCGATCCGGCCGGGCACGCGGCGCGTGAGCGCCTCGGTCACGGCGAAGAACCCGAACGAGGGGCCGCCGAAGTCGAGGCGGTTGCCGAGTGTCTGACCCTCGCCGACCGCGATGTCGACGCCGCACTCGCCGGGCGTCTTGAGCAGCGCAAGCGGCAGCGGGTCGCAGGCGGCGATCGCTGAGCGCTCCGGCCTGTCTCGCCGCGTCCGCCAGCGCGGTCAGGTCCTCGACCGCGCCGAGGAAGTTCGGCTGCTGGACGATCACCGCGCTGACGTCGTCGCCGAGCTCCGGCAGATCGGTGGCGCCGGCGCGGAGCGGCGCCTCCTCGACCTCCATCCCCCACGCGTGGGCAAGCGTGCGCACGCACTCGCGCGAGTGCGGGTGCACGCCGCGGGAGATCACGAACCGGCCGCGGCCGTTGGTGTTCTTGGCCACGTATCCGGCGGCGGCAACCGCGCTTGGCCCCTCGTACACCGAGGCGTTCGAGATCGGTAACCCGGTCAGCTCGGAGATCGCGGTCTGGTACTCGAACATCGCCTGTAGCCCGCCCTGCGAGATCTCGGGTTGGTAGGGCGTATACGGCGTGAGGAACTCCGAGCGCAGGATGATCGAGTCGATCAGCGCGGGCACGTAGTGGTCGTACATTCCCGCGCCGAGGAACGACACCTCGTCCTCGGCCGAGGTGCTCCTCCCGGCGAGCGCCCGCAGCTCCTCGTAGACCTCCTGCTCGGACAGGCCGGAGCCCAGCGACAGCGGCCGGTTCAGCCGCAGGCGAGCAGGGATGTCCGCGAACAGCTCATCGATCGAGTCGACGCCGATCGTCGGCGAGCATCTCGCTCAGATCGGCGTCGGTGACCGAGGTGTAGCGGGTCATTTGCGGATCACTCCCAGGTTCGGTTCACGGTTCAGTCGAGGGTCGCCTGGTACTCCGTGGAGTCCATCAGCGCAGTCCACCTCCGACGGGTCCGACAGCTTCACCTTCACCAGCCAGCCTTCCCCGTAGGGATCCTCGTTGATCGTCTCCGGCTTGTCGGCGAGCGTCTCGTTGACCGCGGTCACCTCGCCCGACAGCGGCGCGAACACGTCCGAGACCGCCTTCACCGACTCGACCTCGGTGTACGGCTGGTCCTTGGTGATCTCCGCGCCGATCTTCGGCGCGTCGTAGAACACAACCTCACCGAGCGCGTCCTGCGCGTACCAGGTGATCCCGAAGGTGGCTGTTCCGGTGTCGCCGTCAATCCGTGCCCAATCGTGCTCGGGGTGGTACTTCAGGTCATCCGGATAGCTGGGGTCGGCCACGTCACTCACGCTTCCTTTCTGTAAAGAGGCTTGCGCTCGATCACGGCGGGACGGACCCGGCCGCGCACGTCGATCTCGATCTGCGTGCCCTCGGCGGCACGCGCGCTGGAAACGTACGCCATCCCGATTCCGCGCTCCAGACAGGGCGAGAAGGTGCCGCTCGTGACCTCGCCGCCGCCGACCACCGCGTTCCCCTGACGGGCGATGCCCTGCCCGTCGATCACGAACGGGACGAGCTTCTCCTCGGTGCCGTCGCGCGCGGGCGGCCGCAACCGCCTCGGAGCCGATGAACCCCGTTGCCTCCCGGCAGGCCCACCCGAGGCCCGGCTTCGATCGGACCCCGATCCTCGCTGAGGTCGTTGCCGTACAGGTGAAAGCAGACCTCGAGGCGCAGTGTGTCGCGCGCGCCGAGACCGATCGGGGTGGCGCCGGCCCGCAGTGACCGCGTCCCAGACGCTCAACGCGTCGTCGGGTCTGAGCAGCAGTTCGACCCCGTCCTCGCCCGTGTAGCCGGTGCCGCACACGAGCATGGCCGCCCCCGCCACCGTCCGCTCGCACACGTGGAAGCGCGCCGGCAGGTTGCCGTCGGTGAGCCCGCGCACGAGCGCGCAGGCCTCGGGGCCTTGCACAGCGAGCATCGCGAAGTCGCCATGGCGGTCGATCACGTCGACGTCGAATTCGCCGGCGTGACCCTGCATCCAGGCGAGGTCCTTGTCGTGGTTGGCCGCGTTGGTCACGGTCAGGAACGTGTTGTCGGACAGGCGGTAGCTGAACAGGTCGTCGAGCACACAGCCATCGGGGTTGCACATCACGCTGTACTGGGCGCCGCCCTCCGGGACACGGCGGACGTCGTTCGAGACCATGTGCTGGAGGAACTCGAGCGCCTGCGGGCCGGTGGTCTCGATCTGGCCCATGTGCGACACGTCGAACACGCCGGCGCCGGTCCGGACCGCAAGGTGCTCCTCGCGGATGCCGGCGTATTGGACCGGCATCTCCCAGCCCGCGAACGGGACCAGCTTCGCGCCGGCGGCGGCGTGGCGGTCGTAGAGGGGCGTGCGGCGTAATTCGGTGGTGGACGACACCACGTAGGAGGCTGATACACCCACGGGGAGTGGGCCTCGCTGCGCTCGGCATCCGTGGGGCCGTGCGGGCCCCTCCGGTCAGGCTCGCGCCGCGACCGCTGTCCGGACGGGGAACGTGGCCCCACGGACGCCGCCGAAGGCGGCCCCATCCCAGCGTCAGGGGGCGATCTGCTGCGTGGCGTGGTAGATCTGCGACACCGACCGACCACGCCGGCTTGAAGTTGCCGTTGAAGTCGACCAGCCCCTTCTGGTTGAACGGCGGATCGGGGCGGGGGTCGCCACCGGAGTAGGTCGGGAACGCCACGTAGTCCTGGAGCGCGAAGTACATCGCCCCCGACAGCCACGGCTTGGTCGCGAACACCCCCAGGTGGAACGCCACCGAGTTGGACTGGAACGCGTACGTCCCGCGCTCCTCGACCGGCCCGTCGCGGTTGGCGTCGAACCCGAACTCGGTGATCATGATCGCCTTGGTCGGGTAGCAGGCGCGGACCGTATCGAGGAAGGGACCGAGCGCGTCGCGGTCGTCGTCACCGCCGCCGCCGGCGTCGAACCAGCCGAAGTACTCGTTGTCGCCGATCACGTCGAGCGGTCCGTAGGCGCTCTGGCAGCCGAGGCCCGGCCAGTTGCTGACCGCCATCCCGACGGGCCGGGTGGGATCGAGCTTCTTCGCGAGCGCGGCCGCGCCGGCGATGTAGCGCGTCTCGGCCGCTGTCGCCGGCGAGGGCAGCTCGTTGCCGATCGACCACAGGAGCACCGACGGGTGGTTCTCGTTGGAGAGGATGTTGTCTTCGAGCATCGCGTGCGCCTGGGCCAGCCAGCCGGGCTGATCGAGGTAGAGCGACTGGACCTGGTACACGGGGATCTCCGACCAGATCAGGATCCCGTCGCGGTCGGCCATCTCCTCCATCTCAGGCCCGACCGGGTAGTGGGCGCGGATCACGGTCGCGCCGAGCTGCTGCACCCACGACATCAGCTGGGCGTCCTGCGCCGGCGTCATCGCCGCGCCGGTCTGGAGCGTCTGCTCGTGCAGGTCGACGCCCCGCAGGTTGAGCAGCCGGCCGTTGAGCTCGAGGCGACCGCCGACGACCTTGATCGTGCGGATGCCGCTGTAGGTGAAGTAGCCGCCGAGGCGCCGGCCATGGGAGTCCGACAGCGTGAGCGTCGCGGTGTACAGCTTCGGGTGACCCGGAGCCCACAGCGACGGATGCGGGATCTGGACCGATCCGTGCGCGGTCCACGTTGCATGCGGCGCGATCGTCGCCGACCCGAACCTCAACCCCCGCCCACCATACGTCCCGGTCAGATCGACCTTCTGCCGAGCGCCGGTGACGTTCCGGACGAGAACCTGCTCCTGGATGTCCGCCGAGCACCGAGGACACGCGTGCAGCGTGCGGATCCCCACCTGCTCGAGGTCGGCGGTCTGCACCGCCCGTAGGTAGACCTCGCGCAGGATCCCGCCGTAGTTCCACCACTGTCCGCCCGGACCGGGAGGCAGGTCGGCGGCGGTCCGCCGGTTGTCGACCCGCACGATCAGGCGGTTGACGCCGGCGCGAAGGCCGGTCAGGTCGAGCTCCCAGGGTACGTACGCGCCGGCGTGGCTGCCGATCTCGCGGCCGTTCAGCCACACGGTCGCGCGGTAGTTGACCGACTCGAAGCGAATGATCCATTGCCGGCCCGATTTCGGGACGTAGCTCGCGAACGCGCCGGCGGGGAGCGTGAAGTCGCGGCGATACCAGCCGACGTAGCCGTTCATGCTCGCCTGCGAGAAATCGCCGGCGTTGTAGGCGTTCGGGATCGTGGTTGTGGACCAGCCGCTGGTCGAGGCGACGTTCCGCCACCACCCCTGGGCGAGCCCGACGTCGGACGTGTCGGCGCGATACAGCCAGGTCCCGCCGAGCAGGTAGCGGCCGCTCTGACCGTCGCTATAGAGGGCGCCTTTGGTGGGCGGCTGAGCGCTGTAAGCGGGTCCCTGGGCATACGCGACCCCACCGAACGCGACCAACCCGAACCCGAACCCGAGGGCCAGCCCGACCGACAGGATCACCGCGCGCCGGATCACTTGCCCCGACCCGCCGGCGTCGACGCGATCTTCAGGTGCCGCACGACTGCCGTCTTATTGCCGGCGCGGTCGTACACCGTGACCGTGATCGTGTACCGGCCCGGCCGGCGGTACGCGTGCGCGACCCGGTGATCGCCGGGCTTCAGGTGCGCCACCGTTCCGTCGCCCCACCTGATCGTCAGCTTCGCCACCCCGGACGCGGCGGATTGAGGCAGGCCGCGTGGCGGCGCGTCGCGGTAGCGGAGCCGGAGCACCTCGTTCGCGCCGACTTTCCGGGGACCCGACTCGCTCACGCTCAGCAGCGGCGCGACCGTGTCCACGAACACCCGCGCGACCTTCGAGGCGTTGGTCAGCCCCGCCGGATTGCTTGAGGTGACCTGCCAGCGCTGCGTGCCGTTGGCGAGCGCCGCCGGCATCCGGAACGAGCTCGCACCGGTCTGCCCGACCTGGGCCCCGTCGACGATCACGGTATAGGCGATCGGTCCCCACCGTCCGCCGGCCGGGGACCATTTGAACACCGGCTCGGCGCTGCTTGAGTATGCGAGCGCCTTCGGCACCGTCGCCGCTCCCGGCGGCTGAAAGAGCTGGTCGGCGACGATCTCGGTCGAGGCGCCCGTCCCCTGCACCCACGCGACCGCGGCGTCCCCGCCGGCGTCGCCGGCGGCCGCGAGCCCGAGCGCGGCGTCGGTCGCGCCCCGCGCGGGGGATGACAGCACGAGCTCGGGCCCGAGCGTCGAGGCCCGCGGCTCGTACCGGACCCGGATCTCAGCTGGTCCCGCCGTGCCGGGGCTCTGTTGCCAGGCGATCAGGTCCGAGAACAGGCCGGCGATCGCGGGCACCGCGTACGGGGGCGAGCTGTCCTCGAGGCTGTTGATCTGCAGCACGCTCCCGGGCGCGCCGTTGTTGCCGAGCTCCATCGCGACGACGTCGTTCGAGGCCTGCCCGGCCGAGGTCACGAAGCCCTGGCCGTACTCGGTCATCGCGACGTCGGGCTCCTCAGCACCGGCCGCGCCCGAGCTCGACAGCCCGTCGGCCGCGACCACGCCGTCGTACTGCGAGCCCTGGAGCCGGTTCATCAGCACTCGTGTCTGCTCGACGCCCCCGCACGACACGAGCTCCTGGAAGGCCACGTCAACCCAGGAGGAGTCGCCGCCGGCCGCCACCGACGGCTCGCCGGCCGACACCTCGCCGCAGCCCGACACCGACGCGACGTCGGCCTGCTCGTCGACCACGCTCGGCGCGGTCCCCCACACGCGGCGCGAATAGACGTGACCGCCCTCGCCCCAGGCCACGATCGCCACGCCGTCGCCGGCGGCCGCGACCTGCGGCGCCCCCGTCCCGGTCCCGGCGTCGTCTGCAGGGGTCGCGTTGAGCGGCGCCGACTCGAGCGCCCAGGACCCGTTGTAGTAGTACGCGGCCCTGACGTCGTCTCCGCTGCCGTCGGCGGCCGTGAAAGCCAGATAGGCCTTGCCGAAGTTGGTCATCTCGAGCGACGGGTTCCTGGCCCCGCCCGCGAGCGCGTCCGGGGAGCCGAAGGCGGCGGTGGTGCTCGCGCGGTCGACCACGTACAGCTGGCCGCCGTTGATGTACCCGATCAGCAGCACTCCCCCGTTCCCGGCCGCGATGACGGGCTGCGAGGAAGCGCCCGCCAGCCCCGTATCGACCTGGACCGGCGTCTGGAACTGCCCGCCGATCAGCGCCGAGACGAACACGTGCTGGACCCCCGAGACGGCCTTCAGGTAGACGAGGCCGCCGGTGCCGTCCCGCGCGACCGACAGCCCGTCCAGACTGGCGATTCCGGCGTTCGGGCCATCGATCACGCCCGGCGGCGCCGGCGACGGTTGCGCCAGCGCCGGAACGGCGGACGAGACGACTGTGCCGAGCGCCACCACCGTGCCGAGGGCGAGCCGCGCGAAGCGCAGCGAGAAACCCTGCATCAGTTGTCGGCCGTAACGTCTGACGGGACTACAACAACTCAGGACGCCATAGGGTTGCGCCGCATCGGATGAAGGATCGTTAAGGGACGGTTCAGCGATCCCTGAGGAACGACGGGATGTCGATCTCGTCGTCTCGGATCTCGAGCGAGGAGCGCTGGTCGTCGTCCATCGTGACGTCCCGGTCCCGCCGGGCGCGCCGCGTCGTCTCGCGGGCCTGGCTCGGCCGGGCGTAGCGGTGGTCGAAGCCGGTCGCGATCACCGTGACCCGCACATCGTCGCCCATGCTGTCGTCGATCACGGCGCCGAAGATGATGTTCGAGTTCTGGTCGGCGGCGCTCTGGACGATCTCCGCGGCCTCGTTGACCTCGAACAGCCCGAGGTCGTGGCCGCCGGTGATGTTCAGCAGGATCCCGGTGGCGCCCTCGA
The DNA here is from genome assembly GCA_963697655.1 of uncultured Solirubrobacterales bacterium. Classification (GTDB taxonomy): domain Bacteria; phylum Actinomycetota; class Thermoleophilia; order Solirubrobacterales; family Solirubrobacteraceae; genus Palsa-465. The sequence goes on along the minus strand of CAVOOV010000006.1, from coordinate 173,681 downwards.
CGGACTCCTCGAGCAGCGGCGAGGAGATCGCCGCCTTGGCGGCCTCGGCGGCGCGGTTCTCGCCGCCGGCGTTGCCGATGCCCATCAGCGCGGTGCCGGCGTCGTGCATGATCGTGCGCACGTCGGCGAAGTCGAGGTTGATCAGGCCGGGGATCGTGATCAGGTCGGTGATCCCCTGAACGCCCTGGCGCAGCACGTTGTCGGCCTCGCGGAACGCGTCGAGGATCGTCGTGCGGCGCTCGACGATCGCGAGCAGCTTCTCGTTCGGGATCACGATCAGCGTGTCGACGTGCTCGCGCAGCTTCTGGATCCCGTCCTGGGCCTGGCGGGCACGCTGCGTGCCCTCGAACGCGAACGGTCGCGTGACGCACCCGACGGTCAGCGCGCCGATCTCGTTCTTGGCGATCTCGGCGATCACGGGCGCTGCGCCGGTGCCGGTGCCGCCGCCCTTCGCCCGCGGTGACGAACACCATGTCGGCGCCCTTCAGCGCCTCCTTGATCTCGTCGCGCGACTCCGCCGCCGCGCCCTGGCCGATATCGGGATTGGCGCCCGCACCGAGGCCCTTGGTCAGCTCGTGGCCGATGTTCAGCTTGATGTCGGCGTCGCACATCGCGAGCGCCTGGGCATCGGTGTTGCACGCGATGAACTCGACTCCGCGGAGACCGGCGTCGACCATGCGATTGACCGCGTTGGTGCCGCCGCCGCCGACGCCGACGACTTTGATGACTGCGAGGTAACTGCCGCTTTCCATTGGTGACCGTCCGACCCTTGAGTTAGCGTTGAGCGTTTTGTGGCCAGTCGCTCTTAGCGGGAGTTTCGCACGTTAATCCCTGGACTTGCGGGAAGTCAACGAATCGGTCCCCGACGCAACCTTCGTTGCAGAACGCCCAACTCTCGACGGGCGGCAAAGAGTTGGGAAATTTAAACGCTAATGCTCAACTCGAGGGTGAGACTTCTGTCCTCTAGGGTTAGGCCCCCGGACTCGCCGTCGCGCGCCTGGCTGTCGAGACGCGCCCAGGCTTCCGCTCGCCGACGCCTGCGAGCCGGTCGTGGCGAGCCCGGCGGCGGTGAGCGCCTGGGCGCCGACGCCCGCGGCCGGCCGCGTCGGATCGGTCACGTCGATGTACGCGGCGCCCGCCGAGCCCGGAGCGGCGAGCACCTCGGTCGCGGCCACCCACTTCGCGCCGAGCTCGGTCGGCGTCGCCGAAGTAGATGGCCGGGCCGGAGCGAAGCTGCACGACCAGCCCGTGCGGCGGAGTCGTCGTGACCTGGCTGATCCTCGCCCCGAGCCGCTGGGGCGTCGCGGCGAGCAGCGTCAGCGCGTCCAGGGCGCTCTGATCGGTGACGTGCGACCCGCCCGGGATCGACGCGCAGCGGGATCGTCGGCAGCGACGCCGTGGGCACGTCGTGGAGCAGCGTGCCGTCGGCGCTGGCCGCGATCGTCTGCCCGCCGGCGACGAGCGCGCCGACCGGAAGCTGCTCGATCACGTGGATCCGCATCCCGTGCGGGAACTGGGTGCTGACCCGCAGGTCCTTGACGACCGGATACGGCGCGACCGCGGTCCGGAGCTGGCCGAGGTGGACGTCGAGCGTGGTCATGTTGCGCGCCGCCAGGCCGAGCGCCTGCCGAATCTGGCCGGCGTCGGGCCCCGACACGCCGGTCACGCTGACGCGCTCGACGGCGACGAACGACGAGTCGCGGAGCCACACCCACGCGCCCGCCGAGCAGCGCGAGCACCGCCACCGCGCCCACGATCAGCCACACGCGGAGCCGCACGCGTCCCTTGGCGACGATCACCGGCGGCTCCAATCGGCGGGAAACTCGACCTGGCCCGAGCGCCTGCACCTCGGGCTCGAGCTCGATGCCGAACTGCTCCTTGACCCGCCGGCGGCCCTCGGCCATCACCGCGACGACGTCGGCGGTGGTCGCGTCGCCGTGGTTCTCGACGAAGTTCGCGTGCTTGGCCGAGAACCCGGCGCCGCCGATCCGCAGCCCCCGGCAGCCCGGCGGCGTCGAGCAGCTGGCCCGCGGTGCGGTCCTCGGCGCGCGGGTCGTCGGGGTTCTTGAAGGTCGAGCCGAACGTCTTGATGCCGGACGGCTGGGCGGCCTTGCGGCGCGCCCGCATGTCCGCGAGCGTCGCCTTGACCTCGGCGCTGGCGGCCTCGGCGAGCGCGAACGAGGCCCGCGCGACGATCTCGCCGGGGCGCAGGCTCGAGCGGCGGTAGGCGAAGCCGAGCTGATCCGGGGTGCGGCGCTCGGTGCCCGCTGGCCCGGCGACGTCGACCCATTCGAGCACCTGCGCCAGCTCGCCGCCGTAGGCGTTGGCGTTCATGCGCACCGCGCCGCCGACGGTCCCGGGGATGTTGACGCCGAACTCGATGCCGGTCAGCCCGGCCTGGGCAGCCCGAGCCGACACCGCCGGCAGGCGCGCGCCGCCGCCGCAGCGAATCTGCGTTCCCTCGAGTTCGATCGTGCTCAGCTCCTTGTCCAGCTTCAGGACCAGTCCGCGGACGCCGCTGTCCGCCACCAGCAGGTTCGACCCCGACCCGACGACCCCTACCTCGAGCCGCTCCGCTCCGGCCCACGCGAGCAGCCGCTCGAGCTCCGGCAGCGTCTCCGGGCCGCGCGAACAGCTCGGCCGGTCCGCCGGTTCGGATCGTCGTCAGACGGGCCAGCGGGTAGTCGCGAGTGACCCCGGAAGGCATTTCGGCCATCTCAGAGCAGCGTAGATCGCGGTCCGGCGAGTACGCGGCTACCGAGACGAGCGACCGGGCCAGCGCGTCGACGTCGCCGGCGCCCATCACCAGGCACAGGTCGCCCTCGCGCAGCGTCGCCGACAGGAACCGGCGGGCGTCGTCGAACGACGGCATCCACGCGACGACCCGCCCGCCGGCGGCATCGGCGGTGGCCGCCGCGATCAGGTGGCCGTCGACGCCCGGGAAGTCCTCGGCGCGCTCGCGGGCCGGGTAGACGGCGAGCACGACCGCGATGTCGGCGCCCGCCAGCGCGCGCCCGAACTCCCGCGCGAGCGCGCGCGTGCGGGAGTAGAGGTGCGGCTGGAACACCGCGACCAGCCGCGCCGGCGCGAGCGTCCGGGCCGCCGCGATCGTGGCCGCGACCTCGGTCGGGTGGTGGGCGTAGTCGTCATATATGGGGATTTCTTTTTCGGTGGACCCGAGCAGCTCGAACCGCCGTCGAGCACCTCGGAAGTCGGCCAGGGCAGCGGCCGCCCGAGCCGGATCGGCGCCCGCCAGAGCCGCGGCGGTCAGCGCGCCGGCGGCGTTGACCGCGTTGTGGAGACCCGGCACCGACAGGGACACCTCGAGCCCGCGCCAGTGGAACCTCGAGCCCCGCGGAGACATCGCGGCGTCGGTGGCGTCGTAGGCGAGCGCGCCGCCCGGGGTCAGCGCCCGGAGCTGCGGGCGGTCCCACACGACCGCGCCGAGCTCCGCACGGCCCATGAACTCGCTGAGCGTCTGCTCGAGGTCCAGTCGCGAGCCGTAGGTCGAGTGATGGTCGAGCTCGGCGTTGGTCAGCACCGCGATCTCGGGCCACAGCGCCAGCAGCGAGCGGTCCGACTCGTCGGCCTCGACGACGATCCACTCACCGCGCGCCCCAGCCGGCGTTGACCCCGGTGTCGCCGAGCTCGCCGCCGACCACGTACGCGGGGTCGAGCCCGCAGCCCCGCAGGATGTGCACGATCATCGCCGCGGTCGTCGTCTTGCCGTGGGTGCCGGTGACCGCCAGGCAGCGGCGCAGCGCGGCGATCTGCGCGAGCAGATCGGAGCGGTGCAGCTCGCGCCCCGCCGCGGCCCGGCGCTCCGGGTTGTCCGGCGGCACCGCGGTCGAGAACACGACCTCGGCCCCGGCCGGGACGTTGTCGGCGCGGTGCCCGAGCGTCGGCTCGATCCCGTGCTCGAGCAGGCGCTCGGTGTAGCTCGAGCGGGCGCGGTCAGAGCCCGTGACGCTCGCGCCGAGCTCGCGGGCGATGATCGCCAGCCCGCTCATGCCCGCGCCGCCGATGCCGACGAAGTGCAGCCTCCGCGCGGACCAATCCTCGCCCGACCGGCTCACCCCTCGCGCTCGAGCACGACGACCGGAATGTCGCGGTTCGTCTTGACCTGATAATCGTCGTAGGCTGGCCAGCGGTCGGTCATCAGCTTCCACAGCTCGGGCTTCTCGATCCGCCGCGGCGGTGCGCGCACGCGCCTTGAAGCGATCCCCGCGCACCTGTACGGTCACCTCGGGCTCCGACGACAGGTTCAGATACCACGCCGGATGTTCCTCGGCGCCTCCCTTCGACGCGACCACGACGTAGTCGTCGCCGTGCTTTCCGTAGATCAGCGGCGTGCTCCGCTGGTCACCCGAGCGCCGGCCGGTGGTCGTCAAGATCAACACCGTCGTGCCCTGCCACTCGTGCCCCTCGGCGCCATCCGTTTGCAGATACCGCCTGACATGCTCCTGGCCGAACAGCATCCGTCCACCTCGATTCGGGGGTTTCTCCGGGGCGAGGCTATACAAAGCGTGCGCAGCGCGCACCGAGATCTAGGACCCGTTCTCGAGCCGCTGCTTCAACTTGCCGCAGCTGAGAGGCACTTCCTTCTCAGCGTCCCGGCGGACGAACAGCGGCACGAGCACCCGGCCGATGCCGTGTCCGTGGAAATCGAGTGCGATCGTCACACGCGACGACGCGCCGTCGGCAAGCGGATCGACCGACACGCTGACGTCCGCCCGGATCGGTCCGTCGACACCGCGGGCTCTCCAGCGCGTCGGAGGACTGATCTCAGTGACCTCCTGAGTCGTAGTTCGCTCCCCGCCGCCGAACCTCCGGGTCCTCGTGCGCCTGGACCCGACGGCTTGCGGGTGCGCGCCCTCGACTGCACCGCTCACGACCCCCTTCTGCCATTCCGAGAAGCGCGAGGGGTCCGTCGCGTACGCGAACACCTCTTCGGGCGGACGGGCGATCTCGACGGTCGAGACGAATGGCGTCATCGGTTCCTCCTCCCTCCTGGCGACCCGAACATGGATACCACCGTCAGCGGTTCCGCGCCACCGCGAGCACCTCGCGCGCGATGAGGCGAGCGGCGTCCGGACGGGCTACCGCCGCCGACGCCCGGGCCATTGCCGCCAGCCGCCCGCGGTCGGCCAGCAGGCGGCCGACCTCGTTCGCCAGCCGGGCGGCGGTCAGCTCGCTGTCCGGGATCACGATCGCGGCGCCGGCGCGTTCCATGAACCGGGCGTTGGCGGTCTGATGATCGGCGGTCGCATACGGGTACGGCACGAGTACCGCGGGCTTGCCGTGGGCGGCGATCTCGAAGATCGAGCCACCGGCCCGCGCCACCACGAGGTCGCTCGCGAGCAGCGCCTCGCCAAAGCGTGGGATGTAGCCGCGCAGGTCGTAGTGCGTCCCCGGCGCGACCATGTCCTCCAGATCGCGCAGATCCCGCTCGCCGGCGGCGTGCAGGACCCGGAAGCGCGCTCCGGTGAACGCGTCGATCGCCGCGCGATTGATCGAGCGCGCGCCCTGGGACCCGCCGAACACGAGCACGCACGACTCGCGCAGACCGATCCCGAAGCGCTCCCGGGCGGCCTGCCAGTCGGTGGCCGGCGCGGGAACCGGCCGGCCGGTGAGGACATAGCGCGGGCTGTCGCGCCCCTCGATCGGGAACGCCAGGCACACCCGCCGCGCGAACGGAGCCAGCAGACGATTGGTCAGCCCGAGATGACTGTCGGCCTCGGTCAGCACGAGCGGAATCCGCGAGAGGACCGCGGACAGCCCCACGGGTCCCGCCACGTACCCGCCGCCCGCGAGTATCGCGGCGGGCCGCAGCTGCTTGACGATCCGCTGCGCCTCCCGGACGGCGGCGGACGCGACCAGCGCGGCCCGGACCGCTTTCAGCGGCCGCCCGCGGGGCAGCGGCATGACGCGCAGCGTTCGCAGTTCGTAGCCGGCAGCGGGTACGAGTTCGAGCTCCGCGCGGTCGCCCCCGACGAATGTGACCTCGGCGCCGTCAGCTCGCAGCGCGTCGGCTACGGCCAGCGCCGGCACGACGTGTCCCGCGGTCCCGCCGGCGCCGATCACGATCCGCGGCGCTCTCAACTCGCGGTGTCCGGACGACGTGCAGCCGCGCCCCGGGGCGGGCGATGTTCAGCAGCAGGCCGACGCCGGCGAGCAGTACGCACAGATTGGTCGGCGCGTAGGAGATGAACGGCAGCGGCACGCCGGTCAGCGGAGCCAGACCAAGGACGACGAAGATGTTGACGATCCCCTGGCAAAGAATCAGCGAGGTGAGCCCGGTCGCCAGCAGCTTGGCATACCGGTCTGCGGCGCGGCGCGCGGTCCGCAGGCCGGCGTAGGCGATCATCCCGTACAGGCAGGCCACGCCTAGGATGCCCATCACGCCCAACTCGTCGCCGATGACCGCGAGGATGAAGTCGGTCTGCGGCTCGGGGAGGAAGAAGATCTTCTGCACCGAGCGGCCGAGCCCCACCCCGAACAGGCCGCCCGACCCGAGGGCGATCTGACCCTGGACGGCCTGGTAGCCGGCACCGGACTTCGTCGCCGACGCCCAGGGGTGCAGGAACGAGGTCAGGCGCGCGCGCTCGTAGGGCTGCGCCGTCGCCAGCAGGATCACGCACAGGACGACGACCCCGGCGAGCAGCGCGATGTAGCGCATTGGCATCCCCGCGGCCACGAGCAGCGCGGCGAGCGTGAGCGCGACTACGATCGTCGTCCCCAGATCGGGCTCGACGACGATCAACAGACACGCCGGGCCGGCGAGGATCGCGATCGGCGCCACCGCCTGGCGGAAGCTCCGCATGCGCTTTGGGTGCTCGGCGAGATAGCGGGCCGCGTACAGCACGAGCGCGAGCTTCATCAGCTCAGAAGGCTGGAACTGGATCGGGCCGGCGGAGAACCAGCGGCGGGCGCCGTTGACGACCACGCCGAATCCAGGGACGAGCACGAGCAGCAGCAGCACGAACGAGACCGCCAGCAGCCCGTTCACGAGCTGCGGTGTGAAGATCTGAAGGCCGCGACGGGCGAGCACGTGCATCGCCGCCAGACCCAGCGCTCCGAACACCAGATACCGCACAAAGTCCCCGGCGCCGCTGCCCCCGCGCGAGAGCACGCCGAGCGGCGAGGACGCGCTGTAGACCATCACCGCCCCGAACGCGAGCAGACACAGCGTCGCGGTCATCAGGATCCGATGCTCGAGCGGTGGCGGCACCCGGCGAGCGGCCGTCCGCGAGCGCTTCGAGGTCCCGACGCCGCCCGCGCCCTCGCGCGGCTGGTCGCGCACGCCGCCGGTGGCGGCCGCCGCGCGGGCCATCAGGCGCGCTCCACGAGCGCCCGGAAATGGTCGCCGCGCGCCTCGAAGTCCGCGTACTGGTCGTAGCTCGCGCACGCCGGCGAAAGCAGCACGACCTCGCCGGCGACGGCCGCCGCGCCGGCCAGCGCGACCGCGTTCTCGAGATCGCCGGCCTGACGCAGCGGCACGCCGGTCTCAGACAGCGCGTCCGCCAGATCACCCGCCGCCTCGCCGATCAGGTACACCGCCCGGCAGCGCTCGGCCACGAGCGGCGCCAGCGGCGAGAAGTCCTGGTGCTTGCCCCGCCCGCCGGCGATCAGGTGAATCCCGCCGGCGAACGACTGCAGCGCGACGATCGTGCTCGCGACGTTGGTCGCCTTGGAGTCGTTGACCCAGGCGACGCCGCCCTTGACCGCGACCTGCTCGAGCCGGTGGCGGACGCCGGCGAACGTCCGCAGGCCGGTCGCGACCGCGTCGGGGTCGACGCCGCGCGCCAGGCACGCCGCCGCGGTCGCCATCGCGTTCTGTCGGTTGTGCGCCCCGGGGAGCGCGATCTCATCGACGCGGACGATCGGCCGCTCGTCCCACCACAGGTAGCCGGCGCGCTCTGACAGCTCGGAACCGGCGCCCGAGCCGAACAGCACCCGCCGCGCGCACCCGCCGAGGTCCTCGACCCCGAGGTCGGACGGCGCCACCGCCACGTCGTAGTTGCCCTGGTTGACGAAGATCCGGAGCTTCGCCGCCACGTAGTCCTCGTAGCTCGGGTGGCGGTCGAGGTGATCCGGAGACAGGTTCAACAGCACCGCGACCTCCGGCGAGAAGGCCACGGTGTCCTCGAGCTGGAACGATGACGCCTCGCACACGACCGTGACATCTCCAGGCAGCTGATCGACCAGCGACGTCGCCGCGGTCCCGACGTTCCCGGCGACCGCCACCGGCAGGCCGGCCTCGCGGTGGACGTGGCCGATCCACTCGGTCGTGGTGGTCTTGCCGTTCGTGCCGGTCACAGCCACGAACTCGTTGGGGAGCAGGCGCCAGGCAAGCTCGAGCTCACCGAGGACCACGGCGCCGCGAGCCCGCGCCTCGCGAATCGCGGGCGCGTCTTGGGGTACGCCGGGGCTCTTGATGAGCGTCCTGGCGCGGGCGGCAAGGGCGACGCCTGACGCATCGAGCCGTACTTCGACGCCCGCCTCCCGAAGCCTTCCCGCGGCCTGCGCGAGCGCCGGCCGGTCGCTCCCGCCCGCGTCGCAGCCGATCACAGCCTGCCCGCGGGCACGGAGCGCGAGCGCGGCGGCGACGCCCGAGCGGGCCAGCCCGACGACGAGATACGGCCCCGGCGGAAGCGGAGGCCTTGGCTTACCCACGAATGCTGAGGCGATACACCGTGAACGCGATCGCCGCGCAGGCCGCGGCCACGATCCAGAAGCGCAGGATGATCTTGGTCTCCGACCAGGCCTGGAGCTCGAAGTGGTGGTGGATCGGCGCCATCAGGAACACGCGTTTTCGGAAGAGTTGAAACGAGAACACCTGGATCAGCACGGATAGCGCCTCGATCACGAAGATCCCGCCGAGCAGGATCAGCAGCACCTCGGTATTGGTCATGACCGCGAGTCCGGCGATCGCGCCCCCGATCCCCAGCGACCCGGTGTCGCCCATGAAGATGCTGGCCGGGAAGCTGTTGAACCAAAGGAAGCCGATGCACGCGCCGACCAGGCACGCGGCGAGCAACGTCAGGTCGCTCTCCCCGGTGGTGATGAACGTGATTCCGATGTACGCCAGGAGGACGATCGCGGAGCACCCGGCGGCGAGGCCGTCGAGCCCGTCGGTCAGGTTCACCGCGCTGGTGGTGCCGGCGACGACGAGGTAGATCAGCACCGGGTACAGCGGGCCCAGGTCGACGCTGACGTCGACGAACCGGACGCTGATCGACTCGGACACGCCCGCCTTCTGGGTCGCGACCCACCACAGGCCGAGCGAGATCGCGATCGTGACCACGAGCTTGGTCCGCGCCCGCAACCCGAGCGAGCGGCGCCTGACGATCTTCGTGTAGTCGTCGGCGAACCCGACGAGCGCACACGCCACCGCGCCGCCGAACACCCCCATCGACGCCCAGTCACGCGTCGACAGGATCAGGAACGGGACCGCGAACGCGATCATGATGATGATCCCGCCCATCGTCGGCGTACCGGCCTTGATCTTGTGACCGGCGGGCCCCTCCTCGCGTATGTTCTGTCCGAACTCGCGCCGCCGCAGGAAATCGATGAACTTGGGGCTGAGGAACAGGCACAGCAGCAGCGAGGCCGTCCCCGCGATCAGGACACGCCCGGAGATCGACCCCATCACGCGCCTGCCCGGTCGCCGTTCCCGGACGGCGACGGCGCATCGTCGCGGAGCGCGCGGCACACGAGCTCGAGCCCGACCCCGCGCGACCCCTTGATCAGCACGACGTCGCCGGCACGGAGAAGCTCGGGAACGGCCTTCGCCGCGGCGGCCGCGTCGGGCACCGAGTGGAGCTCACCGTCGAAGCGCTCGGCGAGCGCTGCGGCCAGCGGTCCGACGGTGACGAGCAGATCGACGCCGGCTCGGGCGACCTGCTCCCCGAGCTCGACGTGGAAGTCGCGCTCGCGCGGGCCGAGCTCGAGCATGTCGCCGAGCACCGCGACGGGACGGGCATGGTTCGCCCGGGCGGCGGTCAGGGAGAGGTCCTCGAGCGCGGCGCGCATCGACATCGGGTTGGCGTTGTAGCAGTCATCGATCACCGTGACCCCGTCGGGCAACGACGTCCGCTGTCCGCGCCCCGGCGACAGCTCGAGCGCGACGCGTCCCTGAGGGATCACCCCGATCGCGCTCGCGGCCGCGACCGCCGGGAGCAGGTTCCGGCGCAGATGGGCCTGCGTGAACGGCACCTCGAGCACGATCGAGCGGCCCGCGAGGTCGATCTCCACGAGCTCGTCCTCGGAGCGGCGCAGCTGGACGTCTCCCCCCTCCCCGAACGTGATCGTCTGCAGGTCGGCGCGTAGGTGCGGCTCGAGCAGCGGCTCGCGCGCGGGCACGACCGCGGTCCGTCCGGGCGCGAGCGACGCGATCAGCTCGGCCTTCGCGGCGGCGATCGCCTCGATCGTGCCGAGCAGCTCGAGGTGCACGGGGCCGACGCTGACGATCACGCCGACATCAGGCGCGGCGATCGCGGCCAGCTCGGCGATCTGGCCGGCTCCCCGCATCGCCATCTCGAGCACCAGCACCTCGGTGCCCGGCGGCGCCGAGAGGATCTCAAGCGGGAGCCCGATCTCGGTGTTGAAGTTGGCCCGGGAGGCGAGCGTGCGGCGCTGGGGCGACAGTAGCGCGAGGAGCAGGTCCTTGGTCGAGGTCTTGCCGGTGGACCCGGTGACGCCGATCACGTGCGCGCCGAGCTCGCGACGCCAGCTCGCCGCCAGCCGCTGCATCGCCGCGAGCGGGTCCTCGGCGGCGATCAACGCCCCGGGCACGGCGCACCTGGCAGCCTCAGCGTGATCGGGCGTCGTCAGCACGCCCCATGCGCCCGCGGCCAGGGCCTGCGGGGCGAACCGGCCGCCGTCGACGTTCTCGCCTCGGAGCCCGACGAACAGCGCGCCGGGCCCGGCATCACGCGAGTCGATGACCGCGCGCTCAGGGCCCGTCGTGGTAGAGGCCGGGGCGACGAGCCGGGCGCCTGCCGCCCGTGCGACCTGCTCGGGTGTCCAGGTCCTCATGCTCTGATCGGGAGAGTACTTGCCGGGTCGGGCGGTTTGAACGAGTCGGGGAGCTCAGCGCGCAGCGAGTCCGCCTTCGAGCGCCTCGCGTGCGACCGTGACGTCGTCGAACGGGAGCTTGCGGCCGCCCTCGAACTCCTGGCCCTGCTCGTGGCCCTTGCCGGCGATCACGACCACGTCGCCCCGGCGGGCGCCGCCGATCGCCGCGCTGATGGCCTTCCGGCGATCGGCATCGTGCTCGACGGCCCGTCCGGTGCCGACGAGGATCTCGCTGATGATCGCCTCCGGGTCCTCGGAGCGCGGGTTGTCCGAGGTAACGATCACGCGGTCGGCCAGCCGCGTCGCGATCTCGCCCATCAGCGGCCGCTTGCCCCGGTCGCGATCGCCGCCGCACCCGAACACCACGTGGACTCGCCCGTTGGCGGGACCCGCGCCGGGCTTGTCCACGAGGCCGCGGGCGGCCTGCAGGACGTTCTCGAGCGAATCGGGAGTGTGCGCGTAGTCGACGAGCACGGCGAACTCCTGGCCGGCGTCGACCGGCTGAAAGCGCCCCGGGACGTGCCCAGCGGTCTCGATCGCAGCGGCGGCGACGTCGACCGGCACCCCGACGGCGCGGACGGCCGCGAACGCCCCGAGCACGTTGTAGACGTTGAACCGGCCGGGCAGCGGCGAGTGGAGCCGGATGACGCCATCGGGCCCGTGCACCGTGAAGCCCGAGCCGCCGAGGCCCGTGCGGAGCTCGCTCGCCCGGTAGGTGGCTTCGCGGTCGACCGCGAACGTCAACGCCCGCGGGACCTCGCCCGCCAGCCGGGCGCCGTACGGGTCGTCGACGTTGATCACGGCATGCCCGGGCCGGCCGTCCGCGAATAACTGCCGCTTGGCCTGGAAGTACTCCTCCATCGTCCCGTGGAAGTCGAGATGGTCCTGGGTCAGGTTCGTGAAGACCGCCGCCGAGAAGTGGATCGCGTCGGCCCGGTGGAGCTCGAGCGCGTGCGAGGAGACCTCCATCGCGCACGCGACATCGCCCGAGTCGAGCATCTCCCGGAACGTCCTCTGAAGCTCGATTGCCTCGGGCGTTGTCCGCTCGACGGGGCGCTCGGCGCCGCCGATCACGCTCTTGACCGTGCCCAGCAGACCGGTCCGGCGGCCGTCGGCTTCGAGCAGCGCGTGGACGAGAAAGGCCGTGGTCGTCTTGCCGTTTGTTCCGGTGACGCCGGTCGTCTGAAGCCGCGCGGTGGGGTCGCCGTAGAACGCCGCCGCCGCCGGCGCCATCGCCGCCCGGACGCTCGGCACGATCACCTCGGGGACATCGAGGCGCAGCGGCCGCTCGACGACCAACGCCGCGGCGCCACGGCTGATCGCGTCGGCCGCGAACTCGTGACCGTCGCGCGTGAAGCCGGGGACGCAGAAGAACAGCGCTCCGGGCTGCACAGCGCGGTTGTCGTAGGCCAGGCTCGTGATCTCGACGGCGCCGGCGGCGGGCGGCGCTGCGTGGATCAGCTGGTCGAGACGCATCTGCAGTGGTCCGGCGGCATCGGGCGTAGAGGCTACTTCGCCAAGCACACCGTCACCCTAGGGCGACGGTCTCGCCGGACAGCCGTCAACATGAGGCGACGCCACGGAGTAAGGCGACGCCACGGAGCGCCCGTCGCCAGCTCCGGGTAATCTCGGATACGGCTCGGTTAGGGGGAGTCGAGTCCGTAGACCCTGCGCGAGGGCGGTTCCGGAGGCCATCTGGAGGTCCCGCGTGAAATTGCTCGCCAATGCCGAACATTTTCGTGCGCGAGCGCTCCGGCACCGAGCGCACCGAGTTTAACTCGACGGCTGCCGCACGGCGCGGATTGCGGGCCCCGAGCGCCGCTGGGGCCTCGAGCAGGCGCTCGATACGCTCCCCGACGACCAGCGCGACGTCGTCATGCTGAGGCATCTGGTCGGCTTGTCGCCGACCGAGATCGCGGAGCGGATGGGACGGACCGAGGCATCAGTTCACGGCCTGCACCACCGTGGCCGCGAGAACCTGCGGCGCGAGCTTTCGAGCATCGACTGCGCGCCGACGACGCGCGCCGCCTAGCTCGCCCCGCTTGGGGCGACGCGCGCCGCACAGCTCTCCGCGCCGGCGCGTTAGTTGTTGCTGCCGAACCCCCGCGCCCCGCGCGCCAGGTCCCGGTGCTCGATCACCCGGTCGACCAGGCCGTACGCGACCGCCTCGGCGCCCGTGAAGTAACGGTCGCGCTCCATGTCGGCGTGCACCCGCTCGAGCTCCTGACCGGTGTGCTTGGCGTAGATCTCGTCGATCCGCGCGCGCAGCGCCAGCACCTCCCGGGCATGGATCTCGATGTCGCTCGTCTGGCCCTGATACCCGCCCGAGGGCTGGTGGATCAAGATGCGGCTGTTCGGCAGCGTGAGGCGCTTGCCGGGCGTTCCTCCCGCCAGCAGCATCGAGCCCATCGACATCGCGATCCCGTAGCAGATCGTCTGCACGTCGGGACGGATGAACTGCATCGTGTCGTAGATCGCCATGCCGGCGTAGATCGAGCCTCCCGGGGAGTTGATGTAGAGGTGGATGTCCTTGTCGGGGTCGTCGGACTCCAGGTGGACGAGCTGGGCGACGATCAGGTTGGCCGATTCTTCGTCGACCTGTCCGCCGAGAAACACGACGCGGTCGTTGAGCAGGCGGGAGTAGATGTCGAACGAGCGCTCGCCGCGAGCGGTCTGCTCGATGACCATCGGAACGAGTGGCATGTGGCCTCCTGTCGGTCTGGTAAGGTGCAACCAGTTGGTTGCAGGCAAGGTAGCAGACCAGCAACCTATTGGTTGCGCATCGTTCCGGAATCGACGAGGAGGCACACGATGACCGAGCGCATCGAACGTGAGCTGTGGCTACCGGCCACTCCCGATACGGTGTGGGACGCGGTCACGAGCGACGGCTGGCTGGCAGACCGCGTGCGCATCGACCTGCGACCGGGCGGCGACGCCCATTTCGACTCCGACGGCCGCGCCCGGAGCGGATGGGTCGAGGACGTGTCGGCGCCGGAACGGCTGACGTTCTGGTGGGCGCTCGACGATGAGCCTGCAAGCCGCGTCGAGCTGAGGATCGACGAGCGCGCCGCCGGCACGCGCCTGCGCATCGTCGAGACGCGCCCACTCGAGGTGCTCGACCTCGTCGGCGTGCCGCTGCCCGGCGCCGGCGGCGCCGCCTACGGCCCGGCGCTCGTGGCGGCGTGATCGTGCCCCTACCCCACGACCACGCCGCGATCGGCACGCCGGGACCCGACGACCGCGCCGGCGCCGTGTTCGGCGCCCTGTCCGATCCGACAAGGCGGGCGCTGCTCGCGGCGATCTCCGAGCATCCGGCCGCGACCGCCACGGAGCTCGCTTCGGAGCTACCGATCTCCCGCCAGGCCGTGCTCAAGCACCTGAACGCGCTCACCGACGCCGGCCTGCTCGACCGCACCCGGGCCGGCCGCGAGGTCCGCTACCAGTTCACGCCGGCGCCACTGTCAGACGCCGTTGGATGGATGGCCGAGGTTGGCGCCGAGTGGGACGAGCGCCTCGCGCGGCTGCGGCGCCAGCTGGAAGCGACGCCGGCATCCGGCCGGCACGTCCCCTGAGAGCCAGCGGGGCGAGCCAGCGGGGCGAGCCAGCGGGGCGAGCCAGCGGGGCGAGCTAGCGGGGCGGGATCCCGAGGTACGGCACGGCCCAGCCGACGATCTGCTGGAACGCCGGCGCCGCCACCGAGCCGCCGAAGATCGAGCCGTGCGGCTGGTTGACGACCACCGCGACCACGAGCCGCGGGTGCTCGGTGGGGACCATCCCGATGAACGACGCGACGTAGGCGCTGTCGGAGTAGTGCCCGTCGATTGCAATATTCGCGGTGCCCGTCTTCCCGGCCATGTCGTAGCCGGGGATTGCCGCGCCTGAAGCCGTGCCACCGTCGGCAAGCACGCCGCGGAGCATGTCGCGCAGCTGGGACGCGGTCGATGCCGAGATGACCTGGCGTCCCTGCGGCAATGGCGTCGCCTTGCCGCCGACCGACTGCACGACGTGGGGCGCCCGCAGGATGCCGCCGTTGGCGATCGCCGAGTAGGCCGCGACCATCTGCATCGGCGTGACGGATTCGCCCTGGCCGAACGGGAGGTTGGCCATCGACGAGCCCGAGTACTGCCACCAGCGCCGGACGATGCCGCTCTGCTCGCCGGGCAAGTCGACGCCGGTCGGCTTGCCGAAGCCGAACCGGTGCACCCAGTAGTCGAACTGCTTGGCGCCGAGCTTCTGCCCGATCAGGACGGCGCCGATGTTGCTCGAGTACTTGAGGATCTGCGCGACCGTCAGCGTCTCGTACCCGTGGTCCTCGGCGTCGTGGATCTGCCTGTCGGCGAACTGGAGCACCGGGGGGATGTCGAACTGCGTGTTCGGCGAGACCACGCCGTTCTGGAGCGCGCCGGCGACGGTGATCGCCTTGAACGTCGAACCGGGCTCGTAGTTCAATCCAATCGCCTCATCCTGGGGGTCGCTCGAGCTGCCGTTCGCGGGCCAGTTTGCCAATGCCAGGATCGCGCCCGTGCCCGGGTTGATCGCGATCGCGGTTGCGCCCTGCGGCGAGTACTCCGCGCCGACCTCGGCGAGGACCCGCTCGACCTCCTGCTGTAGCCCGGAGTCGATCGTCAGCGCAACGGTCTTGCCGGGGACGGTCGGGCGCAGGTCATCGATCGAGATCGGTTGGCCGATCGCGTCGCTGACGATCCGGCGTAGCCCGTTCTTTCCCTCTAGCGCGCTGTCGTACCGGTACTCGATCCCGCTGGACCCGTCGCCGTCGAGGTGGACCGAGCCGACCACCTGCGCGGCCTCGTCCCCGCGCGGATACACGCGGCGGGTCTGCGGAATCAGCGATATACCGGGGATGCGGAGGTTCGAGATCGCGTTCGCCTGCGACGCCGGCAGCAGATGCGCGAGGTATACGAACCCGGTGTGCGGCTTGGTCAGCAGCTTCAGCACAGTGAGCTGCGGGGTTCCGAGCAAGGACGAGAGCTCGGTGGACGCCGACACGGCGTTCTTGATCAGGAACGGGTCGGCGACGATGTCGTCGGCGGATTCGCTGATGGCGAGCTCGGCGCCGTCATTGTCGGTGATCGCCCCGCGCGCAGCCGGGACGACCACGTTGCTCACCTGCTGCGTAGCCGCCGCGCGTTCGAGCGATCCGGCCCGGACCGAGCCCAGGTACGTCGCGCGGGCGAGCGCGATGCCCAGGAACGCGACGAAGACGATGAAGAGGATCCCGATGCGGCGGTCGATCACGCCCACCGCGCGCTATCCCCCGGTGCCCTGTTGAGGTGAGCCCGCGGGCGCGACCGCGGCGGCCCCGGTCCCGGACGTCTGCGAGTCGGTCTGGGCGGGAGCCTGCGTGTCGGTCTGAGCGGGGCTCTGCGTATCGGTCGGCGAGTCGGTCGTCGTCCCCGGCGACGTGCTGGTCGCGGTCTGGGAGTCCGTGGTCGGCGCCTCCGTCGTCGCCGGCGGTGGCTGCTCGGCCGGCGGAGCCTGGGTGGTGGCGGTACCCGTCGGGCCGCTCGTCGCGGTGGTGGTCGACGGTCCCGCGGCGGGAACGGTCGAAGTGGCGCTTGGCGTGGTCGTCGGGGTGGCGCTCGACGGCGTCCCGGCCTGAGCCAGAACTCCTGAGCTCGTGGGCAGCATCGACGTCCCCGCACCGGTTACGAGCGCGCCGTTGACCGGCGCGAGCGTCATGAACGCCGTGGCATCGGGCAGGTGGATGTTCGTGAGCGCTGCGGCCGCCTCGCCACCCGGGCTGGCGGTGAGATAGCCGACCGCGCCCGGCGGCGGGAGGACCATGCCCATGTTGGTCGCCAGGTGCTCGAGCCGCTGATCGTCCGACAGCGCGGCGACGCTGCCGCGCAACTGCTCATTCTGGCTGGTGAGCGTGGTGGTCTGCTCGAGCGAGCGCCCCATGCTCGCCCCCAGCTTCAGGATCTCGACCTGCGCCGCCACGATCCCCGCCAGCAGCACGCCGAGCAGCGGAATCCACGCGCGGCCGCGGACGACGCGGTCGAGCAGCGCGTGGTCGGGGAGCGACAGCACGAACGCGCCGATGCGACCCCCAATTCCCCTCGCCGGCTTCGCCGCCGGCTTGGGGACTGGCGCCGGCCGGCGCGCCGGCGCCGTCCTCGGAACGGGCTCACGCGTGACGAACGGACGCAGCGGGAGGGCGACGGCGGCCGCGACCACGCCGGCAGCCGATCCGCTCGCGCGGGCGACGATCGGCGCCCGCGCCGGCCGGCTCGCGGCACGAGCTGCGCTCCCCGCCCGGGTCGTGTGGGCTGCGCTCTGCGCCCGGGTCGTGCGGGCTGCGCTCTGCGCCCGGGTCACGTACTCCTTCCCCTTCACCGGACCTGAAATTCGGCGAGGCGGCCGCGCCGGCCGCGACGCGCCGCGCTCCCCGGGCGCGTCCGGCGCGGTGCGCGCGGGACGCCGGCGATCCGCTGCGCGGGCGCCGGCGACGTCCTTGCCGGTCGCCGCGCTGCGAGCCGCCTGGGTGAGCGCTCCGGGCCTCATTCCCCGTCGTCCTCCAGCTTGCGGGCGGCACGCAGGTGCGCCGACTTCGATCTCGGATTGGCCTCGATCTCACCCTGGCTCGGGCCAAGTGCACGCCGCGTCAACAGCTCCGCCTCAGGATGGTGCCCGCACACGCACACCGGCAGCTCGGGCGGGCACACGCAGCCGCGGGCCAGCTCGACGAGGAAGCGCTTGACACGCCGGTCTTCGAGCGAATGGAACGAGATCGCCCCGAGCCTTCCACCGGTCCGGAGCACCTTCCACACCGCAGGCAGCGCCGCGTCGAGCTGGAACAGCTCATCGTTGACCGCAATCCGCAGCGCCTGGAAGGTCCGGCGAGCCGGGTGACCGCCGGCGAACTGCGCCGGCACGGGCACGGCCGCCTTGATGACGTCCACCAGCTGCTGCGTCGATATCAGCTCTTCGCGCGCCCGGGCGCGGACGATCCCTCGCGCGATCCGGTTCGCGTAGCGCTCCTCGCCATACTCGCGGAGCAGCCGGGCCAGCTGGCGCTCTTCCCACTCGTTGACGATCTCGCGCGCGGTTAGATCCTGGTCCGGTGCCATTCGCATATCCAGCGGGGCGTCGTATGCATAGGAGAAGCCGCGCTCCCAGGTGTCCACCTGCATTGAGGACATGCCCAGGTCGAGGTACGCGAGGTCGGCCTTCACGCCCTCCTCGTCGAGCTGCCCCAGCGCGGTCACGAAGTCGGCGCGGATGAACCGGGTGCGGCATGGCACCTCGGCCGCCATCTCGCTGAAACGCTCCTCGGCGACCGGGTCGCGGTCGATCCCGATCAGCGTGCCTTCCGGCCCGAGGCGGTCCGCGATCAGCCGCGCGTGACCGCCACCACCGAAGGTGCAATCCACGGCCGTCTCCCCGGGATGCGGATCGAGCAAGTCGATCAACTCCCCGGCGAGGACCGGGATGTGCGTCTGGGTCATGTCAAGGAGTGTGGCCAAGCTTTGCTGCGATGTCGGGAACACGGATCAGGACGTCCTCGCTGTAGCCGGTGTACTTGGACCGGTCGAACACCTCCAAGCACTCGCCAGAGCCGGTGACCACAACGTCCTTCTCGAGGCCCGCGTACTCCATGAGCGTCGGCGGGATCATCACGCGGTTGGCTGAGTCGAGTTCGGTGTCATGCGAATAGTTGAAGAAGAAGCGCTTCATGTCGCGCGCCTCGGGCGAGATCGGACTCCGTCCCACCAGCGCGGCGGCCGTATAGGCCTCGTACTCCTCGGGCGTCCAGATCGCGATCGATCGTGGCGCCGCCGCTGTCGTCTCCGGCGACGCCGCCAGCACCACGCCGGCGGCGAGCGCGGCGCGAAACTTCGCCGGCACCGTCAGCCGGTGCTTCGCGTCTAGCGCGTGTTCGAAGGTTCCGCGGAAGATCAAGGGTTCTCATGCGTACGGGCGAAATCTGAACCCGGGTGGCTGGGTGGGAGGAGCCCTGCCACCCGGGTTCCGCGGTGCATGACCATGCGCATGCCCCACTCTACCCCACACCCCCCCACAATGCAACCTAGAACCCACGCCCTCCCCCACTTTGACAGCTCAGAGACCGATTTCGGCGCAAACCCCCGTCAGATATGGGCAACGACGGTGCAGCGCGCCTGCGCCTGACTGCAAGCCGGATTGCAGCCGGGGGGACTGGGCGGCCGGTTGCAATTTCGCCTCGGTTCCGTCCGGCGCATATGCGACGCTCGCGCGGGGCATTCGTGGCGTTCGCGCTGGGCTGTGCGGGCGGGTTGTCGTGCACCCGGAGGTGGGTGGCGCGTTGCGAACCGTCAGCGGTCGCGGGCACGGCCCGGCGCCGGCAAAGCCTGCGCCCAAGCCCCGCCCCCGCACGCTCCCCGGCCGCGCCGACAACCCCGCCCCCGCACGCTCCCCGGCCGCGCCGACAACCCCGCCCCCGCACGCTCCCCGGCCGCGCCGACAACCCCGCCCCCGCACGCTCCCCGGCCGCGCCGACAACCCCGCCCCCGCACGCTCCCCGGCCGCGCCGACAACCCCGCCCCCGCACGCTCCCCGGCCGCGCCGACAACCCCGCCCCCGCACGCTCCCCGGCCGCGCCGACAACCCCGCCCCCGCACGCTCCCCGGCCGCGCCGACAACCCCGCCCCCGCACGCTCCCCGGCCGCGCCGACAACCCCGCCCCCGCACGCTCCCCGGCCGCGCCGACAACCCCGCCCCCGGCACGCTCCCGCCCGCTCCGGCCGCGCCCATGAACAAGGCCCGCAATCCCGACGCCCCCGCCGGAATCTCGGGACATAAGCATTCCCCGCGTGCGTATCTCCCGGAAGTCGGTGCCGACGTGGCCGGTTCCGGGCCTTATTCATGCCCGGCCGGCGACTGAGCGGGTGCAAAAGTCGCCAAAACACGCGCCACCCGCGGACCCTGGCTAGATAAGCGCCCCTCAGGCGCTTATCTAGCCGGGCCGCTGCCGTCGGGTGGGGTTTGGCGAGAAACGCACCGCATCCGCCCAGCGGGCCGCCGGCGCCCACACACGCGCGGACTCCGCCCACAAACCACACCCGCCGGCAAACCACACCCGCCGGCGCTCCACACCGCCGGCAACCACACCCGCCGGCGATCGAAGGCCTACGCCGGCGACTCGGGCGCGCGCGACGCGCCGCCGGACCCGTTCGGCGCCACGACCGCCGGCAGCTCTAACACCAGCCGGGCGCCCCGAACCGCCGGCGCCGCCGCGAGCCGGCCACCGTGCCCAGCGGCGATCGCGGACGCGATCGCCAGGCCGCGACCCCGCCGTCCCCTGCCCCACCGCGCCCCACGCACGAGCTCGGGTATCGGCGCCGGCAGGCCTGGCCCGGTGTCGGACACTTCGATCCGCGCGCGTGCGCGGTCGGCGCGTCCGTGAACCTCGACCACACCTCCGCCGTGCTCGATCGCGTTCGCGATCAGGTTCCCCGTGACCTGCGCGAGCCGGAGCCGATCGCCCCAGGCGGTCGCGCCGCACCCCGACCACGTGGTTTGCAGCTCGACCCCGTTCGCCGTTGCTGTCGGCCGCCACGCCTCGACCGAGTCGGACAGGAGCTGTTCGAGGTCTATCGCCTCGGGCGCGCGCGACCACGCGCGCCGGGTTCGCACGGCCTCGAGGTCGTCGAGCACAAGCGCGGCGCGGTCGAGCTCGAGGTCGATCGCGCGCAGCCGGGCTGGGGTGAGCTCACCGTTGCCGGCGCCGTAGTCCAGGCCGAGCCTGGCAGCGGTCAACGGTCCGCGGAGCTCGTGGCAGGCTCGGGCGACGGTCTCCATGCGCGAGGCGAACGCCCGCCACACGCCGGCGACTGCGAATCCGGCGGCGCTCGCCGCCAGCCAGCCGCCGACCTCGACCGCGATCATTGGTCGATCCCGCCGCCGGCCGCGATCATCAGTCGATCCCCCAGCCGGCCGCGATCATCAGTCAATGCTCCCGTCGACCAGCCGGTAGCCGACGCCCCACACGTTGACGACGAACCGGTCGCCGGCCCCGTTCAGCTTCTGGCGCAGGCGAAAGGCGTGTGAATCGAGCGTACGCGTGGTGCCCATCGCGCGGAACCCCCAGACGCCCCGCAACAGTTCCTCGCGCGTGAACACTCGCGTCGGATCGCCGGCGAGCGCCCGTAGCAGTGCGTACTCCTTCTTGGACAGCGGTACCGGCTCACCGCGCACCCACACCTGGCGGCTCATCGGGTCGAGCTCGAGCGATCCGATGCGCAGCCGGCCGGTACCGGGTCGGCGCCTCGTACGCCGCAACAGCGCCCGCACCCGCGCGCTCAGCTCGTAGTACGAAAATGGTTTCAGGATGTAGTCGTCGCAGCCACGGCTGAAGCCGCGAAGCCGGTCGAGCTCGGTCACCCGGCCGGACAACACGAGCAGCGGCAGGTCAGGATCGAGGCGGCCAGCGATCCGATCGGCGTCACGGACGTGCTCGAGCAGCTCGAGACCATCCCCGTCGGGAAGGCCGAGGTCGACGATCGCCAGGTCGGGGAAAGCGCTCTCGAGCAGATGCCGGGCGTCCGATACGCCCTCGGCTTCGAGAACGTCGAAGCCGTCGGCCGACAGGTTGTCCGCGAGGAACGTGCGGGTGGTGCGGTGGTCTTCAACGACGAGGATCGTGGCGGCGTGGTGGTCCATGCCCCCAAGAGCCTCGAGGCCGCGAGAGTTCACCCCCTCGCCGGCAATGAATTGAGCCCGCGCTGTGCCCGGCAGGCGCGCTACGCAGGCGAGGCGTGCCGCGCGGACGCCGGCGCGGTGTCCGGCACGGTGAACCAAACGGTCTTGCCCTTGGCCGCCCGGTGGTCGACGCCCCACTCCGCCGAGAGCATGTCGACGATCTTCAGACCGCGTCCGCTCGGGTCGGTGGGCTTGGGCGAGCGCATCTCGGGCGTGCCGCCTCCTCCGTCGGTCGCCTGGATGCGGATGTCTCCCCCCGTGCGGGTGATCGTGAGCTCGAAGCCGCTGTCGGTGTGTCGGATGCAGTTCGTGGCGAGCTCGGAGACCATCAACTCGACCGCCTCCATCGTGTCAGCGGATACGCCTCGAAGCAGGTCGGTGACATACCGTCGCGCGGCCGGGACCGACTCCGGTTCGTGAGGGAAGGTGCGCGCGTTCGTCACCGCTTCACGGCCTCACGTTGAGTGTGCCGGCGAGTCCCATCGAGCCGATCACCCGTCGCAGGATCGGCGAGACGTGTCGGAGCTCGATCTCGTGCACAGCCGTCGACCATCGCACCCACAGTGCGATCGCCGAGCTGTCGGCAAACCGTAACCCGCTCAATTCGATTACCAACCTCCCCGGGTGACGCTCGAGCGCGGAACCTACGGCCGCCTCGAGCGCGTCGACGTTCGTGATGTCGAGCTCACCGCTGATCGTGACGGTCAAGCCGCCGCCGTCGCCATCAGGCTCGGCGAGGTCGAACTTCATCTCTGCGGTGCTGTTCGGGTCTAGTCCAGCCATCTCAGCCCAGCGATCGCGGTGTCGTCGTCGCCGCCGTGCCTGAGCTCCTCTACCAGCTTGCTCAGCAGCTGGTCGAGGTCGCAATGATTGCCAGTCGCGGCGTTTTGCAGGCGCTCCAGTCCAGTGTCGATGCTCTCGCCCCGTCGCTCAACGAGGCCGTCGGTAAATGCAAGCAGAGTCGCGGCGGGCGGCGTTGACACCGCGGTCGAGATGTAGCTGGCGGTGCCGTTGACGCCGATCGGCACGCCGACTGCGCTCTTGATGAAGGTTCCAGTGCCGTTGCTGATCAGCAGCGGCGGCAGATGCCCCGCGCTCGTCACCGTCAGCGTGTGGGCTTCGACGTCGACGAGCGCGCACAGGATCGTCGCGAGCTGCCCGGTCCTGCCAACGTTGACCAGCTTGGAGAGCTTGGTCAGGATCGTCGCCGGCGGGTCGTTCTGCGCGGCATAGGCGTGAATCGCGTAGCGGAGCGACGCCATAGTCGCCGCGGCCCGGACGCCGCGCCCCGACACGTCCCCGACCACGAGCAGCAGCCGGTGGTCGTCGAGCGCGATCAGGTCATACCAGTCGCCGCCGATGTCGACGCCCTCCACACCCGCCTCGTAGCGGGCTCCCGTTTCCACCCCGAGGACCTTCGGGAGGGCCTCCGGCAGCAGCGCGTGCTGGAGCGTCTGCGCGATCGACCGCTGCTCGGAGTAGAGCCGGCGGTTCTCATCGGCGATCTGCTCCAGCGAATCGGCGAGCTCCTCCGCATGCCTGCGGCGTTGGATCAGGCGCATTGTCAGAAGCGCGGCCCCGATGCTCAGCAGCACCCCGATGATCGCGATCAGCCACGGCAGGCGCTCCGGGAACGAGCCGACCAGCGGATGCCGCGGGGTCACTACGAACGTGAAGCTGTTGGTCCCGAACGGGATCGAGATCGACGCGTGCTGCGTCCGGATCGGGAGACTCTTCAAGTCGCTCACCAGCAGGTCCTCGGGTCGCTGCAGGTTGCCGAGGTACAGCGCGTAGTTGAGATCGGCGAACGACGAGCTGCTCTGGAACTTCGACCGCCGGCTGGCGGGAAGCGCGCTCTCGGCGTAAACGACGTAGCGCCCGGTCAGGCCCGGCGAGGTGAACGCATACCCGAGGCGAGGCGACGGCGACTGCAGCAGACCGATCACGCCGAGCTGGGAACGGCGCGCGTCGCCGGCGAAGAACGCTTCCGCGCGCTGGGGCGACGCGCCAAGCACCGAAGGCGCCTTACCGGCCACGGCCAGCGGCCCCGTCTGATTAGACCCGAGGCGCCACAGCGACACCGAGACGAATTGTGGCGTCTTGCCCGTCACGGACGGTGCGATGAACCGCTTGAACTTGGCCACGTCGCCGCCAGTCGCGTCCGCCAGCGCGGCGGCCGACGCCAGCGGCGTCTGGACACCCGTAACTGCCTCGGCGACGAGCGCGCCCGCGTCGCGCACCCGGAGGTTGAGCAACCGCGTCTCGTTGCTCGTGTACGTCGAGGCCGAGATCCAGACGAGCACGCCGGTGATGACCAAACCGACCAGCAGCACTCCGACCGGCAGCCAGAACGGCCACCGCCCGCCGTGCGCGGTCGCACGCGTACGTGTTCCCTCCCGCTCGCCCTCTGTCCCCCGCATCGGCTCACCGCCCGCACCGGACACCGGGCCAGCGTCGGTCATCGCGACACCGGCGTCATTGCGCCGAAGGGTACAGCGCGGGGGTGGCTCGCGACGCACGCATATCCCGGTGGGCACAGGGGTTGCAGCGTTTTCGCCGCCGTCCCTGCAACCACCCAACGCACATCCTGCAACGTCGCATTCACACGCTGCAGGCACGGAGGAATCCAACATATGATCCCGACGGTCCATGTACCAGCGCGGGAACTACAGCTCGGGTGAGGATTTCGTGCTCGAATACGGCGAGCTCCGCTTCACGTTCAATGAACGCGATTTCCGTGAGCGCTGCGAGCAGGCGGCCCGCAAGCTCGGGTTCATCGGCAACTCGGTTGACGAGGACGAGGGCGAGGACCTGATCAACCTGGTCGTGAACGGCGAGGTCGCCGAGCCCGCCTCGGCGCTCGGCGAACACGTCAACGACTGCTGGCCGGACCTCGTGGGCCCCTCGGATCGATCGCTCGTCCATTGGCTGCGCCGCTTGATCTTCCGCGGCGCCTGGCTTGATCAGCGCGTCAAGGAGGGCGAGTTGGACATCCTGTTCGACTCGGACGCGCACGGGTTCATCTATATCCAGCCCGACCGCGGCGGCGAGCCGATCCAACTCGCCCCCGAGCCGAGCTGGAACCGCGTCGCATACGTGCGGCGCTGATCTACCCACCAGACCCGATCACCGCCGCGATGTCCTGCACGCGTGGCGCCGGGTTGTCGAGCAGGAGGCGTGGAACGGTCACCAGCTGGTAGTGGCGCCGGCGGAGAGCCGCGATGACCTTCGGCAGCGCGGCGACGGTCTGCGAACGATCGCCGCCGGCGTCGTGGAGGAGGATGATCGCTCCGGGTCGGGCGCCATCGACGGCCGAATTGACGATCGCGGGGACGCCCGGCCGGCGGTAGTCGTTCGTGTCGACGGTCCACAGCACCATCAGCATCCGGTAGCGGTGAAGCAGCGCGAGCGTGGTCGCGTTCCACAGACCGTAGGGCGGGCGGAACAGGCGGGGGAAGCTCGCGCCGTAGCGTTCGATCGCGCTGGCCTGCTCGAGCAGCTGCGCCCGCTGCTTGGCCGCTGACAGCTTCGACATCGCAGCGTGCACTTCGGTGTGGTCGCCGATGACGTCACCGTCGGCGGCGATCTCTGTCGTCGAGGAGTTGAAGTACCGCTCGAGGATCCCGACTTCGAAGAACGTCGCCGGCACGTGCTCGCGCTGGAGGACCGCAAGGATCTGCGGCGTGTACGGCCCCGGACCATCGTCGAAAGTCAACGCGATCTCGCGGTGCTGGGCGCCCGCGATACGGACGTACGGCGTGTACGCCAGTGTCCGGTTAATGGCCGCGTTCTCGGCCCGCGCCTCACGGGCCAGCAGCGACCCAGGCCCGGCCTCCGCGAGCTCGCGGATGACCGCGAAGAAACCGCCCTGGGACCGGGCGATCGTCGGCTGCGCAGTGGTCCCGCCGCCGGCGAGGAGAACGGTCACCAGCAGCGCGATCGCGAGCAGCGACAGGATCGCGACGGCACGGCGCCGGCGATGATGAGGCGCCATGCTCCGCCGGCGCCCGGGTCGAGCGCCGAGGATGCCGGGTTGACCCGGCGTGTTGCGTAGTCCGGCACCGCGTTCCATGAGTCTGCCCCCCATCCATGATGGCGCGTCGGGACCGCGAACGCACCGATGCACGATCCCATCCACCCGAAAGGGTTATCGGGAACGCGACCACCCAAGCCGGCGCGACGACCCCGACCAGCCAAGGCGGGGGCGCAAACCGACCGCGCTCCGGCCTTCCGATCCTCCTACTACGCTCCCGGACGATGCCTGCCAGCGTCTGGGTCGTGATCCCCACCTACAACGAGGCGGAAAACATCGAGGGGATCGTGCGCGCTGCGCTCGCGGAGCTTGCGCGCGTCGCGCCCGACGATCACCGCATCCTGATCGTCGACGACAACTCTCCCGACGGCACGGGCGCGATCGCCGATCGGCTGGCAGTTGCCCAGCCGCAGGTCGAAGTGCTGCACCGCGCGACCAAGACCGGGCTCGGGCACGCCTACCTGGCGGGATTTGCTCACGCGTTGAACGGGGGGGCGGAGATCGTGATCGAGATGGACGCGGACTTCTCCCACGATCCGCGGTACCTCGGGCCGCTGCTCGCCGCCGCCGAGGACGCCGATCTGGTGCTCGGATCCCGGTACGTCGAGGGCGGCGGGGTCAAGGATTGGGGACTGCTGCGGCGCCTGATCAGCCGCGGGGGCGGCTTGTACGCCCGGACGATCCTCGGCGTCGACGTCCAGGACCTCACCGGCGGCTTCAAGTGCATAAATCGGCGGGTGCTCGAGGCGATCCAGCTCGAAACGATCCGGGCCGAGGGGTACGTTTTCCAGATCGAGGTCACCTACCGGGCATTGCTGGCGGGGTTCCGTGTCAAGGAAATCCCTATCGTTTTCCGAGACCGCAGCGTTGGTTCGAGCAAGATGTCGGCACGGATCGCGGCTGAGGCCATGTGGGCCGTGCCCTTCCTGCGCCGTCGCCGCGGGCGGTGAGGATGAGGAAACCTTTATCTGGCGGTGCAATCAGCGCAGCCAATGCCGGGTAGCGTCACGCTCGAGACGTGAACATTGTGAGCGCAACTTCCCTAACGAAATGTCAACATTGACCACACGCTTGCCGGACGTCCGTCAGGCAAGCTACTTGCGATGAGCGTTAACAGTCCGCCGCTTGGCGTCACACAGAGCGGCAGATTTGAGCTGCGAGCGCCGACGCTCGAGGCCCGGACCAGGGCTCCCCTGTCACGGCTCGGCCTGGTGGGGCTCGGGGGAATGCTGGCCACCGGGCTGCTGCTGTCGATCTCGGCGGCGAGCACCGACAGGCTCCTGCCGCAGACGGTGCAGGCAGGAATCGGGGGAATCGGGCTCGCCGGCTCGTTCGGCACGACCGGCATCGACCTCGGGAGTGCCGGGCTGACCATCACGATCGCGCTGATGCTCCTCAGCTATGTGGCGATCGTCGGGGTCGCACATCGCCTGTCGCCGGTGCTGGTGCTCGGCTGCATCGCGGCGCTCTACGCGCTGATCCTGCTCGCCCCACCGCTCGCCTCGACCGACATCTTCAGTTACCAGTTCTACGGCCGGATCGGGCAGCTGTACGGCTTCAACCCGTATCTGGCGGGCCCCGCCGCGCTCGCGGGCGATCCGCTCTACCACTACATCGGGCCCAAGTGGATCGGCGACCCCACGGTCTACGGTCCGGTGTTCACCGCGATCAGCTATCTCCTCGCTCCGCTCTCGATCCCGGCGAGCGTGTTCGCCTATAAGGCGATCGCGGCCCTTTCGAGCCTGGCGATCGTGGCGCTCGTGTGGAACGGGGCGCGCCTGCGCGGTGTCGATCCGGTCAAGGCGGCGGCCCTCGTCGGCCTCAATCCGCTGATCGTCGTCTACGGCATCGGCGGAGGCCACAACGACCTGCTGATGCTGGTGCCGATGGTCGGCGGCCTCGTCCTGCTGCTCCAGCGCCGCGGCCGCCTGGGCGCGGGCTCGATCGTGCTCGGCGCTGCCGTCAAGGTGACCGCCGGCATGCTGCTGCCGTTCGCGCTCGCGGACGCGCGGGGTCAGATGTCCCGTGCCCGCCGCCGCGATCTCCTGATCGGCGCCGGCGTGGCCGCCGCGCTGCTGGCCGTATTCGCGTTCGCGCTGTTCGGCACCGGTCCGCTGCACCTCCCCGCGACGATCGAGAAGGTCCAGGGCAAGGGCAACGGGCAGAGCATCCCCGGATTCATCGGGACTCATCTCGGCCTGGGCCCGGTCGGCCTACCGGCGGCGCTGGCCCTGAGCGGGCTGTTCGCAGCGGCGCTGTGCTGGCTGCTCTGGCGCGTGTGGCGCGGCAAGCTCGATTGGATCGTGGCCGCCGGCTGGGCGGCGGTCGCGCTGCTGGTCACCGCCGCGTCGCTCGCGCCGTGGTACGTGGCGTGGCTGATGCCGCTGGCGGCGCTCGGACGCGACCGCCGCCTGTGGCGGGCCTCAATCGTGCTCACGGTCGCGATCGGGTGCTTCGAGCTGCTCGCCTACATGCACCACGCCAGCTCGGTGCCGGGGCTGTGAGGCGATCCCCATGACCTCGCTCGATCACCCAGGAGTAAGCGAGCCGACGGCCGCCTCCGGCGACGGCAGGTCGCTCAAGCTGCTGAGCGTGGTCGCGCCGGTGTTCAACGAGGAGGCCACGATCGAGGAGTTCTACGCGCGCGTGTGCACCGCGCTCAACGGTCTCCAGTTCGAGATCGTGCTCGTCGACGACGGCTCGACCGACGGGTCCGACGCCGAGCTGCACAAGCTCGCGTCCACCGACCCTCGCGTACGCCTGGTTCAGCTGTCGCGCAACTTCGGTCATCAGACCGCGCTGACGGCCGGTCTCGATCATGCCCGGGGCGATGCGGTGGTGATGCTCGACGCCGACCTTCAGGATCCGCCGGAGTTGATCCCCCGCATGCTCGACCACTGGCGGGCCGGCTGCGATGTCGTGTACGCCGTCCGCGAGCAGCGGGAGGGCGAGTCGCGCTTCAAGCTTGCGACCGCGCGCTGGTTCTACTCGCTGTTCGACCGGCTGGCGCAGGTCGAGCTACAGCACAACTCCGGCGACTTCCGGCTTCTGGACCGCCGCGCGCTCGACGCGCTCCTGTCGATGCGCGAGCGCAACCGATTCCTGCGCGGCATGACGGTGTGGGTCGGCTACCGGCAGGCCGCGGTCCCTTACACGCGCGACCGCCGCTTCGCGGGCAAGACGAAGTACACGATCCCGAAGATGCTGCGGTTCTCGCTCGACGCGATCTCATCGTTCTCGCACCGTCCGCTCCAGCTGGCGACGCTGCTCGGATTCATCATCTCGACGCTTGCGTTCATCGCGATCCCGATCGTGATCGTGCTCCGCATCCTCGGCTCCTACCTGCCCGGGTTCAGCTCGCTGACGATCGCGGTGCTGCTGCTCGGCGGGATCCAGCTGATCGCGATCGGGATCATCGGCGAGTATGTAGGGCGCATCTACGACGAGGTCAAAGGACGCCCGCTGTACCTGGTGCGCTCGCGCGTGAACATCCCCGAGGAGGAGGCCGCAGCGGCCCCCGTCCCGAATGCGGAGGCCGCACCGCCCCCCGCGCCGACCGCACCTCGCCGGACCACGCTGTAGGCGCGCGGCCTGGCTGTCATACCAGGCTCCACTCCCGCGAGGGTGATGAGGCTGACGGCCGGCCGCTACCGGCACGGCGATCCGCCCGCGATCGCCTGGCTGTACGGGATCGCGTCGCATAAGCTGGCGGACAGCCGCCGGCGAGGGCGAGCCGGGACGGAGGCAAGACGGCGCAGGCGCGGATCGTGCAGGAGCGGCCGTACTCGCAGATCGCCGCGGAGATGGCGTGCTCTGAGCTGGTCGTGCGCCAGCGCGTCAGCCGCGGAATTAAGACCCTTCGCTCCCAGATCAAGGAGTCCCGATGAGCCGTTTCTTCGAAGACCTCGAGGCGCAGCTGGATGAGGCTGCTCGGGCGCAGGCCACCGGCGGGCCGCGCAGCGGGGACCAGCGCCGACCCCGGTGGCGCTGGCTCCGGTCGGGCGCGAAGGCGGTTCCGGTGGCCCTGGCGATCGTCGTAACCGCGGCGGTGTTGGTGGTCATTGGTGTGACGCTCCACGCGGGGCGCCACCCCGGTGTCGCGGCGAGCAAACCCCGCGCGGGCAACGCGCCGCCGCACAAGACCGGACTGCTCGCGACCGGAGGCACGCACGTGACCGGAGCCACGGGAGGCATGCAGGCGATCGGCTCGTTCCCGCTGTAGCCCCAGCAGCAGCAGGAGATCAAGTACGTCGTCGCCGCCCAGGGGAAGGCGACGAGGACCGCGGCGTGCAGACCCGCTCCACTTCCCAGGCCCTCGATCAGCGAGGGCTCGCCAAGCGCCGCGCTCCTCTCCGTGCTGGGAGTCCTCCGCCGGCCGGCTACGACGGCCGACAGCCCCACCCTGCCCCACCTCCCCGGTTCCCGGCCCGTCTATCCGGCGCAGGACGTATACGTCCGCTACATCCGGCGAGCGCGCGTTAAGGACGGCCTGTCCTTCTACATCATCCCGGCGGGCCGGCTGATGACGACGCCGGCCTTCTCTCCGCGCTGCTACGCCAAGCAGGTAGGCGAACTCCGGAGCGAGCTGCCGCAGGCTCCCGCTGCCGAGCGCTCGGAGACGCTTGCGCTTCAAGCGAAGCAAATCGCGATCTTCAAGCGCGCTTCGAGGCAGCCTCACGAGGGGATCTGCGTGTTCGACTTCACCTCGGCGGGCACGGGCGGTGGCAGCTGTGACCCCACGAGCAAGATCGCGCGGACCGGATCGATCCAGTCGGACAACTCAACCCTTATCGGCGTGGTCCCCGACGGTGTCGCGAGCGTCACGCTGCACTATCCGACGGGCAACGGGTTGCCCGCGCTGACGGTCACGACGAACGTCGTGGGCAACCTATTCGCGGTCTCGATCGCGTGCCTGACCGACCCAAGTTTTGAATTGCAGCCGGATATAGCCTGGCGCGCGCCGAACGGCCGCGTCATCAAGACGATCTCGGCGCGCTAAGTCGGCTAGCCGCCGGCCGGGTTCGGGCCGATCGAGCGATTGACCGGGGCACCAGATTCGGCACCGTTCTCGCCGTCCGCGCCGTCGCCGGTGGCCCGCTCGAGGGCTGTGATCCTCCCCGCCAGGCTCTTGATCGCATCGGCGATCGGATCGGGGAGATGCACCCAGTCCGCGTCCGGACCCTCCGGGCGGCGGCCCTCGACGCGCACCGGATGACCCGGGTTGCCGACGACCGTGGAGTTCGGGGGCACGTCGTGGATCACGACGCTGTTCGCGCCGATCTTCGAACCGTGCCCGACGGTGATCGGTCCCAGCAGCTTGGCGCCGGAGCCGATCGTGACGTTGTCCTGCACGGTCGGATGCCGCTTCCCGGTTGCGAAGCCGGTGCCGCCGAGGGTCACGCCCTGGTACAGCGTGACGTCGTCGCCAAGCTCGGCGGTCTCCCCGATCACCACACCCATGCCGTGGTCGATGAAGAACCCGCGGCCGATCTGGGCGGCGGGATGTATCTCTATTCCCGTGATCGACCGCGATACATACGCGACGATCCGTGGCAGCACCGGGACGCCGGCGTCGCGCAGCGCGTGGGCCACCCGGTGGGCCAGAAGCGCATGCACCCCCGGCCACGCCGCGAGGATCTCCAGCGGACCGACGTCGCGCGCCGCCGGGTCGCGGCTGCGCGCGGCGGCGATATCGCGCCGCACCTCGGTCACGATGCGGTGCAACCCCATGCGGAAAGCCTATCTAGCGGGCCGCGCCGGCCTACGGAGCGAAGAACGGGGTCGAGACATACCGCTCACCGGAATCCGGCAGGATCGTGACGATCCTCGCGCCCCGCGACTCCGGCCGGCGCGCCACCTCGATCGCCGCCCACACCGCGGCCCCACCCGAGATTCCCGCCAGTACCCCCTCGCGGTGGGCCAGCTCACGGGCGGTCTCGATCGCTTCCTCGTCGCCGACCGGGATCACCTCGTCGAGCACGTCGCGGTTGAGCACGGTGGGGACGAACCCGGCGCCAATTCCCTGGATCTTGTGCGGCCCCGGCCGTCCGCCCGACAGCACCGCCGACGCGCTCGGCTCGACCGCGACCACGCGACAGCTCGGATTGCGCGACTTGAGCAGCTCGCCGGCGCCCGTGATCGTCCCCCCCGTGCCGACGCCGGCGACGAATACGTCGACGGCGCCGTCGAGCGCATCCCAGATCTCGGGCCCGGTCGTGCGCCGATGGATCTCGGGATTGGCCGGGTTCGAGAACTGGTCGGGCAGGAACACCTCAGCGTTCGACGCCATCGCGCGAGCGGCGTCGACGGCCTCGTTCATCCCGCCGAGCGACTCTGTGATCTCGACGCTCGCGCCGTATAGGCGCAGCAGGCCCTCGCGCTCGCGGCTCATCCCCTGTGGCATCGTCAGCACCAGCTGATAGCCCTTGGCCGCGCACACGAACGCGAGCGCGATGCCCGTGTTCCCGCTCGTCGCCTCGACGATCGTGGTCCTGCCGGGCTCGATCATCCCCTCGCGCTCAGCCGCCTCGATCATCGACACGCCGATTCTGTCCTTGACGCTCCCACCCGGGTTGAACGCCTCGAGCTTCACGAACAGCTGGGCATGGGAGTCGGGGAGCATTCGCGTCAGCTCCACGATCGGGGTCCCGCCCACGGTCGCGGCAATGTTGGTCGGGATTTGGGCCATTCGTCGGCCACACCCTACGACGGCTCAGCGGCCGATGCCGTCAGCTCGGCGCCTCTCGACAGCGACCGCGGATTGATGAAAGGATTGTTAGATAGTCGTCGGCGCGAGGAGGATGGAACCGTGAGCAAGCGTTCGGTCGGTGCTGTCGCAGGTCGGATCGCAGGTCTGGGGGTGACAGCCGCGGTGTTGGCTGTCGCGGCCGCACTCCCGGCGCAGGCCGGCGCGGCGTCTCCCCGGTTCGCCACCGTACGCGCCAGCGTGGTTCCAACCACGAACGCGGCCACGGGTGCGTTCCAGAGCCCGGCGATGTCGATTGAGGTCGTGCTCGCGCCGACTCACGAGACCCGGCTGCAGGCGCTGCTCGGACGTCTCTACAGCCCGACCAGCGCGAGCTATCGGCACTGGCTCACCCAGGGGCAGTTCGCTCGCCGTTACGCCCCAAGCCGCACGGAGAGCAACGGCGTCGCCAGATATCTGGCCTCGGTCGGTCTTGCCGTCGAGCCGTCATCGTCGCCGTTCCTGGTCCGGGCGACCGGGTCGAGCGCCGCGGTGTCAGGGGCGTTCAAGACCAGGCTGCGGTCGTACGTCGACCCGAGCGGCACCGGCTACTTCGCCAACACTTCAGCGGTACAGCTTCCGGCGAGCCTCGCCCGCGGCGTGCTCGGCGTCGTCGGCCTCACGAACACCATCCAGGAGCGGTCCAGCGCCCAGCCGGTCCGCAACCGCGTGAAACTAAGGGACGGTCGACCGTCCGGGGGATCGAGCTGTGAGACGCCGTACCCGAGCGTCGCTCAGCTGGTCGAGCAGTTCGTCGACAACGGAAACCCGCCGACGCTGGGTTATGGCGCCGGCCCCGGCTGCAGCGGCCTGACGCCGTCACAGGACAACTCGCTCTACGACGCGCCAAACGTTGGGCCGCGGGGCCAGGGCGCCGGCGAGAACCTGGCCGTATTCGAGCTGTCGGCCTACCAGGAGTCGGACATTGACACGTGGGCCCACCAGTTCTACGGCAAGCACTACATGCCGTCGCTGATCAACGTCAACGTCGACGGCGGTCCGCTGAATCCAGTGTGCCCCGCCGGCGACAGCTGCCCGCCGGACTTCAACGGCTATTCCGGCGACATCGAGGTCGACGCGGACATCGAGATGTCGCTGGCGATCTCACCGCAAAATCGCCACATCATCGTCTACAACGCCCCCAACGACGAAACCGGCCAGACCTCGCTCGACGAGTACGCGGCGATCGCCAAGCAGGACATCGCCGACACGACCAGCTCGAGCTGGGGCACATGCGAGAACGACGTGACCCCGGCATACACGGAGGCCGAGAACCTGATCTTCGAGCAGATGGCGGCCCAGGGGCAGAGCCTGTTCACTTCCTCCGGCGACTCCGGCGCTTTCGGGTGCATCGAAATCGACGGCACCACCATCGTCGACGCCGGTGATCCCGGGAGCCAGCCGTGGATCACGAGCGTCGGCGGCACGTCATTCACCAATTTCAATCCGGGGCAGAACCCCTTCCCGTCCTACCCGCCGCCGGGCACCGAGACCGTCTGGAATCCGCTGGGCCTCTGCAACACGAGCGCGAATGAGTTCGGCCTGAGCGGACTGGACTGGTGCGACGCCACCGGCGCGGGCGGCGGCGGTACGAGCCAGTACTGGGGCCGGCCCTTCTACCAGACGGGACCGGGCGTCAACAACCGTTTCACCACCTACGGGAATGGCACCACGCAATGCTCGCTGGCCCGGCGGGGAACCCCGTGTCGCGAGGTCCCCGACATCTCGATGAATGCCGATCAGTACACGCCGTATTCCGAGTACTGCACTGGCAACGCCAACACGCCGTTCAGCACCTGCGGCACGTTCAGCGACAGCCAGAATCCGCCCGGATGGTTCGGAATCGGCGGGACCAGCCTCTCATCCCCGTTCATGTCCGCGATCATCGCCGACCGCAACAGCTTCACCGGTCGCCGGACCGGCAACGCCAATCAGCTTCTGTATGCGCTGTTCAACAGTCGCAACCCCAACCTGTACTTCCACGACATCACCTCGTTCGGGCCGGGGCCGAACAACAACGGCCTGTTCCCCAGCACGCCGGGGTACGACCTGGCGACGGGCATCGGAACGGCGATCATGGCGCCGATCATCACGGGCAGGCCGTGACCCGCGCCACACGCGGAGCCGGCCGGCGATCATCAGCGAGACCAACGTGTGGCGGCACTCGTGCAGGGTGATCCGCTCGAGCGCGTCTGGCCTGGGCGTTCATCACAACGCTGCTCGTGGTGCTCCAGCTTTGCACCGCATCCGCTGGTGAGACCACGACCACCACCATCAACCAGACAACGGTGATCGAGCAAATCACGTCGGCGGCCCCGACCCCGACCGTCCCCGGAATGAAGCGACTGCCACCGACCGCGCCAGGCCCGTAGCAGGCTTAGGCGCATTGCCGCCGCCCTGTAACGCCGTCCTCGTAACAGCCGCACGTAACAGGCGCGTGCAACAGATGGCTCTCATCTGCGCGGCGCAGTGATCCCCCGTGACTGCGGGCGATTCTCGGTATGCGCGCCAACTGCGCGCCAGCCGCACGGAGAAGACGCGCCGGACCACGCTCGGTGAGCCTGCCAGCCGCCCTCGAACGGCACCCGACTGGCCGAGACTCACTCTCGCATTTCATGACGGCGATGCGCGTACACAGCACCGGGCGCCGCGCCCGTCACGCTCCACCGGGAGAGGAGCACGACTACTTCGGCTCGGGAACACCCAACTGTCGGCAGATGGCCCTGAGGGTGCCAGGACGGATGTCGCGATGTCGCGGAACCGAAGGCTCGGGCCTCACCACGGGTCCAGATGTCGTGACTGCCGCCGTGATGATCGAAGCGAGCACCGTGGCTTCTCAGCCAACGCTCGAGCTCCCGACGGCTCACTCAGTGCAGCGTGCGGTCGTGAGTACGCTCGAGCGCCGCGTGCATTGCGTCCGCGACCTTGCCGCCGAGCGGCCTGATGAGCTGCTCGAGTTCGTCGACCTTCGCCTGGATGGTGAACGCGACCCGTTCAGCCATCGTCGGCCGATGGGTCAGGTCGTGGAGCGCCTCTAGGACGTTGGCACGCGCCTGCAGCTCCGTCTCGCCCTGGGAGATCGCCTCCGGAAACTCCGCGATCCGAGCGGTGACCCAGCCATCGGGGTTCGCCGTGTAGACGAACGTTAGGTGGTCCGAGCTCGACGACCCGGCGGGATGACTTGCGGTCGCGCTCATAACACTGGCGCTATCAATGGCAGGTTCGCCGCTCGCCGTCAAGTCCCTTAGCAACGGCGGCCCCGACTGGCCGAATGATGAACGCGCGGCGACAACGGTGGTTCCGCATCGAACGCGGCGTCTATGAGATGACGGGGACCTTGCAAACCGTTGCAACACACTGGCGCGAGTAGGGCCCCAAAAAGCCGGAAACCCCCCGACGATCCGGGGCTTCCGGCTCAGATGTGGTACATCGCGGCGCCGGCCGCCCGGGACTCGGCGTCGGCCACGTCCACGACAGTCGACTGCGCGAGCACCGACCGCGCCGCTTCGGCGGCCTCGGCGAATACGCCGGTGGCGCCGCTCCCGACCGGGCCGTCGAGCAGCTCGACGAGCTCGAGCACGGTGATCTCGCCGGCGGGGCGAGCGAACGAGTACCCGCCCTTGACGCCCCGCTGGGAGCGAAGGATCCCCGATCGCCGCAGCGTGGCGAACAGCTGCTCGAGGAACTGAACCGGGATCTCCCGCCGGCGGGCGAGCTCAGCGATCGGCACGGGACCCCGGTCGCCCTGGTGGTGCAGCTCGACGAGCGCACTGAGCGCGTACGGCGACTTCGTGGTGATCGAGATCATGGCCAGGCCGATCATTGCAGGATCGGGGAGGTCTGGCTGGGTAATAGGTCTGACCGGCAACCAGCTGCGAAGCGAGCCTGTTCACGCGAAGCGAGCTGTTAGATCCAGCCGCGCTCAGTGGCGATCAGCACGGCCTGGGCGCGGTCCATCGCCCCGAGCTTGCCGTACACGTTGTGGAGGTGCGTGCGCACGGTGCTGGTCGACAGGCCGAGCTCGGAGGCGATCTGCTTGTAAACCATTCCGCGGGCCAAGCGGCGCAGGACCTCGACCTCGCGCCCGGACATCGGGCACGGGTCGATCTGACGCCGGCGCCCGCCCGCGGTCGGCAGCGGCAAGTCGTACATGACCGTGCGCAGCTCGCTCGGGGCGATCCCGACGAGGCGCGAGACGTTCAGCAGCTCGGACGGCGACACCGACCCACCGAGCGTGTAGTGGGCGAGCATGTCGGCCAGGCGCACGACCGCGCCCTCGCCGTCGACATCCTCGGCGTGGTGGCGCTCGATCACGCTGGCGATGGACTTGGGGAGGCCCCACCGGCGGGCGAGCACGCCGCCGACGAGCGCGTGGTCGACCCCGAGCTCGCGGCGCTCGGACAGGATCCGCTCCTCTGGGGTGCGCGCCTCGGCGTGGATCTGACGCGGGTAGCCGGGATACGCGTGGACGAGGACGAGCTTGCCGATGTCGTGCAACAGGGACGTGACCATCAGCCGGTCGCGGGACTCGTAGCCGAGCTCGCGAGCGATCCGGTCCGCCGCGCGCTGCGTGGCCACGGCGTGCAGGCGGAACCGCTCGGGCACGCCCTGCCACACCGCGGTCCGCTCGAAGAAGTCGAACGTCCGAGCCTTGTTGGCGATCGAGTGGACGTTGCGAGGAGACAGCACCTCGACGCCCTTGACGGCGCTCTCGACGCGACCGCGCATCTTGCCGTCGACGCGGTTGGCGAGGCGCAACACGGTGACCGCGAGCGCCACGTCGGCCTCGACGGCGGCGACGACGTCGGCGGTCGACGGCTCGCCGGTCTCGAACAGGCGCAGGACCCGATTGCGCGACTCGGCGAGCATCGGAAAGGCTTCCAGCGCCTCGAAGGCGGCGGTCAGCCTGCGCCCGTGGCCCTCGTTGTGATGGCGCTCGCGCGAGGCGTAAGGATCAGTTGAGTTCTTGACTGCGGCTAGCGTGGCCACGATGCTCGGGTCCGTCCTTTTAGGGGGCTCGGGAGGTATGGGCGGTTCGACCGTGGTCATCCCGCCCTCAGCCCGCTTTATCGGCAGGAGTACGACGTTCGTTTAGTCGCGTCGTCATTGCGCATGCTCCAACGCCCGATCGATCCGCGCCAGCGTCTCGTCCCGACCGAGCAGCGCGACGCTCTCGAAGATGCCTGGAGACACCGTCGTCCCGGCGATTGCGACCCGGACCGGCTGGAACACCTTGGCCGGCTTGACGCCCTGGTTCTCGACCACGTCACGCAGGGCGGTTTCGACATTCTCGACCGTGAACGGCTCCGCGCTCGCCAACGCCTCGCGCGCGGCCTGCAGGCACGCGACGCCCCCGTCGCGGCCGATGACCTTCTCGAACGCCGCCGGGTCGTCGGCCGGCCCGTCGAACAGGAAGCCGACCAGCGGCCAGAAGTCCACGAGCGTCTGGATCTTCTCCTCGGAGATCTCGACCGCGCCGTGCAGGCCCGTGCGCCCGGTGAACTGCTCGAGCCGAGCGGTCAGCTCGTCGGTCCCGAGCTCGCGGATCCAGCGGCCGTTGAGGTGACGGAGCTTGCGCTCGTCGAACACCGCCGGGTTCTTCGACACGCGCTCGAGCCGGAACCGCTGAGCGAGATCGTCGAGCGAGAAGAACTCCTCGTCGGCGGCGAACCCCGCGCCGAGCAGCGCGATGTAGTTGTCGACCGCCTCGGGCAGGTAGCCGGCGGCGCGGAGCTCCTGGACCGAGGCGGCACCGTGGCGCTTGGACAGCTTGCGCCCGTCGGGACCGTGGAGCAGCGGCAGATGGGCGTACCGCGGCGGTGGCGTATCGAGCGCATCGAGCACGAGCAGCTGCTTGGGCGTGTTCGAGATATGGTCCTCGCCCCGGACGACGTCGGTGATGCTGGCATCGAGATCGTCGACCAGGTTCGCGAACACGTACAGCACCGAGCCGTCTGCCCGCGCGATCACGAAATCGTCGATGTTCGCGTTGGCGAACCGGATCTGGCCCCTGATGACGTCGTCGAACGCGGTCTCGCCCTCGTCGGGGACGCGCAGGCGAATCGCCCCCGACGCCTCATCGACGCCCCGGAACCCGCGCTCGAAGCCGTGGCGCTGTTTGTAGACCTGAACGTCGTCGGCGGTCGCGGTCGAGCGGTAGGCGTGCCCGGACTCGAGCACGCGCTCCAGCACCTCGCGATGGCGCTCTGATTGCTCTGACTGGAACACCGGTCCCTCGTCCCAGTCGAGGTTCAGCCACCGCAGCGCATCGAGGATCTGCTCGACGTTTTCGGGGGTCGATCGCTCGCGATCGGTATCTTCGATCCGCAGCACGAGCGTCCCGGCCTCGCCGCCCGGGCCGTCCGCCTGTCCCCTGGCGAGCAACCAGTTGTAGAGAGCCGTCCGGGCACCGCCGATGTGCAATGCCCCGGTCGGGGATGGAGCGAAGCGAACGCGCATATGACCTACAGACTCGCATGCTAATCGGCGCACACGTCTCGAACGCTGGCGGGCTGGACCGCGCGGTCGAGCGAGGCGTCGAGCGCGGGTGCGACTCGATCCAGATTTTCAACCAGTCGCCGCGCATGTGGCGGCCGACCGCCTACACCGAGGACGACTTCGCGGAGTTCCGCGAGGCGATGGGAGCGAGCCGAATCAAGGCCGTCCTCATCCATGCGGTGTACCTGATCAACTGCGCCACGACCGATCGCGACATGCGCAAGAAGTCGCTTGCGTCGCTGACCCAGTCGCTGCGAGTCGGCAACGGGATCGGCGCGGTCGGCGTAGTGCTGCACGCCGGCTCCGCGAAGACGGGCGACGTCCCCAAGGCGATCAAGCGCGCCGGGAAGGTCATCAAGCAGGCGCTGGACGAGACCGACGGCTGTCCGCTTCACCTCGAGGACACGGCGGGCGCCGGCGGCACGCTCGGGCGCTCGGTCGAGGAGCTCGCCGAGCTGCTCGACGCGTCAGGAGGCGGCAAGCGGCTCGGGATCTGCCTCGACTCATGCCACCTGTTCGCGTCGAACTACGACGTCCGCACTCCGAAATCCCTCGGCGAGGTCGTCGACGAGTTCGACGAGGCTGTCGGGCTCGAACGCCTGGGATCGCTTCACGTCAACGACTCGGCCGTCAAGCTCGGGTCCAACCGCGACCGGCACGCGATCATGGGCGAGGGCGAGCTCGGCGAGAAGGGCTGCGCGGTGTTCCTGTCCGAGCCCCGGTTCGAGAAGCTGCCGTGCGTGCTCGAGACCGGACGCGACGACGGCGCACCGGCCGCCGAGGACGTCGCGCTGGCGAAGAAGCTCCGCAGCCGCGGCAAGGCGAACCGCAAGCGTGCCGCGGCGCGCTCGAAGGCCAAGCGGTAGGTTCCAGGGCGTGAGCCCCCGTGAGGCAGACGCCCTTGTCATCTTCGGGATAACCGGCGACCTGGCCAAGAAGCAGACGTTCCGCTCGCTCTACCGGCTCGAGCGGCGTGGGCTGCTCGATGTGCCCGTGCTCGGGGTGGCCCGCCAGGACCTCACCGACGACGATCTTCGGGGCCGCGCCCGCGACGCGATCAAGCAGACCGGTGAGGACCTCGACGACGAGGTGTTCGACCGGTTCGCGGCCAAGCTCAGCTACGTCAGTGGCGACTTCGACGGCGACGAGCTGTATTCGAAGGTGGGCAAGGCGCTCGGCGACCGCCACAACCCTGTGTTTTACCTGGAGATTCCGCCGTCGTTGTTCGCCACGGTGGTGGATGGCCTCGGCAAGGCGAAGCTGGTGTCCGACGGGCAGCGCGTGCTCGTCGAGAAGCCGTTCGGGAGCGACCTGAAGTCGGCCCGCCAGCTCGCCGCGGACCTGCACCAGTACCTCGACGAGTCCCAGATCTACCGGATCGACCACTTCCTCGGGAAGATGGGGCTCGAGGAGATCCTCTATCTGCGGTTCGCGAACACGATGCTCGAGCCGGTGTGGAACCGCAACTACCTCGCGTGCGTGCAGATCACGATGGCCGAGAACTTCGGCGTCGAGGATCGCGGCGGCTTCTACGACCCCGTCGGCGCGCTGCGGGACGTGGTCGTCAACCACCTGCTCCAGCTGCTCGCGACTGCGGCGATGGAGGCGCCCTCCGGCGGGGACCCCGACACGCTGAAGGACGCCAAGC
Source organism: uncultured Solirubrobacterales bacterium (assembly GCA_963697655.1). Lineage (GTDB taxonomy): Bacteria > Actinomycetota > Thermoleophilia > Solirubrobacterales > Solirubrobacteraceae > Palsa-465. The sequence continues at coordinate 132,977 of CAVOOV010000006.1, read as the reverse complement.
AGGCGGTGTTCCGGGCGATGCCCGACGCCGACCCGTCCCACTACGTGCGCGGCCAGTACGACGGCTACCGCGACACCGACGGCGTCGCGCCCGACTCGACTACCGAGACCTACGCCGCGCTCCGCCTGGAGATCGACAACTGGCGGTGGGCCGGGGTGCCGTTCTTCCTGCGCACCGGCAAGCACCTGGCGGTCCGGCAGACCGAGCTGCGGCTGCTGTTCAAGCATCCGCCGCGCGTGCACTTCCTCGACCCCAGCCACCGCCGGCCGGCCACGAACCAGATCGTGTTCAAGATCGATCCGTCGACCGGGATCCGACTGATCCTCGACGCCCAGCGCGCCGACAAGTCGGGAGCGAACGAGATCGAGTTCGACGTGGAGTTCTCGCAGGAGGGCGGCGAGGGCGCGACGCCCTACGAAGTGCTGCTGCAGGCGGCGCTGCGCGGAGACGCCACCCACTTCACCCGCCAGGACAACGTCGAGGAGAGCTGGCGGATCGTTCAGCCGCTGCTCGATTCGCCGCCGCCCGTTCACCCGTACGCGCAGGGCTCGTGGGGGCCCGAGCAGGCGAACCAGCCGGTCGCCGGCTACGGCGGCTGGCACGGTCCGTGGGTGCCCGCGGACGGGTGAGGAGCGGTAGACCTGCTCAGACGAGCAGGTACAGCGGCTGTTCGAGTAGCTGCCGCACGCGGGCGAGGAACTCCGCCGCGGGGGCGCCGTACAGGATCCGGTGGTCGCACGTAAGCACCAGGCTCATGCGCGAGCCCGGAACAACTTCCCCGTCGCGGACGACCGGGACCTCGCGCAGCTCCCCGACCGCGAGGATCGCGGCCTGGGGCGGGTTGATGATCGCCGCGAAGCTCGCCGACCCCGTACATCCCGAGGTTCGACACCGTGAACGTTGCCCCGGACAGCTCGGACGGCGTGATGAGGCGCGAGCGCACGCGCTCGGCGAGCGTCCGCGCCTCGCGTGAGATCTCGAGTAGCGACTTGCGATCGGCGTCGAACACGGTGGGGACGATCAGGCTGTCGTCGACGGCGACCGCGATGCCGACGTTGACGCGCTCGTACAGCTCGAACGCCCCGTCGCGGTACGCGGCGTTCGCGCGTGGGTGGTCGCGCAGCGCCAGCGCACACGCCTTGACGACCATGTCGTTGTAGGACGGGACGGCGTCGCCGGCGCGGCCGGCCCGGCGCAGCTGCGCCCGCAGCTCGACTGCCTGCGCCATGTCGGCCTCCGCGTGCAACGTGAAGTCAGGGATCGTCGCCTTCGACTCCGCCATTCGCTGGGCGATCTGGACCTGGGTGCGCGAGGGCTGCAGGATCGTGACGACGCCCTTGGCGCCGCGCGCCTGTGGAGCCGCGGCCGGCTGCTCTGCCACCTCGAGGTCGGCCTTGACGATCCTGCCGCCGGGACCGGATCCGGTCACCGCACGCAGGTCGATCTCGGACGCGCGTGCCATCCGGCGGGCGAGCGGCGAGGCTCGCACGCGGTCGGCCCCGTTACCGGTACCGGAGACATCGGATGATCTGCCCGCGGCGGCGCGAGCCGGCGCGGCGGGGGCGGCCTGGGCGGGCGCCGGAGACCCTGGCCGCGGTTCGGTGCAGTCGCCGATGCTCGCGACCACTCCCCCGATCGGCACCGTCCTTCCCTGCTCGGCGAGGATCCGCAGCGTCCCGTCGGCGTCGGCGTCGAACGTGACGGTGGCCTTGTCGGTCTCGACCTCGGCGAGCGGCTCGCCCTTCGAGACCCGGTCGCCGTCCCTCTTCAGCCAGCGGACGATCGTCCCCTCCTCCATCGAGTCAGACAACCGTGGCATCACGACCTCAGACATCGCCGCTCACCCGCTGATCGCGATCCCGGCGCGCTCGCGCACCGCGGCGGCGATCGCGCCGGCGCCCGGGATGAACGCGTCCTCGAGCGTCGGGCTGTAGGGGATCGGCAGCTCGTCGGTGGCCAGCAGCCAGGCGTCGTCGAGGTCGTGGAGCCCGTGCTCGGCGACCCGCCCGAGCAGCCCCGATCCCCAGCCGCCGGTGGCGGGCCCCTCCTCGACCGCGAGCAGGCGATTGGTCCGCGCCACCGAGTCGAGCACGGTGTCGAGATCGAGCGGCCGCAGCGTGCGCAGGTCGATGACCTCGGCCTGCACGCCGCCTGACGCGAGCTGCTCGGCGGCGTCGAGCGCGTCGGGCACTCCCTTGCCGACGGACACGATCGTCAGGTCGTGTCCGGGGCGCGCGATCCGCGCGCGTCCGAGCGGGATCACGTCGCCCGTGGTGGGCGCCGGGTGAGCGGGTCCTTTGACCGAGTAGAGCCGCTTGTGCTCGAGGAAGATCACCGGGTTGTCGTCTCGGATCGCGCCCTTCAGCAGGCCCTTCGCCTCCGCCGGCGAGGACGGGAATGCGATCTTCAGCCCGGGGATTCCTTGGAACCAGGTCGCGTGCGTCTGCGAGTGGATCGCACCGAACCGGCCGCCACCGCCGACGGCCGAGCGGACCACGAGCGGCACGCTGCGCTGCTCGTGCGACAGGTACCAGTACTTGGCGGACTGGTTGACGAGCGAGTCCATCGCCAGTCCCATGAAGTCGCCGAACATGATCTCGATGATCGGGCGCAGCCCCGCGACGGCAGCTCCGAACGCCGCGCCTGACAGGGCCAGCTCGGAGATCGGCGTGTCGAACACGCGCTCGCGGCCGAACCGGTCCTGGATGCCGGGGGTGACCGCGAACACGCCTCCCTGTTCGGCGGCGACGTCCTCGCCGAACAACACGACGGACTCGTCGCGCTCCATCTCCTCGATGATCGCCTCGCGGATCGCCACGCGGAACTCGAGCTCCGCGGGCGTCATGGCGCGAACTCGTTGCCGCCGTCGGCCTGCGGATCGGGGTACGGCGCCGCCAGCGCAGCCTCGACGGCGCGGTCCATGCGCGCACGGATCGCGTCCTCGAGCTCGGCGATGTCCGGCTCGGCCACTCCGAGCTCGAGCAGACGGCTGCGCGCGATCGTGAGCGGGTCGCGCGCGAGCCAGCGCTCGACCTCCTCGGGCGGCCGGTAGCGGGCCGGGTCGGCCTTGGAGTGGCCGTGGTGGCGGTAGGTCTGGCACTCGAGCAGCGTCGGCCCCTCGCCCGCACGGGCGCGCTGCACGGCCTCGAGCGCCGCCCGGCGCACCACCCACACGTCGTTCCCGTCGACGACCGCGGATGGGATCCCGAACGCGCCGGCGCGGGCGGCGATGTCCTGGCCGGCGGTGACCGCCGTCATCGGCGTGAACTCCCCGTAGAAGTTGTTCTCGCACACGAACACGGCTGGCAGCGAGAACACCTTCGCGAAGTTCAGGCACTCGTGGAAGTACCCCTGATTGGTCGCCCCGTCGCCGAACATCGCGACCGCCACCCGGCCCTGGCGCTTGCCGGCGAGAGCGGCGCCGGTCGCGGCGGCGATGCTGCCGCCGACGATCCCGAAGCAGCCGACCAGGCCGCGCTCGATGTCGATCACGTTCATCGACCCGGCCCGCCCGCCGCACACACCGGTGGCGCGGCCGAGCATCTCGGCGATCAGCGCGTCGGGATCGGTGCCCTTGGCGAGCGCGTGGCCGTGGCCGCGGTAGGTGCCGGCGAGGTAGTCGTCGGGCTCGAGCGCCGAGCAGACCCCGACGGGCACCGCTTCCTGGCCGGCGCACAGGTGCGTGGTGCCGTGGACCTCGCCTTTCAGGAACAGGCGCTGCATCTCGGTCTCGAACTGGCGGATCAGCAGCATCAGCCCGTAGCGCTCGAGGTACGCCGCCGGCGCCTCGGTGCTGACCGCGGCGTCGACCGTCATCGTGGCACCTCGGCGCCCGTGCTCACGCCGCCCGTCCCAGGCCGTCGGACACGGGCGCGGCCTCGGACTCGAGCTCGAGCCCCGATGCCTTGGCCTGGAGCTCGATCAGCGCCGCGAAGTCGACGTCGGTGTAGCCGTTGCCGATCAGGGCCTGGACGACCTGCTGCGCGGCCGTGGCCACCGGCATTGGCACGCCTAACTCGCGGGCCGCCTCGTACCCGAGGTCGAAGTCCTTGAGCAGAAGTGCCGGCGTGAACGTCGGCGTGAAGTCGAGGTTGACGTACGCCGGCGTCTTGTAGCGGGTGAAGGTCGATCCCAGCACGCTGTTGTTCATGAACTCCATCAGGTCGGCCCGCGACACGCCGCCCTTCTCGGCCAGCACGAGGATCTCGGCGAGCGTCTGGGCGACGATCCCGAGCATCAGGTTGTGGCACACCTTGACGAGCCGCGCCCGGTCTCCGTCGCCGCAGTACGTGACGCCACCGCCGGCCATGATCTCGAGGTAGGGCAGCGCCGTACGATGCGCCTCCTCCGGTCCGGAGGTGACCATCGTCAGCCGGCCGGCCCTGACCACCTTGGGGTTGCCGCTGACCGGCGCGGCCAGCAGCGCGGTGCCGCGCTTCTCGGCCTCGGCGCGGACCGCCGCGGACGCCTCCGCCGACACCGTGGTCGAGTCGACGACGACCGCCGGCGCAGGTCCCGACCCCGACAGCAGGCCCTCGGGTCCGGCTACGACCTGCTTGAAGTCCGTCGTCCCGGCGACGATCGTGAACACGATGTCGCGGTCCCCCAGCTCGGCCGGCGCGTCGACGATCGTCGCGCCGAGCTCGGCGAGCGGTTCGGCCTTGGACCGGGTGCGGTTGTAGACCGCGACATCGCAGCCGGCCTCGAGCAGGCGGGTCGCGAGCGCAAGGCCCATCCGACCGGCGCCCACCCAGCCGATCCTCTTGTCGTTCAGCTTTCCATCCTGCATAGAGTCAGCTCCTAGGGCTCCCTTGCTCCGTGATGCAAACGATTGCAGAGTAACGCACTCCCGCTGAGGGCGTCAAGACGTGGGTGCTTGCGCTCCAGTCGCGGACCCCAACTTTGGCGATTTGCCTAGCCCATACCGAAGCGGAGCGCCAAAGTTCGGCTGGCGGCACGATTGCAAACGATTGTAAGATGGCGAGAGGAGTTCGGATGGGACTGCACACCTACGGGACGATGGCCGTCGACTGGGAGGAGCGCGTGCGCTTCGATCGTCTGCGCACCGAACGGCTGGCGCGGATCGGCGGCCTCCTCGCGGAGTCCTCGCTCGGGGCGCTGCTGTGCTTCGACATGGTCAACATCCGCTACATCACCGCGACGCACATCGGCACGTGGGCCCAGGACAAGCTGAACCGATTCTGCCTGCTCCCCCAGCACGACGAGCCGATCATGTGGGACTTCGGCTCCGCCGCGCGCCACCACCAGCTCTACAACCCGTGGCTCGCCGACGGCCGCTCGCGCGCCGGCATCTCGACCCTGCGCGGGGCGATGTCGCCAGAGTCCGGGCGGGCCGAGAACGTCGCGGAGAAGATCCGCGTCGAGCTCGAGCAGCGCGGCCTGCTCGGCGAGCCGGTCGGGGTCGACGCGGTCGAGCCCGCGGTGCTGTTCGCGCTCCAGGCCGCCGGCATCCAGGTCGTCGACGGTCAGCAGCTGATGCAACAGGCGCGCGTGATCAAGACCCAGGACGAGATCACGCTGCTGAACCAGGCATGCGCGATGGTCGACGCCGCCTACGAGGAGCTGTACCGCGCGATGCGGCCGGGCATGCGCGAGAACGAATGCGTGGGGCTCGTCAACAAGGTCCTCTACGACATGGGCTCGGAATTCGTCGAGGGCGTCAACGCGATCTCGGGCGAGCGCTGCAACCCCCATCCGCACGTGTACACCGACCGCGCGCTCCGGCCCGGCGACCCGGCCTACTTCGACATCCTCCACAGCTTCATGGGCTACCGCACGTGCTACTACCGCACGTTCGCGGTGGCGAGCGGATCGCGGGCGCTGGTCGACGCCTACAAGCGCTGCCGCTACTACCTCGACGCCGCGATCGAGCTGATCCGCCCCGGCGCCAGCACCGGCGAGGTCGTCGGCGTGTGGCCGCGAGCGCAGGAGTTCGGGTTCGCCGACGAGGAGGCGGCGTTCGCGCTGCAGTTCGGTCACGGCGTCGGCCTCTCGATCTGGGAGAAGCCGATCTTCAGCCGGCTGGTGTCGCTCGACCATCCCGAGGAGATCCGCGAGGGCATGGTGTTCGCGCTCGAGACGTTCTGGCCCGCGAGCGACGGCTGGTCGGCAGCGCGAATCGAGGAGCAGCTGGTCGTGACCGCCGACGGCTGCGAGGTGATCACGCGCTTTCCCGCCGAGGATCTCCTGATCGCCGGCAAGCCGTACTACACGGTCGGCGGCTCGCTGCCGCTCGAGCGCGAGGTCACCTCGGAGCGCAACACCGTGCTGAACCACGACACGCAGGAGGCGATCCCGGCGGCCGACCCCGGGGCGTCTCTCGCCTTGGGCTGACGCGACCGCGACCGGCGTGGGAAGAAACTACGGCATAGACGGGGTTTCTTCCCAAGCGCCGCCGCCGGCGGACGGGCTCGCCGAGATGGTTCAAGCGGGAGACCCGCTCAGCTGATCCCACATCCAATCGGCGACGAGCGGACGGTACCGGTAAGGGATGTTGCTGCACACGTGCGCGCCCTGCTCGTAGAGCACGAACGATCCGTTGGGCGCCTCGCCCGCCGCCCGCTCGGTCTGCTCCCAAGGGATGATCCGGTCGAGCTTGCCGGTCGCGAACAGCGCCGGCTGCGTGACGCGCGGCATCACGCCCTCGAGGCCGAGCTCTAGGGCCCGCGCGCGGCCGTCCTCGTCGTCGCGCGCGCCCGATTTGAACACGAACGTCTCACGGGTGAGCGGCGGCAGCCTCTCCCACAGTTCCCCGAAGTTGTACGGGCCACTGACGGCGGCGACCGCCCGGATCCGCGGCTCGAACGCGGCCGCCCGGGGCGCGTAGTAGCCGCCGAGGCTGACGCCGACAGCGCCGACGTGGTCGAGGTCGAGGTCGTCGCGTCCGGCGACGGCGTCGAGCATCGCGGCCACCGCGACCTCGTAGTCGGGGCGGATCGGCAGCGTGAACCCGCTCTCCCCCTGTCCGGGCCCGTCCATCGACAGCGTCGCCATCCCGCGCGTCAGGAACACGTTCTCCCAGTGGAAGAACTCCTCTTTCGTCGAGTCGAGGCCGGGGATGATCACGACCAGCGGCGGGTGTGCGCTGGCGGGGGGCCGACGCAGGTTCGCGGCCAGGACTCCCGGACCGAGCGCCGCCTCGATCCGGTCCGCAGTCGGGTCCAGGTGCGCGTGAGCGCGGCGGAGCGCCGCCACAGCGCGTTCGGTCGCGATCCGGTGGCGGTCGCCGTCGAGCACCCACACGAACTTCCCGAAGTGCAGGCAAAGCGCGGCGCGCAGGTACGCCTCGCCGGCGGTCTGCGGCCGCCCCGCGGCCTCGGCCTCCTCGGCCAGCCCGAGGTGCTCGTCGGCTACCGCCGTCCACGCCCCCAGCCACTGCTCCCACCGGTCGATCCCGCTCGTCGCGCGGACGAAGTCGTTGTAGTCGACGCCCATCGTCGTGAAGCGGGGGGCCCAGTGGTCGATCGCGGCCTGGACGCGCGCGTCGGGCATCAGCTCGCCGGCGCGCTCGACACCGCGCCGCCCAGGTACAGCGCCCCGATCTCGGGATGCTCGAGGATCTCGCGGCCGGTGCCGGTGAGGCGGACCTTCCCGTTCTCGAGCACGAGCCCGCGCGTTGACAGCTTGAGCCCGGCGCGCGCGTTCTGCTCGACGAGCAGGATCGTCCGCCCCTGCTGGTTCATCAGCCGGATCATCTGAAACACGGTCCGGCGCGTCGGCGGGTCGAGCCCGATCGACGGCTCGTCGAGCACGATCAGCGCCGGATCGAGCATCAGGCTGCGCGCCAGCTCGACCAGGCGCTGCTGGCCGCCGGACAGGCTCCCGGCCTTGTCGCGCGCCCGGTCGCGCACTAGCGGGAACAGCTCCTCGACGTCGGCGAGCCGGCGCCGGACGAGCTCCGCGTCGCGCACCGTGTACGCGCCCATCTCGACGTTCTCGCGCACGGTCATCTCCCCAAACAGGCTGTGCGCCTGCGGAACCAGGACCACGCCCTTGGCCAGCACCTCGCGCGGCGCCAGGCCGACCAGCGACTCACCATGGAACGCGATCGCGCCGCGGCGTGGGCGCAGGACGCCGCTGATCGTGGCCAACAGCGTCGACTTGCCGGCGCCGTTCGGGCCGACGATGCACATGATCTCGCGCTCGGCGACCGTGAACGACACGTCCTTGAGGATGTCGCCGCCGCCGTAGCCGGCGGTCACGCCCTCGAGGCTGAGGATCACGTTGGCGCCCGGACCGGATCCGTTTGGCCCGCTAGAAGTCATCGTCGTCGCCTCCGCCGAGGTAGGCGTCGAGCACCGCCGGATCGGCGCGCACCTGATCCGGGGATCCGCTCACCAGCGTGCGCCCCTGGTGGAGCACGGTCACCTCGTGACACAGGCCCATCACGAACTCCATGTTGTGCTCGACGACCAGGAACGTCTTGCCGGCGCGGTTCAGCTCGCGGATGCGCTCGGACAGCTGCTCGATCAGGCCCGGGTTGACACCCGCGGTCGGCTCGTCGAGCAGCAGCACCGCGGGATCGGCGACGAGCAGCGACGCCAGCTCGAGCAGCTTTCGCTGCCCGTAGGAGAGGTTGCCGGCCGGACTGTCCGCCAGCGCCGCGAGCCCGACGAAATCGAGCATCTCGAGCGCGCGCCGGCGCTCGGCGGCCGAGCCCGCCCGTCGTGCCACGCTCCGCAGCCAGCTCTCGTGCCGCTGCGTGGCCACGAGAATGTTCTCGAGCACGGTCAGCCGGAAGAACAGCCTCGTGATCTGGAACGTGCGGCCGACGCCGAGATCGAACACCCGCTCCGGGGTGGCGCCCGTGATCGGCTCGCCGTCGAAGTGGATCTCGCCGGCGTTGCACCGCTCGTAGCCGGTCATCACGTTGAACAGCGTGGTCTTGCCCGACCCGTTGGGTCCGATCAGGCCGGCGATCGAGCCCTTCGGGACCGACAGCGAGCACTCGGACAGCGCCTGCAGGCCGCCGAACGACTTGCACACCCCCGCCGCCTCGAGTAAGGCGCCGCCGCCAGGCGCCGCCGACAAATTTCCAATGACTGCGCTCATCGTGCTCCCGCCGCCTTGACGACGTCGGCCGGCCGGCCGGCCTCGCCCTCGTCGCGATCGCGGTCCTGTGCCGCGCCCCGGGTCCGCCACCGCCCGAGCAGATGCTCGACGCTCGGGATGACCCCGCGTGGGAGCAGCAGGATGACCGCCAGGAACAGGCCTCCGTAGATGATCAGGTACACCTGGCTCGCCCCCGATTGCACGGTGAAGTACTGCTGGAGCGACTCGAGCACGAGCGCGCCCAGCAGCGGCCCCCACACGGTCCCGAGCCCGCCGATGAACGCCATCAGCGCGATCGACAAGTCGAACAGCGGATCGAACGCGAACTGGGGGAATATCTGCCCGAGGAAGTACGCGTAGATCCCGCCGACCATTCCCACCGGGATCGCCGACAGGACGAACGCGACCAGCTTGACCCGTCCCACCCGCACCCCGAGGCCGCGCGCGCGCTCCTCGTCGTCGCGAATAGAGAACAGCTGGAGCCCGAAGCGGGACCGGCGGACAAGCCAAGACAGCGCGACGGTCAGGACCAGGACGATCGCGGTCACGTAGTAGAAGTGGTCGTTGTAGGAGGCGGCCGACCACAGCGGGGTCGGCGGCTGCAACCCCGACGAGCCGCCGGTGAAGCCGAAGTTCGAGGCCGCCAGCTGGAAGACGAACATGAACGCGATCGTGATCACCACGAACGTGTGCCGGCGCGCGCGGAGCGCGATCAACCCCGTCGGGATCGCGATAAGTCCGGCGACGATACCGGCTACCGGCACCAGCGCGAAGATGCCCCACCCCGCCGCGAAGCCGAGGTGGTTGGCCAGCAGCGTCAGCGCGTAGGCGCCGACGCCGAAATACACGGCGTGACCGAGCGCGATGTAGCCGGAGTAGCCCGAGAACATGTTCCAGGCGGACGCCGAGACCATGAAGATCAGCGTGAACTCCGCGATCGACGTCGTCGTCGGGTTCGAGAACACGAGCGGGAATACGCCGAGGATCGCCAGCGCGACAGCGACCAGCAGCGCGCGAGCCGGGAGCCGCGCCGTCACGCGACCCGGACCTGCGGCGTCATTGCGCCCGGACCGCCGCCTTGCCGAACAGGCCGTTCGGCATGAACGAGAGCACGATGATCAGCGATGCGTAGTAGACGAGCGTCGCCCACACCGGCGACCACACGACCGCGACCACGTCCTCGAGCGTGACCATGAAGATCGCCGCGATCAGCGCCCCGCCGATGCTGCCCAGGCCGGCCAGAATCACGATCGAGAGCAGGCGCGAGATCAGGTCATAGCCACTGCTCGGATTGAACGAGTTGGTCGCGCCGAACACCATCCCCCCGGCTGCCGTCACCGACACCCCGAGCCCGACCGACAGCGCGCGCACGCGGTTGACGTTCACCCCGATCAGCTCCGCCGCGGTGCGGTTCTGCAGTGACCCTCTGACCCCGCGGCCGAAATGAGTCCGGTACAGGATGTAATACAGGACGCCCATCAGCGCGAGCGCGAGCAGGAAGCCGAACACGTAGATGTAGGGCAGATAGAACCCGAGTATGTGGAACGTGCTGTTCACATACGGCGCCTGGAGCTGGAGGTAGTCGACGCCGAAGATGACACTCAGCAAACCCTCGATGATGATCGCCACCGCGTAGGTGACCAGGATCGACATTGCCGTGCGTTCCTGGTCGCGCAGCCGGCGCATGAACGCCCACTCGATGAACACGCCGAGCACGAAGAATGCCGGGATCGTGATGATCAGGCCGACGAACAGATCGATGCCGAGGTGAACGGAGAGGACGTAGCTCATGTAAGCGCCGAGCACGACGAGGGCGCCCTGGGCGATGTTGATGATGTCCATCACCCCGAAGATGAGCGTCAGTCCCGCCGCCATCAGCGCATAGACGCCTCCGGTCAGGATTCCGTCGATGACCGCCTTGATGAGTGAGGATGCGCTCACGATCCCCAGTTTGGCTTTGGGTACACGGCCGGCTTGGAGCCTGTGGCTGCGGCCGGCAACACCTGCACGAGATTACCCTTCTGCCACTGGAATGCGAACGCCGCCGCGGCGCCGTTCTCCCCGAGCGAATCGAACTTGACCGGTCCCTGGACGCTCGAGAGGGTGACGGGACTGTGCAGATAGGCGATGATCTTCGCGTTGTTGAGGCTGTGCGTCGCGGTGACCGCCTGTGCAACGATCTGCCCCACCGAGTAGGCCTCGGCGACATCGGCGTTCACATCCGAGGGGCTGCCGCCGTACTTGGCCACGTACTCCTGAACCATCTTCTGGCTCTGGGCGCTCGCGTAGCCCGGATACCAGCCGTTGGGGACCATCACGCCCTCGGCATTCGCCGCCCCGCCGATCGCCTTCAGGAAGGACGCTCCCTGATCTGGACCGGCGGTCGCGATGAACGCCTTTGGGTTGTAGTGCTGTTGGATGAACGTGTGGATGAACGCCGACACCGTCGGCACGTCGACCGAGCCCAACAGGAACGCGTCGGCCTTCGTGCTCGCGACGCTCGTCGCGATCGGCGCGTAGTCCGTGACCTCGGCCGGAAACACCTTGTTGTAGACGATCTTGATCCCCGCCGATTGGAGGATCTTGATCGCCGCCGGGAACTGGGGCTGGGTGAACGGATCGTTGCTGGTGGCGACAGCGGCCGTCTTCGGCCGCTGCGCTGCGGGCAGCGTCGCGAGCCAGTGCGCGAACGGGACGAGGTTGTCGATCACAGGCAAGCTGACGTCGAAGATGTTCTTCAGGCCGTTGCCGAACGCCGCCGGCGCCCCGCCGGCGCCCTCCACGAACGCGTCTCCGTAGCGGTTGACGACCTTCGAGGACGGCACGGTCAGCAGCGTCGAGAACGGGCCGAACACGAGCTGGTCGTGGTCGGAGGAGATCAGCTTCTGGTAGTTGGTGACGACCTGGGCAGGGCTAGACGCGTCGGACACGATGTCGAGCTTGACGGGATGGCCCATCAGACCCCCCGCCTTGTTGATGTCGGCCGCCCACAGCTGGTAGCCCTTCTCGAACGCCTGGCCGTCGGCCGCGAAGTCCCCGGACAGCGACAGCGACGCGCCGATCGTGACCGGCGTCTTGTTGCTCCCGCCGCTCGTCGCCGAGCCCGAGCCGCCCGCGCTCGACGAGCTGCTACTGGACCCTCCGCATCCGGCGAGGAATGCGGCAACCGCGGCCACGGCCGCAACGATCAAAGCCCTTCGCCTCGACCTCGTCATCTGGACCTTCTCCTCCCAGCGGTGATTACGTCGAACTGCGGACGCCGAACGCGTACGCACTACGGCCTTCGTGCAGGTCCATCAACGCCGACTGCAAACGTTTGCTGCAATCGTGTGCGACGTTATCGTCGTGGCTGTGAGGTGTCAAGGGGAGGCATGTTGCGATCTGCTTTGCGGTGGCGGGGCGGCCGTCGAGCCGCGGATCACGAGCTCGGGCGCGAGCAGCAGCTGGCGCGCCGGTGCGTCGATCCCCTGCAGCTGCTCGAGCATCAGGTGCGCGGCGGTCGAGCCGAGCTCGTAGTGTGGGACGCGCACCGTGGTCAGCGCCGGCTGGAAGCGGTCGACGAACGGCATGTCGTTGTAGCCGACGACCGAGAAGTCCTCGGGGCAGCGCAGCCCGCGCTCGTCGAGCGCGTCGTAGCAGCCGAGCGCCAGCAGGTCGTTACCGGCCACGATCGCGGTGAAGTCGCGCCGGCGGTCGAGCAGCTCGCCGCAGCAGCGCGCGCCCTCCGGCTCGGTGAACGCCTCGCTGAACACGGTAAGCCCGGGATCGACCTCGAGCCCACGCGCACGCATTGCGTCGACGAACCCCTGGTGGCGCGACCATCCCGTATAGAGCGCCTGGGAGCCCGCGAGGTGCGCGATCCGCTCATGGCCGAGCCCGGCCAGATGCTCGACGGCCAGGCGGATGCCCTCGTGGTCGTCGCCGGTGACGGCCGGAAGGGCGTCGCTGTCGACTCGCCGGTTGACGAGCACGACCTTGACGCCGAGGGCCACCGCGTCGGCCAGCAGCCAATGGTCCCGGCGCGCGGTGGCGGCGATGAATCCGTCCACCTGCCGCGCGCTCATCGCCTCGAACGCGACCCGCTCGCGCTCGGCGTCGTTGTCGGTGTTGGCGATCAGCGGCGTGTAGCCCCCGTCGAGCAAGCCGTCCTCGATCCCGCGCACGACCGCGGCGAACAGCGGGTTCATCAGGTCGGGCACCAGCACCCCGATCGTGCGCGAGCGGTTCGTCCGCAGCCCCCGGGCGATCGGGTTCGGCCGGTAGCCGAGCTCCTCGGCCGCGGCGAGCACGCGCTGTGCGGTCCGCTCGTTGACGAGCGCGCGCGTCTCGGGGTTGAGTGCCCGCGACACCGTGCCCGGATGGACTCCGGCGACGCGCGCCACGTCGCGGAGGGTGACCGGCCCGGCGGGGCTGAGATTCCTCATCGCCATCGCCGACCGATTATGCAGTCGATTGCAACTCGCTTCATCTGCACGCCGGGGTGTGCGGCGCCAATTGTTTCGATCTCTGGTCGCAGGCGCGCCGTTGTCGCCGCGAGCGCCACGCAACACTCACCGCAGCCTCGCTCGCAGCTGTACATCGCCGTGTCGTTCTCAGCCAGGTAATGCCCCACCATGGGGGGCTTGCAGGAGCGGATGACCCTCGCCGTGCGCGAACGCCGGGTCCCGTCCATGGGGTTGGTGTGGGGCCGGGCGCTGGGGCGCCGGCGGCACCGGGCACTTCAGCGGCCCACCGGGCTCGACCGTGACCAGCTCCCCGTGGTGGACGATCTCGAGCGGGTCCCCGTCGAGCAACTCGTATGTCGCGTGGTCTGCGCGAACCTCGACGCGCAGACTGCGGCCCCGGTACAGCAGCCCGAAGCGCAGGCGGGTCAGCCGTGACGGCAGGCGCGGGGCGAACGCCAGCGTCTCGCCGTAGTCGCGCATGCCGCCGAAGCCGCCGACGATCGCATGCCATACGCCCGACAGCGCGGCCAGGTGAACACCGTCGCGGGTGTTGAGGGCCAGGTCCCGCAAGTCGATGAACGCGGTCTCGGTGAGGTAGTCGAACGCGAGCTCCAGATGGCCTACCTCCGCCGCCACGGCCGCCTGGATCGCCGCCGACAGCGACGAGTCCCGCACGGTGACGCTCTCGTAGTAGGCGAAATCGCGCGCCTTCTGCTCCGCGGTCCAGCGGTCGCCGCACAGGTAGATCGCGAACACCAGGTCGGCCTGCTTGACCACCTGGCTCGAGTAGAGCATGTAGTTGTGGAAGTGCAGCAGTAGCGGGTACTGATCGGCCGGCGTGTCCTCGAAGTCCCACTTGCGCAGACGGGTGAAGCCGTTGCACTGCTGGGTGATCCGGGCGTCGCGGTCGTACGGGACGACGATCGCGGCCGCGGCGTCGCGCCAGCTGGCGAGCTCCTCGTCGTCGACCCCGAGCTCGGCGGCGCGGCGGGGATGCCGGACGGCCAGGTCGGCAGCCACGGCCATGTTCCGGGCGGCCATCAGGTTCGTGTAGACGTTGTTGTCCACGAGCGCTGTGTACTCGTCCGGACCGGTGACGCGATCGATCCGGAACCCACCCTGGGCGTCGTGGTGGCCGAGCGAACGCCACAGCCGGGCGGTGGAGACGAGAAGGTCCATCCCGGGTCCGGCCTCGAACTCGTCGTCGCCGGTCGCCGCGATGTACCGGCGGACCGCGTCGGCTATGTCGGCGTTGATGTGGAACGCGGCCGTCCCCGCCGGCCAGTAGCCCGAGCACTCCTGACCGCGGATCGTCCGCCACGGGAACGTCACCCCCTTGAGCCCGAGCTCGCGGGCCCTGGCTCCGGCGAGGTCGAGAGTGGCGTGGCGCCAGAGGATCGCATCGCGCGCCGCGCGCGGGTCGACGTACGTGAGGACCGGCAGCGTGTAGGCGTCCATGTCCCAGAATGTGTGACCGTCGTAGCCGCTACCGGTCAGCCCCTTCGCCGGGATCGCGCGTAATTCCGCTCGGGCGGCCGCCTGGACGACGTGAAACAGCGCGAACCGCACCGCCTGCTGGAGCGCGGCGTCGCCGTCGAGCTGGATGTCCGCGCGGTCCCAGATGCCCGCGAGGTACTCGCGCTGCCCCTTCAGCAGGCCCTCCCAGCCCGTTCGGCGAGCCGCGGCAAGCGCGAGGTGGACCTGGTCGCGCAGCGAAGGCAGCGATCGCTGACTGGACCACCCGTAGCTGAGCAGCTTGACGATCCGCAGCTTCTCGCCCGGCTTGAGCTCGGTGCTCACGGTCAGCCGGCCGAGGTCGGGCTGGCTCTCGGCCGCGGTCACGGTGCCCTCGGGCCCCTCGATGATGTGATCCATCCCGGCGGCCACCCGCAGGCCGCTCAGGCGCGTGCGGTGGACGAGGCTGACGCGGAGCGCGTTGTGCGCGTGGTCCTCGGCGATCAGCGGGGCCGACAAGGCCGCCGCCCCGCGGGGGTCGTTCGACTCGGCCGCGACCGGCTCGTTCGCGACCAGTTCGGACTGGAGGCCGATCCGCGCCGGCGCGCTCACGGGCTCGACTTCGAACAGGATCGCGGCGATCGACCGCTGGACGAAGGACACCATCCGGGTCGAGCGCACCCGGACGGCCTGTCCGGCAGGCGAGATCCACTCGGCCTCCCGCCTGAGGACCCCGTCGCGGAGGTCGAGCGTCCGCCTGTGATGGACAAGCTTCCCGTACCTGACGTCGAACGGCTCGTCGTCGATCAGCAGCCGGAACACCTTGCCGTTGGTGACGTTGATCATCGTCTGCCCCGCCTCTGGGTTGCCATAGGCGGACTCGGCATACGGCAGCGGGCGGACCTCGTAGAAGCTGTTCAGGAACGTCCCGGGCGACCCGGCGGGCTCGCCCTCGTCGAGGTTCCCGCGCAGGCCGATGTGGCCGTTGGAGAGGGCGAAGATCGACTCGGTCTCCGCCAGCAGCTCGAGATGGAGCTCACGCTCGCAGATGGTCCACGGCTCGACCGAGAACACATCGGGGCCGATCACGGGCGCTCCAGCAGCTCGGCGAGGTCCTCCACGACGACGTCCGCCCCGTGCGCGTGCAGCGCCCGGGCGTGGTCCGTGCGGTCGACCCCGACGACCCAGCCGAAGCGCCCCGCGCGGGCGGCAGCGACGCCGGCCTCCGCGTCCTCGAACACCGCCGCCTGGGCGGGTTCGGCACCGAGCTCCCTGGCCGCCGCCAGAAACGTGTCCGGCGCCGGCTTGCCGGCGAGGTGATCGCGCTCTGCCACGATGCCGTCGATTCGCACCTCGAACAGATCCTCGATACCGGCGGCCTCGAGCACGTCCTTGCAGTTCTCGCTCGACGACACCACGGCGCGACGAAGCCCCTTGTCCCGGGCCGCCTCGACGAACCGGACCGAGCCCTCGTAGGGCTCGACGCCCTCCTCGCGGATCAGCCTCAGCACGAGATCGTTCTTGCGCAGCCCAAGCCCGTAGATCGTGTCGGTGTCGGGCGAGTCCTCCGCCGAGCCGAGCGGGAGGTCGATCCCGCGGGACTGAAGGAACGAGCTCACCCCGTCGCGCCGCGGCTTGCCGTCGACATACTCCTCGTAGTCGTCGGGGAGCACGAACTCGCGAAACGGCTCGCCGGCCCGCTCATACCAGGCGCGCAGGAACTCGTCGAACATCTGCTTCCACGCCTTCGCGTGGACCTTTGCCGTCTGGGTCAGGACGCCGTCGAGGTCGAACAGGCAGGTCGTGATGCCACCGGGCAGACCGAGCACGCCGGGAAGCTTGCCTGACGCCGCCTGGTGAACACAAGTGGCGGGTCGAGACTTGCGATCAGGAGACGGCCGCGGCGCCGGCGCGCCGGCGCTCGCTCTCCACGCTCACGTTGTCCGCGCTGACGTCGCCGTCGGAGAGGATCGCGTGTCCAAGCAGGGCATCGAGCTCGGCGTGCAGGCTGGCGCTGTGGGCAACGCGGAACTCCGGGCCGAGCTTCAGCCGCCGGTCGCCGACCGAGGTGCTCAGCTCGACAACCACCTCGCACTCGCCCGGAAAGCCCGCGAGCACGTCCTTGAGCTCCGGAAGCATGGACGCTGCCAGTGCGGTGGCGTCGAGCCGGAGCCGCAGAGCGTTCGGCATGGCGGGCTGCCTGGCCTCGGCCTCCCGGGCTTCGTTCACTTCCTCGTCGGTGGGACGAAAGGGCTCGATCTGCTGGACGACGATGCACGTCTTCTCGCGATCCTTGTGGTCGACGCGGCCGCGGACGAGCACGATCGAGTCGGCGACGAGCGCCTCGCCGGCGGCCGACAGCGCGTTTCCGAACACGAGCAGCTCGACGGAGGCCTCGAGGTCGTCGAGCGTCGCGAACATCATCGGATCGCCCTTCTTGGTCCGAATCTTCTTGGTCTCGGTGATCATGCCGCCGACCAGCACCCAGTCGCCGTCGCGCTTGCCGGCGAGGGCCGACAGCGGGCACTCGGCGCGGACGTTGAGCGCGGCGCTGACCTCCTTGAGCGGATGGGCGGAGATGAATAGCCCGATCGACTCCTTCTCGGCCGCGAGCAGCTCGGCGCGCTCGAACTCGATCGCGGGGATCGGGGCGTGGCTGGGAGTCACGAACACGCCGCCATCGCCTCCGGAGCCGCCGCCGGCGGCCGGGTCGTCAAAATCGAGGTCGAAGATCGAGCCCTGCCCGATCTGGGCGTCCTGCTGCGCCTTCTGCCCCGCGCCCTGGGCCTGCTCGAGCACCATCAGCATCCCCTTGCGGGTGGCGCCGGTCGAGCCGAACGCACCGCACTTGATCAGCGCCTCGATCGCCTTCTTGTTGACCGCCCGGCTGTCGACCCGCGAGCAGAAGTCGAACAGGTTGAGAAACGGTCTGGCGGGAGCTGGGTGGCTGGCTGGCTGGGTGGGAGGGCGGTCGGCATCGGAGTGGGTGGGATCGGGGTGGGTGGGATCGGGGTGGGTGGGATCTCTATCCCGGTCGTAATCGCCACGGGCGCGCTTGATCGCCTCGACCGCCTGGTAGCCGACGCCCTTGACCGCGTCGAGCCCGAAGCGGATGTTCGCGTCGACGACGACGAACTCGTGGTCTGAGAGGTTGACGTCCGGCGGGAGGATCGAGATCCCCATCTGCTCGGCCTGGGAGACGAAGAACGGGACCTTGTCCTTGGTGTCCATGACCGAGGAGATCAGCGCAGCCATGAACTCGGCGGGGTAATTGGCCTTGAGCCACGCGGTGCGGTACGCGATCAGGGCATAGCAGGCCGAATGCGACTTGTTGAACGAGTAGTCCGCGGAGCGCTCGTTGGTCGTCCACAGTTGCTCGATCACCTGCTCGCTGGTCCCCGACGCGCGGCAGCCGGCGAAGAACTCCGGCTTCAGCTTCGCCATCGCGTCGCGGTTCTTCTTGCCGATCGCCTTGCGCAGGTCGTCCGCCTTCGCGCCACTGAACCCCGCGATCTCCGTGGCGATCTGCATCGCCTGCTCCTGGTAGACGATCACCCCGTTGGTCGACTCGAGGATCGGGCGCAGGCGCTCGTCGGGATAGGACACCATTTCGGGGTGGTGCTTGCCCCGGGTGTAGGTGGGGATGTTCTCCATCGGCCCCGGCCGGTACAGCGCGTTGAGCGCGATCAGGTGCTCGAGCTCGGACGGCTTGACCTTCTTGAGCGTCTCCCGCATGCCGTCGGACTCGAACTGGAACACCCCGACCGAGTCGCCGCGGGCCATCATCTCGTACGTCGGCGCGTCGTCGAGCGGGAGCGTGGCCATGTCCGGCCGCTCGCCCGTCGAGCGCTCGATGATGTCCAGCGCGTCCTCGATCACGTCGAGGTTGCGCAGGCCGAGGAAGTCCATCTTGAGCAACCCGAGCTGCTCGACCGGCTTCATCGAGAACTGGGTGACGGTGCGGAACACGCGCTCGCCGTTCTCGTCGCTGCCGGCGTCGGCGATCTGGAGCGGAACGATGTCGGTCAGCGGGCGGTCCGCGATCACCACGGCTGCCGCGTGGATCGACGAGTTGCGGACGATCCCCTCGAGCCCCTGGGCGACGTCGACGATCTGCCTGGCGGTCGGGTCGCGGTCGACCTCGGCGCGCAGCGGCTGGCCGGGTTTCAAGCAGTCCTCGAAGCTCGGCGGGCGGCCCATGATCGGGTCGGGGATCAGCTTGGCCAGACGGTCGCCGGCGCCATAGTCGTGGCCGAGCACACGCGCCGCGTCGCGCGTGGCCGCGCGGGGGAACATCTTGCCGAACGTGACGATCTGGGCCACCGACTCCTTGCCGTACTTCTCGGTCACG
Organism: uncultured Solirubrobacterales bacterium; assembly: GCA_963697655.1. GTDB lineage: Bacteria > Actinomycetota > Thermoleophilia > Solirubrobacterales > Solirubrobacteraceae > Palsa-465. The sequence continues at coordinate 113,654 of CAVOOV010000006.1, read as the reverse complement.
TACCGGATCACCCGGTCGCGACCACGCACCGAGAAGTCGATGTCGATGTCTGGCATCGACACGCGCTCGGGGTTGAGGAACCGCTCGAACAGCAGCCCGTAGCGGAGCGGATCGACGTCGGTGATCTGCAGCGAGTACGCGACCAGCGAGCCGGCGGCGGACCCGCGGCCCGGACCGACCGCGATCCCCGAGTCCTTGGCGTACTTGACGAAGTCCCACACGATCAGGAAGTAGCCGCTGAAACCCATCCGCTCGATCACGCCGAGCTCGTAATCGGCCCGTTCGATCGCCTCGGCCGGGGCGGGGTCGCCGTAGCGCTCCCGCAGCCCCTCCAGCACCTGCGCCCGCAGATACTCCGCCTCGCTCTCGCCGTTCGGGGTCGGGTAGCGAGGGATCAGCTGGCGACCGAGCTCGAGCTCGACGTCGCAGCGCTCGGCGATCTCGAGCGTCGTCGCGATCGCCTCGGGCCACTCCGCGAACGACTGCGACATCTCGTCGTTCGAGCGCAGATAGAACTCGTTGGTGTCGAAGCTGATCTTCGGCTGATCGAGCGTCGACTTCGTCTGCACGCACAGCAGCGCCGCGTGGTTCGAGTAGTCCTCGCGCTTCAAGTAGTGGACGTCGCCCGTACCGACCAGCGGCCGCCCGAGCTCGCGAGCGATCTTGACGATCCCCTCGTTGGCCTGGTCCTGCGCGGCCAGGCCGTTCTTCTGCACCTCGAAGTACACGTTGTCCGAGCCGAACGCCTGGAGCAGCTCGTCGGCATGGGCCCGCGCCTGCGTGATCCGGCCGTCGAGCAGGTGTTGGCAGAAGCGCGACTGCAGGCACCCGGTGAGCACGATCAGGCCCTCGGCGTGGGCGGCGAGCTGCCCGAGATCGACCGACGGCTTGCCACGCTGGTAGCCGTCGAGGAAACCGGCCGAGCACAGCTTGACCAGGTTGCGATACCCGGTCGGGGTGGCCGCGAGCAGCGTCAGGTGGAACCGGTCGAGCCGCCCGGGCGCGCGGCGCTCGTGGTCGTCGACGACGTACGCCTCGCAGCCCAGGATCGGCTTGATGCCGTGCTTGCGTGCGGCCGTGAACAGCTCGACGGCACCGTTCATCACGCCGTGATCGGTGAGGCCAACGGCCGGCTGATCGAACGACGCTGCGCGCTGCACCAGGGCCTCGATCTTGCACGCTCCGTCGAGCAGCGAATACTCGCTGTGGACGTGCAGATGGGCGCAGGGAGATGAGGTCAATCGAGGGCTCGGGACTCGCGATTCAGGACAGACGGAGTCTGTTGTCCGAGCATATGCGGCCGCTCAGACAGATGCCGCTTGGCCCTGATTTTTAGCCGGATTGTGCGCGATCGAGCCACTGCCGGACCAGCGCGAGCGGGCGCTCCTCGCCCTCAACCTGTGCCGGCTTCGCCCCTGCCAGCGCACCGAGGACCTCGTCTCCGGCGCACACGAGGACGCTCGCGAGCGGGCCGTAGGGAGGCTCGGCTGAGGGCAGTGCCGGCTTACCGTCCCGAACGTGCAGGTAGGCGTCGGGCGACGGCACCGACGGCTCTCGGTGGGCGATCGTGAACCGCTCACCGGCCGTCCACTCGGGCTCGATCATGCGCGCGGCGAGGGTCAGCGCCAGCACCGGATCGAGCCGCACGCCGGCGGCGCGCAGCTGGCCGAGGGTCAGCGGGGCGTCGATCAGGTGCTCGAGCGCGGGGAACCGGCTGCGGTCACCCCGAATCCGCCCGACCGGGTGTCGCAACGCCAGCCGCCCGAGCCGACGCCTCACCGGCCCCGCCACCAGCAGCCGGGCGATACTCGCGAGGTCCCCGACGAGCTGGAAGTCGACTTCAGACAGCGACCGCGGCGTGTCGCCGAGATCGACCTGCGCGGTGGCGCTGGACACGGTTACTCGCGCCGTCGCCAGATCGCCGAGAACGAGGTCGTAGGCGACGGGACGCGAGTCTGCGGCGCGCTGAGCGGGGAGCAGCGCGAGCAGGAGCCGCCCGGCGGAGGACGGGTCTCGGTCGGCAAGCGTCAGGAACGCCTTGCGCAGCCACGGTTTGGCCGGTCTCTCAGGACGCGCCGCATCGCTCTGGGGCGCTGCCGGAATAGCCGCAGGCTCCTCGGCCGGCGCCGGCGGCGTCCGCTCGCGCAGGCGAGCGAGCGCCGCGCTCAGCTTCTCGGCCTGGACGGGCTCGGACGGCGTGGGCGCTCGGGCGGCCGGCTCTGCGGGGGAACCGGCACCGATCTCGGCGAGCTCGCCGCGAACCCGGGCGATCGCATCGTAGGCGCGCTCGCACAGGAGCCGCTGGCGTTCGAGCTCGCGGCGGACGCCGGCGAGCTCGGCGCGCACGCCGGCAACCTCACTGCGAGCATCGGCGACCTCGCGACGGGCGTCGAAGAGCTCGCGCTCGAGCGCCACCGCGCGCAGCTCGGCGTCGGCGCGGCCAGTATGACCCTCGACCATCGCCCGCTCGAGGTCGAGCGCGGCCCGGTCGGCAGCGTGGACTGACACGGTCGCCGGCATCGGAGCGGGCGGCGGTGAGTGTGCCGGCACTGCCCTGGCCCGCTCGTGCTCGGTGGCGATCAGCCGCGCTCGGGCCCCGTCGACGCTCGGAGGCGGCGCGGGCTCGGGCCTCAGCTCGGAAACCACGGGCGGCGGCTCGGGCACCGCGGGCCTCAGCTCGGAAACCGCGGGCGGCGACTCGGGCACCGCGCGCGGCGGCTCGGGCACGGCAAGCGGCGGTCGCTCGGCCAGGCGGCGCTCGGCGTCGGCGCGGACGGCATCGGCGGCGGCGGCCAGGTGCTCGGCCTCATCGACCGTTCGCCGCATCCGCGTGAGCTCCCGCTCGAGGTCGGCCACGTGGTCGTGCAGGACCCGGAGGTCGTGACCGGTGGCCCGCGTCTTCGCGGCCAGCGCCTGCTCGACCTCGCCGCGAAGCGCCCGCTCGGCGTAGGCGTGTTGCTCGGAGCTTCGCAGTCGGCGCTCGCGCTCTGCGATCACGTCCCGCAGCCGGTCGGACTCGGCACGTGCCGAGTCCAGCTCGGCCTCGATCCGCTCAACCCGGGAGCGCAGGTCGGCCGCCGCCGCCTCGGCGTCGGCCGCGCGCCGGCGCGCGCTCTCGGCGGCGAGCTCGGAGCTGCGGAGCTGACGGGCCTCGAGCAGGCCGAGGCCGGGCGCCTCCGCCTCCCCGCCCTCGTCGGCGCCCCGATCGACGTCGTGCCCGACCGTCTCCCCCACGGGCACCGCCACGTCCCCGGCCGGCGCCGGCACCTCGCCGACCGCGAGCGGCACCATCACCGCGCCGAGCTGCAGAAACGTCTTGCCCGGCAGCTGCTGCGCGAGCTCCGCCGGCACAGTGAAGCTCATCCGCCACGTGCCCGGCGCCGCGCCGGTCAGCGACGGCGGCTCGGGCATGGCAACGAATCGCTGGCGGACCGTCCCGGTCTCGACCACGAGCATCGCCTGGCCGCGCAGCTCGGGGCGCCGGCGCCGCCAGCGGCCAGTCACGCGTACGGTGACGGTGCGCCCGCCTTCGGCTACCAACTCCACCGCTTCGATCCCAAGCGCGGACGGCAGATCGCTCATCGGCCGGGACGGTACGGCCGGGACCGGACGAACCCGGCCGGACGGAGCTCAGTTAGTGATTGGCAAAGCGCCGCTGGGCCACGACGATGCCGCCGGCGAGCGCCGCGCCGGCGACCCCGACCAGCGCCAGCTTCGCATTGAGCTTCGGATGGCTGCCCGGGGCGCGGCGCCGGATGTACCACTTGGCGCCCTGCCAGACCGCGTATCCAAGAACCTTGTAACCCATTGAGGTGAAGCTACCCCCGGGTTTCGCGGCTCAATCATCCTGTCCGTGACGCAGGCGCCACGCCATCCGCGACTGCAGCGACCACAGCTCGATGAACCCGGGCGAGGCGGCCTGGGCGAACAGACCCCCGGACTGGGCGAACGACGCCAGCTGCTCGTCGTAGACCGCGTGGGGCGAGGAGCGTGTGACCGCCCGGGCCGAGCCCTTGTACAGCTTGATCCCGATCGTGCCGGTGACCTGCGAGTTGGCCGCGTCCATGTACGCGTCGAGGTCGCTGCGGAGCGGATCCCACCACAGGCCCGCGTACACGAGGTATGCCCAGCGCTGGTCGAGCAGGGGCTTGAGCTGGTTCTGGTGGATCGTGCCGACAAGCTTCTCGAGCTCCTGGTGGGCGAGCAGCAGGATCGTCGCGGCGGGCACCTCGTAGATGTCGCGGACCTTGAGTCCCACGATCCGGTCCTCGATGTGGTCGACGATCCCAACCCCGTTGCGGGCGCCGATCTCCCCCGCGCGCTCGAGCAGATCGACCAGGCCCAGTCGCTCGCCGTTCAGCGCCACTGGCACCCCCCGCTCGAACTCGACGGTTACGAGCTCGGCCTCGTCGGGTGCCTCCTCGGGCCGGGTGACGAGCTGGAACACATCGTCCTCGGGCGCGTGGTCGAGGTGCTCGATCCACCGGCCCTCGCTCGAGCGCCCCCACAGGTTGTCGTCGATCGAATACGGGGCGATCTCGGTGCCGCCCTTAACAGGGATGCCGTGCTCGCGCGCGTACGCCACCTCCTCTTCCCTGCCCATCCGCCAGCCCCTGACCGGCGCGATCACCTTGAGCTCGGGTCCGAGCGTCGCCACGGTGGCGTCGATCCGCACCTGGTCGTTGCCCTTGCCGGTGCAGCCGTGCGCGATCGTGTCGCAGCCCGACTCGCGCGCGTACTGCACCGCGAGCTTGGCTATGAGCGGGCGGCCGAGCGCGGTGAACAGCGGGTAGCCGAGCCCGTAGGTTCCGTTGGCCTTGATCGCCGGGACGATGTACTCGTGCGCGAACTCCTCGCGCGCGTCGATGACGTGGCAGTCGAGCGCGCCGAGGTTCAAAGCCTTGCCCCGAATCACTTCGTAGTCCTCGCCCGGCTGACCGAGGTTCACGGTCAGCGCGACCACCTCGGCCTGGTACTGCTCCTGGATCCATTTGAGCATCACGCTCGTGTCGAGCCCGCCGCTGTACAGCAGCAGCACGCGATGGACCTGCGACGGGTCGGCCTCGTAGGTGGTGGTCGGAAGCGGTCCAGAGGTGGACATGGGTCGCAAAGGTTATTCGCGCGACCGTTCCGGGCGTGGCGCGACGGGCTCTGGAACCTCGCGAGCGCCCTGTCTGCCCGGCCGAACGGGCGTCAGCAGGCTGCTGTGGCGATCGGTGGGGGCCGGGTTTGCCGCCGGGTCGCCAAGTGTGAAGCCCGGGATCCGATTGCGCATGGGAGCTGGGGCAGTTTCGTGACGCTGATCGGAGCAGTCGCGTGTTCGGTCTTGACGCCGCCGGCTGCGGCGGTGGCGCGGTTGACGAGCCTCCCGTTTGAGCCGGGTGCGACGTTCGCGGTCACGCTGAAGCGCTGTGACCGCCCCGCCCGGAGGCTGGGGATCGTCCAGCACGGTTGTCCGGTGCGCAGGTTGGCGCTGGGGCTGGAGCGGACGAACAGGAGCCCGCGGGGGAGCGCGTCACACACCGCGACTTTGTGAACGATGACGAGCGTGGGGTTCGTCACTGTGATCGTGTAGGTCACATTCTGGCCGGTGGCGGCGCGCAGTACCGACGTCGTCTTGCGCACCCGCAGGATCGCAGCGACCTTCGTCGTGGCAGTCGAGACGGCGCTGCCGGGGTCGAGCAGCTGTGTGGCGCTGGTGGCCTGTGCGGTGTTTCGCTCGTTGCCGGTGTGCTCGACCTCGCCGACGACGACGATCTTGATCGTCTCGCCGACCGCGAGCGTTCCGAGCGTGCAGGTGATCGGCCGCCCTCGCTGGCAGCTGCCACTGGAGCTGTGGATCGAGATGACCTTGAGCGCGATCGTTGGGGTATCGGTGACGTTGACGTTGGTGGCGGCGGCTGGCCCGTCGTTCGTGACGGTGAGCGTGTAGGTCAGCTTCTGGCCCGGGTAGGCGGTCGCCCTGCTGACGTGCTTGTGCACGACGAGCGTCGTTGCCGGCTGCCCAGGCGGGATAGGAGTTGGAGCACCAGGCTGGACGGCCTGCCCGACCGGGACCGTGACGGCCGCCGCGGCCGAGCGCGGTGACGTGTCGCCGGCACCGTCGGTGCCGGTGGCGGTGGCGGTGTTCGCCACCTTCCCTGCGACCAGATCGGCGGGGGTAACGGTGTGCTGGACCTCGCCCGTGCAAGTCTCGGACGTGCCGGGCGCGAGCCCGGGCGGTGCGGGGATCGGGCACGACACGGCCCCGAGCGACGGGTCTGAGACCGAAACTGAGGTGAGGTCGGCGTTCCCGGTGTTGGTCACCAGGAAGCTGTACGCGATCACGTCGCCGACGCGAGCGTCGTTCTGGTCGGCGGCGGGAACGACAGTGGCGGTCTTGACGAGCGACACTCGCGGGGCAGTTGCGGCCAGACCGAGTGCGCGGGCCGTGGACGTCGCCGTCAGGCTGCCGTTGGCGTCTGCCCCGGTTGCCGTCGCCGCGTCGGTCGCGCCCCCGTTGTCGACGTCCGCTTGAGTGACGGTGTAGGGGTCGTTCGCGGTGCAGGTCACCGACGCTCCCGGAGCCAGTCCCGGCGGCGCCAGACTCGGGCAGGTCACGGTCCCGAGCGTCGGGTCGATGACGGCGATCGTGGTCAGGGTGACGTCGCCCGTGTTCGTGACAACGTAGCTGTAGTCGATCGTGTCGCCCACCTTGACGTCGTTCTGGTCGGCGGGGTCGGTGTTCGTGCCGTGCTTGGCCAGCGAGAGCGCCGGCACCGCGGCCTCGGCGGGAACGGTCAGGCTGCCCGACGCCGCCGGGCTGGGGGTCCCGAGGAGGTCGGTGCCGCTCGCCGTCGCGGTGTCAGTGACAACGCCGGCATCGACGTCGGCCTGGGTGACGGTGTAGGGATTGGCGGCGGTGCAGGTCTCGGCAGATCCGGGGGGGAGTCCCGGCGACGCCGGGGTTGGGCACCTCACGGGTCCGGCGGTCGGGTCGTTGGCCGAGATCGAGCTCAGCGTCGCGTTGCCGACGTTCGTCACCAGGTAGGAGTATTGGATCGTGTCCCCGGGTTTGACCCCGGTCTGATCGGCCGCGGGGGTGACGACAGCCGACTTGACGATCGAGACTGCCGGATTCACCGCCGCGGGGATCGTCACGCTCGCGGCCGGCGACGCCGGGCTCGTGACCGGGCTGCCGGCGATCATGGCTATCCCGGTTGCCCTCGCGACGTCGGTCACGCTGCCGGCATCGACGTCGGATTGCGTGACCTGATAGGCGATGTCCTCCGTACAGGTCAGCGAAGCGCCCGGGGTCAGTCCGGCTCCCGTCGGAGCCGGGCAGGTCACGCTGCCGGCGGTGGGATCGTTCACGGCAACGGTCGACAGGTTGACGTTGCCGGTGTTCGTGACGATGTAGGAGTAGGAGATGTGGTCGCCGACCACGACCCCATCCTGATCGGACGCGGGCGTGACCGACGCTGACTTGTGGATCGCGACCGCCGGCGCCGGCGAGCCTTCGGGGATCGACAACGTGACCGGTGCCGAGACGGGGCTGGTCGCGCCCGCCGCGTCGGCTCCCGTCCCGGTCGCGGTATTGGTGACGTCGTTGTTGAGCGCGTCCTGCGCCGTGGCGGCGTACGTGCCGGTGCACGTCTCAAACGCGCCGGGAGCGAGGCCGGGCGCGGCCGGGTTCGGGCAGTTCACCGAGCTGACCTTGTTGTCCGAGACCGCGAGCGAAGTCAGGTCGACGTTGCCGGTGTTCGTGACCAGATACGAGTACTGGATCTGCTCGCCCTGAGAGATCGGGCTCGTGTCGCCGTTCGCGGCACTCGCGAACTTCTGGATCTCGACGGCCGGGACCCTGGCGATCGCGGGCACGGTGACAGTCGCCGGGGCAGAGGATGGGCTCTGGACACCTTGGGTGTCGGTGCCCGTGGCCGTCGCGGTGTCGGTGACGCCGCCGTTGTCGATGTCGACCTGCGTGACCGGGTGCGGGTCGTCGGCCGTGCAGGTCTCGGATTGGCCGGGAGCGAGGCCCGGCACCGCGGGGGTCGGGCAGGTCACGTTGCCGGCCGACGGGTCGGACACGGCGACTGAGGTCAGGGTCACGTTGCCGGTGTTCGTGACCGCATACGCGTAGGAGATCCGGTCGCCGACCTTCACGCCGGTCTGATCTGCGGCGGGGTCGACCGTCGCGGTCTTCGACAGCGATACCCCCGGCGCGGCGGCGACCGCCGGAACGATGACCGGCGTCGACGCGGCTGAGGGTTCGCTTTGCGCGCCCTGCGTATCGACGCCCGTCGCCGTCGCCGAATCGGTCACGCTGCCCGCGTCCACGTCGGACTGGGCGACGATGTAGGGCTGATCGGCATTGCATATCTCGGACGCCCCGGGCAACAACCCTGGAGCGGCCGGAATCGGGCAGCTGACGCTACCGGCGGTCGGGTCGCTCACGGCGACCGACGTCAGCGTGATGTTGCCGGTGTTCGTGACCGTGTATGAATACTGGATCGTGTCGCCGACCTTGACTGCGCTCTGGTCCGCCGCCGGCGACACGGTCGCGGACTTGGTGATCGACACCGAGGCATTCCCGGTGACCGTGAGCACCGTCGCCGTCGACGGGTTCGACGGCGCGCTCACATCGCCGGCGTTATCGGTCCCTGTAGCGGTCGCGGTGTCCGTGACCGCACCGGTGTCGACGTCGGACTGCACGACCGTGTAGACGCCGGTGGCCGTGCACGTCTCCTCCGCTCCCGGCGCGAGGCCGGGCGCCGCCGGGGTGGGGCAGCTGACCGTACGCGGGAGATCGGAGACCGCCACTGAGGCGAGATCGACGTTGCCGATGTTCGTGACCGCGTACGTGTACTGGATCGTGTCCCCCGCCTTGGCCGCGTCCTGGTCGCCGGCCGGCGACACCGTCGCGGTCTTATCGACCGATACCGCGGGGCTGGGCAGGGACGAGGTGTCGACCGACGCTGGGGCAGATGTCGCCGCGCCGCCCTGCAGGTCGGTCCCCGTCGCCGTAGCCGTATCGGTCACCCCGCCGTTGTCGACGTCGGATTGGGTGACGACGTACGGCGCGTTCTCGGTGCACGTCAACGTGTCCCCCGGCACCAGGCCCGGCGGGGCCGGCGTCGGGCACGTCACCGGCCCGCCCGTCGGGTCGGACACCGACAGCGACGCCAGGTCGACATTCCCGGTGTTCGTGATCACGTACGAGTACTGGATCGTTTCGCCCGCCTGGACCGGCGCGGAGTTCCCGAGCGACGCGTTCGCCACCTTCTGCAGCACGAGCGACGGCGCCGCCGCGACCGTCGGCACCGTTGCCGCCGACGGCGCCGACAGCGCCGACGTGAAGCCGGTCGAGTCCGTCCCGGTCGCCGCCGCTGTGTCGACGACGCTCCCCAGGTCGACATCGGTCTGCTTGATCAGGTACGGGGAGTTCGCGGTGCAGGTTTCAGACGCGCCGGGGGCCAGCCCGGGCGCGGCCGGCACCGGACAGCCGACGCTGCCGGCGGTGGCGTCTGACACGGCGACCGAGGTCAACGGGACGTTGCCGGTGTTGGTGACGTTGTAGGAATACGTGATCGTGTCGCCGACGTTGGCCGCTGTTTGGTCCGAGGGCGGCGTCACGATTGCCGATTTGACCAGCGACACGGTGACGACGTTGGGAGTGACGGTCGCCGATGCGGTGTTGTTCGCCGTATTGGGATCGCTCTCGTTGGCGGTTACCACTGCCCTATTCGTGATCGGTGACGGAAACGGGTTCGGAGCCTTGACGGTGATCGTGTCCGTCACCGACGAACCGGCCGCCAGCGGCCCGCCGGCGCATGTCACGGTCAGCCCGCTCACGGTGCAGCCCGAACTCGTCGTCGCGGCGCTCGTGACAGCAGCCGGCAACGTGTCGGAGAGTGCGTAGCCTGACGACTTCCCGGGACCGTTGTTCGTCACCGTCAGCGTGTAGGTGATCGCGCCGCCCGGATCGACCATCGACGGGCTCGCCGACTTCGTCAGCGCGAGATCGGTGCTCAACCCCGGCGCGTTGGTCCCGTCGTTGTTGGAGCTCGCCGGCCCGGCCTGGCTCAGCACGGTCGTGAACGTCGGGGGATTGGAGGCGGCGTTGGCGATCCCGATCTGGTAGATGTTGCCCGAGGTGTTATTCGAGAACCCGACGTTCCCATTGCCGTAGGTCCACGCCGCGCCGAACGCGCCCGTCGGCGTCGACGTCCCAACGGCCGGGGTGGAGACATTCGTGAACGTCGTGGCTCCCAACTGCCCGGCCGTGACGTTGATCCGTTGGATCTGGTTCGGCGCCGGCATCGACCAAAAGAACCCGTTGCTGTACGTCATGTCCGGGCCTGCGACGCCAACATTGATCGTGGTGAAGGTACCGTTGTTCAGGTTCACCCTCGTGAGCGTGGTTCCGCCGCTGTTGCCGACGTAGAAGTCGTCGCAGCTCGCGTCGGGACCGAACGCTCCGACGTTGAACCCGGCACCGACGTTGATGCCCGTGTAGGAGATCGACCCGTTGCCCGCGATCTGGATGATCGATCCCGGCACCCCCCCGTTGGCCGTGCTCGTCTGGACCCCGTAGATGAAGTTGTTACACGCGTCGTAGCCGATCGCGTTGTACGTCAGCCCGGAGATCGTCCCACCCACCGGCGTGAACGTGATCGCCCCGCCACTCTGCTGCGCCTGATCCAGCAGCGTCGGACTGCCCTGAGCGACGAACACCGTCGGCTGCGCCGGATTGAACGGGACCACCGCGGCCGACGCAGATCCCCCGGCAGCGGACATCCAAAGCGCGGAGGCCGCACTAACGAGCAAGGACAAGCGCCATGAGGCACCGCGACGACGCCGCCAGGCGGCTCGGAAAGGCGCCACACGCCACCTCAGGTTCAGCTCCACGCGGCGGACGCCGAACCCTCTCTACCTTTCACGCTCCCCACAACGTGACGCGCGAACATCGCAATCACCGACCGGTGTCGCACTCAGAAAGCATCCGGCGGACACTGTAGCGACGCACTCTGTCCCGCGATTAGAGCCTAAAGAAAACCTTAACGTTGACGCCTAGGCGAACGTCTCCTTGACGAGGCGCTGCTGGTCAGTGGAGGCAAACTCGGCGAACCGGCCGGCGAACTCGCCGCGCGCGGCGCGCTCGTCCTCGCCGAGCCGCGCCACCAGCGCCCCGATCGCCATCAGCGAGGCCTCACCGCCGGGCGTGGCCCCGACCTCGGGCCCCAGCGAGCGGAGCAGCGCGATCTGGACCTCGCGGTCCTGGTGGCGGCCGAGCACGTCCTGCAGGGCCTTGAGCGTCTTGATCATCGGCTTGACCACCTCCTCGGGATAGAGCGCGACGCCGAACAGCTCGAGCAGGTATCGCAGCTCCTTGCCCTTCTTGCGCAGCTCGTGGTAGGACTCCGCCGGGCTCGAGGGCTCGATCGCCCCGCCCATCTTCAGCATCCGGCGGTAGACCTTGCGGATCCGCTCGCCGGAGACCTCGCCGATCGGCCTCGCGGCGTCGGGACGCTCGTCCTCTGGGGTCGCCTCGAGCCCGTCGAGGAACGAGGCCCATCCCGAAAGCAGTGCCCCCATCCGCTTGGACCGCAGCGCTCTGACCAGCGCGCGGCGCGCCTTGACCCGCCGCGCACGCAGCACGCGCAGGAGCGGATCGAGGTCGTCCCGCATCGCCTCCGGCACAAGCGCGCGCATGTCGTCGAACTCGAGCACGTGCACGTCGAGGTCGCGGACGTCGCCGGTGGCCTGCTGCAGCCAGCGGAACTCCGCGCGGTAGTGCGCGAGCTCGTCCGGTCCGAACACCCGCTTGAGCTCGCGCTGCACCGCGCGCGAGCGTCGCACCGATACCCGCAGGTCGTGCAGGAACTCAGTGTCGAGGTCGGCGATCGCGCCGTCGAGGTTCGCCTCGATCACCTCGAGCATCCCGCGCAGGACGACGGCGGCAGCGCTGTCGGCGCGCTGATCGGACCGGAGCGGCGCGCTCACCTTGGTCGGGAGCCCACCCGGCACGCCGCCGGCGGCCCTGACCGCCTCGTCGACGAGCGGCTGGTCGGCAGGCTTGAAGCCGAGCTCGTCGACGAGTGCCTCCTGCACGCGTTGCAGATCCTTGTCGTAGCCGCGGATGCTGGTGATCCGCAGACGCGGCCGCAGCGCCGCGTCCGGCGCGTCCGAGCGCAGCAGCGCAGTCTCCTCGAGCGCGAGCCGAACGACAGTCTTGCGCTCGCCGTCGAGCACCGACAGAACGCGCTCGCGGCTGCGAACCTGGACCAACGGCAGCAGCACGCGCACGTCGGTGAGCGGGAGCAGCGTGTCGCGCAGCGGTCCCCGCGGCAGCTCGCGCGCGAACAGCGGCTTGGTCGGCGCCGGCACAGGCAACGAAGCCCGGACCAGGCCGGAGTCCTGCTCGGCCAGCGACAGCGAGCCGTCGACGTGCGTGAGCGTCAGTCCGGCCTCGCGCAGCAACCCGTCGAACGTGTCGTAGTAGACGCGGTTGCGCTCGTGATCGACGCCGTCCTTCGCCTCCAGACGGGCCGCGAGCACCTCGCCGGCGCCGCGCAGCGTCATCTCGTCGGGCAGCAGCAGCTCTGAGGCGGCGGTCACCGCGCGAGTGCCCCCAGCCGGGCTACGGCCTCGTCGAGCTCGTCGTCGGAGACGATCAGCGGCGGCTCGAGACGGATCGTCGCGGGACCCGTGGCGTTGACGACCAGGCGTTGCTCGAGCAACGCGCGCCCGGCAAGCTCGGCCGCGTCGATCGGGTGACCGGGATCCGAATCCACGTCGATCGCCAGCATGAGTCCCCGCCCGCGGACCGCCGTCACGTACGGAAGCGTCGCGAGCCCGGCGGCCAGTCGCTCGCCGGCGGCCCGCACCCTCGCGAGCAGCTCGGGGTCTGAGCAGATCTCGAGCGCGACGAGCGCCGCGGACGCCACCACCGGACCTCCGGCGAACGTCGAGCCGTGATCGCCGGGGCGCAGCGTGTCCGCCAGCCGCCGGCCGGTGACCAGCGCGCCGATCGGCAGCCCTCCGCCGAGCGCCTTGGCGCTGGTCAGCGCGTCGGGCACCACGTCGGTCTGCTCGTAGGCCCAGAGCGTTCCGGTCCGTCCCATCCCGGTCTGGATCTCGTCGAACACGAGCGCCGCGCCGGTCCGGTCGCACGCCTCGCGCGCCGCCAGCAGCAGCTCGTCGGACAGGACGTGGATCCCGGTCTCGCCCTGGATCGGCTCGAGCAGCACCGCCGCGGTGCCCTCGTCGACCGCCGCCGACAGCGCTCCGGGATTCGCGAGGCACGACCACGAACCCCGGCACGAGCGGCGCGAACGGAGCCTGCTTGGTCTCCTGCGGGGTGGCGGACAGCGCGCCGTAGGTGCGACCGTGGAACGCGCCTTCGACCACGACCACGTTCCCGCCCGGCCGCGCCCGCCGCGCGAGCTTGATCGCCGCCTCGTTGGCCTCGGCGCCCGAGTTGCACAGGAACACCTTGCCGCCGAGCGAGCTTTGCGACAGCGCCGCCGACAGCTTCAGCGCCGGCTCGGTGTAGTACAGGTTGCTCACGTGCGAGAGTCGCCCGGCCTGCTCGCGGACGGCCTGCACCACCCGCGGATGGCAGTGACCGACGTTCAGCACCGAGATGCCGGCGAGGAAGTCCAGGTACTCGTTGCCCTCGGAGTCCCACAGGCGGACGCCCGAGCCCCGGACGAACTGCACCGGGTTGCGCACGTACGTCGGGATCGCGTAGTCGCGCTCGAGGCTCTGGAGCTCGGCGAGGCTCATACCGCCGGCCTGATCTTCGTGCCCTGGCCGGCGTTTGTGAACAGCTCGAGCAGCAGCGAGTGGGGCACGCGGCCATCGACGATGTGGGCGAACGAGACGCCGCCCTGGATCGCCTCGACGCACGCCTGCGAGCTTCGGCCGCATCCCGCCGCCGACGGTGGCGAGCGCGTCCTGCACGGCATCCACGCCAGCCTCGGATACGACGCTCCCAGGGTCGCCGGGGTCTCGCAGCCAGCCGGGCACGTCGGTCAGGAACATCAGCTTGTAGGCGCTCAGCGCGCGGGCCACGGCGCCGGCGGCCTCGTCGGCGTTGATGTTGTAGGAGTTGCCGTCGCGGTCGGCGCCGACGCTCGCGACCACCGGGATGTAGTCCTGCGCGACGTGGGTCAGCACGCCCGTGTCGACGCGTTCGATCGCGCCCACGAACCCGATGTCCTGACCGCTTGGCGCGGTCCTGCGCTTGGCGCGGAACAGCAGCCCGTCGTCCCCGCACAGGCCGATCGCCGGCTGGCCGTGGCGGTTGATCAACAACACGATGTCCTTGTTGACCTTGCCCACCAGCACCATCTTCGCGATCTCGACGGTCTCGCGGTCCGACACGCGCAGGCCGTCGACGAACTTCACCGGAATGTCCAGGCGCTTCATGTAGTTCGTGATCTCCGGGCCGCCGCCGTGCACGATCACCGGGTTCATCCCGACGTACTTGAGCAGCACCACGTCGCGCGCGAACTCCTCCTTGAGCGCGTCATCGATCATCGCCGCGCCGCCGTACTTGATCACGACGGTCTTGCCGTGGAACTCGCGGATGTACGGCAGCGCCTCGAGCAGCGTGCCGACGTCGCGCCGGCTCTGATCGTCCAAGGTCGACGGGCTGTGGCTAGGTCGTGTACTCGGCATTCAGCGTCACGTACTCGTGTCCGAGGTCGGAGAAGTAGCGCTCGACCTCGGCGCCCTCCCCGGGGAGATCGATCTCGTACTCGACCTCGTCGCGCTGCACTGCCGCCTTCAGGGCGTCCTCGTCGTGCGGCACGTACTGGCCGCGCGTGCACACCTGGATGCCCTCGATCGCGATCCCGACGGCGAGCGGCGCGGTTCCCGGCATCGCCATCCCGACGGCCTGGATGATCCGCCCCCAGTTGGGGTCGCCGCCGTACAGCGCGGTCTTGACCAGTGGCGAGTCCGCGACGGCGTGCGCGACCTTGTCCACCGCCTCGCCGTCGCCCCCGTGCACGACGACGCGGCCGACCCGGCGCGCGCCCTCTCCGTCGCGCACGATGTTCAGCGCGAGTTGCCTGAGCAGCGCGTCGAGCGCCTCGCCGAACTGCACCTCGTCCTCGGTCTCGGGCTCGATCGCAACCCCGGACTCGCCGCTGGCCTGGAGGATCACGGTGTCGCTGGTCGACAGCTGGCCGTCCACGCTGACCCGTTCGAATGACCGTCTGACGGTCACGCCGAGGAGCAGGTCGCACGTCTCGGGCGACATCGCCGCGTCGGTCTGGACGAAGCACAGCAGCGTCGCGAAGTTCGGCGAGATCATCCCGGCGCCCTTGGCCTGCGCGGTCAGGCGGACGGCTCCGCCGCCGACGGTGACGTCGAGGCAGGCGTGTTTGTCGAGCGACGTCGGTGGTGCGGATCGCGTGCGCGAAGTCGACCTCGCCGTCGGGGCGGAGCGCGTGCGTGGCCCGCACGATCCCCGTCATCACAGACCCGACCGGCAGCGGCACGCCGATCACGCCGGTCGAGGCGACCGCCACCGCGCCCTCCGGGCAGCGGCTGGCAAGCGCCGCGGCGCCCTGCATCTTCGCCGCGTTCTCGAACCCTGGCCGTCCGGTGGCGGCGTTCGCGTTGCCCGAGTTGACCACGACCGCGCGGATCCCGCTCAGATCGACGCGCTCGCGGCACAGCAGCACCGGCGCCGACTGCGTTCCCGAGCTCGTGAAACGCGCCGCGCTGGTGCTCGCCGGCGCGCTCGAGACGAGCAGGCCGAGGTCCGAGTCACCGCTCGGCTTGATCCCGCAGGCCACGCCCGCCGCCCTGAACCCCTTCGGCAACCCGCCACCGGGCTCTGAGACGTTGCCGGGGACCTCGACCCAGCGCGACCGGAAGAACGAGTGCTTGGTGGTCACCGCACGGCCCTGCGTTCCGCCGACGCGGTCGCCCCGATCCCCTCGTCCTCGGGCAGCCCGAGCATCAGGTTCAGGTTCTGCACCGCCTGCGAGGCGGCGCCCTTCCACAGGTTGTCGATCGCGCCGAACACGATCACGCGCCCCGTGCGCTCGTCGCGGTGCACCGAGATGCGGCAGATGTTCGTCTCGCGGACGTCGCGCACGCCGGGCGGCGCGGCGGCCAGCTCGACGAACGGCTCGTCCGCATAAGCGTCGGCGTACAACGCTTCGAGACTTCCGACGTCGTCGATCGCCTCGGACGGAGTCACGTAGCAGCTGACGAGCTCGCCCTGGTCGAGCGGCACGAGGTGCGGGATGAACGTGATCCGGACGTCGGGGTGGGCGGGATCCAATACCGCGAGCTCCTGCTCGATCTCGGGGATGTGGCGGTGATGCGGGACGCCGTACGCGTTCAGGTTCTCGTCGACGGTGACGAAGTGCGTCTTGTCGGTCGCGCCCCTGCCCGCCCCCGACACTCCGGACTTGGCGTCGATGACGAGGTCCTCGATCACCCCCGCCCGCGCCAGCGGCGCGAGCGCGAGCAGCGACGCGGTCGGGTAGCACCCCGGGTTCGCGACCAGCGAGGCGCCGCGGATCTCCTCGCGATAGAGCTCGGGCAATCCGTACACCGCCTCGTCGAGCAGCGCCGGCGCCTCGTGCTCGCGGTACCACTGTCCGTACACCTCGGGGTCGTGCAGCCGGAAGTCGGCGCTGAGGTCGACCACGCGGACCCCCCGCGCGCGCAGCTCGGCGACGAGTGGCGCGGCGGCGCCGTGGGGGTAGGCGACGACCGCGGCGTCGACGTCAGCCTGGCGGTCGAGATCGAGCTCCTCGAGCTCGAGCGGCACGCGGTGATGGGGGTACAGGTCGTCGAGCCTGCGGCCCACGTCGCTGCGCGCGGTGAGCGTGCGCAGCTCGAACGACGGATGGCGATAGAGCAGCCGCGCGGTCAACGCGCCCGTGAACCCGGCGCTTCCGAACACCGACACGCTATGAGGCACGGATCCTCCCGTCCAGCTCGTCGGCGAGCGCCTTCGCGATCACCGCGCGGCGCTCGGCGACCTGCTCGTCGGTCAGCGTCCGGTCGGGCGCGCGGTAGGTGAGCGCCACCGCCAGCGACACGTTGCCCTCGCCGAGCCGCTCGGGATCGCGGTAGACATCGAACACCTCGGCCCCGGCCAGGAGCGGGCCGCCGGCGCGGCGCACGACCGCGATCAGCTCGGCCGCGGTGACGCGCTCGGACACGACCACCGCGAGGTCCTCGCGCACATCCGGGAAATCGCTGAGCTCGCGGTAGGGCGCTACCGGGGGTTCGGGAACGGCGTCGAGGTCGAGCTCGAACCCGGCGACCGTGTCGCGGAGCTCCCACTGCGCGGCGACGAGCGGGTGGACCTCGCCGATCCACCCGGCGTCGGCGCCGGCGACGAGGATGCGGGCCGCGCGGCCCGGGTGCAGGAACGGCTCGTGTGCGAGCTCGAGGCGCCAGTCCGCGCGGAGCGCGCCCATCAAGCCCTCGAGCATCCCCTTGGCGGCGAAGAAGTCGACCCCGGGCGGGTGGCCGTCGCGCCAGCTCGAGGGACGCACGGCGCCGGTCAGGACCACGCCGAGGTGGTAAGGCTCGCGCGGAAGCTCTAAGGCGCCGCCGGGGGCCGCCGACCCTGTCCGCAACGCGCCGCCGCTAGGCGCCGCCGACCCCCTCCCATTCCGCCCCGTGGGCAGATACACCGCGCCCGCTTCGAACAGGCGCACGGTGGCGGCGCCGCGGGCGCGGTTGTGGCGGGCCACGTCGAGCAGCGAGCCGAGCAGCGTCGTGCGGAGCACGGACAGGTCGGTCGAGAGCGGGTTGGCCAGCCTCACCGTGCGCCGGAGCGGATGGTCGGCCTCGAGGCGGAGCCGGTCGCCGAGCTCGGGGTGGGTGAAGCTCCACCCGACGATCTCGTGCAGACCCTGGGCCGCGAGCACGTCGGCGGCGCGCCGGCGAAGCCGCTGGCGAGGGGTCAGCCGGCCGGAGACGCCGTGGCGCGAGGGGAGCGTCGACGGCAGCTTCTCGAGGCCGTCGATCCGCGCCACCTCCTCGATCAGGTCAGCCTCGCGCGTGACGTCGCCGCGCCGGAACGCCGGCACGGTCACGTCGAGGCCATCCTGCGCCTCGACCGTCGTGAACTCGAGCGCGGTCAGGATCTCGGTGCACCTCCGGCGCGGGATCTCGGCGCCGAGCAGGCTGGTGACTCTGGCGTCCCGCAGGCGAATCGTCTTCGGCGGCGGCCCCTCGCCGCCGATGTCGATCGTGCCGGGCGCGAGCCGCGCCCCGCATAGCTCGACCATCAGACTGGTCGCGGCCGCCTGCGCCTCCATCGCCTGTTCGGGCTGGAGCTGCTTCTCGAACCGGCTCGAGGCCTCGCTCCGCAGTCCTAGCTTGAGCGAGGTGTGGTGGATGTTCGCGCCGATCCAGTTGGCGACCTCCATCAGCACGCGCGTAGTGTCCTTGCCGACCTCCGAGCGCGCTCCGCCCATCACGCCGGCGATCGAGGTGGGGCCGGCGGCGTCTTCGATCAGGACCATGTCGGAGTCGAGCGTGCGGGTCTGGCCGTCGAGCGTCTCGATCTCCTCGCCCTCGCGGGCCCGGCGGACGGTGAGCGTCGCGCCCTGCACCCGGTCGAGGTCGAACGCGTGCAGCGGTTGCCCGGTGAGCAGCATCACGTAGTTGGTGATGTCGACGACGTTCGAGATCGGGCGCTGTCCGGCGGCCATCAGACGCGCCTTCAGCCACAGCGGGCTCGGCCCGATCTTGACGTCCTCGAATACGCGAGCAGTGAACCGCGGACATAATTCCGGGCAGTCGACCACGACCGCTGCGCCGGCGACGTCGCCCGGTGCACCGGGGTCGTCTCGCCACGGCGCCGGGGCCAACGGCGCTCCGGTCGCAGCGTGGACCTCGCGCGCCACCCCGTAGATGCCGAGGCAGTCGGGGCGGTTTGGCGTGATCTCGAGTACGAGCACGTCGGTGGCGATCGGGAGAACGTCCTGTAGCGGCGTACCGGGTTCGAGCCCGTCGCGCTCGAGCACCATGATCCCGTCGTGCTCGGTGCCGATCGCGACCTCGTCCTCAGCCAGGATCATCCCGTTGGACTCGAGCCCGCGCAGCTTCGCCTTCCCGAGCCTGGTCCCGTCGGGCATCACCGCGCCGGGCTTCGCGACCGCGACCGTCTGCCCCGCGGCGACGTTCGGCGCGCCACACACGATCTGCGACGGCTCGGCGTCGCCGATATCTACCACGCAGACCCGTAGCCGGTCGGCGTTGGGGTGCGGCTGCGCCTCGAGTACGCGGCCGATCACGAACTTCTCGAGCGCGCTCACGCCGTGCCGCTCGACGCGCTCGACCTCGGTGCCGGTCAGCGCCAGGCGGTCGGCCAGGGCGTTCGTGTCGAGCCGCGGATCGACGTATTCGCGCAGCCACTGCACCGGAACGCGCATCAGGCGAACTGCTCCAGGAAGCGCACGTCGTTGTCGTACAGCATGCGCAGGTCAGGGACGCCGTGCTTGAGCATCGCGATCCGCTCGATCCCCATTCCGAACGCGAAACCTTGCACGCGTTCCGGGTCATATCCGTACTCGCGGACGGACTCGAACACGTTCGGGTCGACCATCCCGGAGCCGAGGATCTCGATCCACGCCGTGCCCTTGCACAGCGGGCAGCGCTGGCCGTCGGCGGTCACGCCCTGATTGCAGTTGAAGCACGACACGTCGACCTCGACGCTCGGCTCGGTGAACGGGAAGAAGTGCGGCCGCAGGCGAACCTCCCGGTCCTCGCCGAAGTACGCGCGCGCGAACCGCAGGAGCGTCCCCCGGAGGTCGCCGAGCGTGATGTCCGTGTCGACCGCGAGCCCCTCGAGTTGATGGAACTGCGGCGTGTGGGTGGCGTCGTTGTCGGGGCGGTAAGTGCGCCCCGGGACGACGATGTACAGCGGCGGCGGCTGGCGCTGCATCTCGCGGATCTGCACGGGCGACGTGTGAACGCGGAGCAGCAGCGCGTTCGGGTCGAAGATGTCCGGCGTCGGCTCGACGTAGAACGTGTCGGTCATCAGCCGCGAGGGATGCGTGGGCGCGTGGTTGAGCGCGTCGAAGTTGTAGTAGACGGTCTCGACCTCGGGTCCCTCGGCGACGTTGAAGCCGAGGCCGATGAAGATGTCCTCGAGCTCGCGCCTGGTCTGGGTGATCAGGTGGAGACTTCCGGTCGCCGGCGCCGGTGAGCCGGGGAGCGAGATATCGACGCGGTCGCGCTCGAGCCGCCGCTCGAGCTCGCCGGCGGCGAGTTGCTGTTCGCGTTCGTCGATGGCCGCTTCGAGGGCCTTGCGCGCCTCGTTGGCGGCCTTGCCGGTGGCGGCGCGCTCGGCGGGCGGGAGCTCGGCGACGTTCCGCAGCAGGTTCGGCAGCTCGGCCTTGCGGCCGAGGTAATGGATGCGGACGTTCTCGAGCGACGCGGTGTCGCCGGCGCCGGTGATCGCGCTTTCCGCCTCGGCCCGGATTTTCGCGATTCGGTCGGTCATTCGGGCGCCATCCTACGGCTCAGCTCGTAGAGGGCGATCGTGGCCGCCATCGCCGCGTTCAGGGAGTCGGTCGCGATCGGGATGTGCGCGAGATGATCGGCTTGCGCAACGACCTCGTCCGGCAGCCCATCCCGCTCTGAGCCGACTATAAGCGTGGCCTCGCTTCGGACTTTGGCGTTTTGCCTAGCCCATACCGAAGCCGAGCGCCAAAGTTCGTCGAGGGCCTGCCCAGCTCGCGGAACGAGAGCGATCTTGGTGCCCGGAAGGTCGCGCACCGTGGCCCGCGCGAGAGGGAC
The DNA here is from genome assembly GCA_963697655.1 of uncultured Solirubrobacterales bacterium. GTDB lineage: Bacteria > Actinomycetota > Thermoleophilia > Solirubrobacterales > Solirubrobacteraceae > Palsa-465. The sequence goes on along the minus strand of CAVOOV010000006.1, from coordinate 92,876 downwards.
CGCGAACACCGCGCCCATGCTCGCCCGGACTGCCTTCGGGCTGTATGGGTCGGCGGTGCCAGGACCGAGCGCCACCGATGAGGCGCCGAACGCCTGCGCCGAGCGCAGCACCGCCCCGACGTTGCCCGGGTCGTGGACGCCGTGCAGGTACACGCACAGCGGTCCGGCCGGCGCCGGCGCCCACCGCTCCTCGTACACCGCGAGCGCCCGCGTGCCCGAGCTCAACCCCGAGGCCGCCGCCAGCAGCCCCGGCTCGACCTCGACGCCGTCAAGACCGCTGCCCGCCGCCACATACCGCTCGATGGCAGACCACCCCGCGGCATCGGCCGCCGACAATAAATCCTCACCCTCCGCCACGAACTGCCCGGCGCGCTCGCGCCAGCGCCGCCGCTGGCGGAGCTTGCGGATTTCCTTGAGCTTCTGGTTGTGGGGGCTGGTGATCTGGGTCATGAACGAAAAAAGGCGCCCTCCTGTGGAGCGGCGCCCGGGTGGCGGTGCTGGTTGGTCGGCGTGTCGTCAGCCGGCCGCCAGCGCCTCACGGGCGCGGTCGGCAAAGCGTCGGAAGGTGTCGGCGTCGCGGACGGCGATGTCCGCGAGGATCTTACGGTCGAGTTCCACGCCGGCGAGCTGGAGCCCGTGCATGAACTGTGAATAGGACATGTCGTGCTGCCGCGCGGCCGCGTTGATGCGGGTGATCCACAGTCGCCGGAAGTCGCGCTTGCGGTTGCGCCGGTCGCGGTAGCGGTACTGATCGGCCTTGAGCAGCGCCTCCTTGGCCGTCCGATAATGGCGGCTGGCGTCGCCGCGGAACCCCTTGGTCAGGGCGAGCGTCGCCCGGCGCTTCTTGCGCGCGTGAACGGAGCGCTTGACGCGGGTCATCCGCCCTGCCTCCGCTTGACCCCGAGCAGCGTCTTCACGCGCGGCTCATCATGCTCGCTGATCCACGACGGCTTCGCCTGGCGGCGCTTGCGCTTGGGCGACTTCTTCTCGAGGATGTGGGTCGAGAACGCGCGGCGCCCGCGCACCTTGCCGGTGGCGGTCACCTTGAAGCGCTTCTTGGCGCCGGAATGGGTCTTCATCTTCGGCATCGGAAGTCGGCCTAGTAAAGCAGAACGTCACGGCTTGACCGTGAACGTCGCGGTCCCGAAAGGGCTCGCCCGATGCTTCAGCTGTCCGTAGCGGCCGCGGTCCATGACCGTGGCGCTGAGGTGATACGTGCCGGGGCACCAGTTCTGTCCGGCGACGGCATCGACCACATCGGTCCAGATCCGGCCCCGCAGGTCGTTCGTGCCACCGCCGTCGCCTCCATTCACCGTGATCCCGGGGCACCTGGTCCCGGACAGCTGGTACTGGTAGTCGGCGTCGCCCAGCAGCACCTCGAAGTGGAGCATGAAGCTCGTGTGCGAGCCGCCCACGCTCGGCGTGACCCACACACGATTCGGCGTCGAGGGGTTCCGTTCGGCCGCTCGCGACAGAGGCGTCTCCGGACCTGGCTTGGGCGCCGGAATCACCGTATTGACCGAGGCCAGATCGCCGATGCGCTTGACGACCTGCCCGTCGGGCCCGTACCAGATCATCGGGAGCGACGCTTCCGCGACTTCCCGATCGACCTGTACCGCGACGATGTTTCCGTGCACGGGAGCGAGCACGCTCAGGCTGCGTGAGTAGATCGGCGCTCCCGGCTGTCCGGGAGACGGCTGGCGGGGGAACACGAACCGCACCTTCGCGACGCCGTCGGGCACGACGACGGTTACGCGAGTGGCGGTCGACCCGCCGGCGAACGACCGGCCGGCACCTTCGGTCCCGATCCCCTGGCCCTGTTCGATCGTCGCGGCGTCGCCGGCTCCGCCGGCACCGTCGGCGCTCAGCACCGTGAGCGTCTCGGGGCGGCGGCGAGCCATCCGGAGAAGCTGATTCCGGGCTCCCGGGATTCCTCGAGCGAAGCTTTCGACCTGCTGAGCTGTCGGCGGGTTCAGCGGGACGACGTACAGCCGCTCGCCCCACGGCGTTGTGGTCGCGAACCGCATCAGCGCCAGGTCCAGCGTACCCGCGAGCGCCGTGTCCGTGCGACCAGCGAATTGCGACACGAGCGCCGCCGGCCGGTCGGCCGCGGTCTGCGGGCGCCGCAGCACGCCGAGGATCTCGGTCAGCTGCCGCGCACCCGTCGCCGACGCGGCCGGGGCCGGCGCGGCCGCCGGGCCGGAGGGCCGACGGTGCCCTCCGAGCGCGACCACCGCGCCGAGCACGATCGCGATCACCGCCGCGGTGGACAGCAGGATGGCGATCGCGCCCTGCGACCCGTGCAGCACGCCCGGGCGCTCGCGCCGCGCGACCCGGGCGCGGCGTGCGCCGGGGAGGCTGACCTTCTCCTCCCCGGCATTGACCCGTCGGGCGGCCCTCACCAGTTCGCGCTCAAGCACCGCAATGGGGTCGTCATGCACCACGGGGCGTCTCCAGGTCTGACCTGATCCTGTGCAGGCCGCGGCTGACGCACTTGCGCACGAGGCTCGGCGAGCAACGCAGCTCCGCCGCGATCTCGTCGTAGCCGCGCCCTTCGATCACCCGCGCCCGGACGGCCTCGCGCTGCTCGACCGGGAGGTTGTCGAGCAGCTCGAGACCGGGCGCGCCCGCGAGCGCCTCGATCCGCTCGATCCCTTCGTCCGTGAGCAGGATCGGCGCCATCCCCAGCGCTCTCCTGACGCTGTCATCAGCGTGTCCCCGCCGCTGCGCTTCGTGAAGCTTGTTCCAGGCGATCCCGTAGAGCCAGTTGCGCGCCGGCTCGGGCCGCAGCTCATAACGCGGCGAGGCCTCGAGCGCGGCCGCGAACGTCTCGGCGGTCAGGTCGAGCGCGAGCTCGGCGCTGCCCGCACGCCGGCGAAAGAACGCCAACACGCCGCGCACATGGCGACGGTAGAACGCCGCGAACGCCTCTGGGTCCTGAGCGGTCGCGACGAGCAGCTCGCCGTCGGTGCGAGGGTCGACTCCCTCCATGCCTCTTTATTGTGCGATCGGCCCTTTTTGTGACCGCGCATCGGCGCGGCTAAGTCCGAAGACGGACTCGTCAGGCGGCGCTTGAGCGGCCGGCTTCGAGCGGCTCGGGCTGCTCTGCGGCCGAGTCGGACTGCGCTCCGTCCGGCGCTGGGCGCTCGCCATTCGCGGCCGGCTCCTCGGCGCCGGCGGCGGGCTGCTCGCCATTCGCGGCCGGCTCCTCGGCGCCGGCGGCGGGCTGCTCGCCATTCGCAGCGGGCTCCTCAGCGCCGGCGACGGCCTGCTCGCCGTCAGAGGACTCTGACGGCTGTGTGGCCGTTGGCTCGTCGCCGTCGGACGGCTTGTCCTGCTTGCCGTCAGCCGCCTTGTCCTTCTCTCCCGCGAGCACCGCCTTGGACGGCGCGAGCAGCATCGTCATGTTGCGCCCGTCCTGGACAGGCGACTGCTCCACGACCCCGATCTCCGACAGCTCGCCGGCGAGGCGGTCGAGCAGGGCGGTGCCGCGCTCGGGATGCGTGACCTCCCGCCCGCGGAACATGATCGTGATCTTGACCTTGTCCTTGTTCTTGAGGAACCGCGACACGTGGCCCTTCTTCGTGTCGTAGTCGTTCTGCGCGATCTTCGGGCGGAACTTGATCTCGCGGACCGTGATCTGCTGCTGATGCCGGCGCGCGGCCTTCTGCTTCTGGGCCTGCTCGTACTTGTACTTGGAGTAGTCGAGCACGCGGCAGACCGGCGGACGGGCCTCGGGCGCGACCTCGACCAGGTCCAGATCATGTTCCTGGGCGTACGACAGCGCCTCGGCCGTCTTGACGATCCCAACCTGGTTGCCATCGGCGCCGATCAGGCGCACTTCGGGCACGCGGATGCGATCGTTGATCCGAGTCTGGTCCCGCTCTGGCGGGCGCCGATCGAACTTTCGAGGGACCGGCACTAGCTGCGAGGTGCGGGGAACGTCAAGCGGTGACGGGCCCTATGTAACGAGGCGCTTGAGTCAACGAGAGCGAGTATAGCGGCGGATCTAGGGGTTCGAGCGACTTTTCACCTGCTCTCGGACCCGAGCCATGAACTCGCCGACCGGCGCAGACCCCTCATCGCCCCGGCGGTGCTCGCGAACCGCGACCTGCTGGGCCTCCTGCTCGCGGTCCCCCACAACCAGCATGTAAGGAATCTTGCGCATCTCGGCGTCGCGAATCTTGCGTCCCACCGACTCGGACCGCTCGTCGAGCTCGACCTTGATACCGCCGCCGTGCAGCTGGTCGCGGACGGTCCGCGCGTAGTCAAGGTGCTTATCGGAGATCGGCAGGACGATCGCCTGCACCGGCGTCAACCAGATCGGCAGCTCGCCGCCGTAGTGCTCGATCAGGATCGCGATGAACCGCTCGTAGGACCCCATCAGGGCACGATGGATCATCGCCGGCTGATGTTCGGCGTTGTCGGCGCCGATGTAGGCGAGCCCGAAACGCATCGGCATGTTGTAGTCGAGCTGCGCGGTCCCAATCTGCCACGAGCGCCCGAGCGAATCGGTCATGTGCAGGTCGATCTTGGGGCCGTAGAAGGAGCCGTCGCCGGGGTTGATGTCGTAGGCCAGGCCCTTGCGGTCGAGCACCTGGATCAGGTGCCCCTCGGCCCGGTCCCATACCTCGTCTGAGCCGAGCCGGTCGTCGGGGCGCGTCGATAGCTCGAGCCGGACGTCGAAGCCGAAGATCTTGTACGTGTCGAATGCGAAGTCCAGACAAGCCTCAACTTCGTCCTGGACCTGCTCCTCGGCGCAGAAGACGTGGCCGTCGTCCTGGGCGAAGTTGCGGGTCCGGAGGAGCCCGTGGAGCGCGCCGCTGAGCTCGTTGCGGTGGAGGAGCCCAGGCTCGGAGTAGCGGATCGGCAGGTCCCGGTAGGAGTGTGGCTGCATCGAGTAGAGCTGGCAGTGACCCGGGCAGTTCATCGGCTTGAGCCCCATCGGCGTGTCGGCCGAATCGGTGAGGAACATGTGCTCCTGGTACTTGTCCCAGTGGCCGGAGGTCTTCCACAGCGAGCTGTCGTAGAGCTGCGGGGTCTTGACCTCGGTGTAGCCGCGCGACACGCCCATCTCGCGGCTGAGCCCGACCAGCGAGTTGAACACCTGAGTCCCGGGCGGGAACCAGAACGCCATCCCGGGCGCGACGTCGGAGAAGTTGAACAGCCCCAGCTGCGGACCCAGCCGCCGGTGGTCGCGCGCGCGCGCCCGCTCGAGGCGCTCGAGATGGGCCTGGAGGTCCTTGTCGGAGAAGAACGCGGTCCCGTAGATCCGCGTCAACATCGGCTTGTTCGAATCCCCACGCCAGTACGCGCCGGCGACCGACTGCAGCTTGAACGCCTTGATCCGCTTGGTCGACGGAGCGTGGGGACCGCGGCACAGATCGGTGAACGGCCCGTTCGTGTACAGCGAGACCGTCGGCACGCCGTCCTTTTCGATCAGATCCTCGATCAGCTCGACCTTGTAGTCCTGGGCCTCCCGGAGGAAGCGGTCGAGCGCCTCGCTGGCGGGCACGTCCTCGCGGACGAACGGCTCGTCGGCCGCGATGTGCTCGCGCATCTTGGCCTCGATCCGCTCGAAGTCCGCCTCGGACAGCGACACCCCCTCGGGGAAGTCGAAGTCGTAGTAGAAGCCGTTCTCGATCGCCGGCCCGATCGAGATCTTCACGCCGGGATACAGCTCCATCACCGCCGCCGCGAGCACGTGCGCGGCGTCATGGCGGATCAGGCTGAGCGCCTCGTCGCCGCTGCGGTCGGTGAGGATCTCGAGCTTCGCCGGCCCGCTGGAGTTGTGATCGGGGAGCGGGCGGGCGAGGTCGCGCAGCTCGCCGTCGACCTTGACGGCCAACGCCGCCCGGGCCAGACCGGCGCCGATCGCCGCCGCCGCGTCGGCCCCGGTGGCGCCGTCGGGAAGCGTCAGTGTCTTGCCGTCGGGAAGCTCAAGCTCCATGGGTCAGGATGCTAGTTGGCAAGGGCGCGCTGTGGCGACGCGTTCCTGACCCCCTGGCCCCCCGCGGGCGGCGGCGAGTCTACCCCGACCCCCGAGGCCCAGGTACATTTATGGCCTCCCGGGCGATTAGCTCAGCTGGGAGAGCGCCGTCTCGACAAGGCGGAGGTCGCTGGTTCGAGCCCAGCATCGCCCATAGCCGCATTTGCAGCGGATTCATCTCGCTCGCCAATCGACCGGTCCGAGGCCCTGCGTCTCCTGTGCGTCGCGCAGTCGGGCCGGCATCCCGTCAACCCGCCTCGCGCCCGCGCGCGTCCACCCTCTCGTCGACGGCCGGCGGATCCGCCGGATACCGCTGGCTCTTGTTCCGCGGTGTCCGACCGGCGTGATGCGCCAGGCCTTTGCGACCCTTCCATGGACGCGTACTAGGACTGCTCGACGAAGTCGATATCGGAGACGATCCAGATCGATTCGGCGCGTTCGATCGCACCCGGTGGAAGCCTCGGGCGGCGCACCGAAGGTCGATGGCACGGTCACGGTCAGCTACGGGGGCACTGAGACCGATAATTTCACCAGCGTCCCGGGGAATTGGCAGTCGACCAAGACGTTGACCTGGTCGGAGTCCGAGACCGAGGATCTCGTCACCAAGTCCGGTGTGGACACGATGAAGGTTGTGAGCTTCTCGCTAACGGTCTCGGGCGGCTGGAAGTCCACCTTCGGGAACAACCCCACGCACGGCTGCAGCGGGACGTTCTCGACTCTGCCCGGCGCCACGCCGCCCATCTACATCCAGTGGAGCGGCGGCAGCGTGTCGACGAGCGCGGTGATCCCTGGCCAGAACGACGTCAAGCTCGAGTGCAAGGTGTCGCGCGCGCTAAAGCTGGCCCGGCCTGACGGTTGGCTTGATCTCTGCGGGGCGCGATCGGCTTCGAGGTCTACGCGAAAGACTCGAGCCACCCCCAGCGCAAAGGTCATGACTTTGCGGTGTTCAAGTGGGGGCCCCGTTGCTACTCGCCGGCCCAGCGCAAGGGCCTCATGAACGATCAGAAACGGCTGCTGGAGGAGATCCTCAACGGCCTGGGCGGCGAGGTGGCTGGAAGGGTCGACGGACTCCCGTTCGACCAGCTCCTGAAGCTGCTCGAGTGGACACACTCGGGCCCTTCCTCGCGCTGCACGAGACACACCAAGCGAGTCGGTGTGGGCCGGGGCGGAACCCTAGCTGTCGAGGCTGGCCATATGTGGGCGGACGTGCGAAAGGTCGCCGGAGCGCTCGTCACGATGAACCTGGGTGAAGAACGGAAGGCGATCGCTCAGTCGCCCTTCCCGCGAAGCCGGCCGGCGATTGCGGTGGGGCGATCAGGTGGCACCGATCAATGACCGCGCCTCCGCGGGGCCGACTATGAGGTCGTGAAGGTCGCCGCCGACCTCGAGTCGACCGGACTGGTCGACGCCGCCGACCTTCACGGGCTCGAAGCCGGCCGTTCGGATCAGCCGTTCGACTTGGCAGCCGGCACGATTGTCGTCCGTCGCGTAAAAGAGAACGGCCAGCTCCGGTGACCGGTTGCTAGAGGACTCGAGGAGATCGCCCGACATGCTGCCAAACGCCATGGCCAGGCGCGCCCCCTCCGGCAGCCACCCAGCTACAACCTTGCCAGAGGATTGCCGTTGCGGCAGCAGAAGCACGATTTTCCCTTGTGCGTCGAGGCCTACCGGGTTGCTCGGAACGACCACAAGCTTGTCGGTTAGCGAGTCGGCGATCTCTTCTATGACGCCCTTCAGCACGCCAAACCGCAGCGCGAGGATGACGGCATCGGCGCCCTCCAACGCACCGCGATTGTCGCTGGCAGCGGCCGCGCCTCGCCCGATCGCCGCAGCCAGCGTTCGTGCTGACTCTGTGTCGGCGCTCGAGAGACGCAGGGTCTCGCCGCCTGACGCGAGCCGACGGGCGATGACCGACCCTAGCCCTCCAGTGCCGATGATCGCGGTACTCATGACCCGAACCCGTCTGTCAAGTCGTCTGCTCGGATGGCCAGTGAGCGGGCGTCCAATCCCCTTCTGGGTCCGTGGTTTGTCCGACCTCGATGATGTGTCCGTCGGGATCCCGGATGTAGCAGCGGATCTCGTACTGGTGCTGTTTGGGCGGCGTCAGGAAATTCGCCCCCCTGGCGCTCCATTCGGCGTACACGGCCGCGATGTCTTTGACCCGGATATTCAGGAAGCTGCTGACCCGGTCGCGATCGCGTGGCGTCTCCAGCGTGACCGTAGGCTTGTCGTCCGTCGGGCCGCCGCCAACGCTGATGACGATCCAGCTGTTGGATAGTGCGACATTGGTCGGCTCTCCGGACGGCTTTCCGGAGAAGACGACCCTGCCGCCGAGTACTTCGGTGTAGAAGCGCCGAGAGCGCTCGACATCGTCCGAGACGATGAAGCGGGTCAGCACAAGCCCCGCTGGGGGCGTACTCGATGGCCAGTGAGCGGGCGTCCAGTCCCCTTCTGGGTCCGTGGTTTGTCCGACTTCGATGATGTGTCCGTCGGGATCGCGGATGTAGCAGCGGATCTCGTACTGGTGCTGTTTGGGCGGCGTCAGGAAATTCGCCCCCCTGGCGCTCCATTCGGCGTACACGGCCGCGATGTCTTTGACCCGGATATTCAGGAAGCTGCTGACCCGGTCGCGATCGCGTGGCGTCTCCAGCGTGACCGTAGGCTTGTCGTCCGTCGGGCCGCCCCCGACGTTGATGATGATCCAGCTGTCGGCTAGCGCGACGTAGGTCAGCCCTCCGGGGCCGGAGAAGGCCACCCTGCCGCCGAGTACTTCGGTGTAGAAGCGCCGAGAGCGCTCGACATCGTCCGAGACGATGAAGTGGGTCAGCACAATCCCCTCCGGGGGCGGTGGGAGCTCGGCCATCTGGCACCTCCACTGGTTGGGCCTCACACCCCGCTCAGGACCGGGTCTGGAGCCGGTGTCCTATCGAACGCGCATTCCATCTCCTTCCACGGCACGGGTCAAGAACCCGTTCGATTCGCGTCGGAGTCGGGGCGGGTGCAGGTCGCCGAGAGCCCGGTGTTTTCGGACTCTGAGCGGCGATCGCCGAGCGGCTCGCGGCCGTGCTCGGCCCCGAGCGCGTGCCGGTGTGGCTGAACAAGCCGGTCCCCGCGCTGGACCATCGCAAGCCGCTGGATGTGATCGCCGAGGGCGGCTACCAGCAGGTGTCGCGCGTGGTCGCCGAGTTCGAATCGCCCGCGTTCGGCTAGCCCGATGGTCGCGCAGATACTCGCGGTCGCGGTGGCCGGGACCTGCTATCGACACGTGCACGGCTCGCGCAGGAAGGGTTCCAGGCGGTCCTGTTTTGATCGAGCGCCGGTCCCGCGGGCCTGTGCCTATGCGTGTTCGGGATCGGCGAGGGGTTCGCCCGGCGTAGCGCCGATCGGATCTCCGGAGCGGGTTTGCGCCGCCGCCGCCGCCGCCGCCGCGCGGCATGCGGACCTGAGAGCGCCCGGCGCCTTGGCTGCTCGTCGGCGAACGCCTCCCTCGCCGGACGGATGCAGAAGAGCTGCTTCGGGTCGTCGAAGCAGACACCCCCTTTCTCGTCGCGACGCGGGCCTCGCGCGGCTGAACGAGCGACCGGCCTTGCGCGGACAGCCCGGACCGCGGAGCGAGTCGGTCCTTCGGCGTCAACGCGGCGACGTCGAACCCGGTCGTGGCAAATCTCAGGGCTGGCGCGTTGTCGGCGCCCGAGACCTGCTTCGGTATCAGCACGGTAATCTGCCGCACGCGCTCTGGCCGCCTTCCGCGACTCGATCGACGCGGCAGCGGCGAGCCCAACAGCAGTGGCCTACCGATCTCAGGTCCCGTATGCCAGGCTGTGGCCGAAATGGCGGCGGCTCATCAAAGCATTACGGATGGGCCGGAGATACGGCTCGCCACGTACGGCACTCTGGCACCGGGGCGTCAGAACCACGGTCAGCTCAGCGACCTGCCCGGACGGTGGCTCGTTGGCCATGTGCGCGGCTCACTGATCGAGGCCGGTTGGGGTGCGAAGCTCGGGTACCCCGGGATGATCCTTGATCCCGACGGGGAACCAATCGAGGTTTTCGTCTTCGAGTCCCGAGTGCTGGTCGACCACTGGCAACGGCTGGACGCGTTCGAGGGCCCCGGCTATCGTCGCCTCGCGGTTGACGTCTCGACTGACGAAGGTGTTCTGCCCGCGTCGATCTACGTCCTATTGGACTCGACGACGCGTCGTAACCCCGAATAAGCAGCACGGACGGACCGCCACCGACTTCCGCTCTAGACGAAACATCGGCACAACGGTCATCGCTGTCGCTCCGGGCTACATCCGAGAGCTGTCGGCGTACCGGGCCAGCGGCCAACCGTCGCCGCGGAGGGCTAGCTCATGATGACATCATCGGCGGGCAGTTCAGGGGCGACCATCGGCCGTGGCTAGGATGCCATCGACCCTGTTACACCTAGCCCAACTCTCGGAAGCGGAGAGCGCGGCCCCAGCTGCGGTCATCTGTCGACGGCATGCCCCGCATTGACGTCTCCGGCAGGGGTTCCGATTCAGAGATCAAACCGTCCCCGTCTGCGGACTACGCCTCAGACCCGATCACTGCGATCGCTTCGATCTCGACGAGCTGGTCCGGGTATCCCAGGAGCGAAACGCCCAGGAGAGTGCTAGGCGCTCGGCCGAGGCGTGAAGAGACGACGTCCCACACCATCACCAGGTCAGACCGTTCGTGGGCGACGACGAAAACAGTTGTTTTCAACAAGGACTCCGCCCCAACCGAGTGCCGCGACATTGCGGTGAGTAGATTCTCGACCGCCCGCCGCGCCTGGCCCTGCAAGTCGCCTGGCGCCACCACCCTCCCTTGTTCGTCTAGTGGGCACGCTCCCGCCGTGAAAACCAGCCCTTGCGCCGCGGCGCTGTAGTCGTATGGCGTGCCCGGGTAGAGACTCATCGCAGCACACCGTAACGAGGATCACCGACACGCCGCAATCCGGCAACGGCCGGCCTCGGCGCCGGCTATGGCGTGTCGATCGTTGGGGAAGCGAGCGTTTGTCGCTCCCTCCGCTATGGACGGTCTCGACCTAAGCCGTCAGCGGCCGCGACGTCGCGACCCTTTTCGGCGGGACTTCCCCGTAGGCTCGCTGTCGGACTCCTCCGTAGGCTCGCCCCTCGGCCGGACCCGCTCGGGAAGCACGTCCGGACTCCGGTCGGCGAACGTCACCGTCAGAGGTCCAACCGAAGAGGGGTGTGACGGATGCGGGTGCCCGACATGCGATGCGGGTGGCTCCTCGTGCGATCCGCTGTTCTGCGACTGCCCCCCTGGTGCGAACGGAACGATCATCGTCGGCTCCTCCTGTTTGGTCGCGCCCAATGATCGCACCGACCCCGATCGTGTCAATGCCGCCATCCGCTGCCCGTCCTCGATCGAACCGGCAGTCTGCGGCTTGCTGCCGGAACGGCGACGGAGCGGAGGCGCAACCGGGGGTCCGATGCTCGGCATGTCTGCTCTAGCGTGTCGGGTACTGCAGGTAGCTCGGTCCTGCTTTCCTCTTCGCTCGGCGCTGGGCTCGAAGCATCGTCGCCCGTGTCGCGCTGCCCGCCGAACGGGCTACTCAGCCCGATAGGCATGCGGTTAGCAGGCTCGCCCAAATGACCGATCAGAATCCAGTGCCCTCGGAGCGGAGCGCCGACCGCTGACCGCGCACCACTTTTCACACCCGCAGCAAGAAAGGGGACGGCCGTCCAGTGTGCACGGTTGCCGTCGAGAGTCTCACGCGACGACCAGGAGCAGGCCGATCCGGCGAGCGGCGCGCTGCTGCGCCACCCACATATTGCGGCAACGGGGATCCCACTGCTCCCCGAGAGCAGATCCGGTCGCGCTCATCTCGAGCCAACGCCGTCAATGCTGAGTTTCTGACCGGTTTGTGCGACAGCCTCACGAAACAGGGGCAGTCTCGCGGCCGTTGCCAGCGTCCCTTGAGACTTCGTCTCCCGGCGGGGAGCAGCCATGCCCGCACCGGCATCGCGTAGCCGTACCTTGGCTGCCCAGGTTGTTAGGGACTTCGAGTGGCCTGGACTGCGAGTCGGACACGATCTCGTTGCGGGCTGGCGCTGACCAAGGCTGACGCCATCGCTACGCTCGACCTGTATGTGCGGGCGCTATACGACCGCCGCTGACCGAGTGAAGTTCGACCACATCTTCAAGCCAGCCGCGGTCGAGCAGGCGGTGGAGAAGGCGGTTGGCCGCTACAACGTCGCGCCGACGCAACAGGTGGCGATCATCGAGCGCACGGCCGAAGACGACCGGCGCGCTTCTACTCGCACTGGTCGCTGGTGCCACGGTGGGCGAAAGCATCTCGGAAAGACCTCAGTGGATTAACACCCGTTCGGACAAGGGCCTGACATCGAAGCTGTGGAGGTCGCTCACGGCGCGCCCCGAGGGCGCATTCTGATCCCCGCGGACGGTTGGTATGAGTGGATGCACGCCGAGCAGCAGCGCGGCGGTCCCAAGCCCGCGCCGTTTCACCATCGCGTTGATGATGGTGGCTGGTTCGCGTTCGCCGGGCTGCGAAGCCGCGTACACGTCGAAGACGTCGACGGGCGCTCGCCACGGTGGCGATCATCACGACCGACGCCGCTGGCCCGGCCGCACGGCTGCACGATCGAATGCCGGTCGTCCTTGTAGACGCGGACATGATGGAGGCATGGCTTTCCGCCGGACGTCCAGCTCGACGACGTGCCCGAACTGCTCGCGACGCTCGCCGGCGACCGGATCACAGTGCACGCGGCCAGTGGCTTGGTGAACAGCGCCCGCAATGATGGGCCAGAGCTGCTCGAGCCGACCGTCACCTGAGCCGACGGCTGTCGGGAAGCGCGAGACAGCCCCGAGTGGTCAGGAGCCTCGCCGAATCTGGCCCGTGCGTACTGCTCATAGGATCTCCAATCGGCCGAAGCGGCAGCGCGCGGCTTGGTACCCCCGGTAGCGACAAACCGGAGGCCCTGGACGGCCCGGCTTTGAACCGGGGCCGGGTTATGTTCGTGCTCGACCCCACCGTGGATCCGGAATCATGGTCGCCGAAGGTGCCCAAGCCTCGACTTGAGCCGCCGCCTGTCCGCTCACCGGGTTCAACCGGTCTCGCGACGTACGAAGGCGACCGCCGGTTGACCATCTCTGCGGGCGCGTCACGGGAGTCGACGACGAGCGCGCCGGCGGCTGGCTCGTATGTCTTGGACATCTCAGCGACGACTCCTTGCCAGTTTCCGCGGCGGGTGCGCAGTCGTCGAGCGAGCTCTGCGGGATCGGAGCAGATCACTTCAATCGAATACACGGGCGCCCCGTGCTTCGCCGCCAGCGCGTCGAGTCGACGCCTGGTGTCGCGGTCGGCGACCAGCTCGACGACGACGGGTCGGTCCGCGGCGAGCTCGTGGGCCACCATCGTTTCCAACCGCTGGGTTGCCTTCTCCTGAAGACCCCGCCGATGGCTTCCACGCAATCGGATCGAGGCAGGACTCAACATGGCGGGACCGCCGATCTCCTCTCGCGCGGCGTCACGAGACAGGGCGACGGCCTGGATGCGTTGGGCCAACGCGACCGCCAAGGTGCTCTTGCCGCTGGCGGGCAGCCCGGACACCACGACCAGCAGCGACCGGCTCACGCCCACTCCGGCGCAGTCGAGGACCAGGCACCCGTGACGCGGCCGGCGGCGCCATCGATCACGAACTCAAGAGACACCCCACCACACCGTAGAACCGAGTGATCAAACGCCGCGTCTCCTTCGCTTGGTTCGCCGTGAGGCGCCGACTAGCCGAGACTTCTCCGATCACGAACGACCGGTCGGGCGAGCTTCATAGCGCCGGCGATCAGCGGTTCCGCTTCCGCCTGGCGGATAGCCGGAGCAGCAGCGCCGCGACGAGACCCGTGTCGGCGACAAACCAGCAGCGGAACCCGTCGTCTAACCAGATTGACGCGGGCTCCTGACCGTCAGGGATCCCCTCGGCCTAGGGGTAGGCCGAATCGCCGTCCTGAATGAGGATCTCCATACCGCGCGTCTCAATTGAGATGGCAAAGTAGTCGTTGCCGTCGAAGGTCGTGAGCGTCGCGCGCTCGAAGGTTTCCTCGTTGAGGAAGAGGATCCCGCCAGCCAGGTGCTCGGGATTGCGGTCCGGGTACGGGGTACCGATGGAGTACTCATGGCCTTCGATCCGTGCCGGCACCTGATGTTTGAGCTCACCGATGATGCTGGCGCCTGATATGGATTCGCTGTCGGCTTCGCGCGGAATGAGCATCACGATAACCGGCTCCCCGTCGATCATGTCGAGCGTCGACATAAGCCGGTTGTAGTCCAGCGGCTTCCGGTCAGCCTCCCGCGGCAGGTCAGTCTTGGCCACCGGCCGATCTTAGGCGGATACGTTAGAACGGCCGTGGTCGCCCACGGCCGGTGCCTCGCTCGTGAGGTTTGGATCGCTATCAAGCGAGGGCAGGCCGCTGGTTTCACGAACAGGCGGCCACCTCGGCGCCAGGCCCCTGGCGCTCGTCTGGGTCCTGCCAGTGGGAAATGTGCAGACTGAGTTGACCGGGTGCGAACGCCAGGTATCGCACCCCGGTCCATTGGTCGAGTTCTCGGTAACGTCGCCGGCGTGCACGAAATGGGGCAAGCCTGCCGACTCGCTCGGCGTGCCAGCCAACGCCGTTCTTCGCGATCTGCAAGGCGCGCGACCTTTGTTGGCCTCGTTGTCGTCGTGGGACGCATCGTTGGTATGAACGGCCTGAGCCTGGGAATCGCTGACGCTTCCGCGTCGAGGGAGCCACTGCCGCAGCTGGACGATGACTTAGATCCAGACGAGCTCACCGAACACGGTGGCGGCAACTGGGTTCCGCGGTCGATGACCGGGCCCGAGCTCTTGGTGTTGGTCGCTGACATCCTTCAGAACGAGCTCGCCGAAACGTACGACGGGTGGGCGCAGGTGCGTCCAGCCTGTCGCCGTCATCCGCACCCGGCGCGGCCTGTTGTGCGGGACGGCGACGCGTGGTGGATCTGCCCACGTGACGACCGGTCGCTGTACCACATCGGCCAAGGCGCAGTGCCCCCGTGACCTGGGCGTCGTGCGATTCCACGCAAAAAGGTGGCAGTGGGTCGGTCTGACTCAAGCAGGCCCCCGGGGGGTTCGAGCCGTCCAACAACCTGGGGTGGCGGGCTCGGCTGCGATCGTCGCACGCGGCGCTTGCGACGCCCATGATGTCGTTACGTGATCGTGAAGTCGATCCGACTGCGAGGATTTAGGAGATCCGGCCCGGGTTACGGCGCGGCGGTTCGTGTCTTGTGGGAGACCGGTAGGTCGCTCGCTTTCGCCGTGGCTGCTTACACGATCGCCTCGGCCGTTTTGCCGATCCTCGTCCTGGTTGCCGCGGGTCGGCTGGTCGGCGATGTTCCCGGGGCGGCGGAACACGGGCTCGGCTCGCCAGCCGGTCACCGGATGATCTTCGCGCTGGCGCTCACTGGGGTCGCGTACGCGGCGGCCTTGAGTCTCGGCCCGATTCAGTCCGCGCTTAGTTCGATTGTCAAATGGCGGATCGTGTATCGCACCCAGGATCGGTTGATCGCGGCCGTGTGCGGTCCGTCCGGGATCGCCCACCTCGAGGACGCGGCCGTGCTCAACGATCTCGCGCTGGCGCAGGGCCAGCTCGTCAACCAGCGAACGGCTGACGCACCCATGACGCTCGCGATTGTGGTCAGCAACCGCGCGAGCGGCCTCATCGCGTGCCTCGTGCTGGCGTCGTTTCGGTGGTGGCTCGGGCTTGGTATGGCTGTCATGTGGATCATCGTTCGCCGCCCGCAGCTGAGGTTGATCCGCGAGCAGGGTGCGTTGTACGCAGGCGCGTCGGAGTCCTTGCGCCGCGCTTGGTATCTGGATCGACTCGCGTCCAGTCCGACCGTCGCCAAGGAATCACGCGTGTTCGGCGTCGGCGGATGGCTCGTCGATCGCTACCGCAGCCAGTGGCTGCTGGGGATGAGCCAGCCCTGGGCCGCCTTGCAACGAG
The DNA here is from genome assembly GCA_963697655.1 of uncultured Solirubrobacterales bacterium. GTDB lineage: Bacteria > Actinomycetota > Thermoleophilia > Solirubrobacterales > Solirubrobacteraceae > Palsa-465. The sequence goes on along the minus strand of CAVOOV010000006.1, from coordinate 76,882 downwards.
TGAATAAGGTCGTGGCCAAGCAGTCGACGCTGGTGTTGGCGGCATTCGCCGCCTCCTGCGGATACCTGGGGTACGCGGCTTATCACTCCGAGATCGAGCTCGGGACGCTCGCGGTGATGCTGCCGATGCTCGCGGCGACCACCTCGTTCGGTGACATCTCCTGGGATGACGTCGCGCTCGCCTGGCAGATCGAGGGCCTGCCGCGCATTGCGACGCTTGAGGCCGAGCTCTCTGCCCGGGCGACGGACCTGGCCGGCGTTCGCGACGCGGGCGGGCTTCCGGCGCGGGAGGTGCGCTTTGAGCACGTCGGCTTCAGCTATCCCGGCGCAGAACGAGCTGTATTCGAGGATCTCAACCTTGCTCTCCCAACCGGCCGCTCGACTGCGCTGGTGGGGATCAACGGTGCCGGCAAAACGACGCTCGTCAAGCTGCTCGCGCGGCTGCAGGACCCCATGGATGGGCGAATCACGGTCGACGGTACTGAGTTGTCGACGCTGAACGCCCGCGGCTGGCAGCGCCAGGTGGCGATCGTCTTTCAGGACTTTGCCCAATACCCGCTGTCGCTTCGCGACAACGTGCGCTGGGGCGCGCCCGAGCACGTTGGCGATGACGAGGGTCTCGACGCTTGCCTGGAGCTCGCAGGCGCGCGTTTTGACGTCCCCTTGGGAACTGTGCTCTCCCGCAGCTACGAAGGGGGAGTGGATATGTCCGGCGGCCAGTGGCAGCGGATCGCGCTCGCTCGCGCGCTGTTCGCCGTCCGCCATGGCGCACGCATCCTCGTGCTCGACGAGCCGACGGCCTGGCTCGATGCGCGCGGCGAGGCTGACTTCTTCGAGCGTTTCCTGCAGATAACCGCCGGCACGACCTCGCTGATCATCTCGCACCGTTTCTCGACGGTCCGGCGGGCGGATCACATCTGCGTGCTCGATGGAGGAGAGGTGACCGAACAGGGCGACCACGGCTCGCTGCTCGCCGCCGGCGGCCGCTACGCCGAGTTGTTCCGCTTGCAGGCAAAGCGTTACGCCGACGAGGTATGACCCGCCGACGCGAGTGGACCTCGCTGTTTGGCTGGAGTTGGCGCGCGGCGCCGAGGCAGCTGCTGCTCACTGCCGCGCTGCTCGTTGGCGGCGCATTGGCGTCGATCGGCTATCCGGTCGGACTCGCGATCGTGATCAACGCGGCGCTGCATCATCAGGCCGACAGGCTCGTGCTCGGGATCGGCATTGTCGCGGTGCTCTACACGGTCACCTGGGCGTTCGGCATGTTCGCCGGCATCGCGGCCGCGAAGTTGTCCGATCTCACGACCTTCTACCTGACAGCCAGGATCGCCGAGCAGCTCAACGCGGTCGACGGCGTAGACCACCTCGAACGCCCCGCCTACCGCACCGAGCTCGACATCCTGCGCGAGAACACACGGCTGCTGGGCAACGGCGCGCGACAGATGCTCGTCCTGCTCCAAGTGGTCCTGCGGACGGTCGGGATCGTCGTGATCCTCGCCCTGATCTTCCCCCCATTGGCAGTGCTACCGCTGTTCGCAATTGCCCCGGTCCTCGGCGAGCGGGTCTCGGTCGCCATACGCCAACGAACGGAGGAGCGCTTGGCGTCGACCCGTCGGCTCGCGGATGAGCTGTTCGAACTGGCGACATCGGCCGGCCCTGCGAAAGAGCTGCGCGTATTCGGCACAGCGGTGCCCCTGCGAGACCGCCATCGGGCACTGGCCGCGGAGGTCACCGGTGAGATCACGCACGCGACTCGGGTGGGCGTCGTCTTCGGCGTGCTGGGCTGGCTGGTGTTCGCAGCCGGGTTCATTGCCGGGATCACGGCGATCGTCCTGCGCGCGGCGGATGGCCACGCATCGGTCGGCGAGGTTGTGCTCGCCGTCACCCTCATACAGCGGGTGCAGCTCCAGGTCGGACAGGCCGCCGCCACCGTGGGTCAGCTGCTGACCGCCGCTCGCCAAGCACAACGTTTGCTCTGGCTCGAGGACTACGCCAGTGCCGAAGATCGGCGAGCGCAGACGGGGTCTCTCGCAGTCCCGCCGGACGCGCTCAATCAAGGCATCACCCTGGACGGGATCAGCTTCGCGTACCCGCCCGGCGGCGCCCGCGTCCTGTCGGATGTCAGCCTCCACGTTCCAGCCGGTTCCGCCATCGCGGTCGTCGGCGAGAACGGCGCCGGCAAAACAACACTCGTGAAGCTGCTGACAGGGATGTATCAGCCCACAGCCGGACGGATCCTGCTCGACGGCACACCACTCGCCGACATCGACCTGCCAGCCTGGCGCGCACGCACCGCCGCCGCCTTCCAGGACTTCGTACGGTTCGAGCTGCTCGCCCGCGAGGTGATCGGCATCGGCGACGTCGCGCAGCTCGCGGATGACGTCGCAATCGGCTCCGCGCTGCACCGGGCAGACGCCAGTTCGGTCGTCGAGGAGCTCCGTGACGCCCTCTCCACGCCGCTGGGTCCCTCGTTCGAGCGCGGGCAGGAGCTGTCCGGAGGACAATGGCAACGGCTCGCTTTGGCCCGCGGAATGATGCGCACGGCCCCGTTGCTGCTCGTCCTCGACGAGCCGACGGCGAGCCTCGACGCGATCACCGAGACAGCGCTCTTTGACCGCTACCTCGCGGCGCGCTCGGCAATGCGCGCTAATGGAGCAATCACGGTACTCGTCTCGCATCGATTCTCGACAGTGCGGATGGCCGACCTGATCGTCGTCCTCGACCAGGGAAGGATCACCGAGTGTGGAGACCACACAGAGCTCATGCGCCAAGACGGGCTATACGCGCAGCTGTTCGAGATGCAGGCACGCGCCTACCGTTAGAGCGTCAGTCGCGAACTAACCGGACCAACGCCACCGCAACGCCGCAGACGACGAGCTGATCGTGATGTCTGGGCGTGCAAGCCCAGCGATGGACGACCAGGCTTAGCGATCGTTCGCCGAGCATCTTCGACGCTGAATCCGCAACGGCGGTAGAAGCCGACAGTATCGGTCTCCGCGACCACCTGTTTCAGCGCCCATTCGCTCAGCCAATGCGCCTAGCAGGCCTCGGGCGAGATCGCGGTTCCGGCAGCCCGGCGCAACCACAATCGAGCGGATTCCGATCGTTGCGTTAGCGTGTTCCTCCGCTCCGGGACAGGCGACAATCTCGGCTCGGGGCGTGACACCTCATCGGGATTAAGTGATGCCGTCTCACGTGCTTCGACCGCGCGGCCAGGCCCGCACGAAGGTGCTCTCCGTTGACTACCGGCTCGCCGCAAGTATCCGTACCCGGTCGCAGGCTGCGCTCTGCTGGCCGCCGCGGGGGTGGCTCGTCGGCGCCCGCCAGGATGCTGATCATCGTGGCGTCGCGGTGCGAGAGCGGAGAGCGCGTATCTGCTCGACGATCAGCGGAGGCAGCGGCTCGTGGCTGGCGCTCACCGGAGCGCGCTCGGCATCGTGACCGCTCGCCTCCGGTGGTCATACGCGAACATCCAACTCGCTGGGGCGATCGGAACGATCCTCGCTGGTCTCGCGTTCGTTGCGCTGCCCGACAGGATCGGCGCCCGGCGATAACGGTGGCCGCTCGAGACTGCTGGTTCTAGCCCAGAGCGCGAGTGTGGCTCGAGGCTCTTCGCCGTGTGGTCGTATCGCCGGAGGTGCCGTCTACGCGGGATCGGCGGCGGGTTGATCCCCAAGCCCATTAGCTCGTCGATCATCCCGACGACCAGCCGCCACTTCATGGTGTGGCGCAGATCCTCGGGCAGCCCGCCTTCGGCGAGGCCTGAGCAGCGCCGACGCTGCGGCTCCCCGACCTAGTCGACGGTCGCCTTGGATATCAAGGCGGGTTCCTCGGCCAGAATGGCGCCGCTCGTGGGGGGTCGCGACCGGCTGCGCACCGTGATGCGCTCCCGCCGGCGTTCCCACCACGCCCATGCGCCCATCACGCCGCCGGCGTATATCCACCCGAGCAGGACGTCGAAGAAGTAGTGCTCGCCCGTGGCCATGAGCGTCAGCCCCATAGCCAGCGGATAGAGCAGCAGCAACGGTCGCAGCGGGCGGCGCACGCGAGGCCAGAGGAACAGCGCCAGCAGCATTGTGAATGCCGAGTGAAGCGACGGTACGGAGGCGACCTGGTTCACGGTTGCCTGGCCCTCGTTGAACAGCTCGACCGTCCTCCCGCCGATCACCTGCCAGCCGTCTGACGTGGTGCGGGTGACGCCGTGCAGCAGACCCATGTCGGCGGCCATCCACGGCGGGGCGGCCGGGAACGCGATGTAGGTGGCGAGGCCGGCGGCGAAGAGGGTGACGATCCGCCGGGAGAAGCGCAGGAACTCGAGCCGGTCGTGCGCCCACAGGAACCCCGCGACGGTGAACGGGACGATGAAGTAGGACGTGTAGATCAGCGTGAAGGCGACGTCGAGCCAGTTGACGACCTTCGGGTTGTTCACGTGCGCCTGCAGCCACTGGGTTGGCGTCGTGCCGAAGAACAGGAAGCGGTCGAAGTCGATCATTGGGTGGACATGGACGCCGATCCCGAGGCGGTCGGCCGCGCCGCGCGTGAAGTCGTAGGCGCTCAGCAGGATCATCATCGGCAGCCAGTCGCGCACGAGCCGGAGTCCCTCGCGCCACGGCCGGCCAAGCGACGCGCAGGCGAGCGCCCCGCACACCCAGGCGACGACCAGCTCGCGCTGCACGGGAATCCCGTAGTGGGCGCTCCAGACCCCGAGCGAGATGAAGTACAGAACGAGGACGCCGCGGCGCACCGCCACCCAGTGCCCGAACCCCGAGTCCGCCTCCTCCTCGTCCCCAACGCATCCCAAATCGGTCGCCGTCACGCAGGAGAATCTAATCCCCCCATACCCTTCGGCTCGACCAAGAGGACTCCCACGACATCAAGTCCGTTTCTCGGTCAGCGAGACCGTCGCTCACCATCCCCCCGTTACGCGCCATCCGTTCTGATCGCGAACGCGCGTCTGAGCGTCATTCAGCGTGGCCGCGAAACGGTGTGTCGGGTTGTGCCGGTTCTTGGCGTCTGGTGGCTCCTCCCAACACGAACACCTCGCCCGCTCGGGACGAGGAGGGCACTCCCGTCCTCGCGGTGGCTGGACCGCCGGTAGCCTCCACTCTGATTCTCTCCGACCGCTTCCGCAGGGCCGTCGAGGCCGGCGACTTCGCCGGCGTACCTCGGCTGTTCCGCGTGCACGCTGTGTTCCGCGGCCCAGTGGTCTACCGGCCATACGCGGGACCTGACGCGGTGCTCAAGGTCCTTGGGGCGACCGAGCGGGTGCTCGGGCCCGGCAGCCACTTTCACTGCATCCATCAGCTCGGGGACCGCGACGCGCGCGTGGCCATCCTGGAGTTCGCGACTTAGGTGGACGGACGGCAGGTCGAGGGCATCGACAAGCTCACCTTCGACGATCAGGGGCGCATTGCCGAGCCGAAGGCGATGCTCCGAACAGCCTCGGCGCTGCACGTAGTCGGGGCGCGGATAGCCGAGGAATTTGCGCGCCACGAGCTCCCCTCGTCGGCCTGAAACGTTGCCTGCTAGCAGCGCCGGCGATCTTGCCCCACGCTTGCGCATCTCGATCCAACGGGAAGGCGACCTCACTGTCTCGTGCCAGCGTTCTTCAATACGGGCCGGCCAGACCCGCTCGGCCGCTGGATCGGTAACGGTGAGCGACTTGGCCGTGTCGCCACGGGGTTCGTAGTTCTCCGAGCGAGGCCCTCCGCGGTTGCGGATGCCATGCGACACCGCGTCTGTATAGGCTACGGATCGCCAACGAAGCGAACGAGCAGTGCTGATGCCAGACATGCAATCTCCTCCCCGCCGCCACCCCGAGCACCTCAGCAGCGCCAGGCTGTTCGTGGGCGACGCGGAAATCGCGTTTCGGCTGCTGAACGAGGCACGCCACCGCATCATGACTCGGGTGTTCGGAATGCCCAGGGAGCACTCGAACGTCATGACGCTGTTCGTAATCGCGGCGTCCGTTCGAGCGCTCCGCCGCGCCGCCGCGGCGCCAGGGACCCAGGTGCGCAAAGCCCGATCGAGCCCGACCGCCGTCGGCGACACGATGATCGGGGCCGCTGTGGCGAAGGAGACGGTGAACGGCATCGCGGGACGTCCGGCTCGGGACATGCCGTTCGCCGCCGGGCTGATCGCGTTCGCGATGACGGTCTACGCATTCCGCGCCGCAATGAAGCGGTTGCTCCACGAGGTGAGGCCGTTGTTCCGCCACGTCGTTGCCGCGGAGCACAGAGTGCGGGCCGTGATGCGTCGCTGGGGGATCTCACCCTCAGACATCGACGTGTCGCCAGGGGCGAAAACCCCCGCCGACCGCGAGGACCGCGCGCACGCAGCCGCTGTCGCTTCGGGCTAAATCCAGCAGTCGCGCCGTGGCACGCGCCCTCGAAGCAAACGGACACCGTGATGGCGCTCCGACTGGCCACCAGCCCCGGCGCTCATCCTCCGTTGCCGAGCTTGCTCGCCGTCTCATGTCGGCGCCCTTGCCGCATGTGCTTGTGGTGGAGCGGGGGTCTGCGAGAGGGTGTCGCCCGCCGGTGATGGAAGGCCGGCGGAATGGGCACGGACGACGGTTGTGTCGCGCTCGCTCGAGTCCACGGCACTGTCCGCCATGCGACCCTGCCGTTGGCACTTGCCAACTATCGAGGAGATCACGTACGAGGCCGGGCGCTCCGCACTCGCAGATCAGGACTCGCTCGTCTCGGGCATCCGGCAGCGCACCGGCACACTGTTGGCGGCGAACGCGATCGTCGCGTCCTTCCTCGGCGCGACGACCATTCGCGACCAAGGCCTCCAGCTGCTGGGCTGGATCGCGGTGGCCGCACTCGTCCTGGCCCTCCTCGTCGCCGCGATCCTGCTGGCCCCTTGGCGGCTCAAGTTCGCCGTCGATGCCAGCTCTAGCATCCCCGTCGCAGCCGAGGCCAGACCCCGGCGGCAACGGCCAGTAGCGTCCACCGGTCGCCCGCACCATCTCCGGAGTGCGCACAAATTGCGCACACCTCACTCGTGAACCGGGGCTTTTCAGGGTCCGAAACGCGAAGCGCCGAACCCCCGAAATCCCTTTGTGGACGGGGCTTACCACAACTTCAGCTGGCCTCCGTGGTCAGGGCTGTCCTGCCTCGACAAGGCGGAGGTCGCTGGTTCGAGCCCAGCATCGCCCATAGCTCGATTTGCAGCCCGAGTCGGTGGGCGAGTCGATCGTGCCTGCGTCGTGTTCGCCGCCGGTGGCGGCGGTCGGCGGGATCATCCGGTTTGGATGATGGCTGCGGAGCTTGTCTGTGGGAAGGTCGTCGCGTGGCGAATCCGAACCGGACACAGAGTAGGGTTCGCCCGCCGAAGGTGTCTGTTGGCGTCGGCGCTGTTGGATGGCGGGAGAACGGCGCGTGGGTCAAGTCTTCCTCTTCTCGCTGACGGCGGCGCTGAACCCTTCGCTGCTGACCGCGGTAACGGTCATGCTGACGTTAGACAGACCGCGGCGGTTGCTGGAGGGCTATCTGCTCGGGGCGCTGGTCACCAGCATCACCTGTGGTCTCGTGCTCGTGTTCGCACTGCCGAATTCGAGTACGTCGAGCACCGCCAAACACGGTGTCGACCCGGTCCTCAACATCGCGCTCGGGGCGCTCGTTCTCGTGATCGTCTTTGTCGTCGCAACCGGTCGTGACAGACGACGCCGTGAGTGGAGCGAGCGCAAACGCGAGCGAGCCAAGACCAAGGCACCGCCCCGGTGGCGACGCCAGCTGAGCAAAGGCTCGGCTCGCGACACGTTTGTCGTCGGGGTGCTGCTCAGCTTCCCGGGAGCGTCCTACGTCGCCGGGATGGGCCTGCTGCACAAACAGCAGCTCGGGACGGCGGTCACGGTGATCGCCGTAATCGCATTTAACCTGATCATGCTCAGCCTGTTAGAGCTGCCGCTGCTCGGATATGCGACCCGACCGCAGTGGACCGCCGCCGCCGTGCAAGGCTTCAGCGACTGGCTCACCCGCAGCGGCGGACGAGTCGCCATCATCGCCGCCGCAGCAGCCGGCGTTCTCCTGATCGCCCGCGGACTGATCAACTGGTGAGCCCTCCGCAGCACGACTCACACCCACCGATGGTGGTCGTGGGCGATCTTCGCCCTCTGTGTGTACGTCCTGCTCGGCCCGATCGTCTTCGGGGGGGGACCTGACCGCGACAACCTAACCATTTGCCGCACCGCGACGGACGAGAACTGCGCCTGAACATCGTCCAGGGTTCAGCTCACGAGCTCAGCTATGCCCTTGACGACGAGCGCGCCGCCGAGCACCGCGAGGGTAATCACCGCCGCCTTGTGGCCGTTGCGCCCAGCCCACGCCTTCGCTCGCTCCACCGCGCCGGGGGTCCAGTCCGGAGCGAACGTGTAGCCGAGCAGCGGAAGCTCGAGCAATATCAGCATCACCAGGTTGAATCCGATCACGGTCAACACCGTGGCCGGCGTGCTCAGTTTCTGCTCATCGATGCGATGGAGTCCCGCCAGATACGAGCCGCCGGGGAGGGTGAGTACGGCTCCGACGACGAACGTGGTCCGCGCCGAGCCTTTGCTCAGAGCCTGCTGCCAGCGCGGCGGGCCCTTCTCCTCCTTCGGGCCTTTGCGCGCTCGGCGGCGTTCGGCGATCTCCTTGTCACGTCCCGTCCCGAGTACCGCAGCGGCGAGGAGCAGGATCGCGCCGAGGGCGAGGTCGACGCCCGGGCTGATCGTGTTCTGCGTCGTGCTGACGGTGCTTGAGCCCTTCAGCGCATACACAATCACGAGCCCGAGCGTGATGCTCGTCATCAGCGCCCCGAGCAGATATCCCAGCATCAGCCGCTTCGGGTTCGGCAGCAGCAACATCACCGTCGAGGCGCCGACGAGAACCGGGTTCAACGCGGCCAGCAGAGAAAGGAGAAAGATTTGACCCATCGACGTATCAGACCTGCTCAGAAAACATGGTTAGTGGCCGCAGCCTGATGACGGGCCGCGGGTTCAGTCGTTGGACATCTGGTCGAAGCAGACCACAACAGCGAGGATCAGCGTGTCTCGGAGGCGGAGCGCCTTGCCGTCGGCCCTGAACGCTCGTTCGCCCGCCTGGTTCTCGATCCCGAAGCCCTCGCCGATCGAGAACATCTTCTCGCGCATTTGGTACTTCGTCTGATCGGCATCATGATCGCGTCGGAGGAGTGGCATCAACGCGGTCGAGAATGCCTCTAGAGCGCCTGCGGCGCATCACCCCATGCGGGTGATCCGCAGACACATTGACGCGCGCTGGGGCCGTGAACCGGCGTCGACGCGGGCTGGCCACGCCCGAGCCGACCGCGGGGGGTCCCGTCAGTGAACGCTGATCAGGTCCACGACGAAGACGAGGGTCTCGTCCGGTCCGATCGCCCGGCCAGCGCCGCGCTTGCCGTACGCGAGCATCGGCGGGATCGTGATCCGCCGACGGCCGCCGACCTTCATTCCGGCCACACCTTGATCCCAGCCAGCGATGACCTGGCCCTTACCCAGACCGAACTTGAAGGTGCTGCCACGGTCCCAAGACGCGTCGAACTGCTGCCCGGTCTTCCACGAGACGCCGACGTAATGCACCTCGACGACGCGCCCCGAGACGGCCTCGTCACCGTCTCCGACGACGATGTCCTCGATCTCGAGCTGATAAGACGGCGCCTGATCGGACGGCACCACGACCTCCGGCTTCTCACCTATCGCCACGACCCCAACCTACCGATCTGCGCCCAAAGGAGCCGTCTGGGCGCTGCGATCGACGCGGCTGGTGTCGGCCTGAGAGCAGGAGGGTTGGTCTCCACAGCGTCGCGCGGGCGGTCAAGCGACGGGCTGCTCTTCGGCGGTTTGACGCAGGTCCGCGAGCGCAGCGGACGCGGATGCGGTTGATTCCTCGGTTCCGGCGGCCCGGGGATGCCCGAGACCACCGTTTGCCGCCTGCCCCTGATCACTCCTTGCCTCGATCACGACACCCTGCATGGCACCGCCTCCAAGCAAGCCCGGGAACACGGCGACCCCCGGCCGGGGCCAATTTTGGGCTCCGGTGCCCATATCGCCTGCAATCGGAGTACAGTCTTGGGTGAGCTGGCCCTGCGGCCAGGATTCTCACCCCAAGCCCGAATGCCACCGACGGCGCAACTTGTGCCACAAGGCGAGAGGCATGGGCCACTGGTTTTGACTGCGGGGCCGGTGCAGTCCTCCTAGGCGTTTGCCCCCACCGGCTCGGTGGACGCGTCCCAGCCTGATTGGCCGCGCGAGCGGACACTAGTGAGATCGAACCAAGGAGACAGCGATGGCAGCCAAGCAAAAGGTGACCGTATCGGTGCAACCGACGACGCACCGGCCAAGTGCCGCCGAGCGTCGCGCGGCGCGCATCGCGACGGTGTCGACGCAGCAAGCCGAGCTCAAGCGCGAAGCGGCGGACCGCCGCGCCAAGCGCGCCGTGAACTGAGCGGCTGCATCCAGCCTAGGCGGCCCTCCCGGCGACGCTCGGAGTCGGGCCGAGTCGGGCGACGCTCGGAGTCGGGCCGCGGCTGAGCGCCGCGGCTACGGTGAGCCGTTGACGTTCGGTCATCGAGCCGACTGTCTTGTTTTCTGCCATGTGCACACCGGCGAGAAATCCACGGGACCGTACTGCGCCCCATTGGGGCTGACTGCCGAGCACCTCGACGATGGGCATGCGCTCGATCTCCCAGCGGGCGCTGAGGATGACCTGCGCCGCGGTGAGCTTGCCGGCCGCGATCTGCGCCTTGATCCCGGACCGGGCGCTCCGCACCCGGTTGGCGCGCTCCAGCGCTCGAAGCCTTTGAGTGCCGTCGACTGTCGTCTCCATGGGTTTGGTCATGCGCTCGATGCTCACCCGGTTTTCTGCGCCGGGCTGTACGGGATCGTCATGGCTGGCCTCCCACCAGGAACCCCGCAAATACCAGGGCAGGTTGCGGGCCCAACTTGTAAACGGCGTTTCTGTCGCTTGTGGACGAAACGGCCCGTGAGGTCAGCGAGAGGCAGGTGTTGCCAGCCGGGGCCTGCGCGAGAGATTCGAGCAGTAGCGGCCGATAACGGCCCTGCGCCTAACCATACTCGCCTTCGAGGCCAAAACCGACCAATTCTTCGAACATTCGGCGGTTCGCATCCACAGCCCCGCAAAGGTCACCGTGACGCGCAGCGGTGGCTGTCAGGTACTTCACATACGATGATGGGCCGGTGCGTGTAGGCCTGCTGCATCCTGGAGAGATGGGCGCCGCGATCGGGGCTCTGCTGGTGGAGCACCGCCATGAGGTGCTCTGGCTCCCGCGGGGAAGGAGCGAGGCGACCGCGCGACGCGCTGCCGGCGCAGGGTTGACGGGCGTCGAGAACCTGCTGGACGCCGAGATGATCCTGTCGGTGTGTCCTCCGCACGCGGCGCTTGAGGTCGCGCGATCGCTGGAGGGCACGCAGGCGCTCGTAATCGACGCCAACGCGATATCTCCGATGACAGCCGGCCGTGTCGGAGAGCTGATCGGCGATCGCTGGGCGGACGGTGGCATCGTGGGTCCGCCGCCACGCCGGGAGGGCACCACACGGCTGTACCTGTCCGGGCGGCACGCGGCCGAGGCGTCGCGCCCGTTCGCAGGGACGCGCCTTGAGCCGGTGGTCCTCGGCGGCTCGCCGGTGGCGGCATCCGCCTTGAAGATGGCCTATGCGGCTTGGAGCAAAGGCTCAGCCGCGCTGCTCCTGTCGGCGCTTGCCAGCGCCAGCTCGAACGGAGTCGAGGACGCCCTGCGTGCGGAGTGGCGCCGCTCCCAACCTGATCTCGAAGCTCGCCTGCCAGGCGCCGCGGACTCGGCCGCGGCCAAGGGATGGCGCTGGGTCGGTGAGATGCACGAGATCGCATCGACCTTCGCCGCGGCAGGCCTCCCCCCCGGCTTTCACGAGGCCGCAGCGGAGATTTTCGACCGGGCCGCTCGGCAGGCGCAAGACGACCAAGCTGACCGTCTAGGCAGCGGCCGGTAGCCGGCGGTCGGACTCGATCGCCAGTCTGCGACATTCGTAGGCGATGGCGCTCGGCTCGATCGAACCACGCGCGCTGGCCGCGGCGTGCGCGGTTGCGAGGAACCACGGCGTCTACTCCGACCAGGCGACGGTGGTCAACTCGGGTAGCAACGTGCTCGTCCACCTGCGGCCGGCACCCGTGGTGGCGCGGGTGATGACCGGAACGGTGGTGCTGCACGACGATCCGCAGCGGTGGCTGACTCGCGAGGTGTCGGTCCTGAACTTCCTCGCGCCGTCGGGCCTGGCCGTCGGACCAAGTTCGTTAATCGCGCCGGGCCCTTACCGGCAAAGCGGGCTGTGGATGACATTCTGCGAGTGGGTGGTGCACGAGCAGCGAACCGAGCTCGATGACGACCCCCGGAGGCTCGGCCGTGCGCTGCGCGACCTTCATGAGGAGTTGTCGGCGTTCACCGGCGAGCTCGGAGACCTGGTCGACGTCCAGCGTCGCATCGAGCGCCTGCATCAACAGCTGCGCCCCACCACGAGTCTCGGCCGTCACACCATCGACTCGCTTCACGAGCGGTTGCTCGCGCTCAGCGTCCCGCTATTCCGAGTGCCTCTGCCGACGCAGGCGCTGCACGGCGATGTATCCCTGAGCAACCTCTTCACGGCAAACGGACGGCTTCTCTGGAATGACTTCGAGGACGCGTTCCGCGGCCCGGTTCACTGGGACCTCGCGGGATACGTGATGAGCGTCCGTGACTGGGGAGCGGACTCGACGTTCGTCGCGCGGATGCTCGAGGCATACGGTCGGATCGGTGAGCAGGAACTCGCGCCGTTCATCGAGGCGCACGATGTCTATGGCGAGATCTGGCAGCTCTATGACGCGCAGCGCCGGCTTTGAAGTGCGCCTCCCGCGGCTGAGACCCGACCTCGCCCCGCTGCGCGACAGCCGCGACTTCCGGCTCGTCGTCATCGGGAGCTTCGTGTCGGGCCTGGGTGCGCAGGCGACACTGGTGGCGCTGCCCTACCAGGTGTACGTCCAGACACGGTCAGCGCTGCTCGTCGGGCTGCTCGGCGCGGCCGAGCTGGCGCCGCTCGTCGCGGCCGCGCTGCTCGGCGGCGCGATCGCCGATCGGGTCGACCGGCGCAAGCTGCTGCTGCTCGACCAGGTCGGTCTCGTGCTGACCGCGGCCGCTTTGGCGGTGGCGGCCTGGATCGGGCATCCCGGGATAGGAGTTCTGTATGCGCTGGCGGCGCTGCTGGCGGCGTTCGTCTCGCTCCAGAGCGTGGTCGTCTCGGCGATCCTGCCGAACCTGGTAGAGCGCCGCGAGCTGCGCGGCGCGCTCGCGCTCGCGTACGGATTGAGCACGCTGACGATGGTTGTCGGTCCGGCCCTGGGCGGACTCGTGATCAGCGCGCTCGGCCTGACGTGGGCGTATGCGATCGATGCGATCAGCTGCGCCGCGATGGTCATCGCTGTGCTCCCGGTGGCGCCACAGCCTCCCCACGAGGTGGAGGAGCACGAGCGACTTCGGGACTCGATCGTCGAGGGCTTGCGCTACGTCCGCAGCAACCAGGCGCTGCTCGGATCGTTCGCTATCGACTTGGTGGCGATGACGTTCGGCATGCCGCGGGCGCTGTTCGCGGTGCTATCCGTCGGCGTGTACCACACCGGAGCGGCCGGCACGGGGGCGCTGTACTCCGCGACGGCCGCGGGCGCGACGGTGGCTGCGATCACGACCGGATGGCTCCCGCACGCGCGACGACTCGGGCGCGTGGTGATCTGGGCCGTCGTCGTGTGGGGCACAACGATCGCCTTCGCCGGTTTAGCGCACACGCTGTGGCTCGCGGCGACCCTGTTCGCGCTGGCCGGTGCCGCGGACTCCGTCAGCGCCGTCTGCCGCACGACGATCAATCAGACCGTGACGCCCGAGCGAATGCGCGGACGAATGTCCGCGGTGTACTCGGTCGTCGTATCCGGCGGTCCGCGACTCGGCGACATCGAGTCCGGTGCCGTGGCCGGCGCTACGAGCGCTCGCTTCTCGGTCGTGTCAGGCGGCGTGCTGTGCGTGATCGGCGTCGCGGCGATCGTTGTCGCGTTCCCGGCGCTGCTCCGCTACGACGCCGACGATTGGGTCGCCGCACCCGCGACCAGCTCGACCTGACGGGTTTCCGCGCCCGCTTCCGGGCTCATTGTCACTCAACGTTCGCAATCGACGGCTGACCGCTGGCTGAAACGTGGACTCCGGCGATGAAATTCACCCCTTCACCGTGGGCCGCCAGGGCCCGTCCACCAGCATCGCTTCGGTGTCACCGGGCCAGCGCGGGATCGTCACACCCACTGCGGCGAGCGGATCGACGCCCAACGATCGGAACTGGAACCTGGTCCCGAGTGGGATCGTGATGCAGACGCCCGCCGACACCCCGACGATCTCCTCCTGCTCGGTGGACCTCCGCCACATCTCCCCCATCCCGCGCAGGAAGTACCAGATCTCCTCGACCGTCCGGTGCTCGACGGCGGTCGACGTCTCACCCGGTCCGAGCGCGAAGTGCGCAAGCCCCCCGCCGGCCACGGCCAGCAGCAGGCGAACGTCGGAGCCGTCCGGCGCTACCGCGTCCGGCCGCGCGGGGACCGTCATCGTGTGAAACCTGCGGTCGTCGCTGGTAGGCGGTTTCTCCAAGGCGTTCCGCTCGTCGTCATGTGCTCGAGCCCGAGCGCGCCGTCCGAGCCTAACGGAACCTCCGACTGACGCCGGGCACGCCCGGCGTCAGTCGAGGTCGTCGGTCACCCCGCGCCAGTTACCAATGCATCGCAAAGGTCGCCCCTCGGGCACCTCGCAAGGGAGCGCTGACGGGTCGTAGCGAGCGCACACCGCCACCGGGTTCTGGAACAGGCCCACCGAAGGAAGCGCCTGCCCGGTGAACGAGAACAGGTCAGGTTGTCGTTCGGCGACCCTGCACCGGGCTCCCAGCCAACGCCCGGAATCGACTCGGGCTCCCAGTAGAACAATCCCTGGCCGAGGCCGTTCGGCACCTGGGCGAGGATCGAGAGCAGGTCGTTGTAGAACGACAGCTGACCGCCCGGAGTGGCCGGATACCCGTCCGAGACCTGGCTCGACTGCCACACGAAGTTGCCCGTGCTGTCACCGTTCGCCAGCGTCCACGGGTACTGCGACTCCGCGATCACGATCGGCTTCCCATAGCGCGTCGACGTTCGCTCGCATGCCGGCCGAGCGACTGCTGCTGGGCGTCGGGGACCGGCGTCAGCGAATCCGCGGCGGTGCCGTAGCTGAGGTTGACGAGCGCCGTCGTTGTCGTGTCGCCGAGCGTCACGCCGAAGCCGTCGAGCGAGCGGACGGGACCGAGGTCGACGGTGAGAGTGCCGGTCCACTCGGTCGAGCACCAGTCCGTCGACGCGCTCCCGTCGATCGCGTTCGACGCGGGCGGTCCCACACAGCAGCATCACGCCGAGCAGCCTGATGGCGCTCCGCAGACGGTTATCCGTGATCTCTCCTCACTCCTACTGACTCGCACGCGCGCTGCGCCCGGGATGTGAGCGCTAACACATACCGCGTGCGTCTATTACTCATATTGCGCGGCTGCAAATCGACGGCGACGTGTTGCAACCGTCCGGCTGGCTCGGGCGGGCGGGCGGGCGGGCGGCGTAGACTCGCGCAAACGCCGAGCGAGGAGGGTCTTGGAATGCTGCGCAGCCCGTTTCCGGACGTCGAGATTCCGGACATGCCGTTCACCGACTTCGTCCTCGAGCGCGCCGGCGCGCAGGGCGACAAGGCGGCGTTCATCGACGGGCCGAGCGGCCGGACGATCACTTACGCGCAGCTGACCGAGTCTGTGCGCGGCCTCGCCGCGGGCCTGGCCGCGCGCGGCTTTGGCAAGGGCGACGTATTCGCTCACTACGCCCCGAACCTGCCCGAGTACGCGGTGGCGTTTCACGGGGTGGCGACGGCGGGCGGCGCCAGCACGACCGCGAACCCGCTGATGACCGTGGACGAGCTCTCGTCTCAGCTCGTCGACTCGGGCGCACGGCTGCTGGTGACCGTGCCCGAGTTGCTCGAGAAGGCGACCGCGGCCGCCGAGCGGTCAGGCGTCGAGGAGATCTTCGTGTACGGCGAGGCCACCGGCGCAACGCCCTTCGACTCGCTGCTCCGATCGGGGGCCGAGCCGCCGCGGATCGGGATCGATCCCGCCGAGGACCTGATCGCGCTGCCGTACTCGAGCGGCACCACTGGACTGCCCAAGGGCGTGATGCTGACGCATCGGAACCTCGTCGCGAACATCGCTCAGAGCACCTACCCGGCCTCCAAAGCTAAGACCGACGACGAGTACGCGCGCGAGCGCGCGATCGCGGTGTTGCCGTTCTTTCACATCTATGGACTGGTCGTGCTTATGAACATCCCGCTGTTCCGGGGCGCGACGGTGGTGACGATGCCGCGCTTCGACTTGGCTCAGTTCCTGCAGACGCTCCAGGACTACCGGATCACGCGCGCATGGGTGGTGCCGCCGATCGTGCTGGCGATGGCCAAGCATCCGCTCGTCGACAAGTACGACCTGTCGAGCCTCGAGTACATGAACTCGGGCGCCGCGCCGCTGTCGGCCGAGCTCGAGGTGGCCTGCGGCGAGCGGCTCGGCTGTCATATGCAGCAGGGGTACGGACTCACCGAGACCAGCCCCGTCACCCACTTCGTCTCGGACAAGCTCGCCGGCACGATGCCGGGCTCGATCGGCCCCGCCGCCCCCAACACCGAGTGCCGGATCATCGACGTCGCGACCGAGCAGGACGTGCCCACGGGCGAGCCCGGTGAGCTCTGCATCCGCGGCCCACAGGTGATGAACGGCTACCTCAACAACCCCGAGGCGACCGCCCACGCGATCGACGCCGACGGGTGGTTCCACACCGGCGACGTCGCCCGCCTCGACGAGGACGGCTCGCTGTGGATCGTCGACCGGATCAAGGAGCTGATCAAGTACAAGGGCTACCAGATCGCCCCGGCCGAGCTCGAGGCGCTGCTCCTCACCCATCCCGCGATCATCGACGCCGCCGTGATCCCGCTCCGCGACGAGGAGGCCGGCGAGATCCCGAAGGCATTCGTCGTCGCCGGAGACCCGATCACGGCCGACGAGGTGATCGGATTCGTGGCCGAGCGCGTGGCCCCGTACAAGAAGGTGCGCGCGGTCGAGCTCGTCGATGAGATCCCGAAGTCGCCGTCGGGCAAGATCCTCCGCCGGGTGCTGGTCGAGCGCGAGCGCGAGCGTGCCGCGGCGATGTCGGGCTGACCCGGCCGCGCGCCTCGGTCGGGCGTGTGCTCAGCCTGACGTACACGGATCAATCGAGCGCTCGAGCAGCGCCGGGCCGAGCGCGGCCCACGCGTCCCCGTAGTAGGTGGGGCTGCGCAATGCGAGCGTCGAGGCCGTACTGCACGCCGGCCGAGCCGCCCGGGGCGGCGATCGGGACGAGCTCGCCGCCCGACAGCCGGGACCAGTCGGGCGGGAGTCGCCGGCCGCCGTCCGTGACGCCGGAGACCGATGCGATCGCCGCACCGGCCGCGCGCGTCCACCGCCCGTCGCCGGTCAGGCGCGCCAGCGCGTCGAACACGCCCGGCATCAGGTAGGAGGGGTCGATCGTCGGCGGCGATGTCGACTTGGCCCACGGGCCTGCGACCAGCAGCGGCGCGCCGTCCGGGAGCGCGACCGACTCGTTTGCGAGCACGGCGTCCGCAACGCGCCGACCCTCGTCGTGGAGCGCCGCCTGATCGGCGCCGCTGTAGCGGAGCAGCGCGTAGGCGATCAGGATGTCGGCGTCGGTGGCGGACTGCTGGTCCTGGATCTGCCCGCTGCCCGTCGCGTGCCATGCAAACGGGCCATCCGAGCGGGCGAGGTGCGCGCGCGTCCACGACCAGATCGTGCGCACGAGCGCCGGTCGCTGCGTGACCTCGGCGAGCAGCATCGCGTACGCCTGGCCCTCGCTCACGATGTCGCCACCCTGGTCGTAGCGGATCACGCGGCCGTCGCTCGTCACATAGCGGGTCAGGAACCGCGCGGCGGCGGCGATTGTCGAGGCGGACCCAATCCCAGACCCAGACCCAGACCCAGACCCAGACGCGGACGCGCTCGCCGGGCGCGTGGTCGTACTTGCGCCCGTCGACGCGGACTGCCGGCCGGTATCCCCGCAGCCCGTCACGCCCGCCGACAGCACGAGCACGACCAACACGACCCCCCGACACGCACGTCACTACGGCGTCGTCGAGGTCGTGGACGTCGCCGCGGGCGTCGTCGCCGCCGCGGGCGTGGTCGTCGTCGCGGTGCTCGAGGTCGCCGGGGTCGTCGAGATGGTCGTCGTCGCGGTCGAGGTCGTCGGGGTCGTGGAGGTAGTCGTCGTCGCGGTCGAGGTCGTCGGGGTCGTCGACGTGGTGGTCGTCGGTGTCGTTGAGGTCGTGCTCGTGGTCGTCTTGCTCGACCCGCTCGAGGCCTTGGACTTGCTCTGACCTGGTGATGTGACCGCCGCACCCGAGCTCTTCGCCGAGTCCGGCGCCGTCGCTTGTCCGTAGTGCACCGGGTGCCCCTTCGCCGGACCGATGAGCTGCGGAGCGACGATGTTCGCCGTACCGGGCACGAACAGCCCGAGCGCCAGTGCCGCGGTCCCGCCCGCGAGCCCAAGCCCGCCGACCGCGTATGTGAGCCGGCGCTTGCCGTAGCGGAGGTACTCGCTCCGCCGCCGCTCTCTGAGGTTCGGCGGCAGCGCGGCATGCTGCGCGCTGAGGCTGTTGTACGGCGCCGCGAGGAAGCTGACTGTCGGCCATACCAGCAGGCCGGCGAGCAGCGCGCCGCCGGGAGAGGTCCGTGACAGCGCGCCGGCGATCCCGGCGAGGCCGAGCAACCCGAACAGGCACTCGACCCAGTTCGCCTTGAGCGCGTCGCTCCAGCTCGGGTCACCGTGGGTCTTGGGCGTGCGCAGGAACGCGGCCTCCTTCGCGAACAGTCCCTGTATCGAGGCGCTCGTGACGGTGAGCGTCGTCGACTGCCAGATCAGGAAGGCCCCAAGGGCATCGCGCCACGACGCCCCCGTCCCGCGGCGAAGCAGCGCAACCGCGCGCAGCAGGCCGAGCACCACCAGCAACGGGATCGCGGCGAGCAGGAAGCCCGTGAGCTTGCGGAACACGAGCCCGCCGCTGAACACGATGTTGCCGGCGCCGACCAGCAGGCAGAAGAAGAACAGCAGCGCGAGCAGGTCCCCGTACCACTGGATCGCGCCGCACAGATAGGCCCAGCGCTGCCCGAGGCTGAGGTGGTTCTCCTCGGTCTCTTGACCAGGATCCCGCCCACCCCGCATCGAGCGCCAGTGTCGGCGCAGGATCTGGATCCCGTCAAAGCACCAGCGGAACCGCTGGCCCTTCAGGGCCTCGAAGGTGAGCGGCATGATGCCCTTACCGAACGAGCTGTCGACGTGCAGGCCCGACCAACCGTTGCGCAAGATCCGCAGCGACAGCTCGGCGTCCTCGGTGATGCACCACTCGTCCCATCCACCAGCCTGCTCGAGCGCGCGGCGGCGAATCAATCCCATCGTGCCCGCGAAGATCGCGCCGTCGCGTTCGTTGCGCGAGGGCTGGGAGACCGCGAAGAAGTAGTGGTAGGAGTAATAAAGCCGCCGGTAGAACGGGGCGTCCTGCCAGTCACGGTAGTCCTGCGGCGCCTGGATGAAGCCGACCTTCTCGTCGCCGAACAGCGGGGCGCACCGGCGCAGGACGTGCGGTTCGATCTGGTAGTCGGAGTCGATCGCGCCGATCAGCTCGCACGAGTCCTCGACCATGTGCTCGAGCGCATAGTTGAGCGCGCCCGACTTGTAACCGGGCCAGTCGCTGAGGTGAACGAATTTCACTCCGTTCTCCTGGCACCACGCCTCGACCGGCCGCCACAGCGCCTCGTCGTCCGTGTTGTCATCGAGCATCTGAATTTCATAGTTCGGATAGTCGAGCGAGCGCAGCGACTCAAGCGTCGCGATCACCATGTCCGGCGGCTCGTTGTAACACGGAACCTGGAGGCAGACGAGAGGGAAGGGACCATCGGGCATATCGGCGAGCTCCTGGGTCCCGATTCGCCGCACCCAACTGGCCCGCCCCAGCGTGTCGCACAGCTCCCACAGGTACGCGCACCCGAGGGGCGCCGCGACCAGCTCGAGCAGCCACAGCAGCGTCCCGCCGACGTCGCCGGTGACGCCGAGGTGACTCGCGAACGTCCACCACAGCATGAACACGAGGTAGACGACGAACAGAAATCGCCGCCCACGCGAGCGCGGCGTTCCAGCGGCGGGTCACGGGAGCCACACCAGGCTGGCGACGCCAGGCGACCGCGATCCGATTTCGAGCGCTCCTCGGCGCGCCGGGCTCTTCCGGTCGCAGGCAGGAACAGGGCCACCGTCGCGATCGGCGCGGCAAACAACCCGGCAAGGAGCAGAGCAGAGAGCATGGGGATCGGGCCGCGATCGGGGCTCGGTCCGCCCGTCCGCGGTCACCTGGCCCTACCCACCGTCCGCGCTCCTAGACGCACCGTCACCTGCAGGAGACGGCGGTGGGCTATAAGGAGATACACGGTCGCGCCGCGGCCGCCGTTCTCGGAATTGTTGGAAAGATAGGAGCACACCACATGAAGGCCATCCAGTACCGCCGGTTCGGCGGCCCCGAAGTGCTCGAGCCGGTCGAGCTACCCGATCCCCATCCGGAGCCCGGCCAGATCCGGGTCGCGGTCCGCGCCGCCGGCGTCAACCCGATCGACTGGAAGATGCGCGGCGGGATGCGGGACGGCGATCTGCCGCAGAGCACCGGACGCGAGGTCGCCGGCGTCGTCGACGAGCTCGGCGACGGCGTGACCGACGTGGCCATCGGTGACCGGGTGTTCGGATTCGCGGCCGGCGGTGGCGGCGCCGCCGAGCTCGCACTGCTCGCCGATTACGCGCCGATCCCGCCGTCGCTCGACTTCGCCAGCGCCGCCGGGCTGCCGGTCGCGATCGAGACCGCGGTGCGCACGCTCGACCTGCTCGGGGTCGGCGCCGGCAGCACCGTGCTCGTCAACGGCGCGGCCGGCGGGGTCGGAAGCGCCGCGGTACAGATCGCGGTCGTGCGCGGCGCCCGAGTGATCGGCACCGCCAGCCCCGGCAACCACGAGTACCTGCGCTCGCTGGGCACCGAGCCGACCACATACGGGGATGGTCTGGTGGAGCGGGTCCGCGAGCTCGCGCCCGGCGTCGACGCCGCGCTCGATGCCGCGGGCAGCGGCGCCCTCCCCGCGCTCGTCGAGCTCGCCGGGAGCCCCGACCATGTGGTCACCATCGCCGACTACGCCGGCGCCGAGGCGACCGGCGCGCGCTTCAGCGGCGGGATGGGGACCGTGCGCGCCGTCCACGCGCTGCAGGAGATCGGCGAGCTGATCGAGTCCGGCCGGTTCACGCTGCCGGTGGCGCAGACATTCCCGCTCGACGAGATCGCCGACGCCCACCGACTGAGCGAGACCGGCCACGTCCGCGGCAAGCTCGTGCTGCTCGTCGACTGAGGGCCGGCCCCCACTGCGTGTTGCGGCTCAGCGAGGCGGAAGCTGCTGAACCGCCCAGGCGTTGCCGTCCGGATCGCTGAAGAACACGAACGATCCCCACGGAAAGTCCTGAACGTCGCTGACCTCCACCCCACGCCCCGCCAGCTCGGAACGCGCCTGCTTGACGTCGTCGACCACCAGCTGCAACCCCTTCACCGACCCCGGTTCGGCGTCCGTGATGCCGTTGCCGAACGTGATCGAGCAGGCCGAGCCGGGGGGCGTCACCTGGATGAAGCGGATCTCCTCGCTGACCGTGTGGTCGTGGTCGGCGTTGAACCCCGCCTGGTCCACATAGAACGACTTTGCGCGGTCGACGTCGGAAACAGGGACCGCGACGAGCTCGAGCTTCCAGTCCATGCTGGATCTCCTTTCGGTTGTGACGCGGTGCGCGCCCACCCGGCACGCTACGCCCGATCGAGGTCCGTTTCGGTCCGCGGCGTGCCCGTGGGTCGCGCCGCCCCGACGCGGCGCCCTACGCGGCGACGTCGATGAACGTTCGGAGCGCGTCGCGCGCTCCGCCGACAACGGGGTCCCCGTGAGCCAGCAGCAGCAGGTCGAAATCGAGCTCGAGCAGCCCGCGGTAGGCCTCGCACAGCCGCTGCTTGGTCTGCTCGGGCTCGTCCATCAGCGAGTCGGGCACGAACTGCAACTCGTCGCCGCGCCCCCAACGCACGACCCCGTCGGCGCAGGCCAGCGCGCGGTGGCGCGGGATGTACAGCCCGGTCTCGTCGGGGCAGATCGCGTCGACCTCACGGACCGAGATCTCGCCGGGAAGCTCGTCGCCGAAATCGAACGCCTCCACCGGCCCACGACCCTCGAGCTCGTACAGCCCGTTGCGAACGCAGTGCACGGTGCACCCGAACGCGTCGTGCAGCCGCCAGGCGTCCCGATCGTGGTGGCGGTTGGTGAGGATCGCGTGCTCCGGTGCGCCGTGCTGCTCGAGCCAGTCGAGGCCCTCGGGCGGGATCATCGGGTCGATCAGCACCCGCTCGGACTCGAGGTAGTAGGAACTGACTGCGGTACCGATCGACGCGCGCCGCGCGGTCCAGTGCCACAGGCCGGAACCGATCTCGTTCATCGGCCGCTAGGGTAGCTGCGCCGTCGCCCGCACCGGCTGGGACGCCGACGACGCTCAGGCGTCCGTTGACCGGTCAACTACAATCAACACTATGGATACCAGCACCGCCGCCCCGAATGGCATTGCACCGGTCGCCGACCTCCGCGTCGAGGACATCGCGACGCCGTTGCCCGGCGTCGCCCCCGGCGCGTGCGCCCCGGCCGGCGAAGACGGTGCATCCAGCCTCGAGGGCACAGCGCTGGAAGCATGGCGAAGCTACCTACAGAGCCACGCCACGATCGTGCGGATGCTCGACGCCGAGCTGATTTCCGAGCACGGCATCACCACGCGCGACTATGAGGTGCTGCTCTACCTGGCGCAGTCGGAGGGCCGCAGGCTGCCGATGTCGGCACTCGCCGAGAGCACGATGCTGACTCGGTCCGGGATCACCCGGCTCGTCGACGGCCTCGTCGCCGATGGATTCATCGAGCGCGTGTCATGTCCGAAGGATGCGCGCGTCTCCTACGCGCAACTGACCGACGAGGGCTTCGCCAAGCTTCGTGACGCCGGCTGCACGCACGTCGGCAGCATCCACCGGCTGTTCCTCGAGCACTTCGACGCGACCGAGACCGGACAGCTCGCCGCGTTGCTCGCGAGGCTGCCCGGCGCTCAGCGCGGCGGCTCCTGCACCGTCGACTAGGCACCCGCCCGACCGACCGTGTGCGCACCCGTCCCCTCGCGGATGCTTGACGCCGCAACTAAATCTGCTACGATGGTTGCAGACTCAATCAACTAACGGAACGGAGCCCCTTTGTCCGCAACAGGCATTTCTCTCGAGAGCATTCCGACCGGCACCTACAACGTAGATCCGGCGCACTCGAGCGTCGGGTTCGAGGTCCGCCACATGGGAATCGCCACCGTCCGCGGCGCCTTCAAGAAGTACGAGGGCACCGTCGACGCCACCGGTGACGCTCCCGTACTCAAGGGCAGCGTCGACGTCGGCAGCGTCGACACGAACGACCCGCAGCGCGACGGCCACCTGGCCTCGGCCGAGTTCTTCGACGCGGAGAATCATCCGACGATCACGTTCCATTCCAAGGCCGGCGAGGCGCTCGACGGCGGTCAGATTCGCCTGGACGGCGAGATCACGATCAAGGGCATTACCAAGCCGCTCGAGCTGACCGGGGTCGTCGCCGAGGGCGGCACCGACCCGTGGGGCAACGAGCGCATCGGTCTCGAGCTCTCGGCCGTCATTGACCGCCGCGATTTCGACCTCAAGTGGAATCAGACGCTCCCCAACGGAAACCTGCTCGTCTCCAACGAGGTCAAGCTGCTCCTGAGCGTGTCCGCGGTCAAGGCGGCATAGGGCCGTATGCGGATCCTGACGATCTCGGGGAGCCTGCGCGCGGCGTCGCACAACACTGCGCTGCTGCGCGCGGCCGCCGAGCTCGCGCCTGACGGGGTCGAGGTCCGGCAATTCGAGGGCCTCGACCGCATTCCCCACTACAACGAGGACCACGACACCGACGAGCCCGATCGCGAGGTGCAGCGCCTGCGCGAGGAGATCGCCGGCGCCGACGTCGTGCTGATCTCCACTCCGGAGTACAACGGCAGCGTGCCCGGGCATCTCAAGACCGCAGTCGACTGGGCCTCGCGCCCGTTCGGCCCGGGATCGTCGCTGTGGGGAAAGCCAGTCGCGGTGATCGGCGCGAGCGTCACCGACTACGGCGCGGTGTGGGCGCAGGACCACTTGCGCAAGTCGCTCGGCCTCGCGGGGGCGCGCGTGCTCGAACTCGAACTCGCGGTCCCGAAGGCGGCGGACCGCTTCGGCCCGGACGGCGATCTGACCGATCCCGAGACGCGCGAGCGTCTGACCGAGGTCCTGAACGGGCTCGTCGCCCACTTTGAGCTATCCGCCACCTCGGCGGCTTAGTATGGCGGCGACATCCGCTCATCTCGAGGGGACGAGCCCGGCGCCGATCGCCGCCGAGACGACCGTCGGCAGAGTCGCGCTGACGGTCTCCGACCTGGACCGCTCGCGGGCGTTCTACGAGCGTGCGATCGGGCTGCGCGCGACCGAACTCGACGACGGGACGCTCGCGCTCGGCGTGGCCGGCGCGCGTCCGCTGATCGAGCTGCGGGGCGACAGCTCGGCCCCGCGCCTGAACCGGCGTGCCCCAGGCCTCTACCACCTGGCGATCCTCATGCCAAGCCGGCTCGACCTCGCGTTCGCGCTGGCCCGCCTGGCGCAGGAGCGCTGGCCGCTCGACGGCGCCTCGGACCACCTGGTCAGCGAGGCGGTGTACCTGTCTGATCCGGACGGCAACGGGATCGAGATCTATCGCGACCGTCCGCGCGCCGACTGGCCGCGCGCCGGCGGTCAACTCCGGATGGAGACGTTGGCGCTCGACCTCGACAACGTGCTCAGCGAGCTTCGTGCGGCTACCGAGCTTCAGGCGTCGGCCGCGTCGGGGACCCGTATCGGCCACGTCCATCTCCAGGTCGCAGACGTGGCTGAGGCCGAGGCCTTCTACCACGGCGTGCTCGGGTTCGATGTGATGGTGCGCGGCTTTCCCGGGGCTCTGTTCGTGTCCGCCGGCGGCTACCACCACCACATCGGGCTCAACACCTGGCACAGCGCCGGCGCGGCCCCGGCGGAGCCGGGCTCGGTCGGGCTGCGGAGCTTCGAGGTCGTGCTGCCGAGCGCGGAGGCGCTTGAGCTCGCGCTCGCGCGCGTGCGGAGTGCCGGAGTTCAGACCGAGCCCGCGGACGGGAGGACGCTCGTCCGTGACCCGTTCGGCAACGGCGTGGTCCTGACCGCGTCGTCCTGACCGTCGCGGTCCGTCCGGCGCGGCCGGGCGTTCGCTGTCGTCGAAGTCCGGGCGCGCGTGTGCTGAACTGGTGAGCGTGAGACCGGGCTCGCCGCGGGATCGCATCCGCGCCGGCGCCGGCGGCGCCGCCGCTGCTTTGATGATCGCGGCGGCGGGTTGGTCGCCGGCTGCGGCGGACAGAGCGCGGGCAGCGACTCAACCTCGAGACATGGACGCCGCAGGGCGACCTGCTCGTCAGCCAGCCGTCCGACGGAAGCATCACCGAGCTCGTCCCGCGAGCGAGCCGGAGTAAGCCTCCGCTCGAGCGGACGCTCGTCTCGGGTGTGACGAGCCCCCAGGGATGGCATTCGACAGGTTGGGCGGCCAGGAGGTGCTGTATGTGGCCGAGTCACATGAGCTCGATCGGTATGTCTGGAGCAACGGCAGCGTGGCGGACACGCCGACGCATACGGCCAGGTGATGCAGGCCTACGTCAACAATCACCCGCCGGACGAGGTCGCGAGGTTGACGGCCAGCCGCAACCTGGGATGGCCGTTCTGTGATCCGGATCCCGACGTCAAGCCTGGTCGCGCCGACACCGCCGAGAACTCCGGGTACATGCGGCTCGACGCCGACGCTCAGATCAATCCCGGCGGACGGCGGCTCAACTGCACCCAGCTGACCCCGATCGACCGCGGACTGCCGGCCCACAGCGCGCCGCTCGGCTTTCACTTCCTGGGAGGCAGCTCGCTGCCGGCCCGTGGAACGCGGGAGCGGTCGTGGCCGTGCACGGATCCTGGGACCGCGATCCACCGCGGGCGCCCGCCGTGCTCTGGCTCCCGTGGAAGTCACGGTCGCACACGCTTGGCAGCGCGATCACGCTGATCGGCGGCTTCCAGGATTCGAATGGGTCGCGCTGGGGGCGGACCGTCGACGCCGTGCCCGGACCCGACGGGGCTCTCTACGTGAGCGATGACCAGGCCGGCGCGATCTATCGCGTCGTCCCGGCCAAGCGATCCTGATCGCCGGGACCGCGAGGAACCACGGGCTCGCCGACGCGGCCCGCACCCGACCGCCGTCGGTACCCTAGGCACTCGCGGCGACGTGGCGGAGTGGCTACGCAGCGGCCTGCAAAGCCGTCTACACCGGTTCGATTCCGGTCGTCGCCTCTCGGATGCGTGCTGATCGCCGCCTTCCGGTGGACCGATACCACCCGCAAAATGCCTGCTCTTCCGGATAGCCGGTGTCGTCGACGCCTGGGTTGGCTGACTTGTTTGACCGCGCGCGGGCGCGGAGTATGCTCGACAGACGCGACGTAGCCGAAACGCCGTTGGCGCGTTCGCGCGTTCGACGAAGTGCGAAGGGAAAGGTCAGGTCGTTGCGCGGCCAGACACCTCCCAGGTTCGGGGATATCGGGCCAACAGGCCTTGCCGATCAGCCGCCCATGGCGGAGCCAGCGGCGGCCGAAGACGATTCCCGGTCCGTGACGCGTGCGGCACGGCGATGACCGGGTTGAACGGGAGCGATCTGCTCGGCCTAGTCACGAACCGGCGATCCGTCCGCGGGACGCTGCTGGAGCGGGGACAGCGATGGGTGGTCAGGTGAGCGACGAGCCCGGCGTACCTTCGGGGAGGCTGGCGCTCGCGATCTCGACCGCGGTTATTCGTCAGCTGGCTGGCACCACCGGCCGTGGTCCGACGCGGGCGAAAACAACGCTGGGCGAGAACGCGGTATTCGTCGTGCTCGAAGACACCCTCACGCGCGGCGAGATCAACCTGGTGCAGGCGGGCGAGACCGACGCGGTGCTCCACCTGCGCAGGCTGTGGCAGAAGATCATGCGCACCAGCTGCAGCCGCGAGATCGAGCAGCTGACCGGTCGCAAGGTGATCGGTTTTATGAGCGACAATCACATCGACCCGGACATCGCGGTCGAGGTATTCAATCTCGAGCCGATCGGGGCGCACCCCGCGAGCTCGGCGGCAGTCGCGGCAGCCGACCCGGTGTCCGAATGACCCTCCCGCTGAATGATCTCGCGCCCCCGGATGTGCCGATCGCCGGCCGGCAGCGCGGCGCCTTCTTCGAGTCTGTCGCGCGGGTAATCCCGTCGCGGCTAGCGCGCCGCCTGCTTGTCGCCGGTGACGTCGACCGCCAGCGCATCGAGAGAGACCTCCACGACGGAGTCCAGCAGCGATTGACCGGACTGCGGATTCGCCTCGCGGTCGCTGCTGAGGGCTTCCAGGCACGCGGCGACACAGACGCCAGCGCGGCATTGAGCGCGTTCGGCGACGAGGTCGAGCAAGCTATTGACGAGGTCCGTGCTTTCGCGCACGGCGTGTATCCGGAGCTGCTCGCCTCCCACGGATTAGGCGCGGCGCTCGCCTCCGCCAGCCGCCGTGCGGCCAACCCGGTCGCCGTGTCGACCCGCGGGTTGCGCCGTTGCCGGCCCGAGGTCGAGAACGCGGTCTACTTCACGTGCCTCGCCGCGATGGACAACGCGGCCAGGCACGCCGGCCCCGCGCGGATTTCCGTTCGTGCCTGGGACACCGTGGAAGCGCTGCACTTCACCGTCTGCGACACGGGGCGTGGGTTTGATCCACGCCGGACGCCAGCGGGTACGGGGCTGACCAACATGCGAGACCGCATCACCGCGCTCGGTGGCACGCTTGCGCTGAGCTCGAGCCCGTCGCACGGGACGCGGCTGCACGGCAGCGTGCCCGACCCTTGGCCGGACGCCGCCGCTGAGCAGCGACCGTTCGCTGCCGCGATGTCAGGCGTGGGCGACGGCGCGGGGTCTGACCTCGAGGAGGCATCGCTCTCACCCCCTAACCGCGGAGACCGGGTGAACGGACCGGTCAACGGTGCCCGCTCGAGAGCGTCCGGTCCGGAACGGACCTGAGTCGCTCCGCTCCAGCGATCCTCGACTTCATCTGGAAGCTCGGCGAACACGCCCAGGCCGGCGGCGACCCGCGAGACCTGCTGTTCGGCACCAATCCCCGGCTCGGGTAGCCCAGCCAGCCGAGGCGACGCAGCGGCCGGGGAGCAGACCGGCGCGGTCCAGGGATATGGTCTTCCTATGCGCCCGATGCTCTCGCTGCTCGAGTTCCCCGCGGATGACGCGGAGCGGGCCCGCAGGTTCTGGTCGGAGCTGCTCGGCCTCGCACTCGAAGCTCGCGTCGAAGGCGAGGGCGAGGGCTGGCAGACACCCGCCGGCGGTCCTGCTGTCGGCGTTCACGCCCGCGGGCGCGGGCCTGGAGACTCGTTCTCGCTGCCGTATTTCGAGGTAGACGACCTCGCCGGCGCGATCGAGCGAGTCAAGGCCCTCGGCGGGACCGTCGTCCATCCGGGCGCTCGATGGGCAATCTGCAAGGACTCGGAGGGAAGTCCGTTCGGGTTGGCGCTCGCGGATGGGCCTTCGGGCGCGACGTCCCGCTGAGATTTCGGACGAGAAGCGAGCCGAGCCCGAGCGCGGCTTGATCGGGACCGATCGGGATGGAAGGATCGGTCTGACAAAAACGCCAAGCTAGGAGCAGTGGATCCGATGCTCGAAAGCACCGCCAGGAAAACTGAGCCGTTCACCGGAAAGGAGTACCTGGAGAGCATTCGCGACGGCCGCGAGGTCTACGTCTACGGTGAGCGAGTCGACGACGTCACGACGCACCCGGCGTTCCGCAACACCGCCCGCTCGATCGCCCGGCTGTACGACGCCCTGCACGAGGACGGCCGGCGCGAGATCCTCACCACCCCGACGGACACCGGCAGCGACGGCGTCACCCACAAGTTCTTCCGCTTCCCGCGGACGGTCGAGGATTGCGTCGGCGACCTCGAGGCGATCGCCGAGTGGGCGCGCCTCAGCTATGGCTGGCTTGGCCGCAGTCCGGATTACAAGGCGGCGTTCCTGGCGACGCTCGGCGCCAATGCGGACTTCTACGATCCCTACCAGGAGAACGCCAAGCGCTGGTACCGCGACGCCCAGGAGCGGGTGCTCTACTGGAACCACGCGATCATCCATCCGCCCGTTGATCGCAACCGCCCGCTTGAGGAGGTCGGCGACGTGTTCATGCACGTCGAGGAGGAGCGCGACGACGGGATCGTGGTCAGTGGCGCGAAGGTCGTCGCCACCGGTTCCGCGCTGACGCACTTCAACTTCATCGCCCACCACGGTCCGATCCCGGTGCAGAAGAAGGAGTTCGCTCTGGTGTGCGCCGTGTCGATGGACACGCCCGGGGTGAAGCTGATCTGCCGCCCGTCGTACGAGATGACCGCCGCCGTCATGGGGAGCCCGTTCGACTATCCGCTCTCGAGCCGGCTCGACGAGAACGACGCGATCTTCATCTTCGACAAGGTGCTGGTGCCGTGGGAGAACGTGTTCGTCTACGGCGACATCGAGAAGGCCAACAAGTTCTTCCCGCAGACCGGCTTCATCCCGCGTTTCTGCTTCCACGGATGCATCCGACTCGCGGTCAAGCTCGACTTCATCGGCGGCCTGCTGCTCAAGGCGGTGGAGGCGACCGGCACGAAGGACTTTCGCGGCGTGCAGGCCAAGGTCGGCGAGGTGCTCGCCTGGCGCAACATGCTGTGGGGCTTGGCGAGCGCGATGGCGCGCGAGCCGGACGACATGGAAGGGATCGGCGCTGCTGCCGAACATGGACTACGCGATGGCCTACCGCCTGTTCTCAACGATCGGCTATGGCCGCGTCAAGGAGATCATCGAGCACACGGTGGCGAGCGGCCTGATCTACGTCAACTCGAACGCCCGGGACTTCAAGAACCCCGACATCCGCCGGTACCTGGAGCAATACGTCCGCGGCTCGAATGGCATCGACGCCGTCGAGCGCGTCAAGCTCATGAAGCTGCTGTGGGACGCGCTCGGCTCTGAGTTCGGCGGCCGCCACGAGCTGTACGAGCGCAACTACAGCGGCGCCGACGAGAACATCCGGATGGAGGTGCTGTTCGCGGCGATGGGCACCGGCCAGACCGACGCCTACAAGGGCTTCGCCGAGCAGTGCATGAACGAGTACGACCTCGACGGCTGGACCGTCCCGGATCTGATCGACCCCGACGACATCAGCTTCCACGTCAAGCGGGGCTAGTCGCGCCGCGCCGCCGGCAGGTTCCCGCCCTTATAATCGCTCGTTCGTTCACGCGCGGCTGTAGCTCAGTTGGCTAGAGCGTCTGCTTGCCATGCAGAAGGTCGAGGGTTCGAGTCCCTTCAGCCGCTTCAAGGAAAGCCCCGCAAACGAAGGGCTTTCCTGCTGACGAGAGCGCCGAGCAGCACGCTCTCAGCCCCTCAGGTCAAGCTGTGGGTCAAGGTGCGGTAGAGCAACCGTGCTCAATGAACGCCCGTGCTGCGCTCGTCATCGCCCGGCGCCGCTTCCTGGCTGGTTCGGGGTCCGCCTGGGCCGCGGCCAGTCCGCGACTGGAGCTCGCCAGGTCGTGAACCGATCCGGTCCTGCTCCCCGCCCGCGGCCGCTCGAGCGCACCGTCGAGACGCCTGCGAGCGTCCGTCATATCGCAAAGAAGCTTTCCGCGCCAACTCCAGCACCGGCGCATGCGCCGAGCGGCCACGATCGGCGCGACAGGCCTGGCGGCGTGCACGCTCGCCGTCGCCGCCGCGCGGTTCGGCGCCACGGCCATCGCCGCCGTGCTGACAGTCATCGCAGTCACCCTGCTGATCGACGCCCGCCGCTGGTGGCGGCTGGCCGGGCGCAGTCGCGTCGGCGCGGACTCTGAGGATCAGGTTCGACGAGCGCTCGCGGTCCTCGGCGAGGAGGGATGGCGACTGCGTCATTCGCTGCCGTATCGAGGAACCGGCGACATCGACAGCGTGGCGATCGCGCCGACGGGGATCGCGTTCGCGATAGAGATCAAGACGAGGTCGTTTGAGCGTGGTCATCTCGCCGCGGTGCGGGCGATGGCGGTGTGGCTCTACCGCCGCCGACGGCGGTGGTGTCGCCGTGGCGCGCTCCCGGTGCTGTGCGTCGTGCGCGCACGGGCGGTGGAGCGGATCGATGATGGGGTGCTGATCGTGTCGGTGGAGCGGCTCGTGGGGGCGCTTCGCACCGCGGCTGGGGCAGCGAGGCGTCCCGGGTTCATCGCTGCGGACGTCTCGCGCCGCTGACGGCGGCCGGGGCGTCGCGTTCCCGGCTGGCCCTGCCCGAGACCCGGGAGCTGCACCGGGGTGCGGCGACTTGCCGGGCCGCGGGGTGTGGTCAGGCGGGTGGGTTCTGTCCGGCTTCGTCGGCCAGGACGCAGACGACGAGGAGGTGCGCGATGCAGTCGGCGATCGCCTCGGGCACGCTTGGGATGTCGCGGTCGAGCGCGCCGATGGCGAGCGCCGCGAGCCTGCCGGCCTGTTGGGCATGCTCGATGAGCGCCGGTGTCTCGCTGCGTCGGTGAGGCATGCTCGAGCCAGTCGGCTGTCTGCTCGTAGGCGAGCGGGAGCCATTCGTCGGGGTGATAGCCGCGGGAGCGGCCGTCGGCCTCCAGTGCCAGTTGGCAGCGGTGCAGGCTGCCGGTGGCGGTCGAGTCGATCGTGGCCAGCAGCCCGACGGCGACCCCGGCGCCGGCTTGGCTTCGCGTGTCCGGGAGGACGTGCAGCACGTTCGAGGCGACGGCGAGGCTGATCAGCCGTGGCACCGCGGTGGCGAGCAGCGTGATCGGACGGTCAGGCGGCGGCTCGCCGGCGGGCAGGTCGTTCGATCCGCGGCGGTACGCGGCCTGGTGGCGGCCTGCGAGCTCTTCGGCTGTCCACGGGCGAGCCACGCGGCGATAGATGCAGTCGAGGCTGTCCACGGTTTCGAAGCCCGCAGCTCCCTTGCGACCGCCGGCACGGGATCGAAAGCCGCAGCGGTCGCCAGCGTAGAGATTCGCAGCTCCAAGCGAGGCTCCGCCCGGCGTTGGCCGGTACTTGCCGTTTGTGCGCAACCAGCCGAGAACACAGTCCGGCACCGGTATCGATCAGGCGCTGGCGACCGCCGCTCACGCGACCGAGCGGGAGCTGCGTGACGCGTATGCGGCGGCCGTCTCGCACGGCGCCCGCAACACGCGGTGCGCGGCCGATGAGGAGCGCGCGTACGGGACGTTGCGGCTGCTGGCGCTGGCGACGCTGCGCCTGCCGGACCTGTTCCTGTACGCGCACGTGGCCCAGGCGTTCTGCGAGGACCCGGA
This sequence comes from uncultured Solirubrobacterales bacterium, assembly GCA_963697655.1. GTDB lineage: Bacteria > Actinomycetota > Thermoleophilia > Solirubrobacterales > Solirubrobacteraceae > Palsa-465. The sequence continues at coordinate 44,281 of CAVOOV010000006.1, read as the reverse complement.
CGTCGATCGAGTCCCGATGGTGGTCGTGGACGCGGTGCGGGTGATCGCCGCGGGGGCGCTTCGGCTCGCGCATCGGGCGCTCGAAACACACGCCCGCGAAACCGGCTGTGAACCCGGCGTGTGGGTTGACCGGGCGCTCGAGCGGGCCGGCGCGGTGGCTCGAGCGCCCGCTCGAGGCTGACGTCCCGGCGCTGCTGGACCACGCGCGACGGGCGGCCATCGCGCTGACCCGCGCGACGACCGCCACGGCCGATGACCGAACGCTCGTGCCCTCAGAGCTCGCGGACGGGCTGGCGCACCTGCTCGCCGTCTATCTGATCGCGACGACCGTCGCATGCTCGGGCATCTGCTGATCCCGGCGCCGTGAGCGGTGCGACGGTTGTTCGTGATCGCTATCGCGCTGACCGTCGGGCTGCCGATGGTGGCGGTCCTGCTGCTGGTCGCCGCCGCCGGCTCGCAGGCACAGTGCGGCGGCGGAGGGCCGGCTGGTCCCGGCAGCGCCCCGGGGGTCCCCGTGAGTCTGCTGGCGATCTACGACCAGGCGGCCGGCGCCTACCAGCTGGGACCGCAGGGATGGGCGTACCTGGCCGCGATCAACTACGTGGAGACGCGCTTCGGCCAGGACATCTCCGCCTCCAGCCAGGGCGCGATCGGATGGATGCAGTTCGAGCCCGGCACGTGGGCTCGGTACGCCGTCGCCGCCGACCCGACAAAGCCCGGCGCCCCACCCGACCCCTATGACCCGTGGGACGCGATCTTCGCCGCCGCCAACGACCTGCACGCCAACGGCGCGCCGGGCGACTGGCCGCGGGCGATCTACGCCTACAACCACGCCGGCTGGTACGTGTCAGAGGTCCAGCAGCTCACCCAGCGCTACGCGCAAACGGCGGGCAGCGCCGCGGTCGCGATCGACTCGTCGCAGACCGCCCCGCAGGCGGGTTGCGTCGCGGTCGGTCCGACCACGCCCGGGTCGGCGGCGCGGATCCTCCCCGACGGGCTCGCCGCGGCACCCCAGGACGCGCCCGCCCCGGTGCAAGGCGGCGATCGCGGCCGGCAACCAGATCATCGACACCTCCTACAGCACCGAACGCGAGCCGAACATGCTCACCACGGTGATGTCCTCCTATGACTGCTCGGGGTCGACCGACTTCGTGCTCTACAACTCCGGGCTGAACGCCGCGCAGGTCGACGTCGGCAACGGGATCGCCGGCGACTCCTGGATGCTCGAGAGCTACGGCGATCCCGGCCCGGGCCGGTGGATCACCGTGTTCGCCTCCGGCGGGCACGCGTTCATCGAGATCGCCGGCATCCTGCTCGACACCTCCAGATTCGGCACGCCCACCGTGCCCACGGGCAGCGGGCCGCGCTGGCAACCCACATCGATCCTCCCGGCCCAGCTCAACGACGGAAACAACTGGACCGAACGACACCCCCCGGGCCTATGAGACGCGGCAGCATCCTGAATGGTCGCTGCTGACCGGCCTTTGCCTGCTCGGCATCGGCATCGCCGCCCTGCAACCGGCGACGAGCTCGAGCACCCGAACGACCCGCGCGGCGGCCGCCCGGATTCCGTCGACCACAGCAGTGTGGCCGACCACACCGGCGCCGAAGCCACAGGGCCTGGATGCGCGGACGACCGCCGTGACGTTCGCGAGAGCATACGCCCGCTACCCGGCCAATCGGCTGCCCGCCGAGCGGCTGCCGACGCTCTCACCAGCGGCAGCCGCGATGGTGCGCCACAGCGGGCCGCTCCCCGCACGCCTGCACATCAGGCGAGTGCAGCTGACCAGCGTCCAAGGAGCCCGGAGCAGCTGGACGGCACGGTTCACGGTCATCGACGCTCGCGGCCGGTTCGTCCTCCCGGCCGGGCTGCTGCTCGCCCCGGGCAGGACCGGATGGCAACTCGCCGAGCTCGTCGCACCGGACCCCGACATCCTGATCGCCTCCTCCTCCCCGGCCGGGCGACCGGTCGGCCCGGACGCGGCACGCGACACGGCGATGACGTTCACCACCGGCTACCTCGCCTACACCTACGGCCACGCTAGCATCGGGCAGCTCCACGGGGTCACCAGCGGGCTGCGCGCCAGGCTCGCCGCCAACCCGCCGCGGGTGCCGCCGACCGTACGCGCGCGTGACCCCCGGGTCGCGAGCCTCGGGCTCTCACCCGACGGCAAAGGGTGGCTGGCGAGCGCGAACGTCACCGACGGACAAAACACCTACCAGGTAATCAGCATCCTCGGTCGGGTCCACGGGAGCTGGCGCGTGATGGCGCTGCGCGCCGCAGGATAAGCGCCACAAACAGCACACGTCCCGCAGATCCGGGCCCCGGGACATTTCGGTCGCGCCGCGCCTGAAGACTTGAGCAGCCGGATCTTGGATCGCTGCTCGCGATTCACCCGACGCGGGCAACCCACATCGGTGCGCACCCAATGCGGTAATCCCGATCGAAGCCGGGCCCGGGCGCTGCCGTGACGCCGCGGCGTCACGGTGTCGCCCCGCGGGCCTGTCCGTTGCACACGAGTTAGCTGGACGCCGTGCAAGCATCCGGACAGGTCTGCGCTGCTACTTACGTGGCGTAAGGATCGTTCCGGCCGGCGAGGCGTGATCGAAGCGTCGCCAAGCATTACCGCTTGATTCACTCCTGCTCTCCGAGGTGTGCCGCCGCGCTATTCGCGCCGCCTCGTGTGGACTGATTCGCGGTTCTTGTTGGTCCTCGGACTTGTACGGCATGGCGTTTAGGACAGGCTGAGTTGGTCCCGTCCTTGGCAATCAGGACCGTCCTTAGATCTATTGCCATATTGCGACGAACTACGCGGACTGAGACCATCGCCGAGATGCCTACACCTGAGGATCACGAGCACGAGGACGCTCTGGCTGGCTTGTTCTCGTCTTTCCTGGCCGCCGAACCGCCATTCAAGCGAGTGCTGCTAGCGATCGGTCACACCGTCACGGCTGCGGCAACGTTGGAGAAGACTCTCGGCATCATGATTGCTCACCGCTCCGCCGAACAGCACCAGGGCAGCAAGACCGAACTCGCCGATTTCCTCGTGGGCAATCAGAAGCGCACTGCTGGGAAGCTTCTCAACCTGCTGAAGGGGGACGGGATTCCAGACGATCTAGCTGAGCGGATCGATGACGTCGCGAAGCGACGCAACCTCCTAGTGCACCATCCACTTGAAGACCCGCATATTCTTGCGGCACTCACGCGCGGTGAGGGCGCGACGGAAGTGGCCGCGAAGATACTCGTTCTGGCCGAAGACTGCGACCGACTTAGCCGGGAGCTGCAGCCAGCTGCTACGGACGGCGTCGAGTCAGCATTCGGCATGACGATTCCCGAGATGATGGCTCTGACTGAGTCGTTCGACGCGGGCAAGATCAGCGATCCGGCGCGCCGCGCGTTTGTCGAGAAGTTTCAGGAGATGCGTCGCATCAACCCGATACAGCATCCTCCGCGGCAGGAGTCGGACTAGCCGACGGGGCGAGTGCGCAGCGCTCCGCGTGGGCGGTCTGTGGGCGTACCCGGTTATGAAGGACCGAAGCCGAGAGAGACTGGGGGAACGATTCGTTCCCGTTCGCTCGACAGGACCGAATCATCTCTGTCGCGCCGGCGACCGTCGGTCTCTGACTCCGGCTTTGCCACGAACAGGATCGCCAGCTTGCGCGCGTCCCCAACCGCTCCCTCCAGCGACAGCTGAGTGCACGAGGCCTGCTTTTTGGCGAGTTGCGGGCCTCGTGCCGGAGCGACACTCGGCGCTGCCTTCGTATTTGGCGCGGATATGGCGGAGCGGCATGATCGCGTTGTTCGTATAGCCCCCGTGACTGCAGACGCCGACTGGTTTCGCGACCGCTATCTCAGCGTGGCCGGTAGGTTACGATCGTGGCGACTGAGCGAGGCGCCGGAGCCCGGACAGGGCCGAGTCGTAAGCAGCAGGTTCTGAGCGCGAGCGTGCTCGGCGCGATGGCGGGGGCGGCGCTGACGGGGCACCGCGGACCACGGCGCGCGGTGCGCGGCGCGGCAGCCGGGGCGGCTTTCCTGGGCGCCGCGGAAGCCGTGTCGCGGGCACGCCAGCGGCCCGGCCAAATTCCTGAGCTGTGGTCGCGCATCCTCGCCAGCGGCGCGCTGGCCGCGCCAGCGGGCTGGGCCGGGGGACGGCTGGGCGGGGCCGGACCGCTGACCGTTGGCACCGTGAGCGGCGCGGTGGCCGGGGGGCTCGGCCTGCGGCCGCAGAAGGTCGCGCTCGGTCCGGCGCTCGGGGCCGCGGTGGGCGGCGCGTTCGGGCTGCGCGACCGGTCCGCGGAACCAGCCGTGGTGGCGGCGACGAGCGTCGTGGCCTTCCGGGTCCTGTCCGCGCTGCTGTTCCGCGACCCGCAGGTCAGCATGCTGGCGGAACGGGTACAAGCCGAGGACCTGCCGTTCGTTGTGCCGTTGGAGTCACGCAGTCGGTACGTCGGCACTGGCTACGTCAGACAGCTCGCTGATGTGCTCGGCGGCACCTACACCGCGGACGCGGCCGATGTCGGGATCGTCGCCTCGCTGGACTCGCTGGCCGGCCCGGAGCTCGATCCCGCGCAAGTGGATCCGCTGGTACGCGAGTTCTACGAGCACACGACCCGGTTCACGCTCGACATCGTTCCCGAATGGCGACTGTGGGTACGTCCCGGCTACCTGCTGTACCGCACCCTGCTCGCAAGGCCGCTGGGCCAGGCGAGCGTGCCGATGAACCAGCGCGAGACCCAGCGCGGCATCCGCAGCCGCATCGACACGATCACCGCTCCCGGCGAGGACGTGGTGGCAGTGCGTGGCTGGATCCGGTCGTTCACCGACAATGACGAACCCATCTATATCGGTATCTACACGACATATCGCGATGAGGAGCGCGGCTACGTCAGCGTCGGCTTCCCGCTCCCCCAGGCCAGCTTCACCGCGACGCTCGCACCGAAGGCGCGGCCGGGCGGCGGGCTGATCCTGACCAGCCGCAGCGAGCTGCAACACCCCGGCCACTACCTCACGTACATCGACGCTGAGACGCGGGTGCTGACGACGGCCGCCGTGCAGGGCTTCACCGAGCAACTCGATGTGTACTTGGAGGACGACGAAATGCGCGCGGAGCACGCGTTCTGGGTGTTCGGCTTTCCGTTCATGGTGTTGCACTACCGGATGCACCGGAAGAGCTGAACCGGCAACCACGTGGCGTGAGCCAATCTGTACGCCGATCCTTGCTCTGTCGAAACGCTGTCTTCGCGAACGCTGGCGCCATGGGACCGGCGCTGGATGTCCCCTAAATTACATTGCCGCGTGGCAGGTTTCGGCGCGGGAATAGAGGTACGTAATGGCCGATGAGGTGCAACGTGACCGTGGTCAGACGATCCGCACTGGCATCGCGGGCGAGTTCTTCGTCGCTGCCGAGCTCAGCAAGCGTGGCTGGATAGCGACGCTCACGGCGAAGAACACGCGGGACGTAGACGTGCTTGCGTCGTGGCCGACGGGTGACGTCCAGGCGCGGATCCAGGTCAAGACGCGGAAGCCGGACTATGCCTATGCCTGGCGTGTCGAGCGTCAGCTCAAGCTCGTCGGTGATCGCGACTTCTTGATCCTCGTTGACTTCGGTGCGGAGACCGAAATGCCCACGTATTGGATTGTGCCCACCGTGAAGGCCGCTGAATTGATCGCCAGCGAACAAATCAGGACGAGCACCGTCGAGAAGTTCGAGGGTAGGTGGGATCTGCTTCGTCAGCCGCCGCCGTATCCGTCCAGACCATCCTGATGCCGGCGACCCTGGTCGCGACCAGACCTTCGTGCTCCGGAAGCACATTGCGGTGAACACGGCCGCGCGAACCGCCGCCGACCGGCTTCGTCGCATCGGGGCAGGAGAACAACCCAAGAAAGCGTCGATTCAATCGATACCCGGCTCGACGAAATACGCCATGAAATCAAGACGTTGAACGCTGCGCGAACGGCGCTCGATGCCCCGAACGGGCGTGTACTTAGAGACGCCACTCGCGGGCTAACCAGCCCGCCGGCGTTGGCGTCCGACTCAAGCCGCCGGACGCGGACGCCCGGGGAGCCACGCCGCGGGACCTCCGTCCCCGCCTCGTCCGGACCGGTCGCTCGATCGCGCGGCGCGGGACGCCGTACCTCACGCCCAAAGGCCAACCCCGCCTCGGGTGCCGTCGCCGCAGACCGGCTCGAATCGCTGGTATCCGGCGCCGGTGGACTCACCACTTCGGAGCTCGCCGCCCGGGCAAACGCGAACCGTGACCGCGTGCTGGCGATGCTACGAGAGCTGAAGATAGCTGGCCGCGTGCGGCAGACCGGCGAGCGCCGCGCTACCCGATGGCACGTAATCACGGACGAACACCGGATCCGGGTGCGCGCCGCCGAGCTAGAGGCCACGCGCAAGCGACGCGCCTGACGCTCAAGTTTGTGCTCGAGAACGCGGGCCTCCGGAGGGAGTCGACCGAAACGCCGACGAGCTGACGATTGCGGTCGTGGCAAACGAGTGGCCCGGCGCCGGCGCGGCTGACGAGTCCTCCGTCGCGCCTTTGCGATACCGCGGCCGTCGCGGGCGCGAGAAGAAATGCAGTCGCGCCAAGCCCGGCCTCACTGGCTTGGATCTGGGCGATAGGAGCCGCGCGCGATTCGGCGGTCGGCGCCGTTCGTCGCCACCTTCGGCCCAGCATCGACGCCCCGCGCGGACTACTGCTTCGATCCGGGCGCTAGCACGACGGCTGCAAGCACGCGATGCGCGCTTGTGGCGCCACGAGCAGGTCTTGTTTGCGCTTGCTCCGTCGCCGATGCACTCGTGGGTAGGAGAAAGCGAGCGCTCAATTCCCGAAGGGATCGTCGAACGCTGGAGCCCTACTCGACCAGTCGAGGTCGACAGTCGAACAGCCGGCCTGACTAATCCGTGCCGGGCCAGGTCGCGGTGGCGCGGACGCCGTCGCCCTCCTCGGGCTTGGGGCCGCCGACAGCGATGATGTCGAGCCCGTCGGGGCCGGCCTCGAACGCTCGGACGACCTCGGGCGCGACCCGGATGACATCCCAGATCCGAAGCTCCTGGGTCTCGTCGTCAAGCAGGATCCGGCCGGAGCCGGCGGCGACGACGTAGGCCTCCTCCTGCTCCTTATGGCTGTGAGCCATCGGGCTGCGCAGGTTCGGGGCGTACCGGAAGAGACTGACCCCGAGGTCACGGGAGTCCAGGTGCTTACGGCCGAAGCGGCCCTCGAGCCCCTCCACCCGCCCGGCGACGGAGTCCTCGACCTCGAGCAGGTTGACCTTCGCAAAACGAGACATGCGATCTCCTCGGCTGGACAGCGAGTCGGTGTGGCCGGGGGGGAACCCTAGCTGTCGAGGCTGGCCATATGTGGGCGGACGTCGCAAGGTCGCCAGCCCAGTCGCGGGCCAGTCCCGCCGGTCTGAGGCGACGGCGATCGTGCGCTGAGGTGCGCTTCCCGGGCGCAAAGGGGCACGGCGCGGCGGGCGGTCGAGATGCCCGGTGGGCAAGATGCCGGGACATCTCACCGGTCGGTTCAGTGCACACGTCGGCAGCCCTCAGCCGGTCTTTCGGGCTTTCCAGACTTCTTCGCACGGCCAGCGTTGCGCCCATTGGAGGGTGACGAACGGGTAGCGGCTGGTCGAGCCGTCGGGCGGTCGGATCTCGACCAGCTCTTCGACCTCGAAGCCGGATCGTCGCAGGAGCGCGATCATCTCTCCGTGCGGGAGGTGAAACTCGACCGAGTCGTCGTCTGACCACTCAAATCGATGCATCCCAAAGTATGGACGCAACAGCCCGTCGGTCGCGGGGACGTCCACTTCGTCAGGGGCGCAGAGCATGAGCAGAGCCCCGTTGACGAGGAACACCAGCCTGCCGCCAGGTCGCACCAGCCTCGCTGCCTCGGGGATCCAGAGATACGGGTCGCACCAGATGCTCGCGCCGTACTCGGAGATGACGAGGTCGAAGCTGCGATCGGGAAACGGCACCTCCTCCGCGTTCCCATGCAAGAGCGGAAAGTCGAGGCCGAACTCCCGCTGCAAGCGTCTGGCCGTATCCAGCTGGGCCTCGGAGTTGTCGATCCCGACCGGCCGAGCGCCGCGCCGTGCCAGCCAGGCCGACACATACGCGGTGCCACAGCCAAGCTCGATCACATCCTGCCCGGCGACATCGTCGGGGAGCATCCCCACCTGCAATTCGGACACGCCCCACATCCCCCACAATGGCTCCTCACTGGCCCAGTTGCGCCGGCCCGGATCCTCGTAGTCGGACGCCCACTGATCCCACTGCACGCGGTTCCGCCTGACGTGATTGGGAAGCTCGCCCACCCTCAACACAGCCTAATTGGTGATCGCATGTGCGCAGATTTTGCCGAGAACAGGGCTCACGAGCAGCGGTGCGGAAGCCGCGGCCCAATCATGTAGCGCTGCCAGCATTGACCAGAACACGCCGGGCCAATGCGGCGCTCGCATCTGGGCGAAGGCGATCGCGCCGCCCCGTTGGCCGCGACGATCCAGATCGTGGCAAACCACTCGTCCGGCATTGGCGCCGGCGGACCACTGCTGCGTCGCCAAAGGCGTCGTGGGTCGTCCGAAGGTCGGTCGAGAAAGCAATCCCGGAGACCACTCATGCGCACGCGCTGACGGTTCGGTGCGCGCTCTGAGCCATGGTTGCCGGTTCACGCCTTATTCCGGTCATGCCGGCGAGGTGACCGCTTCGCGCTAGGAGGAGCCCACGGGGCGGCGCCAATGCCGAAACTGCATGCCGTTGCGAGCAGCCAGGTCGCGGCCGCTGCCTCCGTGGTCACGTCAGCGGCAATGGAGCGACGAGTCGCAAAGAGCCGTGCGGCCAACCGTATGTGTCGGGCGGGGCATCGCGGCGCGTTGAGGGGACAATGCGGTGGTGGATGTCCGCCTCCGTCCGTTCATGGTCGTTGACGAGCAAGCAGCCGTTGAGGCGCACGCCGAAATGGCTACGGAGGACTTCACGTTCCTCCTTGACTGGCGTGCGACCGAACCATGGGCCGTGTATCTGGATCATCTGCAAACGATGCGACACGGGTGTGAGCTACCGCCGGGCTGGGTGCCGGGGGCTCTGCTGGCGGCCGACGTGCAGGGTGAACTGGTTGGCCACGCGTCGATCCGCTTTGCCCTGAACGACTTGTTGACTAGCGTCGGAGGTCACATCGGCTACTGCGTGCTTCCGCGGTATCGCAGACGCGGGTACGCAACCGAGATCCTCCGCCAGTCGCTGATCATCGCTCGAGCTGAGGGCGTCGACCGGGTGCTCGTGACTTGTGACGAGCACAACGTGGGATCGGCGACCGTGGTCGAGCGTGCCGGCGGGATCCTTGAAGACGTCCGCCGCGACCCGACCGGCGTACCACGGCGGCGCTACTGGATCCGTTGACGGCCAGCACACCTCACTGAAAAGTGGCTGCAAAGCCGCTGACGCGGCGACGGACGCGGTCGCCACGTGGGCTGCTGGTCGTGGAAGCAGCGACGGCATGGCGCCGGCCTCGTGCCTCCTCCTGGTCCGAAGCAGCCACCATGCCGACGCCACGGCTGCCGTCCCGGCTGCCGCAACCGGACACGCCGGGCCATGTCGAACTCGCGGGCGATGAGCTGACCGTCAGCCTGGAGCGACGCGCAGACCAGCGCGCCTGGCTGCCTGACGCCTATTGCGGCAGTGGTGTTCTCGGCGCCGTCGTGACCGCTTTGGTGCAGCTCTCGGGATCTTCGGCTAGCGTCCCGAGGCGCGATCGGACCGATCCGTCTGCGACGAGGACCGTGCGCGCTTGTGGCGAATACGAGGTGCGTGGCCACTGGCGCGTCGAGACCCGCTCTCGTTTTCGCGCGGGCATCAATAGGCCACGACGTGGTGACCGGAGTGTCCGATACCAGCAGTCCGAGCCGAGCGTCTGGTTCCCGCTTCAGCGGCTATGCGGGCACGGTCCTGATGCCCCGGGTTGGGATCGCCGCTGCTGTCCGCACTCAGAGGATGCAACCGCTCATCCGTCCGCAGCGTGGTGAGTGGGACCTGCCGGAGGCCTACGCATCCGCCACACCGGCGGTCCGCCGTCTGGCAGCTCAAGCACATCGATGTGCACGAACCCGAGCCGCTCATACAGGGCCGCGCTGCGCTCGGTGCTGGCCTCGATGTAAGCCGGTAGCCCCGCCGAATCGGCTCTCTCCAGTGTCGGCTGCATCAGCGCCGATCCCACGCCCTTTCCCTGCAGCGCGGTACGCACCCCGACGATTCGAAGGTAGAAATGAGGCTCCAGTAGGTGTCGCGCCTCCATCGCGCGCTGCACTCTCCCCGCGAGCAGCAATCGCGTCCCGAACGCCCGCAGCCAGTTGAGCGCCTCCTTCCCCGTCATGGACTTCGGCATCTCCCACGCGCCGGGTGGCAACTCACAAACCGCACCGTCGTAGTCGGAAGTCGTCCACACGGTCCCCCCGTTCGGCAGCACGTACTGCTCCATCTCAGCCGCAAACACCGTTCGTAGGCGTGGCTTCAGTCGCAGAGTGCCTGGCAGCATCCACGTGTACACGGGGTCGTTGATGAACGCGTCCGCCAGCGCCGCCGCCACCGTCGGCACAGCATCTGCAGCCGCTGTCCGGGCTTCGATCGGTCTCACCGCCGCGTGACCATATGCCCTCCATCCTAGATATTCAGCGTCCATTGAACAGTATTCGCTGAACATCTCAAGGTCAAGCAGTAGGCTCTCCCGTTCGATGCCCAAGGACCGCGATGCACCGGATTCATCGGAGGACGCCACTCCGGTTCGGTTCGATAGCCCTCGCAGCATCCGTGCCCTGGCTCATCCGGCGCGGTTGGCCATCATCAATGCCCTAGCGACGGGCGAGGAGCTGACCGCCACCCAATGCGCGGAGCTGACCAGGCTCAGTCCGAGCGCGACGGCGTACCACCTGAACCTCCTGGAGCGCTATGGGTTCGCCGAGCCCGCGCCCCAGCGAACCGACCGTCGCGAGCGCCCGTGGCGAACAACCGGCCGCCGTGTCCAGGTAGATCTGGACAGCTCAACGCCGGCCGGGGCATCGGCCGCTTCCGCCGTCGTGGCGGCCTACTTCGACACGACCCGGGCGTTGGGCCTCGCGTTCGCGGCGGGCGAGCACGCCGAGCCCGAAGAATGGCGTAACGCCGCCCTCAGCAACGCCGACCTCTGGCTGACCGTCGAGGAGGTCGAACGGATCTCACACGAGCTCGAAGCGGTGCTCGAACCGCTCCGGGAGCGGGCATTACGCGGAGAGCGGCCAGCGGGCAGCCGACGGGTAAGGGTAATGAACGTCGTCGTCCCGCACCCAGAGACGCATCCCCAACCGGTTCCACCACGGCCCTGAACGATGCCGGTCACCCGGGGGTCATGGGTCACGCCTGCCCGCGAATGCTCTCACCGCGCGCCAACCGGGCCGGTGAGAAGACGCCGTTGGCGCACCGACCGGCATATGAACTCTGCCACGATCCCGATCGCTCGCACGACAGACCTGCTCATTCGCGTCGCGACGAGGATCACGACGCCGCCCGACCCGCCCGGTACGCGCGGCATCCAGGGCCCGCCGGAGTGCAGGCCGCCGCCCACCAGGCTGCAAGCGCGCCTCGGAAGCAACGCTGGAGCTACTACCGCGCCGGACTACCCCGTCTGAGCGAATCGGCCACGATCTTGACGCCCACGCGGCGGTCGTTCGTGACCGCAACCGGACAAGGCGGCCGCCAGCCGCGCGACGACGAGGTGGCCGGAATTGGTGCAATCCAGCAGTCGACGGTCGACCGCGCGGCCAGCGCTGGCGGCTTCCGCTGCCCCTGGGTGAGCAACCACGCCGGCGAGGCTCGATGGCGCTGCTGGTCTGGACGACGAGAGACAGCGCCAGCCCGACTGTCGGATTCTCGCGATGCGGAAGTACTCCCACGGGCCGGGGCTTCTCAGATTCACCGCGCTATCGGTCGCCGAGCAATGCGGCCGCCGGTGGCTCGCCGGTCGCTCAGAAACCGGCCTTGCCCGCTCATCGGCTCGAATATAGGCCGGGGCCGTGAGGCATCGGCGCGCGCAGGTTCCGGGGGGCGGCTCGGTGCGTCGTTTCAGCACGGCTTGCCATCGGCCGCAGGAGACCGTCACGTTTGACGCGACGTGGGCGCTCGGTCCGCGCGCTCGGTCCGCGCGACCGAGTTTCGCCACGTTGCGGCAGTGCGTGCTGATGGTGCTCGATGCGCGTCTTGCGGCCTCGGTCATCTACGGCGTCACCAAGGACAGGCTTCCCCGACTTCCGACGTCGGCAAGATCACGAAGTCCAGGCCGTTCGGCGTCGCCGAGCACCCCTTCAACCCGGTGGCGCTCGCCCTCGGCGCGGAGGCATCGTTCGTGGCGCGGACGATCGACCGCGACCGCAAGCACCTGACGAGGTCCTGCGCGCAGCGGTTATCCACGGGGGGCGCGTCGCTCGTCGAGGTCTACCAGAACTGCCCCGTCTTCATCGACGCCGCTTCGCGGCGCTGACCGAGAAGGACGTCAAGGACGCAAACCAGATCCGCTTGGACGCGGGCAAGCCGATACGCTTCGGGGTCGAGGGCGAACGCGGCGTGGCGCGGGCAGCCGACGGTGGCCTGGCGATCGTCGACCTGGCCGACGTGGGCGAGGAAGCGCCGATTCGTCCACGATCCTCGCCGTGCCGACCCGGGCGTGGCGTTACATGCTCGCGCGGCTGGCGGAGGACCTTACGGGTCCGACGCCGATCGGCATTTTCTGCGACATCGGGCGTGCGGTGTTCGGGCGTGCTGTGTTCGGGCGTGCCGGCCCCGCGCTCGCCGGGGCGGGCAGCGACGAGGAGCTGACCGAGTTGATGCTCGGCGGCGAGGCCTGGTCGGTCGCCTGCGCCGCTAGCCCCGTGACAACCGCTGGCGCCGCTTATATCCCGTCGGTAGGATCGCCTCGGACGTCTTAGGGCGTTGAGGTCATGTCCGAAATCGCAATCGCAGTGCGGCTGGAGGCCGATGCCGACGCCGCCGAGCTCCAGGACGCAACGTCGCAGCTGCGCCGTGAGCTGCTCGAGCTCGACGTTGACGACGTGCGAGCGCCGAGGGACGGGCGGGCGCCGGCCGGCACCCGCGGAGTCGAGGCCGCCGAGATCGGGACGCTGCTGGTGGCGGCCGGGCGAGCGGCGATCGGCCCGGTCGTCGCCGCGATCCAGTCGTGGGTCGCGCGACGCGCGAGCCGCAGCGTCAAGCTCACGATCGACGGCGACTCGATCGAGGTTTCAAACGTCTCGCCCGAGGACCAGCGGGAGCTGATCGAGTCGTTCCTCGCGCGCCACGCGCCGGATTCACGATGAGGGTGGGGACGCCGTGACCACCTCGCGGCTGAGTCGGCACGCGCTGATCGTGGCCACGGCGAACTACAGCGACTCGCGGCTGGCGCAGCTGCGGTCGCCCGCCGCGGACTCCGAGGCGCTGGCGGAGGTGCTGGGCGATCCGAGCAGGGGCGACTTCGAGGTGCAACTCGGGCTCAACGAGAGCCACGCCGAGCTGATGCGGAGGATCGCGTTGTTCTTCCGCGACCGCATCCCTAACGACCTGCTACTCCTGCACCTGTCGTGCCACGGCGTCAAGGACGAGAACGGCGAGCTGTATCTCGCGGCCGCGGACACCGATCTGGACCTGCTGAGCGCCACCGCGATTCCGGCGGCGTGGCTGAACGAGCGCATCGACCGCACCCGATCGCGGCGGACGGTGTTGCTGCTGGACTGCTGTTTCAGCGGCTCGTTCCCAGCGGGCGTGCGCCATCGCGGTTCCGACATGGACGCGCCGCGCCAGCTGCAGGGGCGGGGTCGGGCGATCATCACCGCCTCGAACGCGATGGAGTACGCCTACGAGGGCGACGAGCTGACGGGCGAGGGTCATCCGTCGTTCTTCACCGGGGCCGTGGTGGAGGGCCTGCGCACCGGCAAGGCTGACCTCGACATGGATCACCTCGTCTCGATCGACGACCTGTATCACTACGTCTATGACCGGGTGCGCGAGCGCACCCCGCACCAGACCCCGAGCATCAAGAGCGACGTCGAGGGGGTTCTGTATCTGGCGCGCAGCTCCTACCGCGCAGTGGTGGCTCCGGCGAAGCTCGATCCGGAGCTGGTCGCCCGAACGGAGGATCGCTACGCGGGGGTTCGTGAAGGAGCGGTCCAGGAGCTCGCCGAGCTGCTGACCGCGAGTAACGCAGCCGTGGCGCTGGCGGCCCGGGAGCTGTTGATGATGATGGCCGCCGACGACAGCCAGCGGGTGTCTGCGCGCGCGCAGACCGCGCTCGAGGCGGCCGAAGTCGCGCCGCAGACTCCACCTCCCGAGGCGCCCGCACTACCGAAGCAGTCAGCGCCACCTCCACAAGTGTCGAGCGCGCCACGCTCGCGCACGCCGGTTGCGATCATCGCCGCTGTGGCCGCGCTCGTGGCGCTCGTGGTCGTCGTGGTCGTCGCACTCAACGGCAGCTCGGGCGAGTCGAGCACGTCCAGCACGGGCGCTGCCACGGCGGTGAATACGAGCGAGAAGATCCCGGCCGGAAACCTCACCGTGAATCCATCGTTCGAGCAGGACCTATCGCACTGGGATACGTTCCAGTCAAACCTGTCGCGTGAGCAGGCATCGGACGCCCCGGACGGGCGCCACGTCGTCCGCGTCAGCGCGACCTCGCCGTCGGGCGACTGGGCGATCGACGACACGCCCGATACCGTCACGGACTCGGTCGCCGGCGCCCACTACACGGCCGCGGCCTGGGTCAAGAGCACCGACTCGAGCGTCGGGACGGTCGCCTGCCTGACAGTCCGCGAGCGCACCGCCGACGGTGGTCTGATCGGGCAAGCTTCCGCCGGCCGGCCGATGTCGCTCGACGGCTACAAGCAGGTGCGCGTGCCGTACGCCGCCCGCAGGAGCGCCGACCGCATCGACGTCCACCTCACCGCGCGCCACCCAAGCGGCGGCGCCGTGAACGACTCATTCCTGGCCGACGCGCTGACGCTCTCGAAGGGCGACACCGGCGCGATCGGAAGCGACTGCTGACACCCCGAGTACCCTGATCGTGACCGCGAGTGGCGAGATGGAGTTGTCGGTTCGTCTTCAGCGAGCGCGCGTTCAGCAAGCTCTCGTATCCCCTTCCGGTGATGTCGTGCTGCGCCGCCAAGTACGTGGACACCAGGCGGAAGCGCCGGCGCGGTCCGGTCTGCGCTGGCGCATAAGCGGGCTGGAGCCCGTGGGTGATCTCGCCTCCTCATTACGGAAACCGCCGTCTTGACGAGCGCCTCACGGAGTCCCGGGAACAGCCCGAAGGCCGAACGCCTGGGTCCCTGTACCGACATTGGCGCCCCGGCCACGACTTTCCAATAATGGCGTTGCTTCGTCCGAGAACGCTCACGGCACGGGGTCAACTGGCACCGCACGCACACGTCTTGGATAGGGCGGTTTCGTCACGCGGGCAGCGCGAGCGGCGTCCGCCCAGTGACCTGCGTCTAGCAGGTGCCTCCCCTGCGCAGCTAGCACGCGCGCCTGCGGCAGATCGAGCGAAGCGGCGAGAACAGGTTCCTTCAGACCGGCTAGCTGAGGGTCGTGCTGGTAGCGGGTGCTGCAGACAAGGACGGATAGGTAGACCTCGAAGAAAGCGACAACACGTTCATCCATAGCCGATGGACTCTCCTGACCGTTGAGGAGATCCGCAACGTCGCGCTGAAGTTGCCAAATCAGGGATTCAGAGCCGAAATGCGCTGGACAAGAGAGCTGCCCGTCGATGCGCACACACCACACGAGCGGAAGCGTTGCCACCCACCGGCGGTATGGCTAAACGGCCCGCATATCAGCCGTGATAGCGCGCGCGAACTCTCCAAAGTTCCCGCCGGAAGTCCCTGACACGACGGGACAGGTGGCGGAATCGAACTCAGAAAGAGCTTTGCCCGCGGCTCTACGCGTCTTTAGTCGAGCTTCGAGTTGTAGGGCGCTGGACGGCAGAGAGCCGGTCGCCTTCTCGATCTCGCAAGATCTAGCGCCGATTCTGAACAGCGATCCCTAATCCCGTCGCGGAGGCGATCAAGGAGCTTGCCACGGGGATTAGATCAGCCGACATGACGGAAGGATACAAGCAAGGATCCTCGTTTCCGAGGGCCTAGTGGACTGTCCCAGTTTTAGTTGTTTATTGCTTCGAGGGTGACTCGGCCGCGTCGGACCTTCTCGAGGATCTGCTCGGTGGTCGCGGTCCAGAGGAACGGTTTGGGGTCCTGGTTGTGCGCGGAGAGGTAGGTCTCGATCGCCTGGATGAGGTCAGGAACGTTGTGGAAGATCCCGCGGCGGATCGCTTTGTCAGTCAGCCGGCCGAAGAAGATCTCGACCATGTTTAGCCATGAGCTGGAGGTCGGGGTGAAGTGCAGCACGAACCGTGGGTGTTTCGCGAGCCAGGCCCGGACGTTGGGGTGGTCGTGGGTGGCGTAGTTGTCGAGGATCAGATGGACCCGCAGGCCGTTGGGGACCTGGCGGTCGATCGTCTTGAGGAATTTCAGGAACTCGCTATGGCGGTGACGCGGGAGGCGCTGCCCGATCACCGACCCGGTCAGCACGTCTAACGCCGCGAACAGCGTGGTGGTGCCGTTGCGCTTGTAGTCGTGGGTCATCGTCCCCGCCCGCCCGGGTTTCATCGGCAGGCTCGGTTGCGTGCGATCGAGCGCTTGAATTTGGGACTTTTCGTCCATGCACAGCACGATCGCGTTTTCCGGCGGGTTCAGGTACAGGCCGACGACGTCGACGAGCTTCTCCTCGAACTTCGGGTCGTTTGAGAGCTTGAACGTCTCGACCCGGTGCGGCTTGATTCCCCGCGCGCTCCAGATCCGCTGCACCGTCGAGGAGGACACCCCCGCCCGAGTGGCCATCGTCCGACAACTCCAGTGCGTCTCCCCGAGCGGCGTCTCGTGCAAAGTCAACCTGACGATCTCCTCCACCCTCTCGGCCGGGATCGACGGCCGGCGACCCCGCCCCGGCCGGACCGCCGAGAACTGTTTGAGCCCATCTTCGGCAAACCGCTCACGCCAGTTGCCGACCGTCGCCGCCGACACCCCGACCTCCGAGGCGATCCGCGTGTTCGCGAACCCATCACAGGCCATCAACAGAACCCGGGCGCGCTGCACATCACGATCGGGCGCGGTGTGCGAGCGGATCAACTTCTCAAGCACCGATCGCTGTTGATCGGTGACCGGCAGCGGAGCGGTAGGAGAGCGCATAGCCCATCCTACCAAAAACCTCAACTATTTACGGGACACTCCACTAGGTACCCCACCATCAGTGGCAGCAGGCCCGCCACTCATGACGGGTTGCGCGATCAGGAGGAGGGCGCCGCGTGGCCGGACGGCCGCGTCATCCGAACGAACTGCGCCAGGTGGTCGGCACTCGCCAGCCTTTTCCAGAACACCAAGGAGGACAGCGACGACCTGGCGCCGGCGATCGCGCTGCCGAGCTTGTCGCGAAGCAGTCACGACGTTGCCGTGGCCCCAATAGGCGTCGAGCGGTCGCGGACGCCGTGGACGACGCCAGCGACGCCGTGCAGGGCTCCGGCGTGGCCCAAAGTGTCCGGTTGCAACAGCGCGTGGGCGCTGCCGCGGGACTGGGATCGTGGCTGCTCAGCCGAAAGGACGCAATGCGCGAGCGTCGTGCCAAACGCCCGCGTTCGCGTGCCGCTGGCGGCTTTTCCTTCTAGACCCAACGCAGAAGCCGCTCGCCGGCCAATGCACTCATCCATGCCAGTGCCATCCTTCTGGTGATGCCCCTAATGGACAACAGCGACGGCACGCTCTGGATCGACATCAACGAGATGAACGAAGTCGACGAGGTCCAGGCGAAGCTGGTGGCGCTTGGGGTACGGCTAGCGGCGGTGATCCCGGATGTCGGGTGCGAGGTGGCCGTCAAGAAGGTCCAGTGGGGCGACGTCTATCAGAAGATCGTTCCTCGCAATGGTCCCGAGCCGGAGAGCGTGGTGGATCCGACGCAGATCGCAGACCGGCACGCTCTCATGCTCGCAGTCCGGCAACTCATCGGAGCCGATCGTGACCCCGGGACCGTGGTCGTGTTGTCCCTCGTCGAGGGCCCGCCCCCCAGCCGCGTCGGGCGGATCGTAGGTCACCCTCTGCCGCCGGTTCCTCCTGGCTTCCACCGTCCGAAGCCGCCACCGCGGACGTAAGTGCTGCCTGGAGCGTCCCGCCCTGAGGCGCGAGCGCTCTGCGCCCTGATGTGCTCCGAGACTTGTCGTTTTTGGGTGGGCGAGCAGCGGTCTCGGCTGATGCTTTGATCGAGGCTCATTAGCCACGAAACGCGCGACCGGGATTGGGGTATCTCACGATGGCATGTCCCCGCAGCTGGGACCCCGGCGCGTGATCGCTCCCGATGGTGCCGAGTGGCACGTAGGCCGGAGATGGTTGACGTCCCACCCCCGACTAAACCGACCACGCGGCCGCGAGATCGCCTCCGAGTCGCTCTCAAACCTTGGCAACATCGGCAACGTCGATCTCGGAGAGGGGCTGCTAATAGCAACGGCGGCCCTCGCCTTCGTACTCATCCTTATCCCGGTGCTGTTCTTCGGTGTCGAGCTGATCATCCTCGGCGCGCTCCTTGCCGCTGGAGTGATCGCACGGACCCTCCTCCGTCAGCCCTGGGTGGTCCAGGCAACGTCGATCGATCCTCTCACGCCCGGACGTCGACTCGAATGGCGCGTGCGCGGCTGGCGGAAGTCCGGCGAGCTGATCGATCAGGTCGCCTCAGACCTATCAGCTGGACGCGAGCCGGACCGTGGGCTGCCGCAATGATCGAGGTGCGGGAGGGCGCTCGTCAGTCGGCGAGCATGCGGGCAGCGAAGAAGATCGGCACGTGTTCATAGACGGGCTGTTGTCGCGCGAGCAGGCGCGTCGGGCGCGGCTCGATCGCCGCGGCAAGGCGAAAGCCGGCGCTGATCAGCCCGTTGAGGTACACGCTCAGTGGCCGGTGGTAGTTGCCGGCGCGACCGCGGATGCCGTTTAGGCTCTAAGAGCGCCAGAACTCCTCGTCGAAGTACCGCGTGACGAGGCGCCCTTCGCGGCCTCCCGCATCAGTCGCGGTGGTTGCGTGTGCGAGGAAGCAGGGGTGTCCGATCACAAACACGAACCAGCCTCCCGGCTTGAGGACTCGCCGGATCGATTTGAGGGCTGCGTCAAGGTCAGCGATGTCCATCAGCCAGCTGAGAGATAACGCCGTCGAAGCTCGCGCTCTCACCCGTCTGCAACTGCTCGGCGTCGTCAACCCGCCAACTGATCGACGCATCCCGATTGGTTCTGTGCTGAGCGATCTCGACCATGGGTCCCGCGACATCAACTCCGATAAGGGTCTGTGCGCCTTTTTCGGAAACCGCGCGGGTCGCGAGGCCTTGCCCGCAGCCAACATCGAGCACCGCCCCGGTCACGGGATCAGGCAGCAGGGCAAGTAGCGCCGCCAGCGCGGTCTCGTGCGGACCAGAACCACTTTGGACCAGTTCGTCGTACCACGGTGCCAGGTTCGACCAGATCGAGCTTGCCGACTCGCTCACATTCCCGATGGTGCCATCTCAACCGATGCCCAGCTGAGCCGCTGCAGTTGTGGTTCGTCTAGTCCGAGGGCCTCGGCTGTCTGCTCCTCGATCCGCGCCGGCGAGACCGCTCCGACCTCCCCCGGACTCCAGATCGACGTGATCCGCTGCTCGAGCTCCTACCCGGGGAGACCCAGCTCGCGCGCCCAACGCTGCTCCCAGCCGGTCGGCGGCGTGATCTCCAGAACCCCGCCGATGTCAAACACCACCGCGCCGGTCGCCACACCCTGGATGCTCACACAACGCGATCGCCGGGCGATGCAATGCTGAGCCGCCTTCTCATTTATCGCCAAGGAAGCCACGAAGTCCAGACTGTCTTTCACGCCAGCCAGCTGACGAGCCGACGTCTCAGAAGAGATCGACAACGGCACGCTTCGGAGCACCCGAGCGGTGCGTTTCGGAGCCGCCCGCGACCGCGTCGCACACCCGAAGGCTGACCGAACACCGGTTTATCCCGGCGCTCCCTACACACTTCCTTGGACACTCCCTTAGCACCGGCGGCTCGTTGCAGGTCGGCGATGCGTTGCTGAGCGAGGATGTAGTGGAGGTGCGCGTTCATTGGTGACTCTCGGCAGGCCGGTTGGTCGATGCGTCTAAGCGAGGCGCAAGCCGCGGGGCTGCCATCGGGCACCTGTCCGAGCTTGCGCTTGGCTAAGAAGCTCGCGCGGTGGCTAGAAGGGACAGTTGCCGGGGCTTGGGGCCGGCACGTCGGGGTTGACGCCGTGCTTGAGGCCGAGGTAGGTGACGAGCACCACGGCCGGCTTGTGGCCTTCGTTTCGGGCGAGGTGGACGTGGTTTCTGTGTTCGGTGAAGCCCTGGCCTGCCGAGTAGCGCTGCGGGGTGCAGGTTGGGTCGGCGCTGTCGTAGAGGGTCAGCGTGCCGGAAGTGACCACGGCGACTACGGCGGCTCGGTGGTAGTGCCAGCCGAAGCTCGCGCCGGGTGGAACGGTCGCCTGGGCGACGACCACGTCGGCGGGTTTTCTGACATCGAACGTGTAGGGGTGGGAGATGCTCGCGGCCCCGAGGATCTTCTCGGTGATCGGGGTGGCGCCCGCGGCCAGCGCCACGGCGGTGGTGCCGAGCGCTCCGAGGAGCGCGGCCAGGATGAGGAGTCGTTTCATTGCGGTGGTCTTTCCGTGGAGTGGGTGGTTTGCCGGCAGGCGGGGTCCGCCCGCCGGCCGATGGCGTGCGTCGTCTTGCGCTCGTCCGCCTGTTGCCGGCGAGACTCGTTGGTTGTTGCTCTGTGTCGAGGACCGCGCGGACCGGCGGGCGCCCGAGGCGAGCTACGGGGTGATGTTCTGGTTGAGTTGGAAGAGGTTGGTGGGGTCGTAGCGGCGCTTGAGCGCGACCAGCCGCTCGTACTTCTGCTCGCCGTAGGAGGCGCGCAGCCGCTCGTCGCCGGCGTCGCCCATGAAGTTGACGTAGGCCCCGTCGCGGCTGACCGGGGCCAGCGCTTGGGTGGTGTCGCGTGCCCAGGCCACGTTGGTGTCAAAGCCTTCGGCGCTGGGGGAGCGGGCGATCACGTTGAGCACGTACTGCGCCGAGCGGTCACCGAACGCCGCATCGTCCTCACCGGCGCGCGCCACCGCCCCGCCGAAGTGGTGGAAGTGAATCTCCGAATGCGGTGAGGGCACTGCTTGGTGCTGGCGGACGGTCGCCGCGATCGCCGGATCATTGAGCTCGTCGACGTAGGCGGAGCGCATGTAGTTGTGCGCGCCACGGGTCCACAGCGCGTCGAGCAGGCTCTGCATCGCCGTGTAGGGCACGACCCCGATGAGGTCGACGATCGGGTCGCCGAGGTCCCTGAGGGGCTGAACCAGTGCACGGCCGCGCTCGGGCTCTCCGGCGTGCACGGCGATGACCGCGACGATCGGCTTCCCGTGCACCGCTTCGGGGAGAAACGGCGCGGGCGGAGCGGTCATGAGACCGGCCAGCGTGGTCACCTCGTCCGGCAGCTCGCGCACCCAATCGCGATAAAAGCGCAGCACCTCTTCGGCGCGGTCGCCCGCGAAGAAGATCGGCCCGGCCAGCAGCATCGGGCCGATCGGATGCAACCGATACTGAAGCGACGTGGCGATACCGAAGTTCCCCCCGCCGCCGCGCAGCCCCCACAGCAGCTCGGAGTTCTCCTGCTCGCTGGCGTGCACGAGCTGTCCCTCGGCGGTGACGACGTCGGCGGCGATTAGGTTGTCGCAGGTTAGGCCGACCTTGCGCATCAGCCAGCCGATGCCGCCCCCGAGCGTGAACCCGGCGATGCCCGTGGTGGACACCAGGCCGCCGGTCACCGCGAGCCCGAACGCCTGGGTCTCGTGATCGAAGTCCGCCCACGTGCAGCCGCCCTCGGCAGTGGCGGTGCGACGCGCCGGGTCGACGCGCACCGCGGTCATCGCGGACAGGTCGATGACCATTCCGCCGTCGCAGGTGGAAAAGCCGGGCAGGGAGTGCCCGCCGCCGCGAGCCGCGACGAGCAGGTTCTCGCTGCGCGCGAAGTCCACCGCGCGCATGACGTCAGCGACACCGGCGCAGCGGACGATCAGCGCCGGTCGTCGATCGTGGGCGCCGTTCCAAATCGCGCGCGCCTCGTCGTAGCCTGCGTCGGTGGGCCGGATGAGCTGGCCGCGCAGGCCTTGCTCGAGTTCGGCGAGCGTCGCTTCGCCGAGCATGTGGGGGGTGGTCGTTGCTGTGGTCATGTTTTTGAGCTCCTTACGGGCGAAATTTTCGATCGCGTTCAACCCTGCCGGGCGGGACTTAGCGACCTCTTAGCGGCTGCTTGATCGAGCTCTAAGCAGCGGGCGACTCCCCAACGATCGCCAAGCGGACGCAGGTGCTCGAGCGCCTGGTCGAGCAGCCGGGCCGCGCGCTCGGCGTCACCGTCGGCGATCGCCAGCTCGGCCAGCCTGAGCGTTGACCAGCCCGCCGCGCGTAAGAGGCGCTGCGGCTCGGCGAGCTCCCGGCTCGCTTCAAGCAGCTCGCGGGCGCGTGCGGGCTCGCCGGCGTCCGCGGCGACGTTGCCGAGATTGAGCTGCATACCCATCTGACCCGGCGCGTCGTCGGTCTCCTCGAACAGCGCCAACGCGTCTCCGAGAAGCGACCGGCTTCGCTCGAGTTCGCCGGCGTGGGCGGCGAGGATGCCCAGGTTACTCAGCGTCATGCCGACACCTCTGCGGTCGCCAAGCTCGCGGCGGAGCGCCAGCCCCTCCTCCAGCCACTCGCGGCCGAGCTCGTGCTCCCCCAGAGCGCCGGCGAGGTTACCGAGGCGGTTCAACGAGAACGCCGTGCCCATCGCGTCGCCTGCCTCCCGGAAGTGCGCCAGGCTCTCGGTCAGGCGCTCGCGCGCCGGCTGGCGGAGCCCCTGGGCGCGCGCGACGTCGCCGAGGGCGGCCAGGACGTAGCCGATCGCGCGCCTGGCGTCCACGCGGCGAAAGAACAACACGGTCTCCTCGAAGTACATCCGCGGCGCGCCGCGCGGCCCCTCACCCGCGACGAACAGCCCCACCGTATGCACCCGAAAGAACTGCTCGTTGTCCTCCGCGGGCACCTCGCGCAACCGGGCCAGGCTGTCCAGCAGCGCCTCGCGGGCGCCTGCGAAGTCCCCGCGGCACTGGGCGAGTACGCCAACCGAGTGCAGCACCGCCGCCGCTACTTTGCGATCGTCGAGCTCCTCGGCCAGCGCGCGGCTCTCGGCGTACAGGCGCTCGGCGTTGTCATAGCGACCAGCCATGTACTCATAGACGCCGACCTCGTCGAGCGCATGAGCGACCGCGCAGCGGTCGCCCAGCGCCCGGAAGATCTCGACCCGCTCGCTGCCCAGCTCGCTCACCCCGCCGGTCCGCCCCAGGCGGACCTCCAGCCCACACGCGGCGCGCAAAGCCTCCGCGCGAAGCTCGGTCGGCGCCGGGGCCGCGGCGAGCGCCGCCTCAAGCCACCGGCTGCCCTCCTGGAAATGACTCCCGGCCATCCACATCGGCCCCATGTGGACGGCCAGCCTCAACGCCTGCTGCGGTTCGTGCCCCAGCGCCCACCCGAGCGCGGCGCGCAGGTTGTCGTGATCGGCCTCGAGCCGGCCGGACTCGAGGATCGGTCCGGCCGCCGCGCCCTCGGGATCGGCCGCCCGGGCGCGCTCGAGGTAGAAGGCGTGATGGCGCGCCTCCACGGTCGTCGCCTCATTCGCCTCGAGGAGAAGCTCGCGCGCGTACTGGCGCATCGGCTCGAGCAGGCGATAGCGGTAGCCGTCGGCATCCTGCTCGGCCACCACCAGCGACTTGTCGACAAGCCGCCCCAGGAGGTCAGCGACCTGGCGCTCGTCCACACCCTCGCCCGCCGCGACCTCCTCGGCGGCCTCCAACGCGAAGGTCCCGGCAAAGACGCCCAGCCGGCGAAACAGCGAGCGCTCGTTCGAAGTCAGCAGCGCGTGGCTCCAACTCAGCGTGGCCCTCAGCGTCTGCTGACGATCCAACGCCGACCGGCTCCCGGCCGTCAGGACAGCGAGGCAATCGCCCAGCCGCTCCGCGATCTGAGCCGGCGAGAACGCCCCCACGCGGGCAGCGGCGAGCTCCAGCGCCAGCGGCATCCCGTCCAGCCGCCGGCAGATCTCGGCCACCGCGCCGGCATTGGCATCGCCCAGCGCAAAGCCCGACGCGACATCCCCCGCGCGCTCGCAGAACAGACGAACCGACTCGTATGAGGCCAGCTCCGCAGGCTTCACCGACCGACCCGGGTCGGGCAGTGTCAACGACGGGACCCGCCAGGTCACCTCTCCCGGGACGCGCAGCGGCTCGCGGCTGGTCGCCAGAATACTCAGCCCCGAGCAGGCGCCCAGAAGGTATTCGGCCAGAGCGGCGCAGGCCGCGACCAGATGCTCGCAGTTGTCCAGGATCAGCAGCCTGCGCGACTGGCTGAGTTGGGCGCCGAGGCCTTCAAGCGCCGGGCGCTGAAAGGGAAGCGTGAGACCGAGCGCGGAGGCAATCTCCGCCGCCACCAACGCTGGGTCGCCGAGGCCAGCCAACTCCACGAGCCATACACCATCGTCGCACGCGCCCAGCCGCGCCGTCGCAGCCTCGAGAGCGAGGCGGGTCTTGCCCGACCCACCGGCGCCGATGAGCGTGAGCAAGCGACTGCGGTCAAGCAGACGGGCGACCTCCCGTAGCTCCCGGTCGCGCCCGATGAAGCTCGTCAACGCGATCGGCAGGTTATGACGAGTGGGGCCAGCCCGATCTGCGCGCAACGCGTGCGCCGCCTCCCCGCGCGGCTCCTGATCGGCCGGGTCGAAGTTGACGTCACCACGCAGCAGCGCCCGATACAAGCGCGCGGTCTGAGGGTCGGGCTCCGCCTCCAGGTCGCGCCGAAGCGCCTCGCGCAACCGCTGATATTGCGCCAGCGCCTGCTGGCGGCGACCCGCCGCGGCGAACAGCCGCATCAGCGCGCGCTGGGCGCCTTCGTGCAGCGGATCGATCACCACAACCTGTTCGAGCGCCGCGATGGCCGCCTCGGCATCCCCGCCGTGATCCAGACGGCTGGAAAGATCGAGCAGCAGCCCCAGGTGCGCCTCGCCCACCGCCTCCCGCCGGCCCACCGCCCACACTTCGTAGCGATCCTCAGGGAGAAGCTCGCCGCCGTGAAACTCGAGCGCCGCGCGGTAGTCCGACAACTCGCCACTTTCGCGGGCGCGGGCGACCGCCGCCTCGAACGCGTCGACGTCGACCTCCACCCTCCCGCCCGGAAACAGCACCAGCATGTCGTCCCGCAACGGGAGAACAGCCGAAGCCTCGGCGCCCGCCGCCTCCAGCGCCCGCCGGGCGACATACAACGCCTGATGAAAGTTATTGGCCGCCGCCTCACGCGCCCGCTCCGGCCACAACAACTCAGTCGTCTGCTCCCGATGAACTCGACGCTCAGGCGCCAGCGCCAGCAGTTTCACCAGACTCTTGGCCTTACGCAGGCGCCACGCGCCCTCGGGCACAACCTCTTCGCCAACGCGGACCGCGAAGGCCCCGAACAGCCTTATCTGCACCGCCTTGTCCATTTGCTCCTAACCATCCTGCGGGAGCCGGGGCCCTGAAAGGACCGCGCGCGGCTACAGCGACGACCTGGCGGAACACGTCCGAGAAGGCCCCTTCCCACACATTCAGTGACGACCGATCACCGATGCCAGTCGACGTTTGTGCCGTTCATCGAGGCGGTCTCTCCGGGACGTTTCGCGGGCTGACCGCCGGAAGCCCCAGGAGCGTGTAAGGTAATCAACATACCAAGCATCAATGGCGGCGTCAAATCTGTGGGGCAGTCGTGGCGGGAAACGTCTCGCTGAATACTCGGACAGACGGCTCCCGGCCGTCTGGCGCGTGCAGGAGTTCTCAAACTGGATGCTGACCCTGGCGATGAATGGGTTTCAGCCGTCTCGCCTGGTCGTCCAACGCCACCTACCGCGGCCCCCAGCGAGTCAGGGCACTCGCGCACATCGTGTCTAGCCTAGGCCGGAGCGCGACGTCGAGGCCATGACCGCAACCGACCGGAACGGATCATTCGGCTCTCCTCGTCGAGCTGTGTCGCTCGAGTGCGTAGGAGGTCGATCAGATCGGCTGTTGGAGAGAACGGGTTGGCGGTGGAGGTGCCGTCTACGAGTGCGAGCGCCGCGACGACCTGTCCGTCGACTTCGGCGAGCAACACGCGCTGCGCCGGAGGCTCGGCGCTGTCGACCGCAGCGAGCCGCGCAAGTGCCTCGTCGGCGGGTGAGCCAAATCGAAGCGTCACGCTCCTGTCGCTCGCATCGGACCGACCAGGCTGAACTCGGTGCTGCGTGCGGCGCCGAGCGTCCGCGCCTCGGCGCAGGTCATCGGTCTTTGCCCGCGCCAGGGCCATAGTGAGAGAGGGGGAAAACATGTTCAAGTCCCTTCAGTTACGAGTGGTGCGCTGGAGTGGTTCGGGTAGTGTGGCTACGCGTGGGTCGTGTGGTGATGGATCGATAGGGCGGTTCGAGTCCGAGGCGGGCGTTGGCGTGCCGCAGGGACGACTTGACGTCGCGGCCGCCTCCTGCTTGCTCGTTGGGTTGAGCTCGAGCTCAAACTCGATCTCCCTGCCGTTGCCCGCGCGGGCGCGGAACCCGAGGCGTCGCAACAGCGCGCGCGCCGGGCGGTTCTCCCGCAGCGTCGTGGCCGTCAGAAGCCCGAAGCCGTTGGTGCGCGCGCGCCGCACCGCGCGCCTCGCGAGCGCGGTGCCGATGCCCAGGCGCTGCAACTCATCAGCGATCACGACGGCCACTTCCGCAACCCCCGCGCGATCGCAAACGTGCACGTATCGGGCGACGCCAACGATCGAGCCGTCGCGCTGATCGAGCGCGACGATCGCCTCGTGCCCGACGTGATCGATGTCGGTGAAGAACGCGAGCTCCCGCGGCGTCAATTCGTGCTTTGGTGAGAGGAATCGCCTATAGCGTGACTCGGGAGTGAGCCGAGCGAACAGCGCCGCGAGACCTTCACGATCCTCACGGCCAATAGGCCGGAGCAGGAGCCGTGTGCCGCCGGCGAGCATCAGGGCTTCGATCGCCTCTGCCAAGGACACTCGCAGGCGCGGCTCCCGAGCTGTTGTTTCTCCAAGCGGCCGGGCAATCGTCGGAGTCATTTCAGTGTTTCTTTCGCATTGCGGGTTCCGGTAGTGCTATCCGGCGCCTCTTTGCCCGCGCTTAGCCACGCGTAAAGCAACACTTCAACGCGCACGCCGTTCACCTCGGGGACCAATCGCTGAGGCGGCCAGGTCCCCCGAGCGCCACCACTGAGATCGCGCGCTATCGCACGGCCGTACCCGGAGCGGAAATCGTCGTGTCCCGTTTGGTCGCGCGGCAGTCGCTGCGGGTTGAGCTACAACGCCAGAGAGGCTCTTGGCACGCGCCGTCTGGTCACGACGCGCGGGCCTCAGCCCCAGCACGCGGCGGAAGCTCTCGCTGATGCTCGATGCCGATGCGGCGGTTGACCAGTGGGCTACGGCCCTAGCGCTCGCGTGAGGCGCGGATGAGGGTTGACGCGGCTGCACCGACTGGGAAGGAGCTGCGGGACTTTCGGTAGCGTGAGAGCGGTGGGCGACGCAGCCGCGACGGACTGCCGCATCGTCGCCGAGGCGGCACTCTCGGCGCGGCCGCTGCTCTCCGCACGATCCGGCAGCGACCGGTTGGTCTGAACGATGCCTTCGCAGTCAGGAAAGGAAGCTGCACAACAGGGTGGGCCGCCGCGAATCGTGTGCAACGGGTCCTGTGGGAGCAGGGACGGCTGCTGATGCACCCGCTCAAGGCCCCGCATCCGTTACTGGCCGGGCGGCGCCGTTCTGATCGACCCGGCGCCGAACCGCGGGCGGTCGGGCTGCTCGACGACGTCGCCGAGGCCTATTGCATTGAACGGCGAAGGCCCGAGCGCCGTCGGTTCGTGACGGTGCTCGGGCCTGGTACGCCGTGTGGTTTAGCGGTGGTGGGTCTTGTGTTTCGGCGCGTTGAACGTGACGATCTGGGACTGCATCCGCGACCGCCCACGGCCGAGGATCTGCGTGACGTGCAGCGTCACCTTCAGCGTGTGGCGGCGTGCGAGCAGACGCTTGCCGAGACCATTCAGCGAGATCTTCACGACGTGCGACTGGCCGGCCACGAGCGTCAGTCCACGTGCCGAGCCCACCGTGACCACGACCTTGTGGGTCTTCTGCCGCTTGCCGGCGGTGATCGCGATGATCTTGTGGCCGCGGATCTTCTCGGTCACCGTCATCCGGAACCCAAGCTTGCAGGTGGCTCCTGCTGCTCCCGTGCAGGACACACGGATGCTCGCCGTGGTGCCGCTCACCTTGGCCTTGCCGACCAACGTGTGGCCGGGTCCTGGAGGCGGCGGCGCTGTCGCCGTCGTCAGCGTCTGATCGGCGCCGACGAAGGTTCCAAAGTCGCTCGTCGCCACAGCCCGATAGTGGATCGGGGTGCCGGGTGCTAGTCCGATCAGGTTCGCACTGAAGCCCACCGTCGAGTTGCTGACGGCGGTCTTCTGCGCGGCCGTGGTCTGGCCGTATCCCGTTGTCGCCCCGAACTGGAACGACGCGTTCACAGCAACTCCCTGAGGATTGACCGAACCATTCAGCGTGGCCGAGTTCGTGCCCACGCCGGTCGGCCCCAGGGTCACGGGCGCGTCGGGCTGATAGGCGTTGGCGAACAGTTTCGCGTGGGCTGCGTCGCCGTCGGTGAACAGGAAGAACGGCGTCCCCACCGCCGCTGCCTGGCAAGCAGCTCCGTCCTGGCTAAACGGTGTTGCGATGCATCCCGAGGAGATCGGTGCGCGAACCGTGTCGGGTGAGTTCGTGCCGACCGGAGCACCGTCCTTAACGAACGAGTCAGGGGTGGTGAAGTGGCCGGTCACGATCTTGCCGTCGCGGTGCCAGGTCATGTACGGCGTGTTGCCCGAGAACGTGATGTCGGCGCGGTCGCCGGTGCCGACCGGCTGTCCGCCATTGGCGATCACGAACCGCGCAGCTGCGCCGGCGCCGACGAGCCGGGCTACGAACACATTGTTGTCATTCGGGGTGGCCGCCGTGCCCTCGTCCCACACGATCCAGGGAACCGTGGGGTTGCCGGCGGTCATCGTGCCAGCAGCGACACGCGGATCCTCAGCGTCCTTCATGGGATCGTGGTTGACCGAGCACTGCTGCTCGGCGGTCGTCGAAGTCGCGCAGGTGCCGAAGTGCTTGCCGCCGACCGGTGTCGTTCCGCTCGAGTTGAGCACGCCGAAGCCGTTGATCCCGACCGCGGTCCACTGGAACTGGCCGTCGGCCGCCGCGCTGGTCGTCGCCTTGGCGGCGAACACCATCTCGTTGTTCTGGAGCCCGACCGCACTGCTGTGGGGGGTGACGCCGTTGCTCTGCTCGTACCAGACGACCCACGGCACTGTGTCGTTCGCCCCGGTGAACGCCATGTCGGGCTCGACCCCGTCACGCGTGGGGTCGACGTTCATCGACGGATCCGTGCTCGCCTGCCCGGAGTCGACGCGATCGATTCCGACCTGCTGGAAGCAGAACCCTCCGTTCGCTCCCTGGCCGACCGCTGGGGCGGGCTTGATCGAGTTCGCGCTCGCGGGCGGGTCGTTCGGGCAGGTGGTGCCGATCGCCGGCTTCACGCCCTTGCTCGTGAAGATCTGCTGCGGGTCGGTGGTGGTCGCGCCGTCCACCTCCTGCCAGGTGATCCACG
This sequence comes from uncultured Solirubrobacterales bacterium, assembly GCA_963697655.1. Lineage (GTDB taxonomy): Bacteria > Actinomycetota > Thermoleophilia > Solirubrobacterales > Solirubrobacteraceae > Palsa-465. The sequence continues at coordinate 14,463 of CAVOOV010000006.1, read as the reverse complement.
GCACGGGATCGTTGCCGACGCCGGTCGCGCCACCGGCAACCACCGGATTCACGGCGTCACGGTTGGTGTGGATGTTCAGCGACGGCACCTGCGCGGCGCCGATTCCGCCCGTCCCGCGGCCCTGCCCGGCGAAGATCCACTTGCCCTGGTTGGCGTCACCGAGGTTGTCGAACTTGCTGGCAAAGATGTTGTCGGCAGCGAAGCCCGTCCCGAGCGTGTCCTCGTACCAGGTCGCCCATGGCACCGTCCGGCCGGGCCCGGCGAAGTCGATCGCCGACGCCTCGCCGTCCTGCCCCTGATCGAAGTTCAGCGAGCCGGTGAAAGTCGGGCTCCCACTGGAGCGGCCGCCGACGGTGCCGTTCCCACGGGTCGTCCAGGCACCGCCCGCGAATGAGCGGCTGAAGACCTGGTCCTCTCCGCTGGTCGTCTGGCGAAAGATCGACCATGGCACCGCAGGCTTCGTGGCGACGAGCGAGCCGCCGACAACGTCCGAGTTCACCGGATCCTCGACGTTGACCGGCCGGTTCGGATCGATCCCCGCCGCCGGGTCGTTGTTGACCTGAGCGCCCGGCGGCAGCGCCTGAAACGCCGATGCGGATCCAGCTGCCGCCAAGGCGACGATCACACCCGTCACGGCGACCGTGCGCCGCCGGGACCTTCGCGTGGCCATATCCATTACCCCTCCTTCGTTTGATTAGTCCGAGCGTGTGCTCGAACGCCACCAAGGAGCGACGCGGCGAACGATTCGCGCCGATTTGCCCCCCGTTCTGAGCCTTTCGTCGTGACGGGTGCGAATCGCGCTGCCGATCGTCGCTGGGTCCGTGTAGCCGTCGTCGCCGGCAACAAGATCTCCCCCCGGACGGCGTCTCGCAGCTCCTGAGATGTCGCTTCCGCGAGCACCCGGGAAATGGTGTGGCTCATCTCTGTCTTCCTTTCCGTATGAGGCTCCGGAGTTCTAGACGGCGGTTCTTTGACCGGGCTTAGCGCGTCCTTAGCAAGACCGCGGAGTCGCTCCTCGACGTCTGCGACGCCGAACGCGTCGTGCCGAGCCCCCACCGATCGCCGGTACGCCGGAAGATGTCGCGGGCCTCAAGCTTCGACGACGGGTCATCCGCGGAGCCGCCGGTCTTCGGCTCTGATACCGGCGCGTCGAACGATGACCCCGATCCGGAGATCCCGGCGGGTTTTTAGTCCCGGCACCGCCGGATTAGGGGGCCATGTTGGCAAGCGTCTCGGCCGCACGCCTGCCGTGGCACGATTGCGTCGCCGGCCCTCCGTCAATCGCATCGCTGCTCATGGTGCGAATAGCCGCAACACGAGATCATCCCGTAAGGCGTGAATGAGTAGCGCGCGGCGGTATCCCCCGGGACGAGTACTGTGTCGCGAGTCGGGTGGCCGGGGGCATCTCAGCCCCCCGGCTCCCACAGATCCCGGCGTGACAGTCCCCCGTCACCGGGCTCTTCTGATCGGTCCTAATACGAGCGCTCCAAGCGCCAGTGGGTGAACAGGTCGGGCTGTCTCGAGAGCAGTCCGGCCAGCCACCGGCGTAGCGCTGTTGGTCCGCAGCCGTTTGTATTTCCTGCCAGCCCAGCGCCTGACGTAGGCGTTGACGCGCCGCAGGAGGGGATCTAACGCCGACCGGTAGAACCGGCCGTAGTAGTTGATCCACCCGGAGACGATGGGGTTCAGCCATCGCGCCAGGTCGTCTAATGACAGATCGGTGCGCCGATGGATCCGCAGCTCAGCCGCCTACACAGAAAACGGGACACCCTCCCGGCACCAGCGGCGACACACCGCGCTGCTTCGGCGCGTGCTCTGGGGCCGCTTGGCGGCCGCGCTTCGACAGACCGTAGCGAGGGGTGCAGCCGCTAGTGGTCGAACGAGCCGACGTTTGTCATAGGCGTCGGTGGAGGTCATCGATCTGTGTTCGTGCGAGGAGCATGTGGAGCAGCGGCGTGGTCATGCTTCCGCCGTTCGCGGGTTCGAGCTTCTGGCGGTGGTGCGGTTGGCTCGGATGTGAGTTGTCGAGCGGCATGCTGGCGTCCGCGGTGAAGCCGGGTTGTGAGCGTCGCCTCGCGCGTTCGGAGCGAACGGGCGGCTTCGCGGTACGACATCCCGAGCAGGTCCACGGCGATGACCGCGTCGCGGTAGTGAGGCGGCGCGCTCGCGATTGCCTCCATGATTTCCCGCGCATCGATGTGACTCTCGTCAGTGTGTGGCACGTCGTCTTCAAAGAGCTCGCGTGGCGTGGGCCGGCTCGCCGCTCGCCGGTAGGCGCTGGCGTAGGTGTTGCGTAGCGCGCGCATCAGGTATCCGATCTCGTTGCCGTCGCGGAGCAGTCGGGGTCGCTTGAGCACGTTGACGAACGTCTCCTGTACCAGATCCTCGGCGTCGTGCGGTGATCCGCACATCGCCCACGCCGCGCGGTAGAGATGGTCGATGTGGCCGGCGAGTGCATCCGGCTCGAGCCGCCGATTGGTTGGCTCGGGCGTGGTCGTGCTCATATGTGTCAGGACGCCGTCGGCGGAATGTTCTGGTTCAGCCGGAAGACGTTCGTCGGGTCGTACTGGTTCTTGAGCGCGACGAGCCGGGCGTAGGTGGCCTCGCCGTACGACGCCGTGCTTCGTCGGGGTCGCCCAGGAAGTTGACGTACGCCCGTCCGGTCGAGGCGTCCGCCGCGGCGGCGATCACCCCGCGCGCCCGATCGCGGTGCGACGGACCGGCTTCCGCATCGTGCCAGCCGGTGACCGCGTTGAGCACGAACGGCATCGCGCGCTCGGCGAACGCTGTCGCGCCCTCGTCGATGCGGGCGACCGCGCCGCCCATCTGATGCAAGCGGATCTCGCACTGCGGGCTGGGCGCGGCCAGGTGGATCTCGCACAGCCGGTCGATCAGGCCGTCATCAACCCGGGCCAGGTTGGTCGACTTGAAGTAGGAGTGGATTCCCTTCGCCCAGAGCGGGTCGATCAGGGTCTGGATCACGTGGTATGGCATCGGGCCGAGCAGGTCGGCGATCGGTTCTGCTACCTCGCGGAAACATCCCAGCAGTCCGTCGCCGGCGTCCACCGGGCCTGCCGAGGCGGCGACCAGTGCCGCAACCTTCTTGCCGTGCCATTCCTCGGGGATCACCTGCAGCGGCGGGGCGTTGGTGAGATTGACTAGCGCGGTCACATCGTCAGTGGCGTTGGGGGCCAAGTCACGGAATGTGCGTAGCAGATCGCGAGCGGCTGCGGCCGGGTAGAAGACCGGTCCGGCGTAGATCATGGGACCGAGGGGATACAGATTGAATTCGAACCGGGTGACGATGCTGCAGTTGCCTCCTCCGCCGCGAAGCCCCCAGAGCAGCTCCTCGTTCTCGGCGTCATTTGCGTGGACGAGCTGGCCGTCCGCGGTGGCCACGTCGGCCTCGACCAGGTTGTCGCAGCCGAGGTCGAATTTCCGCATCGTCCACCCGATGCCTCCGCCGAGTGTGAACCCGGCGACGCCGGTGGTCGAGACAGGGCCGCCTGTGGTCGCGAGACCGTGGGCCTGCGTCTCGTGATCGACATCGGCCCAGACCGCGCTGCCGCCGACGCTCGCTCGCATCGCGGAGAGGTCGACGCGGACGTCATTCATCGGCGAGAGGTCGATCACGATCCCGTCGTCGACGGTCGAGAAGCCGGCCACGCTGTGGGCGGCTCCGCGGACGGCGATTGCGAGGCCGGTGCCGCGTGCGAGGCCGACCGCCGCGATCACGTCGGCGGCGCCCTCGCAACGGACGATCAATGCCGGCCTGTGACCGTCGTGCGCGCCGTTCCAGACCGAGCAGGCCTCCTCGTAACCGTCGTTGCCCGGAACGGCGATCTGCCCTTTGACAGCCGCGCGCAGCTCCTGAATGGCTGCTTCCCCAAGCACTGGGGCAGTGGTGTGGCTCATGTCCCACCTTCCTTTGGTTGAGGTGCGGGGAGTTCTAGACAGCGCGACTTTGCACGCACTTAGAGCGCGCTTAGCACGGATTCAGCGCACCTATGCAATGCCGCCAAGCGCTCCCGGGTGTCCGTGACGCCGACCGCGTCGTCCCGTGGCGCGGGAAGCAATGCGGCTGCTCGCTCTGTGTCACCGCGGAGTGTTGCCACCTCGGCGAGCCCAGCGAGAGTGTTGGCGATCCATCGATCCCGTTGCGCGACCTCCAGCATGGATCGGGCTTCCTGCAGCGCCGCCTCGGTGTCACTTCCCCGTGCGAACGCGAGTCAGCCGTACGCCAAAGTGTGCTTGCGAGACCCCATCGATCTCCGTCGCGCCGGAACGTGTCCCGCGCATCGCTTCAGGTGTCGGTCCGCGCTGATGTAGTCACCCGCGGTCGTGTCGATGAATCCGAGGCCGGCGAGTGCGAGCCCGACACCGCGCCGGTCGCCATGTGCGCGGCCGAGCTTGAGCGCATCCCCAGGGGTGCGCTCGCGCTGGGAGGTCGCCCTCGGTGAGCTCCAGGTATGCGCGACAACCGAGCGCTGGGCTTCAGGTGACTTGGAAGGGCCGCGTGCGGCGCAGTGGTCGACGCGATTGCGTCGAGATGTGGCAGCGCTGGGGTGAGGCACGTGGGCTGGAAGGAATCAGCGGGAGGCTGCGTCTCCCCAGCAAACGTCATCTGACGTCCGATCACATCGGGAGCGTCGTGGAGCGCGGAGGCGCGTGCCACGACGGTCGGCCGACAGATAGGGGGATCCGAATGACCGCACCGCTCAGCTGCCTGGCTGCCCAAGAGCGTATCTCCGACCTCGCCCGCGAGGCCGGAGAACCGCTCGTTAGCCGAACGCTGCCACACCGCCGCGTAAGTAGGCCTTCTCGCGTCTGTGTTCAGCTCCGACTTCGCGTTGCCAAGGAGACCACGTCGGCCGAGCCGGCTCGTCCGGCGCCCCTCGTCGACTCACCCGGGAGGCCGGCATGACGGGTCTTCCAGTCTTCGTGCGCTCGCGGGCGGAGCCGAGCGCGCATCCGTCGGCCGAGGCGTGGCCACCTAGCGGACGCCGGCGCATCGTCGTGGTGCCATCAAGGCGGCTCGACCGGTGGCACGAGCCAGGCGCCGAGACGCAGGCGTACGAGGAACGACTGCTCAGCTTCCTACTTGAGCTGCGCGATCCGCACCTCGAGATCACCTTCGTCAGCTCTATGCCGATCGCCTCGGCGACCGTCGATTACCACCTCTCGATGCTGTCGCCCGACACTCGGGGTTCGGCCCGCCGGCGGTCTCGATCTCGTTGCCCTCGGCGACGTCGACGCGCGTCCCCTTAGCGAGCGGCTGCTCGAGCGCGGCTCGGTGCTAGCGCAAATCAGACGAACAATCCCGGCGTCGCGGCAAGCCTGGCTTATCCCGTACAACTCGACCGCCGCCGAGCAGGACGTCGCCCATGCGCTCGCAATTCCGGTTTACGGGGCTGACCCCGCTCACGAGCACCTCGGGACCAAGAGCGGCGCTCGAGCGCTCTTTGCCCAGACTGGAGTCTGCCATCCGGTGGGGGCCGAGCACGTCCGCAGCGTTACCGACGCCGTCCGGGCGATCGGCCGACTACGTGACGTCAAACCAGAGCTCAGTCAGCTCATAGTCAAACTGGATCGAGGGGTGTCCGGTGAGGGCAACGCGAGTATCGACCTCGCCGACCTGCCCGCGCCGCGAACGGTGGGCGTCGACCAACTCGTCGCACGACGCGTGCGCGCCGCCGTCCCTGAAGCGGCGGTGAGCGCCGCGGACTTCCTGGACAAGCTCGCCGCCCAGGGCGGTGTGCTGGAGGAGCGGATCACCGGGAGCGAGATTCGCAGCCCGAGTGTCCAACTCGAGATCACGCCGGCGGGCCGCGTCGAGGTGATTTCCACTCACGACCAGATCCTCGGCGGGCGAAGCGGTCAGCAATACCTCGGTTGCCGCTTCCCCGCAGATCCGGCCTACGCCGTCGCGATCAGTGTGCTCGCCCGGCGCATGGCTGAGCGCCTTGCCGCCGTCGGAGTGATCGGCCGGCTCGCGATCGACTTCGTGGTCGCTCGCGAACCGGCGCGGTGGCAGCCCTTCGCGATCGAGCTCAACCTCCGCATGGGCGGGACGACGCATCCCCAGCAAACGCTGGTGTGCCTCACCGGAGGCGCATATGACGCCGAGCGCGCAACCTTCATCACGCCGAGCGGCGAACCGCGGCATTACGTCGCGAACGATCACCTCGAGACCCGCGAGCTCGGCCGGCTCGGTGCTGACGGGCTGCTCGCGGCGGCCCGGCGGGAGCGGTTGACGTGGGACGGGCAGCGCGGCACCGGCGCCGTCTTTCACATGCTCGGGCCCGTCGGTCAGCTCGGGCGCGCTGGAGTAACTGCGATAGCCGAGAGTGCCAAAGGGGCCGACAGCGTCTACCGGTCCGTCGAGGCGGCGCTCGATCGAGCTGGCCGGCGACGGCTCATTTCGGCCTCTAGCCACGGGCGCGCCGCTGCATAATCACCGGTCACGCGCCGACCGGCGCTGGAGGGTGTTGCTGATCGCCCTAAGCAGCGACATCCGTGGCGTCGTTTATCCGAGCCGCGGGCGGCTATCGGTCGTCAAAGGCGCAGCGGCGCGTATTCGATTTGACCGTCTCCAGCGTCCACGGCATGACTGCGCTCCGAGCGCGATACCGACGACGTTCATCTTGGGAAACGGATGCGCCGTACCTGTCCGCCGAACGCGCCTGGCCTTCGGCCCACCAGATCCCGACCGCTACATTTCACGAACTGCCGGGCGGACTCGGTTCGTGGTTCGTCGACGTATGACCCAACGCGGAGTTGATCCAACGGCACCGCACCAGCGCCTCCTCGGGGCGAAAGGCGACATCCGGGAAGGATTGCGCTTAGACCGCGTCTTCACTGTACCGCGAGCTGTGAGCTGAGCACACGGCTCGCGTCACCGAAGATGGAGGTGTACAGACATGCCAGCGTACAGCGTTTGTCCTAACTCCGATGACAGCTTTGCTGGCGCCGCGCTGAAGCACTCGGCACGTCTGCTTGGCCCCAGCACCACGGTTCGAGCAGCCGCGCGTCTGCGGCGAGGCAGGCTCGATCGAGCGCTTATAGCCGGTGCCGACCCCGCACCCTGGCGCCTGATCGCGGCGCGGACGGCACAGCTCGGTCGACGCTCGACACGCGCACGACTCGCGGACGGGCTCGAACGCCTCGCGCCTTCAGCGGACGAGCCGCGTGGAAGATCCAGGATCCTTTCCTCGCGTGCCGCCGTGTGTCGCAAGGGCTCAGACCTTCTCGAGCTCGCGGGCGCTCTCCGCAGCAACGTTCCACTGTATGCGCGCGGGCTCGCGATGCTGAACATGTTCCCGACCGGCGGTGTCGGCGTCACGTATACCGACCGTCGCGGATACGCTCTCGCCCCCAGCTGGCGATCGTCCGCGCGGACCCTCGCCAGCTAAACGCGCCGACGTCAAAGACTAGGTGGGTGCCTGATGCGAGCCTCTCCATCCCAATCGTAGGATCCAACACGACGCAACCTGACAACCGAAACCGTATACGCGAAGGCGACGCTACGAAATGACACCAACAGCAACTGAGGAACACAGTCCATTTTCGGGCTGCACCGACACTCCGACGGGCGTTGGAGTGGCGTTCACCCCGTTTGAGACTCGCACCGATCTGATCATGCAGCTTACCAGTCAAGCTGAGGCCCTGGGTTTCGACCGAGTCGACGTCGCCGAAGGGTGGACTCACGACGCCATCGTCCTCCTCGCAGAGCTTGCCGGGAGGACTTCGCGGATCGGTCTTGGCACCTCTGTGATTTCGGCGTGGGGGCGGACGCCGGCAACCATCGCGCTGAGCGCCGCCGGACTGCAGCGCTGCTCCGGAGGCCGTTTCTCGCTCGGGATCGGGGCCGGCAGCCCGCCGCTGACCGAAGGCTTTCACGGCATTGCGTGGGACCGGCCACTGACGCGTCTGCGCGACACCTTGACCGCCGTGCGCGCGCTCTTGAACGGAGATCGGCTTCCGAATCCGGCGCCCGGCGCGCGGCCGCTCAGGCTGGGCGTCGTGCCAACCGCACCGGTGCCGATCGTATTGGCGGCACTCTCGGACGGATCGATTCGCCTCGCCGGGGAGCTTGCTGACGGATGGGCACCGTTCCTGTGGGCGCGCTCTCGGGTCAAGGACGGACGGGCACTCTTGCTGGAAGGCGAGGCCAGGTCTGAGGTCCCAAACCGGACGCGCATTTCGCCTGGCATTCCGGTAGCGCTCGGGCCTGACGAGGCCAGCGCTCGAGCGCTCGCGGCCTGGTGGCTCTCGACGTACATCACCCGTATGGGGCCCCTCTATCCCCGGATGCTTTCACAGCGCTTCGGGATGACCCGAGGTGTCAACGCGCTCGTCGACGCCGCGCATGACTCTCGCTCTCCAAAACTGCCCGCCGCAGCAGAGGACCTCGCGCACGAGGTCACGCTGATGGACACCTACGACCGCGCTGAACAAGCGATAAGCGCATGGTTTGCAGCGGGGGCAGACACCGTCCACCTCGTGCTCCCGCCCGATCGCCCCGACGATGAACTCGCCCAAATCCTCGCGGCAGTCGCGGGCTTTGCCTCGCGAGCCACGTTGACTAGCGCCAATCGGGCGTCTGCCGTGAGCGGATCCAGATCCGTCGAGCGACCTGAATCCACCCGCACAGCCACAGCGAGATGATCTCCCCACGCCTCGACATGATCGTAGCCCGCGCCAAGGCGGATGACTTCCAGCGAGCTGCCACTGATCGCCGTATCACCCGCAGCCGAGCGCAACCTCCGCGCTCCCGCCCAGTCGAAAGGAACGTCACCATTCGCCTCGGCGCGCCGCGAGACGAACACCGGCTCGCCAGGCTGGCAGAGCTGGACAGTTCCCAGCCTGCGGCGGAGCCCCTCCTGCTCGCCGAAGTCGATGGACAGCTCGCCGCAGCCATATCCCTGTCGGACGGCACGATCGTCGCAGATCCGTTTCGGCCGACAGCCGATGTGGTTGACCTCCTGCGCGTGCGGGCGGCCCAGCTCGGCCGCAGCAGCCCGATCGTGCGTGCCAGCAGTTGGCGGTCATGGGTCCGCCGCGCTGCCCCCTCCTGGCGCTAGAGCTGTTGCGGCCGTTAATGTCGGGGTTGAGCAGCAGCGCGCCGCGCGCCCGGATCTGCCCGCCCTCGTCGTCCGACACGCGCGGGCTCTCTACGGCGACCCGGTACACCCTCGTTTCCCTGTGCAGCCGCGGTTCGGCCTGGCGTCGTCTCTGGCTAGGGTCACGCGTCGATGCGGGGCGCGACGTCGGCGGCTGCCAGCTCTATCTGTCGTGACTCGTCTCCCAGCGGCCAGAGGTAGACGAGGTGACATCCGGCGCTTGCATAGCGCGAGAGCAGCTCGGCACACTGCTCCGCGGAGCCCACGCAGACCTGCTCGCGTAGGTCGTCGACGTCGCGCTTCAGCAGCGGGGCGAGCACATCCGCCAGCACGCGCTCGCGCTCGACACGACTCTCTGTTATCCACGTCCACATCGTCACCAGCGCGTTCGGGAATTGCTCATCGGGGCGGCCCTGGCGGCGAAGTTCGCCGCGCAACAGCGCGGTCGCGGAGACGAACTGCTCCGCTGTGGTGTTGTAAGCAGATGCCAGCCAGCCGTCGCCTAACCGGGCTACACGGCGCAGCCCTGCCGCCGATCCCCAGCTTCCGATCCACAGCGGCACACCGCCGTCTTGCCGCGGTGCCGGCGCCAACGCAAGATCGGGGACGGTGAAGTAGCGCGTACCGTGCGGCGCACGCTCTTGGCCGAGCAGCGCCCGCAGGATCGTCACCGCCTCGTCGAACCGCTTCCACCTGTCGTCGAATGGCATCCCGACGGCGTCGTAGTCTCGCGCGGAGGATCCCGGACCGACCCCGGCGACGAGGCGTCCGCCGGACAGGACGTCCAATGCGGCTAGCGCTTTTGCCAGTGGCACTGGTCCGCGCAGCGACGCTAGCGAGATCGTGGTCGCCAACGTCATCTCTCCTGAGCGGTCGATGACTGCCGCCAGCGCCGTCGGACCATCCAGCCACGGCGTTGAGAACACGAAGTGGTCATTGGCTGAGACGGCAACGAATCCCGACTGCCGCGCCGCGTCAACCGTGGCCTGGAGGCGGCCTAGGGACTGTCCCTCATCCCCGAACTCGATCAGCGGCAGGTGCACGCCCAGTTCCACCCGCTCGATGCTCTCACACTCGCGCTCTGCTGACTGCCTCCAGCGATAGCAGAACCTCCGGGACGGACATCTCGACTTTCCGAGACTGATCGTTCGGAACGCCGCCAGCCGCCGCCAGGTCTCGGGCGAGGCTGCTGGTTCGTCGCCCACGCGGAAGTTTCGATCAGACTGGCCCTCTTCGCTGGGAGCGTAGCCGCGCCGGCGTTGCCGCTCCAGGCGTAGACCGATAAGAACGGCTCGCTCGACCTCGCGTCGACCGAGCCCGCGGGCTGCCGTGACTCGGACTGTCCGAAGTCAGCAGTCCGGGCGGCGCCGGCGAGGCTGCTGCTCTTGTGCTTGCTGCTCGGGAGTTCGTTTGCTAACGGTGGAGGGCGGCCGTCACACCCGCGCCGCTGGAGTGCTGCATCGCCGAGGTGGACGGGCGGTCTTGGCCGTGTTGGTCAGCGTGGGCGGGTGGTGTCCCAACTCGCAACTCTCGCCGCTTCGTCGCCACACTTCCGAGTTCTCGGGTGGATGCGGTGGTCTCGCGCGCCGGCGAGACGGCTCGTCCTCGTCCAACTCAAAAGTCGGGTCGCGGTACGAGGAGGCGCTCGAGTTCCTGGCGAAGCAGGAGCGCGGCTGTTACCTCGTCGCCATCGAACGAGTTAGCGATGACCGCGTCATGCATATGCAGGTTCGATCTGGCGACGAAGATGTGCCCGAACCTCCGCCGCTCCCGCTCCACTAGGCGGCGGGGATTCGGAGACGCCAACGGTCGCTCGGCTCTTACAGATCGTCGTTCTCGAGAGCGACGCCGCCGCCGGCGTGGACGCCTCCATCTACAGGCGAGCGAGAGTCACGCATTGCTGAGGATCCGCATGAAGCCGAGCGAGCAGGCGGACCGGGCGTTGCTGCGCCGCACCACGATCAGCGTCGCGCAGCCCCTTTGAAGGACCGAAAGAAGTGATTGCCTCTCTCGCGGTTCCGGCATCCACGAGCGCCGATGTCGAGCTGCATTGTGGCTGCACCGTGCTGCAGGGAGCAGCGCCGCCGTCGGCGTCGTGAGGCGCCCCGCTGCTTGCAGCTGCCGCCTCTCTGTCAGCGCCGGCTGTCCTCGAGCCGGACGGTCTCGTTGCGATTGGCCATAGGCCGTTGGCGGACGGGTGCGCGCTTCCGGTGCGGATGCCCAGAGCGCAGGAGCCGGGAGGCGCTCGATCCCGAAGTTGGCGAGTCGCAGAGATGGTGTTCGATCCCGTCCCTTTCCGGAGATTGACATCGTCGGCGTCGATTAGGGCGGCGCGATCGCGCCAGCCGGCGGTCGCCGGCTGGCGCGACAGGTCACGCGAGCTTGGCCGCGACCGTCGGCCCCTTGCCGCCGGAGGGGGTCAGCCCTGTCACGTGGACGGTCGCGGCCACCGTGGCGGGCACGTTGGTGAAGGTGGCCGAGCTCGCCTTCGGTCCGACGATGATCAGCAGTTCGCGGCCGTCGCTGAGATCGGCGTAGACGCCGTGGCGGAACGGCTGCTTCGGCTTTTTCCAGCTGACTCGCAGGGACATGCCGCGGCGGGTCAGCTTCAGACTGCGTGACCCTTGTCGGCCGCGGCGGCCCGGGCGCCCGGAACGAGCCGACATTGATAGTCACGCGCGGGAGTCCGTACTGCTCGACGATCGCCACGATCCGGCGTCGGCCGGCGGGTCCGGTTAGCGGCGTGAATCGGATCTTGCCGGTCGCCTTTGCGGTGGTCGTGATCAGGTGACGGACATCGGTGCCGTACTCGGCGAACTCCACCTTCTGACCAGGCAGCGGGTGTAGCTGCCAGCTGAGCGTCCGCGCCTGCCCGCGGCCGGTGACGTGCGCGTGCACGACCGGCTTGGGCAGCCCGTAGGCTTCGCGGATCTGGCGGATCGGCACCGGCCCGAGGTTCGTGAGCGTCCAACTGCCCGCCGCCGGGTGCTTGACGACCACGTAGGTAGCACCTGTCTTGGTGACCAGCATCAGCGCGTTCCCGCGGCGGACGTTCGGGTGCGCCCGAGTGCCGGTGATCGATACGCCGCCAGGCCCACGGACCCGCACGCCGGGCGGCCCGGAGGCGCCGTCGAGTGCGAACACGACCGACGGCAGTCCGGCCGGCAGCGTCAGCTTCCGCGAGCGGCTCGCGGGCAGTGAGGTGACGGCGCTAAGAGTCGGCCGCCACGGCGAGAGGTCGCAGCCGCTAAACGCGCTGAAGCTGCCGCCCCAGTAATAGCCGATCCCGCCGCTGATCACGTCGAGGTCGACACAGGTGGCGATTCCGACGTTCGAGACGAGCCCGTCGGCGTCGGCGCACAGCGAGCCGACCCAGACGTCGACGCACGCCTGCAGTCCGCCTTCGAAGTCGAACGCCTTGGTGTCTTCGACCCAGCCGGAGATCGTGCCGGTGACCTTCGCCAGGTCCTCGTTCCAATCGACGCTGCCCTTGAGCATGAGCGTGCCGTTGGAGATGTATTTGACGTCGGCGTTGCCGAGGTCGAACTGGCCGCCGAGCTTGGCGTTGCCGGTTGCCTCGAGCACCCAGATGTTGCCTGGCGTGTAGCTCACTGAGCCGTTGATCGTGATCGCGGCGTGGCCGGCTACCTGGGGGCCGGCGCTGAGCCCGACGTTGCCCGTCCACGGAACCCCGCTGCCACCGCCCGACAGCGAGATCGACTGCAGGAAGACGCCGTCGGCGATCGAGATGTTGAGCCCGGTGACGCCGCCCGCCAGGTAGTCGAGACCGCCGTTCTTCAGCCCGATCCCGACCGTGAACCCGAACTGGTTTGGGGTCGGCAGCACGAGCGTCGCGGTCCCCTGCCAGGTGTCAGCGGAGACGACCTTGAGGTCGACGTTCTTCAGACCGAACCCGAACGCCTGCACGTTGCCGAGCTTGATCTCGGTCGACGACCATTGCGGTCCAGCCGAGTTGCTGGTGGCGATCGTCGGCGCTGCGGTCAGGCCACCGAGGTAGCTGAACGGCCAGAAGCCAAGGGTCAGCGTTGGCGTCACGTCGGCGCCGCCGGCGGCGGTGAAGTCGATCTTCGTGTGCCCGACCGGCAGCCCCTCGACGAGCAAATTCTTGACCGAGTTGTCGGCGTCGACGACGGTGATCGGGTCGCCCGAGGTCCAGTTCGGCTGGACCGACTGGCTCGGCGGCCCGAGGCTCCAGTTGACCGTCCCCACCCACAGCCCGAAGTTCTCGGTGTCGCTCGGGCCGCCCGGAATCGTCACCTTCCACTGGCCAACTCCGGTGATCTTCCGGTTGGTCAGGTCGAAGTTCAGGTTGCTGCCAGCGCCGGTCGTGGTCAGCGGCTGCAGCACCAGCCCGTTCACCTCCACCGGCTGGTTGTAGACCTCGTACGTCCCGTCCGACAGCTGCGTCAGACAGATGTCGCTCTGGACCGCGATGTAGCTCGTGTCCAGGAACTTGGTGCAGTTGGCGATCACCTGCACCGGAATCGTCACGGTACGAGCAGCCGAGCCCGCGCCGGGGTCAACCGGGGTCGCGGTGACGGTCAGGTTGTAGTAGCCCGCGGCGGTGGCGCTGGCGGCGGTCAGCGACATCGTCGAGTTGGTGTCGGTGCCGGTCACCGGGTCCTCCGAGAAGCTCGAGGTCATCCCGGCGGGCATGCCACTGACGCTCAGCCCGACCCCGCCGTTCGAGCTGTTGGCGCGGTGCAGCGTCAGCCCGATCGTGCCGGACGTCAGGCCCTGGGTCACGTCGATCCCGTTGCCGTCGGAGTCGAGCGTGAAGCTCGGTGGTGGCGGCGTCGAGGGGCGGGTCAGCGCGACGTCGTCGATCCCGATCGGCTTCGGATGGTCGCTTGCGTTCAAGTACACCTGGGTCACGTCGAAGTAGGCGATGTCCCCCTGATCGGAGGGGTCGGTGACGCTCAGCCGTACGAATGGCTGCCCAACGGTGACGGTCGTGGTGGCGGTCTGCCCGATCTGGTTGCCGTCGGCGTCGTACGCCTTCAGCTCAACCTCCGCGGTGTCGCCCGGAGGCGGCTCCCATCCCGGCGCGTTGTCGAGCTCGCCGACGTACACGCTGACGGCGGTGGCGTACTCGTCGAGGAGCCCGCGGGCGTCGGCCGGTCCCGCGAGCTCGCCGCAGCCGATGCAGTTGATCAGCGACGCGTTGGGGGCCGAGTGGGCGGCGTCGTTGGCCACCACGGTCGGCGTTACACCGTCCTGCGAACCGGCCGCCGAGCCTGGAAATACAGGCCGTCGCTCGCCTCGTACTGGGTGGTCACGGTCGACCCGTTCGCCAGGTCGTCGAAGCCGACGGTGACGG
>CAVOOV010000005.1:0-60021 GCA_963697655.1 uncultured Solirubrobacterales bacterium | reverse complement strand
GTACCCCCCGCAGATCCCTCCGCTCAAGGCCTGCCAGGGATTGAGTCGGTAGAGGGTGCTGCCGCCAGGCTGGATCGTCGACCCTGGTCGCGTTCCACCCACCGTTACCTGACGAGCCCCCCGGGGGGTTCCCCGGCGCATACGCGGCCACCAACGTCCACGTGTACGGGGTGGCGTTATAGATGGCCGCGCTCAAGAGGCCGTTGTTGCCCGTATCGACCCCGCCTGCGAGCGCCGGCGAGGCGAACAGCGCCAACCCAGCGCCCATGCACACCCCCGCCATCGCCATCCCAACCACCAGCCGCCTGATCGCTTGCATCACGTCTCGCTCCTTACCTCACCATGTGCACGGCGACGCCGGCGTCATCGCCGAAGCGGCGGCGAACACGCCCGATCCCTCGCAGCAGTCTGCGCAATCCGACCATTCATGGCTCATAGCTGCGCAATCCGACCATTCATGAGCTCACAGCCCCAATGCAGGAACCCAGCAGAAGAAGAACCGCCTCACATGTAGGACGGGCGGGCGGCTCTGCGGGCTGCCATCCTTGCCGTCGCCGGGGTGACGCGTCAAGCTTGCGCGGAGAATCACCCGGGGTGAACTTCTGGCGGACAGCACCCTCACCCCGGGGTGAGGGAAGGGAGCCACGGGCGGCGCGATCTCGAAGCAGCAGACGGTGGCGGGTCCAGCCCTCGGCGTGAGTGGTGTCGCGGATCGCGACAGACGCAGGCGTGACAATGAGGGAGATGTCGAGGGATCTCGAGGCGGCCGATGAGCGCTTTGTGCTGATCCGCACGAAGCTGTCGGTGCCCGAGGTACCCGCCCGGCGGGTGCCCCGGCCGCGGCTGGTGCGGGCTCTCCGCCAGGGGCTAGGAGCCAAGCTCACGCTCGTGTGCGCGTCCACTGGGTCGGGCAAGACGAGCGTCCTGGCCGAGTGGGCACAGACCGCGGCTGGCGACGTCCGATTCGCGTGGGTCTCGCTCGATGGCGGGGACAGCGAGCCGCTTCGGTTCTGGCGCTACGTAGTGGCGGCGATCGGGTCGGTGGCTCCGGGGGCCGCGGCCGCGGCCGCACGCCGCCTGACCGCGCCCGTGGTCTCGATCCCCGAGGAGGTCTTGCCGCTGCTAGTCAACGATCTGGCCGGGCTCGAGCAGCGGCTGGTGCTGGTGCTCGATGACTATCACACGATCACCGACTTGGGGATCCACGCCGAGCTGCGTCAGCTGATCGAGCGGATGCCGCGGACGGTTCATGTGGCGCTGGCGAGCCAGGTGTATCCGCCGTTGCGGCTGGGTCGGATGCGCGCGATGGGCGAACTCGCCGAGCTGCGCGACCGGGAGCTGCGCTTCAGCGATGAGGAGGCGGCAACGCTTCTGAATCGAGTGCACGGCCTCGACCTCTCCGCTGCGGAGCTCGACGGTCCTCCAGGCTCGCATCGAAGGGTGGGCGGCGGGGCTCAACCTGGCCGCGCTGTCGCTCGCGGGTCGGAAGGACCGCGGACGGGTGCTCGATGAACTCCCCGCCGAGGAGCGCTTCCTAGTCGATTATCTGTGGGACGAGGTTGTGCTCGCCCAGCCGCGGGATGTGCGCCAGTTCCTGATGCACACCGCGATCTTGACCCGGCTGACGGGGCCCCTGTGCGACGCCGTCGCGCAGCGGGAGGAGAGCGATCTGATGCTGAGGGAGCTGGAGCGCGCGAACCTGTTCGTGGTCGCGCTGGACCCGGCGCACGAGTGGTTCCGGTACCACCATCTCTTCCGCGAGCTGTTGCTTCGCCAGCTGCGGCGGTTCGCGCCCGAGCTGATCCCCGACCTGCATCGGCGGGCCAGCGCCTGGCTGGCCGAACACGGGTTGATGGTCGACGCGATCGATCACGCGATCACGGCCGGCGATGTCCACTACGCCGCGGATGAGATCGAGCGGCGCTGGCTCGAGTTCTACTCCAGCGGCCAGGCGACCACGCTGTTGGGGTGGATCGATCGGCTGCCCGCAGAGACGATCGACGCGCACCCCGTGCTCGCGCTGGTTCGCGCCGGGGTCGCACGGGCCCTGGGCCGCCTGGACGAGGTCGAGGAGTGGCTGGCGCGTGCGGAGTCGGCGCCCGCGTCGGCGGACACACCGGCCCGCGGGCTCGGCAGCTCGATCGCCAGCGGTGTGGCGCTCGCGCGCTCCATGCACCGGCTCGCGCTGGGAGACGGGCCCGGCGCCGTAAGCTGGGCTCGTCAGGCGCTTGCGCTGGAGCCCGACGTGGGCTTTGCGGAGCACGCGACCGCGAGCTACTTCCTCGGGATCGCCCTCTTCTACAGCGACCCCGACGAGGCAGAGCCCCTTCTGCGCAACTACCTCGCGGTCGTCCCCAGCGGCGAGCATGACGTGCGCCGCTACTACGCGATGGCGCTGTTGGCCGAGCACCACGCGATCCGGGGCGAGGTTGACGCCGCCGAGGAACTGGCCCGTAAGGCGCTGCAGGTCGTGCAGGCCAACGGCCTCGAGGAGCATCCCCCCACCGAACAGGTGCACGTCGCGCTCGGCGCCGCGCACCTCGCCCGAGGCAGGCTCGACCTCGCCGAGGAGGAGCTCGAGCGGGCGGTCACCCTCGCGCGCCGCGGTGGCGATCGCGTCGAACACGCCCACGCGCTGGCATGGCTCGCTCGCGTGCGCAGCGCCCAGCGCGACCCGACCGGCGCCCGCGACGCACTGCAGCGCGCCCGCGCATTAGTGCCCGACGCCGGCCGATCGATCTTGCAAATACCCCTTCGCACCGTCGAGCAGCAGCTCGACCAACCCACACGGCCCCGCGACACAAATCAATCAGACCAACCCCTGACTGACGCTGAGCTACGGGTCCTGCGCCTGCTCCAAAGCGGCCTCAGCTACCGGGAGATCGCTGCCGAACTATTCCTCTCGCACAACACGGTCCGCACGCACACGAGACACCTGCGCACCAAACTGGGCGCCACCAGCCGCGCCGAAGCCGTCACCCGAGCGCGAGAACTAGGGCTGCTGTAGCGCCAGCTCACATCGACTCTGATCCGATTGGTTGATTGATGAGGATCCTCGTCGCCGCCGCCGGCCGGCCGGCCGCGGGGCTTAGAGGACTCGAACCCGCGACGGCTAACAGCCCAGGCCACGCCGGTCGTGACGACCACCGCTCCGGTGGAACGGAAGAGCCAGGGGAAGGAACCGAAACGCCCGCCAGGCTCCCGCTCCTTCGCGAACGCGATCGTGAAATGCCTTACTGCCGCCCCGGACGAGGCTCGTAACTATCGGGTGGGAGTTCCGTTCTCAGCGAGCGCGGGAGCGGGCGGATATGGGACGATTCGCGACCCATCGTCGGCGGCGTCTGGCGCTAGCTCGGCGGTCGTAGCCTCAGCCGTTGCAAAGCGGCGCGCCGCTTCTGTATTCGTAGGCCGAGCATCACCGCCGACGCTCCGGCGCGGCGCTGTCGCAGGGGACGACGAGGAACAGCGCCCGCCTGGACTGTCGGATCCGCGCAACGCAGGAGTACGCCCGCTGGCCGGGGCAGCCGACCGGCCTTGAGCCCAGCCCGCGCTACCTGTCGCCGAGCAAAGGAGCCGCGCGGGCGCCGTGACCGGTAAAGGCGTAGAGCAACGACCGCCCCGAGGCGAGGAGGCAGCCCAATCGCGGCTGTCGCGAGTATCGCGGACCTGCTTGCAGGTCTCCGGTTGGCGCAAGACCAGCAAGCAGTCTGGCGCTGTCGCGGCTGCCGGCACGCGGGCGCCGCCTCGGGCGGTCGCCATGTTGTCGCCCTGGGACGGGCACGCAGAAGCCGGGATCGCGGTCCGGAGGGCGGTCTTGCTGCTCTCGCAATGAGGCGAGGGATGGCCGTGACGGTTGACGCCACCGTTCCAGATCCATGGAGGTCGGACGCATCTGTCGCGGTCGCCGCGGAGGGCTGGATGACCGGCCAGAGGCCGTCCCGCAGTTTGGTCGCGAAACACCGTCTCGCTTTGCCTGTTGCCTATACGCCCCACATCACGATGCGTTCATCATCGACGAGAGAGCCGAATGCAACCGTCGACCTCGACGGCCACCGCTCAGCCTCCAACCTCGAAGAGCTCGACCAGGGCAAGCAGGCCGGAGCCGTCGCCTGATCGAACCTCAGCACCGAGCGTCCTGTTGCCCAGGCGGGGCCGGGAGGCCAAGGCAGCGGTCGCGAGCTCCGGAGTCACCTGCCCGCAGCGGCACCGACAGGAGAACCCTCCCCCGGCGGACCATTTCTTTTGCGCTTGGGCTGGCTGTCCAGCACCTCCGGTAGGCTTGGGGTTCTGATGCTCGACCGTGTGACGGAACGTCGCCGAGCGGCGCAACTCGCCCGCCACTACCGCGACCAGGAGGGCCTCTCGATCGCGGAGATCGCTCGTCGACTGGGACGCGCACAAGCAACCATCAAGGCGTATCTCTACGATCCGACCGGCGATAAGGCGCGCGAGGTCAAGGCGCGCTACCGCGGAGTGTGTCGCGGCTGCGGGGCGCCCACCGCGCCCCGGAACGGCAAGGGCGACGCCTACGCGTATTGCAAACGCTGCCATCCCGGCGCTATCGCGCCGGAATGGACACGGGAACGGGTTCGCGAAGCGATGCGCGCATGGCGAGCGCGCTACGGCGCTGCGCCGTCCTCGTACGACTGGTCGCGCACGCACGCACGTCGGCGCGGCGGCGAAGCGCTCAAACGACTACATGCCGGAGAATGGCCCGCGGCGTCCACTGTCATTGATCTGTACGGGAGCTGGGCAGCGGCGCTCGCCGACACCTTCGGCCGCGCCTGAACGTTCGGGCCTCATTGCTGTTGACATACGGCCGCGCGCTCGCGCTTCGCCGCCCGTGAACGGGAGCGCCGAAGGTCGCCGCGAACGCTTCTGCGGATCTCCCCTCGGGGAGGCGCGACGCCGCGAGCCCGCGGTCGTCTGTCAGCAGCCGTCGGTTGTACGGAGCCCACAATTCGGGATCGCCGGCGGTCACGGCCACGCGGGCCGGCGCGACTATCGCAACCGTGGCAAGGCGCTCGTCGGCACGTCCGGCGACGGACGAGTGCTCCTCCGTCGGAGCACTCGTCTCTTCTCGAGCAAGTCGGCGATGAACGCGATCGCCGGATTCGCGGGCGACGGGTGAGCGCCCTTCTGCGCGAGCGGATTCACGCGAACAGGATCGCCAGCTCGACGGCCTCGGTAATTGAACTCGGTTGAGGCCATAGGACGGTTACCCGGCGAGGGCTCTGGATGACTGCTTGGCGACAAGGGATTCGCGGGGTCGTGAACACCCGACGCTAGTGCAACGACGACTCTTTGCGCATGCGAGGACTCGAGCACTGCTGGCGAGGCCGCCCTCGGTCGTGGTCGTCGGCGTCTGCTCGGGGGAGCCTGACGGGGCACCGACTGCGGCCTGGTCCCGGTCTGGTCATTCCTGCCACGCACCGCTGTGATCGTCGAGTCGTAGTTGGAAGGCGTTCTGCCTGGACGAGGCAGATTCCGGGGCTGTGGCGGTGGGGGTACCGGACACGGAAAGTGCCGGCGGGGCACGGCGGTTTGGGTGTGGTGGCGAGGGAGCGATGCCGGCGTCGGTCTGGTAGGTTCCGGGGTGGCAGGCGGCGGGGAAGCGCCCTTAGTGGAATTGGGGATGAGGGCAATGGTCGTGCACGAGGGTCGTTGGGTTGGGCCGATGCGCTCGATCTCGCTGGGGGTGGCAGTTCGTCTGTTCGCGGCGACGGCTGGCGCGCTTGCGGTGTACGCCGCGGCGTTCGCGACGTCCGCTGTGGCGTTGCCGCCTGGCTGCGTGCAGTCCGCGAACACGGTCACGTGCACGTTCTCGTCCACGGGTAGCGAGCAGACATTCGCGGTGCCTGCCGGCGTGAGCACGGTCACGGTCACGGCCGTCGGCGGCCGGGGGGGCGCGGGATTCGGGAGCGACCGAGGGTCAAGCGGCGGGGCGGGCGGCTTCGCCGCCGATGTCACCGGCAGTTTGTCGGTTTCCGGGAGTGGGACCTTGTACGTCGAGGTGGCCGGCAACGGCGCGGGTGCGACGGGCGGGTTCAACGGCGGTGCCGGCGGCACGAGCATCTGTGGAGCCGGGGGCGGGGGCGGCGGCGCGTCGGACGTGCGTACGTCGTCAAGCTCGACGAGCGGGTCGTTGGGCTCGCGCCTGCTCGTCGCCGCGGGTGGTGGCGGTGGAGGCGCCGGCGCGAGCATGCCGTGCGGCTTGGGCTTGGTTGCCGGTCCTGGTGGCGGCGGCGGTGCCGCCGGCCAGCCGGGCGCGGGCGCACCGCCAGCACCGACCGGCGGCTCAGGTGGCGGTGGCGGCGCCGGGACCGCGACGACCGGCGGCTCAGGTGGCGCTGGCGAGGCCGGGATTATTGGTTGTTCATCTAGGAACGGAGCGTCGGGCACCGTCGGCGCCGGCGGGGCAGGGGGCAACTGCGCGTTGGGTGGTGGTGGTGGCGGCGGCGGTTACTTCGGTGGTGGTGGTGGCGGCGCAACGGGCGGGGCTGGTGGCGGCGGAGGTGGTGGCGGCGGCGGGTCGAACCTCGTGCCGGCGGGCGGCTCCGCGGCCACCGATACCACCGGCACGCCATCGGTCTCGATCAGCTATGCGGTCTCGGCCCCTGCCATCACCAGCGCCTCGAACACCACGTTCCAGACGGGTCGGGCCGGCAACTTCACGGTTACCACGAGCGGCGTGCCGACGCCGTCGCTGAGCGAGTCGGGGGCGCTGCCATCGGGCGTTTCGTTCACCGACAACGGCGACGGGACCGCCATGCTCTCTGGGACCCCAGCGGACGGAACTGGCGGTACGTATCCCCTGACGATCACAGCCTCGAACGGGATCTCGCCGGACGCTTCGCAGACCTTCACGCTGACGGTCTCGCCGGCGTCGAGCACGACGTTTGCGTCGAGCGTGTCGGCGTCGTTCTCGAGCTCGTCGCAGAGCGTGACGCTGAGTGCGCTGGTGACCTCGCCGGCGGGGAGCGTGAATGAGGGGACGGTCACGTTCACGGTCCGGGAGGGCGCGACGGTGATCGGCGCTCCGGTTACGTCGGGTACGGTGTCGGGCGGGGCGGCGAGCGTGAGCTATTCGCTGCCGGCGGGAACGGCTGTGGGTACGTACACGATCCAGGCCGTGTACAACCCTGGGCCCGATTTTGAGGGCAGCTTCGACTCAACGCAGACGTTGACGGTCTCGCCGGCGTCGAGCACGACGTTTGCGTCGAGCGCGTCGACGTCGTTCTCGAGCTCGGCGCAGAGCGTGACGCTGAATGCGACGGTGACCTCGCCGGCGGGGACGGTAAACGAGGGGACGGTCACGTTCACGGTCGAGCAGGGCGCGACGGTGATCGGCGCCGCGACGACGTCGGGCACGGTGTCGGGCGGGGCGGCGAGCGTGAGCTATTCGCTGCCGGCCGGAACCGCTCCGGGCACCTACACGATTCTGGCCGTATACAACGGCACGACGGAGTTCACGGGCAGCGTCGACTCGACGCACACGCTCACGATCGCGGGCGCGCCGACGGCCTCGATCTCCGCGCCTGCGTCGGGTGGTATCTATGCAGTCGGCCAGGTGGTGTCGACGAGCTTCGGCTGCTCGCCGGGGGCGAGCGGCGCGGGACTGACCTCGTGCACGGACGGCAACGGCTCGAACTCCCCGGGCCGTCTGGACACCTCCACCACCGGGTCGCACACCTACACGGTCACGGCGACTTCGACGGACGGGCAGACCGGGACCCGGTCGATCAGCTACACCGTCGCCGGCGCGCCGTCGGTCTCGATCAGCTCCCCCGCGCCCGCGGGAACGTACGCGGCCGGTCAGGTCGTCCCGGCGCGCTTTTCGTGCACTGAGGGCGCCAGCGGCCCCGGGATCGGGACATGTAAGGACAGCAACGGGTCGACCAGCCCGGGACAGCTGGACACGTCGACCACGGGCTCGCACACCTACACGGTGACCGCGACCTCGACGGACGGTCAGACCGCGACCAGATCGATCACCTACACGGTCGCGGGGGCGCCGTCGATCACGATCACCACCCCGGCGTCCGGCGCCCATTTCGCCTTCGGCCAATCCGTCCCGGCCGCTTACGCCTGCCAGGACGGGCCAAGCGGCCCTGGGATCAGCGCCTGCCAGGGCACGGTCAAGAGCGGCGCGAGCGTCGATACGAACACTCCGGGCGCGCACAGCTTCGCGGTCACCGCGACCAGCCTTGACGGCCAGTCCACCACCCGGACCGTCACCTACACCGTCGCGTTCCCGCGCAACCACCTCGTCACCCGACCGCACCTCAATCCCCACGCCGATGGACGGTTCGTGGTGGTGGTCAAAGTGCCCGGGTCAGGCCGCGTCGACATCCTGGTCACCGCCTGGGACGACAACCTGGCCCACGCGGCCACGCTACTCAACCCCGCGCCGCGCCGGTTCGTGTTCGCGCGCGCCAAAGCCACCACATCAAAGGCGACCGCCCTGCGCATCCTCGTCTACCCCAACGCCAAGGGACGGCTGCTAGTCAAGCACCACCGCTACCGAGTCACCCTACGGCTGTGGGTCACCTACACCCCAACGAACGGCCGGCCCCGCAGCATCGGGTACTACGGGCTCCACCTACCCTGAGGATTCCGCTCCCAGAGACGATCCAGGAGCGCGCCGGACCGGGCGGACCTGGAGAGCGCGCTCCAGCGAGCCGAGGCCGCCCATCGCGAGCACGAGAAGCGCACTGGGCGCTCGCACCTGTTCCACCGCTCAGACCAAGACAAGAACTGGCTCGACTGGTACGCCACCTACATGGTGGCAGAGCAGGCCGGGACGGACTTGCCTTCGTGAATGCCCGAGCACGCCCCGGCCGCGGCAGCCGGGGCGACGCGGCGCCGACGCGGAATCCTGCACATTGACGCGAAAGGAAAGCACCCCATGCCATTCGTCAAAGTCGGAACGGAGAACACCGCCGACATCAAAATCCACTACAACGATCACGGCACCGGCAAGCCGATCGTCCTGATCCACGGTTATCCGCTCAACGGCAACTCGTGGGAGCGTCAGGAGCTAGCCCTGCTCGCGCACGGCTATCGCTGCATCAGCTACGACCGCAGGGGATTCGGCCAGTCCAGTCAACCGACGTCCGGCTATGACTACGACACGTTCGCCGACGATCTGAAGGCGCTGCTCGACCATCTCGCGCTCGACCAGGATATCGTCCTCGCCGGCTTCTCGATGGGCACCGGCGAGGTGACCCGGTACCTCGGTACGTACGGGTCGGCCGGGGTCAGTAAGGCGATGCTGCTCGGCGTGATCCCGCCGTTCCTCCTCCAGACCGACGACAACCCAAAGGGCGTGCCGGGTGACGTCTTCGACGGGATCAAGGCCACCGTCCTGGCCGACCGCTACGCGTGGTTCGACAGTTTCTTCGCGAACTTCTACAACACCGATGTGTTGGCCCCGGAACGGATCGGGGATGCGGCGCTGCGGGCGAGCTTCAACGTCGCCGCCGGAGCGTCCCCGTATGCATCCTATGTGTGCGTCGACACATGGCTGACTGACTTTCGCGGCGACCTGCCCAAGATCGACGTGCCGACACTGGTGGTCCACGGCACCGCGGACCGAATCCTGCCCTTCGAGGTGACGGCCGCGCGGCTCAGAGACGAGAACCTGATCGCCGACCTCACGGTCGTCGAGGTCGAGAACGGCCCGCACAACATCGGCTGGACTCATCCCGACGAGACGAACGCCGCGATCCTCGAGTTCCTCGGCGGCGAAGCCAAAGCCGACTCGGCGACGGCCGCAACCACGAGGTTGGCGGCAACCTCTGCCTAGCGGCCGGGGCGAGGGTAGCCGCCGTGTAGCGGCCACCCTCGCCCGCCGGCGGCACGCTCTCGGAGGGCCCGCAGCAGGATCGGCTCGCGTCCTAGGCACCGCCGGGCGAGAAGCTCCTCGCGACTGGGATGTACCGTCGAAGAATCGTGAACGTCTTGGTCCGCCTCTGCGGCGGTCGCTCGCGGAGTTTTGCGGCCCCGCTCCTTGCGGTGGTGGGGTGCGGGCTCGTTCTCGCGCTGACGGGCTGCAGCCGATCCGCGGGGACCGCCGCGGCCGCCTCGCCTCCCTCGGGCTCGCCCTACACCTTGATGCAGATGAACCTGTGCCTGTCCGGTCTGGCCGTCTGCTATCGCAAGGTGGAATACCCAGCGGTGCTGGAGGAGGCAGTCGCCCGGATCCGGGAAGCGCACCCGGACGCGGTCACCTTCAACGAGGCCTGCGGCGGCGATGTCGCGCTGATCGCTCGCCAGACCGGCTACCACCTGCGGTTCTCGAGCGTGATCTACTACGGCAAACCTCTGCCCTGCATCAAGCCGGGCGGCCGCGGACTGTTCGGCGACGCAGTGCTGACCAAGGCGGGCATCCAGAGCAGCGACAGCCGGCCTTTCAAGGCACAAGCCGGCCCCGAGCAGCGCCAGTGGCTGTGCGTCACTACCCGAACCGGCGTTGACGTGTGCACCGCCCACCTGGCCTCCCCCGAGGCCGTTGAGGTGGCCGCCAACGACCCGCAGTGCGCCGAGCTTGGGGCGCTCCTGGCGCGCCGCGCGGCCACCCACACCGTCATCTTCGGGGGCGACCTCAACCGTCGCCCGTCCTGCGCTCCCCGGGGCTTCTGGACTCGCACCGACAGGTCCGGCCACCAGGATCCCGGGAGTCAGCAGGTCTACGGAACCGGCGCGTTCCGCTCGCCCTCGGCCCGGGTGGTGCCGGCCATACACACCGACCACGGCGTCCTGCTGGTCCACGCGCGCCTCAGCGCGCGAAGATGATTCCATCATCTGGCCGTCGGTCTTGGCTACCCGAACGTGAACGCGTACGCCTCGGCGCCCGGCTCGAGGAACCTGATCTGGAGCGTCCGCTCGCGGACCCGGTCGTGCTGGCGAACGAGCTGGTACAGGCGGGCGTCGCGGAGCAGGCCGGTCCCGTCCTCGTCGACGTCGACGCCGCGTGACCGGCCGGGTGGGTGGTCGTCGAGGAGTATGCGAAAGGGAATCGGCCCGTGCGATCCGGGGGACAGCACGAGGTGCGCGTCGCGCGCGTGGAATCTGAACGCGATGCTCCCGCCGGCCTCCCCGACCACCACATTCTCGCGGCCGATCGTCCACTCGCCGGCGAGGCCCCAACGGCTCAAGCGCAGGTCGCGCGGGAGTTCGAAGGTGCGGGGCTCGTCGACGGTGGCGCCATCCGCTGACGCGAACCGCTCACGACGCCCGTACCCGAGATATGTCTCAGGCGTACGCAGGTGGTCCCAGTCGGCGTGCGCCTCGACGCCGAGCCCTTCGACGGGCACGAGGTCGCGATTGATGCCGAGCAGCTGCTGGATCAGCCGCTCTGATTGCTCGTAGCGCCCTTCGCCGAAGTGGTGGTCGCGGATGATTCCGTCCGCGTCGATGAAGTACAGCGCGGGCCAGTAGTGGTTGTCGAACGCGCTCCAGATTGCATAGTCGGTGTCGACTGCGACCGGGTAATCGATGGCTCGCTCCGTTGTCGCCAGTCGTACGCGGGCGAGCTCGTGCTCGAAGGAGAACTCGGGCGTGTGGACGCCGATGACGACCAGCCCGTCGGTTCGGTAAGCGTGCGACCACGCGCGGACGTACGGCTCCTGGCGCAGCCAGTTGATGCACGTCAGCGTCCAGAAGTTCACCAGGACGACGTGGCCGCGCAGCTCGGCGGGGCCGAGTGGCTCGGAGTTGAGCCACTCGGCTGCTCCGCCGAGCGTGGGCATTGGCAGACGCTCGGGCACGGTCCCCTAGCGGAGCGTTCGGAACGCCGCGCGCATCTCTTCGGAGAAGAGTTGTGGTTGTTCCCAGGCGGCGAAGTGGCCGCCCTTGTCGACTTCGTTGAAGTAGATGAGGTTGTGGGGGTACGCGCGCTCTGCCCAGCTTCGGGGCGCTTGGTAGAGCTCGTCGGGGAAGACGGTGATCGCGAACGGGATGGTGATGGGCTTGGCGTCGAAGAAGTCGGCTTTGTTCTCCCAGTAGAGGCGAGCGGCGGAGACGCCGGTGTTCGTCAGCCAGTAGAGCGTGAGGTTGTCCAGCAGGTCGTCTCGGGTGAGCGCGCTGTGGTAGGTCCCCTGAAGGACCTTTTCCACGAGCCCGGGCTGGCCGGTCCCGTCGCCGTGGTCGAGCGCGAACGCCGCCAGGTCGACGGGCGAGTCCGCCAGGCCGTACATCGTTTGCGGGCGTGTGGACATGATCAGCGCGTACGCCACGTGCGTGGCGTAGAAGCTGCTCAGCTGCTCATACGCGCGTAGCTCGTCGCCTGAGAGATCCGATGGCGGTGGGTTGCCCTGCTCGAACCCCTTGACCAGATCCGCTGGCGCGGTCCCGGGCATGTTGGAGTGGATGCCGAGCAATTCCGGAGCGGCCTGAATGCCCATTGTCTGCGTGACCGCCGCGCCCCAATCGCCGCCCTGGGCGACGAACCGGGTGTATCCGAGGCGTTTCATCAGCACCACCCAGGCACGGGCGATCCGGACTGGATCCCACCCGGTGCTCGTCGGCTTGGCGGAGAACCCGTGACCCGGAAGCGAGGGGATCACCAGATGGAACGCATCCGATTCGTTCCCGCCATCCGCGGTGGGGTTGGTGAGCGGCTCGATGATCTTCAGCTGCTCGATGATCGATCCAGGCCACCCGTGCGTGACGATCAGCGGCAGCGCATCCTCGTGCTGGGAGCGAACGTGAATGAAGTGAATGTCCAGCCCATCGATCTCGGTGACGAAGTTCGGCAGGGCGTTCAATTTCGTCTCGCACGCACGCCAGTCGTACTCGGACCCCCAGTAGCGCGCAAGCGCCTGCATCATCGCCAGCCGGGCGCCCTGCGAATCGTCGCTGACCGTCTCGCGCTCAGGCCACCGGGTCGCATTTATACGCCGGCGCAGATCGGTCAACTCCGCCTCCGGAAAACCGACCCGAAACGGACGAACAGCGGTGCGATCGCCGCCGGTCGGTGCTGCAACTTCAGAAGCGGACATCCAAACCTCCAAAGGTCGTGTCGCGAATCGAGCCATGGCCCGCGGCCCCGGCGCGTAGTACCGCGCGCAATCCTCCATCATCGGGCTCCTCGCGCCGTGAAACTTCCGAGTTCGACGCGATTCACGGCTGCGGATGTGACACGACTGAGATTCCGGCGGCTCGTAGCTTGGCTTCGACGCCGCCGAGCGTCCAGATCTCCTCTGGGTTGAAACAACCTGTCGGCGGCGGTTCGGTGCGCAATGCGTCGGCGAGCACGACCGTGCTGCGGGCGGCGGACGGGGAGCCGCCGACGCATTCGACCGTGCGGGCGGCTAAACGCCGTCCGTCGCGAATCGCCGCGATCCAATGCGCAACCGGTTCGTTGCTGGCGTTCCCGTTGGCGCGCTGCTTGCGCAATTCGATCAGCGATCTCGGCATGCTCGCCATTGCGCCCGCGCTGTTGAGCCCGAGCAGCCGTTCATGCACCGCCGGCTCGGCGATGCAGACGTACTGACGAACGATCCGGCCCTCGGCGATGCCGCCGAGCCAGCCGGCGTCGCCCTCGCCAAAGCCCAGACAGCGGCGCTCGCCGAATGGGCTCGGGAGCCGAACAAGCGCGGTTCGGTGACGCGACACCGCGGTCAATCCGCGGTGGATGAGATCAGCGCTCGCCGGTCCCCGGGATACTGAAAGGGACAGCGTGAAAACGATCTCGAGCTCACGGGCAGCGGGATGCAGCCCCAGTAGGTCAGCCGCAACGATCGTGGTCACCCCAGGTGCCAGGCCGGCGTTCATCACGACGGTTCCCCGTGCTCCGCCTCCGACCGCGCGAAGCGAGCGTGCCGCCGCGGCGGGGAGATCCGAGACGTTGATCAGGGCACCACCGTGCTCGAGGACGTGCCTCTCGGCGAGCAACTCGGGATGAGGCACCGTGTTCACGACGAGCTCGTGCTCGTCCACTGCGGCGGCTATCGAATCGCGCCGACCGAGGTCGATCTCGATCTGTCCCGGCCGCGGTCGGCGCGCGCCAGAACGCACCACCCAGCCGGCGGCTTCGAACGCGCGGACCATCAAGGCGCCGAGTACGCCTTGAGCCCCGATTACGAGAGCGCGGTTGGTGCCTCGGACTTCCATGACGAGCTGCCTCCGCTTGGGCTGCGACCTTGGACAGCGATCCTACGACCGCGCCTGCCGTTTGGGGAGGACCAAGTGACCCCTCGTTCCGTGAACCAATCTCGTCCAGCCTCGACCACCGCCGCCCGCGGCCGCCCGGTGTGTGACCGAGCGCTAGTGCCCGGCCGCCGCAGCGAGCTCTCTGACGGCGCGCGGGATCGCCGACTCCACGGTCAGCCCGTATCCGAGCACCAGGGCCGGGCCAAGCGGCGCCGTGACGGCACAGTCGTCGT
Source organism: uncultured Solirubrobacterales bacterium (assembly GCA_963697655.1). Lineage (GTDB taxonomy): Bacteria > Actinomycetota > Thermoleophilia > Solirubrobacterales > Solirubrobacteraceae > Palsa-465. Next base: position 45,631 of record CAVOOV010000005.1, on the reverse strand, counting down.
GGAGGGTGTGGATCGCCACGCCGCGGCTTGACGCCGCGTCGCTGATCGTTGTCTCGCTCGTGCCATCGGGCAGCCATACGATCACGTGAAGCCCAGCCGCGGCGCCGCCGACAGACGCCTCGGGCAACCATTCCGCGAGCGCGCCGATCAGCGCGTTCCGGCGGGAGTGATACACGCGACGGGTGCGGCGGAGGTGGCGGTCGATCTCGCCGCGTTCGAGCATCGTCGCATAGACGGCCTGGGTCAGGACGCTCGGCGCGGCGCGGGCGACTCCCTGCTGGGCCGCAAGCTCGCCGACGAGGTGACTCGGAACCAGCGCCCATCCCAGCCGCACGCCGGGCGCGAGCGTCTTGCTGGCCGTCCCGACGTACGCGACACAGTCAGGCGCGAGCCCCTGGAGCGAAGCGATCGGCTCGCGGTCGTAGCGATACTCCGCGTCGTAATCGTCCTCGACGATCAGCGCCCCGCGGCGTCGGGCCCAGGCGATCAACTGAGTTCGACGGGCCGGGGTCAGAACCGCGCCCGTGGGATATTGGTGCGCGGGAGACAGCGCGACCGCGTCGACGTCAACGCGCTCCAGCTGAGCGACGTCGAGGCCGTATTCATCGACCCCGATCGGGATCGCCTCGAGCCCGGCCTGCACGACTGTCTCCGGTATCGCCCGCCATCCCGGATCCTCAACGGCGACCCGGGCAGCGCCACGCTGACGCAGCGTCTGCCAGATGAACGACATTGATGGTGCCGCCCCGGTGGCGATGAACACCCGATCCGGCTCGGCGACGACTGCGCGCACGCGCCCGAGATACTCGGTCAGGGCCACACGCAGCTGACGCAGGCCACGGCGCGAACCGTACGACAGGGCCACGTCGGGCAGCTCGCGCAGAACGGTCGTCGTCGCCGACTGCCACTCGCGACGGGGAAAGTGAGACAGGTCCGGCATGCCGCTGCGCAGGTCGTACCGGATTCGCGGTGCTGCCCCGGCCGGCGCGCGCGGCGCAGGAGGCTGCTGCGCAAGCCCGTCGGCGATCCTCGTCCCGTCTCCGGAGCGCGCGACGAGATAGCCCTCGGCAACCAATTGCGAGTACGCCTCGACCACGACGCCCCGGGATACCTGGAGCTCATCGGCGAGGAGGCGGCTCGGCGGCAGCTTCACCCCGGCGCGCAACCGTCCCGAACGTATCGCCGCGCGCAACTCGCGCTCCAACTGAGCCCGCAACGGCGCCGCTCGATCCAAGGCGAGATGGATGTCCACTGGGGGGAGATCGTAAGACCCATCGGTCGGACGGAACGGCAGATCCCACTGTCTTGGTCCTGTCACCGCTCCGCGGATTGGACCTTCCGCCTGGGCCAGCAACGACTTACCTTGGCTGGTATGAGCACCAAGATCCGCCCCGACCTGGTCGACCGGATGATCGAGCTGTACTGCGACTGGCGAACCGCCTGCTGGGACGTACGGTCCGCCTACGAGCGGTTCCTGGCCGCCCCGGCACCCGATCGAGCGGTGGCATTCGCGGCGTACGCGGCCGCACTCGATCAAGAGGAGTCCGCGTGCGAGGCCTACGCGGCCCAGATCCGAGCGATCCAATCCCGGGATGCCGATGCCGACGTCGGTACCGGCGCCCACTCGAGTCGGCCGCACGCGAACCTCCGCTGAGCGTCGCGCATCCATGACCACCGGCTTGGTCCAGCGGCCAGCCCGCCAATTGGTCCTTCTCACCGATCCAACGGGCGCCTACGGTTGAGGGGCCTGCCGGGCCGCCTGTGGAGCGGCTCCCGGCAGGTCCAACGACTTCTCAGTGCCGCATGGGAAGCGCCCTCAGCCGATCGGGTTGGCGGCCGCCCACGCCGCCCCCTGGTCGTTGTTGCCGTACGGCGCGACCCGCAGGGCGTCAGGAGATGCCGCTTCGCACCGCCTGGACGGCCGCCTGGATGCGGTTCTCGAGGTGGAGCTTCGCGAGGATGCTGGCGATGTGGTTCGCGACGGTGTTTGCGCTGAGCGAGAGCTCGCGCGCGATCTCGCGATTGCTGTCGCCGCTGGCAAGGCGAGTGAAGATCTCAAGCTCCCTGGCGGTCAGGGCCGCGCGGATCGCCACCGCTGCGGTGTCGGTGCTCTGGACGGGGATGTCCAGCTCGCGTATGCGCTGCAGAAGCTTCCCGGCGATCTGCGAGGACAGCACTGACTCTCCTGCTGCGGTGGCTCTGACTGCGTCGATGATCGCCTCGGGTGGCGCGCTTTTGAGGATGTAGCCGCTGGCCCCGGCGATGATCGCTTCGACCACGCGGTTCTGCTCTGAGCGGGTGAGCACGAGTACCCGTGAGGCGGGGGCGAGGAGGCCGAGCTGTTCGATCACCCGGACGCCCGAGATCCCGGGGAGCCGTAGATCCAGCAGCACCACGTCCGGGCGGACGTCGAGGACGATCTGGATCGCATCCTCCCCGGTGGCGGCTTCCCCGACGAGTTCGATGCCGCCCTTCGACAGTGCTCGCGCGAGCGCGGAGCGGATGAGGTGTTCATCGTCGACGACCACCACGGTGATCGACGATTTGCGCTCGGCGCCGGATCTCTGCTCGGATCGCATCTGGGGTGATGCCCGTCGGCCCCACCCTCTCGCAATCTACCAAGTGCCTGGAGCGACCAAAAACGCCGGCCCTGATCGAGCCAGGTAGTTCGCCTGGACCCTCCACTACCGCTCAACAGGGTTCGCTTGAGCCATTGTCGGCGGCGTCGGCCCGGCCTAGTCTGGACACGAGGGCTAAGCCGTGTTTGTGGCGGCCAACCATCTCCAATGGAGCAGAACACGATGACCACCATCGCTGGACGCCACGATCGACCGGGAGTCGCTGTCGACTCATCGCCGGTGACGGGAGAGATGCCCGAGCTACTCGAGATTGCCGTCGAGGCCCACGGCGGGCTGGCCCGATGGAACAAGGTGTCGTCAATCAAGATCGACGTGTCCATCGGCGGAGCTATCTGGTACGTGAAGGGGCAACCCGATGTGCTCAAGGACATTGTCATGGTCGCCGACACCGAGCGCGAGCGTGTAACGACGACGTTCGCCGGCCAAGGCCGAACGACCATCTTCGAGCCGGACCGGGTACTCGTGCAGCGGCCGGATGGAACCATGCTCGAAGCCAGCGACGATCCGGAAGCGTCATTTGAGGGGCAGCAAGCGGATACGCCTTGGAACGCGGTCCATGTCGCTTACTTCAGTGGCGAGGCGCTGTGGACTTACCTCAATACGCCGTTCCTCTATGCGCAGGCGCGCTTTGCCAAGGAGGAGATCGACTCGATCTCTGTCGAAGGCGAGACGTGGCGACGGCTAAAGGTGATTTTCCCCGAGGAGGTCAAGAGTCACACGCGCGAGCAGATCTTTTGCTTTGGTCCGGACGGACTTCTGCGCCGTCACGACTATTCCGTAGACATCCTGGGAGGATCGACCGGGCTGAACTACGCCTCGGATTATCGGGAGGTTGATGGCCTGATGTTCCCGACCACGCGGCGCGTATACGCCTACGTGGGCGACTACCAGCTTGTCCCCGAACCGCTTCTCGTGTCAGTCGACATCAGTCAAATCACATTGTCGTGATCTCACCAGCCTCACCAACCCGATAAGGAATTATGGAAATGAGCACTTCCCCGAACATCGTCCTCGTCCACGGCGCGTGGGCCGACGGCTCCAGCTGGAGCGCGGTCATCGAGCGCCTCCAGGCCGACGGCTACAACGTAACGGCTCCCCAGTTTCCCGAGACCTCGCTAGCGGATGACGTCGCGCGGCTGCGCCACGTGCTTGGCCTTCAGACCGGCCCCACGGTGGTCGCCGCCCACTCTTACGGTGGCCAGATCATGACTGCTCTCGGCGCCGACGCGCCGAACGTGGTTGGGCTCGTCTACATCGCCGGGTTCGGTCTTGACGAGGGCGAATCGATCGGTGCGTTGCTGCAGCAGGGACCCCCGACCCCGGCACTGGCGAATCTCGTCATCGATGACCACGGCTTCGCTTGGATCCCCGAGGACGATTTCGTCAACCACTTCGCGGCTGATGTCGACCCGGTCAAGGCGAGGGTCATGTTCGCCGTGCAACAGCCCCTGGCCGCCTCAACCCTCGAGGATGTAATGGGTGTGCCAGCCTGGAAATCTCTGCCGACCTGGTTCCTGGTCGCAGGGGGCGACCAGGCGATTCCGCCTGATGCCGAACGTCAGTTCGCCAAGCGCATGGGCGCAACCACGATCGAAGTCGAATCCAACCACGTTGCGATGGTGTCCCACCCGGACGAAGTCGTCGAGCTCATTGAAACGGCCGCCAGAGCGCTGGCCGTCGATGTCGAAGCCGTGGCGGTCTGAAAGGCTCGACGAGTGTCGCCGGGGATCCCGGTTAGCGGCTGACCCGGTCGTGGTCGGCGCCGAGCGCAGCTGAGGGCCCGCACACGACCCGGTCTCGTCCGGTGCGCTTGGCTTCGTAGAGCCGCGTCGGCGAGCCTGATGACGGCTTCGAGGTCATGCGCAGCTTCGGTCCTGGCCACGCCGAGGCTCGTGGTCACGCAGGCTGGTGGTCTCGGACCCGGGATCTGCAGACCTCTTGTCGAGTCGCGACCCGAAGGGCAAGCTATCGGCATGAACAAGACATCCTTCATTGGCGATAAGCCCGTCAACCGCATCGGCTTCGGCGCGATGCAGCTCGCCGGTCCCGGCGTATTTGGGCCCCCGCGTGATCCGGACGCCGCCCGCGCTGTCCTGCGCCGGGCGATCGAACTCGGCGTCGACCACATCGATACCGCTCAGTACTACGGCCCGGACGTCGTAAACGACCTGATCCGCGAGACCCTGCATCCGTATCCGGACAATCTGAAGCTCGTGACCAAAGTCGGTGGACGCCGTGACCACGAGGGCGCCTGGCTCCCCGCCCAGAGTCCGGTCGAGCTGCGCGCCGGGGTCGAGGACAACCTCCGGTCACTGCGGGTGGAGCGGATGGACCTCGTCAACCTCCGTCTGATGAGCGCCGAAGTGTCGGGCGACCTCCTCGCCGAGCAGCTCGGCACGCTCGAGGATCTGCGCAGCGAAGGCAAGCTCGACCTGATCGGCATCAGTGAGGCCGGTGCCGATGCCGTCCGCCGCGCGGCCGACCTGGTCGATATCGCTGAGGTGCAGAACGCCTACAGCGTCGTCAACCGCTCCGGCGAGGACGTGCTCGCGCTGTGCGTGGAACGACAGATCGCGTTTGTCCCCTACTTTCCGCTCGGTTCGGCGTTCAGCGGCGGCCCGAAGCAGCTCGCGCAGGATCAGGCCATCGCTGGGGTCGCGGAGCGGCGAGGGATCACGGTCACGCAGGTCGCGCTCGCCTGGCTTCTGTCCCGCTATGAGCGGATGCTGGTGATTCCAGGTACCAGCTCCGTGGCGCACCTCGAGGAGAACATGGCCACGGCGGATGTCGAACTCGACGAGCAAGACCTCGCCGAGCTCGAGAACGCCAATCAGCTGGGCCATCCGCTGGCCGCCGCCCACGACTAACCCCGGGCGGTGGAGCCATTCGCGCCGGCGGCTGCCTCAGAGGCTCATGAGCGCGGCGCGAGTGGCCTCGTCGGCGGGCGCGTAAGGGCGATCAGCTGGCTGATGTCGCCGCCGAGCTGCTCAGGATCGGTCCCGGCCACGTCGTCGGCAAGCGGCAGCTCCGTTCGCGCGAGCGCGAAAAGCGTCCTGCGCTCGGCGGGGTCAAGCCGTAGCGCGCGGGCGAGCGCGTCGAGCACCTCAGGGGAGGGGTTGATGTCCCGCCCCTGCTCGAGCCACGTGTACCAGGACACGCCCACCCCCGCCAGGGCGGCGAGCTCCTCGCGCCTCAGGCCAGGCGTCCGGCGGCGGCCACCATCGTCCGGGATTCCGACGTCGGCCGGCGACAGCCGCGCCCGCCGCGAGCGCAGGAACGCCCGCAGCTCATCCCGTCGCGAAAGTGAGGATGCGACCGCCATCGTTCGACCTAAGCGACTCTAGCTACCGCCTCCCTGCAGACAACCAAGATCCCGGTCGGTCCGGCTTCCCGCGTGACCCCGGTCTCGACTGTCTAGAGGATGCGCTCGATTGTGAGTCGGCGGCTGCCGCGTGGAGTTGGGACCTCGACCGTGGCGCCGCGGGCGTGGTCTAAGAGGGCCTTGCCGACCGGGGATTCCGCGGACAGCTTGCCCTGCGTGCGGTCGGCCTCCGTGGCGCCCACAATGGTCCACGTGTGTACTTCACCCGTGTCCTCGTCGCGGACCTCGGCGGAACGCCCGAAGGCAAACGCCGCCCCGGGGCCCTCGTCAACGGGAACGACGACAGCATTGCGCCACCGTTGCCGTAGCCGGAGGATCCGGGTCTCCAGGTGGGCCTGATCCTCCTTGGCCGCGTGATACTCGCCGTTCTCCTTGAGGTCGCCGTGGCCGCGGGCCGTGAGGATCCGCGCAGCGATCTCACGGCGCCCGACGGTCTCCAGTTGTCCGATCTCCGCTTTGAGGGCCGCGAGGCCCGCCTCGGTGATGGGCTCGCCGTCGTTCTCGGGTGTGCTCATCTATGCATTCTGGCGCGTCCGGCCATCGGGTCGCCAAGTGGCGCTTTCGTTTAGGGTGATGCCGGGCTCGCCCCACCCTCGCCATGGCCGACTCATTCCCGCGTCAGACAGCGCGGACCCGCAACTTCACGTTGGGTGCGCCGCGAACTTTCGAGGCGGCGGCGGATGGCACCCGCGTTGCGTTCCTGCGATCTCCAGCCGGTGATGATCCGCTGAGCTGTTTGTGGGTGTTTGACGTGCAGGACGAGCGCGAGCGGCTTGTGGTGAACCCCGCCGACCTCGCTGTCGGCGGAGCGGGAGAGGATTTGTCCGTCGAAGAGCGGGCTCGCCGGGAGCGAGCGCGCGAGACCGCTGGGGGGATCGTCGCGTACGCGACCGATCGAGACCTGCGGATTGCGGCCTTGGTGTATTCGGGCAAGCTGTTCGTCGCCGATCTAACTGCCGGCGGAGCGCGCGAGGTGGATGTGCCCGCGCCGGTGTTCGATCCTCGGCCTGATCCATCGGGGCGCTGTGTCGCGTTTGTTCATGAGCGGGCCCTGCACGTCGTGCGGTTGGCAGATGGCGTCGTGAGCCGTCTGGCAGGCGAGACAGGCCCGGCTGTGAGCTGGGGTGTGGCGGAGTTCGTGGCGGCCGAGGAGATGCAGCGCGATCGTGGCTACTGGTGGGCCCCTGACGGTGATGCGCTGCTGGTCGCACGTGTCGATGAGGCGGCGGTGCAGGAGCTATGGATCTCCGACGTCGCCGATCCCGGCTCCGCACCGCGAACCGTGCGCTATCCGACGGCCGGCTCGGTGAACGCATCCGTGGAGGCGTACATGATTCGGCTCGATGGACCCGCTCCGCTGCGGGTGGAGTGGGATCGGCAGACATATCCGTATCTCGCGGCGGCTCACTGGGACGAGCATGGCCCGCTGATCGTCGTGCAGTCCCGTGACCAGCGGCGCTCAGCGGTTCTCGGGGTCGACGCGCTCAGCGGTGAGACTGAGCCGCTGGACGCCCAGTCCGACGAAGTGTGGGTCGATCTGATCGACGGGGTCCCGCGACGGCTGGGCGAGCGTCTTGTCACGGTCGCCGGCGTCGACGATGCGGTTGCGCTGCTAGTCGACGGGCAGCCCGTTACCCCGGCCGGCCTCGAGGTGAGGGCCGTACTGACGGTCAGCGACGATGACGTGCTGTTCACCGCGAGCACCGAGCCAACCGAGGTCCACGTGTGGCGATGGGAGCCTCGAGACGGGTTGTCTCAGCTCACGCGCCTGCCCGGCGTCCACACCGCAGTGAGCGGCGGCGGGGTCCGTGTGCTGGGGTCGCGCACGATGGGGCAGGACGGCACCCGCTGGACGGTCGGCGGATACTCGTTTCAATCCCGAGCCGAGCGGCCTGTCATAACCCCAGCGGTGCAGATGCTGACCGTCGGCCCGCGAGAGCTGCGGGTCGGGGTCCTGCTACCTCAGAACCATGAGCGTGGATCGGTACTGCCGGTGTTGATGGATCCCTATGGGGGCCCGCAGTCCCAGCGCGTCCTCGCGGCCCGGGGCCTCTGGTTGCAATCGCAGTGGCTCGCCGATCAGGGATTTGCCGTGATCGTTGCTGACGGGCGGGGAACGCCGGGGCGGGGGCGTGCTTGGGCGCAGGCGGTCAAGGGCGATCTTGCCGGGCCGGCGCTCGAGGATCAGATTGCGGCTCTCACCTCGGTGGCCGCCGTCATTCCCGAGCTTGATCTGTCGCGCGTAGCGATCCGTGGTTGGTCGTTCGGCGGGTACCTGGCCGCGCTGGCGGTGTTGCGCCGGCCGGACACCTTCCATGCGGCCGTCGCGGGCGCGCCGGTCACCGAATGGCGACTCTATGACACGCATTACACCGAGCGTTACCTCGGTACCCAGCCGGACGGGTCAGATCGTCCGGCCTACGAACAATCGTCGCTGCTGCACGACGCGGGCGCGCTGAGGCGCCCGCTGCTGCTGATTCACGGACTGGCCGACGACAACGTCGTTGCCGCGCACACGCTGCAACTGTCGCAGCGTCTGACTGAATCCGGTCGGCTGCACACAGTCCTGCCACTCACCGGGATCACTCACATGACTCCGCGAGAGTCCGTCGCCGAGAATCTCCTCACGCTCCAGGTCGAGTTCCTTCACCAAGCGCTCGGGGTTTCTCCGTCCTCGGAAGGGTGACCTTCCGCACGGCGGCGCGGATCGGCGCGCACCCCGGCGTGAGTCGCGCCGCGCCCGGGCGGGTTCACCCGAAGTGGGTGATGCGGTGTGCGGGGACCGCTCGATCCTTGCCGTGATGACTGTTACCCAAGGCGTGTCAGTCGAGAGTCCGATCGCGCGCTACGAGCAGAGCGTGATCGATCGCATCGCGGATTTCAAGGATCCCCGCCAGGAGTGGCGGCGCCTGTGCTCCGAATTCCTCGGCACGCCGAGGCGGCGCGGCCGGATCAGGAGCAGGACAGGGCGCTCTGTTCACCGAGACCCACGACCCCGGCAACCCCTGAGCGGCGAACGACTCTCCTCGCCGGCGACGACCGAGGGCGGGGATCGCGGATTCCTAACGGAACTGCGCTTGACGGCGCCGGTTAGTTGCCGCGACCATACGGTCCGGGTCGAGAGTGGCCTGGTCTACCGCCTGGAACAAAGACAACAGAGGAGGCGAACGTGTATGGGTGAGCTCGAGATGGTCGAGCGGGAGGAGCACGCGGCGCGGTTGCGCCTGTCTGAGGCCCGAGATAGAACGCTGATGAACGAGGGTGAAGTTCCGCCAGAGCATCACGAGCTCATTCGCACGCTCGAGGCGGACTGGAAGCATGCGCTCGAGCGCCTTCACCGGCTGCGTGGGCACGCAGAAAGCTGACCGCCTTCGCGACTCGGTCGGTCGCGGCTGGTGCCAGCCGCCTTAGGTTCAGGTTACGTCAGGCTTGCCGGCGCCCAGAGCGGCCGCGAGCGCGGTCCACTCCTCGCGCGGGACCCCCTCGACCCCCACGGCCTGCATGCAGACGTGATCAGCACCGGCGCTCAGGTGCCGGCGCGCTGCGGCCGCGATCTCGTCGGCGCTCCCGTGCGGGACGATCGCGTCGATAAGCCGGTCCGAGCCGCCGTCAGCGATGTCCTGCTCGCTGAAGCCGTGGTTGAGCAGGTTGTTCGTGTAGTTGCGGAGCCCGAGGTACATCGCCGCGTAGGTCCGCCCCTTCGCCCGGGCTGATTCGAGGTGATCGTCGAGCACGCAAGCTAGCTCCGGCGCGAGGATCGCCGTCTCGCCCAGGGGTTTGCGGGCGGCTCGAGTGTGTGCGACTGGGACGAAGTACGTGTGCGCGCCGAGCGAGCGCTCGGCGCTCAGCTTGAGCATCTTCGGCGCAAGCGCGGCCAGGCACCGTCGGGTTCGCGGCACCGGCGCCGCTGCCGTGTCGAGCCCGTCCAGGAAGGACTGCATAGCCCCCAAGGGCTTGCTGTATTGGCTGGTGGCCTCGGGATGGCCGACGCCGATCCCGAGCAGAACCCGTCCGGGGAAACGCGCCTCGAGCTCAGCGAAGTCACTCGCCACCCGCTCTGGCTCGCTGGCCCACACGTTGAGGATCCCGGTGGCGACGACGATCCGCTCGGTCGCCTCCAACAGCGGCGCGAGCGCCGGCAGCTGCGGCGACCCACCCAGCCAGAAGGTCCCGAGTCCGAGATCCTCGACGAGCTTCGCGGCCTCACCCGCGTTCTCCTCGCCAATCGCGCGATACGTCGTCCACACGCCGAACTCACCGAGTTGCATCGCCTAGAGCTTCGCAGACGAGCCCCTCGGGGGCTGGCGGCCGTTACGACAGGCTCAGCGCGTTTGCGACCGACGCGAGGTAATCGATGTGGCCGTCGACGGAGTCAAAGCCGAGTCCCATCGTGACTACCGAGAGGTGGGTGCCGCCTGCCTCGTGCCAGGCATCGATCGAGGCCGTGACGTCGCCTGGGCCACCTTGCGGACGCACGACATACTCCGCGCCGAAGTCTTCGACTGGCCGGCCGAGGCTGTGCACGCGATCGCGTAGCCGTCTCCAGGCATCGATGGTGTGGCCGACGTCGCCGCCGATGAAGATGAAGCCGTCGGCCAGACGGGCAGCCCGATCGTAGGCCGGCTCGGAGGATCCACCGAGCCAGATCGGAATGGGCCGCGTCGGCTTGGGGACGAGTGCGGCTCGGTCGATCCGGTCGAACCGGCCTGAGAAGTCGACGACGGGTTCTGTGAACAGCCGGCGGAGCAGTCCGATCTGTTCCTCCTGCCGGGCGCCGCGGGTACGGAATTGCTGCCCGAGGGCCTCGTACTCGACGTGATTCCAGCCGATCCCGACGCCGAGGCGCAGTCGACCGCCGGACAGAAGATCAAGGTCGGCTGCTTGGCGGGCGACGAGGGCAGTCTGGCGCTGCGGGAGAATCAGGATCCCGGTGGCGAACTGGATTCGTTCGGTGATGGCGGCCAGGTAGGCGAACATCACGAACGGATCGTGAAACGGGTCGTGCTCGGTATAGGGGCCGGTGAGCTGGGGCGTTCGATCGGCGTGAACGGCACCGAGCACGTGGTCGTAGGCGAGAAGGTAGTCAAAGCCGAGCTCCTCGACTGCGAGCCCGAGCCGACGCACAGCACTCGGATCTCCTCGAAGCTCGATCTGCGGGTACACGGCGCCGACTTGCATGGACTACGCCTCCTTCGGTTGTTCGGACGACTGTGCTGTGGATCCCAGCGCGAGCAGCGTGACAGCCCCACGCGCGGATGTGGTGCTCAGATGTCGGTTGCGGACATGTTCGGCCCGCATTCTTCTTCCAGCCGTCGATGCCGCCGGTACGCTCGGATCCGGGTGCTGGAACTGGACCTCAACGTAACGGCTGAGCAGGCGCTGGCCGAGTGTCAGCGACGCGGCCTCGTCGTCTCGAACCGGCGGGAGCTCGCCGGCCACGTTGGAAGCAGCCATTGGCATCTGAGGATTCCAGGGCAGGTAGGGACGCTCGAACTAAGCGAGTTGCAGGGCCGCGTGTGGGTCAAGGTCCACCCCCTGCGCGAAGGCGTGTGGGCAACCGGCCTGGCACGAGAGCTGGCCGAGCTCGCCGTGCCCGCCTGCTAAAGCCGGACCGTGGGGCTGTGCCGCAGCCGCCGACCGAAGCGGTCGAGCGCGACGACCGACGCGTACCGAAGCTGGCGATGCAGTGGGATGACGGTCTCAAACCCGCGGCGCCGGGCGATCCCGAGTGGATGCAGGTGGTCGCGCTTCGATCCGGCGGCGACTTGCCAGCCGGCGACTTCGGTGGCGCCATTCCAGCTCGCGTACATGGTCGTCGTGCCGCTCTGGCGGTTCCGCCCTGCGGTGAGGGCGGGCTGGTGGTGGGGGACGCCGTTCCACGGGAGCCATAAGCCTCGGTAGGAGTACATGCCCGCGGGCAGAGCGATGTCGAGCACAAGGTCGCCGTCCGAGGTGTACTCGATCGTCTGCGATTGGACGCCGAAACTGACGAGGACCCGGTCGGCGGAGAGCGTCTGGACGGAGCCCATCGCCCCCGCCGACAGGTGCTGCGGGCTCGTGTACTCGTTGCGCAGCGTCACCGTCCTGCGCTGCTCGTCGACCTCGAGCACCAGCCCGCGCGACTCGTGCTCGGTCTTGATCGGACCGTTTGTGCCGTTGTCAAACACGGTCAGCACGCGGTCTGAGACCAGGGTGGGGTCGTGCTGCCAGGAGAACTGTGTGCCGGGGCCCATCTGAAACTGGCTGCGCTTGCCGCCCAGCGTCCACATGACCTCGCCGGTCCGGCGGTCCAGCTTGTAGACAGCCCACGTGTGGCGTGCGGAGACGAGCAGGTTCCCGTCCGGCAGCGGTTGAATCGAGTTCACGTGCAGGTAGTCGTAGGGCGCGCTCATCGGCTCACAGGAAGCGCTCACCGGGATGTGCTGGAGGCCGCGCCACTCGGACACGAGCCGCCCGCTGGCGATGTCGACCTCCTGGATGATCGACTCGAGGACCGGGTTGTTGCGAGGGCCGTCGATCGAGGAAAGGTCCATCTGCACGGTCGCCGGATAGCAGCTGAACAGCGCCGTACCCTGGGGGGTCAGCGTCAGAGCGTGCAGGTCCATCGACCGGCCACCTGCCGCGCGAATGCGCGCGACTTCGCGATAGTCGTGGTCGAGCACCACCGCTTCGCCCTGCCCGTACCCGGACTGCAGGATCTTCCCCTCCCACCAGACGAGCACCGGCTTGCCTCGGTACTGCGCGGCGGTGAAGTTGGTTACCTGCAGCCCCGCCGGCAGGGGCCTGAACCACACGGGCGTGCCGGCGCGATCGACGATCAGCGGCCCGTACTGCTGAGATCCGGACAGGGTGACGGGCCCCGGCCCCAGGAACAACAGGCCAGGATCCGCGTTGCCGAACCCGTCGGCCGTCGTGCCGACGCTGGTCGTGACCGTCGGTGGGCGCAGGTCCGGTCGGGAGCGGAAGGCGCCGACGCTACCCCCCGGCTTGAGCCCGAACGAGCTGATTTCGGGAAGCGGCTCGGGCCGCTTGCTGAGGACCTTGCCGACCCCGGTACCGACGACCGCGAGCGCCGCAACGCTGCCCGCTCCGCCCAACAGCTGACGTCTGGTCAGGCCGCCGCGGGTCGCCTGATCAGGCACAGGGGCAGTCGGGCATTCGCGCGATCACAACGCCAATCATTCCTAGCGGTGGGGACATAAACCCACCGTCAACGGGCGTTTCCACACGTAGGATCTGGTTCGCATCGCCAGTCAATGAAGAGGAGGCACATGGACGCGACTGGACACGAGACTCGCCGCGAGACCGTCGGATTCGTCGGCCTTGGACGGATGGGCTGGCCGATGGCCAGCAACCTGCTCCGGGCAGGGTACGAGCTTGTCGTCCGCGACGCAGACCGCGATGTGGAGCTGCGGTTCGCCGACCAGCCCGGCGCCACGCCGGGGCGGGAGCCGAGCGCGTTCGCGACTGCGGGGGTGCTGATAACGATGCTTCCCGACGGTCGTGCTGTCCAGGACGCGGTGCTGAAGGACGGGATTGCCGATGCGCTCGCCACCGGCGCGGTCGTCGTCGACATGAGCTCCTCGAGTCCTCACGACACGCGCGAGCTCGGTCGAGAGCTCGGTCGGCGATCGCTCGCATTGATCGACGCGCCTGTGTCGGGCGGGGTCCCGCGTGCGACGGACGGGACGCTGGCGATCATGACCGGAGCCGACGACGAGTCGGCAGTGGATCGCGTGCTGCCGATCCTGGGCGTGCTGGGGGGTCAAGTGTTTCGGACCGGTCCGCTCGGGTCGGGCCACGCGATGAAGGCGCTCAATAACTTCTGTGCCGCCGCGAGCTACGCCGCCCTCGCCGAAGCGCTGGTCCTGGGTCGCAGCTTCGGCCTGACCCCGTCAACCATGGTCGAGATCGTCAACAACTCGACCGGGCGAAGCTTCAGCAGCGAGGTGGTGTTCGCGAAGGAGGTCGTCACCGGCCGCTACGGCACCGGCTTCGCACTCGGCCTGCTGGCCAAGGACGTGACGATCGCGGCCGGGATCGCGGAGGGTTCGAACATATCCGCACCGCTGTGTGAGCTCGTTCAGCGGCGATGGGAGGAGGCCGCGCAGGCGCTCGGGTTCGCCGCGGATCACTCGATGGCTCACAAGGAATGGTGGGATGTCGATCTGTCTGACGCCGTACCCTGACGACCCGCACCTCATCAGGGGCGCGAGTCAGAACGCGGAGAGGCAAGTTCAATTCGCGCCGTGCCGTCGATCGAGATCGTGCATTCCCGGGCGGCGCAATTGTTGACTTGGCCTGAACGAGTGAGTACGTTCCTGTGCATAAGTCGACGGTGCGGCGGGGCCGGGCGTGCCGTGGAAGGGTTCGGAATATCGGGGAGCCAGTATGAGCGCGGTCTGGGACGGGCGCCGGCGTCGCGCTGCGCATTGGGGTGCGGTGGCGTCGGCGGTGCTCGTGGTGACGGCTGCCGTGCTTGTCGTGCCGTCGTCGGCGTTGGCCGCCGGCGGTTGGTCAGGCCCGACCTCGATCGACAGCTCGAACCCGCCGGAGAACATCTCGTGCCCGACGGCGACGTTCTGTGCCGCGGTCGGCGCCGGCGGTTGGGGGCAGACGTTCAACGGCAGCTCGTGGGGCGCGCCCACGAACATCGATCCGAGCAGCAATCCGAGCGGTCACACGCTCACCTCGATCTCGTGTCCGTCGGCCTCGTTCTGCGCCGCGGTCGACCAGGCCGGCAACGCGATGACGTTCAACGGCAGCTCGTGGAGCGCACCCGTCGCGGTCGACACCACGCGTAATTCGCTCAGCGCGGTGTCGTGTACGTCGTCGTCGTTCTGCGTGGCCGGCGACGTTGGCGGCAACGGCTTCACCTACAACGGCAGCACGTGGTCGGGCCCGATCACGATCAACAGCGTCTCCAATCACGAGGGCATCGGCGGGATCGCGTGCGTCTCGACATCGTTCTGCATCGCCGCGGGCGAGCGCGGGGACATCGAAACCGCTACCAACGGCGGCGCCTCCTGGAGCCCGACGCCGGTCGACATCGCCGCGGACAACCTGACATCCGTTTCGTGCCCGTCGACGACGTTCTGCATCGCGGTCGACAACGGTGGCAATGCGTACACGTACAACGGCTCGGCCTGGAGCGCCGCCACCCCGATCGACACCGCCAACGGCCAGATCGACGGGGGAGAGCTCGAATCGGTCTCGTGTCCCTCATCGTCGTTCTGCGCCGCGATTGACGGGCGCGAGAGCGTCCTGACGTTCAACGGCGGCACGTGGAGCGCTCCGCAGCAGCTCGAGTCGGCGGTGGAGCATTCCGGGCTGTCGTGCGCGTCCTCGTCGTTCTGCGCCGCGGTCGATGGCGGCGGCAACGCGTTCCTGTTCGGTGTCGCGGCCGCCCCGCCGTCGCCGGGGGTTCCGTTGCCGGCGCCGGTTCTCGGCAAGACGGCAAACGCGACGCCGGTGTCGGGTGCGGTGTTCGTCAAGGCGCCACCGGACAAGTCGCTGGACATTGCCGGCGGGGTCCGCGCCGGCGCGGACGCCGGCGCCGGGTCCGGGTTCGTTCGCCTGACCGCCGCCAGCCAGATTCCGTTCGGATCGGAGATCAACTCGCTGCACGGCTCGTTGAAGCTCGTCACCGCCACCGCCAAGAAGGGCAAGACCCAGACCGGCACGTTCCGCGGGGCGATCTTCAAGCTGACCCAGGCGACGCGCGGCCGGAGTAGGGGCCTCGCGACGCTGTCGCTGGTCGAGAACGCGTTCAATGGCGCCCCCACATATGCCAGGTGCAAGCGCAAGGGCGAGGCCATCGACGCCTCGGCGGCGGCCGTCAGCAGCAGGGTGCTGCAGCTGCTCCGAGCCAGCGCTCACGGCAAGTTCCGCACGCGCGGGCGCTACAGCGCGGCGACCGTGCTCGGCACGATCTGGACGATCGCGGACCGCTGTGACGGAACGCTTACGCACGACGTCACCGACAGTGTCAGCGTGACCGACTTCGTTCGCCACAGGACGATCGTGCTGCATGCGGGGCAGAGCTACCTCGCCAAGGCGCCGCGCGGCCGCACGTGACGGCCACGCGGCGGTCCTCAGCGGATCGTGAGCATCACGGCGCTGGCCGCCGGCACCCGCACCGTGTAACCGCCGGTCGATGGCCGCAGCAGTGTCACGCGCCGAGAGCCGGTGAGCCGGCCGGTGGCGGTCTGGGTACCGAAGCTCTGGCCGCCGAGCGTGATCCCCTTGCGGGCGTAGGCGCTCGGCGCCTCGAGCTGCTCGACCTCCGCGCGGCCGCCCGTGCGCGGCGGCCGCACGAGCACCCAGCGCGTGCGCTTGAGGCTGTCGTTGACCAGCACCACACGGATACTGCGATCCGGTGCCAGCACCGCCCACGACCGCAGCGGTCCAACGTCCGGGCGGCCGGTCGACAGAAGTCGAGAGCCAGGAGGAGCGGCTTGCGCGAACATCAGCATGCCGTAGTACTCGGGCTGGACCGTTCCGACCCAGCGTCCGTGCCGGTAGTGCATGTCGAACAGCTTGCCGGCCGAGCCCCTCCAGGTGTGGATGTTCACGCCGTCGACGCCCGCGCGCACCAGCTGGAACAGGGCATCGAGCACCCACAGCGCGGACGCCGACGTGTTGCTGACGCCCTGGGCTCCGGCGCAGGTGATCGCGTTCATCTCATCGATCCGGAACGGGATGCCGTGGCTGTGGGCGATCGCGATATACGGCAGCGCACCCTGCACGAGGCTCTGCGACGCGAACGAGTTGAGCAGTGCGGCCACGCTGGGATGAGCCGGCTCGCCGATGGCCGTGGAGCAGTCGTGACCGCGAAACGCCTCACCGCGTGGATCGAGTGCGTAGGCATGAAACGTCGCAAGGCGGAGCCTCGGGTTCGCCCCGAGCAGCTGGCCAAGACCGGCGATCCATGCGTCGGCGCCGGTGGACGGCCCGGCCAGCGGGACCGCAGGAAGCGCGCCGGCGATCTCCGCGAACTCCTTCATGTAGTCGGCGAGGTTGTACGTCGGCGGCCGGCCGAACACCTTCTGTCCGGCACGCGTCACGTACCAGGGGAGCCCGGCGTACAGCTCGGGCTCGTTGCCGATCTCGAGCGCGTCGATGTTCCGGCGGCCGATCCCCGCGACCATGTGGCGCGCCTCGGCCGCCGCGATCGCCGTGCTGTCGGTCTCGAGGTTGATCCCGAGGATCAGACGCGCGTGTGCCGACTCTGCGAGCTCGCGCGCGTCAGCGAGCCAGGCCGGCGTCAACGCGTAGTAAACCCCGCGCGGCCGGCGAGCGCCGGAAACGGGCCACCAGGTCCTGTCGCCGCTCTCACCCCCGATGCGGATGACCGGCGCGTGGCCTGGCGACAGGTTCCGGATCAGCTGCGCGAGCACCGGATTGGCACGGCCCGGGAGCTCCGCGCTGGACACCGTGGGGTACTCGAGCGAGAGGCCGACGAATGCTCCGGGGACCGCGGGGCCTGCCGGCGTCGCGGAGATCGTCACGACGTCGGTGTGCGGCGGGTCGGCACCCGGGATCCCGCGATCCCCGGTCGCCTGTGCGCCACCAGATCCGGCCAGTGCGACGAGCGTCGCCAGCAACAGCGCAGGGGCTTGGCGGCGCCGCCGAGCCTCATGGTCCGAACGCAGATATCGGCCGGGGCGCCCCCTCATGGTGCGCGCAGGCTATCCGCTGGCCATGATCCGTAGGTGGTGCGTTCAGACGATCCGCCGCCGAGAAGCGCTACAGCGTCTCGCCGGCGCCGGCCAGAACATGGTCCACGTTCACGATCGGCTCGGCCTCCGCGAGCGCCTGGACGGCCTCTCGGTCGGCGGCACGCGCCGGCAGCGTGAAGCTGAGCAGCAGGATCAACGGCATGGTCGCGAGTTCGACCAGCAGGCAGTGGCTGATCGCGGTCACGAATCCGTCGTGTGCGAGCGTGGTGAAGAAGATCGTGCCGATGCCCGCGACTCCGACCGCGCCTGCGAGCTGCTGCACCGCGTTGACGACCCCCGAGGCGGATCCGACCTCGTTGTCGGTAACCGACGCGAGGATGAAGTTGAACAGTGGGGAGACGATCATGCCGATCCCGACTCCGACCACGAGCTGCGGCCCGATGATCGCGAGCGAGGTCGTGTCGAGACCGTGGGCGAGGATCACCTCACGGAGCCACAGCACGCCGGCAGCCCCGATCACCGCGGCGATCTGCAGCGTGGCGCGTCCCAGCCGAGGCACGAGCACGGTGGCGGCGAGCACGGCGCCGACCACCGTGCCGGCGGCGAACGGCGCGAGCGTGATGCCGGCGTGAATCGCCGAGAAATGCTCGCCGAACTGCAGGAACAGCGTGAGGACCAGCATCGTGCCGAGCATCCCCGCGAAGAACACGACGATCATCGAGATGCCGGCGGTGTAGGCGCGATGACTGAAGATGCTCGCCTCGACCAGCGGGTCACCGCCGCGACGGCGCACCCGCCTGCTCCAGGCGACCAGCGCCGCGAACGAGACCGCGCTTGCCGCGACCATCAGATAGGTCCACGCCGGCCAGCCCGCCTCGCGGCCCTGGATCAAGGGATAGATGAGCAGGCCCATGCCGGCCGCCGCGAGCGCGGTTCCGACGAGGTCAAGACGCGGCGTGCGTGGCGCTTTCGACTCCGGGATCAACCTCGCGGCGCCGATCGCCGCGATCAGTCCGAGCGGCAGGTTGACGAAGAAGATCAGACGCCAGCCGGTCCCGAACAGGTTCGCGTCGACGAGCGCGCCGCCGATGATCGGTCCGAGCACCGCCGACAGCCCGATGACCGGGCCGAACACCGCGAACGCCGAGCCCTGCTCCGCGGGCGGGAAGGCGTCGCGAATGATCCCGAGGCCCTGCGGGATCAGGAGCGCGGCGGCCCCGCCCTGGGCCAGGCGGCAGGCGATCAGCATCGTCGGGCTGACGGCGAACGCGCACGCCACCGACGCGGCCACGAAGCCGAGTGCGCCGAGCACGAACAGGCGCTTACGGCCGTAGATGTCGCCCAACCGCCCGCCGGTGATCAGCCCGACCGCGAAGGCGAGGGCGTAGCCGCCGATCACCCACTGGAGCGCCGAGGTGCTGGTGTGCAGGTCGGTGCGGACCGTGGGGGCGGCGACGTTGACGATCGTGCCGTCGAGCAGATCCATGCACTCGGCCATGAGCACGAGCGCGAGGATCACCCACTTGCGGCGATGGCTGACTGACATCTCAAGCTCCTCCTTTAGCGAATGCCGTTCCGAACATTGTTCGTTCAACGAACGGTGTTATACGCTATGGGTGTGAGCGAGTCAAGGGGCAGCCCGAAATCCCGTCCGACCCGCGCCGCTCGCAGGTCGGCTGGCCCCTCGATAACAGGGGCCGCCGGGGCCGCCCTGCCCCCGCCCCCGCGGCTCCCCCGTCTCTCCAAGCGGCCGTCGCGCCGGACCGCACTGACCGTGGAGGCGATCGTGGCCGCGGCGATCGAGGTGCTCGACGAGGCCGGAGTGGTCGGACTGTCGATGCGGCGGGTCGCGGATCAGTTGGGGACCGGGGCGGCGTCGCTGTACGCGCACGTGACCGGGAAGGACGAGCTGCTCGAGCTGGTGTTCGACGAGCTCGTCGGACAGGTGCCGCTACCGGAGCCCGACCCGAAGATCTGGCGCGAGCAGGTGCGTCAGATGGCTCGGGACTTACGCGCCGTCCTGAGCTCCCACCGCGACGCCGCGCTTGCCGGTCTCGGACGCATCCCGACGACCCCGAAGACGCTCGCCGCCGCCGAGACACTCGTCGCGATTCTGCGGACGGGCGGTCTGTCCGATCGCGCGATCGCGCTCGGTCTCGATCAGCTCACGCTGTACGTGGCTGCGGAGGCGTTCGAGGAGGGCCTGATGGATCACGGGGGGATGACGCCCGAGGATGTACAGCGCTACTACGACGAAGTCCACGACTTCTACAGGCGACTGCCGGCTGATCGCTTCCCGGTGCTGGCCTCGATCGCCACCGACATGACCGGCCCGGACGGCGAGGAGCGCTTCGAGTTCGGTCTCGACGTGCTGCTCGCCGGCCTCGAGTCCGTGAGCGCCGGGACGGCGTGATGGCGTCTGCGCTCGGTGGACTCGAGGTTCTCGACTTCTCGCGGGTGCTCGCCGGCCCGCTCGCGACGATGATCCTGGCCGACCTGGGAGCGGTGGTGACGAAGGTCGAGTCTCCGGCCGGCGACGACACTCGCCAGTGGGGGCCGCCGTACGACGAGGCCGGCGAGGCGACGTACTTCCAGGCCGTCAACCGGAACAAGGACAGCCTGGTGCTCGACCTCACCGACGCAGCCGATCTGGAGCGAGCGCAGCGGCTGGCGGGTGGGGCCGACGTGTTCGTCGAGAACTTCCGCCCCGGGGTGACCGCGCGGTTCGGTCTGGACTACGAGACGCTCCACGACCGCAACCCGCGGCTGATCTACTGCTCGATCACAGGCTTCGGTGCCGGCGAGGGTGCCACGCTCGCCGGCTACGACCTGCTGGTCCAAGCGCTCGGCGGGCTGATGAGCATCACCGGGTCGCCCGACGGCGGACCCCAGAAGGTCGGGGTAGCGCTCGTCGACGTGCTCGCCGGCCTGTTCGCGACCGTCGGGATCCTGGCCGCGCTCGAGTACCGCCGGGAGAGCGGCGAGGGCCAGCTCGTCGAGGTCGATCTGCTGTCGGCGCTGCTCGCGGGGCTGGTCAACCAGGCGTCCGCTTACACCGTCGCGGGGGTGGTTCCAGCGCGGATGGGCAACGAGCATCCGAGCGTCGCGCCTTACGAGCCGCTGCGCTGCGCGGACGCGGAGCTCGTCGTGGCGGTGGGCACCGATCGCCAGTTCGGCGCGCTGTGCGAGGTAGCTCGGCGCTCCCGAGCTGGCTCGCGACCCGCGCTTTGAGACCAACAAGGCGCGGGTGGCGAATCGCCCCGCGATGCGGGCGGCGCTCGAGGAGCTGCTAGCCGCGCGGCCGGCCGGCGAGTGGGCCGAGTCGCTGACCGCCGCGCGCGTACCCGCCGGCGTCGTCAACGACATCGCGGCGGCGTTCGAGCTGGCGCGTCGGCTCGGGCTCGAGCCGGTGGTCAGCATCGAGCGCGAGGACGGGACGACGATCGGCCTGACCCGCAACCCGATCCGACTGTCGGCGACGCCGCCGAGCTACCGGTCGGCACCGCCCCGGTTCACTCGCGATCGGCCGAAGTAGCCTCGGTGTCTCGGATCTTCGGCGTTTCATACATCCTCGGCGCAACTTAGTTCGTTATGACTGGTTACGACCGAGATGGGCCAGGGTAAATGCCACCATCGCAAGGACAAGCGCCATCACCAGGAGGAGTCACGTGCCACTCTCAGTTCGTCGGTTTTCGCTGCTGTCGGGGGTAGCGCTGTGCGCGATCCTCGCCGGACCGATCGCGGGGGCTCAGGCGAGCGATAACACGTTGCGCACGACGATCAACAGCTTCGCCCCGAAGATCGTCAAGGACGAGAACGCGGTCAAGAAGGGGCTGGCCGGCTATCCGCACGGCAGGGTCAAGCCGCTCGTACACGCGCTGAACCACGAGGTCGGCGACCTGCACTCGTTGAAGCGAAAGCTCTCGCACGAGTCCGCCTCCTCGTCCGCCGGACGCAAGGCCAAGACCGACATCGTCAAGGGACTCGGCCTGATCGCATCCGCCTACGGGGCGCTGCGCAACGATGTCCAGGCCGCCCATGGCGGTCCGGTTCCGGCCGCCCAGGTCAACGCCGCGGTGAACACCGACAAGAAGGGCCGCAAGAAGTACCTGGCCGGGCTCAAGCTTCTGGGGGCCTGACACCTTTTCGGGGGCCCGGGCCGTCGCATCGGCGGCCCCGGCTCCCGCCGGCCCGCAACGCGTGCTAGACCCTGCGCCGATGCGGTTGCGCGCACCGGTCTTCGATGACGCGCCGGCGGTGCTCGCCGTACTGGTCGCGCGCGACCTGGCCGATCTGGGCGTGCCTGACATCACGCTCGAGGACCTGCTCGACGAATGGGGTGGCAGCGACCTCGACCTCGCCGCGGACGTGCGCGTCGTCGACGCCGGCGACGGCCACATCATCGGGTACGTCATCGTCCATCGACCGGGAACCCTGGCCGTCGTCCATCCCGCCCACGAGGGCCGGGGCGTCGGCGCGCGCCTGCTGGCGTGGGCGGAGGCTCGTGACCGCGACCGGGGACGCCATGTCTACCGGCAGTGGGCGGCGGCCGACAACGAGAGCGCGCGGACGCTGCTGAACCGCGCCGGCTATTCGGTGGCGAGGAGCTACTGGCGGATGGTGTGCTCCCTCGCCGGCGAGCGCCCTGCGACGCCCGCGCCCGCGCGCTTTCATCTGCGCGCCGTCGACATCGCCCGCGATGCCGCCGCACTGCACGCCGTGGACGCCGCCAGCTTCGGCGGCCGCCCGGACTACGTCCCCGAGACGTTGCGGGAGTTCCGCGAGGAGCACCTCGGGGCGCACGACTTCGACGCCGCGCTCAGCCGCGTCGCCGAGCGCGACGGAACGATCGCCGGGTTCCTGCTGGCCCGCTGCTTCGTGGACGAAGCGGTCGGCTACGTCGATATCCTCGCGGTCGACCCCCGCCATCAGGGCCGCGGTGTGGGGACTGCGCTGCTCGCGAGCGCGTTCGCGGCGTTCGCCCGCGCCGGGCTCTCCGAGGCGCAGCTCGGCGTCGCCTCGGACAACCCGCTGGCGCTGCGGGTGTACGAGCGCGCGGGGATGACGGTCCGGTTCCGGTTCGACATCTACGAACGCCCGGTGGCGTGAACCTATATGTCGCCGCTGCGGCGGAACCAGTAATAGATCGCGACGGCCGAGAGCACGAGGCTGCCGATGCCGTACACGATGAATATCCAAAACGAGTTGATGTTCCCGGTCAGCCAGCTGAAGTTCATCCCGAAAAAGCCCGTGATGAACGTCAGCGGCAGGAAGATCGTGGCGACCACCGTCAGCTGCTTCATCGTCTCGTTCTGGCGGACGCTGATCTGGTTCTGCTGATTTGAGATCACCGCCATGTTCGCCTGCAGGATCGTGGCGAGCACGTCGCGCAGCGCGACCACCTCCTCGTTGACGAGCTTGAGGTGATCGTTGACATCTCGGAAGAACTGAGACAGCTCTTCGCTCACCGAGACGTACGCCCCGCGCTCGAGCGCTTCGAGCGGCGCCAGCAGCGGATGGACCGCGCGGTAGAAGTCGGTCGCCTCGCGGCGGAGGAGATAGATCCGCTCGGTCGGTGCGGCCGCGCCGCTGAACACGGTCCGCTCGACCTCCTCGACGTCCTTCTCGAGGCCCTCGATCACCGGTGCGTAGTCATCGACGATCGTGTCGAGGATCGCCCAGAGCACAGCGACTGTGCCCTCCTTCAGCAACTCCGGGCGCTCCTCGAGCCGCATCCGCGCGCCGTGGAGGTTGCTCGCCTCGCCCTGGCGGACGGTGATCACGAAGCGGCGCGAGAGGAACACCGACACCTCGCCGACGTCCACCTCCTCGTGCTCCTCGTCGTAGCGCGCCGTGCGGAACACCGCGAACAGGACGCTGCCCTCCTCGTAGCGCTCGATCTTCGGGCGGAGGTGGAAGTTCTGAGCATCCTCGACCGCCAGATCGTGCAGGCCGAACTTGTCCTGAACGTCGGTCAGCTCGTCCTCGTCGGGCTCGAACATACCCAGCCACACGAACCCCTGGTCCTCCAAGCAGAGCTCGGCGGCTTGCTCCAACGCCATCGGGCCCTCGTTCTGACGCTGCCCATCTCGGTAAAGCGCACAGTCGACGATCACGTTGACTCCTAAGTTCGCTCGGCAGGCAACTGACAACCATGAGCGAAGCGGAGCGCGGACGCAAGGCCAGTCCGTGAGATGGCGACGATGCGGTGGCCGACCAGAGGCGGGACAATGGACGGCGCCCGCGTATGTCCGACACCGCGCAGAACACCGACACCGGCTCGTGGTTCCCGGTACCCGATGAGGCGGACCTGCCGTCCGGCCTGCAAGGGCTGTTCGCCAAGGCACGCGAACGGCTCGGCTTCGTCCCCAACGTGTTTCGCGTGTACGCGTTCCGGCCCGAGCGACTGAGCGCGTGGTTTGCCCACTTCCGCCAGCTCCACGTGCCCACCGAGCATCTGAGCGCCGCCGACCGGGAGATGATCGCGGTCGTCGTCAGCTCGGCCAACGGCTGCCTGTACTGCCTGGTCGCCCACGGCGCCGCGCTGCGCGAGGAGCTCGGCGACCCCGTGCTCGGCGAGCGCGTGTCGTACGACTGGCGCCGGGCCGACCTAGACCCGCGACAGACTGCGATCTGCGCCTATGCCGACAAGCTGACGCTGCGCCCGCGCGAGGTGACGCGCGCCGACCTCCAGACGCTCCTCGACGTCGGCCTGACGCTCGAGGAGGCCTGGGACGTGGCCGAGGTCAGCGCGATGTACAACCTCACGAACCGCATGGCGATGGCCACGAACATGTTGCCCAACGAGGAGTACAGCGGGCAAGCGCGTCCGGCCTGAGATCGTGCAAGCCGCCGCGATCTTTTTGGCGGGCACCTTGACATGTGACCATATGGTCACGTATTATTTCGCCTCATGGATGAGGTGTTCAGAGCCCTGGCCGACCCGACACGCCGGACCCTGCTCGACGAGCTGTTCAAAGAGGACGGGCAGACGCTCAGCGCGCTCGAGCAGCGGTTGCCAATGACTCGCTTCGGCGTGATGAAGCACCTCAAGGTGCTCGAAGAGGCGGGGCTTGTCGTCACGCGGCGCCGCGGACGCGAGAAGCTGCACTTCCTGAACACCGTCCCGATTCGGCTCGTCCATGACAGGTGGGTGAGCAAGTACGCCGAACCGTGGGCAGCCACGCTCACGGACCTCAAGAGCACACTGGAGGACAGAACGATGGAAAAGGTGTTCGAGATCTACATCAAGACCACGCCTGAGCGTCTGTGGGAGGCGATCACCAATCCCGACCTGCGGCGCAAGTACAACTTCGGAGTCGGCGTGGAGTCCGATTGGACGAACGGCTCGCATTACAACGGCACCGCGCCCGGAGCGCCTCAGCCGATCCTCGAGGGCGAGAACCTCGAGGTGGAGCCGCCTCGGCGGCTCGTGCAGAGCTTCAACGCCTCCTGGAGCGACGACGTCAAGGCGGAGGGGACCTCGCGGGTCACCTGGGAGATCGAGCCGGTCGCCGATTCCTGCCGGCTGACGGTGGTTCACGATCAGCTGCGCGAGGGCGCGAACGACGAGCTCTACGGCGGTTGGCCGATGATCCTCTCAGGGCTGAAGACGCTGCTCGAGACGGGCGAGCTGCTGACGACCCCGGGCTCGCTGCTCTACGCGGAGGGCTCGTCGCCGGCGCCGGTCGCCTGACCGCTCAGCTCGTGCCGCGGCAGCCCGGTGACCTCGTACCGGACCGCTCCGCACATGCACCGTCCCGTGGCCATCACTTACCTCCGAGATCGCAATAATCCGCCGATGGCCTACGACGAGGAGCTCGCCGACCGGATCCGCGCACTGCTGGCAACAGATCATGACGTTGTCGAGAAGAAGATGTTCGGCGGCCTGGCGTTCCTGATCGGCGGCAACATGTCGGTCAGCGCCAGCGGACAGGGAGGCATGCTGCTCAGGTGCCCGCCCGGCGAGACGGAGGCGCTCCTGCGCGATCCTCACGCCACGCGGTTCGAGATGCGGGGCAACGTCATGAACGGATGGCTGCGGGTCGAGTCCGAGGGCCTCGACAGCGAGGCCGATCTGCGGCGGTGGGTCGACGTGGGCGTTGGCTACGCCCGCGGCCTCCGGCCGAAGTAGCGGGCATGCTCGTCACGCGTCGGCACCGAGGGCTGTGCCTGATCACCCATCCCGAGCACGGGCGCGTCGCGGGCGAGCTGTGCCGGCGCTGGGGAAACGACCGCTTCGAGGCGCCGGGGCATGGCGAGGCGCTGCTGGCGGCCGCGACCCACCACGACGATGGTTGGTACGAGCTCGACGTCCGGCCGTCGTTCAATGCCGAGCAGGCGCGTCCCGCCCATTTCCTTGAGCTGCCGCTCGAAGTCACGGTGGGCCCGTACGGCCACGGCGTCGACAGCGTCTACGCACGCGATCGCCACGCCGGCGCGCTCGTCAGCATGCACTGGGCCGGTCTGTACCACACGCGATTCGGACTGCACGGGGGCGAGCCGGTGAAGCATCCGCTCGCGGTCGAGGTCGTGGCCGAGCAGGACCACCGCCGGGTGGCGGCGCTACGCGAGGCATGGGGAGGGCGCGGGCTTCGCAGCGAGTTCGAGCGGCAGACCTGGTACGCGTACGAGCTGCTCCAGGCGCTCGACCTGATGTCGTTGGCGCTCGGCCTGCTCGACCTCGGGACGCCGACGACCGGCGACCCGATCCCGGTGCCGTCGACGCTCTCCCGCGTCGATCAGCCGGAGGGAGCGCGGTCGATTCCGGCGGTTCCGGTCGCGCCGGGCGGGCCGTACGTCGAGCTCACGCTGCGGGTCACGGCGCCTGGTGTGGTGGCGCTCGACCCGTATCCGTTCTCGGAGCCGAGTTTCGCGTTCGAGCTGTCGGCTCGTCGGCTCGAGGATCGCCGCTACGACTCGGCCGAGGACGCCGCGCGCGTCTACCACGACGCTCCGCCGCAGACGATCTCCGTCCAGCTCGGCCCGACGGAGAGTCCCGATCGACGGTGATTGCAGGCCCGAACCGGGGGTAGGTCGACCTCGACCGCAACGAGGGAGAGGGATGACCGCGCCGATCGAGGACGTCAGCAGCTTGCCCGGGAACAAGCTCGCAGACCGGGCGGACAACCCGATCGGCAACGTCAAGGAGATCTATGCGACCGACGACGGCGACGGCATCTCCGCCGAGGGCGACCGCGAGCTGCGCGACTTCTACGGGATCGACGCCGGCGATCAGGAGATGCGCAACGACAACAACTCCTACGCCACCCTCGTGAGCGAGGAGAGCGGCTCAGCCGAGCTCGTGGAGGACCCTGATCTGCTCGAGACGCCCGATGCCGACACGCGGCGCGAAGAGACGATGGAGCGGCTCAACGACCCCGGGAGCTCAGAGACGCGGAAGGTCACGGCGTCGGACGTTTCGCACGATGATCAGGACACCGGCGATCAGGACGCGGGCGGTCAGGAAGAGGCTGGTCGTGGCGCGAGCGATCAGGACGCCGCGGACGGCGACTGAGCGCTGGCGTCGCTCAGGTCGCGCAGCTCGTCCGGGCTGAGCTCGAGCTCGGCCGCCGGGAGGATCTGTGCCAGCTGCTCGGGGTTGCGCGCGCTCGCGATCGGCGCCGCCACGCCCGGTTGCGCCCCGACCCACGCGAGCGCCACTGCCGCCACAGTGGTCGCGTTCGCCTCGGCGACCCGGTCGAGCGCCTCGAGCACACGGATCCCGCGGTCATCGAGGTACGCGCTCGCCTGCCCCGCGCGCGGACTGTCGACCGTGACGCCCGGGCGGTATTTGCCGGTGAGGAAGCCCCGCGCGAGCGCCCAGAACGGCACGCATGACAAGCCCTCGCGCTCGCACACCTCCGCGAGGGGTCCCTCGTAGTGGTCGCGCTCGACCAGGCTGTACTCGGGCTGGAGCACGACGTAGCGCGCAAGCCGGTTTCGATCCGATGTCTCGAGCGCCTGCTCGAGCCGCGGCGCGGAGTAGTTGGACGCGGCGATATACCTGACCTTGCCCTCGCGGATCAGCTCGTCGAACGTCGTGAGCGTCTCCTCCAGCGGCGTGTCCGGATCGTCGGCGTGCGCGTAGTAGAGGTCGATGTAGTCGGACTGAAGGCGCTCGAGCGACTCCTCGACGGCGACGCGGATGTTGGCCCGCGAGAGCCCCTTCCGATCGGGCTTGCGGCCGACCTTGGTCGCGACCAGGACCGACGCGCGATTGCCCCGGGCCGCGAACCACTTGCCGAGCATCGCCTCGGACTCCCCACCGACGTTGCCCGGGGCGAACGCCGAGTAGGAGTCGGCGCTGTCGACGAAGTTGCCGCCCGCCTCGACGTACGCGTCGAGGACCGCAAACGACTGGCGCTCGTCGGCGGTCCAGCCGAACACGTTCCCGCCGAGGCACAGCGGGAACACCTCGAGGTCGCTCCGTCCCAACCGGACCACCGCGGCAACCTACCAAATGGATAGCGTGCCCCGGCTATGACGCTGTTGGTCACCGCTGAGCCGCGCTTACGAGGCCCGGGGCTGCGGCTGACGCTGATCCTCGGCGCGCTATCGGCGTTCGGCCCGCTATCGATGGATATGTACCTGCCGGGGCTGCCGTCGCTGACGCGCGACCTCGGAGCGTCGGCCTCGACCGGTCAGCTGACGCTGACCGGCTGCATGCTCGGGATTGCCGCTGGTCAGCTGTTCACCGGGCCCGTGAGCGACTCGCTCGGACGGCGCCGGCCGCTGCTGGTGGGACTCGCCGGCTACATCGCGGCGTCGCTGGCGTGCGCGGCCGCGCCGTCGATCTGGACGCTGATCGTGCTGCGGTTCATCCAGGGGACGCTCGGTGGCGCCGGCGTGGTGATCGCGCGAGCGGTAGTGCGCGACCTGTTCCGTGGCGCCGCCGCCGCGCGTGTGTTCGCGCTGCTGATGGCCGTGATGGGGGTTGCCCCGGTGTTCGCGCCGCTGGTCGGCGGGCAGGCGCTGGCGATCACCTCGTGGCGTGGGATCTTCATCCTGCTCGCCGCGATCGGGATCCCGCTGCTGCTGGCGACGCTGCTGTGGTTGCCCGAGACACTCCCGCCCGAGCGCCGGCACGGCGGCGGCCTCGTCGTCACGCTCCGCACCTTCCGTCGGCTCCTCGGCGATCGCAGCTTCACGCCGCCCGCGGCCACGTTCTCGCTGGCGTGCGCGGCGATGTTCGCGTACATCGCCGGCGCGTCGTTCGTGCTCGAGGACGTCTACGGCGTCTCGCCCCAGACGTTCAGCGTGGTGTTCGCGGTCAACTCCGCAGGGCTGATCGCGGCGTCCCAGCTGGGCGGCAGGCTCGTCGGGCGCGTGGGGGCGCCGGCGCTACTGCGCTATGGGGTGTTCGGCGTCGCGCTCGGGTCGATCGGCGTGGTGGTGGCGACGGTCACCCACGCCGGCCTCGCGCCGCTGTTGATCGCGCTGTTCGTGATCCTGTCGTGCAACGGCATCGTGTTCCCGAACGCCACCGCCACCGCGCTCGCGGACCAGGAGGGCGCCCTCGGGAGCGCCTCGGCGCTGCTCGGCGTTGGCCAGTTCGGGACGGGGGCGGTGCTGGCGCCGCTCGTCGGCGTCGGCGGTTCTGCGGACGCGCTGCCGATGGGGATCCTGATCGGCGTATGTGGCGTGTCCGCGCTGGCGGTCAACCTCGTGTTCGGGCCGGGGACCGGCGCGCCGGCCGTGGAGGGTGGCGCGGCCTGACGGTCCCCGGTGGTGCGGTTCTTCGTCGTCCCGGTTCTCTGTCGCGCCGGTTCTCTGTAGCCCTGGGGAGCCGGCACCACCGTGCCCCGCATGGCCGGCCGACGTGTCCCGTACTGGCCGGCGGACCTGTATAAGGCTCGAAACCGCCCTCCCGGCGCGCCAGCTCTGCAAGCACTTCGGCCACAAGGTTGACGCGTCGTTCGACGACGACAGCGGCCACATCCAGTTCGAGTTCGGCCGCTGCGAGCTACGTGCGGCTGGGCGAACGCTGACGCCCGACGTCAGCGGGCCCGATGCGGAGAGTCATCAGCGGATGGAGAGCGTGATTGGCTCGCACCTCGAGCGGTTTGGCCGGCGCGACGAGTTGAGCGTGGCGTGGCAGGGATGACGCCGGCGCTCGGGCTGCGGTAGGGCCGGTCCGCGGGACACCCGCGCGCCCGCCCCACCGGCACCAAGGCTGTGCGCGGCGCTGCGGCTACCCGCCGAGCCCGCGCTCGCGGATCTCGCGCTGTGCGGCCTCGGTCTTCCCGAGACCGTCGAGCCTCATCGCGTGCAACACCCCGGGCGTCTTGGTGAACTGGATGTCCCGGTAGTCGACGACCTGCACGTGATTGCCCCACGGATCGTCGAAGTCGAGTGAGCCCGAGGATTGAACCTTGACGCCGGCGTCCTTCAGTGCGGCTCGGACCGCTTCCTTGCCGTCCACGACCAACCCGAAGTGCCGATCGCCGTCCCGGGGCTGCGAACGCCCGGCGGCCAGCGCGATGAACTGGTCTCCCATGTCGACGAACGCCATCCGCCGGCCGGCGCGGCCGCGCAGTTCGAACTCGAAGAAGCGCCCGTACCAATCGAGCGCGGCGTCGACGTCCTCGACCTCGAGCGCGATGTGGTTGATGCCGACGAGGCGGGCCATCGCTCCGCTTGCGGCTAGCCACCGACCGCCGAGCCCGCGCCGGCGTCCATCTTCAACCACTCGGCCTTGTGGACGCGCTTGGCGGACTGGTAGTCGAGCAGCGCCTGGGGAGAGTCGACGTCACCCAGCGTCGGGTGGCCTGGCACGAGGTCATGTGCCGCCTCGACGCCGAACTGCTTGGCCAGCACTGCCCCGAGCGACTTGATCTTCATCGCGCCGAAGCCGGGCAGCGCCGCGAGGTTGGAGCGCAGCGTGGCGGAGTCGGGGGCGTCGGTCCAGACACGGCCGGCGTCGCCGTCGTAGTGATCGCGGATATACGCCGCGAGGTCCTGCACGCGATGGGCCATCGAACCGGGGAAGCGGTGGATCGCGGGCCGTTCGCGGAAGATCGGTTCGAGATCCGCGCCGGCGAGTGCGGCCGCGTCGAGCCTGCCGAGCCGTTCGCGGATCACGAGCGGTCCGGCGAACGCCTTCTGCACGGTCACCTGCTGGTCCAGGACGAAGCCGACCAGGAGCGCCATCGGGTCGGAGGCGATCAGCGCGTTGGCTTCGTCGGAGTCGGTGAAATAGAGGCGGTCGGGCATGGGGCGATCATAACCCTCGCGAGTCCCCGCGCCGGTACATGCACGAGGGGCCTCCGCGTTGGGAGGGTGCAGGGCGCGTACCACCGGGTACCGCGATGGGTTCGCCGACACGGCCGGTGGGTAGCAGAGACGCTATGGCAACTGTCACCGGCACCACACCCAGCAGCCACACCGAGACGGGGCGGCTCCCCCGGACCACCGGCGCGCTGAGCGGCTTCCTCGTAATCCTGCTCGGCCTCTGGGGCGCGCTGATCCCATTCGTCGGTCCCTATTTCCACTA
Organism: uncultured Solirubrobacterales bacterium; assembly: GCA_963697655.1. Classification (GTDB taxonomy): domain Bacteria; phylum Actinomycetota; class Thermoleophilia; order Solirubrobacterales; family Solirubrobacteraceae; genus Palsa-465. The sequence goes on along the minus strand of CAVOOV010000005.1, from coordinate 14,434 downwards.
CGCGTTCGGCAGCTACCAGACGTGGCATTACACGTCCGAGCGGCTGTGGCTCAACATCGTGCCCGGCGCGGTCGCCGTGATCGGCGGCCTGATGCTGGTGCGCAGCTCGCACCGGACGAGCGGTCTGATCGGCGGCTGGCTGGCCGTGGCGGCTGGCGCCTGGTTCGCCATTGGCCCCACGATCAGTCTTCTGTGGCACCACGCCGGCAACCCGATCGGCGCGCCGATGGGCGGCCACACGCGCCAGGCGCTCGAGCTTTTGGGCTACTTCCAGGGCCTGGGGGTCCTGATTGCCGCGCTGGCGGCGTTCGCGATGGGGCGCTACTTCTCGCGGCCGCGTGTGGTGGTGGAGGACGCCGCGCTGGCGGAGGACGCTGTCGTTGCCGATGAGGCTGTGGCGGCGCGCGAGGATCGGGTGCCTGCAACCGCCGCCGGCGAGCCCGTGGCGGCGCGCGATGAGCCGATCGCTGCACGCGACGAACCGATCGCTGCCCGCGACGAACCGATCGCTGCCCGCGACGAACCGATCGCCGCGGGCGACGAACCGGTGACCGCCCGCGACGAACCGCTCGCGTCCGGCGACGAGCCGATCGCCCCGCGCGACGAACCGGTGGTCCCGCGCGACGAACCGGTGGCGCCGGCGAACGAGCCGGTCGCGTCCAGCGACGAGCCGACAGCCGTCACCGAGCAATCGGCCGCGGCCCCTGACGCCACGCCTGCGGCCGCCACGTACCGCCGGCGTCCCGGGCTGTCTCGCCTCCGCGGCCGTTAGCCGCGCTCACAGTCACCAGCCGTCTTCCGGGCCCGACCATCGTCGGGCCCGGCGCGGTCACGCGCCGGTTGACCTGGCCTTTGGATATCCCCAGCCGCGGATCCTTGTCCCAATGGCCAATGCGAGCGGGCGCGCGCTGCCGCAGGATGTCGACCCGTGAGCTCGGACCTCATCGTCTCCTACGACGGTACGCCCAACGACGACGATGCGTTAGCGCTGGGCAGGCTGTTGGCGCTGACCGGAGCTGCACTCTCGCTCGCGTATATCCGTCACTCGCGCGAGTTCGATCCACGCCGGGAGGAGCTGGCCCAACATGACGCCGAGCGCCGCCTCGAGCAGGGGGTGGCGTTGCTGGGCGATCCGGAGATTCCCCAGCACGTGGTGTTCAGCAGCTCCACGGGTGAAGGCCTCGAGCAGCTGGCCGAGGCCGAGAAGGCATCGGTGATCGTGTTCGGATCCGACTACCGCACGCCACCCGGCCGCGCCGAGCCCGGGACGAGCGCACAGGGGCTGCTCGAGGGTGGATCGGTCGCGATTGCGGTCGCGGCCGCCGGACTGCGGAGCCTGGGCGATGCCGAGATCAAGTCGATCGCGGTGTCTTCGGCCAACGGCGACACGGCGGCGGCGCAGACCGCGGACGCGTTGGCGAGCGAAGCTCGGGGCGTCGATCGTCGAGCTCGGTGCGCCCGACATCGATCTGATCGTGGTCGGATCGCCGCCGGGCGCCTCGTCTCGCCGGATCACGCTGAGTGGCTTGAGCCGCACGATGCTCAACGCCGCGCGGGGCTCGGTCCTGGTGGTGCCTTCGGGCGACCCCGTCCGCCTCTGAGCGCCCGCGGGCCCGCGTCGGCCCCCGAGTCCCGTGGCACGCGCCCCCGGAACGCGGGGGATCGAGCGCAGCCGTGCGCCGCCGCCGGGATGGGTGAGGCACACTGTCCGCGTGGCCGAGGCCAGCGCAGAGAGACGTCAACGCCCCAGCCCGGGGGCGGGGCAGGTCGTACTCGTGCCCGAGCAGGGGCTCCGCGAGGGCATGGGGGAGCGTCGGAGCTCGTACCGCCTCACAGACCCGGTCCTGTCCGAGCTGCCGCTCGAGGCGCTGCTCGACGAGCTCCTGGTCCGCGTCCAGGAGGCGCTCGCGGTCGACACGGTCGCGATCCTGCTGCTTGACGTCGCCTCGCAACAGCTCGTCGCGCGCGCCGCCAAGGGGATCGAGGAGGAGGTCGAGCGCGGCGTGCGGATCCCGCTGGGCCAGGGCTTCGCCGGCCGGATCGCGGCCGAGCGCGTCCCGATCTTCATCGCGGAGGTCGACCACGCCGACGTCCTCAACCCGATCCTGCGCGAGAAGGGCATCGAGTCGCTGCTCGGAGTCCCGATGATCGTCGAGGGCGAGCTGATCGGCGTGCTCCACGTCGGCTCGCTGCAGCCGCGGACGTTCGGCCAGGACGACCTCGCGGTGCTGCAGATGGCCGCCGCGCGCGCGGCGCTCGGCGATCGAGCGCGCCAGGCTGTTCGCGGAGCTCGAGCACGAGCACGCCGTCTCGATGCTGCTGCAGCGGAGCCTGCTGCCCAAGCGTCTGGCTGAGGTGGTCGGCGTCAGGGTCGCGGCGCGATACCTGCCCGCGCGCGAGGAGGTGGGTGGCGACTGGTACGACGTGATCGAGCTTCCCCGCGGCCGCGTCGGCGTCGTGATCGGGGACGTGGTCGGGTCACGGGATCGCGGCCGCGGCGCTGATGGGCCGGCTCCGCACGGCCCTGCACTCGTACGCGATCGAGGGCCACGGGCCGGGCCGCACGCTCGAGCTCGTCGACCGCTTCGTCCAGTCGCTCAACGAGTCCGCGATGGCGACCGCCGCCTACGCAGTGTTCGACACGTACACCTTCGAGCTCCAGTACGCGACCGCGGGGCACCTACCGCCGCTCGTGATCTCGGGCTCGGGCGCGAGGGTGCTCGAGGTGACCCCCGCGCCGCCGCTGGGGGCGTTCCCGTACGGCCGGTGCCCGGAGCACGAGCTCTCGCTCGGGAGCAGCGAGATGCTGTTGCTGTACACCGACGGCCTCGTCGAGCGCCGTGGGGTCGGCCTCAGTACCGGTATCGACGCGCTGGCCAGCGCCGTGCGGGGCGCCCAAACGCCCGAGGACGCGTGCGCGTTCGCGGTCGCGAAGCTGGTGCCGCCAGACGGTCTGCGAGACGACGTGGCGATCGTCTCGCTCCAGAACGCGGTGGTCCCGGCCGAGCTCCACGAGACGCTGGCGGCCGAACCGAAGGCCCTCGCTCAGGTGCGGCGGATCCTCCGCCGGTGGTTGAACGAGCGCGGTGCGGACGAGGGCGAGGTGGCGGAGATGACGATCGCGGTGAGCGAGGCCTGCGCGAACGCGATCGAGCACGCCTACTCGCCCTCCCCGGCCACGTTCGAGTTGCACGGCTCCCTGCGGGACGGAGAGATCACGATGACCGTCCGAGACGGCGGGCGCTGGCGCGCTCCGCGGGGCCAGAACCGCGGCCGCGGGTTGTCGATCATCGTCGCCGCTATGGATGATGTGCAGATCGATCGCACGTCGGAAGGGACCGAAGTAGTGATGCGACGGCGGATCGGACCGAAATGAGCCTCGCCGACGTTCAGATCACGCTGGCCCCAAGCGCGCTGATCGCCCACGTGACGGGAGAGGTCGACATGTCAAACGCCGAGGAGGTCGGGGCGACCGTGATCGGCGCCACGCCCAATGAGGCGTACGGCGTGATCCTCGACCTCTCGGGCGTGGACTATTTGGACAGCGCCGGCATCTACGTCATCTATGGGATGCGCGCGAGCCTGCAGGCCCGGGGCCAGGCGATGATCCTTGTGATCCCGTCGAGTTCGCCCGTGCACGACTCGCTCCGCCTTGCCGGCGCCGAGCGACCCGGGGAAGTCGCCGAGTCCGTCGAGGACGCGTTGCGGACGGTCGACGGCCGGCCGCCCCCGGGCTCCTGACGGTCCCGCGTCGCCGATCCGCCGCCCCCGGGCTCCTGACGGTCCCGCGTCGCCGATCCGCCGCCGGGGACCCTCACCCAGCCGCGCGCTCGAGCGCGATCTCCTCCCAGTCAGCCGCCCGCTGGTAGCCGACCTCGGCGTAGATCTTGTTCGACGTCGGGTTGTCTAGGTCGGTGTAGAGCATGCACCGCTGCGCTCCCTGCGCGAGCGCGCGCCGGCTCACCGCCGCCACCGCGCTGCCGGCGTAGCCCCGGCGCCGCTGCGGCGGCGGGGTGTAGACGGGGCCGATCCGGACGACGCCGGCGACCTCGGGTGTGACTCCGACCATCGACACGGGCTGCTCGTCCTGCCACACCAGCAGACCCTCACGGCGCATGCGAGCGTCGACCATCGCCTCGGCCTGCGAGGCACCCGCCACCCCGGCCTCGATCACGAACTCGCGCAGCCAGCTCACGAGGAGCGATCGGTCCGCAGCGTCCGCCAGGCGAAGCTCGCCGCTCGCGGGCCGGGGCGGGTCGCGCACCTCGTCGAGGATGTGCATCGCCTCGCGCAGCGTGCGGCGCGCCGTCCCTCCCGTCTGCTCCGCCCACGCCGCTGCGATCGCCCGCGCGGTCTGCGGCACACTGGTCACGCCCGCGACCTCCGGGTCTCCCTGCAGCCACAGCTCGACGAGTGGGGCTGGATCGGCGTCCAGCGGGCTTGCCAGGAGCGGATGCGGGTGTGTGCGCAGGGCCGCGAACTCCACCTCGTCGTCGTCCGCCAGGCCGTACGCGAACAGCGTCCCCGAGTCCGCGTGGACGCCGTCGAGCACGTTCATCAATACGGTTGCGAGCACGTTGCATTCGAGTCGTGCCGCGAGGAGGCGCTCGGTGCGCGCCGCGAACTCGGCCGGATCACGGGTCAGGACAAACCGCACGACCGGGATGATCCCGCCTCGCTCGGACCGGCGGGTTTCCGGAGCGAATAGCGGCGACCGCCGGCGGATGTGGCGATCTGACCCTAGCCCGACTCTGTGGCCGGCGCCGGCGCATGCGAACGCTGGAACATCTCGCTCTGGACCCTGTCGGTCAGCTTCGTCTCGCTGGCCACGGTGTCGTTGCCGGGCGCCGGTTCAGTCGAACCGTCCTTCTGAGCTTCGTCTTGCACACCCGCCGGCTCGCCACCGTCCGGGCTCTTCCGCTGTCGCGTCACGGCGCGGATGGCCACGATCGCGAGGCCCGCACTCACGACCGTCAGCAATATCTGACGGACGGACGGGGAGCTCCGGCGGCGGCGAAAATGCTCGAGGAGCCAGGCGACCTTGATCATCTCCAACCAGCCGCCGCCGCCCCTGCGCCTTGCGCGGATCGCTCGCCTGTGTGGCCGGCGCGCCCTCGTCGCAGCGACCCTGGGCGCGAGTCTCAGATTGGGCATTCTGGTCCTCCTGTTGCGTCGATGAGCGCACGGACCCGGGTCCCCGGAGGCCAAGCGCACTTACGAGCCTACACAGCGCGACCCGGAAGAGCATGATCTTTGTGCGGATCGTCACGAGCATTCGAAGGACGCGACCGGGACTCTTCGGGGTTCCGGCGCACCCCGACCGGGTAACGCAGTCACATGACGATCTCACGAGCAATGGTCGCGGAGGTTCCGCAACCGACCGAGCCGGCGACACCGGCAGTCCCCAGCGCGCCGGTCACGCCGGTCGTGCCGGACCCTGGAACCCCGGCCGCTCCCGAGGAGCCCTCGACCGTGCCCGGGCCCAACGAGCCGGCGGAGCCGATCGCGCCGAATCCCGGCCCCGACGAGGCGCCGGCGCCCGAGCGGGCGCCGCAGCCTGGCCCCGAGCCCGAGCGCACCCCCGAGACCCAGCCGGACGCGACTTAGGCCGGCGGCGATCACCCCGGCGCCCGGCCCGCGATCAGGACCGCGACGCCTCGCCGGCGATCACCCCGGCGCCCGGCCCGCGATCAGGACCGCGACGCCTCGCCGGCGATCACTCGCGCCACCTCGCCGGCATGGTGCTGGTGCAGCAGGTGACCGGCGTGCTCGACCTCGACCAACTCAGCCCCGGGAATTTGTCCGGCGAGACGTCGCGCCGCCCTGATCGGCACAACGCTGTCCGCAGTTCCGGCAAGGACCGTCGTCGGCGCCGAGATCTGACCCAGCCCGCGCTCGAGCGCCGGCAGGTCCCGCAGCAGCAGCCGCTGCTCGCGCACGAACGACCGCCACGTGTACGGGGAGAGGAGCGTCCGGCCGGCGGCGCGCAGGTAGCGATCGTCGAGCGCCGTCGCCTCCGAGACCCATCGCCGCACCGGGCCGGCGCCGAGCGCGAGGCCGCCGCCCGCCATCGCCCCGATGCTGGCGAGCCACCCGATCACCGGCGCAGCCAGCAGGTAGTCGCCCCCACTGAGCGAGTCGACGTTGGCGGCAGGCGCGATCAACACCAACCCGCCCACCCGCTCGGGACTCGACCAGGCGAGCCAGGCCGCGATTGCCGCCCCGAGGCTATGTCCGACCACCGTCGCCCGGGCGGCGCCGACCCGGTCCAGGACCGCTCGTGCCGCGCTCGCGTTCCCTGCCAGATCGCGCACCGACGATCGGCGATCCCATCCCGGGCGATCGAACGCGATCGTTTGCAGGCCGTCGCCGATCGACGCCCTGACGTGCTCCCACTCCGCCGCCGCACCCGGTTGTCCGTGGAGCAGCAAAACAGGATCGTTCGACACGGCGGACACCTCCGAGAGGGCATACTAGAGCCGTGACGTCCGCGCTCCTGTCCGACGCGCTCGGGCCGCTCCGCGCCGACCCGGCGCGCGCAGCGATCCTGTTCGACATCGACGGCACGCTCGCCCCGATCGTCGAGCATGCTGCCGACGCCCGCGTGCCCGAAAGCACGCGCTCGCTGCTGGCCCAGATCGCCCGCCGGTACGGGGTGGTCGCGTGCGTCAGCGGCCGGCGCGCCTCCGAGGCGCGCGCGATGGTCGCGATCGGCGCGATCTCCTATCTCGGCTCCCACGGCGCCGAGGTCCTGCGCGCCGGCTGGACCGAGCCGGTGGCGGACCCCGGCATCCTGGACTGGACGGAGCGGATCCACGAATTCGCCCGCGAGGCCGACACCGCGGACCTGCGCCGGCGCCGCGTGCGACTCGAGGACAAGGGCGTGATCATCGCCTTCCACTGGCGGGGCGCGCCCGACGAGGAGGCGGCGCGCGCGGCGATCGACTCGATCGCAGCCAAGGCCGAGGCAGCGGGCCTGCGTACGCACTGGGGACGCAAGGTGCTCGAGGTCCGGCCGCCGGTGCGGATCGACAAGGGCGCCGGCATCTCGTCGTTCCTTGCCGACACCGACGTCGACGTCGCGATGTACGTCGGCGACGACGTCACCGACCTCGACGCGTTCCACGCGCTGGTTTCGCTCGCGGCGGAGGGACGCATCTCGAAGGCGATCCGGGTGGGCGTTCGGTCGGACGAGGGGCCGTCCGAGATCACCGAGGAAGCCGATGTCGTCGTCGACGGCCCTGAGGGCGTCGCGAAGCTACTCGCGGTCCTGGCCGCAGAGTGAGGCTGGACAAGGGGCATCGGGCGTGAGGTTCGCGGACTTCCTGCGGACCACGGTCTTGATCAGCGCTGGCGCCGCGAGCGCGCTGGCCGCGGTCACGGTGGCGGCGGCGGCCGGCACCAGCGACGATCTGCTCGTGCCGGTATCGGCGGGGTGGTGGGTGGTCGCCGGCATCGTCGGCATCTGGATGGGGCGCCGCGCCGGCACCACATCGCAGATCGCCTCGCTGCTGGCGAGTGCGCGTACGCAGGCCTCGTTGCCCGAGGTGAACCCGACCCGGACTGTGCTCAACCGGTTGTGGCCGTTGCTGTTCTCGACGATCGGCGCCGGCGCGCTCGCAATCCTGGTGCCGCAGGTGCCGGCGGTGGCGACCGGCTTCGCGATCATCTGGTCGCTGGCCTGGCGCAGGCAGGCATCGGCCGTGACCGCGATCGAGGAGCGCGACGGCGCGCGCTTCTACGTCGAGAAGACCTCGCCGCTACAACCGATCCGGCTGATCCGGACGCCGGGCTTCCGCTCTAACCTGTTGGAGTTGAACGGGGCGTCTGGTCACTCCCGGCGCGCCCGGCCGCGCGCGTGATCGTCCCGTCCTTCATACCGAGCCCCGCCAACAACGGCTTCTACATCGGGCCGCTGTTCGTGCACGCCTACGGGCTCGCATACGTGTTCGCGGTGGCGGCGGCGATCTTCGTGACGCGATGGCGCTGGCGGAAGGCCGGCGGCGATCCGGACATCGCCTACGAGGCGGCAGCCTGGGGCTTTCCGGCCGGGCTGATCGGCGGCCGGATCTACTTCCTGATCACGACGCCTAGTCAGATCGAGCCGCACAACTTCTGGGGCATCTTCGCGATCTGGCGGGGCGGCCTTGGGATCTGGGGCGGGATCCTGGGTGGGGTCATAGGTGGCCTGTACATCGTGCGCAAGCGGCTGACGCGCCCCGACGTCCTGCGGTTCATGGACGCGGTCGCGCCGGCGTTGCTGGTGGCGCAGTCGATCGGGCGGATCGGCAACTACTTCAACCAGGAGCTGTTCGGCAAGCCGTCCACGCTTCCCTGGGCGCTGAAGATCAGCCCCGACCACCGACCACCCGGGTTCACCCACTACGCCACCTTCCAACCGTCGTTCCTGTACGAGATCATCTGGAACCTGTCGCTGGCGGGCTTCCTGATCTGGCTCGGCAACCACCGCAAGATCAAGCCGCCGGGTCTGTTCGCGCTGTATGTCGCCGGCTACTCGGGCTACCGCATCTTCGAGGAGACGATCCGGATCGACTACTCGACTCACATACTGGGAATGCGGCTGAACTTCTGGATCGCCACGCTTGCGTGCCTTGCCGGTCTCGCGTGGTTCGTGTGGATCCAGAAGCAGGGGAAATATGAGGCGCTCCCTCTGGACGGGCCGCGCACCGACGCGCGCATCCTTGCCCGCAGGAAGCCGAACGCGCCGTACCGCAAGCCGCCGGCGCCCAGCTACGGGAAGAAGTCCGCGTCAGGCGCGAGACCGACGTCGCGCTCGATCGGCCGGCGGCGCGGCGCCGACCCCTAGCCGGTTCCGCGGCCGGATCGCCTCGATCGCTGCCCACGGCCCGGTGTTGAGGACCTGCGCGGCGGTCAGCCAGGCACGACGTGCGGTGGCGATGCCGTAGCGTGCGACCTCGAAGCCGCCCACCCGATGGGAGTCGGAGTTGATCACGATCGGCACGCCGGCCGCGGCAGCGGTCCGCGCATGAAGCTCTGAGAGGTCGCGCCGGTCGGGGTTCGAGTTGATCTCGAGCATCGTGCCGGTGCGGGCCGCGGCCTCGATCACCCGCTCGAGGTCGAACGAATAGGGCGGGCGGCGCTCGAGCTTGCGGCCCGACAGGTGACCGATCGCGTCGACCAACGGATTCTCGATCGCCCGCACGATGCGCTCGGTCATCGCGTCCGCGGACATCCGGAACGAGGAGTGGACCGACGCGATCACCCAGTCGAGCTCGGCCAGCAGCTCGTCCGGGTAGTCGAGCAACCCGTCGGGGAGGATATTGACCTCAGAGCCCGCGAGCAGCTCGATCCCGTCGAGGTCGGTGGCTCGGATCCGGGCGACCTGCTCGCGCAGCCGTTCCGGCGAGACCTCGTCGCCGAACCCGAAGCTCGCCGAGTGGTCGGTGATCGCCAGGTACTCGTAGCCGAAGTCCCGCGCCGCCGCTGCCATCTCCTCGATTGAGGCGGTGCCGTCGGACGCGGTGGTGTGCGAGTGGAGGTCGCCGCGGAGGTCGGAGGTTTCGATCAGCTTGGGGAGCGTGCCGGTCGCGGCCGCCTCGAGCTCGCCCCGGTTCTCGCGGAGCTCCGGCTCTATGTACTCGAGCCCGAGCAGCGCGTACACCTCGTGCTCATTCACGCAGCGGTGGGTCTCGCCGGTCGCGTCGTCGAGGACCCCGTACTCGGAAACGTGCAGGCCCTTGCGCACGGCCGCGTCGCGCAGCGCCATGTTGTGCTGCTTGGACCCGGTCAGGTGCTGGAGCAGGTTCCCGAACTGGTCCGGCTCGACGATCCTCAGGTCGACGGCGATCCCGGTGTGGGTGCGTAGGCGCACGCCTGCCGCCGCCGGCGTCCCCGCGTCCTCGACGAGGGCTAGCGCGGCGGCCGCGTGGGCCAGCGCCAGCGGGTCGGTGGCGGTGGCGATCACGTCGAGATCCTTGACCGTGTCGGTCATCCGCCTGGCCGAACCAGCCAGCTCGACCTCGATCGCGGCCGGGTGCTCGCGCAGCGCATTCACCAGCGGCTCGCCGGCGGCGAGCGCCTTATTGAGGACCACCCGCGCGGGCCGCTCGCCGGCACCGGCTAATCGGAGCGAGGCGAGGATGGTCTCCTCGGCCTTCGGGCCGAAGCCTTTCAGCGCGCGGATCTGCTGGCCCTCGGCGGCGGCGCGGAGCGACTCGAGCGAGTCGATCCCGAGCTCGTCGTACAACCGGCGGGCGCGCTTGGGGCCGAGCCCCGGGAGCCGGGTGATTGCGATCAGGCCCGGAGGGAACTTGGCTCGCATCTTGACCAGGGTCGGTATCTCGCCGTCGTCAGCGAGCGCGAGCACCTTCTCCTGGATGATCGCTCCGACGCCGACGAGCTCGGTGGCGCGGCCTTCGCGCGCCAGCGCGGTGACCGACACCGGTGCCTCTCTGATCGCCTTGGCGGCGTTCCGGTAGGCGACGGTCCGGTAGATCGCGGCGCCGTCGAGCTCGTACAGGTCGCCGAGCTCGTCGAGGGCGGCGGCAATCTCGGTGTTCGTCGGATCCGGCATTGCCACCCCGTAGGCTAGTGGCAACCCGCTCCGCTGACGTGGTCACAGACTCCGCCGTGGTGCGTGATGCGGGTGACCGTCGCGTGTTCCGCTATACTTTTTGAAGTAACCCCCGCGTAGATCGTCAAGGAGCCCACATGGCTGGCACCGTCGCCGAAGTCACCGACAACAACTTCCAGGCCGAGGTCATCGAGTCCGACGTTCCTGTGCTTGTCGACTTCTGGGCCCCGTGGTGTGGTCCGTGCCGCATGGTCGCGCCGGTCGTCGAGGAGATCGCGCAGGAGCGCGCGGATGAGCTGAAGGTCGTCAAGCTGAACATCGACGAGAACCAGAACACCGCGATTCAGTTCAACGTGATGTCGATCCCGACGCTGATCCTGTTCCGCAACGGACAGCCAGCGAAGACCGTCATCGGCGCGTACCCCAAGAAGAAGCTCGTCGCCGAGCTCGAGCCGGCGCTCACCGCCTCCGCCTAAGAAGCGAGCGCTACCCCGACGCGCAGCTCACGTCCGTCGATGTTGACGGGCGCGGCTGACCCGTCCAACGACTCGTAGCCGACCTCTACCGCCAACGTCTCGCCCGCGATGTAGGGCTCGTGCATCCGGGCGGCGCCGAGGAGTGAGTCGTCGCCGTCGAGCGTCAGCACGATCCGGTCGGTGACCTCGAGCCCGGCGTCCTGGCGGGCCAGCTGCACGGCGCGGACAATCTCGCGCGCCCAGCCCTCGAGGCGCAGCTCCTCGTCGATCTCGAGTTCGAGCGCGACGGCGTGTGAGCCTTCGCGCTCGACCTGGTAGCCCTCGAGCGGCTTCATCGACACCTGCAGATCCTCGGTGGTGAGCTCGTGATCCTGGCCGTTGATCGATACCGCGACGCGCCCGCCGTCGCGCAGCGTCGCGGCGGCGTGAGTAGCGTCGAGGCCGGCGACGGCGGCCGCCATCAGCGGCATGTGCTTGCCGAACCGGGGACCAAGCGTCCGATAGTTCGGCTTGAGCTCGACCTCGCCGAGCTCGTCCGCCTCGGAGACGAACCGGAGCTGGCGGACATTTAGCTCCTCGCGGACGATGCCGGACATGCGCTTGATCGCATCGCGCTCTGAGCCGGTCGCGACCACGACTGCCGCGCGCAGCGGTCGCCGGACCGCGAGCTTGGCCTGTCCGCGAGCGGCGAGTCCGAGCCGGACCGTCTCGCGCGCCACCGCCATCGCCTGCTCGAGCTCGAGGTCGCGCCGTCGGACCGTCGGGAAGTCGCACAGGTGGATGCTCGGCTCGGACCCGTCGAGGTTGTCGTAGATCTCGTCGGCGACGAACGGGCAGAACGGCGCCAGCAGCTTGGCGGTTTCCAACAGGCACGCCCGCAGCGTCGCGAACGCCGCGGGATCCCCGTCCCAGAAGCGCCGGCGCGAGCGACGCACGTACCAGTTGGAGATCTCGTCGACGAACGACTGGATCGCGCGACCGGCATTCGTCGCGTCAAAGTTGTCCATGCGATCCCGGACGATCTCGATCGTCGCCTGCAGACGCGACAGCGCCCAACGGTCGAGCTCGGTCACGCCGGCGCTGTCCCCGCCGGCGCGGTCTGGGGCGACGGGGTCGCGGTCGATTCCATTCGCGTTCGCGTACAGGACGTAGAAGCCGTACGTGTTCCACAGCTGCAGCAGGAACTGCCTGACGGCCTCGCCGATCGTGTCGAGCGATGCGCGATAGCCGTCCCACGGCTGCTTGGACGTGAAGAAATACCAGCGCAGCGCATCGGCGCCGAATCGATCGATCACCTCTTTCGGCGCGATCGTGTTGCCGAGCGACTTGGACATCTTGCGGCCCTGCTCGTCGAGGATCAGCCCGAGGCAGACCACGTTGCGATAGGGCGAGCGGTCGAACAGCAGCGTCGAGACGGCGATCAGCGAGTAGAACCAGCCACGCGTCTGGTCGAGCGCTTCGCAGATGAAGTCGGCCGGGAAGTGCTCCTCGAACTGCTCGGTTCCCTCGTGCGGGGAGTGGTACTGCGCAAAGGGCATCGAGCCCGAGTCGAACCAGACGTCGATCACCTCGGGCACGCGCTGCATCGGCTCGCCGCAGTCCGGGCACGGGAACATCGCGTCGTCCACGTATGGGCGATGGGGGTCGGTGAGTTCCGTGCCGGCCAGCTCGTTGAGCTCGGCGAGCGACCCGATCGCATGGACGTGGCCGCCCGGGCAGCGCCACACCGGCAGCGGCGTTCCCCAATAGCGCTCCCGTGAGAGGGCCCAGTCGACGTTGTGCTCGAGCCAGTTGCCGAATCGCCCGTGCTTGACGTGCTCGGGGGCCCAGTTGACGGTCTCATTTGCGGCAAGCAGGCGGTCCTTGACCTGGCTCGTCGCGATGTACCACGAGGGCTTGGCGTAATAGAGCAGCGGCGTGTTGCAGCGCCAGCAGTGCGGATATGAGTGCTCGAAGGACTCGGCCCGGAGGAGGCGGCCTCGCGCCCGGAGGTCCTCGATCAGGTCCGGGTCGGCGTCCTTGACCTTGCGGCCTGCGTACGGTCCGATCCGCTCGTCGTAGGTGCCATCGAGGCGCACCGGGTTGACCACGCGCAGGCCATACTGCTCGCCGAGGCGGAAGTCGTCCTCGCCGAACGCGATCGCGGTGTGGACGAGTCCGGTGCCGTCGTTCGCGGTGACGAAGTCGCCGAGCAGGACGGTGTGGCCGCGCGGCCCGTATTCGGACCCCGGGATGAACGTGAACGGCGGCTCGTAGGCGACGCCTTCCAGTTGCCTTCCTCGGAAGCGGTTGAGGACGTGCGCGCGCTCGCCTTCGCCGAGGACCCGCTCGATCAACGCCTCGGCGAGGATGTAGACGTCGTCGTCGTGCTTGACGCGCACGTAGGTCAACTCCGGATCGACCGCGACCGCCGCGTTCGAGACGAGCGTCCACGGGGTCGTGGTCCAGACCAGCAGCTGATCGCCGGGTTGCGCCGCCTCGTTGCCGTTCGTGACCGGTAGGCGCACGTACACCGACGGATCGATCACGTCCTGATACACGCCGGGCTGCCCGAGCTCGTGACTCGACAGCGTCACCTGGTCGCGAGGGCAGTACGGGACGACCTTGAGCTTCTCGTACAGCAGGCCCTTGTCGTGGATCGTCTTGAGCGCCCACCAGACCGACTCGACGTACTTGGGGTCGAGCGTGCGGTAAGCGTCGTCGAGGTCGATCCAGAACCCGATCCGCTCGGTCATCGCGTTCCAGTCCTCGACGTGGCTGAGGACCTTCTCGCGGCAGCGAGCGTTGAACTCCGCGATCCCGAACCGCTCGATGTCGTCCTTGGAAGTGAACCCGAGCTCGGCCTCCAGGGCGAGCTCGACGGGCAGCCCGTGGCAGTCCCAGCCGCCCTTGCGCTCGACGAAGTACCCGCACATTGTGCGATAGCGCGGGAAGATGTCCTTGAACACGCGCGACAGCACATGGTGGAAGCCAGGCGGGCCATTGGCGGTCGGCGGACCCTCGTAGAAGCCCCAGCGCGGGGCGTCCCGCCGGCGCCTCATCGACTCGGCGAACACGTCCCGCTCGCGCCAGCGCTCGAGCACGCTCTCTTCGAGCTCGGGGAACGAGACGCGAGGATCGACTGGGCGGTGCGGGGCGAGCATGGGCGCCCGATTCTAGGAAGCCGGTGGCTGTCCCCGTATCCGCCCCGTGACCCGGCCCCACATCGGTCCGGTCGCCGGCCCCGTATCCGCAGCGTCGGCGGGCTAGCGAGCGGTGACCGCGGGGAGCGCGCGGGCGGACGTCGAGGAGCGCCTGTGCGCGGTCTCCTCGAGCCGAGCGAGCAGCACGTCGCGCGCCGCAAGCGGCGTCTCGCCGAGACGGCAGACCGTGCTCGCTCCGGTGTTGGGCACCGCGCCGCGGA
>CAVOOV010000004.1:0-870648 GCA_963697655.1 uncultured Solirubrobacterales bacterium | reverse complement strand
GGGGCACCGCGACGGCGGCGGTCGCACCGGCACTCAACATCGCGAACAAACCGCCGTACCTGGTGTCGGAGATCCTCAAGGCCTCGGCGCCAACGGATCGCGGTGACCGGCAAGGGGCAGACAATTGCGATCCTGATCGACACGTTCCTCGCCCTGACGACGTCGAAAAATTCTGGGCCGCAAACGAACTACCGATCTCGCCGTCCCGCATCGAACTGGTCGACGTCAACGATATTTTTCTGCCGCTCCCCACCGGTGAGGAGTCGATGGATGCGCAGTGGTCCAGCGGTATCGCCGAGGCCACGGTGCGCGTCTACGCGACGGGCTCGCTGGGCTTCGCCGATATCGACCGCGGCCTTCTGCCATTCTCGCCGATCTGTCCTCGCGCCCGGGGATGCGTCAGCTTTCGATGAGCATGGGGCTCGGCGAGACTTACCAGGTCGGACCGGACCGCTTGCCGGACGGCTACGTCAGAACACAGCACGTGAAGTTCCTGAAGCTGGCCGCCGCCGGTGTCAACGTGTTCGTGTCGTCCGGCGACGCCGGCTCCAACCCCGATATCACCGGGCACAGCGCCACCGGGCCCACCCAGGTCGAGTACGAATCGTCTGACCCCTATGTGATCGCCGTCGAGCAGCACGTTGAACCTGCGCCGGACGGCGCGGTCGCCAGCGAGACGGCATGGGCCGGCAGCGGCGGCAGCAACATCTTCTTCACCCGGCCGGCGTGGCAGACCGGCGTGCCGGCCGGAACCGTGCGGCTGGTGCCCGACGTGAGCCTGGTGGGCGACGGGAACACGGGGGTGCTGGTGATACTCAACTGCGCGCATTCGTTCCCAGGTCCGGTTGCCGGTACCAGCTTGAGTGCGCCGGTGTGGGCCGGATTTTGCGCGCTGATCAACGAAGCCCGCGCGACGGCGAACAAACCGTTCCTGTCGTTCCTGAGCCCCCTGATCTATCCGTTGCTGGGCACCGCCTGCTTGCGCGATATCACCGCCGGCAGCAACGGCGCCTACACGGCCGGAGCCGGATACGACCGGGTGACCGGGATCGGTGTGCCCAACGTGGCGGAACTGATGAAAGCGCTCGCGGGGGTCTGGCCGCCGCCGCATTCTGTGCCGGCTCGGGACCGATCCGATCGCGGGCCCGTCAAGCGCGGTGTTGGCCACCGTTGCCCGCTGCATGAGCGCGGCTTGGTGCCGGGTCGCGCGCCGCAGTAGGAGAAGCTTGGGCCGCACGGTCTCTGAGGGCCTATGTGACGCTGGCGACCCTTAATCCGACGGCGGTCGCGATGACGCCGGGTCAAACGATGACCCGCCGGTGCGGCAATTCTGCGTTAATTCCCAACTGATTATCGGCGGCGAGCGTAACTTGACTGCTCAGATCTGACGGGTTGAGCAACGAGCCTGGAGGGAACATCAGCCTTCCGATTCCCCAATCGCGATGGTGTGGCCGCATCCGCCGGACCAACTCCGTCCTGCGGCACCCTCAGCGCTCGACTGGCAGACCGCGCAAGAACACGTAGTGCACTACTCGCGCGGGCGTGGAGTTCGCCCTCCTCACCCGCCAGGGCCATATCGGAGGGCAGATGCGGCAGTACGCTGTGGTGCACAACATGTCTGCGATGCATGCTTCCAGCGCGTCGGCGGCCAGCCCACTGCGCGGGCGTCAGCCACCGGTAAGGCTCTGGTGGCAGGCCAAGGCAACTGCGCACCTCAGTCCATCGCAATACCGACGGCGTTTCAGTAGACCCACCTACTACCGCGATGGGGGACGACGAGTGAGCGGGCAATGGGGGCAGACGGCGGCGGCGGGCGGGTGGCTTTCGGCATGCAGGCGGTGCGTGGCCGCGCCGAAACATCCAGCACCGCACCACGTGTCAGACGTGTCTGGACGTGACGACCTGATTGCCGACCCCCTGCGCTCGCACGCGCGGCCGATCCTGTCGTGGTGACCGGCCAGCCACGCCCGGCCAGCGTGTGGACGACGCGAGGCCGCAGCGACCCGTTGCGTCGCGGCCATCGGCGACGCGCGAGAACAGGCCCAACCTATTCACCGATGTGGAGGAAGAAATGACAGTCACCGCCGGCCCGCAACCGAAGAAAACTCAGGACCACAAACGCAGCGCCCAAGCCGGTCCGCTGATCAATTTCATTCCCAACGACCCGTTGGTCGTCGACGAGCTGCCCGATGCGGGGCGCCAGAGGTCGCCCCGCTGCGTGACTGGCCGGCCGGCCGGGCCGGCATCACCCTGGGCAGCGCCGCGACGGAGCCGTCTACCCGCCCGACGATGCCGCTTCGTGCAGTGCCAGGCCAGGCAGGCAGCGCATCCTGGCGGTGCAGGCCTGGGAAGCGGTGCGTCGATGAGCCCGATCACCTCCTGGGCCCAGCAATCAGCGAACCCAAACTCGCTGTCGGTACTGCCTACGCAGGCGAGCAGATGAACGCCTACTACAACCGCGACAATTGTCGTTCTTCCACCAATTCCGGGATGGGCACCGAGTTCTCCGGCGCCAGCACGGATGCGGTGTCTCACGAAGTGGGTCTCGCCATCCTCGACGCGATACGCCCGGACCTGTGGAACGTCAGAACTTCCTGGAAGTCGGTGACTTCCACCAGGCCTTCGGCGACGTCTCAGCGCTCACCACCGCCCTGTCCGACCGCAAACACGCGAAAAGCTGCTCAGCCTCACATCCGATCTCGGACAAGCGAACTTCGTCGAAGCAATCGCTGAGGATCTCAGCGACACCGTCCGGCGGGTCGCGGGCCCCGGGCATCCCGCGGCCGCGCCGCGTCACGCGTCGAACACCTTCCAGTGGCAGCTGCCCGAAACGATGCCGAGCTCGGGGTGGACCCGATGTCATGATCGCCGAGGTGCACAGCATCGCCAGGATCATCACCGGCTGCTTGTATGACTTGCTTCGGTTGATGTTCGCCAAGTCAGGATCGTCCACCCAGGACCAGCTATGGTCGACCACCCGCGCGGCGGGCAGCTCTTCCACGAAGCGGCCAAGAACGCGGCCCAGGCACCGCGGTTCTTCCAGTCATTCGGTCAAACGATGGTGCTTGCTGATCAGGCGCTCAACAGCGGCGCCAACCGCGATCTCATCGAGGAGGCGTTTAGCCGGCACGGGCTGGCGCTGGGTGCACAATCGGTGCTGGCACCCGAGACTGCGCTGGCCGGCGCCCCTCCGGTGGTGGATCAGCAACGCGGCGTGGTGAGTTTAGCGCCGGCAACGCTGCGTGATCTGCGCCAGCGTGTGGGCGCTCCGGCGCAGTCAATAGCCGGTGTCAACCTCACGCAGCTCGGCGACACGTCAGTGGCAAACGTGGCGATCAGCCACGAGGTCGCGCTGGACACGGTCGACAAACGACTGCGCGGTGTGGTCGCGCCGGTGAGTTCGGTGGCGCTGGTCGGTGAGTCTGGTGGGTCGGCGGCGTTGTTGTTTGCGCCGCAACCCGGCGTGCCCACCAGTGAGGTGCTGGACTTTGTGCAGAGTCTGGTCAGCCACGACCAAATCGCTTTCGACGCGCAGCCTAGGCGTCGAGGCGTCGCGGCGACGCGGGCTCGAGCCGGCGGACCCACGCATGCGATCCAAACGCGGGGCAACAAAAAGGAGCTGCAGCGGATTCGCTTCGCGTGCGCGGGGAGGTGACGAGGGGCCGCTAAATGGCCGAGAACCTCTTGCGGGTGATGACGTCGCGACCCTCGTCGTCTTTCTCAACCTGGTGGGTCGCACCGGGCGGCAGCTCCTCAACGTCGCCTTCGGCCAGTTGCCCGTGTTCGCGCAGCGACTTTTCGAAGACGCGCTCCTCACGGGCCTCGTCTGGATCGTCTTGGTCGTGCATGTCTGTCACTTTCCCGCCGCCTCGACCCGCTGCCGATGCGACCGATGTCCGCTACCGATCGTACGCGGTCGATGACCGACGGCCAGGGACACGATCCTGATGGCGGCGGCCACCACGCATGGGCCGGCGGCTTCCGAGTCCCGCATGGGTCCGGGCCAAACGCGTGCGCTGCCCCCTCGAAGACACACCGGTACACACGTGCGGCCAGGCCTGCGACCGGCAGGCCTGGGTCGAAGCCGCGTTGTGCACGGCTGAGCTCATGCTGCCGGAGTCAGGCTCAGTGGAATCCGCGGCCGACCAGTGGCACCGCAGCCGCGGGGAATGGCGCCGCGCCTGTCGCCGATGCCGGTAACACAGAGCCGCCTGATTGCGGCAACCAAGCTGATGACCAATCGAATGAAGCCTCCGCCACTCCACAACAACCGAGGCGACGCCGCTTCCTGCCGCGTCTCCGAAAGCGTGGCACCACCGACAATGCTGAACAGGCAAGCTCTCGAGATTCCGGTAAGAAGGCGCGGATCGGTCTACTAGGAATAATAATTACTGCCCTCATCGGCTTCTTTTTCGGAATCGGATCAAATCACAGTGCGACCACAAACCTCGTAAATGATCCGCCCCGACAGTAAAGAAACCTCGCGCTGATTTAAGTACCGAACGCTGCCCCGCGGGGCGCATTTGAATATGCGGACCTTTGGTCAGTACTCCGCCGCCGTTTTTACAACATCACCAACCGTCCGGAATCTAGCCGCCCGACGAGACACCGATGCTCCTCGGAATAGAAGTCGGTCCGTCATCCGGCTTGGGTGGCGCCCCGATTGTCGGCGACCTGGTGCACACCGATCACGGCTGGGTCGTCGTGCCACCAACGGGCGGCGCGCCGATAACGCCGGTTTGTGAGTCCGCCCACGGCAAAGCATGGTACAACCCTGCTGACAAATAGGGGAAAGACATGCTGAAGCTGCGCGTGGTGGACAACGGCGATCATGCCGGCTTGATGTGGTTCCCGGACGATGGCCAGAAGATCGCGGGCTGTCGCGGGTTCGCCATTCAGCGCAAGCTGACGCACGGCGGCGTCGAGACCACGAGCTGGCTCGCCAACCACATCGGCTTCACCGAGAACGCGCCGCCGCCCCCGGCTGGGTTCGAGTGGCGTTGGCCGATTCAGCGGTATCTCTGGTGGGACTATCACGTCACGACCGGCGACGTCGTCGTCTACCGCGTCGCCCCGGTCTGCGGAGCGGACGCGGCCGATCTGGCGGTGAACGAGGCCGCGGCGACGCCCTGGAGCGAAGAGCGGCAGATCACCGGCCAGGATGGGCGCAATATCTCGGCCTACTTCAATCGCGGGATCATCGCCGCGCAATGGGTGGCGCGGGACCTAGCCGCCGAAGCCGCCGCTCAGGCCACCAAAGGTTCGCCCCGGGCCAAGCTGATGGCTGCGATCCAGGACCCGAGCAACAATCTTCGCAAGGCGCTGGGCGGCCTGCTGCGCACACAGCTGATCAAGCTGCTCAGCGACGCGGCGGCCGGGACCGGGCACGTCTATGCCGCGCTCTACGAACTGAATGACCCCGAGGTGCTGACCCAGTTCAAGGCGCTGGGCGCGCGTCTCTCCCTGTTGCTCGGCAACGGCGCGTTCAAGCCGCCGACCAACGACGAGAACCATGACGTTCGCGCCGACCTGAAGGCCAACAGCCAGGTGCAGGTCTTCGACCGCATGGTCTCCAGCGGCCATTTCGCCCACAACAAGTTCATCGTGTTCTGCGATGCGAACGATGCGCCGCAGTCGGTCTGGACCGGCAGCACCAACACCACCGAGACCGGCCTCTGCACCCAGGCCAACAACGGCGTCCTGATCAACGATGCGGCGGTGGCCAGCGCCTATCTCGACGCCTGGAAGCGCCTGCACGCGGCGGGCAACACCTACCCTGCGCCGCTGGTGAAGGCCAATTCGGTCGCTCGCAATTTCCAGGTGACGCGCGATGACGGCGGCGCCGACCAGGTGTCGGTCTGGTTCGCCGCCACCGATGCGGGCGAGGACATGACACAGGCGCGCGCCATCATCAACGGCGCCAAGCAGGGCCTGCTGTTCCTGTTCTTCAACCCCGGCGTCTTCGAGCAGGATCCGAGCGACTGGACGCTGCTGCAGTCGGTGCTCAACCGCCATGCGCCGGCGCCCAATCCCTACCTCGACGCCAGCCTCTACATCCGTGGCGTGGTCAATCAGGAGATCAAGGGCCTGACGGACGCTCCGCCGCCGGGCGGCGCGCCGGCGGCGCCGATGGACCCTAGCACACCCACCCATCCGGTGGCCCTGTTCGCCGGCGCGGCGCCGCCGATACGGCTCAGCAAGGACGTGTTGGTCCCGTCGAACGTCAAGAACAAGTACCACGACTGGGAGGCCGAGCTGAAAGGCGCGTCCAGCGTGATGATCCACAGCAAGGTGGTAGTCGCCGACCCGTTCGGGGACCACCCGGTGGTGATGACCGGCTCGCACAACATGGGCATGAAGGCCAGCCGCGCGAACGACGACAACCTGATCATCATCGAGGGCAACAACGCGCTGGCGCAGGCCTATGCGCTGAACATCATCGCCATCTTCCAGGAGTATCGCTGGCGCCAGTACGTCAACGCGCACGCGGCCGATCCGACCGCCTGGCATGGCCTGGAGGACAACGACACCTGGCAGGACGGCCATTTGCAGGCCGACGCCACCGAGCTGAAATTCTGGCTCGGCGACGCGCCCGCGCCCGCCACGCCCTAGGGCAGGATTCACCCCGATCCCCGCCCAGCCAACGAAGCGACGGCCGGCGGACGCGGATTCGAATCAGTTCCCACCAGCAGCTACTTTCATAACCTCAATGTGGCCGTCGGCGTTGAAGATTCGCTCCGTGCCGTTCGTAAATTTCACCAAGGCGGTCGGGTCGTCGCACGGGGCGCGCCTGTTGGTCCAAAACGGGGCCGGTGGCCTGCGCCGAACAGGACAAAGCCGTGGACGCCCGCAGTGTCGATGATCGGGTGAGCGCTCATCCCCCGAGCACCCCCTTCGAGCGCGCTCATCGAGGGTGAGAAGAAGTAGCCACCCGCGGTGGCGATCACGAAGTCGGTCATGGTGACGACGGTGGCCGGGTGGGCGTCGTGGCCCAGCAGCGTGCAGGAGCGGGCCCGGCCCGCGCCGGGACGGCCGTTTTGGCCGATGATCATGTCGAACCCGCTGGGGCTGCGCGGCCGCTTTTCGTCGTTGGCCCAGGCCGAGCACAAAAACTCGAACTGGTCCTGTATCGACGTTTGATAGCAGAAAAACAGCAGGCCCCGATTGCCGTCGACGGGGTCAGCGCCGGCGGGATCTTCCAGCGCGGGGCCAAACGTCAAGCCGCGACGCAGGATTCGCCGGTCAAACGATGCATGACGCCCGCCCATATCGTTGGCCGTCTCACGGGCATTGACCTTGCGGATGTGGGATGCCAACGGGCAGGTCAGTCCGACCGGGTCGGTTTTGGCCTCCGGCCAATTCCCCCGCCCCGTTACACCCGCGAGCGGCGCCGACGTGGCATCGGCGGCAAAACCGAAATCGTTGTTGGCCAACCGGTCAACGCCGAGCGCCTCGTCGTCGCGGTCAGGCAGGCGTGCCAGCGGGGCCCCGCTTGGCCAGCGGCCCACCAACTGCGACGCCAACCATTGCGCGTTGACCCCGGTGAACCCGGGACGCTTGGACAGACCCTCGGGCGAAGCTTGTCACGAAGCTCCAGAACGCGGCCACATCCTGACGCAGCCGCCGGAAGGCCAGATAGGAGCCGTTGCGGCTCCACTGCGGTCCGGGCAGCTTGACGGCACCCGGGATCAGCGGATCCGCTGCCGATCCGGGATAGCCGAGGATGAATTCCCCGGGCCACACGAGGTCTTGGCCGGGAAGGCCATACAGCCAGGCCTGCGGGGTGTGCGACGGGTCGATGACCCGCGGGGTGAGGAAGCTGTCCGGATCGGGCGACAGCCGGCCCCGCACCCCCGGCTGGGATATCCCGTCCTGAAAGCCGAAGTGCTCCTTGCCAATACGGTCCAGCTTATGGCCCGTCTCCTCGTAGAGCACACTCGCGCCGCAAGCGAGCGCCTGGTCGCGGACGTCGTCGAGCAGAGCGCTGCCGCTCTGGTCGTGGTCGGCGCCGCAAATCAGCAGGACATCTGCTTCCCGGCCCGGCCCTCCGAACAGCCAGCGCGCAGGATTGCCCTCCGCCGACGGATCAGTCGGGTCGCCAGCAGCGCCGATCGGGAAGCCAGCCCGGCCTGGAAACCTGGGTCGGTGAACGCCGCCACATCGGCCGAATAGGCCCCGCCGGCAAGCAGTTTGGTCATGCCTGGACGACTGATCGCCACGTTGAGCCACGCGTCATCGACGGGCGCGGCGACGGCCAGCGTGGCGAGCCGGTTTTCACCGAGACCGCGATGCTCGCGGACCTTGATTCGTGAATCCATGCATTGCGACAAGGTCGTGATGTTCGGCAGCAGGGCGCGGATCCAGTCCTTGGCGCCGCGGACATCGCCGAGCGTTAAGGCCAGCACTGCTTGGTGCGGTTTGGAAAACCCGGGGATGATGTTGCCCTGAATCTCATCGATGTCCAGGATCGGTTCTGCCGGTGCACCGCGGCGCGGCTTGGCCATCACCGGCTCCGGTGTGGGGCTGGCCGGTCCGGCGCGGTCGACGTCGGCGGGACCGTCGCCGACGAGGCTGCGGCGGCCGAAGTGTGCGGTACCGGATAGTCGAAGGCGGGAACCCGCCCGGGCGGGCAGGGCGTTCCCAGCGGCCGATAATAAACAAACATCGGGTTGGTCGCGTCGGCGCAGCAACCAGACTCGCACGGGGCGGGGGTGTTATAGACGTGTTCAGGATGCTGCGATGATTATATCAGTGTTAGCTGTGCGGGGGGTCCTAGTATTGATCTTGATACGGTTACCACCCCGACACATCATGCCGCGAAGGTAGGTCGAGGTTCAGATGTATTGTCGTGCAGCGCATACGGTTTCGCCTCCTTCGAGTGCGCATTGAAAAGTGTTGCGGCACAGTGCAAGCAAGCGATACCTCATGCACCGTATGTCAGCGGGCCACGGCGCGGGCAAGAGCGGTGAAAACTTTGTTGCGTAACCATGGTGGGTGTGTATATGGATCGATGGCAGCGATTGGCTTAAGAACACTTCAAAGTGAAGTACACGACGCTAGCTGAGCGTGAGCAATGTGTGGTCGACTTGGCTACGGCTTTCGGGCGACAAGTGCCGACGCGCTGAGAGCGGCCATAAATCGTGAGGCCAGCTCACGAACTTTGACGTTGGTCTCTTGTGAGCGCCACACCAGGATCTCGAATGCGCGGTTCGCGGTCGATGCCGTAGACCGCCATCAACACCCCTTTGGCCTGCTCGATCACCGCTCGGTTCTCTGCGATCGACTGCGAGCTGGGCGGTCATCTGGTCCTGTTGCTCCCGTTCATTCGGGGTGGTGTCGATGTAGAAACCCTGAGTGCCGACAACGCGGCCCTGCTCGTCATGCAGCTCGTCGCCGACCACGATGACAGACCGCACCTTGCCGCTGGTGTCGATGATGCGGTGCCGACTGCTCAGAGGCTGGCCGGTCCGGCGGATGGTGTCGATGGTGTGCGCGATCTGATCGCGGTCCTCGGGGTGCTTGTGCGAGAGCATCAGCTCAGTGGTGGGTGTGACCGCGCCGGGCTGATAGCCGTGCATGCGCTGTACCTGCTCGGACCATTCCCAACGTTGATCGTCGAAGTAGAAGCGAAACGCTCCGACGCGCGTTTCCGGCGCGACCCCGCCTCCTCGAACGCAGCGGTCAAGGCGTCTGCCCTTCGGCTCGGGACGGGTCCGCAGTTGTCGGTGGGGGCGTGAACGGTGGAATCATCTGACTCACCTCCTGGCGATTGCCCCTACCAAACAGCAGGGACAATCTGGGCCTCACATACCGGATAATCCTCGCGCGAAGCGACGATAATCTGTATCGTAGTGAACAGATTTGTTGTATAGCACTGCTGCTACTCTTGTGCAAGGGGTCGATCATATGTTTTTCTTGACTTGCCATATTTTTTTCCCGTGCTTCGGCTGACAAGCTCTGAAGCAAGAAAGGCCAATCGCAGCGATGACCGATGACGACCACAAGCCGGGGAGCCCGCCGACTTCCAATCGTGGCGTGTATGGCATCTCGGTGGCTGCCGAACTGTCCGGCATCAAGGAACAATCGCTTCGTCTGTATGAACGTGAAGGCTTGTTGACCCCGGCACGCAGCGAGGGTGGTACCCGCCGCTACAGCGCCGACGACCTGGCGCGCCTACAGCGCATCAGCCAGCTTGCCGCCGCGGGGGTCAACCTCACCGGCATCGCGCGCATCCTTGAGCTGGAGGACCGCAACGACGCCCTCGACGACCGCAACGTCGTCCTAGAAGATGACAACGCTGCGCTGCGCGCGGCCGAAACCCGCCGCAAATCAGCAAAACGACGACCGGCCTCACAAAACCCGGGGCACCGGTCCGCGTCTGACTAGTTGGTGGCACGGTTGCAAGCACGGTGCTCGGGCCCGCGTACACGCTGCGATCGCGGTCGTCGTGCCCCAAGTCCCAAGCGTCACCCGAAGCGATCAGCTCACCGCATCTCCAGCAGGTGACGGCGCCGGCTTCGACGAGTGGCCGGTAGTGTTCGCGCAGCGCCCGGTGGTCGGCGCCGTAGCCGCGCTGCGTGGTGCTGCCACGGCTACGCCAGTGCCGGCATGCGCAGTCGGGGCAACGACCGTGGCGAGCGGTGGTCAACGCGCGAGTTGGGCACCGTTCCCCGTCGACACCGAGGCATGGGCGTTTCATTAGCCGGCGTCAGTCGTCGAGATCCTGGTGGGGTTCAGCGGTCATGCGGGATCAGTCCTCATCAGGGGTTTCGAACGTGCAGTGCTCAGGGGTAGTAAATCCCGGCCAAGGACACCCACCAGGGCCGCGCGGGCGGAATCGCGCACGCTGTCCGACATTTCACTGTCTGCACGCTCGCCGGTGATAAGAACTGCAAAGGGAGAACACGTGGGATCTGAACGTAGCCAAGCGTTGTTGCTGGCAGGGTACTGGGCTTTTCTCCCGATCCTGATCACCGTCGTGCTGATAGTCCTTGCGTCGCGGGCCGCTAATGGCCGGCTTGCGCGTAATCAGTGGGTCGGCATCCGCACTCCGTCGACGATGCGCAGTGACCAGGCGTGGAAGGCCGGCCACGCCGCCGCGCTGCGGATGGCGCCGTTGTTTGTGATCGTCACCGTCGTGATCTGTGTCGCGTTGTTCGCGGCCGCGCTGTATGCGTCCACGACCAAGGTCGTCGTGTTCATCGGGTTCGGCAGCCTGGCTGTTCTGCTGGCCCTGCTCATCTACAGCGCGTTGGTGGCGAGTAAAGCCGCGAAAGCGGCCGATGACGGTAAGGGCCAGCCGGCTTAATGAGGGTCCGACTCCTGGCGTGCCTGACCGCCGCCGCGGTCGCCGCTGCTGCAGTGTTCTATGCCACGCAGGGGCGGGCACCGTCGAGCAGGCATGTGGTGCGCGCCCCCTACACCACCACCGAGGTTCTGGAGTACCTGTTGCTGTCCACCGGGCCGGTGGTGGCCGACCACCCCGCCCTGGCGAGGCCGGCCGTTCGGACCGCACCACAGCTGTCGGCGGTGAAGGCACGCGCCGCTGTGCAGTCGATGACCAGTTGCATCAGCCGCATCGATGCGTCGGCAGGGCCTGCCTTGACCTCGGCGTTCAATGCTGCTGACCCCCAACGACTTGACCGTGCCTTGCGACGATTCGAGGCCGCGGCGCATCGATGGCTGACCGCACCCTACAAACACGACGACCCCTGCCCGCCGCCGCCACCACCACCGAAATCGGTGCCCCCCAGCTCGGGACCGGTGGAGGTCAACGGTTGGCTCCATGTCGACTACATGATCGAAAGCTATGACACGGTGGGCGGCGTGTGGACGCTGGTTCAACTTGGGGCGCTCGTTCTTGGCGCTCTCACCGTGTTCGTCGCGCTGGTGTTCGTCGGGATAGTGCTGGTGCCGGCGTTTATCTGGTATGAATTCGAACGCGCACCCTCCGATCTGGATCGTCAGACCGAGATCGCGAAGATCGTGCAAGCGCTGCGGTCATGAGACCGCGCATGGTGCGCCGCGGCCTTCGCCGACCTTTTCGCCGCAGGAGCATGAATCAAACCGTGATCGTGGGCGTGGTGTACGCCACCTTGCTTGCCGCTGTGGGACTTTCGAGCTTGGCGGCCAGCCTGCCGTCGAACGTCGTGTGGGCGGGCGCCCAACTGCCGGCGCTGCGCGCCGAACTCAACAAGGTCGCGGGGCAGGATTTTGCTTTTTTCACCCGCTCGCCAGAGACCAACCTGATTGACGCCTACCGGTTGGAGCCCGATGGCTCTGTGGGGGCCAGTCTGCAGGTGACGCCGCAAGCCAAGCCGGCCAACCTGTGGGGCCTGTCGCGCACCCAGCGCGCTCAAGGACCCGAGCTGGCGATCCTGTTGCACCAGATCCCGCCCACCGGGTGGATCGACTGCACCGAACTGGACCGGCCGGCTTGCGTTGATGCGCTGTCGCGTCATCCAAAGGCGTTGCTGCGCAACAACAGCCAGGTTCCCACCGTGTGCGGGCAGGTCGCGCTGAGCGTCGAAAGCACCACCAAGTGGGCCTACCGTCGGCTCACCGAGACTCGATACAGCATCGAACGTATCGCCGCAGCCAGCATCGACTGCATCCACCGACACTAGGACCACATCATCAACGCCGCCGTGCGCGCCATCGTGGCTTGCGCTCTTCGATTCGATTACCGCAGCCGGTGGTTCGCCGCCGGGCGCACCACGTTGGCCCTGGCGACTGCATCGGAGTTGCTGTTCACTCGACCTGCGGCGTTGTTCACCCAGGTGGGCGCGACGAGCGGACCGTATTGCAGCACCGCACCGGCGGTGTCCCTGTATTGCCTGGGTGACCCGCACGAGTTCGTCGACACCCGACACTGGGTGGCTGTGGTCGCGCTGGTGCTGGTGGCGTCGGGGTACCGGCCACGGTATCTGGCCATCGTGCACGTGTGGATCGTGTACTCGGTGACGACCTCGACCACACTGCCGGACGGCGGCGATTCGATCGCGTTGCTGGTGCTCTTTCTGATCACCCCGATGTGTCTTGCCGACCCGCGGCCCTGGCAGTGGACCCCGCCGGGCCGACGGATGGGGCGAAATGGGCGGATGATCGCCTACCTGAGCTTCTGGGCGCTGCGACTGCAGATCGCCTATCTGTACGCCGACAGCGCGATCGCCAAGATGGGTGTCGCCGACTGGCAGAACGGCTCGGCGTTTTACTACTTCGTGCGCGACAAGATGTTCGGATCGGCGGGCCCGTTGACCCCGATCTGGATGTGGGTGTCAGACCAGGCCCTGACCACGCTGACCATCACCTGGGGTGCCATCGTGATCGAACTGGTCATCGCGCTGTTCACGCTGCTGGGCACGCGGTGGCGGCTGGCCGCGTTCTGGCTGGCCCTGGCCCTGCACGCACTGATCTTTTTAAGCATGGGTCTGTTCAGCTTTTCCCTGGTGATGGTGGCAGTTGCCGCGCTCATCGCCACACCCACCGTGGCGGTCGTCGACCAGGTGCACCAATCCAACCGCCGAGAGCATACGGCAGCGCAGAATGAGTTCATCAGCGCCAGAGGGCAGCTGAGGTGAGGGACAGCGCATGATTTACACCGGCGAGACGGCCAACGCCCGGTACGGCAGGATTGTTCTGGGCATCTACACGGCGTTGAATGGGTTGCTGCTCATTGTCGGTTGCGCCGGTGCGTGGTTTTTTAATGCGCGGGCCAACAGCCACGGCATCGCGCCGAACACAACTCTGGGGTTTCGCTCGCAGCACACGCTGGCTTCTTTGCACGGATGGTACGTCGCACAACGGGTCGGATTTCATTTCGTCGCGGTCGCTGCCACCGCCATCACTGTCGCGGTGTTCGTGATCGTCGCGGTGGCGTTTATCCGCCGCCTCAATGCGTTGTGGATCTTCATCGTTCCGGTCATCGGCGCGATCGCGCTGGCTGTCTGCTTCATGATCGCCGGCCACCGGGCCGATCACGCGGCGATCTCCGTCGAGACGCCCCCCTCGGCGAGCGCCGCACCCACCTGAGCCTGCCATCGGGTTGACCCGGACCGACAAGCCTTGTGGTGGCCTACTTTTCGATCAGACCGGCGGCACCCGACCGCACCCTGGGCGGCGTGGTCGCCGGTTATGGGTCAGCGTCGTGTCGGGCCGGTCGTCACACGTGTCGCCATGTTCGGCGGCGCACCACGTCGCGCACCGCGTCGTGCGAGACGCTGAACATCTCGGCCAACCGGGCGTAGCGCACACCCTGGCTATGCAGCGTGCGGATGCGGCGGACGGTGTCGGCGGTCAACTTGGCGTTGGGGTGCGCCTCGCCCGCAATGGTCGCGCCGCCCAGCGGGATACCGGCCCACCGGCGTTTGTAGTGGCGGCTGCACAGCCCTTTGGCGTAGTGCGCGTCGCGGCAACCGTCGAC
This sequence comes from uncultured Solirubrobacterales bacterium, assembly GCA_963697655.1. Lineage (GTDB taxonomy): Bacteria > Actinomycetota > Thermoleophilia > Solirubrobacterales > Solirubrobacteraceae > Palsa-465. The sequence goes on along the minus strand of CAVOOV010000004.1, from coordinate 856,226 downwards.
GGTGCAGTGCTGGTATTTGTTCTTCGGCGTGCGGGTCAGCGGGGCGGGATAGGCAGCGCCGTTGCGCCACCGCAAGTAGTGGGCGTGGCACAGGCCGCGGGCCTCGACTGGATCGCGGCCACACACCGAGCAGCTCATCGGCGTTGCCGGGACGCGCCGGTTGTCGGGTCGTCGGGGCCGGTGATCGGCGGGGTGGGCTGATAGTTCAGTGCGCGCAGCCCCGCCGCGGCGGCGGCAGCGCGGGCCTGGGTGTCGGCGACGATGCCCTGCTGCTGGGCGACCCGGGCGCGCAGCGCGCTCAGCAGCGCGTGTTGTCCCCCGGGCGTGTCGCACAGCGGGGCCAGGGCGGCCAGGTCGGCGGCCGCGGCGTCGCGGATCGCGGCCGAGGCGGCCCGGCCGCGTCGATCGGTGCCGGCGGCCTGGTCGAGACGCTCGCCGAGCTGCTCGTCGCTGCCGGCCAGGGCGGACAACCCCGCGCCCGCGGCCCCGGCGAACAACCCGTGGCCGCCGGCCAGCCGCCCGGACGCGTCGGCCATCTGCCGGCGGCCGGTGTGCACGTGCTGGCCCGCACCGGCTAGGTGCGCGCCGGCTCCCGCGGCCGCCGGCCCACCCGAGGTGGGCGGGTCACCGAATAACGTGTGCGCCCGGGTCAGCAGCTCCCCCACCTGCCGCACCACCGCATCGATTGACACCCAACCAGTATGAAACAGCGGCGTTGCCGCGCCGTCCGCAATTTTGGCGCCTGCCGTCCCCGTCACCACGATTCGGCGTCTTGCTGGCCGCGAATGGTTTTCGGCGGGAACGTAGCATTGATCTTGACGCTGCCCACGTCGGCCGGGCGGCGAAACCTGGAGGTCGTTGGATGCTGATCACCTCACCCGAGGTCGCTGCCGTTGCCGCGGCGTTGGGTGGTGCCACCGGGCAATACACCGCGGGCGAGGCCGCCGACCAGCTGGTCACGCTGCTGACCAACCCGGCCTATCGTGCGCACGGCCCGGAGGCGTTGTCGCTGATGTGCGCGATCCTGTCCGATCCCACGCTGTACACCTCCGCGGTCACCGAGCGGGTCCATCAGCGGCTGGCCGAAACGGCGGTCAGTGTGTTGGCCGAGACGCGGGTCTATGGTGTGCGGCTGCCCGGTGCGAACCTGCGGGGGGTGCTACTGACCGGGGCGCATCTGACCGGCGCCGAGCTGGTGGGGGCAAACCTGCAGGACTGCAACCTGTTCGGCGCCGATTTGTCGGGCGCGAACCTCACCGATGTGGAAACCGGGTCGGGGACCCGGTTCGTGGGTGTCACGGCGTTGGGCGCCAGGTTCGTCGCTGCCTATCTGCGCGGGTGTGATTTTGAGTCAGCTGATCTTCGCGGCGCGGATTTCACCGCCGCGCGGCTGTTTAGCGCCAACTTGACCGACACCACGATGGGCGGCGCCAACTTGACCGGTGCCGAACTCGGTGCCGCGACGATCTACTCCCTGGATTGGCGGGGCGTCAATCTGTCGGCGGCGAAGTTGGACGACGCCTTGCTGGCGTCCAGCAAGCGCGGCGCCTTGCTGGATCTGCGCGGAGCGAATTTGGCTGGGGCGTCGCTGTATCGGGCGCGGTTGATGCAGGTTGATCTGCGTGGCGCCAATTTGGCCGGCGCCGATTTCACCGACGCTGAGCTCACCGACGTCAACCTGGCCGGTGCGATCACCGAGGGTATGACGATCGGTCGCGTGAAGACGTCGGACGTGTACGGCCTGCCGGATTAGTGCGTTTGCCCGGGTCGGTTTTGTCGGGCGGCGCCGATCCGGATTCCAACTGCGTATGCTTAGTGGGGATTTCGCGGCGATCGCGTTGAGAACGTCGACTCCCTGCCTAAAGTTTCGGCAGTGACATCGATCGTCAAGTACCGACACCGGTGTCTTTGACGCGCTATGTGTGCCCGCAACTTCTCGGTTCTTCGGCCGCAATAAAGGGCAACGGGCCCGGTTGTCGCCGGGCCGGCGCGCCGGCCGAACTGCTGATCATCGAAAAGCATGGTTCCGAACCGGTTTGCGGTGGCCCCGAGACGACGCAGCTGGTTTCGCGGCCCGGGCGCGCAAGCGTTGGCGGTCCTCGCGAGCGTAGTCGGACCACCAACTGACCCACGCAACTAACCGGTGACCCGGGGCGCACGGGTGTTGACGCCCGCGTCCCACGACCGGCCGGAGGGCTCAGCGCTCACCCTGGGGTGCGCGTGTGTAGGCGATCCGGGGCTGAGATTTTGTGCACAGATCATGCGGGGCTGGGCAATACGCTGAAAAGTACTGGTCTGCGCATCGATGCACCCGCTGCGGCCACGTTTGTCGGGAAGGGGATCGATGATGGCCGACGCGACGGCGTTTGACGCCCCCACACGCGGTGCGGTGCGGTTCTTCTGGGTGTGGCTGCTTGTCGCGACGGGGGTGTCGGTTGCCGGCAATGTGGCGCACGCGGTGCTGACCGCGCCGATGGGCACGGTGCGGTTAGCGGCCGCTGCGGCGGTGGTGCCGCCGGCGGTGCTGTTGGGGTCGACGCATTCGGTGGCTCTTCTGGTCAGGGCGCATCGGGTGGGGTTGCACTATTGGTGTGCGCTGGCAATGACTTTCGCGTTGGCTGGTTGTGCGTTCGTGTTGTCGTTCGACGCGTTGCGTGATCTGGCGGTCGCGCTGGGGATGCCGGCGGATAGGGCGTGGCTGTGGCCGGTCGCCATTGATGTGTCGATCGCGAATTCGACGCTGGCGCTGTTGTCGCTGGCTCCGCCGCGCGCAGCGGGCCAACCGGCAGATCACGGCGGTGCCGCCAGGCGGGGTACGCCGAAGCAAGCCAGCCGGGCGTTCGGCGGCGAGCAACCGCACGGATCGCCTTAGACCCCGCGCCGGCACCCGGCGGCGCGGGCGGTGACCTCGGCGCAGCGTGCGCTGGCCGCGGTGCCCGATGGGGCTGTCGACTCGGTGGACCCGGCGATGCTGATGGCCTGGAAAGCCACCGCCGATGAACTGGTCCGCAGCGGGGTGACCTCGAAGGACCCGCAGGTGGTGGCCGCGGTGCTGGCCGAGCATGCCGCCGGCACGTCCCGCGGCACGATCGGGCGCCGGCTGGCGATCCACCACCAGACGGTGGGGCGCATCCTGGCCGGCGCTGAGGGCCTCACGGGCTGACGGCGGCGCTCACGGCGCCCAGTCGCGCGCCGGTCTAGCCGGTCGTGCGACGGGTCAGGGGGCCTGCGGCACGCAGGGTGCGCAGGCGCAGCTCACGCATCAGCGCCAGCAGGGCCCTTGCCCGCGCGCTCCTCCGATGACGAACGCGACCCGGCCATCCAGCGCACCCATGGATAGCCAGCTCAACGCTAAGCAGGGTCGACGAACACCGGCCGCTCCCCCGACATTCCGGCCACCACGGCGGCGATCTGATTGGGCTTGCCGATCAGCCCGACTTGCAGCTCGGATTCGCGTATCAGGGCAGCGGCGGCGTCATCACTGACCCATGTCTCGTCGTAGAGGCGCTTGGCGGCACGGACGGCATCAGGAGATTTCTGCGCGATCTCGTCTGCAAGTGCCAGCACCGAGCCCAGCGGATCGTCACTATTTCGAGTGACCAAGCCGAGCGCCACGGGAAACTGCCCGGGCGTGATACACGAATTCACCGATACCTGGGTGAATTCCGCATCGACCCGGAGCTCCCGTATCTGGTGCGGAGAGCGCCCGGCCAGGACGGCGTTCCACGTTCGGTGTTCGTGTTCCGGCTGCTCCCAGTTGGAGAGGTGCTGACCGGCGAGGGCTCGATTAGTCGGATCGAGGGCGCCACTGAGGTCGCCGACGTCACACCGGTCACGGTTGAGGAAGTGCCCGTCGCAGCCATGAACTCGGAGCGCAGCGAGGTCGAGAAGAGCATCAGCGGCCCTGTGGTCCAAACCGAGGCGCTACTCGCCGAGCGGTTTCGCGCCTACCTTGAGCGCCATGGCCGAAAAGTGCGGCGCTACAGAATCATTCCCAATGGGTCGACAACGCTTTACAGTGACCTCGCAGATGTTACAGACAACGTCCTCTATGAGGCCAAGGGTTCACCCGACCGCATGAGCGTGCGATTGGCTCTCGGCCAGGTACTCGATTACGGGCGATTCGTGAAGGGCTCACGACTGGCCGTGCTCCTGACAGAGCCGCCAGCCGCGGATCTTGTTGAGCTACTTGAAGTTCACGACGTTGGGTGTGTGGTCGAGACCGGACAGGGCGCGTTCATCGACATGACCGCACTCAAACGCTGCCCCTAATGGCCTCAGGCAAATTGATTGAATAGCGCCCTTCATCCCGAAGGCAGGTTCTCCTCTGCGGTGCAAAGATCCATCTCTGCGCCATTGACGATTGCGGCCGCGGTATTCGGTCCGTACCCCTTACCCATGAGCGTGACGACCTCACCCTGCTCACCGAAGCCGGCGCGCAGATCATCGCAGACGGTGAAGCCAGCTTTAAGCAAGCTCTCGTGGTGCCCCTCCGTGTTCACGCCGGCGATTCGCAGCGATTCGAAATAGTTGTTGACGGCAGCCAGGTCGGCTGGCGTTGCATTGGCATGGCCGACGCCGAGCGCCAACCACGACGTAAACGCAACTATGGCAACGATTGTCCCCATCTTCACGTCAGCATGTTGCGCATCTCGTTTGGACCGTGGCAACGCGCAAGGGCGAACTCACAGCCAGACGTCTAGTAATTACCTTTGTACCAACGACGGGTTGGAAACTGGGGCCAATGACCCCAAGCCGGGCGCGCGGTCGACCGCGTAGCGAGGAACACTCAAGTGCCGAGCGAGAGTTCCCATCGGACAACGTCTATCGCCGCGATGACCGCGGGATCGTCGGGGTGCCGCCGCTCGGGGTGCCGCCGCTCGGGGTGCCGCCGCTCGGGGTGCCGCCGCTCGGGGTGGCGCCGCTCGGGGTGCCGCCGCTCGGGGTGCCGCCGCTCGGGGTGCCGCCGCTCGGGGTGCCGCCGCTCGGGGTGGCGCCGCTCGGGGTGCCGCCGCTCGGGGTGCCGCCGCTCGGGGTGCCGCCGCTCGGGGTGGCGCCGCTCGGGGTGCCGCCGCTCGGGGTGCCGCCGCTCGGGGTGCCGCCGCTCGGGGTGCCGCCGCTCGGGGTGCCGCCGCTCGGGGTGCCGCCGCTCGGCTGGCCAGTACCCTGCGTCGGCGGCAGCACTGGCGGGGCGATCGAGATGTTGGGGCCATTTGGCACGCTCACCTGCACCCCTCCGGGGCCGACATCGACGGTGGGGCCGCCAGGAGCGCTGGCCGGAAGTGAACCAGGATCGGTGGGCGCTGGTCCGCTGTTAGGCGGGGAGCTATCCGGTGCGGTGCCGGCCGGGGGTGAGCTGGGCGCGGCAGCCGCGGGGGGAACCACCCCGGGAGCTTGCGGTGCGGCGGGACCCGCATTGGAGCCAGGGTTCCCGGCCGGGGCGGGCCCGTTATCGGGTGCGTTAACGACCGGGGGTGCGGGTGGCGTGAGAGCCGCGGGGGGGACAACCCCGGGAGCTTGCGGCGCCGCGGGGGCACCGGTGGTGGGGACCACGGCCGCGGGCTTCGGCTGGCTGGAGTGGCTGGAGTCGATGATGGCCAGACCCAGCGCACCGGCTCCGACCCCGATGGCGCCGACCACAGCCGCGGCCAGCACGACACCCTTACGCACCGGCCACCGAGTCGCGGCCGGGGCAATCGGGTCGGGCGCGAACTTAGAGAGGTCTAAAACATACCCGTCGTCGGCTGCCGGGTTACCGAGCGGACTCGACGCCCACGCCGAGGCCATCGTGTAATCGGCCGAGGCCATCGTGTGGTCGCCGGGCGGCATTGTGTAGTCGGCGGATGCCATCGGGTAGCCAGCCGGGTTGAGGTGGTGGATGTTTGTCATGGCGTGCTCCCTAGATGTGGTCGCGGCCCCCGGTGGGTCGCTGTCACAGGTAGGAGCAGCAACCCTCCGCCCGTCGGACACTTTTTCCAGAACTTTTTGCGACGATGCGTGCAAATCAGCATCCGCAAATGGATATGGGTTCGCACGCGTAGTCCACTACTCGAACGGAGTAACGGCGGCCTGCAGGTAGTTGCCACAGTTTGGAATGCGTGGCGCCAAGCCGGTGGCCGCGATGCTCGGGTTGGGTGTCGGGCCGAGGCGATCGGACTGATGCGCGGAGTCGGCTGTCGGTCGCCGAGTGGGCTGGACGACGATGCGGAGCCAAACCGTGTAGTTGGCGGGCGGGATCATGGCGGTGATTGTCGATCTGGGCCAGGTTCTCGGCAAGAGCGCCGTCCGCTGAGCGGACCGACCCACGGGGTTGAACCGTCTTAGCAATAGTTAAGAAGTGGCCTGCGCATCCGCCGTGCTGCCGATGGCCGGGGTAGTGATGCTGCGTCTGCCTGAATTCTGCTAAAAGGTCACCTTTGCCGTGTCCTGGACGCGGTGCGCGGACTGACGCGCAAGCCCTCGATGTCCTGGCGAAATCCCGTCTGTGCCGTCACCGGCTTTCCAGTCACTACGACCGCGGCATCGGCTGTGCGGGTCTCGCCCCGGCTGCCTCGTGTTATAGGCCCGCGCATTGGCATGGACCTCTAGCTCATTCAGGACGACGGTCCGAAGTCAACGGTGCGCGTCGGTGCACGACCGGACATACGATTGCTATCCCTGGTGCGCCTCCGCCCGCAAGTGTGACATGGTATACAACGTTAGGACCCTAATTGGTTGTGTACGATTAAGTTGTGCCCTCACCGACTACATCGGACATCGACCCACTTGCTCTCGAACAGCAGGTCTGTTTCGCGCTGGCGATCACCAACCGGGCGGTGCTGGCCGTCTACCGCCCGCTACTCGAACCCCTGGGTCTGACCCATCCGCAGTACTTGGTGATGCTGGCGCTTTGGGATCACCAGAAGGCAGCCAGCGACGGCGATGCACCCCTGTCGGTCAAGCAGATCGCCGCGTCCTTGCAACTGGATTCGGCCACGCTCTCGCCAATGCTCAAGCGCTTGGAGACACTCGGCTTCATCACACGCACCCGGAGCACCGTCGACGAGCGGTCCACCCACGTCGTGCTGACCGACGACGGGACGGCGCTGCACAACCGCGCGCTCGAGATCCCCCCAGCCGTCGTGACACGGCTCGGCGTCGACCTGGCCGAACTCGACGAGTTGCGCCGAGTGCTGACCCGCCTGAACTCCGCCGCCCTGGCCGCCGGCGCGCTCGACGCCTGACCCCCACCCCGACCCGAAGGAGCCACCGTGTCCACCGCCAGCCCCACCCCGCTGCAGTACATCGCGTACGCATACGGACGATGCCTGCCCGACTCCATGCGTACGTGGGTTGCCGAGGACCTGGCCGGGCAGGGAGCCGTCCGTCGGCACCTGATCCGGATGGCGATACCACCGTTTCTGGTTCTCGCCCCGCTCTGGCTGCTTCCCGCTTCGTTCAACGTGCACCTCGAAATGACGGCGCCAATCTTCATTTGGGCCGTGCTCATGTCGCTTGCGTTGAACAAGGTTTGGCGCCGACACCGGTTGGACATGCACGGTCTCGACCCGAATCTGGTCGATGTGATCAAACGCAAGAGAGACGCACACATCCACGAGGACTACATCCGCCGCTTCGGGCCGCGCCCCGAAGAGGCCAGGTGGCAGTCGAACAGCAGCCCGTTCTAGCCGCGTCAACGCTCGCTGGGCCTGGCCGACCACGCCGCGAGGTGGTTCTTGCCGCCGTGAGAACCTACACCAGCGTGGTGGTGGGCGTGTAGGTTCCCAGACGAGGAATTTGTGGGCGGTATGAGATGACTACCACGCTTGTGTATCTGGCCCGCCATGGCCGCACCGCGCTCAACGCCGAAGACCGGCTGCGTGGGCTCAGCGATCCCCCGCTCGACGAGGTCGGTCTGGCCGAGGTTGCTCGGCTGTCGCGGGTGCTGGCTGATCGGAGCCCCGTTGCGGTGATCTCCAGCCCGCTGCAGCGGGCGGTGGTCACCGCTCGTGCGATCGGCTCGGCGGCCGGGGCGCCGGTGTCGAGCGATGTCCGGCTTAACGACCGCGACTACGGCCCCATGACCGGCGAACGCCGGGAGGAGGTGGAGCGGCGCTACGGCAGCATCGACGCCGCGCCGGGGGTTGAACCGATGGCCGCGCTGGCCGAGCGCGCGCGGGCCGCCTTCGTCGAATTGGTCGCCGAATACGACAGCGGACCGATCGTGCTGGTATCCCACGACGCGTTCAACCGCGCGCTGCTGCAACAGATCGACCCGACCCTGACCCACATCGGGCAGCGCACCGCCTGTTGGAACCAGCTCAGCTTCGTCGAGGGCGCGTGGCGGGTGGATGCCTACGATCAGAAACCCGGCGCCCCAGCTGCGTTGACAGTGCTACCAAACTTGCAGGTCAGACGGATGGCTCTGACCGTTACGAAAAGTTCCCGCTAGTTCTACTTCGGACTGGCTGCGGACCGGCGACTGGATGAAGCCAGGTGCTAATAGCGGTAGAGAGCTGCGGTCATGGCATCGCCCCGGCCCAGGTGAATATGCCCCGCGAAGCCAAGCTCCGTAGCCAGAGACTTTTCCCGCGCGTGACGCGCACAACGTCGAATGGGTTTGCCCCCGGTATCCACATTGTGGCCAAGATGCGGCCACGTTTGAGACCGGTCCGCGCGTGTCCAGGGACCGATCCGCCCGACGATCCCCCCACAATCGACGCCATGCCGCTTCAGATTCACACTCAGCCAGACCCGGACCATGTCTGTGAAACGTGCGGGGGTCCATCAGAACTTATCTCGCAGACCATCACCCCGTGGGACGGCAACGAGACGATGGCCCGTGAAGTGTCGCCGTGGACACCACGGTCTGCAGACCCGTGGTGCCGGAGCCGCAGACCACGGCATCAAAGCTGAGCGACACGCGCGTCTGCGGGCACTGAGCCGGTCGGTCGGTACCGCTGACGGGGTGCCCGGTCACGGGTCGGTGTCGGTTGCTTGTCAATTGTGCTGTCAGGCGCGGCGCGAGCTGGCCAGGTCAGCGCACCAGCCGCACACTGCGGGGTGTCTGCAACTTCACAGCCAGACCACGGGGAGCGACCACCATGCAGACCGACGCACACAACATGGGCCGCGAAGAGCGCCGCGCGCTGCTTGAGCAGCGGCGCGCAGCCGTCGCACGCCAATTGCGGCGTCTGGCAAGCGAATTAACGGACCTCGACAGACAGCTTGACGAGATCGAGCAGTCGGAGCGTTGACTAAACTGCGATCGGGGTTCTGCACGCTGGCTGGCACCCTATTGTCCGATAGCGTCGCCGCAACTGGAAAAGATGGTCGCCCGACGGTGGGTAAACCGCGACAGCTAAAACTACTCGGCGACCAACTGGTCGCTGTCGACGAAAACCAAACCGCCCGCGTCGAGCGCCACCGCCCATCTCCGCGCGGGGCCAACTATATGCTTCTCACCGATATCCACTGCGTGCCCCGCCAGATCGCCGAAATCCTCGACCACAGTCCCCCCGACCTCGCCGTCCGTCTCCGGATATACACGCACCCGCGCATTCACCGCCACCCGGCTATCGCCGGCATAGCCGGCCGTCCCGCTAGCGTCTTTCATGCGTCTTTTCATGCGTCGTCAGCCTAGGCTGTGCGCGTGAAAATAGTGACGCAATTAGAGCACGACCAGCTAACGCCGTCCGGGCTTATGGTCCATGACGAGCCTACGTTCGGCGCTGGGTGCGCTGGGCCGGAAGCTGATCGCTTAGCACGGTGGGACGACGTCGCCCCCGCCTTGTAGAAGGTCCCGTACCGCAGCGGATCGACCCGGTCACGACCGGCCGACGGGTCGAGGGGCCGAGGGGTTCCGAGCCGCAATCCCGGCCGTTCCTGCGCCACTCAAACAAGCTCTGGCCTGCAAAAACGAGTGAGGCGGGCGGGGCTCGAACCCGCGACCAACGGTTTACGAAGCCTGGGACACCAGGGTGCGCAGGCTGAGATCACGCATCAGCGCGGGCAGGCTGGTGCCTTGCCGGCTGGCTTCTTCCTGCAGGGCCTGCAGGTCCTCTTCGGTAAAGCGCACCAGGACCTTGGCCGTCAGCTTTCGCTGCTCGCTGTTGCTCACGTCTTCCTCCGGCACCTCGGCGGGCGTGCATGCCACGTCGTCGTGATGGTGTTAGTTTACGACATTCATGCCCTTAAATAGCGGCATTAGGCGGTGATGACGGTCGCCATGTCGTTATGATGTTGCTAATTAGCAGCATGGTGGTGTTACTGGGAGCGGGGTGACCTGGCGGCCGGAATGACCCGACGATGACGCAGCCCAAGCAGCCGCCGCCGGGTGTGGAGACCACACCGGGCGGTCCCGTCGTGTCGTTATCCGAAGCGGCCAAGCGGCTGGGTAAGGATCCGCGCACCATCATCCGGGCCATCACGGCCAGCGAGATCCGCGGCGGCGCCATGCCGCGACCGGAACGTCTGCGGTGGTATGTCTACGCCGACGAACTCCCACCGTTACCTGGTGGCGCCGCTCCCCCACCGTCGAGCGCCGACGTCGATGATCTTCGCGCGCAGCTGGTTTCGCTCACCGAGGCCAACCGACTGCTGATCGCCGCGCAGCAGGATCTGCTCGACGCCGACAGCTCGACCAGCGCCGCCGCCGACAAATACCGCGCGGTGGCGCGCAATTACCTCGACGCGCTGGCGCAGTTCATGACGCCGGGAAATCTGGGTGAGCTGGCCGACCAGCTGTAGCGCTCAATGTGACCGTGCGACAGGGCATTCGGTTCAAGCATCTCCCCCACCCGTCGATTCGTCACGTGACGCGTGGGTGGCGTGGTTTAGACCGGGGCGGGCTGGTCGGCGAGCACCGCGAGCAGTGTCTTGACACCGTCGGGACCCAGGTGGGTGCGCAGCACGTCGGCGAGGAGCTGCGGCTGAGAAGTGAACTCGCTCAACGCCTTGGCGATGATCCGTGACGGGCCGGGCGGGCGTTTGTCCGACGTGCCGTGGTGGGCGCCGTCGTCGTTCTTCTTCTCCTGGGCGGCCTGCCACCGCACCACTTGCTGCTCGAGTGGCACGCGGGCCAGCGACCGCGCCTCGCGGATCGCCAGTTCGCCTCGGCGCAAAGCGGTTTGCAGTTGCGGAGCCAACTCCAACAGCGCCCGCCGCTGGGAGACCCAGGCCGGGGTCTTGCGGAGCCGGGTGGCCGCCTCGGTCCCGCTGCCGCATTCCTTGACGAGGGCGTCCACGGCTTTGGCTTCTTCGATGACGTCGAAGTCTTGCCGGTCGACGTTTTCGGCGATCGACGCCGAGATCAGTGTGACGCGGTCGCGGGCGATGTCGTCGTTGATGACGATGGCCAGGTCGGTGCGGCCGTACTTGTGGGCGGCGGCCAGCCGGCGGCATCCGTTGATGACGACGAAGCGGGTGGTGATGGTGTCGTGCGGGTAGAGCTTGAGGTAGGCGGCCTTGGTGACGACCACGGCCGGTTGCAGCTGCATGTCGGCGATCGATTCGAGGTCGGCGAGATCGCCGAGGTCGTCGCGCGGGTTGTGCGGGTTGGGGGTCAGGTCGGTCAGCGGCGCGCCACGGCCGGGCATCGCGGTGATCTGTTCGACCGGTGAGTGATCGCCGACCGAGTTGGCCAGGCTGGCCAGGTTGGTGCGTTGTCCGCGGGCCATCAGCGCGCACTCCCCACGTTGAGCTCGAGGGCGAACTTGTAGAAGTCTTCCCGCGCTTGCAGCGCCACCCGGTTGACCGGATACTCGGTGACCACTTGGCCGTCCGCGCTGGCCCGCGCGTGCAGCTTGTAGTGGCGGATCACGGTGTGGGCCAGCGGCCATTTGTTGGCCTTGACGAATTCCTTGGTTTCGTTGAGGTCGTGCAGGCCGTCGCGCGGATCCCAGTTGTTGATGACCACGGTGTACGGGATGCCCCGGGGCTCGATCACTTTGGTGATGGTGCGCGCGGTCGGGTCGAAGCTCAGCGGCTCGGTCTCGATCGGCACGATGACGCTGTCGGCGACGTCGAGCACCACCCGCAGGGCCTCGGCGGCCGGCCCGCTGCCGAGCGGATCGGAGGTGTCGTCGCCGGCCTGCAGGTCGATCCAGCCCGGGGTGTCGACGTAGACATGCGCGATGCCGGGCAGCTCGCCCAGCCGTTTGAGCCCATCGAGGTCGTCGTGGGCCTGCACGATGTGGAACGGAAGATCGTTGATGCGCGCGGCCCACCAGACCGCGGATCCCTGCGGGTCCACCGAGACCGCGGCGACCGGCGAGCTGGCGTCCGGATCGTCGTCGTGGTTGAGGACGTCGGCGGTCACGGCGGCCAAGTTGACCGCGATCGTGCTTTTCCCGACGCCGCCCTTCTGATTGAGAACGACATGAACAGCCATGGATGGCCTTTCCGTATGCTTCCCCCGCGCACGGCGGGGTACTTCGGACGAGACAGCCGCAGTCTACGGTGGCACTGCGGGACTGTCGCCTCGACACGCGCAGACCAGTCGCGCGGTTCGGGCAGAATGCGACGCTCCGCAAACCGGCCGATTCGATCCGGCGCAGACCGGCGTCGTCAAACCCCTGTTGTCGGGCCGGTATTCGTTGTCGGCGAATTAACCGCGGTTAAGTGGCAAAGAAGCTGGCGCGTCGGTTGCGCGCACGGCGTGGTGTGCGGGAGGCCCGTCACCGTGGTCGAACGCTATTGTGCTGCAGGGTAATCACCCGGCCATCGCGTCGCGGTTTGCCGCCGTCGCTGACGCGCACTGGCCGCCCGGGGAACTGCGCCCGTGGCATCGTGCGGTGTCGCTCAATCGGCCTGTGGGTCAACGGATACCGACGTGTCGTTGGCAAGCGGCGATCTATCCGTCAGTGAAATACTGATGGGGTGGCCACCCGACCGAAGGTGCATCGGTATGAACTCGAATCGGCCATCGTAAGGATCGCACGTCGACGGGCAAAAGTCGACGACCGCAACCGCGAAAAACTGCCGGACTCAGCGGATTCCGATCCCCGCGAAGTGCTCGATTACCTGCGGAAATACAGCGGACCGGCGCATTCCGCTGTGGGTCCTGCAGGCCGACGTGTGCGACGCGCTGACGCTGAATAACTGGCTGTGGTGGGAGGATCGGCGCCGCGAACTTCACTTCCTGAAGGCCGGCCGCGATCGCGGACTGTTCCTCGCCCAGCTCGGCGCCCAGGTGGGCGTCGGCAAACAGGGGGTTCTCGACCGCATCGACCGGCTGGAGGCGATGCTGCAATACGACCGGCCCGACGAGAAGATTTCCCGCGCCTCGCGGCGCGCCGCGCGCGAGCGGTCCGAGCGGCTGCCCGATCAGCAGGCCTGGCTGAACGCTCGGCGCGACGAGTTGCGTGTGGTGATCGGCGATGTGGTGGACCAAGCCGAGCGTTTTGATGTCCAGGAGCGCGAGTGGGTCGATGAACTGGAGATCGACGGTCGCGACGACGACTTCACCGCAGCGACGATGGTGATCCTCGGCCTGGCGACGGCGGAGCTCCGGACGGCGCCGGCGGTGCTCAGTCTGGACAGTTCCCGCCCCTATGCCGTGCACACCGTGTTGGCGCGGGCCGAGAAGCTTCGCAGCCAATTCGCGGAGTTGGGGTCGAAAAGCCCGCGGTCCGCGGCGTCGTGAGGCGCCCTGATCCGGCGCGATCAACGCTTGCCGGGCGGCGCGGGCCAGCTTCCATGCGCTGGCGCAGCGGTCGTCGGGTTTTTTGGCTGTGCCTCGCGCGATGGCGTCGTCGGTCTCCCGGGTTTTGCGAGATGGTCTTGCAGTTCGGCATGTCGGAATTGATAGACCGACCCGGCAGTGCGCAGCAGACCTAGCCGGTGGGCGTCGTCGAGAAACCCCATGATTCTCCACGGCAGCTTGCCCCGGAACGCCAGCCATCGTGATGTCACCACGAATCCGATCCAGGCAGGCTCCTGGACAGGCCCAATCACTAGCCCGGCCACCAGCCAGACCAGCAGCCCGGCCACCAGCGCCCCGACCACGTCCCCGCCTGTCGGTGTTCCCGGGATCTTCGCCAAGTAAAGTCCGCCCGCCAGCACGCCCACCATCCCGACCATCAGGACGCTCAGGGTCGTCAGGTTGCGGGAGTCGCGGTAAGTCGAGGTAGGGGTCCGCGATCGATCGTCGGTTGCCGGCGATCTCACCCACCTTGCCGCCTCGCGGGCCAAGTCGATCACGCTCCCCCGCACGAGCAGCAACACGCTGATCAGCAGGACCTTCAGCCCGCGCACCAGCCCGCGCACCACCGCACGCACCAGCCCGTTCACCGTATGCGAGGCGAGACCGCCATCGCGGCCGCGAAGCCGCAACCTGGCGTGGCCGGGCTCTGGTGTCCTGCATACCTTCCGCCCGACCACCAGCCCGACCACCGGCCCGGCCACCAGCCCTTCCACCAGCCGGAATGGTCCGAGCGTTGGCCCGAATACCAACCCGACTATCAGGCCGAATATCAGCCCGAATATCAGTACGAACAGCGTTGTCATGATCCTGGACGGGACGAAGGCGGGTAGGTGCCACCAGCGCAGGTCGCGCTGCCCGTGCAGTTGCACGGCTAGATACGCCAGCCACCGTCGAGTCGCGTCGGGTTCCCAGTCTCGGCGCGGGCGCAGCGGGTCGGAGCCGTTGCGCACCGGGCGTCGTTTACTGATCAAGGCGGGGATCAGCTCGTTGAACAGATGGGCCTTGATCGCCTCCGCGTCTGGGTGGTGGGCAGGATCGATGAGCGGGGTCGGATCACCCTTGTTTTCGATGTACACGCTGCGCAGCAACCACAGCCCCAGCGGGGTCGAGCACACGTCGGCTAGGGGCGTGTCGTCGGGGCCGCGCAGTGTGTCGAGGATCGGGTCCCACCCCGGGCGTTGTCTGGGGGGTAGACAGCTGTCGAGATAGTCCGCGGCCGCCGCTGCGGTGAGGGGGCGGGCCTGGATGACGGCGGCGGCGGTGAGCACGTCCGCATTCTCGACGACGTCGACGTATTCGTCGGTGCGGCAGGTCAACACCAGCGGGTCGGTAGCTGCGAGCGAGTTATTGAGCGTGGTGAGCAGTGCCGGCCGGTAGGCGGGGTCGAGTTCGTCGAGACCGTCGATCACCGGCAGCACCATGCCGTTGTCGACGAGCTTCTTGGGCATGGTTTCGTCGATCGCCCGCAGCGCGGGATAATCCTTACCCAGTCGGAAGGCGAGCCAGTCCTGTAGCCGCGGATGGGTTGCGGTGTTCCAGCTGTTCGCCGTCAGCAGCACCGGGACCTGCTCCGCCGGCGTGCGGACTTCGAGGAGTCGCAGAAGCAGCTGCACCGCCAGGGTGGTCTTGCCCGACCCGGGCCCGCCGAGGATCACGAGCCGTCGACGCGACAGTCTCAGGAACTGCTCGGTCAGTTCGTCGATCCGATCGCTGGTCCCGTCGAAGATCACCCGGCCTGGGAAGATGTGGCGGGCGTGGTCGGAGACGTCGGGTTTGAGGGTCCAATGCACCGGCATCGGATCCGGGTCGAACAATCCACGAATCTTCGCCTCCTCCGTCCAAGCCCCCTGTACCAACTCGGCCAGGGCTGCCAGGGCGCGCTCGCGCCGTTGCGTGCGCGGCACCGCCCCAGCCGCGACCTCTGGTTGAGGCACGGCGACTTGCAGTGCTGAGGGCGGTACCACTTTTGTCGCGACCGCCCTGGTCAGGCGTGCCATCTGGTCGTCCCAGTTCTCCTCGCTGAGGGGCTGCGCTTGGCAGTCCGCGAGGGCCGCCAAGGGCTTCGGCAGGTCGACCCTGGCGGGCATCGACGCCGTGCCGACTCTGGCAGTCGCAGCGTAAGCAGAGGTCCGGGGGGAAGCACGAGTAGTCGACTACCCGTCTTTCGGTCCGCGCGGCAAAGGTGGGCAGCCCCACCGCCGCGACCGCGCGACATCGAGACCATCGGCGGCGAACGGCAGCTCCCGTCGCGCGCGTGGGCTAAGCGGGGAACCAGGTCGGCGTCGTCCGCGTCTCAAAGTTGATCGGGCCGCCCCTGCTCTCCTCGGGGCGGCCCGATCTTTTTCTGTCAAGGCAAACCAGCTGGCCGAGCAGACCGGGTCACTACCGCTGCTTGGTTTGGAAAGCCTCGCGTGAGGACCTATCGGAACGATTTTCCGAAGGGCTTAGCAAATTCAGCTTTGAAGACTTTGCGTGCAACCCAGCGGTTGTGAACTGGGCGTTAGGCCTCAAATCTCGCCCTGGCCACTTAACCGCGGTTAAGTGGCAAACTTCGATGGCTCGCGGGCTTGGCCTGACTGCCTCCCGTGCGGGTCGCCTCTCCCCTACTCGCCGGCCGGCTCACCTCATCCATCGGTGACCGACGAATCGCCAGAACCGAGGCCGATATCCGGCGTGCTCGTGACCACGCACAGCCGGTTAGGCGCCCGTACGCCCAGCCCTGTTCGGCGCCGCGGCTGGTGTGCCGTTCCGCGGCTGCGCGTGCAAACGCCCCGTAAGCTCACCGAACAGACAGGCCCCGAGTTCCCTAAGAAGTAGGGATCGGATGATCAAGCGTTGTGCGCTCGTCCTGGCGGCAGGTGTGGTAGCGGCGGCGCTAAGTTCAGCACCACCCGCCAGCGCCACTGTCGCGTGGGTCGCGGCATCGGCATCGCCCAGCACCAATAAGTTCGACCTCAGTCCCGGGTCGACATCGGACGAGGCGCAGCAGAACGTGATGGATTTCTGCCGCAGCAAGGGTTACCCGGACTGCACCTTTGTGATCAGCGGCCAGCAATGCGTTGGTGTCGCGGTCATGGGCGGGCAGGCCTTCGGCGGCGTCGGGCCGACCGGCGACGTTGCGCAGCAGAACGCCGAGCAGCTGGGATACTCGGCAACCGGCTTGGTCCGCGGTGAAGGCAGTTCGGACTGCGTCACCGACTTTTAGGCGCTAAGCAGAGCCCGCAGGCTGATCTCTCAGCGTCGTTCTGGACTTATGCGGTCAACGCTGTTCAAAAACTCACCTTGGGATGACTCAGGTCCGAGAGCACCTGATCGCCCCGTAATCGAATCATCGGGCAACGACGTCACCCCGTCACGCCGCTATCGAGTGATGGTGTGGCGCGATCACCGGGTTGCAGCGCGACTCCGTTGCACAGCCACTCGGTCACCGGGTTGCCCAGTCGCGGCGTGATCGTGTCGCGCGATCGCACGGTCACCGCGTCACGCCGATATCGCGTGAGTGTGTTGCGCGGTGAGCGCATGACTCGATCACGGGATCAGGCCGTCACCGCGTCGCACCGCGATTCCGTCACCATGTTGCACCGTCGCTGGATCACGAGATCATCGGATCGCCCGGTCGCCGGATGACGGCATGATGCGGTTTCACGATCACGGAGCCACCGGAAGACTCGATCACCCAGTCACGCGCTGACCCGGAGATCGACATCACGGCGTCGCCGCAGTGCACCCGGTCATGGGGTCACTGCGTGGCCGGATCGCCCGATCGCAATGTCACCGAGTGATCACATCACCTCGACACACCGTCGCGGCGTCACCGAAACACCCGATCACCCTGCTCTAATAGATGTGACTTGAGTTAAGGAAGTGACTGACGTGAAAGCAGAAATGTTGCGATCGCCAATCACAAGGGTGGCGTGGGGAAGTCTTTTTCCGCGGTGAACCTGGCCGCCGGCATGGCCCGCGGCGGGTGGCGCACCCTGCTGGTCGACTGCGACCCGCAGGGTAACTCGACGTCGATGTTCGATCCCGACGACGACGTCGAGTTCGACATCTACGACCTGATCGGCGACGACCACACCGATCGACAAGGTGATCCGCAAGACGCGGCTCGACAACCTCGACCTGGTGCCCTCCACGCTGGCGGTCGCCAAGCTGGACATGGAACTGGTCACCATGCACCGGCGCGAGGAACAGCTCGCGATGGCGTTGCAGCCGGTCTACCAGGATTACGACGTCATCGTGCTCGACCTGTCGCCGAACCTGGGGCAGCTGGTGATCACCGCGCTCAACGCCGCCGACTGGTTCATCGTGCCGACCGATGCCAGCAAATGGGGGAGGCGGGGGGTCAACATGTTCCTGGAATGGTCGGCCACCCTGCGCCAGCATCAGGTGCTGTCGGCGACCTTCCTGGGAGTGCTGCTGACCAAATACGAGTCGCAGACCCTGATCAGTCGCGAGACCCTGAACGCGCTGCGCGATGACGGCCTGCCGATCTTCGACACGATGATTCCCGAAGCGCACCGCCGCCGAACGCATGGTCAGCGACCAGGTGGTGCTGGGCGACCTGGAAGCCGATCAGGATCTGGCGCAGGCGTATGCCAATTTCACCGTTGAGGTCATGACCCTCGTCGATGAGGGCCGACGGAATCGAGGAAAGCACCATGCCTAAAAAGGACACCGCCGCCGCCGTGATCGGCATGTTGTCGACCGCCGGAGCCCAGACCCGTCGGACACCCGACGGCACCGAACCAGATCGAGCAGCCGTCGGTCGCGCCGAGCGTCACAGTGACGGAAGACGCCCCGGCGTCGGTGACCACGCTTCCCGCTCCCGCACTTCCCCTCACCGCGTCCGCTTCCGAGGCGCCGCGCACGTTGCGGCTGCGCCCGGCGACAGCGCAGCGGCTTCGCCAGGCGTGGCTGGAGGCCAAGCGCGACGACGTCTTGCTCACCGCCCAGGATTTCGCCTCCGACCTCGTCGATGAGGCGCTGGTGCGGCGCCGGCGGTCGCGCACGATTAACCGCGGTTAAGTTCCTCACGCGCTTCGGGCGTCGTCGCGGATCTCGGTGAGCCATCCGTCGCGGTCGAGCAGGACCCAGCGAGATCCCCGCCAGTGAAACGGCACCGCCGCGGGATCGCGCCCGGCCGCCACCAGGTAGCCGGCGCGGGTCGCCAGTTGCGGCTGCAGGCGCGCCACGATCTCGGCGCATGTGCCGCACGCCGCGAACAGCTGTGCGGGACAGGGGTTTTCGCCGGGCGGCGCGGTTGGGCAGCGGTTTACCACGCGGTCGAAGGTGTAGCGGCAGCTGTCGGTGAGCACCTCGCAGTGACCGCAGCTGCGGGCGAGCAGCGCGGCCGGCGCCGAACGCGACGGCAGGACCGCCGCCGGTCTGCGCAGCGGCACGGGCGGCGGGGGGTGGTGCCTGGCGGTGCTGGACGCGACCGGCGGGCGCGGATCGCCGCGCGTCGCATCGTCGGTCGCGATGGCGATCAGGTAGGGCGCGGCGTCGCGGTGCCGTCCATCGATCCACACGCCGGCCCACATCCCCCAGGACGCGCGGCAGGCCAGCGCCTCTCGGGCGCACCATCGCCGCGCCGGGCACCCCAGGCACCCCGCCAGTGCGGCGCGGCGGTGACGTCGGTCGAACCAGCGTTCCGGGTCGCGTTGGCAGGCAAGCGGCGCCGGCGGCGGTGGGGGAGGGGCGGCGCTCATCGCGCACCGTCCGCATCGGGGCTGTGGTAGCGGCGGCGCCGGGCTCGTTCGCCGATGGTCGCGCAACGCTTCTCGGGCCGCGCGATGCCCGGGTCCCGACAGCGCGGCGCGGCCGGCTTCGCGTGCCTGGCGATGGTCGTCGCGGGCGGCGAGCTGGGCGGCGACGCGGGCGCGTGCCCGCGCGAGCTCTTCGTGCTCGCGCGCCACCTCGTAGGCCGACGGTCGGTTGTCCAGGTCCCCGTGCGCCGCCAGCATCGCACCGAGTAGCCCGATCGGCTTGTGCGGATCCTCGGGCAACCAATGTCCGGTGCCGACCCAGTCGCGGATGAGGGTGTTGACGTCGCGCGATGTCCACCCGTGTCGGGCCGGTCCGGCCAGAATCCGCGTCCATGGGGTGCCGGTGCGATAGCGCCGGGCCCACGGCGGGCTTTGCTGGTCGGTGATCCACTTGTTTGCCAGGGCGACAGCCCGGGGCTCCGGGCTTGGGCGCCGCGTAGCGGCGCTGCTACCGGCGGTTTGGCGCCGGTTGTGGGTGGTGAGAACTGATTTACGGGAGGTTTTAAAAGCTAAGTGAGACCCTCCGGGATGGGGTGACAGCGACTGGATTCGGCAGTCGTGCAGGGCCCACACCGAGGCCCATCCGCGGCCTTTGTCCCCGACCCGCCAGCTGGCGAACCGCTCGGCCCTGCTGCGCTGCCGGCCGCGCATCACCTCGGTCGCCACTCCCAGCAGCCGCAGCGCGGTGGAGGCGCGCTGGACGGTGCGCACCGACAGCCCCGTCATGGCCGCCAGCCGGGCGTTGGTCGGCCGGCAGTTGCGTCCGGTGCGGTGATCGGCGAACGAGGCGCGCGCCTCGGCCACGGCGACAAGGCTTTTCACGCTGACGGGGTTGTGCGGCATCGCGGGCCGCACGTGGCTGTCGTAGCGCTGGGTGTAGGCCGTCATCACGGTCGAGTGCGCCCAGCGCGAGGCCCGGCCGCTCCAGCAGGGGATGGCGGCCCACGCGGCGTCGACCTCCAGGACGATCCGGGGGAGCCGGTCGACGCAGTGGGCGCCGGCGCGCCGGATCCAGACCGGCGCGGTCCGGGCGGTGCCGCGGCGCCGGGATGTCGGCGTGCTGCCGCGGTAGGGATGGACGATGGTGAGCGGTGGATCCACGGGCGGCGGTAACTAGACCGTGCGCAGGGTGTGCGCTACCGTGGAATGCGTCTTTCATGACGATTCCTTCGAATGGGGATTATCGCGGAAGCACCCTTCGGTTCGAGTTGCAGCTCGAACCGGCCACCCTCGGCCTTCGGGCCGGGGGTTTCGCCGTTGAGGGCGCCGTCGCGGGTGTTGTATGTAGTTGGGGTGGTGAGGATTTCGGTCAGGCCGGCACGTGGGCGGCTGGCTGTGGTCCTTTCACTCGGGCGGTGAACTACTTACCATCGGCGGATATCCGCCGGGTACTTCCCAGGCGGATATCCGCCTGTCGACAGGATGCCCTACGGCGACCTAAATGCTCGGGTGACACGCCGTAACACCCGTCACAACCGTCACAACCGACTCGCCTGTGCGAATCGAGGCACGCAGGGGCCGTTTGCTCCGGGTGCCGCCGCCCGGCGAGCCGCGGATGCGGGTCGGCGCGGCTCGGCCTTGTGTCAGGGTGGGGGAGGGGCTATCGCGGTGTGCGCCGGCGAGATCGCCGCTCGTGGTGGACGGTTCGCCGACCCGCTGATTGCGCCTGGGTGCGGCGAGGTCCATCGGCAATCTCGTTGGTGGGGCCGGCCGCGCCGCTGGTATGTCAGGGGATGTCGGGTTGACTGGTGTAGCCGGCATGAGCGGCCAGGGAGCGCAGTTGGCGTAGTGCGAAGTGGCGCCCGCGGCCTTCTTTGGGGATGTTCACTCCCGACCACATACCGTGGACGCCGGGGGTGTGCAGGGCTTCGTTCGCGCACACCCAGCGTCGCGGGCAGCGCCGGCAGAGCGCCTTCAGTTCGGGGTCCTCGCCGCCGGCGCACCACCGATCGGGGTCTTGCAGGCAGGGCGGGTTGGTCAGCACGTTCGCCTGATCGAGCATCACGGTCACGGTCGCTCCTCCGACTGGGCGGTTACCAACGATGTCATAACTTTAGCGCTGTATCTTTATCATCACAACCGCTAACTTAATCATCGATACCACCCGTGGGCCGCTCACCTTAAGCGTCTACTTAATCATTAACTTTAGCTGCGCTGTTAAGGTCATGAACGCAGGTTGGCGTGCGCTGGGCCGTTAAACTGACCCGATGAGCGATGAGGCGGGTGCGCTCGATGTGAGCCGCGCCGGTGCCGCGTTCGCTGCCCGTCGCCGTGAATTGGGCATCTCTCAGCGGAAATTGGCGAGCATGAAGGTCATCACCCCGCCAGCGCTGATCGCGTTCGAGAAGGGCCGCACCTGGCCTCGGGAGCGCACCCTGGCGATGCTGGAGGAGGCGGTGCAGTGGCCCGCCGGATCGCTGGCACGCTTGCGCGCCGGCGGAAGCGTCTCCTTTACCACCTCGGCTGACGCCCCGGAACCCGTGAGTGAGCAACTCCCGGCCATCGCGGGTGCGGTAAACGTCGCGATGAGCGCGATCACCAGCGCGATCGAGGCGCTGCCCGCCGAGGATGACCCGGCTTTCACCGCGCGGGCCCGCTCGGTGCTGGCTGACCTGCGACGGCTGGAATCCATCACCGCCCAAGCCGTGCGGAGCAGCCAGGGGTCGGGCGCGGTCATTAAGACGCTGGCGTCGATCCGCAGCCGTTATGACGCGTTGATGACACGTGCGGCCGGCACCGCCGATGCCACGGTGGGTCAGCGTCTCTACACCGCCCGCCGGGAAGCCAGCCTGTCGGTCGCCGAAGCGGCGGCGGCGATGCAGACCGCCCCGGAGGTCGTGGCCGCCGCCGAGAGCGAGAAACCGGTGAGCGCCGACGATCACCAGCGCATCGAGGCGTTGATCGCCACTCTTCGCGGATAATGGGCTGATGATGCTGGGCGACGTCGCGGCGCGGGTGGTGGCGGTGCTGACCCGCGCTGAATCGTTGTTCGCCGTGCCCGAGGACGCGGCGGCGGCATCGGCGGCCGCCGATCAGCTGGGCCACGCCGCTGAGGCCAACCGTGCGCTGGGCGGGCGTAGCGCAGAGCTGAGCGGTGCCGGGGCCACCGCGCACCGTCAGCTCGTCGATGAGTCGGCGGCGGGTGTGGGCGCGACGGCCCGGGCCGACGAGCAGCTGGCCGCCCATCTCACCGCGGCGGGCGCCCGACATAACCTTGGTCGCATCAAGGCGCAGAACTTGCGCACCGACGCCGCCGCGGTGCCCGACCAGTTCGCCGCGCTATCCGGCACGAGCGCAGGCGAATTGGCCGCGCTGAAAAACTTACGCGCCCATCTGGCGGGGATGCAGCAGCTGCTGGCCGAGCACGCCGGCCAAGGCGCCGCCACGGCCGCCCAGATCCGCGCCGTCGACTACCGCGGCTAGCGTCGCGGGGCTGCGGCAGCCGCGATTTGGTGCGGCCAATTTGTCCAAAACCCGGACTCCGGGTCCAAGTCCTGTTGGACTGGTCCGTGGGGCGCTCGTACATTGACTCCGCGTTCGATAGTCGCGGAGAGCGGCAAGGGGACGGCGGCAGCTCATGAATGACGACCAGGTGAAGGTCAAGCTCATCAGGGACATCCAACCCAGCGATGGACCGGTTACCTACCACGTGGGCTCGGAATTCCTCGTAGACGCGCTGACCGCCGGCATGCTGCTGCTGGTCGGCGCTGCAGTGAAGTTGACCGAGTGACTAAGGGCGTCAACGTCATCGCCTCTGCCTCGTAGCCAGACGTCGCCTGCGCCGACGCAGGCTCACCGGTCATCAGGGAAGCCCTTTTCACCATTGGTAGCCTTGGTTGCCCGGCGTCCCCGAACTCGATGGCCTTGCGGTAGGCCTCGGCGGCCCGGGCCAAATCGCCCTGTCTGACCCGCTGCAGGCCAAGGTTGAACGCGGACTCCGCGGAAGCGGTCGTCTCGACGTCGGGGGTTGTCACACCGGAACCTGGGGTATCTCAACAGGTTTCCCCACCACCCTGCCATCGGGCATAGGCTCTGACTACCTCATCGCCGAAGTCGCGAGAGCCACTTGTACGCCGCCGAGGGTGCGGAGCGACTTATTGAGTGGTGGTTCCCTGGGATTTTCGCAGGCTCGTTATCGCGTCATCGAGCGTGAGGTAGAGCGAGAAGAGCTGGTTCAGGTCGGTGAGCTGTATCGGCCTTCGGGTTGCCGGACTATCGGCGACAACCGCGAACCGACCGCCTCCGCGGGTGAGCTTCTGGTGGGTTCCCGCCAGGATCCTCAGGCCGGCGGTGGCGAGAAGATCCACCCTGGACAGGTCGATAATCAGCGCGATCGGATCGTCGGCAAGCACGGCGGCGACAACGGTTTCGAACGCCGGAGCGGTCGCCACATCGATGTCGCCGACGACGCTGAGCACAGTGATCTCATCGCGATGAGCCACCGACGTCGTGAGTTCGCTAGCAGACACGGCCATCCTTTTGTATTGGCGCGGGCGCGGCGACGCGATCGATCCGATCCTAACTTCGTGTTGCCGGTGTGGTCGTCACGGTCGTGGCCGCGTCCAACCGGGCAATAGGGTTCGAGCGTGATGCAGGATGCCTGGCAGAGCCTCGGTTCTAGAGATTCGGGAGTGATCAGGTCTTGTCCTGAAAGCCCTGAAGATCCGCGGTGTCGACGAAGATCAGATTCCCGTCATCGAGCTCGATCGCCCATCGCCGGCTGGGTTCGGCGATCCGAGTGTTGGCGACGGTGACCGCGTATCCGGCCGAATCGCCGAAGTCTTCGACGATGACCCCGAATCGTTCATCAGTGCTGCTGGGGTACACCCGCACACGTTGGCCGACCGCGAGGTCGAAACGGTGTGTCACTGCACTCCCCAATCTCGAAGGCGACTTCTCGTGGCCACACCGACAGCCACGAACAAGCGGACGTTCCAATACGGAATACACCGCACAAATCGGCCGTATCAAGAGCGTGGTCCGTTGAGCGGACCGGTAGGAAGAGATCAGGCGACTACTTGGAACTGTCGCGCATCGCCAATGCGGCCGGCGCTCTGAGCCGAA
This sequence comes from uncultured Solirubrobacterales bacterium, assembly GCA_963697655.1. Lineage (GTDB taxonomy): Bacteria > Actinomycetota > Thermoleophilia > Solirubrobacterales > Solirubrobacteraceae > Palsa-465. The sequence continues at coordinate 831,710 of CAVOOV010000004.1, read as the reverse complement.
GTGCGGTCCGCTCAGTGGACCGGCCTATTGATGCGGTCGCGACCTGCTGCTACCACTAGGGACGTTGACGGGAATTGCTCCAGTCAATCACGAGAGGTTCAACTACCAGCGGCGCGTCGGTGCGGCGGGTCGCGAGACACGAGGAGAAGGACGATGACTGAATACACGGTCAAGCCCGGTGACACACTCTGGGGAATCGCACAGAAGGAATGCGGCGACGGAAGTGTTTGGCCAAAGATCTACCACGAAAATAGATGGGTTATTGGTAACAACCCAAACTTGATTCATCCTGGGCAAGTCCTTCATATCGAGTGTCCTAAGCCGGGAGGCGTATGGTACACGGTGGAACCGGGCGACAATCTAACACTGATCGCAGAGAAGGTGTGCGGAAATAAAGATTGGGAGAAGATATACAAGGAAAACAAAGGTGTCATTGGTAAGAATCCTGATCTGATTAAGCCCGGGCAAGTACTTCACATTGTTTGCTGAACCGTTTCCTTAAGCCCGGTAAGAAGTTAGCTGGGCACGGCAGACGAACGAAACCGCCCACCCCGGTGTAGATGGGATGATGCAAAGCAGACCCCCCGGTTCACGAGACCGGGGGGTCTGTTCATTCGGCGGATGGATGCCTGTCGTTGGGCCGGTCCGGGTCCAATTGATCGAGCTTCTCCTCCGTGGGGGGTGTGAGCAGCTGATCGCGCAATCGTTGTTCATGTAGCTGCTTCTCGGCCCGCGTTAGTTCAGGGATGCTGTCCAACCCATTCTTGTAATCGTCAAAACTGCGGGACCTCGTTAATTGTCTACTGTGGGGTGAACCTTTTTTCGTTCTGCCACGAACATTTCTTCCTGCCAGCTGGCGAACGCCAATTTCTGCACGGCCACGGCCAATGCCTCACACGCCAACTGCATTGCCTCGTGCGGGTCGGCGGTCTGCTCCTCGAGGCTGGCGACGATCGACGTGCAGTGCTTCAGCATGTCCTTCGCGGTATCGCCGCTGCTGGTCGCCTGGTAGTCCAAAACGAGCATGTCAACCTTGTCGGAGACCACCGCGATCCGCTGGTTCACCTTGTCTAGTGTCTCGGGATCAATGGGCTGCTCCAGCCCGCATGTGACGGTGGGTGTCATGTCTACCGGCTCCATTGCGCTTGTGCCGTCGTGGTGCCATGCGCCGTTGATCCGGCCCTCGATGGGGCCACCTAGTTGGATGGCCTGGTGCAGCGGTTCGCCGTCGAGAATGTGGTCTGCCGGTCGCGTGCAGTGGAAGGTGTGAAACGGACCCTCCGCCGGACAGATATGACCGCACAAACCCGCGTCCTGAAGTTCTTTGTCGTACTCGCTCATTAGTTGTCTCCGATCACCGGCAAGCTCAGGTCGCAGCCACGCGGCCCATAGACCTGGATGGCGTTGCCGGTTTGGGGGTCGACTTTTGTGACCTTGGTCAGGCGCGCGTCGTCGCACGGGGCCCTGGCCGTAGTTTGTATCCAATACAATATTATGGGTGATCGGGCCGCACTGCTCACTGACGGGCACCAGATGTGATGTATCGCACTGGGTTCGACTTCCAGGGGGCTCAGGAGGAGGTCGGCACGGCCGTTGGCGTTTATTGTCCTGAGGAGGAGAACTGGATTTTGGACCAGTCGGGATCGGGAGTTCGTGGTGAACCTCTGCTTCGACAGCGACCAAGATGACGACCAACAGAAGAACGCAAAAAACCGACCAGGGACCGGCCCACCACCCCGCTCAGGTCTCCAGCGCGGAGGCGATCTTCCGCAGTAGTTGGGCGAGAGTTTCTGAGGCCCCATTTGGCTCTACGGTTTCGATGCGGCCCGCTACGTCCCTGAGCCTCCCCGCTGTCGGAAACTCCTTGATCAGCGTTTGGGTTACGTGGGTTACGGCGCCGCCTGGGGGTGGCGGGGATTCGCTCTCTGCCAACCGACCTGAGGTGATCGTCTGGATAGTGTCCGCGCCCCACGGTGTCTCTAATTCGCGCTCGACCTCCGCGCGGCTGCCAGTCACGACTGTATGTCCCGAACTAAGGCCATGGAGGGACCAGAGCCCGTCGCTAACGCGGAGCCACGCAGTCTCGCTCATGGCTCATTAAACCGCTGTACGTATCCACTCGTCGAGCAACTCATCGGCCACATCGCAGGCGGCCGGATGTGCGTCGGTGGGCGCGGGACACTAGGTCACGCGACCGACGATCCGGAGCGGTAAAACGACCTCTGAACTGTACAAACTTTGGTGCGCGGTACTGGGATTGAACCAGCGTCCGGGAACGCCGCCTGATTGTTATGGGAATGGCGTGCTCGTCGCACCAACCATTTCGTAGCCAGTCGGCAGCGCGCGCGCTTTCTCCAGAACGCCATCCCACACAGCAAGGTGCCTTCTGAACTTTGTGCTCGGCGGGTGCCGTAGCTGCCTCGATACTTGGTGTGTGGCGGTGGGTGCGCTGGTGGCTCGGGTGGAGCAGGTGCTGGGCCGCGCGCACGGGTTGTTTCGTGATCCGGTGCTGTCGGGCGGGTCGGCGGCGTGCGGCGCGGGTTCGCGGCTGGCCGGGGCGGGGGAGCTGGTGCGCGATGGCGGGCAGCGGATGTCGCGGCTGTCCGGTCAGATGCCCACTCGTTACGGCGTTTTCGCGGCCGGTGCCGGGTCGGCGCTGGATGATGTGGCCGGCACCGATGACGGCCTGAGCGCTGCGCTCGATGATGCCGCCGGCGCCGATCGCTCGGGGCACGCGGATTCGGGGGCGGTCCTGCAGGGGGCGGGCGCCGACAGCGCGGGCCTGGCGGCGGTGTCGCACACCCCGGCGGGGGAGAAGGCGTTGATCACCGCGCTGCGCGCACGGGTGTCTCAGCAGCACCAGGTGGTGGCGGCCTATCGGGCCCGTGATGCCCAGCTGGCGGGGCTGTTGCGGTCGTTGGCCTACGGCCGCCGCGGCGGCGCAGGCACCGGTCTGCCGGTTGGCAGCGGGATCCCCTGGGGTGCAGGGGGTTTGAGTGGTGGGATACCTGCCGGGCCCGGGATGGCATCGGGCCTTTCGGGCCTGACAGGTTTGCCGGGCCGGAGTCGCCACCACCGCGCCGCGCTGGTGTCGCGCACCGAACGCCGCGCCGATCGGGTGCCCGGGGGTCCCGGTGAGGTCGCGGTGCGTGCGGCGCTAGCCAAGCTGGGCCGGCCGTATGTGTGGGGAGCCAAGGGGCCCAATAGTTTTGATTGTTCGGGGTTGACGGGTTGGGCGTGGCGGCAGGCGGGAATCCAGCTGGGGGCTGACACCTATCAGCAGATTCACGACGGGATCGCTGTGCCGCCGGGGCAGGTTCGGGCCGGCGACCTGATCTTCCCGAGGGATTCCTTCGACGCGGCGGGACCCGGACATGTCCAGCTGGCGATCTCCGCGACGCAGGTCATCCACGCACCGCAACCCGGAGACGTCGTGCGGATCGCCCCGATGCCGTCGTCATATGTTGCGCGCCGTCCTGTCCCGCTGGCGTGAACCGACGAAATGATGCACGGCGGTCCTCTCTGGCGGCGTTAGGCTGAAAATCACATCCAGGGAAGGACTCGGTTGTGGACGTCGGTGTGGAGCTGCAAGTCAATCACGTGTTGGGGGTGTTGTCGCGGGCGCAGAAGGTGTTTGGCGCCGGCCGGCCGCCGGCGGATCCGCCGGTATTCACCCCGGCGCGGGAACTTGAAGACAACCTCGGCCGCGGTCACTTCTAAAGCGGGAGCATGGTGAGCGGGCCGAAACAGTTTGGTGAACCCACACATTGGGAGGTGCGGCCCGACTCGATCGCCGAGGGGTGGACGCAGGGCTGGGCGGTGCCGCACGCGAACTTCTACATCGGCTCGGCCGACAAGTACTGGGGCAGGGTCCTCGATGCGGCCCGACAAGCCTACGGCGACCCGAACATTCACTACAACACCGACAACATCGACCAGGACCGCTATCTGGTGTTCGGGGACGGCGCCCGCCTGCCCGCCGACGGCACGGTCGTCTACCACGATGCTTCGACCGGAAAGAGCTTCGGGCAAAACACCGACGGCACGGTATGTCCGATCGGCAACGACGGTCGCACCGGCGCCCCGATCACCCCGGCGGCCTACCGCAGAGCCGCCAACGGCAGCTATGCGCCGGTCGATGGCCACGGCCAGCAGGTGGCTCCGCTGCAGGCCGGAATCCCGTTCAGCGACAACGGTTTACACACCGACCCCGGAACCGGACTGTTGACACCGAAGAACGCCGACGGCGACTACTACACAGTGGGTCCGGACGGCACCAAGTCCTACTTCGACAAGAACGGCGTCCCGATCTCGGCGGATCGATTCAGCAACGGCACGCCCGGAGCTGAGCCGGCGCCGGGGGGTGCGTCGCTTCCGACTGATGAGCAGCAGTCGGGCCGGGCCGCCGACGCGGTGAAAAAGCTGCAAGGCGAACTGAAGAACCGCTACAGCACGATCAGCGACGCCGAGGAGAAGTTGTCGGAGGTGCTGCTCAATGCGCACGCCACCACCGCCGGTGGCCAGCAGCGGCTCAACGACATTCAGCACAAGATCATCGACGCGGTGAATAACCCGTCGTTGTCGCTGGACACCCCGGCCGGCGAAGAGGCGTTCCTGAGGTTTCTGCGCGGCCAGGTCAAAGACATTGGCGACGTGGTGAATTCGGGTGATTTGACGGCCGAGGATCAGGCCAAGGCCGCACGCGCCTTGGGCCAGCTGTACGGCCAGGATGCCGCCGGTGAGCAGTCCGGACCCGACCAGGGCGCTGACCCGCCGCCCACCGACGCGCCTGCGGCACCGGATACCCCCGCCTCGGCGCCGACGGCCCCGCCCGCTGCGGCCCCGGATCCGGTGGTGACCGATCCCGGCTTGGGTCCCGCCGACCCGATGCCCGAGCCGCTCTCGGATGCCCTCGGTGGTGAGCCGCTCGACGGGCTGGGTGCCGATGCGCTGCCCGGGTTCGCGTCGATGCTGCCGGGTGCCCTGGGCGGGTTGGGTGCAAGCCCGTTGGATGGGCTGAGCGGACTGGCCGGGCAGGCGGCACCGCTGGCGGGCTTGGCTCCGCCACCGGGTGACGATCGCCCCGCCGATCGTGACAGCGACACCGGGGACGACAAATCCGGCCATGACGCCAAAGGCGATAAGGGCGAACAGGTTAGCCACGACAAAAGCCCGCAGGCCGGTAGCGGTCAGCATGCCGGTGATCAGCAGCCCGGCACCCAGACCGATCAAACCCCGGGGGCCGGCGCCCCGCCGGCCGGGCTGGCGCCGGTGTCGGCACCGGCGACGCTGGTGTCGTTGCCCGACGGCTCGAGCGCCGCCGCCCGCACCGCGGCGTTGGCGCAAGCCGTGAAGGCCCACCTGGCCGGGACACCGGTGGAGGCCGCCTACCGGGCGGCCGGGATCGGGTTGCCGCCGCCGGGCACCCCGGTCACCAATCCGGTTGACCCGTCGTCGTTGTCGTGCGGCGCCATCGGCATGTTCAAGGACCACTATGTGGTGGCGCTGAGCGCGGTGAAGGCCTATCAGGACGGGCAGGTGGTACCGCTGGCCGCGGTGGCCTCCAGCCCCGATTTCCTCGGCTGGGTTGACCCGACCGCGGTGGGGGCCGGTGGCACCGCTGCGCCGGCCCCGGCAGCCCCGCCCGCGCCGGTGCCCGAGCCGGCCCCGGCGGGCGCCGGGTAGCGGCCAAGCCCGGGCGAAGACGAGCCGTAAGGATAAGAATCGGTCTACAGCACGAAAGGCAGACACCCGATGAGCGAACCGATCCACATCAGCGCCGCGGTCTTGAACGAGGTCGCCAACGGCCATGACCAGGTCGCCGACACCATCGCGGCCGCCCGGGCCGCCGGTGCCGAGATCTCGGCGGCCGTCGCCAGCTACGGTCCGATCATGTACCAGGTCAAAGCGGCGGTGGCCGACGTGCTGGCCGAACGCGAGGCCGCCCTGCTCGAGCATGACAACCGGCACCGGCTGGCCGCCGATGAGCTGCGCCGCGCGGCCCGCAACTACGTCGACACCGACGAGACGAACGCCGGGCGGCTCAAGCTGTGAGCACCGAGCCCGAGCTGCCGCTCGACGAGCAGTCCTTTGTCGCCTCGACCACCGACCAGTCGGTGTGGGTGCGGGTGGCGGTCAAGGGCGGCATCTTGGGGGTGCAACTCGAGCCGGCGGTGATGCGCCGACCGGGGCACGAAATCGCTGAGCGGATCGTGGCCTGCGCGGACGTCGCGTACCTTGAGGGACAGGTCGCGCTGCGCAACCACGCCGAGAAGGCGCACGTCGATCCCGAGTCGTTGGCGGGGATGGCCACACCCAGTGATTTGGAGCAGGCGCGGTCGCGGCTCAGGGAGCTCTAGTTGAAGGTCGACGCGGCTGGACTGGTGGCCGCCGCCCAGCGGGTGGCGGCAGCGGTGGACGGTGTCGACGGCGGTGAGGCTGTGCATCCACCGCTGGCCGCCGATCAGGTCTCGGGCGGGGCGGCGGGCCGGTTGTCGACCGCGGGCGCGCAGCTGGCCGCCACCCTGGGCGCGTTGTCGGCGGGACTGGTGGCCAGCGCCGAACAGCTGACCGGGGTGGCGCTGGGGTTTGTGGCCACCGATGAACACAACGCTGCCCGCATCACCACCCTCGCCGATTCGCTGGGGGCCCCCAGCTATCGCGGGTGGGCGCCGCCGGCACCGCCGCTGCCGCTGGATGTGCGTGCGCCGTTGCCCCCACCGGTCGCGGCGTCTCCGGAGGCGATCGCGGCGGCGGTGCATTCCGGCGACCCGGGCGCCGGGGAGGCGTTCATCGGTTCGTGGTCGCAGGTGGCCGACGCGGCCGCCGATGCCGCCGCGGTGATCCGCTCGGCGATCAACCACCTGCCCGACACCCTCGACGGGCCGGTGTCCGCCCCCGCGGTGAGCGAACACCTGCGCCGATACGCCGACCGGTTCGAGGCGTGCGGGTCGCGCGCACAGCTGCTGGCCCGGCAGGCCACCGAGCACGCCGCCCAGCAAGGCCAAGCGCGCCAGGACATTCCGCATCCCCAGCAGTTGCAGCGCGCGCAGGACCGGGTACAGACGATCGCGTTGGCCAACACCCAATCGCGCGGGGCCTACGCGGTCCCGCTGGCGCAGGCGACCGCCGACTTGACGGCGTTGAATGACCAAGCGGTGCAAGGCTTTACCGGCTATCACCTGGCGACCGACGCCACGACGGCCGGCGAGCTGAACGAACCCAACACCGGCGCATCGGAGGCAGACCATGGCGGCGCCGGGAACACCGCGACCGACGACGGACGGCCCGGTGTGCCGACGGGTGCCGATCCGCCGTCGCCGGACCCTGCCGGCCAGGTAGCCGGGCTGGCGCCCGAGCTGGTCCCGGCGGTGCTGGGCTCGACCGGCGGGTTGCTGGGCGGCCTGGTCGGGGCGGCCACCAAAGCCCCGCAGTCGTTGATGCAGGCCGGCACCGAGGGCCTTTCCGGGCTGACGTCACCGAGATCCGGTGACGCGTCGCCCAATAGTGGTGAACCGGCCTCGAAACCCGACCTGGACAGCGGCGAACCCGACGACCTTCCCACCGGCGGCGGTGTCGGTGACGGCGGCCAAACCGTCCCGGCCGCAGGTGGTTTCACCACCCCAACGTTGCCGGTGGCGCCGTCGAGCGGCTGCGGAATCGACGTCGCCGAAGCTGCCCACCGGTGCATCGTCGGCGCCGAGTCCGGCCGCGGCGGGCGCGCCGGGGATGATGCCGATGGGGATGCCGATGGGCGGGATGGGCGGTCGGGGACGCGGGGCGGGCAAGGAGGGGCCGCAGCGCACCAAACGCGTTGTCGTTCCGCCGATTCCGCATACCGAGGAAGTCACGGGAAAGGTCAGCGCCCGTCGGCTCGCGGTGTCGGCGACCGCACCGAAGGATCCGGACCCGCCGCCGGGCGATGAGTCGTCGGCGTCACCGCCGGCGCCGAGCGTGCGCCGTATCGTGTCGCGGCCGCCGGGGGATTCGTCGTGACCGATGCCAGCGGCTTCGACGATCTGGGGCCCGAGGAGAAGGTCAAATTCAGCGAGGCCGAGATCGCGGCGACGCTGGCCAAGCTGGACGACGCGATCGCGCGGATGGCCGCGCTGCGCACCGACGTGGAGGATCCCGACGGTCTGATCCGGTTCACGCTGGGTGATGACGGTCGCCTGCTGACCTTGTTCATCGACGACAACGTGGGGCAGCTGTTGACCAACCTTGCTCTCGAGGAGAAGTTGAACCGGCTGCTGGACGCGGGGAACCAGGCTATGCGGTTGTCGCGCAGCGAGTTCTGGGCGACGTTGGATGACTTCCCGCCACCGCAGCACTAATCGTCGTCGGCAGGCACTTCGGGAACTGTGCGACAGCTGTGACCCAAGGGGGCTACGACGGACGGAAGCCGACGGCGTGCTCACGAGCGCGACAGGCCGAGTTCGTCAACCTTGCGCCAGGGATTTTTGACTTCCACAGCGGTTGCGACGTTGCCGCCGCCGTACCACCACAGACATTTGTCGAAGGCGCGAAACGGTGCGGTCGGCTCTAGTGAGCCAACCCATGCCGGATTCGTCGCAGTGAGGTTTCGCGTAGCCCGGAACAACTCACGGGTGCATCGGCTCACTCGCAGTTCGATAAGTCGTGCGATCACGGCACCGCGGGGCGACGCCGGCCCGTCAGCAAATCAAAGGTCACGCGGCCAGCCGTCGAACCGACACCGACAGCCAAACCGGCTGCCGGAACGGCGATCTCGATGCCAATCATTCGCACTCGCCTACTTCATACCCGCCACAAACGGAAGTTTGCAGCGGCGGGTTTGCCGCCCCAGCGGAGCGTACTGGGTCTCGTATTGATCTTTATCCCGTGTGGGAAGGGCTGCTGGAGCATTCGGCTCTTTTATCGGTCCGCTCGCACTAGGCTCAGCACCTCGGCGTGAATCGGATGACCATACGAAAGTGGTTGGGCAAGTGGCGAAGCACCGCACGGTGCTGGACAGTGTCAGCCGATTCCGGGAGGGACTCGACTAGCTCGAGCGTCAAGGACAAACTTCGAGAGGGGGACCGACCTCCGGTAGCCGCACGGTGTGCACGGCGACGTGGTCGAGTTCCGCTTCCGATCAACATCTACGTCGAAGTCGTGAGGGAAAGCATTGTGACCGACTCAAATCCGTTCCGCTCAGAGATCGAGCAGATCTTCACCGATCACCCACGCACCCGCTTCGCCAAAGTGCTACTTGGTATGAATCGCGGACTCACCGACGCTGACATGGCGCAAGAGGCTCACGCAGACGGTGAATCCATCCGTGCCGACAGCATCGCCGCCGTGCGCAGGATCGTCCTCTTGAGTCTGAATGACGAACTCGTTACCGCGCCGTCCGAGGCCGAGGAACAGGCGAACGTCTACCGGGAGTTGCTCAACTAGTCGCGCTCACCCGAATTGAATCAACACATCACCATCCGCTTGACGCTGCTTCGAGCGATCGGCCCCAACGTGAGGCTGACGCCGCTGGGCGATGTCCGGCTCGGCGCGAATAACGCGGCGCGGCCCGAGAAGCTCGAGCCGCCATGCCCGGAGTGCAATGAAATCCATAGAGGCGAGTGTCTGTGAATTGGCCCGGCAGAGCGGTCGGGGCCGACGGTGACGTGGTCGAGCTCCGAAACGGCGCAACAACGCTAGGTGGTGTTGAACGCCATCTCGAAATAGACGACATACGAGGCTCTCAAAACTCTGTCCCGGAATCACCGTGGACGCCAACGGCCCCTCGTGGAAGCGGCCAATCGCCTATCCTTTCTTCAGCGCCCACAACGGATCTCACGGCAAGCGGCTGCCTGCCCTGGGTCTGGAGATCCCGCTGGCTCCGTCGACCTGACGAAGTATCATCGGGCGCATGACAACCGTCCTCTGCGTGCCCGGCGCGTTCTCATTCGGCAACATCGCTACGCTGGAATCCGGCCTCGGTGGCCCCCAGGAGCTGCTCACCCAACTCGGCGACAACAGCGTGGCCGCGATTGTGCCGGTCAAATACAACGACTGGGACGCCATCGGGGGAGCCACCAACGGCGCCAGCAAGATTGACGCCGCCCTGCACCAGGTGTCCGCCGACGAGAACATCGTCCTCTATGGCCACAGCTACGGTGCGGTGTCGAACTGCGTGTGGCTGCGGAATCAGGGACTCACGTCCACGATCGACCCGGCGCGACTGACCATCGTCAACATCGCCAACAGCATCCGACCGAACAACGGGCTGGCCGCCATGCTCGGTATGTACCTGCCCGTCGGTCCCGTCTCGACCAAGTACCGCGTGATCGACGTGATCCGCGAGTTCGACAAGTGGGGCGACTACCCCAGCGTCACGTCGTCACCGGACTACTGGCAGGCGTTGAACAACTGTAACTACGGCGACATGGCGCCGGACAACATCCACATTTCCTACCAGGGCATCCGGCTCACCAACCCTCACGTCGAGACGACCATTGGCACGGTCACCTTCATGCTGTTCGAGACCAACCCGATACCCAACCCGTCCGGAGTGACCCGTGCGCAGCTCGAAACCGCGTACAACCGGATCGTCACTCCCAACTGGTAGCAGCCACGGCTGTGGCTCGCCAGTCAAAGACGGCGATACCCGGGCGGAGTACAAGCAGGTCACGGTTCTGTTCGCCGACGTGGTCCACTCGATGGAGATCGCCGCGGCGGTGGGCACAGAGCGGCTGCGGGAAGTCATGGCCGACCTCGCTGACCGCTGTGCCCGAAACGCTTGGCTTCGATGGACACATGGCGTGGGCCGAGGCGATGCCATGAACGCGACCAGTCGGGAGGCATGCCCAGCTTGTCCTAAAACAGACCGTCTATGAGACTGCCTCGACCGGGATCACGCCAGCGGTGTTGTCCGACGTCGCTTCGTCTCAAAAGCCCGTCTCAAGAAATAAATTCTCGTTTTCTGCGCCTAATCTAAAGTGAGACGGTGTGGTTCGGGCCAAGCCGCAGCGACGAGCAGCGGGACCCGTGATGGATCTTTCCGCCTCGCAGACCTTTTCCCGTCCTTCCTGTGGCCACTCGGTTAGTGGCGGCGAAGTCAGGACGGCTTCGATATGCCGGTGCGTCAGGTTCTTTCTCTCAGAAACTGCGCATAAGCCAACGCTTGGTGGACTAGCTCGCCGATTGCCTCAACAGTCGGTGGAGCTTCCGCGTCGCACGCATAACCGAGCTGCTCAAGCGCGTCGACAGGCTCACCGCCGACGTTCGATGCAGCGGTGTGCACCCCTACGTAGTAGCCAGCAGCGCGTCCATCAAGGTGCCAGTCGACGGGTGAAAGCGAGACCCCGCAGTCGGTGATCATCACCTTGACCCCTCCCTCGAACCTGGCCACCAATGTTGTGCACTCGCCGGTGATCTCAAGACCGAAGCGGGTGCCGAAGCGTGCGGACAGCCCAGCGCAAATCTCGGTGTACCCAAGGTCGCGATCATCGCGAGCAGTCACATCCGCCTCCAGACTTGAGCAGTGATGCTTAGGGCCACTCGTCGTCGACGCCCTCGTATATGCCAACAAGGCAGCATTCGATGACGTAATCGCGGATCGCTGCGTTCCCTCGGAGTTCCACGTCTTGCCTCAAGTAGTCCTCCTCGTCTAACCCTTCGATCTCCTCAGCTAGGGATGTCGTCAGCTCGTCTTCGGTCCGTATCTCACCGGTCGTGCTGTTGCGGTAGCGGGTCATCGCGTTGTCCCGGGAAGGGGCTCCTGCACTTTCAGGAGCTTCAGTGTCCTGAACAGAGTGCTTCGACTCACTCCAAACATGGAGGTCAGTTCGCTCACTGGCTCGCCCTGCTGGTACAGGCGCAGCAGGCGCTTCTGTTGAACCGCATCTAGTTTCACCGGTTTTGTGGCGGCCAAGCCCCGGGCAATCCGGGTTTGAAGTCCGCTGGCACGAGGCGCCGTCCGATCGCCTCCTCAAGGCACCGGAAGCACGGCCACCCATCGAGACCGGAACTCACCCAAAGCTCGTCGGTCACCATGTACACGGCGGGACTGGCGCGCAAGACGTATACCCGCTAGCGGGGGGTGAAGCTGGGCGGCAGCGCCAATGCGCGGGTGCTCGGCGTGGCGCGATGCTGAATACGTCCGGTGGCCTGCGAGCCGCGAGCCGCCTCCCCCCTGGTCCTGTGGCCGGGCCACCGGCACCGCAGAGGAGTGGTCCCCATGAAGCGTATTCGTCGGCGCTGGCGCACGTGGCGCTTCCATCGGTGGCAGAAGCTTTACCTCAAAGACCGGTTCGAGCTCTTTGGCTAGGCGACCATGCTGATCCTGGGCGCGACGGTGCTCCTGGCCCTGGCGGTGGCCCGGTACCGGTGGAAGGGCCGGTACCGCGACGGGCTGGACGAGCGGCCCGGCGAGTAGCCGATAACCCCCAGCCGGTCCTGCGCTGGCCGGCGCACGACGGCCAGGATGTCGTTCATCATCGGCTCGTTCATCACTGCGCCTCCAACCCGTCGAGCTCGTCGGCGGCCGCGATCAGCGCAAGCGCCAGCTCCCGCGCGGCAGCGCCATCAAGCTCTTGGCGATCGAGCACCCGGCCATCAACGTGAATCCGGTGGCGATTGGCAGAACATCTAAGTCGTTGATAGTGATCTGTCAGAGCTACACCGGACAGTTCTATTACAAGGGACTCGGCTTACAGAACGGGCTTTCGGTCGAGGTCGACAATCTTTTACGGATTGAAGACAAGTTCACCGCCTCGAATAACGGTGTCCAGTATCTAGTGGATCCCGCGGCACTGATCATTGCGAAGGGACCGGTCACGGTCAGCGTTGAACCGATGCTGGAGTACTGGTCGGTGTAGCCGTCTGCGACCGTCAACCGCATCGATCATTGATGCCTGCATAGCGCGAGTTGGCCGCAGTGCCTGGTCGAACTCAAGCGCACGAGGGGCGAATTAATAGCAGGTTCGCAACAAACTCGTCAATTGCTATCGGGGGCCATCGATTTCGTAGGTGCCGTTGTCGTCTGACACGACGACGGTGACATGGCGTTGCGCGCCGTTGACGGTGACATCGCAGGTGAAAGTCGTTCCCTTGTGAGCGCTGGGATTGTGGCCGTTGTTGCAGCTGACGTCGGTGACGATGTTGGCGCCGTAGCCGCTGGCGGGATCGGACAGGGTCTGCAGAACGCCGGTTTGAACTTTGCTCACGTCGAGGACCGTGCCGCCGGTGATGCCGAGCTTCGACACGCCACTGATCAGCAGCCCCGCTTCGATCAGGACTGCCAGGCTGCCGGCGCCGATCAGTATCCACCGGATGAGCCGTTTGCGGTCTGCGGTGAGGGTGTCTTTCGGCTTGGCTGTTGGGTTTTGGTGTTTGACCGCGGGCGCCGGGGGTTGTGGGCGGTGTGGACGTTGTAGGTACCACGGGATGTTCGGCGGTGGGCGGTGGTCGGCGTGGGGTTGACGGGATGCCGACGGGCCTGGGGGCGACGGGTATTGGCGCGGCGGCGGAGTGCGGGGTGGGATTGGTCGCGGCTGGGCAATGGCGGTTTGGTCGTCGGATGTTGGGCGGCGAAGATACCAGGGCGCGTCCACTTCGGGGTCGTGTCCGGAACCTGGCTGTGGCGGGCCGTTCATGGGAAGTTCCCGTAGCACTGGGCGACGTTACCGACCAGACCGGATCGGAACGCGACGATCCGGGTGAAGCCGGCGGGCACGCTGTCGCCGTTGGCGTCGCTGGCGACGAGATGATTGGTCAGCAAACCGGAGATCGCCTCGTCGAGGTCACCGGCGGTCAGCACCAGGGTGTGACCTGAGGGCAGTGTGACGGGCGCGGACATGTCGCGCTGGGCGACTCCGGTCAGGCACGCGGTGCGCAGCGCGGCGCGCTCACCGGTCAGCGAAACGCCCTGTTTGTGTTGCACGGCAAGCATGTAGCGCGACGTCACGACGGAGAAGGCGGTGTCGTCGCCCTGCAAGAGTTGCCGGCTTTCCTTGTCGGTGTAGGCGCCGATCTGCCGCAGGCCGGGGAGGTCGACGTTGATGGTGTTGGTGGCGGGGCAGTACGAGGCTGGTGGGCTGGGCCGGGCGTCGGCACAGCCGATGTTGCCACCGACGGTCAGGGTGGGGGGCTGGTCGGGGTGAAAGATCTGGGTGAGGGTTTCCATCAAGAGCGCCAAAGAGTCGTCGTCGATACGCATTTCGCCGGGCTCGGAGTCAGTGGGCGGGTAGAACAGCAGCGCCTTGGGCAGGCCCGCGCGGCGTCGGTCGATCTCGTTCTTGTCGATGGCAGCGCAGGTGGCGGCGTCGCCATCGAACCCTTCCTGGAATGCGCCGACCCGGTCGAGCGCTGAGCCGTGGGCACCGGGAGCATTCCCGGGTTCGTCGACGGGATCGCGCAACGTGATCCCGCCGGCGAGCACGCGGTCGAGGCCGTCGGTGGTGTTCATCGCGAACCGAGGTGAGCGGCCCTGTGCTACCCAGTGCAGATAGACCCCGGCAAAGCAGTCGGCCTGCTGCTCCTTGACGATCGTGCGGGTCCATAACTTGACCAAGTGGGCTTGGTGCTGCACCGCGTGCCCCAGCTCGTGCGCGAGTACCCCGACTACATCGATGTCTCCAAAGTACTTGCGCGTGTCAGGGATAAGAACGCCGCGATCCCACGAGACCGAGTCATCACGAGTGCAGTACGACGCGTTGACCAGCTCATAGCTGGTGGACCTGCCGCAGACACCGGGGCTCAACGGGTTTGTCGAGTCGTAGGACCTGAGGGCCGAGACAGGCCGGTATTCGCCCGAGAAAAACTGAGGGTAGGTGGCCGCCCAGAAACCTTGAATGTCATTGACCGCCAACAGGGCAAGCCGGTCACCATTGCCGCCGTCGGTACCCTTCACATCGCCCTGCGGTTCGGGGGCATCGGGGCGCACTCCGCTCAGGCCGCGGGTGGCGTGCAGCCCACCGACACGGTCGGGGTCATACAACATGGAGGCCGCCCGGCCCTCCATCACACTAGGAGCGCACCCCGCGGTCACCGGCACAAGACACCCCAACGCGATCGCCGCGCGCGCCCAGCTGCGAAATGGCCGCCCGTGAATTCCGTGCCCTCCGATGCCACCGCCACGCCACGGTGCGCCGACACACCACCACCCCAGGGCACGGCGCCCACGGGCCGGGCTCAACGATCGGTGGTCGGCGGGCCGCCCGATGCCCCGGTGTGGGCGGTGGTCCATGACATCCCTCCCGGCGGAGAAATACGCTGCTCCGCCGCGATCCGCAGGTAGGAGCTGCCCCCTGTCGGCGACGTTAGCTGAAACCCCTGCGTGCCGCGCGCGAAATCTATGCCGACGCCGGGCGCAAGAGGCTCGGCGGGGGAGGGTCACGCGGTCTCGGCATATCGGACACGCACCGTTCAGACACGACGGATACTGCTAGTCGGACAAAAGGGGAGGTGTCGTGGCTGCAGCCAGTGCCGGATCGATGTTCGGCAAGTACCAGCTCAACAAGCTGCTCGGACAGGGCGGCATGGGTGAGGTGTACGAGGCTCACGACACCAGCAAGGACCGAACGGTCGCGTTGAAGATCCTGCCCGAAGAGCTGTCCCGCGATAAGCAGTTCCGCACCAGGTTTCAGCGGGAATCCCGTGCTGCGGCGATGCTGGAGGAGCCTCACGTCATCCCCATTCACGACTGGGGTGAGATCGACGGAAAACTGTTCATCGATATGCGGCTGGTGCGCGGCCACGACCTTCACGAGCTGCTCGAACGCGGCCCCTTGGAGCCGGCGCGCGCGGTCGGGATCATCCGCCAGATCGCCGCGGCGCTGGACGCCGCCCACGCGCAGGGTCTGATTCACCGCGACATCAAGCCGCAGAACATCCTCATCACCGCGGTAGAAGACTTCGCGTATCTGATCGACTTCGGCATCGCCGAAAACCGCGGTGACACCCGGCTGACGGTCGGCGGGCAGCGCAATTGGTTCCTTCGCCTACATGGCGCCGGAGCGCTTCGAGGACCGACCCACGACTGCCGGCGGTCGACGTGTACTCGCTGGCCGCTGTGCTCTACGAGGCGCTCACCGGACAGCCACCGTTCAAAGCCGGCTCCATGGAACAGGTGATCGCCGCCCACATGTCATCACCGCCACCGCGGCCCAGCCTGGTCAACCCCCGGGTGCCGGCCGCCTTCGATGACGTGATCGCCCGCGGGATGGCCAAAGAGCCCGACGACCGCTACGGCAGCCCCGGGGCGCTGGGCCGCGCCGCCCAACGCGCGCTCGGGGCGACGCCGTCATCGGGGCCCAGCACGGGACCAACCGCGGTCACCCAGGCCGCACCGGTCAACCCGGCCGCATCCGCGGCCGAGAATTCCGGGCCCACGCTTCCGGCATGGCAAGTCGCTCAACACCATTCACCCAGCCCGCAGCAACCCTCACCAGCCAGGCCCGCCCGTGGCTGGTGCCGGCCGTGATCATCGCCGCGGCCGCGCTGTTGCTGGGCGGTATCGGCGTGGTGATCGGATTGCTCGCCCGGCAGAACTCTGCCCCGCCCACCAGCGCGTCACCGTCGAGTGGCTACACCGTGCCGACTCCGACACCCTCCTACCAGCCGGAGCCGCCGCCGTCCCCGCCGAACCCGCCCGGGCCATCGGTGCCACCTGCGGTGACCGGCCCGGACAACAGCGCCAGCCACGCATCCTGCGACGACGGCTTTTCGTTGACGAACATGACCGGTTTCGGCACCCGCTCCCAGCGGGGCAGCGGGGGAACCTCGTGTTTTTTCGCCCGCAGCGTGCTGGTCTCCTACTGGAACCGGTACCACAATGCCGGCCGGGAGCCGCGCAGCGTCTCGGCCCCGGGCGCGGTTGACTGCCGCAGCGTCGAGGGGAACGCCGTGTGTGACGGCAGCAATTTCGTCATTGCAGTGCGCGGCCGAGGGTTCGGATAATTGGATCACCTGCCGTGGCGGCAACGACGCCGTGGTGTATCTGTACTAGCGGCCGGTCACGCCGCGCATTGTCCGGCAGGCAAGTCATCCAGGCGGGCTCGCAGCCAGTCGCCGATCTCGGTGAGGGCCCGGGTGCCGTCAGCGAATGACCCCGAGTCGGGTTCAGCGGCCATCGCAACGACCGCCGACCCCCGTTTGCCCGCGGGCACGATGGCGATCTGGCGCACCAGGTAACGGCCCGACGGTGCAGGGCCCCCAACCGCCCTTGACCTTGCTGTCGGGAAGTGGTCCTACACCCCACGAGCGCTGGTCGCTGTTCACCTGGCCCATCAGGTCCAGCGCGGGCTGGTCGCGCGGATCGCATGCCGCCGCGGACAGGAACCGCGCTTGATTGGTCAGCGACCAGTCGGTCTGACCGAAGGCGGTGTATTCGGGCCGCAGCTTTCGCGACTCGACGATGGTCGGATCCCCGGTGTGGTGCAGCACGTCGCCCACCGCAATGGCCGCGGCGGCCGGATCACCCAGGCTCTCCCAGATCGACTCGGCGGCTGCGTTATCCGACTCGGTGATCGCCGCGACCATCGGCTTGGTGGGCTGGTCGGTGTTGCTGTTGGCGCATCGCTGCGATCACCAACGGCACCTTGATCGTCGACCAGGCCGGCTGATCGGCGAAAACCGAGCCACCCAACATGACTTGCCCGGTTGATCCCGCGCCCACAGCACGCACGACCACGCCGACCGTCGCATGCAATCCGGCCTGCAGGTGGGCGAAGTCGGCCGCCAAGCCATTGGGACCCGGCGGTGGGGTCGCCGTCGGCGCAGACGAATTGAGGGTGGCCCGAAGCGGTGGCGGCGTCGCGGCTGGTCGAACCGGCGCGGGTGCGGGACCGGGCGCAACATGGAAAGCAACGATCGCCCCCGCGGCCACGATCAGCACCCCAGCCAGCGCGAGCACCCACGTGCGAGACCGCGACCACCACGACACCGGCGCCACCACCCGCGCATGCCGGCCACCGCCGCGGATCAACCCGCACCCCGTTGCGGCCACGCGATGACATCAGCCCCTGCCGAGGTCGGGGCAGGCCGCACCGCTGCCACGATCGGCGCCGCGCTGCGCCACCGCGGGGTGAGCCGGAAACCCTTGAAAACAAGCGGTTTAACGGATCAGCGCGAAAGCGCGGTGGTGTTGAGCAAAGGCATGGTTGCGCTCACCCTAACCCCCGTCACGGCGTGCGAACAGGAAAGACGCACTCCGCCCCGAGCAGCGATCCGATCACGACCACCCACTAGCATCCGGGGCATGCGGACTGACTGCACCGCTGCGACCCGGCACGTCGCGCTCCGCACGCCATTGCCGGCGGGGATGCGCGCAGGCGCCGGACTGATCGCGATACTCGTCGGCCTCGGCGCCGTGATCATCAGCGGCGATCCGAGGGCCGTGGCGGCGGGGAATCTCGACGGCATGACGGTCGTCCTCGACCCGGGCCACAACGGCATCGCCGACCCGTCGATCTCGCGGCAAGTCCCCAACGGCCGCGACGGCACCAAAGCCTGCAACACCAGCGGAACAGCCACCAACGATGGCTATCCCGAGCACGCCTTCACCTGGGATGTCGCCCTGCGCGTCCGGAGATGCACTGAATCGGCTCGGCGTACACACCACGATGACGCGCGACAGCGACAACGGTGTGGGACCCTGCGTCGATCAACGCGCCGCTTTGGCCAACGCCGCCAAACCCGACGCGATCATCAGCATCCACGCCGACGGCGGACCCCCGTCAGGCCGCGGATTCCACGTCAACTACTCCAGCCCGCCGCTGAGCGACGTCCAAGGCGCGCCCACCCTGCAGCTGGCAAGCACGATGCGCGACGCCTTGGTTGCGTCAGGACTTCCCGAGTCCAATTACATTGGTGCACAAGGGCTATACGGGCGAGCCGACCTGGCCGGGCTGAACCTGGCGCAATACCCCGCCGTCCTCGTCGAGCTCGGCAACATGAAAAACGCCGACGACGCGGCACAGATGGAAAGCGCAGACGGACGCGCGAAATACGCCACGGCGGTAACTGACGGAATCACAAACTATCTGAGCAGCAAAGGCCCGTCACATTAAGGCGAACCCCGCGACTCGCCGACAAGACTCCTTCGCCGTTTGCAACCACACGAGTCGACGATGCGCCGGCCAGTTGTCGTGCCGCCGACACGGCGCTACTCCGGTCCACTTACGACCGTGGCTGATCAGCGCAGACCGACACGGAAATTTGATTCAGCCAGAACCGCCAGAAGTTAGCTTGCGCGCGCCCGAATGCCATGGTCAAAACGGCGATGTTCTTGGCTGACACGCTTTACGCTGCTCTTCATGGGTTCGCGCGAGTTTGCGCGGGGGCAAGAAGACGCCGGGCCACGTTAGCTGCGACTGAGGGGGTGTGTGCCATTGCGTACCGCAGATCGACCTTTCACAACCCCGCAGGCGTCCCCTCTTTCGCTCGTTGACACGGAGGTGAGCAGGTCGCCCGCCGAATGCGCCAAAGAAGGTAGGGCGCAGACGCGAAACCATCGATCGCGCAGCTGCCGTGATGCTGGCCGACGCGGGGGGGCCAGATGGCCCGAATTTTCGTAAGTCACCAGAGGCGGGACCAGCGCGAGGCGGTGGCGCTCAAACAATGGCTGGTCGACACGGATCCCGCCCTGCGGGACGAGATCTTCCTCGACGTCGACGCGGAGACCGGGATCCTGCCCGGGGTGCGCTGGCGCGACGAGCTCAAACGGGCCGCTAACCGTTGCGAGGCGGTGATCTGCCTGCTGTCGGCGAACTGGGAGGCCTCAGCGGAGTGCGTCACCGAGTTTCGCACCGCCGAGAACCTCAACAAGGTGATCTTCTGCGCTCGCCTGCAACCAGAGGTCGGCGAGGACTTCACCAGGGAGTGGCAGTACTGCGACCTGTTCGGCGGCGAGAAGACCGTGTCGGTGGACATCGGCGAGGACGAGCCGGTGGTGTTCAACGGCGCTGGGTTGCGCCGGCTGATGACGGCCATCGAGCGGGCCGGGATCGGCGTGGCCTCATTCCGGTGGCCGCCTCCGGGTCAACCCGATCGTGCGCCCTACCGTGGGTGGGAGCCGTTTGAGGACATCGACGCCGGGGTGTTTTTCGGCCGTGACGCCGAGTTGGTACTGGCAATGGACGCGCTGCGCGGGATGCGGCAGGCGGGCAAGACCCTATTTGTGGTGCTGGGCGCCTCGGGCGCGGGCAAGTCGTCGTTTCTGCGCGCGGGCATGGTGCCGCGGTTGCAGAAAGACGACCGCAGCTATCTCGTGCTGGACATCGTGCGTCCCGAACTCAAGGCGCTCACCGGGGTTTCTGGTCTGGCGCAGTCGATTTGCGCTACCCGGCAACGATTCGGCTTGACGGACCCACCGCTAGGGGACATCAAGGACGCGTGTGCGCGTCGCGATGTCGCCAGCCTGCGAACCTGGCTTACGGAATGCCGCGACGCCGCCACCGAACAGCTGCTGGATAGGACCACCGACGATGAGCCGTTGGTCGTCGTGGTGCCGCTGGATCAGGCCGAGGAGCTGTTCACCGGCGATGCCCCGGAAGCGACCGGTTTGGTGTCGTTGATCCGTGATCTGGCGCTCGGCGTCGACGGTGCGGACGGGCTGCCACTGATCGTCGCCGCGACGGTTCGCACCGATCGCTACGAGCTGATGCAGACCGCCCCGGAGCTTGCCGGCCTTCAGTCCGAACAGTTCGACCTGCGCGCGATGGACAGAACCCAGTTCGAGAACGTGATTGTTGGTCCGGCTCAGCGATCGACCGACGGTGGACGGCCGCTAAGTCTCGACGAGCAACTCGTGCGCCGGCTGCTGGCCGACGCCTCCGGCGGCGCGGACACGCTGCCGCTGCTGTCGCTGACCATGGCATGGCTGTATCGCGACTACGGCGCGACGGGAAAGCTCACCCTGAAGCCGTACGCCGAGCGTGGCGGGATCGGCAGCGTCGTGCAGACCGAGATCGACGCGCTGCTGTCGACTGACGCAGCGGAGCGCGATGAGCAATTAAAACTGCTGCGCTCGGCTTTCATCCCGTGGCTGGCACGGATCAACCCACTCAGCAACGAGCCGATGCGGCGTGTGGCGAAATTGACGGACCTGCCCGAAGCTGCTCGCCCACTCATCGCGAAATTTGTGGCCAAGCGGTTGCTGGTCAGCGACGAACGCGACGGTGAAATCGTGGTCGAAGTCGCCCTGGAAAGCCTGCTGCGCCAGTGGCCGGAGCTCGAGACGTGGCTCAACGAGGATCGGGAGGCGCTCAAGGCGGCCGACGAAATCGAGCGCGCCGCCAACGCATGGACGACCCGCGGCCGTGATCCCTCCCGGCTGATTAGCGGTAGCTGGCTCGCTGAAGCTGAAACACTTTCTGCCGCACCAGGTTTCCGTGACCTGCTAGCCCCGGCGCTGGATTTCTTGGTGGCCTCGCGCCGGAAGGAGACCGCTGAGCGGGAGGAGGAAAACCGTCGCCAGCAAGTTGAGTTGGAAAACGCACAGCGGCACGCCCGCGAACAGCGGCGACTGAACCGCCGCCTCAAGGTCCTGGTTGCGGTGGCAACTGTGATCGCGCTCGCCGCTGCGGCCGGAGTCATCGAAACTTACCGCGAGAGTAGGAAGGCCAACGCCGAGAGAATGTTTAGTCAAGCGCAGGCCATGCTGGCCGGCGAACGCGACGGCAACGACGTTCAGGCATTCCATGAGTTGCTTGACGCTTATCGTTCGGTCCACGATGACGGGCCTCTGATAAACGCGCTCAGGGCACGGTCCAGCACCGTCAGGATCAGCGACGTCCACGCCGATGTGATCGGCGTGGCCTTCAGCGCACAATCCCAGCGCCTCGCTGTGGCCACCGCCAACAACCACATTCGCCTGTGGTACACCGGCACCCCGGTCTGGCGCGAGCATCCGCTTGATGACGCGCAGATCTTGACCTCTCCTTCGCAAGGTCAGGTCGCTTACAGCAGCCTCGCCATCAGCCCGGACGGAAGCCTCCTCGCCGGTGGCCGCAGCGACGGAAAGGTTGAGCTATGGAATCTCGACGGCCCGAGCCCGCGAGGTCGGCTCATCGACTCACATCAGCACGTAGGCATCGTGACCAGCGTTGCTTTCAGCGGTGATGGGCAACGAATAGCCTCGGCCGGCGGAGCCGACAGAGTCGTCGATATCTCGAATGCCGCAGGCGCACAGGGCAAACGGATCGTGACGGGTTCGGAAGTGTTTAGCGTGGCATTCGATCCCCGGAGCGATCTTCTGGCCTCCGGCGGCAGCGACGGCGACATCCGGTTCTGGAACCCCGATGGTTCGCCAGCGCCAGGAATCCCGCACGCCCATACGAACGGCGTGATGAGCCTGGCGTTCAGTCCGATCGAACCGGTGATCGTGTCCGGTGGCGCCGATCAAATGGTGCGACTCTGGCACACCGACTCCCTGACTGAATTCGACCATCCGCTGCGCCGGCATACGGAAACAGTTGAGGGCGTGGCTTTTAACGCGGTCGGCACCAGGATTGTCTCGGCGAGCGCCGATCACACCGTGCAGTTGTGGGATGCCGCCAGCCGCGAACCGATTGGCGATCCGATGATCCGGCACAACGAGATCGTGTGGGCCGCGATTTTCGTCGGCGACAGAATTGTCAGCGGAAGCAACGACCACCTGATCCGAGTGTGGGACGGAATTGTGGGACAGCCGATTTCGAAACCGTTGGGAGGTCACCAGGGCGCGGTCACCGGCATCGCGATCAACGGCGGCGGCGATCGGATCGCCTCGGCCAGCGCCGACAAAACCGTCCGGCTGTGGAATCTCTACACCGGCAAGGAGATCGCGCCACCATTAATCGGCCACACCGGCGTGGTAACCAGCGTCGCGTTCAGTCCGAAAGCTGATGTGCTTGCCTCCGGTAGCGCTGACGGCACCATCCGGCTCTGGCATACCCACAGCCACGAGCTCATCACGACGCTGGCAACCGGACACCCGGTGTACTCGGTTGCGTTCAGTCCAGAGGGCGATCGGCTGGCCTCTGCCGGCGGCGACTGTCATGTGACGCTATGGGACCTTGGGTCAGAGAAGCCAACCCCGCTGCTGTGCAACGACCGCAGCGCCATGTTGGCGGTGGCGTTCAGCCCGCGAGGGGACCGCTTGGTGTCGGGCGGAGTCGACGGCAAATTGCGACTCTGGGACCCGACGACGGGCCGACAAGTGTGGGAACGCGACACCTTGCTTGCACTTTCGGACCAGACCAGAAGCCGATTCGATCTGGCAAACGGGCGTCCCGCGGTCATCGCCAGCGTCGCATTCAACCCGGACGGGACGCGTATCGCGTCGGGAAGCATGAATTGGCGCCCCGACGAGAGCCCAAGTGGTGTCATTCAGCGCTGGGATGCCGCAAGCGGGCGACCTGCCGGCGAACCCATGCATCCTCCCGAGGGGAGCGTGATCGCCGTGGCGTATAGCCCTCAGGTTGCCGGGAAGGAAGCCAGCCGCATCGTATCCGGCGACTCCGATTACACGGTCAGATTGTGGGACGCCGATTCACCCGCGGGACAGCAATTAGGCGGCCCGCTGCGTGGTCATCAGAACGGCGTGGTGAGTGTGGCATTCAGCCCCGGTGCCAGTTGCATCGTGTCCGGCAGTGTCGATGGCACGGTGCGGATCTGGCCAAATCCTCCCACGAAGGCTCCCGTAGACGCGTTGCGCGACAAACTCGCCTAATTCGCTAAGACCGGGCCGTGTACAGATAAACGACGGCATCCTCCCCGCCAGTGCAGGTGACGTAGCGTCCCGCCGAAATGCATTGCATGTCATACCACTTGCGGCTCGTGGGGCTGACAACCCGGAGCTGGGTCGGCGGCGATGATATTGAAAGGTGGTCCGTGTATGCCGTGCGACGGACTTGCTCAACGAACGGACATGACGTCAACGGGGTGCCTCGGGCCCCGGCGTTGAATGGCGTCGTGATCTCGTTATAGATGGGGTGGCACGACGCCGCGCCGGGCGGCAGCGGATCTCCCACTTGTCTCAGAGACGGCGCAATGTGAGGGGATCGCATGACGACAAACAGTGTCGCCGACGTGACAAGGAGAACATTGAGCCCGGCAAGCAGGCCTCTCGCCCATGTCCGTCCGAGTTTCAGTACCGCCATTCGCCCTACCCAAAAATATGGCCGGTGAACCCGCCCTTACAGCTGTGATCATTGCACTAGTTGCCTGTCGCGGTCTGCCAATCGTCCCGGATTAGGTTCACGCTGCCAGCGACTGACGACGCTGAGGGGTTTCGTGCTGGTGGCTCACCCGACGGTGTGGCGGAAAGCGTTGTGCCGCAAAATATTGTCGACACGTTCGGCAACCCGCTAGCCTGCCCACACCGAGTCGGCGCTTAGCGTGGCCGTCAACCGGTCTTACGGTGCCGGGTCAGTTGCGAAAT
The DNA here is from genome assembly GCA_963697655.1 of uncultured Solirubrobacterales bacterium. GTDB lineage: Bacteria > Actinomycetota > Thermoleophilia > Solirubrobacterales > Solirubrobacteraceae > Palsa-465. The sequence continues at coordinate 807,331 of CAVOOV010000004.1, read as the reverse complement.
GTCTTCGACATCGCAGACTGTTTGGGAGCTGGGTCATGTGATGGCCTTGCCGAGTGCGGCGCTAAGCACCCCGGCGAACGTCTGCGGATCCTCGAGCGGCACCGCACGGATCAGTCCGCTCGCCACTAGGCCCGACGCCCGGTCATCGGCGCCACTGCCGGCCAGCGCGTCAGCGAGCGCGTCAGCGGTGCGCCCCGAGCCGGCGATCACCACAACCGTGCGGCCTGCCTGCACGCTGCGCTCGACGTCGGAGTAGGCGATCTGGCCGCCGTTGACTAGCACCGTGATCGACGGTGCGCCGCCGGCGAGGATCGTCGCGGTCTGCGCAATCCACGGCGACTCGTCTCCCCAGTTGTCACCGGGAACGACGACGAAATGGGTGTGGTGCGGGTCAAGTTCGGTGTCGGCATCAGCCGAGGGCGGTTCGCCGGGCAGCCGCACGGTGTTGGCGGCCACCACACCGGTGAGCGGGAAGTGGGCGTGCTGGGTTTGTCGGGCCTGTCCTAGCAGACGCATCACCCCCGAGTACGTGCCGCCGTCGATGGCGACGGCGGCGGTCGCCTCGAGGATGGGTACCAGCGCCGTAGTGAACAGCGGTGTAAGTCGTGCCATCCCGGCGTCATCAAGGCCGCCGGCGCCGCCGACGAGGACCACCGTCGGTCGCGGTGGGTGTAGCCCTAGTATTTCCAGCGCGGTCGGCAGCTCACTGGATTGTGTGACACGCACCGCGAGCGCTTGGCGCTCGCCGAAGTCGAACCGCAGCAGCGCGGTCACGGGCGTGTCTGGAGGAAGCCGGCGAAGTGTTCGGCCGTGACGTCGCGCGCCACGGCCCGACCAACTTGACGTAGGTCGTCGATGTGGGTCACGGAGTCCAACTTTTGCACATCCTCGGGCACCACGTCGTGCAGGCCCAGGTTGTCCAGTCCGTCCCGGGTTAGTTCGGCGTTGTAACGGACGTAACTGAACAAGCGCTCCGTCAGCAGCCCGTCGTTTTCTCGCAGGTCACCGACCTCGCGGTCGATGCGAGCGCCGTGGCGGCAGCGACCGAACACCCGCACAGCTGGTCTTGCTCGTTGAGAGCGGCGAACATGAGCGCGGCCGGCACTGAGCTGGCGTTGAATAGCAGGTTCATGTCGCCGGGACGCAGATGGTCGTCGGCTTTGGGGCTCATGCCGGTGCCCACCGACACCAGCAACAGCGCGGACTCGGTGGCTGGCCAGCCGAGCCGGTAGGCGGGGTGGGTGGCCATCAAGAACAGCTGAAATGCCGGGTTGTTGTACATCGTCACCCCGCCGTCGACGAAGACGAAGTCACGGCCGCCGACTGTGACCACCTCCGGCGGGAAGTACACCGGGGCGGCGGTGCTCGCCCGGACCAGTTGCCACAGCGGGATGTTCAGGTTGTTGTCGGGCCTGGCCGGGTCGTTGTAGTGGGCGTGGGGGTTGTTGCTCAGCGGCCACGGGGAGTCCGTCGTCGCATTGCGCATCACCATCAACAGCAGCGTCCTGAGGTCTTCCGAGCCGAGAAGGGTTGTGGTACCAAGGATTTCCTGCAACATCCCGCGAAGCCGTTCGCTGCCGTAGCGGTAGTTGAACTGCCGCAGCAGTGACGCCTTGTCGAACATGTCCTGCCCCCGGGTGACGTAGAGGTCGAGCAGCTCACCGACGGGCAGGCCTTTGGCCAGGCCGGCCGCAATCACAGCGCCCGTGCTGGTGCCGCCGATGTAATCGAAGTAGTCGGCCAACACGAAGTCCTTCCTCGACCCGTGCTGTTCAGCAAGCATCGATTCCAGACGCAGCAGTACCTCCAGGGTGATCACCCCGCGGATGCCGCCGCCGTCGAGGGCGAGCAGCTTCTTGGGTCCCGGGGAGCTGACACGGTCCAGGTACGACATTGCTCTTCCTTTCGTTGGGCTCGTTGTGCCGACGCGTGCCGGCGCTGACCCCGGGAATGGGTCTCATCGGAGCAACCGGCCTTTGGACCCTTAGCTTTTGGTTTCGTCGGGCGACCGATGGTCGTGCGGCGGCCGACATGCTGGGACACCTGCCGAAGCGGTACAGACACTCCCATGCTCAATGCGACCACGCCACGATGAACTCAGGCGTGAGATTGAGCGATTCACGGCGCAAAACTTCAACGTGCCACGGGCTGGGCTGCCGCGTAACTGCGTTGCGGCCAGGGGAGTCCTCCGGCGGTTGTTGGAGCATTCTTGCGGACCGAAAGATGGGATGTCTCGCTGCGGCGTATGCAACGATGAAGGGCCGAACGGCGCTGATCGGCTGCGGTCTTCCAGCCGGCGAACTTCGCCGCCGCATCGCCGCCGCCAACGATTGAGAGGTGCCAGCGGTGGTTGTCGAGAATCATTCAGCGACTCCCAAACCCGTCGCATTCATGGTGATGCCGTTCGGGCAGAAGGCGGTTGACCGGGTTGATCCGGGCATTCCCGCAGAGATCGATTTCGACGTTCTCTGGGAACGGGTGTATGAACCCGCCCTAACGCAGCTCGGCTACGAGGCGGTGCGGGCCGACCGGGACGTGGGAGCGTTGATCATCCAGGAGATGATTCAGCGACTCACCGTCGCCGACCTTGTCGTTGCCGACGTGACTCTGCCCAACGCCAATGTGTATTACGAGGTGGGGGTGCGTCACGCCGCCGCGTCGTCCGGGTGTGTGCTGGTGGCTGCGGACTGGGCACGCGCAACGTTCGACCTGCTGCAGATGCGTCAGCTGCGATTCGCGTTGACGGATGGCACGGTTCCACAGGATCAGGCCGACGTCGCACGGACTAAGTTGGTCAACGAGCTCCAACCGCTCATCGAGGGCACCTCGCCGGTCTTTGAAGCCGTCACCGGGTACCCCGACCACATCGACTCCTCGCTTATTTCGGCGTTCCGGTCGACGGTGCAGGAGCTGTCGGCCTTCGACGCCGAGGTGAGGGCGGTGCGATTGCTTCCGGCAGCCCAGCGTCCCGTTCGGGCGCGCGAGGTCGTGCGGCGCTACGGGTATCAACCGGCAGTCAGCGATGCGGTGGCGCTGCGGCTGTTGCAACTTGTGCACGATACTGCCCGGTGTCATGACGACTGGGCATTCGAGCTGGACTTCATTGCCAGTTTGCCGGCCCGTCTCGCTAGCCGTCCGGCCGTGCTGGAACGGCGTGCGCTGGCGCTGGGGAAGAAGGGAGATGTGGTCGAATCGGCTGCCGAGCTTGAGCAGTTGATCGCCAAGCATGGCGGAACGTCAGAGCGGTACGGGTTGTTAGGGGGGCGCTACAAGACGCTGATGGCTGGTGCGGAGGCACCGCAGCGACGCTGGTATCTCAGTAAAGCCATCGAGAGTTACGAAAACGGCATGCGGCTCGACTTGAACGACTACTACCCGTCCGGCAACCTCCCTCGGCTCTACCGGGAGCGGGGCAGCGCGGACGACCTCGTTCGTGCCGATGAGGTCGCCGTGATTGTGACTGATGCGTGCCGGCGCGCCGTCGCGCTGGGCCTGGAGAGCGAGTGGACGAAGTCGACCTTGCTCGGGATGGCGTTCTACCGCGGCGACGTGATCGCCGCCCGCACGCTGACGGGGTGCGTACAGGATGAGGGGCCCGGCGTCTGGCAGCTAGAATCCACCATCGGCGATCTGGCCAAAGACGTTGAGCAGCATCGCGACCCGACGGTCCGCGCGGACTTGGCAGCCGTCCTCGACGAGCTGCGGCAGTTGCTGCCCCGGCAGGCCCTCAGCACGTAACTCGCAGCGGCGATCGGTGTGTCGTGGCAACCTGCATCGCAGGAAGTTGTGGACCGCGTTCACCTCGGCCAACCCCGTTGCACCGCAGAAGCATTGGGTGTCCAAGCGGGAGATCGCGAACCAGTGGACCCTGCCTGCGATGCGGGCGCTGGGCGGCGCCGTGGGCGCGGATATTGGCGCCGCCAACATTGTTGAGGGCATCGAACCCTACTGGCGGCCCGTCCCGTTCGATCGCCGTGAGTACGCGGTGAAGGGGCAGCCCCGACAGGCACCGGCTGGCCACCGCCAGCGCCGCTATGGCCGGCGGACGCGTCACCGGAGATGCTATGCGCCAAGTTGATCGCCAACATGAGCCACCAGCAAAGGCGCGACTGGGTGTCGCCCGACATCGGATACCCATCCCCGCCCGTGTGCCCGGGCCTTCCCATCGCGCCCGACTGATCACACCTTGCGGTGGCACACAGAGGTCGGCGGGATTCTTTAGGAATGGTGGAGGCGGTCCTGTTGGGCTCCTGGTCGTGAGACCAACTAAAGGCGTATAAGTCCTCCATTCTTCGGCGGGAGGGTGCGCCACTTTTCGCCGCGACCGAGCCGACCTCGACGTATCGGGCCGCTTCGTGTGAAGGGGCCTCCCGATACATGTTGATCAGGTCGTAGTCAACCGCGCGGTCAGGTCCGTTGCGGTAAACGAGGACAAGACGCCGGGACGTGTTTGTTGCGAATCGTCTTGGCGCTCCGCGCATTTGCGTCGCCGTGTGGCGCGCTTATTGCAATGATCCACTGGGCGACGTCCTCGCGTGTAAGCGCGGCCAGATCGCGGCCTTGCCATTGACGCACATCGTCGACGCGCACGACCGCTGGCCATTCTCGACTCCTCGCCAACATCCTTCAAGAGAAGCCGTCGCGACTGGATCACAGATGAACTTCGGCGCCATTTTGGGTCGTCCCGATGCGGTATCGACGCGCTATGGGGCAGCATCGGTGGGTCCGCTGACCAACTCGATGCCGGCGTCGCTGCGTAGGCCTTCGCCGATGGAGGTGCCGGCTTGATCCGCCTTCTTGACGGCGGCGGGAAACTTCAGGTAGCCGAGCAGGTCTTCGAGATCACTCAGAGCGATCATGTGCTCCTCCCACTCCGGCGAGACCGCGAACTCGAGCGGTACGTCATCGAGATTTTGATCGAGAATGAAGCCGAAAGTCGCCAGCTTGCCGTCCTGCACCGCCGCCGCAACCTTCCAGTAGCTGCGCGGAATCCTCACCCGGAGGACTTCGCCACCGTCGGTGACACCGGCGAAGATGGGATCGTCGATCCCCAAGACGGGACCTGCGAATAACGAAAGACGGTCGGCTGCTGCTTGTTTCGCTACGAACAGTTCGAGGTCACCCCAATTCGACTCCTTGTGGGGCCGGTTGAAGCCGGCCACCTGTGGAGTGCAGTTCGTGATGTGGAAGGTATCTCCGACGGAGTCGCGCACTTCTTGATAACTCGAGCCCCATGCGACGTCTTCGCGCCGAACGACGTGGCCGCGGTCGAAGGCACCCTTGTCCTTCGTGAAGAACTTGTCGGACAGCTGAACGCCAGACGGAAGGCGCGGGTCGGTAAACCACAATTCCGTGTCATTCGGGCCGAGACCCGACAATCCCTTACGGGTGTAATCGCCTGGCTCAGGTTCCTTTTTCGTCGGCGAGTAGTCCACGTTGCAGGCCGTGTACACAGGCAACCGGCGACGTTTGTTCAGCACAATCGAGAAGTGGTGATAGGGGATTACGTGCGATCCGTCGCTCAGGGTGGCAAGCTCGTCTGGCTTGGTAGCCCGCGGAAGAGGGACGTCTTTGACACCGAGGAAGCCGCTGTCATAGCCCTCGCGGTTGTTATAATCGGTGTCGTGTAAGGGTGCCGCCATCTTTTCGACGGCGCCGAGCCCCACGTCTGAAGTCGCTCCGGCAACCGCGTCACAGGTCGTCGCGACGGGACCCCCCGCGATGCGCACGGTGATCTCGATCGGAATGTTGTAGCGCACCACCAATTCACCGGCGGTGGGCACTGGCGCTCCTCCGTTATTCGAGCCGACGGGCACATGCTGTGACGAATCGGGTTCGGCGTCGAACGAGCCGGACTCCCTGCCCGGCAGGCCATCCTGGACAGTCTTGGTCCACCAGCCATCCCACGCACCGCTGTGCGCGCTCGGCTTTCCGGCGAAGGTCAAGCCGAGATTGACGACCCGCTGGTCTTTCGCGAGATCGCACATCGGCACCGCGTAGTTCTCCTTCAGATAGATCCCGGCGAAATGCAGTGCCACGACCTGCCCGGTCTGCGGATCGACCACGGCGGAACCGGAATTCCCTCCGAGGGTGGAGCTATCGTGGGTGCCGACGTCGACCACCTTGCCGAAGCTCTTCGTCGATCCGCGGCCCCTGATCTTTCCGGGTTGCAATCGCTTGATGTAGTAAATACCTCGAAAGACCTTGTTCTGCACTGCAACGTCATTCCGCGGATCAAATGCTGGATAGCCGATGCACACGATGTCCCGATCGACCAGCTCATCCGGATCGTCGAGCGAGAGCCGAAGGGCGGGATGGTCTTCCGGCAGACCTTGAACCCGCAGCAGCGCCATGTCCCAGTACGGATGGATCATCTTCGCGGACACGACGTCCAGCATCAGCGAGCCATCGTCGCCGAGTTCGTGCTTGAAGTTGATTCCTGCCGCGAGCCCTGGCTGAAATCGCAGGCCGCTCAATCCGAGCCCGGAGGTGAACAGTTCAGCGACGTGTCGATTGGTCATGATGAGATCTGCGCCCACCACGAATCCGGTACCGCCGTAAGGAAGTACGGGATGGCCGGGTAGGTCGATACGCCCGATCGAGACGAGGGTGGACTTTATCGACTGATGTAGGTCCTGGTCGCTGTCGAGGTGTCGCCAGGTGGGATCGTCGATCGTGAAGTCGCCCCCGATGATGTCGATGGCCGGCCGCATGTCCGGCAGGATGATCGCCTCGGCGATGAACAGTTCATCTTGGTCCAGCTCTTCGCCGGTGGCGATTTTCTCCAGCACCGCAGGGGCACGTGGGTCCCGCGTGGCGATGTGCTCTGTGTACTCCGGGGAGTTGTCCGGGAGTATCGATTCGGTGTCCCCACCCGGCGCGAGTTGACTTAGATGGCTTCGAATTCGGCCGAGCTTGCTTTCCACGTCGCCTCCATGATCTGACTTGTGATAACGGACCTAACGTTTCGGTGGGTATTCCGCGATTGCTTTACGAATGGCGTCGATTCGCAAGGCCTCGTTCGCAGCATGAGTGCCAGGCTTCGTCAGGCACGACATTCTCGCGCTGCCGGCGTGATGCAGGCCGATCACCTTCCATAGGTCTTCGAAAACGGGGCTGCCCGAGCTGCCTCCCTCCGTCGGCGATCGGTAGTGCAACCGAACATCGTTGTGATCGAGAAGCAGGTTGTCCTGGATGGAGAACTGCGGTTGGTCATACCCCCGCGGATGCCCGATGATGTAGGCACGCGACTTGTCGTTCTGCAAATGCAGGGTGTCTGCCAGCGGCACCGGTTCGACATTTCGTGGTTTCCCAGCGAGTTGGAGTATCGCCGTATCGACACCGGGCGGGCTCGCAGGTGATTTCCACCAGAGTCGTTCGACCAGGAATGATTTCTGGCCGGCTTCGTTGTCGTCCAAACCGTGGAAGGTGACGACGGCGTCGCGCTCCTTCACGCGATCAGGGACGACGTGGCAGTTGGTAACGACCACCAACTCGGGCAGTGACTGATGGATTTCGTTGCCCGCGACGAGAAACCCGGTTCCTATGGGGGAATCATCATTGCGGTCGTCGATCCGCACGACGGCACGGCAGCGCAACAGACCGTTGCGCCACCACTTCAGCGTCTTAAATCGCTCCGTGCCGAACACCTTCTCGAGTACGACACCTGCGTCCGAGTTCTCGAGATTTTCAAGGTCACCGAGCCGGTCCGCGGCGGTGTCCCGGCTGTCCACCGTGACCACTCCACCGGCAAGGCGGATCTGCGCCTCGCGCAACACCGGCACCAGGGTCGTACCGAGCTGGGATTTGGGGTCGATCTCCCACACACTCACGAGCTGCCTCAGCAGCGAGCCGATTGTGAATGCGTTAGCGTCAGCGGCTTCCACTAGCTTCTGGGCGCAGCTGAGTGCCTCTTCGATCTCGCCCCGCGCAACGTGTGCCTCGCAGGCCGTCGCGATCGCCCAGGAATCCGGCTCGTGGAGGTCTTTGACGGTCAAGAGGACCTCGGCGGCAGTCTCACTCGCAAGCTTTCCGGGATTCTTAATGCCGGGCATGGCGATCGAGTTGCGATCGGCATAGCTCAATAGGGCTGTGGCGTTGATTCCGTGGTAGTAGAGTTCCCGGTTGGCGTGGTAGACCCCCCCGTAGGCTTCCAGCCCGCGTTGGAGGTAATCCACGCGTCGCTTGGCGTTCTCCTCGGCCATCAACAACTGCTTGTAGCAGCGCCCCACACCGCCGCGTGCCTCGGCCCGGTCGGTGGGGCTGGTCGCCGGGTCTTCCGCGACACCGGTGTACATGCGCAGCGCGGGTGCGGCTCGTCCACTGTCGACCAGCGCCTGGGCATAGTTGAGCTGTATCGCCCGGACGTCGGGAGCCACCGCGAGCGCGGCGTCGCCGATCTCCGTCACGGCGTCGTACTGACGGTGCTTGAGAAGCAACTTCAACAGCTGGTGAGTGGTGGAATCAAGCTTGTCGGTCGATCGCAGCAGGTGGGCGTAGTTCCCGACCGGCGATTTCAGCGCTGACCACTCGAAGTCCTCGATCGCCCGCTTGATCGCGTCGCGCGCATCCGCCATTTCGTCGGCGTAGTTCGTGACACTCATGCGAAGACCTCCGAGAGGATGGAGCGCAGAGTCGGCGTGTCGTCCACCCTGCCGATCCGCCATGCCGCCACCGATCATAAACACAGAGATTAAATGCGTGGACCGAAAACCGCTGTATTGCAATGTTTTCAAAATACAGTCGAATCGTAGGATCTGAGCGTCGAGACAAGTGTGTATTGACCGCAGAAAAACTGGGGGAAGGTGGTAGTCCAGAAATCCTGAAACTCCGCCGAATCCAACGCCCCCACCCGCGTCGTCCACTAGGTCAGGAGCGACGAATACCACCGCTGCTGATCGAAAGCTTTGCGAGGATGTCGGGCCGCTGTTACGCGAAAGCGACGAGACTGGAAAGGCTTTCGTTAACTTGGGCTACACCGGTACCCCGGCCGGCGATGCGGGCATTCCTGACTATCAGGCCTCGGTTTTGGACTGGGTGAAGCGGATCCAGCCGGTCCTTGATAGTCACACTGAGGCCGATCCGTTTCTGCGGCGGACGTTGCAGCGCATGGTCGATGACATCCGCATCTACGCCACCAGCATCCGCCCAGGCCCTGAAACTGCTCCTGACGCTGCTGCATGGAACGACGCAACCGTCGGGTACGGAGGCCCGTTTGATGTCTGCCACCGATTAGGCGTGTCGTGGTAGCGGTGGCGGCGCCGACCCGGGCGGCGTTAGCACCACCTTGCGCTTTCGCTATCGATGGGTTGTTTTCGCTGACCACGCTCGTGGTTCTGAAGAGTGAATTGTGAATGCTGCATATTCGACTGGCCGTTAAGCTGGGAGGATGACGTCGCCATATGTGGCGCCCTCCGGCATGCCACACCCGCAGCCGGGGTCATACATGCCGCCGGGCAGCTACGCCCCCCCCGCCGCCGCCACGCAAGCGCGGACTGCTGATCACGGTCGGGCTGGTTACGGCGATATTGCTGGCCACCGCCGCTCTCGTGGTGGGAATCATTGCGATCACCCGGCCGACGCCCAACACTCCCGCGAATCAACCGCCTTCAGCCGCTTCGCCCACAACATCAGCACCGACGGATACCAGTGCAGCTGATCGTCAGCTCTGCAAGGGTGTCGGGCCGCTGTTACGCGAAAGCAACGAAACTGGTAAGGCTTTCGTCAATCTTGGTAACCCCGGTGCCCCAGCCCGCGATGCGGGCATTCCTGACTACCAGGCCTCGGTATTGGACTGGGTGAAGCGGATCCAGCCGGTCCTTGATAGTCACACCGAGGCCGATCCGTTTCTGCGGCGGACGTTGCAGCGCATGGTCGATGACATCCGCATCTACGCCACCAGCATCCGCCCAGGCCCTGAAACTGCTCCCGACGCCGCAGCCTGGAACGACGCCACCGTCGCATATGGCGGCCCGTTCGATGTCTGTCATCGGTTGGGCGTGCAGTGGTAGCCACGTCAGCCCCGGCCGGTTTTCCGACCAGGCCGTATTCGGCGCTCACTATTGGTGGCCTGTTTCCGCTGACGGACCCGGGGGACTGGTCGGATGCCGCGCTGAGCCATCGGCAGAAGGCGGCTTCGCTCCTTCAGTCAGCGGATGCGATTCGCCGCGCCGCCGACGGCGTGCCAGCAGAGGGCCAATCGGGGCACACCGTCGATGGTTTCGCTGACGCCAGCCACCGCTTGGCCCAAACCGTGACGGCGCACGCCGATGAGTACTTCACTATGGCGGGGGCTGCCGAAGAGGTCGGGCGCTTAATTTACGGGTTGCGCGAGGACCTCGACAACATCGACCGCGAAGCCAACCAACAAATTCAGCGCGTCTTGTCCTCGGGTGGCGGCGGACTCAGTGCGGCTGCCAAGGTCGCCATGCTCAACGCCATCGTGGCCCAGGCAAGAGCTGACGCCACCACGAAGAGTGCTGCAACCTCAGGGGCTATCGGTAAAGAGGGCACCAAGCTGATGGGTTCGGGTACTGCTCCCAAGACGCCCTCGGCCGGGAAAAACGGGGCGGGTGGCCAGCCGGACCCTTCGCAAGCCCGCTCGTCACCCGATGACACCATCGTTGGGCCGCACAGCGGGCCCCGCGTCGTTCCCGCCAACTCCGGCTCGGGGGGACCCCTTCCCCAGCATGGTCCGGGGGAGCCGCCGCCACTGGGACCGGGGAGTGATCGCGGCGGAACTTACCGGCCCGCAACAGGACCGGGGAGTGACCGCGGCGGAAGTTGGCCGTTGAATAAATCGGCGAGCGGCCCGGGCAATCAGGTTTCCGGGGTCCGTCAGCCGGCAGAAGGCTCTGCGTTACTTGACCGCGGCGGCACGTATCCGGGGGGAACCCCGCAGTTCGCCCCGTCTCTTCCGGGCTTGCCGGGCGCTGGGGGTGGCGGGCTACCCGGAGGGCTGGGTGGTGGTGGGCTGCCCGGCGGTCTGGGTGGTGGTGGCATTCCGTCGAGTGGTTTGGCGAATTTCTCACCGGCCAGCGGTTTGACGCCACCTTCGTCGCTGGCGTCACCGGCTGATTTGTCGCGTGGCCTTGGCGCTGGATTGGGTAGCGGTGGAGCACCTGCGGCGCCGTTGATGCCTCCGGTGCCACCGACGCCTCCGAGTGAGGCGATGGCGGGCAGTGGCGCGCCGAGCGGAGGGTTTGCCCCGGGGCCGGCACCGGTGTCGGCGGCTGGTGGTGGTCCCGCGGCGTCGTTGCCGCCCGCGGCGGCCTCTGCGGTGGGTTCGCCCGGCGAGGGTGCGGCTATGCCGGCGGCGATGGGGCCGTTGCCGCCGTTCGGGTCTGACATCCCCCGGTCGGCCGCTGCGGCGGCCGGGGCGGCGGCGGTGGTTCCCGCGGCTGGGGCGCCGACGGCGCCGGGGTCGGCGCCGATTGTCTCGACTGCGGCGGCGCCGATAGCGCCGTTACCGCCGGGGGTGGTGGGTTCTGGAGTAGGCGCGTCGGCGGCCGCGGGGACCGAAGCGCTGCGCTCGGTGTTGCCGGATGCGTTGTTGGCGTCGGCTGTGCAGCTGGTGTATCAGCTGCTGCATGATTCGCGGCTTTATCCGTTCTTGGATTGGTGCGTGGGCGTGTTCCAGACCCCGTCGGGTGTGGAGACGGTGGTGGTGAGCAGCGAGGGCGCAGGGTACATCCCGGTCGGGGTGTTCGCGCCGCGCAATGTGCGCATGCTGTTCTCAGATCCTGGGCTCAGCGCGGATTTTCAGGCCCGCTGGTTCGGTTGGGCCAACCCGGCCCAGACGATGTTGGCCTATGCGGAGCTGCTGGCCGATCACAACCCGAACATCAGGTTGCACGCGTTGGCGGTGTCGAACAGTCAGGGCGGGTCGTCGTTGCCGGCGCGGGATGCCGGCGTGACGTATTACGAGGATTGCTCGCTGTTGACGTCACCGATCCCTCGCGACGCACCAGCGTCGGAGTTGGACGAAGCCCATGTGCACCGGTTGGAGACATTCGACGCCGCGTTGTATGCCCGGTTGACCGACGTGGGTGGTGCCACGCCTCCGGATCGGTCGCAGACGTGGAAGGCGACGGTGGCCGCGATCGTCAAGGCGTTGGACCGCGCCGCGGCGTTGCGGGATCTGGCGGTGGCGCCGGTGATCCGGGAGATTCTGCAGGCCCTGACCGGTGGTGTCGAGGTGCCGGAGGATCGTTGGGCCGCACTGGAAATGGAGCATTTGAGCGAGGCGGCTAACAGCGCGAGCCATCGGCCGGGCCGGATGCTGGACTCGGCTGGGGCGTCGCCGTATGCCCGAGCGCACCACAATGTGGCGCGGGTGGCCGAACTGCTGGCGATGTGGCGGGACAAGACACCGAAGTATCCTGAAATCGAGTACGTGATCAAGCAGATCGATCTGGAGGCCGAGTTGTGGCCGTCAGGTGGCGGTGAGGTGGTCCGCGTGGCTGAGGGGGCGGTGAGTAATGGCGGATAAAACGGTCGCTGTGCAGCCGGGGTCGCTGCTGTCGGCGGCCTCCACGGTGGTCGCGCATGTGGAACACTCCGCGACACCGCCGCCGGCGGCGGCGCCGATCCCCAAACCTGGTTCGCCGGTGGATGCGGCCGCCGGGGCGGTGGCCGCCGGGATGCAGACCAGGATGGCCGCGATGGCTGCGCAACTGGCCCCGCAGGGTCCCGCGCTGCAGGCGACCACCACCGCGGGGGTGACGGCGCTGCAGGCCCAGGACGGGCTCAACAATGACTCGATCAAGGGGGTAATCGACTTGATGGGTAAGGGGGCGTCCGGGCTGATGTCGGCGGGCGCGAACCTTTTCAGCTCGGCGACCAGCGTGGGCACCGGGTCGGTGGTCGCGCCGATGTCGACCTTGTCGACGGCCTTCAAGCCGATGGCCAACGTCACGACCAAGCCGGCGCCGACGCCCACTCCGGCGCCGCCGACGCTGGCGCAAAACCCCGGCACCATCCAGCACATGAACCCGCCACCCCAACAGGCCCAACCGCAGCACCCGCAGCAGCCGGAACAGCACACAGAGCCGCAGCACCAGCAGCAACAACCACCGCCGCCCAACCAGCCGCCACCGACCGACCAGCCGCCGGCCGCCCAAACGGTCTATCAACAGGCCGGACCCGCCGCGTCGGGGATCGGCGGCGGACCTGGCTCCGGCGGTGGGGGATCCGGGCCCGGGTCAGCTCCCGGCTTGCCGGGGTTTGGTTCGGGGCACGGCGCCGGCCCGATGGCCGACACCAGTCATGCCGTGCCGCCTGCCCAGCACGCGGCCCCGGCGCCGCCGCCAGCGCAACCGGCACCCAGCCATGCGGGGCCGCCTACCCAGCAGGCGCCCGACGCGGCGCCGCCGCCGCAGCCGGCGCCGAGCCAGCCCGCGCCGCCAGCCCAGCACACGCCCCCGGCGGCGCCGCCGCAGCCGGCCTCGACGCATGCCGCACCGCCGGCACCCGCTCACGCAGAACCGCCAGCGACGCAGCTCGGTCACCCCGCACAGGTGGAGAAGCCGCCGTGCGTGTCCGACATGTGACCCGGCCCGCGGCGCGGTTTCCGTTGCCGCTGGCCGACTTTCGTCGGGGTGAATCGACACTGCCACCTGGTGTCAAGATCAGATCAGAGCTGTACGCCGTGGTTGGGGTAGCGGTTTCGGTCTGGCTACCGAAAGCCACCTTGGTTTCCGACACCCGGCACCAGGGGATCTAGCAGGTCGTCCTTGACATTCTTGTGGCTGCCGCCGAGGTAAACCGCCTCCAACCTATTCACGGGTTCGGTTCGAGTAGTGCGCTACTCGTGCCTGTCCGGACAGCAGGCGCGAAATATCAGAAAGGTCAACATCTCGGTCGCCCGGAGGGATCCGGCGACTCCCAACTCCGAAGGACAGTGCCATGATGACAACCGCATCCCAGGACGTACAGGCCAAGGCCGTGCCCAGCCTCGCACCCAACGCCTATCATCTGCACGGTGAGGGCATCCGTGTCACCTTCTACCCGACAGGTGAGGGTCCCCTCACCGTAGACGGCCCGGTCAAACTGATCTATCAAGACCATCACCGTACGTTGACATTTCGCGCTCATGACGTCGCCGTCGCCGACGTGCCAAGTCTGGGCAGCCTCGTGACCGTCGTGCTGCAATTGACACCCGACCTCGGATCGACCACGGCGACGCTGGTGGTCCCCGCCGTGGTTCTGGGCGGTGCGCAGTCGGCTGCCGTGCACACGCTGCTGATCACCACGATGCACGCCTCGACACTGACCGGCCTGGGTGACCCCCAGCGTGACACCTACACCGTCACCCATCTGACCGGATCGGCGAACAACGAAATCCTGCCCCTCTAGGACTGGTCGGGGAGTCGCCCACTCCCGGCGCCCTGGTGTCCGTCGTCGTATTCCGCTGCGCGACAACTGGAGTCGGCGACTGCCAGTCCTATCCCAGGCGGAGGAGAGGACGGACGACTTTTTCATCTCGGAAACGTGTGAATCGAGCAACACTGAGCCCGTCCCAGGTGTCGCCACGAAGATCACGACCAACGATTCAGGCGACTGTGCGCTGTGCGCGGACGACCGCCCACCTCTGAGCTGGACATTCGCGACCGGCGTGTCGGTTCCCCATTCCAGATCGAGCGTGCCCGAGATGCTGAAGAAGAACAGGCTGATGCGTCCCCCGATAGGGGCGCGGCGCCTGCTCGCCGACGGTGGGCGGTTGTCTGGGTGGGCAAATGTGGTGCCGATTTGCGCCTGGGACGCGGGTTAGGGTGTTGAGGTGACGACTCAGCCGTTCGTACGTCCCGGTGATGTGGTGCGGCCCCCGCAGACCGGCGGGGGCAAGATCGCCCTGGAGCCGCCGATCGTGGCGCCGATCCCGCCGCCGCGCAGTGTGTGGGGGATCGTTTTGCCGATCACGCTGGTGGTGGGCGTGGTCGGTTTGATTGTGGCGATGTACGTCTCGGGCATGCGCACGTTTGCCACCGGGTTCGGCTTCTTCGGTTTCATGGCCGCGTTTTCCATGGTGGGGATGGTGCTGCGGGGCCGCGGCGCGGCCCAGAAGATGTCGTGGGGGGAGTTGACCAAGGCGCGGCGGGAATGGTTCGCCCGCCAGGACGATATCCGCGATGAGGTCAACGAGCAGCGGCGCAGACAGTGGGAGCATCGGCGCCATTTCCATTGGGATCCCGAGCAATTGGCCAGCGTGGCCGGCTCGGTGCGGATGTGGGACCGCGCCCCGGGCAGCGAGGCTTTCGCCGTGGTGCGCGTCGGGGTCGGCAAGGTGGCGCTGGCGCTGACGCTGGAGAAGCCCAAGGTGGTGCAGGCCTCCCATCTGGAGCCGGCGACCGGTCACGCGCTGCGCAAGTTCATCAACGAACAGGAATACATCGAGGACACCCCGAAAGCGATTTGGCTGCAGCGGTTTCCGGGGATTTCGATCGTCGGGGACCTCGATCAGGCGCGTGCGCTGGCGCGGGCGATGATCTGCCAGCTGGCGGCGTTTCACAGTCCCACCGACCTGCAGGTGATCGTGGTGACATCGGCTCCCACGCAGTGGGAGTGGGCCAAGTGGCTGCCGCATCTGCAGCACCGCAGCCGCCGCGACGGGTGCGGTGAGCGGCGGCTGATGTTCGCCTCGCCGGCTGAGCTGGAACAGTTCTTCGATGAGGAACGCGACGCGACTCGCGACCAGTGGCGCCCGCCGATCAGCGGTGATCTGCACGGCCAGTCGGGGACGGTGCTTCCGCTGCGGGTGATCATCGACGACCACTCGGCGACAGCGGAGGATTGGGCCGGTCTGACCGGTGGAAATGGTTATGCCGGAACGTGTTTCATCCGGTTGGCGCCCGAGGTTCCGCCGCGTCCGCCGGAGACGTTCGCCTCGAAGTATTGGGTGGGATTTGACCCGTCGACGACCTACCGTCTGGTTGACGGTGTGCTGCGCAAGCGGTTGGCGACGGGGGATCCGGCGTATTTCGCCTCGGCGGCCGGCGGCGCCGATGAACTGGAGGAGGCGTTTTACGCGACCGCCGATCAGCTCAGTGTGGCCGCCGCGGAGCGGATTGCGCGCGGGTTCGCCAAGTACCGGGTGACGGGGTCGACCAGCGTGGCCACCCGCGAGGATGTCGATGCCCGCACGCTGCTGGACGTGCTGGGGGTTGCTGACCCGCGCAAGTTGGACGTGGACCGGTTGTGGGCGCCGCGGATGATCCAGGGCCGGGAGTGGCTGCGGTTTCCGGTGGGCACATTCAACGACGGCGGCGAGGTCGTGGAGTTGGACCTCAAAGAGGGCTCCCAGCAGGGCATGAATATGCACTCGTTGTTCGTGGGCAGCACCGGCGCCGGTAAGACCGAGGGCATCATCACCGAGGTGGCGTCGTTGTGCACGACGCATTCCCCGGAAGTGGTCAACATCGTGTTCTCCGACTTCAAGCTGAAGTCGGCGGCCGGCATCATCCAGCGTTTCCCGCATGTGGTTGCCGCGGTGAGCAACCTGGCCGATGAGCGTCATCTGGTGGGCCGCATGTATGAGGCGCTCGACGGGGAGTTGGACCGCCGCGGCGCGGCGATCGCCGCCCTGGACAGCTGCCCGGACGTGACGACCTACAACCACCGCCGCCTGACCGATCCGTCGCTGCCACCGATCCCGGCGTTGTTTGTCATCTGCGATGAGTACAACGAGATGTTCACCGACCCGTTGTGGGGGTTGAAGTTTCGCCAGCTGTTTTGGCGCATTGTCCGCCAGGGCCGCTCGCTGCACGTGTTTTTGCAGTTGGTGGGCCAGGTGGTGGACTCGCAGAATCTGCGTGATATCCGCAAGCAGCTCGGGTTCACCATCGCCGCGCGTACCGGGCGCGAGGAGGATTCGCGTGAGGCGATCGGCAGCGGTGTTGCGGCCCACATCCCGCCGGAAAACGCGGAGGGCACAGCGTATTTGCGGGTGGCGCTGCGCGAGCCGCGCCAGTACCGGTTCTTCTACAGTTCGGCGCCGTTCGTTCCGGCGCGGGCCAGCGCCGGGGCGGTGGAGCCGGTGCGTGCGGGCACCTGGTTTGAGCCGCGGGTGTTCACGGTCCAGGAGGCCAAAGACATCGACGGCCGGTTGGCCGCCCCGCCGGCGGGGCCGACGCCGGTGGCCGTCGAGGAGTCCGAGGAGGCCGGCCCGCGGCCCAAGATCGTCGACGCGTTGATCAAGTCGCTGCAGTCCACCGGGGTGGGCCCGCCGCGGCCGTTCTGGTTGCCGCCGTTGGGTGACCCGCCGGCGGCCGATGATCTGGTGCTGCGGTTGCGCGGTAAGCCGTGGGATGTCGACTACGGCGACAATGCGGGCCTGCTGTTGCCGGTGGCGCTGGAGGACCGCCCGCGTGAGCACCGACAGGATGTGCATTGCCTGAACCTGTTGGACGACAACGCGTTGATCGTGTGTGCGCCCAAGCGTGGCGCGACCAACGCGGTGATGACGATGGTGACCACCGGTGCGCTGATGTACCGCCCGGAGCGGGTGCAGTTCTACTGCGTCGCGGCCAGCGGTCCGCACCTGGCGCGGGTCGCCGATTTGCCGCATGTGGCCGCGGTGGTGGCCGGCTCCGACGCTGAGGGGGTGGCCCGGCTGATCGCGACGGTGCAAAACATCGCCGCCGAGCGGGATCGGATTTTCACCACCCGCGGGCTGGACATGATGACGGTGCGGGAAGCCAAGTTCGGCCCTGTGCCCCACGACGTCGGTGTCGAGGGTGGGGATGTGGTGCTGGTCATCGATGGCTGGGCCAACTTCACCGAGAACTATGACAAGCACGTCGATACGGTGATCGCGTTGATGCGTGCCCGCAACTACGGGGTGCGGGTGGTGCTGACTCACACCAGCACGCTGTCTGGTGTGCGCAGCGCGATCCGCAACGAATCCGCGCAGCGGCTGGAGATGAAGTTGGTCGACCCGCTGGATTCGCAGGTCCCGCGGGATCCGCGCGACCCGCAGCGCAGCCCGGCCAAGGAGGTGCCCGACACCCCCGGGCGGGGCCTGAGCCCGTCCGGGCACCACCTGATGGTGGGGGTGCCGATACTGGCCAACGAGGCGAGCGGCCCGGTGGAGGTCCGCGAGATCGGCGCGGTGGTGCGCCGGGTCGCCGGGGTGGACAAAGCCGCGACGGTGATCCGGCTGCCGGAGTCGGTGCCGCTGGCTGAGGTGGTCGCGGGCATCGACGGGCCGCGGCGCAAGGAGCTGGTGCCGTTCGGGCTTTCCGAGCAGACGTTGTCGACGGCGTTCATCGATTTCGCCGAGCATCCGCACGTGATCGCCACCGGCCGGGCCGGGTCGGGGCTGACCAACTTCTTGCGGGTGATGCTGGTGGGCATCATGCGCCAGTACGACCAGTCGGAGGCGACGATCATCCTGGTCGACCCGCGCCGCAAGCTGGTGGGTGTGGTGCCCGACGAGGGGTGGTTGTCGGCGTATGCCTACACGCCCACCAACATTCGCGACGTGATCGGGGAGCTGTGCACGATCCTGCAGGAGCGCCAGCCACCGCCGGGCGCCACCCAGCAGGAGATGTTGACCACCAAGTTCTGGTCGGGCCGGGAGTTTTTCCTGGTGGTCGACGACATCAGTTCGTGGTCCAACGCCGAGAACCCGCTCAACGCGTTGGCGCCGTACGTGGAGCAGGCCGCCGAGCTGGGCTTGCACATCATCGCCGGGGCCGAGATCCGCAACTGGAGTTACACCTCGCACGGCAGCGGGGTGCAGGGCCGGGTGGTGGGATCGCTGGCGCCGGTGCTGATCTTGGATGGGCGCCGCGAGCACGGGCAGATCGTCAGCGGGATCTTCGCCGAACCGCAGCGGCCCGGAAAAGGCGTGCTGGTGACCCGTCAGGGCACCGGAGGGGTGCTGGTGGGCTGGTCGGAGCCGCCGCGCCGGCCCACCCCGGGGGCTGCCCGGCACGCGGCGGATGGTGACCCGCGGTGAGGGCGGGGGCTTGTAGCGAGCGGTCGTGCGCTCTTGGTGGTCCCGTGTGATCGTTTGCTGATGCCCGGCAGCAAGCCGGTCATGAGAAGTGTTGACGGCGACGGGTCCCAGTCGGTCACACTAGGCGGGCTGCCGACGGCTTAAGAGGTGAGTGGCGCAGAGGGCCGTCGCGGCAGCGGCCAACGGTCAGTCGCGCCCGGCGTGCGCCGACATCGCAGGCTTCACCGAGTCCCATTGCTGATCCGTGAGCAGCTGGCTGTCGTCGGCCCCATAAAAGTCAATGCTCCAGCGGCGCAACGTCGACTGGGTCCTAGCCGGAAAGAACAGCCACGCCCGATCGCGTAACCGAATCTCTCCACGGCCCAACGCATAACCGATCGACTTCACCCGACCCAGATCCGGCACCAGCTCGCGAGCTGTCTCGACACCGCCCAACGCCACCGCAACGCGCAGGCATAGCGATTGCTGGCCCTGCAGCGCGCTGTAGCGACCGACCTAGCGCAGCTGCATGTAATCCACACGTCGATCGCTGCTGCAGCGATGTATCGTGCACGCAAACGAAAACTGCTGAGATCTCAGGCGTTTCGCCAGCTCTGGCTTCGTGAGAGACCCGGGGAGGAGGCCCCCAGGCCCGCGAGCGCGCAGCGGGCCGCATAGCGGAGCGCGACTTGTAGGAATGCGCAAGTCGCTACGTCCGGAAAACCCAGGTGGCGCACCAACTTGCCCTTTCACGAACGGTGCCCATGCCGTGCCCTGAAGCGCTGGACCGCTTTGCCGTGTGCACTACCCGTGTCCGGGCCCCGCGCTCTTTGAATGATCGAAATCACCACTAATGTGAAGGAACAGTCGACCAATGGAGGACAGACCTGGAAAAAATGGACCGACATCGGCCGGCCGGGGGCGCCGGTGACCGCCGTGAAGTGAACACTGCCAGAACGGGAGTAGCGAGGATGTCAGGAACGCGTTCGCCAAACAGCATGGGAGGCTCACCGCGAACGTAACGATGGGAGTCGGCCAGTAGCCGCCCCACCGATAGCCACGATCTGTCAAGACCGACTTGTCAGGTCCGACCAGCTAGGAGTTTCGTTGTAGGCCTAGCAACTTTCCACCCGACGGCCTGAGAGGCCGGTCAGCCCCTGAATGGCGTCCATTTCGCTACCCTCATAGGGCCGTCCATCGGGTCGTAGCAGGTCGTGAAACCAGACTTCTGGATTCGTGGTGTACGGATGATCCCATGAGTCCCAGGGGAAGTAGGTCTGGGTCTTGCCGGCGACCAAACCCCAATTGAGTGCACCAATGTTGTACCGCTTGGCGATTGGCAGGATCCCCTCAACAGTGTTGCCCAGCGTCCGAGCCATGTACTCGGTGCACAGGATCGGCCGCCCTAGTGGGGAAAGCTCACTGATCCGGGACTCAAAGCCCGCGGGTTCGTCATAGCAGTGGAAGGTGATCACATCGGAGTTAGCAAGCTGAATGCCAGCGATTTCGCTGCGCCGCCGGGGATCTCCCCACTCGCCGTCCCACACGCCACTCGTTAACGGTTGACTCGGATCAACCGAACGCGCCCACCCGAACACCAGCGAGAGCAGGTCGGCGACACGCTCCAGCTTGTCTTTCCTCTCGACCTTGCGATACACGCGGGCGGGATTATCGGGCTCATTCCACAGGTCCCAACCCAAAACGCGATCATCCGTGCGGAATTGGGTCAACACGCCCGTGACATAGTCGAGCAAAGTGCGACGGTAGTCGAGATCATCGAGGTGTTCAGCGCCCGGGCTTTGCACCCAACCGGAGTTGTGGACCCCAGGCTTCGGGGCGCGCTGCCGTCCCGGTCTGGGGAACGGATCCCAACACGAGTCGAAGAAGACAAAGATTGGTTTGATGCGGTGGCGGGCCGCAATGCTGACAAACTGCGCGAGACGCTGTTGGAAGCCTCGGGAATCCTGAGCCCAGAGCTGATCATGGAGAAAGACCCGCACACTGTTGAGCCCGTGAAACCGCGCCCAGCCCAGCTCGGTATCGATGCGCCGGGGGTCAAAGGTGTCGGCCTGAAACATCTCGAGCTGGTTGATGGCGTTCGAGGTGATGTAGTTGGCGCCCACGGGCCAACCTTGCGCTTGGTACCAGCGGTTGGCACGGTCAGCTGACCACCGGCTTGGCTGTTCCGCCGAGGCGCGTGGTGCGCGAGCCAACGCAGTGCCCCCTGCCAGCAGCAGCGGTAGCTTCAGGACCGTTCGACGGGGGCACGACGGGACCGATGACGAGCAGTTTGCGGTTGCGCCTGGCGCCGCGATACCGGCGGCTCCAGCTGCGGTCGTCGTGATCGTTAGATTCGAGAGCGTCACGTCAAAAACTCCTCTCGCTCCGTTCTTTGATCTGGCCTGGTAGTTACCTGACCGGGCCACCGCGTTGACCGCGGATGTAACCCCGAACCCAGCTGCTTTCAAGACTTTTCGGAGGACAGCGGCCTGAACCGCGTCACCGAGCTTAGCGAGGCTTGCGATCAGGGCGCGCGTGGGTCCACCGGAACCGCAAAGCACGGTCTGGCGCGGGTGATAACGGAACGGCCCAAGCTATCCGCAGCGGAGTTCGTGGGAGCGGCCAACCCCGCGGGCCCTTGTCATTTCACGCAGGGAATGTTATCGGCGGACATGCGCGTGAGGTTGGTAGGTGACGGTTCTTGCGTGCCGGTGCCAGTGGCCGACACCGTGGTGACTGGCGTCGTGGCGGTTGTGGTCGGCGATGCCGATTGATTGAGGTAGTCAAAGCTGGCGGAATCGGTCCCGACGGTCAGTCGCACCGTGTTGGGGGCGACGCTGCTAGATGCGGTGGCAGTGATGTCTAATTCATCGGCGAGCTGGGCGGCGGCTGCCTTTGCCCCGGGTCCGTAGGCGATGGTGCTTGTCTGCCTGGTCGAGTCGGCGGTGCTGATCGCCCCCTCGATGAAGGGCCCTGTCGCTAAGGACTTTACGAGGTATGCGGCTTCTCCTTGCTTGCCTGAGGCATTGACCACGTTGAGCGCGATGCTGCCTAGGGTTGCCTGCTCGCCGCCGGCTGCTTGCGCTGCGGCGCTGTTGCTGTTTGTCGAGGCAGCTGCCGCGTGCGAATCGGTGCCCAACAAATTGTGCACGATGGAGCGGATAGTGGATACGTCGATGATATTGACGTCTTCACCGTCCGAGAGTTCGGTGAAGTCGATGACCGGCAGCGTGTATAGCACGATCGGTCTGTTGGGGAACGCCGACGTGTTACGCATGAATTCTTCCAGGTCGAAACCAGCGTCAACGGCGACGTTTTGCTTGGCGACGTCCAGCAAGGTGCGCAGCGCAGTGGGGTTCGACAACGCGTCCTTGTGGCGAAGCGCACTGACCAGCGAGGCGATGAAGGCCTGCTGGCGGCGGGTTCGATCAAGGTCGGTGAACCACGCATCATCGGCGTCGCGGCGTTGCCGCACGAACGCCATTGCCTGGGACGCGCTGATCTGCTGGATGCCTTGATGGAAGTCCGCCCCCGAGTAGTAGCGATCCGAGGTGTCCTCGTTCAGGCACACGGTGAGGGGTTCGACCACCCCGGCGATCTGAAAGAACCCAACCAAGGTGACCTCTATGAAGTGGTCGATCGGGATTTGCAGCAGACGCCTGACCGTGCTGATCTCGGCTTTGCGGCCCGCCTCACGGGCCCTCTGTTCTTTGGCCGCCGAGTCTTGTCCGTCAGGCGAGACTGTATTGGATTCCAGGTTGGGCGAGCCGAGTCGGTCCATCACCTGCTGGTAGGCGAACCGGTAGGCCTCTTTGAGCTTGCCGCGGCAATCTGAGGTCGGGCATCCGGCCAGATCGACGTAGTCGTCGCGGGGGATTGAGATCGCCGTGGCCGTGCCACCCCCGGCGGGCAGGTGCAACACGATCAGCGCGTCGGCCGTACCGTCGCCGGAATATTCATCGCCCGCATGCAGCGCGTCATAGATGTCTGGCGGCAGGGGCCGGCCCCGCTGGTCGCGACGGCTATCCAGCCCCATGATCAGGATGTTTTGATCACGTCCGATCGAGGCGGGTTCACCGGCCAACGCCTCAGATGTGGTGATGCCGGCCGATGCAGTGCGGTAGGTGATCCATCCAATGCCGGTGACGACGACCACCAACGCGGATACCAGTGCGGCGAGCACATTGGCGCCCGCGGCAATCAAGTGGTTGCGGTGCAGGCGATGCCGGGGCCGTGGCGTCGGTGAACGTGCTTGTCCACCGCCTGAGGCGTCCGCTCGGTGTGTCATGATCAAAGTGAGATTAGCCAGGTCACCGTGCTTCTAACCAGCGTTCGCCGCAGGTCGGAACATCGTGCGCGGCAAACGGACCCGACCTCGCGCCTACATACTCCCTGTCACGATCCCTGTCACAACCCGCCAGCAAGTCACACCGACTAAACCCGACCCACATGGACTTACATGGACGTGTTTCCGCAGATAGGTTATGTCACAAGGCTATCCGTCGCACATGGATGGACCACCCTAGACAGTGTCTGACCGCCTGCCGGAATCGAGCGGTGTGCGATTAGCGTGCGCGAGTCTGGCGCGGCGTGCTTAGACTGAGCACGACGTGCTGATCGAATCCGGAGGGACATCATGAGCGCACCGATCGGTATTGACGCACCGCTGGTGGCGACGGCCGCCGCCGTCGAGACCGCGGGAGCGGGAACGATGGCGGGCACCTCGGCGGGCGCGGCTGCCCCGATGTCCGCGGTGGTGGGGCCCGGCCTCGAGGACGCCTCGATTGAGGCCGCGGCGGGCTTTGCCGCCCGCGGCGCCGAAACTTCGGCAGTGATGGCGCAGCTGACGACGGTGCGCTCGCTGTTCGCGGCGACGATGGCCTCCAGCGGGCTGGCCTACGAGGCAACCGACGCGCTCAACCAGGCCGCGCTGATCATCTAGCAGCCGGGGGGCCGATATGACGTTCGTCGATGCGAGCGCCTTCACCCCGGAGATCAACTATCAGTTGATGACCACGGGCGACTTGGGGGCCAGCTTGATGGCGGCTGGGGCCGCGCACCAGTCGCTGGCCGACATGCTCATCGCCGAGATGATCCAGATGGGGTTCAATACCAGCTCCACCGCGGCGGTGTCCTGGCAGGGACCCGGCGGTCAGATGATGTCGATGAGCGCCGGGGAGTTCATCTCCATCCTGGAGGCGGCGTCGATCTGGATCCAGACGGCCTCCCAGCAGGCCCTGGAGGTGGTGTCGGCCCATCAGGCCGCGGTGACCGCGATGATTCCCTCCGAGGTGTCCGTCACCAACCGGGTCACCCAGGGCGGGCTGGTCGGCACCAACTGGTTCGGGCAAAACACCCCGGGAATCAACGCGCTGGACGCCCAGTACGCCGGGTTCTGGATCAACAACGCCGGCCAGCGCAGCACCTACGGGTCGGTGGTGGCGATGGCCTTGGGGCTGCTGTCCACCCCGGCGCCGCTGTCGCCGACGGCGCCCGACCCGGCCGGCCCCGCGGTCGGGGTGGCGCAAGCCGCCGCGCAGGCCGGAGCCCAAAGCGGGCTTCAGGCCGCCGGCCAGACGATGACGACGGCCTCCGAAGCGCCGGTGGCCGGCGGAACCGCGGCCAGCTCGCCCGCCCAGAGCGTGATGTCCTCGATGATGGGCAGCGCGGGCAGTCTGGCGGGGCAGGCGGGCTCGGCGGTGCAGCCGTTCATGTCGGTCGCCAACGCCTTCCCGCAGCTGGCCAGCCAGGGCCCCAGCCTGCTCAGCAGCATGCTGGGGCCGCTGAGCGGCGCCAGCTCGGGTCTCGGGGCGAGTGACGCCGCCGCGGCGCTGGGACCCACGGCGGCCGCGCCGGCGATGGCCGGTGCGGGCGCGCTGGCCGGCGGGGGAGGTGCCGGCGGGGGCGGGCTGCTCAGCGCATCGTCGCTGGGCGCCACGTTCGTGCGCCCGGCCAGTAGTTTCAGTGCGCCCACCGCGCCGACGTTGCCCGGCGGCTGGCAGGAGACCGCCGCCGCGGTGGAACCGGCGGCCGCCCAACCATCGGCGGTCGGCGGTGGGGGCCTGTACGGGGCGCCGGCGGCGCTGGGCCAGCAGGGCTCGGCCAGCGCGGAGCGTTCGGCGCCGAAGACCATGCAAGTCACCGCCCGCTCGGCGGCCGACAGGGGGGAGCAGCGACGAAATTAATGCACCCTCCAGCCCCGCGGGGCTTTTAAACTCAACTACTATCTGGCCAAGCTTGATTGACGAGGAGAGAGATAAATGGCTGTTGTCGGACATTCCGAATTGTTGTCTTTCGCGGACGCGATGAACGACATTTCACAAAGCATTCAGGCTGTTTTGAGCAACTACGACCAGCACAGCACGGATTTGCATGCCAGCGGCGGGCTGCAGGGCGCCGCCGGCCAGGGCAACCTGGCGACCAGCGCGCAGATCCTAGACGCCCAGAACCGCATCCAGCAGCGCTTCCAGGCCCTCAACGACCTGGTGCGCCAGGCCGCCCACGGCTACACCAGCACCGACGAAAACAGCGCACAGCAGATCCAGTCGGTCGTCAGCCACCTGCACTACCGGTAAACCACCAGAGACTAAGGGAAAGAAGACATTTCATGGACGGAATGATGCGCTACAACCCGGCCCTGGGTGCCGACTACACCGCCGCGGTGGCCAACTACAGCTCTCAGCTCGACAACCTCGCACAGGAGGCGGTCAACAAGCTGAACTCGATTGCTCACGCGTTTGACACCGAGCACGGCTCGATACAGCACGCGCAGGCCCAGCAGCTGATCTTCGACGCCGTCAACGACGGCAAAGAGACCATGATCCGTCAGGCCGCCGCCGTGGACACCTCGTTCAGCGACTTCGGCGGGCAAGACATGTCGGCGGGCAACTCGTTCACCACGATCTAGCCTGCGCACCGGGTAACGATCGCTGACACCAGCATGGGGGGCCGACGCCGGTCGGCCCCCCTTTGCTGTCAGTCGCCACGACAAGAAAGGGGGCAGCCGCGGTGTTGACCACGTCGGTGGAGGGATTGTGGGTGCTGCAGGCCTTGCTCGGCGTGGAGTCCATGCCGGTGGCGCTGCACCTCAAGCCGTTCATCCCGTCGGCGCATGGGTCGCTGATCGTGGAAACCGACGCCGGCCGGGTGCCGTTGGCGCAGACCGCGCAGTACCACAGTCTGGTGGCTGCCGGCGTGATCGATGACAGCGGCCACGTCGACGACGTGGTCCGTGACTGGATGAAGGTGCTGGGCCGCCCGGACCGCGAGGTGGTGTTGGTGATCCGCCGGCCCTCGGGGCAGACCACGGACGACGACGCGCCGACGGTGCGCGAGCGGGTGATGGTGGTCTGCCTGCATCGGCGCTGGATGGCGATGGCCGCCCGGGACGGAAGCGAGATCGTGATCGGCGGCGTCGGGGAGGCCGAGGATCCCGACCGCCAGATCGAGTTGATGTGCCGGGTGCTGATACCGGCGTTCGGGGAATCGGCCGCCGCCGACATCGACGGTATCAACGTGGAGCTCGAGGTGCTGTTGGCGGCCATGGGCGCGGCCGCACCGTCGGGGCGCGAGGCGATCAGCGCCGCGCTGGCCAGGGTGGGTCTGCCGCCGCGCGAGGTGGAGGTGGTCACCGCGGCCACCCGCCTGGATGAGTCGGCGATGGCGGTGGTGTCGCTGATCGACCACGGGCTGGACATCTACCCGCATCCGCGGGTGCTCACCGTCGCCGACACCGACTTCGGGCGGATCAGTTTCACGACCATGACCGGGGCGGACGGCAAGCAGTGGATGAGCATTTGGCCGACCACGCCGGCGGGGTTGCGTGATGACCTCACCGATTTACTTTCGGCGCGCCGCGTCGCTTAAAGGGTTTGCCCCGCTGCGATATCGGCGGCGCCGTTTTGATTTAATGCGCAGATGTCGCAGCCAGAAGTATTAGCGGAGATTTCGTGCCGCGACCGCCGGTAAGGTTAGCGCCGTGGCGTTGAATCTCACCTCGCGATTGCAGGTTACGGCGCATTACTTCTGGAATCGCCGCAACGCCTCAGCGCTGAGTCACCACGGTGTGCGCCTGGAGTACGACCCCGAGCAGCGGCGGATGGCCGGGCTCATCCTGGGGTTCACCTTCACGCTGTTGGCGGTGGCGTTGATGGCGATCCTGGCGTGGTTCAAACCCGCCGGCCAGGTGGGATCCTCGGCGATCCTGGCCGACCGCGACAGCGGGGCGATCTATGTGCTCGTCGACGGCCGGCTGCATCCGGCGCTGAATCTGGTCAGCGCCCGCCTCATCGCCGGGGAGGATTCGCGCCCCACCTTCGTCAAGGCCGCCGAACTCAACAAGTACCCGCAGGGCCCGATCGTCGGGATCGTCGGTGCGCCAACGCAAATGCCGATCCGCGCCGGCCTGGAGTCCGATTGGGCGGTGTGCGATACCGCCCCCAAGGCGACGCCGACGGCGTCGGCTGCCGAGCGGCCGGTGGTGACGGCGATCGCGGGGCCGCTGCAGGTGGGCCAGCGCTCGGCGCCGTTGGCGATGCCCGACGCGATCTTGGCCCGCCACAACGACAAAACGTACGTCGTCTGGGGTGGTCATCGCTCCGAGATCGACCTGTCGAACAAGTCGGTCGCGTTGGCGCTGGGCATCGATTCCACGGCGGCCATGCCGGTCCCGATGTCCACGGCGCTGTTCGACGCCATCCCGGCCACCGATCCGCTGGTCAACCCGGCCATTCCCAACGCCGGTGCGCCCTCGCCGTGGAATCTGGGGCAGCCCGCCGAGATCGGGTCGGTGCTGTCGGTGCATGATCTGCAGCACACCGGAGCCGACACGTTCTATGTGCTGCTGCCCAATGGGGTGCAACGGATTTCACCGTTCGTGGCCTCGTTGCTGCGGTCGCAGAACTCGTTCGGCGACGTCGCGCCGGTGGCGGTCAGCCCGGACCGGCTGGCGCCGGTACCGGTGGTGGAGAACCTGCCGGTGGGCTACTACCCGACCACCCGGCTGCGCTTGGTCGACACCACCGTGGCCGGCACCACCTGCCTGGCGTGGTCCAAAGGGTCCACGGACGGCTCGGCGGCCGTGGCGGTGCTGTCCGGGCAGGGACTTCCGACCCCGCCGGAATCCGACGCCCGGGTGCTGCATCTGGTCAAAGACGTCGGCGGCGATCTGGCCGCGGCCGAGGCCGACCAGGTCTACATCGGCGCGGGGGCCACCAACCTGGTGATGACCACCAGCGCTGACCCCGGCTCGGGCAGCCGGGAGTCGCTGTGGTGGATCTCCGATCAGGGCGTGCGGTACGGCATCGCGCTGGAGGACGACACGCTGCGACCACTGGGGATTTCCCCGGCCAACGCGCGCCAAGCCCCGTGGGCGCTCATCCGGGTGTTCGCGCCCGGCCCGGCGCTGGACCGCCAGGACGCGATGACCCAGCATGACAGTCTGGCCCCGCCGGCCGGGGCCGAGGCGTTAGTCACCCGCCGGGGTGGACACTAGCCCATGGCGGAAATCGAGAGCGGAAATTATGTGCGGATATCGTCCATTTACGCCGTTAGGATAGGTAATGCCTGATCGCCCCAGCAGCGACTTCCCCGACGATTCGGCGTCCCCGCCGAACCCGGAGCCCTCCACCGAGACCACCCGTCCGGTCACCCCCAACGTGCCGCCACCGGAGCCCAGCTTCGGGGCGGGCGGATCGGGTCCGGCCGAGCCGGGGTGGTTCTCCAGCCCGGAGTCCCCCTCGCCGCCCGCACCGGGGACCGCGCCGTCGGCCGGGTCGCCCGATGACAACCACACCGACGTCGTCAACCTCGCCGAGTTGCGGCTCGCGCACCGGTGCCGGGCCGGCACGGCAGATGCCGCCGGGCTCGCCGCGACGGTGGGACAGCCGCCCGCCCGGCGCGCAGTCCCCAGGCGTCGTCGCCGCAGCAGCCGGAGTCGGCGCCGCCGGCCCATCCGTCGGGGCCGCCATCGGGGCCCCAGCCCGCACAATCGCCGCCACCGCAGCCGGCGGCCCCGCCCGCGCGCGCCGAGGCGCCCGGGGAGCACCGTCCCGCCGATGCGCCGCCCCGCTGGACCGATGACCAGCCACCGGCCGGGGGGTGGGCCGGTGCGGGCGGCTGGGCCGAATCTGGTTCGGCGAACTGGAATTACGTGGATAACATCCGCAGCAGCGAGCTGGTCTCCACCCGCAAGACCCCGCCGGAGCGGGGCTGGCGCCACTTCGTCCTGCGAGCCAGCTATGGGCTGATCAACCTGGGGCAATCGCCTGACGAACGTCGCCAGGCCGAGCTGGAGGCCAAGGTCCGCTCGTTGCTGCGGGGCCACTACAAGATCGGGGTGCTGGGCAAGGGCGGCACCGGCAAGACCACCATCGCCGCCAGCGTGGGATCGGTGTTCGCCAAGCTGCGCACCGACGACCGGGTGGTGGCCGTCGACGCCGACACCTCGTTCGGCAAGCTGGGCAGCCGCATCGACCCCAAAGCCTCCGGTTCGTATTGGGAACTGGCCGCCGACCGGCAGCTGTTCACCTTCGCCGACGTGCGCGCCCGCGTCGGCAGCAACGCGGCGGGGCTGTTCGTGCTGGCCGGGGAGCAGGCCACCGCGCGGCGCCGGGTGCTCGACGCCCAGATCTACCGGGAAGCCACCGCCCGGTTGGACAACCACTTCACCATGTCGATCATCGACTGCGGCTCGACGATGGATTCCCAAGTCACCCAGGCGGTGCTCAGCGACGTCGACGCACTGATCGTGGTGTCCTCGCCGTGGCTCGACGGCGCGTCGTCGGCCGGACAAACCCTGGAATGGCTTGCTAATTACGGCCATACGGGGCTGCTGCACCGAACGGTGGTGGTGCTCAACGACTCTGACGGGCATGCCGAGAAACGCACCCGCCAGGTGTTGGTGGACCGGTTCAGCAGCCACGGCCAGACGGTGATCGAGCTGCCGTTCGACAACCACCTGCGCCCGGGCGGGGTGATCGACGTCTACAACGAGCTGGACGCACTCACGCAGCGGCGCCTGCTGGAGATCGCCGCCACCATCGCCGAGCATTTCGCGTCGACCACTGACGCGCCGCGGGAGCGGCGATGACCACGGTGCGCTCGGCCGGGGTGCCGTCACCGGCGCCGCCGGCGGCCGGTCCGGCGGTGCCGGCGTCGTGCCGGGTGTCGCTGCTGGTGGGCTCCTCGCACCAGATCGATCTGGTGCTGCCGGCCGCGGTGCCGCTGGCCGCGCTGACCGATGCCACCCGCGACGCGGTCAACCGGTATCTGCGTTCGGCGGGTGCTGACGAATTGCCGCACGGCGCCTACGTTTTCACCCGCGCGGTGGGTTCGACCGCGTTGGCCGCCGATGTGTCGCTGGCCGCCCAGGGTGTCGCCGACGCCGATCTGCTGGCGTTCGTCCCGGCCGACGCCGCCCAACGCTATGAGCCCAACATCGAGAATGTCTCCACCGCGATAGCCCGCTGGGCCAAGAACTATTTTCCCACCGTGACCGCGCGCGACGCGGTCGCGGTGGGCGGTGGGACTGACCGTGGTGGCACTGGCCGTGGCGGGACTGATCATCTGGCGGCTGCGCTGGGCGGGCGGCGGGGGCTGGCTGGCGCCGGGGGTATTCGCCGCCACGGCAACGGTTTTGGTGGGGGCGGCGATGCTGGCTGCGCGGATGGCCGCCCAGCGGTTCGTGATCGGCGCGATCACCTGGTCGGCGCTGGCGGCGGCCGCGGCCGCCGGGGCGACCGCGCCGCCGGGGGCGCATCCCGGCGCGCCGCACGCCTTTTTGGCCGCGCTGGTGGCGATGGTGGGGGCGGTGCTGTTGGCCCGGTTCACCGGCCGCTACTGGGTGGGCGTGTCGGCGGTCATCACGATGGCCGCCGCGGTGTTCGGCGCGGCCACCGTGCGGATGTTCTTGGGCATCCCCGGCCAGCGCATCGCGGTGGTGATGCTGGTCGCGGTGCTGGTGGCGTCGCGGGCCGCGCCGGCGCTGGGATTACGAATGGCGCGGGTTCCCAAGCAGAGTTTCGGGTCGATCACCGGGCGTGACCTGTTTCACCGCGCCCCGGGTCAGCCCGAGGACACTCTGTCACCGCTGCCCGACGCGCCCCATGACATCACGCTGCGCGGCGAGCAGATCGCCGAGGTGGCGCTGCGCTCCAACCGGGTGCTGACCGGCACCCTGGCTGGTATCGCGGTGGTGCAGGTGGCGGCGTCGTGGCTGGCGATTCATCCCGGCGTGGGCAGCCAGTGGCCGTGCGCGGTGGTGGTGGCGGTGGTGGCGCTGATCGCGGTGTTGCGGGCCCGGGCGTTTCGGGATCGCCGTCACGCGATCACCGTGGTGTGCGGGGCGGCGCTGTCGCTGATCGCGCTGCCCGCCCATTACGGCCTGGCCGCCGGCGGCGTCTCGACGGCGACCGGATTGACCTCTGCCGCGGTGGTTTTGGGGGTGGCGGTGTGCGCGTTGAGCGCCGGGGCGGTGGTTCCGTCGCACATCTTCTCCGAACCGATCCGCGAGGTGGTGGAGTATTCGGAGTACCTGGCCACCACGCTGATCATCCCGTTCGCCGCGTGGGCGATCGGGCTGCTGCACTACATCAGGTACCACTGATGCGGGCGCGTCGACTCGCCTCGGCGTTGGCCGCGGCGGCGCTGGTGGCGGCCCAGGTGCTTTGGGCGCCGGCCGCGTCGGCCATCGGCCCGCCGGTGATCGACCCGGGTGCCTTGCCGCCCGACGGGCCGCCCGGGCCGACCGAGGAGATGCGCCAGAACGTGGCGTGCGTGAACCCGGTGGTGATCGCCGACCCGGATCTGGGCCAGCCCGCGCCGGGCAACGCGATGCTCAACGTCGCCCAGGCCTGGCAGTACTCGACCGGCGCGGGGGTCACCGTGGCGCTGATCGACACCGGGGTGACGCCAAATCCGCGGCTTCCGGCGCTGTTTCCCGGCGGCGACTACGTGATGGGCCTGCCCAACGGCGGGATGACCGACTGCGAAAGCCACGGCACGGTGGTGGCCAGCATCATCGGGGCGGCCCCGGCGGATCCGGCGGCGCGGCCCGCGCCCAAGCCGGCCGGGGCGGGCGCACCGCCACCGCCGCCGGCGGTGCCGGCCAACCCCGCACCCACCTCGGAGCCGCCCAAGCCCGCGACGGTGACGGTCACCGCACCGCCACCACCGCCGCCACCGCCACCGCCGCCGCCCGAGGACGCACCGGCCGCCGGGCCCGAGGATCCCACCGGCGCCCAGCCGTTGGTGGGTGGTCTGCCGCCGGGGGCCCCCGACGGCATTGTCGGCATCGCCCCCGATGCGGCGTTGATCACGATCCGGCAGTCCTCGGTGGCGTTCTCCCCGGCCCATCCCTCCCCCGAGGAAGCCGCCCTGCACCGCAAGGCCGGCGACGTGGTGAGCCTGGCCAAGGCGATCCGGCACGCCGCCGATCTGGGCGTCAAGGTGATCAACGTGTCGTTGGCGTCCTGCATCAACGCCGCCGCCCCGGTCAACCAGGACGCGTTGGGTGCGGCGGTGCGCTACGCCGCGGTGGACAAGGATGTGGTGATCGTCGCGGCCGCCGGCAACAAGGGCGATCCGCTGACCCCGGACTGCGGGCAGAACCCGGCCTACAACCCGCTCGATCCGCAAGACCCGCGGGACTGGGCCGGGGTGCGCACGATCGTGAGCCCGGCGTGGTTTTCCGACTATGTGCTCTCGGTGGGGGCGGTGACCCCCGACGGGCAGCCGATGCCCGACTCCATCAACGGGCCCTGGGTGGGGGTGGCCGCGCCGGGCTGGCGGATCATGGGCCTGTCCAGCACCAACGGGGCCCCGATCAACGCCTTGCCCGGGCATGATCCCGGCACCGGTAACGGGTTGTGGGGCACCAGTTTCGCCGCCGCCTACGTGTCGGGGGTGGCCGCGCTGGTGCGGGCCAAATACCCGAATCTGACCGCCCATCAGGTGATTCGGCGGATCACCGCGACCGCCCACAACCCTGCGCACGGGGTGGACAACCAGGTCGGGTTCGGGGTGGTGGACCCGGTGGCGGCGCTGACCTTCGATGTGGCGCCGGGCGATCCCAAACCGGCCGAGCATCTTTCGACGGCGCTGCATGTCCCGAAGGCACCGCCGGGGCCGGATCTGCGGCCCCGCAATGTCGCGCTGCTCGGCGCGGGCGCGGTGCTGCTGGGCGCGGGCATCATCTTCGCGGTGGTCGGTATCCGCCGGAGGATGCCGTGAAAGCCCGCACCGTGGCGTTGCGCCCGACCCTGGCGGCGGTGGTGGGCGCCGAAGTCGTCGCGCTGGCCGCGTTCATCGCCCTGCCGCCCGGTCGTGTCGGGTGGTGGCCGGCCGCGGCGATCACCGCCGCCGCGGTGCTGGGGCTGGTGGTGACGGTGCATCGCCGCAACGCTGCGGGGTGGGCGGCGGCGCGGGCGCGCTGGCTGGCCACCCGGCGGGCCGCCGCGCCGACCGGGGCTGCGGTCGACATCGCGCAGGGTTCGATCGTGTGCGGTGTGCGCACCGACACCCACGAGGCGATCACGATGATCCGCATTGCCGGACGCCCTGATGCCCCAACGTTTTTGCGCACCTCGGCGGTGTCGCACACCGCCAACGTGTTGCCGCTGTCGGTGCTGGTCGGGCTGCTGGACCAGCCCGGGCGATCTGCACCTGGGTATCGACGTGGTCAGCGCGGGGCACCGGGTGCGCCGCGGCACCGGCTATCCCGCGCTGTACAGCACGCTGCTGGCCGATCGTCCGGCGGCCGGCCAGCGCAGCACCCGGCTGGTGGTGCGCCTCGACATCCCCGAGTCGGTGTCCGGGCTGGCGTATCGCCGCTCGATCGGCACGGCCGCCGCGGCGGCCACCGAACGCATCATCAACGCCCTGTTCCAGGAAGGCATCCGGGCCGGCGCGCTGGGCGCCGCCGAACTCGACGCCGCCCTGGAGGAACTGGGCGCGGGCTTGGCGGCGCCGCCGCCACCGCAGCACTTGCCCGACGACGCCGACGAGCCACTTGCCGGCGAGGACGCGTTGGTGTCGGCGGGTGCGCCCGGCGGTGAGCACGCCGGGCCGCCCCGGCGGGCGCGGCCCGCAGGCCGGTGTCGGGTGGCGCACCATCGACGTCCATCCCGGCTATCTGAGTAGCTACTACTTCTCGCCCGAGGACATCACCACCGCTGCGCTGCACCAGATGTGGTCGCTGCGCACCGATCACGTCGTGCAGACCCTGGCCATCCGCAAACTCCGGCACACCCAGCCCGACGGGGGCGGCCCGGTGGTGGTGTCGGCGCTGGTGCGCACCAACGATCCGCAGCAGCCCCAGCAGCCGCCGACGCTGTTTCTCAACCCGCTGCCCGGTGACCAGTACGCGGCCGCGCTGTGGGCCGCGCCGATCGCCCGGCCCCGGCTGGCGTTGCCGACCCGGGTGCTCGACGACCCCGACGGCCTGGAGATCCCGATCGGCGCCGACCGGGATCCTGGTCGGCGCCGCGCTGCACGACGACCTCAGCGGCGCGCCCGCAGATTCAGCGCGACGACCTGGTGATGTGGCCGATCACCGACCCGCAGCGGGCCACCCGCATCACCATGGACACCTCCGAGTTCTATGTGCGCCAGCTGCTGATCCGCGCCGCGGCCACCGGGGAGCGGATCGCGATCTACTCCCACCAGCCCAGCCGCTGGCATCAGCTGGCCCAACCCAACATCGCCGTGGTCGAACGCCGCCGGCCCGCCGAGTTCGTGCCGACGATCATCGTCAACGACCGTCCGATCAGCGCGCCGTCGGCCGGGTTGTCCTCGACGGTGATCACGTTGGGCAAGGTCGACGACCGTGGCCCCGAGCCGGATGTGTGCTTCGAGCAGACCTCCCGGTCGACGGTGCGCATCATCGCCGGCAGCCAGGTGGTGGAGGTCGCCATCGTGGTGTTCCGTCAGGAGCAGGCCTTTACCGGGTAACCGCCGCCGCGGGCGGACCCGCATCTGATCCGGTCGCACTCCCGCCCGGTCGGCGTGTGACCCAAATCCTCGTGCCGGTGCGGCCGCCGTCCCTACAAATGCCCGCGTGGCAGATGTGCCGGGGCGGCCGATCCACCTTCAGGCTGAGCAGTTGATGCAGGCCGCGACGACCGCGGCAGGACACCTGGAGACCTCGGCCACGCCGCCGACCGCCGCCGCGCCGCACCTGGCCGCCCCGGCTGCGCCGGTCGACGCGGCGGCCGCCGAGGCGGCCGCGGCGATCCACATGAAGACGGCCCGGCTGTCCACCGAACTGGCCCCCAAAGCACCCGCGATGCAGCAGGCGGCCACCGCCGCCGCGATGAGCCTGCAGGCCCAGGACGCCACCAACGCAGCCCGGATGCCGGGGGTGCCCTCGATACCGTCGCAGCGATCCCGGAACCCGCCGATACCGACGCCGAGCGGCCGCCGCCACCGCCGCCGCGTCGCGGGGACAGCCCCGATGTGGCGTTGACTGGGCTGAGTTTTCCCTTCGGCGTGGCCGTGGACGCGTCGGGCACCCTGTATGTGACCGACACCGGCAATGACCGCGTGGTCGCACTGCCACCAGGCGCCGCTGAGCCGGTGGTGCTGCCGTTCACCGGGTTGTGGGAGCCCTGCGGGGTGGCGGTCGACGACGCCGGGACTGTCTATGTGGCCGATTCGCTCAACGACCGGGTGCTCACCCTGGCCGTGGGCGCCACCAGCGCCACCGAGGTGCCGGTGCCCGGTCTGAAATATCCGGGGTATCGCTGTCGATGAGGCCGGCAACCTCTACCTCGTCGACCGCGCCAACTACCGGGTACTCAAACTCGCCGCCGGAGCATCCACCCCAACAGTGTTGCCGTTCAACGGAATCCGCGACCCCAAAGATGTGGCCGTCGATGCCGCTGGCGCCGTCTACGTCACCGATGGCACGATGCACACCCCCGACAACCCCTACAGTGGCCGGGTGCTCAAACTCAACGGTGACCCCGACGGGTCCGCTGACCTGGTAACGGGTTTGCGCTCCCCGTTCGGCGTGACCCTCGACACCGCCGGCGACGTGTACGTTTGCGCGGAAGTCAGGGACGGCGAGGTGCTCAAGCTCCCTAACACCGCCCCCGGCACGCCTGTCGCCGTCGTCACCGGACTGCACCAGCCGGCCGGAGTGGCCATCGACACCGCCGGCACCATCTACGTCGCCGAGACGCCACCGGGTGACGACGACCAATCCCGCGGCCGGATTGTGAAGCTCGCCGCCCCGCGGTAGTGATCGGCCGTGCCCGATCACCTCTGGCCGAGCGTGGTGGCCGGACCCGGCCATGACCCAATGGTGAAGTGACCAACGTCGGGTTCTGACTTAGCCTTGGCGGATGACTATCGACCATGCGATCCGCGCGCGGCACCGCGACAGCGGTAGCCGACGGTCGGCTGCGACCAGCTTCGGTGAAAAGGGCTGCCAATGACGCTGATACGGATCAACTATGTGCGGGCGACGTTCGCGGCGGGCCTGCTCGCCGGGGTCCGCTCCTCGCTGCTGAAGATCACGGATCTCCTTGAGTGCGAACGTGACCTGGCGCGGATCGCGCGCCGACGGTCCGGCGATCACCGTCCCGCACCCGATCCGGTCGACAAGTCCGGCCTCGTCGCAGCGGCGCTGTACGCCGAGTGGATCACCGATGCGCTGCATCGCCAGATGGCGTTCTACTTCGAGCTCGACAGCCGGCTCGCCGGGAATTTCGGCCCGCAAGAGTTGCCGCCGACCGCGCCCCCACCCCAAGCGCCACCGCAGTGGCCGCTGCCCCCGCTGCCCGAACCGCTTGATGAGATTCCGAACCCGTTGGCAGAGACACCGGACCCCTCGGATTTACCGCCGCCGCGGGCGCGGATAGCGGTGCGGATGCAGGAGATCTGCGAGGATCTCGACGACGCGATCAAGGCGATCAACTGGGCGCGTAATGTGCGTTTCCAGACGGAAATCAGCGAAGCAGCAACGAATTTGCGTCAGTGGGTCGCATTGTCGGCAGCATCCTTCGCGGAGGGGTCCTGACCGCGGTGCATGCGTCGGTAACGCCTGCGGATCGCCCGGCCCGCAACGTGGGTCCCGTCTCCGATCAGCACACCGGGCAAGGCATAAGGAGCTAATCGTGGGTTTATTCGGAAAGAAAAAACAGTCCGCAGCGGCCGCCGACGATGATGTCGCCGTTTACTACTCCACCCCTTTCGGCGACACCAAGGACGGCAAGCAAAAGCTCTTCGTGCTGGGGAGCAGGTCCGGGATGACGTTCTTTCCTGTCTTCTACACCAAGGAGTCGTTGACAGACTGTTTCGAGCGAATGAATCGTGCCGCGTATCTGATCATTGAGGGAAATCTCAAGGCGGTAGCCGAGTCTCTTCGCTCGATTGAGCTGATGAAAAACACCGGGATCGTCATCGAACCTTTCAGCGAACATCCGGTCGAGATCATGCCTGGCGCGTGACGGTCGACCCTAACGACTGCGTCGGAAGCTCGAGATAACCACTACGGCACTCGGTTTGGTGGCCACACCGAATTTCGTGCAGAAACCACCCGTTCTGGGCCCTTAGGGTCGAAAGATGGGCGACGGCGTTGGCGCGGGCGCCGATCCAGTACCGGCCACCGATCACCCCATTCGGCGGGTGGGTCGCCGACGAGCGGACCAACCGGCTGCGCCCGCTGGAGTCCGCGCCGCATATCGGCGCCTTCGCTCCGCCGGGCACCGGTAAGACCCGCAAATGGCTGGCGCAGTCGGCGGTGCTGTGGCCGGGACCGGCCTTGGTGTCCTCCAGCAAGGACGACCTGATGCAGATGGTGGCATCGCGTCGCTACGGGCCGTCGGCGCTGCTGGATCTGCGGCCCGTCGCCGCGCCCTACTATCCGGGCGATTGCGTCCCGCACCGATTCGACCCGACCGCGCTGATCACCACGTTGGCCGATGCGATGGCGGTGGCGGAGACGCTGCTGAGCACCTCGGCGGTGGCGTTGTCGGGCACCGCGTTTCGCGGCGGCTCCGACCCGGGGCCCTGGGATCAACTGGCGTTCGCGCCGTTGACGTGCCTGCTGTATGCGGCCAGCCGTGCCGGGACAGGCCAGGGGATGGAATGGACCTTGGCGGCCTCGGAGAACGTCGCGACGCCCCGAGCGGTGGGCGCCGTGCAGCTCGGTGCCGAGCCGTCGTGGGCGGCCGCGGCGGCCTGGACCGAGGACCCGCTGTTTGAGGCGCGGGTGCGCGCCGTGCTCGACATGGAAGCCAAGCAGCGTGATTCGGTGAAAATGACGGTGACCAAGGTCCTGACGGCCTGGCTGCGGACCTCGCATCGGGACCGCCATCTGCCGCCGCTGGACCTGTCGATTTTCGACGAGCCGTCCGCGACAGTGTATCTGCTCACCCCCGCCGACGGAACCGTGGCCGCGCAGGCGATCACCGTGCTGGATGCGTTGATCAACCGGCAGCGCCGCAAGGTGGCGCAGTGGGAGGACCACCGCCGGGTGGGGATGTTCCTCGATGAGATCACCAACACCCCGCTGCCTCGGCTGCCGCAATACCTGGCCGAGTCCCGCGGGCTGGGGGTGTCGATCTGCTATGCGGCGCAGGCGGGTTCGCAGCTCGACGCGATCTATGGACCGCTGCAGGGCCGGGCGATTCGTGATGTGACGCCGGCGGTGCTGATCATGTACGGCTCTCATGAGCGCGAGCTGATGGAGTCGGCGGCGTTTTGGGCGGGCAAAGCCACCCGCAGCAGCCAGTCCTACAACCACAACAGCGACGACAAGACCACCCACCGTAGCTTCGGCGACGCGCTGGAGCCCGAAGAACTGCTGCCCCGCAACACCGGGGAGGCCCGCCTTGTCCCGCGCGGAACGCCGGGGCAGATGGTCCAGCTTCTCGATTGGGCCGAATTCTGTTGCTATCTGGACGAAGTGCGGGCCGCGCGTATTTCTCACAACGGCACCAAGCGGGGCTCTAAGGTTTAGATCCAATCCGACGACGAAACTGATTGGGCCGGTATCGCGCACCTAGACCATGCGCCCGTCGTTGCGCGCCGAGACGCACCACGGTGGTCCCACGGGTCGTCCTCACCCAAAATGTGTCTAGCCGTCCAGTTAACGGCCGAGGTCGAGTACTGCACTACTCTTCTGTATCTCCGTATACGCGTGAAAGCATGGTTCACGTGCGGAAACTCCGAGCTTCCAGCGTTCGTTTCAGCGTCGCAACCAGCAAATCGTTAACAAAGCCAGCCTGCAAACATGCCGACGGAACCGTGGGCATCGCCCGATTCGGGTCCGCTGAGCGGACCGCGCTCTTGCCTAACCCACGCCGATCGATGCGCAATGGATCTCGCAGGTCGCGCTGCGAAAGCACCGGCGTTATTGCACCATGAACGCTCGGAGGAATGATTTTATGGGCAACGCACCAACAGGCGGACTGACGGCTGGGCCTCCCGCAGCGGGAGTTTGGGGGTTTCGGTTGATAACGACCGGCGGCGTTTCCCCTACCGCGACGTCTGGAGCAATCGGCACAACGCCTGTGGGAGTCCGACGGCGACGGCACCGCCCCGCAGCGGGGCGAGCCGCACGAGCGTTGGGCGAGCGCGATTTGACGATGCCCGAAACCGATCACTGCACCGTTTGAAGGGACATGCTCATGTCGATGGTCCAGGCCAAGAACGATCTGATTGCGCTCACGGCCTACGGCGGTGACGCCAAGACACTGCTCGCGTTTGACCTCACGGCCGACTCGGCGCGAACAGGGCTCGGCGGGTTCACCATCGAGGTGCACCCACCCGGCATCAACCCGTACTACGTCGAGAACAACTTGCGGCTGGCCCCGTCGCCGGCCCACGCCCAGGTCGCCGGCGAGTCACCGTTTTCCACGGTGAACGCGCCGATCCACAAATTCCGCTGGGTCCACGTTGCCGGGCTGGCGCATCAGGGCGGCAAGCCGGCTTATGGCACCTACACCTATGTGGTCACGCCCCGCTACTTCACCACAGCGGGGGCGCTGGAACCGTTCGACGCCGCCACGAGCGTGTCGGTCGATGTGCAGGTCGAGCCGTTTGTCAAGGGCGCGTTGACCGTCAGCTTCACCCGCGGCTATGTCCAGTCGCAGGCGTTCGTGCGGCACTTCGGGGCGGACGCGCGCATCCGCCCCGCCGGTGGCGACCTGGTTTACGACACGTCGGCGACCGCGGGCACCAACGGAGCCGGCGACACGGTCACCTACGCGCAGGAATACGAATGGCTGGGTTTCACGGCGCGCCAACGGGTCTTCGACATCCTGTCCGAGGTCCAGGCCGACCCGTCGCTGACCCTCGACGTGTTCGCTTATGACCTCAACGAACCCGACGTCGTAGACGTGCTATTAAAGCTGGGCACTGCCGGGCAGGTGCGCATCATCCTGGACAACGCCGCGCTGCATCACAGCACCAGCACCCCCAAGCCCGAAGACGTGTTCACCACCCGCTTCGCCGCCGCCGCCGGCGACGCCGCGATCAAGCGGGGCAAATTCGGCCGCTACGCCCACGACAAGGTCTTCATCGTCTCCGACCGCGACGGCCCGCGCACCGTGCTGACCGGCTCCACCAACTTCTCGGTGACCGGGCTGTATGTCAACGCCAACCACGTGCTGGTGTTCGACGACCGCCAGGTCGCCGCCACCTACTCCGACGTCTTCAACGAAGCCTGGACGACCGGTGTCAAGGCCGCCGCGTTCGCGAAATCATCCTGGGGCAGCACGCCATTCACCTTCGGCGGCGACGGTTCCGCGGTCCCGTCGACCACGATCACCTTTTCCCCGCACCAGGCCCCCTTCGCCGGTCAGCTCCTTGACGGGCTGGTCGAGCGCATCACCGCCGAAGGCAAGGTGACCCCCCCGCCGGTCGGCACGGTGTTTTTCGCGGTGATGGAGCTCAGTGGCACCGGCTCCGCCCAGAACCCGGTCTACACCGCGCTGAACGCTGCCCACGCTGATCCCAATACGTTCAGCTTCGGCATATCCGATGCCCCCCAGCATGTGTCGCTCTACCCGGTCGGGGAAAAGACGGGCGTACTGGTCACCGGCAAACCCGGCGCCACCTTGCTGCCGCCGCCGTTCAACCAGGTGCCCGGCATCGCCGGCCACGAGATCCACCACAAATTCGTCGTCTGTGGGTTCAAGGGCGAGGACCCGGTCGTCTACTGCGGCTCATCTAATTTGGCGCCCGGCGGTGAGAAAGCCAACGGCGACAACCTGCTGGCCATCCATGACGCCGACGTCACGACCGCGTTCACCATCGAAGCGCTGGAACTGGTCGACCACTACAACTTCCTCGACAGTTTGGGCAAGAAAACGTCAGCAATCGCTGCCGCGCCGGCGCCGCCCTCGGCCGATAAACAGCTGGCATCAGTGGCGGCCGGCTGGTTCCTGGGCACGACCGACCAGTGGACCCAAAAATACTTCGACCCCAACGATTTACACTCGGTCGACCGCGAGCTGTTCGGCAGCTGACCAGGCCGATGGGCGACCGTTCACTGACCGTGGACGTCTGGAGGTCAGGGTTGTGCGGTGGTCGCGGCGGTGTCTTGGTGGAGGGGTTACAGGCGGGCTGCCGGTCACCGTTTATTCACTGCCTATAACCGGGAACCGACCGGACCAAGGTCGACGCGCAACGACCAGTGCGGACCTATGCAACGCTTATTCAGCGGGACCGGATGCCTGCGCTGAAGCGTGACGGTCGGACCGTACTGGCTCACCCGGCGCGTACTCGGCGGTCACATCCACTTGGCCGCTCTGCGGATAGGCCCGCCCGATCTTTTCTTGTTCTTCGTTGGGTGGGGATTTATCGATGTCCTCCGTGGTGCCGTACCACCAATCAAGCTGCGGGTACTCGTTCATCAAGTCCCCTTGTTGACTTGTCGTAACCTCCACGCGAAGAACTGTCGTGGACCAGACATTAACGCCTGGACAACACTTGTGGGAGTTAACTCGTAGTCCACACAGAGGTTCTGAGACTGAAGCGGACCCGGCCAAGGATGTTGTGCTTCCTTGTAAAAG
Organism: uncultured Solirubrobacterales bacterium; assembly: GCA_963697655.1. Taxonomy (GTDB): domain Bacteria; phylum Actinomycetota; class Thermoleophilia; order Solirubrobacterales; family Solirubrobacteraceae; genus Palsa-465. Next base: position 765,373 of record CAVOOV010000004.1, on the reverse strand, counting down.
TCGTCGGAATTGTTCTTGTCGTACCAGGACGCCTGTATGGGCCAGTGCTGGGGATTCAGAGACTCTGCCGTGTCCTTGGTTGGATAGCATGCCCGCACGTCTTTGAATCGGCGCTCGGTGACGAATACTCCGCTGACAGACAACCGAGCCAGCCGGTACGTGTCGGCGTCGATATCGATTTCCTTCTGCGTAATCTGCGTGGCGCCCGGGTTGATGAAGGCGCCCGGACCACCACCGAATACGTTCGCGTAGAACAGCACACACTGGGAAACGGGGGTCGCCTCCAGACGGAACTCACCATCAGGGTTAACGCTCGTAGGGTCGACGCCGCCCACTACAGTCGGCGAAGAACTCGAAATATGCCCTGCAGGGTCAACATTCGGGATGTCCGTAGAGCACGGGCTAGGGCTGCGTTGCTGCCAATTTTTCGGATATTCGGTGACCCGCATCAGCGCCGCGGGATTCTCGAGTCTCACCGAGGCGCGATTGCGGATGGTGACTTTGGCGGTCGTAGGACATCTCGTGGGACTGACCGCTATCCACATTTGACGCACCGCCGCTGTTCGGACGTTGTTATCGCTCTCGATATCAGCCCGCACTTGCAGGCCAACAGCACGAACGATCGGCGAGAAAAGTAGTTATCTTTTTCCGGCACACGGTTTCCCGGGGCACTCCGCTGCCGTCGCGCGACGATCTCAGGAGCGGCGCTTGGACCAGCGGCGGTGGCTCGGGACGCGCCAAATCGACGACCACGGCACCGAAGCTGTAGGCCGGCTCGGTGGCGAATGGTGCGCTGCGACCTGGCGGCGACTCCTAAGCCCGTTTTCCACTCTGATTATCGCGGCCGGATACCCGCATAGGCCCGCGGCAATGGGCTTGAGGGTGCCAAACTTGGCTGGCTTGCCACTGGGTGGGCTCGATTGGGATGAGGTGGAAAGCTTGCCGCGGATTTTTCTGAGCCACTCGCATGTCAATAACCGGGAATCGGTTGCCCTAAGGAATTGGTTGGGTCAAGTGCGACCGGAGCTGGCGAACGAGATTTTCCTCGATCTGGACCCAATGACGGGAATGAAAGTCGGCGGGCCGCCGTGGAAGCCGCAGCTAGTGCAAAAGGAATTTGCCAGTGAAATCGTTGTGTGTTTGCTGTCTGAAGCATGGCTGGCATCGGGCGAATGCATAGCCGAATTTCGCAATGCGCAGGCATGGGACAAACAGATCGTGGTCGCGCGGCTGCAGAATCTGGGCGGCACAGACCTTACGTTCGAGATGCAGCGCTGTGACCTGTTCACCGACGGCCTGGACGAAGAGGCTGTCGAACAGATTGCCGTACCAGCTGACCCGCCGACGATACCTGGTGGGCCGCCCGTGCGGTTCAGCAAGGCGGCCCTCCGTCAGATTCAGGAGGCCATCCAGGGAAGGGGTATCGGGCCGGAGAACTTCGCGTGGCCGGTCAGCGACGATCCGAAAAGGGCGCCGTATCGGGGATGGGAACCGTTCGAAGACATCGACGCCGGCGTGTTTTTCGGTCGTGATGCGGCCATCGCGCGGGGCTTGCAGGCACTACGCGACATGCGTCGCTGGCCGTCGCGTCAGAAGGCGCTGTTTGTGGTTCTGAGCCCCTCTGGCAGCGGCAAGTCGTCGTTTCTGCGGGCCGGGCTGATTCCGCGCTTGCAGCGCGATGACCGCAATTTTCTGGTGTTGGGTGTCATGCGTCCCGAAAGCAGGGCACTGACCGGAGACCGCGGTTTTGCTGCCGCCATCGACAGTGCGCGCCAAGCCCTGCAGCTACCGGGACGACCGTTGGGCGACATTCAGGCTGACGTCGAGGAAGCATGCCGGCTCGACGACGCCGACAGAATCTATGACCTTTTCTATGAGTTGTTGATGCAGGTGCGCGAGACGCGTGCGCGGCGGCTGGCAGATGAAGCGGCCACCGAACAGACATCTTCGGATGTCGAGCGGGCCAATTCGCCGCCTACGCTGTTGCTGCCGCTAGATCAAGCCGAGGAATTGTTTCCGGTGCGAGGGCCAGCGCAACTAGCAGACGGAGAAGCACCTCGCACCGAAGCCGAGCTGTTTTTAACTGTTCTTGCAAAACTCTTCGGCACGATCAACGCGACGGAGATCGGGCTGATCGTGGCGGCCGGCATCCGCACCGATCGCTACGAGAAGATGCAGAACCATCCGGCCGTTCGCGGCATCGGCAAGGTGGTCGACGAACTAACACCGATGCCGCCCGCTCAGTTTGAGCTGGTGATCACCGGGCCCTCCAGGCGTGAGACCGAGGATGCGGGTCGGCGGCTGACTGTTGACCCCGCACTGGTCGCCGAGCTGGTCACCGATGCCAAGGGTGCCGACACCCTGCCGCTGCTGGCGCTGACCCTCGAGCGGCTCTACACGAAGTACGCGAGCACCGGCCAACTCACCCTGGCCAATTACAGGTCCAAAGCGGTTGGCGGCATGCGACAGGTCGTCAACAACGAGATCGAACAGATCCTCACGCGTGACCCGCAGGAACGCGAGACGGCGCTGCGGCGGCTGCGCGCTGCCTTCATCCCGAACCTGGTCGACATCACCGACAGCGGCCGCTTCGTGCGCCGGCGTGCACGTGAGTCCGATCTGCCTGCCGACAGCGGCCCGCTAATCGACGCGCTGGTGGAAAAGCGACTGCTGGTGCGCGACACGGAACGCGACGGCACCGTGGTCATCGAGGTTGCACTGGAAAGCTTGTTTGACCATTGGGATGCGCTGGGGCGGTGGCTGAACGAACAGACCGAGGACCTCAAGACGGTCGCTGATATCAAACGCAGCGCCGCCGGCTGGAGGGCCCATGACCAGGATCCGCCCTGGCTCCTGAAGGGCACCCGCCTCGCCAACGCCGAAAAGCTTGCCGCTACCTCACAATTCAGCAGCCGCATCGCCGATGACAGCGACTTCTTGGCCGCCTCTCGGGGGGCCGAAGAGAAGACGGCCGCGACCGAGCGCAGAAGGCGCCGCCGTCTCACCGCGGCGCTGGTGGCCACCGCGATCGTCGCCGTCATCGCCGTCGTCGGTGCCGTCGTGGCCGTGGTCGAACGCAGTCACGCCATTCGTGCACAGCACCAAGCCACCCGTGAAGCCCGCGACGCACTGGCCGCCCAACTCGACACCGAGGCCTCGGCGGTGTTTTCCGAGGTCACCGCCGATAGTGACATTCGCGCGCTGGCCGACACCCTGGCCGCGCAACGATTGCGCACCGACCCCGCCGCCAGCCGCGGAGCGTTCTACACCGCCACCGCCGCGCTGAACACCACCCGCATCATCGTCCCCACCCGGGCAGCCGTGGGAAGTGTCGCGGTCAGCCCCGACGGACACACCCTGGCCTCCGGCGGCGCCGACTACACCGTGCGATTGTGGAACCCGACCAACCCGGCGCACTCGGGCCCGCTGGGCGGGCCGCTGACCGGCCACACGAACGCTGTGAACAGTGTGGCGTTCAGTCCCGACGGGCACACCCTGGCCTCCGGCAGCGCCGATCACACCGTGCGGTTGTGGGATCTGACCGACCCGGCGCACCCCGGCCCGCTGGGCGGGTCCCTGACCGGCCACACGAACTCCGTCGACTCGGTGGCGTTCAGTCCCGACGGGCACACCCTGGCCGCCGGCAGCGCCGATCACACCGTGCGGTTGTGGAACCTCACCGACCCGGCGCACCCCGGCCCGCTGGGCGAGTCCCTGACCGGCCCCACCGACATCGTCGATCAGTCGGTGGCGTTCAGTCCCGACGGGCACACCCTGGCCGCCGGCAGCGCCGATCACACCGTGCGGTTGTGGGATCTGACCGACCCGGCCCACCCCGGCCCACTGGGCGCGCCCCTGACCGGCCCCACCAACTGGGTCGCTCGTGTGGCGTTCAGTCCCGACGGGCACACCCTGGCCGCCGGCAGCCGCGATGGCACCGTGCGGTTGTGGAACCTCACCGACCCGGCCCACCCCGGCCAGTCCCTGACCGGCCACGCCGACGACGTCGCACGGTGGCGTTCAGCCCCGACGGGCACACCCTGGCCTCCGGCAGCGGCGATGACACCGTGCGGTTGTGGAACCTCACTGACCCGGCCCACCCGGCGCCGTTGGGCCAGCCCTTGCGGGGCCACACCGACGCGGTGGTCAGCGTGGCGTTCAGCCCTGACGGGCACACGCTGGCCTCCGGCAGCCGCGATTCCACGATGCGGTTGTGGAACATCGACCGCACCATCCCTACACGGCCCTACCGGGCCACACCAACGCGGTGACCAGTCGGTGGCGTTCAGTCCCGACGGGCACACCCTGGCCTCCGGCAGCGGCGACGACACGGTGCGGTTGTGGAACGTCACCGACCCGGCCCACCCTGGCCCACTGGGCCGGCCCCTGACCGGCCACACCGGCACCGTCACCTCGGTGGCGTTCAGTCCCGACGGGCACACCCTGGCCGCCGGCAGCGCCGACGACACCGTGCGGCTGTGGAACGTCACCGACCCGGCCCACCCCAGCCCACTGGGCCAGCCCCTGACCGGCCACACCAGCGCCGTCAACTCGGTGGCGTTCAGTCCCGACGGGCACACCCTGGCCGCCGGCAGCGCCGATCACACCGTGCGGCTGTGGAACGTCACCGACCCGGCCCACCCCGGCCCACTGGGCCACCCTGACCGGCCACACCAACACGTCGCTCGGTGGCGTTCAGCCCGGACGGGCACACCCTGGCCGCCGGCAGCGCCGATCACACCGTGCGGCTGTGGGATCATCACCGACCCGGCCCACCCCAGCCCTAGCCACCCTGACCGGCCACACCAACACCGTCGCTCGGTGGCGTTCAGCCCCGACGGGCACACCCTGGCCGCCGGCAGCGCCGATCACACCGTGCGGTTGTGGAACCTCACCGACCCGGCCCACCCCAGCCCATTGGGCGGGCCCCTGACCGGCCACACCGGCGCCGTGTTCAGTGTGGCGTTCAGCTCCCGACGGGCACACCCTGGCCTCGTCGGCAGCGGCGACGGCACCGTGCGGTTGTGGGGTCTGACGGACCCGGCCCACCCGGGCCCGCTGGGCGAGCCACTGCAGGGCGATACCGGCGCCGTGTTCAGTGTGGCGTTCAGCCCCGACGGGCACACCCTGGCCTCCGGCAGCAATGATGACACTATCCGGTTGTGGCCCACCCCCCTGGACGCCACCGTGGTGACCCTCTGCTCGAAACTGCACATCGAACATTAGCCACAACAACTGGCACGACTGGATCTCGCCGACCATCGGCTACATCACCCTGTGCCCCAACCTGTCCGTGCCACAGAACTGAACCACACTGGGCTACCGCGGTATTCGGGAGACAACCCACACTCAGATCGTCAATCACTCGGTGATCCAGTGGCGTTGGCTGCCCACACGACATTTGGCGCCTCTGTGGTCGGTACCGGCTGATGCGTACTGGATCCGACGCGCCTGCGGAGCCCGCCGCCACCTGGACGTGCAAGCCTGCTCCGGAGTGTGGCGCTTTCGTCGTCTTGAGATCGATCGAGCCCTTTCTACCCGCGCCGGCCGCGCGAGCGTGGAAGAGTCCCACCAACCTGGACCCCCCACGGGGGTCACATCACACCCGGATCGTCACCCTCGCCCTGGTCGACAGTTACGGCCGCGAACTGCTCAACGGCCTATTGGCAGCCTTCGGTCTTTGCGGGCGCGCCCGTCTATGCGGCGATGTCCAACGTGGTTCCTGCCGTGGATGCGGCCCGTCAGATGGTGTCACGATCACAAGACCGTCTTGATCGGCGCGGGAGTCGCCGCGATCTCGTTCAATTCTCGGATGTTTTTGACGATATCCCGGCTCTCGCGCGCGGCAATGGATGCGACTATCTCCTTGGGCAGATCGATCAGTCCCGGCGGGTCGTAGATCAGCTCCGCCTGCGTCGACACTTTGTGATCACGGGCCCAGATCGTGACCGGGTGCGCAAGCCCCGGCTCGAGGGCGAGAATCGTGGCGAATGTCCATGCGCTGTCGCGAAGGGTCTTCACGGCCTCGTCGATGAGGAATATCTCGTTGTTCGTCAGTACATGGTAGAGGTCGGCCAGCACGGGCGATATTTCGTCGATCTCGTTGACTACGCCGCTGACCTGGCTGGTCAATACGGCGTTGACTGTGTTGAAGTCGTTGTGCAGCGCTTCCAGGTTTCCGCGGGGAGCCACTGTTTGAGCGGCATACCGAGATCCAGTTCGATATGTGCATCCACTCCGGCTAGCAGGTGCTGCAGGATGATTGGCTCGGGCCTGCTCGCGGCATCGAACGTCACCCGCCAAGAACGCGTCGGCTTCGCGAACTGGGCAGGGTGGAAGTACCCGTTGAGCGCGTCGAAGTAGCGGCTGGCGAATGTCACGTCGAAGCGCTGCATGCGCGGCGCGTCCTCAAACTTCCCTTGTGAGACCGCGGCACCGATCGCGATGGTGATCCGCTTGTACAGCGCGGCGAAATATCCCAAACGACTCGAAGCGGAGATGGACCAATCGACGATCGACTCAATCGCGTCTACTACCCCGTCGATCGTCGTGACCGTCGGTACGGGGGGAAGCGGTGGCGGTGTTTTCGCCATGCCGAGAAGATATGACGCCCGAATACTCCACCCACACACCCGGCGACGGCGGCCAGCAAACGCCGATGTGGCGTCGTCCCATGTCGAGAGATCTCGGACCGCCGCTGGCTCCCCACCGCCGCAGTGGGAGGAACACAGCCGGGTGGCGATGTTCCTCGATGAGATCACCAACACCCCGCTGCCCAGATCGCCGCAATACCTGGCCGAGTCCCGCGGCTGGGGGTGTCGATCTGCTATGCGGCGCAGGCGGCTGCGCAGCTCGACGCGATCTACGGCCCCCTGCAGGGCCGGGCGATTCGTGATGTGACACCGGCGGTGCTGATCATGTACGGCTTGCATGAGCGCGAACTGATGGAGTCGGCGGCGTTTTGGGCAGGCAAAGCCACCCGTAGCAGCCAGCCCTACAACCACGACAGTGACGATAAGACCACCCACCGCAGCTTCGCGAGCGCGCTGGAGCCCGAGGAACTCCTGCCCCGTAACACCGGGGAGGCCCGCCCTGTCCCGCGAGGAACACCGGGACGGATCGGTCCAGCTTCTCGACTGGGTCGAATTTTGTTGCTATCTCGATGAAGTGCGGGCCGCGCGTATTTCTCACCACGGCACCAAGCGGGGCTCTGCGGTTTATCGAACCGCGACATCCCGCTCGAGGAGCGCGCCCGCCGCCACGACGTCTACGAGTCGTGGATCCTGCACGAGGTCGTGCCGTTCGTCCACTGGGATTGCGGTGGGGCGAGCGAGCCGATCACCTGCGGCGTCAGCCTGGGTGCGTTCCACGCCGCGAACTTCGCGCTCAAGCGCGCCGACCTATTCCCGCTGGCGATCGGCATGTCGGGAAACTACGACCCGTCCGCGTGGCACGGTTGGGGCGAGCGCGGCGAGGCCACGTACTTCAACAACCCGATGGACTACGTCGGCCACCTCGAGGGCGACCACCTCGACTGGCTGCGCGGTCAGGTCAGCCTGCTGCTCGTGTGCGGGCAGGGACAGTGGGAGGACACCACCGGCGCGCTCGAGTCGACGCGGAGCTTCGCCGGCGTGCTCGGGTCCAAGGGCATCCGCTGCGAGCTCGACCTGTGGGGGCACGACGTCGCGCACGATTGGCCATCCTGGCGAGCGCAATTCGCCCACCATCTGCCACGCTTCTGTTGATGGCGGAGACCACGCACCTGATCGGGCTGCTGCTCGGCACCGAGGACGACTGGCCGACGGCGTTCGAGACGCTGGTCGCGCGCCTGGGGCCGATCACCGACGGCTCGGGGCACACCCATCGGATCGCCACCGAGCGGATCACGATGGAGCCGTTCGACCTGCGCGACCGTCCCCGCTACGAGCTCGTGATCGACCGGCTCGCGTACTGGTACTACCTCCCGCGCGAGTGGCTGAAGAAGGTCGCGCTGATGGATGACGTGTACCTGCTCAACAGCCCGTTCACGTTCCAGGCGATGGAAAAGCACGCCGCGTACTGCGCGATGATCCGGCTCGGGCTGAAGGTGCCGGCGACGGTTCTGGTCCCGCACAAGGACCCGCCCGACAACTCCCGCTTCCAGTACACGGCCGCCCGCTATAACAAGCCGTTCGACCTGCCGGCGATCGCGGAGCAGATCGGTTACCCGCTGTTCATGAAGCCCTACGACGGCGGACAGTGGATCGGCGTCAGCCGCGTGCGCGACCGCGAGGAGCTCGAGCGCACCTATGACGCCTCGGGCCAGCGCTTGATGCACCTGCAGGCGTCGATCGAGGACTTCGACGTGTTCGCGCGCTCGCTGTCGATCGGCCCCGAGACGATGGTCATGAAGTTCCGCCCTGACGAGCCGATGCACGACCGCTACGAGGTCGCCCACGACTTCCTCACGCCCGAGCTGGGCGATGAGGTGCTGACGATCAGCCGGCTCGTCAACGCGTTCTTCCGCTGGGAGTTCAACTCGTGCGAGTGCCTGGTGCGCGGCGATGAGGTCCATCCGATCGACTACGCGAACGCCTCGCCCGACGTCGCGCTGACGAGCCTGCACTACTACTTCCCGTGGGCGATGAAGGCGCTGCTGAAGTGGTGCACGTTCTGCCTGGTCACCGGGCGCCGGCCGCAGGTCGACCTCGACACGCGGCGCTACTTCGAGATCGGCGACCGTGAGGATCTCGGCTACGGAGAGAAGCTCGCCGCCTACCGCCGGCTGTCGGACGAGTACTTCGAGGCCGACCGCTACCACGACTTCTGCGCGAGCCGGCTCGGTCACGTCGACGAGCTCGTGCTCGATTGGGTCGGTTCGGCCGACTTCGACCGGCTGCTCGTGACCACCGTGCGGGCGACGTATCCGGCGCACGAGCAGGAGCGGTTCGTCGCGCACCTGCGCGGGCTTCTCGGCCAGTGGGTCCGCGAGAACGGCGGCCAGCCGGTCTGGGCCGCCTGACGTCGGCAGCGCCGGCACCGCGCCCAATCCTCAGCCGTCGTCGACCAGGCCGACCAACGGCCCGAGCAGCCTTCTCGACCGCCGGGAGAGCCCCGGGAGGGCCACCAGGCGGTGCGTGGCCGGCGACCCGGCGTGGAGCCGCTCGAGCTGCTCGAGCGCGATCGGCCGCCACCGATCGTCGACGACCGCGTGCGGGGCGTCGTGTGCGATCGTCGCCGCGTCGACGTCGAGGTGCTCGGCCCACAGGCGCAGGCGGGTGGCGCGGGCGAGGTCCGGGTCGTCGCAGACGACGTTCATCTCGGTGTCGTTCAGCAGCGAGTGGGCGTTGAGATTTGCCGAGCCGACTGTCAGCCAGCGATCGTCGACGATCCCGACCTTGGCGTGCACGTACAGGCGATCGACCCGCTCGGCGCTCAGCGAGCGGATCGTGGCGGCGAGCAGCCGTCCCTCGCCGGCGTCGGCCGCGGCGAGCACACCAAGTTGCCCGAGCGTGTCGTCGTGTCCGTTGTTCGCCTTGGCCGGCAGCACGATCACGACCCGGAACTCGTCGCGCGGGGGCCGGCGGAGCTTGTCCGCGAGCAATCGGACGATCTCCGTGGACCACAGGAACTGGTTCTCGAGGTAGACGAAGCTGCGGGCGCTCGAGATCGCGCGCACGTAGCTCTCGAGGATCCGGTACTCGCCGTCCGGCACCGCGTCGTACATGCCGTTCGCGATCGTCCGGACGACCTGGATCGTGTGATCGCCGGCGGGTGGGGGCGGCGCCGGCCGCTCGAGCGGCTGCCCGGTCACCTCGCGCCACCGCAGCGCGAAGTGGTCGTCGACGTCGGCGACCGCGGGACCGCGCAGGTGGGTGCCGACGTCGTGCCAGCCGAGCCGGCGCCGGGCTGGGTGGTCGCTCGTGTCGAACCGGTCGCCGGCGTAGTCGGTCATGTCGATGCCGCCGACGAACGCGACTTCGCCGTCGACGACCACTGTCTTCTCGTGGTGGCAGTGAAACGGGTGCTCGCGCGGATCGACCTCGCAGCGGATCCGGGTATCGCGGGTCAGGTTCTGAACGCCCTCGCGGACCTCCTTGCGCGTGGGGTGAAACGCCGGCACCGGCGCGCCCGCCCAAACCAGCACGCGCACGTCGAGGCGCTCGGCCGCCTCGGCCAACAGCGAGCCGAGCACCTCCGGGCGCTCGCCGCGGAGGAGCTCGAAGTACGGCGCGATGTGCCACCCGGTGATGTGGACGTAGTCGCGGGCGTGCTCGATCGCGTGCGCGATCACCGGGAACGCCTCCGCGCCGTCGACGAGCACCTCCAGCGCGCACCCGTCGCGGGGCGGGGGATCGCCCGACGCCCACAGCCCGCTATCCCGGGGCGCGAGCGCGTGACTCCAGCCGAGGCGGCGGAGGCGCCACCGATGCTTGGCGCGCACCGCCGCCTCGACGCCGTCGCCCACCACCGAGTCGGCATGGGAGAGCAGCGAGGCGTAGGACCCGGGCATGTCAACGACATGGTTACCGGATCTGGGCCCGAATCGGAAGCTCAGGCCGTTATTGCCCCGAGGTTCTGGTCGGGGAGCGGGACCAACTCGGGCTGCTGCTCGCGCTCGATCTCGTGCTCGCGGACCAGCCACAGCGCGAAGCCCGCGCCGGCGAATGCGAGCACGGCGCCGATCACGAGGATCGTGTTCAGCCCGCTCAGGAACCCCTGGCGGGTCGCGTCGGCGACGAGCGCGCGGCTTCCGTGCGGGACCGCCTGAAGGGCCGCGCCAAGCCGGCCACCCGAGGCGGCCTCGATCAGCTGGCGCGGGTGATCCCCGGTGTCCGCCGGCGTTCCCGCCGTCAGCGCAGCGATCTTGTCGGCGCCCCGGCCGAGGAAGACCGCCCCGTAGGCCGCGACGCCGACCGCGATCGCGACCTGCCGGAACGTGTCGTTGATCCCCGCCGCCATCCCGCTGCGTTCCTTGGCGACGACGCTCACCGCGACGTCGGCGATCACCGGATTCAGGAGGCCGACGCCGATCCCCGCGACGATGAAGCCCGGCAGCAGCGCCGTCCAGCCGTCGCTGGGGGAGAGTCCCGACATCAGCAGCAGTCCGCCGCCGATCGCGGCCAGGCTGCCGGCCATCAGGACTCGGGCACGCACCCGCGTCATCAGGGCGACGGCGAGCGGTGCGACCAAGAACGGCACCAGCGTGATCGGCAGGTAGCGCAGGCCTGCCTGTAGCGGCGAATAGCCCAGGTAGTTCTGCAGATACAGCGTCAGGTACAGGAACAGCGCGAACAGCGACGCCGACACCGCCGCGGCCGCGATCTGAACGCCCGTGAACGCGCGCCGGCGGAACAGTTCGAGCGGAAGCATCGGCTCCGGCACGCGCTGCTCGATCGCGGCGAACGCGGTGAGCATCGCGGCCGCGCCGACGAACAGACCGACGATCAGCGGGCTGCCCCAGCCCTCGTCGTTGCCGCGTATCAGCGCCAGCACGAGCATCACGAGCGCGCTGCTGAAGCTGACGAGCCCGAGCCAGTCGATGCGAGTTGCGTTGGGATCGCGCGACTCGCGGATGCGCATGAAGGTCACCGCGATCGCCGCGATGCCGATCGGGACGTTCAGGAAGAACACCCAGCGCCAGCCGAAGGCGCTCGTGATCGCGCCGCCGACAAGCGGGCCGACCGCCACCGCGACGCCGATCGTCGCGCCGTAGACGCCCATCGCCGTCGCACGCTCCCGTCCCGCGGCGAACTCCTGCGCGACCAGTGCCAGCGAGACCGCGAACATCGCGGCGCCGCCGATTCCCTGGATCGCGCGCGAGATGTTGAGGAAGGTCGCATCGGGCGCGAGGCCGGCCGCCAGCGAAGCGGCCGAGAAGATCCCGAGCCCGATTGCGAACACCGCTCTGCGCCCGAGCCGATCGGCCAGCGAGCCCGCGGTCAGGACCAGCGCGGCCAGCGACAGCGTGTAGGCGTCGATCACCCACTGCACATCGGTGAAGCTCGCGGAAAGATCCTTCTCGATCGACGGCAGCGCCGTGTTCACCACGGTGATGTCGAGCAGCAGCATGAAGGTGCCGACGCTCACCGCCAGTAAGGTCCACCACTTTATAGACATCAGATACCTCCGCTTTCGGTGCTAGACTTGTCAGGCAACCTTGTAAGCCTTCCGAACTGTCTGGCTACCTTATCAGGAGTCCTGACGAAATGTCAATCGATCACGACCCATCCCGTCCGCCCTTGATGATTCGTCTGCTCGACGCTGGCCTTCGACGACTTCAGCGACGAGCTGGAACGGCGCGTGGCCGAGACGCCGTACGACGACATCCGGATCAGCCACGGGTGCGTGTTCGGGAACATCGACCCCGACGGCACCCGGCTCACCGACCTCGCCGAGCGCGCCCGCATGACCAAGCAGTCGGTCGGTGAGGTCACCAGCGACCTCGAGCAGCGCGGCTACGTCGAGCGGGTGCCCGACCCGAGTGACGGCCGGGCGAAGATCATCCGCCTGACCGAGCGCGGACGCGACGCGCAGGCGCTCGGCCGTCGGCCTGATCGACGAGATCGAGCAGGAATGGGCCGAGCGGTTCGGCGCCGAGCGCGTCGCCGCGCTCCGCGACGCGCTCGAGGCGATCACCGCCGAGCAGCTCGCCACCGTACCCGCGTGAGCGAGGCGAAGCTCGAGGACGGCGTTCCCGTCACCGCGGGGTGGTTCGTCGTAAACGCGCGCGACGCCCCGTGGCTGCACAACCAGATGCGCGCCGTGTGCCGGTTCAGCGGCGAGGGCGAGGCCCACTTCGACGACCTCGGAGTCGGCCTGTACTGGCTGAGGCCGGGTAAGCCGATGTCGCTCTATCACCACGAGGCTGGGCAGGAGGACTTCCTTGTCCTGCGTGGCCGGTGTGTGGTGATCGTCGAGGGGGAGGAGCGGCCGGTGGGTCCGTGGGACCTCTTTCACTGCCCCCCGCGGACGCCGCACACGATCGTCGCCGGCGGCGAGGAGCCGGCGCTGATCCTGGCCGTCGGTGCCCGCAAGGAGAAGGGCAGCGCGCGGTACCCGGTCGAGCCGGCCGCGATTCGCCACGGCGCCGGCGTCCCGGACGAATCGACCTCGCCGGACGATGTTTACGCGAGCTTTGGCGATCCCCGCCCGGGGGCGGCGCCCGACATCTTCTGAGGCCCTAGAAGGGGTCGTTCACTGCTGGACGGGCGGTCGCCTCACGCGCTGTGAGCACCCATGGTGCTTGAGCGCGTTGTTCGCGGCCGCGAGCCGCGGACCGGTCGGGAACGCGTAGAGCTTCAGGAACGTCGCCTGGTAGTCCCCGCACTGCGTGTTCGACCAGTGCTTGGGCCCGGGGACCCGCTGGGCGCAACCGTGCTGCTTGAGAATCCGGTTGCCGCCCGCCAGCAGCAGCCCGCTGGGGTGCGGGTGGCGGACGTTGAACAGCGCCTGTTGGAGCTGACAATGCGAGTTCGACCAGCGCGCCGTGGTGGCGGCGCCGGCCGGCGCCACCAGGCACGCGGCGGCGATCGCGGCAGCCGCGGCGATCGATGTGATCCATGTCGTGGTGCGAGTCATGGCCGGATCATGCCTCATGAGCGGGCGATGAGCGTCGCCACGCCGTCGAGGATCCGCTCGAGCCCGAACTCGAACTCGGTGTCGGGATCGTCCTCGTCCGCGAGCGCGCCCGACGCGATTACGTCGGCAAGCGCGGGGAAATCGCCGCCCGCGATCAGGACCCCGAGCATCCTCGCGTACGTGGGCATGAACTCCTGGCCGCTCGCGCCGGCGGCGAGGTCGACCTCGAGCGTGGCCTCGTTTCGGACGAAGCCGCTGACGAGCAGGACCGTTGAGAGCTTCTGCTGCTCGGACAGGGGAGTCTCGGACAAGGCGCGGAGCGCGCTCTCGAGCCAGGCGACGTTGTTGGGGGCCATCGGCGGCGCGCTGATCGGGATCCGCAGCGCCCACGGGTGGCGCTGGTAGGTGGCGCGGATGCCGACGGCCCAGCGGGTCAGTCCCGCGCGCCAGTCCTCGTCGGGTGGAGCCGGCGGCGGCGTGCCGAGCGCGCTGTCGACCATCAGCGTCAGCAGCTCGTCCTTGGCGGCGACGTACCGGTACAGCGACATCGTCCCGACGCCGAGCTCGGTGGCCACGCGCGTCATCGAAAGTGCGCCGATGCCCTCGGTCATCGCCACCTTGACCCCCGCGGCGACGATCCGATCGAGCGTCAGTCCGGGCTTGGGGCCCCGCGTGGGTCGCTGGCGGCGTCCCCAGGCGAGCTCGATGCCGGGCGGGATCGGGTCGTCGTCGCTCATCGCATCGTTATTTGACAACGCGGAGTAACTGCGTATGATCTACGCAATAGAGCGTATGTCATACGCAGTTTATCCGATTTGAGAGAGGCCACATGAACGAGAGCAGTGCAATCGAGGTCAACGCGTTGACGAAGTCCTACCAGGCGGTCCGGGTGCTCGACGGGATCGACCTTCGCGTCCCCGCCGGCACGGTGTTCGCGCTGCTCGGACCGAACGGCGCCGGCAAGACGACGACCGTCCGAATCCTCGCCACGCTCGTCACGCCCGACGGCGGCTCGGCTCGCGTTGCGGGCCATGACGTTGTAGGCGACCGCCACGCGGTCCGGCGGCGGATCAGCCTCACCGGGCAGTACGCCGCGCTCGACGAGATCCAGACCGGGAGGGAGAACCTCGAGATGATGGGTCGGTTGCGGCGCCTGCGGCCGAGCGCCGCCCGCGCCCGCGCCACCGAGCTGCTCGAGCAGTTCGACCTCGCCGACGCCGGCGACCGCCGCGTCACCGCGTACTCGGGTGGGATGCGGCGGCGGCTGGACCTCGCGGCCGGCCTGGTTGCCAACCCCGAGGTGATCTTCCTCGACGAGCCCACGACCGGGCTCGATCCCCGCGCCCGGCGGACGATGTGGGAGGTCGTGACCCGCCTGACCGAGGCCGGCGTGACCGTGTTCCTGACCACGCAATACCTCGACGAGGCCGAGCAGCTCGCCGAGACGATTGCGGTCCTCAACGGGGGCCGGATCGTGGCGCAGGGGAGCGCCCGGGAGCTCAAGCAGCGCCTCGGCGGCGCGAGGCTCGATCTTCAGGCGGCCGATGCGTCGAGCTTCGACGAGTTGATCGAGTGCCTCGGGCCCCGCGCGATGCACTGCGACCGCTCGACGTTGACGGTCGGCACGGCCACCGATGGCAGCGCGACGGCGGCGCGCGAGGTGTTCGATGAGCTCGACCCGGAGGGGGTTCGGATCGCGCGCTTCGACCTCCGGATGGCGACGCTCGACGACGTCTTCATGACCCTGACCGGAGACCACACGCACAACCACGCGCCAGAAAGTGAGATCGCAAATGTATGAATACACCGTCAAACCACTCATGACCCGTGCGCTTCGCCTGTCGCTGCGCAACATCGAGGGCCTGATGACCGCGCTGATCCTGCCGGTGATCATGATGCTGATGTTCGTGTACCTGTTCGGTGGCGCGATCAGCACCGGCACCAGGTACGTGGACTACGTCGTGCCGGGGGTGCTACTCGTGTGCATCGGATGGGGCTCGGGGACGACTGCCATCACAGTCGCGCACGATCTCACCTCGGGAATCATCGACCGGTTCCGCTCGATGGATGTCCGCGGTGAGGCACTGATCGGCGGCCACGTGGTGGCGAGCGTGGTCCGCAACCTGCTGTCGGCGGCTCTGGTCCTCGTGGTCGCCTTCGCGATCGGGTTCCGCCCGCATGCGGACGCGGCGCATTGGCTGCTGGCAATCGGAGTCCTGGCGCTGTTCGTCCTCGCGCTGTCGTGGCTCGCGGCGGCGATCGGGATCGTCGCGCGCACGCCCGAGATGGCCCAGGGAATCGCCTTCCTGGTCAGCTTCCTCCCGTACGTGAGCAGCGCATTCGTCCCGATCCACACGATGCCGTCGGCGCTCCAGGTCGTCGCCCGCAACCAACCCGCCACCGCGGTGATCGACGCGATCCGCGCGTCGCTGAACGGCGGCCCGATCGGCACGAATGTGTGGCACGCGATCGCGTGGAGCGTCGGGATCATCGTCGTCTCGATCGCGCTGTCCGGGGTCCTGTTCCGCAGCCGAGCCCGGTGAGGCGGCTCGACGGGGCAGCGAGCGGTTAGGCTGCAGATCCCAGCGGCATGGCGTTCGATCTCGTCATCGAAATCGGGAACACCTCCGGAGCGCTCGCGCAGGTCGCGGCCGCGATCAGCGACGCCGGCGTCAACATCGCCGCCGCGACGTGCGTCGGCACCGGTGAGCGAGCCGAGCTTCACATCCTCGTCCCGCATGCCGAGGCCGCCAGGCACTCGCTGGCGATCTCGCACCTCGCGGTCAGCCGCGAGCGCGAGGTCGTCGTGGTCGACGTCGAGGACCGCCCCGGCGTGCTGGCCGATCTGACTCGCAAGATCGCCAAGGCCGGCGTCGACCTCGACCTCGTGTACGTCGCCACCCGGAACCGGGTGGTGTTCGGGTCAGCCGACCTGGCGGCGCTGCGGGCCGCGCTGGACGTGGCGGCCTGACGGCGGCGGTCCGTCCGGGTACTGCTCTCGCATCTTGCGGGCGCGGGCGACCCGCACGGCGACGTTGACGGCGACGTCGATCACGAGGATCAGCACGAGCGACCAGTACTTGGCGAATCCCTTGTGGAGATCGGCGACCAGGAAGATCGCCGCCCAGATTCCGATGAACAGGCCCAGCGCCGTGCAGATGTTGACCGCCGCGGTCAGGAACGGCGTGTCCAGGTACTCGGGATCTGGTTCGACGCCGTGGCCCGGCATGCGGGCTCGCCAGCTCAGGTAGCTCGGATCGCGCATATCGGTATTGACACGAATACCCGTGTCAGCGACGCGCTACGCGCCCTGTCGACAACGACGACTGTCACAGCTGCGCGCGCTATCTCGTCAGAGGTGGTGCAATTCGATTTAGAAGGGAGCCGCGAGATGAAAGTGTTCGTTGCAGGCGCGACAGGCGCGATGGGAAAGCAACTGGTGCCCCGGCTGGTCGCCGCGGGCCACCAGGTCGTCGGGACCACGCGGAGCGAAGCCAAGGAGGCGGCGCTGTGGGACCTCGGCGCGACCCCGATGGTGGTCGACGCGCTCGATCCCGACCAGGTCGCCGATGCCGTCGCCCAGGCGCAACCCGACGTGATCATCCACGAGCTGACCGCGATCGGGACGTTCGACATACGCCACTTCGACCGTACCTTCGCGCTGACCAACCGCCTGCGGACCGAAGGCACCGATCATCTGCTGTCGGCCGCTCGCGCCGTCGGCGTGAAGCGGTTCGTCATCCAGAGCTACACCAGCTGGCCGTACGCGCGGACCGGCGGACCGGTCAAGACCGAGGAGGATCCGCTCGACCCGGCGCCGGCGGACGAGATGCGCGAGTCGCTCGACGCGATCCGCCACCTCGAAGCCGCGGTCACCGGCGCCGACTGGACGGAGGGGATCGTCCTCCGGTACGGCGCGTTCTATGGTCCCGGCACGGGCATGTCCCCAGGTGGCGATCAGCTCGAGATGGTCCGCAAGCGCAAGTTTCCCGTGATCGGCGACGGCGCCGGGGTGTGGTCGTTCGTGCACATCGCGGACGCCGCCGAGGCGACCGTCGCGGCCGTCGAGCACGGCAAGCGCGGGATCTACAACGTCGTCGACGACGATCCGGCCGCCGTTGCCGAGTGGCTGCCGGCGCTCGCGGAGACGATCGGCGCGCCGAAGCCGTGGCACGTCCCGCGGTTCGTCGGGCGGATGCTCGCCGGCGAGGCGGCGGTGGTGATGATGACCGAGATGCGCGGAGCGTCAAACGCCAAGGCCAAGCGCGAGCTCGGCTGGCAGCCGCGGCACCCGAGCTGGCGGGAAGGGTTCGCCGCATGAGCTGAGCGAGCTCGAGCGATGAGCTGCTCGGACGAGCTGCGCCCGAGGTCGTTCGCGATCGCCTACCGGATGCTCGGCAGCGTCGCCGAGGCCGAGGACGTGGTCCAGGAGGCGCTCCTGCGCGTCCACCGCGCGCTCGAGGCCGGCGAGCGAATCGATTCGCCCCGCGCGTTCGTCGCGACGTCACCACCCGGCTGGCGATCGACGAGCTGCGCTCGGCGCGGGCCCGCCGGGAGCGCTACGTCGGCGAATGGCTGCCCGAGCCGATCCTCACCGACAGCAGCGACGACCCGGCGCAGCACGCCGAGATGGCCGACTCGCTGTCGATGGCGATGCTGGTCCTGCTCGAGACGCCTGTCGCCCGAGCAGCGCGCGGTGCTGCTGCTGCGCGACGTGTTCGACTACGGCTACGACGAGATCGCCGCGATCGTGGGCAAGAGCGAGGACAACGTGCGCCAGCTCGGCGACACGGGCGCGCGGGCACGTCGAGGCAGGGTCGGCCGCGCTTCGAGACCTCGCGCGAGCAGCGGGACGAGCTCGCCCGGCGGTTCTTCGCGGCCGCCGCCGACGGCGACCTCGGCGGGCTCGAGTCGCTACTGGCCCACGACGTGGTGCTGACCGGCGACGGTGGCGGCAAGGTGCCGGCGCTCGCCCGGTCGCTGCACGGTCGCAACCGCGTCGCGCGGACGCTGCTCAACTGGGCCGAAGCTCGGAGCCCGGATCCCCGGCGCGTCGCTGCGGCCGGTCGAGGTCAACGGGATGCCCGGCGGGCTGCTGCTCGACGGCGACGGCCGGCTGGTCGGCGTGTGGGCGCTCGAGATCGGGGGCGGCGAGATCCAGGCGGTGAACTCGATCGTCAACCCGGAGAAGCTCGCCCATCTCGGGCCGCTGGCGGACATGAGGGCGCTGCTCCGAGCGAGCGTCGCCAAGGCTGGCGGTGGCGGGGGCGCCGGGGAGGGCGATCCGCGTGGGACCGACGGCAGCGGAGGCACCCCGGGTGGCGTCACATCCTCAGATACGACGCCCCATTGACGTCGAGGACCGCACCGCTGGCCAGCTCGGCCTCCGGCGAGGCGAGGTAGAATACGGCGGCCGCGACGTCCTCGGCCGTGGCCACGCGCCCGAGGGGGCTTTCGCCCCGGCGGGCCCGCCCGCGCTCGCCGGCGAGCTCGGTGGCGGCCATGTCGGTCTCGGTGAACCCGGGCGCCACCGAGGTGACCGCGATCCCGCTCGCCCCGAGCGCGCGCGCCAGCGACTGGCCGAACGCGATCAGGCCGGCCTTGCTGGCGCCATAGCCTGGTTGGTCGGGCTCGCCGCGAAACGCCCCGCGCGAGGCGACGTTGACGATCCGCCCGCCGCGGCCCATGTGCTGGACGACGCACCAGGTCACGTTGGCGGCGCCGATCAGGTTCACGCCGAGCGTGCGCCGCCAGGACTCCTGCCACTCGAAGTAGGACGTGTCGGTGATCGGGTGCGGCTCGAAGATGCCGGCGTTGTTGACGAGCACGTCGATCCCGGCGAAGGCCTCGGCGACCTCGTCGACCATGCGGCGGACGGCGCTCGCGTCCATGAGATCGGCCCCGACGACGAGATGGCCGTCACCTGGCAGGGATGCATGCACTTCAAGCGCTTGCTCCCGCCGCGCGCCGTAGTGGATGGCGACCCGGTCTCCCGACCGCGCGAACACGGCCGCAACCGCGGCGCCGATGCCTCGGGACGCCCCGGTGACGAGCACGGCCCGACGGACGTCATCGCTGCCGGCCATCGAGCGGGCGGTTGCCTCAGGTGACGACGCGGCTCAGCAGCGAGCGCATCGTCGCGCGCTCCTCGTCGCTGAGCGCGGACAGGAGCTCGTCGCCGATCTCCTCTTGGGCACGCTCGGCGCGCTCGAGCGCGACCTGTCCCTCGTCGGTGATGTCGACCACGTGCCGGCGCCGGTCGGCGGGGTCGCGCCGGCGCTCGATGTAGCCCATCTCTTCAAGCTCGTTGAGCAGCAGCACGCAGTTGTTGGGGTCGAGCCACAGCGACTCGCACAGCTGCTGTTGGAGGGCGGGGGCGCCCGCGCGAAGGTAGCTCAGCAGCATCAGCTGCCTCAGCTTGATTCCAAGCCGCTCGTCGGTGCTGCGCTTGTGGATGACCTTCGCCAGCCGCAGCAACATCACCACCGTCCCGGGCGAGGTGTCTACAGCCATCGCAATTCGCAGGGTACCAGGATTATCATCTTGCATCGAATGATAGTCAATGGTACAGTGATCATCAAGCGCGAAGAGACTAGCTACGCAGAAGGGATGATCACTATCAATAGTCTAATTAGTGGAGAGCGGCGGCGGTGGGTCACGCTCGGGGTCGTCTGCATGGGCCAGCTGATGATGGTGCTCGACGCGACGATCGTGAATGTGGCGCTGCCGTCGATGCAGCGCGATCTCGGCTTCTCACAGGCGAACCTGGCGTGGGTCATCGACGCCTACCTGATCGCGTTCGGAAGTTTCCTGCTCCTGGGCGGCCGGCTCGGCGACCTGTTCGGGCGCAAGCGCATGTTCTTGGGCGGCCTCGTGCTGTTCACGCTGGCCTCGGCGGCCTGCGGACTTTCCGACAGCCAGGTCCTGCTGATCGTGGCGCGGTTCGTCCAGGGGCTCGGCGGAGCGGTCGCATCGGCTGCGGTGCTGGCGCTGCTCGTGACCGAGTTTCCGAAGCCGGCGGAGCGCGCGATCGCGATGAGCGTGTACACGTTCATCGTCTCGAGCGGCGGGTCGATCGGCCTGCTCGCCGGCGGCGTGCTCACGCAATCGCTCAGCTGGCACTGGATCTTCTTCATCAACCTGCCGATCGGGATCGTGACGTTCGCGCTCGGCCGGGTGCTGATCAGCGAGACCGAGCGCACCGGCCGCGGTCAGGGCATCGACGTACTTGGCGCGGTGCTCGTGACGGTGTCGCTGATGCTCGGCGTGTACGCGATCGTCAAGGTCACCGAATACGGCTGGATCTCGCCGCATACGCTGGGCTTCGGCGGGGTGTCGCTGGCGCTGTTGGCGGCCTTCGTTGCGGTCGAGTCGCGTGTGACGAACCCGATGTTCCCGCTGCGGATCCTGCGCGTGCCGGGGCTCGCGGCCTCGAGCCTGGTACGCGCGTTGCTGGTCACCGGGATGTTCTCGACGTTCCTGCTCGGGGTGCTGTACCTCCAGCACGTCCACGGCTACGGCGCGCTCGAGACCGGGCTCGCGTTCCTGCCGCTGACGCTGATCATGGGCGTGATGTCGCTGGGCGTCACCGCCCGGCTGATGGGGCGCTACGGACCGCTTCGGGTTCTGCTCGTCGGGCTGGTCGCGATCGCGGCCTCGCTGGTGCTGCTTTCGCAGCTGCCGGCGCACGCGAGCTACTTCCCGACGATCTTCGTCCCATTCGCGCTGCTCGGCTTCGGCGCCGGGCTGTCGTTCCTGCCGCTGATGACGATCGCGATGGCGAACGTGCCGCTCGCCGACGCCGGCCTGGCCTCCGGGATCGTCAACGCGTCGTTGCAGATCTCGGCGGCAATTGGGATCGCGGCGCTCGGGACGGTGGCCGCGCAGCGGACCAAGGTGCTGTCCGGCGAAGGACAGCACCAGCTGCAGGCACTCACCGGCGGCTTTCACCTGGCCTGGGCGATCGGCGCCGGGACGGTCGTGGCCGGCGCGCTGATCGCGGTGTTGTGGCTACGCGCCCCGGCCCGTCCTTCAGAGGTTGTGGAGGTGCTCGAGGATGACCCCGTTTCGTTCGAATTGGAGGCAGCATGATGGCAACGACAACTCGTTCTGAGGTTCCAGTCCGCCGCCTGCGCGACCGCTCGCAGCGCCGCAAGCCACTCAGGTTGTGGATCAGCCGCCGGGCGGCGCGCAACGGTGCCGGCGCCGAGGAGTTCGTGACCCAGGTCCGCCTCGGGAAGGCCGAAGCGGTGGTGGTTCCCTGGGCGATGGACGCCGTCGACGAGCCCGCTGTGGCTAGCTGATCGTCGAGCCGACGGGGTCGGCGCTCGCGATCGATCGGCCGACTTAGACCTCCAATGCTCCGCGCGCCTCGGCGTCGAGCTTTTTGGGGACGTCCCGGTCGATGATCGCGAGCGCCTTGGCCGCGCGGTCATCCGCCGCGAACAGCACCGACATCCGGTTGGCGTTGGCCGAGCAGCCGGCGTCCTTGAGCAGCGGCGCGTAGAAAAGGTCGGAGCGCTCCGACGCGCTGAGCTCGAGCTCTGCGGCCAGGCGCATCCCGATCAGACAGGACCGCACCGCGTGGCCGGGCGGTTGTCCCTCGGCGATGTCGAGCGCATAGGACAGCGCGCCGATCACGCCGGAGAGAGCTATCTCGCTCATAACTCCCGGCATCGGGGTCACCGCCCTCGCCTTGAGCAGCGGCGCCGTTTGCCGACGAGGGTTGGGGCGCGGCGGCAACCCAGGCCCGGGGCGTTTATGGCAGCCCGGCCTGCGGGACCTCGACTGTCGTGGACAGCAGCACAGCCTCGCGGGCCGCGGCGCGCGCCTCCTCGTGGAAGTCCGGCGCTGCGCACGCGACCAGCGTCCGGCCGTCGGGGCCGCCGAGCCCACACGCGAACACGTCGAGCCCGTCGGGCACCGCGATCTCGTCGACGATCTGACCGCCGGGCGCGACGCGGCAGATCGGTCCGCCGAGCGCGTTGGCCGCCCACACGTGGCCTTCGGCGTCCAGCGCGCAGCCGTCGGGAGCGAACGTGACCGCGGACAGCATCGCATCGATGTCGCCGGCTTCGGGTGACGGTTGCACCTGCGCCCACACACGCCCGCCGTCGAGCGAACCGTCGGCCTGGATGTCGAACGCGGCGAGGCGAGCGGCGAACGTCTCCGCGACGATCAGCGTGCCGTCGTCGGTGATCACCATGCCGTTCGGAAACCACAGATCCTCCGCGGCGACGGTGGCGGTGCCGTCGGGGTCGATGCGGACGATGCTCGCCGTCTCCGGCGTGCCGCCGCCCATCAGGTCAAAGCCGAAGTTGCCGACGTACGCCCCGCCCTGGGCGTCGACGATCATGTCGTTGGCGTGGCCGGTGGTGAGCTCGGACAGGTCAGCGTGGGTCGTGACGGTGCCGTCCGCACGTCGTCGCAGGACGCGGCGGTCCTTCATCGAGACCACGAGCATGTCGCCGTCGGGCATCCAGCCCAGCCCCGACGGCTGGGCTTCGACCTCCATCTCGAGTCGCTCGCCGCCGCCGGCGTCGTAGCTGAACACCGCGTGGCGGTAGAAGTCGGATGCCCACCAGCGATTCTCGTGCCAGCGCGGGCACTCGAAGTAGTTGCCGCCCTCGAACAGCGGCGTCAGGGTTCGTTTATCGCTCATGTGCCTGACCTCAGGCCGCGACGGCCGACCGCGCGGTTTCCATGAACTTCTCGAGCTCGCGACGGATGTCCGGACCGCAGGGCTGGAACACCAGCTCGGTCACCCCGCCGGCCGCGAGCTCCTCGAGCCGCCCGGCAACCTGATCGGCGGTCCCGCTGACGGTGGCCTGCTCGAGCATCGCGTGTCCGCCTGCGTCCCATGCGGCCTGGTCGGCTTCGTTCAGGCCGACGCAATGCTGCACGTGGACGGCGAGGTGTCGCTCGTTCGGCGCGGTGCGATCGACGACCGCCTGCCACTCCGCCCCGCCGGGAAGATCGGACAGCGGCGTGTTGAACTCGTACGCGCCGTGATACGCGAGCGCGAGTCCGGGTCCACCGGCCGCTCGCACCCGATCGGAACCGGGATCTTCGCCCTCGTCGAGCACGGTGCCCCAGAACAGGTAGGACACGTCCGAGAATTCCGCGGCGAACTCGGGCAGCACCAGCGTGGCGTACAGCGCATCCGCGAGCTCGCGCGCGACGCCGGCGCCCTTCGGCCCCAGCGCACTGATCAGGATCGGGACATCGATCGGTCGCGGGGCTCCGTGGCCGGGCGGGTGCAGCATGCGCATGCGAGCGCCCTCCCATTCGACGGTCTCGCCGCGCAGGAGCCCGCGGTAGGCGCGGATGTAGGCATCCATGTACGCCCACGGGATCGCGCGGTAGCCCATCGCTCGGCGCCCGGAGAACCCCGTGCCGAACGCGACCGCGACGCGGTCGGGCGCGAGTGCCACGAGCGCGGCGGTGGCGGCGGCGTTCGCCATCGGGTGGCGCAGGCTCGGCACGAGCACGCCCGGGCCGAGGCCGATCCGCTCAGTTCGCTCCGCCGCGAGCGCGAGCATCATCCACACGTCGGGGCTCTGCTGCGGCGTGTCGTACAGCCACGCCCGGTCGTAGCCGAGCTCCTCGGCCAACGCGACGTGGTCGGGCGAATCCATCGTGGTTGGAGACGCGCATGAAATCTTCATCGGCACCCTTTCTGTGGCTACTCTCGGTCTTTCCTTTCCCCGGGTCCGTCGGACGTAACCGCCGTTTTGACCTCGTCAGACCGGGGCGTAGCGCGCGCCGAGCGCCGCGGCGAGATTGCGGTGCGCCGGTCCGGTTCCGATCAGGATCGAGCGCGCCGGGTCGACGTCGTGGGCCCGCGCGAACGCGAGCGGGAGGCCCGGGAGCGGCGGCCGGCACCAGCAGATCGGGGGTCCGCCGGGGTGCGGGCAGAGCAGGGCTTCCGCTGGGCCATCGATCGCGGCCGTGAGGCGGGCGAGATCTGGCTCGAGCGCGCTCGGCACGGCGTCGGGGCTCCAGCGGAACAGGAGGTGAGGTGCGTGCGGATCGGCTGCGCGGACAGCGTCCTCCCAATCCGGGCGCGCGAGCGCGGCGGCAGCGACGAACACGCCAGCCCTCGTGGCGCCCGGGCGCGGCGCCCGCGCGAAGGCGATCGTCTCGACGCCGGCGAAGCCCTCGTCGATCGACGGCGGCTCGAGCTCGCGAACCGTCCGCATCTGCGACGTCGGCGCCAGCACGCCGGCGTGGCGGCGCGCCAGCGCGCGGAGATCGTCGGGCGCCGGAAGCGCACCGAACCGGTCGAGCATCCGCTCGACGAGGTTGACCTGGGCGTGCGCGAGCGGGGTGTCGAGCCACACGCATCGGGCGGGGAGGCCGTGCCGGGCCGCGGCCTCGATCACGTAGCTGCGCGCCGCCCGCGTCAGATACGTGTTGTCGAGCACGACGTTGAGCGCGCCCGCGGACAGCTCCGCCTCGAGTGCGCCGGCGAGCTCGCGGAGCCCGCCGCCGCGCTCGTCGCGGTTGAGGCGGACGTAGCCGCGCCCGGCGTATTCCTCCGCGACGCGGGTCTTGCCGGCGCCGGGGATTCCCATGACCACGACGACGTCGCCGCGGTCCGCGCGCGCGGGGCGGTCGCCCCGGTACGCCGGGCTGGCGCCGAGCGCTCGCGTCAGCACGTCCCGAGCGCCGGCGTCGAGCGTCAGCCGGGCGGCGCGCGCGGCCGACCGCGCGGTCTCGGGACGGCGCGCGCCCGGGATCGGGATGACGACCGGCGACAGCTCGAGCAGCCAGGCGAGCGCGACCTCCGCTGGCGTCGCCCCGAGCTCGTCCGAGACGGCGGCCAGCCCTGGCCGTCGGCCGAGCCCGCCGGCGCGCCCCGGGCCGCCGAGCGGGGAGTGGGCGAGGACCGCGATTCCGAGCTCGGTGCAGCGTTCGACCACGCCACCGCGGAGCGCGCGATCGTCTTGCGGGCCGAGCGCGACCTGGACGGCGGCGATCGGGGCGAGCTCGAGGGCGTCGTCGAGCTGCCGGCGGTTGACGTTCGAGAGCCCGACGCGCGCGACGATGCCCTCGTCGTGTAGCCGGGCGAGCGCGCGCACCGAGGTCCGCCACGGCGTCCGCGGGTCGGGAGCGTGGATCAGGTAGAGGTCGATCGGCAGGCCGCCGAGCGCATCGAGGCTCGCCTCGCAGTCGGCGAGGATCGCCTTGGCGCGGCCGTCCGGGATCCAGGCGCCGCCGGGCCGGGTCATCCCACCCTTGGTGACGATCCGGGGGGAGGGGGGAGCGCCGCGGTCGTCGGGGCGGGCGCCGGCGGTGCGGAGCCCGCCGGCGAGCAGGCGCTCGTTGTGACCGAGCTCGGCCTCGCCGTGGCCGTACGCGTGGGCGGTGTCGAACACGGTCACGCCGGCCGCGAGCGCGGCCGCGATCGTCTCGCGTGCGAGCGCCTCGTCGCGGTCCGTGTCGGTCGACATGCGCATGCAGCCGAGGCCGATACGGAGCTCCGAGGCGTCGAGCCATCCAGGACGATTCAGGCGCCGTAGCGTACGTGACCGACGCGGCCTTGACTTTGACCCTTGGGGAAGCCGCACACTGGACCCGCAATGTCACCGTCAACGAGGAAACCGGCACCGTGGACGAGATGAGCATCGGCGAGTTCTCCCGGAGATCCCGGCTGTCGCCGAAGGCGCTTCGCCTGTACGACGAGCTCGGCCTGCTGGCGCCTGCGCGGGTGGACGACAGCTCCGGCTATCGCTTCTACGACGCCGGTCAGCTCGAGCGCGCGCGGCTGGTCGCCGCGCTGCGCCAGCTGCAGATGCCGCTGGCCGAGATCAGGGTCGTCCTGGAGCTGGAGCCGGCCGCCGCTGCGGGCGCGGTCGCCGAGTACTGGGCCGCAGTCGAGACCGACCATGTGGGTCGTCGCCGGCTCGCCGGGTACCTCGTCGACCGAATCAGCGGAAAGAGGTCAGACATGTACGAGGTCACTACGCGCGAGCTCCCGAGCCGGAGCCTGCTATGCCTGAAGCGCAACGTCGTCGGGCAAGAGCAGGCGTGGGCGCTCGGCAAGGAGTTCGTGGCGCTGCTCCAGAGCCGGCCCGCGCCCCGGATCGGAGGTCGGGTGGGCGCGGCGCTCTGTATCTACTGGAGCCAGATCAGCGAGGACAGCGACGGCCCGCTCGAGTGGTGCCGCCCGGTTCCGGACGACGATGCGCAGGAGCTCGCGGGCCAGTTCCCCGAGCTGATCCTCCGGACCGAGCCGGCGCATCGCGAGGCGTCCGTCGATCTCGGCCCCGGCTTGCAGATCAGCCCGGCCGATTGGCAGCTCGCATCGGAGTCGCTCCACGCCTGGGCCGATGAGCACGCCGCGCGCCCGACCGACCTCGGCGTCAGGGTCACGTACCTCGCAAGCACCCCGCCCGACATGACCCGCGGCCCCGACTGCGACTTCGCGGTCCCGATCGAGGCTGCGTGATCATGGCGGATGTTGAGCGAGATCCTCTGGCGTGTCGAGGAGCACGAACCACTCACCGAGCGTGAGTGGGACCCGGCGCTTGCCCGCGAGGCGATCCACGCGATCGTGGCCGACGCGGAGGCGGCCGAGCGCGACCGCGCCTGGCCCGGCCATCCGCTGGACGAGGTCGCTGACGATGAGCGCCCGAGCTCGCTGTACCTCGGGGGCGCGGGGATGGTCTGGGCGCTGTCGAGGCTCGGGTCCTCGCTCGACGCGCCGGCCGCGATCGCGGCGGTGCTCGAGCGGTACCGGCGCGCGCCGGATTTCGCCAATGAGGGACAGGGACACGCTCCGAGTCTGTTGATCGGGGAGACAGGCGTGCTCGTCGTCGCCGACAAGCTCTCCTCGCCGGCGGCGGATCGGGATCGCCTGAGCGAGCTGGTGCGCGCCAATCGCGAGCATCCGACCTGGGAATTCCTGTGGGGCTCCCCAGGCACGATCCTTGCGGCTCGGGCGTGCGGGCTCGAGGATGAGTGGCGCGAGAGCGCCAAGCTGCTCTACGCGCGGTGGGACGAGTCCACCGACATGTGGACCGGCGAGCTCTACGGTCGCCCGCAGCGCTACCTCGGTCCCGGACACGGTTTCGCCGCCAACGTGCATGCGCTCCGCGGATTCGTCGACGAGGAGATCCTGCGCGCGCGCGTGGCGAGGCTGCTGACCCGGACCGCGGGGCGGCGGGACGAGCTCGTCAACTGGCCGCCACTCGAAGGCCCGCTGAGCGATTACGCGACGACGATCCGGGTGCAGTGGTGCCACGGCGCGCCCGGGATCGTGATCACGCTCGGCGACCTGATGCCGCTCGAGCTTGCGATCGGCGGCGGCGAGCTGACCTGGCGCGCCGGTCCGCTGCGCAAGGGCCCCGGGCTGTGTCACGGCACCGCCGGCAACGGGTTTGCGTTCCTCGCGCTCCACGAGCTGACGGGCGATCCCGTATGGCTCGAACGGGCCCGCCGGTTCGCGATGCACGCGGTCGAACAAGTCGAGCGGGAGCGAACGGCGCTCGGTCGCGGGCGCTACACGCTGTGGACGGGCGATGCCGGCGTCGCGCTGTACGTCCGCGCCTGCCTGGACGGCGACGCCCGGTTCCCGATCATGGACGTGCTCTAGACGCTTGTCTTTTCGGCTGGTGGGAGCCGAGTTGCGCGCCGATAAAGGCGGGCACTCACCTGCGCAAGCTGACAACGGAGGCGTCAAGCCGGGACCGTGTCAGATCACGCATTCCCCACATGCCCAAAATGCCACCGTCCGGCTCGCCGGCGCCAATTGTCAGGTTGTGCATGTTCCGGCGAGCGGCACGAGCGACCGGCGCGGCAACCCGTCCCCCTCCGACCCCAGGCGCCGGCCGTTCGTAGCTCGGACGCGCCGGGTGCCGCGCCCCGTGCGGTCAAGCGTTCCAGGTAGGTTTGTGCGCAGACCCGATTAGATTGCCGCCGTGCCGCTCATCCCGGTGTCATTCGTGACCGTCCAGCCGCGCCCGACCGCGGTGATCGCTCAGCGGACGACCTGGGAGCGGTTCCCGAGCCTGTGGGGGCAGCTGCTCGACGAGGTCTACGGATATGTCCGTGGGCGCGAGGACCTCGCCACCGGGGCCGGCCCCGAGCGGTGGCAGAACGTGATGCTCTACAAGAACGACACGCCCGAGGTCGAGGTCGGCGTGTTGGCGGCGGGGCCGTTCGCGGCGCAGGGACGGGTGACCCAGTCCGAGCTCCCCGGCGGGGAGGTCGCGACCGCGGTCCACCTCGGCGACTACGCCCGGCTGGTCGCCACGCACGACGCCGTGCGCGACCACGTCGCGGCGCACGGACGCGAGCTCGCCGGCCCGCGATGGGAGATCTACGGTCACTGGCGTGAGGATCCGAGCGAGCTCGAGACCGGGGTGTTCTGGCTGCTTCGCTGAGCGCGGTTCAGGAGAGCGCGGTGCGCTCGAGCTCGGACAGGGCGCGCTTCGTCCGGGCCGCCGGATCCCAGGCGACAACGACCGAGGTGCCCGACGCGGCGACCGTGCCGTCGGGCAGCCGGATCTCGTTGTCGAGCCGGAAGCTCGACGTGCCGACGTGACCCAGGCGGACGACCACGTCGACCTCGCCGTGGTCCTTGCGGACCTCGGTCCGGTAGTCGAGGTCGACATGGGCGAGGACGTAGCCGCCGTGCGTGTGGTCCCC
Organism: uncultured Solirubrobacterales bacterium; assembly: GCA_963697655.1. Taxonomy (GTDB): domain Bacteria; phylum Actinomycetota; class Thermoleophilia; order Solirubrobacterales; family Solirubrobacteraceae; genus Palsa-465. Next base: position 736,159 of record CAVOOV010000004.1, on the reverse strand, counting down.
CCCGACGCGGCGGACCAGCTCGGCGAGCAGCGCGACGCGGCCCTCCTCGAGCAGCTCGTGGTACACGGACTGGTTGAGGTGGCCGAGCATGTCCATGTCGCGCCAGCGCAGCTGGACGCGCAACGTCTGCTTGAGTGGCGACGGCACGGGCAGCAGTCTAGGTAAGCGCGGATCGCCGGACGGGCCGGGCGGCGCTCGCGGGTACGATGCCCGGGTGCAGGGGACAGATCCACGCGGAGGGCTCGAGCCGCTGCTGGCCGAGCAGCTCGCGTACTACCGCGCCGGCGCTGCCGAGTACGGCGAGACCGCGATCCCCGAGGTCGGGGAGGGGACGCTGCGAGCCGCCGGAGACGAGCTGGCGGCGGCGGTGGAGGCGTTCGGAGTCAGCGGCGACGTGCTCGAGCTCGCCTGCGGTCCTGGCACCTGGACCAGGTCGCTGCTGCGCGGCGCGGCGAGCGTGACCGCGGTCGACGGCGCGCCCGAGATGCTCGAGATCGCGCGGGCAGCGATCAGCGACGAGCGCGTGCGGTTCGTCCAGGCAAACATCTTCCAGTGGACGCCCGATCGACGCTACGACTGCGTGTGCTTCGGCTTCTGGCTGTCGCACGTGCCGCGCGAGCGGTTCGAATCGTTCTGGGCGACCGTCGCCGCCGCGCTGGAGCCGGACGGGCGCGTGCTGTTCATCGACGACGGCTTCCGGACCGACGAGGAGCTGATCGAAGGCCCGGAGTCGAGCACGATCCGCCGGGCGCTCGGCGACGGGAGCACGTACCGCGTGGTCAAGGTGCCCTACGCGCCGGCCGAGCTCGAGGCGGCGCTATGGCGACTCGGATGGGACATCGCGGTCAACGCGACGAGTGGCCCGTTCTACTGGGGCGTGCGGACGGCGCGCGCAGCCCTGACGTTCCGGGTGGGCGCCGCTCCTGATGTTCGCGGCGGGCATCGCATCGCGAGGTCTGCTAATGCTGTCGGGGTGACGAGGATCGCGGTAACGGGCGGGAGTGGCAAGGCCGGGCGGGCGGTCGTCCAGGATCTGCTCGAGCACGGGCACGACGTGCTGAACGTCGATCAGGTGCCGTCGCCCGAGTCGAATCACCCCGACTCGCCGGTTCCGTTCCTCCGGGCCGACGTGACCGACTTCGGCCAGGCGCTCGAGGCGCTGAGCGGGGGCGAGACCCTGCCGGGGATCGAGGCGGTCGTCCATCTGGCGGCGATCCCGTCGCCGGTCCACGCCACGCCGGATCAGGTCTTCCGCACGAACGTCACTAGTACGCACACGGTGTTCGCGTCGGCGTCGCGGCTCGGCCTGCGGCGTGTCGTGTGGGCGTCAAGCGAGACCACGCTCGGCCTGCCGTTCGAGCGGCCGCCCGACTACGCCCCCGTCGACGAGCCGCACATGTACCCCGAGACCAGCTACGCCCTGTCCAAGGTCGTGGGGGAGGAGATGGCCCGTCAGTTCAACCGGTGGAGCGGCGTGCCGATCATCGGCCTGCGGTTCTCGAACATCATGGTCCGCGCCGACTACGAGCGGTTCCCCACGTTCTGGGACGACCCCGATCTGCGCAAGTGGAACCTGTGGGGCTACGTCGACGAGAGCCACGTCACCCAGAGCGTGAGGCTCGCGCTCGAGGCGGACATCGACGGCGCGGACAACTTCATCATCGCCGCGGCCGACACCGTGATGAAGCGACCGAGCCGCGAGCTGATGGCCGAGGTGTTCCCCGGGGTTCCGGTGGCCGACAGCGTCGACGGCACCGACACGCTGCTCGACATCGCGAAGGCCAGGGCACGTGCTCGGCTACGCGCCCGAGTTCAGCTGGCGCACGTTGTTCTAATCGCCGAGGACGTGCGCGGTGAGCCAGTCGTTGCGGAACGCCCCGCGTGGGTCGAGCCGATCGAGCAGGGTCTGGAAATCGCCGAGCCGCTCGTACAGCGGCCCGATCTCGGCGGCGCCGGCGAGGAACAGCTTGCCCCAGTGCGGGCGGGCCCCGAACGGCGCGAGCACTCGCTCGACCTCGCCGAGCGCGCGCCGGACCGCCTCGGGCTCGGGGCCCCAGGTGAAGTGGATCGCGACCGTGTCCTGCCCGTACTGAGGGCTCATCCACAGCGAGTCGGCTGCGACCGTCCGGATCTCGCTGACCAGGATCACCGGCCGGATCGCCGAGGCCACGGCGCGCACGGCGTCGATCGCATCCACGGCGTGGCGCCTGGGGACGTGGAACTCGGACTGGATCTCGTCGCCGCTGCTCGGCGTGAAGCCCATCCGGAAATGCGGCAGGCGCTCTGACCAGAGGCCGGCGATGCCGAGTTGAGGCGTGCAGTTGACCGGATCGAGCCCGAGGATCGGGTGGCGGTGCTGGGTCGCGGCGCTCGCCCCGAGCACCGTCTCGTGCGGAGCATCGGTGCGGTTCTTGACCCACACCTGGTCGATCGTCTCGCCCCATCGGGTGAACACGCTGACGCTGTAACCGCTCGCGGTGATCGCGTCGAAATGCTCGAACAGGTCCTCCCAGCGCAGGCCCTCGAACACGCGCTGGCGGACCTCGTAGGCGGGCTCGACGTCGAGCGTGATCCGGGTCACCGCTCCGACCGCGCCGAGCCCGACCACGAGCCCGTCGAAATCGGGATCGCCGCGGGCGGCGGTCACGACGGCGCCGTCGGACGTGACGAGCTCGAGCGCGGCGACGGCGCTCGCGAGGTTGCCGTTGTCGATCGCCGGACCCGTGCGTCGCGGTCGACACGGCGCCGGCGACCGCGATGTGCGGGAGCGACGCCAGGTTCGCGAGCGCCACGCCCGCGTCCGCGAGCTCGACCACGAGCTCGCCGTAGCGCATCGCCCCGCCGCAGGTCACGGTCATCAGGTCGCGATCGACGACCACGTCGGGCGGGAGGCGATCCAGGCTCACGAGCTCGACCGAGTCGGCGATGTCGGTGAACGAGTGACGCGAGCCCAGGACCCGGATGTGCGGGGCCGCCGCGACGATCTCCTGGACCTGTTCGAGCGTCGAGGGGACGTGGAGCGCGCGCGCCCGGTAGGCGTGATTCCCCGCCCAGTTCGTGGCCGGCATCGGGTCCGCGGCCACGAGCTAGTTGAGCTCCGCGCGCTTGACCTGCGCGTCGACGGTCTCGACGACCTCCGATACGCGCTGGCAGATCCCGACCCCGGGCCGCGATCGCAGCTGGCTGGCGAGGCCGCGGCCCCCGATCACGAACTGTGCCCCCGGCCAGGCGGCGTGGACCTGCACGATCGAGTCGACGATCCGGGCCGACACCTCGGGCATCGTCGCGCTCATGCAGATCACGTCCGGCCGGTGGCGCAGCACGCTGCCCACGAGCGCCTCTGCGGGTACGTCGGCGCCGAGCATCACGATCCAGTAGCCCGCTCCGCTCAGGAGATTGCTCACCATCCGCAAGGCGACGACGTGGCGCTCGCCGGCGGGCGTCGCGAGCATCACCCGGTGATCGCGGCGGGTTTGCGCGAGCCGCTCGGCCTCGCGCTGGAGCGCCAGCACGCGCATCGCGATCTCGGTCGCCGAGATGCTCGTCGGCGACTGAGATCTCGCCGCGTTCCCACAGCTCGCCCATCAGCCACAGCGCGGGAGTGATGATCCTCTCATCGATCTCCGCCGAGGTGAGCTTGGCGTCCATCGCCTCGCGGATCGTCGTCTCGGCCGCGACCTCGTCGCCGGCGATCAGCGCAGCTCGCAAACGCTCGTTCGAACTCGCCGAGCCTGCTCGCTCGAAGCCCGCGCGACTCGTTTTCGCGGTGGCCCATCTCGCTCTCAGGCCGACCATACAGCCTGCCGTCGAGCTACACCGGGAGCCGTCATAGGCTCCGCGCGCATCGCGTGGACGTTCTGCATCGCTCGCTCTCAGATGTTGCGCCCAGCGTCCTGCCAGTAGCGCTGGCGGATCCGGCGCTTGAAGATCTTGCCGGTCTCCTCGCGCGGCAGCTCGTCGTCGAACACGATCACCTTCGGCACCTTGAATCCAGCCAGGCGCGCCGCGACGTGATCGCGCACGGCGGCCTCGGTCAGGCCGGCCGAAGGCTCGGCGTCGACGTGCGCGGCGAGCGCTTCGCCGAAGTTCTCGTCGGGGATGCCGAACACGGCGACGTCGCGCACGCCCTCGAGCTCGAGCAGGCAGGCCTCGATCTCGGCCGGATAGATGTTCACCCCGCCGGAGATGACCATGTCGCGCGCGCGATCTGAGAGGTGCAGGAACCCGTCCTCGTCGACCCGGCCGATATCGCCGATCGTGATGTAGCCGTCGCGATCGATCTCGCGGCGCCGGTCCTCCTGGTCGAGGTAGGTGAAGCCGGGCCAGTACCCGGGCGGCCGGATGAACACCTCGCCGGTCTCGCCCGGCGGCAGCCGCTCACCCGCGGGGTCGAACACGTGGATGTCCGCGTCCGCGAGCGGCCGGCCGACGGTTCCCTCGTGAGCGAGCCACTCGTGGCTGTCGCAGGCGACGACGATCCCGATCTCGGTCGCTCCGTAGTACTCGAGGATCACCGGTCCGAACCACTCGATCATGCGCCGCTTGACGTGGACGGGGCACGGCGCCGCCGCATGCACCACGCACTCGAGCGAGCTGAGGTCGTAGCGGGTGCGGACGTCGTCGGGGAGCTCGAGCAGTCGCACGAACATCGTCGGGACTGTTTGGGCGTGCGTGATCCGCTGCGCTTCGACGAGCCGCAAGAACTCCTCGGGCTCGAACCGCGGCATGATCGTCAGCTCGATCCCGAGCGCGAGCGCGAACAGGCCCTGCGAGTTCGGAGCCGCGTGGTACATCGGCGCGGTGATCAGCGTTCTCATGCCCGGCCGCAGCCCCATCGCCGCCAGCGTCACCGCCGCCACCTGCTGCGACTGTTCGGGGGACATCGCGTCACGCAGGACGCCCTTGGCCAGCCCGGTCGTGCCCGAGGTGTAGATCACGCTCATCCGCGCGCTCCCGGCCTGGTGAGCGTACGGTGCCGCGTCGCCGATCCAGTCGTCGAGAAGCGGGTGGCGACCCGTGGCGGGCGCGTCGCCGTAGTGCGCCTCGGTCTCGGCGGGAACCTGCACCTCGATAATTTCGACGCCATTGGGGAGCGACTCCTCGACCCCGGCGATCAGGTCGGAATGGACGAACACCGCCCGGGCGCCTGAATGCGACAGGACGTGCCGTAGCTCCCGGCCGCGCGAATGCCAGTTGACCGGCACCGGCACGGCTCCGATCAGCGGGCACGCGGCGCTGAGGGCGAGGAACGTGGGCTCGTTGCGGAGCACGATCGCGACCCGGTCGCCGTGCTCGACCCCGGCGGTGCTGAGCGCGGTGGCGATCTTGGCGGCTTGTGCCGTCAGCTCATCGTGCGGGATCTCACGCTGACCGAACCTCACCACCACGGCGGCCGTAGCATCGCATGCATGGACGGGTCGCTGAATCCGGCTCTCGACGAGGCGCAGTTCTGTCCCCGGTGTGGCCGCCCGGCCGATGTTGAGTTCCCGCGCCGCATCGTATGTGCGCATTGCGGCTATGCCGCCTACTACAACCCGAAGCCGGTTGCCGGCGCGATCCCCGTGGACACTCGCGGGAAGGTGATCCTCCTGCGGCGGGGGTTCGATCCCGGGCAGGGGCTGTGGACGTTCCCCGGCGGCTTCGTCGATCTCGGCGAATCGGTGGAGGAGGCCGCGCGGCGAGAGGCCGACGAGGAGCTCGGCATCGCGATCGAGGTCGGCGGGCTGGTCGGTGTCTACTCGCGCGCCGAGGACCGCGTCGTGCTGATCGTCTACCGCGCTCGGGCGCTCGGCTCGCCGCAGACCACGCCCGAGGCGCTCGAGGTCCGCGCGTTCGCGGTCGACGAGCTGCCGTGGGACGAGCTCGCGTTCTGGTCGACCGAGCGCGCGCTGCGCGACGCGTTTCCGCGCGCGGTCAGGCCGACTCGTGGCTGACCCGGCGCCGCCCGAACCAGCCGAGGACCGTGTCACGGATCCGACCGAACAGACCCGGCTGCTGCGCAGGGGTCGTGGCCCGGTCGGGAGTCGTTTGCGGCTCGGGGGTCGCTTGCGGCCCGGGAGTCGCGTTCGGCTGGGGAGCGGTCGCCGGGGCCGAGGGTGCGGTCGCGGCGGCGGAGCGCGCGCCGGCGGTTGCGGGGGTGGTTGCGACGGCGACCGGTGCGGGGGTCGGCTGCGAGACCGGCGGCGGCGTGCTCTTCGGGCGTGCCGGGCCGGCGGCGCTGAACAGCGACTCGGCCGCGGCGTTCGCCCACATCATCGATTCGAGGTACAGGTCGCCGGCGCCGTCGACGACCGTCGGAAGGTCGTTGATCTCACCGGTCTCGAGTGCGGTGACGCACTGGAGCAGCAGGCCGCGCTTGCCCTTGCGGGACACGAGCGCGTCGCGCATCTCAGCCGCCAGCGGGAGCGAGGCGACCACGTCGATCATCGGGGAGTCCATCATCGCGTCGAGCACCGAGAACAGGCCTAGCGTGAACAGCTCTGCGCCGCCGGCGATCCCGAGTGCGTCGCCCGCCAGCTCGCAGAAGCGGGCGCGGATCAGCGCGGTGACCGTGAGCTCGGTGGGCTTGTCGTCGATGCTGGCCAGCACGCTGAGCGTCGACCAGCGCTTGACGTTCTCAAGGCCGAGCAGCGCGAGCGCCTGGCCGATCGACCGGACGTCGCCGCGCAGGCCGAAGAACGCGGAGTTCACGTAGCGGAGCAGCCGGAAGCTGAGCGCGACGTCGTGCGCGATCAGCTGCTCGATCTGCTCGAGCTGGACCGCGGGGTCGTTGAGCACCGCGGCCACCTGCAGGAGCGCGAGGCGGTTGGCGGCGATGCCGCGGGTGCACGCGACCGCCGGCCGGCAGAAGAAGTAGCCCTGGAACAAGTCGCAGCCGGCGTCAACGCAGAACTCGTGATCGGCCTGGGTCGCGAGCTTCTCGGCGACGAGCTTGCCCTCATACGGCTTCAGCCGCTCGACGAGCGCGCTCAGCGGCTGCCGCCCGAGCTCGGTCATGTTGAGCTTGACCACGTCGAACAGCTCGAGCAGCTGCTCGGAGCCCTCGCGGTAGCGGAAATCGTCGAGCGCCAGCTTGTAGCCCTCGCTCTTGAGCTGGTGGAGCGCGGCGAGCATCTCGTCGTCGAACTGCTCGGTCTCGGGAATCTCGAGGCCTACGAGGCCGGAGGGGATCGCGCGGGCGAGACCGCCGACGACGAACTCGCGTGAGATGTTGACCCACGCGGTCCTGGTGCCGACGATCCGCTCGAGGTCCAGCTCGGTGAGCGCGTTCAGCACCACGGTGGCGGTTGCGCTCTCGGGGTTGGCGATCATCGCCACGTCGTTGACATAGCCCTCGCCCCGGAACAGCAGCTCGTAGCCGACTACGTCGAGCTTGTGGTTGAAGATGGGCTGGCGAGCGACGAATGCGTCTGGCATGGGGACCCTGGGTGAGGCCGTTCCTGTGTTTCCTAGGTCGGCAAGCGGTGGCGAGGCTTAAGTCGCGGGCGTGCGGTCTGGACGGACCGGCTCGATTTGGCCGAACGCGGACCAGCGGCTCTGATCTGAGTTGAGTCCGGCCCCGGGGCGGGTCGCTTGCCGCCACGGGCCTGGGCGGATAGGTTTGCACCATGGCTGATCAAACTCTCACCGTCGTCAACGAAGTCCCCAGGTCAAGCGCAATCATCCACGCCCCGCCGAAGGGAAAGCTGGCCTTCAGCGGTGACGGGCCGGATCGTCTGCTGTGCGGCGGCTGCGCGATCGTGCTGGCCGAAGGCGTCAGCGATGGGCAGCTGTTCGGTGTGTTCATCGAATGCCCCGAGTGCGGGACGCTGAACGACGTCAACTCCTGACCCCTGGGCCGGGACCGGTTAGTCCCCGCGCGGGGGCGGGTCATATCCCCGCGAGTAGGCGCTTGACTTCCCCGCCGGGCGGCGGGTTAATTCCTGGCGGGGCAGCGGGTTGCTTCCCCGTGGGGCGGCGGAATCACTTCGCCGTGGGGCGGCGGATCACTTCCCCGCGGGGCGACGGATCGTCCGGAAGTCGCTCGCGAGGTTCGCGTCGAGGACGTACGCCCAGGGCATCAAAAAGTAGCCCTTCATGCCCCAGCCCGGGCCCCATGAGTTGCGCACGAGGCCATAGTTGGGCTGGTCCTTGAGGTAGCCGACGAGCAGAACCTCGTGTCCACCCAGCTGCTTCTCGCTCCGGGTGGGGAGAGGCACGATCCCGGTCTGCGCGACCTGCTGGGACTCGAACGACTCATACACCGAGAACCCGAACGCGATCGTCTGGCGGTTGGAAAGCACGGCCCTCATCGTGTCGAGGTTCCGCGGAACCACCCGGTAGTTCGAAATGCGGTGCTGGCCGGCCTCGGCGTCCAGGCTCGCCGGCGGCTCGTCGGAGAACTTGGCGATGTCATACGGCCAGTCGGCCTCGAGCGCCACGCCGAGCTTCTGGCAGACCTTGAAGCCGTCCCGTCCGAACGCCCCGGTGTCCTGGGTGGCCGGCGCGCCCTCGAGCTTGCGCTCGTAGTAGTAGATCCACAGCCGCGACAGGAATCCCGGGTCCGTGCCGTTCAGCTTCGCGTCGTACTCGACCGCCGCTGCGACAGCGTTGGCGGTGCAGCTGCCGAGCTGGCCCTGATCGAACACGTCGGGAAGGTCGGCGCGAGGGTCGACCTCGTCCAGCACCACCAGCTCCGACGCGTCCGCGATGTGGTCGCGCGCGTCGGGGAGGGATGGCTTCCATCCGTAACGGTGGATCTTGCGCGCGGTCAGCCCCGCGTCCTTCAGTAGATCGGTCATGTGCCCCTTCTCCGGTCCGGACGGCCTCGGTGATCGGCGCGACCACCCGGCGGCCCCCTTGTTCACCAATCGCCTAACAACGATACGGGGTCGAGGTTGCTGGCGTCAAGGGGGCGGGCCGTGATGGGGGTGCTGGGGGGCGCCCGGGGGCGAGCTGGGCGCCCCTGGGGGAGCGGGGCGCCGTGGGGGCGCGGGGCGCCTCGGACGAGGGGGCGCCCGGGGGGCGAGCTGGGCGCCCGGAACCTGCATAACCTGACAATTCAGCTCGCCGTTCCGAGCCTTGGCATTGCGGGCATGTCCCACATGCATCGCATGACAAGGTCCGTCCGGAACGGGCGAATTGACAGGTCGTGCAGGTCGTCCGCGGCGGTTCCCGGGAGAGTTTGAGCCGCGCGCTCGGCTCAATCGATCCGTGGCCGGCGCCCGCGCGACACGAGCATGTAGGAGTTGACGGCGTGAGCGGGAGCCAGCCGCGGTCGAAGTCTTCGATCAGCAGCCAGCCGCCGGGCTTCACCGCGCCGATCATCCGCTCGAGCGCCTGCCCGCGCTCGGGCAGGAGTTGCAGCACGAGGCGCTCGCGGGCTAGGTCGAACGCGCCCGGCTCGAGCTCGTCGGCGACGATGTCGTGCCGGCGCATCTCGATGCTCGGCCGATCCGCGTCGAGCCAGCGCGGGTTGATGTCGGTCACGACCACGCCGCCGGCCGGACCCGTCCGATCCGCCAGCCACCGAGCGATCGACCCGCCGCCGCCGCCGACCTCGAGGCATCGCCACCCGGGCGCGACTCCGATCTCCTCGAGCTGGCGGATCGTGACCGGGTCGTAGCAGGACTCGAGGCTCGCGAATCGCTGCTCGGCCTCCGCCGCGGTGTTGTCGAGAACGTACTGCGCCATGATTGCCTCCCGGTTGGTGGCGAGCCGGCTACCCGGGCGCGCGTGAGCCGGGCACGACCAGCCCGGACTCGGAGGCGGCGACGACCGCCGCGTGGGGTCGCGCCGGGGGAGGGTAGATTGACCGCGATGGAGCCCAAGCTCGCGTCCGACTCGCGGTGTCAGCTCGTCCGGTGGATGAGCGTGCTCGACGCCAACCCGGCGGGAAGCGTCCATGGTGGCACGGTGATGAAGCTCTGTGACGAGGCCGCGGCACTCGCGGCGGTCAAGCACTCACGCCGGCGGGTGGTGACCGCCGCGATGGACCGCATGGCGTTTCTGTACCCGATCCGGTTGGGGGAGTTGGTCACGTTGAGCGCTTCGGTGAACGCGGCCTGGCGAACCTCGATGGAAGTCGGCGTGCGCGTGGATGCCGAGAACCCGCGGACGGGCGAGGTGCGTCATACGAACACCGCGTATCTGACGATGGTGTCGCTCGACGACGATGGCAACCCCGCAGCCGTGCCGGCGTTGATCGTGACGAGCGCGGACGAGCAGCGGAGGATGCGCGAAGCGGAGCTCAGGCGGGCGAACCGGCTCGCCGAGCGCGAACAGATCCGCGCTCACCGCGAGAACGGCCCGGACTGATTACGCCCGGCCGCCCTGGGTGTCGATGTCCGCGAACAGATCGACACCGTGATCGGCCGCGTGAGCCACGAGTAGCCGGCTCAGGATCCGGGTGAGTGCCTGCCGGTCTCGCGGGGCCAGGCTGTCGAGCATCGTCGAGATCTCGGTCTCAAAGCGGATCGAGACCTCAGACGCGAGCGATCGACCAGCGTCGGTGAGGTTGACCAGCACCGCCCGTCGGTCCGACGTCGAGGGAACGCGCGCCACCAGGCCGCGGCGCTCCGCGCGGTCGACGAGCCCGGTGATGCTGGACTTGTCCAGCCCGAGGAGCTTTGCCAGCTGATTCATCGTCGGCGTGCGGTCCCGCAGCACGCCGAGCAGGCGCATCTGGATGATCGAGACGTCCTGCTCGGCCGCCAGCCGCTCGAGCGTGCCGTAAACGAGGAACGAGAGCTGAGCCAGTCCGTCGACGGGGCTCAGTTGGTCAGGCCTGGCCTCGCGCGCGGGCGCGACGGCGGGTCGAGAGGTCATGTTCGCATTCTACTTGTGTTAGTTCGTGCCACCAACTAAAATGGTACGTGGCACGAACTAAACGATGAAATAGGAGAAGCTCCGACATGGCCGACATGAACGCAGCGGTGGTGACGTCGTTCGACGAGCCACCGCACTACCAGCAGATCGAGGTTCCGCACCCGAGCAGCGGTGACGAGATGCTCGTCGACGTTCTCGCCGTCGGCTTGCACCCACGCGTCCGGACCGGCGCCGCCGGCGCCCACTACACCAGCACACGGGCGCTGCCGATGGTTCCCGGAATCGACGGAGTCGGGCAGCGACCCGACGGCCGGCGGATCTACTTCGTGGCTGCCGACGACGTGATCGGCACGATGGCGGACAAGGCGCTCGTCGACTCGCGCCGGTCGATCGAGCTGCCCGACGACGCCGACGTCGCGAAGCTAGCCGCCGGGATGAACCCGGCGATGTCGTCGTGGGTCGCCCTGCGCCGTCGCGTCCCGATCGAGTCCGGGCAGAGCGTCCTCATCCTCGGCGCGACCGGCAACGCCGGGGCGATGGCCGTACAGGTGGCCAAGCGGCTCGGCGCCGGACGCGTGGTCGGCGCCGGACGTGACGTCGCTCGGCTGCAGGCGCTCACCTCCCTTGGCGCCGACGACATCGTCCGGCTGACGGAGGACGGGCAAGCGACGGACAAAGCCCTCGCCGCCGCCGCCGCCGAGTGCGACATCGTCGTCGACTACCTGTGGGGAGGACCGGCGCAGAGGGCGGTGACCGCCCTGCTGACCGTCCGGTCCGACCGCAGCCGCGCCATGAACTGGATCCAGATCGGTGCGGTCGCCGGCCCGACGATCGAGCTGCCATCGGTGGCGCTGCGCTCAGCCAACCTTCGGCTCCAGGGCAGCGGTCAGGGCGCGGTCTCGCCGGAGCTCTACCGCGCCGAGCTGCCGTCGCTCGTGGACGAGCTCGCCGCGGGCACGATTGTGGTCAACGCGCACACGATGCCGTTGGCAGACGTCGAGACCGCCTGGACCCAGAAGGCTCTGCCAGGTGAGCGCATCGTCCTGATCCCATAGACACCGGCGGGTCGCGTTATTCAAGGTTTCCGAGCGAGTGTGGCCGCGAGATCGCGTACTGTCCAGCGCCGTGGAGGGGTGTCCCCGGCGAGAACCACGTGCCAGCTGGTCTCCGCTGATCTGGTATGCGCTCGCCGCAGCCGCAACCCAGATGCTGTGGCTTACGTTTGCGGCGATCACGACCGACACGGCTCACCACTACGGCGTGTCTGTGACGGCGGTCGGTTGGCTGTCGGAGATCTTCCCGCTCGTCTACGTCGTGCTCGCGATCCCGGCCGGGGCGCTGCTGGACCGCCACTTCCGCTCCGTCCTCGGAGCGGCGGCGGGGCTGATGGCCGCCGGCGCATTCATTCGGCTCGGCGGCGACCGGTTCGTCTGGGCGATGGCGGGTCAGGTCGCGGTCGCGATTGCACAACCGTTCATCCTCAGCGCGGTCGGCAGGCTGGCCGGCGAGTACCTGCCCGAGCGTGACCGCGCGAACGGGATCGCCGTCGGCTCAGCGGGCAACTTCGTCGGGATGTTGGTCGCGCTGGGGCTGGGACCGGTGCTCGGCTCTCACGGGCACTTGCAGCGTCTGCTGGCCGTCGAAGCGGTGCTGGCGCTGATCCCGGCGACGGGCCTCGCGTTCGCGCTGCGCCGGCCGGGACACGCGACCGCGGAGCGCTCCGCGATCGCCGGCGGAGCAGCCCGGGCACTGTGGAGGATCCCCGAGCTGCGGACGCTCTGCAGCCTGGTGTTTCTCGGCTTCGGCATCTTCGTGGCGCTGGCCACCTGGCTGCAGACGCTGCTACACCCCGACGGCGTCTCGGACACCACCGCCGGAGTGCTGCTGGTCGCGATGATCGTGGCGGGCGTCGTCGGTTGCGCGGTGCTCGCTCCGGTGGTCTCCCAGCGCCGGCGTGAGCGTCCCTACATGTTCGCGACGGTCGCGGTCACGATGGCGGGCTGCCTCGTGTGCGGGGCCAGTACGTCGCTGGCGGTACGCGCTCTCGTTCTGGTCGCGATCGGCTTCTTGCTGCTGTCCGCGCTGCCGATCGTGCTCACCGCATCCGAGCGCCTCGCGGGTCCGCTCGCCGGCACCGCCGGTGCGATCGTGTGGCTGGCGGGCAACCTCGGCGGGTTGGCCGTCGCCGTGCTGGTCCAGGTGCTCGTCCACCACACGTTTGGCGCGTTCGCGGCGATGGCGGCCGTCGCCGCGCTCGGCTTCCCGCTCGCCTCACGGCTGCCTCGCGGCCAGGACCGCACGCTCGACGCGTCAATCCCGGTGCCCGAGAACTGACCGGGTCCCGCGGCCGGCGCAACGGTGACGACGGATCCGCGTCGGCGCCACCGCTTTGCTCTACGCGAGGAACGTGAGTTGTGTCGGCTCGCGCTGCTCGAGCCGGCGTGTCGCCGTCGCCGATCCGGTGCTCACGACGAGCACCTCTCAATGTCGCGCTTTCTCATTTCGAGCCGGTCAGCCGGCGGCGTTCGCGACGTGCAGCGTGACCGGGGTCAGCGCATCTGTCGGAACGAGCAGCCGGAAGTCGCTCCAGGGCACCCTCCGTCCAGCCGCGTCGGCCTCGACCCACACCCACCGGGGGCGGTGGCAGGCGTACCCGCGCGGCCGGGGCGAAACCTCGTAACCATTGATGCTAAGGGCCATCTTCCGCGCCCAGTGGGAGCGGTCGGCCCAGTCCTCGGCCCGGAATTCGAACTGGGCGCTGGCCACGTCCTTGATGCTGATGAGGCTCGTACCCATAGCGGTCCGACCGTACTATCGGCACCGGACCGCCGGCCCTTGTGGAGAGGATCGTCAGAGCGGACGCCATGCACGGTTCGTCGATGCGAATGCGCCGGTGTGGCTCAGTCACCTGGGCTCACCCTGTGGAACTCGATCCGATAGACGAGCGTGTCCTCGTCGATCGGCCCGGCGTGCGCGGCGCGCTGGCGCAGGGTCTCGCGGTCGGGCTCGCCGGCGCGTCGGACATCGTCCCCGGTGACCGACGCGAACGGGACAAGCTCGATGGCGTCGACCTCGATCTCGCCAAGGCCGACCCGGTAGCGACCGCCCTGCTTGACCCGTGGCCGCTGCCACAGTCTCACCGAGAGCGTGATGTCTCCGGCCAGAACGTCGTTGCGCAACTCGCGGCTGAACTCCACACGCGGGACGCTAGCGCTGCTCCCGCCGGCCAGGCGGACGACCCGCCGTTTTCGGTTGTCGCCCTTCGTGCGTGTCACACGCTCGCATCCTGGTCATAGGTGGAGACACGCCACAACCCGGAGGAGGGCGACCATGGACGGAGCTGCGGCGCTGACTGCCCACGGATCGCGTCACGGCAGCCAGACGAGTTCGGCCCCCAGGTCTCGGTATGGGAGAGACTGGACGAATGAAATTCGGCCTCAGTTACAACACCGGCGTCGTGGGCCCCGATCCGGCGAACATGAAGGCGATCGCCCGCCATGCCGACGACCTGGGTTTCGAATCGTTCTACGTGCCCGAGCACGTCACGCTCTACCCGGGCGCGCGGGTCGGCGAGGTCGAGTTCGCGCCTGATCTGCCGATCGCCGATCCTCTCGAGTGCCTGGCCTTTGTCGCGGCGTCGACGACGAGAATCCTGCTCGGCACGGGCGTGCTGTTGCTGCCCTTCCACCACCCGGTGGGTCTGGCCAAGCGTCTGGCGACGATCGACGTGCTCTCCAGCGGTCGGATGCGCCTGCCCACGATCGGGGTCAGCAGCCTCCCGGGTGAGGCCGCCGCCGTCGGAATCGATTACGCGACCCGGGGCCGCCGCGCCGATGAGGCGATCGACGTCCTGCGCGCCCTCTGGGCGGGCGACGCTGCCGGTACGAGTTTCGACGGTGAGTTCTACTCGTTCGAGAACGTGACCAGTTATCCAAAGCCGCTGCAGATGTTGCCGATCCACGTCGGTGGCTCGAGCGCGGCCGCCGCCCGCCGCGCCGGCCGACGCGGCGACGGGTTCTTCCCCGGCGGCCGGTTGACCCCGGCCGAACGGCTCGCTCAGATCGAGCTGGTGCATACGACCGCTGTCGCCGCGGGCCGCGACCCCGAGGTTCTCGAGTACACCCGCTGGGGTTCGATCGACATGGATCGCGGGGGTGTGGAGGCGTACGCTGCCCAGGGCGTCGACCGCCTCGTTCTCAGCACGACCTCGACCGATCTGAACGAGCAGCTCCGCCAGCTCGAGGCCTTCGCCACCCTTCACGGCCTGCAACGCTGAACGACCCGTACCGCGGGGGTGGATATCGTCGAGGCCGTGACCCCCGTCGTTGCCCGCGCCTGTAGCCGCCCGCGCCGTTCGTGCTTGTCGGTACCCGGTCACGCGGTGCGGATGCACGAGAAGGCGCTTGCTGTGCCGGCCGATGAGGTGGTGTTTGATCTCGAGGATGCGGTCGCGCCGACCGCCAAGCATGAGGCTCGAGAGGCGATCGCGCGGACGCTTGGACGATCGGAGTGGATGGAGCGGTCGGTCGCGGTACGGGTCAACGCTCCGGGCTCGTCTGAGTTGGCGGCCGATCTGGAGCTGGTTAGCGGGCTTCGCGCGCCGCGGTGCCTGACGGTGGTTGTCCCGAAGGTCGATGGTCCGGATGTGTTGGTGGGGATCGCCGCGCTGCTCGAGGATGGGGTTGGGTTGCAGGCGTTGATCGAGACGCCGGAGGGGATCGAGGCGGTGGCGGCGATCGCGGGGTCGACGCCGCAGCTGGAGGCGTTGATCCTCGGCTACGCGGATCTGGCTACGGCGCTTGGGCGGCGTGGGGCCGAGCGAGATGTCGAGCGCTGGCTGTATTACCAGGAAGCGGTGCTGTCCGCGGCGCGGGCGGCGGGGCTTCAAGCGATCGACGGACCGTTTTTGCGGTTGGGGGAGCCGTTGTGGCTGGCGCGCGCGGCGCGGGCTGCTCGGGAGCTGGGGTTTGACGGTAAGTGGGCGATCCATCCGGAGCAGGTAGAGACGCTGAACCGTGCGTTCGCCGCGACCGACCGCGAGTTGCGCTGGGCGCGGCTCGGTAACCGACGCGCTCGCGGCGAGTGCCGGGAGTGGTGACGCTGCGGTGCGGGTGGACGGCGCGATGGTGGACGAGGCGATGCGCGCGCACGCCGAGCGGCTGCTGGCGCTGCCGCGCCGGCCGGAATCGCCGGTAAGGCCGCTCGATGGTCCTCCGTACTACGAGGATCTCGCGGTCGGCGACGTGTTCCACGCGCCGGGGTTGACGCTCACAGCCGCGCACGCCGCGTTTCATCAGGCGATCGTGGGGGATCGGCTACGGCTGTCGCTGGACGAGCCGCTGTGCCGCGAGGTGACGGGCGCGCAATCGATGCTGGCGCATCCGATGCTGGTGTGCGATGTGGCGATTGGGCAGTCGACCGGGCCGAGCGGCCGCGTGCTGGGGAATCTGTTCTACCGGGGCCTGGCCGCCCGCGCGGTGCATCTCGGGGTGACGCTGCGGACGACCACGACGGTGGTGGCGAAGCGGCGCGCGAGCTCGTCGGGCAGGCAGCCGCGCGGGATGGTGCTGCTGCACGTCACGGCGGTGGACGCCGACGGTCAGATCGTGCTCGACTATTACCGCTGCCCGCTGTTGCCCGCACGCTGCGGACGATCCGGACGAGGTCGGTGACGACGTGCAAGGCGTGGCCGATCGCGCCGCGCAGCGCGACGTTCACGACCTGATCCCATCCGGATGGCGGCTGGACGGGCTGCGGCGCGAGCCGCTGGGGCTGCTGTTCGGCGATCTGCGACCGGAGCAGTCCTGGTCGCTGGAGGCCGGCGAGACGGTGACGTCGGCGCCGGAGCTGGCTCGGCTGAGCCTCAACGTCGCGATGACGCACACCGACGCCACCGCGGGCGCGCACGGCCAGCGGTTGGTGTACGGCGGGCATGTGATCGGGATCGCCGCTTCCCATCTGACCCGGGCGCTGCCCGACCTGGCCACGATCCTGGCGTGGCGTTCGTGCGACCACCTGGGCCCGACGTTCGAGGGCGACCTGTTGCGCAGCGAGATCACGCTC
Organism: uncultured Solirubrobacterales bacterium; assembly: GCA_963697655.1. Taxonomy (GTDB): domain Bacteria; phylum Actinomycetota; class Thermoleophilia; order Solirubrobacterales; family Solirubrobacteraceae; genus Palsa-465. The sequence goes on along the minus strand of CAVOOV010000004.1, from coordinate 719,290 downwards.
GAGGAGCTCGAGCCGTTGGACGACGGGGGGCTCGTCCACGCGCGGATCGTCGTCTCCGCACAGGCACAGGACGACGATGACCCGCGGCCGGTGCTCGACTGGCGACTCACCGGCCTGATGCCATGAGCGAGCAGGGAATACTTTCGGGGTTGACGGTCGTCGAGGGATCGGCGTTCGTCGCCGCTCCGCTCGGGGGGATGACGCTGGCGCAGCTCGGCGCCGATGTGATCCGTTTTGACCAGCTCGGCGGCGGGCTCGACTACGGTCGCTGGCCGCTCGCCTCGGGCGGCGACAGCCTGTTCTGGGCAGGCCTGAACAAGGGCAAGCGCTCGCTCGAGGTCGATATTCGCTCCGACCGGGGACGCGAGCTGGTCGAGGCGTGCATCGCCGCCGCCGGGACGTTCCTGACGAACTTTCCCGCGCGCGGTTGGCTGTCGTACGAATCGTTGTCGAGCCGCCGCGCGGACCTGGTGATGGTGGCGCTGGCCGGCAATCGCGACGGCACCTCTGAGGTCGACTACACGGTCAACCCAGCCACCGGGTTCCCGTGGGCCACAGGTCCGCGGGACTACTCAGAGCCGCTGAACAGCGTGCTGCCGGCGTGGGACGCGATCATGGGAGGACTCGCGGCGACCGGTCTGCTGGCCGCCGATCGGCATCGCATGCGAACCGGGGAGGGTCAGCTTGTACGAATCGCCCTCTCAGACGTCGCGTTCGCGATGGTCGGCCACCTCGGGCGCGTCGCCGAAGCTCAGCTCGAGAGCCAGGACGCGCCCAGGGACGGCAACTATCTGTACGGCGCGTTCGGGCACGACTTCCCGACCAGCGACGGACGCCGGGTGATGGTGGTCGCGCTCACGACCCGCCAGTGGAACGCGCTGGTCGAGGTCACCGGCGTCGCTCGAGCAGTCAGCGCACTCGAGCAGGGGATGGACGTCGATCTGCAATCGGTGTCCGATCGGTTCCAGGCCCGCGACCTGCTGGCGGCGGTCCTGAGCCCATGGTTCGAAGCGCGCACGCTGAACGACATCCGGGCCGCGTTCGCAGGCACCGGCGTGTCGTGGGGCGCATACCAGACGTTCTCGCAGCTCGTGCACGAGGACCCGCGCTGCTCGGCCGGCAACGAGATGTGGGAGGAGGTCGAGCACCCCGGCGTCGGCCGCTACCTGATGCCCGGGACCCCGCTGGACTTCTCAGCCATCCCCAGGACGGCCGTCCGGCGCGCACCGCAGCTCGGCGAGCACACCGAAGCCGTGCTCGCGGATCTGCTCGGGATGACCACCGCCGAAATAGGCCGCCTCGAGCGCGACGGAGTCGTCCGCTGCGCCGACAGCCCGGTAACTCCATAGTCGATCGTTTCGTCGAGGAGATTGAGCATGGAAGATGACATCTTGGTGGTCGCGCGGGGGGAGGTCCTCGAACGCGGGGTTGCTCTTGATGAGTCGCAGGCGTTGGCGGTACTTCGGCTGCCGGATGATCGGGTGAGCGACGCTCTGGCGCTGGCGCACGAGGTGCGGATGCGGTGGTGCGGGCCGGCGGTGGAGGTCGAGGGGATCGTGTCGATCAAGACTGGCGGCTGCCCGGAGGATTGCCATTTCTGTTCGCAGTCGGGTCGGTTCGAGACGCCGGTGCGCGCGGTGCGGTTGGACATACCGGCGCTGGTGCGGGCCGCACGCGAGACGGCAGTGACGGGTGCGACCGAGTTCTGCCTGGTGGCGGCAGTCCGCGGGCCGGACGAGCGGCTGATGGTGCAGGTGCGTGCCGCGATCGCCGCCATCAATGCGGAGGTGGAGATCAACATCGCGTGCTCGCTGGGGATCTTGACCCCGGAGCAGGGGTACGAGCTCGCCGGGCTCGGCGTGCATCGCTACAACCATAATCTCGAGACCGCCCGTTCGTACTTCCCGGAGGTCGTCACCACGCACAGCTGGGAGGAGCGGATGGACACGCTCGACCTGGTGCGCGAGCTTGGTATGGAGGTGTGCTGCGGCGGGATCATCGGGATGGGGGAGACTGTTGCCCAGCGTGCGGAGTTCGCCGCCCAGTTGGCGGCGATCGCTCCCGACGAGGTGCCGCTCAACTTTCTCGATCCGCGTCCTGGGACGCCGTTCGCTCACGTGCCGGTTCTGGATGCGTACGACGCGTTGCGTGCGGTGGCCGCTTTCCGTTTCGCGCTGCCGCGCACCGTACTGCGGTTTGCCGGCGGGCGGGAGCTCACGCTCGGCGACGACGGTACGCGGCAGGGCGTGCTCGGTGGGATCAACGCGATGATCGTCGGCAACTACCTGACGACGCTCGGCCGCTCATCCGAGCAGGATCTCGATCTCCTCGAGAAGCTCTCGATGCCGATCAAGACCCTCTCGGAAACACGCTGACTGAACCACCGGAGTACTGCGACGGGTGCGGCCGTGCGGCCATCGAGGACGGCCATGAGCGCTGCCGGGAGCGGCGGCAACGCACCGATCCGCCGCGGTTCTGCACTGCCTGCGGCCGCAAGCTCGCCGTGCAGGTCCTCCCCTTCGGTTGGACAGCGACCTGCGTGCGATGCGGCCCCGTTGGCAACGACGAGTAGCCGGTGGGCGGACGCTCATGCGTCGCCTCCCACGTGACGACGCACCGCTCCGCGAGGCGAAGCCCTGACCTGGGTGGGCTACAAGCGCGAGACGAGTTCGGCCACGATTTCCGCAGCGGGCTGTCGCTGCTTGGCGAGCGCAACGCTCTGTCCGGCCCACAGCGATAGCGCCTCGATCTCGCCGGTCGTTCCAACCATCGGGGGCGCGGGGGAATATCGAAGGATCGGGTCGCCCGAAGCGAAGTGCGCTATCACTTCGCCCTCTCCCGGTCGACTACCCGGTGCCGGCCGGCCCGCGGCCTCCCACATCTCGGCCGTTGAGTTGTGGAGGGCGCGGTGAGGGGCGTCCGGCCATCCCACCTCATAGAGGTTGGCGTACCACTCGGCGTCGGTCTCGGTCGCGGCTATCAGGAGGCGCCGGTATTCCTCGTGGATCGGCATCTCGTCGGCCAAGAGAAACCGGGTGCCGAGCCAGGCGGCCTGCGCACCGAGGGCGAGCACGGCCGCGACTCCTCGAGCGTCGCCAATCCCACCGGCCGCAATGACCGGTATGGGTGCCACCGCGTCGACTACCGCCGGCACCAACGGGAGCGTCGCCACACCACCCCAGACGTGGCCGCCGGCCTCCCAGCCCTGCGCAACGATGATGTCCACTCCACATCCGACTGCGCGCCGGGCTTCCTCGGCGCTGCCGACCGTGTGCATGACAAGCCCTCCGGCGTCATGCACCATGTCGACGTAGCTCTGGGGATCGCCGAAGATGAACGACACGATCCGCAGGCCCGCAGAAAGCGCCTGATCGACTCGACGGTGCTGATCGGAGGTGAGAACGAAGTTGCCGCCAAACGGACGATCGGTGAGCGCTGCCGTTTCACGAACCACGTCTCCGGCGTCGTCGGACCCACCACAGTCCCAGGCTGCCGAGGGCGCCGGCATTTGAGACCGCGGCGGGCAGCCGGGGATCTGCAGCCAGCGGCGCCGCGACGATCGGGTGGTCGATCCCCAGCAACTCGCACACCGGCGTGTGGGTACTCATCGGGATGGCCCCTTTCTGGCGCCCGCGGCGCCGGTTGACTAGGCTCAATGCGGACCCGAGAGGCTCCGATGGCGCCCGGGTTGCCACTGGTCCGCACCCGTGCCGCGGACCGGAGGTCCGGACCCGTGGACCACCGAGCGCGAGTGGACGGGACGGCGGCCATCGTTCTCGTCACTCCTCAACCATGGACAGGAGCAGATCATGCGCAGCGACATCGTCCCCGGCGGCACCTTCCCCGACTACGAGTTGCCCGATCACGAGAACCTTCCTCGAAAGCTCAGCGAGATCCAAGGCGACGACCCCCTGATCCTCACGCTCGCGCGCGGGAACTACTGCCCCAAGGAGCACCAGCAGCACCTCGAGCTCGCCGCCAACTACCCCAAGATCGCAGTCGCCTACACGAAGGTCGCCACCATCTCGACCGACACCCATCACTCGAGCCAGGAGTTCCGCGCGTCGACCGGCGCCCAGTGGCCCTTCCTCTCCGACCCCGAGCGGACCGTCCAGAAGGACCTCGAAATCCAGGAGTACACCGACCCCGAGCACGACCCGATGATCCCCCACACCCTCGTGCTCAAGCCCGGGCTGGTCATCCACAGCGATCTACAACGGCTACTGGTTCTGGGGACGTCCCTCCTTCGTGGATCTCTGGCACGACCTACGGACCGTGACCCGCGAGATCCGCCCCGACTGGGATCTAAGCAAGCCCGGGCTGCGCGAAGCGTGGGATGCGGGCGACTACTCGCCATTTCACGGATGGGACAGGCGCTCCCCTCAGTCGACGCCGACGTCTTACAACTCTTAACGCCGCGGGGTTTGCGGTTGGGCGCCGCCTGCGACGAGCGCCCTCACCCTCAGCCCGACACCGGCTCCTGGGTCCAGCCCGTGGCGTGGGCGCCGACCGTGGCGGCTGCGGTGATGATCGTCGTCCCGGAGGGGGTCGGGATAGTGGCCGAGTACGCGCCGTGCGAGTCGGCGACGGTCGCCACCACGGTGCTGCTGTTGGCCGGAGATCCCGGCTGACCGGCGGCGACGTCGACCCGTGCCCCTGGCGTCGTCGTCCCGGTGACGACCGTGCTGGCGCCGATCACGGTCGCGCCATTGGCCGGCGAGGCGATCGTCAGCGGCACGTCGGCTGGCGCCGCCGGATCGAGATATCGCGCTCGGACGATCTGGGGCTGGTCGAGCAGGGTGCCGGCCTGGAGGTCGAGCACAAGCCTCAAGTACTGCGCCTGGCCCCAGATCAGCGGGGCGGCGGAGCCGGCCGCCTTGCCGTTGCTGAAGCCGATGGAGGCGGTGGTGGGGTCCGCGCCGAATGGCGACGCGGGCGTATCAGGGTCCTCCCACACCTGCTCGGGCACGTATCCCAAGCCCCAGGTCATCCGCTGGAAATCGACCGCCAGGCCTGAGGCAGCAGCCCGGTCGCCCGACTGGAGGTCCTGCTCGGCGCGCTCGCCGGTGAGCAACGGCCACAGGTGACCGGAGCCGACCGCGTGCGTGAACCACCCCTCGCCGGTTGGCGAGCAGGTGGTCGGATCCGGCACGTAGCAGTCTCCGTAGCCGTCGGTGGCTCCGTCGGCCTTGATCCCATAGCGGTGCCAGCCGGGGCCCGACGCGGTCTGGCTCTCCAGCACGGAGTCGACGACGTGCAGCGATGCCTGGACGTCGGGATCGCGGGCGGACAGCTCGCCCATCCGTGTCAGCTCCAGGAAACCGGCGTCGATGATCGAGCGCTGGTCGACGTCGCTGAGGCTGCCGTTGCCGAGGTCGTAGGTCTGCGCCGTGTTGGGGTCGCCGTCGACCGACTCGCGGATGAAGTACCGGGGCCCGTCCGGACCGGTCGTGGTCACCGTCCACCGCTTGACGTTGCGCTGGTAGTCGTCGGCGGTGGCGAGGTACAGATCGGCACGCGCCGTGTCGCCGACCGCCGTGGCCAGCTTGCCCGCTGCCACCAGACCGGCTATCTCTGACGCGATCGTCGCCGGCGAGAACCCGGGATGCTCCTCCCAGCGCTCGGCGCCCGTGCTCGGACCGTGGTCGACGATGTAGTCCGCAGCCGGCCGGATGTGGTTCTCGTAGAAGGACTTGTTCCCGGCCAGGCCCGCCTCCCACGCCATCAGCAGCGGGTAAGCGACCTCGTCGATCTCCGATAGCCCGAACGTGTCAGGCGCGACTGTGCCGTCGAGCTCGGAGTCGCGGGGGAAGCTCCCGTCGGGCTGCTGGACGCGGTCAAATAGGAACAGCGTCATGTCCCGGGCGCTGGCCGTGTCGCCGTCGGCGAGCAGGCCGGTGAACGTCTCGTAGCTGTCACGGGCAAACACCTCCCGGTAGGTCCAGCCGGCATGCGTGGTGGCGGCTGGGACCGACTGGCCCCATGGATCCGTCGGCGAGGCCACGAACGCTCCGATGTTCGTCTTGTCCTCAGCGGCCTTGATGACGTTGGCCGACACCCAGTAGGTCCTCTGCATCGCCGCATCCTGGGCACTGGTGAGCCCGGCCAGATGCTGTGGTGGGCGGCGTAGGCGAGCGTCGTAGCTGCGCCAGCCGGCTACGTACTGCCCCAGCGTCCGCGCAAACCGCTGCGCGGCGCTGCCTCGGGCGGCGGCGATCGCCTCGGCGGCGTTCGGCGCGAATCCCAGCGCCAGCGTGAACGGCCGGCCCGGCGTCACGTCGACCTGGGCGGTCTGAACGACGTTCCCGTCGGTCGCCGAGCGATAATCGTGGACGAGGCGGTGATGGGCATCGAGCTGGTTCAGACCGTCGTCGGCGCTACCGACGAACCCGCTGGACTCCGCCAAGAAGGGGTGATTGGCCACCAGCGCGCCGACGACCTGTGCCGAGAACGGACCGGTCGGAGCGACGGTGTCGGACGAGACCAAGGCCGTCGTCGCCGGATCGACCGTGGCGTCGTTAGGGCCGCCGTTGGCCGCGCCGCCGCCGCCTGTGTTGTCGATGGTGGCGTCATAGCGGACGTAGACCTTGAGGTTCCGGACCGACCGCGCGCCGCCGCTCATCGGCACCAACGTCGTGTGGACGACGACGCTGTCGCGCGCCGGATCGGTGACGTAGTCGCTGACCAGGCGGAAGCGGTGGGCGCGGTCGGTGCTCGTCACCTGGCAGACCATGCCGCTCGGATCCGGCGAGCTGACCGAGTACGTCATGTCCCGCTGCTGCAGGTCGGCGAACGTGCGTCCGTCGGTGACGATGTACTGAACGGTGCTGACGTTGGTGTCCTCGATCGTCGGGCTGAAGACATCGGACAGCACGCCGTCGGCCACTGTGAACCACACCTTCGAGGTGGTATTGCGCGCCGTCCCAAAACAGTCCTTGCGGGCCGTGTCCAGATAGGAGGTAGTGCCCGGACCACCCGGAGCCTGGCCTGACGGTGGGGCGGTGTGCGATGACGCCGGGGCCACCGCCGCGAGCCAAGCGGCCACGAAAACCACCGCGCAGGCGCTGCCCGCTCCGATGAGCCGTCGCCGAATAGCCCCCGACCCGAGCGTCCCTATGGACATGAGTTCTCCTCCCGACCGTATGAAGTGGCGCCAACAGACATACCCGCTCCCCTCCGCAGGGCAAACCACTGCCACTGCCCAACCCCCGCCCGGCCAACCGGTGGAGAGCGACCGCGCGACGACGTGTGCTCGGGCCACCAAGCGCACGACGACGCTTCTCGGACCGCGGCTGCGGGTAGATCCTCCGACGTGAGTCGCGTGGTTCTGTCAGCCAACGAGTCGCGGTAGTCGGCGACGGCCTCCTACTCGGTCAACGAGGCGGGTGTCGCGCACGCGCGGTCGTTGATCAGCGCCCGTCAGTACGTGCTGCGCAGTCAGTGGGGCGAGGTCCAGCCCGCGGCGGCCGCGGAGAACGCCTACCTGGACAACCACGACTGGGAGGCGTACGGGCGCTGGTTTCTCGGGCTCACTGACGGCGCGAACGAGGGCACAAAGGCGCGCTATGCGTTCGTGTTCGGAGATTTCCGGCGCATCCATCGCTCGGGGCTGATCGCCTGCCACTACCGCGCCGCCGAGTGGCGACATAAGGCGATCGAGCTCGCAGCACACGAGCTCCTGCAAGAGCTCGACCAAGCCACCGCTTAGCTCGAGGCGCCGAAGCGTCACTGGAGCGCGGGGCGCCTGCTCGTCAATGCTTCCAAAGATCCCACTATGCGCCTGCACCTTGAGAAGCCAGCTCGTCCCGGGAGGCGCGGCCACGGCTAGCAGGACTCAGAATGTCGGGAATGCCCGACCCCGAGGCCACCGTCCCAGAGCCGTTTCGCTCCTTTGCTGAGCGGATCGTTGCTCACGCTGAGGCACATCCGGACAGGATCTTGATCAGCGAGCCCGGGCGGGCGCTGACCGCCGACGAGTTCGCCGGCTTGGTGGCGCGGCTGGCGCGGGCGCTGGAGGCTTCTGGGCTCGGTCGCGGTGTGCGGGTGGCGATCCTGGCGACGATCTCGCCGGAGGCATTGGCCGTGCGGTACGCGGCCGCGACGCTTGGGTGTGTCACGGTGTTCTGTCCCAACACCGGCGATCCCTCGCGGCTGCGCCAGTTCCTGGGGCACACTCGGGCAGACGTGCTACTGGTGTTCCCCGAGACGGCCGCCGCGGCGGCAACCGTTGTGCCCGAGGGGTTGGTCAATTCAGTCATGTCCGTCGGCGCGGTGGCGGCCGTCGAAGTCGATCTGCTGGCCCTGAGCGCGACGATGCCGGGCGGTCCAGTCACCGGCCGGGCGGCCGCCGACGACCTTGGGGTGCTGGTTTCGTCGGGCGGGACGACTGGGTCCTCGAAAGCCAGTCGTCGGAGCTTTGCGGCCTACGGCCGGATGGTCGACGCCGGGCCGGCCGTGAGCCGGCGGCAGCTCGTCTGCACCCCGTTGGCCTATGTCGCGCAGGTCCTGGTGGATCAGGCGCTGGTAGGTGGCGGCAGCGTCGTGATGCTTGGTCGGTTTGACCCCGCGGAGGTGCTGAGGACGATCGCGGAGCAGCGCATCACTCACTTGGGGTTGGTGGAGCCGGCGCTCGTCGAGCTGATCGACCACCCGGATCTTCCCAGCACGGACCTGTCATCCCTGGTTGCGATCAGCCACATCGGGGCCAACGCTCCGGCCAACTTGCGCCGGCGCCTGCTCAAGCGAGCCGGTGCGGTGTTCGCCCATCCCTACGGGGCCAGCGAGGCCGGCATGGTCAGCGTGCTGACGGCCCCGGAATACGACGTGACGCACCCCGAGCTCCTGAGCGCTGCGGGCCGCCCGCTGCCGGGGGTTGAGGTTCGCGTCCAGCGGGAGGACGGGACCCCGGCTGTAGCCGGTGAGCCAGGGTCGATCGTCGTCCGTTCCGAAGCGGTAGCCGATGGCTACGACGTCGACATCGCGGCGGGGGCGTTCATCGACGGCTGGTATCACACCGGCGATCTCGGTCTCCTCGACAGCGACGGGTACCTGCACATTCGCGGACGCCATCAGGACCTACGCCGGATCTGCGGTCAAGCGGTGCTTCCGCTCGATGTCTCAAACGCGCTCTGCGCGCATCCTCACGTGCGCTATGCCGTGAGCGTCCCGGCTGAAGCCAGTGCGGGCGGATTCGGCAGCGTGGTCAAGCTTGCCCCGGGCGCCGGGCTCGGCGGGTCAGATCTGCACGCGTTTATCCGCGACCGTTACGGGCCTCATCTGGTACCCGAGGTCATCACCCTCAGCGACCGGATCCCGACCACCGAGCAGGGCAAGCCCGACCGCAAGGTGATCACTGGCATGCTGTTCGGCCGCGATGTGCCGCCCGCTCTGCACGAGGCACCCGCAAGCGAGGGCGGGATATGACGCGACGCGGATGGCCAAGGTTTCGATGCAAGCACGGCCGCACTCGGCCAGCACGGGGTGCGGCCATAGCCGTGCACCGGTGCGTCGGCGCTACCGAGGTGCTCAACCTCAGCAGCGCCAGGCGCGACCGAGGCGCTAAAGCCGTTTCCGCTCCGGCGGGCTAGCGGCCCTCTCGTATCTGTAGCCGGTTGCCGTCGGGGTCCTGGAACTGCGCGACGTAGCCCCACGGGAACTCGAGCACGTCCGAGACGAACTCGACGCCACGCGACTTCAGCTCCTCGACGGTCTTCCGACAATCGTCGGTCTCGATCGTGATCGACGCCGGGGGGCGTCCCATCGCCGGCTCGGCCTGGCCCTGTGTCCCGGGCCAGAGAACCAGCTGAAACTCGTCCCCCGTGACGCCGACGGTCAGAAACGGCGGGCCGTCGGGCGTCGGGTTCTCAACCCGCTTCTCCATTCCAAGGACGTTCGTGTAGAAGTCGAGCGCCTTGTCCTGGTCGCTGACGAGCACGCTCGTGTAGAAGACCTTCTCCAGCATCGATGTTCCTCCAGTGGTCGTGGTCACTACTCCGATGACAGCCGGCGACCGGAAAACGTGACAGCGAGCAAGCTCGTTCCGCACGCTCTCCGCGAGGAACACGACCGCGGCCGACACGCGCCGGCGACTATGCGTCGCGAGCGTCGGCGGTTGGCTTGCCGAGGTCGTTGCCCCAGTGTGGGCGGAACTGGATGCTGATCCGCGCGCCGAGGCAGCGCGCGGTCTTGGGGATCGCGTGCTGCCACGTTCGCTGGCAGCTTCCGCCCATCACGAGCAGGTCGCCGTGCCCGACCGGGAGGCGCAGCCCAGTTCCGCCCGACTTCGGCCGTAGCGCGAACGGCCGGGTGGCGCCAAGCGAGAGGATCGCCACCATCGTGTCGCTTGGGCTCTCGCGGGCGATTCGGTCCCCATGCCAGGCGACGCTGTCGCTGCCGTCGCGGTAGAGGCAGAGCCCGGCACTGACGAACGGCTCGCCCAGCTCCTCGAGGTAGTGGGCGTTCAGCGCCGAGCGGGCCTCGTCGAGGACCGGATGGGGCAGCGCCTCGCCCTGCGCGTACCGGGCGAGGAGCCGCGGGACCCGGACGTTGCTGTCGTATATGTGCATCCGCTCCTCGTGCCACGGGACGGTGCCGGCCAGCGCGTCGAACAGCTCGTCGGCCGCGGTGACAAAGCCCGGCCGCAAGTCAATCCAGGCGCCGTCGGAGAGAGGCCGGCGCTCAACAGCCGCGCCGAGGTCCGCGAGGCCGAGGTCGCCCGAGGAGCCAAACAGCGAGGGTTGGACAACAAGCACGCCATGAAGTCTAGCCCGAGTGGGAACACATGTTCGTGACACCAGCGCGGCGGAGTCACTTGAGAATGCGGGCTGCGCGCTTGTTCAGCTACTCGGGCGGGGGGTGAGTGTCGAGTTCGGTATCCAGTCGGTGGGCAGGGCAGGCGGGATCTCCGGGTAATCGGCCACGACTGTCCGCGCGAGCGTCGCAGCCGGACGATCGGCTACGAGACGGCCGATGTCGGTCATCGCGAGCAGCATCCGAATCGAGGGAGCGATCTGAAAGTCCGCTGCGTTGAACGGGTCGCCCCCGATCACCCCTCGCGCGATCAGGCGATCCACCTCGTCCAACAGCTCGGGGAGTCGATTGAGGTCGTGCCGCACCTGGGCGTCGTTCGCCCCGGCGAGCCGCGCGAAGACGGGAACGATCGGCGTCATCAACATGCCCGCGACACTCGGGGCGGGCAGCGGGCTGGCGACGTCGGCAAACCATTGGCGCTGACGCAGATGCTGGCGCAGCCCCCAACGGATCAGTCGTCGCGGGATCGGCTGCAGGATCGTCTCTCCCCAGCGCTCAGCGTCTGCCACCGCGGCGCGGGCATTGGGCTGTGAGGGATACAGCGACGGGGAGGGCGCTACCTGCTCGAGCGCCTGGGCGATCGCGAGCGAACCCTGGACCCGCCGACCGTCGAGCAGTTTGATGGCCGGCACGGTCGCGCCCCGAAAACCCAGCGCCCATAGCATCGGGGGATGACCGCCGGCAAGCAACTCGACGTATCGATACGAAAGGCTCTTGAAGGCGAGCATTCCCCGTGCGCCAAGTACCGGGTGTGACAGCGGGATCCCATAGAGTCGAATGACACGCTCAGACACCGCGGCGAGCCTACCTTCCGGCACCCGCTGACGCTAATGAGCGCTTCACTGCCTCCCCGCCCCGGGCCCCACTGCCCGCGAAAGACACGCTCGATCAACCAGCATTCTCCATCCCGTGGAGATGCACCAACGGACGGACCTCCACCACTCCGCCGAACCGAGCCGCGGGGCAGCGAGCCGCGATCTCGAGCACCGGATCGAGACTCTCCGCCTCGAACAGATAGAAGCCACCGAATACCTCCTTTGTATTCGCAAACGGGCCGTCCGTGATCAGCGTCTTGCCGCCCTCGACGCGCACCGCGCTCGCGGTCTCGACCGACTGCAGCTGAGCACCACCAACGTAACCGGGGAGCTGTGCGATCTCGAGATACTCGCGAGTAATCCGCTGCAGATCCGCGGCGCTCAGCGACTCGTAGGTCCCGGGCTTCTCATAGACCAACACTGCGAACTGCATACGCCCTCCTGGAGATTGTTGTCGATCCTACGACGAACGGACACCGCCGCAGGGGACAGGGGCCGCTCGATGTTGGCGAGCGCTTTTGGGACACTCCGATTGCCGCGGCCAGAGCTCCGCGGCGCGGGGCCCACCGAGCTCCGCCCGCGGCCGGATCTCAGAGCACGGAGCGAGCGGCGGTATGGGTGGCGGAGACGGCCAGCAAGTCGGCTCGCTCGTTGAGCGCGTGGCCGATGTGCCCCTTGACCCAGTGCCAGCGAACCTGCTCGTGGTCTGACGCTGCAGCGTCGAGCTGGACCCAGATCTCCTTGTTCTTGACCGGGTCGCCCGCAGCCGTCTTCCACCCCTTGCGCTTCCAGCCGGCCATCCAGGAGGTCATGCCGTCGTGCAGGTAACGCGAGTCGGTCACGACGCACGCGCGCGACCCGGACGGCAGCGCGCGCAAGCCCTCGAGCGCGGCGGTCATCTCCATGATGTTGTTCGTCGTGTGGGCAACCCCACCGCTGTACTGCTCGACCACCCCATCCTCCCAGCAGACCAGCGCAGCCCACCCGCCAGGGCCGGGATTGCGCTGACAGGCGCCATCAGTCCAGACAAGGACCTCCCCCGGCGCGGCTTCCGGGAGGTAGCCGGGCAGCGACTTGGATCGACGACGCGGGCTGACGGCCATCTGCGGGATTCAACCAAGCCGGGAACTCGGAACGCCGCTGAGCGGCCCAGGTCGACAGTTGGCTTCACGCGCTGAGCCTGCTCGGCACGTTTGTGCGCCGCGGGCCTCTGCTACCAACGATCGTGAACGTGAGCGCGCAGCAGCCGGTCATAGATATCACGCACGCCGGCGAGCTGCTGGTCGCGCAGCTGTGGGAGGTCGGCGCACACGGCGTTGGCGCGGGCCTGTTCGGCGTTGCGGGCCCCCGGTATGACCGTGCTCACACCGGGCTGATCGAGGATCCAGCGCAACGCGAACTGCGGCAACGTCTGCCCGTCGTCGAGCAGCTGGGTGAGCTCTCGGGCAGCAGTCAGCCCGATCTCATACGGGACGCCTGAGAATGTCTCCCCAGCATCGAATGCCTCGCCGTGGCGGTTGTAGCTGCGGTGATCATCGGCGGCGAACTGGGTCTGCTCGTCGTAGCGTCCGGACAGCATTCCCGAGGCGAGCGGCACGCGCGCAATGATCCCGACGCCAGCCTGCCGGGCAGTGGGCAGAACCTCCTCCAGCGGCTTCAGCCGGAAACAATTGAGAATGATCTGCACGGTCGCCACCCCCGGGCGCTGGATCGTGCGCAGCGCCTGCGCGCAGGTCTCCACCGAGACACCGTAGGCGCTGATGCGTCCCTCGTGGACCATCTCATCCAGGTAGGCGAAAACCGCGTCATCGTCGAACACGGGATCCGGCGGGCAATGCAGCTGGACGAGATCCAGCCGATCGACGCCGAGCTTGTCTCGCGATCGGTCATTCCACGCACGGAAGTTGTCGCGGTTGTAGTTCTCGGGTACCTGATCGACTCGGCGCCCCATCTTGGTGGCAACGAACGCATCGGGTCGCGCCTGATGGAGACGCCCGCAGAACTCCTCGCTGCGCCCGTCCCCGTAGACATCGGCGGTGTCAAAGAACGTGACGCCCGCATCAGCGGCCGCGCTGAGCGTTTCCATCGCCTCGCCCGAGTCGACCGATCCCCAATCGGCACCCAGCTGCCAGGTGCCCAGGCCGATCACGCTCACATCGCGGCCGAGACGCCCAATCCTGCGTCGGTCCATCGTGTCAGCCTTGCACATGGCTCCATCCGGCGGCCGCTTGACTCCCGGATGCGAAACGATCGCTCGGGCTCCCAGCGAGAACGAATGCTGAGCGCGGGCGGATGTACGAGAATGTGGAGATGGGTGACGAACGCCTGCGTTCTGAGATCCGCGACGAGCAAGAGCGGATCATCTTGGCCGTTAGATCCGCGACGGATCACTGGGAGATGGCGAAGGCCCAAGACTCTTTTGCCGATCTGCTGGAACGGATGGCTGACGAGCTGGAGATGCATTCGGCTCGTGATCGTGGACGATTTCTAGCGGCAGCCCAGGCGCTCCGGCAGTCGGCGGCAGTCAACGAGCACCGGTATGTCACGGGGCTTAGCTGCTCGGCCCACGACACCTAGCCCGGCTGAGGCTCGGAGCGTGGAGCTGGTGTGCCTGCCGGCATCGCCGTCAGCGGCTCATCACCGGACCGCAGGGCGCGACCGTCCGGCAGATCGGACTCGCCGACAGCCGGCTCGCGCACCTGGCCCGAGCGATCCGCTGGATCCGTGGCCACTACAACGAGACGCTGCGCGTCGAGCAACTCGCATCGCTGGCAACGATGAGCGTCTCCTCTTTCCATCGCCACTTCGGCGCGGTCACCTCAATGACACCAATCCAGTTCCAGAAAGCGATTCGCCTACACGAAGCGCGGGCACGGCTCCTCGCAGAACCCCGGGGACGTCACCGGCGTCGGCTTCGCGGTCGGCTGCGACAGCCCCTCGCAGTTCAGCCGCGAGTACCGCCGCATGTTCGGGATGCCACCAAGCCGCGACGCGCGAGCCCTCCGCGGCGCTGCCGTACTGACGTCGATCTAGGCGCGAACCGTTCAGCGCGGATCGCGGGACCGCCGGCTCGTTGCGCCGATGAGTTCGCCGCCGTCGCCGAGTCTTGGCCTTAATCACTGCGATCACTCGAGGAGACGACCATGGCCGGACCGCTCAGCAACGCCCACACAGTCACCAAGCTTCCCGCTCAGGACCTCGAGCGAGCACGCACCTTCTACCGCGACAAGCTCGGGCTCGAGCCGGTCGAGGAGCGCAGCGGCGGCCTGCGGTACGTGTGCGGGCCTACCGAGTTTCATCTCTTCAGCTCGGCGGGAACGCCGTCGGGGGCATCGACCCAGATGGGGTTCGAGGTCGAGAACCTCGAGGCGACCCTCGCTGAGTTGCGAGCCCGGGGTGTGATCTTCGAGCGTTTCGAGATGCCTGGCTTCGATGTCCGCGGCGACATGATCGTCGCCCCCGACAACTACCCGAGCAAGGGCACCGGCGAACTCGGCACCTTCTTCTACGACAGCGAGGGCAACCTCATCGGGATCGCCCAGCCGGTCCGCGCGACGTAGGCACCTCGGTCAGTCCGCGCGTAGTTAGCAGAACCTCAACGATCGAGGCGCTGAGGTGCTGCTCAGGACTCCCCATCATCGTCCGGCGTCAAGCCACCGAGCGCCGGGCAAGCTTGCCGATAGCGTCTGATCCTGCGAGCTTCCTGGTTGCGGCAGTTCATCTGATCGGTTGTCGCAGCTGTGCGGCCGCCGCTGCCAGTTCCGTTCGGTTAGCGATTCCCAGCTTCGTATACACACGCGAGAGGTGGGCCTTGACGGTCGAGCGCGACATATACAGCCGTTCGGCGATCTGCGGATTGCTCACACCGGCGGCCGCGAGCTCAGCGACCTCGGCTTCGGCTCCGGTGAGACCGGCCCACCCATGTTCAGGGTCTCGCCGTCGGGCGCCGCGTCCGCGGAGCGCGAGCGTCGCTGCTTCGTGGAGCCCCTCGTCCCCGCGCGCGAGCGCCGCCTCCAACCGCTGGGTGCGCTCGAGCTGTCCGGTCGCGATGAACGCGTTTCGGAGTGCCTCCAGCGAACGGCGGGCTCCGTTGTGGTCTTCGACCTCCCGCTGGACCATCAGCGCGTCGGTCAGGTGTGCGATTGCGGCCTCGGGCTCTGAGCGTGAGAGTGCCACGAGCCCGAGCATCATCTTGGCGCGGGCTGCGTCGCGGCGGTTGCGGATCGTCTCGGCGGCCGTCAGCGCTGAGCGTGCTCGCGCGGCGGCGGCGGCGCGATCTCCGCGCGCCAGTTCCACGTCGGCAAGTCCGAGGTACCACCAGGCCTGAAACGGGGCGGGACCGTGAGGTCCCGAGAGATCGAGTGCGGCCTCGAAGCGGTCGGCCGCATCGTCCAGGTTGCCCAGCGCGAGCGAGATTCGCCCCAGCAGGCCGGTCGCCATGTAGCGGGCATAGCCGCTGCCGATTTCCTCCGCGAGCGCCATTCCGCGCCGCATGAGCACTTCGCCCTCGCGCGGCCGGCCGGCGAGCCGTTCGAACTCCCCGAGCATCGCGAGGTCGAGGGCGATCCAAATGCGGTCGTCGAGCCGCTTGGAGAGGACGAGGCTTTCCTGCAATAAGGCGATCGCCCGGTCGACGTGATGCTCGATCGCGGCGACGCGCGCGAGGCCGCCCAAGGCGCGGTGGATTGAGCGCTGATCTCCGGCCTCGCGAGCGATCGCGAGGCTCTCCTCGAGCAGTGGTCTGGCCTCGGTCGCCTCGCTGCGATACAGCGCTGCCGCGCCGAGCTTTCCCAGTGCATCGGCCAGACACCATGTATCGCGCGCCTGTCGAGCGAGGGCAACGGCATGATCGAGCGGTTCCTGCGCAGCAGCCGGGTCGCTCATCAAATCGAGCTCGCCCACCAGGATCAGCGAGCGCGCCGCCAATCCCGGGTCTCCCGCTGTGCTTGCCATCGCCGCGGCCTCTCGCACGACCGGCCGTGCCGCGGCCAGTTCCTCGCGGCATCGGTCAATCCGCTGGTCGGCCGGCAAGCGGAACTCGCCTCGCTGCGGTCCGCGCTCGCCGGCACGCGCCTCGTGACCGTCACTGGGGCGGGCGGGGTCGGTAAGACCCGCCTGGCACTGTCCGCGCTCGAGGGATACGGAGGCCGTGTGGTGATGGTCGAGCTGACGGCGGTGCTCGAGCCGGCGCTGCTGACCGCGTTCGTTCGAGGACCATCGCCCGGCCGCTGTGCTCGCGGCGCGGCAGATGATCGACCTGATCCGCCTGTTCAACGAGGAGCAGGCGGGGCGGGGCAAGGTGCAGATCCAGATCGGTATCGGGATCGCCTCGGGGCGGGTCGTCGCCGGCTACACCGGGACCCAGCAACGGGCAACGTACACGTGCGTCGGCGACACCGTCAATGTCGCGGCGCGACTCGAGTCGCACACCAAGGTCGCCAAGCGGCCGATCCTCATCGACGAGAACACGCGCAACGGCCTCGGCGACGGTATCGCGGTCGACCCGCAAGGTGAGGTGCTGATGAAGGGAAAGACCGAACCGATCAACGTCTACGCCGTCCTCGTCGACTCGCTCGTCGTCGAGAGCGCGTGAATCGGCGAGACCGCGTGGCTTCTGCAGAGCCCGCCCGGGGACTCGAACCCCGAACCTCTTCATTACAAGGAGGCTGTCCTGTGAATCCCCGAGTTGCGACCACGTTTGGGCCGTAGACGTTCGCGCCGGCGGTCGGTCGGCGGTAGCCCGGCTCGGCTTGTTCGGAGGGTTAGGCGGCTTGTTCTGCGGGCGGTGGTTCGACTTGGTCGAGGGTGACGGCGTAGCCGAGCGCTTCGAGTTGGCGCTGCAGACGTCGGGCGCGGTGCTCGACGGAGTAGCGCTTGCGTTGCCAGTCGGGTCCGAGATCCCGGTATGGGACTTGGTCGCGGACGATGTGGTAGTAGGCGACGAGCAGGTCGTGGCGGATCGCGCCGATCGCTTTCTGTTCGCCGCGGCGCCCGCGGAGCTGCGCGTAGTGCGCGGCGAGGTAGGTGCCCTTGGTGCGGACCGCGGCGCGGGCGCATTCGGTGAGCTGCGAGGTCAGCCAGCGCGGGCCCGGGGCGGGTCCGTCCCGACCGCCTGCGGCCGGCTGATTCGTGGTGGCCGGGGCACGCGCCGGCCCAGGACGCGAAGTGCCCGACCGTCGGGAACACGGTCATGTCGAGGCCGCACTCGGCGATCAGGACCTGCGCGGCGTGCGCTTGGACGCCGGGGATCGTGCAGAGCAACTCGATGATCTGGGCGTGCGGGGCGAGCACGAACTCGATCCGCTCGCTCAGGTTCTGCAGCGCGGCGTCGAGCGTGTCGATGTGCGCGAGCAGCTGCGCGACCATGATCCCGTGGTGCTCGATCGTGAAGCGGCTCTGGAGCGCGTCTTTGAGCTGCGGGATCTTCGCGCGCATCTTGCCCTTGGACGAGCTCGGCGAGCTGCTCGGGATCGGTCACGCCCGACAGCAGCGCTTCGAGCATCGCGCGCGCGGACTTCGAGTACGTCGTCGAGGCGACGCTTGAGAGCTTGATCCCGGCGTCCTGGAGCACCTTCTCCAGCCGCTGGATCGTGCGGGCGCGCTCGTTGCTCTGCGCCGTGCGCAGCCGGGTCAGGTCGCGCAGCCGGCGGATCTCCGGCGGCGGCACGAAGCTCGGGCGGACCAGCCCGTGCTGGACGAGCTGACAGATCCACTCCGAGTCCTTGACGTCGGTCTTGCGGCCGGGGACAACCAGGAGCACAGACTGCGTGAGTTGCGCCCATCGCTGCCGGGGGAGGTGACGGTCACCGCGGTGCATCACCCGTTGTGCGGCGCGCGGCTGGCGGTCGAGGGGCGCCGGAGGGTCGGTGGCGTGCGGTGTTTGATCGTGCGGTTGCCGGACGGCACGCCGGGCACGATCGAGGTTCGGGCGACGAGCGCGCACCCGGCGGAGAGCGAGGCGGCGGGGACGTTGCTGTCGGCTGACGGGGTTCGTCGGCTGCGCCGGTTGCTCGCGCCGAGCGTGCCGGGCGGCGAGGGCAGCGGCACGTAGGCTCGCCTCCCGAGAAGCGCCAACAACTCGTGGAGGTGAACCCCGTGCGCGGACTTGAGTCTACGCCGCGTCAGCTTGCCCTTCCTGTGGAGGGGCCCGGCCGGACCGATCGGATGTGGGAGTCGTTCTCGCCCGCGGCGCAGGAGCGGATCCTGCGTCTGCTGGCTCGGGCGATCGCGCGCATCCTCAACCCAGAGGAGGAACGATGAGCAAGATCGAGAGCCAGCACCTCGCGCGCAAGGCGTACGTGTATGTGCGCCAGTCGACGATGGCGCAGGTCGAGCACAACGTCGAGAGTCGCGAGCGTCAGTACGAGCTGGCCGAGCGGGCGGTCGCGCTGGGCTGGTCCGCCGGCGAGGTTGTCGTCGTCGACGAAGACCAGGGGCGCTCGGGCAAGAGCGCGGACGGCCGGAACGGCTTTCAGGGCCTGGTCGCCGAGGTCGGGCTGGGAAGGGTCGGGATCGTGGTCGGGATTGAGGTCTCGCGGCTGGCGAGGGGAAACGCCGACTGGTATCAGCTGCTGGACCTGTGCGCGCTGACCGACACGCTGATCGCCGACTCAGACGGCATCTACCACCCCGGGTTGCACAACGACCGGCTCGTCCTCGGGCTGAAGGGCACGATGAGCGAGGCGGAGCTGCACGTGCTGCGCGCCCGGCTGCGCGGCGGGAGCCTGCACAAGGCGGGCAAGGGCGAGCTGCGCCTCCCGCTGCCGGCCGGCTTGGAGTACGACGAGCAGGGCTTGGTGCGGATCACCCCGGACGAGGCGGTCGCCGACGCGATCGCGACGGTGTTCTCGCATTTCGAGGAGCTCGCGAGCGCCAGGCAGGTGATGCTGCGCCTGCTCGGAGAGGACCGCAAGCTGCCGCGCCGGGCGACCAGCGACCGCCGGGTGCGGTGGGCGACGGCGACCTATCGAGCGATCCACGACATCCTCACCAACCCGGTGTTCGCGGGCGCGTATGCGTATGGACGCAAGCGGACCGAGCGACGCGTGGAGGGCGGCGTGGTACGCGAGCGGCAGCGCCGCGCGCCGCGCGCCGAGTGGCATGTGTGCATCGAAGGCCACCACCCCGGCTACATCACCTTCGAGCGCTATCTCTCAAACCAGGAGCGGCTGCGCGCGAACTGGCGCCCGCCGCGCGGGGAGGGCGGCGGCGCTGCGCGCGAGGGCCGGGCGCTGCTTCAGGGGCTGATCCGCTGTGGGCGCTGCGGGCGGAAGATGCAGGTCGGCTACAGCGGCAAGACGCTCGTGCCCAACTACTCGTGCGTGCGCGGCAACCAGCTGTATGGCACGGAGCGCTGCCAGTCGGTCGGCGGCCGGCGGATCGAGCGGGTCGTGCTCGATTCCGTGTTCGAGGCGCTGCGCCCGGCCGGGATCGAGGCGACGCTCCGCGCGATCGAGCACGCAAGCTCAGACCATCAGACGCGGGTGCGCTCGGCCGAGCTGGAGCTCGAGCGCGCGCAGATTCACGCCGAGCGCGCCCGCCGCCAGTTCGACGCGTGCGAGCCGGAGAATCGGCTCGTTGCGCGCACGCTCGAGCGCGAGTGGGAGCAGCGGCTCGCCGACGTCCGCCGCGCCGAGCACGGCGTCGCCGACGTCGCCGCCCGACGCCCGGACCCGCTTACCGACGAGGAGATCGCGTGGTGCCGGCAAGCGGGCGCGGACCTGCGCAAGGTGTTCGACGCGCCCACCACCAGCGACCGCGAGCGCAAGCAGCTGCTGCGCGCGATCCTCACCGACGTCGTCGTGACCGTCGACCGCGAATCCGAGCAGCACGCCGCGCAGCTGCGGGTCGTGTGGGAAGGCGGAGCCGTCACCGAGCACAGCATGCCGCTCGCTCGAACCGGCAGCCACACGCGCTGCACCGACCAGGACACAATCGCGCTCGTGCGCCAGCTCGCCGAGCAGTACCCCGACAAGCAAATCGCCGCGATCCTCGCCCGCCAAGGACGGCGCACA
Source organism: uncultured Solirubrobacterales bacterium (assembly GCA_963697655.1). Classification (GTDB taxonomy): domain Bacteria; phylum Actinomycetota; class Thermoleophilia; order Solirubrobacterales; family Solirubrobacteraceae; genus Palsa-465. Next base: position 698,652 of record CAVOOV010000004.1, on the reverse strand, counting down.
GGCGCCGGCAACCCGTTCACCGCCCACAGCGTGCACGGCCTCCGGACATACCACAAGATCCCAGCCGCTCCCGTCCGAGCGACCGCTCACGATGACGACATGGTCACGATCGCGAAAGCCGCCAACGAACTCGGCGTGTCCACCGCCACTGTGCACCGCTGGCTGCGCGAGGGGTTCATCACCGGCGAGCAGATCACGCCCGGCGCGCCGTGGCAGATCCAGCTCACCGACGAGCTCCGCGGCCGCGTCTGCGAGCACGCGCCCAACGGGTGGCTACCGCTCACCCAGGCCGCCACCGCGCTCGGCGTCGCCCGCCAGACCGTGTTGCACAAGGTCCAACGCGGCGAGCTCGCCGCCGTCTACGTCCACCGCGGCAAGCGAAAAGGCCTACGAATCCAGGTCAAACCCGACCAGGCTGGACTGTTCGAGAACAACATCCGAGAGGAGGCGCAGTGCTAAACCAACGCCACGTTGCGCAAGTGGTGCGCGTTCAGCAGCCAGCACTCGAAGCGCTCCTCGAGCGCCTGGAAGACCGTCTTCCAGTACACGCCGGTGGCCTCCATCCCGACCAGCGTCACACCGGCGTCCGCCAGCCAGCCGGCGAGCTCCGCGAGTCCGGCGAGCGTCGACTTGAACGTCTGCGTCTGCTTGATCCCACTGACGACGACCGCTGCCCGGCACGCGGACGGTCGCGACAACGTTGTCGCGATGCACGTCAAGACCCGCGCACCGCTCTACGATCACATCCACGACACTGCTCCCTTCGGACGGCAATTGGACACTGTCGCCCGGAGGGGGCCTACCACGGATGAGTCTGTCCTTCGCGCTCGCAGCAGCAATCAACGGTCCCACAGGTCCCCGCGCCACGCTGTCGCACGGGCTCTAACGCACCAAGCCTCACCGACGTCGATCCGGGCCCCAAGGATTCTCACCCCTCACAGGCGGCCGGCGCGCCGGCCCCCGACCGCTCTCGCGTAAATCCGGGGCGTTGTGACGAGAGCACAAGGGGCCACCGCGACCCGGGGCCGACGCGCGCGATTCGGCGAAGCCTGGTCGAGAAACGTACCCTCTGCGGACGCTTTCTCGACCAGGCCCCTCCGGGCGCGGCATTCGCGCCCGAAGCCATTGTGGATTGCCCACAACGACTGCTCGTTCGCCTAGGTTTGTGCGACGGCTCCAAGTAAGACACAGCGGTTGCGGAGCCTTGCGAGCATTGTGCTTTTCTCCTGCTCAGACGGCGTTTTGGGACAGGGCCGAAGATCCCGTGCCGAATAGTGGTCGGGGCCGGGCAGTCTGCCAGGGGTCGAGCTCACGTTGCCGTCGTCCGAAGCCGATAGCAGCACGCAACCCGCGGAAAGGCGGGAGCCGTGACCGGTAGCGAGACGAGCCCCGCCGAAGCGGGGCTCTCTGTCCTCGTTGCTTGGGTTCGGCTTTGTGCTGAAGACGTGCCGTAACACCTACTTCGCGGGCATCGCCGTCCAGTTCACCAGGACGGGCGCGCTGGGGTGCATCGGGTCTCCGTTCGAGTCGTTCAGCGAAATCGTGAATCCGTTCGCCGTCTCGTTGCCGTTCGGCACTAGGAGATAGGTGGTGCTGGGGACGCCAAACGGCATGCCCACAAGCGTGGCCGTGACGACATAATTGCTCGAGGTCTCCGGCGAACTGAACGTGACGGCAACATTGCTCTGACCCGCTGCGATGGTGGCCGTTCCGGCACGGTAATCCGCGACGCCGGCGGGACCCTGCGAGCCTTGGGCGCCCGTAGCCCCAGTCGCACCCGTCGCACCCGTCGCGCCCTGCGAGCCTTGCGGACCCGTGTCGCCCGTGTCGCCCTTCAGTGACGCGACGAAGTCGGCCTCGGTGCCGGTGTTGCCCTGATCGAGCCACGCCTGATACGCGCTCGCGCCATCAGCGCCAGGCGCGCCAGCCGGACCTTGGGAACCAGGCTGTCCGACAGGACCGGCCGGGCCAACCGCGCCGGCGGGACCAGCAGCGCCGGTGTCGCCCTTGGCGCCGGTCGGACCCGTGTCGCCCTTGGCGCCGGCGGGACCAGCAGCGCCGGTGTCACCCTTCGGTCCTTGCGCGCCGGCGGCACCAGTAGCGCCGATCGGACCTGTCGCACCGGCCGGGCCGGTAGTGAAGTGCGAGGCGCGGGCGATCGCTGTCTGTGCCTTGGCGTTCAGGGCGTTGGTGGGGATTGACCCCTGCTTGATGTCGTGACCGTTCATGACACCGGTCGCGGCTGTCGCGATGCCGCCTCCTCCGAGCACGGCGCATACCGTGCCGACAGCGATGTACTTGTGAGCCTTCATGCGTTCTCCTTGGTTGGTGAGCGGAGGTCCCGCTCGACAGGGGTCGGTTCGCGACGACCCTGTCGCCCGAGCGATCCACCCTCACCGTCGCGCGCAAGCACGATGCGGCAGATGCTGCTGGCGGCGGGTCGCGTGCGTGGCTATTTGCCACCTGCCGGCGCGCTGCCCGCAGAGGTCCGACGACGGTCTGCCGTCTCGGGGCATGCCCCGAGTGGTCTAACGAAGCGTGTCGAACACTTGTCCATGTATCGGCAGCGCTGCTCTTGTTGCCAACAAGAGTTGTGTAAGAACGCGCCGCTTCGACATGCTTCCGGAGCGCCCTGAGGCGCACCGGTCAGATCACTCGAGCGAGACTTCCCAAGGATCGAGTTCGACCGACCAACGCGGTGCCGGCCAGTGCCCGTGCGCCCACTCGAAGAAGCTCTCGCCATCGGGAAGCGTGACCGTGCCGTGGCCGGTGCCGATGACGATCCACGGCTGGTCTGGGTCGTACTCGGTCACCGTGTAACTGAACTTGGCCATGCGAACGTATGTTCGCATGGCCGTCAAGTCCCGCACCGGGCTCAGATCGAGACCGCTTCGCTCTCGATCTGCTCGCGGGTGTGCGGACGGGCGGAGCTCAATCCTCCTGTGGTCACGACGTGGACCGGGCATCCGAGCATGTCTTCCAGGTCGTCCAGCGCGGTCGATGAGCTTGCAGATGCGCGGATCGGCTTCGCCGTGACGCGGTGCCTTGGCGCACTCGGCGTAGGCCACGTCGAACAGTCCCTCAAGGCCGTCCTCGAACCCTACGTCTAGGTCGGCTTCAATCAGGTCGCCGCGGATCGTCGGCACCTTCGCCTCGTTTGCCCACGCCTGCCACTGCCCGCCGATCGGCTGGCCCTGTTGGTTGACGAGAATCACGCCTTGCGCCGGCGCGGCGGCGACCAGCACGACGCAAACGGGCAACAGGCAAAGGGCACCGACAGGGCGTTGCCCGATACGTTGCCCAGAGCGGCTAGCCGGGTCCCGCGCCACTCTGGGTCAGTGGTAGAAAGTGAGAAACTGCCCCGTATACAGGTAATTCGGGTAGAGCCCGCCCGGGGACTCGAACCCCGAACCTCTTCATTACAAGTGAAGTGCTCTACCAGTTGAGCTAGGCGGGCGGGTGGGGCTCAGTCTTGCACGGCGGAGACGGCGCGCTCGAGGGAACCGTGGCCGTTGCTGGCGTAGTTGGGCGCCGGCGCGGGGGGCTCGGGCTCGACGGGCGGGTTGAGGCGCCGCTCGAGCTCGCCGAGGACGATCCCGAACAGGAGATGGCGCCAGGTCGCCTGGACGAACGCGCGACGGTTGCCACTGAGGGCGGGCAGGTCGTGGCGCGCCGGGTGGTATCGGTCGGTCAGGGCGACGAGCGGCCAGCCGGCGAAGTGCTCCGCGAGTGCGAGCACCGGCCCGCGGAGTGCCGGCGCGATCGGGAGGGTGGGGGCGACGTTGGCGTAGACCGCGCCGAACAGGGCGCTGTTCTGGACGTGCAGGGCGAAGCCGACGCGGTACCAGCCCGGGCCGTTGCGGACGGCTCGGCCGAGCAGCTCGACGTCGTCGTAGCGGCTCGAGAGGAGAAGCTTGTCGAGCGGTTGCTCGATGGCCCATACGCTTCCCGCGAGGGCGCCACAGAGCGCACCTCGGAGCGTGCGGATGGGGACGCTGCCGGAGGTCACGGAGGGCAGAACTGTAACGGGCGAGGCCGCCGCGGGTAGGGCAATGTGCGATGGATCACGAGCAGCTGCACCGGCGCGCACGGGAGCGCGGGGTCAATCGGTTCGTGCTGTTCTTGGTACGGGCGATCCTGACGCCGTTCTTCCTGGTCTACCTGCGGATGGAGCGGATCGGGCGAGAGCACATCCCCGACGAGGGCCCGGTGATCCTGGCCTCGAACCACCGGAGCTTCTTCGACCCGTTCGTGATCGGGACGATGACGCGACGCCCGGTGTACTACGTGGCCAAGAAGGAGCTGTTCACGTATAACCGGGTCCTGAGCTGGCTGCTGAACGCGCTCGGCGCCTTCCCGGTGGACCGGGGCACGGGCGACCGCGACATGATCGAGACGGCGAAGATCATCCTCGGGCGGGGCGAGATCGTGCTGATGTTCCCCGAGGGCACGCGGACTCGGCCCGGCGCGCTCGGCAAGCCCAGACGCGGCGTCGGCCGGCTCGCGCTCGAGACCGGCGCGCCGGTGGTCCCGATCGCGATCATCGGCACCGAGGACGTCCGCAGGCGCTGGCGGATCCGCCCGCGCAAGGTCAGGCTCCGCGCCGGCCGTCCGCTGCATTTCCCCAGGATGGACAGCGCCTCGCCGAGGCTTGCCGGCGCCGTCACCGACCGTATCTGGCCGATGGTCATGCTTCAGTGGGAGTGGCTCGGCGGCCTGCCGCCGATCCGCCGCGCCGCGATCATCGGCGCCGGCGAGTGGGGGACGAGCCTCGCCGTGCTGCTGGCGCGCGCCGGGCTCGAGGTCGAGCTCGGCTGTCGCACCCGCGAGCAGGCTGCGGCGGTCGCCGCCACCCGCACCAACGACGCTTACCTGCCCGGCGTCGAGCTGCCCGAGTCGGTCCGCGTCGTGCGCGCCGCCGAGCTCGATCTTGCCGACCAGGATCTCGTGTGCCTCACCGTCCCGGCGCGGGCCCTTCCGAGCGTCCTCGCCGCGCAGGGCGAGCGGATCCCGCAGAGCGCCGGCGTGCTCGTCCTGTCCAAGGGCCTCGTGCCGCCGCTGGGCACGCTTCCGTCGGCGTTCGTCGCCGAGCGCTGCCACGCCCGCGCTGTCGCCGTGCTGGCCGGCCCGGTCGACGCAGCCGAGGTGCTCGAGCACGGCGCGTCGGTGGTGGTCGCGACGGTCGACCGTGGGTTTGCAAGAAACCTTGCGGACATGCTCGGGCCAGCCGGCCTCGACGTCTCGAAGAGCAGCGACGTCACCGGGGTCGAGCTTGCCGCCACCGCGAAGAATGTCGCCGTGCTGGCCGCGGCGGTCGCGTCGGTCGCCGGCCCGAACATCGCCGGCGCCGCGGCGGGCAAGGTATTCGCCGAGGTCGACGCGCTCGCGCGCGCCCGCGGCGGCCGCCCGGAGACGTTCGCCGGCCTCGCCGGGGCGGGCGACCTGGTCGCGAGTGTCGTGTCGTCGAACTCCCGGAACCGTCGCGCCGGCGAGCTGCTCGCGCAGGGGGTGCCGGCGTCAGAGATCGGCAACGCGCTCGGCCAGGCGGTCGAGGCAGTGGACTCGGCCCCGCTACTGGCGAACGTGGCCCGCGAGGCACACCTCGAGGCGCCGGCGCTCGAGAGCCTGGCCGCGCTGGTCGAGGGCCGGATCGAGCCTGAGCAGTGGACGGCGACGATGACCGCCGACCAAGCCGCCCCGCCGCGCCGCTATCCGCGCCGCGTGACGAAGGCTAGGCTCTGATGTTGTGGACGGCGAGTTACCCAAGAGCAAAGCCGAGGTTGATGCGCGGTTCACGGAGCTGTACCGCACGCATCTGCGCGACGTCTACTCCTACAGCTACTACCGGGTCGGCAACCATCACGACGCCGAGGACCTCACCGAGCAGACGTTCCTGCAGGCCTACCGCCACTTCGAGCGCGCGCTGCGGGAGGCGAACGGTCGACCGCTGCGGCCGTGGCTCATCCGCATCGCCCACAACCTGGCGGCCAACTTCTACCGGGACCGCTCCCGCAAGCCGGAGTCCGGGATCGAGGACGCGGACTTGATCTCCGCGCCCCACACGACCGAGTCGCTCGTCGAGGGGCGCGAGCAGCTGAAGTCGATCCTCGATGGCGTCCAGCAACTCCCCGACGATCGGCGCGAGGCGCTGATCATGCGGTTCGCGCTCGGGATGGACAATCGCGAGATCGCGCGTGCCCTCGGGCGCACCGACGGCGCCACGAAGGTGCTGCTCCACCGGGCGATCCGCCAGCTCGAGGGGATGGTCGCAGAGCCGGCCGCCGACTCCGGGGGAGCGCGCGAATGAGTGTCACGCTGATCGACCGGGTAGGAGGATCGGAATGAGCTCGGGCGCCGCCGACTTCGAGGCGCTCCTACGGGAAGCGTTGTCCCCGGTTGACCCCCCGGCGGACCTCGTCCAACGCCTCGAGTTGACGCTCGTGAACCTGACCGAGCTGGCACAGGAGGAACTCGACGCCTGGGAGCTCAGGGCGATGCGCGACCCGCGTAACTGGGTCCGTCCGGCGGCCGCCGCGGTCGTGGGCGTCAGCGCGGGCACGGCGCTGGTCGTGCTGCGCGTACGAGCGCGGCACCGAGTGCGCAAGCAGCGCTCAAACAACGCGCTCGACCTCACCCAGCGGACGCTGCACGACGTTCGCGAAGAGGCACGCCGGATCCTGCCGCACCGTCACTAGCCCGCGGCTCGCGGGGAAGTCGACGCAAATGCGATTCCTGGCCGTAATCGGCCGCTGATAGCGTGGACTTCCGATGGCCGTTTGCTACCGACACCCCTCCCGTGAGACAGGAGTCTCGTGCTCGTCGTGCGGACGCTCTATCTGCCCAGACTGCATGACCCCGACGCCCGTCGGGATGCGCTGCCCGGAATGCTCGCGCGAGCGCACGAACGTGAGGCGAATGCCGTCGGTTCAGGGCACACCGGTGGTGACGCAGGCGCTGATCGCGATCAACGTGGTGGCGTTCCTGATCGAGACCGCGTCCGGCGCTCCGCTCGGCGGTGGCGGCGGCGGGTCGGTGTGGTTCCACGGCTCCCTGTTCGGTCCGGCCATCACCGCCCACAACCCTTTCCCCGGCTACACGGGCACGCACGAATACTGGCGCCTAGTCACCAGTGGGTTCCTGCACGACGGGGTCTTTCACATCCTCATCAACATGGTCTCGCTGTGGTTCGTCGGCTCGGCGCTCGAACCGGCGATCGGGCGGGTCAACTTCCTCGCGGTGTACTTCGTGTCACTGCTCGCGGGATCGTTCGGCGCGCTGTGGTTCCAGCCGATCACGCCGACTGTCGGTGCCTCCGGGGCGATCTTCGGGATCTTCGGCGCGCTGATCATCGTCGCCCGCAACCGGGGCATCCCGATCTGGCAGAGCGGACTCGGAATCGTGCTCGTGTTCAACCTGGTGTTCTCGCTCAGCGTCCGCGGCATCTCGGTCGGCGACCACATCGGCGGGTTGATCGGTGGCCTGATCACCGGCTTGCTCATCGTCGAGGTGGCCGAGCGGCGCCGCATGGCGTGGGCGGCGCTCGCCGGCTGCGCGGTGATCGCGGTCGTGAGCGTCATCGGCGCGCTGGCGGTCGCCAGCGGGACCGGACTGACGCCCAACGGCATCGGCTTCACGCTCTGAGCGGCCGCTCAGCGCTCACAGGTCGACGGTGAACACCTCCGCCGGCGCCTGGGGCACCAGCTCGGGATGAATGATGTGCGCGAGCAGCTCGAGCCCGTCGATGATCCGCGGACCCGGGCGCGAGAAGTATGCGGCGGCGTCTACGGCCACGACCTCGCCGGCGCCGATCGCGGCCAGCTGATCGCGGTGCATCTCCGCCTCCCGATGGGCGATCTCGGCGTCATATCCGCACGGCATCACGACCACGACGTCGGGCTGGGAGGCCTCGACCTCGTCCCAGCTGTGCTCTTCGGACTTCTCGCCGGCGAACCCGAGCGCGTCCTCGCCGCCGGCGTAGTCGATCAGCTGCGGCGTCCAGTGACCGGCCGCGAACGGTGGGTCGAGCCATTCGAGTGCGGCGACCCGCGGCCGTCGGGCACCACGGACCGCGAGGCGGACCTTGTCGATCCGAGCGGAGGCCTCGCGTATGAGCTCGACCGCGGCGTCCTTGCGATCGGTGGCCTGTGCGAGCGTGCGGACGTCGCCCAGCACCTCGCCGACGGTGCGGGGGTCGAGCGAGATCACGTGAGGGTGGGTGTCGATCTCGTCCGCGACGGCGCGGACATCGTCGTAGGAAACGGCGCACACCGAGCACAGCTCCTGGGTGACGATCAGGTCGGGCTGCAGGTCGCGCAGCAAATCCGCGTCGAGCTCGTAGATCGATAGGCCGGCGAGCGTCCGCTCCTTGACCGCGGCGTCGATCTGCCCGGCGCTGAGGCCGGCCGGGAGGACGTCACGCGTGATCTTCGGCAGCTCGCGGGCGGCGGCCGGATAGTCGCACTCGTGGGTGACGGCGATCACGTCGGATCCGAGCCCGAGGGAGAACAGCGTCTCGGTGGCGGACGGCACGAGGCTTACGATGCGCATTGCCAGTGTTTTAGCAGCGAGGCGAGGCGGGGGAGGGATTTCGCGCGCGTTGCGGCAGTTCACAACCTGGTAACGATCCGCCAACAACCGAGTCACGCGCCGCACTGACCTGCGCCATTAGTTTGTCGGCGTCAGAACGGGCGAGGACCTACTGAACGAGCGCCGGATGTTGGCTATGCGAGGTTCGGTTCGGAGAGTCGCGCGCGTGTGGACGGCCGCGCTGTTGCTCGCCGGCGTTGGTGCGGTCATTGCGCTGCCGGCGGGTGGACGATCCGGGCGAACGAGCGCGGCTACGAGGATCTCGCCGCCGCGTACAAGCAGCTCGACGCCCCGTTCGGGGAGTTCGGGCTGGGCACGCTCGACGCGGACACGACCGCGCTCGGCACCGACTCCTCGGGCGACACCACCTACACGGGCATGACCTCACAGCTCCAGGCCTGCGAGAACCAGCGGACCTCGCTGGTGGGGCAGATGCAGCCGGTGATGGAGGCGGCGGAGGGCGGCAAGGCGCCGGTGTCGAGCTGGGACGCCTTCTTGCTCGTCGGGCAGGCCGATCGCCTGATCAACAACGCGAAGGTCCTGGCGAGGGCATCGACCCCGCCGAGCCACACCGTCTGCAGCTAGGGCCAGGGCCGCGGCTCCGCAGCAGCCCTTCGCCGGCGGCCGACCGCGCCGGCGAAGGGCCGCCCCTGTCAAGCGGGCTGGTGCTGCTGCTACCGTTCCTTCGTCGCTGCATGAACGACGACGATCCATCCCGAAGTAGTAGCTCACAGACGAGGGGCTGCCCAGCGCGGACGGAGCTTTGCCCCACGCGGGCCGCTGGTGGGGTCGCCCGGTCGCGGGCGTGGCAGGTGCCGGCGCACCGGTGAAGGTGCTGTTCATCATCCTGACCGGGCTGCTCGTCCTGGTCAACGCGTTCTTCGTGATCGCCGAGTACGCGCTCGTGCGCTCCCGGAAGACCCGGCTCGAGGCGCTCGCCGAGGAGGGAGCCCGAGGGGCCCGGCTGGCGGTCCGGCAGATCGACAACATCGGCGACTACATCGCCGCGTGCCAGGTCGGGATCACGATGGCTTCGATCGGGATCGGTGCGCTCGGCGAGCCGGCGATCGCCCACCTACTCGAGCCCGTCCTCGGGGGTCCGCTCGGACATACCGCTGCGGTCGCGATCTCGGTCGTGATCTCCTATCTGCTCATCACGATCGCCTTGAGCGTCGTCGGGGAGATCGTCCCGAAGCTGTACACGATCCAGCACGCCGAGGGCCTGGCGAGGCGGATCGCGCGGCCGATTCAGTTCTTCCGGGTCCTGTTCCACCCGTTCATCATCGTCCTGAACTCGGCCTCCGAGTCGATCCTGAGGATGCTAGGCACCGATCCTGACGCCGAGTCGGACGGTGGCACGCCGGAGGACCTCAAGCGTCTGATCGCGCAGTCGACCACGGGCGGACAGCTGGACGTGGGCGAGGGCAAGATGCTCACGGGCGTGTTCCACCTGCACGAGCAGGAGGCCCGGCAGGTGATGACGCCGATTCCGGCGGTCGTGACCGTTGACCTGTCCGAGACCGTTGAGACCGCGCTGCGGCGCTGCGTCCAGACCGGGCACTCGCGCCTGGTCGTGACCGAAGACGAGAACCAGGACCGCGTGAAGGGCATCGTCCACGTGAACCAGCTGGTCAAGAAGATGCTGAACGACGGGATGCAGGCGCATTTCGACGGGCTCGTTCGGGCGGCGCCGATCGTGCCCGAGACCAAGCCGCTCGACGACCTCCTGGCCGACCTCCAGCGCGAGCGGACCGAGCTCGCGATCGTCATCGACGAATACGGGCGGACGGCCGGGATCGTGACGATCGAGGACATCATCGAGGAGGTCGTGGGCGAGATCTCAGACGAGACGGACCCGGCCGGCGGTGCGGTGCGCCGGCTGGCCAACGGCGACTGGTTCGTTCGGGGGCACGTAGCCGTATCGGACCTCGAGGACTACGGCCTCGAGCTTCCGGTCGACACCGACGCCTACAACTCGGTTGGCGGGTTCGTGTTCGCCGAGCTCGGCCGGCTCCCCAAGCGCGGGGACACGATCGCCGCCAACGGATTCTCGATCCGGGTCGAGTCGGTCCGCCAGAACCGGATCGAGGCGGTCCGGATCAGGCAGCGCCGGGCCGCCGCGTAACTGCTACTGCAAACGGGTGGGACATCGGACCCACGCGCTCGCGGCATTCGTTACATTTCCCGCGTCAAGGCAACGGCCGGAGAGTCGCGAGCTAGCGCACAGAAGCTTCCGGTGGTTGAGAGGAGAGATGGAAGCCGGCCCTTAGCTTGGGCCGGCTTCGCCCCCCCGTTCTAGCGCGGGCGGCGGAAAGTCCCTGCAAAAGTCGCCGTCCGGCAAAAAAGAAGCCGGCCCGCTGGGGACGGGCCGGCTTCGTGCTTCTGGGGAGGAGGTGCTGCTATGAGGTACGTCGCGTCATGGAGTCTGCGCCTCGCACCTGAATGATCGATAAATACTTTCTCTCAGACGCGTCAGTCGTAGCTGTAGAAGCCGGCGCCCGATTTGCGGCCGAGCGCGCCCTCCTTGACCAGCTCGAGGAGCCGCTTGGGCACCCGGGCGCCGATCGATTCGCCGATCGCCTGCGACACGTCGAGCCCGATGTAGTCGAGCAGCGCGATCGGACCCATGGGCATGCCGGCGCCGAGCGTCATGCAGTTGTCGACGTCCTCCGGCGTGACCCCGGCCTCGGACAGCATTTCGACCGCGCTGAACAGGTACGGAAACAACAGCCGGTTGACGACGAACCCCGGTATGTCCGGGACCTCGACCGGAGTCTTGCCGAGCGCCTCGCACAGGTTCCTTGCCCGCTCGCGGGTCTCGGGCGTGGCCTGCGGCGGGAAGGCGAGCTCGACCAGCTGCATCCGCGGGACCGGGTTGAACGGGTGAAAGCCCACGAACGACTCGGGGTGGCCGCTCGCCTGCGCCAGCTCGGCGATCGACAGCGACGAGGTCGTGGTGGCGAGCACCGCTCCCGCCGCGGCGTGACGCGCCAAGTCTCCGAGGTCGGATAGCACGGCGGTCTTGCTCCCGTGGTGCTCGACGACCGCCTCGACCAGGAAGGTGGCGGCGGCAAGCTCGTCGAGATCGGTAACGATTCGTACCCGCTCGGGGTCGAAGCCCTCGAGCTTCGAGCACGTCTTCGCGATGCGGTTTCGGGCCCGCTCGGCCGAGTCGTCCGAGCGCGCCCACAGCAGTACCTCCTCAATCTCTGCGGCAGCGACCGCCAGACCGCAGGCGATCACCCCCGAGCCGGCGATACCGAGTCGTTCCCGCAAAGTCTCAGCTCCTCAGGTTCGGTTGGCGCATAGTCCGGTGGACCGCGAACGCCTCAGTACAGTACGGAACGACTCTTCTGAAGGCGCCGCTGAGATCGGCGGCATCTGAATCCAGGACAAGGAGCGCGGAATGCCGCAAGCTGGTCGCGAGGTAGTGATCGTCGAAGCAGTTCGAACCCCGATCGGGCGGGGACACAAGGAGAAGGGCTACTACAAGGACACTCACCCGAACGAACTGCTCGGCCGTTGCTACAGCGACGTGATCGAGCGCGCGGGCATCCCTGCGAGCGAAGTTGAGGATGTGGTGGCCGGGTGCGTTCAGCAGTACGGCGAGCAGATGTTCAACGTGGCCCGGAACGCATGGCTCCAGGCCGGTCTGCCGATCGAGACCCCGGCGACCACCGTGGACCGCCAGTGCGGATCGGCCCAGCAGGCGGTCAACTTCGCGGCCGCGCTGATCGCCGCCGGCGTTCACGACGCGGCCATCGGATCCGGCGTCGAGCACATGGGGCACGTGCCGATGGGGATCGGGTTCAACTGGGTCGACGAGGTGGGCTCGCCGTGGCCGCCGGCGCTGTTGGAGCGCTACAACCTGATTCCCCAGGGTCTGTCCGCCGAGATGATCGCCGACCAGTGGGAGATCCCGCGCTCAGAGCTCGACGAGCTCGCGCTGCGCTCGCACCAGCGCGCGGCCCGCGCCACCGAGGAAGGGCGGTTTGAGCGGGAGACGATCCCGTTCAAGGTCAACGGCTCGACTTATGTCTCGGACCAGGGGATCCGGCCGGACACCACGATCGAGGCGCTCTCACAGCTCAAGCCGGCGTTCAAAGAGGGCGGCAAGGTCACCGCCGGCAACAGCTCGCAAATCTCCGACGGCGCCGCCGCGGTGCTGCTGATGGCGCGCGAGAAGGCCGACGCGCTCGGGCTGAAGCCCCGCGCCCGGATCGTCGACCAGACCACGGTGGGAGTTGATCCGGTGATCATGCTCACCGGCCCGATCCCGGCCACCCGCAAGCTGCTCGAGCGCAACGGCATGACGATGGACGACATCGATCTGGTCGAGATCAACGAGGCGTTTGCGCCGGTCGTGGCGGCCTGGCGCCGCGAGCTCGAGCCCGATATGGATCGCGTGAATGTCAATGGTGGCGCGATGGCGCTCGGGCATCCGCTCGGGTCGACCGGGGCGCGCCTGCTGACGACGCTCCTGCACGAGCTTGAGCGCTCCGACAAGGAGGTCGGGCTCGTGACGATGTGCTGCGGCGGCGGGCTCGGAACGGGAACGCTGATCCAGCGGGTCTAACCGCGTCTGTCCGGGGGCGCGCGTTCGCGCCCCCGGCAGAAGGGCGCTTCGCGGCCCCCGGCGGCGGCGCCTTGCGGCCCGCCGGCAGAGGCACGCCGCGCGCGCCGGCAGGGACGAGGACGTCCGTGCCGAACACGCCGGCGTGGCCTCGCACGTCGCAGCCATCGCCGTGCCGTCCGGGCAGGGACTCAAGCAGCTCGGCAAGCTGGGGCTGGCCTTTGTTCTGTCCTCGTTGATCGGGCTGGAGCGCGAGTGGCGCCAGAAGTCAGCCGGGCTGCGGACCCACACGCTGGTGGGGCTCGGCGCGGCGCTGTTCGTGATCGTCAGCAAGTACGGCTTCAGTGACGTGCTCGGGCCGCGCGTGGTGCTGGATCCCTCCCGGGTGGCGGCGCAGATCGTGACCGGGATCGGGTTCATCGGCGGCGGTCTGATCTTCGTGCGGGGCGATGCGGTCCGGGGTCTCACCACGGCCGCGATCGTGTGGATCACGGCGGCGATCGGGATGGCCTGCGGCGCCGGCCTGCCGCTGCTCGCGCTACTCGTGACCGCCGCTCACTTCGTGGTCGTCTTCATCTATCCGCGGCTCGCCGCGGCGCTGCCGCGCTCGCGCTACCTGGAGTACGGGGTCCGGGTCGTGTACGAGGACGGACGCGGCATCCTTCGAGACCTGCTGGCCGAATCGACCGGTCTGGGTTTCTCGATCGTGCGGGGTCAGGACCGAGCAGCTGGTCCACGAGGTCCACGACCGGGCGGCGGTGGCGGTCATGATCGACGTCCGGGGCCAGCCGGCAGTCGACCCGCTCACGGTGGCGCTCGACGGCGTCGAAGGAGTGCTCGAGGTGACGAGCACCGAGCTGTCGACGACCACAGACTAGGGGACCCGTCCACTAGCGGCCGGCGCCCGCGAACTGCGCCAGTTGTCCTGCGCGGTCGGCCGGATCAGGATGTCGAGCCGGCCGAGCTCGGACGCGGTGCGCTCGACGGCTCCCAGCGGAAGCCGACCGGCGCCGGCGACGGGGGCAGCGGGCTCACCGGCAGCCCCGCCGGCGGGTCGTTCTCGTTGAACGGAACGGGAGCGAGGTCGTTCGGGGTGTCGGGGTGGAACAGCGAAGCCAGATACTGCGCCTGTCCCCGCCCCGGACCCAGCTCAAACTGGCCCCCGCTGTAGGCCTGGATGCCGCGCTCGGCGCAGTAGTCGTAGGTCGCGCACAGCTTCGCCAGCCCGCCGATCCGCGACGGCTTGAGGTTGACCATCCGCGGTCCGAACGGCAGCGCTTCGATGTCATCGATCGAGTGAATCGGCGCGTCCCACGTGATCCGGTCGTGCTCGCCCGCCAGGACCGCCGCGGTCTCGGACGTGACGACGTCCGGATCCTCGATCCAGGCGTTGGGGAACGCGTCGACCACGCGCTGGTACAGCACCGGGTCGGGCGGCTGGTCGACGATCGTGCCGCTGTAGAGGCTCTTGAAATCGACCGAGTCGACGGCCCCGGTCTCCACCAGTGCGGCGATCACCTCGGGGGTCCAGGAGGTCGTCGGGTCGAGCTTGAACCGCAGCGTCGGGTACTTGGCCAGCCGGCGCTCGATCGGGTCGAGCGTTGGCGGCTCGCCGAGGCGAAGCGAGACCACGAACGTCAGCGGCTTCGGCTCGCGACCGAGGCGCTGCCAGAGCGGTTGGCCGGCCTGCGCGAGCGCGAGGTCGAGTGCCGCGCTGTGGAACGTCCAGCGCCGGTACAGCCGCGAGACTTCCCGCTTCGGCGCCACCGGGAACAGGTCGAGCGAGTCGACGAGCTCGCAGAACTCGGCCAGGGTGAAGCTTCCCGACAGCGCGCGGGCGTGGACCGGGCCGGCCTCCTGGAGCGCGACGTGGTCCTCGGCGTCGTAGACGACGTCCTCCCCGACGCCCTCGAGCCCGCGGCCGGTCAGATGCACGACCGTGCTGAGGCGCTCGAACCCGCTCGATACGGTCGCCTGCAAGCCCTCGAGCGCGTAGCCGTCGACCTCGAGCGGCAGGTCGGCGAGGAGGTCGAACGTGCTCACCGGTCGGCCTTCGCTCCCTGGGCGCCCTCGAGCCGCGCCACCAGGTCGTCGAGCTTCAGCTCCTCGAGTCCCTTGCCGACCGCGTCGAGCTCGCCGGCGCAGTACTCGACGAGGTCGCGCCCCTCCTTGACGAGCGCCAGCGTCTCGCGCAGCCCGGCCTGGCCGGAGTCGAGCCGGCGGATGATCTCCTCGGTCCGCGCCACCGCGGTCTCGTACGTGCGCTCCCCGGTGCTCATCGCGTCTCGGCTTCGACGGCGTCGTCGTGGAAGCGGACGCGGATGTGGCGGGCGGAGCGGGCCGTGGCGGCCGAGGTCACCGGCTCGCCGGCGCGGTCCTCGACGAGCGCATACCCGCGCGCGAGCGTCCGCTCTGGATCGTGCGCCGCCAAAGCCATCGCCAGCCGCTGCAGCTCGCGTCCGCGCGCGGACCGGTCCGACCCCCGCGCCCGCTCGGCCGCGCGTTCGAGCTCGAGCACATGGCGGCTCCCCTTGGTGCGGCGCTCCGAAACCGCGCGCCGGGCGCTCGCCCGCAGCTCTCGGAGCAGCTGGTGCAGATGCCGGCGCTCGCGGAGGATGTGCTGTGCCGGCGCGGCGGACAGGCGCTCGAGCACCCGGGCCCGCTCGACGATCGCGCGCCGGCCGTGGACCTGGAGCCTGCCGGCGCGGGCGGCGAGCTCGGCGCGGGCGGCGTGGCAGTCGATCGGGACCGCGGCCTCGGCGGCGTGGGTCGGCGTCGAGCAGCAGACCGCGGCCACGTCGTCGATCAGCGTCCGGTCGGTGTGGTGTCCGACCGAAGAGATCACCGGGACTCGCAGCAGCGCGACCGTCCGGCACAGCGCCTCGTCGCAGAACGCGTACAGATCGGCGAGCGACCCGCCGCCGCGGGCGACGATCACGACCTCGACCTCCGGGATCGCGGCAAGCTCGCGCAGCGCGCCGGCGATCCGGGGCGCCGCGTGGCGGTCCTGGACCGGGGCGAAGGCCCATACGAGCCGCCCGGCCCACCCGCGCCGGCGCAACCCCGCCAGGACGTCGTCGCGGGCCTTGCCCCGCTCGCCGGTCACGACCCCGATCGTCCGCGGCAGGAGCGGGCGCTCGAGGCGCTTCTGGTGCTCGAACAGCCCATCGGCGTGGAGCCGGCGACGCAGGCGCTCGAGCTGGACGAGCAGGTCGCCCTCGCCGGCGATCCGCAGCTCGGACACCGCGAACGAGAACGAGGGGGACGACGAGGCGCTGCCAGGGTAGTAGTCACACCCGCCGCCGATCACGACCCGCATGCCGTCGATCAGCTCGAGGCCGAGAGCCTCGAAATCGGACGCCCACATCGAGCACGGCAACGCCCCGCGGGCGTCTCGGAGCTCGAAGTACACGCGCACCCGGCTGGAACGGAAGCCCCACACCTCGCCGGCGAGTTGGACCCGCGCGAACTCGAGCAGCCTTCGCTTGAGCTGAGCGGCGTACGTCCCGACCGGGTACGGGCCGGGAAGCTCGCTCTCGAGGATCGCGTCAGTGGCGAGTGCCGAGTCGGGCGGCGTCATCGTTCAAGCGAGGCTACCGGCCACCCCACACGGATACGATCCCCGGCTATGGATCTGACACTGTCACCCGCCGAGAAGGCGTTCCGCGACGAGTTACGGGAATGGCTCGCGGCCAACCACCCCGGGCGCGAGCCGGCCGGCGACGAGGCCGCGTTCGAGTTCCGCCTTGCCTGGCAGCGCAAGCTGCACGATTCTGGCTGGGCCGGCGTTTCGTGGCCGAAGGAGTACGGCGGTCGCGGCGCCACGCTCGTCGAGCAGGCGATCTTCAACGAGGAGGTCGTGCGTGCGCGGACGCCGTCGGTGGCCAACGTGCTCGGGCTCGCGATGGGCGGCCCGACGGTGATCGCACACGGGACCGAGGAGCAGCGAAAGCGCTTCCTGCCGGCGATCCTGTCCGGCGACGAGATCTGGTGCCAGGGGTTCTCCGAGCCGGGCGCCGGCTCGGACCTCGCCTCGCTGAAGACCCGCGCGACGCGCCATGGCGACGAGTGGGTGGTGACCGGACAGAAGGTGTGGACGACGTTCGCCCACCACGCGAAGTGGTGCATGTTGGTGGCCCGGACCGACCCCGAGGCGCCCAAGCACAAAGGGCTGACGTACTTCCTGATGGACATGCAGCAGGACGCGGTGCAGGTCCGGCCGCTGCGACAGATCACCGGCGAGTCGGAGTTCAACGAGCTGTTCATCGAGGAGGCGCGGATCCCGCATTCGAACATCGTCGGCGCCGAGGGCGAGGGGTGGGCGGTGGCGATCACCACGCTCATGCACGAGCGCGCGACGCTGGCGTTCGGGCTCCAGGTGAGCGTGCAGATCGCGCTCGGTGAGTTGATCGAGTCAGCGCGCGACACGCGCGGCGAGAACGGGCAGGTCGCGACCGAGGATCCGGTGGTCAGGCAGCACCTGGCCCAGCTGCTGATCGAAGCCGAGGTGCTTCGCCTGAACGCCTACCGCGGCCTCACCGCGATCATGCGATCGGGCGTTCCCGGCCCCGAGGGCTCGCTCGGCAAGTGGCACTGGTCGGAGGTCAACCAGTCGCTGACCGAGGTAGCGATGGAGATCGCCGGGCCGCGGGCGATGCTGGCCGACGACGACTGGACCTATCGGTTCCTGCGGTCCCGCGCCAACTCGATCGAGGGCGGGACGACCGAGATCCTCAAGAACATCGTCGCCGAGCGGGTGCTGGGACTCCCGCGGATGCGCTGAGGTGATCAGATGAACTTCGGATTTTCAGACGACCAGCAGGCGATCAAGCGCACGGCCCGCGATTTCCTGGCCGCCCGGTATCCGCTGGCGACCGTCCGCAAGCTCGCCGAGGACGACCGCGGGTTCACCGACGAGCAGTGGCAGGAGCTCGTCGAGCTCGGCTGGCCCGGGGTGATAGTCCCCGAGGACAGCGGCGGGCTCGGGCTCGGCGTCGTCGAGCTGGTGGTGATCGCCGAGGAGATGGGCTACGCGCTCGCGCCGAGCCCGTGGTTCTCGAGCACGTGCGCGGCGCTGATGATCGCCGCCGCCGGCACCGATGAGCAGCGCGAGCGCTGGCTAGAGCCGCTGGCCGCCGGCGAGGCGCGCGGCACGCTGGCAGTGTGGGACGAGCACGCGGGGTGGGCGCCCGATCACTCCGAGGTGGAGCCGGCCGCGGACGGGACGCTTTCCTGCGTGAAGATCGCGGTGCCGGACGCCGCGTCGGCCGACTTCGTGATCGTGTCGGGCGCGGATGGGCGCCATTTCCTGCACGATGTGTCGGATCCGGGGATCACGCTCGTCGCGGAACTCGGCATCGACCCGACGCGCAAGTTGTTCCGGGTCACGCTCGACGGCGCCGCCGCCGAGCCGCTGGAGCACGCCCCGGACCGGATCGCGGGCGTGTACGCGACGATCGTGACCCTGCTCGCCGCCGAGAACGTCGGCGCCGCTCAGCGGGCGATGGAGATGGCGGTCGCGTACGCGAAGGATCGGACCCAGTTCGACCGGCCGATCGGCTCCTACCAGGCGGTCTCGCACCGGTGCGCGCAGATGCTGCTCGAGGTCGAGGGCGCACGGTCGCTGTCCTACTGGGCCGGCTGGGCGCTCGACAACGAGCCCGAGGCCGGGCCGCGCGCGGCGTCGATGGCAAAGGCGTACGCCGGCGACGCGGGCTTCCGCGTGACTGCGTCGGCGCTCCAGGTCCACGGCGGGATCGGCTTCACCTACGAGCACGACCTCCACTTCTTCCTCAAGCGCGCGCACGCCAACGCGCACGCGTTCGGGGACTCGCGCTGGCACCGCGACCGGGTCGCGAACCTGGCCGGCGTGTAGTTCCACGCCGGCCAGGTCACGCGGATCAGTATTTCTGCTTGCTGCAGCTCCCGTTGAACTCGGGGTTCTTCATCGGCTGGCTGATGATCGTCCCGCCATACCGGGCCACGTTCGGCGCTCCGTATTGGGCGTCGCCCCCGAAGTCCTGACTGGTGACACCCCGGATCGCTTTGCCGAAGTTCCAGACACAGACACCGGACGGCGCCGGCCCCGACCACGACCGCCCACCGGAGTTGGCGAGGGTCCAGAACGGATAGAAGGCCGCACTGATCGGCGGGACGGCGCAGCCCGCACCGGTGCCGACATCGCACAGGTTCGACGATCCGCCGATGTCGGACTCGAACTGGATCGTCGGGTACGGTTTCCCGCCGGTGGTGAACGGGCCTATGTAGCTGGCCGGAGTCGGGTGGTTCGCCGTCCCGTCGGGCCAGGTAAACGACTGGTAGTCGGTCCCATCGAAGTCTAGATCGCCGTTCTGGAATCGATCGGCGAAACAGAAGTTCAATGGTGAGCTCTCGGTGGTAGTGCTTCCGTTGATCATCACGGTCCGATTTCCCTTTGGGAAGCAGAAGCCGTCTGCGAACTCGCACAGCGCGCCGCTGGCCGGATCGTTGGTGGGACAGGCCATGGGCCCCGTCGGTCCCTGCGTAGTTGCGTTCTGGCATCCCGCGCTCGAGCACGGTCCCTCCCCGGTCGCTCCCGGACCTTCAAGGCCGCCAACGCACGTGTCGAAGACCTGCGAATCGGAGTAGGTCGAGCCGTCCGGGTATGACGTAGAGAACGGGTCCTGGTTGGTCACGGAGTTGCAGCTCTCGGCATGACCGATCTCCTGCTCCATCAGCACGCCGCCCTCCAGCGCCGCCCACGGCACCTGGTTCTGCTGCTTGGCGGTGTTGTACTCGGCGTGGAAGGTGAACGCATTGCCCGAACAATCGGCGATGTTGGTGTTCATGAAACCGTTCCTCGCGCTCGCGACTATGTAGCCGGTCTTTCCCGTGGTCAGATCCTTAATGACCGCGGTCAACCCCTGCGGTGGGTCGAGCAACGAGATCTCGAGCACGTCTCCGCCGTTCATCTCCAGCGTATGCTGGTTGGGCAAATACGTACTGACATCGGTGAGCTGCGCGCTCGGCGGTCCGGCCGGGACGCCGTCGTTCTGGAGATAGGCAAAGTTGACGGGCTCTTCGCAGGCCGGGTTGCAGGTCGCGAAGTTGAACGTGCACTCCAGGCTGTCGATGGTCAGCGCCGAGCACCACTTCGTCTGACTGCAGCTCTCGCTGTCGATGAACGGGGTGAAGCCGGGTGGGTACAGCTGTAGCTCAAGGAAGGCGGAACCGGCTGCGTTCGGGTCGCTGATCAATCCCGAGTTCTTGTCGCTGTCGGGCTTGCACGCGTTCTGCGGATAGGAGTTCGGGTCGCAGATCGGCAGCCCGAACCACGGCGCTACGCTCAACTCGCCGTAGTTGGTGACGCTCCCCGACGCCGTAGGCGTCGCGCGCGGATCGATCGGGAGCTGCATGAAGTACGTCATCTGGTTGCCGGAGCCGGGCTTGTTCGAGATGAACTTGATGCTCGGCTCGTCGTGCCCGACGTACCAGCCGTTGTCGATGAACCGGGTGGCCTTGCCGTTCTTGATCGCGATCGGATCGGTGCACAGGCCGCCCAGATCGGGCTTGACGGCCTGATATCCACTGCTCCAGCCGTTGCAGTCGAGTTCGTTGGTGGCGTTCGGCGCCACGCCTGCGCTCGCGGATGCCGCGCCGGCGAACACGGAGGCCAATGCGACAACGACAACGAGCGCCGCCGCCACCCCCCAAATCCTCCGCGACAGACCACACAACGCGTGCCACGAAGCCATGACAGGTCCTCCCATCTGCGAGTGGTTTCTGCTCTGACGCGAGCCGCTGGCAACCTACCACCGGATTTGACGCGCCCGCATGAGAGAATTCACACAAGCGAGCGTCGACGAGACCAGACCCAACATTCGGCGGTCGGAACGCGCACCAGCGGGTGGTGTACGCGAGATCCGGCGCTGTCCGTCAGCGCCGAGTTACACGTGTGTGTAACCCCTAGCGGAAGTCCGGTTCGGGCGGCTCGCCCGGAGCCAGTACGACTTTGCCGTGCTCGGCGTCTGCCACGAGAACCGCCGGGTCGGCGGCCTGGAACCATGGTCGCCGGAAGAACTGCGGGAAGAACGGCCACGAGGCGAACATCAGGATGACGCCGAAGATCAGGCCGCCGATGCCGACGAAGATCGGCGTCTGGATGCCGATGAATGGCTTCGAGTAGTTGTTCCCCGCCGTGTTGTAGTAGCTGTACGCCTTGATCGCGACGTAGCCCATCATGATCCCACCGAGGACAGGGATCAGGCCGGCGAGGAAGAAGTTCCGCGCGCTCTTGAACAGGTCGCGGCGGAAGTACACCGCGCACGCCAGTCCCGTGAAGCCGTAGTAGAAGCAGACCGCGAAACCGAGCGCCGAGATCGTGTCGCCGAGCACGTCCTGGTTGGGGTTGAATGCGAGCAGCGCCACCGTCCACACGATCGACAGTGCGCCCATCAGCACCGTGGAGAACGTCGGAGTGAGGAAGCGCGGGTGGATCGTGCCGAATGACTTCGGGATCGAGTCCCATTTCGCCATCGACAGCGTCGTGCGCGCAGTCGGCAGGATCGTCGTCTGCGTCGACGCCGAGGCGGAGGTCAGGACCGTGATGATCAGCAGCTTGTCGAGTGGCGATCCGAACACGCCCGTGCCGAGGGCGTTCAGGACGTCGCTCGAATTGCCGGCGAGGAAGTGCGTGCCGTGATACGCCTGCGCGGCGGCGGCGACGACCACGTAGATCAGCAGCAGGATCAGCGTCGAGACGACCGCGGCCTTGCCCGGGCCGCGATGGCGGTCGCGGGACTCCTCGTTGACCGCGACGCCCGAGTCCCAGCCCCAGTAGATGAAGATGCCGAGCAGCAAACCGTCGACCAGCGGTCCCCAGCTGAGGTCGAAGGGGTTGAACCACGAGGCGGTGACGTGGATCGAGTCGACCGGATGGTTGGCGTAGACCTTGATCAGCGCAACGACCGCGAACAGAAAGAGCGTGAACAGTTCGATGCCCAGAAGCGCCGTCTGTATGCGAGCCGAAAGCTCGATCCCCCGGTAGCAGATCCAGGTCATCACCGCGATCCAGAGCACCGCACCGACGATCAGGACGAAGTTCGACGGGTGAGCGTGCGAGTCGAACAACAGGAAGGTGTAGTTACTCGCAATCGCGGCCAGCGACGCCATCACGATGATGTCGGCCAGGAAGATCGCCCAGCCGTTGATCCATCCGATCTGTGGCCCGAACGCGCGCGTCGTCCATGCGAACGTCGTCCCGGCGTCCGGATCGGCGAGGTTCAGGAAGCGATACCCGACCGACACGAACAGGATCGGGATGAACGCCACGATCAGCACGGCCGGCGCATGAACGCCGATGCCTGTGACCGCGACGATGAAGCCGAGCGTCGCCGCGAGGCTATACGCGGGGGCGGTCGAGGCGATCGCAATGACGAGGTTCGAGATGTAGCCGAGCGCGTCGGGCTTCAGGCCCTTGGCGCCGGGAGCGCTGGTGTCCAGGCCGTCGGACGCGGAAGTGATTGTTGAACTCTCCAAAGTGATGCGAAACCTATGCGGACCACCGCAGGGTGGCAAGCCGCAGGTGGATCACAAAGTATGGCTCCTTTGGACAAAACGTCCAAAGGCCGCCTCGGTACGGTGCGACGCGATGGCTGAAGCTCAGGTGTCGGTCGCCGTCCTCGGCGCAGCGGGAACGATCGCCCCTGCGATCGTCCACGACCTGGGTGTCTCGGACGAGGTCGAGAGCATGATCCTGCTCGACCTCGATCCAGACAAGGCCGCTGCGGTCGCCGACGAGCACGGCCACGGTAAGGCCGCAGCCGCGCGGGTCGACGCGCGCGACGTCGACGCGCTCGCCGGCGCCCTCTCGGGCGCCGCCGTCGACGTGCTGCTGAACACCGCCTCTTACCGGATCAATCTCGACGCGATGCGGGCGTGCCTGCGGGCGGGCTGCCACTACCTCGACCTGGGTGGCCTGTATCGCGTCACGGGCGAGCAGCTCGACCTCCACTCGGCGTTCGAGCGGTCAGAGAGGCTGGCTGTGCTCGGGATCGGGTCGAGCCCTGGCAAGACGAACCTCATGGCCGCGGAGGCCGTGCGACGACTGGGCGAGGCTGCCGAGGGGATCGACTCAATCGACATCTTCGCCGCCGGCCGCGATCCAGCGGCGCCCGCCGACGGCCGGCTTCGCCCTCCGTACGCGATCCAGACGCTGATCGACGAGCTGACGCTCGCGCCGGTGGTCCTCAAGGACGGGCACGCCGTCGAGATCGACGCGCTCAGTCCCGGAGGCGCCGTCGACTACGGCGAGCCGATCGGCCGCGCCGAGACCATTTACACGCTTCACTCCGAGCTGGCCACGTTCGGCCAGAGCTTCGGGTGTCAGAGCGCGAGCTTCCGGCTATCGCTGGCGCCGGCGCTGCTGGCCCGCCTCGCGGAGCTGGCGCAGGCGTCGCCCGAGGAGGTCGCGGCCGCCTCCCGCGAGGCCGCGTCGCCGTCGAATGAGACGGTGTCGATCCACCTCGTGACCACGCGCGCCGTCGACGGCGAGATCGTCACCGCTCGCGCGATCACCAGGCCACACTTCGGACTCGGCGGGTCCGTGGTGTCGACCGCGGCGCCCGCGGCGGCGTGCGTGCGACTGTTCGCACGGGGCGCGCTGACGGCGACCGGTGCCCATCCGCCGGAGCGCTGCATCGACCCCGGCCTGATGTTCGCCGAGCTCGAGACGCGCGGCTGCACGTTCAGCTTCAGCGACTGAGCGCTTCGTTCGGGGTCTGGTCGCGCAACCACTCGACGGTCTGGGCGAGGCCGTCGCGCAGCTCGACCCGGGCCTCCCAGCCGAGCAGCCGCCGGGCCTTCTCCACCGACGGCCAGCGCCGCTGCACGTCGACCTCGAAGCTCGGGAGGTGCCGCAGCTCGAACTCGGCCGGATCGTTGCCGCACGCCTCCCAGATCAGCGCCGCGAGCTCCGCGACCGACAGCTCCTGCGAGGCCGAGATGTTGAAGTCCTCGTTCTCGCCGGCGGGCGACGCCATCGCGGTGACGATCCCATCGGCGATGTCGTCGACGTGCGTGATCGTCCGCGTCTGCTCGCCCGAGCCGAAGATCTCGAGCGGGCGCCGTCCGGTGAGCGCCTTGTGGATCAGGTCGGGCACCGCATGCGCGATCCCCGGCTCGTCGGCGTGGGGGAGCTCGCCCGGGCCGTAGGCATTGAACGGGCGGCAGATCGTGTAGGACAGGCCGTGCTGGTCGTGAGCAGCGCGCGTGTAGACCTCGCCGGCGAGCTTCGAGAACCCGTAGGCCGAGCGGGGCGTCAGGCAATCGGCGAGGTGCTCCTCGGTCGTCGGGAACTCGGTCGCGCGCTCGAACACCATCGAGGAGGAGACGTACACCAGGCGCTCGACGTCGAGGTCGACCGCGGCATGGACGACTGCGCCGGTAAGCGCGTTGTTGACCTCGGTGAGCGTGAACGGGAGCTTGTGGAAGTTCGCGATCCCGCCGACGATCGCGGCCAGGTGGATCACGTGCGAGCAGTCCTCGACGGCGGCCTGCGCCTTCGCCGCCACACGCAGATCGGTGGTGTGGATCTCGCACCCCTCGCGCATCCACAGTGGCGGCCGGCGGTGGTCGGCCACCCGCACCTCCCACTGGCTGTCGGCGAGAAGGCGCCTGACCAGGGCCGAGCCGATCGTCCCGGCGCCGCCGGTGACGAGCACGCGGCTCATCCCGATGGTGTTCTCCCCGAGACGCGCAGCGCGTCCGCCGCGTGCCGCATCGCCGATGTCTCGGCGCCGTACACGAATACCTGGCCGGTCCCGAGCGCGTTCCACGGATCGACCAGGAGGCAGTCGCCGGACGCGCCGCGGACGATCTCGGCAAGCACGTCCGGGCCCTCGAACGCCGAATGGTTGGTAGCCACGATCACCACATCGGCCTCCTGAACCGCCTGGTCGAGCGGCTGGGTCGGCGACGGGGCGTGGGGGTCGCACACGGCGACATCGGCGAGCTCGCGCTCGAGCAGCCTGATCAGCTTCGGAGACAGTGAGTCGCGCTCGTCGTCGGTGTCGCGCTTGAAGGTCAGCCCCAGCACCGCGACCTTGCGCGAGGCCAGGCTCCCGAGCCGGCGCTTGATGCCCTCGACCAGGAACAGCGGCACCGACTCGTTCACGCGCGAGACGGCCAGCAGCATCCCCGGGGCGGCCGAACGCTCCTCGGAGAACGCGAAGTCTTTACGCAGGCATGTGCCGGCGGTCATGCCCGGCTGTGCGATCCCGCCGCGGGGGTAGTCGCGGTTGATCAGTTCGATCACGTCGAACACGTTGGCGCCGTACCGCTCGCAGTCCATCATCAGCAGGTTCGGCAGCGCGAACGTCGTGTAGCGAAGGATGTTCGTCCAGATCTTGGCGAGCTCGGCCTGGACGGGGGTGGTCCTGACGATCGGGGCGCCGAACACCGAGAACGTGCTCGCGGCACGCTCGGTCGAGACCTCGTCGACGCCGCCGATGATGCACGGAAGCGTCGAGATCTCCTGCACGAACCGTCCGGCGGCGATCCGCTCGGGCGCGTGCGCCACGAACACGTCCTCGCCCACGCGCAGCCCGCGCCGCTTCTCGACGTAGCCCGCGACGAACTCGGTGGTTCCGGGGGCGATCGTCGAGCGCAGGATCAGGGCGTGGCCGGGGCGCAGCATCGGGAGCAGGTCGTCGAGCGCGGCGCGCACCTGGCGCAGGTCGCTCTCGATGTGCGAGAACGACGGGGTCCCGATTGTGATCACGATGTCGTCGGCGCGGGCCGCGTCGACGGCGCGTTCGGCGAGCTCGAATCGTCCGCTCGCGAGTACGCGCTCGAGCAGCCCCTGGGTCCCTGACTCGGTGAACGGCATCCGGCCGGCGCGGATCGACGCGAGGACCGCCTGGTCGTGGTCGACGCCGAGCACGCGCAAGCCCCGGTCGGCGAAGCACAGCGCCAGCGGCAGACCCACGCGCCCGAGACCGATCACCGAGACAGACCTTGAATCGTTCACGGGCCCCTCAGTGGCCAGTGTCGCCCGCGGTCACGTCGGCCGCGGTCGCCTCGGACGGGTTCACGCTGCGCAGCGGCGTGAGGCCCGGCTCCGCCTGGTGTCCGCGGATCTCGCCGGCGAACGCGATCCGGTCGAGCCGGGTGATCTCGCGCTCGCCCTCGACCCGGGCGGGGTGGTTGGCCGGAAGACCCCGGATCAGCGCTCGGATCCGCTCGCGCAGCTGGAGCGCGAAATGCGGAGTCGACGCGCCCATCAGCTGGCGGACGTCCTCGACGGTCACCTCGCGCCCCGGGCGCAGCCGATCTGGATGCTCAGCTTGGCTCATTTCTGCGATTCCTGCGGCACCACTTCCAGAAGGCTATCCATCTCGGCCTGGACTGCCACAGAGATCGTGCTCGGATCGCCGATCACCCACCCGTGGTTGTAGACCGCGGCTGTCGGGCCCTCGGCGGTGTAGCCGGGGGTCGCGTAGTCCAGGAAGAAGTTCAGGACCGACTGCGGGAGCGTGTTCGCGGTGTCGACGAGCAGTTGCGGGCCGTAGCTGCCACTGGATGACAGCGCGGCCGACGCGGCGGCATCGAGCGGGCGGGTGCCGTTCAGCAGCGTGTAGCCATGGCCCGGACTGCGCATCGCCCAGCCGAAGCTGCCCGGGACGTGGGCGCAGGGCTGGTCGACGGGGCACGGCGGATCGCGGTACACGGCGAACGCCACGGAGTTCGCCGCCGGGTCCTGCGCTCCCACGCGGGCAACGGTCCCGTACTTCTGGAGCTGGGTCAGGATCGTGTCGGGGATCACGCTCGGCGGGCCCAGCACGTAGATGTGGGGCATCTGGTCGGACTGGAGCGCTTGCTGGGTCGCGGCCGGAATCGCCGAGGAGGACACGAACAGGATCGGATCGCCGCTCTCGGCGGCCCACCCGGCCGCGGGCATCGCGTATGCGGGGTCGTCAGAAGAGGCGATCACGACGTCCGGACTCGGCTTGCCGGCGGCGGCGCTCGCGAACTTGTCGATCGCGGCGGCGAGTGCATACGGATTGGTCCCGGAGATCGCGGCGCCGCGCAGGCCCTTGACCACGGGGACGTCGCCGACCCGGATCACCTGCGCGCCGGCGGCCTGACCGGCGCCGGTCGGCGCGAGCAGGTTGAGCGCGTTGGAGGTCGCCGGCGGGAGCGCTCCGCTGCCGGACAGCAGGACCGGAGCGCGGATCGGGGGCGCCATCAGCACCGATGCCGCGAGGGCTGCCTCCCAATCGTCGGTAGGCGCGATCGTCACCGCGGTCGGGTGGGTGCCGGCGGCGACCGACGGGAATACCGCGAGCGCCACGCCGGCCGCGTCGGAGATCGGGTCCACGCCGGACACGCGAGTGGTGTTCTTGGTGGCGAGCACCGGGAAGCCGATCCCGGCGGCCGGCGATGCCGCGCTGTGGCCGGTGGTCGTGGTCTTCACGATCAGCCGGGTGGCGCTGCCGCCGCAGCCGGCGATCGTCAGGCACGCGGCGATCGCGGCGATCCACGCAGTCCATCGCATCCGCCCGGACGTTAGCGGGCGTCACCTCGATCGCGGCACTCCGACGTGCGCGGCAGCTAGTCGTAATTTGCGGAAAAGGAGGGGCGTACCCAGGGGCGTACCCCATAGCGGAGGTTCCTCGTGTCCCGTCAATGGGTATATTGCCGCGACGCCGAATCCGCGGGCCACGAAATCCGCGGAGCGGGGGACCCAGTTCCTTGGGGCGAGTCCCGCGGTGAACCGCGGGAGGCGCAGGCTCTTTTAGCGCCAGCCCGTCAGCTAACCCCGCAGGCCTACGAAAGAGAGCTTTGCGGGTACCACGCCTGATACTTCCGACCTTGGCTGCGCTGGCGCTGGCCGGCGCTGCGACGGCCGGCGCAGCCGCAGGCGCGACCGGTGGCGGCGGGGCGTCGGCGGCCGGCGGGGCTTCGAGCGCCGGCGCGTCGAGCGGAACGGGAGCTTCGAACGGAACGAGCGGAACGACATCCTCTTCGGGGGGCGCGTCGGCGACGTCCGGCGGGGCCGGCCTCGGCGCCGCGCCGCCGCTTCCATTCCCGAGGCCGACCGTTCCCGGTGACACCGCCAAAATCATCAACGGGCTCGCGTACGCGCCCGCGAACGCCCCGCTCCAGGTGCAGGAAGCGATCTGGGCCGGCGACCGGATCCGGCTCAAGCCCTACGCGGTGGGTGGCGGCCACGGCCGGTGGAACGATGTCGCCTACGACTGCTCGGGCTCGGTGTCGTACGTGCTGCACGCGGCGGGTCTGCTCAAGGTCTCGATGGACTCGAGCGAGTTCGAGGCCTGGGGCCACCGCGGCCTCGGTCAATGGATGACGGTCTACACCAACCCCGCGCACGCGTTCATCCAGATCGCTGGCATCCGGTTCGACACCTCGGCCGAGGACGACCCCCACCCGCCGTCGGGCACCGGTCCGCGCTGGCGGCCGCTGATGACGAGCACGGCTGGGTTCATGTCCCGGCATCCAGCAGGGCTTTAACCGGCCCTCGCCGGTCGGCGGAACGTGCGCTCGCGGCTGCCTCCCCGCTACGCTTGAGGGGCTCGTCCAGAAATATGCCAAGGAGGATGCGATGCCGGGCCTTTCCGGGCGCATGTCGACCGTCATCAAAGCGAAGATCTCAAAGCTCTTAGACCGCGCGGAGGATCCTTCGGAGACTCTCGAGTACAGCTACCAGAAGCAGATCGAGCTGCTCCAGAACGTCAAGAAGGGCATCGCCGACGTCGTCACCTCGAAGAAGCGCCTGCAGCTTCAGGAGCAGAAGCTCCGCGACCAGGTTGTGAAGCTCGACACGCAGGCCCGCCAGGCGCTGGCCGCCGGCAACGAGGAGCTCGCCCGCACCGCGCTAGAGCGCAAGAACGTCGCCCAGACTGAGCTCCAGTCGCTCGACTCGCAGGTCGCGCAGCTCGAGCAGCAGCAGGAGCAGATGACCGCCTCCGAGCAGAAGCTGCGCGCGAAGATCGAGCAGTTCCGCTCGCGCAAGGAGGTCATCAAGGCTCAGTACTCGGCCGCCGAGGCCCAGGTCAAGATCTCCGAGGCCGCGACCGGGGTGGGCGAGGAGATGGCGGATGTCGGCCTGGCGATGCAGCGAGCGCTCGATAAGACCGAGAACATGAGGGCCCGTGCCGATGCCGTGCAGGAGCTCGAGGCGGCCGGCACGTTCGAGGACCTGACGCAGCTCGGCGGCGGCGAGGACGACATCGACCGCCAGCTCCGGCAGCTGTCGAGCACCAGCGAGGTCGACTCCGAGCTGGCCAAGATGAAGGCCGAGCTCGGAGCCGGTTCACCCCGCTCGGCGGGCGAACTCGGCGCCGGCGGCGCGCCGGCCGGCGCGCCGGCGGAGGCCGATCAGGCCGGGCCGTCCCAGGGGCAAGCCCCGTGATCGTCCGGATCGCCACCGAAGGTCAGTACGACGTCGGCGAGGGCGATATTCCGGCCCTCAACGATCTCGACAACCATGCGGTGGCGGCGTGCGAGGGCCAGGACGAGCAGCACTTCCACGATGCGTTCGGGGAGCTGCTCGAGTTCGTGCGGACCAAGGGCACACCGGTGCGCGAGGACACGCTCGAGCCCTCGGATGTGATCCTGCCGCCCCTGACGTCTCGTTCGACGAGGCCAGGGCGGAGTTCTCAGGCGAGGGCCTGATCCCGGGGTAGATCGCGCCGCACGTCCGGAGCCGGACTGTTTCGCCGACCGGTTACCGGGAAGCCTCTTCGAAATACCCGAGGAGGTCAGAGGATGTCGACCGTAGTGATTGTTGTAATCGTCGTGGTCGCGGTTATCGTCGTGGGCGCGTTGTTGTTCGCGATGACTCGAGGCCGTCGTCTCGCGGCCGAGCGCCGGCGCCAGCGTGTGCTGGAGTCGCGCCGTGAGCAGGCCGTCACCGAGCACCGCCAAGCGGCGGAGACGCGCAGCGGGCGCGCGGACGAAGCCGAGCATCGCGCCCGCGTTGCGACCGCGATGGCCGATCGAGAGCGCGCTGAGGCGCGTCTGCACGAGGAGACCGCCCGCTCGCACGAGATGGGTCTCGCGGACGATGACCTGATGCGCGACGACTCGGGTGAGACCGGGCGCGAGCGGATCGTCAAGGACCGCGAAGACGAGAGGGTCGACGAGCGCGAGCAGGTCCCGGCAGACTCGCGCCAGCCGAACTCCGACCGCTAACCTCTACCCCCTCTCGCTTCGGAATGGTGGCGGACCTCGTCGTCTGGCGGCTAAACAGGCGACGAGGGTCCTGGCTGCGCCTTAGATCGGGGTTCCCCACAGCGGGAACCAGCGCTCGAGCTCCTGCTCGACCGGCAGATCCTTGCCGATCTGGGCCTTGAGCACGAGCTCGCGCTCGTTGTCGCGCTGCTCGCCGGTGGCGGCGGGCGCGAACGGGTAGAACGCCCCGCGCTTGTAGTTGTAGATCCAGTAGACCGGTCGCTTACGGCGCGCGTCGTCGAACGCGAACACCGCGCACAGGACGCGGTCGCCGTAGCCGCCGCCCTCGAGCGCGGTGCTGACCGCGTTGATCCCTACGGTCAGGTCGTCGAAGTCGCTCCCGCGCAGCACGAGCCAGCGGAAGCCGTAGCTGTCATCGGAGCTCGTGACAGTCGTGCCGCTGTCCGATGCGGTCGCGCGGACGACCTCCTCCATGTCGCGGACGATTGACTCGAAGTCCGCGGTGGCGAGAGGCTGGAACACGATCGCGGCCGCCCCGCGCGTGGTGAGCCCCATCGAGGTCTCCATCGTCACGTACGCGGTGCTCATCGCGAACAGCCGATCGGGCGCCGGCTGCGCCAACTTGCGACGGCCCATGAGGACGTCGAGGAAGCCCACCTCGCGTCAGGCAGTGCCCTGGAGCTGGGCTTCGAGCCGCTCCAGTCGCTCGATCCTCGCCGTCAGCGGCGGATGGGTCGAGAACAAGTTCGTCAGGCCCTGCTTGGCCTTGGGCGGGAAGATGTAGAACGCGGCCAGCTCGCTCGAGGTGGCGCGTAGGTCGCGCTGGGGGATCCGGGCCATGCCGCCGTCGATCTTCATCAGCGCGCTGATCAGGGCACTCGGCCGGCCGGTGATGATCGCCGAGCCGCGGTCGGCGGCGAACTCGCGGTAGCGAGACAGCGCCTGCAGCAGCAGGAATGAGATCACGTAGACCGCCGCGGAGACCAGGATCACGACGAAGAACCCGTTGTTGTTGCTGTTGTTGCGGTTGTTGCCGCCGAAGCCGCCGCCGAACAAGAACCCGAACTGGGTGATGAACGCCGCGATCGAGGCGAAGAAGCTGGCGATCGTCATGACGATGACGTCCCGGTTCACGACGTGGGTGATCTCGTGGCCGAGTACGGCTTCGAGCTCGACCGGTTCGAGCAGCTGGAGGATCCCGGTCGTGGCGCACACGGTGGCGGTCTTCGGCGACCGCCCCACGGCGAAGGCGTTGGGCATCGGCGTCTGAGCGATCGCGACGCGGGGCTTGGGGATGTTGGCCTGGACGCACAGGCGGTCGATGATCGCGTGCAGTTGGGGCGCCTGCTCGGGAGTGACCTCGCGCGCGCCCATCGAGTACAGGGCGATCTTGTCGGATGTGAAGAGCTGTACGGCGAACAGCCCGGCCGCGATGATCGCGATCGACACGGCGCCGGCGCCGGAGGCGATCAGCACCGCGATCAGGATCGCGTAAACGAGCCCGAGCAGGAACACCGTGAGCAGCATCCGGGCCTGGAGTCCGGTGTCGCGACCAAATGAGGTTTTACTGGCCATGGTGCTCTTAATGGTGGCAGATGGGGTAACTAATCCCTGAACCGTAGTTATGAATCTGAGAAGTCATGGAAATCGCTAAAGGTTTCCGCGTTCCCGGCCGATACAGGGGGGTGGGGCGCGCCGCTCGGGCATATCTCGCCGGCGTCGGCACCACTGGGTCCCTGTTGGCCGGTGCCGCTCTGATGTTCATCGTAGCTAGCGCGCTCGTGGCATTTCGAGGCTGGCCCCTCTCGAAGACCGTCACCGGCGTGACGAACGGGCTCGGCGGGATCGTGTCGGGCCTCGGGCACTGACCCGAACCATTTTTCAAGTCGTAGGGACGCGGATCCTACGATCGTCCGACGGACCGCTCGATGAAGCGGAGGCTGACTGCCTGCATCTCGGCGTCGTGCTGGATCGATCGGTGGTGACCGCCGGGAAGCGCGATCAGCCGGCTCTGGGGCGATTGGAGGACGGCCGCCAGCTCTCGCGAGTGCTCCACCGGAACCTGCTCGTCGCCCTCGGCGTGGAGCAGCAGCACCGGAACCTCGAGCTCGCCCGCCGCGGCCTGGACGTCGTGACCGGCCAGGAACTCGTCGAGCGCCGGCCGATCGGCGTCGAACGTGAACCGCCCGTTGGCGAGACCCCGTCGTAGGCCCTCGCCACTGGCGGGGCAGATCGCGACGACCGCGGCGGCGTTCGCTGCCGACGCGGACACGAGCGCGAGGTAGCCGCCCATGCTCGAGCCTCGCAGCGCCACCGGCGCTCCGTCGCCGCCGATCCGCGAGCGCAACAGGGAAGCCATCGAGACGACGTCGTCCAGCGCCCGGCCGTCCATCGGCCCGTGGCTGTCGCCGTGGCCGCGCTGGTCGAACACGATCGCCGTGAGGCCGGCGCCGATCGCGCCGCGGGCGAAGTCGTGGTGGTTCTCCTTGCACGAACCGGCGCCGTGAAGCACGACTACGCCGGCGAGCGCTCGCGCCGGCGCCCTCGGGAGCCACAGCGAGTACGCAAGGCCGTCGTGGACGCCGATCTCGGTCGGGAGCTCTGGCGTGACGGTCCTCGGCCGCGGCACCCGTCGATCATGCCAGGCGCGGTGATGCCAACCGGGGTCATGCCCGGCGCGGTACGTGCATAACATGACCGACCGATGAGCGCCACCGCCGCCACGCTGTCGCACGTGTATCCGATCGGGTCGCGGGTCAACGATCGTGGAAGGCTGGAGATCGGGGGGTGCGACGCCGTCGAGCTCGCGCGCGAGTTCGGAACGCCCGCGTACGTGGTCGCCGAGGACGACCTGCGCGCCAGGGCGCGCTCGTTCGTGGATGCCCTCGGTGGGCGCCACGCCGACTACGACGTGCTGTTCGCCTCCAAGGCGTTTCCCTGCACCGCGGTCTACCGGCTGCTGGCCGAGGAGGGTCTGGCGTGCGACGTGGCCTCGGGCGGGGAGCTGTTCCTGGCGTTGCGCGGCGGGTTTGACCCCGCGAGGATCTACTTCCACGGCAACGCGAAGTCCGAGTCGGAGCTCCGGGAGGCGCGGGCCGCCGGCGTCGGCCACATCGTGATCGACTCCCTGCACGAGCTCGAGCTGCTCGAGCGGGTCGTGGCCTGCGACGGGGGTCGCCGGCAGGAGGTGCTGATCCGGGTCACGCCGGGTGTCGCCGGCGACACCCATCACGCGATCTCGACCGGCCAGACCGACTCGAAGTTCGGGTTCTCGCCCGAGGCGGCGCGCTCCGCGATCGACCGGCTGGCGGCCGCCCCGCATCTGGAGCTGGTTGGGCTGCATTTCCACATCGGCTCGCAGCTGCTCGAGCTCGAGCCATTCCGCGCCGCCGTGCGGGCGATCGCGGCGCTCGGCGATTTCCCGGTCTACAACGTCGGCGGAGGCCTTGGGGTGGCGTACACGTCCGCAGTCCAGCCGCCGGTGGTCGCGGACTACGTCGACGCGATCGTGACCACTGTGCACGCGGAGCTGGGGGCGGACAGGCGGCTGCTGCTCGAGCCCGGGCGGGCGCTGGTCGCGAACTCCGCGGTCACGCTGTACACCGTGCAGACCGTCAAGCGGAATGTCTCGACCTGGGTTGCGGTCGACGGCGGCATGTCCGACAACCTTCGCCCGATGCTGTACGCCGCGAGGTACGAGGCGCTCGTCGCCGACCGGCCACTGGCCAGCGCCGGCGAGCAATGCGTGATCGCCGGAAAGCATTGCGAGTCCGGCGACGTGATCGTGCGCGACGCGTGGCTGGCCGATCCCGCGCCCGGCGACGTGATCGCGACGCCTGTGACCGGCGCCTACGGCTACTCGCTGGCCAACAACTACAACGGCGTCCCCCGGCCGCCGGTGATCTTCTGCCGTGAGGGCGAGGCGCGCGTGGTCGTCCGCCGCGAGAGCTACGAGGACCTGGCGGCCCGTGATGTCCGCTGACGCTAACGCGCCGCCGTCAGGCGCCGCCGATCATCCCAATCGAGTCTTCCGCGTAGGGCTGCTCGGGCGCGGCACCGTGGGGTCGGCGTTCGCCGATCTGCTGCCCAAGCAAGCGGCTCGGATCGAGCGGTTGACCGGGTTGCGGCCGGAGCTGTCCGGGGTGATGACGCGTCGGTCCGGGTCGTTCGAGGAGGTCCTCGAGTCCTCAGATCTGATCGTCGAGCTGATGGGCGGGATCGACCCGGCGCGCGACTACGTCCTGCGGGCGATCCACGCCGGCCGCCACGTCGTCACCGCCAACAAGCAGCTGCTGTCCCAGCACGGTGAGGAACTGTGGGACGCGGCCCGCTTGCACGGGGTGCAGCTGCGATTCGAAGGCGCGGTTGCCGGCGTGATCCCGGTCATCCGCGTGCTCCAGGAGTCGCTGGCCGGGGCGACGATCGACCGCGTCCACGGGATCGTCAACGGCACCACGAACTTCATTCTGACCGAGATGGCGCGCACCGGCATGAGCTTCGGGGAGGCGCTCTCCGAGGCGCAGCGGCTCGGGTACGCCGAGGCCGATCCGTCCGAGGACGTTGACGGCCGCGACGCCGCGGCCAAGATGGCGATCCTCGCGCGGCTGGCGTTCGACACCCCCGTCCATCTCGATCAGGTCCGCTACGAGGGGATCGAGCACATCCAGCCTGACGACCTCGAGTACGCCCATGAGCTCGGGCTACAGCTGAAGCTGATCGGCACGGCCGAGCGGATCGGCGACGGCCTGTCGGTCCGCGTCCATCCGGCGTTCCTGTACCCGCACCACCCGCTCGCGTCGGTGAGCGGCCCGTTCAACGCGGTCACGGTCGAGTCCGAGGCGATCACCGAGATCACGATGTCAGGGCCGGGCGCCGGCGGCCCGCAGACAGCGAGCGCCGTGCTCGGGGACGTGATCTCCGCGATGATCCCGCCGGCCTCCACGCCCCCCACCAGCCGCGTCCTCCCGATCGTGCAGGATGTGATCTCGGCGTTCTACCTGCACCTGGACGTCGCCGACGAATCGGGCGTGCTGGCCCGGATCGCCACGGTGCTCGCCCACCAGGACGTGTCGGTCAAGTCGGTCGTGCAGCGCGGCCTCGGGGCGCAAGCGAGGCTGGTGATGGTCGTCCACCCGGTGCTCGAGTCGCGGTTCAGCGCGGCGATGGAAGAGCTGGCGGCGCTCGACGTGCTGCGCTCCCCACCGCGCGCGATCCGGGTGATCGAGGAGGAGTTCGGGTAGGGTGCCGCATCGATGAAGGCGGTCCAGATCGTCGAGCTGACCGGCCCGCGGACGGCGCTGCGCCTGCACGAAATCCCGGAGCCCGAGCCGGTGCACCCGATGACCCCCGGCGAGGGCGTCGTCGTCGACGTCCATGCCGCCGGCGTGGCGTTCCCCGAGGTCCTCCAGACCCGCGGTAAGTACCAGGTCCAGCCGGATCTGCCGTTCACGCCCGGGGCCGAGGTCGGCGGGGTGGTCCGCTCGGCGCCCGACAGCGCCGGCGTGCGCGCCGGCGACCGCGTGGCCGCGTTCTGCATGCTCGGCGGCTGGGCGGAGGTCACGGTGGCGCCGGCGTTCTTCGTCTTCAAGCTGCCCGACGCGCTCGATTTCGCCCAGGGCGCGGCGCTGATCCTCAACTACCACACTGCGTACTTCTCGCTGAAGACCCGGGGCCGGTTCGTCGAGGGCGAGACCGTGCTCGTCCACGGCGCCGCCGGCGGCGTCGGCACCGCCACGCTCCAGATCGCCAAGGGGCTGGGCGCGCGCACGATCGCGGTCGTCTCGACCGACGACAAGGAGCGGGTGGCGCGCGACGCGGGCGCCGACGAGGTCGTGCGCAGCGACGGCCCGTGGAAGGACCAGGCTAAGGAGATCTCGGGCGGCGGGGTCGACCTCGTGATCGACCCCGTCGGCGGCGACCGGTTCACCGACAGCCTGCGCTCGCTCAGGGAGGGCGGCCGCGTGGTCGTCGTCGGCTTCACCGGTGGCTCGATCCCGGAGGTCAGGGTCAACCGGCTGCTGCTCGCCAATACCGAGGTGATCGGCGCCGGCTGGGGCAACTACGTGCTCCCCAAGCCAAAGCTCAACCGGGAGATCGGCGACGCGATCGACCGGCTGATCGAGCAGGGGTTCGTGCGCCCGGTGGTGGGCGCGCGCTTCCCGCTGGAGCAGGCCGCCGATGCGCTCGAGCTGATCGACGGCCGCGGGGCCACCGGCAAGGTCGTCCTCGACGTGCAGTAGTCAGCGCGGGCCGGAGCGGGCGCCGTGCCTCGCGATCGTGCGCCCGGCCCGGCGCCGGCTCTGACATGCTCCCGCCCATGCCGGGGATCATCGAGCGCTATCGGGAGCGCCTGCCGTTCGCGAGCACCGACCCCGTGGTCTCGCTCGATGAGGGGTCGACCCCGCTCGTGCTCGCCGAGCGCCTGTCCGAGCGCGCCGGCGTGGAGGTATGGCTGAAGCTCGAGGGCGCCAACCCGACCGGCTCGTTCAAGGACCGCGGGATGACGTGCGCGGTGTCGGCGGCCGTCCGCGAAGGCGCCCAGGCGGTGATCTGCGCCTCCACCGGCAATACCGCAGCGTCCGCCGCGGCCTATTCCGCTCGGGCGGGACTGAGAGGCGCCGTGATCGTGCCCGAGGGCAAGATTGCCACCGGCAAGCTCGCGCAGGCGCTGATGCACGGGGCAAGGGTGGTCGCGCTGCGCGGCAACTTCGATGAGGCGCTGAAGCTGGTCCGGGAGGTGGTCCAGCGCCACCCGATCTCGCTCGTGAACTCGGTCAACGAGTTCAGAATCGAGGGGCAGAAGACCGCGGCCTTCGAGATCTCCGAGCAGCTCGCCGGCGAACTCGACGCGCTCTGCATTCCGGTCGGCAATGCGGGCAACATCACCGCGTACTGGAAGGGCTTTCAAGAGGACGGCCGCAGACCCCGGATGCTCGGGTTCCAGGCTGCCGGCGCGGCGCCGCTCGTGCTCGGCAAGCCGGTCGAGCATCCCGAGACGATCGCGAGCGCGATCCGGATCGGCAACCCCGCGCGCTGGGAGGAGGCGATGAACGCGATGACCGCCTCGGGTGGCGCGGTCAAGGCGGTCACCGACGCCGAGATCCTGATGGCCTACCGCTTCCTGGCCGCGAACGAGGGCGTGTTCTGCGAGCCGGCGTCGGCCGCGAGCGTCGCCGGGCTGCTCACGCACGGCGCCGGCGAGGGGGTGCGCCGCGTGGTGTGCGTGCTCACCGGCCACGGCCTCAAAGACCCCCAGACCGCGCTCGAGTACGCGGGTGCGGTCGTGCCCTGTGATCCGGAGCTGGGGGCGATCGAACGTGCGGTACTCAGGTGAAGCTAGTCCACGCGCGGGGACTGCGAGCGGGATGACGCTCGCGCGGCGGCGGCTGGTCCGCGTTCCCGCCTCGTCGGCCAACCTGGGACCCGGGTTCGACGTGCTCGCGGCGGCGCTCGCGCTGCACCTCGAGCTCGAGGTCGTGGAGACCGGCGCGTTCGCCGTGAAGACCGACCTCGAGGTTCCCCGCGACCGCGACAACCTTGTAGTCAGAGCGTTCGAGCGGCTGCACCCCGCGGACGGGTTCGAATTCCGGATCTCGTCGGACATCCCGCTGTCGGGAGGGCTCGGCTCGAGCGCCGCGGCCGTGGTCGCGGGGCTGATGGCCGCCGACCACCTGTTCGAGCTCGACGCCGACGTGTTCGCGCTCGCCGCCGAGCTCGAAGGCCATCCCGACAACGTCGGCGCGGCGCTCGAGGGCGGCTTCGTGGTCTGCAACGGTGCGCGGGCCCACCGGTTCGAGGCGCCACTCGGGCTCGAGGCCGTGCTCGTCGTCCCCGACGAGGGACCGCCGACCGAGGAGGCGCGCGACGCGTTGCCGGCGACCGTGCCGATCGAGTCCGCGGTGTTCAACATCTCCCATGCCGCGATGCTGATGCTCGGCCTCGCGACGAGCGACTGGGACCTGATCTCCGCCGGCCTGCAGGACCGGCTGCATCAGCCGCACCGGGCCCACCTGTACCCGCGCTCGGCCGAGCTGCTCGAGCGCGCGCCGAGCCTGGGGGCGCTCGGTGCGACAATCTCCGGCGCCGGGCCGACCGTGCTCGTGTGGTGCCGATATGACCAGACCAGCGCCATCATCGACGCGCTCCGCCGTGAAACCGCCGGGTGGGCGACCCTGATGCGGGCCGGCTTCGAGCCCGAGGGCGCTGACGTGCGCTCGCTCTAGTCCGTCCCCGAGCGCCGCTCGGCCAGCCTGGCGCGCAGCCACTCGGCGTGCCGTTCCTGGATCTCACGCCCCTCGCGCGTGAACTCGACGAACATCCGCAGTTGCTCCTCGGTGTAGCGGCTGGCCAGCGGCTTGGTCAGCTCGCCCATCGGCTCCACCATCAGCTCCATGGCCGTCTCGTAGGCCTTATCGGTGGGCTCGACCAGAACCCGCCGCCGGTCGGACGGGTCGGGCACGCGCCGGGCGTAACCCGCGCGCTCGAGCCGGTCGATCACCCCCGTGATCGCGCCCGAGGTCAGCCCGCTCTTCTGCGCCAGATCGCCGGCGCTCATCCTGCCGTACTCGTCGAGGATGTCGAGGCACCGAGAGTCGGTGCGGTTGACGCCCAGCAACTGGCATACGAGGTCGTCGACCACGTCGGTGGCGCGCTGGTTGGCGCGGACCTCGCCGCCGAGCTCCAGGTACAGACGCTGCCGCTCGGGCGAGGCGTTCGCCTCCGCGAAGTGCTTCAGGCCGGCTTCCATTCCAGGTTCTCTTGACATCTAAATCTCTTAGCTACTAAGATACTTGCGACGTAAGCGATTTTTAGCTGGAGGTGACGCAGTTATGGAGCAGGCAATCGAGGCCGACGGCCTCGTCAAGTCATACCCGAAAAGGGTGACGGCGCTCGACGGGCTGTCGTTCGACGTCGCGCCCGGCAGCGTGTTCGCGCTGCTGGGTCCCAACGGCGCCGGCAAGTCCACCGCGGTTAAGATCCTCACGACGCTCGCCACCCCCGACGCGGGGAAGGCGACCGTCGCCGGGATCGACGTGATCGCGAATCCCGATCGCGTGCGCCGGACGATCGGTGTCGTCGCGCAGGGCTCGGCCGTCGACATCCAGGCCACCGGCCGCGAGAACCTGCGCCTGCAGGGTCAGATCCACGGGATCCGCGCCCGCGCGGTCGAGGAGCGCGCACAGGAATTGCTCGACCGGTTCGGGCTCGCGGACGCGGCCGACCGGATCGCGCGGGGCTACTCGGGCGGGATGCAGCGGCGCCTGGACATCGCGATGGCGCTCGTCCACGACCCGGCGGTCCTGTTCCTCGACGAGCCGACCACCGGGCTCGATCCCGAGGTCCGCGCCGACATGTGGGCCGAGATCGCGCGGCTGTCGGCCGAGCGCGGCAAGAGCGTGCTGCTGACCACGCACTACCTCGAGGAGGCCGACCAGCTCGCGGACCGGATCGCGATCGTCGACCGCGGCAAGGTGGTGGCGCAGGGGACCGCCGATGAGCTCAAGCGCGAGCTGCGCGGCGACGCGATCCACGTCGACCTCGAGCGCGACTACAACGGCACGGTCAGCGACGCTCTGACCGGTCTGACCGCGATCCGCGACGTGGCGATCGACGGGCGTACGCTGAGGGCCCGGGCCGACGACGGGGGCCGCGCGGTCCCGCTCGTGCTCGGAGCGCTCGAGTCCCATGGCGTCGAGGTGTCCTCGGTCCGGGTCGCCCGCCCATCGCTCGACGACGTCTATCTCAAGTACACGGGCCGCACGTTCGACGCCGCCGAGGCGCAGGCCGCTGAGGACAAGGCATGACCCTGATCAGGCACACCCTGTACATGACCCTGCGCCACCTCCGGGAGCTGTGGCGCCAGCCCTGGTTCGTGGCGGTGACGCTCGTGCAGCCGGTGATCTGGCTGCTGCTATTCGGCGCGCTGTTCAAGCGGGTGATCGAGATCCCGGGGTTCCACGGTGCCTCCTACATCGCGTTCCTCGCGCCCGGAGTGGTCGTGATGACCGCGATGTTCAGCTCCGCGTGGAGCGGGATGGCGTTGATCGAGGACATCAACCGGGGCGTGACCGCGCGCTTCCTGGTCTCGCCGGTCCGCCGCGAGGCGCTGATCGCCGGCCGGATCCTGAAGGAAGCAGTCGTGGTCGTGATCCAGTCGCTGATCATCGTCGCGCTGGCGCTGATCGTCGGGGCGTCATTCCCAGGCGGCGTCGCCGGCGTCGCCGCGCTGTTCGCGGTGTCCGCGCTGCTGGGTGCGACGTTCGGGGCGCTTTCGAACGGCTTCGGCCTGATCATGCGCCAGGAGGAGGCGCTGATCGGGGCGGTGCAGTTCATCGTGCTGCCGCTGACGTTCCTGTCCGCGACGTTCCTGGCCGCGGACCTGATGCCGAAGTGGATGCAGCACGTCGCCGACTTCAACCCGGTCAACTGGGCCGTCGTGGCGGGCCGCTCGGCCGTCTCGGCTAATGCCGACTGGGGTCTGATCGCCGCCCGCGCCGGATTCCTGGTGGCGCTGCTGGCGCTGTCGGTGGCGTTCGCGACGAGGGCGTTCCAGTCGTATCAGCGCTCGGTGTGATGGGCCGCCGCCGGATGAGTCGGGCGCGGCCCGATCCGGCGAGGCTGGATCCCGAGCGGGCCAGCGCCCGAGGGCATCCGTGGTCCGTGCAACCCCGTCCGGACGGGGTTGCACGGCCCCACGGACGCCGAGCGGAGCGAGGCCCCTAAGAGACCCGCACGCCGTCGGCGAGCGATGCGACGCGCCGGCGCGCGGAGTCGAGTCCGAGCCGGCGCAGCAGCTCCTCGGAGACCGCCAGGTAGTCGGCCGCGAGGTCGGGCCGGTAGTCGAGGATCGAGACGGCGCGCTCGGCCGACTCGGCGTACGCGATCGAAGCACGGATCGTCGTGTCGAGCAGCTTGTCGGCGAAGTGCTGGCGTAGGGAGTCGAACGCCTCCCGCGAGTGGCGCGTGCGCATGTCGGCGATGTTAAGCATCACCCCGAGCCACTCGAGGTCGGGGTTGAGGTTCTCGCGCGCCAGCTCGATCACCTCGAGCGCCTGCTCTACTCCCTGGAGCGAGAAGTACTGCGCCTCAGCCGAGATCAGAGCATGGTCGGAGGCGACGAGCGCGTTGACCGTGAGCAGGCCGAGCGCCGGCGGGCAGTCGATCATGATCAGGTCGTAGTCGTTCCTGAGCTCGCGCAGCGCCTTCTTGAGCGCGAGCTCCCGGCCCATCTTGCCGCCGAGCGCGAGCTCGGCCTCCGCGAGGCCGAGATTCGCCGGGATGATCCCGTCGTGTATCGCGGCGCGCGCTTTCGCCCGGCCGGCGAGGACGTCGCCTACCGTCGGGGAGGCGTCCGGATCGACGTCGAGGTAGTCCGACAGGTTGCCCTGCGGGTCGAGGTCGATCGCGAGCACGCGCAGATCGACCCGACGGAAGACGTCGGTGAGGGTCCGCACCGCCGTGGTCTTGCCGGTGCCGCCCTTCTGTGAGAGAACGGAGACAATCGCCGCCATCGCCCGCGCCACTATAGGCCAGCGGCGAGGCCGCCGGTCGACATAACTTGTGAGGCCCGGATCAGCCGGTCTGCGCGGCCGCGCCGTGGTCGGAGGCGTGGCTGAAGCGCATGCCCGAGACGACCGGGACGTCCACGAAATGCAGGTGGTGGCGGCCGATCACAACCTCGTCGCCGTCCGCAAGCGTGCTCCACTCGACGCGCTCGCCGTTGACGAACACGCCGTTGAGGCTGCGGTCGTCGAGCACGCGCAGGCCGTCCGGCTGGCGCACGATCAGCGCGTGGCGGCGCGACACCGTCGGGTCGTCGAAGCGGATGTCCGCGGCGAGGCTCCGGCCGATCCGGGTCCACTCGCGCTGTAGCGCATACGCGACGCGACTCTCGCCCTCGGCCCGGTACGCGAGGTACTGGCCCGGCTCGCTCAGCGAGTCGCGGATCTCGTCGAGCCAGCCCTGATCGTCGTCCTCGGCCGCGACCTCGAGCACGCTCGTCTGGGCGGTCGTGAACAGCGAAGCCCGGACGAACTCCGTCCCGCCACAGTTAGGACAGGTGGGCAGCTCGTCCACCGCGTCGAGCGACACGGGGTAG
The DNA here is from genome assembly GCA_963697655.1 of uncultured Solirubrobacterales bacterium. GTDB lineage: Bacteria > Actinomycetota > Thermoleophilia > Solirubrobacterales > Solirubrobacteraceae > Palsa-465. The sequence continues at coordinate 656,203 of CAVOOV010000004.1, read as the reverse complement.
TCGCAATCCGTGCATCGAAAAGTTCCGGTCCCCGCGACATTGCCCGACATCCAAGCTTTCATTAAGCCGCCTTTTCCGTCGTAATACGCTACGAAATCGCCGACTTGGACAAGCCGGTCGTCTCATCATATCCCCCGAGTCAAAGTCCCAATGAGGCTTCTGGACGGATGATGGAGCGGCTCCGGAGCGTTTATCAAACGCAACCATGAGGCTGGCAGGAACCCCCGGAGCAGCGCCGAAAACACCGGCTGTGCAGCCATCCGACAACGGCACGCCGGAGCTCGAGCTCGCGCTCCTGAGGGAGGGAGTGGGACGCCGGGACGCTGTCCAGGAACGCTGCCGCGGCTGCAACAGAACCCCGCTAGTTGGGGAAACGGTGTACGTAGACAGACAAGGTTCGGTGTTTTGTGAGCTGTGCCGCGCGCTCGAGCCGGAGCCGCCGCGGGACTCGCGCGTCGTCCACGGACCCGAGTTCGGGCACACGATGAAGCTGACGGACCACCGGGCTGCCTAGCGGCGACGCCTTCGATCGTCCTCAAACCTAGAATCCCGTGCCGTGGATCCATTCACCGTGTCCTCGACGATCTCGAAGCCCCGCGAGGAGGTGTTCGAGTACCTCGCCGACATCGCCAACCATCCGGAGTTCACCGATCACTATCTGGTCGATTGGCGACTGACGCGTGAGAACTCGTTCGGGACGGGCGCCGGCGCGCGTTTCCGGATGAAGGCGCCGTTCAACCGCTTCGCTTGGGGGGACATGACGTTCGCCGAGGTCGAGCCGCCGCACCGGATCGTCGAACGTGGTCGCGGCGGCAAGTACAACCGCATCCGGATGGTCGGCACGTACACGTTGTCGCCCGGGCCAGGTGGCAGCACCCGGCTCGAATACACGCTCGAGACCGTCCCGGTGATGCTGTCGGACCGGCTGTTGGAGACGTTCGGCGGCAGGCTCTGGGCCCACCGCCAGACCGCGAAGTCGATCCGCCGGCTACGGACGATCCTCGAGGAGAATCGCGACCGTGGTCACCGCGCCTCGATCGCCGGTCGCTGAACCCGTCATGCGGCGCGGCGACTAAACTTCCGCCCCCGTGAGAGCTCGTCGCGTCTGGATTCTCATCTGTGCCCTGGGGCTGGCCGTGGGGCTCGGAGCGTGCGGTCAGGAGTCGCAGCCGTCGAGCTCTGAGAACGACGGCGTGTACGTCGACGCGGGGCCGATCACCTATCAGCTCCAGGTGTCGCGGCAGCTGAATCAGTACGCGGTCGAGGACCGTCAGTACCTGGCGGGATTGCCTGAAGGCCAGGGCCGGCTGACCCCGAGCCAGCTCTGGTTCGGCGTATTCCTGTGGGCCAAGAACCAGACGGATGAGTCCCACGCGACCGCGGACAAGTTCACGATTATCGACACCAACGGGGACGTGTACCACCCGACCCCGCTCGACGCGGAACTCAACGGCTACGCGTGGACCCAGCAGATCCTGTCGCCCACCGGGGTCGAGCCGGCGCCGAACACGACCGCGAGCTTCGGGCCGACGCAGGGCGGGCTGCTTCTGTTCAAGCTGCCGACGTCGGTGTACTCGAACCGGCCGCTGACGCTTCACATATTCCCGCCGAGCGGCGCGCCGGCGACGATCTCGCTCGACTCCTGAAATCGGGCGGCGTCCCCGCCGAGCGGCGCGGGCGGTTCCGGATCGGTTTCGTGGCCGATGGTGATCGATCGCGAGCGCCGTCGGCGGGGACATCCACCCTCCGGCGAAGCACCCAACCGCTGACGCAGGAAGGCTTGGGCTCAGGGCTGCTGGAGCCCCGCGACCAGCACGTCGCGGACCGCCGGCGCGGCCGTCGCCCCGCCGGCGCCCTGGTTCGGGAACAACGCCCCAACGACGATCCGCGGCTTTCCCACCGGCGCATAGCCGACGAACCAGGCATCGGTCAGCTGGTTGGCGTTGCTGACGCTCCCACCACTGGCCGTCGTCGTGTTGGCGAGCTCGGCGGTGCCGGTCTTGCCCGCCACGGTCACGCCCGGGATCGCGGCCGCGGTGCCGGTCCCGTACTCGACCACCGCCACCATCATGCGCTGGACGAGGCCGGCGACGTGGCCGCTCGTGACCCGCGCGAACCGGGGCGGCTGGTGGGCCTCGAGCGTGGGCAGCGGCCGGCGGCCGCCCATCGCGATCGTCGCGCCGACGTCGGTCATCTCGAGCGGGGTCGCCAGGACCTCGCCCTGGCCAATCGCCGAGGAGCCGACGGCGAGATCGCTGCCCAGGCTCGCCGGCGGGATCGAGCTCTCGGCGGCGCCGGGGATCGTCGGGGCCTGGTTGAAGCCAAACCGCTCGGCCATCGCGAGCAGCCGCTTCCCGCCGAGCTTCGCCCCGAGCGGTGCGAACACCGAGTTGCACGACACCGCGAACGCGTTCAGCAGCGTGCCGCCGCAGTCCTCCCCGCCGGCGTTGTGCAGGGTGTAGCCGTCGAGTACCGCCTCGGTGCTGTACGGAAAGACGTCGGTCAGCTTCACGATCCCGGCCGCGAGCGCCCCGGTCGAGGTGATGATCTTCATCGTCGACCCGGGCGGCTGGGGCGCGGAGAACGCGATCCCTGCGAGCGCGAGCAGTCCGCCGGTGCGAGGGTCCATCGCAACGATCCCGGCGTAGTTATCGCCGAGCGCCGCAACCGCGGCGCGCTCGAGCGACGGGTCGATCGTCGTGGTGACGTCGTGCCCCCGCACGGGGACGGTCCGCGCCAGCCTCCGCTTGCCGGCGAGCAGCACCCCTCCGGGCGTCCCCGCGAGCTGGGTCTGGAACACGCGCTCGAGGCCGTCGAGGCCGATCTTCGCGTTGGCTGGATAGCCCTCCGCCGCGTACATGGCCGCGTCGACCGGTGGGATCGGGCCGAGCGTGCCGACGATCTGTGTCGCGACGTCGGAGATCGGCGAGGTGCGGTCGGGCCCCTCAGCGAGCGGTGTGCCGTCGGCGGCGAACAGCGTCGCGCGCGGCGGGAGCCCCATGTGCCTGCCCAGCCGCTCGTGCGCCTGCAGCCCGGGGAACAGGAGGCTTCCCGTGAAGTGCACGGTGGCGCTAGAGCCGCTGCCGGTCAGCGGAACCTGGAGCATCTCCCGAAGCTCGCCGAACAGCCGCGTGAACACGAGCATCCGCACCGGTATGAACTGTCCGCGGAGGGAGCCGACGTGCTCGTCGACCAGCCTCACGACCGTCGCCGTGCTCGCGTCACGCCGGTAGGCGGCGGCGAACCGCGCCTCGCTCATCTGTGCCTGCGAAGCCGGGTCGAGCAGCGAGTACATGTGGGCGTAGTCGCCGGCGGTCCACGCCTGCACGTAGTTCGTGACCAGGCGCCGCTCCGAGCGGCCGGACGCGGCGCGGATCACGAGCACCACCCCGACCCCGATTACCACGAGCACCGCCACGGGCACGAGCAACCTCAGCCGGCGTCGCCATAAGCGGCGTCGGCGACGGGATCTCGGACCCCTCTCCGATACGCCACCTCTCAAAACCCCTTGTGCCACCTCACCTCGAACGGTAGGGCAACGCTCGGAATAACCTCCAGTCGGTGACGGAAGTCGACTGGCTGATCGTTGCCTTCACGGTGCTGCTCGCGCTCTACGGTTACGCCCAGGGCTTCATCGTCGGGGCGCTGTCGCTGCTCGGCTTCGGCGCTGGGGCGTTCCTCGGGAGCCACCTCGCACCGCTCGTCCTGCCGCAGGGTTCGCATTCGACGTACGCGCCACTGTTCGGGCTGCTCGGCGCATTGCTGGCCGGTGCGGTGCTGGCCAGCGGTCTGCAGGGACTCGGGGCGCGCGCCCGCATGTTCCTGCGGCTGCCGGGACTGCGAATGCTCGACGGGGTGTTCGGCGCGATGCTGACCGCCACGGTCGCGCTCGGGATCGCATGGATCGTCGGCGCGGTCGCGCTCCAGTCGGCCGGCTCGCCGGTGCTCCGCGGCGACATCCAGCGCTCGGCGATCCTCCAGGAGCTCAACGGGCTGCTCCCGCCCTCGGGGCCGTTCCTTCACGCCCTCGCGCGGATCGATCCGCTGCCTTCGGTCCGCGGCCCGGAGGCGGACGTGCCGGCGCCGACGCGGGGGATCCTCGCCGCGCGCGGCGTCAAGAACGCCGGCCGGAGCGTGGTCAAGGTCCTCGGCACCGCGTGCGGGCTGGGAATCGAGGGAAGCGGCTGGGTGGCGGCACCGGGCATCGTCGTCACGAACGCCCACGTCGTAGCCGGCGAGTCCGACACGACCGTCCAGATCGACGGCAACCCTCCGGGGCTCGATGCCGACGTGATCGATTTCGACCCCCACGACGACATCGCGGTGCTGCGCGTCCCCGGGCTGCACCAGCCGGCGCTGAAGATGGCGCACGACGCGCCGGCGGGCACGGCCGCGGCGATCCTCGGGTACCCGCTCGATGGTCCCTTCGACGTCGAGCCCGGCCGTATCGGTCAGACCGAGACCGTGAGCACCGAGGACGCCTATGGCAACGGGCCCGTGACGCGTAGCATCAGCGCGCTCCGCGGGCGCGTCCGTCCGGGGAACTCGGGCGGCCCGATGATCGACCGGGCCGGACGGGTGGTCGCGACGGTGTTCGCGGCGATCACAGGGTCACTAGGCGGCCAGGGCGGGTTCGCGGTCCCGAATTCGCTGGTGGCCGCTCAGCTGGCGGCTTCCGAGTCGCGCACGCACCCGGTGTCCACTCAGCCGTGCGCCGGCTAGTTGCACCAGCCGGGGGTCCGCCAGCTGCTCTCAAGGAACCTTTGGGCGGGCGGTGGTCTGCACACCGCCCGCCCCTAGGTGCATGCCCCCGGGGGGCCCCGTAAGTCTCTTGCCCCCGATGTCCTCGGCCATCTGACTAACCATTCCAGGCCCCAGCGCCCCCAGGAGCTGCGGATGGTGGTGTGCGAGGTGCCGTTGAGCCGCTTGGAAGAGCTCGTGCTCGTTGTCGCCTGCGAGTTGCGCCCCGCACTCGCAGTGGGCAATCCGCCGGTGGCTTCCATCGATTCTGGTCGTGAGGCCGTCGTCAACCCGGTCCTCCGACACCTCTAGTCGCGCCCCGCCGAGGGCGTCGCTGCGTGAAACCTCGGTGCTCACTGGGTGGGCACGATGCAACGTCGGCGTTGTCGATACGTTTCCAGAACGTTGCCGCAGGCTGACCGCGCTCTCGAGATGACTCGGATCCAGCTCTGTGGACGGTTGTCCGTGGAGATCGACGGCGTGCAACTTTCCGAGCGGCTGCGCGGTCGCCAGGTCCCGCTGCTACTCGCCTACCTCGTGCTCAACCGTGCGCGTCACGTCGGTCGCGACGAGCTGATCGACGCGTTGTGGCCTGAGGCGCCGCCGGTCTCGCAGGACGCGGCGCTGCGAACGCTGCTGTCGCGACTGCGCTCCTCGCTCGGGTCCTCGGCGCTGGCCGGACGCGACGAGCTGATCCTGGCGCTCCCCGAGCCGGTGTGGATCGACGTGGAGGCGGCCGCGGCCGAGGTCGCGCGCGCGCTCGACGCGCTCGAACGCGGCGACGCGCGCCGCGCATGGGCGCTGGCTCAGGTGCCGCTCAACATCGCCAGCCGCGGCCTGCTCCCGGGGGCGCAGGCGACGTGGCTCGAGGCGCCGCGCCGGGAGCTCGAGGACGTGCGCCAGCAGGCGCTCGAGGTGATCGGCCGCGCCGGCCTGGTGATGGGCGGCACGCAGCTGCAGTCGGCCGAGCGGGCGGCCCGGACCCTGATCGAGACCGAGCCGTATCGCGAGTCCGGCTACGTGCTGCTGATGGAGGCGCTGGCCGCGCGCGGCAACGTCGCCGAAGCGCTGCGCGTGTTCGACGGCCTGCGCACGCTGCTCCGCGACGAGCTCGGCACGAACCCATCGGCCGAGGCGATCGCTGCGCACGAGCGATTGCTGCGGCCGCAGGAGCGCGCCGGCGATCGAGGCCGCGGCGATCGGGGCGGGGCGGGCGGGGATGCAAGTCAGTCGTCGATCCCGCTGCCGGCGGAGCTGCGCCACCGTGCGCAGGGGCCGCTGATCGGGCGCGCGCAGGAGATGGCGGATCTCGAGGCGCGGTGGGATCGCGCCTGCGGGGGCGGCGGTGCCGGCGTGGACGCAGGCGTGAGTGTGGACCCCGGCGTGGGTGCGAGCCTCGGCGAGGGGCTTGGCCCGGACTCGGGCCAGGGAAGCGGCCCGGAGGCGCAGAGCGGCCGGATCGTGCTGCTCGCCGGCGATGCCGGGATCGGCAAGACGACGCTGAGTGCCGAGCTAGCGAGGCGGGTCCACGACGCCGGCGCGATCGTGCTCGCCGGCCGCTCGCCGCGCGAGACCGTGGTCCCCTATCAGCCGTTCCTCGAGGCGCTCCGGCATTGGGCCATGAACGCCGAGCTCACGGATCTTCGGGCGAGCACGCGCGAGTACGGGTCCGAGCTCGCGCGGCTGATCCCCGAGCTGCGCCGGCGCGCCCCCGATCTTCCCCCGCCGCCGCAGGACGAGCCCGAGACCGAGCGCTACCGGCTGTTCGAGGCGGTCGTGGGGCTGCTGACCGATCTCTCGCGCTCGGCGCCGGTGCTGCTCGTGCTCGACGATCTCCAATGGGCCGACCGTCCGACGCTGCTGCTGCTGCGCCACCTCGCTCGGGCCACGAACCCGCGCCCGCCTGTTAATCCTGGGCGCCTACCGCGCGGCCGAGCGCCGCGGCGACACGTTCACGAGCGCGCTCGGCGAGCTTCGCCGCGACCGGCTCGCGTCGCAGCTCTACATCAGGGGGCTCAGCGAGTTAGAGACGGCCGAGCTCGTGCGGGTGCGGGCGGGGGAGAGCCCGGCCCGCGCGTTCGCGCGGGCCCTGTACGAAGAGACCGAGGGCAACCCGTTCTTCGTCGAGGAGATGATCCGGCACCTGATCGAGGCCGGCGTGCAGGTCGGCAGCGCCAGCGCGTCCGAGCTCCAGCGATTCGGTCTGCCAGAGGGCGTCAAGCAGGTGATCGCGCTCCGGCTTGGCCGGCTCGAGGCGCCGGCGGCCGAGCTCCTGCGCGTCGCGGCCGTGATCGGCCGCGACGTCGACGCGGCGCTGCTCGAGCGGGTTGTGGTGCTGGGCGAGGACGAGTTCCTTGCCGCGCTCGACGAGGCGCTCGTTGCCGTGCTGCTGGTGGAGTCGGACGAGAATCCCGGGAGCTACCTGTTCAGCCACGCCCTGATCCGGGAGACGCTGTACGAGAGCATGTCGGGGCCGCGCCGGGCCCGGATCCACAAGCGGGTCGGGGAGGCGATCGAAGCGATGCAGGGCCGCCGGCGCGAGCGGTATCTGCCCGAGCTTGCGTACCACTTCACCCGCGGCGCCGATCCCGACGACGCGGAGAAGGCGATCACCTACGCCTGGCGTGCCGGCGAGCAGGCGACGACGATGCTCGCCCACGAGGAGGCCGCCGAGCACTATGCGCGGGCGCTCGACGTGCAGGGCCGGTTCGAGCCCGAGGCGTCCGAACGCCGGTGCGAGCTGCTGCTGCGCCTCGGCGAGGCGCGGGTCCGGGGCGGCGAGCGGGCGCTCGGGTCCTCGGCCTTCCGTGAAGCGGCCGCGCTGGCCGAGCGGCTCGGCGACGGCGCCTCGCTGGCGCGCGCCGCGATCGGAGCCTCGCGCCGGTACGTGCAGCCGCCCGGGGTGGTCGATACAGAGCTGATCGCGATGATCGAGCGTGCGCTCGAGCTCGAGCCGGAGCGATCGCTCGTCCGGGTGCGGCTGCTCGCCTCCTTATGCGGCTCGATCTACTACTCACCCGAGCGCGACCGGATGCAAGCGCTCAGCGACGAGGCGATCGAGATCGCCGACGAGCTCGCGGATCCGGAGGCGCGCGCGTACGCCTGCTCGGCGCGTCGCCGAGTGCTATGGGACGCGCCCCATCTCGCCGAGCGGATCGAGGTCTCGACCGAGATGCTCACGCTCGCGCGCCAGATCGGCAACATCGAGCTGCAGCTGCAGGCGCACGCCTGGCTCGTCGTGGACCTGCTCGAGCGCGGCGACCTCGACGCGGTCGACGCCCAGATCGAGGCGTTCGAGGTCGGCGCCGACCGGCTCCGGCAGCCGCTGTTCGAGTGGAACTCGATCCTGTGGCGGGCGATGCGGGCGCTGCTGGCAGGGTCGCTCGAGCGCGCCGACCGGCTCGCGTCGGAGGCCCTCGCGGCGGGGGCGCCGTCCGAGGCGGTCACCGCGTCCCAGTACTACGCGATCCAGGTGCTCGGGATCCGCCGCGACCAGGGCAGGATGGGCGAGCTCGAGCTGGCCGCGCGGCAGCTGGTCGAGGACAACCCCGGCCGGCCGGCGTGGCGCGCGGCGCTCGCGACCCTGCTGTGCGAGGAAGGCAGGCTGCCCGAGGCCCGGGAGGAGTTCGAGCGGCTCGCTCTTGGTGACTTCGAGGACGTTCCCAAGGATCTGGATTGGATGATCGCGATGGTGCTCCTGAGCGACGTCTGCGCCGACCTCGGCGACCGCGAGCGCGCTGCGCTCCTGTACTCGAAGCTCGAGCCGTACGCGGACGACAACGTGGTGATCGGGCTCGCCGCCGTGTGCCTGGGGTCGGCCGCGAGCTTCCTCGGCAAGCTGGCGGCGACGATGGGGCGGCCCGCTGAGGCCGAGCGCCATTTCGAGCGCGCGCTCGAGGCCAATGCCGCGCTCGGCGCGCCAGGGTGCCTGGCCCGGACCCAGGTCGACTACGCCCGCGCGCTTGGCCCGGGGCCGCGCGCGACGGAGCTGCTCGCGGCCGCGGCGCAGGCGGCGGCGGAGCTCGGGCTGGGAGCTGTGGCGCGCAAGGTCGCCGAGCTCGATGGCCCTTAGCTGAGCGTCAGCATCGCGGCGGTCGCGGGCGGAACGCGGAGGACGTACCCGCGGTGTGCCGGTGGGATCGCGTCGGTCTTGGGGGTGCCCGCCCGTCACCGGCCACAGGTCCGGTCGGTGGTGTCGCCGCCGATCCGGAGCTCGGGCGGCCGGCCGCCGGCGAGATTCCGGATCAGCTGCACGAACACCGGATCGACGTCCTCGGCGTTGGTCCCGGCGTACGCCGGGACCGCGAAGTACTCGAGCGAGAGGCCGAGGAAACCGGGCGGAATCGGGCGGCTCGTGGCGGGTCGGCCGACGGTGAGCACGGTCGTCGGCGCCGCCGGGCGGGCCGCCGCGCCCGCCTGCACGACCGACGCGAGGACGAGGCCGACCGCAATGGACACGAGAAGCGACCGTTGACCCCTCATGCCGGCGCCGGCATCTCTACAAGAAAAGTACCGAGCGTCGGTTGCCGTTTGACGGGGGCGCTACGCTCGCCAACTCATGAGTTTGACTCTGGTCATCGCCGAGAAGCCGTCGGTCGGACGCGACCTCGTCGCGGTCCTGCCCGGCGCATTCACCAAGCACGAGGGCTACCTCGAAGGCCCCGAGCACGTCGTGACGTGGGCCGTCGGCCACCTCGTCCAGCTCGCCGACCCCGACGAGTACGACGACCGCTTCAAGAAGTGGCGGATGGCCGACCTGCCGATCGTTCCCGACCGCTTCAAGCTGGTCGTTCGGGACGAGCGCTCCAAGAAGCAGATGAACGTGGTCAAGCGGCTGCTCGACCGCGACGACGTCGACCGCGTCGTCAACGCCTGCGATGCCGGCCGCGAGGGCGAGCTGATCTTCGCCTACCTGTACGAGAAGGCCGGCTCGAAGAAGCCCGTTATGCGGCTGTGGCTGAACTCGATGACCAAGGACGCGATCAGGAACGCGTTCGGCGACCTTCGGCCCGGTGCCGATCTCGCCTCGCTCGAGGAGGCCGCCCGCTCGCGCTCGGAGGCCGATTGGATCGTCGGCATGAATGCCACCCGCGCCGCCACGATCCGGCTGCGGTCGTCGTTTGACGGTGCAGTGTCGCTGGGCCGGGTCCAGACGCCGACGCTGGCGATCCTCGCCCGGCGCGAGCAGGAGATTCGCGACTTCAAGCCCGAGCCGTACTGGGTCGTCGACGCTGTGCTCGATCCGGTGGAGGACGCGCCCCGGACCTACGAGGGCCGCTACCACGACGGCGCGAACCCGCGAGTGGCGAGCGCCGCCGCCGCGCAGGCGATCGTCGACGCCTGCCAGGGGCAGACCGGCGAGATCACGAAGCTCGAGAAGTCAGAGCGCAAGGAGCGCCCGCAGCTCCTGTACGACCTGACCTCGCTCCAGCGCGACGCGAACCGCCGCTACGGGTTCACCGCTCGGAGGACGTTGGCCGCCGCCCAGCGGCTGTACGAGGAGCACAAGGCGCTGACGTACCCGCGCACGAACTCGCGCTACCTGACCGGCGACATGATCCCCGAGATCAAGCCGATCGCCCAGCTGCTCGGCGACCAGCGCGAGTACTCGAAGGCGTCCGAGTACGTCCTCGGTCTCGACGTGCTGCCGCTCGGCCGGGTGATCAACGACGCCAAGGTCACCGACCACCATGCGATCATCCCCACCCGGGCCGAGCGCCACCCGGTCGACAAGATGAGCGACGACGACCGGCGCGTGTACGACCTCGTCGTCCGCCGGTTCCTGGCGATCTTCCACCCCGAGGCGGTGTTCGAGAACACGCGGGTCGAGACGACCGTGTCCGAGCACGTGTTCCGGACGCGCGGCAAGGTGATGCTGGTGGCGGGCTGGAGGGCCGTGTACGGCGAGAGTGCCGACGGGGACCCAGACCAGCGCGAGGACGACGAAGGCCGCGAGCAGCAGCTGCCGAGGCTCGTCCAGGGCGAGCAGGTCGCGGTCACCGCGGTCGGCTCCGAAGAGAAGGAGACCAAGCCGCCGTTCCGCTACAACGACGCGTCGCTGCTCGGCGCGATGGAGACCGCGGGCAAGCTCGTCGACGAGGAGGAGCTGCGCGAGGCGATGAAGGAGTCCGGGATCGGGACGCCGGCAACCAGGGCGGCGATCATCGAGCGGCTGATCCAGGTCGGTTACGTCGAGCGCGACGGCCGCGCGTTCGTGGTCTCAGAGAAGGGCCTGAACGTGATCCGCCTGCTCGGCGAGCACGCCCTGACATCGCCCGGGCTGACCGGCGACTGGGAGCGCCGGCTGGCGCTGATCGAGACCGGCGCGGACTCCCGCGAGGCGTTCATGGGCGACATCGTTCGATTTACGGAGAGCACCGTCGGGGAGCTCGACCGGAATCTAAAAGACGTCCGGATTCCGCGGGCGAACCTCGGTCCCTGTCCGGTCTGCGGCCACGACATCGTCGAGAACCGCAAGGGCTACTCGTGCTGGTCGCGCGAGGACCCGGGCTGCGGGTTCGTGATCTGGAAGTCGAAGGCCGGTAAGACGCTCCCGGTGGCGATCGCCCGCGAGCTGATCAAGACCGGGCGGACCGAGAAGCCGGTGACCGGGTTCAAGGGACGCTCGGGCAAGAGCTTCCGCGCCCGGCTGGCGCTTCAGCAGACCGACGAGGGCAAGTGGCGGGTCGAGTTCGACGAGCCGTGGGCGAAGGAGGGCGCCAAGCTCCCCGAGGCCGAGGAGGCCGAGACCGCCACCGTGGCCGCGGCGCAGCCCGAAGCGGCCTAGGGCCGTCTTAGGGCGAGAACGTCGGCGAGTACGTCGGCCGGCTCGTTGTCCATGCGATCGCCGGTGACGCGCAGGACACGGATGTCTTGTTTCTGGAGCGTCGCGTCGCGGATGCGGTCGGTCTCGAACGCGCGTGGTCTGGTGTGGTAGGGCTCACCGTCGAGCTCGACGACCAGCTTCCACTGCGGCCACCAGACGTCGACTGTGAGGCCGCAGACCAGCACGTTGAACTGCGGCTCCGGTAGGCCGGCCTCCGCTATCAGCTTGCGGAAATCGCGTTCGAGTTTCGAGCGCATGTCCGGGGTGCCGCGGTAGGTCGCGAGGACTGCCTTCAGGCGGACGACGCCGGCCGCGCGCGGCCGGCGCTCGACCGCGCGGTCGAGCGCGCGGAGGTCGAACAGCTGCCGGCGGTCTGACTCCTCGATCAGGCGGGTCAGGGGGTCGAGTGCCAGCTGCGCGGCGAGGTCGAGAATCGTGCGGGCGACGCTCGTGACCGGCATGCCGTCGTGGATGGTCCGGTCCTCCGGGTGGAGCTTCGTCCTGTGGGCCCGGATCGCGCCGCGGCTGCGTCTGCAGCGCGGCGTGGTCACGTCGATCTTCCACGAGCTCTGCCCGATGCCCCAGAGCGCCGCTGCCGTCTTGTGGCTGAGAACCGCGTCGGGACCGTAGGCGAGGACCGCCGCCATCCAGTGGCCCTGGCGAGTGAGCTTCGGGTGGCCGACGGCGTAGACGCCGTGGTGGATGCGGTGCAGGCGGCCCGTTTGAGCGCGGTAGCCGATGTCGTCGTGGGTGAGCCCAAGCGCGATCAGTTGCCAGGTCGCAACGACCCCGTGCTGCCGCTCGGCCAGCCCCGCGATCAACCGGTCGATCACCGGATCCGGGTGAGTTTTTGGGCAATAGTTGCCGGTTTTCTCAACGGCACCGCGGGCATCGGGGTTAAGAGCCGCCAGCCGACCCGGATTCGCCCCCGTCCACCCGCGCAAATCACCCCGCCCACCGGCGAAAATCACCCCGTCCACCCCGAGCGCCACCATGGGGAGCGATGCCGCTCACGCTCGTCCTCGGCCCCGCCAACTCCGCCAAGGCCGGCGAAGTGCTGGGCGCGTTCGCGGCCGCGGCCAACCGCGGCGCGATCCTGGTCGTCCCGACCGCCGTCGACGCCGACCACTTCGGGCGCGAACTGGCCCACGACGGCGCCGTCCTCGGCTCGGTGCTCACCTTTAGCGGGCTCGCGGCCGAGATCGCCTCTCGCGCCGGCTACAGCGCTCGCCGCTTGACCCGTCTTCAGCGCGAGCGCGTACTCGAGCGCGCGCTGCGCGCCACCGCGTTCGGAGCACTCCGCGCGGCGGCCGCCACCGCCGGATTCCCGGCCGCCGCCGGCGAGCTGATCGCGGAGCTCCAACGCTCGTTGATCACGCCGGAGCGGTTTGCCGGCGCGCTCTCAAGCTGGGCCGAGCAGGACCCGCGCCGGCGACCCTACGCCCGCGACGTGGCTGCCATCTACGAGGCGTACGCGGCCGAGCTCGACCGCCTTGACCGCGTCGACCAAGAGCTATACGCGTGGCGGGCGCTCGACGCGCTGCGCGCCGCCCCGGGCCGGTGGGGGACCGAGTCGGTCTTCTTCTACGGGTTCGACGACCTGCATCCGCTCGAGCGCGACGCGATCGAGACGCTCGCGCGCGTGGTCGGCGCCGAGGTCACGGTGTCGCTGACCTACGAGCCGGGCCGCACCGCGCTCCAGGCTCGCGCCGAGGTGGTCGAGGAGCTCCGTCCGCTGGCCGAGCGCGTGCTCGAGCTGCCGCCCTCCGACGAGCACTATGAGCCGTCCGCCCGCGCCGCCCTGCATCACCTCGAGCGCGAGCTGTTCGAGCCGACGACCGAGCGGATCGACCCGGGCGAGGCGATCGAGCTGCTCGAGGCCGGCGGCGAGCTCGCCGAGGCCGAGCTGGCGGCCGCCGCGGTGCTCGAGCTGCGCTCCGCGGGCGTGCCCGGCGAGGAGATCGCGGTCGTGTACCGCTCCCCGGCGCGCGCGGCGGCGCTCGTCGAGCGTGTGTTCGGCGGCTACGGGATCGCGGTCGCGACCGACCGGCGCACCGCGCTGCAGCGCACGACGCTCGGGCGCGCGCTGCTGGCGCTGGCGCGATGCGCGCTGCTCGATGAGGGCCAAGCCCGCGCCGCCGATCTGCTCGAGTACCTGCGGGCGCCCGGCCTGCTCGAAAACGCCGACGCGATCGACGGGCTGGAAGCGCGAGTCCGGCGCGAGGGCGTGCGTACAGCGGCCGAGGCCAGGGCGCGCGCAGGCTTCGACCTTCCCGAGATCGACGCGTTGCGGGCCGCCGAGGATCCCGCGGCGGAGCTGCTCGCGCAGGCTCGGCGGCTGCTGGCCGCGCCGCACCGGATGCGGGCGCCCGTGCTCGGCGCCGACGAGGAGCGCGACGCCCGCGCGCTGGGGGCGCTCGTGCGGGCGCTCGGCGAGCTAGACGATCTCGGCGGCGGGGAACCCCCGCTCACCGGCCCCGAGCTGATCGAGCTGCTCGAGACCCTCGAGGTCTCCGGCGGCGCGCCTCCCGGGCCCGGCGCGGTGCTCGTGAGCGACCCGCTTGCGATCAGGGCCAGGCGTTTTCGCGCCGTGCTGGTGTGCGGTCTCGGCGAGAGCGAGTTCCCGGTGGCCGCCGCGCCCGAGCCGTTCCTGTCGGACGAGCTCCGCCGCGAGCTCGCCCTTTGCAGCGGCTTGCGCCTGCGACCGCGCGAGGACGCGCTCGGCCGTGAGCGCTATCTGTTCTACACGAGCGTGTCCCGGGCGACCGAGCGGGTGATCCTGAGCTATCGGAGCTCCGACGAGGAGGGGAACCTCGCGCTGCCCTCGCCGTTCCTGGCCGACGTGTCTGAGCTGCTGGTCGAGGACTGGGCCGATCGCCGCCGGCGCCGGATGCTCGCGGACGTCGTGTGGCCGGCGGCGCAGGCGCCCACGGACCGCGAGCTCGCCCGCACCCGCGCGGCGGCGGCCGCGCCGCTTGCCGGCGAGGTCCCGTCGCCGATCGGCTCGCTGTCGGAGGCGACGCTCGCGCACGTCCGCCACCGCCGGATCCTGTCGGCCGGCGCGATCGAGACGTACGCCGACTGCCCGGTCAAGTGGCTCGTCGACCGCGAGCTCCAGCCCGAGCGCCTGGAGCCCGACCCCGATGCGCTCGCCCGCGGGAGCTACATGCACGCGGTGCTCGAACAGGTGCTCGAGCGGCTCGGCACCGCGGTCACGCCGGCGACGCTGCCGCGCGCGCTCGAGCTCCTCGACGAGGTGCTGGCGGAGCGCTCGCACGAGATCGCCGCCGGCCGCGGGGAGGCCGTGCGCGCGGCCTGGACACGGATCGTGGCCGCGGACCTGCGCCGCTACCTCGCCCACGAGGCGCGCAACGACTGCGGGTGGCCGCCGTACGGACTCGAGCTGCGGTTCGGGTTCGACGACGACCCGGACTCGCTCCCGGCGTTCGTGCTCGGCGAGGACCTCGGCGAGGACGTGCGGATGCGCGGGATCATCGACCGAGTCGACGTTGATGAGGGCGACCCACCCGCCCACCCACCCACGCACGCGATCGTCCGCGACTACAAGAGCGGCGTCCGGGCGCCCCGAGCAATACGGCGCCCGGTGGGCGGCCGACCGCCAGTTCCAGGTGGCGCTGTACATGCTGGTCGTGCGCGAGCTGCTCGGGCTCGAGCCGGTGGCGGGCTTCTACCAGCCGCTCGGGGGCGGCGACCTGCGCGCGCGGGGGGTGTTCCTGGCGGGGACCGAGCTCGGCGGCTCGCTCGTCGACCGAGACGGCCGCACCCGCGAGGAGCTCGACGAGCTGCTCGCCGACGCGCGGGCACGGGCGCTGGCGCTGGCCGCGCGGCTGCGAAGCGGCGAGCTCGAGCCCTGCCCGGCGACGTGCTCGCGAGACGGGTGCAGCTACCCCGGAATCTGCCGTGCTTGAGCTGGAGATGGCTACGGGGTCCTTCACCGATGAGCAGCTCGTCGCGATCGACCGTCGCGACGGCGACCTGCTGCTCGACGCCAGCGCCGGTAGCGGCAAGACGTCGGTGCTGGTCGAGCGGTTCGCGCGCTCGGTGCTCGAGGACGGGATCGAGGTGGGGGCGATCCTCACGATCACGTTCACCGAGAAGGCGGCGGCCGAGATGCGCGACCGGATCCGCCGGCGCCTGCGCGAGCTCGACGCCGATGACGCGGCCCGCGCAACCGAGGGCGCGTTCATCTCGACCATCCACGGTTTCTGCGCGCGGGTGCTGCGCGCGCACGCGCTCGCTGCCGGCCTCGACCCGGCGTTCACCGTGCTCGACGCCCAGGACGCCGAACGGCTCGCCGACGTCGCGTTCGACGAGGCGCTCGAAGAGCTGGCCCAAACCGCCCCCGGCGCGATAGACCTGATCGCCTCCTACAACCCCGGCGGCCTGCGCAGCGCGATCTTCGAGATCCACGCCGAGCTGCGCTCGCGCGGAGAGCGCCGGCCGCGGCTGCCGGCGCTGGGTCCGGCGCCGGATCTCGACGCGTTGCGCGGCGAGCTCGAGCGGGCCGGCGCGGCCGCGTTGGCCGAGCTCGGGGCGATCGCGGAGCCCGGCGCCAAAGTGATCCAGGCGATCGCGCGGCTCGAGCGGCTGCCGGACGTGATCGCCGGCGCCGACCCGTGGCCCGGGGAACCTGTGGGCGAGTGGCGCTGCCAGGCGGCAACGGCGCGGCGCTGTCGACCGAGGTCTGCGTGCGCTACGCCGACGCGCTGGCCGCGTTCCGCGTCGCCAGCGAGCACCGGCGGGCGGCGCGCGCGCACGACCTGCTCGATCGCCTCCTGCGCCTGTTCGGCGAGCGCTACGCGCGGGCCAAGCGGGACGCCTCGGGGCTCGACTTCGAGGACCTCGAGCTCGAGTGCCGCGAGCTGCTGCGCACGCGACGTCGGCCTTCGCGAGCGCTACCGCGCGCGCTTTGCGCGGATCATGGTCGACGAGCTCCAGGACACCAACCAGGTGCAGCTCGAGCTGATCGAGCTGATCGCGAACGACAACCTGTTCACGGTCGGCGACGCCCAGCAGTCGATCTACGGCTTCCGCCACGCCGACGTCGAGCTGTTCGAGCGGCGCGGTCGAGCGGCTGGCGCAGGAGCGGCGCCCGCACCACGCTCGACATCAACTTCCGCTCGCGGCCCGAGATCCTGGCGGTGATCAACGGTGTGTTCGAGACCGAGCTCGGCGAGCAATTCCGGCCGCTGCAGGCGGGGCGCCCGGTAGTTCCGGCGAACGAGCGCGGCGATGAGTCCGCGCGTCGAGCTGCTCGTCGCCGACAAGGGCGCAGACTGGGCGATGGAGGGCCTCGGCGCGCCGTGGCGGGTGGCCGAGGCGCGCGCGCTCGCGGCCCGCGTCGGGCGGCTGCTGAGCGACGGGACGGCCCCCCGCGAAGTCGTGCTGCTGACCCGCGCCACCACCGATCTGCGCGTGTACGAGCGAGCGCTCGAGGACCGGGGGATCCCGACCTACGTGATCGGCGGGCGCGGGTACTGGGCCCATCCGCAGGTGATCGACATGGTCAGCTACCTCGAGGCGCTCGCCAACCCGCGCGAGGAGGAGGCGCTGTTCACGGTGCTGGCCTCGCCGCTGGTGGGAGTGTCCGCGGACGCTCTGGTGGTGCTGGCGGCCGCCGCGCGGAAATCCGATCTCCACCCGCCCCGGGATCCGTGGTCGGTGCTGCGCGAGCCCGACGGGGCGTTCGACGAGCTCGATGATGCGGATAGGGCGTTTCTGTTCGGGTTCGCCGACTGGTTCGCCATCGAGCGCCAGGTGGTCGCCCGCTCCGGCGTCGAGCGGCTGATCGACCGCGCGGTGCAGCGGACCGGCTACGACCTGACCGTCCTGGCGATGCCCGGTGGCCAGCGCCGGCTTGCGAACGTCCGCAAGTTGATGCGCCTCGCACGCGAGCACGAGGCGGCGCACGGGCCCGACCTGCGCGGGTTCCTCGAGCTCGTGGCCCGCCGTGCCCGCACGGGCCTCGGCTCGGGTGAGGCTCGCGAGAGCGAGGCGCCGGTCGAGGGCGAGGCGCTCGACGCGGTGCGGCTGATGACGATCCACCGCGCCAAGGGGCTCGAGTTCGAGGTCGTGTGCGTGGCCGATCTGGGGCGCGGGCCCCGATGGCGGGCCGAGCTGCTGAGGGTCGGCCGCGACGGGCGGTTCGGTCTGCGGCTGGCCGAGCCCGGCACCGGCCGGCGCGAGTCGGCGCTCGACTACAAGGCGCTCGGCGACGAGCGGATCGCGGCCGAGGCGCGCGAGGAGCGCCGGCTGTTCTACGTGGCGATGACCCGCGCCCGCGAGCGGCTGATCCTGAGCGGCGCGGCCAAGCTCGAGGCGTGGCCCGGGCTCGAAAACGGCGGTGGAGGCGGCCCGATTGCGTGGATCGGGCCGGCGGTCGAGCAGCTTGAGGGCGTCGAGGTGACGTTCGTTCGCCCCGAGGACGTGCCTCCTCCGGTGCCGCTGCCGGCGCCGGGCGGGGGGGAGGGGGCGCCCGGCGGGGTGGGGGCGGCCAGCGGCGCTGGGGTGGCCGCGGGTGAGGCGGCTGGCGGCGCTGGGGTGGCCGCGGGTGAGGCGGCTGGCGGCGCGGGGGTGGCCGCGGATGAGGCCGCCGGCGTGGAGCCGGTCCAGTCGCCCGGGGAGCCGGCGTCGGCACCCGAGGCACCCGCGGCCGGCGCGCCACCGGTGAGCGCGCTCAGCTACTCCTCGCTCGCCGCCTACCGGCGCTGCGGCTATCGGTTCTACGCCGAGCGCGTGCTGAGGTTGCCGGCGCTCCGGGGTGACGCCGGCGCGCGCGGCGCGAGCGCCGGCGCGGCGGTCGCCGACCGCCCGGGTGGACTCAGCGCGCTCGACCGCGGCACGCTCGTGCATGCGCTGCTCGAGCGGCTCGACTTCCGCCGGCCGCGCCGCCCGACCGAGGCGACGATCAAGCAGGCCGCCGAGCGCTCAGGGCTGCCGGCCGTCCCGGCGGCGCAGGACGCCGCCCAGGTCGCTGAGCTCGTCGAGCGGTTCGCCGACGGCGAGTTGTGCCGGCGGCTCGGGCGCGCCACCGCGGTCCGGCGCGAGGCGCGGTTCCGCTTTTTATTGGATCCCCGCCCACCCGTCCTGATCGGCGGTGTGCTTGACGTGATCGCCCGCGAGCCCGGCGGTCGGACGCTCGTCGTCGACTACAAGACCGACCGGCTCGAGGGCGCGGACCCGCAGGTGCTCGCCGACGGCTCCTACGGGACCCAGCGCCTCGTGTACGCGCTGGCGGCGCTCCGCGCCGGCGCGACCGAGGTCGAGGTCGTGCACACGTTCCTCGAGCTCCCGCAGCAGCCGGCGGTGGTGACGTTCACGCGCGAGCAGGCGCCGGCACTCGAGGAGCAGCTGACCGCGCTCGCGCGCGGGGTGCGCGAGCGCGAGTTCAAGGTCACAGACGCCCCGCACCGCGGTGTCTGCGACGGCTGCCCGGCCGAAGGCGGCCTGTGCTCGTGGCCGCTCGAGATGACCCGGCGCGAGGCTGCCGACCGACTGTTCTGAGGGGCCCAGGGGAGTGGTAGGCTGCCTCCGGGACCGGACCGCCGGCGTGGGAGGTTGGGAGATGGGCAAGATTCCGCGAGTCGCAACGCTCGTGCCGATCCTGGTGGCTGCGGCGGTGCTGGTCCTGCCCGCGACAGCACTCGCGGCCGCGACCTCGCCGACCTCGCCGGTCAACCTCGCCACCCCGGTCGATTTCGGCGCCGCGAAAGCGGCCCCGGGGGCCACGGTCGTCGCCGGCAACGCCCGCTTCGAGGTTCTCGGCGACGGGCTGATCCGGATGGAGTACTCGCCGACCGGGAGCTTCGAGGACGCGCCGACCGTGAACGCGCAGAACCGGCGGTTCGCGGTGCCGCGCTATCGCGTCATCAGGTCCGGCGGCTGGCTGACGATCGCGACCTCGCAGGCCACGCTGCGCTATCGGCTGGGATCCGGGCCATTCGGACCGGACAACACGTCCGTGCGCGTCGCGAGCGGAGACACCGTCACCCCGCAATGGGAGAACGTGTGCCCGTTCGATCAGGTGTGCGATGCCGGCGCCGCCGCGCTGACCGGCGGCGCGAACATCCAGACCAACCACGCCGGATATCAGAGCATCGCCGGATTCATCGGCGGCCTCAACCAGGGAAGCGGCGCCGCGACGTGGAGCGTGCTCGGCGCGCCCGCCGGGCAGGCGGTGGTCACGCTGCGCTACTCGAACTACATCGGCGCGCTGGGAGGTCCGGCGCCGCGCACGATCGACCTGATCGTGAACGGATCCGACGTGAAGACGCTGACGCTGCCGGCGACGAACAGCTGGGACGACTGGTCGACCGTGACTACCACCGTCGACCTGTCCGCCGGCACCAACACGGTGGGTGTTCTGTGCGCCGCGGCCGACAGCTGCAGCGTCAACGCCGACACGCTGTCGGTCGCGCCGGCGGGAGCACCCGCGCCGTCGCAGCCCGACGTGCACTATCTCGGCGGCTACACCCGCGGGTTTGACACCGCCACCTACGGGCCCGGCTACAGCTGCCCGGCAGGTACCCCGACCGCGGCTGAGTGCACGGCCGCGCTCCCCGAGATGCACCCGGGGATCCTCGACCAGGCCGGCTACCGCCTGCTCGATGACAGCCAGAGCGCGGTGTGGACCGCGAATGGCTGGGTGGAGCCACGGGCGGCCGGCGGCGACCTCCAGGACGGCTACCTGTTCGTGTACGGGCACGACTACCAGCAGGCGCTCGAGGATCTCAATCGGCTGACCGGTGCCTCGCCGCTGCTGCCCGAGTACACGTTCGGAGTGTGGTTCTCGCGCTACTACGCCTACAGCACCTCCGACTACGAGAACACTCTGATCCCGGCCTTCCGAGCCAACAACGTCCCGCTCGACACGCTGTCGGTCGACACGAACTGGAAGTCGCCGAACGACTGGGACGGGTGGGAGTGGAACTCGTCCCTGTTTCCCAATCCGACCGCGTTCCTGAACTATGCCAAGCAGCAGGGCATCCACGTCACCCTGAACGTCCACGCGAGCATCGCCGACAACGATCCGCAGCTTGCCGCCACGCAGGCGCTTGCCGGAACTTCACTGGCCGACGACAACGCGTGCTTCACCCCCAGCGGGACGTGCAAGACGTGGGACTGGAGCAGCATTCCGCAGGCCGAGTCGTATTTCGCGCTGCATCAGCCGTTCGAGTCCCAGGGCGTGTCGTTCTGGTGGCTCGACTGGTGCTGCGATTCCTCGACGACGTCGAATCCCGGCGTCACGCCGGACAGCTGGATCAACCACCTGTACGCCCAGGAGATGGCGAACCAGAACGAGCGAGGGTTCGTCCTGTCGCGCACCGGCAGCTCCTACCAGAACCCCGACGAGGTCTATCCGGCCGGCCCATGGTCCGGGCACACATCAACGCTCGCCTTCACCGGCGACACCTGGGGGACGTGGAACACGATGGCGTTCCAGGTCCAGCTCGCCGCGGATGAGGCGAGCATCGACGAGCCCTACGTCTCGGACGACATCGGCAGCTTCCTCGGCCCGCCCCCGGGCTCCGGGAACAACCCCGCCGACGCATCCGACGATCCCGACGTCTACTCCCGCTGGGTCCAGCTCGGGACGTTCCAACCGATCCTCCGCCTGCACTCCAGCGCCGGCAACCGGCTGCCGTGGGACTACCCGCAGCCCGCCGACGACATCGCCGCGAGCTTCCTGCGCCTGCGCGAGGCGCTGGTGCCCTACACGTACACGCTGGCCGACGAGTCGGTGCGCACCGGGCTGCCGATCAACCGCCCGCTGTACCTCGACTACCCCGACCAGCCGGCGGCATACGCCAACCCGGATGAGTACCTGTACGGGCCCGACGTGCTCGTCGCGCCGGTTACAACGCCCGGCACGGTGAGCACCGAGTCGGTGTGGTTCCCGCCCGGCCAGTGGACCGACTGGTTCACCGGCGCCACCTTCACCGGACCTTCGGAGCAGACGCTGACCGTGCCGCTCGACCGGATGCCGGTGTTCGTCAAGGCCGGCGGCATCGTCCCTGAACAGGCTCCGATGAGCCACGTCGGGGCCAAGCCCGATGCGCCCACGATCCTCCGTGTGTACCCCGGCGCTCCGGGCCAGTTCTCGCTCTACGAAGATGCCGGCGACGGAACCGGCTATCAGCGCGGCCAATACAGCCTCACGCGAATCGACTCCTGGTCCTTGTCCGGAGCGGGCCGGATGACCCGCCTGAGCATCGGCCCCGCCAGCGGCCGCTACCCGGGGCAACCGAGCAGTCGCAACTTCTCGGTCCGCCTCGAGCGTGTAACCAGGCCGGACGCCGTGCTCCTTAACGGCCGACGCCTGCGGTCGTCGGCCTGGCACTACGACGCCGCCTCCGACACCGTGATCGTGCCGGTCAACGGTCTCCCGCTGCGCGGCAGCGCGCTGATCACGGTGCGAGGCGCGAACGCGATCAACTCGCCCGAGCCTGCCGCGGTTGATCTCAGCGTCGCCCCGTCCACGCCTCTCAGCGTGCCCGCCGGAGGGTCCACCACAGTGACGACGACCGAGCGCGATGACGGTCCGGGCGCCGCCCGTGATCTGTCGGTGGCGCTGAGCGCGCCGGCCGGCTGGACGGTCAAGCCGGCCTCCCCGGTATCCGGCGGCGACCTGGCCGACGGTCAGTCGGTCACGCAGTCCTGGACGGTGACCGCCCCGTCGGGGTCGTCCTCGCCGGCGACCGCCGCGCTGATCGCCACCGCGTCCTACCGGAGCGCCGGCCGAGCCGAGATGGTGACCGCGAGCCAGCCGGGACCGCCGACGCCGGCGCCGCTTCCGCCACCCACGATCACCTCGACCTCGCCCGCCAATCCCGCTCCTGGTGACGCGGTCACCCTGACCGGCCAGAACTTCGGCGCGAGCCAGGGTTCGAGTTATCTGACGCTGGCCCAGGGCGGGACGAGTTGGGGGGCGCCATACGACGGCGCGAAGGTCACGATCACGAACTGGAGCGACGACTCGATCACGTTCGACCTGCCGCCGAACAGCGGGTCGTTCCCGCTCGAGCCCGGCCAGGCGACGATCACGGTCACGGTGGCGGGCGCGACATCGCCGGCCCAGACGCTGACCATCGCCGGGGCGGTGGCGCCCGCGCCTTCGATCTCGTCGGTGTCGCCCTCGAGCACAGCCGCGGGGAGCACGGTCACGCTCTCCGGGCAGAACTTCGGAGCCACCCAGGGGTCGAGCTACCTCACGCTGGTCCAGGGCGCGACCAGCTGGGGGGCGCCGTACGACGGCGCGAAGGTGACCATCTCCAGCTGGAGCGACAACTCGGTCACGTTCCAGCTGCCGCCCGACAGCGGTTCGTTCCCGATCAGTCCCGGGACCGCGACCGTGACGGTCACCGTGTCCGGTCAGGCGTCCAACACGGAGACGATCACGATCACGTCCTGAGCGAGGTGTCGTGCCCCGCTAGAAGTCCTCGAAGCGGACCTCGACCGACTCGTGCTCGTGGCGCTCCTCCATTTTGGCCAGCGCACGGAACGTTTCGCGGTCGGCGGGCGCATCGGGGGGCCCGAGCAGGCTCCGCGGCCACAACCGGCGGGCGACGACCGTGTTGATCTCGGCGGAGTACATGGTCAGCTGCGCGATCACATGCAGCCAGACGAGCAGCCCGATCACGGTGGCGAACGTCCCGTATGCGTTGCTGGCATTTTTGACGACGTGGCTGATGTAGATCGTGCCGACGAGCTGGAGGATCTCCAGGAACACGGCGCCGACCGCCGCCCCCAGCCACAGACAGCGCGTCGGGACCGAGGCCGCGGTCAGGAATCGGAATGCCGCGACGTAGAGACCGAAGTTGACCGCCAGCGTGACCAGGTAGCCGCCGACCTTGACGAGCGGCCCGCCGGCCGTGGTCACGAGACCGGTGAGGACAGCGGAGGCCATGAACAGGACGCCCAGGGACCCCAACAGGAGCAACCCTCGGAGCCGCGATCGGAAGAAGTCCGGCCGGTCCTTGAATGGAACCGCCCAGACCTTGTTGAATGCGTTCTGGGCGGCCTGGGTCACGCCCAGCCCGGCCCATAGCGAAGTGAGCAACCCGAGGACGAGCGCGGTTATCTTCCCGCTCAGGGCGTGGGCGTGCAACTGGTCGCCGACGACCGGAAACTGGGCGAGCACCGAGTTCGTGACGTCGTTGTACAGCTCGTGGTTCCCCTGGAGCACGAACGCGAGGATCGTCGTGAACACGAGCAGCAGCGGGAAGATCGAGAAGAACGCGTAGTAGGCGATCAGCGCGGCCAGGCTCCCGGCCTGGTCGTTGCCGAACTTCCTGATCACCGCCACCGGGATTGCCCAGGCCCGGTGGGCCTGTTGGAACCGATCGAACCTCTTGATGGGGTGGAGCAGATCCACTCGCCTCAGTCCTACCCGACGGAAATGGCAAGAAAAGCCTGGCCGTATAGTGACGGCGGTGCCAGCGGTTCGTGCAATGGGGCTCGTCAAGCGGTTCGAGACGACGACCGCGGTCGACCATGTTGACCTGCTCGTCGAGGAGGGCGAGGTCCGCGGCCTGCTCGGCCCCAACGGCGCCGGCAAGACCACGCTGCTGCGCCTGCTGTTCGGCCTCATCGGGCCCGACGAGGGCGACGTCGAGCTGTTCGGGCGACCGCTCGGCGCAGCCGACACGGTGTGCCTCGACGGGGTCGCCGGGTTCGTCGAGGAGCCGACGTTCTACCCCTACCTGCCCGGACGGGTGAACCTCGAGCTGTACGCCGAGCTCGACGGCGGCGGCCCAATCGACCGTGTCGAGGAGGTGCTCGAGCAGGTCGGCCTGGCCGGCCGAGGCGGAGATCGGGTGAGCGGCTACTCGACCGGCATGCGCCAGCGCCTGGGGATCGCCGCTGCTCTGCTGCGCTCGCCGCGGCTGCTGCTGCTCGACGAGCCGACGAGCGGACTCGACCCGGCCGGAGCCCGCGACATGGGCCGGCTCGTGCGCCGGCTGGCCGCCGAGGGCACTGCAGTGCTGCTCTCGAGCCACCTGATCGGCGACCTCGAGAACGTGTGCGACTCGTTCACCGTGCTTCGCCTCGGCAAGGTCGTGTGGAACGGGACCGCAGCCCAGCTGCGCGATCAGGCGCCGGGGTCGGCCTACCGGCTCGTAACGAGCGACGACGCCCGCGCGCTCGAGATCGCCGAGCAGCATCCGAGCGTGCACGCGACGACGTCGCCGACCGGAGAAATGCGGCTCGCGGTGCGGGGCCGGGTCGACGCCTACGTGCTCGACCTCGGGCGCGCTGACATCGCGGTGCGCCGGCTCGAGCTGGTCGTGAGCCCGCTCGAGTCGATGTTCTTCGCGCTCACAAGCGACGTCGAGCTCGACCCCGCCGGGCTGACCGAACTGATCGAAGCGGCGTTGGCGGAGACGTGAGCGCGACCCATGCGCTGAGGCCCGGCGAGGCCGTCCCAGGACCCGCCCCCCGGCAGCACGCCGGCGTCTGGCACGTGTACCGGGCCGAGCGCCGCAAGCTGGCCACGCAGCTCTCGACGCGCCTGCTGGCGCTGATCTGCGTGCTCGGGCCGTTCGCATTCGCCGGTGTGCTGAAGATCCAGACCGGCAGCCCCGCGGACACTCTGTTCGGCGTGTGGGTGCACCAGTCGGGGTTCGCGCTGTCGCTGGTCGTGCTGTCGTTCTGCGGCGCCTGGGGGTTCCCGGTGGTCGCCGGGGTGCTCGCCGGCGACATCTTCGCGTCCGAGGACCGTTACGGCACGTGGAAGATGGTGCTGACCAGGTCCTCGACCAGGCGCGACCTGTTCGCCGGCAAGCTGCTCGCGGCGATGACGTTCTCGGTCGGGCTGCTCGTGCTGCTGGCGGTCTCGAGCCTCGCCGCCGGCCTGCTGCTGGTCGGCGCCGGCAGGCTGGTCAGCCTCGGCGGCACGGCGCTACCCCCAGGCCACACCCTCGTACTGGTGCTAGTCGCCTGGCTGCTCAACGTGCTGCCGATGCTGGCGTTCACGAGCCTCGCGGTGCTGTTCTCGGTCGCGACCCGCAACGGGATCGTCGGCGTGGTCGGACCGGCGCTCGTCGACCTCGTGATGCAGTTGCTGCTGCTCGTCGGAACGGGCGTGTGGCTCCACTCGCTGCTGGCCGCGTCCGCGTTCCAGGGCTGGTACGCGCTGTTCACCGCCCACCCGTACTACGGGCCGCTCGCGATCGCGTGCATCGTCAGCCTGATCTGGATCGTCGCCTGCCTCGGCGGCTCGTGGCTGATCATCCGTCGGCGCGACTTCGCCGGCGCGCCCGTCAGCCGCCGGCCCGGTTGGGTTGTGCCGGTCCGGGTCGCGGTCGGCTCGGCCGTGGTGGTCGCGTTCCTGGCGATCGCCAGCAACTGGGGACCCGCCGGCGACACCGCGGCGAGGCTGAAGGCGAGCATCCAGCCGGCGTTCAACAACCTGACGCTGCTCCAGCAGCGCGAGCTCGGCCGCACGGTCGCTCCCGGGGCCAAGCTCAATGTGCTGAGCAACTGCAGTCGACGAGCGAGCACGCCGTCCGGACCCGGTGACTGGATCTGCACGCTCGACGTGTTCATTCCTCAGCCGGGGGCCGAGCCGTTCAACCAGACGCCGGTCACCTACGACGTGAGCCTCCAGGCCGACGGCTGCTACAAGGCCGAGTCGCCGCCGTCGTTCGTCGGCCAGCAGACGATGACGGACGCGCACCACAATCAGGTCGTGAACCCGCTGTTCGTGATCTACGGCTGCTTTAACCCGCTGTAATCGCCGATACGCGCCGGCGGAGTCACGACTACGCGCCGGCCGGTCGCGGCTGCGCGCCGGCGGGTCGCGGCTACGCGCCGGCCGGTCGCGGCTGCGCGCCGGCGGGTCGCGGCTACGCGCCGGCGAGCGGCTCCTGCCCGCCCTCGACCGCCAGCAGCACCCGCTTGCGCTCCAGGCCGCCGGTGTAGCCGCCGAGACCGCCGCCCGAGTGCAGGATGCGGTGGCAGGGGACGATGATCGGAATCGGATTCGAGCCGAGCGCGTTGCCGGCGGCGCGATAGGCACGCCCGTTGCCGGCCTCGGTCGCCACCTGCTTGTAGGTCGCGGTGTCGCCGTACGGGATCCGCGCGGTGGCTTCGAGCACGCGCCGGCTGAAGCCGCGCGTCAGGCGCCAGTCGAGCGGAAGCTCGAATTGCCGGCGGCGGCCGGCGAAATACTGGTCGAGCTCGCGCCGTGGCTCGTCCAGCCTGCGGGGCGCGGCCAGGACTCGCGGGGACACGCTGCTCGCCAGCTGCTCGAGCACGTCCGTCTCCTCCTCGCCGCCGTTCAGGTACGCGAGCCGCACGAGGCCCCGATCGGTGACGGCCACGAGCAGCGTGCCGACCGGCGAGTCGAGGGTCGCGTAGGCGACGTCGAGAAGCCCGGCCGCGGCGGCGGCGGCGCTCACGTCGGGAGGGTCCTGCGGCGGAGGGGCGCTCTGTCTGAGCGCGCGTTCAATCTGATCCGAGATGCTCATCGCTGATACTCCGTTCGCAGTCTTTTCAATGCTTCGTGAACGTTGCGGCGCGCCGCCTCCTCGCTCGTGCTCATCACGGCTGAGATCTCGTCGTAGCCGGCGTCGGCGACGTAGCGCAGAGCGAGCGCTGTCCGCTGCTTGTCGGGAAGGTCGCGCACCAGCGCCCACAGGTCGTCGTCGGGCGCGTCTCGTGGAGTCGCGCGTGCGTCCGCAGCGTCCGGGACATTGCCGGCGAGCACCGGGGCGCGGCGTCTGACCCGCACGTGGTCGATCGCCTTGCGGTGGGCGACCGTGAAGATCCACGAGCGCAGGTTCGAGGCGTCACGCAGCCTGGGGTAGGCGCGGAGCGCGGCGATCCACGTCTCCTGGTAGCAGTCGTCGGCATCGACGCGGCCGACGGTGGCCGTGAGGAACCGGTGTACGTCGCGACCGTGGAGGTCGAGGAGCTGCTGAAACGGCGGAAGGTTCACCGTCGATGAAACGCGCCGGCGCGGCATCTCGTGAGATGGTGGCGGACGGCGGTGGCGGGGGTTGTGCGGGCGCCGGCGGGCTCGGTGGCGGTCCGGTGAAGGCGGGCGCCTGGTGTGGGGCGGCGGTGGTCTCTTCGCGCGCCCGCCCGTGGTCGGTGGCGGTCCGGAGAAGGCAGGCACCTGGAGTGTGAGGGCAGTGGCCTCCCCGGGCACCCGTGGTCGGCTGGCGACCTGCATAACCTGTCAACGGAGCCGTTGCGCGCCGACTGTGTCGTTCCACGCATGCCCCACATGCATGGAATGACACGGTCAACATCGATCGCGCCGATTGTCAGGATTTGCAGGTTGTTTCCGGACGATTCGGCCCGCGTCCGCCACCGAGCACCCGCACCCTCCTCCAGATGCCAGCCGTTGACGGGCAGCGGCCCACGACAACGCTGAGAGCGAGGCTGCGGCGCCCGGCCCGCGGGCCTCGCGCCCGATCCGGTACGCCGAACGAGCGGAACCGGGTGCGCGCGCGGCCGGCGGGGCGAGGGTGCAGCCGAAGCGCCGGCGCCGGCAACTGGCGGCCCATCGGTTGCGGCGCCTGCCGGTTCGCTATACAAACCTCATATGGCCCGCGCGATCTGGTCGGGCGCAATCAGCTTCGGACTCGTCAACGTGCCCGTCAAGCTGTACAGCGCCACCTCACCCAAGACTGTCCGCTTCAACCAGCTGTCGAGCAAGACCGGTGCTCGGATCCGGCAGAAGCGCGTCGATCCGACGACCGACGAGGAAGTGCCGTACGAGGACATCGTCAAGGGCTACGAGATCACGCCGGATCACTACGTGGTGATCACCGACGAGGAGCTCGAGTCGCTCGACCCCAAGGCGACCAGGACGGTCGACATCGAGGAGTTCGTCGATCAGGCCGAGATCGACCCGATCTACTTCGACCACAGCTACTACCTGGCGCCGACCGCGGGCGGGGCCAAGGCGTACCGCCTGCTGCTGGACGCGATGCGCGAGTCGGGAAAGGTCGGGATCGGCAAGGTCGTGCTGCGCTCCAAGCAGCAGCTGTGCGCGCTGCGGCCGACCGGGGATGCGCTGACGTTGACCACGATGCTGTGGGGCGATGAGGTCCTGACGCCCGACCGGATCGACGAGCTCGAGGCAGTCGAGGACGCGACCGCGACCGCGCGCGAGCTGAAGATGGCCGAGCAGCTGATCGACTCGCTGTCGGCCGAGTTCGAGCCTTCGAAGTTCCACGACGACTATCGCGAGCAGGTGCTGGAGCTGATCGAGCGCAAGGCCGCCGGCGAGGAGATCGCGGTCCAGCCGGAGGCCGAGGAGCCCGACGCCGCACCCGATCTGATGGCCGCGCTCGAGGCCAGCCTGGCCGCGATGCGCAGCGACGAGCCGGAGTCCAAGCCGCGCCGGCGCGAATCGTCGAAATCCGCGGACGGCGACGGCGCCGGCAAGTCGCGCGCCAAGGCCAAGGCCAAAACCTAGCTCCGATACGTGTCCACACCGGGTGCCGGTGCTGCCCGGTCTCGGCCGTTCGGCCTCTGGATCGGACGCGAGGCACCCCGGGTGGGACACGCACCTACGCAGCTGGTGCGAGCGGGGCGGGGGACCCTGGTTCCCTGTCCGGACGGGCCATATGGCCCCATGGACGCCGAGCGGAGCGAGGCCCCAGATCCGCGGTCGATACACGACCGTAACGGCTCGCTAACACGCGTTGGTACCCTTCGGCGTCCAGTCTGCACGTCTGCGTTTCGCCCCAACCTCCTTCATGTACCGACGCATCTCTCCTCCAGGGGCCAGTGGCCTCTACGACCCCGCCAACGAGCACGATGGCTGTGGCATCGCGCTCGTGGCCAAGCTATGGGGTGAGGCGAGCCATGCCGTCGTCGAGAAGGCCCTCGATGCGCTCGAGAACCTCGAGCATCGCGGCGCCGAGGGCGCGGACCCGAACACGGGCGACGGCGCCGGCATCCTCCTCCAGATCCCCGACGGCTTCCTGAGGGCCGCGGTCGCCGGTGTCGAGCTGCCGCCCTCCGGCCGCTACGGCGTCGGCGTGTGCTACCTGCCGCAGGACCCCGAGCGGCGGGTCGTGCTCGAGCAGCTGATCGAGGACACGATCGAGGCCGAGGGGCAGCGCGCGATCTGGTGGCGCGACGTGCCGATCGACGAGCGTCACGTGGGCGAGACGGCCCGGCTGTCGGCGCCGGTGATCCGGCAGGTGCTGATCGCGGCCTCGGACAAGGTTCCAGATCAGGACGCGTTCGAGCGCAAGCTGTACGTGATCCGCCGCGTGATCGAGCGCGCCGCCGGGCGCGACCTGGCGCTGCCGAGCTTCTCGAGCCGCACGCTGATCTACAAGGGGATGCTGACCGCGCCGCAGCTCCCGCGGTACTTCACCGATCTCAGGGACCCGCGCGTTGCGAGCCGGCTCGCGCTCGTCCACTCGCGCTTCTCGACGAACACGTTCCCGAGCTGGGAGCTCGCCCATCCGTACCGGATGATCGCCCACAACGGCGAGGTCAACACGCTCCGCGGCAACGTCAACTGGATGCGGGCACGCGAGTCGCAGCTCGCCTCCGAGCTGTTCGGCGACGATCTCGAGAAGGTGATCCCGGTCGTCCGCGAGGGCGGATCGGACTCGGCGATCTTCGACAACGTGCTCGAGCTGCTCGTGCTCAGCGGGCGCTCGATCCCGCACGCGGTGATGATGATGGTGCCCGAGGCCTACCGGACGCGCAACGACCTCGACCCCGACGTCAAGGGCTTCTACGACTTCCATTCCTGCCTGATGGAGCCGTGGGACGGGCCCGCCGCGGTCGTGTTCACCGACGGGCGGATCGCCGGCGCCGTGCTCGACCGCAACGGGCTGCGGCCGGGCCGTTGGATTCAGGACACCGAGGGCTACGTGGTGCTCGCGTCGGAGACGGGCGTGATGACGGTCGCCCCCGAGCACGTCCAGCGCAAGGGCCGCCTCGCGCCCGGGAAGGTGTTCCTGGTCGACCTCGAGCAGGGCAAGATCGTCGAGGACGAGGACATCAAGCGCCGGGTCGCCCGCCGGCAGCCCTACGGCGAGTGGTACGAGCGCTCGGTCGTCCACATCGACGATCTGCCCGCACGCGACCCGCGGACGCCGAGGATCGAGCCGCTGCGCTCCAAGCAGCTGGCGTTCGGGTATTCGCAGGAGGACCTGCGGATGATCATCGCGCCGATGGCGACGAAGGGCGAGGAGCCGGTCGCGAGCATGGGGAACGACGCAGCGCTCGCGGTCCTGTCCGACCGCCAGCCGCCGCTGTTCGCGTACTTCAAGCAGCTGTTCGCGCAGGTCACGAACCCGCCGATCGACCCGATCCGCGAGAACGTCGTGATGTCGTTGCAGGCCGGCGTGGGCGCCGAGGTCAACCTGCTCTCAGAGAACCCCGAGCAGGCCCACCAGCTCGTGATGGACCAGCCGATCCTCCGCAACCACGAGCTCGAGAAGCTCCGCCAGGTCTCCCACGAGATCTTCTTCGCGGCGACGCTCGACATCACCTGGCCGATCGAGCAGGGGTACGGGGGGATGGAGGCGCGGCTCGACGCACTGTGCGAGGAGGCCGCCGGCTACGTCGAGAACGGCGCGAACATCCTGATCCTGTCCGACCGCAACCTCGGTGCCGAACGGGTCGCGATGCCCTCGCTGCTCGCGGTCGCCGCGGTTCACCACCACCTCGTGCGCCGCGGGACCCGCCTGCGCACCGGGCTCGTGATCGAGTCGGGCGAGCCGCGCGACATCCACCACATGGCGACGCTGATCGGCTACGGGGCCGCCGCGATCAACCCGTACGTGATGTTCGAGTCGCTCGACGAGCTCGCAGACCGCTCGTTGCTCCCCGAGGACCTGTCACGAGACGAGGCCGAACAGCGGATCGTCAAGGCGTTCGGCAAGGGGCTGTTGAAGACGATCTCGAAGATGGGGATCTCGACGATCCAGTCCTACTGCGGGGCGCAGATCTTCGAGGCGGTCGGGCTCGCGCCGGCGCTGATCGACAAGCATTTCACGGGCACGGCGTCGCGGATCGGCGGAGTCGGGCTCGAGCAGCTCGCCCAGGAGGCGATCGAGCGCCACTTCCGCGCCTACCCGCGGACCGACCGGGAGGTGCTGCCGGTCGGCGGCGTACTCCAGTGGCGGCGCAACGGCGAGCTGCACGTGTGGAATCCGGACACGATCGCGAACCTCCAGCACGCCGTGCAGGGCACGAACGGCGATCCCCGCAAGACGTACGCGGAGTTCGCGCGGATGGCCAACGAGGAGTCGGTGCGCAACGCGCTGCTGCGCGGCCTGATGACGCTGCGCGAGTCCGACGAGCCGGTGCCGCTCGACGAGGTCGAGCCGGCGACTGAGGTCGTCAAGCGGTTCACCACCGGCGCGATGAGCCTCGGCGCGCTCGGCCGCGAGGCCCACGAGACGCTCGCGATCGCGATGAACCGGATCGGGGCTCGCTCGAACACCGGCGAAGGCGGCGAGGACGCCTCGCGCTACATCGCCGATCCCGACGGCAACCTGCGGCGCTCGGCGATCAAGCAGGTCGCCTCGGGGCGGTTCGGCGTCACCGTCCACTACCTGGTCAACTGCGACCAGCTTCAGATCAAGATGGCCCAGGGCGCCAAGCCCGGCGAGGGCGGCCAACTCCCGGGCCACAAGGTCGACGACTACATCGCCTGGCTGCGCAACTCGACGCCGGGCGTGGGGCTGATCTCACCGCCGCCGCACCATGACATCTACTCGATCGAGGACCTCAAGCAGCTGATCTACGACCTGCGCTGCGCCAACCCGACCGCGTCGGTCTCGGTCAAGCTCGTGTCCGAGGTCGGGGTCGGCACGGTCGCGGCGGGGGTGGCGAAGGCCAACGCCGACCACGTCACGATTGCCGGCCACGACGGCGGCACCGGCGCCTCGCCTCAGTCCTCGGTCCAGGGAGCCGGAGTGCCGTGGGAGATCGGGCTGGCCGAGACCCAGCAGACGCTGCTGCTCAACGACCTGCGCACCCGGATCACGGTCGAGGTCGACGGCGGCATGCGGACCGGGCGCGACGTGATCGTGGCGGCGCTGCTCGGCGCCGACGAGTTCGGGTTCTCGACCGCTCCCCTGATCGCGATGGGCTGCATCATGATGCGCGTCTGCCATCTCAACACCTGCCCGGTCGGAATCGCCACCCAGGATCCCGAGCTGCGCAAGCGTTTCCGCGGCACGCCCGAGCACGTCGTCAACTACCTGATGCTCGTGGCCGAGGAGGTGCGCGAGATCATGGCCTCGCTCGGCATCCGGCGCATGGAGGACATGATCGGCCGCAGCGACCTGCTCGACATGGACCGGGCGATCGATCACTGGAAGGCCAGCCGCGTCGACCTGTCCCTGGTCCTCGAGAGCCCCGATCTTCCACCCGGGACCGCTCGCCGGCGGACGCGCGCCCAGCAGCCCGTGCTCGACGACGCGCTCGACTGGGAGCTTCTGCGCCGGTGCACGCCGGCGCTCGACCGGCGTGAGCGGGTCAAGCTCGGCCCGATCCCGGTCCGCAACGTCAACCGGACCGTCGGCGGCATCCTGTCCGGCGAGATCGCTCGCCGCCACGGCGCCGCCGGCCTGCCGGAGGGCACGATCGAGATCTCGTTCAGTGGCTCGGCCGGCCAGAGCTTCGCCGCCTGGCTCGCCCCCGGGGTCGTGTTCTCGCTGCGCGGCGAAACCAACGACTACGCCGGCAAGGGCCTGTCCGGCGGCGTCGTGTCGGTGCGCCCGCCCGAGAAGCACAACTTCCGCGCCGAGGAGAACATGATCGTCGGCAACACCGTCCTGTACGGCGCCACCGCCGGGCGGGCGTTCTTCCGCGGACTCGCCGGCGAGCGCTTCGCCGTTCGCAACTCGGGCGCGTGGACCGTCGTCGAGGGAGTCGGCGATCACGGCTGCGAGTACATGACCGGCGGCCGTGTGATCGTGCTCGGGCGCACGGGCCGCAACTTCGCCGCCGGCATGAGCGGCGGGATCGCCTATGTGTACGACGTCGATCGGCGCTTCGAAGGGCGCTGCAACCTCGAGCTCGTCGAGCTCGAGGAGCTCGACGACAGCGACGTTGAGGAGGTCAAGGCGCTGATCTCCGAGCACGCCGCGCGAACGGGCTCGATCGTCGCCCGGAACGTGCTCGCCTCGTGGGACCGTGGCGCCGGCGAGCGGATGGTCAAGGTGATGCCGCGCGACTACAAGCGCGCGCTCGCCGAGCAGGCCGATCGCGAGGCGGCGGTCTCGCGCTGATGGGGGAGCTCGGCGCTTTCCTCAAGATCCACCGGGTCGGCTTCGAGAAGCGAGACCCGGAACAGCGGGTGCACGATTACAAGCAGTACTTCGGCCTGCAGTCCGATGCCGAGCTCCAGCGCCAGGGGGCCCGGTGCATGGACTGCGGGATCCCGTTCTGCCACGAGGGGTGCCCGCTCGGCAACCTGATCCCCGACTGGAACGACCTCGTCTACCGCGGCAAGTGGCGCGAGGCGATTGATCAGCTCCACGCGACCAACAACTTCCCGGAGTTCACCGGCCGGATCTGTCCCGCCCCGTGCGAGTCGGCGTGCGTGCTGGCGATCAACGACGATCCGGTGACGATCGAGCAGATCGAGTTGGCGATCGCCGAGCGCGCGTTCGACGAGGGCTGGATCGTCCCCAACCCTCCGCCCCGGCGGACCGGTAAGACCGTGGCGGTGATCGGGTCCGGGCCGGCCGGGCTCGCGGTCGCCGACGAGCTCAACCGCTGCGGCCACAGCGTGACCGTGTTCGAGCGCGACGAGGGACCGGGCGGGATGATGCGGTTCGGCGTCCCCGACGCCAAGCTCGAGAAGCAGGTCATCGACCGCCGCGTCGCGATCCTCGCGCAGGAGGGGATCGAGTTCGTGTTCGGCACGGAGGTGGGGCGGACGGTCACCTCGGAGGAGATCAAGGACCGCCACGACGCGCTCGTCGTCTCGACCGGGTCGCGCGTGCACCGCGACCTCGACGCGCCCGGCCGCAGCCTGAGCGGGATCCACTTCGCGATGGACTACCTGTACCAGCGCAACCGGTGGGTGGCGAAGCACGAGGGGCGCCCGTCGCGGCCGCCCGAGCCGGGCACCGAGATCAGTGCCGCGGGCAAGAAGGTGATCGTGATCGGAGGTGGCGACACCGGGATGGATTGCATCTCGAACTCCCACCGCGAGGGCGCCTCGGGCGTCGTCCTGCTGGACGTCTACGCCGCGCTTCCCGACACCGAGCGGGATCCCCGTCACCCGTGGCCGCTGCCGCCCAAGCGCACCCCCTCGACGTACGCGCTCGACGAGGGCGGCAAGCGGCGGTGGGGCACGGAGGTCACCGGGTTCGGCGGCAGCGAAGGCCGCGTCAGCCACGTGTACGCGCGGAAGGTCACGGGAACGTCCTCGCGCGACCTGACGCCGGTGCCCGGCAGCGAGTTCGTGCTCGAGGCCGATCTCGTGCTGATCGCGATCGGGTTCGAGGGCCCCGAGAGAGCCGGACCGATCGAGGAGCTCGATCTCGAGCTCGACAAGCGCGGCAACATCCGCACCGAGATGACCTACCGCAGTTCGACGAAGGGCGTCTACGCGTGCGGCGACGCCCGGATCGGCCAGTCGCTGATCGTCACCGCGATCGCCGAGGGTCGCAAGTGTGCGCGCGTCGTCAACAACGACCTCGGCGGCAGCCCGATGGACGCCGACCGGGAGATGCTGGCGATCGGCGCCTGGAGCGGCGAGGCCGACCGCACGCTGCGCCACGAGGCCGAGGCGGCCGGGACCGTCAGGGCCGGCGAGGAGTTCTTCACGGGCCCCGGCGCGCAGGGACGCTGAACCGCGGTCCTGGGAGTGGAGCCAAACCTTGGAGGTTGTAAATCAACTGTGGCCGTCCTCGGCGTTTGGGGGCCGGTGCAGGGGGGAATGGTAAGCTCAGCGGCGCGATTCGTGTGGTGGAGCGGCCTGCGGAGCAAATTAAAGTTTAGAGAGAGCTTGGGACGGGGAAACTCGCCCCTGTCGGTCAGGGAACTGCGCCCCCACTTCCCTGACTCTCCGGGGGGCCCAGATGGATCTGGGTCCCCCGGGCTTTTTAATTGAGCAATGCGAGGGCTCGCGGCAGCGGTGGTCACGGCGGGGGCCGAGCACCACGCTTCGGTCGGATCGACCGTCGATCGGCTGATCGACTCGGCTGGGACGTTCCTTTCCCAGCTCGCGAGCCTCAGCTGGTTCTCGCTGCTGCTCGGCCTGGCGCTGTACGCGCTGTACCTGCTCCTGCGCTCGCGCGCGCTGTTCAACGCGCTGCGCGCCGCCTACCCGGGTCAGGAGATACGGTGGCGCGAGGTATGGGGCGCGTACATGGTCGGGTACGCGATCAACAACGTCTTCCCTTTAGGAGGCGGCAACATCGCGCAGCTGTTCCTGACTCGGACCGCGGTCCCGGACGGCAGCTATCCGGCGGTCGCCTCGGCGCTCTCCACCGGGGTGATCTTCGACTGGTTCATGGGCCTGCTCGTGATGTGCTTCGCGTTCACGCAGGGGGTGTTTCCCAAGCCGCCCGACTTCTCGAAGCTGCCGGCGTTCGACATCAGCTTCTTCGCATCGAACATGCGGTTCACGCTGTTCTTGCTGACGGTGCTCGGAGTCGTCTTCCTGATCGCGTTCGCGCTGCTCTCAGCGCGGGTCAAGGCGTTCTGGCAGCGCGTCCGGCAGGGGTTCACGATCCTGCGCGACCGCCGGCGCTACCGCCGGGAGATGGCCAGCTGGCAGTTCGCGAGCTGGATCGCGCGGTTCGCCTCCTACTGGGCGCTGCTCGACGCCTTTCACATCGGCGGGTCGGTCCGCAACGCGCTGCTCGTGCTCGGCGTGCAGGTGGTCGCCTCGGTGTTCCCGTTCACGCCGGGCGGCGCCGGCGTCCAGCAGGCGCTGCTGCTGACGATCTTCGCCCATAGCCCGTACGTCGCCTCGTTCTCGGTCGGTCAGCAGATCGCGACCGCGGTGCTCACGACCGTGCTCGGGTTCGCGTCGCTCGTGCTGATCTTCCGCTTCAGGAGCTTCAAGGAGGTGATCGCGCGCGGGAAGGCGCACCGGCGCGGCGAGGAGATGGCGGTGCAGGCTTGATCGCGTCGCGCGCTTGTTACCCTCGTCCGGTGGCAGGCCTACCGAGCGGGCGGGGCGCAGTGGATCCCGCGTTGGGCGGATATCCGTGTGCTGCGCTACGGTCGGCGGCATGATTTCCGGCGGTGCGCGGCAAACGGCGCCGGCGATGCTCGAGCAGCCGGCGACGGCGCCGATGCTCCGCCTGGTCATCACGGGCTCCGTCGACGACGGCAAGAGCACTCTGATCGGACGGCTGCTGTACGACTCCAAGCAGATCCTCACCGACCAGCTCGAGGCCCTGCGCGCCGCGTCCGAGCGCCGCAACGGCGAGCGCGGACTCGATCTGTCGCTGCTCACCGACGGGCTGCGGGCCGAGCGCGAGCAGGGGATCACGATCGACGTCGCGTACCGCTACTTCCAGACCGTCCACCGCAAGTTCATCGTCGCTGACACGCCCGGCCACGAGAGCTACACCCGCAACATGGTCACGGGCGCCTCGACCGCCGACCTCGCGCTAATCCTGATCGACGCCCGCAAGGGTGTCGTCGAGCAGACGCGCCGGCATGCCTTCCTCGCCTCGCTGCTCGGCATCCGGCACCTGGTCGTGTGCGTGAACAAGATGGACCTGGTCGGCTACGCGCAGGCGCGCTTCGAGCAGATAGAGCAGGACTTTCGCGAGTTCTGCGCCCGCCTGGAGACGACCGATGTGACCTTCATCCCGATGTCGGCGGTGCACGGCGAGAACATCGTCGAGCGCTCGCAGTACATGCCCTGGTACCAGGGTCCGGCGCTGCTGTACCACCTCGAGCACGTCCACATCTCCTCGGACCGTAACCTGATCGATTGCCGGTTCCCGGTGCAATGGGTGATCCGGCCGGGCCCGGACTCGAACGACCCCGACTACCGCGGCTACGCCGGGCAGATCGCCGCCGGCGTGTTCCGCTCGGGCGATCCCGTGGTCGTGCTGCCTGGCGGGGAGGAGACCCGGATCATCTCTGTCGACACGTCCCATGGGCCGCTGGACGAAGCGTGCGCGCCGATGTCTGTGACGATCCGGCTCGACGGCGACCTCGACATCTCGCGCGGCGACATGATCTGCCGGCCGCACAACCGGCCGACGGTCGACCGCCACGTCGAGGCGATCGTGTGCTGGATGGCGGACGACCCGCTCGTCGCCGGCGGCGTCTACGCGATCAAGCACACGACCCGTTC
This sequence comes from uncultured Solirubrobacterales bacterium, assembly GCA_963697655.1. Lineage (GTDB taxonomy): Bacteria > Actinomycetota > Thermoleophilia > Solirubrobacterales > Solirubrobacteraceae > Palsa-465. Next base: position 618,344 of record CAVOOV010000004.1, on the reverse strand, counting down.
GGCGCGGGCGGTCGTCGAGGAGGTGCGCTACCGGATCGACGTCAACACGCTGCACCGCGACGCGAACGCCGGGCAGCTCGGGCTCAACGACATCGGCCGGATCAGGCTCCGGACCACGGTCCCGATCATCTTTGACGAGTACCGCCGCAACCGGACGACCGGGAGCTTCATCCTGATCGACGAGGCCGCGAACGGCACCGTCGGCGCCGGCATGATCATCGAGGCGCACATCGGGCGTCCGGCCTCCCAGCGCGGGAACGTGACCTGGGACCGCAGCCGGCTCGCGCGGGGCGCCCGGTGGGCGCTGCTCGGGCAGCGCGGCGCCACCGTATGGCTGACGGGCCTCCCGGCCGCCGGCAAGTCGACGATCGCCGGCGCGCTCGAGGAGCGGATCGCGCGGGACGGCTACCGGGCCTACCGGCTCGACGGCGACAACCTCCGCTACGGGCTCAACAGCGATCTCGGCTTCGATCCCGACGATCGCGCCGAGAACATCCGCCGGGTGGCGCACGTCGCCAGCCTGTTCGCCGACTCGGGCGCGATCGCGATCGTCAGCGTGATCAGCCCGTACGAGGTCGACCGGCAGGTCGCGCGCAGCATCCACGAGGGCGGCGAGCTCGAGTTCCTCGAGGTGTTCGTGAACACCCCGCTCACCGAATGCGAGCGCCGCGATCCCAAGGGCCTGTACGCGCGGGCGAGGATCGGAAAGATCACCGGCTTCACCGGCGTTGACGCGCCGTACGAGCCGCCGCGGGAGGCCGACCTAGAGCTCCGCCCGACCGAGCACGAGCTCGAGGACCTGGTCGAGCAGCTCGTGACGGAGCTGCGGTCGCGAGGGGTGCTGGGGGTGGCGCGGTAAAGGTTGGTCGGTGGTCTTGCAGGCCGGCGGTGGCCGCGCTGCTGCTGGGGGCGAGACTGTTGGCAAGCGCTCGGTAAACGGCGGGCACCTGGAGTGTGAGGGCGGTGGCGGCGCGGCTGCTGGCGGCGAGACTGTTGGCAAGCGCTCGGTAAACGGCGGGCACCTGGAGTGTGAGGGCGGTGGTCCGTTCGTTCGCCCGTGGTCGGCTGGCGACCTGCATAACCTGACAACGGAGGCTTCAAGCCGGGGCCGTGTCGGATCCCGCATGCCCCACATGCACCGTATGTCACAGTCCGGCCGGCGCGCGTCAATTGTCAGGATTTGCAGGTTATTTCCGGCCCGTTCGGCCTGCGCCCAGCACCGAGCACCCGAACCCCACTTCCAGGTGCCCGCCGTTCAAACCCGGTCCGCCGAACGACCGGGCGCCCGGAAGGGCCGGACCGCCCGGAAGGTCCGAACCGCCCGGAAGGTCCGAACGGCCCGGACTACCCGCCGATAGCCCCGAGCGCCGGCTCGCGCCCGTAGGTGCTGAACGCGCGAAAGCGGGAGAACAGCTTGTGCTCTGGCCCGTGGAAGTCCGAGGAGCCGGTGCTGAGCAGGCCCAGCTCCGCAGTGCGGTCGGCGAGAAGCTCGGCCTGCTCGCGGGTGTGCGTCGCGTAGAAGCACTCGACCCCGTCGAGGCCCCAGCCACGGAAGCGGTCGATCGTCTCGAGCACCGCGTCGGGCTCGGCCACGTCCCAGAACGGGTGCGCCCACACGGCGACGCCGCCGGCGTCGTGGATCGCGCTGATCGACTCGGCGACCGTCGGGGTCGTCCGCGGCTTGAACGCCGGCTTGCCGTCGATCAAGTAGGCCACGAGGAACGCCGAGCGCTCGGCGAGTCCCTCCTCGCGCAGGCGCTGCTCGTTGGCGGGGTGGCGGACGACGGCGTCGGCGAGGTGCGGGCGGCCGATCGGCTTGCCCTCGGCCTTGCGCCGCTCAAGCTCGGACTCGTCGAGCTCGTAGCCGAGCTCCCGCAGGGCGGCGCCCATCGCCTCTGCGCGGTGCTCGCGGTCATCGCGCCAGGTGCGGAGGCGATCGCGGAGCACCGAATCGCGGTGATCGACGAGGTAGCCGAGCACGTGGAGGTCCTGCTGGTCGTGGTCCACGGAGGAGATCTCGACCGCGCGCACGACCCGGATCCCGAGGTCCGAGGCGGCGTCGAGCGCCTCCTGCACGCCGTCGACAGTGTCGTGGTCGCTTAGCGCCAGCAACTCGACGCCCGCCTGCGCGGCCGCGGCGACCACGTCGCGTGGCTCAAGCGCTCCGTCAGAGTGGAGCGAGTGGCTCTGGAGGTCGAAGGTCGGCGGATCGGTGCTCAAGCGCCGAGAGGGTAGCCGCTACCACGCCAGCTCCGCGAGGCGACCACTCCGGTAGGGCGCTCCGGTAGGCCGCGCGATAGGCGCTCCGGTAGGCCGCGCAGTAGGGCGCTCCGGTAGGGCGCGCGGCAGGGCGCTCCGGTAGGCCGCGCGTGGCGCTCCAGGGCGCTCCGGGAGGGCGCGCAATACGGCGCGCGGTAGGGCGCGTGCTACACGCCCGGGCCGGTCATCTGGAGCACCTGCAAAGAGCCCCAGGGGAAGTAGCTCATGAGCTGATTGGGCCGGCGACCCTGGAACTGCCCGCTCGCCGTCGGCTGTCCGGCGCTGTTGTAGAACGGATCGCTGGTGCCCGCCGACGCCGGGGTCTGGATCCAGAACCCGATCGCCCACTTCGTCTGGTCGCGCACGATGATCCCGTACGTCTGCGCTGCCTCGGCCATCATCTGGACGAACTTAGGGAGATGCAGGGCCGGGATGTTGAGGGTGGGATCGAGTCGCAGGTGGGCGCCCTCGGGGATGCAGTTCGAGGCGGTTCCGGCCCCGTCGGTGCGCTGTGCCGGCCAGGAATAGGTCGTCTGGCAGGGATAGGGCAGGTTGACCGCGAGCGCATGATCGATCTGACCCTGCTGGACATCGGCCTCCGTGATCACGCCGGCGGCCTGGGGCAGGCTGCTCGCGGTCGCTCCCCAGCTGGTTGAAGCGCCCGGCCACGAGCCCGAGTTGAAATACCCCGGGCTCTCAGCCACGTTGTCCATGGCGCCGCCCCATGTGGCGTGCCAGCCATCGGACAGCAGCTGCATGTGGAAGAACTCCCAGAGCTTGTCGGTCGACGACTGCCAGACGGTCAGCTCGGCATCCGAGTCGCTCCCCGGCTGGGCATCCGGCGGAATCGGGACGGCCACGAACGCCGCCTGCAACGCGCTCCGCACTGGACCGGTGGTATCGGCGAGCTGTACGGCCACCGTCGGCTGGTTGGGGCCGACCACGTAGATGTTGGCGCCCACGGTGATCCACGGGCCGATGGTCGCCTGCTCCTCGCGCGTGACCTCGGCGTTGAGGCCGCTGACCATCGAGGATGAGCCGGGGTCGAGCGCAGCGGTGGGGGACAGGGGCTCGTTCCACACGCTCGTCAGAGCGAACGGCAGCGGACTCAGCGGCGGGAGCGACCCGGACGTCGGCGGAGTCGACCCGGACGTCGGCGGGGTCGTCCCGGACGTCGGCGGGGTCGTCCCCGACAAGGGCGGAGTTGATCCGGATGATGGCGTGGTCGTCGTTTCGGAAACCGGCGCGGAGGTCACGGGCGAGCCGGGGCTCAACGGTGCAGTCGTGGGCAGCGGTGGCGTGCTGACCTTCGCGGGCGGCGGCGGGAGCGCGCTCGAGGTCGCAGGACTGTGGGTCGCGCGTGCCGGCACGGATTTCTTCTTCCGGCGCGGAGTGCCGGGCCGGTCGCTTGTGGCGCGCCGCTTTGCGCTTCGGCGCGGGCTTCCGCTTCTTGTGCGCGGCAGAACGCGATCCTGATCCATTCCGGCGGCTGGAAGAAGCTGAGCGACCAGGCCGTCGGCTCCGACGAGTACAAGGCCGAGCTCGCGCGCGTAACCGGTGCACAACGTCTACGGCATGGCCGAGTAGATCGGGAGCGTGTTCGTCGAGTGCGAACAAGGATTCGTCCACACCCCGAACGCCGCCGACATCGTCGTGCGCGACCCGGCGACCTGGGAGGTCGTCGCCGACGGCGAGGTGGGGTCGCCTAGACGCTCAGCGCGCTCCCCGAGAGCTATCCCGGCCACTCGGTCCTGACTGAGGACCTCGCGCGATCGAGGCGGTCGACAGCTGTCCGTGCGGCGCGGCAAGACGGTGTCGTTCATGGGGCGGGACGTGAAAGGCAAGGCCGCGAGCAACCCGGATCGCCCCGGGACGCACGATCTGCCCTTCGGCCACCGGTTCTCGTTCGCGCTCCTGTGCCCGGGCCGCTCGCCGGCTCCTGTTCGCCGAGCTGTCTGAGGTGATCGCCGCCAAGGGCTACGCGCTCGAGCCGGGCGCCTCGATCTCGAAGCTGAACTTCCTTTATGGCGCGCTGATCGACCGGCCGGTCGAGAGCGTCTATCGGGCTGGCAACGAGCTCGCCGTCGTCGGCTTGAGCGACCTCGACAAGTTCGACCGAACTCACCCGGGCGCCGGGCTGTTCTTCGAAGCGCGGGTCGATTCGCTGGCGGATCTCATCGGGTTCGTGAACCGCAAGGACCAGACGCTCACCGCCCACGGTTTCTCCGGCGAGGAGCTCGCCGCGTTCGCGCGATCGCTGCAGGGCCGCGTGATCGATCGCATCGTCCAATTCGGTGAGGCGCTCCAGTTCAGCAGTCTGTGGGACGGTTACGACCTGCTGGCCGAGCTGACGCGCACCGTCACGATCGCGCAAGCTGCCTGATCGTTCTACGCTCGCACCGTCACGATCGCGCAAGCCGCCTGATCGTCCTACTCTCGCACCGTCACGATCGCGCAAGCCGCCTGATCGTCCTACTCTGTGTGTGGGAGGCGGCTTCGCCGCCCAGTCGCTCGCATGCCGACCTTCTGCCGCCACAACCGCCTCGTCCAGAACTGCCCGATCTGCTCCAAGGAGCAGGAGATCGAGCTGCGGCCGATCGTTAGCTCGAGCGCGCCTCGGACCGCGCAGACGAGGCCGGGCGCTGCGCGCTCGAGCGGATCCCGCGCCACGCCGACCGGGCGCTCGAGCGGCTCCAACCGGCTCACCGTGCGCCGCGTGGCGCGCGGCGCCGACGACGGCTACCAGTCCCCGCTCGTGATGGGCCTGCGGTCGAGCACCGACGCCGGGCGACTCGCCGAAGAGCTCGCGTTCGCCGAGCACCGGCTGCGACGGCTCGAGCACGACCCGCCGGGGCTCTACCGCGAGGTCGCGGACGCCGCCGCCGGCGCCGAGGAGCAGAGCTGGCTCGCGTTCCTGATCGCTTACCTGTGCCCGCTCCAGGGCGAGGAGCCGTTCGCGGAGATCGAGCGCGTCCGGACGTCGTGGGCCTCAGGCGAGCTGCCGTCGCTCGACGGGGTGGAGTGTGGGCCCCGGAGCGCGCACGATCCGGGCCGCGGGACGAAGACGCTCGAGGCGTACAGGACATGGGCGGCGCGGTCCGGCTCGCAGGCGTCGGCGTTCACCGGCGACGGCGCCTGGACGCCGGAGCGACGCTTCGCGCGCGCGTACGAGCGGCTGTCGCTCCCCGGCCTGCATCGCGACGCGCGGTTCGATCTGCTGGTGACGCTCGGGCGGCTCGGCGTCTACGACATGCGCGGCGCCTCGCTGGCGCTGGGGGGCGTGAACGACGTCACGGTCGGCGCCAAGCGGGCGTTCGGGATCGGGGACGCGATGCTGCTCGAGCGCCGGGCGTCTCACCTGGCGCAGGCGTGCGGCATCCCGCTCGAGGCGCTCGATCTGGGCCTTCACAACTGGCAGCGCGGTGAGCGCGTGACGCTCGGTCTCGGGGTGGATGTTGAGCCCGATCCGGAAGCGGTGTCAGCGATTTCCCGGGCGCTCGGGCTATAAAACCGCGTTAGCTTTCACAAATATGGGTAGGCTGTACGCCGGTTTCCGCCGATGCGCCTCCTCGTTCCGTCGTCGCTGCTGTTCCTCGCCACCTCGCTGTGCGTCCTGGCGCTGCTCAGCCCAGCCGGCGCGGCGGGGAGCACGCAGGTCATCTGCCCGCAGCAGGGCGACCGGGGGATGATCGTGCCGCCCTGCTGCCCAACTCCGGTCAACGGCCCCAACGGGGGCGCGACCTCCGGCGCCGACCCCTCCATCGTCTGCTGCCCGTCGACCGGGACCAGCTGCTGTGGCGGGACCACGTGCTGCACGACGACCTGCTGCACGACCGCCTGCTGCACCACCCAGTGCGCACCCGGCGCGTTGACGATCGCGTCCTCGCCCGATCCGTCGACGGCCGGGCGGAAGGTGGTGATCTCCGGTGGCCTGACCAGCAACCCACCCCCGTCCGGCGTCCAGGTGGTGCTCTGGCGCGAGCTGTCGGGACAGTCGACCTTCCACCAGGTCACAAAGACGACGACAGACAGCGCGGGGCAATACAAGATCACGCTTACGCGGGGCATGGTCAACGCCGACCAGAAGTGGTACGTGACCGCCAGCGGCCTGCAGAGCCCGACGCTCCAGCAGCACGTCAATGCGGTCGTCGGCCTCGCCGGTCTGCACAGCGTCTCGGCCGGGCAGGCGATGCTGCTGCGCGGGCAGGTGACGCCATCGCACGCCGGACAGGTCGTGCTGATCGAGCAGCGCACGGGGTGGGCACTGGGCCGTGATCGCGCGGCCACGGCTCGGGCACAACTCGAAATACGGGATCGTGCACCGCTTCGCGCGATCCGGGACCGTCGAGCTGAGAACGGTGCTGCCGGGCGACGCCCGCAACAACCGCTCGAATTCGACGACGCTCACGGTCACGGTCAACTAGCGGTTCCTGCTCGCGTCGCCAAGAGGGCCTGAAACGCCCGTTACGTCCGGTCGACCGCCTACCGTCTGCGGCGTTCGGATCCCCGTACCGGAGACGCAATGTCACTCTGCTTCATCGAACCTCAGGACGCCATCCGCGTGATCGCCGAGTCCGTGGGGCGCGAGGCGCGTCGCCAGATCCTGGGAGAAGTGGTTCGGGCGTGGGTGGACGAGATCCCCGAGTCCGAGCTCGAGTCGCACTACGCGAAGGCGCTCGCTGACCTCGACGAGCACGACCTGTCGCTGCTGGCGGCATGGCACGCGTCGCTCGAGGTGGGACATCCGCTGCCGAACCGGGAGTTCCTCGTGAACGTGTTCCCGTCGCTGGGCGACCACCGGCGGGAGGCGCTGAAGATCGCGGCCGGCTTCCGCGGCGAGGAGGCGTTCGAGGCCGGCGTGGGCGAGGATCAGGCGTTCGACACCGTGCTGCCCTGGCTCTCGGAGGCGCGTTGCGTCGAGCTCGCCAAGGAGTGCCTCGAGCTGTACTGCTGGGATCGGCTGGGCGTCGAGAACTGATCCTCCTCGGCGCCGGTCGGGTCGGGGTCGGCGTCGAGCTCGAACCAGACGCAGAAGCCCTCATCCGCCGCCGACGGCGCGCCCGCTGGTTCCCCATCGGCTGGACAGCCCGTCGACGACGACCAGCCCGTGGCCGCCTGGCTCGCGAGGCTCCGACGGCCGCAGGCTCCCCGGGTCGAAGCCGGCCCCGGCGTCGGTGACCTCCACGCGGACTGCGGTCGCCGTAGGCCGTGATCCGCAGCCCGACCGAGCCGCCGATCGCCTGACCGGGGTGGATCACGGCGTTCGTGACGAGCTCCGAGGTCAGCAGCGTCGCGGTGGCGGTGTCGTCGTCGGACAGGCGCCCGACGATCGCCTGGCGCAGCTCGGCCCGCGCCCGCGCGGGCGCATCGGCGTCGCGGGCGAGCGCGATCTCGATTCGCTCGAGGAACGGGTCGGCCGGCGGCTTGCCTTCTGAGCTCGGTGCGAGCGGGAGGCGGTCGGCGATGCCCGTGATCTGGAGCAGCTCGGTGACCGGCGCCGGCGGCGGCGCGAACACGATCGCGACCCGCTCCTCCTCGGCCCGCCGCTCCATCACGATGATCGCGCGCATGCCCGAGGAGTCGATGAACGACACCTCCTCGAGGTCGATCAGGAGCTCGCGCCCGTCGAGCGCGGACACCGCCTGCTCGAACCTTGCGAGCAGCTGCATAGAGGTCGCGCTGTCGAGCTCTCCCGCGAGCTTGATCGTGGTCCCGAACTGGCTCTCCAGCGTGTCGATCCGGAAGTTGGGCTGAAAACCCACTGGGCCGCCTTCTGTCAGGTAACGCGAAGGGTACGAGAAGGACCCGCCGGATGCGTCGCGCGGGGCTCGGGGCCGGCGAGCACCGGGGCCGGCCGCAGTGCCAGCGCCGCGGTGTCGTCCGCCTGGGCGCCGACCTGAAAGCGGTCGAGCCCCGCTTCGAGGTCGGACAGCAGCGCCTCCGGCGTATCGCCGGCATGCTCGGCCAGCAGCCGCTTGAGCCGCTCGACGCCGAACCGCTCGTGATCGCCGAGCGTGTCGAGCACGCCGTCGGTGTAGAGGAACAGCGTCTCGTCCGCGGCGATCGGCACCGACCGCTCCACCGGCAGCTCCCCGCTCCAGGCGCCGAGGATCGGGCCGACGGTCCCGATCTCGCGGACCCGGCCGTCGTCCCGTACGACCAGCGGCGCGGGGTGCCCGGCCGAGGCGATCACGGCCTGCTCGTGTTCCAGGCGTACGCACACCGCCGTGCACAGCCACAGTCCCGGCTGCTCGCTCAGCGCCTCGTTGAGCCGGACGAGGATCCGGCTCGGGCTCCGCTCGTACTTTGAGAGGAACCGCGCGCCGTGCCGCACGAGCGAAGTCAGCGCGGCGGCCTCGATGCCCTTGCCGGTGACGTCGCCGAGCAGCACGATCCAGCCGCCGTCGCTCTCGTAGAAGTCGTAGAAGTCGCCGCCGACCTCGATCTCCTCGGCGGCGGGGGCGGCTCGGTACAAGCGTGGCGATGCTCCACCCGTCGATCGGAGGGACGACGTCCGGGAGCAGGCTGCGCTGGAGCGTGTCGGCGGTCTGCGCGGCGCGACGTGGCGAGCCGGGCGTTGTCGACGGCGATCGCGGCCCGTCCCGCGACCTGCTCGGCGAACTCCCGGTCGGCGTCCTCGAAGCGGCGCATCGACTCCGCCGTGACCAGCGTCATCACGCCGAACGTTCGCCCGCGCGCGCTCAGCGGCACGAGCAGCACCGAGCGGAAGCCGAGCGACCGCAGCAGGCCGAGGTGCTCGTCGTTGACCGCGGCGGCGGCGAGCGCCTCGTCGGGAATGTCCTGGTAGAGCTCGGACATTCCGGTCCGCAGGATCCTGCCGACGCCGCGGTCGGGGTCGAGCTCCTCGGGCTCGTACGCTCGCAGCCGCTCGGCCAGGTCGAGCTTGTCCGGGTCGCGGTGCGCGACCGCGACGCGCTGACGTTCGCCGCGGTCGTCGACCAGCTCGACCGCGCACCAGTCGGCGATCTCGGGGACGGCGAGCCACGCGACGTTGCGCAGGGTCTCCTCGTAGTCGAGTGAGGACATCAGGGTCTCGGTGGCGCGCGCGAGAAACCGGTCGCGAAGCTCGGCGGTCCGCTCGCGCGTGATGTCCTCGATGATCGTGACCGCCGCCACCGGCTGCCCGTCCTCGCCGTGCAGCGGCGCCGCCTTCAGCAACCGCCAGCGAACCTCGCCGGTCGACCGGTTGATCGTCCGCATCACGAGCGGCTCGGCGCGCCCGCCGGCGAGCAGCCGCACCGACGGGATCGCATCCATCGTGAGGTCCTCGCCGTGCTCGTCGTGGACGATGTAGTCGGCGAAGATCGAGTGCGGGGGACGGCGCTGCATGTCCTCGAGCGAGGCGAAGCCCATCGACTCGACCGCCGCTCGGTTCGCGTACAGGATGTGATGGTGGGGGTCGCGAATCGTCACCGCCTCGGCGAGCGCATCGAGGATCTCGCCGAACCCGGGCGTCGCGCCCGCGCAGCTGCGCCTCGAGCTCGCGCAGCAGCTGCGTGCGCTCGGACACGTCGTGGATCCAGGCGTGGAACAGCGGCTCGCCGCCCTCCCGGACGACGGTGATCGACACCTCGACCGGAAGCTCGCTGCCGTCGCGGCGGACCGCCTCGACGATCAGGCGCGTCACGCGCGGCCCGACCGCGTCGTCGTCCGCCGCCGATCCGGCCGCGCGACGCAGCGCGGCCCGATGCTGGTCGCGGTAGCGCTCGGGCACGATCAGCTCGGCCAGCTCGGATCCGAGCGCCTCCTCGCGCGAGTAACCGAACAGCTCGGTGGCGCGGCGATTCCACTCGACGACCCGTCCGTCGGCATCGAGCGTCACGAACGCGTTGTGCGCGATCTCGATGATCGCCGCGGCGGACTCGGGCCTCATCGCGGGCCGCCTCGATCTCCGCCGCAGCGCCGCCTCGATCTCCTCGATCGCCTGCTCGGTCGACCGGAACCGGATCGCCTCGATCCCGAGCTTGCGCGCGCCCTCGCAGTTGACCTCGACGTCGTCGATGAACAGCGCCTCCTCGGGCGAGGCGTCCAGCCGCTCGAGCGTGATCTCGTAGATCCGCGGCTCGGGCTTCCGGCTCCCGACGAACGCCGAGTCGACGACGACGTCGAAGATCTCGTCGACGGGGAGCATCGCCCGCCAATGCGTCCTCCCATTCGCGGATGTTGTTGGTGCAGATCGCCATCTTGTAGCCGCGCCCGCGGAGCTCCCGCATGAACTCGATCATCGCGCTCGTTCGGCTGGAGATGCTGGAAGTAGCGCTCGCCGAACCCGTCGAGCTCGACCTCGCTGCCGTGCTCGGCGGACAGCTCGTCCGAGAGCGCGCCCATGAACGCCGCCTCGGTGATGCGCCCGGTCTCGAGCTCGAACAGCGGATTGGATCCCTGCCGCTCGGCGATCGTCGCCATCGCCTTGCCGACCGACTCGAGCGAGATCCCGGACTCCTGCATCAGCCCGGCGAACGAATCGAGCAGCGGCGTCGTGAGGACGCCGCCGAAATCGCTGATGATCGCCCGCACCCGGCTCATCGCCGGCGGGCCAGGATGTAGATCCCGGCGCCATCGCGCCCACGGCTGTGCCAGCGGAACGGCTCGGCTCGGAGGTCGAGCTCGCCGGCCGCGGACTGCGCCGCGCGCGCCCGCTGCCTCCCCGGACGGCGCGCCGCGGGAACTGCTCCTCCTCGCCCTCGCCGGCGAGCCACAGCTCGAGGCCGGCGCGGACCGGCCATCCGCCGGCGTCGTAAGTGGTCGTGAGGCGCGGGTCCTCGACCGGCGGCGAGCTCTCCGGGCCGAGCACCGCGGCGGTGACCACGTCGCCGTCGTGCGACTTGGCCTTGCGCGGCCGGAACGCCATCAGCGCGAGGCCCTCGTCCGGCTCGAACCAGGTCGACACGGCGCGCACGGACTCGAGCTTCGCCGAGGTCGAACGACCCGGACCGCGACGTCCGCAGACCGAGGCAGTCGACCGCGTGCTCGGCGCCGTCGAGCTCGAACCGGCCGGTGACCCGGCACAGCTGATCGAACCCCTCGACGTGATCGTCGTCGGCATGCACGGCGACGGGGTCGCCGGCGGGCGAGACGGTCAGCGCGGCGCGCGTCGCCGTCGAGGCGCCATTCGCCGTCGTCGGCCGCCGGCGGTCAGCCGGAGGCTCGGAGCGACCGTCCCCGCGTCGCCGGCTCCCAGCGTGGCCAGCGCCGACCCGTCGGCACCGGCGATCCACGCCGCCCCCCACGCGGTTCGCTCGAGGTCGCCGAAGGCGAGCGTGCGCAATGCGGATGTTGTCGGGCTCATGGATGCAGCTGCGGCTGGTCGATGTCGCTGGCCGTGGAGTCGACATCGTATGGCCGCGCGGCGCCGGTGAACCGCGTCGCCCCGACCACCAGCCGGCTCTGGAGGTTGCGGGCGAGCTGGCGGCGCAGCAGCGCGCGCGTCGGCGGGAGCAGCGCGAGCACGCCGAGCACGTCGGAGATGAACCCCGGAACGATCAGCAGCAGGCCGCCGATCAGCACGAGCGCGCCGTCGAGGACCTCGCGGCCGGGCGATCGCCCGGCGGACACCGCGGCGCCGAGGCGGCTGCCACGCGGCGCGTCCCTGCGAGCGGAGCGCCCACGAGCCGATCGGCCAGCTCAGCAGCAGCAGCACGACGGTTGCGAGCACACCGATCGCGTCGGCGACCTTGATCGCGACGAACACCTCGGCGACCACCCAGACGACGAAAACGAGCACGGAAAGCATGTCGTCAAAGGCTAGTGGTCGTCCCCCGTAAGTACGTTCGCACCGAGAGGTGCCACTGGTGGATGCTGCGCGCGGACGCAGGATCCGACGTGTAGCAGCGCTACATGAGGATCCGAGGACAAAGCGCAGCGCCGCCAAGCCGGACGACGCCGGCGCGGCCCGGTCAGGCGAGGCCGGATGCCGAGCGGGCCGCGAGCCGGCGGCCTCGAATGCGAGCGTATTTACGGGGACGGCCACGAGTACGCGACCAATCCTGCACAACCCTCGACCACCCTTGACCAAGGAGGTAGCTTGATGCTGTGGGGGCCCGTGTGCTCTTCCACGCGTGGCCCCGAATGACAAGCGAGGAAGGGAGCGTTTGGTCATGGCGCGTGCGGACATGCGGGGGACCGAGAACGGCAAGCAGGAGCCCGAGATCTCACCCGAGGTCGAGAGTCAGACCGCCGAGCTCGTCGGCGGGCACTCCAGGGACGAGGAGCGCCAGGGGCGGCGGTTCGGGTCAAGTCGCGTGCTGACCGCGGCCGATCGCGACCGCATTCTCAAGGACGCGCGGACGGTCGAGTTCCCGGTGGGGCTGCGCGGCTACGACCGCGCCGCCGTGGACCGCTACGTGGAGCGGATGAGCCGCCTGATCACCGAACTCGAGATGTCATCCTCGCCCGAGGCGGCCGTCCGGCATGCCCTCGACGAGGTGAGCGACGAGACCCGCGACATCCTCCAGCGCGCGCACCAGACGGCCGAGGAGATCACCGCGCGCTCGCGCTCGAAGGCCGACGACCGGGTCCAGCAGGCCGAGCGCGAGAGCGAGGAGCTTCACGAGTCAGCCCTGCGCCGCGCCGCGGAGGCGCGGGACGCGGCCAGGCAGGAGGCGGACCAGCTCCGCGAGCAGGCCGCCCGGGACGTCGCCGAGCTGCGCGACCAGGCCGCCCGCGAGGTCTCCGAGCTGCGCGAGACGGCGGACCGCGAGGTCTCCGAGCTGCGCGAGACGGCGGACCGCGAGGTCTCCGAGCTGCGCGAGACAGCGGACCGCGAGGTGGCCGCGCTGCGCGACAACGCCGCACGCGAGACCCACCATCTGCGCGCCACCACCGAACGCGAGACCGAGGAGATGCGCGCCACCGCGCGCCGCGACGCCGAGGAGATGGTCGAGTCCGCCGAGACGCGCGCCCGCGAGCTGGCGCGGAGCGCCGAGACGATCTGGCGCGAGCGCCGGAGGCTGATCGACGACATGCGTGCGGTCGGCGACCAGCTCGTCGCGATCGGCGACACCGAGGGGAAGCGCTTCCCGCGCTTCGGCGAGGACGGATCCGAGGTCGCCGAGCTGCTCCGCGACCCGGGTTCGGCCGTCGCCGCGGGGCTCGCGCAGGAGCGGGAGTCGCCCGAAGCGGTCCCGCGCTAGCGAACCGCCGGCTTCAGGCGAACGCCGGCGAGATGCCTTCGAACCTGACGGCCGGCAATCGGTGCAGGCCGACGTGCTTGATGAGCGCCATCACCTGGGGCTGGGCGCCGCGCACGAGGATCTCGCGCCCCTTCGCGCGGAGGCGGCGGGCCAGGACCGCGAGGTCGAGCATCACCGAGGCGTCGGCGAACGCGAGCTCTGAGAGGTCGACGGTCACGTTCGTCTGCGAGCGGAGCGCGCGAACCATCGCGCGCCGCCGGCCTCCCTGCGTTGACCGGTCCTCGTCTCCGCAAACACGCAGAGTGGCGGAGTGTTCATCGAAGTCGACGATGCGCCAAAACCTACACAAAACGGTGCACTGTCCGCAAGGGCAAACTGAACCAAGTCCCTAAACTGATCACACGATGGCAACTGTCGACGACGTGACCGACGCCCTGCGCGACGTGATCGACCCCGAGTTGGGGCTGGATTTCGTCGAGCTCGGGCTGATCTACGACATCGAGATCGAAGGCCCGACGGTCCGCGTGACCTATACGTTGACCAGCCCCGGCTGCCCGATCGGACCGCAGGTGTCCGAGCAGATCGAGGAGTTCGTCTCAGAGCTCGACGGGGTCGACGAGGTCCAGCCGACAATGACGTTCTCGCCGCCGTGGACGCCCGAGCGGATGAGCGAGGACGCGAAGTTCGCGCTCGGCTTCTAGGCCGGCGTGCCGCGCCGCAGCTCGCGGCCGAGGTCGATCGCGCGGATCTCGTGCTCGCCCGGGAGCTTGTCCAGCACCGCTGAGACGATCTGCTTGACGTCGCCCTCCTCGTGGCCAAGGTCGTCGAACAGCGATTTGAGCGCCGTGTGGACGATCTTGAGCTGAGCGGGGGTGAGCTCCAGCCGGTACGCGATCTCGTCGGGTGCGATCAGGTCGTCCACGTTCCCCTAAACGGTAGCCGTATGCAGGCGATACGGCAAGCGCCGGCGTGTCAGTCAGCGGGATTTTTGCGCGTCCCGGCCGATCGCCGGGCTCGCTTGGCGCGCATGTCGGCCGCGGGGCCCTGCCTCGGACGCGTGCCCGCGCTCGGCAGGATCTTGGTCGGGCCGCCGCTGCGCTCCTCCCGCTTACGCGTCTGTTCCTTGCGCGCCTCGCCGTTGCCGGCGGCGGCTTTGCGCGTCCGAGCGCGCCCGGCGGCGTCGAGCAGCTCCTTGAGAGACGCGTCGATCCCCTCCGCGATCACGTCGATGTCGGGCAACGCGTCGTAGTCCCCGAGCAGGCCGTAGTCGAGTCCGCCGTTGTAGGACATGATCGCGACCGCGAGCGCGTGGTTCTTCGGCAGGAACGCCAGCGGGAACAGGTCCTCGAGCTGGCGGCCTAGCACGTACAGCGGCACCTGGGGCCCGGGGATGTTCGTGACCAGCAGGTTGAAGAGGCGCGTCGAGAAATTCAGGCGCGAGGCCTCGGCGAGGATCGTCGGCGGCGCCAGATTGTTGACGGCGGCGAGCGTCGCGGCGCCGACGGCCTGCTTTGACTCCTTGAGCCCGTCCATCGCCCGTCTGACGAACGCCAGCCTCGGGACCGGGTCGTGGATGTAGAGCGGCAGCGGTCCGCGCATTGCCGTGAGCTGGTTGCCGAGCGTGTTCCGGTGGGCGTCGGTGCGAACGGATACGGGCACCAGCGCGCGCATCTCGACGCCCTCGGTCCGCAGGCCGCGCGACTGCAGCCACCGCGCCAGCGCGCCGGACACGACCGTCAGCACGACGTCGTTGACGGTGCCGCCGAACGCATCCTTGACCGCCTTGTAGTCGGCCAGCTGGTGTCGGACGACCGCGTACCGGCGGTGGGGACCGATCTCCACGTTCAGCGGCGTCTCCGGTGCCGGATTGAGCCCGGCCCAGGCGATCTCGCCGACGCCCTCGGCCGCATCCCGGAGCTTGCCGAGCGAGCTGACCGGACGGGTTGCGGCCGACACTGCTCGTGTCGCGAGTCCGGTGGCCATGCCGAACATGCCGCGCACGCCGGCGGCGACGAGGTCGGCCGAAGATGGCTCTCGTCTGGGCTTCCACGGCTCGAGGTCCTCCGTCTCCCGGGCGGGCGGGTTCGGCTCGAGGTCGAGCAGCACCGTTGCCAGGTCGACGCCGGAAACGCCGTCGACGAGCGCGTGGTGGGTCTTCGAGATCAGCGCGAACCGGTCGCCCTCCAGGCCCTCGACCAGCCAGTTCTCCCACAGGGGCTTGGCCCGGTCGAGCTGCTGGGAGGCGACCCGAGCGGCGAGCAGGAACAGCTGCTCTTCGGTCCCCGGAGACGGCAGCGCGGTGTGCCGCACGTGGTACTCGATGTTGAAGTCGGGGTCGTCGACCCACAGCGGACGGCCCGTCTCGAGCGGCGGGGTCGCGAGCTTCTGCCGGTAGCGCGGCACCAGGTCCAGCCGGCTGCGGACATGGTTCACGTAGTCCGTGAAGTCAGGCGCGGGACCCTGGAAGATCAGGACGCCGCCGATGTGCATGTGCGACGTTGGCCCCTCCTGGTGGAGGAACGACGCGTCGGTCGAGCTGAGGCGGTCCAGATGGCGTTGCGTCATGGGTCGGCTCCGGCGGGGAGGACGGGAACTTTCAACCGTATCTTCTCGAATTCTCGCCCTACACTCCGTGCCGTGGGGTCGATGCCCGAGAAGCTGCTGCTCGCGGCGCCGCGCGGTTACTGCGCGGGCGTCGATCGGGCTGTGCAAACCGTCGAGCGCGCGCTCGAGCTGTACGGCGCGCCCGTGTACGTACGCAAGGAGATCGTCCACAACAAGTTCGTGGTCGAGCAGCTGTGCGAGCGCGGCGCGGTGTTCGTCGAGTCCGAGAGCGACGTGCCCGAGGGCGCCACGGTCGTGTTCTCCGCCCACGGCGTCGCCCCGAGCGTCCACGCCGCCGCGCTGACCCGCCGGCTCGACACGATCGACGCGACCTGTCCGCTCGTGACCAAGGTGCACGTCGAGGCCAAGAAGTTCGCCGCCGACGGCTACACGATCGTGCTGATCGGGCATGCCGGACACGAGGAGGTCGAAGGCACGATGGGCGAGGCGCCCGATCACATCGTGCTCGTCGAGTCAGAGGACGACGTCGACCGGCTCGACGTCCCGGATCCGGGACGGATCGCGTACATCTCCCAGACCACTCTGTCGGTCGACGAGACGCGCTCGATCATCAACCGGCTGCGGCAGCGGTTCCCCGCGATCGTCGGCCCCCGCACCGACGACATCTGCTATGCGACCACGAACCGTCAGGCGGCGGTCAAGCAGCTCGCCGTCGAGTGCGACCTCGTGCTCGTGATCGGCTCGCGGAACTCCTCGAACTCGAACCGGCTGGTCGAGGTCGCCCGTGAGCACGGGGCCGACTCGCACCTGATCGACAACGAGACCGAGGTCCGCGAGGAGTGGCTCGCCGGCAAGCGCGTGGTCGGCATCACCTCGGGCGCGAGTGCGCCGGACTCGCTCGTGCAGCGGCTGGTCGAGTTCTTCCGCGCCCGCGGAACCACCGACGTGCAGGAGCTCGAAGTGGTCAAGGAGGACGTCCGCTTCATGCTGCCCAAGGTGATCCGCCAGGCCGTGGCGGCCGGCTCCGCCTAAGCCCTGCGGACGCTGGTCGTCTCGGACCTCCATCTCGGCTCGAGCAGCCGGGCCGACGTGCTGCGACGGGCGCCCGAGCGGACCTCGCTCCTGGCGCGTCTCGGAGAGTTCGACCGCCTCGTGCTGCTCGGCGACACGCTCGAGCTGCGACACGGCCCCGCGCGCGACGCACTGGCGGCGGCCGCGCCGGTGCTGCGCGAGCTCGCCGCCGCCGTCGGCGAGGTCGTCGTGGTGCCCGGCAACCACGACCATGCGCTGTTGCGAGGCTGGCTCGAGCGGCGCGAATCGGATCCGCGCCCGGCCCCGCTCGGCCTCGAGTCGAGCGTCGAGTGGGATCCCCGGGAGCCTCTCGGCGCGCTCGTAGAACTGCTCGCGCCGGCACGGGTCCGGGTGGCGTATCCGGGCGTGTGGCTGCGCGACGACGTGTACGCGATCCACGGCCACTACGGCGATCGCCACAACACCGTGCCGATCCTCGAGCGGCTCGGCGCCGGGCTGACCGTCCGCGTCGCCGGCGAGCGCGCGGGCGGGCCGGCGAGCGCCGAGGATTACGAGGCGGCGCTCGCGCCGATGTACGCGTGGGCCGACACGGTCGCCCGGAGTGGCGGCCTGCGTCTCGGGGGCGGCGGCAGCTTCCAGGTGTCGGCGTGGCACAAGCTGAACGGCGGCGTCGGCCGCCGGAACGTCCGCAGCCGCGCGATGGCGCTCGGCCTGGCGGCGGCGGTGTCGGGGCTGAACCGCGCGGGGATCGGCCCGCTCAGACCCGATGTGTCCGGGGTTGCGCTCCGCCGCGGCGCACTCGCCGGCTTCACCGAGGTGCTCGCCCGCCTGAACGTGCCGGCTGCCCACGTGATCTTCGGGCACACGCACCGCGCCGGTCCGCTGCCGAGCGACGACCGCAGGGAATGGGGCTCGACCGGGGGGACCCGGCTGATCAACACCGGCAGTTGGGTGCACGAGGCGCGGTTCATCGGCGATGACCCGACCGGTAGTCCCTACCGTCCTGGCTTCGCCGCGATCGTGCCCGACGACGGCCCGCCCGAACTCGTCAATCTGCTCGACCGGGCGTGAAGCACACCGCGTAGCACGTCACGCCGTCACCGACCTCGAGCGCGAGCTCGCCCGCGGTGCTCCGGTCGTGCGCGATCAGCTCGTAGCAGCCCGGGTGGTCGACGTCGAGCGCGCGCCCGTTGGCGGAGACCGTGCCGTCGCCGTCGAGCACCGCCCACACACCGCCGGCGGTGTACGGACCCGAGTAGGGGCCCTCGACGTCGTCTGTCTGCGGCTCGAGGCGGGCGTCGGGGGCCTCCTCGGCCCGGAACGGGGCGATCACCGGCTGCTCGAGACCGAGTAGCTCCTGGATCGCCAGCTCGGTCTCGTCGTAGCCGCCCTCGCCGTAGTGGTAGTGGACGAGCATCCCGCGCTGGTTGAACAGGTAGCGCCCCGGCCACCCCAGGTTGCCGTACAGCTCCCAGACCTCGAACTCGGTGTCGATTGCCACGGGGTACGTGACCTCGAGCCGCGCAACCGCGTCTCGGACGGCGTCCGGCTGCTGGGACGGCGGGAAGCCGGCGGTGTGGATGCCGACCACGGCCAGGTCGGCGTAACGCTCGCGCCACGCCTTCACGTACGGCAGCGTCCGCAGCGACTGCACGCGGCAGAAGTCCCAGAACTCGAGCAGCATCGGGAAGCCCTCCGGACGCCCGCCCAGCCACTCCAGGCGGGGTGGGAACGGCGGGGCGGCGATGTGGTCGACCGGGGCGCGCACGAGCCGGATGCTAGGGGCCTCGCTGCGCTCGGCGTCCGTGGGGCCAGGTGCCCCGTCCGGACGGGGTCGCATGGCCTCGTGGCTCGGCCCGCTCGGCATCCGGCCTCGCCAAGACCGGGCCGGCCACGAGTCATCCGGCTGGACGCCGCGCGCAGCGAGGCCCCTAAGCCTCGACCAGACCGCGCCTAATCGCGTAGCGCACGAGCTCGACGCGGTCGCGCATCCCCAGCTTCCGCAGCACGTTGGCGCGGTGCGACTCGACGGTCTTCTCGGCCAGGTGCAGGATGTCGGCGATCTGGGTGTTGGTGTAAGCCTCGGCGATCAGCTTGACCACCTCCTCCTCGCGCGGGGTCAGCGAGATCGTGGGACCGTCGGCGTCGCCCTCCATCCAGCGTCGGATGATCGAGCGCTCGGCTGCGTTCGTCAGGAACGCCTCCCCGCGCCCGACCGCGTGCACGGCCCCGACCAGGTCCTGGTCGGCCTCGCGCTTGAGCACGTAGCCCGACGCGCCGGCCTTGAGCGCCTCGAACAGGTAGTGCTCGTCGTCGTGCATCGAGAGCATCAGCACCCGCACATCCTTGAGGTGCGAGCGGATCTCTCGCGCCGCCTGCAGGCCCGTCATGCGGGGCATGCCGACGTCGAGGATGCACAGGTCCGGGCGCGCCGCCAGCGCCTGCTCGACGGCCTCGACCCCGTCGGCAGCCTCCGCCACCACGTCGAGCCCCGGCTGGCGCTCGAGCAGCAGCCTGATCCCCGACCTGACGATCCCATGATCGTCTGCAACCAAGATTCGCATCCGTGCTCCTCTCTTGTCTAAGCGAGCGTCAGCTCGACTCGCGTTCCGTGGCCCTGTCCGGACCAAATCGAAAGATGACCGCCGACCAGGAGCGCGCGCTCGCGCATTCCCGACAGCCCGAGCCCGCCGTCGCGGCGCGAGACGAACCCGTCCCCGTTGTCGCTGATCCGCAGCACGGTGCGGCCGATGAACGACAGCTCGACGTCGACCCGCTCCGCCCCCGAGTGCTGCGCCACATTCGACAGGCTCTCCTGGGTCACGCGGTACACGACCAGCTGCTGCTCGGGGGTGAGCCGGGACGCCTGGCCGCGGATGTTGAACGCCGCCTGGATCCCGGTCTGGTCGGAGAAGTCGCGCACCTGGCTGTGCAGCGCGGGTAACAGCCCATGGTCGTCGAGCACGGCGGGGCGGAGCTGCCTCGCGAGCGCGAGCAGCTCCTCCATCGCCTGGCCGGCCAGGCGCTTGGTCTCGGTGAGCTCGCGCCGCAGCGTGGGCGGCGCGTGCTCGATCGAGGCCTGGAGACGCAGCGAGACCGCGGTCAGTGCCTGGTTGACCTCGTCGTGGAGATCCTGCGCGATCCGCCGGCGCTCGCGCTCCTGCGCCTGGATCGCGGCACGGCCGGCGGCGCGGCGGGCGCCCTCGAGCCGCGCCAGCATGCGGTTGATCGCCGCCTCGAGGCGATGGGCCTCGGCGCTGTCGATCCGGTGGCACGCGAGCAGCTGGTTGTCGGGCGTGTCGAGGTCGACCTGCTCCATCGATGAGATCAGCCGGTCGAGCGGAATGAAGCGTCGGCGCAGCAGCAGCCAGTTGCCGAGCAGCGTCGCGACCAGCGCGAGGCCGAGCACGAACAGCTCGCGGCCCTCGAAGGCGTTGCCGACGCGCCGGTCGATGGCGACCAGGGCGACCAGGAACGTGCCCGCTATCAGCAGCAGGTTGACCGACAGGACTTGAGCGAGCAGCGATCGCGATTTCATGATCATCGGGCGGCTCCCGCCTCTAGGTATCGGTGACCGGCGGCGGGAGCAATATGGGGTCTAGGCCCGATATCGGCCATATCCGCCGAGGCCGATAACTCGTGCTGCAAGCTCTCCACAGGCGTTCTCTTGGGTCGGGGACGGTGGACCGGGATCCTGGGTCTGATTTTGCGGGGCGTTCCCTTTGGGGTTTGGGGACGCCCCGCGAGCGTCAGCGCTCGTCGCGGTCGCCGAGCTGGCGTTTCATGACCTTGCCCATCGCGTTGCGCGGCAGCTCATCGAGGAAGTGCACCTCGCGCGGGCGCTTGTGCTTGGTGAGCTGGGTGGCCACGTGATCGGACAGCTCCTCGGCGGTGGCCGTGTGGCCGGGTTCCGGTACGACCCAGGCGACGATCCGCTCGCCGAGGTCCTCGTCCGGCCGGCCGGTCACGGCCACCTCGGCGACCGCCGGATGCTCGAGCAGCGCGCCCTCGATCTCGCCGGCGCCGATGCGGTATCCGCCCGACTTGATCAGATCGGTGCTCTTGCGGCCGACCAGCTTCAGCGAGCCTGATTCGTCGCGGGTGGCCATGTCGCCGGTCATGAACCATCCGTCCCGCACCGCCTCCTCGGTCGCGTCGGGGCGGTTCAGGTAGCCGAGGAACACGTTCGGGCCGCGGACGGCGACCTCTCCGATCGTATCGTCGTCGCTGGCGTCGATCGCAGTTCCGCCGTCGTCTCGGAGCTCGATCTCCACGCCGGGGAGAGGCGGTCCGACGCGGCCGGGGATCACGGCGTCGCCGAGGCGGACGCCGGCGTTCATCAGCGTCTCGGTCATTCCGTAGCGCTCGAGGATCTCCTGACCCGTGAGGGCCCGCATGCGTTCGTGGACGGAGCTGGGGAGGGCCGCCGAGCCGGACACGAGCACGCGGGCGGTGGCGAAGGCCTTGGCGAGCTCGGCGTCTGTCTCGGCCTCCCGGGCGATGCGGGTGTACATCGTCGGGACGCCGAACACCATCGTGGCCCCACGTTTGAGTGCCTGGGCCAGGGCCTGCGGGGAAAAGCGGCCGGCGTGCTCGAGCTGGCCGCCGCGGCGCAGCGGTCCGAGCAGGCCGATTACGAGTCCGTGGACGTGGAACACCGGGAGCGCGTGCGTGAGGCGATCCTCCGCGGTCCAATGCCAGATCTCGGCGAGCGCGTCCAGGTTGCTCGTGACCGCCCGGCGCGGGATCTGGACGCCCTTGGGCGGGCCGGTTGTGCCCGAGGTGTACATCACGAAGGCGACGTCGTCGTCGGCGAGGTCGTCGGGGAGAGGTTCGTTGCCGGAGGGCGCCTTGTTGCGGTCCACGTCGGAGCGGGGGAGGTCGTTCAGCTGCGCCGGCGGATCGATGCCGTGCCAGGCCAGAAGTCGGTCGGGGGCGCTGTCATCGAGGATGTGACCGAGCTCGCGGGGGCCGAGGCCGGGGTTGATCGGGACGACCGCGACGCCGGCGGCGAGCGCTCCGACGACCGCGATCGCCAGCTCGAGCGTGGGCTCGGCCCAGACCGCGACGCGGCCGGCTCCCTGTAGCTCGTGGGCGGTTGCGGTCGCGGCGTCGGCGAGCTCGCGGTACGTCAACGCGGCGTCGCCGATGCGGATCGCCTCGCGGCTCCCGTGGTCCGCGAGACTGGGGAAAAGAGGTTCGGTCATGGCCTTCCTGTCTCGCTATACTCTCTGAAGTATTGAATCCATACAGCATTTGAGGAGTTTTCGACGATGAGCCCGTCCGGAGCGGAGGTTCTCCGCCAGATCAAGAGCCGGATCGATGAGGTCGACCCCGCCGCCGTGCTTGAGCAGGTCGGCAACGGCGCGGTGATCGTCGACGTCCGTGAGCCCGAGGAGTGGTCTGCCGGGCACATCCCCGGTGCGATCCACGTACCCAAGAGCTATTTCGAGTCGCGGATCGAGGGCGCCGTCCCCGATCGCGAGCAGCACGTGGTCCTGTACTGCGCGTCGGGCAACCGCTCGGCCTGGGCCGCTCGCACGCTGACCGAGGACCTCGGTTACGGGCATGTCGAGTCGATGACCGGGGGCTTCACGCTCTGGAAGGATCGCGGTTACGAGGTCGATGTGCCCCGGACGCTCACCGCGGAGCAGCGTGAGCGCTATTCGCGCCATCTGCTTCTCCCTGAGGTCGGTGTCGACGGCCAGCAGAAGCTGCTCGACGCGCGCGTGTTGCTCCTGGGTGCGGGTGGGCTGGGTTCCCCGGCAGCCCTGTACCTGGCCGCGGCGGGCGTCGGCACGCTCGGGATCGTCGATAACGACGAGGTCGACCTTTCGAACCTGCAGCGCCAGGTGATCCACTCGAGCGAGCGGATCGGCGTGCCGAAGGTCGACTCGGCCGAGCAGACGATCAACGCGCTGAACCCGGACGTGAAGGTCGAGAAGTACCCCGTCCGGCTGGGCGCCGACAACATCGTCGAGATCATCTCGGGCTACGACGTGATCGTCGACGGCCTCGACAACTTCCCGACGCGATACCTGCTCAACGACGCGTCGGTTCGGCTTGGGATCCCGGTCGTGTCGGCCGCGATCCTCGGATTCGAGGGGCAGCTTTCGGTGTTCAAGCCGTACGACGGCCCGTGCTACCGCTGCCTGTTCCCGGTCCCGCCGCCGGCCGAGCTCGCTCCCTCCTGCGGCGCCAACGGCGTGTTGGGCGTGCTGCCCGGCACGATGGGGCTGCTCCAGGCGACCGAGGTGATAAAGCTGATCCTGGGCGAGGGCGACACGCTTGTCGGGCGCCTGCTGATGTACGACGCACTCGCGGCGACCGCCACCGAGGTCAAGGTGCGGCGCGACCCTGACTGCCCGATCTGCTCGCGGGACCCCGAGACGATCTCGGATGACGAGCTCGGCGTGTTCCCCGACTACGAGGCATTCTGCGCCGGCGCGCACTAGGGTTCCGGTTTCTCTGCGATGGCGACGATTCGGATTCCACCCGTTCTGCGGGCCGCGGTCGGCGGCGAGAAGGAGCTGAGTGCCTCGGGGTCCTCGGTGGGCGAGGTTCTGCGTTCGGTGGCCGAGACCCATCCCGATACCCAGTCACAGCTGTTTGCCGGTGACGGCGGGCTCAACCGGTACGTCAACGTCTATTTGAATGACGAGGACGTGCGGGTGCTCGATGGGCTCGACACCGCCGTCGGCGACGGCGACACGCTCGTGATCCTGCCGGCGATGGCCGGCGGCGCTTCATAGCCCCTCGGGAAGTCTTTGGCGTCCGCTGGCGTCCTTAGTCGGTAGAACTACGACTGAAGGGAGCCGGAGGATGCCAAATCGACTTACTCGTGCCCGCGGTGTGACGTTGGTTGCGGGGGCCGTGGTCTTGGCGATGCTCGCCGTGGCGGCGGTCGCGATCGCGAAGTCGTTCACGCTGAACGTCGCCAAGAACGCGACGGTCACGAACATGACCACGATGGTGACCAAGCACGAGAACATCGCGGTCAACGGGAAGGGGTTCGCGGTGTATTGGCTGACAGGCGACTCCAAGACGCATCCCGAGTGCACGCAAGCGAAAGGTTGCTTCGCTGTCTGGCCGCCGGTGACGGCCGCGTCGGCCAAGGCGCTCAGCAAGGCGCCGGGGATCAGCGGCAAGCTGACGAGCTGGAAGCGCAACGGCTTCACGCAGGCCGTGCTCGGCGGGCACCCGCTGTACACGTTCGCCATCGACACCAAGAAGCACGACGCCACCGGCGAAGGGATCGTGCATTTCGGCGGCACCTGGCACGCGTTGACCGTCGCGGGTGGCCAGTCGAGCGCCCCGACCGGGCAGCAGAGCACCCCGAACCCAAACCCGATGCCGAACCCGTATCCGCAGGGCTATTGACGCGTTAGGACTCGCGAGGCGGGCCGCCAACCCGGCGAGCCCGCCTCGCTATACTTCGTGAAGCGATGGCCGCTGAGCGCCTCGAGAACAGACCCTGCGGGGGCCGGTACGGCGACATCGTCCAGGCGATCGGACACACGCCCCTGGTCGAGCTGAAGCGCCTGAGCCCCAAGCCGGGCGTCCGGCTGTGGGCCAAGCTCGAGTCGCGTAACCCGACGGGTTCGGTCAAGGACCGCGTCGCGCGCGCGATGATCGAGGACGCCGAGGAGAAGGGGCTGATCCGGCCCGGCCAGACGATCCTCGAGCCGACGTCGGGGAACACGGGCATCTCGCTGGCGATGATCTGCGGCCGCAAGGGCTACCCGGTCAAGGTCGTCATGCCCGAGAACGTGACCCGCGAGCGGACCGAGCTGCTGCGCATGTACGGGGCGGAGATCGTCTACTCCGAGGGCGCCAAGGGGTCCAACGGCGCGGTCGAGCTGGCGCTCGACATGGCCGAGAAGGACGCCTCCTATTACATGCCCTACCAGTACGGCAACCAGGCAAACCCGGGCGCCCACTACAACGGGACCGCGCTCGAGATCCTCGAGGAGCTCGACGAGGTCGCCGCGTTCGTGGCCGGGCTCGGAACCGGCGGAACGCTGATGGGTAACGGGCGCAGGCTCAAGGAGGAGCTCGGCGATCAGGTGAAGATCGTCGCCGCCGAGCCGATGCAGGGCGAACCGGTCCAGGGACTGCGGTCGCTCGAGGACGGCTTCATCCCGCCGATCATCGACCTGTCGGTGCTCGACCGCAAGATCTTCGTAACCAACGCCGACGCGATCGTGTTCACGCGCCGGCTGCTCGACGAGGAAAGGCTGTTCGTCGGGGTCTCGTCGGGAGCGATCGCGCGGGTTGCGCTGCGGATCGCCGGCGAGCTCGACGAGGGCAACGTCGTGTTCCTCGTCGCCGACGATGGCTGGAAGTACCTCTCGTCCGGCATCTACACGCGCCCCCTCGAGGAGATCGAGAACCTGGACTCCACCGTCTGGTGGTGATCCGGAGCGCCGCAAGACGGGCGTTTGTCGTGCGATGGTGACCGACGAGGCGTCGGACGGCGACGAGGCTCCCTGGAGCGACAAGGCGTCCGGGGGCGAGCCCTCCTCCCGTAGGAGGTTGCTGCTGACGGCGGGAGCGGGCCTCGCCGGCGCGGTGCTGGCCGGATGCGGGAGCCAGTCCATCCGCCAGCAGGTTCACAACTCGGAGCCGGCGCTCTCGACCGACGTCGATCTGCTCAACAGCCTGCTTCACATCGAGCACGTAGGGATCGCGGCGTACACCGCCGGCATCCCACTGCTCGCGCAACCCACCGCCAAGGCCGGCCAGCTGTTCCTCAACGACGAGCTGTCCCACGCCGGCGACCTCGCCGGGCTGGTGCGGGAGGCGGGCGGCAAGCCGATCAAGCCGGCGCCGAGCTACGCGCTCGGCCACCCGCGCACCAGCGAGGAGGTGCTGATGTTGTTGCACGCTGTCGAGCGGGCGCAGATCACGGCCTATCTCAACGCGATCCCGCGCCTGGAGCCGGGCGTCGTCAAGCAGCAGGTGGCCTCGATCCTCGCCAACGACGCGCAGCACGTCGCGGTGGTGCGGGCCGCGCTCGGGCAGCCGGCGATCCCGTCGGCGCTGGTGACCGGGCGGGAGTGAGCTTCTTGAGTCGTCTGTCCACCCGACGCGAGATCGTGGCCGGCATCGGAGGCGCGGTCCTGGGAGGTGTGGTCGTCGGCGGTGTCACCGCGGCGTCGGCTGCTGCCGACGCGGCGCCGATGAACGACGCTCAGGCGTTGTCAGACGCGCTCGAAGTCGAGCGGTTGATCGTGCTCGCCTACCGCCGGGTGCTGGCCTCCGGGGCGCTAGAGACCGACATCGAACGCGCGATCGCGCCGTACCTCGGGCACGAGATCGAGCACGTCAACACCGTTGCCGCGCAGCTGCGGGCGATCGGTGTGAGCGCGCCGACGGCGCCGCTCGAGGTGTCGGCGGGAGCCGCGCTCCTCTCCAAGCAGAACATCTCCGGGAGCCTCACCGACCTGCACTCGCAGAAGGACTGCCTGCGGCTGCTGGTCGATCTCGAGTCGCTCGCCGAGGGGGTGTACTTCAACGCGCTCAAGGTCCTCAGCACGAGCGCTCTGCAGCGGCTGGCGGCGCAGATCATGGCGTGCGAGGCTCAGCACTGGACCGCGGTGAGCGGCCTGCGGAACCCAGGCCAGTATGTGAAGGCGGTGCCGTGGCCGTTCGTGACCGGGAGCAGCTGAATCGGCGCGTGTCGCGCTGGTAGCCTCGAGCTGACCATGAAGATTGCCAGAGACCTGTACGAGGAGATCGTCGCCCACGCCCGCGAGGAGGCGCCGAACGAGTGCTGCGGGATGGTGGGCTCGAGCGACGGTGATGCGGTCTCGGTCTATCGCGCGAGGAATGCCGAGGCGAGCCCACTGCGGTTCCGGATCGACCCCGAAGAGCAGTTCGAGCTGCATACCAAGATCGAAGACGCCGGGCTCGACCTGGGCGCGATCTACCACTCGCACACCCGGACCGCGCCGAAGCCGTCGCAGACCGACATCAACTTCGCGAAGCTGTGGCCGGGCGTGCTGTGGATCATCGTCGGACTCTCCGACGGGGACGCCGAGGTCCAAACGTGGCGGATCGAGCGGCGGTCAGGTGTCGGACGCCGAGCTGGTTGTGGAGTGACCCGCAAGCGCGGACTCGGAGCTCGCGAGCTCTTCTGCCCGGTCTGCGGTACGTCGTATCCCGAGGACGAGCGGTTCTGCGCGGCCTGCAAGGTGCCGCTCGTGTATGGCGACCACGCCGGCGAGGTCGGCGAGGTGAGCGCGAGCCACGAGCGCGCCCGCAAGATCAAGCCGCAACTCACCGAGGGCCGGCTCGTGAAGGTCGCCTACGCACGCAACCAGGCCGAGGCCGAGTTCATCCAGGGCCTCCTGCTCGAGGAGGGCGTTCCCAGCATGCTGCGCCGCAGCGCCGGCTTCGACGTGCCCGATTTCCTCGCCGCGGGACCGCGCGACGTGCTCGTACCCGAGACGGCAGTGATGACCGCGCGCGAGCTGCTGCTCGAGGGCAAGCTGATCTCCGACGAGCCCCCGGCGCGGGTGGTGGCGCCGGGGCGACTGCTGGTGGGGTTGCTGGTGGCGCTCGTGATCGGGGCGCTCGTGGTCTGGCTCGCGAGCCAGGTCATTCACTGACAGGTCGCGCGTCGGCGTCGGGCGAGTCGGTGCCGGGCCGGCCGCTCAGGCGCCGGCGGCTACGCGCGTGAGGTGGTCGCGCCACGCTTCCTCGATGCGCGCCGGCGAGCGGCCTCCGAACGCATCGCGCAGCGCGGCCCGCCTTCCCTGCGGGTGAAGCCGGCATGCGAGCCGGGCAGCCGCGGGCTCGCCGCGCTCGTGCACGAGCAGGTCGATCATGGTGCCGCCGAGCAGGGGTGCGTCCCTCACGCCGGGCGGAAACGCGGGATCGCGCCCCTCGCGCAGCCGGCGCGCGATCGCAGGCCGCGCGTGGGCGGTCTGGCCGCCGAACCAGCGTGCCGCGCCTTCGATCAGCCACGCCCACCGCAGCTCGGCGCGAATCCGGCGCGGGCTCGTGCGCAACGGCACGTCCGGGTTGTTCTCGATGATCACACGGCGGGCGTAGAGCGCCGACGCGGTCGCGGCGAGCATCTCGCGCGAGCCCGGCACAGTCGACGCCCGCGCCTCGAGCCGATCGGGACGCAGGACGTGCAACTCCTCGCGCCCGGACCAACCCGCGACATAACGGCGCGCCGCCGGCGCGGCGACGATCCACGCCAGCGGAACCATCGGACACGCGATCGACAGCGACGCGCCGCCCGAGTGGAACACCACCGACATCCCGTCGACCGTCAGCGGGAAATGCCGGCCGAGGTGCTCGCGCGTGCGCTCGAGCGAGTGCAGAACCCGATCTACGTCATCGGCATGGGCCGACTCGTGCCGCGCGTGGAATGACGGCGAAGCCGACTCGACCCATGCCACCTGACGTGATGCTTGAAGCGGTTGACCCGGTAGCCGGGGTCAGACCATCGCCGGCTCACGGTCCGAGGCGATCGCTGCGATCTCCTCAGAGGCGCGCTCGAACTCGTCGTCCGAAAGCACGGGGGTGCCCTCGAACGGGAGGTCCCGGGTCAGCTCGAGCCACGAGCGACAGCCGCCGTACTCATCACGGACCTTCACCGTCACGGGCCGCGGGATGCGGTACGTGCGCAGCAGGATCACGTGAAGTGGATGGCGTCGCTTCCACGCCAGGCGCTTCTCGGCGTAGTCGTTGGTCCAAACGTAGAACGGAGACAGCGCGTCGACCGTGCGCCGGTCGGTCACCGTGTAGTGAGCGGCAACTTCCGCCCACGCCCGGATTCGCACCCGATCGGGCTGCGGAATCTCACGGTTCCGGCGCAGCGCGTGCGGCGGGGGCTCACCGTCGCTCCAGACACCCTCCTCGAGGGCGCGCACGAGCTCAGGTTGATGAGACTCGCGCACCAGCTCGGAGCACTGGTGATCGAACGTCGGGTACAGGAAGAACCGGTCGTAGTCCAGCTTGAAGTGCTTGTCGGGCTCGCGGATGCCGCCCTTGCGGAGAGTCAGAAGCTGCTCTCCTTCGGCAAGGGCCCGCACGGTCACGGCCCATTCTTTGAAAGCAATCGGCATGTATTAAATGGAGGGAACGGGGGATTGAACGAAAGTATTCCCGTGCGCGGCTCGCATTGAAAGTGCGCCACGGGAAGGTTTGATTGTACGCGAGAGTTGGCAAATCGCCAAATGTCCGCGCAAATCGGTGAGTTTGCCGACGCCGTCCCGCACCGAACTCGTGCTGGGCTTGGTGAGCCGGTTCCGAACCTGTGCGAATCGCCACGAACACGGGGCATCTGCGTGTGCTGTTGCCCGCGGCCGATAGCTCTGAAACCGGTTCCAGAAATCGGTCGCCAAACGAACAACTTGCCGGATCCCGAACTATCGGGGGTTTGTGCGAATTTGAACTAGTTAGCAGCTAGCACCCGGCGGCCGGCGACCCCGGGGCCTGGTGCGGGGGGCGCAGAGGCGGTCGTCACGTCGGCGCGCGGCTACTTCGGTCGGCCGTAGCCGCCGCCACCGGGCGTCTCGATCCGCAGCCGCTGGCCCTTCTCGAGCCGCCCCATCGACTTTGCCGGCAGCTCTTCCCCATCGAGCAGGTTGCGGCCGACCGCCCCGGGCGCTCCCCCGTCGGCCCCGCACGGAGCATGGCGCCGGCGCTCGGTGATCAGCGAGTAGCTGAGCGGTGCAAGCGCCTCGAGCTCGCGAACCACGCCGTCGCCGCCGTGGAACGCTCCATCTCCGCCCGACCCACGGCGCAGCGCGTACTCGATCATCCGCATCGGAAACTCGAGCTCAAGCGCCTCGACCGGCGTGTTGAGCGTGTTGCTCATCGCGACATGCACGCCACTCGGACCGTCCGCATCCGGACATGCGCCCTGTCCGCCGCCGATCGTCTCGTAGTACACGACGTCATCGCTCCCCAGCGTGATGTTGTTCATCGTCCCCTGGCCGAGCGCTCGGCCGAACGCCTGGAGGACGACGTCGGCCACGCGCGAGGAGGTCTCGACGTTGCCGCCGACGACCGCGGCGGGGGAGCGCGCATTGAGCAGGCAGCCCTCGGGGGCGACGACCTCGACCGGGCGGTAGGCGCCGGCGCTGGGCGGGATATCGGGATCGGTCAGGACCCGGATCGCGAAGTAGCACGCCGAGCGCGTCACCGCCGGCGGGCAGTTCAGGTTGCCTTCGTGCTGGTCGGCGGTGCCGGTGAAGTCGAGCGTCAGGTGATCGCCGGCGACGGTCGCGGTGAGCACGATCTCGAGGTCGCCCTCCCGCGCCTCGAGCACGTCTCGGGCGGTGTATGTGCCGTCCTCAAGCTCCTCGATGCAGGCGCGGGTACGTCGCTCGGCGTAGTCGAGCACCTCGCCGAACGCCTGCGCGAGCTTTTCGGCGCCGTAGCGCTTGTGGAGCTCGAGCAGCCGGCGCCCGCCGACCCGCCCGGCCGCGAGCTGCGCCCGGAGGTCCGCGCGGCGCTGATCGGGCTGGCGCATCTCCGCGCTCAGCTCGGCGATCGCGTCCTCGTCGAGCACGCGCGGCGAGATCACGACGCCCTCGTCCTCGAGCGTGGTGCTGTCGGCCGGCATCGAGCCGGGCGTCGGGCCGCCGACGTCGGCGTGGTGCGCCCGGCTGGCCGCGAATGCGATCAGCTCGTCGCCGGCGAACAGCGGCGTGATCACGGTGATGTCCGGCAGGTGGGTGCCGCCGGCGTAGGGGTCGTTGAGGATCCAGCTGCGGTCCGGTGCGTGCTCCTCGTCCAGGATCGCGGCGACGGCGGCGGGCATCGCGCCCAGGTGGACCGGGATGTGCTCCGCCTGCATCACCATCTCGCCACACGGGTCGAACAGCGCGGTCGACGCGTCGCGGCGCTCCTTGATGTTCGCCGAGTGGGCGGAGCGGATCAGGACGGCACCCATCTCCTCGCATACGGCTCGCAGCGCGCCGGTCAGGACCTGGAGCTCGACCGGATCGATCTTCTCGTCGCTCATCTCGACCTGCTCATCGCGACCTGCTCATCTCGACCTGCTCATCTCGACCTGCTCATCTCGACCTGCTCATCTCGACCTGCTCATCGCGACCTGCTCATGCGGATCGTGCCGGTGTCGTCGACCTCGCTCGCCCAGTCCGGGGGAATGAGGACCGTCGATTCGGGAAGCTCGTACACGGCCGGACCTTCGACGTTCGTGCCGGGGGCGGGGATCCCCCGGAGCACCTCGAGCTCGACCCGTTCGCCTTCGATCGTGGCCTCGCGCGTGGAACGCTCCACGTCCGGTTCGTCGTCGTCGCCGCCGGCGAGCTCGACGTCGACGCCGGCCGCAGTCGCGGTCACCCGGATCGTCACGAGCTCGAGCTCCTGCTCGGAGTCGCGGTAGCCGTAGCGCTCCACGTGCTCGGATTCGAACGCGCCGCGGAGCTCGTCGGGTTGGGGGTTCGTCGATCCCGGGATCGGGAGCTCGAACGACTGGCCGCGGTAGCGCAGCTCGTAGACGACGTGCAGATCGGCGTCGGGCTCGTGCATCGCCTCACGCGCGCGCTCGCCGAGCTCCTCCACCGCGGATGCGATCGCGTCCGCGGTCAGCTCATCGCCGTTCAGGAGGACGCTCCGCTGGACGTCGCGCCGGCGAGGCGAGACGACCATCCCGAGCGCCGCGAGCACTCCGGACGCGCGCGGGCACAGGATCGTGTCGATCCCGAGCTCATCGGCGATCTGCGCTGCGTGCAGTCCGCCGGCACCCCCGAACGCCATCAGCGCGTACCGGCGCGGGTCGATGCCGCGTTGCACGGTCACCACCCGCAGCGCGCGGGTCATTTCGGCGGCCGCGACGCGGCGGATCCCCTCGGCGCACGCCTTGACGTCGAGATCGAGCTGGGTCGCGAGTTCTCCGACGGCTGCCTCCGCGGCCTCCCGATCGAGTTCGACGCCGCCGCCGAGCGGGGACTCGGTCGACAGGTAGCCGAGCGCGAGGTTCGCGTCGGTGACGGTCGGCTCGGTGCCGCCCCGCCCGTAGCACGCCGGACCGGGATCGGCGCCCGCCGAACGCGGGCCGACGCGAAGCGCGCCGCCACCGTCGCGCCAGGCGATCGAGCCCCCCCCGGCGCCGACCGTGTGGACCGCGAGCATCGGCAGCGCCAGCGGGCGCCCCGCGATCTCGCCGCTGCTCCGTTCCTGCACGCTGCCGCCGTCGACCACGCACACGTCGCACGACGTCCCGCCCATGTCCAGACACAGGGCGTCCTGCGCGCCGGCCTGCCGGGCGACGAACGCGGCGCCGGCGGCGCCTCCGGCGGGCCCCGAGAGCACCGTCCACGAGGCGTGGCCGGCGGCGGCCTCGACGTCGATCAGGCCGCCGTTCGACTGCATGATCGCCGGCTCCGGGAGGCCGGCCTCGCCCGAGCGCTCCACGAGCCGGCGCAGATAGCTGGCCAGTAGCGGGGACAGCGCGGCGTCGATCTCGGTCGTAGCGGCCCGCTCGTACTCCCGGAACGTGCCGACGACCTCGTGCGAGAGCGAGATGTGGGCATCGGGGAGGGCCTGCGCCAGTGCGTCGCCGATTGCCTTCTCGTGCTCCGGATGCCGGTACGAGTGGAGCAGCGCGACCGCCACCGCCTCGGGCTCGGCCTCGGCTATCTGCTCGGCGAGCTTCTTTGCCGCCTCGGGTGTGAGCTCGGTGAGCGGGCCGTCCGGGGTCATCCGCTCGGGCGCCCCGAAGCGAAGCTCGTCTGGGGCGAGCGGCGCCGGACGCGCAGCGCACAGCCGGTAGAGCTGCGGCCGGTCCTGGCGGCCGAGCGCGATCACGTCCGTGAACCCCTCGGTGGCGACGAATGCCGTCCGGGCGCCGCGACCCTCGAGCAGTGCGTTGGTCGCGACTGTCATGCCATGGGAGAACTCGCGGACGTCGCCGGCCGAGGCGCCCGCCCGCTCGAGCGCGGCCTCGATCGCCGCCATCACGCCTTCGGACTGGTCCTCGGGCGTGGTCGGCGCCTTGGCGGTGATCAGGCGGCCATCGAGCGCGAGCACGGCGTCGGTGAAGGTCCCGCCCACGTCGACGCCGATCAGCATCGGGCGAACGTTACTTCTGGGGCGCCGGCGCGCGCGGGCCAGGGGGCGTGGCCCGCGCGCGCACGGCCGGCGCGCACGGGCCCGAGGGCACGACCCGAACCCACGGGCCCGAGGGCACGACCCGTACCCACGGGCCCGAGGGCACGACCCGTACTACGCGCGGCCAGCACCACCGACTAAAGGACAGCCACCGCGACCCTCCCGCGACCGCGGCAGGTCCACTAGTGGTCTGCGGGGGCGGCCACTAGGCAGCCAGCCCCACCTCGAGCTCCTCGGTTTCGGCGAGGTGCTGATGCGAGGGGCAGTACCCGTTGTGGGGCAGCGGCATCCGCTGACAGGGCGTGCCCTTGCGGGTGCTGGCACGACATTGCAGCGGGTTGCCGTACGGATCGAATCCGTTCTGCGGCAGCCGGCGGAGATACTCGTCCGCCAGGCTCAGGTAGCGCTGGATGATGCGCAGCACCCGAAGTTGCGATGTCATCGGGAAGTACACCCGGATGTCGTTGAACAGCGTCCGCGAGGGATGCGCGAAGTAGTGTCGGTCGGTCGCCAGACGCTCGACGGCGGTTTCGCACGCTTTGAGGACGCGTTCGTGGTTTAGATACAGCCCGCCGTATGGGTCTTCGATGACCTCGTCGGCAAGCTCACGGTAGATGGCTCGGCTGAACCGATACATGTGAAAACACCCACTCCTAGATCCGGGCCCCCGCCAGGGCGGACTTTGACTAGCGCAGAGCGGTGCTACCCGCGATGTGTGAAGTTACGGCGGCGTCAATTATTAAGCTGACGTTAACCGGAAAGATGGTGTGTTCGGCGACGCCGCGCCGATCGCCTGAGTTCCGGAGCGTCAAGGCCGGACGGTCTGGAGGGATTGCGGAGCGCTGACCCGGATTCGGGAGCGGCAGCCTGGACCCTGAACCGGCCGAGTCGCTCAGGTCCAATTTTGAAGCACCGGCTCGCGGTCCGCGCCGATTGTCACGTGGGCGCCGTCGAATCGCGGGTCGCGGTCGGGGAAGTCGCGTCGCTGGTGGGCGCCCCGGCTCTCGGTGCGCGCCAGTGCGCACTCCGCGATCAGCCGCACCAGGGGATGCGGGTCGCCGGCCAGTTCCCTCAGGCCCGGTCCGTCGCGCTCGAGGCCGGCGTGGCGCCACAGCGCCTCGCGGCTGGCGGGGGAGATGGGCTGGGGCGCGACTGCGGCGGCGCCGTCCGCCGGCGCCGGTCTGCGCTACCGCGGCGGGGTCGGGGCCCGGCTGGGCGACGGCGGAGCGCGCCGCCCGGGCGCCGAACACGAAGCACTCGGTCAACGAGTTCGAGGCCAGCCGGTTGGCGCCGTGCAGGCCGGTGCACGAGCATTCCCCGACGGCGTGGAGCCCCGCGAGCGAGGCGCGGGCGTTGATGTCGGTCGCGATCCCGCCCATCATGTAGTGCGCGGCGGGCGCCACCGGGATCAGCTCGCGCTCGGGGTCGATCCCGGCCTGGCGCAGCGCGGTCACGACGTTCGGGAACAGCGCCGGGTCGACTTCTCGCATATCGAGGTCCACCGACGGAGCCCCGGTGAGCGCCATCTGCTGCTGCACGGCCCGCGCGACCTCGTCGCGCGGGGCGAGCTCGTCGACGAACCGCTCGCCGGCCGCGTCGAGCAGCCTGGCGCCTTCGCCGCGGATCGCCTCGGTCACGAGGAAGCCGTCGGCGCCGTCGCCGACGACAGCGGTCGGATGGAACTGGACCAGCTCGAGGTCGGCGAGCGTCGCGCCGGCGCCGGCCGCGAGCAGCAGGCCCCCGCCGACGGCCACGGACGGGTTGGTGGTGCGCGACCACAGCGCGGCCGCGCCGCCGGTCGCGAGCACGACCGCCCCGCTCGCGATCGCGCGGCCGTCGTCGAGCCGGACTCCCACGCACCGCCCGCCGGCCACGATCAGCTCGACCACGCGCCGGCCCTCGAGCACGTCGATCCCCGGATGCTCGGCCACGACCGCGCTCAGCTGCCGGACGAGCCGCCGCCCCGTCGCGGCCCCGCCGGCATGCACGATCCGCCGGCGCGAATGGCCGCCCTCGAGCCCCAGCGCCAGACGCCCGTTCCGGTCGGCGTCGAACCGGACGCCGAGCCGGCCGAGGTCCGCCACCGCGTCGGGCGCCTCCTCGCACAGGACGCGCGCCGCCGACTCGCGCACGGCACCGCGGCCGGCCGCGATCGTGTCCCGCAGGTGACGCTCGGGGCTGTCGTCGGCGGACACCGCGGCTGCCAACCCGCCCTGCGCCCACCAGCTCGAGGACTCGGCCAGCGGCGTGGCCGAGACCAGCGTGACGCGCGCGCCGTCGCGAGCGGCGCACACTGACGTGTACAGGCCGGCCGCGCCCGCGCCCACCACCGTGACCTGAGCGGCAAGAACCTGCACGTGGCCCGATACCGTACCCCGATGCCGTCTGTGCCTGTGTGGCTCGAGCATCCGTCCTCGCTCTTGCACGAGACCGGCCCGCATCCCGAGCAGCCGGCGCGGATCACGGCGATCGAGCGCGAGCTGTCAGCGCGCGACTGGCTCGGGTTCGAGCGCGTCCTGTCCCCGGCGGTCGATCGCACGGTGCTCGAGGCGGTCCATCCCGCGGCGTACGTCGCCGCGATCGAGCGGGCGTCCGAGCAGGGCGGCGGGTATCTCGACGCGGACACGGTCGTCAGCCCGCACTCGTTCGAGGCCGCGCTTCACGCCGCCGGCGGCGCGGTGCGGATGGTCGACCTGCTGCTCGACGGCTTGGCGCCGTACGCCTTCAGCGCCCACCGCCCGCCGGGTCATCACGCCCTGCCCTCCCGCGCGATGGGCTTCTGCCTGTTCAACAACATCGCGGTCGCCGCGCGGTACGCGCTCGATGCCCGGGGCCTCGAGCGCGTGATGATCGTCGACTGGGACGTGCACCACGGAAACGGGACCAACGACATCTTCCACGCGAGCGATCGCGTGCTGTTCGTCTCGATCCACCAGTCCCCGCTATATCCCGGAACCGGGGCGGCGGGCGACGTCGGGTCCGGCGACGGCCGCGGCTTCACCGTCAACCTCCCGGTGCCACCCGGCGCGGGCGATCGGCTGTTCTGCTCGCTGGTGGATCACGTCGCAGTCCCCCTGGCGCGGTCGTTCGCGCCGCAGCTGCTGCTCGTTTCGGCCGGCTACGACGCCCATCGCGAGGACCCGCTCGCCGAGTGCCAGGTGACCGAGGAGGGGTACGCCACGATGACGCGCTCGCTGCGCGCTGTGGGCGAGGAGCTTGCGGCCCCGATCGGATGCGTGCTCGAGGGCGGGTACGCGCTCGGTGCGCTCGGGCGCTCGGTGGCGGCCACGCTGGCGGCGCTGAACGAGCCCGTGCCGGCACCCGGGCGCTCGGTGGCGGGCACGCTGGCGGCGCTGAACCAGCCCGTGCCGGCACCCGGGCGCGGCGCCGAGGACGGGGTCGCGCCGCTCGCCCGCGACGCGCTCGAACGGCTCGTGCGGTGGTGGCCGGCGCTGGCCTGACCGCTCCGGCCCCAGCGAGATTCGCAACCCCCGCGCGGTAACCGACCCCAATCCCCCGAACCCAACCCCCCGAAACGGTGGGCGACCCCAACGCCCCGACGCGGTAAAGTTCGGGGCGATGGATCCCAGGCTCTGAAGCTGCGCCCGTTCGTGCCGTCGCCTTTCGCGACGGTGCCGCTGCTCTTGTCGTTCCTGGAGGTCCTTTGCCGGTTCGTAGTAATCCATCGCCGAGTCCCACCGTCACCGCCACCGTCGCGCCGCGCGGCGGGGTCGCCGTGTCGATGCACGGAGTCGTCAAGCGGTTCGGCTCCGTGGTAGCGGTCGACGGGCTCGAGCTCGACGTGCCGGCGGGGCTCTGCTACGGCCTGCTCGGACCCAACGGCGCCGGCAAGTCGACGACGATGCGGATCCTCACCGGCCAGGCCGTCGCGGACGCCGGTTCGATCGAGGTGCTCGGGCATCGCCTGCCCGCGGAGTCGAAGCTCGCGCGGGCGCGGATGGGCGTCTGCCCGCAGGAGAGCAACCTCGACGTCGACCTCGGCGTGCGCGACGTGCTCGAGGTGTTCGCGCGCCTCTACCGGGTCCCCTCGCGCGAGCGAGCGGCCGCGGTCGACCGCGCGCTCACGCTCGCCCGCCTCGAGGAGCGGGCGAACGACCGGGCGACGAACCTGTCGGGTGGGATGCAGCGCCGGCTGCTGATCGCGCGGGCGCTGATCCACAAGCCCGAGATGGTGCTGCTCGACGAGCCGACGGTCGGCCTCGATCCGCAGATCCGCCAGGAGCTGTGGTCGCTGATCCTCGCGCTGCGCGACGAGGGCGCCACCGTGCTGATGTCGACTCACTACATCGAGGAGGCCGAGCGGCTCGCCGACCGGGTGGCGATCATGGCCGGCGGGCGGGTGGTCGCGGAGGGCACGCCGGCCGCGCTGATCCTCGCCCACGCGGGCCGCGAGGTCATCGACGTACACGGATCCGTGGCCGAGCTCTCGCGACTCCGCGAGCGTGCCGAGGCGAGCGGGCTGCCGACGCGACGCTCGGGTCCGGCGATCACCTACCTGCACGCCGACTCCTTGGACGGACGGGTGCCGGATGGGGCGCGCCGGAGCGCGAGCCTCGAGGACGTGTTCGTGCGGCTCACGGGGGACTACGTCGAATGAACGGCGTGCGTCCGGGCCGCATCGAGATGTCCGCGCTGGCCGCGGTGTGGGTCCGCGAGTGGACCGTGTTCAACTACTTCTGGCGCACGCGGACGTTCGCCGCGATCGTGGAGCCGGTGATCACGCTGCTCGCGTTCGGCTTCGGGTTCGGCAAGCTCGTCTCGCGCGTCGACGGCATCCCCTACATCCAGTTCGTGGGGACGGGCGCGGTCGCCACCGCTGTGCTGTTCAGCGCGGTGTTCTCCGCGATGTTCGACTCGCTCTACAAGCGCCGCTACCAGCGCGTGTACGACGCGATGCTGGCCGCGCCTGTCGACGTCGACGAGATCGTCACCGGCGAGGTGCTGTTCATCGGGACGCGCGCCGGCATCTACGGCGTCGCCCCGCTGCTGGTCGCGTTCATCTTCGGGCTCAAGCCGGAGCCCGCAATGGTGCTCGTCCCGCTGATCGGCATTCTCACCGGAATTGGCTTCGCCGCGCTCGGGATGGTGTTCGCGGCGATGGTGAGCACGTTCGACGGCTTCAGCTACGTGATCAGCGGTGTGATCACGCCGCTGTTCCTGGTCGCCGGCACGTTCTTCCCGCTGAACCGGATGCCGGAGTGGCTGCAGTCGCTGGCCCAGCTGAACCCCCTGTATCACTGCGTCGAGCTCGTCCGGCACTGCGCGTTCGGGCTCGATCCGGCCGCCGACCTGGTACACGTCGGCGCGCTGTGCGCGTTCGCGCTGCTGGCCTGGTGGCTCGCGGTTTGGCGGACGCGCGTGAAGCTGATCGTCTGATCAGCGCTGGAGCGCGGTGCGCCACGCGGTGACGACCCGGGCGGCCATCTGGTCGGTCGAGAACTCCCCGGCTCGCGCGCGTCCGTCGATCCGCGGATCGTCCGTTGTCAGGTGCGGGGCGAGCGCGGTGCGCCACGCGGCTTCGTCGAACGGTCCGCAGTAGGTCCCTTCGATCCCGTCGAGCGCTGCCTTGTGGATTCCCACGGCTGTCGCGAGCACGGGCACGTCGCACGCCAGTGCCTCGAGCACCGCCAGTCCGAACCCCTCGCGTTCGGACGGAACCAGCACCGCGTTGGCGGCGTTGACGTACAGCGGGACCTGGGCGGGGTCGACCTGTCCGAGGGCGAGCAGCGGGACGTCGCCGGCGATCGCCCGGGCGCGGTCGTACCGCTTCTCGGGCCGGGTTCGGTCGGCCGCGAACAATGCGTACGGCCCTTCCGGGGCGAGCCCGAGCGCGGTCCGTGCGTCCGCCCGCGGAATCGGGCGAAAGCGACCGAGGTCGACGCCGGCCGGGAGCACTGCGCGCCGGCCCTGCACCGCCCAGCGCGGTATCTCGGTGGCGAGAGGCTCGGACACGGTGGCGACCAGGTCGAGGAACGGGAGCGCAGCGAGCGTGACGGGGCGGGCGCGAGGGTGCACGAGGTCGGTGCCGTGGAGCGTCACGGCCCGGACCTTGCCCCTGGCCGCGAACGCCGGCCACGCTGTCAGGCCGTAGTGGGCGTGGACGACATCGAACCGATCGTGACGGTGGCGCCGGTAGAGGTCGGAGGCCGCCCGCGCATACGCGCCCCCGCCGCCCGGCTCGAATGAAAACACCTCGACGTCGACTCCATCGATCCGCCGCAGCGCGTCGACCTGGTCGCGGACGAAGCTCCCCAGCGCCGGCCGTGCGGCGGTCGGGTACATGTTCGTGACGATCAGCGCTCGCATGGGGGCGCGGCGAGCGTAGCGGTCCTCGCGGGAGGTCCGATCGCATTGGAGCGGCTCCCGGGGGAGGTTTGATCGCGCCGAGCGGATCTCCGGCGAGGACCGCCGCCCCCGCCTCTGGCACCATCCTCCCGCATGTCCTCAGTTGCCAACCAGCCCGTCGGGGTGTTCGACTCCGGCGTCGGCGGGCTCACGGTCCTACACGAGTTGCTCGTGTCGCTGCCGGCCGAGGACTACCTGTACCTCGGCGACACCGCCCGGTTT
This sequence comes from uncultured Solirubrobacterales bacterium, assembly GCA_963697655.1. GTDB lineage: Bacteria > Actinomycetota > Thermoleophilia > Solirubrobacterales > Solirubrobacteraceae > Palsa-465. The sequence continues at coordinate 578,646 of CAVOOV010000004.1, read as the reverse complement.
CCGTACGGCGACCGCACCCAAGCGGAGCTCGAGGCGTACTCGATCGAGATCGCCGAGCACCTGCTCGCCGCCGGCGCGAAGCTGCTCGTGATCGCGTGCAACTCGGCGAGCGCGGCGGCGCTCGACGCCGTCGAGCGGTATGTAAGGGCGAGTGGTCGCGACGTCGACGTGATTGGCGTGCTCAGGCCGGCCGCCCAGGTGGCGGTGGTCGCAAGTCACACAGGACGGGTCGGCCTGCTGGCAACGCCGGCAACGGTCGCCAGTGGGGCCTACGAGCGCGCCGTCGCGGCGGCCGACCCGCACGTCCACCTCGAAAGCGTCGCCTGCCCCGACCTCGCCCCGATCATCCAGGGCGGGTTTCCGTTCGACGAGGCGGTGGTGGCCACCGTGCGCGGATACTGTGTCCCGCTTCGCGACGCCCGCGTCGACACCGTGATCCTCGGCTCCACCCACTACCCACTGTGCGCCGCAATCCTGCAGCGGATGCTTGGCCGCGGCGTCACGCTCGTGTCCGCGGGGATGGGCGTCGCCCGCGGCGTCGAGCGCGCGCTGGCCTCGCGCGAGCTGCTAAACCCGCAGGGCGGCGAGGGGAGCTACCGGTTTCTCTGCACGGGGGATGCCGAGTCGTTCCGGACAGTCGGCACGCGCTTCCTGCAGATGCCGCTCGGCGACGTCGTCCACGTCGATTTGCGGGCGACGGAGGCGGCATGACCCTCGAGCGCAGCTACGGCCGCGCCGCGGACGCCCTCCGGCCGGTGGCGATCGAGCCCGGATTCGTCCGCACGGCCACCGGTTCGGCGCTGATCTCGATGGGGGAGACGCGCGTGATCTGCACCGCCTCGGTCCAGGGCAGCGTGCCGCGCTGGCTGGCCGGATCGGGTCGCGGGTGGGTGACAGCCGAGTACGGGATGCTCCCGGCCTCCACCGGGGACCGCAAGCAGCGCGACATCAGCCGCGGGAAGCTCGACGGCCGCTCGGTCGAGATCCAGCGGCTGATCGGCCGCTCGCTGCGCGGCGTGGTCGATTTCGAACTGCTCGGCGAGCGGACCGTGTACATCGACTGCGACGTGCTCCAGGCCGACGGCGGTACGCGCTGCGCGTCGATCACCGGTGGGCTCGTCGCCCTGCAGCTCGCCTGCCAGCGCCTGATCGCCGAGGGCGCTTTGGATCGGTTGCCGCTGACGGGCACCGTCGCCGCGGTGTCCTGCGGGATCGTCGACGGCGTGCCGCTGCTCGATCTCGACTACCGCGAGGACTCCTCCGCCGAGGTCGACGCCAACGTCGTGATGACGGGCGAAGGCGACCTGGTCGAGGTACAGGCGACGGCCGAGCGCACGCCGCTGTCCCGGGCCCACCTCGACGAACTGCTCGTGCTCGCCGCCAAGGGCATCGTCGAGCTCCGCGCGGTCCAGGACGCGGCCGTGGCCGCCGCCAACGGCTGAGGCGATGTCCGACGCTCCTTCGTCCGGTCGCGCGGTCGTGCTCGCGACGCGCAACGCCCACAAGGTGGTCGAGATGCAACGGCTGCTCGAGCCCGGCGCGATCGCGGTCGAGCCGCTGCCCGATGAGGTCGAGCTGCCGCCCGAGGACGCCACGACGTTCGCCGACAACGCGCTGGCCAAGGCGCAGACCGCAGCCGCTCAGACCGGCCGGCCATCGATCGCCGACGACTCGGGCATCGAGGCGGCGGCGCTCGGCGGCCTGCCGGGTGTGCGCTCGGCGCGGTACGCCGGGCCGGACGCCACCGACGAGCAGAATCTCGAGAAGCTGGTCAGCGAGGCGCCGGCCGACAGCCGGCTGCGGTACGTCTGCGCGGTGGCCTACGTGAACCCCCAGACCGGCGAGGAGCGCGTGTTCTTCGGGGACTGCCGCGGGCGGATGGCCCGCGAGCGTGCGGGCTCGAACGGATTCGGCTACGACCCCGTGTTCATTCCCGACGCAACGGGGGACAACCGAACCATGGCAGAGCTGACCGATGCCGAGAAGGACGCGATCAGTCATCGCGGCAATGCGGTGCGCGTGCTCATGAGGTGGCTTCGACCCTGAGCCCCGGCGCGGCGGTCCCGGTCCGCGCTCCGGCGCCGCCTTTCCCGGACGCGGTTCCGGCCGCCTGAGCTGCAAAACCTGACAAAGTCGCCGCTGCTCCGGGACCGTGTCGTGGCGTGCACGTCCCACATGCGCGGGCTGACACGGCCGAGCTCACCGACCTCGAATGTCGCGTTATGCAGGTCGTGATAGGTCGTCAGAGGGTCGTCAGAGGGTCGTCAGAGGGTCGTCAGAGAGGGTCGTCAGAGGGTCGTCAGAGAGGGTCGTTAGAGGGTCGTCAGAGAGGGTCGTTAGAGGGTCTGGGGCGCCGGCGAGGCCGGCGCCCGCCGCTGATCCTGCCTTGAGCGCGCCGGCGGTCGAACACGCATGCAGAAGTCCAGAAAATCCGTGTAAATCGCGCCATTTTCCGATTTTCGGGACATAAGCATGCGGGGGATGCTTACATCCCGCACTCGTCGCACGCGCGGTCGGTTTCGGGCTTTATTCATCCCGCCGGCGCGGCAGCCCACCCCGCCGGCAAACCCATCCCCGCCGGCAATCCACCCCCGGCGGCAATCCGCCACCGCCGGCAGCCCATCCCCGGCGGCAACCCGCCACCGCCGGCAGCCCATCCCCGCCGGCAACCCGCCACCGCCGGCAGCCCATCCCCGGCGGCAACCCGCCACCACCGGCAAACCCATCCCCGCCGGCAGCCCATCCCGGCGGCAACCCGCCACCGCCGGCAAGCCCACCCCGCCGGCCCGCCCCCACAAACCACCGGAATCCGTGGGTAACAGGCGCTAGCCCAGGTTGATCCCGGCCGCCAGCGCCACCGCGAACGTCACCGCGGCATAGCCGTAATAGCCCTGGACCGTGAGGATCAGGACGACTACGAGGCACACCGTGACCGTTCCCAGCCAGGCGATCCGACCGAGATCTACGGCGTTGTCCTGATCGGGCTCCACAGGCTCATTGTGGCCGTCGTCGCCGACGTCAGGACGCGTGGAGTCCGGCGGGCGCTCGGGGTGGTTGGTGGTCCTCGGCGAATTACGCAAATTACGGAAATCCAGCCCGCGTGATCGTGTGGGGCCTCGTGCTGAGCGGGCAGAATGGCCCTGTTTCCGGGCCGCGGCGCGACGCCGGATGTCCGCCACCCGTGTTAACGTCGCCAATTCCTACCACCTCGAAGGAGGGAGCAAGTGACGAAGCAAGAATTCGTGGACCAGGTAGCTGATCGTGCCGGATTGAGCAAGAAGGATGCCGGTGGGGCGGTGGACGCCTTCCTGGACACCGTCGAGGACGCGCTCAAGCGTGGCAGCGACGTGTCCTTCTCGGGGTTTGGGAAGTTCAGCGTCTCGCAGCGCAGCGCTCGCGAGGGACGCAATCCGGCGACCGGCGAGCGAATCCAGATTGCTGCTTCGCGCGTCCCGAGGTTCACGGCTGGGGCGGGCCTGAAGAAGGCCGTCAAGTAGCACCGTGGCGGACGCTGGATGCTGCGGTCGCGAGCGGGACGCCGTGACCGTGGCGTCCATCGACGCCCCATCCGGAACCCCGTGACCGAGCACGCATGCAGGATGCCGTGAGTCTGGCGTCGACACAGGGCGCGTCAACGGCTGCCGGTCCAGGGGAGGATGGGGTCAGAAGCTTCGGCGATCGGCTGACGGAACGGGTCGCGGCGCGCCGGTCGCAGATCGTCCTCGGTCTCGACCCCGATCCGGGGCGGCTGTGGCCCGATGCAGTCCGGCGCGCGGACTCGGGCCCGCCTGCCGCAGCCGAAGCCGGCACACCCGCCGCGCGCGCCGCACGGGCGGTCGCCGCACACTGCGCGCTGGTGATCGACGCAACCGCCGAGGAATGCGTCGCGGTCAAGCTCCAGGTTGCGTGCTTCGAGCGGCTCGGAGCTGCCGGGTGGAGCGTCCTTGCCGAGACCGTCGCGCTCGCCCGCGACCGCGGCTTGCTTGTGATCGCTGACGCCAAGCGCGGCGACATCGACGTCACCGCGTTGGCGTACGCGCAGGCGTTCCTCGGCGAGTCGCCGAGCCCGTACGGCTCGATCCCAGGCCTCGGCGCGGACGCGATGACGGTTAACCCGCTGCTGGGACGCGACTCGCTCGAGCCGTTCGTGACGACGGCGCGGGCCCACGGTCGAGGGCTGTTCGTTCTCGTGCGCACTTCCAACCCCGGCGCCGCGGATGTGCAGGAGCGGCTGCTCGCGGACGGGTCCGCGGTGAGCGAACACCTCGCCGGGCTCGTGGCGGAGCTCGGCGCCGGCGGGATCGGGTCGATGGGGCTGTCGGACGTGGGCGCGGTCGTCGGCGCCACCGCGCCCGAGCGGCTCGCCGCGCTTCGCCAGCGCATGCCTCATTCCGTGTTCTTGTTGCCGGGGGTCGGGGCCCAGGGTGGGGGCGTCGAGGAGCTCGCGCCGGCGTTCGCCTGCGGCGCGGCCGGCGGGCTGATCGCGGCCTCGCGCGGGATCGTGGCGGCGCACGAGAAGGTCGGCGGGGATCCGGCAGCGGCTGCCGCCCGCGAGGCCGGCCGTCTGCGCGAGCTGGCGTGGCGCCTGGCCGCGTGAGTCCGCTCAGCATGGCCGCGCGCCTGATCCGCCGGCGCCCGACCCCCACGTCATCACCCGTTCTGATCCACCGGCCGGACGCCCACTTCAACGCGGTTCGCCGACGCGTGAACCCGGTCGGCCCTCCCGCAGCGCGCGTCACCCGGGTTTGCCGGCGCATGAGCGTCTGCACACCGGAGGATGGTCTGTGCCGAATGCGCAGGTATGATCGCCGGTGCGATGGTGGGGTGGAGGAACCCGGCGCGTTACATCGCGCCGCTCGCGCTGGCCGCGGCGGTTACCGCTACGTATCTGGTCGTCCACCACGCGCTCGTGCCGAAGCACACCTCGACATCGACCACCACGGTCCAGACGACCCCGGCGGTCGTCCATCACCACGGCCAGGGTGGCCAGGTGCCGTCGAAGGCGAAGTTCTACGTCGTCAAGCCCGGAGACTCGCTGTCCGGGATCGCGGCGAAGACCGGCGTGTCGATCACGACGATCGAGGCACTGAACCCGCACCTCAATCCGAACACCCTCCAGCCCTCGCAGCGGCTCCGGCTGCGGCAGTGATGTTGCCGTGACCCGGCGAATGGCCGCGATGGCGGTTGCACTTGTGGTCGCCCTGGCGGCCGTCGGCGCGGTGACTGCGGTGCTCTCGCCGCGGGAGGCGCTTGCCGGCGCCCCGACGACGCAGGCCACGCCACCGGTGGCGACCACGCAGAGCGCGCCGGCGACGGGGGGCGCGCCGGCGACGGCGGGGGCGCCGGCGACCACCGCCAACACGAGCGGTCCGCCGCCGCCACCGCTAGGGGTCCGCGCCGCCGCCCTCATCGAGGAGGGCAGCGGGCAGCAGCTGTACGGCCAGAACTCGAGCGACGAGCTCGCGATCGCGAGCACGACCAAGCTGATGACCGCGCTGGTCACGCTCGAGCACGTGCCGCTGAGCAGGGTATTCGCAGATCCGAACTACTACCCCGCGTCGGAGGACTCGCAGATAGACCTCGAGCCGGGCGAGCGGATGAGCGTGCACGATCTGCTGATCGCGATGCTGCTCCCGAGCGCCGACGACGCCGCGGAGGATCTCGCCTACAACGTCGGTCACCGATCGGTGGGCCGCTTCCTCGGGATGATGAACACCCGCGCCCGTCAGCTCGGGTTGACGCACACGCACTACAGCACCCCGAGTGGGCTGGACACGCCGGGCAACTACTCGAGCGCCGGCGACCTCGTCGAGCTGGCGCGCTACCTGCTGCAGACGCAGCCATTCTTCAAGGCCGTGGTGAGGACGAAGAACGCGGTGCTGCGGACCGGAAACCACGCCCGCGACGTAGTCAACCTGAATGACCTGCTCCAGCACTACTCGTGGATCAACGGCGTCAAGACCGGGCACACGCTCGACGCCGGCTACGTGCTCGTGGCCTCGGGGACGCACGGAGGCATGACGCTGATCGACGCCGTGCTCGGCACCTCGAGTGAGGCCGCCCGAGACTCCAACGCGCTGGCTCTCCTCAAATGGGGCTTTGCGAACTTCGGGATGCGTACGCCGGTTCACGCGGGCGCAGTGCTCGCCCGGCCGGCAATCAACGGCAAGTCCGGGGCGCATGTGCGGCTGATCGCGGCCTCGGCGTATACCCACGTGTTCCCGCGTTCGGCCAAGGTCAGGCTTCGCGTCAACGCCCCTGCGCAGCTCACCGGCCCGCTGTCCAAGGACACGCAGGTGGGGTCGGTGGCGGTCGTCGAGGGCGGCCGGGTCGTGACGCGCATCCCGCTGCTCTTGGCAGCCGAGGTTCCGCAGATCAGCAAGCCGAAATCAATCGGTAGCGTGGTCGTGGTATCGGTTACGCTGTCTGGGCTGTTGGTCGCGGCAGGTGCGGCAATCGGGCTGACTATGTTTTGGCGCGAATGGACCAGGGGAACGAGGGTCGGCAGGCCTAGGTCTTCGAGGTCGCGATGATCATCACCGTCACCCTCAACGCCGCGCTTGACAAGACGCTCGAAGTGCCGAACTTCAGGGTCGGACGTCGGCACCGGTCGGTGGAGCAGACCACGATGCCGGGCGGCAAGGGGGTCAACATCGCGCGTGCGCTGAAGCGCCTCGGGCAGCCCGTGATCGCGACGGGGCTCGCGGGCGGAGCGACCGGAAACCAGATCGTCGACGCGCTCAACGCCGAGGCGATCCTCAACGGGTTCGTACGGATCCGCGAGGAGTCGCGGACGAACACGGCCGTGCTCGACCCGACGACCGGGCTCCACACCGAGATCAACGAGCGCGGACCGTCGGTCTCCGCTCACGACCTCGAGCTGTTCCGCGAGAAGCTCCTGTATCTCGCCAAGGGCGCGAGCATGTGCGTGTTCGCCGGCAGCCTGCCGCGGGGCGTGGCGCCGGACGTGTACGCGGGCCTGATCCGCGAGCTCAAGAAGATTGGCGTGACGACGGTCGTCGACACCGAGGGGGAGCCGCTGCGGCTAGCCGTACGGGCCGAGCCCGACGTGGTGTCGCCGAACGAGCTCGAGGCCGAGGAGCTGGTCGGCCACGAGTTCAACGACGTCGACGACAGGGCGAGCGCGGTGGTCGAGATGACCCGCCTCGGGCCCGCGGAGGCGATCATGACCGTCTCGGACGGTTGCTACGCGCACGTGCTCGACGTCGGCGGCCAGGCGTTGTACCGGGTCCGGATCGACGAGCAGGAGGCTCGCTCGTCGATCGGCTCGGGCGACGCCTTCCTGGCCGGCTACGTCGCGGCTCGCTACCTCGGCCGCTCGCCGAAGGAGTGCCTGCGTTACGGGGTGGCCTGCGGGGCCGAATCGGTCCAGCATTTCGGCGCCGGCCTGCTCGATCCGTCAGCCGTGGATCGGCTGCTGCCCGAGGTGGCGCTCGAGCAAGTCGAGATCGGCGCGGAGATCCGCTGAGAAACACCGCAGTTTGGAGTAATCGCCGGCGAGCGACCCGGCGGGAAGGTACATAACGCGTTGCTACGATCGACCGGACCGATGCCTGACGCGCCGTTCATGTCCGCCCCGACTAATACGATTCCGCAATGGAAGTAGAGATCGGACGCGGCAAGAAGGCCCGGCGGGCATACGGATTCGACGAGATCGCGATCGTGCCCTCGCGGCGCACGCGCGACCCCGACGACGTAGACGTCTCCTGGAACCTTGGTCCCTATCTGTTTGAGCTCCCCCTGCTCGGGGCCGCGCTCGACGGCGTCGTTTCGCCGGAGACCGCCGGCGTGATCGGCAAGCTCGGCGGTCTGGCGGTGCTCAACCTCGAAGGCATCTTTTGCCGCTACGAGGACGCCGACTCGCAGCTCGAGCGGATCTCGACCTTCTCGAAGGACATCGCGACGCGCGAGATGCAGGACATCTACCGGGAGCCCGTCAAGCCGGAGCTGATCGCGCAGCGGATCAGAGAGATCAAGGAGCACGGCGTGGTGGCCGCCGCGTCGCTGACGCCGCAGAAGGTGCGCACCTACTACGAGGTCGCGCTCGAGGCCGGTCTCGACATCCTCGTGATCCAGGGAACGGTCGTGTCGGCCGAGCACGTCTCGCGCGATGAGAGCCGGCCGCCACTCAACCTCAAGGAGTTCATTCGCGAGCTGGCCCCGACGCCGATCATCGTCGGCGGCTGCGCGTCCTACCACACTGGCCTGCACCTGATGCGGACCGGGGCTGCCGGCGTGCTCGTCGGCGTCGGCCCAGGCGCGATCTGCACCACCCGCGGCGTGCTTGGAATCGGCGTTCCGCAGGCGACCGCGATCGCCGATGTGGCCGCCGCGCGCTCGCAGCACATGCTCGAGACCGGCGACATGGTCAAGGTCATCGCCGACGGCGGGATGCGCAACGGCGGCGATATCGCCAAGGCGATCGCGTGCGGCGCCGATGCGGTCATGCTTGGCTCCGCGCTCGCGCGCGCTTACGAGGCCCCGGGCCGCGGCTACAACTGGGGCATGGCCACGTTCCATCCGACGCTGCCGCGCGGCGCGCGGGTGGCGACCACGCCCAACGGCACACTCGAGGAGATCATCAAGGGCCCGGCGCGCGAGAACGACGGGACCTTCAACCTGATGGGCGCGCTGCGCACCTCGATGGCCACCTGCGGCTACCGGGACATCGCGGAGTTCAACCGCGCAGAGCTCGCGGTCGCGCCGGCGCTCCAGACCGAGGGCAAGCACCTTCAGCGCGAGCAGGGCGTCGGGATGGGCGCGAGGCCGGCAGCGGTCAGTGTCGGCGCCGACTGATCTGGGTTCCCGCCCGCCCGCCCCCGCCAGGTGCAAACCTTCGCTGGTCGGCGTCCTCGGTCGCTCGCGTGCCGGCGCACGCCACGCTCCCTGCGTCCTTGGCCTGCTCGGTTTTCGCTCGCCAGGTACGGTCGCGTGAGCGCCACCAGTGTCACGACGGGGTCTCAGGGCCTCGCGGCGACGGCCCGCTCGGCATCCATGCCTCGCCAAACGGGCCTGCCGCAAGATCATCCGGCGGACGCCGCGGAGCGGCCACCCATCCAAGAAGAGGTCGTGGTCCTCGACTACGGGGGCCAGTACTCGCAGCTGATCGCCCGGCGCGTCCGCGAGTGCGGTGTGTTCTCGGAGCTCCTGCCCCACCACGTCGGCCTCGAGGAGGTGCGGCGCCGGCGCCCGAAGGGCGTGATCCTGTCGGGCGGACCCGCGTCGGTGTACGAGGATGGTGCGCCGCCGCTGGAGCGCGAGCTGCTCGAGCTCGGCGTTCCGGTGCTGGGTATCTGCTACGGCATGCAGCTGCTCGCGCGGGAGCTGGGCGGCCGCGTCGAGAGCGCCGAGGTGGGGGAGTTCGGGCGCTCGGAGCTGGTGGTCGCAGAGCCCGGCCGGTTGCTGGCGGGCACGCCACCGGAGCAGAGCTGCTGGATGTCCCACCGCGACACGGTGTTCGCGCCGCCCCCCGGATTCACTGCGCTCGCCTCCTCGACGGCGTCGCCGGTAGCGGCGTTCGAGTCGACCGAGCGCGGGATCTACGGGATCCAGTTCCATCCCGAGGTGGTTCACACTCCGTACGGCCAGCAGGTGCTGACGAACTTCCTCGAGGACGTGTGCGGGTGCGAGCGGTCCTGGAGCGCCAGCTCGGTGATCGAGGAGCAGATCGCGGCGATCCGCGCTCAGGTCGGTGACGGGCGGGCGATCTGCGGACTCTCGGGCGGGGTTGACTCGAGCGTGGCGGCGCTGCTCGTGCACCGCGCGATCGGCGACCGGCTGACGTGCGTGTTCGTCGATCACGGGCTGATGCGCAAGAACGAGGGCGTACAGGTAATCCAGGCGTTCCGCGATCACTTCCAGGTACCGCTGGTCGCGGTCGAAGCGTCCGACCGGTTCCTCGCGCGGCTTCAGGGAGTGACCGACCCTGAGCAGAAGCGCAAGCGCATCGGCGCCGAGTTCATCCGCGTGTTCGAGGAGGAGGCCCGCAAACTCGACGACGTCCATTTCCTCGTGCAGGGCACGCTTTACTCGGACGTGATCGAGTCCGGCGGCAGCACCGGTGCGGCGACGATCAAGTCCCACCACAACGTCGGTGGACTACCCGACGATCTCGATTTCGAGCTGGTTGAGCCCCTGCGGGCGCTGTTCAAGGACGAGGTGCGCGCCGTCGGCGCCGAGCTCGGTCTGCCCGAGCGGCTCGTGTGGCGCCAGCCGTTCCCGGGGCCCGGGCTGGCGATCCGGATCGTCGGCGGCGAGGCCACGCGCGAGCGCCTCGAGATCCTCCGTGAGGCCGACGCGATCCTTCAGGACGAGATTCGCAAGGCGGGGCTGTACCGCGACCTATGGCAGTCGTTCTGCGTGCTGCCTGACATCCGTACGGTCGGGGTCCAGGGGGACTCGCGGACGTATGGGAACGTGATCGTGATTCGTGCGGTGACGAGCGACGACGCGATGACCGCCGACTGGGCCCGCCTGCCCTACGACCTGCTCGAGCAGATCGCCGCGCGGATGATCGGCGAGATCCGCCCGGTCGGACGCGTCGTACTCGACATCACGAGCAAGCCGCCAGGGACGATTGAGTGGGAGTAACCTGACGGGACGTTGTTGATGGTTGGGGCAGTTCGTTGGGGGCAATTGATGGTCGCGGTGGCGGTGGCGGTGGCGTGCGCGTGCGGCGCGCTCGCGCCGGCGGCCAGCGCATCGCTGTCGGTGCCTACCGGTGGCCTGCCGGTCACGTTCACGGGTTCGAGCGCATCGGGCGCCTCGGTCCCGTCCGCGCTCGCGGCGTTCGAGGCGGCTGCCGGTGGCGCGGATAACGGCGCGGCCGCCGGCGAGCAGGGGAGCGGGTTCCGGCATGCCACGTGGGACCAGATCACACTCGACGGCAGCGATCCCGGTTCGACCGCGATCGAGCCGGGCCAGGTGATCGTCCCCGCACGTAGCCGGCTGCAGCCGTGGGGGCTGGAGCTCGGGCCCGACATCGCGGTGTCCGACGACGGCTTCCAGTCGGTGTCGAGCACTCAGTTCAATCCGTTCAGCATGCCGAACGTGTGGGGGCCGTTCAATTCGGACATGGCCGAGTTCGACGTCGTCGCCCCAGCCGCCCCGGGAACCGCGCCGGAGCCGGCGCAGACTCGAGGACTCGGGATCGTGTTCCTAAACAGCACCGGATCGACCCAGATCCAGTACTACAACGGCAACATCCCTCTCGCTCAGGGCTCCGTGACCGCTCCGGCGGGGGCGACCTCGTTCGCTGGCCTGCTCTTCCCAGATGCCGTCGTCACCCGCGTCGTCGTCACCCTCGGAGGCTCCGACATCTTCGACTGGGACGGCGCCACGGTCACCCGCGGTGGGTCGGGCTCGGTTGCCGGCGACGACATCGCGCTGGCCGAGCCCGGCCCGAAGGTGAGCGCGACCGCGGGCGTGCCGATCTCGCCCGTCCTCGACACGGTCGCGGAAAGCGATCCGACCGCCTACGTTTCGGCCACGATCGACTGGGGCGACGGAACCCGGACCGCCGGCACCCTCGTCCCCGCGGCTGGTGGGGCGCTGGCCGTGACGGGGACCCATGCCTACGCGCAGGCGGGGAGCTACGCCGCGGTCGTGACGGTGGACGACGCGAGCTCTGCTCCGACGAACGAGCAGAGCTCGGACGCGGTGATCCAGGTCACGCCGCGCGCGAGCACGACGAGCGTCACGTGCGCTCCCTCGCCGGTCGCCGTGACCGCGTCGACGATGTGCACCGCGACGGTCGCGGACGCGGGCGCCGGCGGCCTCATCACGCCCACGGGCACGGTCGAGCTCAGCTCGCCCACGGCGGGAGCGTCGTTCGCCGACGACTCCGGCTGCGTGCTCGGCGCCACCGAAACCCCGGGAGTGGCGATCTGTGAGGTTCAGTTCACGCCCACCCAGCTTCCTCCGGCGCAGGCCCGGATCGACGCGTTCTACGCCGGCGACGGCGCGCACGCCGGCAGTTCAGACAGCGCGATCATCGGTGTCCGCGCGCAGCGATGCGCTTTGAAGGCGCTTTCGGCCAGGCTCAAAGGGCACCCGCCCATGCTGGGCATGGTCGTGAGCTGCGACGCTCGGGCGAACGTGACGATCGCTGTCAAGGCGACAGGCGCGCGCAAGGGAAGGTTCAAGGCGTTCACCCTCCAGTTCGGCGGCCTCCGGGCGACGGTCACCGCAGGCCGCCCCACCGTGCTCGTGATCAAGCCCCCGCACGCCGTCGTGAACGCCCTGCGGACGGCCGGTCGCCGGCACCAGCGCGTGTCGCTGAGGCTGACCCTGACCGCGAGCTCCCATGCCACGCGGACGACCACGACCACGCGGAGCTCGGCGCTCAGGATTCGCTAGGCATCGCGGCCCGCGCCAGGATCCGGGCGACGAACGGACTTACATCGTGTGGCAGCCGGTCGGGGTGGAACCAGTCCGCCTCGGCGAGCTCCATCAGGTCGATGTCGAGTCGGCGATCGCCGATGTGCGTCTGGAACAGGTGGATGTTGTCTCGATGGTGGTCGGTGTTCGCGAACAGCACGCCGAGGGGCTCCCAGTCCTCGATCCGGCGGCCGAGCTCCTCGTGCATCTCGCGCCGGGCGGAATCGATCGGAACCTCGCGCCGCTTGACCGTGCCTCCCGGGAGGTCCCAGCCGCGGCGGCCGTAGGTGTGGCGGACGAGCAGCACGTCGTCGTCGTTCAGCAGCACGCACTTGACGCCCACCACGTTGGGCCTGATGAGGAGCCAGTACAGACGGAGACCAACCCACGCGCAGCGCATCGCAACGCGTCGGACCTTGAGGGACAGGGGCATGCGTCTGAGCGTACCTCCGCCACGACCGGCTGGAGCGAGCGGGATCGCCTATCATTGGACCAAGCCGCGCGACGTCGCGCGGCTTGTGCATGCCATGAAGACCTACGTAGCCACTCCCGCCGACCGAGAGCGCAACTGGTTGCTCGTCGACGCCTCTGGGCAAACGCTCGGGCGGCTCGCGACGCAGATCGCCGACGCACTCCGTGGCAAGCGCAAGCCGACGTACACGCCGCACGTGGACACGGGCGATTTCGTGATCGTCGTCAACGCCGAGAAGATCACGGTGACGGGCAACAAGCGCGCGGACAAGCGCTACTACCGCCACTCCGGTTATCCCGGCGGGCTGAAGTCCCGGACCTTGAACGAGATGCTCGAGCGCCGGCCCGAGGAGGTCATCCGCCTCGCGGTCAAGGGAATGCTGCCGCGCAACCGTCTCGCGCGAAAGCAGCTGACCAAGCTGAAGGTCTACGCGGGCCCCGAACATCCGCATGTCGCACAGCAGCCGCAACCGATGGAGATCCAGCATTGACCGAGCGCCCCGAAGACGAGCAGCAGGCCGAAAACCAGGACGAGGGGGCTCCCGAGGAGCCCACCGCCGACGAGCCTGAGCCCGTCGCCGACGCCGAACCCGAGACCGCCGCCGATGCCGAGGAGGCGCCGGCCGCCGAGCCCGTCGCGGAGGCTGAAGCGGAGCCGGAGCCCGTCGCCGAGCCCGTCGCTGAAGCGGAGCCGGAGCCCGTCGCCGAAACCGAGCCCGTCGTTGAAGCGGAGTCGGAGCCCGTCGCCGAAGCGGAGCCTGAGCCCGTCGCTGAGGAGGCGCCCGCTGCCGAGGCGCCCGCTGAGGTGGCGCCGGCCGCCGCGGCTCGTGCTGCGGAGGAGCCCGCGGCGGAGGATGAGGGCTACGACGAAGAGGCCGAGCTCACCCCTCGCCAGAAGCCGGAGATCCCCGGCGCGGACCTGATCCCCGACATCGTCGCTGAGGGCGACCAGTTCCTCGACGCCGAGGCGCAGGCGGCGGCCGAAGCCGACGCCGAGGCGCAGGCCGCGCGCGAGCGGGAGGCCGAGGAGGACTCCAGTCCGATCGCCGACGCCGCGATCGATCTGGCCGCCGGCGCGCGCTACACCTCCACCGGCAAGCGCAAGACCGCCGTCGCACGGGTGATCATCAAGCCCGGCACCGGCACGTACCAGATCAACGGCAAGACGCTCGAGGCGTTCTTCCCCCGCGAGACGCTCCGGCGCATCATTCGCCAGCCGCTCGAGACCGTCGGCTATGAGTCTCGGATGGACGTGGTCGCGCGGATGCACGGCGGCGGCGTGTCCGCCCAGGCCGGTGCGCTCCGTCACGGGATCTCGCGTGCGCTGATCGTGGCCGATCCGAACCTGCGTGGCGAGCTCAAACGCCGCGGCTTCCTGACGCGCGACCCGCGCGTCAAGGAGCGCAAGAAGGCCGGGCTCAAGAAGGCCCGCAAGCGGCCGCAGTTCTCCAAGCGCTAGACGCGTTCCGGTGGCTGTCGTGGCGCGCCAGCTGTTTGGCACGGACGGTGTCCGCGGCCGGGCGGGACATTTCCTGACCGCTGACCTCGCGCTCGCGCTGGCCCGCACTGCGGTGGCGCGGCTGGAAGCGGAGCGCCCGCAGGTTCTGATCATCCGCGACACGCGCGAGTCGGGCGAGATGTTCGAGGCGGCGATCGCCGCCGGCGTGGCTGCCGCGGGTGGCGATGCCTGGCTCGCCGGCGTGCTCCCGACTCCGGCGGCGCCGCTTCTGGTGCGCCGCCACAGCCTTGACCTCGCGGCGGTGATCTCGGCATCGCACAACCCCTACGAGGACAACGGCATCAAGCTGTTCGCGGGGGACGGATTCAAGCTCCACGACGACACCGAGCACGAGATCGAGGCCGCGCTCGAGGCTGCCCCGCCCCGGCCGGCGCACATCGGTCGGATCCGGCCGTTCGACGGCGCGCTCGAGGATTACCTGCAGCAACTGTCCGAGCGCTTCTCCAGCCTCAAGCTGAGCGGGCTGCGCGTGCTGCTCGATTGCGCCAACGGCGCCACGTTCCAAGCGGCTCCCGAGATCTTCCGCCGGCTGGGAGCGAATGTCGACGTGATCGCCGATCAACCTGACGGGATGAACATCAACCGCGGGTGCGGATCGACCCATCTCGACGCGGTGGCCGAGCGCGTCGCAGGCGGCGACTACGACGTCGGGTTCGCATTCGACGGCGACGGTGACCGGGTGCTCGCGGTGGACGGCCGCGGCGCGATCGTCGATGGCGACGAGCTGATCGCGCTGGCCGCGCTTCATCTGCGCGCCGACGGCCGGCTGCTCGGCAACGGCGTGGCGGTCACGGTCATGACCAACTATGGGTTCCACCGCGCGATGCAGGAGGCGGGCATCGAGGTCGCGACCACCTCCGTCGGCGACCGCTACGTGCTCGACGAGCTCCGCCGGCGAGGCTGGGCGCTCGGAGGCGAGCAGTCCGGCCACATCATCGACCTCGGCTTCGGGCCCTCCGGCGACGGAATCGCGAGTGCACTGCTCACGCTCGAGGCGCTCGACGGGCAGGAGCTGGGCGACCGGCGCGGGATGGAGAAGCTTCCACAGCGCCTGGTCAACATCCGCGCAGCCGACCGGGACAGACTCGCCGCCGCGATGGCGGACCCCGGGGTAGAGGAGGCGGTGGCGCGCGAGCACGCGGGGCTGACCGGCCGCGGGCGCGTGCTCGTGAGGGTGTCGGGCACCGAGCCGCTGATCCGGGTGATGGTCGAGGCGCCGAGTCAGGAGGAGACCGACGAGGTCTGCGCGCGTTTGCAGAAGGTCGTGGAGACCGCGCTGACTTAGGACCCGTTCCGGTGCGCCCGCTAGTCCTGCATGCCTCCGTGCGTTGTTGAGTCGACCTGGCTTCCGGATAACATCGTTCGACTCCTCGGACGGGGACCGGAAGGCGACGGCGCGTTCGCCCGCCACGAAAGGGGAAGTTAGGACCCAATGTGTGGAATCGTCGGCTACGTCGGTCCGCGTAAGGCGCGACCGCTCCTGCTCGCTGGACTCGAGAAGCTCGAATATCGCGGTTACGACAGCGCAGGCATCTCGGTGCTCAACGGCGACCGGATCGATGCCGTCCGCGCGGTCGGCAACCTGAGCGCGCTGCGCGGCGCGATCGCGGCCTGCGGCGGCCGGCAGGATGAGGGCGGTGGCGGAGCGGTTGCGCTCGCCGAGCGGCCGCAGCCGGGGACCGGAATCGGCCACACGCGCTGGGCGACCCACGGACGGGTCACCGAGGAGAACGCCCACCCCCACTTCGATAACACCGACCGGGTCCACATCGTGGTCAACGGGATCGTCGAGAACTACATCTCGCTCAAGCGCCGGCTGGTCGCAGAGGGCGCCGAGTTCACCTCCGAGACCGATGCCGAGGTGATCGCGCACCTGGTCGCGCATCACAACGACGGCGATCTCGTCGAGGCGGTGCGCCGCGCCTACGCCGAGCTGCGCGGCCACTACGCGTTCGTCGCGATGACCGCGGACGAGCCGGCCTTGCTGGTCGGAGCGCGCAAGGAGTGCCCGCTGATCATCGGCCGCGGCGACGGGGAGCAGTTCATCGCCTCGGCGATTCCGGCGTTCCTGCGGCACACGCGCCGTGTCCAGTACATCGAGAACGACGAGATCGTCGTGCTGCGGCCCGACGGGGTCGAGTTCTCGACCGCCGACGGCACCCCGCTCGAGCGCGAGATCGTCGAGATCGACTGGGACCCAGAGACCGCCGAGAAGCAGGGCTACGAGACGTTCATGCTCAAGGAGATCCACGAGCAGGCCGACGCGGTGGCGGAGACGATCGGCGAGCGCGCCGCCCGCGGCGTCGGGATCGACCTCGGCGACCTCGGCCCGATCGACGACGAGCTGCTCCGGAACCTGCGCCGGATCGTCATCGTCGCCTGTGGCACCTCGTACCACGCCGGGCTGATCGGCCGCTACGCGATCGAGGAGTTCTCGCGCGTGTCGGTCGAGGTCGAGATCGCCTCCGAATACCGATACCGCAACCCGGTCGTCGGCCCCGGCGACCTCGTGATCGGGATCTCGCAGTCGGGCGAGACCGCCGACACGCTGGCGGCGATGCGGACGGCCCGCGACTGCGGCGCGAAGGTGCTCGCGATCACGAACATCATGGGCTCGCAAGCCACGCGCGAGGCCGACGGCGTGCTGTACACGCGCGCCGGGCTCGAGATCGGGGTCGCGGCTACGAAGACGTTCGTCAGCCAGGTCGTGGCCATGTACCTGATCGCGCTGCGGCTGGCCGAGCTCCGCGGCACGCTCGAGCCGGACGAGCTCAAGGCGACGATCAGCGAGGTCAAGCGCCTCCCGCACCGGATCGCCGAGATGTTCGAACGCGACATGGGCGACGTGGATCGCATCGCCGAGAGCGTCGCCGACGCCGACTTCTTCCTGTACCTCGGGCGCCACGTTGGGTTGCCCGTCGCTCTGGAGGGAGCGCTCAAGCTCAAGGAGATCTCCTACATAGCGACGGACGCATACGCCGCCGGCGAGATGAAGCACGGCCCGATCGCGCTGCTGGATCAGAGCACGCCGGTGGTCGTGGTCGCGACCGAGTCGCCCGTGCTCGAGAAGGTCATCTCGAACATCCAGGAGGTCCGGGCTCGCGGCGCGCGTGTGATCGCGATCGCGACCGAGGGCGACGAGCAGATCGGCCAGCACGCCGACGAGGTGATCGAGGTGCCGAGCACGCAGTGGATGCTGGCGCCGCTGCTGGCCGTGATCCCGCTGCAGTTGCTGGCGTACCACATCGCTCGCCGGCGCGGGCTGAACGTCGACCAGCCCCGGAACCTGGCCAAGACCGTCACCGTGGAGTGAGCGCTTGAGCGGGGCCGGACCCGACCGCTCGGAGCCTCCGTACCGCGTTGGGATCGACCTGCTCGAAATCGAGCGGCTCGAGCGGGCGCTCGAGCGGACCCCGCGCCTTGCCGAGCGCCTGTTCACCGAGGCCGAGCGTGCGTATGCGGCCTCGCGCGGGCGCCCCGGGCAGCACCTGGCGGCGCGGTTCTGCGCCAAGGAGGCGGTGGCCAAGGCGCTCGGGATCGAGTCGTGGAACTTCCACGAGGTGGAGGTGATCGGGACCGGCGGGCCGCCTCGGATCCGGCTATCGGGTTCGGCCGCGGCGCGGGCGGCCGAGCTTGGGGTGCAGGTCGAGGTGTCGCTCACGCACACCGGGCGGAACGCCGCTGCGGTGGCGATCGCTGGCTGACCGCCGGGAGCCATTAGCCTCCTGGCTATGGCGAACCTCCCGAACTGGCTTGATCCGCTCCCCGATGCCGGCGAGCAGCGGGCGCTCGACGAGTGGGCGATCGGCGACCGCGGCATCTCGGGCGTCGATCTGATGGAGCGCGCCGGCACCGGACTCGCCGACCTGGTCGGCGAGGTGGCGCCGGCAGGAAGGATCGTCGCGGTGTGCGGCAAGGGCAACAACGGAGGCGACGGCCTGGTCGCGGCGCGCCTGCTGCGCGACCGCGGCCGCGAGGTCGACGTGCTGCTGCTCGGCGATCCGGGCGATCTACACGGCGATGCTCGGACCAACCTCGAGCGTCTCCCGGGGGCGGACCCGGCTCCGTTCGACGTGGGGGCGCTGGTCGGCGCCGGCGCGATCATCGACGCGATCCTCGGGACGGGCTTCTCGGGGGAGCCGCGTGACCCCGCGGCCGGCGCGATCGCGGCGATCAACGACGCCGGCGCGCGTGCCGACGGGGGTGCGGGCGCCGGGGCGCGCGTGATTGCGTGCGATGTTCCGAGCGGAGTCGACGCCTCGACGGGCGAGATCGCCCGCGTGGCCGTGCAGGCGCGCGCGACCGCAACCTTCCATGCGGCCAAGCCCGGGCTGTGGATCGATCCCGGCAAGACGCACGCCGGCGAGGTGCGGGTGATCGAGATCGGGATTCCCGCCGGCGGCCCCGGCGAGCCGAAGGTCGGGCTGATCTCCGACCGCGCGAGCGACGGGATCCCCCGCCGGGGCAGGGCCTCGAACAAGTTCGCCGCCGGGAGCGTGCTCGTCTGCGGTGGGTCGCTGGGCTTGACCGGCGCACCTTGCCTCGCGTCCGAGTCGGCGATGCGCGCCGGCGCCGGATACGTGACCGCGTGCGTGCCCTCATCGCTCAACGTGATCTTCGAGAGCCGGCTGCTCGAGGTGATGACCGTGCCGTTGCCCGATACGGACGGGGCGCTCGAGCCCTGGGGCGTGGAGGGCGTGCTCGAGCGGGCGGACCGGGCCGACGCGCTCGTGCTCGGGCCAGGCCTGGGGCGGGCGCCGGAGACACAGGAATTCGCCCGGCAACTGGCCCGGTATGCGCCGGTGCCGCTGCTGCTCGACGCCGACGGGCTGAACGCGCACGCCGGCGAGCTCGGGTCCCTCGCCGAGCGCGACGCCCCGACCGTGCTGACCCCGCACGCCGGCGAGCTCGCGCGCCTGCTCGAGACCGACAGCGCGACGGTCGGCACCCGGCGCCTCGACTACGCGCGCCGGGCCGCGCGCGAGGCTCGGGCGATCGTCGTGCTGAAGGGCGACGACACGATCGTCGCCGCGCCCGACGGCCGCGCCGGCGTCAACCGGGGCGGCGCGCCGGCGCTGGCCACTGCGGGCACCGGCGACGTGCTCTCGGGCGTGATCGGCGCGTTCCTGGCTAAGAGGATGGATCCGTTTCACGCGGCGTGCGCCGGCGTACTCGTGCACGCTCGCGCGGGGATCCTGTGCGCGCAGGAGATCGGCCCCGAGGGCGTGATCGCGAGCGACGTGATCGCGGCGCTGCCCCGCGCACTCGCGACGCGGGCGGTCTGATCATGGCGCTGCGCGCCTTGGCCCGGGTGAACCTTGCCGCGGTCGAGCGCAACGTCGCCCGGCTCCGCTCCGGACTGGCCGGTGGAGCCGGATTGATCGCGGTGGTCAAGGGGAACGGCTACGGCCACGGCGCGCTTCCGGCAGCGCGGGCGGCGCTCGCCGGGGGAGCGCGATCGCTGGCGGTTGCGACCGCCGGCGAGGCCGCTGAGCTGCGCGCCGGTGGCATCGACGGACCCGTGCTGGTGATGGGCGCGGTCAGCGACGAGGAGCTGCCGGTGGCGCTGGAGGCCCGGAGCGAGCTCGTCGCGTGGAGCGAGTCGTTCGTCGGGCGCTTGGAACGTGTCTGCGGCGCCCGCGCGGGCGAGCCGCCATCGGGGCCCGCACGGGTGCACGTGAAGCTCGACACGGGCATGGGCCGGCTCGGGACGCGGGATCCCGGCGAGGCGATCCGTGTGGCCGAGAGCATCGCTGCGGCCGTGCCGGCGCTCGAGCTGGCGGGCGCGATGACCCACTTCGCCAGCGCCGATGAGGACCCCGAGTTCACCTCCGCGCAGCTCGAGCGGTTCGCGCCGTTCGCCGCGGCGATGCGCGAGCGGTGGCCGGGGATCGTCGTGCACGCCGCGAACAGCGCCGCCACGCTGCGCGAGCCCGCGAGCCATTACGACCTCGTCCGCTGCGGGATCGCGATCTACGGTTGCGACCCGATGAACGACGATCCCGCGGCGCACGGCCTCGAGCCGGCGCTCGAGCTGACCTCGTACGTGGCGGCCGTGAAGCTCGCACGTGCCGGCGACAGCGCCGGTTACGGACGCCGGTTCGTCGCCGCGCGGGACACCTGGATCGCGACCGTGCCCATCGGCTACGCCGACGGGATCCGCCGGGCGCTGACGAACAACTGCGACGTGCTGATCGGCGGCCGGCGCTATCCGGTGGCCGGGACGGTCAGCATGGACAACATCACGGTTGAGCTCGGCTCATCGGCCGGCGAGGTGGGCTGTGGTGATCGGGTGACGATTATCGGTATCGACGGCGCCGAGCGTCAGACGGCCGAGGAGGTCGCGCGCCGGATCGGAACGATCAACTATGAGGTCCTTTGCGGGATCACGGCCCGGGTGCCCCGGACGTACCACCGGGACGGGGTTGCCGTGTGAGCAGCGACGGTCCGCTCCGTGCGCTGGCCCAGCTGGCCGCGGACGAATCCGCGTGGCTCGTGGGCGGGGCTGTCCGGGACCGGCTGCTGGGACGGCCGACCGACGACTACGACGTGGCGCTGCTCGGCGACGCGCGCCGGCTGGCTCGCGCGCTCGCCCGGTCGACGGACGCCCACGCCTTCGCGCTGTCGGACGCGTTCGGCGTCTGGCGCGTTGTCGACCGCGGCCACCGCTGGCAGGTCGACTTGCTGCCGGCCGTCGGGGAATCGATCGAGACCGACCTGGCCGGCCGTGACTTCACGATCAACGCGATCGCCGAGCCGCTCGGCGGCGGCGGCCATATCGATCCGTTCGGAGGACTCGGTGATCTGCGCGCCCATCGGCTCCGGATGGTCTCCGCGCACGCGTTCGCCGACGATCCGCTGCGCACGCTCCGGCTGGCGCGGCTGGCGTGCGAGCTCGGATTCGACGACATCGACGGGGACACGGTCGAGTCGGCCCGGGCGGCCGTCGCTGCGCTCGATGGGGTGGCGCCCGAGCGGGTGTTCGCGGAGCTGAAGCGGATCCTGGCCACCGACAGCGCGCTTGCCGGGCTCGAGCTGATGGATGCGATCGGCGCCACCGGAGTCGTCCTGCCGGAGCTGAGCCAGCTGCGCGGGGTCGAGCAGAGCCCGTTTCATCATCTCGACGTGTACGAGCACACCCGGTTGGTCCTGGCCAGCACGATCGCGCTGGAGCGCGAGCCCGAACGTTGGTTTCCGGACCAGGCCGAGGCGGTCCGGCGATTCCTGGCCGAGCCGCTCGCCAACGAGCTCAGTCGAGGCCAGGCGCTCCGGTTCGGGGCGCTGTTGCACGACGTGGCCAAGCCGCGTACACGCGGCGTGACACCGGAAGGACGGGTCACGTTCATCGGCCACGACGTCGATGGGGCGGACATCGCGGCCGCGGTGCTCACCCGCCTGCGGGCGAGCGATCGGCTGCGCGAGCACGTGGCGGCGCTCATCCGTCACCACCTTCGGCTCGGCTTCCTCGTTCGCCAGATGCCGCTTGGCCGGCGGGCGATCTACCGCTACCTGCGCGCGTGCGAGCCGGTGCAGGTCGACGTGACGCTGCTCAGCGTCGCCGACAGGCTGGCCACGCGCGGACGGGGGTCCGACGAGGCGATCGCGCGCC
Organism: uncultured Solirubrobacterales bacterium; assembly: GCA_963697655.1. Taxonomy (GTDB): domain Bacteria; phylum Actinomycetota; class Thermoleophilia; order Solirubrobacterales; family Solirubrobacteraceae; genus Palsa-465. The sequence goes on along the minus strand of CAVOOV010000004.1, from coordinate 556,648 downwards.
ACCTGGAGCTCGCGCGCGAGTTGTTCGGGGAGGCGCTCGCGTGGCGCGAGGTCCGCCCGCGCCCACCGGTGCGAGGCGACGAGCTGGCGCGCGCCGTGGGTCTCCGACCCGGCCCGCAGCTCGGCCAGATCCTCGAGGAGCTCGAGGAGGCGAGCTTCGCGGGGGAGATCAGCACGCCCGAGCAGGCGATCGACCGGGCGCGGGCGATCGTCGGCGGGCAGGGCACGTCCGTCTCCGGACGGTAGTCTGGGCGGCTGTGAACGATCCAGATTGCATCTTCTGCAAGATCATCGCCGGCGAGTTGCCGGCACAGATCGTCGACCAGAATGAGCGGACCGTTGCGTTCATGGACATCAACCCCGGGACGCGCGGCCACTTGCTGGTCGTTCCGCGGCAGCATGCGCGCGACCTGATGGTGATCGACGAAGAGGACCTGGCGGCGACGATGTACACGGCCCAGCGGATGGCGCGCAGGGTGGTCGAGCGGCTCGATGCCGACGGCGTGAACCTGCTCAACTCCTGCGGGGAAGCCGCCTGGCAGACCGTATTCCACTTTCACGTGCATGTGATCCCGCGCTATGACGACGATCCGCTGCGGTTGCCCTGGACCCCCGCGCCCGGCGATTCCGCCGAGATAGAGGCGACCGCGCAGGCTCTTCGCTGAGGGTCTCGGCGTCGTATCCGGACCGAGGAAGTTGCATGGAATTAGTCCAGAAAGCCATGCGTCGCGCTTCCTTGCTACCTTCCCCGGGTTGGTCGGGGCCCTCGGGCACCGAACCGGCGTGTCCGACAGCAGGCATCTCAAGGGGAGTACATGGCAACGGGTACCGTCAAGTGGTTCAGCGACGACAAGGGCTTCGGCTTCATCACGCCCGATGACGGCGGGCGCGACTTGTTCGTTCATTTCACTGGAATCGTGGGGGACGGCTATCGCTCGCTGTCCGAGGGAATCAAGGTTTCCTACGAGGAGGAGGCCGGTCCGAAGGGACCGAAGGCGGTCAACGTCAGCAAGGTCTAGCCAGGCGGCTGGACTGGCCGATTTGCAGTAGACAAACTCGACCCGCCGGCGCCAGGTTGGCGATTGCTGCGCAACTGGCGCCGGGGTGTCGTGTTGAATCTGGACATGAAACGTTCTTTCCTGGCCACAGCGGGCGCACTCGCGCTCTGCGGGCTGCTTCCAGCGTCCGCGGACGCGACGATCACCGAGCTCGGCGCCACCACGACGCCGATCATCGCGCCCGCCTGTCCGAAGGGCCTGGCGCCTTCTGACTGCAGAATCATCCTGAACCGGGTGACTGCGCTCGAGACGATCCGGGACAACATCGCCTATCCATCGACGGTCAAGCAGGCCGGCCGCCTCGTCGCCTTCACCGTCGGGGTGTCCGCGCTGTCGACTAACCCCACGACCGTGCAGAGTGATCTCAAGTTCCTCGACAGCAGCTTCGGCGGCGATGCCCAGGTCGGGATCACCGTGCTCAAGCGAGTCGGCAAGAAGACCCAATGGTCCTGGCAGGTCGTCGCGCAGAGCCCGCTCGTCGACGTTCAACCCTTCCTGGGACAGGTGGTCCAGTTCCCGCTCACGACGTCGATCCCCGTCGTCCGCGGCGAGACGATCGCGCTGACGACGCCCACGTGGGCGCCGGTCCTCTCGATCAACCTGTCGACGAGCCACTTCGCCTATCGCCAGAGCCGCAACCGCAACTGCCAGAACACTCCTGCCACCACGCAGGCTCAGGTCAACGTTGGTTCGAGCACCTCGTACTCGTGCGACTACCCGGGGACGCGGGTCGAGTACAGCGCGACCGAGGTCACGAACCCAGTGGCGCCGACCACGTCGACGACCACGCCCCCGCCGAAGAAGTGATCTGAGCGCCGGCGTTCGGTCGCCGGCGCGGGGTCGGTGGCGCGGGGTGGGAGTTGCGGGCGGTGGGTCGCTGGCGCCGCGGGTCCGTGGACTGGGAGTGCCGGTGCTTGGTCGCCGGCGCGGGGCCGTGGCTGTCCGTGACGACGGCGGGGAGCGCTCGCTGGGGCGTTCCTCCGGTGAGTGGAGTGCACCACGGAGCCCGGAAGGCCGTGTGAGCGCCGGCGAGCGCTCCTGAGGCGTCCTGAGTGGGCGTGTGTGGGCCGCCGACCGGATCCGGTGGGGTCCGGGCCGTAGCGCCAGTGTGAGCCGGGATTGCGGTGCGGTGGCGGTGGCGTTGGCGGTGGCCGTCGCGGTGGTGTCCGCGGTGAATGGCCGGAGGGTCGGTGCGGCGGGGGTCGATGCGGTTTGGCGGGCGGCCGAGCCGAACAACTTCGCCACTCGGCAGCCCCGCCCCAGGTGAATGGCCGTTCACTCGGCTCTGGCACGAGTTACGGCGGACTCGAGCACCGGCGCGACGTCGAGTGTCGACTTGTTCGGCCTGCCTACGCGCGAGGCGGTACGCGCTACGTGCTACGTGCTACGCGCTACACGCTACGCGCGCAGAGTGAACGCAGCGTCGCGCTCGAGCTGAGCAGACCCGTCGAGCGTGGGGTTGCGACCCACATCGAGGAGCCGGTCACCCCGACACACAGCATTTTGCGCCGCTGGCCACCAACTGCCGATCCCAGCCGCGGGACCGGTCAGCTAGGGGAGCCCGGTGCCGCCGCTGCCGCCGCCGCCGGTGCCGCCACCACCGCCGGTGCCGCCACCGTTGTTGGTCGGCGCCGCAGCGCCACCGCCACCCGTGCCACCTCCGCCGCCACCGGTACCGGCGGTGCCGCCGCCAGTGCCGCCGCCAGTGCCGCCGGCGCTGGTTCCGGACGTGGCGCCGCCGCTGGTGCCACCCGACGTCCCCGACGACGAGTCCCCGGTGCCCGAAGACGCGGACGACGAGGGCGAGGAGCCGCTCGATGACGTGGTCGCAGTTGTGCTGCTGGTCGAGGTGGTGGATGACGCGGCGGTCGTTGCCGGCGCAGTGATGGCCGCGGTCGGGACGGTCAGCGGCGGGGCGCCCGACGTGTCGGTCGTGGCCGAGCCGCCACCGCAGGCCGCGATGCCCGCGGCGGCCGCAGCGCCGACGGCAAGCGCGGTCAGCGCGCGGGTAGCGCGAGCGACAGCTGGACGCTGGGCCGCGAGCAAGAGCTCAGCCCTCGAGCGGGTCCATCCGCCTGCCGCAATGAGGACAGTCGTTGAGGTCCTTCTGGCAATGCTGGTCGCACCAGTTGCAGAAGCGAAGGTTCTCGACGGCCCACGGCAGCTCGGACGGGGTCGGCGCCAAGGGCAGCAACTCCGCCACGACCTCGAGCGGCTCACCGGTCTCCCGATCGACGTAGGTCCGTCCGACCTCGGCGTCGATCACGACCTCGCGACCCGTGGATGGCGTCCTCATACGGTACTTCTGACGCGTCCTCATCCTTCGCCATCGTATAGCAGGGGGCGGATGCCCGGCGCCTGGAGCGGGCGGTCTTGGGGGTGCGGTGCGTGCCGCTGAGCCCCCCTGCCGACGGCTTGGATAGAGTGCCGCGTCTCAAGGTATGGTCAAGTCGCTGGGACGAATCGCCACGCTCATGGCGGCAGTTTTGATCGCGATCACGGTAGGTGGTTGCTCGCTCAAGCATCCAACTGCCGACCTGGTCAACGGCAAGAAGCTGTTCGCCGAGAACTGCGCCTCGTGCCACACGCTGGCGCACGCGAATTCGACCGGTTCGGTCGGACCGAATCTGGACGACGCGTTCCGGCAGGACCGGGTCGACGGGGTGAAGAGCACGTCGATCGAGGGGCTGATCGACTACTGGATTCAGTACCCGAACACGGAGGGCGTGATGCCGGCGATGCTGGTCAAGGGCCAGGACGCCCAGGACATCGCCGCCTACGTGGCGGCGGTGGCCGCGAAGCCGGGACAGGACACCGGTGCGCTGGCGGCGGCGGTGGCGGCGAAGGTGGCGCCGACGGCTGCCAACGGGAAGGCGATCTTCACCGGTGTCGGCGGGTGCGGCTCGTGCCACACACTGGCGGCGGCGGGGACCACCGGCACGATCGGACCCAACCTCAACACGCTTAAGGCCGCTTGCGCGACGCCGGCGTCCCAGCAGGCTCGCGGCTCAACGTTCGACAAGTGCGTCGAGACGGCGATCACCGATCCGTACAAGTACATCCCGGCGGGCTACCACTCCGGGATCATGCCGAACACCTTCAGCAAGACGCTCAGCCCGAGTCAGATCCAAGCGCTCGTGGCGTTCCTGTCGAGCGCCTCTCACTAGTGCCCAGGGCCCGGCGTGCGCCCGGGCCGCCGGCGACCTGCACAATCTGACAATCGAGCCGCTGCGAGCGAGCCGTGGCAGACGGCGCATGTGGGGCGTGCAAGATCTGACGCGGCCGGCGCCGGTGCGCTCCAATGGCAGGTTATGCATGCTCCGCTGGGCGCCGGCGGGCTGCCGGGGGGGCTGGTGGCGGATCTCCCGGCCCGCGGGGCTGCCGGCGGGGGCTGGTGGCGGATCTCCCGGCCGGCGGGGGCTGGTGGCGGATCTCCCGGCCGGCTGGGGCTGGTGGCGGATCTCCCGGCCGGCTGCGGGCTGCCGGCGCGCTAGGAAACCGTCGTCGCGCCCCGGGTCCTGATGCGCTCGAGCAGCTCGTCGCCGCGCCCCGCCGCCACCGCGCGAGCGGCCCGCTGCTCGTCGAGCTCGAGCCCCTGGGCGGCCGCGGCGTCGAGCAGCGCCTGGCGCTCATCGGCCTCGCGCGCGACCTTCAGGAACAACCAGCAGAACAGTCCGATCGTGAGCAGGCTCTCCTCGACCATCATCACGCCGGCGGCGGCGATCTGGTCGCCCATCGGACTGATGTGCCACTTGGCGTCGGTGGCGCGGTAGATCGGGTACAGGATCGTGCCCGAGAAGATCATCACGTTGGCGAGGATCGTCCCGGCCAGACGGACCGCGATGATGTAGCCGAGCCGGGCCGCGTTGCCGAACCAGCTGGGCTTCGGGAGGGGGCCGAGCAGCGCCATCCACATCGCCATGCCGAACACCAGGAAGCTGCCGTGCTGGAGGGCGTGGATGCCGTCGTGGCGGAGCGCCGCCTGGTAGAGGAACGGCGTGTGCCAGGCGTAGAAGTTGATCGCCCACACCGGGAAGGCCACGAGCGGATGCGCGAACACCCGCAGCTTGCCGATGTACCGCCGACGCAGCAGGGGCGCGAGCAGCGGGCCGGTGAAGCCGAGCACGATCAGCAAGGCGGAGATGTCGCCGATCACGAGGTGCTCGGACATGTGCGCGACCAGCAGCTGGTCGGCGATCGAATCGACGGGCTCGCTCAGAGCGATGGCAAGCGTCAGCAGGCCGGCCGCGAAGCACGCCTGGCGCCAGCCCGGGACCGCGCGCCGTTCGTGCGACAGCGTCCGCACGCGCGCTTGATAGGGCAGCCAGCACAGCAGCACGACCACCGACGGCACGATTCCGTTGATCAGACTGGCGGATGCGAACGGGAGCGAAGTCAATGGCACGGCGGACTCCTATGGTGGCGCACCCGTGCGGGGACAGCTAGGTCAGCGCGCGAATGATCAACACGATCACAACGATCGCCGCGATCACGGCCAGGCAGTAGAGGAAGACCCGGAAGGCATCTGCCTCGTAACGCAACGGATTTCCCACGCGACGCTCGACGCTAGAGCACGTATACCGACGTGTACACGATGACCCACATGATGTCGACGAAGTGCCAGTAGATCCCGGGCACTTCCAGCCCGGCGTGGTGCTCGGGGGAGTAGTGACCGCGGAACGCACGCGTCGTCACCATCAACAGCAGGCACAGGCCGATGAACACGTGGATGCCGTGGAGGCCGGTCAGCGCGTAGAACACCGTCGCCTGGGCCGAGTCGTGCGGAGCCCATCCCAGGTGGATGTACTCGTTGATCTGGATGAACAGGAACGTCAGGCCCAGCATGAACGTCGAGGCCATGCCGGCGCGAAGCCCGAACCGGTTCCCGTTCTTGACCGAGACCGACGCCCAGTGGAGGGTCAGCGACGACGACAGCAGGATCGCCGTGTTCACGCCCGCCACCGCCTCGGGCACGACCGTGCCGCGGGCCGGCCACGGGTTGTGCGTGACGATCCGGATGAAGAAGTAGGCCGTGAAGAAGGCGCCGAAGATCATGATCTCCGACATGATGAAAAGGAGCATCCCGAGCGTCGGCGCGTGCACCCTGGAGGACTGGTGGGCGGGCGGCGGGCCGTGGTGCTCGGCGTGGCCCTGGGGGATCGAGGCGGCTTCCATCGGCTACGCGGTGCTCGACGCGACGTCGTCCTGGACGATGTGCTCGACGGGTTTTCCGGTCGTGCGGCGGACCCGCTCGATCAGATCCGTTCGCAGCCAGCCGGACTTGGTCTCGGCGAAGGTCGAGATCACGATGTCGTCGACGCGAAAGTACTGAAGCGCGTTGGTGATCGCGGTGAACGGGTCGGGGTCGCCGACCATACCGGCGGCGAACATGCCGGCGGCGTGGAGCCGGTCGATCACGAGCTTCAGGCGGGTGCGGGCCCGCCTCGCGTCCTGGCCGCCGCCGCCCTCCTGCGGTACGACGATCACGAACAGGCGGTTGCGGCCTTCGGGCTCGGCGTCCACCTTGGCCTTGAGTGCGTCGAGCAGCTCGTCGCCGCTCGCCGTGCGGTTGGCGACCGCCAGCGTGACGTCGAACGGCAGGCCCTCGGAGTCGGGGTCCGCGATCACGTGCTCGACAGGGAGACCGGTGGAGTCGCGCACGCGCTCGATCAGGTCGCGTCGCAGCCAGCCCGACCGGGTAGCGGGATATGTCGAGATGATGATCTCGTCGGGCCGGTAGGTGTGGACGGCGTCGATCGTCGCGGAGTACGCGTCGGAGTCTCCGACCTCACCGATCGCGTTGATGTGCTCGGCGCGAGCGAACTCGAGCGCCAGGTCGACCCGCGTCTGGGCGGCGTCGAATACGGAATCGTCGTAGACGACGAGCCCCGCCCGTGGCCGGTTCTGCGGCGCGACGAGCACAAACCGCACCTCGCCTTGGGCAGCACGCTCACGGATCGCCTCGAGCAGCGACTTCCCGCCGAGGGTCTCGTTTGCGACGATCAGGATCGTCCTCACGTGTGGGTTTCCTGACTCGGTGGCGCCGTGAATGATCCGGCCGCCACGCGATGTGCTTCGGCGGGCGGCTTGAAGATGCCGTGCACCGCGCCGGGGACGCCGTACTCGTAAGGACCGCCGACGACCGTCGGCACCGTGTCGAAGTTGAAGATCGGCGGCGGCGAGGAGACCTGCCACTCGAGCGTCAGGGCCCGCCACGGGTTGGCCGGGGCGCGCGGTCCACCACGCCAGCTGACCACCATGTTGTAGATGAAGATCAGCGTGCTGAAGCCGAGGATGAAGGCCGAGATCGAGATGAACAGGTTCCAGTCGGCGAACTTCGCGGCGTACTCGGCGACGCGGCGCGGCATCCCCTGGATCCCGATCAGGTGCATCGGCCCGAACGTCAGGTTGAAGAAGATGAACGTCATCCAGAAATGCCACTTGCCCAGACGCTCGTCGTACATCCGGCCGGTCATCTTCGGGAACCAGTAGTAGACCCCGGCGAAGATCGTGAACAGCGAGCCGCCGAACAGCACGTAGTGGATGTGGGCGACGATGAAGTACGTCTGGCTGACGTGAATGTCGAACGGGATCATCGCGAGCATGACCCCACTGATTCCGCCGAGCGTAAACGCCGTCAGGAACCCGAGCGCGAACAGCATCGGCGTATCGAGGTGAAGCACCCCTCGCCACAGCGTGGCGAGCCACGAGAAGATCTTGATGCCGGTCGGGATCGCGATGATCGAGGTCGTGATCATCATCGGGATGCGGATCCATGGCGCCATGCCGGACACGAACATGTGGTGCGCCCACACGGTGAAGCCGAGGACGACGATCGCGAGCAGCGAGAACGCCATCATCCGGTAGCCGAAGATCGGCTTTCGCGATTTCACCGCGATGACCTCGGAGATGATCCCGAACCCGGGCAACATCATGATGTAGACGGCCGGGTGGGAGTAGAACCAGAACACGTGCTGGTACATGAGCACGTTGCCGTTCTTGTCGGGGCCGACGAACGCATCGAAGAAGTGGAAGTGGAGCGCGACGTCGAGCAGGATGAAGAACTGCGAGGCCGCGATGAACGGGGTGGCGATCACGACCAGCAGGGAGGTCGAGAAGTTCGCCCACACCAGCAGCGGCATCCGGAAGAAGCTCATTCCGGGCGCACGCATCGTGATGATCGTCACGAGGAAGTTGAGCGCGGTGGCGATCGATGACGCCCCGGCGAGCTGGACGGCGATCGAGAAGAACATCTGCCCGATCGGCATCGTCGTTGACAGCGGCGCGTACGCGGTCCAGCCCGCGGCGAATGAGCCGCCCGGAGCCAGGAAGCTCATCAGCATCATGATCCCGGCGAGCGGCAGCAGCCAGTAGGACAGCGCGTTCAGGCGGGGGAAGGCCATGTCCGGCGCGCCGATCATGAGCGGCAGCACGAAGTTCGCCAGCCCGGCGAACACCGGGATCACGAACAGGAAGATCAGGATCGTGGCGTGGACTGAGAAGACGCCGTTGTACTGCTCGGGGGTCAGGAACTGCATGCCGGGCTTGGCCAGCTGGGCGCGGATCAGCATTGCAAGCAGGCCGCCGACGAGCAGGAAGAAGAACGAGGTGACCACGTACTGGATCCCGATCACCTTGTGGTCGGTGTTGACCCGGAAGTAGTCCCGCCAGCTGTGGGCACCGTGGCCGGAGTGGTCCTCGGGGCGGGTGGGTCGCCCGGCGGCCCAGTAGAGCCAGTAGTCGGCGGTGCCGAGCCCGAACATGAAGAAGATCGGGACCGCGAGCAGCGCGACGATCGTGATCGCATGGCCGTCGAGCACCGGGTGCTCGTGCATCAACGAACGGATGAGGACCGTCAGGCCAAACGCGAACGCAAAGCCCACCACCTCGAACAGCGCCGCCCGGTACCAGCCGGCCCGGCGGAGGCTCGGGGGAAGCGGAACGCGGGTTCGGCGCGTGACGGGAGCCTCATGAGCCGCGGTTGTGACTGCCATCAGGCGATCTCCTCTCCGAGACGGGTCCCGCTCCGGGCTGCTCGACGCCCGAGTCCGCGGCGGCGCCCGCTCCGGGCGACGTGGACGTGCCCGGGTTCGCGACGGCTACCGCTATCCATCGGCTGCACGATACCTGCTCGGGGCGGCGGGACCGCTGCTCATTTGGCTGCGCTGGACAGGAAGTTGACGAGCGCCTCGATCTGGGTCGAGGACAGGCGCTGGGAGAAGTTCGACGGCATGATTCCCGCGCTGTAGCTGCTCGGCAGGTACGCGTAGGGCTTGGTGATCGCGGTCTCGATGCATTGCTTAAGTGTCGTGCCACGGACCTTCTCCGAGGCGGGGTTCGCGCAATCTGTCCGAAGCCTGACATCGAGGTTCGGACCGACGGTCCCGCTCGCGCTGGCGGCCGCCAGCGTGTGACATCCGCTGCATCCTCCCTCGCCGGTGAACACGGCCTTGCCGGCGGCCGCGCTCGTGCCCGATGCCGGCGCGCTCGACGAGGACGAGGACGGGGCCGAGGACGACGAGGACCCAGCGCCCGGCACGGCGTTGTAGTCCGGGACCGCCTGGGTCACCGTCGCCGGCGGCGTCCCGACCGGCGGCGTGCCGTTGATCGGCTGCGACTTCATCCAGCTCGCGAACACGGTCGGCGTGACGACGCGCACGCTCGTCCGCATCAGCGAGTGGCCGGCGCCGCACAGCTCCGTGCACTCGACCGGGAACGTGCCGAGCGTGTCGGGCGTCACCCGCAGCGTGGTCACGATCCCGGGCACGGCGTCGAGCTTCTCCGAGAAGTTCGGGACGAAGAAGCTGTGGATCACGTCGAGCGAGCGGAGCCTGAACACCACCGGCTGTCCCTCGGGCAGGTAGAGGATCGAGGACACGACCTGCTTGCCGGGACTCTTCGGGTAAGAGAACTCGAACGCGAACTGGCGCGTTGTGACGTTCACGGTCATCTCGCCCTTCTTGCTCGCCTCGTTCGCGCGCAGGACCGAGAAGGCGTACGCGCAGAGCCCAACGATCAGGATCGCGGGGACCGCGGTCCACACGACCTCGAGCCGCGTGTTGCCGTGGATCGGCGGGCCGTCCATCTCCTCCTGGCCCGGGCGCATCCGGAACTTCCAGACCGAGAACAGCACGACGGTCTCGACCAGCACGAAGATCGGGATCGTGGCGATCAGCAGGACGTCGTAGAGCGTCCTGACCCTGCCGGCCTGGATCGAGCCCTTGGCGGGGAACCACGGAATGATCAGAGCGACCGGGATCGCGATCGCGGTGACGATCACACCGATCACGACCATCTGTACGACCGGGCGGTTACGCACGGTGGTCTTGAGTCTGCGGGCCCTCGAGCGTCACTCCGGTCGGCATCCTAAGCGTTCTGGTCGACGAAGGACGTCAGGACGGCCACTCTGTTTGCGCCAACGCCGTCCTGGGTTGAATTATGATTGAGGCAATTGTTGCAATCTAGCCAGGAGACGTGATGCGGGTACGTGACGGGATGTCCGGGACGGTCTTGACGATCGGCCCGAGCCATACGCTGCGCGACGCCGCCGAGGCGATGTGCCGCCGCAACGTGGGAGCGGCGGTGGTGCTGGACCCGGAGGCGCAGGGCCCCAGCGTGATCACCGAACGAGACATCCTGCAGGCGGTCGGCTGCGGGGAGGATCCCGATCGGGAGCTGGTCGGCAATCACCTGACCTCGAACCTGACGCTGGCGGCTCCCGACTGGTCGCTCGAGCGGGCCGCGGCCACGATGGTCCGAGGCCGATTCCGCCATCTCGTCGTGTACGAGGGCGGCGAGCTCACGGGGATTCTGTCGATGCGGGACATCATGCGCTGCTGGAGCCAGGACGGTGCCACCAGCGAGGTGCCGGCCGGCGCCACCGAGGTCTGACCGGGCCGGCGCGCTGCTCAGTGCCCGTGTTTTTCGGGCAACTCGGCGATGTCGCGCCGGGTGTCGCCGATCCACAGGCACACCACGATCACCAACATGATCAGCCCGACGATGCTGAGCAGGATGTTGATCGTCGTCCCGATCACGGTCAGGGTGATCGCGATCGCGGTTATGAACGGCTTGACGCTCGGCCCGGGCAGGTGGAGCTGCTCGCCGGCCGGCGGCGCCTGGGAGGGATGCTCGGTGTCGTTCACGGATGGACGTAGATTGCCGCCGCCACGAACGTGATCCCGAACATGACGGCGCAAAGCGCGCCCGCGATCAGACCGGAGCGGAGGTTCTTGCGTGCGAGCCTTCGATCCATAGGCCCGGGAGGCTACAGCTTCACGTCGGCGACCATCGCGCCGAACAGCAGTGCGAGGTAGGCCAGGGAGAACAGGTACAGGCGCAGGGCGCTCCGCCGGTCGGCCTCGCGGTACAGCCACAGCGCGCCGGCGATGAACGCCAGGCCGAGCACGATCGACGCGAACAGGTACGCGGCCCCGAACTCCCCGGCGCAGAACGGCAGCTGCGAGATCGCGTAGAGCAGCAGCGTGTAGAGCACGATCTGCCGGCGCGTCTCACGCTCACCGCGGACTACCGGCATCATCGGCACGCCGACCTTGGCGTACTCGTCCTTCATCAACAGGCTGAGCGACCAGAAGTGGGGCGGGGTCCAGTAGAACACGATCGCGAACAGATAGACCGCGGTCCAGGACAGCGAGCCGCGCGTCGCAGCCCAGCCTACGAGTGGTGGCACCGCGCCGGCGGCGCCGCCGATCACGATGTTCTGGGCGGTCCGGCGCTTCAGCCAGATCGTGTACACGCCGACGTAGCCGACGAACCCGCCCAGCGCCAGCGACGCCGCGAGCAGGTTTACCGTCAACGACAGCAGCGCGAACGACAGGCCGCAGAGGGTGAAGCCGAAGATCAGCGCGGCCCTCGGCGAGATCCGGCCGGCTGGGATCGGGCGCGAGGCGGTGCGCCGCATCTGGGCGTCGATGTCGCGGTCGTAATAGTGGTTGACCGCGCCGGCGCCGCCTGCCGACAGGTAGCCGCCCAGGCACGTGAGCGCGATCAACGAGACCGGCGGATTGCCGGCGATCTCCATCGTGGTGATCGTCGTGAACAGCAGCAGCGTCTGGACCTTCGGCTTGGTCAGCTCGAAGTAGTCGGCCAGCAGCTGTCGGGCGCCCGAGGCAACCGACGCCGACGGGACCTGCGTTACCGGCGAGGCGTCCACGGCCAAGAGACTACGCCCTGGCGAATCGCTCGCTGCCGCCGGTCTTCTGCGGCACGCCGGTCGACCGCTCGATCTGGCGGCGGATGTCGCGCATCGGCTCGACCGACCTGACGCGGGGGATCTCGTCGAAGTTGTTGACCGGCGGCGGCGACGGCACGAACCATTCGAGCGTGTTGCCCTTCCACGGATCTGGCCCCGCCAGCGGCCCGCGCTTGTAATTGAGCATCACGTTGGTGACCGTCATCACGATGCCCGCGGCGAGGATGAATGCGCCGATCGTCGAGATCAGGTTGTACGTCGACCAGCCGAGACCGGGCTGGTAGGTGTAGATCCGTCGCGGCATCCCGGACAGCCCCAGCGCGTGCTGGACGAAGAAGGTCATGTTGAAGCCGATGAACACGAACCAGAACGAGGCCTTGCCCAGCCGCTCGTTCAGCAGCCGCCCGGTCATCTTCGGGAACCAGTAGTAGATCCCCGCGAGTACCGGGAAGATCGCGCCGCCGAAGATCGTGTAGTGGAAGTGGGCGACGACGAAGTACGTGTCGTTGAGCTGCCAGTCGACCGGGAACACGGCCAGGAAGATGCCGGTGATCCCGCCGATCGTGAAGATCGCGATCATCCCGACCGCGTAGTAGAGCGCGGTGGTCATCACGATCGATCCACGCCAGAGGGTGGCGATCCAGTTGAAGATCTTGACCCCGGTCGGCACCCCGATCAGGAACGAGCTCAGCATGAAGAACCCGAGCACAACGACCGGTATCGGCGAGGCGAACATGTGGTGGGCCCAGACCAATGTCGCCAGGAACGCGATCACGACGGTCGACGCGGCGATCGCCTTGTAGCCGAAGATCGGCTTGCGCGAGAACACCGGGATGACCTCGGAGATGATCCCGAAGCCCGGCAGGACCATGATGTAGACCTCGGGGTGCCCGAAGAACCAGAACAGGTGCTGCCACAGGATCGGCGAGCCGTGCGCGGTCGGATCGAACCAGTGCGTTCCGAAGTGGCGGTCGGTCAGCAGCATCGTCACGGCCGCAGCCACCACCGGCAGCGCGAGGATCAGAAGGACCGCGTAGACGAGGATCGTCCAGATGAACAGCGGCAGCCGTCCCCAGGTCATCCCGGGGGCGCGCATGTTCACGATCGTCACGTAGAAGTTGATCGCGCCCAGCAGCGAGGAGATGCCGGTGAGGTGGATCAGGAAGATCCATGCGTCCTGGCCCCCGCTGGGCGAGTACTGGATGCTCGACAGCGGCGGGTAGCTCCACCAGCCGGCCTCCGGCGGGTGGTAGAAGAGAGTCGCGTAGAACACGATCCCGCCCGCCAGCAACAGCCAGAAGGACAGCGCGTTCAGCCGCGGGAACGCCATGTCCCGCGCCCCGATCATCAGCGGCACGAAGTAGTTGCCGAACCCCGCCATCACCGGCACCACGAACAGGAAGATCATCGTCGTCCCGTGGAGCGTCAGCAGCTCGTTGTAGCGCTCGCCGCTCAGCAGCGTGTTGCTCGGCTCGGCCAGCTGCACCCGCATCAGCAGCGCCTCGACGCCGCCGAGCGCGAAGAACACGAACGTCAGGACCAGGTACATGATCCCGATCTTCTTGTGGTCGGTGGTCACGATCCATTCGACCCAGCGCTTGCTCGTGCGCGTCCCGGCCACCTCTTCGGTGAGGACCTCGGGGACCGGTCGGACTGGCCCGGTGACCGGTCGGGCTGCTGGCTCGGCAATCACAGACATTCGCAGTCTCCTAGAGGTTTCCGGTTCGCGTGAGGTACGAGCGCAGCTGGGTGACCTGCGAGTTCGCGGTCTCGATCAACTTCGACTGGCGCTGGAGCCAGGCCTGATAGGCGGCGGGGGACACGACCTGCACCTGCGCGGTCATGAACGCGTGCTGGCGTCCGCACAGCTGCGCGCACTGGCCGTGATACAGCGCGCCGGTCTTCCACGCCTTGAACCAGGTGTATGTCGTGTAGCCGGGCACCGCGTCGACCTTGCCTCCGAGCGAGGGAATCCACCAGGAATGGATCACATCGATCGCCGTGATGCTGAGCACGACCGTTGTGTTCGCCGGCACGACCATCTCCTGATAGGAGTAGGGCAGCTTTGCGGCAAACGCGTTGTGCTCGCAGTCGGACCCGTACACGTAGCGCCAGATGTACTGCCGGCCCTGCACGCAGACAACCAGCTTCTTGCCGTTGGGCGGGGAGGGCTCGGTGAGCGAGGACTCGAGGAACGGGGCGCTCGAGTTGGGCGGGTTGAGGATGCTCGGGAGCTTGATGAACGTGACCACGGTCAGCACAACCAGGATCGCCGCCGCCGCGATCGTCCAGGAGATCTCGAGCCGCGTGTTGCCGTGGATCTGCGCCGCCGTGCGGACCTTCTTGGCGCGGAACTTGTAGACCGAGTAGACGAGCGCGCCCTCGACGATCACGAACACCACGGCCGCGATGTACAGGATGATCAGGTACAGCGAGTGGATCTGGTCGGCGTTCGGCGAGCCGCCGGTCTTGGGCGTGATGAAGTTCGCGAACGCGCTCGGGGCGAGCGCCAGCAATACGAGGACGGACGACGCGAGTGCGGCGCTGAGAAGCCGTGGCGTACGGCGTCGGCGCTGAGCGGCGGAGGCGTCGGATCGCAAGGCCGCGAGATTCTATCTAGGCCGCCCTCGGCTTGATGCCCACGCGACAGGTCGTGGCGAGTGCAACAAGGCCCCGCACGCCCGGGTCGGGGCGGCCGCTCCATCCCGGGGTCGCGCCGCCCACTCCATACCGGGGTCGCGCCGCCCACTCCATATACTCGCCGCCCTTGCGCGCAAGGAGGGCCACTCGAGCCACCGCCTGGGTTCTGGTCGCGACGGGCGTCGCCCTGCCCGTCCTGCGGCGGCGGCTCAGGATCCCGCCGGCGGCGGTGCTCGGTGGGGCCGGACTCGCGCCGGCGGCGCTGTGCGTCGCGGTCCCGCGCTCGCGGGCGCGCGACGCCGGCGTGTGCGTGCTCAACATGTGGGCCTACTACGCCGCCTACGAGATGCCGCACGACGACCCAGAGCGTCTGGCGGCGCGAGTGCTCGTCGACTATCCGGTCGCGATCGACCGCGTGCTCGGACTCGGCGTGGCGCCGACGCTCCGTCTCCAACGTGCGTTCTCGACGCCGGGCACCGTGAATCGGTTCGAGCGGGTGCTCGTGTGGTGCCACTGGATGTGGTTCTTCGTGCCTCACGCAACCGTCGCCTACGTGTGGTGGCGCGCCCCCGAGCGGTTCCCGAGCGCGGCGGCGCGAATGTATGGGGTGTTCGACGCCGGCGCAGTGTTCTACTGGGCGATCCCGACCGCCCCGCCGTGGTGGGCGGCGCAAAGGGGTCGGCTCGAAGACGGCGAAGCGCTCCGTGTGCGGCGGATGATGATCGAGTACGGGGAGCAGTTCTGGGGCGAACGCTGGGGCGACCTCTACGATGTCTTCGGAGGAAATCCGTTGGCTGCCATGCCGTCGCTGCACTTCGCCACGTCACTCATGGCTGCCCACCTGCTCTCGGAGGTCGGGCCGGTCGCGGGTGCCGTGGGGTGGACGTACGCGGTCACGCTCGGAGTGGCGCTGGTCTACCTCGGCGAGCACTACGCCGCTGACTTGATCGGGGGAGCGGCGCTGGCGGAGGGGGTTCGGATTGCAGCGCCACGCCTGGAACCGCTCTATCAGCGGGCTTCGGCGGGGCTGCAGGCCCTCGAAATGCGCGCGGGGACGTAGGTTTGCGGCAAGGGGGGAAGCGCCAGGAAACGCCTGAGGACGCCCTAAACGGGTCGCGACGGACAGTCGAAGCCTTCGGATCGGGCCAGGAGCAGTCGGAAACCGAACACGAGGAGGCCCCGCGGGTCCTGCTCACCCGCGGCCGGATCCTCGGAACGCTGCTGTTCGTGGCCTCGGCGCTGGCGTTCCTGTACCTCGTGCTGCCGAAGCTGCTCGGTCTGCACGAGACGTGGGACCGGATCCAGCACGGAAACGGCTGGTGGTTCGGTCTGGCCGCGGTGCTCGAGGTGTGCTCGTTCTTCGGCTACGTGTGGCTGTTCCGAGGCGTGTTCGTGCGCGGGCAAAGCAAAAGGTCGGCGGCGCCTGGCGGCGGCGCCTCAGCGCGGATCGACTGGCCCGAGAGCTACCAGATCACGATGGCCGGGCTGGCCGCTACCCGCCTGTTCGCCGCGGCCGGGGCCGGCGGGATCGCGCTCACGGCGTGGGCCCTGCGCCGCTCCGGCATGGCACGGCGGACCGTGGCCGCCCGGCTGATCGCGTTCACGGTGATCCTGTACGCGGTCTACATGATCACGCTCGTGATCGATGGCGTCGGCCTGTACCTGGGCGTGATCCCCGGCGGTGGCTCGTTCGCGATCACAATCGTGCCCGCGATCTTCGGCGCGGTCGTGATCGGCCTGTTCCTCGGGCTCTCGACGCTGCCCAGCGACGTCGACAGGATGGTCGGGCGGTGGACCGCCGGCCAGCACCGCGTCCGCCGGCTCATGTTCCGGCTGGCGGCGGTGTCGGCGACCGCCGCCAACGGCGTGCGGGGGGCGATCGGCCTCGTCCGGGAGCGCAACCCCAGCCTGCTCGGGGCGGTGGCGTGGTGGGGGTTCGACATCTCCGTGCTGTGGGCCTGCTTCCACGCGTTCGGCGGCTCGCCGCCGAAGGGCGTGATCGTGATGGCGTACTTCGTGGGGATGCTGGCCAACGCGCTGCCGCTCCCGGGCGGGATCGGGGGCGTCGACGGCGGCATGATCGGCGCGTTCGTGGCGTTCGGGGTGGACGCCGAGCTGTCGGTCGTCGCCGTGCTCGCCTATCGCGCGTTCGCGTTCTGGCTACCCACGCTCCCGGGCGCCGTCGCCTACCTGCAATTGCGGCGCACGGTCCAGCGCTGGGGGACCGAGAAACGAGCGGTGCTCCGCGGCGCATCCGATCCGGTGTCATAGTCCCGTCGGACCGACTGACCGCCAAAGACCGCGACTGCCGGGACCCACGCCTAAGCTATACTTTCTGAAGTGGAAGATCAGCGCGTAGAGAACGTAATCATCGTGGGGAGCGGGCCGGCTGGCTACACAGCCGCGCTGTACACGGCGCGTGCGAACCTCGAGCCGCTCGTGGTCGAGGGGTTCGCGTGGGGCGGCCTGCTCCAGCAGACGACCGACGTCGAGAACTACCCGGGCTTCCCCGAGGGGATCATGGGCCCCGAGATGATGCAGCACTTCCGCGACCAGGCTGAGCGGTTCGGCGCCCGTCTCGAGACCGACGACGTGACCCAGGTGGAGATCTCCACCGACGGCGGGCTGCACAAGGTATGGACCGCCGACGAGATGCACGTCACCCGCGCCCTGATCCTGGCCATGGGCGCACAGCACCGTAAGCTCGACGTCCCAGGCGAGGCCGAGCTTTCGGGGCGGGGGGTCAGCTACTGCGCGACGTGCGATGCGGCGTTCTTCCGGGACGCACCGACGCTGATCGTCGGCGGCGGCGACTCCGCGATGGAGGAGGCGATGTTCCTGTCGAAGTTCGCCTCGAAGGTCATGATCCTTCACCGCCGGGACGAGTTCCGGGCGTCGAAGATCATGCTCGAGCGCGCTCGCGCGATCCCCAACATCGAGTTTCTCACGCCGTATGCCGTCGAGGAGTTCAGCGCCGGCGATGGCAAGTCGCTCGCGGTGGCGCGGCTTCGCAACACGGTCGACGGGTCCACGCGCGATCTCGAGGTGACCGGCGCGTTCATCGCGGTCGGGCACGACCCGCAGTCACAGCTCGTCGAAGGCCAGATCAAGACCGACGCCGCCGGCTACGTGGTCACCCAGGGGCGCTCGACGCTGACCGGGGTGCCGGGGGTGTTCGCCGCCGGCGACCTCGTCGATCACACCTACCGCCAGGCGGTCACGGCGGCCGGATCGGGCTGCCAGGCAGCGCTCGACGCCGAGTGGTACCTGCGCGACACTCCGTTTCCGGTGGCCGACGCCGCCGCCGCCGGCGCTGCTGCCTCGGCCTGACCCGGGGCGGGGGGCCCCTAGTACGGGCAGCCGTCCGCCGGGCCCCAGTTGGCCGACGGCGGCGACTTGAACATCGACAGCGCGAAGTCCTGCGTCCAGGTCCCGGCGCCGGACGCCCAACCCCTGACCTGACGGCGGCTCACGCCGGTTCCGACGTTGCCGTAGGTGGGATTGAGGATGTTCTGACAATGTCCGGTGCTGGCCATCCAGGCGCTGACGACCGACCGGGGAGTCTGGAAGCCGGTGGCGATGTTCTCGCCGGCCGCCCGCCAGTCGTAGCCGACGGCGCTGATCCGGGCCGCGAAGTCCGTGCCGTGGCTGAACACGTCGCTCGAGACCATCGCGTTCGTCCATTTCTGGGCCGACCGGTCGAGCAGCAGCGAGGCGTGCAGCGGCGGCAGATGACGGCTCGTCCGCTGTTGGTTGATCAGGCAGACGACGGCGGAGCGAAGCGCCTGGACCGAGGCCCGGCCGGCGATCGCGGTCGCGTTCGCGCAGCCACTCGCCGGGCGGGCGCGCCGGTGGCGCAACCGCGACTGGTGCTGAGCCCCGGAGGTGCTCGCGGTGGCGGCCGCGGGGACGATCGTCAGCATCAGCGTCGAGAGCAGCGCGAGGATGCCGATCGCGAGGCTCGCGACGCGACGCCGGCCGCCCGAGGTCGCTTTCGAAGGCTGGGGGCGGGTCGGCATCGGATGGAAGATCGTCAGGAACTCCACCTCCCTCACAGCGGGGTTAGCTTAAATGGCCGATCGATCGACAAAAGTGATGCGAAACGTGAGCGGGAGGACGTATTACGCCCTAAATCCGGGTCCTCCCGCGAACCCCGGCGGCGTAATACCCCGAAAGCGGCCGGCTTACTCCTCGTAGACGAAGAAGCCCTCGCCGGACTCGCGCCCGACGCGACCGGACATCACGAGCGAGCGCAATAGCGGAGACGTCCGGTAGCGCTCCTCCCGGCGCTCCTCGTACAGCCCGTCGAGCACGGCGAGCACGCGGTCGAGGCCGATCTCGTCGGCCCACTCGAGGATCCCGCGGGGGTAGTTGAGGCCGTGGACCATCCCGGCATCGACGTCCTCCGCGCTGCCCACGCCCTGGGCGAGCGCGAACGCCGCCTCGTTGACCACCTGGCAGACGATCCGGCCGAGCACGAGGCCGGGCGCGTCGCCGACCCAGATCGTGTGCCTGCCGAGCGTCGCGAAGAACCGCTCGGTGGCGGCGGCCGCGGACGGTGCGGTGTCGGGTCCGCGGGTCAGCTCGACCAGGCTCGACTCCTCGAGCGGGGGGAGCAGGTGGAAGCCGGCGGCGCTGCCGCCGGGATCGAGCACCGCTAGCGACCCGGCGGCGCAGCAGATCGCCTGCGGACCGCCCTGGAGGGGAGCGTCGAGTTCCTCCTCCGGATCCAGGTCGAGGATCAGGAACGGCGCCGGGAGCTCCTGCGCCTCCTCCGGCGTCGCCACCGCCCATCCGGCGTCCGACGCGGCGTGCTCGAGCGCCGCGGCGAGCGCGGACCGGCCGGCGATCACGACTACGCCGTCGCCACCGCCGACGGCGAGCGGTTCGGGGTCGGGCGGCCGGTGCTTGCCGGATCCGTCGTCGTAGTCGTAGTAGCCCCGGCCGCTCTTGCGCCCGACGCGACCGGCGGCGATCGTTCGCACCGTGATCGGCGACGGCCGCCAGCGGGGCTCGCCGAAGCTCTGCTCGTAGAACGACCGCGCCACGTCCAGGCCGGTGTCGACGCCGACGAGGTCCATCAGCTCGAACGGTCCCATCCGAAAGCCGCCGGCGAGGCGGCAGATGCGGTCGATCTCCTCGATCCCCGCGATCCGCTCCTCGAGCAGCTTCAGCGCCTCCAGGCTGAACGGCCGGTTGCAGCGGTTGACGAGAAACCCGGGGCCGTCGACGGCGTCGATCACGTGCTTGCCCATCGCCTCGCCGGTCGCCCGCGCGAGCGCGAGCGCCGACTCGCAGGACAGCTCGCCGGCGACGACCTCGAGCAGGCGCATCACCGGCGGCGGGTTGAAGAAGTGCATGCCGACAACGCGCTCGGGCCTTGAGGCGGCGCTCGCGACCGCGGTCACGAGCAGCGACGAGGTGTTGGTCGCGAGCACGCACTCGTCCGAGACGACCTGCTCGGACAGGCGGGCGAACAGCTCATGCTTGATCTCCAGGCGCTCGGGTGCGGCTTCGATCACGAGCTCGCACGCCGCAAAGTCCTCGAGTGCCGGCGCAGCCTCGAGCCGGGCGGCCGCGTCCGCCGCATCCGAGGCGCTCAGGCGGCCGCGCTCGACGCCGCGCTCGAGCTGGGACCGGATCCGCTCGTGGCCGCGGTCGAGCGCTGCCCGATCCGGGTCGTGGAGCAGCGTCCGCGCGCCCGACAGGCATGCGAGCTGCGCGATCCCGGCGCCCATCGTGCCGGCGCCGGCGACGCCGATCGTGCCGGCCCCGGGGGCCACGCTCACACGGGAACGAGTGCGTTGACCCCGGTCAGGGCGCGCCCGATGATCAGCTTCTGGATCTGCGAGGTGCCCTCGTATAGCGTCGTCACCCGCGCGTCGCGGAGATAGCGCTCGACCGGGTAGTCGTCGACGTACCCCGATCCGCCGTGGACCTGAATCGCGGCGTTCGCGCAGCGGACCGCGGCCTCGGTCGCGTACAGCTTCGCGATCGACGTCTCGGTCGTGTTCGGCTTGCCGGTGTCCTTCAGGTAGCCGGCACGCCACACGAGCATCCTGGAGGCGTCGGTCTCGAGCGCCATGTCGGCGAGCATCTCCTGGACCAGCTGGAAGCTCGCGATCGGCCGCCCGAACTGCTGGCGCTCCTTCGAGTAGCGCACCGAGGCGTCGAGGCAGCCCTGGCAGATCCCGACGCAGCCGGCGGCGACGCTGTAGCGACCCGAGTCGAGCGAGCTCATCGCGACCTTGAAGCCGTCGCCAATGTCGCCGAGGATCGCGTCCTCGGGCACCTCGACATCGTTCAGCGAGATCTCGGCGGTGTCCGAGCCCCGCAGCCCGAGCTTGTGGTGGACGGCCCGCGCCTGGTAACCGGGCTGGTCCGTATCGACCAGGAAGCAGGCCAGCCCGCGGTGGGCGAGCTCTGGGTCGGTCTGGGCGAACACGAGCGCCACGCGGGCGAAGTTGCCCATCGAGATGAACATCTTGGCGCCGTTGATGACCCAGCCGGAGTCGGTCTTCTTGGCCCGCGTGCGCTGGTTGGCCGCGTCCGATCCGGTGTCCGGCTCGGTCAAGGCGAAGCAGCCGAGCCACTCGCCCGAGCACAGCTTGGGCAGGTAGTGCTGCTTCTGCTCCTCGGTGCCCCAGCGCACGAGCGCCGAGCACACGAGCGACGTCTGGACCGACACCACGGTCCGCATCGCCGAGTCCCCGCGGCCGACTTCCTCGACGATCAGCCCATAAGTCAGATAGTCGAGTCCCGCGCCGCCGTACTCGCGCGGGACGATCGCGCCGAGGTAGCCCTGAGCCGCGATCTTCTCGACCAGTTCGAGGTCGAAGTGCTCGTTGCGATCGTTCTCGCGCGCGCGCTCGACGATCTCGTTGTCGGTGAAAGCTCGCGCCGTCTCGCGGACCAGGCGCTGCTCGTCAGTGAGCTCGAAGTCCATGGGGGGCACGCTACCGGAGCAGGGACGGCGGTGGCGCCGCCCCTGCTGTCCGGCTGCGTCCCCTGTCTCTATGAGGCTGGCGGTAGCGTCGCCGTCGAGGTGGCGGGCGACACCTGGATCGTCACGGGCGCCGACGCCCCGCCGACGTTCCCGCGGTCGCCGGTGATCCGCGCACGGAACTGGTACGTCCCCGATTTGCCGAACGTCCATCCGAACTGGAACGTCGAGGCGTTGGTGACGAACCGAACTTCCTCGTTGTGCCAGTTACCGTCAGCGCCGAGGCGCTGCAGGTAGATCACGTGACCGGCCTTGTCGGGAAGGACCGTGCCGGTGAACGTCACCGACCCGCCGATCTCCGACGTGGTCGAGCTCGGTGTCATCGTGAGCGCGTCCTGGACGCCCTCGAACAGCACCGCGCTGTGACGGTGCGGAGCCAGCGTGGTCCGGACCTGGTACACGGTGTTGTACGTCGGCGACTGGGGCGCGAACGTGTAGCTGCCGTCAGACCCGGTCGTCGTATCGGCGACGGGAGTGAACTGACTCTGGTAGCCGTTCCGGGCCCACAGGGTCACCGGCGTGTTCGGCTCCGCGGTGGACGAAGAGCTGGCCTGATCGAGCACGCCCGAGATCGTCACCGACTGACCATAGGAGATCAGCTGGTCGGAGCTCGAGATCGTGAACCCCGTGATCTGCTTCTGCTGGACCGCCACGGTGACCGGGTTCGCGGCCCCGGCGATGTTGCGGATATCGCGTGGGAACAGGACGCGAACGGTGTGGTCGCCGGCGAACCGCCAGCGGTACGTGATCGAGTAGTTCGATCCGCCGTCGAGCCGACCGCTCTTGAGCTCGCGCCAGTTGCCGGCATTGTCCTGCTCCTGCAGGATGACCTGCTCACCGGCATGGTTGGGAGTTACCGATCCGGTGAAGGTCACCGGCTGTCCCGTGACCGCGGTCGCCGTGCTCGCGCTCATGTCGACCAGAGCGGACACGCGCTCGAACACCGTGCGGCTGTGGATTTGGTGCGCGCCCTGCTCGCGCACGAACCAACTGCGGTTGGTCAGCACCACGTCCTCGGCGCGAGTGAACTCATAGAAGCCGCGGGAGTCGGTCGTCGTCTGACCGATCTTCGTGTACCCGCGGCCGGACCCGGTGAGGTGGTGGTACAGGATGATCGCCTGACCGCCCACGGGCGCGGTGTTCAGGTGACCGTAGATGAACACGCCTTCCCCGGCATCGATCGGGTTGGGGATGGCGTTGATGGTGAGGCCGCGATTGTGCCCTGGTGCAGCACTGGCTCCGCTCGTGAAAGCAACAGCAGCGAGCGTTGTCACCAGTGTGGCGAGCACGGCAAGGCGAAGGCGCATGAGGCTCCTTTCCCAGCGTGGGGTATAGAGTGCCTCCGCTGGATTCCCGGCTCCCTCCCAGGCGGCGGCTATTGGAACGCCCCTGAAAACACACTATCGAGCACGAAGTTGCGCTCAGTGCGCTCACGTCTAGACTCGCTGTTCGTGGACCCGTTTACCGGTGTGGTGGTCGGTGGCCTCGTCGCCGTCGGGGTGGTGTTCTGGCTGCTCGGGAAGTACTACCCGGGGTCGGGGCTCGAGCAGGTGGGGCTGCGCTCGGCGCGCGAAGTCGTCGAGCGGCGAGAAGCGCTCGAGGCCGAGGACCTCGATCAGATGCTCGCCGCGCACAACGCTCGGCGGCGGGCGCGGGGGGAGGCCGAGGTCACCGCCGACGAGGTCGAGGCCCGGGTCCTGCGCGGGCGCTCCGAGTAGCGGCGCCGTGACGGTTGAGTGCCATTGGCGCGCTGCCTGATCATCGGCTGCGGGTGCCGGGGGCTATCGCTCGCGCGTGAGCTGATCGCCGCCGGCCACGCCGTCCGAGGGACGACGCGGAAGCCGGCTCGGCGGCCGGAAATCGAGGCCGCCGGCGTGGAGGCGGTGGTCGGCGATCCCGACGTGGTGGCGACGCTCGCGCGGTCTCTCGAGCACGTCACCGTTGCGTGCGTGCTGCTCGGGTCGGCGGTCGGGTCGTCGGCCGGGTCGTCGGCCGGGTCGTCGGCCGCGCTGGCCGCGCTCCACGGGCCGCGTCTCGAGATGCTGTTGACGCGGATGCTCGACACCACCGTGCGCGGGATCGTGTACGAGGCGGCGGGTTCGGTGGACGCTGTGGTCCTGGCGTCCGGTGCGGCGCTTGTGCGAGCGCGCTGCGAGGACTCGCGGATCCCGTACGCGCTGCTCCGCGCCGGTCCCGCCGACGTTGACGCTTGGACGGTCGCGGCGGTGGCCGCGGTCAACAGCGCGCTCGATGGCCGCCCGGCGGGCCCACGATAAACTGAAAAAACCAAAATAGGTAAAAGGCGACCGGAATTCTCAGGAGGATGCATGGCTGACTACGCGAGCGACGTTCTGGTCGAGCCGGAGTGGCTCGAGCAGCACCTCAACGACGACTCGATCCGAATCGTCGAGGTCGACGAGAACCCGGCGCTGTATCGCGAGGCGCACATTCCGGGCGCGATCGGGTTCGACTGGCGCCTTGACCTCCAGGACCAGGTCAAGCGCGACTTCCTAGGGCCCGAGGACTTCGGGGCGTTGTTCGGCGGTCGCGGGATCTCGAACGATCACCAGGTGATCCTGTATGGCGACCGCAACAACTGGTTCGCCGCGTACACCTACTGGTACCTGAAGTACTACGGGCACAACAACGTCAAACTGCTGAACGGTCCGCGCGAGCGTTGGATCGCCGAGGGGCGCCCGACGACGGTCGAGGATCCGAGCTACTCCGAGGCGACGTTCAACGCGAAGCCCGGCGACGAGGCGATCCGCGCCAAGCGCGACGAGGTTCTGGCCGCGCTCGACGACTCGCGCGAGCTCGTCGACGTGCGCTCACCGCAGGAGTACTCGGGCGAGCTGATCGCGATGCCCGGCTATGAGAACGAGGGCGCCCAGCGCGCCGGCCACATCCCGGGCGCCAAGTCGATCCCTTGGGCGCAGGCGGTCAAGGAGGACGGGACGTTCAAGTCCGCCGAGGACCTCCGCGACCTGTACGGCGGGAGAGGCGTGCTGTCGGGCGAGCCGATCATCGCCTACTGCCGGATCGGCGAGCGCTCGGCGCACACCTGGTTCGTGCTGCATGAGCTGCTCGGCGAGTCGGACGTCAAAAACTACGACGGCTCGTGGACCGAGTGGGGGAACCTCGTCAACGTGCCGATCGAGAGGGGCTGAGGCGCCGCCGTCAGGCGCCGCCGACCATCCCTAAGGCGCCGCCGTCAGGCGCCGCCGACCATCTTATTGAGCCGGGATCCCGACTCGCGCTTGTTCAGCAGTGGCCCGATCCGGTCGAACAGGTCGCCCAGGATCCGGGCCGTTGCGCCCCAGATGAGGTGATCGCCGACCACGTAGGTGTCGGTCCGGATCGGCACGCCGCGACGGATCAGGCGCCGGCGCGCGTATCCCGAGAGGAGCGCGGCGAGCGGGAGCTCGAGCACCTCGGACACCTCGCGGACGCTCGGCGTCCACGTCCGGCCCGGCTCGATCAGCCCGACGAACGGGTACACGGCGTACCCGGTGGCGATCGTCGGAGTGGGCTGGAGCGCACCGACGATCTCGACGGCGTCGGGGGGTAGGCCGATCTCCTCCTGGGCCTCGCGCAGCGCCGTCGCCAGCAGATCCCGCTCGCCCTCGTCGTAGCGTCCGCCAGGGAACGAGATCTCGCCCGGATGGCGGCGCAGGTCGTCCTGGCGCCTGGTGAAGACAGTGTGGAGCCGGCCGCGCTCGATGTAGAGGGGGACCAGCACCGCCGCGTCGGTTCGGCCCCGGACTTCTAGCGTCAGCGCCTCCTCGGTCGACAGGAGCACGCGGCGAAGATCGTCCTGGGGGTGATCGTTTACCGACGCCATCCGCGGACTATATTCGCGGGTCATGCGGGCCCTGATCGTCGTCGACGTCCAGAACGACTTCTGTCCCGGGGGTGCGCTGGCGGTGCCGGACGGGGACGCGGTCGTGGAGGCCGTCAACCGGATGGCGGCCGATGCCCCGTTCGTGGTCGCGACGCGCGACTGGCACCCGCCCGACCACAGCTCGTTCGCGGCGCAGGGCGGTCCGTGGCCGGTCCATTGCGTGCAGGGGACGGAGGGGGCGAAGCTCCACCCGGGGGTCGACCAGGGTCAGATCGACGTGATCCTCGCCAAGGGCCAGGTTTCTGAGCGCGAAGGGTACTCCGGCTTCGAAGGCACCGAGCTCGAGCGGCTGCTGCGCGAGCGCGGCGTCGACGCGGTCGACTTGACCGGGCTCGCTCTCGACTACTGCGTCAAGGCCACCGCTCTCGACGCCAGGCGCGCGGGGATGAACGTCACTGTCCACCGCAACGCCACGCGCGCGGTCGAGGTGGAGCCGGGCGACGGCGAGCGAGCCGTGGCGGAGCTGCGGGCGGCCGGGGTGGAGGTTGTCGACTGACGGCGCGCGGTGGGCCGGCCGGCGCGGGGTCAGCGCAGCGCTAAACCGCCGCCGGCGCGACCAGCTCGACGCGCTCGTTGAAGCTGACCTCGCCGTCGAGCGTGCGGTGAACGGGACATTTGGTCGCGATCACGCGCAGGCGCTCGACCTGCTCCTCGGTGCAGTCGCTCGGCAACCGAAGGATCAGGCTGAAGTTCGTCATGCACCCGCGCTCGGCGGGCGTGTACTCGCACTCGACCTCGACCGGGCCGATGTCCCAGCCCTTGCGCTTGGCGTACATCTCCATCGTCACCGCGGTGCACGAGGCCAGGCTCGCCGCGAGCAGCTCCTGCGGGCTCGGGCCGTCGTCGTCGCCGCCATGCTCCGCCGGCTCATCGGCCGCCAGCCGATGCTGTCGGACGTCGATGCGGTGCGTGAATGCAGTCCGTGCGTTGCGGCGCGCGATGGCCTTCATCGGTTTGGTCCTCATTTGTTGAAGGGGGTCACAGTTCTCATCGTAGCGGTGGTTTTACCCGCTGCTGCACCCGGGGTTCGAGCTATTCGGACAACGGGTTGAATAGCAATCCGGTGGGGACCTTCGGGTAGAAATAGGTCGACTTTGGAGGCATGCTCTCGCCCGAGGCGGCGACCGCGCGCACCGTCTGGATCGGCGTCGCCGCGACGAAGAACGCGGCGTCGTAGTCGCCGTCTTGCACGAGCTCGAGGGCCTGGTCGAAGTCGCGCGCGTACCCGAGGCCCGCGAGGTGGTCGATGTCGTCGTCGGTCATGCCGAGCGCGCCCTTGAGGATCAGCGCCTCGAGCACGGCGGTGTCGAGCCGGCGGTAGGGCTCGGCGTGGTCCGCGAGCGCGGCGTCGGCGATCGCCTGGTCCTTGAGCGTGAGCATCCACGGCTGGCGGAAATGGGCGTCGATGTAGCCGAGGCTGACCGGCTGCCCGTAGGTGGGGACAAGCTCGGCGGTGCTGTCGAGCCGGCGCATGTCGAAGTCGCGCCTGAGCACGTTCGCGAGCGACTCGTGCTGGTCGGGGCGCAGGTCGCGCAGCAGGCGGTGGGTGGGGAACACCGTCAGACCGGGATCCTCGAGCGCCACCAGGCACATCAGCACGTACCGCTGAGGGCCGTCTCCGCCGACCTCCTCGGCATACACACGCGCGGTCTCATAGCGGTGGTGGCCGTCGGCGATCAGCAACTCGACCCCTTTCATGGCGTCGTGGACCGCCGCGATCGTCGCCGGGTCCTCGATCCGCCAGATGCGGTTGACCGTGCCGTCGTCGTCGGTCGCCTTGCCCCAGGGCTCTTCGGTGAGCGCCTGCGCAAGCGCACCGGTGACCGCGCCGTCAGGGTCGGCGAACAGCGAAAAGATCGGCGACAGGTTCGCCTTCGTCGCGCGTGTGAGCCTCAGCCGGTCCTCCTTCGGACCGGGGTGGGTGCGCTCGTGCGGGCGGATCCGGCCGGGCCCATAATCTTCCACGCGCACGCGCGCGAGGAACCCGGTTCGCCGGCGCGCCTGCCCGTCGGGTCCGATGTAGTCCTGCACGAGCGGCCACAGCGCGGGCTGCTCGTCGCGGACGATCACGCCCTCCTCGCGCCAGGCCTCGAGCAGGCGCTCCGCGTTGGCGTAGGGCTCGATGCCGACCGGCAGGTCCATCCGCACCACGTTGTACGGCGAGCTGGCCTCGAGATCGCCACGCTGGCGGTCGTCGATCACGTCGTAAGGAGGGGCCACGACGTCCTGGAGCCCGTGGGTCCGGTCCAGGTTGTAGTGCAGCGCCCGCAGCGGTTCGACATCGGCCATGCCCGGGCCTGAGCCTAGCGGCTCAGGCCGGCGTGTTGTGCCTCGGCGAGGCCTGGGGAGCGGGCGCGGTTGCGGCTGCGGCTGCGGCTGCGGCGGCGGGGCGGGCGGCCGGCGGGCGCGGGGCGGGCGGTCACTAGACTCCGCGGGCCACACGCGGGGCGTAGCGCAGCCTGGTTAGCGCGCAAGCTTTGGGTGCTTGAGGTCCCCGGTTCGAATCCGGGCGCCCCGATCGATCGGTTGCCGGCGGTTGCCGGTCGGCAGCCCGCGGAGCAGGCGTTCGAAGATGCCCTTGAGTGTCTCCTTGCCGTACGGGTGCGAGCCGTCGTACATCGTCAGCACGGCGATCGATACGCGGGCGCAGCCCCGCACGAGCAACGCCACCTGGTGGTCGAGCAGCCCGGTGCCGTACCCCCACCCGCCCTTGAAGTAGAGCTTCCAGCCCCTCGGCGCGACCTCGCCGATGCCCCAGCGCTCGGAGGGCACGATCCCGGCGAGCAGCGACATCGCGTACGCCCGGTGGCGCGGGACGACGGTGCTGTCGATGTGGAGGAAGAATCTCGTCTGGTCGGCGGCGGTGATCTCGGTCTCCCCCCAGATCGGCGACGTCGCGAAATGGCGCATGCCGACGCGACCGGCGAGCGCGCGCAGCGCTCCCTGCCCGACCGTGTCGAACACGATCTGGGCGTCGTCGTTGTCGGACTCGGTGATCATCGGGCCGAGTACCGACTCGTCGTGGGCGGTGAGGGCGCGGCCCCTGACCCACGGCTCATCGAGGTAGGCGACCATCAGCATCGCCTTGACCACGCTCGCCGACCATTCGTCGTGGTCGGGGCGGTAGCTGTAGAAGCCGCCGTCGCTCGTCCGCACCGCGAACGCGATGTCGCCGGTGCGCGTGTCCGTGTAGCCGATCGCGGCGAGCATGTGCGGATGCCAGAGTTCGTCGAGCGGCTTGCCGGTGCCGGGGACGAGGCACTGGGACTTGGTTGCCGTCGCGCCGGCATGGCCCGTCATTACGAGGAGGGCCGCGCTCGCCACGATGGCGGCGGTCAGGCACCACGAGCGAAACCGGCGCGGGAGCACGGCGGCATTGTTCCGCGTCCGGAGCACGGGCGCGTCATGCAGACGCGGGGGGACAGCCGACATCGCCGGTGTGGCGGGTGTCGGCGCAGACGCGGACACGAGGAAACGCCGGGCGCGAGCGTGACACTGGAGCGCGCATAGGTGTAGTCACTCGAAGAGGACAAGCCGCGCGGCAGACCACAAGCTCCGGACGTCTGCGCTTTGCTACGTCGATCGCTCGCGCCCGCCAGAAAAGCTACGCCGCGCCAGGCACGCTGACAAGACCCGAGACGTGCGACGAGACCGCAAATACCGGGTTTCGAGCGCAAGGTATCCCATGAGCCGCTCACGCGCCGCGACCGAGGTGCAGAATGGTCTTTGGTGACAGGCGAGAACGGGAAGGGCTGAGCGGGTGATGCCGCACCTCAGCTTCGGGATCGCGACCGCGCCCCAACGGGTCGACTATGCCGACGTCCTGCGCGTGTGGCGCGAGGCCGACACCGTTCCCGAGATCGGGCACGCCTGGTTGTTCGACCACCTCATGTCGATCGCGGGAGACCGCCTCGGCCCGATCTTCGAGGGCTGGACGCTGCTCTCGGCGCTCGCGGCGCAGACGAGCCGCCTGCGACTCGGTCTGCTCGTCACCAGCAACCGCTTCCGCCCGCCGGCCGTGCTCGCCAAGATCGCCACTACCGTCGATGTCGTCTCTGACGGGCGGCTTGACTTCGGCATCGGCGCCGGTTCTCGGACAAGCGTCCCTGAGGCTCGCCGGGAGTACGACGCCTACGGCCTGCCGTACGTCGACTTCGCAGACTCGGTCGATGCCCTCGCGGAGGCGTGCACCGTGATCAAGCGGCTGTGGACTGAGAGTGAACCGTTCGACTTCGACGGCCGCCACGTCCGCCTCGTCGGGGCGTTCGGCAACCCCAAGCCCGTCCAGCGACCACGCCCACCGATCCTCATCGCCGGACGAACCGCCCGGGTGCTGCGCGTGGTCGCAGAGCACGCCGACGTCTGGAACATCGCCGGCGTCGACATCGACGATGCCACGACTCGCAGCGCCCTACTCGACCGCTACTGCACCGAGATCGGGCGCGAGCCCGCCTTGATCACCCGCTCGTTCCACGTGCCGGTCTCCTACGACGACCCCGCCGCGACGCGGGACGCCGTCGGTGCGGCCATCGGCGCCGGCTTCACACACATCGTCCTCAGCCTCAGCACCCCCTACCCGGACGGCGTCGCCCGCTGGGTCGCCGACGAGATCGTCACCCCGTTGCAGCGCTGAGCGCAGGCACCGACCCCGGGCGACGTCCAGCAACTCGGCAGGCCATTCAGCGGGGATCCGGCACGCAGAAGACAAGGCTTCTGCCCCAGCACTCCGGGCGGCTTCTTGGCTACTCGGTGTTCGATCGCAGTGTCTTCACCCAGTTGTTGGCCTGCGCTGGGTCCGCGGGGGGTGCAGCCACGAGGACGAGTTCGTCGACGCCGAGTTGCGCCAGGTCGTCGTGGTCTTGGGGCCGGGGGTGGTGGTCGAGCGCGACCGCGACCTCAAGTTCCGCCGGGTCGCGACCGCCGGTCTCGCAAAGGGTGCGGAGCCGGGTGATCCGCTCGCTTGCGGTGGCGGTGCTTGTGAGATTGAAGCCGTACCAGCCGTCCGCAGTTCGGGCGGCGCGGCGGAGCGCGGCGTCGCTGTTGCCCCCGACGATGATGGGAATGCGGCCACCGCGGACGGGCTTGGGATTGACGCGGATGTCGGCGAAGTTGACGAACTCGCCGCTGAAGGATGCCGGATCCTCGCGCCAGAGAGTGCGCATCGCCACCAGGTACTCGTCGGTCCGCGCGCCGCGCCGCTCGAAGGGGATCCCGAGCGCGGCGAACTCCTCTTCTGACCAGCCCACGCCGATTCCGAGCGCGAGCCGACCGTGGGAGAGGCGATCTAGGCTGGCGGCCTGCTTGGCGAGCGTCACCGGGTTGTGCTCGGGCACCAGGAGAACGCCGGTGGCCAAGCGGATCGTGCTCGTGGCGGCGGCGGCGAAGCTGAGCGCGATCATGGGATCGAGCCAGTCGGCATCGGCGGGCACGGCGATCTGGCCGTCTGGCGCGTATGGGTAGCGCGACGCGCTGCGATCGACCATCACGACGTGCTCCCCCACCCATAGGGTGCGGAACCCAGCGGCCTCGGCTGCACGGCCACGGCGTCGATCACCTCACGGCGGGCGCCGGGACCAATCCCGAGAGCGTGCAGCCCGAGTCGCATCTGAGGTCAAGCGGGAGTGTCTATGACCGGCGGCGAGCTTGGGATCGGTCGGTCCGGTCCAGAACTCGATCCCCCACCGCGCGGAGATGTCGCGCAGCTCGGCCGGTCCCGGCGGAGCGCGGCCCGGCTCGGTGTAGGTGTCCGCGACGGGCACGCCGGCCTGGGCGAAGTAGCCCGACATCATCGCGGGCTGGCCGACGACCTCGAACCGGCACGGCCTATCGGAGAGGTTCAGGGTGCCGTGGTAGATCCAGGGGGCGACGAATACCGAGCCGCCGGCCCCTAAGGTGTGGGTGGCGCGCATGACACCGTCACGCTCCTCGGTGAAGGTGAGCTGGCCCTCGAGCACTCGGAACCACTCAGCGAACGCATGACGATGGGGCGGGGCCCGCCGCCCGGAGCGGCGCGGACCTCGATTACGTCGAGCAGCTCGTTGCTCTGCGAGCGATCCAGCGTGATCGTGACGTGGTTGCCGCCGGCGACGACGTAGACGGTCGTGCTGCCGGCGGTTTGAGGAATCAGGGGTGTGCTCGTCGCATATCTAGCCCCGGCTGCCGTTGGTCGATTCAAGCGGAAGCCTTTGACCGGCGGTCCGCGTTGCTAAATCCCAGCGCGTGGGCGATCGTGTCGATCGCTGGCTTCTCCTCGGGTCTGGAGACCGAGATCGAGAGGCGCCGCGGCCTCTGCTCCCACGCTAAGTCGAAGAAGGGGCAGCAGTGCCGCTCGACCGCCACGAGCTCTTCGACCACGAGGTCCGGGACGGGGTCGGCCACTCGGATCACGAGTCGTTGCCTGCTTCGCTGGAGGAGGTCTGCGCCCGCGCCAACCGCGCGATACCGGGCAAGCTGTGCACGCAACTCCCGGTCGTCCAGCGAGCATATTGCCGGGGCCATCGGCAACCACTCCATCTCAACAGCCTACGCCCGTGGGCGCCCGTCATCGATCGGACCGGTAGCGCGGTTGCGGTGTGGTCGTGTCGTTCTGGGGTCCGTCGAAGAGGACGCCCGGCAGGACCGCCACCATTGACAAGGCACCTATCAATGCGATATCATATTGATAGGCGATCGGTGGCCGACGCCGCAGCCCACAGGAGGCATCCCGATGAACGCACCCAACGACAACACCGCTCCGAAAGGTCTGCGCGGGTGGTGGGCATCTCCTTCGCGACCCGGCATGCAACGCCTGATCGCGCCATGGGAGTACCGCCACGTCCGCGGGTTTGGGGTCACGCGTATTTTCGGCGGCAGTTTCGCGGCCGCCGCGGGCGTCGTGTGCCTCGCGTACGGCGCGTACGGATGGGCAGCCTTCTTCCTCGTTATCGGGGCGCTGAATCTCGCGGGTGGCTACTGGTACATCACTATCGCTCGCTCCGCACCTGCCCCAGCCTGAGCCCGCGGCTGATAATGATGGAGGTTCGCCGCGCGCGTTCCGGGTTAGACCGGTGTCCAGCTTTCGTCCTTGCTGGCTCGGCAGGCGTTGGCGTCGACGTGTGTTCGCAGCAGGGCGAGGGCGGGATGTGTGTTGTCCTCGTGCCAGATGAGCGAGTGGGGGTAGGCCGGGGTCGGCTCGCGCAGCGTGACGAGTCTTAGGTCGAAGCTGGAGAGGCTTGTGGGGCGGGTGTGCGCTCCCATGAACGTCGCGAGAGTTGATGAGCGCGCGATCGCCGCGAGCATCTCCTCTGATCCGAAGTTGGGGCCGGAGTTGTCGATGCTGATTCCGAGCGCTCGGCTCAGCTCGGCGTAGTAGATGGCCCACTCGGTCCCGGCGACAAGAGACGGCATCCAAATCGGATACTCGGCGAGTTCGCTGGAGCAGACGCTCTCGTCTGAGGCGAGCGGGTGGCACGGGCCGAGCACGAGCATCAGCGCTTCGTCCATTACGCGCATGCCCGCGAGACCGCGTGGGAGCGGCATGCCGGGGAGCGGGGCGGCGCGGAAGGTCGCGTCGATCGAGCCGGAACGGACGGCGTCGAGCGCGGTGGGGGCGTCGAAGATGGTGAGCACCTCCAGCGGCACGTCGGGGTGCGCGCGGTGGAAGCCGCGCAGCATGTGCGCGGGACCGCTCCGCTGGATGATCACGTCGACTCTCAGGGCCCGGGCGTCAGGGCGGACCGCTGCGAGGGCGCGAGCCTCGGCCCGTAGAAGCTCTCTGGCGCGCGGCAGCAAGGCCTGCCCGTCGAGCGTGAGAAGGGCGCCGCGTGGAGAGCGTGCGAAGAGGCGCAACCCGAGATCGCGCTCAAGGGCTGCGATTCGCTTGGAGACCGCTTGCTGGGTGATCCCCAGCGTTCGCGCGGCGCTCTGAAACTGGGTGGTTTCGGCGACGGCGACGAACGCGCGGACAGCGTCAAGATCCACCGCGCGGCATTCTATGTCTACAACCCCTGGTTGTGGGCGTAAGCCGTCAGGTTGTGCAGGCGACGTCCGTCGGGGTCGATTCGCTCTTGCCATGCAGGACGGACACGCCCTGGGTCGCCGGTTCGGCTGGCTGTGGGCCGCCTACGCGGTCAGCGCGTACGGAACCGGGCTCGGCTTCGGGGCGATGCCGCTCATCGCGATCCGGGTGCTGCACGCCGGCACCGGCGCGGTCTCGCTGCTCAGCTCCGTCGGCCTCGCTGCAGCGGCGGTGCTCGCCGTCCCGCTCGGACCCTGGGTGGAGTTCCAGCGCAAGCGCCCGGTGATGATCGCGGCGGACATGACGCGCTTCGCCGCGCAGATCACGGTCCCAATCGCCTATCTGCTCGGCTGGCTGACGTTCATCCAGCTACTGCTCGTGACCGTGCTCGTCGCCGGCGCCAAGATCGCCTTCCAGACGGCCAGCGGCGCTCACCTGAAAAGCCTGGTTGCACCCGATCAGCTGCTCATAGCGAACAGCCGCTTCGAGTCCACGACCTGGAGCGCGATGATCATCGGCCCACCTCTCGGCGGCGCCGCAATCGGTCTTATCGGCACCGTCATCACCGTCACCGCCGACGCGCTCAGTTATTTCCTCTCTGCGCTGGGAATCCGCATGATCGGCGGACATGAGTCCCCACCACCCAAACCAGATGGTGCACGCCCCGGCTTTCGCGACCTGCACGGCAGCTGGCGCTACATCCTCACCCACGCCCAGCTGCGACCCGTCTTTATCAACGTCGTGGTCGTCAACAGCACGATCATGGCCACCGAGCCGCTCCTGGCCGTGCTGCTGCTCCGGCACCTGCACTTCCACCCCTGGCAATACGGGCTCGCATTCGCAGCCCCATGCATCGGCGGGCTCGTCGGCTCACGCCTCGCCCGACCGCTCGTCGCCCGAGCAGGGCAGACCCGCGTGATCCTCGTCGCCGGAATCACACGCGTCGGATGGCCGATCGCACTGGCCTTCGTCCCTGCGGGAACCATCGGTCTTCTCCTCGTGATCGGACTGGAGCTCGGCCTCATCACCAGCTGCGGAGTCTTCAACCCCGTCATCGCGACCTACCGCCTCCAACAGACCGCACCTGACCGCATCGCTCGAACCCTCGCGGCCTGGTCGATCAGCTCAACCCTCAGCATCGCCACCACCACCGCCCTCTGGGGTGTTCTCAGCGAACTCATCGGCATCCGCGCCGCCATCGCGGCGGCCGGTGCGCTCGCCCTTCCGACGCCCTTCCTCCTGCCGCGTGTCCGACGGCCGGCCGTCACCCCACCCGACAGCCGCGAACCAATCGGCGCTGAAGCTTGACCGACACGCTCGCCTCGCGAACACGCAACGTTCCGTTGCTCCGCGACAGCGCCGCTCCGTCGCCGAATCGGCAGCAAGCCGCAGACTGCCGGTTCGATCGAATCGCGACAGGCTAGATGGACGAGCTCTGCTACAGGACGCGCTCGAGCACCAGCATCTGCCGAGTGGAGACGAGGTGAGCGAGGGCATTCGCCAGACGCTGGACTTCCTCGCTCGCCTGCAACTCCCAGCGATCCACTTCGGTGATCTCGGCGATTAGCACGTAGTCTGCGGGTTCGCTCGGTTGCCCCGGCACGTCCGCAGGCCGCGTTAGCCGCCAAGCGGACATCGTGTCGAGCGAGCCGAGATCTACGTCTCGGTCACCAGCCATCACTCGCTCGAATTCGGCCGACAGCTCGGGCGCGCGCAGGTAAAACCACACGATAAGCGTCGCTGGGCCGGGACTAACAGGGAGCATGGCGCCTCCTCGTTGGGTTCAGTGCTGTTCGGCTGCTGCGCGACGCTCTGGTCTCCCTAAGCGGTGTGCTCGCCTTGACTCGCGCATTTGCAGGATTTGCCTTATACGCCCCCGGCAGGATTCGAACCTGCGACCCACGGCTTAGAAGGCCGTCGCTCTATCCGGCTGAGCTACGGGGGCAAGCCCTGGAAACAGTACGGACCTAGCAGATGTTGTTGATCAGATCCTCGCCGAGACCGATGCCGGCGCCGATCGCGACGTCCTGAAACTCGGTCTGGAGCTGCTGATATGCCTGATCAATCGTTGACGTATCCATGCCGTCATCCTCGCAGTTGCCGTGGTCAGGACGGGCTACCGCCGCGCCATCATCCGCTTGCGCACGGGCAGGGACGAGCCACCGCGGCAGCTTGCAGTTCGGCCCGCCCGCTGGCCTCACGTGGGACCGCGCGGGATCCCCGAGATCCGCCGACGCGAGACCTGACGAGCGCGCTCGAATCCGGCGCCGGCGGGGGAGGCTCATCTCATGCCCGCTCCAATCGTCACGCTGATCCGGTCCGCGAACGGCCGGCGATGGTAGATTCAGCCTCCCGCGGTGGGCGTAGCTCAGTTGGTAGAGCTCCTGGTTGTGGTCCAGGCGGTCGGGGGTTCGAGTCCCCTCGCTCACCTTCTGTGATGAGTCGCGACATGTGTCCCACGTGAGTCGGGACATCGGTCACAGCTCTGAGGAGCCCGGCCAGCGGCCGGGCTCTCTGTTTTGGTTGCGCCAGTAGGTCTTGTCAGGCTCGATCAGATGGACTGAGAGGACCTCGCCGGTGCTGAGCTCGGCGACGGTGATTTGGTGGTCGTCGGCGAACGCGAGGGACGCGTTTGCGGGCGTGGGCGGTGCCGACGCCGAGGTGGTGCATACGGCCAGCGCGGCGTAGGGTCATCTTGCCTTTGGTGTCGAGCCGGTCGTAGCGGAGCCGGTAGTGGCCTTAGGCATGCCCGTTGGTGGCGGGGATGGCCTTGGGGGTGGCTCGATAAGCCACTGCCGGTGTGGTGCGGTCCAGCGCGCGGTGCGGGCGGTGCTCGTTGTAATGCTCGCGAAACTCGTCGAGCTGGCGCTGCAGCTCGGCAATGCTGGAGGCAGGTGGTCGGGCCCTGAGCCAGCGCTGCAGGGTCTGGTGGAAGCGTTCGGTCTTGCCCTGGGTTTGGGGGTGGCCGGGGGATCCGTTCTTCTGGCGAACCCCGAGCAGCGGGAGGACGTATTCGAATGCGTTGCGCCCGCCGGTGAACCGGGAGGTGTAGACGCTGCCGTTATCGGTCAGCGTGCTCGCCGGCGCGCCGTGCTGATCCACCACATCAAGGAACACGGCGACGACGTCATCGCCGGTGACCGGCTGGTGAGCAGTGCAGGACAGCAGGCAGCGGGAGTGGTCATCGAGCCAGTTGAGGATCTCCACCTCGGTGCCATCGGCCAAGCGCCAGTGGATGAAGTCCGATTGCCACATCTCATTCGGCTGTGCTGCCTGGAAGCGCACGTACGAGGAGCGGGGTCGCTTGCGCGGCTCGGGGGTGATCAGCCCGGCCTGGTGCAGGATCCGCCGGATCGTCGAGGTCGAGGGCGCCCGCAGGCCAGCTAGCTCGAGGTGCCAGGCGATCGTCACCGGTCCGGCGTCGAGCCCTTGTGCGCTGAGCCGCCCGCGCAGAGCGATGACCCGCTCACGGACCTCCTCAGAGGTCTGGGCCGGGTTCGTTCTCGGCCGCCGGGAGCGGGGCTCCAGAGCGTCCAGGCCGCCCTGGCGGTAGAGAGCGAGGAGGCGGTGCAGGTGGCGGCGGGAGAACCCCTGCTCAGCAGCGGACTCCGTGACAGACAGCTGGCCAGAGGCGACCTTGAGAACAGCAACGCGAGCACGAGACATGCCCGCCAAGGAACCCCACCCGGCGGCGGCGCCCGGCGATCGCCGTTACGGCCTCGCCCTACGGGCTCGACCTCCACGACGACCGCCGCACCCAGATGAGACCTATGTCCCGACTCATGAGCGACCTATCACCCGGGACATATGTCGTGAACCCAGACACCCTCGCTCACCCTCGCTCACCCTCATGAAAAGCTGAAAAGCGGAAGCCCTCTGTCGGACTCGAACCGACGATCGCTTCCTTAGCATGCAAGGTTGAGGGCGGTAGGAGCGGTTACGAACGGTCACGACCGGACAATAAATCCCTGCAAACGGTCGGGAGTCAGTGTGTACGACCGTGACCGCTGGTGTATGGCCGGTACGGATCTAGGCGCGGAGTGGACGCGCTCCGGTGGCGACGGGAGTCGGAGCCCGATGTCATCCGCTCTTTGCCGCAGCCTCAAGCGACGCGGCGATGTCCTTGATCAGGACCATCAGATGAAGCGGATCAGTCGGTGACGGCTCCAACCCGTGACGGACGTAGCACTCACGCGCGTCGCTATCGATCGCGTGAACGAGCATCGCGCGAACACCGATTGTCTCCGAAGCAGCGAACGTCCGCGTCATCGCATCGCGCAAGAGCCAAGCTCCGAGACCCCGCCGAGCAACCGACGTATCGACCGCGAGCCTCGCCAAAAGGACAACCGGAACCGGGTAACGCTGTATTCCCTTGATCACCCTCGCGGTCGCGGCCTCGCGTTCAACGCCCGCGGCCGCGAGCGCGTGGTAGCCGACCACGCGAGCCTGTTCTGAGTCGACAATGACGTATGTTCGCGCAGACCCTGCGGCGGCCGCCGGCGGAGCGTGCTTGGTCAGCCACACGTTCAGCGACGTTCGACCACAGTCGAAGTCGCCCAGCGCGTGGTGGGAACTCAGGCGCTCGGGCTCGCCGAAGCGCGCCACTACTTAGTAGGGCGCGGACGGCGAAACAACGCCACGACAGCGGGATTCTCGCGAGCCGGGCGATCCAAAGCCGCCGTGAACGCTCGCCAGTCAGCCGGCGCAAGCACGAACCGGGTGCGGTCCGCCAGAACGCGCTCGGCGCGCTCGCGCCCGCTTTCTACAAGGAACTCGGACAACGACTCGTTGGTCGCGGCTGCCGCGCTGCGAAACAGCTCGTCGTCGCTCGCCGCGACGCGGAGATGAACACGCTGGGTCTTGGTCTCTGACATGAACCCGACTGTACGCCAGACGTGCGTACAGTGCGGGCCGCGACACGCAGGTGCGTCACGAGCCGCGTTCGTGCTTCCGCGGGTGCGCGTGGCTGGGCCGCTCGCGCGGCCGCATCTGTTGCCGTTGCGATCGTCCGCACGTGGCAGGCCTGAGGGTCAAAAGCGATCATTCGACGCGGACGCGCGTTGCGTCCGCGATGTTCTCACCGCGGGACTGCTCGTTGAAGAAGCGCGAATAGCGCCTTGAAGTGCCGCTCTGCGGCCGCCTCGTTGTAGGCGCCCATGTCGGACATCGTGTAGCCGTGCTGCGCACCCTGGTAGAGCTCGGTCGTGTGGGGCACGCCAGCCTCGTCCATCGCCTGGTCGAGTATCGCGATGTTCTCCGGAGTCATGCTCTGGTCCTGGTCGGCGTGACCCCAGTAGACCTCCCCGCGGACACGGGGCGCGAGCAGGTGAGGGCTGTCCTCGTCCTCGGTGACCATGCGACCGGTGTGAAAGCCGCCGAGCGCGGCGACACGATCAGGGTGCGCGGCGGCGACCATCCAGCCGAGCCGGCCGCCGAAGCAGTAGCCGGTGATCCCGACAGGGCCGTCGGTGAGCTCCCCGAGCTTGTCCAGGTAAGCGCCGCCGTCCGCCGCGACACTGGTGGGTGTGAGCGCGCCCATCAGCGGACCAAGCGACTGAAAGAAATCGCCGCGAGAGCCAGGATCGTGGAGGTCCGGCGTCTCCCACAGCGGAGCGGGCCCGCCCCGGTAAAACACGTTCGGAGCGAGCACCACATAGCCCTGGGCGGCAATCCGATCTGCCATCTCCTCGATCCGCGGCCGCAGCCCGATCGCATCGATAATGAAGAGGACGCCTCGACGTGCCCCGTCGCCAGCCGGCTTGGTGAGGTAGCAGTCGGCGACCCCGTCCGGGGTCGGCACGTCGATAGTTGAGCCGTTCATGGCTCTAGCTTCGCAGGTCTGGCGTCCGCTGTCCGCTGTCCGCTGTCCGCTGTCACGACGCCGATCCCGAGCCGCGGCACACGATGGGCGGGGAACTCGGTGAGCACCGAGCGAACGTCAACGCCAGCGCCGCACAGTCGGCGAACCGCAGCCCCTGACCGAACGCGCCGCGGGGGCGCGGACCGCTCCCTGATCGCCAAACCAGTCGCGTCCCAAGGGGCAGGCGGCAGAGGGTGCCGATGGTCGGCTCTGATGTTTGGTTCGCCCATTAGGGAGTTGGATCCCAGCGATCCGAGTAGCGCGGGCGCGAGGAGTTGGAGTGTGGGCATCTCCGCCCGGCTCGCCTCGGGGCGCAGGATGTTGCTGCGGCGGAACTGGGTGATCGGTGCTCAGATTGACGTTGCTGGTGCCGTCGCGACCGTTGTCTGTCGCGGGCTACGTCGTGCGGGCTCGCGTCTCTCGTTCACCCAATTCGCGCTCGCGCAGCGCGAATTTTTGGACCTTCCCGGTTGAGGTCTTCGGCAGCGGCCCGAAGTCGATCGCGTCCGGGCATTTGTAGTGCGCGAGCCGTTGACGGCAGAACGCGATGATCTCCTCGGCGCTCGCGCTGGCTGTTCGGTTGAGCGTGACGAATGCCTTCGGTCTTTCCCCCCAGCGCTCGTGGGGAATTCCGATGACCGCGCACTCGAGAACGGCCGGATGGGCGCAGATCGTCTGCTCGACCTCGATGCTCGAGATGTTCTCGCCGCCGGAGATGATGATGTCCTTGCTGCGGTCGCGCAGCTCGATGTTGCCGTCCGGGTGCCAGGCCGCCAGGTCACCGGAGTGAAACCAGCCGCCGTGAAAGGCTTTCTCGGTGGCTGCTTCGTCCCCGAAATACCCGCTCATCACGTTGTTGCCGCGCATGACCACCTCGCCCATCGCCTCCGCGTCCCGCGGGATGTCGTGCATGTCCTCGTCGACCACCCGGACCAGGTCGGCCGACGGGTACGCCTGACCCTGCCGCGCGAGCAGCTTCACCCGCTCCTCAACAGGAAGCTCCTGCCACTCCCGCTGAACCGGACACACCGTGATCGGTCCGTATGTCTCGGTCAGCCCGTACACGTGGACGACGCGGAGGTTCAGCTCGGCCATCCGAGCGAGTAAGGTCGGCGACGGTGGCGACGCGGCAACCATCGCGGTCACTGGCTGCTCTAAGCGGTGCGCTGTGGGATGGTTGATGATCATCAGCTGAACCGTGGGCGCGCCGTTGTAATGCGTCACTCCCTCCGAGTCGATCAGCTGCCACACCAACTCAGGGTCCACCGCACGAAGCGCCACGTGGCGAGCTGCGACCGCGGTTACCGCCCACGGGAAGCACCAGCCGTTGCAGTGAAACATCGGCAGGGTCCAGAGGTACACCGACTCGGGGCTCATCCCGGCGACGATTACCTCGCTGAGCGCGTTCAGGTAGGCGCCCCGGTACGTGTACTGCACCCCCTTCGGCTGCCCCGTGGTGCCCGACGTGTAGTTGATCGAGATCGTCTCCTCCTCGTCCTCGAGCCAGCTTTCCGGCGTCGCCGAGGACGCCGCGTTCAGGAACCGCTCATGCTCATCTTGCGGATCACCGCTGCCCGCGCACCGGATCACCGTCACGCCAGGCAGCTCCAGCGCGGCGACCAGCGGCTCCAACTCGGCATCGAGCAGCAGGAAACGGGCGCCGCTATGTCCGAGGATGTACCCCACCTCTGGACCTGCTAGGCGATGGTTGATCGCCACGAGGACCCCGCCGGCCGCCGGAACACCGAAATGGGCCTCGAGCATCGTTGCCGAGTTGAACAGCAACGTGGCCACGCGGTCTCCCTTCCTCAGCCCCGCCGACCTGAGTGCATTGGCCAAGCGCCACGAGCGCTCCGCGAGCTGAGCGTAGGAGTACCGACGGTCCGCATCCACCACCGCCGTCTTCTCGGGATACACATAGGCAGCTCTGCGGAGGAAATCCACCGGGTTCAACTCGGAGCGAAACACCTTGTTCTCGACGCCCTCGCCCCCGCGGACGACGTTAGTCCCAACCAGCGCGTCGGTCATGCCCCGTCTCCTTCAACTCGATTGTCGTCCGCTACCGCGCGCCATCCGCGCCCTCGGGTCCATTATCCCGGCCGAACCGGAGCCAGCCAACCGCAAGAGCCCACCGACACAGAAGTCCCGCGGCGAGGCCGAACCTCAACGCCCGACACCGCGACGGCGCAGCCTCCCCGTCACCGTCGGAGGAAAAGTGCCGCAGACCCTGCCAGAGCCGCCCGAGACTGCCAGCGGACGGCAGGCCGCGACTCCTCGCCACGCTGACAACTCGACAGC
Source organism: uncultured Solirubrobacterales bacterium (assembly GCA_963697655.1). GTDB lineage: Bacteria > Actinomycetota > Thermoleophilia > Solirubrobacterales > Solirubrobacteraceae > Palsa-465. The sequence goes on along the minus strand of CAVOOV010000004.1, from coordinate 514,681 downwards.
CAATGCTCAGGGACAGGTTGCGAGAAGATCCAGCCGAGGTCGCCATGGCTCGTACTGCGACGAGCCGAACGTCGCCGTTGCCCCCGCCCGGGCTGAGGCGCGGCGGACGACTCCCTTCGTGGCAAGGCGCTCGCCCCGTGCCGTATCGCCGACGCCTCGAGCGTGGCCAAAGCGGTTCTCCTTCCTCGCTACCGGTTCACTTGTGACGAATCATCCGCCAGTCGCGGGGGATCCAACAACGGATCTCGATTGGTGCCAGTTCGCGGTACGAGCCGCGGCTCGGCCTCCCGCGGAACCGTAACCGCACCGACGTGGACATGGTGTGGATGACGCGGAGGGCTAGGGCGCGACACTCGCACTCTAGGGCGCGGCACTGGCACTCCGATGCCGTCCCAGCAGCGCGTTCTCCGTCGGCACGGGGAGAAATGTCGCAACCGGGTTGGCAATCGGAATCCTCCGTGCGGCTGCCACGCTCATCACGCTCGGAGCCTCGATCATGACGAACGTCAAGTTGCGGGAGCTAATACGCGATCGCGGAGGTCTGTTCGCAGCCACAACAGCAAGTCGCAGCCCGAAACAACGAGGCCACGTAGCGAGCGGGAAGCCGACGGCGACGCGGCCATGACCTTCACAACCAAGCAATCGGCGGCTGTCGTTCCCGGGCGAGCCAGCGCCCCGTACCTCCGGCGCGACGCTAGTCCCCGGGCCTTGCTGTCCGAGCCGACTCGACGTCCACTTGGCGGGGTCCGCTGGCGGCGTCCTTGAGATCGGGCACCACGCCGTCCGGCACAACCGGGCCACCATCGGTGGTGGCGTCGGCGTCGTCGCCGCCGTGGGGGTCAACGCCCGTGTCGGTCGCTGGTTCCTCAGAACGCGCTGGCCTTCCGAGCACGGAGCTCCCGAGCTCGGGGTCCTCGGGCAGGAGGTCGGCGGGGGCGTCCGAGCCCCCCAACTCGGCGGGCACGACTCCATCTTGCGCCTTAGCGGCCCACGGGCCTTTCGCGCGCGCCTCGTCCTTTCCCGGGACGGATCCGCCACGCTGCTCGGTCGCTTTTAGCGTGTCGCGGTCTTCATCGTTGCCCGCCATGACTTCCTCCTCATCTCTCGATCTCGTCGGTCATGTTCCTACCCCGTGGGGCCGAGGCTCACCCGGTGCCTCCGAACGAGACAGAGGCGTTCCCCGGAGGCTGGATTCCCCAACATGGGCCTGTCGGCTCGGACCTGCGCGATCCTCCATGACCCGAGCTACCAGCCCCGACAGACTCGTCCCGCCGGGCCCCGCGCCGAGCGACTGCACGCGGGGCAAACCACTCACGAGCATCCGGGCTGCGTGCTTGATCGCTTTGCGCGATCTGGCTCCTGTGGTGGCTGCCTGAATCCCAATTAAAAGCGACTGTGGGTCCGGCCTGGGCGTACTCACCGACGATGGTACGCGCCGGTCGTAGCCTGCAGGGGCTGCGCAGCAGCGGCAGCGCGCGCTGGTTCGCGGGGAGATGCTGAAGCGCGACGACGCGTCGTCAGGATCGCCTGGTGTCCGGCGAGTGGTTCGAGTGGGAGTGGGACGAGACGCTGTTCGCCGGAGCTGCCGCCTACTATGACCGTGGGCGTCTCCCGAACGCTCCGGGGCTCGCCGGTGCGTTGGAGAAGGCGCTCGGGCTTGACGGTCGAGGTCGGCTTCTCGATGTCGGCTGCGGGCCGGGCACGGTGACACTCCCGCTTGCTGGCCTTTTCCGGGAGGTCGTTGGACTCGACGCCGACGCGGTAATGATCCAAGAGGCGGGACGGCTTGCGTCTGAGCGGGGCGTGATGAACGCCAGGTGGGTTCAAGCCCGGGCCGAAGACCTGCCCGCTGATCTCGGGACTTTTGCTGTCGTTACGTTCGCGGCGTCGTTTCACTGGATGGACCGACCACTCGTTGCCGGGATCATCCGAGGGGTGCTGGAACCGGACGGCGCCGTCGTGCACGTCGACAATCGCCACCAAGACGGTCTCGCCTCAGGTGACGCTCTCCCGGCTCCGCCTGTCGAGCCCATCGCCGAGCTCCGCCGTGCGTATCTCGGTGAGGACCGCCGAGCTGGCCAAGGCATCCGGAATTCCTCGCCCGGTGACGAGGCGGCGGTGTTTCGCGCCGCTGGGTTCGGTGGCCCGGAACTCGTCGTCGTGCCCGACGGTCGCACGATTGTCAGGTCGGCGGATGACCTTGTAGCCGAGACGTTCTCGCTTTCGTCCACCGCACCGCACCTGTTTGGCGACCGACGACCTGAGTTCGAGGCCGACCTCCGCCGAGTCCTGGCCGAAGCGTCGCCCGACGGTGCGTTCGCGGTTCGTCTCCCCGATAACGAACTCAAGATCTGGCGAGTCGCGGCACCGTAGTAGCCGCGGCTCTCCCGCGTGGCGTCGGACCGTGAGGACAACGGTCAGCTTGCAGGCTCTGGCTGAAGCGGTGCTCATGCTCGGGCCCGTCCTTCGCGGCACGGCACAGCGTGGTTAGCCGAACGACCGAACCTTTGAGTCAGATCAGCCTACGCCGACCCCGGCGAGCGTAATCGCATAATCGCCTTCCCCTCCTGAAGAGATCGACGAGTTCACGATGCAATCGCGAAAAGCACTCGGCGCGCGCGTTGCTGAGTTGGGCCGATGCTTCCGACCGGCATGTCGAGGGCGGCCGCGATTTCCTCGTAGGGAGGAGGGGGATCGGCCGTCAGCAGCCGGAGGAGCGCCTGGTCGCTCGTGCGCAGGCGAGAGAAGCTGCGCCAGAGCGCCTCGTTGCGCTCGGTGATGAGCAGCGCGTCGGCGGGCGGTGGCTCTGGTGACTCGTGCTCGGGACCGTCATCGCCGAACAGAACGCGCCGCTCGGCGCGACGGTGGGCGCGGGCGATCGCTCAGATCATGCCCTCGAACTCCTGAACACGGCGTTCCAGGCGCTCTGGTCGCCCGTGAGGGCCGCGTTTACCAGGATGGCGATCGCTTCCCGGGAAAAGACGGGCGCGCGTCGCGCGCGGGTTGGGGTCAGCCTTCGGCGTTGGCGAGACCGTCCACGTTCGGATCGACGAGCGGATCGGCCAGCCTGCCGCCGGCATCCGCTGCGCCGCAAACGCAAGATGGCGGCCCCGCCGCAGCCCCGCGACGCGCCACGAGGTCGACGCGCCGGAGTCGCCGGCGCCCGAGATCCCACTCGCCGTCCTGCTCGCCGCGCGTTGTGGGCGGTGGGAACCCGGAGCGCTGTGGTCGGAGCGAGAGTTGTGGTCGGCGTCGCGATCTTGCGTCGCGACGGTGCGCGGCGGAGAATGGATGCCTGGGCAAGAGGACTTTGACATGACCGTGAACAGCTCAGCGATCGTGGGGCGCGCGCTGTCGCCGGGGTTGCTTGAGCGCGGCGATCATCTGGCGGCTTTGCGCGATCTGCTGGCGGCGGTGGTGGACAGCCGGAAGGGGCGACTTGTGCTCGTCCGCGGTGAGGCGGGCATCGGGAAGACCGCGCTCGTGCGTAGCTTCTGCGAGGAGCAGCGGCCGCCAACACGGATCCTCCGGGGCGCGTGTGAGGGCCTGTTCACGCCGCGTGCACTCGCCCCGTTTGTTGAAATGGCGGAGCTCAGCGGTGGCGAGCTCGAGGAACTTATGGATCGTGGCGGTCTTCCGCACGAGGTGGTGTCCGTGCTCGCCCAACACGTAGCAAGACGTGGGCCGACGGTGCTCGTGCTCGAGGATCTGCATTGGGCTGATGAGGCGACGCTCGATGTCCTTCGATTGCTTGGTCGTCGGATCGACGCGATTCGCGCCCTGGTGCTAGCGACCTTCCGCGACGATGAGCTTGGCGACCACCACCCGCTGCGGATCGTGCTGGGGGAGCTCGTTCGGGCGCCGGGAGTCTCACATGTGGACATGCCGCGGTTGTCACCGGGCGCGGTCGCCGAGCTCGCCCGGCCGTATGGTGTCGACGCGGACGAGCTTTATCGCAGTACTGGCGGCAATCCGTTTTTCGTCTCTGAGGTATTGGCGGCGGGAACGAGCGAGATCCCGTCGAGTGTGCGCGATGCCGTGCTGGCACGCGCTGCTGGCTTGAGCAGTCCGGCCAGGAGGCTGCTCGAGGCGCTGTCGCTCGCGGCGCCGTCGACGGATGTCGGCGTGCTCCAATCGCTCGCCGATGATGCGGCGCAGTCGCTCGGTGAATGTATCGGCTCGGGAATCGTGTCCGCGACCGCTGGCGGTGTCGCGTTCCGGCACGAGCTGGCCCGCCTGGTGATCGAGGATGCGATGGCGCCAGATCGGCGACTGGCGCTGCACGCGCGGGCGCTGGAAGCGCTGGCCGATGTCTCCGATCCCGCGCTGCTGGCGCATCACGCGGAGGCCGTTGGCGATGCCCGCGCGGTCCTCCGCTTCGCGCCAGACGCGGCCAAGCGCGCGGCTGCGCTTGGCGCGCACCGCGAGAGCGCAGCCCAGTACGGACGGGCGCTCCGCTTCGCCGACGCACTCGCCCCCGACCACCAAGCCGAGCTGCTCGAGCGCCGCTCCCACGAGTGCATGCTCACCGACCAGATCGAGGACAGCCTCCACGCCCTGCAAAGGGCGATCGCCGTCCGACGGGAGCTGGGCGACGTTCGGTCGGAGGGAGAGGGACTGCAACAGCTGTCAGAAGTGCTCTGGTGTCCCGGCCGCGTCGCCGAGGCGCGAGACGCCGCTACGAGAGGCGGTGTCGGTGCTGGAGCGTCTCGCGCCGGGTGGCGAGCTGGCGATGGCGTACTGCCGGCTGGCGCAGCTGTGTATGGATGCCGAGGACGTCGCTGGGACCGTCGCGTGGGGCACCCGGGCGCTTGAGCTTGCCGAAGCGCTCGGCGAGACACAGATCGTCATTCGCGCGCTTAACAACATGGGTACGGCCAGGTTCTTGAACGGCGAGGCCGCCGGCAGGGAGCAGCTCGAACGAAGCCTCGCCATCGCCACCAGCGCCGGGCTCGACGACGACGTCGCACGAGCGATGATGCACTTCGTCTGGATCGCCCGGCGCCGGCGGATGTATCCGCTCGCCTCCGATTACCTGGGGCGGGCGCTGCCGTTCGCGACCGAGCGCGGGCTGGAGCTGTGGCGCGGTTACCTGCTGGGTTACCGAGCACAGATCGAGCTCGACCTGGGCCGCTGGCAGGACGCGGTCGACACCGCGGCGCTCGTCCTGCGCGACCCGCGCCGGTCCCGGGTTCCCCGGATCGTCGCGCTTACGGTGGTCGGCCGAGTGCGCGCTCGCCGCGGGGATCCGGGCGTCTGGCCGCTGTTGGACGAAGCTCTCGCGCTCGCGCAGCGCGGGGAGGAACTGCAGGCAAACGAGCCGGTGGCGGTAGCGCGCGCCGAGGCGGCCTGGCTCGAGGACGATCCAGACGGCGTGGAGCGGGCGACCGCCCCCACTCTGGCGCTCGCAACGCTCCGGCGGTCAGCTTGGGTCGTGTCGGAGCTCGCGTCGTGGCGAAGGCGTGCGGGGATCGTCGATGAGCTTCCCGACGGCGATACAACCGGCCCGTACGCGCACGAGATCGCTGCCGATTGGTCCGCAGCCGCTGCGCAATGGCAGGAGCTGGGGTGCTGCTACGAGGCGGCGCTGGCGTTGGCAGAAAGCGACGACAAAGCGACCGCGCGCGAGGCGATCGGTCAGCTCGAGCAGCTTGGTGCCACGCCCGCCAGGGCGATCGTCGCACGGCGACTGCGCGAACGAGGCGTGCGCGGCGTCCCCCGCGGACCGCGACCAACGACGCGCGGGAACGCCGCCGGCCTGACGACACGCGAACTCGAGGTCTTGACGCTCCTGGCCGACGGGCTCCGTAACAGGCAGATCGCCGACCGCCTCGTCGTGTCAATAAAGACGGTCGATCACCACGTCTCCGCGATCCTCCGCAAACTCGATGTCAGCACCCGCGGCGAAGCGAGCGCGCAGGCCGCACGGCTCGGGCTCAGCCCCCCAAAATAGGTAACGGCGGACCCCAACATACAGTCCGATTTCCGTCTGCCTAGCGATGTGGCGTTCGCGGCCACCGGGTCCGCAAGGACGGTCGTCGCGAACCTTCGTCAGCGCCGCGACGTCATCGTTAGCCCGATCAGCGCTGACGAGCCAACGACGGTACTGCTGCATCACCGGCGCCTCGATCACCGCCTCCGGTGCACCCGAAACGCGCGGAAAGGCGCTCCTCTGCGCACGCATTCGCCGACCCGCGGGACGCATCGGCTGGTGTCGGGATTTTCGCCATGCGAGCGACGCAGGGGCGAGCGGCCGGAGGCGATTGCGCCCGCTGCTAGGCGGGGTATTCGTCCTTTCGGTAGCTCAGCGGCTCGTCCTGCCCGGTTTTCGGCGTCCGGTCGAGGAGGAAGCTGAAGTACGGCGCGACGAACGGGTCCGGCGCCGACACCGTGTAGGTGTGGTAGACGGTCCCGTTTTCCTGCGCGAATGCGATGTAGCTGGGGTTCTCGCGGAGCCCGTCCTTGAGTTCAGCGCCGACCTGTGAGGCCCAGAACGCAAGCCACGCGGGCGGGTTCTCGACCATCTGCCGCACCTCGGGAATCTGCTCTGCCTGCTCCTCGGTCAGCGCCAGCCCGAAGTCCCAGGGAAAGTCGGTCTCATGGGTCGAGACGTATGGGAACGCCCAGCCCATCCGCTCCTTGTAGGCCGTGAGCCGGTCGATCGGCGCACGCGAGAAGCAGATCATGGTCACGTCGCGCTTATTGAGGTGAAGCAGCGTCGTGGCGTCCAAACCGTCGGCGAGGTTCGTGCACCCGGGACAAGCGCCGACGCTGTAGTCGGGCCCGTACATGACGTTGTAGGCGAGCAGCTGCGAGCGGCCGTCGAACAGCTCGGCGAGGGTCTTCTTGCCCTGCTGCGTGTCAAACACGTACTCCTTGTCCACCGCGACCCAAGGCAGCTCGCGTCGATTGCGCTTGATCTCTTCCTCGCGCGCGGCCTGCGCCGCTTCCAGCTTCGCCAGCGCGTCGCGCGCGGCCTGCCATTCCTCGCGGGTTCCGATCGTATGCTCGGGCATGGATTACCTCCTCTTATGTTCTCTACCACCTAAGCAGACCGCGCAGGTTGGCGAAACTCATCGCCGCCGTGCGAACCGCACCTGTTCGCCAATCTCAAGACCGGTGAAGCGAGCTCGAGACGGCCCGCCAGAACGACGCGTCGAGCTTGACCCGACCCGGCGACGGTGTGCTCGTTCCGATCGCGCGTCAACGCGCGCCTCTGCGATAAAGCTCCGTCGTGACGTGCCTGACCCGCGCCGGGGCGGGGACGATCGCTTGCGAGATGACGGAGCGCTGCTCAGGACCGGTGGTGGTCGTCGGAGTCGAGGTGGCAGCACGCGGCGGGCTAAGCGATGGATGGCCCGTAATCTGAGCAGGGATGCTCCGATCGCGCATGGTTGTGCGTTTGGTTCGGCCTCCAGAATCCGAGGGCGAGTACGTCGTCCTGCGCAGTCCGGGGTCGGACGAGCAGATCGTTCATCTCCATGACTACGAGCGCTTGTACGCAGTACCGGGGCTCTACGAGCACGTCATCCAAGAGCTCCTGCAATGCCGCTCGCCTCAGGTCGCGGTCGACGCGCTCGCGCACGCCCTGGCCAGACTCGGAATCGCCCCCGCCGACGTCGTGCTGCTCGATCTCGGAGCCGGGACCGGCATCGTCGGGGAACTCGCGACAGTAGCCGGCGTCTCCCGGGTCATCGGCCTGGACGCGCTCGAGGCCGCCCGCACCGCTTGCCTACGCGACCGCCCCGGTATCTACTGCGACTACCTAGTCGGAGATCTCGCGGATCCGGCGTCCGACCTGCTCGCGCGCCTTCGCCGCAACCGCCCGACCGCTCTCATCTCCGCCGGCGCAATGGGCGGCACCCATGCGCCGCCGGCCGTGCTCGCCACCGCGCTCAACCTCCTCCCGACCGCCGCTCCGGTCGTGTTCACCATCGACGAACGCTGGATGAAAACCGACGCACCAGACGGATACGGAACGGTCTTTAGCCAGCTGATCGAGTCGGGCGAGCTGCGGCTTCTGGACCGCACCTGCTTCCAGCACCGCCTGTCCACCGCGGGAACCCCCATCCAGTACGAGCTCGTCGTAGCAGTGACGGGCCACAACGAGCCGCGCGGTCACTCCGCGAGCCCGTAGGTAGCGTCCGGTGCGCGAACAGGCCTCGCGCGCGGCGGTCAAGCGCGATGCCCGGGTGTGACCGATCGAGATTCTCGACGAGCGTGATCGGGGCGGGGGCCCGCGGCGGGTGGTGCGAGTGTTCAGCGGTTGGCGGCCCGATCCTGCGGAGGATCGCTGCTGAGTTGGATCGCGACGGTGCGGGCGCTCCTCGGCTTGTTTTCGTGTTTGGGCCGCGGGAATGCTTGTCTGGTCAAGTCCTCGTGGCTTGTTGTCGGTTGGGTTGGGGTGTGGTGGGTAGGGTGATCGCTGCGTGCGCGCGGCTGATGGTTGCGTGGAGGTCGTCGGCGGTGAGGTTGGGGTTGTAGAGCGGGCTGCAGGCGTTCGTGAGGAGCGCGTGTATGAGCGCCACGCTACGGTGGGTCCTGGTCTCCCGACGGGACTCAGATCGCAGTCGGCGGCTCCGACGGCGTGTATTTGGTTGGTCTCACTGCGGCGCAGCCCGGCGGATCGCGCAGGGACCGAACTGGGGAATCGGGCGTTGGCAATCGCAACCACCACGATGATGCCCTAGGAAGACGGATCAACGCGCACCGTCGAGTCCGCGCTTGCACCGCTCCTCTCGTGGCAGCACTCGTGCGCGGGCCAACCCGCTGGCGCCTCCCTGGTCGCCTTTGCGCTCGTCCGGCCCGGCCGCCTGCGGACGACTGCCTTTCTGGCAAATCGCTCGTCCGCTCGCGGCGCTCGTAACGATTCCTCGTGGGCGAAAGCACAAGCAAGGTCGACTCGTCGGTCGTCGTCCGCCTGTCTATGGAACGCGCCGGATCGGCCGAGATCTTGCTGCCGGTCAGGCGGTTCGCGTCCTCTAGTTAACGGCGTCGACAATATGCGGCGCTCTGTGCGATCCATGGATGGCGTAACGGCAATGCGCTGTCGGGCGGCCATCCGCGATGGGTGAGCCGGCGCGAGCGTTGCTCGCGCCGGCGTTCCCGGTTGTGTGTTTAGGGGGTTAGGTGAGATGCGGTCCCAGAACGCACAGTTATGCTGCGCTGCGATCTCGCCGGTCGTTACGGGCTCGGTGTCACCGGCTGGCTGGAGCGATATCTCCGAGGGGTTGGCGGGGTTGAACCGGGGCCACGGGGGAGCGCCGGTTGGGGTCGGTTTGCCGGTACGGGCGAATGTCGTCACGTACTCGATTTCCTGGTTCTGGAGCACCTGCTGGTTGGCGTCAAGCGCCGGGGTGACGGGATTGAGGAACCAAGCCCCGACGTGAGACGCCCCAGCGGCCACGACTCCTGCGCCCGCGGCTGCGTAGGGTGGAATGTCGTTGTCGTCGAGCTCGTAGGCATAGACCGGCATCCTGCTGGCCAGATCCTGATCGGTCACCAGCGACGGGCAGACCGTGTCGGAGTCCGCGGCGACGGTCCGCCACGCGACGCCCGGCGAGTCGAACTGACTCAGCGGGTACTTAGCCAGCACTTGGGACGCGAACGCGCCGTACTGGGTGTCGACCAAGCTCTGATACTGCGCAGCGCTCGTCGCGGTCCCGACGAGATCCTCGTCCCGATCGGTGCCGGCAATCACCCGCGCATGGTTCACGTGCCCTGTCTTCAGTGCCTGACGCAAGGTCATCGTCAGCGTCGAGCCGTTGATCGTCGGAGCGACCGTGCCCTGGCCACCGAACTGGTAGCCGGTGCCTGGGTGCAAGGCCACCTGCTCTATCTCGCGTAACTGGCAGTGCCTGCAGGCATGCCGCGACGACGGCGGCGTTGCCTGTTCCGCATCCGGCCGTGGCGGCGAAGTTCTTGCCGGCCGCGTTGGCCTGAGCCTTCGTCGGCAGCGCCGACTTGCAATCCTGGGACTCGAGGTCCTCCGGAGTGCGTGGGGTCTGTTCTTGGGTACCGAGGACGGTGTTGTATTCGCCGCTGGTGCTGATCCCCTGCTCGAACAACCCTGCCGCGGTCGGTGACGCGATCTGATCGCACACGCTTGACCCGCCGGCGGATTCACCGAAGATCGTCACCTTGCTCGGATCGCCGCCGAACGCAGCGGCGTTGCTCTGGACCCAGCGAAGCGCTGCCTGCTGGTCCTGCAGCCCGTAGTCTCCTGAGTTGCTCCCGAGCGCCTTGTCATCAGCGAGGAACCCGAAGATGTTCAGGCGGTAGTTCATCGAGACGATGACCTCGTCACCGGTATTCGCGAGCAGCGAATTGTCGGAATTCCCGTTGCCGTTGGCGAATCCGCCGCCGTGGATGTGCACCATCACCGGAAGATCACTCGTGGGCGTCGCCGTCGCCGGCGCCCACACGTTGACGAACAGGCAGTTTTCACTACCCGCCCCCGTAGTCTGAATACATTCGCTCCCGAATTCCGTGGCCGGCAGTGTCATGGTCCACGGTGTCGGTGCCTGGGGGGGCTGCCACCGCAGGTTGCCGACCGGCGGGGCCGCGTACGGGATCCCAAGCCACTCGTTGACACCACTAGCGGTCGTGCTGCTGATACCGCACACCGGACCCGAGGTCGTCTGCACGGTCGTGCCAGCCGCGCACGTCCCTGTCTGCGCGCTGGCAGACCTCGTTGCCGGACCAGCCGAAAATATCGCGATGACCCCGACAGTCAAGGCCGCGACGGCAAACCCCGAGCCAACCAGCCGGGAGTGCCCTCGAAACAATCCCATAAATTCCATACCCCACGCCTTTCTTTTTGACTGAGCCGCACTCTGGCTGAGCGCCGCCAGGTTTCACCTCGCCGGGAGGCATCCGTGCTCGGCGCTGAGTTCGTGATCCTCATCTTCGATACGCGTGCCTTCCTCGGCCACGTATCGTAAGACTGGGTTGGCGGACCTCGGCGAGGACCCGGATAGATTGGGGCAAGTCGCCGGCCACCCGGGGTCCGTATCACACTGCAACCGTCCGCAGGTCCCCCAGAATGCGTTACCCAAACAACCGCTCGAGTCGGTCCCGCTTCCTTCAACTGTCCTGGTTTGGTGCCCCGGCGCGGTGAATCCGTAAGTGGCAGGAATTTCACGTATGTAACACGCAGAGCCACGTTACGACTAGCGCGAGGTGAAGGGAACACACGAAGTGCCGTGCAGACGAGGCGCCAAAAGCAGCCGGAACAACCGAGAGAAAACTGACCGTAAGACAGTGTCTAGGGGTACCACCCGTGTGGCTCTTTGTCAATAGGCATGCTGCGTGAGCAATGAGCATGTTTGGACGGCTATTGACCAGGGAGTGCTACTTCACGCTGTGCGTGGCCAGCGACTGCTGGTCAAGGTCCGCGGGCTGCCAAAGCGGCAGCCTCCGACGTCGTGGCCGGTGCGGCGACGATGCAGCAGTGAAGCCAGGCGGTCACGGAGTGCGGATTGGCTATCCGAGCGCGCTAGTGGAGCGCCGACGGGAGGTGCGGATTCCGCGCCGAGCAGGGCGCTTGTCGCCAGCAGTGAGATGCTCGCGTCGTAACAATGCGGAAGCGCCGGTATGCTCCGCTTACGTCTGGCCGAAACTCCTCGAACTGGGGGGCGTGAGCGTCAATGCAGCGATCCTGTTCTGCAGGTGGGTAGCCCGGCTTGAGTGACGCTCTCGCCTTGCGCTCTGTTCGGCGATTGCGATTGCAGCAAGACACTCGTGGCCGGGGGGCGGCTTGGGCCGGGTGACGGCGCGCGCGCGCGTTTGGTCGCCTTGGGTGTGGTGCCCGCGCGGATGAGGGCGAGTGCGGCGTCCGCGGCGGCGCGCAGTTCAGCTGGGTCGCGGCGTACTTGGGTGAGGAGTAGGCCGGGTTGCAAGTGGGCGAGTAAGTCCTACGCGCCGTCCACGACAATCCTTCAGCAGCGATCCGGGTCGAGCGGCCCGGTGAGCCGGAAGACCTGGATCGCCCGGTTCGGGGAGAGCACCAGTCTGGCCGCGGGGTCGGTCCGGGTCCAGTCGACCTCCGGCGAGTGAACGAGGTGCGTGGTGAAGAAGACCCGGTTGGCGGTGGTGACCACGTACTGGTAGTGCCCCCGGTTCAGAGCCGTCCGCCAGGCCCGACAGCTGGTGATGGGCCGGAACGAGCCATGGGGACCGCGCTGGCCCATGTACACGATGCGATTGGAATCGTCGAGCCCCCAGAGGGGATAGCCGAAGAACCAGCCCAAGGTGCCCACCAGGGCGATTTGCGTGTGGTGCAGGCCCCGAGCCCAGCGCCACACCTTGTAGACGGCGGACGGCCCGTACTTGTCGGTATATCGGTGCCTCAGGTAATCCCGGGTACCCGAGTAGCCCACTGCGACCCCGGCCAGCACGAGCGAGAGAGCCAGCGTCGCGGCGGTGGCGCGGACGGGCGGGCGCCGGAGCGGGATCAGCGACCACGGTCTGAGGACCACAATCACCGCCACCACGAGGACCGGGATCACGGCGGCGAGGGCTCCGTCCAGGTTGAAGTCCGGTGCCCACAGGCGGCGCAGGGCCACCGTGGCCACGAACAGCGTCGTGAGTCCGGCCGCCGCCGCCAAGCGGCCAAGTTGGCTCCTGAACAGCAGGGCCAGCGGCGTGACGGCCAGCGCCAAAGTCAGTGCGGGAGCTCCGTAACGGATGTTGGACTGCAAGCAGTAGGGATGTCCCCAGGGCCCGCACGCCGTGAGCGGAGTCAACGGGTAGGCGACCAGGGAGGCCAAGGCGATCAGGGCCGCGGCCAGGATCACTCGGTCGCGCTTGGAGAAGAGACACACGAGGGGACCGACAACGGCGGCGGCGACCAACGCCGGCCACCAGGGCCCGAGGTTCAGCTTCAATGCGGGAATCAGCCAGTGGCGGAGGATCCGGGGATAGGTGGCGTAGTCGGCCAGGGAGTAGTTGTTACCCTGCTGCAACGGCGGCGGGTGAGGCGTCGGCAGTACGCCGAAGCTGAACCACGGGAGGGGATTCCCGAGCGCGATGAGGTTACGGGCACACCAGTAACCACCGGCGAGGACCAGCCCCCCGATCCACCACCCGGTCGCGCTCCGGCGCCGGCCGCTGGGGGTGAACGCGATCGCGACGAGCGTGAGTGCCCCCACCGGACCCAGCAGGTTCAGTCTCACCGACAGCGCCAGCCCGGCCGCGACGGCGGCGATGATGCTGCCGGCGCGGTAGGCCCCCGTGTCGGTCGTTGGCATGTCGACGGTGCGCATCCACAGGGCGAGGGCCGCCATGACGAAGAACACGCCAAGAAGATCGTTGTCGGCGGTTCCGGCATTACTGCCGACCATCATCGGCGTCGCCATGACGAGCGCCGTCGCCAGCATCGACGTGGAGCCGACCGCTCGGACGGAACCGATACACCACGCGGCAAGCAACGTGAGCGCAAGCCAGATGAGGTTGATGCCCGGCGATAGCACATCGTTGCCCATCAGCACGATGCCGAGCGCGTGGAACAGCTCTGAGGTGGCTGGGTACAGCCCGGTCAGGTAGGCGTAATCGGTGTAGCGGATCGCCCGGATCTGACCGGTCTGGGCATAGGACGCCGCGTGCGGCAGGTGGTATGCAATCGAATCAGCGCCGGTGATCCCGTGCTCGAATGACTGGAGGCTCCGTCCCGTCCATAGGAGCAGCACGACGACCAGACCGACCACCGATATGAGGATGAGGACGGCGGCCGTGACCCCCGGCCGGGTGGCGCGGGGGCGCACGACCCGCGTACTGGAGCACGACGTCAGCCCGAGTCTCAGCGCCGATCCGACCGCGATCGAGCCCACGACGATCGGTACCAGCCTGAACAGCCCCACGGTCCCGAGGACCTCCATGATTCCGACCAGCAGCGCGCACCCGGTGATGGCCTCGGCCAGGCGGGCATCGGCGCCGCGCCAGCCCGGGAGGAGATACCGCCGTACGGCGGCCGCGCCGACACCCACCGATCCCAGCACGCACACCAGCGCAGCGACCCCGAGCAGGTAGCGGCCGAGACTCATCTCCGGACCCGGAACGAGGACGCGCTCCTCGCCGTGGGCACCAACATCAGCGCGCCCCCGGCCAGCCAGCCGAGCAGCGCCCAGTTCATGCCCGGCGGCACGAAGCTGAACGCAATGTGGTGCGATCCGGCCGGCACGGTGACAGCCTGGAACAGTCCGTCCGCGCTGTGGATCGCCGTTGGGCGGCCGTCGATCTCTGCGCTCCACCCGGGGAACCAGGTCTCCCACCGAACCAACGTGGTACGCGCGGGTGCAGTTCGACGACGGGGGTGTCGGTCAGGAACTGGGTGTGCACCTTGCCGCCGCCCTCGACCAGCAGCCGAGACACGCCGCGGGCGTCCAGATCCTCACTGATTCTGGGCATCTGCACCGGCTGACCGCCGTCGACCACGGTCGTAACGCTTCCGAGCTGCGAGAGGGCATCGCGGACTCGCGGAGTAAACGAGCGTCTCGGTCTCGCTGGTGGTGAAGTAGTCGGCGCACCGGTCCAGCTCCACCCGCTCGGCCACGGTGACCTCGATCGGCGACGCCGGGAGCCCACGAGCCGTCCGCTCCTCGCGCCGGATCTCCGAGCGCACCAGCAGCCGCGGGTTGTCGTAGCGCACGGTAGCCGCGCCCATCAGGATCGCGTCGCACGAGGCGAGCATGGCATCCACTCCGGTCGAAGTCGGCGTAACTGGACAGCTCCAGACGCCGCGGCGCGGCGCTATCGAGGTAGCGGTCGATCGACGTGCCACAGCTCGACAACGTGTACGGGCGGTCAGGCATGTGCTGCTCGCTCCCGGCGCCGCGATCGGGTCCGCCCCGGAGGACGGCTTCGACGGAACCACGCCACCACGAGGACAGCGGTACCCGGCAGGCTGGCGACGAGCACCATCACGCCGTAGACGACCGCGGTGGCGACCCCTCGTTGCGCACCCAGGCCGGCCGCGCCGAACACCCATGCTGCCACCCCCTCGCGCGACCCCCAACCGCCGAGGCTGGGGAGCATCATCGCTGCCAACGCGATCAACACAATCGGAAGCATCCGTGATGGTGGCGCGGTGATGCCGGCGGTCCGCGCCGCGATCAGAAAGGTAGCCGCGTGGCCGGCGACGCCTAGCGTGGATGCAAGCGCGATGCCCAGCCACGCCCGGTGGGCGAGCAGCCCGTCGCGGATGTCGCGGGCCGCTGCGCTTCGGAGTCGCGCCCACACGGACCGAGTCCGACCGGGTCGTGCCCGAGCCACGAACCGCAAGCCGAACACCGCCACGGCGACCGTGATCGCCACCCACGGCATGAACGCCTGCACAGGCGACGGCATCGCGAGTAGAACCACTACCGTCAGAAGGAACTGCACGACCTGGCCGGCGAAGCGTTCCCACGCGACCGCCCGCAACGCATGGCCGACATCGCTCACGTCGCGACCGTGGCTGGCCCCCCGATGGACGTCGCCCACGATCCCGCCGGGCAGCGTGGCATTGAGGAACAGCGACCGGTAGTAGGCCGCCACCGCAGCGGGCAGTGACAGGTCGAGGCCGAGGCCACCGGCGACGATCTTCCACCGCCAGGCATAGCCCACCGTGGTCAGTACCGCGATGCCTGCAGCTGCCGCGAGCGCCCGGCCGTCGATCGTGCGGAGCCCGTCGAGGAACGGGCCCGTGCCCAGGCGCCCGACTAAGACCGTGAACACCAGGGCTGAGACCGCGAAGCGCCCCCATGCCGACACCTTCCGGCTCATCCTGGCACTCCCTCAGCCGCCCTGCGGCGGCAGGTGAGCCCGACGACCCAGGCGCCGGCGCTGAGGCCTATGGTCGTCCCGGCGAGTACGGCAAGCAGCAGCACCTGGGCGATCAGCCTGGCCGCCGGGCCAGTCTGGACCGCCTGCGGCGAGCATTCCGAGCGCGGTGCCCTCAGTGGGCTGTGCGCCTACGTCCACACACCCTATGACGCTGCCGCGATGCCAAGCCTTCCCGGCCGCGGGCTGTCATTCTTCAAACGGTGATCCACGGGCTGCCGTGAAGCAGGATGAACGAGCGCCATTCGTGCCGGCTCCGCAACGAGCCGTCACCGGCGTGCCGCCGTCGTCGCGCTTGTAGGTCGAGGGCTCGTCCGCTGCCGCCGTGCCCTCGGCCTTGGGAATGCCTTTGGTGAGCATCGGCGGCCAGACGACCGAACACCCGCCTCAGTAGGTCGAGCCGTTGCGCCGACCCCGGACGAACATGCAGAGCGGTTTGCCGTCCCGTCCACGAGCGCCTGCCGACGCCCGGCACGCGTGCCGCCTCGACGGTCTCCCGGCGGTATGCAGAGAGAGTGGTGGCGGTGGCGAAGCCCACCGCCCGCCAGTGCAGCCATGAGCATCCGTGCGGCAAGGATCTCGCTACCCTCGCGCGTCGCAGTCAGGGAAGCCGGGGGGCCGCAAACCCGCCGCACGAGAACGGGTTCTTCGTAGAGCAGCACGCCACACGCCAAGTCGCAGACCGGCCGAGAAGGCCGTACAGCCAAGCGGGCGATCTCAACGTTCGCTCGTCACTCGTGGTCGTTCCCCTGCAGTTGTCCGTCGACGGTTCTAGGGCCGCGGGACCCGGCAGCGAGGAACGCGGTGCCGAAGAACAACTCGGTCCAAGAGAGATCGGCCAGTTCTTCCTGCATGGCTGCGCGAATCGCTTCCCACGGGCGGCGCACGATCCACTCCTCCAGGGAGGCGAACCGCCCCACAGTTGCGATTCCGAGCTGGGTCAGCCAGCGAGGCGTGGTGTGGGGGATCTTGAGATCCAGCACGACCCAACGCCGATCAGCGGAGAGGGCCGCGGCGCCGTGGGCGATGACCCGTGCGCATTCGGGCACCTGCGACAGGGCGTACGTGGACAGGATCGCGTCGACCACGGATGGGAAGTCGAAGTCAGCGGCGTCGGCTAGCACGAGGCTGATATTGCTCCAGCCGTTCGTCTCGATCCGATCCTGGGCCTGGGCGAGCATCGCGTCGGTCAGATCCACGCCGACGATCCCGCCGGCGGGACCGATCACGTCCTCGATCAGTGGGAAGTTCAGACCCGTGCCGCATGCGATGTCGATCACGCTGTCACCCGGGCGAAGGCCGAGTGCCTGTACGGCCTGGCGGCGTTGTGCCCGCTGGGGGTAGCCGGGCGCGGGGTAGAGCCGGGAGATGATGTCGTAGTGCTTTGCCTTCTTGCGGTAGGTCTCGATCAGATCCTCTCGCGAACGGTCGATCTGGCTCACGGTGTGCCCCTCGATCTCGGTAGCGTCACGGCAGAACCGCAGGCCACTGCATTTAGGTCTACGAGCCGCCCGGCGTCGCGGACTCGACTGCAGCCTTGATGCCCACCATCTCGCGATCGCTTACGCGCTGAATCCGGCGTTGGAGAATGCGGCCGGGGATCACGCGCATGAGGCCCCCGAGCTCAACCTCAATCCACATCTTGGCCTCGGTCTGCTTATCGTCCATCGGCTCGAGCTCCATTCCCCAGCGTGCCGCGGAGGTGCCCATCGGTCCGGCGAACGCCACGCAACGGGGCGCCTCGACCGCGGTCACGTGCTGCGCCCGGGTCCGACTCGACCCGAATATCCCCTTCGCCCGCTGCTCCACCCGCGAGCCGGGCTGAAGCGCAGCCCCTCCGCGAATCCGACACTCGAGAACCGTTGGCGCCCACTCCGGCCAGCGTCCGACGTCACAGACATACGCCCATACCTCAGGGATGCGGCTGCCGATTGTGATGCGGCTCTCTGTTCTGATCGCCATCGCGCGTATCTTGTGTTGATTAGTCTCCGGTTGCGTAAAGTCGCCCGTGACGCTACATCCTCACTGAGACGCCTGCAAGTGCGCTCCGATGGCGGGAGGATCAGGCGAACCCTTTCTGCCCAAGCTTTGGAGGTAGGAGTCAACGTGAGCCACGGCTGCGAGGCCTTGTCTGGTGTCCCGGGGCGGTCCTGTAACGGTCCGTGAGGAGTTTGGCCGGAGGAGGGCGCCGCGGTCGTGACTCGCGGGGGCCCCGGGGTCAGTTTCAACTGCTCGCGGATGAATCCTCTGCGCGGGCGGCCCGCGGCACGCGGTCTGCGCCTAGTAACCGGACGGATCCCGGACCGGCGACACGGTCAGGGAATCTGAACCGGCGCGGACGCATAGCCTGAGCGGCACGACGCGCCGGCCCCGCCGCTTCGCTGGCTGACGCCGCGAGCGGAGACGTTCTCAGTGCCGATCGGCGCGCCGATGATGTCGCTGTAGACGTTCTCGAAAAAGACCGTGTCGCACACGTCCAAGCCCCCGGCCGCACCGGTCTGGCCACCGCCGGCACCGCCCGCGCCGCAGACGCCGACCTCGCAGTAACAGCCGCCGCCACCACCACCGCCGCCGCCGGCGACCAGCAGCCGGTCGCTGAGCTTGAACGGAGCCCTTCGGATGTCCGAGGCACCGCCGCCCCCCGCCGCCGTCCTGCGCAGGGGCCTTTGCCGCCGCCGGCATCGTATCCGCCGGAACTGTCGAACACGGCTCCTTGGGCATTCCGCCGACGTTTATCTCGAGCAGCTCGCCCGGCGTGACCGCGAGCGTGTCGCTGACCTCGCCGCCGCGGCCGCCGGCCTCCTCTCCGCGGCCGCCCTGGGCACCGGAGAGGTGGAAAGTGGCGCTGGAGACGCGCTGGGGCACGACCCAGAACAAGCGGGACGCCGATGTTGCCGAAGATCCCGTCACAGCGGAAGGTGATCGTCGTCGTTGTCGCGCTCGCGTGCGGCGTCGCGAGCGGCCCGACCGTAACCATCATCGAGCACGCGAATGCGAGCAGCGAAACACCCAGCGCGACGACAGCCGATCGCATCGAGCGGCCCACGAAACCAGCGTCCCGGCCCATTGGGCGTTAGAACGTGACACGCCCCCCTTGGCCAAATCAACTTCCACGGAGTTAGGAGCGAAGGCCGGCCGACGCGGGCGGCAGTCCTGCGTTGGTGGCTGCGGTTGGTGAACGACCGGCCCGCTGGCGTCTCACCTATTTCGCGTCCCCGTGGCCGATCGTGACGCGCGCGGCCGATGATGACGGGGAGAGACTTGGCCGAACCGCGGCAGACAGCCGCCCCTTTGCGCTCGTAGCGCCATCGCGGCGCCCATAAGATCCCAGGCTGCCCGTCGTCCCAGGCGGGCCTTCTGCGGGTCGTCAGTTGAGTTGTTCAGGCTCGTGGGCCTTCTTGTTCGAGCCCACCCTCGACAAGGTACGGGCGCCACCGGCTCCGCCGGCGTCATCGGCGCGCTTATTTAGCGGACGAGCTTGGCAGCTGGGGCTGGTTCAAGCGCGCTGGGCGGCACGAAGGATTTGAGCGCCAGCACGTCGGTTACCAGTACACGCCCTGCGCTCGGGGTCAGCAGCTCGCAGATCCGAAAGCGCGAGCAGCAGAGGACGTCGCTCGCCTCCTGAACGGTGATCGTTCCGGCCTCGTCAGCGACGATCGGTCCGAACTTGCTCTGCAGGGGGGTGGTTGTAGCGGCGGTCATGCCTGGCATTGGTTCCTGGTCCTTCGACTATAGGCGCGCAGCGCCACCCCGACCGCCCGCCGCCAAAACAACGGCGTCCCGCCCTGGTTCGCGCGGTACGACCTTCTGGCTACGCGCGAGGAGCCCGTGGGCGCTTCGCGAGGAACGGTTCCCGAGCGAGACGCGAACGGCGGCGCCGCGTCGCGGCCAAATCTGTCGCGCTCGGCGATCCTCCAGCCGGACCGCGCCCGCGGGGCCGGGAAGTGCTTCGATCGTCGATCCTGTTTGCGCCGGAGGCTTGAATCGATGTCGTCATCACCGGCGTCTCGCCGGCAAGTAAGGGTTGTTCGGCTACCACAAGCCACGAGCGTGGCGTGACGCATTCGACCCCCGATCGTAGTAGTGGAAACCAACTCTCGGGTAAGGAACGGAAGGTGCGCCGTCTTTTGTCTGTTCGGTGGCTGATCGTGATCGCGTTGACGTCGGCGAGCACCAGCGTCGTGATCGCGATCGCGTCGGCGTCCACCACGCCCGGGAAGACGCGGGCTACGTTGCCGTTGGCGCAACTCGTTGCGCTCGCCAACAGCACGGCGAGCGGGCTGAATGACCCGCGTGAAGACGGCGCTCGTAGTCGCGACCACGAAGCACACCGCCGAGGAGTGGCTGGAGCCAGGGGCGATCTCGCCCGCCGCAGCCGATCCGCGGGCATACTTGATCGTGCTCAAAGGCCCCTTCATCTGCACGCGCTGCAGCTATCCCGCTGGCGCGAAGCCGCCGCGTGGGCGCTGGACGCAAAGCATCTGGGTTTCCGGTCAAGGGGTCAGCGACTTCGGACTGACCCAGCGTGTCCCAGGCAGCCTCGACAAGCTCGGCCGCGTGGTCAAGATCAATCTCATCGCTCCCGCTGTAACGGCATCGGATCCAGCACAGGCGCAGCAGGTGACGTACCACCCCTGCCGCCGCGGGCACCTGAGTGTCCGCGGGACAGGGGCGAGGTTGGTTGAACGTCACGAACCTGCGCGTGATCGGAATCTCGTGCCTTCGCGCTGCTGCCGCGGTGCGCGCCAGCCGCTACGAGGCGACCCCAGCAGGCCCGCTATTCACATCTCCGCGATTCAGCTGCAGCGGGCCGGTAGGGCCACCGCCGCCAGGAGCACGGCCGCGCTACTACGACTGCAACCGTCGGCGCCAGATGTTCGAGTTCCTCGTGCCCGGATCCTCCTGAAGAGACACGGTTTCTCGCCGGACCCACCCCGCTGCTCGCGTGCCGTTGGTTGTTGAGGCGGACTGGCGAGACTCTGCGGGCATTCAGTGAGATCTCCCCGAAACCCCAACGCGGACAGGCGGGGGTTGGGATGGTTAGACAAACGAGTTGTGGGCGGCCGCCTGCGCGTACCTCATGCGTCCGCAACGCTCACCGCGCTACCCGCCCGCGGCCACGCGCGGCTGTGGTCCTCGTAAGGCCGAGAACAGCAACCTAGTCAGATGCGGTCCCACATCCGGGGCTCGCGGCCGTAGCCTCCACCGCGAGGATGAGGAGACCGAAGATGATTGTTGGTCGGCGTTGCCGCAGCCCTTACCGACGAGGACTGTGCTCGGCACGGTGAGCACGAGCACGTCGAGGACGGTATTCCAGTAGTTGCCGCGGGCGCCGAAGGCGGTGCCTCCGACGATGACCGCGGCGAGGCCTTCGAACAGTTAGGGATTGCCAAGCGTGATCGTGCCCGATCCGCAGTGCCCGGCGATCAGCACTCCGAGCAGGCCTCCCAGCAGACTGCTGAGCGCGAATGCGCAGCGTCGACTTCATCCACATGCCGGTGCCGATCGACGCGACGCCGACGCCTACTTCGCGCCGCCTGCGGGACTGAAGCTCAGTCCCGAGACGCAGCTGCACCCAGGCCTGATGCACGAGGAGGACCGACTTGACGGCGCCCAGCGGCGCATCGCGGCCGCATCTAATATGTCATCGGGTTCGGCGTCGGAAGCGAATGCGGGATGGGCACGAGCCCCGCGACCGAATCCCAGAGCTCCTGCTCATGCATCGCGACGTCGAGATGTAGTGATGGGCCCTGTGATCCTGAAACCCACGTGTCCGCAGGCTCATCTCTGTTCGAGTCGAGGAGTTGGCGCGGGGTTGCCCCGCGCCAACTCGTGCCTCGATTACGGCGCTTGCTGGGCCACCCGATCCCAGAAGGCGCAGTTGTGCTGCACGGCCATCTCGGCTGTGGTGACCAGCTCGCTGTCGCCTGCGGGCTGGAGCGACATCACGTCGCCGGTGTTGTTCAGCTTCGGCCACACCGGTACGCCGTTCGTGTTCGGGTTGCCGTTCCGGGCGAACGCCGTCACGAACGCGAGCTCGTTGTCCTGAAGGACCTGCTGGTTCGCATCCAGAGCCGGCGTCACCGGCGTCAGGAACCAAGCTCCGACGTGAGACGCCCCCGCCGCGACGACCCCGGACCCGGCGGCCGCATACGGCGGGATGTCGCTGTCGTCGATCTCGTACTCGCGGGTCGGCATGCGCGACGCGAGGTCTTGGGCGGTCTCCAATGACGGGCACACCGTGTCCGAGTCGGCCGCCACCGTCCGCCACGCCACACCGGGGTTATCGAAGTGGCTCAGCGGATACTTCGCGAGGACCTGCGAGGCGAACGACCCGTACTGGGTGTCGACCAGTGAGGTGTACTGGGCTGCCGTCGTAGCCGTGCCCACGAGATCCTCGTCTCTGTCTGTACCCGCGATCACGTGAACTTTGTTGACGTGCCCCGATGCGAGCGCTTGTCGCAACGTCATCGTGAGCGTCGTCCCGTTGATCGTCGGGCCGACCGTCCCCTGGCCTCCATCCTGGTAGCCGACGGGGAAAAACCCGCCTACAACGCCTCCGCCGGCAACCTTCTGAGCGGTGGTCGCCGACACGTTCTGCAGGCACGAGACCACCTCGGTCGCCGTGCCCGACCCGCAGCCCACGGCCGCCGCGAAGTTCTTGCCGGCAGCGAACGCCTGGGCCTTGGTCGGGATCTGCGACTTGCAGTCCTGCTGCTCCAGCGAATTGGGCGAGCCAAGCAACGTGTTGTACTCACCGCTGACGCTGATCCCACGCTCGAACAGTCCCTTAGCGGTCGGCGATGCGATCGCGTCGCAGACGCTCGACCCGCCGGCCGACTCGCCGTAAATCGTTACGTTCGAAGGATCGCCACCGAACTGCGTGATGTTGCTCTGCACCCAGCGGAGCGCCGCCTGTTGGTCCTGCAGCCCGTAGTCGCCCGAATTCGCTCCGAGAGCCTTGTCGGCCAGGAATCCGAAGATCCCCAGGCGGTAATTGAAGGACACGACGACCTCGTGCCCGGTCGAGGACAGCAAGCTGTTGTCGCCGTTCCCGCTCCCGAGCACGAATCCACCGCCGTGAATGTGAACCAGCACCGGAAGGCCGGTCGACCCGCCCGCCGGAGCCCACACATTCACGAACAGGCAATTCTCACTACCAGACAGCGTTGTGGTACCGAACGACTGCGTGCACTCGCTGCCGAATTGGGTCGCTTGGAGGGTCGTGGGCCCCCACGGTGTGGGGGGCTGAGGCGGCTCCCAGCGCAACGCGCCCACGGGAGGCGCGGCATACGGGACGCCGAACCACTCGTTGGTGCCGTTTACGCTTAGACCGCAGATCGGTCCGCTGTTGATCGTTACGTCCGTACCGGAAGCGCACGATGTCGTCGGTGAGGCGGCTCGTGCCGTTCGCGCTCCGACGCCGGCCGACGCAACCAGCACGGCAACCGCGACAACCGCGGCTAAACCGGCCCCGACACCTAGCCACCGCGCAGTAAATCGAGGAACCTTCATTAGCTCTGACGACCTTTCGTTAGTGTCTGCAGCCACACCCCGGTGCGCAGCTTCTGTGGAATGCCAGCTCTCACAGACTCCTGGGACACACACACGTTCCATGCGGAGCTCGGCCGGAACAAGCTGGTAACAGGGCGGGGCACGGGACAGCGCGCGCGGCAGATAATGCACCGGCGAATGGCCGATCGTGATCCCCAACAGTCACTCTGCCCTCCTCTTCTATATTTTCGGACTGCGGCAGCGCTAGGCGCAGCACGCGCCCTAAAGTATCTACGACTGGCGCCATTCACACAAATCAATGTCGTCCATCGGCGTCGCAATAACGACACGGTGTAATACGCGCGATCAGCGGCGGGCCGCTCAAGCTGGGCACAAGCTTGAGCACGTCGACGGCCGCGAGGTGCCCCGCCGAACGTACGCGCCCCGTGCTGCCGACGCTAACGTTCACATCGACCCTGTCCCCGCGAGCGGCGATGAGGGCCTGGCAGGTCCGCTACCGCCGGTGGCCGTCGTCCTATGACTGGGTCGCGCACGCATGCGCGGCGGCGTGGGGGAGAGGCGCTCGAGCGACTTGACGGAGGTGATTGTCCGTCGGCGAGCGTTGTGACGCTGGGTTCGGGAGTTGGTCGGCCGCCCGAGTCGCGGCCGCGCTCTTCCCGATCTGGCCGAGCCCCGGCGGGCATCGGAGTCGCTTGGCCGTTTCGCGGTGGGCCGGGCATGACGTCGCGGCGGCGCTGGGCCGGCAGCAGATCGTCAATTCGCGGTGCGCGTGGGCGGTCTGATCAGAACGGAGGCGCGAACTCGCGCCGGCAGCCGGCGTGGGCGTATAAAGGGGCGACGCCCGCGGAGGACCCGCCTTCTCTGAGACATCGAGGAGTTCGTGGCCGTGTGCCTCGATAACGACCAGTCGATCAAGAGCACCCGCAACTACCTCGGCTTGCTGCACAGCATCTTCGACTTCGCGGTGCGCGAGGGCTGGGTCATCGCCAATCCGTGCAGGTCGGTGGAGAAGCCCGAGGTCGCTGACGAGGACCAGGACATCCGCTCCCTCGACCAGGCTGAGCTCGACGCTGCGCTGGTCGTGACTCGAGGCCCGCGCAGCCGCCGGAAAGCGGGGCGACCGAGCGGGCGAGGCGCGTGCGGCGCCTGCCCGACGGCGAGAAGCTGCCGTGGAAGCGAATCGCAGCGGAGCTGGGGATCGCCGAGTCGACCGCGATCTACCTGCACGGCCTCGATCCCCGACGAGACGGGGCCGGATGACCCCCTCGCCAGGGTCGATCGAGTCCTGTACCTCACGGCGGCGATGACCGGGATGCGGCAGGCCGAGCTGCTGGCATTGCGCTGGATAGACGTCGACTGGACCGCGCACCGCGTGCGCGTGCACCGCAACTTCGTGCGGGGGAGGTTCGGGACGCCGAAGTCCAAGCGGTCATCGCGGAGCATCCCGCTGGCCGACGACGTCGCCCGCGAGCTCGAGCTGCTGTTCCAGCACTCGAGCCACCGGGCCGACGAGGATCTCGTCTTCGCCCATCCGCACACCGGCGGCAGGCCGATGGACCGCTCGCAGCTGCTCAGCGAATAGCAGGGAGGTCTAGGTGTCCGACTGGAGTCCGCTCGCGCAGCAATCGGCCCGTCGTGCTAACCCGCTGTACCACTTGCGCCGCGATTGGCGCGCGGGGCGGGTCCTGGGCTAGGCTCCTGCGGGGCCTGATCGCTTTGGCTTTGGCTGGCGGCGACTTCCCGGTCGATCTCGGCTTGCTCTCGCTTCGCACCATCGTCGTCGCGACCGACGTCAGCCTCGAGGCGGTCGATCTGCGCTCCGGAGCGATCGAGTGCGTCCCGCATTCGCCTGAGCGCCTCGTGGCTACGCCTCAGCTCAGGGCCTGCAAGATGATCGCACTGCTCGTAGAATCGCTCGTCCCGCTCGTCGGCACGCCGCTCGCGGTCGTCGGCACGCCGGTCGCGTTCGTCGGCAACGCGCTCACGCGAGTCGGCAAGCGATTCGCGCTCGAGGGAGACACGGTCTCGTTCGTCTGAGCGACGCTTTTGCCCAGCTAGGTCGCACCGTAACTGCTCGATGCTCGCGTCATCCGAGTCCACACGCGGCCGGCCGGTCTCACCCGTCGGGGTGCCACTAGCGGCCGGATCCCGACGATCCGGAGTGTTGTGCACAGCACCAGTATGCGCCTTGCGAGCGGTTCGTCCAATGCGCAGCCCAGACCCCGACCCGCTCTCGCCTCACAACGCGAGCGCGCGCCCCGCCGAGAAGCCTTCCGGTTGCGGAGCGTGCCCCACGGGTTCGCGAGCTCACCGAATTATTCCGAGTGGCCAGGTCGGAAATGTGGTAACCTCCGGGTTGCGCTCAGTGAGCCCTGGCTCTTCTCGCTTTCCGGGCGACGTTTCCGGCCAGAAGGGCAGAGAGGCGGTTCGGCCATGGCCACCGCAACAAAGAAGGCTCGTGCCAACCGCGGGACCACGCTGACCTCGATGGAGTTCCTCATCGTTGAGGACAACGGCGGCGATTATCACTGGACGCTCATGGATCGCGACGGCAACAGCCTCGGGCGATCCCCGAGCTTCGCGTTATACGAGCACGCAGAGGACGCCGCCCGCGTGGTGCGCGACGGCGCCGGCTCGGCGCGGCTGGACCGCCATGCGGAGAACGGCAGCTAGGTCGATGTGCCGAACTAGGCAAGCGCGTCAAGTTCTCCTACGCAGAGCACCGCCGGCCGACCGTACACCGAACGGCGAGCCTCACGGACGGTCTCGTCCCCAGCGACGGTAAAGCCACCCCCTACGCCCAGCGCCGGATTTTGGTTCGGCCAGTTCGAAAGGTCGCCGACATGGCATCCACGATTCCCACGGAATCCCAGACATCGCCGGCTCCAGGAATCCTTCCTGAGCCGTCAGTCGTTCACGACGAGCCGGTGGCCTCACCTCTCCGAGGTGACCTGCGACCGGCCAGCACCATGCCGCCGACGGCTCGTCGTACCCCGCTCGCAAGGCTGCTAGCAGCCCTGCGCGGTGACAAGTACATGGTGGACGCCTACTCGCCGCCGGCCGTGACGCCGACAGACGAAGGCTAACTCGTGCGCAGCGGTGCAGTAATAGCGACTCCCGAAGCAACTGTCCCAGTCGAGAACGAGCAGCTTGCGGGTATCAATGCCGATTACGAGGAGCGTTACGGGTTCCACGACGCTGAGCATTACCTCTACAAGGCACCTAAGGGGCTGAACCGAGAGATCGTCGAGAAGATCTCTGAGTTCAAGTCCGAGCCACAATGGATGCGCGAGTTCAGACTCAAGGCGCTCGAACACTTCCTGGCCCGCAAGCAGCCCACTTGGGGCTCTCCGATGCTGGCAGAGCTCGATTACGACGACATTCGCTACTTCGTGCGAGCCTCCGAGACGCCCAGTCGGTCGTGGGACGACGTGCCTGAGGACGTCAAGCGGACTTTTGATCGTTTGGGCATTCCCGAGGCGGAGCGAAAGTTCCTCGCGGGCGTCGGCGCGCAGTATGAGTCAGAGGTCGTCTACCACCAGATTAACGAGGACCTCGAGAAGCAGGGCGTGATCTTCACGGACATGGACACGGCGCTGCGCGAGCACGAGGACATCTTGCGTCAGTACTTCGCAACCGTCATCCCGCCCAACGACAACAAGCTCGCGGCGCTGAACTCCGCGGTGTGGTCCGGCGGGTCATTCGTGTACGTGCCTGAGGGCGTCCATGTCGAGATGCCGCTACAGGCGTACTTCCGGATCAACACCGAGAACATGGGGCAGTTCGAGCGGACGCTGATCATCGCCGAGCCGGGCTCTTACGTTCACTACGTCGAGGGTTGCACCGCTCCCACCTACAGCTCCGACTCACTTCACTCAGCGGTCGTCGAGCTGATCGCCAAGCCCGGCGCACGGATCCGTTACACCACCGTGCAGAACTGGTCGACCAACGTCTACAACCTGGTCACCAAGCGCGCGGTGGCGTACGCCGATGCCACGGTCGAGTGGGTTGATTGCAACCTCGGGTCCAAGCTGACGATGAAATACCCGAGCATTTATCTGCTCGGAGAGAGAGCCCATGGCGAGGTCCTCTCGATTGCGTTCGCGGGCGCCGGCCAGCACCAGGACGCGGGCGCCAAGATCGTCCATGCCGCCCCCAACACGACGTCGAACATCTTTGCGAAGTCGATCTGCAAGGACGGCGGCCGCGGGTCCTACCGTGGCCTGCTCGAGATCGCCAAGGGCGCCCACGGCTCCAGGTCCAAGGTCGTCTGCGACGCGTTGCTCCTCGATGAGCGCTCGCGCTCAGACACCTACCCCACGATCCGGATCAGCGAGGACGACGTCAACGTCGGTCATGAGGCGACGGTCTCGAAGGTCGGCGACGAGCAGCTCTTCTACCTCATGTCGCACGGAATCCGCGAGGACGACGCCTCGAAACTGATCGTCAACGGCTTCGTCGAGCCGATCATCAAGCAGCTGCCGATGGAGTACGCGGTCGAGATGAACCGTCTGATCGAGCTTCAGATGGAAGGCTCGATTGGCTAGCAGCCCTACTGCGCTGCTGCCTTCGATGCGGCTCCGCTGAGCTCGGCGGCCGTCAAGCATCGTTCCCTGTCGTGTAGCGCAGGTGTGCTTCCTCGACGAGCTTGACCATCTGCCAGTAGGCGATGAGATCCCGCTCGGCGTCTGTCGCGTGAGCGAAGAAGCGCCGGGCGATAGTCAGCTCGCCCCGATCGCGTCCCGCCGCCTGCTCCGCGATCCAGGCGCGGTCGATCCGCCTTTGGGCAATCAAACCGATTGCCGACTCGATCTCCGAGCCGGTGCAATCGCCGAGTCGCTTGAACACGCCGTGACTGATCTCGAGTGATTCCTCTGGGTTGACTTCGCCCATCGCCACATCATCCTCTCCCACGCGAACCAATTCGGCCAGACCGCCGGACGCCGACCGGCCTCGCGCGCCGATGAGTGACGCCCGCGGCCTTCGGTTTGCTCGCCCGGCCGGCGGAACGGACCGCTCACTCCGGGTCGATGACTTCGACCGCGCCGAATCCTGGAAGTGGCCGGCGCTGTGCCGCGGGCAACCTGCCCGAGGAGCGGATCTTTGGTTGCGCACCCCGGTCCGGGGGGTATCATCTGAGTACGATCCGCAGCGGTGGCCCAAACTGCCGATCTGGGTTGTACGCAGTTGCGCGGAACGAGCTCGGCGGTAGCACGGCGGCCGTCCTCTCCGGTCCGTTTCGAAGACGTCTTTCCCTTGGACCGGGGCCGTTCATGCATCATCCCGCATCTGCGAACACGACGCGAGCTAAGCAGGCCGCCTGCAATGGAGCAGAGCAGCCTGTGGATGTGCTGAGCGCGTCCGGGGCCGGTTTGAGCAAGGGCCGGCGGACCGATCCGCCGGATCCTCAACCGTCGATCTCGCTACGGCTTCACGGCGGCAGCGGCGCGCCCGTCCGTGCGCGGAGGTCGGTGCTGTCTGGACTCGGCGGACAACTCGCGCAGAGCGGCGCGGCAGACCTTGCGCTGATCGTCAGCGAACTGGTCACCAACAGCGTGCTGCACGCGAACGTCGGCCCTGACCAGACCCTGACCGTCGAGTGCACGTCGCTCCCGGACCGGCTGCGAATCACCGTCACCGACCCGGGGTCCTGCCTCGAACCCCTCGTCCGGCGACCGGATCACGAGGCCTCCGGCGGGTATGGGCTGGCGATCGTCGAGACGCTGTGCTCGGCTTGGGGGGTTGTGCGCAACAGCGTGGGCGCGACGGGCGTTTGGTGCGACCTCCCGCTTGACACCTCCCCGGGGACGTGTGACAGACCCGGGCTAGCGAACTCTGACCCTGACCGGCGCCGGTAAGTAGCGTCAGGTGCATAAATAGATGCTCACCATTCTCATCGGCAGTGGTGAACCCGTAGCCCGTCTGATCGCTGAACCATTTCACGATTCCACCGGTCATGGCTGTTTTCCTCACGTCATGTGCCGGCCGCCCCTTGAGACTTCGGGCGCGACATGTGAGCGCGAGAAGGTCAGGAACCGGGCGGTCTCCAACAAGGGGGCACGATGACATCCCTTACTCCGGCTGGAACGGCATCCGCGGTTCGCCCCGTATCGATGCCACTCATCGATCGAGTCGCCAGCGGTGTGGTCACGGCCGTTCCGCCGATCATGCTGGCGATCGGGATGTGGTTCGGCTGGAGCGGCAACCTGCTCGACTGGAAGGACCTCCTCGTCCTTGCGGTCAGCTATTGCGTGATCGGGACGGGTGTCACCGTCGGCTTTCACCGGCTGCTGACGCATCGCAGCTTCAAGACCAGTCGGCTGCTGCGCGCTGCGTTTGCTGCGCTCGGCTCGGCGGCCGCGGAGGGGCCGGTCATCGATTGGGTGGCGACGCACCGCAAGCACCATCAGTTCTCCGACGTCGAGGGAGACCCCCACAGCCCGCACGTCGGTCATGGCTCCGGCTGGCGCGGCGCCATGCGCGGTCTTCTGCACGCGCACATCGGCTGGGTGTTTACGGACATGGAGGTCGCCGACGAGCGCCGCTACGCCAAGGATCTGCTGGCGGATCCGATGATCCGGTTCGTCGATCGCACATTCGTGGTTTGGGTGATCGCGGGACTGGCGTTCTCGTTTGGGCTGGGAGTGGCGCTGACCGGGTCGGTGATCGGCGGCCTAACCGCGCTGCTCTGGGGCGGCGCCGCAAGGATCTTCCTGCTCCATCATGCGACCTTCAGCATCAACTCGCTCTGCCACTTCTTCGGCCGCCGCGATTACGAGACCGGCGATCTATCCCGGAACCTGGCGTGGCTGGCGATCCCCACCTGGGGCGAGGCCTGGCACAACAACCACCATGCATTTCCGACGTCCTACCGCCACGGCCTACGCCGCTGGCAAGTCGACCCATCGGCCGCGATCATTCGCGTGCTCGAGTTGCTAGGGCTCGCCTGGGACGTCGTGCGCATCGACGACGCCCGCCTACGGACCGCGCCCCGGCCCCGCTAGCCACCGCGGTGTTGGTCCGTAATCGCGGCACCGCTAAGGAACAGCTATTGCGGTTCTTGCCCACGATCGTGGGTGACCGCTACCCCGAGCGGGCGCTCGGGCTCACAGGGCGGGGCCAGGCCGTGTGTAGCGCCGTCGCGCTTGGGCCGTCGCGACGTTGTCTTTGGTCCGCCCGGCCGCCTTTTCAAGATCGCGCCTGTGGCCGGTGGACGCGGGGCCGCTGGCCTGGTCAGCGACGTCGTGGTCGTCCAGGTCCCGTTGTCGCTGTTTGGCGACCATCCGGAGGATGCGCAGGTGTAAGTCGGTCACGGCTTTCCTGCGCCCGGATCTGGGGTTGGCATCGAGACCGCGACGGCCTCAGGCATCTCTCCGGGCACGTCCTGCGGGACGAACAGCCTAAACCCGACGACGCCCTCTGCGCCGGCTATGAGTTGCGGCGGCCGACCGCACTCCGGACAGGCAACAAGGTACGACGCCGTGGCCGCAGTAAACCGCAACCGGCAGCTAGGACAGCCAACGTGAGTCATGACAGACCCCTTTCGGTAGAAGCCTGAGAGATCGAGTCGCCGTTCTGTCAGACAGGAAGCACGGGAAAGAGCACGACACCCGTGTTGATTGGCGAGCGCCGCTCATTAGGCCTCCTTCTTGCCAGGCAGGGCAAGCCGCGTCACTGGCCAGACACGTGCGCACGTATCAGTGCGAGCCTTCTTCGTCACGTTAGCCATCGCCGACGGCCTCTCTGCCCCTCTGAGTTAAAACGCTGCCCCGAAAGCGAGAAGAGCCGGGCTCACCGAGCAAACTTCAGGCTATCAGGTCCCGACCCGCGCGTTCCGGCGTTTGAGTGCGCGGATTCGGTTGCCGAGCCGGGTACACCACGGTTACAGTGCAATCCAGGCAACGGCTTCAACTCACAGTCACTGCTCGAGGGCGCGAACTTGAGCTACAAGCGGACGGCGCGCGGACCGGCAGGTCCTCCCGCCGAGTGTTGCGCCGTCGCGTCGCGAAGCCGCTCTTGCGCGTGCTCGAGTTCGCGTTCGAGCTCCTGAAGTTGAGCGTTGGACCCGAAACCCCACCGGTACAGCTTGGCGCGCAGTAGTGCAACCTGATCGTGGCAGTCACGTACGTCGGCTCTGCACAGCTCGATCTCCCCGCTCAAGCTCATTGGTCGAACTCCGACACGGCGTAGGCGTTGCACGCCAGCACTTCGCGGACTCCCTCTCGCATCCGATCGTCGGGCTGCCGCCAGACGACGAACGGCCGGTGAGGTCCCATGTCGAAGATCGCCATCACGGTGCCGCCGAGCACGGGGTCCGCACGGCCGACCTCGGCGATGCAGTCAACCCTTCCGCGGCGACTCCACAGTGTGAGAATTCGGCGGCCACTCGGTCGACGTCCCAGGTCGCGTTCGATCTGGGTCCGCATCTCGCCGTAAATTTCCTCGAGCCGAAGCGGATCGTCCGACACCCCTGGGATAAAGAACGCGGTCAAGCGCCCTACAGCCCGCGCTCGCGAGCGTCCTTGCTCATGGCTTCTACGAGCGCTCCCGGCTCGATCCGAGCCTCGAGGTCGGCGAGCCGCTTGCCCTGTCGCTCAGACTCCCGATGCACGGAGTCCTGAAGTCCCTCTAGTAGCTGCTCAAGGTGAGCGATGCGCCGTTCCAGCACGGCGACCTGGGCGCGATCCGGATCCCCGGCATCGCTCGCCGGCTGCGCGTCGCTGGTCCTGCCACTCTGGCGGATCTGCCGGAGTCGAGTGACCAGCCGCTCGCGCTCGCCGATCTTCATCGTCGATCAAACCGTCTGCGCACGACCGGACGAGGCGGATACTGCTGGCGCTCTTCCGGCGTCATGGGACGAATAACGAGCGTTCCGCTGTCGACCTGCTCGCGGATCTCCTCGAGCTTGGCCTGGCGCTTCTCCTCGGATTTCTCTCGCGCTGACTTCATTTGGCAACCTCGCCATTGCCGTGCGAGCGACGCGAAGCTGTCCAGGAGCCGGCGTTGGCAGTCGTAGGCGAAGAACCCGCCTGCAGCTCGGTTCCGCCGAGCTGATCACGACCGCTGCTGGGCATCCGTTCCTCCTTCGCCGGCGCGATCTGCATCAAGACGAGATTCGCCGCGTCGGCGAGAAAACCTCGCAGGCGACATAAGTCGCCCTCTGAGACCACGGTAGCAGCACCACGGACTCATGCGATCCAGATGCAGGCAATTAACACGACGCCGGTCCGGGCTGGGCGCGAGCTCTGCCCCACCGCGGGGGTGTTACAGTGCCGACGTCAGGCCGGGCTCGTGCCCGGCTCCGCAGTGCCAGCGCTCGTAGCCTTTGCTCACGGCAATCTCCGCGTCCGCAGCACGACCAACGCCGGAGGAAACGATGGCTACCGGAACCGTCAAGTGGTTCAGCGACGACAAGGGCTTTGGCTTCATCACGCCCGACGATCAGTCGAAGGACCTGTTCGTACATCACAGCGCCATCGCCGGAGCCAACGGCTACCGCTCGCTGAACGAGGGCGCCAAGGTTTCCTATGAGGCCGAACAAGGGCCCAAGGGTCCGAAGGCCGTCAACGTCAGCGTGCAGCCCGGTTAGACATCGGCCTGCCCGCGAGAGCCACTCCGGCCGGAGCGACGCACCTTGACCCACTCGTCGTCGCGGGCACCAGCCCACGGTACGTGCCACCTACAACAGAGATAACCATCGTTGGTGGACGCGCGTACCGCGTCGAGGGAGCCGCCCGCGACGTTGAGCGGATGATCCTCGACGCCGCTCGGGGGTCGATCATGCAGTTCGCCTGGCTGGTTGAGGTCGACAGCGGCGAGCGCATAGCGGTAAATCCGGAGCACGTGGTCGCGCTCCGAGTTCTCGAGGAGTAGCCCGCGTCGTTGCGAAGAAGTCTTGCTGCCTCGTTCACATAGACCGGTGCGAGAGGAGTACATTGCTGCTACGTGCTGGCCCTGCGGCCGCGATTCTCAGACCGCGCACTGCATGCCACCAACGGCGCCAGTCGCGCCACGAGGCGAGGGCGTGGGTCAATGGTGTTTTCGCTGCGGGGCCAGTGCTGTAGGTCGATAGGCGTCATCGCCACCCGGGTTCGGCCGGATTGGTCTGATGTGATCGACGGCGCGGGCATTCTGACCGCGTGAAGCCGACAACGGGACGGAAGGCTCCAACGTGATGCCGCGCAGGGAACGACACGGTGCAGCGGCAACGCGCGCCCAACCGGTCCGTGGGTCGCGCCAGGACTCGGCGGCAGACGACGCAGCCACCGCGGCCCCGAACGAACGGGTCCGCGCCTAGCGCGAAGGGCGACAAAGTGTCAGCAGCGGAACTCGAGGAGCTCGACGAGGTAAAAAGCCTGATCGCCCGCGGGCTAAAGCTGGGTGTGCTCACATATTCCGAGATCGCCACCGCTACGGCTGAGCTTGACCTCGAGGAAACCGACGCCGAGGAATTGCTCGGCCTGTTCGAGGGCCGTGAGATCGAGCTGGTGGAGGAAATCGACCCGGCGACGTTGGAGAGCCAGACGGTCGAGCGCGCGCCGGACAAACGCGGCCGTCGCAAGTCACGAGCAGATCGAGAGCCGGAAGGGACTACCGACGGCTTGCAGCTGTTTCTCAGGGACATCGGCAAGGTGCGGCTCCTGACTGCTCAGCAGGAGGTCGACCTCGCCAAGCGCATCTGGCGCGGTGACGTGGAAGCCAAGCGGAGGCTGGTCGAGTCGAACCTGCGGCTGGTCGTCTCTATCGCCAAGAGATATCGCAACCAGGGTCTGCCGTTTTTGGACTTGATCCAGGAAGGGACGCTTGGCCTCGTGCGCGCGGCGGAGAAATTCGACTATCGCAGAGGGTTCAAATTCTCGACCTACGCGACCTGGTGGATCCGACAGGCAATCGCCCGCGCGCTCGCGGACAAGGCGAGGACCGTCCGCATCCCGGTGCACATCGTGGAGAAGCTCAACCACATCGGGCGGGCGGAGCGTAAGCTGACTACCGGTCTCGGCCGCGTGCCGACGGCCGACGAGATCGCCGAGGTCACTGGCCTCAAGCCACAGGAGGTCGAGTCGATCAAGCGCGCCGCACAGGCGCCGATCTCACTCGAGAAGCCGGTCGGTGAGGAGGACCACCTCGAGTTTGGTCAGCTGCTCGCCGACGAGCAAGCCGAGTCACCGTACGACCGGGCCGTGGAAATCCTGACCGGAGAGGCTGTGCGCGATGCGCTCGAGGCGCTCGGCTACCGCGAGCGTCGCGTGCTCGAGCTGAGGTACGGCCTCGGCGGCGCGCATCCGCGGACGCTCGACGAGATCGGACGCACGTTCAATGTCACGCGTGAACGCATCCGTCAAATCGAGCACCAGTCGCTCAAGAAGCTCCAAACCCTCAGGGAAGCCCAGCAGCTGCGCAACGAGCTGACATAGCACCCGCGACTGCCGGGCTTTCGGCCGCTAAGGACCGCTTCCGGATTCAGGCAGCTATGCCGATGTCGCCGGCGCCGCCCGCGATTGTCTGGCTCTGGAACGAGTGCAGGTAACGTGCCCGATACAGCTCGACGATTCGCTTGAGGTTCTCCTCGCGCCGCTGCTCCTTGCGCTTGGTCTGCTCGCGGAGGTCGCGATAGTTCCTGTGTCCCTCGCCTGGTCGACTAGCCACGTCCTGATCCCCCAGTTCTAGTCCCTCGCTCGCGTTTGGGTGACGCCGAAATCAACGGATCGCGCTGGCCGTCGCTCGCGCGCGCGTATGCGATTAGATCGGGAGGATCGGCCAGCCTCTAGACCGATGCGATGCGGATGTCGTGACGGGCTGCGCCGCCCGTCGCGAACGCCAGCAGACGCTCGCCCTCCTCGACGATCGCGTCGCGCTCGGAGAGCTGCGCGAACGGTTCGACGTCGAGGATCGCGGCGTCGCGCTGCAGCGTGATCCGCCACGTGGCGCGGAACAGGCCGTCGACGAGCAGCGTGCCGTGCCGCGAACCCATTCCGGGCCGGATCGGCACGCGCTGGCCGCCTGTGATGAAGCGCGTGCGGTCGGCGTGGGAGAGCAAAAGGTTGTCGTACTCGGGCAGGAAGCGCGGTGGCGCGGGCCTGTCGGGGCCGGGCCGGGGCGCGTCGGGGAGATCGAACAGCTCGACGCCGTCCTCGCCGCGGAACGTGAGCAGCTCGGTGCGCAGGCGCTCTACGACCTCGCCGAGTCGCGTCAGGCCCGACCAGGCCTGCATGTCTCTGACCGACGCTGGTCCGAACGCCGCGAGGTAGCGGTTCACGAGGCGCTCGCGCGAGGGGTGCGGGTCGAGCTCGCGGCCGAGCCACGCCTCGGCGCTGGTCCAGCGGGCCTGCCCGCTCTCGCCCCAGATGCCGCGCGGCGGGACCTGGACGGCGGGCACGAGATAGGTGATCGCCTGGGCCAACGACGCCGGGTCCTTCGCGGGCCAGCGCTCGGCCAGTAACGCCCCGAGCTCGACGCGGGTCCGCGGGGCACGCTCGATCAGCTCCCGGCCGGCGGCGAGCAGCGCATCGCTCTCGACGCCCGCGATATCGAACGGGGCTCCAGCGAAGCCGCGCTCGAGGACGGGCCGCACGACGGGCCGGAACGCGCGGCAATCGGCGGCGCTGACGAGATGCAGGGTCGCGCGCATCAGCGGTGCGCGCACCGCTTGCCGCGTGGCGATCAGCTCGGACAGCTCCTCCGCCCGGAAGCCGCTCAGACGGGTCCACAGGCCGACGTAGGGGGCGTGGGGCGCCTGTGCCTGCATGCCGGCGAGCTGCTCGATCGCCGCCATCGCCGCCAAGCCGGCGCGCTCGAGCAGCAGCTGCCGGGCGAGCGTGGCCCGGTTGAGCGCCCGCCGGTCGAGCAGTTCATTGCGGGTCGGGTGGGTTGACGTCCTAGCCGTTGTCTCGATCTCCCGAAAGTAAGAGAGCTGTCATCGAACCGATAGCGGGATGGTCACAGATGGTCGTTGGCGCGCGGCTAGGGTGCCGCCGCGCCGCCGGGGCGCGCTAGGCCGATAACAGCAAGGAGGAGTCTTCATGTCGAATACACCGCATCGGGCGCGGCACGCACGCAGGCGCGCGCATCGACTGCTCGCGGGCGCCGGGTGTGCGCTCGCGATGTGCGTCGCGGCAGCGCCCGCTCAAGCGGACTGGTCGCACCACGGCTCCCGCGGACCGGAGCTGATACCGGGCAATCTGCTGCTGAGCACGAGCGAATATGCGCCGGCGGACATCACGCCGGGCGTCACCGAGCTTCCCCCGGTTGCGCGGGTAGCGCGTGCACGCCGGCGATCGCCGACGGCGCCTACCCGTACGTGTTCAACAACGACCAGGTCGACGGCAGCTTCGGCGTCACCTCCCCGATATTCCTCGACGAGCTGACCCCGTGGGGCCAGATGTTCAACCGGATCGCGGTGCCCGCCCGTGACATCGTGACGAGCTTCTCGTCGAAGTCGGAGCTCGCGCTGAACCTCTCGACCGATGGCCAGGACATCACGTTCATGGGCTACCAGGCGCCGGTGGCGGCAGTCGACGTGTCGAATTCGAACACTCCCGGCGTGATCGACCCGACCAACCCGGTTACGAGCGCCTACTACCGCGAGGTCGCGGACCTGGGGCGCGACGGCCGGTTCGATTCGTTCACGCTGACCAACGCCTACAGCGGCAACAACGGCCGCGCTGCGATCCTGAACAACGCGGCGAATGTGATCTACACCGCGGGCAACGCCGGCAACGGCTCGAACCCGCAGCCGAACGGCGTCATCCTCGGCGCCGGCACGCAGGTCCTGTCGCGCCCGTGGGAGCCCGACTGGTTCCAGACGCCCGGAGCGCCGACGCCGGTCGGCAGCTTCAACGTCACGCAGCTCGGCGACAAGGCGGACAAGGTCGGGGCGCGTGGCAGCTCGCCTACACGCTCCAATCCGGGCTGAACCTCGGGCAGCCGTACACCGTGCGGGGCTATCCGACCGGGTCTAACTCGGTCACCGGCCTGCCGTGGTCGCCGGCGACTGACGGCCTGCG
Source organism: uncultured Solirubrobacterales bacterium (assembly GCA_963697655.1). Taxonomy (GTDB): domain Bacteria; phylum Actinomycetota; class Thermoleophilia; order Solirubrobacterales; family Solirubrobacteraceae; genus Palsa-465. The sequence continues at coordinate 477,344 of CAVOOV010000004.1, read as the reverse complement.
GAACGTAACCGGCCGCGTCAACCGCAACGGCACCGCAACGATCTGGGGGATCACCTCGACCGTCAGCGGTAGCGGCGACCAGGGCGCCGACCCGAACAAGCTCGTCGCGATCACCGATCGACTGGGGGCGATGACGCCGGCCGGCGAGACGTTCCAGACGGTGCGCACCGGCCGCTTCGGCGAGGTGCTGCGCGGCGTGTCATTCACGCCGGGCGCCGCCTTGGGCCGCTGATCGTCCGTCCGAGGGGGACACGAACATGTGTTCGTGTCCTCCTCCGCCTCGATCCTGCACGCGGACCTCGATTCGTTCTACGCGTCGGTCGAGCAGCGCGACGATCCCCGGTTGCGCGGCCGCCCGGTGATCGTCGGCGCCGGCGTGGTGCTTGCGGCCAGCTACGAGGCCAAGGCGCGAGGGGTCCGCACGGCGATGGGCGGTGGTCGGGCACGCCAGCTGTGCCCGGAGGCGGTGGTCGTCTCGCCTCGGATGTCCGCCTACACCGAAGCCAGCAAGGCGGTGTTCAAGGTGTTCGAAGACACTGCGCCGGTGGTGGAGGGGCTGTCGATCGACGAGGCGTTCCTCGACGTCCGCGGGCTCGATCACATCTCCGGATCGCCGGTCGAGATCGCGGCCCGGCTGCGCCGGCGGGTCCGGGCCGAGGTCGGCCTGCCGATCACCGTCGGCGTCGCCCGGACGAAGTTCCTGGCGAAGGTCGCCAGCGGGGTGGCCAAGCCCGACGGCCTGTTGCTGGTGGCGCCCGAGCGCGAGCTCGAGTTCCTCCATCCGCTCCCGGTCGAGCGGCTGTGGGGCGTAGGCCCGGTAACCGCCGTCAAGCTCCGCGCGCGCGGGATCACGACGGTCGGACAGGTCGCGCTGCTGGCCGAACAGGAGCTCGTGTTGATGCTCGGGCGCGCGTCGGGGCGCCACCTCCATGCACTCGCCCACAACTACGACCCCCGGCCGGTGGAGGTCCGGCGCCGGCGCCGGTCGATCGGTGCGCAGCGGGCGCTCGGCCGGCGGCGCCGATCCCACCAGGAGCTGGCCGGCGCACTGGTAGCGCTCGTCGACCGGGTCACGAGGCGGCTGCGCGCGGCCGGGAGGGTGTGCCGGACCGTGGTCCTGCGGATGCGGTTCGAGGACTTCTCCCGGGCCACACGCTCGTACACGATGCGCGAGGCGACTGATCAGACGCCCACGATCCTGCACAGCGCGAACGTACTGCTCACGGCGTCGATGCCGATGATCGAGCGTCAGGGCCTGACGCTGATCGGGATTGCGCTCACCAACCTGTACGACCGGGGCGCCGTTCAGCTGCTGCTGCCGTTCAACCGGGCCCGTGACCTCGACGCCGTCGTCGACCGTGTGCGGGACCGGTTCGGTTCCAAGGCGATCACCCGCGGCGTGCTCGTCGGCCAGGACCCCGGCGTGTGGGTGCCGCTGCTGCCCGACTAATGGCCGCCTTACGGGGACGACCACTGAGCGCCGGCGAGGCGGGCGAGCGCCGCGCGCACCTCGGCGTCGCGCCGCTCGGCGTCCGGGTCGGTCCAGCGCCAGACCGTCCCCGACTGGATCTCGAACGTCGGACGGTCGTGATCCTGGACGCGGTCGATGTCGATCTCGACCGCGATCACGCCGGGGACGAGCGGCTCGTCGTCGAGCACCCGGGCGCGTCCGTATGCGGTCACCGCGACGCCCTCGCACACGATCGTGAGCGACACGCGCGGGTCGGCGCGGAGCCGCGCGAGCGATCCGCGGGTCGCGGCCAGTCCGATGAGCGCTCGCCGCGGACCGGCGCGCAGCGCGGCGGACACTGGGATCGCGTGCGGCGTGTCGCCGGCGGTGGCGAGGATCGTGACGGTGCCGGCGGACCACTCGGGGAGCACGTACCGCACGCTACCCGGACGGCGGGTGCGCGGGTGGTGGGGGCGCGACGCCGCGGGTTGGGGCCGAGGCGACGCGCAGGTCTCCGGGGACCTGCGTAATACGGCAGCAGGCGCAATCGGCGCCGGCCGTGCCGACTGATGCACGTCGTGGGTGCATGAGTCGGCAAGGTTGGGCTCGCCGGCGCCTGGTGTCGCGTTGTGCACGTCTCGGGCGGCTCCCGCGGCGCGGGTGGGGCGGTGGGCCGGCGTCCCGGAACGGCCGGACGACCTGCAAGATCTGCCAATTCGTGAGGTCCGAGCGAGCCTCGACATACGGTGCAGGTGGGGCATGCGTGGGATGCCAAGGCCCGGGATGTCGAGTCGAATTGTCAGGCGGTGCAGGGTCCGGGCGGCCCGGGGGGAGTACGACCGCGCGCCGGCGGGGACCGCCTGCGAGCTCGCCCGGTGGCGCGGGGCCGGCTGCGAGCCCGCCGGCGCGGACCGCGGGCTGGGTCCAACGGACGCGCGCCGGCGCCCCCGCCGGCAGAGCGCCGCAGCTACGCCACCCCGCGCGCCACGCACAACCGCTGCAACAGCTCCATCGCCTCGCCAGGATGCTCGGGCAGCGCGTCGAGCGCGTTGGCCGCCAGCCGCAGGTCGTTGATCGTCGTCTCGCGGGCCTCGAGCGCGAACCGGCCGAGCCAGCGGACGGCGGCCCGCTCGTAGCGGTCGGGGTCGCCGCCGCGCAGGACCAGGCAGATCCGCAGGGCGTCGTCGAGCCGCACCCGAGGCAGTTCGCGGGCGGCCGTGATGACGAGCGTCTCGTTGCCGGTGTCGAGCGCCCGGCGAAACCGCGCGTAGGGGTTGCCGTCGCTCGTCATCTACGAACGTATGTTCGTAGATGACGCGGACGGATGACGCTCGGCTCCCCCGAACCGGTGGCCCGTCCGTAGGTCCTCCGGCATTCGACCGGCACCTGGCGGCCTCCAGCGCTGGCCCGCTCGGCATCCAGCCTCGCTAGGGCCGGGCCGCGCTTGAGTCGTCCGGCCGCCTTGTCCTCGGACCCGCGCGCGGCGCTGCCACACGTCGGCTCCTGCGTCCGCGCGCAGCATCCGCCGGTGATCACTCTCGGCGCCGCAGGACCTACGAACGAGCCCACTACGCTTGACGTACGCCCCCATCGCAAGCCGAATCTCAGGCCATGCACTGTCCTCTCGCGCGGAGTAGGCTGCGCCGGGCGCGGCGAGAGCTGAGGAGCGCACAACTGAGGAGGTCTCGAAATGGCGGTTAAGGGGGCGGATCTCGAGTCCGAGTTGATCGACACGGTCTGCGAACGCGTGCGGGAGCGGCTGCCCTCCGGCCAGGTCGCGCCGTGCGAGTCATTCGTCCGCCAGTACTACCAGTGGGTCCCGGCCGAGGACCTCGCGGACCGCAATCCGCTCGATCTGTACGGGGCCGGGGTCGCGCACTACAACCTCGCTCAGCAGCGCAAGCCCGCCGAGTCGAAGGTGCGGGTCTACAACCCGGACTTCGAGCAGCACGGGTGGCAGTCGCCGCACACGCTGATCGAGATCGTCACCGACGACATGCCGTTCATCGTCGACTCGGTGACGATGCAGCTGGGTCGGCTGGGCTACGGGATCGACCTCGTCATCCACCCGGTGATCCGGGTCAGGCGCGACGCCGAAGGCCACATGATCGAGGTGCTCGATCACGACGCCACCGCGGACGACATGATTCGCGAATCGGTCGTTCACGTCGAGGTCGGCCGCGAACACGACCGGGCGCTGCTCGATCAGCTGCGCCAGACGATCGAGCGGGTGCTGGCCGATGTCCGCGCCGCGGTCGAGGACTGGCAGGAGATGCGCGCGCACGCGCGGGCTCTGATCGACGAGTTCGACAACCGGCCGCCGCCGACCGTGGATGCGGTCCTCGTAGAGGAGAGCAAGGCGTTCCTCGACTGGCTGGCGGACGACAACTTCACGTTCCTCGGCTACCGCGAGTACGACCTGGTCGACGAAGGCGACGAGGGGCGGCTGGAGGCGATCGACGGCTCGGGCCTCGGGATCCTCCGCGGCACTCCGACCAAGGCGCCCAGGACACTGACCGGCAAGGCGCTCGCGATCGGCCGCGATCCGCAGATCCTGCTGTTGACCAAGGCCAACTCGGCCTCGCCGGTTCACCGGCCGGCGTACCTGGACTACATCGGGGTCAAGAGGTTCTCCGACGACGGCCGGGTGATCGGCGAGCGCCGCTTCCTCGGGCTGTACACGACGAACGCGTACAAGGCGAGCCCCCGCTCGATCCCGATCATCCGCGGCAAGGTCGAGGGGGTGCTGGCGCATGCCGGGTTCCCGCCGGCAAGCCACGACCGCAAGGCGCTGCTCGAGATCCTCGAGTCATACACGCGCGACTCGCTGTTCCAGATGGAGACGGAAGAGTTGTATGCCCTGGCGATCGGGATCCTCGGGCTCGGCGAGCGCCAGCGGCTGCGGCTGTTCATGTGGCGAGACCCGCTCGAGCGGTTCGTGGAGTGCCTGGTGTGCATCCCGCGCGACCGCTTCAATACCGAGAACCGCGAGCGGGTCGGCAGGATCCTGCTCGAGGCGCTCGGCGGTGTGGGGCTCGACTGGACGCTCCAGCTGAGCGAGTCGCGCCTCGCGCGGGTCCACTACATCATCCGCCTTGGCGAGAATCCGGTCACCGGCTACGACGTGGGGACGATCGAGACTCGCCTCGCCCAGGTGATCCGCGCCTGGGCCGACGAGCTCCGCGAGGCGCTGATCGACGAACACGGCGAGGACGACGGGATCAAGCTGTTCAAGCGCTACGAGCGCGCGTTCCCGGCGGGCTACATGTCCGACTGGGTGGCGCGCTCCGCGGTCGCGGACATCGCCCGGCTCGAGGAGCTGATCGCCGTCGACGAACCGCTCACGAGTCTGTACCGCCCGCTCGAGGCGCCCGACGGCATCGTGCGCCTGAAGCTGTTCAGCTCCGACGGCGTGCTCCTGTCAGAGGTCCTGCCAACGCTCGAGCATCTCGGCGCGAAGGTGGCCGACGAACGCCCCTACGAGATCACGCCGAACGATCGGAGCTCGGCGTGGATCTACGACTTCGGCCTCCAGGCCGACGCCGAGAACATAGAACGCGTCCGCGACCTGCTCCACGACGCCTTCCTCGGCGTGTGGAGGGGCGAGCTCGAGGACGACGGCTTGAACGGCCTCGTGCTCGGCGCGACCCTGACCGGACGGCAGGTCGCGATCATCCGCGCGATCGCCAAGTACCTGCGCCAGGGGGGTATCGGCTTCTCCGACTCCTACATCGAGCGGACGCTGACCGGCCACCCGGACATCGCCCGCCTGCTCGTCAGGCTGTTCGACGCCCGGCTCGATCCCGACGGCTCAGACCAGGACGCCTCCGAGCGGCTCGGCAACGACATCGAGGCGTCGCTCGACACCGTCCCCAGCCTCGACGAGGACCGCATCCTCCGCAGCTTCCTGAGCGTCGTGCGCGCGATCGTCCGCACCAACGCCTTCCAGAACGGCGCCGACGGGAAGGCCCACCCGTACCTGTCGTTCAAGCTCGACTCGTCGCAGATCCCGGTGCTCCCGCTGCCGCGACCGCAGTTCGAGATCTTCGTCTACTCGCCGCGCGTCGAGGCCGTGCATCTGCGTGGCGGCCGCGTCGCCCGCGGCGGGATCCGCTGGTCGGACCGGCGCGAGGACTTCCGCACCGAGGTCCTCGGCCTGATGAAGGCGCAGATGGTCAAGAACGCGCTGATCGTGCCGGTCGGGGCCAAGGGCGGTTTCGTCGTGAAACGGCCACCGGCGGAAGGCGGGCGCGAAGCGCTGTTGAACGAAGGCGTCGCCTGCTACAAGGCGTTCCTGTCGGGGATGCTCGACATCACCGACAACATCGTCGAGGGCGAGGTCGTCCCGCCCCGCCGGGTGATCCGCTACGACGGGGACGATCCGTACCTCGTAGTCGCCGCAGACAAGGGCACGGCGACCTTCAGCGACATCGCCAACGGGGTCTCGGCGGACTACGGTTTCTGGCTCGGCGACGCGTTCGCATCGGGAGGCTCGCAGGGCTACGACCACAAGAAGATGGGGATCACCGCTCGTGGGGCGTGGGAGTCGATCAAGCGCCACTTCCGCGCGCTCGGAACCGACATCCAGACCACGGATTTCACCGCGGTCGGGATCGGGGACATGTCGGGCGACGTGTTCGGCAACGGGATGTTGCTCTCGCGCCACACCAAGCTGCTGGCGGCGTTCAATCACATGCACGTGTTTCTCGATCCCGACCCGGATCCGGAGACGAGCTACGACGAGCGCAAGCGGCTGTTCGACCTGCCGCGCTCAGCCTGGAGCGACTACGACGAGTCGCTGATCTCCGAGGGCGGCGGCGTCCACCCGCGCACGGCCAAGTCGATCAAGCTGAGCCCGCAGGTCCGCGAGATGCTCGCAATCGAGGACGAGCGACTCCCGCCCAACGACCTGATCCGGGCGATCCTGAAGGCGCCGGTAGACCTTCTCTACAACGGCGGCATCGGCACCTACGTCAAGGCCTCGACCGAGTCCCAGGCGGACGTCGGCGACAAGGCCAACGACGCCGTCCGGGTCGACGCGAGCGCGTTGCGCTGCAAGGTCGCGGGCGAAGGCGGCAACCTCGGGGTCACGCAACGGGCGCGGATCGAGTACGCGCTCAGCGGCGGCCCGGAGAGCAAAGGCGGACTGATCAGCACCGACGCGATCGACAACGCCGCCGGCGTCAACTGCTCAGACCACGAGGTCAACATCAAGATCCTGCTCGACGGGCTGGTCGCGGACGGCGACCTGACCGACAAGCAGCGCAACGAGCTGCTGGCCGAGATGACCGACGCCGTCTGCGAGCAGGTCCTGTACGCCAGCTACACCCAGACGCAGGCGATGAGCCTTGCGCTCGCACAGGCCGGCGCTGATGGTCGACGTGCACGCCCGGTTGATCCGGAACCTCGAGCAGACCGCGGGGCTCGAACCGGAAGATCGAGTTCCTGCCCACCGACGACGCGATCGACGAGCGCAAGGCCGCGCACAAGGGGTTGGTCGCGCCGGAGCTGGCAGTGGTCATGGCCTACTGCAAGATCCACCTCTACCAGCAGCTGCTCGACTCCGACCTGCCCGAGGACGGGTACCTCGTCTACGACCTCGAGCGCTACTTCCCCGAGCCCTTGGGCCCAGGCGCCGGGCCCAAGTCACACGGCTCGGACCGCTACAGCGACCGGATGCAAAAGCACCGCCTGAAGCGCGAGATCATCGCCACCGTGGTCGCCAACCAGCTCGTCGACCGCGCCGGCACGACGTTCTCGTTCCGGCTGAGCGAGGAGACTGGCGCGCCGCCTGCGGTCCTCGCGCGGGCGTACGCCACCGCGCGCGAGGTGCTCGATATGCGCTCGTTCTGGGCCGCGGTCGAGGCGCTCGACAACCAGGTCGACGCGCAGACCCAGCTCCGGATGCTGATCGAAGGCCGCCGCCTGGTCGAGCGCGCGACTCGCTGGCTCGTGCGCACCAACCCCTACCAGGTCGGTATCGCCCAGACGATCAGGCGGTTCGAGCCGGGTGCGAAGCTGCTCGCCGCGTCGCTTCCCGACGCGCTCGAGGGCGCCGACCGAGAGGCGTTCGACGCCACCGCGGCCGAGCTCGAGCAGGCCGGCGTCCCCGCCGCGCTCGCCCGCCGCACCGCCGGGATGCCGTCGATGCTCGCGTTGTTCGACATCGTCGAGGTCGCGTCGTCCACCGAGCACGACCAGGAGGACGTGTTGCGCGTGTACTTCCGGCTGGGCTCGCGGCTCGAGCTCAACTGGCTGCGCGACCGGATCATTGAGCTGCCGCGTGCGAACCGCTGGCAGGCGCTGGCGCGCGCGGCGCTCCGCGACGACCTGTTCAACCTCTACCGCGAGCTCACCCGCAAGGTGCTTGATGCCGGCGGGGCGCAGGGCGGCGGCGAGGCGGCGATCGACGCTTGGTCCGAGCGCAACGCCGCGGAGCTTGAACGGTCGCTCGGAATGGTGACCGACGTCAGGGCGTCGCGGATCTACGATATGACGACGCTGCCGGTGGCCCTGCGCGAGATCCGCGGCCTGCTCCGCGGGACGACGAGGGCGGGGGTGCCGACGGTGGGCGCGGTCACGATGGCCGAGTAGCGCCGCGCGTCGCCGCCCGCCAGCGCAGATAGGCCACTAGCAGCAGGCTGACGTCGATCGCGCCGGCAATCAGGAAGGCCAGCGGTCCCGTCACCAATCGACCCGCCATCCGCGAGAGCACGAGCGCAAGCTATCGTCTCGCACGACCAACATGGCGAACAGCGTCAAGACCAACGTAACCGAGCTGCCGGAGTCGCGCGTGCGCGTCCAGGCGGAGGTGGCCCCCGAGGAGGTCGAGCGACGGGTCCAGCAGGCCGCGCGCGAGCTCGGCCGCCAGATGCGCGTGCCCGGGTTCCGCAAGGGCAAGGTGCCGCCGCCGGTGGTGATCCGCCGGCTGGGCCGCGAGGCGGTGGTCGACGAAGCTGTCAGGAGCGCGCTCGGGAGCTGGTACGCGGACGCGATCGATGGCGCCGGAATCGCGCCGGTCGGCGAGCCCGAGCTGGATGTTCCGAGCGAGCTTCCCGCCGAAGGGCAGCCGCTCCAGTTCTCGATCGAGATCGGCGTCCGTCCGGTCGCCAAGCTCGGCGGCTACAAGGGCCTCGAGGTCGGTCGCCGCGAGCCCCACGTCGACGATGCTCAGATCGACGAGGAGATCGACCGGCTGCGCGACCGGCTGGCGACGCTCGACACCGTGGAGCGCCCCGCGGAGACGGGCGACCACGTCGTGATGGACTACGTCGGAAGCGTTGGCGGGGAGGAGTTCGAGGGCGGGGCCGGCCGAGACCAGCTGCTCGAGATCGGCTCGGGCCGGCTCGTGCCGGGCTTCGAGGACCAGCTCGTGGGCGCGAGCGCCGGCGAGGAGCGGACGGTCACGATCACGTTCCCCGAGGACTATCCGACCCCGGAGCTGGCCGGCAAGGAGGCCCAGTTCGCGGTCACGGTCAACGACGTCAAGGCCAAGAACCTCCCCGACCCGAACGACGACTTCGCCTCCGATGCCACCGAGTTCGACACGCTCGCCGAGCTGCGTGAGGACATCGCCGAGCGCCTGCGGAAGGTCGACGAACGCGTGCTCGAGCGCGAGTACGAGGACGCCGTGGTCGAGGCTGCGGTCGCCGAGGCCGCGATCGAGGTGCCCGAGAAGCTGGTTCACTCGCGCGCGCACGAGCTGCTCGAGGACACGTTCGTCGCGCTCGCGCGCCAGGGCATCTCCAAGGAGGCCTACCTGCGGATCACCGGGCGCGACGAGGAGGCGCTCGCGCACGAGGCCGAGCCCGAGGCCGCCGCGGCGCTCCGTCGCGAGGCGGTGCTGGCGGCGATCGTCGACGCCGAGGCGATCGAGCCGACCGACGAGCAGGTTCGCGAGGCGCTCGAGCCCTCGGCCGAACGGCAGGGCACGACCGCCGAGAAGCTGTTCGAGCAGCTGAGCTCGGCTGGGCGGCTCGACCGCGTGCGCCGCGAGGTCGCCACCCGTCAGGCGATCGAGATGCTGGTCGCGGAGGCCAAGCCGATCACAGTCGAGCAGGCCAAGGCGCGCAAGAAGATCTGGACCCCTGGGAAGGATGACCCCGCCCACCCTGCGGAGCAGAGATCCGGACAGCTCTGGACTCCCGGCAGCTGACCCTGTAGAAGACCGCAGGCAGCCGGAGCCGCGACCGGGCCCGCCCTGCCCAGCCCGTACTGGCCTGTTGCTAGAGTCGGCAGGATTCCGGCCGAGGAAGCGAAAGAAGCGAGGACGATGAGCCCACTCGTACCGATGGTTGTCGAACAGACGTCTCGCGGAGAGCGCGCGTTCGACATATACAGCCGTCTACTCAACGAGCGGATCATCTTCCTGGGGACACCGGTCGATGACCAGATCGCGAATCTGATCGTGGCCCAGCTGCTTCACCTGGAATCAGAAGACCCCGACAAGGACATCTCGATCTACGTCAACTCGCCCGGAGGGTCGGTCTACGCCGGGCTGGCGATCTACGACACGATGCAGTTCATCAAGCCCGACGTGTCGACGATCTGCGTCGGGATCGCGATGTCGATGGGCGCGCTCTTGCTGGCCGGCGGGGCCCACGGCAAGCGAATGGCGCTGCCGAACGCCAAGATCCTGATCCACCAGGTGTCCTCCGCGTTCCAGGGTCAGGCGACCGATATCGAGATCCACGCCAAGGAGATCATCGACGTCCGGCGGCGCCTGGATGAGATCATTGCCCACCACACCGGGCAGAGCCTTGAGAAAGTTCGGTCGGATACCGAACGTGATTACTTCATGAGCTCTGAGGAGGCCAAGGAGTACGGAATCATCGACCGCGTCATCTCCCAGCACTAAGGGGCTACCCTTAGTGCTCGGATAAGGCGGCGCGAGGCGACCCCGGGAGAGGGCAATTTATGGCACGTCCGACCGATTCCAACGAACAGCTGCTGTGTAGCTTCTGTGGCAAGTCCCAGAGGCAGGTCAAGAAGCTGATCGCTGGGCCCGGCGTGTACATCTGCGACGAGTGCATCGACCTCTGCAACGAGATCATCGATGAGGAACTCACCGCACCGCCGAGCTTCGACATCGAGAATCTCCCCAAGCCGCGGGAGATCTACGACGTCCTGAACGAGTATGTGGTCGGGCAGGAGCAGGCCAAGCGCAGCCTGTCGGTGGCGGTCTACAACCACTACAAGCGCGTCCAGATGATGCAGTCCGATGAGAACGACATCGAGCTGCAGAAGTCGAACATCCTGCTGCTCGGCCCCACCGGATGCGGCAAGACGCTCCTCGCCCAGACGCTTGCGAAGATCCTCAACGTCCCGTTCGCGATCGCCGACGCTACGGCGCTGACCGAGGCCGGGTACGTGGGCGAGGACGTCGAGAACATCCTCTTGAAGCTGATCCAGGCCGCCGACTACGACGTCAAGAAGGCCGAGACCGGGATCATCTACATCGACGAGGTCGACAAGATCGCCCGCAAGGCCGACAACCCCTCGATCACCCGGGACGTATCCGGCGAGGGCGTCCAGCAGGCGCTGCTGAAGATCCTCGAGGGAACGACGGCCTCCGTGCCCCCCCAGGGCGGGCGCAAGCACCCCCACCAGGAGTTTCTGTCGATCGACACGACCAACGTGCTGTTTATCTGCGGCGGGGCGTTCGCGAACCTCGACAAGGTGATCGAGCGCCGGATCGGGCATCAGGGCGTGGGCTTCGGCGCCGCGATCCAGTCCAAGGAGCAGCGCGACACCGGCGAGATCTTCGAGCACTGCCTGCCCGAGGACCTGATCCAGTATGGCCTGATCCCTGAGTTCATCGGGCGCCTGCCGGTGATGTCAGCGATCCACCAGCTGTCGCGCGACGAGCTGATGGAGATACTGACCGAGCCCCGCAACGCGCTCGTCAAGCAGTTCCAGCGGTTCTTCCAGTTCGACGGGATCGAGCTGGTGTTCGCGGAGGAGGCGCTCCACTCGATCGCCGACAGGGCGCTCGAGCGCGAGACGGGCGCCCGCGGCCTGCGGTCGATCATCGAGGAAGTCCTGCTCGAGGTCCAGTTCGAGCTCCCCTCCAGACGGGACGTCCGCAAGTGTGTAGTAACCCGCGACACGATCGACAAGGGGATCTCCCCGACGCTCGTGACGGTCGCGACGCCGGAAGAGGAAGCCGCCTAGCTGGGGCCGGGCTTCGCCCGGCGTCGTCCGGATGACCTCGCGGCAGGCCCTTGAGCGAGGCATGGACGCTGAGCGGGCCGTGGCCGCGAGGCCATGTGGCCCGTCCGCACGGGACTCGTTTCCTAGACTGAGCGGTTGGCATGGCTGACCGCTCCGATCTCGAAGCCAGGACACGCTACGACCCATCCGAGGTCGAGCCGCGAATTGCGCGCGTGTGGCTCGACAGTGGCCTGTTCCATCCCGAGCCCGGGGGCGATCCGGCCGACAACTACTCGGTCGCGATCCCGCTGCCGAACGTCACCGGCGTCCTGCATATGGGCCACGCGCTCAACACCTCGATCCAGGATTGCCTGATCCGCCTCAACAGAATGAAGCCCCCGCCCACCCCGCGCACCAAGTGGATCCTCGGGACCGACCATGCGGGTATTGCCACCCAGACCCAGGTGGAGAGGGCGGTGATCGCCGAGGGCACGAGCCGCGAGCAGCTCGGCCGTGAGGCGTTCGTCGAGCGGGTGTGGCGCTGGCGGGACGCGTACGGCGGCGAGATCGTCGATCAGCTCAAGCGCCTCGGCGCCTCGCTCGATTACGACGATGAGCGGTTCACGCTCGACGACCGCTACGCCCAGGCCGTCCTGAAGGTGTTCGTCGCCCTGTACGACAAGGGCTACATCTATCGCGACCGGTACATGGTCAACTGGGATCCGGGCACCGGGTCGGCGATCTCGGACCTCGAGGTCGAGGAGCGTGAGGCCGAGGACACCCTCTACTACATCGACTACCCGCTGGCCGAGGGATCGGGCGCGGTCACGGTCGCCACCGTCCGCCCGGAGACGATGCTCGCCGACACCGCGATCGCCGTCAATCCCAGCGACGACCGTTACCGGCGCCTCGTCGGCGAGAAGGCGATCCTGCCGCTCGTCGGGCGCAAGCTGAAGATCATCGCCGACGACTACGTGAAGCCCGACTTTGGCACCGGGGCGCTCAAGATCACTCCGGGCCACGATCCCAACGACTTCGAGATCGGCCGCCGCCACGGCCTTCAGCAGATCAGCGTGATCGGCGAGGACGGACGGATCACGGCCGAGGCGCCCGAGCGGTTCGTCGGCATGACCGTCGAGCAGGCCCGGCGCGAGGTGGTGGCCGAGCTGCGCCGCGAGGACCTGATCGCGCGGACCGAGGACTACGTCCACGACGTCCCCTACTCACAGCGCTCGGGCGAGCGGATCGAACCGCTGATCTCGCTGCAGTGGTTCATGCGGATGGACGAGCTGGTCAAGCCGGCGATCGAGGTCGTCAAAAGCGGCCGCGTCCGCTTCTGGCCCGAGAACTACACCCGCGTGTACCTGAACTGGATGGAGAACATCCGCCCGTGGTGCATCTCGCGCCAGCTGTGGTGGGGCCACCAGATCCCTGTTTGGTATAGGACCCCGCCGACCCCGCCGACCCAAGGAACCGCACCCACCCAGGAGCGCTACGTCGGCGAGACGGCGCCCGAGGGCGAGGGCTGGGAGCGCGACCCCGACGTGCTCGACACGTGGTTCAGCTCGGGGCTGTTCCCGTTCGCAGCGCTCGGCTGGCCCGAGGAGACGCCGTCGCTGCGCGCGTTCTACCCGACCGACGCGCTGTGCACGGCGCGCGACATCATCTTCCTCTGGGTCGCGCGGATGATCATGATGGGGATCGAGTTCACCGGGCAGATCCCGTTCGAGGACGTCTACATCCACTCGATCATCCAGGCACCCGACGGGCGGCGGATGTCGAAGTCGCTCGGCACGGGCATCGACCCGATCGACCTGATCAACGGCGGTCCCCGGCCGCCGGTATTTCAGGGCGGCGGCGATTTCCCGCCGTACGGCGCCGATGCGGTGCGCTGGGGCCTGTACGCGATGTCCTCGAGCCAGGACGTGGCCTTCAGCGAGGAGCGCCTCGCCCAGGGTCTCCAGCTCACGAACAAGCTATGGAACGCGGCCCGCCTGATCCTGCTCGGCGTGAATCCGGAGGCGCGCGCTGCGCCGAGGCCGGCCGCCGTCGAGGACCGCTGGATCCTCTCGCGCCTGGAACGGGCCACGGCGGACATCGCCGACCGGATCGACCGGTTCGACTTCTCCCATGCCGCGCTCGGGCTGTACGACTTCGTCTACGGCGAGCTGTGCGACTGGTACCTCGAGCTGGTCAAGCCGCGCCTGCGCGCCGGCGAGTCTGATCTCCAGGCCACGCTCCTGTACGTGCTGACACGGACGCTGGCGATGGCTCACCCGATGATCCCGTTCGTGACCGAGGAGATCTACCGCTACATCCCCGGTGGCGAGGGACTGCTCGCCGGAGGACTGCCGCCATCATTTGCGGTCCAGGCGGCGCGGGACGATCGCGCGGAGGCCACGGTGGCGCGCGTGATCGAGGCCATCCAGGCGCTCCGCGGCTGGCGTGACATGGCCGGTGTCAAGGCGGCGGTCACGGTCCCGGCGCGGCTGGCCGCGGACGGCTACGAGGACACCGGCGAGCACCTGGCGCGGCTCGCGAAGCTGTCGTTCACCGCGGATGGTGCGGGCGCAGAGCCGGTGGCGTCGGTGCCCGTGCCCGGCGGATCGGTCGAGATCCTCGCCAGTGATGACATTGACCTCGAGGGGGCGCAGCGCAAGCTCGACGCCCGGCGGTCCCAGCTCGAGGCGGAGATTGCCCGCGCCGAGGGCAAGCTGGCCAACCAGGGGTTCGTGGCCAAGGCGCCCGAGCAGGTGGTCCAGGCCGAGCGCGACAAGCTGATCCAGCTGCGCGAGGAGCTCGGCGAATGATTTCGTCATTCGCTTGCGAGATCGCCCTGAGGGCGATCTCGGGGGGCGGTGATTCATGAGAGCCGACGAGGCCGAGCGCTACGTCCTATCCCGCGAGCTGTTCGGGATGCGGTTTGGGCTGGACCGCATGCGGCGGCTGATGACCGCGATGGGCAACCCGCAGCTCCGCTTCCAATCGATCCATGTAGTGGGCACGAACGGCAAGTCCTCAACGGTCCGGATGACGGCCGCGATCCTCGCCAAGCACGGCCTGCGCACGGGCGCCTACCTGTCGCCCCACCTGGTGTCGTTCGCCGAGCGCATCAGGATCGACGACGCCGACCTCGACCCCGGCGAGTTCGCGGCCGCGATCCAGCGGGCCGCGCACGCTGCCGAGCTCGTCGACCGCTCGCTGGTGGGCGACGACCGCGTGACCCAGTTCGAGCTGCTGACGGCGGCGGCGTACTCGGAGCTGGCGCGCCAGGGAGTCGAGGTGGCGGTGATCGAGGCGGGGCTCGGCGGCCGCTATGACGCCACGAACGTGATCCCGTCGCGCGTGCAGGTGCTGACCAGCGTCGGCCTCGAGCACACCCGGTGGCTCGGCCCGACGATCACCGCGATCGCGACCGAGAAGCTCGACGTCGTCCAGCCGGGCGCGACGCTGGTGCTCGGCCACGGCCTGCACCACGATGCGGAGGAGTTGGCCGAGCGGATCGCGGCCCAGCGCGGCGCGAGGATCGTGCACGCCGGCGCCGATCCGGGCGTGCCGCTGATCGCGCTTGGATCGTTCCAGCGGCGCAACTTCGCGCTCGCGCGGGCCGCCGCGCAGGCGTACCTCGGCGAGCTCGACCCCGATGCGGTTGCGGCCGCCGCGGCCGAGATCCTGGTGCCGGGTCGGCTGCAGGCGATCGACGAGGATCCGATCACGCTGCTCGACGGCGCCCACAACCCGGACGGGATGGCCGCGCTCGCGGAGGCCCTGGCTGAGCCGTGGGCCTCCGGCCACGACCGCGTCGTCGCGGTCGTGTCGGTGCTCGACGACAAGGACGCCGCGGCGATGCTGGCGACGCTTCTGCCGATGTGCGACGCGCTCGTCCTGACCGCGAGCCAGAACCCGCGGGCGCTGCCGCCCCCGACCCTGAAGTCGCTAGCCGGTCAGCTCGGCGGGCCGCCGTCGGAGGTGATTCGCGATCCTCGCGCCGCGCTTGAGCGCGCCCGCGAGATCGCCGGCCCCGGCGGCTTGGTCGTGGCCACTGGTTCGATCTATCTGGTCGCCGACCTGCTTCGCCCGGCGGGCGCCGGCCGCGCCTCGATGCTGTGAATCAGCCGGTCGATACCGTGGACGAGGACGAGAGGCAGCCGCGGTTCCTCGCGATGGTCGCGCTCGTAGCGTTCGTCGTGGCGGTCGTGATCCTCGTGTTTTTCGGAATCGGGTACCTGTTCGGCAGGACATATCTTTGACCCGCCGAAGTTGTTTGCCCTGGCGCGATTCGTGTGAGGATCCACATACTCGGCGCGCGCCTGCCGCTACGTTCCAAAGCCAACGCCCACTACACTCGCACGCTTAATGCCCTTTCTGACGGTGTTTGGCATCAAGAACGGCACGATCAGCGCTGTTGTCGAGCTGATCATCCTGTTCCTGGTCGTCGTCTGGCTCGCGCTCGTGTACTGGACGTACGCGGACGCCCGGCGCCGGATCGCCGATTCGTTGTTGGTCGGGTGCGCGACCGCCGCGTCGCTGTTCCCGTTCGTCGGGACGATCGTCTACATGATCGTCAGGCCGCCGGAGTTCCTCGACGACGTGCGCGAGCGCGAGCTCGAGATCCAGGCCGCGGAGGCGCGGCTGGCGGAGCTCGGCTATCAGGTGTGCCCGTACTGCGATTACGAGGTCGAGAAGGAGTTCCTGCGCTGCCCGAACTGCATGCGCAAGCTGAAGGACCCGTGCACCGCGTGCGGCAAGCCGCTTGACCCGATGTGGAAGATCTGCCCGTTCTGCGAAGCCGAGGTAGCCGGGGCCGCTCCGCAGCCTCGCCGCACCCGCCGGCGCCGCGAGTCCGGCGCCGAGCAGCCGGTCGCCGGCGCAACCGTACGCGCCGAGCGCGGCGCCGCGCCGGCTCCGACGCCCGCGCCGGCCGAACGCCGCGGCCCCTCCGGCAGCTGACGACTACGCTGTCCGCCCCGAAACGTCGACCCGTCAAGGGAGATCCATCCATGGAGCGAACGCTGATTCTGATCAAACCCGACGCCTTCGCCCGCGGCCTGTCGGGCGAGATCATCGCCCGGTTTGAGCGCAAGGGCCTGCGGCCGGTAGCGATGAGCCTGATGACGATGAGCGAGGACCTGGCGACGCGGCACTACGCCGAGCACGAGGGAAAGCCGTTCTTCGGCGAGCTCGTGACGTTCATCACATCAGGGCCACTGGTCGCGCTGGTGCTCGAGGGCGAGCAGGCGGTGCTGGCGGCGCGCCAGGTGATTGGCGCCACCGACCCGCTGAAGGCGACCACGGGGTCGATTCGCGGCGACTTTGCAATCGAAGTCGGTCAGAACATGGTCCACGGGTCGGACTCGCCGGAATCCGCCGCCCGCGAGGTGGGCCTGTTCTTCCCCGACCTCGCCTGAGCACTGGCCCGCGGAACGCCCCCGTGAGGACGACGGTGACGACGTCCGAGCAGGTGCCGGCGCGTCGAGGCCACCGCAGCGTGGTGCTCGCCTCGCGCTCGCCGCAGCGGCGCGCGATCCTGGACCAGATCGGGGTCGAGTACGCGGTCGACGTGCCCGACGTGGAGGAGCTGCAGGCCGGTCCGCCGCACGAGATCGCGCTCGAGAACGCGTTCCGGAAGGCGTCCGCGGTGGCCTCGCGAACGCCGGACGCGCTCGTCCTCGGGGTTGACACGCTCGTCAGCCTCGGCGCCCGTTTGTACGGCAAGCCCGCCGACGAGAGCGAGGCCCGGACGATGCTGAGCGCGCTGGCCGGACGGCGGCACACGGTCATCAGCGGGCTGTGCCTGATCGAGGACGGCCGCCCGCGGATGGCCGCGGCGAGCACTGTGGTGGAGTTCCGGGCGCTCGACGAGGCGCTGATCGACTGGTACGTGGCGACCGGCGAATGGCGCGAGCGGGCCGGCGCGTACGCGATCCAGGGGCGGGGCGCGGCGCTCGTGGCGGGGATCGAAGGCGACTTCCTGAACGTGGTCGGACTGCCCGTGACGACGCTGCTGGAACTGGCGCCGTGGCTGCTCAGCGGGTGACGCAACTCCCTACAACCCGCGGTGAGCGGCTGAAACGCATCACGGCGCCCTTCCTCCGGCGGGGCGAGCCCGTACAATCGGAGTCGGACGGCGCTGGCAGCGTGACGTGGCCTCCGGCACTCAGTACCCCGTCCGCTGCTCACCTCCACCTCGCTTAGCTATGGGCTTTTTCACGTACCTAACCGGTTTCGGTGGTCGCGACATGGCGGTCGATCTCGGCACAGCAAACACGCTCGTGTATGTTCGCGGGCGCGGCATCGTGCTGTCCGAGCCGAGCGTGGTCGCGGTCGATTCCCGCACCGGCGAGGTCCACGCGGTTGGGATCGAGGCCAAGCGCATGCTGGGGCGGACCCCGGGCACGATCCAGGCCATCCGCCCGCTCAAGGACGGCGTGATCGCCGACTTCGAGGTGACCGAGGAGATGCTCCGGCACTTCATCCAGAAGGTCCACCAGAATCGCTGGGCGCACCCACGGGTCGTCGTCTGCGTGCCGTCCGGGGTTACTGGCGTCGAGAAGCGAGCCGTGGAGGAGGCGTGCTTGAGCGCCGGCGCCCGACAGGCGTACCTGATCGAGGAGCCGATGGCGGCGGCGATCGGCGCCGGCCTGCCGGTTGGCGAGCCGACGGGTTCGATGGTCGTGGACATCGGCGGCGGCACCAGCGAGGTGGCGGTGATCTCGCTCGGCGGGATCGTCGTCTCGCAGTCGATCCGGGTCGGGGGCGACGAGCTCGACGAGTCGATCATGAACTACGTCAAGCGCGAGTACAAACTGCTGATCGGCCAGCAGACCGCCGAGGAGGTCAAGCTCGAGATCGGCTCCGCGTATCCGCTCGGGGAAGAGGTACAGGCGGAGATCCGCGGCCGCGACATGGTCTCGGGCCTGCCCAAGACCGTGGTCCTGACCAGTGAGGAAATCCGGGGGGCGCTCGAGGAGCCGGTGACCCAGATCATCGACGCGGTCAAGGAGACGCTCGACCGCACCCCGCCCGAGCTTGCCTCCGACATCATGGATCGTGGCATCATGCTGGCCGGAGGTGGCTCGCTGCTACAGGGGCTCGATGAGCGTCTGCGCCACGAGACGCAGATGCCCGCGCATCTGGCCGAGTCGCCGTTGACGTGCGTCGCGGTTGGCTCGGGGAGGTCGTTGGAGGAGTTCGAAGCGATCCACCGTTCGAGCAAGAATTCACGCAACCGGCGCCGTCGGTACTAGTTTGGGAGCAGTGCTGACGTGGCGCCAGGCAAAATCTTGGAGACACGACATCCGTGCATGACAAGCAAGTTCGGCGGAGACGGGCGGTTCTCGCACTGCTCGTCGCTGTCTCCCTGATCCTGCTGACGGCCTACTTCGGCGAGCAGCCGAACAGCCCGCTGCACAGCGCGCAGCGGGGCGTAGTCGAGGTGCTCTCGCCGGTCGAGCAGGGCGCGAGCAAGGTACTGGCGCCGGTCCGCTCAGCCGCCGGCTGGTTCTCGAGCACGTTCCACGCCAAGACCCAGGTCAAGCAGCTGCGCCAGCAGGTGGCGCACCTCACCAGCGAGTACGCGCAGGCCAAGGGGGCGGCGCTGCTGAATCGGCAGCTGAGCGCCGAGCTCCATCTCGACACGAGCCTCGACCTGAGCTCGTACCACCCCGTGAGCGCGCAGGTGATCCTGCGCGACCCGACGCTGTGGTACCAGACGATCAGCGTCGACAAGGGCACCGACGACGGCGTCAGTCTGCACGATCCCGTGATCGGCGACGGCGCGCTCGTCGGCGAGGTCACCGAGGTCTCGGCGACCGCGTCGTTCGTGACGCTCATCACCGACCATACGCTGTCGGTGACCGCGCGAGTGCTCGACACCAACGGCGACACCGGCGAGCTCGTGCCGGCGGTCGGCAACCCGGACGAGCTCGTGCTCCAGTACCTCCAGCCCCCGAACCCGGGCCAGGTCCAGAATGGCCCGCAGCAGGGCCAGCTGGTGGTCACCGCCGGCTTCAAGTCGGGCTCGCTCGAGTCCTACTTTCCGGCCAACATCCCGATCGGCAACGTTCTGCCCGTCGATGAGAACCAGCTGCTCAACAACGGAGAGATCCAGGTCTCGCCGCAGGCGGACCTGCGCGGCGTCGACGTCGTCCAGATCCTCACCCGGCCGCGGCCGGGCACCGAGCGGGCCCAGGTGCCGTAAGCGTGAGCAACAAGTTCAAGCTCCCTCTCCGCCTGGTCCTGCTGGGGTTCTTCGGCGTCGTGATCCAGGAGTCGGCCGTCTCCCAGGTGTCGATCTTCGGCGTGAGCGCGGATCTGACGCCACTGATCGTGATGTCCGTCGGGTTGCTGTGCGGCTCGCTGACAGGGGCGATATTCGGGTTCGCGACCGGTCTGCTGATTGACCTCGTGCTCGTCCAGACGCTCGGCGTGACCTCGCTCCTGTACATCGTGATCGGCTACTGGGCCGGCCGGCTGCATGAGCTGCGCGACCCGTCGCACGAGCTCGTGCCGCTCGCGGCCGGCGCCCTCGCCGCGACGTTCGCCGGGCTCGGAATGGCCGTGATCCAGTTTCTGCTCGGCGTCGACGCGCCGGTCAGTCTGCTGCTGCTGCAGCAGATCTTCATCGTGGTGCTGGTCGACACGCTGCTCGCGCTGCCGGTGTACGCGCTCGTGCGGCGGATCATGCGGCCGGTGCTGCCCGAGGATCCGCGGCGTCGGCGGCGGCGCGCGTACACGACCGGCGGCCTCAGCCCGCTCCAGCAAGGCGCCGCCCGCCGCGGTCAGATACCCCGCCCGCAGTCGCGATGAGCCCACTGCCCGAAGACAAACAGCTCCGCTTCGTGAAGCAGGAGGATCGCCCCTCGATGAGCCCCCAGCTCGCGCTGCGGGTGGCGATCGTCGGAACGTTCGCGCTGGCGATCTTCGCGATCCTGTTCTTCCGCCTGTGGTTCCTGCAGGTGCTCTCGACCAACCAGTACGCGCACGCCGCCAACACAAACTTCGTCCGCGACGTCAACGTTCCGGCGCCGCGGGGAGAGATCCTCGACTCGAGCGGCCAGATCCTGGCCTCGAGCCGCCGTGCCTATGCGGTCGAGATCTCCCCGCCCAACCTCCCGGTGCCGATCACCGACAAGAACCTCGCCCACCCGCCGCGGGCGGACGCCCTCCTCTACGACCGCCTGGCCGGCGTGCTGCGGCTGCCTACCAATCGTCAGGAGTGTCCGGTGGACGGCCACGGGATGCTCCACATGTCCGAGATCGCCTGCCGCGTCGTGCAGGGATACGTGCAGCTTTCCTATGGCGAGGCCACCGTCGCCAGCGACATCTCGAGCCAGCAGCTCTGGTACATCTCCGAGCGCCAGTCATCGTTCCCTGGGGTGAGCGTCCAGCAGATCTACCAGCGGACCTACCCGTTCGGCGACCTCGCCTCCCAGATGCTCGGGATCGTCAGCCGGATCACCGGCTCCGAGACGAAGGACCCGTACTTCAAGGGCGTCAACGAGAACGACTCGGTCGGCCAGTCCGGCCTGGAGGCCTCCTACGACCGCTACCTCCGCGGGGTCGACGGCGCGGAGAAGGTGAAGGTCGATGCGTTCGGCAACTTCATCGGCGTGCGGTCACAAACCGCTCCCACGGCGGGCGACAACCTCAAGCTATCGCTCAACGCGAAGCTCCAGAACGTTGGCCAGCAGGCGCTCCAGCAGTCGATCGACACGAACTATCCAGCCAACGGCGGCGCGTTCGTGGCCATGAACCCGGACAACGGCCAGGTCTACGCGATGGGCTCGCTGCCCACCTACAACGCGAACGTGTTCACCAAGCCGGTCCCGACCTCGACCTACAACTCGCTGTTCGGCCCCAACTCCGGCGATCCGCAGGTCGACCGCGCCTACCAGAGCGCCGGCCCGACCGGCTCCACGTTCAAGCCGATCACGGCCACCGCGGCGCTCGAGAGCGGCGCGTGGAGCGTCGGAAGCATCTTCGACGACACTGGCCAGTACTGCTTCAGCGGCCAGTGCCGTCACAACGCCGGCATGGCGGTCGACGGCTCGCTCGATCTCGTGAACGCGATCAAGGTCTCCTCCGACGACTTCTTCTACAACCTCGGCGTGCTGACCAACTCGCCCGCCCCCAATGGCGGCCCGCTCCAGAAGTGGGCGCGGGACTACGGGATCGGGCAGCGGACCGGGATCGATCTGCCCGACGAGAGCTCGGGAACCCTGCCGGACGCCGCCTGGCGCACGGGCCGCAACGAGCTTGAATCCGAGTGCGACAACGCGACCGGGCCGTTCAAGTACACCAACGGGATCACGACCGGGCCGAAGAAGCTCAAGGGCTGGCACCGGAGCCAGAAGCATCCGCCGGGCGGCTGCGGGCTCGCCGACGGGACCAACCGCCCGTGGGCGGCGGGCGACAACGAGAACCTGGCGGTCGGGCAGGGTGACGTGCAGGTCACGCCGCTCCAACTCGCGGTGGCGTACTCGGCGCTGGCCAACGACGGGACGATCGTCACCCCGCACTTGGGGCTTGACGTGCAGAGCGCGGACGGGTTCGTTCTGCGTTCGTTCAACCCCGCGCCGAAGCGGCACGTCGACATCGACCCGCTCTACCGCAACACGATCCTCGCCGGCCTGCGCGCCGGCGCCTCGCAGCCGGGCGGGACGTCGGCCGACGTATTCGAAAACTTCCCCGAGCAGGTGTACGGCAAGACCGGCACGGCGCAGTACAACGGTCAGCAGGACTACGCCTGGTACGCCTGCTTCGTCCCGGCGAGCGCGACGAGCAAGCCGATCGTCGTCGTGGTCACCGTCGAGCAGGGCGGGTTCGGCGCGGTCGGCGCGGCGCCGGTGGCGCGCCAGATCCTCTCCCAGTGGTTCTTCGGCAACAAGGGCGCGTACACGCCCGGGAACTCGCAGACGCTATGAGTGCGGTGGGCGCCCAAGCGATTCGGCCGGCCGACGACGTCACGACGGCCCCCAGGCCGCGGGCGTGGCTGCGGATGGATCCGCTGCTACTGCTGGCGGCGCTGGGGCTGGCAGCGTGCTCGGTGATCATGCTGAAGGGCGAGGGCCCATCGCTCGACCCGGCGAACCACATGTACTTCGCCGAGCGCCAAGCCATCTATTTCGGAATCGGATTGGTGGTCGCGCTGGTGCTGGCGCACTTCGACTACTCGCGCCTGCGCGAGTACAAGTACGGCCTGTACGGCGTGATGATCGCGCTCAATGTGGTCGTGCTCGGGATGCCACACGTCCAGGGGGCGGCGCGCTGGATCCCACTGCCGTTCTTCCAGCTGCAGTCCTCAGAGTTCGGAAAGGTGTTGCTGATCGTGGCGGTGTCCGCGTTTGTGGTCGACCGCTCGCGGCGCCTGCACGAACGGCGGACGACGGCCAGGATCATGCTGCTCGCGCTGATCCCGGCGATCATCGTGATCCCGCAGCCGGACCTCGGCACCGCGCTCGTGTACGTCGCGGTGGGGTTCGCGATCCTGTTCTTCGCCGGCACTTCGTGGAAGCAGCTCACGGGCTTGGCGTTGCTGTTCGTGGTGGCGATCGTGCTCGTGCTCGTGGTCGCGCCGGCGACCGGCCACCACCTCCTGAAGGCCTACCAGATGCAGCGCCTGACAGGCTTCCTGCATCCGTCCCACGATCCCGGCAACCAGACATACAACATCACGGAGTCGTTGACCGCGATCGGCTCCGGCGGGAAGACCGGATTGGGCACCGCAGGCGCGTCGCAGGTGAACCTGCACTTTCTGCCCGCGCCAAGCACGGATTTCATCTTTGCCGTGGTCGGCGAGACGTACGGCTTCGTCGGCGCTGCCGTCGTCCTGTCCCTGTACGCGCTGGTGATTTGGCGCGCGCTGAGGATCCTGACGATGTCAAAGAACCTGTACGGGACGCTGATCGCGGGCGGCATCCTGGCCATGCTGATGTTTCAGGTGTTCATCAACGCGGGCATGACGATCGGCATCATGCCGATCACAGGAGTCCCCTTACCGTTGCTCAGCTACGGCGGCTCCTCTGTCCTGGTGACCTTTATTGCGATCGGCCTTCTACAGTCAATATGTGTGCAGGCACGCATGACTGCCGCGACGAAAACCCGAGGATTGGTTTCGTCATGACCGCTGCCCCCGCTCAAGAGGTACGCGGCACGTGTTCGCCCGGAGGATCGAGCTCTCAAAGCTCGCGCTCCCTCCGCGAACGTTCTCAAATTTCATAAAAGGACTGAATGAGCATTGAAGAAGCAAGTATTAGTAAGCGTCGACCGGGGCGAGACCCGGGTCGCGCTCCTCGAGGCGTCCGGATCGGTCGCCCGTAAGAGCACCGCGAAGTCCGGCACGACCCGCCGGCGTCGCAAGACATCCAAGCCCGCGGCCGGATATCACGTAGCCGAGCTGTACCTCGAGCGCCGCGGAGCGCGCTCGATCGTCGGGAACATCTACAAGGGACGAGTCGACAACGTGCTCGGCGGCCTCGAGGCCGCATTCGTCGACATCGGGCTGGAGAAGAACGGATTCCTGCACGTCGACGAGATCGTGCTCCCGGGCGTCGAGGCGCCGCGGCGCGGCCGCGGCTCCGGGCGGGACAGCCGCCAGATCACCGAGATGCTCAAGCCCGGGCAGGAGATCGTCGTCCAGGTCGTCAAGGACCCGCTGAAGACCAAGGGAGCCCGGCTGTCGATGGATCTCACGATCGCCGGCCGCTACATGGTCTACGCGCCGTATGGCGAGGGCGTCGGCGTTTCGCGCCGCCTGGACGATGGCGAGCGCGAGCGGCTGCGCAAGGAGGCCGCCAAGCTCGACCTGAAGGGCGCCGGCGCGATCGTTCGCACCGCGGCCCAGGGCGCCACGCGGGCGGATTTGGAACGCGAGCTGCTGTACCTGTTCAAGCTGAACGAGGTGCTGCAGAAGCGCGTCGCCGAGACGACCGCGCCCGCGCTGGTGTTCCAGGAGGCTGACCTGTCCGTGCGCGTCGTGCGCGACATCTTCTCCTCGGCGTTCGAGCGGGCGATCGTCGACGATCCCAAGCAGCACCACCGGCTGGTGTCGTTCTTCTCCCGGACCGCGCCCGAGCTGGTCGACCAGGTCGAGCTGTGGGAGGAGGACCAGCCGCTGTTCGAGGCGTTCGGGGTCGAGCAGGTGCTCGACTCGACGATGTCGCGCCGGGTTGATCTGCCCAGCGGCGGCTACCTGATGATCGACTACGCCGAGGCGCTGACCGTGATCGACGTCAACTCCGGCTCGTTCGTAGGCCGGGGCAAGGCGGCGCGGCTCGAGGACACGATAACCAAGACCAACCTCGAGGCCGCCGATGAGGTCGTGCGCCAGTTGCGGCTGCGTGACATCGGCGGGATCATCGTCATCGACTTCATCGACATGGCGCGGGCCCGGAACCGCGACGCGGTCCTGAAGGTCCTGCGGGCCGCGCTGGACGAGGACCGCACGAAGACGTTCGTGGTCGAGATCTCGCCGCTCGGGCTGGTCGAGATGACCCGCCAGAACGTGACCGACGGCGTGCGCGAGATCATGACCCGGCCGTGCCCGACCTGTGGCGGCGACGGCGTGATCAAGTCCGAGGAGACGCTCGCGATCGAGTTCGAGCGACGGATGCGCGATCTGGCCAAGGAGACCAAGGACGAGGCCCTGCTGATCCAGATGAACCCGCGCGTGAGCGCCGAGTTCACCCGCGACGAAGCGCGCGTGCTGCGCACGATCGAGGAGGAGACCGGCAAGTGGTTCCACTTCGAGGGCTCCGAGGGACTGCCGCTCGATCACTTCGCGGTCTTGCTCGAGGACGATTTGAAGCGCGTCGTCGAGCGGGCGGTGCCGTTCCGCGAGGGCGAGGAGGTGCATGTCGAGATCGTCGAGCCGCACATGTACAGCCCCGGAGACGCGGTGGCGAAGGTCGACGGTTACATAATCTCGATCACCGGCGGCGGCGACTACGTCGGCGAGAAGCACATGGTGCGGATCGAGGAGGCGGGACGCACGTCGGCCGTCGCCTCGCTCGTGGACGCGCCGGTCTCGGTGGCGTCCTCGTCCAATGGGGACGGCGACGGGAATGGTTCCGGGGATGAACTAGAATCGAAGGCTCGGCGTCGTGGCCGCAGAGGCGGACGACGCCGTTCCGGCGCTAAGGCCGAGTCGGCTTCGACGACTTCTTCATCCGAATGAGCACCTACGCGATAGTCAAGACGGGCGGTAAGCAGTACCGCGTCGAGCAGGGCATGACGCTGCTCGTCGAGCGCCTGCCCGCCGGCGACGGCGAGTCGGTGGCTCTGCAGCCGCTGCTGTTCGTCGACGGCTCCGATGTGGTCGACGGGGACGATCTGGCGCGGGTCTCGGTCGAGGCCCGCATCGTCGCTCATGAGCGCGGGCCCAAGCTCCGCATCGTCAAGTTCAAGCCCAAGCGCGGCTACAAGCGGCGCACCGGCCACCGCCAGGACCTGACGCGCATCGAGGTCACGAAGCTCGGCGCGTCGTCGTCTGGGGGTCGAGCCTCCGAGGCCGCCGCGAAGCCGGCGCCGGCAACAGAACCGCCAGCCGCCGAGGAGGCGAACGATGGCTCATAAGAAGGGACTTGGCTCCTCGCGCAACGGGCGCGACTCCCACGCCAAGCGTCTCGGCGTCAAGGTGTTCGCCGGCGAGGCCGTGACCGGCGGTGAGATCATCGTCCGCCAGCGCGGCACGAAGTTCAAGCCGGGCGACGGCGTCGGGATCGGCAAGGACGACACGCTGTTCGCGCGGGCGGCGGGGACGGTGGAGTTTACCCGCGGCCGGCGCGGCCGCGTGATCTCGATCCTGACCGCGTCCGACTCCGAGTAGTCAGGGGCCGCTTCGCGGCATCCGTGGGGCCGTGCAACCCCGTCCGGACGGGGCACCTGGCCCCATGGACGCCGGCGCAGCCGGCCCCTACTCAGCGGTTACGAGCTGCGAGGTGCAGAGGGGACAGCGGCGCGCCTTGAGCGGGATCGCGCTCGTGCACTCCGGGCACTCCTTGGTGTCCGGATCCTCCTTCGCCCGGCGAGCCATCAGCGCGGTAATCGGCGCCACGACGAAGAAGAACACGGCCGCCGCGATCGTCACGAACGTAAGCACGTTGTTGATGAAGTCGCCGTAGGCGAACTGGCTGCCGTTGATCGTGAAGGTCAGCGTGGCGAAGTTCGGCTTGCCGAAGATCGCGGCGACGATCGGCGTGATGATGTCGGAGACGAGCGCCTTGACCACGGCCGTGAACGCGGTGCCGATCACAACCGCCACCGCGAGGTCGACGACGTTGCCGCGCAGCAGGAACTTCTTGAACTCTAGAAGCAGTTTTGGCACGGGTCGGCGTCTTGTTTCGTCACAAGGGTGAGCGGATCCTTTGGCTCACGATGGAACTTTGGCGGTGCACCTAGCCCATGCCGAAGCTGAGCGCCAAAGTTCGGGTGGCGGGAGTCGCAAGCCGGCGGTGGGGGCGGGTGAGCGCCGAGCAGCTCGCGGCGCTCGGCGTCGCCGACTCCACAACCGCTGAGTGGGTTGACGGCGGCTACCTGCATCGCCTCCATCCGCGCGTTTACTCGATCGGTCACCGCGCCACGAGCGTCGAGGGAGACCTGGCTGCTGCGCTCCTCTACGCCGGCCACCGTGCGATGCTCAGCCACGCCACCGCGCTCTGGTGGCACGGCGTCATCGACAGACAGCCATGGCTGATCGAGGTGAGCACTCCGCGGCGCTGCCGGTCGCTCCACGGGGTCAATGTGCATGGCCGGCGTAATTGCCGGCGCGTGTGGCACAAGGGGCTGCCGGTGACGACCGTCGAGCAGGCGCTGCTCGACTTCGCCGCACGAGCGCCAATAGACCGGGTCCGTTACGCGCTCGCCAACGCCGACTACCTGAAGGTGCTCGACGTTGCGGCACTCCGGGCGATCGCAGGACGCGTAGTCCGTTACCTCTGGGCGCAGGTCGAGGAGCAGCCTGAGCTGGTGGTGGGCGATCTGCTCGCCCAGCTCAGCCGGTATCCGGCGCCAGCGGCGAGGCGCGCGGTGGCGGCGCCGATGCCGGTCGACGCTCCGGTGATCAGGAACACGGGATCGGACATGCCAGGATGATCCCATGCAGGATCGAGCGCGTATCCACGTCGAGGCCGGTGGCGGCGGCAACGGTTGCCTCAGCTTCCGCCGCGAGGCTCACGTGCCCAAAGGCGGGCCGAACGGGGGCGACGGCGGTCGCGGCGGTGATGTCCTGCTCGTGTGCGACGACTCCAAGCGCGACCTCGAGAGCTTCCGGCGCAGGTCACACTTCAAGGCGGGCCGGGGCGGCCACGGGGAGGGATCGCTCCGTCACGGCAAGGATGGGGAGACGCTCGAGATCCTCGTTCCCCCCGGGACGGAGGCGCTGATCGAGGCTGACGGCACGCTGCACGACCTCGTCCGGCCCGGGCAGCGGGCGCTGGTGGCGCGGGGCGGCCCGGGCGGTCGCGGCAACAAGCGGTTCGCCGGGCCGACGCATCAGACGCCACGGTTCGCCGAGCGCGGGCTCGCGGGCGAGGACACGTGGATCACGCTGCAGCTGAAGCTGCTCGCGGACGTCGGGCTCGTCGGTCTGCCCAACGCCGGCAAGTCATCCCTGCTGACCCGGCTGACGCGCGCCCACCCGAAGGTGGCCGACTACCCGTTCACGACGCTCGAGCCGGCGCTCGGGACGCTCCAGACCGACGACCGCCAGCTGGTGATCGCGGACATCCCCGGGCTGATCGAGGGGGCCAGCGCGGGCGCGGGACTCGGCCACGACTTCCTCGCCCACATCGAGCGCACGCGGCTGCTCGTGCACGTGCTCGACCTCGCTCCGCTCGACGGCTCAGACCCGGTCGCCAACCACGCCAAGGTCGAGCGCGAGCTCGAGCTGCACAACCCCCGCCTGTCGGTGCTGCCGCGTGTGCTCGCCCTGTCCAAGGCGGACCTGGTCGACGAGGCGGCGCGGGAGGCGGCGCATGCTGACTGGGCGGCGCGGCTCGGTCCGGACATCCCCGTGGTCGTGACGTCCTCAGCCACCGGGCTGGGCCTCCCCGAGCTCGCCGGCGAACTGACCCGGCTCGTGCCCGCGGAGGCCGCTGACGCCGGGATTGACGTGGCGAGCGGTCCGTCCGACGGCGACGGCGTGCTCGCCCAGCACCGCGTGTTCCGCCCGGCCGCGGACCGCGCGTATCAGGTCGTGAAGGTCACCGACGGCGCCTACCGCGTGACCGGCAAGGGCATCGAGCGGTTGGTCGCCCGCTACGACCTCGACAACGACGACGCGCTCGCGTACCTCGAGCGCCGGTTGCGCGGGATCGGCGTGATCCGCGCGCTCGAGGCCGAGGGGTTCGCGGCTGGGGACGAGGTCGAGATCGCGGGGATCGCGTTCGACCTCGATCCGGGGTAGCGGCGCGCACCAAGGTTCGCGCGGGTCTACCACCGATGCTGATCTGCGAGCCTCCGACGTGGCGCAACAGGTAGCATCGCCGCGCCGCCGGATCGTCAGTCGAGAGAGGAGACTCCCGAATGCGTCGTGTCGTCGTAGTGCTGGTTCTGCTCGCGAGCGCGCTTTTGATCGCGCCCGCGGCCGGCGCCAAGGTCCTGCTCGTCGGCACCTACCACGGTGTCCGCGGTAGGTACGGCTCGATTCAGGCAGCGGTTGACTCGGCCCGCCCGGGCGACTGGATCCTGGTCGCGCCCGGCGACTACAAGACGACCTCGAGTCGGCACCCGCGCGGCCGCGCAGACGAGGCCGCCGGCGTGCTGGTCACCAAGCCCGACATCTGGATCGTCGGCATGAACCGCAACTCGGTGATCGTCGACGGCACCAAGAGCGGACCGGCATGCAGCAAGAGCGTCGCCGACCAGAACGTTGGCCCCAAAGTCAAGGGCAAGGCGCAGGGGTTGAACGGGATCATGGTCTGGAAGGCCAACAAGGTCTACGTCGAGAACCTGACCGTCTGCAACTTCTTGGGCGGCGCCGGCGACGCCGGCAACCAGATCTGGTGGAACGGCGCCAACGGCAGCGGCAAGATCGGCGGGCACGGCATGTGGGGCTCGTACCTGACGGCGACGAGCACGTTCTACGACGGCGAGCACACGGCGGCGGCATACGGAATCTTCTCGAGCAACTGGACCGGCGGGGAGTGGATCCACACTTATGCGAGCAACTTCAACGACTCGGGGTACTACATCGGCGCCTGCCAGGACGTGTGCGACCAGACGATCAACGATGCGTGGGCGCAGTACAACGCGCTCGGCTACTCGGGCACTAACTCCGGCGGCTCGTTGCTGGTCGAGCACTCGCAGTTCGACCACAACGAAGAGGGCTTCGACACCAACTCTCAGAACAACGACGACTGGCCCTCGCCGCAGAACGGGAGCTGCCCGCCCGGCGTCAGCCCGCCTGTCGCGGGCGCTCCGACGTGCTGGCTGTTCTACAAGAACTACGTCCATGACAACAACAATCCCGACGTCCCGTCCTCAGGTGCGGCGGCCGCCGGTCCGGTGGGGACCGGCATGACGATCTCGGGTGGACGCAACGACACGATCATGGACAACCGCTTCGTCGACAACGGCGCGTGGGGAGCGGCGTTCGTCCCATACCCCGACTTCGAGACGCCGCCGAAGAACGCGATCCCGTGCCTCGGCGGCACGCCGAACTTCTCCGATCACGCTGTTCGGCCTGCCGGTGACGATCCGCTGTTACTACGAAGACTCGGACGATGCCATGATCGGCAACACGTTCGCCCACGACGGGTTCTACGGCAACCCGACCAACGGCGACATCGCGGAGCTCACGCTCATCGGCGGCCCGTCGGACTGCTTCGCGTCGAATGTCGATACGAGCGGCACACTGACGAGCTCACCGGCCGGCCTCCAGCAGAGCAAGCCGACGTGCGGCGGCCAGGTTGCCGGCAACGACAACCAGACGTTCCTCGCCGAGTCCGCGTGCGACACCGAGATCCTCGGACCAGGGTTCGGTTGCCAGCCCAGCGACAAATACCCGCGGCGGAAGAAGGTCGTGATGCACTCGCTGCCCAGGCACCTGCAGCCGATGCCGAACGTGTGCGCCCACGTGCCCGCCAATGCGTGGTGTCCGGCGCACAAGGGCAAGCTCTACGGATGACGTAGCGGCCGGTAACGCAGCACGGCCCGCGTGGGAGCGCCGGGCTCGTAGCGAAAACAACCGTGGGCGGCACGTGCCGGGGCCGGCGGCCTCCTAACCTGTCCGACATCATGGGCTCGGTAGTGGTCAAGCTCGGCTCGAGCATCGTCGCGGACGACCGCGGCGAGGTTCGAACCGACGTGCTCAGCCGGATCTGCGACGAGCTCGCCGAGCTCCATCGCGCCGGCCGCCAGCCGGTGGTCGTCACCAGCGGCGCGATCGCGCGCGGCATGGGCGTGATGGCGCTGCCGCTGCGCCCGCGCGCGATGGACGAGCTCCAGGCAGCGAGTGCGGTCGGGCAGGGCAAGCTGTACCAGGTCTACGACGGGCTCCTGCGCGAGCGGGGGATGCAGACCGCGCAGGTGCTGCTGACGTTCTTCGACATGAGCGCGCGCACGCACTATCTGAACGCCCGCCAGACGCTCCGCAAGCTGCTCGAGTGGCGGGTGATCCCGGTGATCAACGAAAACGACACCACCACGACCGACGAGATCTCGTTCGGCGACAACGACTTCCTGGCCGCGCAGGTCGCGATCCTGCTCGCGGCTGAGCGGTTGCTGCTGCTGACTGACGCCGAGGGCCTGTTCACCGCCGATCCCCGCACCGACCCGGACGCGCGCCTGGTGTCCGAGGTGACGGAGTTCGAAGAGCTCGACCGGCTCGCGATCGGCCACGCGACCTCGGCGCTCGGCTCCGGCGGGATGCGGTCGAAGGTCGTCGCGGCGGAGATGGCGACCGCGGCCGGCATCCCCACGGTGATCGCCAGCGGGCTGCAGCCGGGTGCGCTGCTGGCGGCGGCCGCCGGCGAACCGGTAGGCACCGCGTTCCCCGCCCGCTCGGGCCGCTACTCGAGCTTCAAGCTGTGGCTCAAGTACGCCAAGCCGGCCCGCGGTCGGGTGCAGATCGACGCCGGCGCGGCGCGTGCGCTGCGCGAGGGCGGCACGAGCCTGCTGCCGGTCGGGATCGTCGAGGTCGCAGGCGACTTCGACGCCGGCGACGCGGTCGAGGTCGCGTTCGACGGCGAGCTGGTCGGGAAGGGGATCTGCAACTACTCGGCGGTCGAGCTGCGCCGCGTGCGCGGACTGAAGTCGGCGGACGTACGCGAGCGCCTGCCGCGGGCCACCGACGAGGCGGTCCATCGCGACTACTTCGTGCTCGCGTAACCTTAAGCGGGCATGGCGACCACCGTCACATCCGTTGCCGATACGTGCGCCGCGGCCAAGCAAGCCGCGCGCACGCTCGCGAGTCTGCCGTCCGGTGTCAAGGACGCGGCACTCGTGGCGATCGCAGACGAGCTGATCGAGCGGACGCCCGAGATCCTCGAGGCCAACGCCCGCGATCTCGAGGCCGGTCGCGAGGCGAGGCTGACCGACGCGCTGATGGACCGGCTCGCGCTCGACGCCGGCCGGATCGCCGCGATCGCCCGCCAGGTCAGGGACATCGTGGCGCTGCCCGATCCCGTTGGAGAGGTGATCGAGGGCTTCCGGCTCGCCAACGGGCTTGACGTGCGGAAGGTGCGGGTGCCGCTCGGCGTGATCGCGGTCGTATACGAGGCCCGGCCGAACGTCACGATCGACGCGGCCGCGCTGTGCCTGAAGTCCGGCAACGCGATCGTGCTGCGCGGCTCCTCGATGGCCGCGCATTCCAACGCGGTCCTGGCTGCCGTGGCGATCGAAGCCGGTCTGTCCGCCGGAATGCCGGAAGGGGCGATCGGGCTCGTCGCGGGCGGCCGCGAGGATCTGCAGCAGCTCGCCACGCAGGAGGGAGTCGTCGACCTGATCATCCCACGCGGCGGCGAGGGTCTGAAGGCGGCTCTGAAGGCCGTGGCGACGGTGCCGGTCATGTATGCGGCATCAGGCAACTGCCACGTGTACGTGGACGCGACCGCCTCTCTGGAGGATGCGCTGGCGATCACGCTCAACGCGAAGGTTCAGCGCCCAGGCGTCTGCAACGCGGCAGAGACGCTGCTCGTGCACGAGGCGGTCGCGCCAGATTTCCTGCCGACGGCGCTCGACGCGCTATCGGCCGCCGGGGTCGAGCTGCGCGTCGACGAGCGGGCACATGGTTGCGCGGCCGGAGTCCCGGTCGCGGCCGCGACGGAGGAGGACTGGGCGACCGAGTATCACGCACTGACGCTTGCCGTCAGGGTGGTCGACTCGACCGGTGAGGCGATCGAGCACATCAACCGCTACGGCTCCGGTCACTCCGAGGCGATCGTCACCCGCGACACCGAGGCTGCACGCGCGTTCCAGCTCGGCGTTGACGCGGCGTGCGTGTACGTGAACGCGTCGACCCGGTTCACCGACGGAGGCGAGTTCGGTATGGGCGCGGAGATCGGCAACTCGACCCAGAAGCTCCACGCGCGCGGGCCGATCGGACTCCGCGAGCTGTGCTCGTTCAAGTACCTCGTCGAGGGTTCCGGCCACGTTCGGGCCTGAACGGGTCGGGGCTGTGCCCCGCGGCGGGAGCCTGAGCGGTCGGGAGTGCTGACCCACGGTGCGGATCGGCATTCTGGGCGGAACGTTCAATCCGCCACATCTTGGTCACCTCATCTGCGCCCAGGAGGCGTACCTTCAGCTCGGACTCGATCGAGTGACGCTGATCCCTGCACGGATACCACCGCACAAGCCCGTCGATGACGAGCCGGGCGCCCAGCACCGGCTCGAGCTGTGCCGGGTCGCCGTCGGCGACGATGACCGGTTCGACGTCTCGGATGTCGAGATCGCGCGAGAGGGCCCGTCGTTCACGGTCGATACCCTGGAGTTGCTGCATTCTCGAGAGCCGAAAAGTGAGCTGTTCCTGATCGTCGGCGGTGACATCGCCGCCGGCCTGCCGAAGTGGCGCGAGCCGGAGCGGGTCCTGTCGCTGGCAACGCTAGCCGTGGCGGGACGGCGCGGCACCTCGCGCGCCGAGGTGGATGAGGCGCTGAGCGGCCTTCCCGGCGGCGAGCGAGCCCAGTTCTTCCAGATGCCGACGATCGGCGTGTCCTCGACGGTCCTGCGCCGGCGAGTTCGCGCCCGGCAGCCGATCAGGTACTACGTCCCCGACGCGGTCGTGAGCTATATCGACGACCACCGCCTGTATGGGGGGTAGCCTGAACACGATGACCCCCGAAGAGCTTGCAGTCGAGATCGCGGAGCTTGCTGCCGATCGCAAGGCGCTCGAGATCGTTCAGCTCGACCTGCGGGAGATGATCGGCTACACGGACTACTTCGTGATCTGCACCGGGCGGACCGAGCGCCAGACGAAGGCGATCCACGACGGGATCCACGAAGGTCTGAAGGCGGCGCATCGCCGGCTGCCCCGGCGGGTCGAGGGGCTCCCCGGAGCCCGCTGGATCCTGATGGACTACCTCGACGTCGTCGTCCACGTGTTCACCCCGGAGACGCGCGAGTACTACCGCCTCGAGCAGCTGTGGGGAGAGGCGCCGGCGCGGGCGGTTGGGGTCGGCTCGGCATAGCAGCGGCGGGCGGCCTGCGTCCTGAACGCGCTATGAGCCGTGCGGGGCCGACCCGGAGGCCGGCCCCACACGTCTGAGATTCAGTGTCGGCTGTGGTGGAACTGGCCGAAGCCGGCGAGCTCGCTGACGAGCCGCGCGCCGTCGGCAGTGCCGAGGCCGCTGGACAGGTCATATCCGGGCACGGCGTTGAAGCCCGTGACCGAGAACGGCTGACCGGCAACCGGAGGCAGCGCCTCAACGCCGGCCACCGAGTTGTTGCCCAGGGTGATGTCCGAGATCCCGGACCGAGGACCGTCCCCGAGCGCATACAGCGTCGGGTTGAGCCAGCCGAGGTCGCGGTGGGCCGCTTGATCGGCGATGGCCACGATGCCGGAGAACACCGGCGTGGCCTCGCTGGTGCCGCCGACGACGTACCAGCCGGGGACGAGACCGTAAGCGTTGCTGGTGTAGCCGAGGTAGATGACCACGCCACCGTCGACCGCGGCGGTCATGGACACGTCGGGGTTGCCGCGGGCATTTCCGACGATCCCCCGGACGCCATTCTGGAAGAACGGCCGGCTGAACACCGTCGAGACGCCACCGCCACCAGCGATCGGGGCCGGCGTCGGTCCGGCTACGAACTGGTTGAAGCTGTCGTTCCAGACGTTGTCGGGCGCGGTGCGGTTGCCGTTTGCGTCGAGATGCAGCTGGGTCCCGCCGACCGAGGTGACGAGCGGATCACTCGACGGCCAACTGTCAACCTTGAACGGGTAATAGTTGACCGCGCCGTCAGAGGTGTCGAGAGCCGAATCGTCCGTCGCGCCGCCGTCGCCCGATGCGCTCAGCACCGTGACGCGATGCACGAGCGCGTTGAAGTACGCGCTGCGCAGCGACAGGATCGAGGACTTGCTCGGGAACGTCTGCTCGGTCGCGCCGAAGCTCTGGCTGATGACGTCGCCGAGGTGGTGGTCGATCACGTAGTTCTCAGCCTCGATCATCTGCGGAAACCCCTGGACGCCGAGGGTCTCGTCGACCGGGGTCTCGACCAGCAGGATGTTCGCCCCGGGGGCCATCGAGTGGGCGTACTCGACGTCGAGCGAGGTCTCGAAGCCCCACCCGCCCATGTCGAAGTTGTTCGTGTCGAACGGCGGCACAGCTCCGGCGGGCTGGATGATCCGGAACGACGGAGGCGGCGGCAGCTTGTTCGCCTGGTCGAACGTCGCGAGGTCGCTCTGAATCGTCGGCGAGCCGAACGAGTCGACCAGCACGATCGTCTTGCCCTGCCCCTTGAGACCCGCCTTGTAGAGCGGGTTCATGTCGTAGGCCTGCTGCAACTGGTACGGCTGGTAGCAGGCGATCTTGAAGTTGGTCTCGCAGAAAGCCGTGTTCGGCTCCTGCGCGAAGTGGTTCGGAAGCATCCAGTGATCGGGCGACGCGGCGGCGGTACCGGCGACGCAGAACAGCATCACCGCGCTTACTCCTACGGAGCCCAATCGGGCCGTGAAACGTCTAGAGCGCAAACGCACTCCTCTCCTCAGATTTTTGAGCTCGCCCCTTCTGCCCGCAAGCTCAGGATCAATAAAGCCCGGGCATTCAATCACTTCAAGCTAAAAAGCGGCCAGCAACTCTGGCGCGACCTCTTTTTTCCTGCTCATGACGCCCGGCAGCTCGATCTGGCCGTCGTGCCCGCGCACGCCGAAGGCGCGGGCGACGCCGGCAAGGTCGCCGGCCACCAGCAGGTCGGTGCCCTTGCTCAGCACGTCGGTGACCATCAGCGCGTAGAGCTGTAGGTCCCGGCTCTCGCGCGCCTTGCGCATCGCGGCGATCAGTTCCTCGCTGCGGTCTAGCAGCGACTTGCCGACGACCTCGATCTGGGCGATGCAGATGTTGTGCCCGCTGCTCGAGTGGTACTGCTTGGCGTCGCGGGAGATGATGTCCTCGGCGCTGACCTCGGACACGTCGGCGGTGGCCTCGAACATCTGGCGCCCGAAGTCGGCGGCGTCGATCGCGAGCACGCGCTCGAGGTAGTCGACGACGAGTCGGTCCCGTTCAGTGGTGGTCGCGGAGTTGAGGATGATCGTGTCCGACAGCACCGCGCCGAGCAGCATCGTCGCGGTCGGCGGGCTCGGCTCCATCCCGTTCTGACGGAAGCGCTCGACCACCAGCGTGGCCGTCGATCCGACCGGGTCGAACGTGGCGGTGACCGGGATCCTGGTCTCGATCGAGCCGACATGGTGATGGTCGAGGATCTCGACGATCTCGGCCTGTTCGACCCCGGGCACGCTCTGGGCCTGTTCGGCGTGGTCGACCAGCAGCACGCGCCGGCGCGGAGGCGACACCAAGGCGGAGCGCGTCACGAGGCCCACGGGCCGGCGCTGGGGATCGATCACGACCGCCGCGCCGTAGTGGCTCTCCTTGATCTGCTCGGAGATCTCGTCGACCAGGAACTCGGTGGTGGCGGTCAGCGGCTCGCGCTCCATCAACGCGCCGCACGGCGCCGCCAGCGTGATCATGCGGCCGGACACGTAGCTGTCGAGCGGCGAGACGATCACCGCGGTCCCATGCTGCTCGGCCAGCGCGAGGATCTCGTCGTCGGGCATCGAGTCGTTGGACAGCACGATCAGCTTCGCGCCCCGCTCGATCGCCATGCGCTGGGCGTCGGTGCGATTGCCTACCACGACCACGTCGCCATCCGAGACGCCGCTGCGGGTCAGGTCCATCGCCTGTACCCACACGCGCCCCGACAGCGGCTTGTCCTCGCCGGCGAGGAGCTTGCCGTTGAGGACGTCGACGATCGCACCGACCTGCGTAGGCGCATCCCGCAATGTCGAGGTCTCGCGCGTCTCGCGGATGTAGCGGCGCGCCAGCGAGCGCTCGGTCACGACTCCGGACAGGGCGCCGTTGCCGTCGACGACGGGCACCAGCTCGAGACCCGCCCGCGCCATCGCAAGCCCGGCCTCGCGAATCGGCGCATCCTCGTTGGCGATCGGAAAGTCCTCCTGCATCACATCGTAGGCGCGCACCATCACGTGGGGGAGGAACAGCGGCTGGGGTGCGCCGCTGCGCTCGAGCAGCCACTGGGTCTGGGCGTTGCATTCGCCGAGGCGCACCGGCGTGTAGGGGTTGCGCGTGTCCAGCCGGCCCTTGAGCTCCGCGTAGCCGATCGCCGCCGCGATCGAGTCCGCGTCTGGATTGCGGTGGCCGGTGACGTAGATCGGTGCCATGGCGGTTGCGATTATCGCCGCTGGCACGAGCGAAACTCAATGCGATCCGGGTTCGGTCGCCGGCGTGCAAAGGGGGCGACGGCGGTCGTGGCGCGGTGCGGCGGCCTTGCCCGCCGGCGGTCAACCGCGATACCTTCCGTGAGCGAAGTCGAGGGCAGCGGCTCGCGGCTGCCGGTCCATGTCCCCGAAGGGAGAGAGCAAGATGCCGTCCGCCCCCCAGATCCTTCCCACCCAGATCCCGCAGGGGACAGCGCCCGGAGTGACCTATCGGCTCGAAGGAGAGCTCGTCCCGGTCTTGCATATGGCGCTCGACGGGCAGGTCCCCGTGTACTTCGAGCACCACGTACTGCTGTGGAAGTACCCGCAGCTCCAGATCGGGCTGCATCCGCTCGGCAAGGGGCTCAAGCGGCGCGTGTTCGGCGGCATGCCGCTGCTGATGCTCGAGGTCCAGTCGGCCGGTGAGATCGCGTTCAGCCGCGACGCGCCCGGTCACATCGTCCCGCTGCATCTCCAGCCCGGTCAGGGGATCATCGTGCGCGAGCATCAGTTCCTGGCCGCCACCGGCGGTGTCCAATACGACTACAGCCGGATCCAGGGCTTCGCCAACATGCTGTACGGCGGTGGTTTCTGGGTCGACCAGTTCTTCGCCGGCGATCACGAGGGGGTAGTCTGGGTGCACGGATACGGCAACGTGTTCGAGAAGGCGCTCGACCCGGGCGAGACGATCGACATAGAGCCCGGAGGCTGGCTGTTCCGGGACCATTCAGTGCAGATGTCGCAGGAGATCTACGGGTTCAAGACCGGTTTCCTGGGCGGTGGCGCCGGCAACCTCGTGTTCAATCGCTTCACCGGACCCGGCCGGGTGGGCCTTCAGAGCGCCTACTTCCACCCGCCGGGAGAGGAGACCGGAGGTGGCGGCGGCCAGCAACAGCAGCAGGGCGGAGGCGCGCTTGGCAACATCATCGGCGGTCTGCTGAACAACTAGGCGAACACGACCGTGAGCTTCGCAACGGGGCATCTCTCGGAGCATCCGCTCCCGCCGGGGATCGTCGGAGCACTCGGGCTGGGCGGCTATCAGCTGCTCGTTGATGTGGCCGGCGTCGGCGCGGGTCGGCTGGGCTCGCACGCGTTCCTGCTCGTGGCGCCCGAGCCCGATCCGTCCCTGCCGGACGCCGGAACCCAGATCTCCCTGCACCAGCCGCGCCTGAAGGACGACCGCGAGGCGTCCGCGTTCACGCAGCTCGCCGCGCAGCTCGGCTACCTGCGGTTGTCGGGCTACCGGCTCGCGCTCGAGCGTGCCGGCCTGCGGAGCAAGGTGAGCCTGGTCAACCCGGCCACGGGGGCAATCGTCGCGACGATCCCCGACAAGCAGCCCGGGCGCCTATTCGGTGGCGGGGCGAACGCGGCGAGCCTGCTCGCGACAGTGCGCGGCCTCCCACCCGCCGGCCCGCCTCCGGACCTCCAGAGCCCGGAGCTGCTGCGTCAGGTATTGCTGGCGCTCGCGCTGCGCGACGAGTCCGTCGGTGGCGCGGAGGCGGCCGAACTGGCCGATCGCGCACTTCAGCTGACGCGCCAGAGCGGCGGGATGGACCCGCAGGCGGCGCTCGAGGCCGCAAAGCAGGACCGCGGTTAGCGACCCAGTCTGCGATCACAGCCCGCACCGCCGAACTCGACGGGCGAGGCTGCAACCGAGAAGAAGTGGAGCTAGTGGGACTCGAACCCACGACCTCATGGCTGCCAGCCATGCGCTCTGGCCAACTGAGCTATAGCCCCGGCGAAATCGAAGTCTGCGGCAAGGGTAATACAGAGTTGCTGGCCGTTGCGCGCCGGGGTCAGCCGGAGACGGAGCTCCGTCTTGCCGGCGCCGACGGTCGAGGGCAGCAGAATGCAGCGGTCGAGCTCGCCGCAATAGATGGCGAACAGGTCGACCTCGTTCTCGGTGTAGGTGCCGCGCACGTGGCCGCGAGTCAGCCCGGCCGGCGCTCAGCCCGGCGGGATGAACTCCGGCACGTCGAGCCCGTCGTCGCCGGCCGGCGGGAAATCTCGCCCGCCGTCATGAGAGCCCGCGCCGGCGACCCCGTCGGCGTCAGCGCCGCCACCGCCACCGCGACCGCGACCACGCCGCCCCGCGGACGACCCCGACACCGACCCCGACCCCGACCCCGACACCGACCCCGACGTCGACCCGACCCCGGTGGCGCGCTCGACGCGCGCGATCTGGGCCGTGAGCTGGGAGTGGGTGCGCTGCACGTCGCCCAGAAGGCGCTCGGCGTTGGCGCGGAGCGAGTTGCTCATCTCGCGGAGGTTCGAGACGAGCTCGAGCCCCTCCGAGCGCACGCCGTCGGCGGTGGCGCGGGCGTCCTCGAGCAGGCCGCGCGCCCGGTTCTCGGCCTCGGCCCGTGCAGCCGCGGCCGACTCACGGCCCTCGCTCACGATCTGCGCGGCGCTCTCCTCGGCGCGGGCGACGATCCCGAGCGCCTCGTTCGTGGCCGCGGTCGTTGCCGCCTCCGCCTCCGCCTGCCCGGCCGCTCGCAACCGTGCGGCCTCGGCCTGGGCAAGCCGGATGGCGTCGGCGGCCTCGTCCTCGGCCGCCTGGACGCGATTGTCGGCCGCGCGCTGGGCCTCCGCGATCCGGTCGCTGGCGCGCTCCTCGGTCTCGAGGCGCATCCGCTCGGCTGTCTCCTCGGCGGCCGCGATGATCGTCGCGACGCGTTCAGCGGCGAGCGCCGCGCTGGTGTGAGCGCGTCCGCTCGAGCCGGATCCAGTGTTCTCAGCCACGCCCGGATGGTAGAGCGGCTCGGGAACCGCCTGCATAGGGCGGCCCGCGTGGCCTGCATAGGGCGACCACCTGGAATCGCCTGCACAGAGCCACCCGCGGGGACGTCCGGAACCGACGGTCGCAAGTAACCTCCTGATTACCGTGCCCGAACGACGCTACGACCCCAAACTGATCGAGCCCAAATGGCAGGACCTGTGGGCGCGCGAGCGCACGTGGGAGGTTTCGAACGACGAGACCGGCCATGGCGCCGACAGCCGCGAAAAGTCCTACGTGCTCGAGATGCTGCCCTACCCGAGCGGCGAGCCGCACATCGGGCACCTGAAGAACTACGCGCTCGGGGACGCGATCGCTCACTTCCACCGCCGGATCGGCCGGCGTGTGCTGCACCCGATGGGCTATGACGCGTTCGGCCTGCCGGCGGAGAACAACGCGATCAAGACCGGGGTGCACCCGCGCCTCGCTACCGACCGGTCGATCGCGGCCTACCGGTACTGGTTTCACCGCTGGGGGATCTCGATTGACTGGAGCCGGGAGATCGGCACGCACGAGCCGTCGTACTACCGCTGGACGCAGTGGATCTTCCTCCAGCTGTTCGAGCGCGACCTGGCGTACCGCAAGAACGCGGCGGTCAAGTGGTGCCCGCACGACCAGACGGTGCTAGCAAATGAGCAGGTAATCGATGGACGGTGCGAGCGCTGCGGCCACCTGGTGGAGATTCGCCAGCTCGAGCAGTGGTTCTTCCGGATCACCGACTACGCCGACCGCCTGCTCGACGACCTCGACACGATCGACTGGCCCGAGCACGTGAAGGCGATGCAGCGCAACTGGATCGGCCGCAGCGAGGGCGCCGAGGTCGTGTTCCGCTGCGAGGATTTGGATCCCGCCCACCCGATCGACTACCCCGTGTTCACGACGCGGCCCGACACGCTGTTTGGCGCGACGTTCTTCGTGATGGCCCCCGAGCACCCCGACGTGTTCAAGCTGGCGGCGGGGACCGAGCACGAACAGCAAGTGCACGACTACGTCAACCAATCGATCACCGAGTCCGTCGAGTTGCGCGGCGACGTCGACAAGCCCAAGACCGGCGTGTCACTCGGGCGCACGGTCACGAACCCGGTCACCGGCGAGCAGATCCCGATGTTCGTCTCCGACTACGTGCTGATGGAGTACGGCACCGGCGCGATCATGGCCGTCCCGGCTCACGACCAGCGCGACTACGACTTCGCGAAGGCCTTCGACCTGCCGATCCGCCAGGTCGTCGCCCCGGCCGACGGCGCCGGCGACGGCGACACGGAAGCCGGCATGCAGGAGGGCCAGGCGTTCGTATCGCACACAGCGAACGAGCAGCTGATCAACTCGGGGCAGTTCTCGGGCATGAACGCGTTCGAGGGCCAGCGGGCGATCGTCGAGTGGCTCGATCGCGAGGGCGTGGGCCACTTCTCAGTCAGCTACAAGCTGCGCGACTGGCTCGTCTCGCGCCAGCGCTACTGGGGCTGCCCGATCCCGATCCTGTACTGCGACAAGTGCGGGATGGTCCCGGTCCCCGAGGACCAGCTCCCCGTCGAGCTGCCCGAGGTCGAGGACTACCAGCCGCGCGGACAGTCGCCGCTGGCGGCGGCCGAGGAATGGGTGAACACCCGCTGTCCGCAGTGCGGCGGCCACGCGAAGCGCGAGACCGACACGATGGACACATTCGTCGACTCGAGCTGGTACTACCTGCGCTACTGCGACGCCCGCAACGACGAGGCCGCGTGGGACCGTCACGTGCTGCGCAGCTGGATGCCCGTCGACCAGTACATCGGTGGCGTCGAGCACGCGATCCTGCACCTGATGTACTCGCGCTTCTTCGTCAAGGCGCTCGCGGACATGCAGCTGCTCGACGTGCAGGAGCCGTTCCAGGCCCTGTTCACGCAGGGGATGATCCTCGGGCCCGACGGCAACAAGATGTCGAGCTCAAAGGGCAACGTGGTCGCCCCGAGCGAGATCATCGAGTCCTACGGGGCAGACGCGGCGCGGTGCTACGTGCTGATCATCGGTCCCGCCGACCAGGATGCAGCCTGGTCCGAGTCCGGCCTCGAAGGCGTGTATCGAAGGCTGCTGGCCCGGCTGTGGCGGCTGGCCGACGAGCTCGGCGATCCCGACACGGGCGCGGATCAGCCGGCGAGCGCCGACGGCGACTCGTTGAAGGTCGTCCGCAAGGCCCACTGGGCGATCGACAAGGTCACCCGCGACACGGCGGATCGCTGGGCATTCAACACCGCGCTATCCGCCGTGATCGAGCTGCTCAACGAGATCTACCGGTATCACGACGCCGATCCGCAAGCCCGCCGGTTCGCGACCGCGACCGCGGCGTCGCTGGTGTTCCCGTTCGCTCCGCACCTGGCGTCCGAGGCCTACGAGCTGCTCACCGGCCGGCGCGTGTGGGAGGAGCCGTGGCCCGACGCCGACCCCGACATGCTCCAGGCGGACACGTTCGAGCTCGTCTGCCAGGTGAACGGCAAGGTCCGCGACCGGGTGCACGCTCCCACGGGCGCGCCGAAGGACGAGCTCGAGCGGCTGTGCCTCGAGTCCCGCGGCGTCAAGGCCCACCTCGACGGCCACGAGGTCGCCAAGGTGATCGTCGTGCCGGACAAGCTGGTCAACGTCGTCGTCCGTTAGCAAGCGCCTCCCGCTCGCTCAACTCGATGGGCCGGACCGCCACATAGACTGGATCACAGCGTGCCCTCGTTCAAGCCTGCCTACCTGATCCACGGCGACGATCACGGCCGGATCGCCGAGCGTCGCCGGCGCCTGCGCGCGCTCGGCGAGGGGGAGAGCGGCACCCAGG
This sequence comes from uncultured Solirubrobacterales bacterium, assembly GCA_963697655.1. Lineage (GTDB taxonomy): Bacteria > Actinomycetota > Thermoleophilia > Solirubrobacterales > Solirubrobacteraceae > Palsa-465. The sequence continues at coordinate 434,308 of CAVOOV010000004.1, read as the reverse complement.
GGATCGAGTTGTTCGAGGGCGACGCCTCGACGCCCGAGGCCGTTGCGAATGCGCTCAACGCGCTCACCTTCGCGCTCGGTCGCCGGTTCATCATCGCCGACGGCACCGAGCGGTGGACCGACAAACAGCTCGACCCGCTCGACGCCGCGCTCGCATCAATGCCCGACGACACGACCGTCGCGTTCTTCGCGCGCGAGGACAGCCGCTCGAAGGCCCCCAAGCGCCTGCACGAGGCGGTCCGCAAGGCCGGCGGCGACATCAGCGCCGAGGAGAGCGTCAAGCCCTGGGAGCTGCCGAAATGGGTCATCGCTCGTGCGCGCGAACTCGGCCTCCAGATCGAGCCCGACACCGCCCGCGCGCTCGTCGCCCACGTCGGCGATCGCCAGCAGCGGCTGCTTCGCGAGCTCGAGAAGCTCGCGATGTACGCCGGCACCGGGGCGCGCATCGACGCCGCGACGGTCGACGAGCTGACCGCGCCGTCGGCCGAGCACAAGGCCTGGTCGCTCGCCGACGCGCTTCTGAGCGGAGACGCCGCCGCCACCACGCGCCTGTACCTGATGCTGCGGAGTCAGGGGGAGCGATTGCCGGGCCTCCTGTACTGGATGAGCCAGCGCGTCCGGACCGCGCACGAGGTGGCGGTCGCGCTCGACGCCGGCGAATCCGCCGCGCAGGTCAAGCGGCGGCTGCGGATGCCCTCGCGCGCCGCCGACCGGTTGATCGCCGATGCCCGCCGGAGCGGCGCCGGCAACCTGGAGCGCACGATCGAGGAGCTGGCCGAGCTCGAGCTGGCGTCGCGCGGTGGCGGAAGCGGGGGCGCCGGCGAGGACACCGCGGCGCTGCTCGCGATCCAGCGCGTGGCCGTCTAGCGCGCCCCCGTCTAGTGCGTCGCCGTCTAGTGAGTCGCCGTCTAGCGCGTGGCGGTTTAGATCAGGTGCGTCGCGACGGCGACGACGATCGCGGCCAGGATCACCACGAGTGCCGGCAGGAAATGCAGGAAACGGTTGGACTCGCGCCGATACGTCGGCGGGGCGTTGGCGGCGTTGCGCATGACCATCGCGGCGCCGCGGGTGGCGATCGCCTCGTCACGTTCGGTTCGCATCTGCTCGATCGTCGCCGTCAGCGCCTCGCGCTCGGCGACGGTCTGCTCGCTCGCGGCCACGGCGCCGTCGCGAAGGCGAACCGCGTCGTCGCGATCGTCGAGCAGGGCGTCGCGCTCGGAGGCGACCTGGTCGCGCGCTTTGAGCGCCTCGTCGCGCTCGGATAGAGCCGCGTCGCGCGCGTTCACCATCGCGTCGAGCCGCGCCGCGACCTGGCCATGGTCGTCGATTGCCGCGCGGCGCTCGGCCAGGGCCTCGTCGCGTGCCGCCATCGCCGCGTCGCGCATCCGCAGGGCATCCTCGCGCGCACTCGAGGCCGCATCTCGCTGTGCCGCGGCCTCGTCGCGCAGTTTCAGCGCCTCGCCGCGCGCACGGACCAGCCGCTCGTGCTCCCCGGCGGCGTTCTCGCGCGCCTCGCGGGCGGCGTCGCGCGCGCCCGACACCTCCTCGAGCTTGGCGCCGCGCCGCTCGAGCTCGGCCGACAGCTCGGCGATCTCGGCGTCGCGACGCTCGAGCTCGCGCTGCAGGCGGTGCGCCTCGCGGCGAGCGTTGACGAGCTCGGGCGACGGCGCCCGGGGACGCCTGGGAGGAGCGGGAGCGGATGGCTCCTCCGACTCGCCGCGACGGGCGGCGGCGGCTCCGGATGGGCGGGGGGTTCCGGCTCCGGACGGGCGCGTGGTGCCGGAGCCCGACGTGGACCCGCGCCGGCGTGCCCGCTGGCGCTTGGCACCGGGCAGCGGAAGCGTGATCGTGATGTCCGGGGCGACGTTCAGCTCGGCCTCAGCCCAGCCGCCGTCGTCCTGCACAAACGGGAACGTGGCCTCCCACGGCTGGCCGTCCTCGGCCGCCCACGGCTTGTGCTCGAGGTCGGCCAGCAGGCGGCGCTGCTCGTCGCCGTCGACCAGAGTCAGGCTCGGGCGCATGAACCTGCGTCCACGCACGCCAAACCAGCGGCCGTTCACCTCGAACCGATCTCCATCTGCCATCTCGAACCGATCGAGCTCGAAGGCGACGCCATTCGCTCCGGTGGTTGCCGGCTCGACGACCTCTGCCATGGGGTTCCACAAGTTACCCGGATCCGTCGAAAGAGCGCGGGCTCGCAACCCGCGTTGCATTCCTGGACCGAACTGGCCGCGCCGTGCGGCGACGCGTTATGCGCGCCGCACGCGTGACGCGCGTGACTTCTTGCGCGCGCCGGCGTTGCGGTGCAGAGCGCCGCGCTTGACGGCCTTGTCGATCGCCTGCACGAGCTCGCGATGCTCGGTGTCCGCCTGGGTCCCGTCACCGGCGGCCACGGCCGTTTCGAGTCGATGGAAGTACGTCTTGATCTTCGACGTGTAACGGCGGTTCTCGAGTCGCTCGCGCTCGGCCCGCAGGATCCGCTTCTTCTGTGACTTGATGTTCGCCATAAGCAGGAGAGATTTGAGAAGGTCGGCGGCGCCACGGCGGCGCCTGACGGCGGCGCCTTGGCCTGGAGGAGGCCGCGCCTGACGGCGGCGCCTACCACGCGGCCCTCGCCGCGGCGCGCCCTACTATAGCCAGCCCTGGCTCGGATCGACACCAAAACGGGGACCTCGAAAGATGGGGTCCCGCCCACCCACCCCACACCACCCGTCCCGCCGAGACCTCCCGAGGGACCCGGCGTACCTCCCCAGGGACCCGGTGGAACAAATCCGCCGCGCCGGCGCATCGCCGTCAACACGGCGATTTTCGCGTTCGCCACCGCGCTGTCGCGAATCGCCGGTCTCGGCCGCGAGGTCGTCCAGGCCGCGTACTTCGCGACCTCCGCGGCTGCGTCGGCGTTCACGCTCGCCTCCCAGGTTCCGAACCTGTTCAGCAACCTGTTCTCGCAGGCGGCGCTGTCGGCGGCGTTCGTGCCGGTGTTCACCGAGCTGCTGAGCAAGGGCCGCAAGCGCGAGGCGTTCCGAGTCGCCTCGACGCTGTTCTGGGTGATCCTGATCGCGCTCGGCGCGCTCACCGTGGTGTGGACGCTGGTCGCGGGCCTGGTCGTACCGGCGTTCACCGGTAGTCATATCCCGAACGCCCTGACGGCGGGACTGTCGCGCGTGCTGTTCCCGGTGGTGCTGCTGCTCAGCCTGACCGGGCTGCTCGTCGGCATCCTCCAGTCCTACGACGAGTTCACGATCCCGGCGATCGCGCCGGCGGTGTGGAACCTCGTGATCCTGGCCGGGCTGATCGCGCTCCATTCCCGCTTCCACGGCGACAACAAGGTCTACGCGTACGCGATCGCGTGGCTGGTGGCGACCGTCGTGCAGTTCCTGATGGTGTTCATCGCGCTGCGCAGGATCGAGTTCAAGGTGTCGTTCGTCTGCGACTGGCGAGACCCGCGCGTGAAGCAGGTGCTGATCCTGTTCATCCCGGTGACGATCAGCATCGGGATCGTCAACCTCGACATCTTCCTGAACGCCGGCTTCGGGTCGCTGGTCTCGAGCGCGGCACCGGCCGCGATCAACGACGCATTCCGGATCTACATGCTGCCCCAGGGCATCTTCAGCGTCGCGGTCGCGACCGTGCTGTTCCCGACGCTCAGCCGCATGGCGGCGGGCCGCGACGCGAACGGGATGCGACGAACGATCGGTAACGGCATGCGCCAGATCAACCTGCTGCTGATTCCCTCCGCGGCGCTGATGGTCGTGCTCGCGACCCCGATCACCCGGCTCGTCTACCAGCACGGCGCGTTCCACTCGACATCGACCGACTTCGTCTCGACGGCGCTGTTCTGGTTCTCCTTCAGCCTGCCGTTCGCCGGCGTCAACCTGCTGCTGAGCCGGACGTTCTTCGCGCTCAAGCGGCCGTGGATCCCGACCAAACTGGCGGCGCTGAACATGGTCGTCGACGCGATCGTCAGCATCGCGCTGTACAAGCCGCTCGGGATCGCCGGCCTCGTGATCGGAACGGCGGCCGCCAACGTCGTGATGACGGTCCTCCAGCTGTGGCGGCTGCGGATTGGGTTCAACGGCTACCTCGAGGGCGGGCAGACGCTGATGATCACGATGCGGATCCTCGTGGGGACAGTGATCATGGCCGCGATCGCCCGGGGCATCTGGGTTCTGCTCGACCACCTGCTCGGCGAATCCTTGCCGGCGGAGATCCTGTCGGTCGGGATCGCATCGGCGGTCGCGTGCGTGCTCTACGCGAAGCTCATGCTGACGATGCGCGTGCCCGAGGCGAGGCAGATCCAGGGGCTGATAATGGCCCGCCTGCGCTCCGGGTAGTCTCAAGGCTGTATGGGCCTGTACGAGCGCCACTTCTCGAATCCACAACGCGAGCGCGCGTTCCTGAGCGCGGTCGGGTTCACGACCGCGTTCGCCACCGCGCGCGGGATCACCCACGCGATCAAGGCCGGCGTCGGGCCGTTCCACAACATCTCAGAGGGCGGGACCCACATCCACCACTCGACGTTCGGGATCCTCGGGCTGCTCGGGATCGGGTACCTGTGGACTTACCAGGTCGGCGTCGGGGTGGGCCAGTGCCGGCGGTGGCCCTCCCGGGTCAGCGCGAGCACCTACGGGATCGCGGCCGCGCTGACGCTCGACGAGTTCGCGCTGTGGCTCGACCTCCACGACGACTACTGGGACAAGCAAGGTCGCAAGTCGATCGACGCGGTCGCGATCTTCGGCGGCCTGCTCGGGATCGGCTTCGCCGGCCGCGGCGCGCTCAAGGAGCTGGGGCTGCTGCCGAAGGCGCTCGAGCGCTTCGTGGACTAGGAGGGGCCGCCTGCGGCGGCGTCCCTGGGGCCGTTTCGCCCGGCGTCCGTGCCGGGCGGGCGCATCCCTGTCCGGACGGGGATTGGGTCCCCACCCACCCTCCACGGACGCCGAGCGAAGCGAGGCCCCCGAAGGGGCGGGCGGGGGCCTAATACCCTTGAACACATGGCCGACCAGGCCCACATCCGCAACTTCTCGATCATCGCGCACATCGACCACGGCAAGTCGACGCTGGCCGACCGCATCCTCGAGCTCACCCACACCGTCGACCCCCGGGCGATGCGCGCCCAGCTGCTCGACTCGATGGAGCTCGAGCGCGAGCGCGGGATCACGATCAAGGCCCAGGCGGTCCGCGTCTTCTACCAGTCAGAGCACGACGGTCAGACCTATCAGCTGCAGCTGATCGACACGCCCGGGCACGTCGACTTCACCTACGAGGTGTCGCGGTCGCTGGCCGCGTGCGAGGGCGCGCTGCTGGTCGTCGACGCCAGCCAGGGTGTCGAGGCGCAGACGGTGGCCAACACCTACCTGGCGATCGACTCGGGGCTCGAGCTGATCCCGTGCCTGAACAAGGTCGACCTTCCCGGCGCCGAGCCCGAGCGCGTCGCCGAGGAGGTCGCCGAGCTGCTCGGCGAGCCGGCCGAGTCCGTCCGGCGGATCAGCGCCAAGACCGGCGAGGGCGTGACCGACGTGCTCGACGAGCTGATCGCCCGCGTCCCGCCGCCGAGCGGGGACCCCGACGCGCCGGCGCGGGCGCTGATCTTCGACTCCGAGTTCGACCAGTACCGCGGCGTGATCGCCTACATCCGGGTGGTCGACGGGACGTTCACCAAGGGCGAGGCGATCCGGGCGATGCAGGCCGGCACCGAGGCCGAGATCGACGACATCGGCTTCTTCACGCCGCAGATGACCTCGGCCGACGCGTTGCACGCCGGCGAGGTCGGCTTCCTGATCACCGGGATCAAGGACGTGACCAAGCTCCGCGTCGGCGACACGCTCACGACCAAGCGCGGCGCGGCGACCGAGCCGCTCCCCGGCTACCGCGAGGTCAAGCCGATGGTGTTCTGCGGCCTGTTCCCGATCGAATCCGACGACTACGCCGACCTGCGCGACGCGCTCGAGAAGCTCAGTCTCAACGATGCCGCGCTGAGCTGGGAGCCGGAGACGAGCGACGCGCTCGGGTTCGGGTTCCGGTGCGGCTTCCTCGGGCTGCTGCACATGGACATCGTGCGCGAGCGGCTCGAGCGCGAGTACGACCTCGAGCTGCTGGCGACGATGCCGAGCGTCGAGTACGAGGTCACGCTCACCGACGGCGAGACCATCCCGGTTCACAGCCCCAACGACTTCCCCGATCCGACGCGTGTCGCGGTCGTCCGCGAGCCCTACATCCGCGCCTCGATCCTGACCCCGAAGGAGTACATCGGGCAGATCATGGAGCTGTGCCAGGAGCGGCGCGGCGACCACGCCGGCCTGCACTATCTGTCGTCCGAGCGCGTGCAGCTCACGTACGACCTGCCGCTGGCCGAGATCGTGCTCGACTTCTTCGACCAGCTCAAGTCGCGCACGCGCGGCTACGCCTCGCTCGACTACGACCTGATCGGTCTGCGCGAGTCGGACCTGGTCAAGCTCGACATCCTGCTCGCCGGCGACCCCGTCGACGCGCTGTCGATGCTCGTCCACCGGAGCAAGGCCTACGACGCCGGCCGGACGCTGGCCGAGCGGCTGCGCAAGACGATCCCGCGCCAGCAGTACGACGTGCCGATCCAGGCGGCGATCGGCTCGCGGATCGTCGCGCGCGAGACGATCAAGGCGTACCGCAAGGACGTGATCGCCAAGTGCTACGGCGGTGACATCACGCGCAAGCGCAAGCTGCTCGAGCAGCAGAAGCGCGGCAAGCAGCGAATGAAGCAGGTCGGCCGGATCGAGGTGCCCCAGGAGGCGTTCCTGTCCGTGCTCGAGCTCGGCGAGAAGAGCTAGGCGACCGGGCTTCGCAGATTCTCAGGGGCGCTTGCGCGATTGGTCCTTGGTCTCGTCGCTCGAGCCGGGGTCGCGCTTGAGCCACGAAGCGAGGTCGTCGAGCAGGTCGGCGGCTCGATGCGTGACGGGCTCGTCCTGCACGTCGCCCAGCCGGCGCGAGAACTCCTCGCGCGCGTCGGCGAGGATCTTGCCGATCGTGTCGTCGGTGTGGATGTACCCGAGCTCCTCGTCGGACGGCCGCTCCCTGCCGGCCTTCGCCTCGCGGGCGGCGCGCTGCGCCCGCTCGCGGGCGGTGTTCGCCACCTGGCGGATGTCCCGCTCGAGGTCGGCGAGCCGGGCCTCGACCGCCGGATCGACGCTAACCCGCGAGGTCGCCTGAGTCGTGCGCGGGGCCTTCTGCCGACGGCTCACGATCTCAGCGTAGGCGTCCTGGATCTCCTCGAACCGGCGCGCCGCCTCGACCGACCCGCTGTTGTGGTCGGGGTGATGGAGCTGGGCCAACCGCCGGTAGGTCGAGCGAAGCTGCTCGTCGGAGACGTCGCGGCCGACGCCCAGAACCTGGTAGGGATCGCTAGTCAGGGTCAGACCCAGGGCCGCGGCCTCGGGCCGCCGGGACGCCCCGCGGGCCAGCGGCCGTACGGATGCAGCGAGCGCCTGCCGTGCGGACCGTAGCGACGGTGCTGACCGAACACCCACCAGCCCAGCGCCAGCACCAGCGCCCACGCCGTGAACAAGGTTGTGATCACGACCACCGCCGCGATCAGCATCGACACGATCACCGGCAGCAGGAAGACCAGCGCGACGATCGGCAGTGGGCCGACGCGCGAGATCGGTAGCGACCGTCCGCGCCGGGGGACGGCCGTCGCCCCGGGGAGGTCCGCGACGACCGCGTCGAGCTCACCGTAGGTGCGCGCGGCGAACACGGCCTCGAGGCGCTCCTCGAGCTCCTCGGACACGATCCGACCTTCTCCGGCGGCGTGCCGCAGTCGCTCCGCGATCTGCTCGCGGTCCGCATCCGATGCCCTCAGGGTTGCTCGCCTCGCCATCTTGCTGTTGCTCCTCGTCGCCGCCTGAGTGTCCCCGCGTGTCGCCGTCGAGGCTACCGCGCACGGCAGCCAGTCACAAGCGTACCGACGCGACGAGGCGGGCAAATCGGGGCTGCGCCGGCGAGGTCCGGTCCGGGACGGTCCTGCGGCCGCGCGCGAACGTCAAAGGCGGGCATCTGGGTGAGGGAGCGGTGGGGCCTGCCTCGCCCGATGGCCGGCCGGTCCGCGACCTGCAAAAGCTGACACTCGGCGCGTTTCGCCGGGACCCTGTCATTCCGCGCATGCCCCACATGCCTCAGATGACACGGTCCGGCTCGCCGGCGCCGAATGTCAGGTCTTGCATGCTCAGGCCGGCGTTGAGGGCGCTCGCCGCCCGGCAAGACCGCCCGGGGCGTGTATGCCTTGACAGGCATATATCTGAGTGGTTATATGTGTGTCGTGCCGTCCGCCTGGTCCGCGCTCGCCGATCCCCACCGCCGCGCGATGCTCGAGCTGCTGCTCCAGTCGCCGCGGCCCGTCGCGGAGCTGGTGGCGTGCACAGGCCTGACTCAGCCCGGGACGTCGAAGCATCTGCGGGTGCTCCGGAACGCCGGCCTGGTGACCTCGCGAACCGAGGGGCAGCAGCGGATCTATGCGCTCGACGTCGGCCCGCTGGTCGAGCTCGACGCGTGGCTCGACCCCTACCGGCAGGCGTGGGAGTCGAGCCTGGACGCCCTCGAGCGGCACCTCGACCGAACCGCAACCCCGAACGAGGAGGACTGACCATGTACGCCAGCTACGCCACGATCGACAATCAGCCAACGCTCGCCTTCGAACGGCGGCTCTCGCATCCGGTCGAGCGTGTCTGGCGGGCGATCGCCGAGCCGGATGAGCTCCAGCACTGGTTCCCGTCGAAGGTGGTGGTCGAGGAGCTGATCGCCGGCGCGGAGATGACCTTCGAGTTCGAGGACATGCCGCTCGATGCCCCTCTGACCATGACCGGACGCGTCACCGACTTCGATCCGCCGCGGCTGCTCGGGTTTACTTGGGGGCCGCCCCCCACGGGGACCACCTACGGTTCGAGCTCAACCCGATCGAGGGCGGCGAGGGATGCACGCTGCGCCTGACCGTGACGCTCGGGACGCGCGACAAGGCCGCCCGCGACGCCGCCGGGTGGCACGTGTGCCTCGACCGCCTCGAGCGGCTCGTGGCCGGCGAGGACGGGCCGGCGGCTACGGGCGGCAGCGACGGCTGGCGCGAGCTGTACGAGGAGTACCAGCGCCGTGGGGCGCCCGTGGGCGCCGCTATCCCCGGCGAGTGAGCTCGGCGCTCAGACGAGCACGCGCCGGCGAAAGTTCCGCAGCCCGAGCCACAGGAAGAACCCGCTGAAGCCGATCAGCACCGGATAGATGATGAACAGGTGCATGTGCGAGAACGGGGTCAGCCCGGCGCGCATCCCCTCGGTTACGTAGATCAGCGGGTTGATCAGCACGATCGTCTGGAGCCAGTGGAAGCCGTCGAGCTGCACCGGGGCGAGTTTCGTCCACTGGTAGTAGGTCCCGCCCAGGAACGTCAGCGGCAGCACCACGAACCCCCACATCAGCCCGATGTTGCGCGGCTCGAAGCTCGTGCCGAGGACCAGGCCGAGCGAGGTCATCGCGAGACACGCGAGCGGGATCAGCGTGATCACCACCCACCAGTGGACTTGCAGGTGCGCGTTCACGCCGGTGGCGTGGACGACCGCCGCGATCGGGAACACGATCAGCGCGGCCAGCAGCCCCTGGACCGAGCCTGAGAGCACCTTGGCCATCGCCACCAGCGAGATCGGGCACGGCGCCTGGACCCGGTCCTCGATCTCACGCGTGTAGCCGAACTCCGTCGACATCGGGAGCGCGACCGCCTGGATCCCCTGGAACATGATCGAGATCCCGACGACGCCCGCGACCAGGACGGTCGCGAACGCCGACTCGGACACGGGCCCACGGCCGCCGCCGATCCCCTGGCCGATCGTCGGGAACACGTACAGGAACACGAACACGAGCAGGAACGGCTGGATCAGCGTGCGCAAGATGAACTCGCCGAGGTGCTTGCGGAGCACGGTCAGGTCGCGCATGACCAGCGCCCACAGCGCCGCGCGGCTCGCCGCGAACGTCGACCGGGTCGGCGTGAGGGCGATCGTCGGGGCCGCCGGCTGTTCGACGCGGGGGGTCGTGGCGGTCATTCGCGCAGGTCCTTTCCGGTCAGGTTGATGAACACGGTCTCGAGCGTGGGCTCGGCCACCGACAGGTCGACGAGCTCGAACCCGCCCCGCTCGGCGGCGGACACGACGCGCGGGATGATCCGCTCGGAGCCCTTGACGTGCAGCTCGACGCCGCTGTCGATCACGCGTGCGCGCGTGACCCCTTCGACGCCGCGCTCGAGCGCCTGCGCCAGCGTCTCCCCGTCACCCGAGGCCTTGACGGTGACGATCGTGTCCGCGCCCACTGACTGCTTGAGCCCGGCCGGCGTGTCGAGCGCGAGGATCTTGCCGTGATCCATGATCGCGACCCGGTTGCACAACCGGTCGGCCTCCTCCATGTAGTGCGTGAGCAGCATGATCGTCTGCCCCTCGCCGTTCAGCTCGCCGAGGATCTCCCACAGCGCGAGGCGGCTCTGGGGGTCGAGCCCGGCGGTCGGCTCGTCGAGGAACAGCACCGCCGGCCGGTGGAAGATCGCGCGCGCGACCATCAGTCGCTGCGCCATCCCGCCCGAGAGCGCGTACACCGACGCCTTCGCCCAGCGGCTCAGGTGAAACTGCTCGAGCAGCCGGTCGGAGATCCGCCGCGACTCTGGCGCCGAGATCCCGAACAGCCGGCCGTGGAAGTACAGGTTCTCCCACACGGTCAGCTGACGGTCGAGCGTGTTCTGCTGGGAGACGATCCCGATCAGCTGCTTGGCGAGCGCGGGGTGCGCGATCACGTCGACCGTGCCGACGTGGGCGCGGCCGGCGGTCGGGACGACGCGCGTGGTCAGCATCCCGGCGGTCGTGGTCTTGCCGGCGCCGTTCGGCCCCAGCAGGCCGAAGATCTCGCTCGCCTCGATACTCAGGTCGAGGCCGTCGACTGCCTTGAAATCGGTGCCCGGATAGACCTTGGTCAGGCCGATCGTGCGGATGATCGCGGCGCCGGCATCGCCGTTCTCGGTACTGATCGCCATGGAACAATCACCAAGTATGGACCTCGGCCTCCGCGATCGTGCCTGCGTCGTCACCGGCGCGTCAGGTGGGATCGGCCGGGCGGCCGCCGTGTCGCTCGCGCGCGAGGGCGCGTCGCTGCTGCTGCTCGGCCGGCGCTCGCAGACGCTGGCGTTGGTCGCGACGGAATGCGAGCGGGCCGGCGGTCGTGGGGAGTCGCTGTCGCTCGATGTGACCGCCATCGACACCGGCGACCGGGCGCTGCAGGCGTGTCTCGAGCGCTTCGGCCGGATCGACGCGCTCGTCAACGGCGCCGGCACGAGCGCGGTGCGCTCGCTCGAGCAGCTCACCGACGAGGAGTGGCAGGCGCAGTGGGAGCTGCACGTGATGGCGCCGATGCGGCTGATGCGGGCGGCGGCGCCGGCGATGGCCGAGCGTGGGTGGGGGCGGATCGTCAACGTGTGCTCATCGTCGGGCAAGCGGCCGTCGGCCACGAACATGGCCTACTCGGTGACCAAGGCGGCGGAGCTGTCGCTCTCGCGAGCGTTCGCCGACATCTATGCCGGTCGGGGGGTGCTCGTGAACTCGGTCTCGCCGGGGCCGATCGCCGGCGAGTTGTGGCTGGCGCCGGGCGGTCTCGCCGACCAGAACGCCCGGGCGCGCGGGAGCACACGCGAGCAGGTGCTCGAGTCGGTCGCGGCCCGCCAGCCGCTCGGACGGCTCGGCACCGACGAGGAGATCGCCGCGGTGATCGTGTTCCTGTGCTCGGAGGCGGCCTCGAACGTCGCCGGCGCGGCCTGGTCGGCCGACGGTGGCGCCGTGCCCGTGATCATCTGAGCCCCGCTCTCCGGGGGTCGCGGACCGCTTAGACTCCGCCGCCGTGCCCGTGAGGACCGATGCGATCGGGAAGACGTATCCGGCGACGACCTATGCGGTCGGTCGCGAGAAGATCCGCGAGTACGCGCACGCGGTGGGGGAGACCAACCCGCTGTACCTGGACGTCGACACCGCCCGGGCCGCCGGGTATGCCGACGTCGTCGCCCCGCCGATGTTCGCGGTCGTGTACGCCGGGCGGTCGCTGTGGCCGGTGCTGTTCGACCCCGAGCTGGGGATCGACTTCCCGAATATGCTCCACGCAAGCCAGGATTTCGATTGGGGGCCGGTCGTGGTGGCCGGCGAGGAGATCGAGACCACGGTCACTGTCAAGGACATCGGCGAGCGCGGCGGGATGGGGTTCTTCGAGCTCGTGAGCGAGTCGCGCAACGAGCGCGGCGAGACGGTTTGTACGGGTGTGTGGCGGCAGCTCGTGAGGGGAGCGCAGTCGTGACCTTGATCATGAGAGGAGCGCAGTCGTGACCTTGAACGAAGGCGACCCGATCGAGCTCAAGGTCACGCCCGATCCGTTCGTGACCGTCCGCTACGCCGGCGCGTCGGGCGACTTCAACCCGATCCACATCGACGAGGAGTTTGCCAAGTCGGTAGGGCTCCCCGGGCGGATCCTCCACGGGCTGTGGACGATGGCGCAGGTCGCCCGCGCCCACACCGACGCCGCCGGCGGCCCCGAGCGGCTGGGGCGCCTGTCGGTGCAGTTCCGGGGGATGGGGCGGATGGGCGAGGAGATCGTCGTCTCGGGCACGGTCCGCTCGGTGAAGGACGGGGTCGCGGTCGTCGACTCGCAGGCCGGGCAGTCGGGTCATCGGATCATCCGCAACGCAGTCGCGGAAATCTCAGTCGACTGACCGAAGATCGACCGGCGGCTCGGCGCGGTCGGTAGCGCGACCGGGCGCGCTCGGCGAACCGCCGGGGACGGCCAAGCCCCGACCTACAATCAGGGTCGATGCTCACTTCACGCCAGGAGCTCGTGCTGCGCAAGGTCGTGGAGGAATACCTCGACGCCGGGGTTCCCGTGGGCTCGAAGGTGCTGTCGGTGGATGTCCAGTGGGGCCCGTCGACGATCCGCAACGAGCTCGCGAGCCTCGAGGAGCTGGGCCTGCTTGCGCACCCGCATACGTCCGCTGGCCGCGTGCCGACCGAGGCCGGCTACCGGTACTTCGTCGACCGGCTGCTGCCGGCGCAGGACGGGCGACCGCGGTTGTCGCTGTCGCTCGTGCGCCGGGAGCTCGACGAGGCGATGCGGGTCACGACGGAGACGCTCTCGCAGGTCACGAACCTGCTCGCGATCGTCACCGCCCCGCCGATCGAGACCTCGACGATCCGCCACGTCGAGGTGCTGCTGCTCCAGCCGCAGGTGCTGATGGTCGTCGTGATCACCTCGACCGGCGGCGTCACCAAGCGGCTGTTCACGTTCGGTCGTCCCGTGGATCCGGGTCTGGCCGACTGGGCGGCGAGCTATCTGAACGAGCGCATGGTCGGCCTCGGGCTCGGGGCTCGGATCCTCCAGAAGCGCCTCCACGAGCCGTCGCTGTCACGGTCTGAGTCCGAGTTCCTCGACGCGCTGTCGCCGGTGTTCACCGAGCTCGAGGACGGTGTGCACGACGCGGTGTACGTCGAGGGCACCTCGCGACTGCTCCGCATCGATCGGCTCGGCGAGGTGTCCGAGCTGAACACGCTGATGGACATGCTCGAGCGCCGCGTGGCGCTGCTCGGGGTGTTGCAGTCGGCGCTGAACGAGCGCGACGTGCTCGTCCGGATCGGCGCCGAGAGCGGCGTGCCCGGCCTGCGCTCGGTGGCGCTGGTGGCCGCCGGCTACGGCCTGCCGCAGCGCCGGCTCGGGACCGTGTCGGTGATCGGGCCGCTGCGGATGGACTACGGCCAGGCGATCGGGTCGGTCAGGGAGGCTGCCTCGCAGCTGTCGAGCTTCATCGCCGAGGTCTACGACGAGCGATGAGTAGCACCCGCGACTACTACGAGGTCCTCGGCGTAACGCGCGACGCCGACGAGACGACGATCAAGAAGGCGTTCCGGCGCCTGGCCCGCGAGCTTCACCCCGACGTCAACCGGCACGACCCCGACGCTGAGGAGAAGTTCAAGGAGGCCGCCGAGGCGTACGAGGTCCTGTCGGACTCCGAGCGCCGCGCCACCTACGACCGTTACGGCCGCGAGGGGCTGCGCAGCGGCGGGTACGCGCCGAACTTCGAGGCGTTCGGCTCGGTGTCGGACATCTTCGAGGCGTTCTTCGGCGGCGGTGGGGCGTTCGGCGACTTGTTCGGGATGAGCGGCGGTCGCGCGGGCGGCGCGATCCAGGGCGGCGATGTCGCGGTCGCGGCCGAGATCGACCTCGCCGACGCGGCCCGCGGCGCCAAGGTCGAAGTCAGCTACGAGGCCGTTGGGTTGTGCGAGCACTGCCACGGCAACGGCGCCGAGCCGGGCACGCCGATCGAGACGTGCCCGCGCTGCCAGGGCAGCGGCCAGCTCCGCGCGGTGTCGCGCACGCCGTTCGGACAGATGATGCGGACGACCGCCTGTGACGTCTGCCACGGCGAAGGGAAGGTCGCCCGCGATCCGTGCAAGGTGTGCAAGGGCAGGGGCCGCAAGGTCGACCGCCCGAAGGTCAAGGTCGACGTCCCCGCCGGCATCGCCGACGGCCAGCGGATCCGGATCGCCGGTCGCGGCCATGCCGGCGACCGCGGCGGGCCGCCCGGCGACCTGTACGTGCTGATTCACGTTCGCGAGGATCCGCGGTTCGTGCGCGACGGCGACGATCTCGTGACCGCGGTCGACGTCGCCGCCCCTCAGGCGGCCCTGGGCACGAGCGTCGAGGTCGAGACCGTCGACGGCGAGCCGGTCGCGGTCGAGATCCCGGCCGGGACGCAGCCGCACGAGACGCTGATCGTCCGCGGAGCCGGCATGCCGGCGCTGCGCGGCCGCCACACCGGCAACCTGCGGGTGGTCGTCAACGTCGTCGTCCCGCGCCACCTGAACAAGGAGCAGCGCGAGCTGGCCCAGCGGCTGGCCGACTCGATGACCGACCACAACCTTCGCAGCGACGAGGGCGTGTTCGGGAAGTTGAGGCGGGCCTTCGGCGGGCACTGAGTCCGTGCTCCGGCTCGCGGTCCGGGTCGAGCGCGAGCAGGCCGAGATCGTGCTCGCCGAGCTGCTCGAGCTGGCGCCGGGCGGGGTGGAGGAGGTCTCGGTCGGTTCTGACGTGGTGGAGTACGCGGTGTACGGAGCGCCGGGCGAGTTGCCGTCGCTGCCGGATCTGACCGCGGCCGCCGGCGAGGCGCTGGTCGAGGTGCACACGTCCGAGGTCGCGGACGACTGGGATCAGCGGTGGCGCGAGTTCCACAAGCCGCTCGTGCTCGACGGCCGGCTGGCCGTCCGGCCGCCGTGGGAGCCGCCGGTCGGGGCGGAGGTGGAGCTGGTGATCGACCCGGGGCAGGCGTTCGGGACCGGCGCCCACGCGACCACGCGACTGTGCCTCGAGCTGATGCTCGAGATTGCCGTGCCCGGGGCCCGCGGCGCGTTCCTCGACCTCGGCTCCGGGTCGGGGGTGCTGGCGATCGCGGCCGCGCGCTTGGGATGGGATCCGGTGCTGGCGCTCGATTACGACCCGGCGAGCGTCGAGGCGGCCGTCGACAACGCGCGCGTCAACGGCGTGGCGATCGAGGTGCGCCGGCACGACCTGCGGAGCGATCCGGTGGCGTCCGCCCCGACGGTGGCGGGCAACTTGCTGAGGCCGCTACTGCTGGCGTGGGCAGAGCGGCTGGCCGCGGCGGTGGCGCTGGAATCGCTCCCGGAGATCGTAATCGCGAGCGGCCTGCTGGTCGGTGAGGCTGACGAGGTTGCGGAGGCGTTTCGGTCGCTCGGGCTGATCGAGGCCGGCCGCCGTGAGTCCGGCGAGTGGGCCGCGCTGCTGCTCGAGCGCCGGCGCTGAGCGGCGCCACCGTGGACAACGCGCGCCGGCCAGATCTTGTCCACCGGGCCGATGTCGGGGGCGGCCTGCTGCCGCATCCTTGACCGCGACGTTGCGATACGGGAAACGAACGAAACTTGACAAAGGAGGTGAACCCAGTTGCCCAACCCACTCGCGATCGGTGTGACGATCGGTGGCCTGCTCCTCGACGTGGCGGTGCCGCGACCCAAGCCTCGGGCTGGATTTGCGCATGAGTCCTTCCTCCTCGCTCCGCGCGCCGGTTCGAGGACACCGCGACATGAAGCTGCGCATGAGGAGCACGAGAATCCGCCGGCCGCGGGTGTGCGACTCAACTGACGCATAGACGCCCACGGTGGCCGCGCTAACGTGCGGCCACCGTGGCGTCGTTCGCCGTCAAATTCCTCGGCTGCAAGGTCTCACAAGCTGACGCGATGATCGCCCGGCGGGCGCTGCTCGCCGCGGGGCACGTCGAGGCTCCGGAGGACGAGGCGGAGCTGCACGTAATCAACACTTGCTGCATCACGAGCGAGGCGGAGGCGAAGTCGCGCCAGTCGGTCAGGCGGTCGCTCCGTTCAGCCGGTGAGGTACTCGTATCGGGATGCGCGGCGAATCTGGACGCGGCGCAGTTCCGTGCGATCGACGAGCGGGTGAGGACGTTTGTGGGTTCCGCCGAAGACGTGGCGGAGCAGATGGCGGCCGGCCTGGGGGGCTGTGCCGATCTGGACCACGACGTCCTCGCCCGTCAGTCACGAGCCCAGGCGGCCCGGACCCGCGGCTTCATCAAGATCCAGGACGGCTGCGATTGCCACTGCGCCTACTGCATCATCCCCACGGTCCGCGGCGAGGCGCGCTCGCGGCCGGCGTCGGCGGTGCTCGAAGAGGCTCTCCGGCGGGTCGACGAGGGCCAGCCGGAGATGGTGATGACCGGCATCAGCGTTGGCGACTACCGCGACCCCGACCGCGGGCTCGAGCTCGGCGAGCTGATGGTCGAGGTGGCGCGGGTACCCGGCGTCGAGCGGGTACGGCTGTCGAGCGTCGAGGTGATCCACGTCAAGGACTCGCTGCTCGAGGCGCTCGCGACCGAGCCGAAGGTGTGCCCGCACCTCCACGTCCCGATGCAGTCGGGCGACGACGACGTGCTGCGCGCGATGGGTCGCCACTACGACGCCGGCGAGTACCTCGAGACGATCGCGGCGCTGCGCGCGGCCGTGCCGCACGTCAACGTCACGACCGACGTGATCGTCGGCTTCCCGAGCGAGACCGATGAGGCGTTCGAGCGGACGCTCGACGCGGTCGACGCTGCTGGCATCACCAGGGTCCACGCGTTCTCGTACTCGCCGCGGCCGGGCACCGTCGCGCAGGAGCTCGGCGACCGTGTGCCCCCCGAGGAGAAGAAGCGCCGCTCGCGCGAGCTCCGCGGGCGCTCGGAGGTACGCTCGCGCCACCATCGCACGGCCAAGCTCGGCGGCGGCGAGCGGGTGCTGATCGACAAGGTCGCCGAGACCCAGTGCTCGGGCTACACCGCCGACTACACCCGCTGTTACCTCCCCGCCGGCGCCGCCGCGCGAGGTCGGATCATCGACGTCGCATGCTTGGAGTTGCAGGCGGACGGCATACGGTGCGAGTCGCGGGATACCGCGGGGCTATCCTGAAGGTGTGAGCTTCATCGATCAGGTTCGCGGCGACATGACCAGCGCAATGAAGGCCGGCGAGAAGGAACGCGTCGGTGCGCTGCGGCTGGTCCTGTCCGAGCTGCAGAAGGCGGCCAAGGATGGCGGGACCGACGAGCTGGCCGTGCTGCGGCGCGAGCGCAAGCGTCGCCTCGAGGCGGCTGAGCAGTTTCGCGACGCCGGGCGGGCCGAGCTCGCCGAAGGCGAGGAGGCGGAGGCCAGGATCATCGAGAGCTATCTGCCCACCCAGCTCGACGACGCCGAGCTCGACGCGATCGTCCACGCGGCGATCGCCGAGACGGGCGCCAGCGACCCCAAGGACATGGGGCAGGTGATGAAGGCCGTGATGGCCAAGTCCGAGGGGCGTGCCGACGGCAAGCGAGCGTCGGCTCGCGTTCGCGAGGTTCTGAGTGCCTAGTGGGTGGAGCACTGAGGTGAGACCCATCGACAAGCAGGACGGGGTGGGTGCGTAGGCAGGTAGAACTCGAGAACGCGATCGCCGCTGAGCTGGCCGGCAGCAAGGACGCCGTCCTGCGGGCGCTCGAGGGACATCTGGACTGCGCGGTGTTCCTGCGCGGCAACGTGCTGACGCTCGACGGCGAGGACGCGGCGGTCGACGCCGCCGCGGCGGTCGTGCACGAGCTCTCGGACCTGATCGTCCAGGGCCACGAGATCGCGCCCGGGACGATCGAGGCGGTCACGCGCGCGCTCGACGCCCACGAGTCGCCCGGCGCGATCCTCGACGACGTCGTCTGGCGCCACCGCGCCACCAAGGTTTCCCCTAAGACCGTCAATCAGAAGCGCTATGTCGACTCGATCCGCAACCACACGATCACCTTCGGGATCGGCCCGGCCGGGACCGGTAAGACGTTCCTCGCGGTGGCGCTGGCAGCGGCCGCGCTCAGCCGTCGCGAGGTCAACCGGATCATCCTCACCCGGCCCGCGGTCGAGGCCGGCGAGCGCCTCGGGTTCCTCCCCGGGGACCTGATGGCCAAGGTCGACCCTTATCTGCGGCCGCTGTTCGACGCGCTTCACGACATGCTCGAGCCCGACCGCGTGTCCCAGCATCTGGAGCGCGGGGTGATCGAGGTGGCGCCGCTCGCGTTCATGCGAGGGCGCTCGCTCAATGACAGCTTCATCATCCTCGACGAGGCCCAGAACACGAGCCCCGAGCAGATGAAGATGTTCCTCACCCGCCTGGGGTTCAACTCCAAGATGGTCGTCACGGGCGACATCACCCAAATCGACCTGCCAAGCGACCAGGACTCCGGTCTCGTGATGGTGGCCGACGTCCTCAAGGACGTGGAGGGGATCGAGTTCGTCAGCTTCGGCGAGGAGGACGTGGTCCGCCACAAGCTCGTGCGCCGGATCGTCGCGGCCTACAGCGACTACTCCCAGCGCGCCGCGCCCGAGCTGCGTCCGCGGGCGGCCACCCCGCGGGGCTAGGCGGGACAGGGTTTTGCTCGAGATCGAGGTCATCGGGATCGAGGGGATCGCGGTCGACGTTCCGGCCGTCGACGAGCTGCGGTTCCCGACCGCGAGCGAGCTCAAGGGGCTGTGCGCGCTCGCGATCTCATCGGCGGGCATCGAGGACGGCCACGTCGCGATCGAGTTCGTCGACGCTGAGCGAATGCGCGAGCTCAACCGCGAGCATCGCCAGATCGACGAGCCCACCGACGTGCTGTCGTTCGCGATCGACGGCGACGGCGCCAGCGCCGGGCCGCGCGAGCTCGGCGACATCGTGATCTGCCCGGAGCACACGGTTGACCTACGCGAGGCGGTGGTGCACGGCGCGCTGCACCTCACCGGCATGGATCACGAGACCGACGACGGCGAGATGCTCGCGCTCCAAGCCGAGCTGCTGCGCTGGGCGCAGTGAGCGCGCCGACGCGTTCTGGCTTCATCGCGCTGGCCGGCCGTCCCAACGTGGGCAAGTCGACGCTCGCGAACGCGGTCGTCGGCGCGAAGGTGGCGATCGTGTCCGACAAGCCGCAAACCACGCGCCGGGCCATTCGTGGCGTCGCCAACGGTCCCGGTTGGCAGCTCGTGCTGGTCGATCTGCCGGGCGTCCAGCGCCCGCGGGACGCGCTCACCGAGCGGATGCAGCGGCGCGTCGAACACGAGCTCGATGACGCCGACGGCTGCCTGTTCGTGATCAACGGCGAGGAGGGCGTCGGCCCGGGGGACCGGTTCATCGCCGGGCTGTTGCGGGCGGCTCGGGTGCCGGTCGTGATCGCGGTCAACAAGGTCGATCGCACGAACCGCTCCGGTACGGCGTCCGCGCTCCAGGCCGCCGCGGATCTCGACCTCGCGGAGGAGGTGTTTCCCGTCTCGGCGGCCACGGGCTCGGGCCTGCCGCCGCTCGTCGACTGCCTGGTGTCGCTGCTTCCAGCGGGTCCGTTCTACTTCGAGCCCGAGCAGCGCTCGGACCAGTCGGAGTCGGCGATCCTCGCCGAGCTCGTCCGCGAGCAGGTGCTGGCGCGCACCCGCGAGGAGCTGCCGCACTCGGTCGAGGTCGCGATCGAGTCGATCGAGCCTCGGACCACCCCGCACGGCCAGCTGATCCGGATCGAGGCAGCGATCCTGGCCGAGACCGAGTCGCAGAAGCGAATCCTGATCGGTGCCGGCGGCCAGATGGTGAAGTCGATCGGGATCGCCTCCCGACGCGCGATCGAGCGAGAGCTCGGAGCGCGTGTGCACCTCGAGCTGAAGGTCCGCGTGCGCCGGCACTGGCGTGGCGATGAGCGGCTGCTCGACCGGCTGGGGATCGAGTAGCCGAGGGCATGCTCGCGTGCGCCGAGATCGTCTGTCGTCAGATGTTCCGCTGAGCGAACTATCCTTGTAGCTATGGCCACACAAGCCGAACAAGCAGCGCAAGCGCCGGCACCGCTGGCGTCCGATCTGTGCTGGCTGCTCTCGCGGGCCAGCCACGGACTCATGACCGAGTTCACCGCGGCGCTCGAGGAACTGGGGATCTCGCCGCGGGAGCACTCGGTGCTGGCCACGGCGATGACCGGCGAGTTCACCCAGACCGAGATCGCCCGGATGGTGGGGCTCGACAAGACCACCATGGTCGTGACCGTGGACGAGCTCGAAATGGCCGGCCTCGCCGATCGGGAGCGGTCAGGTACCGACCGACGAGCGCGCGTGATCCGCATAACCGACGAGGGTGAGAGGTTCGTGCGTGAGGCCGACGAGGTGCTCGATCGCGTGCGCGAGGACGTTCTGAGCGCAGTGGCGCCGGAGGACCGGGAGGCGTTCCTCAGGGCCCTCGGGACGCTCGCCTGCGGCCGCCTGGCCGAGCCCGTGGCGTGCGCGCAGCCCGTGCGCCGGCGCGCATAGGGTGGAGCCCCGCCGCGGCGCCCCGCGCGCCTCAACTCGTAGTCGTCGCCGACGGCGGTCGGCGCGAGGGGCGCCGGCGCGGGGCATCCACCCTCCAGCTCCGGTCGCGGGCGCTGGGCTAAGCCCGGCCTAGCACCGACTAAGGCCTCAGGCGCGGCCAGTCGGCTCGAATTGCTGATGTGCGGGCGGGTGTCGCAGCTCAGACTAAGGAACGACCGCAGTAGATCGTCTACTAACAGATAATCTGCTACGGTCCTATCTCGAACGGTCCGAACTTGAGGAGACGAAGCCCATGACCGAGACATCCCACCCGCCGTTGGACAGGGCCGACCGAAACCGCTGGATCGCGCTCGTCGTCCTGTGCGCGGGATTCCTGATGATCATCCTCGACCAGACGATCGTGAACGTGGCGCTGCCGACGATCCAGACCGACCTGCACTTCTCGCAGTCGGCACTGGCCTGGGTGGTCAACGCATACCTGATCGCGTTCGGCGGGCTGCTGCTGCTCGTCGGCCGGCTGGGCGATCTGATCGGGCGCCGCCGCATCTTCCTGGCCGGGTTGACGGTGTTCACGTCGGCCTCGCTGGTGTGCGGCCTGGCCGACAGCCAGGCGCTGCTGATCGGCGCGCGATTCATCCAGGGCATCGGCGGGGCGATGACCTCGGCCGTGATCCTCGGGATGATCGTGACGATGTTCCCGAGGCCGTCCGAGCAGGCCAAGGCGATCGGGGTCTACAGCTTCGTGGCCGCGGCCGGCGGGGCGATCGGCCTGCTCGCCGGCGGCGTCCTGACGCAGGCGATCAACTGGCACTGGATCTTCTTCGTCAACGTCCCGATCGGGATCGCTACCGGCGTGTTCGCGACCAGACTGTTGTCGGACGACCGCGGAATCGGCCTGGGGCGGGGCGCGGACGCACCGGGTGCGGTGCTTCTGGTGGCGTCGCTGATGCTCGCCGTCTACACGATCGTCGAGGCGAGCAACTACGGATGGGGGAGCGCGCACACGCTCGGCTTCGGCGGGGTCGCGGTGGCGCTGATGGCGGCGTTCATCGCCCGCCAGGCAACCGCCGCCAGTCCGCTGATCCCGCTACGCGTGTTCCGCTCACGGACGGTCACGGTCGCGAACCTCATGCAGATGCTGATGGTCGCCGGCATCTTCGGGGTGTTCTTCCTGGGCGCGCTGTACCTGCAGCGCGTGCTGCGCTACGACGCGATCGAGGTCGGGCTCGCATTCCTGCCGGTGGCGCTCGGGATCGCCGCGCTGTCGCTACGGTTCGCGGCGCAACTGATGACGCGGTTCGGCGCCAAGCCGACATTGATCGGCGGCCTGAGCCTCGTGGCTGCGGGACTGCTCGTGTTCCGGAGCGCACCCGCGAACGCCACCTACGTCACGAACCTGCTGCCGGCAATGTTGCTGATCGGCGTGGGGGCGGGGCTCGTGTTCCCGGCGCTGATGACGCTCGCGATGTCGGGCGCCACGCGCGAGGATTCGGGTCTGGCCTCCGGGCTCGTGAACACGACCCAGCAGGTCGGTGGCGCGCTCGGGTTGGCCGTGCTCGCCACGCTGTCGACGACTCGGACGGGCTCGCTGCTCGCGCACGGAGCGTCGAGCGCCACCGCGCTGACCGACGGCTATCACCTGGCGTTCACGATCGCCGCGGGGCTGGTGCTGGCGGCGATCGCGATCGGGCTGGTCTTCCTGCGGCCGACGCAGGCACTCGAGGCGATATCGGAGCCGGACCTGGTGGTCGAGGCCGAGATCGAGCCCGGGTACCTGGAGCAGGCTGCCTAGGAAATGAGTGCCCGCCCACCCTGCCCGCCCTCGCGGCGGCCAGGGTGGGCGGGCGGGCAGCGTGCCAGGAGGCCATGGGCGAGCAGCGCTCGCGCCGCGCCGGCCACGATCTCCGCGAGCGGGTCGACCTGCAGCCCGCGGCGGGTCGCGAGCCTGTCGACGATCTCGCGCGGCGTCCGGCTCCCGTCGCACGCGAACAGGGCGTCAAGGGCGTCGGGATCGATCGCGACGCGCGCGCCGAGGCCGTCCTCGAGCGACACCATCGCCGGACGTGCGGCAAATCCGGCTGTGCGTCGTTGGAATCGCTGGGAGATGTCGATCCCGGCCGGTAGCGAGAAGCGCGTGGCCATCAGCGCGCGGTCGTCGAGGGCACGGCTCTGGTCCTGCCCGCGCAGGAGTCGACCGAGCTGCTCCGACGCGCGTTCGCCTGCCGCCCCGTGCGCCTCGACGGCGCTGAGCCACGGGATACCCGAGTCCCGGCGTCGTAGCACGACGGTCCCGAAGCTAATCATTCCGGCCCCGATCGCCCGGTAGTGGCCCACCCACCGTGCCACCGTCTCACGCAACGACTGAGGGTCGAGGAAGCGGACGGGCGGGACGTTCCAGTTCCTCGCGTGGTCGACTGGGTCCACGATCTGCCTGCCCAGGATGAGCGCGTCGCAACCGGTGTTCTGCACCCAAGCGGTCGGCGCTGTGGCCCAGTCGTCCGCGGAGGCGTGCGGCCAACTGGCCATCAGGATCCCGAGACCGTCTGGCTCCAGATGGGCAGCCGTCTCTCGGCACAGGCGCTCGAGCAGGGTGCCCCCAGGCAGGCCGCTGTCGCGATACGTGAACTCGTGATCGGGCGAGACCACATATGGCGGATTGCTGACGATCAGGTCGAAACGGCGTCCCGCCACCGGCTCGAACCAGCTGCCCTCGAGCAGTTCGACGATGTCCGCGAAGTTGAGGTGGGCGTTGAAGCCGGCGAACATAAGCGCGCGCGGGTTGATGTCGACCGCTGCTTGAAGTTGGCGCCGCCCGTGACCGCGTCGCCCTCTTTCTTGTCGGGCTCGAGATCTTTGATCTCGTCGTCCGGGCGCTTGAGCTCGGGCTCCTTCCCCTGCTTGTCCGCCTGCGGCTGCTCGTCCACGTGCATCCCCTTTCGTACGGTAGCCATGATTACTGCGCCCCACAGAAGGGTTTTCGATGCATCAGACGGTGTCAAGCGCACCCAGGGTGAGCTCACGACACCTCGAGCTGGGCGATTACAAGGCAAGCGGCTCGCGGCGCGCTGCCGGCGCCAGCCTAGAATCGTCCACCGATGAACGATGCCGAGATCGCATTCGACGAGCAGGGGCTGGTGCCGTGCATCGTCCAGGACTGGCGGACTGGCGAGGTCCTGACGCTCGCGTACATGAACGCCGAAGCGCTCCGCTGCACGCGCGAGAGCGGCGAGATGCACTTCTACAGCCGTTCGCGCCAGCAGCAGTGGCACAAGGGCGAAACGTCGGGAAACACCCAGGCGCTGCGGGCGCTCCGTTACGACTGCGACGCGGACGCGCTGCTCGCGCTCGTCGAGCCGGCCGGCCCGGCGTGCCACACCGGCGAGCGGACCTGCTTTCACCGGGGCGAGCTGGCCCCGGGGGCGCCATACGAGACGCTCCCGATCCTCGAGCGCACGATCGCCGAGCGGGCGTCGGCCCGGCCCGAGCGCTCGTACACGGCACAGCTGCTCGACGACCCCGAGCTGGCCGGCGCGAAGGTCCAGGAGGAGGCCGAGGAGGTGGTCAGAGCGGCTCGTGAGGAGTCCGACGAGCGCCTGGCCGAGGAGGCCGCCGACGTCATCTACCACGTCGCGGTCCTGCTCCGCGGACGCGGGCTGACGCTTGCGGATGCCGAGCGGGTGCTGGATGGCCGTCGCGAGCCCTGAAGCGATCCCGGCCGGAGTCGCGCCGTCGCTCGCGCAGGCGCGGGCGCTGGCGAGCGAGTACAACCTGATCCCGCTGCGCGAGACGTTCATCGACGACTGCCAGACGCCGGTGTCGGCATTCCTCAAGCTCCGGGATTCGAATCCCACCCAGGGTGGGCGGGGACCTTCGTTCCTGCTCGAGTCGGCCGACCAGGGGCGTGTCGGGCGCTACTCGTTCATCGGCTTTCGCCCGCGCAAGGTGCTGCGCTGGTCGCTCGGCGACGAGGGCGACCCGTACGAGCTCGCGCGTGCTGAGCTCGGCCGGCTGCGCGTCGCGCCGCTCCCGGACCTCCCGCCGTTCGCGGGCGGCGCCGTCGGATTGTTCGCCTACGACCTCGTCCGTACCGTCGAGCCGCTCGGCCCGCCCAACCCCGATCCGATCGGGCTGCCCGACCTGGCGCTGATGCTGACCGACGCGCTGGTCGCGTTCGACCACCTCAAGCACACCGTGACGGTGATCGCCAACGTATACGTGGACGACGATCTCGACGCCTCCTATGCGCGCGCGGCCGAGACGATCGCGGAGGTGCGGTGGCGGCTCGCCGGTCCGGTTCCTCGACCGCCCCGCCCGCCGGCGCTCGGCCGCTCGGCGCCGGCGCTCGAGGCCAACATGACGCGCGAGCAGTTCGAGGCGAACGTCGCCCGGATCATCGCCTACATCCGCGCCGGCGATGCCTACCAGGTGGTCCCGTCCCAGCGCTGGTCCGGCCGCGTTCCGGTCGAGGCGTTCTCGATCTATCGCGGGCTGCGCGCGGTCAACCCGAGCCCGTACATGTACTTCCTCGACTTCGGCGACTTCGAGATCGCCGGCGCCAGTCCCGAGCCGCTGATCACCGTCGCCGGCCGGAGCGTGTCGACCCGGCCGATCGCCGGCACCCGACCGCGCGGCGCCACCGCCGACGAGGACCGCCGGATCGCGGAGGAGCTGCTGGCCGACCCCAAGGAGCGCGCCGAGCACGTGATGCTCGTCGACCTCGGCCGCAACGACCTCGGCCGGGTGTGCGATTACGGATCGGTCGAGGTCGAGAGCTTCATGGCGGTCGAGAACTACAGCCACGTGATGCACATCGTCTCGAGCGTCATCGGACGGTTGCGCGATGGGGTCGGGGCGCTCGAGGCGCTGCGCTCGGTGCTGCCTGCTGGGACCCTGTCGGGGGCGCCGAAGGTGCGAGCGATGCAGATCATCGACGAGCTCGAGCCGGTCAAGCGCGGCGGCTACGGGGGAGCGATCGGGTACGCCAGCTACACCGGCGATCTCGACACGTGCATCCACATCCGCACGGTCGTGGTCAAGGACGGAGTAGCGCACGTGCAGGCCGGCGGCGGGACCGTCGCCGACGCCAAGCCCGAGTTCGAGTACCGCGAGTCAGAGGCCAAGGCTCGCGCGGTGCTGCAGGCGATCGCGCTAGCGGCGGGGCAGCCCGAGTGGCCCTAGAAGGAGGTGGCCGATGGAGTTCGAGCAGATAACCACTGAGCTGGCCGACGGCGTGTTGACGATCACGCTGAACCGCCCTGACCGCCTGAACGCCTGGACCGCGACGATGGCGAGCGAGCTCCACGCCGCGCTCGACCGCGCGGACGCCGACGACGAGGTGCGCGTGGTGATCTTCACCGGGGCCGGCCGGGCGTACTGCGCCGGCGCCGACCTCGAGCGCGGCGGCGAGACCTTCACCAAGCGTGAGCACGAAGACGCCGATCCGGTGCCGCGCGACGGCGGCGGACGGCTCACACTCCGGATCTTCGACTGCACCAAGCCGGTGATCGCCGCGATCAACGGGCCCGCGGTCGGGGTCGGCGCGACGATGACGCTGCCGATGGACGTGCGCCTCGCGTCCGAGAACGCCCGTATTGGGTTCGTGTTCGTCCGTCGCGGGATCGTTCCCGAGGCGTGCTCGAGCTGGTTTCTGCCCCGCGCGGTCGGGATCAGCCGGGCGATGGAGTGGGTCGCGACCGGGCGCGTGTTCGGGGCCCAGGAGGCGCTCGAGGGCGGTCTGGTCCGCAGCGTTCATCCGGCTGGCGAGCTGCTCGACGCCGCCCACGCGCTCGCCCGTGAGATCGCCGAGAACACCGCTCCGGTGTCGGTTGCGCTGGCCCGGCAGATGATGTGGAGGATGCTCGGGGCCGAGCACCCGATGCTCGCGCACCGCGCCGACTCGCGCGGGATGTACGTTCGCGGGCGCTCGGCCGACGCCGCCGAGGGGATCACGTCGTTTCTCGAGAAGCGTCCGGCGGAGTTCTCGGACCGGGTCAGCGACGGGCTGCCCGAGATCATGCCCGGCTGGAGCGCCCCGGAGTTCAGCTGACCCTGTCCGGACGGGGAACCCGGACCCACGGACGCCGCGCGCCAGCGCGGCCCAGCCAAGTACCGTTTTGCGTCAGATGCGCGTCCTGGTCCTCGACAACTACGACAGCTTCACCTACAACCTGGTCCAGTACCTCGGTGAGCTCGGCGCCGACATCGAGGTCGTGCGCAACGACCATGCCTCGGTGGACGAGCTGCTCGTCCGCGGCTATGACCGGGTGATCGTCTCGCCGGGGCCGTG
This sequence comes from uncultured Solirubrobacterales bacterium, assembly GCA_963697655.1. Taxonomy (GTDB): domain Bacteria; phylum Actinomycetota; class Thermoleophilia; order Solirubrobacterales; family Solirubrobacteraceae; genus Palsa-465. The sequence continues at coordinate 407,177 of CAVOOV010000004.1, read as the reverse complement.
CACTCCGAACGAGGCCGGCATCTCGCTCGAGGCCGTCCGGCGTTTCCCCGCGGCGCACGTTCCGACGCTCGGTGTATGCCTCGGTCACCAGGCGCTCGTGCAGGCGTGGGGCGGAACCGTGATCCAGCACGAGCCCGTCCACGGCAAGACGACCACGATCGAGCACGACGGCCGGACGATCTTCCGCGGGCTTCGCACGCCGCTCGAGGTCGGGCGCTACCACTCGCTGGTCGTGGACCCGGACCTTCCGGACTGCCTCGAGAGCAGCGCGAGCGGGGGGGAGGTCGTGATGGCGGTCCGCCACCGCGAGCTCCCGGCCGAGGGCGTGCAGTTCCACCCCGAGTCCGTCCTGACCGAGCAGGGCCGCGAGCTGCTGGCGAACTTCCTCGCGCGGGTTCGATGAGCGACGGCCCGGATCTTCTTACGAGGGCGATCGACGCGCTCGCGAGCGGCCAGAACCTGAGCTTTGACGACGCCGCTGCGGTGCTGTCCGAGATCATGGCCGGCAACGCGTCGGAGGTTCAGATCGCCGGCTTCCTGGTGGCGCTCCGGACGAAGGGGGAGACCGTCGAGGAGCTCGCCGGCCTGGCGCGGACGATGCGCGCGATGGCCACCCACGTGTCGGTCACGAGCGAGGACCTGCTCGACACCGCTGGCACCGGCGGAGGCCGGCGGACGTTCAACGTCTCGACGACCGCAGCGCTGATCGCCGCCGGCGCCGGCTGCACCGTGGCCAAGCACGGCAATCGCTCGGCGACGGGCCTGTCCGGCTCGGCCGACGTGCTCGAGGCGCTCGGCGCACGAATCGATCTCCGTCCCGACGCGGTGGCTCGCTGCATCGACGAGGTCGGGTTCGGCTTCATGTTCGCGCCGGCGCATCACCAAGCGACCCGGTACGTAATCCCAGTTAGGCGCCAGCTCGCCGTCAGGACGATCTTCAACTTCCTCGGGCCGCTCACGAATCCGGCCGGCGCGACGCGACAGCTGATCGGCGTCTCGGACGCGGCGTACCTCGAGACGATGGCCGGCGCGCTGGCGCTGCTCGGGACCAAGCATGCGCTGCTCGTCACGAGCGAGGACGGCCTCGACGAGCTCAGCATCTCGGCGCCGACGCTGGTCGTCGAGGTCGTCGGCGCCGACCTGCGCCGCTACTCGGTGTCGCCCGAGGAGGTCGGCTTGGCGCGCGCGTCCGCGGACGAGATCCCCGGCGGCACCCCCGAGCAGAACGCGCAGACGGCGCGGTCGATCTTCGAGGGCGAGTCTGGTGCGTCCCGCGACCTCGCGCTGCTGAACGCCGGCGCGGCGATCTACGCCGGCGGTCGCGCCGGCACGCTCGAGGAGGGCGTGCGGGCGGGCGAGCGCTCGGTCGACAGCGGCGCGGCGCTCGCGGCGCTCGAGCGGTTCGTGCGGCGAACGCGCGAGCTCGCGCCGTGAGCCGGCTCGAACCGATCCTGGCTGCCACGCGCGAGGAAGTGACCCGGCGCCGCGCGGCGGTGCCGCTGTCGGCGCTCGACCGGCGCGGTACAGCGGATGTTCGATCGTTCACCGATGCGCTGGCCCGTCCGGGACTGTCGGTGATCGCCGAACACAAACGCCGGTCTCCGTCCGCCGGGCCGATCCGGGAGGACCTCGTGCTCGAAGACGTGGTCGGGGCGTACGAGCGCGGCGGCGCCGCGGCGCTGTCGATCCTCACGGAAGGCCCGAACTTCGACGGGTCGCTGGATGATCTGCGCGCAGCGCGTGTCGCGGCCTACCTGCCGCTGCTGCGCAAGGACTTCGTCGTCGACTCCTACCAGGTGCACGAGTCATTCGCCGCCGGCGCCGACGCGATCCTGCTGATCGTCGCCGCTGTCCCTGCGGACGATCTCGCCGCGCTCCACGCCGAGGCGCTGTCGCTCGGTCTGAGCGCGCTGGTCGAGGTTCACGACGAGCGCGAGCTCGACGTCGCTCTCGCGCTCCGCGCCGCCGTGATCGGGATAAACAACCGCGACCTGAAGACGCTGAAGGTCGACACCGCTCGCACGTTCGAGCTGCTCCCGCGCGTCGCCGGCCAGGCGCTGGTGGTTGCCGAATCGGGCTACAGCCGCGCGGACCAGCTCGACGAGCTCGAGCGGGCCGGGGTCGACGGCGTGCTGATCGGCGAGGCGCTGATGCGATCCGCCGATATCGAGACCGCGTGCCGCGCGCTGGCGCTGAGGTGAGCCGCCCTACGATGTGGTCGTGAGCGCCACCGGGCCAACCAAGATCAAGTTCTGCGGGATTACCACGCTCGACGACGCCGAGCGCGCCATCTCCTTGGACGCGTGGGCAGTCGGGCTGATCTTCTGGCCGCAGTCGCCGAGGCGCTGCGACCCGGACGCCGCCGCCACGATCGCGGCGGCGGCCAAGCGACGCGCTGAGGTCGCGGGCGTATTCGTCAACGCCACGCTCGACCACGTTGCCGAGACTGCCGACGCGGTCGGCCTGACGTTGCTCCAGTTCCACGGCGACGAGGGCCCCGTCTACTGCTCCGAGGCAGCACGGCGGACCGGGTGCAAGGTGATCAAGGCGGCTCGCGTGCGCAGCCGCGCCGACGTCCAGGCGCTGGCCCCGTTTCACACCGATTACCACCTGCTCGACAGCTACGTCGGCGGCCTGCCCGGTGGCACCGGCTCGACGTTCTCATGGGAGATCGCGCGCGCCCACCGCAGCCGGGTACCGGTGATCCTGTCGGGAGGGTTGAATCCCGACAACGTCGCCGAGGCGATCGCGACGGTGCGGCCGTACGCCGTCGACGTGGCCAGCGGGGTCGAGCTGCGCCCCGGACGCAAGGATCCCAACAAGCTTGCGGCGTTCGCGGCGGCGGTCCGCGCCACTGACCCGGTCGGGGACGCGATGACCAGCACGAGCGGCGCGCGATGACCGCGATCGAGCACCGGTTCGGGCCCTACGGCGGGCAATACGTGCCCGAGACGCTGATGCCGGCGCTGGCCGAGCTTGAGGACGCGTGGGTGGCCGCGCGCGACGATCCGGGCTTCCGCGCCGAGCTCGACGCGCTCCTGCGCGACTTCGTCGGCCGGCCCTCGCCGCTGTACCTGGCCGCGCGACTGAGCGAGGCCGCCGGCCACCCGATCTGGCTCAAGCGCGAGGACCTCAACCACACCGGCGCGCACAAGATCAACAACGCGATCGGCCAGGCGCTGCTCGCCCGGCGCATGGGCAAGCGGCGGATCATCGCCGAGACCGGCGCCGGCCAGCACGGCGTCGCGGCCGCCACTGCGTGCGCGCTGCTCGACCTCGAGTGCGTCGTCTACATGGGAACCGAGGACATGCGCCGGCAGAAGCCGAATGTCGAGCGGATGGGGCTGCTCGGGGCGGTCGTCGAGCCCGTCGAGGCGGGGGCGCGGACGCTCAAGGAGGCGGTCTCGGCGGCGATCCGCGACTGGGTCACGAACGTCGGCACCACGCACTACATCATCGGCTCGTGCGTCGGGCCGGCGCCGTATCCGGCGCTGGTGCGGGACCTCCAGCGCGTGATCGGCGACGAGGCGCGAGTCCAGGTGCTCGACCGCGCCGGCCGCCTGCCCCAGCGCGTGATCGCTTGCGTCGGCGGCGGCTCGAACTCAATCGGCGTGTTCATCCCGTTCGTGGATGATGCCGAGGTGCAGCTGGTCGGGGTGGAGGCCGCTGGCGAGGGGCTCGAGACCGGGCGCCACGGCGCACCGCTGACCGCCGGCGGGGTTCCGGGCGTCCTGCACGGCGCGTTCTCGGCGATCATGCAGGACGAGGACGGCCAGATCCTCGAGGCGCATTCGATCTCGGCCGGGCTCGACTACCCGGGCACCGGGCCCGAGCACGCGTGGCTGCGTGACAGCGGACGCGCCAGCTACTTCGCGGTCACCGACCGCCAAGCGCTCGAGGCGTTCGCGCTGACCGCGCGGCTTGAGGGGATCATCCCAGCGCTCGAGAGCTCCCACGCGATCGCCTGGGCGGTCAACCACGGGCCGAGCGAGCTCGATCTGATCTGCCTGTCGGGCAGGGGAGACAAGGACCTGGCCGAGGCGCTCGACCACCTCAGCCGGTTGTGACCGCGTGACCGGGTGTAGAGACCGCACGCGACCGGGATCGTGACCCCGATGACCGGGATCGAACGGATCGCCGAGGCTTTCGAATCGGCGCACGCCAACGGGCGCCGCGCCGCGCTGATGCCGTACCTGATGGGTGGGTTCCCCGACCTCGACACCTCGCGCCGGATCGGTCTCGCCTACGCGGACGCCGGCGCCGATCTGGTCGAGCTCGGCGTCCCGTTCTCGGACCCACTCGCCGACGGGCCGGTGATCCACGCCGCCGGGACCGCGGCGCTCCGCGCCGGCGCGAAGCTCCACGACGTGCTGGAGGTCGGGCGGGCGATCGCCGAGCGCGTTCCGGTCGTGGTCATGTGCTACGCGAACCTGATCCTCGCGCGCGGGCTCGAGCGGTTCGCCGACGCGCTGCTCGACGTCGGCGCCAGTGGGCTGATCGTGCCCGACCTGCCGTTCGAGGAAGCGCCGGCGATGCTGCGCGCGTGCGACGAGCGCGGCCTCGCGCTCGTGCCGCTGGTCGCGCCGACCACGCCGGAGGAGCGTCTCGCGCGGATCGGCGCGCAGGCTCGAGGCTTTCTCTACACGGTGTCGGTGACTGGGACCACGGGCGAGCGCGCGACCGTTCAGGCGGGCCTCGCGGCCGTCGTGCGGCGCGCCGGCGCCAGCACGAGCGTCCCGGTGGCGGTCGGGTTCGGCATCTCCACGGCCGAGCAGGCGGCAGCTGCCGCGGATGCCGGCGCCGACGGTGTGATCGTGGGCAGCCGCCTCGTGCGGGCCGCCGGCGAGGCCGATGATCCGGTGGCGGCGGTCGGCGCGGCCGTGCGCGAGCTCTCGGAGGGCCTGGCGACTCGCCACTGAGTTAGCATCCCTGCGGAGATGGGCTTGATTCTGACTGCCACCGTGGGCTTGTGTCTATGGATCGTGCTGTGGTCGCTGAATATCAGTGGCCTCGACAGCATCCTGATCGGCATCGTGATGGTGCTGATCGCGCTCGGCGTTCGACAACTGCTGCCGTTCCTGCCTGGTCGGCGGGATTAGTTCGTCCTGGTATGCGACGCCGGGTGCTCGCACTTGGACGGGCGGCCTGCGCGTGGGCGCTGCTCGCTGCCGGGGTCGCGGGATGCACGTCGTCGGGGGCGGCCAACTCGACCGTGGCGATCTCCGGGACCCAGCTGACGATCTACGTGAGCGCCGCGCCCACCGACCAGCCGCAGGTCGCCCAGGACGTCCTCGACGCCGAGCAGCTGGCGTTCCACCAGGGTTCGTCGCGGGTGGGCAAGCTCACGATCCGGTTGGTCCCGGTGCGCGACAGCACGATCTCGGCGCAGGCGCGAACCGTGATCCAGGACAAGACCGCGATCGCGTACCTCGGTGAGGTCGTGCCGCAATCGTCCTACCAGTCGCTCGGGATCACCAACGCGCTCGACATCCTCCAGGTCAGCCCGACCGACACTGCACTCGAGCTGACCCAGACCACCCCAGCGGTGGCGAACGCTCCCGACGACTACTACCAGTCGCTCAGCACGTACAAGCAGACGTTCGCCCGGGTCGTCCCGACCACGGCCCAGGAGGCCAAGGCGCAGGTCCAGGAGATGAAGGCGCTCGGAGTCACCAAGCTGTACGTCGGTTCCGATGGAGGGCCGTACGGTGCGGCGATCGCCTACGCGCTCAAGCAGGATGCCGGCAGCGGCGGGCTCACGGTCGTGAGCAGCCCGACCACCGCGGATGGCGTGTTCTACGGCTCGGATTCGCCGGCTGGAGCCGCACGCTTCTTCAACGGCGTGGCCGGCTCGAACCCGTCGGCCAAGCTGTTCGGTTCCTCGGCGCTCGACGCGCCCGCATTCGTCACGGCGCTGTCGCCGGCGGTCCGCAACCTGTACGTCTCGGTGCCCGGTTTCCTGAAGGCGGACCTGACCCCGGCCGGGAGCACATTCGTATCGCAGTTCACCTCCACCTACGGCCACGCCCCGGCGGTGCAGGCGATCTTCGGCTACGAGGCGATGGCGGCTGTGCTGTCGGTCCTGAAAGAGGCCGGCGCCGCGGCCGACAACCGCACGACGGTCGTGAAGGACTTCTTCTCGATCAAGAACCGCCAATCCGTTCTCGGGACCTACTCGATCAACTCGACCGGCGACACGAGCATCGCGCCGTTTGTGTTTACCCGCCTGAAGGGCGGCCAGTTGGTGCCGGTCACGTTCGTGTCCGTGCAGGGGTGAGGCTCGCACCCGCGTGGACAGGGGCGATGGGGCGGGCGTTAGCCGCGGTCGCGACGCTGGCCGCGGTCGTCGGCTTGAGCGGGTGCGGCTCGACCTCCGCCCGCACTCTCGCGGCGGCTCGAATCCGGGGCGAGACGCTCACGATCTACGTCAGTGCGCCGTTGCGGGGGCGCTCGAGCGTCAGTGGCCAGGCGGTGGTCTCGGGAGCGCGGCTGGCGCTCTCGCAGGTGGCCGGCCGAATCGGCCAGTACCGGATCGCGTTCAAAGTGCTCGACGACGCCACCGTTCAGCGGGGCGGCTGGGACCCCGGGCAGACCACGATCAACGCCAGGGCCGCGGTGCTCGACCCGACGACGATCGGCTACGTCGGCGAGGTGAACTCGGGCGCGAGCGCGGTCTCGATCCCGCCCCTCAACCGCGCCGGCATCCCGCAGGTGAGCCCGACCAGCAGCGCCGTGGGGCTGACCACGGGCGTCCTCGGCGCATTTCCGGGGGAGCCGCAGAAGTACTACCCGACGGGGGTGCGGACGTTTGCCCGGGTGGTGCCGAACGATGGCGTTCAGGCGGCCGTGCAGGTCCGCCTGCAGCAGAGCATGGGCTGCACGTCGACGTACGTGCTGAACGACGGCGAGGTCGACGGGGCGGACGCGGCCCGCAGCTTCGAGGTGGCCGCCCAGGCCGCGCACCTGCGGCTCGCGGGCGTGCAGATATTCCCGCGGGACGCGACTAGCTACAAGTCGCTGGCCGAAGGGGTGGCGCATGTCGCCCCGGGGTGCGTGTTGATCAGTGCGGACACGGAGTCGGGCGCGGTGCCGCTCACGACGGCGCTCGCGACGGCGATGCCGGAGGTCAAGATCTTCGGCACCTCGGGCCTGGCCGAGACCACGTACTGGAATCCTGACGACGGCGGTATCCCGCTTTCGGTCGACGCCCGAGTCGTGCTGACCGCGCCGACGCTCGCGCTGAGCTCGTATCCACGGTCCGCGCGGGCGTTCAACGCCGCCTACAAGCGTCGGTTCGGCCCTCCGGAGCCTGCCGCGATCTTCGGATACGAGGCGATGAGCCTGATGCTGAGCGCGATCGAGCGCGCCACCGACGACGGCACGCGAGCGGCGGTGCGCTCGCAGGTGCGGGCAGCGATCTTCGACACCCGCGATCGACGCAGCGTGCTCGGCACCTACAGCATCGATCGCAACGGGGACACGACCCTGCGTCGCTACGGCGTGTATGGAATCTCCGGCGGTCAACTCACGTTCCTCCAAGCGATCGACGGCTGATTGGCGTTGCGTTAGGTCGGGAAGCGATCGCTTGGCGGGGTCCGAGGCCGCGATTACATTCCGGCGCACCGGGCATCGGGACGCTCGGAACCGAACCAGAGGAAGTTGAATGAGGCTGGCTCTCAGCAAGGCGCTCGCCGGATGCCTTGCGGTCCTCTCCCTAGCAGCGCTGAGCGCGTGTGGCGGGAGCAGCAACAGCAGCGATGGCGGGACCGCCGCAGGGCCTGCTGGCCCGGCGGGAAACGTCGTCGACATCTACTCGAGCCTCCCGCTGCGGGGGCCCGCGGCGGCCGATGCGATCCAGGTCGGCAACGGGATCAGGCTCGCGCTGGCGCAGGCGGACGGAAAAGCGGGCCCTTTCAAGGTGCAGTACACGGCGCTCGACGACTCGGCGCGGAACGGGGGCTGGGACGCCAGCGACACCGCGGCGAACGCGCGCACGGCAGCGGCCGATCCCCGCGCCGTCTACTACATCGGGGAATTTGACGATGACGCCAGCGAGGTCTCGATGCCGATCCTGAACCAGGCCGCGATCCCCCAGGTCAGCCCCGTCAACACTTACGTCGGGCTGACGACCAACCAGCTCGGAGGCGCCTCCGGCGGGCCGCCGTACGCGCCGACCGGCACCCGCACCTACCTGCGGATCGTGCCGACCGATTCCGTCCAGGGGGCCGCCGACCTGCTGGCGATGCACCAGGCCGGCTGCACCAAAGTGGCGATCGCCAGCGACAACGAGGCCTACGGCACGGACCTCGCCAGGCTGATGCTGCTCCAGAAGAGTTTCTACGGAGTCGACGTCGTCAGCGACGGCGCGGTCAATCCACAAGCCGCAAGCGTCCACACATACGCGGAGACGCTGAAGGCCCTCCACGTCGACTGCGTCATGTTCGCCGGCGTTGCCTCGAAGGGCGCCGTGCAGGTCACCAAGGCCGTCCATCTCGCGCTGCCGGCCGCCAAGATGTTCGGGTCACAGCACATGTGCACGAGCGCCTGGACGAACCCCAAGGATGGGGGCGTGCCGGCTGCCGTCGACCCGCTCATCGAGTGCACCGCGGTGACCCTGAACCTGACCGCCTACCCCGGAGGAAAGCGGTTCCTGGCGGCCTACAAGGCCAGGTACCCGGCCTCGAATCCGAACGCCTACGCGATCCTCGGCTACGAGGCGATGAGGCTCGGGCTGAGCACGATCGCCGGCCTCGGCGCCGACGGCGACAGCAAGTCGGCCGTGCTCAGCGCCCTGTTCGCGACCGCCGGCCGCCGCTCCGTGCTCGGCACCTACAGCTTCAACAAGGAAGGCGACACGACGCTCAGGTCGATCGGGCTCTACAAGGTTGGCCCGAACGGCAACCCGATGTTCCTCAAGACGATCATGCCGACTCACGTGCTGTAGGAGGGTGCGCCCGCGGTCCGGCGACGCGCCGATGCGGCGCGTCGTCGGCCGCGGCTGGGGTTGGGTTGGGGTTGGGGTTGGGGTTGGGGTTGGGGTTGGGGTTGGGGTTGGGGTTGGGGTTGGGGTTGGGGTTGGGGTTGGGGTTGGGGTTGGCGGGGGGGGTGGGGTTGCGTCCGGGTTGGGGTTTGGGTTGGGTCGGTTCGGGTCGGGTTGGGGTTGGGGTCGCGTTCGGGCCGGGGTGTGGGTCGGGGTCGCGTCCGGGTCGGGGTGTGGGTCGAGGTCGCAGTCGGGCGGGTCGGGTCGGGGTCGGGGTCGGGTTCGGGGCCATCGCCGGCCGGCCGGACGGCAGAAGCGCCGGCGAATCTCGCCCACGCGGTGCACAACTCGCCAAATCCCCTCGCCGCGCTCGGCCCCGGTTACGTAAGCGCCTCACAGGCGCTTTTGTCGCCACGGTGAGCGGTGAAGTGCGGCTTTCGCGAGTTGTGCACCCCGGACTACGGCGCGATCGTCGCCCCGGCCGTGTACAACGCCCGAAACCTCACCGGGACGCGGAGCCTTTGGGACATAAGCATCCCCCGCATGCTTATGTCCCGGACGCCTCGCGGGACAACGAGTTTTCGGGCCTTAAGCGTGCCGGCGGCCGCCCCTGCGACCGTCGGCGCCCCCCGACCGCCCTGGCCGCGCGACAACAGCGACCGCGCCGCACGCCCGCAGAACGGCCGCCCGACAACCCGGCCGCGCCGGCGACCTACCGTCCCGACACCGCCCCGAACTCCTCCGTCGAACCGAACCCGACCTGGGCGCCGGCGTCGGCGGTCCCGCTGGCGCGGGCCTCGGCGGCGACCGCGGACGCCACCGCCGGCGCCACCTCGCGGTTGAACACCGACGGGATCACGTAGTCCTCGCGCAGCTCTTCATCGGACACGATGCCGGCGATCGCGCGCGCGGCGGCGGTCTTCATCGACTCGGTGATCCGCGTCGCGCGGACGTCGAGCGCGCCGCGGAAGATGCCGGGGAAGCACAGCACGTTGTTGATCTGATTCGGATAGTCCGAGCGCCCGGTGGCGAGAATCCGGACGTACTGCAACGCCTCCTCGGGGGCCACCTCGGGATCCGGGTTGGCGAGCGCGAACACGATCGGGTCGGGATTCATCCTCCCGAGCGCCGACGCCGGCATCACGCGCGCGCCCGACAGCCCGATCAGCAGGTCCGCTCCCTCGATCACGTCCACGACACTCCCCGACCGCCGTTCCGGATTCGTAACGGAGGCCAGCTCGCGCTTCACCGCCGGCATCGTCCCGTCCAGGTAATCGGGCCGGTCGACCGACACCGCGCCCCGCGAATCGACCGTGATGATGTGGCGAGCGCCCGCCTCGAGCAGGATCTTCGTCACGGCCACGCCGGCGGCTCCGAGTCCCACGATCACGATTCGCAAATCCGCGAGCAGGCGCCCCGTCAACCGCAACGCATTGAGCAGCGCCGCGAGCACCACCACCGCCGTCCCGTGCTGGTCGTCGTGGAAGACCGGGATGTCGAGCTCCGAGATCAGGCGCCGCTCAATCTCGAAGCACCGCGGCGCCGAGATGTCCTCGAGGTTCACACCGCCGAACCCCGGCGCGATCGCCCGCACCACCGCCACGATCTCATCAGGATCCCGCGTGTCCAAGCACACCGGAAAGGCATCGACGCCGGCGAACTCCTTGAACAGCATCGCCTTGCCCTCCATCACCGGCATCGCCGCGCGCGGCCCGATGTCGCCGAGGCCGAGCACCGCGGTGCCGTCCGAAACGACGGCGACCGTGTTCCGCTTGATCGTGTACTGGAACGCCTTGTCCGGGTCCTCGGCGATCGCCCGGCAGACGCGCGCCACCCCCGGCGTGTAGGCCATCGACAGGTCGTCGCGCGTCTTCAGCGGGCTCTTGTTGTGGAGCTCGATCTTGCCCCCGACGTGGAGCAGGAAGGTGCGGTCGGTGGTGTCGAGCACCCGCGCGCCCTCAACGGCGTCGACGGCCGCGGTCAGCCGGGGCCAGTCGGACGCATCGCCCGTCTCAACGGTGATGTCGCGGATCGTGTGGTCCCGTTCGACCCGGACCAGGTCGACAGCGCCGATCGTCCCGCCGGCCGCGCCGATCGCGCTCGCCACCCGTCCCAGCATCCCAGGACGGTGCTCGATCTCGACCCTCAAAGTCAGGCTGTACTGGGCGCTCGGTGTAGTGGCCACTCCGCGAGATAGCCTGACATAAGTGGCATCCACAGCACTCCCAGACGAGCTTTTCCTGATCGACGGCAATAGCCTGGCGTACCGGGCGTTCTTCGCGCTGCCCGAGTCGATCGCGACCTCGACCGGCATACCGACGAACGCGATCTTCGGCTTCGCCTCGATGCTCGTGAAGATCCTCACCGATTACGGGCCGAAGGCGACGGTGGTGGTCTGGGACGCCGGCGACACCGGCCGCAAGGAGGTGTACGCGGAGTACAAGGCACAGCGGCGCTCACGCCCCGACCTGCTCAAGGAGCAGTGGCCGCACCTGGAGCCGCTCGTCGACGCGTTCGGCTACCGGAACCTCAGGGTCGACGGCTACGAGGCCGACGACGTGATCGCGTCGATCGTCGAGAAGGCCCGAACCGCAGACCCAAAGATCCCGGTGATGGTCGTAACCGGCGACCGCGACGCCTACCAGCTGGTCGACGACGGCGTCGTGAAGATCATGACGACCTCGCGGGGGATCACCGACACGCGCGTGTACGACCGCCAGGGCGTGATCGACCGCTACGGCATCCCGCCCGAGCTGGTTCCCGACTTCATCGGCCTGAAGGGCGACACCAGCGACAACATCCCGGGCGTACCCGGAATCGGCGACAAGACGGCCGCTGAGCTGCTGCAACGCTTCGGCACACTCGAAAGCGTCCTCGAGCACGTCGACGACATCAGCGGCGCCAAGCGCAAGCAGAACCTGACCGAGCATGCCGACGACGCGCGGCTGTCCAAGCAGCTCGCGACCGCCAAGCGAGACATCGACGTCGAGCTCGACCTCCAGGCGTTCGCGGCGGCCGCGCCCGACCGGTCGCAGCTCAGGGAGACCTTCCGCAAGTTCGAGCTGCGCGAGCCGCTCCGACGGCTCGAGGAGGCGCTCGGTTCCGCCGACGCGGCCGCGCCGGCGCCGGAGGCCGAGCAGGCACTCACCGCGCGTGTGCGCAACGTCAAGATCGCGGACCTCAAGCGCCTGCCGGACAAGGCCGTCTCGGTGGCAGTCAGGGCGCCGCAGATCCCCGAGGACGCACTGTTCGCCCCCGACCCCGACCACCGCTTCGGGGTGTACGTCGATGGCTCGGCCGAGGTGCTCGCCGGCGACCTGATCCGCCCTGAGGCGGTCGTGGAGGCGCTCGGCAGCCGACCGGTCACCGCGCACGACGCGAAGTCGCTCGGCCAGGTGCCGGCGACGCTCGCCCACGACACCGAGGTCGCCGCCTACCTGCTCGAGCCGGCCCGCCGCGCCTACCCGTTCCGCGAGCTCACCGAGGAGCGCGGGCTGGGCGCACAGGTCGACGACGAGGCTGCCGCCGATGCGCTCCTGCTGCACGCGCTCGCCGCCTGGCAGCGCGAGGAGATCCGCGGGCGGGGGCTCACCGATCTGTTCCAGGAAGTCGAGCTCCCGCTCGTGCGCATCCTGCGCGAGATGGAGCTCGCCGGTTCAAAGCTCGACACCGAGCGGCTCCAGGAGATCTCAGACCGGGTCAAGGCCGAGGCCGACGCGCTCGAGCGCGAGATCTTCGAGCTGTGCGGCGAAGAGTTCACGCTCGGCTCGCCCAAGCAGCTCGAGGAGGTCCTGTTCGGCAAGCTCGGCCTGTCGCGCAAGCGGCGCGGCAAGACCGGCTACTCGACCGACGCGCGCGTGCTCCAGGCGATCCGGCACGAGCACGACGTGATCCCGAAGATCGAGCGCTGGCGCGAGCTGACCAAGCTGGCCCAGACCTATCTCGACGCGCTGCCGCTGCTGATCGCGCAGGACGGACGGATCCACACCACGTTCAACCAGACGGCCGCGACCACGGGCCGGCTGTCCTCGAACAATCCGAACCTCCAGAACATCCCGATCCGGACCGCGCTCGGGCGCGAGATCCGGGCGTGCTTCGTGGCCGAGCCCGGGGACCTGCTGGTGTCCGCCGACTACTCCCAGGTCGAGCTCAGGCTGCTTGCCCACATCGCCGGCGAGGACGCGCTGAAGGAAATCTTCCGAAAGGGCGAGGACGTGCACACCGCCACGGCCTGTCGCGTGTTTGGGGTCACACCGGAGCAGATCGACCCCGGCATGCGATCAAAGGCGAAGATGATCAACTACGGAATCGTGTACGGCCTGTCGGCCTGGGGCATGGCTGATCGCCTCGACATCCCCCAGGAGGAGGCCGACGAGTTCATCCAGCGCTACATGGCCGGGTTCCCCGCGGTGGCGCGGTGGATCGAGGAGACGATCGAGCAGGGCACCGAGCACGGGTACGTCTCGACCCTGTTCGGACGACGCCGCCAGGTGCCCGAGCTGCGGGCCCGCCGCTGGGACCTGCGCAAGCAGGGCGAGCGGTTCGCGGTCAACATGGTGATCCAGGGCACCGCGGCGGACATCATGAAGGTCGCGATGGTCCGCTGCGACCACGCGGTCAAGGAGGCCGGGCTGCGCTCGCGCATGATCTTGCAGATACACGACGAGCTGTTGTTCGAAGGACCCGCAGACGAGGCCGATGAGGTCAAGCGGATCGCGATCCTGCAGATGGGGGGCGCGTTCGAGATGGACCCGTCGTTGGCGGTCGACGCCGGGATCGGTCCCGACTGGCTCGCGGCAAAATGAAGGCCCGCCTGGTCGCCGCGGCGCTTGTGGCCGTCACCGCCGTCGCACTCCTCGCCGCTCTCCCGGCGATCTCGCAAGCAAAGACCATCACTGGCCTGGTTCCCGACGTTCCGACCGGGGCGCACGTTCCGCACCTCGCGATCGCGCGAGCGTCGGACCTTCCTTACAACGGTGGCCGGGTCCTGCACTCCAACCGCACCCACCCGATCTTCTGGGAGCCGGCGGGCTCGGGGCTCAGCTTCGACGCCGGCTACGAGTCGCTGATCGAGGCGTTCCTGATCGATGTCGCCGCCGACAGTCACAAGACCACGAACACGTTCAGCCTGACCGGGCAGTACCACGACTCCAAGGGACCGGCCGCATACGACTCGGCATATGGCGGCACCGTGCTCGACCCCGACCCGCTCCCGGCCAACGGCTGTACCGAGCCGGCTGCGACCGGACCGGGTTGGACGGTATGCCTGACCGACGCCCAGCTCGAGGCCGAGATCGAGCACCTGGTCGCGGTCGAGCACCTTCCGAAGACCAATCACGACGTGTACTTCATGATCACGCCGGACGGCTTTGGGAGCTGCACCGACGGGAGTTCGTCGAGCTGCGCGCTGGGGGGCAGCGCGAGCGGCTACTGCGGCTATCACTCCGAGACCCCGAACGGGATCCTCTACGCGGTGATCCCGTTCAACGCGGTCGCCGGGCACTGCCAGTCGGACAATCCGCGCCCGAACTCGAGCACGGCAGACCCGACGATCTCGACGATCAGCCACGAGGAGAACGAGACCGTGACCGATCCCGACGGCAACGCCTGGATCGACGCCGCGGGCAACGAGGCCGCGGACCTGTGCCTGACGACCTTCGGCCCGGCACTGGGGGGATCAGGCGGAACGTCCTGGAACGAGTCGATCCACAGCGGTCACTTCTACCTCCAGGAGCTGTGGAGCAACGCCAACGAGGCCTGCGAGCAGCGGGCCAAGCCGGATTCGGTGTCGTTCGGCACGGTCAGGCAGCCCGGACAGAAGCGCATGCTCTCGTTGACCGCGCGCGGCTCCGATCCCCAAGGACAGCTCGTGTCGTTCGACTGGTTCTTCGGCGACGGCACGGCGGGCGCCGGCCGCCGGGTGTCTCACGCGTTCAAGCTCCCGGGGAGCTACCGGGTGAGGCTTCGTGCCACCGACAGCTGGGGTAACTGGGCGAACGCCGCACGCACAATCCGGTTCGAGCGACCCTAGGCCGGAACGCGGACCTGGAGTGGAGTCCGGCGCGGGCCGGCGGCCACGAACCGGGGGTGCGCGACCTCGAGGTAGTGGCCGAACGCGAAGTCGAGGAACCGCTTGGCCTCCATCGCGCGCAGCGCCCCCGCGAGCACGCGCGGCGCCACCCGCGGGATCAGCCGCTGGCAGCGGAGCATCCACTCGAACGGGCGCGCGTGCGAGGCGCTGAACCGCGAATAGCTCGAGAGCGCCTCCGGGACCGAGCGCTGGCCAGCGACGACTTCGGACAGCTCGCGACCGAGCGCGAGTCCGAAATAGAGAGCGGTCCGGATCCCCTCCGCGGTTAACGGTAGACAGTGACCTGCCGAATCCCCCACAAAAAACACCCCGTCCTCGGTGGCGTTGCGTAGCGCGTGGGGGATCCAGTTGCCCTGATAGCGGACCGGCTCGGCGGACAGATCGGTGGCCAGCTGCACCGTCGGCTCGCGCACGTGAAAACGCGGGTCGAACGAGCCGACGCCGATCCGCAGCTCGTTGCCCGCCGGAAAGCTCCAGCCGTAGCCGGCCGGCACGTACGAGCGGTCGATCCAGATCTCCATGTCGTCGCCGGTGCCACCCGGGTGGACCTCGAGTCCGCGCGACAGGAGCGCATCGGGCGGCTGTACGTTCTCGCCGGCGCCGAGCACGCGCCGCCAGCCGAGTCCGTCCACGATCAGCCCGGCGCGGATGTCACCGCGATCGGTGTGGACCACGTGCCCGCTGCGACCGTCGACCTTGGCGGTCTCGAACGTGAATGTGCCCTGGTCGGCGAGCAGTTCGCACAGCGTGCGGTAATCGAACGTCGAGAACGTCCACGGCAGTCCGTAGCTCACGGTCGTGTACGGGGTGTGGATCACGAGCTCCCCGAACGTCTGCCGCAACGAGTCTTGCAGGTCGAGCTGCTCGAGCCAGCCGGTCGGAATCCCGCACGCCGACGTCTGCCGCTCGCCGATCTCGTAACGATCGATCACCAGCACATCGGCGCCGCTGCCCGCCAGCTCGCGCGCCACCGCGAGGCCCGCGAAGCTCGCGCCGCAGATCAACACGTCGCAGTCACGCTCTAGAGGAGTCCGCTCGATGCCCCGCTTGGTCGCTCTCCGTGGCACTGGGAGCGGATGATAGGGGCGGGGCTCAGAGCGCCCCTACGGCGATCTACGGCTATCCTCCGAGGCACGCATGTCTACCATTACCACGCTGAACCCCGCCGCTGATCAGTCGAATGCCAAGGTCGTCGAAGGCTCCGACGGCCTTCTGCTCGAGATCGACGGCCGGATCGTTCCCAACTACGACGCCACCGTCCATCCCTTCCAGGAAGGCGATGTCGTCACCGGCCATGTCGTCCGGATCGACAACGACGAGGTGCTCGTCGACATCGGCTACAAGTCCGAAGGGGTCATCCCCTCGACCGAGCTCTCGATTCGCAAGTCGGTCGATCCGAGCGACGAAGTGTCCCTCGGCGAAGAGGTCGACGCCCTCGTCCTGACCAAGGAGGACCAGGACGGCCGACTGATCCTCTCGAAAAAGCGCGCCCGCTTCGAGAAGGCCTGGCGCCGCATCGAGGCCGCCGCCGAGTCCGGCGAGCCCGTCGAGGGCGCCGTGATCGAAGTCGTCAAGGGCGGACTCATCATCGACCTGGGCGTCCGCGGCTTCCTGCCCGCCTCGCTCGTCGATATCCGCCGCGTCCCGAACCTCGACGAGTACATGGGCGAGACGATCGAGTGCAAGGTGATCGAGCTCAACCGCTCGCGCAACAACGTCGTGCTGTCCCGCCGCGCGGTGCTCGAGGAGCAGCGCAAGGAGGATCGGGAGCGCATCCTCGACCGGCTGCAGCCCGGCCAGGTCGTGGAGGGCACGATCTCGAACATTGTCGATTTCGGTGCATTTGTCGACCTCGATGGGATCGACGGCCTGATCCACATCTCCGAACTTTCGTGGTCGCACGTCAACCATCCCTCCGAGATCCTCGCGATCGGCGACAAGGTCACGGTCAAGGTGCTCGACATCGACCGCCAGCGCCAGCGGATCTCGCTCGGGCTCAAGCAGACCCAGGAAGACCCGTGGCAGCGCGTGGTCGACACCTACAACGTCGGCGACGAGCTCGAGGGCACTGTGACCAAGGTCGTGACGTTCGGCGCGTTCGTCGAGATTCTCGACGGAGTCGAGGGTCTCGTGCACATCTCCGAGCTCGCTCAGCATCACGTCGAGAACCCCCGCGAGATCATCCAGCCGGGCGATCCCGTGCGAGTCAAGATCCTCGAGATCGACTCCGAGCGGCGGCGCCTGTCGCTGTCGATCAAGCGGGTCGAGGGCCAGGTGCTGCCGGTCAGGCCGATCACGGCGCCGACGGACGGCGACGCCGGCGACCTCGACAACATGCCCGAGCTGGGCCTGTCCGAGGACGTGTTCGCGGGTGCCGATGACGGCCTCGACGACGATATGGCCGCGGACGACGCTTTGGCCGTGGACGACGATGTGGTCGCGGAGAACGATGTGGTCGCGGAGAACGATGTGGTCGCGGACGACGATGTGGTCGCGGAGAACGCTGTGGTCGCGGACGACGCTGTGGTCGCGGACGACGATGTGGTCGCGGACGACGATGTGGTCGCGGACGACGATGTGGTCGCGGACGACGCTGTGGTCGCGGACGACGATGTGGTCGCGGACGACGCTGTGGTCGCGGACGACGATGTTGCGGCGAACGGCGATGTGGCCGCGGACGCCGATGCTCCGGCCGACGTGTCAGAGGTAGGGAGCGTCGACGAGCCCGGCGCCGGACCGGACGCCTGAGCGTCCGCTAAGGCGCCGCCGGCAGGCCCCGCCGACAAACGTGATCCCGTTCATAGGGCTGACCGGCGGAATCGGGGCCGGTAAGTCGACTGCGCTCGAGGCGCTCGAGCGAGCGGGAGCCGCGGTCCTGTCGACCGATCGAGTCGTTCACGACCTGTACGGATCGGATGAGGTGCTCGCGGCCGTGACCGAGCGGTTTGGGCCGGCGGTTGCGCCGGGCGGCGCGATCGACCGCGGTGAGCTGGCCAGGCGCGCGTTCGCCACGCCCGAGGACCGGGAGTGGCTCGAGGGCCTGCTGTGGCCGCGCGTGGGGGAGCGGATGCTCGCCTGGCGCTCGGCGGTCGCGGCGGCCGCCGATCCGCCCCGGGCGGCCGTGGTCGAGGTGCCGCTGCTGTTCGAGTCGGGGATGGACAGCGCGTTCGACGCGACGATCGCGGTCATCGCCGGCGAGGAGCTGCGCGCCGCGCGGGCGGGCGCCAGGGGACACGAGGCGCTCGCCGAACGCTCCGCACGTCAGCTCTCGCAAAAGGAAAAAGCGCATCGTGCGACGTACACGATCGTTAACGACGGTACGTTCGAGGAGTTGGAGTCGAAGTTGTCGGCGTTGCTTGAGATGCTGCGCACGTGAGTCCGTCCACTGTTGGTGTCGCGAGGCGTAGCGATAACCGCCGCAGTAACGCCGCCGCTCGCCGGCGGGCGGCGGCTCGGCGGCGCAACCGGATCCTTGTCGGCATCGGTCTCGTGGTCGTGTTGGTCGTGGTCCTGGTATCGATGCCGCTGGTGAAGAAGACCGTCAATGAATTCAGCCTGCCGCTCACGAACGCTGGCGTAATCCGTCAGCAGGCGGCCGAGAAGCATCTCGATCCGGCCCTGGTCGCCGCCGTCATCTACGCCGAGACGAAGTTCGATCCGCGAAGCTCCGCCGCCGGGGCGCTCGGACTAATGCAGGTCATGCCGCAGACCGCGGAGTTCCTGGCCCACCGGTCGGGCGCCACCTCGTTCACGATCGCGGACCTCGGGACGCCGGCGGTCAACATCGCCTACGGCAGCTATTACCTGCGCTACCTGCTGAACGAGTACCACGGCAACGTCACGCTGGCGCTCGCCGCCTACAACGGTGGCGAGTCGAACGTCGACGACTGGATCGCCGCCGAGCGCTCCCAGGGGCGGGCGCTGACGGTGGCGGAGATTCCGTTCCCCGAGACCCGGGAATACGTCGGGCGGGTGCTCTCGGCTGAGCGGAAGTACCGGCAGAAGTACGCGTCGCAGCTGTACGGATAGCCATTCGCGGCCGGTTCGATCGGGTCTGTGCCCGGGCTGTGGCGATCCACGCTCGTATACGTCAGGTTCAGCGCCAAAGTACGTCTCTGCGGACCGTTCCTGACCACGGCCGCCGCTACGCTAGGAAGTCGCTGCGATGCCCAAATTCGAGCTAGAAGCCGGCTACAGTCCGACCGCCGATCAGCCGGCGGCGATCGAGTCGTTGGCGGCCGGGATCAACGCCGGCGAGCGCAGCCTGGCCCTGCTCGGAGCGACCGGGACGGGCAAGACGATGACGATGGCCGCGACCATCGAGGCGGTGCAGAAGCCGGCGCTCGTGATCGCCCACAACAAGACGCTTGCCGCGCAGCTTTGCAACGAGTTCCGCACGTACTTTCCGCGCAACTCGGTCGAGTACTTCGTCTCCTACTACGACTACTACCAGCCCGAGGCCTACGTCCCGAGCAAGGACCTGTACATCGAGAAGGACTCGGCGATCAACCAGGAGATCGATCGGTTGCGCCACTCCGCGACCGCCGCCCTGTTCGCGCGCCGCGACGTGCTGATCGTCGCCAGCGTCTCGTGCATTTACGGCCTGGGCTCGCCGGAGGTCTACGACGAGAACCTCCAGACGTTGCGCAAGGGGGAGATGATCGACCGCGACGCGCTGCTCCGCAAGCTCGTCTCGATCCAGTACACCCGCAACGACACGGCGCTCGCGCGGGGGAACTTCCGGGTCCGCGGCGAGACGCTCGAGATCTTCCCCGCGTACGCCGAGACGGCGTTCCGGATCGTGATGTTCGGCGACGAGGTCGAGCACCTGCAGCACTTCGATCCACTGACCGGCGAGGTGATCGAGGACGACCTCGAGCACGTCGGCATCTGGCCCGCCTCGCACTACAACGTCAGGGAGGGGATGATCGAGGACGCGGTCGCGGAGATCGGGCGCGAGCTGAACGAGCGGTGCACCGAGCTCGAAGCCGAGGGCAAGCTGCTCGAGTCCCATCGCCTGCGCCAGCGCACGCAGTACGACATGGAGATGCTCCGCGAGCTCGGGTTCTGCTCGGGGATCGAGAACTACTCGCGGATCCTCGACGGCCGCAAGCCGGGTGAGCGGCCGTACTGCCTGCTCGACTACTTCCCCGAGGACTTCGTGTGCTTCATCGACGAGTCCCACCAGACCGTCCCGCAGATCGGCGGCATGTCCGAGGGCGACCGCTCGCGCAAGCAGACGCTCGTCGACTACGGCTTCCGGCTGCCGAGCGCGATCGACAACCGCCCCCAGACGTTCCAGGAATTCCTGTCCGTCACGCCCCAAATGGTGTTCGTGTCGGCGACGCCGGGCGAGTACGAGCGCAAGACCTCAGCCCGGATCGTCGAGCAGATCGTGCGCCCGACCGGGATCGTCGACCCCGAGGTCGAGGTCCGCGAGACCCGCAACCAGATCGACGACCTGATGAACGAGATCCGCGAGCGCGTCGACCGCAACGAGCGCACGCTCGTGACCACGCTGACCAAGAAGATGTCCGAGGACCTCACCGACTATCTGCTCGAGATGGGATTCAGGGTGCGCTACCTGCACTCGGAGATCGACACGTTGGAGCGGATCCAGATCATCCGCCAGCTGCGGCTGGGCGAGTTCGACGTGCTCGTCGGCGTCAACCTGCTGCGCGAGGGGCTCGACCTGCCGGAGGTGTCGCTGGTCGGGATCCTCGACGCGGACAAGGAGGGCTTCCTGCGCGGGGAGACCTCCCTGATCCAGACGATCGGCCGTGCGGCCCGCAACGTCGAGGGCAAGGTGCTGATGTACGCCGACAAGGAGACCGCCGCGATGCGGGCGGCGATCGGCGAGACCGACCGCCGCCGCGCGATCCAGGTGAAGTACAACGAGGACCACGGGATCACCCCGGAGACGATCGTCAAGGGAATCTCGGACATCGCCGAGTTCCTCATGTCCGACTCGAAGGTCCCGCGGTCGCGCCGGCGCCGCCAGCGGGCCGCCGACGCGGTGCCGCCGGCCGAGCTCGAGAAGACGATCGTCGAGCTCGAGGAGGAGATGCTGGCGGCCGCCGAGGAGCTCCGATTCGAGTACGCCGCGAAGCTCCGCGACGAGATCCGCGACCTCAAGCACCAGCTGGATCAGGCCATCGCCGAAGGTCGCGCTCAGGTCGGCTGACGTCGAGCCGTAGCGGGAATCAGCCGCCTGCGGGTTCGGTAGGCTGCGGTCGCTTCTCCCATCCCGAGACGGAGGTTGTTCCCGTGGCGCTGGACCGACAGAGCATCGAGAAGAAAGACTTCCCCATCGGGCGGCGGGGCTACGACCCGGAAGCGGTTGACTCACATCTGCATACGCTCGCCGACGAGATCGACGAGCTCAAGCGCTCCGCCCGCCGCCGCAGCGAATCGCTGGCCGCGGCCGCCAGCGAGCAGGTGCGGTCGATCGTCGAGGCCGCCGAGACCAGCGCTGCCGGCATTCAGCGCCAGGCCGAGGACGAAGCCCGGGAGATCCGCGCCGAGGCGGGCACCGAGGCGGACGCCACCCGCGAGCACGCGACCTCCGAGGCGCGCGAATACGTCGGCCGCGTGTCCGAGTCGACGTCGGGGATGCTCGAGCGAATCGACGCGATGGAGAGCGAGCTGAGCGCGCTGACCGAATCGCTCCGGACCGGCTCGAACCGCCTGAACGCCGATCTCCAGCTGCTCGAGGGCAACCTGACCGCGGTCAAGAACGCGGTCGTTCCCCGGCCGGCGTTCGAGCCCGAGCACCCGGCCCCGCAGGCACAGAGCGTGGTCCAACCCGAGGAGCCGCCGGCGACTGCCCCACCGACGTTCGATGGGGCGGTCCGGGTCACCGGCCCGCCCGCCGCCGAGGTCCTGGCGGATCCCGCCCCCGAGCCGGCGCCGGCGGGAGCGAACGGCGCCGACGACGACGGCGCCCGCCTGATCGCGCTCAACATGGCCCTGAACGGCACCCCGCGAGAGGAAACGGACCGCTACCTCGCCGAGAACTTCAAGCTCACCGACCGGCGGGGGCTACTCGACGAGGTGTACTCGTCGGTAGACGGCTGAGTTAGCTTCCGGGCTGGCGCGCGCGTACGGATGCGGACCGGCGCAGGCGTACGGATCCGGCCGGCTGGCCCGGATTTCCGCAAACAGCGGGCGACCGGATGGGGGAACGTCTGTTCGGTCGATTAGACTCGGTTATGTGGACAAACTCGTCGTCTCGGGAGCCCGGGAGCACAACCTCAAAGACGTAACGGTCGAGATCCCGCGGGACGCCCTGACCGTGATCACCGGCCTGTCGGGCTCTGGAAAATCGTCGCTGGCGTTCGACACGATCTACGCCGAGGGGCAGCGCCGGTACGTCGAATCGCTGTCGGCATACGCCCGCCAGTTCCTCGGGCAGATGGACAAGCCCGACGTCGACTCGATCGAGGGGCTGTCGCCGGCGATCTCGATCGACCAGAAGACGACTTCGCGCAACCCGCGGTCGACCGTCGGAACCGTCACCGAGATCTACGACTACCTGCGCCTGTTATGGGCCCGGATCGGGCATCCCCACTGCCACATCTGCGGCCGGCCGATCAGCGGCCAGTCGGCTGAGCAGATCATTGACCAGGTCATGGAGCTCCCCGAAGGGACGCGGTTCATGGTGCTGGCGCCGATCGTCAGGGGCCGCAAGGGCGAGTACGGCAAGCAGCTCGAGGAGCTCCGGGGCGAGGGGTTCACGCGAGCCAAGATCGACGGCGAGCTGCGCCGGCTCGACGAGGAGATCGCGCTCGACAAGAAGTACAAGCACGACATCGCGATCGTCGTCGACCGGCTCGTGATGAAGGGCGAGCTGCGCAAGCGGCTCGCGGACTCGATCGAGACCGCCGTGTCGCTGGCCGACGGGCTGGTGGAGATCGAGCTGGTGGATTCGGACCCCGCCCACCCCACCTCCTCGCCCGGGGGGGGCGGGAATCAGGTCCAGACGTACTCGGAGAAGTTCGCCTGCCCGGTTCACGGTCCGAGCCTGGTCGAGCTCGAGCCGCGGATCTTCAGCTTCAACTCCCCGCACGGGGCATGCCTGCGGTGCACGGGGCTCGGCTCGCAGATGGAGATCGACCCAGAGCTCGTCGTTCCCGACCCGACGCTGTCGATCGGAGAGGGGGCGATCGCGCCGTGGGCGCAGAGCGCGTCGGACTACTACGACCAGCTGATCCAGGCGATCGCCGAACGCTACGACGTCGACCTTGACACGCCGTGGGAGGACCTGCCGGAGCAGTCGCGCGACTTCTTCCTGTACGGGACCAACGGAGACCGCGTCCAGGTCACCTATCGCAACCGGTTCGGGCGCCGGCGCTCGTACGGCGCCACCTTCGACGGGATCCTGCCGAACCTCGAGCGGCGCTACCGGGAGACCGAGTCCGAGCTGGCGCGCGAGAGGATCGAGGAGTACATGACCCTGCGCCCGTGCCCGGATTGCAAGGGCGCCCGCCTGCGGCCCGAGTCGCGTGCGGTTCTGGTCGCCGGCACCGCGATCCACGAGTTCACCGCGCTCTCGGCCCGACGCGCGCTCGCGTGGGTCGACAAGCTCGAGTTGTCAGAGCACGACCAGCGGATCTCGCGGCTGGTGCTGCGCGAGATCCAGGAGCGTTTGCGGTTCCTGGACAACGTCGGCGTCGGGTACCTGTCGATGAACCGCGCCGCCGCGACGCTGTCGGGCGGCGAGGCCCAGCGGATCCGGCTGGCGACGCAGATCGGCTCCTCGCTCGTCGGCGTGCTCTACATCCTCGACGAGCCATCGATCGGACTGCACCAGCGCGACAACAACAAGCTGATCGAGACCCTCGAGCGGCTGCGCGACGTCGGGAACACGGTGATCGTCGTCGAGCACGACGAGGGGACCATGCGCGCCGCCGACCATCTCGTCGACATGGGGCCTGGCGCCGGCGAGCACGGGGGCCACGTCGTCGCGCAGGGCACGGCCGAGGAAGTCGCCAAGGTCCCCGAGTCGCTGACCGGCCAGTTCCTGGCCGGGACGCGCACGATCGAGACCCCGCGCCGGCGCCGCAAGCCGTCCGGGCGGGTGGAGATCGAGGGCGCCTCCGAGCACAACCTTCGGAACATCGACGTGAGCATCCCGCTTGGCGTGCTCTGCTGCGTGACCGGCGTGTCGGGGTCGGGCAAGTCGACGCTGGTCAACGAAGTGCTCTACAAGGCAGTGGCAAACCGGCTCCACAGGAGCCGGCAGCGCGCGGGCGCGCACAAGCGAATCACCGGGCTCGAGCAGCTCGACAAGATCATTTCGGTTGACCAGTCGCCGATCGGGCGCACGCCGCGGTCGAATCCCGCCACCTACATCGGGCTGTTCGACCAGATCCGCGAGCTGTTCTCGAAGACGCAGGAGGCGAGGGCGCGTGGCTACAAGCCCGGGCGGTTCTCGTTCAACGTCAAGGGCGGCCGCTGCGAGGTGTGCCGGGGCGACGGTCAGATCAAGATCGAGATGCATTTCCTCCCGGACGTCTACGTGCCCTGCGAGCAATGCCACGGCAAGCGCTACAACCGAGAGACGCTCGACGTGCGCTTCAAGGGCAAGACGATCGCGGACGTGCTCGAGATGCCGATCGCGGAGGCGCACGAGTTCTTCGCCCATATCCCGAAGATCCGCCGGCGCGTCCAGGCGCTGAACGACGTCGGACTCGGGTACATGCGGCTCGGCCAGCCCGCGACCACGCTGTCCGGCGGTGAGGCCCAGCGAGTGAAGCTCGCCGCCGAGCTGTCCAAGGTCGCCACCGGCCAGACTCTCTACATCCTCGACGAGCCCACCACCGGGCTTCACTTCGCCGACATCCAGCGCCTGCTCGAGGTACTTCAGCGTCTGGTCGACGCCGGCAACACCGTCGTCGTGATCGAGCACAACCTCGACGTGATCAAGGTCGCCGACCAGATCATCGACCTCGGCCCGGAAGGGGGAGAGGAGGGCGGTGCTGTGATCGCCGTCGGCACGCCCGAGAAGGTCGCCGCCACCCCGGACTCGTACACGGGCGCGTTCCTCGCCGAGGTGCTGCCCGTCCGCGCGTCGAGGTCGGCCAACGGCGCGGCCAAGAAGGCGCCGTCCGCGACGAACGGCGCGGTCAAGAAGGCGCCGTCCGCAACGAACGGCACGGCCAAGAAGGCGCCGCCCGCGACGAACGGCACGGCCAAGAAGGCGCCGGTCGCGACGAACGGTGCGGCGAAGAAGGACCAGCCCGCGACCAACGGCACGGCGAAGAAGGACCAGCCCCCGACCAACGGCACGGCGAAGAAGAAGCAGCCCGCGCGCCGGCGGGCGCGGGCGGCCGCGAACTGATCGGCCCCGCTTGAGCGACCCCCCGCCACCGGGCGCGGGCGCCGGCGGTCCGCGTCACCCACCAGCACCGGGCCCAGGCGTCGGCGGTCCGCGTCATTCCCCGGCACCGGTCGCAGGCGCCGGCGGTCCGCGTCACCCACCAGCACCGGTCGGTGGCGCCGGCGGTCCGAACCATCGGCCGCCACCGGGCGCCGACGCGGCGGCCCTCAAGCTGTGGCTTCAGAAGTGGCGATGGTACGAGCGCAACTCGCTGCCCTGGAACCGCGCCCGGATCCATTGGGAGTTCATGCGCCGCGAGGCGTTCGTGCGCTGGCCGGTGCACGGCAACGTGCTCGAGGCGCTGCTCGAGGGGCGGCTCGAGATCGGGGCGCACACGCTGTTCGAGCCCGGCGTGTGGATCACGGCTCCGGGGGCCGCGCGCGTGCGGATTGGGTCGGGGACGTTCCTGAACCTGGGCGTGATGGTGGCGTCACTCGAGCTGGTCGAGATTGGCGATCACTGCATGTTCGCCAACGGCTGCTACATCTCCGACTCGACCCACCGGTTCGACGATCCGGCGAGGCCCGTGACCTGGCAGGGATTCACCAGCAAGGGCCCGACCCGGATCGGGGACAACGTGTGGTGTGGCGCCAACGTCGTCGTGACCAGCGGCGTGACGATCGGCGAGCGGTGCGTGATCGGCGCGAACTCGGTCGTGACCACCGACATCCCCGCGTTCTCATTGGCGGCCGGCGCGCCGGCGAGGGTGGTCCGGACGATCACGTACGAGTAGGGCGCGGGCGGGGTCCCGACGTGAGCGGACCGCCGGCGGGGGCGCCGGCGCGGGGCTGCTGCGGGTGGCCGCCGGGCGGTTGCTGCGGGGCGACCGGCGCCGGGGGCGGACCGCTGCGGGGCGGCCCACCGCCGGCTAGGCGGACGGCGCGGTTTTCCTGCCGGGCCTCGACCTCCGCCTCGGCAGCCGCGGGCGGCCGGCTTGAACGGCGGGCATCTGGAGGGAGGGTTCGGGCGCTCGGTGGCGGACGCACCCCGGATCCGCGCGGAAATAACCTGCAAAACATGACAATTAGCGCGATTGACGCCAGCCGTGTCAGAGCATGCATGTGGGGCATGCGCGCCCTGACACGGTCGCGCTGTAACCGCTCAATTGTCACGTTGTGCAGGTCCCGAAGGTCCCGGGCGCCGGGCGAAGGCGCCTCGGGAGTCAGGGTATGCCGGTCGCTCACGTCCGCGACAAGCTGAAAGCGAGGCTGCGGCGCCCGGCCCGCGGCCGTCGCGCCCGACCCAGCCCGTCCACGGCCCGCGCGCGGAAGCGCGCGGGCCGAAGGACGGGCGAACAGCCCTCTAGTTAGTAGGAATTCCGTTGGCCGGAGGCGCCGGTTGCGTCCCGGTGTACGGCGTGATCGGGCTTCCTGCTGCTGGTGTGGTGGTGAGCGGCCCGCCGGTGAGGACGATTTTGCCGTTCTTGAGCATTCCCATCGCGGCGCCGTTGTAGCCGCCGTGGTCGGTGGTGGAGTAGCGGAACGGGACCAGGCCTGGGCCCATCCAGCTGGCGCCGTGTTGGTTGACGGCGTCGATTAGATCCTGGCGGGTGAGGTGCGGGCCGGCGGCCTTGAGCGCTTGCACGAGCGTGTAGGCGTTCGCCATGCCGTACTCGACGTTCCCGTCGAATGGTGCGCTGGCGTCGTACTGGGTGTGGATCTTCATGAACAGCTGGATCCACGGGTTCGAGGTGTCGGTCGGGGAGGGCAGGTACCCGTCGGTGATCGCGCCCTCGATCAGCGCGGTACCCGACGCCTTGCCCTTGGAGATCGTCTTCAGCAGACCACCGACGGTGGTGGGATCGATCCCGACGTTGGAGACGACGAGCTGGGGCTTGTAGCCGAGCGTGAACGACGTCAGCTGCCCGATCGCGGTGTAGATCGGCACGGTGAAGTCGACCAGGACCTGCGCGCCGGAGGCCTTGATCGCGGTGATCTGCGGGGCGAGGGTCGTCACGCCCGACTGGTAGGGCTGCTTGGAGACGATCGCGGACGCCGGAAGCTCGTCCTCGATCCCGGCCAGGCCGCCCTGGCCGAAGTCGTCGTCCTGGTAGAGCACCCCGATCTTCTTGCCCGCGAAGTGCTGCTTGAGGTACTGCCCGAGGATCTTCCCCTCGATCGTGTAGTTCGGCTGCCAACCGAAGGTGTACGGCTGCGTCGTCCCGTTATCCCAGCATGGGCAGCCCGACGCGACGAACATGTCCGGCACCTTGGACGCGTTCAGGAACCCCACGACCTTGGTATGGGTTGGCGTCCCGAGCCCTTCGAAAATCCCGAACACGTTGCTCTGAAGGACCAGCTGATGCACGACATTGACCGTGTTCGTCGGGTTATACGCGTCGTCCTTGATGATCAGATGGATCTTCCGACCGAACACCCCACCGTTCGCGTTGACGTAATCAAAGAACGCCTGCGACGCCGGCGCGATCTCGCTATACCCCGGCGCGGCCGGCCCCGTCAACGGCTGATGCGTCCCGAACGTAATACTCGTAGCCGTAACGCCCGTCGCCGTGGCGCCACCATTACTACCGCTACCGCTACTCGCCGCGCTACTACTCGTACCGCTGCTGCTGCTCTTACTCGACGACGACGACGACGACCCGCAACCGGCCGCGACCAGCGCGACCGCGGCGATGACTCCCACGCACGCCGGCAACTTGGTGCCGCGAAACCTCATACCTCTCCTCCTCCACATGGTGGAACCAGCCGGATCCGGCACGCACTTCGACGCGCCGAATGTAATTTAATACGTTTTCCCTCAGGTGTTTCAAATATTAAATTCTGGTGATGGGCGCGGCAACACCGACGAACACGAATCAACCTGCGAGCGAGCCGGCGGTAGACCGGCCGGTCAAGGGGGGCAAACGGGGGCGACCCGCCACCGCGTCGCGTGACGACGTGCTGGCGCTTGTGACCGAGCTCTACCTCGACGGCCAGCGCGTCGACATCACGGTCGTGGCGGCACGGCTCGGCCTGGGCCGCGCCACGATCTACCGCTGGTTCGGGTCTCGCCAGGGCCTGCTCGGTGAGGTCATCGCCCAGCAGCTCGAGCTGCTCGTCGCGCGCAAGCGGGCCGAGGTCAGGCGGCGCGGCGCGGCCGGGGTGCTCGAGGTGCTCGACCGCGTCAACCGTACGCTCACGCGCTCGCAGGCGGTGCGCCGGCTGCTCGAGCAGGAGCGCGACAGCGCGATGCGGATGCTGACCTCGAGCGCCGGCGCGGTCGAGCCGCGCGCGGTGGCGTGCGTGCAGGCGCTGATCGAGGAGGAGATGGCCTCCGGGCGCTACCAGCCGCCGGTCGACCCGGCGACGCTCGCCTACGCGCTCGTTCGCCTTCGCCACGCGTTCCTGTACCACGACACCGCGGTCGGCATTCGCGGCGACTATGAGCGGCTTCGCCTGGTCCAGGCCGCTCTGCTCGGAATTCCGCTCCCGGCCACGCGCCCCCACGCGACGACCAAGACCGCGACGACCAAGACCGCGACAACGGCAACGAAGACGAGAGAGACGACGCCGGTGCCGCGGCGCGCCGGTGCCGACGCCCGCACCCCGCGGTCCGCTCGCACCGCTACGGGTTGACGCTAGGGCTGAGACGCCTTCGCTCCGGGGTCTTCGGTGGGCTCGGCCTCGCTGGCGCCGGGCTCGGCCTGGCCGGCGCCGGTCTCTCCGTGCGCCGGACCGCGCCTCCGGCCGATCGCCGGCGCCACCGCATGGGCGATCGCCCGCAGGCCGCCCTGGATCCCGGTCGGCCACACCAGCATCGCGCCGATCAGCACGAGGCCGTAGATCGCGATCGGCAGGTTGTGGGAGACGTTCGTCGACAGCGAGAACGAGTTCGCGAGGTCGCTGGTCCAGTTCGGAAGCAACACCAGCAGCGCGGCTCCCCAGACCGCGCCGATCAGCGACCCGAGCCCGCCGATCACGACGCCGGCGAGCAGCGTCAGCGACAGCTGCAGCGGGAACGCGCCGGGGGAGGTGAGCTGGAGCACCACCGCCAGCAGTGCGCCGCCGAGCCCAGCGCAGGCCGCGCTGATCGTGAACGCGAGCGTCTGCCGGCGCCCGACCCGCAGGCCCGCCAACGCGGCTGCGATCTCGTCGTCGCGCACCGCGCGCCAGGACCGGCCGATGCTGCTGTGGGTGAGGTTGTAGAGCACGAACAGCACGACGAGCGCGCCGCCGCAGGCGATCCACGCCTCCCACCGCTCGAGTGGGAAGTTCGCGCCGAGCCAGGACGGAGGAATGGGCGGGTTGACCGACAGCCCGTTCTCGCCGCCGAGGAACGTGGGGAACTTGTCCGCCAGCGCCGGCAGGCCGACCGCGAACGCGAGCGTCGCCCCGGCCAGATACGGCCCGCGCAGCCGGCTCGCCGCCGCACCGACCGGGATGCCGACGAGCACAGTCGCCACCACCGACCCGACCAGCGCGGGGAACACCGACCACGACACCGGGCTCGAGTTCAGCTTGCAGAACGTGTAGGCGCCGACCGCCATGAACGCGCCCTGGCCGAGCGAGATCTGACCGCTTGAGCCGGCGAGCACGGTCAGGCCGGCGAGCACGCAGAAGTAGTACCCGCCGTAGGCGAGCTGGAGGTTGCGGTAGGAGCTCAGCGAGTCGGTGACGATGATCAGGACCACGCCGGCGATCACCACGATCGCGAGCGAGCGAAGCAGCGTGCTGCCTCGAACCACGCCGAGCGCCCGGGAGCTCACACCCGCCGCTCCTTGCTCGCGGCGAACAGCCCGGTCGGGCGGATCATCAGCACGAGCACGAGGACCACGAGCGCCGCCAGCGGAACCAGCGAAGAGCCCTCGTAGCCCGACACGTAGGACAGGACCAGGCCGAGCACGATCCCGCCGACGACGGCCCCCGGCGGGCTGTCGAGCCCGCCGAGCACGGCGGCGACGAAGCCGATGATCAGGATCGGGTCGAAGCTGTTCGGACCGAGGAACACAGACGGCGCGACGAGCACGCCGGCGAGCGATCCGACCATCGCGGCCAGCGCCCAGCCGAGCGTCAGCATCCGCCCGACGCGCACCCCGAGCAGCCGCGCGACCTCCGGCGCGAACGCCGCGCCGCGCATGCGCAACCCCAGCGACGTCGCGCGGAACAGGAACGCGAGCGCTGCGGCGACCGCGATCACCACGACCACGATGAACGTGTCGTTCGGGGTGAACAGAAGGGTGGTGCCGCCGACGGTGTAGCCGTGCAGGGAGAACGCGGCCGGGAACGAGCGGGGCGTGTTGCCCCAGATCATCCCGGCGATTGCGACGATCAGGGTGTAGAGGCCGAGCGTCAGGATCACCGCGTTCAGCTGCGGCGCGTTCTCGACCGGGCGGACCACGACGCGCTCGACGATCGCTCCCAGGACGAAGCCGGCGGCGAGCGCGACGGCGAAGCCGAGCACGTAGGACCCGCCCGAGGAGATCACGCCTGAGGCGATGAACGTCGTGAACATCAGCATCGAGCCCTGGGCGAAGTTCACGACCCGGGTCGAGCGCCAGATCAACACGAGCGCGAGGGCAACCGCCGCGTAGATCGCGCCGGTCGAGATTCCGTTGAGCGTGAGGTCGATGAACTTGGTCACGGAATCGTCGCTCGCCTAGAAGCCCAGGTACGCGTGCAGGAGTTGGTCATCGGCGATGAGCTTGTCCGGATCCTGCTCGGCGACGACCCGTCCGAGGTTCAGCACGATTCCGCGGTTGGCGATCGAGAGCGCGCTCCGCGCGTTCTGCTCGACCAGCAGCACGGCCAGACCGAGGGTGTCAGCGAGCCTGCGGACGAGGGCCATGATCTGCGCCACCAGCACCGGCGCGAGCCCGAGCGAGGGCTCGTCGAGCAACAGCGCCTGCGGACGCCCCGCCAGCGCACGGCCGATCGAGAGCATCTGGCGCTCGCCGCCCGAGAGCTGCGATGCCGGCTGCTTGTGTCGCTCCTCAAGTCGGGGAAACAGGTCGTAGATCTCCTTGAGTGGGGCTGCCTCGCGCCCGCGCCACTGCCCGCCGAGGCGCAGGTTCTCCTCGACGGTCAGCTCGGCGATCACCCCACGGCCCTCGGGGACGTGGGCCACCCCGCGCCGGACGATCATCTCGACGGGCAGGCGCGTGATGTCCTCGCCGTGGACCTTCACGGTGCCCGAGCTCGGGCGTACGAGCCCGGACACGGTCCGCAGCAGCGATGTCTTACCGGCGCCGTTGGCCCCGAGAACGGCAGTCACCGAACCCTCGGGGACCTCGAACGAGACGTGGTCGACTGCGCGGACCGGCCCGTAGTCAGTGGTCAGCTCCTCAATCGTGAGCATCGTCGCCCCCTCTGTTCGTGACCGCGTCGACACCGTCAGCCTCGCGCCCCAGATACGCCTCGAGCACGCGCGGATCGCGCTGCACGACGGTCGGCTCGCCGTCGGCGATCACGCGGCCGAAGTCGAGCACGACGAGGCGATCACACACGGAGACCACGAAATCCATGTGGTGGTCGACCAGCATCACCGCGACCGCGCTGCCGAGCGACTTGATCAGCTCTCCGAGACCGGACAGCTCGCGCGCGTCGAGTCCGCCCGCGGGCTCGTCGAGCATCAGCAGCTCGGGCTCGGACACGAGCGCACGGGCGAGCGCGACCCGCTTCTGGACGGCGTACGGCAGCGTCCCCGGCACGCGGTCGGCGACGCCGTCACAGCTGAGCCGGGCGAGGGCCGCCAGCGCCCGGTCGCGCTGCCGGCGCTCGTCGCGATCTGACCACGGCAGCCCGAGCACCTGGGTCAGCACGTGGGTGGTGCGAAACCGCTGCGCGCCGACCATCACGTTCTCGAGCACGGTCAGGCCCGGGAACAGCCCGACGCCCTGGAGCGTGCGCGCGACCCCGAGCGACGCCAGGCGATCCGGAGCCACGCCCGCCATCGGCTCGCCGCGCCAGCTGAGCGTGCCGGCGTTCGGCCGCACGAACCCGCAGATGACGTTGAACAGCGTGGTCTTGCCCGCGCCGTTAGGCCCGATCACCCCGAGCACCTCGCCCGGGGAGACGTCGACGGAGACGCCGTCGAGCGCCGTGATCCCGCCGAACGAGACAACGACGTCGCGAACCGCCAGGCCGGCGCCGGTAGGAGGCTCGCTCGACTCCACGCGCGGCAAGCTACATCAGTGCACGGCGTGTGCCAATAGTGAGACACATCCGGTTATGAGTTCTTAATAACGATGCCCTCGAGGATGTACGCCACGTGCTCGGTGGAGTCGATCGCGGCCTCGAGGCGCTCGAACAGGTCCTTCCAGCGAATCACGACCAACGGGTCGATCGGCGCGTCGAACAGCGAGGCGATGGCCTCACGGGTGATCCGGTCGCCTTCGTTCTCCAGGCGGTTGACCTCGACGGTGTGCTGCGAGAGATCCCTGAACCCCCGCAGCAGCGGGATCGCCTGGCCGATCTCCCGGCAGGCGAGACCGAGGACGCGGGCGAGGCTGATCGCCTGGTCCATCGGCGCCTCGATCCGGTACAGGCCGAGATAGTCGGCCACCTCCTCGGTGTAGTCGACGATGTCGTCGAGCGCGGAGGCCAGCGCGAGTATGTCCTCGCGGTCGATCGGGGTGACGAACGTGTGGTTGAGCCGATCGATGATGTCGTGCGTGATCCGGTCGCCTTCGTGCTCGCACTCGAGGATCTCGCCCGCCAGCTCGCGAGTGTCCGGGAAGTTGACCAGCATCCGCTCGAGCAGGTCCGCCGCCCGCATCACGTTCTGCCCGGCCTCCTCGAAGAGCTCGAAGTAAGCCCGATCGCGCGGAGCGAACAGGTCCCCGAGGCGCGGCATCCCGTGGGATGGTATTCGCGCGGCGACCGGGCCGCGCGGTCTCAGTTCGGCCTACGGCGTGTCGTCGAGGCCGGCCTCGAACGTCCGGAGCTCGTCGTCGTCGATCGAGTAGACGTGCTCGGGGCCCGGGAACGACCCGCCGCGGACGTCGGCGGCGTACGCGGCCACGCCGGCGATCATCTGCTCGCGCAGCTCGCCGTAGCGCTTGGCGAACCTCGGTGCGTGCCCGTCGTAGATGCCGAGCAGGTCGTGGAACACGAGCACCTGGCCGTCGGTCGCCGGGCCGGCGCCGATTCCGATCACCGGGATCTCGAGGCGCGGCATCATGGCCGCTGCGACCGCTGCCGGAATCGCCTCGAACACGAGCGAGAAGCAGCCCGCCCGCTCGAGCGCGACCGCGTCGCGGGCGACCCCGAGAGCGCGCTCGGCCGTACGCCCCTGCGCGCGGTAGCCGCCGAGCGCCGTCGCCGTCTGGGGCGTCAACCCGATGTGGCCCATCACGGGGATCCCGGCCTCGACGATCGCGCGGGCGCGCTGAACGCTGGTGCCGGCGCGCTCGAGCTTGACCGCGTCGCAGCCCGCCTCCTTGATGAACCGCTGCGCGGTGGCGATCGCGAGCTCGTCCGAGGCCTCGTAGGACCCGAACGGCAGGTCCCCGACGAGCAGCGGCGTCTGCAGGCCGCGTCGCACGGCGCAGGCGAGCATCAGCATCTCGTCGATCGACACGGGCACGGTAGACGGGTAGCCGAGCACGGTCATCGCGCCGGAGTCGCCGACGAGCACGACGTCGACGCCGGCCGCCTCGGCGACCTGAGCAGACGGATAGTCGTAGGCGGTCACCATCACGATCGGCTCCCCGAGCCGCTTCTTCTCGGCCAGCCGAGGAAGCGTCATCGGGAGCGGGGAGTCGAGGTTCTGGGGGATCGGGACACGTGGAGTTGCGGACATGGCCTTCGCTCCTTACGCGGTGGTTGACGCCCCGAGCAGGGTCGCCACCTCGCGGTCGATGTTGAGGATCGTGCGTTCCATCTCAGGGCCTCCCGTTGCCATTAGGGGGCTGGATCAGTTGGTTGTCGATCAGTCGCGTGCCGCCCACCGGAGCGGCCAGCACCGCGAGCACGTCGCCGTCGATCCGCTGCAGCGGCGCCAGCGTGTCGGCCGACACCAGCTCGACGTATTCGGGCTCGATGCCGGCGTGAGCCAGCTCGGCGAGCGCCCGGTCGCGGGCGGCGCCGGGGTCGCGCTCGCCGGCGCTGACCGCGTCCCGCGCGGCGTCGAGCGCGCGATGAAGCGCCACCGCGCGATCCCGATCGGCCGCCGAAAGGCGCACGTTGCGGCTCGACATCGCCAGGCCGTCGGCCTCGCGGACCGTCGGGCAGACCTCGATCGCGACCGGGATGTCGAGGTCGCGCACGAACCGCCCGATCACGACCGCCTGCTGCGCGTCCTTCTGACCGAAGTACGCGACGTCCGGCCCGACGATGTTGAACAGCTTGGCGACGACGGTCGCGACGGCGTCGAAGTGGGCCCGGCCGCGGTGCGCGCCCTCGAGCGTCTCGGTCACCCCGGCGACCGACACGGTCGTGGCGAAGCCCGGCGGGTAGATCTCGTCGACCGCCGGCGCGAACAGGTAGTCGACCCCGATCTCACCGGCGAGCGCGATGTCGCGGCCGCGATCTCGCGGGTACGCGTCGAGGTCGCCGGCGTCGTTGAACTGGGATGGGTTGACGAACAGCGAGACGACGACCACGTCGCAGTCCTCCCGCGCGCGGCGCATCAGCGACAGGTGTCCGTCGTGGAACGCGCCCATGGTCGGCACGAGGCCGATCCGTCGGCCTGCCCGGCGCGGCTCGAGCAGCTCCGCTCGCAGCTCAGCGATGGTCTGGGTCAGCTTCATGCCGGCTGGGTCTCCCGATCGCGAGCTGCCGCGAGTGCGCGCGTGGCGGTCACGAGCTCGTCGAACAGCGGCACGAGATCCGGCGCGACGTCCTCGACGGCGGCGCGCTGGCGTTCGATCGTGGCGTCGTCGCCGCGCGCCACCGGTCCGGTGAGCGCCCGCTCGGGGCCGAGCCTGGCCCAGTTCTCGACGGTCGCGCGCACGAGCGGAACGAGCTGGTCGCGCTCGATCCCGGCCGCGGCGGCGATGCGCTCGGCCGCCGCCTCGAGCGTGACCAGGAAGTTCGATGCGATCGACGCGGCGGCATGGTACGCGGCCCGGTCGGCCTCGGCCACCTCGACGGGTCGCATTCCGAGCGCGTGGGCGAGCTCAGCGGCGAGGTCCAGCGCGCGCGGGGTGGTTCCGGCGATCGCGGCGCCGGCGCCGGCGAAATCTGCTCCCTCGCCCGTCACGGCCATCAGCGGATGCAACGAGAACGCCTCGTGCGGCGTGAGCTCGCCCAGGCCCGTGGCGCCCGAGCAGTGGCCGACGAGTGGCCCGGGCAGGACATTCGCAGCCGCGCGGGCGATCTCGCCGTCGGGGACGCACAACAGGACCGCATCGGCGCCGGACCCGTCCGCCCCGCGATCCAGCGGACCTGACACCTCATAGCCCGCGCGGCTGAGGGCGCCGGCGAGCGCAGTGCCGACCCGCCCCCGGCCGATGATGGCCACGAGTGGGCGCGCAGGCGTTTCAGTGGAGTGATTCCGTTCCAGTTCCCGCATTGAGATACCGGTCGGCGGCGAAAGTGATGAATGCCACGAGGTCCGCCCGCGACTTGAGCGTGACGGCCTCGGCAAGTCGAATATACCCCGGGCTGGCGCGCAGTTACCCAAATTGCGCGGTCGGAGCCGTCGCCGTGTCCGCATACGCGATTAACATCGCCGTCAGTGAGGAGCGCCCCCGAGCGACGCGAGCTGTTGCGGGCCGTGTATGAGGAGGCGCGCGGTTGCGTCCGCTGCGCCCTGCACCAGACACGCACGACCGTCGTGTTCGGCGCCGGCAACGCCGACGCCGACCTGATGTTCATCGGCGAGGCGCCCGGCGCCAACGAAGACCGGATGGGGCTGCCGTTCGTCGGCCAGGCCGGCAAGCTGCTCGACAAGCTGCTCGCCGAGATCTCAATGGACCGGAAAGATGTGTTTGTCGCGAACGTGCTCAAATGCCGGCCTCCACAGAACCGCGACCCGCACCCGAACGAGATCGAGTCGTGCCAGGACTACCTGCGCAGCCAGGTGGAGCTGATCGAGCCGACGGTGATCTGCACGCTCGGGAACTTCTCGACCAAGCTGCTGCGCGCCGACAGCACCGGGATCTCCAGGCTGCACGGGCACGAGGAGGTGCGGCTGATCGGGCCGCGCGCGGTGCGGCTGTATCCGCTGTACCACCCGGCGGCGGCGCTGTACACGCCCTCGACGCTCGAAGCGCTGCGGGCCGACTTCCACCGGATCCCGGACCTGCTCGCGCTCGGACCGCCCGAACAGCCGCCGTCATACGAGCCGGTCCCCGAGATCGACGACCCCCGGGATGAGCCGGATGCGGCGCCGGTCGGCGCCGGGCAGCCTGAGCCGGTGGCGCAGCTCGGGTTGTTCTAGCGATGGCGGTTACCAAGATCATCGAGCTCGTTGGCAGCTCGACGACCAGCTCCGACGACGCGGTCAAGGCCGCCCTCGTCGAGGCGCAGGCGACGATCCGGAACATCAAGGCGCTTGACGTCGTCTCCGTCGGGCTGCGGGGCGACAACCTCGACGAGTGGCGGGCGCTCGTCCGCATCTCGTTCCTGATCGAGCGCGTCAGCGAATAAGGGGCCTCGCTCCGCTCGGCGTCCCTGGGGCCCTGCAACCCCGTCCGGACGGGCCTGCACGGCTCGTGGCGCGGCCCGCTCGGCATCCGGCCTCGCCAAGACCGGGCCGGCCACGAGTCATCCGGCTGGATGCCGCGAAGCGGCCCTTATGACAGGCCCGAGGCGCCGACTAGCTCGGGCTCTTCGAGGCCCGGCGGAGGCTGGTCGGCGCGGTCGGGCCGGGCCTTGTCGGGCCGGAGCGCCATCCCGAACGCGATCAGGGCGCCGATGATCTGGACCGCGAGCACGACCGTGGCGAACCCCACGGGCTTCTTCGACGCCTGGAGCAGCAGGATCGGCTCGGCGATCGCGACCAGGGAGAGTGGGAGCAGGAACCAGGTGCGCTTGAGCGCGAGCATGTACTGCACCGCGAGGTAGGTGGCCGCGAGCACCGTGAACGCGACGCCGAGGATGAACAGCGCGTCGACCGCTCCCAGCCGCTTTGCCCCGAACGCGGCCTTGATCAGCAGGTGGGGGACGAGGCCGTAGATCAGCAGGCACGGGACCGCGGCGACGGCGACGATCGCGAGCGCCTTGGCCAGGACGGGACGGCCGTTCTGTCCGGCCGAATGCTTGCGCGAGACCTCGGGCACCAGATAGAAGCCCGCTCCCATCGCCACCCAGATCAGGACCTTGGCGGCCACCGCGGTGGCGCTGTAT
Organism: uncultured Solirubrobacterales bacterium; assembly: GCA_963697655.1. Taxonomy (GTDB): domain Bacteria; phylum Actinomycetota; class Thermoleophilia; order Solirubrobacterales; family Solirubrobacteraceae; genus Palsa-465. Next base: position 369,495 of record CAVOOV010000004.1, on the reverse strand, counting down.
GAGCTCGCCAGATCGGAGGAGAAGCGGTGCTTGGCGGCGATGATGTCGATGTTCTGGAGCACCGCGATGATCCCGAGCGCGGCGATTGCGGGCCAGGCGCGCCACACGTGGGACCACAGCGGGACGGCCGGGCGACGCCCGGGCTGCGCCATGCCGAGCCGGCGACGGAGGGGGATGGCGCAGTAGAACATCATCACGACGAACGACAGCGGGGTTCCTATGTACGCGCCCGTGACCCCGAGCCCCACCGCGGCGAGCACGCCGCCGATCACGAGCCGGGCTGCCTGCTCGCCGACGAGGCTGATGCCGACCGACCGGTAGTCGCCGAGCCCCTGAAGGAAGCCGCGCAGGATGCATAGCAGGAGGTACAGGCAGCCAGCGGGGATTCCGAGCGCCGCTGCCCACTGCTGCTTGACCCCGACCGCCTCGGCGATCGGATGGCGGACCAGGATCGAGATGACCGTCATCACGGCGGTGAACACGAGCAGCCACTTGGTCCAGTTCCGGATCGTCGCGGCGAGGCCCGCACCAACCCCGAGATGCCCGAGCACGGCTTCGCGCGCGGTCGCGAGCTGCATCGCATACCCGACGACCGCGAGGATCAGGAAGTAGCTGACGAGCGCGGCCAGCGACCCGTAGTCGTTGAGCAGGCGCGAGAACACGATCACCGAGCCGAGCGCGATCACGTTGTTGGCGACCATCGCGCCGGCCAGGCCTGCCGCCTTCGCGGTGTCCGAGCCGCCGAGCCGTGACAGCTGCGGCTCGTAGCGTTGCTTCAGGCGGTTCAGCATCACGTAGCTGATTCGGGTCCCGAGAAGCTCATCCTCGTCCTGACGGTACCGAACCGTTCGGAGTAATGAGACCGCCCGGCCTCTCTACATTGGCATGTGTCGATGCCGCGTCGCCACGAGACCAGTGACCCAGCCCAGACCGAGGCGCTCGCCGCCGAGTTGGCCGCCGGGCTCGCGGCCGGCGACGTCGTGCTGGTGCAGGGTGAGCTCGGCGCCGGCAAGACGACGTTCGTCCGCGGCGCCTGCCGCGCGCTCGGAATCGAAGGGATCGTGACCAGCCCGACGTTCACGATCGGCCAGCGCTACCGGGCGAACGTGCCCGTCTCGCACCTCGATCTGTACCGGGTGGCGGATCTCGGGAGCGAGGATCCGGACCTGCTCGCGGACTACATCGGGCCCGACCGGATCGCGTTCGTCGAGTGGCCCGAGCACGCGGTCGCGACGATCGCGGGGCTGTCGCGGCTGGCCGCGCGGGTCGTGATCGAGCACGCGGGGGGAGACCGGCGGGTGGTGACGATCGAAGCGCCATGAGGATCCTCGCGTTCGACACCGCCACGCGCGCGACCACCGTCGCCCTGTCGGGCGTCGGCAACGTCGTCTACACGGCGCGAGACGACCCGCCGCAGGGCGAGCGTCCCGGCCACGCCACACGGCTGCTGCCGCTGACCGCGTTGCTCATGGAGCGCGCGGGGATCGGCTGGGACGGCGTCGATCGAGTCGCGGTCGGCGTCGGACCGGGAACGTTCACCGGGCTGCGGATCGGGATCGCGACTGCGCGGGCGCTGGCGCGCGCGCGCGGCATCCCGCTGGTCGGGGTCTCGACCCTGCAGTCGCTCGCGCTGGCGGGGCCGCTGGGCCGCGCGCCGCTGGCCGTCGCGGACGCGGACGCGACGCGGTCGAGTGTGTTCGACGTCGTGCTCGCGGTGCTCGACGCCCGCCGCGGCGAGGTGTTCGCGGCGAGCTGGCGGATGGACGAGGTCAAGGAGTTCGAGACCGCGCTGATACTTCCGCGCGCGTTCGCGCCCGGAACGCTCGCGGAGCTCGTGACGCCGCTCGGCCCGACCACGCTGGCGATCGGAGACGGAGCGATAGCATTTAGAGAAGCTCTCGAGCGCTCGGGGGCCTTCATCCCAGACGACGATTCGCAGCTGCACAGGGTCACGGCCACGAACCACTGCAGGCTCGCAGCCGGACTGCAACCGACTGTCCCTGACGAGGTCCGGCCGGATTACCTGCGCGTTCCCGACGCCGAGATGGCCCACCGCAGGTAAGGCACCCGCCGCAAAAGCCAATGAGCACACAGTCAGTCACGATTCGGTCACTGGGGTACTCGGACCTCCCGCAGGTCATCGCGATCGAGCGGCGTGCGTTCCCGACCCCGTGGTCGCTGGCGATGTTCGTGCTCGAGCTGTCCAAGCCGTCGGGCGTGTGCCTGGCCGCGATCGAGGAACGCCGCGTCGTCGGCTACCTGATCTGCTCACGCTACGCCGACGTCTGGCACCTGATGAACATCGCGATCGACCCGCCGGTGCGGCGGCGGGGAATCGCGACCGCGCTGCTGGGGGAGATGATCGCGCGCGCCGGCGACGAGGCGTCCTACACGCTCGAGGTGCGCCCCTCGAACAGCCACGCGATCGCCCTGTACGAGCGCTTCGGCTTCCGGTCGGCCGGCACGCGCCGGCGCTATTACCAGGACACGGGAGAGGACGCCCTGATTATGTGGCGCACGACGGAGACCGCGTCGACCCCGAGCGCGTCGGGGTGATCCTCGCGCTCGAGACGAGCTGCGACGACACCTGCGCGGCGGTTGTCACCGAGGCGGGGGAGATCCGCTCGAATGTGATCTCCTCGCAGGGTGTCCACGACCGCTACGGCGGCGTCGTGCCCGAGATCGCCTCGCGCCACCACCTGGAGCTGATCGGCGACGTGGTCGACGAGGCGCTCGCGCTCGCCGGCACGGCGCTGCCGGGGCTCGGGATGGTCGCGGTCACGTGCGGGCCGGGGCTCGTCGCGGCGCTGCTCGTCGGCGTGGCCACGGCGAAGGGCCTCGCAGCCGCGTACGAACTGCCGCTCGCGCCCGTCGATCACCTGCACGGCCACGTCGCCGCGGCGTTCCTCGGTCCGACACCGTTCGAGCCGCCGTTCCTCAGCCTGATCGCCAGCGGCGGCCACACGCTGCTCGCGCGCGTGACCGATCACGGGCCTGACTACGAGGTCATCGGCCAGACGCTCGACGACGCCGCCGGCGAGGCGTTCGACAAGGGAGCGAGGCTGCTCGGCCTCGGCTATCCCGGTGGCGCGGCGCTCGAGCGGCTCGCCCGGGACGGCGACCCGGACGCGTTCAAGTTCCCGACCGCCGAGAGGCTCGCGGGACTCGATTTCTCGTTCGCGGGCCTGAAGACCGCGTTGCTCTATCGGGTGCGAGACCTCGGCGAGCAGGAGGCCGAGCACCTGCGCGCGGACCTGGCGGCCTCCTACCAACGGGCGATCGTCGAGTCGCTGGCGATCCGGGTCGAGCGGGCCCTCCGCCAGACCGGGCTCGAGCGGCTGTCGGTCGGCGGGGGCGTGGCCGCCAACGGCCCGGTCCGCGAGCGGATGCGCTCGCTCGGGGTCGAGCTGCACGTCCCGCCGCGAGAGCTGTGCACCGACAACGCGGCGATGATCGCCAGCGCCGCTCGCTTCGCCGGCGCGCTCCCGTACCCGGACTACCTCGACCTCGACGTATACGCGACCGGCGAGCGGACGCTGATCGCGCGATGACCATGGTCGTCCTCTTCAGTCGCGAGGGCTGCTGCCTGTGTGACGACGCGCGCGTGATCCTTCAGCGAGTCCGCCGAGAGCGCCCGTTCACGCTCGAGGAGCGGGACATCGATGCCGACGACGCCCTGCACCGGGCCTATCTCGAACGGATCCCGGTCGTTACGATCGAGGGTGTGGAGGCGTTCGAGCTGTTCGTGAACGAGGCCGAGCTCGTGCGCCATCTCGATATGGTGCAACCCGGATGAGCTACACGGTCGGGACCGGTGACGAAACAACAGTCGAGGCCGGCGTCGATAGACCGGGCGAGAAGCTTGCCCTAGGGGTCGCCGCGCGCCTGTCGCGCTATCTCCAGGTCCTGATCCAGGCCCGGAAGATGGGCAAGGAGACGATCTCCTCCCAGGAGCTCGCGGACTACACACACGTGAACTCGACGCAGATCCGGCGCGACCTGTCGGGCTTCGGCAAGTTCGGCAAGCGCGGTGTCGGCTACAACGTCGAGTCGCTGGTCACCCAGATCCGAAAGATCCTGCGCACCTCAGGCCAGCACAACATCGCGCTGTTCGGGGCCGGCCACCTCGGTACGGCGATCGCAACCTCGGACATCTTCGCCGACCACGGCTTTCGCGTGGTCGCGATCTTCGACGTCGACCAGGGCAAGGTGGGAACGCGGATCGGGACCCTCGCGGTACGCCACAACTCCGATGTGCGCGACCTGATCGACGACGAGGACATCGTCGTCGCGGTGCTCGCGGTGCCGTCCTCGGCCGCCCAGAAGCTCGCCGACGACCTCGTCGACGCCGGCGTGAAGATCATCTTCAACTACTCCGACGCGCTGCTGCAGGTCCCTCCGGAGGTCACGGTCCACACTTCGAGCCCGGCCGTCGACCTGCTCTACGCGCTCTACTTCTACCTCACCTGATACTCACTCAGATCGTGAGCCTCGACCTGGAATCGGCCTGCGCCGCCTTCGAGGACTCGACGGATTTCACCGTCGGGCTCGAGGAGGAGTTCGGGCTGCTCGACCCGGCCTCGCTCGGCCTCGTCCCGCGGTTCGAGGAGCTCCGCGACGCCGCCCAGGCCGACCCCGTGCTGTCCGACTCGGTCGCCGGCGAGCTGATCTCATCCGAGATCGAGATCCGCTCGGGCCGGGGCGCCGACCTAGCCGCCGCCGTGTCACTGCAGCGTGACCGGCGCCGGCGGCTGTTCGCGTTGGCGTCCGATCAGGGCGTCGCGCTCGGCGCGACCGGCACGCACCCCTGGTCGGACTACCGCGAGCAGCACATCATCGACACCGAGCACTATCACCGCGTCGAGGATGGCCTCAAGTACGTGGCCTGGCGCAACAACACCTTCTCCGTGCACGTCCACGTCGGCGTCAGGGGCGCCGACCGGGCGGTCCTGGTGTGCGACCGGCTCCGCCCGGTGCTGCCGCTGCTGCTCGCGATCTCGGCCAACTCGCCGTTCCTCGACGGTCGCGACTCCGGCCTGCACAGCGCGCGCACCCAGATCTTCACTAAGAGCTTTCCGCGCTGCGGCGTCCCCGACCCGTTCGGGAGCTGGCGGGCGTTCGCCGACTACATCGATTTCCTCGTCCGCACCCGCTCGATCGTCGAGTACACGCAGGTGTGGTGGTCGATTCGCCCGCACTTCACGTTCGGCACGGTCGAGGTTCGGATCTGCGATGCCCAGATGACCGCGACCGAATCCGAGGGGTTGGCGGCGCTGATCGTGGCCTGCGTGGCGCAGGCCGCGCGCGACCACGACGACGGGGTGCCGTTCGCGGACCTGCCGCGGCGCCTGATCGAGGAGAACGTGTGGCGGGCGATCCGCCACGGGCTCGACGGCGAGCTGCTCGACCTCGAGCGCGCCGAGCCGTACCCCGCCTCGGAGGCGGTGGAGCGGCTGCTCGGCTGGTCGGCGCCCGTCCGGAGCGAGCTCGGGATCGACGTGGCGCTCCCCTCGATGAACGGCGCGCAGCGCCAGCGGCGGATGACCGACGCCGGCATGAGCCTGTCCGAGGCGTATGCCGCGGTCGTGGCGGAGACCCGCGATACGTATGCTGCGAGTACGGCGGAAGTGACCGGATGAGCAGCCAACCCACAGAACCATCCGAGGAAGAGCTCCGGGCGGCCTACGAGGCCGAGCTCAAGCGGCTCCGGGTCGAGCACGTGCTGCTCGACAACGTGGCCGCGCTCGCGAACCTCGGCATGCGCCGCACCGGCCTGGCCCCGGGCACCGAGAGCGAGCGGGATCCGGCGCAGGTTCGGCTCGCGATCGAATCCCTGCGCGCGCTGTTGCCGGTGCTCGAACAGGCGGCCCCGGCCCAGATCGACGCGATCCGCGACGCCGTGTCCCAGCTCCAGATGGCGTACGTGAGGATCGGCGGCCAGGCGCCTGCGGCCGGCGCGGGCGAGGCGGAGACGGGTACCGCCGGGGGCGGTGGCGGCGCGGATCGAGGCGCGGCGGGCGGCGGTGGCACTGGTGGGACTGGCGGCGCTCCGGGGCCCGGCGGGACCGAACCACCCGCTCAGGAGCCGCCGCCGAAGCCCGGCGAGCCGGGGCCGGCCCAGCGCAGCGGCCGTCTCTGGATACCCGGCCAATAGCCTGAGGAAGCGGCCAACGGACAGACGGTTGCTGGGCGCGTGAGGACGTTCCGCCTTTCCGCCCGCTAAAATCGCCTCCTTCCGGGCCTCCGCTCGACCAGTACGGGTGGCGGCCCTTTTCCAGTTGTATTGGCTGCGTTTGCTCGCGCCCTCTCTCTAACTCAGACCTTCCCCGGAGGATCTTCTTGTCCAGCTTTCTGACGCATCACGGCGTGCTGATCGCGCTGATCTGCTCCGGCGCCGCCGTGGCGTACGGCGTTCTCACCTCGCGCGCGCTGCTCGCGCTGTCGCCCGGCAACGAGACGATGCGCTCGATCTCGGCGGCGGTGCAGGAAGGGGCCCGCGCATACCTGAATCGCCAGTACACGACGATCGCCGGCGTCGGGGTGATCCTGTTCATCGTGCTGATCCCGATCCAGAACATCCGGGTCGCGATCGGGTTCTTGATCGGTGGGCTGTTGTCGGCGTCGGCCGGCTACATCGGCATGAACGTGTCGGTGCGCGCCAACGCCCGCGTGGCTGAATCCGCGCGCAGCGGCGTGTCGCGCGCGCTCGAGGTCGCGTTCCGTGGCGGCGCGGTGACCGGACTTCTCGTCGTCGGACTTGCCCTGCTGGGCGTCGCCGGCTACTACGGGATCCTCACCTGGATCGCCGGCGAGAGCCAGAAGGAGGCGGTCGACGCGCTGATCGGCCTCGGCTTCGGCGGCTCGCTGATCTCAGTGTTCGCTCGCCTCGGCGGCGGCATCTTCACCAAGGCCGCCGACGTCGGCGCCGACCTCGTCGGCAAGATCGAGGCCGGGATCCCCGAGGACGATCCCCGCAACCCGGCGGTGATCGCCGACAACGTGGGCGACAACGTCGGCGACTGCGCGGGGATGGCGGCCGACCTGTTCGAGACCTACGCCGTGACCGCGGTCGCGGTGATGCTGCTCGGCGTGCTGCTGTTCAGCCAACAGTCGGCCGTCGCGCTGTACCCGCTCGTGCTCGGCGCGGTCTCGATCATCGCCTCGATCATCGGGACGTTCGCCGTGCGGTCGCGTGCCGGGAACGTCGAGCGCGCGCTCTACCAGGGACTGATCGTCTCGGGCGCGCTCGCGGCGCTCGCGTTCATCCCGATCACCTACTGGATGATGAAGGACCTCACGTTCAAGGCGACCGGCCTCGCCGCGCCGCACTGGTGGAAGTACTACCTGTGCGCGTTGATCGGGATCGGCGTGACCGCGTGCCTGTTCGTGATCACCGACTACTTCACGTCGACTCGCTTCGCTCCGGTGAAGAGCACCGCGCGGGCCTCGCAGACCGGCCACGCCACGAACATCATCCAGGGACTCGCCCAGGGGTACCAGTCGACGGCGCCGCCCGCGATCGTGCTCGCGCTCGGAATCTTCGGAGCGTGGAAGCTGGGCGGTGGAGGGACCACCGGGATCTACGGCATCGGCGTCGCCGTGATGGCGCAGCTGTCTTTGACGGGCCTGATCGTCGCGCTCGACGCCTTCGGGCCGATCACCGACAACGCCGGCGGGATCGCCGAGATGGCCAACCTCCCACAGGAGGTCCGGGACGTCACCGATCCGCTCGACGCCGTCGGCAACACGACCAAGGCGGTCACCAAGGGATACGCGATCGGCTCGGCCGCGCTCGCCGCGCTCGTGCTGTTCAACGCGTTCGAGACCGAGGTGATCCAGGCCGGTAAGCATCCGAACTTCTCGATCGGCAACCCGGCGGTGCTGATCGGGCTGCTGCTCGGAGGGATGATGGTCTACCTGTTCGCTTCGCTGGCGATGGAGGCGGTCGGCCGCGCCGGCGGCGCGGTCGTCGAGGAGGTGCGCCGCCAGTTCCGCGAGCACCCCGGGATCATGGACGGCACCGAGCAGCCCGAGTACGGGGCGGCGGTGGCGCTCGTGACGCGGGCTGCCCAGCGCGAGATGATCCTGCCCGCGCTGATCCCGATCCTGATCCCGTTCATCGTCGGGCTGATCAGCATCGAGGCGCTCGGCGGCCTGCTGATCGGGGTGATCGTCGTCGGGCTGTTCGTGGCGATCTCGATGACCTCGGGCGGTGGCGCCTGGGACAACGCCAAGAAGCTGATCGAGGACGGCGCGTTCGGCGGGAAGGGCTCGGAGGCGCACGCCGCGGCGGTCACCGGCGACACGGTCGGCGATCCCTACAAGGACACCGCCGGGCCGGCGATCAACCCGATGATCAAGGTGGCGAACATCGTGGCGCTCCTGATCATCCCGATAATCACCTAGCTCCGCACCAGAGCCACTACAGTCCACGCCATGTTCATCCTGATTGTGGGCTCTGGCCGGGTCGGGTCCGCGGTGGCCAAGCGGGCGCTCGACGCCGGGCACGAGGTGTCGGTGCTCGACAGCGATCCGCTCTCGCACGAACGGCTCGACAAGGATCAGCTCACGACCTGGGAGGACGCGGGCGGCAGGTTCACGGTGAGTACCGCACTCGAGATCGACGGGCTGATCGAGGCCGGCATCGAGCAGGCGGACGTGTTCGTGGCCGCGACGAGCGGCGACAACACAAACCTGGTGATCGCCCAGATCGCCCAGCGGCGGTTCAAGGTCCGCCGCGTGGTCGTCAGGGTCGCCGACCCCGGCCGCGCCGCTTGGTACGCGGAGCAGGGTCTGTTGACGATATGCCCCACCCAGATCGCGATCGATCAGGCATCGCGGGTAGTGCTGGCATGAACGGGAGCGGCATGAACGGGAGCGTTGCCCCATGTACGTGATCATCTGTGGCGCCGGTAAGGTCGGGTGGAACCTTGCCCGGGAGCTGATCGCCAAGGACCGCGAGGTAACGCTGGTGGAGTCCGATCACGCGCGCTATCGCGTCGTCGAGGAGGAGCTCGAGCACGCGGTCCAATACGGCGACGCCACCGAGCTGTGGGTGCTCGAGCGCGCCGGGATCCAGCGTGCGGACCTCGTGATCGCGGTCACCGGCGACGACGAGGACAACATCCTCATCTGCCAGATGGCCAAGGAGAAGTACGGCGTCCAGCGGATCGTCGCGCGCGTCAACAACCCGCGGAACCTCCAGCACTTCCGGCTGCTCGACGTGCAGCCCGCGGTGTCGGCGACCGACCTGATCCTCCGGCTGATCGAGCACGAGGTCCCCGAATACGGCCTCGTGCAGCTGCTGGCACTCGAGGAGGAGCATCTGGAGATCATCGAGCTCGAGGTAGGGCAGGGCTCGGAGGCGGCCGGCCAGCGGGTGCAGGACGTCGAGCTGCCCGACGGGTCGCTGATCATCTCTGTCCTGCGCGGGGGTGCCGGGTTCGTACCGAAGGCCGACTCCGTGATCCAGCCGGGCGATCAGGTGCTCCTGATCCTCGATCCCGGTCTCGAGGCTCAGATCACGCCGCAGTTCGCCCCCAACGGCGCGAGCGCCGGGTCTTGATGGCGGGCCGCCACGTCGACTATGCGCTGATCGGCGGCGGGCTGGCGGCGGGCAACTGCGCCCGTTGGCTGCGCGAATCAGGCGCTGACGGCTCGATCCTGCTGATCGGGCGGGAGGCGGACCTGCCGTACAACCGGCCGCCGTGCTCGAAGGGCTATCTGCAGGACAAGGAGTCGCGCGCCGAGACGCTGTTCCGCCCACCGGACTGGTACGAGGAGCAGAGCATCGAAGCGCTGACCCGCGTGTCGGCGAAGCAGCTCGACATTGCCAGCCGGACCGTGGCGCTGACCAACGGTCAGGAGATCCACTTCGACAAGGCGCTGATCGCGACGGGGGCGGGCGTCCGCCGGATCTCGGTCCCCGGTGCCGAGCTCGAGGGCATCCACTACCTGCGCACGCTCGGCAACAGCGACGCGATCCGCGAGGACGCCGCCGGCAAGCGCGTCGTGCTGATCGGCGGCTCGTACATCGCCACCGAGGTTGCCGCGTCGCTGACCGAGCTCGGGAGCACGTGCTCGCTGGTGATGCTCGAGCCGGTTGCGCTCAGTCGCGGCTTCGGTGAGCAGGCGGGGCGGTTCTTCCAGCAGCGGCTCGAGGAGCACGGCGTCGAGGTCTACGGGGACGACGAGCTCGACAGCTTCGACGGCGCCGGCGGCCGCGTCACTAACGTGGTCACCAAACGAGGACGCCGGCTCGAGGCGGACGTGGTCGTGATCGGCGTCGGGGCCGTCCCGGACGTCAGGCTGTCCCGAACCGCGGGGCTCGAGATCGGCGAGCGCGGCGGCGTCGTGGTCGACTCCCGCCTGCAGACGTCGGTGCCCGGCATCTTCGCCGCCGGCGACATCGCCGAGTACGACAGCGTCGTCCACGGCGGCCAGAGGCAGCGGATCGAGCACTGGGACGTCGCCTTCAACCAGGGCAAGACCGCGGCGCTCAACATGCTCGGCCGGGATGAGCCCCACGATGTCGTGCCGTACTTCTTCTCAGATCTGTCCGACTGGGCCTCGCTAGAGTACGTCGGCCCGGCCTCGGAATGGGACCAGGAGGTCGTTCGCGGCTCGATCGACGAGGGCGAGTTCACGATTTTCTACCTGCGCGACGGGCGCGTTGCCGCGGCGCTGACCGTCGGGCGCTCGGACGACCTCGAGCACGCAGGCCGGCTGCTGAGCGCCGGCGCCGACCTAGGCGACCGTGTCGGCGAGCTGGCCGACGTCTCGAGCGATCTTGAATCGCTCTGAGACCCCAGGTTCGCCGGCCTCGGCGGTCGCCTCGGCCGTGGACCACACGAAGTAGCTGCCGGGCAAGGACTCGAACCTTGAATTCCAGGGCCAGAACCTGGCGAGTTGCCAATTACTCCACCCGGCAGTAAATTGATGCACTAACTTACGGTGCCTTGAGTCGGCTGCTGTGAGACGGCCGCCGTGACTGCGGGCGCGAGTATAGCCATGCGCGCCGTTCCCGTTCGCCGAGCATGCGAACAACTGTTCCTACTCGATTTCTCGGGGAACGTAACGCGGCGGGTCTTCCGTGAACCGATGCCTCGGGTCACCATTCACTGTCGCCTGTATGAGTGTCACATGCGTGCGCCCGAAGTCAGTGAATTTTGGGCCACCTGCGGGCGGAAAACGTTGTCTTTGTGCCATCTGCCGGTGTCGCAAACGCGTCGGCTGTGGTAGGTTCCTGACGGGACCGGCCCCGTCCACATCGAGCGCTTAGGGAGGCGTGGAGATGCTTGGTGCACGTGATCGCCGCTCCGTCTGTCGATCCGATCAGGGGCCGCCGCCCCGGGACGGTCGGGGGTCCGTCGTCGCTAGGAGTGTCGATGACGCGGGCGAACCGGCCGGCCGGGGGTGGTTGAGGACGAGGGTGCTGGTCGGCGGGGCGATCGCCATCGCGGCGCTCGCGACGCTCCCCGCCGCCGCCAGCGCGGCCAGGCGCGCCAAGGCGGCGCAGGCATCGGACTGTCCGTGGGTCGGCTCGACCCAGCCGATCGCTCGACGGGTCGCCGAGGTGATGAGCAATATGACCGTGGCGGACGAGGACTTCCTGGTCGAGGGACACGGCACCGCCAATGAGCCGCCCACTCAGGGAGGGAACCCGTACGTGTTCTGGATGCCGGGCATACCGACGTCGAGCTCCGGCGCGCCGCTGTGTATCCCCGCGCTCGGCGAGGAGGACGGGCCCGCCGGTGTGGCGGACGGCCTGCCCGATGTCACGCAGCTGCCGGCTGGGGTGGATCTGGCCGCCACGTTCGATCCGTCGCTCGCGTCTCAGTACGGCCAGGTGATCGGGTCGGAGGAGCGCGGAAAGGGCGCGGCAGTCAACCTCGGGCCGACGATCAACATCGACCGCGACCCGCGGTGGGGCCGGTCGTTCGAGGCGTTCACCGAGGACCCGTTCCTGAACGCGGCGCTCGCCACGAGCGAGATCGACGGCGTGCAGAGCACGGGCGAGATGTCGCAGGTCAAGCACTTCGCCGCCTACAACCAGGAGACGAATCGCAACACCGAGAACGACGACGTGATTGCGAGCCAGCGGACGCTGAACGAGATCTACCTCCCGGCGTTCCAGGCGGCGGTGCAGCAGGCGAAGGCCGGCTCGGTGATGTGCTCGTACGCAACCGTCAACGGCGTTTACGCCTGCCAGAGCCGGTACCTGATGACGAACAAGCTCGACCAGGAGTGGGACTTCCCGGGCTTCGTCACCTCGGACTACGGGGCGCTGCACAGCACGGCGGGTGGCGCGTACGGCGGCCTCGATCAGGAACAGCCGTTCAACACGTACTTCGGGATGCCGCTTCTGGACGCCGTCCTGGGCGGCGCGATTCCCCAGTCCGTGCTGAACACGATGGTGCAGCGGATGCTGACCGAGATGTTCCGATTCGGGCTGTTCGACAATCCGCCCACCGGGAACCCGTTCTCGCCGGTTACCACGTCGGCGCACCAGGCGACCGGCACGCAGATCGCTGAGGCCGGCACGACGCTGCTGAAAAATAAATCCGGCACGTTGCCAATCCCGAAGGGGAAGACGGTCGCCGTGGTCGGCCCGGCCGGTGATGCCTCTCCAATCTACGGTGGTGGAGGTAGCGCGTACGTCATCCCGTCCCAGACCGTGACGCCGTACCAGGGCATCTCGGCGTTGGACGGCGCGGGCAACGTCACGTACACGCAGGGCCTGCCGACCGATTCATCGCTGGCGGCGATCCCATCCCCGCCGCTCAGCCCGGCCTTCCCGACGGGTGGGGTGTCGTTCGGGCAGTCCTACACGGGGACGCTGACCGCGCCCGAGACCGGGACGTACGTGCTCGCTCTCACGAATCCGTGCGGCTGCTATTCGTCGGAGTACCTGTCGCTCAACGGCCAGCAGTTGATCGACAATCCAAGCACGCCCCCGGTGCACGTGTACTCGGTGGCAGTAAACCTGACCGCGGGCCAGACCTACACGCTGTCGGTCTCCGGCGGCGGCGAGGCGAGTGCCCTCACCTGGGCCAAGCCATCGGACCTGGCCCCCGGGATCGCCGCGGCCGTGGCTGCGGCGCAGAAGGCCTCGAGTGCCGTGGTGGTCGTCTCCGACGACACCGAGTCCGAGGCCGCCGATCGCCTCAGCCTGAGCCTACCCTCGGCGCAGGACGAGCTGATCTCGGCCGTGACCGCGGCCAATCCGCACACGACGGTCGTCATCGACGCGGGTGCGCCCGTGCTGATGCCGTGGCTGAGCCAGGCCGGCGCGGTTCTCGACGCGTGGTATCCGGGGCAGTCCAACGGCACGGCGCTGGCCAGCGTGCTGTTCGGGCAGACGGACCCGAGCGGTCACCTGCCGGTGACGTTCCCGACCGGCCTGGGTCAGGTTCCGGCCGCGAAGCCGGAGCAGTTCCCCGGCGTCAACGGTCAGGTGCTGTACACGGAAGGACTGGACGTCGGTTATCGCTGGTACGACGCCCAGGGCATCACGCCGCTGTTCCCGTTCGGCTACGGACTGTCCTACACGAAGTTCGGGTTCAGTGGCTTGCAGGTCACCCCGAAGGTCTCTGACGGCGTCAGCAGGGTGACCGTGTCGGCGACCATAACCAACACCGGGGGGACCGCCGGGGCCGATGTCGCCCAGCTCTACCTGGGCGATCCGGCCGCAGCCGGTGAACCCCCGCGCCAGCTGGTCGGCTTCAAGCGGGTCTTCCTGCCCAAGGGTGGGTCGGCTCGGCTGAAGTTCACGATCACGCCGCGTGATACCTGGTGGTGGGATACGGACGCTGGTGGCTGGACCCAGAGCGCCGGCCCGTATGACGTCTGGGTGGGCGATTCCTGGGCGACGGCCAACCTGCCCCTGCACGGCTCGTTCGCCATCCCCTACACCGCAGGCCCGCGCCAGGTGGTGGTTCACGCCCCACGCGTCATCCACCCAGGTCAGTCCGGCACGGTCTATGTCAGGCTGACCCACGGCGGCGACGAGACACTCCGAAACGTGATCATCTCGCTCCAGCTGCCGCAGGGCTGGACCCAACAGGTGATCGGCCGGTCGGCGTTCAATCGCCTCCCGCCCGACCAGTCTGCCCTGGTCAAGTTCGCGGTGACGCCGCCGAGCTGGGAGCCGGCGACCAACGAGGTGGTGCACGCCACCGCGCAGCTCGGCTCCGACGCTCAACGCGAGGCCGGGGTGACGGTCGGCGTTCACTGAGTCGGATTCGCCGTCGGCGGGTGCTCCGCGCCCGCCGACGGCGGCCGGTCAGCTCGGATCGGTGAACTGAGCCGGTTCCTTGAGCATGCCGGCCCTGACCGCCTCGAGCTGGTTGGGGGTTCCGAGCAACCCGAGCTGGATGTTGGCCTCGAGCCGCAGCGTCTCCTCGGCCGACCCGGTCCACGACTCGTCGAACAGCCGCTTCATCCCGCGGACCGCGTCGGGCGAACACGTGGCGATCTCGGCCGCAAGCGCCTGGGCGGCCGCGAGCGGGTCGTCGGACAGATGGGTCACGAGCCCGAGCGCGTGGGCTTCTGAGCCGCTGATCACCCGGCCGGTGTAGGCGAGCTCCTTGGCGACGTCGATGCCGACCAGCCGTGGGAGCGTGCGCGTGATCGCCATGTCAGGGATCAGGCCCCATTTGACCTCGAGCACCGACATGCGCGCGTCCGGGGTGGCGAACCGGATGTCCGCGGCGAGCGAGATCTGGAGGCCACCGCCGAGGCAGTGGCCGTGGATCGCCGCGATCACCGGCACGGGCACCTCGAGCCAACCGTGGGCGGCGCGCTGGAACCAGTTGGGGACCGGTCCGTGCAGCGGGTCCATCAGTGCGTCCGATCCGGGCTGGCTGGCCATCACGCCGGCGACATCGAGCCCCGAGCAGAAACTCGGCCCCTCGCCGTGGAGCACGACCGCCCTCACGCCGGGCTCGACCGCGAGGCGCGCCGCGGCGGCGGTGATCGCGTCGAACATCGCGACGTCGAGCGCATTGTGCTTCTCGGGCCGGGTCAGGGTGACGGTCGCGACGTGGTCGGACACGTCGATCGCGACGCGCTCGGTGCCGGCGGGGGATCCGTTGGTGGAGGTGGCGGCGGTACGTTGGTCGGTCATTGCCCCGGAACACTATCCATCGGCGTGACCGCGTCACCGACCCGGATCGTCCCGGGCTCGAGCACCTGTCCGTAGATCCCGAATGGCAGCGGCTCGGTCGTGTCGAGCCCGGTGCGGTAGTCGCTGAGCATGTCGAGGGCCGGCAGGGTGACCTTGCCGGTGTCGGGGTCACGGCTCGTGATCAGGCAGCGGCCGACGTGGCCGCCGAACCCGATCGTCGCCTCCCCGATCCGCACCCTCCGGCCGACCCAGCGATCCTCGGCGTGGGCGCTCACGCCGTCGATCTCGATCAGCATCCGGAATCGGCGCGAGTCGATCGCGTCCGCGCCGCCCGCGTGCGCGAGCCTGACCAGCGAGGCCCGCGAGATCAGCGACACCGCGCCGGCCGGGCCGCGATCGACGGCGGTCGCGCGGTCGCCCACCTCGACGAGCCGCAGAGTCTGCGCGAAGCAGTCGCTGAGCGCCGCCGACCATGGGCCGTCAACGACGTGTCCCAGGGCGGTCTGGGAGAAGAACCTGGTCGTGACCTCGTCGCCGAGGCGGATCTCGTCCTCGACCACGCGGCCGTCGGGGAACTCGAGCCGCAGCGTCCGCTGCGCGTCGGAGTAGTCGGCGATCACCTGCTGAAGCTCACCGATCAGCTTGCCGTTGATCATCCGGTCGCGCTTATCGATCAGATAGAAGCGGCGGTTGCTGTGCACCCCGTCGCGCCCGAGGTCGATGCTGTCGACCTGGCGAAGACGGGTGGCCTTTACGGCCGTGACGGCGAGCCCAGCGACGACCGGCATGCTACGCCGCGGCCTGCTCGGCCCAGTCGCGGTACAGCCGCCAGTAGGGTCCCTGGGCATCGAGCAGCTCGTCGTGGGTGCCGTCCTCGATCACCTGCCCGTGCTCGAGCACGAGGATCCGCCCGGCGTGCCGGATCGTCGAAAGCCGGTGGGCGATCACGACTGCGGTCCGTCCCGCGACCAGGCGCTGCATCCCCTGCTCGATCAGGCTCTCGGTGTGCACGTCGACGTTGGAGGTTGCCTCATCGAGGACAAGTATGCGGGGATCGGCGGCCAGCGCTCGCGCGAACGCGACCAGCTGGCGCTGCCCGGCCGACAGCTGCACGCCGCGCTCGCCGATCTGCGCGTCGTAGCCGCCCTCGAGCTCGGAGATGAATTCATGGGCGCCGACCGCGCGGGCCGCCGCCTCGATATCCGAGTCGGTCGCGTCAGGTTGGCCGAACGCGATGTTCTCGCGGATCGTGCCGCTGAACAGGAACGCCTCCTGCGGGACGATTCCCATCTGTGAGCGGAGCGAGTGGGCGGTTACGGTGCGCAGATCGTGGCCGTCGACGAGCACCGCGCCGTCGGTGGGGTCGTAGAACCGCTCCACCAGCTTCGCGAACGTCGATTTGCCGGCGCCGGTCTCGCCGACAAGCGCGACCGTCTGGCCCGGCGGGATCATCAGGTCGACGTCGCGGAGAGCCCACTCGCCGCCGTCGCCCGTGCCGTACTCGAACGACACGTCGTCGAAGTGGATCTCTCCGCGGATCGACGGCAGGGGCATCGCGTCGGGCGCGTCGGAGAGATCCGGCTGCTCGTCGAGCAGGTCGAAGATCTTGTCGAGCGCGGCCATCCCGGACTGATAGGTCGTGTACAGCTGTGATAGCTGCTGGATCGGGTCGAAGAAGTTGTTGAGTGCGGCGATGAACGCGAACACGACGCCGGTCGATGTGTGACCGTTGATCGCCTCGATCCCGCCGATCACGAGGATCTCGACCGTCACGACCGCCGACAGGAACTCGACGCCCGGGAAGTACGCGGCGTTGAGGTTGACCGTCGTCATGTTGGCGGCCCGGTTCTCTTCGTTCAGGTCGGCAAAGCGCTTGATGTGCGCGTCCTCCTGGCCGAACGCGCGGACGACGCGGATGCCCGACAGCGTCTCCTGAAGGTACCCCGTGATCGTGGCGATCTTCTCGCGGGTCAGGCGATAGGCATCGGCCGAGGCGATCCGGAACGCGAACGCCCCCGCCGCCAGAACCGGCAGCGCCAGGAACGTGAGCAGTGCCAGGTGCGGGTCGAGCACGAACAGGATCACGACCACGCCGATCAGCGTCAGGCCGGATTGGATCAGCGTCGCCATCCCGTCCTCGACGAGCTGGTCGAGCGCCTCGATGTCGTTGGTCATCCTCGAGATGATCACGCCGGTCCGATTGCGGGAATAGAAGCCGATCGACAGCTCCTGCAGATGGATGAACAGGCGGATACGGAGATCCTGAAGCGCGCGCTGGCCGACCCACCCGACGAGGTAGGTCTGCGCGTAGGAGGCGACCGCGTACACGATCGCCGACACCAGGAACAGGACGACGATCAAATCGAGCGCGCCGACGTCGTGGCGCTGGATCCCCTGGTCGATTGCCAGCTTGGCCAGCGGCGCAGGCGCGAGAGCCGCGGCGGTCGCGGCCACCAGCGACGCGAACATCGCGAATACGCGCCACCGATAGGGCGCCAGCAGCTCGATCAGCCCACGAACCTTGCGGCCCCGGCCGCGCGACTGCTTGACGCGCCGGCGAATGTCGTTCACGGCACTCACATTCCCACCGCCCCGAGCGTGTCGCGCGTCAGGAACACCTGATCGGGCATGCCCTTCTCGACGATCTCGCGGTACAGGTCGGACTCGTCGAGCAGCTCGTGATGGCTCCCGTGGGCGACCACCCGGCCATGCTCGAGCACCACGATCTCGTCCGCAAGCGCGATCGTCGAGAGACGATGGGCGATCACGAACGTGGTCCGCCCAGCCATCACCTCGCCGAGCGCCTGCTTGATCTCCTGCTCGGTCGAGGCGTCGACCGACGACGTCGCGTCGTCTAGGACGAGGATGCGGGGATCAGCCAGAACCGCTCGCGCGATCGCGATCCGCTGGCGCTGGCCGCCCGAAAGCGTCAGTCCGCGCTCACCCACGGGTGTCTCGTAGCCGTTCGGGAGCGCCTCGATGAACTCCGCCGCCTGCGCGACCTGCGCCGCGCGCTCGACCTCTTCGCGGCTCGCGTCCGGTCGGGCGTAGGCGATGTTGTCATGGATCGTGGCCGAGAACAGGAAGGGGTCGTCGGTGACGAGCGCGATCGCGCGACGGAGGCTGTGCAGGTCGACAGAACGGACGTCGGCACCGTCGATCTGAACCGATCCGGAACTGACCTCGTATAACCGGGGCAGGAGCGACACGAGCGCGGTCTTGCCGGAGCCCATCGCGCCGACGAGCGCGACCGTCCGCCCCGGCTCGATCTCCAGATTCACGTCGCGCAGCGCCGGCTGCGCGGCTCCGTCGAAGGTCAGGTTGACGTGGCGGAGCGACACGCGTCCAGGGCCGTCAGGCAGCGACGGCGCGTTCTCGGGGCTGGTGATCTTCGGCGCGCGGTCAAGCACCTCGAAGATTCGAGCGCCAGAGGCGGTCGCTCGCTGCGCGGCGCTCAGCATGTACCCGAGTGTGCGCATCGGCGAGATCAGCATCAGCAGGTACGCGTAGAAGGCGGTGAACGCGCCGATCGTGAGCGAGCCGTTGATCACGTCTCGTCCGCCGACGAGTAGGATCAGCGCCAGGCCGAGGTTCGGCAGGAAGCTGATCAGCGGCGTGTACCGAGCCTGGATCCGGGTGGCCAACATCTGCTGGTCGAACACCCGCCCCACCGAATGCTCGAACCGGTGCAGCTGCCGGTCCTCCTGGGCGAACGCCTTGATCACGCGGACGCCGGAGACGTTCTCCTCAGCGTCAGCGGTCAGCTCGGCGATTCGCTGCTGGGCCTCCTGGAGGGCCGGCCGCGAGCGGCGGCCGTACAGCCACGCGATCACTACGACGAACGGCACCGGCGAGAGCGACAGGGCCGCCAGCGTAGGCTGGAGCGCGAACATCGCCACCGCGGCGAGCGCGATCGTCACGACCGACTGCGCGATGAAGATCAGCCCGTAGCCGAGGAAGAACCGGACCGCCTGCAGGTCGACGGTCGCGCGGGACATCAATTGTCCCGTCTGCTGACGGTCGAAGAACGCGAGCTCGAGCGACTGGAGCGCCGCGTACAGCCCCTCGCGCAGGTCGACCTCGACCGCCAGCGAGACCCGCCCGGCGATCAGGCGCCGCGGCACGCTCAGCGCCAGCCGTAACAGCCCGGCGACGATGATCGCGATCGCCCAGACGATCAGCTCATGGTGCTGCTCGTAGCGGATCGAATTGATCGCGCGACCCGTCAGATACGGGATCAACACCGTCGCGCCCATCGCGCCGAAGGCGAGCGCAAACGACCAGATGACGGCTCTCCGGTACGGCCGGAGGAATCCAACAAGTCGCCTGAAGATGAGCATACTTCATTTAGTATAGTGGGTCGGCTCGGGCACGCCGCGCCCGAATTCGCCCGGCCGTTAGCTCACGCGGTGATCGTCGCGGCGGAGCGCGTTGGTGAAGCGCTTGGGCACGGCCGCGCCCTCGCCCTCCTCCCACAGCGTGATCACGACGAGCTCGGAAGGCCCGTCGGGACGGCACACGTACACGACGTCGCCGCGCTCGAGGTCGCGGACGAGGACGGCTCCGCCGGACCCCGGCTCGACCCGGCCTGCGGCGTGGGCCCGGGCGACGCGGGAGGCGATCTCGGTCTTCTCGTCGAGCGTCCCGCGCACCCGCTGGCGGAAGCGCTCGGCGGCGTGATCTGTGACGGCGACGAGCATCCTGGCTGGGAACGACGATAGACGGCGCGCCGGTTCGAACTTGAAGCTCAGCTTTGGTTCGAGTTAGATCACGGCCAATGCAACTCGTGCGGGAGCGAGAACGCATGGTGGCGGCCGCGCGCCGTCTTGCCGGCGACGGCCAGGGCGGCGACCCGCGGCGCCGACGGAGCGGTCGCGGTGGAGAGCATGGCGCCGGGCGCGTGCCGGCGGCACTCGTCGCCCAGGGACTCGGCTCCGACCACGGCGACTTCGATCTGACGACGGCCGACGCATTCATCAACCACTCGAACAAGGCGGTCTCGGGATGAACGACGAACAGCAGACGATCACACGGCCACGGTTCGTCGCGGGCTCCCTGGTCACGGGCGCGGCGGCGGCATGGCCGGCAGCCGCCGAGGCGGCCAAGCGCCAGCACCGCCAGAGCAAGCGCACGCAGGCACACAAGAACAAGAAGGCCCACAAGGCCGATGTGGTCGTGGTCGGCGCCGGCTTCGCCGGGTTGACCGCCGCGCGCCAGATCGCGGGCGCCGGCCACTCGGTGATCGTGCTCGAGGCGCGCGATTCGGGTCGGCGGCCGGGCCTGGAACCACGACCTCGGCGACGGTCAGGCTTCAGAGCGCGGCGCGACGTTCGTGGGGCCGACCCAGGATCACATCGTGGCGCTGGCCAACGCCGTCGACCCCGACCTAACTTCGACACGCGCAACGGGGCGCAGCAGTCGCGCTTCATCGGCGGAACCCAGCTGGTTGCGGAGCGGGTTTCGGGGGCGCTCGGCGACCGCGTGCAGCTGAGCTCCCCGGTCCAGCGGATCGTGCAGGAAAAGACCGGCGCGGTCGTCCATACCGGCCGCCGGACGGTCACCGCCAAGCGCGTGATCGTGGCGATTCCGCCGGTGCTCGCCGGCAGGATCCAGTACGGGCCGGCGCTGCCGTTCGCTCGCGACCAGCTGGTCCAGCGCTACCCGCGGGACGCTGACCAAGGTCGCGGCCGTCTATGACACCCCGTTCTGGCGCGACAGCGGCCTCACCGGCGCGGTGCTCGACACCGGCGGACCCGTGGGCGCGTCGTTCGACGACTCCCCGCCGTCGGGGTCCCCGGGCGTTCTGTTCGGGTTCGTCGGCGGCGACAACGCGCGCAGCTACAACGCGATGTCGGCATCATCGCGCCAGTCCGCGGTGATCGACCAGTACGTCAGCTGGTTCGGCTCGCAGGCGGCCACCCCGGTCGCGTACTTCGACACGAACTGGTCCGCGAAGGTGTGGACCCGCGGCTGCCCCGTCGGGATCCCCTCGCTCGGCACGCTGCTCGCCTACGGCCTTCAGATCCGCCAGCCCGTCGGCCGGATCCACTGGGCCGGCACCGAGACCTCGACATACTGGAACGGCTACATGGACGGCGCGGTCCGTTCCGGCGAGCGCGCGGCTTCCGAGGTGCTCGGGTCGCTGTAAGGCACTGGCCCCACCCCGCCAGGGGGGGATAACTCCGCACTCGATGTCCCCGCGGCGGTGAATTCAGATTCAGCCACCCCTGGCCGGGGTTTCTCCACACTCGCGCCACGGCGGGTCGCGAGTGCGGGGTTAGCCTGCCTAGTTTCCGGTGCATAGCCAGGGTCGAGGTGTCGAAGCACCGCGATCGCCAGCCGGGCACCACCCTCCACCAACAAGTAGGGTCCACACCCGCAAATGACCACTGTCCGGGAAGCCACGCTCGACATCCTTCGAGCCCACGGGATGACGATCATCTTCGGCAATCCCGGTTCGACCGAGCTGCCGATGTTGGCCGACCTTCCCGAGGACTTCACGTACGTGCTCGGATTGCAAGAGCTGGTAGTGGTGGGGATGGCAGACGGGTATGCGCAGGCGAGCGGGCGTCCGACGCACGTGAACCTGCACACGGCGCCCGGGGTCGGCAATGCGGTCGGTGGGATCGGCAACGCGAAGGCGAACAAGGCGCCACTGGTGATCACCGCGGGCCAGCAGGTTCGCCCGCAGATGACCCACGAGGCGCTGCTCACCAATCGCGACGCCACCGTCGTCCCGCAGCCGCACGTGAAGTGGAGCCACGAGCCGCCCCGCGCCCAGGACGTGCCGGGCGCGATCGCGCGGGCGATCCACCACGCGTCGCTGCCGCCGCGCGGCCCCGCGTTCGTGTCGATCCCGATGGACGATTGGGACGCCGAGGCCGACGAGGACCGCGCGCTGAATGCCCAGCGCCGCGTGGTCGGTGGTCGCGCCATCCCGGACCCGGCCGAGCTCGCGCAGCTCGCCGCCGTGCTCGAATCGGCTCGTAACCCGGTGATGGTCGCCGGCCCGGACATCGACGCCAGCGGCGGCTGGCACGCGGCCGTAGCGCTCGCCGAGAAGCAGCGCCTGCCGGTGTGGGCCTCGCCCGGCACCGCGAGTAGCCGGATCGGCTTCCCCGAGAACCATCCCAACTTCATCGGCGTCCTGCCACCGGCGATCGGCCCGCTCGCGCAGACGCTGAACGGCCACGACCTGATCCTCGTGGTCGGCACGTACGTGTTCCCGTACTACCCGTACATCCCGGGTCCGCTGCTGCCCGACGGCGCGTCGCTGATAGCGATTACGAGTGACCCCGACGAGGCGGCGCGCGCGCCGATGGGCGACGCGATCGTCGGCGACGTCGCGCTCGCGCTGCAACGGCTCGTCGAGCTGGTCGGCGAGTCGGACCGTCCGGGCCCGGATCGGCGTGCAGCGCCCCCGGGACCGGCGCACGCCGAGCCGATGAGCGGATCGGAGGCGATGGCGGCGCTCGCGGACGTGTGGCCCGATGGCGGGATCGCGGTCGCGGAGATCCCGTCGAGCGCGTCCGCGCTTCGCAACCGGTTGCGCCTGTCGCAGCCCGGCAGCTATTACCAGAGCTCGAGCGGCGGGCTCGGGTTCGGGATCTCCGCCGCGGTCGGCGTGCAGCTGGCCGAGCCCGGGCGGCCGGTGGTGTGCGTGGTTGGGGACGGGTCGGCGCAGTACGGGATCACTGTGCTGTGGACCGCGGCCGCCTACAAGGTGCCGGTCACGTTCCTCGTCATCCGCAATGCCGAGTACATGATTCTCAAGTGGTTCTCGGAGCTCGAGCAGGTCAGCGGAGCCCCGGGGCTCGAGCTTCCCGGCCTCGACACCGCCGCGGTGGCGACGGCGTACGGCGTGGCCGCGGAGACGGTGTCGAGCCGCGAACAGCTCACCGAGGCGCTCCGGCGGGCGCTCCCCGCCGACGACGGTCCCCGCCTGATCGAAGCCCGCGTCGCGTCGGGTATGTGGTTGGAGTAGCCGGGCTCAGTGCCGCCTGGCGCCCTTGGCACCCACCGCTTCCACTGATTCCCTGTCCTGCTCGGTTTGCTCGCGCCCCTCGACGCGGTCGATCTGATCGCAGAACAGCGCCCAGGCGCCCGCCGGGTCCTTGCCCTTATAACGGTCGCGGCCCTGGAGGAACGCCCATCCCTCCCTGCGCATGGCGGCGGCGGCGAGCCCGCGACGGGTCGAGCGCCTGGACGGCTTGAGCCACTGGCTCAGGCTCTGCAGGCCGCCGACGACGAGGCCGAGGACGATCGCGTACACCTTGGGCGCGTCGAGTGCGGCGGCGAGCGATGCGCCGACGCCGGCGAGGATCGAGGTCACGTTCAGGAAGTTGTCGAGGACCGAGTAGCCGCGGAACGTTCGCTCGTACGTCTTCATCGGGCCGACGAACCGATGTATGAGGAATGCTCGCTGTATCTCGAGGTGGTCGAGAGCTGGAGCATGCGGATGTTCGTACTGCTGGGAAGCGACGTCGGCGAGCCGACGCTCGATCAGCCGTGCGATGTCGTGCGCCTCACCGCTCAGCTCCTCGCGCATGCCGACCGCTTTGAGCAGCGCGTCGGTCTCGTCGCTGCCGGCATGTATCAGCTGCGTGACGATGCTCTCGTCCCGTGCGGGCTCGCTTCCGGCCTGCGCCGCGGGAGGCGTGACTGCCGACGCCGGCTCGGAGCCCACCGGCGCAGCCGGCGGTCTCGAAGGTTTCGTCAACCTCTGCCGGTGCGCCGTAGCCGGCAACTCCGCCGCCGTAGCCGGCAACTCCGCCGCCGTCGCTGGGTCGGGGGGTGCATCGGTCTGGTGCGTCATCTGCCGCCCTCCTCCGTCGGTGCCCTCGCTTGGCACGCCCCGGAGGCGCGGGGCGTGTCAACCGCGTGTCAACGCACCACGAACGGTAATCGGTCTGGCAGGTCCCGTGGGGTATGCAATCAGAGGTTCACGGCGACGTACTTCGTCTCGAGGTACTCCGCGATGCCTTCGTAACCGCCCTCGCGGCCGAAGCCCGATTGCTTTATCCCGCCGAATGGAGCGCCGGCATTGGACACCATCCCCTGGTTGAGGCCGACCATGCCGGTCTCAAGCCGTTCGACGACGCGGAGCGCGCGCTTGAGGTCGTTGGTGAAGACGTACGCGACCAGGCCGTACTCGGTGTTGTTGGCGGCGGCGATCGCCTCGTCTTCGTCGGCGAAGCCCTTGACCGGCGCCACCGGACCGAAGATCTCCTCCTGGAGCAGGTTGGCGTCGTCGGGGATGTCGGTGAGCACGGTCGGGTCGTAGAAGTAGCCGGCGCCGTCGCGGGCGTGGCCGCCGACGACCGCCTTCGCCCCGCGGCTGATCGCGTCCTCGACGAGCTCGGCGACCTTGGTGCGCTGGTCGTTGTCGATCAGCGGCCCGACCTGGACGCCTTCCTCGGTGCCGCGGCCGACCTTCATCGCGCCCATCTTCTCGGCGAGCTTCTCAGCGAACTGGTCGGCGACCTTCTCGGCGACGTGGAAGCGGTTGGCCGCGGTGCACGCCTCGCCGATGTTGCGCATTTTCGCGATCAGCGCGCCCTGGACGGCTGCGTCGACGTCCGCGTCGTCGAACACGATGAACGGCGCGTTGCCGCCGAGCTCCATCGACAGTCGCAGGAGGTTCTGCGACGCCTGCTCCATCAGCTTGCGTCCGACCTCGGTCGAGCCGGTGAACGACAGCTTGCGCAGCCGTGAGTCGGCGATCAACGGCGCCATCGTCTCGCTCGAGGACGACGCCGTGACGAGGTTCACGACCCCGTCCGGGAGACCGACCTCCTCGAGGATCTTGACCAGCATCAGCATCGACAGCGGCGTCTGCTGCGCCGGCTTGACGACCATCGTGCACCCGGCCGCGATTGCGGGGCCGATCTTGCGGGTGCCCATCGCCAGCGGGAAGTTCCACGGCGTGATCAAAAGACATGGCCCCACGGGCTGCTTCATTGTGAGCACGCGCCCCTGCCCGTTCGAGTTGACGGCGTAGCGCCCGTCGATCCGGACGGACTCCTCGGAGAACCACCGGAAGAACTCGGCGGCGTAGGCGATCTCGGCCTTGGACTCGGCGAGCGGCTTGCCCATCTCGAGCGTCATCAGCAGCGCCAGGTCGTCGGCCCGGACGGTGATCGCCTCGAACGCACGGCGGAGGACTTCGCCTCGCTCGCGCGGTGCGTGCGCGCCCCAGTCGGGGCCGGCCTGCACCGCGGCCGTCAGCGCCGCCTTGGCGTCGTCGGTCGAGGCGTCGGCGACGTCGCACAGGGATTCGCCGGTCGAGGGATCCTCGACCGATAGCGTGCCCTTCGCTCCGTCGCGCCATTCCCCGCCGATGTACAGCTGCTTGGGTACCTCATCGAGGATCTTCTGTTCCGCTGGGGCTGTGATCGTGGTCATGGACTCAACCTACCACCGGCGATGTGCTGTGAACCCGACGAGGTCCGGACGTGCAAACGGGCGGGCTCCGTGTGGGAGCCCGCCCGCTGGCGATGGGAGGAGAGAGTTGCTATGCGGCCTGGGGGACCGCGGCCTGCTCAAGGGCGACGGCCAGGACCTCGTCGACGGTCATCGCGAAGTGGAACTTCATCGCCTCGCGGACCTCTTCGGGGACATCGTCGAGGTCGCCCCGGTTGCGCTCGGGGAGCACCACGTCAGTGAGTCCTGCCGCGTGCGCCGCCAGCACCTTCTGCTTGACGCCGCCGATCGGCAGCACCCGACCCTGGAGCGTGACTTCGCCGGTCATGCCGACGGTGTGGCGCACGGGCCTGTCGCTCATGAGCGAGGTCAGCGCGGTCACCATCGTCACACCGGCACTCGGGCCGTCCTTCGGGATCGCGCCGGCCGGCACGTGCACGTGGAACGAGCGCTCCTCGAACACCGAGGGGTCGATGTCGAGCTCATGCGCATGTCCGCGGACGTAGGAGAGGGCGATCTGCGCCGACTCCTTCATCACGTCGCCGAGCTGGCCGGTGAGCGTCAGTCCGGGCTTGCCCTGCATTCCGGTGGCCTCGATGAACAGCACGTCGCCGCCGGTGCCGGTCACGGCCAAGCCGGTCGCGACGCCGGGGACCGCGGTGCGGATCGCCGACTCCTGGAAGTGCCGCTGGCGCCCGAGCACGTCCCGGACCGCGTCGAGGTCGAGGACCACGGGGGCCTCCGACTCGCCCGAGGCGATCTTCGTCGCGGTCTTGCGCAGGACCCTTCCGAGCTCGCGCTCGAGCTGGCGGACGCCCGCCTCACGCGTGTACTCGTTGGCGATGGTGTTCAGCAGCTCGTCCGAGACCTCGACCTCCTCCGGCCGCAGGCCGTTGCGCTCCAACTGGCGTGGCCACAGGTAGCCGCGAGCGATCGCGACTTTCTCCGAGGTCGTGTAGCCGTCGAAGCGGATGACCTCCATCCGGTCGAGCAACGGACCCGGGATCGTGTCCGCGACATTCGCGGTGGCGATGAACAGCACGCCGCTCAGGTCGAGCTCGACGTCCAGGTAGTGGTCACGGAAGCTGTGGTTCTGAGCCGGGTCGAGCACCTCGAGCAACGCCGCGCTCGGGTCCCCGCGCCAGTCCGCGCCGACCTTGTCGACCTCGTCGAGCATGATCACCGGGTTCATCGTGTCGGCGTCACGCAGGGCACGGACGAGCCGGCCCGGCAGGGCGCCAATGTAGGTTCGCCGGTGGCCGCGGATCTCGGCCTCGTCGCGAACGCCGCCGAGCGACATCCGGACGAACTCGCGTCCCGTGGCGCGGGCGATCGACTCGCCGATCGAGGTCTTGCCGGTGCCGGGCGGTCCGATCAGGGTCAGGATCGCCCCTGAGCGCTTGTCCTCGGTGATGCCGCGCTCCTGGCGCAGCTTCTTGACCGCGATGTACTCGACGATCCGGTCCTTGACGTCCTCGAGACCGGCGTGGTCGGCGTCGAGCACCTCACGTGCGTGCCGCGGGTCGAGGCGCTCCTCAGAGCGCTTGCTCCACGGCACCGCGATCAGCCAGTCGAGGTACGTCCGGATCACGCTCGACTCCGCCGACTGCTCTCCGAGCCGCTCGAGCCGGCCGAGCTCCTTGTCGGCCTGCTCGCGGACGGCCTCGGGCATGCCGGCCTCCTCGATCTTTGTCCGGTACTCCTCGACGACCGACGCGTCGTCCTCGCCGAGCTCCTTGCGGATCGACTCCATCTGCTTGCGCAGGAAGTAGTCGCGCTGCTGCTTCTCGGCGCCGGACTCGACGTCGTCGCGAATCCGCTTGCGGACCTGAAGCTCGGCCAGCCGCTCGCGCTGGAAGCCGAGGGCGAGCTCGAGCCGCTCGGTCACGTCGAGCGTCTGAAGCAGCCTGACCTTGTTCTCATAGCTGAGGTCCGGCGAGTAGCCACCGGTGTCGGCGAGTGCGCCGGGCTCGGTGATGCTTCGCAGGAACGAAGCGATCCGCCCGTCATCGCCGCGCACCTCGAGGATCTCCTCGACGGTCGCGCGGTACTCGCGCTCCAGGTTTCGTGTCTTGCCGTCGACCGGCGTCGGATCTGGCCGCTCCTCGACCTCGACGTACAACCGCCCGTCCGGGTTGGTGTGGGCGGCGCCGGCGACGCCACGGTGCAGGCCCTGGAGGGCGACAGCACGGCCGCCACCGGGCAGCCGGACTCGGTCTGCAACCTGCGCGACCGTGCCGACGTTGGCAAATTCCTGTTCGTGTCTGGGGACGAGGAGCACCTGCTCCTCCTCGCCGGCGTCGATCGCGAGCGTGAGGGACATGCCCGGGAAGGCCACGACGTCGTCGAGTGGGATCAAAAGAAGACGACTAGACATCAGTTAGCGCCATTCCCTTTCGATAGTTGCTTACTCAAGATAAGTGAAGGATACCACGCCGCGTACGCGTTCACAGCAACGATCTTAGTCGGGGCGGCTGAGATCTTTTCGGAGGCTAGCGGCGGCGGCGGCGCGACGATCACGGGGTTCTCGACGCGACGATTGCGGGGCCATCGAGGCGACGATCGAGGGCCGTATCTGGAAACATGCGGCCCGATGCCGGCTCAACCGAACCCGCGTGAGGACGCGGCGCGTGACGTGCTCGCGGCGGAGGCGTTTGCACTGCCGTCGGCGGACCCGACGCTGCGCCACCAGCCGATCACGCTGCCCGAGGATCCGACCGGGATCGCCGAGGCCCACGACGTGCTGGCGGCCGAGGAGTTCGCGATGCCGGCGCCCAGGTTGTCGTCGGAGTCAAGCGGCGGTGCGCTGGCGCGCGCCGGCGAGGCCGCGTCGCCGAAGCGGATCGCGATCGCTGCCGCGGTGGCGCTCGTGATGCTGCTCGCGTTGAAGCGCCGGCGACGGGCCTAGCCGGCGGCCGCTTGGGAAGAAACCCCGTCTATATGGGGGTTTCTTCCCGATGATGCCCGGCTGTCGCGGAAGCGTGGGTCGGGAGACGCGGCTAGGAGGCGCGAGCGGGGCGCTTACGCGGCGGCATCAGGTCCGTGATCGTGCCTTCCGCCATCTCGGCGGCGAACCCGACCGTCTCGCTCAGCGTCGGGTGCGGGTGGATCGTGAGCCCGATGTCCTCGGCGTCGGAGCCCATCTCGAGCGCGTGCACGGTCTCGGCGATCAATTCGCCGGCGTTGACGCCGACGATTCCCGCGCCGAGCAGCCGACGAGAATTGGACTCCCCACCCGCCTCGAACAGCAGCTTGGTCATGCCTTCCTCGCGGCCCAGGGACAGGGCGCGGCCGGACGCGGCCCACGGGAACACGGCCTTCTCGAACTCGATCCCCTGCTCCTTGGCCGCGGTCTCGGTCAGCCCCATCCACGCGACCTCGGGGTCGGTGTAGGCAACCGACGGGATCGAACGGGGATCGAACTCGGCCCCCGGAACGCCCGCGATCACCTCGGCGGCGACCTTGCCCTCGTGCGAGGCCTTGTGGGCGAGCATCGGCCCGCCGACGACGTCGCCGATCGCGTAGATCCCCGGCACGTTCGTGCGCAGCTGGCGGTCGACCGGGATGAACCCGGCATCGTCCACGGTGACCCCGGCCTCGGAAGCGCCAACGGCCCGACCGTTCGGCCGGCGGCCGATCGCCACCAGGATCCCGTCGAACGTCTTGGTATCCCCGGAGGACAGCTTCACCGACAACCCCTTGGCCGAGGCGTCGACCGATTCAACCTTGGTGCCGAGATGGATCCCCTCGTAGCGCCCCGAGATCCGCTTCTGCAGCGGCTTGACCAGGTCGGGGTCGCACCCCGGGATCAGCTGGTCGAGCAGCTCGACCACCGTCACCTTGGAGCCGAGCGCGTCGTACACGGTCGCCATCTCGAGGCCGATGATCCCGCCGCCGATAACCAGCAGCCGCTTGGGTATCGAGGGCAGCCCGAGCGCGCCGGTCGAGTAGAAGATCCGCTCGTCGTCGGGCAGCGCCGGCAACGACGCCGCCTCCGACCCGGCGGCGATGATGCAGTTGTCGAACGACACGGTCCGGTCGCCAACCGCGACCGTGTTCGGACCGGTCAATGACGCGATCCCGGTGATCACCTCGACCTTGCGCTGCTTGGCGAGGCCCTTGAGGCCGCCGGTCAGCTTGTCGACGACCGACTCCTTCCAGGAGCGGAGCGCGTCGATGTCGACCTTGGCCTTGCCGAACTTGATCCCGTGCTCGGCCATCTCCTCGGCCTCGGCGATCACCCGCGCGGCGTGCAGCAGCGCCTTTGAGGGAATGCAGCCCACGTTCAGGCAGACGCCGCCGAGCGTCTCGTAGCGCTCGATCAGCACGGTCTTCAGCCCGAGGTCGGCGGCGCGGAACGCGGCCGTGTACCCGCCCGGGCCGGATCCGATCACGACCACCTGGGCATCGTGGCCGCCGCCGGCTCCGTTCGCAGACGGGGATGGGGGAGGGGCGGGCTCGCGCTGCACCGACGCGGCGGTCGGGGGTTGCCGGCGCGTCGGGGGTGGTCGCCGTCGCCTCGGGCGCGGCGTCCGTCGGGCCGGCGCCGTCGGAGTCGAGCGTCAGCAGCACGCTGCCTTCCGACACGCGGTCGCCGATCTTCACGCTCAGCTGCTTGACGGTCCCGGCGTCCGGCGCCGGCACGTCCATCGTCGCCTTGTCGGACTCGAGCGTGACCAGCGGGTCCTCGAGCGCGACCTCGTCGCCGGGCGAGACGTGGATCTCGATCACCGGCACGTCGGTGAAGTCCCCGATGTCCGGGACGCGGATCTCCGTCACAGCAGCGCCCGCTTCAGATCGCTCACGACCTTGACGAGGTGCACCATGAACCGCGCCGCCGCCGCGCCGTCGATCACGCGGTGGTCATAGGACAGCGACAGCGGCACCATCAGCCGCGGGACGAACTCCTTGCCGTTCCACACCGGCTTCATCGCCGACCGGGTGGCCCCGAGGATCGCGACCTCGGGAGCGTTGATGATCGGCGTGAAACTGGTCCCGCCGATCCCGCCGAGCGAGGAGATCGTGAACGAGGCGCCCTGCATATCGCCGGGCATCAGCTTGCCGTCGCGCGCCTTGCCCGACAGCTCGGTCAGCTCGCGAGCGATCTCCAAGAGCCCCTTCTGGTCGGCGTTCTTGATCACCGGCACGACCAGCCCGCCGGGCGTGTCGGCCGCGAAGCCGATGTTGTAGTAGCGCTTGAGCACCAGGTCCTCGCCGTCCAGAGACGCGTTGAAGTTCGGGAACGCCTTCAAGGCCGCGACCGACGCGACGACCAGGAACGACACCATCGTGACCTTGACCCCGTCGCGCGCGTGCTCGTCGTTGAGCTGCTTGCGCCACGCCTCCAGGTCGGTGATGTCGGCCTCGTCGTTGTGCGTGACGTGCGGGATCATCACCCAGTTGCGCGCCAGGATCGGCGCCGAGATCCGCTGGATCCGAGAGCGCTCGACGCGCTCGATCTCGCCGAACTTCGAGAAGTCGATCGACGGCCACGGCGGCAGGTTCAGACCGACGCCGGGTCCGCCCGCCGGAGCCGGACCGCCCGCTGCCGGACCGCCGGCTGCCGGCGCGGACGGACCGCGGTCGACGAACGCCTGCACGTCCTCCTTGGTGATCCGGCCCTTGCGACCGCTGCCGCTGACCTGGTGCAGGTCGACGCCGAGCTCGCGGGCGACCCGGCGGACCGACGGGCTCGCGTACACGGGACCGCCGCCGTCCCCGTTCGTCGCAGCTGCCGGCGCGGGAGCGGACGGCGCGGGTGCGGCCGGAGCCGGCGGGGGCGCCGGCGCGCGCTCGGGCTCAGATGGCTCGGATGGCGCGGCCTGCGCCTCGGCTTCCGTCGCGCTCTCGACCGAGTCCGCCGCCTTGGTCCCGGCGGCGGGAGCGAGACCGCCACCGCCTCCATCGCCCTCGCCCGATGGCGACAACGTCAGCAACTCGGCCCCCTGAGAAACCTTGTCGCCAATCTTCACCATCAGCTCGCGAACGGTTCCCGCGACCGGCGCCGGCACGTCCATCGTCGCCTTGTCGGACTCGAGCGTCACCAGCGGATCGTCGACCGCGACGGTGTCGCCGGGCGAGACGAGGATCTCGATGACCGGGACGTCGGTGAAGTCGCCGATGTCCGGGACCTCGACCGAGACTGCGTCCGAGGTCGCGCTCATACGGTCGTCGGCATCGGGGCCTCGGGGTCGATCTCGTAGCGCTCGATCGCCTCCTGCACGCGCGCCGGCTCGACCTTGCCGTCGTCGGCAAGCGCCTTCAGCGCGCCCACCGCGACGTAGTGGCGGTCGACCTCGAAGAAGCGGCGCAGCGCCCGGCGGGAGTCGCTGCGGCCGAAGCCGTCGGTGCCGAGTACCCGATACGAACCCGGCACCCACTGGCGGATCTGGTCGGCGAACGCGCGGATGTAGTCGGTCGAGGCGACGACCGGCCCCTCACGCCCCGAAAGCTGCTCGGTCACGTAGGCGCGCCGCGGCTCCTCGAGTGGGTGGAGCATGTTCCAGCGCTCGACCTCGATCCCGTCGCGGCGCAGCTCGGTGAACGAGGTCACGCTCCACACGTCGGCCGCGACGCCGAAGTCCGACTCGAGCAGCTCGGCGGCGGCGAGCACCTCGCTCAGGATCGTCCCCGAGCCGAGCAGCTGCACACGCGGCCTTCTTCCGCTTCGGTACGACCCCTCGCGCAGCAGGTACATGCCGCGCAGGATCCCCTCCTCCGCGCCCTCGGGCATCGCCGGGTGGTGGTAGTTCTCGTTCATCAGCGTGATGTAGTAGAAGACGTCCTCCTGCTCGGCGACCATCCGCCGCAGGCCGTCCTGGATGATCACCGCGACCTCGTAGCCGAACGTCGGGTCGTAGGCGCGGCAGTTGGGCACCACCGAGAACAGCACGTGGCTGTGGCCGTCCTCGTGCTGGAGCCCCTCGCCGTTCAGCGTCGTCCGCCCGGCGGTGCCGCCGAGCATGAAGCCGCGCGTGCGGCAGTCGGCCGCCGCCCACACGAGGTCGCCGACCCGCTGGTAGCCGAACATCGAGTAGTAGATGTAGAACGGCACCATCTGCACGGCGTGGGCGCTGTAGGACGTGCCGGCGGCGATGAACGAGGAGATCGACCCGGCCTCGGTGATCCCCTCCTCGAGGATCTGGCCGTGCTCGTCCTCCTTGTAGAACATCAGCTGCTCGGAGTCCTGGGGCTGGTAGAGCTGGCCGAGCGGCGAGTAGATCCCGACCTGGCGGAACATCCCCTCCATCCCGAACGTGCGCGACTCGTCGGGGACGATCGGGACGATCCGGTGGCCGATCTGCTTGTCGCGCAGCAGCGCGGCGAGCACGCGCACGAACGCCATCGTGGTCGAGATCTCGCGCTCGCCGGTGCCCTCGAGCTGTCACTTGAACAGCTCGAGCTCGGGCACCGCGAGCGGCTCGGCCTTGCGCCGGCGCACCGGCAAGCTGCCGCCGAGCGCGGCGCGGCGCTCGCGCAGGTACTGCATCTCCGGCGAGTCCTCGGGCGGCTTGTAGTACTCGGCGGCGCGCACCTGCTCGTCGGTCAGCGGCAGCTCGAAGCGGTCGCGGAACGCCAGCAGCGCGTCCTCGGTCATCTTCTTGGCCTGGTGGGTGATCATCTGGCCCTCGCCCGAGACGCCCATCCCGTAGCCCTTGATCGTCTTGGCGAGGATCACGGTCGGCTGGCCGGTGTGCTCGACCGCCTCGTGGTAGGCGGCGTACACCTTCTGCTGGTCCAGGCCGCCGCGGTTGAGCAGCCAGATCTCCTCGTCGGACATGTGCGAGACGCGCTCGAGCAGCACCGGATCGCGCCCGAAGAAGTGCTCGCGCACGTACGCGCCGTCGCGCGACTTGAACGTCTGGTACTCGCCGTCGACGCACTCCTCCATCACCTTGACCAGACGGCCGTCGGTGTCCTGCGCCAGCAGCGGATCCCAGCGCGAGCCCCAGACGACCTTGATCACGTTCCAGCCGGCGCCGCGGAAGTCGGCCTCGAGCTCCTGGATGATCTTGCCGTTGCCGCGAACCGGCCCGTCGAGCCGCTGCAGGTTGCAGTTGACGACCCAGATCAGGTTGTCGAGCCGCTCGCGGCCGGCGAGCGCGATCGCGCCCATCGTCTCGGGCTCGTCCATCTCGCCGTCGCCGAGGAACGCCCACACCTTGCGCCCGTCGGTCTCGACGATGCCGCGCGCCTCGAGGTACTTCATGAACCGCGCCTGGTAGATCGAGGTGATCGCGCCGATCCCGAGCGACACCGTCGGGAACTGCCAGAACTCGGGCATCAGCCACGGGTGCGGGTAGGAGGACAGGCCGGCGCCGGCGACCTCCTGGCGGAAGTCGTCGAGCTGCTCCTCGGTCAGCCGGCCCTCCAGGTACGCGCGCGCGTAGTTGCCCGGCGAGGAGTGGCCCTGGAAGTAGACGAGGTCGCCGCCGTGATCCTCGGCCGAGGCGTGCCAGAAGTGGTTGAAGCCGACCTCGTAGAGCGTCGCCAGCGACTGGAAGGTCGCGATGTGGCCGCCGAGCTCCGAGGACAGCTTGTTGGCGCGCACGACCATCGCCATCGCGTTCCAGCGGACGATCGAGCGCAGCCGCCGCTCGATCTGGCCCCGCCCACCCGCCGGGGAGCTTCGCCTCGCGCTCGGGCGGGATCGTGTTCACGTACGGCGTGGTGAGGCTCGCGATCGGGCCGCTGCCGGCGTGCTGCGCGCGCTCGACCACCCGCGCCAGCATCTGGCGCGCGCGGTCGGGTCCGTCGTGCTCGACGACGGCGTCGACGGCCTCGAGCCACTCGGTCGTCTCGACCGCGTCGATGTCGGCTCCGGCGCCGTTTGAGCTTGGGGTTTCGACTCGCTCCGTCATGCGGAATGCCCTGGTTGTCGAGACTGATCCGGAGTCGTCACTATAGCCCGGTCGGCTTGGCTCACGTTCCCACGCTCAGGCCGTTTCGCGTACGGTGATGACGTGGCTCTGAGGGAACTCGAAGGTGTGGTCGGAGCGCCGTGGGAGCGTCCGCTTGGGGGCGTGCTCGACCAGCTCGTGGTCGAGTCCGACGCGCTCGCCGGCAACCCGCTCGGCGACCCCGCGCGCCGGCCGCTGTACGTCTACCGGTCGCCCGGGGTCGAGCTCGACCACCCCCGGGGACTGCCGACGGTGTACCTGATCCAGGGCTTCACCGGGCAGCTCGACATGTGGATGGCGCACTCCGCGCTCGAGCCCAACATGATCGAGCGGGTCGACTCGATGTTCGCCGCGCGGGCGTGCCCGGACGCGATCGTCGTGTTCGTCGACGCCTGGACCTCGCGCGGCGGCTCGCAGTTCATCAACTCCGCCGCGACCGGCCGCTACCTCGACTACCTGTGCGACGAGGTCGTGCCCTTCGTCGACGGGCGCTATCCGACGCTGGCGGCGCGCGATCACCGTGGGATCGCCGGCAAGTCGTCCGGCGGCTACGGCGCGATGGTCGTCCCGATGCTCCGGCCCGACGTGTTCGGCGCGCTCGCCTCGCACGCCGGCGACGCGCTGTTCGAGTGCTGCTACCTGCCCGAGTTCCGCGACGTGGCGCGGGTGCTGCGCGACCACTTCGAGGGCTCCTACGAGGTGTTCTTCGAGCGGCTCGGGGCGGCCGATCACTTCGACTTCGCCAGGTACGGCGAGCCGTTCGAGATGTACGGATACGCGTCCGCGTACTCGCCGGACTTGACCGCGCCGGGTCGGGCCCTGCTGCCGTTCGAGATCTCGACCGGCCGGCTGATCGACGACGTGTGGGAGCGGTGGCTCGAACACGATCCGGTGCGGATGGCTCCTGCACACGCCGACGCGCTGCGGAGCATGCGCCGCATCTACCTCGACGCCGGCCGCAGCGACGAGTACTACCTCGACCTCGGCGCGCAGGCGTTCGCGCAGGAGCTGTCGAAGCTCGGCGTCGAGCACACGCTCGAGCTGTTCGACGGCAAGCACGGCGGCATCCAGTACCGCTATCCCGGGGCGATCCGCGAGCTCGTGACCGCGCTCGGAGCATGACGGCGACCGCGGACGAGCAGCTCGCGTTCGCGGGGCCGGGAGCGCTCGCGGATCTGGTTCGCCGGCGTGAGCTCACCCCGCGCGAGCTCGTCGAGCTGTGCTTGGCGCGAATCGAGGCGATCGATCCGAAGCTGAACGCATTCCGGGTGACGATGGCCGAGGAGGCCCTGGCCGACGCCGACGCGCATGTCCGGGGTCGCGGACAAGCCACTCGCCGGCGTGCCGATCGCGATCAAGGACGACATGCCGGTCGCCGGCCAGTCGGTGACGCGCGGATCGCGCTCGTACCCTCCGGCCGAGGCCGCGGACGGCGAGGTGGTCCGGCGCCTGCGCGCGGCCGGGGCGATCCCGATCGGGATCACGAACGTCCCCGAGCTGATGATCTTCCCGTGGACCGCGAGCGCCGCCAACGGGGTCACGCGCAATCCCTGGGACTCGGCCCGGACTCCGGGCGGCTCCTCGGGCGGCTCGGCGGCAGCGGTGGCGGCGGGCATGGTCCCGTGCGCGACCGGCTCGGACGGCGGCGGGTCGATCCGGATCCCCGCCGCGTGCTGCGGGCTCGTCGGGATGAAGCCGAGCCGCGGGCGCGTCTCGACCCAACCGGCGCGGGAGGGCTGGCTCGGGTTGAGCGTGTTCGGGGCGCTCGCGCGGACGGTCGGCGACAGCGCCCTGCTGCTCGACGCGATCCACGGGTCGATGCCCGGCGACGCGGACTCGGCTGCGCCGTTCACCGGAAGCTACGTGGAAGCCGCCGCCACGCCGCCCGGCCGGCTGCGGATCGGCGTCTCGCGCAAGCTCCCGCCCGGCGCCATCGCGCGGCTGTCGCGCGATCAGCGGGGGGCCTGGGAGCGGACCGGCGCGGTGCTCTCAGAGCTCGGGCACGACGTGATCGAGCGCGACCCGGCCTACGGCCTCGCCGGGCTCGAGTTCACGCAGATGTGGATGCGGGGCATCTACGAGGAGTCGCGCACGGTCCCCGACCGCTCGCGGCTCGAGCGCTCGACGCGACAGCTCGTCGCCGCCGGCCGGCGCCTGGTCGCGCAGTCGCCGCCGCGAGCGGCTGCTCGCCGGGCGAGCGACTCGGACCGCGCGCGTGCTCGAGTTGTGGAACGAGGTCGACGTGCTGCTGATGCCGGTGCTCGCGACGACGGCGATCGCCGCGGAGGGCGCCTACGGCAAGTCCGCGCCGGTCGCGTTCGACCGGTCCTCGCGGTTCATGTCGTTCAACCCGCTGTTCAACCTGACCGGGCAGCCGGCGATCGCGGTGCCGACGGGGTTCGGCGCCGACGGCCTCCCGCTCAGCGTCCAGCTGGTCGGCCGGCCGGGGGCGGAGGATCTGCTCTACTCGCTCGCGGGCCAGCTCGAGACGGCGCGGCCGTGGGCGCACCACCGTCCGCCGGGTTGCTGAAAAGCTCTCTGGAAAGCGCGAGGAACTCGCCCGCGGCGGGGGACAGGCGCCGCCCCTCGCGGCACGCAAGCGTGATGTCACGGCGCAGCGAGGGCTCGATCAGCGCGGCGACAGCGAGGTGCCCCGCCGAGCGGTCGGCGTCCGACTGGGGGAGGATCGCGACCCCCATCCCGCGCGCCACGAGCCGCCGGATCCGCTCGCTCTCGTTCGATTCGAGCTTGATCTGCGGTTTGAATCCGGCCTGGTGGGCCGCGTAGGCCAGGAGCTCGCGCAGGCGCGCGCCCTCCCGGTAGCTGACGAACTGCTCGTCGGCCAGCTCCGCCATCCGCAGCCGGCGGCGCCCAGCCAGCGGGTGATCGTGCGGCAGCACCACCACGAGGTCCTCGGAGACGAGCTGGCGCAGGACCAGCCCCTGGGTCTCGATCCGCTCGGTCACCGACAGGAAAGCGAGGTCGAGCACATCATCGCGCAGCATCTCGGCGAGCTCCTCGCTCGACTGCTCGCGGACGGTGAGCTCGACGGCCGGGTGGCGCTCGTGGAAGACCGCGAGCGCGAGCGACACGTCCACCGGTCCCATCGTGTGCATCGTGCCGACGGACACGTGGCCGGTTCGGACGCCGGCCAGCGCCTGCAACTCCGCGTTGGCGGCATCCACCTCGGACAGGATCCGGCGGGCGCGTGCCACGAGTGTCTTGCCCGCCTCGGTGACCGTTACGCGCCGGGTGGTCCGCTCCACCAGGGCGAGGCCCACCTCCTGCTCGAGCCGGCGAATCTGCTGCGAGAGCGCCGGCTGGGCGATGTGCTCGCGCGCCGCGGCCCGCGTGAAGTGCCGCTCGTCGGCGAGCGCGACGAGGTAGCGCAGCTGGCGTAGCTCCATAAGCTAAGCCTATAGATCGCTCAAGCAGTTCGTCTTTGACATATGAAAGCGATGACGCCAGTATGACCGGGCACCCTCTCCTCCCTCAGCGCGCCCCGGAGATTCGGCCTCCAAGTCACTTTCGCCGAATCCGGGGCGCGTCTGTTTTGATGATGGGTGTTTCGCGTTTGGCGGGCGGGGCGCGCCGCCATTGCCCGGCGCGCGGCGCTCAGCGTCGCGGGGCGCTAGGCGAGCAGCGGAGCGAGCGTCGCGATCAGCGCCACCGCGTCGAGGTCGTCGTGCACGAGCGTCTGGCACATCACCCGATGCAGCCCCGCGTCGCGGTAGGCCGCGAACTGCTCGGCCGCCTGCTCGACCGTGGCCACGATCCAACCCTTCGGCGGCTCGCTCACGAGCGCGTCGCCCTCGGCGCCGATGCGGGCGGCGACCCGGCGGGCGCGGTCCTCGAGGTCGGCGGCGTCGGCGCCGAGCACGGTTCCGATCATCGCCGAGAACGGGATCGGATCGCGGCCGGCGCGCTCGCAGGCCTGTGCGACCTGACCGCGGCGACTGGCGACGTCCTCGAGCGAAGGGAACGGCGTGTTGTACTCGTCGGCGAAGCGCGCGGCGAGCGCGGCGCTGCGCGGGCCGGCGTTGCCGCCCATCAGCAGGTGAGGGTGGGGCTGCTGCACGGGCTTGGGCTGCGCGTCGAGGTCTGAGAGCACGTAGTGCTCGCCGTCGAACGAGAAGCGCTCAGCGCCCCAGTGACCCATCAGCACCTGAAGCTGCTCCTCGAGCACCTCCATGCGGACGCCGGTCGGCTCGAACGGAAAGCCGTATGCAGCGTGCTCGCGCTCGTGCCAGCCGGCGCCGATGCCGAGGTCGATCCGCCCTCCGGAGACGTGGTCGGCGGTGACCACGAGCTTGGCCAGCACGGACGGGTGGCGGAAGCTCGTCGGCGAGACGAGCGTCCCGAGCCGCAGCTTCGTGGTCGAGGCGGCCAGCGCGTTGATCGTTCCCCAGGCGTCGAGCGATCCGCGCTCGGGGTGCTGCCCGTCGAGGTTGAGGTAGTGGTCCGAGCGAAACAGCGTGGGGATGCCATGCTGCTCGCAGGCCGCGCCCAGCGCTTGCCACTGCGGCCACGTGACGCCCTCCTGACCTTCGATCATCAAGCAGAGATCCATACCGAAACCCTCTCGCGGTTGAAGGGTTGGCGATCGTATTGCAAGCGCCCGTCCAGTTGCCGACACCCCGCCGCGCAACACTTAGGTTTGTGAACGTTTGGCGCCGCAGCCGCTTCTTCGGATTCGACGTCGCCGTGGTGTCGATCGTCGCCGTGCTGATCATCGGGTTCTCGCTGGCGAGCGCCGGTGGTGGCGACGCCGATAGCCCGAGCGCCCACGCGGCGGCGGTCACGGTCGATCCCGGGTCCCGCGACCCCGTCGTGCCCCGGGGCTTCCTCGGTTTGTCGATCGAGTACCCCGCGCTCGAGGCCTACGCCGGCTCCGATCCGAGCGCGCTCGACCCGGTGTTCGAGCAGCTAGCGCGCAACCTGGCGCCCGGGCAGGCGCCGATCCTGAGGATCGGCGGCAACAGCGCGGACAGGACATGGTGGCCAGTGGCCGGCGTGAGCCGGCCAGCCGGCGTCACGTTCGACCTCACCCGCCAATGGCTCGAGGTGACCCGCGCGCTCGCGCAGACGCTTGGCGCCCACCTGATCCTCGGAATCAACCTCGAGCAGGACAGTCCGCAGTTGGCGGGCGCGGAGGCGCGTGCGCTCGTCAACGGGGTCGGCCCACAGGCCGTCAGGGCACTCGAGCTCGGCAACGAGCCGGACCTGTACCCCGCGTTCCCGTGGTATCGCTCGGCCGGCCACGCGGTCCTCGGCCGCCCGAAGAGCTACGACGAGGCTGCCTTCACCCGCGATTTCGCCGGGTTCACCGGGGCCTTGCCGGCCGTACCGCTCGCCGGCCCGAGCCTGAGCGGGACGATGTGGACGCGCGATCTCGGGCAGTTCCTAGCCGCCGAGCCGCACCTCGGTCTGGTGACGTTGCATCGCTATCCGTTGCAGGTGTGCCTGACCCCGCGCACCTCGGCTCGGTACCCGACGATCGCCCGGTTGCTGTCGCCGGCGACCTCGACCGATCTCGCTGACTCGTTCGCGCCATACGTGGCGCTCGCCCGCGCTCATGGCCTCTCGCTCCGGGTCGACGAGCTCAACACCGTCTCGTGCGGTGCCGATCCCGCCGTCTCGAAGTCGTTCGCCTCGGCACTGTGGGCGCTCAACACGCTGTTCGGCCTCGCGCGCGTCGGCGTCTCCGGCGTCAACGTCCACACGTTCCCGGGCGCGGGATACGAGCTGTTCAAGATCAGCCGCCAGAGCGGGCGATGGCGGGCGGTCGTGTCGCCGGAGTACTACGGCATGTTGATGTTCGCGGAGGCGACGCCGGCCGGATCCCACCTCCTGAGCGTCAGCCCCACCGGAATCCGCGGGGTCAACGTGTGGGCGACGCGCGCGACCGATGGCACGGTTCGAGTGGTCCTCACGAACGAGGACTCGACGGCGCATGAGCTCGCGGTTCGCATGCCGGGCAAGTTCAAGGGCGCGACGCTGGCGCGGCTGACCGCGCCGAGCCCGAGCGCGTCGAGCGGCGTGACGCTCGGCGGTCAGAGCTTCGGCGCGCAGACGAGCACCGGGCGGCTCGCGGGCCGGCCGGACAGTGCCCCGGTCGCGACTGCGCAGGGGCGCTACGCGGTGTCGCTGCCGGCGGCGAGCGCCGCCATGCTCGTGCTGTCACCGCGCTGAGCCGGCGATCGGTGGCAAGATGACCCGCGAGATGCCGGACGTGATGATCCACGGCGACACCGTCCGCCATTCGGCGATGCGCCACGAGATCCCCTTGCTGGTCCCCGACCCGTTTCTGTACGTCGAGGTGGGCGGCGGGCGGCACGTGGTGGTGAGTTCGCTCGAAAGCTCGCGCATAGCGGCGATCGACGGCGGACTCGCGGTTCACACGCTCGAGGAGTTCGGCTACGACG
The DNA here is from genome assembly GCA_963697655.1 of uncultured Solirubrobacterales bacterium. Classification (GTDB taxonomy): domain Bacteria; phylum Actinomycetota; class Thermoleophilia; order Solirubrobacterales; family Solirubrobacteraceae; genus Palsa-465. The sequence goes on along the minus strand of CAVOOV010000004.1, from coordinate 328,621 downwards.
ACCTGGTGAGCACGGGCATGGCGCGGGACGAGGCGGTGCTCGAGGTGCTGATCCGAGCCGCCGGCGCGGTCGGGCTGGAGCGCGCCGCTGTGCCCGGCGACTTCCCGCTCGAGCTCGCCGACCGCCTGCGCACGGCCGGCCTGAAGCTCGAGGTGGACCGTGAGCTGTTCGAGAGCCGCCGCCGCGTCAAGAGCGACGCCGAGCTCGCGGGGATCCGGCGGGCGCAGGCGGCGGCGGAGGCGGGCATGCGAGCCGCGGCCGAGCTGCTGCGCCGGGCCGAGCCGGGCGGACCCGGACTGATCGCCGACGGCGAACCGGTCACCTCCGAGCGGGTCAAGGAGGCGATCCGCGCCGCGGTCGCACGCGGGGGCGCCAGCGCCGACGCGCTGATCGTCTCGCACGGCCCGCAGACCGCTTCCGGCCACGAGATGGGGTCGGGGCCGATCCAGCCCGACGAGCCGGTGGTGATCGACCTGTGGCCGATCGACCTGGAGTCGGCGTGCTATGCCGACATGACGCGGTCGTTCGTCGTGGGCGAGGCCCCGGCCGAGCTGCGCAAGTACCACCAGCTCACGCGCGATTCGCTCGCACGCTCGCTCGAGGCCGTACGGCCCGGCGTCGCCGGCAAGGAGCTTCACCGCCTGGCGTGTGGGCCCTACGAGCAGGCCGGCTTGCCGACGCAGCTGACCAAGGCACCCGGGGAGGTGCTCGAGGAGGGGTTCTTCCACTCGCTGGGGCACGGCGTCGGGCTCGAGGTCCACGAGGCGCCGCTGCTGGGTCGGGCGCCCGACGTGGTCGCGGCCGGCGACGTGATCACGCTCGAGCCCGGCTGCTATCGCCGGGGCTTCGGCGGGTGCAGGCTCGAGGACCTGGTGCTCGTGACCGAGGACGGCGGCGAGCTGCTGACGGACTTCCCGTACGGGCTCGAACCCTGACTTCAAGCGCCGCCGGCGTCGGGGCGATTGTCGGTCAGAGTTCACGCCGTAACGTTCCTCCACGCGACTCGCGGGGTTTGTCTTCCTGATCCGGAGTCGCCCCGACCGGTGGCTGCGCGACTCACAGTTCGAGCCGCTTATAACGAATTAACGTCCGTGGTCCCCGCTTTTCACGGGAACCAAACACTGGCGTTGCGGCTGCCCGCGCTGAGATGATCAGCAGTCTTCGCAATGCTCGTCGACCTCCACGCCCATTTTCCGATGCATCTGCTCGCCGACGAGCAGCAGCGGACGCACGAGCGGGCGCGCCGGTGGTGGCGCCAGCGGTGGCAGGGGCGGGTCGTCGACTTGATCTCGCGCCTGGCCAACTATCAGGGTCCGGGAGGCGCGCCGAGCGTCACCGAACAGTGGATGCACGACGGTGGCGTCGGCGTCGCGCTGTCGGTGATGTACCAGCCGTTCGACGAGATCGACCTGACCCAGAGCTACGGCGCGCCTCCGCGCGACAGCTACTTCAAGGACATCGTCGACCAGCACCAGACGGTCGAGGACTACGTGAACGCCCACCGGAACGCAGTGGCGATCGCCCACTCGGTGCGTGAGCTCGACTCGCTGCTGGGCGGAGAGGTCCCGATCCTGATCCACGCGATCGAGGGAGGCTTCCAGGTCGGGCGGGATCCGGCCGAGGTGCAGCGCAACGTCAAGGTGCTGGCGGACCTGGGGGTCGCGTACGTGACGGTCGCGCACCTGTTCTTCCGCGACGTCGCGACGAACGCTCCCGCGCTCCCGTTCCTACCGGACTGGCTCTACAACCTCGTGTTCCCGCAGGCGAAGGACGAAGGTCTGACCGCGCTCGGCCACGAGGTCGTCGACGCGATGGTCGACGAGGGGATCCTGATCGACATCACGCACATGCGGTCGCAGTCGATCAGGGACGTGATGGCGAGGCTCGACAGCCGCGACCCGGCGAGGGAGATCCCGGTGATGGGAACGCACATCGCGTATCGCTTCGGCGGTCTGGAGTACTCGTTCGACGACGAGACGATCAAGGCGGTGGCAGCGCGCGGCGGCGTGCTCGGCTGCATCCTCTGCAAGCACTTCATCACCAGCGGGCTGCCTGGCGTCAGCAACTCCCTCGAGGGCTCGCTCGACGCGTTGTGCAAGCACATCGACAAGCTCTGCGACCTGACCGGCAGCTACGACCACATCGCGATCGGTTCGGATCTCGATGGCTACATCAAGCCCGCGCTGCCGGGGCTCGAGGACATGAGGCGGATGACCGAGCTGCAGGCCCATCTGCACAGGCGCTACGGCGCCACCGACGCCGAGAAGATCTGCAACGGCAACGCGCTCCGCGTGCTGCGGGCCGAGTGGGGCCACAACCGGCCGCGTCCTTCATCAGGACCGGCGCCGGCTAACTCCGGCTGAGGATCTGCTCGAGCGGCCGCGTGTTGAGCACGTTCGCCGCGGTCGCCCAGCCGCGGCGCGCCGTCGCCACCGCCAGGGTCATGTTCCCGAGCCCGGCAGGTGAGTGCGCGTCGGTCGAGCAAACGATCTCGACGCCGCCGCGGAGCGCTTCGCGAACGTGCTCGCCGCTCAGATCGAGCCGGAGGGCAAGGCCGTTGACCTCGAGCGCGACCCGAAGCTCGAGTGCGACCTCGAAGATTCGCTCGAGGTCGAGCGCGTTCTCGGGGCGGCGGTTGATGTAGCGCCCCGTCGGGTGGCTGAGGCAGCGCACGTACGGGTTGCGCAACGCCTCCTCGACGCGCCGGGTCATCTCCACCCGGGGCATGCGCTGCCCCCCGTGCACGCTGGCCTGGACCCAGTCGAGCTCGGCGAGGACGTCGTCCGGAAGGTCGAGCCGCCCGTCGCCGAGGATGTCGCACTCGATCCCCCTGAGCACGCGGAACGGGGCCAGCACCTCGTTGGCGGCGGCGATCTCTTCGCCCTGGCGGCGGACGTCGTCCGGGGTCAGGCCGCGCACCGCGCCGACCGCCGGCGTGTGATCGCAGATCGCGAGGTAGTCGTAGCCCCGCTCGCGTGCGGCCCGGCCCATCTCCTCGACGCTCGCTCGGCCGTCCGACCAGGTCGTGTGGCAGTGCAGATCGCCGCGGACGTCCGCGAGCTCGAGCAGCGGCGGCGGCCGGCCGTCGAATGGTGCCTCGCGCAGCTCCGGGGGGCAGTAGGGGATACCGAGCGCCTCGTACACCGAGTGCTCGTCCGGCGCGTCCGGGAGCGGCTCGAGCGCCTCCACGTACGCCCGTGAGCCCGTCGCGCGGACGAGCGCGGTCCCGAACCGGTCGGGCTCGGCGGCGACGAGCTCGACCGGGGTGCCCTCGACCGTCACCCCGACCGCGCGCCGATCGTGCCGCTCGAGCAGCGCCACGATCTGTGGCAGTCCGGCGAAGCGGTCGAGTGCAGGCTCGGGGTCGGGTGCCGCGCATACGACCGCGAGCCGCTCGCAGGAGTCGCGCCACCGCCGGACGTCGCCCGCCGGCTCGCCGCCCACCGCGGCCGCGACGGCGCCGACGAGCTCGCCGGCGCGATTCAGGAGCAAGCCCTGTCTCGGCCGGGCGTCCTGCTCGCGGGCGAGCGCTTCGAGCAGCAGCTCCTCGGTCTTGGCCCCGATCCCCGGCACGTCGCGCAGCCGGCCGGCGGCCGCCGCCTCGCGGAGCTCTTCGGCGGTACGCACGCCGAGCGAGCGCGCGAGCTCGATCGACCGCCTGGCGCCGAGGCCGAGATAGCGCCCGAGGCCGACGAGGTCGGGGGACAGCTCGCGCTCGAGCTCGGCCAGCTCGGCGATCTGACCGGTCTCGACGAGCTCGCGCAACCGCGCCTCGATGCCCTGGCCGATCCCGTGCAGCTCGCGCACCCGGTTGTCGCGAACGAGGTCCGCGACCGGAAGCGCCGCGCCCCGGATCGTCTCGGCGGCGCGGCGGTACGCCCGGATCGTGTACGGGTTGGCTTCGACGAGCTCGAGCATCATCGCGAACGTCTCGAGGCGATCGGCTAGCTGCGCGTTGTCCACGGCCAGTAGTTTCCCCGCGATCAGGAGGATCCTCAAACGCGCGCGACAGGCGGGGCCCCGGCGGCCCCGGAGGCCGGATCAGAGTGCGTGGGCGGAAGCGGTGGGGGAGTGCGCTGACGCGGGGTCGGTCGGTACGGACGGGGCGCCGTCCAGGGTGCGGGATCCCAGCACGGCGATCAGCACCGCCACCGCTCCGGCGCCGCCGGCGAACGCGAACGCCGCGGGCGCGCCGGCGCTCTGCACGAGCGCGCCGGCGACGGCCGCCCCGAGCGCCGCGCCCGCAGAGTCCGCGGTGAGCACCCACGAGAACGCCTCGGTGTGCGTCCCCGCCGGCGCGAACCTGTCGACCATCGCGTAGACGGTGGCGGCGGACGGGGCGATTGTCGCGCCGGCGAGCAGGATCACCGCCCCGATCGCGAGCACGCTGCCGGTGGACAGGAGCAGAGCGCCATGAGCCACCGCCAGCGCGGCGAGGAGCAGCGTCAGGCCCCCTGCGCGCCGGGCGCTGCCACCGGCACGGGTGGCGGCGATCCCGCCGAGCAGCGACCCGACGCCCCACAGCCCGAGCAGCGGCCCGGCCGCGGCGGTGCTGCCGAGCGCCTTCGCCGCCGCGGTGACGCCGACCTCGGTCGCGCCGAACACCGTGCCCGTGCCGACTTCGATCAGCGCGAGCACCACGATCGCCGGCGAGCGCAGCGACCCTCCGCGACGGCGCGGCGAGCCGGGATCGGGACGCCAGGCGCGCGAGGCCGGCTGGGCCGCGAACGCGACCGTGGCCACGAGCATCACGATCCCGGCGAACGCGAGTGCCGCGCCGGTCGACCACACCGCGCCGACGCCGAGCGCGAGCGGCGGGCCGAGCACGAACGTGACCTCGAGCACCGTCGACTCGAACGCGAACAGCGTCGGCAGCCGGCTCGGGTCGGCGACGATCGCCGGCAGCAGCGTGCGGACGCATGCCGACAGCGGCGGCGTCGACATCCCGGCTGCGGCGGCGAGTGCGACCAGTGCGGGCGTGGGAGTGCTCGCCGGCAGCAACCCGGTCACGACGAGCGCGATCGCGGTGAGCGTCGCGCCGCAGATCAAGACCGCCGTCTGGCCGCAGCGGTCGACGAGCCTGCCGACCAGGGGGGCCGCGGCCGCGCCGGCGAGCGCGTAGGCGCCGCTGACCGCGCCGGCGACGGCGAAGGACCCGGTCAGCTGCTGAGCGTGGACGAGCAGCGCGATGCTGAACATCGCGAGCGGCAGACGGGCGAGGATCGAGCTTCCAATGAGCGCGCGTGCGCCGGGCGCCGAGAGGATTGAGGTTCTCGAGGGTTTGGTCGTCATGCTGCGCCAATCTAGGCCGAAAGCGGCTCATTGATAAGAGCCAATTCGATGCCTGGATAGTGAGCCGCTTTGGGTGTGTCCGGTCCTGGGTGACCGGTTGTGATCCCGGTCACGGGTGACCGGTTGTGGTCCCGGTCCTGGATGACCGGTTGTGGTCCCGGTCACGGGTGACCGGTTGTGGTCCGGCCCGCGAGGTCAGCTCAGAGCAGGTCGGCGATCGTCTCGATACCGCGCGCGATTGCGGCTTCGGTGAGATTCCCGAACCCGAGCACGAGCTGAGGTGCGCCGGTGCTTCCGCTCGGCCGGTACGAGCTCATCCCGTACAGGCCGATCCCGCGGGTCCGCGCCGCCGCCACGATCGATGTCTCGTCCGCGCCGGGCGGCAGCTGCGCGACCGCATGGAACCCCGCCGCAAGCCCGTGCAGCTCGACGTGGGGGGCGTGCTCGGTGAGCGTCGCCACGAGCCTGTCGCGGCGCGCGCCGTAGACATCGCGCATTCGGCGCAGGTGGCGGTCGTAGCGGCCGGACTCAATCAGCGTCGCGAGCGCCAGCTGCTCGAGCGTCGGAGACCCGCGGTCGCTCAGCCGCTTGTCCTCGGTCACCGCCTCGAGCAGCCGACCGGGGCACACGACCCAGCCGAGCCGGAGCGCCGGCGCGAGCGACTTGCTGACGGTGCCGATCAGCGCGACGCGATCGGGCGCGAGTCCCTGCAGCGCTCCGACCGGGGCGCGGTCGTAGCGGAATTCCGCGTCGTAGTCGTCTTCGATGATCGTGGCGTCGCGGTCGACGGCCCATGCGACCAGCGCCTGCCGGCGCTCGGGGGCGAGCGCGGTGCCAGTCGGGAATTGGTGGGTGGGGGTGAGGATCACCGCGCGGACGTCGGTCGCGGCGAGTGCGTCGACGTCGATCCCCGACTCGTCGATCGGGATCGGGACGGCCTCGATTCCGAGGCGCGAGCAGATTGCGTGATATTCGTCGTCTCCCGGGTCCTCGATCGCCACCCGCCGTACGCCGTCGCCGGCGACCGAGCGCAGCACCAGGTTGATCCCCTGGCCGAATCCGACACAGATCACGATCTGCTCGGCATCGGCGGCCGTGCCCCGGACCCGCCGCAGGTACCCGGCGAGCACCCGGCGCAGCGCCACGGTCCCGCGCGGATCGCCGTAGCCGAGCTCGGTCGGGGTCGCGTTGCGGCAGCTGTCGCGCATCGCCCGGGCCCACTCGGCTCGCGGAAAGCTCGTGAGGTCCGGGACCCCGGGGCAGAAGTCGACCGCGAGTCGCGGCGAGGGAGCCGGTCCGGTCGGCTCCGGCGCCAGCGCCGGAAGCGGCGACGTCGCGGGCGACCCCGCGCCCGCGGCGACCCGCGTGGCCGAGCCGGTCCGCGACGTCAGGAACCCCTCGGCCTGGAGCTGGCTGTAGCACTCGAGCACCAGTCCGCGTGAGATCCCGAGCTCGGAGGCCATCGCCCGAGACGACGGGAGACGCTCGCCGGCCCCCAGGCGGCCGGAGCGGATCGCCTCGCGCAGCTCGCGTTCGAGCTGCGCGCCGAGCGGCTCGGGCAAGGTTCGATCGAGCGCCAGCAGCAGTTCCGGCCCCAAACCGGCCCACTCGATCGGCATCGATTCGGATGCTACCGGTAGGCCGGTTCGACCGGGTGCTTCGGTTCGGTTCCACGGGCGGCCTACGAATCCCGCCGCAGGCGGTGCGATTCGGCCTACCCTTGCCCGATGCCACGACGGTCATCACTCGTGCTCGCCGGCGCTGTCTGCTTGATCATGGCCGCGTGCATCCAACCGGTGGCAGACGCGGCGCCGGCCGTGCCGCTGCCCGTGCCGGTGCCGCCCGCCGGCCGCCCGGCCGACACCTCTCACGCCAGCCGCATCGTCGGGCGCGGCACGCCTGCCGGCTGCACGTCGGCGGCGGTCGTCGCCGCGGTTCGCGCCGGCGGGATCATCCGCTTCTCATGCGGACCGAGGCCGGTGACGATCCGCATGAACGCCACCGCCAAGGTCGTGAACACCAGCCACGAGGTGGTCCTCGACGGAGGCGGACTGGTGACGCTGAGCGGCGAGGGTCGGCGCCGGATCCTGTACATGGACACGTGCGACCCGGCGCAGAAGTGGACGACGTCGCACTGCCAGGATCAGTCCTCGCCGAGGCTGGTCGTCCAGAACATGACGTTCACCGACGGGAACTCGACCGGCCAGGACTTCGACGGTGGTGGCGGCGGCGCGATCTTCGACCGCGGTGGCCGGCTGCGGATCGTCGACTCGGTGTTCGCCGGCAACCGGTGCGAGCGCAATGGACCCGATATCGGCGGTGCCGCCGTCCGGGCGCTGTCGCAGTACCGCGGCCTGCCCGTATTCGTCGTCGGCAGCCGCTTCTCCGGCAACGCGTGCAGCAACGGTGCGGCGCTCAGCAGCATCGGCGTCTCGTGGACCGTGCTGAACAGCCGCTTCGCCGACAACCGCGCGGTCGGCAACGGCGCCAACCCCGCCGGTCCCGGCACGCCGGGCGGCGGGAGCGGAGGCGCGATCTACAACGACGGCGACCAGATGACGCTGTCGATCGGTGGCAGCGTGTTCGTCGACAACCACGCGAACGAGGGCGGGGGCGCGATCTTCTTCGTCAGCGACGACCGCACCGGGACGATGGCAATCAGGGACAGCACGCTCGAGGACAACCCGAACGACCGGTTCCACACGCCTGGCCTTCCCGGAATCTGCTTCCTCGGGGCCCGCGCCCCGGCGATTAGGGACTCCGTTCTCCGCTGACGCGTCGGTCTTGGGCGCGCGGCGTTTCCGTCTGAGCGATGACGTGACCGCTGCGGCTGGTTGACCTTGCCCGCGCCCGCTGGTTGAATCGCGTGTGGGGCGCCGGGAACCGAGGAGGATGGGATGAGCCGTGAAGAGGGAAGCCGGCCCGCAGACGCGTCTGGACGCGGTCGCCGACGTATTCGCACGTCGTTGAAGATATTGGTGCCGACGGTCGCCGCGCTCGGTGCCGGAGCCGCGATCGCCGTGGGGCAGATCGGTGGGTCTGACGCGACCATCACCGGGTGTGTCCTGACGAGCGCGACGGACGATGTTCCGGTCGGAAGCCTTCGCGTACTCGACCAAACCGTTACCGGAGACCAGAGCTGTACCTCAGGTCAGGAGGAGACGATTACCTGGAACCAGCAGGGTCCGACGGGGCCGACCGGCACCGGAGTGGCGGGACCGACGGGACCGACGGGACTCACGGGACCGCAGGGACCTCAGGGTCCGGCGGGTCCGGCCGGCACTGCACAGGTCTCCTCGGGCGCGAGCACAGACATCTTGATGTATCTCGCTCCTGCGAACAACCTGGGCAAGCTCAACCCGACGCCGGTCGGTGAGACGACCAACCCGACGAATGCGAACACGACCAAGGCGTTCGATCTGACGTCGTTCACACTCGATGCCATGAACTCGGCCTCGATCGGCAGCGCCACGAGCGGTGCCGGCGCCGGCAAGGTCAGCTTCCAGGGTTTCCAATTCGTCAAGCCGCTGGACAAGTACAGCGCGCAGCTGTTCCAGGACCTCGCTTCCGGATCGCACCTGGCCTCAGTTGAGATCGTCATTCGGAAGCCGGGAGCCAACGGCATGGACGCGCCCGTGGTCCAGTACTTGCTCAAGACCGTCTTCCTCACGAACATCCACATCTCCGGAGAGGCGAAGAACGCCACCGAGACGATCCAGGGCAAGTTCGGCGCGATCCAGTTCGTCCTCTACGGCCAAAGCAACAGCGGTCAGTCCACGGTGAGTTCCGCCGGCGGCTGGAGCCAGGTGACCAACTCTCCGGTCACGGTCCCGGGCATCGGCACGATTCGCGATACGCACAACGGGCGTAAGCGTAAGTAGCGCGACCCGGTAGGTGGATCGGTCCCGCGGGGACGCCTGGACTTTTACAAGCGTCCCCGCGGAAGGTCCCCGCGCCGGCCGGGGACTCGCTTCCGCGCCTCCGGCCGGGGGCGCCGAACATGCATAACCTGCCAATCGGGCGCAACTTCGCCGACGCTGTCGGACGGCGCATGCCCCACATGCGTGCTCTGACGCGGTCGGCGTGAATCGCGGCAATTGTCATGTTCTGCAGGCCATTTCCGGATGAACCGGCGTGCGTCCGCCACCATCCACACGGACCCACCCTCAGGTGCCCGCCGTTCAAACCGTCCGCCCACATGAGTCTTGACATGCAGCCGATCAGCTGCATATAATCGTGCAGCCATATGGCTGCACATTCGGACAGACGGGAGATCGATGAGGTATTCAGGGCGCTAGCCGATCCGAGCCGGCGCCGGCTGCTCGACAGCCTGAATGCTCGCTCGGGCCAGACGTTGCGCGAGCTGTGTCCCGACATGGACATGGCCCGCCAATCGGTCAGCAAGCACCTCGCCGTGCTCGAGGGCGCCAACCTCGTGACCACGTTGTGGCGTGGGCGCGAGAAGCTCCACTTCCTCAACGCCGCTCCCATCAACGACATCGCCGAACGCTGGATCGACCGCTACGACCAACAGCGGGTCCACGCGCTCGCGGAACTCAAGCAAGCACTGGAGAGCCCCACGATGCAGAAGCCGTCATTCGTCTACACGACCTACATCCACACGACCCCGGAGCGGCTCTGGCAGGCACTGACCGAGCCGGCCTTCACCGAGCGCTATTGGAACACGACATTCGAGACCGATTGGACGCCGGGGTCGACGATGGTCTGGAACAACCACGGGGCGCGCATCGCCGATCCGGGCCAGGTCGTACTCGAGGCCGACCCGTTCCGCCGGCTGTCGTACACCTGGCACAGCTTCACGCCAGAGCTGGGTCAAGTGATCGGGTTCAGCGCCGAGCAGATCGCCGCCTATGCCGCCGAGCCGCGCTCGAAGGTGACTTTCGAGATCGAGCCCGCCGGGGATGCGGTGAGGCTGACCGTCGTCCACGACGACTTCGAGCCGGGGAGCAAGATCGCCGAGTCGGTGAGCGGGGGCTGGCCTCAGGTGATCGCCAAGCTCAAGACCCTGCTCGAAACTGGCGAGCCGCTCCGCATCGAGGTGGGCGCGGCTCAACCGCGGACGGTGGTGTCGAGCTCGAGTTGAAGCGGCGAGGGCTCGAGCGGCTCCTCGGTCGCCCGCGGCCGCCCGCGCTTGGCCCAGTGAGCGATCACGTCGTGGGCTCGGCAGCTCCGGTAGGTGACGCGCCGGTCGAACGGCTGGACCGCCAGCCCGCCCGGCGCGTTGCCGGTCACCAGGGCGTGGAAGCGGCGGCCGAGGCGATCTACCTCGACGATGTCCCCCGTCTGAATGCCCTCGAGCCGCATCAAGCGCAAGCTTACGAAGACCCGGGGACAGGGCGGGTTTGCGCCGGGCTCAGATGATCCCGAGCAGGACGAGCAGGCCGATGATGCTGAGCACGCCGGCGGTGAACAGGTTGCCCCAGCGCTCGAGCCATTCGCCCTGTATCTGGTAGCCGCCGCGGGCGGCGGCGAGGGTCAGCCCGACGATCGTGCCGATCGTGACCGCGGCGAAGATCACCAGTGATCCGACCGCGGTCGCGATGCCCGCCGTGGTCGCGGCGAGGAACACGGGAAGGATCGTCAGGTCCGGCGACGCGGCCGCGCCGAACGGAACCATCACGCTCGCCAGCCCGCTGAGTCGCCGGGGCGTCCGCTCGCCGGTCCGGTCGTGGTGGTCGGGCTCCCCGGGGTGGGGCGCGTCGTCGTGGTCGTCATTGTGATCGTGATGGTGATGGTGACCGTGGCGGCCGTCCTGGTGATGGTGGCCGCGGCCGGTGAGCTCGAGCAGGAGAAAGCCGATCCCGGTGGCGATCAGGATGCAGCCGATGATCGTGTCCTGGGCGTGCTCGATCGTGGAGCGAAACTGCAGCCCGATCACGATGATCACCGCTCCGAGCACGATCGAGACGAGCACGTGTGCCACTCCGGCCATGCTCGAGAGGCGGGCGATCCTCGACAGCGGGTAGCGCCGGGTGCGACCGACCACGGCCAGCGGGACCCAGTGGTCGGGGAGGATTGCGTGCCCGAATCCCACGCCCGCCGCGGCGGCGAGCAGCGCTGGCCCGGTCGCGCTCACGCGGTCAGAAGCTGCTCCGTCGGGCGAACCGCGAGGCCCAGCCGCAGGTGCTCGGTGTGCGAGACGGCCTCGGCCAACAGCGAGCGGACGTGCTCGTCATGCAGTGCATAGATCACCTGCCGGCCGTCGCGCTCACCGACGACGAGCCCAAGGTGACGCAGCACCCGCAGTTGCTGGGAGATCGCGGGCTGCGCCATGTCGAGCTCCCGAGCGAGGTCGCCGACCGAGCAGGGGCCGGCGCCGAGGCGGCTGAGGATCCGGACCCGGCTGGGCGTGGCGAGCGCCTGCATCGTCTCGGCGACCGATCGAGCCACCTCGGACGAGAGGAACGCGAGGTCGGTTTCGGTGCCATGAGTCATGCGGAGATTATTGCATGCGCACTTGTGAATATTGACGGAGAGGGCTATGAAGAGCTTTTACGATCTGATCCATGCCGACGAGCGACCGACGGCGTCCACTCAGCCACGTGAATGACGACAAGCGCAGCGCGCTCGCTCTGTCGTGGAGTGGCGGCAAGGACTCGGCGCTCGCGTTGTGGGTGCTCGGTCGCGAGCACGACGTCATCCCCGTGGCGTTGATCACGACCGTCACCGACGAGTACGAGCGGATCTCGATGCACGGCGTTCGCCGGTCGCTGCTGGCCCGCCAGGCGAACGCCGTCGGGGTCCCGCTCGTCGAGGTCGAGATTCCGGCGGCGTGCACCAACGACGTCTACGAGCAGCGTATGGAGCAGACGCTCGCGTCAGAGCCGCTGCGCGACGTCGAAGCCGTGGCGTTCGGCGACCTGTTCCTCGAGGACGTCCGCGCCTACCGCGAGGACCGGCTCGCCACTGCCGGCAAACGAGCGTGCTTTCCGCTGTGGCACCGGGACACCACGAGCCTCGCGCGCGAGTTCGTCGACGCCGGGTTTGAAGCGGTCATCGTGTGCGTCGATCCGACCAAGCTCGACCTCGCGTTCGCCGGACGACGCTTCGACCAGCGGCTACTCGACGATCTCCCGTCAGGCGTCGACCCCTGCGGTGAGAACGGGGAGTTTCACACGTTCGTCTACGCCGGGCCGATCATGTCCGCGCCGCTCACGATTCAGATCGGCGAAACGGTCGAGCGCGACGGGTTCGTGTTCACCGACCTGACGGCCCCCAGCCAGCGATCATCACCGTCTCGGTAGCACTCGAGCGCGCACGGACATGGCAAGTAAGATCCGCCGACCGTGCTTCCTGATCTTCCTCCGGCGACGGCCTGGAGCAACTGGGTGGGCAATCAATCGTTCACTCCGGGCTATTCGGCCGCGCCCCGTGACGAGGAGGAGGTGGCGGCGCTGGTCCGAGACGCGTACGAGCGTGGGGTCGGCGTCCGGGTCGCGGGCGCGCGCCACTCGTTCACGCCGATTGTCGAGACCGACGGACTCCTGCTCGACGTCTCCGGGCTGAGGGGCGTCGTCAAGGCAGACCCCCGAGGCAAGCGTGCGAGCGCCCTGGCCGGCACCCTGATCCAGGACTTCTACGAGCCACTGTGGCGCGAGGGTCTCGCGCTCAAGAACCAGGGCGACATCGACACCCAGCAGATCGCGGGCGCGGCGGCGACCGCGACCCACGGATCGGGGATCGGGAACGCATGCCTCTCGGGCGTCGTTCGAGGTGTCCGCCTGGTCACGGCGACGGGGGAGATTCGGGACATCGGCGAGAGCGAGCCCGACCTTCTGCGTGCCGCGCAGGTATCGATCGGGATGCTGGGAGTGGTGACGCGGCTCGAGCTCGAGGTGACCGACGCCTACCGGCTGACCGAGCAGGTCGATCTGTGGCCCTGGGAGGCGGTGCTCGAGCGCTGGGACGAGCTCGTTCACGAGCATCGTCACTTCGGCTTCTTCTGGCTGCCCACGGAGGAGTCAGCGGCGCTCTACAACCTGTCCTCGCACGACCAGACGATGGCCGACAAGTGCTACGTGAAGATCTACGACGACGCCGCGCCCGACCAACCCGACAGTGCGCAGGAGGGGCGGCGTACCGATCGCTGTTACCGGATCTATCCGATGGTCTACGACCCCAACTTCCACGAGCTCGAATATTTCGTCCCACTCGAGCTCGGCCCCGACGCCGTGTCGGCGATGCGCGATCTGATGCTCCGGAGTCTGCCCGACTCGGTCTATCCGCTCGAGGTGCGAACCGTCGGGCCGGACGACGCGTACCTCTCCCCGAACTACAAGACCGCGACGACGGTGATCTCGGTGTCGGGAAAGCCAGGCACCGATTACTGGGACTACCTGCGCTCCGTCGATGCGCTCCTGTCGGAGTTCTCCGCGCGCGTCCACTGGGGCAAGCTGCACTTCCTGACCGCGGAGCGACTGCACGCTCTATATCCGGAAGCCGACCGTTTCATCAGGCTGCGGCGAGAGCTCGACCCGGGCGGAATGTTCCTCAACGACCATCTGCGCGAGCTGTTTGCCTGACCCGCACCGCCCGGACGCGGCACGACCAGGGTGGCCGCGGCGCGTATTTGACGGCCTGGTTACGTGGGATCGGCGAAGATCCCTTTATGTCGCGTGAGCACGATCGACCGGATGCGAATCGCGGGACGCCGTCGCGGTGGCGCCGCGAACTAGTCACGGCGATCGCCGGCGCGGTCTCGATCGGGGCGCTCGTCTGGGTCGCGGCGCCGGGGAAGGTGCTCGACCAGGTCGCCGACATGAACGCCGCGTGGGTCATCGGGGCGGTCGCGTTGGAGGTTGGATCGTGCCTGGGCTATCTGATCGTGTTCCGCTACTTCTTCCCTGAGCCGCCGGCGGCGACCAGCCGCCGGGTGGCGTGGATTTCGATGGGCGCCGGTGCGGTGCTGCCCGGGGGGAACATCTCTTCGGCCGCGGCCACCGGCGTGCTGATGCGTCACCACGGCCTCGGCACCCGTCAGCTGCTCGGGCGGTGCGCCGCCCTTCTATGCCTGCTCACCGCGCTCGGGTTCGCCGTCAACGGGGTGGCCGGCGCGCTGCTGCTCGCGGGTGTGCCGGACGGCCCTGTCGACCTGAGCCATGCCGGGATCCCCGTCCTCGTGTCGGTCGTCGTCCTGTCGGGAGCAGCGATCGTGGTGCTCGCGAGTCGCCGCTTCGGCGGGCGCACCCCCAAGGCGGTTCGTGGGGTCGCGGCTGGGCTCGAGGGCGCGTGGGCGGCGGTCAGGAAACCGAGCTGGAGGCTGATCGGGGCGGCTGGGTTCGTCTGCCTGGACATTGCCGCCCTGTGGGCCGCGTGCGCAGCGACAGGTCATCGGTTGGGCTTCCTGGCAGTGCTGATCGCCTACTGCATCGGCTACCTGGCGACGGCCATTCCGGTGCCGGCTGGCCTCGGGGTCCTCGACGCGGGCCTTGCCGGCGCGCTGGTCCTCTACGGCCTCCCGGCGACGGCCTCAGTCGGCGCCGTGCTCGTCTATCACGCGATCTCGATCTGGGTTCCCGGATCGGGCGGGCTGATCGCATATTTGTCGACCAGGCGCCCCGGCGCGCTCGGTCGTACGGAAAGCAGCCCGTCGCAGCTCCGTGCGCTACGGCTCGCGAAGGCCGCTGAGCCGGACGTCTGACCGCTCTGGACGGACACTTGCAACACTCCGTGGTCGTGGGCGCTGCGACTCTTGATCCACTGCCGAAGCCGCGACTGCGCGGGGTCCTGCATCAGTGGGCGTTTGCGGCGTCGCTGTTCGCCGGCGGTGCCTTGGTGCTCGAGGCCGGATCGGCGCGCGCTCGAGTTGCGGTGGCGGTCTACGCGCTGAGTGTCGCCGCCTTGTTCGGCACGAGCGCCGTGTACCACCGGGTCCAGTGGCGTTCGCTCGGCGTTCATCGCTGGGTGCGCCGGCTCGACCACACGATGATCTTCGTCCTGATCGCCGGCAGCTACACGCCGTTCGGGCTGCTCGTGCTCCACGGCACCCTGGGGGCGGTGATCCTGATCGCGGCGTGGTCGGGGGCGCTCGCCGGCGCGGTGTTCAAGCTGGTCTGGATCGACGCCCCCGGATGGCTTGGCGCGGCCACATACGTCTCGCTCGGTTGGATCGCGCTGGTCGCGCTCCCGGAGCTTCTGGATCGTCTCGGCGTCGCCGCGGTCGCAGCGCTGGCGCTCGGCGGCGTTCTCTACAGCGCGGGAGCGGTGATCTACGCGCACAAGCGGCCGGACCCAGCGCCGAGGGTGTTCGGCTATCACGAGCTGTTCCATCTGCTGGTGATCGTTGCGGCCGCGTTGCAGTACGCGGTCGTAGCCTTCTGGATCCTGTAGTCGAACCTTCGTAGCCGCAGACGGCTGCTACGTTGATGTGTGCGGTCGGCGCTCGTCGGCCGCGAGGCAGCTCGCTTGGGTCCCGCTCACAGCGGTTCGGGTCAGCCGTCGCCTCCCGAATCGTCCGCGGCCCGTCTGAGCCGTCAAGGAGTTGTGCATGTCAACAGAATCGTTCGCCGATCTCGGTGTCTCGCGCACCGTCATCGGCTCCATGTCCCGGGCGGGGATCACCGAGCCGTTCGCGATCCAGCGCGCGGTGATCGGTGATGCGATCGCCGGCCGTGACGTGATCGCGAAGTCGCCCACCGGCTCGGGTAAGACGCTTGCGTTTGGGATCCCGCTGGTTGAGCGGATCAAGGCCGAGGACCCGAGACCGGGGGGACTCGTGCTCGCGCCGACCCGGGAGCTCGCCACGCAAATCGTCGATGACATCCGCGCAATCGCTCATGCGCGGGCCCTGCGCGTCACCGCCGTGTACGGCGGCGTCGGCCTGGTCAAGCAGGCCAACGACGCCGCCGGCTCGCACATACTCGTCGCGACTCCTGGGCGCCTCGAAGACCTGCTCGCGCGTGGCGCGTTCACGCTGGCCAACGTTCGGATGCTGATCCTCGACGAGGCCGACCGGATGCTCGACATGGGCTTTCGCCCGGCGATCGACCGGATCGTCGCGGCCTGTCCGCAGAAGCGTCAGACGCTGTTCTTCTCCGCGACCCTCGACGGCGAAGCCGGGCGACTCGCCGGCCGCTATGCCCGGAACCCGGTGACCCACGAGCACGGCCCGAAGGCGCGGCGCGCGAGTGCGGAGATCGAGCACAGGTTCGTGCGCGTGGCGCACGAGCACCGCGTCGAGGCGCTCGTCCGCGAGCTCGGCCACGACGGGGATCTCACGCTCGTGTTCGTTCGAACCAAGCACGGAGCCGACCGGCTCGTCAAGCGACTTGCTGCCCACGGCGTCAAGGCGGTGGCGATGCATGGCAACAAGTCACAGCGCCAGCGCGAGCAGGCTCTGTCCCGCTTCGAGTCAGGCGTCGTCGACACCCTCGTCGCCACCGATGTCGCGGCCCGTGGCATCGACGTGGACGGCATCTCGCACGTGATCAACTTCGACCCGCCGCAGGACAGCGAGACCTACGTGCACCGCATTGGCCGCACCGGCCGCGCCGGGCGCAAGGGGATCGGGATCACGCTTCTCTCACCCGACCAGCACGGCGAGGTCACTCAGCTCGCCGGCGAGCTCGGACTCGACCACGGCCTCCACAGCCGCGGCACCGGAAGCCCCAAAGCCAGTCCGGCGCCCGCGCGCTCTCGCAACGGCAGCGCCCAGAAGCCCCGGCCCCGGCGCCGGCGCGCCGCCGCTCGGGCGTGACATCCGCCGACTCGGGCCTCCGGGGTCTCCCGAGCGGTTATTCGAACAGGCCGCGCGCGTACCAGTCGGTGGTGTCGCGCACTCCCGGTAGGGCGAAGAAGTAGCCACCTCCGACCGGCGAGATGTAGTCGACCATCGGCTCGCCGATCAGCCTGGTCTGGTTCGCGATGAACTGGCGCGCGAGGTTCTGCTGGAAGCAGTTGAAGATCAGTCCTATGTCGAGGTCGCCGGCCAGGTCGAAACCGTTGTCGTAGTTGTAACCGCGTCGGAAGATACGGCTGTCCTCGGTGCCCTTGGTGCGAGGGTTAGCCAGACGGATATGGGCGTTCAGCGGGATCGTCTTCCCGTTGGGGTCGGCGGCGAAGTCGGGCGGCGTGGTCAGGCTGTTCGTACCCAGGACGTTTCCGCTCGCCCGGTAGCGGCCGATCATCGTCTGCTGCTCGTTCAGCGACACCCGGTCCCAGAACTCGGTCAGCATCCGGATGATCCGGCAGGCGTGATAGCTCCCTCCGGTCGCCCACTCGGGCTCACCGATACCGGGGGCCACCCACAAGAGCCGGTTGGCGACGGCCGGATCGATGACGTTCGGGTTGGCGATCCCGTCCATGAAGCCGAAGTGGTTGCGCGGGACGCCCGCGGGCCGCGCCGGGGAGACGAAGCCATCCATCCGCCACAGAATCTGCATGCCTCCGCGCGTGTGCTTGGCGATGTCCCGCAGCGCGTGGATCGCGGTGTCCTGGCGGCCGGCGCAGATTTGCAGCAGCATGTCGCCGCCGCACAGGTTCGGGTCCAGCGCGTCGTTGGGGAACGACGTCATCGCGGTCAGGTGGTTCGGCTTTCGGTCCGCTATCCCGAAGCGGTCGTCGAACAGCGTCGAGCCGAACCCGACCGTGATGGTCAGCCCGTCAGCGGGCACGTCTGGCCCGAGGGTGCCGCTGTCTGCCGGCGGGTCGACAGGCCCGGGGTCGGCCGGCATGCCGCCCTGGGTCAGGAAGCGTGCGCGCGCGGTCAGGGTCTTCAGCAGGTCGACCAGCTCACCGCGGCCGGCCGCGGTGACGTTGAACGAGACGAAGCAGGCCGCCGGCGGTGGCGGGTTGACGATCCCTGCCTGCGACGAGCCGTGGAACGGGATCGCCGGAAGCTGTGCCGCGGGGTCCGAGGCGACCGCGCGCTGGAAGGCACCGTCGGCCTGGATTGGATCGCCCGAGCCCGACCGGCCCTCGGCGGCGTCGACATCGGACAGCTTGGCCGCACCGAGCGCGCCGGCGGCGAACGCGGCGGCGCCGGTGCGGGTGAGGAACTGGCGACGATCGAACATCATGCCCCAGCGTAGAAGAACAACTGGTCGCGCACGGGTGGTTGCAGATCGTCGCAGCGACGGGCTCGGGCGCGCCGCGGTTGATGTCGACTCGAGGTCGCGAACCCGCGCGGCCGTCCCTAGGCGGATGCCAGACTCGGTGTCGTGGCGGCGTCCAAACGTGCAATCTCGATCGCGGCAGGTGCTGCGGCGCTCGCTGTCGTGGCGGTTGCGGTTCTAGTGGTGGTCGGGTCGCTGGGCGCGTCCGGGAAGCGCGCCTGCTCGTCGTACCCAGCCCCCGGCACCCTGGCGGCGGCCGGCACCGAGGTGCCCGCCACCCTCGCCGCTCGGTACTCGGTGTTCAGCGACGGCCAGCGATCCGTGGACACGCTCACGCGCGGGCAGGTCGCGTCGCTGGGCGTGTCCGGGGTGGTCATGTCGGCAACGCGGTTGGTTGGCGCCGCTGCCTTCGGCGGGCGCATTTTCCTGGTGCCCGCCGAGCATCTGCTCTCAACCAGTCTGGCGCCGCCCCGATGTTTGTCGCCGGTCGAGCGGCGGATCCAGCAGGAGTCGCTGCCGCTGTTGCAGAGCGAATACCGCCAGGCAGCGCTCTGCATCGTCGTGCTCTACTCGGACACCGGGACTCATGACTGCGCTCCCGCGACCGGAACCCCTTACGCCCTGATGTCCGAGATCGGCACGCCCGGCTTCGGATTGGTGCCGAACGGCGTCAGCGCAGTCACGGTCACCTATCAGGTGGCGCCGCCGCGCACGGTCGCGGTGCACCGCAACTTCTTCGTGATCGGCGCCGTGACCCAGACGGCGCCCCCGTGCGGAGTGCAGTGGCTGGAGCCGACAGGCAACGTGAGCAAGATCGCCGTCGGCTGCTCGTTGCTGACGAACGAAAGACGGGGCTTCAACGCGTATCGCGGCTACGTTGCGAGCAAGCTGTCGACGCTACGCGGGCAGATCGCGGCCGTCGCCGCGGCGACCGGCTCAGGCAACCTCGCCAAGGCGCGGTCCGCTTGGTTGAGCGCACACATGACGTGGCTCGAGATTGGTCAGGACGACGGTGCCTACGGGGCGTTCGGCGAACTCGGCGGCAAGCTCGACGGCCTCGCGGCCGGCCATCCACGGGGGACAGCCGACTCGGGCTTCACCGGCTTTCACCGGATCGAGTTCGACCTCTGGACCAAGCACGACCTTGCCGCCGCCTCGACCGACACCGCCACGCTTCAGCGGCTGCTCACACAGCTGACGAAGGTCCCGCTCTCGACCTACCTACCGGCGACCGCCACCGGCATCGGTAACTGGCTGCTCCGGCCGCACGAGGTGCTCGAGGATGCCCTCCGCGACTCGCTGACGGCCGATGACGACTACGGCAGCGGCACCGACCTCGCCTCGACCGCCGCGGATGTCACCGCCGTACGGCGGCTGCTGAGCGAGCTCAAGCCGGCGATCGACCCGGTCGCGCCACATCTCGTCAGCGACGCGAGCGCTGAGCTCGACGCGCTGACCGGCGCGATCGACGCCACCCAAGTCAAGGGACCCGGGCCTTCGCTTCAGGACCTGCCGATCAGACAACGCCAGCAGATTGATGCCGACGTGGGGGCCGCGCTCGAGACGCTCGCCCCGATCCCCGACCTGCTGACGAGCACCGGATCGAATTCACCCACCGACTGACGCTCACGCATAGCTGAACTGCTCGGCCCAGTCGGTGGGGCGACCCGAAGGGGTGAGATCGAACAGGTTCCACAGTGGCTCGAGCGTGCCGACGTGGCGCGGGTCCTCCCCCGGGTCCACCCTCGCGTAGAACAGCTCCGAGCTCCAGAAATGCCGGATCGCGTCGCCGTCACGATGAAAGACGGTCAGCATCGGCCGCGGTTCCCCGCCGGGCGTTTCGGCGAGGTAGTCCGCGTTGTAGGTGTTGCCGGCGCAGGACAGGAGCCGTAGCCGGCGCCAGCCGCGCTCGCGGGCAAACGCCAGAACGCGGGGGAGGGGCGCCTTCGCGACGACCGCGAGGTTGACGAACTGGCCGGCGTGCTCGGCCGCGCCGTCGAGCTGATCAAGCAGCGCGGTGCACGAGGGACACGGGCCCTCGGCGAGCGGCAGCAGCGACGTCTCGCCGTCGCGAGGGCCCGGCGTCTGATCGCCAGGATCGCGCGGAAACATGAAGCTGTAGATCACGAGCGAGTCCTTGCCGCGCGCAAACAGATCGGAGAGCCGCACGTCGGTCGGCGCTCCGTCTGCTCCCTCCGCCTGGAAGACATAGTCCTGCGGCACGGTTCCACCCGGCGGGAGCTCGCGTCTGGCGGCGGCAACGGCCTCCATCGCCCGTCGGAGCTCGATCTCCTGCTCCAACAGACGATCGCGCGCGGCCCGGTACTCGGCTGACTCTCCCGGAAGCACGATGCCCATGAGTTCTCCTCTCGTCAACGATCTCGCTCGTGGCCGCGTCGGCAAGCCGTGCGCGCCTGTGAACCGTTGGACCCGGCGCAGTCTCAGAACTCATCGTCCGATCGATGCGCGGTCCGGCCGCGGCCCGAGCAGGTCCCAGCGGTTCCCCGCGATGTCGAGAAACACCGCGACCTGACCATACGGCTCCTGGCGCGGCTCCGTGACGAACTCGACGCCTGCGTCGCGCATGCGAGCACATGTCGCCTCGAAGTCCTCGACGCGGAGGAACAGCCCGACGCGACCGGCGAACTGGTCACCAACCGTTCGCTGCTGACGCTCGCCGTCGGCTCGGGCGAGCAGCAGCGCGGTCGCCGCGCCGGGCGGTCGCACAACCACCCAGCGCTTATGCCGCCCGTCATTGGTCAGCGCCGGCGAGTCCTCGACGAGCTCAAAGCCGAGGATCCCGACGAAGAATCCGATCGCCTCGTCGTAGTCGTCGACGATCAGGGCAAGCTGCTCGATGTGCATCCCCGTCACAGTGCATCAGTTCTTCCGGATCATGCGTCCTGACGCGCCGCCGCCGGGTGATCGGCCGGCTCGTAGACGGTCGCCGCCCCGACCCTGGGCGTCGACGCCTCGAGCAACAGCTGACCGAGCACCGCGGCGGAGATGAGCCCGACGAACGCGAGCGGCGCGATGCCGCCGCCGGAAGCCGCCAGCGCGATCGCCAGCACAGCTAGACAGATCCGTCCGAGGAACGTCGGATCGTGCGACGAAGTCCATTCGGCGCCGATGTGGAGGATGGCCAGCGACAGCGCGAATGCCCCGACGCCGCCGGCGAGCGCCCAGCGCGCCCCGGCCTCGAGGCTTGGTTGCGCGGCTTGCATGACGGCGAGCTTCGTGCCCTCGCCGAACGCGGCCACCCCCGCCAGCAACGGGAAGTGGGAGTAGACGAAGACCAGCCCGAGCGCGCCGCGGCCGACCACCGAGGTGTCCGCGAGGTCGAAGTAGATCCACCACAGGCACAGCGCGACCACGAAGCAGAGCGCTCCGACGATCCACGATTCGACGGTGAACTCGAGCCCCGCGACTCCTGCCACGGCGGCCACGACTGATTCGCCCAGGACGATGATGAAGAACGTGCCGAAGCGCTCGGTGAGGTGCGAGATCACGACGCTACGGCCTTTGAGCGACGCCCACGCTCGGCTCGGTATCGCGAGGTCGATCACCATCGCGACGCCCCAGAGGACGTAACGAAAGGGCCCGGGCACGAAGATCGACGCAAACCACAGCCCGGTCGTGAACGAATAACCGGCGATGTATATGTCGGTGAGCCTCCGGCCCTCCCCGCTTACGTGGTGTCGGGCGCGGCCATATAGCGCGATCAGCAGCGAACGAAGGACCACGTATCCGGCGGCGAACCCGACCGTTCCGCCGTCACCCGCCATCACCCGATGGAGATTGACCGCTAGCGCCGCGATCGCGAGCATCGCCCCGGACTTCGCGAGCCGGAAGATCAGGTCGTCGGTGTCAAAGCGGTTGGCATACAGCGTGTAGAGAATCCAGGCCCAGACGACCACCACGAACAGGGCCGCGAAGCGGGCGAACACCGGTGCCGAGGGGTCCCGCGCGAGTGCGGCGCCGAGTTGGCTGACCGCGGCGACGAACACGAGGTCGAAGAACAGCTCAAACCATGTCGCATGCCGCTCCTCACGCGGGTCGGCGGTTGTGCGAAGGCGCTGCGGCTCGAGGCGAAACGTGCCGCCGGCGCCGAGCCGCCGACCCCCGTGATCGTCGGTACTCAGGCTGCCGCGGGCTGACGATCAGCCGGCTCGTAGAACTGCGTTTCGCCGTTGCCGAATGACCAGTTCTCGGCCGCCGTCTCAATCACGGAGATCAGGACATCCTCGGGCCGGACGCCCGGGTTGGCCGCGAGGCGCGCGACGATCGGGGATGCCGAACCCGGCAGCGGCCGGCTTCGGATCGAGGAGGTATCGCGAGCCATGAGAATGATCGCGAGGGCGAGCACGCCGGTGAGCGCGGATCCGAGGTCGTTCAGCATGGCGTGCCTTCCGTGCGTTCTGCCGGTTCCAGCCATTCGGTGTTCATGCTCGGCGCGGTGTGGATCGCGGTGACGCGCAGCTGCTCGTCCCCGGTGTTGGTGAACCGATGAGCCGTGCCGGCGGGGGCAATCAGGATGTCTCCGGCTGTCGCGACGAGCCGAGCGTCGTCGATCTCGAAGTCGGCGCGCCCGGATTGGATGATGAACAGCTCCGAATACGGGTGGCGATGCAGCAGCGGGCCTGCACCCGGCCTGTCGTCGACTAGGAACAACGAGATCGGCAGGCCACCGTGCTCTGCGCCAATGAACCGATGGGAATCTGCCGGCCCGGGCAGGTCGCTCCGTCTGATGAGCAATGGCGAACGGGCCGTCGGGGGTGTCGTCCGCGGCGAGGCGCGGTTGTCATTTTGGTGGGTGTTGGTCATGGCTTGAAGTCTTCGCTCCAAGCCAGCATTTGTCCAACCGATAGCAATCATAAGACTCAGCGATAAAATCGATGAATCGAATTGCGCCAGCTCGCAGCCGAGGACGGCCGGGACGCTGTTGCCGCGGTCCGCGGGCTCGTGCGTGGACACCTGGCGATCGGCGCCACCCAGGCGCTCGGCCCGGTCAACCTCCCCGGGCTACTCGCCCGCTTTCACCACAGGCACCCGGCGGTGACCATGAGGATCCACCATGTTGGCGCGCCCGAGCTCGTGCGACACACCGCGGACGGAGAGATCGATCTCGCGATCGTTGACCTGCCGCTCGGGCCGCAAGGCAACCGGGTCCGTGCGCACACAATCGCTACTGAATCGCTGCAGCTGGCGGTTGCCGCCGACGATCCAGTCGCTCGCCGCAGCCGTGTGCGGCTGAGCGACCTCTCCGACCGTGAGTTCATTGAGTACCGGCCAGACTCTGCGCTACGGGCAAGTATCGATCGTGCCTGCCACACGGTCGGACTGCGGCGTCAAATCGTCTGCGAAGTCGACGCCCTCGCCGACCTCGTCGAGCTCGTGGCGCACGGTCTCGGGGTGTCGCTCTTGCCGCCGGCTGCGATCCGGCCGACGGCCGGCCGCGCGATCGGGATCGCCACCGAGCCGGCGATCCCACGCGAGCTGGTCCTCGTCACTCCGCGTGATCGCGAGCCCTCACCGGCTGGCGCTGCGTTCCTGCAACTGCTCGAACAGGAACGCCGCCATGGCGCCGGTATTCGCCGCAGCTGACTCGCCGGCTCCGTCCAAGCTACACTCTCAGTACGTGCCGGGCACCAGCTCGGCGAAAGTAGTGCCAGCGTTCGTAGTTGTTGCTCTTGCACCTCCCGCGTTGCGCAGCACACGATCTCCCGGGAGGGAATGCATGGCTACAGGAACCGTGAAGTGGTTCAGCGACGACAAGGGCTACGGCTTCATCACGCCCGATGACTCGAGCAAGGACCTGTTCGTTCACCACAGCGCGATCCAGGGGAGTGGCTTCAAGTCGCTCGCCGAGGGTGCCAAGGTGAGCTACGACGCCGAGCAGGGCCCCAAGGGCCCGGCCGCAGCGAACGTCCAGCTGATCTAACCGCTCACGATCGTCGCGTGGCGGCGGCGGCGACACAAGACGCCGCCGCCCCCGCGCAAGCCGGGACGCGGAGTGCATCCGCGGTGTGTGCGCCTGCACGCACTACTTGAAACGCCCCCACGATCTGAGGACGGCGAGAATGGCCTCACGCGGCAAGAAGAAGACCACCTTTGCGAAGCTCGCTCGCGAGACTAGGCTCCGCGAGCGGCGAATCGACAAGCAGGCCAAGAAGGACGCGCGCAAGCGGTCGGCCGAGCTTGAGCCGGAACAGTTCGGCGACGCACCAGATATCACGGCGGCGACCACGGCTGACGTCGGTGCCGGCGTGGCCGCGGATGTCGTGCAAGACGCACACTGAGGACTCGCAGCACCGCCTTCGCGGCACCTGATCCTCGCTCCAGCACGCTCCGTCGGCTGAGACCCGACGGGAACATCTCCTAGCCCGTGCGCGCTCACTGCCGGGCGGCGTGCGGTCGATCCAACCGGCGGATTCCGCATAAATACTACTGGTTTAGTAGAGTATGCTGCCGGAACGGTTCGGACCAGAGCCTTGACGCGCTCCAGAGCCGATCGCCAACCATCGCGCTGGCCCATCAACCGAAGGAGTCCAAATGAGCTTGCAGCTTGGAGATACCGCCCCGGACTTCGAGGCCCAGACCACGGAAGGCACGCTTCGGTTGCATGACTGGCTGGGCGACGATTGGGGTGTGCTGTTCTCGCACCCGAAGGACTTCACTCCCGTGTGCACTACGGAGCTCGGCTACATGGCGAGCATCAAGCCGGAATTCGACCGCCGGGGTGTGAAGATCATCGGGCTGTCGGTCGATCCGACTGACGACCACGACCGGTGGGCGCGGGACATCGAGGAGACGCAGGGCCACTCACCCAACTACCCCATCATCGGCGACGCCGACTTCGCGGTCTCCAAGCTCTACGGGATGTTGCCCGCCGACACGTCGGGAGAGCCGGGCGCGCGCACCCCGGCCGACAATCAGACCGTCCGGAACGTGTTCGTAATCGGTCCCGACAAGAAGGTCAAGCTGATCCTCGTCTACCCGATGACGACCGGCCGCAACTTCGACGAGGTGCTGCGGGTGATCGATTCGCTGCAGTTGAGCGCGGGCCACAGGGTCTCGACACCGGCGAACTGGCGTCCAGGTGGGGACGTGATCATCGCGGGCTCGGTGTCCGACGAGCAGGCGAAGGAGATCTTCGGGGAGTGGGAGTCGCCGCGGCCGTACATTCGGATCGTCCCGCAACCCAGCTAGCGCGGGACAGGAAGGACTCCGAAGGGGAGAGACACGGGCCGCAGCCGCTCATGATCAACGCCAGCCGCGCCTACATCGTCTGTTCCACTCAGCGCAGCGGAAGCACGTACCTTTGCCACCTGCTGGCCAGTACCCGGGTGGCTGGGAACCCGCAGGAATACTTCGAGGCGCGGGCCGAGACCGGATCACCGCCGCATCCGGGCTACTTCCTGGCGGGGTTGCCGCGCACCGGCGCCGGGATCCGCGACGACCAGCGTCCGACCGACGCACCGGACTACTCCGACCTGACTGCGGTAGACGGCTGGGAAGCCCACCTCGAACGCACCTTCCAGCTGGGAACGACCGAAAACGGCGTGTTTGCCACCAAGCTGATGTGGAACCAGCTGCCTGACCTGGAACAGCATGCCGCCGCCCTGCCCGAGTTCGCCGGCCTGGCCAGGTCCGAGTTGCTCGATGAGCTGTTCGGGCACCCGAGGTACGTCTGGATGCGGCGTCTCGACAAGGTGCGCCAGGCGATCAGCATGTGGCGGGCGCTCCAGACCCGCACCTGGCGCCGCGAGAACCCGACCGCCGACGGCGAACCGCCAAAGCTGTCCTACAGCTTCCGCGGGATCGAGCACCTCCGTCGTCGCCTGAGCGCCGATGACGAAGCGTGGCGGCGCTACTTCCTGCGCTGCGCGATCGAGCCGCTGGAGCTGTACTACGAGACCGATGTCAAGCCCGACCCGGCGGGCGCGGTTACGCGGGTTTTGTCGCATATCGGGGTCGACGTGCCGCCCGAGTGGAAGCCCGAGGCCAGGATGGTCCGGCAGTCGGATCAGCTGAACGACGCATGGCATTCCGCTTACGATCGGGACGCCACCGCTCGTCTCAGCGTTTGAGCCCAGCCGAAAGCTTCGACAGCGCGCGGTCTGTTCGGAGCTCAAGCTCTACGTTCGCGTGCGAGAAGCCCATCAGCCTCGATGGTGGGACATAGCGGAGCGCCGCCTCGCGGTTCTCGACTCCCCGGAGCGCATGGGCGCTCGGCGAATGTCAATAAAATCGATAAACTTACTGCTGTATAGACGCTGGGCAACGGATCGAAAGGTCCCACCGCTGCGGCGCCGACGGGCGTTTTGTACACGAGGAGGCGTAGGCAGTGTCCGTATCCGCACTAGTGCTCCAGACTCATGAGAACTGTCCGCCCGGCTTGCTCAGCGACTGGGCGGCGTCGCGTGGGCTGGCCCTTGACATTCTGCGCGTTGACCGCTGGACAGAGCTGCCCGATCCGAGCGGCTATGACTGCGCGATCGCGCTCGGATCGTACGCGTCGCTTGCCGGCCCGTGGACGGACTGGGTCGCGCACGAGGTCGAGTGGATCCGGCACGCCGACGCGGCCGGCGTGCCGGTGCTCGGCATCTGCTTCGGAGCGCAGGCTCTCGCGGTCGCGCTCGGCGGCGCGGTCAGGAAGCTTCCGTCGCCCGAGCTCGCGTGGATTGAGCTGGACACGGCGGACCCGGACTTCGTCGGAGCCGGACCCTGGCTCGCGCTGCACGAGGACACGATCATCCCCCCGCCGCTCTCCTACGAGCTCGCCCGCAGCGTGTCCGGTCCGCAGGCGTTCATGACCGGCTCTCATCTGGGGATCCAGTTCCATCCTGAGGTCACCAGCGGGCTGCTATCCCGATGGATTGCCGATAGGCGCGATCTGCTCGCGCGCGTCGGAGGCGAGCTGCTCGCCACTGAGCGCGATTCGGGCCACGCGGCCGCGGGTGCCGCGCTCCGGTTGTTCGATGCGTTCGCGGTGCACGCGCGCATCGCACTGAGAGTCACCCCCGAGAGGACAAGGATCGCGTCTAGATGAGCGCAACCCACGCACTCCGCCTCGCGCGTACCTCTTGAACGCCACGCGATGGGTTTTGCGCGCGGTGTCACGCACATCAAGTACGCGCCCAGCTGACCTGACCGCTGCAGTGCCCTACTCGTTAGGTTCGTCCTCCGGCTGCCAGTCGCATGAGCGGGGAGTCGAAGTCGATGTCCGCGGTGGTTCGCTCGGCTCGGGTTGCGTTGCCGGCGAACTGGTGCTGGTAGCCGGACCACTGGCGATCGGTGATCTGCTGCTCGATCTCCGCGCGGACGAGGACGGCGAGTTCGGTCGCCGAGCGCCCGATTCGATCGCCTAGCTCCGTGGCACCCCAGTCTTCGGGGCTGGCGAACACAGAGGTGGGGAGGGTGAGCGCACGCATGTAGGCGAACAGCGACCGCATCTGCTCGTCGACCACGAGTGCGTGCCGGCTGCTGCCTGCCGTGGCCGCGAGCAGCACCGGCTTGGCGATCAGAAGATCGTCGTCGAGCACGTCGATGAAGGACTTGAAGAGGCCGCTGATGGCCGCCTTGTAGACGGGAGTGGCGGCGATGATCGCGTCGGCGCTCGCGATCTGTTCGATCGCCGCCCGCAACTGCTCAGAGGGGAGGCCCGCCACCCAAGCACTGGCGATGTCGACCGCGAGGGGGCTGAGCTCGATGACGCCGGCGGAGGCGTCGGTCCCAGCATCGCGAAGCAGCTCGACGGTCCTTTGTGCGATGCGGTCGGCCAACATTCGGGTCGACGACGGCTCGCCGGTGCCGGCGGTGATGACGACCAGACGTCGCGGAGTCGTCGCCGCGGCCACGCCGTCACGGTGTTCGCTGGGCGTGGTCATCGCGCCGCCTCGAGCACCGACCCCTGCCGACTGCTGTCGCTGGGATCGGCCTGTCCGGGGTCCATGGTCAACAGGCGGCATAGGTCGCGCAGCTGCAGGAGCTGCCGGCGGTCGAGGTGGCGTGTCATCGCCTGAGTCACGAGTCGCCCGTGGCTCAGACCGACCGTACGCTGGACTTCGGCGCCTTCTCTGGTCAGTCGCACGCGGCAGGCACGGGCATCGTCGGGATCATCTTCGCGCTGTACGACCCCGCGCGCCTCGAGCCGGGCGACCAGCCGCGACATGCCTGCCTGCGTGAGCAGTACGTCCTCGCCGAGCTGGGTGATTCGCAGCCCGTTCGGCGCCGTGGACAGCGCGTACAGCACCCCATACTCGCGCGGCAGCAGATCGGCCCACTCGGTCCGGGCGGTGAGTTCCCCGGCGATTGTCGCCTGCGCCCGGAACAGAGCCTCCCACGCCTCGTTGGCGACCCTCGCGTTGCTGCGCATGACCGTCATGCGGCAGCCGGATACTCGGCGGCGAGCTCCGGATCGGCGTCCTGGTATGGCGAGGGCCCGGTGAGGTTGTCACCTCGGTTGGCGTTCGGCCGCGGCTGGCGTGGCGCACCTCCCGCGTACTTCGCTTTCACCATGCTCTCGTGTGTCGGCGCGTCCGGCACGCCTGGCGCCCGGCGGGTCTCCATCTCGCGACGCAGCACGGGCACCACCTCGGTGCCGAGCAGTTCGACCTGCTCCAGCGCCACCTCGAGGGGCAACCCCATCGAGTCGACGTTCCACAGCTGGCGCTGGTAGTCGCCGAAGCCCTGCTGAAAGGTCAGGGTCTTGTCGATCACCTCCTGCGGGCTGCCGACGCTCATCGGCGTGCCATGCACGAAGTCCTCCAGCCGGTAGCTCTTGCCGTAGATGGGCGAGCCTTCGAAGTAGGGGCGGAACCCGCGCAGCGCGTCCTGCGAGCGCGCGGCGATGAACGCGTGCCCGCCGAGGCCGACGATCGCCTGCTCGGGCGTGCCATGCCCGTAGTGCGCAAACCGCTCCCGGTACAGGTTCACAAGCGGTCTGAAATGGAAGTTCGGAGCCAGGATGTTGTTGGCGAAATAGCCGTTGCCGTAATACGCGGCTTGCTCAGCGATCTCCGGCGTGCGAATCGCGCCGTGCCAGATGAACGGAGGTACGTCGTCCAACGGGCGAGGAATAGCGGTGAAGCCCTGCAGCGGCGTCCGGAACGTGCCCTCCCAATCGACCACATCCTCGCTCCAAAGCCGGTGCAGCAGGTTGTAGTTCTCGAGCGCAAGCTCGAGTCCCTTTCGGATGTCCTTGCCGAACCACGGATACACCGGAACCGTGTTCCCGCGGCCGAGCATCAGGTCCACGCGGCCGTCCGCGAGGTGCTGCAGCATCGCGTAGTCCTCGGCGATCTTCACCGGATCGTTGGTCGTGACCAGTGTCACCGCCGTGCTCAGGACGATCTGGTTCGTCAACGCGGCGATGTGCGCCAACAATGTCGTCGGCGAGGAGGAGAAGAACGGTGGGTTGTGATGCTCTCCGATCGCGAACACATCGAGGCCCACCTCGTCTGCGCGCTGCGCGATCTTGACGATTGCCTTGATCCGCTCCGCCTCGCTCGGCGTATGGCCCGTCACCGGATTCCGCGTCACGTCGCTCACCGAGAAGATCCCAAACTGCATCATGACCGCCTTTCGTTGTGCGCTCAACTATAGCAGATACATGAGCGCGCATGTATTTGGGTGGCGGCATAGCGCGACATTCGCGATCACAGCGGCGGTGGCGAGTCGCTGTGCCTATGGCATGATGGGCGCCAGCGACTAATGCCTGCCCCGACTGCAGCAGACGTTCGCGTACTGGATGTGCCCGAGCAATCACGCTTTGAGATCCGTATCGGCGGGGAGCTCGCGGGGTTCGCCGAGTATCGTCGCCGCCCGCCGCTGATCGCCTTCACCCACACGCTGATCGATCCACGATTCGAGGGGCAAGGGCTCGCCCACCGACTGGTCAGTACAGCGCTATCGCAGGCGCGCTCCGCAGGGCTGGCGGTGCTTCCGTTTTGCCCATTCGTACGGAGCTTCATCGCTGGTCATAGCGACGAGTATCTCGACCTGGTGCCCGACGACCTTCGAGGTGCCTTCGACCTGCCGGCAGATGCCTGACAGCACGTCCGAGGACCGCGCCACGCGCAAGCGATACCACGGCAAGGCTGTCGAGGTGAGCTTCGACGGAGTACGTTGCCGCCACGCCGCCGAATGTCTGCGCGGACTGCCGGCAGTGTTCGACGTCAGCCGCCGGCCGTGGATCCTGCCTGACCGCGCCGATGCCGACGAGGTGGTTCGCGTCGTTGCCCTCTGCCCGACCGGTGCGTTGCGGACCCACCCGATCACTTCGACCAGCGAGAGTCCGGTCAGCCCGACCGAGGTGACCGCGCTAACAGGAGGTCCGGTTCTCCTCCGTGGCGACCTGCACGTGACCGGGCCGGGCATGGACGAACGCGAGACCCGGGCCGCGCTGTGCTCATGCGGCAGCACTGCCAATGTCCCCTACTGCGACGGCAGCGGGACGTGCGCCGATTGGCCGCACCACCGACGACAGGGTCCCGGCGCCCAGCCAAGTCCGTCGAGGAGCTGAGTTCGCAGCGCGGGCGTCCGGTGCGCGCCCGCGATCCGATCCTCGGCGCCAAGCGTGCAGCTCGGGCGGCTCGTATGCTTTCCGGGAATTGTCTGACCCGCCTGAGCTCGACTATCGCCCGGTCATCGTCGGGATGGATGACTCGCGTGACGCGATCGCCGGTCTGCAGCGGGGCTCGACGTTGGCGGAGGCGTTTAAGGTCCCGCTGATCGTCGTGCATGTTCGTCATCCCTCGGCGTTGATTGAGATGAGCCCCGCGGGCGCCGCTGAGACGCCGCGGCTACTGGATGAACTTGAACTCGATGCTCGCCAGAAGACCGAGCAGCTGATGGCTGACGCGCAAGTGAGCTGGACGTTTGAGGTTCGTGAAGGCGCGCCGGCGGACGAGCTCATCGCCGCGGCGCGCGACCACGACGCAGGAGCGATCGTTGTCGGCAGCCGGGGGCATAACGCTGTTGCCAGCGCGCTGCTGGGGTCGGTTTCCAGCGCCCTGGTGCATCGCGCGCCGCAGTCGGTGCTCGTCGTTCGCCCTGCGCTAGACGGGGCGGGGGCCGATGGCTCAGCCGGGGCGGATCGCGCCGCAGCGCCGCCGCCTGGTTAGCCTGAGCATCAGCCATCGGCAAAGCCCATGCGATTCGCGATCTCGATCCCGCAGTACGCTCGCGACAGCCAGTTCGACGATCCCGCTTTCCGCGCGTTTCTTCGCCGGGTCGAGGAGCTCGGGCTGTTCGAGAGTGCGTGGGTGCAGGAGCAGGTCATCGGCGCGGGCGGCAGCCTCGCGCCGCTGCAGACGCTGGCCTACGCCGCGGCGTGCACCGAGCAGCTGCGCCTCGGTTGTGCGGTGTTCGTGCTCCCGCTGCACAACCCCCTGCACCTGGCGAAGGCGATCAGCTCGCTCGACTGCATCAGCCATGGCCGTGTTGAAGTGGGTGTCGCGACCGGCGGCCGGGGGCGCCCTTTCGAGGTGTTTGACGTCGATGCGGACAGGCCAGTTGCCCGCTTCAACGAAGCTCTGGCGTTGATGAAGGCGTGCTGGACCGAGCGTGAGATCAACTTTGATGGGCGGCTGTGGAAGCTTGAGGGCGCCTCGATGGAGCCCAAGCCTGTGCAGAAGCCGTACCCGCCAGTCTGGTTCGGCGGCAGCGTGCCGGCGGGGATGCGGCGTGCGGTCCGGCACGGAGACGGATTCATGGGCGCCGGCTCCCAGACGACTGCGCAGTTCGCCGAACAGGTCAAGGTGATCAGGGAGGAGCTGAGCTCGCAACGGCGCGAGCCCGACACGTTCCGGATCGGAAAGCGCGTCTACGTCCACGTCGAAGACGATGCGGCGCGTGGGCGCCACCGACTCGAGGACGCGCTAACACAACACTACGGTCGGGGCGGCTGGTCAGAACACACCCTCGCCGGCCCGGCCGAAGCGTGCGCCGCCGGCATCCGTGCGGTGGCGGACGCCGGTGCGGAGCTGATTCTGCTCAACCCGCTCCTCGACGACGCCGGGCAGCTCGAGCGGCTCGCGGCCGAGGTGATCCCGGCACTCAGCTGAGCTCGGCGTCGCACGGCTGAGCAGGTCGGCCGGCGACGCTGACCCGAATCTCCCGCAGGCGTGGGTGGTAGGAGCGGCGTCCCGGGAGCGCTCGCGTCCCTAACCGGCGAGGAGGCTGCCGACCGTGTCGCGTTCGCCGGCCACGGTGGGCGGTCCGACTTGGGGGTGGTCGATCCGGTGCTCGAGGGCGTCGGCGGACGCTACTTCGAGGACTGCAACGAGGCTGCCGTCGTCGCAGACATCAGCGCCCGGAGGCCCCCGGAGGCGTCGCCGCCTACGCATTGGATCCCGACAATGCCAACCGGCTCTGGGAGGTATCGCTCGAACGTCGCTACGTGGTCCAGCCTGGGCGTACGAGGCCGGTTTCATAGGCGAGCACGACGAGTTGGGCCCGGTTGCGGACATCGAGCTTGGCCAGGATCCGACTGATGTGGGTGCGGGCGGTGGCGGGGCTGAGGTACAGCCGGTCGGCGATCTCCTCGTTGCCCAGGCCCTCGGCGACCAGCGCCAATACCTCACGCTCACGCTCGGTCAGGGGGTCGAGCACGTCGCTGGGAAGCGGCTGCCCTGGTGCGGCTGGCGAACTCGGCAACCAGGCGGCGGGTCATGTTCGGGGAGATCAGCGAGTCACCGCGGGCGGCGGCGCGGACGGCGCCGACGAGCTCAGCTGGTTGGCTGTCCTTGACCAGAAACCCGACCGCGCCGTCGCGGAGCGCGTCGAACAGGTACTCGTCGAGCGCGAAGGTGGTGAGGATCACGACTCGCACCTGTGTGAGTGCCGGATCGGCGGTGATCCGGCGCGTCGCCTCCAGACCGTCGAGCTCGGGCATGCGGATGTCCATCAGCACCACGTCGGGCCTGAACCGACGGGTCAGAGCGACCGCCTGGCTGCCGTTCGCGGCCTGGGCGACGACCTGGATGTCGTCACGCGCCTCCAGCAGTGCCTTCAGGCCACTGCGGACCAGCCCCTGATCGTCGGCTAGCAGTGTCCGGATCACGGCGAGCCGCCGATCGGGAGTTGGGCTGAGATCTCGAACCCTCCGCGAGCCAGATGGCGAGCGTCGAGGTGGCCGCCGAGCGCGATCGCGCGCTCACGCATGCCCGCAATCCCGCTGCCGGGACGATGGAGTGGCTGCCCGACGTCTCGGCGTCGGGTGGCACCTGTGTGGCCCGGCGCCGGTCCATTGTCTTGTATCTGCAGGCCGAGACTGTCTTCGTTGTAGTGCAGGCGGATGGTCGCGGCCGCCCCCGGCGCGTGACGGGCGACTGGTGGAGGATCACTTCGTCGACGAGGTCCGCTATCAGCGCAGAGGTCAGTACGCCGCCGCCCATGAGGGCGACGTCCTTGTCGCCGGCGGCCTCACGTGCCGCCGCGATCGCGTTCGCGATCCCGGCGGTGACGAGGCTCTGCGTCTCGCTGATCTCCGGCGCCGGCCGGTGGCTGAGCACGAACAGCCGGGCCGTCGGATGCGGGCTGCCGCCTCCAAAATGGGAGGAGTGCTCGTATGTCGTGCGTCCCGCCACGGCCGCACCCACCCTCGCGGCGAGAGCGTCGAAGAACCGGGCGCTCGGCTCACTTAGCCGGAACCCGCCGAACACCTGGCTGGGCGTCTCGCCGTCGAAGTACCAGTCGAAGAGCATCCCCGCGTCCACCAATGCCCCAGCTCCGGCCACGAGCGCACATCATCACCACCCGTCGGGGCGCAGTCAGCGTGCCGGCACCCTGCACCACGCTTGACAGCTACAAGCAGGTCCGACGGGCCCGATCGCCACCGCGTTGCTCGAGATCTCGGACAGGGTTTAAAGACCGTCCGCGCCAGGGCCTCGGTGACTGAGCGAGCCGCGCTCCCCGTCCCACCGAGTCTGCAAAGCTGACACCCATAGCGGGTGATTGCCGCTGTGCGGCCCCGGGCGGCCAAGTGCGGCAACGCATGTCGCGGTTACGAGTGAGCGCCGGCGAAGGCCGCTCGGCCCGGCTCTCGCGCTCGAGCAGCCGTGCGGGCGTTCACTTAACACGGGCGCCGCCCCTGACCGAGTGCGACGGCGACCAAGCGCAAGCCGGTGGTCGGCCGCTTCTCTGCCGGCAAGGGAATCCTCCCCCGAGCCGACGGGCCGCGCGACTGCCCTCGTGGGCCGAGCGATCACGCCGGCAGCCGTGGTCTGGGCCTATCGCCGGGTCGCCGAAGCGGTCATCCGACGCGGCGCGGGGGGTGGAGATATGGCGATCGTGCGGACGCTGGTTGTCGCTCCCCTGAGCGTTCGTTTCTGGTCCCGAACGGCGCCTGCGACGTCTGCCGAGGGCGCGGCAGCCGAGGACCGCGCCCGCGTTCACGATCGAGTTCTACGCAATAGGCCGGCGGCGATCTGAGCGCGCGCCGCCGCTCTCGCGGGAGGACCGGTGACGCCGTCCGCCCGTCCGTCCACATCCCACGCAATTCATGGTGTCAACCGTCGAATTGACCGAAGAGGAACCGGTGCGCAAGGGCCCCGCATACACCGGCGGGTTCGTTGGGGGGACCATCGGGAGCTTCATTCCGAGCCTCTGGGGAGCCGGTCAACTCTCGGTCTCATCGATCGTGTTCTTCATGATCGGTGGCATTGTCGGGATCTGGATCGCGTACCGCCGGTTCGTCTGATCCGCCACGAACAGCCGTCCCTACCGACCCCACGTGCAGCCCAGGGCGGGCTTGGCGAGTGATCCTTGCTCCGCGTCAGCAGACCACGCTCACTCGGCGCGCACCTCTAGGGTTCGCGAGCCGGTGACCGGGGCGCCCGCGTTCGAGGGCGCCCCGGGGCATTCGGCGTCCGTTCAGGCGGTGGCGGTGGCCGTTGCCGGGACGCTCGTCGGCGGCCGCAGCCGATGGCCGTGCGCCAGCTCCTGGGCCGTGACCTGGCCCGAGCCGTCGGTCGTCATCGCGAAGTAGTGGCTGACCTCGGCGTTGGCGGACTCCGGCAGCGGACCGAACGTCAGGTTCGCCGACTCGACCGTCGAGTAGCTCAGGTCGATGAACGACAGCGGCGGGGCGTTGACCGCCGACATCGGCGCGGACGCCTCATAGGTGACCGTCCCGATCGCCGACGTCAGGTCTGCCCGCGAGCCACCGAAGTCGCCGCCGATGTTCAGCTGGAACGTCGTGATCGGGGCCAGGTCGGCGGTCGTCGCCGGCTGATGCGTGGTCGACAGCGGGTGCCCGAGGATCGAGATCGTCGTCGAGCCGATCTCGGCGCCGAGCTCGTCGGCCATCGTGAACGTCGCTCCGGTCACGTTCCCCGCAGCGTCGTTGGTGACCTGGATCTTCACCGAGTAACCCGCCGGGACGGTGCTGCTCGGCACCTGCCCGAGGTTCTGCTCGATGTTGATCAGCTCGGTGCTGGTGTTAATCCAATTCTCGATCCGCGCCACCACCTCGCTGCTGCTGGGCGTCACGAACACGAGGATCTGCTGGGCCGCGTCGAGGTCGCCGACCGCCGAGTAGCCGTTCAGCTGGATGCTGAACCCGTTCGCCTCGCTCGTGAAATCGGCGTCGAAGTCGATCGTCACCGACGCGTCGATCAGCGGCTGCCCGCCGCGCTCGAGGAAGTAGTTGTGGTTGCTGACGAGGCCTGTGGCCGCCGGCGGCGCGACGAGCGGGCCGCCGCTGTACAGCGCCGTGTCGATCCCGCCCTTGCCGAACTCGCCCCAGCCCCAGTTCGATATCGGCGCCGGGTAGCCGCGGTCGAGCAGCCCGGCGCCGGTGCCACCGCGATGGACGCGGACGTAGTTGCCGCCGCCAAAGAAGTAACAGACCGAGCCGCTGTACAGCGCGGCGTCGATCCCTTTGTCGCCGAAGTGGCCCCAGTTCCAATTGGAGATCGGCGCCGGATACCCGGGATCGACCGTGCCCGGGCCGGTCTCGCCGCGGGTCACGCGAATGTACTCGCGGCCGGCGAAGAAGTAGCACTTCGAGCCGCTCCACAACGCGGCATCGATACCGTCCTTACCGAACTCGCCCCAGCCCCAGTTGGAGATCGGCGCCGGATACCCGGGATCGACCGTGCCAGGGCCGGTCTCGCCGCGGTTCACGCGGACGTACTCGGCGCCGGCGAAGAAGTAGCACTTCGAGCCGCTGTACAGGGCGGCATCGATACCGTCCTTACCGAACTCGCCCCAGCCCCAGTTGGACATCGGCGCCGGATACCCGGGATCGACCGTGCCAGGGCCGGTGTCGACCCGGGTCATCCGAATGTACTGGTCGCCGGAGAAGAAGTAGTCATACATGTTGCCGTCCCCCTGACGCCGCGCAGGCGTCGTCCCAACGGTGGGCTTCCGGCCACCGCTTTGAATTTGTTTTGACATATAAGAGCGCGCGGTCGGCGCGCTGATACACCGCCCGCCCCGTTAGCGGCTCAGCGGCTCGACGATCGCCTCGCCGAACCGCTCGAGCTCCTCTGGCTTGCATCGGGCCTTCTTGTTCGAGTCCTCGTGAACTCGTCGTCGTTCGCCGGATCCCGAGCTACGTCTTGAGGAGCGCAACGGTGTCGGCAAACGCGGCGTCGGTCGCCTCCGGGTCATAGCGCGGTCCAACGTCGCGCCCGAAGGCGTGCTCGGCGTCGTACAGGCGCCAGCGGAAGTCGACGCCTGCCTCGTCCAGCGCGCGCTTGATGACTGCACGGCCGGTCTCTGGCGTGTGCGGATCGTTGGTGCCGAAAATCAGCAGCATCTGTCCGCGGACCTCCGACACGCGGCCGAGCGAGCCCGCGTCGGCGTCTCTGCCCAGCTTCCCATCGTGCAGACCGGTCGGGTACCAGAGCGCTGTGGCGCGCACGCGCGGGTCGAACGCGGCGCGGAAGCCCAAGTGACCACCGGTGCAGTGCCCCGTTGCGCCGAGGCCGCCGTCGGCCACACGGTCGTCGGCCTCGAGCCAGTCGAGGGCGGCGCGGATGTCGTCGTCGAAGTCGACTACGGGCGTTGCGTCCGCGTCCGCCTGTCCGCGGCGCTTGCCCTCGTCGTCGAACTCGAGCACGGTGCCGGCGGGCTCGATACGGTGATAGATCTCCGGTGCGGCGACGACGAAGCCATAACCGGCGAGTCGCCTGCACCATCGCAGCGTCGAGTCGGTGAGCTGGAAGATGTCCGAGTAGAAGACGACGCCCGGGTAGCGCTCGGGAGCCCGCGGACTGGTCACGAACGTACGCATCGCTCGATCCCCGACCGGAACTTCGACGTACCCCTGCGAGATCACCATCCAGGCCAGTGAATCACCACGCCGCACACCGGGCGCGTAGCGCGGGGCTGAATAAAGTGGACCCACCCCGTTCGCGCTCTCCAGCCTCTGCGGGATGCTCTGGAGTTGCTGCCCCGGCAACGCCGGACCGTCGCGACCCCCTTCCGCAATCCCACGGCGGAGCAACGACCGAGCCGTGTGCGAGACACCGGCTTTGGCATGCGCCCGACCGCAGCCACTGATCGCTCACGCCGCTTCGCCGCCATCGCTGTGGGGTGGTAGCCTAATTGCGCTAATCACGCTACTGTTGATCGGAGTGACCTGACGGATCAAGAGCCAGATGCACCTGAAGATCCGTGGCTGACCCTGACGGACATCGCCGAGGAGCTACGAATGAGCCCGGCGACGATCCGCTCATGGATCTCGAAGGGGACGCTCCGAGCGATGCGTGCCGGTCAGCGGAAGTGGCTTGTCCGCCGCTCCGAGCTAGACCGCATGCTCGCGGGCGCGGACATGGCGGGGCCAAACGACGCGGCGGACACGTCGAACTGGCGCACTTTCGACACGATCGCGCCGCCGCATCGCTCGCCGCACTGGACGAAGCCCGAAGCGCTGGAGCACGTCTCGCCAGGGGGTTGGCTCGGGGTCGCGGAGTCGGCGTGGCGAGACGCGCTCCGCGCGAGCGCCCAGGCGCCACCGGATCCGGGGTTCATTGTGCGCATCAAAGACATTGCCGAGGCGTCCGCGCGCAAGGCGGCAGCTCTGGACGACCTCGGCGACCAGGAGCCAGGGCCGTGGTGGCAGCGCCAGTCCGGGCTGCCGGGCGGCCTATTGTCTTACGAGCTCCGGCCCGGCGGCAATCGACCGGGATCAGCCGAGCTCTGGTTGCGGTTCGATCGAGCCGTCGACGAGCTCGGTCGCGCGATGGCTGAGCACTCCGTGCCAGCCGAGCGGCAGGCGCTCGAGGATGTCTCGCTGGTTCTGCACGACATCGTTGACGCGCTGCTCGAGCAGGAAGGCCGGCGATGGCCGCCCACACCTGATGAGCCGGACGCAAGCGACACGGACGCCGCCGAGGAGCCGGATGACGCGTGACCTGAACCGGACCGCAGCCTGGTCCGCAATCCGGTGCGGCCGACGGACGCGCTTGCGGAGCAGATCAAGTGGCCGTTCGCCCCGCCCGCACAGGCTTTTCCTCATCCTGTCGCCCTCTTGGTGGCATCTGACTACCCGCCCTCGACGTATTCGCTCGCGTAGTCAGCTACCAGTCGAGGGCGGAGTGTCGGTCTGCGTGCGGGCGGGGCGGACGGGCATCAGGCGATTGCAACCTCTATTGGTAGATCCATGATCACCGAGGGCGTGGTTCCAGGGCGTGCGACGCTGAGGGTGGCTAGGTTCATCGGACTGCTTGGAATCGTGTCGCTGCCAGCGGTTGAGGTGCGGTTGACCTCGATCAGCGTGTGGTACGGAGGCACGTCGCAAAGCTCGAGGCCGCCGGTTGGTTAGCTCGGATGCCATGGGTGTGGGGGCAGGGATCGGTCGCCTGGCTGACCGCAATCGGTGTCGAGCGGGCGGGCCGGCGCGACTGAGGCGAGCGCGCTATACGGAACGCCCGACCGAATCGCTGCAGAACTCGAAGCCTTGCGCCCGGTCGGCGTCCGGCACGTCTTGCTTCACGGCGGAGAGTCCACCAGACAGAGCATCCGGCGATTCTCCACTGAGATCATGCCGGCGTTCACTCGCCCTCATTGAACGATCAAGTTGACCCCCACAAACGATGCCAGCTGCTCCATCCGTGACGGAGCGGCCACCTCGCGGGTGACCTCGCCGAGTGTTCTGTTCGCCCTGCGATTGCACCAGTGCCGGTGCGCGGCTCGGCGGTTTGCAGGTCGGCGCGGATCGCGCCGTGAGCGCGAGGTTCAGGGTAACCGCAAGCAAAGGCTCACGCCAGGTTTTTTTGCGCTCCGAGTGGCCGCTTGTCTGTCGATCCCCGTAGACCCGAGCAGGCGTCCGACCCATTTCATGGTCTCAAAGCGGCTTTCGGCGCTGGTTGTAGCCCGAGGGCCGTCCGCGGGTATGACGGAAATTTGCGTTTCGGGGCGGTCCGGATGGATGTGGATTAGGTGGTCCCTGATGCGATTGGGATTTGTCTGGTCTAGGCTCGGGAAGACTTCAGGAGGGACATCATGAGTCCGGCGGGTTTCGAGGCCGAAAACGAGGGCGCGGCGCGGTTCCGGTTCCGAGCGGTCGTGGCGCAGGCGGGTGGCGTCTTGCTGTGGCCAGGTGTCGACAGGCCGTTCCACCTAACGTTCGAGCTGCGTCGGTGACGGCGTCACCTTCTAAGCCGGCGGTGTTTGCGAGTTCCGGCGAGCACGCTGACCGGCGTGAGCAGACACGCGCCCGCTATCCCGACGTGGACGGGCACGCGGAGCGGGATGGGGTCCGCGTGTTTTACGAGGTCTACGGCTCGGGTGAGCGGACAATCTTGCTGCTCCCGACGTGGTCGATCATCCACTCGCGGTTCTGGAAGGCGCAGATCCCGTACCTCGCAAGGCATTTCCGAGTGGTTACCTTCGACGGTCGGGGCAACGGCCGCTCGGACCGTCCGGTCGGCGCGGAGGCTTACAGCACGACCGAGTTCGCGGACGACGCGCTGATGGTCATGGACGCGACCGCGACGGAGCGCGCCGCGCTGATAGCGCTGTCTTCCGGCGCGCTGTGGGCAACCGTTCTCGCTGCTGAGCACGCTGAACGCGTGGAGAGCATCGTCTACGTTGGCCCCGGAGTCACGCTTGTGTCCAAGCATCCTGAGCGCGACGTTTCACCGTTCGAAGACGCGCTCGAGACCGACCCGGAGTGGGTCGAGGCTGCTGGCCTCTTAGAGCACGATTACGTCGGCTTCCTGGAGTTCTTCTTCGGGCGTTGCTTTAACGAGCCGCATTCGAGCAAGCAGATCGAAGATTGCATCGGCTGGGCGCTTCAGACGACACCGCAGACGATCCTCGACACCATCCTCGGGGTCGGAATCCCCCGCGAGGAGTTATTCAGACAGACCTGCGCGCGGGTGCGTTGCCCGACACTCGTGATCCACGGCGACCGTGACCTGATCCGTCCGCCCGTTCAGGGCGAGGCGCTCGCGCGGGCGACCGGCGGAGACGTGGTCACGCTCCACGGCTCTGGGCACATTCCCCTGGCACGAGACCCGGTGAGGGTCAACCTCCTAATCCGGGAGTTCGTGGACCGGCGGCGACCCAGCTCGGCCTGGACACGTGCC
Source organism: uncultured Solirubrobacterales bacterium (assembly GCA_963697655.1). Classification (GTDB taxonomy): domain Bacteria; phylum Actinomycetota; class Thermoleophilia; order Solirubrobacterales; family Solirubrobacteraceae; genus Palsa-465. Next base: position 287,709 of record CAVOOV010000004.1, on the reverse strand, counting down.
AAGGCCCGCGGCCGGCGCGCGCTTTACATCTCCTCACCGATCGGCCTTGGCCATGCGCAGCGCGACGTCGCGATTGCCGATGAGCTGCGCAACCTCTACCCCGACCTGCAAATCGACTGGCTGGCGCAGCATCCAGTCACCGAGGTGCTCCAGGCGCGAGGCGAGCGGATCCACCCCGCGAGCGCCCACCTGGCCAACGAATCCGGCCACATCGAGTCCGAGTCCGCTGAGCACGACCTGCACTGCTTCCAGGCGTGGCGGCGGATGGACGAGATTCTCGTGGCTAACTTCATGGTCTTCCACGACCTGGTCTCGGATGAGCAGTACGACCTATGGATCGGCGACGAGGCGTGGGAGCTTGACTACTACCTGCACGAGAACCCAGAGCTCAAGAGCGCCGCATATGTGTGGCTGACGGACTTCGTCGGGTGGCTGCCTATGGCAGACGGCGGCGAACACGAGGCATTCCTGACCGCCGACTACAACGCCGAGATGATCGAGCAGATCGCCCGGTACCCGCGCGTGCGCGACCGGGCGGTGTTCGTCGGCGACCCAGGCGACATCGTCGCCGAGAACTTCGGCGCGGACTTGCCGCCGATCCGCGATTGGACCGAGCAGCACTTCAGCTTCGCGGGCTACATAACCGGATTCGATCCGGCCCAGTTCGCCGACCGCGAGACGCTGCGAACCGAGCTCGGATACCACGACGACGAGCGGGTTTGCATCGTGACCGTCGGCGGCTCGGGCGTCGGCGCGGATCTTCTGCGGCGAGTGATCGCGAGCTTCCCAGAGGCCAAGCGCCTCGTCCCCGAGCTCCGGATGATCGTCGTCGCCGGTCCGCGGATCAATCCGGCCTCGCTTCCGATGCATCACGGGCTCGAGGTCCGCGCCTACGTACACGACCTGTACCAGCACCTGGCCGCTTGCGACCTCGCGATCGTCCAGGGCGGCCTGACGACCGCGATGGAACTCACCGCCAACCGCCGGCCGTTTATCTACTTCCCGCTCAAGCACCACTTCGAGCAAAACCTTCACGTCCATCACCGCCTGAACCGCTACCGCGCGGGCATACGGATGGACTTCGACCGCGCGTCCGCCGAGACGATCGCCGCGGCGATCGCCAACGAGATCGGCCGCGAGGTCGACTACCGGCCAGTCACGACTGACGGCGCGGCGCGCGCGGCGGCCACGATCGGCGAACTCCTCTAAATCCAGACCGCGCTCTCCGCAGCGCTCGGAACGAGGACGGTACACGCGACCCCAAGGATGTTCGATTTCGCTCCCGACGCCGAGCGGAAGTCCCGAGCGCGCCTCGGCGCCCAAGCAGCGCGGAGACCATCCCATCGAGCGGTCTCGCCAATCGCCTAGGAGCAGACCGGAGCCCTGCTTTGTCCCTGCGAGGGGGAGTCGACCGGACCGTCGATCTGGTACTGCTCTGGACGACCTGCGCGAGCGGGCACCAGTCCAGTTCTGGACCACCGCATCCCGCGATTCGAGAAGTCTCGCGGGACCAGCAGAGCATGTCTCGTCCGCGCGCCTGCGCGGCACCTCGTATTCGCCAATGGCAGGTTTGGAGCAGACCGCGATCGCCGCGGCGCGGACGACTCTCCCCGTATCCGCGCAAGCTGGTGCGCGCTCCGCCCTAGCGAGAGACCCGTCCGACGACAAGCGCGTCGAGGAACTCGTGTGACCGGCGGGGAGGGGACGCTGCTGCATCACGCCTATTCGGGTCACGGTGGATCCGTGGCCGCTTCGCTCCGAGTTCGGGGAGCGCGAGCACCGACGCCCAGTCTCGGCTCAGCTGCTTGCAGGTCGGGCGAAGTCGGCTAGCACCGACGGGTCGGGCCGACTCGATCCGCCGGTGCAGCCCGGAGTCGGGCCAAGCGCCGAGATGCGCGCTTGTGGCGGACAGCAGGTTCGTCGCCCGGATCCGCGAATCACCCGCTTTCCTCACGGCGCGCAACTTTGGTCCTCGCCGCACAAACTCGACGTCAGAAGGCGGAAACAGCGATCCGCCACGTGGCGGCCGGTGAAGCCGGCGGAACTTTCGTTCCGTCGCACACTCGCCGGGACCCCACGATCAGTTGAACCTCGGGCGCTCACGCAGTCTGGACGCGACGGGAGACAGCCCGCAAGATCCGGGCGCGGCGTGAACGTCTCTCCGCGTCTGCTGGGATCAGCGCCGTGCGTGCCTCCGCTACCAGACGTTGACGCTCTGCCGCACGGCGAAGGCCGTTGACGTGCTCACGGGCGATGATGTGGTTGAGCTGGCTGTACATCAGAATGCCTCCAAGGGATGGTGTAACCGGTGGCGAGACTGTGCCGTCGCCCGGTTGCAGGCGGCCAGCAGTTCGGTTGCAGCCCGTTTACCGCGCCGCGAGCGCCTACGATTTCCGTGGGATGCGTTTCGGGATTCTGGGGCCATTGCAGGTGGTGAGCGACGACGACGAGCCGGTCGCGCTCGGCGGCCACCGGCAGCGGGCGATGCTCGCGGCCCTGCTGTTGCACGCCAACGCTGGTGTCCCCAGCGGGCGCCTGATCGAGGAGTTGTGGGGCGGTGAGCCACCGCGCAGCGCGGCAAAGACCCTCCAGGTGTACGTGTCACGCATACGTCACGCGCTGGGCGGGGACGGCGCGCAGCGTCTGGAGACGGTGCCCGGTGGCTACCGTCTGCGGGTGGAGCCCGAGGAGCTCGATGCAGACCAGTTCGAGAAGCTCCTGCGCGAGAGCGTGCGGCTGCTAGCTGCGGGACGTCCGGCTGCTGCCGGCGATGGGGTCTGCGCGGCGCTTGAGCTGTGGCGTGGGGACCCGCTCAGCGATCTCGCATACGAGTCATTCGCCCAGGCGGAGATCGCTCGCCTGGAGGAGCGGCGGCTCGCTGCCGAGGAGCTCCGCGTCGACGCCGAACTCGCGGTGGGGCGCGATCGAGACGCGATCGCGTCGCTGCGGCCGCTGATCGGCGCGCACCCGTACCGAGAGCGGCTTCGCGGCCGCCTGATGCTCGCGCTGTACAGAGCCGGACGGCAGGCGGAGGCGCTCGCGGCATACCAGGACGCTCGTGAGACACTCGTCGACGCGCTCGGGATCGAGCCTTCGGCCGAGCTGCGTGACCTCCACGCCGCGATCCTGGCGCAGGACACGGCGCTGATCGCAGAACCGCCGGGCGGGAGCTCGAGGTCCGCCGCCCGCGCGGACGCGGACGGCATCCGTGCGATGCGCACCGCAGGCTCGCCACCGCGCGCTCTGGACCGGGTCCGAAGCAACCTGCCGGCGACGGTGGGTGGCTTCTTTGGGCGGGCTCGCGAGCTGGAGGACCTCGCGGCGCTGTGCGCGGACAGCGACCGGCTGGTGACCTTGGTCGGTCCGGGAGGGACGGGCAAAACGCGGCTGGCCATCGAACTTGGGCACAGGCTCGCGGAGCGGTTTGACGGAGTCTGGCTGGTTTCGCTCGAGCAGATAGTCCGACCAGGCGAGGTTGTCGGTGCGATCGCACGGACGATCGGACTTCCCGAGTCGCAGGGAGCCCCCGACCTCGATCAGGTGACGGACTACCTCGCCGAACGTTCGGTGCTGCTGCTGCTCGACAACCTCGAGCATCTGCTGGACTCCGCACCGGCGATCGAGCGGATCGCCATCGCTGGCGGGCGCACGCGTGTACTCGGCACTTCCCAGGCGCCGCTGCGCACCCCCAGCGAGCGCGTGTTGCGGCTCGACCCGCTCCAACTGCCCGGGCCTGAAACCGATCCTGACGCGGTGGCCGCGGTTCCTGCGGTCCAGATGCTGCTCGAGAGAACGGCTGCGGCGGGCGTCTCGCTGATCGTTGACGAGACCACCACGAGCGGCCTGGTGCGACTCTGCCACCAACTCGAGGGCCTGCCGCTCGCGATTGAGCTGGCGGCCCCGAGGCTCGGCCTGCTGAGCCCAGCCGCCCTAGCTGACCGCCTTGAGAGCGAACTCGATGCGCTCGGCCGGGGCGCGCGGCATCTGCCCGCCCGGCAGCGCGGGCTTCGCGCAGTACTCGAATGGACCGTCGGGCTGCTGGATACCCGCGCACAGACGCTGCTCGCGCAGCTTGCCGCGTTCCCCGGCGGCTTCACCGTCGAACTGGCCGAAGCCGCTTTCGGCGAGATCCTCGAAGAGCTGATGGCACTGCTCGACGTCGGGCTTATACGGCGCGATGAAACCGGGAGGTTGGCCCTACGCCCTCCGGTTCGTAGCTTCGCCACCGAGCTGCTGCGCCGCGACGGGGACGAGAACGAGACCTTGGCTACTGCCGCCGACGCGATCGCGGCCCTCGGTGAGAGGTTCGAGCGGAGATGGTTCGTACGGGCCGGCGAGGGGCGCGTGCTGCTCGCGCCGGAGGCGGGCAACGTCACATTTCTGCTCGACTGGACGCGTGAGCACGACTCACCGCGGCACGCGCGCCTTGCTGTCGCCACCGGATGGTGGATGAACCACTCCGCGCGGACTCAATACGCGCGGGACCACCTGAATCTCGCGTTGGCGCAGGCGCGTGATCCGGTCCTCCGCGCACGCTGCCTGCAGGCGCTCGGCACCCTGGGTCTGGCCGGGGTCGACCCGACCGACAGCCTGCGCGCCGCCGATGCCTGGCACGCTCTTGGCGACATCGACGGTGAGGTCTTCAGCCTGCTCTACGCCGCGAATCTCCACACTCACCGGAGGGAAGGGAAGGCGTGCATGATGCTCGTCGAGCGCGCCGAAACGGTCGCCGCGCCAGTGATTACTGGCGACGAGGAACTTAGGTGGTCGATCAGCATGTTGCGCGCCGACGGGCTCTGGCACGTCGGACCCCGCGACGAGGCCGAGGTGCTCCTGGGGAATCTCTTGGCTCAAGCGCGTCCCGGCTCCTGGCGTCAGTTCTGGGCTGCGACCAAGCAGGCCGATTTCGCTCTCGAAGCCGGACGACCCGCGGAGGCCCTGAGGTTGTATGGCGTCGCGATGCACGCGCTCGAGGGCCTCAGCACACCCTTGGGTGAAGCCATGCAAGCAGACACGATCGCGGCCGCACTCCTCCAACTCGACCGCATAGACGACGCCACCGACGTGTACGCCGTCTGCGAGCTCGCGCACGACGAACTCGCATTCACGCCCGCGGGAGTACTAGGCGAAATCCTTGGCGACGTCAAGCGCAGGATCGATCAGGACCGCCTCCCGCACGCTCGGAGACGCGCCTCAGAACTTGGAATGACCCGCGCGCTAGCGTGGGTCGGCGCGCTCGCCCGCGGCGAGCTTGGCGGAGGCTGAGCAGACCTGCGAAAGGGGCGGTCCCCCATCAAAGAAATCGCCTCGACGCACTCTCGATACTGGCGCCTCGCGGCGACGACTCGGACAGATGCGTTCACGCTTTCGGCCAGCCGGCGCCGACGGTGCGAAGGGCAGCGCGCCCGGCGGTGCCGAAGCCCTGCATTCGCGAACGTGCGGTATCCCACGGTAGCTCCCGCGAAGGCCTGAGTTGCGCGGAAACTGAGCACGCCGCTCGCGACCCGATCCGCCTGCCCAGGACCGACAAGGACCGCCGCGAGCCATCGGGGCGCTAGCCGGAGAGGCGACAGTTGCAAGCACTCGGCGCTCGCCCGCCTGGCGAGGGCGACCGTGAATACGGTGCCGCCGGTTGATCGAAGCGGCCACGAACCGGGGGGCAGCGTGGCTGTCTCACGCTGCTGAGATCGGACACTTTGGGTCACGCCCCGGGGCGGAGCGTGGCGTCGACGGCGTCGTCCAGCGTAGCCCGCTACCGCTCGACGCCTAAACGGGTCACCGCGGTCTGGTGACCGCTTCGCAGCAGGCTCGGTAACGCGGGCGCCGGCGCCGAGTCGTCGCCCAGGTGCTTGCGGCTTCGGCGGGAGCGGTTAGCGCCGAGCTCGTTGGGCGAGCCGGATTTGACGGCCGTGCCGCACTCGATGGGCCCGGCGAGATGCGCGCTTGTGGCGATGAGCAGGGCGGGACGTTGCGCGTGCAGCCCTGCTTTCGCGACGGCGCAGGCATGGTTCAGACCGGGATCGCTGCCGGATGGCGCCAAGAGCAGCAGTCTCGCTGAGAGTGCCGCGTGGGCGACGAAGCGGCAGCCCGGCCAGGGGCTGCGCGGCTCGAGATCACGACGAGGTGGCGGTTCGGGCCGGCGCGGCCGCGACTGTCAGGCGAGTAGCTGCTCGGTCAGGTTCCAGAGGCGTCGTGCATCGCCAGGATCGAGCATGGCGGACCGCGCGGCCCTCGCGCGAAGGCCGCGAACGTCGCTTGCGTGTCGCTAGCGTCGATTACCGAGGCACGATCGGCGTCCGTGGTACGAGCGGAGGCTCCTTAGGCCGGTGCGAATTTCGCTGATCAGGATCTCGGGTTGCTCGAAGGCTGCGAAGTGTCCGCCCTTGTTGGCCTCGCCGTAGTGAATCAAGTTGCTGTAGGTGTCTTCGATCCAGCTTCGTGGCAGGCGTGGGATGTCGCGTGGGAACACGGTCACGGCGACCGGCAATGTGAGCTTTGGACCAGCTAGGCTGCCCGATTTGTTCTCCCAGTAGATGCGGCCGGACGACGCGGCACTGTTTGTGTACCAGTAGAGCAAGATTGCGTCCAGCATGTCATCGGTGCTGAGCGCGTCCTCGGCGAGCCCGTGGTTGTCCGTTTTGGACTGGAACTTTTCGTAGATCCAGGCTGCTTGGCCGGCCGGAGAGTCCGCCAGAGCAAATCCGACGGTCTCTGGCTTCGTGCGCTGAAGGTGGTTTGATCCACCGAGATCGCCGGTGTAGAGGGCGAGGGTGTCCACGGCGTGGCGCTCGTCGGGCGACAGCGTGTCGGGTATCTGTGCGGGAAATGCGTATTGAGTGTTCAAGTGAATCCCGAGAAGACCCTCAGGTCGCATAGCCCCAAGGGCGGAGGTTACGACGGCACCCCAATCACCGCCTTGAGCAGCCCAATTCTTGTAGCCAAGACGCTTCATGAGTTCCACCCAGGCGCTTGCGATACGTGGAACTGTCCACCCCGTCTCGGTCGGCTTTTGGGAAAACCCGAATCCGGGCAGCGACGGGACGACGACGTCAAATGAATCTTCGACGTTTCCTCCGAACGCCACCGGGTCAGTTAGTGGGCCAATGAGTTTCAGGAACTCGACGATCGAGCCTGGCCATCCGTGCGTCAAAATGAGGGGCATCGCAATCGGATTCTTGGCCTTGACGTGGATGAAGTGAATATCGAGCCCATCGATCGCGGTCAGGAACTGTGGGAAACGATTGAGCTCCGACTCGAATCGGCGCCAGTCGTACTCTCGCTCCCAGTAGTTGATTAGCGATTTCGCATTCTCTAAGCGGACACCTTGCGACCAGTCGGGGACGGTTTCCGGATTCGGCCATCGAGTTCTGGCGAGTCGCTGTTTTAGGTCGTCAATCTCGGAGTCCGCGATCGCGACGGTGAATGGACAAACGAGGGCTGAGGATGCGGGCGTCGTTGCGGTCATTGCCTTGTTCTCCTGAACTTTTGCCTTTGGTGCAGTGGTATTGCACACACCGGTGCGGTGATCGATCGCGCTGGGGACGTGCACGCGCAGACTGCCCGTCAGCGGTCCCGGGTCGGGGGCTCCGAGACCCAGCCGACGCCGAAGTGGTTGCCACGGGATGCGATCGACATCCTGGGTGCGCCGCTCATCTCGCTAGGGCGGCCGACGCCGTCGGTGACACTGGCTCGACGGTCGTCGTGATCAGGCCGGTGTGGACGTCGTAGACGTGGCCGGACACGGTGATACGCGGTGAGATGCGCGGATCCGATCGAAGGCGGTCAACGTCGGTGCGAAGCGTCGCGGGTGGGTCGAGCACTGGAAGCTCGGCCAGCATCTCCTCGTCGTAGCCCGTGCGCTGTACGAATCCGTGGCGGAGTTCCTCGTCTGCGAGCAGTCCGCTGCCGCAGTCGGTGTGGTGGATGATGGCGGCCTCGAAGTATGGGCCCTCGGACGCCTTGGTGTCGACCAGGTAGCCGATGTAGGAAAGGTCTTGGATGACCGCGGGTGTCACCCGGCCACCGACCGTGCGGGCGACGATCGCCTCACCGAACTCGAGCCCGAGAAAGTCCGCCGGATCGGTCCTGGGGTCGATGCACGTGATCACGTACAGCCCCTTGTGAGGGAGAAACGGGAGCCGGGGCGTGTTGTGTCGCGCGTCGCTGGCGGCAAAAGCGGCGTTGCGGGGGAGCAGGGGATCGATGTTGGACATGTGACGAGGATCCTCATTTGCCGATGTGCTGACTAATGAACAGTACGGCGTGGTCCAACGCCTGATCAGCCTCGTTCAGCACGCCCGTGAATGCTTGGAAGACGTGGGGGACGATCATCAGACGGTGCCCTCGGCCCAGCTCAGGTGCTGATCAAGGAAGGCGGCAGCTCGTGCCAGGGCGGCGTCGCCCTCGTCGAGGATCGCCGCGAACGCCTGGAAGCCGTGCGGGACCCCGGGTGTCACGTCGAGTGTTATGTCGACGTCGTCGATGGCGGCACGCCGGGCCAGTCGGATCGAGTCGTCGAGCAGGATCTCGTGTGATCCGGCCTGGATCAGAATCGGCGCTAGACCGTGGAGGTCGGCGAAGATCGGGCTGATCGAGGGGTCGCCGGGATCGGCGGAGGCGACGTACTCGGCCGCTCGAACGCTCACCTTCTCGCGAGTGAACACGGGGTCGATTCCGACCATCGAGATCATCGTCTCGCCACTGAGGGTGAGGTCGACCCACGGTGAGAGCAGAACGGCGCAGGCCGGCTGCGCAAGTCCGCCCTCGCCAAGCGACGCGAGCAGCGCTACGGCCAGACCACCGCCGGACGATTCGCCGACGATCGCGATCGACCGGGGGTCCACGCCGCTGCCCAGGAGACCGCGGTAAGCAGCGCTCGCGTCCTGCAGTGCCGCTGGGTAGGGGTGCTCCGGGGCGAGGCGGTAGTCGACGGAGATGACCTTCGCGTCGACTCGACGGGCGAGGTCGCTGCTCAATCCTGCGGATGTTCTTGGCGAGCCGATCCCGTACCAGCCTCCGTGAAACCACAGCATGACCGCGTCGTGGCTCGCCTCGCCGGTCTCGATGTTCAGGACGGGAACGCCGCCGAGCTCTCCGAGGCTGGTGCTTACGTCGTCGGCAAGCGGTCGCGCGCTCAGCATCTTCTCGAAGTTCGTGCGCTGCTCGATCACGTCGCCTCCGATGTCGAGCGGGGCCTTGCGGATCATCTCCTCGAGTGCGTCTTTTTGCGGCTGGGTCATGGCCGTCTCCTTCAGCTTGGGTGCGACCATGGTGCTCGGACCCGAGGCATGCGTCAACGCGATCCTTGCCATACTTACTATGCGCAGAATGAATATTGAAGGCGTAGATCTGAACCTGCTCGGGCCACTCGCAGCTCTCCTAACGGAGCGCCATGTCTCACGCGCCGCCGAGAGCCAGCACATGAGCCAACCCTCGATGAGCCGCGCGTTACGTGAACTGCGAGCCGTGTTTGACGACGAGCTGCTCGTCCGCAGCGCTGGCGCGTACCAACTAACACCCCGCGCCGAACGGCTCCAGCGTGAGTTGGCCGAGACCTTGCCCCGCCTACAGAGTCTCTTCTCAATCGAGCCATTCGACCCTCGTAACGCCGGGCACACGTTTCGACTGGCCAGCACCGACTTTCTGCTGTCGGTGATCGCTCCGCCCCTGGTTCGCCAAGCGCTCGCACAATCCCCCGGCTCGACGTTTCGCTTCGACGGCTGGAGCGACACCGTCTACCTCGACGCCGAACGCGGAGCGTTGGACATCGTTTTCACCTTCGGGGCCGCGCCGCCTCCGTTGCGGTCAGAGCCGCTATTTGAGGACAGCTTTTCGTGCCTGCTCTCCGCCCAGCATCCACTCGCAAGGGCCGCCAAGCCGACACTGGACGCCTACCTTGACTGCGACCACGTGATCATCAACATCGCTGAGGAACGCCAGGGCGCCGTCGACATCCGCCTCGGGGCACTTGGCCGGCCGCGACGCGCGAACGTCACAGTCCCCTATACCGCGCTTGCGGCAGCCGTCGTTCAACAGACCAACCTCATCGCGACGCTGCCAAACCGGCTCCTCGACGCTCTCACGATCCCGACGCCGCTATCCGTCATTCCGGCGCCAGCGGAGATCAGCCCAATCAGCTTCTCGATGGCTTGGCATCCACGACTGAACGACGATCCCGCTCAACGATGGCTACGCGAAACGATTCGCTCGGTGACGTCCTCAGACCAAACCTCCCCCCAACCCCAGCGGCAAGCCGCCCCCGGCCCGCGAAGCAGCGTTCGACGATCTGGACATCAAGCAAGTCGGCACGACGAATCTATGTAGCCCGCCCGACGGTCGTGTAGACGACCGTTTTGCCACGCACGGGGTCGCCCGCAGAACCGCTGGGTCGTCGGGCCCGCTTTGCGCGCGGAACTCAGGGCTCGGACCGGGGTTCGTGGCGTCATCGCCGCCGAGGGCAACGGCTGAGACGCCCTATCCGCGCATTGCACGTGAGTCGCTCGTGTGTTCGAGATACGCGTGGTTTAGTCGAAGCAGGTCGTTCGGCGTCCAATCGCATCCGCGTGATGAGCACATTGCGTGGTCCACGCCGTCGACGTCGTACGCAGCGGTAGGCCGCTTGGTCACGCGCTGGCCGAACGGCGCTTTGCCGCTTGGTCGGTCGGTGCCCGGGCGCCGGAGCCGCGTTGTGAGGAGCACCCTCAACGGCACCGTCGGCTAGCGGCTCAGCGCGGGAGCCGCAGCTGCGGCTCCCGCGCTGACGGTCGGTTTAGCGGACACTCACTGAGGAACCGCTGCCTCTGGGCACGTGGCCCGGGCCGCCGCACGCGCGATACGTCGGCGCGAATCGGTCACGTCGGCAGGTCGGTCCCGGCCTGCTCGGCCTCGACGTATGAGGCGTACCAGGTGGGCCAGTCCTCGTCATGCCCCGTGCGCTTCTCGTGCTCGGCGTGGGCGGCCTCGGCACGCCGAAGTGCGCCCGCCAGGTCCGCCGTGGATGCGAATACCGTGCCGGCCTCGTCGATTCGGCCGGGGAGCCGCGTTGTGACCTCCTGGGCTAGCCACGTGTTGCCATCGGGATCGTCGAAGGAGCAGAACGACGCGTAGCTGGTGCGGTCGGGGTCGGGGCCGGGTTGCCGTGCCTCGAGCGGGAACGGCGGGCCGTGCCACACGTCAGTTGTCTGGATGCCGCGCCCGACGAGTTCATCGTGAGCCGCTTCGATGTCGGAGACGACCAGCCCAGCCTCGGCCGAGCCGGGCGCGGCCGTAGTGAGGCCCTTGCCGAACGTGATCGAGCACCCGGAGCCTGGCGGTGTGAACTGGACAATTCGGAGCCCTTCTAGAGGGGCGACGTCGTCGTCGAGCCTCCAACCCAACCGTTCATAGAAGTTCTTGGATCGGTCGATGTCTGACACCGGGATGATGTCGATCTCGAGATGCATGTCGACCTGCCCAACGTTGGCCTCACGGCTGGCGCTTGGTGCTTCGGTGGCGCTCATGGCGGCCTCCTGGCGTTGTGTTTGTTGCTTGCAGGAGAAACCGTGGCTAGCTGTTACTGCCATGGATTCTCTGTGATTTGGTTTGGGAGTCCTAAGCCGTTGGCTAGGACGCGCCGGAGTCCTGGCCGTTGGCTAGGGAGCGCCGGATAACCCGATACTCAGATATGTGAGTGAGACGACGCGGGCCTCGCAGTCCGCTAGCGCCTTCTCCTCAGAGACCCGATACTCCAGGGCGCTGGCTCGATAGCAAAGCAAGCACCCTCGGTGCAGTAGCTATAGCTAACCGCCTCTCTCGGCTGTTCTGACCGAAAACGTCGCCCGGAAAGCGAGAAGAGCTGGGCTCACTGAGCGCACCCACGACCGTACCACATTCCGAGCGCGGGACTAGGAATTATCGCCCACACCCACGGTCCCCTAACACATCGACGTCACCAGGGGCCTTCCGCCGCCACGGGCCACACCACAGGCCGCAGCAAACTCGACAGACAAGCCGCTCGCGCTGAGGTACATGACTCGACTCGGCGCACCGACGAGCACCCTTACCGAGCCTAGCTCGACCCGCAAATCGGAGACCGCATGACCACCGTGTTTGACGAGCTCCCGGGATCCTGGGACTCGTCGCCTACAATTTGCACGGTGAGCGTTCGATGCGGCTCACGCCGGGACGCCCGGCTCTTGCTTCGAGTCAGACAACGCGAGGGCGAGCCTTCGGTAGATGAGTTTGCCGGACGACATCGAGTTCTTGCGCAGTTCGCCCGGCGAGCCAGGCGAGCTTTCGACTACCGTGCAGCGTTGTGCTGACTGGGGCCTACCGGGATCTGTTCGCGGCAATCGCGACCTCGGCCGCTTCGCTTACGGGCCTCTTGTTCGTCATCATCACGGTTGCGGAGCGCCGCACCCCAAACTCCCTCCCAGACGTTGTACAACAAGTCCGGGCTTCCGCGGCGCTCCTGGCGTTTGGTAATGCCTTGGCCGTCTCGCTGTTCAGCCTCGTGCCGGGAACCCATGTGGGGTATCCGGCGGTGGTGGTCGGCGTGATCGGCGTGTTCTTTAGCGTCGCGGCGACGCGATCTCTTGTTGCTAGCCATTCGACAGGACGCTGGCGAGGGCGGCACCTTCCGTTGACCGCGTGGCTGCTGGTGATCTTCGCTGTGCAGCTCGGTGCGGGTATCGATCTCCTCGTTCATCCTCGCACGGGCCCACTGGACCTAATCAGTGACGTCTTGGTCTTATCGCTGATCATCGGGATCGCGCGGGCATGGGAACTCGTCGGCGGTCGAGGCACGGGTGTCATTGCCTCCCTCACATCGCTCATCGACGACCGTCGCACACCAGGCCCTGGCCGCTCTGATCCACCCGAACCGACCGACAGCGAAGAAGGGGAAACTTCCAGCCTTCGGCCTGAGGCAGACCGGAGCCAATAGGGCGCCGAGACGGCGCCATCCTTCCGGATTCCGACGCCGCGCGAGTGGATGAGCACGAGCACGGCGACCGGCGAGATGGCCACACCTGTACCTCACGCCGCCACCGGACGCCGCGTCTAAGGGCACTGAAGGGAAGGCCCCATCGAACGCGATGACCTTTACATGCACCAGGATCTGACGATCCTTAACCGCGTACAGCGCGCCCGGCGCGCGCCCATCGTCTCCTTCGGTCGCGTCGATCCGAACACCAAGAGCTTGATGTGGCTAGGTCACGCCGGCTTTTGCATCGTCGCTCACGCGGCAGTCTCGCCCGCCGCTGCCGCCTTCGGCCGGCTGGGGCAGTCGTGGCGTCGGCAAGAGCAGGAGGAGCGTCGCGACACCAAAGCGGGTCCAGGACCTTGAGATTGGTTTGGCACTTGCATTGGTGTCCGCGCGGGTTCCCCGCCGCTCGGCGGGTGCTTCATGCTCGAGCATGAGCCTTGGTATTGGGCTCATTGCTCCTTGTCCGTGTTGACGGTCGTCGTCGCGCTCGTCGATCGTGGGGCTGAGTAGCGGGGTCTAGGGCGCCGATCGGTGGGAGGGCCCCGCGGGTGCGGGGCCCTCCTGGACCCATCCGGCCGCTACCGGAGGCAGCGTTGGGCCGCTCCTAGGCAGCTGTAGTGCGCAGCGGCGGTGGCGGCGCCGTGGGTGGTGGTTGGGGCCTGCTGTTGCTGCGGCCCGAGGTAGTGGGTGTGCGGGGTGGCGCTGGCGGCGGCTTGGGAGGTTGTCGCCGGACTCGTGATGGTGGTGTGGTGGGTGCCGGTCAGCGCGAGGATCGCGATGGTGACGGCGATCGCGACGAGCGCGCCGAGCGCGGTCAGTACCGTCCCGGGTCGGATTCGGGATCGGGGGGTGGGGCGCGTGATGGTTTGTGGTGTTGACATGGTCTGCTCCTGGTTGGTGGTGGGCCGCGGCGCGGCCCGGCGGTTAGATGGGTGCCCCGAGCTCGGTAGGGGCACTGTGACCGGCGGCGGTTTAGGATCGGCTGGAAGTCGGTAAAGAACCGGGCGGCGTGGGTGGTGGCGAGCTTGGTGGTAGGCTCGCTCGACCGGCTGCGGCTGGGGCTTGGTGAGCGATGCGCTTTGGGATCCTCGGGCCGTTTGAGGTGGCTGACGATCAGGGTCGCGAGCTTGCGCTGGGGGGCCGCAAGCAGCGGGCGGTGTTGGCGGTCCTGCTGCTGCACGCGGGCGAGGTCGTCTCGAGCCAGCGGCTGATCGACGAGCTGTGGGGCGAGCGCGCGCCGGCGACCGCAGACAAGACCGTGCAGGTGTACGTGTCGAACCTCCGCAAGGCGCTCGGCGGCGGGCTGCTGGTCACCCGCGGCGGCGGGTACGTGCTCCAGGCCGAGGCGGCTGATGTCGATGTGGAGTGTTTCCGGGCGCTGGTCGCCGACGGTCGCCGCGCGCTGTCCGCGAGCGACGCTCAGGGCGCGGCCGAAGCATTGCGTGAAGCGCTGGGGCTGTGGCGAGGACCGCCGCTAGCGGACTTCGCTTATGAGCCGTTCGCGCAGCGTGAGATCGCGCGACTCGAGGAGGCGCGCGTGGCGGCGCTGGAGGATCGCATCGACGCCGACCTCGCTCTCGGTGAGCACGCTGGACTGGTTGGCGAGCTCGAGGCGCTGGTGGGCGAGCACCCGCTGCGTGAGCGCCTGCGCGGCCAGCTGATGGTCGCGCTGTATCGTTCGGGCCGGCAGGCCGACGCGCTTACTGCATATCGAGAGGCGAGTCATCTGCTACGCGACGAGCTCGGCCTCGAGCCAAGCGAGTCACTACAGGGGCTCGAGCGCTCGATCCTCCGCCACGACCCGACGCTTCACCCGGCGGCGCACGCCGCATCAGTGCCGGCGGGAAACCTCCCGGTGCCGGCCACGCCGTTCCTCGGCCGCGCTCGCGAGCTCGCCGAAATCACCGCGCTCCTCCGCAACGCTGGCACGCGTTTACTGACGTTGACCGGCGTGGGCGGGAGCGGCAAGACGCGGCTCGCGCTCCAAGCCGCGGAGGCGTGCGCAGCGGATCACGGCGACGGAGCATGGTTTGTGGGCTTAGCTGACGTCGCCGATCCGGAGCTGATCGCCCCGACAATCTGCGAGGCGCTGGAGGTGGCCGAACAGCCCGGCCTGACCGCTGCTCAATGTCTAAAGAGCTGGCTGCGAGACCACGAGCGGTTACTCGTGCTCGACAACCTCGAGCAGCTCGCGACAGGCGCCGCGGTGCTGGCCGAGCTACTCGCAAGTTGTCCTGGTCTGGCGCTGTTGACAACCAGTCGAGAACCACTTCACCTCGCGGGCGAGCAACAATACGAGGTGCCCGTGCTCGAACGTGAAGACGCGATCGAGCTGTTCATCAGCCGCGTGCGGGCTGTCACGCCCCTCCTGAGCATCGAGGTCGAACTCGCCCGAGAGATCTGCGAGCGGCTCGACCGCCTGCCGCTCGCGATCGAGCTCGCGGGCGCCAGGGCCAAGATCCTCTCACCAGCCGAAATCCTGGCCCGAGGCTCCCGTCAACGCCCGGGCGGTCGTCTCTCCCTTGTCGAACAGCATCGACCTGCGATGGAACGCCAACCCGGAGTCCGACGTCGTCGGGTACGAGGTGGTCTGGCGGGATTCGACCGACTCGCTGTGGACGCACGCGATCAAGGTCGGCAACGTCACCGACTACATGGTCGTCGGCCTGAACAGGGACGCCACCCTGTTCGGGGTGCGGGCCATTAACAGCGCGGGTGATCTGAGTCCGGTCGCCTACGCCGGTCCGGCCAGCTCATAGCAGTCGTGGGACGATCGACGTAGCGTCAAGGAGGTCCGACTCGAAGTTCTCGGCCAGCGGCGGCTTGATGAGCTAAGCGATCTGATGGCCGATCCCGACGTGCGGCCGTGAAGGGATGGCTGTCGTCCGTGCAGAGCGGCTCCATGCTTCGCCCGATTCCGGCCGCGGTTCGCGGCCCGGCGGCAGGGCCATTTGCTGTGACCGCTATACGGGCGTAAGGGAGCAGTCTCTCGATCGCGATCATGACCGTGCTCCGCGGGATTGCAGGCGTCGCTGCAGCCCTGCTTCGTATTGACGACGAGCACGTCGCTCGCGCTGAGCTCAGACCCCCAATGCGCGGAAGGCGTGCAACGAAACGCGAGCACTCCAAAAGGGGAGCTCGACGGGCCCAGTGCAAGCCAGGCGACCGAACGTTGCAAGCAATAGAGAGGCAGCGCCAGCGCCGGCGCGCTCGCTGCCGGTATCGGACAGCATGGGTAGCGGCCGCCGGTGTCGCTGGCGTTGACTTGATGGGGCGTGCCCGTGATGCGCCGGTCACGGGGAACGCATCGTTATGGCCGCAGACCGGCGCTCGCTGGGATCACCGGCGGTCGGCGGTAGTGAACCGTGTCGACGATCTCGCGCGTGTCGATTCCTTGGAGGTAAATCGAGGTGATCCCGAGGTGGGCTGTGCCCGAGCTGCCTCCGGATAATCGGCAACGGGATCCCTTCGTGCGCCATCTCGATCGCATGAGCGTGCCGGAGCTGGTGCGGCGCGAATTGCCTGCGCACCCTAGCCTGGGCGGCGAGCCGGCGAAGCTCGCCGCGCGCGGCCGTCGCTGACCAGACATGCCCGCGGGTCGGGCCGGCGAGGATGCAGAACAGCGGACCGACAGGGCAGCTGGATCCGCCGCTTGGTCCAGCGCCCGACGTGCTCCCATGCCCAGTCGTCCATCCCGACCATCCTTCGCTTCCCGGCTTTGCCGGCGCGGACCAGCACCGACCCGGTCTTCGGGTCCTGATCGGTCTCGGTCAGCGCGAGCGCCTCGCCGATCCGCAATCCAGCGCGCCACAGGATCGCGATCAGCCCACGAGTCCGGTCTGCATACGGGCCTGGTCCGGCTTGGCGGATGACGAGGATGATCTCCTCGACCGTCGGCGGATCGGCCGGGTAGCGCTGCCCTTTGTTCGGCGGCGCGCATCCCGTCCAGTGACCAGGCGTCGCAGCAGGCGATCGCAGACGGCCGGTGATATCCACCAATTCTCGCTCGGACATGATGTCCTCCAATCGATCGGCCTGGCCCACGGAGGCGCCCATGAACCGGGCGCTTGCATGAGCGGCGAGCTTCCCACTTCCGGGCCGGGAGCCCCGTCGAAACGTCGAAATAGTCACGGGTTAGTCACGGGCGCCGGGTCGCCGTCGACAATGGCGCTATGCCGCGTCTGTCGGCGTTCTACGGAATCGTGATCTACATGTACCGGCCCGACCATCCGCCGCCGCACTTCCATGCCAATACGGAGAGCACTTCGCGCAGATCGACGTGACGACACTGGAGGTGTTGAATGGTTCGCTCCCGACGCGGGCGCTGCGCCTGGTGCGCGAATGGGCGAGGCTTCATCGCGACGAGCTGGCGATGAACTGGGATCTGGCGCAGGCGCTGGAACCGCTGGTCGAGATCGAACCGCTTCCGTAACATCGACGCGATGCTCAAAGTCACAGCAGTCAAGCCACTTGACGGCTACAGGCTCGAGATCGAGTTCAACGACGGGGTCGTACGCGTCGTCGACTGCTCCTTCCTGCTGCATGGAACGCTCGGCGAGCCGCTGAAGAACCTCGACTACTTCCAGCAGGTCCGAGTCGACGATGACGCTCGGACGATCGTCTGGCCAAACGGGCTCGATCCGGCGCCTGAGCTCCTCCACGGCGGGGAAGAAGCAATCGTAGCCCTCGGCCGGCAACGGCCGGCCGCGTAGCGCGCCGGTAGCGAAACCCATCTACGCCTCAAGCAGTCACGCCCTCGCCGTCACCCGTGTGTTGGCGCTTGTGTCGAGCATCTCCTGCTTGGGATCGCTCAAGTGGGGGAGAGCGTCGCGATGCGGATCCTGCGTGAGGGATGGGATCTCTATCCGGAAGCGATCCGCGGGGCGGTCATCGAGGCGCTGCCCGCCGGTTTGATCCCTGCGGATCGCGGCGTCCCGGTCCCGGTGGTCGAGCCGGTCGCGCGTTCGATCGGTGGAGTCCAGGTCGTTCCTTCGGTACCGCTTCGCCGGTTGTTGATGGCGGCGGCGTCGCCCGCACTGGATGACACTCGAACCGAGATCGAGATCGAGATCGATGATGTGTGGCTCGCGTTGACGCGCGAGGCGACCGCTATCCGGCTCGCGTCCGAACTCGGGATCGATGAGCAGAAGACCCGAGAGGGGATCACGCGCCGTGACGGCGCGATCGACCCTCCCGAGGCGTCTGCCGGCGCTTGACCGTCGGCAAGCTCTGCGGACCGCGGTGGCGGATCGCCGCGGTGGGATGTTGTAGGGGTGTTTGATCGGTTCACGGAGCATGCTCGCCAAGTCGTGGTGTTCGCCGAGGAGGAGGCGCGCACGCTGCGGCACAGCCACATCGGCTCCGAGGCGCTGTTGCTCGGACTCCTGCGCGAACAGGACGGCGTGGCCGCCCATACGCTCGAGTCCTTGAACGTGTCGCTGGAGAAGGCGCGCCTCGCGGTCACGCGATACGTCGCTTCCGGCGAGGAGCCGGTCGAAGGATTCATACCGTTCACCCCGCGGGCCAAGGAGATCCTCCAGCAGGCTAGCGACGAAGCGGCCGTCCGCAACCACAAATATGTCGGGGACAGAGCACATCCTGCTTGCTCTCACCACGATCGAGGAGGGCGCCGGGATGAACATCCTGCGCGACTTCGGCCTGGACGCGACGACGATCCACGACCGAACGATTCAACAGGTGGCCGGCTTCACCCCATCTAACCCAAGACCTCGGCCGCGTGCGCCAACGCGATGGCGACGCGCTCGCGGCGCCGAGGCCGGGCCGTCGACGGACCCGTTTCACGGGTTCGACGTGCGCCCGAACGACCTGATGACCGGGGTATTGATCGGCGCGGCGGCTCGAGCGCTCGAGGACGGCCGGACGGAGACGACGATTGGAGATCTCCTGATCACGCTCTCGCGGGTTGAGCGACTGCTGCCTGTCCTGCCCGAGCTGACCGGCGGAGAAGCCCGTATACGCGCCGCGCTCCAGCGCCTCGGACCTGATGCGTCGGCCGAATCGGCAAACGGGGCCTGACCGCGGATCCGCCGCTTGAGACGCGCCAGCGTGACTGGCTGCCGCCTTTGAGCAATCGGGACAGCGGACGCGTGCGGCCGCTAAGCCCGGCGGTGCCGCCGTCGCAATCGCGGTTCGGGCTATGAGACGTAGGTGATGAACTCGAGGAGGCTGCCGTCGGGATCGCGGAAGTAAACGCTGACACCGCTTCCCTTGGCGCCGCTGCGAGGGACCGGCCCTTCTTCGATCTCGACGCCGCACTCGTGCAAGTGCGAGACAGCGGTCTCGATCGAGTCGTCCCACTCGAAGCATAGGTCGCTGTTGCCGGGCGCTACCGGTATCCGCGCCAGCGGGTACGCACGCACCCCGGGTCCGTGGACATTGAGCTGCTGTGTGCCGAAGCGGTAGGCCCAGGTGCCATGGCCGCGGTCGATCAGATCGGCTCCGAGCACATCGCGGTAGAAGGCGTTTGAACGGTTCCAATCAGAGACGTGGATCACGCAGTGATCGAGCTTCGGACGAACCCTCACATCGCGAAACCGTAGCTCGCCAAGCCATCGGATCGCCGAATCGTTCGCGCGTCCACAGGCCGACGTTCGGTTGACGTTCCACGATTGAGACAGCACCCGAGCACGCCCGCGATTGCTGCGAAGCACCCACCGACGTGCGGTGGGCAATCCCGATTGAGACAGCGTGGGTATCGCGATGGCAGTTGCTCGCGCCGGCGTTCTAGGTGCCAGCTGGGCGACTGGAGTGGGTGTCCTGGTTGACGTAAGGCTGCGATCGAGCTCTGACGCGTACGCCGCGTGCCCCGGAGCGCCAGTCAGGGCCGACCGCCCGTCCATTCTCCCTCGGCCCAGCTCGGGCCTGAGCCCCCGTCGAGCACGGGCGCGTAACCTGCGGTGTCGCCGAGCAAACGCCCGTCCTGCGCGCTGATCACCACGACGACGTAGTTGGCCGCCGGGGCGTTCGCGCTGTCAAACACGGGGGCCTTTGGCCTGACGCTCACCAGCCACGCGAGATAGCCGGCTGAGACTTTGTGGACGCGATGCGCGATCCGGACCAGTGTGGTTCCGGTTGCCGAGGCGGGGTGCCATTGCCCGTCGCGCAGAGCGTCGTTGATCGCCGTTCGTCGGGTGATCGCCGTGGTCGTGTGCGTGCTGGCCGTACGGAAGCCGAAGTGGTGGGCGTTCATATAGCGGAGTAAGCGGCGCGAAACCGGACGGGGCTTGCCCGGGCTCTGGAGTGTCGTCCGAAGAGGCGCGTAGGCCGTCCACCCGGAGGGGAGAAGGGACGATTTTGGCGCGGAGCCCAAGGTCGCGAGCGCATAACTCGCAAAGGAGCATGCGGTGATGAGCACGAGAGCGACGAGGGCCAAGCGACGGCGCATGCCGCCACGATACCCCCACGCGCAGCCGTTCGGTGAACCTCCCGCAGATGCGACTCCCGATGCGGCGCCTCCGCGCGTACTCCGGGGCGGAGAGGAGTCCGCTCACCCATCGGTCAACGCACATGGCGAGCGCATTCTCGCGTTGCGGTAGATCACGTCCCTGTCTAGTTGCGTGACCGTATGGGCCGTCCTTGGAGGCGGTGCCGTGCTATTAACAACGCGGTGTCTGCCGGCTCAGCCGCGCTGACTGTGAAGGGGGTGTGCCTCAGCGGTGCAGGGGAGGTTCTGCTCTGTCGCAACTGGCGGGATGAGTGGGAACTTCCGGGTGGCCGACCCGAGCCGGGCGAGCGGTTCGAGGATTGTCTGGCGCGTGAGTTCTCCGAGGAGACCGGATTAGAAATCGGGATTCTCGACGCCGTCGATGCCTCTGGGTCCGTTGAGGTCGAGCCCGGACGCTGGGTGCACATCGTGGCTTTTGGGTGTGTAGTTCAGGATGGGTCGGTGCCGGTCTGCAGCGACGAGCATCAGATGGTCCGCTTCGTGGCGGTCGATCAGCTCGGCGACCTGCGGCTGCCGCAGGCGTACCGCGAGGCGATCGACGCCTCGATCGCACACAAAACAACCGGGATGCGGCGCTTGCCGACAAGCTCGCGGAGCTCAGTCTCGCGCTCGAGCTGGCCGACATCACTGACGATCTGGCGATGGCGCGCTTCGGCGCCGCTGACCTTGAGGTCGCTACCAAGTCCGACGGAAGCCCGGTCACCGACGCCGACATCGAAATCGAGCGTGCCGTCCGCGCGCGCGCCTCGCCAGCGTTCGACCAGACCGCGAAGTCGTGGGAGAGGAGCAGGGCTCACGAGGCAGCTCCGACTGGTGCTGGTATCTCGATCCGATCGACGGGACGGGCCGATTCACAGCCGGAGATCCGCGGTGGTATACGCTCATCGCTCTTGCCCGATGCTCGGAGGTGATGGTCGGGGTTGCGAGCGCGCCAGCGCTGGGCGCGCGTTGGTGGACGGTGCGGGGAGCGAGAGCGTTCCGCGACGGCGAGCGCTTGGCGGTCTCCATCACCGAAACGCTGGCCGAGGCGACAGTAAACGACGACTGGTGGGAGACGCCGCGTCACGGTATCGAGGATCGGCCGCTGTCGAAGATCGCCCGCAGAGCCGCCCGCGTGCGGCGCCCGACGGGCACAGCTACCTCGCTGTGGCTGGAGGTGAGGGCGATGTGGCGGCCGGCGCCGGTGGAGGCCCCTGGGACTACGCTACGGTCAAGCTGATCGTCGAAGAGGCTGGCGACGGTTCACCGATCTCGATGGACGAGACTCGTTTGTCAGCGGGCACGCCCTGGTCAGCAACGGCTTGGTCCACGAGGAGGCCGTCGTAGCTGTCGCCCGAGCTGACAACGACTCTTAGAGCTAGGCTGCGGCGGCGTGGCGGAGATCACAGCCCCGGGAGGTCGCCTGACCCTCGCCCGCAGCGATAGTCACGCTTCCAGGTAAGGATGTGACCGTCCGCTGTGCGTCCACCGGATCGCGCAACAACGCGACCGAACGACTGCCGAGCAGCCATGACCAGGGCTCTGCTCCGGCGCGGCGCGGGCCGTCTCCGGTGTCCGTTCAGCGTTCGATTCCTACGCGCCTCGGGAGGCCTCGCTGGCTCGGCGACGAGGTCATCGGACGCGTTGACGGCAATCATGGCCACACGAGCCGCTTCAGCGTCCGCTGTCCGATCCCTCAGCGAACGGCGGTGGAGCTGCGATACGCCGGCTGCCGCGTTGAGCCAGAACCGGTAGTCGGACGAACCTGGGTTTGGGCGGACGTGCGGGTGATTGAGTCCGTGCCGGGCTGGGTCCTGTTTCGATTTGGCTCGGGTCCGACATGTGGCGCGCTTAGTCGGATACCAGTTCGCCACCCGGTGCGATCCGGAGGGTGGGCTGCGATAGGCTGACGGCGGCGAACGAGGTCGCCACCGGTCCGCGGAGAGGGATGCTCCCACCTCGTAATAGTGGGTGCCACACGATTGCCTGAGGCTCTCTCCAGCCCGAACGCGGACGCGGGCGATCGGAGTTGGCCGTCATGCCCGACGCACCACGCGATGTCCATCACAGTCTGCCTGCGGTCGAGCGGGTGGAGCATCACCGGAAGGCAGCGAAGGATCTGCTCCGCGCTGCGCGCGTCAGGCAACCCGACGCGGTCGCGCGCCTGCGGGAGGCGATCGGGCAGTTGCCGGGTGAGTTGCGGCTCGCTGACGCGCAGCGCACGATCGCGCGAGAGCATGGTCATTCTTCGTGGGCCGCGTTCCGTCGAGACATCGAACATCAGGCAAGCGAGCCCGAACGCTCGGTAGCCCGGATCGGGCCGGTAACTCCCGAGCGCTTCGAGGAGGCCGCGGCGACGCTGCTGCGCGACCTGGCCCGCGGAGACGCGCGCTCACGGCGGCGGTTGCGTGCGCACGTCGCGCGCCTTGCTGCTCTCAGCGACACCGCGCTCGGCGAGCGAGCCACCATCGCCCACGCACGATTGGTCATCGCGCGCGAATACGGATTCCCGACCTGGAGAAGGCTCGTTGAGGGTCTCCGCGAGGAATCGGAGGGGTGGCGCCTTGCACGCCAGCATCCCGAGCCCGTTGCAGCGGCGCTCGCTGCGATCCGCGGCGGGGACGCACCGCACCTCAGGCGCCTGCTCGACTCAGACCCCGAGTTGGTGCGTGTCGAGGTGGGCGCCGGCGGCTCGCTGCTTGGGGAGATCGCGGAGCCCGACGTGTTCGGGACCTCGTTGCGTCACGAGCTCGGCGTCGACCGCGCGTGCGTCGATCTGTTGATCGAACGTGGCAGCGACCTCGACGGTCCGCTCAACCTCGCCGCGTGCTTCGACCGACTCGAGCTCGTAGAGATCTTGCTCGCCGCCGGCGCGCGGGTCGACGCGCTGGGAATCCACGGCGTGACGGCGCTCGCGACCGCGATCTATCACGCCTCACGCGCTTCGGTCGACCTTCTCGCCGCGATTGAGCTCGTACCGGATGCCCCGTGGATCGCAGCCGGCGCTGGACACGTCGACCGGCTCCCACAATTCCTCGACGGACAAGGCGGACTGATCGCCCAGGCTTATCTGGACCGACCGAACCCTGCCGACATCGGGTGGTTGCATCGTCTACCAGCACGAAACATCCCTCAGGAAGTCCTCGACGAAGCCCTCGTGCACGCCGCCCAGAACGAACGCCCTGAGGCCCTCGCGTGGCTGCTCGACCACGGTGCCGACCCGAACGCCGGTCCCTACCAAGGCTGCGGCGCGCTGCACCTCGCAGCTGCCTTCGGCGCGATCGACTGTGTTCGGCTCCTGGTCGCCGCCGGCGCCGACATCGATCGAAGAAACGACTACAACCGGGATAACGCGCTCGGATGGGCCGAATACGCGCTGGCACAGGAACGACGCGGCGACCCAGGCGTCCCCGCGGTCCGAGACTTCCTGCGGAGCCTCGGCTCACGCCCGGCCGTCTGGGGCGTATGAGCGCCGAACTCATGGAACAGGACTGGTTGGGCACTTCCGGACGGGACTGTCACTCTGACCGGGGAACTTCGCTGCAGCTGTTCGTAGAGCGTTGGTCACCGGACGCGCTTGAACGGGCCCGCGGCGTTAATTCGACGGTGGCTAGTGGCGCCTGAGAACCGTCCGCGAGTCGATGGTGTTGCAACGCCCGAGGACTATGCCGACGCCGGGTCGCCGCGTGGTCGGTCGCGGCGCTGGCGGAGACAGTCAAGTGCGATTGCGACGAGCATCGTGATCACGGCGGCGTTGATCGCTAGATCGGCGAGGTTTAGGCTGCCGCCGGACAGGGTTGGCTTGATCCAGTCGACGACTCCGCCGCGCAGTGGTCCCGGGGCGCGCAGGAGACGGTCCAGGAGATTGCCAATCCCTCCGCCGAGGAGCAGGCCAGCCGCGACCGCATGGCTGGTGGTGCGCACGGACCACGCCGCGACGAGGATCAGTCCCACGGCAGTCAGGCTAAGGATCGAGACGAGCACCGGATGCCCGCGCAGAATGTTGCCCGGGCCCGCAAAATTCCGATACAGCTCAAGGTGGAAGTGCCCGCCAAGCAGGTTCACGGCCCCCCGTCCGGCCAGGGCATGAGCAGCGATCGCCTTGGTGACGGCATCCAACGCCACCACGATGCCTGCGATCGCCGCCACGAGCCGCAAATGCCGGTGCCTGCATCCGGCCTGTTCGGTCGACCGCATGATCGACATCGTCTCATGCCCCCACCACCGCAATCAGTCGCAGATCGCCTTCCGCGATTGAGACGAGTTCTGCGTCGCCCCTGATGGCGCGAGGGCGCTCTGCGGCGTTCACTGCTCGATCGGTGAGCGCGGTCGGGCGATGAGAGACTGTCGGCATGCTGATCCGACGCGAGTCGCCCCAGGATGTTGACGCGATCAGCGCCGTGGCCACGGCAGCATTTCGCCGGCGGCCCGACGCACTGGAACCGCCGGAGACGGACGGGCTCGGCAAGGTCCGGGGCCGCCGTCACGCGGGATGGGTACTTCCTGTTGGCCGAACCTCCCCAACCGATCGGCGCTGGCGACGGCAGCGGCGAGACGCAGCTGCGGGTCCTGAACGCCGTCGGGCAACCGCTTCAGCCCGACTACACGAGCGGCAAGCTGCTCCCTGGCATGAGTTGGGCCCGACCGGCGGCTGAGAAACACGCTCTCCAACCCCACTGCCATCGGATCAGGTGCCAAGTTGGGGCGGCGCGCATAAGCGCGCCGCCACACGGGTCATTGGGTACTGCTGATTTGCCCCGAAACTCGGCACCAGCGGCCGCCGTCCACGAGGCGGCCGCCAAGGTCGAGTCCTATCCGCGCGGACAGCGAAGATCTGGGATCTCACGCGGCTTGAGCGCCAGCTCCACCCCCAGGCGTCCTCGTGCAGCACGCGCCGAGGCGGCGACGCCCTTGCTAGTCAGTGGCTGTCTCCCCGTCCGGGAACACTTCGCTGAGCCGCCCGGTGTGGACGTCATAGACGAACCCCCTGATTGGAACCTCCTGCGAGATCCATGGGTGTGACCGGGCCTTCTGAATCTGCTCCCTGGTGTTCTCCTCGGCGTCGGTGAAGCTGTAGAACCTGGCCGGCGCGATCGGCGCGCCGGTCTCCTTACGGAGCCGGTCCTCCACCTCGCTGTCGGTGAACTGAGCATCCCGCAGTCGGTGTGATTGATGATCATTATCTCTCGGGTGCCTAACAGCCTGGTCGAGAGAACAAGCGACCGGACCGCGTCGTCATCGATCACGGTGCCGAAGTTCCTGATCATGTCGACATCGGCTTCGGCGAGACCCAGCATCGGCAGGATGTTGCTCAGCCGGGGATCCGCGCAGGTGACGATTGCGATCTGGGGCGCTGGCGGCTTCCCACGGTCGGGATCGTAGTCGTTGGCGATGGTTGCGTTGGCGCTCAGCGCCTCGTCGGTGATACTCATGACCCTTTCTCCTTATCCACGGTTGCATTGGCGCTCAGCGCCTCGTCGATGACACTCGTCACTCTTTCTCCTTCTCCCTGGTTGCACCGGTTGTCCCGGCATGCCTGTCACCGTCATCACAGCTGCCATCGATCTGGCTGACGGTGCCGAGCAGCGGCATCGGTGCGGTCGCGGCCGACATCTCATGCTCCCACCGGGACTTGTGCGACCGCACCGATAGCTTCCATGATCACGTTTGTCACGGCTTGCGGCTGCGAGACCATGATCACGTGCGGAACCCTCGAGCTCTGTGATCGTGGCGCCGGCGCGTTCCGCCATCGAGCGCACCACGTCGGCGCCGGCGGCCTTGTCGCCGGACGCGACCTCCCTCCGCGTGGGCCGGTCCCTCCATGCGGGGTGGCCCGCCCGGCTCGGAGAGCCGTCGAGCGACGGCAGGCGACCCCTCGATCGGCAAGTTGACGGTCGGTTTCGTCGTCGTTATGGCTAGCCGCCCGCGGCAGCCGTCTCCCGGTCAACCGCGGCTGCCGCGGTCAGGATCACATCAGAGACCGCCTCAGGCTGGGAGATCATGATCACGTGCGGGCCCTCGACCTCGGTGATCGTGGCTCCGGCGCGCTCGGCCTGCGAGCGGACGAGGTCCGCGCCGGCCGCCCTATCGCCGGTCGCAACCACGGCCCAGGCCGGACGGGACTTCCAGGCGGGCGGACCGCACGGCTCCGAGAACGCCAGCTCCGCGATGGGGCGCTGCGTCGCGGCCATCACGGCGGTCTGCCCGGCCGGGAGGTCGGCGGCGACCACGTCGCGGAACTTCGCCGGATCGACCCCAAGCTCGACGGCCGTTTCCGCGCCGTCGCCGACGGGATAGTGGAGCGGAACGAGCGCCGTAGACAAGATCGCGTCCTTGGACGTGCTCGCAACCTCGCCCACGGTCTCGCCTTCGTCGGTTGCGAAGGCGGCGACGAAGACGAGGCCGACGACGTTCTTGGCGTCGGTGGCGGCGTTCGAGATCACCGCACCGGTGTACGAGTGACCGACAGCAAGGACGGGTCCCGGGATCTGCTCCAGGAACGACTTGATGTAGGCCGAGTCGGCTGAGAGGCCGCGCAGAGGATTCGGGGGTGCCGTCACCTGCACCCCGGCGGCCTGGAGGCGCTCGATAACACCGTTCCAGCTCGAAGCGTCGGTGAACGCACCGTGCACCAGAACGAAGGTGAGCGGAGCAGTGTCGGGAGTTGTCGTTGACATGAGAGCCTCTTTCGTTAGTGGGTGTCGACGTCGATGACAGCCTTGGCGAACGCTTCCGGGGCTTCCTGGGGAAGGTTGTGTCCGATGCCGCCCTCGATTGTCCGGTGCGAGTAGCTGCCCGAGAATTTGTGGGCGTAGGCACTCGGCTCCGGGTGGGGCGCACCGTTGGCGTCACCCTCGAGGGTGATCGTCGGCACCGTGATCACAGGCCCTTCGGCGAGCCGTTCCTCCAGCTCGTCGTATTCGGGCTCGCCCTCGGCCCCCAGCCGCCAGCGATAGTTGTGAATCGCGATAGCGACGTGATCCGGATTGTCGAAGGACGCTGCGCTGCGATCGAACGTGGCGTCGTCGAAGTTCCATTTCGGCGAAGCGGTCCGCCAGATGAGCTTCGCGAAGTCGTGCCGGTACTTGTCGTAGCCGGCCCGGCCACGCTCGGTGGCGAAGTAGAACTGGTACCACCACTGCAGCTCGGCCTCCGGCGGCAACGGAACCTTGCCGGCTTCCTGGCTGCCGATCAGATAGCCGCTGACCGAAACAAGCCCGCTGCAGCGCTCGGGCCAGAGCGCCGCAACGATGTCGGCCGTCCGCGCTCCCCAGTCAAACCCGGCAACGACCGCCTTGTCGATCTCGAGAGCGTCCATCAAGGCGATCGCGTCGACCGCGAGGACCGACTGCTGCCCGTTGCGGAACGTCTCCTGCGAGAGAAAGCGCGTCGTCCCGTAACCGCGCACGTAGGGGATGATCACCCGGTAGCCCTGCGCCGCCAGCAACGGGGCCACATCGACGTAGCTGTGAATGTCGTAGGGCCAGCCGTGCAAAAGAATCACTGCAGGGCCGTCCGCAGGCCCAGCGTCGACATACCCGACGTTCAGCAGGCCGGCATCGATCTGCTTCAGCGGGCCAAACGACGTGCTCCTCTCGGCCTTGCTCGCGACCGTGTCTGCGGTGCCGGTCATTTCGCCGCGTCCCTCTGTCGGAGCGATCGGAACGCCGCGCGCATCTCTTCGGAGAAGAGTTGCGGCTGTTCCCAGGCGGCGAAGTGGCCGCCCTTGTCGACCTCGTTGAAGTAGATGAGGTTGTTGGGGTACGCGCGCTCTGCCCAGCTCCGCGGGCGCCTGGTAGAGCTCGTCGGGGAAGACGCTGATCGCGAACGGGATCGTGATCGGCTTGGCGTCGAAGAAGTCGGCCTTGTTCTCCCAGTAGAGACGAGCCGCGGAGACCCCGGTGTTCGTCAGCCAGTAGAGCGTGATGTTGTCGAGCAGGTCGTCTCGCGTGAGCGTCGCTCTGGTAGGTCCCCTGAAGGACCTTTTCCACGAGCCCGGGCTGGCCGGTCCCGTCGCCGTGGTCGAGCGCGAACGCCGCCAGGTCGACGGGCGAGTCCGCCAGCCCGTACAGCGTCTGCGGGCGCGTCGCCATGATCTGCGCGTAGGCCACGTGCTTGGCGTAGAAGTTGCTCAGCTGCTCGTACGCGCGTAGCTCCTCGCCTGAGAGATCCGGATGGCGGCGGGTCGCCGCGCTCGAACCCCTTGACGAGATCGGCCGGAGCGGTCCCGGGCATGTTGGAATGAATCCCGAGCAGCTCCGGAGCGGCCTGTATGCCCATCGTCTGCGTGACCGCCGCGCCCCAATCGCCGCCCTGCGCCACGAACCGGGTGTATCCGAGGCGCTTCATCAGCACCACCCACGCACGCGCGATC
Organism: uncultured Solirubrobacterales bacterium; assembly: GCA_963697655.1. Lineage (GTDB taxonomy): Bacteria > Actinomycetota > Thermoleophilia > Solirubrobacterales > Solirubrobacteraceae > Palsa-465. The sequence continues at coordinate 258,927 of CAVOOV010000004.1, read as the reverse complement.
CGGACCGGATCCCACCCGGTGGCTCGTCGGCTTGGCGGAGAACCCGTGGCCCGGCAGCGAGGGGATCACCAGATGGAACGCGTCCGATGCGCTCCCGCCATGCGCCGTGGGGTTGGTGAGCGGCTCGATGATCTTCAGCTGCTCGATGATCGAGCCCGGCCACCCGTGCGTGACGATCAGCGGCAGCGCGTCCTCGTGCTGGGAGCGAACGTGAATGAAGTGGATGTCCAGCCCGTCGATCTCGGTGATGAAGTTCGGCAGGGCGTTCAGCTTCGCCTCGCACTTGCCGCCAGTCGTAGTCGGTCCCCCAGTAGCGCGCGAGCTCCTGCATCATCGCCAGCCGCACGCCCTGCGAGTCGTCGCTGACCGTCTCGCGCTCGGGCCACCGGGTCGCATTTATGCGCCGGCGCAGCTCGGTGAGCTCCGCCTCCGGAAAACCGACCTGAAACGGACGAACAGCGGTGTTATCGCCGCCGGTCTGGTGCTGCAACTTCAGTAGCGGACATCTGAACCTCCAAAGGTCGTGTCGCGAATCGAGCCATGGCCCGCGGCCCCGGCGCGTAGTACCGCGCGCAATCCTCCATCATCGGGCTCCTCGCGCCCGTGAACTTCTCGTTAGGAGCCGTGGTCGGAGGTTGTGCCCACCACTCTGGTAGGACGCCTCGTTTGCCGGCCGTGCTCCGGTGCTCACCGGCGACCCTGTCGGTCTCTGGCTTCGCGCAGACGCAGAACGGTCAACACCTCCAAATGCCGCTCGTGAGCGTGCTCGTTTGGATGGGCCACCGGCAGCGTCGCCGACCCCGGCCCAGAATGCCGCGCCGCGAGGGGAGCGGGACTGACCGCAAGCTTCGCGACTTCCATGCTGCCCGCCACAAGCGCGCACGCCGCGCATCGCACACGAGCCTCGACCGGTGCCCTGGGCGCTAGCTGAAGGCTCGGGGAGTTGCAATCACCAAAGCGGTCGCGCCCGCGCCGAGACCAGCGCTGCTGCTTCAGGCGTTGTAGCGGACGATGGTCGTCGCCGGCATCGGCATGGCACGCCAGCTCACGCGTGACCCAGACTGTCTGCTCGCAGCGGCGCTGCGACGACTCAGAAGACTGCCGCCGTACGCGTCGATCGGTGGCGACGGACGTCGGAGCCCGGACCCGGTGCGACCCGTCATGACTGCACGGAGCGACCAGTGCCGCAAGTGCAGCCGCCGGATGTGCTGGCTGTAGTTCGTTCCAAAGGGACTCTTGAGACCCCGCCGCCGTCTCAGGCCGGCTGCTGACGCCGCCGTGACGCTGGCGCCGCTAGCACGGCGAGCGCAAGGCAGAGGGGGGCGTAAACGCGGCGGTCCAATCCGCGGAACCGCGCGGACGAGGATGTGGGAGAGATGAGATGTGTTCGGCCGGCCAGCCCCAGCCCGCCCCGCACAGCTAGCGCACCGACCACGCCGGCTGCGCCCGCGCGCTGCAGCCGCTGGTGCGATGCTGGCCAGCCAGCGACGAAAGCTGAGCCTGCTGTGAGCGCGCCAGCGACGACGAGGCACGCGGCCGCTGACGGGAAAGCGTCACGACCGATCACCGCGTCGGAAAGAGCCGCCTTGTCGGGTAGCGGCCATGACGATCCGGCGGCCCACGCGACATGTAATCCGGCGAGTCCGGCAAGTCCGGCCGCCGCGAGCGTTACCGGGGGCTTCATGCGACGCCACGGTAGCGGTCACGGCTAACGCCATCCAGCGCCGGCGCCGGAGCCGCCTCAGGCGTCGAGGGGTTGCACGTTTCCGAGGATGCTCTCGACGAGGAGATGCGATTACAGAACTTCGTCAGCCCGCTTGCGGATCGCCGGCGTTGATCGCCCATTGGGCGGCGAAAGCTCGTTTGTATGCGGGCCGCGCTTCGCCGCGGGCAACATAGGCAGCCAGTTTCGGAAACTCGTCCAGCAGGCCCGAAGGTCTCAGCCGCGCACTGATTGGTGTCACGGACGGGGTCTCGTCTGCCGCCTGGCCACCGACGGCCTCAGATGACCACAGTCAGATGCACCGCTCAGTTCTGCAGCCAGTCCGCCCGATTCGTACCGGACTCCGGAAGATCGCGACGGTGGCAAAGCTACGGCCCGCTCCGCTGGCCGGCGCGACCGTGCGGACCCGCTTGTGAACCCTGGGGGCCGCTTCCGATGCGGAAGCGATCGCCAGCGAGATGCCGGTTATGCGCGCGTTGCGGGTGCCCGGGCGGCGACGCCCAGATGCTCGTCGCGACGGCGAAGGAGGAGTGAGGAGATTCGGCGCTCGGGCTGCTGGTGCTCCTTAAGGAGGTGCTTGGTGCACGGTCCCGCTCCGCAGGGCCAAGCTCGAGGCGTACCTAGCGACCGAGATCGGTGCCGACTAGCCCGAAAGTGGACACAAAGGTGGACACACATGTCGCTACCGTTGATGTTAGTGGGGGTCTGTAGGGCACCGACGCGGGTCGCTAACGACGGCCATAACCGCCTCAGATGCAGGCGATTCCTCGCTCGGCGGGCGATGCCGGAGGAGGGACTCGAACCCCCGACACGCGGATTATGATTCCGCTGCTCTAACCGACTGAGCTACTCCGGCGCGCCCGCGAGTGTAGCCCGCGACGGAGCGGGGCGATTCACACAGAGGGAGCGCCCATATGATCCACCGGGCATGACCGACCTCGCCCCCGCAGTCCAAACCGTGGTCCGGCGGTGCCTGGCCGTCCGGCCGGGCGAGGACGTCGTGGTGGTGGTCGATCCCCCCACCGCGGCAATCGGAGAAGCGCTCAGGGAGGAGGCGCGCGCCGCCGGCGCCGACGCGATGCTGATCGTGATGGACGAGCGCGCCACCGACGGCACCGAGCCACCACCGCCGGTGGCGGAGGCGCTGGTGGCGTGCGACGTGCTCATCGCGGCGACCAGCCGGTCGCTCAGCCACACGAGCGCACGCAAGCGCGCGAGCGATGCCGGCGCGCGATGCGCGTCGATGCCCGGCGTCACCGAGGGCATGCTCGCCCGCGCGATGGCGATCGACTTCGACACGATGGCGGCTCGCTCGAAGGCGGTCGCCGAGCTTCTCGATCGCGGCACCCAGGCGCATGTCTCGTGCCCGCGCGGCACGAATCTCAAGCTGGCGCTCGACGGCCGGCCGGGGATCGCCGATGACGGAGACCTCGCCGCGCGAGGCGCGTTCGGGAACCTGCCGTGCGGCGAGGGGTTCATCGCGCCGGCGTTCGGAGAGGGCACGCTTGTGGCGTCGAGCCTCGCCCCGCTCGGGATCAGCCCAGAGCCGGCGAGGCTGACCGTCGCGGAGGGCCGGATCGTCGCGGCCGACGGCGGCCTCGGCCCCGAGTTCATCGAGCTCCTGCTCGCCCACGGGGAGCTCGGCACCAACCTCGCCGAGCTCGGCGTGGGCACGAACGACAAGGCGCGTCTGACCGGCAACGTGCTCGAGGACGAGAAGATCCTCGGGACGGTCCACGTCGCGTTCGGCGCGAGCGCCGGGATCGGCGGCACCGTGTCGGTTCCGATCCATCTCGACGTGGTCATTCTCGACGCGAGCCTCGAGGTGGACGGGCAAGCCGTGCTCGACCGCGGTCGCTACGTGCTCGACTAGCGGCCGCGTGACACCGCTCAAGATTCCGAATCGGTGACGCTGCTCGCGATCCCGAACGTGTCCGAGGGTCGCGACCGGACCGCGATCGACGCGATCGCGCGGGCGTTCGACGCGCGCCTGCTCGACGTCCACGCCGACACCGACCACCATCGCAGCGTGTTCACGCTCGCGAGCGAACCCGGAACGCTGGCGCAAGCGGTCGCGGACGGCGCCGCCGAGGCCATCCGCCGCGTCGACGTCAACCACCACGAGGGGATTCACCCGCGGGTGGGCGCGATCGACGTCGCGCCGATCGTTTATCTCGATCCGGCTGATCGCGGCGCCGCGTGCGCGGAGGCGCTCGTCCTCGGCGACCTGCTCGGCGACGAGCTCGAGCTTCCCGTGTTTCTGTACGGCGAGCTCGCGCAGGGAAGGACGCGGGCCGAACTCCGCCGCGGCGGCCCGCCGACGCTGGCGACGCGGATCGCAAGCGACGAGCTCCGCCCCGACTTCGGGCCGCGCCGGCTCCATCCGACCGCCGGGGCGGTGCTGGTGGCGGCGCGGCCGCCGCTCGTGGCCTTCAACGTCGAGCTGGCGCCCCCGGCGACGCTCGATGACGCCCGAGCGATCGCGGCTCGGATCCGCGAGGGCGGCCCGGAAGGCCTCGAGTCGGTCCGAGCGATCGGCCTGTGGCTCGCGGCGCGCGATGTCGCCCAGGTCTCGACCAACGTCGAGGACCACCGCGCGACCTCGCTCGGCCGGGTCGTCGAGGCGATCGCCCGCCATGCCACCCCGAGCCGGGCCGAGCTCGTCGGGCTGGCTCCGCGCGCGGCGTTCGATGGGTTCCCCGACGACCTCGTGGTGGCCAACCTCCGCGTGATCGAGGAGGCACTCGCGGGGTGAGTGCCAGGGGTCGCGCGGGCGAGATACCGGTCACGCTCTGGATACCAGCCCGCCTTACGCACTAAGCTGCATTCACCATGGCTCAGACCAAGCGCAAGCGCCGCACGAAGCACCGCGGGACGGCCGCCGGGACCATCCAGACGCGGGGTCGGACGGGTCGCCCGCCGTCAGCCGACGACCGCAAGAAAGTGTCCCGGCTGGAGGCCCGCCAGAAGCGGCTCAACACGCCGCCGACGTGGAGAGCCTCGGTCATCCGGGCCTCGCTCGCCTCGGTGCTGATGTTCTTCTTCCTGGCCCTGGTCGGGCCAAAGGCGCATCGGATCGAGAGCGCCTTCTTCTTCGCGCTGTTCGCGCTCGCGATCTACATCCCCGCCGGCTACTACATCGAGCTGCTCATGTTCCGCCGGCGCATGTCGAAGAAGCAGCAGGGCGTCCGCAAATGATCGACGCCCGTATGTTCACGGTCGGCCCGGTGCAGGAGAACTGCTTCATCGTGCGCCGCAAGGATTCGCCGAACGCGGTGATCATCGACCCGGGCGACGAGGCGCCGAAGCTGCTCGGCGCCCTCGAGAACCTCGGGATCGAGACCGTCGAGGCGATCCTGATCACGCACACCCACTTCGATCACATCGGCGCTGTGGCGCCCGTGGCCGAGGCGACGAAAGCCCCGGTGTACTGCCCCGAGCTGGAGGTCGAGGTCCTCGCGAACGTCATGGACTACGTCCCGTGGCCCGGCTTCGGCCCGTTCGAGAGCTACGAGGCCGACCACACGGTCGCCGGCGGCGACACGCTTCAGCTCGCGGGCCTGACCTTCGACGTGATCTTCACCCCGGGCCATAGTCCCGGACATGTCACGTACGCGATTGCCGATGAGGGCGCACTGTTCTCCGGTGACGTTCTGTTCCAGGGCTCGGTCGGTCGGGTCGACCTTCCCGGCGGTGACTGGCCGACGCTGCTGGCCTCGATCGAGAACCTGACGAGCACATACTCGCCCGAGACGACCGTCTATCCCGGCCACATGGGGATCACGACGCTCGGACGCGAGCGTGCCACCAACCCGTTCCTGCGCGAGCTCGCGGAGCGGTGAGCCCTCTGTGATTCAGGCCCCCCGCGGCACCTTCGACATCCTTCCGGAGTCAGCGCAGCAGCGCAAGCTGGTCGAGGCCGAAGCCGACCGGATCCTCGGCGCCGCCGGATACCGGCGGATCGAGACGCCGATATTCGAGGCGACCCAGCTGTTCGCGCGCGGGGTGGGGGAGAGCACCGACATCGTGCAGAAGGAGATGTACACCTTCGACGATGGCGGTGGACGCTCGCTGACGCTACGGCCGGAAGGGACGGCACCGGCCTGCCGCGCCTACCTCGAGCACGGGATGCGCAAGCTCGCGCAGCCGGTCAAGCTGTGGTACCTGGGGGCGTTCTTCCGCGCCGAGGCTCCGCAGCGGGGCCGCTACCGGCAGTTCTGGCAGGTCGGGGCCGAGGCGATCGGCTCCGAAACACCCGAGACCGACGCCGAGCTGATCGTGCTGCTGGCCGAGCTGCTCGACGCCGTCGGCGTCAAGGGGACCCGGCTGCGCCTGTCGAGCCTGGGGACGCCGGACACCCGCGCCGAGTACCGCGAGGAGCTGGGGTCGTTCCTGCGGGCGCACGAGGACGAGCTCGCCGAGGAGGTCCGCAACCGCATCGACCTGAACCCGCTGCGGGCGTTCGACTCGGGCGACGCGGGTACGAGAGCGGTGATGCGCGACGCGCCGAAGTTCCTGGACCGGCTCCACCCCGACGATGCCGAGCACTTCGCGCGGGTCCGCGCGCTGCTCGACGATGCAGGCGTGCGCTATGAGCTCGACCCGACGCTCGTGCGAGGCATGGACTACTACACGCGCACGGTGTTCGAGTTCACCAGCGACGAGCTCGGCGCCCAGTCGGGCGTCGGTGGTGGCGGCCGCTACGACGGCCTGATCGAGCTTCTCGACGGGCCTCCGACCCCGGGCGTCGGCTGGGCCGCCGGCGTCGAGCGGATGCTGCTGGCCGCGCGGCAGCTCCCGCCGGCGCCTGACCTCGTCGACCTGTTCGTGGCGCTCGCCCAGCGCGACGGCGCGCGGACGGCGTTCGAGCTGGCGCTCGAGGCCCGGCGCGCGGGCCTGCAGGCGCAGCTCGAGCTCGCCGGCCGCTCGCTGAAGGGGCAGCTCAAGCACGCCGACCGCATCGGTGCCCGGTACGTCGCGATCATCGGCGACGACGGCGTCGCGACGCTGAGGGACATGGAGTCCGGCGAGCAGCACGACACCGGCGTCCGGGACGTGATCCCGGAGATCCTCCGTGGGGGACGGCTGCCGTGAAGCACGCGCCGCGGCCGAACGGGTATCGCGACGCCTGGTGCGGCCAGCTGACCGCCGATCGGGCGGACACCGAGGCACGCGTGGCCGGCTGGGTACACCGCCGCCGCGACCACGGCGGCCTGATCTTCATCGACGTGCGCGACCGGTCGGGCATCGTGCAGCTCGTGTTCCATCCCGAGAACGCTCCTGCCGCCCATCAAGAGGCGCACAAGCTCCGCTCCGAGGACGTGATCAGCGCGCGCGGAGCCGTCACCCGCCGCGACCCCCAGAACGTCAACCCGAACCTCGCGACCGGCGAGATAGAGCTCGCGGTCTCCGAGCTCGAGATCCTCGCCGATGCCGACACGCCTCCGTTCCCGCTGGACGAGGCCGCGAACGTGGACGAGATCCTGCGTCTGCGGTATCGCTCGCTCGATCTGCGCACCGCTCAGCTCCAGCGGACGATGGCGCTGCGCCACCGGGCGGTTGCGACGATGCGCGAGGTCCTCAACGAGCGCGACTTCCTCGAGATCGAGACGCCCTACCTCACCCGGTCGACCCCCGAGGGCGCGCGCGACTACCTGGTGCCGGCGCGGATCCAGCCGGGCTCGTTCTACGCGCTGCCGCAGTCGCCGCAGCTGTTCAAGCAGCTGTTGATGATCGGCGGGTTCGAGCGCTACTACCAGATCGCGCGTTGCTTCCGCGACGAGGACACGCGCGCCGATCGCCAGCCGGAGTTCACCCAGCTCGACGTCGAGATGGCGTTCGTCGACGAGGACGACGTGATCGAGATGATGGAGGCGGTGATGGGCGCCGTGTTCGAGCGCGAGGGATTCGACGTCCCTCGTGCCCCTTGGCCGCGGATGACGTTCGCCGAGGCGGTCTCGCGTTACGGCAGCGACCGGCCAGACACGCGCTTCGGCCTCGAGCTGCACGACCTCGGCGAGGCGCTGGCCGGAACCGAGTTTCAGGTGTTCGCCGGCGCGCTCGGCTCCGGCGGCGTCGTCCGCGGGCTCAACGCCGGGCCGCGTGAGCTGCCCCGATCGGACCTCGAGGCGCTGACCGAGCTAGCCAAGCAGCACGGCGCCAAGGGGCTCGTGTGGGCGTTCGTCCAGGACGAAGGGTGGCGCTCGCCGATCGCCAAGTTCCTGACCGAGCCGGAGATCGCCGCGATCACGCAGCGGCTGGACGCCTCACCAGGCGACCTGCTGCTGATCGTCGCCGACGAGCTGGCGACCGTCAGCCAGACGCTCAGCGCGCTGCGGATGGAGATCGCGCGGCGGTTCGACCTGATCCCCGCGGGCCGCCACGACATCCTGTGGGTGGTCGAGTTCCCCGCGTTCTTCTGGAATGCGCAGGAGCGGCGGTGGGATGCCGCGCACCACCCGTTCACCTCGCCGTCCGGCGACCTCGACGACCCGGCGAACCTCACCTCGCGCGCGTACGACCTCGTTCTCGACGGCGCCGAGATCGGTGGCGGCTCGATTCGTATCAACCACATCGACGTTCAACAGAAGGTGTTCGAGTTGCTCGGGATCGAGCCCGAGGAGGCGCAGTCGCGGTTCGGGTTTCTGCTCGACGCACTCCGCTACGGCGCGCCGCCGCACGGCGGGATCGCGATGGGCATCGACCGGATCGTCACCGCGCTTGCCGGCGTGGACTCGATCCGCGACGTGATCGCATTCCCGAAGGCGGCCAGCGGCATCGATCCGCTCACCGGCGCGCCCGCTCCGGTCGACCCGACGCAGCTGCGCGAACTCGGCCTCAGGCTCCTATAACGCCACTCCGTTTGTCCGTTCCCGTCCGGCGGGGCTCAAAAGCGGACCTCAAGCTGCCGAACAAGGGCTTGAGATGGCAAGTCTGCCGAGACCACTGATTGCGTTGCTCGTCGCGACCCTTGCCGGGTTCGGCCTGTGGTACGTCGAGCTCAAGCCGAGCTCGTCGGCCTCGGGCGGCGGCTCGCAGGGCCTCGGCGCCTACCAGTCGGCGATCAACAAGGCACACCAGGCCGTCAAGATTTCGGGTGCGGCCAACGCCAAGCTCGGCGCGCCGACCTCGACCGGGCCGGCGCCGACCTCGCCGACGCCGGCCAAGACCACCCAGGCGGCGAAGACGACCGCGCGGGCCAAGACCACCGGGGCGGCGAAGACGACCGCGCCGGCGAAGACCACGATCACCGCGTCCAAAGCCGCCGCGCCGGCGAAGAACGCCGCCCAGGCGAAGCCGGCAAAGTCCACCGCGGCGGCCAAGCCCTCCGCCGCTAAGACCGTGTCCGCCGCTCAGCAGGTGAGCCTGATCACGAGCGCGATCGAAGCGCACAAGGTCGTCGCTGTGCTGTTCTACAACCCCGCCGCCGCCGACGATGTGGCGATGGATCACGAGCTTGGCGCGCTGCCGAAGCACGGCAGCAAGGTCGTCAAGCTCGCGGTGCCGGTGAGCGAGCTCACGAACTTCGCGATCATTACCCAGCAGGTCCCCGTCGTCACCGCTCCCACCCTGGTCCTTATCGACAGCAGCCGGCAGGCGACCACGATCACCGGGTTCGCCGACACGCTCGAGATCAGCCAGCGGATCGACGACGCGCTCGCGGCCAAGTAGCGCCTTCTATCCTCGCGGGCGATGGATGCCATCGCCTTCGAGCATCACCTGACCTCGCCGCAGGGCCACCGCCGGCGGCCCGATGACGCCTTCACGGCGACTGTCGACGGCGGCGCGTGCTGCGACCAGGTCGCGCTATCGCTGAGCGTCGAGGGCGATCGGGTGACCGACGCCGGCTTCGACGCGCACGGCTGCGGCGCCGCGACCGCCGCCGGGAGCGCCGCGGTGACGCTCGTACGCGGCACCTCCGTGTTCGACGCCGCGCGGATCGGCGCGGCGCAGATCGCGGCCGAGCTGGGCGGTCTCAGCCCGGGCAAGCTGCACGCCGCCGAGGTCGCCGCCGACGCGCTCGCCCGCGCGCTCGGGGCCGCGGTGCGCGATCGCGCGCGCCTGTCACAGCCGGCCGTGCCAGCGGCCCGGAGCACGCTCGTCGCGATGAGCGGCGGCGTCGACAGCTCGGTGGCGGCGCTGCTGTGCGCGCGCGAGGGCGAGGCGATCGCGGTCACGCTCGAGCTGTGGTCGGACCGCGAGAACGACGCGGACAGCAGCTGTTGCTCGGCCTCGGCGGTCGCGCAGGCGCGCTCGCTCGCGCACTCGATGGGCCTCCCGCACCTGACGATTGATCTGCGCGACGAGTTCCGTGCCGGCGTAGTCGAGCCGTTCATCGCGTCGTTCGCCGCCGGCGAGACCCCGAACCCGTGTGTCGGCTGCAACGGCCACGTCCGCCTCGACGCGATGCTGGACCTCGCCGAGCGCCTCGGCTGCGAGCGCCTGGCCACCGGTCATTACGCCCGGGTTGCGGAGTCCGACGACGCCGCCGGCCCGCTGCTGCGGGTCGCCGCCGATCCCGCCAAGGACCAGACCTACATGCTCGCCGCGCTCGCGCCGGCGTCACTGGCGCGCATGCGGTTCCCGCTCGGGGACCTGACCAAGCCCGAGGTCAGGCGGATCGCCGCGGCGGCCGGGCTGCCGGTCGCGAGCAAGGCGGACTCTCAGGATCTGTGCTTCCTCGCCGGAACGACCCGGGCCCGGTTCTTGGCGCGCCACGGCGGGCTCGGCGACGGCGGCGGTTCGATCGTCGACGGCGACGGCAACGTCGTCGGCCGCCACGACGGCCAGCACCGGTTCACGGTCGGGCAGCGGCGCGGGCTCGGAATCGCGGCCGGCGAGCCCTTGTACGTGATCGATAAGGACGCGGATCGCAACGAGGTGATCGTCGGTCCGCGATCGTCGCTCGCCACCATGAGCGTTCACGTCCGCGGCGCGCGGCTTCACCGCGCCGGCGCGCGCGTCAACCGGGTCAAGCTGCGCTACCGGTCGCGACCGCTCGAGTGCCGCGTCGCCGGAGCGGACGGAGCTGCCGGCGAGCCGGGGCCCGGCCGGTACGCTGCGCTCGAGCTCACGCTCGCCGACGCGGTCGACGGCGCGGCGCCGGGGCAGCTCGCCTGTCTCCTCGACGACGATCTCGTTGTCGGATGGGGCACGATCGTACGCGCGAGAGAAGCGCGCCGTCAGGGCGAGTTCTGCGCTACCGCGAATTGAAGTTGGCGTCGCGAACGAGCATCAGGCCATAGGCGGGCCAAAATACGCCGGTCTTCGGTGCGCCCGGGCGGCACGGACCGCCCGACTCGCCCGGGTTGGTCGTCCAGGCGAACATGTCCACGTTCGGGAAGCCGGTGTCGGCCGTCGGCAGCGGTCCGAGTCCGCGTCCGGGCGGGTTGCAGAGGATCTCGTTGCCGGCGTGCACGATGTTCCGCGGCCGGAGCGGACCCTGACCGTTCTCGCCGGTGTTGACGACGAAGTGCTTGCCGCCGGTCAGGCGCGAGATCTGGTCGCCGTAGCGGATCTCGTTCGAGGTCCAGTCGAAGTGGGTGGCGTTGAGGAAGAAGCCCTGGATCTTGGCGACGCCGGAGGCCCGCAGGAACCTGGCGGCGTCGCGCACGTGCAGCGCGTCGGCGGCGCCGGCGTCCAGGTAGATCACCAGATGCGGGCAGTTCGCGGTGAGGACGTTGATCGCGTCGCGGAGCTCGTGCTCGCGCACCGCCTTTCCATTGCTCGTCAGGCACGGCATCGTGATGATCGAGTCCATCTCGAGGAACAGCACGGCGCGGTAGGAACCGATGCCCTGCGCGAAGCCCTCAATGAAGTTGTGGTAGGCGGCCTGGTCGGCCGGCGGGTCGGCCCAGTGGCCGCAGTGCCCGTCGACGATCCGGTAGGTGGCCAGCAGCGGCACCGTGCCGGGCGACTCGACCTGCGCGCGGGTGAGGTAGCGCGAGACCGCGGTCTGGATGTCCGGGACCCCGTTTGAGCCAAAGCTGAACTTGCCGAACCGCGTGGTGCCGGGCTCGCGGGCGATGACGTCGAGCGCCGGGTTCTGGAGCGCGGCGTGCGCGGCCTCGCTCTCAGGGTCGACGAAGAAGCTCGCGCCGGACAGCGGGTCGCCGGCGCCCGGGGCGACCGGGAGGGCCAGCGGATTCTGGGGGTCGCCCGGGGTGACGGAGTCGTTGTCGAGAATCGTGAGCACGGCCTTGCTCGGTGATGCCAGCCCGATCGGCGACTGCCCGAACAGCGACACCTGGAGCGTCTTCGGGACGCTCTGCACGCCGTGGTCGACGATCGGCATCGTGAAGGTCTCGCTCGCGACGCCGGCGGGGAAGTCGAGCTCGCCCTTGACCGAGGTGAAGTCGTCGGGGTCGACCGCGGTGCACTCCGCCGAGCCGCACGGGACGCTGTCGCCGAGCGTGATGTAGCGGATCTGGGCGTCCTCGCTCGTGTCGGTGCGCTCGATCGTGATCACGGCCCGACCGGCGTTCTCGCTGACGGTCAGCGTCGAGGACTGAAGGCGAAAGCCGGTGGGGTCGGCCGACGCATCCGCGTGGGCGGCGGCGGGAGCGAGCAGCGCGCCGAGCACTGCGAGCGCGGGGATCGTGAGGCGACGCAAACGGTGCATCGCCATTCAGCTTCGGCGGACCGCCCGCGCAGCTTGATGTCAGCGGGTCCGACCTCGACGCCCGTCCGCCTAAACTCACTGAGTCATGGCCGTCAAGCCGATGAGTTCCGACGAGATCAGGCGGACGTACCTCGAGTTCTTCGAGGCGCGCGACCACAGGCGGCTGCCGTCAGCGTCGCTGATCCCGACCGGACACGATCCATCGGCGCTGTTCACGGTCGCGGGCATGCATCCGCTCAAGCCGTACTTCCAGGGTCTCGAGCCGCCGCCGCATTCCCGCGTCACCACGTGCCAGAAGACATTCCGCACTGTCGACATCGACATCATCGGCACGACCTCTGGACATCTCACGTTCTTCGAGATGCTCGGCAACTTCTCTTTCGGCGACTACTTCAAGCGCGAGGCGACGCGGTTCGCATGGGAGCTGTCGACCGATGGGTTCGGGTTCCCGGCCGACCAGATCTGGATCACGGTGTTCTCCGGCGACGACGAGCTCGGTATCGGGCCCGACGACGAAGCGATCGAGGCGTGGCTCGACATCGGCGTCCCGCGTGAGCGGATCGTCGAGTGCCCGCGCTCGGAGAACTGGTGGGAGCTGCCGCCGCCTGGCCCCTGCGGACCGTGCTCGGAGCTCTACCTCGATCGGGGCCTCGAGTTCGGCAAGCCCGACGACCTTCCCGGCGGCGACAACGAACGCTTTCTCGAGTACTGGAACCTCGTGTTCATGCAGTTCGACCAGAACCCCGTGAACACGCTGACGCCGCTGCCCGCGAAGAACATCGACACCGGCCTCGGGCTCAATCGCCTGGCGTCGATCGTCCAGGGCAAGCCGTCGGTGTTCGAAACCGACCAGTTCCAGCCGCTGATCGAGCTGGGGGAGGAGCTGAGCGGCAGGCGCTACGGGCAGGACTATCCGACCGACCGCGCGCTGCGCATGCTCGCCGACCACTCGCGCGCGATGAGCTTCCTGATCGCCGACGGCGTCGTCCCGTCGAACGAGGATCGTGGCTACGTGCTGCGCCGGATCATGCGCCGCGCGATCCAGCAGGGCCGCGCACTGGAGCTCGATTCCGGCTTCCTGTGCGTCTACGCCGACCGCGTCACCGAGATCATGGGATCCGAGTACGGCGAGCTCCACCGACAGCGCGACTCGATTCAGAAGTGGCTCGAGTCCGAAGAGGAGGGGTTCGGCCGGACGCTCGAACTCGGCCTCAAGCGGCTCGACCAGCTGATCGAGCATGCCCGTCTGACGGGTGCCGAGGGGATCGCCGCCGCCGAGGCGTTCCTGCTGCACGACACCTACGGTTTTCCGATCGACCTGACGCTCGAGCTCGTGGCCGAGCATGACCTGGGGGTCGACGAGGAGGGCTTCGAGGTCCTGATGGACGAGCAGCGTGACCGGGCGAGAGCCGTCCCCGGCCGCACCGTCGCCGGCGTCGAGCTTCGGGAGCGCGCGCAGGCGCTCGCCGGCGACGCTGGGTTCGCCACCGATTTCGTCGGCTACGAGACCACCGACTCGGAGACTACGATCGGCGCGGCCGAGCGGGACAACGGACGGGTTCTGGTCAAGCTCGTCGAGTCCCCGTTCTACGCCACCGGCGGCGGGCAGATTGCGGACTCGGGTTACGTCGAATGCCTGCACGGCGAGTGTCGCGCCCGGGTGGAGGACGTCCTGCGGCTGGGCGACGATCAGGTGCTCGCGGTCGTCCCGGAGCGAGGCACGATCGAGGTGGGCGAGCGCGTCCGCGCGCACGTCGACCGCGATACCAGGCACGCGACCGAGTGCAACCACACCGCGACCCATCTGCTGCACGCCGCTCTTCGCCGGCGGCTCGGCACCCACGTCCGGCAGGCCGGCTCCTACGTTGGACCCGACAAGCTGCGCTTCGACTTCACCCACGGCAAGGCGCTGACCGGGGAGGAACTCCACGACATCGAGGATCAGGTGAACGAGTGGATCCTCCAGAGCCAGCCTGTCCGCGCGCTCACGACCACGCTCGAGGAGGCGAAGCGGCTCGGCGCGATGGCGTTGTTCGACGAGAAGTACGGCGACGTCGTGCGGATGGTCGAGGTCGGCGACGGCTCGTTCTCGCGCGAGCTGTGCGGTGGCACGCATGTCCACAACTCGGCCGAGATCGGCTTGTTCAAGGTGCTGAGCGAGGGCTCGAGCGCCGCAAACATGCGGCGGATCGAGGCCGTCACCGGGCCTGCCGGGGTCGAGCTGCTGCGCCAACACGACCGCACCCTGACCGAGTCCGCGAGGGTTCTCCGCGTCCCGCCCGAGCGCGTCGTCGAGGCGGTCACCGAGCTCCGCTCGCGGAGCCGCGAGCTCGAGCGTGCTTCGCGACGCGACAGCACCGAGGACGCCGTCGACGTCGAGCAGCTCGCCTCGGCCGCGGTCGATCGCGACGGCGCCCGCGTGCTGGTCACGAAGGTGCAGGCGCCCGACGGCAAGGCGCTGCTCGAGATCGCCGACCGGCTGCAGAACAAGCTCGGCGATGCGGCGATCGTGCTCGGGAGCACCGGCGAGAACCGCGTCGACCTGGTCGCGAGCGTCTCTCCGTCGCTGGTCGAGCGGGGCGTCCGCGCCGGCGAGATCGTCAGGCTCGCGGCGGCCGAGGTCGGTGGTGGCGGCGGCGGACGGGACACACTCGCACGCGCCGGCGGGCGCGATCCCGACGGGCTCCCGAAGGCATTCGAGGCCGCCCTCGGGGCGATCGAGACCGCGCTCGGCGTGTGAGTCGCTGCGCCCGGTGACAACTGCCTTGACAAGGCCCACGACGAACAGGCTCCGGCTCAACGGGTAAGGTCATGCGCGTGCTTGCGCTCGATTACGGCCGGGCGCGGTGCGGTTGCGCGATCAGCGACCCCACCGGTGTGCTTGCATCCCCGGTCGAAGCGGTACGGGCCCCGACGACACGCCGGGGACTCGCGCGCCTGCGCACGCTCGTCACCGAGTTCGAGATTCAGCGCGTGGTGGTGGGTTTGCCGCTGTCGCTGTCGGGGCGGGACTCGGCGCAGACCGTCGAGACCCGCGCGTTCGCGGCGCGTCTGGAGCAGGAGTTGCCGGTCCCGGTAGAGCTCTACGACGAGCGGTTCACGACGCGTCTGGCGGAGCGCACCGGGGGACGGGCGGACGAGGACTCGCGCGCCGCGGCACATCTGTTGGAGAGCTGGCTGGCCAGCCAGCCAGGCTCTGCGATGGAAGGAGACGCGGGTCCGGACAGAGAGCCGGGCAGAGAGGGCCACAGTGCCTGACGGATACGAGCGGACTGCCGACGACCGGGAGGATGCGCGGCGCCAGCGCGACCGGGGCCGCGGGTCCAACGGCACGCCTACGCGCAGGCCGGCGCCGGCGCGCCGGCGACCGACACGGGCGTCGCGCTCACGGAAGTGGGGCGGCCGGTTCGTCGCGGTGCTCGCGCTCGCGCTCGCCGGCGGCGCGATCTGGTTCCTGGTGCAGCTGTATGAGCCGTTCCACGGCTCGCCGCACGGCAGCGTGACGGTCACGATTCCCCCGCACTCGACGGCCGGCGATGTCGGCGACCAGCTACAGCAAGCCGGCGTGATCTCCTCGAGCTTCTTCTTCGACCTGCGAGCGACGCTCGCCGGCGAGCGCGACGACCTGCGCGCCGGCACCTATGACCTCCAACAGGGCATGACCTACAGCAAGGTGCTGAAGGTGCTGACGACGCCGCCCACCGCGGCGCGCGTAACCAACATCACGATCATCGAAGGCAGGACGCGCGCCCAGGTCAACGACCTGCTGAAAGCCCAGGGCGTGAAGGGCAGTTACTTCGCCGCGACGCGTCACTCGCCGCTGATCAACTTCGCCGCCTACGGCGCGCCCCATCACACGCCGGACCTGGAGGGGTTCCTGTTCCCGGACACCTACCAACTGGTTGAGCCGATCAGCATCCCGGCGCTGGTTACCGATCAGCTGAAGACGTTCCGGACGCAATGGGACGAGGTCAACCTCGACTACGCCCGCAGCAAGCATCTCAGCCCCTACGACGTGCTGATCATCGCGTCGATGGTGCAGGCCGAGGCCGCGACCGCCCACGACCGCCCGCTGATCGCGTCGGTGATCTACAACCGTCTCCGGCTCGGCATGCCGCTTCAGATCGACGCCACCACGCGCTACGCGACCGGGAACTACACGAAACCGCTGACCGCGGCGCAGCTGAACTCGAACTCGCCTTACAACACGCGGATCCATAAGGGCCTGACGCCGACGCCAATCGACAATCCCGGGCTGGCCTCGATGCAGGCTGCGGCCCACCCCGCGCAGACCAACTTCCTGTACTTCGTGGTGAAGCCGTGCGGCAACGGCGAGCAGGTGTTCACTTCGAACTACAAACAGTTCCTGGCCGACGCGCAGAAGTACCAGGCGGCGCGAACCGCGCACGGCGGAAACTCGCCTGAGCGCTGCTCGTAGCGGCGTCGTGGACGGGAGTCCCGTGGACCGCCCCCGGACCCGCCTCGGCGTCGCCGGCTGGCCGGTCGCCCACAGCCTGTCGCCGGCGATGCAGAACGCTGCGCTCGAGTCGGTCGGGCTTGCCGGCTGGCGCTACCAGCGGCTGCCGATTCCGCCGGAACTGTTCGACGAGACCGTCGCGACGCTCGCGGGGGCGGGATTTCGCGGCGTCAACGTCACGATCCCGCACAAGCACGCTGCACTGGCGCTCGCGACCGATCCGACGCCGCGGGCGCGCGCGATCGGCGCCGCTAACACGCTGATCTTCGAGGCCGCCGGCACGATCCGCGCCGACAACACCGATGCGCCCGGATTGGTCGCCGCACTGCCGTTCTCGCCGGCCGGGCGGACCGCGCTCGTGATGGGGGCCGGGGGCAGCGCCCGGGCGGCCGTGTGGGCCCTGCTCGACGCGGGCGCGCGGGAGGTTCGGGTCTGGAATCGCACGCCCGAGCGCGCGCGCGAGATGTGCGCCGCGCTCGGTGCGCTGCCCGTCGACCGAGCCGATCCCGCCGACCTGCTCGTCAACTGCACCTCGGTCGGCCTCGATCCGGCGCAGGACGGGTTCAAGCCGCTGCCCGTCGATGCCGATGACGTGACGAGTTACGAATGCGTGGTTGATCTCGTGTACAGCGCTACTGAGACCCCGCTCGTGCAAGCCGCGCGAGCATGCCGCGTCCGGGTAGTTGACGGGCGCGAATTACTCGTGCGCCAAGGCGCTCTGAGCTTCGAGATGTTCACTGGTCACGCGGCGCCGATCGAGATCATGCGGCGCGCGGCCGGGGCACGATGAGCGAGCACGACGCCCCACTGCGCCTCGTCCAGTCCGAGGCGAGCTCCGCCGGTCCCCCGGCTCCGGCCCGGACCATAATGGGGCTCACCCCGCCGCGCCGGCGCGGCGGCTCGAACCGCTTCCTGACCGACGTCGTCGTCGACCTCGGGTTCGCTGACGCCGAGACCGTCAACCGCGCGGTGGAGGCCGGGAGGGCGGCCAGCATTCCGCCCGAGCGCATGCTGCTCGACCAGCAGTCGATCACCGCCGAGGAGTTGTCGCGCGCGATCGCCGAGCGCTACGGCCTCGATCACCTCGACCTGGGCGTGTTCAAGGTCGACATGAGCGCCGCCAACCTGCTGAGCGCGGCCGCCGCCAAGCGCTACGCCGCCGTCCCGGTTTCGTACGTCGACGAGCACACGCTCCTGCTGGCGATGTCGGATCCCGCGAACGTGCTCGCGGTCGACGACATCGCGCTGCTGACCCACCTCGACGTCCGGCCGGCGGTTGCGTTGGCGGAGGACATCAACGCGCTGATCATGCGCATGAACCGCTTCGAGGACGCGGTCGCCGAGGCGGTCGAGGAGAGCGAGGCCGGTCCGGCCTACGAGGAGGTCGTCGACCTTCGCGAGACGGCCGACGACGCGCCCGTCATCAAGCTCGTGCACTCGATCATCGCGCAGGCCACCGAGCGCGGCGCCTCGGACATCCACTACGAGCCCCAGCCCGACGTGAGCGGGCGGACAGCTCGAGAGATGCGCGTCCGGATGCGCGTCGACGGCGTGCTCACCGAGGCCACGACGGTCCCCAAGAAGATGGTGCCAGGGGTCGTGTCGCGCATCAAGATCATGGCCGACCTCGACATCGCCGAGCGTCGCATCCCGCAGGACGGGCGCGTCGGCATGACTATCGACGGCCGCCATGTCGACGTGCGCGTGGTCACGATCCCGAGCGTCCACGGCGAGGGTGTGGTGATGCGAATCCTCGACAAGGAGAGCATCCGCCTCGAGCTCGACAAGCTCGGCTTCCAGGAGCACGAGCTCACCCGTTTCCGCCGTGCCTTCACCCAGTCTTACGGCTGCGTGCTGGCCACCGGCCCGACGGGCTCGGGCAAATCGACCTCGCTGTACGGCGCGCTGGCGGAGCTCAACACGCCCGAGAAGAACATCATCACGATCGAGGATCCGGTCGAGTACCAGATCGGCGGCATCACGCAGGTCCAGGTCAACAACAAGGCGGGGCTCACGTTCGCCGCCGGACTGCGCTCGATGATGCGCGCCGACCCGGACATCCTGATGGTGGGCGAGATTCGCGACCCCGAGACCGCTCAGATCGCGATCGAGGGCGCGCTCACTGGCCACATGGTGCTCTCGACGCTGCACACAAACGACGCCCCGTCGGCGATCACCCGGTTGGTCGAGATGGGGATCGAGCCGTTCCTGGTCGCCTCCGCGATCGACTGTGTCGTCGCGCAGCGGCTGGCGCGGACCCTGTGTGCGCACTGCAAGCAGCGGACGATGATCCCGGCCGAGGTGCTGCGCGACCACGGCTTCCCGGCCGAGTTCCCGATCGAGGCCTATGAGCCGGGCGGCTGCGTGCGCTGCGGCGGGATGGGCTACCGGGGCCGGATCGGCCTGTACGAGGTGATGGTCATGACCGAGGAGATCCGCTCGCTCGCGCTGCAGCGCGCCTCCTCGGATCAGCTCGGCGCGGCCGCCGTGCGCGGCGGAATGCGCCGGCTGCGCGAGGACGGCCTCGACAAGGTCAAGCACGGGCTGACCTCGGTGGCCGAGATCGCCCGCGTCACCGGCACGGGCAGCGCCTGAGGCGTCCAGCCACGTCCAACTCGGCGCTCGGGCGTAAACCAATCGCCCCGCCTGCCGATAGACCAACCAAGTAAGCGACGCAGCAGAAGGACGGATACGAATGCAGCTCGATTTCGCCGACGTGTTGCTCGAGGTCATCGACCGCCGGGCTTCGGACCTGCACCTCGCGGCAGGTGCGCCCCCGACCGTGCGCATTCGCGGACGCCTCGTGGCGATGGACGGCTTTCCGGTCCTGACGCCGAACGACACGCGCGAGATCGTCTACTCGATTCTGTCCGAGGGCCAGCGCCAGAAGTTCGAGAACAACTGGCAGCTCGACTTCGCTTACCAGATCCCGGGCCGCGGCCGGTTCCGCGTCAACGCCTACTTCCAGCGATCGGCGGTCGGCGCCGCGTTCCGTCTGATTCCGTTCGACGTGGTCCCGCTCGAGACCCTCGGCCTCCCGCCGGTTGTCGTCGAGTTCGCTAACAAGCCTCGCGGCCTGGTGCTCGTGACCGGCCCCACCGGCTCGGGCAAGTCGACCACGCTCGCCTCGCTGATCGACGTGATCAACGAGAGCCGCGAGGAACACATCATGACCGTCGAGGATCCGATCGAGTTCCTCCACCATCACAAGAAGTGCATCGTCAACCAGCGGGAGGTCGGCTCTGACGCGGTCAGCTTCGGGGAGGCGCTCAAGGCCGCGCTCCGCCAGGACCCCGACGTGATCCTCGTCGGCGAGATGCGCGACCTCGAGACGATCGGCACCGCGTTGACCGCGGCCGAGACCGGTCACCTCGTATTCGCCACGCTGCACACGCAGGACACCCCGCAGACGATCGACCGCATCATCGACGTATTTCCGCCCGAGCAGCAGGGCCAGGTGCGGGCCCAGCTGTCGGTCGCGCTCCAGGGCATCATGACCCAGACGCTCCTGCCGACCGCGGACGGCGCCGGCCGCGTCGTCGCGGCCGAGGTGCTCGTCCCGACCCCCGCGGTTCGCAACCTGATCCGCGAGGCCAAGACCCACCAGATCTACTCCGTGCTGCAGACCGGGGCGTCCCACGGCATGCAGACGATGGACTCGGCGCTCGCGCAGCTAGTCCGCGCCGGCAAGGTCAACCGCCAGCTCGCCGAGTCCCGTGCGCACGCCCCCGAAGAGCTCCGACGGCTGCTGGCCGGCATGGGCGCCGGCGGCGGTTACCAGGCGGCCGCATAGACCATGGCCACGTATGTCTTCAAGGCGATGGACCTCGCCGGGGTCCAGGCTAAGGGGGAGGTCGATGCCGACTCCAAGCAGGCGGTCGCCGAGCAGCTCAAGGAACGCGGCCTCGTCGTCGTCGACATCGCCCACAAGTACCGCTCGAAGGAGATCAACATCGACGTGTTCTCGCGGGTCAACGCCAAGGATCTGGCGGTGGCTTCGCGGCAGCTGGCGACGATGGTCACCTCCGGCATGTCGATCATGCGTGCGTTGCACGTGCTCGAGACGCAGACCGGGTCGAAGCTGCTGCGCGAGACGATCGCCGCGGTCCGCCACGACGTAGAGGCCGGCCTGCTGCTGTCCGACGCGATGGCACGGCATCCCAAGGTGTTCGGACCGCTGTACGTCGCGATGGTGCGCGCCGGGGAGACCGGCGGTGTGCTCGAGGAATGCCTGCTGCGCGTCGCCGACCAGCTCGAGAAGGACGCGGCGCTGCGCCGCCAGGTGCGCGCGGCGATGATCTACCCGGCCTTGGTCATCACGTTCGCGGTCGCCGTGCTGATGGCGCTGGTGGCGTTCCTGATCCCGGTGTTCGTCGGCGTGTTCAAGCAGTTCCCCGGCAAGCTGCCGGCGCTGACACAGTTCATGGTGAACTTCTCTCACGTGGTGACTCACCAGTGGTACGTACTGATCGTCGTGGTCCTCGCCGCGGCCGGCGGGTTCGTGGCGGTCAAGCGCTCCGAGCGCGGACGCGACAAATGGGACGCGTTCAAGCTCCGCATTCCGATGAAGATCGGCGAGGTCGTGCAGAAGGTTGCGATCGCTCGGTGGTCGCGCACGCTGTCGGCGCTCACCTCCGCCGGCGTCCCGATCATGCAGGCGATCGAGATCACCGGTAAGACCGCCGGCAACGCCGTGATCGAGAAGTCGATGGGCGACGTGATCACGTCGGTCAAGGGCGGCGGCACGATCTCGGCGCCGTTGCGTCAATGCTCCGCGTTCCCGGCGATGGTGTCGCAGATGGTCGGCGTCGGCGAGGAAACCGGCGCGCTCGACAACATGCTCGCGAAGATCGCAGACTTCTACGACTCGGAGGTCGAGGCGGCCGTCAAGGCGCTCACCTCGATCATGGAGCCGGTCATGATCATCTTCGTCGGCGGGATCGTCGGCGTGATCGTGATCTCGATGTACCTGCCGCTCTTCACCGTCTACAACTCGATTCAGTAGGCCACGCATCCGGCTCAGCGCCCCTGTGCGCATCCGCTGCGGCCGCTCGCCCGATCAGCGCCCCGGTGCGCTTGCGGGCTGTGGTCGTCGGCGAACGGTGTTTGGGCGCAAGGGGCGCTGATCGGACGCCGCGGCCTTCGCTCACAGCCGAGAGGTCACCCATGCCGCTTCGCCGGTCCGGGTATCGTGGGCGGGGTGAGCGCTACTTCTGACGACGCCAGGGGTGCTTGTACGCCGTGCCACGGCACGGGGCGGTTGATCTCTGGGCTTGGGGGGGAGCCGCATGAGGTCGTTTGTCCTTGGTGCGGGGGGAGCGGGGCGTTCCAGCCGGGGCGCGATGCGCAGAAAGCGGCCCCCGAGGACGCCGGCGGCACCGGTACCTCCGCCGGCTGATCCTAAACGCGGCGTCGCACAAACGTCCAAAGACGTCAGGCTCCGGGTTTACGGTGTCGATATCTGGGATGCCAGAGTCACTCAGGTGCCAAGGGCAAACCACCCGCGAGGGTGGGACGCAAAGCCACGGTCCTCCCGAATGGATCGAGAGGAAGCCGGGCTGCCACCAATACGGAGATTTGACTTAGTCATGGATGACTCCCGATTGGGGCCTTGGATCTGGCGAGACAGACCCAATCAAAATCCCAGGAGGGCTCCATGCTTCATAAGTTGCGCCGTCGCGCCGAGAGTGAGAAGGGTTTCACCCTGATCGAGCTCCTCGTCGTGATTCTGATCATCGGCATCCTCGCCGCGATCGCCATTCCGACGTTCCTCAACCAGAAGAGCAAGGCCAATGACGCATCGGCCGAGTCTCTGGCGCGGAACGCCGCCACGGCCGCCGAGACGTACGCTACCGACAACAACGGCAGCTACTCCGGCATCGGCACCTCGGTGCTGAACTCGATCACGCCCGCGCTGAACACCAACACGGGCAACGGCCAGGCCTACCTGCAGTCGGCCAGTGGTACCACGAGCGGCTACACGGTCGTTGGCGAGTCGCCGACCGATACCGCGCTGTTCACGCTGACCAACAACAACGGTACGGAGACGTTCAGCTGCTCTCCGGCGGGCACCGGCGCCTGCTCGAGCAGCAGTACCTGGTAATCACAATCCACCAACGTTGTAGTGACCGAGGCGGCCTCCGGGCCGCCTCGGCGCATTTAAGCCCAGCGGGGGGCCGGCCGATTACAGGCACATGCGGCGGTTGATCCTCGCGCTCCTCTCGGTGACGTTCCTGGCGTGCGTAGTCGCGCCGGCGGCGGCCAGCGCCGCGGTGCCGGCACCGCCGCCCGACGTGGCGGCGCCAATCTTCATCGACTCGAACTGGGGCGCGACTCCGCGCGGATTCACGATCGACCCCACGCAGGCGATTGCGATCGCGAAGACTGCGCCCAAGATGGAGGCGATCCACCGTGCCCATCACCCGCTCGACATCAACGTGTACGAGTGGGTCCACAGTCATTACGAGATCTACTTCTTCTCACACGGCAAGCTGATCGCCGACCAGGTCGTCGGCCCCCACGGCCAGCTCGGCCCGACGTACACCGGACCGTTGATGCTGGGCTACTACGCCCGGGGCCACTACGGGCAGATCTTCGACAACCCGTGGGTGCTCGCGTCGTTCACGGCGATGTTCCTGCTGCCGCTGCTCCTGCTGCGCACGCGCTCGTGGTTCGACCGCCTCGACATCGCGATGCTGCTCGGATTCGGAGTGTCGTACGCGCTGTTCGACACCGCCCATCTCGAGCCAGGCGTGTGGGCGTTCTACCCGGTGCTCGTCTACCTGATGGTGAGGATGCTGATCCGGGGGTTCCGGGCGCGGCCGCTCGGCGGCCGGCTCGACTGCCGTCTTCCGACCGTGGTCCTCGCGATCGGGCTGCTGGCCCTGGTGGTCGCGCGGATCGTGATCACGCTTCACCCGGCGGGGGTCCTCGACGTCGGCACCGCGTCGGTGCTCGGGGCGTACAAGATCCTCCACGGGCAGAGCATCTACTACTTCTCGCTCGGCCACGGCGACACCTACGGCCCGATCAACTACCTCGTGTACGTTCCGTTCGAGGCGATCTGGCCCGGATCGTGGAACTACCTGCCGGCGGCCCGGGCGGCGACGATCACCTTCGACCTGCTCACGATCGCCGGCCTGATCGTGGTCGGGATGCGGCTGCGCGCCGGCCGCGACGGACGCCGCCTCGGGCTGCTGCTGGCATGGCTGTTCGCCGCCTGCCCCTGGAGCCTGCTCGACGTGGAGAAGAGCACCAACGACGAGTTGGTCGCGCTGCTGGTGGTCTTGACCATGCTGGTGCTGTCCAAGCCGATCAAGCGCGGCGTGCTCGTGGGACTCGGAGCCGCGGCGAAGTTCTTCCCGGCGGTCCTGCTCCCGCTCGTCGCGGTCGGACGCGGCGACGCCGATCAGCAGACGATTCGCAAGGTGCTGGCCGGGTTCGTGATCGCGGCTGGGGCCTCGATCGCGCTGTTCCTGCCGCCGGGTGGCCTCGAGGAGATGTGGGCCCACACCATCGGCTACCAGCTCACCCGAACCGACATCTTCTCGATCTGGGCGCTCCACCCTGCGCTCTCGCCGATCAAGGACGCGGTCACGGCCTTCGCCGTGATCCTCGCGGTGCTGGTTGCCTTCCGCCCGCGCGGCGTCCGGACGCCGGCCCAGGTGGCGGCGCTGGGGGCGGCCGTGATCATCGCGGTCCAGTTGCCGGCGCTCCACTGGTTCTACCTGTACATCGTGTGGTTCCTGCCGCTCGTCCTGATCGCCGTGCTCGGTGCGGACGCGCCGGCCGCCGACCCGTCCGTGCAGCCCGATCGAGCCGACGAGGTCCAGCCGGGTGAGCCGGCCACCGCGCTCGCCGGGGCGGCGTGACGAGCGCGCGATGCCACTCGCGTTTGCAGCCGCGGTCGTGGGTGCGTTCGGCGCCACGATCGGCTCGTTCCTGAACGTCGTCGTCTACCGGCTGCCGCGTCGCGAGTCGCTCGTGCGACCCGGCTCGCACTGCCCGGGTTGCGGTTCTGCGATCAAGGCTTACGACAACGTGCCGGTGCTCGGCTGGCTGTGGCTGCGCGGGCGGTGCCGCAGCTGCCGGATCCCGATCTCACCGCGATATCCGATCGTCGAGGCGCTCACGGCGGCCCTGGCCGCCGCTGTCGTACTGACGAAGCACTCGGCGGCCGGCGTCGTCCTCGGGCTGGTGCTCGTCGCCGTGCTCGTCCCGGTCGCACTGATCGACTTCGAGCACCGGATCATCCCGAACAAGATCACGCTCCCGGCCGCGATCGCCGCGCTCGCCATCGGCGTCGCGCTCGACCTCACGGGGGTGCCCGAGCAGCTGATCGCCGGCGCCGCCGCGGGCGGGTTCCTGCTGGCGTTCCTGCTCGCCTATCCCCGCGGTATGGGCATGGGTGACGTCAAGCTCGCGGCGGTCCTCGGCTTGTTCCTCGGCCGCTCGGTGGCGGTGGCGATCCTCGTCGGCGTCCTCACCGCGACTCTTGTCGGCGCGATAGTGATGGCGCGCCTCGGCGTCGAGAAGGGTCGCAAGACGGCCCTGCCGTTCGGACCGTTCCTCGCGTTCGGCGGCGTCGTCGGCCTGCTCGTCGGGCCGGCGATCATGCACTGGTACCTGCACGCCGGGCTGTGATGCTGGCGCTCGGCCGTCACGGTGACCGGCGCCGGCGGGTCCTGCCGCTCGCGGCCGGCGTACTCGTCGCCTTGCTCGCCGGAGCCGCGCTGACGGTCACTCACCACAACCCGCGCATGGCGGTGGCGCCGCGCGTCGCGATCCGAGCCGTCCTGCGCGATCCGGCGGCGGTGCGGGCCCGAGCCGGATCGCACTGGAATCGGATCACGGTGACCGCGATCGACCCGACCCTCGTTCACGTGAGCTTCCTCGCCCATGGCCAGCTCGTCGCCGACGCCGCGGTCAACCGTGCCGGTCAAGTGCTGTCTCCCGACCAACGAGCGTCTCATTCGCGTGCCCTATGGCAACTGGATCGCCTATGAGCCGGCGCTGCTCGTCGCGTTTTGCGCGCTGTTCGTGCTGATGGCTGCGGTCGCGCCGTGGCGGCGCCTGCGCAATCTCGACGTGGCGGCGGCGCTGTCGCTTGTAACCGCGGTCGTCCTGTTCGAGTATCGATATCTCACCGCCAGCGTGGTGGCCGCGGCGCCCGGGATGGTGTACCTGCTCGCGCGGTGCGCTTTCATGGCGCTGCGCGGGGTTGGCCGTCCGCGCACCATCCACGCCGCTGCTGGCAGCACTCACTTCCGGAGTGGACCCGGCTCGCCGTGTGCGATGGCTGCGCGGGTTGCTGATCTTGCTCGCCGCCGTGTTCGTGATGGTCGGGGTTGGCTCGACCAACGCGGTTGACGTGATCTACGCGGTCATGGAGGGTGCGACCAGGCTGATCCACGGCGTCCTGCCATATGGGCACATGCCCCCGGGGTGATCCACGGCGACACCTATCCGATCCTGACCTACGCGCTGTACACGCCGCTCGCCCTGTTCGCCCCGGTGAACTCGACCTGGGATTCCGTCGATGCCGGGCTCGCGGTAGCCGTTCTCGCCGCGTTCGTGGGCGGCTGGGCGGTGTTCAGGATCTCGGCGGGTCCACGCCGCAGGTCCGGCGGAGACCGCCCCGTGGAGGTCGAGGAGGCGGGGCTGCGCGCGGCGGTGGCCTGGCTGACGTTTCCATCGCTGCTGATCACCGTCTCGACCGGGACGACGGACGTCGTGCTCGCCGCGATGCTCGCGATCGCCGTTCTGCTGTGGCGCCGTCCCGCTCTGTGCGCGGGCGTGGTGGCCGCCGCCGGCTGGTTCAAGCTCGCGCCGTTCGCGCTCGTGCCGGTGACGCTCGCGCCGCTGCACGGCCGGCGCCTCGCCCGGGCGCTCGCGGCGATCACGCTCGTGTCGCTGCCGATGCTCGCGCTGCTGCTGGCGCTCGGCGGGCTGGACGGCCCTCGGGACATGCTCCACTCGATGTCTTACCAGTTCACGCGGGGCTCCGAGCAGTCCGTGTGGACCCCGCTCGGGATCGACGGCCTCCAGCCGTTCGCGCAGGGCTGCGTGCTCGGCCTGATTGCCGCCGCGGTGGTGAAGCTCCGGCTCGAGCCGGAGCTCGCGCAGGACCGTATGCGCATGGCGGCGCTGGTCGCGGCGATCCTGATCGGATTGCAGCTGAGCGCCGACTACTGGGCGTTCCTGTATCTCGCCTGGATCATGCCGCTGGTCGGGGTGTCGCTGCTCGGCTCCCCGGTAGGCGCGGCGGAGACGGTCGAGTCGCGCGTGTCGCTCGGCCGCGCGCCTGATCAGGCCGCGGCCATCGCCGCATGAGCGCGACCAGCCCGGGGATCGACTATCCCCGGGCGACCCGGTCGGGCCGACTCGGCCGGGTAGCGCTTGCCTGCCCCGTGCCGGTCCGGGCGTTTCTGCTCTCGCGGCTGATCGTGATCGGAGCCGGCGTCGCCGGCGCGCTCGCGGTGCCACGGCGCGCTGGCTGGGCGGAGTTCGATCCGCTTCGCCTCAGCGCACGGCTCGGATCGGTCGGGAACGTACTGGCGGCGCCGGCCGCTGCGGTGGGACTCGATCCACTACCTTGCGATCGCCGAGCACGGCTACGCCGTCGCCGGAAACACGCCGTTCTTCCCCTTCTACCCGCTGCTCGTCCGGGGGCTGGGGTACGTGCTGGGGTCCGACCCGCTCGCGGGCGTCGCGATCTCGACGGTGTCGTTCGTGGTCGCACTCGCCCTGCTGCACCGGCTCACCGAGCTCGAGCTCGGCCGGCGGGCGGCCGACGTGACCGTCCTGCTGGTGGCGCTCGCGCCGCTCTCGTTCTTCTTCACGGCGGTGTACACGGAGTCGCTGTTCCTCGCGCTCTCGCTCGGGGCGGTTTATGCGGCGCGTCGAGAGCGATGGGCCGTTGCCGCCGCCCTCAGCGGCCTGGCCGCGGTCACACGCGTCACCGGGATTCTGCTCGTACTGCCCCTGGCGATCATGTTTCTGAAGGAGCATCGACGCCCTGGTCGCCGGCTCGCGTGGTTGCTGCTCGTGCCCGCGGCGCTCGCTGGCTTTCTCGTCTATCTGGCGACCACCGGTTTCGGGCTGCTGGCCCCGTTCGCCCAGGAGGCGGGCGCCCAGTATCAGCGGAGCATGACCGGCTCGATCGAGACGATCGTCGTCGCAGTGCGGGCCGCCGGCGCTGGGCTGCGCTCGCTCGACGCCGGACCGGTCTACCAGCCGACGCTCGGCGGCCCGTTCTCGGCGGGGGCCGAGAACATCTTGCTGCTGGCCGTGCTCGCGATCGCCGTCCTCGCGCTCGTCGCCGCGTTCCGGCGACTGCCGCTCGCCTACGGCGCGTATGCCGGCGCCGCGTTGCTCGTGTGCACGTGGAGCCCCGTCGCCGGGCAACCGCTCAAGTCGCTCGACCGCTACAGCCTGACGATCTTCCCGCTGTGGATGGCCGCCGGCGCATGGATCTCAGACCGCCGGCTGACGCGCGCGACGCTGCTCGTCGAGCGCGGGGCTGCTGGCGTTCTGGACGTTCCAGTTCGCGACATGGGCGTGGGTGGCATGAATCTTCGGCTCGCGGGGGGCCCGGAATGCCCTGGACTTGCGGGCCCGAACGACGAGACCGTCCAACCTCGGGTGGACAGCCTCAACTCGGCGGGGGTATCGGCCGATCACTTGGCCTGAGCACGATGGGTTACTCCAAAGGAAAATCAATCGTCGGCCTCGACATCGAGCCCGGCTACGTGGCTGCCGTCGAGGCGCGCCCGGGCCAGGTGAAGGTCGAGCGCGCCGCCACCGGGCCGCTCCCCGCCGGCATCGTCCGTGACGGCGAAGTCGTCGACGTCGAGACGCTCGCCTCCTCGCTCCGTGACCTGTTCGCCGAGCACAAGCTCGGCAAGCGCGTGCGCCTGGGCGTCGCCAACCAGCGCATCGTGATGCGCACCCTGGACCTTCCGCCGCTCAAGGGCGCCAAGGAGATCAACTCCGCGATCCGCTTCCAGGCTGCCGACCACATCCCGATGCCGCTCGAGCAGGCCGTACTCGAGCATCACTCGCTGGGTGTCATCGAGACGCCGGACGGCCCGCGGACGCGCGTCGTCGTCGTCGCCGCGCGGCGCGACATGATCCAGCGCCTGCTCGACGCCACTCGCAAGGCCGGCCTGCGGCCGGTCGGTGTTGACCTCTCGGCGTTCGCGATGATCCGCGCGCTGTACCGCCCCGAGCTGACCGGCGCCACCCTCTACACCAGCGTCGGCGGTCTCACCAACCTCGCCGTGGCGATCGGACCGACCTGCGCGTTCACGCGGGTCGCCGGCCAGGGCATCGAGTCGATCGCCGCCGAGCTCGCCGAGCGCCGCGCGCTCACGCTCGAGCACGCCCACGGCTGGCTCCGGCACGTCGGCCTGCTGACGGCGGTCGACGAAGTGGAGGGCGATGCCGACATTGTTGCCGAAGCCCGCGAGGTGCTGGCCGACGGCGTCCGCAGGATCGCGGACGAGGTCCGCAACTCGCTTGACTTCCTCGCCATGCAGGACGCCTCGGCCGTGGTCGAGCGTGTCGTGCTCACCGGCCCCGCCGTGGCCATCCCCGGCTTTCCGGAGCAGCTCGGCGAGGAGGTCGGACTCCCGCTCGAAGTCGGCGTGGTCCAGGAGGGCCAGCCGGGAGGGTTCGGCGGCGTCGACGCCGGCCGTCTCGCGGTCGCCGCCGGCCTGACCGTCGAGGAGATCCCCTCATGAGAGCCGTCAACCTGATCCCCACGGAATCGCGCGGGCGCAGCCGCGGTCCGTCGACCGGCATGCAAATCCCGGTGTTCGTCCTGCTCGGGTTCCTCACGGCCGCGGTCGTGCTCGTGACCGTGTACGTGTTCACCGGCAACTCGATCTCCTCGCGGACGGCCAAGCTTTCCAGCCTCAAGACCCAGGTCGCCCAGGAGCAGGCCGCGGCCAGCCGTCTCGGCGAGTTCTCGAAGTTCTCCTCGCTCGCGCAGACCCGCATCGGAACCGTCAAGTCGATCGCCTCGGCGCGCTTCGACTGGCACACCGCGCTCGTGAGCCTCTCGCAGGTTGTCCCGGCCGACACCACGCTTCAGTCGATCGTCGGCACCGTCGTGCCTGGCGCCAGCGCCGGCGGCGGCGGCGCGGGCAGCGCGCTGCGCGCCGACATCGCCGCGCCCGCGTTCGAGCTGAGCGGCTGCACCGCCAACCAGGACGACGTCGCGCGCCTGATGTCGCGGCTGCGACTGATCAACGGCGTCACGCGCGTCTCGTTCAGCGACTCCCAGATCACGGGCACCGCGGCCGCGTCTAACTCCAGCTCCTCGCAGGGCTGCCCCGGGAACGCCCCCACCTTCGACCTGACCGTGTTCTTCACGCCCATCGCCAACGCCGGCGCGCAAGGTGTCACTTCGATCAGCGGAACGACTACCTCCACCACCGGAGGCACCCAGTGACCGCGCGCGACCGCACCGTGATCATGATCGTCCTTGCCCTCGGCGCAATCGTGGCCGGCTGGCTGCTCGTCGTGTCCCCCAAGCGCTCGCAGGCGTCGAGCCTCAGCACCCAGATCACGAGCGTGCAGTCCCAGCTGACGGCCGCCGAGGGTCAGGTGGCTTCCGGGATGAGCGCCCGTCGGGCGTTCGCCGGGCAGTACGCCCAGCTGGCCAAGCTCGGTGAGGCGGTTCCGCCGGACGACGACGTGCCCTCGCTGATCTACCAGGTCCAGAGCGCGGCTCAGGCGGCGCATGTCAGCTTCCGCGGCCTGCAGCTGACGGGCGGCGGCAGCAGCTCGGCTCCGAGCACGAGCTCCAGTGGCAGCACGACGACCCCGACTCCGCAGCTTCCCCCGGGAGCGAGCGTCGGCGCCGCCGGCCTCCCGACCGAGCAGTTCACGGTGACGCTGACCGGCAACTACTTCAACCTGTCGAACTTCTTCAACCACCTCGAGAGCTTCGTGACCAGCGACAGCGGCACCCTGACGATCCGCGGCCGGCTGATGTCGATCAACGCGATCAACCTCGTGCCCGGCCCGACCGGCTTCCCGCAGATCAGCGCGACCGTCTCGGCGACGACCTACATCGTCCCGCCGACCGAGGGCACGTTCGGTGGCGCGACGCCGGCCGGCCCCGCGCCGACCACCCAGTCCCAGGCTTCGACTTCCGGATCCTCTTCTTCGACCTCGACCCCGCCCGCTGCGGCGATCACCTCGGTGCTGCGATGAACGTCCCCCGCAACATGCTGAAGGAACTGGTCGAGCGCAAGCTCTGGCCGATCGCGCTGGTGCTGATCATCGCCCTCGTGGCGGTGCCGGTGCTGCTGACCAAGAAGGCGCCGACGGACATCGTCACCCCGCCCACCGGTCCTCTGCCGTACTCGTCGGGGACCACGCTTCCCGCGATCTCGGTGCAGACGACGCCCGGCAACTCGAAGCTCCCCGGCAAGGGCCGCAATCCGTTCACCCCGCAGGAGGTCGCCAAGACGACGACCACCACCGCGGTTGTACCGACGACGACCACGACCGCGTCCACGGGGCACGGGCACGGGCACGGCGACGGTCAGCGCCGGTGGCGGCAGCAGCTCGACCGGTGGGAGCAGTCAGGGCAGCGCGCCGGCCTCGCCGGCTCCTGCTCCCGTGACCTCGACGACCCCGAGCGCGCCCGTGCCGGCGGCGCCGACCACGCCCGCGTCCACCGGGCTGACCGCAACCCAGTCCTATCACGTCTCGCTTGCGATCACGACCTCCGGTGGCGGCATCAACACGATCGATCCGCTCGAG
The DNA here is from genome assembly GCA_963697655.1 of uncultured Solirubrobacterales bacterium. GTDB lineage: Bacteria > Actinomycetota > Thermoleophilia > Solirubrobacterales > Solirubrobacteraceae > Palsa-465. Next base: position 227,328 of record CAVOOV010000004.1, on the reverse strand, counting down.
CGGCTCAGCATCCTGCCGAGCAAGCAGCAGCCGATGCTCGTCGAGCTCGGCGTGCTCCAGGGCGCCCACAGCGTCCTGTTCGCGGTCGAGCCGGGAACCGTCGTCAGCGGCGCCGGCACCTGCACCCCGGGTCCGATCGACTGCGAGGTCGTGACGCTCAGCCCCGGCCAGACCGAAGGCATCTCCAAGCAGACCGGCTCCGGCTCGACTGCGGTTGCCCTGTTCTCGGTGAACTCGATCACGGTCGACCACCACCCGTCGGTGGCAGCCGCGAACAAGGCTCGCCAGACCGCGTCCGATGTCGGCCGCCAACTGCTCAGCCACTCGCCGCTGAGCGCCCTGTCCCTGTTCCAGTACGACCCGAGCGTCGGCGCCGTCGTCGACCTGCGCAATCTCACGGTTGGAGGTAGCTGATATGCGCCGTTATTCGCTCGCCGTTCGTCGGCTTGTCCTTGCACTCACCTGCACCGTCTTCGCCTCGCTGGCCGTCGTGGCCAGCGCACAGGCGGTCGTCGCTAACGACGCCGGCACCAACTACGGCGTCGCCCTCCTTCCGAACACGAGCCTGCCGGGCAGCCTCCAGGACAACTGGAACGGTGCTTGCAACGATCCGTCGCTGGCGCCGGAGCTGACGTGGCAGACCACTGGACTGGTCTCACCCCTCTGCTACCACGGCGGATCGGTGCTCCAGGGCAACGAAACGTACGTTCTGACCTGGGATCCCGACCGGCGCTACTGGGCGACGACGCGCCAGAACGTCGAGCAATTCCTGAGTGATGTCGCCGCCGCCAGCGGGGGCTTCAGCTCGCCGTTCGCGGTCACGCCTCAGTACACCGAAAGCTCGAACGGCCAGATCGTCGGCCGGGCCGCCAACACCTCGGTGTTCGCCGGCGGGTGCATCGACTACGGGAACAACAGCGGCGATCCGAGCGACAATGGCTACACGTGCCAGTTCGGCGCCAACCACCCGAGTGGCGCGGGCAACGACTATCCCGCTAATGGGTGCCCCCAGTCCGGGAACAATGTGTGGACCGGACAACCGAATGGTCCGATCAACACCTCGCCCAACGACGTCTGCCTCACCGATGCCCAGATCAAGACCGAGCTTCAGACCATGCTGCCGCAGATGGGGCTGCCTGGCGGAGAGGTTTCGGTATCCGGAAAGCAGCTGTCGCCGCTCGTCGACCTGTTGCTCCCGCCGGGCGTCGAGGTGTGCCTGGACTCCGCTGGCCACCTTTGCTCGGCCAACAGCGATCCCGGCAGCACCGAGGCGCAATTCTGCAGCTACCACTCTCAGGTTGAGCTGGACAACACCATGGTCACCTACGTGGTCCAGCCGTGGACGGCGCAATGGGGACAGGGCGTCGGGTGCGATGACCCCGCGGCGCCCGACATCACCTTGCCCGTCGACCAGCTGACGCTCGCTCAGCAGGTCGGGCAGAAGCTCGTGAGCCCGCTCAGCCAGGGGAACATCGCCGCGGTCGTCGATCCCGGCGTCGTGGACGGGTGGTATGGGGTCGGTGGCACGGAGATCAACGACAACGGTTGCTTCGCGCTCGGCGGCGGCCTCGACAATGTGAGCATCAACGGGGACACCTGGGCGCTCCAGCGCGAGTTCAACAACGCCGGCGCGATCGAAACCGATCCGAACGCGCTTCCTTGTACTGGCACTGTCCTGCTGAACCCGGCCTTCGTCGTGCCAGGACCTGTTGACGTGGGTGACGACGTGATGTTCGACGGGTCGGTGACTGCCTCGACGCTGATGGTCCACAACGGTGCGTACCAGTGGAACTTCGGCGACGGCACCACCGGCACCGGTCCGAGCGTCAATCACAAGTACAGCAATCCCGGTAACTATCAGGTCAAGCTGACTGTGACCGACCGGGGCGGCAACACCGCCAGCCTTACCCAGACCATCCAGATCCTCGGCTCGAACGGACAGCCGGCGCCTCCGCCCGCGTCCTCCGGTTCAAGCCCGGGTTCAGGTTCGGCATCGCCGGCGGGTCTCCAGGTGCGACTGCAGCTGCTGCCGCAGAGCCTCAAGACGGTGCTCCGCAGCGGCATCTCGGTCCGGGTGACGTCGAACGCCCCGGCCAACGGGATCGCCACGGTGTCAATCACGCGCGCTTCGGCCAAGAAGGCGCACATCCAGGTCGGACGTAGTCAGTCGGTCAGGATCGGCCTCGGCACGGTGTCCTCGGTCAAGAACGGCACCGTGACCTTGCACCTGTACCTCTCGAAGGGCATGGCCAAGAAGCTGAGTCGGCTGCATAAAGTCGCGATGACGGTTCGCCTGGCGCTCGTCGCCCCAGGCAACCGCAGCATCGCGATCGTCGCCGCCGGCCGCTACTAGGCCTCCCGCCCCGACTCTCTCTCGAACGGCCGCCCCCCGGAGCGGCCGTTCGCGTTTCGGGGTGGCGGGCGCGGGCGCGGTGCCCACCGTGGGCCGCGAGCGCGACGCTCAACCCGGATAAGTCCACACTCGACGACGCGTGCAGCTCGACTGTGCCGAAACCCCCGTTATAGATGGGCTTCCGGCACACTCGGCGGAGAGAGTTCGTCGAGCAAGGCCTTAGCCGCCCTGGATTCAGGTGTATCGGGACGGGAAAGCGGTAGTGCTGGGCTCGCGGGAGGTGTTGGCGGACCGCCGGCGCATGGGACCCGCCGGCGACGCGGACCCGCCGGCGCGTGGGACCCGCCGGCGAACACGCGGGCGGCCGACGAATGCGGCCGGCCCGGCGGCACAGCCGGCGATTAGCGCGACGGTCTCAGGCGGTCGACTGCACGGCCGCCCGGGCGGCCCGCAGCTGGCGCTCGAACGCCGTGGGAGGCGAGAGCCGCTTGGGGGCGCCGAAGTGAAACCCCTGGGCGTAGTCGGCGCCGATCGCCTTGAGCACGCCTAGCGTGTCGGCGTCCTGGACGCCTTCGGCGATCGTGCGCTTGTCGAGGCACCGGGCGATGCCGACGATCGACTTGACGACCTGGTGGTCGAGCTTGCTGCTCGCCAGCTCGCGGACGAAGCCCATGTCGATCTTGAGGTATCGCGCCGGGATGTGCTTGAGGAAGGTGAAGGAGGAGAAGCCGGTGCCGAAGTCGTCGAGCGCGAGGCTGCAGCCGAGCCCGTAGAGGGTGCCGGCGAACTGCCGGGTGGCCTCGAGCTTGGTCATCGCGGCCGCCTCGGTGACGTCGAAGATCACCTTGCCGGGATCGACGCCGTCGGCGATCGCGGCCCGGATCTCGGCCACGATCGACTGATCGCCGATCGAGTAGCCCGACAGGTTGATTGCGACGCCCTCGCCGTCGATCGCCAGCCGCAGGCCGGCGTTCGTGACCCAGCGGTCGATCTCGCCGATCACGCCGAAGCGCTCGGCCATCGGCAGGAACGCGGCGGGCGGGATGATGTCCCCGTCCTCGGAGAGCATCCGGACGAGCAGCTCGTGATGGGTGATCCGGCCGGTCCGAAGGTCGGCGATCGGCTGCCCATACAAGACGAAGCGGTCCTCGGCGAGCGCGGTCCGGATCCGCTGGACCCAGGTCAGCGCGCCCGTGGCCTCGCCGGTGAAGATTCGTGCCTGATCGCCGCCGAGCTCCCGGGCCTCGTACAGCGCGATCTGCGCTCGGGCGAGGATGTCGTCAGCCGCGACCTCCTCCTCGCCGGTCAGCAGCGCGATGCCGATGCTGACCATGATCGGGGGCCCGATCTGGCGCTCGCACAGGACGGCTCGGATGTCGCGGGCGACGATCATTGCCTCGTCCTCGTTGACCTCGGGGAGGATCACGGCGAACTCGTCGCCGCCGAGCCGCGCGACCACGTCGGTGTTTCGCGCCCTGGCCCGCAGGCTCTCGGAGACCGCCTTCAGCATCACATCGCCGGCGGCGCGACCGTAGCTGTCGTTGGTCAGCTTGAAGTTGTCGATGTCGAGCGTGAGCAGCGCGCCGGCGCGGGCATAGCGCGCCGAGAACGAGAGTTGGCGATCCAGCTCGCTGACGAGCCGCGACCGGTTGAAGACCCCGGTCAGGAGGTCGTGCTCGGCTAGATGATCGAGGGGATCCGACATCGGGTCAGCGTCAGCGGACGCGCAGCATGGTCATCGACACCACAGTCAACGCATCGGCTCCCCGGCCAAGAACCTCTATCCGTAGAAATTACGGATTGGTCCGTAGCAAGCGCTGACCACTGCGCACGCGGGACTCGCAACCGCCCGGGACCGGGCGGATCTCGGTCCGTCCGTAACCTACATCGGCCATGTCGCTGCGCTTGACAACCGCCGGGGAGTCCCACGGCCCGGGCCTGACCTGCATCCTCGAAGGATTGCCGGCGGGCCTGGCGCTTGACCGCGACGCGCTGAACCGCGATCTCGCCCGCCGCCAGCTCGGCCACGGCCGGGGCGGCCGGATGAAGATCGAGCGCGACCAGGTCGAGGTCACGGCCGGCGTCCGGCACGGACGGACCCTCGGTGGCCCGATCGCGCTCCAGGTGGCCAACCGCGACTACGCGAACTGGGAGGAGCGGATGAACCCGTGGCCGGTCGAGGCGGCTGTCGCCGAGGTGCATCTGCCGCGGCCGGGCCACGCCGACCTCGTCGGCACGCAGAAGTACGGCGTCACCGACGTCAGGAACATCCTCGAGCGGGCGAGCGCTCGCGAGACCGCGGCTCGGGTCGCCGGCGGCGCGGTGGCGAAGGCGCTGCTCAGAGAGCTCGGGGTCGAGGTGTTTTCGCACGTGATCCAGATCACGAGCGTGCAGGCGCCACGCCGAGGTGACCTGACCCCAAACGACTTCGCACGCGTCGACGAGTCGCCGGTCAGGTGCCTCGACCCCGAGGCGACGAAACAGATGGTCGCCGAGATCGACCGGCTCCGCAAGGCGAACGAGTCGCTCGGAGGCGTGTTCGAGGTCATCGCGTTCGGGCTTACCCCTGGGCTCGGCTCGCACGTCTCGTGGGAGGAGCGGCTCGACGGCCGGCTCGGGCAGGCGGTGCTCTCGATCCAGGCGATCAAGGCGGTGTCGATCGGCGACGGCGCCGAGGTGGCCGGCCTTCCCGGCTCGCAGGCGCACGATGAGATCTTCTACAGCGACCAGCGGGGCTACTACCGCGAGACCAACCGCGCCGGCGGGCTCGAGGGCGGGATGACGACCGGCGAGCCGCTTGTCGTGCGCGCCTCGATGAAGCCGCTCCCGACGCTGACCAAGCCGCTGCGGTCGGTCGACATCGCGACCCATGAGCCGGCCGAGGCGCTCCGGGAGCGGACCGACTCGTGCACCGTGCCCGCCGCCGGCGTGGTGGGGGAGGCGATGGTCGCGTTCGTGCTCGCCGACGCCTACCGGCGCAAGTTCGGGGGCGACCACATCGACGACGTCCGGGCGGCCGTCAACGCGTACGAGGAACGCATCGCATGGCGGCGCCGATAGCGGAGGCGAACCGGGCCGGCCGGCGCGGGGTCGTCTGCATCGGATTCATGGGCGCCGGCAAGACGACCGCCGCCCGCAGCGCCGCGCACGAACTCGGCGCGGTCCCGGTCGACGTCGACACCGTGATCGAGGAGCGGCTCGGCAAGCCGATCGACCGCGTGTTCGCCGAGGACGGCGAGGCGGCATTCCGGGCCGTCGAGGAGGAGGTCACCGTGGAGCTCCTCAATGCAAGCCGGCCGGGCGTGCTCGCGCTCGGCGGCGGGGCGATCGGCCACGAGCGGGTCAGGGCGGCGCTGTCGGAGCATCTGGTGATCTGGCTCGACGTCGGACTCGAGCTCGCGTGGGCGCGCTGCCAGGGCAGCGACCGTCCGCTCGCGCGCGAGCGCTCGGAGTTCGAGCACCTCTACCACCTGCGTGAGCCGATCTACGCGGACCTCGCCGACGTGATCGTGCCCGCCGAGCGCTCGCACCGGATGGGCCCGATCCTCGACGCACGCGACGACGTGCCGGTCGGCACGAAGCTGCTGTGGGCGGCGACCGCCGGCAATCCGGCCGCCGACTATCCGGTGTACGTCGGGAAGGGGCTGCTGGCCGAGCATCGCTTCTGGCCGCCGGCGGTGGACGGCCGGCGCTTCCTCGTCACCGACGGCGCCGTCGGCAGGCTGTACGGCGACCAAGTCGGGCCGCTGAGCGGGCGGGTGGCGATCATGCCCGGCGAGCAGTCCAAGACCGTCGCGCATGCCGAAATCGTGTGGACCGAGCTGGCGCGGGCCGGGATGACTCGCCAGGACGTGGTCGTGGCGCTCGGGGGCGGCGTGGTTGGGGACCTGGCCGGGTTCTGCGCCGCCACCTACCAGCGCGGCGTCCGCTACGTGCAGGTGCCGACCACGCTCGTGGCCGAGGTCGACTCCGCCTACGGGGGGAAGACCGCGGTTGACCTCGCCGAGGCCAAGAACTATGTCGGCGCGTTCCACCAGCCCTCGGCCGTGATCACAGACACGGCGACGCTCGACACGCTCCCGCAAGCTGAGCTGGCCGCCGGCTACGCGGAGGTCGTGAAGACCGCGCTGATCGCCGGCGGCGAGCTATGGGAGCGCGTGCGCCAGAACGCGGATCCGATCGACCCTTCCCTGATCGCTATGTGCGCGCTGGCCAAGCTCCGGATCGTCGCGCGCGACGAGCGCGACGCCGGCATCAGGCAGGTTCTGAACCTGGGCCACACCGTCGGGCACGCGATCGAGACCGTGACCGGGTATGCGTCCTATCGCCACGGCGAGGCGGTCGCGCTCGGACTGCTGGCGGCGCTCCGTCTCTCCGAACAACCAGAGCTCCGCGACGAGGTCGCGCATCTCCTGCAAACGCGCGGGCTTCCGACCCGCCTCGAGGACGCGGACCCCGACGCTGTCGTGATGGCGACCGCGCGCGACAAGAAGCGGCTCGGAGAGGGATCAGTGCCGTTCGTGCTGCTGGACGCCCCCGGGGCGCCACGCACCGGATGCGCCGTTGCGCCCAAAGACCTGATCGCCGCTGTCCGAGAGCTGGCCGGCTGATCGGGCATGCGCAACCGGGTCGAAGTCATGCACGGCGTCAACCTCGACCAGCTCGGTCGCCGCGATCCCACCCACTACGGGCGCGTCACGCTCGCGGACCTCGAACGGAAGATCAAGGAAAGCGCCGACGAGCTCGGCCTCGAGGTCCGGTTCTTCCAGACCAACCACGAGGGCGAGTTCGTCGAGCACCTCCACCGGCTGGAGGACCTCGCCGACGCGATCGTGCTCAACCCCGGCGCCTGGACGCACTATTCGTACGCGATTCGCGATGCGCTCGAGCTGGCTGGTCTTCCCGCGGTCGAGGTCCACTTGTCGGACGTCGACTCGCGCGAAGAGTGGCGGCGCCGGTCGGTGATCACCGAGCTGTGCATCGCGCGCGTCGCCGGCAAGGGCCCCGCCGGCTACCGCGACGCGCTCGAGCGGGTCCGCGAGGAGCTCGCGTCGTGAGCTCCCGCGCGGACCGGCTCGCCCCACTGCTGGCCGACGCCGCCGCCGGCGTCGACGTGCTGCTCGTCGGCAACCTGATCAACGTCCGATATCTCACCGGCTACACCGGCAGCAACGGGATCGCGTTGATCGGGCCGGGCGTGCGGACGTTCGTGACCGACTTCCGCTACCTCGAGCAGGCCGAGGCGGAGGTCGACCCGGCGTTCGACCGCCGCCGCGCTGCGCAGAACCTGGTCGAGGGGATGGAGGGCACGCTGCCGGCGGGCGAGCTTCGCCTCGGCTTCGAGGCTGCGCACATGACGGTGAGCGACCACGCGCAGCTACGCGAGCTGCTCCCGGCCCGGATCGAGCTCGTCGCCACGAACGGGCTCGTCGAGCAGCTGCGGGCGGTCAAGCAGCCCGAGGAGGTGGCGGCAATCAGGGCGGCGGCGGCGCTCGCGGATGAGGCATTCGAACAGCTCATCGCCGACGGGCTCGCCGGGCGCAACGAGCGCGAGCTGGCGACTGCGCTCGAGTTCGAGATGCGTCGGCTGGGCGCGCAGGCGCCGAGCTTCGAGCCGATCGTCGCCGGTGGCCCGAACGGCGCGCTGCCCCACGGCCGGCCCAAAGACGAAAGCGTGCGACGCGGCGAGCTCGTCGTGATCGACTGGGGGGCCAAGCTCGACGGCTACTGCTCGGACTGCACAAGGACGCTGGCCTCCGGAGCGGTGAGCCCCGAAGCCGTGGAGGTCTACGAGTTGGTGCTCGACGCGCAGCTGGCCGCCGTCGACGATGTGCGGCCCGGAGCCGTCGGTCGCGATGTCGACGGCGTCGCCCGCGCCGCGATCGAGGCCGCCGGGCATGGCGAGCAATTCGGCCACGGCCTCGGGCACGGCGTCGGGCTCGAGGTCCACGAGGCGCCGCGCCTGGCGCAGCCTTCCGAGGCGGTGCTGGCGGCGGGCAACGTGTTGACGGTCGAGCCCGGCATCTACATCCCCGGCAGGTTCGGGGTGCGGATCGAGGACCTGGTGGTGGTCACTAAGGACGGACGAGAGATCCTCACCTCGGTGTCCAAGGAGCTGACCGTCGTCGGCTGAGAGTCTGGCGCGGCCATTGGGGTTTCGGCCCGGGGACTACACTCGTCGCCGTGCGAAGGTCCGAGCAGCGCCGCGCTGCGATCTGGGCGCTGTATCAGAGCGATCTGCTCGGTCGGCCCCTCGAGCAGATGTGGCCCCGAGATAGCCACGCGTTCACGCGCGCGGTCGCGCAGCTCGTGGGCGACCATCAACCGGAGCTCGACGAGCTGATCCGCACGCACGCGAGCGGCTGGTCGCTCGAGCGGATCGCTCCGCTCGAGCGCTCGATCCTGCGGGTCGGCCTGGCCGAGCTGTTGTACGGCCGGGAGCTGCCCGGAGAGCACGCGATCCCGCCGGAGGGCGCGATCGACGAGGCGGTGGAGACGGCCAAGCGTTTCTGCGGAGCCGAGGCGCCCGCGTTTGTCAACGGGATCCTGGGCGCGGTCCTCCGCGAAATGGCAGTGCCGCCGGGTAAGACCTAGGTAGGAACCGGTCGCGCGCAGGCGCGCGAGCGACCACAATAGTTCACACCATGAGACTGCTGGTGGTGGACGACGACCGTGCGCTGCGCGACGTGCTGCGTCGTGCGCTGTCGCTGGCCGGCTACGAGGTGAAGCTCACCGACACTGGGGCAGGAGCGTTGTCGGAGGTGAACAGCAGCCTGCCCGACGCGGTCGTGCTCGACATCGGCCTGCCCGACATCGACGGACTCGAGGTGTGTCGTCTGCTGCGGCGCGAGGGCAACCGCGTGCCGGTGCTGATGCTGACCGCGCGCGACGCCGTCAGCGACCGGATCGACGGGCTCGACGCGGGCGCCGACGACTATCTGGTCAAGCCGTTCGACATCGACGAGCTCAAGGCGCGGTTGCGCGCGCTGCTGCGCCGGGCGGGCGGCGAGACCACCATCGACGGCGCGCTGTCGTTCGTCGACCTGAAGCTCGATTCGGCGCGCCACGGCGTGATGGTGGGGGAGACGTTCGTCGAGCTGACCAGGACCGAGTACCAGCTGCTCGAGCTGCTGATGCTGAACCCGCGGCGGGTGCTGCCGCACACCCTGATCTACGACCGCGTTTGGGGTTATGACTTCGGGCCGACCTCGAACGCGCTGCGGGTGTATGTCGGTTACCTGCGCCGAAAGCTCGAAGAGGCCGGGGCGGAGGCGCAGATCCACACTGTCAGGGGCGTCGGCTACTCGCTGCGGGAGCCCCACGAATGAGCCTGCGCGCGAGGATGGCGCTGTTCGCCGGGGCGGCCGTGGCGATCGCGGTGATCGCGGTGGTGGTCGCGGGATATCAGGGGACCCGGCACGAGCTCCAGGGTCAGGTCGACCAGTCGCTGCAGAGCCTGGCCAAGCGGCCACTCGAGAACATCGGACTCGGGCCGGGCGGAGGCCCACCGCCGCCGGGCGTGCTCGAGCTCGGACCCCATGTCCCGAGCGGGAACGTCGACCACGACCCCGATGAGGGGCTCGGCTTCGACCACCTGCCTCCGCAGGCGTTCGGCGGAGCATCGGGCACGTTCACGCTTTTCAAGCGGGGGGGCGGCACATACGTGCCGAAGGGCCAGAGCTACGAGATCCCGGAGACGTCGGCGATCCGCGCGCTCGCGGCCAGCGGCCGCGGCCAGTTCTACACCGACATGCGCGTCCGCGGCACCCACATCCGGGTGCTCGTGACTGGGATCGGGCCGAAGGGTGCGCTGGCGGTCGCGCTCCCGCTGACCACCATCGACAACGCGCTCTCGAACCAGCTGATGCTGCTGCTCGTGATCGGCGGCGCCGGGATCCTGCTCGCGGTGCTGTTCGGGCTGCTGGTGGCGCGGACGGCGCTCGCGCCGATCACGCGGTTCACGAGCCAGACCGAGTCGATCGCGCTGAACCCCGAGCGGATCGAGCACGAGCGACTCGACGTGGCCGGCTCGGATGAGCTCGCGCGGCTCGCGCGCACGTTTAACCAGACGCTCGACGCGCTCGAGGCCTCGGTGCAGTCGCAGCGGAACCTGGTCGCCGACGCCTCGCACGAGCTGCGCACGCCGATCGCGACGATCCGCGCGAACCTCCAGCTGATGCGCGAGGAGGAGCTCCTGGCGCCCGAGGACCGGGCGGCGCTGCGTGAGGACGTGATCGAGGAGCTAGACGAGTTGACCGCGTTGGTCGCCGACGTCGTCGAGCTGGCCCGCGGGAGCAAGCCGAGCGAAGAGCGCGGCGACGTACGGCTCGACTCGATCGTTCACGACGCGCTCGAACGGGCGCGCCGGCGGGCGCCGGAATTGACGTTCGGAGAGCGGCTCGAGCCGACGCTCGTCCGCGGCGACGGGGACCGGATCTCGAGGGCGGTCACGAACCTGCTCGACAACGCGGCCAAGTGGAGCCCTGCGGGCGGCGCGGTCGAGGTGACGCTGCACGACGGCGTGGTGACCGTGCGCGACCACGGCCCCGGCTTCAAGGACGAGGACCTGCCGTTCGTTTTCGACCGCTTCCACCGCGCCAAGGATGCGCGCTCGAAGCCGGGCTCAGGGTTGGGGCTGGCGATCGTACGCCAGGCGGCCGAAGCGCACGACGGCTTCGTCGAGGCGGCCAACGCGCCCGACGGCGGCGCGATCCTCCGGGTCGGATTCGGAGCGACGCTCGAGCCCGACGAGATCCCCGAGGAGTCGACCATCAGCGCCAGGTAGCGGGTCGTTACGTGCTCACGCGCCAGTCGTGGTAGCTGGCGAGCGTCAGGCCGAGGTCCTCGATCCGCGACCGCAGATCCGGCTCGGTCAGGGTCGCGAGCTCGACCTCGCGCTCCGGCGTGTAGCTCGACACGAGGTCGCCGGTGACCCTCGCGGGGTGGCAGCCGAGCTCGGTGAACTCGCCTGGGGCCTCGGTGGCTAGAAGCTCGAGCAGGAATGGGGTGCGGACGCGGTCGAGCTCCAGCGCCCCTCGCCGGGGCTGGGCGTAGAACGCGCCGACGTAGGCGACGCGCCCATCGCCGCGGAGCGGCACCCCGAGCGGCGCCACCAGCGGCGCGAACGCCGCCAGGCGGCTGAGGTGGATGTGGTGATGGGAGTCGACGTGCGTCGGGTCGGATCCGGTCAGCCCACGAAACCGCTCTAGCTGGGCCGCGAACGTGCGCGCGACATGGCCGGGCTCGTCGATCTCGGGGCCGTCTTCGACGTAGTGCAGGCCGACCGACAGCGCCGGGTGCTCGCGCGCCAGCCGGGCGGCGTCCTCGGCCGCGGGCCGGTCGACCATCAGGCTCGTGCTCGTGAGGATGCCGCTGACATGCGCCTCGACGATCCCCGCGTTGACTCCGGCTGCCAGACCGAAGTCGTCCGCGTTGACGATCAGCCGGCGCACGCTCGTCCCCGGGCTCATGGTCAGCGATTCTGTCGGTTGGGGGGTGGGTAGCTGTTGGACATGGCCGACTGCTGTCCTCCCGGGCATGGATGCAACGCCCCCGACGGGGGCGAGCCGTGTGCGCTGGCGCTGTGCCGTGTCGCGGCCGAGCAGGAGGGCGACGCCGCGCTGGCGCTCGACCGCTGGCAGGCGCTCGAAGCGTCAGCCGAGGGTGACGGCGAGCGACGGTTCCGCCGGCGCGCGTTCGAGCGAGCGCGTGATCAGGCCCTGATCGCGCTGGCGATGAAGCCCGGCCTGTGGCTGGCCGCGCGGCGCGCGCCACTCAAGGCGGCGGTCAGCTCGGCGCGGGCTCGTACCCGCCGGCGCGACCGGATCGCGCACCGCTAGTCCGGTCGCGTAGGTCGAGTTCGTACGTCTGGCCGATCAGGTCCACCCCGAAGCTGTGGTGGGGCTCCTCGTCGATCAGCTCGAAGCCACGCTCGAGATAGAGGTGGCGGGCCGCGGCGAGCGGGTGATTCGTCCACAGACGCATGCGGTCGTAGCCTGCGCAGCGTGCGAACTCGAGGCACGTGTCGATCAGCCGGCGGCCGAGATCGTGGCCGCGGCCATCGGGATGCACGAGCAGGATCCGCAGCTTGGCTGTGCCGGCGCTGTCCGGGTCGGCGACGCAGAAGATGCACCCCGCTCGCCGTCCGTCGACCTCCGCGATCCAGGCCGCCTCGCGCCGTGGGTCCTGATCGGCGGCGTAGTCGGCGACGATCCGCGCCACCAGCGCCTCCATGCTGGTGTCCCACCCGAACTCGTTCCAGTAGACCTCGCCGTGGGCCATCACGACCCAGCCGAGGTCGCCCGGCTTGCCAAGTGGACGGATGATTACTGAAACAGTCGTTTCAGTAGCCTACACTACTACGCGCGATGTCCGCAACCGCGCCCCCAGAGTCGCCGCGACGCCAGCAGCTGCTAGAGCTGGCGTACGAGTACGTGCTCGAGCATGGCGTCGCCGACCTGTCGCTGCGGCCCCTGGCGGCCGCGGTCAACTCGAGTCCCCGCGTGTTGCTGTTCCTGTTCGGCAGCAAGGCCGAGCTCGTGCAGGCGATTCTGGCCCGCGCCCGGGACGACGAGCTGGCGCTGCTCGACCGGGTGCGCGCCGCCGGCGCCGGCGGCGACCTGATCGCGCTCGCCTCGGAGGTGTGGAGCTGGCTCGCGGCCGAGGAGCACCGGAGCGTGCTGACGCTGTGGGTCGAGGGCTACGCGCGTTCGCTGATCGACCCCGACGGACCATGGGCCGGCTTTGCCGCGGCGACGGTCGCCGACTGGCTCGAGGTCCTGAGCGAGTCCGGAGCCGGCGAGGCCGAGGCGACGCTCGTGCTCGCTGTCCTTCGCGGCGCGTTCCTCGACCTGCTCGCCACCGGCGACCGCGAACGCACGACTGCCGCGGTCAACCGTCAGCTCGTGCTGCTGCGCGGTGGGCGATGAGCCCCCGGCGAACTCCGCGGTCGGGGGTGCGGCGCACCGCCACCCGAGGCCGCGGCGATCTGGAGCGAGTCGCTCGAGTGCTACCTCGCGGAGCGGTGAACTACTTCTACGAGCGGGACTTGTAGGGCCGAGGCCGCGTGATCCGAGGGGAGCCGGCGGGTCAGACGCGGAGCGCTTCGGTCGGGCTGAGCCGGGCGGCCTTCATCGCCGGATACACGCCCGCCAGCACGCCGATCACGAGGCCGGCGGCGGGCGAGGCGACGAGCGCGTACAGCGGCACCACGAACGGCTCCTTCTGCGCGACCGCGTACACCTCGGTCGCTCCCGCGCCGAGGGCGAGTCCGGCGAGGCCGCCCAGCGCCGCGAGCACCGCCGACTCGGCGAGGAACTGGGTGCTGATGTGCCGGCGGGTGGCGCCCAGCGCCCGGCGCAGGCCGATCTCGCCGCGGCGCTCGAGCACCGAGATCACCATGATGTTCGCGATCCCGATCGCGCCGACGAGCAGTGCCACCGCGCCGAGGCCGAGCAGCAGCGTCGTGAACTGTCCCTTGGCCGCGGCGCGCGCCTCGAGCGCGTCCGACGGGCGGCTCACGTCGACGCCGCTGGCGTCCTGCGGGTCGGCCGTGGGCGCGAGCAGGTTTGACACCTGCGTGACGTCGTTGACGTTCGCGCGGACGTAGATCTCGGACGGGTTCGGCTGCGTCTGGAACATCCGCTCGGCCACCGGCAGCGAGATGAACACGGTGGTGTCGATCGACGAGTCGAGTAGCGCCGGCTTCAAGATCCCGACCACTGTGAACCAGGTGTTGCCGAGATATACCTCGACGTGCCCGCCGACCTGCGTGATCTGGAGGATGCTGGCAGCCTGCGCTCCGAGTACGACCTCGGGGTAGCGCTCCGCGACGCCGTCGAGGAAGTGCCCGGACGACATCGACGTGCCGACCACTTGCGGCAGGTTGTCTCCCGCCGCGTCCACGCCGATGCCGCCGGTCTCCTGCGAGGGCACGAACGAGGTGCGGAGTACCGTGGCGCCGGAGACCTGGTAGATGGCGGCGTCGCGGTCGACGTTCTGCATGTGGTCGATCATCGGCACGGACGTGTCCGGGAGCACCTCGTTGTTGCCCTCGAAATTCTGACCGGGCGTGACCGTCAGGAGGTTCGTTCCCAGCTTGTCGATCGTCGCGAGCAGGTTCGCCTGACTCGAGGCCGAGACCCCGACCACGGCGACCATCGCGCCGATCCCGATCGCGATCCCGAGCGCCGACAGCGCCGCACGCAATCGCCGGGTTCGCAGGCCCTGGAGGGCCACGCCGAGCAACTCGCGCGGCGGCAGCCGCACGGCATCGAAGCGATCACGCCCCGGCAGCGAGGCGGCGGCCGTGCTCATCAGCCGTCGTCCCCGACGATCTCGCCGTCGCGCATCTGGATGCGCCGGGGGAAGGACGCGGCGATGTTCGGGTCGTGGGTTATCAGGACCAGCGTCGCGCCGTCGGACGCGAGCTCGTGCAGGAGGGTCACGACCTCTCCACCCGACTTCGAGTCGAGGTTCCCGGTCGGCTCGTCGGCGAGGATGATCGCCGGCCGCTTGGCGAGGGCGCGCGCGATCGCGACGCGCTGGCGCTCGCCGCCCGACAGCTGAGGGGGCCGGTGGGTGAGGCGATGACCGAGGCCGACGCGCTCGAGCGCGGCCCGCGCCGCGACCCGCCGCTCGCGTCCCCGTACGCCCGTGTAGAGCAGCCCGGTTGCGACGTTCTCGACCGCGCTCAGCGTGTCCTGGAGGTGGAAGGTCTGGAACACGAAGCCGATCTGGTGGGCGCGCAGACCGGCGAGCTCGCGGTCAGACGCGGTGGCGACGTCGCGTCCGGCGATCCGCACCTCGCCGCTCGTGGGACGCTCGAGCGTGCCCAGGATCGTCAGCATCGTGGTCTTGCCCGATCCCGACGGTCCCACCACCGCCACCTGATCGCCGCTCGGGATGTCGACGGTGACGCTCCGAAGTGCGGCGACGCCGCCCGGATACTCCTTCTCTACTCGGTCGAGCGCCAGCACGCTCATCCCTGGGAGTCGGTCACCTCGAGCCCCGGGTAGATCCCGGAGCCGGAGATCTGCACGTCGCCGGCGGCGAACAGCCCGGTGGTGACCGGGATCAGCGTGTGGGGCCGGGCGGCCGTCTGGACCGCGTAGTTGCCGGCGCCGGTCGCGAGCAGGGCGGTAACCGGCACAGACAGCACGTGGGTTTCCTTCTGCTCGACGAAGTTCACGCTGACGGCTGCCTGATCGAGGCCGGCGCCGCTGATGTGGCCGCTGAGCCTGATCGTCACCGGGATCGTGGAGGACGAGCTGTTGCCGTTGCCGCTCCCATTGCCGCCGCCTCCGCCTCCGCCTCCGCCTCCGCCTCCGCCGTTGCCGTTGCCGTTGCCGTTGCCGTTATCGCTCGAGCTCTGGGCGACCGAGCTGACCGCGCTGACGTTCCCGTTGACGTAGTTGCCGGACGGCATCTCAACCATGACGTGCTCGCCGAGGACCGCCTCGCTCTGGACGTTCGTCGAGAGGTCGACTGTCACCACAAGCTGGGTCGAGGTGGTCTGGAGGATCGCGGTGGCGCTACCGCCGCCCGAGCCGGACCCTGATCCGGTGCCGGACCCTGATCCGCCGCCCGAGCCGGACCCGCTGCCCGAGCCGGACCCGCTGCCCGAGCCGGACCCGGACCCGGATCCGGAGCCGGTTCCGCTGCCGGACCCTGATCCATTGTCCGAGCCGCTCGGCTGACCGCCGCCACCCCCGCCGGGCGAGTTGGGGTGCTGCTCGGCCTTCAGCTGGGCGGTCTCGGCCTTGAGCAGCGCGATCAGCGCCGCCAGCTGCTCCTGCTTGGTCGACTTCTTGGGCCTGCAGGTCTTCGGCTTCTTGGGCGTGGTTTGGCTGGCAATGCCTGTGGTTTCGCTGGTCGTGCCCGACTTGGTGGCTGCCGGGCACTTCGGGGATTTCGCCGCCTTGTGCGGCGAGGCCGTCCGAGGGACGTCGTAGCTGGCGAACTCGGGTCCGGGCGAGTCGACGGTCGCGCTCGCGTTCGCGCCGCTCGATCCGCCGGTCGAGCCGACCGTGCCGTCGACGGTCGTGACCAGCTGATCGCCGGGGAGGAACACGATCTGCCCGAGCGAGAGGATGCCGGTCTCGGTCTCGCCGAGCGACTCCTGGAGCAGGTCGACGCCTTCCGTGGTGGCGGCCTGCCACACGTCGTCGACCGTGATGTTGGCCGCGTTGAAGCCGAGCTTGACGAGGTTCCGGTTGAGCTGCTCGATGTCGGCGCCGTCACTGTCGGACGGGCCGAGGTCTCGGTAGGCGGGCGTCGTCCCGTCCATGAGGAGCACCGAGTCGCCGTCGATCTTGTACAGCGTCTGTCCCGGCTTGATCTCCCGTCCGACCTGGGGGAGCCAGGTGATCGTGCCGCTGAGGCGGTTGTAGACGGTCTGCGGGTTGTTGTAGCTGAGCGTGCCGGACTCGGTGTCGGTCTCAATCAGGTTCCGCCGCTGGACCGTGGTGGCACCCGAGGTCGTGTTCGGGTTGCTCGACGCGCTCGGCGAGGATGAGCCTGCGCCGAGAACGACGACGACCACGACGGCGCCGGCGACGGCCAGCGCCGCCGCGGCGAGCAGCCGCCGACGCCACCGCCCGCCGGAGATTCGCTTCAAACCCGGTAGTCCGACCATCTATCCAGGCACCTGGAATCCATGGCCGCTGCCGCCGCCGCACTTCGAAACCGCCTGCTGGAACGCGGGCGAGGAGGGGTTGACGCCGGTCGGCCCGGGCGAGCTGGCCTTGCGGGCGCCGCCGCTCCCGGTGGGGAAAATCGGGTCGGGGAAGCTCGGGACGCCGTGCGCGCGCATACACTGCGCGAACTCGATCGCTTGGTGCTTTTGCTGTGCGGTCAGCGGTGGCGGCGGGCCGCCACCCCCCGGCAGCAGCTTCGCGCAGGCCTTCGCGGCGGCCTCGAACGCCGGCCCGCTGAAAGTGATACCGGCGGCGGTGAGCGTTCCGCTGCCTGGAGTCGTCGCAAGCGACAGGCCGAGACCACCGCCGGGACCCGTCGTCGGGTCCGGGAAGTTCTTGATCCCGTGCGAGTGCATGCACTGCGACAGCAGCAGCGGCGAGTTCGTGCTCGGGTTGGTTGCGGCCGCCGGGTTGTAACCCGAGCTGCCGCCACACGCGGCGAGCGCAAACGCGCAGCCGAGCGCGACCACCCCGATGATCATCGCCTGCGTACCGTGCATGTGCTGGCTCTCTCTCTGCTCTGGATCGGTCAGCCGCACGTTTTGTACGACGTGGGCAGTAACAGGGTCGTAACGCTGTTATGCCGCTGTTATGTCGATTGGGGCATCCTGGGGCGGCAGACGCCGGTGCGGGCCGCGGTCCGCCCGGCTCTGCCCAAACAGCAAATGGACATGCCGAGGAGCGAGCGATGAGGGTGCTGGTGGTCGAGGATCATCCACGGCTCGCCGAGACCGTGGCGACCGTGCTGCGCCGCGAGGGCATGGCCGTCGACGTCGCGTTCGACGGGCGCGAGGCGCTCGGTCGGGTGGCGCTCGCCGACTACGACGTGGTCGTGCTCGACCGGGACCTGCCGGGAGTGCACGGCGACGAGGTCTGTCGGGCGATGGTCGCCGACGGCCGCCCGGGCCGGGTGCTGATGCTGACGGCCGCCGGGTCGCTCGAGGATCGTGTCGCGGGCCTCGGCATCGGAGCCGACGACTACCTGCCGAAGCCGTTCCACCTGGCCGAGCTCGTCGCGCGGGTTCGCGCACTGTCGCGGCGCTCCCGGCCGGCGCTCGCCCCGACGCTCGCGCACGGCGACCTGGAGCTCGACTCCGCCCGCCGCCGGGTCACGCGAGCGGGCAAGCCAGTGGCGCTGAGTCCAAAGGAGTTCGCCGTGCTCGAGCTGCTGCTGGGCGCCGAGGGCGCGGTCGTCTCGAGCGAGCAGATGCTCGAGCGAGCCTGGGATGACGCAGTCGACCCGTTCACGAACACCGTCCGCATGACCGTAAGCCGCTTGCGGGCCAAGCTTGGCGACCCACCCCTGATCGAGACGGTCATCCCCGTTGGCTACCGGATGGGAGGATCGCCGTGACCCTGCTCCGTCGCGGTGCCGGGATGCTCGGGCCGCTGCGCCACCCACAGACCACCGTGCGCTGGCGGCTGACGCTGCTCTACGGTGGGTTGTTCCTCGTTTGCGGCGCCGGGCTGCTCGCGATCACCTACACGCTCGTCGATCACGCAACGATCACCAACGAGCCTCTCCGATCGATCGGTATCACCGCCAGGCCCGCGTTCCAGCATCCGCCGTCCGGGAGCTTTCGACCGGTCCAGCCGAACGGGAATGGCGCCGCAGCGGCGGCCACGCTGCCGCCGCCGCTTCAGCGGCTGCTGAAGTCACCGTCGGGCCAGCGGGTGATCCTGAGCGTCCAGTCGGGGCAGCGGATCTCGGATCTGCACCAGCTGGTGATCGAGTCGAGCATCGCGCTGGCGATCATGGCGATCATCGCCGGCGCGCTCGGCTGGGTTGTGGCCGGACGCGTGCTGGCGCCGGTGCGCACGATGACCACCGCTACCCAGCAGATGTCCGAGGTCAATCTCCACGAGCGACTCGCGATGCGGGGCCCGCCGGATGAGCTCAGACAGCTCGCGGACACGATCGACGGCCTGCTCGAACGTCTCGAAGGCGCGTTCGACGCGCAGCGACGGTTCGTCGCGAACGCGTCGCACGAGCTCCGCACACCGCTGACCACGGTCAGAGCGCTGCTCGAGATGGTCCTCAGCGACCCCAGGGCGACCGTCGGGACGTTCCGCACGACGTGCCGGCAGGTGCTCGAGGAGAGCGCCCAGGAGGAGCACCTGATCGACGCGCTCCTGGCTCTGGCGCAGGGACAGCGCGGGATCGACGCGCGCGAGCCGATCGACCTGGCGGAGGTGGCCGGCGAGGTGCTCGCGGCGCACGAGGGGGAGGCGGCCGCTCGAGGCGTGCACGTCGAGGTCTTGCTCGAGCCCACGCCGATCGCGGGCGACCGGCGCCTGATCGAGCGGCTCGTGTCGAACCTGGTGGACAACGCGCTTCGCCATAACAATCCGGGCGGAAACGCGCGGGTGGCGGTGCGCGCAGTGGCGGGCGAGGTCGATCTGGCGGTCGCCAACACCGGGCCGGTGGTTCCCGCCGAGGAGGTCGAACGGCTGCTTCAGCCGTTCCAGCGCCTCGCCGGCGATCGGGTCGGACATGGCGAGGGCCTCGGCCTCGGGCTGTCGATCGTCGCGGCGATCGCGAACGCCCACGGCGCCGCGCTCGAGGTCCAGCCGGGCGCGGACGGAGGGCTTGAGATCCGGGTCCGGTTCGCGCCCGCAGGTGACGGGCGAGCCGAGCAGACTGCGCATCCGCTCGCGCCGGCAATAAGCTCCGCTGACCCATCGTGATTCTCAAGCAGTACTACCTCGGCTGCCTCGCGCACGCCTCCTACCTGATCGCCGACGAGGCGAGTGGCACCGCCGCCGTGGTCGACCCCCAGCGCGACGTAGAGCAGTACCTCGAGGACGCCGACCGGCTCGGCTGCCGGATCGAGCACGTGTTCCTGACGCACTTCCACGCCGACTTCGTGGCCGGACACCTTGAGCTCCGCGAGCGCGAGGGCGCCTCGATCCACCTTGGCGCGAGGGCGAGCGCCGAGTACCCGTTCTCGGCCATGGCTGACGGCGACACGGTGGCGCTCGGCGCCGTGCGCCTGACCGTGCTCGAGACGCCGGGCCATTCGCCCGAGTCGATCTCGATCCTCGTGTCCGACCCGGATCAGGATGTCGACCCGTTCGCGGTGCTCACCGGCGACACGCTGTTCATCGGCGACGTCGGCCGCCCGGACCTGCGCGGCGCGCTCGGGTGGAGTGCGGAGGAGCTCGGGGGCATGCTGTACGACTCGTTGCACGGAAAGCTCGCCTGCCTACCCGGCGACACGCTCGTCTACCCCGCGCATGGCGCCGGCTCGCTGTGCGGTAAGAACCTCAGCACCGACACCGTCTCCACGATCGGGATCCAGCGCGACTACAACTACGCACTGGCGCCGATGAGCCGCAAGCGGTTCATCGAAACGGTGACCGCCGACCTCCCCGACGCGCCCGCGTACTTCACCTACGACGCCGTGCTCAACGCGCACGAGCGGCCGACGCTCGAGCAGGCGCTCGAGCGCGAGCTGCGCCCGCTGACGCTCGAGCAGACGCTCGACCTTCAGGCGGACGGAGCGCAACTGCTCGACACGCGGGACGGCACCAAGTTCGAGGCCGCGCACATCAAGGGCAGCGTCAACGTCGGTCTCGGCGGCAGCTACGCGACCTGGTGCGGGACGATCCTCGACCCCGAGCGGCCGATCGTGTTGATCGCCGAGCCCGGCCGCGAGGTCGAGGCTACGACCCGCCTGGGCCGGATCGCGTTCGACACGGTCGCCGGATATCTCGGGGGCGGGATGCAGTCGCTGACGCGCGAGCCGGAGTTGGTCGACCGCATCGAGCGGATCACACGGATCACGGCGGCCTCTCTCGCCGAGCAACTGGCTGCGCCTGCGCCCCCGCTCCTGATCGACGTGCGCGCCCCGGGGGAATGGGATGCGGAGCGGATCGAGGGTGCGGTCAACGTGCCGCTGTCGCGGCTGCCCGAGCAGATCGACGAGCTTCCACGAGACCGCTGGATCGTCGTCCACTGCGCGAGCGGATACCGGTCTGCGATCGCCGCCGGCCTGCTCCAGCGAGCGGGCTTTCCGCACGTCGCGGACCTCGTCGGCGGTTTGGCGGCGTGGACGTCAGCGCCGCAGGTCGAGCCGGCCGATCCGTAGGGCCTCGAGCAACCCTGAGAGGCTGCCGGCTTCCCCACGTAAGGACCCCTCAGCCGGGGCAATTGGCTAGGCTGACACCGATGCCGACCGAGCCGAGGCCGATCTCCCTGTTCGATGTCGCCAAGCGGGCGGTCGAGATCAGCGACCCCGACGACACGGATTCCCGGCTCGGCGATCTGCTGGAGCAGTTCGAGGACGCGGACGAGCCGGTGAGCGCGATTCAGAACCTCGAGGAGCGGGTTGCGATCGCGGTCGAGGGCGTCGACGTCGAGATCGACGATCCGGCCGTGTCGATGGCCGCGGCGACGATCCTGTACCTCGCCCACCGCCGCGACGAGCTTCACGACGACCCGCGCAAGATCCTCCGTCTCGCTGCGCGGTCGGAGTGGAAGGGCGATCCGCCCGAGGCGGTCGTGGACTGGCTCGCGGATCGCGGCGTCGAGATCTGAGAAGGGGTGACGTGATGGCGCATGAGCCGAGCCTCATCATCCAGGTCCCGCGCGGCAGCGCGGTGCAGCGCCAGCTCCACGAGCAGCCACCGGCGAGCGTCGCCGGCGGCGAGGTCGTCGTCGAGGGCGGCCCGACCGACAGCGACGGCAATCTGGAAGCGGTCTCCGCGGGGGAGGTGGTGCTGTCGGTGCCGTCGCCCGAGGCGCTCCGACGCGAGGCCGATGAGGTCCGGCGGGTGATCGCCGAGGCGGGCACCGGGGTCGAGCCGCTAGTGATCGTGATCGAGGTGGCCGAGGAGCTCCGGGACGAGGAGCTCGCGCCGGCGCTCGCCGCCTCGGCCCACGCCGCGCGGCCGGTTATCGTGCGCGTCATCCGCGACGCCTGACGCGGCGCTGCTGGGGGGCGATCGCGGCTCAGGCGGGGTCTTCAGAGCTGTACGGGTCGGCTTCGCCGCGGATGTCGCGGTAGCGGCGATCGAACAGCTCGAGCACGGCGGTCACGTCGGACGGCCCGCGCAGGGAGTGGCTGACCCCGTAGGAATCGGCGGTGGTCTCGGCGGGCTCGGCATCGCCATGCTCGACGAGCTCGTCGTGCTCCACTTCGAGCACCGGAAGCTCGGCCACGCCACGATCCCGATAGAGGACGCCGAGCTCGGCCTGCTCGTAGAGGACGAGCGCCGCGCCGTCCGCGCGGCGCTCGATGCGAACGCCGGGCCACGTGTTCAGCTCGTTGGCTATCTCATCGACGAACGCGGAAGCGTCGGGCACGACACGATCCTACAAAGCGGGACGGTCGCGCGGGGTCGCGGTGCTCGCCGGGGCGGCCGCGCTCGCGCCGGCCGCGGCATGCCCAGCGGTACTGCGCAACCCCCGTCAGCGCCCGCGAACGTGACCCGCGGCCATCCGCCCGAACTCGAACGTCGCAGTTCCGGTCGTTACGACCGGGTCCTGGGCGACGAACTCGCGCAGCGCCTGCTCGTCGTCCGACTCGACAACCGCGAGCCCGTAGGAGTCCTCCTCGGTGAGCACCGGTCCGAGCACGACCATGTCGCCTCGCTCGACGTACGGGCCCCAGTGGGCGGCGTGGCTGCTCATGATCTCCCACTCGGCATCGGTCATCGTCTGGGCGAAGTTCGGGCGCGGGGCGATGAGGCGCAGCACGAAGGTGGGCATGTGGCGGACTCTACGCCAACCCGCGCGAGGCGACACGCCGACGTTCGGCCAGTTCGGCCTGCCCGGGTTCGCGCTCGTCGGGCCCGGCGAATGACCGGAGCTGCCCTGGCGCGATGTCCCTACGACACGTTTATCGCTGTGTCATCGATGCAGAAGTCGGTCGTTCCGCCGCCCTTGTCGGTTTCGGTCCCGGTGAACTTCAAGGTCACCTTCTGTCCCGCGTAGCCGGCGATGCTGGTAGCTCACCTGCTGGTAGCCAGTGGCCGCGTTCATGTTGGAGAACGTGGCCAGCGTCGCCAGCACGGTGCCGCTCGAGTTGAGCAGCTGCACCTTCAGGGTGTCCACCGCCGAGGACGTGGCTTCCGAGGTGTCTATGTGCTTCCAGAACGACAGGGTGTAGGTCTGGCAACCTGTGGGCAACGTGACGGTCTGGGCCAGCGTGTCGGTGTGTGGTGTTCCGTACCCGTCCAACCAGGCAAACCAGGAGCCCGAGTGGCCTACGCCATTTCCTGCTCATACCTTCTGATTCCATACGCACGCATCGGCGCGCGGACAATCAGGGGGCGTTGTATTGGGTTGTTGCACAAGGTTAACCCTCCCGCATTAGACTTGTTCAACTGCAGCCGCCCCGCGCCGGCCGCGCGGGCTCGAAGATCAAGGAGGAGTCAGTTGGAGACAGCAATCGAGGCGAAGCGGCTGACGACATCAGTTGATTTGTAGAGGTCCGTGTGATGTGCGTAGGACCACCACTACTTCCCGTGGACGAGGAGGGACCGGTGGAGGCCGGCTGCGGGTTCACTGCGCCGACCAAAGCCGGCGCCGGCCGCCGGATCCGCCGTCGGGGGCGAAGCCGACGGTGGTGGGCCGCTGGCCGCTCGGGATCGAAAAAGCCACGCATCCCGTCCGTAGCTCGCCAGCCGAGACCGCGTTCATGAAGTCCTGCAGGGACGTCTTACACACGCCCTTGGACACGAACAAGGGCGCGGCCTGACCAGCGGCGGAATCGAGCGAGAAGTCGCCGGTGGCCGAGCTGTCATAACCGCCCGGCCCCGCGTTCCGCACCGCCACCAGGATGGCCACGGGCTTCATACCGGGGACAATCTGGGTGCCGGAGCCTCGCAGCGGATCGATCACCGAGCGAATCGTCACGATCAGGGTTGTACCGGGGGCCGGCACACGCCGGGTCGCGCCCACGCGCGACAGCGCGGGCGGCCGCGGCGTACCGCGCGCCGGGGCGGACGGCTTCGTGTCCGCCGGACTCGTGCGCTGCGCTGGCGGTGCCGGGAGCGAGATGGTCCGAGTAGTGGTTGTCGTATGGGTTGCGCTGCACGACGATGCGGTCAGACCGGCGAGCACGAGGGCGAGGACTACAACGCGATTCCGTGCGCACATGCTCAAGCCAATCCCAAACGAAGCGCGAGCCGAACCGTCATGGAGCAACTCCCCAATCCAGGCAACGAGATCATCCACGCCACCCATTGCACCACCTCTAGAGGCTCTTTTCGCCAACCGAGGGCAGCTGCGCAGGCCCGATCGGCCACCTGTCAAGCTGCACACGGTGCGCGGAGCTGAGCCGCTCGGAGGAGGATCCGTAGGCTGCAGGACGTACCGACTGCATGCAATCGCTGGCCACGAGTGAGGAGGCCGTAGATGGAGACCTGGGATGCGATCACCGCTCGGCGCAACGTCCGCGAGTTCGCCGACCGAGCGATCCCCGACGCGGACCTCGACCACGTGCTCGAGGCAGGCCGGATCGCGCCCTCATCGCAGAACAATCAGCCGTGGGACTTCGTCGTGGTGACCGATCCAGAGATGCTGCGTGAGCTCGCGACGGTGTGGCGGGGTGGCGGGCATATCGCAAACGCGGCTGCCGCGATCGCGATGGTGATCCCCGACGAGTTGGAGCCCCGCGCCCGCGAGCGCAATCGCTTTGACATCGGGCAGGCGACGATGCAGATGATGATCGCCGCCGCCGATCGAGGGATCGGCTCGGGCCATTCGGCCGTCGGCGATCAGGACCTGGCGAGGTCGGTGCTCCATGTTCCTGGGGACAAGCTCGTCGCGTTCGTGATGGATCTCGGCTATCCGGCGGACCGGCCGCTCAGGCCCGGTACCCGCTTGAAGCGCCGGCCTTTCGACGACGTCGTGCACCGCAACGGCTGGTGAAAAAGGTCGGCGACGTGTACGCCCGCCGAAGTCAAGCCGGTCCGGGCGCTCGCCGGGCGGGAGCTAGTCTAGGGAGACGAGCTCGAATTCGTCGAGGCTTTCGAGACGACCTCGCGTGTAGCGGGTGTCACCATATGTGGAGCGCGACCAAGGAACCATGACGAGAAGGAGCAGAGAGATGGCTGCAACCGAGAAGGCGATCCTTGCGGGCGGGTGTTTCTGGGGTGTCCAGGATCTGATCCGCAAGCTCGATGGCGTGAG
Organism: uncultured Solirubrobacterales bacterium; assembly: GCA_963697655.1. Taxonomy (GTDB): domain Bacteria; phylum Actinomycetota; class Thermoleophilia; order Solirubrobacterales; family Solirubrobacteraceae; genus Palsa-465. The sequence goes on along the minus strand of CAVOOV010000004.1, from coordinate 202,139 downwards.
CGGCACGCGCGTTGGCTACACCGGCGGCGACACCCCCAACGCGACCTACCGCAACCACGGCTCGCATGCCGAGGCGATCGAGATCCTGTTCGACCCGGAGCGCATCTCCTACCGGGACTTGCTGGAGTTCTTCTTTCAGATTCACGACCCTACGACGAAGAACCGCCAGGGCAACGACGTCGGGGCGAGCTATCGCTCGGCGATCTACTACGTCGATGACGAGCAGCGCCGGATCGCAGAGGACACGATTGCCGATGTCGACGCCTCCGGCCTGTGGCCTGGCAAGGTCGTCACCGAGGTGGCTCCCGCCGGACCGTTCTGGGAGGCGGAGCCCGAGCACCAGGACTACCTCGAGCGCTACCCCAACGGCTACACGTGCCACTTCGTCCGTCCGGGCTGGAAACTGCCGCGGCGCGCGCAGGAAGTGGCGCACTGAGCTGAGGCGGGGTGGGGAGCGTTTTGGCTAGCTCCCCCCACGTGCACAATGGGCTCATGCTTGCGCGGTTGCTTGAAGTTCGCAACCTGACCTATCGGAGGTTCGTCGAGCTCGGTCGCGCCCCGTCGATTGACGAGGTGGCGGGTGCGGAGGGCCTATCGAATGTCGAGGTCGAGGCTGCCTGGCGCGAGCTTCATCGGGCGCACGCACTCGTGCTCAACCCGGCCACCAACGAAATTCGGATGGCCAACCCATTCTCAGCGGTGCCGACCGCGTACCGTGTCCAGGCTGCCGGACGGTGGTGGTACGGCAACTGCGCGTGGGACGCGCTCGGGATTTGTGCGGCATTGCGCACGGATGGCCGCGTCGAGACCTCCTGCCCGGATTGTGGTGAGGCGATCGCGTTCGACGTAGGCGCCCAGCGGCCCGATGACGACCGCCTGCTGTTCCATTGTCTGGTTGCCGCCGCGTACTGGTGGGACGACATCATCTTCACCTGAAGCACGATGAATCTCTTCCGGTCGGAAGAGCACATCGAGCGCTGGCTCGGCCGGCGCGATCCGGGAGCCACGATCACGGTCGGGAAGTTGAGCGAGCTTGCGCACGCATGGTGGGGGGATCGACTCGCAGCCGACTGGCAGCCTCATGTCCGTGAACAGAACCAGGCGATCCTCGACGAGCTTGGCCTGACCGGCGACTTCTGGCGCCTATCCTGAGCACGTCAAGGCGGCGGCACCTTGGGCTTCAGCTCCCGAGCGACAACTCAACCCTCCTACCTCGTTCAGTCGTGCGGCCCCGATCAGGCGTACCGATCGCGCCGATCAAGGGTCGGCACGTCGCACTAACCGGAGGTCACGGTCTCCTGCACGTATCCCGAGGAGCGCGAGCCAGAGGTGACCACGGCGGTGATCACGTCGCTGCCGGGCGGTGTCGGCACAATCGCTGAGAACTGACCGTTAGGCGCCGAGGCCTGTACGACGGTGGTGGTGTCGGTTGCGGATCCCGTTTGAGCTGTAGAAATCGCAACCTGGGCTCCGGGTGCAGTCGTGCCGGTGACGGTTGTGGAGCCGCTCACGGTTGCGCCGCTGGTTGGAGAGCTGATCGTGGCGGGAACGTTTGTTGGCGGACCGCTGGTGACGTAGCGGTCCTTAGTGATCGCAGGTTGGTCTGTCAGTGTGCCGGTCTGCAGATCGCGGATCAGCCGCACGTACTGGCCCTCGGCCCAGATCAGCGGCGTCGCCGAGCCAGCGGCCTTGCCGTCGATGAATCCGATCGAGGCGGTGGCCGGATTGGAGCCGTACGGCGCGGCAGGGATGTCCGGGTCCTCCCAGACCTGCTCGGGCATCAGGCCGATGCCCCACGACATTTGGTCCATCGTGGCCGCCAGCCTGTCTGCACCAGCGCGGTCGCCGGTCTGCAGGCTCTGTTCGGCGCGCTCGCCGTCGAGGATCGGCCACAGGTGACCGGACCCGACGCCGTTGTACGAGGGCGCACCGCTCGGCGCGCAGTTGGTCGGGTCGGGCTCGTAGCAGTCACCGTAGCCGTCGGTCGAGCCGTCGGCCTGGACGCCGTAGCGATGCCAACCGGGACCCGACTGCGTCTGGCGCTCGAGGATCGAGTCGACGACCTTGAGCGAAGCAGTGACGTCGGAGTCGCTCGCCGGCAGCTCACCGAGCCTGGTCAGCTCGAGGAAGCCGGCGTCCACCACGCTCCGCTGATCGACGTTGTTCAGGCTGCCGTTGTTGAGGTTGTAGGTCTCGGCGGCGTTGGGTTCACCGGTCGGCGAGAGACGGATGAAGTAACGATGGTTGCCATACGGACCTGTATCGGTGACAGTCCAGGACTTCACATTGCGCTGGTAGTCGTCGGCGGTCGCCTGGTAGAGCAGCGCCCGCGTGCTGTCGCCGGCTGCTCGGGCGAGATGGGCGGCGGCTGTCAGTCCCGCGATCTCGGCCGCGATCGTCGACGGCGAGTATGCGATGTGCTCCTCCCAGCGGTCTTCGCCATAGGCCGGCCCGTGGGCGACCATGAAGTCAGCGTCGGGTCGGAGGTGCTGCTCGTAGAAGGACTTATCGCCTGCGAAGCCCGCGTCCCACGCCATCAGCAGCGGGTATGCGTCTTCGTCGATCTCGAAAAGGCCGAATGTGTCCGGAGCGACTGATCCGTCGAGCTCGGAGTCTCGCGGGAAGCTCCCGTCTGGCTGCTGTGCGCGGTCAAACAGGAATTGGACCATCTGTCGGGCGCTGACCAGGTCGCCGTCGGCGAGCAGCCCGGTGAACGTCTCGTAGCTGTCGCGAGCGAACACGGATCGGTACGTGTAGCCGGCGTGCGTTGTGGCCGCCAGCATCGACTGTCCCCACGGGTCGGCCGGCGCCGCCACGAACGCGCCCAGATTGGTCTTGTCCTCGGCGGCCTTGATCACGTTGGCCGCCAGCCAGTAGGAGCGGGCCTGTGCTTTCGGAGGGCCGTGCAGCGTTGCGTCGTAGGCGTGCCAGCCATCTGTGTAGGCCTTGAGCGTCGCGCTGTACGGCGTGGTCGCGCTCCGTTGCGCTGTGTCGATAGCTTCATTCGCCGTCGGAGCGAACCCGAGCGCGAGCGTGAACGGGCGCGTGGGGTCGTTGATCTGCGCCGTCTGCACGACGTTCCCGTCTGTGGCAGAGTGGTAGACGTTGTGTAGCCAGTGGTAGGTGTCGAGCTGCGTTAGACCGTCGCTCGGTGTGCCGACGAAGCCGCTCGACGCGCGCTCGAACCTGCGGTTGGCGGTCAGCGCGCCCACGACCTGCGCGGCCCATGGGCCGGTGGGGGCGGTGGTGTCGGAGGAGACCAGCACGCGGCTGGCCGGGGCGATGACCGCGTCGTTCGGTAGCGCGTTAGTCGTTCCGCCCCCGCCGGTGTTGTCGATCTGCGCGTCGTAGCGGGCGTAGACCTTGAGGCGGTGGAGCGCCGCGGTCCCCGAGCCGTGGAGCGGCTCGAGGGTCGTGTGCATGACAACACTGTCGCGGGCCGGGTCCGTCAGGTAGTCCGTGACGAGGGCAAAGCCGTGTTTCGGATCGCGGCTGGTCACCTGGCACACCATTCCGCTGCGGTCTGGCGAGCTGACTGTGTAGGTCATGTCGCGCTGCTGCATGTCGGTAAACGACCGCCCGTCGGTGACGATGTACTGCAGCGTGTTGACGTTGCTGTTTTCGATCGTCGGGCTGAACGTGTCTGAGAGGACGCCGTCGGCAACCGTGAACCAGACCTTCGAGGTCGTGCTGCGGGCGGTTGCGAAGCAATCCTTGCGGGCCACGTCAAGATATGACTGCGCGCCCGGACCGCCTGGGGCGGTAGCGCTCGGTGTGGACGCAGCCGACTCTGCGACCACGAGGACGCCCGTCGCGAGCGCGGCGGCGATGACCGCGAGGGCGCGGGCGCCGATGACCGTTGCTGTCCGCATGGGATTGCCTCTCCTGCCGCGACTACGGTAGCGCTTACTCGAGCCCTCGCGAAGCGAAGGCGCGTCAAGGCTCGTGTTATCCGGTGTCGGGGTCCGCGCAGGCCGTCGCGGGGAGTTGGCCGCCGGCCGCGCGGATCAGGAGCGCATGCACCCCCGAGCAGCGCGCAGCGCGCGAGCTTACGGACGTGCTCGCCGGTGAGGTTCTCGCCGGCGATACGATCGTGATCGGGATGGGCCTCTACCACTTCGGCGTCCCGAGCACGGTCAAGGCATGGTTTGACTGGATCGTCGTGCGCGAGAGTCCAAGGATGATCCGACTCGACCTCGGCGCCGCCGAGGACGAAAGCCTCGCCAACGCCCACGCCGCGATCGACGCGCTGTTCGCGCCTTCTGGCGTACCGGCCTGAACCTCCACCAACCAGGGCAGGAGCAAAATATGACCACCGACCCAACCCCGTCCACACCCTCGGCGAGCGACCTCGCGGCCGGCGCATGGCGGCTCGACCCGGCGCGCTCGAGCATCGAGTTCCACGTTCCGCACTTTTGGGGGCTGATCACCGTCAAGGGCCGTTTCGAGCGCTACGAAGGGACGCTGGATCTCCAGTCAAACCCGGCCGTAGAGCTGACGATCGAGGCCGACAGCCTCGAGACCGGCAACCGCAAGCGCGATCAGCACCTACGCTCGGCGGACTTCTTCGACGTCGAGCACCACCCACAAGTACGGTTCATCTCAGACGCCGCGGCGCTTGAAGGCACTACCCTCAAGGTGAGCGGTCGCCTCGACGCCGCCGGCCGGAGCATTCCAGTCGACCTCGACGCGACCGTCCACACCGTCGAAGGCGGTGTGGAGATCGAAGCGATGACACGGGCCCCGCACCACGAACTCGGGATGACCTGGAGCCCTCTCGGAATGGCGCGACCGCATAGCACGCTAATCGTCAAAGGCCGGCTCGTCCCTAACGGACGCAACGGCATCTGAAGCCGCAGCTGCTCACCCGAGTCCCGAGATTCGCCGTCCGCGCCTAGAATCGTCGTGCCACCGAGCCGGTTAGGACGTCGTCAATGCAGAAGGCTGTACCGCCAGGCCCAACTACGTCGGCGAACATCTTCCAGGTCGCGTTGGAGGCAGGGGTGTCGATTACGACGGTGTCGCATGTGTTCTCGAGCAAGCGTCACGTCAGTGAGGAGACGCGTAAGCGGGTGCTCGCGGTCTCCGAGCGGCTTGGGTACAGACCGCGGGCGAGCGCCCGCGCCCTGGCCACCGGTCGCTCGATGACGATCGCGCTGCAGCACTCGCTGAGCGGCCCGGAGTTCGCGGTGAACCCATTCTTCGGGGCGATGCTGCCGTCGATGAGCGAAGCGGCGATCAGCGCCGGCTACTCGTTCATCTTCGTTCCGGCCGATCCGCCCGAGGAGGTGTTCGTGAACGCGCTGATCGCCGAGCGGCGCGTGGACGGGGCGATCCTGATCGACCCGGTCCCGGGTGACGCATTCGTCGACGCGGTGATCGCGCTCGACATGCCTGCCGTCTCCCTGGGACGGATCGAGGGCCATCCGGAGAAGCTGAGCGTGGATCACGACCACGCACGCGCGCTGGAGGGGGTGCTCGAGCACCTCACGATCCAGGGCTACGAACGGCCCGCGATGCTGTCGCTGGCGGCGGAGATGTCGTACGTCGCCGACCTCGACGCCGCGTTCGAGCGAATCGCGCCGGCGGGGGCACCGATCTTGTCCGCGACCGAGTTCTCCGAGCGCAGCGGTTACGAGCTGGCCCTCGAGCTGCTTGAGGCGCCCGATCGGCACGATGCGATCTTCTGCGTCAACGACATCCTCGCCGTGGGTGCGGCACGCGCTGCGATCGACCAAGGCGTGCTCGTCCCCGATGAGCTCGGGATCGTCGGCGTCGGCGACAGCGTCCGAGCCCGCGAGGCCGCGATACCGCTCACGTCCGTGCGCGTGTTCCCGGAGCGCGCCGGCACGCTATTGCTCGAGCTGATGCAAGCCGTCCTCGCGAGCGGCGACGGACAGCCCGATCCGCCTGATCCGCTGCCAAGCGAGTTGATCGTGCGGCAGTCGACCCGCCGCCGGTAGAGCGCCGGGCTTGCACTCGGCGACGGGCGGCGTTAACGTGCGCTCGATACAAAGCCCTTTGCATCTAGCTGTCAGGAGATCCGGATGAGCGCTACATCCGCGGGTTCGTCGCCGGCTGCGGCTCAGTCGCAGGCCGGGGCGGGGCTGTATACGCGCCAGGCTTCGGGCCTGGTCAGGGACATCTCGCCCGGCGCAGGAATCGCCCTGAACGTCTCGTTCATCTCGATCCCGCTGGCGGTGCTGATCGCGACGCAGGCGCCGTCGGCGTTCCCGGGCGCCAGTCCGTTCTGGGTGACCGTATTCGCCGGCGTGCTCTGCATCTTCCCGACGCTGCTTTACGCCACGTTCACGGCGGTGATGCCCCGCGCCGGCGGCGACTACGTGTTCGTGAGCCGGACGCTGCATCCGTGGGTGGGCTTTGCGGCGAACTTCAACATCACCGCTTGGTACCTGCTCGTGATCGCGTACTTCGGCTACCTGCTGACGCCGTTCGGCCTCTCCACGGCATTCGCGACGATCGGCGCCACCGCTCACAGCGCGACCTTTACCCGCTGGGCGACCGACGTCTTGACCAAGGGCTGGGAGTTCGGAATCGGCGCGGTCGTCCTGATCCTGGTCGCGGCGCTGATGAGCTTCAGCCTGCGCCGGGCGCTGACCATCTACAAGTGGCTGTTCGCGATCTCGCTGGTCGGCGTGGCGATCGCGTTCATCCTGCTGCTGTTCAACGGACGCGGTGACTTCAGGGCGGCGGTCGCGCACTACGGCGGCAGCTACAGCGGGATCATCGCCGCCGCTCACAAGGCGGGGTTCGCCGGCAGCGCCAACTTCCGGCTCGGCAAGACGATCCTGGCCATGCCGCTCGCGTTCGCGTCGTTCGGCTATGCGATCGTCACCGCCTACGCAGGTGGCGAAATTCGCTCGCCGAAGACGTCGGCCCGGCGCGTGATGCTTGTCTCGCTCGGCATCTCCGTGGTCATGGTGGCAATCCTGATGGCCTTGTCGTCGCGGACCTTCGGAAACAACTTCCTCGGCTCGGCCACGTTCCTGTCGAACGCCGGCAGCAAGGCCTACACGCTGCCGGCCGCCTCGTCGTTCTTCTTCTTCGTCTCGATGCTGACCAACTCGACGGTGGTGATCGTGATCCTGAACCTGTCGTTCATCGTCGCGATCGTGGTCGCGCTGCCGGCCACGTTCCTGATTGCCACGAGGAGCTTGTTCGCGTGGTCGTTCGATCGGGTGATCCCCGACAAGGTGAGTGAGGTCAACGAGCGAACGCGCTCGCCGGTGGTCGCGAACGTGATCGTCCTGCTCGTGACGCTCATCTACCTGGCGGTGATCGTGTTCGCCGGCGGTGGGTTCCTGACGCTGCTCTACACCGCCGGCATTGCGGAGATCCTCACGTTCTTCGTGGTGGCGATCGCCGGAATCGTGTTCCCGTATCGCCGGCGGCGCATGTACGAGTCCTCGTCGATTCGCCGCTCGATCCTGGGACTGCCCGCGCTTACCGTCATCGCGGCGGTGTCGCTGGCGGTGTACACACTGTTCTTCGTTTCGCTGTGCACCGCGGATGCGCTCGGCGCGAACGGCTCGGACGGAATCCGCGCGACCTACATAATCGCGATCATCGCGGTGGTGATCTATCCCATATCCCGGGTGCTGAACCGGCGCAGAGGCGTCGACCTGGCGTTGGCGTTCGCAGAGCTCCCGCCTGAATGAGCCCGTTCGGACGCCGCCGGCAGAAGGGAGAACGGACCCGGCTGTTCTTCGCCACCGATGTTCACGGGTCGGAGCAGTGCTTTCGCAAATGGCTTAACGCCGCCGCGGCATATCGCGTCGATGTGCTGGTTCTCGGCGGGGACGTCACGGGCAAGGTGATCGTCCCGATCGTGGGCAACGGCGGCGGGACGTGGCATGCCGAGATCCACCACGAGCGCGTCCTGATCGAGTCCGAGGACTCGCTGGCCGAGGTCCGAAAGCAGATTCGGATGATGGGCCGGTACGACCTGCTGGTGACGCCCGAGCAGGAGCGCACGCTCGCCGAGGATCCGGCCGCCGTCCCGGCGGCGTTCGCCCGGGTCACACGGGAGAGCCTCGAACGGTGGGCCGAGCTGGCGGAGGAGCGCTTGAGCGGCGCCGGCGTGCCGGCGTTCATGATCCTCGGCAACGACGACGACCCCGCGCTGGCGGAGGTCCTGCGAGCAGCGGATTACGTCCGCTATGCCGAGGACGGGATCTGCGAGTTGCCGGGCGGGTGGCAGATGCTGTCCTTCGGTCCGTCGACGCCGACGCCCTGGCATACGCCGCGCGAGCTGTCCGAGGAGGCGATCGCGGTCGCGTTGAAAGAGGGGGCGGCGAGGCTCGGAGACCCCAGCCGGGCCATCTTCAACATCCACTGTCCGCCGGCCGACACGCATCTCGATCAGGCTCCCAAGCTCGACGACGATCTTCGACCGGTCGTCGACGCCAGCGGCATGCAGACGGTCTCGGTCGGGTCAAGCGCCGTGCGCGAGTTCATCGAGGAGCTCCAGCCGGTGATCGGCTTACACGGGCACGTGCACGAATCTCCGGGCGCCACCAAGCTCGGACGTACCGTGTGCCTGAACCCGGGGTCGGACTATCAGGACGGGGTGCTGCGAGGCGCGATCGTCGAACTCGACACCGAGGAGGGGCTGCGCTCGTGGCAGCTCGTTCAGGGGTGAGGTAATGAGCGAGATCGTTTGGGTCAATCCGGTTCAGGGCGGAGCGTTCGATGCCGAGGTGGGCGTCCTGATCGAGTCCGTCCGGTCGCCCCAGCACACGCCCCGGATCCGTCATCTGGAGCAGGGGCCACCGCACCTCGAGTACCACACGTATGAGCGCGAGGCGCTCGGGCCGATGCTCGACCTGTTCGTCCAGGCAGAGGCTGAGGGCTGCGCCGCGGCAGTTATCGGGTGCTTCTACGACGGCGGCCTGCGCGAAGCCAGGGAATTGCTGCGGATGCCGGTCGTGGGCATGGGCGAGGCGAGCATGCTGCTCGCGGCCACGCTCGGGCACCGGTTCTCGATCATCGTCGGACGCCGCAAGTGGATCCCGAAGATGACCGACAACGCGATCCTGCTCGGCCTCGACCGCAGGCTCGCCTCGTTTCGATCGGTCGAGATGGGCATCCCCGAGATCCAGGACGATCACGGCGCGTTTCTCGATCGAGTGATCGAAGAGGCAAGGCTTGCGGTCCGGGACGGCGCCGAGGTCGTGGTCCTCGCCGAGCACACGTCGCCCGCATTCCGGGCCCGGGCGCGGGACGAGTTGCCCGTGCCGTTCGTCGACCCCGGCGTGGCGTGCTGGAAGTGGGCGGAGATGATGGCTGACCTGTATCTCGGCTCTGGCCTCAGCCACTGCAAATCGTTCGGATTCGAGTCACCGCCCGCCGATGACCGGCTCCCTGCTTGACGCGGCCAAAAATCTCACGTCGATCGGCCGCGAGCGCGGGGTGGCGCTGCGTCCACTCGGCGGTGTCGGCGTGCTGCTGCATTGCCCGGTCGCTCTGTCGAATGGTCCGCATCGCGAATTCGCCGATCTCGATGTCGCCGTGCCGCGTCAGGCGTCGAGGCTCGCACCGGAGCTGTTCCAGGCGGCCGGATACGACCCCGATCGCCGCTTCAATGCGCTGCGGGGCGATCGCCGCATGATCTTTCACGGCCCCGCGGGGAAGGTCGACGTGTTCGTCGGCGTGTTCGAGATGTGCCATCGCCTCGACCTCTCGCCGAGGCTCGAGCTCGAGCGCGAGACGTTGACCGCGTCCGATCTGTTGATGACCAAGCTGCAGGTTGTCGAGGTCAACCAGAAGGACATCGACGACACCGCGCTGCTGCTCTCAGAACACGAGCTCGACGAGGGCCCGGGCGACCACATCGACCTCGCGTACCTCAGGGCGCTCGTGTACGACGATTGGGGGTTGTGGCGGACCGCTACGGGCACGCTCGAGACGGTCTCCCAGCGGCGCGACGACGTCGCCGCACAGGCACGGGGAATCGCTGATGCGCTCGAGGACGCGCCGAAGGGAAAACGCTTCCGGATGCGCGCGCGAATCGGCGAGCGCAAGCGTTGGTACGAACTGCCGGACGAAATCAAGTGAGGTTGAAATGGGACACGTGAACACCGCCGCGGATGTCGAGGACTTCCTCCGCGGCGCCAATTTCCTGAGCGCGTCCGGCGGCGGGGATCCCGCGGTCGAGCGCGCGGATCTGCTGGCGGACGTCGAGGAACGATTGGACATCGGGTGGGTTCCGCTCGACCAGTTCAACGACGACGACGTGTTGTTCTGCTCGTGCTATTCCGGCTCGATCGCGCCGGAGTCTTTCGCGGATCCCTCGGAGCGGGCGGAGCGGCTCGGAGGGGGGCGCGTCGTCGACCGGCCGCTGGTCGCGGCGGTGTCATTGCTGGAGCGCGAACTCGGGGTCAGATGCGCCGGGCTGATCTCGGTTGAGATCGGGGGGATCAACTGCGGCGCAATCCTCGGCGCCGCCGCCCGCATCGGACTCCCCCTGGCCGATGCCGATTATTCGGGCCGAGCGATACCCGAGCTCCACGCCACCGCCCTTGATCTGTACGCCAAGCGCGTCCTGCCGTTCGCGCTCGCCGATCACTTCGGCAACGAGATCGTGGTAAGTGCCTCGCCTTCAAACGCCTGGACAGAGCGGATCTCCAAGCACCTCGCGCTCTCCTCGCTGGGGATCATCGGATGCGCGTTCGCGGCGCTTCCGGCCTTGGAGGTACGGCAGATCGCGGTGCGGGACACGATGAGCGAAGCGATGCGGCTGGGCGTCGCGATCCGCGAGGCCCGGGAGCAGGGCACCGACCCCGTCGTCGCCGCCGCGAACGCGATCGATGGTTGGGTGCTGTTCCGCGGCACGATCGTCGGCCGGGAGTGGGAGAACACCGGCTACATGGAGGGACGGCACACGATCCAGGGGACCGGGGAGTCATCGGGTCACGTCCTCGAGGTGTGGTTCCGCAACGAGAACCACGTGTCGTGGCTCGACGGCGAGCCGTGGGTGGCGAGCCCTGACCTGATCGAGTTCTGCGAGCCGAACACCGCCGAGCCGCTCGTGAATACGTACCTCGAGCTGGATCAGGAGATCGCGGTCGTGGGGCGCCGACGCCGGGACGCATTCGACTCGGCTGGCGGTCTGGCCACGCTGGGACCGCGGCACTTCGGCTTCGACATCGAGTTTCGCGGGATCGAGCAGCTGGCGAGCCGATGACCGAGCGCGAGCTCGCCACGGTGATGCTGACCGCGCTGGCGACGTCTGATCTCGACCGGGTCGAGGAGCTCACGGCCGAGGATGTCGTACTTTTCGGCACCGACCGGGGTGAGCGATGGGACACCCGCGGCTCGCTGATCGGGGCGCTCGAGGGAATGAGGGCACTCGGCCTGACTGCCGCATGGGCCGACGACGTCAAAGAAGGGCACGGATGGATCGCCGGAACGGCGCTCTACCGGCTCTCGGACGGGCGCGAGTTACCGACGCGAGTGTCGCTCGTGTTCGAGGACGGGCGCCTCGTGCACGGTCACTTCTCGGTGGCTCAAGAAGGGGAGTAGGTCCCGCCGAGCGTCGCGCCGGGCTCGTGCCGCAGGTGAAACCACGGCGGCATCACGTCCGCGGTTCGTCCCGAGGCGATCTCGCACCCGGCTGCGCGCACCTGATCGCGCTGCGCGTGGTCACCCCGGTAGTCGGTCCGCGCATGTCCCACCACGACGATCCGGCCCGCCAGCGGCATGTCTAGGTAGCGGAGCGACCACTCCAGCATCTGCAACGCGGGCGCCGCCTCGTAGAACCCTCGCTCGCCCTGGGCCAGTACCAGCACCGTGCGCTTGCCGCGCATCCTCGCGCGGAAGGCAGCTTCGTCGAGATCCAGCAGGCAGCTCCAGCGGTCGATGAACGCCTTCAGCTGCGCGGACGGCCCGTACCAGTAGAGCGGCGTGCCGAGGACCAGACAGTCGGCCGCATAGACGCGCTCCATGATCGAGTCAAACCCGTCTTCGATGAGGCAGGTGGAACGCTTCAGACACGGAGCGCAATCCCCGATCGGCAGGACGGTCGAAGGCGTCAGCAGTTCGGTGTTCGTGCGCGCGCGAGTGAACTCGGCGCCGCTCAAGAGATCGGCGACGGCCGTGGCGGTATTCCCGTCGAGGCGCCCGCCGGCCACGAGCGCGAAGATCACCACCAGCGGCTGCGTGCGGTCGTCAGCACCTCGAAGCCGTTCTCGGTGACGATTCCGTTGTGCTCGAACTGGGCTCCTCCGACGGATGGGTACCCGAGCAGGACCTCGACCGCGAGGTACATGTTGGGCTCGATCGGGGTCGGATCGTCCTTCATCAGCCACGGTGCCTCCCACATCAGCCCGAGTCCGTGGCCGACCGCGGGGAATCCCTCCATCTCGGGTTCCTCGGTCGGGATCGAGGCCACGAACTCCGATCCGGTCAGCCACTCATCGGCGACCGCGTAGACCTCGCCGGCGGTCATGCCCGGCTTGATCGCGGCGCACGTTACCTCGACCGGGGCGATCACCGATTCCAGGAGGTTGAGCTGGGTCTGGGTGGGCTCATCGCCGACGACGCGCGAGCGCGCGAAATCGAAGAAGTAGCCGCCGTAGGAGCCGTAGCAGTCGACGTGGAACATGTCGCCACGCTCGAAGCGACGAATCGGATCCGCTGAGGGCAGGCGGGCGGACGTGTAGTTGTGCGCGGTCGGTCCGGACGCACAGGCGGCGTCATACAGGACCCCGCCGCCTCGAAGCAGCACGCGGGAGGCCTCGCCCACCGCCTCGGCCTCGGTCGCGCCCTCGACGACCGCGTCGATCAGCGCCTCGAGCGTCTGGTTGCCGAGCGCGCACGCGCCGCGGATCAGCTCGAGCTCCGCCTCGCTCTTGATGATCCTGATGTCCTCGACCATGCGGTCGGCGCGGACGAGCGTCGCGTCGGGCACCGCGGCTTGGAGGCCAAGCCAGGCGGCGGCGGTCATGTAGCTGGCGCCGACCATCCCGAGGCGGCCGGAGCTCAGCCCGAGATCGGCCAGGGCCTTTGCCGTCGTTCCGGTGACGTCGATCGACGGCCGGACCTGCTCGGCGACCACCAGGTCGCGCCGCCACCACGGGATATCCACGATGACGGTCGTCGGGCCGTCGACCGGGACGATCACGACGCCGTGTGAGCGCGCGGTGCCGACCCCGGCGTCGTCGCCCATGTACGGCTGCTGAGAGTAGTGGTTGGTCAGATACATCACATCCGCGGACATATCCATGAAGGCGCCACCGCGGCTGTAGACAACCGCCGCGTCCAGCCCCTGCGATGCCGCCGTCTCACGCACTCGCTCTTGCCGGGCGCGGAACTCCTCGGCAGGAATCACCCTCCACGGGTCAATCATCTGAACGGCCACCGCTCCTCCTATGGGTGCAAAACGCTTTGCAAGTCGCAGCGCTGACTGTATATGCTCGCCCTCGTGCCGTCGAGTCCCCCCGCGCGAGTGGTCAGCTAGCCCGATGACGTACTCGATCGTCGCGCGTGATCGCTGCGCGCGGAGTGGGCGGACAGCGAACGCGCAACGCGACGAGCGCGGCGTGAGGCGACCGCGACTAGGCTGTGGGTCATGTCCCTTGTCATCGTCGGTGCCGGGCCGAACCTAGGCTTGGCCGTGGCCAGGCGGTTTGGGGGCGAAGGCTTCGCCGTTGGCCTGATCTCCCGCACCGAGTCGCGGCTGGTCGAACTGAGCGCTCAGCTCCAGCTCGACGGGATCACCACGGCCGGCGCAGCCGCCGACATCCGCGACAGCGACGCGCTGGCGACCGCTATCGACAAGCTTGCCGCCGAGCTCGGCCCAGTTGAGGTTCTGGAGTATTCGCCGCTACCCGCGCCCGACTTCATGAAGCCGGTGCTGGAGACGACGGTTGACGACGTCCGGGGTCCGCTCGAGTTCAGCGTGCTCGGCGCCGTGGCCGCGACCCGGGCGGTTATCGGGCCGATGCGCGAGGCCGGGCGCGGGACGATCCTCTTCACGACGGGCGGCGCCGCCATCAACCCTAATCCGGCCCGTGCCGGCGTCGGGATCTCCTTCGCGGGTGAAGTCGCCTACGCGCGGATGCTTCACGACGCGTTGCGCGAGGAGGGGGTTCACGTCGCCCACACCGCCATAGCTGGCCGGATCGCGCCCGGCGCCGACAACGAGCCCGAAGACGTAGCCGAGGTCCTGTGGATCCACCACGTCGATCGCCGCGTCTTCCAAACCCGGCTCGGGATGCCCTGAGCGCTCGCGTAGTTACGAACTAGACCATCGTGGCGATCAGCGGCCCCGGGCACGAAGGCTTGGAACGCGGACAGCTGGCGTATCGAAATCCGGTTCACCTGCCGGGTGCACGGTGTAGGTGACGATCGTGTGGCTCGTTGTTGACTCCTGCTTCGTTGTCTGATTGATGTAGGTCAGTTCGTGGTCGCGAGGGCCGGCCGCGGCTCCCGGATCGTTGTTTTGGTCACGGCATCGGAGAGCTCGTCGCCGCGGACGAGCGCGAAGATCGCCGGGACGGCGAGTAGCGCGATCGCGCCGAGCACCCAGAGCGCCTGCTGGAAGCCGCCGGTGAGGGCCGCTGGTGCGGCGTCGCCGGCGTGTACCAGCGTCTGGGTGTGGCTCGCGGCCACGCTCGAGGCGATGGCGATCCCGATCGCTCCGCCGAGCTGCTGCGAGGTGTTCAAAAGTCCGGACGCGAGCCCGGCCTGGTGCTCTGGGACGCCGGCGAGCGCGGCGATCGAGATCGGGATGAACGCGAATGCGGTCCCGGCGCCGGCAACGACCAACGGGCCGGCGAGGTTGGCCAGGAAGTGTCCGTGGACGGGCACCTGGGTCGCCCAGAGCACGCCGGCGCCGATCAAGGTCATCCCGATCGCCATCACGACCTTGGCACCGCCGCGGGTGACCAACGCCTGCGAGACGCCAGCCAGGGCGACCGAGGTCAGCGACGCGGCCAGCCACGCGAGACCGGTCTGCAGGGCGCTGTAGTGCAGCACCTGCTGCATGTACAGGGTGCCGACGAAGATGAACGCGAAGAAGCTGCCGCCCAACAGCAGCCCCGCCGCGTTCGCGCCGGCGAGCGTGCGCAGCCGGAAGATCGACAGCGGCAGGACGGGCTCCTTCGCTCGGTTCTCGATCGCCACGAACGCGGCGAGCAGAGCCGCCGATGCGGCGAGCACCGCGATCGTTCTCGTCGCGCCCCATCCGTACTGCGGCGCCTGAGCGATCGCGTCCACCAGCAGCACCAACCCGCCCGTGCCCGCGATCGCACCGAGCGCGTCGAACCGCCGGCGGGTGGTGGCGAGTCGGCTGTCGGGGACGATCCTTGGTGCGAGCGCCAGAGTAGTCGCCCCGATCGGGACGTTCAGATAGAAGATGTATTGCCAGCCGGCGTAGCGGGTCAGAAGCCCGCCGGCGATCACACCGACGGTCGCGCCGCCGGCACCGAGGCCGCCCCAGATCCCGAGTGCCTTGTTGCGCTCGGCGCCTTCTTCGAACATGTTCATCACGATTGACAGGGCGGCGGGCAGCATGATCGCCGCGCCGAGCCCCTGAATGGCTCTCGCCGCGATCAGAGACACCTCGCTGGTCGACAGCGCGGCTCCCAGCGACGCCGCCGTGAACAAAGCGAGTCCGGCCATCAGGATCCGGCGGCGGCCGAGCAGGTCCGCGGCGCGACCGCCGAGCAGCATGAAGCCGCCGAACGTGAGCGCGTACGCGGTCACCACCCATTGCAGGCTCGTGTCTGAGAAGTCGAGATCGCGGCCGATTGTGGGCAGCGAGACATTGACGATCGTCAGATCGATAACCGTCATGAAGAACGACACCGCCAACAGCGCGAACGCGCGCCAGCGATTGAGATTCGGGGATGTGGAGGTCATCGGACCTCCAGCGGTCGGGACAGGTAAAGAAGGTTGGGTGTTGGTGTGGTGTTGCATCGCTGCCTCCTCTTGGGGGTGTTGTCGCTACGACGAATGGGAGGCCGCGGCTGGGACACGCCGATGCTGTGGCCGCGCCGCGCCGCGTACGCGTAGGGGTGATGGAACACCTCGAGGACGCGCTCGCCATCTCGCCGTCCTGCCGGTTCGCGCGGTCGCTACGCACTGACGACGAAAGGGTGAGCGCCGAGGCGACAGCCACGGTGCGTCGGCCGGCGGTTGCCCAGGCGGCTACAGCCCGGCGATCCGACCCGCGAGGAAGCGACGCTCAGGCTCTGAGCGGGCGAGCTCGAGGGCACGCTCATACGCCGCGCGGGCTTCGACGGGACGGCCGAGTCGGCGTAGCAGCTCGCCGCGGGTCGAGTGCAGGTACTGGTAGTCGTCGAGGTCGAGGCCGTCGACGATCTCGAGCGCCTGTTCGGTGCGCCCGGCCTCGGCAACCGCGACCGCGCGGTTGAGCTCGACCACCGGCGAGCCGGTGATCTGCACAAGCTGCCCGTACAGCGCAGCGATCTCCGGCCAGTCGATCTCGTCGTCGCTCTGAAGCGAGGCGATCGCGGCCTGGAGCACGTATGGCCCGCGGCCGCGAAGCGCGATCGCTCGGTCGAGCGTCTCGCGCCCGGCCTGCATCTGCCGCGCGTCCCACAGCGACCGGTCCTGGTCCTCGAGCAGCACGAGATCGCCGTCGGCGAATCGTGCGTCGCGCCGCGCGTGGTGGATCAGCATCAGCGCGAGCAGCCCGTGAACTTCCGGCTCATCGGGCATCAGCGACGACAGCACGCCCCCGAGTCGGATCGCCTCGGCGGCGAGGTCGACGCGTCCGCTGTAGCCCTCGTTGTAGATCAGGTAGACGACGGTCAGCACCGCGTCCAGGCGGTCGGGCAACACGTGATCGTCTGGCACCACGAACGGAATCCCGGTCGCCTTGATCTTCGCCTTCGCACGCGACAGCCGCCGCTTCATCGTCTCGTCTGAGACGAGGAAGGCGCGCGCGATCTCCTCAGTCGACAGGCCGCCGAGCGCGCGCAGCGTGAGCGCCACCTGCGCCTCGACAGCGAGCGCCGGATGGCAGCACGTGAAGATCAGCTCGAGTCGCTCGTCCTCGATTGTGCCGACGTCCATCTCGTCCTCCGTTGCCTCAGGCACCTCGAGCAGCCGGGTCTTCTCGAGCGAGCGTGCGCTCCCGGCGGATCCGGTCGATCGCCCGGTTGCGGGCCGTCGTGACCAGCCACGCCGCTCGGGTTCGCCGGCATCCCGTCCTGTGGCCAGCGCTCGGTCGCGATCGCGAACGCCTCCTGAACGGCCTCCTCGGCGAGGTCGAAGTCGCCGAGGAAGCCGATCAGCGAGGCCAGCACGCGGCCCCACTCGTCCCGGAAGACCTCTTCCAGCAGCGCTAGCGCTCCACCAACGGCCGTACCTCGATCGCGCCGCCGAGACGGGCCGCCGGGATCCGCGCCGCCACCTCGATCGCCTCGTCGAGGTTGCCCGCCTCGAACACGATAGTAGCCGCCGAACACCTCCTTGGTCTCGGCGTACGGGCCGTCCGTGGTCAGCGTCTGGCCATCCTGCACGCGCACCGTCGTTGCCGGTCTCGATCGGCTGGAGCTGCGCGCTGCCCCGGGCGCGCGGGTCCTCCGCCAACGCCGCGTACTCGGCCAGCACGGCCGTTTGCTCGTCCTCGGCCAGCGCCTCCACATAGCCGGGCTTTTCGTAGAGCAACATCGCGTACTTCATCTGAAACCTCCTACCGGACAGAGCGGATTCTCGCCCTAACGACGAACGAATGCCCCGGCAGGGGACAGTTCTGAGCAGCGGTGCCGAGGGCCGCCGTGCAAGAGACATGGTTTCGTGTTGCCTGGCTATCGCCGAGGCCGCCCACCACGCAACAGAGGCGTTAGTCGTCGCCGGTGCCGTGGTTGCTGGGTGGAGGGTCGACGAGCTCAAGTGCGCCGAAACCGGCGAGCGGCCCGTCCATCAGGAAGATCTCGATCGTGAGGTCGGGTTCGACGTGTGCTTGGCTGAGGAACGCGAGCACTTTGCGATCGGTGAGCGCTTCGATCATCTCGGTGTAGCGCTCCTTCATCATCCGTTGGAAGTCGCGGCGCATCTCGAGCACGCGGTCGGGTTCGCCGCCTTCCATCATCGTGCGCTCGATCGCGGTGAAGCCGTCTGAGAGGACGCAGACGATGAGGTTGTCGAGAACATAGGTCTTGGCTTTGATCGGTCCGCGGCCGTAGTGCTCGCGCATGAACGCGACGATCCGGTTAGTGATCTCGGCCAGGAGCCTGCCACCGACGAGCCGTTCCGCGGCGCGATCGTCGGGTCCGGGGTCACTCATCGCCGACCTCTGCTGACTGCGCTGCTCACTGGTGCGGGTTCTCCGTCGTTTCAGTTTGCGCCTGAAGAGCGGACGCACCGCTCAACGCCAACACGTTCTGAGCGTACCCCGAAGCGGTCTCTTTGACGCCCTTGTATTCGATTGGGATCGGAGTAGTGTCGAACGCGTTGAGGTTTGGCTGCGCTGCCCGCGGGCGGGGCGGCCAGGCATCAGCGCGGAACGAAACGCGCCCGGAGTGCCTCGCGCGACGATCCGGTCCTCCCGGCGGAGCACTGGGCATGCCTCCCCGCGGCGGTACCCGGGCAGCCGCTGGCCCGGCGGCTCGGGGCGGTCACCCAGGCGTCCTGCGCGCTGATCGTGCGTGAAGAGATTCTTATATTGCGCGACGGCCCCGTCGGAGTACAGTCGAAATCAGGACGCTGATGAGCCCGCCCGCTGGTGAGCCGGATCGGGGTCCAGGATAAGAAGGCGTATGGCGCGTCTGCAGCGGCCTCTCGGCGGCTAGCGGGGGCGTTGCGGATGCAACGCAGCTCCCGTTAGGAGTGAAAGTGCGGTACTCATTGCGCGCCGATCTGAGCCTCTGCTTCTGCACGCTTTGCGAAGCAGCCGGCGAGCCGGGACGCCGACTTCCGGAGCGTCCGCGTGCTGCTCACACGCCTAGCTCGCATTCTCAACTCCGAGGTCGCGCTGTACCAGCAGCCAGACGGCAAAGGGCAGCCGCTCCGGGCGGTCGCCTCGTGGGGACTGGGGCCCCTCAACGAGCAGATCGCGCGATCACACGAAGGAGGGGTCGTCGGCCACGCGCTTGGGGCGAAGCGTGTGGCCTTCGGACCTCTCAGTCGCGGTCGCTGCCGCTACGGTCTCGAACGCGGAGCGCCGCATGACCGCGTCGGCGTGCCGGCCCCCGGAATCGCAACGATCGATCTCGATGCGGATTCCGGGCGGTGACGATGCACCCGCGCGGGCCCGCAGGTCGGTGAGTTCACAGCTCGAGGGCCACATTCCTGCCACCACAGTGTCAGATGCCGTGCTGCTCGTGAGTGAGCTTGTCGCCAACAGCGTGGTCCACGCAAACGTCGGCCCTCGCCGAGCGCTGACCGTCGACGTGACGACGCTCGACGATCGACTTCGAATCGCCGTCACCGATCCCGGCTCACGCCTGAGACCTTGCATGCTCCCGTCTCATCCGGAGACCCCAGGCGGCCTCGGGCTGCTGCTCGTCGACGAGCTCTGCGAGACATGGGGGGTCTGGCAGGACCTCGGCCCTACCTGCGTCTGGTGCGAGCTCCTGTTCGATCAATCCTGCCCTCGGCAGTGACCATGCCGGTGGCAAACGCGCCCACGCTCAGGGCTGTTCAAGCGCGATGCGCTCGCCCGGCGTGACCGCAGTCGAGGTGTTCATGCTCGAGCCGCCGAGCGGCGACCCGACGGTACGCTCGGCGATCGCGGTGGCCGATCCGGTGCCCGGATGAGCGTCTCATCGAAGAAGACCGCGCCGCCTGCGGTGACGCTCGCCGGTGAACAGCACGGCGCTTTGTTGAGGTCTCTGTCGCGGGTGCTCCCGTCGGGGTTGGCGCGCCGCGTGCTCGCTGCCGGTGACGCCGATCGTCAGCGCATCGAGCGGGACCTCCACGACGGAGTTCAGCAACGTCTGACCGGGCTGCGGATTCGGCTCGCGCTCGCTGCCGAGAGCTTCCAGGAGCGCGGCGACACCGACGCCAGCGCGGCATTGAACGGGTTCGGAGAGGAGGTCCAGCAGGCCATCGAGGAGGTCCGCGCGTTCGCGCGTGGTGTCTATCCGCTGCTGCTGGCCTCCGAAGGATTGGGTGCGGCACTGGTCTCCGCCAGCCGTTGCGCGGCCTCGCCGATCGCAGTGTCTGGACGCGGGATACGCCGCTGCCGGCCCGAGGTCGAGAGCGCGGTCTACCTCACCTGCCTCGCGGCGATCGACAATGCAGCCAAGCACGCGTTCCGGACCCCTGGCCGGGCGCGGCCACAGACCAACAACCCCCCGGCTATCGAGCCCCTCCGCTCGCCGACCTCGGCGGCCTCTCGGCATAACCCGGGACCTCAGGCTCGCTGCCGCTCTCGCCAACGCGATCACGTCGGCCCGAGCGATCTCGCGCCCGCTCACACACGCGCGACGCGCGCTTGGGTCTCGAGCTGGCCGACGATCGACGAACGCAAATGCGCATGGGTGCGATCTGCGTCGCATCGGGCGGTCAGAAACGCGGCGCGCGTCACCCCGCCGCGCGGAATGCGTCTGGGCGTTCGGGCGAGGCCGCTGAGAGCGCTCGGATAGCTCCCTCGGTGTCTAAGTCGGCCCCGTAGACCGGCGTGCCCGGCTGTTGGCGCCAGGACTCGGCCAATGGCCCTCCGTCGACCGGATCGAAGCCGAGCTCGTTGACGAGGTCGAAGGCGATCTGCTTGCCAGCGGGGTCGTCACCGGCGACCGGGAGCGCGATCCGCCCGGCGCTGCCGCACGGCAGGCCACCCTCGAGCAGGTGCTTCCAGAAGATCCCGTTGAACACCTTAAAGACAGGGACCCCGAGCTGCTCGGAGACCCAGACGCTCTCCGGCGTGCCGGCCTCGATCGCCGCGATGAGGCCGTCTCGCTCGCGCGGGTAGTAGTTATTGGTCTCGACGACCGGTGCCCTCGGCTTCGCTCCAGCGACGATACCGGGCGCGAGATCGATCACGTTCTTCTCCGGGATGCTGACGATGACGAGGTCGGCGCCCACAGCGGCATCGCGTGCCCAGACCGCGGTCGCGCCGGTCTCACTGGCCAGATCCGCCAGGGTCTCCGGGGCGCGAGAGTTCGACACTCGCACGTCGTGACCTAGCCCCGCGAGCCGACGCGTCAGCGACCCGCCGATGTGTCCCGCTCCGATGATTCCGATGTCCATGAAGCCTTCCGGTTCGTCGATAGGTGAAGTGGACTGATCCCACGTTCGAGACTGTCATCGTCGCCTGCGACACTCGCCGCCCGGATCGCATCCTAGCCCGGCCCCTCGCTCACAGATCGGGTCCAGAACCGATGCGCTGCGCTCGGGCCGTGAATGAGAGCCTCCGCGTCGATTGCAAAGGCCGACGCCCAGTCCTGCGGTGTGTTTTCAGTTGGAGGCGGCCGGCTCGGGAGCTCTGAGATCGGGGGCTGGGGCGACCGGCACTGCGGAGTCTGTTGAGGCGCCGACTCCTCGTCGGAGCTCGACCTGGGGGATGAGCCAGGAGGCAATGAACGCGATGAGCCCGATCGGCGCGGCGATGATGAAGACCGTCTGGATCGACTCGGCGTAAGCGGCGGCGATGCCGTGATGGACGGCCTGCGGGAGCTTGTCCAGTATGGCGGGGGTGACGCTCGAGCTCGAGAGGCCTCGGGGCAGCTTGGCGATCCCGAGATGCCTGACGAGATTGCCGATCAGCACGTTGCTGAAGATGGCGCCGAAGATCGCCGTACCGAAGGAACCTCCGATGGATCGAAAGAAGGTCTGGCCGGAGGTGGCGACTCCGAGCTCGGAGTAGGGGACGGCGTTTTGCACGATCAGGACAAGTACCTGCATCACGCAGCCCAGCCCGACGCCGAGCACGAACATGTACACGGCGGACACGATCAGACTCGTTCCGATTCCGACCTGGGCCAGCAACACGAGCCCGATAGTGATCAGAGCGGTACCGGCAATCGGGAAGATCCGGTAGCGGCCGGTCTTGCTGATCACGATCCCCGATCCGGTGGAGCAGATGATGAGACCAGCCAGGAGCGGCAGCAGTTGCAGACCGGAGGTCGTCGGCGACTCGCCGTGCACGATCTGAAAGAACAGGGGCAGGTAGGTGATCGCGCCGAACATCGCAAACCCGACGATGAACCCCACAACGCTCGTGACCGAGAAGCCCCGGTTGGAGAACAGGTGCAGCGGCAGCACCGGCTCGGTCGCCCTGCGCTCGACGAACACGAACACGACCAGCAGGACGGCGCCGGCGACCCCGAGACCGACACTGGCCGACGATCCCCAGGCCAAAGTCGTGCCACCAAGACTGGTGAACAACACCAGAGAGCTCGCTGACAAGGTGAGCACGAGCGCGCCGAGATAGTCGATCACATGGTGCACCCGACTCAGGTTGCCCGGCACCTGAATCGCCACAACCACCAGCGCGACCGCGCCGATCGGGAGGTTGATGTAGAAGATCCAATGCCAGGAGAGCTGCTCGACGAAGAAGCCGCCGAGCAGCGGCCCGATGATGCTCGCCACACCGAACACCGCTCCGAAAAGTCCCTGGTAGCGACCGCGCTCGCGGGGGGAGACGATGTCTCCGACGATCGCCTGGGCGCCGACCATCAGCCCACCACCTCCGAGACCTTGAACGGCCCGGAAGGCGATCAGCTCGGTCATGGTGCGGCTCAGCCCCGAGAGAGCCGAGCCACACAAGAAGATCACGATCGCCGCCTGAAAGAACACCTTGCGGCCGTACTGGTCGCCGAGTTTGCCCCACAGCGGTGTCGAGACCGTCACCGCCAGCAGATACGCAACGACGATCCAGGCCAGGTGCGACGCACCGTGCAGATCGGCGACGATCGTCGGCAACGCGGTCGAGACGATCGTCTGATCGAGCGCCGCCAGGAACATCCCCAGCATCAACGCGCCGATGATGATCAGGACCCGCCGGTGGCTGAGGTCGAGGACCGGCCCTTGTTCCGGCGATGCGGTCATCCCCTCGGTCGACGTCTGTGGCGGCGGTGTCGCACTCATATCCGTGTTCCTATCGTGTGATCAGGCTTTCGGCGCAACTACGCAAAATGGCGAGTCAGCTCTCAGAGTCAAAGCTAGACCAACCCGTGCTTGCGCCGATCGGCGGGAGGATCCCCGCCGCATGGGGACGCGCCTGTCGGGCTACGCGCGGGTGGCTGCGTGGCGCCGTCACCGGGGCTGGCCTGCGCGCCTGACCAGCACCAAGATGCTCGCCATGAGCCACACGAACAGCATCACCGCCCCACACGGGTCTGCCTGCTGCGTTCGTTCCGGAGGAGTCGGCGGCCGTCAGCCAGGAACGTGTGGGGCTACCGGAACAGTTGCGCGCTCGCGAGCCTCGCGCCCTCCGCGAGCGACTGGAGCTTCGCCCACGCGACCTGCGGATGTACCCGTCCGCCGAGGCCGCAGTCGGTCGAGGCGATCACGTTCTCGGCTCCGACGCACTCGGCGAAATGGGCGATCCGATCCGCCACCAGCTGCGGGTGCTCGACGACGTTGGTCGAGTGGCTGACGACGCCGGGCAGGATCCGCTTGCCCTCTGGCAGCTCCACCTCGCGCCACACCCTCCACTCGTGTTCGTGACGCACGTTGGCGGCCTCGAACGAGTACGCCCCGGCGTTGATCTGTAGGAGCACGTCGACGATGTCGGCCATCGGGATGTCGGTCACGTGCGGGCCATGCCAGCTGCCCCAGCAGAGGTGGAATCGGATTCGGTCCAGCGGCAGATCGCGAATCGCGTAGTTGAGCGCCTCGACCCTGACCATTGTGAAGCGCTTGTAGTCCTCCACACTCGGCTCAGGGACGATCTGGTCCCAGTTCTCGGCGATGGCCGGGTCATCCAGCTGCAGGGTCAGGCCGGCGTCGATGATCGCCTGGTACTCCTCGCGCATCGCGTCCGCGCACGCATAGATCAGTTCCTCGTCGCTCTCGTAAAACTCGTTGCCGAAGCGCGCACAGCTGCCCGGCGCCACCGAGTTGAGAAAGCCGGTGTCCAGGCCCTCTGAGGCCAGCGCCGCCTTGAAGTTCGCAATGTCGTGCTGGATTGCCTCCTGGCCAAGGTATGTGACCGGTCCGCGGCAGACGGGCGCGATCTCCGGCGGGGTCGGCAGCGCGCAGCCCGAGCTGGGGTCGCCGTAGGCGTCGGCGAACTCATTCCAGTCCCGGCGCTCGGCGAAGCTCGCGAGCGCGAGCCGCCCGGCCTTCGGCCGCGCCTGGGCGATCTCGAGTGCCGGGGTCTGGATCAGCTCGAGCCCACCCAGGCGCTGAAACACATACGTCCACCACGAGCCGTAGTCGTAGCGATGGCCCATTGAGTGGCCGTACTCGCCGTCGTTGACGAGGTCGATCCCGATCTCGCGCTGGCGCGCGACGACCTCCTCGACCGCCTCCGTGAGCTGGCGCTGGTAAGCGTCCTCGTCGCTGAACCGTCCCTGGATCCGCTCGAAGTTGAGCGCGACGAGGTCCTCGGGACGGGACAGGCTCCCCGCGTGACTGGTCAGGATGCGGTCGGGCATCTCCTCCTCCTAACGGCTTTATCGGTGGTTCGCTTCGTCGTGGTAGGAACCAGGCGCGCGATCCTACCGGCCCCGCCGACGGAGATAGCGGCCTTCCGCGATGTCAGGGGGCGGCCGTGCCGGTTCATGAAGCCGCCCAGACGGGGTGGGGACGGTGGGAGAGTTGGACGGACCACGGCCAGGCCGAAGCCGTGCGCACGTGTGAGAGCCTTCGCTCACCCTGAGTCCGAGAGGAGCCTTGATGCCTGCGTACATCGTCGTCGAGACCGACATCCATGATCCTGACCAGTACGAGCTCTACAAGCAGGCCTCGCCCGCCGCAGTCGCAGCCGGCGGAGGTCGCTTCATCGTGCGCGGCGGTGAGCTCGCGGTGCTAGAGGGTGATTGGCAACCCAAGCGCCTCGTGCTCCTCGAGTTCCCGGATCTCGAGGCCGCGAAGCGGTTCTACGAATCGCCCAAGTATCAGGACGCGAAGCGGCTGCGCGAGGGTGCCGCGCGTCTCAACATGGTTGCAGTAGAGGGAGTCGACTGAGTCGGACGGGGCCCTGGGTGCGCGGACTCCCGGCACCACCGCCCGAGGTGTACTGCTGGGTCGAGCACACCGCCGATTCGACCATCCGGATCGGCGTGATGTTCGGTGATCGTGGCCGCGCTCGCGTCGGTGTCGCGAGGATGGGCGTCACAGGTACGTTGGCCGCGTTTCGCACCTAAAGGGTCATGTATTCGCTGCCTGTTCAGACGGTCATGAATCCGTCCACAGGGACCGAAAAACGGTTCGTACGGGTCCGGCGGCTGACGATGTTGGAGCAGTCAGTCCCTCCGACAAGCTCGCCATGACCCGCCTTCCTCGGCCCCTTCTGACCGCCGCGCTGACGCTGACGGCGCTCCTGGGAGCGTCGGCGAGCGCTGGCGCTGCTCAGCTTGACAGCGTCGGGGGCAGGACCTTCGGCTCGCCGCGCCTGTATCCCTCCCAGCGGTGGGTGGACGACAGCTACGCGCCCACGTACCCCGGCGTCGTGCAGCTCACGTTCTCGCCCGCGCTGGTCACCTGCGGCACCGTCGGGGGGGGCGTCGGCTGCACGAACTGGTCGGAGTGGCCCTTGCCGCTGGTGGCCGCCGCCGCGACGCCGCCGCAGGTGGAGATTGACACCGGCAACGGCCCACTCCAGGCGCACCAGTACTTGATGCACGAGCTCGGGCACGTGTTCGACGCCACTGAGATGCAGGATCCGTTCCGCGCGGACTTCATGGCGCTCTGGGGACTGCCGGGCGGCGCCAGCGCCTGGTGGACGCAGTTCGGGAGCAACCACGCTAGCGCCGGAGAGTGGTTTGCCGAGTCCTACAGGCTGTGCGCGCTGTACGGGCCACGGTTGCCCTACGAGACGTGGACGACGGACTCGCCGAGCTACGGCTTCCCGGGCGACCGTGACTCGGACCAGCAAGACGCCTCCTGCCGGCTGATCCTGGACGTCGGAGCCGCGGTGGGCCTGCCAGCTCCGCCCAGGCCGACGGTATACGCGCCGCGCGTGTTCGTGGAACGGAACCGCAAGGTGGCTGAATGCCGCGGCATTGACCTGCTGCTGCTCAGCGGGCAGGTGAGGTGCGAGCGGGCGGGCGGCGGCTCTCCTGCCGGCCCGTGGCACGCCATGCTTCAGACCCGGCGCATGGGCACGGCTGAGCTGCGCCGCGCCCGCCTGTAGCCGCCAACGTCCAGCCGGCGTTCGCGCTCGTCCATCGGTAGCCGCAAGGGTCATCCCAAGGCGACACGCTGCGTCTCCGGGGGCTTCGCGCCGGGCGGAGTCTCGGTAGCGAACCGCGTGCCCTGGGCAGGTTTCGAGGCTCGCACGTCAACGGATCTGAACGGGGGTGCCGGGCAGCCGGCCGAGACCGATGATCCGAACGAGCCAGTCGATCGCGTCGTTCGACACGCGGACGCATCCGTGACTGAGAGCGGTGCCGAGCGGATCCTGGAGGCTCGCTCCTCCGCGGCCATGAATCCCGACTGTTCCGTCACCGCCGTCGAACTGACGCAGCACGTCGCTGTGGGCGGTGAGCTCGAGGACCCAGCTGCCGAGGAAATCGTCGGGATGCCACGGGATCGCCCACCACACAGCGAACAGGCCGTCGGGCGTGGGCGTGCTCGGTTTTCCGACCACGACCGACAAGGTGCGCACGGCCGTCCCGGCCCGGAACAGCGTGAGCGTGTGCCGAGTGGTGGAGACCACGATGCGCCACGGGGTCGGCGCGATGACGACCTTGTCGGCGTTGATCCAGCCTGCCGATGCGTTGGGACGCCACGGGAGCCGCACCTGCAGCCAGCATCGGTTATGGGCAGCCCGGGCGCGGCCGACGACGAGCAGCCAGGCGGCGTCCGTCGGCGTGACCCACCGCGTCAAGTGCATGCGCTTGCCGCCGATCGAGGAGAAGACCGCTGTCGGGGCTTGGATGGCGACACGCCAGGCGGTGGCGTTCGTCGGTCCTGCGACGACCGTGGGGCCCAGCACGGGCGCGCATGTGCTGGTCCCGGCGGCCGCCGCGTGGACGGGAGCCAGGCACGCGGACACGACGACAAGAGCCACGCTGAGCGATATTCGCCGCGGAGGGGGCATCCTTGGGAACGTTACCTCAGGGGGTGTGCGTCACCTGAGGGGGTGCGCGCCACTCGAAAAGGGGTGCGTGCCCCCTCCCGGGCGCTGGCGGTCCGGGATATGCCCGGCCCAGGAGAGATCGGTCACTCAAACCGAGAGCGGGTGGCCGAGATTGGAGGTGGGTGGCTTTGTCGAGGGCGTGTCCATGACGGCAGTCGGTCAATCAGAAGCCTCAGCTGGTGGGCCGTGGGTTTGGCTAGGCTGACACCTCGCCGAGCATGGCGCGTACCGGCTCTTCTCGTGCTCGCGTCGGCCGCGGTCATGCTGGATGCTGCTTCCGCCGGCGCGGTGTTCGTCAGCGGGCCGGCGCCGCGAGCGACGACACGGAGCAACACCGAACTGGTGATGACGCCCCCGGTCCCGGTCACGCGCGTTCCCCGATCTTTCGGCTGGCACCCGCTGCACCATCACCGAGACCAAGAACGGCAAGACCAGCGCGGTGACCGTGGCGTCGAGCGGCAAACACAGGAAGGTGACGATTCCGGCCAACCGCGGAGTCACCGTTCGCCTCACGGACACCTTCTTCGGCGTGCAGGCGGTGGCGGTCACCGGATAACAACGGCGCCTCACCCCAGCCTCGACATCGAGTTCATGAAACTGCGCGAAACGCCCCGCGAGACGCCTCGGCGTCGTCTGCAAGGGGAGCCCACGCGGGTCTTCCCCGATGCCTGCCTCACCCCGGATGAGCACAAGCCGCCCCTGTCGGCTGCCCACCACCCCCCGCCAGCCGATCACGCAAAGCCGCCAGATGATCGTTGCGCTCAAGCAACTCTGGCGACAGCGCGCGCCCCACCTCGACGATGTCGTCGGACTGTGGCTCCCTTCGTGGATTCGGCGGCCTCCGTCCGCGACGCCGCGCCCTCTCGTATTCGGTCATCGCCACCGGTTACGACGCGATCGGCCGAGGACTCGCGCTCGCCCCGGTGCCTATTTGTCCTCCCGTCCGGACCCCTCGATCATGGATTCTGTGCGGCTTCCGTCACGAGCAGGTTGGAGCGGCGGATCTGAGAGACGGTCGGCTCCCGCGCCTGGTACCTCCGCACCCTGGGGGAAGATCTTGGCGCAGATCGCCTCTGCGAGCGTCGTGGCGGCAAGGTGATGTGCATCGAAGACCTTCCCAAGGTGCAGTAGAGACTCGGTCTCGGACGCGACCCCGCCGTCCCCGAGTCGCAGCGCCAGAGGGATGCCCGGCCTCATGTCGCTGGCCGTGAGTCCAACGGCAACGTTGACCAAGTCGTCCGACGTTACGGCCGCCACCATGGAGCAGTGGCGCGCGCCGGCGAGCTCGAGCGTCCCCCGGTCGTCTCCGAGGCCAATCAGGACCGGGATACCTTCCTTGTGCGCCAACCGTACGCACGGAGCATCGATACTTCGCTCTACGGCGACCATGGCGACGCCGCGTTCGCGCAGCGCCTGCGAGAGACGAAAGCCAACCTGCCCGAAGCCGACGAGTACGACGTGGCCACGGGCTGGGGCGGCGCGGCGGCCGACGATCGTCGTGAGCCGCGGACGGCTGAGTCTGCGCACCAACGCCGCGGTAAACACCGCCACGAGTACGAGCGCTGCGAGGATGTCTAGCGCGGAGACAATCTTGAACCACGCCGGTGCGGATTCGCTCCTCGGAGCGTCGATCACGGTTGCGATTGCCCGCGTGCTGAAGTAGATCCCGTTGAGCACGCTCTCGTGCAGCGCGATGATCGAGATGACGGTCTGCACGACCAATGCGCCCAGAAGTCCCGCGCCTGCCGCGACGAGAAGCCTGAGCGCACCGTCCACCACTCGGACACCGTGACGCCAACGAGGTGCTCGGGTCGTCATCGCGCAGCAATGGTCGGCGATCTCTCGGGCCACCAGCTCCGCCGATGAGATGATCTGCACAGACCGCACTTCCTGGCGCAGCCGGTGGATGAGCGTCCTGTCAAAGAGCGTCACCCAGAGTGGGATATCGGGCCGCACATGCGCGCACAGGAGCGTGAGGCGCAACGCCAGGACATCGTCGCGCGTCACTACCGCGACCGCCGCCCATTTGCCACCGAGCACCTCCGTGACCTCGGTATCCGCTCCGGGCGTGACAGCTTCCCCCGTCGCGCCGGCCTGATCGAGCGTACGCAGAATTGCCCCGCCCAGTCCGCCGGGCTCGCTCAGAACAAGAACTCGCGGCCTCACATCCAACGTCTTCTCCCGCCTAGACGCGATCCTGAAGCCGTCGCGCTGAGCATAGTCGCACACGCCAAGCGTAAACGGGGATGCTCGCACCGTCCTGCCCTAGCACTCGAGCAGGCCCCGATCGCGCCCAAGCGCCGCCGCGAACGGCTTCGTGCGCCTTCGGAGGTCCGTCGTCCAGCAAACATCTGGAGGCGCCCCGTATCTTTGCCGCCCTCGGCTAGCGTCGCGAAGCTCGCCTGAACGAGCCACGATTCGGCTCCAACGCGGTACCCGAGAGTGGTCCCCGCGCCCCGTCGGGCACATCGTCGGCCCCACACGGCAAGCGCGTCGGAGCCGGCCAGCGCTGCGAATACTCGGTCCGGCGAGGCGCTGATGGCTCACACGGCGGTGTCAGTCCAACTCGTCGTGGGCGCGCCCGTAGCGCTCGTAAATCACGCGCGAGCCGAACGTCCTGGTCTCGACCAGGTCTAGCCGGACCTCTTCGGTGACCGGCGGCAGGAAGGGCGTGCCGCCACCGACGACGACCGGAATGCGGAACATGCGCAGCTCGTCGACGAGGCCGAGCTCGATCGCTGCCGCGGCCAGGCCGGCGCCGCCGATCGAGACGTCCTTGTCGGTCGCGTCGAGCGCCGCAGCGACCTCCTCCGCCACCGACGCCTCGGCGAGCAGAGGGCGTTGCCCTGAACGCTGTCGAGCTCGCGTATCTGTGCGATGTGGAAACGAAACTGCACCTCGTTAGGGACCGCCTCAACACTTCCCCGGCGCTCGCCTCAACACTTCCGCGATCACGAAAACTCAGCGGTGCGGCGGGGTTGGCTCGTGACTTGGGCCGCGGATATCGATGACCTGCTCGTCGGCGGTCCAGCACCCGGTGTTCGTGTCAGCACGGTCGCCTCCGGACGGCCTGGGCTGGCATGCAGCCGTGTGATCAACAGCTGCGGTTGGCGCAACCACGATCCACGATCGGGCCGCTGAACGCGACGAGATCGCCGAGGTCATCGGCTTGCTCGCCTCGCTTCGGCCCAGCTCGATCGCCGGCGCGACTGTCGCCGCCGATGGTGTCGTACCGCATTTGACGGAACGCGGCGACCACCCGGCAGTCGGCGTCACGAGGGGTCACCTGCCGAGCAGTGCGCAGACGGCCGATGCCTGCAGCGAGCGCAACTGTGCCAGCAGGGCGCCCGTCGGCGCTGCGATGTTGAGCGACGTCGTCACCGACCGCCGCCCGTCGGCTGTGGCGGCGGCCCACTGGACGTAGCCGGGGAAGTTGCCGGTGTGACCGTAGACGGTGCCGCAGCGCGTCTGGTAGCGGAATATCGCCAGCCCTGCGGAGTTCGTGCCGGGACCGGCCGGGCTCGAGGAGCCGCGGACGAACTGCATCTGCTGGCGGCGCTGGGCCTTGCCGAAGAACCGGCCGGCGAGATCCGCCCGGATGAACACGCCGAGGTCGGCCGGGGTGGACACGATCGCGCCCGATGCCCACGCACCGCTCGGACTCAGAAACGTGGTGACGTCCTGCGGTGGCTTGCCGGGCTCGACCTGATAGCCGTGCAGGAACGGCGCCGGCAGCGAGATCCTCAGCGTCGGGAACGTAGTCTGCGTCAACCGTGCGGGCTGAAAGACGATCCTCGAGAGCAGCTGACCGTAGGACTGGCCACTGACCCGCTGGGCGATCAGACCGACGACGATGTTGTCGGTGTTGGAGTACTCATAGCGCGAGCCCGGCGTGAAGTTCAGCTCGGCACCGCGTACCCAGTCGATGATCCCCGTCGGCGAGACGTAGCCCTCAGGGTCATTGGTCGCCTGCTCGCGAAAGCCATCTGACCGGGTGTAGTCGGGCAGTCCGCTGGTGTGGTTGAGCATCTCGCGCACCGTGACCGCCGACCACGCCGGCGGCATCATCCCGGGAAGCAGCTGGCCGATCGTGTCATCCAGCCTCAAGCGACCCTGGGTCACCAAGTGCAGCGCAACCGCGCCACTGAACGCCTTCGAGATGCTCGCGATGCGCATGTGATCGCTCAGGCGGGGTGCCCCAGGACGCGTCACGTCGGCCCTCCCGGCTCGCAGGACGATCGTGCGACCGTCGCGATACAGCGTCACGATCGCGCCGATCGGACCGCCCGGCGCGGACACGAGACGCTGCAGGCCGCGCGCCACCGACGCGTCCGTCGTGCGTCCCGCCGCGGCGGAACAGAAGGCAAGCAGGACCGCCACCACAGCCGTGGTTGCCGACGCCCAACCGATCAGTCGATTCCACCGTCGCCACCCCACGCTCACAATGGTGCCCGATTCCGGTCGCGACCACAACCATTCTGCTCACGAGCCGAGCCGTCGCCGCACCAGGCAACCGAGACGGCGTCCGCCGGGTTCGGGTACCGGTGTTTAACGACTCCGTGCTGGCCGAACGTACGCCGCGAGGTCGCTCCGCCTGCTCGTCCAACCGCGCAACGATCAGTGGATGAACGAGTCCGCCGGAACCGGCGTCGGCGGCTCCCCTGTAGTAGAACTGCGGCCGTGCCGTACACGCTCAGGAACCTCAAGGAGGACGTAGAGGATCTCGGGTCCAACTTCGACGGCGCGCCGGACTTGGAGTTCCGCCACGCAAGTGAGGCGCTTGAGCTCGAGCAGTCCGGCCTGAGTTACCAGCGCGTCCCGCCCGACTATCGCTTCCCGTACGGCCACACGCACAAGAAGCAGGAGGAGGTGTACGTCGTCGTGCGTGGGAGCGGGCGGATGAAACTCGACGACGAGATCGTCGAGGTCAAGGAGTGGGACGTGGTGCGCGTCCCACCCGGTACGTGGCGCGGCTACGAGGCCGGGCCGGAGGGCCTCGAGGTCATCGTGGTCGGCGCGCCCAATCTCGGTGAGATCCCGCGCGAAGACGTGGAGGGTCAGCGCGACTGGTGGGTCGACTAGCGCCCGGGTCGGAACTCCTGCGGTCCCCGCAATAGCTCGCCGTCGAGGCCATCGGGCCTGCGAGACGGCCGCAGTCGCGGCCGGCTGATTCTGAGCACCTCCACCGCGACTGGTAAGCCAGTGGCAGGCTCCCGCAGTCGATCGCCACGGCAAGCCACCAGCATCAAAGCTCGTGTCCTTCGGCCAGCAACGGTCGCGCGGAGGGCGGCGGCGCCCCCAGTGCTGTCCTGCATGCAGGCGGCGCTGCCGGCGTGACGCCCGACTACAGCCGACTGCTGGAGGCGCCGCTCGGCGCCTCCATTCGCGTGGAGTTCGGCACCGATCGCCGGGCGGGCACGAACTACCCGGTGGTGCTCATCGTCGACGAGGGCGCGGGCCCGCAGACGGTCCGCGTCTGCGACGGATCGCGCGGAATCAATGAGATGCACCGGTACACCCGCGGTGGCGGCAAGCAGCCGGCGAGGTCTTCGACGCCGGTGCCCTCGCTGAGGGAACGCGTGTGCAATGCGCCAGGTCGAGACCCGTGCCCAGGTAGTCCGCCGACATTCTTCGTTCAAGACGGCCGAACATGACCGACGGGAGGCTGTGCCGAGCCACCGCACGGACCCGCCCGTCAAGGGAGACGTGCCCCAATTACGTCGCCCGGTGACTCCTGCTGCACGAATCCGATCGTCCGCGCTCAGCTCGATCGTCATCTAGCCGCGCGGGCGGATCGTCGCCGTGGCGCGAGCCCACGCAGAGACGAAGCACTTATAGAGACGTTGGCATCGCATGCGCGGACTGGGCTACAGCCGATGCTTAACCTGACCCCGGCCATCCCCAGGGTCCCTAGTCATGGGGCAGCGGGACCAACCAACGCGCCCTGGCAACAGGCCGCTCGTGTCCTCTCGGTCTCTGACGGACGTCGGTCGGAGTCCCCCGGTCGCTGTCGCCGGATGTCGCCGTTGTATGTATCAGGATCGCCGGCTGGTTCCTCTTTTCTTCGATGGCTCAGCACGAACCCGGAGATTTAGCCACGCGCCCGACCCGGATCGAGCAGGCCGCTTCACCATGCCGAGCAGGGCCTGAGCCACCGCTCACCAGGCGAGCACGACAAGCGCGAGCGTCGCCGCGTTAGCAAGGAAGACATGCGGTCAGCGCAAAAAAGCTTCAGTTGGGTCGGCCCGGGGGCATATTTCGACGAAGGCCAAGGTCATCAATGATGAACGACAGGTTTCGGCTGCGGGGACGTGGTGTCTGTTACCGCACCCGCGGCTAGCGTGACGAATCGGGTTCCCACCTGAGATTCTTTGAACGCCGCCATGCGACTTACTAGAAGGAGAGCTTCATGACTACACAGGAAACGTCCGGCAGCAAAGCGCTGCGTATCTACCCACCCCCGCCCAAGGATTTCGACCCGTTCGCCGCTACCGCGGAGGACCTGAAGAAGCACGGCCTCCCGTTAAGGCCTGACCCGCATACCCAGCCGGGCCTGGCGGCTCTATGGGAGCGACAGGCACGCCGCTATCGCAGCTTTGACCATCTCAAGCCGCAGCCCAACACGGCAACGGCAGCCAACAGGGCAGTCACGCCTTTCATTCTCCCGTTGGACCCCAGCGAGACGTGCGGCTTCAGCCTCTTCACCACCGGGGCAACGATCGGCGCCCTGTTCATTACCTGGACGGTGCCCGACCTGCAGTACAGTCCCAGCCCGATCGGCGCGCCCAACCAGTTCCACACGTTCGTCGGCCTTGGCTTCGCCGACCTTCACGTCATGATGACCGTCGACTCCGCGGAGAACGTCACCAGCTTCCTCTGGGCAGAAGGTGTCGGGGATATCAACCTGCCAGTTAGGCCAGGCGACGGGATGAGCGCCTCCCTGTGCTTCGCGGGCAATCCGCAGGGCACAGTGGCCTACTTCCTCGCGAACGAGACCACCGGGCAGACGATGAACTTCGCTGTGGATACGGGATTTCCGCCTGCTGTCACAGTCGACGCTGGCGTCAGTCGCAGCGGAAACTCGGACCAGCCCCCCGACTTCAACCCGCTGGCCCGCTTCGGCGCCGTCTATTTCGACGACATCAGCATTTTCACGACCAGTGGTCCAATGTCGCTCACGTCGGGGAACGCCGTCACCATGGTCAGCGAAAACGGCTCCACCCTCGCGACGCCCGTCACGCTCGCCGACTACGCTTTCAAGGTCGTGTATGTAGCGGCTTGATGGCTGGGCAGGCGGACGGATCTCCAGTCAAGCTGAGGCTCAGGCGAAGCGGGGAACAAGCCCAAGACGCGGGTTGCGGCCGCTAGACCGAGGCACCCGAAACCGTTGGACCCCGCAAGCAACAAGCTTCGGCCGTGACGGCCGAGCATTTGTTCTCGATCGTGCAGTCGTGCGGCGATACATTGCCGAGATCCTCGCCGCGCTGCTCCGCCTTGGAGGTTGGGAACGACCGTGCGTTGCTTCCAACGCGGTCGATCTCGACCAGGCACACTGGCAGGCGCGATGAGTTGCTCGGTGGCCAGCGCCGGCGGGAACGGTTGCTCGCCGATAATTCCACGCCACTCACCTAGTCGGTCGGCATTTCCTCAAACGGCCACCGGTTTGCGATCGCCAGCGACTCCGACGCAGGCTCAGCCACGAGCGTGTCGCTTTGCACGACTCGGAGCAGCATGCCCGCCTGGGCATAGAACCGCCCCATATAAGGGACCTTCCGGCGCCGCCTGCCGACCAGCCCGAGATCCAGCAGCCCCTGATAGAGACTCTCGCCGCAGATGTTCTGGACCTTACCGATCTCCTTCTTGCCGGTCACCTGCGCGAGCAGCGTTCCGGTGCTCATGTTTGTCACCCAGGACGGCCAGACCTGCTCGGCGCTGCGGGACGCGACGCTGGCCCGGAACGGCCGTCCCGTAATAGCGGCTATCGCTTCGGCGTCGATCATCGCGAAGTAGCCGTACGCCACCGTGACCATGACGAGACGGCGCACAGCGGGTTCGTGCTGCCCGAGGTCGGGTAGCAGTCGGCCGAGCGGCGGGACTCGGCCTGAGAACCGTCCGACCGGAGCGCCGTCAGGGGGCGGATGAAGCTCAGATGCGACCATCCGCGCTACGCATGGCGTCATGCTGGCCGCCTCGGTCAGACGGCAGTCGTCGCGCACGTAGTCGAGCCAAGCCGCGTCGATTCCATCGGCCATATCGGATGCCAGCACACGATCACGAACACTCACGCACGCAGAAGCGAACTCGTCCATATGCCGACACTATCCGCACCGGCGCCCGCAGCGCCAATCGCACAAGCATTCAAAATGCCCGAGCGAACCCTTGGCAACGGAGTCGGCCTGAGGCGGGCCCCGCCGGTCGCGCTCATTGGCGGCGCTGGCAAGCGACGCCGTCTGGTCACAGCCCAGCGTCCGCCAGCAGCGATCAAGCTGCACGATTCTCCAGCGAGCGCTGCGGTACTGGTCCCAAGAGGAGGGCGCACCACGGCGATCCTAGGGCAGTGATCGTCAGAGGACCGAATCGAAGCGCGCACCATCGCTTTGCCCGCATTGCCACCTGGAGGCGCGCGATCGCAATGACGTTCCAGCCGCCGTGCTCACGGCCTCTCGACCTGGGTCCGTCTCCGCAGCTTGCCCGCGCAGTCCTCAGATTGGCGACGAGCGGCGGTGTTGCCCGTCTCGCAAGGGACGTGATTATCCGCTTTGCGCGGACCGATTTGCCGCTATTGGAGGCGCGGGGTTTAGGATTGATGCCCTGCGCCGACGGCGCGTCAACCGCAGGCAATGATCGTTAGCCTCAAACGAGCACTGATAATCGTGGCGGTGGCTGTGCTCCTTACAGCCAGCTTTGCCCTAGCTCATAGCGCTCAGTCGTTTGCCAGCGCTTTCGATACCGGACCCGGGACGCGCCTGGACGGTCACGCCGGACCGGTGAGTAGCGTTGCGTTCAGTCCCACTGGGCGCACCCTCGCCAGCGCCACCGAAAACGGGACGGTCCAATTGTGGGACCTTCAAGGCGACAGCCTGATGGGGACGCTCAGAGGGCTAGTCGGAATCGTCGACAGTGTCGCGTTCAGCCCCGATGGGCGTACCGTTGCCGCTGGGACCAGGGGTGGCGTCGTTCGCTTATGGGACGTACGAAGCCGCAGGAAGCTCGGATCGGCGCTGATGGCACACGCTGGCTCGGTCTACAGCGTCACGTTCAGCCCCAACGGGCGCATGCTCGCGGCTGCGAGCGCCGACGGCACGGTCCAGTTGTGGGACGTGCACAGCCACGGCCTGCTGGGACAGCTGAACAATCACGCCGGCGCCATCGCGAGCCTCGCGTTCAGTCCCGGCGGGCGTAGTCTCGCGGCCGCTGATATCAGAGGAACAATCGTGTTGTGGGACCTACAAACCCGCCACCCGCTCGGACTCCCGCTGCAGACCCATCACCTCGTCAACAGCGTTGCCTACAGTCCCGACGGTCAGACGCTCGCGGCCGGAAACGGCGACAACGGGACCGTCGGTCTCTGGGACGTACAAAGCCACCACTTGATCCGGACGCTTCGCATCGGTAACAGCGGCCCCGTCAACAGCGTCGTGTTCGCTCCCACCAAGCGGATTCTCGCCACCGGCAGCGAGACCGGGACGGTCCAACTATGGCGTCTGCGAAATGACAAGCCTCTCGCGACGCTCAACGGAGGCACCGGCCCCGTCTTCAGCGTTGCGTTCAGTCCCGACGGGGGGACCCTCGCCGCCGGAGGGTTCAACGGGACGATAAGCGTGTGGCGGGGAGTCGCGTAGCGCCACCAGGCTCGCCGCGTGTTTCGACTGGGCCGCCCCACTCGCGCACCACCGAGAAGCGCGACGCTTACGCTCGGCTCGGTCTTATGCGGTGTTGGAGTCCGCGCGGGTACCGGTCTGGCCGCGGCGGCCCGGGGCTGAGCGACGACGCAACCTTTCCGCGGCAGGCTGTTGTTTCGGAGGCTCGTCCGCTCCCCAAAGCCGTAGCGCGATCTGGCGCGCCACAGCTCGAGAGGCCGGCGGGTGAGTCCCGGCATTTGTGCGCATCGCGGGTTGCTAAAGGGAGGCGTAGATACGTGGATCGGACTATCATTCCGTGGCGTGGGGGATCGTGGGTTTGTGTGCTTGTCGCACGGGTCTTCTTGATCGATATCAATCGGCGTGCTGGTCACGCCCGTCTCAGGAGTCTTAGTTGATGAGTCGTCGTTTTTCTCCCGGTCGCCTGCACGCGCTCACGACTGCCGCGGCTGCGGTCGCCGCGCTGGCGGCCTCGGTTGCGGTCGCCGCCCCCGCCACGGCGACGCCGGCGTCGTGTAACGGCATCAGCTTCACGGTGCTGCACAACGATCAGTCGGGCGGCGTGATTCTGCCCGGCGGCAGCTACACCGTCTCCAGCCCGAACCTCGGCTGCCAGACGGCATCGAACTACTTTACGACGTTCTTGAACAAGTACAACTTGGCGATCCCCGGCTGGAAGGGCGTGGAAACCGCCAAGGGCTGGGGAACCTTCATCAAGAACGGCAGCAGCACGCAATTTACTGTCAAGTGGAGCAAAG
The DNA here is from genome assembly GCA_963697655.1 of uncultured Solirubrobacterales bacterium. Lineage (GTDB taxonomy): Bacteria > Actinomycetota > Thermoleophilia > Solirubrobacterales > Solirubrobacteraceae > Palsa-465. The sequence continues at coordinate 164,334 of CAVOOV010000004.1, read as the reverse complement.
CGAAGCGCGGCACGACCAGCGTTTGCTCGAGCTCGGCGCTGAAGGTGTCGCTCGGTCCGGCGAACGGCACTGCAGGTACGACGTTCTACCCCCTCAAGTTCGTGAACACGGGCAAGCTCGGATGCACGCTGGGTGGTTATCCGGGCGTGTCTGCGGTGACGGGTAGCGGCAAGCAGATCGGTAGCCCGGCGTCGCAGATCCCGTCGAGCTCCAAGACGGTCACGGTCCTGTCCGGCAAGAGCGCGAGCGCGCTGGTCGGGATCGTCGAGACGGGCAACTTCTCCCCGTCTCAGTGCGCGCCGGTCACGGCCGCCGGACTGAAGGTGTTCCCGCCCGGTCAAGGCAAGGCGGTGACGATCAACAAGACGTTCTCGACCTGCTCGAGCACAACCGTGATCTCATTGACGGTCAGTCCGGTCAGCTAGCAGGCGCGTCCGGGTGTGCGCGACTGGGCGGTCGCGCACACCCAGCGCCTGCGTCGGGGTCTGAGTCGGCCGGGCGTCGCCACTTCGCTGTCGATAACGGTTCGCGAGGATCCGGGGATGCTCCAGGAGTGCCCGGTGAAATTCATCACGGTGTCGCTGCTGGTGGCCGCTCACATCGCCTCCGCGATGCACGAGGTAGGTGATTCGGGTCACCCAACTAGATTCCTCGCGCTCACCGTCTCGGCCGGTTCGGGCGCGGCGCCACCTCCGCGGCGGGCGCGACGGCGATTAGTTTTGCCGTGGTCTGCGGTCTGAATGCTTGACCCCGATCAACCGTCCTTGAAGGAAAAGGTGCCGTTGCGCTCGCACGGCAGCCTGTCGATGAACCGGGCGCTGATGGCCGCCGGCTTGGTTGACCGCGTCCAAGTGACGCTCTTTCCAGTGATCACCGGGCAGACCGGAGATGAGCCGATCTTCCAGGGTGCAGCTGACTTCGACCTCGAGCTGATCGACAGCCGGACACTCGACGGCAGCATCCAAGAGCTCATCTACACGCCCGCCCTGCACGTCTGAGTCCGTCCTTACGATGGCGCGAGCTTCCCGCATCCCCGCCACGAAAGCCCACCTAGAGAAAGGATGCAACCCCTTCGACGCCCGAAGGCGGTCGCGTCGACGCGGTGGCCGCTTTCTTCGGTGCCGAGCATCTGCTCCACGAGCCTGAGACGTTTTCCGGATCGCGGTGACGTTCTTTGCCTACGCCAGCTCGGCTTCGGCACGCTCAGCCCTCCTGGATAGCTCGACGATCTGCGCGTCCCCGCGATCCGACAGTTGGACCCACGCGGCAGGCGTAGCTCCTTCAGCGCGTCGTTGTTGCGCTGCCTACGCCAGTACGTCAAGTAGGTCAAGTGCGACGTGTGCAGCCCCTCGCGTCGGAGCAGCTCACCGATCTCGCCCAGCGCAGAGCACCCGTCCGCCTTCGCCGAGAGCTCCAGGTTGCACTCCGGGGTGAACTGCGCCGGCTTAGCCTGTCGCCCTGGTGACTCGACGAAGATCGGGGAGGCCGTGCTGAACTTCACAGCACGGCGCGGGACCTGCTTCGTTGGTGTTTCCGGTTATGCGGGGGCATCGTCAACCAACACACGGGGTTGCCCTCGCGGCTTTCTGACAGCCGGGCAGGATCGCCGTCTGTCACCTAGGGGCGCTTTTCTTTGCATCCGAGTGAGAATGAGGATCAGGATTAAGGGACTGCGGTTCCTCGCAGCCGGTGATTCCGTGTTTGAATTCGCGGAGGCTTTGCCCGAGTGCGCGGCCAGCTTGTGGGAGGCGTTTTGGCCCGAGGATCAGCAACACGACGATCAGCAGAATCGCGACGTGGGTGGGGGTGAGCAGTCCGGTGGTCATCGGGTTGCTCGCTCAGCGGTAGCTTCCGGGTGTGACCACGCCGGCGTAGTAGAGGAAATGCGCGCGGGTGTAGCTGCGGTTGCCGGTGATGTTGGGGTTGAGATTCGAACCCAGTTGGAGATCGCTGCCGAGGAACGGCGTGAAGCGGGGGTCGATGCTGAGGTAGCTGGTGTGGTCCGCGCGGAGCAGTCCGATCAGCGTCTCGGTGACGATCCGCCCGCCGACGGGTCCGAGGTTGAAACCGGCGGCTATGGCTTTGGCTTCGGCGAGGATGTAGTACCAGAGCGGGGTGCTCGCCGCGAACGGAGCGTAGACGCTGCCGACTTCGGACAGCTCGGCGACGCTCAGTCGGTCGACTCCCATCGCGCGAGCGACGGCCTGGCCGGAGGGCAGGCCCCAGGTCAGCTGGCGCAGGAGGTTTCGCTGCGGCAGCACGGTGGGGCTGGTCTGTGTGTGGGGCGCGATCGCCGGCACGGGCAGGGTGAACAGCACGCTCGAGATAGTGGTATCGATCTTCTTGTTGTTCTTGACCTGCCCGTCGCCGAGGTCGAAGAAGGTCTGCCAGCCGACGTAGCGCCGCGCGGCGGGGAAGCCGCCCAGCAGGTCGTCGCGGTCGTAGCTCGGAGGCGCGCTGAAGGCAGGCTCGGTCTGATCGAACACGAGTGCGAAGAAGGGATCTGCTGTCGGGCTTGTGCTGTCGCCGGTGCCGCTGGTGAAGTTCGCGCGGTAGGACGGGCGGACCATGCTGTGCCCGAACCGGTAGGCGGCGGCACCGAACTCGATTGGCATGAACGCGTCGCCGGGCGGCGGGTTGTAGAAACGGTTGCCGTTCCGGAGCACGTCCGAGACGACCTGCTGCCCGGCGATCTGCGGCAGATGTTCGTTGACCAACAGCCACTGGTAGTGCCACAGCGTGACCTGGCGGGCGATCAGGAATGACGCGTAGCGGTTTGGCAGGTCGGCCGCTGTGGCGGCCGGAAAGCGGCGCAGATCGAACTCCGAGAGCTCATCCAGTACCCGGTTGTAGAACAGGATGTGCGCACAGTGCAGCCCGGCGATCATCACGTTCTCGTCGTTGCGCGGATCGCCCAGGAGCGCCGCGTAGGTGCCATCGCCAATCGACACGCGGGGCACGTCCTCGTGTACCCCACCGCTTCCGATCGTCAGCTTCGGCCCCACCGACCCATCCGGGTTCCCGACGTAGAGGTCCGGTCGGAGTCCCGGGCCGCCGCCGAACACCGAGTCCAGATCTAGCCCGGGAGTCCGCGTGTTGGGCGACGTCAGGGGGTTCTGCGGCGTCCCCAGTTGCGAGGTCTGATCGAACGTAATGTCGTGGTCGGTGAACTGGCCCACGAACGTCGAGCCCGCGGTCATGGTTGGGTTATCCGGGTTGGTGCCATAGGGGCTAGTGGCGGTCGGGTTGCCGTTGACGGTGGGATCGACGATCAACGCCTTTGGCCCCGACGACAACTGATCCCCAGCGTCCATGATCCCGCCCGGCATCCCCACTTCGAGCAGCGCGGCGCGCACCGTGTCGTTCGCCTCGGCGAACGGCGGCAGATCGGAGAACATGCGCCCGAAATCGACGCTGCTGGCAGGCGCTCCACGGCGCGCAAAGCGAGAACCGGGGCCATTGTCCGCGACCGCGGATGCCGCGCCCGCGGCGCTCGGCGCCGCTAATCCCGTGCCCGCTCCGACCGATCCAGCGACCAAACCCGCACCAGCGGCTCCCACCCCCTTCAAGAACTCCCGGCGAGACGGAACCCCATCCTGCGTATCGGTGCTCATCCCACTCCCTCGATCCGGTGGCGATATGTGGTCTGATGCGCGTGTTCGGCCACGCGGTCAACGTATGAGCGCACGTGCGGAGGTGCATCGGGAGGACCACCCATGTTCGGAATCTGCGCTACCTATCTTGCGGCGGGCGACCGACCGGCTCGGGCGCTCATCGTTGACTTGACGGCCAGATCGTGCGGGTGGACGATGGCGCGGTGAGAGGACCGCTTCCACGGCCGGGCGCCACAGCCGCCCCGCCTCGTTTGCTGGAACGCGATTCGTATCTCGACTCGCTGGAGTCCTGGTGGGCCGACGTTCCCAGCGGTCACGGGAGGTTGGTGTTGGTAGCAGGGGAAGCCGGTGTCGGGAAGACCGCCCTGGTGCGGGATTTCTGCGACCGAAGGCGCCCGCGAGCACACGTCTTGTGGGGTGGCTGTGATGGCCTGCGTACGCCGCGTCCGCTCGCTCCGTTCGTCGACATCGCCGCGGTCACCGGGGGTGCGTTTGCCGAGACCGTTGCGCGAGGTGAGCGGCCTGCCGGCTGCTTCGCGGCGCTGTGCGACGAACTGGCCGCCGTCCAGCCCACGATCGTGGTGATCGAGGATCTGCATTGGGCAGATGAGGCGACGCTCGATGTCATGACGATGCTCGGGCGGCGTGCCGAGATCGTGCCGGCCCTGGTGGTTGCGACGTACAGGGACGATGAGCTCGCGGCGGACCATCCGCTGCGGTCGGTGCTGGGCGAGCTGCGAGCAGGGTCTGGCGTCCGTCGGTTGGCGTTGGCGCCGCTGTCGCTCGGTGGCGTTGAGGCGTTGACGGCGGCGGCGGGTGTGGATGCGGCTGGCCTGTATCGCGTCACGGGAGGCAACCCGTTCTTCGTGACCGAGGTGCTGGCCGGCGGTGGTGAAGATATCCCGGCGACGGTTCGCGACGCGGTTCTGGCTCGCGCGGGACGGTTGTCCAGCCACGCGCGGAGGCTGCTCGAGGCGGCTGCGGTGGTTCCCGGCCGGGTCAATCTCACGCTGTTGGAAGCGTTGGCGCCGGACCTGATCGACCAGCTCGAGGAGTGCGTGGCTTCGGGGGTCCTGACGGCGGGCCAGGCGGACGTCGCTTTCCGGCACGAGCTAGCGCGCGTTGCGGTCGAGGAGTCGATCCCGCCCAACCGCCGCGTCGCGCTTCACCGTGCTGCGCTAGTGGCACTCGAGGCGCGAGGAGGCGACAGTCCCGACTCCGCGAGCCTCGCCGATCACGCTGAGGCGGCCGCCGACCAGGAGGCGGTGCTCCGCTGGGCACCTCAGGCGGCGGAGCGGGCGGCCCGGGGCGGCTCGCACCGCGAGGCGGCCGCGCAGCTCGCCAGGGCGCTCAGGTTCGGAGACGGGCTGCCACTTAAGAGGCGCGCGCAGCTGCTGCAGCGTCGCGTGGATGAGTGCTGGATGACCGACCAGTTTGACGCGGCAATCGAGGCACAGGAGGAAGCGCTCGAGTGCTGGCGACGGCTCGGAGATCGACTCGGAGAGGGAGACGCACTACGGACGCTCTCACGCCTGCTGTTCTTCGTGGGCCGGGTCCATCAGGGCGAGGAACTCGCGTCCGAGGCGGTCGAGCTGCTCGAGCGACTGCCCCCAGGGCACGAGCTGGCGATGGCGTACGGCAACGTCTCCCAGCGTCGGATGGCGATGCAAGACCTCGATCGAGCGGTCGCGTGGGGCACTCGCGCGCTCGAGCTCGCACGAAGCTCGGATGACGAGGAGGCGCTGGTCTACGCCCTTACGAATATCGGCACCGCAGAATTCCAAGCCGGTCTCGAGGAAGGGCGAATCAAGCAGGAGCAGGCGCTCGAGCTTGCCGAGAGGCAAGGCCTCGAGGACTATGCCGGCAGAGCTTTCATGAGCATCGTCCGGTGTGCAACGGAGCAGCGCAAATTCGAACTCGCGGACGCTTACCTCGAGCGTGGCCTTGAGTACTGCCGTGAGCGTGGGCTCGACACCTGGCGGCTGTACCTACTCGGGTTTCGCGCTCGGCTGGAGCTCGACAGAGGCCGCTGGGAGGAGGCGGTCGAGTCGGCCGAGGCAATCTTGCGCGATCCCCGGAGCGCCCCGGTGCCCCGCGGCCTGGCTCTGATCACGCTCGGACTCGTCAGGACGCGCCGAGGCGACCCCGACGCGTCCGCGCCGCTCGCCGAAGAACACGCGCTGGCCGCGCCAACCGAAGAGCCCATCCGTATTGGTTGGATCGCCGCGGCGAGAGCCGAAGCGGCGTGGCTCGCCGGGGAACACGCCACCGTGAAACGCGAGACCGACGTAGCGCTATCGCTCGCGCTGCGACGTCACATGCCGTGGCTCGCCGGTGAGCTGGCGTGCTGGCGGTGGCGCGGGGGGGTTCGTGATCGTTTTGCTCCGGGGGCGGCCGCGGAGCCGTACGCGCTATCGATCGCGGGTGAGTGGGCGCGAGCAGCTGAACGCTGGCGGGAGATCGGCTGTCCGTTCGAGGCGGCGCTGGCGCTCGCGGACGCCGATCAGGAGGAGCCGCTGCGCCAGGCGTACGACGAGCTGCAGACGCTGGGCGCGCGTCCGGCGGCGGCGATCGTGGCCCGCAAGTTGCGTGAGCGAGGCGCCCGTGGAGTGCCGCGCGGGCCGCGCCCACGGACGCGGGAGAACACGGCGGGGCTCACGGCACGGGAGGTCGAGGTGCTGTGCCTACTGACCGAGGGATTGCGTAACACGGAGATCGCGAAGCGACTGGTCGTCGCCGAGAAGACCGTCGACCATCACGTCTCGGCCATCCTGCGCAAGCTCGACGCCCGCACTCGCGGCGAAGCGGTCGCGCAGGCGGGACGACTCGGGCTGACCGGCCCAAGATAGATACCCGCGAACCCCAACATGGGGAGTCGTCCCGATGCGGCCGGTCTCGTTCGCTCGTAGGTTGATGGCGTTCTTATCAGTCCGACGAATGAGGAGGACCCAGATGCCGCGATACATCGTGCAGCGCAGCTTCCCCGAAGGATTGCGGATCCCGATGGCAGACAGCGGAGCGGAGCTCTGCCGTGGGGTCATCGAGCGAAATGCCGAGGAAGGGGTCACGTGGGTGCACTCCTACGTCAGCGAGGACAAACGCACCACCTTCTGCGTCTACGACGCACCCACCCCGGAAGCGATCCGCAAGAGCGCGCGCCGCACCGAGCTGCCCGTCGACGAGATCACGCAGGTGCGGGTGCTCGATCCCTACTTCTACGCCTGACGCAGCAACCAAACGACAGGACAAACATGCTCAAAATCAGCAAGCAAACGTTGATCGCCGCCGTGTTGATCGCCGTCGCAAGTGCGCCCGCAGCCGCGTTCGCCCGACCCGATTTCGAACCGTCGCAGGCACCCACCCGCTCAGCCTCCGTGAACCCGACGCAACTCCACCGGGCCAAGCCCTCGGCTTACGAGCGGGCGGTCGCGGAGCGGCGCGTGGGCACACCCGGAGGGCTCGCCGGTCCGATCACTCAACCTCAGCGTGCTGCGCATCACGCCGCGGCTTCCTCATCGAGCAATTTCCAGTGGGACGACGCCGGGATCGGCGCCGCAGGGATGCTCGGACTTCTCGGAGCCGCGGGTGCCACCGCCGTCCTAGCCCGACGCCGCCGTGAGCACCGGTCACCCGCCGTCTGAAACGACCGAGCGCGCAGCCGCGAGTCACCCGCGGCATACGCGCGGCCGCGGGGCGATCCGGGCGGGGACGGGCACCCTCTGGGGCGGCCGTCCGACGCTGCCAACTTGTCCTCGGTGGCGTAAAACGGCGCGGCGATGGGTAAGACCGCTGCTCCGATCCGACGATCCGCAAGTCCGCGGCCTGACCCCGAAGAAACGCTGCCGCCCGCACCGCAAAGGAACCACGATGTCGATGCCCTGGCTGCTGCTCAGCGCGACCGCTATCGGGTGTTGTTGCCACCAGACTTCTATATAGGTAGAGTTGTTGCATGGCTCGTCGTCCTTCTCGGCAGACTGCGTCTGTGCTGACCGCGTTGGCGGGTGAGCCGCTGGCTTGGCGTTACGGCTACGAGCTCGGCAAGGAGGTCGGGCTTGAGGCGGGCACGCTGTACCCGATCCTGATGCGTCTGTGTGATCGGGGACTCCTGGAAGCGAGATGGGAGGTGGATCCCCCGGAAGGACGCCCGCGCCGGCACATGTATCGCATCACCGCCGCGGGCGAACGCGCCGCCATCGAGGCACAGGCCGCGGTCGCGGAGCGGCGCGTGACCGCGCGCGCCCGCCGTCGTCAGACCGTCTGCGGAGCGGTGACATGAGCGAAGGGGGAAGCGCGCGCGACCTCTCTGACCGCGCCCTGGCGGTCATGGTGCGCCTGCTGCCGAGCCGCCGGTCGGAGTGGGGACGTGCGATGCGGGCCGAGCTGGCATCCCTGGATGACGTCCGGGCGCGGCGACGGTACACGCTGGGCTGCATGCGTGCGGTGCTCAGCGATCGCACCGCGATGCGCACGGTGGCGCTCCATGTGGTCGCGCTGGCCTTCGGTGCTGTCGCGCTCGCCTTCGCGACCTCGATCAACGGGGTTGGTGTGCGGATCCAGACGATCGTGTTCGTCTTGGCTCTCGGAGTCCTCGCGTGGTCCGGACGTCGATCCGGGCCGCTGGGGCCGATCGCCGATCATCCGCCGGCTCGGCGCATCCGCGCCGCGGGCTATGTGGTACTTGGCGCGTACATCCTGCCGGCGCTTGCGTCGTTCGCTGCCGCCTCACCACAGCACGATCAGAGCGGCGTGTGGATGTTCTACGTCGCCCTGAGTCTGTACCTCGCGACTGTCTTGTTGGTCACGGCACAGTCCACGGCGGCCCGACCGCGGACGCTGCACCTGATGGCAGTGGTCACGGTCGCTGGGCTGGCGGCATGGTGGGTTCCGATGCTGCTTGCGGCGAGCGTCCGCGCGCACCCAAGCTGGGCACTGCTGAGCGTCGCCGGGACCATCACTCTCGGCCTGGTTATCGCCACCGCTCTGCGCTGGCCATCCGAGCAGGCTGCCTTGGCGGGACTGGCCGCTGGTGTGGCGATCTGCCTGCTGATCTTCCTCGCCGCCCAATCTACGTATGTGGTCGACGCGAGGCTGGTTCCCGACCTCGGCCACGTGCCGGGCATGACCGCCGCGGGGGAGGTCGAGCAGAATCGTGCTGAGGCGGTCGACCCGTATGTCGCCGAGTTGCTCCTGGGCGCTGTGCTCGGTGCCGCGCTGATCGCCGCAACCACTGCATCCCGCAGGGTGCGGCGAACCGAGGAACACCTCCCCGTCGGCTGAGGGCGCCGGGCCGGCGGCGACGCTCCGCCCAGCGTCTCGCAGGCCGATCCACCACCGCGCGCCGGCGTGCCGGGCCCGAGGATCAGCGGGACCGCGGCGGACCATGTCACATATGAGATGTTCGGACTTTTCGCACGCTCGGGGCTTTGCACACGCTCACCACAGGTGCCCGCGTCAGCGGCAACGCAGGGTCCAGTGAAGCATCGCCGCCGTCGCGCAGGTCGGCCAGAGCGCGACTTCAACGCGCGCCGACCAACCAACAAACCCATCCGACCTGCTGGTCCTCGTACAACGAACTCGCGGCTAACGCCCTCAAGAAGCTCGTCACCCCGCATCTGCCCGCGTCGCTCAAGCAACTCCAAAGCGCCGTGCAGAAGGCCCACCGCGACTGCGCCAACGCCGAGCGCACCGCCATCGAGCAGGCACGACACACAAACGCCCAAGCGGACGACAACGGCGAGGAGGAGCAGGTCGAAACAGACCTCGGTGAGCTCGACGAGCTCGACTTGCCCGCAGCATCCGACGAGGTCGAACCGGCGGACGACGCCAACGACAGGTAAGCGGCACGAACTGTGGCGGCGACCCCGCGAACGTGTCGCCGCCGCGGCGCCAACCCCTCCCGAGCGTCGAACGCGGCCGCGCGCAGGGAGGTCGGGGATCGGCGCCGCACCCGGCGGCGCCACGACCGAAAGACGGACGCGATGCACACCACCACACCGCCCAAGCTGAGCGACGAAGAACGCGCCGAGCGCCGACGTTCCGACCGCGAACACGCCCGCCAGGCTGTCGACCAGCTACGAACCTCCGGGGCTGGCAACGCTGGCTCGCCACACGCCGCCACTTCCACTCCTACTCGCTCTTTATCTGAAGGGCCGGTGTCATCGCATGCAACGAATCAGGTGACCTCCGTCGACGACATGTCATCAAGCGGCTGCGACCCGACCTGTTATCCGCGCAAACGAGGACAGATCGCGACGACGGGTCGCGCGCGCTTCGCCAGCGAAACGAGTGTCCCGTCGACCGATCGGCTTCCGGCTAACACCGCTAGCCTGCGTATTGCTCGGTCGGGTGTCAGCCGGTCTCGGTCGGGCCGAAGCCGGACCGGCGTTCGCGGACGGCTGCCACGGCCTTGGCGACCTGGGCGTAGAAGGCGTCAACTTCTTCCGTCTCGGCCGCGCTCGCGACAAACGCACGTCGGTCACACAGGACGCCTGCCCGCCAAATCCGCTCGATGGCTCTGGTCGCGGTGATGTCGGTCAACGGGTCGCCGTGCACGAGCACGAAATCCGCCCGCTGGCCGGGGGCGATACGCCCGCGGTCGGCGAGGTTGAACACACTTGCCGGGGCGGCGGTTGCGGCGGTCAGCGCCTGAGTCGGTGTAATGCCGCAGCGGACGAGCAGTTCCAGCTCGCGGTGCAGACTTGCCCCGAACACGGTGCCAGGGTTCGGTGCGTCGGTGCCCGCCAGCATCGTGACGCCCGCGTCGACCAGGCGGCCGACGTTCTCCTCAGCGCGGGAATACGCGGCATCCCCTGCCTGCGTCCTGCTGCGCCAGAGGTCAGCCGTCGTGCCCATGCGTCCCCCAATATCGCGGCGAGTCGCGGGTCTCCGGCCACAGCGGCCCCGCCCGGTTCACCCAAGACGTTCTCGATGGTGGCCAGCGTCGGGCCGACCACGATCCCCGCCGCAGCGATGCGCTGAGCGAGTGCCTGATCCAGCTCGCCGTCCACGGGCACATGCGCGACGACGTCGACGCCAGCGGACACGACCTCGCGCACCCCGGCCACGGAGCTGATGTGCGCGACGACCACGAGTCCGCGACTATGCGCTGCCGCGGTCAACCCCGTGATCGTGTCCAGGTCCAACGACGGCCGCCGACCGGCTGTGCCCGAGAAGATCTTCAAGTAGTCCGAGCCTTCGGCGACCCGGTCCGCGACGAACTGCTCGGCCTGCTCTGGGCCGGTCAAGGTCGGGAATGGGGCGTACATCATCGAAGGATGCCCGCCGGGCGCAGTGGCACCGATCCCCGCGGAACGCACATCAGCCACGTCCGACCGTGTGCCGGCTTGTTGCTTGGCCACGGCCACCACGTCGGGCGTGCTGAACATGTCCAGCACAGTGGTCACACCGAAGATCAGCGCCTGCGACAAAGCGCCGGGCACCAGGTGGACGTGCGAGTCGATCAGCCCCGGCAGGATGGTGGCGCCCTCCGCGTCGATCATCTCGTCGCCGTCTCGAGCCGTGGACCCGGTCGCGCAGTCGGTGACGATGCCGTCGGCGAACCGGACTGACGTCCAGTCCCGCAGCCGGGCGCCGTCAAAGACCCTCGCGTTGACGATCCTCGTTGCCTGCGAGGGGTTCACGCCGGGAGTATCCCAAGCGGTCTCCGAAGGCGCAGCCGCGTACAGACGCTTTCTCCTGCGTCTGGACGCTTTCTATGTTGAGCCGCTTCGCGATGGTCCGCAAGGGCCCGCCCGGTGATGCGTCTCAGTGAAGGGAGGCAATCCGGACGCGCTCGGAGACCGAGAGGACGTCCCCGCGTGTCCCGGTTGAACAGTCTTCTTCGCGAGTCGCGCGCCGCTGCTCCTATTCGCCAGGAGCACGTCTAGGGGCGCCTGCTCAGCACGTCCGCTGTCTATTGTCGAGCGCGGCGCCCACGGTCGGGCGTTGCTCAGGCGACTAATCGCGGAGTTGTTGTGCGCGAGCCGGGAGGCTCGGGCCGCCTTGCTAGCCGCAACGGGGAATGTCGAATAGTGGGGTTAGCGTGAGTTGGTCCTTGACAACAGCTAACGCAGGAGCCGTCGGGCCCGTCTCCGGCACGGACGAGACAACGTTGGCGCAGTGGTGTTCGACGACGCTCCCGTTCACCCGCCCGGAGCCGCGGAGAGGCCCTAACGGAACCGCAAGCTTCGATCCGGATCGTCCTTTTCGATTCGAATCAAGCGGTATGCGAGGCCGAAGTGCAACACCGCTATCCCGACGAGCAGCCATTCCCACGGACCGCCAACGCCCGCGCCGTAGAGAATCGCCGCCAGGAGCAGCAGCCAGATACCGACGCCCACACGCACAAGGATGATCTGCCGATGGCTCCAGGACCGCAGCTGGAAATCGCGCCTACTTGACTGATTGCCGTTCATGATTCCTCCTCGGGAATCCCTAGGAAGCTAATAGCTTTATGATATCACTTTGCTACCAGCGGCGCAAGCCAAGTCGGTAGAGCCGCACGTGCTCGCATGAGTCGGCGGCCCAGCTGCGCTGCAGTTCGGCACCGCTCGCCACCAGTCGCCGAGCAAAAGCGGCCGCGTTGGCGCTGTGACCGGTGTGGCCGCCATCCGGCAGCCCGCCTTCGGCGAGTCGCGTGGCGGCAGTCTCAGAGCCGGATTCGTACTGGGGCTCGCTGCTCCTAGCCGGGTGAGGAAGGGAATGGCTTCGGCCCGCCGACCCGGCCAGCACGTTCAGTGAGCGTGTGCTTGCGGGTCGGGCGAGCGTAAGCCGAGCACGCTCGCGACCCACGGGAGCGCGACCTTCAACTGCGCGAGTTGATTGCGTCGCACTCGCGGCGCGTGTGGGAGGTCAGGGAGTCCGGCTTCGGACGCAAAGAACCCGGCCACGATGGTGACGATGCCCGGGGTGCACTGCGCCACGGCTTGTGGTGGCGGGCCGCGTTCGAGGTGCAGGCTCGGAAGCCAGAAGGCTAGGTCGAACTCTGGGTTGCCGATCGCGGCACAGTCCCAATCGACGAGGACCGCCTCGCCGTTGGCACGGAAGCAGAGGTTGTCGCTGCGGACATCGAGGTGGCATAACGCGCGCCCTTCCAGCAGGCGCCGGTCTGCGGCGTCAAGCAGCGCGGGAAGCGCGTCGCTCAGCCAACCGGGCGAGCACAGGCCAAGGCCGAGGAACGGCTCGGGATCTCGGGCCACCTCTTCCCAGCCGTCCTCGGCGATACCACGCGAGGTGGCAGGAGCAAGCCCGGGCGGCGGTGGGTGCGTACCGATCGCGCGCAGCGCGGCTCGAACTGCCTCGACACGCTCGGCGTCCCAGGGTGGGGGCCACGCACACGCGCTGAGGTCCTCGATGACCAGCATCGGCTCCTCACCGTCATCGAATCCGAGCAGCTTCGGACACCACGCCCCGTCGATGTGCCGGTAGACGAAGTGCTCACGACGCAGGCGCGGGACGACGGGCTCGGCGACCGCGTGCTTGACAAATACGCTTCGACCGTCAGCGAGGTGGGCAATCCAGCGAAGAGCCGGCGTATACCCCCCGGGGGCCGCCCGTGCCCCCGTGACACGACTTCCGAGAAGTCGCTTTACCCGGTCGCGCGTATCCGCGGGCATAGGTGCCTCTGCATTTCCGGGCGGCTCTAGCGCCAACACGGGTCCGTTCGTCTGCACGCCATCGCACAGCAATTGAAACAGGGTGTCCGCCCGCAGCGAGTCGCCGCGGATTATCGCAATGATCGAGCCGGGCGAACGCCGAGCCGTGCCATGCTCCGAGCGATAGTGGCGAGGTCGCTGGCGCATATCGACGAGGCGATCCGCGCCTGCTGGTCATCGGAGACGTGCGATCCGGTCGACCTTGAGGACTGGTCCGACGCCGAGCCGGCCCGAGGGCAGTGCGCCGTCACCGCACTGGTCGTTCAAGACATCCTCGGTGGCGAGCTACTTGTGGCAGAGGTGCACCATGCGGATGGCACGCGCCAAGGAGTTCATTACTGGAATCGACTCGCCGGTGGAGTAGAGGTCGACCTAACTCGCGCTCAATTCACGCACGGCGAGGTGATCGGGAGAGCGGACGTGGTGCCGCGGCCGAAGGACGTCGATCGCGGGCGACTCGCGGACCAGTACCGCCGGCTGTCGGATCGGGTGGCCGGCCACCTGCTGCCTTGAAAGGAGCGGCGCCACCTTCGTGGCTGCGTGAGGCGTCGAGCCGCAGCGGACGACGCCGTCGACGCCGCGTACCTGCCCGGGCGTGACCCAAACTGTCCGGGAGCGGTCGCGCCGAGCAGCAGGCGGGGCATCGAGATCGTGGATCGTTTGCCGTGCAGGCGGCGGCGTTGCGGCCGGAGCGGGGCCGCAGACTTCCGGATCGTCGGGCGCGAGCAGCAACCTCCTGACGGCGATGAGATTGCTGGTTGTCGTCCGTTTCGCAACTGTGGGCGTGGGGCGCCCGAGAGGCCGCGTTCGTAGCGGTGGGGCACGTGGCGCGGTAAAGCGCGGTTGGATTGCTGATGCCAAGTTTCCCGCGCGAGTGGTGACCTCGCCTCGTGGGAGATACGATGGTAGCTATGTACCGCCTCGGTGTTGCCCCGGCCCTGTTGTTCGGTTTGGGCTGGCGAGTACCTCGGATCTGACGCTTCCGAGCGTCAGATAGCCCCTTCCGTCCGGCGGCTCTTAGCGGCCGTCGACTTGCGTCCATCTGTTGCGGCTATCGCCGCGGCTTCCCGAGGAGACCGCCCACCGTGAGCTCATCTGCCCCGCTTGACCCTGGCCATGATCCGACTGCGATCGCGGTCGGGCGCGAGAGTTCTCCGAGAGGGGGAAGCATGCGGTTCGGCGTGTTCGGCGGCGCCCAGGCGCGACGTGGGGACGGCGATCCGGCGCGGGGCTTCCGGGACTACGTCGACACGTGTGTCGAGGCGGAGGCGCTGGGGTTCGATTCGAGCTTCCTGGTTGAGCATCACTTCAGCGGCCACGGGCAGGTGTCGGCCTCGCTCGACTTGCTTGCATGGGTGGCCGCGCGCACGACAACGATGCGGCTGGGTACGGCGGTCATCGTTCTGCCCTGGCACGATCCGGTGCTGCTCGCTGAGCGGGCCGCGACCCTCGATCTGATGTCGGGCGGCCGTTTGGAGTTCGGTGTCGGCAAGGGCTATCGCCACTCCGAGTTCGCCGGCTTCTGCATCCCGTACGAGCAGGCGCAGGCGCGGTTCGAGGAGGCGCTTGAGGTCATCATCAGGGCTTGGACATCCGACGCGCGGTTCTCGCACAACGGCAACTTCTGGCAGTACGAAGACATCATCGTTGAGCCTCCTGCTTCGCAGAAGCCGCATCCGCCAGTTTGGATCGCCGCTGGCAAGCCGGATTCGATACGCAGCGTCGCCGCGCGCGGCTGGAAATTGCTGCTCGACCAGTTCGCATCCACTGAAACCGTTGGCGAGCGGCTCGCGCTATTCAGAGCGGAGTGCGAGGCGCGCGGCCGCACGTTCGATCCTATGGACGTCGCGGTCGCACGTAATCTCTACGTCGCCCCCGACGCTGCCGATGCGCAGACGGCGCTGGCGCGGCTAGCGCAGGCGCATGCTGGCATGGTCGCTCTATCGCAGCATCCGGACGGGCGCAATCAATCGCACATCACCGCCTATGCCGCCACACCTGGCGCGACTGAGGCGAGCGCGCTGTACGGCACGCCCGATCGAATCGCTGCAGAACTCGATGCCTTGCGCGCAGTCGGCGTCGAGCACGTCCTGCTTCACGGCGGAGAGTCCACCAGGCAGAGCGTCCGGCGGTTCTCCACCGAGATCATGCCGGCCTTCACTCGCCCTCATTGAACGATCAAGATGACCCGACAACGACCGTCGGGGCAGCACGCCAGCAGCGACGATCGCTCTCACAGGGCGGGGGGCATCCGGCGTCATCGCAATGCCACGCTGGCGATCACGGGGACGAGGTCGAGGCACGATGCGTTCGTCTTTCGGGACCTACACGCATCGGCCGTCGTTTCGCTGCGCATCCGTGCGCAGCGTCAACCCGATCCTGTGCCCGACCTGCGAGCGTGTTCTGTCTCTCCCGCTTTTGCTCAGTTTGTGGCGATCATTGGGGTCGCCCGCCCCCCAAAGTGGACGTACTGTTGCCCGCCGTCGAGCTGGTAGAAGCGCATCGTCGTCCATGGTCCGTCGCCCTTATCGCGTGCCGCGTACAGGTCCTCGCGCACCGGCACCAGCTCATACTCGACTGGCGGATTCATTCCGGCCAGCTCGTCCGTCATTTCGCTGCGGCACGCGAGCCCATCGGTGGTCGCGGTGATCGTGATACGCGCTCCGTGGCGTTCGTAGGTTCCGAGGTGTGGGGCCCCGTCGAGCGTCGGCGGGTCCTCGGGCGGAACGAAGCTGCGCACCCCGACCCCGCACAGGTCGGCAAACAAGCGGCCGAAGACCTCGGCGTAGGCCGCGTCGGCGTCGCCCCCGTTGGTGAGCAGCGCGACGGCCACACCGTGATCGGGGTCCACCCGCAGGAACGCGTACTGGCCGATCGTTCCACCGTCGTGGCCATACACCGTGGCGCCGTCCCAGTCGCACAGAAACCAGCCGAGTCCCCAGTGATCGCCCAGTGACCCCGGGTTGGGCACCTCGGCGTGGATCCGCTGCATCTCCGCGGCGAGGTCGCCACGCAGAATCTCCTCCCCCCGCGGGCCGCGCCCACCGCGCAGGTGCATGCGCGCGAACTCGATCACGTCCGCAGCGCTGGCGCAGATCAGGCCGGCGGGTCCGACGGACCGGGGTAGCGACCAGCTCGGAGCCGGCTCGGGCTGCTCGCCGGGTTCGGCGATGTGCCCCATCGCAGCGCGGAACCGCAGGGCGTCCTCGGGCAGCGTGACGGTGTGAGTGAGGCCCAGCGGTTCGACCAGGCGGTCGCGCAACGCCACGTCCCAGACCTGACCGGTGAGCACCTCGACCAGCCGGCCGGCGATAACAAAGCCCGTGTTGCAGTACGAGAGCGTCGCGCCGAGCGGGTGGATCTGCACGACGTTCGCGCACTCGGAGACGTAGCGCGCGACGCAGTCATCGCCGCGACCGGTGTCCGTGAACACGTCACCGTCGATCCCGCTCGTGTGCGTAAGCAAGTGGTGCAACGTGACCGCGGCTGAGACCGCAGGGTCGGCGACACGGAACCCCGGCAGGACCTCGGCTACCGGGGTCTCGAACCCGATCCGGCTCTCGGCCACCAGCTGAGCGAGCAACGTGGCCGTCCAAACTTTGGTGATCGAGCCAATCTGAAACAGCGAGTCGGGCGTGGCTCGCACGCCCGTGCCGCGGTGCAGGACCCCCGTCGCCGCAACCATCACATCCGCGCCGTCGAGGACCGCGAGCGTCGCTCCCGGCACCCGGTGGCGACACACCGCCTCGTCGAGCAGCTCATGCAGGGAGTCGGCGTCGATGGGCATGTGGTTCCTGACCGGTCGGGGCTGAATCAGCGCAAAGGATCCAGGCCCGCGACCCTTTCCTCTGTTACGCGCCCCAATACCTTACGAGCGACCGGGCGAAAAAGCAGTCATCCGCTCGCGCGGGTGCGCGTGATCGCAATGCCACGGGCTGAGCAGTTGCGGCTGGCTGCTCCTTGGTGATGATGCGGTAGTGCGTGATCCGGATCGCGGTCCTGGCGATCGTGCTCGAGTTCTGGGATCACAGACCTCTTCCTCTTCACAGGCCCACCTGACGCGTCAGCACGCTTTCGCGCCCGGGCACCACAGGCCCGGTATCCGGCCGGTTATCCATGACCACCAGCTGAAGGACCGGTCAACTGGTCGTGGTTTCCGCCTGCCTTTCGGCCACCGGCATTCGCTTCTCAGTCATCCTTTGGCCGCCGGGGAGTTGGGCCCTCCTCACGGTCGGCTTACCGAACACGCCCAAGCGCGCCCGGACCCGACGGGATTACCCCGTTCCGCACACACGAGCAGCGACCGGCGAGGGCGCCCTCTAGCCCCCGGGGACAACGGTGCTCACCCCGACCGAGGCGACTTCCGGCCGGCGCCGGCCACACCACAGCGGCCAGTCCCTGCATGCGCGGGTGAGAACATGACTGCGATCGTGCGAACGGTAAGCGGGCGGCGATCGGAGGTGGGCGTGGGGGTTCCCGGGGCCGCTGCAGCGGACTGCTCTTCTCAGGGATGCGGTCCGGTGGGTCGTCTACACGTGTGGCCGGGAGGATCTGGGCCGGCTTCCTGAGGTGCGCGAATCCTATCTTCGGTCCGGTAGGCGACAGCTGTCGCTTGCTCAGCGATCGACTCTCGCCCCAGCGGTCAGCTCGGACACCGGGAGTTCGGCGTGGACAACCCGTTCGTGTCCCCACCCGATCCCTGACCAGCGCCGGGATCGCCTCGCACGCGATGGGTGCGTTGATGTCAGCTGGCTGGAAACCGGCTTGGCACGTGCATCCGGTGGTGCGGGGGTTGTTTTCCGGGTCGGTTGC
Organism: uncultured Solirubrobacterales bacterium; assembly: GCA_963697655.1. Taxonomy (GTDB): domain Bacteria; phylum Actinomycetota; class Thermoleophilia; order Solirubrobacterales; family Solirubrobacteraceae; genus Palsa-465. Next base: position 146,255 of record CAVOOV010000004.1, on the reverse strand, counting down.
CTAGAGGTTGCGAGGGTGGGTGTCGGATCTTGGGTCTGGGTGCGTGTAACCAGGGAGAGCTCGTCGCTGAGAATGTGGCGCTGGCTGACCGCGGTAGCGCTCGCTTGTGCGGTGTGGCTCGGCGTCGGGACGCTACGGCGGCAGCGCAGGGGACTGGGTACTCGGTCACGTTCGCCGCGCGCCAGTGCGCGAGCTATAGCGACATCTTCGCCAACCGGTTCCGCGACGACCTCATGCAGACCCTGCAGGACGTCGGGCCTAACTCGCCGTATGGGCCGAATGATCTGGTCCAGCCGAGCTTCGAGGACGGGTTCCCGCAGTCCAACTGCACGCCGCTCACCGGCTGGGAGTTCACGATGGGTACGCAGCCCGATTTGGCGCCGCTGGCCGGTCCGTGGGGGTCGTTGACGGTTGTCAACCACGGTTTTCCTCCGGTCACGACCGAAGCGCAGACAGCGGTGCTCAACGAAAACGGCGTAGCGACCGGCGCGCAGATCGCCGGCGCGACGACGGTCGAGCTGACCCAGGAGCAGCTCGACGTGGCCAACCAGGGGCAGTGGGCGCTCAGGCTGCAGGGCGGTACGCCGACCGACCCGGTGCTGGCGCAGAAATTCTTCGAGAGCGTGCCGGGAGACCCGTCGTATGCGTTCGGCGCGCTGCGCTGTGGCAACGACAACAACTACGGAGACAACGTCGAGGGCATCTCCTTCGCGGGCGACGTCAAGCACATCTTCTGCTACGAGTACCTGGTGATCCCGCCGCCCACGAGCGGGACGATCACCATTCAGAAGCAGGTCAGCGGAGCACCGGCCGGCGACAACCCGGTCTTCCCGTTCAACGGGAACATCTCCTACGACGTCAACGGATTCACGCTGGCGAACGGCGGGTCGATGGTCTTCTACCGCGCCGGCAGCAAGACCTGGAGCGTCACCGAGGGCGCGGCGGCCAACTACCGGCTGGATTACATCGACTGCACCAGCGCTTCGGGGACGAGCACATTCACGGTCAGCAATCCGACCGCGACCGCCGATATCAATCTGGCCGAGGGGGATCACGCCACGTGCGTGTATCACAACGCCTACGTGCCCCCACCGGGCGGTCTGACGATCCGCAAGGTTACCCATGGAGGCATCGGCACGTTCTCCTACACGGTGACGCCTTCGCCGAACCGGGGTGAGGTCCACGAGGCGAAGGCGACCACCACCCAACCAGGGGTGCCGGTCGACGCGGTCCCGTCGCTGCTCACTCTGGCGCCCGGCCGCTACGTGATCGCCGAGCAGAAGCCAACCTCACCCGACGGGCGCTGGCACCTGCGCCACGCGAGCTGCAACGGCGCGAACCGATCGACGACCAACCCGTTCCCCGTCGAGATCGTCAGCGGCCAATCAGTGGTCTGCACGTTCGTCAACAGTTTCGTTCCGCGCGGCTCGATCTCGATCGCCAAGATCACCGAAGGTGGCGTCGGCACCGCCTCCTTCGTCGTCACGCCGGGCACGGGGCCGCCGACGCCGCACCTCCAAAACGCGACCACGACAACCCCGGGGGTGCCAGTGGATGCCAAGCCCCAGACCCCCGCGGACGCCACCGGCCACCTTCGCCTCGGCACCTATCACATCGTCGAACAGCCGCCCCTAAGCTCCACCGGAGACTAGGCCCTGACCTCGGTCGTGTGCAACGGAGTAGCGATCCCATTCGCCCAAGGGACGGCGACCATCGAGCTGACCCGCAAGGTCCCCCACGTGCACTGCGTGTTCACCAACGAGTTCTCCGCGACGCCACCGATTCCCCCGATGCCTACGCCGGTCCCCCCGATGCCGACCCACCCCGAGACGCCCGGCCCCGCCTATGACATCGGCGACCTGATCGTCACCAAGGTGGCCTCGGCACCGGTCGTCACCCGCGGGCAGGTGATCGGGTTCCGGATCACCGTCAAGAACCTCGGAGCTAGCCCGGCGCAGCGCGTGGTGCTCGACGACCAACCCCGCGCTGCGGCGACCGTCGTGGCGGTCCACACCACCGCCGGCAGCTGCCACCATAGTGGGCGACTGACCGTCTGCCCGCTCGGCACGCTCAAGAGCGGCGCTAGCGTGACCATCACCATCCGCTCTCGCATCGAGACTCACGCCACCAGCTTCGTCAACCGCGCCGTCGTGGGAACATCCACCCTGGAGCAGACGCTCTCGAACAACATCTCCTCCGCCCAGGTAACCGTAGCCGGGCCGCCCCGGCCCGTGGTGGGCTGCCCCAGCTCCGTCCACGCGCAACGAACAACCGCCAGCATCGCCTGCTGAGGCCAGGCGACTCCAGGCTCGCCGCCGGACGCGCTCCGAAACTAAGCGCCCGTTGGCTGAGCCGCTCGCACGACAAAGCGGCACTCTCCGTCGCTAGCCGGGCAGCTGTCCGTCTTGCCACTGACCGGAGCGCCAAGCCGATGCGTCCGCATGACTTTGACCGCGTCGAGCGGCAACCGGTGGAGCGTCGCGGAGGTGCGGGCCTACGTATCCAGTCGGCCTTCGCCATAGCCAGATTCGAACTGCGCATCCCGTATCTTGAATATCCTGGGGCAGATGAACCCTGACGACGGTCCAACCCTGATCGCCTTCGACGGATCGGCCGCGGCGCGTCAGGCGGTCGCTGCGGCGGCCGCGCTGTTGAAGCCACGCGCGGCGCTCGTACTCACTGTCTGGGAGGCGGCGCTTGCCCACACAGCGGTGGCCCAGCCGCCCGGCGTGGCAATGACTCCTGCCGTCGACCCTTCGGCCGTGCTCACGTTCGACGAAGCGTTACGGGGCCACGCCGAACGAGTGGCAAACGATGGAGCCGAGCTTGCGAGATCTCTGGGGTTGGATGCCGAACCGATCGCCATGGTCGACGTTCGCGACATCGCTCGGACGATCGCGGAGGTGGCTCGCGAACACAAGGCAGCAACGATCGTCGTGGGTTCGCGCGGCCTGAGCGGGCTCCGGGCAAAGTTCGAGGGCAGCACGTCCAAAGGTGTCGTGAAGCATGCCCCATGCCCCGTGGTCGTCGTCCACGAAGCTGTCGACGAGGGGCCAAGCTAGGCGATCGATGACCTTTTGGGTCGTCTACTGGCCGGTCACGGAAGGCACCGATCTCGGCGCCGTCGCGCTCGCTCGAGCCGTTGTCCTCCGCCCTCGCCGGGATGTCATTCTCGTCGGCCTGCGCTGAGTCAGGAGCCGCTCGCCGCTCGCCAGGAGGCGACCCGACACCGACTCAATGCGACGCGTCTCCTTCCACGAAGACGGAGGAGTCTGAGCTGGCTGCATCTGAGCAAACGCCGACCGCGGGTTTGGACGAGAACCAGCACTGATGGCGCATTCCTGCCTGCCTACGAAGCGGAAGAACGCCGGCGGAGGCAAAAGGGGCGTGACCCGAGTTCACGCCGCCGCTCCGGGCGATCGCTTTCATTTTGCGGCCAGCTCGAGTTTCGCGAGTGCATCGGCGACCAGCGATGGCTCCGACCACGCTGGCGGCGTGATCGCTTGGCCACGATCTGGGTCGTCAGGGCCAGCCTGGCCGTGCGGTCGCCTTCGTCCAGATGCACGCGCCGCACGGGCGAGGTGTGAGTTCGTGCATGCCGGCGGCGCTGCATCGGTAGGTCGCGACTTCGTACGCCTTCCCGTGAGCCGTGCTCTCGGGGACCGTCGAGATCGCGAAGGTCAGCGGGTCGTGCGCCGCGCTCGCCTTCGCTACCTTGCGCTTCGCCACGGATCCAGCGCGACGAGTGGCGTCGGCGGGTCAGCGCGGGGTGGGAAGCCCTTATGGCTTCTGCTCTTCGGGTCGATCTGTCTGACGGACCACTAGCGGATTCGCGTGGTTCCGCTGCCGCCGGAGCCTTGCGCTTCGCCGCGAATGCGGGGTCAGCCAGCCAGTACCTCGTGCGCGTACCGAACAACCATCCCACCATCGCCGACCGCGCCCGCCACGCGGTTGGACGCCCCCGAGCGTACGTCCCCGGCCGCGAACACGCCGGGTCTGACCGTCTCAAGGAGATGCGGCTCGCGGTCTGGCAGCGGCCAGCAGAGATGCCCGTCCGACTTCGCCGCGCCGGTGCCGCAGAGCAGGTAGCCGGCGGCGTCGACTGCCAGAATCCCGGTTACTGCCTCGGTGCACGGGTCCGCGCCGATCATCACGAACACCGCCGTCGCTGAGACGTCTTGCACAAGGCCGTCGCGACGATCGACGAGGGTTACCGACTCCACGGTCGCCGAGCCGTGTACCGCCGATACTTCGGTATCGGTCATCACCTCGATCCGTGGCGAGCGCTCGATCCGATCGACGAGGTAGTGCGACATCGTCGACTTCAGCGCCGCGCCGCGGACCACGACGCGCACGCTGCGGGCCCGCGAGGCGAGGTGCATCGCGGCCTGCCCTGCTGAATTGCCACCACCGACGACGATCACATCCTCGTCACGGCAACGCTCGGCATCGGTCGCCATCGCCGCGTGGTAGACCCCGGCGCCACGGAAGCGATCAACGCCGCCGGCCTGAAGCTCCCGCCAGCGAGCGCCGGTCGCCATCACGACACAGCGAGCGAGCACGTGCTGGCCATCGTCGAGATCCACCCGCAGCAGCCCCTCGGGCCCGTCGGCCAGCTCGACCGCGCGATGAAAGCTCGACAGCACCGCGTCGAAGCGACGCGCCTGGAGCGTCGCCTTGCGCGTCAGTTCCGTCCCTGAGACCCCGCTCGGAAAGCCGAGATAGTTCTCGATCCGCGTGCTCGTGCCAGCCTGCCCGCCCGGCGCCCAGGCCTCAGCCACGAACGTCGTCAGCCCTTCTGAGCCGCTGTACACGGCGGCGGCCAGCCCGGCCGGCCCCGCGCCCATGACGACGAGATCGAAGCGCTGCCCGTCAACCTCGGCGCGCAACCCCAGCGACCGCGCGACCTGTGCGGCGGACGGGTTGAGCATCACATCAGTGGCGTGCACCAGCACCGGCGTCTCAGAGCGCGGGATGTTCAGCCAATCCAGCATCGCAGCGCTCTCGGCGTCGGTGTCTACGTCATACCACCGGACGGGTAGGAGGTTGCGCTCGAGCAGGTCACGCACCTCAAACGCCCGACGGGAGCCGCGCGGCGCGATCAGGCGCATGACCCCGTGCCCCTCGGCCTCGTGCCAGGCCCGCCGCGCCAACAACGTCGCAAACACGTGCTCGCCGAACTCCGGCCAGCGCGCGAGCATGTCGCGCAGCCCGTACCGGTCAAACATGATCACATCAGTGGGCTCGACAGCCACACACGCGCTGAGCGTCGGCTCTCCGGTGAACGCGGCGATGTCACCGATGAAAGTGCGGCCATCGGCCCGCGCGACGTACACGTCCTTACCGGGCTTGCGGTCGACGAACTCGACCAGCCCACGCTCGATCACGCAGAACGGCGCGTCGCGGACGGCGTGCTCGTAGAGCACCTCCCCGGGCTGGAACGTTCGCCGCTTCCCGCGCTTGGCCAGCCACGCCAGCTTCGCGTCCGACAGCCGCGGAAATAGGACCTCGTCGCCGAGGTCGGGAAACCGCTCGCTACGGATCACCTGCGTCGCTGCCACACGCGCAGGCTACCGCCATCAGTAGCGTGCGCAGTCACGGAAGACACCACAGCGCACGGGGCCTCCCTCTCGGCCGCACCGCCGAGCGGCCGGCTTTCGCTTGATCCGCATCAGATCGGACAGCTCGCTTGCGCGGTAGCGTGATTGAAGTCGCGGAGCTGAGCTGGGTTGAAGGTCCCTCACGACCGGGAGCGGACGCCGCTGCATAGATAGGCACTGGCCCGAGCCTGCACGCCTCCACGCTGGCGCCGCATTCGGCGACAAGCGCGTCCAATCAAGCCAGTCCGACGATCGCATTTGGCCGCCGGCCGCCGGCCGCCGGGCGGCGCCGGAGCGGACGAGTCCTTCGGCGACGCTCCGGTCACGCTGACCTGCACCCACCGGCCGCGGTGCCGCGGGCCTGCGTCGCCGACGGGCTCTCTTACGCTACGACGGCGTCGACTCGACGTGCCCTCTCGCAAATGGTATTGGGAAGCGTCAGAGAAATCAGCGAGCGCGCCGCGACAACGGACGCAGCGGGCAACGTCGGGGGAGCTGCTCGTGGAGGGCCGGCGACGGGTTCAGTGAAGGCCGCGGGACAGCTCATCAGCTAGGCCCGGCGTTCGCGCCTAGGCCGTTGAGCCAGTTGCGCATGCTCACCCCCGCGGGCGTGACCGCTCCTTCCTCATAACCGGTGGTCGCCACGGCGAGCGTGACACCGTCGGGTGTCGACCAGCCGTACTCGATGCCAGTGCCGCTCGCCGCGTAGCGAGCGATCACCTGCCCCTGTTGCAAGATGCTGCCGGCCGGGGCAATGTCTGTGATCTCCTCGGCCACGTACTGCTCCATGCCGGCATCGGGTCCGGCCAGCAGCTCCCAGTACACCAGCGGCTGGCCGAGATACCAGTCCGGTTCGATCGCGAGAATCTTGACGTGCGTAGGCGCCAGAATCGGCGCTCCCACAGGCATAGTGGCGTCCACGCCCTGATCTGTGCGCTCCCAGAGATTGACGAACTGCAGCGGGTCGATGTACGAGCCCGACGTCGTTCTGATCGGGAGGCGCTCAGACCCGAAGGCGGCAGCCGCCGCGCGGGTGGCTTGGCGCTGAAGCACGGACTCCTCATGTGAAAGTGTCCTTCGGAGCGCAGACAGTTGGCCCTGCTTGCTCGCGCGGTCGTGCGCAGACGCCAGTTCGCGGTCGACGATCGAGAGCCGGAGCTGAACCATCTGGTTGCGCTCCGCGAGCACGGCGGCCGCCGACCGGTCTCGCCGCACCTCGATCGCGGCCAGTCGCCGAGCTTCGGCGGCGACCGCGATCCGCGCCTCGCCCACCAGCCGGGTCACGCGAGCATTGGCGCGCGCGATCGCCTTAAGCGCGTTCACTTCATCCAGCAGATTCTGAAACCCGCCGGACGTGAGGACCACGTCCATCAGGGTCGGCGGCGGCGTCTCGTAATTGGCCACGAGCTGCTGGGCCAGCCTCCGACGGTCGCGCGCATACTGCACTTTGAGCTGAGCCACACGGTCGCGAGCGCGCGTCAGCTCCAGGCGAACCTGGGCGAGCAGACCCTCGTCGACGTCCAACCTGCGCTGCACGATCGCAAGCCGCGCCTGCAGGGCTGAGATCGATCCCTCGTAGCTCCGGATGGCGGTGGTGTCGGTGTGGATCGCCGATCGCAGCTGCCTGGCCTGGTGCTGATGCTCGGCGTAGCGGCTCGCCAGGTCGCCTCGGCTCACCGACGCGCCGAGGGCCACAACCGCCACCGCCGCGACAAGCGCGGCGGCGATCCTCCGGCGTCCACGCGCAGACGCCACCCGCTCGAGCATGCAGGAACCAATCACCGGGTCGCGAGGCTAACCTGCCCGGCACGTCGTTCGCGACTGCTGCAACCGCCGTTGCGAGACGTTCAGGCCACCCGTCTCGGCTGATGATCGCAATCCCGGCCTGAGCCACAGCAGCGTGAACAGCGGGACCGTGATGCGACGGTCGCCGGCGGACAGCGGCATGGTCGTTGCGAGCGTGGTCACGCGGACGATCGTAGCTCCGGCCGGTGTCGTTCCCGCGCGTCTCCCGCGCTCTCGGCGGGTGTCTGATGGCCTCTTCAAGCTCAGGACGAAGGAACCTCCAGGTCCGTCCTAGCTTGAGCCCGGGGAGGATGCCGCGCCGCGCGTACTGCTTGACCGTGTAGGGCTTCAGGTCGAGCGGCGCGGCGACGTCGGGACCGTCAAAGACGTCCTCGCGCGTGATGCTCATCCCGGAACACACGGTAGCTTAATTGCGCTAATCACGCTACTGTCGATAGGAAGAGATGGTTGTAAGGGATCCAGACCCTCAGGACGACCCCCTGGCTGACGCTCGCGGAGATCGCCCGAGGAGCTACGGATGAGCCCGGCGACGATCCGTTCGTGGATCACTAAGGGGACGCTTCGGGCGATGCGGGCCGGGCGGCGGAAGTGGCTAGTGCGGCGCTTGGAGCTCGATCGGATGCTCGCATGGAGGAGCATTCGGCGCCGGCCGAGCAGTCCGCGTTGGAGGATGTCTCGCTCGTCTTGCATGAGATCGTCGACGCGCTGTTCGAAAGGAAGGTCGCCAGTGGCCGCCACCGATCGAGGAGATCGAGAGTGGCGGCGGCGGGGAGCCTGGGGAGGCGGAAACAGGGCGATGAGGTCCAGTGCAGAGTGTTTCGTGGACTGTTGTTTGACGAGCTGGACTTCGGCCGATCGCGGGCACGAGATCGGGCTGGCGGAGCGCTGTGAGGCCGGGATCGATGAGGGGCTTGATGTGGCTGGCCAGGGTGGGCAATCACCGCTTGGTCCCTGGCGATTTGCGATGGGGTGGAGCGAGGTGGCGGCGCGGAATCATGCTCGGCGGCTCGAGCGTGAGGGCTGGCGAGAGCGGGTTCCGATGCTGCGTGGCGAAGGCTCGGTGTTCTTCGCGACTCGCAAAGGCGTGCGCATGCTCGGCGTACTGCTGATCGGTTGCACGACGCCGGCGCCGACGTGGTAGGCCCACGACAGCGCGTGCGCGTGGTCCGCCGCTTGGTGCACTGTGCGCGGCCGAGAGTTCCTCGGCCCACGGGAGCTACTGATCAGCACCGAGTGGGCGCAGCCGCTTCAATGCCAGGATCGGTCCGGCGTGAAGCGATCAGGACACCGGCCAGACCTAGTGGGGTTCCTGCCCGATGGCAAGCCAGTCACCATCGAGGTCGAGCTCGTCGCGAAGTCCCGATCCAGACTGGGCGCCATCCTCGGTGTCCACAGGGGATGGAGCTACACCAAGAACTCGAAGGGCGTCGTCTACATCTGCGGTGACGAGGCAGCGCAGCGCCGGATCGAGCGGGCCGGCAAACGAGCAAGGCTCTACCTGGAAGACGCTTTTCTAAGGATCGAGCTGCGCGACACGATCAAGGAGCAAGCACGCGGAGTTCGAGCGGGCTCGGGCCGCGAGCGAGGCAACGGCCGCATGATCGACGGGCACACGGCCGCTGTTGGTGTTAGCCCCGATCCGGCAGTCCCACTGATGCGGGAGGAGGAGGTTTCCGGAAGCGGCCGGGTCCCGCTTGCCGTTACGCGCTACTGCGGCTTGGAAGCGAGCTCATAGGCGAAGTCGATCGTCTCACGCAGGTTGCCGTGCGTCGCATGACTGCCCAGTTCCCGACGGAGCTCGGCCTCGAACTCGTCCGTGCAGTCAGCAAAGACACTGCGCGGGAGGACAGACGTTGAGTACACGAACCCGACCAGCCCGTCGACTGTCCATTCGTGCTCGGTGGGAAAACGGTACGAGCCCAGCAGCTGGAACCCAGCTTCGGCCAACACTGTCGTGTCCGGGCGCTCGCGACGGGCGCGGTCCCAACCAGCCGGAACGCGGCCCTGCACCCCCAACCGGGTCCTCCAACCCTCCATCACTGCCGAGAGTGCGTGCTGCCAGCCCTCATCTCCCATCCATGGTGTCCGGGACCCCAGCAACGCGAGAAATCCACCCGGCTGCAGCCACTCGAACGCGCTGGCCGCAACCGTCTCACGATGGACGCGGTGAAACGCGTTCCCAGCCGCAACCAGCTCAAACACCTGCGGCGGCGCCTCGAGCTTCTCGGCGGCCGATATCACCGTGCGCACGTGACCCGCCCCAGCGGCTGCAGCTTTTCCTCGAACCACGTCGACCATGTCCGGTTCCTGATCGACCGCCCAGACCTCCGCAAACTCGCCAGACACCGCAAACGTGATCTGACCTGTGCCGCACGCAAGATCGAGCAGCCAACCGCGACCGCTGGGCTGCACCCGATCCAGGAGATCATCGATCATCGACTGCGGATACGCAACGCGGAAGCGGTCATAGTCGCCTGCCGTTCCGCGATACAGGTCGCGATCAAACTCGATCTCCTCAGACATTCCAGCATTGTCAACGACGCCGCTGCCTGATGGAATCGGTCGGACTGGGCGCGAAATGCCAAACCTCCGTGGGAGGCCGCGCTATCGCTTGGATCGACGACCGGCAGCCACGCCGGTCGCGTTCGTATCCCGACTCGGGCGCGGAGGGCGCTTTGTGCGTCGCCCGTCCGCGATCGTGTCGGTCGTGACCACGCCGCGGACGCTGCCCAGCCGGGATTGACGCCGACCAGGTCCACCCGGGCCTTGATCGGCGCAGGACGGTCTTGGGCTTGTTAGCGTTGACATTGGTGCCCGCAAGGGCTTGTAGATCGGAGAGGGAGGGACAGGATGCGCCGTCCGTTGAGAAGGCGCTCGCCTGGCGTGAGCGTCTGGAAAGCCCTTGGAAACTCGAACTCCGTGGAACTCGATCCCGAAGGCGTGGTCGCAGACTCCGGGCGCGACGGTGCATCGTTCCGAGGTCGCGCTGGGGTGCGGCCGCTTCTCGCGGGGGCACTGGTGCTCGCGAGCGCGATTCTGGTCGGGGTGACGTTGCCGCACGGTGCCCGCGCCAAGACTCCGCGTACATCGGTTGAACGCGTCCAGCGCGCTAGGGGCGGCTTCTCTTCAGTGGTTGTCAGAGCAAGGACCCGATCCCGCCATGCCCCGCCAGACCTCACAAGGGGTGCCGGACGGTCGGCGTTGCTCCTGGGCGACTCGCCCGGTCACCACACGATCACCTACGACAAGTACTCGCTAACGATCGATGGGCAGCGCCAGTTCATCTGGTCTGGCGAGTTCGACTACTGGCGACTGCCCAGCCCCAGCGAGTGGCTCGACATTCTTCAGAAGATGAAGGCTGAGGGCTACAACGCGGTCACGATCTACTTCAACTGGGCCTACCACTCGCCCAAGCCCGGTGTCTATGACTTCTCCGGGGTGCGCAACGTCAACCTGCTGCTCAACGACGCTGCGAAGGTCGGGCTCTACGTGATCGCGCGGCCCGGGCCGTACATCAATGGCGAGACGAGCGGCGGCGGCCTACCCGGTTGGCTGAACAACGTCGCCGGAGAGGCACGCACCGATGCTCCCGACTACATGGCCGCTGCCGACGACTGGCTGTCCCACGTCGACGCGATCATCGCCAAGCATCAGCTGAGCAACGGCACGGGGACCGTCATCCTCTATCAGATCGAGAACGAGCTGGCGAATACGGGCTCGGGTGAGCTGGCTTACATGACCAACCTGTACAACCAGGCCCGCAGCGACGGGATCACCGTTCCGATCTTCCACAACGACAAGGGCCGCAATGGCATCTGGGTCCCGACCAACTCCGGGGTGCCCGGCACGGTTCCCGGGCCCACCGACCTATACGCGTTCGACGGCTATCCCGGCGGGACGTGCTCCACGAACGGGAGCGTCGGGAGCCCATCTACTGCTCCCGATTGGGGGATCTGGGGTTCCGGCGGCGCCACCGGCGGCTCCAGTGCCTCACCGAACACGCCCGGGTTCACGGCCGAATTCGGCGGCGGCTGGTTCGACTACTGGGGCAGTGTCGGGACCTACGGCTGCATGGCGCAACGGGAGGGTCCCGGCTACGAGCGGGTCTTCTACGGCACCAACGTCGCTAACCGGCTGACGATCGAGAACTTCTACATGACCTTCGGCGGCACCAACTGGGGCTGGTTGCCGGCGCCGGTCGTCTACACCTCCTACGACTACGGGGCGGCGATCAGCGAGTCGCGCCAGCTGCGGCCCAAGGCCTCGACGATGAAGGAGCTTGGCCTGTTTTTGCAGAGCGTCGCGCCGGTCATCACCCAGGTCGACCAGGGAGCTGCGGTGACGCCCTCGTCGTCCAACGTCAAGGTCTACGACGACGTCAATCAGAGCACGGGCACGCACTTCTACTTCATCGTGCACAACCCATCCAACGCGACGACTGACGACAGCTTCGCGATCCCGATCACTACGTCTGACGGGAGGTACACGATTCCGCAGCAGGGGACGCTGCAGCTCAACGGCCAGGACGCCTACACGCTGGTCGCCGACTACCACATGAACGGCCAGCACCTGGTCTACTCGACCTCGGAGCTGATGACCCACTTCGTCCAGGGCACCGGCGACGTCGCGCTTCTCTACGGGCGTGACGGCTTCGACGGCGAGACCGTCCTGCGCTACGCCAGCCGACCGACGGTGGAGGTCCTCTCCGGCACGGTCTCGAGCACCTATGACCCGAGCACCGGCAATCTGCGCCTCGACTACGTTCACAACGGCCTGGCGCAGGTCCGGATCACCGGCGGCGGCCGGCCTTCGCTGCTGCTGCTGCTGGCCGACACCACCACCGCGGACCGGTTCTGGCGTCAGAACACCCCAGAGGGTGCGGTTCTGGAGGAAGGCCCCGAGCTGGTGCGCACCGCCACCATCGACGGATCCACGCTGAACCTGACCGGCGACACCAGCGCGCCGACTACGCTCAAGGTGTGGGCGCCACCTCAGGTCCATCTGGTGCGCTGGAACGGCCGGCTCACGAGCGTCGCCGTGGGCGGGCCGCATGACCGCAGCGCGCCCGCCCAGAAGCAGCTGCCGGGGCCGGCGGCAATCTCGCTGCCGGACCTCTCCGCGGCGAGATGGCATTACGCCCCGGAGTCGCCCGAGGCCCAGCCCGGCTTCGATGACTCCGGCTGGCAGCTGGCCGACAAGACGACGACGACGAGCACGACCCCGCCGCCGGCCGGCCAGCCGGTGCTGACCGCCGATGACTACGGCTTCCATCAGGGTGACGTCTGGTACCGCGGGACCTACACGGGAGCCTCCGCTGCGCAGACGATCGCGCTGCGCTACGGCGGCGGCGGCGGCGGGATGCTCCAGGCGTGGCTCGACGGCATCTACCTGGGCCAGAACGTCCTGGCCTCCAACTCGGCATCGCCACCGACGACCGGGAGCGTGACGTTCGCGATCCCCGCGAGCCTGCAGACCGACGGAACCCACACGCTGGCGGTCATGGTCCGCAACGACGGGCGCAACGAGGACGGCGGCGTCAACGATGCGCAGAAGGAGGGCCGCGGCCTGATCTCGGTCACGATGGACGACGCCACCGGTGGGGCGGTCGACGTCACGCCGACGTGGCGCATCCAGGGCGATCTCGGCGGCGAGGACATCGCCGACCCGGTCCGCGGGATCGAGAACAACGGCGGGCTCTACGGCGAGCGCCACGGCTGGTACCTGCCGGGTTATCCCGACTCCAGCTGGCGCACGACGACGCTGCCGGCCAGTAACGCCGTGTCCGGGACTGCCTGGTACCGAACGACGTTCAACCTCAACATCCCCAAGGTCGACGACGCGTCGCTGGGGCTGACGATCGGCGATGCGTCCACGCCGCAGGACAGCGGCGACTACCGGGCGCTGATCTTCGTCAACGGCTGGAACATGGGCCAGTACATCGCCGACGTCGGCCCCCAGCACACGTTCGTCGTCCCCAACGGGGTCCTCAACCCCGACGGGCACAACACGCTGGCGATCGCGGTGACGAGCAACGGCGGCGCCGGCAACGGCCTGGAGAAGGTCGTGCTGACCAACTTGGGAACGGTCCGCGGCGGCGTGCCGGTGACGATGAACGACTCGCCCGCCTGGAACGCGGCCACCTACGGCTCGCCGAAGGTGCCCAACGACGTGACCGCGGAGGGGGTCACCAGCACCGTGTCGAATCCGGCCGAGGGCGGCAGCAGCTTCACCGTCACCGGCACGGTCGATGACGCGTCCGGCCCGGCGGCGACCGGCGTTACCGCCAGGCTGGATCTCCCGACCGGCTGGACGGCGACGCCCCAGGGCTCGACCGCGATCGGCACGCTGGCGCCCGGCGGATCGAGCACGGTCAGCTGGACGGTGACGATCCCGAGTGACGTCGCCGTCGGCACCTATGCCGTGATGCCGACGTTCGACTACACACAGGCGGGCCAGTCCGGGACGACAGGAGCGTCGACCGACGCGAATGTCATCCCGGCCGGCACCATCTACCTCAGCGACCTGCCGTTCGTCTCCTCCACCAATGGCTTCGGCCCAGTGCAGCGCGACGAGAGCACGAATGGCACGCCGATCAGCATCGCCGGCGTGGGTTACGCCAAGGGGCTGGGCACCAACGCGATCTCCAGCATCGTCATCGCCATCCCGGCGGGCTGCACCGAGTTCTCCAGCGAGGTCGGGGTCGACGACTCCGCCGACGGCAAGGGAACGGTGACCTTCGCCGTGCTCGTCGACGGGGTCCAGGTCGCGGATACCGGAGTGATGAAGGGTGGTGAGCCCGAGCAGCTGCTGACCGCGAATGTCACCGGGGCCTCGCAGCTGACGCTCGATGTCGGCGATGCCGGCGACGGCATCGGCCACGACAACGGCGACTGGGCCGACTCCAAGTTCACCGGCTGTCCGAGTTGAGCCGTGCCACAGGCTGCCTCGAGCCCAAGCTCGGGGCAGCCGCCTCAGCGCGCCGCGGGCCTGTCTGACTCCTGACCGCCCGGGCGGTTTCGCGCCGGCTAGCTACTTCGCCAAACTTCTGGCCGAGGACGCGGTCGGTCGAGTCTGCGTTGCCACCGGTCGGCTATCGAGGCGCACCTGCTGCTGGCGCTGCGACGACGGCCTGATCGGACCGCTTGCCAGCCCGGCGATCGGCGGCTGGCGGAGCGCGATTAGCCAGCCGCCCGGTTTGTGGCAATCCTGCAAGTGGTTGGCCTCTGCCGGTATGGGACGAATCTGAGAAGTCATCGACACGGGGCAGATGCCCGGCACGTGCCTGTGCAATGCGCGGCGTCCTGTGAGCGACGCCGCCTCCAATGCTTCTGCATTGTCGCCTAGGCGGCTACCAGCTCGCCACTGCTGCTTCCGCTAGGCATCGATCCAGAGGAGCCATCCGATCACGTCCCGCCCGGACCGCGGGACTGCGCCGCCCAGGTTGGCGTTGAGGTCAGAGCGTGATGCGGTAGACGTTGCTCTCGCGGTGCTTGAACCCTTCTCTGACGTAAAGCGCATTCGCGGCCTCGCGGTCCGGGCGCGACGTGAGATCGACGGTTCTCGCGCCAGCGTCGCGTGCGATCTCGACCGAGCGGCGTACAAGGAGGCCACCCACACCTCGCCCGCGCGCACTGTCCAACACGACGACATCCTCGATCCAGGCGCGGACGCCCGTGGGGATGCGAAACAGAACCAGCGTCGCATTCCCAACGCCTGCTGGTCCTCATCACGGGCGATCAGGAGTCTCGACGCGGGCGATGCAAGCAGCTCGCTCAGATCCCTGCTGCTCGGCGCGTCGGCCGACTTCGAGAGCTGGGCCACGAGCGATCGGACTGCCGCCAGCAAGCCCTCGGACGGCTCCTGAGCCTCCTCAATCCGAAACCCATCGGGCACGCCCCACACCGTACCGAGATCGACCATCGTCACTTCTCCTCTCTCCCCTAATCCAGCAGTCTCACTCGATCGCTCGAAACGGGTCGACGCTGCCGGTGTTTCGTGGAAGCAGGCGTCTCAGGACTGAGCCTGGCTGGTTGCTGCCCACCCCAGCAGTTGACGACCTCTGTTCGGGCCGGTGCGGACCCTGGCTCCCCCCGCGCCGAGTACTGATCAGTCCCCCGCCGCTCTTGTGGGTTCACGAGTCATACCAAGCGCCGCGCTCCGGGTGCTCTAGCTCGTTGAACGGATGGGCGCTGTGCAGCGCCTCGACGATCCGCAGCGCTCTCCTACCTAGGCGCGTAGTCGCCTCGACGGTGACACTGCGTTGGACGATCCCGTCATTGATGAGCTCGCCACGCGACCAGTTCTCTCCAGTCTCCTCTACCCATCGCTCGTTGATGGGCTGGTATAGCGTCAAGTGGATCCAGTACTGGCTGGACTCGACTCGCCCCGCCCAGCCCGGCTTGATTGACGTGACGGTGGTCGGGTGACGGTCGGCAGGCTGTGACTCTTCGTGCTCTCGCCTTGTGCGTTCGCGCGGATCCTCCCGCCGCTGCGCCCACGCCTCCTTGACGATGCTGACGGCCTCCTCCCCGAGGGGTGCCAAACGGTCGAGGTGCGCGCCCCAGGTGATGCTCCCGGCACCCTCGTGCTCCCACGGGTTGACCGGATGGTCGAGCTCGATCTTGATCCACTGCCTTCCGTGCTCAGCCGGCGCTGGCGAGTCCCACGGTAGGCCTGTTTCCAATGCCACGAGCCCTCCTCCTCTTGACGATCCGATCCTGCTGTGGTGATCGGATCCGAACTGGGACATCACTACGCATGATGACGCCAGCCGGCTCGGCTGATGAATGAGCCGTGGCTGTTGCTGCCCGGTTGATCGTCGACCCCGGCCGCCTTGCCCGGTAACCGGACTTCCATTTCGTCGCCTGATATGGAGCTCTGCAACGAGCAACCGCCTCCGCCCCCGCGTCTAGTTCCTCGCTCATGTGAGGGAGCACATCTCTCGAGGACCAGCGCGACAGACCTAAGTTGAGCGCCGTGCGGGGGCGCAGGTCCGACGCAGGGGCGGCCCTTGCTTCGAGGGATCGCGGCTGCATGACCACGCAGTTTCGAACGGCTCGGAGCGGCCGACGACGTGGTCAGGCAGGCGTCGGGCGGAGCCCTCGTGCCCTTGCGATCGGGCAGCCCGCTAATCTCAGTGATCGCTGCCGGTTCGAGTGCAAAGGGCCCCGTGGTTCGGTTCATCGTTTTATGGAAGAACAGGCCGACGGACGTCAACGCGTTCGAGCGGCACTACCGCGAGGTGCACATTCCACTGGCCAGGAAGCTGGCTGGCCTGCGACGGTACACGCTGAGCCGCAACGCGTCCGTAGTCCGCGGAGAGGAGCCGCACTACCGCATCGCTGAGTTGGACTGGGACGACATGGCTTCGTTGCGGCGGGCATTCGAGTCTCCCGAAGGACGCGCTGTCGCCGAGGACGTCGCCAAACTGGCCGAGCTGAGCCCCGACCCACAGAGCGAGATCTACGAACTCGAGGACGTCTAACCCGCCTCCGGGCGCTTCTGCTCCGTCGCCCACCCAGCAATATCAATGAGACTGCCCGTCTCGGCAGGGAGGTAGCCACGCCGGCATGGCCGCTTCAGGCGTCGAGCAGTAGCTGCCCGTGGTGGAGATCACGATGTCGGCGCTCGCTCCGCGAGAGGCGTGACCCCAGGTGCCCGGAAGCAGCAGTGAGGGGACGGCGTGGCACGGAGTTCGTGCTTCTGCTTGCGCAGAAGAGCGACCGTCGCTGTGGGGGGGGACGGTCGTCGTTTGTGGTAAGTATGGAGGGAACGGTTGCCGCGCTGACTCAGGAGGCGATGCCCTCGATCACGCCGTATGGGTACGCGACCGGCTGGACAGTACGCAAGGTCAGCCCGGCCGCTCGGAGCAACTCGCCGTATTCCGCGTTGGATCGCTCCTGCCCGCCGGTCATCACGAGCATGTTGATGTCGCTTAGCAGCGTGGGCACTCGATCGCTGCCGTCTTCGAGTATCAAGCGCTCGACAATCAGGACCCGCCCGGAACGCGACATGGCGCGGCGGCAGTTGCGCAGGATTTCGATGGACCGTGTGTCGTCCCAGTCGTGGAGCACGTTGGCGAGCACGTAGCAGTCGGCCTTGTCCGGGACTTGCTCGAAGAAGTCGCCGGCGCGCACCTCGCACCGGTCGGCGATGTCGATCGCTTCCAGCACCGCGTCGGCGTGGACGCCGACGGTTGGAGCCTCGAACAGCACGCCGTTCAGGTGGGTGTGCCGGCGCAGGATCTCGACCAGCAGCGTGCCGTTGCCGCCGCCGACGTCGACGATCGTCCGAACGTCGGAGAAGTCATACGCCTCTGCGACGCTAGGTGCGTAGGCCGCGGTGCGTTCGGCCATCGCGGCATCGAAGATCGCTGCGGCATCCCCGTCGTGCGCCAGGAAGTCAAATAGTTCAGTGCCGAACTCAATCTCCCGGCCAGGGATACCGGTCCTGATGGTTTCGAGGATGTGCGCGAACGGCCGCACGCCCCCGATTGCCTCCAAGAAGGTCGCCCAAGACCGCATGCCGAGCGGCGCGCCGGCTCGCAGTCGCTCGCCAACCACAGTCAAGCGAAACCTGCGGGGTTCGGGCTCCTCGAATACGCCCAGTCCGGCGAGTGCCCGCAGCACCCGATAGAGCGACGGCTCGTGTGTGCCCGTCTCCGCAGCCAGTTCGCCCGAGCTGCGCGGCCCTTCAACGAGCAGGTCGGCGATACCAAGCTCGGCCACCGCGTACACGCAACGCGAGATGTGGATACCCCAGATCATCTGCAGCAGCTTCCCGGCGGCGGCGCGCTCGGCCTCGCTGGTTGACTCGATGGTGTGCACGACGATCTCCTTTCGAGGCCTACCGGCGAGCCCAGGCCTGGAAGAACAGCGGATGGACGACGAACGTCTCAGGACGGCCCAGGATTCGGGGCATCGTTGTCCCGGTCCCTTCCTGGCGGCGCAGGAATCGATTAATCATCTGTTGGCTTGGCGACCCTGAGCGTCGCGGAGGGCGGTTGAGTTCGGAATCGTCGGTTCACTGAAAGTCACCGTCGCAGCCAATCGCTCCCGACCGCCGTGGGCGCACCCTCGTGTCGCGCTGGCTCGCAGTCGGACTCGGCCCAGGCGAGCTGCTCGACCGGGGGCGTGTACCAGTGGCCACTGACGCAGACGAGCTTGACGTGCTCTACCGGAGTGGGGACACCGTGGAGGACGAAACGGTCGGTGATCTCCGCAGGCAGACCGCAGGTCGGGCAGTTCAACAGCGGGTCAGCGGGAATCTTGATATCGGATGAGCTCATCGTGTTTGTCCCTCAGTCGTCTTGGCTTTGCTGGTCCTTACGGCCAAGGCTCGTTCTTGGTTCGTGCGACGGGCGCCGCTTTGAAACCGGCCGGCGCTGGCGGAGGCTGCGTCTGCTCGGGGCGGGCGTTCATCGGGTGTTGACAATGACCGACCACCAAGCTACGCCTAGGACCCCCGCCCCCGCATCCGGGGGGCACCTAATCACGGCTCATGCGTTCACAGCACTCAACAGATCCGCCAAACGGCGTGTGAACGGCGATCCGATCTCGCCATGGCTGCAAACCAACAGCGCAGACAAGCCGACGCCACCGACGGATCGGAGGATCCGGGTAGCCAAAGTTCGCGCGCCCCGACCGTCATCGCGACACTCCCAACACAACGGACAGAGAACCCTCCTCCGACGCTAGCCACCGTGCCGCGTTGTCGGACAGCCACGGCCCGCAGACTTCGGCATCAGGCGTCGAAGGGTTGCATCCTTTCTATCGGTGGGCGCTCGTTGCGGTGACGTAGGAAGCTCGCGCCGTCATATATAAGCGGCCGGGTTGATGGGCGCCGCCGTTTGCCGGCCCGATTGATTGGAGGACATCATGTCCGAGCCAGGACTGGTGGACATCACCGGTGGTCTGCGTTCACCTGCTGCGACGCCTGGTCATTCGGGTGCGGTCTGTTTCCACTTGGCCGCGGGCGTCGCTCCGATCACGTCGGGGTTGCGCTCGAACAGCCGAAGCGGTACGTCTTGCACGTTCTGTTCGGCGACTTTCGCAGGGTTGATGCTGCGAACGACGAGCGTGGCGGCCGCAGCCACAGCGCCGGTGGCCAGCAGCGCGGCCAGCACGAGCACGATCCGCCGCACCGGCCGGCTTCGCGGCAGCCATCGAGCAGGGCGTGGATGTGTCGCCCCCTCGAGCTGCGCAGCGAGCGCTAAACGGGCTCGGGCGTCGATGTTCCCGGGGAGGGGATCGCGGATGCCCAGGTCGCGCATCGCGGTCAGAAGGTCCACGGGTGGGGTGCTCTCAGGCATCAGCTTCTCCTGGCAGGCGATATTCGAGTGGGGTCACTGAAACCGCCTTATTGCGCGAGCATTAGCCTCTCGCGGCTGGTTGTCTCCGGTTCCTCGGCAGGGGTCGTCGAGGGAGTGCTGCTGGCTCGTGATTGCGGCAGCCTGCAGGCTCACGATCAACGCCCCCAGCACGATCGACCTCCAGGTCGTGAACGGGGCGACTTATGAAGGCAGCCCGATTCGGTCCATTCGCGCCCGCGGGGCACCGGCAAGCCTTAGCCCGAAACGCGACCATACTCACTTCGGTGCGAATTTCTATGAACGTCATGGCGGCCGCAGATCGACCGCGTCCGCGTCACCGAAGCCATCGTCTTTGACGCGGCATTCGCACCGGCGTGATGACGGTTCTGGCCCTACGCCTTGCCGAGTCCGACCAGACCGGTCTCGTAGGCGAGGATCACAGCCTGAACGCGGTCGCGAAGCCCGAGCTTGCGGAGCAGGCTCGAGATGTGAGTCTTGACTGTCGCCTCGCTGACGACGAGCTCCGATGCGATCTCTGCGTTCGAAAGACCGGCGGCGAGCAGCCGCAGCACCTCGGTCTCGCGCGCGGTGAGCTGCCCGAGCACCTCGCTCGATTGGTCGCCGGCTGGCAGCGTGGCGGCGAACCGCTCGAGCAGGCGGCGCGTCACCGACGGGGCGAGCAGCGCGTCGCCAGCGGCGACGATTCGGATCGCTTCGACCAACTTCGCCGGCGTGACGTCCTTCAGCAGGAATCCGCTGGCGCCGGCGCGGATCGCGGCGTGCACATACTCGTCGAGGTCGAACGTGGTCAGCACGAGGATGCGCGCGGGAGAGCCTTTCTCGACCAGCCGGCGCGTCGCCTCCACGCCGTCGAGCACCGGCATGCGGATGTCCATCAGGATCACATCCGGCCGGCGACGCTCGGCGAGCGCGACCGCCTCGGCGCCGTTCTCGGCTTCGCCGACGACCTCGATCTCGGGTCTGGATCCGAGGATGGCCCGGAACCCGGCGCGCACGAGCGCCTGGTCGTCGCAGATCAGCACCCTGATGTTCACGGCTTGGTTTCCTCAAGCGGCAGCCGGGCGCGAACCTCGTAGCCCCGGTCGGACCGCCGCCCTGCCGTCAGCTCGCCGCCGAACAGCGTGACCCGCTCGCGCATCCCGATCAGTCCCTGGCCACCGGTCTCACCGTTCAGCAGGGTGGCGCCGTGGCCGTCGTCAAGGACCTGGAGCTCGAGCGCATCCGCGACGTAGCGCAGATGCACCTGCGCGGCCGAGGCGTCGGCGTGCTTGAGCGTGTTCGTCAGCGCCTCCTGGACGATCCGATAGGCACACAGCCCCACGCCTTCGGGCAGCGGGCGCGCCTCGCCGAGCACCGACAACTCGACGGGCAGCCCGGTCTCACGCACCTGTCCGACGAGCTCGTCGATCCGCTCGATCCCCGGCTGGGGCGCGTACGCCGGGGCGCCGCGATCGTCTTCGGCCCGGATCACGCCGAGCAGCCGGCGCAGCTCGGTCAGCGCGGCGCGTCCGGTCGACGCCACCGCGGCCAGCGATTCGCGTGCCTTGCCCGGGTCCTCGTCGAACACGTCCTCGCCGGCGGCGGCCTGGACGACCATCACGCTGACGTTGTGGGCGATCACGTCGTGCAGCTCGCGCGCGATCCGAGCCCGCTCCTCGATGACGGCGCGGCCCGCCTTGTCCTCGCGCTCGCGTTCGAGCCGGGCCGCGCGCGCCTCGAGCTCGGCCAGATACGCGCGGCGGGTGCGGATGTTATCGCCGACCACCCACGCGATCGCGAACACCGCGAGCTCGGGGATCACCTGCCCGGTGTGGGGCCCGTCGTTGACGATCACCGCGACCGTGATCGGCAGCGCAGCCAACGCGGCGGCGCGGATCGACACCCAACGGTCGCAGTACGCAGCGACCGTGTAGAGCGCAACGATCACGCCAACCGGTGCCCCGGCCCCGGGCCGGAAGATCAGCAGCGCGGTCTCTGCAATGACGGTCACCGCCAGCACCCCGAGCGGCCGGTAGCGGCGGAGCGCAATCGGGACCGTCGTGAACAGGGTGACGATGGCCGCGAGCACCGGGACGGCGAAGCCGTAACGGGTGCGGGAGACCACCGTCGAGCCCACCGCGATCACGGTCAGGATCAGCGCCAGCACCGAATCGCTCGACCAAGGATGGCGGCGGATCGCGTCGCGTACCGCCGCCACCGTTGTGGACACCTGCCGCATGCGCTGAGAGTAACCCGGATCTCAGGCGTCCCGGGTGTGCATCCGCCACGCCCCGAGTGCCGGTAGGACCAGCAGCCATCCGATCGTCACCACGACGGCCACCGCGACGGGCATCGGTATCCCCGGCGGGCCGGTCAGAGGGCCGGGCTTGAGGAAGATCAGCACGCTGTCGAGGAGGCCGCGCCTGAGCGTGCCGAGCGATGTCGCCTGAACGACCAACGGGCTCAACACCAGCTCCCACCCGATCAATGCGGTGATCGTCCCCGGCCGTGAGCCGGTCAGGGACGCCAGACCCAGCGCGATCACGCACAGGACGGAGTTCGCGAGCGCGAGCCACGCCACCGACTCCAGGATCACCGACAGGCTCGGCGTCGCCAGCCCGTCGGCGAAACCGAATGTGGTCGCGAGACCGATCGCGAACGCGATCGCCGTGACGCTCAGGGTGACCGCGACCGCGGCCGGAATTCGAACCAGGAACAGCGCGGTCCGCGAGCGGCCGGTGAGCACGTTGTCGCGGAAGACGCCCGCCGCAAGGTCGCCGGCGCCCGCTTCTGCGCCGATCAGGATCGCCGCGACCGGGCCCATGAACACGCCGAGCAGGTCGAGCAGCCGCCCGTAGTTGTTCATGCCGCCTGCGGGTGGATAGTGGGCGGGGTCGGACGCGTGCTTGACGACGTCGTACCCGGTCACGATCATGAGCGGCACCAACACCACCGCCAGCGCGAGCGCGATCATGCCCCGCTTCTTGCGCAGGCGGAGTACGTCCGCGCCGATCATCTGCCCGGCAACCGTCAGGTCGAGTTTCATGCGGCCACCTCCAATCGTGTTGTCATCTCCAGGAACCGGTCCTCGAGGCTCCGGCGCGCCGGCTCGAGCCGAGATACCACCAGGCCGGCGGCGACGAGGCGTGAGTTGATCTCGCCCGCCTGGTCGCGGGCGAGCAGCTTCATCCGCACCGCGCCATGCTCGGCGCGGAGCTCGCGGACGGCCGGGTCGCCGGCGAGCAGCGCGAGCGCGCGGTCGACATCGTCGCATTCGATCACGAGCTCACCGGCCTCGTCGGCGACGAGCTCCTCGATTGACCCCTGCGCGATCACCCGTCCGCTGTCGATGATCGCGGCCACGTCGCACGTCTTCTCGACCTCGTCGAGAAGATGGGAGGAGACGAACACCGTCCGGCCCTCGTCCTCGACCAGCGCGCGGATCATCCGGCGGACGTCAAGCATCCCGCCGGGATCGAGCCCGTTCATCGGCTCATCGAGGATCAGCAGCTCGGGGTCTGACAGCAGGCAGCGCGCGACGCCCAGCCGCTGGCGCATCCCGAGCGAGTACGTCCCGACGCGATCTCTGGAGCGCCTGTCCAGCCCGACGCGCTCGAGCACGCCGCCGATCCGATTGCGCGTCTCCGGCCCCCGGACCGCCGCGGCGATCTTGAGGTTCTCATAGCCGGTGAGGTGCGGGTAAAACGACGGCTCCTCGACGATCGCACCGACGCGCGCGAGCGCCCGCGCCCGCTGCGCCGGCACGGGGAGCCCGAGCACGCTGGCCCGCCCGGCGCTCGCTCGCGTGAGCCCAAGCAGCATCCTGATCAGGGTCGTCTTGCCGGCGCCGTTATGACCGAGAAACCCATACGCGACTCCGCGCGGCACGGTGAGGCTGACATCGTCAACTGCGATCCGGTCGCCGAACCGCTTTGTCAGTCCCTCGATATCGACCGCCGTCCGGCGATCAGCTTGATTGGCATGAGTTATTTCCATGCCTGTCACCGTAAGTGTGACTCGCGCCGCGCACATCGGCTGCGGGGATGGATCGGGGTCAGCCGAAAGTAGGAGACGCCGTCTTCTCGGCGCTGGCGGCGCGGGCAATATCCGTATCGGGCGGTCCGCGCCGCGCAAGCCACGCCCGCGCGGCCAGCAGCACTGGTCCGTCCGCTATGAGGTCGAACGGGGAAGGGCGCGCCGCACCGACGTTCCGCGAGCAGTAACCAGCCCGATCGCTGGTCTCGTTGCTGCTCGGCACCAGGAGCATGAGCAACAGGTGCTCGTCGTCGCACGTCTCCAATGCCGGCGGATACAGAAGAGCCAGTTTGGATCACCTGCGTTCGCACGGCGAGCCAGCCTCGCTCGACCGACCCAGTAATCGACGCGGATTGCGCGGCCTGGAACAAGGCGCAGGTCAAGACGAGCATGGCCCGTGCATCGCGTTTCCGGCGAATACGGGTCTCTTCGATCGCGCGTTGCGAGCCCTGTCTTCGTGCTGGCACAAGCGTTTGTCCCGCATGGCGTCTCTAATGGGCTCCCTGGTTCCGGCAGCGTTCGTTGCTGTGCGGTTGGAGGAGTGGGCGCGGGGTCGAGTCCTGAGAGTCGTTTCGTGAGCTGTTCCGTCGGAGCTTGGGTTGGGTGAGGTGTGCTCAGTCGATCGTGCGACGGCGGTAGAGGTGTGTCGCGAGTGGCGCGAAGATCGCGAGGATCGCGACCGACCACAGCAGCGCGGCGAGCAAGGGATGCTGCATCGGCCAGGCATGGATCGTCGATGATGGGTTGGGGTTGCCCCATAGCTCGCGGGCCGCGGCGGTGACGGCGCTCACGGGGTTCCAGTTGGCGATCGCCTGTAGCACCGCCGGCATGTGCTGCGTCGGAACGAGCGCGTTGGAGATGATCGCGAGCGGAAAGAAGATGACGAGGCCCGTGCTCTGCGCGGACTCGGGGCTTCCGCTCACCATCCCGAGGCAGGCACACGTCCACGACAGGGCGTAGCTGAAGAAGAGGAAGATCGCGAACCCGGCGATCGTCGCTCCGATGTCGCCTTCCGGTCGCCAGCCGACGATCAGGCCGGTTACGACGACGAACGCCGTGCAGATCCCAGCTGTGAGCAGATCCGCGAGCGAGCGTCCGACGAGCATCGCGGGGCGCCACATGGGGAGCGTCCTGAAGCGGTCGATCACGCCGCTGCCGAGGTCGGCGCTGAGCCCGACGGCGGTTCCCATTGCCGAGGTCGTGAGGTTGAGCGCGAGCAGGCCGGCGATCGCGTAGTCCGTGTAGCTGCCGTGCGGCAGGACGACGCCGGAACCGAAGACGTATACGAACAGCAGGGTGAACAGCACCGGTTGGACCGTGACGTCGGAGAGCTGGAGCGGCTCGCGGGCGATGTGGACGAGGTTTCGTCCGGTGAGCACGACCACGTCGAGGAGCTGGCGCACGAGGCCGGGCGATCGCGGGGACCGCTCGAGTGGGACGTTGGGGGCAAGCGTCGTGGCGGTCATCGGTGTGCCATCTCCAGGGCTGAGTCGGACGGTTCGGGGTCGGTGCCGGCGTCCGCGTCTGTCGCGTGGCCGGTGAGGGCGAAGAAGACGTCGTCGAGTGAGGGTTGGTGGACGTCGATGTCATCGACGGAGATTCCCGCCGCGTCGAGCGCACGCACGATGGTCGTTGCGAACCCCGTGGCACTGTGTACGGGGGCTCGCAGGCGGCGCCCGTCGTGGCTGATCGTGATCTCGCCGGCGACGTAGCGCTCGAGAGCGGCAGACGCGTCGGGGTCCGGCTCGTTGAGCGTGACCTCGAGCCGCGCACCGCCGGTCTGCGCCTTGAGCTCGGCTGCTGTGCCGCCGGCGATGACGCGACCATGATCGACGACCACGATCCGGTCGGCGAGCTCGTCGGCCTCGTCGAGGTACTGGGTTGTCAGTAGCAGCGTGACGCCGTCGGCGACGAGCTCACGGATCACGCCCCACATCCGCACCCTGCTCGTCGGGTCAAGCCCGGTTGTCGGCTCGTCGAGGAACAGCACCGGTGGCCGCGTCACGAGTCCGGCGGCGAGATCGAGGCGCCGGCGCATCCCGCCGGAGTAGCCCTTGAGCGCCCGGTCAGCGGCATCGGCGAGTTCGAAGCGCTCGAGCAGCTCGCTGGCTCGCGCCCTCGCCTCGGCGCGTCGCAGCCCGCTGAGGCGTCCGATCATCACGAGGTTCTGGCGGCCGCTTAGGACCTCATCGAGAGTCGCGTCCTGGGCGGTGACGCCGATGCTGCGCTGCACGCTCGACGCGTCATTCACCACGTCGAAGCCGGCGACCCGCGCCGAGCCGCTGTCTGGCAGCGACAACGTCGTGAGGATCCGAACCGCCGTCGTCTTGCCGGCACCGTTCGGGCCGAGCACGCCAAGGATCGCCCCAGCCGGCACCCCGAGGTCGAGCCCGTCGAGCGCGACGGTCGAGCCAAACCGCTTCGTGAGGCCTTCAGCTTCGATCATCAACGCGTCCGCCACACCAACTCCTTACTTGTCGACCGGCTAGAAAGATTGCACGGTAGCGCGTTTTCTAGCCGGCCGTCAAGTAAACTACGATCATGGCCCAAACCGAACGATCGACACGGGATGAACGGCGCCCGCCTCGCGTCCCGCCGCGGGAGCGCACCCCAGGCCGACGACCCCGAGGGACGATGCGCGAGCGCATCCTCGACGTCTCGCTCGAGCTGTTCAACGAGCAGGGCTACGACAAGACCTCACTGCGGGAGATCGCCGAACGACTCGACGTCACCAAGGCCGCGCTCTACTACCACTTCGAGCGCAAGGAAGACATCCTCCTCGAGCTGCACCTGCGCCTCCATGCGCTCGGCTGGAAGGCGCTCGATTACCTCGAGAGCCTCGACAGCGACCAACAGCGCGCCGACGCCTGGCCAGCGGTCCTCGATCGCTTCATCGACCTGCTTCTCAGCAACCGCGACCTGATCCTGCTCCATCTGCGCAACTACAACGCGCTTGACCAAATGCACCACGACGAGCGCCACGTAGCCGAGAACGAGGACCTGCACCAGCGTCTGACTCGCCTCCTCGCCAGCGGCGATCTCCCGCTCGCGCAGCGTGTGCGGATGGCCTGCTCGATCGGCGCGGTGATGGCCGTAATCGGCGGTTACGGCGGTATCTTCGGCGACGTACCGCCGGAGCGGCTCGCCGAGGTCGTTCGAGACGCGGTCCGCGACCTGCTGGTGCCCGACGACAGCGTCCGGACAGCCCCTGGGCCCCGACCGTGAGCCTACCGGCACATCGCCACCGTCGGCGCCGGCGCCCGGCGAACCCAAGTCGCGGGCGCACGCGAGTGCCGGCCGCAAGACTGGGTGTGCTCGCTCGCACCGGACGATGACCCAGCAACCCCCCGGCGTTGCCCGGCGAAGCACGAAACTCCCGCCCGCACGGGTGTTATCGCGTTTGAGAGGCAATCCCGCAGGCATGACTCGGATCGGCGTGCAGCAGCATCCGACCGATCAGCGTGCCGACCGCCCAGCCCTGCATCCGTGACAGCACGGGCACCTCGAAGCAGAGCGGCCGAGTCCCGCTACGCGCGGCAAAGTATGACTCCCGGCGTTTGACTTGCCCCCCTTTCCCAGCGGGAAATGGCGGTTCGCGCCGGGTGGTTTTGGGTTTCGCCGGAACCGGGGCGCACGGCGCGGCCGGCGGGATCGACCAATTGCGTATTCAGAGCGGTGCCGAATGGGTGCTCGTGGTTCTCGACGACAACCGGAACCTCGTCGGCCAGATCATGAGGCACACCCGCGAGGCGTGCCGGAGTGCGATGAACGATCTGTTCGAGGCGAAAGGCCTCGGGGTTTACTCCGGGCACAACGTCTGACGTGAACTAGCGGCGCGCCGCGTCGCGGGCAACCGACGACGCGGCACCGCTCCCGGGTCGTCGAAGGGCTCGTCCGTTGCTCGGCTGCTGAGTGGATTGCGATCGTCCGCACCTGCGTCGGACACCCGTCCCTGGTCGTCCTATCGTCTACTGTCGCGCGCGGCCGCTAGGCGTCCTGCACGATCGGGTTTGCGTCTCCGCCGGGCACGCGGCAGGGAAATCCTTCCCGACGAGAGCGGGATCGACGCGCTGCGTGACTTCCTCGCCGCGACCTTAGCCTCGGGCGCGGCGCCAGCGGGTGGCCGTATCCGGACTGCTGCGTCTATCAAATCGGATTCTCACGATGTTCACGCCCGTCGAGGCGGAACGATTACCCGTCGACTCTACGTCCATGCCGGGCCGGAGCGCAGAATGATCGTCGTGTCGGTGTCGGCGACACCGTGGCGCAGGCGCAGCGTGCGCAGCAGCGCGTCGAGCTCGGCGGTGTCGATGCACGCCACTCGGAGCTGGTAATCCGGCGCGCCGGTCAGGTGCAGCACCTCGATCACCTGCTCGAGGCGGGCGACTCCGACGGCGAACTTGTCAGAGTCGATTCCGTGGGCGAGGTGGATGCCCACCAGCGCCTGCAGCGTGCGACCACCGGCGGCTGGGTCAATAAGTGCCGCGAAGCCCGTGATGACGCCCGCCCGGCGCAGACGCCGGACGCGGTCGGCGGCGGCGTTGGCACTCAGGCCGACGGCGGCGCCCAGGTCGCGCCATGACAGCCTGGCGTCCTCACGTAGCCGCCTGACGATCTCACTGTCGATCGCGTCCATTGCGGCGATTGTCGCAGTTCTTGATGTGAGCACATTGAATTCCGCAGCGCAGGCGGTCAAATAATGCGGCATGGACCCGACCGCCGCTCTGACCGCAGGATTGATCGCCGGGCTCGCTGTCGCGATGCAGGTGGGGGCCGTCAGCCTGCTGTTGGTCGAGGCCGCGGTGGCGGCCGGGCCACGCGCCGGCGTCGCCGCAGGGATGGGCGTCGCGACGGTCGATTTCGGCTTCGCGGCGATCGCCGCTGTGGCCGGCGGCGTCGCCGGTCCGGCGCTCGCAGGCTACGAGGGGGAGATTCGGATCGTGGGCGCGCTAGTGCTCGCCGCCATGGCGTTGCACGGCCTGGTTGCGTTGGCCCGCGAGCGCGGCCCGTCCCCCGTGGCCGTGGCCCCTAGCGGGGCGCCGCGGACACACTACGCGCGCTTCCTGGCGATCACGGCGGCGAACCCGCTCACGATCGCGTCGTTCGCGGCGGTCGCTGCCGGGTTGACGCTCGATGGGCCGGCCTCCGCCGCCGCGTTTGCCGCCGGCGTCGGTGCGGCGTCCGCGGGCTGGCACGTCGTGCTGACGGTCACCGCCGGTCATGCCGGACGGTGGATCACGCCGCCGATCCGGCGCGGACTCGCGATCGGCGGACGCGTCGTCGTGCTAGCGATCGCCGCGCACCTCGCGTTGGCCTAAGCGCCGAGCGAATACGCCGCGGGCGAGGATCCGCCCTGTCGGGCCAGCGACCGCGGCGGGCGCCGACACCGCCCGGCAGCATGGCAGACCAGCTCAGATCTCTGTCCTGACCAACCAGACGTCGCGAGAAGGGGGCGAGGGGTTTGACTTCCTTGGCTTCCATCTCTGTTACGTGCGCGGCAACACCTCGCGGTCACAACACCTCACGTTCTTGGTCCGCTGGCCTTCACGCCAGGCCATGCAGCACGCCCGCCAACGCGTTCGGGAGATCACCGCGCGTGAACGGCTGCGGCTCCCCGTCGAGGAGATCGTTCAGGACCTCAACCGGTTCCTGCACGGCTGGGCGGGCTACTTCCGATACGGAAACTCCGCCCAGTTCTTCGACAAGATCACCCTCCGCGCCATCAACCGGCCGTCGATTTTTGTCGCTAACCGGCAACAGCGTGACCGGCGGTTCGGCTGGTGGGTCGTTGCCCGCCAATCCCCGGACCGTCTCGGGCTGATCGACCTCAACGGAATCGTCGTCCCGCCGCGAGCCTTCCGGCCGCGGCACCGGGCTCGCTGAATGCCGGCGGTGAACAACGTCGGCGAGTCGTGTGCGGGAGAACCGCATGCACGGATCGATGGGGGGGCGAGAGGAACCAGGAGTCAGTCGGCCACGCTGCGCGACACCGGGCGCCTCTCGCCTACCCGATCACTCCCCCAAGCCGAAGCGCTCACAGCTGGGTCGGCGACGATTGCGCGCGGGTCAGAGGGTGTGCGTGGTGGTGCTGGGTGGGGTGCTGGTCCTTCCCGGTGCTGGTTGGTCTGTGGGGCGGGGGTGGAGGTCGAGCTGGGCTGTGATTTTGGTGTTGGCGCTTCGGATGGCTTTGATGGTGAGCGTTTGGGTCTCCTGGGCGTCGCGTGCGGCTGCGTATAGCGTGCTGATGGAGCGTAGTTCTCGGTATGCGGCGCGTACGAGGACGTCGCCGGTCTTAATCCCGGCGGCGTCGGCGCGGCTGCCTGGTTCCACTCCCCTGACGAGGAGTCCGACGATGTCCGGTAGGCCGACGCTGCGGCGGATCTCCAGGGTGAGGTGCGCGGGCGCGAGCGTGAGGCCGAGGTGGGGGAACGTGCCGGTGCTGGTCGATCCTTCGTGGGATAAGAGCAGGATCCGCAGGAGCTCGGTGAGCTGGTCTCGTTGGTCGCTGGTGAGTGCGGCGAGCAGCCGGTTCTCAGTGGCGATGTGGGCGGGCGTGACCTCTTCGAAGAGCGTGCGGCCCGCGTCGGTGAGCGTGATGAGGGTGTTACGACGGTCGGTCGGGTCGGTGGTGCGGGTCACCAGTCCGCGGTCGCTGAGGCGTTCGACCCGGACGCTGACGGTGCCGGAGCTGAGGTTGAGCTCGCGCATCAGCTGGCGCTGGGAGATCCCGCCTGGCTGATCGATACGGCGCAGCGTGACGAGCGCGCCGAAGTCTGCTCCGTTGAGGCCGTGTTCCGCGAAGGTCGCTTCGAGCTCGGCGTCGGCGATGCGGCGCAGGCGCGCGAGGCGGGCGATTACCGCGATGGGCGAAAGGGCGGCCGCGAGGCTACCGCGATGGGCGAAAGGGCGGCCGCGAGGCTTCTGCTCTCGGGACAAACCCGGTCACCCCGGTCCCGCCCGTCCGGGGCACCGGAATCGCGGCAGTCGCCGATAGCGGGTCTGACGAAAACGCCCGCGGCAAGGGCGCGCTGCCTATGCAGCGGTGCCGGCGTATGCCGGCTGACAAGGCGCCGCGGCGTGCGGCTGCTCAGCCAAGATCGGCTGAGCTGGTTCCAACCCGAACTGCGTCGAAATCGCGGGCCAATCCCTCTAGCGCCCAAACCGGTTCGCTGTCCTTCAGGTACTAGCCGCCTTCGTACCGCCGGTGGCCGCGCCTTGGTCTGTTACTCGGCGTGCCCGCCCGCCTGACGTCCTGGTGATCTTCGCCGGTGTCCGGCCCGCACACCTCAGTCCCCGCCAGCTGCTGCTGCCCGATCCAGCGACACACTCCACGCACTGAGTGCTGAAGCCTCGAGATGCGGCAAGTTGTCTGGGCCAATCCGGGTCAACGGCCGGCCGTGGGACTGAGTTCGGGGCGGGAGCGACCATCGCCAGGCCGCCGCAGTCGTAAGCGTCCGCCTCGGCTCGGTGGAGCGGGTGGGGGAGGGATGAGCAGCCCCATTGGAGCCCGCCAGGGCGTAGCAATTCGGCCACCCTGCCCGGCGCTCATGTCCTCATCGCGAGTCGACCCGCACCGCCGCTCAGTGAGCACCACACATCCTGGATCAGCGGCCCGTCACCGCCATCGCGAGCACCGTGCGCCACCAGCCCGAACAGGTCAACCGCATCTCGGGACATATCGCAAGGCGTCCCCGGACAACTCCGGACATCTTTGACGCCTGCCCTACGCAATCCCTGCAGACATGGACCTTTCACAGATCACCGCGTCGGTGAGCGGGGTGGCGATCCGGAAGCCCAAAAACGCGATGCAAATGCCGGACACCCTACTCACGGTGTTCGGCGACATCGTCCGGATCGGCCCGAGGACGATTCCCAGTTGGCTGCATGGCACTCGGGGCTGACGGCGCGGTTGACGCGCATTGCGTACTGCCGTCGGCGCCGCTAGGAGACGACGAGCACCGGGTCCGGTGTGCCCGTCGGCCGAGCCTGCCCGGCGGCGCTGGCCGCGGCTCCCGAACCGATGCGGCCGACCCCCGCCCGCCGTTCGAGGCTCCCCCTGCCACGACCGGGCGCAATTGTGGCGCGTGCGAACGGGCCGTCAAGGTCGGGCCTTCGGCCCGCGCTTCGCGCGCCCCTGGCGGGGCTCCCTTGACTGCCCGCCCGCCCGCGCGATGCTCCGCCCAGGTCGTGGCGGGGGAGAGCTGGCCGAGGGGCGAGCCGCGGGCAGAATCGGACGCTTCGCAGGCCTTCCCAGGTCGATCCCCGCGGCGCCTTCGGAGACGCCCTTGACCAGGCGCGACCGCAGACGCGGGGCGAGCACCGCCAGTTCGCCCGAGATCGGACGGTTCACCCGACAGCACCGGTTCGGTTGGGCCGCTCGGGTCGGGTGAGCGGGCGGGCCTCCATCCCCAAGCGCTGGCGGCCCATCCGGACTGCCTGGCATCGTCGTAGCCGCATGAGTCCGACTATCTTCCGCGACGGCCCGTTCCGATTCTTCTTTTCACGCGAGGAAGAGCGGCTCCACATCCACGTCCAGTCGCCTGATGGCGAGGCCAAGTTCTGGATTGAGCCGCAGATCGAGCTCGCGCGGAACTACGAACTGAGCGATCAGGACTTGAGCCGCGCCCTAAAGTTGGTCGTGGATCACGAGCAGGAGATTCGAGATGCCTGGCACAAGCACTTCGACACTTGAAGTCACAAACATTTCCAAGCACGGCTTCTGGCTGCTGCTCGACGGACGCGAGCTGTTTCTCCCATTCGAAGATTTCCCGTGGTTCAAGCGCGCCTCAGTGGAGGCAATCTTGCGCCTCGAGCGGCCGGCGCCTGGACACCTCCGTTGGCCCGACCTCGACGTCGATCTGGCCATCGATTCCATCGAGCACCCCGAGCGCTATCCGCTCAAATCCAGGGCCTGACCGACGCGATATAGCGGCCC
Organism: uncultured Solirubrobacterales bacterium; assembly: GCA_963697655.1. GTDB lineage: Bacteria > Actinomycetota > Thermoleophilia > Solirubrobacterales > Solirubrobacteraceae > Palsa-465. Next base: position 113,569 of record CAVOOV010000004.1, on the reverse strand, counting down.
TGCGTCGCCTTCGCACTTGCGTGGCAGGTTGGCTTCGGAGCGACTGCCTTCGTGGCGAACCACACGTCCCGTGTCGAGCCGGCGGACGCCTGCTTTCCAGATTGCATCGGTGCGGCATGGCAACCCCTGACTGTTGCTCCCATGCTCCGCCCGCGGCGCGCGATGTGTGTGCGGCGCCGCTTGCTCCCGGTCATCCGCGCGAAGCTGGGCAAGCACTGGATCGCTCGGCCGCGGCTGATGCTTTGCCTCTGGAAGCAACGCCGCTCCACCCCGACACCGACTTCGAGCTGCACCGACTCTCGCACGGCCCCGGCGACGCAGCGGTCTCGCGCCCGACGACGAGACGAGTGCTCGTCGTCCGAAGCGGGCACGAGACCCAGCGGCGATCGTGGCTCCCGGTCGCAGAGGTAAAGCGGGCGCGGCGTGTCCCTGCGTCCCGCGCGGAGTGGGTGCACGACCGAGGCTGCAGGTCGGACCTCTCGGGTGAGGAAGCCGCGTCTCTGCGGCGATGTCATTCGTCGCGCAGTGTTCGGCGACGGGGCTGCTCCGTCGCCAGCGAGCGGTAGCGCGCCGCCGGTACGGGCACGCGTCCGCCGTTGCTCACCGGCGGCATCGCGATCCGCACTTCCGCATTCCCGAGGGAGGGGTGGGGGTGTGGGAGCCTGGCGGTCGAGTTCCGGTGCCGCGTTGCCTGCCAGCGAGTCGTCACACTGCGATTGACGGGGACTCCTATGCAGCAGACCCGCACCTTCGAGCACGCACCCGAGTCGGTCACGCTGGCGAGGCGATTCGCGACCGAGGCGTTGCGGGGCGCGCCCGCCGAGACGCTCGAGACGGTCGGACTGATGGTCTCCGAGCTCGCCTCCAACTGCGTCCGGCATACCGACAGCCGGTTTGATCTCACGATCATCCTGACCGCCGGTGAGATCCGCGTCGAGGATTGGTCAAGGCGACCGTGATCGACTCCGGCGTGTTTGAGCCTGGTAGCACCGGGAACTGCGGGCCACCCCCCGCGACGGGGAGCAAGGTGGAGATCGTTCTACACCGCGGACCCCGCCGTGGGCCGAAGGGGGGATCGCAAGCGCCGTGCACCACACAGCCGGCAAGTGGGTGTGGGGCTGGTCTCTTCGTCGTGCCCTCGCCGCTGTCGAGAGGCAGGCTGCCTGGGCGCGGTGTTTCGGTAGTTCGCAGTCGTGAACCCCGGGCAGGATCGAGTTCGGACCGGACGGGGAAGTGATACCACGCCGGTCCGAACTCGGGGCGGGGAAAACGCGCCGGCGACCGGTTCAGTCGAACCGTCCGCTGGACCGCGAACAGTCTCAGCTGACCTTGCCCGCGCCTGTCACCGAGACGAAGGCCGCCTTCGGAGCGGCGTTCTGACCCATCTGGCACTGGCCCTTATGCGAACCAGTCTTGAAGCGGGCCGAGATAGCGGCGAACGTTCCGTGCAGCTTCAGCGTTCCGGTCACTCCGTCATAGAGGCCGGTGCCGCTAACGATCGACGCTGTGCCGCTCCAGGAAACGGCGAACGAACACGTCTTCGCGGAGGCCACGACCGGCCGAGCGCTATTCCCGGCGGCGTTGAAGCTCGTCGCGTCGACGAGGAGCGAACCATTCTGCAGCTTGAGCGCCTCGAAGTTCCCGTTCGGATCGGGCTTCCCGTTGGCGTCAACCGACGTAGCGGTCCCGCTGTCGCCGATCGCGCCGGCCACCAAAACGTTCTGGCGAACGTTGCCCGTCCCGGCCACGAAGACCCGGATGTTCCCCCCGGCCGCACTCGAGGCCGAGGCCACAGCCGCCAACACCAACACCGCGGCAAACCCAGCCATTACCGCGGCAGCTCTTGCGCGCTTCATTGCATCCTCCAGTCAGAGACTCCAGATCGCTGTGGCGCCTCAACATCCAATGCTGGGGCCCCCTTATCGCGCCGCCCGAAACCCCGGCCTTGGCGCGAGCCGAGCACCGTAGCAGGGGCCACAAACGTGTCAATACGGCATTTGCGTTACGTCATCAGGCCAGATCTCAGATCAGGCACGGGAGATCGACAATCCCCCACACCAACTGCACCTTCATGGTCGACGGAGGTCCGGGTGCGCTGTTCATTGCAGGGTCCTGAATAACTCGGCCGCGTTCGCCTGGATCTCGGGAAGCGTGAGCGGGCCGCCGGCGGGGCCCGCGAGGGCGCCTGGCGTGATCCCGAACATTTGCGCGGCCGCTTGTTGGTATGACTCGAGCTGCGCCTGCTGCTGCGGGGTCAATGAGTGCAGGTTTGTGCGGGTCGCGGCGCGTCGTTGCGCGGCGGGCGGTGACGTGATGCCGGTCATGTGCCGGCGCTCGTGGCGCTTCGGCGATCGCGGCGCGGACGCTCGGCTTGAGGGGCTGGATGATCCCGACCGGCCTCCGGACGCGACGACCTGGGATGGGATGGTCGACGCGGCGAGAACACTCGCCGCGACGGAGACGATTACGAGCAGTCCGGACCGTCGCAGGCGGGCTCTTGTGCGGCATGAGGACGAACTGTTGCGTGGCATTTGGGCTCCATTTGTGTGAGCTAGGCCGTGTGTGGCTGGCGGAGCTACGGGCTACGAGCGGCGGACCGGTGAAAGGCGCTGAGGTGCGATGGGTAGGACGGCCCGGGCGGCGGCCGCATCGATAGCGCCAGTTGCTGCCTTGTCGGTTCGATCGACTGCTCGAGATCGGGCGCCGATGCTGATCGTGGCCGCTTGCAAGTCGGTTGCAGAGCGCTGACCAGCCCTTGCGGGGCGGCTCATAGCCTGGTTTGCGGCCGTCGCGATGGGGTGGTAGGCTCGACTGAGATCGGGGGCAGCAGTTGGACTATCGGATCCTTGGGCCGCTTGAGGTTTCTCGCGAGGGCAGGGATGTCGCGCTAGGCGGCGATCGGCAGCGGGTTCTGCTGGCGCTCTTGCTTCTGCATGCCAACCAGGTGGTCTCGGCGGATGTGCTGATCGATGGGTTGTGGGGAGCGCGGCCGCCGCCGTCGGCGTTGAACACGTTGCATGGGAAGGTGTCGCGGTTGCGGCGGGCGCTTGCGGTGGACGGCGAGCCGCAGGCAGATGGAACGCTGGCCACGCGAGGGCGGGGTTACATGCTTCGCGTCGAGCCCGGCGAGCTTGATGTTGATCGCTTCCGCGGTTTGGTCGAGCGCGGGCGGGAGCAGCTGGCGGCGGGCGACGCGAACAACGCCGCGAGCACTCTGCGATCGGCGCTGGCCGTCTGGCGCGGGGCGCCGCTCGCGGATTTCAGCTACGAGCCGTTCGCCCAGCCGGCGATCACGGAGTTGGAGGAGTCTCGGCTTGCGGCCCTGGAGGAGCGGTTCGAGGCGGATCTGGCGCTGGGTGCACACCGTGAGTTGGTCGGAGAGCTCGCGGCCGCGGTCGAGCGCAACCCGCTACGGGAGCGGCCGCGGGCGCAGCTGATGCTGGCCCTGTACCGCTGCGGCCGGCAGGCTGAGGCGCTTGACATCTACCAGGAGTGTCGCCGCACGCTCGCTGAGGAACTCGGGCTCGATCCCGGTCCGAGACTGCAGGAACTCGAACTGGGCATCCTCGGTCGCGACTCCTCGCTCGATCTACCTGCCAGCACGCCGGTGGCCGCGGCAGCGACCAGCGGCTCGTCTGTGCCGCCTCTGACCGGAGCGCGACCTGATCGACGCCGGTTACGGCTGGTGGTCGTGGCCTCGGTGCTGCTGGTCGGCGTGCTCGCCGCGGTGCTGATCGCGGCTGGCGTTGGCGGGAAGCCGATGCGGTCGACGATCGCGGCGAACTCGGTTGGTGCGATCAGCCCGGCCGACGGCGGGATCCGCGCATCCGTGCCGCTCGGGTCTTCACCTTCGATGCTCGCGGCGGGGGGCGGGGCGGTGTGGGTCACGAATTACGAGGCCGGCACCGTCTCACGGATCGACACGGCGACGCGCGCCGCCGTTGACACGATCCCGGTCGGCTCAGTGCCGACCGGGATCGCCGTGGGCGCCGGGATGGTGTGGGTCGCAAATAACTGGGGGCAGACCGTCTCCCGGATCGACCCGGCCGTCAACCGGGTCGTACAGACGATCCCGGTCGGTAGCAATCCGAGTGGTGTGGCAGTCGGCGAAGGCTCGGTGTGGGTCGCTAACACGAATAGTCAGACGCTGACTCGGCTCGACACGGTTAGCGGCCATGTACTCCACACGATTCCGCTCGGTGCTAACGCGACGGGCGTGGCGGCCGGCCTCCGCGGAGTGTGGGTCAGCGATACCGTCGGTGGGCGCGTGCTCCGCGTCGACCCGCAAAGCAATCAGGTCAGTCAGGTGATCAACGTCGGGAGGGGCGCGGACGCGATCGCGGTCGGCGACGGTTCGGTGTGGGTGGCGAATAGCCTCGACGGGACCGTCTCACGGATTGATCCGCAAACCAACGCCGTAGCCGCCACAATCAAGGTTGGTGAAGGACCCGCCGCGATCGCCGTCGACGGTGGCGACGTGTGGGTCGCAAACCAGTACGCCGGCACGATCTCACAAATCGATCCGGCCACCAATACGGTCGGCCGCACGATCGCGGTCGGGAATCGCCCCGCCGGCATAGCGGTCGCCGACGGCCTCGTTTGGCTTGGTACTCAAGCCGAGGCCACCAGTCACCGCGGCGGCACGCTGACGGTCCTCACCACCACGCCGCCCGGCGACCTCGATCCGACTGCGGACACTGCGGACTTCTTGCTTTGGTGGGCCAACGACGGCCTGACCGCATACAGGCGGGTGGGCGGCAGCAACTCCACGCAGGTCGTGCCCGACCTGGCCGCCTGGCTGCCATCCCCGACCGACAGCGGCAAGACCTATACCTTCCAGCTGCGCCGCGGGATCCGCTACTCCAACGGCGCCCCAGTGCGACCCGAGGACTTCCGCCGCGCGCTCGAGCGCGACCTCAAGCTCGGCCCCAATCCCCTGACCGGCGACTATTTCGCGAATGTGATCGGCGGCGCCGCCTGCGCGGCCAACCCATCGCACTGTGACCTCTCCCGTGGCGTCGTCGTCGACGAGCAAGCGAACACCGTCACCTTTCACCTCGTCGCGCCCAACCCCGAGTTTCTCAACCGGCTCACGCTCGCAGACGCCGACGCGGTGCCAGCCGACATACCCAACCACGACATCGGGCACCACCCGATCCCAGCCACTGGCCCGTACGAAATCGCGAGCATCACGGACGCACAGACCACGCTAGTCCGTAACCCCTACTTCCACGAATGGTCGCGCGCGGCAAGACCCGACGGCTACCCCGACAAGATCATCCTGCGAACCGCCAGTAGCGCGTCGGCTGAGGTCACCGCGGTCGAGGAAGGCAGCGCCGACGTCGCGATGGACCCCCCACCCACGGACCTCCTCGGTGACGTACAAACGCGCTTCGCAAGCCAGCTGCACACCGTCGGAGCTCTGTACGAGTACTCACTGATCCTCAACACGCGCGTCGCCCCGTTCAACGACATCCGGGTCCGCCAAGCGCTCAACTACGCAGTCGACCGCGCCGAGGTCGCCCGCATCGTCGGCGGAGGCGCTCAACCCACGTGCCAAGCGCTGACGCCGTGGTTCACCGGATATCAGCGCTACTGCCCCTACACACTCGACCCGACCCCGACTGGCATTTGGCGCGCCCCCGACCGCGCAGCCGCACGACGGCTGATCACGGCCTCCCACACGCGGGGGACGCCAATCACGATCTGGCTTTCTTATGGGGCGCCGCGCGCCGCCGCGCGCTACCTCGTCACCCTACTGGACGGGCTGGGATACCCCGCACGAGTACGCGATGTGTCCACCGATCCGACCGGATATGCCCGGATCGCTGATTCACGGACAAAAGCTCAAGCGTTTCTCTTTGTGAACTACGCCCCCTACCCATCACCATCGCAGCTGATCGAAATCTACTTCGGCTGCAAATACTTCATCCCCAACTCGCCACTGAACGGCAACGTCGCCGAGTTCTGCGATGCGAACCTCGACGCACAGATGCGAAGTGCACTCGCCGCCGAGGCCGAAAACTCGCCAGATCTCGCACAACTCTGGGGCCAAGCCGACCGCACCGTCTCCGACGACGCGCCGCTGGTGCCGCTCGTAATCCCAACGTACACGATCTTCGTCTCGAGGCGGGTCGGCGACTACCAAGCCGGCGCCTCGCGTGGCTTCCTGCCAGACCAGCTCTGGGTGCGCTGAGGACTTCCCGATCAGCGGTTGCTCGCATCCGGAAACCGCCACCAATCCGACCCAGAGCGGCTCGGTGCGCGAAGCTAGCCCTTGGGCCGCGGTGAGGTACCGCCTGCAGGCATGGATCATCCGACGAAGTAGGAAACCGGCGGAGACTGCGGCCCAGAATCAGGATGGAACACACGACAGCTGTCCGAAAGGACATCGAGTTCTCAACTCAACGTCCATCGGCTGACCCACCGAGGGCGTCACGCCCCATGCTTGCGCCCGGGCTCATCCGTTGTATCGCAAATTGCCGGTCGGAGCACCAGGTGCGTCCGATCCTCAGGCGAGGATCAGCCGCGACTCCCGCCGCGCCAGCCTGAGTCGAGGCACACCACCCTGGCGTCTCGTCGTCGAGCACGTCGTCGACGCGACGCGCAATGCTGCGCGCTGGGTCTTGGAGAACGGGGCGGTCAAACGCAGTGGGACCGGCACCCCGCAGGGCGGGGTGATCTCACCCGTCCTGTGCAACGTCTACCTACACCGGCTCGACCGGCGACGGGCCAGGCGCGGCACCGGGGTTCTGTGCCGCTACGCGGACGATCTGCTCGTGATGTGCCGCACCGAACAGGAAGCCGAGGACGCCCTCACGGCACTCTCGATGATCCTGGCGGGGCTCGGCTTGGAACTAAAGCAAGCCAAGACGAGGATCGTGCACCTACGAGAAGGGGGCGAGGGGTTTGACTTCCTTGGCTTCCATCTCCGTTACGTGCGCGGCAACACCTCGCGGTCACAACACCTCACGTTCTTGGTCCGCTGGTTTTCACGCCAGGCCATGGTCGCGCGTCTGGTGCGACTGAGCGCAGCGAGGGAGCGGAGCCCTGCGTCGTTGACTTCAACGCCCGGAGGGCCAGGGTGGACGCCAGCGAACGCGGCAGGCTATCCGTCTAGTCTCGATCGACAAGGCTCTGAGAGTCGATCGACAAGGCTCTTAGTGTTGACTCCGGTGCGGCGGCAAGGCGTAATCGCATTGCTCGAGGGAGCGTGCCCGCAGGCGACAGTCCGGTCTGACGGGGAGTCGACGTCCGTACCGAGTGTGCTGTCGTTCCGTTCAGCAGTACAGGAGCCGGGCAGCACTCTAGGCGGGAGCGGACTGCTTCTGCGTCAGCTGAACTCTCGCCGGATCTAGACGTCGGACACGCAGTCGCATATCGGTCCTTGCTTCACCTCGCAAAGGCCATGTGCTCGACGGCGGCCGCAACCGCGCAGTCGCACAGTTGCGCTTGGTCGCCAATCCGATAGCCAGGCGGGACGATGGTCGGAGGACGAAAGCACTCGTGCGAGATCCCCCCGGAACGTGCTTCCCGCCGAAACCAGGGCGCAGAGCCTCTGAGCCGGCCAGTAGACAACGCCGTTCGCCGCATAGTCGAGCATCTGTCCCACGACCTCGCGGCGAATCCTGTTGTTGTCGCTGCGCTTGACCTCGACCAGCACCGGGACGGCGCCTTGGTCGATGAAGAGGTGATCGAGAGACCAGCGGCTACCGCCGGTGTCGCCGCCCGGAACGCCGACCCTCGCGCTTGACTACAAGCCAGCGCCGAGCCATTCCGGTTACGTCGTCATCGCCGGCGATCAGCTCTGGGTACTTCGCCAACAGGGTCTGCAGGAGATCCTCAGAGTCATACGGCTGCTCGTGCATCGCGACGAGGTCCTCGCCGTTCAACACAAAGATGCCGCCGCTTACGCGCCGCGCTAGATTATCGGTCACTGGCGGAAGACGGGACGCCGCGCCGCCGCCGGCGATGACGACGATGTCCCGCGCGAGCAGCTCTCGCTGCCGGGGGTGCCCACACGTGACCGGTCGCGACGCGACACGTCGACGCGCGACACGTCGCTAAAGGCCTCGCACGCGGCTGTCAGCGGGGCCACTCGCGATCCACTCGGTTGAGGCGCGCCATGCGGCTGGATCAGAACGACGGGGAAGCGCCACGGCTCCGCAGCACCTGGGTAGTGCCGAAGCACGGCTCTGCGAGTTTTTCTCCGGCCCCACCAGCCGCTCGTGGCGAGGGCGAACATCAGCTCGTCGCGCTTGCGCTGCTGCTCGGCGCGAGCCTTGATGCTGTCGAGCTGGCTCTGGAGGACCGCGGCCCGGCTTCGTACGGCCACGAACTCATCGAGCAAAGGCGCGAGGACGGGAACCAGCACCTCGCGCAGCGCCGACCGCGGGTCCTGCGGCGAATCTTGGGCGGACAACTCGGCCCCTGATCCGGATTGCTCAATCTCCGCTGCCCGCGCCAGATGGCCGACGTCCCGGCGGCGTTGCTCGAGAGCGGCTACCAACGACCGCTTCGAGACCGTCGCCGGAGCGTTCGACGGTCCACGCTCGAGCTGCCCGCGTTTGACCATCCGTTCGACCGACGCGACGCGACGCGTCACGGTCGCGTCGGCGCGTTCGACGGTCGCGACGGCGTCGCGACATGGTCGAGCGCCGTCTCGGCGATGTCCCTGCCCGTCGCTCATCTGTCGTCACCCTCGTCGCCGGGGCGACTCCCGTGGGTCTCCGAGCGAGTACTCGTGGACCCATTGTCGGGGACGTTCGGTTCGATCCGGGCTCGGGGGGTGATTGACTTGCGGGTGGGCTGGTCGGTCCGGGGCTGGCGTCCGGTGGGCTGGGTCGCGGGCGTGTTGTGGTGTCTTGTGTTCGCGGCGATGGCTGTGGCGGGCTCGATTGGCGCCGGCAGGGCGGGCCGCTGGCCGGTGTTACGGGTGGCGCGATGCGCGGTCGTCGATTTAGGCGTTGTGCGCTCTCGCGCGATGGTCGGTTTTGGTCTTGTATGTCTGTTGGCCGAGGGAGTGGAGCGCGGCGTGGGCCATGTTCGCGATTTCGCTGTCGCCGCGCTGCCGGGCGCGGTGGTAGGCCGTTTCGGCTTCGGCTAGCGCGCCTTGCTGTTCGAGCACGACGCCGAGGTTGAACGCCGCGCACGCGTCGCCGCGTTCGTCGGCGTTCCTGAACGCGGCCTCGGCGTCGGCCAGCGCGCCGTGGTCTGCGAGCAGCACGCCGAGTTCTATTGCGGCGGCGTTGTGGCCGCGATCGGACGCGCGACGGTATGCGGCCGCGGCGTCATTGAGTGCCTGTTGCTCGGTGAGTAGCATCCCGAGCCGGAACGCTCCGTCGGCATCGCCACGCTCATCGGCCCGGCGGTATGCCGCCCCGGCCTCGGCTAGCGCTCCTTGCTCTTCGAGCACTACGCCGAGGTTGAACGCGGCGTCCGCGTCGCCGCGTGCGTCCGCGCGCCTGAACGCGGCCTCGGCGTCGGCCAGCGCGCCGTGTTCGGCGAGCAGCACGCCGAGCTCTACCGCGGCGGCAGTGTGGCCGCGATCGGACGCGCGACCGTACGCGGCTGCGGCCTGATCGAGTGCCCCTTGGCGCCTGAGCAGCGCCCCGAGGCGGAACGCGCCGTCGCCATCGCGACGCTCATCGGCGCGGCGGTACGCCGCCTCGGCCTCGGCCAGCGCCCCTTGCTGTTCGAGCAATCGACCGAGGTTCGAGGCGGCGGTGCCGTGACCACGCTGATCGGCGCGACGATAGGCCGCTTGCGCTTCAACCATGCCCCCTTGGCCCTCGAGCAGCAGCCCGAGGTGGAAAGCGCCAGCGCTGTCGCCGAGCTCGTCAGCGCGACGGTAAGCCGCCTCGGCCTCGGCCAGCGCCCCTTGCTCTTCGAGCAATCGGCCGAGGTTCGAGGCGGCTGTTCGATGGTCACGCTGATCGGCGTGACCATTGGCCGCGTGCGCTTGAACCATGCCCCCTTGGCCAGCGAGTGGCTGACCGAGGTTCAAAGCGCCGGCGGTTTGGGCTGTCTCGGGGAATTCGTCCGTTTGTCCCGGAGACAGCAGGCTGTGTGCGCCGTTGCCATTCCCAGCCGCACTGGCAATGGCGCGATGCCCGTTGGTGTGAATCTGGGTCCCGTTCGTTCGGGTGACGGCTTGGTGATCGCCGTTCGTCGTCGTGAGCCCCGTCTGCTCGACCGGCGTCGATTTCGCATCGCCGGCGGGCCTGTCCGCGACGACGGACCGGCCCTCGCCGCGCGAGCGCGAGTCCCGGAGGGAGGCGATGAGCAACCGAGCGACGAGTACCAAGGCCAGCGCGAGCGCGAGACCGCCCAGGATGATCATCCACGGCCAGCTTCCCGAATGCGGCCGGTGGGCCGATCCTCGGGGCACCTTGCGGCCGGCACTCACCGGACGCTGCCGACGCGAAGGGGGCACGGTGGAAACCGTCGGCCGCGAGCTGCGGTTCGATCGTCCCGCCGATCGCGCGGGCTCGCGCGGGAGCGGGCTCGACCGGCGTACGGATGGCTCGGGCGTGGCGAGAAGCGCGAGCGTGCGCGGGCCGGCGATCCCGGTGATCGGCAAGCCATGCGCGCGTTGGAACACCCTGACCGCTCCCTCGGTCAGCACGCCATAGCGGCCGTCGATCGGACCCGGCGAACTGCCCGCAGACGCCAGGCGCCGTTGCAGCGAACGGACAACGTCCTGACCGCCGGCTTGATCGCCCGCCCCCGGCGCCAGGATCATGACGGGCTCGCTAAGCGCCGCCCACGTGCGCGGACCCACGACGCCGTCCACCTGCAGGCCGTGCGCCGCTTGGAACACAACCACCGCGTGTCGCGTACGCGGTCCGTAGAGACCGTCCACCCGCCCGGGCGGATAGCCCCCCGCCTCGAGATCACGCTGCACGACCCGCACGAGCCGGGAACCGCCGGGGCGGTTGTATCCGCTCCCTAACGCCAGCACTGAGTGGCTGAGACGGACGTGAGCGGCGCGCGATGTGACCGCCCCGCTGGCCCGGGTCGACGCAGACCTCGCCGGCTGCGCACGACCACTCCCCGCGGCGACCGCCGTCGCCGGGAACGCCAGAGCGAGCACGCTGATCGCGAGCGTCCGCCACGCTGCAGTTCTTGGCTTGTTCAGGAGGCGGGGACCGCCCCGTACGACTTGCATCGTTACTGAGTCCTCGTTGACGTCGCAGCCCCGGAACGCGACTCGTGACCGGAGCATTGATTGGACGGAGCCACGCGGGGCAACTCCCCCCGGCGTGACGCGACGAGCGCCTCGGCAGGCGGCCCGTCGTCGGCGATCACACGCGATGATCAGCCCGGATGCTCGAGTCGCGACGCGAGCAACGTCGACCGCCACATCGCACGATCGAGAGAGAAGCGCACCAGCAGGATCGTCGCGAGCGCGACAGCGAGCGCCTCGAACGCAGCCACGACGGACGATGCGACCGAGCCGACACCACCGCCGCCAGCCGCGGCCGCGCCACCGACCGGCAGCCGCGTCTGAACCGGCGGCACCGATGACGCGCCTGCGGAATCGGCGCAGGCGCGGCGGCCCGCAGGGGGGCGACCGACGGCGGCCTCTGCGCCCGCTCGGGGCGGCGTGGCGCCGCACCCCCGCTCACCGATCCACGCTCGAACTCAGTGCCGCCAGCGAGCGCCCGCGGCGATCCCATCGCCGGTCCGAGCGGTCCTCGGGCCAGCCCCCGCGAGGGGTGACCAGGCGCACGCGAAAGCGGCGAGTCGGACGGCGTGACGAGCCATGCGGCTTGGGCCTTTTCGGCCCGCAGCCGCTGCGTCACCAACGTCTGCGATTGGTGCAGCCTCCGCGTTCGGCTGCCCGGAGACAGCGGACCCGACTGACCCTTGGGCGACTGCGTCGCGACAGGTTCTGCCGCGACAGGTTCTGCCGCGACAGGTTCTGTCGCGACAGGTTCTGTCGCGACGGCCGGTGTCGCGGGCGGGCGTGTCCCGGAGGGCGCCGTCGCGACGGGGTGTGTCGCGGCCGGCCCGCTCGTCGCGGGTGCTGCCGCGTCTGGCTGCGTCGCTGCAGGCCGCGAGGCGGGAGCCGGCGGCGCGGAGAGTTGAATCGCCCTCGGGGTCCCTGCAGCCGAGGCGGCGGGTGAGGGATCCGTCGGGGCGGTCGTCGTGATCGTCGCCGGGGGGACGTTGGCGCCGGTGGGCGCGCGGGCCGGGCGCCCGGCGCCGACGAGCGGGGTGCCCGCGATGTCAACGCGTGAGGACGGCCCGGCCGGCGGTGGCGACGCGGGCGTCGCCGGCGCCGCGGGGGAGGTGACCGGCACGAGGTGCTGCCCCCCGGTCGCCGAGCCTGCCGGAGCGGCACTTGGCGAACTCAACAGCGCCCGGGAAGTCCGATTTGAATCGACCGCCGTCCGCGTTCGGGTCTCCGGCGCGGAGCTGCTACCGACCAGCACCGCAGACGCCGAAGCTCCGTTCGACGCGGTCGTGGAGGGCATCGTCCGGGCCAGTGCCGCATTCGCGCAGACGCCACAGGCCAACACGCTGGCCGTCGCTATCAGACCGGCAAACTGAAGCGGTGAATGATTCGCGCGCATTGCAAGTTGCTCCCGATCCCACCTGGTTCTCGAGGGAGAATGAAACAACCGATGGCCCCCACCGGCACCAGCGAACCTAGTGAGTAACCAGTCTCGCAGCAAGCCTCGAGCGAGATTTTAACTCGGAATTTGCGGTTTTTTTTGTAATCCAATGCATTGCAAACATGCTTGAAACCTGGTATCGCGACATGTCGCGACACCCTCCGAACGCCCGGTCAACTAGCGCACACCTCGCACCCGATCCCGGTAACACAGATAAGTCGACATCGAGAGCATCCGAACCCATCACCTCGAGACCCGAGAACGTTCGCCCGCGACCATCACACAACCGGCGAGTCGTGACAGCCCCGCTCAACACGTCAACGCTCATCACCGACGAACCAACGTCCCACATACCGACAAAACAGCTGCCGCACGACGCGGCGATCTCGATCGACTCCCCCGCCGAGCCCCACCCTCGCAGCACGCCCAGCCGACCCCGATCCATCCAGACCGACGGCCACCGACCGGCGACCTGCGGTCCTGTCGCGCCTTGTCGATCCGCCCGTGGCGTCCGTCGCGGCACGCAACGCGTCGGCGCCGACGGTTCGGCGGTCGAGATCGTCCGTGGTCCTGCCATACGGCAGGTGGCGGTTCGGGAGGTGATCACCCCACACGCCGCGCATCGAGGCGCTCCACCAGCGCCTCCGGTAGGAGCTGCTCGAGAACCTCGCTGCGGGGTCGCGAGCAACAATCAGTTGGCGGTCTTCCTATCCGGGTGAGCTCCGCGTGATCTTGGCGGCGCGCATCGATGTCGGCTGCAAGGCGCAGGATGTGGAGCCGGACGTGGAGCGGGCGGCGGGAGCGGCACGTTGCTCGGCGCGGATGTGCGTGGCTTTTACACGGCGCTGGGATCGAGCTGCCGGCGTGGGCTAGCCGAGGCTAGCCGGGAGGCGCCGGTGGGGTGCTTTGCGGACCCGGGCGCGCATGCGCACGGCGACCGCGACCCGTCCTGCTCGGTGCACGTCGAGGCGTGTGCGTGGCACTGCTGGGGGTGCGGCGCCGCGGGCGGAGCGTATGACGCAGCGCTCGCGCGCGGCCGCGAGCCGCGGGAGGCGATCGACGTGATGATCGTGCACGGTCTGACCACCCGCCGCGCTCGTCCGCCGAAGCGCGCTGGCGCGGTCTAGGCACCCTCTCCCTCCCGCGGGCGCAGCGCCCCGCAACGATCGGTCCGATCACCACCGAGCCGGGCGCACCGACATCATGTGAGCTGGCGATCAGTGAGGAGGAGCTGGCTGCGGCGCGCCAACGTTCTGGCTGGACTGGTGTGGCCGCCGGGTGTGCTGCGGGGCAGAGCAGACACGCGTGTGGTCGCGCGCGACTCTGCTTGAGCTGGGATGCGGCTGTGATCGCGGACGGGTGATCATCCCTATCCGCGATGCGGCCGGCGCGCTGCGCGGCGTGCTGCGGTACGCCCCGAGCCACGACCATGCGCCAAAGGTGTTGGCGTGCCAGACCGGGAAGCCCTGGCGGAGGTACCAGGACTGGGCGGGCTTGGCCTCGTCGGCGGTGAAAAGCGATCAGGTGGAGCAGCCCGACCGCTCCTTGCACCGCCACGTCGAGCCCCGAATCAGTTAGGCCGAGATCCGCCCGCATCGCGGCCGCGTCCTCGAAATCGAACTCCTAGCTCGGCCTCCAGACGCGCCGAAATGGCGATCGTGTCGGCCCCTGCGACCGGGCGTAACCCGAGGATTGCCGGCGGGAACTCATTGCCGCCTTCGTCGACGTTGGCGACGAACAGGACAGGCTTGGCTGTTAGGGGTTGCAGCAGCGTAAGTGCATCCGGCGCGTCGCCTCGGGTGGCACGGTCCGAAGACATCCACCGGCGTGCCTTTGTCGCGCACTGCCGGAGGCGTGGCCAGCCGTCCGTGAAATCTCGTCACTGCCAGGCCGAGCGGGACGAGACATGGCCGCGGGCGGAGCAAGGATCAGCGCTGTCATGTCGTGACCCAGCGGTGCCAAGCGCCGGGAATGTGCGCGTCTACTGCGCAGGCCGCGCGCTCAAAGACGCGTCTGATCGAGTCGGCCGGCGACCAATTTTGCCATTGGCCGGCCCGGAGGGGCTGCCGATGTCGCGACAGCGCAGTCGGCATATGACAATCTACCTGCAATTACGTTCTATTTTCCGCGGCGGGAATTGCGACACGAGCACGACCCGAACGAGACACATTTTCTTACGTTTGGGCGTCCGTGAACCGGGATAAGTAAATACCGGGAATGTACGCAACGAATGCCCACGTATTCGGGGTGCCCTCGGGCGCGAGCGAATGTGGATCGCCGACGATGACGGTCCGCATAGGCGACGGCGCGGTTCGGTAAGCAATGCGACGCCTGCACATCAGGATCTGCGCATTAGTCCTGGTGCTCAGCATCGCGGCGGTTGTCAGCCCGATCTCGGCTGCGTCCGCGGGAGGCCTCCTGTCTTCCGTCTCTGGGGCTGCGGTGGCTACCACCTCCGCGGCCGTCGCACCGGCGGCAACCGCGGTGGCCAGCACGACGGCTCCGGCATCCGGTACATCGGCGCCGGCAGCGAGTACCACTCCTACCGCGACGACTTCCGCATCTTCGACGGCACCGGCCACGCCGTCCACGGTGGCATCTGCAGTAACGAGTGCCGCTCCCGCGCCGATCACCGCGCCGGTGGCGTCGTCTTCGGCTCCGGCGGCGGCTTCTACTGTGGCGGCTTCGGTGGCGAAGCCGGTGGCATCGTCTTCGGCTCCGGCGGCGGCTTCTACTGTGGCGGCTTCGGTGGCGAAGCCGGTGGCATCGTCTTCGGCTCCGGCGGCGGCTTCTACTGTGGCGGCTTCGGTGGCGAAGCCGGTGGCATCGTCTTCGGCTCCGGCGGCAGCTTCTACTGTGGCGGCTTCGGTGGCGAAGCCGGTGGCATCGTCTTCGGCTCCGGCGGCAGCTTCTACTGCGGCGTCTTTGCCGACCGCGCCGGTGAGTACGGCGAGTATCCCAGCGGAAGCTTCTACTACATCGGTCTCGGCGGGTAAGCCGGTGGCGCCGCCTTCGGCTCCTGCGACGACATCGACTGCGTCCTTGTCGGCGGCCAAGCTGGCGAGCAGTACGGCGGTAGCGGCACCGGTGTCGAGTGCGGTGGGCGCGGTCGCGAAGCCGGTGAGCACTGCGGCCGTGGCGGCGCCGGTGTCGAGTGCGGTGGGCGCGGTCGCGAAGCCGGTGAGCACTGCGGCCGTGGCGGCGCCGGTGTCGAGTGCGGTGGGCGCGGTCGCGAAGCCGGTGAGCACTGCGGCCGTGGCGGCGCCGGTGTCGAGTGCGGTGGGCGCGGTCGCGAAGCCGGTGAGCACTGCGGCCGTGGCGGCGCCGGTGTCGAGTGCGGTGGGCGCGGTCGCGAAGCCGGTGAGCACTGCGGCCGTGGCGGCGCCGGTGTCGAGTGCGGTGAGCGCGGTCACGAGGCCGGTGAGTACTGCGGTCGTGGCGGCACCCGTGTCGAGTGCGGTGAGCGCGGTCGCGAAGCCGGTGAGCACTGCGGCCGTGGCGGCGCCGGTGTCGAGCACGGTCAGTAATGTGGCTGCAAGCGTGAAGGCAAGTCCGTCCGTCACTCAGGCGGTGGCGCCGGCGTCGGTGTTGAGCGCGGCGGCTCCGGTGAGCCCGGCGGTGGCGTCGGTGTTGAGCGCGGCGGCTCCGGTGAGCCCGGTGGTGGCGCCGGTGCTGACTGCGGTGTCCCCGGCGGTGGCGTCGGTGTTGAGCGCGGCGGCTCCGGTGAGCCCGGTGGTGGCGCCGGTGCTGACTGCGGTGTCCCCGGCGGTGGCGTCGGTGTTGAGCGCGGCGGCTCCGGTGAGCCCGGTGGTGGCGCCGGTGCTGACTGCGGTGTCCCCGGCGGTGGCGTCGGTGTTGAGCGCGGCGGCTCCGGTGAGCCAGGCGGTCGCGCCGGTGCTGACTGCGGTGTCCCCGGCGGTGGCGTCGGTGGTGAGCGCGGCGGCTCCGGTGACGCAGGCGGTCGCTCCGGTGTTGAACGCAGTGGCCCCGGTGGTGAGCGTGGTCGCTCCGGTGACGCAGGCGGTCGCTCCGGTGTTGAACGCAGTGGCCCCGGTGTTGAACGCAGTGGCCCCGGTGGTGAGCGTGGTCGCTCCGGTGACGCGGGCGGTCGCTCCGCTGGTCGCGTCGGTGTTGAGCGCGGCGGCTCCGGTGACGCGGGCGGTCAGCTCCGCTGGTCGCGTCGGTGTTGAGCGCGGCGGCTCCGGTGACGGGGGCGGTCAGTCCGCTGGTCGCGTCGGTGTTGAGCGCGGCGGCGCCGGTCGCAAGGTCGATAGCTCCGGTGTCTCGGGTTCTGGCCGCCGTCAGCGGGGTCGGGGTGCCGATCGCGGGCGCGATGTTGGCGCCGGTATCGGTGGGGTCGGTCGGTGAGGGTGGCGTGGGCACGATCGTGACTCCCGCGGGATCGCCTCTGGGCGTGCCGTCGTCTGGTATGACGACGTTTGATGCGGTGGCTCCGGGGACGAGTGCGGCGGCTTCCCGAGCAAGCGGGTCCGTCCCGCTTCCGGTGGCGATGAGTCTCGGGGTGACGGTCCCGATGGCTCCTCGGGCGGTCGCGCCGGTCGGGTATCACTCGGCGCCGGCAAGTGTTGGCCGGGCGGAGTTGTGGGCGAGCGGAGCAAGGCTTTATTCGACGTTCGTGGCCGGGCTGGGTGTCAGCTCTCCGGCTTCACGCGGACTTCACGGACCGGCGCGCATGCCTAGTCCTGCGCCTAACGGTCCCGCGGGACCGGTTTCTGTGGGAGCCGGGCCTGGAAATGGTGGCGATGGTGCCTCTGGTGGCGGCGCTGGCGGGTTTGCCGGCGCTGGGGCGCTCGCTTCGCAGGCGTTCGTGAACGCGCCCAGCGTGACCTTCACGCTGCGGTCGTTTGCGTTGTCGCGGGCGCCTGAGCCGTTTCTCCTGTTGCTAGAGCGGCCTGGCTAGGACCGAGGTCGGTCTCCAGGTAGTGGCAGCCGGGCGGATTTGCCCGGGTGCATCTCTGTCTAGCAACGAATAGGAGAACGATCTCATGTCACGCTCTATTCGGGCGTTGGCGGAGACTCGGCGACGTGGCGGATCTGTCCACGGCGCTGGGGAGCGACGTCGGTTCGACGGTCGGTTGCGACTCGAGCGGCGGCTCCTGCCCAGTGCAGTCTCGGCCACTAAATACGCAGTCATATTGTTGGCGGCGGGCGTGCTTGTGTTGGCTGCCGTGCCGGCTCGTGCCCTGGCAACGTCGGCTCGGGGAGCACACGCGACGAACTCGTCAACGCCGAACGTGCGTCTGTCGGACCTGGTGGTGTTGGCGTACGGGAGCGGCTATGCGGGCGGTACGGACGCGGTGCGTGTCCGCGCGCTGCAGCGTCGCCTGGACGGCGCCGGCTATTCGCCCGGTCCGATCGACGGGCGCTATGGCCCGCGGACCGAGTGGGCGGTGGACCTGTTCCAGAGCGCTCACGGCTTGCGCGTCGACGGTATCGCCGGTCCGGTCACGTTCGCGGCCTTGCGTGCGCGATCGAACGTGCTGTCCCCGGGAGCGGGTTACGCAGGCGCCGGGGCTGGCGAGGTCCGCGCGTTGCAGCGTCGGCTGCGCCGTGACGGGTACTCGCCAGGACCGATCGACGGTCGATACGGACCGCGGACGGAGCGGGCGGTAACCCGCTTCCAGGCGGCCCACGGCCTGCAGGTCGACGGGATCGCCGGTCCGCGGACGTTCGGGGAACTGCCGCGCATCGCGACCAGCCAGCGGCACGCCCGGGGCTTCACGGCGCGTTCACGCCCGACCGCAGCCGTGCGCCCGAGGACGCAATCGCGCTCGAGGACGCACTCGCGCTCGAGGACGCACTCGCGCCCCGGGCAAAGGCTACGTCCGAGGACGTCGCACCCGTCCACACCGCACGTCGTTCGATCCCCCGCGGCCGCTACGACGCCGGCCGGCCGGACGAACCGGCCAGGGAGTGGGACGAACCGGCCTGGCGGGCCTTCATGGCCGGAGCTGCTCGTGCTGGCCGGAGTGGTCGGCCTGGCGGCGTTCGCCGGCGGCGCATGGCTCATCGATCGTCGTCGGCGCCGGTTGATGATCGCCGCGCTGGAACCATCGGACGTCGAGACGGCGCCGGTCGCGGTCGGCGGAGTCGAGGCAGGAACCGAGCTGGCTCGGCCCGCGGCCGAGTCGAATGTCGCGGCCGAGTCGAATGTCGCGGCCGAGTCGAATGTCGCGGGCGAGTCCAACGGCGTTGCTGGTAGCGAGTCGGCGGGGCCGGGCCATGCCACGGGGCTGGGTCTCCGCTTGGAGGAGCGCGGTGACGTCGCGGCAGCGGAGGTTGCCTACCGCTACGCCGATCAGCGCGGTGATCCCGTAGCCGCGTCCAACCTCGGCGTGCTGCTCGAGCGGCGCGGCGACATCGCGGGCGCCGAGGCGGCGTACCGCCGTTCCGACGCGCGTGGCAATGCCAACGGTGCGTTTAACCTGGCCGGATTGCTGTCGGAACGCGGGGACGTCGACGGGGCGATGGCCGCCTATAGCCGCGCTGACCAGCTCGGCGACGCCGGCGCGGCGGCAAACCTCGCGCTGCTGCTCTTAGAGCAGGGCGACGTGGCGGAGGCGAAGGCCGCTTACCGCCGAGCCGATGAGCGAGGTGACGCAGCAGCCGCGTCGAATCTCGGAGTGCTCCTGGAGCGCGACGGGGACTTGCCGGCGGCGGAGGCCGCGTACCGCCGCGCGGATGCGCGGGACGACGCGACCGGCGCGTTCAACCTCGGCGGGTTACTCGCCGAACGCGGCGACCTCGAAGGCGCGGCCGCTGCATACCACCGTGCCGATCAGCGCGGTGATCCTGGGGCCGCATCCAATCTCGGGATGCTGCTCGAGCAGGATGGCGATCTCTCCGGGGCGGCTCGATGCCTACCGCCGCGCCGTGGAGCGTGGCGATCCAACCGCAGCATTCAACCTTGGCGTCCTGCTCGAGCGCCAAGACGACCATCGTGGCGCGCTGCGGGCCTACGCGCGAGCGCAGGCGTCCGAGGAGCGGCAGATCGCCGAGATGGCCCGCTCCCGCGCGGTCGCGCTCACCGGAGCCGGGGAGAGTCAGCGATGACCGGCCCACAGAACGGATCGCAGTTGGCGGCGGCGTTGGAGCGGACCCAACCCGCCGCCGTCCGCGACGAACGCCTGCGAGTACTGATCGCGGACTCCGATGGCCTCGCGCGCAGCATGATCCGGTTCGCGCTCCGCGACAGCGAACGGATCGCCGTCGTCCACACCGCCCCGAACAGCCGTGAGGCGCTGGAACTCGCGCGGTACTACCGTCCGAGCGTCGCGGTCGTCGACACGGCTCTGCCGCCCAGCGGCGGGCTCGAGCTCGTTCGCGGACTGCTGCTGGCGGTCCCCGACACCCGAGTGCTGACGGTCTCCGTCGACGATGACCGGACCGCGATCGCTGCCCTGCGCGCAGGAGCGGTCGGCCATATCGGCAAGGACATCGACCCCGAGGACCTGGCAGAGTTGGTCCTCCGAGCAGCCGACGGCGAGGTGATCGTCTCGCAACGATTGATGTCCCGGGTACTCGACGCGTTGCGAGAGATCCCCGACTCGGGGTGGCGGCCGTTACGCAGCCGACTGACGACGCGTGAATGGGAAATCGTCGAAATGCTCGGCGAGGGAGCCACCACCCAACGCATCGCCGAACAACTCGTGCTCTCACCATTGACCGTATACAGCCACATCAAAAGCGTCCTACGCAAGCTCTGCGTGCGCTCGCGTCAGGAGGCAGTGATCGCCGCAAACCGCTTACGACGAGAGGAGGCTTTGAGCCGAGAATCCGTTCGCAACGCATAGCTGCCATGGGGAGAACAGGCGCCCTTTTTTCTGGGCTTCTAGCCAGTTTGCCGTCGGCGTGGCGGCGGCGCCGCCGGTGACGCCGCCACGGCGTCGGGCAGCGCTGGCGTTGGTGGTGGCGGCAGCAGCTATCTGGCGTCCAGCATGACTTCTCTCAGTTCCGGACTGGGCGGCTATGACAGCGACGGCTCGGTCATCACTTACCCACTGAGGACCATCGCACGTCGAGCTCGCAGGACTTCGGGGTGGTCACCCCCGGTCAGTCGCAGAGCGAGACCATCACCATCTCCAACTCGGGCGGCCTGCCTCACCATCAATCAGGCCGCTCTCGGTGGTGCGAACGCGTCTGAGCTCTCCCTCGTCTCCGGTCAGGACTACTGCCCGGGGCAGACCGTCCCGGGGAACGGCAGCTGCACCGTCACGGTGGCGTTCGCGCCGACCGCGAACGGAGCGCAGACGGCGACTCTGTCGTGCCCTCCGACGATGGGACGGCGACGGTCACGCTGACAGCCACCAGCGCGGGCGTCAGCCCGACGCCTCCTACCCCGACGCGGACGGCAACTCCTTCCCTTACTCCTTCCCTACGCCTACCCCGAAGTCGCACGCGCCCAAGTTAGTGGTCAATCGCTGAGGCTGACGCGCGTCTCGCTCTCCCGGCCAGCGTTGGCCGAGTGCTCGCGCTTCGACGGCGACCCGATGACCTCAACCGCTGCCGCCTGCAGAGCGTGAAACTCAGCTTCTCGCTCAACCGCGTGGCCAAGGTACACGTCACCCTGCAGGTGCTCACGCAGCGGTATTGGCGCAGGACCAGTGGCCTCGTGGTCACCCGGCGCGCCGGGCGGCACGTGGTGACGCTCGCCCAGCGCTGATTTGCGGCCGGCAGCTACCGACTGGTCATCCACGCGACCGCTGCCCGGAGATACTCGCGCGCGTTCGCCGAGCGGCTGCTGGTGCTGGCACCCACCTCTCCGCCGGACACCGACCGAACGAGTGCCCCGGTGCCCCCCGCGCCGACCGCTCGACTTGAGCGGGATGCAAGCTCCCGCCTGCCGGTCACAACCGGCAGGCGGGGACCGCGAACAGGATGAGCGCGTCGACGACTGACTCAGTGAAGAGGACGGGAGGAGGAGCTCCACGCCGCCATCCGTGCCGACCGGCGCCTTAGCGGCTCCTGGCCGCCCACGAGGTTGTCCGGAGCCTCGTGGAACTTTGAGTGGCGGTCCTCCCGCCCCTTCGGCTCCTGCTGAAAGCGTGTGGGCGCAACTAAACTTAGCTTAGACGTCCAAATCGGTCTGCTCGCCTTGGGGATCGACCCCTGGCTCGTTCAGGTTGACGACCAGCAGGTCGCCATCCATATGAGCAGGGCGTCTGACCGACGTGGAGGTGTCTATTTCGTAGTAGCTGACGAAGGCGGCGCCGGAGATCACCCAAGTCGCGTGACCCTGGACGGGAGCGCGAACCTGATAGCCGTGATCGACGGAGCTGTCGACCTTGCGCAAGGCGACCAGGGAGGCGTCTCTGTCGTAAAGCAACTCCACGGACTCGGGACTGTCGAGCGCGTCGAACGCGGCCCTGTTGATGGAGATGACGCCCTTCTTCTGAATAGTCACGAACGGCTGGCGTCCAACGCGGCGCTGGCGGGTAAACGTCTCGAACGGCATGGCCGTCATCCTATTGAATCTCAGCGCGCGGACCCGGCTGCCGCAGTTTGGAACGGCGGCGTTCGCCGTCGCAGTGACATAGTCCCCGTCCAAAGGTCAAGAAGGCGAACAGAAACGCCCGTAGCGCCAGCGTGCCGGACCTATCGCGCGGTTTCTCCCGTGAACGTCGTGGGGCCGGGCTACACGGACGGCAAAGAGCGGGGACCGAGCATGACTCGCACGCTGCGCCGGGTCGCAGCGCAACCAGATTGGGTCTGGCTGCCTGACATCCGACGCGGTTCTCGAGGCCGATTCGCCTCGGTGTCTAACGCTCATGGATTTCCGCGGCTCCGTGGATGATCGGAGGTGACTAGGCGGCGGCTCGGCCCGGCTTTGCCCTGGTCTGAGCACGTTGTCGCGCTCGGGATCTCGCCTACGGCGTGAAGATCCCGATCGGGCTGTGGGAAGGGCGCGCGGAGAACGCTCCGCTGGTCGGGATGCTGCTCGCCGATCTGGTCGACCGCGGCCCGGATCCCAAGCAGGCGATCCGGTTCGCGTTCGATGGCGGGCAAGGCGTTGTGCCGCGGGATCACGTTCGTGTTCGCGAGCACGCCGTGCGGCACCGGTGTCACCGCTGCAAGGAGAGGAATGTCACTGATCTGTTGCCCGAGCGCGACCGCTCGCAGATCCTCGCCCGTATCCGGGCGCGTGGGCGCTGGACAACGCAACGCTCGCTGAGCAGCGGCTCGAACTGCTCGCCTCCGAGCTCGAGCGACCCGGGCCGACGCCGCCGGCTTGCTCGCCGTTTCGGAAGTGAATTGCTCGGACTTCCCCACACATGCGGCGGCGCAGCAGTGGTTCGTGCAGCATGGCGGCACGGCCAGCAACGATGTCGCCGGCCTCGACCGCAACCACGACGGCATCGCCTGCAGCTCGATGCCCTGAACCGCCGGCGCGGACGCTGCGCAAACGGCAAGCTGGCGGGCGACGAGCGGATGTTCGTAGCCGACGAGGTCGGGCTCGTTCGCCTGGTACGGGCTCCCGCGGCGCCGCTGGCGAATACGCCGCTAGCGCTGAAGAGGGAGCGGATCTACCGCCGCTCCTGGCCGACCCGCGCCGAGGCAAGGGCAGTCTGTCTTGGAGTACACCGAGCGCTGGCACAACCCGCGCCGCCGGCTCACCCTCGGCTATCTCCCCCCAGCCGACTTCGAACGCCAGCACACCCAACTCACAACCGATCGCGTCTCGACCGCTGGCATCAAGCTCACTCCCAACGACCTGGTCCCGCCCGATGACGCGCTGGCCATCACCACTGGGTCGGCTCAGGCCGCCATCGACGCGGTCAAAGGAACGTTCAGCCCCCGGCCTCTCCGCCCGTGGTCACGGAGCGGGCCTGCTGATAGAAACATCAACGACAAAGGCAAGACGTGTCGTCCGAACCGAACGGGGGGCGGTCCACCCAGGGCCGTCGCATCGGCGGGTGGTGGGACAGCTCGCCGGAGCGCCGACAGCGCCGCGGGTCCGGGGCATGGGTTGGCGGCTGATTCCGGGGCGGCGCGCGAGTTCGGTCTGCCACGTCGCTTCAGCGTCGAGGTGGCTAAGGACGGCGGGTCACCCTCGCGCCGTTGCAGTAGCGTGACACGTTTGACCAGGTAATGGGTTGCTATCGTGGCCGCCGTTGGGACCGGTGCAGCCCGCCGATGTTGCGCGACGGGCGGCCGACTCGGGAATACGGTTTTGGGTTGAACGGGGCTCTTGGGCGCACCGCATGCGGTGATCGCAGCCAAGGCAAGGAGGAATTCGATGCAACGGATTGCCAGCGTGCTCACGATCGCGTTGATCGCGAGTTTCGCCGCGTTGGCGGCTCCTATCGGGTCGGCGTCAGCCGCGACTGGGTGGCACTTCGGGACGCTCGTGGAGACATCGATCAATGACTGCTACACATCCGACGTTGTCAATGGCGTCGGCGCGTACGCTGGAGCGCAGTACGATGCCGACAAGCCGCCGAACACCGGGGACGTGTTCTACGTCAACGTCGTGTTGAATGGGATCGACGCCTCGTGTGCCGAGCTCAGCTTCCCCGAGATCCAGCTTCCGTCCGGCGTTTCGACCGCGATCAGCGCTAACGACCCGATCCAATGCTTCACGGTGGACAACTCCGCCGGGACCGAGACGCCGGACACGATCGACTGCCCACAGACGCTCGGCGTGCCCCTGCTGGGCGGCACCGGATCGATTCGCGACGTCAATGGCCCCCCGCCCGGAGCGTGGGACACCCGCGCGCCCAACGCCTGGGAGTTCAGGATTCCGCTCACCTCCGCCACGGGCGGGCTGAAGGCGATTACCTTCCCCACCCAGGTGATCAGCGGCTCGATCACCCAGATGGTGTATCCGTCCGTATCGCTGCCGATCACGGCCGTCACAACTCCACCGCCACCTCCGGCCACGGTCACGCGCCCGTTCAACGTGCTCAAGCCACGCGTCACCCGAGCCGGCAAGATGCTCACGTGCACGGCAGGGACGTGGTCGAATCACCCGAACCGCTACCAGTATCGCTGGACAGTCAACGGCAAGACTAAGCACGGAGCCGACAGCCGCACGTTGAAGGTGACCAGCCTGCTACGCCATCACAAGGTGCAGTGCGGGGTGACCGCGTCCAACACCGCCGGTCGAGCGACGGCCTTCAGCGCTCCGTTCTCCGTACGCTGAGGCCTACTCCGCACCCGCCGAGGCGGGGCCGACTCGCCCGCCGAGGCTTGATGCGACCCCATGTGACCGGTTTCAGCAGCGCGCGTGGCCGTTCCGGCATCTCCGTCGTCGCTGCTTTGGTTGAAGAGCGATGGTCCCAGCGGTGGGGAGGTCGTCGCTGCGTTTGGGCTGAGGGAGAAGTACGTGATCGACGGCGCGCGCGTGCTTCGGTTGAACGCGAGCGCCCGGGTCGGCAGCGTCCCCGCCGGCCAGCCGCGGGAAAGCATTCGCGCGCCACGCTCACGACGTCCCGCGCGAACTCGGACCCGCCGCCCTAGAAGCCCTCGACGCCTAGCACGACCTGCCGGATCTTGCTCCGTCAGGCCGATCCATCACTGATGCGTGTCACACCCTTCCGGCCAGCTCCCGGAAGCCCCGCGGCTCCCACGACATCAACGTGGCGGTCCACGAGAGACAGAGCGGCCGGAGTCGCTCCTCCGGAACGATCAATCAACCATCTCGTCACCGACCCAACAGCCAGGGTCGCGGACCCAGATAAGGCGGGGCGTCGACGGAGAACAACCACTAACTAGAACCCTCCCCAGGAGGTTGACAATCGCCATCGTTCAGATAAGCAGGGCTGGCGCGGAGGTGTGCACAAGGGCCAGGCGGCTACGTGACCCGTCACTGACTGGCCGCATGCTCCTCGACGCGGCCCGCGCTGACCGGCGAGTGCTCGGCGCGGGCGAGCTGGAGGCCGCGGCGGGTCATTCCCGTAAACGTGATGAGCCACACGGCGACGCCGACCCACACCCATACGCGCGCGAAGTCGGTGATCGCGGGCGCGGTGGCGGCGACGCCCACGACGAAGCTGCAGGCGGCGTACATGCCGACGGGGAACACGGTTGACCAGCGCCGGACGTCGTAGCGCAGCCGCGGTCGCAGCGCCTCGGCGGCGAGCAGCACTGGAAGCCAGGCGATCGTGAGCGCCCAGAGTACGACCGCGACGACTTTGAGTGTCCCTGCGATGGCGCCCAGCGCGGCGAGGCTCTTGGCGGCGAGCGTGATGCGGCCGGCGGCGAGCGTCGAGATCGCCAGTGCGCCGCCGGTGATCCAGTGGTCGCCACGGCCGACCGCTAGCTGACGGAAGTCGAACCGGCAGATCACGAACACGTAGAAGGCGATGCCGAGCAGGAACGGTGCGAGCGCCGCGTCGAGCAGCCAGACCGTGCGCTCGCTCGCGGCGAGTCCGGCGGACAGGACGGCGAGCGACTCGGTGGACACGGTCAGTATGAGTGACACGCCGACGGTCGGGGTGACCCAATGGGTCAGCACCGGGTGTGAGCAGCACGAGCCAGAAGGCGGCGGCGATCACGAGCAGCGCGATCCCGGCCCAGTCCCAGCCTAGGAGGGTGAGGCGGGTGCCGAGCACGGCGGTGCCGGCGACGCCGGCCAGCGCGGCTGGCGATCGCGCCTCTCGGCGGACGCGCTCGCGGTCGAGCAGCGCGCGACCGGCGAGCAGCAGCCCAAGCGCGAGCCATGCCACCGCAGCGAACAGCTAGGAGGATCCGCGACAGCGTCTCCTGGCGGTCGAGCGATAGCGCGATCGAGACGATCCCGGTTCCCATCACGACGGCGCCCGAGGCTGGCGGGATCGCGCCGAGGATCTCTTCGAGCCGGTCCGTTGCCGGCTGGTGGTCCATCAGCGGGCGGTCTGGTAGCGGCGGCGGTAGAGGATGTACGGCCGGCCGATGTACTGGAAGGGGATGCTCCAGGCGTGGACTAGGCGGCTGAACGGCCACAGCGCGAGGATCGCCCACGCCGACAGGGTGTGGATCTGATAGACGAGCGGGGCGCCGGCCATCAGCTGGGCGTGATCCTGGAGTGCGAACACGCCGCGGAACCAGATCGCGACGGTGTGGCGGTAGTTGTAGCCGTTGCCGGAGGCGAACACGTTGTGGGACAGGGTGTCGAACAACCCCAGCGCGATGACGAAGAACAGCAGCGCGTAGACGGCCAGGTCGACGTAGGAGGTGGTGACCGCGACACGGCGGACGCTCGCGCGGCGATAGACGAGGATCGCCAGGCCCGTCAGCGCAGCGATCCCGGCGAGCGTGCCGGCGATCGCCGAGATCAGGTGATAGGCGTGCTCGTCGATGCCGATCGCGTTGGTCGCGCCCTGCGGGATCAGGATGCCGAGCACGTGGCCGCCGATCGCGGCGAGCGCGCCGTAGTGAAACAGCGGGCTGCCCCATTTCAGTAGCGGACGTTCGAGCAGCTGCGTGGATCGGCTCGTCCACCCGAACTGGTCGTGTCGGTAGCGCCACACGTGCCCGAGCGACGAAGATCGTGATCGCGACGTACGGGATCACGACCCACAGGAGGATGTCGGCGGTGCTCATCTGCGAGCCCCGACGCTCGGCATGACCTCCGGTGGCGCGAACGGCTCGAGCCCGACGAGCTCCTGCGGAGGGCCTTGGGCAAGGAGCCGGTCGAGGCTGAGCCGCTCGCTCGCGGACAGCCCGCCGACGAGCTCGCAGACCGCGTCGAGCACGTGCTCGTACGGACTCTCTTGCTCGTGGAGCGAGAGCCGGATGACCTCGAGCGCCGGCCGGTGCTCGCGCAGCACGAGATCACCGTGCTCGGCGGTGCGCGGCCGCGGCGAACTCGAGCATCAGCGGCAGGTAGTCGGGCAGCTCGTGGCCCTCGATCTCGAAACCGGCGGCGCGGTAGAGCTTCTTCATTCGCAGCAGCGCCAGCCCTCGCTCGCGGCGGTCACCGAGCGAGTAGAAGGTCACATACAGCCCGGTGCGTTTGTGCAGATCGAACGTGCTGCACGTAGTGCTGGGCGAGCTCGAGAGCGGGCGTCTGTGCGAACCACGTGAAGAACCGTCCGATCGCATCCGTCGCCCGCCCGGCCGGAAGCTCCGCCACCTCGGCCGCGAGCTCCTCGCGACCGGCGACCAGCTCGGCGTCTGGGTATTGGAGCGCGAGGGAGCAGAGCTTGTAGGCGCTCGCACGCTCGGACTGCCGACGGACGGCGCGTCGCGTCAACGCGCGTCCTTGTTGCGGTCTTGGGCGATCTTGATGATGTCGAGCTCGACGGGCTCTTCGGTGAGCATGAACTCGCCGTAATCGGGTGTGGGGTCGGTGATCATCCCGCAGTTCCCGGGGCCGCCTTCGAAGTCGAGCCCGCACGTTCCCTGTTGCTCGAGCAGTCGGCCGGCGAGCTCGGTGTGCGCCTTGGGGATCACGTAGCGGTCTTCGTACTTGCCGATCGCGAGCAGCCGATACATGTCCTCGACGTCCGTCAACGGTCATCCCGGCGCCGGCGGCGATTTGCTCGTCGTGCTCGCCGAGCACCTCGCGCTTGCGCATGTGGCCGCGCATCGCGGCGAGACGGCGCAGCACCCCGCGGATCACCTCGCTGTCGCCGGCGGCGAGTAGGTTCGCGAGGTACTCGACGGGAATTCGCATCGAGTCGATCGCTCCGAACACGTCGTCGGGGTCGGCTTCGTAGCCGTCGGTCTCGAGCGTGTTGATTATCGGTGAGAGCGGCGGGACGTACCACACCATCGGCAGCGTGCGGTACTCGGGGTGCAGCGGCAGCGCGACGCGGTAACGGTGCGCGAGCGCCCACACCGGCGAGCGTCGCGCGGCGTCGAGCCAGTCGTCGGGGATCCCGTCACGGTGGGCCTGGGCGCAAACGGCATCGTCGTTCGGGTCCAGGAACACGTCGTGCTGCGCCGCTAGCAGTTGCTGCGGGTCGGGCGTCGACGCGGCGGCGTGTACGCGGTCCGCGTCGTAGAGCACGATCCCGAGATAGCGGATCCGTCCCGACACACGTCTCCGAGCAGATCGTGGGAAGGCCGGCCTCGATCCGCGGGTAGCAGAGCGTGCACTTCTCCGCCTTGCCGGTGCGGTGGTTGAAGTACACCTTCTTGTACGGGCAGCCCGAGACGCAGAACCGCCAGCCGCGGCACTTGGCCTGGTCGACGAGCACGATCCCGTCCTCCTCGCGCTTGTACATCGCCCCGGACGGGCACGACGCGACGCACGAGGGATTCAGGCAGTGCTCGCAGATCCGCGGCAGGTAGAACAGGAACGCCTGCTCGTAGGTCGCCTTGACCTTTTCCTGGAGCCCGACCATCAGCGGGTCCTGGTCGATCCGCTCGTACGTGCCGGCGAGGTTGTCGTCCCAGTTCGGGCCCCAGCGGATCGCGTCCATCTCCCGGCCGGTTATCTGCGAGCGGGCGCGCGCGACCGGATCGTGCTCTGACAGCGGTGAGGTGATCAGCTTCTCGTAGTCATACGTCCACGGCTCGTAGTAGTCGTCGAGTCTCGGGCAGCTCGGGGTTGTAGAAGATCTGCGCGAGCTTCTTCAACCGGCCGCCGGCCTTCAGCCGCAGCCGACCCTTGCGATCGAGCTCCCAGCCGCCGCGCCACTTCTCCTGGTCCTCCCACCGCTTCGGGTACCCGAGTCCGGGTTTGGTCTCGACGTCGTTGAACCACATGTACTCGGCGCCCGGCCGGTTCGTCCACACCTGCTTGCACGTCACCGAGCAGGTGTGGCAGCCGATGCACTTATCGAGCGCCATCACCATCCCCACCTGCGCGCGGATCTTCATCAGAACCTGACCTCAGTCGCCCGCTTGCGCAGCACGGTCACCTCGTCGCGCTGTGAGCCGGTCGGTCCGTAGTAGTTGAACGCCGAAGCTCAGCTGCGCGTAGCCGCCGATGAAATGCGTCGGCTTCATCACGATCCGCGTCAACGAGTTATCCGTACCGCCGCGCTTGCCGTGAAGCTCGGTCAGCGGCACGTTCAGGTGCCGGTCCTTGGCGTGGTACATCAGGCACGTCCCCTGAGGAATTCGGTGCGAGACCGCGCGCGGCAGGCGATCACGCCGTTGCGGTTGTACGCCTCGACCCAGTCGTTGTCGCGGATCTCGAGCGCCTCGGCGTCCTCGCGGCTGATCCACAGCATCCCGCCGCCGCGGAACAGCGTCAGCATGTGGAGGTTGTCCTGGTACTCGGAATGGATCGACCACTTCGAATGCGGCGTCAGATACCGCAAGGTCAGCTCCGCCCGGCCGGAGCCGTCGGCGTTGCCCTGCTCGCCGAAGATCGCGCGGTGATGAAGCGGCGGGCGGAACACCGGCAGCCCCTCGCCGAGCTCGAGCATCCACTGATGGTCGAGATAGAAGTGCTGGCGGCCCGAGAGCGTGTGCCACGGCTTCTCGCGCTCGGTGTTGATCGTGAACGGCGAGTAGCGCCGCCCGTGCGACTCGATCCCCGACCACTCCGGCGAGGTGATCACCATCCGCGGCTGCGTCTGGGCGTCCTTGAACGTCGATCCGATCGCCCTCACGCGCCGAAGCGAGATCAGCCAGCTTGACGCCGGTGCGGGCCTCCAGCGACCGGAACCCCTCGACCGCCAACCGCCCGTTCGTCGTGCCCGACGAGCGCGAGGATCGCCTCGCACGCATGCTCGACGCGCTCCAGCGACGGGCGCCCGTCCGCGACCCCGCCACGCACCGCGCCGTTCTTCGCGCGCAGCTCCTCGATCTCCTCGCAAGGGTTTCCACGAGGCGCCCTTGACCTGACTTCCGAGCTCCTCCAGCAGCGGCCCGAGCGCCGCCCACCGCTCCGCTACGTGCGGGTAGTCGCGCTCGACCACCAACAGCTTCGGCATCGTGCGGCCCGGGACGGGCTCGCACTCGCCGGCCTTCCAGTCGCGCACCTCTCCGAGCGGCTGGGCGATCTCATCCGGCGTGTCGTGCTGCAGCGGCGCGGCGACGAGGTCCTTGCGGACGCCGAGGTGGCGCTCGGCCAGGCGCGAGAACTGCTTCGCGATCCGATGAAACGCCTCCCAGTCGGACTTCGCCTCCCACGGCGGCGCGATCGCCTCGTTGAACGCGTGCACGAACGGATGCAGATCCGTCGAGGACAGGTCGTACTTCTCATACCAGGTCGCCGCCGGCAGCACGACGTCAGAGAACAGCGCGTTCGACGTCATCCGGAAATCGATCGTCGTCATCAGATCGAGCTTCCCCTCCGGCGCCTGCTCGCGCCAGACGACCTCCCGGGGACGCAGCTCGGGCGGGGACTCCTCCGCCCGAGCCGCGCTCTCGGTCGTGCCGATCAGGTGCTTGAGGAAGTACTCGTGCCCCTTGCCCGAGGAGCCGAGCAGGTTCGCGCGCCACACCGTCATCACCTTCGGATGATTCTGCGGCGCGTCGGGGTCCTCACACGCGAATCGCAGCCGCCCGGCCTGCAGCTCCCGCACGACGTACTCGGCCGGCGCGATCCCCTCGCTCTCGGCGTCGGACACGATGTCGTGCGGGCTGCGATCGAAGCTCGGGAACGACGGCAACCACCCGAGCCGCGCGCCGAGCGCGTTCACATCGACGATGTGGCGGCCGTCGAGGAGGCCCCGGCCGAGTGGCGAGGCGAGATGCTCGGGCTGGATCCGCTCATAGCGCCACTGGTCGGTCGCCAGATAGAAGAACGGCGTGCCCGACTGATGGCGCGGCGGCCGCGTCCAGTCCAGCGCGAACGCGAGCGTCTGGAAGCCCGCCAACGGGCGCACCTTCTCCTGGCCGACGTAGTGCGCCCAACCGCCACCGTTGCGACCCTCGCAGCCGCACAACATCACCAGCGCCAGGAACGTCCGGTAGACCTGATCGGAATGGAACCAATGATTCGTGCCGGCGCCCATGCAGATCATCGAGCGCCCCTCCGTCACCTCCGCGTTGCGCGCGAACTCGCGCGCCACCCGCGCCGCGAGTCGCCCGTCGACGCCGGTGATCTGCTCCTGCCACGCCGGCGTGCACGGCACGCTCGGCGTCGTCGTATCCGGTCGGCCAGTCACCCGGCAGCCCGGCGCGCCCAACGCCGTACTGCGCCAGCGACGAGATCAAGCACCGTCGTCACGAGCTGCCCGCCGATCCGGATTGCCGGCACGCCGCGGCGCACGATCCCGCCGCCCTCGCCCTCGCCGACGTCGAACCGGGGAAGATCCACCGCGACACGCTCTCCCGCGCGATCGAACAGCGTCAGGGCGGGCTCGATCCCCTCCAACCGCAGGTTCCAGCTTCCTTCGTCAGACGCGGCATAGCGATGCCCGACCGACCCATTCGGCACCGCCGGTTCGCCGGTCGCCTGGTCGAGGACCACCGTCTTCCAGTCCGCATGCTCGAGCGTCGGCGGGAGCGCCACCGAGATCGAGGCGCGCAGCAGCCGGTCGGCGACGTAGCCGTCCTCGCGCTCGCGCAACGTCACGAGCAGCGGCAGGTCGGTGAACCTGCGCGCGTAGTCGCGGAAATACGGCGTCTCGCGATCGACGTAGAACTCCTTCAGGATCACGTGACCCATCGCCATCGCCAACGCACCATCGGATCCCGGCTCCGCCGCGAGCCAGTGATCGGCGAACTTCGTGTGCTCCGCGTAGTCCGGTGAGACGACCACGACCTTCTGGCCGCGATAGCGCGCCTCGACCATGAAATGCGCATCCGGCGTCCGGGTCGTCGGCAGGTTCGTACCCCAGATCAGCAGATAGCTCGCGTTCCACCAATCACCGGACTCCGGCACGTCGGTCTGATCGCCGAACGCCTGCGGCGACGCCGGCGGCAGGTCCGCGTACCAGTCATAGAACGACAGGATCACCCCGCCGATCAACGACAGGAACCGGGTTCCCGCCGCGTAGGAGGCCATCGACATCGCCGGGATCGGCGAGAACCCCACCACCCGATCAGGCCCGTACCGCTTGATCGTGTGCACGTGCGCCGCCGCGATCAACTCCGTCACCTCATCCCAGGAGGAGCGGACGAACCCACCCTTTCCCCGCTCGCGCTTGTACCGCCGCGAGCGCTCCGGGTCATCGACGATCTCAGCCCACGCCTCCACCGGATCGCCCAGCCGCGCCCGCGCCTCGCGGAACATCTCGATCAGACTCCCGCGCACGTACGGGTAGCGCAGCCGCAGCGGCGAGTACGTGTACCACGAGAACGACGCCCCACGCGGACAACCACGCGGCTCGTACTCCGGCGTCTCCGGCCCCGATCGACGGATAGTCAGTCGCCTGGGACTCCCACGTGATCAACCCGTCCTTCACGAACACCTGCCACGAACACGACCCCGTGCAGTTCACGCCATGCGTCGAGCGCACCACCTTGTCGTGCGCCCAGCGTCCCCGATACGAACGCTCCCAAGCCCGGTCCTTCGCGACCAACTGGCTCCAACCCTCCGCGTTAGTCGGGCCGCGACGCAAGAACCGGTGCGCCTCAAGCAATGCGCTCCCCGAGCGCAAGCCGGAGCTCGCAGATCCCGACGCGGACGTTTGCCTGGCGCTACTCAAGGCTCTCGGGGTTGTGGACTTCCGGGGTCGCCGCCTATGCCTCGCGCCACACTATCGCCACACGACATGCGCCGCCAGCCCTCCGATACCGATTACCTGCGACTGTTCGAGTTCGGACCAGCCTGCGCCGATTCCTCCGCTGGAGCGAGCGCCAAACCCGCGCGCACAACCTCACGCCCGCCCAGCACCAGCTCCTCGTAGCCATCAGCTCCCACCGACACCAAGGCGGCCCGTCGATCCGGCGATGTCGCCGGCCAACCGGTACCGACGCCTGCCGACTCGGCGCCCGCGCTCCAACCGAAGCATGCGCCGACACCGTCAATGGCGGACTTCTCGCTCCGCCCAGAGGCATCGGTGCGACACCGAGCGACGGCGCTGCTGGTGGCCCGTCAAAGCAGCCGCGGCACGGACGCGACTGCTTGATGCGTAGATGGGTACAGGCTGATTGTCGACGCCGGCGCCGGGCAGCCACCCGGGTCGCGCGTGGCTCATTCTGTCCGATCTCAGCAGCGTGAGGCGGCCGCGCTGGCCCTTGCTTTGTGGCCGCTTCGATGAACTGGCAGCGGCGCAGTCACGGTCGCTCTCGCGGGCCGGGGGGCCGAGTGCTTGCAACTGTCGCCGATCTGGCTAGCGCCCGATGGCTCGGGGGGCGGACATTGTCGGTCCTGGACAGGCGGATCGGGTCGCGAGGGACGGTGTGCGCTTTTCAGTGAGATGCTGGTTGGGCGTTGCGTTGTTGGCGCGCGTGGTGGATTGTCCTTGGCGGCTTCGGGCTGACTCAGCTCGCTTTGTCGCTGTGGCTGGCTTTCGCGGATGGTGTCGCCCGGTTGCCGTCAAGGGCGTCCTGGCGTGACTTGATAGGAGCCTGGCAGGGCCCCGACTGAATGGTGTCCGCCGGGAGTCCGCTTCATCGGTTCGTTCGAGGAAGGGACGGACGTGATGGTGACGATCGGGGTCGATCCGCACAAGCAGACGCACCCGGGGGTTGCTGTTGACCGGCTCGGGGTGCAGGTCGCGCAGCGCACGGTCGCGGCGCGGCGTGAGGGGTTCGGTCAGCTGTTGGAGTGGGCACGCAAGCTGGACAGCGAGCGGGTGTGGGTGCTGGAGGACGTTCGGGATGTGTCGGGGTCCTTCGAGCGGTTTTTGATCGATCGCGGTGAGACGGTCGTTCGCCTTCCGCCCAGGTTGATGGCCGACGCCCGCCAAGGAAGTGCGGGAGCGCGGGAAGTCCGGTCCGATCGACGGGCTCGCGATCGCCCGCGCCGCCCTTAGAGAAGGCATCGACACCCTCCCGACGGTCAGGCTCGCCGGCGGCGATCTCGAGATCCGGCTGCTGGCGCTTCATCGCGAACGGCTCGTGGGCTCCAGGACACGGTTGATCAACGAGTTGCGTTGGCGACTGCATGACCTCTGGCCCGGCTGGGAGATCCCCAAGCGCGTGCTGATCCATCGGGGCTGGCAGACCAAGATCGCCCGGCGTCTCAGCCGCACGGAGAGGACCGTCCAGGTCCAAGATCGCGCGCGACATGATCGCCCGGGTCCGAGAGCTTGACCCGAACGATCACCGAGCTCTACGAGCAGCTCGCCGACGTCGTCGGCAGGTCGCGCCTCAGCTGCTGGCCGAGCAGGGTCTCGGCGTGTTGATCGCGGCGAAGCTGATCGGGGAGATCGCCGGGATCGACCGGTTCACCAGCGACGCGCAACTCGCCAGGATCTCCGGATAGCGCTCCGATCCCGGTCTCATCCGGACGAACCGACCGCCACCGCCTCGACCCCGGCGGGAACCGCCAACCCAACCACGCGTTCCACATGCTCGCCCTCACGAAATCCTCCACGACCCCCGAACCGCGGCTTATCCCGCCAACCAGCGCCGCAACGGCAAGACCAACCGAGAAGCAATCCGCAGCTTCGCGTGACCGACGGTGCGAGGGAGTCGTCCAACGTTCGCGGCTGACCGGTGCTTGGCACGGGTCGTGCGAGCGGTCCATTCCTCCGGCGGGGCTTGCGTGGCCACCCTCGACCACGGGAAGGCCGAGCGAATGGTCGAACCCGACGACAGTCCGAGTACCTCACATTCTGCTCGGGATTGCACCGCCGGCCGAGATGACCGGACGCTCGCTGCTCGAACCCGCGCGCAAGCGACCCCAAGCCATCGGGGTGGAGCCCCATTCCACCAACATCGGTCCGTCCGGCGCGCTAGCGCTGGTAGCGTTATCGCGTCGAGACAACGCTCGGGGGTGGCGATGATGCGCTTCATCGGAGGCTCCGCGGTCGTCCGCGGAGGCCACGGGCGGGGCAAGTGCGCCCGCCTCGAAATGCTGGCGCCCGACAACATGACCTTCGAAACCGACTCGGCTGACCGCGGTGCGCGAATGGACCACGACTGTGGCTGACCGGGAACGTGCGATCGATCGTCGCCTACTCGGGGTACTGGATCTCGCCCGGGGACTGCTCACTGATCTGGATCTGGATGTCGTGCTCGGGCGAGTGCTCGAGTCCGCGCGCGAGCTGTCCGGAGCGAGGTACGCGGCGCTCGGCGTTACCGACGACGCTCGGACCGAGCTCGAGCGGTTCATCACCGTCGGTCTCGACGAGGACACCCGGCAGCGGATCGGCGAGCTTCCCCGGGGACGCGGGGTGCTCGGGGAGTTGATCACGCACCCGGTGGCTCTGCGGCTGGCCGATGTCGACGCCCACCCGCACTCGTACGGCTTTCCCCCTGGACACCCACCGATGAGGACGTTTCTCGGCGTCCCCATTCTCGTGGGCGGCGTTCCGTTCGGGAATCTGTACTTGACCGAGAAGGAGGGGGGCGGGCAGTTCACCGAGCAGGACGAGGAGACGATCGGGTTGCTGGCCGAGTTCGCCGGTGTCGCCATCGACCACGCGCGGCGCTACTCCGGGCTCGAGGCACAGCACTCCGCGCTGAGGCGGACCGTCGACGCGCTCGACGCGACGATGCAGATCGCGCGGGCGCTCGGTGGCGAGACCGATCTCGATTCGATCCTGGGTCTGGTCGCCAAGCGCGGCCGGGCGCTCGTGTCGGCTCGTGCGCTTGTGATCGAGCACGAGGAGGAAGGCGCGATGGTCATCGCCGCGGGCGCCGGTGAGCTTCCGGAGGGCTTGATCGGTAAGCGCGTGGACCTGAAGGACAGTCTGGCGAGCGCGGCCCTGCGCACGTCGAGGACCCTTCGCCTGGAGGAGGACGCTAACCAGGGGCGGTTCGAGCGCCACGGGCTCGGCCACCTCGGCGTCCACGCGAGCGCCGGTCTGGTCGTCCCGCTGATCTTCCGCGGCCGGGGGCACGGGGTGCTGGTCGCCGTCGACCGACTCGAGGAAGGCCCGGGGTTCAGCGATGAGGACCAGCGCCTGCTGGAGGCGTTTGCTGCCAGCGCTGCCACAGCGGTCGCGACCGCAGTGACCGTCGAGGCCGAGCGACGCCGGCAGCGGCTCGCGGCCGCCGAGCAGGAACGCACGCGGTGGGCCCGCGAGCTGCACGATGAGACATTGCAAAACCTCGCCGCGCTCCGGCTCGGGCTCGCGGCGCAGCTCCGTCGTCCCAGCCCAGAGGCGCTGCTCGAGGCGGTCACGGAGGCCGTCACCCAGCTCGAGGGTGAGATCACGACCCTGCGCGCACTCGTGACTGACCTTCGCCCGGCGGCGCTCGATGACCTGGGCGTTCAGGCGGCACTCGAGGACCTAGCCGGGCGTGCCCGCAACCGGGGACTCGAGGTGGATGTCAGCATCGACCTCGCTCACGAGCAAGGGCGCGAGCCAGCGCGACTCGCTCCCGAGCTCGAGATAGCGACGTACCGCATCGTCCAGGAAGCCCTCACCAATGCGAGCAAGCACGGCGATGCTCGCCGCGCCCACGTCGAGATCGAAGAAGACCAGAGCAATGTTCGGGTGACCGTGCGGGACGACGGGCGCGGCTTCGACCCGGCCGCTCAGACGAGCGGCTTCGGGCTAGCCGGTATGCGGGAGCGAGCGGAGCTACTGCACGGAACGCTCGAGATCGAATCCTCGCCGGCGCACGGCACGACGATCAAGGCGATCCTCCCCGCGCAGCGTCGGAGCGCCGCGCGGATCGCCTGACCTGAGCGGGCTCCGACGGACATCGGTTACGCGACGGCGAACTGACCCGCGAGCTCCGGTAGACGAGTCCGCGCGCGGCGCGCCGCACGGCGTCCGCCAGCTCGCGATCCGCTGTGTCCGCCAGCACGAATCCGAGCGCGCCGGCCCGAAGCGCTCGCGTCGCGTACAGCTCGGTCTCGTGCATCGTCGTGACCACGAGGGCAGTGGCGGGCGCGAGCCCGTTTAGCCGCTCGATGCTCTCGGTGCCGGAACCGTCGGGCATCCGCAGATCGAGCACGAGCACGTCGGGTCGCTGGCTGGCCACCTCCCGTACGGCGGCCTCGAAGTCGCTTGCCTCGCCGACCACCTCCAGATCGTCTTCGCGCTCGAGCAGCCCGCTCAAGGCGCGGCCCATCAGACGATGATCGTTGGCCACGACCACCCGCGTCCGCCCGATCTTGGGTGGCGCGGACGAGGGGCGGTCACTCACCGGAGAGACGGAGCGGAGCATGCCCCGAATCTACGGCCGCGACGAGCCTCCCACGACGGGGTGAAGGTGCGAATCCGGCGCGGCGAATTACCGACCTATCATCGGCTAGGGTGACGCTGGCTAGCGCCAACGCTGGGGGAGCAGCGGATGGGCACGGCGGCGAATTACGGATGTCGCGGGAGGCCGGTCAGGGCACCATCACCCGAACGCCTTGAGTTCGACACGCTTGCCGATAAGGATCGGATGAGTTGTGGCGCGGGCGCGCACGGCGCACCAGCCGTGTGTCCGCACGGCGGCACGAGCCCGCGCCCATCGCCGCCCAATGAGCACTGCAATCACGAAGCGCGGCCACACGAGCGGACTGTGCTCACGAGCGAGCGAGTCCGCGCGGCGCTGGCGCGGCCGGAGCTCTACCGGCACTGCCCGAGTTCGGTCGACGTCCGCGAGACCCACATCTCATGGGTATTCCTCGCCGGGGAGTTCGCATACAAGCTCAAGAAGCCGCTGGTGCTCGACTTCCTCGACTACGGGACGGCCGCGCGTAGACACGAGATGTGCCGCGAAGAGGTACGCCTGAACCGCCGGGCTGGCGCCTGACCTCTACGTCCGCGTCCGGGGAGTGGCGTTGAGCGTCGACGGGGCCGAGCTGACCGCTGAGGACGACGCGCGCGCGGTCGATTATGTCGTCGAGACGCGTCGCTACGACGAAACCCAAACGCTATCTGCGACGGTCGAGCGCGGCGAGCTTCAGGCCGGCGATGTGGCCGCCATCGGACGCGTCCTGGCCCGCTTTCACGACAGCGCACGGCACGTAAGCGCGGGGGAGGCGCTGGTGCTAGCGGTCGAGCGCCGGTTCGACCGCAACCTGTACGAGCTCGTCGGAGACGTCGAGCAGCGGGGCGAGATCGGACGGGTGCAGGCAATCGAGCGCTTCGCACAGGCGTTCGTGACGGCGCACGCCCAGACACTAGCCGAGCGTGCGAGCCGCGGACTCATCCGCGATGGGCACGGCGACCTGCGCGCCGAGCACATCCTCCTCGGTGACGGAATGCGCGTCGTCGACTGCGTCGAATTCGACCACGAGCTGCGTGAGCCCGACGTCGCCGACGATCTGGCATTTCTGGTGTGCGACCTGGCCGCCCGCGGAGGCGAGCGGTTCGCCGCACACCTGGTGGAGGCGTACCGAGCCGCCGGGGGCGACCCCGGCCCGGATGCGCTGATCGCGTTCTACTCCGCCTATCGCGCGCTGGTGCGTGCCAAGGTGGCGCTCGTACGCGCCGCCCAACTCCCCGGTCAAAGCGCAGAACACGGGCATCAAAGCGCTCACGCCCGCGATCTGATCGGGCTCGCCGAGCTGTTCGCGTGGCGGGCGCGACTCCCTCTCCTGATCGTGGTATGCGGCGTTCCGGCGAGCGGCAAGTCGCACCTGGCCCGCGCGTTGGCCGAGCGGTCCGCGCTCCCGCACCTCAGCTCGGACGTGACCCGCAAGTAGATGGCAGGGTTACTTCCGACCGAGCGGGCGTCGAGCACGACCTACAGCGAGGAGTGGAACGCCTGCACGTACGCCGAGCTGGGGCGGTCCGCCGCCGCGGCGGTCGCCAAGGTCCCGATTGTCTGCCTGGAGGATCGTGCACGTCCGGCCACAGCTCCTTGAGGTCGGTCTCGCGGTCAAATAACACGCTTCCGGTGAGCACGTGAGACTGCACGCAGCCGAGCCAGTAGATGTCGGCGCGAGCGTCGACATCGGCTCCGTGAGCCTGTTCGCGCGCCATGTAGCGGTCGACTTAACCCAGAGCTACCCCGGTGCTGGTCGGGTGCTCGTCGGCGCCGCGCTTGGTGATCCCGAAATCGGTCACGAAGGCGTGGTCCCGACGAGTCCGCGTCCCGCGGGGAACTACCGATCGCTCCGCGCCGCTAAGGCTGGCCGTGGAGACGCTCGTAGCAGTGGCGGTGGTAGCACTCCCCCCCAGAGGCGAATACGCCAGGCTCTACCGCACGCGAGGTTCGGTGCGCGAACCCGCCGAACGTGCGGACGAGAGGCTCGTACACACCGATCACATCGTCGCAGGCGGTGCAGCGCGCCAGCACGCGCGACGACCCGTCTTCGTCCCGGTGTTGCATGTTGCCCAGGGTCGGCTATCCACCGCCGGCCGCCATCCGGGGAGAGCCGTGGCCGACCGGGACGAACTACTGAGTCCAACGTCGTGTGACCGGGTGGTCCGTAACTGCTACGTAGCCGCGGAGGTGGCTGTCCGCAGCTCGAACCGGGAGTCACGCGGACGGATCGACGGCCGAACACGGTGGTCGCCCAGTTGCAGGCCGACTAGAAATTGCTGTCATGGAAACCACCCGAGACCTAGCACCCGACACCTGGTCGGAGTACTTCGACGCTGTCAGCAAGGAGTTGATGAACGCGCCGGTGTCGATCGAGATCGTCGACGCATCTGGACCGCCAACGATCGAGGCCAGCCACCTGGACCTCCACGCCTTGACCTACGACCGCCAGGACGACGTGTTCGAGGTCGTGGTAGCTCGAAGAACCGAGCACTTGCCCGTGTTGCATCACCTGGTCGACAAACCCGAGCGCGTGACAGTAGACAGCTCGACGATGTTGGCGCCGCTGACGATCACGGTTTACCGGCGCGACGGCGTCTGTACACTGATCAGAATCGAAGGCGACCCAAGCGCGTACCCCGACATGGCAAGCGCCTCCAAGCCATGACTGTCGCCAGCCCCCCACGTCGCAGAGGCGCCGGGACCACCGACTAGCTGACCCGCGGTCCCGACGGTCACGCCCGGGCGTAGCGCTCTCACCGCTGTGCTCTCGCGCGATGTGGGAAACCCGCAGTCGCTGTTCGGCCCGCGCCGGATCACGGGGGCGCTCCCCGACCGTAGCTTCTAAGTCTGCAGCTAACTACGAGGAGATGAACATGCCCGACACCGCTACTCACACCAACCACGGCAGCTACCTGATGCCGTCGCTTGAGCACGCGACCGTCGCGGATGCAATGCATCCGGGGATCTTGTCCTGCGAGCCCGAGGCGACCCTCAGCGAGGTGGCGCAGATGATGGCCACCCAGCACGTCCATTGCGTCGCAGTCGCGGGCAGCTCACACGAGAAGCCGCCGCAATACTCCGTGTGGGGCATCATCTCCGACCTCGATCTGATCGCCGCAGGGATCCGGGACGACACAGAGCGAACCGCGAGCGATCTCGCCGGTCAGCCCGTCATCACCGTCAAGCCCAGCGTCTCGCTGCGCGACGCCAGCGAGGTGATGCTCACTCATCGAGTGAGCCATCTGGTCGTCACCGACGCAGAAGCCGGGCGCCCGATCGGAATCCTGTCGACCCTCGACGTAGCCGGAGTCCTCGCCTGGGGAGAGGCGTGATCCAGCACAGATCTCAAGCACCCGCCGCGCAATAAACCGGAGGAGACAACGACCATGTACCAGAACGTCCTGTGGGCAACCGACGGCTCCGAGGCCGCCGACCGGGCGCTGACTCATGCCAAGGGGCTTGCCGCCGAGGGCGGCGGACCGATGACCGTCGTCTACTGCGAGGAGTTCACGCTCCCGGGCAAGGGCGGCGGG
Source organism: uncultured Solirubrobacterales bacterium (assembly GCA_963697655.1). Lineage (GTDB taxonomy): Bacteria > Actinomycetota > Thermoleophilia > Solirubrobacterales > Solirubrobacteraceae > Palsa-465. The sequence continues at coordinate 72,294 of CAVOOV010000004.1, read as the reverse complement.
AGTCTCCCGGTCCACGCCAACGAGGATGAGGTCCAGGCGAAGATCGATCAGCAGGTCGCGGAGCTCGCGAGCAACGGTACGCGGGCGACGCTCACGAAGACGCGCAGCCAGGTCGGCGGTGCCGCACACGCGATCGCCGAGATCGCCGCGCAAGAGCACGCCGACGTGATCGTCGTCGGTACGCGAGGGCGCACGGCACTCGCCGGACTGCTGCTAGGAGGGGTCACGCACCGTCTGCTGCACATCGCCCATTGCCCGGTGCTCGCGGTGCCACCGGACAAGCCCACCGGCAACTGACGCCGGCCCGGCGACCCGGAGGCCACCGGGCTCTACTCTCGACACCAGTCATCGCTCGACCACGACCCGAGCGTGCTCTCGCTCGACCACCCGGACACCCGGGACGGATCAGCGCGATCGAAGCAGATGGCCTAGTAACGCCGGCTCGGCTGCCAGGTGCGCAAAGCGCCCGGCACGGCGCGTGCGAAATGGTGCGGGCGCTGATGTGCGGCGAGGCCCGCTGGCTCCACTCGCCATCCGATTGGACCCCACCGCGCTCGGGCCGGGTACACCGTGGCGCGCACTAGCTAGGGCGATCCGTATTATTCCGCCGCCACACCGCTGCTGGGCACGGATGCCCAGCCTCGGCCGGTGGGCGAACCTTGGGGCATGACCTATGAAAGAGTTCGCCCTTTGTCGCTCGCCCAGGTCCGGGTTCACGACTGCATGCATGCCGGGGTCATGACCTGCGCGCCCGACGACTCCATCCGGACGGTCGCGGCGATCATGGCCAACTACCGGGTCCACGCCGTCGTGATCACCAGGCGCAACGGGAGCCGGCCGCTTGGCATCGTTTCGGATCTGGACATGGTCTCGGCGGCAGCCGCCGGCGAGGCGGACGGGACCGCACTCCAGGCGGCCGCGACGGAGCCGCTGACAATCTCCTGCGACGAATCGCTCGAGCATGCCGCGCAGGCCATGAGCGAGCACGCCGTGTCGCACCTCGTGGTCGTCGACCGGGCCGGGGGCTATCCGCTCGGGGTGCTGTCAACACTTGACATCGCCGCCGTATGTGCCGATCGCTGACCGCACTCGCCAACGGATCCTGAACCTATGAGCTCAACTGCCGCGGTATATCCCTTCGAGCGAGAGGCGGACGTGGTCCTGCGCGACGGGGCGACCACCCACGTCCGGCCCGTCCGGGCCGACGACGCCGCCGCGGTTCACAGGTTTCTGGAGACGGTGTCTCCGGAATCGATCGGCTACCGGTTCTTCGGGACGACAGGTCTCGACTGGGCGACCTCGTGGTCGATCGACGTCGATTATGCTGACCGGTTCGGGCTGGTCGTCGAGACCGGCAGCCCACGGACGATCGTCGCTCACGCGGCGTACGTGCGGATCGACTCCGGCCGCGCCGAGGTTGCGTTTTTGGTCGCGGACGCATGGCAGGGGCGTGGGATCTCGACAATCCTCCTTGCCCACCTGGCGGAGGCGGCGGAGCAGCACGGCTTCTCGACGTTCGTCGCGGAGGTGCTGCCGCACAACCATCCGATGATCGACGTGTTTCGTGGGAGCGGGTTTCCGGTCGAGCTCCGCTCAGTCCCAGGCGCGCTCGAGATCGAACTGCCGACATCACTATCGGCCGAGGCGGTCGCGCGGTTCGAGGAACGGGAGCGGATCGGGGCGGTGGCCGCCGTGCGCAGCTTCCTCGAGCCGCGCTCTGTGGCTGTCATCGGCGCGTCTCGCCGCCGGGGAACGATCGGCGGGGAGATCGTCCACAACCTGCTCGTGGGCGGGTTCAGCGGCGCGGTGTACGCGGTCAACGGCAAGGCTGAGGTGGTTCAATCGCTGCCCGCCTACCGGTCGGTGGTCAACATTCCCGGCGGGGTCGACCTTGCGGTGGTTGCCGTGCCCGCGGCAGGGGTCGTCGGCGTCGCGCGCGAGTGTGCGGCCGCCGCCGTGCGGGCACTGCTGGTCGTTTCATCCGGTTTTGCGGAGACCGGGGGGGAGGGCGCCGCTCGCCAGCGCGAGCTGCTCGAGGTGTGCCGGGAGGCCGGAATCCGGATCGTCGGCCCGAACTGCCTCGGCGTGCTCAACACATCTCCGGACGTGCGGCTGAACGCGACGTTTGCACCGTTGGCTGCCGTGCCCGGCGGGGTGGGGTTTATGTCCCAGAGCGGCGGTCTTGGGATCGCGATCGTCGAGGCGGCGAGCCGTCTCGGAGTTGGCCTGTCGTCGTTTGTCTCGGTTGGCAATAAGTCCGATCTTTCGGGCAACGACTTCCTCCAGTACTGGGAGCAGGACGCGCAGACCAAGCTTGCGCTTCTATACCTGGAGTCGTTCGGCAATCCGCGGAAGTTCGCGCGGATCGCCCGCCGGGTGTCGGCCACTAAGCCGATCCTGGCGGTCAAGAGCGGGCGGTCGGCCGCGGGCGCCCGCGCGACGTCGTCGCATACCGGCGCGATTCTGTCGGCGTCCGACGTAACCGTCGATGCGCTGTTCGCCCAAGCGGGGGTGATCCGCACGGACACGATGCGCGAGCTGTTCGACGTGGCCGCGCTGCTTTCGGCGCAGCGAGTCCCGCGTGGCGACCGGGTGGTGATTGTCACGAACGGTGGTGGCCCCGGGATCCTGTGCGCGGACGCCTGCCAGGCGAGTGGGGTGGAGATTGCGGAGCTTCCGGCGGATGTCCGAGCCCAGCTCGCGGAGTTCCTGCCCGCGGACGCGGCGGTTGGCAACCCGATCGACATGATCGCGACCGCCTCGGCGGCCGACTACGGCCGAACCCTCCAAACGCTGGTCGACGCCGATGCGTGCGACGCGATCATCACGATCTTCGTCCCGGCGCTGGTGACGACGGCAGCGGAAGTGGCCACCGCCGTGCGCGAGTTCGCGCAGGCCAATCCCAGCGTGACGAACGCCTCAGTCTCGATGGTCAGCAGCGGCGTCCCGTCCGAGCTCAACTCAGACCGCGTGCGGGTGCCCGGCTACGAGTTTCCCGAGGACGCCGCTCGCGCAGTGTCGCTTGCGGTCCGGCACGGCCGCTGGCGCAGGCGAGAAGTCGGCTCGGTGCCGCGGTTCGACGGCCTCCGATCGGTCGAGGCCGCTGCGATCATCAGCAAGGAACTCGCGCGCGACGAACCGTGGCTGCCCCCGGAGCGCGTGGCGCAGCTATTCGACTGCTACGGCTTGCCGCTGATCGGCACGCGCGTAGTCAACGACGCGGAACACACGGTCGCGCGGCCCGAAGATCGGCTCGACGGCCTGGTCGTGCAGCCGATGGCGCCAGCGGGGGTGGAGCTGATCGTGGGTGTTGTTCACGATCACAGTTTCGGCCCGGTGCTCGCCTGCGGCACCGGTGGAATCAACGCCGAGTTGGTCAGCGATGTGGCGGTGCGCATCACTCCGGTAACCGATGTGCAGGCGCGAGAGATGGTGCACTCGCTGCGCACGTTCCCGCTACTCGACGGCTACCGTGGCGCGCCACGCTGCGACCTGACTGCGATCGAGGAGGTGCTGATGCGCGTCAGCGCGATGGTCGAGGCTCACCCCGAGATCGTCGAGCTCGACTGCAATCCCGTGATCGCTGGACCGGACGGCGTGCTGATCGTAGACGCCCGTGTTCGCGTCGAGACAGCGTCCCCGCCGCGACCAATGCCCTCGCTGGAGGCATAGCGCAGCACCCGCCACCAGAGAAACGAGGTTCTCATGCCGGTACGCGTCGCCATCAACGACCTCGTCGCGGCCCCGACTATCGCCCACCTGTTCCGGCCATAACTCTCAGGGTGGGGGTTGGCTGGCGAGCAGCCGATTGACCTGGCTGGCGATCTCGAGATCCTCGCGCGCGTGAATCACGAGCGTCCTGGCCGTCGCCCCGGCGGCGGCCGTGATCTCCCGGTCACCGGCGGCGCTGTTGAGCGGATCGTTGATCCCGACGCCGAGGAACGCGAGGCCCGCGGCGGCCGATGCACGGATCTGGGAGTTGTTCTCACCGACTCCGCCGGTGAACACGAGCGCGTCGAGGCCCCCCAGGGTTGCAGCCATCGCCGCGATGCCGCCGCGGAGCCGGTGGAGGTAGACGTCGAGCGCGAGGCGCGCCTCGGGGTCGCCGGACTCGCCGCGCGCCACGACCTCTCGCATGTCGGCCGTCCCGGCTAGTCCGAGCAAACCCGACTCGTGCTCGAGCGACGCGGCGAGCTCGGCTTTGGGCATACCCGTGCGCTCGATCAGCCAAAGCAGTAACCCGGGATCGACGCTGCCTGAGCGGGTGGCCATGACGAGTCCTTCGAGCGGTGTGAAGCCCATCGTGGTGTCGACCGAGCGACCGCCCGCGATCGCGCATAGCGACGCCCCAGCGCCCAGGTGGCAGCTGACGATCCGCAGCTCTGATCGATCCCGCTCGAGGAGCTGCGGAGCGCGTCGGGCCACCCAGGCGTGCGACAGGCCGTGAAACCCGTAACGGCGAACAGGCCAGCGCTCGCGCCACCGTGCTGGGAGCGCATACGTATGCGCCGCAGGTGGCAGCGTGGCGTGAAAGGCTGTGTCGAAGCATGCGACGGCTGGGATTCCGGGCAGCGACGCGGACACCGCCTCAAGCGCCGCCAGCGACTTCGGCTGGTGCAGCGGGGCCATCTCGATCAGCTCGCGCAAGCCTTCCTCGACGCCGGCGTCGATCAGCACCGGCTTCCGGAACCGTTCCCCGCCATGGACGATCCGATGTCCAACGGCGTCAGCGTCAGCGAGCCCGTCGCCGAGCGCGTCGCGCAGCTCCCCGGCGCCGACAGCCGCGAGCTCGTGCTCGACCAGCGTGACGTTGCCGTCGCCGATCAGGCTCAGCTTGACGCTGCTCGAACCCGCGTTGACAACGAGAACGCGCACGCGTCGAATCTAACGGTCGGGCAGGCCGTGGGGATGGGCGGCGAGCATATTGCCACTTCGGTAGTAACCCGCGGGCCGATGTGGAGCCGCACCGATGGTCTCGACGTTGGTCGGCCATACGCTCAGCTCATGAACGATTTCGGACGAGCCGCGATGTTCAATAGCTTGCTGGTGGGAGTGGACGGTCGTCAGGGAGGACGCGACGCGATCGCGCTCGCGATTTGGCTCGCCGGGCCCGCCTCGCGCACAACACTCGCGTACGTCGACCCGATCGAAATCCATCCGAGCGGTTCCGACTCGCACGCCGAGTCCAGGAAGATGTTGAGCGACGAGCGCGTTGGCGCTGCCATCGACGCGCAGATTCTCGTCGTCCACGACTCTTCCGCAGCCCGCGGTCTGCATCACCTGGCGGCCCGCCGGCGCTACGACTTGCTCGTGGTCGGCTCGTGCCACCGCGGAGCGCTCGGGCGCCGGCTCGCCGGCAATCACACGGTGGAGTCGCTGCACGGAGCTCCATGTGCCGTCGCGATCGCGCCCAGCGAATATGCGCCGCCTTCGCATCTCGCGAGGATCGGTGTTGGTCGCGACGGCTCGCCGGAGAGCATGCAGGCACTCGACGTCGCTCGCGCGATCGCCGCGAGGACAGGCGCGACTATCAAGCCTCTCCTGGTCCTGCCCATGCAGAGCGTCCCGTACGGTCAGCCGATTGAGCACCGATGGTCCGAAGTCGCCAAGCAATTGACGCCAGAGGACCTCGCTCGGCTCGGCGGCGACGACGATCTCGACGGTCAGGTCAGCTACGGAATGCCCGGCGAGGAGCTGGCCCACTTCAGCGAGGAGGTCGATCTCCTGATCGTGGGCTCGCGAAGCTGCGGGCCGGTCGGTCGCCTGTTGACGGGGAGCGCATCTACCGCTCTCGCGCGCCACGCGCGCTGTCCCCTGCTCGTGTTCCCGCGCAGCTCAGACCGCGCAGTCGCCTCGCACTGATTTGCCTCGCGGGTCATCTATGTGTCGATTAGCTTGTGATCGAGCGCGTAGCGGACGAGCTCGGCTCGCGACCCGAGGCGCAGCTTCTGCTGAATATGGGAACGGTGAGTCTCGACCGTGCGCACCGACAGATACAGCTGCTCGGCAATCTCGGAGTTTGTATGCCCGAGCGCGATCATCCGGAGCACCTCCACCTCTCGGTCCGAAAGGCCATCGGGCAAACCGGGCGCCGGTTCGGCCGCGACACGGGCGCCCAGCCGGGGGTTCAGATACGTGTCGCCCACTGCAGCGCGGCGGATGGCCTCGACCAGCTCCGACTCGGCCGACTCCTTGAGCACGTAGCCCAACGCGCCGGCGCTGAGGGCGTGCCGCGCGTACGCGGGCTCGTCCTGCATCGTCAACACGACTATCTGCGTCTCCGGGCATTCAGCGCGGATCTCAGGGATCCCGTCGAGGCTCGATCCGCCGGGCATGTTCAGGTCGAGCACCAGCACGTCCGGACGATGGCCGCGCACGTACCGTCGGGCGCCGTCGAGATCGGATGCCTCCGCCACGACCTCGAAACCTTCCTCGATGTCGAGCACTTGGCGCAGGCCGCGACGCACCACCGCGTGGTCGTCGGCGATCACGACACGGATCGTTCCGGCTGAACCCGTCAAACCGGTTGCGGAGCCTGAACTCTCCGTGTGGGGTTCGCTTCCAGACAACAGCGTCATCGTAACGCCGCTCGATCCTGCGACTCCAGATACGGCGCGAGGTACTTGGCGGCGATCTTCGCTGCCGGCGACGACGTGGGTGTCTCGCTGACCTCTGAGCTTGATCCGTGTCCGCCGGTGACGTGTGCGGTCAGATAGAGGGGTTTCTGGCCGCCGACCAGCATTCCGTGGATGACGGGGTGGAACGGCTGCGGCTCGATGGGAGCGCCGGCGAGGCTGGCGATCGCCTCGGCCGCGCTGTCGGCTTGCTGCGATGCGATCCCGCCGTGCTTGACGGCGAAATCGGTCGCGTCCCCGGCGGCGTAGACCCGCTCGAGCTGCGGCACCTTGCAGTGCGCATCGATCGGGATGAACCCATTGTGAGCCTTGAGCGGAACACCGGGAGTCGACGGGCCGAACAGCTCCGGCAATGCGACCACCCGGTCAACCTGCAAACGTCGCGATCCCGGGTTGACCGACACCTCTCCCGGGCCAGGTGTCTCGCAGTGGGCAGAGGGTATGAACAGAATGCCGTTCTCCTCGAGCACTTGCCCGACCGCGCGGCTCGCTTCCGAGCCAAAGACCGCCAACGGAGCGTCTTCCGGTGTCGCCAGCGTGATCGACATGTCGACGTTCATGTCGTATGCCCGGCGGGCGGTCATCAGCGCGAGCTCGTAGATGGGCAGCGGCCAAGGCATCGGCGTCGGGGCGATGAACGCCAGTCTGTGGATATAGCCTCCCTCCACGTCCTGGATCAGGCCGTGGAGCTGTTCGTCGATGAGACTGTCATCGAGCGTCAGCGCGTGACTGAAGCGCGGTCGCAAGACCGCTCCGAGGGCTAACAGGAGCGCGTCGTACTCGAGGCTCGCGCCGGCTTCCGTGTGCACCACGCGATCGTCGGCGTCGAGCCACTTGAACGCGTCGTGCACGAACTCAACGCCGATGTCACGGGTTATCTCGTCGAGCGAATACCGATGTGCCGCGCTGTAGGCAAACGGCTCGCGGACGGTCATCGGCCGGTAGACGAACTCTTCCGCAGGGGCCAGGAGGGTGGTGGCGACGCGGTCGCCGGCGAGCTCGCGCAGCGCGAGGGCCGCCTCGAGGCCGGCGACGCCGCCGCCGGCGATTACGACTCTAAATGGGGTGTGATTACTCAGGTTCATATGGCAAGGCTACGGCGTGACTCTCCCCCCGCCAGCCGGGCAGCTCCGAACCTTTGCTTCGGAAAACTACGTAGACAGGTGGCCGGCGAGGACGATCCGTCGTCCCGTGACCGTCCATGCGCGAATCCGCATCCAATGCGCCTTATGCCCCGGCGTCCAGGTCTCCAATCCCAGGTGCTCGAGGCGGCGCAGCTCGCTCGGGCTCGTGATCTCTTCGGTCATGCCGACGATGATCACGCTCCAGCCGGTGCGTGAGCCCTGATCGATGCCGTCGATCTCAAAGGCGGCGTTGCCATTTACCAGCATCGCGTGGAACTTCGAACCGTCTGCCGTGCGAAACAGCACAGACTGCGATGACTCGTCGAAAAGGTAATTGACCGGGCGTATGACGGGTGAGTCCATTGCGACGGCCAAACGCCCGAAGCTGTTCGACGCGAGTCGGCGCAGGCAATCCTCGCGCGAGAGCACGACCACTTCGCTAGTGGGCGCCTCTGGGGTCACTGAGCCCGGCGCCGCCGCAGGCGGTCGGCCCTCAGGCGGCTTGTGATGAGCATCGGAAACCATGCTCATCACAGTAGGACCAACCGACCGGCGCCGCAGCCGGGCGAACCCGCACCACTCTGCACGCAACTACTGACAGCAACGCGCAGGGCGCGTGCGCCCTTCACACGCGAGCTGAGTTGCCCGCCGGGGTGCGGGACCCCCGAGCGCCCACTGCGGGATTTCCACCTCGCCTCGGCGGGCGAGGACGGATGATCACGACACCCCCTCGCAGCGACGATGACCAAGCCCGCAATCAGGGTCCAATCGTCAGAGGAGAAACACCATGTCCCGCAGAGTTTTCGACATTCTCACCAGCAGCGCCGGCGTGGTTGTCGTCGTCGTCTTGGTGATCGCAGGCGGTCTCTTGACCTGGGGTCATAGCTTTGCCACCACGAACGTTCGCAACCAGCTGGCACAGCAGCAGATCTCGTTCCCGCCCCAGGCGGCATTCGCCCACCCCAAGGCGGGCACTGAGATCACGCCGTCGATGATCCCGTCGGTCTCGAAGTACGCCGGGCAGCCGTTGCTCACTGGGCAACAGGCCAAGGTGTACGCGAACGACTTCATCGCGGTCCACCTCTCAGAGATGCCCTATGGCGGCGTCTATTCGAAGATCAGCGCGGCCGCACAGAAGAACAAGACCAGCGTCCCGCTGAAGACACTCGAGCAGACCTCATTCCAGGGCACGACCCTCCGCGGGCTTCTGCTCGAGGCATACGGCTTCTCGGTGATCGGCACGGTCATGCTGTTCGGCGCGATCGCAGCGTTCCTCGCGGCGATCTTCATGTCGGTGCTCATCGGGCTCGGCCTCTGGCACGCTCGACGTACCCCCGAGGAAGCTCAGGTCCGGGTCGGCAAGGCAGTCCCCGTCTCGTCCTAGAGCTTCTCACCACAACAACCAACACCCCTTCGACGACGCTCACGCCGGCCACTGCCGGCGTGAGCGTCTTACGTCGTTAACGCTTGCCTCCAGTCAGTGCTTCGCCGGAGTCGATCAGCACGTGTTCTCGGGACGCCAGCTCTGGCCGTTGGCGGCCCGTGACACCGGGATCGTCGCTCTCGCCTGCGCAGCCTCGACGAGCTCGAGCAGGCGCTGTTGCGCGTCACTCGCACGGGACGGCAGAAACGCTGGTGCCTGCGGTCGGCATGCCTGTGAGGTGGTCTCCACGCCTGTAGAGCGCGATCGGACATCGGCGCCCGCGGCGACCCTGACGAGTGCGTCACGGTCAGTTGCGGGACTCGATCGACGCGACCGTAAGCTGCGGTCGCCAATCGCGTCGCGGCCCTTCGGCCTAGCCAACAATCAGCTAGCGCCGCTGCTGCTCTCCACGCGGCGGAGCGTTTCGCTGCGCTCGGGCCCCGGCTGGCCGCTTGCGGGGCTTGGGCGACCGGCCGCCCAGCAGCTCCGCGACGCCGCGCTCGATGCCCCGACAGAGCACCCCGATGTCAGGGGAACTGTCGCGGTCGCCGGTGACGCCGAAGTTGATCCCGCCGTCATAGGAGAAGATCGCGACGCCGACCCGCACGTTGCCGCCCAGCGGAACGAACGGAAATGCCTCGAGCATGCGCCGCTCCGCGAGGTACAAGGGGTACTGCGGACCCGGGACGTTGGTCGTGACGGTGTTGCGGCGCTCTGGGGCAGCCGCGTGGCGACCCTTCCGCCGAGCGCCAGCAGCATCGCCGGGGCAAACCCGCCGAGCGCGGTCAGCCGCTCGGCCGCGACCGCCTGACCGGACTGCTTGAGGTCCTGCATCTGCTCGTGCAGGGAATGCACTCGCTCGACGGGATCCTCGAGCCCGACCGGCAGCTCCGCGAACATCGCAGAGACCTTGTTGTTATAGCTCCCGCGCTCATCGTCGGCGCGGACCGACACGGGCACGAGCGTACGCACGACGCGCCCCTCGACGGTCTCGCCGCGACCGAGCAGCAGGTCCCGGAAGCCACCCGTGATCACGGCGAGCACGACATCGTTGATGGTGCCACCGTGAAGCGCGCGGATCTGCTTGATGTCCACCAGCCGGGCCCGCGCCCAGTCCCACCGGCGATGCGGGCCGATCGGGCCGTTGAGCGAGCTCGACGCGCCCGGGGTGAGAAGCGTTCGCATGTTCCGAACCTCGGGCGGCCTCGCCGGCTCGCCGAGCGACGCGACGCGGACCGCGCGCGGCCGACAGCACGGTCCGCAACGCCTCGTAGGGACTGGCCGCACGCTGCGCCAGCGCGTGAGCGCCCAGCGCAGCCGAGTTCGGCTCGGGGGCAGGCTCCCAGCCATCTTCGGCAGCCGTCGTCGACTCACGCTCCTTGCTTAGGAGCACGCTCATCAGGTCCGTCCCCGAGACACCGTCGACCATGCAATGGTGCACCTTTGAGATCAACGCCCAGCGGCCGTCGTCGAGCCCCTCCGCAACCCACATCTCCCACAGCGGCTTTGCGCGATCGAGCTGCTGGGACATCACCCGCCCGACCAGAGTTCGCAGCTCGTCGTCGCCACCAGGCGCCGGAAGTCCCGTGCGCCGCACGTGGTACTCGAGGTTGAAGTGTGGATCGTCCACCCACGCCGGCGGCCGAGCGCCAGCGGCACGAATCGAACCTTCTGCCGGTATCGAGGGACCAGCGGTAACCGGGCGGCAACCGCCGACTGCACCCCCCCGGACCCGGCGCCGGGCCCTCGAACAGCCCCACCGAGCCGATGTGCATGTGCGTCACTGCGTCCTCGATGTGGAGAAATGACGCGTCGAGAGGGCTCATCATTTCCATTTGGCGATCTCCTCCGCTGGTCGGCCGGTCGGCTGGTTGAAACCTAGCGCGGAAAGCTTCGTATCAAGCCGGCGGTCGGGTCCCGTGCGGGCGAGCTCGGTTAGAGTGGGCGGTGATGTCGGGGACTACGGACGTCGATTGGGTTGTGGTCGGCTCGGGCTTCGGCTGGCAGCGTCGCCGCGCTGCGGCTGGCTCAGAAGGGCTATTCAGTGCGGGTGCTGGAGAGTGGGTCGCGCTTTCGCGATGAGGATTTCGCGGGTAGCACTTGGGACGCGCGGCGCTACTTTTTCGCGCCGCGACTCGGCCTGCGCGGGATCATGCGGATGACGCTGTTCCCGGACGTCCTGATCTGTCGGGCCCGGGCGTCGGTAGCGTCAGCCTCCGTATGCGAACACGCTCTATCGCGCCCGCGACGCGTTCTTCGAGCACCCGCGGTGGCGTGACCTGGCCGACTGGAAGGCCGATCTCGCCGCGCACTACGACACTGCAGAGCGGATGCTCGGCGTGACCGACGTGACGTTCGACTCCGACGGCGACATCCTTTTGCGCGAGCTCGCCGCGGGGCTGGGGGTCGAGGAGACTTATGGTCACACGCGCGTGGGCGTCTACTTCGGTGAGCCCGACGTTGAGCACCCCGATCCGTATTTCGACGGGGAGGGTCCGGCCCGGACCGGCTGCATCCGCTGCGGCGAGTGCATGGTCGGCTGCCGCCATGGGGCCAAGAACACGCTCGTGAAGAATTATCGTCGTGCGCGAGCGTCTCGGTGAGACGACTCGCGGACTCTTCGACTGCGGCCGCGGCGCTGCCGACGGGTCTGAGGGGTACGCGGTCACACACGTGCGCAGCGGGGCGCTGTGGCGCGGCCGGGGCGAGACGATCACCGCCCGTGGCGTCGTCCTCGCGGCCGGTGCGCTGGGCACCAATCGGCTGCTGGCCAGCTGCCGGCACCGCGGTTCGCTGCCGCGGGTCTCCGCGCGCCTCGGGTACTTGGTACGCACCAACAGCGAGTCGATCGTAGCCGTCACCGCGCCGGACGACGCGCGCGATTTCACCGCCTCGGTGGCGATCAGCTCCAGCATCTACCCGGATCCCGACACCCACATCGAGTTGGTGACCTACGGCCGCGGCGGCGGCGCGATGAAAACGATGTTCACCGCGCTGGTGGGCGATGGCACGCGGGTCACCCGGCCGCTGCGCTGGCTGGCCGCGATCGCCCGCCATCCGGTGAGCTTCGCGCGCCTGCTCGCCACGCCCAACTGGTCGCGGCGTACGCTGATCGTGCTCGTGATGCAGACGGTCGACAGCGCGCTGCGGTTCAGGCCCCGGCCACGGCGTTTCGGTGGCGGCGTGCGGATCACGACCGAGCAGGACGCCGAGAATCCCAACCCCACGTTCATTCCCGCCGCAAACCACGCGGCCCAGTGGCTGGCCGAGCGCATCGGCGGCACCCCGCAGAGCGGAACCACCGAGGCGCTGTTCAACGTGCCGTCGACCGCGCACATCCTCGGCGGAGCGGTCATCGCCGGCGACCCCTCCCAGGGCGTCGTCGACGCCCGCGGCCAGGTATTCGGCTACGAGAACCTGCTGATCACCGACGGCTCCGCGCTGCCCGCCAACCCCGGTGTCAACCCGAGCCTGACGATCACCGCGCTGGCCGAACACACGATCGCCCAAGTGCCGACCGGCCCCGCCGCCGAGGGCGCCACCCGTCACGGCCCGGTACTCGGCTAGAGGCTTACCTGGGTCCTCGACCTGAGCGTCGCGAAACTCAGCGCCAGCGCCGTCGCTCATACCCGACTATGGTCGCCCAGGGTCACGGCTCGCGGCCAGGCTGACCGCACGCTCCTGCGAGACGGTTCATCGACTCAGTCTCCTAGGGCGTTGGCCTTCGCAATCACTGGCGAAGGGGACACAGGAGCCGGCCGAATCGTTGAAGCCGAAACAGGTACTCCGCCGAGGGCTGAGGCGAAGCAATGCTGATCGTACTCCGCTCACTGGCTCCGTTGTGGCCGTCGTGTTAACGGGTCCGCCAAGCGGCCGTCGAGCGCGAACAACGCGGCGCCCGCGTTGTCGTGGTCGCCGGGGTCGGCATCTATGCGATGACCCAGAAACCGTTCCCCACCACAGCCAAAGCTCCAAGCCCAAAGCCCAGTCGCGCTTGCCCGGGCCGCCGCTGCACGACGGCTCGCCACCAGGCCCCGTGTAGAGTAATCCCCCGCAGGCCAGAAACGGATTCTTCTAATCCGCGCGGCTTAGTCGTGATGAGCTGCGCTTCGTATGAACAGCGTTACAACGCCGAGAAAGTCCCGCATATCGCGGGGGCGGCTCGTGACGACGACCATCACCCGCCGAGCTCGGCTTCGGATCGTGATTACCGCGATCGTGCAACCGACGCTGAGTCTCCGGTGAAGGCCACGGAGGAGCACCCGCACGAGGGCGGCCACGAAGCTGAGGTCGCCGGGTCGGCGGTACTGCCGGTGCTCGATGGTCCCGAGCTGTCTGGGCTGCGAGCGGCCGGTCTTCGGTGGCAGGACTCGGCCGAGATCCGCGCGCCTGACGAGCGGGTGCTGCCGGTCGACCCAGGCTCTCGTATGAGAGTGAGCCCGGCGCTCGCCGTGGTCGCTTTGTGCAGATCCGTAGTGGCCGACCCGATCACTCCGAGGACCTCGAGGCGATGCCGCTGGCGGGCGCGATTCCGTCCGGCTCGGGACGGTTCGGGTTCGTCGCGCGGCGCGTGATCTTTGGACCCGTGCTGCGCAGTGCGGCACTGGCGGAGGAACGGATGCGCAAGCTGCTAGCGCTACCGGTCTTATCCTCAGATGCGCTGTCCTCGGTGGCATACGGACCCGAGGCAATGCTCGTGGTGCTCGCCCTTGCCGGCAGTGCACAGTTGAAGGTCTCGCTGCCGATCGCCGGCGCGATCATCGTTCTGATGATCGCTGTCGGTCTGGGGTACCGGCAGGTAATCCGGGCGTATCCACAGGGTGGCGGCTCGTACCGGGTGGCGAGCGAGAATCTCGGACCGCTCGCAGGCCTGCTGGCCGCTGCGGGCCTGATCCTGGACTACATTCTCACCGTCACGGTGTCGATTGCCGCCGGGGTGGCGGCAGTGACCTCGGCGATGCCGTCGCTAGCGAGCGCCACGGTCCCGATCGGTCTCGCCGTGATCGTGATCCTGGTCGTGGGCAACCTTCGGGGAGTCCGGGCCGCAGGCTCGATATTCGCGGGGCCGACCTATCTGTTTGTGATCGCGATCGCGCTGATCGTCATCGTGGGTCTGGTCAAGGCAGCCGGCCACGGCTTCGCGGCGACGCCGCCGCCGGCTGTACCCGCCACCGAGGAGCTCGGCGTGCTGTTGGTGCTACGCGCATTCTCCTCCGGGGCGACCGCGATGACCGGGATCGAGGCCATCTCGAACGCAGTCCCGGTGTTCAAGCCTCCGGCGGCCGTCAACGCCGAACGCACGCTTTCGGTCATGGTCGTGCTGCTGATCTCGATGTTCGCCGGGATCGTGATCCTGGCCCACCTTGACGGTGTCGTTCCGGTCGGCGGGCAGACCGTGCTCTCCCAGCTTGCCCACGACAGCGTGGGTAGTGGCGTGCTCTACATATATGTCCAGGCGGCCACGGCGCTCATCCTGCTGCTCGCGGCGAACACGGCGTTCAACGGATTTCCACGACTGCTGTTCTTCATGGCCTGCGACTCCTACGTGCCCGCGAACGTTCCTGCGGATGGGCGACCGGCTAGCGTTCAGTCACGGCATCATCGCCCTTGCCGTGGTCGCTGCAGCGGTGTTCGTTGGGTTCGAGGGCAAGGTCGACGCGCTGATCCCCTTGTACGCCGTCGGGGTGTTTCTCGCGTTCACGCTCGCGCAGACCGGCATGGTGGTGCACTGGCGCCGACACCGTGAGCGTCACTGGCGCAAGGCGGCGGTGACCAACGCGGTGGGAGCGGTGCTGCTCAGCGGTCGTGCTCGCGGTCACCGCGATCACGAAGTTCGCCCACGGCGCCTGGCTCGTCGTACTTCTGATCCCGCTGATCGTCTGGGCCTGCCGCAAGATCCACGCCCACTACGAACAGACACACCAGGCACTGATCCCGTCCGCCGGCGATCCTGAGCGCGGCGAGCGCGAACGTCGCAGCCGAGAGCGGATCCCCAGCCGGCGCCTGACCGGCCCGGACCGGAGCGCGCGTGCAATCCGGGCGAGGTACGCAATCTCGTCCTCGTCCCGCTTGCTGCCATCGATGCGTCGAGCCTGCACGCCTTGGCGTACGCCGCATCGCTCGCCCAGCCAGTGCTCGCAGTGCACATCAGCGCCGACGAGCGCGAAGCCGCTCGCTTCCACGCCTACTGGCGGGCGTGGGGTGAGCACGTGCCGCTCGAAGTCATCGTCTCGCCCTACCGCTCCACGGTCGCGCCCCTGGCCAACTACATCGAGGCGCTGCACTACCAGCAACCCGACGTCACGCTGACCGTAGTCGTACCCGAGATCGTCGTCAGAAAACGCTGGCAACGTGCCCTGCACCGCCGCATCGGCCCACACCTACGACGTGCCCTGCGCTCGCTCCCCGGAATCGCGATCACCAGCATTCCATTCCACCTAGAGTGAGGCAGCCTCCCGATCTGACGCTCACCGGTGCCGCGTGCTCCTTAGCGCACCCGGATCTCACCGGCCAAGGCGAACGGCGGGACCAGCTCTAGCCGGTCGCCGCTCCAAAAGCGCCCCGGGTCGTACCAGCTTGCCGGGCGACGGCCCGGCAGCAGGCCCATGTGCTGGTAGGTCGTGGCGACAAGCTCGGCGCAGTAGATCGTCTCCAGCGACGATGTGCGACGCAAGCGGCCCGTGGCTGCGTGCTTGATGAGTCCGGGCGCGGTCGGAAACGCTCGACCATCGAAACGGGCGATGATCTCCATGAGCCGGTCCTCGTGGTGGCGTTCGATCCGGCCGGTGAGCTGTCGGACCCAGGCCTGCTGGCGGTAGCGCTCGTTCCACGTACTGACGGCGTCGGGAAGGTGATGCAGCTGAACGCCACGTTGACGGTGCCCGGTCCAGACGTCGGGAAGCGATCGGCCAAGCTCGGCGTGCCAAAGAAGCGGCGGCAGGTCGTCGATGGCGACGACCATTCCGACGTGATTAACGGGGCTGTTGGTCAGGGCTCGAATCGCCAGGTCTGCGGCGGACTTGCCGCGAAACAGCCAGATGTCGCCGGTGCACGGCGATGTCGACGGCTTCGTCGAGCGTCAGGGTCAGGTGGTCCACCCGAGATAACCTACGCGACGAGTGCGCGCACGATGGAAGATCGTCGGTCTCGCCGGTGTCGCAGGTGTCGCGGCGACCGGCGTCGTCATCTCGCGCAAGCGGCGAGCCCGGCGAGACTACGATCCCGACGAGCTGCGCGAGCGGCTGCACCGCCGGCTGGCCGAGGCCGCGACAAGCGAGGATCGCGCTGCAGCGGACGTCGACGAACTCTCCACCGAGCGAGGGCGGTGGATAGCACACCTCCGCTCGCGGTCGACGATGCGAAACGCGTGAAGGGCTGACACGCCGCCGGAACGACGGACTTGCGGACCCGCTCGGCCCTGGGCGGTTTCAGCGGCAGTGCGGCGCAACCGATGCCGGCTACGGCCTGCCATCGCGGACGCCGGCCCAGGTGAGCTCGAGGATCGTCTGCGCGGTGAGCTGCGCATCGTCGAGCATCGGGCAATGGCCGAGCCCGGTGAGTTCGATCCACTTGGCTCCGGGGACCATGCGCCGGAAGCGCTCGGCGTAGCGGGGCCAGCGCAGGATTCGATCCCGGGTGCCCCACACGATCTGCACCGGCGAGTCGATCGCGGCGAGCTCCCCAAACCCAGCCGTCCTCAAGTGCTCCAACAACGGCAGGTAGATCGCACAGTCGCCAGAGGCCTGGGCCATCTCGACGGCAAGGGCAGCAGGCACATCGGCCGGGCGCACGACCACCAACCGGAGCGCCAGAGCGCGAAAGCGCCGGCGACGCATCAGCTGCGCTGGTGTACGACCAAGGAGCTTGCTCAACCAGTGGTCCTGCCAAAACATGCGCAGAAGTCGCCTGTGTTCGGGCCCCCCGTGGTTCCACCCGCCGGCAGGCGCCAGCGCGGTCGTCGAGAGTGCCCGGCCACGGGCGGCGAGCTCAAGCGCGAGCCAGCCTCCGAGCGAGTTGCCGACGAGGTGAGCCTGCTCGAAGCCGGCCGAGTCCATGTCGCGCTCCAGCGCATCGGCCATCGCCGCCGGCGTCGCGGGAGACCCGGCGAAATACCCAGGACCGCCGCAATGCCCGAGCAACGTCGGCGCCAGCACGTCGTGATGTTGCTCGAGCGCCGGTAGCAGTGGCGTCCACGTCGCCGGCGTTCCCGAGAAGCCGTGGATCAGGAGCATCGGAGACCTCCCGCCGGAGCGGTGCCGTGAGGCAGTCATCATCGCCAGACGCTAGCGGACGCGCTCCGGGGGCCGTCACGTCCGGGCGACCTCCCATGACCTCGCGAACGTTCGGTTGTTGTGGAGTCGCCGTGAGGGCGACCTGCGTGCCGTCTTGACCGATATCGCGGGAGGAGTAGCATCGTTCGTGCTTCGCCTCAACCTTCGGCGGGCAATGTTTTTCCGGCTCTGACACTCGGCCGGCGTGCGCGAGACCTAAGCGGTCATCGCCTCGAACGCGTCAGGAGCCGGATCCATGCATCGTCTTACGGAAGCGCCCCTGACGGTCGCCGACAACCCACAAGGAGCGCCAAACCATGGCCACCATTGCACCCCCCCAGCCCCAAACCGCGGAGGCCCCAACGACGACCTACCGCGCCGCGGTCGTCCACGAGTTCGGCAGCCCACTGACCGTCGAGCGGGTCTCGATGCCGGAACTGCTGCCGGGACAGCTGCGCGTGAAGGTCGAGGCGTGCGGCCTGTGCCACACCGACATCCACGCCGCGAACGGCGACTGGCCGGTCAAGCCCTCGCCGCCGTTCATACCCGGCCACGAGGGCGTCGGCATCGTCACCGAGCTTGCGGCGGGCGAGCACGCTGTCGGCGACCGCACTCACAAGGTCACGCGTCGGTGACCGCGTCGCGATGCCCTGGCTCGGCTACGCGTGCGGATGCTGCAACTACTGCGTGGACGGCTGGGAGACTCTGTGCCACGAGCAGGAGATGATGGGCTACACGATCAACGGCGCCTTCGGCGAGTACGCCACCGCCTACGCCCGCTACGTCGTAAAGGTCCCCGCGGGCATCGACCGCGCTCGACGCCGCGCCACTCACCTGCGCCGGCGTGACCACCTACAAAGCGGTCAAGGTCGCGGGCACCCGCTCCTCCGATTTCGTAGCCGTATTCGGCGTCGGCGGCCTGGGGCACCTCGCGATCCAGTACGCGGCGATCGCGGGAGGACGGGTCGTCGCGGTCGACGTGATCGACGAGAAGCTCGAGCTCGCGCGCGAGCTCGGCGCCGAGTTCACCATCAATGCCAAGAAGGAGGACCCGGTCGAGGCGATCCAGCGGCTCGGCGGCGTCGACCAGGCAATCGCGCTCGCCGTCTCTCCCCGAGCGTTCGAGCAGGCCTACGCGTCGCTCCGTCGCGGCGGGAAGCTGGTGTTCGTCGCGCTGCCGGCGGACAACGAGGTCAAGCTCCCGATCTTCGAAACCGTGCTCAACGGAATCACGATCGCGGGCTCGATCGTCGGGACTCGAAAGGATCTACGCGAGGTGTTCGAGCTCCACCGCGCTGGCAAGACGCGCGTGATAAGCGAGACGCGACCGCTCCTCCGGGTAAATGAGGCGATCGCTGACGTCGAGGCCGGCCGGGTCGCCGCACGGATCGTGCTCGTGCCCTAGGTCCCCACGAATCAGCACTGCGGGGGTTGGACGACGCAGCGCGGGAAACAGCTCTGCCCATCTCATCCGCGTACCGCCTGGCCATGCGGCACTCGACAACGTCGGCGGAACATCACGTCGTTTTCGTAGGGGGCAATGCGACGCGCTCGCGCAGCACCGGCTTGGCGATCTTGCCAATCGGGGTCTTGGGTAGGTCGGTCGTGATGTAGACGGCGCGTGGCACCTTGAACTTTGCGAGCAGCGTCTTGCAGTGCTCGATGAGCTCGTCAGGCTCGGCGGCGAGGCCGGGACGCAGCACGACGAACGCGACCGGCTCCTCACCGAACAGCTGATCGGGCCGGCCAACTACCGCCGCGTCGGCCACGGACGGATGCGCGTAAAGGGCGTCCTCGATCTCCTTCGGGTAGATGTTCTCGCCGCCGCGGATGATCATGTCTTTGAGCCGGTCGACGAGCACCAGGTAGCCGTCGTCGTCAAACCGGCCGACGTCGCCCGAGTGCAGCAAACCTCCACGCAGCGTGTGGGCCGTTTCCTCGGGCTTGCCGAGATAGCCCCGCATAACGTTCGGACCCCGCACTGTCACCTCGCCGACCTGTCCCGACGCCAACGGTTCGTCGTCGTCGCCGACGATGCGGACCTCCTGTCCTGGCAACGGCAGGCCGACCGTCCCGGGCTTGCGCGTGCCGTTCAAGGGGTTTGCCGTCGTCACGACCGTCCCCTCCGATTGGCCGTATCCCTCGAGGATGCCGACGCCGTACCGATCCTCGAAATCACGGATCGCCGCGGCGGGCATCGGCGCGGCGCCACAGACCGCGCACCGCAGCGAGGAAGTGTCCGGCCGGACCTCCGCCGGCAGCCCCGTCAGCATCGCGTAGATCGTCGGGACGGCGGAGAAGAACGTCGGCCGGAACCGCTCCACGAGATCCCAGAACGTCGTCGGGTCAAACCGCGAGGCGATCACTGTGGAGCCGCCCGCCACCAGCGGCGACACGACGCTGACCATGATCCCGTTGACATGGAACAACGGCAACACCAGCAGACAACGATCCGCGCCGGTCATCTCAAACCAGTCGACGATCATCGCGGCCGTCGCGGCGAGGTTGGCGTGGTCGAGCATCACCCCCTTCGGTCGTCCGGTGGTCCCGCCCGTGTAGATCACCAACGCCAGCTCCTCTGGCTCCGTCCTCGGCGGTCTAACGTCAGTCGCGCCGTCTCGCCGCAGCAGTTCGTCGATGACGCACACACGCGCGCCGCCGCCCTCGACCTTCGATACCGACACATCATCCACCACGACCAATCGAGCGCCCGAGTCGGTGACCTGATACTGCGCCTCGTGTTTGGTCAAGGCAGGGTTTACCGGCGTAAGCGCCGCGCCGAGCCGCCAGGCGGCGAACATGACCGTTACCAGGTCGACGCTGTTCGGAAGCACCACTGCCACCACATCACCACGCCCGATGCCCAACTCGACCAGCGCGGAGGACATGCCGCGTACCTCTGCGGCGAAGGTCGCGTTGTCGAGCTCTCGGCGGCCGTCGGCAAGGCACGACCCTCCGGGATCTGAGGTGGCCCGCTGGTCGGGCAGCGCAGCAAGATGCATCACCATTTGGTCTCCTCGTCAGCACGACATTGAGTCTGATAGTAGGCGGCGCCACCCGGCCTGGAACTCCCGGCCGCCTGGCGAGCGGTCGTTCACAATCTCCAGTGAAAGCCGACGTGGGACGCGGCTCGAGCGGTGAAGAAGTCGGGGGCACGTGGAGTCCGCCGGCTGATCGCCGGCAAGTGCCTCCATCGTGGCGCACACTGAGGCGGCGAGCGCGTCGAGCGCGTATCCACCCTCGAGGACGGCTCCGACCGGCGCGCCGGTCCGCTCTCCCAGCCCGCGGATGTATCGCGCCATCTCAGCGAACGAGGATGCCTCGAGCTCGCACCCGCCCTGGTCGTCATCGTGGTGGGCGTCGTACCCAGCCGAGATCAGCACCAGGTCCGGTTGGAACTCCTCAGCAGCGGGGATCACGACGTACTCGAGCATCGAGAACCAAGCGTCCTCCCACGATCCTTTCTCCACCGGGAGGTTGATGGAATAACCCTCGCCCGCACGCGCCCCCTCGTCGGACAGCGGGCCGGTGCCCGGGAAGATCCGGGACTGGTGGATGCTGGCGAACAGCACGGTGTCCGTGGCGCGGAAGATGTCGTTGGTTCCATCGCCGTGGTGGACGTCCCAGTCGAAGATGAACACGCGTCGCGCGCCCAGCGAATCCAGCGCATGACGACTGGCCACCGCGACATGGTTGAACAGGCAGAATCCGGACGTCGTGTCCACGCGCGCGTGGTGTCCGGGCGGTCTGGTTGCGCAGAACGCCACGGGCGCGGCTCCTGCGAGCAGCGCGTCGACCATCGCGCACGCAGCGCCGGACGCGTGTGCTGCGGCGCTGTAGGACCCCGGGCTTACCACGTTCTCTTGGTCGAAAGCGCCTCCGCCGCTCTCGCTCATCGAACGGACCGCGTCCACGTACTCGGGGGAGTGCACCGCGACGAGCATCTCGCGGGATGCAGGTGGCGCCTGCCGGGCTTCGTAGCCGAGCCACCCGCGCTCGGCGAGCGACGACTCGATGGCGGTGATACGCGCCGCCTGCTCCGGATACTCCGGGGGCGGGTCGTGCTCGAGGCAGGCAGGATGCGAGAAATACAGAGGGGGTCCCACTAGCAGGCCAGCGCCTGGGGCTCGATCATTACTTCAGTCCCGGGCTTCCGTTGTGCGTTCTCGTAGAGCTCATCGACCCATGATCGCGGCGGCGTGCGTCCTGCACAAGGGGGGAGTAGGGTCATCGTGGAGGATCCACAGAGAGAAGAGGGAGATGAGTGGTATGCCGGCCCTGCAACATGTGACGGTCGAACCGATGGATCCACTGCGCTTCGAGTCGGTGCTCTCGGTCGGCGAGTTCGAAGCGCTGCGCGATCTGATCGCCGACGGTGCTCGCGAGCTTGACGGTCAGGTCATCTGGAACGTGAACTCGACCGCAAAAGGCGGCGGCGTCGTGGAGATGCTGCGGCCTCTGCTCGGCTATTCCCGGGGCGCCGGCGTCGACGCCCGATGGGCGGTGATCTCCGGCGGTCCCGAGTTCTTCGTGATCACCAAGCGCATTCACAACCGCCTGCACGGTTTCCCAGGCGACGGTGGCCCGCTCGGCGCTTCCGAGCACGAGATCTACGACCAGACCCTGGCCGCCGCCGGCCTCGAACTGGCCGAGCTGGTGCATCCGCGGGACGTCGTGATCCTCCACGACCCTCAGACCGCCGGTCTGGCGCGACTGGTGCGCAAGACGGGTGCGACCGTGATCTGGCGCTGTCACGTCGGCCTCGACGGCGCGAACGACTATGCCCGTGATGCATGGAGCTTCCTGCGTGGATACGTGCTCGACGCTCACCGGTTCGTGTTCTCGCGTGGGGGGTTCGCGTGGGAGGATCTGCCGCGCGAGAGGATCACGGTGATCCATCCGTCGATTGACGCCTTCGCCCCGAAGAACGCCGATCAGAGCAGCGAGCAGTCGCAGGCGATCCTCTCCACGACGGGCATAGTTCCCCAGCAAGGCACCAGCCAGCCGACGTTCACGCGCTCGGACGGCTCGCCCGGGCGCGTTGACCGCCGGGCGGCGATGGTGCAGGACGAACCGATCGGAGCCGAAGACCGGCTGGTCGTGCAGGTCTCGCGCTGGGACAGTCTCAAGGACCCGCTGGGCGTGCTGGGCGCCTTTGCCAGGCACCTCGACCGTGCCAGCGGCGCGCGTCTGCTGCTGGTCGGTCCCTCGACGGAAGCGGTCGCCGACGATCCCGAAGGTGCCCAGGTGCTCGCCGCGGTGCTGGAGGCGCGGGGTGCGCTGCCCGGTCAAGTGCGCCGGCTCGTCCACCTGGCCTCGTTACCGATGGACGACATCGAAGAGAACGCGGCGATCGTCAACGCTGTGCAGCGGACAGCCAGCGTGGTCATTCAGAAGAGCCTCGCCGAGGGCTTCGGGCTGACGGTCGCCGAAGCGATGTGGAAGGAGCGGCCGGTCGTCGCCAGCCGGATCGGCGGCATCCGGGACCAGATCGAGGACGGCCGATCGGGCATCTTGATCTCGGACCCGCTTGACCTCAAGGCGGTAGGCGAGGCCGTCGGAGGACTGCTCGCCGACCGAGAATTCGCCGCCCGCATGGGAGCCGCAGCTCACGCGAGCGTGCAGCAACACTTCCTCGGTCCACAGCACCTGGGCCGGTACTTCGAGGTGATTCGTCGCCTTGCGTTCGAGCGCGTCTCGGCGTAGGTCGCGGCGCGCCCGCTGTCAGGCGCTTATGTACACGGCGGCAATGTCTACCGTCGACAGCACGCCGAGCGGGTAACCGGCGCCGGCGGCCGTGTGCACGCAGTCGCGCACGCGAGCCGCAGCGAAATTTCCCGACGGGCCGCGGAGAGGGAGTACGATCTGTGTGCGGTTCCGCCTCAGACCTCGGCGAGCCGATTGTGTTCCGGCCCCAAAGACTCGGCCGGCGTGTGCGTGACCTTCAGCGGTCGCCGCGTTAACCCCGCCGTCAGGAGCCGAGTCCATGGATGGTTGTAGCCGCAAGCGCCCGATCAAGTCACCTCGGTGCTGCTGCGAGCAGGATCACCGTTCAGCGCCGGAAAGCCGCGCGTAGCGGGACCAGGCAGAGCACAATGGCCGCTTCCCTGATCGATCTCGCACCCGCCGACTCGCACGCAACGCTGTCTGACGCCGAACTGCGAGCGCTGGACGCTTTCTGGCGCGCGGCGAACTATCTGTCGGTCGGTCAGATCTACCTGGTCGACAATCCCCTGCTGCGCGAGCCGCTCCGCCTGGAGCACATCAAGCCGCGGTTGCTAGGGCATTGGGGTACAACCCCCGGACTCAACCTGGTCTATGCGCATCTCAACCGCCTGATCTGCGCGCGGGATCTCGATGCGATCTTCGTCACCGGCCCGGGTCACGGCGGCCCGGGACTGGTGGCCAATACCTATCTCGAGGGAACCTACGGCGAGGTCTACCCCCGCATGGGATTCGACGAGGAGGGGCTGCGGCGACTGTTTCGCCAGTTCTCGTTCCCGGGTGGGATTCCGAGCCATGTGGCGCCTGAGACACCCGGCTCGATCCACGAGGGTGGCGAACTCGGGTATGCGCTCGTTCACGCTTTCGGCGCCGCATTTGATAACCCGGATCTGCTGGTGTGCTGCGTGGTCGGAGACGGCGAGGCAGAGACTGGGCCTCTGGCGGCGAGCTGGCACTCGAACAAGTTCCTCAACGCGGCTCGCGATGGGGCGGTGCTGCCGGTGCTCCATCTCAACGGCTACAAGATTGCCAACCCAACCATGCTGGCCCGCATCGGGCACGACGAGCTGGCATCTCTGCTGATCGGGTACGGGTACGCCCCGCGTTTTGTGAAGGGCGACGACCCCTCGACGGTGCACGAGCTGATGGCCGCGACGCTCGATGAGGTCGTCGACGAGATCGGAGAGATCCAGCGCCGAGCGCGTGAGGATGGCGACCTCACCCGGCCACGGTGGCCGATGATCGTGCTTGAGACGCCGAAGGGATGGACTGGCCCGAAGGAGGTCGACGGTCTGCCCGTGGAGGGAACCTGGAGGGCGCATCAAGTACCGCTCGCGCAATTGGCCGAGCACCCGGAACACCTCCAGATCCTCGAGCAGTGGATGCGCTCCTATCGCCCGGAAGAGCTGTTTGACGATGAGGGGGCGGTTCGACCGCAGGTGCGCGCGCTGGCGCCGCGGGGCGAGCGGCGGATGGGCGCCAACCCGCACACGAACGGTGGGCTGCTCTCGCGCCCGCTCGACCTTCCCGACTTCCGCCGCTACGCCGTCGACGTGCCCGAGCCCGCCCAGGTGACCCACGAGGCAACACGGGTCCTGGGCGAATGGCTGCGGGACGTTATCCGGCTCAACCCTCGCAACTTCCGGATCATGGGCCCTGACGAGACTTTGTCCAATCGACTCGGCGCGGTGCTGGATGCCACCGACCGTGCCTGGCAGGCCGAGCTACTCCCGACTGACGATCACCTCGCTCCCGATGGGCGGGTCATGGAGGTGCTCTCAGAACATCTCTGCCAGGGATGGTTGGAGGGCTACCTGCTGACCGGACGGCACGGCCTGTTCAACTGCTACGAGGCGTTCATCCACATCATCGACTCGATGTTCAACCAGCACGCCAAATGGCTGAAGGTCACCCGTGGCATTCCCTGGCGCCGTCCGATCCCATCGCTGAACTACCTGTTGTCCTCGCACGTGTGGCGGCAGGACAACAACGGGTTCTCGCACCAGGACCCGGGCTTCATCGACCACGTCATCAACAAGAAGGCCGAGATCGTCCGGGTCTACCTACCGCCCGATACCAACTGCCTGCTGTCGGTCGCCGACCACTGCCTGCGCAGCTCCGACTACGTCAACGTCATCATCGCCGGCAAGCAACCGGCGCTCGACTTCCTGACCATGGACGAGGCGATCGCCCACTGCACCCGAGGCATCGGGATCTGGGAATGGGCGTCGAGCGACGACGGCTCGGAGCCCGACGTCGTACTGGCCTGTGCCGGCGACGTGCCCACGCTCGAGATCATCGCGGCGGCGGCGCTGCTTCGAGAGCATCTCCCCGAACTGAAGGTTCGCGTGGTCAACGTAGTTGATCTGATGCGTCTGCAACCCGAGTCAGAGCATCCCCACGGCCTCTCCGACGATGAGTTCGACGCTTTATTCACCGCCACGCAACCGGTGATCTTCGCCTATCACGGCTACCCCACCCTGATTCACCGTCTCACCTATCGGCGCCACAACCATGCCCACCTTCACGTCCGAGGCTACAAGGAGGAGGGGACGACGACGACGCCGTTCGACATGGTGATGCTCAACGACCTGGATCGCTTTCACCTCGTCATGGACGTCATCGACCGCGTGCCTGGACTCGCTGAGCAGTCCGCGCACCTGCGCCAGCGGATGGTCGACGAGCGCCTACGCCACCGCGCCTACACCCGCGCCGTCGGAGACGACCCGCCCGATGTCCGCAACTGGATCTGGCCGATTCGCGTCGGCAGCGGTCGGAGGCAAGCTGCGATCAGCCGCAACGGCGCACCCACTTAGACCCGCAGGCACGAACTGGAGCTACCGATGGCCATTGTGATTGACGATAAGACCGCCGAGACCACCGAGATCGCCGAGACCGCCGACACCGGCGGAGAATGGGCTAGTCGGCTGGACGGATATGTGCAGCGCGCAGGCGTCGCTGCCGTTGCGCTGCGAGCCCTCGACCAGGAGGCCGTCGACCGGATCGTGAGGGCGATGGCCATTGCCGGGATCGAGAACGCGATCGATCTCGCCGAACTGGCCATGGAGGAAACACAGTTCGGGGTGCTCGAGGACAAGGTCATCAAGAACTACATCGCCACCGAGTTCCTGTACGACTACCTCAAGGACAAGAAGTCGGTCGGCGATCATCGACGAGGACCGCGAACGCGCGATCCAGTACGTCGCGGAACCGATCGGCGTGGTGCTCGCGTTGCTGCCGATCACCAATCCGACCTCAACTGCGCTGTTCAAGTCGATCGTCGCGGCTAAGACGCGCAACGCACTGATCATGAGACCGTCGGCTCGCGCCGCTCGCTGTGCGGGCCGCGCTGCGGAGCTGCTGCAAGAGGCGGGCGAAGCCGCCGGGCTACCACCCAATGCGCTGCAGGTGATCCCGGACCCGTCGCTGGACGTCTCCCAATATCTCTTCCATCATCCCGGCGTCGACTTCATCTGGACGACCGGCGGCCCGAAGGCGGTCGCCGCCGCCAACGCGGCCGGCAAGCCCTGCCTCAGTGTCGGCTCGGGCAACGCGCCCGTATATCTGCACCGGAGCGCTGACGTGAGCATGGCCGTGGTCGACATACTGGTCTCAAAGACGTTCGACTCGTCGGTCATCTGCCCCGCGGAGCAGACGTGCGTGATCGACGAGCCGATATACGACGCCGTGATCGACGAATTCCAACGGATGGGGGCACGGCTGCTGAACGACGATGAGACCAGCGCGCTGGCGCGGAAATCGTTCGGCGATGACGGCCGAATCGAGTTCAGCGTGCTCGGCCAGTCCTGCTCGACGCTGGCGGCGCTGGCCGGCTTTGAGGTCGACGACGCCGACAAGGTGCTGCTTGCGCCGCTGCCCACGGACCTCGACGAGCTCGGAGCCCACCCCTTCATCGCTGAGAAGTTGATGCCGGTGCTGGGTATCGTCCGCTCGCCGTCGGTCGAGCACGCGATTGCCGCCTGCGAGCTGGTCACCGAGCATGATGGGCTTGGCCACACGTCCGCCGTGTACGCCACCGACGACTCCGTGATCGATCGGTTCGCGCTCGCGATCCGCACCGGCCGGATCCTCGTCAACGCGCCCACGGCGGTCGGGGCGTTGGGCGGCATCTACAACTCGATGCCGCCGACCTTCTCACTCGGCTGCGGTACCTGGGGGGGATCCAACACAACCGACAACGTCAACTACCGAAACCTGCTGAACATCAAGGCCGTCTCCCGCCGCCAGGCACCCCCGCAGTGGTTCCGCGTTCCGTCGGACACATACTTCAACCCCGGTGCGTTGGAGAACCTGAGGCTGCTCGGGGGCCGCCGGCCGATGATCGTGACCGACGGACCGACTGAGGCTCGGGGAGTCGCCGATCAGGTCCGCGGTTATCTGCCCACCGATTCGGTGCACGTCTTCTCCGCGGTCGAGCCGGAGCCGACCGAGGCCCAGATTCGCGCCGGGGTGCAGGAGCTCGCCCGAGTGGACGCCGACGTAATCATCGCCATCGGCGGAGGCTCGGTGATGGACGCCGCCAAGGCGATGCGGCTGTTCCACGAGAGCCCAGAGCTCAACTTGCATGACCTCTCGTTGCCGTTCCTCGATGCGCGCAAGCGGATCGCATCGTTCCCCCAGATCGAGCACTCTATCCGGCTGATCGCGGTGCCGACGACTGCCGGGACGGGCTCGGAGGTCTCGCCGGCCGCCGTCGTCAGCGTCGGCAACCGGAAGGTTACGCTGGTCGATTATTCGCTCGTGCCCGACGTCGCCGTGGTCGATCCGACCCTGCACCTTTCGATGCCACAGGAGATCACCGCCGACACAGGGATCGACGCGCTCACCCACGCGCTGGAGGCGGCCGTGTCGATCTTCGCCTCGCCGTTCACCGACGCTTTCTGCATGCAGGCCGTCAACCTGATCCTCGACGCGCTGCCACGCGCCTACCATGACGGCTCGGACCTGAAAGCACGCTCGGCGATGGCCAACGCCGCCACGATCGCCGGCCTCGCGTTCTCCAACGCTTTCGTCGGCCTCAACCATGCCCTGGCCCATGCCGTCGGCGCCCGCTTCGGCATCGCTCACGGTCGCGCCAACGCGATCTTCCTTCCCCACGTCCTGCGCTACAACGCGTCGTTGCCGACCAAGTTCATGCCCGCGCCCGGTTATTCCGCGTACGTCGCGCCTCAGAAGTACGCGCAGATCGCCTGGATCCTCGGCATCGGCGGCAGCTCCGAGTCCGACCGGCGGGAGCAGCTGTTTGATCGCGTGCAGCAGCTGCTGGTCGAGGTCGGCGAGCCCGCCTCCCTGGCCCAGCTGGGCATAGCGCGCGCGGAATTCGAGGACTCCCTGCCCGAGCTTGCCAAGTCGGCCTTCACCGACCCCAGTATGCGCACCAACCCGCGGATCCCACTGATAAGCGAGATCACCGAGCTGCTTCAGCTCGGCTTCGCCGGCTGACGGCGTTGCCACCGACCTCAACCTGAGCGGGCACTGCAACGCGACACGCCCGCGAATCTCGGTGTGAGCGGCCCGACGTCACGCTGAAAGCGCTGCGGTGGCCGGAAACCCCGGCCACCGCAGCGAGCTACACCACAACTACCGACTCAACCACCGCTGCCGATCTTCACGGTGCGCGAGAGACGAAATGCACACCCTCGAGGCCCTCGAGCGAGAAGCCCTCGGCGGCGCCCGATGAGACGTCGATCAGGAAGCGCGGGCAACCCCAGCGCTGGTACTGGTCGGAGTCGATATAGAACGGAGCTCCGCCAATGTGCCCCAAGCGTACGTCGTGCGGTCCTGCCGGAAGCTCGCCGTCCTTCAGGCAGATCGGGGAGGTGCCATCGCAGCATCCCCCGGATTGGAAGAACATGAGCGGCCCGTGGGCGGCCTCGAGACGATGAATCACCTCGAGGGCCGCCGGGGTTGCCACTACTGCCGCGGCCGTCTCTTCAGCCGCTTGAGAGGGTCGCGTCCATTATCAGAAGAACCCCATGGGGTTGGGGTCGTAGCTGACCAACAGGCACTTGGTCTGCGAGTAGTGGTCGAGCATCATCCGGTGGTTCTCACGCCCCACCCCGGAACTCTTGTAGCCGCCGAACGCGGCGTGCGCGGGGTAGTGGTGGTAACAGTTGGTCCAGACGCGTCCAGCTTTGATCGCGCGGCCCATCCGGAACGCGCGGCTTCCGTCGCGGGTCCACACGCCGGCGCCGAGGCCGTACAGCGTGTCGTTGGCGATCTCCAGAGCCTCGGCCTCGTCCTTGAACGTCGTCACGGCGAGCACCGGGCCGAAGATCTCCTCCTGGAACACCCGCATCTTGTTGTGCCCCTTCAGTACCGTCGGCTCGAAGTAGTAACCACCGTCCAAGCTGCCGTTCAGCTCAGGGCGATGTCCGCCGATCAGCAACTCGGCGCCTTCATCGAGACCGATCTTGACGTAGCTTTCGATCTTCTCGAGCTGCGCGGCCGAGACCTGCGGGCCGATCATCGTCTCGCGATCGAGCGGGTCGCCCTGCTTGATCGCGGCGATCCGCTCCAGGCAGCGCTCCATGAACTTGTCGTAGATCGATTCCTGGATCAGCGCCCGCGACGGGCACGTGCACACCTCGCCCTTGTTGAATGCGAACAGCACGAGGCCCTCGATCGCCTTGTCCAGGAATGCGTCGTCGGACGCCATCACATCCTCGAAGAAGATGTTCGGCGACTTGCCACCGAGCTCGGTCGTCGACGGGATCAGATTCTGAGCGGCGTAGCTCATGATCAGCCGTCCCGTCACCGTCTCGCCGGTAAACGAGACCTTCGCGATCCGCTTGTTCGAGGCCAGCGCCTTACCGATCTCCGCGCCCGGACCGTTCACGATGTTCAGCACGCCCGGCGGGACGATCCCGCCGATAACCTCGGCGAGCTTCAGAATCGACCATGGCGTCGGACTCGCAGGCTTGAGAACCGTGCAGTTGCCGGCCGCCAGCGCGGGAGCGATCTTCCATGCTGCCATCAGCAACGGAAAGTTGAACGGAATGATCTGACCTACGACGCCCAGTGGCTCCTGAAAGTGGTAGGCGTAAGTCTGGTCGTCGATCTCGGAGATCCGGCCCTCCTCGGCACGTACCGCCGCGGCGAAGTACCGGAAATGATCGGCCGCAAGCGGGATGTCGGCCGCGAGCGTCTCGCGCACCGGCTTGCCGTTCTCGTAACTCTCCGCTACGGCAAGCATCTCGGCGTTCTCATCGATCGCATCCGCAACGTCATTCAGGACAGCCGCACGCTCGGCCGGGGAGCGTTGCCCCCATTCCTCTTTGGCCGCGTGCGCCGCGTCGAGGGCAAGTTCGATGTCCTGAGCACCGGAATGCGCGACCTCGCAGAACACCTCGCCCGTCGACGGAGTCACGTTCCCTCGATACTCCCCTGTCGTCGGAGGGATCCACTCACCACCGATGAAATTGTCGTAGCGCTCCCTGAGCACCACTGGGCTGCCCGACGCGCCCGGCGCGTCGTAAGCGGTTGACTGGATGACTGACATATTGGGCTCCTTGGAAGAACGGCAGGTTGCCCGAACAGGAGGAACAGCAGGGTTTGCCCGAACGAGTAGTGCGGGCCCCGCAGCCGTAAACAGTGGCCCCACTCCGTGCCGCGACGCGCTTTCGCGCACTTGGCGGCAGTCAGGATAGGGCGGAGGAATGCCGGCCGCAGGGCCAGCTCACCTACTGACAGTACTCCTATTGGACAGGCCCATGTGAGCTTGGCCCCGCGACTTAATAAACGGAGCGAGTTTTCCTCGACGAGCCTCAGAATGTCGTTGGCGCGATCAGCGCCTTGCCTCGACGAGCTCCACACCGCTGCTCACAAGCATCTCAGCGGCGAAGCGCAGCTAGCCCTCGACCGCGGCGGCGGCAGGGCGCCTCGCGACGTCGCTGGCCTCCGCCGCCTGCGCGACCGCGAGAGCGACGGCCTTGACCACTTCACCTTGTTGATTTATTCTAATAGCGACGGTGCCATGATCGCGACGCGTCGCCGATTCTCACACGATCGCTCGGTTGCCATGCATCTCCTTATCAGCCGGCGGGCGCCGCAACTGCCCGCGCCGCGGAGTCCCGCTTGGCGGCCTCGCTCT
Source organism: uncultured Solirubrobacterales bacterium (assembly GCA_963697655.1). GTDB lineage: Bacteria > Actinomycetota > Thermoleophilia > Solirubrobacterales > Solirubrobacteraceae > Palsa-465. The sequence continues at coordinate 41,005 of CAVOOV010000004.1, read as the reverse complement.
CTCGGAGCTCGAACTTCTGGACCTTGCCCGTCGAGTTCGTCGGCAACTCGTCGATGAAGACAACCTCCTTCGGCGCCTTGTAGTGGGCGATCTTCGAACGGACGTGGTCGATGATCGCCTGCTCGCTGGCGTGTTGCCCGTGCGCGAGCACTACGAACGCCTTCGGCCGCTCACCCCACTTCTCGTCGGGCACTCCGATCACCGCCGCTTCGGCCACCGCATCGTGCGAGATAAGGGCCTGCTCGACCTCGACTGTGGAGATGTTCTCCCCACCGGAGATAACGACGTCCTTGGCGCGATCCATCAGCCGCACATAGCCGTCGCTCTGCCTGACCCCGAGGTCACCCGAATGAAACCAGCCTCCCTTGAATGCCTCGTCGGTCCCCTCTTCATCCTCGAAGTAGCCCTTCATGACGTTGTTTCCGCGCATCACGATCTCGCCCATCGTCTCACCGTCGCACGGCACGTCATTCATCTCGTCGTCCACGACGCGAAGCCGCTCGGCCTGAACCATCCCGACACCTTGCCGGGACAGGAGCTCCGCGCGCTTAGGCACCTCGAGAGCCTTCCAATCCTCCTGCCACTGACAGACCGAGTACGGGCCGTAGGTCTCGGTCAGTCCGTACACATGCACGACGCGCGCGTTGATGTCCTCGCATTGCGCGATCTGCTTCGGGTTCGGAGGGGCTCCGGCCGTGGTGATGACCAAGGATCGCTCCAGTTCGTGAGCGTCATCCGCGCCCAGCAGTGCGGTCAGCACCGGAGGCGCGCCGTTGAGGTGGGTGACCTTCTCCTGGTCCAGGAGTTGCCAGATGCGATCGGCCTGTACGGCGCGAATGCAGACTTGGCGGCCACCGATCGCGGTAAGGGCCCAGGCCGTGCACCACCCATTGCAATGGAACATAGGAAGCGTCCACAGGTAGACGGAGTCGGAGCTGTGCTCGGAGTGAAGAAGCTCACCGAGGCTATTCAAATACGCGCCCCGATGCGTGTACATGACTCCCTTGGGTTTGCCCGTGGTTCCCGACGTGTAATTGATCGTGATCGTCGCGAGCTCGTCCTCGACCGTCCATTGCAATGGGACGTCGGATCCACGCTCGAGCAGGTCTGGATACCGAGGGCCGTCAGAAACCTCGGCAGTGTCCCGCTCGAGCATAGGATCGATGACCGTGACGATCTCTCGGATTGTCTCGAACCGGCTCTCCACCGGATCGATGATCGATCGCAACTCCGAGTCGACCACCAGCAGCTTGGCCCCCGAGTGGTCGCAGATGTAGCGCACCTCCTCAGATGACAGGCGTGTGTTGATCGCGACCAGGACCGCTCCCGCGAGTGGAACGGCGAAATGCCCGATCAGGAGCTCGGGAATGTTCGGACATAGGTATGCCACGCGGTCGCCCGGATCGATCCCCGACGCCTCCAGGGCCCGGGCAAGACGCGTGGCTTCGAGCGCGAAATCGCGATACGAGGTGCGCCGGTCGCCGTGGACGATCGCCACCTTGTCCGGATAAACCTCGGCCGAGCGCTCTAAGAAGCGCAGTGGGGTCAGCGAGCTGTGCGAGACGGTGGACATCAAACCTCCTCTCCCGCGCCGGCGATTACCAAGCGGCCACTGGCGGCCCTTGCGCGAAGGCTTCGGCGACGGGCGCGTAGGTGATCTCTCCGTTCCTGACGTTCAGCCCCCGCGCGAAGCCGGGGTCCTCATCAAGCGCGGCGTCGACGCCTACGCTGGCGAGCCGGCGAACGTATGGCAGCGTCGCGTTGGTCAGCGCCCGCGTTGCCGTTACCGGAACCGCGCCCGGCATGTTCGCGACGCAGTAGTGGAGAATTTCGTCGACCTCGAACACGGGCTCGGCGTGCGTCGTGGGGTGCGAGGTCTCAAAACAGCCGCCCTGGTCGATGGCGACGTCGACGATCACTGAACGGGGTTTCATGAGAGCGAGCATCTCGCGGGTGACGAGGTGCGGGGCGACGGCCCCGGGGACCAGCACGGCGCCGATGACGACGTCCGCTTCGCGGAGCTCGTGTTCGAGGATGATCGAGTCGGACATCAGGATCCGGACTCGCGACCCGAAGTACTGGTCCAGCTCGTGCAGGCGATCGAGCGAGCGCTCGAGGATCGTCACCTCGGCCTCGGCGCCGAGGGCGATGCGTGTCGCTCCGGCTCCGACTACGCCACCACCGATCACGAGGACCCGGGCGGGGGCCACGCCGGTGACTCCACCCATGAGCACTCCCGGGCCGCCGAGCGGGGACTGCAGGAAGTAGGCACCCGCGTGCGCCGCGAGCCGCCCGGCGATCTCGCTCATCGGGGCGAGCAGCGGCAGCCGCCCGTCCGCCGTCTCGACCGTCTCATAAGCGATCGCTGTAGCCCCGGAGCTCACGATCGCCTCGGTTTGCGCCCGGTCGGGCGCGAGATGGAAGTAGGTGAACATCGTCAGGTCCGCATGCATCAGCGGGTACTCCGGCTCGATCGGCTCCTTGACCTTGAGCAGCAGCTCGCTCTGTTGCCACACCTCCGCGGCAGCCGGGACGATCTGCGCTCCGACCACCTTGTAGGCATCGTCGGAAAAGCCCGACCCGACACCCGCTCCGGCCTCGACCAAAACCTCAGACCCGAGCGCGACCAGCTGTTGCGCGCCGGCCGGTGTGAGCGCTACCCGCCGCTCGGCCTGCTTGATCTCCTTTACGACACCGATCCGCATCCCATCACCTCACATCTTTGGATTTGCCAGAAGAAAGTCACGCCGGTCTCGCGGTAGGCCCGATCGTTGGTCCGGAAGCCCTGGGCGGCTTTGGCTTGTGAGCCTGGGCGATCGCCGTGCCGGGCACTGGGGTCAGTCGGATGTGGTGTCCGCGCGAGGCGAAATATCCGATCACCATCGCCAGCACCCAGATAGGGGCCACGTACAAGGCGATCCTCGTGTCGTGGTTGAACGCCAGCAGCACCAGCACCAACGCGAGGAAGGCCAGCGCGAACCAGTTCCCGCCGGGCGTCAGCGGCATCCGGAACTTGCCCTCGGGCAGCCGGCCGGCGTTCACCGCTCTGCGGTAACGCAAGTGCGAAACCATGACCATCCCCCACACGAACAGCCCACAAACGGTGGCGATGCTCGTGATATAGGCAAACGCGCTGGCGGGAATGAAGTAGTTCAGCACGACGCCGCCCAGCATCGCCACGAACGAGACCATCATCCCCGTCGCGGGAACCTTGTGGCGACTGACCTTGCGAAGGGATGCGGGCGCCTGCCCGAAACCCGCGAGCGTGTACAACATGCGGCCCGTGCTGAAGATGCCGCTGTTACACGACGACAGCGCGGCAGTCAGCACGACAAAATTGACGATCCCGGCGGCGGTCGGAATCCCGACCCGAGAGAAAACCACCACGAACGGGCTTTGACTGGGGTTCAGGTGGTTCCAGGCGACCAGCGACATGATGATCGCCAGCGCGCCGACGTAGAAGATAAGGATCCGCCAGATGACCTTGTTGATCGCAGACGGGATCGTCTTCTCGGGATTCTGGGCTTCGCCCGCAGTCACCCCGATCAGTTCGACCCCCAAGAACGCGAACATCACGATCTGCAAAGCCAAAAACGGCCCGCTGAAGCCCTTCGGGAAGAACCCACCATGCGACCAGAGGTTCGAGAAGCTCGCGGTATGACTGAGGTCGCTGATGCCCAACAGGATGATCGCCAAGCCGAGCAGGATCATCCCGATGATCGTGACCACCTTGATGATCGCGAACCAGAACTCGAACTCGCCGAACACGCCGACCGCGATCAAATTGACCCCTAGGAGCAGCACCAGCGCCGCCAGCGCGGGAACCCACTGCGGCAGCCCCGGCACCCAATACTGCACGTAAATCCCGGCCGCGGTGATCTCCGCCATCGCGATCACCACCCACATCAACCAGTACGTCCACGCGGTCGCGAAGCCCGCCCACGGACCAACGAACTCATCGGCGTAAGTCGCGAACGAGCCCGACACCGGCCGGTACAGCATCAACTCACCAAGCGCCCGCATGATCAAGAAGATCACGACACCTGCGACCGCATATGCCAACAGCAGAGACGGACCGGCCTGCTGGATCGCCTTCGCCGAGCCGAGAAACAGACCCACCCCGATCGCACCACCGATCGCGATCATCTGGATGTGTCGCTCCTTCAGCCCACGATGGAAGTCCTCGTGGACCGCCTCGTCCGGCAATACAAACTGCTCGGCGGTCTCGGAAGCTACCGCGGGACGATCCATGGGCTCGACTCCTGACGCCTCGGTTTGCGATGACCTTTTCTGATCACCACACGGCGGCCGAGCGCTGGAGCCGAAAGGTGCCCGCCGAGGGTAAAGGCGAAGCAGCACGAATGATAAACGTCCCGTCAAGCGCATCCTGAGACGGAGCCATGAGCCGGCACCTCCCGGGTGTCAGCCCTCGATCTCGGCAGCGAGGTGGACACAGCGAGGCGGCGGTGTAGGATCTGTATCAGCCTCGCCCCAATCCTCGGCGGGCAGTGTTCTCCCGGCTCCAGCACTCGGCCGGTGCGAGCGTGACCTAAACGGGCACGCAAACGACTCATGCGTCAGGACCCGATCTCGGCTGCCGACCGCGGCTGGCATCTAGGAGGAGTTATGTCTCAAGCGACGATTGTTGATGCGGTCCGGACGCCGACTGAGCCCGCCGTTAAGTGGATTTACGATTTCGCCGAGGGATCGCGCGACATGCGCGAGCTCCTGGGCGGCAAGGGTTCGGGCATCGCAGAGATGACGCGCGTGCTCGGGCCCGACCTCGTGCCGGCCGGGTTCACGATCACTACCGAGGCGTGCGTCGAGTACATGCGGGCGAACCGAGTCCCACCAGAAGGCCTGGCAGACGCCGTCGGGGAGGCGCTGACGCGCCTGGAGGAGCGCGCCGATAAGCGCCTCGGGGACCCCGATGATCCGCTTTTGGTCTCGGTGCGCAGCGGCGCGCGCGACTCGATGCCGGGGATGATGGACACGGTCCTGAACCTGGGCCTGGGCGATGCCTCCGCCGAGGGACTGGCGGCGCGCACCGGCAACGCGCGGTTTGCGTGGGACTCCTACCGGCGGCTCGTGCAGATGTTCGGTGACGTCGTTTGTGGCGTGCCGGGAGCCCGCTTCGAGGAGGAGATCGCGAGGATCAAGCGTGAGCTCGGCGTCACCCTCGACACCGAGCTCGACGCCGACGCCCTGCGCGAGCTCACGACACGCTTCAAGGCTCTCTACGACTTCCCCCCGGACCCGCGCGAGCAGCTGGACCGTGCCATCCACGCAGTCTTTGACTCCTGGATGGGAGAGCGCGCGGTGGCCTACCGGCGCATCAACGGGATTCCCGATGACTGGGGCACGGCGGTCAACGTGCAGCAGATGGTCTACGGCAACAAGGGACCCACGTCCGGCTCCGGCGTGGCCTTCTCGCGCAATGAAATCACCGGCGCGCCCGAGCCGAGCGGCGACTTCCTGATCGACGCCCAGGGCGAGGACGTCGTCTCGGGCGTGCGGACGCCGCGCGATCTCTCCGAGCTCGCCGACTGGATGCCCGAAGTCCACACGCGGCTGCACGAGATCCTGCGTGAACTCGAGCGCCACTACAAGGACATGCAGGACACTGAGTTCACGGTCGAGGAGGGGCGGCTGTACATGCTGCAGACGCGCAACGCCAAGCGTCCGGCTCAGGCCGCCATGCGGTTCGCCTTCGACGCGGTCCAGGAGCGACTGCTGACCAAGGCGGAGGCGATCAATACGATCGAGGCGCGCTCGCTGCACGCGCTCCTGCACCCGACCTTCGACCCCGCCGCGCAGTACGACGTCATCGCGCGCGGCGTGGCCGCCTCGCCGGGAGCGGCGAAGGGCGCGATCGTCTTCACGGCGCCGGAGGCGGTGACGGCTGCCGAGAACGGTCGCGACGTGATCCTCGTGCGCCCGTTCACCGAAGCCGACGACGTCGCGGGCTTTCACGCCGCCAAGGGCATCCTCACCTCCGAAGGCGGCAAGGCCTCGCACGCCGCGCTGGTGGCGCGTGGGATGGGGCGCCCTGCGGTCACCGGCGCCGCCGACCTGGACATCGACCTCCACGCCCGCGAGGTGCACGTCGATGGTCGCGTCCTACGCGAGGGCGATCTGATCGCGATCGACGGCACCACCGGTGCCATCACGCTCGACGACGTCCCGCTCGTCACGCCGGAGGTCGACGCCCGCTTCGACACCGTACTCGGCTGGTGCGACGAGCTGCGCACACTAGGCGTGCGCGCCAACGCGGACACTCCCGAGGACGCACGCCGCGCGCGGGGCTTCGGCGCCGAGGGCATCGGGCTGTGCCGGACCGAGCACATGTTCATGGCCGCCGACCGCATGCCGAAGATGCAGATCATGATCATGGCCGACGACGAGGCCGGGCGCCGCGCCGTGCTGGATCAGCTGCTCCCGCTGCAGCAAGAGGACTTCGAGGGCATGTTCGAGGCCATGGAAGGCCTGCCGGTCACGATCCGGCTACTCGACCCGCCGCTGCACGAGTTCATGCCCGACCGTTTCGAGCTCGTGGAGCAGATCACGGCGGCGCGGCTGACCGAGGCCCCCGAGCTCCGAAAGCTCGAGCACACGCTCGAGCGCCTGCGGGCGCTCGAGGAGGGCAACCCGATGCTCGGCACCCGAGGAGTCCGGCTGGGACTCGTGCACCCGGAGATCTACGAGATGCAGGCGCGAGCGATCTTCCGCGCGGCGCGCGCGGTCCGCGAGCGGACAGCCCGCGCGCCGCGCGTCGAGATCATGATCCCGCTCGTTGCCTACGTCCGCGAGTTCGAGCTGGCGCGCGACCTGGTGCTGCGTGTCGGCGTCGAGGAGGGCTTCGCGATCGGTCGCGACTTCGGCATCGGCACGATGATCGAGCTCCCGCGCGCGTGCTTCGTGGCGGGGGAGATCGCCAGGCATGCGGAGTTCTTCTCCTTCGGTACCAACGACCTCACGCAGACCGCCCTGGGGTTCTCGCGCGACGACATCGAAGCGCGGATCGTTCCGCAATACGTCGACATGGGAATCGTCGAGCGCTCCCCATTCGCGACGATCGATCAGCCAGGCGTCGGCGAGCTCGTGCGGATCGCCGTCGAGCGCGGTCGCGCCGCGCGGCCCGAGCTGGAGGTCGGCATCTGCGGCGAGCATGGCGGCGATGCCGCCTCGATCCGCTTCTTCCACTCGGCCGGGCTCGACTACGTCAGCTGCTCGCCGTTCCGTGTTCCGATCGCGCGTGTGGCGGCGGCCCAGGCGGCATCGGCCGGCTGAGACTTCAGGTCATGCGCGTCGCTCTGCTCACCGGAGGCGGGGACTGCCCCGGATTGAATGCCGTGATCCGTGCCGTCGTGCGCAAGGGGATCGACGCCTACGGAGATGAGGTGATCGGCTTTCGCGACGGCTGGCGCGGCGTGCTCGAGGACTCCTTCGAGGAGCTCACGATCGAGTCAACGCGCGGAATCCTGCCGCGCGGAGGGACGATCCTCAGGAGCTCGCGTACGAACCCGTACAAGCGGGAGGACGGTCCGCAGAAGGTGCGCGAGACGCTGGCCCGCCACGACCTCGATGGTCTGATCGCGATCGGGGGTGAGGACACCCTCGGCGTCGCCAACCGACTGTATGGCGAGGGCGTGCACGTCGTCGGCGTACCGAAGACGATCGACAACGACCTCGGGGCCACCGACGTGACGTTCGGCTTCGACACGGCGCTGGGCGTCGCGACCGAGGCGATCGACCGTCTCCATACCACCGCCGAGAGTCACAACCGGATCCTGGTCGTCGAGGTGATGGGTCGCCACGCCGGCTGGATCGCACTGCATGCAGGCATCGCCGGCGGCGCGGACGTGATCCTGATCCCGGAGATCCCGTTCGACATCGACGAGGCGTGCCGGCACATCCGCCGGCGCCACGAGCGTGGTCGCTACTTCTCGATCGTCGTGGCCGCCGAGGGCGCCATCCCGAAGGAGGGCACGATGGAGCTGACCGCCGGCGAGCTCGACGAGTTCGGTCATCCCCGCCTTGGCGGGATCGGCGTCCGACTCGAGCAGGAGATCGAGCGGCGGACCGGCTTCGAGACACGGGCCACGGTGCTCGGGCACGTCCAGCGCGGGGGCTCGCCGACGGCGTTCGACCGGGTGCTGGCGACTCGGTTCGGGCTGGCCGCGATCGACGCCGTGCACGATGGCGCCTGGGGGACGATGGTCGCGCTGCGCTCCACCAACATCGAGCTGGTGGCGCTGTCCGACGCCGTCGCGGAGTTGCGTACCGTGCCGGTCGAGGAGTACGAGCGCTACGGGGTGCTGTTCGGGTGAGCCCCCCGATCGTCGCCCTGATCACGTTCGCCCGGAAGGTGGTGGTGCATGCGCACGCTTGACGACCTCGATCCCGACGGCAAGCGCGTCCTCGTCCGCGTGGACTTCAACGTCCCGTTGGACGAGCGGCAGCGCATCACCGACGACGTCCGCATCCGCGCCGCGCTCCCGACGCTCGAGGAGCTGCGCTCGCGCGGCGCGACGGCAGCTGATCCTGGCCGCTCATCTCGGGCGGCCGAAGGACCACGAGCCGGAGCTGTCGCTGAAGCCTGCGGCCGAGCGCCTGAGCGAGCTGCTCGGGGTCGACGTCGCGCTGGCGCCGAGCCTCGACGAGCTGCCCGACGCCGAGGTGGTGATGCTCGAGAACGTCCGTTACGACCCGGGGGAGACCAAGAACGATCCCGAGCTGGCCGAGCGCTACGCCGCGCTCGCCGACCTGTACGTCAACGACGCTTTCGGCGCGGCGCACCGCGCCCACGCCTCCACCGAGGCAGTCGCGCACCTGCTCCCGTCGGCAGCGGGCCGGCTGATGGAACGCGAGGTGCGGACGCTGAAGGGCATCCTCGAGGACCCGAAGCGCCCGCTGGTGGCGGTCATGGGCGGGGCCAAGGTGACCGACAAGATCGGCGTGCTCGACGTTTTCCTCGACCGTGCGGACATCGTGCTGGTCGGCGGCGCGATGTGCTTCCCGTTCTTCAAGGCGCAGGGCCACGAGGTCGGCGACTCGCTGTGCGAGCGCGAAGGCATCGATCCCGCGCGCGCGGCGCTCGAGAAAGGTGGCGACAAGCTACGGCTCCCGAGCGACCTGGTGGCCGGGCGCGAGTTCTCGGCCGACACCGAGGTCTCCTCGCTCGACGGCGTTGACGTTCCCGCCGGCTGGATGGGGCTCGACATCGGCCGCTCATCGGCGGAGGCATATGCCGCCGTGATCGGGAACGCCGGGACGGTGTTCTGGAACGGGCCGATGGGCGCGTTCGAGCTCGACCGATTCGCGGACGGCACCCGTCGCGTGGCCGAGGCGGTCGCCGAGTGCCCGGGCACGACGGTTGTCGGCGGCGGCGACTCGGCGGCAGCGCTGGCGCAGTTCGGCCTCGCCGATGACGTCGACCACCTTTCCACCGGTGGCGGTGCCTCGCTCGAGCTCATGGAAGGCAAGGAGCTGCCCGGGGTGGTGGCGCTGTCATGAGCCCGGGGCGCACCTGTTTCATCGCCGGCAACTGGAAGATGTACAAGACGATCGAGGAGGCCGAGCAGTACGTGCGGGCGCTGCTGCCCAAGGTCGCCTCTGCGGACGGCGTCGAGATCGGGATCTGTGTCCCCTTCCTGGCGCTGGCGCCGACCGTCGACTCCACGCGGGGCTCGCGCGTCGAGGTGTTCGCCCAGACGATGCACCAGGCGCAGGAGGGCGCGTTCACGGGCGAGGTGTCGCCGGCGATGCTGACCGAGATCGGCGTTCACGGCGTCGTGCTCGGCCACTCCGAGCGCCGGCAGCTGTTCGGGGAGACCGACGGCGCGCTGGCGCTGAAGGTCCCGGCCGCGCTCCAGGCCGGGCTGGTCCCGATCCTCTGCGTGGGGGAGACCGAGGAGGAGCGCGAGCGCGGCGACACCGAGCGCAAGCTGCGACACCAGGTCCAGGAGGGCCTCGAGAAGGTGCCCGTCGAGCGGCTGCCGGAGGTCGTGCTCGCCTATGAGCCGATCTGGGCGATCGGGACGGGCCTCACCGCCACGACTGAGCAGGCGCAGGAGACGGTGGCATTCGTGCGCGCGTTGGTGCAGGACATCGACATGTCCGCGGGCCAGGCGGTCCGGATCCTCTATGGCGGTTCGCTCAAGCCGGAGAACGCCGAGGAGCTGCTCGGCCTCCCCGACGTCGACGGGGCGCTCGTCGGCGGCGCCAGCCTCGACCCCGAGTCGTTCGCGCACATCGTCGAGCTCGCGTGCGGGGTCGTCGCCGCCGCGCGGTGATGATCGAAGGCGCCTGAGGACCGCGATGACCGCGAATGATCAGCTAACGGCGCTCGACGCTACGTTCCTGGAGCTCGAGCAGGCCGATGACAGCGCCGTGATGCACATCGGCGGAGCGCTTTTGTTCGAGCCGCTTCCCGGCGGTGGGACGCCGGCGATCGGGAAGGTGCGCGAGCACCTCGAACAGCGCCTGGACCTGTTGCCGCGCTACCGGCAGAAGCTCGGCGCGGCTCGCACCGGGGGGCTTTCCTGGCCCTCGTGGGAGAGCGATCAGCGCTTTGAGATCGAAGCACACGTCCGTCACGCGACGCTCCCGTCGCCCGGTGATGAGCGCGAGTTCCTGGACTGGATCTCGGACTACTACTCGCACCGCCTGGACCGCAGCCGTCCGCTGTGGGAGATCGTGCTGCTCGACGGTCTGGCGGACGGCCGCTGGGCGTTGGTGTGTAAGACCCACCACTGCCTGGTCGACGGCGTCGGCTCGGTCGACGCCGTCGACCTACTGCTCGACGCGGAGCCCGCGCCCGGCGAGCCGTCAGCGCCCCACCCCGCGCGCGTGTCGGCCTCCGTCGAGGCTTCGCACGGATGGCTCTCATATCTATCGGCGCCCCTGGGCCTGGTGGCCGGCACGGGCCTCGCGGCCGCTCGCGCGGGCGCGCATGCGTTCATGCATCCGCGGGAGGGTTTGCAGCGCTCGCGCGCGGTGATCGATCTGCTCGTCCGTGACGAGCTGATCGCGGCGCCGGGCTCGAGCCTAAACGTGCCGATCGGCGCGACACGACGGATTGCGGCCGTTCACGTCGAGCTCCAGGAGCTGCAAGACGATCCGTGCGGCACTTGGCGGCAAGGTCAACGATGTCGTGTTGTGTGCGGCCACCGGCGGCGCTGCGCGAGCTGCTGCTCGCTCGCGGCGAGGATCCGCCGCACCAGGGCCTTCGCGCGATGGTGCCGGTGAACATCCGCAGCGTGGGAGACCAGGGCGAGCTCGGCAACAAGGTCTCATCGCTGTTCGTCGACCTGCCGGTGGCCGAGGCTGACCCGCTGCGCCGCTACGAACTGGTGAGTCGCGGCGGCGCAGGAGCGCAAGGCCGGCGGCCAGGCGCTCGCGGCCAGCGAGCTGACCGGGCTGACCGAGCTGGCGCCGCCGGTGCTCCACGCCGGCCTCGCGCGCATGCTGTTTGCGAAGCGACTGTTCAACGTCACGATCACCAATGTCCCCGCCTCGCCGCGTCGTCTGTATGCGTTCGGCGCGGCGATGGTCGACGTCGTGCCGATCGTGCCGCTCGCGGCCGAGCACGCGCTCGGGATCGCCGTTGTCTCGTACGCCGGCGGGATGACGTTCGGGTTATGCGCCGATCGCGGCACCGTGCCCGATCTCGATGTACTCACCGACGGCATCGTCACCTCCCTGCACGAGCTAGCCGCGCTGGCGCACGCGACATCGGCGGCGCGTTAGAGGCGCGCGGGCCTGCCCCTGCGCGCCCGCCGCTTCGCTTGAGTAGAGAGCTCCGGCGCACAGTGCCGTCAACTGATCGATCTCGGTCGTCCCCAGTGTGCGGCCGAGCGCGCACCAGCGATCCGCGAATTCCTCGACCATCGCGGTTAGCGCGATCGCCGTGATCTCCAGGTCGAGTTCTCCATTGATGTGTCTGAGCTCGCGGTCGCGTGCGAGTAGGTGGCAGAGCTGCTCGACGATCGATTCCCGGACACGCGCGCGTAGCTCGTCGACCTCGGGATGGATCGCGCTTGCGTGATCCCAGGTCCGAACAACGTCCCACCACTCGCTGTAGGTGCGAAAGAAAATGGTCAGCCGGGCGCGGATCGCGTCGCGCGGAGATTGTCGCTTGGCGCCGGCGAGCGGCGCGACCGCGGCGCCGTAGATCGCGCTCGCGGCCTGCTCGGTCAACGCCAACAGGGCGTCGCGCTTGCCGTCGAAGTACGTATAGAACGTTCCGTGACTCGTGCCCGCCAGCGCAACGATGTCAGCGACCCGGGTCGAGGCGAAGCCGAGTTTCGCGAACGACTCTCGCGCGGCGGCCAAGAGCCGTTCGCGCGTCGGCCCGCTAGTGCGCTTCGTCGCCCGGCCCGTGGTTCCGCGAGTCCCGTCATTTGTGTCTCGCACGTTGGTCGATGCCATCCCGGGAACGGTACTCCATGGTCATGACGACGACGTCGACGTCAAGATCTTTGTCACAAAAGATCGGCTGTTTAGCTCGACTTCCGGGAGATGCGCTGGTATCGTTGATACCGATGTCAACGTCAACGACACCCGCGAAGCGGCGCGCAGCGCAGCACGACGGCGACGGCCGACCGGCCTCGTACCGGCTGCCGGCTACGCCCGGCCGGCCCCCGAGCCGGCTGCAGTGGCCAAGCCCACGAGCGCCAAGCCGCAATCCCAGAGTCCAATCCAAGGCCTCATCGCTAAGCGCGTCGCCGCCGCCACCGAACACGCCCTCGACGGTCCCAACCAAAGCCTGATGCGCGCTCAGAAGCCTGTCTGGGATGCCCTCAATAAGTACTACTTCCGGCTCGAGACGTCCGGTTGGGACCGACTGCCGACGGAGACGTCGCTGCTCATCGGAAATCATTCAGGAGGGTCGCTGACGATGGACGCTTGGACGTTCGTCTTCGGTTGGTGGCTGCGATTCGGCACCGAGCGCGTGCTTCATCCGACCGCGCACGATGTCCTGATGGCCGCGCCGGGACTCGGCGACTACTTCCGCCAGGTCGGCGTGATTCCAGCCTCCCGCCCCGGCGTCACCGCAGCACTCGGCGCCGGGTGCGACGTGATCATCTGGCCGGGGGGAGACGTCGACGCGATGCGCAACTGGCGCAAGCGCGATCAGGCTGTCCTCGGTGGCCGCAAGGGCTTCGTACGCCAGGCGATCCGCTCAGGCGTCCCGATCGTGCCCGTGGCCAGTGTCGGCGGCCATGACACAGTCTTCGTCCTATCCGAGGGCCAATGGATCGCGAACGGCCTCGACCGCATCTCGGGGCTGAAGCGCAAGCTTCGCGGGACCCGGCTGCCGATCGTGCTCGGGATCCCCTTCGGCCTGACGATCGAGACCATTCCGACCCACCTTCCGCTGCCGGCGAAGATCCGCACCGAGCTGCTCGATCCGATCTACGTCGACAAAGACCCGGAGCGGGTCAACGATCGCGAGTACGTCAACTCGATCTACCTCGAGGTCGAATCCGCGATCCAGACCGGAATGGATCGGCTCGCCAAGCAGCGGCGCTTCCCGATCTTCGGGTAATCGTCCGTCTAGCGACTGTTCAGCGTGTCGCGCAGGGCCTCGAGGGCTGCGTGGGGCGCAAATCTAAGGCATCGCCTGCATCGCGTGGATGGCGCGTTGACCGTCACCCGGAATTACCAGCCCTGGGACGTCGTTCCGTAGCGCTGCGACCGGGCGAGAGCGATGAGCACGCCCGCTGCGCCCCAGGTAGCTGCCCGGCGCCCCCACACCAGCAGATACGCGGCGGCGAATAGGAGCGGACGGCTCCAGCCGCGCTGGCGGGTCATCCGCGCATACAGCGCGGCGGTCGGCGCCAATGACGGGAACATCGTCGCCGCCATGATCACGACCCATACACCCAGGAACCAGCCCAAGCGTCCCGAGATCGGTGCCCGGCCCGCCGTCCATGCCCGCCATCCGGTCGACGGTCGACCACCACGCCGCGGCGGCCAGCGCGACGACAAGACCACCAGGCCTATGCGTGAGCGGACCGCGGCGACGGCCGCGGAGGCTCGCTGCGTTCACCGACGCGGTCGCTGACCGCAGCGCTCAGCGCCTGCTACGGTCGAACGATCCTCCGTGCTGCCGCGTCCGCTACGTCAGCGCGCCGGCGATGGCCGGCGCGCTCGAAGGCGGTCGGGACTGTGTCAGGTCTTGGCCAGTGGCCAGACGGGGAGCACAGCCCGGCCGTAGGAGTACTCGCACAGCTCCGCCAACGCCAGATAGAAGGCGAGCGCCGCCGCCACGATGCCGGTGATGCCGCCGATCTTGATCAGGTTGGCGTGACCGCCGTAGTTGCCAATGGCGAGCAACACGAACGTCACCAGCACGGTGCCGAGCGCCACGACGACGGTGACACTCGTGCGGAAGGACGCGAGCCACAACACGAGGACCAGCGGGATGAACGCGTATAGGAGCAGGCCCAGTGCATGCCCTGCCTGCGCCGCCGGCACCTCTTTCAAGTACCACTGGAGGATCGCGGCCAGCGAGATCCAGAAGGCGCCGAACGACGAAAACAACACGCCCTGGAAGGTGTTGCCGTTCCGCATTTGGATGAGCCCCCCGATCAGCTGTGTGGCGCCGCCGAAGATCAGCCCGACGCTGAATACCACGGGAGCCACGGTCGGGGTGATCGCTTTCGCGTTGATCAGGCTCAGCATGAGCGTGACGACGGCGAACCCCAGCAGCGAGAGCGGCCCTGCGTTGCCCCAGCCGGAAGCGGTTACGCGCTGATCGGCGCCAAACTCGGGGTCAGCCCCGTTGAGCGCTCCGTTGCGCTGAACGTTTTGCGGGGGCGATCGTTTATCAGTGACGGTTGCCATGACTTGATCCTCTCTGGAGTGCGTCGAGACCCTCGGCGCACCGGTTGGTGACGAGCCTCCCGACGGGGACACGCGTTGGTCGAGCGGTGAGGCGTGGAGGTGGACGCGCTGGGCTCCTGAGGCCTGCGGTTTACGCTGACATCGGTGAGGCCGACGCCGCAAGTGCGGCCAAGCGCTGGAGCCGAAAACATCGCCCGCCGAAGGATTGAGGCGAAGCGAGCTTTCACCATACACCCGAAACACCCGAACGCAAGGCCGCCCGCGGAACTCAGGGGGCGATACGCTACGGGCCGGTCGAGTCATGAGCGTCATCGAAGTCATCCACGGCCGCCAGATCCTCGACAGCCGCGGCAATCCCACCGTCGAGGTCGACGTGCGGCTCGTGGACGGCGCGACCGGCCGGGCAGCAGTCCCTTCGGGCGCGTCCACAGGGTCGCGTGAGGCGCTCGAGCTGCGCGACGGCGGCAGCGCCTACCGCGGAAAGGGCGTCACGCAAGCAGTCGCGAACGTCAACGGCGAGATCGCGGATGCGGTCCGCGGACGGGAGGTGTCGGATCAGCGGGCGCTCGACGAGGCGCTGATCGAGCTCGACGGCACGGAGGACAAGTCACGCTTGGGCGCCAATGCTCTGCTGGGCGTTTCGATGGCGGTAGCTCGCGCCGCCGCCACCGAGGCTGGCCAGCCACTGTGGCGGTATCTCGGCGGCGATGACGCGCACGTGCTCCCCGTCCCGGCGATGAACGTCCTCAATGGCGGCGTCCACGCCGACAATCCGGTCGACTTCCAGGAGTTCATGGTTGCTCCGGTCGGGGCCGCATCGTTTGCTGACGCTCTTCGGACAGGCGCCGAGGTCTACCAGGAGCTCAAAGCCACGCTCAAAGCAGCGCGGGCTGTCATCGGCCGTGGGCGACGAGGGCGGCTTCGCGCCCAGCCTGGACTCGAACGAGGCGCCGCTCGAGCTACTCGTCGCGGCGATCGAGGCGGCCGGTTACCGCCCCGGGGACGACGTCGCGATCTGTCTTGACCCGGCGTCGAGCGAGTTCTTTCACGACGGACGCTACGAGCTCGCGTGCGAGGGCCGGTCGTTGTCGAGTGCCGAGATGATCGAGCTCTGGGCCGACCTCTCGGCGCGCTACCCGTTGCTGTTCCTCGAGGACGGGCTGGCCGAGGGCGATTGGGACGGATGGAAGCAGCTCACCGACCGCCTCGGTGACCGCCTGCAGCTCGTCGGCGACGATGTCTTCGTCACCAACCCAGACATCCTGCGCAAGGGCATCGAGCGCGGGATCGCGAACAGCGTCCTGATCAAGCTCAACCAGATCGGAACGCTCACCGAGACGCTCGACACGATTGCGCTGGCCCGCGATGCCGGCTACCGATGCGTGATCTCGCACCGCTCGGGCGAGACCGAGGACACGTTCATCGCGGACCTCGCGGTCGCAACCGGCGTCGGCCAGATCAAGACGGGCGCTCCCGCACGCTCCGAGCGGGTGGCCAAGTACAACCAGCTGCTGCGGATCGAGGAGGAGCTCGGGGACGAGGCTCGCTACGCGGGTCGCGACCACTGGGAATGACGCGGGAAGCGAACGGGATCCCAGCCGAGCCACGGTTCAGCGTGAATTACGGACGGCGAGTGGTCACGGCTCGAGCAATGAGCGGCCGCCCATCTTGGGTGACGGCTCCATCCTGAGCAGCGCGAGCACGGTCGGCGCAACGTCGGCCAGGGTTCCCTCGGGGCGCAGGCCGACGCCGCGCGCCGTGACGATCAGCGGCACCGGGTTGAGCGAGTGAAAGGTGCTGGGGCCTCCGTCGGGCTCGAGCATCTGCTCGGCGTTGCCGTGGTCGGCCGTGATCGCGCATGCTCCGCCCGCCGCGTGGACCGCCGACACGACCCGTCCGAGGCACTCGTCAACCGTCTCCACGGCCGTCACGGCAGCCGAGATCACGCCCGTGTGCCCGACCATGTCGGCGTTGGCGAAGTTGATCACCGTGAAGCGGGGATGCTCTGCGGCGAACGCCTGCTCGAACGCGGCCGCCACTTCACGCCCGCTCATCTGTGGCTTGAGGTCGTAGGTGGCCACGTCCCGCTGCGAGGGCACCAGCGCACGACTCTCCCCGGGCAGCACCTGCTCCTCGCCGCCGTTGAAGAAGTACGTGACGTGGGCGTACTTCTCGGTCTCGGCCACGTGCAGCTGGCTGGCGCCGGCCCGGGACACAACCGCGCCGAGTGTGTCGGCCGCATGTGCTGAGCGGAACGCCACCGGATACGGCCAGCCGTGCTGGTACTCGGTCATGGTCGCGAGCCGTCGCACCTCTGACGCGCCGCCGCGCCCGCGCCACCCGGGGAGATCCTCGGTGCCCTCCCCGAAGCCGGGCTCGGCCAACGCGCGCACGATCTCGCGCATGCGGTCAGGGCGGAAGTTGAAGCACAGTACGCTGTCGCCGGCGCGGATCCGGCCCTCTGAGCCGACGACCGTGGGGATGATGAACTCGTCGGTCTCGCCGCGCCGGTAGGCGGCCTGCGCAGCCGTGGGCGCGTCGGACGACGTGTGCTCGCCCCGGCCGTGGACGAGCAGGTCATACGCCGCCTGGATACGCTCCCAGCGCCGGTCGCGGTCCATCGCGTAGTAGCGACCCGTGACGCTCGCCACGCGGCCCACCCCCGCATCCCGGCACCAGTCCGCGAGAGTGCTCAGATAACCCTCGCCCGCCGTCGGCGGTGTGTCGCGTCCGTCGGTGAAGCAGTGCAGAACCAGATCGGGTACGCCCAAGCTACCGGCGAGCGCGATCAGGGCGCGCAGGTGCTCGAAGCCGGAGTGAACGCCACCGTCGGAGACCATGCCGAGCAGGTGCACGCGCTCGGTGGCGGTCAGCGCCGTCCGAACGACCTCGTTGGTCGCGAGCTCCCCGCCGGCCACAGCGTCGTTGATCACGGTCAACGTCTGTGGCACGACCGCGCCAGCGCCGAGCGTCAGGTGGCCGACCTCGGAGTTGCCCATCTGCCCGTCCGGCAAGCCGACGCTGGCGCCGCTCGCGCTGAGCTCCGCGTGGGGGTAGGTGGCCCACAGCTCGTCGAACACCGGCGTGCGTGCGAGCGCGATCGCGTTGCTCGGACCAGGAGGCGCGATCCCCCAGCCGTCCATCACGACCAGGCACACGCAACCGACACTCGAGCGGTCGGGGCCGTCCGGCAGACTCACGGGGTCTCCATCTCCTCTCAACGCCACCTTACCTCAGGGGTTAGGCTCATGCTCGATGCTGCTCGTGAGCGCGCCCGAGCCATCATCTGAGAGGCAACTCATGACGCTCATCCAAGCCCAACTGAAGGACCGGATCGGCACGCTCGCGTTCGATCACTACGCCAAGCGCAACGCCCTCGGCGCCGACCTGATCGCCGAGATGCTCGGCAACCTGGACGAGTTCGCCCGCCAGGAGGTGGGCGCGGTCGTGATTCGCTCGGCAAGCGACCAGCCGGTGTGGTCATCCGGACACGACGTCGACGAGCTGCCGGTTGCGGACCTGGATCCGATCCCCTACGACGAGCCGCTCGAGATGCTCCTTCGAGCCGTGAAGCGCTTCCCAGCGCCGGTGATCGCGATGGTGCACGGCTCGGTGTGGGGAGGCTCATTCGACCTGGTGATGGCATGCGACATCGTCCTCTCCGACGAGACGGGCGCGTTCGCGATCACACCCGCAAAGCTCGGGCTTCCGTACAACACGAATGGCTTCCTGAACTTCATGAGCCGCGCTCCGCTTGGGATCGTGAAGGAGATGTTCTTCACCGCGGATCCGATCTCGGCGGAACGGGCACTGCGCGCGGGATTCGTCAACGAAGTGATCCCCGCGGCCCAGTTGGAGGAGCGCACCTACGCGATGGCGCGGACGATCGCGTCCCGTTCCGCGGCGGCGGTCGCGGCGGCCAAGCAGGCGATACATGAGCTGAGCGACTCGGTGACGATCAGTCCAAGTACCTACGAGAGGCTCCACGGTCTGCGCCGTGACGCCTATTTCGGACCTGAGTACCGCGAGGGCATCCAGGCCTTCCTGCAGAAGCGCCCGCCGGACTTCGAGGCCGCGCGTGCTCGCGTAGGCGGAGGAGGCAGCGAGACCCCCGACGCTCCGCCGACGTCGAGATGAGCGCAGTCGACTGGGGGCACGTGCCGAGCTACAATCCGACTCGGGTGGCGTAGCCGTGAGCTACCGCGAGACCGAGCATCTGCGTGTCCTGATCGCCAACGAGCGCAAAGATCGCCTTGCGATCGTTGCCCCGATCGTGGTCGGACTCGGTCACGAGGTGATCGCGCGGGAGATCGACGTCGAGGACGTCGGGCGCGTGACCGCCCGGGAGCGACCTGACGTCGCGCTGGTCGGGCTCGGTGAGAGCTCCGAGCACGCGCTCGGGCTGATCGACAAGATCGTCCGCGAGGCCGCCTGCCCCGTGATCGTGCTCCTGCACGCGCCTGATCCCGCGTTCGTCAAGGAGGCGTCCAAGCGGGGCGTGTTCGCTCACATCTCAGACGCCGACGTCGAGGATTGGCAAAGCTCGATCGACATCGTGCTGCGCCGGTTCGCTGAGTATCACGACCTGGAAGGCGCGTTCGGACGCCGCGCGCTGACTGAGCGAGCCAAAGGCATCCTGATGGAACGCCACTCGATCGACGAGAACGGCGCGTTCGAGATGCTCCGCGAGCGCTCACGCACAGCCAACCGCAAGCTCGTCGACCTTGCCGCCGCCGTCGTCGACGGCCACTCCCTACTCCCCAAACAACCGCAAGCCCCTTCCGGGACCTAGCCCCTCGGCTAAAGCATCTTCACGCCAGCGTCGGGAAGGTGTAGGATGGGTGTTAGCTTCGCCTCAACCTTCGGCGGGCTCAGTTTTTCCGGCTCCAGCGCCTGGCCGGCGTGACCTCAGGGTCAACCTGATATCTGACGCGTTGTGGCGCGCAGAGGTGATGGCCACCAGACCCGCTGGCTGTCGCCCATGCTCGGATCGCGGGCAGGCGGACCCGACAGGGACGCCATCGAAGATCAATCAAAGGCAAGGCGAAGCAAATGAAGGCTCTCGTTTATCACGGTCCGGGCCAGCGCGGCTGGGACACAGTCGCCGATCCGACGATCATCGATCCGACCGACGCCGTCGTGCGGATTGACAGCTCGACGATCTGCGGCACCGACCTGCACATCCTCAAGGGAGACGTACCCGACTGCAAGCCCGGCACCGTGCTTGGTCACGAGGCCGTCGGAACCGTGCTGGAGATCGGAGCGAACGTCACCACCGTGGCGGTCGGCGACCGGGTGCTGCTGTCCTGCGTGAGCTCGTGCGGCCGCTGCCGCTATTGCAAGGAGAGCCGGTACGGCCAGTGCCTGGGTGGCGGCGGGTGGATCTTCGGCAACTTGATCGACGGCCTACAGGCCGAGTACGCGCGCGTCCCGTTCGCGGACAACTCGGTTTACAAGGTTCCCGACGACCTCAGCGACGAGCAGGTCCTGTTTCTGGCCGACATTCTTCCGACCGCCTACGAAGTCGGCGTGCTCAACGGCGCGGTCTCGCCGGGCGATGTCGTGGCGATCGTCGGCGCGGGCCCGATCGGTCTGGCGGCGATCCTCACCTCGATGCTCTACACGCCCGGAAAGATCGTGGCGATCGACCTGGATGACAACCGGCTCGAGAGCGCCCTGCGGTTCGGCGCCGACATCGCGATCAACAACGGCCGCGAGGACGCGACCGCGCGCGTGATGGAGTTGACCGACGGCGGTGCGGATGTCGCCTTCGAAGCGGTCGGCGTACAGCAGACGTTCGAGCTGGCGACCGAACTGATCCGACCCTGCGGACGTGTAGCGAACATCGGCGTGCACGGAAAGCCGGTGACACTTCACCTCGAGACGCTCTGGACTCGTGATGTCACGGTGACGACCGGGTTGGTCGATACGTACACGATCCCGCGCCTGATGAAGCTGGTCGCCAGCGGCCGCCTCGATCCGACGATCTTCGCCACCCACCGCTTCCCGCTGGGGGACACCATGGGCGCCTACGACACGTTCGCCGACGCCGCGTCCACCAACGCGCTGAAAGTCGTGCTCCACGGCAGCAAGCGCGATCCCAGCGCCAACGGGCATATCACTGCGGACCTCGTGGCCGGAGTCGCATGAGCACGCTTTCTGAGTCACCCGAGCACATCCCCAAAGAAACGAGATTCTGATGCCGGTACGAGTAGCGATCAATGGCTTCGGCCGCGTGGGCCGGTGCGTGCTTCGCGCCGCCTACGAGCAAGGTGCCGACATCGAGGTGGTCGCCATCAACGATCTCGTCGATGCCGCGACGCTTGCGCATCTGCTCAAGTACGACTC
This sequence comes from uncultured Solirubrobacterales bacterium, assembly GCA_963697655.1. GTDB lineage: Bacteria > Actinomycetota > Thermoleophilia > Solirubrobacterales > Solirubrobacteraceae > Palsa-465. The sequence continues at coordinate 19,804 of CAVOOV010000004.1, read as the reverse complement.
CGTCTACGGCCGGTTCCCGGGCGAGGTCGCGGCTGACGCGGGAGGCATCGTCATCGACGGCACCCAGGTGCGCACGTTGGCGGAGACCGACCCCCTCGCGTTGCCGTGGGAGGAGCTCGAAGTCGACGTCGTGATCGAGTCCACCGGAGCGCCTTCGCACCCGCGCCGCCGCCGCCCAGCACCTGGACGCCGGTGCCCGGAAGGTGATCATCTCAGCTCCCGCAAAAGGCTCCGAGCCGCCGGACGCCACGCTCGTGTTGGGCGTGAACTTCGACGACGTCTACGACCCCGACACGCATCACGTCGTCTCGAATGCCTCGTGCACGACGAACTGCCTCGCCCCGGTCGCCATGGTCCTGCACAACGCAGTCGGGATCGAGCACGGGCAAATGACGACTGTGCACGCCTATACCTCTGACCAGAACCTGCTCGACGGGCCGCACACGGATTTGCGTCGTGCGCGCGCGGCGGCGGTCAACCTGATCCCTACCTCGACCGGCGCGGCCAAGGCGCTCGGGCTGGTGATCCCCGAGCTCGCGGGCCGGCTGAACGGCATTGCCGTGCGCGTGCCGATGCCCACCGGCTCGCTCGTGGACCTGACCGTGGAGACCAACCGGGCGACGAGCATCGAAGAGATCAACGCAGCCTTCGAGGGGCTCGCCGATCACGGAGCGCTGGAGGGGATCCTCGCCTACACCGAGGATCCGATCGTCTCCTCGGACATCGTCAAGTCGTCTTATTCGTCGATCTTCGATGCCGCGCTGACCTCTGTTGTCGACGGTACCCAGGTGAAGGTCATCGCCTGGTACGACAACGAGTGGGGATACTCGAGCCGACTCGTCGATCTCGCCCAGCGCGTGGTCGTGCCGGTCGCGCAGCCGGCGTAGCGCTTTCGTGGCCGCGATGAACGCCATTTTGCCCCAAGGACCCGCCCGCGAGGTCCTGGCCCGGTCGAGATCCAGGCCGAGCCCCTGTTCGAAGTCAAGTAGGAGGAATCATGTCTGAAGCGGTCATTGTCGACGCCATCCGGACGCCGATTGGGCGTGCGGTCAAAGGGACGCTGAGGGACGTTAGGGCTGATGACCTCGCCGCGATTCCGCTGCGCGCCCTCGTCGAGCGCAATCCGGAGGTCAATTTCAAGGAGACCGACGACGTCATGATGGGCTGTGGCTTCCCCGACCACGAGCAGGGCTACAACATAGGCCGTAACGCGCTGCTGCTGTCCGGGATCGACCATCATGTCCCGGCGGTCACGGTCAGCCGCTTCTGCGCATCGTCGCTGCAGACGATCCGGATGGCCTTTCACGCGATCAAGGCGGGCGAAGGCGATCAGTACATCGCGGCCGGCGTGGAGTGCGTGTCGCGTGGCGCGGCGGTGACTCTTCCCGCAATGAATCCGCGGATCGACGGCACGAACGGGACCGGGTACAACGTGTACATCCCGATGGGGCTCACGGCCGAGAACGTCGCGGCGCGCTGCAAGGTCAGCCGCGAGTCCCAGGACGAGTGGGCGGCGCTCTCCCAGCAGCGCGCATGCGCGGCGCGCGAGAGCGGCCATTTTGACCGGGAGATCGTGGGTGTGGACATACCCGAGGTCCACGACGCCGGCGGTGACGTGATCGAAGCGCACACGGTCACCAGCGACGACGGGCCGCGCGAGGGCACAACCGCGGAGTCGCTCGCGAGACTAAAGCCCGTGTTCAAGCCCGGTGGCAGCGTGACCGCGGGCAACGCTTGCCCGCTCAACGACGGCGCTGCCGCCGTGCTGGTGATGTCGGAGGACAAGGCCAGCGCGCTGGGTCTCAAGCCCCGGGCGCGGATCGTCGCGTCCGCGGTGGCGGCGGTCCGCCCGGAGATCATGGGCCTCGGCCCGATCCCGGCGATGAGGGCGGTTCTCAAGGCGGCAGGGATGACGATCGAGGACCTCGACTTAGTCGAGATGAACGAGGCGTTCGCCGCCCAGGTGCTGCCCTGCCGCGACGAGCTCGGCATCGATCCGGACAAGCTCAACATCAACGGCGGTGCGATCGCGCTCGGTCACCCGTTCGGGATGACCGGCGCACGGATCATGACAACCCTGCTCAACAACCTCGACGAGGTGGAGGGCAGGTTCGGGCTCGAGACGATGTGCGTCGCCGGAGGTATGGGGCAGGCGATGATCGTCGAGCGGCTCAACTAGCGAACCGAAGGGACACACAATGGCAACCACAGCTTCAAGACCTCACAGCGCCGAGCGGGATAAGGATCTCACCGGACGGGTCGCGTTGGTCACCGGCGGGACCCGGGGGATCGGCGCGGCGATCTGTCACAGCCTCGCCGCCGACGGCGCGGTGGTCGCGGCGGGCTTCTCGTCTAACCGCGAGCGGGCCGACGAGCTGCGCCAGGCGATCGAGACCGACGGAGGCACGCTGAGCTTGCATCAGGGCAACGTCGGCGACTGGGACGACTGCCAGCGCGTCGTTCACGACGTGATCGATCAGCACGGCCGCCTGGACATCCTCGTTAACAACGCGGGCGTGACCGTCGACAAGCCCATCTGGAAGATGTCGAAGGACGATTGGCACAAGGTCCTGCGCGTGAACCTGTCGGGGAGCTTCTACATGACCCAGCCGGCGATCACGCACATGATCGATCGAGGCTCGGGGCGGATCATCTTCATCTCGTCGGTGACCGGCGAGATCGGCAACATCGGTCAGGCGAACTACGCGGCCTCGAAGTCAGGGGAGTTCGGACTCGCGAAGACGCTCGCCAAGGAGGCGGCGATCGCCCTGAGGATGGCCGGCAAGCTCGAGACCGGGATCGGAGTGACGGTCAACTGCATCACCCCGGGCCTGATCGAGACCGACATGGTCGCCACGATACCCCCGTACATGGTTGCCGAGTTCCTGGAGAAGATCCCGATGCATCGTATGGGCCAACCCGACGAAATCGCCCGCGTGGTGAACTTCCTCGCTCAAGACGCCTCGAGCTACATCACCGGACAAATCTGGGGCGTCAACGGCGGAATCGACATGTGATCGGCGGGCGGCGGACCGTCACGTAGCCGCCGCCCGATCGCTCTCCCCGGCCAGCAGCTCGGCGATGTGGACGACGCGCGTCCTGAGCTTGCGGCGCTTGACGCCCTGCTGGAGCTGGCGGTAGCAGCCGGCGTTGACCACGGCGATCACGTCGAGGTCCGCGGCGGCGATCTCGTCGAGATGTGGGTCGAGCACGCGCGCGCTGTCTTCGGGGCGCACGACCGCGTAGGAGCCCGCGGCGCCGCAGCAGGCGGCAGCGCTCGGCAGCTCGACGTACTCGCCGACTCGCGCGATCAGCTCGCGCGGCTCGCGCCAGACGCCCAGCCCGTTGCGGAGGTGGCAGGAGTCCTGCAGCCCGATCCGTAGTCGGCCATCCACCCGCCGCTCGGCCGCCGCGGCCTCCGGCACGGGACCCTCGCGCGCCAACCACCACTGCGAGAACTCCTTCACCCGCTCGGTGCCGAGCACGCCCGCGAGGTGCGCGCCGCACCCGCCGGACGTCGTAACGATCGTTCCGGGCAGTGCCTCGCCCAGCTCCCTGGCCAGCTCGTTGCCGCGCTCGAGCTCGCCGTTGTGCGCGTGCAGGGCACCGCAGCACCCTTGGGCGGTTGGGACGGCGAGCTCGGCAGCCAGCTTCCGCGCGTCGCGGCTGACCCGCGGATACAAGACCCGCTCAAAGCACCCGAGCATCAGGTTCACCGGGCCTGGTGCTTCGCTCGCGCGGCCGGCGTGGCGGCGCACGATCCCCATCGCGCGCACGCGACGCGGCGAGTCCACAGCCCACAGCAGCGGGCGCACTTTCCAGGGTCGCCGCCGGCCGTTCCAAAGGTGGTCGCGCCACTCCTCCAGCAGTTCCCCGTACTGCACGCCCGCGGGGCACACCGGCTCGCACGCGCGGCAGCCCAGGCAGAACGACGCTTCCTCGTGGACCGTGGGATCGTCGTCGGGCAACACACCCGTCTCGAGCGCCCGCATTAGGTTGATGCGCCCGCGCGGCGATGACGTCTCCACGCCGGTCAGCGCATAAGTCGGGCACGCAGGCAGGCAGAAGCCGCAGGAGATGCAGCGGCCGAGCAGCTCGGGTGTGAACACCCCGCGCGACTCGGGAGTGTTCTCCGGCGTTACATCCGCAATGGTCATGAGCCGAGCTTTCCGGGGTTGAGGATGCCGTTCGGGTCAAACGCGGCCTTGATCCGCCGCAGCAGCGCCACATGGTCGGCGCCGAGCTGTCGCTCGAGGTAGCGCAGCTTCGCGATCCCGATCCCGTGCTCGCCGGTGATCGTGCCGTCGAGCTCGATCGCCCGAGCGAAGATCTCGTCGAAGGCGGCGCGGGCCCGCTGCACCGCGCCCGGGTCAGCCGCGTCGAGGACCGCGGTCGGATGCAGGTTGCCGTCACCGGCGTGGCCGAAGGTGCCGATCTTGAGCTGGTGACGTTGCGCGACCTCCTGGATGAAATCGACCATCTCGGCGATCCGCGATCGCGGCACCGTCGCATCCTCGAGCAGGGTAAGCGGCTCCAGGCGCGAGAGCGCGGGCAGCGCGGCACGGCGCGCATGGAGCACCTCGCTTGCCGCCTCCGGAGACTCGGCGATCCGCACCGACGTCGCCCCCTCCGACGTGCACGCCTGCGCCATCCGCTCCAGATCGCGCTCGATCACGACGGGGTTCCCGTCCTGCCCGAAGATCAGCAGTGCGCCGGCTGACGTGTCGAGTCCGATCTGCGCGTAGTCCTCGACCGCGCCGATGCAGACCTGGTCGAGGAACTCGAGCGTGACCGGGAGAACGCCCGAGGCCAGGACCCGCGAGACCGCCCGGGCGGCGGCGGCGAGATCGGGGAAGTAGGCCATCCCGTAGCCGGACGCCTCGGGCGCGGGCACCAGCCGCAGCGTCACCTCGGTCATCACCGCAAGCGTGCCCTCGCTGCCGCAGAGCAGGCGCCGCAAGTCATAGCCGGCGACGTCCTTGACGAGCCGCCCGCCGCTGCGAATGATCTCTCCGGTCGGGAGCACCGCCTGCACGCCGAGCACGTAGTCGCGCGTGACCCCGTACTTCAGCGCCCGCAGGCCGCCCGCGCACTCCGCCACGTTGCCGCCGATGGTCGCGGTCGTCTGGCTTCCAGGATCGGGCGGGAACAGAAGCCCCTTCGCGGCCGCGGCCTGCGCCAACTCGATCGTCCGCACGCCCGGCTCACAGACCGCGACGAGTTCCGCGTCGCTGACCTCCTTGACCCTGTTCATCCGCGTCAGCACGAGCACGATCCCGCCGCGGTGCGGAACCGTCCCCGCGCTCAGATTCGTGCCCGACCCGCGCGGAACGACCGGGACCCCCCGCTCGTTCGCGAAGCGGAGCACCCCGGCGACCTCCTCGGTGCTCGCCGGGAAAACGACCGCATCGGGACGACCGCGCTCGAGCGGCGTCGCGTCCGTCGAAAACGTCACCAGCGCGCCCTCGTCGGTCCGCACATGCTCGCGCCCGACGACCTCCTCCAAACGCGCGCGCAGCCCAGTCAACGTCGCCGTGGCAGCCACCGTCAAGCGCTCAGCGACATTCTCGGTTGAGCCATCGCTCCACCCGACGCATCTTCCCAAAAGCCCGCGCTCGCACGGCAAATTAACCGCATCGGTGCTCGGAACACTGCAATAGTCTCGTCGGAGAGGGTAAATCGAGAGAAAGAGGATGAGGATGGCTGACAGCGTCTATCGCGTAACCGAGTTGGTTGGTGTCAGTAGCGAATCGTGGGAGGCAGCTGCCCGCAACGCCGTTGAGACCGCCTCGAAGACCGTGCGGGACCTGCGTATCGGCGAGGCCCACCGCTTCGACGTCACGATCGCGGACGGCAAGGTGACGAGCTACCGCGTACGTCTGAACGTTTCGTTCAAGTACGAATCGGGCGACTGAGCTCGACTGGCTCCGCTCGGGAGCCCGGTGCGGAGGATCTCGGGCTTGTAGTCGGCAGGGGATCGGCGTAGGCTCGCAGGACTCGAGGTCTGGCGACGCGCCTCCGGCGGGCCGGCGTGGCATCGGGACAAACAGCAGACCGCGCTCACGGCGGCCGATCGGTGGCAAGTGGGGGCTGTTGCAGAACATGGCAACGCCGTCCAACCCGCGAGGTCGCCTTGCTCAGAGAATCTTCCGCACGAGTCCGCCGTCCGAGCTTGCGATCGGCGGTGCCGGAGAGATGACCGCGCTTCGACCGGATATCGCGTCAGCTTCCGGATTTGCTGCACGGGCGCTCGCGCTCCGGGCCGGTCCGCGAGGAGCGCCCGGTGTACGTCGATCTGCTGCCGCCGTGCAATGCGGGCTGCCCGGCGGGCGAGAACATCCAGGCGTGGCTTGCCCACATGCAGGCGGACGAGCACGAGCTGGCCTGGCGTGCGCTCGTGGCCGACAATCCGTTTGCCGCGATCCACGGGCGGGTGTGTTACCACCCGTGCGAGAGCGTCTGTAACCGCGCCAACCTCGACAGCGCGGTCTCGATCCACTCGGTCGAGCGGTACCTGGGCGACCTGGCGCTGGAGCGGGGGTGGCTGTTCGATCCGCCGCCGGCGCCCAGCGGCAAGCGAGTGCTCATCATCGGTGCGGGCCCGAGTGGGCTGTCGGCGGCCTACCACCTGGCGCGGCTCGGTCACGAGGTCGAGATTCGCGATGCGGGCTCCGAGCCGGGCGGGATGATGCGCTACGGGATCCCGGCCTACCGGATGCCCCGCGACGTGCTCAGCGGAGAGGTTGAGCGGATCGCGGCGCTGGGCGTCCGGATGACAAGCAACCACCAGGTCGTGGATCTTGACGCGGAGCGCCGCGAGGGCGGTTTCGACGCCGTGTTCGTCGCGGTCGGCGCGCACCTGTCAAAGCGGGTGGAGATTCCCGCCATGGATGCGGGGCCGATCGTGGATGCGGTGTCCTTCCTGCGCGGTGTCGCGTCGGGCGAGCGGCCGGTGATCGGGCGCCGCGTCGCGATCTACGGCGGCGGCAACACGGCGATGGACGCCGCGCGGACGGCGCGCCGGTTGGGCGCGGAGGAGACGCTGATCGTCTACCGGCGCACGCGCGAGCAGATGCCGGCGCTTGAGGAGGAGGCGCAAGACGCCGAGCGGGAGGGGGTTCGGATCAACTGGCTGCGGACGATCAAGACGTTCGAGGGCCCAGAGCTGAAGGTCGAGGTGATGGAGCTCGACGATTCCGGGTTCCCGCAGCCGACCGGGCGGTTTGAAACGCTCGCCGCGGACACGGTGATCCTGGCGCTCGGTCAGGAGACCGATACCGCTTTCCTGCGCACCGTTCCCGGGGTGGAGTTCGACCGCGACGGCACCGTGCAGGTGTCGAGCGCAATGATGACGGGGTGCCCGGGTGTGTTCGCGGGCGGGGACATGGTGCCGAGCGAACGGACGGTGACGATCGGCGTGGGCCACGGCAAGCGGGCCGCGCGGGAAATTGACGCGTGGCTGCGGGGCGCGGAGGGAGGGCGCCCGCCGAAGCACCCGCCGGCTACGTTCGAGATGCTCAACCTGTGGTACTTCGGTGATGCGGCCCGCGGTCAGCAGCCCGAGCTCGAGGTGTCCGAGCGAGTCGCCGATTTCGAGGAGGTGGTCGGTGGCCTCTCGCCGCAGCAAGCGACATTCGAGGCGCACAGGTGCCTGTCGTGCGGGAACTGCTGCGAGTGCGATGGCTGCCTCGGGGCGTGCCCGGAGGACGCGGTGATCAAGCTCGGTAAGGGATACCGATACGAGTTCGACTATGACCGCTGCACGGGCTGCGGGGCGTGCTACGAGCAGTGCCCGGTGCACTCGATCGAGATGATTCCGGAGAGCGCGCCGACACCCCCGGAGGCGTTCATAGCGCGCCCGGATGCGATAGCGGAGCCGAGCTGATGCGCGCCACCGTCGACGGCAACGGTGCGGCGGCGTCGGTCGCCTACCGGTGCAATGAGGTTTGCTGCATCTATCCGATCACGCCCTCCTCGCCGATGGCCGAGCAAGCGGATGAATGGTCGAGCCATGGGCAGGCCAACGTGTGGGGCACCGTGCCGGCGGTGATGGAGATGCAGAGCGAGGCGGGGGCGGCGGGTGCGCTGCATGGCGCGCTGCAGGGCGGCGCGCTGGCGACGACGTTCACCTCCTCCCAGGGCCTGCTCTTGATGATCCCGAACATGTACAAGATCGCCGGCGAGCTGACCTCGATGGTGCTGCACGTGGCCGCTCGCTCGCTGGCGGCGCAGGGGCTGTCGATCTTCGGCGATCACTCCGATGTGATGGCTGTGCGCCAGACGGGTTTCGCGCTGCTGTCCTCGGCCTCGGTGCAGGAGTCCCATGACCTGGCGCTGGTGGCGCAGGCCGCCACGCTGAGGACCCGGGTCCCGTTCGTGCACTTCTTCGACGGGTTCCGCACCTCGCACGAGCTGAACACGATCGAGATGCTCTCCGACGATGACGTGCGGGCGATGGTTCCGCAGGAGCTGGTCCGCGCGCACCGCGGACGGGGGCTGACCCCGGAGCGGCCGTTCATCCGCGGCACCGCGCAGAACCCGGACGTCTACTTCCAGGCCCGCGAGACGGTCAACCCGTTCTATGCCCGTGTCCCCGAGGTGGTGCAGGACGCGATGGACAAGCTCGGCGAGCGCACGGGCCGCGAGTACGGGCTGGTCGACTACAGCGGGCACCCCGAGGCCGAGCGCGTGGTGGTGGTGATGGGATCGGGTGGGGAGACCGTGCGCGAGACCGTGGCTTTCCTGCAGGCGCAGGGTGAGCGAGTCGGCGTGGCGCAGGTCAGGCTGTACCGACCATTCCCGGCAAGTGCGCTGACGCAGGCGCTACCCGCAAGCGTGCGCCGCATCGCCGTGCTCGACCGGACGAAGGAGCCGGGTTCGTTCGGGGAGCCGCTGTTCCTCGACGTGCTCGCGGCGCTCGCCGAGTCACACGCGGACGGAGATCGCGGGCTGATGCCGAGCGTGATCGGCGGCCGCTATGGCCTGTCCTCGAAGGAGTTCACTCCCGGCATGGTCACCGCCGTGTTCGAGGAGCTGGGGCGCGAACGGCCCAAGCGGCGGTTCACGGTCGGGATCAACGACGACGTCTCCGAGCACGAGCCTGTCGTACGACCCGTCGCTCGACATCGAGCCCGCGGAGACCGTGCGCGCGGTGTTCTTCGGCCTGGGTTCGGACGGGACGGTCGGCGCGAACAAGAACACGATCAAGATCCTTGGCTCCGAGGAGAGCCTGCACGCCCAGGGCTACTTCGTCTATGACTCCAAGAAGTCAGGCTCGCAGACGGTCTCGCACCTGCGCTTCGGGTCCGAACCGATTCGCGCGCCGTACCTCATCTCGCAGGCCAGCTTCGTCGGCTGCCACCACTTCGGGTTGCTCGAGCGCGCCGAGGTGCTCGATCGGGCGGCACCGGGAGCGACGCTCCTGCTCAACTGCCGACAGCCCCCGGATCGCGTCTGGGACGCGCTCGCGCGTCCGGTCCAGGAGCAGATCCTCGCCAAGCAGATCAAGCTGTACGTGATCGACGCGGGGCAGATCGCACGCGATGCGGGCCTTGCCGGGCGGACCAACACGGTGCTTCAGACGTGCTTCTTCGCGATCTCGGGCGTGCTCGAGCGCGACGAGGCGATCGAGCGGATCAAGACGTCGATCGCCAAGACGTACGGCAAGCGCGGCGCGGAGGTCGTAGAGCGCAACCAGACGGCGGTCGACCGCTCGCTGGAGCACCTTCACCGCGTAGAGCTGCCCGAGCAGGTGACGTCCGAGCGCGAGCCGGCGCCGATGGTTCCCGCGCACGCACCGGAGTTCGTGCGGACCGTGACCGCCGCGATGATGGCCGGCCGCGGGGATGAGCTGCCGGTCAGTGCGCTGCCGGTGGACGGCACCTACCCGAGCGGCACGACGCAGTATGAGAAGCGCAACATCTCCGAAATCGTGGCGGCCTGGGACTCCGAGCTGTGCATCCAGTGCGGCAACTGCAGCTTCGTCTGCCCGCACAGCGTGATCCGCTCCCGCCAGTACGAGCAATCCCGGTTGAACGGTGCGCCGGACGGGTTTCGGTCGGCACCGCTCAACGCTCCCGGGCTTCCGGACACGCGCTACACGCTGCAGGTGTACGTCGAGGACTGCACCGGGTGCGGGCTGTGTGTCGAGGCCTGTCCGGTCTCGGCGCCAGGAGACGCGGCGCGCAAGGCGATCAACCTCGAGGCGATCGAGCCACTGATGCCCGCCGAGCGCGAGAAGATCGCGTTCTTCGAGCGGCTGCCGCGCAACGACCGCACGCGGGTCGACTTCGGCACCGTGCGCGGCACGCAGTTCCTGGAGCCGCTGTTCGAGTTCTCCGGTGCGTGCGTCGGGTGCGGGGAGACGCCATACCTGAAGCTCGTCTCGCAGCTGTTCGGCGACCGGTTGACGATCGCAAACGCGACCGGCTGCTCGTCGATCTACGGCGGGAACCTGCCCACGACGCCATGGACCGTCGACGGCGACGGGCACGGCCCGGCATGGTCGAACTCGCTGTTCGAGGACAACGCCGAGTTCGGCCTCGGCCTGCGACTCGCGGTCGACAGCCACACCGAGCTGGCCCGCCGGCTCCTCAGCGAGCTGCGTGAGGAGATCGGCGGGGAGCTGGTGGACGAGATCCTCGAGGCGCCGCAGCTGCGGGAGTCCGAGCTCCGCGCCCAGCGCGGACGGGTGGTCGAGCTGGAGCGGCGGCTCGACGAGCTGGACGAAGCGGTAGTCGCCGAGCTGCGCAGCGTCGTCGATCACCTGATCCGGCGGAGCGTGTGGATCGTCGGCGGCGACGGCTGGGCGTACGACATCGGGTCCGGCGGCCTCGATCACGTGCTGGCCAGCGGGCACAACGTCAACGTGCTCGTGCTCGACACCGAGATGTACTCCAACACGGGCGGGCAGATGTCCAAGGCGACGCCGCTCGGCGCGGTGGCGAAGTTCGCGTCCGCCGGCAAGACGATGTCCACCAAGGACCTCGCGCTCCAGGCGATCTCATATGCCAACGTGTACGTGGCCCGAGTGGCGATGGGCGCCGACCCCCAGCAGACGCTGACTGCATTCCGCGAGGCGGAGGCCTACGACGGGCCTTCGCTGCTGATCGCCTATAGCCACTGCATCGGGCAGGGGATCGACATGCGACACGGGCTCGACCAGCAGTACAAGGCCGTGGCGAGCGGCCACTGGCCGTTGATCCGCTATGACCCGCTCGTGCGCGCAGGGGGCGGCAACCCGTTCCTACTGGACTCGCCCAGGCCGCGCCTGGAGCTGAGCGACTACCGAAAGGGAGAGCTGCGCTTCCGAGCGCTGGCCAAGTCCAACCCTGCCGAGGCCGAGCGCCTGGGGGGCCTCGCGCAGCAGACGGTCGACCAGCGCTGGGAGATCTATGAGGAGATGGCCACCCGCAGCGCCGCGGATTTCCCGGCCGACGCCAGGAGGAATCACCACTGATGGAGCTATCGACCAACTACATGGGCCTCCAGCTTCGCAACCCGCTCGTGGCGTCCGCCTCGCCGCTTTCCCACACCGTCGACGGCGTCCGACGGCTCGCCGATGCTGGAGTCGGCGCGGTGGTGCTGCACTCGCTGTTCGAGGAGCAGGTGCGGGAGGAGGCCGAGCTCGACGCCCGGATGGCCGACGCCGGCACCGAGAGCTTTGCCGAATCGCTGTCCTATTTCCCGGAGGTGGCCGAGGAGGACTACGGCCCACGCCGCCATCTGAGCCTGGTGGAGCGCGCCGCCGCAGCGGTCGACGTGCCGGTGATCGCCAGTCTCAACGGCGTCACTCCGGAAGGCTGGACCGACTACGCGCGCGCGATGCAGGACGCCGGCGCCGCCGCGATCGAGCTGAACATCTACTACGTGCCCGGCGACCCGAGCACTCCCGGCCGCGACGTCGAGCAACGCTACGTCGACGTCCTCGAGCGCGTCAAGGACGCGGTCACCGTCCCGGTCGCGGTCAAGCTCGGCCCTTACTTCAGCTCGACCGGCGAGATCGCGCTGCGGCTGGACGAGGCGGGCGCCGACGCGCTCGTGCTGTTCAACCGCTTCCTGCAGCCGGATATCGACACGGAGACGCTCGCGGTCGTGCCCGGACTCGCGCTTTCGCGCCCGGTCGACGCCCTCCTGCCGCGCACGTGGATCGCACTGCTGCGCGGAAGGGTGGGCTGTGCGCTCGCGGCCACGACGGGCGTCGAAGACCCTGCCGACGTCGCCAAGTACTTGCTCGCGGGCGCGGATGTGGTCATGACCGCCTCGGCGCTGCTGCGCCACGGACCCGAGCACGCGACCGTGCTGCTCGACGGGTTGTCCGCGTGGATGGCGCGCAAGGGCTTCAAAGCGGTCGACGAGCTGCGCGGCATGCTGTCGGTGCCGCCCGACACCGAAGCGGCGGGACACGAGCGCGCCGCGTATGTCACCGAGCTGAGGGCCGCCAATATCCGTGCCTACAGCCCCTGGTGAGGCCCTTGCGCGTCGCGCTGTTCATCACATGCTTCAACGACACGCTATTCCCGCAGACGGGGCGTGCGGTGGTGACGCTGCTCGAGCGGCTGGGTTGCGAGGTCGATTTCCCCGAGGCACAGACCTGTTGCGGTCAGATGCACACCAACACCGGCTACCGGGAGCGGGGGCTTACGCTGGCGCGGCGGTTCGAGCGGGTGTTCGCGGACGCCGAGGTGGTCGTGTCCCCGTCGGCGTCGTGCGTGGCCTACCTGCGCGAGAACGGCGCGGGGCTCGACGGTCGGCTGGCTGAGCTAACCGAGTTCCTCGTTGACCGCCTCGGGGTGGAGGACGTTGGCGCCACATTTCCGCACAAGGTCACGCTGCACCCGACTTGCCACTCGGTGCGGTTGATGGGGATTGGGGACCGCCCGCGGCGACTGCTCGAGCGCGTGCGCGGGATCGAGCTCATCGAGCTGCGCGACGCGGCCGAGTGCTGCGGCTTTGGTGGGACCTTCTCGGTGAAGAACGCAGATACATCGATGGCGATGCTGTCCGACAAGCTGTGCGACGTGCTCGACAGCGGTGCGGAGGTCTGCACGGCGGCGGACAACTCGTGCCTCCTGCATATCGGGGGTGCGTTGCGGCGTCAGCGGGCCGGGGTGAGGGTCATGCACCTGGCCGAGATCCTGGCGGCGACGTGAGCAAGACCGGTTTTCCCGCTGCCGCGCGCAGGGAGCTCGCCGACACCCAGATGCGCCGGAACGTGGGTAAGGCTACGAGCACGATCCGCGCGAGACGGGCCGCGAGGGTGGCGGAGGTGCCCGATTGGGAGGGGTTGCGGGATGCAGGCGCGGGGATCAAGAGTCGTGCGATGGCGACGCTGCCCGAGCAGCTCGAGAGGCTGGAGGCGTCGGTCACGCGCGCCGGCGGGCAGGTGCACTGGGCGCGTGACGCCGCCGAGTGCAACGCGATCGTCGGCGGGATCGCCCGTGGGCACGGCGCGCGCGAGGTGATTAAGGTCAAGTCGCTCGCGACGGACGAGATCGGGCTGAACGACGCGCTGGCCGCGCAGGGGATCGAGGCGATCGAGACCGACTTGGCGGAGCTGATCAACCAGCTCGGTCATGACACTTCCTCGCATATTCTCGTGCCGGCGATCCACCGCAACCGGGCGGAGATAAAGCTGCTGTTCGAGCGGACGATCGCGCGCGGTCAGGATCTCGGTTGGGAGATCACGGCGATCGCGGAGGCCGCGCGCCGCCATTTGCGCGAGAAGTTCCTGTCGGTGCCGGTAGCCACCTCGGGAGCGAACTTCGCGATCGCCGAGACCGGCACCATCGGCGTCGTGGAGTCCGAGGGCAACGGGCGAATGTGCCTCACTCTCCCGCAGGTGCTGATCACGGTGATGGGGATCGAGAAGGTGCTGCCAGAGTGGCGCGACCTGGAGGTGTTCCTGCAGCTGCTGCCGCGCTCCGCCACCGGCGAGCGGATGAACCCCTATACGTCGTTGTGGACCGGTGTGCACGCCGGTGACGGGCCGCAGGAGTTCCACCTCGTGCTGCTCGACAACGGCCGTACCGACGTCCTCGCCGACGAGGTAGGCCGCCAGGCGCTGCATTGCATTCGCTGCTCGGCGTGCCTGAACTCGTGTCCGGTCTATTCGCGCGTCGGTGGACACGCCTACGAGTCGGTGTATCCCGGCCCGATCGGGGCGATCCTGACGCCGCAGCTGCGCGGCCTGGAGAACGCGCCGACACTGCCTTACGCGTCGTCGCTGTGCGGCGCCTGCTACGAGGTCTGCCCGGTCAAGATCGACATCCCGTCCGTGCTGCTCCATCTGCGTGCTCGGGTCGTGCGCGAGTACAAGAGCCGGCGCTCACCCGAGGCGCTGGCGATGGACGCGGTCGGCCGCGTGTTCGCCTCCCAGGGCCTGTACGAGCGGGCTCAGAAACTCGCGCGGCTGGGCCGCGGGCCGATCGTGACTGCGGCGCTCCCCGGCTGGTCGGCAATGCGCGACCTTCCGGAGGTACCCGAGCAGACGTTCCGAGAGTGGTGGCGCTCACGCCCGCCGCGGTCCGCAGGCGGCGAAGGGCCCGCGCCGTGAGTGGCGGCCGCGAAGCCGTGCTGGCGCGCGTGCGCGCGGCTCTGGCCCCGGCACCCGAGATTGCCCCAGGCGGGGCTGCGTTGGCGCGGCGGTTCGAGCGGGTGTTCGCGGACGCCGAGGTGGTGGTTTCCCCGTCGGCGTCGTGCGTGGCCTACCTGCGCGAGAACGGCGCGGGGCTCGACGGGCGGCTGGCCGAGCTGACGGAGTTCCTCGTCGACCGGCTGGGGGTGGAGGATGTCGGCGCCACGTTTCCGCACAGGGTCACGCTGCACCCGACTTGTCACTCGGTGCGGCTGATGCGCATCGGGACCGGCCGCAGCGGCTGCTGCAGCACGTGCGCGGGATCGATCTCGTCGAGCTGCATGACGCGGCTGTGTGCTGCGGCTTCGGCGGGACGTTCGCGGTGAAGAACGCGGACACCTCGATGGCGATGCTGTCCGACAAGCTGTGCGACGTGCTCAACAGCGGCGCGGAGGTCTGCACGGCGGCGGACAACTCGTGCCTGCTGCACATCGGCGGGGCGCTGCGGCATCAGCGCGCCGGGGTGCGGGTCATGCACCTGGCCGAGATCCTGGCGGCGACGTGAGCAAGACCGGGTTTCCCGCTGCCGCGCGCAGGGAGCTCGCTGACACGCAGATGCGCCGCAACGTGGGTAAGGCGACGAGCACGATCCGCGCGAGGCGGGCCGCGAGGGTGGCGGAGGTGCCCGATTGGGAGGCGTTGCGGGACGCCGGCGCGGCGATCAAGGCTCGTGCGATGGCGACGCTGCCCGAGCAGCTCGAGCAGCTGGAGGCGTCGGTCACGCGCGCCGGCGGGCACGTGCACTGGGCGCGTGACGCCGCCGAGTGCAACGCGATCGTCGGCGGGATCGCCAGTGGGCACGGCGCGCGCGAGGTGATCAAGGTCAAGTCGCTCGCGACGGACGAGATCGGTCTGAACGACGCGCTGGCCGCGCAGGGCGATCGAGGCGATCGAGACCGACCTGGCGGAGCTGATCAACCAGCTCGGTCACGACACTTCGTCGCACATTCTCGTGCCGGCGATCCACCGCAACCGGGCGGAGATCAAGCTGCTGTTCGAGCGGACGATCGCGCGCGGTCAGGATCTCGGCTGGGAGATCACGGCGATCGCGGAGGCCGCGCGCCGCCATTTGCGCGAGAAGTTCCTGTCGGTGCCGGTGGCCACCTCGGGAGCGAACTTCGCGATCGCCGAGACCGGCACGATCGGCGTCGTCGAGTCCGAGGGCAACGGGCGGATGTGCCTCACGCTCCCGCGGGTGCTGATCACGGTGATGGGGATCGAGAAGGTGCTGCCGGAGTGGCGCGACCTCGAGGTGTTCCTGCAGCTGCTGCCGCGCTCCGCCACCGGCGAGCGGATGAACCCGTACACGTCGTTGTGGACCGGTGTGCGCGCCGGCGACGGGCCGCAGGAGTTCCACCTCGTGCTGCTCGACAACGGCCGTACCGACGTGCTCGCCGACGAGGTGGGCCGCCAGGCGCTGCATTGCATTCGCTGCTCGGCGTGCCTGAACTCGTGTCCGGTCTATTCGCGCGTCGGCGGACACGCGTACGAGTCGGTGTATCCCGGCCCGATCGGCGCGATCCTGACGCCGCAGCTGCGCGGCCTGGAGAACGCGCCGACGCTGCCTTACGCGTCGTCGCTGTGCGGCGCCTGCTACGAGGTCTGCCCGGTCAAGATCGACATCCCGTCCGTGCTCCTCCACCTGCGCGCCCGGGTCGTGCGCGAGTACAAGAGCCGGCGCTCGCCCGAGGCGCTGGCGATGGAGGCGGTCGGCCGCGTGTTCGCGCTCCCAGGGGCTGCTACGAGCGGGCTCAGAAACTCGCGCGGCTGGGCCGCGGGCCGATCGTGACCGCCGCGCTCCCCGGCTGGTCGGCGATGCGCGGCCTCCCGGAGGTGCCCGAGCAGACCTTCCGGGAGTGGTGGCGCTCGCGCCCGCCGCGGCCCGTCGGCCGCGACGGGCCGGCGCCGTGAGCAGCGGCCGCGAAGCCGTGCTGGCGCGCGTGCGCGCCGCTCTCGGCCCGGCGCCCGAGATCCCCGAGTCCCGCGCGCCTATCGTCAAGCGGGCGCGCTGGGCGCCGGCGGCGACGGCGTCACAGTCGACCTCTTCTGCCAGCGCGTCGCGGACTATCGGGCGACCGTGAGACGAGTGCACGGCGACGAGCTGCCGGGCGCGCTGATGGCCGCCTGCGAGCAGCGCAAGGCGCGCCGGATCGCGGTGCCGGCGCAGGCCCTTGCGTGGACCGTCGAGGGCGTCGAGTTGGTGCCGGACGATCCTCCGCTCTCGCCCCGCCAGCTCGACGAGCTGGACGGGGTGCTGTCGGGATGCGCGCTCGCGATCGCCGAAACGGGCACGATCGTGCTCGACGGAGTGGGCGCCTCCGGGCGCCGGGCACTCACGCTCGTACCCGACTACCACCTGTGCGTCGTCAGATCCGAAGACATCGTCCCGTCCGTGCCTGACGGCGTGGCCGCGCTGGCCCACGTCGCCGCGGAGGGCCGGCCGATAACTTTCATCTCGGGACCGTCGGCCACCGTGGACATCGAGCTCGTCCGCGTTGAGGGCGTCCACGGTCCCCGCACGCTCGACGTGTTCGTCGTCGATTCCACCACGTGAATAATTCAAGCGCCGACGAGGTGAGCGGGTAGGTCGGGGCCGGGGTTAAACCTCGCGCTGCGACGCACTCGAACGTGATAGAGTTTAACCTGGAATTGTCTGGCAGTTGTAGGCAGTTCTAGCTGAGATCTCCATTCCACCTAACGTGGCGTGGGTGGTCGGTGTTTGTAGTAGAAGGCTGACCTCATCTCGTTTCCCTGGGCCTCGTGTTTCACAGGCGACCGCCTCCGGATTCCCACAGCCGCAACACCGAATGACGGAGGTACAGCCATGCCCACTGACACCGGCTACAAAGAAGCTCGAGCGATCTCGGAGGCGGCTCGTGAGAAGGACTGGAAGCTGCCGAGTTTCGGTAAGGCACTCTACCTGGGGCATTTCCAGCCCGATCTGATTTCCCCCCAGCCGGATCTGCCGATCGAGGCTGTGGAGAAGGGCGAACGGTTCCTGGCGGTCCTCCGCGCGTTTCTGGAGAACGAGGTCGATGCGCAGGCAATCGAGTCCGAGGGGCGGATCCCCGACGAGGTGGTCGACGGATTCAAGGCGATTGGCGCCCTGGGCATGAAGGTGCCCGAGGAGTACGGCGGCCTCGGCCTCTCGCAGGTCTATTACAACCGCGCGATGATGCTGATCGGGACATGTCATTCCAGCGTGTCGACGCTGCTGTCGGCGCACCAGTCGATCGGGTTGGCGCAGCCGCTGTTGCTGTTCGGCTCGGAGGAGCAGAAGCGCGAGTGGCTGCCGAAGGTGAGCACTTCGCTGCTGTCGGCGTTCGCGCTGACCGAGCCCGGGGTGGGGTCCGACCCCGCCAGGGTGTCGACCACCGCGACGCCGACCGAGGAC
This sequence comes from uncultured Solirubrobacterales bacterium, assembly GCA_963697655.1. Lineage (GTDB taxonomy): Bacteria > Actinomycetota > Thermoleophilia > Solirubrobacterales > Solirubrobacteraceae > Palsa-465. The sequence goes on along the minus strand of CAVOOV010000004.1, from coordinate 1,775 downwards.
GGTTCAGGCTACCTCCTCAACGGCCGTAAGCTGTGGACTACCAACGGGACCGTGGCCGACGTCCTCGTCGTGATGGCCAAGGTGCCCCGGAGCGAGGGTCACAAGGGCGGCATCACCGCCTTCATCGTTCCGAGTGACACCGACGGCGTGGTCGTTGAACATCGCATCGAGTTCATGGGGCTGCACGGGATCGAGAACTCCCAGACCCGGTACACCGACGTCTTCGTGCCGGTCGAGAACGTGATCGGCCGCGAGGGCTTGGGGCTCAAGATCGCCCTGGCCACGCTCAACACCGGCCGCTTGGCGATACCGGCCATCTGTGCCGGGGTGTGCAAGTGGGCGACGAAGATCGCCCGCGAGTTCGCCAGCCAGCGCGTCCAGTGGGGCAAGCCGATCGGCGAGCACGACGAGCCGGCGCAGCGCATCGCGTTCATCGCCGCGACCGCCTACGGGCTCGAGGCCATGCTGGACGTGGCCAGCCGGCTGGCGGACGAGAAGCGAAACGATGTACGCATCGAGGCCGCCATCGCCAAGCTCTATGGCTCCGAGATGGGCTGGCGCGTGATCGACGAGCTCATGCAGGTCTGCGGTGGCCGCGGCTACGAGACCGCCTCGTCCCTGCAGGCCCGCGGCCTGCGCGGCGTGCCGGTCGAGCAGGTCCTGCGCGACATGCGCGTCAACCGGATCTTCGAGGGCTCGACGGAGATCATGCATCTGATCATCGCCCGCGAGGCGATGGACCAGCACCTACACGTGGCCGGGGACCTGATGGAGCCCGACCTCCCGCTCGACCGCAAGGCGAAGGCGCTCGGCAAGGCGGGTGCCTTCTACGCCACCTGGTACCCCAAGCTCGCCGTTGGCCGCGGACAGGCGCCCCAGTCATATGCCAGCTTCGGCGAGCTGGCCGGGCAGATGCGGTTCGTCGAGCGCGCCAGCCGCAAGCTCGCCCGCTCGACGTTCTACGCGCATGGCGCGCTGGCAGGCCGGCACCGAGGACCACGGAGCCTTCCTGGGACGGATCGTGGACATCGGAGCCGAGCTGTTCGCCATCTCCGCGACCGTGGTCTACACCCAGACGGCGCTGCGGGAGCATCCCGAGCGGGCGGCCGAGACGCAGGAGCTCGCGGAGGCCTTCTGCAACCAGGCGCAGCATCGCACCGAGCGGCTGTTCCACGAGCTGTGGGACAACGCCGACGAGTCCAACCACCGCCTGGCGCTGGACGTCCTCAAGGGCCGGCACACCTGGCTCGAGGAGGGCATCATCGACCCGTCGGTCGGCGACGGCCCGATGGTCCCGTCGGCCGAGACAGACCTGGGGACCGCGATCCCCGTCGCCGCCGCGACGACGAACGGGTCCGTCTCATGAGCGTCCTCCAGGAGACCCCGCTGACGATCAACGGCATCGATGAGCTGAAGGCCCACGCGGGCGAGGACTTGGGGGTGAGCAGCTGGCACGATGTCACTCAGGCCGACGTCGACGCGTTCGCCGAGCTGACCGGCGACCGCCAGTGGATCCACATCGATCCCGCGCGCGCGAGAGAGACGCCGTTCGGCGGGACAATCGCCCACGGTTACTACACCCTCTCGCTGGCTCCCCGCTTCCTCGAGGAGCTGCTGCGCGTGGACGGCATGGGCTTCATGCTCAACTACGGTCTCAACAAGTTGCGCTTCCCGGCGCCGCTGCCGGTGGGCGATCGGGTCCGCATGCACCTCCGGCTCGGCGCGGTCGACGACGTGTCGGGAGGGGTGATGGTGACCTCCGAGCTGACCTTCGA
>CAVOOV010000003.1:0-222582 GCA_963697655.1 uncultured Solirubrobacterales bacterium | reverse complement strand
ACGCTGGAGCTGATCCGTCGTCTCGCAGAGCATCACTGCGACCGGGAGATCGCCGGGATCCTCAGTCGCCAAGGCCGGCTGACCGGCACCGGCCTGCCGTTCACCGAGGGACGCGTCCGCGGGATCCGCAGACACGCCGACATCCCAGCCGCCCCGCCACCGGACCCCACCGGGCAGTTGCTCAGCATCGAGCGCGCCGCCGACGAGCTCGGCGTCTCAACCCACACCATCCGCCGCTGGCTGCGCGACGGACTACTCCCGGCCGAGCAGACGACGCCAGCCGCCCCATGGCGGATCCGTCTCACCGACGAGATCCGCGCCCGCTTCGTGCCAGAGATCCCCGACGGCTACGTCCCGCTCGACGAAGCCGCACGACGACTCAGCTGCGCCCGCCAGACCGTGTTGCACAAGGTCCAACGCGGCGAGCTTGACGCGATCCACGTCACCAACGGCCAACGAAAAGGCCTCAGAATCAAGGTTCCCGCCGCGCCGTTGGACCAACTGCTCAACGACTGACCCCGGAGGTGCAGTGTGAACCAACCCCGAGGTCCGAGAGCAAGAAAGCCACCGGCTTGGAGCGCATCGCGCTGCCACGGTCGGCGTGGATCGTCAGCTGGTCGCGGGCGATCTTCTGCTTGGCCAGCGTCTCGGCGATCAGCCGTTCGGCGAGCGGCGCGGTCTCCTGGTGCTGCACCGTCCAGCCGACGACGTAGCGGCTGTAGATGTCGAGAATCACGAACAGGTAGAAGTAAGTCCACGTCGCCGGCCCGAGCAGCTTGGTGATGTCCCACGACCAAACGCGGTTCGGCTGGGTAGCGAGCAGCTCCGGCCGGGCGTACGGCGGGTGGGTGAGCTGGTCGCGGCGTTCGCGGACCTCGCCGTGCGCGGCGAGCAGCCGGTACATCGTGCGCTCCGACGCGAGGTAGGTGCCCTCGTCCAACAGCGTCGCGTAGACGTGCGCGGGCGAGCAGTCGACGAACCGCTCCTCGTGCAACTGCTCGAGCACCGCGCCGCGCTCGGACTCTGACAGCGCCCTGGGCGACACCTCCCGCGGCCGCCGCTCTCTGGGCGGCGGCGGTGTCCGCCACCGGTACACCGACGCGCGGGACGCGCCCAGCGCCCGGCACGCCGGCAAGGTGCCAACGAGCGGCTCGATCTCGCAGACGGCCTGCTCGATCATCGTCCTGGCCTCGGCTGGGTGTCGGAGTCGGGCGCGCTCGTGGGAGCCAACAGATCCTCCAAGAGCGCTGAGACGTTTCCCTGAACTTCGATCACGCGACGGGCCGTCGCGAGCTCAGCTTCGGCGCGCTCCAACCGGGCACGGACCTCCCGCAGCTCGACCTGCTCGGAGCTCGGGCCACGCGGCCCGCGCTTGCGCGGCTCCAAGCCCGCCAGCGCACCAGCGTTCTGCTGCTTGCGCCACGCCGTCAAGTGCGACGTGTACAGGCCCTCGCGTCGCAGCATCGCCGCGATCTCACCCGACCGCATCGCGCCGGCGGCCTCGCGCAAGATCCGCAACTTGTACGCGGCGGTGAACTTCCGGCGCTGCGGCCGCTCAGCCAGCTCGGGATCCGGCCGGGACCCCTCCGCCGCGGCGCGCGCGCCAGGCATTTCACTGCGCTCGCCTACGGCTCGCTCCTCGAAACGCCCGGCGCCACGCGTCTCCTCCGTCTCCACGGTCAGCGTGGGCTCCAACATCGCTACAAGCTCCGTTCTCGCCCTCAAGGCTCAGTAATCCAACAAGGGGATCTGTCTCACCTCACCTTGACAGAGAGGGGCGTCTCGTCTCTGTCTCTGTCTCTGTCTGTGTCTCGGTCTCTGAACTGCCGTAAATCCGAAGCCGTCACGGTGACAGCGCAGGTTCCCTCAAGTCATTGACAAGACGATTGAAGGAGGCCTATGCCGTGACACGTACCGTACCGCCGTCGGCGGAGATTGAGGCTGTTCCCGCGCGGCACGCGGTTCTTGCGGACCGAGCCGTTGAAGGCGATGGTGATCGGCGCGTTCGTCAGGGGTTTGTCGATGCGCGACGCGGAGTCGTTGTGCGATGAGGCGAGCGGGTGCTGCTGGCGGTGATGCTCGCGATGCGCGAGTCCGAGGAGGACTGGCTCGCCCTCGGTCGCAAACCTGACGGGCCGTGGCCGTCCCTGCCCGCAGCCGGTCGTCGCCGACGGCGCCCCCCGGGCTCAACAACGCGATCGAGCAATGTTGGCCAGAGGCGGACCGTCAGCGCTGCACGGTTCACCGCCTCAGGAATCTGTTGGCGAAGCTGCCCGAGCGCGAGCGAGAGCGCGTCCGCGCCCCTTACTCGCAGGCGCTCGACGAGGCCGACTCGATCAACGATGGCGAGCTGGATGCGCGAGCTGATCGGCGAGCTCACCGACACCGGCTACCACGCCGCGGCCGTGTGGCCGGCCGACGACCTAAAAGACGCGGCCTGAAGCGCAAGCTCCGCGTTCTCCTTACGAAGCCGCAGCCATCTGCGCGATCGGTCGCTCGGACTCAAGGACCGAACGCCCCCGCGAGCAAGCAACTCCTTCGGATGCTTCGATAACCGTGGCATCAGGAAAGGATCTCCTTCCAGCCCGGGACACTTCAGGGAAGTCCCCGGCCGGTTCGGCGGCGGTCAGCTCACCATGTAGGTGCCGGGCCACGCGCCGTGCATCGCGGCCGATGACGCCCATGCACGGCGCGTAGCCGAGAAAGCGCAGGCCCGGGCGCACCGGGATTCCCCGGTACTCGAAGGGGAGGCCGGCTTCGTCGAGCACGCCGAGATGGCCCACCAGAGGCTCCAGACCGGTGGTGTACCCGGTGGCCGCGATGAGCGCATCCGGCCGGAGGGTGGTCCCGTCCGTGAGCCGCACGCCGCCGGCGTTCACGGCGCGCACTCCCGGTACGATCGCGAAGTCGTCGGCCCTAATCGCCGCGATGACCTCCCGGCCCACGATCGTCGGGGCCGCTCCTTCGTGCAGCCGGGTGAAGATGCCCACGTCCGGGACTGTCAGCCCCCAACGGCTGAGATCGCCGACGGTCAGCCGCTGCACAAGCCGCCCCGCGGGATCCGCGATCCGGGTCGGCAGCCTAAACAGGGCCGCCGCGAGCAGGTCGGTGGGCAGTCCGCAGGACATTTTTAGGAGCAGGTTGGGCTGCGTCCGCACCGCGACCCGGACCCGGCGCGCCCCGCCCTGCGCCAGGTCCCGAGCGATGTCCAGACCCGAGCAGCCGCCGCCGACGACCAGCACGTCGCGATCACGGAACTCCTCCGGGTTGCGATATTCGACCGAGTGCAGGATGCGCCCGGGAAACTGGTCCCGTCCGGGCCAGGACGGCATCCAGGGCGTGTGCTGGTGCCCAATCGCGACGATGACGTGCCGCGCTATCAGCGGTTCCGCGGTAGTGGACAGCAGCCAGCCGTCCGGGCACGGATCGATGCGGTCGACCTGAACGCCGAACCGCACCTTCAGGTCGTGCCGCGCGGCGAAGGACTCCAGGTAGTGGACCGCGTGGTCACGCTTGGGAAAGAACGGGACGCCCGCCTCGAAGCGGTCCTCGGGCCTGAGCTTCGAGTTCCAGCGGCACGTGTTTAATCGCAGCCGGTCGTATCGCGCCCGCCAGGAGGGCGCGACCACATGGCTCCGCTCGATCACGTGCGCCGGCACGCCGAGCCTACGAAGCTCGGCGGCGGCCGCCAGACCGGCCGGACCGGCGCCGATGATCAGCACCGGCTCGGTCTTCTTGGTCTGCTGCTTGTCTTGCTCCCAAGCCGCTTGGGCTAGCACAACATCATCCGAACCTGGCGTCCCGTGCGTCCATAAACACGGTATCGGCATGTCCGCCAGCCACCATAGAGTTTTCTTGAGTTCGTTGAGCAGGCCAACCGGCGACGGTGCCCTCCTCGGTCATAACGCCGTCAGATGCCGAAACGGGCACAGTGGCTTGCGATGACCAAAGAAGAAATCACGCTGGGTTGGCGATAAGTATCTGACGCGGTTGCTCGCGGCGTGCCCGCGAGAAGCTTCCTTGATCGACAGCGGGTGGCCAAGACCTCGGCCTAGTCAGTTACGCCGCCGCTTCTCCGCTCCCTCGAGAAGTGCGATGGGCAGCCTCGCGGAGCACCCTCTCCATCCGGCCCGCCGTTCGTTCCAGGACGTACCGCTCAGCGATGTGATCGACGCACTCGTCGGCCAACTCGGGGCGCTCGTATCGCCAGCGACTCAATGCCCTCAACCTGTTGGCCAGGCTCTCCGGGTCGCCGCGGGGGAAGAGAAATTGTGCAAACGGTCCGTCCAATATCTCGGGAATGCCACCGCAATCGGATGCCACCACGGGCCGGCCGGTGGCCATGGTTTCGATGATCACCCGGCCGAACGGCTCTTCCCAAACGGAGGGAAGGACGAGGACGTCGGAGGCGTGCATGGCTACGAGCACGTCAGGTCGCATCGGAAGCCAGTGGCAGCCTGCTGGAGCTTGATCCTTGAGCTGCCTCATGTAGGCCGCGGGGTCGGCATTGCGGACCGGGGACCCTACGAGGAGGAGTCGAGCCTCCGCGGGGGAGGCATCGAGCTCTCTCCAGGCATCGAGCAGGACCTCTACGCCCTTCTCCACGTCGATCCGGCCAAGATAGAGGACGACGTAGGCCTCGAGAGGAAGCCCCAGCGCCTCTCTGCCGCGCAGCCGGTCATCGTCGCCGCCCCTGGGGTAGTCGGACAAGTCGATCCCATTGGGGATCGTCTCCACGCGCTCAGGGTCCAGCCCGTGCCGGGTCCATGTCGTCCGCATGAACTCCGACGCAACGACGAACCGGCGCACCTGGCTGCCGAGGATGGAGACCGACGCCGAGCTAAATGGGGCGAATTCATGCAGGTGACAAACGATCGGCACGCGGGAAATCGCCCTCACGGAAGCAGACCACCCGAGCTCAGAGAAGTTATTCACATACAAAACGTCGGGTCGCATTCGAGCGGCAGACCAGGCACCCGGGACGATCCGGCGAAGGTCGTCCAAGGGCGAGCCTCCATAACGGATGGACGGTCCCTGAACCAACGACGCGCAGAACGAGCGAAACTCCTCGTGGAGGTCACCATCCGTTGTGTAGCGAAGGTCTACCCGAAAACCGCGCCGCGCCAATTCCCGAGTTAGCTGCAGCAGGTGCAGTTCGACGCCGCCGATGGCTGCGAGCTGCGGCAGGTAGGTGAGTAACCGCATCCGCTCAATGCATCGCGCTAGCGGCGCGAGACAGACAGGCTGGACGCATCGACGCGAGCATTCCGGGGTACAACTATAGGCTACTTATAAACCCGCACCCAGTCGACCATCATCGTCGCGGGGAAGTGCGTCGATGACTTCAGTGGTCCGGCCCAGTCGCCGCCGATGGCGAGGTCGAGCACGAGATAGAACGGACGGTTGAATACCCACTTCGCACCGGGCGGAAGGTTCTTCCGAGTTGTGGTCCCGTATGGAACGCCGTCCAGCAGCCACGTGATCGAGTTCGGGCTCCAGCTGACTGCGTAGGTGTGGAAGCCCGACGCGAGCGAGGTTCTGGAGACGGCCGTTTGCCCGACGGTGTAGTGCGGCGCGCTGCTGCTTGGGCCGTTGATAAAGCCGTGCGCCACGGAGGGCTGCTGGCCGAGCGCCTCGACCACGTCGATCTCTCCTGACGCCGGCCAGCCGACCGTCTTGTCGTCGGCCCCGATCATCCAGAACGCTGGCCAGAGCCCAGCGCCGGCGGGAACCTTGATCCGCGCTTCGATCAAGCCATAGGTTGCCGAGAACAGGCCGTGCGTGTCGAGCCTGGCCGATGTGTAGTTCCGGGTCAGGCCATCCGGCCCGGTGGCCCTCTGACGCCGGGCGACGATCGCTAGTTGCCCTCGGCCGTTGAGCGAGGCATTGGCCGGGTTGTTCGTGTACGTCTCCAGTTCGTTATCGGTCCAGCCAAACGCACCGACCTCAGGGACCCACTTCGAGCTTGATGGCGGTGTGCCCGCCGGACCGTTGAATTCGTCTGACCAAACGAGCTTTGTGTACCGGGGGAGTGCCGGCACTTTCGACTTATCCGATTCCTCGTGGGAAGACAGAGCCAAGGCAGACGCCGACGCCGACGCGCCAATCGTCAGGATCACGACGAGGATGAGCAAGCGACGCATTGGCGACTCCTGGGTCTATCTTGGGAACGGCTGTGGGGGCTTGAACTTCGTCCAAGCCAGCCTGGATCGGTTGAACCGGGGCGAGCGTGGGCCCACGCGCCTGACGGGCCGATACCCGCGAGCAGGAGAGATACAAACAGGAAGCGCCGATTCGCCATATTAGGTATATCGGCACTGCACGTCGATACATTAGCCCCGCTGTAGGGGTCAGGGGGTGTCGGGGTGTGAGTCATGTTCCTTCGCGGCTCACTGGGGTAGCAGCGAGCGTCTTCTCTAGCTACTACTTCCATCGGATAAACACAGTTGTGGGCGGCGACGATGGTGGGCAGCTGGTGGCGGCCCGCGCCGCAGTCAGAGGCTTTGTACGAACTCGCGAAAGGCCCTGACGGACGGGATTGCTCCGGGATGTCCCCGCGGGAGGTAGCGCTCGATGGTGGGCTCCGACCGGGCGGTGGACTCAAGGAGCGTGTGCGGGTGATCCGCAGTACGCGCCCCAACCGGCCCACGCCGGAAGTTCCGGCGAGGCTCGGAGTCAGCTGTACACGCGCACCCAGTCGACCAACATCGTCGCCGGGAAAGGTGTGGTCGCGTTCGGCGATCCTGGCCAGCTCCCCCCGATCGCGAGATTAAGGATCAAGAAGAAGGGCTGGTTGAACACCCACTGCTGGGTTGGAGAGAGCGAGGCTGGGGTGTAGGTCGCGTACGCGACTCCGTCGAGGGTGAAGACAAGCTTGTTCGGGCTCCAGGTGACGCCGTAGATGTGGAATCCGCCGGCCAGCGAGACGCGGGAGCGCTTCGCGGTCGTTATCCCGTAGCCGTTGGCGAGTCCCGACTGTGGCCCGTGAATGCTGCCGTAGATCGTGAACGGGTCGCTTCCGAGATTCTCCATCATGTCGATCTCGCCGCACTGCGGCCAGCCAACGGAGTCGGTGTCGCTGCCGACGGCCCAGAACGCCGGCCACAGGCCCTGCCCCTGCGGTATCTCGATTCGGGCTTCGACCGTTCCGTACCTGGCCTGGAACAACCCCTTCGTCTGGATCGCGCCGGACGTGTAGTTGCGTGTCACTCCGTCGCTGCCGGTGTAGCTGCCGCTGAGCGCTGTGATCACCAGGTGGCCCGCACCGTCGACGGCGAGATTATTCGAGTTGCTGGTGTAGTACTGGAGTTCGTCGTTGCCAAATCCGCCGCCTCCGTAGATCACGTCCCACTTGGACGGATTCGGGGGCGTGCCAGCCGGTCCGGTGAATTCGTCGCTCCAGCTGAGACGAGCAGCGGGCGCCGACACGCTGGTGGCTCGCGGCCCATGCTTCAGTACTCGGCGGCGACGGCGGCGCGCCGGTCGGCGTCTGGGGGCGTGGCGCTTGGCGTCCTTGCTCGCATGCTGTGACCGGGGCGCGCGGGCCAGGGCCGCCTGGACATTCCACACCCCGGACGCCGCGAGGAGCGTCGCGATCAAAGCCAGCACACCGCTCCGGCGCCTATCCATGCGTCGTTGATCGGCGGGGTCGGCCGCGCAACGCCAGCGGCATGAAGGGTCGGCGGACGGATGTTCGTGCCGGCGTCACTTCGAGTAGACGCGGACCCAGTCGACGAGCATCTTCGCGGGGAAGTGCGTTGTAGCGTCGGGCGGGCCCGGGAAGTTCCCGCCCACGGCGAGGTTCAGGATCAAGTAGAACGGCTTGTCGAACACCCACTTACCGCCGGGGGGCAACGAGGCCGGCGTGCGCGTCGCGTATGGGACACCGTCCAACGTGAACACGATCTTCTCCGGACTCCAATCGATGCCAAAGACGTGAAAGGCCGCCGCCAGCGACGTCGCCGAGCGCGCCGCGGCGACCAAGTTGTACCCATTTGCCCGCCCCGGCGAGGGTCCGTGGAGCGTGCCATAGACTTTGAACGGGTCGCTGCCGACGTTCTCCATCAAATCGATCTCACCGGACGCCGGCCAGCCCACGCGATTGAAGTCGGTTCCAATCGCCCAGAAAGCGGGCCACAGGCCGGCGCCGGGGGGCAGCTTGATCCTCGCCTGGATCCAGCCGTAGGTGGTTTCGAACCGCCCGGCGGTCTGAATGAGAGCTGAGGTGTAGTTCCTGGTCACGCCGTCGCTGCCGGTGTAGACCTCGCGGCGGGCGGTGATCGCCAGGTGACCGGCGCCGTCCAGCGATGCGTTGCTGGGACGCGCTGTGTAGTACTGGAGCTCCCGGTTGCCCCACCCGTTGCCGCCGGTCTCGAATTGCCATTTCGCCGGGTCCGGCGTGGAGCCACGGGGTCCGTTGAACTCGTCGTCCCAGACCAGCCTGTAGCCCGCCGGCGGGCTCAACCCTCCACCTTGCGCAGCGATGGGCTGAGCCCCGTGACTGCCCCGCGAACCGACGTCTAGGAGCCAGGCGGCGACCCCGAGACAGACGACCACGATCGCGGCCGCCACGACCACCCGCGCCCTCGCCGAGGCGCGTTTCATGCTGCTCCCGAGCGCGAAGCCGCCCCCGTCGCCGTCAAAGCACGATCCGTCCTGCCCGTCGCCGATGAGTCGGAGCCCAGATCAGCCTCGGGGGCATCGCGTCAATGTACTTGTGATCGGCCGCGCACCGAGCGCGGCACGGGCCGCTTCCGCCATGGGCATGCTGCGGCGATGCGGTTACAGGGGAAACGCACCGATGCCGGTCTGGTTGAGAAGGCCCAACAGGTTCTGGCCGACTCCGTCACCGATCAGGATCTGCTGTTCGATCCGGCGCTGGACCTTCTAGACCAGGCAACTCCCGAGCACTGCCTGCGGCTCGGCTAGGACTTGCCGACGTTGCTTGAACCATACGGCGATTGTTCGGGCTGGCGCCGATGCCTCCTCGAAGTGGACACCGCCCTCCGGCTTGACCTGACCCTCCCCTCGCCGGTTTCGGCGGCGCTGTCGACGCCACCGAGCTCGACGGGGTGCTGAATCTCTCAGCCTTCCATCGTGCCGCTCGCAATCAAATCCAACAGCATCAGCGGCCGACAGAGCTGATGGACGTTTGCGGCCATTTCTGCTCGCGGTAACCCCCAAGACCTGGCTGGTCGGCGCTCTGGCACGCGGGCCTCCGAGGCTCGACGCGAACGCCTCGGCAGACATCTACTGCCCGAGCATGATCGGCCGATCGGCTGGCTCGAGACTGCGGTGGTCGGCAATAAGATGGCGGTGAGGCTAGACGAGGCACTTTCGCCGGTCGCGGGCCGCCGCTTCCCCCGCGCCTGAGCAGCACCGGTCGGGGAGTCCGGTGCTCAGGCGGCCTTGGACGCTTCAGGGAAGCCCGCGGCCGGTCCGGTGCCGGTCAGCTCACCATGTAGGTGCCGGGCCACGCGCCGTGCATCGCGGCCGATGACGCCCATGCACGGCGCGTAGCCGAGAAAGCGCAGGCCCGGGCGCACCGGGATTCCCCGATACTCGAAGGGGAGGCCGGCTTCGTCGAGCACGCCGAGATGGCCCACCAGAGGCTCCAGACCGGTGGTGTACCCGGTGGCCGCGATGAGCGCATCCGGCCGGAGGGTGGTCCCGTCCGTGAGCCGCACGCCGCCGGCGTTCACGGCGCGCACTCCCGGTACGATCGCGAAGTCGTCGGCCCTAATCGCCGCGATGACCTCCCGGCCCACGATCGTCGGGGCCGCTCCTTCGTGCAGCCGGGTGAAGATGCCCACGTCCGGGACTGTCAGCCCCCAACGGCTGAGATCGCCGACGGTCAGCCGCTGCACAAGCCGCCCCGCGGGATCCGCGATCCGGGTCGGCAGCCTAAACAGGGCCGCCGCGAGCAGGTCGGTGGGCAGTCCGCAGGACATTTTTAGGAGCAGGTTGGGCTGCGTCCGCACCGCGACCCGGACCCGGCGCGCCCCGCCCTGCGCCAGGTCCCGAGCGATGTCCAGACCCGAGCAGCCGCCGCCGACGACCAGCACGTCGCGATCACGGAACTCCTCCGGGTTGCGATATTCGACCGAGTGCAGGATGCGCCCGGGAAACTGGTCCCGTCCGGGCCAGGACGGCATCCAGGGCGTGTGCTGGTGCCCAATCGCGACGATGACGTGCCGCGCTATCAGCGGTTCCGCGGTAGTGGACAGCAGCCAGCCGTCCGGGCACGGATCGATGCGGTCGACCTGAACGCCGAACCGCACCTTCAGGTCGTGCCGCGCGGCGAAGGACTCCAGGTAGTGGACCGCGTGGTCACGCTTGGGAAAGAACGGGACGCCCGCCTCGAAGCGGTCCTCCGGCCTGAGCTTCGAGTTCCAGCGGCACGTGTTTAATCGCAGCCGGTCGTATCGCGCCCGCCAGGAGGGCGCGACCACATGGCTCCGCTCGATCACGTGCGCCGGCACGCCGAGCCTACGAAGCTCGGCGGCGGCCGCCAGACCGGCCGGACCGGCGCCGATGATCAGCACCGGCTCGGTCTTCTTGGTCTGCTGCTTGTCTTGCTCCCAAGCCGCTTGGGCTAGCACAACATCGTCTGCCCCGAAGGCGTCCCGTGGTTCCGTAAGCACGGTATCGGCGTGTCCGCCAGGCAGCATGTCCGGACAGGGCGGGCAAGAACGCGGACAGGAGCATGGCGCATAAAAGCCATCTGATGATCGTCGAGTATCGGCTCTGGAGAACATGCTTGTAGGCAACTCGACGTTCAGGCAGGGTCGCCGTCGATGTCGAGGTCCTTCAGTACCCATCGGCAGGTTTGCGCCGCAGCGAGAGTCTCTGATCAGCATGCTTCGGAGGTTCTTACAGAGTCTTCAATGTGTCGCGCCGCGACGCTTCGACTGGGAGTGACAGGCGCATCGTGGCAGCTCGTATCGGCCTCCCCCGCAGTGCCGCGGGGACGCACGCCCCTCATCGCTGCTTTTGGAACACGAGCCGGTAGTGCTCAAGCAGCTCCCGCTCGAAGCAGACCTTGTTCGCGCTCACACCAGACGTGAACGCGAGCCGGAAGTCGGAGCTCGTGAGCCAGCGCGGGAGGAGCTGGAGCTTGAACAGCGTTTTTCTGAAGCTGGGTGCGCCGACCCGTCGGTTCCACTGGCTGATCGTCTCGATGTAGTCGAGCCGGCCACTCATGCTGGACAGCAGCCGGAAGTGCGGTTCGGCGCTGCGGATAACCTGCTCCTGACCGTGGGGAAGCCACGACCCCGGAAACTGGCGCCCCAGGAGCGCCAGGACCCACGCGTCAGAGTCTCGTTCAGGGAGCGCGCGCAAAGCGTCGATATCGATCTGCTCTGCTGGGATCATGTTGGGTCCCCAGACCATCGTCTGGAGGTAGAACCGGCCGTCGTCGGGCAGCACGCTGGCGATCCCGGCGAACACTTCCCGATAGATCTCCTCCTGGCGCCCGGCCAGGTACTCGTCCGGTGAACAGAAGTGCTCGAAGCCACCGACGCTCGCCACGGCATCGAACTCGCCGAAGCTGTCGCGGGTGACCTGCCGCGCGTCGTAGAGGTGGACGTCGAGACCGTGCCGCCGGCAGGCAGCCACCTGCGCGGAGGACAACGTAACGCCGACCCCGCTGCCACCTTGCTTGCGGATGAAATTCAACAGCGGCCCCCACCCGCAACCGAGATCGAGCACTCGTCGCCCGGGCCTGATGCCTATCTGCTCGGCCACATACTCGTGTTTGCGCCCCTGGGCCTCCTCGAGGCTCAACGAGAAATCACCGTCGTACTTGGCGCCGCTGAAGTCCGCGAGCTCTCCCAGGCTTAGCCGGAAGATGCGATCGATCAGCGAATACGTGAACTCGAGATCGGCGCGGTCAGCCATACGGCACCGATCGTAATCATTCCGAGCCGGCCATGGCCCTACGCGGATCCCTCGCCATCAGGCACGCGCCGGCGCAGGCTGAGCGACGGGCGGCGCGGATTCCGGTCGGGCCTCAGCGAAGGTCAGCGCAGGGACGGACCCAACATTGAAAGGATGAGGGCCGATGGCCGACGACTCGCCGCCGGCCTCAGGCACACTTGAGCTTAAGAATGCGCGCCCTGGTCATATCCGACACCCACTTCGGGGCCTGGACCGGAGAGGACCTGCTGCGCGAGCAGGCAAACCTCGACCTGCTCGAACCGCACCTCGACGTGGACGAGGTGATCGTGCTCGGCGACATGTTCGACTTCCTGTTCGGCTCGATAACAGACGCGTTCGAAGCCGCCGCTGGACTGCTGGGTCTGCTCCGCGAGAAGCTTCAGGGCAAGCGGCTGGTCTGCCTGGCAGGGAACCACGACCACCACGTGGTGACCACGGAAGCCGAGGCCCGACTCGAGTTGCAGCTAGCCCTCCAGTCGCAGCGACCCAGCCAGCGCGAAGTACTCGGGCTGGATCCGGTCTACCGGCTGTTCGAGCAGCGACTCGAAGGCGTCGAGGTCGATTTCAGGTATCCGACGTACACGTTTGGCGGTGTGCTCTGCGCCCACGGCCACTATCTGGACGTTCACGCCCAACGAGCGGGGTCTGGCATGGACCGGCTCCTGGGACGGGCGATCTGGAAGATCGCCGTGGGTGGCCAGCACTCCCCGACGCTGGACGACTATGAAGCCACGACCACGCTCCTGACCGAGTTGCTGTTCACGATCGCCCAGGTTCCAAATGGCACGAACACCGAGCGCAGCGTTTACAAGAGCTTCGAAACGCTGGGACGCGCGGTTCGGCGGGCGACCGCTCCGAGAAGAGCGCTCGAGGCCGTGGCACAGTCGACCAGGGAGGGCCTACGCGCGGTCAACTCCGGCATCGACCGGCGCAACGGAGCCGAAGCCGACACCTACCAAGGCGCCCGAGCACACGAGATGGAGCGGCGACGGCGTACGGGTGCACCCGCGGGGGGCGAGGCGTCGAGCTTCGTATTCGCACGCAGGATCCATCCCAGCGACCCGACCGAAACGGCAGTCGCGGCGTTCGATCAAGTCGTGACGAACCTCGGCTGGGCGGAGCGCACGAACACGATCGTGTTCGCACACACCCATCAACCACTCGACGGTGTCCTCGGCCCCAGCGGAAAGTGCCGCTACTGGAACACCGGCTCCTGGATCTACGAGCCCGACCTGACTTCGCAACGCGCGTACATGGCCTACCTCCACAACGCCTGGCCCGGCACCGCGGTGCTCATCGACACCGATCACGATCAGCCCCAGTTGCTCAGACTGCGCGAACGCCTCAACCCACTGAACACCATGGACGCAGCCCGAGGTGAGCGCAGCAACGATCGATCCGCCCAATGACGAGCTGAGCCCAAGCTGCGCCTCGGCTATCGCGAGCCGCTGGCAGCTCCGGGTGAGGGCCACGCTCCCAGCGGGTGATGATCCCGTCGCGTCACGGCTACGCCAGGCCGGCGATATGAGGCCGATGAATGTGGCTCTGAATTGCGGTCTCATCATGTGCCGCCACGGCTGCGTCCCGACTACCGATTCGGAGGACTCACGTGCGCAACGACGATGACGCGGACTTTCCCAAACTTGCCGCGCCGGCACGCCGCGCGCTGTCAACCGCCGGCTACACGAGACTCGATCAACTAGCTCAGGTCTCCGAGCCCGATCTCAAGAAGCTGCACGGCATGGGGCTGACTGCGATAGCGGCCCTCCGCGATGCTCTTCACGAGCGCGGCCTCTCGTTCCATCCGAACGTCCCCGCTTCCGGCCACCCGGAGGGGGGAGCGGCATCCGCCGACGAGGTCGACGAGTACCTGCGTGGTGTGCCGGAGCCGGGCCGCAGCACGCTTCTGACGCTGCGCCGCACGATCCGTGGGATCGTCCCGGCCGCCGAAGAAGTGATCTCCTACCGCGTTCCCGCGTTTCGGGTAGGTGGTGAGACGGTCGCCGGCTTTGCCGCGTTCAAGAATCATCTGAGCTACCTGCCGTTCAGCGGCTCGGTCCTCTCGCAGCTTGCCGATGAGTTGGAGGGTTACGCGATGACCAAGAGTTCCCTGCACTTCCCCGTCGACCGCCCGCTTCCGAAGGCGCTCGTAGAGAAACTGATCGAGGTGCGTCTCGCGCAGGGTGGCCGGCGTTCGCGCTAAGCCGCTGTCAGAGCGGCCTCTACGCCGCGATCCGGAGTAGGTCCCGTATGACCCGGCGGTTAGATCAGTCCGCAGGTTCCAACACGAACACCGGGATCTTCCGGTCGGTCTTTGTCTGGTACTCGTCGTAGTCCGGCCAGACCGCGACCGCGCGCTCCCACCACGTCGCGCGCTCCTCGCCGGAGACCTCGCGCGCGGTGTAGTCGCCCTTGGCCCCTTCGTCCTGAAGTTCAACAAGCGGATGCTCTACGAAGTTGCGATGCCACGCCGGATGCTCGGGTGCCCCACCCTTAGATGCGACCGCCGCATACACACCATCGTGCTCGACCCGCATAACAGGGTTCTTGCGCAACTTGCCGGAGCTGGCGCCCAGCGACGTGATCACGACCACCGGGACGCCGCTGAGCTTCGTCCCCTTCGTTCCATCGGAGCTCTCGTACTCCGCAACCTGGTCTCGGACCCACTTCGAAGTGCTCGGCTCATATTCGCCCTTTAGCGGCATCGGTTCTCCTTTGAGCTGGTTCACCACGGGAGATTAGAAGAGCCGGCCTCGCCGTTCGCTCGCCGATCGACACGCGGACGCCGATCAAGGCTTCCGGTCCAGATCGGCACCCGCCAGGAGCGACCGTCGGTGGCTGAGTTCTCGGTGGGCGACGAAGTGGGAATGACGGGCCTGGCTCGGCTCCGCGACGAGCTGGCGGTGGCCTTCGGCGACTCCGTCGGCCAGCGATCGGGTGTCACTGCGGCCGCGAGGTCTAGGAGTTCGGTAGCACCGCGATCGCCTCGATTGACACGAGCAGGCCGCGAGGCAGCCGCACGTTGGCCGGGGCTGACCGAGCCGGCGGTGGATCTGGCATATGCCGGGCGTAAACCTCGTTGAGACGACCGAAATCTTCGACGCTGGCGTAGAAGATGGTCGTCTTGACCACGTCATCCATCGACGAGCCGGCGGCCTTGAGCACAGCGGCGAGGTTCAACAGTGCCTGCTCGGTCTGGGCCTCGATCCCGTCCCCAATCGCGCCGGTCGCCGGGTCGATGCCCGCCATCCCGGAGCAGAACACCAGGCCGCCCGCGACGATCGCCTGGCTGTAGGGCCCGAGCGCGTCGGGGGCCTGTTCGCTCGATACTGCCGTTCGGGTCATCGCTGCTCCGTGGTCGCGGTCTTCGGTCGCACGGCAACCTATGCCGACACGAAGGTCGACGCAAGGGCATCCACCGAGCGACCGTCTCGGATCCGCGCAGGCGGTCGGATTCACGCGGAGGCGCCTGCGGTTGATTGCCTGTCCGGTGTGGGCTGCGGCATCAATAGACTGGCTGGCTCGCAAACGCGATCGCTTTGCCATCGGCATCGGAACGGAGGTGCGCCGGTGAGTGTCAGGACCGATTTCTGGAAGGGCGTCCCGGGCGGCGTCGACAGCGACGATTCGGGGCGGTTCGTCCGCCGCGACAGCATCTTCCGGCGCTGGGTGTCAAACGACGCCGGCGCCGAGTTCCCGGCCGAGCCAGGCCGCTACCACCTCTACGTATCGCTGGGCTGCCCGTGGGCGAACCGCGCCGTCACGGTGCGTGCGCTGAAGGGGCTCGAGGAGGTTGTCGGGCTCTCCGTAGTCGATCCGATCCGCGATATCAAGGGCTGGGCGTTCCGCGAGGCCCCGGGCGCCACGGGCGATCCGATCAACGGCTTCGAGTATCTGTCGGAGGCCTACCAGCGCTCCGACCCCGGCTACGACGACCGCTACAGCGTTCCTGTCCTGTGGGACCGCGCGACCGGTCAGATCGTCAACAACGAGTCGTCCGAGATCATCGTGATGCTCGACGGCAACTTCAACGAGTGGGCGGAGCATCCCGAGGTGGACCTCTAT
Organism: uncultured Solirubrobacterales bacterium; assembly: GCA_963697655.1. Classification (GTDB taxonomy): domain Bacteria; phylum Actinomycetota; class Thermoleophilia; order Solirubrobacterales; family Solirubrobacteraceae; genus Palsa-465. The sequence continues at coordinate 206,580 of CAVOOV010000003.1, read as the reverse complement.
CCGCCCCACCTGCGCGCGGATATCGATGCGCTGAACGAGTGGGTCTACAGCGGTCTCAACAATGGCGTCTACCGCGCGGGTTTCGCCTCATCGCAGGAGGCCTATGACGAGACCGTTGGGTCGGTGTTCGAGACGCTCGACCGCATGGACGCGCTACTCGCGGGGCGCCGGTACCTCGCCGGCTCGCAGCACACGCTGGCCGACTGGCGGGCGTTCCCCACACTGATGCGCTTCGACCTTGTCTACCACGGCCTGTTTCGCTGCAACCGCCGGCGCCTGATCGACTACAACAACCTCTGGCCGTATCTGCGCGACCTCTACCAGACGCCGCGCGTGGCCGCGACGGTCAACTTCGACCACTTCGTCCGCGGCTACAACCTGAACCTGCCGCAGCTGAATCCGGCCGGCATCATCCCGATCGGGCCTGAGCTCGACTTCTGGGAGCCGCACGGCCGCGAAAGCCTCGGCGGCTGACGACGCGGGGCCGCTGCTCTACGGCCTGATCGCCGGGATGGCGGAGGCGAGTCGCCTCGGGGCGAGGAGCCGCACTTCTCCTTCGACCTGACCGGTACCCAGGAGCCGGCTCGTCGTACGGCGCCCCCGCCTTCAACGACGACGCGAAGGCCGGACTCGCCGCTCCGACACCGAGCAGTCCAAGCACAACACGCTGTCAGGCATCGCCTTCAACCGACCGCGAGAGATTGGTCCACCACACACATCGCAAATGCCGTAGGTCCCCTCGTCCAGCTTCGCCAGTGCTCGCTCGGTGCGATCCAACCCACGCTCGAGCGCCTCGCCAACACCGATGTCCGTCAAGCGGCTCACCGCCTCAGAGGTGCCATCACCGATCCGTTTCCCGAAGCTCACTGCACTGCCAAGCTCGGGACGCTCTGCCAGTACCCCCAACCGCTGGCGGTCACGGTCCCGACGCGCTACCAGTTCAGCGCGGACGGCGTCGAGGTCGAGGTCATCGAATGCCACCATCCGTACCGTACCCCCAGGGCAGTGGCTGGCGCAGCACGCGAAGCATCACGCGCGGGCCTGACGACGCGATCCTCGCTGTTGACAGTGAAGTGGGCTTCGCCGGGGATGATCGTGAAGCGCTCCTCCTGGTGAGGATGGACGCGCTCGATGATCGCTCCGCCGGGCCGGCTGCGCCACTTGGAGCTCACGACCTGTAGGCCGAGTCCGGCCAGGTAGCGAGAGCGTGCCCGACCTGGCCGGCGCCGAACACGACATGCGGGGGCTCCGCCTCGGGCCCTCTTGCTCAAGGATCTCGCGAGCCGCAGTGACGATTTCGCGGGCGCGAGGGCTGAGCCGGTCAGGCGCGCTGGAAGCCAACGTGGGTCCGAAGTCCGTAGCCGAGCGCGCAGTCCAACGCGACGTGAAGGCCCAGGTGGTTGTCGATCATCTCCCTGACCTCGGGAACCTCCTGCGACTGCTCGGGCTTGGCGTCGAGCTCATCCCCCAGGTTCGAGCACCCGGGGCAGGCACCGAGCTCATAATCAGGCCCGAACAGGCCGGAGGTCAGCGCTTAGCGATTGCTTCGCGGACGGCGGGGACGACTTCGCGTGCCCAGAGGTTCAGTGTCGTGTTGGTGATGATCTCGCCCGGACGGACTAAGTAGACGAAAGCGGCGGCGCCGTGTTCAAGCACGGCGAAAGTGAGCTCCTCTACCCACTGCGTAACTCCGCCCCCGATCCAGTGGCCATCGTCGTTGCGGGTCTCTGCTAGTGGGTCCCGGCTAATGCGCCCTGACACGATGTAGATGGTGCCGACATCAGCCGGGCTTCTCCCTACCGAAGCAGCCGCTTCGTCGATGATGGGCCGTGACTCGGCAACCAGCGTGCTTCGCCAGTCGGCGGCGTGAGGTGGTACCCATCCGTCCGCGTGTCGGCCGGTTACCGCCAGCCCCTTCGGGCCACCCACTCCGATCCAGATCGGTGGCGTTGGTGCGGCCGCGGGTGTCAGCTCGGTGACGTGGTAGAACTCGCCGTCGAACGTGACCGGATTGCCGCCACCGGACAGCGCTCTTACGACCATAATCGCCTCTTCCAGCGCTCGTATTCGGGCTCCGGGCGACAGGCGGGGGACACCGAGGGCGACGATCTCCTCCCACATCCCGCCCGCACCCATTCCGAGAACGACACGACCGCCAGAGATCGTGGACAGTCCCGTGACGATCCGGGCGAGTATGGGAGCGGGACGGCTTAGGAGGTTCGTCATGATCACCGCTCCGGTGACGTTGCTGGTTGCGCCCAGAACGAACCCCAGCGCGGCGTAGGCGTCGACGCGGTCGGCGAAGTAGGGATGGTCGCCGATGCTGACGAAGTCGAGACCCGCCTCGTCGGCTATGCGGGCGTGCCCGAGCATCTCACTCACTTGGTGGACGCCGGTCTCCAGCCCGACGCCGAAGAGAACTTTGTGGTTGGGGGGCACGCCACGGACAGCCTACGTCATGAACAAGAGCGAGTCGATGAGCTCTACAAACCCTCGCCGGCTAGCAGCCCGCCGGCAGTCCGTGCCTCCCGGGATCCGACGTTGCCCATCGTGTCACGGGTACATCGCGGCCAAAAGCAGACTCGCACCCCATCCAGACTCCGAGGTCCATGAGGGGTTGCGGCAGTCCACTCCAGGCGCCCGGTGGCCATCGTTCAGGACGGAACCGTGAAGGCCGAGGTGATGCCGCCGTCGAGTGGAAAGGCTGCACCGGTGATGAAGCCGGCGTCGTCGCTGGCGAGATACGCAACCGTACCGGCGAGTTCCTCCGGGGTACCGAATCGCCCCATCGGGTAATGCACAAAACGTCGCGCGATTTCATCGTCGCCGATGTCGTCGAAGACCGCGCGGAGCTGAGGAGTTTCGATTGGACCGAGGATCAGCGCGTTCACGCGCACGCCGCGTCGTCCGAGGTGGACCCCCAGGTCGCGGGAGAGCTGAAGGACGCCAGCCTTGGCAACGGAGTAGGCCATTTGCGAGCTGGCGGCACCCATTCCGGCCAGAAACGAGGCGGTGTTGATGATCGACCCGTTCGGAGGGTCGTTGTCCAGCAGGTAGGGGATGGCGTGTTTGCAACACAGGAACGTGGTGGTGAGATTGGCAGCGAGAACTCTCTCCCAGACGGGAAGCGGCATGTTGAGAATGGAATGGTCATCTCGGTCGTTCAGCCCGACGTTGTTGTAGAGGACATCGACGTGGCCGAGGTCGTTCTTGACGCCCGCGAATAGCTCGCGCACCTGAGCCTCGTCGGTGAGATCGGCCTGTCGCGAATCCGCGCCCACGCGGTGCTCGCGCTGGTCAACGCCGACGACTACGGCGCCCTCGCTGGCGAGGCGGTCGGCGACGACTTCGGCGAGGGGGCTGGCCGCGCCGGTGACAACGCAAACCTTGTTTCTGAGACGTCCGAGATCACCTGGCATGAGCAGACAGTCCTTTTCAGTTTCAGCAGTGAGCCAACCGCCCTCGACCGAGGCGTACATCGGTCCCTAGCTTCCCACATCGCGAGTCATGTTCGTTCCACACGAGGAGGCACGAGCAGCGCCCGCAGGCTGCGGCTGTTCCCCGTCTGCAACCGGAGCGGAAACCCGGGCCACGCAGAGCGTTACCGATCACAGCCACCGGAGCTCCGCAGGCTGAACACTGGAACTAGGCCACTTTCGGTTCACGCTTCACGCGCGAGAGGTCCGCGAGCACATACACGGACAGAATCGCAACCAGGACCACGCACCCGAGAAGATCCACGACGACCTCCCCGGCACCGACCGCCACCGCTACCGCCCTGCTTCCCTCCTCAGCTCGAGGACCGGCGGAGCGGGCGACGGTTCAGTTCGTGATGCGTCGACGTCGCGCCCGGGCGCTGGTCCCTGCGCCGCTTCCATTAGCACGGGCTTTCGCCTGCGTGCGATGCACCGCGGGCAATACTGCAATGTGAGGACTGGGAAGCGCTGGTAAACACTGAGGCCGCAGCGCGGACATCTCAGATAGCTCATCGCTTTCCCGATCCGCATTGGGTGCGACGGGCCGCCGGATCGACCGCTTGTGAGTCGCCGGCGTTCTCATCAGGTGGGATGTCCCAAAGCCCCGGAGCACCAGGCGGGGGCCCTAGTACTTGAGTCGCGCTTGAGCGGGGGTTGCCGACCGCTTCGTTGTTTCGCTGGGTCCGGGAGCCTCGCGCGGTCCGGCGCGCCGCGGCGGACACGGTTCGGAGTGCCTCGACGGTTCGAGTGGCCATTCGGGCCTTTCTCCGGCGGTCCGTCCGGCGGGCCAGCTCTGCGAGGGCGTATGCGACCTCGTCGCTGATATCGTCATCTCGCCCCGGTCCCACAAGGTCGCCGTGGGTATCTCCGTTCCGTTGAAGAGCCTTGCTTAGAGGATGGTTTGGCCGGGGTCTCACGCAGGCTCGGGCTTCTCGTCTCCGGGCCACGCACCGGTCATACGGGTGAAGACGTGCCGTGACCCGTGGTCGACGAAGCCCCGGATCAGGGAGAACAGCGCTCCTTCGATCAGCAGCGCGACCGCGAGCTTCAGCACGCTGATGTTTCGGTGCTCGGGCTTAGGTGCTTCTTGATCGTCGATGACTCCCCAGATCACGGCGAACAGTTTCTTGCCAATCAAACCCGCCAGCAGCCCGCCACCGACGCTCACCGGCAGGAAGATCATTTTCGACATCGCTCATCTCCATTGTGGTTTGCAGGGCCCACCGGCTATCGCCGTTTCGGCTCGTTCCGCAGGGGCAGGTATGGCTCCCGGTCTACCGGATGGCCGGCTTCGATCTGGCGTCCGCGCTCGATCTCGGCGTTGAGCTCGGCGCCGAGCAGGATCACGGTGTTGGTGATCCACAGCCAGACGAGGAACACGATCACCGAGGCGATGGCGCCATATGTCTTGTTGTACGAGGAGAAGTTGGCGACGTAGAACGCGAACGCCGCGGACGCCAGTACCCACAGTGCGACGGCGATCAAGCCACCGGGGGTTACCCATCGAAACCCTGGTTGGCGGACATTGGGCCCGGCCCAGTAGAGAATCGACAGGATCACGGCGACGACGAGCAACAGCACGGGCCACTTGGCGATATCCCAGATCGTGACGGCTGAGGTTCCGACCCCGATCACGCTCCCCAGCTGCCGGGCCAAACCGCCGGTGAACACGACCGCCACCGCCATGAGCGTTAGCAGCACGACCGTGACAACTGTGACCGCGAGACGGATGGGGATCGTCTTCCAGATCGGCCGCCCCTCTGGGACGTCCCACACCACGTTCGAGGCGCGCATAAAGGCCGCTATGTAGCTCGACGCTGACCACAGCGCGACGGCGAGCCCGACTATGAACAGGATTCCGGCCGTGCTCTGGTTAGCTTGGATGTTGCGGATCGCGCTGGTGAATATTTGCCGGGCCGCGCCGGGCGCGGCGTTGCCGAGATTCTGGATCAGCGACTGCGTTACAGAGTGGCCGAGCAGGCCGAGCAGCGATACCAGCACGATCAGCATCGGAAAGATGGCCAGCACGCCGTAATACGTCAGGGCAGCCGCCAGGTCCCCGAGGTTGTCCGCCTTGTACTCCCTAAGCGTCCGCTTCAGGACTCCCGACCAGGCACGACGGGGAAGGTCGGTCGGCTGCTCGAGCTCTCGATCCTCCGGCTCTTGCCCGACCGACCGCAGGTTTTGTGGACCGCTCATCGTGATCGCTACCGGCGACCGAACAGCCAGCCGACCAGCACCCCGGCGGCGAACGCGCCGGCGGCGGTGAACGGCATGGGTTGGCGGCTAACTGTCGAGGCGACCTGCTGCGCGCCCGCGCCGGCTGACTCGGGCGTCGCCTCGCGGGCGCGCGAGGCGAACGCGGCCTTCTTGTGCTGGGCGGTGTCCTTGATCGACGCGATGCGGTCCTTGGCCTGCCCCTTCACGTCTGCCTTCTCCGCCAGCGCCTCGACGGTATCGCCGAGCTCCTCTCGCGTCTGCTCGATCTCCGCGCGAATCTCGTCGGGCGACTTCTGCTGGCTCTCCTCCGACGCGGCGCTCATCGTCGGCCGTCCTTCGCTCGTTGCTTCGTCCATTCCACGTCCTCCTTCACGCTCTCGACTGTCTGCTCGGGCACCGGGGGTACGCCCTGCCCCACCTTGCTCTTGCCGGCCAGCGCCAGAACCGCGGCGGTCACGCCATAGATCGCTGCGACGATCAGCGCCGCGAGCCACCCGGTCACCGCCGTGGCGAGCGCCAGAATCAGGCAAGCGGTCAGTGCACCGACGGCATAAAGGCCGAACATCCCGGCACCGCCGAACATGCCCAACCCCAACCCGGCCTGCTTGCCCTTGACCGCGAGCTCGGCCTTGGCCAGATCGAGCTCCTGCCGCACCAGCGCCGCGGTCTGATCAGACAGCTGCTTGAGCAGCTCCGCGATCGAGCGATCGCTCAACTCCGAGTCCTGTATTTCGGTCATCGTGTACCTCCCTCCCAATCGCTATTGATGCGAGCCCGCACTCAGCGCGCCGCCGCCACCGAACAGGCCCAAAGCCGCTTCACGGGTCTCGTCGTTTAATGCGACGTACGCACTCACGGCCACCGCGGTCACGAGCACCAGCCGTCGGCGCCAGCGCGGACGGCGTCGTGTCTCCGGCGCGGTCACCGCCATCCAAACCTCCCAAGTTGCCGCCACGGCTTGCTGCGCCCGGCGCCGAAGCTGCTTGTCCTCGATCGCTTTAGCCGGGCCCTTGCCCCTAGCTCGCTGATAGGTCTCGTGACCCGCCGTCACTGCGCGCCGAGCGGCAGCCTGGACCTCTCGATCGTCCAGGAAGGTCTCGAGGTACGGCGCGAGTGCTGTCGCCCTATCGCTCACAGACATCTCGACACCGGAGCCAGATGCTCGGTCGACTCGACCTCGAGCTCGTAGCTGCACTCGATGCACTCGTAGGTCCCCGCCGACACGTCGTTGCCTCCTGATGGAACTGTTTCCGCCATTGCGCCTCCTCGATGCCCACCGCGACCAGTTAGCCCCATTTAAAATGGGACATCGTAGGCCACCGGTACCCGGGCAATCGGGTCCTGAACCCGAACGCAGAGAAAATTTGGGACAACCGGGACGCTGTTTGGGACAAGGATCGGCTGACCTGCCCCGACATGCCGTCCGAGGTGGTAAAAGTGGGACGTGGCAGAATCCGCCGAAGCACACGGCCCAGCCGGCGCAGGCGCCGCGGGACCGAGTCGCGCCGATGCGGTCGCGAGCCGACAGCGGATCGTTGCCGCCGCGCGCGCACTCGTCGGAGACCGACGCGTGACAATGGCCGAGCTCGCCGCCGCGGCAAACGTAGGCCGCTCCACGCTTTACCGCCACTTCCCCACCCGCGAGGCGCTCGAGCGGGCACTCGAAGACACCGACCTCGAAGCTCGCACAACGCACACGGGGCCGACGGTGAGCGGCCACGTGGCGACGATGCCATTCCGCGCGCCCGGCCAGTTGGGCCGCGAAAGACCACTCGCGCTGGAGGTAACGCGCATCCTCGACGAGGTCCCGGCGCACCTCGTCCCCGATCAGCTCGTCGCCGAGGCCCGCCGCGTCGCCGGAGTTGCCGTCGCGCTTTACGTCGTCGACATCGACGGCTCACACCTGCTCAGGCTTGCGGGCTCAGAGGAATTCCCCGACCGGCTCGAGGACCCCCCGGCACTCGGACCAGAAATAGTCCCCGAAGGCCTACCCGAGTTCTACGAGCGACTGCAGCGGCAGCTCCCCGGCTGCGTCCCCGAGCCGCTCTGGCTTCGAGGTCGCGTGACGGGCCTGCTGCTATGCGTCGGCACGCCCGTCGCTTCGCTCGCCGACATCGCCAAACAGGGCGCTGCGGCCCTCGAGCTCGCCACCGACTACACCGACTACATCGAGGCTGCGCGACGCCACAAACCCACCTCTCCGGCCGCCGAGGTCCAGCAGCAGCTGCTTCCCCCTCGCATCGCGCGGATCGCCGGCGCGCAACTAGCCGGCTCTCTGCTTCCCACGTACGAGGTCGGCGGCGACTGGTTCGATTTCGTCGAGAACCGCGACGGGGCGTGGCTTGCGATCGCGGACGCGCCCGGCAACGGTCCTACCGCCGCGGGACTCGGGGCCGCCGCCCTGGGAGCGCTCCGGGCCGCGCGGCGCAGCGGACAGGACCTCGAGCCCGCTCTCGCGAGCGTTCACCAAACGGTTAGCCAGCTAGGTGGCCGGGACTTCCACATAACCGCGATCGTCGCCCGGTGGCGCGCCGCGACAGCGATGCTCACCTGGGTCAACTGCGGCCACTCCCCCTCGTACGTGATCGACACTGACGGCAACCTGAACGAGCTCGAAGGACCCGAACATCCCCCGCTCGGCTCAGACGGCACCGACCCCCACTTCACGCCGACCAACCGTCAGCTGCACTCCGGAGAACGCCTCATTCTCGTAAGCAACGGAATCATCAGACGACGAACCGAGACCGGCGGAACGTTTGGTGTCGAAGGCCTCAAGCGGGCGCTCGAACGCGCCGAGAGCCCGACCGCCGCTTCGACCGCGATGGCCATCCAGCGGGCCGTCACCGACTGCTGGCGTGAGCCACTCGAGGACGACGCCACGGTCGTGGTTATGGCCGTCGAATGACCAGATCGCGTCGCGGGCGATCACTGCGTTTGGCTTCCCCCGCCCACCGAGAAGTTCGGATGGTTCGTGTCAATCGCGGGGACGGACTGGTCGGAAAGCGGCTCGGTGATCGACTACCTGGTCGGCTGCGCCTGCATGCTCGCGGGCGGCCAGCGCCCGTTCGATGATGCGGCGACTAGAGATCTCGTGCCTCACCCTCGCGCGGCCCAGTTTCAACCGGCGCACGCCGCACGGCGACATCGTCACGTTGCCGACGGGTCTCCCGCGGCGCCGATGTCGACCGCGACTACAGCGCGATAGGTTGGCGTCCGATCGCCCCGGATGGCCTTCAGGATGATCGCCGCGGCCCGGCGGGCTCGGCGACGGCGGCTGCTCATGAGGGCTTGCAGCGGCTGGGAGATGAGGCGGAGACCCAAGGCGGTGATCGGCGTCAGCTCGGCCCCGGTCAACCGTTCATGGGCGGCGACGCTCTCGTTCCCGATCACCGTGATCGGCCCGAAGCGCGAAGCCGCGTCCGTGATCGTCCGAATGTCCGGAAAGCCATGGTCCGGATGCTCGACGAGCCAACCGGGCACGGGTCCGCCGCGTGAAGCGATGCGCTCAGCCAGGCGCTCGCGGGCGCTCTCCGCGTCGCCTTGCAGAACGGTGCGGACCGCCGCTTGTCGGAGCGGCCGGCCTTAAAACGATCAGCAGGTCGACCAGCGCCTCGGCTCCTGACTTAGGGGCGGGGACACTTCTGTTGCTCGCTCCGTCAGGGGCCGCCGCACGAAAAGGGAAGCTCCGCCGAAACGAAACCCTCGGAACCGCAGCCGCTTCGCGATAGCCGACGCCCGGACTCGAACCGGGGACTCTTCATTCCGAGTGAAAGATAACTGCTTGACGAGAGTTCGCGGCCGCTAACGAAACGGCACGAAAGTCCTGCAAGCAGCTAGAAGTCAGCGCGTGCGCTCGTGATGCGCGGTGAACGCACGCGACGACCCCAGCGCGGTGGGCGGCGCTTCCGCTTCCGAACCGACGATCGGCGGTCCTGACCACCTCGGTCCGATCGAGAGTGCGACTGGTCAATCTGACCGGCACCACGATGGATCTTCCGGTCCGGTTTGCCCGTCAGTAGTCGGCGTCCTGGAAGCTGGGATCGCGGTCGTCGTTGAATGCGCCGATGCCCTCGACGCGGTCGGGGTGTACAGCTGAGCGCCAGTGGGCCTCCATCATGATCGCGATGGCCTGCTCGATTGGCTGCCCCTCGCCCATGTGCACAGCGCGCTTGACCGCCTGTACCGCCGTCGGTGAGTTGCTCGCGATCTTCTCCGCGATACGGTGGGCCGCGTCCATGAGCTCGCCCTGCGGCCAGATCTCGTTGACCATTCCCAGCCGGTAGGCCTCCTGCGCGCTGATCGGGTCGCCCGTCATCAGCATCTGCAGGGCTTTGCCCGGCGGCAGCACGCGGGGAAGTAGGGCTGGTGAGCCGCCACCGGCGGCGAGGCCGATCATTGCTTCGGGCTGGCCGAATGTCGCGTTCTCGGACGCGATGATGAAGTCGGTGCTCTGAGCGATCTCGGAGCCACCGCCGTACGCGATCCCGTTCACGACAGCGAAGATCGGCTTTCGCAACTCGCGCAGGGTGTACAAGGTGCGGTCGAAGTCCTGGCGCTGGCGCAGCCACTGCTCCTTTGTCATGTTCTTGCGCTGGCGCAGGTCGCTCCCGACCGAGAACGCTCGCTCCCCGGCCCCGGTGATGATCGCGACGCGGACCGCGGGACGGACCGCGATCGTCTCCAGGATCTCTGTGAGACGCGCCCCCATATCCGTAGTGATCGCGTTGTCGGCGTGCGGCCGGTTGAGGGTGATTATGGCCACGCGTTCGCCGGAGAGGTACTCGAGTAGCACGGGCTGGTCGGGCTCCGCCTGTCCGGATGGCGGCGGGCCGAAGTCGAGGGTCTTCCAGCGCTCGGTGCCTGTGGAGCTGGTTGTCAAGTCTTCCTTCTTTCATTATCGATGCGTGTCACGTGCCGAGTTCCCCCAGCCAGCGCAGTGCTTGCAGGCCCGGGACAAAGCAGTACTCCCCGCCGCGGGTGACGACGAATGGCGGCAGGTCGCGCAGCCGGCGCCGGATCGGCCGTTTTGGGATGGTGAGCGTGCCGAACCCGTCGTTTGGCCCGACGAGCGGGTCTTTCTCGGCGGGCGCCCCGATGAAGATGCCGTCGTTCAGCCACTGGGTCTTGACGAACTCGAACTGGCGCTTGATGTGCGCGCCGGCGAACACGAAGATGATTCCTCGCTCGGCGCCGTCGTCCTCGAGCACGCCTTCGGGCAACATCGGACCGTAGCTCGTACCTCGGCGGATCATGCGGTGCAGACGAACGTCGACGCTCATCTCGTGGTCGAGAGCGTTTCGCGGGTTTGCACGCCGCGCGTGTGCGCCGGCTGGGCATTTGAAACCGCGGAGATCGTCGGCGTAGCCGAAATCGTTGTTGTGGTCGGGATCCGCGCCGAGCGCGGGATCGTCGCGCTCGGGCGCCAGCGCGAGCGGTGCGCCACTCGGCCAGCGTCCAACCATCTTCGCCGCGAGCATTGCCTCGTCTTCGCGGTTCGCGGCTTTGGCTCGGAGGTACTGCCGGTACGACGCAACCCGCGTGTGCAGTTTTCGGAACACGAGGTAGGTGCCGTTCCGACCGAGCACTTCGGGGGTCGGCATCGGCGGGAGGCCTCCCGTCTCGTCTGGATAGCCGAGAATGAACTCCCCTGCCTTGATCGGTCGTCCCTCCGGCTCAGAGCCTTCGATGCCGCTCCCCTCTACCGTCGGTTGGCCGATCCCGTCCTTGAAGCCGAACGACGTGCGCCCGGTCGGGAGCTGGTAGCAGTCCTGGCGCCAGATCAGCTCGACGCCGGAAAGTTCTTGGTGGGCACGGCGCGCTCTTTCGAGCACCGTTTCTAGCCGCGCCGCATCGGGCGACAGCGCCGCCAGCGCAACGTGCACGTCCGGGGTTCCGAGCGGTTTCTCCCAGCGGGCCGGGCTGCTTTCGCCGACGTCTCCAAGCTCGGCCGCCCGGGCCGCCATGCCCTGGCGAAACTCCGGTGCGAAGCTGTCAAGCGACTCCTGCGGCACGCCCAGCGCCTTCAGGCCGTGGTGGGTAAAGGCGACGGTGATCCAGGCGTCGCGGGACGGATCAGGGGTCGGCCGGCCGGAGTCGACCAGGGGACACAGCCTTCGGACCAGCTCCCGTCCGGCGTCACGGTCGTCGATGCGGAGCAGCAGATAGGTGCCGACGTAGGGCGACGGTCGTGGGTGGAGTGCCCCACTCTGGATGTCGTCGAGGTCGAGGATGCCTGTTGCGAGGTTCACGTTGTCACTTCTGATCGCTAGAGGTGCTCGGGCGGTTCGGGAGGATCTGGGTTAGGCTGTGCCAGGTAAGGGAACGCCCCCGACGCGGGCATCGTTGCCCGGTCGACGCCGTCGCGGATTGCTGGACCGGTTCCGGCGTTCACCAATAACGTGAAGATCGTGTCCATTACGTCGTCGTTGAGAGCTCGCCCACCGCAGGTCTCGTGTGTTCGGGCCTCGCGGGTTGCGAGTTCGATCTCGAGGAAGGACCCCCGCTCGGCGTATGGCTTCGTAACGTCGACCACGAGGAAGTCCGCGAGCATTAACTCGGTCAGCGGATGAGCGCCGTTTTCGTTTGGCGGCCAGTCCGTCTTGCCGTCGAGTCCGTCCCAGAAAGCGAGGTTCGCGTTGAGCCGCGCCCGGTAGGCGCCCAGGTAAGCCTGCGCGAGATGGAAGGCGTCCTCCATGTTGTACAGGTCACGGATTTCGAGGTCACGGTTGACCGGGTCAAACTGCTTCGGTCCCAGCATCAGATTGGGCACCTCGGGCCGGCCGGCCCGCTCGAAGCGAACGGCGAGCTTCCCCCGCGTCACCGTCTCCGCGACCACTCCGACCAGCTCACAGTCGCCAAGCACGGCGGCACAGTCCACCTCGACGACGACGCTGAGGACATTCTTGCCGTCGAGAAAGATCGAGCCGGGATCCGTAAACGAGAGCTTGCCCGTCGCGATCGTCTTGAGCATCGCCGGGGCGTCCATGATGAACGGATCCCATCGCGGCCCGGCAAACACGCGGACACCGTGAGCCTGGTCTGCGCCCGCGTCGTTGACCTCCACCGAGATCGCCTCGCCGGTCGGGAGCGAGCACGTGCCTTCCTGAGTGACCCGGCTGGTGCCGTCGCCGTTCGCAGGGGTCGAGAAGACGCAGTCGAACACGAACTCCTCGTCACCGACAGCGAACGGCGCTCGATCGCCGCGGGCGTTCGCGGTGAGAGGACGCAGCCGGAACCGGTAGCTCAGCGCGTCGGAGAACAACGCCGACGGCGGCGCGAACGGCAGCGTGTTCAGCACCAGCACAAGATGCCCCGGGTGCTCGGGGCTAGGGAACGCATACAGGTCGGTGATATCTGCGATCGGCTGGGTGAGAGACCGCGGCCCCGAAAGGTGATGTGACATCGCTTCTCCTCCGCAGCTCCGTGATAGTAGATCCGGGATCGCTATTACGCGTCGGCGGCCTCGTCGAGCAGCGGCTTCAGCGCCGGATGTCCCAGCGCGTCCTCGGCGTCGGGGTCATCGAGCACCTGTTGGAAGGCGGCGTTCACCCGCTCGGCCTTCCGGATCTCCTTCACCGTGCCACCGTAGTTGCGAGCGTAGGCACCTGCGGTGACTTGGGCGCTCAGAATGAATTCCTTCACCGCGGCGAGATCGGGAAGGCCTTCGTACCCCTCGACGTGCTGGAAGATTGCGGCGAACAGCTTCAGCGGCTTGGAAGCGAAGTCCTCCATATACGCGTCCCACGGTCCGTCGAAACTCGTCGCAAACAGCAGTCGCGTGTCGTCGTCGAACAGCACGAACCGAGCTTCGTGGATGGACGCAATCGGCATGTTGTAATCCCCGGGCCGGTAGCCCGGACTGCTCTGAAGTCCTTCGACAGCCTTACGAAGATCGCTCTCGCTGCCCGGTTTGACACGGAAGAACAAGCTGAACTCGCTCGTGGAGCCGACGCTGACGCCCGGTCGTGACGTTGGTGTTGCGTCCGTTGTCAAAATCTTCCTCCTATCGACTGGGCGAGCGGGCGAGAACGCCTCGGCCGCGATTTGACTGTTTGCTCATGCTGGGCTCGACGCGCGCGAGACTTCCTCGGTATCGGCGAGGTGATCGACCGCCCACGTTCCGGTCTGGTCGAGTTCGATGGCGGCGCCGATAGCCGCGCGGCCAAGCGCGTTCGCGTAGGTTGGAAACGAATACGGGACCAATGCGAGTTGCTCGACGGGCATCTCCGCGGCCATCGCTGTCGCGGCGAGCTGCGCGAGCTCGACCGCACGTTCCCCCACGATGTGGCAACCAAGGATGCTGTGGAGTTCTCGATCGACGACCAGCTTGCAGAACCCCGTCGGGCGGCCGTCGATGATCGGCCGCGGGAGCGAGTCAAACCGCACCGTCGCCACGACCACCTCGTGGCCCTCACGGGCTGCCGCTTCGGTTAGCCCGACGGACGCGTACTCAGGATCGGTGAAACTGCCGATCGGGCTCACTTGCGCGGGCAGAGGTGTCGCCTGTCCGAGGACAGCATTGCTCGCGGCCACGAGCGCCTCGCGGACGGCCTCGTGCACCACCATCGCCCGCCCGGTGACATCGCCGGCGGCGAAGATGTGCGGCGCCGCGGTCCGCAGTTGCCTGTCCACCTCGACGTAACCTCGCCGATCGGTCCCCACCCCGGCACCGTCGAGGTTCAACCCGGCCGTCGCGGCCACCCATCCAACCGCGACGACCGCGACCATGGCGTCGGCGCTGTCCGCGGAACCGTTCGCTGAATGAATGAGTCGCACCCCAATCTGAGAACGCTCGAAGCGCTCGATCGATCCGGCGTCCTCGACGATCCGAACGCCTGACGCTGCCAGAGCGGCGCTCACCGCTGCCGAGACGTCTTCGTCTTCGCTCATCAAGATCCGCGGAGCAACCTCGACGAGTTGGACGCGTGAGCCGAGCGCGTTGAAGATCGAAGCCACCTGAACGCCCGTCGCGCCCGCGCCGAGCACTAGCAGCGACTCCGGAACCGCGGACAGGTGCCACGCATCGCTGTGCGTCGCGGTCAGATCGAAGCCGGGAACCGCGAGCCGCCGCGAGGTTCCTCCGGTACAGATGATGACCTTGTCCGCTCGAAGCCGCGGGGCGTTGTCACTCTCGACAGTGTGGGGATCGGCGAACCGTGCCGTCCCGGCCCGCTCGTGGATCGTCACTCCGGCAGCGTTCAGATCATCGCGCAGCAGCGAGTGGTTGCGCACATCCTCGGTCACCTCGCGTACGCGAGCGAGTAGCCGGGAGTAGTCCAGTGTGAGCTCACCGGAAGTGATCCCGTAGCGCGGGAGCTGCCTCGCCTCGCGGATCAGCCGGGCTGCCTGGGCGAGCGTGCGCACCGGGACGGGGCCATCATTCGCGGCCATTCCCCCGAACTCATCGCGGGTGATCAACACCGTTCGGGCTCCAAGCCGCGCCGCCCGGAGCGATGCGATCACACCGGCGGGCCCGGCGCCGATGACCACCACGTCGAGCCTGTTGGTCGGCGATGGGGCCATTGAGGCGATGATCCGAGCCGCTCCCGGGGTCGTCATCCCCCGAATCGGGTGAGGCGGACGCCGGGGCGCGATGTCACGATCGGAGACATGCGTGCGATGACCGTGGTGCCGGGGCGTGAAGGGACTGCCGGCGTCGAGGAGGTCCCAAGCCCGGACCCGCGGGACGGTCAGCTCCTCGTGCGCGGCTTGGCGGTCGGCGTGTGCGGGACGGACCGGGAGATCGCGGAGGGCTCATACGGCACACCGCCCCCCGATGACGGAAAGCTGATCGTCGGCCACGAGAGCCTGGGCGAGGTGCTCGAGGCGCCCCCGGGGTCAGGCTTCACTCGCGGTGATCTGGTCGTTGGGATCGTGCGCCGGCCCGATCCGGTGCCGTGTCCTGCATGCGCCGCCGGAGCGTGGGACATGTGCCGCAACGACAGCTTCGGCGAGCGAGGCATCGTCCGGCTCCACGGATACGGAAGCGAGCAATGGCGCCTGGAACCGGGCTTCGCCGTCCGCATAGCCCCTGGGCTCGGCGACCTCGGCGTTCTGTTGGAACCGGCGTCGGTGCTGGCCAAAGCGTGGGATCAGGTGGACCAGATCTCGCGCCGCGGGTTCTTTGTGCAGGGCAAGGCGCTGATCACCGGCGCCGGGCCGATCGGGCTGATGGCATGCCTGCTCGGCGTGCAGCGCGGCTACGAGGTCCACGTCGTCGATCTCGCCGTAGCTGGCGCAAAACGTGATCTCGTAGAGGACCTCGGCGCCCGCTATCACGCCGGAGACGCCGCCGAGATCGACGTAGAGGTGGATGTCGTGATCGAGTGCACCGGGCTCGGCGCGGTCGGTAGGTCAGCTGCGACCAGATTGGTCAGCGGCGGGATCATGTGCCTGACCGGCCTCATGAGCCTCGACCCGACCCTCGACGTGGATGCCACCGCCTTGAATCGCGCCATGGTGCTGCGCAACGTGGTCATGTTCGGGACCGTGAACGCCGGCAAACGTCATTGGGAACAGGCCGCCGTCGCGCTCGCGGCAGCGGATGCCGCATGGCTGAGCGCCCTGATCACCCGCCGCGTACCCCTCGGTCGCTGGACCGAGGCGCTCGACCGGCAGCCCGACGACATCAAGGTTGTGGTGGACCTCACGGCATGAGCGTGCCCGAGGTGACGGCCTGGTCCGGAAAGCCAGGACTGCTCAGCGAAGGCCCGCGGTGGCACGAACAGCGCCAGGAGCTGCTGTGGGTCGACATCCTCGGGCGCCACATGCACCGAGGAACGCTGACGCCGGACGGCGCACTCGACCGCGTCGAAACGATCTCGATCGACCGGCACATCGGCGCCGTCGCGCCCGCGATCGGAGGCGGCTACGTGCTCGCCGCCGGACCAGGATTTCTGTTCATCGATGACACCGGCTCGATCCACGAACTCGCCCAGCCCGAAGCCGACCGCACCGACGTGCGGATGAACGACGGCGCGTGCGACCCCCAGGGGCGCTTCTGGGCGGGGACGATGGCCTACGACGAGTCGCCCGGGGCCGGCTCGCTCTACCGCCTCGAGCTCGACGGGACCTGCACAACCGTGCTCACCGGTCTGACGATCTCAAACGGCATCGGTTGGAGCCCCGATGCCAGCACGATGTACCTCAACGACAGCGGCACCGGCTGCGTCGACGCGTTCGACTTCAACGGCGCCACCGGTGCGATCAGCGAACGCAGGACACTCGTGCACATCGACCAGCCAGGGGTCGCACCCGACGGGCTCACCGTCGACGAGGACGGCGCAATCTGGGTCGCGCTCTGGGGCGGCGCGGCCGTCAACCGGTACGCCCCCGACGGATCGCTCCTCGCTACCGTGCCGGTCCCGGTCGAGCGTCCCACCTCCTGCGCGTTCGGCGGCCCTGACCGGGCCACCCTATTCGTCACCACCGCCCGCGCGGATCTCGACGAGGCCGCCCTCGCCCGCCAACCGGACGCAGGTCGAGTGTTCTCGATCGACGGCCTGGGGGTACGCGGTCTCCCCTGCCAGCAGTATCTAGGCAGAACACCATGACGGTAACGCCCGCCGGCTAAGCGACCGCAACGGCCGCCTCCCACCGCAAGCCCACGATCGCAACGAATCCATCGTCAGGTTGCGAGGAAGTCACTGCCCAGTAACACACGCGGCCGACGTGTCACCCAATACCACTGTCGCCTTGCGCGGGGCTGAGACCGGTCGGGCGGTGGCCGCTTGGATCGTTGTCACCGGGTCGTTGCACGCGCCGTGCGTATGCCTGCATTGCGAGCCACGCTACCGAGCTGCGCGGCCTAAACGCAGACATCCTCGTCGGCCCGACGGGGATCGACCTAGTTCGGCAGCGCATCGCCTTCGTCACCGACGACGCGAACGGAGTCGCCGACTGCTCGCAGGGGCTCACGAACTCAGCGGACGCAGGGTCGGCCTGCCACGAACGCCGCGACCAGAAAAGCGAGTCTCGGCAAAATCCCTGCTCAGGCCGATCAGAGCCGACGCCCGGACTCGAACCGGGGACCCCTTCATTACGAGTGAAGTGCTCTACCAGCTGAGCTACGTCGGCGTGGTTCGGCGCCAGTCTACCCGCGGCCCCTGCCGTTCAGCCGCTCAACGACTGGTGGCGGAGCCTGGGCCGGCGTGCCGCTCGCGCCAGTCCTCGGCCAGGATCGCCCACCGCTCGTGATCGCGCCAGCGACCGCCGATCTTGAGGTATCGCGGCGAGAAGCCCTCGCGGGCGAAGCCGGCGCCGCGCGCGAGCGCGATCGATGCCTGGTTGCCGGGCTGGATGTTGGCCTCGATCCGGTGCAGGCGTAGGGTCACGAACGCTTCGCGCAAGACGAGCTCGAGCCCCTCGCGCATGTAGCCCTGGTTGCCGAACTTGCTGCCGACGGCGTAGCCGAGGTACGCGCTCTGAAGCGAGCCGCGCGTGATGTGTGACAGGTTGAAGAACCCGAGGATCGCCCGGTCCGTGCGCCGGCAGACGAGCATCGCCTCGAAGTCCGGCCGGCGCGAGTCGAGGAGATACGCATCGAACGCATCGTCATCCGTCGGGGCGGTCGCCCACGGCCGGTGGAACGCCCGGCTCGCCCGCATCAGGCTGATGAACTCGGCGCGGTCGGTGTGCACGGGCGTCCGCAGGTACACGCGACCGTCGGGCTGGCCGTCCACTCGGCCGTCGGCTTGGGCCGACTGCGGGGACGCCACGTCGTCCCGCTGCGTCATGCCGCGAGCAGCCGCTCCAAGCGATACGCGAGCGATTCGCATGCAAGCTCCTCGGATACGTTTAGCTGAAAGCGCAACCGCGTGTCTTCGACGGCTTCGACCGCGGCACGCAGCCGCTGCGGGTCGACCCCCGAGTCGGAATCGAGCTCCGGCAAGCGGTCGACATTCCTTATCAGGTCGCGGGCGCCCCAGGCAAGGGACGCGAGGTCGGAATACCAGAGCGCGACCACCTGCAGGCCGAGATCGAGGGCCGCGGTCTCGACCCGTCGCCGCGCACGCTTGATCCGCTCCTCCCATTCGGTCTTGATCCGCTTGCGCTCCTTGCTCGGGTACAGCTCGAGCTCATCGAGCGCACGAGCCTCGAGCGCGGTCCGGGTCGCCTCCCCGCGAGAGCGCACCGCCCGGAGCAGCTCCGACCACGGCTCGGTTCGCGCCATCTCGCCTGAGATAGCCGCACGCGCAAACCGCTCCGCGGATGCGCGCAGCGCCTGCCCGTCGGCGCCGGTCAGCTCGCGGGCCAGCTCCCCGTCACCGAGCGCGAGGTGGGCGCACGCGATCGCGGCGTCGCTCTCTTCGCCGAGCGCCTCGAGCGCCGCCGCCGTCTCCTGCACCGTGGGAGCGTCGAACCGGACCAGCTGGCAGCGCGAGCGAATCGTCGGCAGCACCTCGGCCAGCCGATCGGACAGCAGGATCAGATGCACGAACGACGCCGGCTCCTCGAGCGTCTTGAGCATCCGGTTGGCGGCCTCGTCCCCAAGCTCGTCCACGCGCTCGATCACGAACACGCGGCAAGCGGCCTCGAACGGCGTCTTGCTCGCCGCCGACACGACCGGGCCGTCGATGTCGCCGACGAGGATCTCGTGCGCGCCGCTCGGCGCGACCCACGTGAGGTCGGGGTGCGCGCCCGATGCGACCCTCGCGCGCGCGCTCGCGGGATCCCGTGAACCGGCGGCGAGCAGCTCGGCTGCCATCGCGCGAGCAGCCGACCGCTTGCCGGCGCCGCCCGGCCCATAGAACAGGTATGCGTGTGACGCGCGGCCGCCCTCCTCGAGCGTCGGCGCGAGGACCGCGCGGGCGTGAGGATGGCGCTCCAGCTCTGCGAGCATCCCCCGATCGTAGTGCCCGGTAGGGTCGCGAGCCACTCGCATGCAACGCGGCCGGTTGATCACGATCGAAGGCATCGACGGGGCGGGCAAGACGACGCTCGCCGCGGCGCTCCTCGACGCCCTCACGGCCCGGGGCCTGGACGTGCTCCTACTGCGCGAGCCGGGCGGTGTTCCGGCAGCCGAGCGGATCCGCGAGCTGGTCATCGACCCCGATCTGCACGTGACGGCGCGCACCGAGGCGCTCCTATACGCCGCGGCCCGGGCGCAGCTCGTGGAGGAGGCGATCGAGCCGCTCCTGCGCGAGGGACGCTGGGTCCTGCTCGACCGGTTCATCGACTCCTCACTGGCATACCAGGGAGGCGGCCGGGAGCTCGGAATCGACCGGGTGCGCGCGATCAACGAGTTCGCGATCCGAACGGCGCGTCCCGACCGGACCCTGCTGCTGATGATCGACTCGGACCTCGGCCGCAGCCGGTCGCGCTCGCGGGCGGGACGGCCTGACCGCCTCGAGCGCGAGCAGTCCGACTTCTTCGACCGGACCTCGGCGGCGTACCTCGAGCTTGCCGCGGAGGACCCTGACCGGATCCGCAAGATCAACGCGTCCCGGCCGGCGGATGAGGTACTCGCCGCGGCGCTCGCAGAGCTCGCCGACCTGCTCTGAGAGGGGTGGCGAACGTGCTCCGAGAGCGTCGCCGGCCTACTCGGGGTACCCGCTGGGATTCGCCTGCGCGAACGCCCAGGCGTCGGCGACCATCTGCTCGAGCGTCGGCTTCCGCGGCTCCCACCCGAGCTCGGACCGGATCCGGTCGCTGGCGGCGACGAGCATCGGGGGGTCCCCGGGGCGGCGTGGCGCCTCGTTCGTGCCGATCTCCCGGCCGGTGACGGCTCGGGCGGCGGCGATCACCTCGCGAACCGAGAAGCCGCTGCCGTTGCCGAGGTTGAACACGCGGTGCTCGGATGCGCGTGTCCCGCCGAGCGCGAGTAGATGCGCCGCGGCCAGGTCCTCGACGTGTATGTAGTCGCGGACCGCGGTGCCGTCGGGCGTTGGATAGTCAGTGCCATAGATGTCGACCGCGGCGGCCGAGTCGAGCGCCGCGCGCAGGATGTTAGGAATCAGGTGCGTCTCGGGGTCGTGATCCTCGCCGAGCCCGCCGCTCGCGCCGGCGACGTTGAAGTACCGCAGGCTGACCGCGCCGAGGCCCGTGGCGGTGCAGAAATCGCGGATCATCAGGTCGACCGCCAGCTTCGAAGCGCCGTAGGCATTGACCGGCATCGGGACGGCGCTCTCGGCGATCGGGACCTCGTCCGGCTGCCCGTACACGGCGCACGTTGAGGAGAACACCAGGCGCGGGACGCCGGCGGCGGTCATCGCCTCGAGCAGGTTCAAGGTCCCCCCGACGTTCGTGCGGTAATAGCGCTCGGGGTGGCTGACCGACTCCGACACGAGCGCGAGCGCGGCGAAATGCATCGCGCCGTCGAATCCGCCGGCGAGTGCCGCACCGACGGCCTCGCGGTCGAGCAGGTCCGCCACCACCAGGGCCGCGCCGTCGGGGACGGCGGCCCGATGCCCTCGCTCGAGGTTGTCGAGCACCGTCACGTCGTGCCCGTCGGCCAGCAGCTGCCGCGCGACGATCGAGCCGATGTAGCCGGCGCCGCCGGTGATCAGCAGTTTCATGCGGGCCGCCTGCCCCGTCGGTCGACCGAGCTCATTGTGCGCCGGATCTAACCAGACGGCCGTCCCCACGGGCCCGCTCGACGCACTCGCCCGCCCCCTCCGCCAGATGCGTCCGCGGGGCTTCTCGACCGCCCGCGCAGGCCCTCTCGACACGCCCCGCCGCGGGCTTCTCCCTGCGTCCTCCGGGCCTCCGGGGATCCATCCCCGACCTAGTAAAATTAAGACTCCGCAGAGAGCGACTTCCGCCTCGGTCCTCCGGTGTTTCCGTCCGGGGCCTGCGCTTTCATTCACTGCCCGCTCGGCTGACGAAAAGTCGCTTCGGAGCAGGGGAAATCGCGGTAAAACGAGAGGAGCAGTACCTCATGGAGCAAACCCCCCAGACCCAACTCGAATCCGAGGTACGAACGGGCAAGGGCCTGACGGTCCGGCGCTTCTTCACGGCGCCCGGCGAGCACCCGTTCGACTCGATCGAGTGGGAGCTGCGGGATGCGCGGATCGGCCATGGGGACAAGGTCTCCTTCGAGCAGCTTGGCGTCGAGTTCCCAAAGTCCTGGTCTCAGAACGCGACCAACATCGTTGCCCAGAAGTACTTCCGCGGCCAGCTCGGCTCGCCCGCCCGCGAGCACTCGGTCCAGCAGATGATCGGCCGCGTCGCCGGCACCATCGCCGACTGGGGACGCGACCGGGGCTACTTCGCCACTGCCGAGGACGCGGACACGTTCGAGGCGGAGCTGACCCACATCCTGCTCCACCAGATGGCCGCGTTCAACTCCCCGGTGTGGTTCAACGTCGGGTTCGAGGAGAGCCCGCAATGCTCGGCCTGCTTCATCCTGAGCGTCGACGACACGATGGAGTCGATCCTCGAGTGGAACACCAAGGAGGGGATGATCTTCCGCGGCGGATCGGGATCGGGCATCAACCTGTCGAAGATCCGCGGGTCGATGGAGCCGCTGGCCAAGGGCGGCACCGCGTCGGGACCGGTGAGCTTCATGCGCGGCGCCGACGCCTGGGCCGGCACGATCAAGTCCGGCGGCAAGACCCGCCGCGCGGCCAAGATGGTCGTCCTCGACGTCGATCATCCCGACATCCACGAATTCATCTGGTGCAAGGCCAAGGAGGAGGACAAGGCCGCAGCCCTGCGCGACGCCGGCTTCGACATGTCGATCGACGGCGAGGGCTTCTTCTCGATCCAGTACCAGAACGCGAACAACTCGGTCCGGGTGACCGAGCGGTTCATGCGGGCCGTCGAGAACGACGAGGAGTGGCAGCTGACCGGTCGCGTGACCGGCGCGCCGATCGGCGACCCGATCCCGGCGCGCGAGCTGATGCGCGAGATCGCCGAGGCAGCGTGGCGCTGCGCCGACCCGGGCGTCCAGTACGACACGACGATCAACCAGTGGCACACGTCCCCGAACTCGGGGCGGATCAACGCGTCCAACCCGTGCTCGGAGTACATGCACGTCGACGACTCGGCCTGCAACCTGGCGTCGCTGAACCTCATGAGATTCCGGCGGGCCGACGGCACGTTCGACGTCGAGTCGTTCGAGCATGCGGTCGACGTGATGTTCCTCGCGCAGGAGATCATCGTCTCGCCGTCGAGCTATCCGACCGAGCAGATCGGAGCCAACGCGCGCGCGTTCCGGCAGCTGGGAATGGGCTACGCCAACCTCGGCGCGTATCTGATGGCGGACGGCGTGCCCTACGACTCCGACGCCGGACGCGGCACCGCTGCCGCGATCACCGCGCTGATGACCGGTCGCGCCTACCTTGGCTCGGCCCGGACCGCCGCGGCGATGGGCCCGTACGACTGCTACGCCGAGAACCGGGAGCCCCACAACGCTGTGATGCGGATGCATCGCGACGCCTCCTACACCATCCCGGACTCGGCCTGCGTCGACACGGCGTTGCTCGAGCGCGCCCGCACGACCTGGGACGAGGCGGTTGCGGTCGGGGAGCAGCACGGCTACCGCAACGCGCAGGCGACGGTGCTCGCCCCCACCGGCACCATCTCGTTCCTGATGGACTGCGACACGACGGGCATCGAGCCCGACTTCTCGCTGGTCAAGTTCAAGGAGCTGGTGGGCGGCGGTCAGATGACGATCGTGAACCGCACGGTGCCGCTGGCGCTCCAGACGCTCGGCTACAACGACGAGCAGATCGAGCAGATCGTCGCGTACGTCAACGAGCACAACACGATCGTCGGAGCACCCGAGCTCGCAGCGGAGCACCTGCCGGTTTTCGACGTCGCGGTCGGTGAGCGGGCGATCTCGCACACCGGGCACCTGAAGATGATGGGCGCCACCCAGCCGTTCCTCAGCGGCGCCATCTCGAAGACCGTGAACATGCCCCAGACGGCCACTGTCGAAGACATCGCGGAGGCCTACATCGAGGCGTGGCGGCTGGGAATCAAGGCGCTCGCGATCTACCGCGACGGCTCGAAGACCGCTCAGGCGCTCCGGACCGAGGCCCAGAAGGACGCGCCGACCTCAAGGGAGGCCGAGATCGAGAAGGCGGTCGCCGAGGCGCTCGCCAAGGCCCCGGTGCGCCGCCGGATGCCGCGCGAGCGTCAGTCAATCACCCACAAGTTCTCGATCGGCGGGCACGAGGGATACATCACCGCAGGCATGTACGACGACGGGACGGTCGGCGAGATCTTCCTCACCGACATCGGCAAGGAAGGATCAACGCTGCGCGGGATGATGAACTCGTTTGCGACGGCGATCTCGATCGCGCTGCAGACGGGCGTGCCGCTCGAGACGCTGGTGCGCAAGTTCAGCTACATGCGGTTCGAGCCCGAGGGCATGACCACCAACCCGGAGATCCCGTTCGCGAAGTCGATGCCCGACTACATCATGCGCTGGCTCGCCTCGCGGTTCCTCGACGTAGACCTCCAGGAAGAGCTCGGGATCCTGACGCCGGCGGTGCGGGCCCGGCAGGCTGCGCAGGAGGCGGCGAGCTCTCACCTCGGTGACGTCGCCGCGCCACCGGACACCCAGGCAAAGCCCGGAAACGGCAACGGCCACGGCACCTCGCCGGCGCTGCCGGCCGCGTCGGCGCTGACGGACACGCCACCGGTGATGCCCGCGATGCGCAAGGGGCTCGATCTCGGGCCGGCCTGTCAGCAGTGCGGCGGGATGATGCAGCGCACCGGCAGTTGCTACACGTGCTCGAGCTGCGGGTTCAACACCGGCTGCGGCTGATGAGCACAATCTCGCGAGCGCGTCACCGCGGTTTGCAGTCACCGCGGTTTGCATGTAGATGTCATTCGGGGCCCTCAAGGGCCCCGAATGCGCTACTGCGTGCTCAGGACGGCGTGCGACATGTCCTTGCTCCAACCCGGGCCGTGGCGGACGGTCACGTAGAACGTCTCGGTCACCGACCGCTGCCCGGCTGCTCTCGCCGTCACGGTCAGACGCACGACCCAGGGCGGGCACAAGCCGCCCGCGCCAGCGTCTGACGAGTTGCACGCGGTCTGAGCCGGCGAGCATACGCGTGGTCGCGGCTGCGACCTGCTGCCAGCGTCCGTGGACCCAGCCCGACATCGTCGTGCAACGACCCGGACAAGCTTGTGCACGTGCGCGGCTGATCCGACCTGATCGATCTATTCCGCAACGGCACCGAGACTGACCAGAGGCCCCGGCACACGTGGCGGGGGCCTCGTCTTTTGATCGCACAGCTCGGTGCGGTTCGACGCTGAGGGCCCCGCTTCCGCGGGGCCCTCAGGCTTTGGGGGCGACTCCCCTCAGGTTTGGGGACCGACGCTTTTGGGCGAATCCAACGACGCGAGGCGCTCGGTGCTCACATCGGTGGCCGGCAGCGCGACGGCCTCACCGAGCCCGCACCGCCAGCGTCAGTGGGCCAGAGGCACCGGCGCGGACACCACTTGCTCCTGGGGATGCTCCCGCGCGAACAGCACCTCGAGCTCATGGCTTTCCGCCCGGACCTGCGCCCGTTGCGCCTCGGGGGTCATGGGGATGCCGGTCTGGATCTCCAGCAGCCGCCTCTGGGCGTAGTCGAGCTCGGCCCAGATCTTCTTGATGCGACGGATCGTATGGCTGGCGCGTGACCACATCGTGTCCTCTTTCATCTCGCCGTTTAGTAATAGCGAAGTGATATCACGAACGTGATGGCCTGTCAATATTGCCGTGATATCGCCACATGCCGAAGGTCCCACGGCTAGATCCGATGCCGCAACGGGCACGAGAGTGGCCGAAGGCCGCCTCATATCGCGAGCTTTCGTCGTTAGCGGGAAACCTCGGCGGTCACCTCAATCGAGTTCCGGGAGGACGCCGATGTGAAAGCGCAGGCCACACCGAGTCCTTTCGGCCCAGCTCGTCGTCGTCGGCTCTCCGGTCACGCCGAGTCGCGCTGGAACGTGCGAGTGCCGAACGTCATCCCGAGCACGATCAGCGCCGCGCCCACGAGCACGCCGACGCCGACCGTCCCGCTCATGACGTGACCCTGGAACAGAGCTCGCAGAGCGTCGACGATGTGCTTGACCGGGTTCACGTTGGAGACCGTCCGGAGCCAGCCCGGCGCCAACGTCATCGGTAGCAGGATGCCCGACAGCAGCAACAACGGGACCGCGAGGCTGTTGGCGATCGAGGCCATCCCCTCCTCGGTTCCCGTCAGCAGCGCGACGGCGTAGGACGCCGACGCGAACGCCGCGCCCACGGCGGCGACCAGCAGCACGGCGAGCGCGACGTCGGCGATCGGCGCACGCAGCCCGAACGCGTACGCGGCGGCGAGCAACACGGTCGACTGCACCAGCAGCACGACCGCGTCCCGGAGGACGCGCCCCGCCAGCAGCGCCATCCGCGACGCCGGCGTCACCCGCATCCGCTCGATCACGCCATCGCGAACCTCGGCGATCAGTCCGAAGCCGACGAACAGGGCGCCGAAGATCCCGAGCTGGACGAGCAACCCGGGCGTGAACACCTGCCACGAGTTGCCGTGCGGGAATCCGGGCATCCCGGCGATCCGCTTGAGCAGCGGCCCGAACAGGGCCAGGTACAAGAGCGGCTGCATCAGGCCGATGATCAGCCACACCTTATTGCGCAGCGACAGGCGCATCGCGCGCACGAACACGAGCCAGGTCTCGGTCAGGAAACGCATCGTCACCCTCCTCAGGCAGCGATCGGCTGGTCGCGGAGCTCGCGACCGGTCAGGGACAGGAACACGTCGTCGAGTGTCGGCCGGCGAACCTCGATGCCGGCCAGCACCACGCCCGCGCTCGCCAAGGCGGCCAGCAGCCCCGGCAGCGCGACGCTCGCATCCGGCAGGCTGAAGTCGAGCAGGTCGCCTTCGGCGCGCAGCACGCTGACCCCCGGTTCGCGCTCGAGCACGATCCGCGCACCCGCAAGCCGAGCCGGCTCGTTCAGCTGCAGCCCGACGCGGTCACCCGATACCTCGCGCTTGAGCTCGTCGGGCGTTCCCGCCGCAACGATCTCGCCGTGGTCGATCACCAGGATCCGATCGCACAACGCATCGGCCTCGTCGAGGTAGTGGGTGGTCAGGAACACGGTCACCCCGTGCTCGTCGCGGAGCCCGCGGATGTGCTGCCACAGGTTCGCGCGCGACTGCGGATCGAGCCCGGTGGTGGGCTCGTCCATGAACAGCAGCGGAGGCTCGTGGATCAACCCCAGCGCGATGTCGAGACGGCGCCGTTGCCCGCCCGAGAGCGTGCCGCATGGCCGTTCCCACATGCCGTCGAGGTCGAGCTGGGAGATCAGCGCGTGCCCCCGCTCCTCAGCCGTTGCACGCGAAAGGCCGTGGAGACGCCCGTGGTCGACGAGCTCCTCGCCAACGAGCGCCTGCGGGGTCGTGCTGCCGCGCTGCGGGACGTAGCCAATGCGGGTGCGCACGGCGACCGGCTCGCGCCGGAGATCGTGCCCAGCGACCGTCGCGGTGCCGGCGGTCGGCGTCAGCAGCGTCGTGAGCATCCGCAGCGTCGTCGTCTTGCCGGCGCCGTTGGGACCGAGGAAGCCGACGATCTCGCCGGCGTCGACGTCGATGTCGACGCCGCGAACGGCGTCGACGGCACCTGCGCGGGAGGGGAAGCGTTTGGCCAGTCCGCGCGCCTGGACCATATAGTCAAGATTGAGCATACGGATAGTCAAACATGAATAATCACAGTTGTCAACTATGCTCTGCTCACGATGTCGGCCACCCGCCTGCTCCTCCTCGGAGCTGTTCGCATCTTTCAGCCGGTGCACGGCTACTTCGTCCGCCGTGAGCTCCTGACCTGGCACGCGGACGCCTGGGCGCACCTCAACCCCGGCTCGGTCTACAACGGGCTCCGCTCGCTCGCGCGGGAAGGCTTCGTCGAGGAGGTCGGGACCGAGGCCGAGGGCGGCCGCCCGGCCCGCACCACCTACCGGCTGACCGGCGACGGCGAGGCCGAGTTCATGCTGCTGCTCCGCGCCGGGCTGTGGAACGTCTCAGCGCACGAGCCGGCCGAGCTGATGTCGGCATGGAGCTTCGCGTGGGCGCTCAAGCGTGAGGAGGTGATCGCCGCGCTCGAGCATCGGGTCGAGCAGATCGCCGCTTCCGGCCGGGCCAACGCGTTTGCGATCGAGGGCATCGGGCATAGCGACGGAACGCCCGACACGGTCGCGGAGCACTTCCGGCTCACGCAGGCGCGGCTCGACGGCGAGGCGATCTGGGCGCTGGCGCTGATCGAGCGACTGCGCGCCGGCGAGTATTGGTTCGAGGGCGAGCCGAATCGGCCGTGGAGCGCCCC
Organism: uncultured Solirubrobacterales bacterium; assembly: GCA_963697655.1. Classification (GTDB taxonomy): domain Bacteria; phylum Actinomycetota; class Thermoleophilia; order Solirubrobacterales; family Solirubrobacteraceae; genus Palsa-465. Next base: position 178,627 of record CAVOOV010000003.1, on the reverse strand, counting down.
AGGCATCTCCGACGCTTCCGCTCGCTCGCCCGCGGACTCGTAGCCGCTTCCGCTCGCTCACCCGCCGACTCGTAGCCGCTTCCGCTCGCTTGCCCCGCGGGGCAATCGCGAGGCCCGCGAGCTAGCTGACTCCCCGCGCGGTCATGCGGCCGTTCGGCGCCTGCGTGTAGCCGACGTGCACGTTGGCGCCAAGCTCGAGGCCGTGGGTGACGCTCGTATGCGCGCCCGTCTGGAACGTGAGAATGCGGGTGAACGTGGTCCGCTCCTGGAGCTCCGGGAGGAGCAGGTGGTACTTCTTGTAGACGTGGCTGGTGGCGTCAGGGGCGCCGTCGTCGAGCCAGCCGGCGCCGCCGGCGGGATTGGCGCCGCCACCGCCGTCCGAGGTGCCGAAGAAGTGCCCGTCGATGTTCATGAAGATGTGGACGCCGGGATCGTCGTACAGCGTGACCTCGGTGGCTCCGTGGCCCGCGCCGCGCGCGATCAGGTGCCGCTGGAGCAACTCGGCGATGATGCCGGCGTCGTTGGGGACGCCGCTGGTTGGCTGCCACACGCCGGCGCCGGACAGCACCGCCGCCACCGAACCTGAGCAGTCAAAGCCGATCCGCCGGCCGTTGTAGCCGGGACCCTTGATGCCGATGCTGGCGATGCCCGCCTGCGCATGGCCACCGCCATAGACGTAGGGAAAGTCGCCCTCGGTGACGAGGTTCGCGGCGGAGGTCAGTGCGTTCACGACCGACATCCGTCCCGCGGCGGCCTCGATCGCGAACGAGCCGCGGGCGACGCCGATCAGCGTGCCGGACGCGTGACCCTGGACGGGCTGGGTGGTCGTTGAAGGGGTGGCCGGCTGAGCGGCAAGGGCCCCGGCGGGCAGGGCAAGCGCGCCGACGAGGGCGCAGGCAATGGCTGTTAGTCGTTTCATCGACAGCCTTCATCGGCATGGGCAGCGGCAAAGCTTGAGGTCTGCAGTCAGACGTCCGGACGCGGGGCGGCGGTCGAGTAGGGCGGGACCGGGCGCCGACGATCGGGGGATCTGGTGGCGGGACCGGGCGCCGACGATCGGGGGATCTGGTGGCGGAACCGGGCGCCGACGATCGGGGGATCTGGTGGCGGAACCGGGCGCGTGGGAGCGGAGCGCTACAGCCCTGCCGGGTGCCGGACCACGAACCCGGAGAACTCGCCGCCACCCCGCGACCAGCGCGTCCCGCCCTCGGCCAGCGCGACCGTGTCGAACCGCCAGCCGGCGACGTCCATCCAGACATGGCCGGCGTTCGCGTAGATCGTGATCCAGCGGCCAGGGCCTGGTTCGCCCCAGTCCTCGAACTGCCCCGACACCATCGGCGAGCTGACGAGCCCGGCGGCGGCAAGCGCGTAGCTCACAGAACCCGAGCAGTCGTAGCCGTCGGCGTGGAACGAGGCGTGGCCACCCCCGTAGATGTAGGGGAGCGTGGCGATCGCGTTGCCGGCGGCGACCACCTGCGCCACCGCGGCCGGCGCACCGGGAGGCGCTTGGACCATCCCTCCGGTGTCCACCGCAATTCCGCCGACGCTCACGTTGTGCGTGGCCGCAGCCCGGGCGGCCGCGGCGGCCGCTTTCGCCTCGAAGGCGGCCGCCTTCGCCTCGAGTGAGGCGATCCGTCCGTTCACGGCGTGCAGCTTGGAGGACGCGCTGCCGCGCGAGGCGACCTCGGAGATCTGTCGGCGGAGCAGGGCGGCCTGGAGCGCGGCGACGCCGTTGCGCTGATCCAGTACCTGGGCGGTCAGCTTCTGGTCGCGCCCCTCGAGCGTCGCCAGCCACCGGGCCTGACCAGCCACGGCCGCGCGCGTGGTGCGAGTCCACGCGACCATCTGGGCGTTCTGCTCGGCGATCCGGTGCATGAAGTTGACTCGCTCGATCAGCTGGGTGAAGCCATGCGCCTCGAGGATCACGGTGACGAGATTGGGTGGCGCCTGCTCGTATCCGGCGACCAGGTTCGCCGCCAGCGCCTTGGTCGCGCGCTCGAGCTGGTTCTCGAGGTCGACCAGGTGGTTGCGCGCCTGGAGCAGCTGTCCCTGCACGGTTCGTAGCTGCGTCTCGCGCGCGGTCAGCGTGTGCTGGAGCCTGGCCAGGCGCTGGTTGGCGGCGGCCAGGCCCTGCGTGGTCTCACCGATCTGCGCGCTGTCGGCGGCGATCTGCGAGCGGAGCGACGAGGCCGCCGACTTGCCCGCCGCGATCTGGCTCTGCAGGTCTCCGGCGCTGCTGCTGGTCAGCCCGGTTCCGAGCAGGACGGCGGCGATGAGCACCGCGACGATCCCGGCGGCTCGAAGACGTTCGTGGGCGAAAGGCATGCGGATCCGTATGGGCACGGCAAACGGGCGCGCGCCCGACACGTCAGGCACCGCGATAATCGGTCAAGCCCCCTGGATGGAAGCCGGCAGCAACCTACCAAGCGGCGACGCCATGGCGCTGCCAGATCCTGCCTATGCAACGAATCCTGCAAACCGCGGTGGCGCCGCGCGCGGGGTGGCGAGCGCCGGCGGGCGGGGGATGCCGGCGGGCGGGCGGTCCCCGGCGGGGGCGGACCCCGGCGAGGTGGCGAGCGCCGGCGGGCGGGGGACGCCGGCGGGCGGGCGGTCCCCGGCGGGGGCGGACCTCGGCGAGGTGGCGGGCGCCGCGGCGGGGTCGCGGTCCCCGGCGGGGGGCGGCGCCCCGCGCGAGGTGGCGGTCGCCGGCAGACGGTCCCACAACCCTGTACGAGGCCCGAAAACACAGACCACGCACCGGATTTCGGGACATGAGCATCCCTCACATGCTTACGTCCCCGAACTACGAGCGGTTGGGATGATCTCGGGCCTTGTGCAGGGTCGCGTCGGGCTCGCGCTCGACCCTGGCGGTGCAAATGTCGCCACAGCCACCCCGCGCCACCGGCCTTGGCTAGGTAAGCGCCTCAGAGGCGCTTAGGTAGCCAACGCGTTCGCGATGCGGCCCGGTTTGGTTGGTTTTGCACCGCGCGCGAGACGCAACCCGGCCGGCCGCCGCTCACCCGGGTGGCGCCGGCGCGACTGGATCGCCGGCCCAACCCGCGTGGGGCCGCAGGCAACGAAGGCCGGGTGCGACCGCCGGCGCTACCCCTCCATCCGCAGCACCGGCTTCACGACCCGCCCCTCCTCCGCGTCGCGCGCGGCCTCGTCGATCCGATCAAACGAGTAGTGGGTCATCAGCCGGTCGACCGGGAAGCGGCCCTGGCGCCACAGCTCGATCAGTCGCAGCAGGAACACGTCGGGGATGCTCTGGCCCTCGACGATCCCGCGCAGGGTCCGCCCCATCGCGAGCATCAGGTTGATGTCGAGCGACACCTCCGTTCCGAACGGCGGCGCGCCGATCAGGCCGCAGACGCCACCCGGGCCGGTGCAGTAGACCGCCTGCTGGAGGACCTGCGGGATCCCGGTGGCGTCGATGCTGAAGTCCGCCCCCACCCCACCGGTGGCCGCGCGCACGGCCTCAACCGGATCCGCGGAACCGGGATCGACGACTGCAGTCGCTCCCAGCTCCAAGGCCAGCTCGAGCCGGGAGGGTCGTACGTCGACCCCGATGATCGTCGTGCACCCAGCGATACGCGCCGCCATCACGGCGGAGAGCCCGACGGTGCCCGTCCCAAAGACAGCGATGCTCGTGCCGGCCTCGGGCCGGAACGCCCGCAGGACCGCGCCGGCGCCGGTCTGGATCCCGCACCCGAATGGCGCCACGATCTCGAGCGGCACGTCGGGATCGAGCCGAACGACGTTGCGTTCGGTGGCGACCGCAAAAGTGGCGAAGCTCGACTGACCGAAGAAATGCGAGTGGATCGCGCGGCCGTCCTCAGACAGCGCGGTGGACCCGTCGGGCCGAGACGCACCGAAGTTCCGCGCGAAGAAGTCGTGGCAGACCCACGGCTCTCCCGCCTGGCACTTCGGGCACGACCCGCACGAGCCGTAGCTCATCGCGACGTGATCGCCCGGCGCGACCTTGGTGACGGCGGAGCCGACGGCCTCGACCACGCCGGCGCCCTCGTGCCCGAGCACTGCCGGCAGCGGGACCGGATACCACTGGTCGCGAATGATCAGGTCGGTGTGGCAGATGCCGCAGGCCACGACCCGGACAAGCACCTCGCCCGCCTGCAAGTCCCCGAGCTCGAGCCGTTTGATCTCGAACGGGGCGCCCTGGAACTCGGTTACCGCGGCTTGAATCTCCATGAACGCGCAGCCTATGGCACCGGCCCGCCCGACCCGACGTGAATGTCCCCCGGGGCTCGCGGGGCCGGCGCATCGGCGCGCGGTGGCGCGAGCGCCGCCGTTCTTCACTGACGTCTCACCCGGCGACGACGCTCGGCCGATCCTCGGCTGCGAGGATCTGTGGCGGCATGCTGGCCGACGGCGACAGGGCGACGATCCGGGGGATCTGCGAGCAGGTCCTTCACCAGAACTGGCGCGAGGGGGTGCGCGCCACCGACCGCGTGCCGTTCGCCTACACCTGCCCGAGCCCGGGCCACTACCCGTGGCAGTGGTACTGGGACTCGTGCTTCACCGCGATCAGCTGGCGGCACTTCGACCCCATGAAGTCGCGGCGCGAGCTCGAGTCGCTGCTGGCCGCCCAGCGCGAGGACGGGTTCATCGGCCATACGATCTTCTGGAACACGCCGTTGACGGGGCGCCGGCGGTTCACCTACAACGTGACCTCGGCGAAGGCCTCGATGACCGCCAGCATCCAGCCGCCGGTGCTGGCGTGGGCGTGGCGGATCGCGGTCGGCGACCCGTCGCTCGTCCCCGGGATCGTCCGGCAGTACGACTGGCTGGCAGCCAATCGCGACCTCGACGGCGACGGGCTGATCTGGATCGTCCAACCCGACGAGTCGGGCCTCGATGCGTCCCCGCAGTTCGACGCGATCTGGGGACGGCGCGCCCACGACCGGGTCGGGTTCGTGCTGCTCGTCCGGCGCAACCGCAGGTTCAGATACGACCTGCGCGGGATCGCGGGCGCCGGCGGCCCGGTGTGCTGCGAGGTCGCGATGAACGTGCTGCACGGGCTGTCGCTGCTGGCCCTGGGGCGGCCGTCGCTGACCCCGACGATCATCGAGCGGATGTACGACGCGGCCACCGGGTTGTTCAGACCACTCACCCGCCCCGAGCCGAAGGGCACGCCGACGCTCACGTGGGCGGCGCTCGCGCCACTCGCGCTCCCGGACCTGCCGGCGGAGATCGGCCACCGGCTCGTCAAGGAACACCTGCTCGACAAGCGGCGGTTCTGGCTGCCGGTGCCCCCGCCGTCGGTCCCCGCGACCGAGCCCAGCTTCTCGACTCGCGACGACAACTGGTTGTGGATCCGGCGTTACTGGCGCGGCCCGACGTGGATCAACGCGGCCTGGCTCGTGTGGCTCGGTCTCACCCGCCTCGGCTACCGTGAGGAGGCACAGACGCTCGGCGACCGGATCACGGCCGCGGTGCTCGCCAACGGGCTGCGCGAGTACTACGAGCCGTACACCGGGCGCGGGATGGGCGCGGTCGACTTCGCCTGGTCGAGCCTCGTGATGGAGATGCTCGCGGTCGACCCGGCGACCGCGGCCTCCAGCTACCTGAGCCCTACCTGAGCGCTACCTGAGCACCTGGGTGCTCAGCCGGCCCGCCGGAACTCCTCGATCGCCGCCACGTACCGGCCGAATCCCTCCTCAACCGCGCCGGCGCTGTCCTGCGGTAGCCACAACACGACGCGGCCGACGCCGGCGCTCGCGAGCTGCTCGAACCCGGCTGGGTCGGGCGGAAAGCCGACCATGGTGACCGGTATCTGACCACGGCCGATCTCCGAAGCGCGGACACGGAGCTCCGCGATCCGCGCCGCCAGGTCCTCGATCGACATGCGGTTCGGCATCCACTCGTCCCCGAACGCGAGCACGCGATCGAGCACCCGCGGACCGTTTCCGCCGACCAGCACCGGCGGGTGCGGCTTCTGCGCCGGCTTGGGCCAGCACCAGATCCGCGCGAACTCGACGTACTTGCCCGAGTAGCTCGCCTCGTCCTCGGTCCAGATCGCCTTCATCGCCTCGATCCGCTCCCGCATCAGGCCGAATCGGCGCGACGCGTCGGTGCCGTGGTTGCGCATCTCCTCGACGTTCCAACCGGCGCCGACCCCGAACAGGAACCGGCCGCCGGACAGCACGTCGACGGACGCCACCTCCTTCGCCGTGACGATCGGGTCGCGCTCGATCACCAGGCAGATCCCGGTCCCGATCAGCAGCCGCTCGGTCGCTGCCGCGGCCGCCGTGCAGGCGACGAACGGGTCGTACGTCTCGGTGTAGTACGGCGGGAGCTCATCGCCGCCCGGGCACGCGGTCTCGCGCCCGGCCGGGATGTGGGTGTGCTCCGGGAACAGCAGGCAGCTCGAACCCTCGCTCCTCGGCCATCCGGGCGAGCTCGCCCGGCGGCTGGACCTTGCGAGTCGGGAAGATCGCCACGCCGAATTTCATCTCGCGTTCACCGTATCGGAGGTGGGCACCGCGCTACCGTAGTCGTCATGGCTACCGAACGTGAAACCGACACCGCGCGGGACGTTCAGCTCTCCGACCAGGAGTGGCGCGAGCGCCTGTCGCCCGAGCAGTACAAGATCCTGCGCCAGCACGGGACCGAGGCCCCGTTCACCGGCGAGTACGTCCACGTCAAGGACGACGGCACCTATCGGTGCGCCGGCTGCGGCGCCGAGCTGTTCAGCTCCGCGACGAAGTTCGATTCGGGCACCGGGTGGCCGAGCTTCTACGAGCCGATGGTGGGTGACAACGTCGAGCTTCGCGAGGACCGCAGCCTGTTCATGCGGCGGACCGAGGTCCTGTGCAAGAACTGCGGCGGCCACCTCGGCCACGTGTTCAACGACGGCCCCGCGCCGACCGGGCAGCGTTACTGCATCAACTCGTGCGCGCTCGACCTCGACGCGGACAAGTCGTAACCAGGAGCTAATCCGACCGCTCGGTCATCCGGCGCTCGCGCCGCTTGACGAACACGTAGATCGCCACCGGCGCGATCAGAAGCAGCACGAGCCCGGCGATGCCGGCCTCCGCCAGCACGTTCGCGGCCGCCTGGCCGCCGAAGTAGCCGACGAGCCCGTACGTGACGCCCCAGGTGATCCCGCCGAGCGCGTTCCAGAAGAAGAACTGCTTGAACGGCATCCGGTTGATTCCGGCCAGCCAGGCGGTGGCGAACCGGACGAGCGCGATCCACCGCCCGATGAACACCGCCTTCGGGCCGTGGCGCTCGAAGAACCCGTCGCCGTACCGGATCGCGCGGATCCGGTGGTGCATGAACGGGCCGGGGGCGGTGAACACGCTCCGGCCGTACCGGCGCCCGAGCAGATACCCGATGTTGTCCCCGACGATCGCCGAGCACACCCCGATCAGGATCACCAGCCAGATCTGGAGCTTGCCCTGGCTGGCCAGCACCGCCGCCGCCACCAGCGCCGTCTCGCCGGGCGACGGAATCCCCAGCGACTCGAGCCCGATGATCGCCGGCAACAGGTAGCCGAGGCTGTTGGACGCGCCGAGGATCGCGGCGAGAGGACCGAGGATCGCCGCGAGACCCCGCATCACACCCGCACGGCCGTCAGGCGACCCCGCCTGGATTCTCGAACACGGCCAGGAGCGACAGCCCGGCGGGCATCGTCCGGCCGCCGGCCAGCCAGCGCGCCTCGAGCCGCAGCGGCTGCTCGAGCAGCGAGTTGAGCCACTCCGGGCCCGAGCGTCAGCTCCGGCTTGTAGTCCGAGTCGAGCTCGCGCAGCCGGCGGCGTTCGGCCAGCCGCACGGCAGCGGCCGGCGCCAGCAGCAGGCCGTTGAACGACGTCATCCGCACGACCCGCCAGCCGGCGTCGCCTGCCGCCGCCCGCAGGCGCGACCGCGAGTAGCGGCGGTAGTGGTGGTTGGCCACGTCGTGCGTCGACCACAGGCCCTGGTAGGCCGGGACCGTCGCGAGCAGGAAGCCGCCCGGCCGGCACACGCGCCGCAGCTCGCGCAGCGTCACGCGGTCGTCGGGCGTGTGCTCGATCACGTCCAGGCAGGTGATCAGATCGAACCAGCCGTCCTCCCAGGGCAGCTCCTCGAGCCGGCCGACCTGCACCTCGCCGCGCCCGCGCGCCCGTGCCACCTCGGCGGCGCCGGGGTCGAGCTCGATGCCGTGGACCTCCCCGTACGGACCGAGCTCCTCGAGCGTCCGTCCCGAGCCGCAGCCCGCGTCGAGGACGCGCCCGCCGGCCGGGAGCGGCAGCCGGTCGAGCTCGGCGCGGATGATGCGCCGTCGCCCGCGGTACCACCAGTGGCGGTCGTCGAGCTCCAGCATCGCGTTCATCAGGCGTTCGTCCATAGATTGAATCCTGTCAAGCCGAGGGTTCGTGGTCCGGGGCCGGGTTCTGGGGCCTCGCTGCGCGAGGCGTCCGTGGGGCCATGTTCCCCGTCCGGACGGGGTGGCATGGCCCCATGGACGCCGCGAAGCGGCCCCAACTACACCACGACCAGCGGCTCTTCCTCCTGCGCCTGCGCCACCGGCAGGCGCAGCGTGAACTTAGCGCCCGGGACGTCCGTTTGCTCGAGCACGAGCTCGCCGCCCATCCGATCGGCCAATTCCCGCCCGATCGCAAGCCCGAGTCCGAACCCGGCGCTGCCGCCTGCCCCGCGACCCCGTTGGAAGCGCTCGAAGATCAGCTCGCGCTCGTCTGGCGGCACGCCGGGGCCTTCGTCCCGGACGGTGAGCGACGCGTGGTCGCCGTTGCGCAGCTCAACCGTGATCTCGCCGCCCTGGGGGCTGACCCGCACGGCGTTGTCGAGCAGGATCCGGACGATCCGTGCGATCCCACCCGGATCGCCACGCGCCCACACCTGACCGGCCGAGTCGTCGAGCGTCGAGACGAGTGCCCGCTCCTCGGTCCCGAGCTCGAACTCGGCCATCACGGCGCGGCTCAGCTCGCCAAGCTCGACGGGCTCCGAGCGCAGATGCACCTGGGCGTCGAGCCGGCTCAGGTCGAGCAGGTCGGCCGCCAGCCGCGACAGCCGGCGCGACTGTGTCCGGGCTCGCTCGAGCAGAGAGCGAGCGTCGTCGAGGTCCGGATTGCCGCTCTCGAGATCGTCGTCGAGCAGCTCGAGCATGCCGTCGAGGGAGGCCAGCGGCGTGCGCAGCTCGTGCGAAGCCGTCGCGACGAACGCGCGGCGGGCCTCCTCCTGCTGCTGGAGCCGCTGCTGCATCTGTGCGAACGCGCGGGCCAGGTCGCCCACCTCGTCGCGGCGCCGGTCGGCGGCAAGGTCGACCGGCGGCCCGTCGGCAGCGAGCTGAAGCGCGGCTTGTCGCAGCCGGCCGAGGCGCCGGACGATCGTGGCTGAGAGCGGAATCCCGAGCAACAAAGTGATCGCGAGGCCGGCGAGGGCGGCGTACACGAACGCCCGGCGCACGGTGGACACGGCATCGCTCAACGTGTCCAGCGGCTTGCGCACGACGAGCACCCAGTGCTCGGGATGGCCGGGAGTCACGCCGCTGGTGGAGAACGGGATCGCCTCCCGGACGACCTGGGTACCGCCGATCGAGCCGACCGAGTAGACGCGGCGCTGAGTGCGAAACGCCGTCGCCACGTCTTCGCGCGGGTCCTGTCTGGCGATGTCGAGGTTGGGGGCGACGACGACGATCTGGGAGTGCTGCCCCGAGACGTCGGGATAGCCGAGCAGGGCGACCTCCGCCGCGCCAGTGGACGAATCGAGGCCCTGCACCGCCTTGAGCAGATGGGTCTTGACCGCCACGCCCTCCTTGTAGAGCTTCTCCTCCTCGCGCGCGGCCGTCCCGGAGTTGGGGGCGATCGCCGCGCCCCCGGTGCCCTGGGAGCGAGCCGACGACGACGGCGGCGGCGTGACCCCGGCGTAGCTCACCTTGCCCGGATCGAACGCGCGGCTCTCGAACACGGCGGTGCCCCTGGTCCCGGCGAACTCCTGCTTCAACGTCGTCTTCTCGGCATTGCGCAACGACGCCTCGAGCGGACCGAGCAGCGCCAGCGCCGCCACGACCAGCGTGGCCACCGAGGCGATCAGGACCGCCCCGATGATTCGTCCTCGTAGACCGAGGGCGCCCGGGAATCGCGCCCTCATCGCCTAAGGCCCCCGGAGTCGGTACCCGGCGCCTCGCACGGTCAGGATGTAGCGCGGCTTGTCGGCCTCGGGCTCGAGCTTCTCGCGCAGGTGCCGGATGTGGACGTCGATCGCGCGCGGGTCGCGGTAGGCGCTGTCGCCCCAGATCGCCCGCAGCAGCTCCTGGCGGTTGAGCAGCCGTCCCGGATCGGCCATCAGCGCATCGAGCAGCTCGAACTCGGAGAACGTCAGCCGCACCGGGCGCCCGTCCATGATCACCTCGCGCTGGGCTCGATCGAGCATGATCGGGCCGACGACCAGCACCTCGTCGCCCATCGCGCGCGTACCGGCGCGGCGGAGCACGGCCCGGATGCGGCTGCGCAGCTCCGCCAGGCCGAAGGGCTTGGTCACGTAGTCGTCGGCTCCGGCCTCGAGCCCCAGCACGGCGTCCGCCTCGGAGTCGAGCGCCGTCAGCATGATGATCGGCACGACGTTGCGCCGCGCCCGCAGCGTTCGGCACACCTCGTATCCGTCCGGACCCGGACCGAGCGCGACGTCGAGCAGGATGATGTCGAAGTGGTCGGTGCTAGCCCGGTCGATCGCAGAGCGCCCATCGCCCACCGCCATCACCCGATGACCCTCGCGCGAGAACGACCGCGTCAGCATCTCGCGCAGATCCGATTCGTCGTCGACGACGAGGATGATCAGCGAGGCGTCGGCGGTGCGTCCCCCGGACCTGTCGTTTTGGGTCGTGCCGTGTTGCGCTGACATCGATTTGACGCCGATCGTAGCGCCGCGGGCGGCTCTGTCGATAGGGCCGGCGGGCTCCAGGTCCCGGGCCCCGGGATGGATTACAGTCCCCGCCGTGCCAAGAAGTCGGCTCGGGGAGGCCCTTGGGCGGTTCTTCGTAATCAATACGAGGATGTCGTCAAAACTTGAGAAGTCTCTAAGGATCCCGACCGAGCGGCCGTTGTGGGATCGGTTCCATCAGCTGGCGGCCGAATCCGCCAGCGCCTAGATGCACCGAACCCGTTTCGACGAAGCGGCCCTTCCCTTGACCCGTCGAGGTTCTGTGGTCGACTCCGGGCCTGCCGCCTGACGCGCGGCGCGCCGTTACTCCAGGTGGCCGACGAGCTCCAGCTCGCGCGCGCCGGCGGTCGGGTCGCCGGCCGGTATCTCGACGGTGCGCGGCGCGAGCCGTCCGGCCGCCGCGACTGCCCACAGCAGCGCGAGCCACGTGATCGTCGCCAGGCCCACGTGGACCCAGACCATCTCGCTGGGGAGCTTGAGCTCGTACTGGACGCTTCCCACGAGACCCTGGGCGGCCAGCAGCACGCCGAGCACGGTCAACGGCTCTAACTCCTCGGCCGAGGCGCCGCGGCGCCGATACAGGAACCAGACCCCGATGACGGCCACGCCGAAGATCGCCGCGATCGTCGCGTGCTGGTGGATCGTCCACGTCAGCGTGTCGGCGCCCTTGAAGTGCAGACGGTGGACCACCTGGCCCGTGAAGCCCCCGGAGTGGGGTCCGGCGGCCGTCGCGGCCGTGCCGGCGAAGATGGTCAGCGCCCCGAGCAGAACCAGTCCGCGGACCGACCACACCGCGACTCGGTCCGCGGCCGGGCGGCGCGTCCCGGGCTCATACGTGCTCCGCCAAGCGAGCGCGAATGCAGCCACCAAGATCACCAGTGACAGACTGAAATGCGCCATCACGAAGCCCGGCGCCAGGTGGTTGAGGACCGTGAACCCGCCGAGCACCGCCTGCGCGACGACCCCGAGCGGCAGCAGCAGCGCCAGGATCGCCAGGTCCCTGCGGAACGGGCGCCGCGTGAACGCGAGCACCGCTGCGATCACCGTGATCACCCCGACCACGCCGGACACCGCCCGGTTGCCGAATTCGATGAGCGCGTGCGAGCTGAGCGGCGGGAGCGGCGTGCCGCCGCACTTGGGCCAGTTCGCGCAGCCGAGCCCGGAGTCGGTCAGCCGCACCGCCGCGCCCGTGAGGACGATCAGCGTCAGCGACGCCAGCGTGATGTAGGCGACTCGGCGGTACTGGATCGGGGTGACGGCGAGACGGTCGCGCACGAGCCACGAGTCTACGACTCATGCGCCTCGGCGCTAGCACGTCGCGCGCTGGAGCTAGGCGGCGATTCGCCCGAGCTGCCGTCGCGCCACCGCACAGACCGCCTGTGCCTGGTCGGCCGTCAACACCGGGCTCATCGGGATCGCCAGATGCGTTCGCGCCGCCTCGTCGGTAGCCGCCAGCTCGCCCTCCGGGGCGAACTCTCGCATCGCGGGTTGCCGGTGGGTCGGGGTGCGGTAGTACGCCTTGTTGCCGATGCCCTCCGTCGTGAAGGCCGCGGCGAGGTCGTCGGCGCGCTCGGAGCGCACCACGAACAGATGCCAGGCAGGTACGACGCCATCGGTCGGTCGCGGGAGCGAGACCAGCTCGCCAAGCCCGGCAGCCTCGTAGCGGGCGCCGGCGGCCCGGCGGCCGGCGGCCCACTCGTCCAGATGGGGAAGCTGGACCCGCAGGATCGCCGCCTGCAGCTCGTCCAGACGCGAGTTGTACCCAACGTGCTCGAACGTGACTTTGTCGTACGAGCCGTGAAAGCGCAGCATGCGGGCGCGTTCAGCGATGGCGTCGTCGGAGGTGACGATCGCGCCGCCGTCGCCGAAGCAGCCGAGGTTCTTGGACGGGAAGAACGAGAACGTCGCGGCGGTCCCCAACGACCCGGCACGGCCCGATCTGCTCGTCGTTCCCGCCGCCTGCGCGGCGTCCTCGAGGACCGGGACGCCGAGCGCTTCGATCTCCGCCACCGGCGCGAGATTCCCGAACAGATCGACCGCGACGACGGCCTTCGTCCGCGGCGTGAGCGCAGCCTTGACGGTGTCCGGGGTGATGCAGAACGTGTCGAGGTCGATATCGCAGAACACCGGCCTCGCGCCCGTCGGCGGGATCGCCTCGGCGCTCGCGTAGAACGTGAACGACGGTACGACGACATCGTCCCCGGGTCCCACCCCCATCGCCCTTAGCGCGATCGTCAGCGCGTCGGTGCCGTTGGCCACCCCAACCGCATGCCGCGCCCCGCAATAGGCCGCAAGCTCCTGCTCGAACGCCGCCACTTCAGGCCCGAGGATGTAGCGCTCGCCGTCCAGAACCCGCGCGATCGCGGCATCGATTTCTGGACGCAGCGCCTTGAGCGGCGAGCTGGTGTCGAACAGCGGGACGGGCAAGGTCGGCCGTAGGCTAGAGCAATCGGCTTCTGCCAACCGACCGCCTTGGCCGCGCTCACGGACTCGGTATGGCGTCGGGCCAGTGCCGGTCGGACTCGCCGCCCTAGGACGCGCTGCCGCCTCGGGCGGGGCTCGGTGAAGGTTCGACGCGATCGAATATTCGAACCGCAAACAGACTGGCTGCTAACAGCATCAACCCGCCAGCTTCGGTGCGACCGCGAGGCCGCCGATTGGAATGACCCCGGGCGGCATCAGGATCGCCCCGATTCCGATCACCACGACGCCGAAGATCGCGGCGATCGTCGCATGCTGGTGAATCGTCCAGTCCAGCGTGTCGGCACCGTCGAAGTGCAGGCGGTGGACGACCTGACCCGTGAACCCGCCCGGAGTGAGGCCCCGCCGCGGTCGCGGCGGTGCCGGCGAAGATCGTCAGCGCTCCGAGCGGAAGCAGCCCTCGCACCGACCACACGCAACCCGGTCCGCGGATCGAGGCCGTGTACCGGGCTCGATACGTGCTCCGCCACGCCAGCGCGAATGCCGCCACCAGGATCACCAGCGAGAGACTGAAGTGCGCCATCACGAAGCCCGGCGCGAGATGGTTGAGGACCGTGAACCCGCCGAGCACCGCCTGCGCGAGGACTCCGAGCGGCAGCAACAGCGCCAGCCATCGACGAGGTCCCGGCGGAACGGGCGCCTGCGTCCACGCCAGCACCGCGGCGACCACCGTGATCAGCCCGACGATGCCCGACACGGCCCGGTTGCCGAACTCGATCAGCGCGTGCGAGCTGAGCGGCGGGAGCGGCGTACCCCCGCACTTCGGCCAGTTCTCACAGCCGAGCCCGGAGTCGGTCCGGCGCACCGCCGCGCCCGTGAGGACGATCAGCGTCAGCGACGCCAGCGTGACGTAGGCGACGCGGCGGTACTGGATCGGGGTGACGGCGAGGCGGTCGCGCACCGCCAGCAATGCTATTGGCTCACGCGCCGCCGGGCGTGCTCCAACGAAGCCTTGAACGCTGGTTCGCTGCGCACCCCGGCATGCGATTGCGGAACGTGAGAACGAGACCGCCGCCGAACGGGCCGGCCGCGGAGAGAGCGGCACCCTCAAAGGTTCGTGGTGACGCCCAGACGAGCCGCGGTGCCGGGGTCGCGTCGTCGTCATTACACCACCCGCGAATTCAAACATCTGCATACTGCTCAGGGTCCGTCGGCAGATCCAATCCTCAACGCGGTGCGCATAGCGGAGGGACTCTGCTCGCGGTGCGGAAGCGCCGCGCGGCTATCCGCTGTTCGGTTTGGTCGCCTTAACCCATGCGTAGCCCTTCTCCCCAGGCTCGTATTCCGTGTCGCCCGTCAAGAACGGCTCGTATCCTTGCCCCTGGCGGCTTGCGCGGTAGCTCCGAATGTCAAGGCAGTCGAGCAGGTGGACATCGATGTCCTTCTCATTCAGCCGCTGAGGCTCGGTGATGCTCCACGGCTCGTTGAGGTTGAAGCTGCCGATGAACAGCCCTCCAGGGCGGATCACACGGATGATCTCGCTGCATATCGCGGGAAAGTCAGTAACGTGGTCGATTGCGTTCAACGTAAAGAGGACGTCCACGAAATCAGACGGCAACGGGATGATCTTCTCCGTCGACTTCACGTAGATCATGCCGTGCGAGCGGATTGTGTTCGGGAACTCATCTGCGTAGCGATCGACGAGCACGTCGATGCCGATGCGAATGAGGGCATTGGCGGCCCAGACCAGGCTGCCGCGAGGCCCGCAGCCGAAGTCGGCGACAATTTTCCCGGCGAGGAAGTCCGCAGTCGACTCCTCCGCCATCGCCAACATGAGGCGTTCGTAGTACGCGATCGTCTCCGCGGACGTGAGCCGCTCACTATTCGCCTCGAACTGCTCGCGCCAGAACGCTAACTCCTCGTTGTGCTTGCCGTGCAACGGACGAAGCGCCACCTTGACGGGTTCCGGTAACCGCTTCAGCAGGGCGCGGCCGCGTATCTTCAAGCGACGAACGCGGCCGAGGCGGTCGGGGACGGCTTGCTGCACGATCGCCAGACTACTTCAGTCGCTGCGGCCGACCGCAACGCTCAAGTCTCCGTCGGCCGAAAGCTCACCGGCCGCGCAAGCTCGAGGCGGCGACGCGAAGCGAGCCTAGTTCCCGCCATCCAAGCCGGGCTTCAACGGTTGCGCATTCGCTCAGGATCGCCAGGATTCCCTGCAAAACAAGATTCGGAGGGTCGCTCGACGGGCACCCCTCGGGGCACGAGGCGACGCTGACCCCCTACGAGCGACGAGGCCATTACTCGCGGCGGTACGTGACAGACTCCGGATGAATGCTGAGAGCAGGTCGCCCGACGCGCGCCTCGTCTTTGCGTACAAGCTCCGCCAACAGCGTGATGATCAGCGTCGGACGCCGCGTCCTAGGGCCCCGTCAGATCAACCACCTAGTCCGGTTCGAGCCAGTGCTTGAACTGATCGCACAGGCGGCTCCACATGGTGGGTCAGTGCTCGACATAGGCAGCGGCTCGCACGGAATCACAAGCCTGCTCGGAGACGGGTTCCAGACGACTTTGCTCGATGCCGACTTCACGGACTACGGCGCCTGGACTGGGGACGCGACTGGTGCCAACTGGGTAAGGGGGGACGTCCGCGCGCTGCCATTCGGCGACCGTGCGTTCGACGTCGCGGTCGCCATCGACCTACTGGAGCACGTGCCCGCGGTCGACCGGGCTCAGGCAGTGGCGGAGATCTGCCGCGTCGCAGAACGGCTCGCGGTGATCGCGGTCCCATCCGGCGAGGAGGCAGTCGCCGCGGATCGCCGACTTGCCGAGGCCTTGCGGGCGAAACGCAATTACGTACCACCCTGGCTGGAGGAGCACCTGGAGAACGGGTTTCCGGATCGCTCGCAACTCGCTGCAACCGCCTCACGGTTCGGAGCCGTGCAGCTATTCGGAAATGAAAACATCGCTGCGCACACGCGGCTCATCAAAGCCGAGCTGAGCCCGATCTCGGGTGCCGCGCTGCGCCTCGCCGGTCGCCCGATGGAGCGTCTGTTGGCGAGCCGACGTAGCCGCTCGCGACGACTTGCCGCGACCATTCTGCGCCAGATCCGCGGCTGCGACCGACCGCCGACCTATCGTTCTGTCGTTGCCGTCGACACGCGCGCCGTCCGCGACGACTCGCACGCGCCTATTGACGAGCGTGCAATGCCACCGCGCCACCCCGGATCACAACGCATCGTTAGCTCGCCGTCGGCCTAACTCTCGAGCCTCTGCCAAAAGGGTGCCGATGCCGTAGAGGTTCGAGCCCCCGCGCTCTTGGTTGAGGTTGCGTCTCGATGGTAAGACGGCGATCGTTGGTCGTGATCATCCCGCGTCCCCCAAAGACCAGCTGCAACCCGGCCGTCTAGAGAGCGATGCCGGGACTCCCGATCTCGACGAACCGCTCGGCGGCTCCAAATAGTCAGCTCGTAATGGCGAGGGCGCCAAGGCGTGGCGCCTCCGCCGGCGCGCTCGATGTACTGTGAGCGGCTCGTGGACGCGCAAACCGCCAAAGTCGGCGTAGTCGGGCTCGGATATTGGGGCCCGAATCTTGCCCGAAACTTCGACGCTCTGCCGGCGTGCGAGCTCGCGTGGTGCTGTGATCGCAGCGAGGCGGCGCGTGCTCGATTCGAGCCCCTGTTTCCGCGTGCTCGCTTCACGGCCGAGCTGGACGACCTGTTGTCCGACCCCTCCCTGGACGCAATCGCGGTGGCCACTCCGGTGCCCTCGCACGCGGAGCTTGCCACCCGAGTCCTGCAGGCAGGCAAGGCCTGCTTCGTGGAGAAGCCGCTCGCCCTCACTGCACTCGAGGCCGAGTGCGTGCTCGACGCCTATCGCTCCAGCGGCCGGTGCTTGATGGTCGGGCACCTCCTCGAGTACCACCCGGGCGTGCGAAAGCTCAAGGAGATAGTCGACTCCGGCGAGCTCGGCGATGTCCACTACATCTACTCCAACCGCCTGAACCTGGGCAAGCTACGCGCGGATGAGAATGCTCTTTGGAGCCTCAGGCGCGCACGACGTCTCCGTCGTGCTTCACCTCGCAGGCGAGGAGCCCTACGAGGTCGCAGCCCACGGCGAGTCTTACGTCCGCGCCGGCGTCGAAGACGTCGTGTTCTGCTTCCTCCGTTTCCCATCGGGGCTAACTGCCCACATGCACCTCTCGTGGCTCGATCCCCACAAGGAGCGGCGCTTCACCGTAGTCGGATCCAAGCGGATGGCGACGTTCGACGACATGGACTTCGAGCGGAAGGTCACGGTGTATGACAAGGGCTTCGACGAGAAGTCGCGCAACTGGGGCGAGTACGTCGCGCGCTCGGGCGACATCTACAGCCCCGCGATCCCGAATTCGGAACCGCTACGGCTCGAGTGCGAACACTTCATCGATTGCATTCGGTCGGGGCGAACACCGGCGTCGGATGGGGAGAGCGGCTTGCGGGTGGTGCGGGTGCTCGAAGGCCTCCAGTCGGCCCTGGACTGCTCTGCGCGCACCGACAGCACGGCCGAAGTCCGCCTCGCTCCCCGCTGAGCGACGGATCGTTCCCGGGCTTGGCATTCGTCGTCTGAGGCTCGATCGACTCAACCCGCGGAATGGCGCGGTGCCGCGACTCATCCGGAGCTCCGACTCCAGAGAAGGCTATAAAGCCGGTGCTCGAGTGAAGCGGGGAGTGGCCGCGGACCCCAATAGAACCGATATACGGCGCGGCCCAGGGCCCCGAGGTCGCTCTCGTCGGCCAGTTCGCCACGTCGCTGGTAGAGCTCACGGTGCTTCGAGCGGATCGCGCGGTACCAGTGGCGGTACTCGCGACGGGCGCCCGAGAGCATGGTTGTTCCGTGCCGGCGGTACAGAAACGTGACCTCGGGCACTTTCACGCCGTGCCAGCCGTTCGCGACGGCATGGAGCCAGAACTCCCAGTCCTCGTAGCCCATCACGATTCTTTGGCTGATGTCGAGGTCGTAGCCGCCGACGTCGTCGAAAAGTTCGCGACGGGTAAGGGCTGTCGGTCCGATGGTGTGCCGGTATAAGAGACGATAGGGATCCCAGCCGGGCATTGCCATGTCGCCGGTCCAGTCACCGAAGAAGCGAGTGACGCCATACGCGAAGCCTGCTGCCGGATCAGCGGCCAAGCCGCGCTTGAGCGCACGCAAAGCCCCCGGTGGCAGCAGGTCGTCGGCATCGAGCGCGACGAGCAGGGGCGTTGTGGCGGCGCGCAACCCAGCGTTTCGCGCTGCCGACAGTCCCGCGTTTGCTTGGCTCAGCAGATGCATGTCGGCTGGCAGAGCGGCGAGAATCGCTTGCGTCTCCGGCTCGGTCGAGCCGTCATCGACGACGACGATCGAGGGCTGCCCACCCTCCTGCCGTCGTAGGCTGTCGATTGCCTCGGGGACAAATCGTCCGTAGTTGAAGCACGGGATGACGACGGTGACATCTTGATGCTCGGAGCCCGCCAGCATGGCGTGATGGTCGCAGAGACGGCGTTAGGATCGATCCGTGCCACCGAGTCGCTCAATCCTTCTGGTCGCGCATGTGACTCCGCCCGTGGGGATGTCCGCCGCGCGCCGACCGGCTGGTCTTACGCGATATCTGGCGGATCTCGGGCATCGTGTCACCGTCCTGACCTCGACGATGTCCGGTTCTGGCGGGATCCCAGGAGCTGCACGCACGATTCGGACCCGCGACCTCCTCGTGAGTCCCCTCAACTGGCGCCGGCGAAGTTTCGCCGCACTCAAAGGAGAGGCATCGGGGGCCTACTCCGGCCGGCCAAGCACACTCGCCGCCTGGGTGATCCCGGATCTCGAGATCGTAGGCTGGATCCCGTTCGCGTTACCTCGCGCCGTCTCGTTGTCGCAGACCGAGGACTTCGACTGCGTGATCACGAGCTCGCCGCCGCAGTCGGGGCACCTGATCGGCCTCACACTTCAGCGCCACGGCATTCCCTGGGTCGCCGATCTCCGGGACGGCTGGTCTTTTGAGCCCGGCGGCCAACGATTCCCGCCCGGGCGTAGACGGAGGTTGGACGCTCGCCTCGAGGGAGCCGTAATCGGATATGCCGACGCCGTCGTAGCGGTGACGCCGCCGATCGCCGACGATTTGCGGCTGCGTGTGCACCCGGCTGCCGTGACCATCACCAATGGATTCGACCCCGCCGAGTCGCCGGCGGCTCTAGCCGCCGCCGCTCACGCGCCGGTAATGAAGGGTCGATTCACGCTCGCCTACACGGGCACGCTCGCCTATGGAGGCGCCTCGGCAGCGCCGCTACTGGAAGCCGTACGGAGGCTGCGCGATCTGGATCCCCTCGGCACCAAGCTCGAACTCGTCTTCGCAGGCCCCACCGCGAGCGACGAGGCAGCCGAACTGCGCGCATCAGATCTTGCTGGAACCGTACGCGTCCTTGGACCTCTGGCCCGCACCGATGCGCTAGGCCTCCAACGTGCGGCGGACGCACTGCTCCTGATCATCGATCCGCGAAGGCCCAGCATCGCGACTGGCAAGCTCTACGAATACTTGTCAGCGGGACGACCGATTCTGGTGCTCGGTGAGGGCACCGTCGCAGCTCGGATCGTTCGGGACCTCGGCGCGGGTCTCGTTGCCCCTGATAACGATCCGGATGCGATCGCCACCGCGTTGCGCCGTCTCATAACCTCCAACAACGGGATCGGACAGCCAGCGCCGTCCGCGATTGAGCGCTTCTCATACGCGCAACTGGCCATCCAGATGGCGGAGCAGGTTGAACGGGCAATCGCCGCTCGCGGCGGACATGGGCCGACTCGCTGAGCCCCGCGAGGGCCAGACCTCGACCGCGGATCAAACGCCCGCACTTGGCCGGAGCTTCTTGAAACGCTCCGAATGCTGGGCGTCGTAGGTCGCCACGAAGCGGACGGGCACCTTGTACTTCGCCATGTGGTCGAGGCAGAAGCGCCGCAGTCGGACGCCGAGTTCAGCGGGGTCCTCCGAGTCCGCTGTGGTGACGCGAGCGTGCACGACGTGACCGAAAAGCGGATGCTTCACGCCAAAAACCGTCGCATCAATCACGTTCGGCGCGCGCAAAAGCACCTCCTCGACCTCTGCCGGGAAAACCTTCTGTCCACCGACATTGATCATATCCGAGCGACGGCCAAGAATCCGCATGTACTCGCCACGCACTTCCACATGGTCACCCGTGCACATCCAGCCTTCGTCGTCGAATGGACTCGGCGCATTCAGGTATCCGACCATGTTCGATTCGGAGCGGATCCACAGCATGTCCTCTTCCACGCGAACTTCGAATCCGTCGCCGCCAATCTTTACCCAGACCGAATCGTCGCTTTCCGACTTTGAGCGCAGCACCCCAAGCTCGGACAAGCCATACGTCTGTTTCACCTGAGCGCTTGGGAAGATAGCGCGGACCTTCTCGAGCGTGGCATCCGGCATCACTTCGGTGCCATAAGTGATGAGCTCCACACTCGACAGGTCGAACGCTCGGTGACTTCCGGCAGTGACGAGGAAATTCAGGAACGTGGGAGTGGTCGGAAGGAGCGTCACTTGCGCGCTTTCAATGGTTCGGCACACCGCTTCGGGCGTTCGCTCAGGCGCACATACACCGACCCCCCCATAGGCGAACGCGGAGAGCATCGTGTTGAAGCCGCCGAAGTGATCCATCATGAGAAACAGGAGCGTTCTCCAACCGCGCCGCTCAATCACGAATTTGCGCATGACGCGCTCGCAGTCGTGCAGGATCCCCTTCGGCTTGCCCGTTGATCCGGACGTGAAAACGATCAGTCCAGGCCTGCCACAACCCCTGAACGAAGCGATGAGCTCGTTCGGGGCACCGGGCGCGAGCTTCTCGAGCGTTACGTCATCCGCCGCTTCAACCCGGTACAGATGCTCGACTCCCGCAATCTCGGCCAACGTCAGCATCTCGGCCGCGCCGGCGGCGGTAAACGGGACGAGAACGGCACCGACACGCATCAGCGCGAACAACAGAACACAGGTTGACGGAGAGTAGTCTCCAAGCACCCCGCAGACCGTTCCAGGCTCGACGGCGTCACCACGCAGTCGCACCGTCGTGGCGTCGATCGCATCGAGCAGTTCCGCGTAGCTCCGCACATCTCCGCGCCACCAAAGGGCAGGCGCATCGCCTTTTGCCCGCATGCGCTCGAAGACCGTTTCGATTGCGTCGGACTTGCTCATCGGCTGCTAGCGCTCCGCGGCACCTTGCACGAACTCAACCCCGTGCTCCTCTAGGACCAGCCGGATCAGGGCATATGTCAGGATCTCGACCACCTGCTCTTCTGTAAACGTCACGCCGAAGCGGTCCTCAAGCGCGAGCACGAGGTTCAAGTGCTTCAGCGAATCCCATTCGGCGACAGTATCGACCGAGGTGTCGTCATCGATGGCGTCCGCGTCGATTTGAAACGTATCGGCCATGACCTGTTTCAGATCCAGTTCAGTCGCTTGCATGTCCCGCCTTTTCGGAAAGGATGGTCGAGATCCATGGCGGCGAGCCCGGCCGCTCGCCGTCCAGGAGGCGCTCGCACGCTCCTCGTTTACCGTTGTCAGGCGGCCGGAACCCGTGGCTCTCGTAGAAGTTGGCGACCTGCCCATTCTTCGCCGTGGGCATATATTGGGCCAGCACCCTCACGCAGCCTCGAGCCTCCGCCGCATTTAGAACCTGGGCCAGCAGTACGTCCTCTGCACCGCGGCCCAAAGCACGGCAGCTCATCAGGAAGCTGTCGATCTCGGCGTCCTCGTCGGCATAACGAACGATGGCCACGCCGACGATCCCCATATCCGCGACTTTGTCGCGGAGCGCCAGAGCAAACACCTCGCTCTCGCCGCCGGCGGACAGTGACGCAATCTCCCCTTCGCTGTACCTACGCGTCGTGAGATTGAACTGATTGGTCTTCTGTGTGAGTTGCGCCACCCGCGGGATCGTGGCAGGGCTCACCTCTGACACTTCTGCGATCAGCCCCAGGCTAGCCAGGTAGTCCTCCAGCGATCCGGATTCCTCCTGGAGTGCGCGACGCTCTGCCTCATCGCGATACATCTCCGTGCGCCGCCTATCTTCCGACGAGAAGCTCAATGTGTCGAAGTACGCGGCATCTGCCAGCAGGGCGCGCGCATCACCAACATCCTCCGGGACCTGAAGCACGGCCACCTCGGGCAATTGCGAGCGCACGAGGTCGCACTCGAACGGGTCGTCATCCACGAAAACGATGCTGTCGAGCCCAACGTTGAGCTGCGATGCGATGCGCCGGAGGTTCGTCGCCTTATCCTCCCAGTTCACCTGCATCGCCACGAAGTCGCTCTCCCGGAGCAGCATCCCAGGATGCGTCCGCAGGACCTCGAGGACGTCGGCCTCGTTGTTCTTGCTGCAAAGCGCGACGATGACCCCGCGCGCGCGCAGATTGAGCACTTCGCGTTGAAGCGCCTCATACGCCGCAGCAGGCCCGGTATTGCCGATCTGGATGCCATCGATCCCGTCCTCACCAACGACACCGCCCCAAAGCGTGTTGTCGCAGTCGAGCACCAAGCATTTGCGAGCCTTGCCCCGCAAGGCGCGAATCAGCGTGCCGTATGCACGGCCAATCGGGAGAAGCGCCTGACGCCCAAGGGGAGCGCGGGCGCTGTGCCACCGCCGCTCGTCCACGCCTTGAGTGCTGCCGACTCGCGCGAGAACGCCCAGGTAATCGACTGCGTACACGTCTGGCGCCTCCGACACGAGCTGCAACAGCTCCTCGTTGAGCCGCAAGATCGTCCCCGTCTGATACCCCGATGACTGCGCGTCCAGCGCCCCCATCGCCGGATGCGACGGCAACGGGAAGTTGTTCACCAAGATAGGTGCTCGCATGTTGGTCCGGAGGCCCCGAAGCACCTGCCGGAGAGTCCCGATGACGCGCTCCGCTTCGGCATTGATCGCCTCCCGCGAGAGCGACGGAAACGCGCGTGCCAAGGCCGGTGAGAGCCCGTCCAACCACTGCGCGAGCACCACGTAGTCCGGCGCGAAGTCGTACAGCGCGCTGGCAGGATCCAGCGCATCGCGGGCAACGGCATCGAAGTCGCCAAGCCACATGGTCGGAAAGAATCCGGCGAGTGCCACCTCGGCTTGGAGCACCGGCAGAAGCGGTTCGATGGTGAAATTGCGAAGGACCGCCACACGCAAGGACGGCAAGCCGCTGGCGTCGGCGCCGGTGTTCTCGAGTGCGCCTGCGGCCGCTAGATGTGCGGCGACGCTCGGATCTGTGGCGAGCCGCGCGAGCGCGGCGTTCAGTTGCGAGGGTGACATGATCGCGACGGTCCCCTAATCGGCAGCGAGCACACCGGCGTAGTTGATAGTCACGAGCTCCTCCAACCACCGCTCGCGGGGCACATCTTCGGCCGGTAGCGCGAGATCGTCCACGACTCGGAGCCCCGCGCCGCGCAACAGCGCGACGATCTCTTCCACCGTGTGAAACCGATACACGTGGTCGACGGCCGGGCAGTTTGCGCATGTGGTCATGAAGATTCGCCCTCTCTCACGGAGAAGACTGCGCGCCTTCGCCATGAACTCAGGTGCCTGGTTAACGTGTTCAAGCACCTCACCCATCACTATGAGATCGTATCCGCGCCCGTCCGTGCTCGACAGGTCGAGCTTGAGGAAGTCCTCGCGAACGAATCGCACGCGCGATGCGTCCACCGCGAAGGTGACAAGCATCTCGCGCGCCACGTCGAGCGAGGTCTCGCTGATGTCAACCACTGTGACGTCGAGCTCCGGCAGACGACCCATCGCTTCCGCAACGAAGAGACCGTGCCCTGCGCCTACTTCGAGATACCTTCCCGGCGTGCTGCTACGCAGAGCTTCACGGTAATATTTGAACAGGCGGTAGTGATTCGGCCAGAAGAGATACGAGAGCAACAGGCCGACGATGTAGGACCGCATGCGCTCGTCCTGGCTATACACCTGCGCATATGCTGTGGGCGCGTCGTCGATCAGGTACGTGCCGGTCTTCTTGAAGCGGATTTGCTCGCGCAGGATTTCCATGCACATTCGGTTGTACGCCTGCGCGGCTTCCTCGCGTGCGGCATCCGATGCGAGGAACGAATGGCTAAGCGTTCGACTGAGCCCCTCAGCGAAATCCCAATAGTCATCGTTCTGCGCGCGCACGAAGGCCTCAATTCGCTTGCGCTGGAGTGGGTTACCGGCAGCGACAAGATCTATCAACCGCTTGAGCTCGGGGCTCGCCGCTAGGCGCGCAGGGCCAGTCGTCTCAGCCATCTCAGATCACCCCATGACGGCGCCGCCACATACGCGAAGAGTCTCCCCCGTGATGTGGCGGGCTGCTGGACTAAGAAGGAACGCCACCGCGGCGGCGACATCCTCGGGTTCGCCGAGTCTGCGAAGCGGAGCCTGCATCTTCGCGAGCATCTTCGCCTTGTCGGGCATGTAGGCGATCATGTCGGTCTTCGTCATGCCTGGCGCGACAACGTTGACCCGCACGCCGCGCGGCCCGTACTCGACCGCAAGGGCGCGGGCCATTGCGGACAGAGCCGCTTTCGCCACCACGTAATCACTTTGGTCTGCCGGGGGAGTGTCGTCGGTGGCGATCGAGCCCAGGAGGACCACGGCGCCGTCGCCGGCGGCAACCATCTCCGGTAGCGCGAATCGCAGACAGTTGTAGGCGCCGCGCACCTGGACGTCCAGCTGCCGCTGGAACGCGTCCCATGGCAGATCGGCGAATGGCTTGATCGCACTCCCGACCGCGGCACAGTGCACGAGGTAGCGCACTGGTCCGAGCCGCTCGGCGACCTCCGCCATCAGCGCCTTCACTTGCGCGGGATCGGAAACGTCGCCGCTGATGGCCGCCGCCCTCCTCCGGTCTGCTCGATGGCCGACACCACCTCCCCGGCGGCGACCGCGTTCGTTGCATAGTTGACTGCGACTGCAAAGCCTTCGCGCGCCAGCCGCAGCGACGTCGCAGCGCCGATGCCGCGGCTGCCCCCCGTGATCAGCGCGACCGCTCGACCATCGTCCTCGGGCGCGGCGCTCTTCGACGCGGAGACCGCGGTCCCGGCGGGCGCGACCGCAGGCTCAGGCAGGCGATTCGTAACCCCGCCCGCAGCGACCCGCGTCGCGCCGATGTCATCGGCATCGAGCATCCGCACGCTGGCCTCGCCGGCGATGATCCGCTCGCCGCGCTGGTTCTCGACGACCGTGCTCAAGACGAGGATGCGCGTCGCCACCGACTTCTGACGAACTGACGCGTGCACGCGCAATTCGTCGCCCGGAAAGGCGGGGCGGAGGAACTCGAGCGTTTGACTCGTCCACAGTGCTCCCTCGCCCGGAAGCAACATCCCGATCATCGTCGAGATGAACGAAGCCGAGAGCATCCCGTGCACAACCGGCTTCCGATAGAGCGTCCGGCGCGCAAAGTCGCGATTGACGTGCAGGGGGTTGTAGTCGCCCGTGAGCTCGGCGAATACACGTACGTCATCCTCACTGAGCACGTGAGACAGTTCGGCCTCGTCGCCCACAGCGATGTCTTCGAAGCGAGACAGTCGCGCCGCGCGTGCTTCCGGCGAATAGGGCACGCTAGTACCAGCGCAACGCGGTAGCGCCGAAGGTGAACCCGGCGGCAACGCCAGAAATGACGACCAGCGCATCGCGCTGGATCTTGCCCGCGCGTACGGCGTCGCAGAGTGCAATCGCGAGCGATGCGTCCGCCGTGTTACCGATCTCGGCCACGTTCGTGTGC
Source organism: uncultured Solirubrobacterales bacterium (assembly GCA_963697655.1). Classification (GTDB taxonomy): domain Bacteria; phylum Actinomycetota; class Thermoleophilia; order Solirubrobacterales; family Solirubrobacteraceae; genus Palsa-465. The sequence continues at coordinate 152,554 of CAVOOV010000003.1, read as the reverse complement.
GTCTTCGACATCGGCTGTTTCATCTTGGCCATCAGATACTCGATCAAGCGCAGGTTGGCTTGATGGAAGATGAAAAAGTCCACGTCCTCGACGGTCTTGCCGATCTTCTCGAGGACCTTGCGGACTACGGTGGGTTGATAGCGCACGACTTGTTTCCACACCTCCAGCCCATTCATCTCGTAGTACTGTAGCCCCTGACTTACGTTCTCCGGGCGCAACGGGTGGCTCGAGCCGCCGCCCCTCAGTCGGACGGCCTCGAAGACCTTGCTGTTGGTGAACAACTCACTCGCGAGGATGCCGTAGCCCGCCGGCACGGGACCGAGGACCGCAGCGCCGGAACCGTCGCCAAAATAGAACGCTGTCTCCGGATCGGTCCAATCGATATAGCGAGATTGCAGCGCGGTGCCCACGACCAGCGTGTGGCGCACGCTCGGATCGGAGTTCATCCGGTCCCCCGCAATGGAAAGCCCAATCTGAAAGCCAGTGCAGTTCGCCATGACGTCGAACGCGCCAGCGTTCCGCGCTCCAATCAGGTCCTGGACCTTGCACGCCATGGCCGGATAGACGTAGTCGCCGGAGAAGGTGCACCCGACGATCAGGTCGAGATCGTCCGCTGAGATACCCGCCATCTCGATCGCCTCGCGCGAGGCCGCGGCGGACATTCCGGATGCAGTCTCGTGATCCTCAACCACGAAGCGAGAGACGATGCCCGTCTTCGCGACAATGTCGGCGGCTCGTGTGTCCGTCCACTCCTGGACCTGCTCGTTCGCAACCAGCTTCGACGGGACATAGCGTCCCACGCCGAGTATCCCGACGCCCCGAGCGCTCCCTTTGTTCTCGGCGCTCATGCCTGACCTGCTCGGGACGCTTCCTGTGTGATCCCACCGGCTTCGCCATCGCCGCGATACACCGGGCGCCGCGAGGCGGCGTCCGGCCACCAGGCGCGCGCCTCGCGGATCGTCCATCGCCGACCGTGACCGGGCAGGACCACTGTCTCCGCGGGCAGCCCCGCAACCAGCCTCGTGACGCTCCCGGCGAGCAAATCCCAATCGCCGCCCGGCAAGTCGGTGCGACCGACGTGCTCGGCGAGGAGCGTGTCCCCGGTGAACACGAGGTTTCCCGCCACGTAACACACGCTCCCCGGCGTATGACCCGGCGTGTGCACCACACCAATTGGCATGCCGCCGAGCGTGAGCTCTGGGCCATCGCGAAAGGCATCTGCTGGCCGCGGTGGATCTATGCGACGCCGCGCGAACGCCAGCGCGTACATCGGCGCGTGGCGTAGCAATCGCTCGTCATCGGCGTGCAGACGACACGCGAGCCCGAACCGACGCGCAACCGCAGCAGCGGCCCCTACGTGATCGTGATGACCATGCGTCAGCAGCAGATGACGAACCACAGCACCGTCAGCCATGGCGGCATCTATGATTCGGTCCGCATCATCGCCGGGATCGATCACCGCTGTCTCGCGGCTGTCGAGGTGCTTCAGCACGTAGCAGTTCTCCCGCCAACCATCGCTCGTCTCAACGGTCGTCACTCCGAACGGGCCCCAGGTCGCAGTCAGCGGCTCGGTCAGCACACGAGCCCCATATGGACGACCTGTCCCGTGATACATGCGCTCGCCGGTGCAGCGAAGAACTCCACAACGTTGCACAGCTCTGGGATCGTGACTTCACGCTTGATGGTGAGACGCTCGAGCGCTTCCGCGATCACCGGCGCGCCCAACGCCTGCACGGCATCCGTCATCAGCATCGATGGCGCAACGACATTGCAGGTGACGCCTGCGGACGCCACCTCCTTCGCCAGGATCTTAGTCATCTCCACGATCGCGCTCTTGGACGCGGAATACGCGGACGTCCCTTCCTGATGTAGCCCAACCGCCATGGAGGACAGGGTCACGATCCGACCGGCCCGACGCATCATCATGACCTTCGAGACCTCTCGGCACACGTAGAACGTCCCCGCAACGTTGGTTTGCAGCACCGGTTCAAGTACTCCGCCCGACGTCGCTGCGAGCAGGTGTGCCGCCGGCGCGAGGCCGGCATTGCAGACGGCGACGTCAATCCGACCGTGGCGTCGACGTACGCCTCGGATCCACTCGGCTACCTGAGCTTCGTTTCCCACGTCGACAACCGTGTGCTCGTAGCCGTCAGCGGACCAAGGCGACTCTCCGCGGCTACATCCAACCACCCTGTACCCCGCTCCGAGAAAGTACTCGGCCATGCCGCGGCCGATGCCACGCCCGCTTCCAGTGATGAGCATCACCGGGCGGTCGTCACCTGGTGGCGGCGCCGTCGCCACCTGTGATCCTCCCGAGGTAGCGTGCCAACGTCCCGCCGGAGAGATACGGCTGGTCGGCGTTGAAGTCGTGGACGTCGTCGAGCACGAGCTGGACATCGGTGCCGGTCTCGCGCGTGAGTCGATCCTCGAGGTCCGTGATGAACGTGACAAAGCCCATGGAATCGAGTTGCGAGTCCGCTCCCAGCAATGGCGTTTCACTGCCGACGGTGAGGTCGTGGTCGATCATCCCCGAGCGACGGAGATCGGTCGCGGATTCCTGCATCAACTCGAGCGCGCGCGCCTTAGAAATCACCTGTCAGGTCTCCTTGGAGGTGAGAACGGTGGGCGCCGGATGGGCGCTAACTCCTGCAAGCGCTCGGGTACATCCACCTTATAGAGCGTGCGCGCGGGATTGCCAAGTGCATAGGCCCCGGGCTCGATATCACGCGCGGCCACGGTCGCCATGCCGAGCATTGCGCCGGCACCGATCTTCACGTCCTCGGCGATGCAGCTTCCGGCTCCGATGAATGCCGACGCGCCAATCTGCACTCGGCTCAGTATCGTGACCATCGAAGTGATCATTGCACAGCGGCCAATGTGCGCATGCGGACCGATCACGGAGTTGAACGTGACAATCGTAAAAGGGTCCAGGACCGCATCGTTGCCGATCACCACACCCGCATGTACAACCGATCCATGGCCGATACTCACGCGCGGATAGATGATTGCCGCCGGATGGACGAGCGTCGCGAACCGCTCATCGGGGACCCCTAGTAGATCGAGAATCACCTGACGCACCATTCGAGTTCGGAACGAACCGATCCCGAAGACGAACTCTGCGTCGGTGTAGTCTGCCGCGCGCGCGAGCTCCCCGGCGACGGGCACGCCATCCAACACAGTGCCGTGCAACTCGCGATCATCGTCGAGAACCGCGACCACGCGATATGGACTCTGGCGACTCGAATTGACGGCGGCGATCAGTGGTCCGATCTCAGAGAGAGCAGTCGATGCGCCGAGAAACACGAGCGGCGTGAAGACGTCATCGGATCGCCCGTTGGGCGACGTCGAGACCGCGCCGGGCGCGGTCGATTCGTGTCCGTAAGCGGCGATCATGACCTAGGCGGCACCGCGAATTGTCCCGTAGGGGTCATCGAGCCCAGAGACTACCTGCTCGCTCTCCGGGGTCGTCTGGACGCCCGTAGCGGCCGGGCTGCCGCAAGCCGCTCTGCGGTCGTGGCCGCGGCGTGACAGCGCTTTCCCGCCATGGCATCGCGCAAGCCATCCTCGATGGGGGGCCAAGAAGACGCGGCGGCGCTGGGGCTCGCCGGTGGCCGAACATGTGGAAGCCCACGGCGGCTGCCGCCGGCGCGGCGCTCCGCGGAGGGCTCAAGCGTGGGCATCGCCCACGTCGCGATCGCCCGACCCGCTCCGACGATGCGCACGGCATCCAGAAGCGCCATGCAGGCGTAGTCGGCGCGGGCTCGGCCAGGCGGCACGAGCGGTCTTGGCGTTACGTCTCGACCGGCCTCCGCCGCGCCTCTGCGGTCCGGTCCGATCGCCTTCATCTCGGGCGATCCCGCGATCCACCAGACTCCCTATGCCGAGCGTTGCCTCTACACTCTGGCGCGCCTGCTAGGCCGGGCGCGTCGCTCGCCATCTACGTGGGTGCCAACGACACCACTGCGCGAGTCATCGACGAGTGGACGCGCGAGCGAATGGCCAGGATGAGCGTAGACGATTGCATGAGCTTCAACGAGTCGATAGCTGAGTTCGGTGCGACCTCAATCACGCGAACGCAAATACCCGGCTCGAGCGGGCACGCATGCTGCTCGGCTGATGTCATCTGATCAGAGGAGTTAACGGTGAGCGGCATCCTCCGGCGATGCATTCGCCGCGTCTTGTTGCTGATCGGTCACGCGCTCCTGGCAGTGCCATACCTGGTGACCGCGGTGGTAATCGCGCTCGTACGCCGGGGCCGGCGGGTGGTGCGCCCGCGAGTGGTCTTCGGAATTACACCGCTCATCAACGTCAAGTATTGGTCGCACGCTCTCCGAGAGGTCGGCTATGACGCGTCGTCGTGCGTCTACGGCGTCTACGTGATCAATGAGGCGTCGGACTTCGATCACATGCCGTCGACAATGTTTCCGCAACTGGCTCGCATTCCGCCGCTACTCGGTTTGCTGCAAGGGTACTTGTGCTCGATCTGGGCCCTGCGGCGCTTCGATGTGCTCGTGCTCGATTTCGACGGTGGCTTTCTGCGCCACACGCCGCTGCGGCGAGTTGAGTTCCCGCTTTTACGGCTCGCGCGTGTGCGCGTGATTGGTATTCCGTACGGCGGCGACGTCATCGTGCTCGACGGCATTCGCGACGGATTGGAGCGAGCTGCGTTCGTCCAGGATTACCCCGGTACAGCAGCGCGAGAGCCAACGATCCGACGCTGGGTCAAGCATTACACTCGCTGGGCATCGCTGATCGTTTGCGGCGGCATGTTGGTGGACTTCGTTCCGCGCTTCGATGTCGCACTCGCGTCTCCGGCTGCCATCGACATCGATGAATGGAGTTCCCGCGGATCTGACCGGGAGCCCCAGGCGACCCCGCCGACGATCGAATCCTCCGCACCTAGGAGCCCAGCCAATCGTGTCCGGGTGCTCCATGCGCCCAACCACCGCCACATCAAGGGGACCGCGTTTCTCGAGCGTGCCTGCTCCGAGCTGGAGGCGGAAGGCGTGCCGATCGAGTTGGTGATCTGCGAAAGGATGCCCAACCAGGAGATCCGCGCGAAGATGACTGCCTCGGACATCGTTGTATCGGGCCTCGTGATGGGCTACTACGACCTGTTCTCGGTCGAGAGCATGAGTATGGGCAAGCCGGTCATCTGCTACCTCCGCCCGGATTACAGGGCTCTTTACGGGGCATATTCGTTCCTTGACGAGTGCCCGATTGTCAGCGCCGCACCCGGAGACCCTAAAGGACGCGCTGCGCGCCCTCGTCGAAGATCCTGACCGGCGGCGGCGTCTAGGCGCGGCGGGTCGCGAATACGTCGAGCGCCACCACTCGTACGCGGCGATCGGCGAGTTCTTCGAGGGGTTGCTCGAGCGCGTCGGCATGCCCACCCGCGCCGCTCCATAGTCGCCTTAACCCGAGCGGCCAGGCGGACCGGGTCGCGCCACCGTTCGACGTAGCGACGCGCACGCTCACCGCTCGGTCTCCGTCGACGGCGTCGGCAGTGCAGCCACCCGGAGCGGCGTCACGCCCGTCCGGTGGTTTCTCGGTGGCTGCTGATCACCCTGCGGAGGCCTTCCCTCAGGGATGTCTGGGGCGTGACCCCCAGAACTTCCTTCATCCGCCGGTTGTCGCCGAGCAGATCGCCCCCCGGATCGTTGTCCCGATGCTGGATGGTCGGCTCGATGCCGGACAGCTCGCCAACTAGCTCCACGAGTGCGGTGATCGTCACCGATTCGTCGCCGGCCAGGTTAAACACCCCTGACCCGTGCGAGGACAGCGCGCGCGCTATCGCGGCCACTGCGTCGTCGACGTAGATGGGGTTAATCGTCATCCCCGGGTTCCCGTCGATCTCGATCGTGGTTCCCGTCGCAACCTTATCCACAAGCGTCGGCACCAGCATCCGCGTCTGGCAGGGTCCGTAGACAAAGAACGGACGCACGACGACTGTCTCGAGGAGCGCGCCATAGTTCGCGATCATTAACTCCGCCGCGTACTTCGAGCTCAGGTAGAAGTTCAGCGGGCTGACCGGATGCGTCTCGACGACCAGCTCGTAGTTGTAGCCGTAGACGCCGCCGGTAGAAGCAAACACGAACCGGCGCGCCCCCGCGGCGCGCGCGTACTCAAGCAGCTCGAACGTCGCTCGGACGTTGATCGCGAAGATGTCAGTCGCCCCACCCGGGAAGTCGCGGTAGCGGTTCGACTGGGCAAGGTGGACCACGGCATCGACCCCCGCGGGCAGGATTCCGGCCGCTAGCGGGGTGGAAAGATCGTGCTCGACGCACTCGGCCAAAGAGGCGATCTCGGGGGGAGGTCGCCGGCGGACCACCCCGAGCACGTCGTGGTCGGCCGCGAGTGCTTGCACCAGGCGCGACCCGATGAACCCGCTGACGCCGGTGACTAGGACCCTCACGTTCGGTCCGCGGTCCGGGTAACGAAGCGGCGGCCGAGCGCGCGAGACAACCGTGACTCGCCGAGTGTCTCCACCACCGCTCCGAACTCGCGAGCATCGACCGCTCGCAGTATCACCAGCAGCGCCGCGTACAGGGCGCAATAGGCGATCTTGAGCGGCACCATGAGGCCGAGCGGGTGATCCGGCAGGATCATTGCAGCGAGCGTGAACACCGCGGTCAGCCCGATTGCCGTGAACGCTCGGCCGCGCTCGTAGGCCACCGGCCACAGCCGCTGGGACACGACGAGGTAGCCGAGCGTCAGGCACAAGTACGAGGCGAACGTGGCCCAAGCCGAGGCGAGCATGCCGTCCGCGGGCACGAACGCGAGGTTCAGGACCAGGTTGAGGATCGCCGCCACCCACGCGAACACGAGCACGTACTGCGTCTTCTTAGTGATCGTCATGCCGATCGCGGTGACCTGAACAGACGCGTACGCCACGAAGCTGAGCGCCAGCGGGGCCACCGCCTCGGCGGCGCGGTGGTAGCGATGCGACGCGAGGAGCGTGACCAATTCGGGCGCGAACGTCGTGATGACCACCGACACGAGCCCGAACCCGACCAAGATGTACGTGAACATCTGGCCGAAGTAGGCCGGTGCCTCATCTGGCCGATGCACGTATACGTGCAGCGAGTGCGGCGACCACGCCTGCCCGACAGCGCCTACGAGCAGGGCGAGGCCGCTAGTGACCGCGATCCCCACCGTGTACAGGGCGACCTCGGACAGCGAGGACAGCTTGCCGAGGACGATCCGATCAGACAACTCGAACACCCAAAACGCCAGCGAGGCGGGCAGCAGCGGCGCGCCGAACCGCACCAGCTGCTCAAGCAATGTCCGCGACATGTGACGTCCGAGCATGTGACGCGCGGTCCAGATCCGCACCGGCATCAGCACGAGTCCGGCGACCAGCATCCCGCCGATTATCCCGGTCACGCCGAATCCGAGCACGACGGCCCCGATCCCACACGCCGCCGTGAGCAGGACCGTGGCCGCGTTGAGGACCGTGAACAGCTTGGCCCGGAATCGTTGCGGAGCACCTGCCCGAACATATTGTTCATTAGCGTCACCGGCGTGCTGATCAGCGCGAGCGTGACCAACAGCTGGTAGTGCGTGGTGCCGAACGCCCCCTTGGACAGGACCCCGCTGAACGGGATCACGATCGCGGTCAGCGCGCAGCCCCACACGGTCAGGAACGCGAACCAGGTCGAGGTCACCAGCCGGCGTCTTTCGACGGAATCCTCGGCGAAGTAAAAGCGGGCATAGGCGGCATCGCTCCCTACCGCCAGCAGCGAGATGAAAAGGGCCTGGGCGCTCAGAACAAAGCCGAGCACTCCGTACGCACGGGTGGTGAGCAGCCGGGTGTAGATCGGGAGCGTCAGAAGGCCCGAGGCGCGCGCCAGCGCGTCGCCGCTCCCGTAGATCACGATGTCCTTGAAGATGGCGCGAAAAGACCCAATCACGGCCGCTCTCCGTTCAGGAATGTCCGGCACCACTGCTCGAAGCTGATCAGCGACCACAACAATAGGCGCCGGTTCGCGCGTCCTTCTAGGTGGTCGTTGATAAGGCCCTGCACCGTGCGAGGCTGGAAGAAGCTGTAGATGCTCGCCTGCGGATCAAACAGGAGGTCGTGGACATAGTTGAGGCTGTCGCCGCGGAACCAGCTGGAGTCCGGTCCCGAGAAGCCCTGCTTGACCTGGTCGGTGATCGACGCCGGAACGTAGCGCTCTGCATGATCCGCCGCAGCAGCAGCTTGCCGTCGCGCGTCTGTCTGGAAGTAGCGCTCGGTCTTGGGCCCCGGCTCGTTCTCGTCGAGCTCGACGACGTCGCTCGAGGTCGCTCAGCTTGAGCCGAACCGGCAGTCGCTGCGCGAAATCGACGAGGTCGTTGTCGAGGAACGGCACGCGGGTCTCAAGGCTGTGGGCCATGCTCAGCTTGTCCTCGACGACGAGCAGGCCGTGCAGAAACGTCTTCGCCTCCAGATACAGCGAGTGGTTGACGTAGTCCTCGGGCGACTGCGGAGGACTCGGTGTCGGGAACAGGCATCCCGGAAGATGTCGATCGTGCGCACGTCGCTGACCTCGCGCCACACGTCGGGCACGAACAGCTCCGGCATGTGCCGGTTCGGGAGCAGCCGGTGCCAGAAGCGGTAGTACTTCTCGACGTAGTGGTCGAAGTCTTCGTTGACGACTGCTCGGTAGTAGCGCCACGGGTAGCCGGCGAACAGCTCGTCGCCGCCGGACCCGGCGAGCACGACCTTGACGAACTTGCTCGCCAGTCGCGCCACGTAGTAGTTCGGGTAGCTCTGGCCGACGCGGAGATCCTCGAGGTGCCAGACGAGCGTCGGGCAGGCAGCGCTCCATGTCGCCGGCCTTGAGCACCGCCTCGTAGTGCTCGGTCTTGAACTGGTACGACATCGCCTCGGCCTTGGTCCGCTCGTCGACAGCCGAGCTCGAGGCCCATGCGCGAGGTCATGTCGAAGCCGACCGTGAACGTCGTCAGATACGGGAGCGAGCTGGGCGGCGACCGCGGTGATGCTCCCCGAGTCCATGCCGCCGCTGAGATGCGCGCCGACGGGCACGTCAGCGACGAGCTGGCGCTGGACGGCCTGGCGGAACAGGCGGTCGAGTTCCTCGACGAGCTCCTCGTCGGATGCCGTGGTCGCTCCCTCGCGAAAGTTGAAATCCCAGTAGCGACGGGGGCGCGAGCTGCGCGCCGTTCGCGGCGATCGTCATATGATGGCCGGGCGGGAGCAGCCTGACGCCTTCGAACAGCGTCCCGTCCGTGAAGATGTTCTGGAACGTGAAGTACTCGAGCACGTGCGGGAGGCTCACGCGGACCTCGAGGGCTGGGTGCTGGAGCATCGCCTTGATCTCAGACCCGAATAGGAACGTCGACCCGACCTGCGCGTAGTACAGCGGGCTTGATCCCGTAGCGGTCACGGGCGAGGAACAACGTGCGCTCGCGGGCGTTCCAGATCGCCAAGCCGAACATGCCGTTGAACCGCTCGACCGCCGCCGGGCCCCACTCCTCGTAGGCGTGAAGCGCGACCTCGGTGTCGGTGTCGGAGCGGAAGCGGTGGCCGCAGGCCTCGAGCTCGCGCGCGCAACTCGCCGAAGTTGTAGATCTCGCCGTTGTAGGTGATGACGAGTCGCCGCGCTCGTTCGACCATCGGCTGGTGCGCCGGCCGGCGAGGTCGATGATCGCCAGCCGGCGGTTGACCGAGCCCGATCGCCCTCGTCGAGGTGATGGCCGCGGCCGTCAGGGCCGCGATGGGCGATCGCCTCCTCCATCGCGACGAGCACCTCCCGCGGCACGGGGGCGCCCGCCCGCTCGAAAACCCCGGCTATGCCGCACACCGCTAGACGTCCCTAGCGCACCGGCGCAGCTCGTCGACCACCCGGTCCTGCTCTACGTCGGTCATCTGCGGATACAGCGGCAGGGTGAGCGTGAGCCGGTCGGCCATATACGCGTTGGGGTAGTCCTCGATCCGGAGGTCGTACTTGCGCCGGTAGTAGCCCAGGGCGATCGGGGCGTGGGTCCCCTGCCGGGTGGCGACGCCGGCCTGCTCGAGGCGGCGCATGAGCTGGTTGCGGCGTCGGTGCAGGTCCTCGACGTTGTCGAGCGACGGCGCCTCGGGCGCGAACAGGCACACGTACGCCTGGTAGCCGTGGACGTCGCCGGCCGGCACCCGCGGCGTCGTCAGCCATTCGAGGTCGGCGAGCAGTTCGTCGTAGCGAGCCGCGATTTCCCCGCGCCGGCCGAGGATCCAATCGGCGCGATCCATCTGCGCGCAGCCGAGCGCGCCCTGGATATCGGTGAGCCGGTAGTTGTAGCCGAGGTGCTCGTAGTCGGCGAGGACGAACGCGCTCGGGCGCGTCGTGACGGTCGCGGTCCGAGCGCGACGCGCCGTGGTCGCGCAGCGTGCGCGCGAGCCGTGGTCGATGTCGTCGTCGCCGGTGGTCAGCATCCCGCCCTCGCCGGTCGTGATCGATTTGCGCGGGGTGGAAGCTGAAGCAGCCGGCGTCGCCGATCGTGCCGGCGTGGCGGCCGCCGCTGCCACGCGCCGAAGCGCGCAGGCCGCATCCTCGACAAGCCACAGCCCGTACTCGCGGGCGACGTCACCGATCGAGTCCATGTCCGCGCACAGCCCGAACAGATGGACGGGGATCATCCCGACGGTCCGCTTGGTGATCCGCGGCTCGATCGCGCGGGATCGATGTTGAACGTGGCGAGATCGACGTCGCAGAACACCGGCGTCGCGCCCATGTACTCGACGACGTTCGCCGTCGAGACCCAGGTGAACGCGGGCACGATCACCTCGTCGCCGGGCCTCGAGATCGAGCGCGGCGACCGCGAGGTGCAGCGCGGTCGTGCACGAGCTCGTGGCGACCGCGTGGGGCGCATCCGATGAAGTCGGCGAAGCGCTCGCTCGAACTCGGCCACGCGCGGGCCCTGCACGACCCAGCCCGACTCGAGCGGCGCCTGAGCGCGGCCAGCTCCTCCTCGCCGAACACCGGCTTGGTGATCGGGATCTCGATCGCCTGGGTGAGGTCAGCGGCCGTCCGGGTCTGCATCGCCCGCTCCACCGCGCTAGCCGCTCTGCTTCAGCGCCGCCCGCTGGTCGCTACCCCGCCACTCCACGACGGAGCGCAGACCTTCGTCCAACGGCAGCTCGGCGCGGAACCCGAGCAGCTGCTCAGCCAGCTCGGTGCTGCCCACGCGGTGGGTCACGAACATCTGCGCGTCGGGCCGGTAGTCGGGCTCGAGATCGGACCCGGACTCGCGTCAGCAGCGACTCGACCAACTCGCTGATCGTCGTCTTGACGCCCGTGCCGACGTTGAAGAACGTGTCGGTCGCGTCGCCTTGAGCGCGAGCACGTTCGCGCGGGCGACGTCGACGACGTGGATGAAGTCGTACGCCTGCGACCCGTCGCCGATAGATCACCGGCGGCTCGCCCGCGTCGATCCGGTCGAGCACCTTCATGATCACGCTCACGTAGGTGCCCTTGTAGTCCATCCGCGGCCCGTAGATGTTCATGTAGCGCAGCCCGACGTAGTCGAGGCCGTGCTGCTCGTAGAAGGCGCGGAAGAACTGCTCGCCCGCGATCTTCGTCGCGCCGTACATCGTGCGGTTGTTGAACGGGTGCTCCTCGGTCATCGGCGTCACGACGGCGTCGCCGTACACGGACGCCGACGACGAGTACACGACCTTCTTGACGCCGGCCCGCTGCGCCGCCTCGATCACGTTGAACGTCCCGACCGCGTTGACCTCGATCGCCGCGCGAGGCTCGTGCACGCACTCGAACAGCCACAGCGCCGCGAGGTGGAACACGTAGTCGGTTCCCTGCATCAGCTCGGTCGAGCAGCTCGAGGTCGAGCACGCTGCCCTCGACGAGCGTCACGCGATCGTCCTTGAGCGCCGACTCCAGGTTCGCGCGGGTGCCGCGAATGAAGTTGTCGAGGACGACGATCTCGCCGACCGGCTCGAGCGTGAGCTGATCGACGATGTGCGAGCCGACGAAGCCGGCCCCTCCGATGACGAGAATGCGTGCGCCTGTGAGATCCATTTCGGGCGAGGTTGTGATCAACGTTCGGTCAGGTTAACGGCCGTGCTTCGCCGGAGTAGCGGGCGTGCCACGACCCAGCCGGATTGCTCGGAGGTACGAAACGAGCTTCAGTGGCCTCGTCGCGTGTCGCCTCCGCCGGCTCCTCCGGCCGCACTCAGACCGGCCGCCGGCAGCGGCGACAGTGCGCCGACTATACCAACCGCCGCGGACCAAGCACGTGCTGCGTGACCCGGTCCGTGATTTGTGCGAGCCACTTCCACCCGACGGCATAGCTTGGTCTGCGCCTGACGCTGAGACGCGACTCTCGTCCCTCGACCGGATCCCGTCGCCATCCTCAGGTTGATCTCGGCGGCCCGGACGTGATCACGTCGACCTCGGCGGCGGGGCGTTCGTCAGCGCGCAGCAGTCGTAGTTCGAGTGATGCATCTGCTAGAACAGAAGCCGACCGTCCGGTCTCAGCAACGGGCGAGGCGAGCGCACCGCGCGTCGAGTCCGTGTGATGCATGCAACACCCCGTCGCAGAAGATGACATCCACGGACGCGAGCGGCGGCCGGGTGACATCGGCCTGTCACCACGACCGCCCCGTCCGCAGCCGACAAATGATGGTCGCCCGAGCACGAAGCCGCCTAGCAGCGCCGACGGCGATCGCACCATGTCGGCAGCACGCGATCGAGATGAGCCCGTCGAGGACCGAGCGGGCGATCCGGCGTGGGTCGTGGTGGCGCTCGACGAAGCGGCGTCCCGCGGCTCCGGTGCTCGCACGCCGGCCGGGATCGGTGAGCAGGGACCGGAGGTCATTGACCAACGTGGCGGGACCAGTGCGCACCACCGGCAACTCGTCCTCGAAGGGGTTGTCGCCCGTCGCGATTCGTCGATATGACATAACACTGGCTTTCCGAGCGCCATCGCCTCGACGTCAAATCCTCCGTACCATCCGACGTGAAGCTGGTCCACGGCGATATCCGCTCGGGCGCACCTCGCGAGCACCTCGGAACGTAGTCACCCCCTCGACCAGGTCGAGACGCAGCGGCAGTCCCGATGCGCGCAACTCCTCAAAGGCGGCGAGCACGATGTCGGTGCCTTGACCTTTCGGTGCGACGGTGCATGGGCGACCACCAGCTCGCCGTCGGTACGCGGGGGAACTGGCTCCACGCTCCTCGCATCAAGGCTGGCGTAGGGACAGAACGCCGCCCCTGGCAGCCACTCTCCCAAATCGGGGTTGAGATACAGCACGCGGTTCGCGTAGCGCAGCATGCGGCTGCGCGCATGCCGGCGACGCCGCTCGACGCCGCGCCAGTGCTCGGCGTCGGGCTGGTCCTGCCAGCGCCCCGGCGGGCGCGCGTCGTCGCCCTGAAACGTCGCGATCACGATCTTGCCCATGCGCCGGAGCAACGGCAGCTCGTCGAACGCGATCGGAAACCCCCACACGGGGCGGATCGCGCTGCCAAAGTGAAATGGAACAATCGAACGAGCGGAGCGCACTCGCCAGAAAGCGCAGTCGCACAGGGATCGAACGCCACGGCGGCTGACCCGATCGCGCGAACGATCGATCGACCTCGAATCCGAACGGGTCGGGCTCAAAAATGACCACCTCGCTCTCGAGGCCGAGTCCCGCTCGGCACGCGAGAGCCCGATCGGGTGGCCGCCACGTTGGTCGGCGTGTGCAAGATCCGCATGCGCCCTAACGTCAGCGGGGACGCGGTCCGCGCCCGTGGTACCGTGCCGCACCGGTCCGTCGGCGCACCGCTCCACGCGAGTCAGCGCGCATATCCGCCACACTAGGCGCATGTGCGGGATAGCTCCGGCATCGTCGGGTCACCGGCCCCCGAGCTGGACGTGCTCGCCCGGATGGCGAGCGCAATGGCTCACCGGGGGCCCGACGATCAGGGCATCTGGACAGACGGAGTCGCCGGCCTGGCGTTCCGGCGCCTCGCGGTCATCGACCTCGACCCCCGTTCGAATCAGCCGCTCCACTACGGGCGGCTGCACCTCGTATTCAACGGCGAGATCTACAACTACCGTGAGCTCCGGGACGAGCTCCAGACCGTCGGCCACCGCTTCTTCACTGAAGGCGATGGAGAGGTGCTGCTGCATGCGTGGCACGAGTGGGGACAGGCAGCGCTCGATCGCCTCAATGGAATGTTCGCCCTTGCGGTCTGGGACGAGCAGGAACGTTCACTGACGCTGGCATCGGATCCCTTTGGCGAGAAGCCCTTGTACTACTGCGAAACGGGTGAGCGGCTTGTGTTCGGGTCGGATATACGCGCGCTGATCGAAGCCGTCGACGGGATCGGCACCCCGGACGAGTCGGTGCTTCGGGTGTTCGTCGCCCGCGATCTGATGCCGAGCGCCCAGCGGGAGCTTCTTCGCGAACGTTCGCCGGCTGCCGGCGGCGCATGCACTCCGCTGGCGTCCGGGCCGGAGCACCGTCGTGCGCTACTGGCATCCACGCCACGTGGAGGTCCCGGCGCGGTACGAGGATGCCGTGACCGACCTGCGCAGGCTGTTGATCGACTCAATTGCCCTGCGGCTTCGCAGCGATGTCCCGGTCGGAACGTCGCTCAGCGGCGGCGTGGACTCGTCTGCCGTGGTCACGTTGTCCGCGGAGCTCGGCCACGACCATCGTCGGCACGCATTCACCGCGCGATTCCCCGGGTACGAACGGGATGAATGGACTTACGCGCAGGAGGTCGCCGGCGTGGCGAAGGTTGGCGAGCACCACGCCGTCGAGCCAGACGCAGAGGATCTCGCTCACGACCTGGAAGCGGTGGTGCGTGATCAGGAGGAGCCGTTCGGCTCGACGTCGATCTATGCGCAATGGCGGGTGATGCGCGCAGCGCGTGATGCCGGCGTCATCGTCCTGCTGGACGGGCAAGGGGCCGACGAGCTGTTTGGTGGGTATCCGTGGATGTCAGGTATTGCGGCCGTCGCCAGTGGGCCAGCGGCGGTGGCACGCGCGCTGGGCGCGGGCGGTCAGACGCGCCAAGCGGTGGTGAGGGCGCTGGGCGGCGCTTACCTGCCGAGGCCCGTCGCTCAACTGGTCCGACGCCGGCTTGCCAGCCCATACGTGACCGCGGAGGCTGTCGGCGACGCGATGCAGTTCGAGCCCGCCACCGCCGTTCGCCTCGGGCTCGAGGATACGCCGGGAGTTGCTCCTGGAGACGTTCGTAACCAGCCTCCCGACGCTGCTCCGGTACGACGATCGCTCGAGCATGGCCCATGCCCGCGAAGTGCGCCTCCCCTACCTGGACCGGCGGATCGCGGAGTTCGCGCTGTCGCTGCCGCCGGAGTTCCTGTGCCGCGACGGCGTGACCAAGCGGATCCTCAGGGATGCGGCGCGAGGCTTCGTCCCAGACCGGATCCTCGACCGAGCCGAAAAGATCGCGTTCGAACCGCCGGAGCGACGTTGGCTGTCAACGCCGGCGTGGCGCGAGCGGATCGCGGCGGTGCTCCTCGATCCGGCCACCCGCGCGCGCGGGATCTACGCCGCGGACGCGATCGAGCAGGATCTGCGGGGCCCCGGCTGGCGTGACCACAGGGCAATCTGGCGCGCGTTTTGCGCTGAAACCTGGCGACACTCGTTCGCGCCCCAGCGCGTCCACGCTGTCCACTCGGGGCGGGTCGCGCACGCGGGGAGCTCGACCGCAACAGGTTCTAACCCGGGCGGAGCGCGCGGAGGCTGATGCCGCTCTCGATCACGTCGAGGTGAACGACCTCGAGATCGGCGTCGCGGCACCAGCCGAGCACCTCGCTCTCGGTGTGACGCGAGGCGTAGGGCGGGTGATACCAGTCGAAGTTGACGAGGTCGCTAACCCCTTCGCCAAGCTCCTCATTCCAGAAGCACTTGAAGAAGGTCCAGTAGACGAGGCGCTGGACGTCGTGCTCCCCGGGTTCGAGCCCGAGCAGCGGAATTCCCTTCTCCAGCGTGACGGTGGCGTTGAGACGCGAAAGCTCGCGGCCGAGCTCGGTCACCTGCTCGCTGAATTCCATGCACTCGTCCACCGTCAGCTTCGTGGTCAGCTTGCGAACCTCCTCGTCGGCGAGCTCGCGCAGGAGCGGCTTGACGCGATAGATGTAGGTGGCGAACTGCCCGCCCGGCCGGACGAGCTCAGCCATCGAGTGGAACGCGCGGTGGCAGTCAGGAGTGTGGTGCAGCACCTGGTCGGCGACCACGAGGTCGAAAGACCCGGGACGAAACGGCGGATTGAGGATGTCTCCCTGGACGTAGTGGAGGTTCGGGCGGTCCGGCGTGAACGCCCGGCGCGCCCGGACCACCGACTCGCTGAGGTCCATGCCGACCACCTGGGCGTCGGTCACCGTGCCAGCCGGGCCGCCTGAATCCCAGGACCGGTGCCGGCGTCGATCACCCACCGGCGCCGTCGAGCTCGCGGGCCAGTCCATCCTCGTCGCCGTAGCCGAACCGCTGCTCGAACCATCGATGTTGGAACTCAGCGAGGCGCTCGCGCTCCTCGTCGGTGATCGTGCTCCACTTGGCGCCGAAGGTGGTCTGGGTGTCGGCCTGCTCATCGGCGCTCCAGGTTGGACGCCATCCGCGGGACGCCGTCCCGAATGGGAAACCGCGACCGTCGCCGGGTGAGAGCGTGCCCTCGAGCACCTCCCCGTTCGAAGCCTCGTCGATCCCCAACCGAGAGCGAGCCGTCGCTTCGGGCTCGCCAGGACGTCGAGCACGATCCTCTTCATGGGCCGCGAGATTCCTTGTCGCGGCCCGATTCGTGACCAGAACCCGGACACCCAGCATCAGGCGACCTCCGGAGGTCGTTCCGGCTTGCAGATCTCTGGTTATCGCTCCGACCTCACGCCGGCGAATCGCCGTGGTTCGCTCTCACTGCCGACCACCAATCTCGCATCGGTCTCGTCCTCGTTGGCACCGGGCTCCTCGTGGTGCCGGACGCGCTCCTCGAGCAGCGCCAGGCGCTGGGCCAGGACCTTCGTCTGGTCGGACAACCGGGACACCGCGGAGGAGAAGTGCAGCAGCAGGAGCAGCACGAAGCCGAACGCGACGACGAACAGCGCGGTCGGCGGATAGAAGATCCCGATCGCCTCTGCTGACACGGACAGCGCCTCCGGGCCAGCTGGCGAGCGCGAGCAGCACGACGCACGAAAGCAGCCACA
The DNA here is from genome assembly GCA_963697655.1 of uncultured Solirubrobacterales bacterium. Classification (GTDB taxonomy): domain Bacteria; phylum Actinomycetota; class Thermoleophilia; order Solirubrobacterales; family Solirubrobacteraceae; genus Palsa-465. The sequence goes on along the minus strand of CAVOOV010000003.1, from coordinate 135,400 downwards.
GCAGCGCGTAGCGCTCCATCAGCCGCGCGGCGCGACCATCTCCAGGACAGGAGCAGCAACACGCCTGCGGCGAGGATGGCCACGAGCTGGATGCGCGCGCTCCATCAGACCCCCTGCTCCGCGCTACCGGCGCACGGTCGCCCGGCTCGACGACCGGGCCGCGTCGCGCCAGGCCGACGAGCAGGGCCAGGAGGACCTTGACCATGTAGTAGGCCGACTTGCCGGTGCCGATCGACGAGACGCCCCCTCCGCGCGTGTACATCCTCACCGGAACCTCACGCATTCGGAGCCGGTGATGATGGAGCATCAGGACCGCCTCGACCTCGGGATAGTCGTGCGGATAGTCGCGGGCGAACAACTCGATCGCCCGCCGGTTGTAGAGGCGGAAGCCGGAGGTCGGATCGCTGACTCGACGCGTCGACGATCCGCGAGAGCAGCGCCGCGAACACGTGGATTCCGGTCCGGCGGCTGATCGGGGCGGGATAGTGATAGTCGTCGGTCAGGAACCGCGAGCCGCACACCATGTCCACATCGGCGCGATCGTCCATCGCGGCGACGAGCCTTCTCGAGCTCGGCAGGATCGTGCTGGCCGTCGCCATCGACCTGGGCCATGTAGTCGTAGCGATGCTCGCGGCGCGAAGACGAATCCGGCCTGCACCGCGCCGCCGATGCCGAGGTTGAACGGGAGGCGCAGCACCCGCGCCCCGGCGAGCCTCGCCAGCGCCGCGGTGTCGTCGGTGGAGCCGTCGTCGACGACGAGGACGTCGAACTCGGGAGCGCGCTCGCGCAGCGCCTCGATCACGCCCACGATCGTGGCCGACTCGTTGTACGCAGGCACGACTGCGAGATACGAGTACGGTCACTCATATCCGTGGACTGCAACGAAGCGCCGCTACAAAATGTTGCGGGAACCACGGTGTGCAGCCCGAGAGTCAGGATCGGCTTGCATACTGCGTCGTCTCAGCGGCCGGTCGCGCGCAGGATCCGCAGCAGCACCGCTCGGTACACGACGATCAGGGGATTGACCCGTAGGACCAGCGGGCTGTCGAGCAGCGGGGTCTCAAACCGTGCCACCATCAACTCCAGCAGCTCGCTGTCGCGGGCGCGCCTACTGGCCTGCACGCGGCGGCGCCACCGGAGCAGCTCGGGCAGCAGCGCGCAGCGTCGAGCCCCAGGCCCGCACCAGGTCGCCGACCCAGCCGTCGCGCAGTGCGATCGCGGCGACGGCCAGCTCCGTGCCCAGCAGCAGCGGCGCGAGCAGCATCAGGCTAAACGGCGAGTAGTTCGAGAGCACCGACCACAGCCGGTTGCGCTCCAGCCGATACCACTTCTCCGCACCCTTGTCGAACTCGTAGTCGTGCCAGACGACCGCGTCGGGGCAGAACCCGACCTCCCAACCGGCGAGCCGCATCCGCCAGCACAGGTCGGCGTCGTCCTAGTACATGAAGAACCGCTCGCACAACGCCGCCCAGCTCGCGATAACGTGCCCGCCCGCGCCAGTAGCGCCGCACCGGACACCGCTCGCCACGGCGCGCGGCGGACCCGTGCTCGCGCGGCTCCCCGAACCGACCCGCCCAGGCGATCCCGGTCAATGTGCAGCGGATTATCGCCGGCGTTGGTGCGGCCGTCGGGGAGCAGCACCTGGGCGCCGAGCACCCCGGTGCGAGCATTCGCGGCGCGCAGCAGCGTCGCCAGGCAGTCAGAGTCGGCACGCGCGTCGGGGTTGAGGAAGAACAACCAGTCGCCGGCCGCCTTGGCCGCGGCGCGGTTGCAGGCCGCGGTGTAGCCGAGATTGTGGCCGCTGTGGATGAGCCGAACGCGCGGGTCCTGGCTCCAGCCCGCCATCGCGGTCGCGGTCAGCCGCTGCGGATGGTTGTCGAGTACGAGTACCTCGATCGGAGGGCTCGACTGGGCTCAGCAGGCTGTCGACGGCGCGCCTGGTGGCGGCAGGATCGGAGAAGCTGACGATGACCGCGGAGACGGTCTCGGGCGGGGCGGGGATTCGGGGGCTCGGGCACGAACGGGTCGTCGACGTCGACTCCCACAGTTGTCAGCCGCCGAGCGCGCGGAGATCTGCCTCCACCATCCGCTCGACCAGCTCCTCGAAGGAGACCGCGGGCTGCCAGCCGAGCCGCTTTCGGGCGCGACTGGAGTCTCCGACGGGCGCCGCCTGCTCGCGTCCGCGCTGGAGCGCCGGATCGATCTGGATGTAATCCTCGGCGCGAAGGCCCACGTGTGCGAAGGCCACCTCGGCGAACTCCCGGACCGTCCGGCCGGTCCCGCTGGCGAGGACGTAATCGTCGGGCTGGTCCTGCTGGAGCATCAGCCACGCACCGACCATTACATCGCCGGCGAATGACCAGTCACGCACAGCATCCAGGTCGCCGAGGACCACCTCCTTCGCGAGGCCGAGCTTGATCGCCGCCGCGCTGCGCGTGATCTTGCGGGTGACGAACGACTCCGGTCGGCGCTCTGACTCGTGGTTGTAGAGGATCCCGGAGCACGCAAAGATGCCGTCGTGGGCGCGCAGGTGTCCCACCAGTTGGTGGGCGGCCAGCTTGGCAGTCGCGTACGGAGTCTCGGGCCGACACGGGGTGTCCTCGCGCTGAGGGCTCTCCGGGGCGGCGCCGAACATCGCGCTCGAGGCGGCGACGAACACGCGCGCGGGCTCGCCGCCGTCACGCACAGCGGTGAGCAGCGTGGCGGTGGCGCCGGCGATCGCAGCCAGCGTCTCGGCCGGTTCGCGCCAGGAGTCGGGGACGAACGACGGCGCCGCGAGGTGGTAGAGCTCGTGCGGGCGCACTGCGCGCCACGTTCCCCCGGAGGCTCGGCGGATCGAGCAGGTCGCCTTGGACCAGGTCGATCCGCTCGCGGAGATGCTCGGAGAGGCCGAGCGGCTCGCTGGTCGGGCCGCGGATCATCCCGGTCACCTCGTAGCCCTGCTCGAGCAGCAGCTCGGCCAGGAACGACCCGTCCTGACCGGTGACGCCGGTCACGAGGGCGCGCCGAGGCTCGCCTCGCACGGCCACGCCTACGACTGGTCGGCGGCGGGCTTGGCTTCCGATCGCGCCCGGCCGAGCTGTGCACGCGCGGCCTGACCGCCTTCGCTGAGCAGCTCGTAGTCGGCGTCGACCATAAGCCGGATCAGCTCCTCGAAGCTCGTCCGGGGCTCCCAGCCAAGCTCGCGCTTGGCCTTGGAGGCATCACCGATCAGGTGATCGACCTCGGCCGGGCGCTTGAGCGAATCGTCGATCACGACGTGGTCATCGATCTCGACTCCCGCCTGATCGAACGCGATCTCGAGGCACTCGCGCACCGAGTGGGCCACGCCGGTGGCGACCACGTAGTCGCCTGGAGAATCCTGCTGGAGCATCAGCCACATCGCTTCGACGTAATCCTTGGCGTAACCCCAATCCCGCTCGGCGTCCAGGTTGCCCAAGTGGAGCGTGTCGATCAGCCCAAGCCCGATCGCTGCGGCGTGCCAGGTGATCTTGCGCGTGACGAACTCGAGCCCGCGGCGCGGGCCCTCGTGGTTGAACAAGATTCCGCTGCTGGCGTGCAGGTCGTAGGACTCTCGATAGTTGACCGTGATGAAGTGGCCATACGCCTTGGCTACTCCGTAAGGCGACCGCGGGTAAAAGGGCGTCAGCTCGTTCTGGGGCACCTGGCGCACCTTGCCGAACATCTCGCTGGACGAGGCCTGGTAGAAGCGCGCCTCGGGGCAGACCTCGCGCATTGCCTCGAGCATTCGCGTCACCCCGACCCCGGTGAACTCAGCCGTGAGTGTCGGCTGGATCCACGACACGGCGACAAACGACATCGCCGCGAGGTTGTAGATCTCGCTCGGCTTGGCCGCGCGCATCGCGTCCACCAGCGATCGCTGGTCGAGGAGGTCGGCTTGATGCAAGGTGATCCGGTGCCGCAGGTGCTCAATCCGCTCGAAGCGCTCGGTCGAGGCGCGGCGCACCATCCCGTGAACTTCATAGCCCTTGTCGAGCAGGAACTCGGCCAGATGAGAACCATCCTGGCCCGTGATGCCGGTAATGAGAGCACAACGAGATCTCGACATCCCCCGGAGGGTAGTTGTCCGCACGGCTGGGCGTCGGTCCGACCCCCCTCGTCCGCCGTCAACCGGATCTGCAAGCTCGAGCGGACAGTCGCACATAGACCGGCTCGAGGGCGTGGCCCGAGGCGACCGCCGCGGGCGTCTCACTACCGAGCTCTCGTGTTGCTGCTCATAACGAAAGCGTGTACCAATCCACATATTTCCCGCATGCATCGCGCAGCGGGACGAGTCGGCGGGTGTTGGGGAGTCGTACCGCAGCAACCGTGCTGGCGCCCGCGACCAGGTTGCTGCCAGTTAGAAACGACGGGTGCGATTCCTTCACAACCACCTTGAGCGGCGACGCGATTCCGCGTCCGGTGACCGTTCCCACACGGACGAATGGACCCGGGGTGCCCGTGAACGCGGGCATCGTCCAGCGATGCGCATCGACAGTGAGCTCGAGTGGCAGGCGGGCGGTGTACTGGAGCGAGAGCTCCCATCGCCCCCGCGGTATCGCAAGGCTGAGCACAGTCGACTCGCCAGGCTTGAGCTCGAATCCGGGAAAAACGAATGGCTGCGCCATGACGGCAGCCGTCCCTCGCGCGTCCTGCAATTTCGAGGTGCGGCAATCGAGAATCGCCCCCGGCGCGTTCGGTGTGTCAATCACCCACCGCGCTAAGACTGGACCCGTTCGCTCCCAGAGGTCCCACAGCCGCTCTCTTGCGATTAGGTGGAAGTTCACCGGCGGCTGACTTGCGTACGAAGTGTTCGACGTGATCACATACCGGAAGTTATTGAGGTCGGACGGGTCAATCGAGTCGAAGTCAAGCGCGTCAACCGCAAAGACGTACGGCTTGTTGGCCCGGATGTCAGCAACCGAGTTACCCCATCCCGGCGGACTGGCCACCGCGGCCGGACGAAGCTCCCAGGTGGCGAACTCGTCGAGCCCTAGGAAGAGAACCGGAGACCGGCCGACCATCCTCGCGAGTACTGCCAGCTCATCGCCGCTCTCGGGGGCTAGGACCGGCTCGTTCTCGAGCGCCAGCAGGCTCGAGTATGCCGCCATCCCAGCGAACAGGACCGCGATCCCGGCTCCCAGGAGCCGAAGGGATCTTCGCGGCACCGCCAGGCCTAGAAGAGCCCGCAACCCCAGGGCAATGAATAACGGGGTGACGATCACGAGTGCCTTGGACGCCACGTACGCAGAGCTGGGTTTCGAGTTCGTGTACCACCAGATCACCGCAGCCCCTAACGCGGCGGCCGGGAGCACGAGCTTGCGGTGCCAGACCGACCACGCGAACCCGAACACGACCACTGCTAGCGCGAACAGGGAGAGTTCGCCATGGACGCTGGTCGCCGGGTCGATCCTGAACTCGCCGCTGAACCAGATGCCGAACGACTCGGACAGCGGCAGGGGCTGCACGAGGTTTCCGAGGCCTCCCTCGATCGCCCCGGTCGCCGATTGGCGGAATGCGAGCGCGGCCCCGACCTCTGGCAACAGGACGACCACACCCAGCACGACTCCAAAGAGCCACCGGACATTTGCCGAGACACGGCGTCGCGAGATCCAGGTGCGAACGAGCGTCGGATGGAGCAAAGCCTCGGCAAGGCCCCAAATCCCGATCGTGGCTACAAACCAGATGACTCCCAGGTAGCTGTAGGTGCCGACCGCGCCGGCTATAAGCACAACCGCCGGCACGAAGAGTCGCCAGCGCAGTCCAGCGGGAACTGCACTCCATCGCGCCTGGACCTGCTCCAGATGGAGCACGAACGCGAGCAGCAGCCCGGCCATCAAGGTCTCCTTGAAGGCGCCCTCGGCGTAGGAGGCCGCCACGAGGTAGGCGAAGGCGCACACCAGCCCGGCCACCGCGCGCCGCCACCAGGTTCGGCCGGCCAGTAATTCGGCCGCGACGAGCGCGGTCAAGACGCCGATCGCGAGCAGCAAACCGGTGAATACCAGGTCGAGGCGGATCGTCGTGAGGCTGCCGAGTGCGGCCACAACGCTGTGCGGACCAAGCGGATACCCGGGCGGGTAGAAAGGCGAGCTTTAGCCAGAGCGTCGCCATCCGAGATGAGCGCAACGCCTCGGCCCAAACCAAATGCCGAGCCATGTCGTTATCGAGGCTTTCGCCCGGTAGCGCGACGCGACCGTTGGCGAGGAACAGGACCGACGCGAACAGCAACGCCAGACACCAGCGATCGCGATATCCCCCGGCCGCACTTGAAGCAGTCGCCGTCGAAGCACATAGCCCGCAGCCGCGATCACCAACACGCAGACAAATGACCGCCGCCGTCGCCGCGCGGCCGGGCAGCTTGACGGCAGCGCCGGCGACGACGATCAGCGATGCCAGCCCCACCATCGGTGCTCCTGCCCACCGCTGAGCACCGCCGCAGGCTACGCAGATCGCCCGGCCAAGAAGGACGGACGCAACCACCAGCACGAGTGCCGATCCGTAGGCCTGCGAGGAACATCAGTCTGCGTTATCCCGTGCGGTTTCCCGTGTGCCTCACTCGACTACCGCTGGCGGGCTCTTCGTCGTCCAGGTTTCGTGTGGCTCGCCTCGGGCCCTGATAGCGACCGCTTCGCGCCTCGATACGTAGTGCGGCAGCCCCTTGTGGAGGGTATAGAGTGTCGGCGCTGTGCGACCCGGCGTCGGGACGTGCGCCCCGCTCGCCTCTCGGTCCTCCGAGTGCCCGACCGGCGGAGCGCCCACACGAATCAGCGCGTCGCCGAGCCTCGAGCCTCGCCTCTTCGATCCTGCACGTGTCGGCCCAAGCGCCGGGGCTCAGCGCTCATCGCTCGTCGGGAGCCGGAGGACTGCGCGGATCAGCAGAATGTCGGGACCGCTCTCGGGCTCCGGCCGGCCGTCTGTCTGGTCGTCGATTCGCCAGCCGTCGAGCAACCGCGCGACCCTCCCGCGGTCCAGATCTCGGGTGATCAACACGATCACGCCGCCATCCTCGACAACTGCAGCAGCTTCCTCGATGCTCGCGTCGTCAGCAGAACTAGCACGGACGACAGCTGCAGCGACCCTTCGACCGCCATCGGGCGGCGGAGCGGGTCACGACGTCATAGCCAAGGAGTGCGAGTACGGCGGAAACCGCTCCTCGGGGCGTGTCGGTGACCAGGATGGCGCTGCCCGGCGTGAGGGTCCCGAGTCGCCCTGAGCACGTAGGGGAGCACCGTCGTCCGATCACCCTCGGTCGATCCGGCCGCCGCGGGCGCGACGAGCGCGGCGAGCCCGTCGATCCGCGCGCTGAGCTCGCTGACACGCGCATCGATCCTGTCGCCTACGACGCGATCGGCCGATCCAGTGGGTGTGGTTCCGAAGGCCCTCAAGTCGCGGATCGAGCAGGCGCCGTGCCGGCCACCCGAGCCCACTTCGGGCGCTTCGGAGCGCCGTCCGAGCGCGCACTTGCGCGTTGTCGCGGCCGAGCCGTCGCGCCGTCAGCTTCGGGCCGCTCTCGCACTCCCTCGTGAATCAATACCGGCACGCTTACGACGAGCGGCGCGACTCCCATCGAGCGCACGCGCAACTCGGAGTTGAAGGCCGTGTCTCGGAGCTCGAATGGGAGCGTGAGCTCCCGTTCCGCACCGCCGGGCGGCAGATCCTTTGCAGTGAGCGGCCAGTTAGCGACGACACGTCCGTCGTCGCGTGTCACCTCGATCTCGGCGATCGCACGGGAGTGAGGCAGCCAAGATTCCACTGCCTCGGCACCAAGCCGGAAGACCGCTTCGTGCCGACCTGGGGGCATCGCGCAACCAGGCCCGCGGAGCAGAAAGCCCTGAACACCCCGCGGCGCCCTGAAGCGGCGACCGAGCGAGTCATCGGCGGGCTGGCCGACCTCGGTACGCACACGCTCGAAGTACTTGGGGCGGCCTCGGTCGTAGAACGCCTGTACGCGCCGCCTCACGGCGGCCGGGTCGCCACGACGCTGGCCGTTGCGCGCTTCGGCCCACCAGATGAACGAGTCGCGCGGACGCTCTTCCGCCTCCAGGACGCGGCGCTGCCATGGCCACTCATCTCCACCGCCCAGGAGATCCAGACGCATGTGTTCAGCCCGCTCTCGGTCGTAGCAGAGCCAGACGCCCTTCACGTCGATGTCCTCGAACCCGGCCAGCTCGAGGAGCTCCACGATCTCATCTACCTCGAGCTCCACCGTGTGCTCTGGCATGGTCCACGCCAGAGCATCAGTTATGAACCGAGTCGGACTGTCAATGACCAAATGACCGTCAGGCCGCAGCACCCTGTTCGATTCGGACAGAAAGCCGGCGATGTCGTCCGGCCACAAATGCTCGATCACCTGTCCCGCGAACACGAGGTCGACTTCGCCGTCCTTGACAGGTGCGAGGTCACCGAGCGTTCGGGGAAGCCACTCCACGCCCGGCGGCAGAGGCTCGGGCGCCGGCGCGAAGTACTCCACGGCGATGTGCCGTTCCACGCTGCTGGGGTAATTGCCGCCAAACCACTCGAAGTACACCGAGCCGGCGGCACCCCCGCTGAGCACCACCCGCGCCCCGCTGGGCATCATTCTCATTCTGCGGGTCCGCAGGGCATGAAGGAAGTGACCGAAATCGTGGGTCGGGATATCTTCCAGCGAAGGGGTTTCTTTCAACGATGTCATTTCAACTCAGAGATCCGCCGGGCTAACGACTAGCGAGCCGCGACAAAGGTTGCAGGTTGTTACTTGCCGCCGGGCACGGCTCAGACCAGACCGAGCGCGTCCAGGTACGCATCCGCGACTGTATCGAAGCCATGGAACGCGCGTGCTCCAGCGCGCCGTGGCTCAGCTCGGCCAGCCGAGCGCGATCGCCCAGCAGGCCGACCATCCTATCCTTGAGTTCCTTGGGCGACACGTCGCTCGGCACCTTCTCAGCCGCCTTGGGCGGCAACTCCCCGGCCCAGCCGAGATCGCCCACGATCGTGGGAAGGCCATTGGCCAGGCAGTCAGCCACAAGCGTCGGCGCCTGGTCGTCGGATAGGAGTCGTAGCTGGACAGCGAGATCGGCATTCCGCAGCAGGTCGCGATAGCGTTCCGCACTTACGTCGCCAAGCAGCTCGATTCGGCCGTTCGGAGTCCCACCGGGACCGTCGGCATGCCAGCTCTCACGCGCGGCCAGCTGACCGGCATCGCCGGTGATAACAAGCCGCGCGGTTGGCAAATCCGCGGCGACCAGCGCGAACGCGTCGATCACCGTAGACATGGCCCTGACCTCGGTCACGTCTCCGAAGCTGACGATCAGCGGACTCGTTCCGGCGTCCATGCGACGGGCGTCGGCCACCGGTGGGATTCCGAACGGGAGCACGGAAACCGGCACTCGCCGATCCGACGGCGCGCGCTCGAGCTCGAGCACCTCTCGGGCAAACCGCGAGTGCACCAGGCACCGGTCGGTAAAGCTCTGGAGCTCGCGCGTCATGTAGACGCCGAGCGCGACCTCCCGATCTGATACCGGCATCGCACCGTGCGCGGCATTCGGCGGCAGGCGATCCCCGTACATCGCGCGGATACGCTGCGCAAACGCGAGCTCCGGCCCCTCGGGACGTTCGACACGCGCGTACCAGTGATAGAAGCCGGTCATCCGGACGTCGTGGAGGACCACTGGCCCCGTATGGCGCCTCAGCAGCTCGTAGACGTGACGATGAAGCTCTGAGCTCGCCATGCAGTAGAGGATGCGGTCGTATTGCAGCAGATCGCGAACCCCTTCAAAGTCGCCGGAGCAGATCAAGCGGACCCCGCGCTCCCGCGGCTCCGGGTATGCATCGACCGGGCTGACCCACGACGACGTCGACATCGACGCGCTGCTGGAGCTCAGCGACCAGCCGATGGTTGTAGTCGGCGATCCTCGACTGCTCGGGCGGCCAGGGCGTCACGAACGCGAGCCGCGGACGTCGAACCCGGCGGCCGTCGGTACGAGTTGCCACGTGCTCGTAGGCCTCGATTGACTGCTCGGCGACGCGCGTCCACGTGTACTCGGAGACGCGGCGAGCAGATCTGGCTCTGAGCCTGTCCAGCAGCTCGGGCGAGCTCAGGATCCCGGCCAGGCACGAGGCGATCGACTCGGGATCGTGAGGCTGGAACGTTCCCTCCAGGTCGCCGAGCACCTCCGGGACCGACGTTGCCGCGCTGGCAGCGACCGGGGCGCCACACGACATCGCTTCGAGGATCGGCAGGCCAAATCCCTCGTACAGCGAAGGGAACACGAACAGGCTGCAGGCGTGATACAAGGCGCCCAAGTCGGCGTCGCTCACGTGCCCGGTCAAGACGAGCTCGCCCGGCTCGATCCCCGCGCGGTCAGCTTCGGCACGGAGCAACTCGGCTTGCCCGGGATTCAGAACGTTTGCGATCACCAGCTGGTGTCGGGCCCGCAGCGCGGCAGGTATCCGTCCGAACCCGCCGATCATCCCCTCCATGTTCTTGCGGAAGTCGGCACCTCCCACATACAGCAGAAAGCCCGGGCGGACGGCTTTGAGATGGCGCGAGATATGCGCCCAGGCGGCCGTCGGCGACGGGTACATCGCGGCGAAATGCTCGTTTGTACCCGCGTTGATTACGTGCACGCGGTCCGGCGACACCTCCAGACGCTCCACCGCGTCCTTGGCGGTGTGCTGTGACAATGCGAGAACGCCGTCAGCTTGACGGATCAGCTGTACGCGAGCGGAGTAGAAAGCTCGCAGGGCCGGGTCGCGCAGATACTGGTCCGGGAAGATCAGTGGGATCAGGTCGTAAAGCGTCACGACGGTGGCGATTCGCGAGTCCCGCGCCCAGCAGCGGCCACATGACATCGATCGCCGTGGTGGCCTCAAACGGCGACATGATGTGGTAGACGCGGGGGCGGCCGATGTTGCGACCCTCCGCCGGTAAGGTTCCGTCGCTCCGCTCGAGAAGGCCCTTCCCGAGTAACGGGATGAGGTTACCCGTCACCGACAGACCGGGATTGAGCAGAACGGAGTGCAGAAGTGACGGGGCCCGCGCCTCGATCGCCCGGGCATGCTCGGACACATAGCGTCCGATTCCCCGCTCGATCTGTCCGGGATTCTGGGCGCCGTCGGCATAAAGGCAAACGGACCGGCTTGGGAGGGTCACTGTGCCCGCGAGCTCGTCAGGTCAGTTGTCCGGCTTTGGCGAAGCGATCACCATCATGACGCCACGAGCTCCCGGCTCGACGTGATCGGCGGCTTCCCAGACGAGTGGGTCGCGTCGCACCGCGATGCGACGTTCGAGAATCTCCCATTCGGCGAGCAACGTGTTCAGCGATTCCTCGTCGTACGTCCGCTCAAGGTCGGTGCGATCGCGCGTGCCGTAGGGCACGGTGAGGACCAGCAGTCCTTCAGGTGATAGGAGGGTCGCGAGCGCGCTGGAGGAAGGCAAGATCTGCGCCGGCACCATGCTCGGGATCGCCGTAGGGGTCCTCGCCGTATGCGCCCAGACCAACATGTTCGATCGTTGAGATCAGGAAGACGCGCCGCGAACAGCTCGGACGGCCCATCCCAATCCTCGAGTAACGTGGCGTGGCTCTCGAGATTGGGGTGCGAATAGGCCAGTGGCCGCTGATCGATCGCGGTGACACGATAGCCAAGCGATGCTGCCGAGAGCGGAAACGTGCTCTCTGCGCTCCCGATGTCGAGGATGCGAGCGCCTGGTTCGAGCCGGCTGAGCGCCGCCATCGCAAACGGCACTTCGACGATCCGCTCGGTCACCTGCAGAGCAGCCGCGTTCCCTGCCCAGAGCAGGACTGAAACTGGCGGGTTGAACCACAGACCAGCCTGCGCGTAGAACCCCTCGTGACTCGTTGGCGTAATTGATCACCTGGGCGAGCGCGTCGTCCAGCTTCTCCAGAGGCATTTCGACAGCCTGGGCGAGCCGCGACTTGTAGACCTCCTCGAACGAGGTCTCCTCGAAATCGGCCAGCAGGTCATGGATCCGACGCAGCTCGACGCCGACATACGCAGAGGTCTCGGATGCACTGCGGGCGTATGCCTCAGCGGCGTGCTCGATTCGCCGGTTGATGTCAGCTACTCGCCTGTCGACTGGCGAGAGCACCGGTCGGGCGAGTCGCTTTGCGACCCGCTTCATGGATGACTCGAAGGGTGGCGTGGACACGGGCGGGAGCGTAGCGGGCCGCGACCCAGCGCGGACCCCCGCGGCCGGGATCACCCCGATGCCGGCCACAAGAGGCGACTCACCTCTCCGATCAACGGGTCCACTCCGGGCGAGTCGAGCGTCGCCCCGATGCTGGACAACGTCGCTGCGACCTGGTCCGCGATCGGGTCGGCAACGGCTCGCCCTGCCGCTTCCGCGGGCATCAAGCCGGCCGGTGTTGCATGTTCCTCCGCGAATCGCAGCAACTTTCCGGCGTAGTCGGTGGCGCCGTGACAGTCTGCAAAGCGTTTGCCAGCAGTGCCGATGGCCTGGCGCCACCCGACGCTGTCGACCAGTTCGCGCAGATTCCGGCGCAATGCCGCTCGGTCGCCCGCGGCGACCTTCACGACGGCCAGGTTCGGGATCTCGGCGATCGCGCCGACGTCATTAGTCACCACGGGCTTGCCGAATGGCAGCTCGTACATCAGCGACAGGACAAGGCACTCGTCGTCGGGGCACCGGAGATTGATGAACACGTCCGCGGCTCGCGCCCATTGATCGACCTCGACGGGCCGCAGATGCCCGAGCATCCGCACGCTGTCGCCCAGTTGCGCGCCCGCGATTCTTGCCGCCAGCCTGCGGACGTGCACGTCGGTCGGATCGGCCTGGCCGGCGATCACGTAGCGCGTCCGAGCGGCCAGCTCCGGATCGGCCGCGAGGGCGTCGACCACCTCGCCGACGCCGGTGCGAGCCTCCACGGGACCGATCGTCATAAGGGTGATCCGATCTTCGTCGAGATCGTCTCCCTGCGTTCTGGTCGGGATGGATGACGCGGTCGGGCGCTGTGCAGGCGGCCAGGCGTCACACACCGGTCCGCCCCATAGCCTCCGCATGATCGCGCCGTGCCACCGCGAATGCACCACGACCCCTGTCGCCGCGGGCAGCGCCTCTTCGGTGAACGTGTAGCCACGGAGGTAGTCGTCGGAGACCTGAGTACCCTTGGGATCGAACTGAGGCCCGAGCACACGATGCGCAGCCGCGAGGCCCGCGATCCCGTAGTGCTCGGCCATCCGCCCTACGTACAGGTCAGCACGGCGCAGGTGCTGGAGGTAGTAGTCGAGGAAGAACCGGTGAAGCGTCACGCTGTGGAGAACAACAATCCCCGGGTGTCGCTCGGAAGCTTCAAAGATCCAGGCGTGCCGGCGGAAATCGTTGCCGAGGTTGTAGAACACGGCATCACAGGAAGAAAGCTCCGAGATCGCGTCGGGTTCGGCTTTGAAATCCACGACGCGGACTCCAATCGGGAAGCGTTCGGGTCGGCGGTCACAACAGAGCACCGTCTCGCACTGCTCAGCCATCGTCTCGAGGACGCCTCGGCTGTATTCCACGATCGGCGTGTCTCCGGTCACCGGAGTGAACCACGCAATCTTCACGCGGTCAGCTCCTCGATGACGTGATCCCAATTGATCTCCAGCGCGCGCGCGCGCTCCTGGCCGGCCTTTCCCATCCGAGCAGCCCGATTGCGATCCGCCGCGAGTCGGTCGATCGCCTCGGCAACCGCGCGTGGGTCGGCATCCGTCACCCAGCCTGACACCCCATCCTCGACCAGCTCGACGGGACCTCCTGAGTCCGTGCACGTGATCACTGGCTTGGACGCCAGGAAGCCCTCGAGCGTCACGTAGCCGTAATCCTCATCGTATGGCGGGAACACCACGCCCAGGCAACGAGCGAGTAACTGCAACTTGCGCTGCTCAGGTATCCACCCCGAAAGCAACTCGACGCGTCCGGTTACGCCGTAGTCCGCAGCCAGCTTCGAGACCCGCTTCATGTCGCCAGGGCCTGCGATGACGAGCCGCACATCAGAAGACACGTATTGCATCGCCGCGACGGCGAGATGCTGGCGCTTGATCGGAGCGACCCGACTGGGAAAGAAGATGTAATTCCCGGCATCCTCGCAGTAGTAAGACCGCTCGTCGCCGAGCGGCGGGTACAGGACGGTCGGCTCGACGCCGTTGAACGCACTCATGCGCCGCGCGATCATCCGCGAGATCGAGTACACCCGCCGGACTCCACGGAGCAGCCGATTGTCCGCGTCGATGATCACTCTGCGCACGTATCGGCCCTCGACGGTGTCTGGCAGCTCCTGCTGGAACTCGCTGCGCCAGAGGTCGTACGCCGGACGATGCTGGTGCAAGACCCACAGGACCTTGTCCTCGTGGGGGACGTAATAGGAGGGAAACTTGAGCCCGATCACCCGGTCGACCCCGGTGATCCGGGTGAAGTGCGCTGCGACGGCGTTCTCGAGCACGGTCTGCGGAGGAGCCACCCAGGCCGGCAGGCGCATCATCTCGACTCGATGGCCGTGCTCACGAAGCCGATCTACAAGCCATTCCGCGAGCTGCTCGGCACCCCCGCGCACAAACGGGAATTGGCTGTTGACGACCGCGATCTTCATCGACCGCCGGGGGAGCTATCGCTCGCCGTCAGCGCCGCGACGACGCGATCCCAGGAGCCTTCCGGCGGCGGCGGGAGCAGCTCGACGGCGCTGCGGCTGGAGCGAGCGACCCGTTCGCGCAAATGCTCGGACGCGGCGAATGCCGCCCTCGCCTCACCCAAGGCAGTGCGGTCGGCCAGCATAAGAGAGCGCCACTCGGGGCTCTCGTCGTCAAGCCATGGGTAGTGCTCGGTCAGCCACAGTACCTTGCGCCAATGACGCAGGAGATGGCAAGGGGTGCCGGTAGCCACCAGCAGCTCCCCCACATCGCTGACGTTCGTCATCCGGAAGGCGAAGAGTTGGCTCAAGAGCGCGCCCGGATCAGGATCGAACGGGATCCGAATCGAGTCCACCTCGTGCCCGTGATCCCGTAGGACGATCTCCAGCGCTCCACCGAGGTCTTCGTGGTCCGGCTCCTCCGACGGTCGGAACGCGCTTGCGATGAGAATCCACATGCGGCTCCTCAGTCCGGCGCGTGACGGTCGGCCGGCCCTGGGCGCGCTGCATCTCGTTCTGCTCCACGCGCGAGCTGGGCGGAGTCGACCTCGAGCCGGGCAAGCCGCTGCTCTAGCGCAGCCAGCCGCTCGTCCGCACCAGCTTCGATGTCGAGCTGGGCTCTGACTGTCGCGCCGAGCGCTTTCAGCTGCTCCTCGTGGCCCCGAATAAGCTCGCCGGTCGCTTGGTTGAACTCGCTCTGACGAAACAGGACCTCGAACAGCGCGCGGCGCAGTCCTTCGCGCACCAGCGTGCTCGCCCGCGCCAGGCCTTTCAAACCGCTGGTCAGGCCAAAGCCGACCAGGTCGGCCCGTTCGTCCATCAGGTGCAGCGCTTCCCGGCGCCGCTGCGACGGCTGTAAATGACTAGAACGGAGTTGCGCGGACAAAGCAGCCGACCCGGCGGTGTACCTGAGGGCCCGTCGAATACGCGCGTCAATCGCCGCTCGCTGATCGGGCTCTGCCCTCCGCGCCGGTGACAGCGCGCTTGCGAGAACGTAGTCGAAGCTCCGCATCGACGGGTCCGATCGGTCCGTCGCGAGCATCTCGAGCACGACGCCACCGGCGTCCTCCACGGTCGCGACCACCGCTTGGCACGCCATCACGTGCGCCTCGTTTGCCGACGCCGGCCCCGAGTGCTCACTCTGGGCGAGGACGCATTGCCCCGCGATGGCTCCAGGGGTCGCGGTGGCAGTCTCCTCGGCGGCAACGGTGACCGCCAGCTTCAACGGCCGCGAGCCTCGATCGGCGAACCACCCAAACTTCTGCTGGCCCAAGTCAACCTCGAGTTCGTACCCGCCGGGCTCGAGCGGGGCGACTACCCACACCTGCGGTTCGCAATCGCCGCCAGGATCGACGGTCTCCGGGATCGCAGCTCCGAGGGCGCCGATCGCCACGACGCCCCCGTCGGACCCCCGCCAGCGCTGCCCGACTCGAAGCTGTGCCGAACTCGGCCAGGAGATCAGGCTGTCGTTGTGGATGTCCAACTCGAGCAGAAAGACCTCGCCCGGGCCCACCGGCGACACGGCTCGCGGCGCCGTTACCGTGGCCTTCCATCCCTCGCGCGGAAGCTCCTCGGCCGGGACGAATCGGTGAGGCAGATTGATGAACGCCACGCCCCCGGGACGCAGCACCCGCACGAACTCGCGGATATAGCCCGGGATCGACCCTGGCGCGACGTGCCAAAGCCCGGTCGGCGCGAGGATGAAGTCAAAGCTCGAGTCGGCGAATTGGCGCAGGTCATCGCAAATCGCGTGGTGGAAGCGCACGCGGCCGCCAGCTTTGCCTAGCGCCCGAGCGCGTTCGATCAGCGACGCCGATAGGTCGACGCCGTCACAGGCGGCGAAGTGCTCGGCGAGGCCCCGCGTCAGCCGGCCGATCCCGCAGCCGAAGTCGAGCGCCCGAGCCCTCCCCAGCGCGATCCCTCGGTCGGCGAGCGCAGCGAGCACCTCGTCGACCTCGCGTCGTCCGGTGGCGAATAGATTCTCCAGGTAGCGCGCGGAGCCGCGCGTGCTCGGGCGCGCGAGAGCCGCCCAGAGTGGATCCTGCTCCGCGAACGCGGTCAACCCCTCTCGCAGTGGTTCCGGCTCCGTCATCCGAGGACCAGACAGTATCGGGATGGTTTCGGTCGGTGCCAAGAGCGGCTTCGGCCGTCAGCGGTGATCGACGCAGCGGTCCCAATACGAACGACCGCCAGTGGATAACTGGTCCGGTGGGAGACGTCTTTCGGGCTCGAATATCCCGCCGGTCACCCGGTTTCAGGTGCCGAGCGTTACCCGAAGGCGGCGCTCAGGCGACCAGGCCCGGACGTGGCGCCCGCTCATCCGTTGTGTGCCGGTGCGCCCGGCGACGCTGCTACGCTTCCCGCGCCTTGAACCTCGCTCCCGTCCGCGCACGCCGGCCAGCGGCCCGCTACCTGCATCCAAAGGCGCTCGAAGCGCCTGCCGAGAACGGCGCTCACGAGCACGGCCTCGACGTGCTCGCCGACAGCGCGCCGAACTACCTGAACTGGATCGCCGACATGATCGAGCCTCACCTCGGCCTGAAGGTGCTGGACCTGGGCGCCGGCATCGGGTCGGTCACCGCCCGGTACGCGGCGGGCCGCGAGGTGGTTGCCTGCGACCGCTCGGACACGTGCGTCGACGCTTTGCACCGCCGCTTCGAAGCTGCCTCGAACGTGAGGGTGGTCCAAGGGGACCTCACGGAGCTGAGCGACTTCGGGGAGCGCTTCGAATCCGTCGTGATGCTCAACGTTCTCGAGCACATCGAGGATGACGTCGGGGTCCTTTCGTCCCTACGGGCGCTGCTGCGACCCGGAGGGAGAATCGTCATTTACGTTCCGGCACTCAACGCGCTTTACGGAAAAATGGACCGACAGCTCGGCCACTACCGTCGCTATTCGAAGCGGAGCGTCAGGGAGATTGCTCCGGACGCGGGACTCGAGATCGTGACGTTGCGTTACGTGAATGCGTTAGCGATCCCGGCCTGGCTGGCCTTCTCGCGTTCCAACACGGACCAGACTTATGGCCCGAGCCTGTCGGTCTGGGACCGCACCGGCGTACCGTTGACCCGAGCAATTGAGGAGCGCGTTCCGGTCCCCGTGGGGCTCAACCTCCTCGCGGTGTTCAGCAGCCGTTTCTGACGGCCGGTGTCACGGTGGGCCGAGATGCAGTCGGCGAGTTCACGGGATGAGTTCTTGCCGCCCAGACGATGAGTGTTTCCGCTTTCGCCGCGTCCCGAGCCACTAGGACGCTCCGCATCGCTCGCGAGTGGCTGGCGTCAAGGCGACACCAGGCAATCGCGGCGTTCGTCTTTTATGCGGCGATCGGAATCGGTTATTTCGGGCTGCACGTGCTTCCGCATCTCGGAAGTGCGTGCCTGTGCGAACCCGGACCAAGCGATTCGACGATCTTCCTGTGGGGCCTAGCATGGTGGCCGCACGCACTGCTCCACGGATTGAACCCGTTCTACACCGACGCTCTGTTCGCTCCGGACCGCATCGCTCTCGGCGGCGTCGTCACGGTCCCCTTGGCCGCGCTCGTGACCGCGCCGATAACACTCCTGTTCGGCCCGATCGTCTCCTACAACCTACTCATGCTCGCGAGTCCAGTGCTCGCCGCGTTCTTCGCCTTCCTGCTGTGCCGGTACATCACGCAGAGCTTCCCAGCAAGTCTCGTCGGAGGCTACCTGTTCGGCTTCTCGGCCTACATCCTCGGACAATTGCTGGGCCATCTTCACGTGTTGCTGATATTTCCGATTCCGGCAGCGGTTCACCTCACCCTGCGCGCGATCGACGGCAAGATCGGCCAACGGCGGTTCATCGTTCTGTTGACGCTGTGTCTCGCAGCGCTGGTGCTCACCTCAACGGAGATTGCATTGACGTTCGTCGTTCTTGGAGCGGTGAGCCTTGCCCTTGCGTTCGCTTTCGCGCCCACCGACCGACAGCGTCTGCTCGCAGTGCTGAAGCCGATTCTGGCCGCGGGAGTCGCGACGGCGGTGGTGACGAGCCCCTTCCTCTACTACGGGCTCAAAGGTGTCCCGCCGTTGTCGCCGGCGGTCGGGGACATCTATGGGGGAGATGCCCTCGGGTTTCTAGTACCCACAACCCTGATCCGCATCAGTTACCTCGCGACCCTCTCAGCACGGTTCTCGGGTGGTGACTTATCCGAGAGCGGGATCTACGTTGGCTTGCCGGTTGCACTGATCGTCGCGCACTACACGATCACCCGCTGGCGCCTGACAACAACCAAGATCTTGGCCACGATACTTGGGGTGGTCGTAGTCCTGCTGCTCGGTGCGCATCTACACATCGCCGGGCACGCCACTATCCCGCTTCCCTGGAAGCTGCTTGACCGCTCGATTCTGCGTGACGTTCTGCCCGTACGACTAGGGCTGTACATGTTTCTGATAGTCGCCATAGTCGTCGCCATGTGGCTCGCGCAGACAGGACCTGGAAATTGGAAGCTCGCCAAGTGGGCGCTCGTCGCGGCAGGCATCGCGTTGGTCGTGCCGAACATCAGCAGCGGTCTGTGGCACTGGGACCTGCCCAACGCGCGATTCTTCACAACCCACGAGTACCGAACGTTCATCAAGCGTGGAGAGACCGTGCTCGTCGTCCCCTACGGGTACACCGGGGGCAGCATGCTCTGGCAGGCGGAGACCGGGATGTGGTTCCGGATGACGGGTGGATACCTAACGCCCCAGCCTCCGCCGGACTACGCCACCGATCCGCTGCTACCCGCGCTCACGGGCCAGGTCAAGCCGGATCCCGTGGGCATTCGCGACTTTCTCATTCGTCGACACGTCGGGGCCGTGATCGTTGATCCTGCCTACCCGCAGCAATGGACCCCGGCGCTCGCGGCGCTGGGACTGAAGCCGGTGGCCGTTGGTGGCATCCTCTTCTACCGGGTGTGACCGGGCCGGCGACCAGGTACCCCCTACCGTCACTCTGCGGGCCTTGTGGCTGTCAGCGTGTACCCCAGGCGGCCGAACAGCACCTCATTGGCCGCCGCAACGCCGCGGTTGAAGGCCTCGACCTCCGGTCCCTCGCCACCCGCCGCGGGCAACCGCCTAGGTTTTAGCGCCTCGGGCACCGGACACGCGCATTCGATCGTCACCGAAACAAACCCGCACGATTCAGCCAGCCACTTCAGCGCAAGCGGCGGCACAGGGACGACATCCGCGAAATCGCCCCGGAGGCCGGCATAGGTCAACCAGGAGAGCGGGTGGACCGTCTCGAAGACGATCACTCCCCCTGGGCGAATCCTGCTGAAGGCTAGCCGCACCAAATCAACGATCTCCCCGCGTTCCAGGCACTCGATCAGGTATCCGGCGAAGATCCCACCGTGCGACTGCTCCGGGCGCCTACGAAGGAACTCGAGGATCTCACCCCGAACTGCATCGAGTCCCTGCTGCCGGCACCAATCGGCCATCGCCTCGTCCCGATCGACACCCACCGCGGAAACGTCCGCCTGCCGCAACAGTTCGAGAAACTCACCCCGACCACAACCCGCATCGATTACGTCCGAGCGACGGTCGAACCGCGCCACCAAACCGCGCAGGTGCTCTCGACGCGCCTCCCCTGTGTCGTTGAAACGCTCCGCCAACGACACGGCATCAAGACCCCTGAGCCGGCGCGCCGCCTCCCTGTCACCTCCACGGGTCGCCCCAGCAAAAGCTTGGTTCGCCCCGGCAAGCTTCTGTTCAACCGCTTCCAGACGCTGCTCTGCGCCAGCCTGGAGCTGGAGCTGCGATGTCACCGCCGTGCCAAGCGCCTGAAGCTGCGTCTCATGACCTCGGATTAACTCGCCGCTCGACCGATTGAACTCACTCTGCCGGAAGAACACTTCGAGCAACGCCCGACGCAGACCATCGCGCACCATCATGCTGACCGGCGCCACCCCCTTCAACCTGCTGCTCAGACCGAAACCGACAAGATCGGACCGCCGCTCCAACATCCGCAACGCAGCTCCCCACCGCTCCGAACGCTGCCGACCCGCGGCCAGGATCAGGCCGGCAATCTCCGGCGACCGCGGCAGTTGCTCAATTGACTCGTCCTCCAAAATCCAGGCAGGAGCTTCTGCGAGCAATCTCGCACCGTACTGCCGATGGTGAATGTTCTCGTGGCTGCACGTGGCCACAAGTCGACGTATCACCTCGGAGCGGTCGAGCGGCGCGCCGATCGACCACGGCTCGAGTGCCGTAGGTACTTCTTTGAAGGCGACGTAATCCGCGACGGTGTCAGGCTGAAGATCGTTCGACGCAACTGGAACCAGAAGGTAACCCGGCGGTGGATCGATCAAATAGCATCGATAGCCGTGATTCTCGAGCACGGCGAGCACGTCGTGGGGTGTGTGGCCATACTGATGGAGCGCGTGTCCATTGACCTCAATGATCACCTGCGGTGACCCCTGCCCTGCGAGGCATCCCTGCATCCCGGCAAGTGCATCGAGCTCTGATCCTTCGATATCGATCTTAATGAGGTCGACGTGCGCCCATTTGCGCTCCACCAGCACGTCGTCCAGCGCGACCGCCGGCGTCGGTAAACCTGGGTGAACGTCGGCGGGCCCGTTCTCGAAGGTGATCTGACCCCAGGGTCCCGCCGGCGTGAACCCGACGGTTCCTGAGGAGTGGCTGGCAGCCGCGTGCAGGATCTCGAGGCCGTCGAACCCATTTGCCTCGGCGGCGAGCCTCAGCAGTGTCGCATTCCCTTCAGACCCCTCGACCGCGAGCACGCTCGCTCCAGCCGCCAGCGCCGGAAGCGAGTAGGTGCCGATGTGGGCACCTACGTCAACGAGTCGACCACCAGAATGGATGAGATGACGCCAGAGCTCATTCGACCGCGAATCGGGAAAGCGTCCGGCCGCGAGAACGTCCGCAATCGGATCGGTCCAGCTGTGGTCTACCGCAAACTCGATCGTACGGCCATCGACATCGACCTTGACGAAGAGAGGGGTCATTCCTGGGCGTGGCCGGTCATGCGTGAGGTCCGAACGGGGCGTCTCACAAGCGAAGGAACAGGTGTGCGCGAAGCCCAGGTGGCGTGGTTGTTCCCGGCACGATGGCCTATCCGTAGCTTAGCCGCAGGTTGTACCTGGCGTGGTCTGCCCCCCGACTCCGAGCTCGTCGGGCTCGGGGAGCGCGCAAACCGTCGCCCGGGCCCGATTACGATTCGCGGCGAGTGTGACCGATCTCCAATCGCTAACCGCGCCCGAGCGGCGCCGCATCGAGCTCACCGTGGCAGTGCGTGACACGGACGCGATCCCGAAGGTGGCCAATGCCGGGGAGGTGATCGTGCGTGACGGCGAGCACCTTCAGGTCATGCACAACGGGGTCGTGGTCAGCGAGGGGCGATACCACGGCGCCTGGATGACGGAGGTCATCAGACAGCTTCGAGGTCACCACGAGCCGCAGGAGGAGCTTGCGTTCCATACCGTGCTGGAGCGCCTTGCCAGGGGCTCACCGGCTTCGCAGTCGCCGACTATTGTCGAGCTCGGGAGCTTCTGGGCCTACTACTCGATCTGGGCGAAGCACAGGATCCCCTCGGCCCGCCTCATTCTGTTGGAGCCCGACCCGAGCAACCTCGCCGTCGGCCGGCGCAACCTCGAGCTGAACGGCATGGACGGGACCTTCGTGCAAGCGGCGATCGGGAGCGAGCACGAGGCCGCAGATGACACTGACCTGGGAGAGCGATAGCCAGCCGCATCCGACGCGGCAGCTGACGATCGACGGTCTCATCGAGGACCTCGCGATCGAGCGGATCGACCTCCTCCTGGCGGACGTCCAGGGAGCCGAAACCGCAATGCTTCTCGGATGTGCCCGTGCTCTCGCAGAACGGCGGATCCGCTTCCTGGTCGTATCCACCCATCACCACGCGATCTCGGGCGACCCCCTCACCCACCAGCGTTGCGTCCGGATCCTGCTCGATGCCGGAGCGCATCTGGTGGCGGAGCACTCGGTGTCGGAGTCGTGCAGCGGCGACGGCCTGATCGTCGCCTCGTTGCTCCCCGAGGACCGAGACTCTACGCGCAGAGGTGACGATCGTCCGGGCCCGGGACAGCCTGTTCGGCGAGCTCGAGTGGGATCTCGCACGCGCGCTGGGCACGCCAATCGACGCGCCGTAGCCCCGGCGATCCTAGCCGTCGCGGGCGCGCCCACTCTCCGCGTCGTCGGGCTTCAACAGCCGCCCCTCGAGACGCTCGATGCGGGCACGATCCTGTGTGCGCATCGCGCGTTCTCGCTCGAGCTCGGCCTGGAGACCGCGCAGGGCGTCGGCGATGGCGCGGTCGAGTCTGCGCTCGTGCAGCGTGAACGGGAGCATCAGCCTCAGCACGAGTCGCCGCAAAACGCCCCGTAATCCGCGCGGCTCAGGCGTCGTGCCGCGTTCCGGGTCGAAGGCCAGCTCGTCCTCAAGCGCGGCCAGACGCAGCTCGGACATGGCGGCGCTGACCTCCGACTCAACCGAACGCCGCGCCCCGGTCATTGACCGGTCAGCTAAGCCGCTGCAGTCGAGCGCGGGCCTGACGCCCGACGACCTCGGGTGCGTAGAGCCGATGGATGTCGTCTCGCGCCCGTGACGGCCTTCGCATGCGCCTCCTCCGGGTCGCTGCCATACCCGACGCATCAGCTCTGCAGCATGATCGAGATCCGGCTCCGCCCAGCTGCCCTCGGCCGGGTAGATCTCGCACCCGGGTCCGACATGGGTCGGCGTCCAGTCCACCAGGTAGCTGTTCTGCGATGTCGTGAAATCGGTGCTCCCCGAGTACCCCGTGGCGATCACAGGGGTGCCGAGCGCCATCGACTCGGCGAGCGTGAGTCCGAAGCCCTCGCTGCGGTGCAGCGACACGTAGCAGTCGGCCCGGGCCAACAGAGCCGCATTCTGGGCGGGATCGAGGTAGGCGTCGATCAACTCGATATCGGGGTGGTGCGAAATCCTTCGCCGAAGCTCGGCCTCGGCCTCCGGCCGCAGCCGGCCGTTGACCGTCTTCAACAGCAGCCGCGGACCTTCGCCTGGGGCGAACGCGAGTGCGAAGGCCTCGATCAGCCCGGCCGCGTTCTTTCGTCGTAGCGTGCTGAAGAAATCGAACATGAACAGGAACGTGAAGCGATCGTCTCGGGCGACCCGGAGCTGGGCTCCGGACGGGTCGGGAACCACCACCGCCATCGGGATCACCACGACAGGCACCGGGGAGAGACGTCCCAGGTTGTCGCCGACGAAGGTCGAGAACGCCCAGATCTCCTCCAACAGTTCGAACGCCGGGAGCCAGGCCTCCGGCAGCACGTCGGTCTCCCACGCCCACTGCCCGATCGTCGGACGTCGCGCGAGCACCTCGCCCTCGGCGCTGCGGGCGAGCCTGATCAGATCATTGCCGTTCAGACACGCCAGGTTGAACGCGGGCTCGACCGACGTCCGGAGCTGATCGTGGCGCCGCTTGCCGTAACGCTCGATCGGCTCCTGGCACGGACCCGCCAGACCGTCGGGCGCGATCGCGGTCGTCGCGACCGGCACGCCCGCGGCGCGAGCGCATCGACGTATAGCCGTGCAGCTTGCGCAACTCCAAGGGCGTCATCGAGGAAGCCGATGACGTTCACTGCCAGCCGCGCGTCCTCGGCCGGGCCTGGGCTAGACACGATCTGAAGGGATGCGGCGGAGCTCCATGGGCTGAGACGATGGCATACGTCGACCGACTCCACCGCCGCAGGGCATTGCTACCGTTTGCCCGGCCGTGGCCACCGTCTCAGCCGAACAGGGCTCGCCTGCCAGCGCAGCTCGCGCCCAGGAACCTCCGGCAGTCGTCGTACGAGGAGTTAGCAAGACCTTCCGCATTCCGCGCCTCCAGGTCCACACTCTCAAAGAGCGGGCCCTTCATCCTTTTCGCTTCCGCGACTTCGACGAACTCCGAGCGGTCCAGGACGTCTCGTTCGAGGTCCAGCAGGGCGAGATGTTCGGCATCGTGGGACGGAACGGGAGCGGGAAGAGCACGTTGCTCAAGTGCCTCGCCGGCATCTACAGGGTGGACGACACGGACGGCCGCGGAGACCTGGCCGTCCGCGGCCGGTTGTCGCCGTTCATCGAGCTGGGGGTTGGTTTCAACCCCGAGCTGACCGCGTACGACAACGTCATCGTCAACGCGATCATGCTCGGGCTTACCCGGAAGGAGGCCCGCGCACCGGTTCGACGAAATCATCGCATTTCGCAGAGCTCGAGGAGTTTCTCGACCTCAAGCTCAAGAACTACTCCTCCGGCATGTACGTGCGCCTGGCGTTCTCGGTCGCCGTCCAGGTGGACGCCGACGTTCTGCTGATCGACGAAGTCCTGGCGGTGGGAGACTCCGCGTTTCAGCAGAAGTGCTTCGATCAGTTCTACCGCCTCAGGTCCGAAGGCAAGACGATCGTGTTCGTTACACACGACATGGGCGCCGTCTCGCGCTACTGCGATCAGGCCATGCTGATGGAGCGGGGCCGCATCGTCTGCCTGGGCGATCCTGATCGCGTCGCCCGCGAGTACCACGAACTCAACTTCGGGCGCCTTCCGGAGCACACCGCGCAAGGTGAAGAGCACCGGTACGGAGACCAGAGCGCCGAGATCCTCGACGCTTGGGTAGAGGACGAGACGGGGAGAGCGTAGCGGGGCCGTGGCCCAACGCGACCCGTTCTCATTGTGCATGGAGATCGCGTTCCACGTGGACCAGCAGGACCCGATCTTCGGCTTCCGCCTCATGAACGAATTGCGCCATGTCGTGGTCGCGTCCCGCACGGACTTGGAGCATGGGGCCAGCGGTCGTTTCGCGGCCGGACAGCGCACGGTGGTGCGGATGCGCCTGACCAACCTTCTTGCCCCCGGCCGCTACACGTATCACGCCTGGGGTCGTGCGCTCCGGGTTGGGCGAGGACGCCCTGGACATTCGCGACGACTACACCAGCTTCATCGTCCACGGCACCAACGTCACCGGGTCGCAGACCATCTTGCCCTACGAGCTCGAAATCGAGCCCGTCTAGCGGCAGCTCGCCCGTAACGGCGCCAGTGGCCGATGCTACCTTCCTGCCCGTGAGCGTCGAGACCGGGCGTGCGGGGAACATCGAGCCTATTCCAGCCGGGGGCGGCGAAGGTGCCCGCGTCTATGGGCCTTCTGCCTTTGGCGGCGATGTTCGACGGTTCGTCGAGCTGACCCTGACGCTGGCTCGCACCGAGTTCAAGCTGCGCTACTTCGGATCCGCCCTCGGCTACCTCTGGTCGCTGATGCGACCGCTGCTGTTCTTCGGCGTCATCTACGTCGTCTTCACGAACGTCTTCAAGCTCGGCAAGGGAATCCCGCACTACCCGGTCTACCTCCTCACCGGCGATCGTGCTCTGGACTTACTTCGTCGAGGCGACGATGGGATCGGTTCACGTGTCTCGTCGCGCGCGAGGCGATGCTTCGGAAGGTTCGCTTCCCGCGCATGGTGATCCCGCTGTCGGTGTCGCTTGACCGCGGTGTTCAACCTCGGCGATGAACTTCATCGCGGTGTTCGTGTTCGCGCTCGCCAACGGCGTCTATCCCAAGCTCTCCTGGCTCGAGATGATCCCGATCGTGGGCGCGTACATCGTCCTCGCGACCGGGGTCGCGATGCTCCTGTCCGCGCTGTACGTCCGCTATCGAGACGTCCAGCCGATCTGGGACGTCCTGTCGCAGCTGCTGTTCTACCTCTCGCCGATCATCTACATCGTCGCCTACCTGCGAGGGCTCGGCTTCGAGCACGCTCGCGATGCTGAATCCGATCGCGATGCTCAACACGCAGATGGGCCATGCCGTGATCGGATACGTCCCGCCTCACCGGTGCCGCCGCCGCGGCTATGGACCGGAGGCGTTCCCGAGCGCGGCCACGGCGGTCTGGGCGGGTACGCCCACCTCCTGGCCGCGATCGCGATCCTGCTCGGCGTGTTCGCCCTCGGCTGGTGGGTGTTCATCCGTGAGGCGCCGCGCGTGGCCGAGCACCTGTAGCGACTACTGCGGCGACCCGAGCCGGTCCGCGAGCGGATCTATATCGACGCCAAGATCGCCTTCAAACCGTCCCGCAGCTCCACCTGCGCCTGCCAGCCGAGCTCGCGGCGCGCGCGGTCGACGTCGAGGCAGCTGCGGCTGACCTCGCCCGGCCGCTCCGGGGCGAACTCGGGCTCCGCGAGCGGCCCGCGGTCCGCGACGTCGTTGAGCGCATCGATCAGGTCGAGCACGGACGTCTCCTCGCCGCGCCCGATGTTGAACGGCCCGGTCACGTCGGCCTCGGCGGCCATCAGGTTCGCGCGGGCCACGTCGCTGACGTCGACCCAATCGCGCGTCTGCCGTCCGTCTCCGAACACGGTCGGCCGGCGCCCGTCGATGAGGGCGCCGCAGAAGATCGCGACGACGCCGGCCTCGCCGTGCACGTCCTGGCGCGGGCCGTAGACGTTGCCGTAGCGGAGCGAGACGGTCGACAGCCCGTGCAGCCGCGTGTACAGCTCGCAGTAGCCCTCGGCCGCGTACTTGCCCTGCCCGTAGGGGGCAAGCGGCCTGATCGGGTGGTCCTCGGGGGTCGGCAGCACGTCCGCGTCGCCGTACAGCCCGCCGCCCGTCGAGGTGTTGACGACCCGCCGCGCGCCCACCACGCGGGCCGCCTCGAGCACCCCGATCGTCCCGAGCACGTTCGCGGTGGCATCGTCCGCCGGGCTCTTCGACCGAATGGCGCACGTCGATCTGCGCGGCCAGATGGAACACGACCTCGGGCCGCGCTGCATCGAAGATCTCCGCCACTGCGCCGGCATCCCGCACATCGGCGACCACGAGCCTCGCGCCGCCGTGAACCGCGCGCTCCAAGTTCGACCGCTTTCCGGTCGAAAGATTGTCGATCACGGTCACGCGGTCGCCGCGGGCGACCAGCGCGTCCACGACGTGCGATCCGATGAATCCGGCGCCACCGGTCACGATGCAGTTCATACGGCCGGGCAGGTTAGACGCTGACGCGCAGCGTATCCGCGCCCGAAGGGTGGCGGGCCCGCACCGCGAAGGCGGTACGGGCCCGACCGAAGGACGACCCTGGTAGGGCTGGGGGCCGTCCGAAGACCCGCGAGAAAGGGGGCGATGCTCGCGGGCCCGTGTGACCTCCGTGTCGATGCCTAGCATAGCGCTGCCTGGACGGGCGAGCGTCAAGCATCTTGGACATAAGTTGGACACGCTCGTGCCTGCGCCGCTCGTGGCGGGCAAGAGCATTCGACCGCTCCGAGCGAAAACACGCAACCTGCGTTACCCGATGTCGTTTCCGGTCCGAGACCGTGAGCCGTTTCGCGCTCGACAGCCAAGCGGCAAGGCAGGCACTGAGATTGCGCCACGACACTCCCGTTCAGCCCCGACCCAATCCGATCGCCGCCGCCGGCGACGGTCGAGGTCCTGGGCGTCCCGCTCGGTCTGATCGACTACGAGCGGACGCTCGAGTGGATCGACGCGATGGTGGCCGAGCGCGAGCAGGGCTACGTGTGCGTATGCAACGTCCATACCGTGATGGCCTCCCAGGAGGACGCGGAGCTCCGGTCCGCGCTTGCTCGGCGTCCTCGCTCAACGTTCCCGACGGCCAGCCGCTCGTGTGGGCGATGAACGCGCTCGGGCACTCGCTGACCGACCGCGTCTACGGCCCCGAGCTGATGGCTCGGGCCTGCGCGCGCGCGGCATCGACCGGTCAGCGCTTCTACCTCTACGGTGGCCGCAACCAGGGAGCGCTCGTGCAACTCGCGCTCAACCTGCGCCAGCGCTATCCCGGGCGTCCGGATCGTCGGCGGCTACTCGCCACCGCACCGCCCCCTGACCGACGAGGAGCAGGCCGCGGTCGTCGCCGAGATCAACGAGTGCCGAGGCCGACGTCGTGTGGGTCGGCATCGGCGTCCCCAAGCAGGAGAAGTGGATGGCGACGCTCCGGCCCCAGTCCTCGAGCGCTCCGGTGCTGATCGGCGTCGGCGCCGCCTTCGACTTCCATGCCGGCCTGGTGCCGCAGGCTCCACCCTGGCTGCAGCGCGCCGGGCTCGAATGGGCCTACCGCCTCGCCCACGAACCGCGGCGGCTGTGGCGCCGCTACCTGCGGTACAACCCTCGTTTTGTGAGCGCATTCGCGCGCCAGCTCGCCGAGCACCGCAGCAACGGCGAGAAAGTCCTGAACCACCGCCGGTGAGGCTGCCCGGTCGCGACCTCAAAGAGCTGCTCGGCGATGCCGTGCCGCATGATCATGCTCGCCAAACGCTCGCCGACCGGTACATCGAACGGGAGATCGGACGCCGCAGCGGACAGTCGTGGCGGGTGCTCGACCTGGGCTGCGGCACCGGGAGTTCGGTCGACGTCTTTCGCGCTCGCGATCCAGACGTCAGTGGGTGGGCATCGACGTTCCAGGCTCGCCGGAGGCCCAGTTCCGGACGCGAACCGACGCACGGTTCGAGACCTTCGACGGGGTATCGATGCCGTTCGCCGACGGCGCGTTCGAGCTCGTGTACTGCAAGCAGGTGCTCGAGCACGTGCGCCATCCAGAGCCGCTTCTCGCCGAGGTGCGCCGGGTGCTCGCGCCGGCGGGTGGTTCGCCGGCTCGACCTCCCAGCTCGAGACGTATCACTCGCTGAGCATGTGGAACTACACGCCGGTGGGGATGGTCGAGCTCCTCGAGCAAGCCGGTTTACGCGCGGTCGAGCTGCGGCCCGGGATCGATGGATTCACGCTGATCGCGTGGCGCGTCGCAGGCGGACATCGCTGCTTTCACCGGTGGTGGGGACGCGAATCACCGTTCAATCGGGCGCTGAACGCGTGCGGACGGGCGCTTCGGGCGGACGTCCGCACGCTCAACGCAACGAAACTGCTGTTCTGCGGACAGTTCGCATTCCTGGCCCAGCGCGACCCGGCTCGACGTGATCGCCTCCGAACAGCCGCGGGCCGCGCCGCACGACCCGGACAACCTGCTCGACCGGCTGAGCCGGCCGTCGACGATGGAGGCCCATTACCGGCACATCATGCGGCGGGAGCAGCGGCTGCTCGCCGGCCGGCTCGGAATCGCCGGTGGCGACGTGCTGTCGGTCGGAGCCGGCTGGCATCCCGGCCGCCACCTGTTTCCGGCGCCGGCATTCCGGCTGGTCGCTGTCGACTCGAATCCGGAGCGTGTAGCGGGAGTTCGTGGAGACCGGCCGAGCCGACGAGGCCCACGTCGGATACGCCGGCAGGCTCGGGCTGCCGCCGGCGTCGTTCGACGTGGTCCTGTACCGGCTGGTGCTCCACCACATCGCCTACCAGGGCCCGCTCGCGCCGTGCTTCGCCGAGGCGGCGGACCTCCTGCGGCCCGGCGGCGCGATGGTCGCGGTCGAGCCGGGACTCTGGCATCCGGTCGGGCTCGGGCTCGCGATCGCCAACCGGGCCGGCGCCGCGACCGCGATCCACGGCACTCCCGACGACATTCCGCTGTCGCCTCGGCGGCTCGGTGTCCGAGGCGCGGGCGGTGGGTCTCGTCCCGGAGCTGCACGCGGTCACGTTCAGCTGGCGGCGGATGGCCCCGTCGCTGCAGCGCGACGCTCGCGCCACTCGACGCGCTCGGCTCGAGGCCGCGAGCGGCCCCGTTCGGCCACACGCTGATGCTGATCGCCCGGAGGGAGGAGTGACCACGCCGGCGAGCCTCGAGCGCCGGGTGATCATCGTCTGCATCACCCGGCGGCGCCGGCGAGCTGCGGAGCCTGACGCTCGAAAGCGTCAGGGCCCACACGGCGGCCGAGGTACCGGTCGTCGTGCTCGGATCGACGATCGCGCCTGGGCAGGGGCAGGATGGCATGGCGGCGGATGTCGTACTGCTCGAGCCCGGCTGCTTCGTGGCCGCGGGTTGGCTCGACGGACTCGCGGACGCGGCGGCGTCGGCCGGCGCGGTTGCCACCGTATCCGCGCTCACGCAGCACGACGTCGAGCTTCGCTCGGGACTCAGCTTCGACGACGCAGCGGAGGCGGCCCGCACGCGGTCGCTGCGCCTGCGGCCCCGTCTTGCCACCGCCCACGGGCCGTGCGTGCACGTGAGCCGCAGCGCGCTCGAGCTCATCGGAGAGTCCGACGCGGACGGTCTCGCCCGCGCCGAACTGTCCCGACGATGCACCGAGAGCGGTCTTCTTCACGTACTCGCCGATGATGTGCTCGTCCTCGATCGGCGCCCGGGTCCGGCGAAGCCGATCGCAACCGGCGGCAACCGGGGCCCAGAGGCTCGCGCTGTCGGCAAGGTCCGGCGAGCGATCGCCGGCCTGTCGGCGGTGATCGACGCCCGCATCCTGTACGGGTCCACGACCGGGACCCACGTGCACGTTCTCGAGGTCGTGGCCGGACTCGCCCGGACCGAGAAGGTGCGCCTGACCGTGATCGTGCCCGACGACCCGAGTGAGCTACGCCGCCCGGCGGTTGGAGTCCCAGCGCGGCGTGTCGCTCGTCACCTATCGGGAGGCCTCGAGCGCCAGGGCCGCGCGCCGACGTCGTCCATCGGCCTTTCCAGTTGAGCAACGCGGGCGATCTGACGTTCCTGAGCACGCTCGGTGACCGGCTGATCCTGACCCAGCAGGATCTGATCGGCTACCACAACCCCTCCTACTTCCCCGACCGCCCAGCCTGGGGGGAATACCGTCAGCTGACCGCGCTGGCGCTGGCGGCCGCCGACCGGGTGGCGTTCTTCTCGTCTCACGCCCGCGACGACGCCGTCGGCGAGGATCTGGTCGATCCGGCGCGGGCGAGCGTCGTCCGGCTGGGCGTCGACCACTCGGTGGCGCCGGGGCCTCAGCATCCGTCTCCGCCGGCGGGCGCGGGGCGGTTGGAGCCCGGCGTCGAGGCGATCCTCTGCCTCGGAACGGACTTTCACCACAAGAACCGTTTGTTCGCGCTCCGGATGCTCGAGCGGTTGAAGACCGGCGTCGGATGGGACGGGGTACTCGTGCTCGCCGGTCCGAAGGTCCCTCACGGGTCGTCGCGCGAGCAGGAGGCGCAGTTGCTCGCGGCCCATCCGGACCTGGCCTCCTCGGTGCTCGACGTCGGCGCGGTCGGCGAGGCCGAGAAGGCCTGGCTGTTCGAACGGTCGGCGCTGGTGGTGTATCCGTCGGTGGTCGAGGGCTTCGGGCTGGTGCCGTTCGAGGCCGCCGCTCACGGGACTCCGTGCCTGTGGGCGCCTGGGAGCTCGCTCAGCGAGCTGCTGCCCGACGACGCCGCCGAGATCGTCCCCTGGGACGCGGAGCAGAGCGCCAACCGCGCGCTAAGCCTGATGCGAGAGAGGGCCGCGCGGGAGCGCAATCTCGATGCGATCCGGACCTCCGCATCCCATCTGACCTGGGACGCAACCGCGGCGCATCTGGTGGACCTGTACGAGGCCACGGCGGATGCGCCGCCGAGGAACGCCGGCGCGCTCGAGGCGCCCGACCGGCTCGGCGAGGACGCGATGCGGCTTGTCGGGCCTGGTGGAGAGCTACCTCGCGACGTGCACCGGCCGCTGCTGGCGCTCGCCACCCATCCCCGGATCGCCACCCCGCTGTTCGCGGCGCTCAAGCTCAGCTATCGCGCGACTTACTGGGCACGCCGGCGGTGAGCTGCCTGATTCCGTCGGAGTGCGGGCCTCACAACCGCAGATAGGCGAGGCATTGATGGACCGCCCCGAACGCCCTGCGCAACGACCGGTGCGCAAAGTGCTTTGAAAAATAGTATTTCGCGGCTACGGCCAAGTCCCCGTGCTGATCCGCCACCACCGATCCGACGTGGCGCGCGGTCGCGGCCGGCTCGTAGATCACCAGGCCTCCCGCCCGACGCAGCCGAAGGCACAGATCCTCGTCCTCCTTGTACAGGAAAAGCTTCTCGTCGAATCCCCCGACCGCCACAAAGGTTGCGCGCTCAATCAACATCGCCGCGCCGGACACCCAGGCCACCTCCTGGCGGGTGTCCGTCTCGCGCCAGTAGCTGTGGCCCCCTCTCAACGCCAACTCCGCTCTCAGTCCGTGCAGCCGGCCGTGATCGTACGGTTGGGCTGCGCCTTGGGGGGTGAGCAGCTTGGGACCGGCAGCCTTGACCCGGTCAACGCTGGCAACCGGAAGCAGCAGACGCCTGGTCGTGTCGGGAAGCAGGAACTCGACGTCTGGATTCAGGATCAGGAGGTAGGGGGCCTCGGTCTTGGCGGCTAGAAGGTTGTGGCCGCCGCCGAAGCCCAGGTTGGCCGGCACGCTGAATGCCCGGCAATTTGGAGTCACGGCGGCGAGATCGTCGAGATCCTCGCCCGATGCGTTGTCGAGCAGGTTGATCTCGTATTGCAGGTGACTGCCCTCCAAATCCGAAACCACCGTCTCGATACATCGTTCTAGGTACCGACGCGTGCGGTAGTTCACGACCTGGACCGCGACCGTGCAATCGAGCATCCACCCGACGATATCCGAGGGTTCGCGAGCGCCGACAATGGTTAGGACTCGGTGATGCCACCCGGTGCCGCATCGCCCAGCCGTCCGGTGCGTTGGTACTCTCGCCACGTGTCGTCTCTCGCCACGGCGCCTCCGCGCGCCACGCCCGAGCCGGCCGGAGCGGCGCCCTGGAGCCGAGCTCGCCGCGTGGGTCTGATCACCGATGTGGCCCTCGGGGTCGCTCTCGCCACCGGCTTCGGGGTGATCGTATTCGCCGCCACCGGCGGAACAGACCTGGCCCCGAACACCTGGGTCGAGATCGGGCTGACCGCGATCGGCGCCGCCTGCGCGGTCGCGGTGCTCCTGCTCGGCAGCCGCGGACGCGCCTGGGGCGGGGTGACCGTGCTCCTGTTCGCGGCGCTGGCGGCGCTGACGTACGCCTCGATCGCGTGGTCGGTCCAGCCGTCCGATTCCTGGGTGGAGGCGAACCGCACGCTCTCCTATCTGGCCGCGTTCGGAGCGGCGGCGGCGCTGGCCAGGCTGGCGCCGGAGCGCTGGCCGGTCCTCGTCTGGGCGGTCGGGTCCGTGGCCGTCGTGACCTGCGGCTACGCGCTGCTCGCCAAGGTGTTCCCGGCCACGCTCGACGCCGCCGATCACTACGGGCGCCTGCCCGTGCCGTTCTCGTACTGGAACGCGACCGGATTGATGGCCGCGCTCGGCCTGCCCGTATGCCTGTGGGTCGGCGCGCGGCGGGACGGCGGGCGCGCGATCAAGGCACTCGCGGTGCCGGCGATCGCGGTGCTGCTCACGGTGCTGATGCTGTCCTACTCGCGCGGCGCGCTGATCGCCGCCGTGGTCGGGCTCGGGTGCTGGTTCGTACTCGTCCCGCTACGCCTCCGGGCGACGCTGCTGCTCGCGCTGGGCGCGGCCGGCGGCGCGGTGGCGACGGCCTGGGCACTCGCGCATCACGCGATCACACACGACAACGCCACGCTCCCCGCGCGGACGAGCGCCGGGCACGAGTTCGGCCTGGTGCTCGTGCTCGTGGTGGCGCTGATGGCGATCGCCGGTCTGGCGGCCGCGTACGGGCTCGACCGGATCGCGCCGACACAGGAGGTCCGCAGGCGGATCGGCACCGCGCTGATCGTGCTCGTGGCGTTGGTTCCGGTGGTAGCGATCGCCGGCGTGGCCGCATCCTCGCGCGGCCTGACCGGCGAGATCTCGCACGTGTGGACCGAGCTGACGAGCCCGTCGGCCGCGCAGCCCGGCAATAACCCCGGACGGATCGCCGAGCTCGGCAACAGCCGGCCGTTGTACTGGAGCGAGGGCCTCAAGGTCGGCGAGCACGCGCTGCTCGCCGGCGTCGGCGCCGGCGGCTTCGACACCGCGCACACTCGTTACAGCTCGAGCGCGCTCGCGGTCGCCCACGCCCACAGCTACGTGATCGAGACGTTCGCCGACTTCGGCCTGATCGGGATCGCGGTGAGCCTGGCCTTGCTGGTGGCGTGGATGCTGGCGGTGGCGCGCACGCTCGGGATCAGGCCGCGGTCGCGCGCCCCCACACCACCGAACACGAACGGCGTGAACGGGACCGGCCACACCAACGGCGCAGGCGCGGCCAACGGAACCGCGCTCGCGAACGGAGCGGGCGCCACCGCCGGAACCGCGCTCGCGAACGGAGCGGGCGCCACCGCCGGAACCGCGCCCCGCGAACGGGGCGCCTTCTGTCCGCTCTACCCACGCCACCGAGCGCGCCGGCCTCGTCACGCTGCTCGCGGTCGTCGTGATCTTCGGCGTCTCCTCGCTGATCGACTGGACCTGGTTCGTCCCCGGAGTGGCCGTGCCCGCGCTCGTGTGCGCCGGCTGGCTCGCGGGCCGCGGTCCGCTCGACGCGCCCGTCGGGCGAGCCCGGGGGCGCCGGCGCCTGTCGAGCGCACACGGAGCGGCGGCGGGTGGGCTCGTGGTCGTCGCGGCGACGATCGTCGCGGCTTGGTTCGTGTGGCAGCCGCTGCACTCGGCGGACGCGTTCGACGCCGCGATCGGCGCGATGCAGCAGGGCAACTCGACTGCCGCGCTGGCAGATGCCCAGCGCGCCACCGCGAGCAATCCGGTCTCGGCCGAGCCGCTGTGGGAGCAGTCTGAGATCTACTCCGCCCGCCGCGATCCGACCGCGGCGCGCCAGGAGCTCGTGAAGGCCGCGGAGGTCCAGCCCGCGAATCCGGAGACCTGGGAGCAGCTCGGCGAGTTCGACCTCGCGCAGCACCAGGCGATCGTGGCGGTCCTCGAGCTCCAGACCGCCCAGCTGCTCGATCGCAGCTCGGCCTCCATCGGCCAGGAGTTGACCGCCGCCGAGAGCGCGCTGTCGCAGTCCGGTTTCACCGCACCGCCCGCCCCAGCAGCATCCGGCTGAGCAGCGGCGGTCCCTCGACCGCTCGCACCCGCACCTCACGCAGCCCGAACTCCTCGAGCAGCGTCCGGAGCGAGCGCCGCGTGTACAGGTGCAGATGATCCCCGAGCGGCTCCGAGAACCGTTCGACGCCGCCCAGCGCCACACGCAGGCGGCCATGCGACGGCGTGGTCACGAGCAGCCGGCCGGCGGGCGCGAGCACGCGCCTGACCTCCGAGAGCCACTGACCGGTGTCGGCCACGTGCTCGATCACCTCGCTGGTCCAGACGAGGTCGAACGAGCCGTCCTCGAACGGCAGCGGGCCGTCGATCGGGACCAGCCGGAAATCGAGCTCCGGGTGGCGGGTGCGCGCCCGCTCGAGCGCGGCCTCGGCCACCTCGACCCCGATCGCCTCGGCGCCGGCCTGCGCCAGCGCCGCCGTGAACTCCCCCGTCCCGCAACCGAGGTCCAGCGCGCGGTCGCCGGCACGAACCTCGGCGCGCAGGAAGGCCAGCCGGCGCTCGAACGACGGCGGGTCGAGTTCGGCCGGGAGACGCTCCCACAGGTCTTCGTAGTAGTCCCTGATCGCGCGACCGTATCGCGGCCGGCGCCGGTTCAGGCGCGCCCTGATCCGACATACCCGGATACCACGGGTGTAGGAGTCGACACATGCCGCCGGTGTAGGAGTCGACATTCGCGGGCATTCGCGGTTAGAGTCCGCAGACCGGACTTTCGTGCGTAATCCGGACGAGTCGTGAAAGTCGCTTTCGACAGCCGTCCCACCAAGAGCACCCATGGTGTCGGTCGCTATGCGCGGTGCCTCCTGGAGGCCCTGCGCGAGGCCGGGCACTGCGAGGTCGTCGAGACCCACGAGCCGCGCCGTTGCGAGCTGTACCACTCGCCCTGGATCGACGGCGCGATGCTGCGTTGCCCGGTCCCGATGGTCGTGACCCTGCACGACCTCGTACCGCTCAAGCGCCACGGCCAGTACCTGCGCTCGAGGCTGCGGTTCAAGCTGCGCTACCTCGCGGTCCAGCGCGCCGCCCGCGTGATCGTGCCGACGTACGCGGTCGCCGAGGAGGTCGAGAACGTGCTCGAGGTGCAGCGCGACCGGATCGCGGTGATCCCCGAGGCGCCGGCGCCGGCCCTGCACACCCGCTCCGAGGAGGAAGTCTCGGCGGTCCGCGACCAGTTCTCGCTCCCCGAGCGCTACCTCGTCTGGGTGGGCACGATGCGGGCCCCCGAACCCCGCAAGCGGCTCGCCCCGCTGACCCGCGCGACTCGGTCGATGCCGCTGGTGCTGGTCGGGCCGACGGGTCAATGGGCGCGCGAGCTCCCCGGGGTCACGCTGACCGGCGCGGTCAGCGACGACGAGCTGGCGGCGATCTACACCGGCGCCCACGCGCTCGTGTTCCCAAGCGACGACGAAGGCTTTGGGTTGCCGCCGGTCGAGGCCCTCGCCTGCGGGACGCCGGTCGTGGCCTGCGACGTCCCCGCCCTCCGGGAGGTTCTCGACGGCCGCGCGACGCTCACCGCCGTCGACGACCTCGACGGCCTGATCGCCGCCGCGGAGTCCGCCCAGCGCCCCGCGCCGCCGCCACCGGCCTGGACCTGGCAGGACGCGGCGGAGGCGACATGGCGCGTTTACCGCGAGGCAGCCGCCGCGACAGACTTGTGCCAGATCGCCCGGCCGAAACATCGGGCCGCCGCGCTGGTTAAAGACGCGTGACGTCTGTCCACCGTCGCATCGTGCGCGGCGTCGCCGCGCCGCTTGTTGCCGTGCTCGCGCTCGCCCTCCCGGCCGGCGCTCAGGCGGCCCGCGTGCTCGTGATGGGGCCGGCGGGCCACGTGACCGCCCGCCAGGACCCGTTCGTGCCCGCCGGCGAGCCCACGCCGGCGCCGGCGACCGCCCCGGCCGCCCACACCGTACGCGCGGCCCACGCGGCCCACGCGGCCCACGCCACGACCGCGTCCGCCACCGCGCATCCGGCCAAGGCCAAGCCCAAGCCCAAGCCGCCTCAGAAGACCGTGGCGAGCGAGCTGGGGCGCCTGCGCAACTCGGGCGCGCTCACCGCCGCCCAGTACTCCACCTACAACTCGCAGTGGGGCGCCGCGCTCGCCTCCGAGCGCCGGCTGCGCGGCACGCGCGCCACCGAGCTCGAGGCGGTGATCGAGAACCTCCACAACATCGCCGCCGCCGGCAAGCTCACCCCGGGCCGGCTGCCGGCGTTGTTCGAGACGCTCGACGTCAACCGCGAGTGGTGGACGACCGGGCCGCTGCTCAGCTCGGGCCAGTACGTCGAGTTCTCGGGCTCGCAGCTGGTGTGGGAGTACTACGCCGGCCAGGGGATCGAGCTCCAGGTGCTCGGCACCTTCGGCAAGGCCGACGGGCTGTACACGGGCGGGCCGTCGGACTACGCCGAGATGCGCCAGGTGCTCAGCGAGATCATCCCGCTCGCGGTCAACCGCGCCGGCGGCCTGGTCTGGGAGTACTACTTCCGCTTCGACGGTGGCATCCCGCCGTGGACGAGCGCGATGTCCCAGGGGACCGGGATCGAGGCGCTGACCCGCGCCTCGGAGGCGTTCTCTGACCCGGACTACCTCACGCTCGCCCACGAGGCGCTGCCGGTGTTCACCGCACCGCCGCCGGTCGGGGTCCGCGTGCCCACGCCGCTCGGCGCGTGGTACGTCCAGTACACGTTCGAGCCGAACACGCTGATCCTCAACGCGTTCCTGCAGTCGCTGATCGGGCTCTACGACTACGCCCAGGTAAGCCACGACCCGGTGGCGCAGCAACTGTTCGCCGCGGGCAATGCCGAGGCGCAGGCCGAGGTGCCGCAGTTCGACACCGGTGCCTGGTCGCTGTACCAGCCCGGGGTCGAGGACCCGCTCAGCTACCACGAGCTCGTGACCGGCTTCCTGCAGCAGCTCTGCACCCGGACCAAGGCCCCGGTCTACTGCGTCACCGCTCAGCACTTCACCGCGTACCTGACCACGCCGCCGACGCTCACGCTGGTTACCACGCAGCTACGCAAGGGCAAGAGCTCGTCGATCTCGTTCCAGCTATCGAAGATCTCGCGCGTCGGGATCGTGGTGATCGGCCCCGGCGGCAACACGCTGCTCTCCACCAGCGCCAGCTTCGGCTACGGCACGCGCGCGTTCTTGGTGCCGGCGCTCAAGCACAAGGGCACGTACACGATCCACCTGTCCGCGACCGACCTCGCCGGCAACTTCAACCGAATCGCCGGCACGATCCAGGTGTCCTGAGCAGCGAAGAGTGTGATGCTAGTATGCACGTATGCGCCGCACAACAATTTCCCTTCCGGACGACCTCGCCGACGCCCTCGAGCGTGAAGCTCGCCGGCGCTCACTCCCCGTATCGGCGATCGCGCGCGACGCGCTGAGCGACTACCTCGGCTTCGGTCGCGAGGGGGAGCGCGACCTCCCGTTCGCGGCTCTGGGACGCAGCGGCCACGACAGCACCGCGCGCGACATGGAGGACCTGCTTGAGCGCGAGTGGACTCCGGATGCTCGCGGTCGTTGACGCTGGCCCCCTCTACGCGACGGCCGACTCCGACGACGCCGACCACGAGTCATGCCGCGCCGCCCTGTCGCGAGCCGACCTCCGCCTGGTCATCCCGGCGCTCGTCGTAGCCGAGGCGACCTATTTCATCGGCCGCCGGCTGGGAGCCTGGGCCGAGGCGGCCTTCCTTCGCGGCCTCGGTGCCTTTGACGTCGAAGGCCCCTCCCCCGATGACTTCGATCGGATCGCGGAGCTCGTCGAGACCTACGCCGACTTCCCGCTCGGGGGCACGGACGCCAGCGTGATCGCCCTTGCGGAGCGGATCGGAGCCGGGATCGTGATCACGCTCGACCGCCGCCACTTCGCCGCGGTCAAGCCACGCCACCGCGAGGCGCTCGAGCTCCTTCCTTAGCGGCCAGGGCTCTCGAGCAGCAGCGTCACCGGACCGTCGCCCGTGAGCTCGACGTCCATCATCGCCCCGAACACGCCCCGCGCCGCCCCGAGGCGCTCGCAGAACCGCTCATACAGCGGCTCCGCGTGCTCCGGTGACGCCGCCGCGACGTAGCTCGGGCGGTTGCCGCGCCGGGCGTCGCCATACAGCGTGAACTGGCTGACGCACAGCACCTGCCGGTCGCCGAGCGGTTCGTTCATCCGCCCGTCGCCGTCCGGGAAGATCCGCAGCGCGCGCACCTTGTCCGCGAGCCAGTCGGCGTCGCGGTCTGAGTCCTCGTGGGTGACGCCGAGCAGCACGAGCAGCCCGGGGCCGATGTCGGACACGACCCGGCCGTCGACCGACACCGAGGCGCGGCTGACGCGCTGAACGAGGGCCCTCATTTGCGGTCGCTAATCGCGCAGCTCGGCCGCGACCTGCTCGGGCGGGACGATGTTGAGGCCGACGCCGGCGCCGAGCTCGAGCCCGGCCAGGTGCACCAGGCGCGGCAGGATGTCGATTCGCCAGCAGAAGTGCTCGGCGCCGCGCGGCGCCGTCCGCACCCACAGGTTGAGCGGCGGGCTCGCACCCAGCCGGCGCGCGAGGCGGGACAGCGCGTCGTGCAACATCCGCGCCCCGGTCGGCCCGTCGTCCTCGAACCGATTCCGGGGCGTCCGTGGTGCGATCAGCAGCTGGAACGGCACCCGCGCCCCGTAGGGGGCCATCAGCACGGTCTCGTCGTCGATCGCGACGATCCGCTCACGCCGGCGAACCTCCTCCTGCACGAGGTCGGCGAGCAGGTTGCCGCCCATCGTCCGCGTCGCGTATGCGCCGAACCGCTCGCGCTCGCGGGCGATCGCCGCCGGCACGAAGTCGAGCGCGTACAGCTGGGCGTGGGTGTGCGGGAGCGAGGCGCCGGCCTCGCGGCGCTCGTTGACGATCAGGTGGACGTACGCGGCCTCCTCGTGGGTCCGCATCCGCTCGCGCCACACCTCCACGGCCCCGACGACCTGATCGGGCGTCAGGTCGGACAGCGAGGTCACGCTGTCGGGCGCGTTGACGATCACCTCGTGGGCGCCGCGCGCCGGCCCGGCCCAGAACAGGTCGGGCTTGGCATCCGGCTCGGGGGGCTGCGAGTCCTCGGTCAGCGCCGGGTACAGGTTGGGGACGACCCGGACTGTCCAGCCGGGTGTGTCCGGCGCACCGCCGCCCGGCCGCACCGCGTAGACCTCTGGCGGCGTGCGGTCCTCGTGCCCCTCGGCGAACGGGTCTCCGTCGCGGTCGACCGCCGGCGGCGGCGTCGCGCTCAGCCCGCCCCCCGGGCGCTGGGCCCGATCGCCGGCGACGATCGCCCTGAACCCCGTCAGCGGGTCGATCCGGACCTCAGGCATCTCGTCCCTCGGCGGCGGCCCCGGCACCGTCAATCAAGCAGCTTCTCCATCGCGACGTGCTCGATGCCCGCCTCCCAGAACAGGCGCCCGCGGGCGCGGTAACCGGCGGTCTCGTACAGCTCGCGGGCGTATGTCTGGGCGTGGAGCACGAGCCGGCGGGCGCCGCCGGCGCGCGCCTCGAGGTCGGCCGCCTCGAGCAGCGCGGTCGCGATTCCCTGCCGGCGGGCCGACACCCTGACCGCGAGGCGGCTGAACTGGGCGGTGGTGCCGACGAGCAGGATCCGGCAGGTGGCGAGCATCTCCCCGTCGCGCACCGCGACGAGATGGATCCCCTCGTGGTCGCGGCCGTCGAGCTCGTCGCGCTCGGGCACGCCCTGCTCGACGCAGAAGACCGCATGTCGAAGCGCGAGCGCGGCTGCCAGCTCTTCCCTGCTCTGCGCGCGCCGGATCTCGATCACGGCTGTGCCCGTGGACCCGAGCGAAGTCATCGCCCCCAAAGGTTGCCACACAGCCCCGCCGGTCTCGCCACCCGCTCGGGAATGGGCCTCGCTGCGCTCGGCATCCGTGGGGCCGGTGGCCCGTCCTGACAGTTCCGGTGGACCTCCGACCCGCTATGAGCGAGGCCGAGAGGGTCGCCCCGCAGCCCTCGCGCCCAATCCGGTGGTCCTACGGCAACAACACGGAAGCGCGCCGGGCTGCGGGGGGCCCTTCGGCCGAAGCGACCTGCTTTAATGGGGCAAGTCATTCCTCCTAGCCGGGTGGCGGCGAGGGGGCATCTGCTTCTGAGGGTTTATCCTCGCCGTGCACGGCCTCTAAGCGAGACCGTCTGAGTCGCTTCGAAGTACCTCCGCGGCTCGCTTTCCGAAACGCAACCTTTCGATTTGTATGGGTGATTCCACCCCCTTCCCAAGTCCTGCCGCGATTGCGCGGGCCGAGCTGTTCACCCGTGAGCGGTTCGTCTACGACGGCGAGTCGCTCGAAGAGGCCCTCGCGCCTGGGTCGGCCCGTCGGCGCGCGCTCGACGCCTCGCTGACGGAGCTGGACGCTGGGGCGGACAAGCCCTCGATCGACTGGCGCCGGAAGTTCTCCCTGCTGCTCGGGCTCGAGCGGGTGCTATCCGAGGAGGAGCCGCGCCTGGCCGACGACACCGTGCTCTCGGCCCATCAGGTCGACGCGCTGTCTGGCACGCTGACCGCGCTGCTCGCCGAGGTCCAGCTGACCGAGAATGGGAACGGGGCCGCACCGACGCCGCCGCCCCCGGTTGAGCTCGCGCCGGTGACCATCCCCGGCGACGAGGATTCCGACCTCGACGACGCCAACGGCGACGGCGAGGACGAGGAGCCTCAGGACTGGCAGGACGAGGGCGACGAGCTCGACGAAGATGTCCAGGTCGCCGAGGCCCCGGAGGACCCCAACGCCGACCGACGCTTCTGGTTCGAGCACGCGACCGGCGCCGGCAAGACGGTCGCGGCGCTGGGGTTCGTCGAGGCATCGCGCACCGGCGGCGTGCTGATCCTCACCCACCGGCGCAACCTGGTCGACCAGTTCAACGGCGAGTTGCGCGACCGCGGCTACCGCGACCGCATCTGCGCACCGCTGCTCAAGGGCAAGGACAACGCGAGCGGGCCGGTGACCGTCGAGACCTACCAGTGGTTCGTACGCAACGCCGGCCGGATCTCCGACGCGTACACGATCGTGATCTGCGACGAGGCCCACACCGCGCTCGGCGAGAAGACGTCGGCCGCGATCCGCGCCTGGTCGGGCCCGATCTTCATCGGCATGACTGCCACCGGCGCGCTGATCGCCCGCCACGTCACCGATCTGTTCCCGACCCAGACCTCGCGCTTCGACCTGGCCCAGGCCGCCCGGCGCGGCGTGATCGCTCCCCTGCGGTGCATCCGGATCCCGCCCGGCCCGGGTGTCCGCACGATCGCCAAGGTGCCACTGCGGCGCGGCGAGGTCGACATCGAGTTCGATCAGGAGATGCTGGCCGAGCTGCTCGACCAGACGCCGTTCAACATGGCGATCGCCGACCTCTACAAGACGCGGTTCAACAACGTGCCCGGGGTCGTGTACGCCGCCGGCGTGCGCCATGCCTACAACGTCGCCAAGGCGTTCCAGGACATGGGGATGAAGGCCAGGGGCGTGTCCGGCGAGACCCCCAAGCGCCAGCTGGCGCGGATCCTCGCCGACTACGAGTCGGGCAAGATCGACGTGCTCGTCAACGCCCAGCTGCTGGCCGAGGGCTGGAACAGTCCTCGGGCGACGATCTGCATGCACCTGGCACCGACCGCGTCGAAGCGCATCTACCAGCAGCGCGTGGGCCGGGTCACGCGCCGGCATCCGGGCAAGGAGGCGGGCATCGTCATCGACTTCGTCCACCCCGCGACCAAGCACGACGACCCGGTTGTAACGCTGCATTCGCTGCTGGATCGCGACGTTTATCGGGGCGGCGCGATCGTGGTCGGCCCGGTGCGCCGCGGTCGGGGCCGGCGCGTCCGGGTCGAGCGCCGGGTCCTGCCGGTGACGCCGGATCCCGAGCGGCGCGCGCAGGTGTTCGAGCGCGAGCTGTGGCGGATCGCGGTCGAGCACCTCGATTACGGCGAGCAGCACGTGTGGGCCGCGCTCGCCGGCGCCCGCGTCGCGCCCAACGGGTGGCGCCGGGCCAAGGCGATGCTCCATTTCGACCGCGGCGGGGAACTGAAACGGCGGTTCCTGCTGACCGCGGTTCAGCGCAACCGCAACTCGCAGCTGCGGCTGCGGGCGCTGCAGGAGATCTCCGCCTCGCGCGATGCGGAGGCCTTCGACACCGCGATCGACATCATGGCCGGCTGGCCGCGCGAGGAGCGGCGCGAGGGCGTGAAGATCATGCTCCAGGCGCTCGCCGAGCGCCGCATCGGCCGCCGCGACCAGGCCAACGCGTGGATCTGGCGGATGGCCGAGTACACCCGCGAGGTCCACGAGGAATACGCCGTCCAGCGCTGGCCCGAGACCAAGCGGCTGCTGGGGCTGCTCGTGAACTCTTCAGGCGCGGCGCATGCTCGCAACGCCCGGCGGCTCGTGCACGCGGCCCGCAAGGAGGATCGGCGGCTGTCGGCCGCGCTGCTGGCCGCCGCCTTGGCGCACACCCCGGAGGCCGAGGAGGCGCTGCGAGGCGCGCGCACGCGGATGGCCCGCAAGCCGGCGGCGCTCGCGCGTGAGCTGCTTCGCAACTTCCCCAAGGGCCGGCGCGGCAAGAGCCGGCGCAAGCGCAAGACGCCGGTGACCGGCGCGGCCGGCACGCCCGCCC
Source organism: uncultured Solirubrobacterales bacterium (assembly GCA_963697655.1). Classification (GTDB taxonomy): domain Bacteria; phylum Actinomycetota; class Thermoleophilia; order Solirubrobacterales; family Solirubrobacteraceae; genus Palsa-465. Next base: position 91,394 of record CAVOOV010000003.1, on the reverse strand, counting down.
GGGGAGCGAGGGCGGCCACGGTGGCGCAGAATGGCGGCGAGCCCGTGTCCAGCGATGACATCGTCGAGATCGACGTTGAGGTGGAGGTCGACGACGACGATGACGACGAGCTCGACGTCAATGGCGGCGCCCCGGACGGGGACGACGTCGACGATGACGACGATTCCCCGGATGACGATGACGACGACGATGACGTCGTCGATTCCGCGGACGACGACGACGATTCGCACGACGACGACGACGATGATGACGACGACGACGACGTCGAAGATTCCGCGGACGATGACGACGACATCGACGATTCGGCAGCCGACGAGGGCGACGACGACTCGCATGACGCCGAGGCCGCGGCTTAGCCGGTGCGAAACTCGCCAAAGCCCACACGCTCCACCCGCATTGGCAACATAAGCGCCTGACAGGCGCTTATGCGCGCGTTGTGCTCGTCACGGGGCGGGTTTGCTGCGTTTTGCACCGCCGGCAGGCCTGGTTCGTCCGCGCGCCGGTCCCGCGCCAGCGCCAGCCGCCTCAGCGCCCTGCCCGCGCCGGCACCGGCCGCCTCAAGCGCCGCCCAGGTGCACCTCGCCGGCATCTAGCTCCACCTGCCCGGACTCCGTGCTCACCACCAGGCGGCCGTCGCCGTCGATGCCGGCGCCTGTGCCCGTTCGGCCGGCCCAGCGGACCTCGCGCCCGAGCAGCGCGTCGCGGGCCCGGACCGCGTCGAGCACGGCGTCGGGGCTCACGGCGAGCCAGCGCTCGAGCCCGCCGAGCAGCGCCTCGAGCGTCGGCTCGATGGCGCTCGGCTGGCGCCCGAGCGTGCCGGCGCGGTCGCGGAGCTCGGGCGGGAAGTCCTCCGGGCGGAGCGCGACGTTGACGCCGATGCCGACCACGGCCCAGCGCTCCTGCAGGCGCGCCTCGACGAGGATGCCGGCGATCTTGCGCCCGCCCACGAGCACGTCGTTGGGCCATTTGAGCTGCGCGTCCGGCCCGACGACCTCCGCCACCGCCACCCCGGCCGCCAGCGGCAGCAGCCGCGGCGGGTCGCGGATCACGATCGAACACAGCAGCGCGCGGCCCGCCGGCGCGCTCCAGGTTCGCCCCTGGCGGCCACGGCCCGCCGACTGTTCGGTGGCGGTCACGAGCGTCCCGTGGGGAGCTTCGCGGGACGCGAGCTCGCGGGCGCGGGCGTTGGTCGAGTCGGTCAGGCGGTAGTGAGCACGCGGGTGGCCGAGCAGGTAGTGAGCACGCGGGTCGCCGAGCGCCGGCGGGCTCATTCGAGGCCGATCCGGAGCTCGTCGTCGACGGCCAGGTGCAGGCGCGTCGCGGCGTCTCCCTGGTTCACCGCCACCGCCAGGCTCCGGGAGGAGTCCTCGTAGAGGATGAGCTCGCCGGCGCCGGCGTCCGCGAACGTGCTCACGTAGCGGGCGGACTCGGACCTGCGGCCGGCGGCACTGACCTCGAACGACCGCCCCGGCTCGAGCTCCGGCTCCTCGACGTCGAGCTGGACGTTGCCGAAGCGGTCGATGTAGAGCACGTGCGCCACCATCACCCCGCCTGCGATCTCCGGACGGGGCAGCTCGAGCACTACCAGCCCACCCGGATCGCACGGCGCGCCGGCGTCCGCGAGCGCCGCTCCGCCAGCGAGCCGCGCTGCCACCGGCGCGAAGATGTCGCGGCCGTGGAATGTCGCGGACACGTGCTCGAGCGCGAACGGCGAACTCGAGATGTCGACGGCCTCGACGATCCCGCCCGCGCGGTCCGCCGCCAGCGACAGCAACCCGTTGTCCGGACCGACCAGAAGGCGCCCGTCCGCGACCCGCACGGCCACGGCGCGCCGGTCGGTGCCGACGCCCGGATCGACGACCGCGAGGTGCACGCCGACCGGCAGATACGGCAGGGCACCGCGGAGGATCACGGCGCCGGCGCGGACGTCGTGGCGCGGGACCCAGTGGACGAGGTCGATCACCCGCGCCTGCGGGCAGATCCCGGCGATGACCGCATGGCAGACGCCGACGAAGTCGTCGTCGAGGCCGTAGTCCGAGAGGAACGTGATAACCGGTGCGCTCACGGCGCGGTCCGGGCACGCTCTCGAGCGTCGGCCACCAGCGCCTCGACGAGCCCGTCGATGTCGTGCCGGCTCGCTTCGACGTCGGGCTCGCGGCCGTGCTCGCGCAGCGTCGCGCTCGTCACCGGGCCGATGCTCACGAGCCTCGCCCGCAGGCCCGAGCCGAGACCGAGGCCACCCGCGGACTCCAAGAAGAACCGAACGGTCGAGGACGAGGTGAACGTCACGTAGTCCGCGACCGCGACCGCGGCCAACTGGGCATCGCTGAGCGGCTCCGCGACCGTCTCGTACAGCGCGACGACGTCGACGTCGGCGCCGCGCTCCCGGAGCGCATCGACGAGCACGTCGCGGGCGTCCGCCGCCCGCGCCACCAACGCGCGCTTCACCGGGACCTCGGCAAGCGCGTCCACGAGACCTTCGGCCACGAACCGCTCCGGAACGACGTCCGCGATGACCCCGTGCGAGCGCAGCGCCGACGCCGTGCCCGGCCCGATCGCGGCAACGCGGGCGCCCGCCAACGCGCGCGCGTCGAGCCCCGCGGCGGCCAACCGAGAAAACAGCAGCCGCACCCCGTTCGGGCTCGTCAGGCACACGAGGTCGTAGCCGGCGACCGCCGGCGCCGGCCCGTCGAGCGGCACGATCCGGATCGCCGGCGCCTCGACGACGGCCGCGCCGAGCCCCGCGAGCCGGCCCGCCAGCCCGCTGACCTGCGCGCGCGCGCGCGTCACGGCGACGCTCAGGCCGGCGAGCGGGCGCGACTCCAACCACGCCAGCCGCTTCCGCAAACCGGCGACCGCGCCCACAACGATCAGAGCCGGGGCCCGAATCCCGGCGTCGGCCGCGACCGCGGCGATCGTCTGAAGCGTCCCCGCCACCACCCTCTGATCGGGCAGCGTCCCCCGCTCGACCACCGCCGCCGGCTCGGCGCCGTCGCGCCCGCCGGCGATCAGCGCGGACGCGATCGCCGGCAGCTGCCGGACGCCCATGTAGAACACCAGCGTGCCCGGGAACGCGGCCAGCGCGTCCCAGTCGAGCGCGGACTCCGGCTTGGTCGGGTCCTCGTGTCCGGTGACGAACGCGACCGCGCTGGCGGCGTCGCGATGGGTGACCGGGATCCCCGCGTACGCCGGCCCGGCGACGCCGGCGGTGACGCCCGGGACGACCTCGAACTCGATCCCGGCGGCGCGGAGCGCCTCGGCCTCCTCACCGCCGCGCCCGAACACGAACGGGTCGCCTCCCTTGAGCCGCACGACCGTGGCCACGGATGCGCCGTGCGTGATCAGCAGACGGTCAATCTCGGATTGCGGCATCGACGGACCGCCGCCCTCCTTGCCGGCGTAGATCAGCATCGCGTCGGGCCGGGCGCCGTCGAGCGCGGTGGCCGGGATCAACCGGTCGTAGACGATCACGTCGGCGGCGGCGATCAGCTCGAGCGCGCGCGCCGTCAGCAGCCCCGGGTCGCCGGGACCGGCGCCGACCAGATACACGGTCATGACAGCAGCTCCGCCGCGCCCACCGCCAGCAGCCGATCCGCCACGAGAGCGCCCAACCCATCCGGCAGGCCGCGCAGTCGATCGCTCAGCCACGCCGAACCGTCCGGACGGCCAACCCAGGCCGTGAGCTCGACCTCGCCGCCGTCCAGCATCCGCGAATGGGCGCCAACCGGCGTATTGCAAGAGGCGCCGAGCGCGCGCGTCAGCTCACGTTCGGCGGTCACGCATGCTGTGGCCTCCTCATCGATGAGCCCAGAGATCGCCAGCCGGCCGGGGCGCGCTTCGAGCGCAAGCGCTCCCTGGCCGGCGGCCGGGACGAGCTCGTCGAGAATGCCGTCCGGGCGCCGGCCCAGGCGCCGCAGGCCCGCCACCGCCAGCACGAGCGCCTCGCACTGGCCCTCGGCGAGCTTTCGCAGACGGGTGTCGACGTTCCCGCGCACCTCCACGATCTCGAGGTCCGCCCGCGTCGCGCGAATCTGCGCCGCCCTCCGGAGGCTGCTGGTTCCGACCCGCGCGCCGGGACCCAGCTCCGACAACGACGACGCGCCGCAGATCGCGTCACGCGGATCCTCGCGCGCCGGTATAGCGACGATCTCCAGTCCGTCGGCCAGTTCTGCGGGCACGTCCTTAGCCGAGTGCACGGCTACATCGATCTCGCCCGCGAGAACGGCACGCTCGAGCTCCGAGACCCACCGCGACTTGTCCCCGATCGCGGCGCCCCGGTCGCCGGCGGTCGTCACGGTCACGAGCTCGTACTCGGCGCCCAGTCGCTCGCCCACCCACGCCGCCTGCGCGAGCGCCAGCGCGCTCCCACGCGTCCCGAGCCTGATCAAGGGAGTCGCTGGCGAAGCCTGCGAGCTTCTTCGAGCTCGGTCACCGGCTGCTGGGCCGGGGCGGTGCTCTCGACGTCGAGACCGAACAGATCCCGGATCAGCGCCATCCGGGCGTGCACGCGGTCATCGCGGAGCTCCTTGAGGCGCGCCGTCGGGCCGGACAGGAGCCGGTTGACGATCGCCCGGGCCATCGCGTCGACGCGTTCGTGATCGCGCTCGGACATCCCCTCCCACTTGCCTGCGTTCTCGGCCACGACCTGCTCGGCGATCTCGGTGCCGTGAGCCCGCAGCGCCGCCAGTGTCGGGCGCACCTCGAGCGACCCGAGCCAGACGGCGAAGCGCTGGATCTCCTCCTCGATGATCCCCTCGGCCTTGCGCGCCTCTGCCTGGCGGACCTTGCGGTTGCGGGCAATCACCGCCTGGAGGTCGTCGATGTCGTACAGCGACACGCCGTCGATCTCGCCGCACGCGGCGTCGATGTCACGCGGGACCGCGAGGTCGATCAACAGCAGCGGCCGCCGTCTCCGCGCTGCCATCACCTCGCCCAGCTCGGCGGCCTCGAGCAGCAGATGCGGCGAGGCGGTCGCGGCCACCAGCATGTCGGCGCGTTCGAGCACCTGGGGCAGCTCGTCGAAGTTCACGCTCTCCCCGCCGTAGCGGCGAGCGAGCGAGATCGCGCGGTCGCGCCGGCGGCTCGCGACGAACACCGTCCGGCCGCCGCTGTCGGCCAGTGCCCGGGCGGCCAGCTCGCCGGTCTCACCGGTGCCGACGATCACCACCACACGCCCGACGAGCTCCCCGAGCTGCTCGCGAGCGAGCGCCACCGCCACCCCCGGCAGGCTCAGCTGCCGCTCGCCGATCGCGGTCTCGGTGCGCACGCGCTTGCCGGTGGCGAGCGCCGCCTTGAACATGTGGTTGGTGAGCGGACCGACGGTCTCGCCGGAGATCGCCGCGTCGTAAGCGCGCTTGACCTGGCCCTGGATCTCGGCCTCCCCGACGATCATCGAGTCGAGGCCTGCGGTCACGCGGTACAGGTGACGGGCGGCGTCGCAGTTGCGCAGCGAGTAGATCGCCGGAGCGAGTTCGGTGGGGCGGATGCCGGCCTGGCTCGCGAGCATCCCGAGCGCGCGGCTCTCGGCCTCGACGGGGTTGCCGACGACCACGTACAGCTCGGTGCGGTTGCAGGTCGAGATCGCGACCGCCTCGTGCACCTCCCCGGTGCCGCGCAGATCGCGGACGAACTGCGCGCCGCGCACCTCGGGCAGGGCCACGCGCTCGCGCACCTCGACCGGCGCGGTCTTGTGCGAGACGCCGATCGCGAGCAGCTCGCTCATGCCACGGGCTCTCGCTCCCGGCCCGGATCGCGAGACTGCTCGTCGCGACGCCGCTCGACGTCGCGCCGGAGCTCGAGCAGCTCACGCTCGGTCCGGGACAGCCGCGTGGCCATGATCGCCACGTACACGAGCACGAGCGCCAGGAACACGATGTACGCGCCGGCGACGTACTTGCCGGCGGAGTGCAAGGGGAGCGCGGGTGCGACCGCGGTCGGCAGCGAGGCGAGCAGCGCGAGGCTCATGACGGCGCCGCGCTCCGCTTCAGCGGCGTGACCGCGTCCTCGCCGAGCAGCATGCGCCGGAGCGCACGCACCTGCATGCGCGTGCTCTTGGCCGCCATCTCGTACTTCCACAACGTCACGTACAGCAGCGCGATCCCGATCAGCGACACCAGGAACGTCAGCCGCATCGAGCCCGGCAGGTTCCCGCCCGTGAGGGTCAGTACGCGCGGGTGGACGTACTGCTGGGCGGCCCGGACCGCGATGAAGTTGAGCGGGACAAAGGCACCGGCGACGATCGCGAACACGCTCGCGTAGCGCGACTGGCGCTCGGGATCCTCGATCGAGAACCGGAGCGGCTGATAGGTCGCGAACAGCAGCATCACGATCAGGAAGGAGGTCAGAGTCGGGTCGCTCCACACCCACCAGTGGCCCCAGGACGCCTTGGCCCAGATCGTGCCGGTGAACAGCGTCCCGATCCCGAAGATCAGCGCCATGTGAATCGCGACGTAGGAGCGGATGTCCCACTTGCGATCGCCCGTGCGCAGGTACATCGCGGCGAGCACGCCGCCGAACACGAACCCGCACAACGCCGTGATTGCCAGCGGCACGTGGATGTAGAAGATCTTCTGGATGAAGCCTTGGTTGGCGTCAAGCGGCGCGTAGAAGAACGTCAGCGCGAGCGCCACCGTGATGGTCGCGGCGGCGGCGAGGGAAAGGCCGCGGAGCCCGCGGCCGTAAGTCGTCAAAGCCTTAGTCCTCCAGGAGAAAGTCGAAGACAGCGTAGGACAGGAGGGCGAACACCAGATCATAGAGAGCGAGGATCGCCACCCACCTCCCCGGCGGCGAGCCCGAGCTGTGCGCCACCAGCAGCGGCCCCGCCCCCCGGGCCATCCCGATCAGGGCGGGCAGCAGCAGCGGCAGGCCGATGATCGGGCCGATCAGGTCTCGCGCCCGCGTCTGGACGGCGATCGCCGATACGAGCGTCCCGATCACCGCCAGCGCGACGTCGCCGAGCGCGAGCACCGCGATCAGGCCGGGGAGCGCCGGTCCGAGCGACGGGCCGAGCAGCAGCAGCCCGAACGCCGGGACCGCGATCACCTCGAGCACGACCAGGAACAGGAACAGCGCCAGCGCCTTGGCCACGAGCAGCGCCGAGCGGTCGACCGGCGCCAGCAGGAACGCGTCGAAGCCGCCCTGCTCGCGTTCGGCGACGAACAGCCGGTTGATCCCGAGCATCGACGCGAACAGCAGCGTCACGGTAAGCACGCCGGCGGCGAGCTGGCCGTCGATCGTGTCGCGGTTCAGCCCGAAGTGGAAGATCACGAACGTGACGATCGCGAACAGGACCATCGCCGGGAGCGTCTCGAACCCGCGGAGCTCGAGCAGAAGATCCTTGCGCAGGACGGTTAGGACGGTCTTCATCGGGTCCTCACAGCCCGCACGTTGTCGCGGATCTCACGGGATCTCATACGTACAGGCCCTTGACCGCCGCCGGATCGACCTTATCCGGGGTGGTCAGGAACGCCGCCTTCCCGGCCTCCAGCCCGAGCACCAGGTCGGCCTCGGCCAAGGCGGCCTGCGGATCGTGGCTCGTCAGCACGCGCGTGGCGCCGGCCGCCCGGCCGATCAGGGGCGCGACGAGCTCGGTGGCGGCGGGATCGAGATTGGCCAGCGGCTCGTCGAGGAGCAGCAGCGGCGGGGCGTGCAGGACCGCCCGGCAGACCGCGAGACGTTGCACCAGTCCCCGCGAGAGCAGGCGCACCGGCTCGTCGGCCCGCTCCCGCATCCCGACCGCGTCGAGCAGCTCCTCGACACGCCCCGGGCCCACGCCGTGCAACCGGGCGTGGTAGCCGAGGTTCTCGCGACCGCTCAGATCGCGGTACAGCAGGGGGTCGTGGGCCAGCAGTCCGAGCCGCCCCCGCACCGCGAACCCCCGGCGCGGCAGGGCCTCGCCGAACACAAGCACCTCGCCGGCATGCGGCCGGAGCAGCGTCGCAAGGATCCGCAGCAGCGTCGACTTGCCGGCGCCGTTGCGCCCGAGCACGGCAAGCGTCGACGCCGCGGGCACCTGTAGCGACACGTTCCGGAGCACCGTCCGCTCACCGAAGTGGCGGTAGAGGCCCCGCAGCTCAATGGCCGGGGGTTGGTCCACCCTCGTGCTGGAGCGTCGCCACCACGTGCCCGAGCGTCGGGCCGATGACCGGGAACAGCTCGCCGATCGCCTTCGGGTTGCCGGGGAAGTTGACGATCAGGGTGCGGCCCGCGATCCCCGATACGCCGCGCGACAGGATCCCCATCGGCGTGTGCTTGAGCGCCTCGGCGCGCATCGCCTCGGCGAACCCCGGGGCGTCGCGCTCGATCACCGCCCTCGTCGCCTCGGGCGTTACGTCGTCGTGCGTGAAGCCGGTGCCGCCGGTCGTGAAGATCAGCGCGGTCCCGGCGCGGGTGTGCTTGCGCAGCACCTTCTCGATCGCCTTGCGATCGTCGGCGACGACCTCCGTGGCGATGATCTCGGCGCCGGCGGCCGTCGCCAGCTTGGCCAGCGCCTGCCCCGAGCGGTCCTCGGCGGCGCCGGCCGCGACGGATGTGGAGACGGTGATGATCGCGGTCTTCATGACAGGAGTGGTCGGATGCACAGGGTAGGGGCGGCGAGGAGTCCGCCGTCGCGACGTTGGGCACGACACCCAGGGCGAAGCGCCGGCTAACCCAATCGCAACCTCGCCGGCGATACGTTCCCGCGCGGTCTATCGCTCTGGCCGGGAGCGGAAAGGGGTGTGCGATGAAGAGGATCTTCACCGCGGTGGTCGTTGTTGTCGGTTTGGCGTTCTGCTCGGTGGCGGTGGCCGCCGCCGGGTTGAGCGGGACGTACAAGAGGACGGTGCATTCGACCGTTCTCGGCGGTGAGCTCAACGGCAAGTGGACGGTCAATTTCAAGAACGGGACGTACAAGGTCGCCGATAGCGGTCACGCGGTCGTCCACGGCAACTACACGATCAAGGGCAGCAAGATCAGCCTCAAGGACACCGGTGGCGAGGGCAAGTGCCCGGGAACCGGGGTCTACAAGTTCAAGGTCTCCGGGACCTCGCTCACGTTCACGAAGGTCAGCGATCCATCCGCCGCCTGCATCGGCCGGCGAACGGTGCTGATCGGAGGCGCGTTCAAGAAGAGCTGACTCTCGGCGCCGACCCCCCATTCGGCGGGTCTATTTCCGGCGGCGGGCTCGGCGTGTGAAGGCGCCGTTATCCTGCCGCCGGTGCGCCTGCTGGTAGCCAAGGCCCAGGCTCCGCTCGTGGGAGAGCTGGCGATCCCGCCGTCGAAGTACCACGCCCATCGCGCGCTGATGCTCGCGGCGCTGGCCCCCGGGCAGAGCACGATCGTCGAGCGCACCGCCGCCCGGCACGTCGCGTTCACGGTCCAGGCCCTGCGCGCGCTCGGCACTCGGATCGAGAGCGTCGGATCGGGGTGGCGCGTGACCGGCGGGGGGTTCTCGCCCGTCGGCGACGAGGTATCGGTCGGCAGCTCGGGCACGACGCTGTACTTCCTGCTCGGGCTCGCCGCGCTCGGCGACCGCCCGGTGCGGTTCGTCGGCCAGCGCTACTTCCGCCGCCGTCCAATCGGGCCGATGCTGCGGGCGCTCAAGCGGATGGGGGTGCGCCTCGAGTACGAGGGCCAGCACCTGCCCGTGACCGTGTACCCGGGAGTCCCGCGCGGAGGGCGGATCCGGATCGACGGGACGCTGTCGCAGTGGATCTCGGGCCTGCTGATGCTCGCGCCGTACGCGCTCGAGCCGACGACGATCGAAATCCGCGGCGAGCTCAACGAGCGGCCCTACCTCGAGCTCACGCTCGACATGATGCGCGAGTTCGGCCTCGAGGTCACCGCGCGGGAGGACTGGCGTGAGTTCTACGTGACCCCGGGCCAGCGACCGAAGCCGACGCGACGTCGTGCTGCCGCCCGATCTCGGTTCGGCGGTGTTCGGGCTCGCGGCCTGCACGCTCAACCCCTCGAAGGTGACGTTCCACAGCTCGACGCCGATCGCCGGACATCCCGAGGCGTCGGTGCTCGACTCGCTGATGGCCGCGGGCGTGCCGTTCCGCTTCTCGCAGGACATGCGCTCGATCTCGATGGACCACGACGGCACCCCACCCGAGGGCGGCCCGCTCGACTGCCGCGACATCCCCGACATGGTCCCGATCCTGTCGGTGCTCGCCAGCCGGGCGAGCGGCAAGAGCGCGCTCGGCCACGTCGCCCATGTGCGGCTCAAGGAGTCCGACCGCGTCGCCTCGATGCTCCAGCTCCGCAAGATGGGCGCGCGGATCGAGTTCGACGGCAACGACATGACCTTCGACGGGGTTGCGCGCCTGCGCGGAGCGACGCTGTCCTCGTTCAACGACCACCGCGTGCTGATGGCGCTGACCGTGGCGGGCTCGATCGCCACCGGCGTGACCGAGCTGTCCTACCCCCACGCGTACCGGATCTCGTATCCCGAGTTCCTCGATCACATGAACGCGCTCGGCGTTCCCGCAGCGGTCTCGCGCGAGCCGGCCCGCATGTCCTCCGTCGGGTGACGGACGTCGTGGCGGGCGAGCTGATTCTCGACGACCTGTCGCGGCACGCCCGCGAGCGGCCGAACGCGCGTGCGGTCATCGAGGTGCGCGCCGACGGGGGCGTACGCGAGCTGACGTGGAGCGCGCTGGCGGACGAGACCGATCGGGTCGCCGCTGCGCTCGAGTCCCTCGGGTTGGGCAATGGCGACACCGTCGCCTTCCAGCTACCGAACCAAATTAATTTCGTGACCATCGCGCTGGCCACGTTGCGCTTGGGCGCCGTGTGCGAGCCGCTGATGCCGATCTTCCGCGAGCGGGAGCTGTCGTTCATGCTGCGCGAGAGCGGCGCCCGCGTCCTGGTCGTGCCGGGGCAGTTCCGGGGGCGCGACTACGCCGCAATGGCCGCCGGGCTGCGGTCGGAGCTGCCGGCGCTCGAGCACGTCGTGGTGCTGGACGGTGGCGCGCCGCTTGCGCCGGCGGGCGACGCCGCGGTCGCCGCGCCCCGTCCGCGGCCCGACCAGATCGCGCAGCTGCTGTTCACGTCCGGAACGTCCGGCGAGCCCAAGGGCGCACTCCACCGCCACGACGTGCTGATGCGCGCGGCCGATCATCACATCGACCATTTCGGGCTGGGCGCGGATGACGTCGTGTACGTGCCCTCGCCGCTCGCGCACCAGACCGGGTTCCTGTACGGGATGTGGATCGCGATCCGTCTCGGCGTGCCGCAGGTGCTCCAGGAGGTCTGGGACGCCGAGGTCGGGCTCGACGCGATGCAGCGGTCCGGCATCACGTTCGTGCAGGCGGCGACCCCTTTCCTGGCGGATCTGACGCGCGTGGCGGGCGAGCGGGGCGACGGTCCAGGGAGCCTCCGAACGTTCGTGGCCACCGGCGCCGCGATCCCCCGCGAGCTGGCGCGCAGGTCCCGCGAGGTGCTCGGAGCCGAGGTCGGCGGGGCGTGGGGAACGACCGAGAGCTGCCTCGGGTGCGCATTCGCTCCCGGGGATCCGCCGGAGCAGGCCTGGGGTACGGACGGACGCGCATTGGACGGGGTTCGCCTGCGCGTGGTCGACGACGATGGCCGCCCGCTGTCCGCCGCGGAGGAGGGCAACTTCGAGGTTCACACGGACTGCCTGTTCGAGGGGTACCTGAACCGGCCTGAGCTGACCGCCGAGGCCGTCACCGCCGACGGTTGGTATCGCACCGGTGATCTGGCTCGGATCGACTCGCAGGGCTACGTGCGCATCACCGGCCGGGTCAAGGACGTGATCAACCGCGGCGGCGAGAAGGTGCCCGTCGCCGAAATCGAGCAGCTGCTGCACGCCCACCCGGCGGTGCGCGACGTCGCGATCGTCGCGATGCCCGACGAGCGCCTCGGCGAGCGTGCCTGCGCGTTCGCGGTGCTCGACGAGGGCGCGGAGCTGGACTTCGACACGATGCTCGAGTACCTAGACTCCTGCCGGGTTTCGAAGACCTACTGGCCCGAGCGACTGGAACTGGTCGCGTCCCTCCCCCGGACGCCGTCGGGAAAGATCCAGAAGTTCGTGCTGCGGGCTGAGGCTCGCGATCTGGCGAACAGCACTGAGGTGACGACTTGACTACGGCCCCAACCACAGATTTCGATGCGCTGCGCGTCGAGGTGCGCAGGTACGTCGAGGACGAGGGCGAGCGCTGGGCCGAGCTGATCGAGCGCGAGCACCGGGTGCCTCTCGAGCTGTGGGACGAGCTCCGCGACCGCGGCTATCTGCGGCTGGCGGCGCCGGTGGAGTACGGCGGCGCCGCCATGCAGTTCACGCGCTACCTCGAGCTGCTCGAGCTGTTCTCGATGTCGCACGGGTCGCTGCGGATGATCGTCCACGTCGCCAACGGGATCTGGCGGCCGATGGACTCCCACGCCAACGACGACCAGCGCGAGCGGTTCATCAAGCCTGTGGTCGCCGGCGAGATCAAGGTCGCGTTCACGCTGACCGAGCCCGGTGCGGGCAGCGGCGCCGACATCCGCTGCAGCGTCGTCCGGGAGGGCGACACGTACTACCTGAGCGGCGAGAAGCACCTGATCACGTTCGGCACGATCGCTGACTACCTGATGACGTTCGCCCGGGTGCAGGGCACGCGCGGCACCGACGGGACCGTCGCGTTGATGGTGCCCACCCGGGGCGAGGGCGTGGACGCGCGCGAGATGGCCGAGACGATGGGGGTCCGTGGCACCGACCACGGCCACATCGTGTTCGACCGCGCGCCGGTCCCGGTCGCCGACCGGTTCGGCGAGGAGGGCCAGGGGGTGGAGATCGCTTTGAGCGGGTTCCTCGGGCCGAGCCGGATCTCGCTCGCCACGACCTGCGTCGGGCTGGCACAGCGGGCGCTCGACCTGGCGGTCGACTACGCCAAGCGTCGCGAGACGTTCGGCAAGAAGATCGCCGAGCGCCAGGCGATCGCGTTCAAGCTCGCCGAGATGGCGACCGACGTCGAGGCCGGCCGGCGGCTCGTCTGGCACGCGGCTTCGACGTGGGAGAGCGCCGGGCAGGCCCCAATGGAGGCTGCGATGGCGAAGCTGTTCGCAAGCGAGATGCTCCAGCGCGTGACCGACGGTGCGCTCCAGGTGCACGGCGGGCTCGGGTACTGGTCGACCAGCCCGATCGAGCGCGTGTACCGCGACGCCCGTGCGCAGCGGTTCGAGGAGGGCACCGCCGAGATCCAGAAGACCACGATCGCGCGGGACCTGCTGCGCCGATGAGCTCTTCAGCGTCCTCCTCCTCCTCGACATGGATGCCCTGCTCCCCGATCCTCGCCGCGGGTTCGAAGGCAAGGTCGCGCTGATCACCGGCGGCTCGCGCGGGATCGGCCGGGCGCTGGCGCTCCGGCTGGCCGCCCGCGGCGCCATACCGATCGTCAACTACAAGCAGAACGAGGAGGCGGCGGCCGAAACCGTCGCCGAGATCCAGCGCCTCGGCTCCACCGGGATCGCGATTCGCGCCGACCTCGAGAGCCTCGAGGAGATCGAGGCGATGTTCGACCAGGTCCAGGAGCGATTCGGGCGCCTGGACTTCTTCGTCTCGAACGCGTCGGCGAGCAACTTCCACCACTTCATGGACCTGAAGCCCCACCACCTCGAGCGGACGTTCAACCTCAACGTGCGCGCGTTCGTGGTCGGGGCCCAGCGCGCCGTCCGGTTGATGCCCGACGGCGGGCGGATCGTCGTGCTCTCGAGCTACGGCAGCATCCGCTCGTTCCCGACCTACGCCAACCTCGGGTCGGCCAAGGCCGCGATCGAGACGTGGGCCAGGTACATGGGAGTCGAGCTCGCGCCGCTCGGCGTCAACGTCAACGCGGTCAACGGCGGGATCATCGAGACCGACTCCTCGAGCTACTTCTACGCCACCGGACGGGTCCCGTCGCTCGACACCGTGCTCCCGAAGATCCCGAAGAAGCGGATGGGCACGGCCGCCGAGGTCGCCAACTGCGTGCTGTTCCTGCTGTCCCCGGAGGCGGAGTACGTGACCGGGACTACGCTCGTGGTCGACGGCGGGCTGACCGCGATCGCGCCACCATTCCACGCGGACATGCCGGGCGCCGCCGGCTCCGCGGCGCTGGACGCGCTGTCCTCGGTGCTCCGCTAGCGCCGGCGCGTGTACGAGTACGTGTGGCGGGGCGGGGCGATCGGCCCGCTGTCGCTGCCCCACCGAATCGTGATGGGCTCGATGCACCTCGGGCTCGAGGGCCTCGACGACGATGGGGACGCGCTCGCGGCGTTCTATCGCGAGCGGGCCTTGGGAGGCGCGGCGCTGATCGTCACCGGCGGGTCGGCGGTCAGCCGGGTGGGCGCCGGCGGGCGTAACTACAGCTTCGTCAACGAGGACGCGGATCGTGGGAAGCTTTTGCGGGTCGCTTCGGCCATCCACGATGCCGGCGGACTCGTGCTGCTCCAGCTGTTCCACGCCGGCCGGTACGCGTACGAGGCGTCGTTCGGGTTGACGCCGGTGGCGCCGTCGGCGGTGTACTCGCGCTACAGCCGGTGCGAGCCGAGGGCGCTCTCGGGCGACGAGGTCCTTGAGACGATCTCGGATTTCGAGCGAGCCGCGCGGCGGGCCCGCGAGCTGGGGTTCGACGGCGTCGAGATCATGGGCTCGGAGGGGTACCTGATCGACCAGTTCCTGGCGCCGGCGACGAACCTGCGCGACGACGAGTGGGGTGGGGATGCGGAGCGGCGGATGCGGTTCGCGTTGTCGGTGGCGGCCGCGGTGCGCGAGGGCGGCGGTCCGGGGCAGGCGGTCGTGTTCCGGATGTCGGGGGCTTCGTTCGTCGAGGGCGGCCCTTCTGCGGACGAGGTCCTCGAGTTTGCGCGGCGGGTCGTGGCCGGGGGCGCGGTCGACGCGCTCAACGTCGGGATCGGCTGGCACGAGTCGCGGGTCCCGACCGTCCAGGCGCTCGTCCCCCACGGGGCGTGGCGGCCGTGGGCTCGGGCGGTCACCGACGCGGTCGCCGGCGCGGTGCCGGTGATCGCCTCGAACCGGATCAACACGGTCGAGCTCGCCGAGTCCGTGCTGGCGGCGGGCGACGCGGACTTCGTGTCGCTGGCGCGTCCGTTCCTCGCGGATCCGGAGATCGTGCGCAAGGCGATGGATCCGGCCTCGGGTCGGCGGCTCAACGTCTGCATCGCCTGCAATCAGGCATGCATCGACCGCTCGATCTTCGATCGCCGGGTCTCGTGCGTTGTCAACCCGCGCGCCGGCTACGAGCTCGAGTTGCCCGCGGCGGGCGCGGTGCCCAGGCCCGGCTCGGTGGCGCGGGTTGCGGTCGTGGGCGGCGGTCCCGCCGGCATGGAGGCGGCGCGCGCGCTCGCGGCCGCCGGGCACGAGGTGTCGCTGTTCGAGGCCTCCGATCGCCTCGGCGGCCAGTTCCGGATGGCCTGCCGGATCCCCGGCAAGGAGGACTTCGCCGGGACGATCGACTACTTCGAGGCCGAGCTCGATCGCCTGGGCGTGACGGTTCTTGTCGGCGCTCCGGTGCGCGACGTCGGCGCGCTTGCGGATTTCGGCTGTGTGGTCGTCGCCACCGGCGTGGTGCCCCGCCCGATCGACCTCCCCGGCGTCGACCTGCCGCACGTCGTCAGCTACGCCGAGCTGCTGCTCGGCGACGGCGTTCCCGCGGGCGACGCGTCGCGATCATCGGCGCCGGCGGGATCGGCGTCGACGTCGCGCACCTGATCAGCCACGGCGCGACCGGGGACTTCTACGCGGCCTACGGGCTGTCGCCACCGGGGTTCGATCGCCCGCCGGTCCCGGTCCGGGTCCCGGTCCCGGGCCCGGTCGACCGGGCGGGTCCCCGCGTGGTCACGCTCATGCGCCGGGGAACGCGCGTCGGCGAGCGGATCGGCCCCTCGACTCGCTGGGCGGTGGTGCAGGAGCTGCGGATGGCCGGCGTCGAGATCCTGACCGGGATCGCGTACGAGCGGATCGAGCCCGACGCGGTCGTGATCCGTGACGCTGAGGCCGGTGGCGTCGAGCGGCGCGTCGCCGCGGACACAGTCGTGATCGCCGCCGGCCAGGAGCCCGAGACCGCGCTCGCGCGCTCACTCGCCGGCGCCGGCCGGCCGCACGTCGTCATCGGTGGCGCCGGTGGCGCGGCCGAGCTAGACGCCGAGCGCGCGTTTCGCGAGGGAGCCGAGGCGCCGGCCGCGATCGCCCGGCTGCTCGCTTAGGTTCCGCACGCGGCGCCGGCGACGGATCGACCCAGGTGCTCGCCCGGTCGGCGCCGGCGCGCATGAGCAGCGCGCCGCGGCGGTTTCGGGCGTCGTTCACGCCCGGCGGGCGACCGTGGGGTGCAAAAGTCGCCAAACCCCGTGCCTCCCGCGGACCTCGGCGAAATAAGCGCCTCTCCGGCGCTTATTTGCGCTCGGTTGACCTGCGCGCGGCGATTTGGCACGTTTTGCACCCCCGCGCCGGCGCCACCGACCTGCCGGCGCCCTCAGGTCTGCGCGTCGCGGGTCCAGTGGCCCGACCGGCCGCCGGACTTCTCGAGCAGCACGACCTCGGCGATCTCGGCGCCGCGCTCGATCCCCTTGACCATGTCGTAGACGGTCAGCGCCGCCACCGAGGCGGCGGTCATCGCCTCCATCTCGACCCCGGTCTGCCCCGTGGTCCGCGCCTCGGCGGTCAGCGTGATCGTGCCGGCGCCGGCGTCGACCGATCCCTCCACGCCCACGAACGTGAGCGGGAGCGGATGGCACAGCGGGATCAGGTCGGCGGTCCGCTTGGCCGCCTGGATGCCGGCGATCCGCGCCACCCCGAGCACGTCGCCCTTGGGTGCGTCACCGGCGGCCACCTTGCGCGCGGTCTCCGCCGAGACGCGCACGACGGCCCGCGCCACCGCGCGACGCTCGCTCACCGGCTTCGCGCCCACGTCGACCATCCGCGCGCGGCCCGACGGGTCGAGATGCGTGAGCTCGCTCACCGCACCGCGGGCGCGACCGCGCGCTGCGCGTCCGCGATCAGCGCCTGAACGCCGGCGACGTCCCCCGCTCGCAGCAGTTCGACCGGGTCGGGGTCGCCGTTGACGATCGACTCGAAGAACACCTTGCGGTCCTGATAGGTGGGAAGCGTCGCCTTCGCCCAGCCACGCGCGTCGTTGAGCAGGATCGCCAGCAGCGCGTACGGCTCGCCGAACAGCTCCCCGATCTCGCGCTTCATCCGCTTGGCCAGCGCCGGCGAGGCGCCGGCGGTCGAGATCGCCACCGCCAGCGGTCCGGTGCGCACGATCGCAGGCAGGATGAAGTTGCACAGCGGCGGCACGTCGACGACGTTGACGAGCATCGCCCGCGCCTCGGCGTCCTCGAACACGCGGATGTTGAGATCGGTGTCGTCGGTGGCGGCGATCGCGATCAGGCACCCGTCGAGATCGCCGTCCAGGTACTCGCGGCGTTCCCAGCGGATCGAGCCCTCGAGCGCCAGCTGGACGAGCTCCGGATGAGCCTCGGGGGCGATCAGCGTCACGTCGGCGTCGCACACGAGCAGGCCCTCGACCTTCTCGAGACCGACATCGCCGCCGCCGACGACCACGCAGCGCCGGCCGCTCAGCCGCAGGCACGCGATGTAGAACGGCGTCTCCAGCATCCCCTGCACGCACGACTGATCGCACGTGCCCTTGCGGAGCTGGCAGACGCACTCCTTGCCGCTGTAGGCCTGGGCAGGCATGACTACGAGGGTACCGCCGGCGGACTTTGGCGCTCAGGCTGCGTATTTGTCAGCCGGATCGCCAAACCGCATTCGCCGGGCGCCGACGCTACCGCTTGAATGCGTCGCGCGCCAGCCGCGCCCCGAGCCGGGTCAGCGGTGCGGCGCCGTCGCGCAGCGCGCGCCCGCGCGTGGCAGCGGGTCCGTACAGCAGGTTCGCCGTCTGGCGCAGCGCATTGCCGAGCGTCTCGTCGTACGGATGCCACCACGCGTCGCGGACCGCCGACCCCTCCCATACGCGCAGCTTGACGTTGACGCACTCGTACAGCCCGAACTTCGAGTGGGTGCGCCCGAGGCCCGAGTCCTTGACGCCACCCCACGCGCACTGGCAGGCGCCGTGGCTGAACATGTGGTCGTTGATCCACACCATCCCAGACTGCAATTCCGCCGCGATCCGCTCTCCACGCGCACGATCCGAAGTCCACACCGACGCGCCCAGCCCGAATTCCGAGTCGTTCGCGAGCCCCACCGCCTCGGCCTCGGAGTCGACGACGATGATCGGGAGGACCGGGCCGAAGATCTCCTCGCGCATGATCCGCATGTCGTGCGTGACGCCGGTCAGGACCGCCGGGGCGTAGAACGCGCCGTCGAGCCCCGCGGGCGCATCGACCGGCCCGCCGCAGTGAAGCACGGCGCCCGCGGCCACCGCTTCGTCGACCAGGTCGCGCACGATCTCGAGCTGCTCGCCGGACACCATCGGGCCGATCTCGGTGTCCCAGCTCATCGGGTCGCCCACGCGCAGCCGTTTCGCCCCCGCAATGACACCGTCGATGAAGCGATCCGCCACCGAGCGCACCACGTACACCCGCTCGATCCCCGAGCACGTCTGGCCGGCGTTGGCGAACCCGCCCCACACCGCGCCGGCGATCGCGTGATCGAGGTGAGCGTCCTCGAGCACGATCATCGGGTCCTTGCCGCCGAGCTCGAGTACGCAGCCCTCCAGGCGCCGGGCGCAGGACTCGGCGACGCTGCGGCCGGTCTCCACCGAGCCCGTGAAGAACACCTTGCCGACGCTCGACTCGGCCAGCGCCGCGCCGGTACCCGGGCCGTGAACGACCCGCACGAGCCCTGCGGGGACGCCGGCGACCTCGAACACGCGGGCGATCCGCTCGCCGAGCAGCGGCGTCAGCGACGCCGGCTTGAGCACGACCCCATTGCCGGCCATCAGCGCCAGCCCGACCTCGCCGAACGGGATGCTCCACGGGTAATTCCAGGGCGAGATGACCCCGATCACGCCGAGCGGCTCGTACACGAACGCGGAGCGCTTGGTCTTCAGGAACAGCTGCGGCATCGGGACCTTCTCCTCGGAGAGGATCTCGACGCCTGCCTTCGCGATCCAGTGCAGCGCGTCGATCGTCGGCAGGAGCTCCATCGAGAACGCCTCGTTGCGCGGCTTGCCCTGCTCGCGGACGATCAGGTCGCGGATCTCGTCGGACTCGTAGAGCAGTACCTCTGCCGCTCGCTCCAAGTGGCGACCGCGTTCCTCGAGCGTCAGCTTCGCCCAGGCCGGCTGCACGCCGGCGACGGCACCGACGACGGCTTGTACGTCCTCGGGGGCGGTGATCTGGACCGCGCCGATCGGCTCGCCGGTCGCGGGATTGAACGATTCAAGTTGAGCGGTTGCGGTAGCGCTGTCCATCCCGCCGAGACTAGCGGTCAACCCCTGCCGCGGCTCCGCCTGATCTCCTCGAGCCGCTGGCGCAGCAGGGCCTCGGCGTCGTCGGGTTCGTAGAACCGCGCCCCGATCGCCGAGTCCGGCATCAGCTCCTGCGGTGAGAGGTGGCCGGGGCGGTGGTGCGGGTTGTCGTATCCGCCGTCGCTGCGCGTGGAAGAGCGTAGCCACGGGGGCGGGGCCTCGGCGCCGCGCTCGCGGATGTACTCCCGAGCGGTTCCAATCGCGCGCTTGGCCGCGTCCGACTTGGGCGCGAGCGACAGATACAAGGCGGCCTGGGCGAGCGCAAACTGACCCTCGGGCATGCCCACGTGCTCGACCGCCGCCGCCGCCGCGGTCGCCACGGACAAAGCCATCGGGTCCGCGTTACCGATGTCCTCCGACGCCAGCACGACCATCCGGCGGACGATGAACCGCGGGTCCTCGCCGCCCTCGAGCATCACCGCGAGGTAGTACAGCGACGCGTCCGGATCCGAGCCCCGCGTCGCCTTGATCCAGGCCGAGATCGTGTCGTAGTGGCGGTCGGCCTGCCGGTCGTACAGCAGCGCGCGGCGCTGGAGGGCGTCCTCGGCGTGCTCGAGGCCGACCGGCGCGCCCGCGCCGGCGGTCTGGCACGCGAGCTCGAGCGCATTCAGGGCAGTCCGGGCGTCCCCTCCGGACCGATCGGCAAGGAAATCGAGAGCGGCGGGGTCGACCCGGGTGCCCGGACCGCATTCCCCACGCGCCACCGCCCGGTCGAGCAGCACCCGCACGTGGTCCGGCGACAGCGGCTCGAGCTCGTAGATCCGAGTCCGCGACAGCAGTGCCGAGTTGACCTCGAAGTACGGGTTCTCGGTCGTCGCCCCGATCAGCGTCACGAGCCCCTCCTCGACCGCGGGCAGCAGCGCGTCCTGCTGAGCCTTGTTGAAGCGATGGATCTCGTCGAGGAAGAAGATCGTCTTGCGCCCGCCGCTGCCGAGCCGCTGGCGCGCGCGTTCGATCACTCCCCGTACCTCGGCCCGGCCCGCCTGTACCGCGCTCTCCTCCTCGAACGCGGCGTCCGACGCCTCGGCGATCAGCCGGGCGAGCGTGGTCTTGCCGCTGCCGGGCGGCCCGTGCAGGATCATCGAGTGGGGATGGCCGTCCTCGATCGCGCGGCGCAAGGATGACCCCGCCGCCAGCAGCCGATCCTGGCCGACGAACTCGTCGAGCGTCCGCGGCCGCAGCCGGGTTGCGAGCGGAGCCCCAGGCAATGTCGCGGGGCCACCCGAAGCCGGCGGGTCCCCCTCTCCAAACAAGCGCTCCATCTCACAAGTATGCGACGGCGGCCGTTCTACGCTCGACCGATGCCGCTCCAGAACCGAGTCACGCCGCTCGGCGAGCTGATCGCGACTCCCAAGCGCGGGCTCGTCTACGCCAACCGCGGCTGTCTCCACGATCAGAACGGGCGGATTCGCGACCGCTACCCGACGAGGCGCTGGATCGCGTGCCAGCTCGAATTCCACGGCCGGCACCGGACCCCGCTGATGGCTCCCGGCAGGTTCACCGAGCTGTTCTTCCTCGACGAGGCGACCGCGCTCGCCGCCGGCCACCGGCCCTGCGGGGAGTGCCGATACCAGGACCACGAGCACCTGACCGCGATGTGGGCCGAGCTCCATCCCGACCAGCACGGCGTCGATGCGATCGATGAGCAGCTCGACGGCGAGCGCCGAGACCCGCGCACGAAACAGCGGCGCCTCCACGAGGCGCGGTTCGACGAGCTTCCCGACGGCGCGTTCGTGGTGCTCGAGGGCGCGCCTCACCTGGTGCTCGGCCCGCAGCTGCTGCGCTGGTCGCCGGCGGGCTACACAGCGCGCCGCGCCAGACCGGCCGGGTCAGCGACCGCGACCGTGATCACGCCGCCCTCGCTGGTGGCGCTGCTCGCCACCGACCGGACCCCGCTGGTCCCGCTCGTGCACCCGTCGGCGATAGTCTGATCGTTATGGGCGACGACTGGCGACTTCAGATTGGGCTGTTCGAGCATGGCACGGCGCATGCGCTGACCGAGCACCTGGCGGCCGGGAAGCTCGGCGACGATCTCGAGGAGGAGTTTGGCAAGCGCCTGGTCGTCTCCGCCGATCCTCCGAATGTGTTCGTCTACGCCGGCGAACGCGAGCAGGCGGAGGCCGCCGAGGCCAAGATCCGAGAGGTCGCGGCCGAGCACGGTTGGGACATCGAGATCGAGCTGAGACACTGGCACCCGACCGCGGAGGATTGGGAGGACCCGGACAAGCCCCTCCCTGCCACCGACGCCGAGCAGCTGGCCGAGCACGAGGTGCTGGTCGCACAGGAGCGCGAGGACTCGGACATCCGCGGTTACCCCGAGTACGAGGTGCGGATCGAGTGCCGCTCGCACCACGAAACGGTCAAGCTCGACAAACGCCTCCACGACGAAGGTTTCCCGACCGTCCGCCGGTGGAAATTCCTGCTGGTCGGCGCCGACGATGAGGACAGCGCGAACGCGCTCGCCGAGCGCCTGCGTGGCGAGGTGCCCGACGGCAGTACGGTGACGGCTGAGGCCAGCGCGCGCCAGACCTACGACGACGAGCCGACCCGCGGTTCGTTCGCGATCTTCGGCGGCCTGGGCGGCTGAGCACCCCGCCCGTCGAGCCGCCCCGTCGGCCACAGCGCGGGACTACGTCTTGCCCCCCTGTTGCGACGCACCCGCCGTCGCCACGTCCTCCGCGTAGGTGAAACGCGCCCGCGCCAAGAACAGTCCCGCCGCAAACAGCGTCGCGAGCAAGATGAGGAAGCTGATCTCGAGCCCCCGGGCTTCACTCGGGGATACGCCACCGGCATGGGTACCGATTGGCGTCTGGAGGGGCACGATGCCTGCGATCAGCTGCGACAGCCCGCCGAACACCAGCGGCGCGAGCGCCTGGGCCAGCGAGCGCAGGAACGTCCGGACACTCTCGGCACGGCCCCATAACCCCGCGGGCATGATGTCGAGCCGCGCGGCGTCGAGTGGCGGGTTCGCCGCCGACAGCAGCGAGGCGCCGGCGACGTCGAACCACAGCGCCGGCGTCAGGTGGCTCCCCAGCACGCCCGGGATGAGCAGCGCCCCCGCGCCGAAATAGCACAGCGCCGGAACCCAGACGCGCGCCTCGACAAACCCCCTGCGCACCATGTTGTCCGTGATCCGGCCGCTGACCAGCGTGCCGACCATCGCTCCCCCCACGAGCGCCGCCAGCACCACCTCGGCTGTCGCCTGGTTGACGTGATAACGACCGCGGACGAACAGGAGCGCGAACGTCGAGAGTCCCGAGAAGTAGAAGTATCCGAGCGACGAGCTGACGATCAGGTGCACGTTGGTCGGGACCGAAAGGATGTACCTGACCGCACGAGTCAGCGGTATCTCGCGCGGATCCTCGGTCAGGATCCTTTCGGGGTTGGGCTTGACACCTCGCTTCTCGGCCGCTTGGCGGGCCAGGTCGTCGTCGGCCGGAGCGCCCCCGCCCGGCTGCTCCCACTCCCAGTCCTGGTTAGAGGCAGCCTGCGCAGCCGCTTCGTGGAGATCGAGCACCCCCGGCTCGAGGCGACTCTGGCCACCCCGAAGAGGCTCGGGGACGGTACGCCACAGCTCCCGCGCAAGGAAGAAGCCCGGAATGGCCAGCAGCACGAACGCCGCCCGCCAATCGATCAGGCTCGCCACGCTGCTCGAGACGATGAAGCCGACCGCGGTCCCCGCGATCTCGCCACCGAGGATGTAGGCGTAGATCTGCCCGCGCTCGCGCGCCGGGAAGTAGTCGCCCGTGAGGGAGGCGATGGCGGGGCCGGCGCTGGCAGCCACCGCGCCGAGCGCCAGACGAGTCAGGAGGAGAGTCCCGTAGCTGCCGGCAAACGCGCTGAGCAGTGAGGCGACGCTCCAGAGGACGATGCTGGCGCACAGGATCGGCATCCGCTTGAACCTGTCCACGAGCAACCCCACTGGGATCGTGAACACCGCCCCGACGAGCAGCGAAACCGACACGAGCAACCCGATCTTGGTGTTGCCGATGTGGAGCGCAGTCTCGAGTTGCGGCGCCACCGCGCCAACCGTGGCGGTGTCCGCCCCGTTGAGTGCGAGCACCGCGCCGAACAGGACGATCACCCGCGCCCGCGCCGGCCCGCCTACGCGCTTGACCACCTCGCCGCGCGCCAGCCGGCCCGTCCACCGCGTCGCCCGCCCGACCCCGAACGCACCACGCGCGAGCCGGCCCCGCTCGCGCCCGCCCGAGCTCACGGCCTCAGCCCTCGCGGAGCGCCCCGGGCGCTTCGCCGTCGGCGACCGCCCCCCGCGCATCGGCGGGTGCGACCGGGTCGCTCGCCTCGGTGTCCGCGACCCGCCATCCGCGAACCGTAGAACGCAGCGTGACATAGCCCCCGATTCCCGGCAGCGTCGGGAGCCAGAACGAGATCGCGCGGTAGGCGAGCACCGCGATCACGGCGCGGCCGGCGGGCTCGCCGAACGCCGCGAACGCGGCGATCATCCCGCCCTCGACACCACCGATCCCGCCCGGCAGCGGCAGCAGGCTCCCGAGCGTGCCGAGGAAGTACCCCATCACGAGGACGGCGACCGGCACGACGGTGCCGAACGCCCGGAACGACGCTCCGAGGCACGCGATGTCGAAGGCCCAATAGGCCACAGCCCCGAGCAGGCCCCAGTGGCGATCCCGGATCAGGCCGAGCGCAGTGCGGACGCCGGAGCCGAGGGTGGCCGGAAGCGTCGCGAACCGCGTCGCCAGCCGGCCGATCCGGCCCGAACGCCGGGACAGGTGATCGAGGCGCCGCTCGAAGTCGCCCGGCACGAGCCCCATCGCCGCCCCCAGGGCGAGCGCCACCGCACTCAGGATCGCCGGGATCAGCGTGAGCGCGGTCGGCCCCCCGCCGGAGAAGGCGCCGCTCCACAGGCCGAACCCGCACACGACCATCGCCAGCAGATAGAGCGAATACTGAATCGAGTAGTTGGCCGCCATCCGGCAGGCGATCACCCGCGTAGCCATGCCGGCACGGCGCAGCGCCCACACCGTGACCGCGACGCCCCCCGCTCCCGCAGCCGCCAGCAGCCGGATCGCCGCGATCCCGGCCAGCGGGATCTCGATGCTCGCGCGCCAGCCGAGCCGGGACACGCCGCGCGCGAACACGGTGCGGAACAGCACCGCGTAACCGGCGATCGACACCAGCTCGAACCCGGCCGCCACCGCCAGCCACAGCGGATCGCCGCGCTCCAGCCGGCCCCAGGTCTGGTTCAGCCCGGTGAGCTTCGGAACCAGGAAGTACAGCCCGACCAGGGCAGCGGTGATGAACAGCACCCCGAACACGAGCTTGCGCCGGGTGACCGGACCGGTCGGCCCAATCTGGGGGAGCTCGACGTCGCCGTCACCGAAGCCCGGTTCGACGTGCGAGTCCGTCGGCGGCTCCCAAGCCGTGGTCGGCTCGTCACGGTCGCGCGTCGGGTGAAGTTCGCCGCCCATAGAACACTCTCCACCATTGAAGGTACCCCCCGCCTTCAGCTGCGACGCCAAACCGGCCCGGTCGACAAGCGCCTACCCTCTCCGCCGATGCCCGAGCTCGAGCTCCGCGCGATCCCCCTCGCACATACACGCGCGCTCCGCCGTGACGTGCTCCGGCCCTACCTGACGGTCGAGGAGCTCGCCGAGCACGAGCCCAACGACGCCGTGGCATACGGCGCTTTCGATGGCGACGAGCTGATCGCGGTCGGACTCGTCGGGCCCGAGGGCGGCCCCGGCCTCTGGCGGGTTCGGGGGATGGCGACCAAGCCCGAGGCGCGGGGCCGGGGAGCAGGAACAGAGGTTCTGCAAGCGCTCGTGCAACATGCGACCGCCAACGGAGCCACGAGCCTCTGGTGCAACGCGCGCAAGCGGGCGCTGTCCTTGTACGAGCGGGCCGGGTTCGAGGCCACCTCTGCCGAGTTCGAGACGCCGCGGATCGGACCGCACTACCGCATGGAGCTCCGTACGCCTCGGGCTGGATAGGCTTCGCCCCCGTGGCAGCCACATCTCGAGTCGAGCGGGTGCCTACCTCCGACGGGGAGCTGGATGCGCACGTCACGCTGCCCGAGTCGGGCTCCGGCCCCGGGATCGTTGTGCTGCAGGAGATCTTCGGCGTCGGCGGCTACATCAAGGAGGCGACCGAGCGCCTCGCCGGCATCGGCTACGTCGCGCTCGCGCCCGACCTGTACTGGCGGATCGCCCCCGGCATCGCCATCGACCACACCGAGGACGGCATCGGCGAGGCCTTCCAAACCGCCCAGCAGCTCGACCACCCGCTCGCGGTCAGCGACTCGATCGCCGCGCTCGCCACGCTCCGCGAGCTTCCCGAGGTGACCGGTGGCAAGGCCGGCGTGCTCGGCTTCTGCCTCGGCGGGACGCTCGCGTTCGAGGTGGCGGTCCAGAGCGATCCGGCCACGGCCGTCTGCTACTACGGAGCCGGGATCCCCGGGATGCTCGATCGCGCTGAGCAGATCCGCTGCACGGTGCTGTTCCACTTCGGCGGTCAGGACCCGTACATCCCCCGGGAGCAGGCCGAGCGCGTGTGCGCGTTCGCGAGGACGCAGTCGAATATGGAGTGCCACATCCATCTCGACGCCGGGCACGCGTTCGACAACCACGAGGCTCCGATGTTCCACCAGCCGGAGCCCGCCGCCCGCGCTTGGGCGCTGACCACCGACTTCCTGGCTCGCACGCTGCCGGCCTGAGAGACCTCCGAAGCTCAGCGCCCGACGAGCGCCAACGCCTGCTCGTGCAGCAGCCCGTTGGTCGCGAGCGCGTCGCCACCGTCAGCCGTCCGCACCCCTCCTAGGTCGGTGAACGTGCCGCCGGCCTCCTCGACGATCACCTGGGGCGCCGCCAGATCCCACAGCGACACGACCGGCTCGCAGCCGACCTCGGCCACGCCCTCGGCGATCAGCATGTACGTCCAGAAGTCGCCGAAGCCGCGGGTGCGCCAGCACCGCCGGGCCAGCGACAGCAGCTGGTCGAGCCGACCCTGCTCTTCCCAGCCGTCGAACCCCGACACCAGCAGCTGCGCGTCCGCGAGCGCGCGCACCGCCGACACCCGCAGCGGACGCGGCTCCGTGGACAGCCCGTCGGCGGCGAATGCGCCGGCGCCGAGAGCCGCCCACCACCGCCGCCCCAGCGCGGGCGCCGACACCACGCCGACCGTCGCCTGATCGTCGTCATGTAGGGCCAGCAGCGTCGCCCACACGGGAATCCCGCGCACGTAGTTCTTGGTGCCGTCGATCGGGTCGATGATCCAGCGCCGGCCTCCGTCAGAGGCCCCCGAAGAGCCGTACTCCTCACCCACGATCGCATCATCCGGACGCACCTCGGCCAGCCGCTCGCGCACCGCCCGCTCGACGGTCGTGTCGGCCTCGGTCACGGGCGTCAGGTCGGGCTTGGTCTCGACGACAAGATCGGCGGCCCGAAACCGCGCGAGCGTGATCCGATCGGCGACGTCGGCGAGCTCGAGCGCGAGCTCCAGGTCCTCGGAGGCAGCAGGCATCGCCCCGGATCCTACGCAGCATGCCGGTAGGCTCACCCCTGCGATGGCCACGAGCGAGCTCGAGCGCGAGACGACCGACGTCCTCCGGGAGCTGGTCCGCTTCAACACCGTCAACCCTCCGGGCAACGAGCGCGCCGCGATCGAGTTCCTCGCCGGATACCTGAAGGACGCCGGCTTGAAGACCGAGCTGCTGGCCGACGACGAGGACCGCCCGAACCTCGTCGCCGACCTCAACAGCGGCGAGGACGGCGGCGATGGCGGTCCGACGCTGGTCTACCTCGGGCACGTCGACACCGTCCTGGCCGACCCGTCCGAGTGGACCCACGACCCCTGGTCGGGCGACGTCGCCGACGGCTTTCTGTGGGGCCGCGGCGCGCTCGACATGAAGTCCCAGGTGGCGGCGGAGGCGGTCGCGGCGGCGACCCTCGCCCGCGGCGGTTGGAGACCGCAGAGCGGCTGCCTGAAGCTCGTGTTCGTTGCCGACGAGGAGACCGGCGGCGACGTCGGCGCCCACTGGCTCACCACCAGCCATCCCGACCGCGTCCGCTGCGACATGCTCCTCAACGAGGGCGCCGGCGACGTGTTCGAGTTCGGCGGCAGCCGCCGCTACGGTGTCTGCTGCGCCGAGAAGGGGATCTTCCGCTTCAAGCTGACCGCGCGCGGCGTCGCCGGCCACGCCTCGCTGCCGAGGACCGGGGAGAACGCGCTCCTCAAGCTGGCACCCGCCCTCCAGCGGATCGCAGACGCCAAGCCGACGTTCGAGCTGACCGAAGCGCCGGCCGCGCTGCTGGCAGGCCTCGGCGCGGACCCGAATGACCCGGCGGGGGCGCTCGAACAGATCGCCACCGTCGATCCGAGGCTGCTGGTGCTGGTCGAGCCGATGCTCGGCGTGACGCTGGCCCCGACGATGGCGCACGCCTCCGACAAGATCAACGTGATCCCGTCCCAGGCGTATCTGAAGATCGACTGCCGCGTGCCTCCCGGGCTCGGCGAGGACGCCGCCCGCCGGCGGATCAAGAGCGTCCTGGGCGACGAGGCCGACAAGCTCGAGGTCGAGTTCACCGAGATGGTCACCGGCAACTCCTCGCCGATCCACACCCCGCTGATGGACGCTATCGACCGCTGGGTCAGGGCCAACGAGGAGGGGGCGGAGACCGTGCCGGTGATCCTCCCGGGCTTCTCGGACTCGCGCTGGTTCCGCGAGGAGTTCCCGGAGTGCACCGCCTACGGCTTCTTCCCCCAGCGTCACATGACGCTGCTCGAGACCGCGCCGCTCGTCCACAGCGCGAACGAGCGGATCGACGTGCGCGACCTCGGCTTTGCGGCGGCGTGCTACAGCGACCTGGCGCGCGAGCTGCTCCGCTGAGTCAGCCCGCGCGCCGCAACCGGCTCAGTTCCTCCCGCCCCTCCTGGAGTAGCCCTGGTCCTGACGGCCGCCTTGTCCGATCGGCCGGAAGAACAGGTAGTTCCCGTACCAGTTCGTGAAGTCCTTCCGCTCGACATAGGCCGGCGCCGGCTCGGGATGGAAGCTGGCGGCCGAACTCTGATCGCCGCTTCCGTTGTATTGCGGGATGTCCGGATACGGGTACACCGGCCGGCTGAACGAGCTAGTCCCCACCGTGTAGCTGATCGGCAGCTGGCTCGGCGCAGTCGCGCCCTCGACCCATTGCACCATCGGATAGATCAGGTCGGGAATGACGGCGCTCGCGTAGCCGCCCCCGCAGTGGTAGACCGAGGGGAACAAGAACAACCGCGCGAACTGCTTCGTGGCCACCGGGCCACCCATCCGCTGGGTCAGGATGTCGTAGTAGTCGACCGTGCCCGAAGGCGGGATGCCATTGTCGGCCCAGCCCTGCCACATGATCAGCTTGCCGCCGTGCCGGCGGAACGCGGTCAGGTTGGTGTCCATCGCGTCCCACGTGTTCGCCGCCGGGAACATCGAGTTGAAGTCCTGATCGGTGAACTGCCACTGGAACGGGTCGGGACCGAGCTGGCCCGGCTGGTTGAGCTGGTAGCGCAGGTACGGTTGCGATAGCCCGACGTAGTCGAGCGACTCGGTGGTGGGCACGCTGCCCCCGTTCTGGCTCGGCGGGAGCTCGAACACCGACCACCCGAGCTCCGAGCCGTACGGCAGTCCGCCGGCGTACAGCAGCCGCCCGCGTGGGTCGGCCGGGCCCTGGTAGAACTCGCGCACGACCTGCACCTGCGCCGCGGTCAGGCAACTTGGGTCGGTCGGACTCTGACTCGACGTGCACTCGATGCTCGCAGGATTGAAGTGGCAGTCCTGCGGGTCGGTGATGATCCCGTCATTGGTGCCGTCGTCGTGCCCGCAGGCGGCGATCACGGCCGCATGGAGCGCCGGCAGCTTGTCGTCGGTGAGGATCGCGTTGCCGTTCGCGTCCGTGTTGACCCTGACGTCCCAGGTCTGATTCTCCGCGTTCAGCGGGCCGGCGATGATCTCCGGCGCGCCGGCGATGATCCCGTTGAAGTCGTCGGGATAGCGCTCGGCCATCTCCATCGCCTCGCGCCCACCGTCCGAGCAGCCGTTGTAGTACGACTCGTTCGGATAGACCCCGTAGTAGTCCCTGATGATCTGCCTCGACACCTCGTACAGCGCCTGCTCTGACTCGTAGCCGTATTCGTTGCGCAGCTTCTGGTCGTTGAACGCGAACAGCCCGCCGCCGCCGAGACCGCCCGCGGTCACGTGGCCCTCGTCGTCGGTGGCCATCGCGAAATCGCCTCCGAGCTGGGCGTCGCAACTCGGGAACGTCTGGCCGCTGACCGTGCCGCAGTAGCCGCCGCAGCCGTTCTGCAGGTAGCGACCCTGCCACGTGCTGACCGGCAACTGGAGATCGAAGTGGGTCTGCGGCGCGATCATCCCCTGCACGTCGCAGTACTCCGGGTTGCCCTTGGCCGCCGGCACGTCCGTGGACGACGCAATCGCGGTCGGGTACTGCGGATTTGCCGCGAGATCCGTAAGACCCGTGATCGCCGAGCAGCTCGAGAGCTTGGGCTGGATGATCGGGGCGGGATTGGTCGTCGCGAGCTTCGCCGAGTCTGCGACCAGTTGCTGCTTCTGCGCCCCGGCCGCGCCCCCGGCAGAGCCGAGGATCACCACCAGCGCACCGGTAGCAGTGAGCGCGAGCACGCAGAGGGCCCACGCACGACCAGCACGGATTCGCCCGAGCATCTTGTCCTCCCCTCGTTGACCGGCCTGAATCGTCTCTCCGCCTTGCTTGCAACGCAAGCGGTTATGCACCGAAACGCAAGTGTGCGGACATCGATTGGCGAGGCGTGAGCTGCAACTTAGACTTCGCGCATGGCGACGCAGATCTCGACGCGCCTGCACCCGTCGATCTTCCGCCTGCCGGTAGACCGGATCAGGCAGGGCTACTACTCGGATCAGTACTTCGTCCACACGAAGTCGCTGCTCGAGGCCGAGGGCCATCACCCGCGCGTCGTGATGCAGGTGTTCCAGAAGAAGGAGTCGGTTCTCGGTGGGATCGACGAGGCGATCGCCGTGCTCAAGCTGTGCTCCGGCCACGAGCAGGAGGGCGAGTGGGTGCTGGGGTGGAACGAGCTCGAGGTCAACGCCCTCCGCGAAGGCGACCAGGTCGCTCCCCGAGAGACGGTGATGACGATCGAGGGGGACTACAGCCTGTTCGCGCACCTCGAGACGGTCTACCTCGGGTCGCTCGCGCGCCGCTCGCTGATCATGCGCAACGTCCTTCAGGTCGTCGAGGCGGCCCGCGGCAAGCAGATCTTCTACTTCCCGGCGCGTCATGACCACTGGCTCGTGCAGACCGGCGACGGCTGGAGCGCGCACGTCGCCGGCGCGATCGGTGTGTCCACCGACGCGCAGGCGTCGTGGTGGGGCGGTCGCGGGATCGGGACGGTCCCGCACGGGCTGATCGCCGCCTACGGGGGCGACACGGTCAAGGCCGCGATGGTGTTCACCGACCGCTACCACGCGGAGATGAACATCACCGTGCTGGTCGACTGGGACAACGATTCCGTGCGGACCGCCCTGAGGGTCGCGCATGCGCTGGGTCCGAAGCTGTGGGGCGTCCGCCTCGACACCAGCGAGGACCTCGTCGACCGCTCGCTGTTCGAGGAAATGGGCGGGTTCAAGCCGACCGGCGTCAATCCGCGCCTGGTCGAGAACGTCCGCGCCGCCCTCGACGAGGCCGGCTACCCCGACGTGCGGATCGTCGCCAGTGGAGGCTTCACCGCCGAGCGGATCCGCGAGTTTGAGGCGGCCGGCGTGCCCGTCGACGCCTACGGGGTGGGCTCATCGTTGATTCGAGGCGACAACGACTTCACCGCGGACGTGGTGTGCGTCGATGGAAAGCCGTGCGCGAAGGTGGGCAGGCGCTATTCGCCTAATCCCCGCCTGGAGAGAGTTGAGTGATCGCGGACCCGTGCCGATGAGCTTGTTGCTCCCATGATCCAGGCTCCGAGCATCATCAACGGTGGACCGAATGCCCCGAAGCTTGCCCACACCACCACCCAGCATCTGATCTTGCCGATCTTTCACGCCCCCAGCACGTTCATGGGCTACCCCGACGTGAGCTCGTTCCTCCAGGCCTGGCTCCCGATCATCTTCATGGGCCTGCTGGTCGTGGCGGTGTTCGCGCTGATGCGGTTCATGCCACGGACGCGCCCGTCCCAGATCAAGCCCGAGTCGGCGCCACCGATCGCCTGGGCGGATATCGCCGGCGCGGAGGAGGCCAAGGACGAGCTCCGCGAGGTCGTCGATTACCTGCGCGACCCCGCGCGATTCCGCGACCTCGGCGCGAAGGTGCCGAAGGGCATCCTGCTCCACGGCCCGCCCGGGACCGGCAAGACGCTGCTGGCCAAGGCGGTCGCGCACGAGTCCGGCGCCACGTTCTTCTCGCAGTCCGCCGCGTCGTTCGTCGAGATGTTCGTCGGCGTCGGCGCCGCCCGGATCCGCCACTTGTTCAAGGCCGCGCGCAAGAAGGCGCCGGCGATCGTGTTCATCGACGAGCTCGATGCGGTCGGCGGCCACCGCGGCCACGACGTCTCAGGGGAGCGGGATCAAACTCTGAACCAGCTGCTGGTCGAGATGGACGGGTTCACCGCGCGCAAGGACGTGGTCGTGATCGCCGCCTCCAACCTGCTCGAGAAGCTCGACCCGGCGCTGCTCCGGCCCGGCCGCTTCGACCGCCAGATCTTCGTCTCCCCGCCCGACGTGCTCGGTCGCGAGCGCATCTTCCACGTCCACTCGCGCAACAAGCCGCTCGCCGACGGCGTCGACCTGAAAATACTCGCGCGCCAGACCTCCGGCCTGACCGGCGCCGACCTCGCGAACATCTGCAATGAGGCCGCGATCTTCGCCGGCCGCCGTGGCGCCGACCGGGTCGAGATGCGCGACTTCGACGCCGCACTCGAGCGCGTGGTCGCCGGAATGCAGTCGCGCCGCGCGCTGACCGACCACGAGAAACGCGTCGTCGCCTACCACGAGGCCGGGCACGCCCTGTGCGGCGAGCTGCTCCCCTCGGTCGACCGCGTCCACCGGATCTCGATCGTGCCGCGCGGCCGCGCGCTCGGCTACACGCTGAACCTCCCCGAGGAGGACCGCTACCTGAAGACCCGCGAGGAGCTGATCGATGTCATGACGATGCTGCTGGGCGGCCGCGCCGCCGAGCAGCTCGTGTTCGGCTCGATCACCACCGGCGCCTCGGACGACCTCAAGCGTGTCGCCGGAATTGCCCGCTCGATGGTCCACGAGTACGCGATGGGCACCGGCTCGAGCTCGCTCCGCGCGATCGACGAGGGCGCCGCCGAGGCCACGCGCCGCGTCCGCGACGTGGAGGTACGTGAGCTGGCCGACGAGGCCTACCGGGCCGCACAGGCGATCCTCGACCGCCACCGAGTCCAGCTCGACGAGCTCGCCGCGACGCTGCTGGCTAAGGAGGTGCTCGAGCGGCCCGACATCGATCGGATCATCGGCCACGTACCGCGCGCCGCGCCGGCCCGGAGGATCGGGGAGCTGTCGGTTGCGGCGGCCACGGCGGTCAATCCGGCCCCTCACCCCGCCCGGCGGGGCCCCTCGACCGAAGCGTGACTATCCTCGGGCCGATGCTGTCCGCGATCGACCACGTCGGCGTGGCCGTCGACTCGATCGACGCCGCGCTCGCCGTCTACCGGGATGCGCTCGGGATGCCGCTCGTCCATCGCGAGACCGTGCAAGAACAGGGCGTCGACGCGGCGCTGCTCGATGTCGGCGACGGCCACGTCGAGCTGCTCGAGCCGCTCGGTCCGGATACCGCAGTGGGGAAGTTCCTCGCCCGCCGCGGTCCCGGCCTTCACCACGTCGCCTACCGCGTGGAGTCGGTGCAGGAGACACTCGAGGCCCTGAGCGCGGCCGGCGTCCGGCTGATCGATGAGCGACCGCGCACCGGCATTCGCGGCTCCCAGGTAGCCTTCCTTCATCCTTCCTCGACCGGCGGCGTTCTCACCGAGATCGTCCAACCGGTTCACTGAACATGGCAGACGAAAAGCCTCAGAAGATCAGCATCGGATTCGACGGCGGCCAGGTCCTCGTCGCGCGCGTACAGCCGGACGCGCTCGCCGAGCTCCGCAAGGCACTCGGGTCGATGGGCTGGCACGAGCTGACCGCGGAGGACGGCACGGTGGCGCTCGACCTCAGTCGGGTGCTGTACGTGCTCGTCGACCACGAAGAGCACCGCGTCGGCTTCGGCCAGCGCTGATAGGCCTCGCTTCGCTCGGCGTCCATGGGGCCGTGCGACCCCGTCCGGACGGGGTTGGACGGCCTCGCGGCTGCGGCCGCTCGGCATCTGTGCCTCGCCCAATCGGCCGGCCGCGAGATCATCCAGAGGATGCCGCGGACCGGCCCCACATACTCGACAAGGAGCATCCACCTTGAGCTTCGAGACCCTGCTGTACGACACCGACGGGCCGGTCGCGACGATCACCTTGAACCGGCCCGACCGGCTGAACACGATCGTCCCGCCGATGCCCGACGAGTTCGAGGCCGCGGTGCGCGACGCGACGCTCGACCCTGAGGTCAAGGTGATCGTGCTCCGCGGCGCCGGAAGGTCGTTCTGCGCGGGTTACGACTTCGGCGGCGGATTCCATCACTGGGACGAGATGCTGACGACCGACGGACGGTGGGATCCCGGCAAGGACTTCGCGTGGGCCGCCTCGCCGTACGGGCCGACGCAGAAGTTCATGAGCATCTGGCGGACACCCAAGCCCGTGATCGCGCAGGTGCACGGCTGGTGCGTCGGCGGCGGCAGCGACATGGCGCTGTGCGCCGACCTCGTGATCGCCTCCGAGGACGCCGAGATCGGGACGCCGTACTCGCGGATCTGGGGGTGCTACCTGTCGGGCATGTGGCTGTACCGGCTCGGGCTGACCAAAGCCAAGGAGTACGCGCTGACCGGCAAGCCTCTGTCCGGACTCGAGGCCGCCGAGATCGAGTTGATCAATGCGGCCGTGCCGTTCGAGCGCCTCGAGGCGGCGGTCGCCGAGCAGGCCGAGCAGCTCGCGAGCATCCCGTCCTCGCAGCTCGCGGCGATGAAGCTCGTCGTCAACCAGGCTTACGAGAACATGGGGCTGCGCGCTGCTCAGACGCTCGGGCCGATCGTCGACGGGCTGATGCGGAACACGCCCGACGCGCACGCGTTCATCGACAAGGCGACGCGCGAAGGGGTCAGCGCCGCCACCGAGGAGCGCGACGCGCTATTTGCCGACTACAGCGTGGCAAGCGCCGGGGGCCGGCCAGACCCGAGTCACGTGATCACCCCGGGCTGAGAGCAGCGCCCGTGATCGGTCACCCCGCCGGCCGGCACGACCGGCGGGCACACGATCCGGATCCGACTGTCCTGCGCCGCCTCGCCACACGTGGTCAGGACGGGCGCCGGCACGTCGGTCGTGAGCGCCACGGTGTGAACGGGGCGGGCCTGCTGTCGGTGCTGCGCACCGCATCCGGCGAGCAGCACGGCGAGCAGCGCCGTCCGGATCGTCAGCTTCACAGGCCGTATACGGGCCCCGCGCCGGGCGAGGTCCCGGCGATCAGCCGAGGAGCGCGTCGACCTCGGCGGCCGTCGGCAGCGACGGCTGCGCGCCGGCGCGGGAGGCCGCGAGCGCGCCGGCAACGCACGCTCGCTCGAGCGCGGCGCCGCGCTCCCGGCCCTCGAGCAGCGACACCAGCAGCGCGGCGCAGAACGCGTCGCCAGCGGCCGTGCCGTCGACCGCGGCGACCTTCGGCGGCGTCGCCCGGGCGACCTCCTCGCCGCGCTCGAGCAGCACCGCGCCCTCGGCCCCGAGCGTGAGCGCAACGAGGCCGTCGTACGGCGTCACCTGCTCGTACTCGTAGCGGTTGACGATCAGCAGGTCCGGGTCACTTCCGAGCTCGATCCGACCCCGCGCCGGCGCAGCGTTCAGGCAGAAGAACCGGGCCTGCGCGGCGGCGGCCGCGACGACCTCGTACGGGATCTCGAGTTGGGAGACGACCGCGTCGGCGTCGCCCACATCGACGTCGCCGGCGGCCAGCCGACGGTTGGCCCCGGGCGCGACCACGATCACGTTCTCACCGCTGGCGTCGACGAGGATCAGGGCGACGCCAGTCTCGCCGTCGTCGCTCACCACCGCGGTCGTGTCGACGCCCTCGCGCTCGAGCGATCGGAGCACGAGGTCGTCGGCGCCGATACGACCCACGAACTTGACCGCGGCGCCGAGCCGCGCCGCCGCCACCGCCTGGTTGGCGCCCTTGCCGCCAGGAACGCGCTCGAACGTCGCGTCGGTGACGGTCTCGCCGGGGCGGGGCAGCCGCTCGCAGCGGGCGACGTGGTCGATGTTGGCCGAGCCGACGACGGTGATGCTGGGAGGCACGTCCGGGACACTAACCACGGTGGGCCAGACACCGCAGCTTCCCTACGGCGGGGCCGGCGACGCTGAGGCCGGGCATCTCGGGCTCTCCGCGCGGTTCCGCCGGCATGCCGACGCTCTCGTGCGGTGGGAGCGCTCGCCGCTGTACATCCGCCTGATGCGGGCGGCCGCCGACGACATCGACGCCGGCGGCGTCGTGGCGCGCCTGTTCGTGGGCATCTCCACCCCTCCCGGCTCGGTGCCTCAGCTGCGCCTGATGGGCGCGCTGCACTATCTGGTCCTCTCCGGGCGCGCTCCGGCCCTCGCCGCGTTCTACCCCAGTGCCGGGGGCGAGCGACCGGTCGACGACGTCTGGCCGGTCGCCGAGGCGGCGATGGAGGAGCACTTCGACGAGGTACGGGCACGGCTGCACCGTACGGTCCAGACCAACGAGCCAGGCCGCTCCGCCGTGCTGTTCGCGGGCCTGTTGTGGCTGACCGACCGCCACCGGCGCCCGATCCGCCTGCTCGAAGTCGGAGCGAGCGCCGGTCTGAACCTCCTGGCCGACCGGTACTCGTACGCCGTCGGTGGCCGCGAGCTGGGCGATCCGGGGTCCCCGCTGCGCTTCGTCGACCCGTGGACGCCGCCGCCACCGATCGACCTCGAGGCCACCGCATCGGTGCTTCGCGTCGTGGCGCGGGCCGGCTGCGACCTGTCCCCGCTCCACCCGACCCGGGTCGATGACCGGCTCACGCTGCTCTCCTACATCTGGCCGGACGAGCTGGATCGGATCGAACGCATGCGAGCCGCGCTGTCGGTGGCCGAGCGCAATCCGGTCCCGGTGGCGGCGGCGCGGGCGTCGCAGTGGCTGCCTGGGGCCCTTGCCGACGTCTCCGACAGCGAGCTGACCGTGGTATGGCATTCGGTCATGCGCCAGTACGTGGAGCCCGAAGAGTGGGCTGCGATCGAGGGCGCGCTCGCCGAGCAGCCGGGAGTCGTGCGGCTCAGCATGGAGCCGAGCCGCGACCGGGAGGCGCCGATGCGGCTGACGCTTCACGATCCCGCCGGTGCGCCCGAGGTTCGGCTCGCTGCGTGCGACGACCACGGACTCCCGATCCGCTGGGAGACGTAGAGTCTCCGGCGGCGTGAAGCTGACGGACATCGACAGGGCGACGCTGGTGTTCGCGCGCACTCGTGGCCACAGCCCCGGCCTCGAGCGTCTGGCCGCGGCGTACTCGCGCGCCGGCGAGCACGCCGCGTGCTGGCTGGCGCTCGGGCTTGCCGGCGGGTTGACCGCCGGCGAGGGGGATCGCCGGCGCTGCTGGCTCCGGGGCGTAGGCGTCGTCGTCGGGTCCTACGGGATCAACCAGGCGATCAAGTTCGCGGTTCGCCGGCGCCGTCCCGAGCTCGACGGCTTGCCGCCCCTGACCCCGGTGGTCACGCGCCTCTCGTTCCCGAGCGCGCACGCCACGACCTCGTTCGCCGCCGCACGGGCGTACCGCCGGCTCGCACCGGCGTGGGCGCTGTACGTCGCCGCCGGCGCGTTCGCGATCAGCCGCCCGTACCTCGGGGTGCACTACCCGAGCGACGTTGTCGCCGGCGCGGTGCTCGGGAGTGCGGTGGCGGAGCTCTGGCCGGGTTGATCGGCAACCCGATGGCGACGCCCGCGTCGTCGGCGAGCGGACCACCTATGGGTGGGGCGCGCCAATCCGTTGACGGCCCCACCCTCACTTTCGCGCCCCCTTCTCGGCCCCCAGCAATCTGCGGTGCGCGCAGGAGCCGATCGGCTCCTGCAACGCTCACGCTT
Source organism: uncultured Solirubrobacterales bacterium (assembly GCA_963697655.1). GTDB lineage: Bacteria > Actinomycetota > Thermoleophilia > Solirubrobacterales > Solirubrobacteraceae > Palsa-465. Next base: position 53,822 of record CAVOOV010000003.1, on the reverse strand, counting down.
GGCGCAACAGCGAGTGTGGCGCGCGGATCGGCGACGGAGTGGGGAATTACCCGAGACCGGCATGGGGATCTTTCTCCCCATGAACCGGTCGGCGCTACGTTGCGTATCGCCTCAGGGCCTCCTCTCGTCGTAAGCGGTTTGCGGCGATCACTGCCTCCTGACGCGAGCGCACGCAGAGCTTGCGTAGGACGCTTTTGATGTGGCTGTATACGGTCAATGGTGAGAGCACGAGTTGTTCGGCGATGCGTTGGGTGGTGGCTCCCTCGCTGAGCATTTCGACGATTTCCCATTCACGCGTCGTCAGTCGGCTGCGTAACGGCCGCCACCCGGAGTCGGGGATCTCTCGCAACGCGTCGAGTACCCGGGACATCAATCGTTGCGAGACGATCACCTCGCCGTCGGCTGCTCGGAGGACCAACTCTGCCAGGTCCTCGGGGTCGATGTCCTTGCCGATATGGCCGACCGCTCCTGCGCGCAGGGCAGCGATCGCGGTCCGGTCATCGTCGACGGAGACCGTCAGCACTCGGGTGTCGGGGACCGCCAGCAGCAGTCCGCGAACGAGCTCGAGCCCGCCGCTGGGCGGCAGAGCCGTGTCGATGACCGCGACGCTCGGACGGTAGTACCGCGCGAGTTCCAGCGCCTCACGGCTGTTCGGGGCGGTGTGGACGACGGCGATCCGTTCGCTGTCGCGGAGCGCGAACCGGATCATGCTGCGCGCGAGGCCATCGGAGTCCGCGATCAGTACTCGCAGGCGTTCGTCGCGGACGGCGGCGGGTTGGGTCCGCTCCAACGCCGCCGCCGACTGCGATCCGTTCTGTGGGCCGGTCATCGCTGACTCTCCCCGGCTCCGGTGAGCGCGAGCGCGCGGGAGCGGGCCATCTCGGCGATCTGCCGCTCCTCGGACGTCTGCGCTCGCGCGTAGGCCCGCAGCGCGCCACGATGGTCGTCTTGGCGCTCGAGCAGGACGCCAAGGTTGAATGCTGCGGTTGGATCGCCACGCTCCACGGCGCGGCGGTAGGCATGAGCCGCCCCGGAGAGATCGCCATCCTGCTCGAGCAGCATCCCGAGATTGGATGCGGCCCCAGGATCACCGCGCTGATCGGCACGGTGGTATGCAGCGGCCGCGCCTTCGAGGTCGCCGCGTTCGGCGAGTAACCCGCCGAGGTTGAACGCGCCGGTCGCGTCGTCCCGCGCATCCGCGCGGCGGTACGCGGCCTCCGCCGCCGGCAAGTCCCCGTCGCGCTCCAGGAGCACTCCGAGATTCGACGCGGCTGCTGCGTCACCTCGCTCATCGGCTCGGCGGTAAGCGGCCTTCGCCTCCGCCACGTCGCCCTGCTCTAAGAGCAGCAGCGCGAGGTTTGCCGCCGCGCCGGCGTCGCCGAGCTGGTCAGCGCGGCTATAGGCGGCCATCGCCCCGTCGACGTCCCCGCGTTCCGACAGCAATCCGGCCAGGTTAAACGCACCGTTGGCATTGCCACGCGCGTCGGAACGGCGGTACGCCGCCTCGGCGCCCGCGATGTCGCCGCGCCGCTCGAGCAGCACGCCGAGGTTGGACGCGGCTACGGGATCACCGCGCTGATCGGCGTAGCGGTAGGCAACCTCCGCTGCCGCGACGTCACCGCGCTCCTCCAAGCGGAGACCCAGCCCCGTGGCATGGCCCGGCCCCGCCGACTCGCTACCAGCAACGCCGTTGGACTCGCCCGCGACATTCGACTCGGCCGCGACATTCGACTCGGCCGCGGGCCGAGCCAGCTCGGTTCCTGCCTCGACTCCGCCGACCGCGACCGGCGCCGTCTCGACGTCCGATGGTTCCAGCGCGGCGATCATCAACCGGCGCCGACGACGATCGATGAGCCATGCGCCGCCGGCGAACGCCGCCAGGCCGACCACTCCGGCCAGCACGAGCAGCTCCGGCCATGAAGGTCCGCCAGGCCGGTTCGTCCCACTCCCTGGCCGGTTCGTCCGGCCGGCCGGCGTCGTAGCGGCCGCGGGGGATCGAACGACGTGCGGTGTGGACGGGTGCGACGTCCTCGGACGTAGCCTTTGCCCGGGGCGCGAGTGCGTCCTCGAGCGCGATTGCGTCCTCGAGCGCGATTGTGTCCTCGGGCGCACGGCTGCGGTCGGGCGTGAACGCGCCGTGAAGCCCCGGGCGTGCCGCTGGCTGGTCGCGATGCGCGGCAGTTCCCCGAACGTCCGCGGGCCGGCGATCCCGTCGACCTGCAGGCCGTGGGCCGCCTGGAAGCGGGTTACCGCCCGCTCCGTCCGCGGTCCGTATCGACCGTCGATCGGTCCTGGCGAGTACCCGTCACGGCGCAGCCGACGCTGCAACGCGCGGACCTCGCCAGCCCCGGCGCCTGCGTAACCCGCTCCCGGGGACAGCACGTTCGATCGCGCACGCAAGGCCGCGAGCGTGACCGGACCGGCGATACCGTCGACGCGCAAGCCGTGAGCGCTCTGGAACAGGTCCACCGCCCACTCGGTCCGCGGGCCATAGCGCCCGTCGATCGGACCGGGCGAATAGCCGGCGCCGTCCAGGCGACGCTGCAGCGCGCGGACACGCACCGCGTCCGTACCGCCCGCATAGCCGCTCCCGTACGCCAACACCACCAGGTCCGACAGACGCACGTTCGGCGTTGACGAGTTCGTCGCGTGTGCTCCCCGAGCCGACGTTGCCAGGGCACGAGCCGGCACGGCAGCCAACACAAGCACGCCCGCCGCCAACAATATGACTGTGTATTTAGTGGCCGAGACTGCACTGGGCAGGAGCCGCCGCTCGAGTCGCAACCGACCGTCGAGCCGACGTCGCTCCCCAGCGCCGTGGACAGATCCGCCACGTCGCCGAGTCTCCGCCAACGCCCGAATAGAGCGTGACATGAGATCGTTCTCCTATTCGTTGCTAGACAGAGATGCACCCGGGCAAATCCGCCCGGCTGCCACTACCTGGAGACCGACCTCGGTCCTAGCCAGGCCGCTCTAGCAACAGGAGAAACGGCTCAGGCGCCCGCGACAACGCAAACGACCGCAGCGTGAAGGTCACGCTGGGCGCGTTCACGAACGCCTGCGAAGCGAGCGCCCCAGCGCCGGCAAACCCGCCAGCGCCGCCACCGGAGGCACCATCGCCACCATTTCCAGGCCCGGCTCCCACAGAAACCGGTCCCGCGGGACCGTTAGGCGCAGGACTAGGCATGCGCGCCGGTCCGTGAAGTCCGCGTGAAGCCGGAGAGCTGACACCCAGCCCGGCCACGAACGTCGAATAAAGCCTTGCTCCGCTCGCCCACAACTCCGCCCGGCCAACACTTGCCGGCGCCGAGTGATACCCGACCGGCGCGACCGCCCGAGGAGCCATCGGGACCGTCACCCCGAGACTCATCGCCACCGGAAGCGGGACGGACCCGCTTGCTCGGGAAGCCGCCGCACTCGTCCCCGGAGCCACCGCATCAAACGTCGTCATACCAGACGACGGCACGCCCAGAGGCGATCCCGCGAGAGTCACGATCGTGCCCACGCCACCCTCACCGACCGACCCCACCGATACCGGCGCCAACATCGCGCCCGCGATCGGCACCCCGACCCCGCTGACGGCGGCCAGAACCCGAGACACCGGAGCTATCGACCTTGCGACCGGAGCCGCCGCGCTCAACACCGACGCGACCAGCGGACTGACCGCCCGCGTCACCGGAGCCGCCGCGCTCAACACCGACGCGACCAGCGGACTGACCGCCCCCGTCACCGGCGCCGCCGCGCTCAACACCGACGCGACCAGCGGACTGACCGCCCCCGTCACCGGAGCCGCCGCGCTCAACACCGACGCGACCAGCGGAGCGACCGCCCGCGTCACCGGAGCCGCCGCGCTCAACACCGACGCGACCAGCGGAGCGACCGCCCGCGTCACCGGAGCGACCACGCTCACCACCGGGGCCACTGCGTTCAACACCGGGGCCACTGCGTTCAACACCGGAGCGACCGCCTGCGTCACCGGAGCGACCACGCTCACCACCGGGGCCACTGCGTTCAACACCGGAGCGACCGCCTGCGCTCACCGGAGCCGCCGCGCTCAACACCGACGCCACCGCCGGGGACACCGCAGTCAGCACCGGCGCGACCGCCTGGCTCACCGGAGCCGCCGCGCTCAACACCGACGCCACCGCCGGGGACACCGCAGTCAGCACCGGCGCCACCACCGGGCTCACCGGAGCCGCCGCGCTCAACACCGACGCCACCGCCGGGGACACCGCAGTCAGCACCGGCGCCACCACCGGGCTCACCGGAGCCGCCGCGCTCACCACCGACGCCACCGCCGGGGACACCGCAGTCAGCACCGGCGCCACCGCCCGGCTCACCGGAGCCGCCGCGCTCAACACCGACGCCACCGCCGGGCTCACCGGAGCCGCCGCGCTCAACACCGACGCCACCGCCGGGCTCACCGGAGCCGCCGCGGTCACCACCGGCGCCGGCGCCACCGCCTGAGTGACGGACGGACTTGCCTTCACGCTTGCAGCCACATTACTGACCGTGCTCGACACGGGTGCCGCCACGGCCGTGGTGCTCACCGGCTTCGCGACCGCGCCCACCGCACTCGACACCGGCGCGACCAAGGCCGTGGTGCTCACCGGCTTCGCGACCGCGCCCACCGCACTCGACACCGGCGCGCCACGGCCGCAGTGCTCACCGGCTTCGCGACCGCGCCCACCGCACTCGACACCGGCGCGCCACGGCCGCAGTGCTCACCGGCTTCGCGACCGCGCCCACCGCACTCGACACCGGCGCGACCACGGCCGTGGTGCTCACCGGCTTCGCGACCGCGCCCACCGCACTCGACACCGGCGCGCCACGGCGGTGGTGCTCACCGGCTTCGCGACCGCGCCCACCGCACTCGACACCGGCGCCGCCACGGCCGCAGTGCTCACCGGCTTCGCGACCGCGCCCACCGCACTCGACACCGGCGCCGCCACGGCCGTGGTGCTCACCGGCTTCGCGACCGCGCTCACCGTGCTCGACACCGGCGCCGCCACGGCCGTGGTGCTCACCGGCTTCGCGACCGCGCTCACCGTGCTCGACACCGGCGCCGCCACGGCCGTAGTGCTCACCGGCTTCGCGACCGCGCTCACCGTGCTCGACACCGGCGCCGCCACGGCCGTGGTGCTCACCGGCTTCGCGACCGCGCTCACCGTGCTCGAAGCCGCCGCCGGAGCCGAAGACGCCGCCGGAGCCGAAGACGATGCCACCGGCTTCGCCACCGAAGCCGCCGCAGTAGAAGCCGCCGCCGGAGCCGAAGACGACGCCACCGGCGCGGTGATCGGCGCGGGAGCGGCACTCGTTACCGTAGATGCCACCGTGGACGGCGTGACCGGTGCCGTCGAAGATGCGGAAGTCGTCGCGGTAGGAGTGGTACTCGCTGCCGGCGCCGATGTACCGGATGCCGGAGCCGTCGTGCTGGCCACCGCGGTTGCCGCCGGTGCGACGGCCGCGGAGGTGGTGACCGCAGCTCCAGAGACGGAAGACAGGAGGCCTCCCGCGGACGCAGCCGAGATCGGGGCGACGACCGCCGCGATGCTGACTACCAGGAGCAATGCGCAGATCCTGAAGCGGACGCGTGGCATTGCCCTACCGCACCGCGCCTTCGTAAACGCCGACCGTCACCATCGGCAATCGACTCTCGCTCGCGCCCAAGGGCAATCTATGAACATGGGTATCCGTTGCGCACATTCCCAGTCTTTGTTTATCCCGGTTCACGGATCCCGAAACGCCTAAACTTGCCAACAAAATGTGTCTCCGTCGAGTCGTGCTCGTGTCGCAAATCGGGCAGCGGAAATAGCGCCGAAATGCAGATAGATTGCCGCACGCCAACTGCCTTGTCGCGACATTCGGCTCGCCCCTACGGACCGGCCGATTGCAAAATCGGTCGATCCGGCGACTCGATCCGACACATCTTCAGGCGCGCGGCCTGTGCACCAGACGCGTACATTCCCGGCGCATGCCACCGCTGGGTCACGACATCAGAGCCCTGATCTTCGCTCGCGCGCCGACATCTCTCGTCCCGCTTGGGCTGCCAGTGACGACACTCTCACGGACGGCTGAGCACGCCGCCTGGCCAACGCGCGTAGCAGGGGCACGCCGATGAAGGTCGGGATCGTCGGTATGCCCAACGCCGGCAAGTCGTCGCTGTTCAGCGCGCTTACCGGCGTGGCCGCCGAGGCCGCGAACTACCCGTTCACGACGATCGAGCCGAATATCGCCGTGGTCCCGGTCGCGGACCCGCGACTCGACGAAGTCGCGGAGACCGTCAAGTCGTCGAAGATCGTCCCGGACACGATCGCGTTCCACGACATCGCCGGCTTGGTCGCCGGCGCTCATCGCGGCGAGGGCCTCGGCAACAAGTTCCTCGCGAACATCCGCGAGACCGACGCGATCGTCCACGTCGTCCGGGTGCACAACGACCCGAACGTCGTCCACCCCGAGGGCCGGGTCGATCCGCTCGCGGACATCGAGACGATCGAGACCGAGCTGATCTACGCCGATCTCGAGCAGGCCGAGCGCCGGTTCGAGCGCTTGTCGAAGACGGCCAAGTCGGGCGACCGGCGCGCGATCGCCGAGGCGGCGTGGCTGGGACGGTTGGTCGAAGCGCTCCAGGCCGGCCGGCCGGCGCGAACCGTGACGCCGCCGCCCGACGCCCCCGACGCGATGATGCTGCTGCAGCCGCTGACCGCCAAGCCGGTGCTGTTCGTCGCCAACGTCGACGAGGGCTCAGGCGAGGTCCCTCCGGAGATCCTCGAGTACGCGCACGCGCAGGGGGCCGAGGCGGTCGCGATCTCGGCCAGGCTGGACGCCGAGCTCGCCGAGCTCGCCGAGCTCGACCCCGACGAGGCGGCGGCGATGCGCGAGGAGCTCGGCGTTGCCCATTCAAGTCTCGAGACCGTCATCCGCGGCGCGTTCTCGCTGCTCCACCTGATCGCATTCTTCACCGCCGGCGAGGACAAGCCGGCGCAGTCCTGGCACCTGCGCCGCGGCCTCTCGGTGTGGCACGCGGCGGGCATGATCCACTCCGACATCCAGCGCGGCTTTGTCCGCGCCGAGGTCGTTTCGTGGGACGAGCTGGTCAGCGCCGGCGGGTACGCCGGCGCGCGCGACCGGGGCACGCTTCGGCTCGAGGGCCGCGACTACGTCGTCGCCGATGGCGACGTGATCACGGTCCGGTTTACCCCCTAATCGCGGCCTGTGGTCATAACCGCACACTCGGCGATGCCCGGCCGCCGAGAGTGGCCACGTCGCCCGTATACGTGCCTGAATCCACATTCACCGCCGGGTGGTCGCCGAGCGTGGACTTATGCCCCACCCGCCGCCCGGATGGTCGCCGAGCGTGGACTTATGCCCCACCCGCCGCCCGGATGGTCGCCGAGCGTGGACTCATGCCCCACCCGCCGCCCGGATGGTCGCCGAGCGTGGACTCATGCCCCACCCGCCGCCCGGATGGTCGCCGAGCGTGGACTCATGCCCCACCCGCCGCCGCGGTGGTCGCCGAGCGTGGACTCATGCCCCCCGGCTACAGCTCGCTGACGTCGCCGGCGTCCTCGAGCCGCTCCGCCAGCCGCCGCAACCCCAGGCCCCGGGCGGCCGAAGCGCCACCGGCCAGATCGGTAACACCGTCCGCCGGCCGTTCCACGGAAACGCTACGCAGCGTCGCGATATCCCGGAACGCCCTCAGATCAGAAGCCGACTCCGTCAACGCCGAAGCCACCCGCGGACGCTCGTCGGAGGCGCCGGCAATAGCCCCGTCCAGCGACCCGTACTTCTGCAGCAGCGTCGCCGCGGTCTTGGGACCGATCCCAGACGCGCCCGGCAGCCCGTCCGACGGATCGCCTCGCAGAGCGATGAAGTCGGGAACGAGCTCAGGCCCGACCCCATAGCGGTGACGAACCTCGGCCGGGTCCACTTCCGTAAAGCCGGTGATCCCGGACTTCAGGAACAGGACCGAGACCTCGTCGGAAACGCACTGGTACATGTCGCGGTCGCCGGTCACGATCAGCGCGCGCCCGCCGGCGCCGGCCTCGACGGCCGCCAGCGACCCGAGCAGATCATCGGCCTCGACCTCCTCCGAAGACTCGACTCCCCAGCCGAACGCGGAGAACAACTCGGGCGCATGCGAGAACTGCCATGCGAGCGCCTCAGGCACCGGCGGCCGGTCCGCGTGGTACGCAGGGAACAGCTCAACCCGGTACGAGGCGGCCTCGGCGCCGAAGCACATCACGATCGCCCGCGGGCGGAAGTCCGCGGCAGCTCTCAAGAGCAGGTTGGCCGCGCCGAGCAGCGCGTTGACGGGGCGACCGTCGAGCCCCAGGATCGTGTCCGGGAGCGCGAAGAACGAGCGGTAGAGGACGTAGGGCGCGTCGACGGCGATCAGCGGGCCGGGCATGCGACGCCCGAGCCTAGCGAGACGGCCCGAACTAGGGGACGACGATCAAGGCCCTAACGGACGACGATCGAAGGCCCGTCGAGACCCCGATAGACGACGCGGTAGGTGCCCGCGATCGTCAGGTGCACCGCGTATGCGCCGTGCCGAGACACGGTCGCGACACCGGCCTTGCGCCAGTGCTTGCCGTCGCGGACCTGGATCGTGACGTGCGTGCCCTTGGCAGCGGGGAAGATCGTGCCGCTCAGGGTCTGCCCGACGGCCGCAAGCGCGCCGAACAGGTTTCTCATTTGCGCGATGATCGCGAGATCGCTGGCTGCGCTCGGGCCCGGCGCCGGCGCCGGCGTCGGCGCGGCGGTCGTCGAGATCGTCGTGAACTGCGCCCAGGTGCTGAGCAAGCCGAAGGCGCCCTCGAGCTCGCTCCCGGTGACGGTGGTGGTGCCACCGGTGCCGCGCACGTGGGCGGACATGATCCGCGGCGACGCGCCGGTCTGCGTGACGTTGATCCCGAGCAGCTTGCCCTTGACGAGCTTGCCGAGCTGCTTGGTTGCCGCGGTCAGGCTCAGCTGACGGGTCCAGTGGTGGTAGGGGTCGCCACCGGCGCCGTCATAGGGATCGGGCACGCCGCGGAGCCACGGATCGGCGGTGGCGCCCGGCCAGGCGTCCTCGACGTTCTCGGTGTACCCGCCGGAGCTCGAAAAGAAATAGGTGACCGCAGGGGCGCCGTTGTACGTCACGATCTGGCCAGACGTGGCCGCCACCGCGGCATCGGTCGCCGGCGTCTCCGCGGCCACGCCCCGGTACATCTGCGACCTCGTATCCGGATACAGGTTGTAGAAGCTGCCGGCGACGTCGGTTGTGATCGCGTACGTGCGCGCCGCGACCGCTTGGGCGTCGAGCGCCTGAGGCGACCAGGTCGAGGGCATCTCGGCCGCGATCACGCCCTGGACGTAGTCGTCGAGCCCGAGCGCGTTGACCGTGTACACGCCGCCCGAGCCGTTGGGCCGGAATTCGAGCGAGCCGCGATACGTGCCGAGGCCGGCGACGCTAAGCGGGCCGGGGCCGGTGGCCGTGAGAGGCGCCGGAAACTTCCCGACCGCCTTTCCAGTCGTCTGGTTGACGAGCTTCAAGGATCCGTTGGCGAGCGGGACCACGTCGTATGTCAGGCTCGGGTTCAGCTTCTTGTTGCCGGCGTGAGTCGCACCGGCGAACGCCGCCGAGCCGCTACCCAGCAGCACGCGGACGATCTGACCCGGGTTGGTCTTCCCGAGCTCGGTGCCCGTGTAGTAGTGCCCGAGGATCTGCTGGTAGGTCCAGCCGTGCAGCGCGTAGCCGTACGCGCCGTACTGGCTCATTCCGATCCCGTGGCCGTAGCCGCCGCCGGTGATGTAGAGGGTGGTCGCGGGGACAGCGGCGTGTGGCGTCGCGCCGGCCTTGCCGTGGCGCGCTGCGGGCTTGGCCGCGCGGGCCTTCGTCGGGTGCTTTGAGGGGGTTTTCGCGGGGGTGCTCGCGGCGAACGCGGGACCGACAAGGGCCAGCGTCGCCGCCGTCACCAGGCCCACTGCAAGGGCGCGCATCTTCAGGGCAAGACACATAACACGGAGCCGCGTTGCGGCTGGCGTCCATGTTGATTTCGTTATGTAGGGTTTCGATATGAGCGAGCGCAAAGCTTCTGAAGTTTTTGTCGAGTGCCTGGAGGCGGAGGGCGTTCGGTACGTGTTCGGGATCCCGGGCGAGGAAACGCTCGACCTGAACGAGTCGCTGGCCGATTCGACGGTCGAGTTCATTCCCGTCCGCCACGAGCAGGGTGGGGCGTATATGGCCGACGCCTACGGCCGGCTGACCGGCCGAGCGGGCGTCTGTCTGGGGACCCTCGGCCCAGGAGCGACGAACCTGGTCACTGCCGTGGCCGACGCATTCCTGGATCGCGCTCCTCTAGTCGCTCTGACCGGTCAGTCCGACATCGAGCGCATGCACAAGGAATCGCACCAGTACATAGATCTCATCGGCATCATGCGGCCGATTGTTAAGTGGAACGCTCGCGTCTCGAGCCCGGAGATCATTCCCGAGGTCGTGCGCAAGGCGTTCGCGGTGGCCGAGTCCGAGAAGCCCGGATCGACTCATCTGGAGCTCCCCGAGGACGTGATGCAGCAGCCGCTGGACGCCTCGCCGCTCCCCCGCCACGCCCCCGTGCAGCCCGAGCCGGGGGGCAAGGAGCTCCAGCGCGCCGCCGACATGATCGACGCGGCCCGCAACCCACTGGCGCTCGCCGGCAACGGCGCGATACGGGGCCACGCCGGCCGGGCGCTGCGGGCGTTCGTCCACAACACGGGGATCCCGGTGGCCGAGACGTTCATGGCCAAGGGCCTCGTCGACTACGAGGATCCGAAGGCGCTCGGTACGGTCGGGCTCCAGGCGCGCGACTACGAGATGGCCGGGTTCGAGGACGCCGACCTCGTGATCGCGATCGGCTACGACCTGGTCGAGCACTCGCCCAAGCACTGGAACCCGCACCGCGACAAGCAGATCATCATGATCGACAGCGTCGCCGCCGAGGTCGACCAGAACTTCGTCCCGGACGTCGAGCTGATCGGGGATATCGCGCACGTACTGGCGCGGCTGGCCGCCGGCTGCACCCGCAGCCAGACCACCGCCGGCACGAGCCGCCTGCACGAGGTCGTGATGGGAGCGCTCAATGAAGCCCGCGACGACGACCACTTCCCGATGCGGCCGCCGCGCGTGCTGTGGGACATCCGCCAGGCGCTCGGGCGCAACGACATCCTGGTCTCGGACGTCGGCCTGCACAAGCTGTGGATCGGGCGGATGTTCCCGGCCCACGAGCCCGGCACGGTGCTGATCGCCAACGGCCTCGCCGGCATGGGCTTCGCCCTGCCCACGGCGATCGGCGCGAAGCTCGTGCACCCGGACCGGAAGGTCGTCGCGGTCAGCGGCGACGGCGGCTTCCTGATGAACGTGCAGGAGCTCGAGACCGCCTCACGCCTCGGCACCGCCGTCGTCAACATCATCTGGGAGAACGCCCAGTTCGGCTCGATCGTGTGGAAGCAGGACAAGAAGTTCGGCCGCCACTTCGGCGTGGACTTCGGCAACCCGGACTTCGTCAAGCTCGCCGAGTCGTTCGGGCTGCCCGCGTGGCGCTGCTCGAATGCTGACGACTTCCCACGGCTGCTCGGAGACGCCCTGGCCAAGGACGTCCCCTCGGTGATCGTGGTCCCGATCGACTATTCGATCGACGTCGCGATCTCGGAGACGCTCGGCGCCGAAACCGTCGCGACCTGACGCTGCGGCAGCCCGGCACTCGCGACGGCCCCGAGCGCCGACAGCCCCGCGCAGACGCCGAGCGCCGTCGTGAACCCATCGCTGAACAGCTGCGCTGAGCCGTAGCTTCCGGCGCCGGTGAACACCGCCACCAGCGTGGCGATCCCGAACACGCCGCCGAGCTGGCGCATCATGTTGAACGTCCCCGACGCCTTGCCGAGGCTCGCCGGCGCCACCGCGCTCATGACCGCGTTCTGGAGCGCCGGCATCGCCATCGAGACGCCGCAACCGGCCATCACGAGCGGAGCCACCAGCCGCCAGTAGGCGACGTCTGGGCTGGCGATCAGCGCGATCCATCCCATCCCCGCGGCCTGGAGCAGCAGCCCCGCGACCGCGAACGGCCGCTCGCCGAAACGCCCGATCCTGGCGCCGGCGATCGGGGCGACGATGAACAGCGTCGCAGTCCATGGCAGCAGCCGGACGCCGGCGTCGAGCGGGCCGTGGTGCTGGACGGTCTGGAGAAACTGCGCCATGAAGAACACCGCGCCGTACAGCGCCGCGCTCAGGAAGAAGATGGCCGCGTTGCCCGAGGAGAACGGGCGCGAGGCGAACAGCCGCATCGGGAGCATCGGCTCGGGCGCCCGCCGCTCCCACAGCACAAACGCGACCGCGAGCAGCCCGCCCACGGCCAGCGCCGCGATCACCTCGAGGCTCCCCCAGCCGGCCGAGTTGCCGCGCACGAGCCCCCAAACAAGCCCGAGCGCGGCGCCGGTGACCAGCGCCAGGCCGGCGATGTCAGGGGAGCTCCGCGGGCCGTAGCTCTCGGCGACGCGCCGGAGCACGACGGGAATCGTCAGCAGCCCGATCGGGACGTTGATCCAGAAGATCCACTGCCACGCGATCCCCTGCGTGATCGCGCCGCCAACGACCGGGCCGCCGAGCACGGCCAGCCCGGTGATACCGCTGAAGATCCCGAGCGCGCGCGCCCGGCGCTCGGCCGGATACGCCGCGCTCAGGAGCGTGAGTCCGAGCGGCATGATGAGCGCCGCGCCCGCGCCCTGGACCGCGCGGGCCGCAATCAAGAAGCCGACGCCCGGCGCGAGCGCACACGCCGCCGAGCCGCCCGAGAACACCGCGAGCCCGGCGACGAACATCCGCCGGCGCCCGAACCGGTCTCCGAGCGCCGCGCCGGTCATCAACAGCACCGCGAAGCTCAGCGTGTACGCGTTCACGGTCCATTCGAGTTGCTCGATCGACGCGCCCAGATCCACCCGGATCGTCGGTAGCGCGGTCGTCACCACCAGCGCGTCGAGCGCCACCATCAGCGACGCCACCGATGCGACGATCAACACCCAAACTGGCCCTCTGCGCATGTCAGCCTCCTCACGATTTGTTGTTCTCGTCGTTTGAGACCCGGACGCGCGCACAAATTGACCGATGAATTTCCGGCGGCGGCGGTGTCGTCTCTCAGTGATGACCCGTGCCACGATCCGGCCATGACGACGAGCGCGCTGATCCGGGCCCGCGCCGGCGACGAGCAGGCGTTCCGGGAGCTGACCGAGTCCCACCGGCGGGAGCTTCAGGTCCACTGCTACCGGATCCTCGGGTCAGTGCAGGACGCCGAGGACGCCCTTCAAGAGACGCTGTTGGCGGCCTGGCGCGGGCTTGACGGGTTCGAGGGACGATCCTCGCTGCGCGCCTGGCTCTACACAATCGCGACCAACCGGTGCCTGAACGCGCTCCGCGCCGGCGCGCGCCGCCGGCAGGAGCGCCGAGAGCTGCCGTTCGAACCGCCCCAGCCCACCCGCTACGGCGAGGTCCCCTGGCTCGAGCCCTACCCGGACGCGCTGCTCGAGGGCGTGCCGGATACCGCCCCCGGTCCCGACGCCCGCTACGAGGCGCGCGAGGCGGTCGCACTTGCGTTCGTGACCGCGCTTCAGCGCATGCCTCCCCGGCAGCGCGCGGCACTGGTGCTGCGCGACGTGCTCGGGTTCCGGGCATCCGAGGTCGCGACCATGCTCGACACGACCGAGATGTCGGTCAACAGCGCGCTGCAACGAGCGCGGGCGACGCTCGAGGCGAGCGCGCCGCCGCGCCGTGACCGCGCACCGCTACCGCGCTCGGCCGCCGAGCGCGAGCTCGTCGGGCGGTTCGCCGACGCGTTCGAGACCGGCAGCGTCGAGCAGATGATCGCGCTGCTGACCGAGGACGCATGGGTGACGATGCCACCCGAGCCGTTCGAATACCAGGGCTCGGCGGCGATCGCCGAGTTCTTCACGCACGCGTTCGCGGCCCGCGGCGACCGCCACGACCGGCTCGTCGCCACACGCGCCAACGGCCAGCCGGCGTTCGGCCACTACATCGGCGACGTCCACGCGCCGGTGGTGCGCGCGGTCGGCGTGATCGTGCTGACGCTCGAAGGCGGCCGGATCTCACACCTCACCCGGTTCGGCGGTAGCGGGCACCTGGCCCGCTTTGGCCTCCCGCGGACGCTGCCGCTGTGACCGACGGCAGCTACAGATTGCCCTGCGCCATCTTGCGCAGATCCATCGCCTTCTCGTACGTCTCCTCGTCGACCCCGAGCTCGAGCGCGACCTCGCGCAGCGTCCGCCCCGACTGCGACGCGGTCTTGACGATCTCCGCCCCCTTGTCGTAGCCGATGTAGGGGTTGAGCGCAGTCGCGGCCGCCAGCGTCATTTCCGCCGAGCGCCGGCAACCCTCCTCGTTCGCCCGGATCCCGTCGACGCACTTCTCGGCCAGGATCCGGCACGCGTTCGTCAGCAGCTTGATCGAGTCGAGCAGGTTGCGCGCGATCAGCGGCACGCGGACGTTGAGCTCGAAGTTGCCCTGAGAGCCGCCGATCGTGATCGCCGCGTCGTTGCCGATCACCTGCGCGGAGACCTGGAGCACGACCTCGGGGATCACCGGGTTGACCTTCCCGGGCATGATCGACGAGCCCTTCTGGAGCTCGGGCAGGAACACCTCCCCGATTCCCGCCCGCGGCCCCGAGCCGAGCCAGGCGAGATCGTTGGCGATCTTCGTCAGCGACACGGCCAGCACCTTGAGCGCGCCCGACAGCTCGACGAGCGCGTCGCGGTTGGCCTGCGCCTCGAACGGATCCTCGGGCGGGCGGATCTCGAGGCCGGTGGCCTCGGTCAGCCTCGCGCGTACTCGGGCCGCGAACTCCTTATGGGTGTTCAGGCCGGTCCCGATCGCGGTACCTCCGAGCGGGATCTGCCCGACCTGCGGCAGTGCGTTCGAGATCCGCCGAGCCCCGAGCCGGACCTGCGCGGCATACCCGCCGAACTCGTGTCCGAGCGTTACAGGCACCGCATCCATCAGGTGAGTGCGCCCGGCCTTGACGATGTCCTTGAACTCGTCGGCCTTGGCCGCGAACGAGGCCTCGAGCTGCTCGAGCACCGGCAGCAGGTCGTTGGTGGCGGTGTCGAGCGCCGCGAGGTGGACGGCGGATGGGAACACGTCGTTGGACGACTGGCCCATGTTCACGTCGTCGTTCGCGTGGACAGGGTGGGCGGGGTCATTTTCATTTGCGATTGTCGCGATCACTTCGTTCGCGTTCATGTTCGACGAGGTTCCAGAACCGGTCTGGAACACGTCGATCGGGAACTGGTCGTCGAACTCACCCTCGGCGATCCGGTCGCCGGCGGCGGCGATCCGCGAGGCCTTGTCCTCGTCGAGCAGGCCGAGCTCGGCGTTGACCCGCGCGGCCGCGCTCTTGATCCGCCCGAGCCAGCGAACCACGGACGCCGGGATGTGCTCGCCCGAGACCGGGAAGTTCGCCACGGCCTTGGTGGTCTCCCCGCCCCACAGCTGCTCCTGTTCCTGAACGCCCAATGTCTTTCCTTTCGAAGCTCGGCGAGTCGCACGCCGCTCGCGTGCGAGCACCCGAGCGGCTCCGCCTGAGACTACCGCGGTGCCGGCAGAGGACCCCGCCGCTCGCGCCGACGACGCTCGGGTCGGGCCCGTCGGTCACCACGACCGTCGACCGTCCAGGACGGGTCGGTTCGGCGGGTGTGCCTCCGGCGCATGTGCTTGCGGCGCTCGGATCCGTAGGCCGTTCCATTGGCGCGGATCGGCAGCACACCGGGGACGATCGGAGACCCGCTCTGGCGACGCGCCTCCATCTGAAACAGCTCTGCACGTCGTCGCCAGGCAGCCGCCACCTCCGCCGCCTTCCGGCGTGTCTCGAGCCGCGTCGATGCGTCGTCCGCCACGGCTTGGTTGGCGCGGGCCATCTCGAGGCTGTGTCCCGCGATCAGGGCGAGCTCAATCGCGTTGAGGGACATCGGTATCGCCGAAGCCTCCTCGGGCGAGGCATCCGGTGAGGACTCCGCTGGCGCGGGTGCCGACCGTGCCCGGCAGACGAATGCGCGGGCTCGCCACTGCAGCGGTCGCAACAGCCCGGACAGGGCCAACAGGACGCAGGCTACTAACGCGTGGCCATGCATTGTGGTGCGAACTCGAGCAGTTCCAGCGTCGTTGGGGAACCGAGATAGAAGCCTTGACCGAAGTCGCAGCCGAGCTCGCGCAGCGATTCGAGCTGTCCCACGGACTCGATTTCTTCCGCCACGACACCCAGCTCCAGGTTGGCCGCAAGGTCGAGGACCATCCGGAGGAAGGCCCGGTCGGCCCCGCCCTGCTCGAGGCTGTCCATGAACGGCATCCCGATCTTCAGCCAATCGATCGGAAGCGAGCGAAGATGGCAGAGCGACGAGTACCCCGTGCCGAAGTCGTCGAGCGCCAGCTGCACACCGAGGGAACGCAGCTCGCCCAGGGTGGCGATGCTGCTGTCGGGATCACGCAGCATGACGCCCTCGGTGATCTCCAGAACGAGCCGGGCGGGCTCGAGTCCGCTGTCCTCGAGCGCGGCTGCGACGCTGGATACGAACTCGGGCTGGCGCAGCTCGACCGGCGAGACGTTGACATGGATGAGCGCGGGAGCGGCGTCCGTCGAGCCCCATGCCCGGGCGTCGCGGCACGCTCGCCGCAACATGGAGCGTCCGATCGGTACAACCGCTCCAATCTCCTCGGCAAGCGGGATGAACGACGAAGGCGCGGTGAAACCGCGAGGACCGTCCGGCCATCGCACGAGCGCCTCGCAAGCCGTGACTCGACCGGTCCCGAGCTCGACGATCGGCTGATAACGGACTATGAACTCGTCATCTCGGACGGCGTCCCGCAGCCGCACCTTGAGACGGTGGCGATTCTTCACCGGGACCTCCATCCCGGACTCGAATAGCTCGTAGCGGAGCTTGCCCTCGTGCTTGGCGCGATACATCGCCAGGTCGGCGTTCCGGATCAGCTCTTCCGGGCTCACCTCTCCTCCGTCGCCGGTCGCGATGCCGGCGCTCGCGTGCACCGAGATGCTCTGGTCGCCGACCGAGAACCGCTCCGCGAGGTGGCGATTGAGCCGTTCGGTCACCTCGATCGCCTCCGCTTGCGAGTCCGCCCGGTCAAGCATGATCGCG
Organism: uncultured Solirubrobacterales bacterium; assembly: GCA_963697655.1. Taxonomy (GTDB): domain Bacteria; phylum Actinomycetota; class Thermoleophilia; order Solirubrobacterales; family Solirubrobacteraceae; genus Palsa-465. The sequence goes on along the minus strand of CAVOOV010000003.1, from coordinate 36,650 downwards.
AACTCGTCGCCCCCGAGCCGCGCGACGATGTCGGACGGGCGGACACAGTCGTGCAGCCGCCGGGCGATAGCGATCAGTAGCTCGTCGCCGGCCCCGTGACCGAGGCTGTCGTTGACCGTCTTGAAGTCGTCGATGTCGATGAAGATCACCGACACCGCCCCGCGACCGCTCCCGAGTGACTCACTCACCCGCTGTACGAACAGCGAGCGATTGGCGAGGTCGGTGAGCGGGTCGTGCGACGCCTGGTGCTCGAGCTCGCGCTGCAACTCCTTCAGGTGCCACACGGTCTGACCGAGGCGATCGTTCTCGAGCACGACGCTCGTGTTGTTGGCTAGTGTCTCGAGCAGCTTGACGTCGTCGGGGCGGAAGCGGTCGACGACGCCGGATGGATTGCCGATCATGATCGCTCCGATCAGGCTGCGCTCGCCCTTCAAGACCGCCAGCATCCCGTCGCCGAGCTCACGCGCGCTCAAGTACTCGGCGAGGAGCTCGTCCCTTATGTCCGCCACGGCGCAGGCTCTGGGCTCGAGGGCCTCGATCAGTGAGCGGAAATGCGCCGCGATCGTCGGTTCGACGCCCCTCAGGACGTCGACGGTGCCGTTCGCTCGCACCGTCGTGCGCAATGCATCGCTCCCGTCCGGCGAGAAGAACACGATCTCCGCCACCTCCGCCCGAAAGGCGTCGAGCGCCTCAACCAGCAACCCCTCGAGAGCGGGCCCCATCTCGGGCGAGCGGGACAGCGCTCGCCCAGCCTGGTAGAGGAAATCGACCCGTTGGTGCCGCTGGCGCTCGGAGAGGTAGGCCCGGAAGCTGATGAACGTCGCCGCGACCGGGATCGCGATCAGGATCGCTGTCCTCCAATCGTCGTAGACGATCGTCGCCGCGCACAGGCCGACGCTCGTGTTCGCCACGACGACGGTGAGGTCGGTACGGAGCGATCGCGCCACCTGACGGATGCCGAGGTGACCTTCGGACACGGACACCGCGGCGCTGATCAGCAGCACCGCCGTCAACGAGTTGGCGACGGTGGCCAGGATCGCGGCTGCCCAGACGCTCGGAGTGATCTCGGTAGAGGCACCGGCGACCGCGTGGAAAACGAGCACCGCGATGCAGCTGCCAAGGAGGAACACCCCGAAGTTGAAGGCAAGCCGGATCACCGGCAGCTTCCTGTGCAGCGCGAGCACGAGAATCCGCCCGATCGCGCCGGCCAGGATCGCGGGCGCTCCACCCGCGAACACGAGCGCGAACACGAACGGGATCTCTCCGAGCGACATGGAGTGCGCGCTGCGACGGAAATGAACGTGGACCGCCAATCGCTCGGCAGCGGCAAACGCGATCACCAGCGCCCAGAACGGCACCGGGACCGAGGAGATGATCGGCGGCACGTCCCCGGCACCGGCCCTGAACAGGACGGCGGCGGCCGAGATCATCGCGGCGCTGAGGGCCCAGATCGCCGCCTGCCCGGAGGACATCCGGTAAGGACGGGACCGCACGACGCGCGCCGGCAGCGAGCGCAATCTGGAGCTTCGACCTGGGTTCGTGATGCCGCCGGCGACGCTCATGCCTATCCCCAGGTGCTGGCCCATCCCACGTCGCTCCAGCTGGCGGCCGTCGGGTTGATGTCATCCCCGTCACTGGAAGAGCAGCCGAGGCAGCTCCAGCTCGCGGCGCTCCAGCTGGCCGCCAGTGGATCGGCTGCGGTGCTCCAGCTAGCCGCACTCCAGCTGGCCGCGTCGTAGTCGATCGAGTCCGTGTCGGGATCGATCAGGTCATTGGGAGTCAGGCCATGGTCGGATGCGAGCTGAGAGCCGCCTGCCCAGTAGGCCGCGATCGCGTTCACCTCGCTCTCCCCGCCGGCAAGCGGGAGTCGCGGTGTTGACGATCGCGCCCTTGACCATCGCCGGTGTCCACCTCGGATGCGCAGCCAGCAGGTCGGCGGCGATGCCGGCGACGATCGGGGCGGCCAGCGACGTGCCGCTGAGCTGGAAGTAAGCGCCCCCAATCACGCACGTCGGGCAAGCACCCGCGAACCAGCTTCCCGGCGCCAGGGTCGTGACGATGTGCGCGCCCGGCGCCAGCACATCGGGCTTGGAGATCCCGTCCTGCGTCACGCCGCTGCTCGACCAGCTGGCCGGCACGTCGTCCGACGGCGATGCGGTTCCCTGGCTGTCCGTCGCCCCCACTGTGATCACGTACGGATCGTTGGCGGGGGCGTACGAAACTGCGTCCGGTGCGGACCCCAGGTTCCCGGCCGCGGCCACGACCGTGATCCCGTGAAGCCAGGCTTGCTCGACGGCGGCGTCGAGTGGATCGGTCGTGTAGGACTGCGCCGACATCGACCTGAACGACAGGTTCACGACGCGGATGTTGTAGGCGGACTTGTGGTCGACGGCGAACTGGAGTCCGTAGATCGCGTCAAGCGTCGTCGCGTTGCCGGAATCGTCGGAGACCTTGATCGAGATCAGGTTGGCGTCGGGCGCGGTCCCTGCATACTGGCCATACGACGGGTCACCGGAATCGCGGTACCACCCGTTGCCCGCAACCAGCCCGGCCACCGCGGTTCCGTGACCGTATGTGTCGCTGGCCGTCGTCGCGTTCGGGTCCACGACCGCCGAGGCGATGACTCGCGAGGTCGAGCTCCCCTGCGAGGTCTGGAAGTCCGGGAGGTCGCCGTCGATGCCTGTGTCGATCACGGCGACGCCCACTCCCGCACCGGTGCTGCGACTCCAGAGCCTCGAGGCGCCGGTCGTCCGATCGAACGACGTGGCGAGCGTCCACGGGGTCGGGTTCGTCAACGTCGTGTCCCGAATTGGCGCGTTCGGCGACACGACGCGGACCAGCGGACTCGCAGCGAGCCGCCACTCACCGGCCGCCGGCAACCGCGCGGACAGGCCGTTGATGATGGGAAGATCTACGCCCGGCTGCCCGCCTAGCGAGCGCACCAGGGCACGCGCTCGATCCGCGTCCACGCCCCGCCGGAGCTGGATGATCACCTCGACCCGCTTCGGCGGGCTGGCTGGCGCCACGTGCGCCAGGGCGGCACTGGGGCCAACGACGAAGAGCCAGACAAAAGCGAGCGCCGCGACCGCCACTCCGGTCAGGGCGCGGGCACGCGACCCTCGCCTGGACGAGAAGCAGAGAACGGCAGCGCCGAGGATCGCAGCCACAAGGAGACAACGGTGATTTCAGCCACGGGCTTTCACGCCGTCGAAAATTCGGAGCATGCTCAGGGCCGCCTCGACGTCCTGCCCGAATGCGCGGTCCTCGGGGCTTTCCGGTAGCACCTGCGCCACGGCATCGAACAGCGCCCGGACGCCGGCCCCGGTGGGCGCGCGGCCGCCGGCGCGCAGCGCGCGGACGGCGACGACCAGCTCGGTGGCGACAAGCACCCCCATCGCTTCCAGAAGCTGCGCGGTCCTCGTGGCCGCAGTCGCGGCGAGGCTGGCGTGCGACTCCACCCCGAGCGACGCCCACACGCTCTGGACCGCCATCGGCATCGCCAGCGAGCGCGCCTCGGCGGCCGCCGCGTGGGCGGTGTACTCGAGCATCATGACCCCGGAGTCGGGGCCGGGGTCGTGCGCCAGAAACGGCTCGAGGCCGCTCATCCGCGGGTCGAGAATCGCGCTCACGCGGCCCGCGATCAGCGACGCCGAGTGCGCGAAGGCCGCCCGCAGCCCGTCGAGCGCGGCCCCGAGCTCGGCGGCGTGAAAGTTGCCAGTCGGGAGAGCCTGGCCCTCGTCTATCAGGGCGTTCTCGGGGCGCGCGTTCAGCTCGCGCGCCACCACCTCTCCGAGCGTCCACAGCGCGTCGTGGGCGACGCCGTCGACCTGCGGCAGCACGCGGAACGAATACGGGTCCTGGATCAGCCGGTCGGGGGCATGGGGATCGAACGGCGCGCCGGCGAGCAGCTCGCGCATCCGCTCGGCCACCGCCGCCTGACCGCGGGCGCCGCGGCCCGCCTGGACGCGCGCGTCGAGCACGACAGGATCGGCGTCGAGCGCCTCGAACGACAGCGCCGCGACCTCGAGCCAGCGCTCGTGGAGCGCCCGGGCGTCGACACTCAGGAGCGCCGCGTGGCCGGCGGTGACAGCGTTCGAGCTCATGAAGCCGAGCGCGTCGCGCAGGCCGAGCCGGATCGGCGTGAGCGGCGGCGGCGCGTCGACGAGCGCGCCGTCCTGCCACACCTTCCCTTCGCCGAGGAGCACCAGCGCGATCTCTGACAGGCCCGGGAGGTCGCCCGTGCCGAGCGAGCCTAGCTCGCGCGTGAGCGGCGTGATGTTCGCGTTCAACGCCGCGACGAGCGCGTCGAGCAGCGCCGGCGCGACCCCGGCCCCGCCGGCGCCGATCTGGTTGGCGCGCGTAACCATGCCCGCCCGGACCTGCTCGGTGCTGAGCGGGCGGCCGGCGCTGACGGCGTGGCTGCGGAGCAGGTTCCATTGAAAGCGCTCGCGATCGGCGTCGCCGATCACGCGGTCGCGGAGCGCGCCGACGCCCGTGGTGGCGCCGTACAGGGCCTCGCCTCGCTCGAGCAGCGCCGCGATCGCTCGGCGGGCGTCTTCGTTTCGCGCGCGTGCCTCGGGTGCCAGCTCGACCGGGCGGCTGTGGCGGGCGACGGCCGTCACAGCCTGTGGCGTGAGCGTTGCGCCATCGAGAACGATCGCCGGCACGGTTAGCATCGCCCTCGGTGGCTACAAGCGAACCTGCGACGGCGCCCGCCCCCGGAGCGCCCGGGATGCTGACACGCGCGCCGTCGGGCGCCCTGGTGGTCAGCGCGATCGCGTCCGTGCAGTTCGGCTCGGCGATCGCAACCACGCTGTTCGCGCAGATCGGACCCGCCGGCGCGGTCTTCCTGCGCCTCGTGTTCGGGACGATCATCCTGCTGGCGCTGTGGCGACCCCGGCTGCACGGGTACACGCGCTACCAGCTGGCGCTGGCGTGTCTCTTCGGTCTCGTGCTCGGGGGCATGAACCTCAGCTTCTATAGCGCGCTGCACAGAATCCCGCTCGGGATCGCTGTCACGCTCGAGTTCGTCGGCCCCCTGGCCGTCGCCCTCGCCGGGTCGCGGCGGCCGATCGACCTGCTGTGGGTCGCGATCGCCGCGGCCGGGATCATCGCGCTGACCCAGGGCGACGCCAACCACCTGAACGCGCTCGGCGTCGGCTTCGCGCTCCTGGCCGGGGCGCTCTGGGGCACGTACATCATCGTCAACGCGCGGGTGGGACAGGCGTTCGAAGGCGGGACCGGGCTCGCGCTCGCGATGTGCGTCGCGTCCGTCGTGATCCTCCCGTTCGGAATCGCCCAGGGCGGCGTGCATCTGCTCGAGCCGCGCTCGCTTGCACTCGGTGCCGCTATCGGCCTGCTGTCGTCGGCGATCCCCTACTCGTTCGAGGTCGAGGCACTCAGGCGCATCCGTCCGTCGGTGTTCGGCGTCCTGATGAGCATCGAGCCGGCGATGGCCGCGCTCGCCGGCTTGATCGTGCTCGGGCAGAGCCTGAGCGCCAGAACGCTCCTGGGCATGGCGCTCGTCGTGATCGCCTCGGTGGGAGCGGCGCGCCGTAGCCACGAAGCGCCGATTGCCGTCTAGTGACAAGGGCTTTCATTCTACGGTAAAGTCTCGGCGGGATGCCGGAACCCGGAACTCGCACCGTCGAACGGGCACTGACGCTGCTGGCGGCGGTCGCCGAAGGCGGCGGCACGCTCAGCCAGCTCGCGCGGGCGGCGGAACTGTCGCCGAGCACCGCGTCGCGTCTGCTCGGCACGCTCGTGCAGCGTGAGCTCGTGCGCCGCGACGAGCACGGGCGCTACCACGCCGGAATGCGCCTACGGCAGCTGGCGGCGGCCACCTTGCGAGAGGACCCCCTATACGAGCTCGCCGGCTCCCATCTCGAGGCGCTCGCGCAGGAGACCGGCGAGACGGCGAACCTGGCGATCGCCGCAGACGAGGACCAGATCGTCTATTTGCGCCAGGTCGTGAGCCGCCGGCTCGTGCAGAGCGCAGGCTGGGCCGGCCGTACGGTCCCGCGGCACGGCACCGCGGTCGGGGACGCTTTACGCGGCGCGGTCGACAGAAGCGGATATGTTGCGCGGATGGGCGCAATCGAGCCTGACGTGACCTCGATCGCCGCGCCTGTCTACGGCGCCGATGGCGAGATCGCCGGCGCGCTCAGCGTGCTCGCACCGAGTTATCGCGTGTCGCGCCGCCGTATCCAGACGTGTGGTCGCGCCGTCGCCGGGCACGCGGCCGAGCTGTCGCGGAGCCTCGGAGCCCCGGTGGCGGAGGCGGCATGAGCTCGGGCTCGTCGACCTCCGGTCTACGTTGCAAGGGCTGGCAGCAGGAGGCCGCGCTGCGCATGCTCGAGAACAACCTTCATCCCGACGTCGCCGAGAAGCCCTCGGAGCTCGTCGTGTACGGCGGGATCGGCAAGGCCGCGCGCAACTGGCCGAGCTATCACGCGATCGTGCGCGAGCTCCAGCGCCTCGGCGACGAGGAGACGCTGCTCGTGCAGTCGGGCAAGCCCGTGGCGGTGTTCGAGACTCACGAGGCCGCCCCCCGCGTGCTGCTCGCGAATTCGAACCTGGTCCCGGACTGGGCCAACTGGGAGGTGTTCCGCGAGCTCGACCGAGCCGGGCTGATGATGTACGGGCAGATGACCGCCGGGTCGTGGATCTACATCGGCTCGCAGGGGATCCTGCAGGGGACATATGAGACGTTCGCGGCCGCGGCGCGCAAGCGGTTCGACGGGACCTTGGCCGGGCGGTTGGTGGTCACCGCCGGGCTGGGCGGGATGGGCGGCGCGCAGCCGCTGTCGATCACGATGCTCGGCGGGACGGCGCTGTGCGTCGAGGTCGATCTCCAGCGGATCGAGCGACGGATCCAGACCGGGTATCTCGACGAGCGCGCGGCGGACCTCGACGACGCTTTGCAGCGTCTCGATGCGGCTCGGCGCGAACGGCGGGCGCTGTCGATCGGTCTGGCCGGCAACGCGGCGGAAGTCCTGCCAGAGCTCGTCCGCCGGGGGGTCGAGATCGACGTGGTCACCGACCAGACGTCTGCGCACGATCCGCTGAACGGCTACATCCCCGCGGGGCTGACTCTGGAACAGGCCGACGTCCTGCGCGAGCGCGATCCCGACGAGTACCTGCGCCGGGTCGGCGAGAGCGCGGTCGCGCACGTCGCCGCGATCCGGGAGTTGGGCGCGGCGGGTGCCGAGGCGTTCGACTACGGCAACGCTCTGCGCGGGCTGGCGGCCGAGCACGGGGATAAGGACGCGTTCAGCTATCCGGGGTTCGTCCCGGCGTACGTGCGGCCGCTGTTCTGCGAGGGCAAGGGCCCGTTTCGCTGGGTCGCGCTGTCGGGCGATCCGGCCGACATCCACGCCACCGATCGCGCGATCCTCGACCTGTTCGGCGACCAGGAGCACATCGCGCGGTGGATCAAGCTCGCCTCCGAGCGCGTGCAGTTCCAGGGGCTGCCGGCGCGGATCTGCTGGCTCGGCTACGGCGAGCGGCATCTGGCGGGTTTGCGTTTCAACGAGATGGTGGCCTCTGGGGAGGTCAAGGCCCCGATCGTGATCGGGCGCGACCACCTCGACGCCGGCTCGGTCGCCTCGCCGCAGCGCGAGACCGAGGCGATGGCCGACGGCTCGGACCCGGTCGCCGACTGGCCGCTCCTGAACGCGCTGATCAACACCGCGTGCGGGGCGAGCTGGGTCTCGATCCATCACGGCGGCGGCGTCGGCATGGGCAAGTCGATCCACGCCGGCCAGGTGTGCGTCGCCGACGGGACGGAGCTGGCCGCCCGGCGCCTCGAGCGGACCCTGAAGGCCGATCCCGGCATGGGCATCGTCCGCCACGTGGACGCCGGCTACGACCTGGCGGTGTCGGCGGCGCGGTCGCACGGGCTGCGGATCCCGATGCTGGCCTCGGAATGACGGGGTCACGGTCGGACCCGGGGCGCCCTGGCGTGCACAACGCACCAAACCTCCCGACGCGACCGAGCCCCGGCAACATAAGCGCCTCACAGGCGCTCATGTGCACGAGGCTGCGGCCGGGCAGGGGCTTTGGCGTGTTATGCGCCACGGAAGACCGCTCCCCGGACCCGGCCCGCCAGCGTTGACCACGTCGTTCGATAACGCGGCCCAGGTGCTGACGCCACCCGAGCCCGGCCTGCGTTATCTGCGGTCCGATCGCGCCGGCGAGCTCGGGCTCGAGCCCGGCGGCGTGACCGTCGAGCACGGCCGGATCGCGGCGCTCGAGCCTGACGATGACGCCAACATCCGCGTCGACGCGAGCGGGTGCGCGCTGCTCCCGGGCCTCGTCGACTGCCACACCCATCTGCCGTTCGCCGGCTGGCGCGCGGAGGAGTACGAGCAGAAGGTCACGGGCGTGCCGTACGAGCAGATCGCGCGCGCCGGCGGAGGGATCGCGTCGTCCGCGCGAGCGCTGCGCGAGACGCCCGACTCCGTCGTGCTCGCGCAGGCGCAGGGACTCGCCGGCGAGATGCTGCGCTCGGGGACGACCACGTTCGAGTGCAAGTCCGGCTACGGACTGTCGACCGCCGGCGAGCTGCGCTCGCTGCAGCTCGCGACCGAGCTCGCGGAGATCGTCTCGCAGGTCACGACCCGGACGGCGCTGCTCGCGCACGCCGTGCCCGGACGGCTACACGACCACCACCTGGATGGACGAGGTGCAGGAGATGCTCCCCGAGGCGCTCGAGCACGCGAGCGCGCTCGACATCTTCGTCGAGTCGATCGCGTTCGGGCTCGAGGACCTCGACCGGATGGGCGAGCTCGCGACCGCAAACGGCGTACGCCTCCGCGCCCACGTCGAGCAGTTCACGACGATGCGCTCGGTCCCCGTCGCCCTGAAGCACAACGCCCGCTCGGTCGACCATCTGGCGGCGATCCACCCGGACGACATCGGCCCGCTGGCGGCGTCCGAGTGCGCGGCCGTGCTGCTGCCGGGGGCGGAGGTCATGGGCGCCGAGGCAACGGCGCCCGCCCGGGACCTCATCGGCGCCGGAGCGATCGTGGTGCTCGCCACTGACGCCAACCCGGGTACCTCGCCGATCTTCTCCCTGCCGCTGATCGTCGGTCTCGGGGTGCGCCGCTACGGCCTGAGCACGCGCGAGGCGCTGCTCGCGATCACGCTCAACGCCGCCTGGGTCCTCGACCTGTCCGACGAGCTCGGGTCGATCGAGCTCGACAAGCGCGCCGACCTGGTGCTGCTCGATAGCCCGGCCGAGCACATCGCGTACCGCCTCGGCCGCAACCCCGTCGCGGCGGCGTTCGTGGGCGGCGAGCCTGCGTACGTGCGGCCGGACGCGGCGTGGCGAATCGCCGAGCGGTGACCGGCGCCACGGATCCGGGGCGCTTGGGAAGAAACCCCGTCCATACAGGGGTTTCTTCCCACGCGGCGGTGGATGTGGCGGACGCGTTCCCGCTGGGCGGCGCCGTAACGCTGGAGCAGCTCGAGCAGGACCCGCATCCGGTGCTCGCCGGCCTGCGCGAGCGGGAGCCGGTCTCGTGGCTGCCGGCGCTCGACGGCTGGCTCGTGACCCGTCACGACCTCGCCGCTGCGGTCATGCGCGACTCGGCGACGTACACCGTGGACGACCCGCGGTTCTCCACGCGTAAGGTCGTCGGTCCGAGCATGTTGAGCCTCGACGGCGACGCGCACGCCCTCCACCGCGCGCCGTTCGCGCCGCCGTTCCGGCCCCTGGCCGTGCGCGACCGGTTCGCCGGCGGGACTCGCACGGAAGCCGAACGCCTGATCGACTCGTTCGTTGCGCAAGGCTCGGCCGAGCTGCGGCGCGCGTTCGCCGGTCCGCTGGCGGCTTCGGTCATGGCGCACGCGCTCGGGCTCGAGCAGACCGAGGTCGAGACGATGCTCCGCTGGTACGACGCGATCGTGTCCGCGGTCACTGAGGTGACCGCCGGCGCGGACGTTCCGGCGCGCGGACGGGAGGCATTCGGCGCGCTCAGAGCGCGGCTGCAGTCGGTGATCGCCGGCGGCGACCCCGAGTCCTCGCTGCTAGCCGCGGCGGCGGATCGATCCGGCCTGAGCGCCGAGCAGGTCGTGTCCAACGCCGCCGTGCTCCTGTTCGGCGGCATCGAGACGACCGAGGGGATGATCGCGAACGCCCTGCTTCACCTGCTCGAGCGGCCCGACGCGCTGGCGGCCGTGCGCGCCGACCCGAGCCGGCTCGACGCCGCGATCGAGGAGTCGCTCCGGCTCGAGCCCGCCGCGGCCGTCGTCGACCGCTACGCCACCGGCGATACCGAGCTCGCCGGGGCGCCGATCGCGGGCGGTGAGCTCGTCCGCGTGTCGATCGCCGCCGCCAACCGCGATCCAGCGGTGTTCGCCGATCCCGACCGGCTCGACCTCGACCGGTCGCCCTCCCGGGGTCATCTCGCGTTCGCCCATGGTCCGCACGTGTGCCTCGGCGTCCATCTGGCCCGCCTGGAGGCGCGCACCGGTCTCGAGACGATCCTGCGCCGGCTGCCGGGGTTGCGGCTAGATCCGGCACGACCGTCCCAGATCCAGGGACTGGTGTTCCGCAAGCCGCCGACGCTGTGGGCGCTCTGGGACGTAGGCGACGCGAGCGGCACCCAGCGCCGCATACCGTGAGATAGTTCCCGGCCGGGTGCGCGTCTTTCGGAGAGCCCTGGTTCTGGCGGTCACGGGCGGGGCGCTCGCGCCGCTGCTCGCCGTTCCCGTCCGGGCGGCCGCGCCGGCGCCGACGAGTCGGCCGGCACAGACGACCCCGCTGGCACCGAGGACCGCCGCCCGACCCCGCCGACGCCGACGACCCCCCGGCGCCAACGACCCCGCCGCCGCCGGCAAACCCCGCCCGCGTGTCCGTGCGGGTGAGCGCCGGCAGGGTGACCGGGCCGCTCCCCTCGGGGTTCGTCGGCTTCTCGTTCGAGTTCGATGCTGTGCGCGACTACACCGGATCCGATCCTCGCGCGATCAACCCGGTGCTCGTCCAGCTGATCCGCGACGTCACCCCCGGCCAGACGCCGGTCCTGCGCATCGGTGGGAACAGCACCGACGGCACGTGGTGGCCGATTCCGCACGTGACCCCGTCGCCGGGCATCACGTACACGCTCACGAAGAGCTGGCTCGCGACCACCCGCGCGCTCGCGGTGCAGACCGGGGCCAAGCTGATCCTGGGCGTGAACCTCAAGCTCGACAGTGCGGCTGAGGCGGCCGCCGAGGCGCGCGCCTACCGCGTGGGCATCGGCACCAGCCACATCGACGCGCTCGAGATCGGCAACGAGCCCGAGCTGTACAAGGTGTTTCCGTGGTACGAGGTGAACGGCGTGCCGTTCTACGCGCGGCCCTCGACTTACGACTTCGCCACCTACATGCAGGAGGTGGCGCAGCTGGCCAAGCGGGCGCCGAACTTCGCGCTCGCCGGTCCGGCCACGGGCACCCCGTCATGGTTTGCCCGGGCTCCAAAGTTGATCCGCTCCGAGCCGCGCCTGAAGATCATCACCTACCACCGGTATCCGCTGCTCAGCTGCTTCTCGCAGCCCGGCGATCCGCGGTACCCGTCGATCCCGAACCTGCTGGGCTCAGACGCGGCGCGTAACCTGCTCAAGGGCGCCGCGAGCACGATCGCGTACGCGCACAGTCACGGCGTCGCCGTTCGCATCGACGAGCTGAACTCGGTCGCGTGCGCCGGCGCGCCGGGGGTCAGCAACACGTTCGCCTCCGCGCTGTGGATGCTCGACACGCTGTTCGCGATGGATCGAGCCGGGGTCGACGGCGTCAACATCCACACCCTCCCCACGGCCTCGTACAAGCCGTTCGAGTTCCGTCGCATCCACGGGCGATGGCTCGCCACCGTGCGGCCGGAGTACTACGGCCTGCTGATGTTCGGCCAGGCGGCTACCCCCGGCTCGCGCATGCTGAGCGTCGCCCAGACCGCCAGCACCGACATCCGCTCACGGGCGACGGTCACCCGGGGCGGCGTGGTCCACGTCGTGCTGATCAACGACGGCCTGACGTCGGGTCACGTCGTGCTCGTGCGCCCGCCCGTTCCCGCCCGCGACGCCGTGCTCGAGCGTCTGCGCGCGCCGAGTGCCGCCGCCACCAACGACGTGACGCTCGCCGGGCAGACCTTCGGGAACGAGACCGGGACCGGCGAGCTGAAGGGCACTTTCCGCAGCGTGCGCCTGAAATCCGATCATCGCGGTCGGTATCTGGTCAGGCTGCCTGCGGCCAGCGCCGCGATGGTCACGTTCGTCCCAGCCGCAGGCTGATCCCAGCAAGATCTTCGTACAGGCGAACCGCGCTGATCTCGCCGGCGTCGTCGCCGTACTGCGCGCGCGCCCGCCGGTGGATCTGCTCGACCAGCGCGGTCAGCTCGACCGGCACGCCGACCTCGCGCGCGAGATCGACGGCCAGTCCCAGGTCCTTCGTCACCAGCCGCATCGGGAACGCGTCGTCGTACTCGCCACCGTCGAGCACCATGCGCACGTCGCGCTCGAGGAAGTTCGAGTTGGCCGGCGAGCCGACGAGGGCGCCGTGGAGCCGATCGAGCGAGACCCCGGCCCGCACCCCCACGGTCAGCACCTCACCGACAGCAACCGACTGAATGAACCAAAGCAGGTTGAGCAGCAGCTTGACCGTGTAGCCGGCGCCGTTCGGGCCGAGGTGGAAGATCCGCGCGGGGTCGCCCATCGCCTCCAACAGCGGCCTGACGCGCTCGAACACGGCCTCCTCGCCACCGACGTAGATCGCGAGCGTCCCGGCGTTGGCGCCGATCGACTGCCCGGCAACCGGCGCGTCGAGCACATCGACGCCCCGGGAAAGCGCGGCATCGATCACCCGCGCCCCCACGGCGGTCGAGCTCGTGCTCATGTCGATCGCGATCGAGCCGGGATCGAGCGCGGCGATCGCTCCGCCCTCCCCGAGCAGCACCTGCTCGACGTGCGGCGGCGCCGGGAGCATCGTGATCAGCACCTCCACCCCCCGCGCGCAGTCGGACGCGCTGGCGGCGGCGCGGGCGCCGTCAGCCACCAACCGGGCCAGCGCGCCGGCGTCGAGGTCGTACGCGGTTACGTCGAATCCGGCACGTACGAGGTGCGAGCACATCGGGCCGCCCATGTTGCCCAGCCCGATGAAGCCGACCCGCTTGGTCGCATCGCCGTCCGGAGCAGCCATCAGAGCGCCACCCAGGTCGTCTTCAGGTGCGTATAGGCGTCGAGCGCGTGGAGCGAGCGGTCGCGTCCGTGGCCCGAGTCCTTGACGCCGCCGAACGGTGTGGTCAGCGACGACACGTCGAATGTGTTGATCCAGACCGTGCCGGCGCGCAGCCGCCGCGCGACCCGGTGAGCGGTCGTGATGTTGGAGCTCCACACCGCGGCCGCGAGGCCGTAGGCGGTTCCGTTCGCGAGCGCGATCGCGTGCTCGGTGTCGTCGGCCTCCTGGATCGCCAGCACCGGCCCGAACACCTCCTCCTGCACGATCGGATCGGACGGATCCAGTGCCTCGAGCACGGTTGGCTGCATGTAGGCGCCTCCCCGAACCGGCTCGGCTCGCCCACCGCCGACCAGCAACCGCGCCCCGTCACCGGCCGCGCGCTCCACCCGTCCGAGCACGCCCGCGAGATGCTCCTCGCTCACGAGCGCGCCGAGCTGCGTGTCCGCGTCGGCCGGATCCCCCGGGACCATGTCGCGCGCAAAGCTGACGAGCCGCGCGGCCAGCGGCTCCACCAACGGACGTTCGACGACCACGCGCGAGCCCGCGTGGCACGTCTGTCCCGCGTTGTAGAAGATCCCCCAGCCGATCGCCTGAGCGGCGAGGTCCAAATCGCCGGCGTCCGCGAGGACCACGTGCGGGCTCTTCCCGCCGAGCTCCAGCGACACCGCCTTTCCGTTCGACTCGCCGGCGTACCGCAGGAAGCGGCGTCCGACCTCGACCGATCCGGTGAACGAGATCTTGTCGACGAGCGGATGGCGCCCGAGTGGCTCGCCCGCCTCCTCGCCGAATCCCGGTACCACGTTCAGTACGCCGTCGGGCAGGCCCGCCTCGGCCCCCAACTCCGCCAGGGCCAGAGCGGTCAACGGCGACTGCTCGGCGGGCTTCAAGACCACGGAGTTCCCCGTCGCCAAAGCGGGCGCGAGCTTCCAGGCGGTGATGATCAGCGGGTAGTTCCACGGGACCACCGCACCGACAACGCCGAGCGGCTCGCGTCCGATCAGCGCGAGCGCGTCCGCCCCGGTCGGCGCGATCTCCCCGTAGACCTTGTCGATGGCCTCGGCGTACCACGCAATGCAGTTGCGCGCGCCCGGGACGTCGACGTTCCGCGCGTCGGTGATCGGGTGACCGACGTCGGCCGACTCGAGCTGCGCGAGGTCCTCGGCGTGCTCGTCGATCAGCTCGGCCCATCGCAGCAGGACGCGCTTGCGGTCGACCGGGTCAGCGAGCGCCCACGAGCCGTCGTCGAACGCGCGCCGCGCGGCACGCACCGCGAGGTCCACGTCCTCGCTCGAGCAACGCGCCACCTGCGCGATCGGCCGCCCATCCCGGGGAGAGATGTCCTCGAAGGTCCGCCCCTCCGTGGTCGCGACGAACCGTCCGTCGATGAAGGCGTCGCGCTTCAGATCCGTACCGTTTCCCGGTCTGCGGCGTAGAACGCCACCGCCTCCTCGTCGAGCCGCGCTCCGAGCCCAGCCGCCTCGGGAACCCGGACCATCCCCTGCGCATCGATCGCCACCGGCTCGGCGAGCATGAAGTCGCGCCGTCCCGGCGTCCATCCCGGCGGGTCGTACGGGAACTCGAGGTACGGGCCGCCGCCGACTCCCGCGCATACGTGCAGGTTGGCGAGCAGGCCGATCCCGTTCGTCCACGTGTGGGGCGTGAACCAACGGTTTCTGCGCAGCGCCAGCTCGGCGAGCGTGCGCGCGCCCGAGATCCCGAGCGCCAGCACGACGTCGGGCTGGTAGACGTCGAGCGCGTCGGCATCGAGGGCGAGGCGGAGCTCCTCGAACGTGCGCGCCATCTCGCCGCCGCCGATCCGCACCCCGGTGCCTTCCCTCAGCGTCCGCATCCCCTGAAGGTCCTCGCCCGGCAGCGGCTCCTCCACCCACAGCACCCCATAGGACCGCAGACGCTCGATCGTCCGGCGCGCTCCCGCGGGGCCGAGCCTCGGGCCGACGTCGCCCGCCATCCGCCACCACTGGTTGAGGTCGACCATGATGTCGAGCCGCTCGGCGACGGCGTCGCGGACGGCGGCGACCACGCCGATCCCCTCGTCGGACCGCTCGGGCGCGATCCGGATCTTGACCGCCTTGAACCCTTCCTCGAGCAGGGCCAGAGCGTCCTCGGCGCGCTGCCCCGGCGGCCGCAGCTCGCCCCACGAGGCGTAGGCGGGGATCTCGGCGAGCGAGCCGCCGAGCAGCCTCGCCACCGGCTCGCCGCAGGCCTGCCCGAACAGATCCCACAACGCGGCCTCGAGCGGCCAGTAGCGGCCGGCGTGAAACGAGATCGTCTCGAGCGCCCGTGCGTGTCGCCCGATGGCGAGCGGGTCCCGGCCCACGAACAGCGAAACAAAATCATCAAAGCCGTTCATCGTGTCGCCGCTGCCAACCCCCACGATTCCCTCGTCGGTCTCCACGCGCACGATCGTCGCCTCGAACGAACGGCGCGGGTCCGGATCCCAGGCGGCGTAGAACGGCGGATCGAGCGGGAGGCGCAGCCGCTGAGTGCGGACGGCCGTGATCTTCACTACGAGCCGCCGTAAAACGGGCTTGTGACCTCGTCCCGACGCTCTACGAGAGCGCGGGCGGCGTCCGGATCGCGACCCTCAACCGCGACGCCGACAGCGCGGCGCACCGCGGTGCGAGCGGCCGCGCGCACGGCCGTCTCGTCGGAGGCGCCGGGATCGATCCAAACGCATACGAACACGAGCAGGTCCCCGGTCGGCTCGAGTAGCCCGTCCGCGACCGCGTCGAGCACTCCCTGGGCGATGCCCAGCTGCCCCGCGCCCCAGGTGATCGTCTGGTGCCGATCGTCGGTGGCGGTCGCCTTGTTGATCATGATCGTCGGTGGCCACACCGGCTCATAGCCGTCCTGTGCCTCGCCGACGACGACGAGTATCGGGGTGTGCCCCGGCGCCGGCGTGGTGAACGTCCCAAGCAGCGCGGCAGCAGTCGGCGTCCCTCGCGCGCCCAGCACGACGTTGATGTGGCAGCCGTTGGCGCCGGGATCCCCGCCCCAGCCCTCGCCGACCCGGCCGTCCAGATGCTCGTAGCTCAAAGCCCCACCCCCGCGAGCTCCTCGTCGATAACGATCACCGACCGGGCTCCCTGGCCGCGGCGCAGTCGCTCGAGCGCCGCCTCGAGGTCGTCGAGCCCGATCAGGTACGAGACGACGTCGCCGAGGTCGAGCCGGCCGTCGAGCACCAGCTGGACGAGCTGGCCGAGCGCAGCGTGGACGTCTGACGAGCCGTAGTAGCTCCCGGTGATCGTCTTCTCGCTCAGGAACTCGATCGCCGGCAGGCTCACCTCGACTCCCTTCGGTGCCAGCCCGACGACCGTTGCCGTCCCGCCGGGCCGTAGCACGTCCCAGGCCTGCCGGATCGTGGCCGCGTTGCCGACGACCTCGAAAGCGTGCTCGACGCCACCGCCGGAGATCGCCAGCACGTGCTCGACGATGCTTCCGCCGGTCGTCGCAAGGACCGCATGCGTGGCCCCGCGACGGCAGGCGAGCTCGAGCTTGGCCTCATCGGTGTCGACCGCGACGATCGTCCCGGCACCGGCGAGCTGCGCGCCGGCGATCACCTGGAGCCCGACGCCGCCGCAGCCGATCACGCACACGCTGGCGCCGACGCGCAAGCCGGCCCGGTTGACGGCTCCGATTCCGGTGACGACGCCGCAGCCGAGCAGGGCGGCCTGCCACAACGGGATCGACGCCGGCAGCGGCACCGCGCCGGCCGCCGGCACGACCGCGAACTGCGCAAAGCAGGCGACCATCAGGCCGTGCTGAAGCACCGTCCCGTCGAGCGCGCGCAGTCGCGAGGTGCCGTCCATCAGCATCCCGGCGACGCCGTGGCGGGCCGCCGTCTCGCACAGCGTTCGGCGCCCGGCGCGGCAGGCCCGGCAGGCGCCGCACGAGGGGACGAAACAGAACGCAACGTGGTCGCCCACGGCGACGTCGACCACGTCCTCGCCGACCGCCGCGACGACGCCCGCGCCCTCGTGGCCGAGCACCATCGGGCACCGTCCTTCGCCGAGCAGCCCGTCGGCAAGGTGCACGTCGGAGTGACACACGCCTGCTGCCGCGACGCGGACCAGCACCTCGCCGCGGCGCGGTGGCGCGAGCAGCACGGTCTCGATCGACACCGGCTTGCCCGGCTCGCGCAGCACGGCCGCTCGCATCTGGACGGGCGCTGAGCACGAGATCGCGTCGAGCGTCTCGCTCGCCTGCGCGAGCTCGCGATGGTCAGCCGTCTCGGTCGACATCGACCATCGGCGGCGACGCGGGGGGCGGGGCGACCTGGATGCGCCGCAGCTCCTCGATCGGAATGTGACAGCGGATAGCGTGGCCGGGCTCGGCGCTGAGCAGCTCCGGTTCGGTCGTCTCGCAGATCTCGCCGATCTTGCGCGGGCAGCGTGTGTGGAACACGCACCCACTCGGCGGGTTGGCGGCGCTGGGGATCTCACCGTCGAGGCGGATGCGCTGCCGGTCGACCGCATCGATGCTCGGCACCGCCGACAGCAGCGCCTCGGTGTACGGGTGGTGCGGGAACGAGAACACCTCCTCGGCCGGTCCCAGCTCCATCAGTCGACCCAGGTACAGCACCGCGATGCGATCCGACAGGTAGCGCACCACCGCGAGATCGTGACTGATGAACAGGTAGGCGACGTCCTCTCGGGTCTGGAGGTCGTTCAGAAGGTTCAGGATTGCGGCCTGCACCGACACATCGAGCGCCGAGGTGGGCTCGTCGCAAACGACGATCCGGGGATCGCCGGCGAACGCTCGGGCGATCGCGACCCGCTGCTTCAGGCCCCCCGACAGCTGGCTGGGCCGCATCGGCAGGTAGCGATCGGTCAGCCGCACCGACTGGATCAGCGCCTCGAGCCGGGTCTGAAGGGCCTGGCCGGAGTAGTGGCCGAGCTTGGACAGCGACCGGCCGATCAGGCGGCGCACCGAGTGGCGGCGGTTCAGCGCCGAGTCCGGGTTCTGGAACACGATCTGCAGAGCCTTCTGCTCCTCGGCGGTCCGCTTCTTGGTCAGGTAGGCCAGCGCGTGTCCGTCGAGTTCGACGGACGACCCGGCGTCCGGAGCGGTCAGCCCCATCAGCACGCGCGCGAGCGTGGTCTTGCCGCTCCCGGACTCGCCCACCAGGCCGAGCGTCTCGCCGGCCAGGATGTCGAGGCTGACGTCGTTGAGTCCGTGGATCTCCTGGCCGGACAGCCGGAAGGTCTTGCCGACGTCGCGGGCGCTGATCAGCGGCTTTCCGTCACCCGACTTGGGCTTGGCCGCGTCGGTCTGCGCCGGATCGGTACGCGGCAGCGTCTGCGCGCGCTCGTGGAAGTGGCAGCGCGAGCGCCGCACCGGGCCGATCTCGTACAGCGGCGGCGCCTCGGTGCGGCAACGGTCCTCGACGAGGCCGCAACGGCTGGCGAAGATGCAGCCGCTGGGGGTCTCACCCGGTCGGGGTAGGAAACCGGGGATGGTGTCCAGCGCGCGGCGATGCTTGTCGGCGTCGCGGCGCGGGATGCACCGCAGCAGCCCCACGGTGTACGGATGGCGGGCGTCGTGGAGGACGTCGAGCGCCGGTCCCTCCTCGACGAGCTCGCCGGCGTACAGAACCCCGACGCGGTCGCACATCCTGGCGATCACGCCGAGGTTGTGGCTGATGAACAGCAGCGAGGTGCCGAACTCCTGGCGCAGCGCCTTGACCAGATCGAGCACCTCGGCCTCGACGGTGGCGTCGAGCGCGGTCGTCGGCTCGTCGAGGATCAGCAGCGACGGCTCGGACGCCAGCGCCATCGCGATCACGGTGCGCTGGAGCATGCCGCCCGACAGCTGGTGCGGATACCGGCCCATCACGCTCCCCGGATCTGAGATGCGGACCGTGCGCAGCATCTCCTCGCTGAGCTCGAGCGCCTCCTTATCGGATTTGCCGGCGATCTGGAACACCTCCGCCACCTGCTGCCCGACGCGGAGCGACGGGTTCAGTGCGCGGCCGGGCTCCTGGTAGACCATCGAGACCGTGCTCGCTCGCAGGCGCCGCAGCGCGCCCTCGTTCATGGCGAGCACGTCCTGGCCGTCGATCGCGATCGAGCCGCCGGTCACGCGTCCGTTGCGGGCCAGGTAGCGGACGATCGCCAGCGCCATCGTCGACTTGCCGCAGCCCGACTCGCCCACCAGGCCGAAGGACTCCCCGCGTCCGATCGCGAAACGACACGTCGCGCAGGACCGCCTGGTCGCGGCGGCGCACCTGGTAGGCGACGTCGACGTGCTCGACGGTGAGCGCGTCGGTCGAAACGGCGCTGGTGGCGGGCGCGGCCTCGGCGGCGTCGGTGCTCATTGATCGATCGCCCCCTCGACGGCATCGGCGATCAGGTTGACGCCGATCACCAGCGAGGCGAGCGCGAGGGCGTCGAACAGCACCTCCCACCAGTAGCCGGCGCTTACCAGCCCGTAGTTGGTGGCGATGTCCAGGGCCCAGTCCGGCGACGGGGGCTGCACGCCGAAGCCCAGGAACGACAGCGTGGCGATCGCGAACACGGCGTAGCCGATCCGCACGGTGAACTCCACGACGATCGGCGACAGCACGTTGGGCAGGATCTCGACGAACATGATGTACGGCGCCTTCTCGCCGCGCAGCCGCGCGGCGGCCACGTAGTCGAGCTCGCGCTCGAGCAGCACCGAGGTCCGCACCGTACGCGCGATCAGCGGTGTGAACACGAGCGCGATCACGAGGATGATCCACGAGGTTGCTGGCACCGACGCGGTGATCGCGGTCAGAGGCGAGGACCACCAGCGGCAGCGCGAGGAAGGCCTCGAGGACGCGGGCGATCGAATCGTCGATGAACCCGCGGAAGTACCCCATGACGAGGCCCAACGCCGAGCCGAGCGCGGTGCTCAGGATCACCGCCAGGGGGGCGATGATGAGGATGTCGCGCACGCCGGTGATCACGCGCGAGAACATGTCGCGCCCGAGCTGATCGGTACCGAACCAGTGCGCGCCCGACGGCGCCTGGTTGATCGCGTTGAGGTTCTCGGCCGTCGGATTGTGCGGGGCGATTTGGTAGCCGAAGATCGCGCAGATGATCCAGAAGCCGACGATGATCGCGCCGACGATGAACGTCTTGGAACGCACGATCTCGCGCAGCAGCTCGCCGCGGGGGCTCGGGCCGGTGCGGTCGGCGGCGACCGCGCCTGCGGACTCGACGGGGACGACGTCGATGCTCATTCGAGGCCCTGGTAGCGGATCCGCGGGTTCAAGTACGAGTAGAGCAGGTCGGCGACGAGCGTCGCCACCATGTACACGACGCCGATCGTGAGAATTCCGGCCTCGAGCATGGGGTAATCCTTCTGGGTGGCCGCCTGGAGCAGGAGCGTGCCGACCCCGTTGTAGTGGAACAGCGTCTCCACCACGAACAGGCCTCCGATCAGGTAACCGGTCTGGCTGGCGATCACCGTGATCGTCGGCAACAGCGAGTTGCGCAGGACGTGGCGCCGGATGACCGTGCGGCGCGGCAGCCCCTTGAGCACCGCCGTGCGCACGTAGTCCGAGCCGAGCGCCTCCACGGTCCCGCGCGGGCCATGCGCGCGATGTAACCGAACAGGACGAGCACGAGCGGGATCGCGGGCAGGATCAGGTGGTAGATCTGGTCGAAGAAGCCCGCGCCCTGCGGCGGCGTGGCCGAGAACGGGAGCACGTTCAGCCAGATCCCGAACACGACGATGAGGAAGATCCCCGAGACGATCTCGGGCGTCACGGTCGCCGACGTTCCCGCCACGACGATCAGCCGGTCGGAGGCCTTGCCGACGTGCAGTGCCGCATACACGCCGCCGAAGATGCCGAGCGGCACCACGATCACGAACGCCAGTAGCGCCAGCTTGAGCGAGTGTCCGATCGCGGTGAACAGCAGCGGCCTCACCGCCGAGTGGTAGATGTTGGACGTGCCCATGTCTCCCCGCACGAAATGGCTGATGAACAGCCAGTACTGGGTCAGCAAGGGCTTGTCGGTGCCGTTTTGATGATCCAGCACCTTGACCGCGCTCTCCGGGGCGAGCGGCCCGAGCGTGGAGCGTCCCGGGTCGCCCGGAAGCAGCGCTGCCGAGCACGAACACGATCGCGCTCAGAATCAGCAGCGTGATCAAAGCGAGCCCGACGCGCTTGGAGATGAACCTGGCCATGTTCCGGAGGGTTTCGCGGGGCGGCGGGGCGACGCCGTGGCGCCCCGCCGATCAGCTCAGGCTATGTACGCCTTGTCGAGGTAGATCTGCGAGATCGACGTCGGATTGAGTCCATGGATGTTGGACTTGCTCGCTGTGAGCCCGTCGATGAAGTAGGGGATCACGATCGGAGTCTCCTGCAGGAGCAGCGTCTGGATCTTGCCGGCGATCTGCTTCTGCGTCTGCAGATCGACCGCGGCCACGTACTGCTTGACGAGGTTGTCGTAGGTCGGGTTCTTGAACCGCGCGGCGTTCCAGGTGCCGGTTGAGGTGAGCGTGCTTGTCAGGAGCACGTTCGGCACGCCGCGGCTGCCGTAGTCGACGAGGCTCATCGTGCTGTCGAGCCAGTCCGAATTGCCGACCGTCGACGTGCCGTAATACTGAGTCTGCGTTTCGACCTTCAGGCTGGCGTTGATCCCCACCTTGGCCATGTTGGCCTTCATCACCTGCGCGAGCTGTGGGATCTCCTCGTAGATCTCGGTGACGAGCGAGGTGCTGAAGCCGTTCGGGTGTCCGGCGGCCGACAGCAGCTGCTTGGCCATCGAGATGTTCTGCGTGCGCTGGGGCACCGACGTGTCGGTGGAGGGGAACACCGGCGCGAAGGCGCTGTCGTTGCCGAGGACGCCCTTCCCGGCCAGCAGAGCCGCCACCATTCCCGTGCGGTCCATGGTCAATGCGACGGCCTGGCGCACGCGGGCGTCGGTGAACGGCGCCTGGTCGTTGCGCATCGACAGCTCGCGGTGGTTGGAGGACTTCAGCGTGATGATCGTGAAGCTTGAGTTGTTGAGCAGTCCCTGCGCCCCCTGCACGACGAACTGGGTGATCACGTCGACCTGGCCGCCCTGGAGGGCGAGGATCTGGGGAGGCTGACTCGTGTAGAAGGTGAAGTTGGTTCCGTCCAGGTAGGGGCCGCCGCCCCAGTGGGACGGGTTGGCGACGAACTCGGCGCCGACGTTCTGCGTGTAGCTCTTGAGCTTGAACGCTCCGGTGCCCAGGAACGTGCTCTGCCACTTGCTGAAGTCGGTGCCGTTGGGCACGATGATCGCGTTGTAGGTGTCGGACGAGACGAGGTAGGGGAAGTTTCCGTTGGGAGCCTCGAGGTGGAAGGCGACCGTCATGTGATCGACCTTCTTGACGCCGCTCGGCAGGAGCACGCCCGCCGATCGCCGACAGCGCGGAGGACGCGTTCTTCTGGTCCGAGTACTGCGTCCAGCTATAGACCACGTCGTCGGCCGTCATCGCCTGGCCGTTGTGGAACGTGACGCCCGGCCGCAGCTTGAACGTCCACACGGAGCCGTCGCTGTTGGGGGACCAGCTCAGGGCGAGCATCGGCTCGAGCATCAGCTTGAGGTTGTTGTCGAAGGTGAGGAACTCGCCGGTCTGGTTGAGCATCGCCAGGCCGCCGGAGTCGGCCACCGTCAGCGGGTTGACCGCGGCAGAAGGCGCCTGGGTCGCCACTTTCAGCGTGCCGCCCTTCTTGGGGGTGCCCGCCGCGGGCGCCGCGCCCGTGCCCGTGCCCGTGCCCGACGATGTCGCCGATGTGTTGTTGGCGCCACCGCACGCGGCCACGATCGCTCCGAGCAACGGCGCCGACATCCCGATCACTGCGCCGCGGCGCATGAAGTCTCGCCGGCTCAGGCTCCCCGAGGCGAGCTCGTCGATGTAGTGGTTCTCGAGCTCGCTGCGCCCGCTGCGGAGCCGATCCAGCTCACTGTTGCTGCGACTCATGGAGCCACCTTTCTGTTCGTGTCGAGCCGGCGCCGTCCGCGACCTCTCGGGATCGACGCGCCGATGGGTTGCTAACTTACCTGATTGATTTACTGAAGTATTGGCAGCCGAGGCGTGTTCGCCGTCGCCCGACTGCGGCACGATCTCGTCAGCGGCGCGAAGGAGATCGGGGAGCATCTCGCGCTCGCGAGCCGCGCTCATCCGACCGCTCGGCACACACAGGGTGATCGCGGCGGCAACCCGTCCGGGCGGACCGACGGGAACGGCCAGACAATGGAGCCCGAGCGCGGTCTCGTCGATGTTCTCGGCGTAGCCGCGACGCCGAGACTCGCGCAGGATCTCGAACAATTCGTGTAGTCCATCCAGCCGCCGGCCGGTCGGCGTCACGAGCTCGCAACCGGCATATAGCGCGGCGACCTCGTCCTCGGAGCGGTCAGCGAGCAGCACCCGCCCCGACGCAGCCGCAAACGCCGGAAGCCTGCTTCCGACCGCGGTGACGAGACGGACCTGGTGCGTGGTGTCCTCCTTGGCGATGAACACACTTTCGCGCCCGTCGAGGACGGTCAGGCACGTGGTCTCGTTGTGGCGAGCCACGAGCCGACGGGCGACGTCGTGAAATCCCGCGGTCAGCGGCGACACGGGCGCAGTGTGCCCGAGCCATACCACCCTGGGCCCGAGCTCGATGTGCCCGGTGCGCGGGTCCCGAGCCGCCCAGCCGCGCGCGAACATGATCGAGCAGACCCGGTGCAGCGTGCTCTTCGCGATCCCCGTCTCGCGGGCGAGCTCGGCGAGCGTCGTCGGACCGTTGCGGTCGAGGACCTCGAGCACGTCGAGGACAGCCGAGATCCCCGGCGATCCGGCGCCGCCGGAGCGCGCCGGTTGGTACCCGATAGCGGCTTGCATCTCCTCGTTTGATCCGCGGGTAGAACGGCGTTCAGCCGGTGGATCAGCCGCGTTTGTTTCACATCCGCCCCGACGGTGTCAAGTTAACGAAGCTTTAGCCTCCGCGGCCCGTGGATCCGGCTGTACGGTGAGTGAGCAATGCTGCTCACGAACGCCACGGTGATCGACGGCACGGGGCGCGCCCCCGCGGATCGATCCTCGGTGCGGATCGAGGACGGGCGCATCGTCGAGGTGGGGTCAGTCGCGGCCGAGGGCACGGTCCCCGAAGGCACATTGGACCTCGGCGGACGCACGCTCATGCCCGGGCTGATCGACGCTCACGCCCACCTGTCGAGCGACGTCTTCCGTTCGCCGGGGTTCGGGCCGCCGGCGGCACTCCACGGCGAGTTGCCCCGGCCCCGAGAGCTCGGCTACTTCATCCTTGCCAAGACCGCCCGCGTCCTGCTTGCTGCCGGCATTACCACCGTCCGCGACGTCGGCAGCTACGACGACGAGGCCATCGCTTTGCGCGAGGCGGTCCGGCTGGGGATCGTCGAGGGCCCGAGGATCCTGTCGTGCGGGCGGATCATCTCGGCTACCGCCCCCGGCGGGGCGATCTTCACGACGATGTACCGCGAGGCGGACGGAGCGGACGAGATGCGCAAGGCGGTGCGCGAGCAGCTCCGGCGCGGCGCCGACTACGTCAAGCTGATGGCCACCGGCGCGCGCTCGGTGCTCGTCGAGGACCCCGAGCCGGCGCAGATGACGCGTGTCGAGCTGGCCGCAATCGTCGACGAGGCTCACCGGCTGGGCGTGCGCGTGGCAGCCCACGTGGAGGGCTTCGAGGGCGCCCGGCTCGCGGTCGACGAGGGCGTCGACACGATCGAGCACGGCCTGTCGCTCCACCGCGAGCCCGAGCTGCTCGATGCGATGGCAACGCGCGGGATCGTGCTCGTGCCCACGCTGAGCACGTTCCACGATCTCGCCGAGCGCTTCACTGACGACTTCCCGCCGGCGCTGGTCGAGCAGGCCAAGCGCCAGCGCGAGGAGGCGTATGCGACGCTGGTGGCCGCGCGGGCGGCGGGGGTCACGCTCGCGATGGGGCACGACAGCGGACCGCCGGGCGACAACGCGATCGAGCTCGTGCGGATGGTCGACGGCGGTCTGTCCGCGCTCGAGGGCGTGCGCGCGGCGACTCTCGGGTCAGCGGTGGCGCTCGGCCTGTCCTCCGATCTCGGCACGGTCACCGCCGGAGCGGTCGCGGACCTAATCGTCGTCGACGGCGATCCGCTCGAGGACGTTCGCATCCTGCGCGACGCCGAACGCATCTGGATGGTCGTGCAGGCCGGGACGATCGTTGCCGACCGTTCTCGTACCGTCGAGCCGACCCCGGTATGACTGCCCAGTCCATCACTGCCGCTCCCGACTTCTCGCTGCCCTCCGCCGCGGGTGCGTCCGTCGCGTTGGCGGATCTGCACGCCGACGGACCCGCGCTGCTGCTGTTCGTATCCGAGGAGTGCCCGACGTGCACGCTGACCCTGCGCCGCCTGTCCCCGCAGATGTCGGATCTGACCGCCACCGGCGTGCGTGTCGCCGCGGTCTTCGAGGATCCGCTCGAGGTTGCAGCGCGAGTCGCCCGGCGCACGGGGTTCACGGGCACCGTGCTCGCAGAGCCGGCGCCGTATGACGTCTCGCGCGCCTACTCGCTGCACAGCTTGCCCACGGCGGTGCTCGTCGATCGATCGGGACGGGAGGCCGGGCGAGTGATCGGCTGGGATTCGGACGGGCTCGAGGCGCTGCTGTCCGTGCCCGTTACCGACGAGGCGCCAAAGCGGAAACCCGGATGCGCGGCCAAGAGCACATACGACCCCGAGGCGCTCCGGCTGCTCGACGGCGCCCGCCACGACGATCTCGAGGAGATGTTCGAGCTCGGCTGGACGGACGGCCTGCCAGTCATCCCGCCTACGCCCGAGCGGGTGCAGGCGATGCTCGGCGGCAGTGACCCGTCGTCGCTCCTCGGTGAGATCCCGCCGGCGATGGCGTCGGTCAAGCTCGAACGAGTCGCTGCCTGCGCCGTGCTCGCCGGGTGCCGGCCCGAGTACTTCCCGGTCGTTGTGGCCGCGGTGCAGGCGATTTTGGAACCGGCGTTCAACGTCGGCGGCCAGGCGGTGACCACCCAGCCCGCCGGACAGGTCGTCATCGTCAACGGGCCGGTCCGCGACGCGATCGGGCTGAACAGCTCGGTCGGCGCGCTCGGACCGGGCTGGCGGGCGAACATGACGGTCGGACGCGCCCTGCGGCTCGTGGTCAGCCTCACCGGCGGGGGTTTTCCCGGCCGCCTCGACCGCTCGACGCTCGGCCAGCCTGGCAAGGTCGGGCTGTGCTTCGCCGAGGACGAGGAGGTAAGTCCGTGGGAGCCGCTGCACGTCGAGCGCGGGTACTCCGCGTCGTCTTCGGTCGTGACGGTGCTCGGAGCCGATGCGCCGCTGTCGATCTCGGACCATCGCAGCACCGGGCCCGAGGAGCTGGCGCGGGTGCTCGGGTGGGCGGCGGCGTCGACCTGGAGCCCGAACTGGTGGCCGCTCGACGGGATCTCGCTGTTCGTGATCTGTCCCGAGCACGCCCGGTCGTTCTCGGGGTGGGGGTGGAGCAAGCAGCGCGTGCGCGAGGAGATGTTCGACGCGGTCGTTCGGCCGGCCGGCTCGTTGCGCTGGGGCGAGACCACGCCCTTGGTCAACGCGGCCGAGGACGATCAGCCAGTCCGTAAATGGTCGAGCCCCGAGGACATCATGATCGTCGTCGCCGGCGGTGAGGCCGGCCGCTACTCCGCCGTGTTCGGTCCGTGCCTCGGGATGAACGCCGAGGCGATCTCAAAGGAGGTTCTGTGGACTACGTGAGCCCATTCGACGAGCGCCGGCGCGTGACCGAGCCGCTCGCCGCGCGTCCCGTGGATTTGACGGGCGCGCGCGTAGCGCTGCTCGATATCAACAAGCGCCGGGGCGACGAGTTCCTCGACCGCATCGAAGAGCTGCTGCACGCCCGCGGCGCCAACACGTTCCGCGTCGTCAAGGAGATCTTCTCCAAGCCCGCGAGCGTCGAGATCGTGCGCCGGATCGCCGACCGCGGCGACCTCGCGGTCGAAGGCCTCGCCGATTGAGGGTCCTGCACGTCGTGCAGTGTGCGCGACATGGTCGAGCTCGAACGCCAGGGCATCGCCACCGCGGCGGTGGCGACCGAACCGTTCGTCGATGAGGCGCTCGAGCAGGCGCGCCTGCTCGGTATGCCTGACTACCGGATGGTGTTCATCCCACACCCGGTGCAGCTGCTCACGCCGGAGGAACTGCGGGCGCTGGCGGATCGGGCGTTCGAGGAGATCGTCGGCCGCCTCACGCAGCGAAGCTCCCCTCGAGCGGACGGAGCTCATCCGCATAGCTGACCGACGCGCGGCGCATCACGCCGTCGTCGTCGATCGAATACTGCCCGAGCCGCCACAGGGGTGGAGAATAGGCGTGGATCGAGACCGCGAGCTCGTCGTCGTCGGCCAGACGATGGATGTGCTCGGGGCCGAACGAGAACGAGCCGCCTTCGGTGACGACGCGGACCGCCGGGTCGCCGCCGATCCTCGGGTTCGATTCGCGTACGGCGCCCCGCACGACCCGGACCGCTCCCGAGGAGATGTCGTGGTCGTGCCAGCCGGTGTCGTCGCCGGGCACCCAGCACAGCAGCCACACGTCCACGTACTCGTCGCGGTGCAGCGAGACGTAGTGGCGCTGTCCGCCTTCGAACTCGACGTGCTCTCGCCACCGATCGGGCTCGTCCGCGAGCGCGTCGACCAGCGCCTTGAGCTCGGCGCGGTCGAGGTTACGCGGGGGAAGCGATTGCCAGATCATCCAACACCTCCTTGGGATAGAGCAGACGCATTGCATTGGCGCCGCGGATCGCCTGCACGGCCGCCGGCCCGAGATCGAGCGATACGGGATCGGCGTACGGCCGGTCCGATCCATTCACGAGCGCGTCGATGCCGAGCACCCGCACGGTCGCATCGACCGCCCGCGTGCCGTAGGAGGACACGTCGAGGAACACGTCGTGATCGACCACACCCCGATCCCCGGCACGGCTGGCGAACCGCTCGCTGTGGAGCGGGGCGAGCCCGGCCAGCATCGCGAAGCAGACCCGCAGCCGCGGGTGGCGCGGGCGCCCGTGGACGCGGAAGGCGAACCAGGCCGCGTGCATCTGCTGGACGTACGAGACGACCGCCGGCCACCAGGGCGGGGCGCCGGCGCCGGTCGCCGTGACGGCCACCGGGCCGGTCGCTGTCAGGGCCACCGGGCCGGTCGCTGCGAGGGCCACCGGTCCGGGGTGGATCATCAACGGCAGACCCGCCCCTTCAAGCACGTCGAGCAGCGGGCCGGCGTTGTCGTAGCCCGCGCCGTCGAGCAGCGCGGTCGCCGGCAACTGGAGTCCCACGAATCCGCGCTCGAGCTCGCGGGAGAGCGCGCCGGCGTCCACGTCGGTCAGGCACGCCGCCGCCCACGCTTCGAGCGGCGCCGGCAGGCCGAGTGCCCCGTCGTGGTATGCGTCGAGCAGCTCGGCCGCTTCCGGGGGCGCCAGCGACTCGATCCCGAGCGGACTCGAGAGCGACACGAGCGCCAGCTCGAGGCCGTCGCTTCTGGCCAGCGCGGCCCGCTCGTCGGGATCGTGCGTGCGCGGGTCGACCTCGTAGTCCGGCTCGCCGGCGAGCTCGAGCGTCCAGCCGCGCAGCCGCGGCGGCGACCGACGGGCGCGCAGCGCATCGATCAGCGACTCCGGCCACACGTGCTGGTGGACGTCGATGATGAGCGGGAGTTCGCTCATGTCGCTGCTGAACCGGTTCATGAACCGCTTCAGTGAAGCGGTTAAGGAGAAACTTGTCAAATGACGCTTCTGGGCCGAGGTACCGATCAGCGCAGTCAGTTCCCAGGACGGTGGCCGAACCCGTCTACGCTTGCGGCGTGAGCCCTTCGGCCAAGCGCGTCACCATCCGGGAGGTTGCCGACGTCGCAGGGGTCTCACCGGCCGCCGTGTCTTACGCGCTCCGCGGCATCCAGGTCTCGGAGGAGACCCAGGATCGAGTGCGCAAGGTCGCCGACGAGCTTGGGTACGAGGCCAACCCGATCGCCCGGGCGCTGGCCAGCGGGCGCACCGGCATGGTCGGGATCCTCGGTCCGTCACTCGAGGATCTGTGGCAGCAGCGCCTGGTCGCCGAGGCGGGTCGCGCGCTGCTGGCGCACGACCGCTACGCGCTGATTCTCGACGCCGGCGGCGACCCCCTCCGCCAGCGGGCGCTGGCCACCCAGCTGCGCGACCAGCACGTGGATGGCCTGATCCTCTCGCCGGTCGACCCGTCGGACGAGTTCTGGACCGATCTGGCGGAATCGCTGGCGATCGTCTCGATCGGGGACGCGCTCCCCGGCCGGGGCGCCGCCGGCGAGGTGCTGTTCGACAACCGCAGCGGCGTTCGGTGCGCGCTCGAGCACTTGTACGCGCTCGGCCACCGCCGGATCGCCGTGCTCCGCCCGCCCGGCTCCCCCACGAACGATCGCCCCGCCGAGATCTACGTCGGGTCCGAGGCCGACCGCCTCGGTCTCGACGTCATCGTGGTAAGCGCCGAATACGAGCTGCAGGAGGCGACCGAGGTCGCCCGTGCCGTGCTGACCGAGGCGCGCCGGCCGAGCGCCGCCTTCTGCTTCTCGGATTCGATCGCCTACGGCGTCTACGCGGCCGCCCGCGAGCTCGGGCTCAAGATCCCGACCGACCTATCGGTGATCGGTTACGACGACCACCCGGTGTCGATCCTGCTCGCGCCACCGTTGACGAGCTTCTCCTGGAACTCCGAGCACCTGGTCGAGGTCGCGGTCGGCATGCTGCTGGGCGCGATCGACGGCCATCCTCGCCGGCGCCGGCGGGTCGTGATCGAGCCCGAGCTGCGTGAGCGGGCGTCGACGGCGCGGCGCCGGCGCTGAGACGGCGGCGCCGGGTCGCCGGCGCGGGGTCGCCGGCGCCGGGTCGCCGGCCGCAGGGGTCGCCGGCCCTGGGCCGCCGGCGCTGAGACGCGAGCGCGGGCTCGCCGGCGATCTCCCCCGGCGCGCCGTTCCATACGACGATCCGCGGCGCAAGACGCAGCAAACCTCCATCCGTTGCACAACTTTGACGACATGAGCGCCTCAGGGGGCCGGGCAGCACGAGGCCGGCGGCTGGATCTTCGACTGGCTCGGCTGGTCGCCGGCGCAGGCGACGGCGTGGCGCGGGATCGTGACGATTCTCGCGCTGAGGTGGCTGGGCTACAACCGCGGTGAGCTACCGCCGGCCGCGCGGTTAGCTACCGCCGGCCGAGGCGGTTAGCTCCAGCCGGCCGAGGCGGTTAGCTCCAGCCGACTGCGCGGGACCTGCATCAGGCCCGAAACCATGTCCCGCGCCGGCGATTTCGGGACGTAAGCATCGGGGCATGCTTATCTCCCGAACGCTCGCGTGAGGTCCGAGCTTTCGGGCCGAAACATGCCCGTCCGCG
Organism: uncultured Solirubrobacterales bacterium; assembly: GCA_963697655.1. Taxonomy (GTDB): domain Bacteria; phylum Actinomycetota; class Thermoleophilia; order Solirubrobacterales; family Solirubrobacteraceae; genus Palsa-465. The sequence goes on along the minus strand of CAVOOV010000003.1, from coordinate 6,067 downwards.
CTGCCGGGGGGGCGCCGCCGGGGTGCAAGAAAGCGCAAACCGCCTCCGTCGCCGCTGCCCGGCAAACGGCGTGCACCTGGAGTGTGAGGGGCGGTGGCCTCGCCGGTCGGCCGGGATCGCCGGCGACCTGCAAGACCTGTAATCGGAGCCGTTGCGCGCTGCCGGTGTCATTCCGTGCACGCCCCACATGCGCGGAATGACACGGTCAACGTCAATCGCGCCAATTGTCAGCTTTTGCAGGTTATTTCGGGACCATTCGGCCTGCTTCCGCCACCGAGCACCCGAACCCTCCTCCAGGTGCCCGCCGTTCAAGCCCTGTTCGCCCCGATGACCGGTCGGCCGGGATCCTGCCGGCGCAGTCGCTCCACTGAGATGCGCATATGAGCCGTCTGGCAGGGCGCTTATGCAGCCCAGGCGCTGGGGTTGGGTGGGGTTTGGCGACGTTTGCACACCCACTCGAGGGCCGGGCCTGAACCAAGGCCCGAAACCGCTACCCCGGCAGTGATCGCGGGTCGCGGCGGCACTGATCGCGGGTCGCGGCGGCGCCGATCGCGGGTCGCGGCGGCGCCGATCGCGGTCGCGGCGGCGCCGATCGCGGTCGCGCCGGCGCCGATCGGGGTCGCGCCGGCGGCCGATCGGGGTCGCGGCGGCGCCGATCGCGGGTCGTGGCGGCCTCGATTCGGGGTCGCGCCGGCGCCCTCACCCAAAGAACGAGATCAGCTCCCGCGCCACCCCAACCGGATCGTCGTAGGCCATCAGGAACCCCGTCCCCGGCAACGTGCGGAGTTGGCAGTTCGGCAGCAGGTCGAGGGCCTGGTAGGCGCCGATCAGCGGATGCGCGGGGTCTTCGTCGGCCCATAGCAGCAGCACCGGGGTGTCGATCCGCGGATAGGCGTCGAGCAGCTGGCGCTGGGCTTCGGCCGGCCAGCGCCGGGCGAACTTCGCCCACGAGCGGGCGCGGTTGCCGTTGCCGGCGACGTCGGCGAAGGCGTGCCGGACCAGGTCGCGGGCGGCGGGATTGTGCTGGGCGGACAGGCGCTCGCCGATCGACGGCCGGAACACGAGCGTGGCGCCGCGCGCGAGGGTGCGGTCGAACCCCGGCAGTGCCGCGGCCCGGCAGACGATGCGCCAGGTGGCGCGCTTGCCGGCGAATTCGTCGCGGCGGTGCAGGCGGTTGGGCAGCAGCGCCATCCGAGCGGGATGCAGACGGCCGGTGGCGACGGCCTGAAGCGCGAGCTCGGCGCCGATGTCGTGGCCGGCGATCAGCGGTCGCGGGCCAGCAACTTCGCGGCAGAAACCGGCGATCACGTCGGCCAGCCAGTCCGCGGTGTAGGGGTGGCGCGGGCGGTCCTCGGAGTCGCCGTGGAGTGGTAGGTCGGGGAGCACGACCCGGAAGCGCGTGGACAGCTCGCGGACGACCGGCTCCCACTCTCGGTGTGAGAGCCCCAGCGAATGCAGCAGTGCAAGCGCTGGACCTGTGCCCGTTTCCCGGTACGCTATCCGGGCGCCATCTCGATGGTGGTAGAGCCTAAGTCGCATGTGCCTGGCAGGGTCACATGCTCGCAGCCGCAAGAGTCCTGGCGGAACAGGCTGCTTGTCCTCGCGCTTCAGAGCAAAGGTTGTGCAATTGCTGCACAACCCACCGCAATGTTCTTAAATGCATCTGAAATGCAGGTATGGATCACATGAGGAACAGTCCGCTCGGTTTGTCCACTTCGCAAGCCGCCAATGCCCTCGGGGTCTCCCTCGGCACGATTCGGCGGTGGGCCGACATGGGCTACCTCGAGTCGTATCGCACGCCTGGAGGACAGCGCCGGTTCAGCGTCGATCAGATCGAACAATTCCTGGAGACGCTTCAGCAGCGTCGTGCTGGTCAAGGCCAACAACAGGAACGCCTGGTCGGCTAACTGACTGACTTGGCACCGCGTCGCGCGTCGGGCGGGCTGCACCGGCGTGGCGACAGCGGATTCGTGCACGCCGCGGCCGCAGGTTGCCGGCGCAGCTCATCGACGACCTCGCCCGGCCAGAACCCTTGACGACTTAGGCCTGCGAGAACCATCGACGACCTCGCTCGGCCAGAACCGTTGACGAGTTAGCCCGGCGAGAAGCCTCGACGACCTGGCCGGCGAGACCTGGAGGACTGGCCGGCGTCAGCCGGCGCGTGCCTGCTTGATCCGCCGCTCCATGTCGAGCTCGGAATCGAAGTTCGCGGCGTCTGCGTGGCGGTACTCGACCCCCTCGCCGCTCAGCAACCCCGCCAGCACCTCGACGTAGCCCGTGTCGAGCTGGGTGCCGGCGACGCGCCGCAGCTCCCGCAGCGCCTCGAACGAGCTCATCCGCGTCCGGTAGGTGTCGGCAGCGGTGAGCGTGTCGTAGACCTCGGCGACCGCGATGATCTTGGCGATCTCGGGGATTTCCTCCCCCGGCAAACCGTTCGGATACCCGCGCCCGTCGATTCGCTCGTGGTGCGAGTGCACGATCTCGGCGATCGGCCCGTACATGCCGAGGTCGCGGAGAATGTCGGCGCCGAGCTCCGGGTGCTGCTGGATCGCGATCCAGTCCTCCTCGGTGAGCGTGCGACCCCGCTCGGCAACGCGGTCCGACAGCGCGAAGTGGCCGATGTCGTGAAGCAGCCCGGCGGTGTGGGCGAGCTCCTGGTCCTGCTCACCCATGCCGACAGCCTGGGCCATGTCGCTCGCGAACCGGGCGACGGCGGCGGCGTGGCGGGCGGCGCGCTGATCGCGGATGTCGAGCGCACGCAGCAACCCCGCGAGCACGCCCCACGACAGTGAGACGTACTGCTCGGCCCGTAGACGGCTCCGGTCGAGCAGGTGGGCCATGTACGAGAACGCGAGCACCCCGGCGAGGGCGAACGCGATCCCGCCGAGCCCGACCTCGACGTAGATCGCCGCGCCGGCGACCGCCAGCACCACGTTGATCAATGCGCTCGGCAGATGCTCAACCAGCGTCCGCGGGTGCCACGCCGGGCTATAGCCGTCGTACGCGATCGTGAACGGCGCAAGGATCAACCAGGTCAACTCGAGCATTGCCAGAGCCAGCCCGCCAAGCACCAGATAGAACCCGGCCGAATGGTCCTGCGGCGCCAAACCGCGGATCAGCGTCCCCGCGAGGAGCGCCGCGAACCCGGCGGCGACGAGGTTGAACAGGAACGCCTGGCCCCGGGTGCGGACGACCCGGGTCGCGGCAACCTCGGAGATCACCGCCGCGACGAATGCAGGAGCCGGGCCAAGAAAGGCGCCAGCAAGGATGTAGACGATGAACGATGCCGATATCTCAACGCGTGTTCGCACATGCGCGACGCCCAGCCCAGCGGCAACGGCGGCCACGGCGAGCACGGCAGACAGTCCGTTCAGGCGATCGTCCGGGGCAACCAGGATTGCCCACACGATGCACCCCGCCAAGGCAGCGCACGCGACGCCCAGCGCCATAATCTGGCTTAGAGCAAGCGACCGCATGCGACGGTGATCGCCCACGCACGCAAAGTACCGCGTTAGGGCACAGAGCGCTAGTTTTGCGGCGGATTCCTGGCCGGATGATCCGTGAATCGTTCGATCACGAGGTGCGGTAGGACATCTTTCCCTCCCATCTCCGCAGTGGGGCCTCGCCCGTTAGCTCGCGTCTGAACCGCCAGAAAGTGGAGGTTTGGAAGACACTTTGGGCGAAAACTTGTGCAATTCTATGCTGGGGTATTCAAGAGGGCAATGGCTAGGTCGAAATAGCAACATCTACGTCTCTTTAACTGCGCATGCGCTACCTCAAGACGAGTGAAGCCGCAGCGCTCCTAAATGTAAGCCCGAACACGCTGAGGGCTTGGGAGCGGCGGTTTGGGTTTCCCAAACCGCAGCGGTCGCCGGGTAGGCACCGCCTATTCACGCACGGCGAAGTCGCCGCCCTGCGGGACGCGCTCCAGGAAGGCCTGTCGATCTCGTCGGCTATCTCCCGCGCCCGCGAGGGGCTTGCCGCGGATGCGAACTCGCTGGTCGGGGCACTCGCCTCGTACGACAGCGAGCGGGCGGATGGCGCGATCGAGGCGGCGCTCGCGCTTCGATCGGTCGAACGCTCCGTCGAGGAGGTCCTGCTACCGACGCTCGACGAGATCTCGCGGCGCTTCTCGGTCGAGTCGGCCGCGTGGGCGTTCGCCTCCCATTGGGCGACCGACTGGCTGAGGCGCGCGGTCCGGCTGACGCCGCCGCCCGTCCGGCAGGTGTCGATCGTGGTCGGGGACGCCTCGCGCGACGAGCTCGACCGCGACGCACCGTACATCCGCGCGCTCGAGCTGTTCTGCGTCCGGGCGGGCATCAAGGTCCTGAGTCTCTCAGCCCGCGGCGTGGCCGGGATCGGCGACGCCGCCAACGTCTACAGGCCGAACTTGGTGGTCGTCGCCGGCGGCCACCTCGACGACGACACAGTTGCGCGATGGGCATACGCGATCAGGCTCGCGGTCGGGGCGATGCCCCTCGCGATCTACCGTCGCGGCGCGGAGCGACCCCGGACGCGCGGCACCGGCACCACGGTCCTTCCGTCGGGCGCCGGCGACGCCCAGCGCATGCTGCTCGACATGCTCGAGTCCGATTTCGTCGCCACCACGCCATCCGCTTCCGCCGCCGCCTACGCGGCGCGCGCCCAGCTCCGGAGCGCCCGAAGCGCTCAGTAGACGATGGGCGAAGGAACAGCCAGGAACGGTCGGCCCGCTCTTCGACTGGTGGCCGCGCCCGAGCTCGAGCCCGCCCTTCCGAGCGTTTCGTTCTGCAGCCACTGTGGAACGCGTCCGTTCGTTTCGAGCAGGTCGCATGCGACGGACCGGGCGCCGGGCTCGCGGGTGTGCGGTGACTGCGGCTTCGGACTGATCCTCGAGGCGGCCGAGGACATCGCTCCGCACGCCGGTGACGCCTTCCTGGTGCTCGATCGCGCGCTATCGGTGTGCGCGGTGTCGCGCGGGGCCGAGCGCCTGCTCGCCGCCTGCGAACCCGACGCGGTCAATAGGCACGTCTCCGACCTGCTGATACCCGCGGATGCCGAGGAAGGCGGCGGGGACAGCCTGTCCGTTGCGGTCGCGTGGGCCGCTCGCGGCGACGGCGGCACCCGCGCCACGGTCGTCCGTCCGGCTAACACCTTCGGGATCCGGCTCACGGCCCGCATCGCCTCGTGTGGACCCCCGCGAGCGGCGCTGCTCGTGCTCGAGTAGCTCTGGCGCCCGCGCGAAGCACCCCAGATAAGCCCTGCCGACGTTATGCAAACCGATCACTTTTTGCGCAATTTTGCAGGTCTTCTTGCGGCACTTGCAGTGCACGGCGCGGACCTAGATAACTCAAGCTGATGAATGGGATTCGCACGAACGCCGCTGCCGTGATGCTCGGCGTCAGCCCCAACACACTTCGTAGCTGGGAGCGGCGCTACGGGTTTCCGCGCCCGCGCCGGACGCCCGGCGGCCACCGCCAGTACACGCTGACCGAGATCGAGTCGCTGCGCACCACGCTCGCCGAAACCCACAACGTCTCGTCGGCGGTCGCGCTGGCCCGGCAGCGCGGCGAGGGACCGTCGTCCGGCTCGCGGCTCGCCGCCGCCTTCGCCTCGTTCGACGAGGAAAAGGCCAACTGCCTGCTGGAGGAGAGCCTCGCGCTCCGCTCGGTCGAGCGGACGATCGAGGAGGTACTGCTCGAAGGAGTTGCGACCCACGCTGACGAGGCAGCCGCGGGCAGCACTCCTGAATACGAGTTCGGCTGGCGCTACGCCACCGCGTGGCTGTCCGCGCTCAAGCGCCTGTCCCCGCCGGCGACCCGATCCGCCGGCGTTCTCGTGCTCGACTCTTCCCTACCGCTCGAGGTCGACGCGCTGTACGCCCAGTCACTAGAGCTGATGCTCCGCCGCGCCGGCGTTCGCACGCTGTCGCTATCGAGCGCGATCACGCCGAACCGCCTGGCCCGGGCGCTGCCGGCGCTCGATCCGCGGGCGGTCGTGCTGGCGGGACACGGCATCACGCTCGACGCGCTCGGGCGGCTGGTGTACTCGGTGCGCTCAGTCGCGCAGCGCGCCCAGATCTTCGACT
>CAVOOV010000002.1:0-716493 GCA_963697655.1 uncultured Solirubrobacterales bacterium | reverse complement strand
CCTTCCTGGGTCACGCCGCGACCGAGACTTCCTCGCCGGTGCCGGTGGCGCCGCCGAGTCCGCTGGTCGGCCAGCTCGGTAAGTCCCTACCCGTTTTCTGTCTCCGCGGCGTCCGCGTTGCTGAGCGACAACGGCTGGAAGGTCGTCCCGCACGGCACCACCATCTGCCAGAAGCCCGGAACGGGAGCGGGTGAGTGCGGCGCCGGCATTCGCAGTAGCGAGCCGCTCACCTTCAACCTCGTGTACGCCAGCGGTTCTACCTCGCTCGCTTCCGAGATGAATGATCTCGAGGCGCAGGCGAAGCGGGTCGGCATCACGATCAACCTGACCGTGCAGGCCCCCGACGCGATCACCGGCGCGGCCACGCCCTGCACGCCGAACCAGGCGCTGTGCAAGTGGCAAGCGGCCGACTGGGGCTCTGGCTGGGTCTACGCCGACCCGTACCTGCCGACTGGCGAGGTCTTGTTCTCCACCGGCGCGACCACGAACTTCGGCAGCTACTCAAGTCCGCAGGCGAACAAGCTGATCAACGAGACGATCTCGGCGCCAGCCGTTCGCAGGAGGCTGGGGCGTTGAGCTCGTACTCCGCCTACATGGCGAATCAACTGCCGGTGATCTATCAGCCGACATCGATCGGCCTCTACTCCGCGAATGCCGGCACGCTGGTCTCGGACAAGCTCGGAGACTTCAGCGCCAACTCCTTCACCTATCTGACGCCGGAGGCGTGGTACCTGGTTAAGTGAGCGCCAGAACGTAGCTGGCGGCCGGCGTGTCGCCGGCTTTTGTGCCATCGGCTCGCCCTCCACCGTCCGGGACCGCCTCCTTCCGCAGGTCCAAGAGGCTGGCATCAACTATCTCCTCGGGCGACTCGCATTCGGCGATCTCGCGCTCGAGCGGTCCCTGCGGTCAGTGGAACTCCTCGAGGAGGAGGTGCTTCCCGCACTAGCCGGCGTGGGGACTTCGCGGAACAGTTAGAGCGCAGCGCGCTCGGATCAATGTCTGCGGGCGATGCCGGGGGATCGCCCCCGTCTGATGTCCATATAGACAAGCGCGACGAGCGCGGCTGCGCCGACCGCGAAGAGGAGGGGGTAATTCTGCCATCCGCGATAACGGAAGATGATTCGGTGCGCGCCCGCGGCGACGGTCGTGGCGACCAGCGCGGGCGCCACCATCTCGGCGCGCTGCGGGCGTCCGTCGACGGTCGCCGTCCAGCCGGGGTCGAACGATGCGCTGAGCACGACAACTCCGGCCCGGCGCATCCGCACGCTGGCCGCCACCAGCCCCTGTTGCAGCTTGTCGGACTCCGCGAGCACCGTCCCGGCCGGCGTCGCGGGCGACAGTTCGGCGGAAACGGGGATTCGCGGCCGCCGGGCTGACCGTACGTGACGCGAAGGTAGTCGTCGGCCTGTGCGAGCCGCGAGTTCAGCAGCGGGATGCTGCGCATGCCGATGTCGCCGCGGTCGGCCGACACTGTGCCGACGATCGTGCCGGCGTTCAGGACGCCGCCGGCGCCAGGCAGCGTCCACAGCGAGTAGGGGCCGGCCCGGAGCTTGAGCCGAGCGAGGACGGGAGGTCTGGCGCCGGTGGGGATGATGAGGTATTGGATCCCGAACAGCCGGTAGTCGCCCGGGTTGCGCTCATCGAAGAAGTACTCCGGGTCGGTCATGAGCGACGCCGTCCGCAGCGTGTAGCCGACCTCGTCGACGTCGCGGCTCTCCAGGTACTTGAACACAGGCACCGCCCCGACGGTGAAGTCCTGGCCCCAGTTCGACGGCATCCCGGCGTACGTCCGGCCGCCCCCGTCGCGTTCGATCGCCGCGACCAGGCGATCGAGCTCGGCGCCCTCGGTGTCGTCGGAGCGGCGCTGGGCCGCGATCGCCGCGCCGTCGTGACGGTCGTAGGCGCCGAGCTGAAGCCACGCCGGCGCGAGCACCGCGACCGCGGCGACGACCGCAGCGGCCGCGGACAGGCCGGGCGGCCAACGCGGGACCCGGGCTCTGAGCAACCGCACGCAGCCGGCCGCCAGCCACGCCGCCCCGCGACCGGCGAGCAGTAGCGCGGCGAGCTGCACGCCCATCATGAAGCGGCGGAAGAAGAGGTCGGCGCTGCCCGGGATCAGATCGACGAGCGACCCGAAGGTCGTGCCGTCCGAACGCGAATCAGCAGGCACACCGCGAGCGCGACCAGCAGCGCGCGGGCGTCGGCGTCCGAGGACCAGGCAAGCCACGCCAATCCGAACCCGAGCGCCGCGAACACGGTCACGACGGGCATCCGGCCGTGGTCGAGCAGCTGCCCAGACACCAGCCAATCGAGCACGCGACGTGCGCCGTAGCCGTTGACGAGTGCCGTACCCTGAAACGGCTCGTTGACCGCCGCCCACCCTCGCTCGGCGACGAGCGGGACGATCACCCACGCCGACGCCAGCAGCGAACCGCCGAGCACGACCGCAGCTCGCCGCAACCGAGCAGGAGCGGCCGGCCGGCGACGAGCGGCCAGACCAGCAGCACCGAGAGCGCCAGGTAGCCGGTCTCGAAGTGCAGCGCGACGGTGAGCGCCGTGAGGAGGACAGCTCGGAAGTAGCCGCGCCCGTCGCGGATCGCCCGCCAGCTAAAGCCCCACGCGAGGCGCCAACATTCAGTTGCACCACAGCTGCGTCCGACGCCGAACCCCGTCCACACGTAGGCGTGCTGCTCGAAGCCGACCCCCGTGGCGCTCACCAGGAATGGGGCCATCGCGGCCGAAGCGGCCCGCGCCCGGTCTGCCCGCCCCGAACGCGCGCGCCGACAGGTAGACGCTGATCGGCCGCGGCGAACGGGCGTTGCCCCGACCAGCGAAACGCCGCGTCGGGGCCGACCGCCAGCCCCACCAGCCCGGTCGCGATCGCCGGCAGGCTCTGGTAGTGAAGAAAACTGCGGCGACCCTTCACCGAGGAACGGGAACCAGCTCGTGAGCGGCAGGTGGCCGGCACGCAGCTGCGCCGTCGCGAAGCGCACCATTTGCGCGTGCAGCGAGCTGTCGTTCAGGTACGCGACCCCCACCGTCAATGCCCGCAGATTGACTAGGTTCCACGTGACTGCCCCGGCAACGATCGACAGAGGCCACCACGCAGCGGCCCGGCCCCCGCCATGAGCCGGGGGCCGGACCGCCAACCGCGCCATCGCCGACGCCCGCGCCGGGCGGGCGCCGACGGCAGTCACCGGATCAACCGGCGCCCGTATTGCCCGAGCTGCCGGTATTGCCCGAGCCGGTGTCACTCGAGACGACGCAGTGGTCCAGGTGGAAGCTGCCCTCGGCAGTGTTGCCAGCCAGTGGCCCGGGGCGATGACCTCCGTGCCGTCCGAGCCCACAAGACCTCACCGTCGGCCCCGACACACCCGGCGCCGGCGTACAGATGACCGGACCGCTGATGGTTGCCGCCCCACGCGCCATGTGGATCGTGAGCTGCTCGTGGATCCCCATGTCGGCGAGCTTGCGTTGCACCTGGGGAAGGTTCTGGTCTGTGTTGTAGTTCAGGTTCACCAACACCGAGCCATCGTCCTGCTTCGTGACGGCAAACGCCGGCGCGGCGGCCGACCCGCCCAGGGCGAGCACGAGCACCGCGCCGATACCCGCCAGCCCGAGCGTGCTGCCTGCGAGAACGCGCGGACGCGGGCGTGTGCGCCGTGCCCGTGTCGCGGGCACAGCGTCGGCGCGGTGTTCTCGCCCGGCACCAGCCGGGGGAGCAGCTCGCTCCTCGCGGGCCAGGTCGATGGTGGTGCTGGCGCGCAGCGCGTCGCCGAGGCGCTCCAGATCGGGGTCGAGACGAGTCATGATCGGTTCTCCTTGGATGGGGTGAGATGGTGTTTGAGGGCTTTCAGCCCGCGGTGTACGCGAACCCGCGCGGCGGCGGGGGTGGTGCCGCACGCGAGCGATCTCTGAGTACTCCAGGTCCTTCATCACGCGCAGGCGCACGGCCTCGCGCTCGTCCGCGGGCAGCGTGTCGGAGCAGCTCGTCGGCTCCGTCGGCCCACGTGCTCTCCGGCACCGGATCCTCGACGCACTGCGGACGGTCAAGCCGCTCCTGCAGGCCGAGCCGCTCGGTGGCACGTCGCTCGAGCGCGCCGCGGCGGGCGGATCGACATCGACGGCGCCCGTTGCGCGCAATGCCATAGATCCACGGCGCAGCCGAGCCGTTGGCCTCGTCACGGAACCGGACGCGGACAAGCCACGCCTGGGCGAAGGTCTCCGCGGTGAGATCGAGCGCGGTCGCCCGGCTGCCGGTGCGGCGTACGAAGTACTCATGCACCGCCTGGGCATAGCGTTCATACAGGTCCCGGAACGCGTCGGGGTCGTGAGGCGCGCCCGCGGCGAGCAGCGAAGCGTTGGCTGGACACAGCCGGCGCGGGGAGGGTGGGTGAAGATGTCATCGGGGGGTTCATTGCACGACCTCCGCGCGGTGTTACCAGCTCACGCGGTTTCCGTCGTCAGGAGTAGTCGGGCTGCAGTAAACAAGGGACGTAGCCGGAGATCGTCCTGCACGAGCGCTGGGCCGATCGGACTGCGCGTCGAGGACGCTTAGGCAGCAGGATCAGCCCCAATCGAGGGCGAGAAGCTCGGGCTCCGGCTGTGGGGCCGGGAGCACCGAGAACGCCACCGTCGCCAGCGCGCTGCTGTCGAACTTCGTGCGGCCTGGACGTCGAGCTTGGATTGCTGTCGTGATCGACGGCGATCGAGATGATCCTGAGGCGCTCTCCGTTCGACAAGCAACGGCTGCAGGACGACCGGAGCGGCCCTGATCCACGGCGGCGCTCAGCAGCGGCTACCGGAGGCGCGGCTGCTGCCGCGCATCGCCGGCATCCAGCATGAACAGGCGGACCACCGATCAGCAGGGCGAGCATGGCGACGGCCAGTGATCGCGGACGCCGAGTTTGGAGTAGATGTTGCGGATGTGGGTGGCGACCGTGTTGGTGGAACATAAAGCTCGCTCGCGATCTCGGCCCGGGTCAGATTCGTCGGGAGATAACGCAGTACGCGAAGCGCTGCGCTGTCGCCAAGCCCTCATGCTCAATCCACAGTCCGATCAAGCTTAGTCGAGATATTTAGCTGCCCACGTCGACGACTGGCACTGAAGACCCGGCGTCGCGACCTCCGGCGGCTTGCACGGCGCCATCTCACCGGGATGAGATGATGCTGTCTCACCTACTGGGTCGAGATGATGCGCCCATGAGCCACCCCGAGAGAGAAAGTCGTTCCCGGAACTGTTGAGCGCAATAGCGCTCGAGGACCGCGGCGATCTGTCCCTGCTTCGACCCCTGTTTGAGGAGTTCATGCTCCAAACGCCGCTCCATCATTGTGTCACTCACAGAAATGACGCTAGGCGGTGTTCCGGCCCTGGAGATCTCAGTGCCCGCGGCGAATACGGACGCCGCGCTCCTGTACTTCCACGGCGGCGTTTTTGCGCTCGGGTCCGCTCGCGCGAGCGCCGGCCTTGCCTGCCTGCTCGCGCGACAGGCCCGCGCGAAGGTGCTCTCCGTCGACTACCGGCTTCACGCCAGAGCATCGTACCCCGGCAGCCACCGACGACGCGCTTGCGTCGTACCGCGGCCTGCTCGACACGGGCATCCGCCCGGAGCAGATCGCTGTCTTCGGCGAGTCGGCCGGGGGTGCTCTGGCGCTCGGCACACTCGTTGCGGCACGTGATCTCGGGCTCGCACAGCCAGCCGCAGCCGTGCTGTACTCACCCTGGCTTGACATGACGCTCGCCGGAGCGAGCATGGAGACGAAGGCCGCCGTCGACGTCGTCTTGGCACCGGACCGGCTCCGACGCAACGTCGCCGACTACGCGGGTGACGCCGACCCGGCGAGCGACGCGCTCAGTCCGCTGTTCGCCGATCTGCACGGGATCGCACCACTGCTCATCCAGTGCGGCTCGAACGAGGTGTTGCTGGATGACGCGACGCGCCTCGCCGTCGCCGCGCGCTCGGCGGCTGACGTCGCCGTCCAACTTGACGTTACGCCGAAAATGGGGCACGTCTTCCAGGCGTCCGCGCCTGAGCTTGACGAGGCCGAGGCTGCGCTTGCTCGCACCGGGGCCTTCCTGCAGACCCACCTCGAGCTCGCCGACTAGCGAGGCCGCGGCGCTTAGTCGGATTAACGCTACGCGCCGGTGAACCGATACTCAGTCTGCCAGGCGTCCTTGGCGTCGGTGTGGGCGGTCCAGAAAAGCTCCGCGATGTTGTCCGGATCGAAGTCCGTTCCCGGCTTGACGGCACCGGCGATCGTGACGGTCGCGGCGTGGATGCCGTCCTCCCGGACACCCGCGGCAATCAGCGTCTGCGCCGAGCGCAGGGCGGCCTTCCCGATCGAGAGGCTCGCCAGTGCGGGCACTGGATTGTCGGCGAAGCCGCCGCTGGTGGCCAGCAGGGTGCCGCCGCCAGCTGCCCGCAGGACGGGCGCGGCTACCTGTGCCGCGACGACGGCGCCGATGACGTCGACGTCGTGGGCGGTTCGGAGCCGCTCGACGGTGGTGTCGAGGATCTGGCCTGGATCGGCAGCGCGGCGTTGTACACGACGACACCTGGGGCCCCCGGGGCACTGAAGATCCGTTCGAGCGTCTCGCGGTAGCCGTCCAGATCCTCGATATCCGCGCGCGATCGCCTCTATCTCAAGGCCGCCGCTGCGCAGTTCAGAGGCGAGCTGGTCGAGCGTTTCGCCGCGGGAGATGAGTGTGCTGCGGAAGCCCTCGCGGCCGAAGCGCCGAACCACGCCGGCGCCGACTCCTGGTCCGGCGCCGATCAGCAGAAGATGATGGGGGTCAACGGGCTCGGGCATATGCCACCTCCGGGTAGAGCTTTCGCCCGGCTGTCAGCCTGGGCCACTGTCCTTGGGGTCGAATCACCACCCGAACCTTTACCATCGTCCGGGTGAGACGTCATCACCTCATTGCGGTGATTCGGTCCTCGCTGGCGCGCGCCATCCTCGTGACTCTCTGGCTCGCCTCAGTGCTCCGCGGGGCGCGAACCCACGTGACCTAACCGAGCGCAAGCGATCTCTGACCGCGCCGGCTGGGCCGGGACAGTGGCTCGTCAGCCGGCGGTCAGGTGACAACACCGGCGGGACGATCCCCTACGTCGCGTCACGGTTCGCCATTGTCGATGACACGGGCGTGATCCCTGGGCCGAGCAGCGCGGCCCGTTATCGACGCACTCCCCCCCGCCTCTACTGGGACACCGCGTCGCCCGCTCCGCGTACACGGGCCAAGACGAAGGCAGATCCCGGCGCCGTAGACGATGTCTGTCTCGCATTTCGCCGGTCTCGAGACTGCAACCGCCGGCGCGCGCCTATGCAGTCGGCTGATTCTGCGCGGCGTCAGCTGGGCCCTGCTCTCGGAGACGCCGAGTCCATGGCTCCTGCGCGCGAGATGCCCCGATCCGATCGCGACGGGGTCATGGCGGTGGACTTCGCTCTCGTGCAAGGCAGGGCCGAAACGCGCTCCGCACATCGAGTCCTGATACGCGGGCGAGACGGAGGAGCTTGTCGCGGTAAAGGATGTCCGTCGGCGAGCCACTGCCCGATCGACGCCTCGGCCGCGGTGATCGGACCTTCAAACGATCTGCAGCTTTAGGGTCAATCGCCTGTTTTGCAGGCGAACCGCCATTCGACCCGCACACTAAACGGCTGCCGGCTGTTTGCACGCAGGAGTTCACGGGCTCGAATCCGGTTGGCTCGATCGCCTCATCACCCGATTCGGATGACGCGCGGGCGCGGCGTTCGTGCGTAGATCCGAGGTCAGCAAGGGGGGTGATTGGAGCCGAACGCGTGCTCGAGGCGCGCGGGGACGAGTTCGCCTCCGACCGGAATTTCGCCACCGTGCCCTAAATGCCGAGCCTGCCATGACTAGGATTCTCTATGGGGTGGCGCGCTTTGCGGTGCGCCAGCGGTTCTTGGTCCTCGGTGTCTGGCTGGTCGCGACGGTTGCGTTGGTGGCCGTCTCCCACGGGCTGGGAGACAACACGAATGACAACTTGTCATTGCCGGGGACGAACAGCCAGAAGGCCACGGACGCGTTACAGAAGTCATTTCCGGCTCAGGCGAACGGGGTCAGCCCAATCGTGTTGCACGCGAAGAACGGGAAGCTGACCGACTCCCAGTATGCGGATGCAGTGAACCAGGCGGCAGCCGATGTGGCCAAGGCGCCGCACGTGGCATCGGTGGTGAACCCGCTAACACCGCAGGGCGCCTCGCAGCTGAGCAAGGACCAATCCACCGGTTATCTGGCGGTGGGCTTGTCGGTCAGCCCGGGCTCGCTGTCGGTCGACGAGGCGCAGGAGATCATCGACGCGGCGGCCAAGCCGGCGCAGGCCGCAGGGCTCCAGGTGGAGACCGGGGGTCAGCTTGGTCGGAAGGTCTCAAAGCCCGCTACCGAGTCGAGCGAGCTGATCGGGATCCTCGCTGCGGCGGTGATCTTGACGTTCACGTTCGGGACGGTGGTGGCGATGCTGGTGCCGATCCTGACGGCGATCTTGGGGCTGCTGTGCACGCTGGCGATCATCCGCATGCTCAGCCACGCCGCGACGGTGCCAACGGTCGCGCCGACGCTGGCGACGATGATCGGTCTGGGCGTCGGGATCGACTACGCGCTGTTCATCGTCACACGTCATTTCCGCGGCCTGCAGGACGGGTTGGAGCTACGTGAGTCGATTGCGCGGGCTGCGGCAACCTCCGGCGGGGCGGTGTTCTTTGCCGGCTGTACGGTGACGATCGCGCTGGTCTCGCTGGCGGTGGCGCAGATTCCGCTGGTCACGACCATGGGGTTGATGGCGGCAATCGCTGTGGTCGTCGCGGTGCTGGCGGCGCTGACCCTGTTACCGGCGTTTCTCGCGATCATGGGGCCGCACATCAATTCGTTGCGGGTTCGTCGTCCGCCCACCGAAGATCAGGCCCATCGCGGACTGTGGGCCAAGTGGGCCGGCGAGATCGCGAAGTGGCCGCTGATTGCAGGTCTGGCTGCACTGGCGATCCTGATCCCGCTGGCGATCCCGCTGCTTTCGCTGAATCTGGGACAGCAGGACACCGCCGCCCTGTCTACGTCGACCACGGCTCGTCGCGCGTATGACCTGATCTCGAAGAACTTCGGTCCGGGCGTCAACGGGCCGCTGATCATCGTCGCCTCGCTCGGCTCGCCGGCAACCGACCCGAGCGACTCGCGGCTTGAGACCTTGCAAAAGGACGTCGCCGCAACCACCGGGGTGGCGGCCCTCACCCCGGTACAGCTCGACAAGGCGGGAACGACCGCGTTCTTCAACGCGATCTCCAGCGCCGGCCCGGCGGAGAACGCGACTACCACCCTGGTGAATGCGCTCCGCGACGGCACCATCCCCAAGGCCGAGAAGGGGACCAACCTGACGGCCGAGGTCGGCGGCACCACCGCGGCGTACGACGACCTGGCGACGAAGATATCGAGCAAGCTTCCGCTCCAGATCCTGGTGGTCATCGGGCTCAGCGTCGTCCTGCTGGTGCTCGCGTTCCGCAGCGTGGTGATTCCACCTCAGGCGGCCGTGATGAACGTCCTCTCGATCGCTGCGTCATACGGAGTGCTGACCGCGATCTTCCAATACGGCTGGTTCAGCGACGTGATCGGATTGCCCGGAAAGGTTCCGGTCGTCTCCTACGTGCCGCTGTTCATGTTCGCGATCCTGTTCGGGCTCTCGATGGACTACGAGGTGTTCCTGGTGAGCCAGATCAAGGAGCACGTCCACGCCGGTGATGACAACAAGACATCGGTCGTGCGCGGCCTTGTGACGAGCGCCCGGGTAATCACCGCGGCGGCACTGATCATGGTGTTCGTGTTCGGCAGTTTCGTGCTCAACGGCGACCCCACCGTCAAACAGTTCGGGATTGGTCTCGCCGTCGCTGTCATCCTCGACGCGACTGTCGTCCGGTGCCTGCTGGTGCCGGCGGTGATGATCCTCATGGGCAAGATCAATTGGTACATGCCGCGCTGGCTTGGCCCGGCCGTGCCGAAAATCAGCATCGAAGGGGCCGAATTCTTCGAGTCACGCGAACCGTCGCCGTCGCCAGCCGATCCAAGCCCCCAATCAGTCGGATAGGAATCGCCGGCGCGTCGGAGAACCGCTGCATCGGTGACACCATGCGATCCCTCAGCACACGGTCGGCTTCGCGTCGGACTGACCCCCTAGCCGATGTCGGCGTTCAGTAGAACGAGTGCATGAGCACGTTCTGGGCCGTGCGAGTCTTCGTCAGCGCGTTGTCGGCGATCCCGAGTTCCTGGACTACGGTGCCGCGGACCTTTAACACCGCTGTGTAGCCGGCCTTGCGCGCCAGATACCAGTAGTTCAGGCCGATGTGGAATGGCGGCTCGGTGCCCAGCAACCGCGACGCGGTCGCGATCGACTCGCCCGCACGGATCCCGTCGAGGGAGTAGTACGGGTTCGATGTTGACGCCCACACGACCCTGTCTTGATACTTGGCCCGCTCGTGTCTGCCCAGACCGTAGAGCAGTATCGGTGAGGCGTAGCCGACGCGGACGCCGATCGGGGTGAGGCAGAAGAAGTCCTCGTACTGCTTGCCGCGATTGGAGTGGTGGCGGTAGAGGTAGCGCGCTCGCGATCGGGTCAGTCCCAGCGTGATCTGACCGATCGTGGTGCCGGTCATCGAGCCGGTCGCACCCGGGCAGGCCGCCACCTTGGGAATCGGGATCGTCACCGTGTTGCTTTGCGCCGACGCCTGCCCAGCGGAGTTGCTCGCCGTGACCACGCACTTCAGTGTCGTGCCCTCATCGAGGGTCTCGAGCCTGTACATCGAGCCTGTGAACCCGGCCAGCAGCGTGCCGTTGCGATACCACTGGTAGCTGTAGGCAGTTGGAGCATTCGTCCAACTCCCCGCCAAGCATTTCAGCGTGGCGCCCGCCTTCAGCGTGCCGTTGACCGTCGGGCGGACGCCGTCGGCGGGCGGGGCCATGATCGGGGACGGGCCGGGAGATCCCGGGCTGACGGGCGGGCCGACTACGGCTGCGCTGGTGACGGTCTCCACCTCCGATCCGCATTTGCTCGTGGAGGCGGCGTTGCCGGCGTCGCCCGAGTAGGACGCCTGCCAGTAGCACGTGCCGGGGGTGCTGAGCGTGACCGGTGCCGAGGCGGGCAGCGTGCCGGGGGTTGTGACCGTCTGCGCAGTGCCGGCGCTGACCGCCGTGGTGCAGCCCGAGTTCGAGTACACGCGGTAGGTGATCGTTCCGGTGGCCGTGGAGGCGTTCGCGCCCGACAGCGTGGCCGTGTCGCTCACCGCCGTACTCTGCGGCACCGAGATGCTCGCCCCGGACTGGCCGCCGCCCGCCAGGGTCGTCGAGGTGGTCGATGCGGCCGTGGTCGCGGCGGAAAACTGATCGATCCGAAGGTTGTCGGTATCGAGGGTGTAGACGTCGCCTGAGCTGTGGGTCGCGACCCTCGTGGGGATGTCGAGGGCCCCGGCGCCGGTGCCCAGGTTCCCCTCCTGGCAAATGCTGCTGGTGGTGCACGTCTCAAATTGGCCGGCGCCGTCGACGACGCCCCATCCGTACGCCCTCTCGAACGCGCCGGCAGCGGAAAGCTCAACGATCCGGGCCGCATCCGAGACTACACGTCGCCCGAGGAGTCGATGGCGATGCCGTTGGGGCCGACGAGCCCAGCGCCGAAATCGGTGGGATCAGGGTCTCCGGCCTGGCAGGTGCTGGTGCAGGTGTCAAAGCCTGTTCCTCCGCTGACAACGTCCCAGCCGTAGGCTTTGATGAACCCGCCGGCGGCGGAGAACTCATCGACCCGATGGTTGGTGGTATCGGCGACGTACACATCGCCGGAGCTGTCGGTGGCAACACCTTCGGGGGAGGCGAGCGCGCCGGCGCCGCCGCCGTCGATCCCGTTCTGGCAGGTGGTGGTGCAGGTCTCAAATTTGTCGGCGCCGTCGCTCACGCCCCAGCCATAGGCCTCGACGAACGCGTTGGGGGACGCGTCGGCGCTCGGCGCAGCAGCGAGGCTGAGGCCGAGTGGCGGCGCGGACAGGGCGAGAATAGGCAGCGCCGCGCGGGATGGCCGCGACTCGCTGGCCGATCGACGAGGCCTCTGCAGCATGCCAGCCGTTGCCCCTCCTGATGGGCACCGTGCCCACTCGTGGGCGGCCCGAACGCCATCCCCGGACCACCCGCCCGACGCGACTCCGCCGAAGCCGCGCCCTCATGCGGCGGCCCCATGAGGAATTTGTAGTTTTAGTGAGTTTGTGTCAATCAGAACGTGGCCGCGGGCCGGCCCCCGGGTCGGCGCCACGCCGGCGCCGGGCATGACCGCCGCCGCGCTTACCACTCTCCGCAGACGCTCCAGCAGCAACGACGAAGCCGCGACCGAAAACCCCGGCGGAGACGAAACGCACCGAAGCGCTGCCGCATGACACCCCTCAGCAGAGCGGCCGGGGTGCCTAGTTCTCTCGTCGCGATAGCACTCGCACGCCGGCGCATGGTCTTATGAGAAAGCGATCGCGAGCGCAATGCTCGTTTCAATTCCGGGGAGCTAGGATCGTGCAGTGTCCGGTGGTCAGACGCACTCCGTCAAGCGGCACCTCGACATCGATGCGCACGGCTACGACGTTCAGATCCGTCGGTTCATCCCGTACTACGACGACATGCTCGCGACCGGCGTCGAGTTGCTTGCGGCGCTCGGCCCGGCCAGTGGGCATGTCCTCGATCTCGGTGGCGGTACCGGCGCGTTATCGGCCGCCGTGCTCGAGCGGCTTCCGGGAGTCCGCGTGACGGTGCTGGATGTCGATCGGGACATGCTCGGCGAGGCCCGCCGGCGGCTGTCTGGTTATGGGGAGCGAGTCGCGTTCAAGGAGGGCAGCTTTCTGGACCCGCTGCCCAGCGCGGACGCGGTTGTCGCTTCATTGGCGCTGCACCACGTCCACGATCTGCAGACCAAGACTGAGCTTTACCGCGTCATTCACGAAGCGCTCTCGCGCGGCGGGGTATTGCTCAACCTGGACGCCGCGGTGAGCGAGGACACGCGGCTGAACGCGCTGGTGTTCGACCGCTGGGCGCATGGGATGAGCGAGCATGGGATCACCGACTCGGAGGCACGCGGTCACTTCGCCGCGTGGGCTGATGAGGATCGCTACTTCCCGCTCGAGGTAGAGCTGGGCGCGCTCCGCGAAGCGGGCTTCGATGAGGTCGAGTGCTTCTGGCGGCGCGGAGCGTCCGCGATCACGTGTGCGCTGCGCGCGAGCTGACATCCCGACCAAACTTCTAACCGGAGCGGGTTCGTCCGCCGTGCAAAACGTCGCCAGTGCGATCGTCCGGTACCCGGCCGCGCTGGCCACTGCTTGCGTGGCAAAGGGATCGCGGGGCGCCGGCGATCGCGGTGATCGAGATGTCGCCATTGCGATGGCGCGCCGTTCGCCACAGCCGGAGGTCAAAGCAATCGCACGGGCTTCGCGTTCGGACAGACCCCGCTGGCGATTCCGAGCGCGGCCCGTCTCCGAGCCCGTAGGGCTCCTTCGACCTTGAGAGCGCGGCCACGCTCCCGCCGGACGGGGGCGTGACCGAGGTTGTCCCGCAAGCGGGCACGAACTCGCGCGACGCTCACGTTCCAGATCGCTCCGCAGCCCAGCCGTCGGGATCAGCCGCGCATGAGGCCTCCGACTCGTTGGCGACATTCCGATCGCGGCGAACGTGGTTCCGGGCTCTGCAGCGAGGCGACGCACTGGAAGGACCGATCCGACTCTGCAGATGCAGCGAGCCGGTTTCGGCGCGGTGCCTCGCAAACCCTGCGTACTTGTCCCGGCCAGGGTCGTCAATCGTGATGTTGGTCGATCTCGCCAAGCTCCACGGCGCAGATTCGCCTAGCTGATCGTGCGCTTCAGCGAGTCCTTCGTCTACAAGGAGGTTATCGTCGGCGAGCCTGCAGATCCCCCGACCGCCGAGCGCATCTTCCGGATCATCCTACAGCCCGGCGACCCCGGCTCGCCCTAGACGGGCGCCCAATCCACCGAGCCTCAGTGGTGGCCGACCTGCCAATGTCTGACGTCGGTGGCTCATCCTCCGTGAAGGATGCTCGGGCAGACTGACCCACTCGTGCGTTTTGGCTGTATCAAGAGCGGCTCCTACGCCTCTTAGTTCGTAGGTGGCGACAGCGGGTCGGAAGAGATCCCGGCGCCTCCTGGGTCCGCCGGACGATGACAGGGCGATGCTCTTGTGAGGGTCGCGAACAACATGGTTACGTGAGGTGTCTGCCCATCCGCGAGTTTGCAATCGCGAGGACGGACCGCACACGAAGCCAACTCGAAGGGAAGGCATCATGGCGAGTCAATGGGGTAGTCACAGCATCGCGCCGGGCAGTTCGGCGGGATGGTATTTCGTGAGGGGCAAGGAGCCAGGGTTCCTGCCGGCTCTGCAGGTCATGCCGCTTTCGCCGTCGTTCACCGACGGACTGTGGTCGCTCACGGGCGGCGGGTATCCGTTCGAGAACCAGCTAGGCATCAGCACGATCTGGAGCCAGCTCTCGGACGACGAGACCGAGCTGGTCTATTACATGGTCGTCCAGAACAACAGCAACAACACCATCGAGTACGCGTTCGTAGAAACCGATCTGTAGGGGGATGAGATGAACGTCACTGTCGTATACGACGAGCACGGCGAGATCGTGGCGATCGCTAAGATCGGCGACCTCGCACAAGCTGGGAGCAAGTTCACGCGGGTCGGCCTGCTGCCGGGCGCGGGCCAGAAAGCCGTCGATCTCGAGCTGAGCGAGGAGCTGGCGGCTTGCCCCTTGCGCGAGCTTCACGCCGGATACAAGGTCGACGCAGCCTCCGCGAGCCTCATGCGCAAGGCGGCGTGATGGCCACCGAGTGGGGCAGCCACAGCATTTCCCCGGGGTCATCAGCGGGGTGGTTCTTCTCGCGACCGAACTTGCCGGGGTTCCTACCGGTTCTGCAGGTGATGCCCTTGTCGCCGTCGTTTGCGACCAACGACTGGGAGCTGACGGGCGGCGGCTATCCGTACTTCAACCAACTCGGCATCAGCACGATCTGGAGCCAGCTGTCGGACGATCTCGCGACCGTCACCTACTACATGGTGGTCCAGAACAACAGCAACAACACCATCGAGTACGCCTTCTTGGAGGCTGACTCATACGGACCCGCGGTGGTGGCGGCACCGAGCGGCGGCTTGGTCAGCAACTCCAACTACTTCCTGGACGCAGGGGGGGCGCCGCTCACGGGCGTGATGGCCGCGGTCGACTTCTCCGTCGATTTTGAGAGCTCGGCGAATGGCTACAGCTTTCAGTTCAACTGCTACTCCACAGAAAGCAACTCGATTACGACTGAGTGGCAGCAGTACGTGATCTACGCCAGTCCCGGCTCGACGCAGCTGTGGGCGCGGATCGACACATGGAACGGCACAGCGCTCTCGGATGAGCTCAACCGGATCGACCAGGCACTGGCCAACCTGCCGAGCACGACGATCTCCGCCGGGTACACGTTCACGATCTCGCTGACGTATGCGAACGACGGTACCGGCACCGTGACCGGGGCGACCTACGACGTGACCGACGAGAACGGCCACTCGATCGGGAGCACGACGATCACGATCGTCCCGCACATCCTGCGGACGACGAACCAGCCCGCGACCTCGGCGAACCTGGCACCGATTGCCGCAGCGTCATGGAATATCGGCGGTGACTACGGCGGGGCCACGGCCACGCTCACGAGCGGCGCCGGGATCGTGACTTGCTCGGCTGACAACGACCTGAGCGTGTCCACCAATGAGCCAAGCTACACCGACTTCGACGACGGCACGGCCGAGAACGCCAATCTGATCTTCGGGCCGCTCGCGGAGTTCTCGAGCACGTCAGTCGCGCAGTCCTTCGTGGTCACCTCCGAGGGCGGCAACGCGCCGCAGATTCGCCGCGACGGCCGTGGCCGGCACGTGCTGCCGGCACCCGACGCCGCCAGCATCGGGGCGGTGGATTAGGCGAAGCGCGCGCGGAGATCGCGCTGCGGTCACGTGACTCCCTCCAAGCGGAAGCGGCCAGCACCTCGGCATGTGGACCGCCCCCGGTTTGGACGACACGTTTTGTCTTGTGTGGTTGATGTTTGTATCAGCGAGTCTGCTCTTCGACTACCGAGCGGAGAGGCCAGGGAAGTCCGTTCGTCCCTTGATCACCGTTCGTCGCGGCCTGAGCGCGATCGGTTGGAGCATCGAGGGCGATCTCGGGAAGGACGGAGCTGTTGCCGGCGATGGTGATGCCGACGGTTGAGACGGGACCGACGATGAGCGCTGCGTGGTGGCGTTCGAACTGGGCTGGGGAGAGGTAGCTGAGAGTGGAGTGCCGGCGGCGGGGGTTGTACCAGCCCTCGATGTACTCGAACACGGCGGCCCGGGCCTCGGCGCGGGTCGGCCAGGAGCGTCGGTAGATCCGTTCCTTCTTGAGGCTGGCGTGGAACGTCTCGCAGACGGCGTTGTCGTAGCAGTCGCCGACTGAGCCCATCGAGATCTCGATCCCGGCCTTGGCGCAGCGCTTGGTGAACAGCACCGCGGTGTATTGAGCTGACACCCCATGTCGGAGTGGTGAATCAGCCCGGGTGCGGGACGCCGGCGGTACAGAGCCATCTCGAGCGCGGCGACGACGAGCTCTGAGCGCAGATGGTCGGCCATCGACCAGCCCACGATCAGACGGGAGAACAGGTCCTGGACGTGCGCGAGGTACAGAAACCCCTCCCAGGTCGAGATGTAGGTGATGTCCGCCGACCAGGTCAGGTTCGGAGCGGTCGGGCGAAAGTCGCGCTCGACCAAGTCCGGTGGGACGCGCAGCCCGGGCAGGCGGACCGTCGTGCGCCGGCGCTTGCGTGCCGCTACTCCGGAGATACCGTCGCCCTTCATCAGCCGCTCGACCCGCTTTCGCCCGATGCGCACGCCGTGCTCGAGGCGCAGCTCAGCATGGATGCGTCGCGCGCCGTACGTGCCGTCTGAGGCGGCGTGGATCTGCTTGATCTTCTCAGTCAGCCACGCATCGGACAGCGCGCGGTCAGACGGCGCACGCCGCTCCCAGTCGTGAAAGCTCGTGCGGTTCACCCCCAAGACGCGGCACATCATCGCCACCGGGAAGTTCGTCCTCTCCGCCTCGATCAGCGCGAAGATCTCGCCTACGGCTCGCCGGTTTCCCGGGCGAAAAAAGCGGCCGCCTCCTTCAGGATCTCCCGCTCCATCCGCAACGTCTGATTCTCACGACGCAACCGCGCCAACTCCTCACGCTCATTACTCGATAGCCCGTCCGGGCGCGTGCCCTCGTCACGCTCGGCCTGCTTGACCCAATTGCGCAGCGTCACATCCGAGATCCCGAGATCCTCCGCGATCTGATGCTGGCTCTTGCTCGAGATGCGAACGAGCTCGATCGCCTCCCGACGAAACTCCGGTGGATACGGCGGTCTGGTCCGAGGCACTTCTCACCTCCTGGCGATCGTCTTTCGACGAAAGCCCTCAGGTGTCCTCGAAATCGGGGGCACTCCAATGACCCGAATAGGGCGTGATTTATCAGCACGACCTCGGTGACCCGCACTGCTGCATTCGCTCGTCGCCGGTCGACATAGCTGGCGATCGCTTCCGCCGCGACGCCGGCTTTCGGACCGCGAGCGCTTCGGCGACATCTCGATCACCGCGATCGCCGGCGCCCCGCGATCCCTTTGCCCACGAAAGGACTCGCCGGTGAGTGACCAGCGAGCGCCATCAAAATTGAGCAAACCTGATTGTTCGGGCCTCCGTCCCGTCCGTTCCCCGGGCTGCCAAGCTCCAGGTATCTGCACTCTTAGCTCCGAGCCGATCGTGTGAGCGATCGTCCGCTACCCGAGGCGATGGCCGCGAGACATCGCATGGGTCGACGATCAGGATCCGAACCACCGGGCACGGCGCGTAGCGCCGAACTCGGCCTTCTCAGCGGCGTACTCGCGCGACGGGTCATGGCGCTCGGCCGCCGGGGACTCGCCACGAAGAAAGTTGACCTCGACCTTGCTGACGAGCCCGCCGCCGAACTCGGCGTAGCAGACTCCCGACCCCTCGTACGGTGCCGGCGGGTCGTCACCGGAGATCTCCGCGGTGATGTCGTCGGCGACGACTCGCGCGGCCGTCTCAGCGAAAATCCCGGCCTTGGGGACGTTCCGTGGGCCGGTGCAGACGTCGCCGAGGGCGTAAACGTGGGGGAATGCGGTCCGATCGTGGGGGAATGCGGTCCGAAGGTCGGTTTGGTCTACCGGCACCCAGCCGTTGATCGCCAGGCCTGAGACCGCGAGCGACTCGGGCGCGCGGTGCACCGGGATTCCGACGAACAGGTCGTAGGAGATCGTGTCACCAGTGGCCAGCCGGGCGATGCGGGCAGTCGGGTCGATGCTGGTCACGAGATGGTGGGGAAGCTCCTCGATCCCGCGGGACGCCAGCCCGTCGCGGAACATCTGCGACACCGGGCCTGTCACCGGCACGGGGCGCTGCATCGGGAATGTCGTCGCCATCTGCACGGAATCGCGGATGCCCCGTTGCGTGAAGTGCTCGTGCAGGAGGAACGATCCCTCAAATGGCGCCGGTGGACACTTGAACGGCTGCCCGAGCACTGACACGAGCACGCGTCCGCCGTCGAAGTCGGTAAGCGCATCGCGAAGGCGCTCTGCCCCAGCGAGCGAGTAGTACTCGTAGCCCCCCTCCTTCAAGCCGGGCGTGGCGGCCATGTCGTAGTCCGCACCAATCGCCACGACCAGGAAGTCGGCGTCGTGGGTGCCGACGTCGGTCTCCACCCGCCGGGCTATCGGGTCGACGCCGATCACCGTTTCCCGTCGGAACTCGACCCCGGTCTTGGCAATGTCGCGGTAAGGCAGGAGCAGGTCGGCTGACTGGCGGCCGAGCATCACGTCGAGCTTGGAGAAGCCGAAAAAGAACGAGTCGTTGCGGTCGAGCAAGGTAACGTCGACCGTGTCGGAGGCGGTTTCCGAGAGGCGCGTCGCCAGTTCAAGCCCCCCGAAGCCCGCGCCCAATATCAGCACGCGTCGCTTCGTGCCGCGATCCTACTCGGCGCCGTACGGTCCAACAGACTCGCGGCCCGGGATTAGGTAGGGATCCCTGGCCACCTCGACGATTCGGACGCTCGCTTTCCCCTCAGACCAGGCCGCCGAACACGATTGCGTTGCGACATAACGATGTCGCGGCGGGCCAGGAGCGGCGCGTTCGGATTGCCACGAGGCTGTCGGAATATCGGTGTCGTCTGCCGGGTTTAAGACACTTCCGGGTATGGCTCGAGATTTCGTTTCGTGTGAGCGCGGCCAGGTGTTTCTGATGCCGCCGTCGCTGGTGGAGTGGTTGCCTGAGGATCATTTGGTGTGGACGGTTCTGGGGGCGGTTGATCAGATGGATCTGTGCCGGTTCCGGGAGGGGTATCGGTTGGGTGGGGCGGGTCGTGCTCCGTATGACCCGGCGATGTTGGTGGCGTTGCTTTTGTACGCGTATGCGCGTGGGAATCGGTCTTCGCGTCGGATCGAGCGGGCGTGCCTTGAGGATGTGGCGTACAAGGTGATCACGAGCATGCGGGTGCCGGATCACTCGACGATCGCGGAGTTCCGCCGCCGGCACGAGACCGAGATTGCCGAGCTGTTTGATCAGGTGCTGGGGCTGTGCCAGGAGGCGGGGCTGGTGTCGGTCGGGGTGATCATGGTCGACGGGACGAAGATCAAGGCGAACGCGTCGATGGATCAGAATCGCTCCTACTCTGGCGTGGTCAGGGAGATCCTGCGTGAGGCGGAGGAGACCGACCGGCGTGAGGACGAGCTCTACGGCGATGCGCGTGGTGATGAGTTGCCCGAGCAGCTGCGCACCGCGGAGGGCCGCAAGGCCGCGCTCGCGGATGCCAAGCGGCGGATCGAGGAGCGCAAGGGCCGCGCGGTCGGGCCGCGGGAGCCCGAGCAGGATGTGGAGGTGGATCCCGAGTTGGTGCTCGGTCGGGGTGGCCGGCGGGGTGGGCGGCGCGAGTGGCCT
This sequence comes from uncultured Solirubrobacterales bacterium, assembly GCA_963697655.1. GTDB lineage: Bacteria > Actinomycetota > Thermoleophilia > Solirubrobacterales > Solirubrobacteraceae > Palsa-465. Next base: position 696,470 of record CAVOOV010000002.1, on the reverse strand, counting down.
CGGGTCGCGCGCCGCGAGCTCGAGTCGCGGCGGGAGCGTGAGGCAGAGCCGATCCCGCGCGACCTGGAGGACCGTCTGTTCGGAGCGCTCGGTCGCCTGGAGGAGAACCACCGGGTCGATCTCGCCGCCAACGACGCATACGAGCGCTGGCGGTCGGGCTCGCGCGACACGCTGGGACGGGTCCTGAAGGGCAACAGCAAGCCATATGCGCCGCCCGAGGCGCCGGACGGAACGATCAACCTGTCCGATCCGGACTCGCGGGTGATGCGCGCAAAGGGGCTGCCGCACCGCCAGGCCTACAACGTGCAGACCGCCGTGACTGAGCAACAGATCATCCTCGCCGCCGAGATCTCGCTGGACGCGCCCGACTTCGGGCACCTGGAACCGATGCTCGATCAGGCGCTCGCTCACCTGCGCCGGCACGGCATCACCGAGCAGCCCGAAGCCGTCGTCGGTGACGCCGGCTACTGGCACACCCGTCAGATCGAGTCAATCGCGGAGCGTGGGATCGAGGTGCTCGTCCCGCCCGACGGCGCGGCCCGCGAGGGAAAACGTCCCGGCTGGGAGGACGGCGTCTACGAGCAGATGCGCGAAAAGCTCCAGACGGACCGCGGCCGCGCTCTCTACGCCCTACGCAAGATCACGATCGAGCCGGTCTTCGGGCAGATCAAATACAACCGGCGCGTCGATCAGTTCATGCGAAGAGGCAGAGCCGCCGTGCAGTCGGAGTTACGGTTGGTGGCAGCGACCCACAACATGCTCAAGCTCCACAACCACTGGATCGCCAACACCGCCTGAGAGGGCGGGACTCGCGATCATCCCGCGGCGACACGTCCACACCGCGCGCCGAGAACGGAATCACGGTCATTCCGCATTTTCCGACGGCCTCCCACGAAAGGACCCGCCAGATCGGCGGCTGGTCGCGATTTCTCTCATTGGGCGACGTGTCGATCCTGACGATCCGCCGGCGAGCACGCCCGGGCTCGCTTGCGGACTCGGCCCAAGAGAGATCGCGTCGGAACCGATAACCGCTCTGGGTCAGCAGGCGCCGGCCGAGTGACGCAAACGGCGCTTTCGATGCGGATCGAAGCCGGATGCCACCGCGGGTGGCCTACTTCGCCTGGGGCAGACCGTGGGAAACCTCGCCGAACAGCGCCATTTGCTGTGCGAGGGCATCACCGCCAGAGGCGCTCACCACACCGAGGTTGTCGACAATCGATCCCGCCCGCACGATCACGCGCTGAAACTCGGGGCTGGACCTGATCGTGTCGAGCGCGGAGCGCTCGCCGTGCAGCATGAAGAACCCGGCGAGATCGCCGCCGTGCGGCTCCAACAGGTAGGCGTCGAACCGCTCGATCTTGCCGTCCTCCTGAAGCTTGCCCCAGTAGGCGACGCTCTCGTTGAAGACCTCCAGCGCGAGCTGCTCGCGGCCGCGAACAACCTGGCCCCAACCAAGGAACAGTGCCTCTCCGGCCATCCTTTACCCCCCAAATCCGTGTGACGATGAACGAGCGACGCTAGCGACCCGTCGACGCTCGCAGTAGATTTTTTGGAGGCCGAAAACGACCGACGGATTGGTCGCCTGAGCTGCCGTGGCTCCCCGCGGTACCCAGGTTGACTGGGACCGAGGCAAATCGTAAGGGGCCTGCGATTAGTGTCGGCTACGCCCGATCGACGGAGCGCAGCACTGGTGGGCGATCGGCGAGGGAATCTGCGCGACCGGCGCGAGTCAGACGATCGGCAAGCGCCTCGTGGCCGTACCGTCAGCGCCGGCGTCGTACCCGCGTTCACGCCAAAGCGCAACGGAGGCGATCGGCAACGGAGCCCGGACTGCCGACGACGCGGCGCGTCTCGAGATTGGCGAATAGCGGGTGTTTCAAGGACCGCTGAGTGTTGCGAATCGCAGCGCTTCCTCGAAGATCACGAGCAGGCCGATCTGCTCGACGCCTGGGACGACAGTCACGGGCGGGTCTCCGCCGAGCAGTTCGGCGACACGGCGGGCGTGTGATGGCGGGTGCATCCGGTCGAACTCGCCAGTCCAGAGGGAGGCGCGGACCGCGCCGGGCGTGATACCCCACGGTTTGCAGAGGATCCGGATCTCCTCGATGAACCCGTTTGGGTTCGCAAACAGCTCCGCGGTCGTCGGTACGAACAGTTCGTTGACCCACGGGATCTGGACGACCTCCGCGTCCGGTCCCTTGAACAGTCCCATCGCTGAATCTGGCAACTTCTTGTACTGGTGCTTGAAGCCCGCCCGCAGCAGAAACGGCGCGCGCCGTGACATGAACGCCGCCATCTTCAGATCCTTCCCGGCCGCGCGCCACTGGTCCTTCTCCGCGAGCGGCGCAATCGCTCCGAGCAGAGAGTGGGCGGAGACCCGCTCTGGAGCCACACCGGCAACGGCGATCCCGTAGGGGGTCCCGCCGGATTGCGTCACGATCCCGAACCGTTCGATGCCAAGCGCGTCCATCAGCGTGAGATGGTCGGCGGGCCAATCGGCGACCGTGCGACCTGGTTTCGGTGTGCTGCCTTGTGATCCCGGGCGGTCCGGGATCACAAGTCGGATCCCTAGTTCGCGCGCGGTTGCGGCGAGCGCCCGCCCGAGCCCGCGGCTACATGGACCGTCGAGCACGGTCACGACGGGCCCACCATCGGCGCCCGCCAGGAGATAGGAGAGTGAGCGCCCGTCCGGGAGGGCGATGTTTGTGTCCGGCTCTGGTTGCGACATGGTGTCGCATAGTGTTTCATGCTCTGCGACATGCTGTCGCGAAGAGTTCCGTCAGACGAAGCTCGGCGTCGGATCCTCGAGGCCACGCGGGAGTTGCTGCTCGACCGGCCGTTCGCAGCGTTGACCGTCGGTGACGTAATGGCACGAGCCGGCCTGACTCGCACCGTCTTCTACCGCCACTTCGACACGCTGGCCCAGATGGCGCCCGAGCTACTGCCCGATTCCGAGGATCCGCTCCTCGATCAGGTCCTGCGCGGTCCCGCGGAAGACGTGATCACAGCGATGGTCGCTGGCCTCGTGCAGCTCTACGCCGACAACGGTCGGTGGCTGCGCGCGCTCGCAGCGGCGGCGGACGCCGACCCCGCGGTCGCAGCCCAACTCGAGCGTGCGCTCGTCGGCCCACGACGGCTGCTCGAGCGACTCGTCGCCGAAGCCCCAAACCCGCCAGAAGATCCCCGCGAGTTCGCGCTGTTGCTGATGGCCACACACCGGGCCTATCTCCTCGACAAGTTCGGCGCTGGAGCTGCCACGCCCGAAGGCCGTCGAGAGGCGACGGCGGCGCTCCTCGACCTCTGGAATCGACTGCAGTCGTCGGCAGTTGAATGACCGCCGCCCGTCGCTCTCAGCGAGTTGCGCTTTGCGCGGGCCGGCCCCGAGGAGGGCCGAGATATGCGCCGCACGACAAATGCAGGTCTGCGCCGAACACTGCGCCTGGCTGCACCTTGTGCTCAGCACCACCACTCTCGTTGGCGACGAGGTCGGCTGCTGGTTCGCCCTGCCGGCGCGCTTGCGGCGGCGGCTGAACTTGGCTCTGAGCTAGCGCGGGCGACTGCTTGCTGGGCCCGGCGAAAACGGCAAGCGCTCGTGCCCGAGATCGACAAGGATGAGGTCGGACCCGCCCGCGATGGCTGGGTTCTGCTTCCGTTCAGCGGCAGGTCCTCGATGGCAGCTCTGGCTGGGTGTGTCAGACATCGTGGCCGTTACCCGTGCGACCATCTCGGACACGATGCGGGCTTCCTCATCCGCCATGCCGGTTTCTCGCCACGTCCGGTCGACCGCCGTGGCGGTCGCTATCGAACTCGGTGTTGTTGGGTGCGGTGAGGGGACCACCGGGGCACACCGTGCTTCCGCGTTCATCCCCGCCGCGTTCTTCAATTGCCTCGGGCCACATTCGGAGGGCGTGGCTACGACGGCGGCCGGACCCAGCGCGGCCTGGGAGCGTGGCGCCTCGGTGATCGCCTTGCGCCTGATCACGTTCACTCCCGTGCCTGACAGTCGAAGCATCTGGTCGTCGAGCGACATCACGGCGTCGACAGCGAACGCCGCGTTCTTCAGCTCGACCGCCGCGGCCCAGGCGGCAGCGGGCCACGCGCGTAAGCAAACGAGTGCCGGCGTCACGGCCGGCTGAACGCGGTGATCGCGTTCTCTGGGAAGCCCTCGGTGCTGCAGCAAAGCTTGATGATGGAGTGCTTCGGAAGCGCCGCCAACGACCGGAGGGACGGTTAGCCCGAGGTCGCGCCGACCACCGTTGCAACAACTAAGGCACCCACACCCCGGCAGGGCCGCTGAGCCCGGTGGCCGGCCCGGAGATGTCTGCGACAGGGGCGACGTTACCGCTCGCGCCTCTGGCGTACTTGGTCACCGAGTTGTTGTTGAAGTTGGCCACGAATACGTGCCCCGAGGCATCCACCGCCACGGCACCGGGCACGCTAACCCCGGTGGCCGGCCCGGAGATGTCTGCGACAGGGGCGACGTTACCGCTCGCGCCTCTGGCGTACTCGGTCACCGAGTTGTTGTTGAAGTTGGCCACGAACAGGTGCCCCGAGGCATCCACCCAAATCCCGGCAGGGCCGCTGAGCCCGGTGGCCGATCCGGAGATGTCTGCGACAGGGGCGACGTTACCGCTCGCGCCTCTGGCGTACTTCGTCACCGAGTTGTTGTTGAAGTTGGCCACGAATACGTGCCCCGAGGCATCTACCGCCACTCCATCGGGCTCGCTAACCCCGGTGGCCGGCCCGGAGATGTCTGCGACAGGGGCGACGTCACCGCTCGCGCCTCTGGCGTACTCGGTCACCGAGTTGTTGTTGAAGTTGACCACGAACAGGTGCCGCGAGGCATCCACCACCGCGACGGGGCCGCTGAGCCCGGTGGCCGATCCGGAGATGTCTGCGACAGGGGCGACGTCACCGCTCGCGCCTCTGGCGTACTCGGTCACCGAATTGCTGTTGAAGTTGGTCACAAACACGTGCCCCGAGACATCCACCCAAACCCCCTCGGGGCCGCTGAGCCCGGTGGCCGATCCGGAGATGTCTGCGACAGGGGCGACGTCACCGCTCGCGCCTCTGGCGTACTCGGTCACCGAGTTGTTGTTGTCGTTGGCCACGTACGAGTAAGCGGCCGGGATCTTTGCCGCCGCCGGCATCGTGAGGCTGGCGGTGCGGGCGGGGCCGATCCGGGTGACGGCCTGGGCGGAATGGGCGGTGAGAATGATCGCGCCGGCGGCCATGGCGGCGATGCCTGATATGGAGACGACTGCCGTTTTGCGGGTGCTGCGCATCGGACACACTCCTCAGGCGAGTGCCCGTAACCTGGGCGACTGCGTCGGTAGAAGACTTCACTGGCACTATAACTCCGTCCGAGCGCCGGCCAGAGTTCCGGTTTCGCACCGGCAGAGATCGCATGCCGAGATCGCATGCCGAACCCCTGGTTGCGGTTTCCCCAATCAGACGATTTCGGGCACGACCGGTTGCCGTGTCGCCGGGCCAAGCAAGCAGTCGCCACCGCTAGCTCCGAGCCATCTCAGGCAACCATTGCAAGCGTGACGAACGACCGGGCCAGAAATCCGTACCCGACCTGATCGCGCTCGTGCTCGGGAAGGTGAGCGGCGACATCGCTGCGGCTCTCGCGGATAACCGCGCCGAAGCCAGTGATTGCGGGTCTCTCGGTCGCCGGGGCCAGCTTCCCTGCTGCTCGCCACGAGCACGACAGGTAGTTCCGGGCACGCCGCCCCGGTGCCTCCCCGCCCTGGATCCCGCGCAAGGCAGGGCGCTCGCGGGTGGCGAGGAGATGCTCGTCGCGACACGAATGCAGGACCGTGGAACATTGCGCTTGTCTCAGTGATCTTCTCGGGCTCGTGCGCGACTACGCGCGAGCTATCCCCGAGCGTGCCGAGGATGGGCCACCGCCCGCGTGGATAGAGTCGGTGAGTACTTCGAGTGTGCGGTCGATGTCTTCTTCGTCGTTGTATAGGTGGCAGCTGAGCCGTATGCGGTTTGCCCGGACCGCGGCCTTCACCCCGGCGTCTGCCAGCCGCTCGGTCGTCTCGTCAGCGGCGTCGAGCGAAACGATCGCCGAATCGCCCGGCTCGAGCCCGAGGCCTGTTCGGAGCCGGTTGGCCAGCGCCAGGTTGTGCTCGTGGATCCGTCCGATCCCGACGGCTTCGCGCAGTTCCAGCGTGGCCGCGGCGGCATGCCAGCTCAGCCAAGCGGGTGAGGCGTCGAAGCGGCGGGCGTCGCTGGCGAGTCGCAGGGGGGTTCCGTAGCAGGTGTCCCAGGGATGCTCGCCGGCGTACCAGCCGGCGGCTAGTGGGACGATCCGGTCGCGCAGCTCGGCCGCGATCGTCATGAACGCGGTCCCGCGCGGGTGGCATAGCCATTTGTACCCGCCCGTCACCACGACTGAGAACCGCCCGGCGTCGAGCGGGAGCCAGCCGCACGCCTGGGTGGCGTCGACCAACGTCACTGCGTCATAACTGGCTGCTGCGCCGGAGATGGCGTCCAAATCGGCGAGCCGTCCGTCTGCGGATTGGACGGCTGAGACGGCCACCAGGTCGGTGCGGCTGTCGACCGCGTCGGCGAGCCGCTCCAGCGGGATCGTGCGCACGTCGCAGCCGGCGGCGAGCAGCGGAAACAGCAGCGAGGTGAAGTCGCCCTCGGCCGCCAGCACGCGTGCTCGCGCGGAGGCAGGGACGCCGCGATGAGACCGACCATTGGTGAGACCTGATGGCCGATCGCGACATCCTCCGCGAAGATGCTGTGCAGTCGCGCGAACGTGCTGCGTGCGCCGCCGACTGCCTGATCGCAGCTGACGGGGTCATAGCGTCCGCTCGCCCAGGCGGCAGTCACCGCCGAGAGCGCCTGGAGCGCCACCTTGGGCGGCAGGCCGTAGGTGGCGGAGTCCAGGTACACGCCCGTTGGCTGGAACTCGTGCCGTATCACGAGGGTCCCATCGCCGGTGTCGTCGTAGGCCAGCCGCCCGTCGGGCAGGTCAAGGAACTCCGTTGTGCTCGTGGGAGTCGTGTTCATCGTCGTCCCTTCTGATTGCTCTTGGGGTTTGATTGTTTCGCGCCCGCGCCCGCCGCCCGTCTGTGGTTACGGACGGGGCGGGTCGGGTCGATTCAGGCGCGTCGGTGCTACGCAGTCAGCGGAGTGACGACCAACTTATCCGCGACCCGGTCGGCCGCGCGATCCCCAAAGAGGACGCGCAGCGAGGTGAGGTGCATCGCTAGTAGCAACGGCACCCCGACCGTGGGGATGATTGCGAGCGGCAGGTCAGCGTTCAGAGTCGCGGCCGGGTTCACGTGGACGATCTGAAGGAAGCCTGTCAGCGCTCCCAGGGTCAGCGCCGAGACGAGGTCTGCGATCCCGAGGAGGGTGAACCAAATGAGCGGGTTGGCCGGCGATCCCCCGCGTACCTCGCGCGCGACCCATAGCGCCGCTATGCCAACGGCAATGTCACCAAACCCGGCGGGCACAGCGAAGAGCGCTGGGAGTTTCCCGAGCAGCATCGCTATCACGAACACGATCCCTCCTGCCCGGAACGAGTGAGGCGACAGCAGCCGCTGTTGAGCACCGGGGGCGGTCAGGGCTCGCCTGATCAACGGCACACGGGTCAGCGCGAGCAGCAAGCCGAAGAAGCCGAGCACCGCCAATGGCAGCCAAGGGACGCCGTCCCCGAGGCGTGAGCGGTAGCTGCCCCCGCCTGCGACCAGACTACTTACGGCAAGCCAGCCGCCGAACAGAAGGGCGGCGCCCAACCCCATCCCGGTCGAGACTCGATTGCCGAGACCGGCAGCGCGAGCGCCGCGATACAGCGCGTATGCGGTCGCCGCGGCGATGCCTGTGACCTCTGCGTACGTGAGGGCCCACAGATATGCAGGTAGATGATTCACGTTGTCCTCTCTTGGGTGTGAATTGACGGTTTGGGGGCGATCGCTGCGCCGATCACCGCGACCACGAGCACCCGGCGCCCGTGTGCGTGAGGAAACACGGCGAGGTTGTCGAACATTTCTCTCTCTCTCTAGCGAGCTCGGGTGGCGTCGTCGTAGGGGTCGGAGCCGAGCTTGCGTCCCTGGGTGGGGTCGTCGTACGCGTCGGAGCCGAGCTTGCGTCCCTGGGTGGGGTCGTCGTACGCGTTGGGGGCGAGCTTGCGTCCCTGGGTGGGGTCGTCGTACGGCTCGGCGGCGAGCTTGCGTCCCTTGGTGGGGTCGTCGTAGGGGCTGGAGCCGATCGTCCGTCCCTGCGTCGGATCGAACCAACCCGCGCGGTCTTCGCGCGGCGTATCAGCGAGGTCCGGAGCAAGGATCGGCCACTCTTGCCCTTCGGGGTGGGCTTGCTTGATGTCGGGAGTAACGATGGTTGTCATGGTTTCGTCTCCTTGCGGGGATTGGGTTTGTTCAACCGGTTCGAGCTGCTGAGCTGTGGGCGGGAAGGACCGTTTCCACCAAGCCGGTGATGACGTCGTAGACATGCCCGGACACGGCTACGCGCTCCGGGATCGCGCGAGCCGTGTGGAGGCGCTCGACATCGCGCTTTACGGTCGCTGCGGGGTCGAGAATCGCGTGCTCCCGCAGGGTCGTCTCGTCGGCGCCGACGCGCTTGGCGTAGCGGCGACGGAACCTAGCGTCGGCAAGCGCTCCGCTTCCGCACTGCGTGTGGTGGATGACCACGACCTCGAACAGCCGGCCGTCCGGCAGGACGTTCTCGGCGATCTGGCCAAGGAACGCCACGTCGTTGATCACCTCCGGAGTCACGCGACCGCCACGTTGCGGAGGACGAGGGCGTCGCCGAGGGAGAGGCCGAGAAAGTGGGCAGGGTCGACGCGCGGGTCCACGCACGTGATCACGCACAGGCCCAACCTCGGAAACACGACCGCGCCTTCGTGCCCGCGTTCGGCGGCGAAAACGCGGGTTGCGCTCGAGCGCGGGACCCACGGTGGTGGATATTCCCAGGCGGTCATTGGCTTGCATGGCTCAGTTCGACTCCTTCGAGCGTCGCGTTCGTGTCGGGTCATGAGGATGTGGCCGCCTGGGGGTAGCTGACATCACCCCGACCACCGTCACCCCGGTGTGAGGGCGGCGCGCGGCTCGAGCAGTCCCTCACGCGGGGGTCGGGAATCGGCTCACGCGGAAGGTGGCGTCGGCCGAGGCGGACGGCGGTGATCCAGGTCACCAGGCCGCACCAGAGACCCACCGAGTCGGCCACGAAAGCCAGCCAGATTGCGTGACCGCCCGTCAAGGTGGCGATGAACGGGATCGAGATCTCCCGTGCCGAGCCCGCGCGCACAAGAGCGGCTGCCTGAAGATGGGACGAGAACGACCCAGCGGTGCCGTACAACATCGCGCAGGTCGCCAGGACCGTCACGCAGCCAGACCCGCGCTTCTTGGACGGAGGACCCCGGCCCCGTCGGCCGAGATGACGCCGAGCTTCGATGACGGGCTTGCCATGCCACGAGGATGCGACCGCCTGGGGTGAGCTCCCATCACCCCGATCACGGTGACCTCGGGGCGACGACGAGCGGCTAGAGCAGTCCCAACTCTCGCCCGCGCGCGACCGCGCTGCGTCTGCTGGACACACCCAGCTTTTGGTAGATGCGCTTGGTGTGCGTCTTGACGGTGTCGCGGGAGATGCCCAGCTCGTCTGCGATCTCCCTGGCCGACAGGCCCGTTGGGAGAAGGCCGAGCACCGTCTGCTCCCGCGCTGTCAGCTCGTCGGTGACGACTGGCCTCGCGCCGGATACATCGACTACAAGTCGCAGCGCGCTTTCTAACTGCCCAACCAGTCGCAGTGCGAGCGTGCCGGGCTCAGGAGCGCGTGAGAGCAGCTCACGCGCTTCGAGCACCAGCTCGCGTGCGGCGCGGCGATCGCCCAGCTCACAGCGCAGCTCGGCGAGGGTCGTCAGTGCGTACGACCACTCGACGAGGCCGGCGCCTCTCCGAGCGAGGCTGACCGCGCGCTCCAGCTCGCCGCCTGCCTCCGTCGGCCGGCGGTCGTGACGGAGCAGCCGCCCGCGTGCGACGTGGGCCGAGGTGCAGATCCAGTATTCCTCCAGACCATTTGCGCGGGCCACAGCGAACCCGGCCTCGATCTTGGCGCGGCATCCTCGCCAGTCCCCGCGATCGGCGGCGATGAGCGCGAGCCGGCCGAGCGAGAGCATCGACACGATGAAGTTCCTAGAGCCGCCGAGCTTCAACGCCGTGTCGAACAGCACTTGGGCGTCGTCGTTGGCGTCGAAGAATCGCGCTGAGGTGCCCAACACACACGCCGCGAGCGAGTGCCAAATGGAACTCCCATCTAGAGGCGCGAGTCGTCCGGCCAGCTGCTCAGCCTGGCGCATGTCCCCGAGCAACTGCCATGCCGCGGCACGAACGACGGTTACTTCCTCCCCCAACTCCGCGTCATCACCCGGGTTGTTTGTCGGCGCCTGCGCGGCCAGATCAACCCACCGCAGGACCTCATCACGCTCGCCCACCGTTAGCGCGGTCCTCGCCTGGACGAGACACAAGCGGCCGTCGCTCACGATGTAGCCGCGGGGGAGCTGGTCCATCCACCGCGCGACCGATTCCCGCTGCCCGGCGTTCGTGAACGCCAGCCAGTGAGCGTCGATCAACTCGGAAGCCGCGTCGAGCTCCCTAGCCGCCGTCAGGTGTCCGATCGCCTCGGACACCATCCCGGCATCAAGAAACCAACGACCGGCCAGACGGTGGAGATCAGTCGTGCGTCCCGGCTGTCTGCGCTCGAGCTCGTGTCGCAGCAACTCTCCGAACAGGTGGTGGTAGCGGTACCACTCATGCCTTGGGTCGAGCGGGATCAGGAAGTAGTTCGCGCGCTCGATCCGGTCGAGCATCGCCCGACTGTCGGGCGCGCCCGTGACGGCGTGGCACAGAGCCGCGCAGAACTTGTCGAGCACGCTCGTGTAAAGCAGGAAGTCCAGCTCTGCCACGGTCTGCCCACCGAGCACCTCGGCCGCGAGATAATCGACCACCCGTCGATCGCTACCAGTGATGGACTCCACGAAGTCGCCCGTATCCTCTCGCCCCCGCATCGATAGAACGGCCAGATACAGGCCGGCTGCCCAGCCCTCGGTGCGCTCGTGCAAGCGTTTGACAGTCTCGGGGGTCAGGTCGAGCCCATGCACGTCATTGAGCATCGACTCCGCTTCCGAAAGTGAGAAGCGCAGCTGCCCCGCGTCGATCTCACTGAGCTGGGCCCGCGCGCGAAGCGTCGCGATCCGGAGCGGCGGCTCAACACGCGACGTCATCACGATGCGCAGCGTGGTCGGCAAATGCTCGACGAGCGAAGCCATGCCTTCGTGGATCCGCTCGTCTTCGATCGCGTGATAGTCGTCCAGCACAAGGACGAGCCGCTCCGAGATGCCGGCGAGTTCGTTGATCAGCGCCGGGAGAGCCTCCGCAGCGAGGTTGACGCCCGGCGCACGCAGCATCGCCAGCGACGCTTCTCCGATCCCGGGCGCCACGGAGCGCATGGCCTCGATGACGTACATCCAGAACCTCGCGGGATCGTTATCGACCGCCTCCAACCAGAGCCAGGCGACCGGACGCTCTTCCCTTACGGACGCCCCCCACTGCGCCACGAGCATCGTCTTTCCGCTACCAGCGGGACCGTAGACCAGCGTAAGCGGTCGCAGCAGGCCCCCAGAGATTGCGTCGATCAGACTTTCACGGACTACGAGGCGAGGAGAGCTGGGGACAACGAGCTTCGTCCGCAGGAGCGGAGCACCCAGGTCATCGTCGTCGACCGCCACAGGCTCAAAGTATTCCGTGCGAAATGCGTTGCGACTGCCCGGGCGCGAGGGCTGGGAAGCATCTGCTCAAACGGTGGACGGTGGCCGAGCATCACGACGGGGCCAGACGTGACCCCGTTTCGGGGTAGAGCGGCACCCTTACCGCGCCGATAGCGAAGCAGGTCTTCGCCCCGGACAGCTCGCCAGCCCTGAGTTTCGCCAATCTCGAGACGCGCCGCGTCGTCGGCAGTCCGGGCTCCGTTGCCGATCGCCTCCGTTGCGCTTTGGCGTGAACGCGGGCACGACGCCGGCGCTGACGGTACGGCCACGAGGCGCTTGCCGATCGTCTGACTCGCGCCGGTCAGCAAGCGGTCCGGCGCTGTCGCTCTCATAGACGGAGCAGGCGCCCCGACCGAGCCCTCGAATCTGTTCCCGGTTGGACGACGAGGGACTGCTACGAGCGGGCCATGGGGCGCGCCCGCGGCTGCCGGTTCGAGACGGCGGAGCGAGAGGCGGCCCGAAGCTCGAGATCTCATCACGCGTGGCGGGAGGTCGCCCAACGCGCTGCTCCTCTCTGACCTAAGGAGCCACGACGTGGATGCTCAGGCCGCCGGTCAACGCGACCGGTGTCGGACAGATCCGGCCAGCCACTTCCTTCCCCGCGGACCCCGGATCGCGCCAGTTGCCGGTTGCGGGGCCCGCGATGAGGCTCGCTTACGATCGGCCATCTACGCTGTGCAGCTCGCCTGGTTGATCGGCACTTGCTTCGTGGCCCAGACAGCGGCTGCGTCGTGACTGCCGGTTCGACTTGACCGACTAGCTCGGGTGGAGCACGCTCAGCGTTGGAGCGCGGGGTGGAGGCGCCCTGGGATGGCTCGGACCGGCGCAGTGATGCCGTCAGTCGGCGTCGGCGACGATCGAGCCGACTCGTTCTCCGATCGTTCGGTCGCGGGCGTAGACGATCGCGCCCCAGATCAGCGCCGCAACCACGACGCCGGCCGCGATCGCGGGGTAGTGGTCATACGGTGCGGGCTGTCCCGGCTTGATCAGCTCATAGAGCGGGTAGCCGATCGCCGCCGCGCCCAGGAGCGGCAGCACCAGGTGCTTAACAACCGAGAAGCTCTGACGCTCGAAACGGCGGTAGTAGACCGGTAGCGCCAGGTTGGCGGCCAGGTAGGTGAGCGCGATCAGAATCGTGCCCAGCGTCGCGATCTCGCCGAAGAAGTCGACCGGCGGCGTGTTCCAACCGAATACGTAGCATAGCCCCAGGGCCAGCACGAGATACACCAAGAACGCCACCCACGGTGTGCGGCGGGTGCGGGTCAATCGCGCGACGACCGGCGGCAGCAGCCCCTCACGGCCGGAGTTAAAGATGATTCTCGCCTGCGAGTTAGTGGCCGCGATCAGGCAGGAGCAGATCGAGGTAAAGCCCGCCAGGTACGCGACGAACAACAGTCCGCTGGAAACCCCACCGGCGACCGTGAGGAACGGAACCGACGCGGCGGTCAGCGCCGCGGCGTTGTAGCTAAAGCCGACCACCGTCGCGTAGGAGAGAAACACGTAGAGTGCGCCGACGACGGCGATGCTCGAGAACACGGCTCGTGTGACGCCCCTGCGCGGGTCGCGGTGCTCCTCGGCAAGCGCGGCCGAGTTCTCCCAGCCCACGAACAGATAGATCGCGAGCGGGAACCCCAGCGCCAGGCCCGAGAACCCGCGATGCAGGTTAGACGGATCAAACGGCGATGCGTTGAGATGGCCGGAGTGCTGGATCAACACCGCGATCGCGACCACCATCAGCAGCGTGACCTGGAACGCGAACAGGCCGGCCGCGACCCTGGTCGACGGCTTGGCCCCGGTCACGATCAGCGCAAACGCGGCGATTGACAGCACCGCGCTGCTCACCTGCCACGGGACGGTGATGCTCAGGTAATGCTTCAGGATCGTCTCGAGCAGACCGCCGGAGATCACCACCACCGCGGCGACCGCGATGATATATCCCACGCACAGCACCACCGCCGTCACCACCGCGCTATAGCCACCGAACGCCCTTCCGATGAACGTCACGAACGAGCCGGTCGACGGCCGCGAGCGCGAGAACTGGCTGATCGTGTTGCCCAGCAAAGCGATCGCGATCATCCCCGCGACCACCGTCAACGGCGCGGCGATCCCGGCGGCGGCCACGATCGTCGCGAACGAGAAGTAGAAACTCATCGCCGGCGCCATGTCGGCCAACGTCAGGGCCGCGATATCAACGTCGTTCAGGACCCCTCGCGCCAACCGGCCGTCGTCCGCCGGACGCGGGCCGACCGCCTCCTTCACACCAGCGCCGGTGACCGCCATGAACTCTCCCTCCTCCGAACAGACCGTCCTAACCCCCCGGAGCATATATCCCGTCGTCAGCGAGCTGACCGGATCTGGAGTCGGTGGCCAGATCCGGAGTCGGCTGTACTCGCTAGCGAGACCTCTCGTCCGTCGCCTCAACGGCACTCTCGATTTGACTGCCGCTCCCCGCGCACGACCAACAGCAGCACGAGCGAACGACCAGACACCGAACACCCCCCGGCGCTGATCTCGCCAAGATCGGACCTCACAGACTCTGCACCCCACATGCAGGTCCTGAGCACCTCCACTCACGCCCCGCCTACGGCGACGAGGAAGGCGCGGCAAACCGGCGGATCGTCGCCGATGCATTCATGCGCCCGACTCCGGCGGCCGGCGATTTGCGATCGTGCGCCGAAGGACGCGTGCTTTCCGCCGATGTCGCGTACGGAGGCCGAGGCGTCGGGGACGGGGGGACGCTGGCTCTCAGCGCGGGCAGTTCGTCCGCGTTCTACGGCGCGCAGGCCTGGCGAATAGCCGGGTCGGTTGCTCACCTATGCGATCCTCCGATGAGCGCCGAGCTGAGACACGGCACGGGTCGTTGACGACGGCGTTTCGATTAGAGATGCGGTGGGGCGATTGCGCGGGTACGCAAAGCGAGGTAGAAGTCGGCTCGGTCAGCCATCGAGTCAAGGTCGCGTCCGGTGTGCTTCTCGATGCGTGCGAGTCGGTAGCGCAGGGTGTTGACGTGGACCCCGAGCTTGTTGGCGGCGACGCTCCAATGGCCGCACGCCGACAGAAACGCGTCGAGGGTCGCGACGAGATCGGTTGCGTGCTCGGCGTCGTAGGCTTCTAGCGGCAGCAGAACGGTCGCATGCAGAATCGACACTGCCTGCTGGTGCTCGAGCAACAGCGAAGCGCTCAGCGGCACCCTCGGGCCAGAGTCGACGGAGCCGATCGGGAGACGGCGCAGGGCGTTGAGCTCGCACATCCGTCTGGCGTCGTGCACGGCGCGAGCGAGGTCTGGCATTCCGTGGGCGATCACCGAGGTGCGCCCGAGCGCGCCCGCGGAGCGGCCAATGAGCGGCGCAGCGGCTCGTTCCACCGATGCGACCATTCGCGATGATCGCTCGCCGGGAGTGTCGGGGAACAGGAACGCGATTACCTCGCCCTCCTCCTCGATCGCGACAAGCGCCTTCAGTTCATTGATCTCGGCCGCGTCCTCCAGCGCATCGGCGGCGTCGTGAAGATCGTTGACACGGCCGGACGGGATCCGGATGACGACGCACGCGACGTGCCCGCGGGGCGCGATCCCCATCCCCCGCGCCCACGCCGCAAGTTCATCGCTGCTCGCCTCGCCGGACAGCGTCCGCCGCAACATCTCGGCCGCCATGGGCCGCCTCGTCAGCCGGACCAACCGCTGTCCGCGCTGATGGCCAGCGATCACCTCGGCCCCGCGCATGAGAGAGCGCACCGTGTCGCCGCGCGGGACTGAGTCCGCGGTCACGGCCACCAGACGGGATGGGCCCGGGCGCTCGGCGGTGACGACGACCGGCACGGCCACGACCACTCGACCGTCGGCAAGGCCGATCTCACCTGGCTCACGAAGCGACAGCAGCCGGTCGGAGAGCGCATCGACCAGCTCGTCCGCGAACGGTACCGCCCCTGGAGCCGGAAGCGCGCCGCTGCCCGTAACGAGGTGGACGTCGCCGCCGATCTCTGCGGCGACCGCCCCCAGAGCCGTTTCGACATCCGTGCTCTGCGCCAGTTCAATCGTGTCGGAGGGCTGCATCCTCACCCGCTCGGAGCCGCCGCCGATACGTTGTCGTCGGTCAAGCCCGTTGCGTCGAGCAGAAGCGCCGGATACGGCTCGGGGGCAGACGCGGGCCACGACTTGATGATTTCGAAGCGACCGTGCTCATCGGCGCGGCCGATGTGCGCCGGGTGGGAGGTGTGCAGGTCGGCGCCAACGATGATGGGGTGCTCCTCGGGGCTGCCCGCGAACGCGGTGCCCGGAAGCGCCGACAGCCACGCCTCAGTCGAGTCCGGGTCCGTGACTCGCTCGGCCGCCGCCGCAAGCAGGTGGATGGCGTTGTATGCCCCAACCTGGGCAGCGTGGGCCGACGGTTCCACCGCCGTTCGGCGGCGCAACCCCTCCAGGAACGCGCGGTTGGCAGGCCCATCGATCGTGCTGAAATAGCTTCCCGTCATGTAGTGGCCTGCCCCAACGATCGGTCCCATGGTTCGTAGGTCAAGCTCGGTGGTGACCGTCGCCGCGATCGGAACCGAGTCCGCCCGCAGCCCGGCCGCGCGGTATTCGCGATAGAAGGCGGGGACGGAGTCGTTGCCCACGAGATTTGAGATCACCACCGACGGCTGCAGGCGGGCGATCTCGGCGATCACTTCGCCGAAATCGGTCTGCCCGAGCGGCACGTAGCGATCCGACAGGACCGTCCCGCGGTGGTCGGTGACCAGCCGCTTAGCGATCGCGCCGGCGGCCCGGGGATAGATGTAGTCCGAGCCGATAAGCGCGACCCGGTCGCCCAAGTGCTTCAACACCCATTCCAGGAATGGCGTCAGGAACTGGTTTGGTACCGCGCCCGCGTACAGCGTCCGCGGATCGCTTTCAAGCCCCTCGTAATACGTCGGGTACAGCAGCAAGCCGTTGTGCTTGTGAAGCGCGGGCTGGATCGCGACGCGGCTGGCCGACGTGTATCCGCCCGCCAAGAGTCTGATGCCCTCGTCGCGAAGCAATCGCGTGGCCTCAAACGTTGCCCGGGTGGTATCGGAGGCGTAGTCGGCGCTCACCGCCTCAAGCTGACGCCCAGCGACCCCGCCGGCGGCGTTGACCTCGTCGATTGCCAGCAGCGATGCGTCGTGAATTGACTGCTCGATCGGTGCGAGCGGCCCGGTAAGCGCGCCGAGCAGCCCGATTCGCAGCGTCTCGCTCCAGACTCCGTCACCGCCAGGGGCGGTTTGCCCGGGTCCCTTCGGCTCTGGCATCCACGCCATCGTGGCAGACGCAACCCGGCTGGTCCATGTCCGCGCGTGCCGGCGCCTCGGGAGCCGGGCAGCCCATCGCCCCGGGCGGATGCCGGCGGGGCCGCTCCCCCGTGCGATGACACGGGTTGGGACGACGCTGTCTCGGGGCTGGGCCGCGGCCGCAGTCGCGACGGTCTGCGGTACATCAATCATTGTCACTTGCTCCTTTGGCTGTCATGCCCGGGTCCTGAGCTCTCCGCATCCGCTTCAAGCACCAGCAACATCGACGGTAGTCGCTCTCCCGCATAAGTCCACATGTGGGTTGCGCCAACCGCGGTCCACTCGCTTGTGTGTTTCACCAAAGCGGGCACCGCATCAGCCTGTTGGCCATTTCTGGAGGATTCTCCAACGCCCCACTGCGGGCTGGTGGAATATCTAGGCGAAACGTCCACGCCGGCGGAGGGACTTGGTAACACTCACATCCGGCGCCCCTTGACCTTGCCTGTCACGTGAGTAGTGTGTCGAAAGTCACCAACCGCGAGGTGATCCCGACCAGATCGTAACCAAACGGATCTCGGGTTAGCGAAATATCTCACCCGGTTTGAATGTCCAGTGCCATACACCGTCGTGTCACCAAAGCGAGGAACCATGAGCCCAAACTACGCTGAAGGCCCCACCGTCGTCCTTGTCCACGGAGCGTTCGCCGACGCCGCTAGCTGGGCGCCCGTCACCCAGCGTCTCGTCCAAGCCGGGGTGCCGGTGCGCGCGATCGTCAACCCGCTACGTGGCGTCAGTTCTGACGCCGCCTATGTCGCAAGCGCGATCAACCAGATCGACGGGGACGTGCTCGCGGTCGGCCATTCCTACGGGGGGATGATCATCACCAACGCCGTCCCGCAGACCACCAACGTCGTCGGGCTCGTCTACGTCGCCGCCTTCGCGCCCGACAAGGGCGAGACCCTTGCTGGAATCGTCGGCAGGTCCACCGACAGCGTTCTCACAACCGCAGTCCTGGAAAGTCAGTTTCCCACCGGACACAACGGCGACACAGCTACGGAGCTGATCATCGACCCCGCCAAGTTCCGAGACGTGTTCACGGCCGACCTGCCTCAACTGGAGTCCGACGTGTACGGACTGTCTCAGCGGCCAATCGCTGCCGGGGCACTCGTCGAAGAAACCATGCACGTGGCGTGGACAGACCTGCCGACCTGGGCCGCAGTGGGCACAGGCGACAAGGCCGCCGGAGCCGACGTCGTGAGGTCGATGGCCCAGCGAGCCGGAGCGACGATCACGGAGATCGACGGTTCCCACGTGATCATGATCTCGCAGCCCGACGCCGTGACGGAGGTCATCCTGACGGCGCTCACGGCCGTCACACCGCACGCCGGATGACCGCCGGGCACGCTGGCCTCGTGTCGACACGGCGGCGGGGCCAACCTCGGTTCCGCCACCGAGCCCGCTCTTACGTTCGCGGGCCGCGTGCGAGCGGCCCGGTTCGCAGTGAATGAGTTAACACCCTAGGCATAAGACAGAGACATGACAACGGCGACCTAAATGCCGCCGGAGAACACGCTCGTGCTTTCGGCGGCGAACCATTCCACCGTGGTTGCCACAAGCCCGTGCACCAAGCAAGCGGCGTCGATCGACGCCGACACTCATCCAATAAGGAGCATCACATGTCGACAACGACAACCCCCATTGACGCAATCCAGGCCGACACCGCGATCCGGCCGTTCCGGGTCAGTTTCCCCGAAGCCGACCTCGTCGACCTCCGTCGACGCGTCGCCGCGACCCGGTTCCCCAGCACGGAGCTGGTCGCAGATCGCTCGCAGGGCGTGCAGTCGGCAATGATCCGGGAGCTCGCTCGGTATTGGGCGACGGAGCATGATTGGCGCGCCTGCGAGGCGAAACTGAATGCGCTGCCGCAGTTCACGACCGAGATCGACGGGGTGGACATCCACTTCATCCACGTCAAGTCGCCGCACGAGGACGCGTTGCCGCTGATCATGACCCACGGCTGGCCGGGCTCGGTGATCGAGCTGCTCGACGTCATCGGCCCGCTCACCGATCCGACCGAGCATGGCGGGCGCGCGGAGGACGCGTTCGACCTCGTGCTGCCGTCCGTGCCCGGTTACGGCTTCTCGGTCGAGCCGGCCGAGGTCGGCTGGGACGTCGGCCGCATAGCGGGCGCCTGGGCGGAGCTGATGCGCCGTCTCGGCTATGCCAGCTATGTGGCCCAGGGCGGAGACGTGGGCGCCGGCGTCACCGACGCGATGAGCCGCCAGGCGCCTGAGGGCCTGATCGGCGTCCACACGAACCTGCTCGTGCCTGCGCTGAACAACCCGGCGGCCCTGCCGGCGGACACCGAGCAGGAAAAGGCGGCGCTCGCCGCGATCAAGACGTTCGGGACGAGTGGCAACGGTTACTTCGTGGAACAGTCCACCCGGCCCCAGACGATCGGCTACGCGCTGCTGGACTCCCCCGTCGCACTCGCGGCGTGGATGGTGGACCACGACACGGACGCCTACTACAAGATCGCGCGCGCCTTCACCGACGACAAGCCGTCGGGCAACCTCACCCGCGACCACATCCTCGACAACATCACGACCTACTGGCTGACCGGCACCGGCGCTTCGGCAGCGCGGTCGTACTGGGAGGCCTACGGGCCAGACGCGCCCGCCGCCGGCCAGGAGCCTCTGCCGGCGTCGTCGATCCCGTTCGGCTTCACGACGTTCCCGGGCGAGATCTGGCGGTCGCCGCGCAGCTGGGTCGAGGCGTCCTACCCGAACGTCGTCTACTTCAACGAGGTCGACAAGGGTGGCCACTTCGCCGCGTGGGAGCAGCCCCAGCTCTTCTCCGAGGAGGTGCGCGCCGCGTTCCGATCCCTGCGCTAGACAAACCCCACGGAGACGGCGCGCACGTCGTTCGCGCCGTCTCCGCCCGGCGTACGCCGACCCACGACAGGACACACCATGCTCGCCCACGCGCCACAGGCCGCACTCGACGGCGCCACCGGATAGCTCAATACCCAACCTCTGACTGCGACACGCCTTAGTGGGAAGGTCGCGACCGCCCGACTACCCACGCCCCGCTCACGGCGATACGTCACCGGTCGCGGGCGCCCAACGATCTCCGGGTAGGTCCTCGCACTCCACCATGACAACGAGCAGTACTGCCGCCGAGGCGGAGCGCGAACACCGGGTGTCAGCAGAACCCAGGGCGCCGTACGCCCTCGTCTAGAGGCTCTAGCCAGCAGACGTCGCCGATTCCGCCGAAGCTTGCACACGCACGTCGCGACTCTGCACACTGTCAGGCGCGCCGTGGTTCCGGCGACAACCGCGGTTCGCAAAGGCCGGTGCGCACGATCGCATTCATCCGGCGCGAAGCGCCCGAGCTCACCACTCCTTGGCGACATGTGGATCGGCCGGATTGCTTCCGATTCCTCGCTGTGGCCGACGCGCTTGCGGTTCTGCCTGAGGGGTGTGAGCGCTGGTGGAAGGTGAAGGATCTCGTTCTCTAGAGCGCGAGGGTTATGCGTATTGGTTGAGGATTGTTCTGACCCGTTTGGCCGATACTGGGCCGCGCACGCCGAGCGGTTGGGCGAAGTACGACACGCGCAGCTCCTCCAGCAGCCAGCGTGCCTTCTCGCGGGCCGGGCCGGGAGGCGCCGCCCGGATGTCGGCCTCGAGCTGGTGGATCGTCGCCATGCGCTCGCGGTCGACCGAGACGTTGTCGGCGATCCGTCGTACCCGGTACGTCGCCGCCCGCAGATAGCGCGCGAGGTCCGGCAGCCGTTCGAGTCCTGATGCGGAGACGAATCCGTCGTGGGTGAGCCGGCCGATTTGCGCGGCGACGTCGAGCCGGGCCGGGCGCAGCGCCTCGCTGGGCGGCCCCGCGAGCGCTTGCCGCGCCTCGGAAGCCGCTGCCAGAACATCCACGGTGGCGGTCAAGGCCCGGCGAACCGAGTCATCGATCTCGGTCACGACGCGGGACCGCAGCCGGGTCCAGGCGGCGTCCTCGCGCACCGGACCGCCGGCCTCGTCGAGCAGGGCGGCGAGTGCCGCGCGGGTCACGTCGCCGAGCAGCGCGTCGAGGTTGCCTGAGGTGGCGAGGGTCAGCTTGGCGGGGTTCTCGAGCCGGTCGGCCGCTGATCGGGCGCGCGTCGAGACCGTCAGGGCGAGAAGCCGCAGCGTCCCGGCCCTCATCGAGATGGCGGCCGCTGCGGGCGTCTCCATGACGCGCACGCCCGCGGTCTCGCCCTCGTCGACGAGCGCTGGATAGCCGCGTACGGCGCCACCGGTGCCAGGCAGCGTCACGACCTCCGGCAGCGTGTCTTCCCCCGGCCAGTCGGTCAGGCCCGTCCGCTCGAGGCCGGCCGTGGCCGCGGTCAACTCGGCGCGCAGTTGCGGTCGCAGCCGGTCACGCACCTCGGTGAGGTTGTCCCCGCTGGCGAGGACCACGCCGCGGTCGTCCTCGATGCTGAAGGTCAGGCGCAGGTGCGGCGGCAGCTTGGTCGTGTCGATGCCCTCGCCGGTCACGCGCACGCCACGCAGACGTCCCAGCTGCTCGGCGACCTGGTCGACGATCCGGCCTTCGCGAGGCCGCAGGGCCTCGACGACCAACTTCGCTACCTCCGGCGCCGGGACGAGCAACCGCCGTTGCTCCTTTGGTAACCCGCGAATCAGCGTCGTCACGAGCTCCTCGCGGAGCGCCGGCACGAGCCAATCGAAGCCGACATCGCGCACCGTGCCGAGCACCACGAGCCGGACGTGGACGGTCACACCGTCGTCGGGCGCGCCCGGCTCGAAACGATACGTGAGCCGTAGCTCGAGATCGCCCTGCTTCCAGGTCGATGGTCGGCCATCGTCATCCGCGGCGCCCGCCTGCAGTAGGGCGCGCGGATACGTGAGGCGGTCGGGGTCCGCACGGCGGGCGTCACGCCACCAGCGGTCGAAGTGGCGCCCGGAAACGACGTCCTCGGGGATGCGAGCCGCGAAGAAGTCGTGAAGCACCTCATCGGAAGCAAGCAGTCCGCGCTGACGCGAGCGCTCCTCGAGCGCCTCGACCTCGGCCACGCGGCGCCGGTTATCGGCGAGGAACTCGTGGCCCGCGTCCCACTCTCCGTCGACCAGCGCGCGGCGGATGAACAGCTCACGAGACAACACGGGGTCGACGCGACCGTAGTCGACCCGACGGCCGGTGACGATCGCCAGACCGTAGAGCGTCACGCGCTCGGTCGCGACGACGCCCGCGCGGTGCTCGTCCCAACGTGGCTCGGAGATCTCACGGCGGACGAGGCTGCCCGCCAGCGGCTCGATCCAGCGGCGGTCAATGCGAGCCACCGTCACCCCCCACAGCCGCGACGTCTCGAGCAGCTCCGCGGCCACGATCCAGTCGGGCGACCTCTTTGCCAGGCCGCTGCCCGGGAAGATCGCGAAGCGTGCACCGCGGGCGCCGGTGTAGTCACCACGAGCCTTGTCGCGCAGGCCGATGTGAGAAAGGAGGCCGCTCAACAGCGCGACGCCGATATCGCGTCGCTCGGTGGTCCGACCGTGTTCGAAGTGGACGTCGACTTCGCGCGCCGCCGCGCGCAGCCGCTCAACGAGGTCCTGCCACTCGCGGACGCGCAGGTAGTGGATGTACTCGCCCTTGAGCGTCTTGCGGAACTGGCTGCGCGAAAGGGCGTCCGCTTGGCGCTCGAGGTAGCGCCAGAGGTTTAGGTAGGCGAGGAAGTCGGAGTCCTCGTCCGCGAACCGGGCGTGGGAGGCGTCGGCCTGGGCCCGCTCCTCGAACGGCCGCTCGCGCGGGTCCTGGATCGACAGCGCAGCAGCGATCACGACCACCTCCTCCGCGCAGCCCAGACGATCGGCCTCCAGCACCATCCGCCCCATCCGCGGATCGACCGGCAGCCGGGCCAGCCGGCGCCCCAGAGGGGTCAGGCGCCGGTCCGCGGTCAGCGCGCCGAGCTCGATCAGCAGGTTGACGCCGTCGGCGATCTGGCGGCGGTCGGGCGGCTCGAGAAACGGGAACGCCTCGATGTCCCCGAGCCCCAGCGCGGCCATCTGAAGGATCACCGAGCCGAGGTTCGTCCGGCGGATCTCAGGGTCGGTGAAGCGGGGGCGCTCGGCGAACTCCTCCTCGGAGTAGAGTCGAATGCAGATGCCGTCCGAGGTCCGGCCGCAGCGGCCTTTCCGCTGATCCGCGCTCGCCTGCGACACCGGCTCGATCGGGAGCCGCTGGACCTTCAACCGCGCGCTGTAGCGGGAGACGCGCGCGGTGCCGACATCGACGACCGAGCGGACGCCCGGGACGGTCAGCGACGTCTCGGCAACGTTGGTCGCAAGCACGACGCGGCTGCCGTTTCCCGGCCGAAACACGCGCTGCTGCTCGCCGCTGCTCAGGCGAGCGAACAACGGCAGGATCTCGGCCTCGGCGCCCAGGCGCCCGCGCAGCGCGTCGGCGGCGTCGCGAATCTCGCGCTCACCCGAGAGGAACACCAGCACGTCCCCACGACCGGCCGTCTGCAGCTCCTGCACCGCGTCACCGATCGCGTCGATCTCGTCGGCGTCCTCGCCAAGCGGTCGATAACGGACCTCGACCGGATAGATCCGTCCGCTCACCTCGACGACCGGCGCCCCGCCAAAGTGCTCCGAGACGCGCTCGACGTCGATCGTCGCGCTCGTGATGATGACCTTCAGGTCCGGCCGTTTCGGGAGGATCGACTTCAGATAACCGAGCAGGAAATCGATGTTCAGGCTCCGCTCGTGCGCCTCGTCGACGATCACCGTGTCGTAACGACGCAGCAGCCGGTCGCGGGCGATCTCGGCCAGCAGCAGCCCGTCAGTCATCACTCGGAGCAGCGTGTCCGCGCTCGAGCGATCGTTGAAACGCACCGCATACCCGACCGCCGCACCCAACGGGACACGGAGCTCGTCCGCGATTCGCTCGGCGATCGTCCGCGCCGCCAGCCGCCGCGGCTGCGTATGCGCGATCGCCCCACGCACGCCCCGCCCCAGCTCGAGGCACATCTTAGGCAGCTGCGTCGACTTCCCGGACCCCGTTTCGCCGGCGACGATCACCACCTGGTTGTCGCGGATCGCCGCGAGCAGCTCGTCGCGGCGAGCGCCGATCGGCAGCTCACCGGGATACACGATCGAGGACGGAACCGCCGCCTCGCGCCGCTCCAACCGCTTCCGCGCGCGCCCGTACGCAACCGCGTCGAACTTCCGGCCTCTCAGGCGATGCTCGTCGAGCAGCGTCAGCTCGTCGTACACGGGCGCTTTCCTCACGCCACCGAGCTTATGAGGCCCTCGGCAAACACCTCGTCAGGCTCGGACCTTCAGGTGGATCGATCCTCAGCGGTTCCGACCGGGCCAACCCAACCGTGGCCAACCACCGGCGTCGTCGCCGATCTAACAGCGGTCTCGAGACTACCCCCGCTCACACACCGGCACCACCCAGCGCGGCGATCGCGTTCACACCCGGTGCCGGCACTGATCGACGATCCGACCGGCGACATTGCGGGCTCTGCTCAGCGAGGGTCCCGCTGTCCCTGTTCTCGGAAGCAGAGCCGGCCGGCTGCCGGTGGGACGACGAGGCACGACCGTCGTGACGTGCGGGGTGCGCGCTGGGGCGGGTCCTGCTGGTACGGGGCCCCGGTGCGTCGGAGTCGTCACCCTTTGCGCCTGCCGGGGGCTCGCGGGCATACTGAGCCGATGGATGGCGTCGTGACGGGCCGGCTTGGTGAGCTTGTTGATCGCGGCGGTGTGTGCGTGCTTTCGGGCGCGGGCCTGTCGACGGAGTCGGGAATTCCGGACTATCGCGGTCCGAGCGGCGCGCTGCGCGCCCGGCTGCCGATGACGATCGCTGAGTTCCGCGGCTCGCCGGAGGCTCGTCAGCGCTACTGGGCCCGCGCTCACATCGGCTGGCGGCGGATCGTCGCCGCGCGGCCCAACGCCGGGCACCGGGCGGTAGCCGCGCTTCAGCAGGCGGGCGTGCTGCGCGGGATCATCACGCAGAACGTCGACGGGCTGCATCAGGCCGCCGGCGCCCGAGACGTCGTGGAGTTGCATGGAGCGCTCGGCCGTGTCGTGTGCCTGGAGTGCGGCGCGCGCAGCACCCGCGAGGTGCTTGATCAGCGGCTGCGTGCCGCCAACCCCGATCTGGACTGGGACGAGGGCGCAGCCGGCAACCCTGACGGAGACGCTGAACTCGCCGAACAGCAGGTCGCGCGGTTCCGGCTCGTTGGCTGTGAGTGCTGCGGGGCCGACATGCTCAAGCCCGACGTTGTGTTCTTCGGCGAGAACGTGCCGCGATCCCGGGTGCAGGGGTGCTTTGAGCTCCTCGACGGCTCGGTCTCTCTGCTCGTGCTCGGGTCCTCGCTAACGGTGATGTCAGGGCTGCGGTTCGTGCACCGGGCTCAGCAGGCGCGGATCCCGGTAGCGATCGTCAACCGGGGCGCGACTCGTGGCGACCCGCTCGCCGACATCAAAGTCGACGCCGCGCTCGGCGACGTACTGCCCACGCTGGCCGGCGCTCCCGACTAGGCCGCGCCAGGCCCGGGAGGTGTAGGCCTGGGCCGCCGGTCACCAGCCCGACAGCGAACGACGCACGCCGCGCGACTGCTTTCACCTCAGACCACAAGCTGGCTGGGCCACCGCTTCGGCGACGCAGGGTGCACCGGAGCGCGTCCTGCGCGCCCTGGTGGTGCTGCGCTCTGGTTTGCCGGCGTGGCGCGATCCGAATCGCCGTCCACAATCCGTTCGGCAGATCTTTTGAGAGACAGTGAACGCATGAGCCAGGTTTAGGTGCCCCCCGGATGCGGGGGCGGGGGTCCTGGGCGTAGCTTGGCGGTCGGTCATTCTCAACACCCGATGAACGCCCGCCCCGAGTAGACGCAGGCTTCGCCAGCGCAACCCGAATCTCAAAGCGGGCGCCCGTCGCAAGAACCAAGAACGAGCTTCGTCCGTAAGGCCTAGCAAAGCCAAGGCGCCTCAGGGGGACAGATGATGAGTAATCGGCTTATGCGCCGCCAAGAAGGGACCGGGACAACGATCCCCCGAACGCGAATTCGCAGATGCACACCCGCGGCCGCAGGTGATGCTGCTCAGCGGCTGATTAATCGCTCAGGTCGGCGTTTCAGGGCCGCCGCTGGTCGCGACGTACCGTCCATGAGAGGGAGAGAGCTATGCCCGGAGCCGTGAAGTTGACCGACCAGGACCGCTTGGATGCCGCGCTGAAGCTGATCCACGGCGTCCAACTCGACGAGGCGATGATCCGTGCTCATGTGATGCGACCCGAGAACGTTCTCGGCGTTAGCTCCGACCGGGGTCGCGACGACGCGTGCGTGCCGGCCGCGATCGGTGGACCGCCGGTGGTCCACCCCGGCTACGCCCTCGACGTGCGCGGGTTCCTGGACGCGATCGAGGCGCAGCTCAACGACTGCGTTGCCGGCTACGCGATGCGCTTGAACGAGAACGGCGCGCCGATCGCCACGCTCGAGTGGGGTTCGGCTAAGGAGCCGCAGGACGGCGGCGAGGGCTGGACGACCGATACCCGCCAGCACGTCGCGAGCCTGAGCAAGCAGCCGACCGCGATCGCGATGACCCGGCTGCTGAGCGAGAAAGGACTCTATCCCGAAACCACGATCATCGACTACCTGCCCGACTACTGGGTCAAGGGGCCAAACGTGGAACAGATCACGTTCGCGCGGTTGCTCACGCACACCTCCGGCCTAAACTACGGCGCCCCCGCCGGCGGGCCGTCGGACTACGAGTCCATGAAGGCCGCGATCGCGGCCGGGACGACCCACCTCGGGGAGTTCTGGTATCAGAACATGAACTTCGGGCTGTGCCGGATCCTCATCTCGACGATCAACGGCAACATCTCACCGAGCGCTATTTGGAGTGGGGTGCTGTCCCTTCTCAACGACACGTTCTGGGACCTGACCACGCTCTCGGCCTACCAGAACTACGTCCACGCGAACGTGTTCGCGCCCTCCGGGGTGACCGATCCGACCCTCGCTCACGAGACCAACGACGCGCTCGCGTACAACTTCCCGGTATCCGGCAATGGCTGGAACTCGGGCGATCTGACGACGATGGCGGGCGGCACCGGCTGGCACATGACGGTCGACGACGTCCTCAAGGTAATGGGCACGTTCCGCCGCGCCGGAACGATCATCAGCCCGGCCCAAACGCAGACAATGCTCGAGGACAGCTTCGGCATCGACTTCATCACCCCAACGCAGCTCGGTACCTTCTACGCCAAGGTCGGAGGGTGGGGAGCCGCCACCGCCAAATTCGAGCAGGGCGTGCTGTTCTACTTGCCGCAGAACATGGAACTGGTAGTGCTCGTCAACTCTCCCATCGGCCCGCCGTATCCAGAGTCCCTGTTCGCGGTCGTCTCCTACGCGTACACGAGCAACATCGTCCTCGTCCCCCCCATCCCTCGCTAGCCGCAGCGCCTCGGTCCGCCGCCGCAGAGCGAACGACTACTCCCCCACTCTGACCAGCGTCGCAGCGCCGATGGTGCGATCGCGAGACTCGACGAACTCGCGACGACGATCAAGCACACGCCGTTCGGGATCCTCGCCCTCGGTCCTCCTGACCATCAGCAGCGCTGCCACAGCGCCACTCGAGGTGACTCGGTTCACACCGACGGAGAACTCCAACCAACAAGCCCGGCAGGAGCAGCCTGCTCGCACCGCCGGATCCAGCGCACGGCACGGCCCCGCGCCGAACACCAGCACCGGACAGAATCGGCTCCTGCCACGCGCCGAACCCCGCGCACTTGGCGTGAGAAGGCGCGCTGCTCATAGGTTCATCCTGTTGTTGCCTCGACCGCCGTCGGGAGAGGGCCAGCGCTGCTTGCCGGTGCGGCGTCCCACAACCGCATAGGAGGAACCAGCCATGGCGAAGGCTAGATCCCTCGTCGGTCTGGACGTGCACGCGAGGAAGATCGTCGCGGCGGTCCTTGATGCCGACACGGGCGAGCTCGGGGTGTGTGTGATGAATGGCGAGAACGTGAAGGCGGCTGGGTTCTGCGCCGGACTTCCGCGACCCGGTCAGGGTCGCCTATGAGGCTGGCCCGACCGGTCTTGACCGTCGCACACGCCCCAGCCGTAGCCGTTGATGTAGGAAACGTCCGCGCTCGCCGCCGCCGTGACCGTGACCGTGAGGCTGACCAGAAACGCAGCGAACAGGGCGACGATGCGCCGCGGGGCACGGAGTCGCCACTCGTCGCTGTTGCTTTCCTTCCTACACCGCTTGCTCATTCGCATCTTGACGAATCGCGCTCGCGGCGGGTCTCGCGTGGTGCTCACGATGACGTCCTCGAGACGGACCCCCGGTGCGTGGCGAGTCGACGTTGTAAACCGCGTTTCCGTGGCACAGACAAAACGGTCCGTAGAGCTGCACCGAGTCTTCGCGCGGTTGCCCCGCCTTCTCGCCGCGACTGGGCTGCGCACGAACTCGGGTTCGAGGCTTGCGCGTCGCGCCGGTTAGCCACTCGTCCTCGGTGGCCCTGTGTGCCGGCGGTGGGGATGGCGCGCGGGTGCCATCCCCACTGAGCCGGGCTGACGGGTTACGAGGTTGATGCGGCTGGCACGCAAATCGCGTAGACGGTAAACGCGCCACCCCCCGAAGGCGAGGCGAAGACATCGACAGTCCAGCCGGTGGTACCTGACGGGTAGGAGTCGTTTACCAGCTGGTTGTCCTCGTTGCCCAGCTTGGCACCGCCGCCGACAACTGTGAGCCCAGGGTCGCATGTGGCGGTCGCTGTCACGCCCGAGCTCGCCACCGCCATGCCGGCTGCGGTGTCAGTCTTGACTCTCGAGACGCCCGCAGAGTCGGCAACGGCTGCGGATGGGACCTTTCCGAGCGTCGCGAGATTGATGTCCGCTCCCGTCAGGGACCCAGGGGCTACTTGAGCCCCAGTGACGGCTTGGGCGGCGATCTTGCTACGCGTCACGGCATCGATGGCGATCTTTCGTGACGTTACTGCGTTCGCCTTAAGTTGCTTGGCGCCAACGCTAGCTGCCGGCAAGCTAACTGCCGCGTATGACGCCCCCGATAGGGCGACAAACAATGCCAAGAACGCGGTGATGTTGGCGAACGTTAGGCGCTTGCGCATACCTCCTCCTTTGTCCGTTCGTTTGTGGCGAGATCGGTTGACCACGCGCTGCTACTTGGATTGTGTGAACTGACGGGCCCTAACGCACGTGCTGTTCGGAAGCCGACGGGGAGATCATTGCGAGTCTTTCCCGACGGATCATGCCCCCATGGGGTCGAAAGTGACACCGCGCCGCTCACGTGCAACCGTGACCAGTCCGCGACCGCTCCGGACGATGAACAGGAACTGTCATCGCTGTCACGAGGTCGCTACTCGATCCTGACGATGCTGAAGTCTGACCGCGCCCCGGAGCAGCGCTGCCGGCGCGAGTGCGTGGCCGCTTCGTACGATCGCGCCTCGGGGTGGCGCTCGGTGGACGTGTCCGCGGCCGACGAAGTCCCCCCGTCGAGGGAACCTTGGTGATCCACAGCCAGGACCTCCAGGGCGGCGTGGCGAGCCTCGGGCGCTCTGGCCGCGCCCGCGGCAGGTTCGCCAACCACTGACGCAGCGGCGTTCGCGGAGGCTGTAGTTGGCTACGCACCGACAACCGCCGCCGCAGAAATGTTGCGGTGAGCGGCGACGGCGGCTATGGTCGGAGATGTTCGCTAAGGTTCCTACCGGAGCAGAACGGAATCGGACGATGACAGGGACTCTGTATCGGGGCGTGACGGTACTTGCGTGCGCGTTGGCGCTGCTGGTGTGCGGGGCGGCGTGGGCTGCGTCCGCGGCATTCGCGTCCGACTCGCTCTTTTGGACGAGCTACACGAGCGCGGGGGCAGTGCGGCTCGGAGATCTCGGCGGCTCGGGCGCCCGGGACCTGTTCACCGGCGAGAGCAACCCTCAGGGTGTTGCCATCGACGCCGCGGCCGGGAAGATCTACTGGGCTGACACTTCGGGGGCGATCCGCGTCGCCAACCTGGATGGCACGGGTGTACGGGACTTGTACACGGGCGAGAGCTCACCGTCGGGCGTCGCGGTCGATCCGGGCGCCGGCTTGATCTACTGGGCGGACGCTGTGTCAGGTAGCGGCGCGATTCGCGTCGGTAAGCTCGACGGCAGCGGCGCCACGACCCTGTTCGCCGGGGAGTCGTACCCGGTCGGGGTGGCGATCGATCCGGCGGACGGGAAGATCTACTGGGGGAGCTACGACACGTTCAAGATTCGTGTCGGGAACCTCGACGGTACCGGCGCCAGGGACCTGTTCACCGCCGAGCAATATCCCACTGGGTTGGTGATCGATCCCGCTGCGGGGAAGCTCTACTGGACGAACGAGTTCGCCGGCAACGTGCGAGTGGGGAACCTCGATGGGACCGGCGCCGCCAACCTATACACGGGCGAGGGCGATGTCGGGGGCCTGGCGATCGATCCGCCGGCCGGGAAGATCTACTGGGGCGACTGGAATCTCGGGACGGTCCGGGTCGGGAACCTCGATGGCACCGCCCCGGCACAGAGCCTGTACACGGGCGAGAACGATCCTTGGTTCGTCGCGCTCCTGCGCGCGCCGCTCGGCAGCGGCGCTCCAAAGGTCTCGGGGGGCGGCGGGGTCGGCCAGTCGCTGTCCTGCGATCCCGGGAGCTGGGCGGCGGATCTGCTGAGCGCTTTCCTGTATCGCGCGCCGCGGAGCCTTGCGTATCAGTGGACCGTCGGTGGCGTGCCCATCGCCGGTGCCACGGCAAGCTCCGTGCTCGTGAGCTCGCCCGGCGACTACCGGTGCGAGGTAACCGCCACCAACGCCGCCGGCTCGACCTCGCAGACGAGCGCTCCCACGGACATTTCGGGGTCGCCTGCTTTGACCTCCTCGACGCCGTCCGTGGGTGGTTCGACGAAGGCGGAGTTCTCGGGGTCGGTCAACCCGGAGGGCCTGGCGACGACGGCGCATTTCGAGTACGGGCTCGACCCGAGCTTGCGCGCGGGCGCGGGCGCGGTGTATGACCAGAGAACGCCCGATCAGACGGTGGGGTCGGATTTCGCCAGCCATGCGATCGCCTCGAGCGTGTCGGGGCTGATCCCGAACGCTCTGTACCACGTGCGGCTGGTGGCCACGAACAGCGCCGGAGTGACGGTTGGGCCCGACCAGACGTTGAGGACCAAGCAGGGCGCGAAGCCGCCGGCGCCGACACTGGGCACGACAGAGAACGCCGCGCCGGTCAACGGCAAGGTGTTCGTGCTCATCAACGGCCGGTTGGTGCCGCTGACCGGAGCGAGGCAGATCCCGTCCGGCGCCGAGGTCGACGCGCTTCACGGCACGCTTTCGCTGACCACCGCCACGGGGAGCGCCAAGAAGACCCAGACTGGAACGTTCGGCGGTGCCGTCTTCAAGGTGAAGCAGGCGAAAGACGGGGCGGCCAAGGGCCTGACGACACTGACGCTGATCAACCACGCATTCAGGGGCGCCCCTTCGTACGCCACCTGTAAGTCCCACAAGGCGCTCGATGTATCCGCGGCCAAGGTCTCGAGCCGGACGCTTCAGCTACTGCACGCCAGCGCCCACGGTAAATTCCGCACCAGCGGCCGCTACAGCGCCGCCACCGTGCTCGGCACCAAGTGGACGATCGCCGACCGCTGCGACGGGACCCTCACCCGGGACGTAACAGACTCGGTGGCGGTCACTGACTTCGTCCGCCACAAGACGATCATCCTGCACGCCGGTCAGAGCTATCTCGCCAAGGCGATTCACCCAGCCAAATAGCCGGCACGGCACCCGCAGGCCCAATGAGGCCCCCACAGGCGCGCGAGGAGCCCGGTCCCTGTGAGGGCGAGCGCGAGATCGTCACGTCCTGGTCGCCAGGAGCACAACGCGTCCCAGCGGGGCTTGCCTCAGGTCCGATCGGAACGCACCTGCTCCCCCGTAGTCGGCGCCACTCAGGTGCGTCGCCGACGCGGAAATGAGGCGTGTCGCAGCGGGAGTGTCCGAGGAACGCGGCGGAACTCGAAGAACGTCTGCGCTGCCGCAAACGTCGCGTGACGTGGCTCTAGCCCAAGGGGACGTTGCTTCAGGGTGACCTTAGACGCGGAATCGTGCACTACTTCGTGTCGATGCCAGTGGTTCAAGATGATCGCAGTCTGGTGCGGGCGGCCCGTCTAGGTGATGGGGCTGCGTTCGCCGAGCTTGTCGGCCGCCACTATGCGTCGCTCGTGGCCAGTTGTCGCCGTTTGGTTGGTGATGGCGATCTGGCGCGTGACGTGGCGCAGGAGGCGGTGTTGCGGGCCATGCTCGGCCTCGGGCGGCTTCGGGACGATGAGCGGTTCGCGGCCTGGCTGATTGGCATCGGTCTCAACGTGGGCCGGTCGCTGCTCGGTCAGCGCCAACGTCAGGCGCACGCGTTGGAAGCGCTGGCGCAGGATGCTCGTCCCGGCGAGCCGGTCGCGACGGAAGCTGACCCGATGGACGTGATCGCCGCTGGTGATCTTGCGACCCGGGTGCGTGCAGCGATCGCCGCGTTGCCGGCCCGACAGCGGCAGGCAGTCGCACTCTTCTACATCGGTGGCCTTACCCAAGCGGAGATCGCCGAGGAGATTGGGACCGCGCCGGGAGCGATCAAAACCCGGTTGTACAAGGCGCGGAGGTCCTTGCGCGCCTCACTGATTGAGACCTACAAGGAGTACTTCGAAATGACTGACCAGGCCGCAGAGCTGATCCCGATGCATGTTGCTGAGTTGCGGCGCACCGCCTCGACGGATCCAGGGATCGAGCGCCATATTGTCTTCCTCCAGGATGACGGGGATCGACGACTGCCGATCTGGATCGGCGAGGCCGAAGCCACGGCGCTGGCGGTCGTACTCGAAGATGTTCAGCTGCCGCGCCCCGGCGCGTATCAGTTCGCAGCCGCTCTGCTCACGGGCGCTGGCGGCCGGTTGCGCGAGGTCCGCGTCACAGAGCTGACGAGCTCGACCTTCTACGCGCAAGCGATCCTTTCCGACGGCGCTGAGATCGACGCGCGTCCCAGTGACGCGATCACACTCGCGATCGTCACCGGCGTCCCGATCCATGTCGCGGCCACGGTCTTGCAGCAAGCGGCCGAGCATGAACCGGAGTACGACGATCTACTCCAGCAGGCCGTCGAGTCAACGGACGACGCACAGGTGATCGCCGACGAGGTCAATGCTCGCCACGCGGCCAGCGCGGCCGCGCTCGCAGCTCGGGAAAGGCGCGCGAGCTGACGACCGCTGACCCGAGTGCAAGACGAAGACTCGCAACGCGCGATCCGAGACCGTGATTGGAACGGGGCAGATGCTCGTCGCAGTGGAAAGCAGGGGCCGCAGGCCCTATCTGGCTGAGAGCAGAAGCGGACCAGAGTGCCGCGGACCCGACGAGAGTTCGTGGGAGCGGAAGGGGCCGGGTACACTCGGCGAACGGTGGCGGCTACTCGGGTTGCGCGGTGAGGACAGCGGCTCGGCTAGCCGTTGTGGGGCGTGGAGTCCGGAGGCGCCTGAGCGCACCCGTCGCTGTGGGTGCGGCGCTGACGGCTGCGTCGCTCTGCTGCTTCGGCTGTGGTTCTTCCGCGACCGGCTCGGCGACGTCAACAGCCGGAAGCGCGACCGCCGGGACGGCGAGATCCAGACCCGTGCCGCGGGTCTCCGGCTTCGGTTCCAACTGGACCACCTACCACGGGAATGCTGAGGCGACCGGAGTCCAGGCCGCGCAGACCAAGCTGCTGCCTTCGCGGCGGGCCTGGACCTCGTCGATCCTTGACGGGCAGCTGTATGGCGAGCCGCTCGTCGCCGACGGCCGCGTCGTCGCGGCGACCGAGAACGACACCGTCTACGTGATGGCCGCACGCAGCGGGCGCATCCTGTGGTCACGCCACCTGGCGAAGCCCGTGCCATCCGGTGACCTGCCCTGCGGCGACATCTCGCCCGAGGTCGGCATTACGGGCACCCCGGTGATCGACTTCAAGCGCCACGAGATCTTCGTCGACGCGGACACCCTGATAAGCGGCCCGTCTGCCTCTGGTGGTGTGGAAGCGTCGCACCGTCTATTCGGGCTCAACCTGTTCACCGGCAAGGTCGAGCTGGACCAGCGGGCGATGCCGAACGCCGGCGAGGACCAGCTCGCGCAGCTGCAGCGGCCAGGGCTGGCGCTCGACCACGGTTTCGTGGTCATCGCCTACGGTCAGAACACCGGCGACTGTCCCGGCCCCAACGGTCCTGCCCACGGCTACGTCGTCTCGATCCCGGAGCAGGGAGGACGGCTTCACTACTTCCAGATCGGCAGCGGCCAGGATCGGGGGGCGGTGTGGATGGGCGGCAGCTCTCCGGTCGTCGACCCTCACGGGAACGTCTACGTGGCGAGCGCCGACGGCTACGACCTCGGCGCGGGCCAGCCGTACGACGACAGCGACGCGGTGCTCGAGCTGTCGCCGACCATGCACCTCGAGTCGATCTTCTACCCCAAGGACTGGCAGAAGCTCAGCGCCGACGACCTCGACCTCGGGACCGGGGACCCCGTGCTCGTGGATCGCTTCGTGCTCCAGGTCGGCAAGACGGACACCGCCTATCTGCTCCGTCAGGGACATCTCGGCGGCGAGGAGGGCGAGGTCGCGTCGCTTTCGGTGTGCAGTGGGGACCCCGACGGCGGACACGCGGTGAACGGCTCGGTCGTCTACGTACCCTGCCCGAACGGCGTGACGGCGATCAAGGTTTCGACGAAGGCGCCGTACCTGAAACAGCTCTGGACCGACAACGATGGCGCCGCTGGCGCACCGATCATCGCCGATGGACTGGTCTGGACGATCGGAGGCGACAACGCGGTGCACGGCCTCAACCCGGCCAACGGCGAGGAGGTCGTCTCGATCCGCTTCGGCGGGTTTGCGAACCACTTCCCGACACCGTCGGTCGGCGATGGCCTGCTGCTCCTTCCGGGCACCGACCAGGTCTTCGCCTTCATGGGTCCGGCCGGGCGGCCGCCACCCCCCGCGCCTCCCGCGAGGTGAGACGTGCCTGGTGGCTGTGCGCTTCGAGCTTGACTGCCGCTTCCAGTGCTCGAACGGTCGACCTGCACCAACTCCCGATTCCTCGTATGCGGCGAGCGCTTCCCCTTAGTTGCCGTTCTGGCAGCGTCGCGCCGGCTGCTGCTCTTGTCGTCGCGTTGGTCGAAGCAGAAGCTGGAGGGGCTGGCCGCTCGCGACGTCGAGGCACCCCGAGCTTCGTGAGAACGAAGGACCCGCCACCTTCAACCCCCTACAGACGTGGCCGCCGCCGCTAATAGCGAGGAGTCCGCGCCGATCTCGCCCACAGCAGGCCAGGTCGTCACCGAGAGGTTTGATTACGACGGTGGACGGCAGGTCACGGCGTACGTCCCGACGGCTCCGCCCGAGGCCATCGTGTTCGCCGGTGACGGCCAGTTGATCACGTCGTGGGGAGCCGTCCTCGAGGCAGCCGACCTACCGCCCACGATGATCATCGGTGCACACCGCCTGGACGATGAGACGCTGCGGCTTCATGAGTACTCACCGGGCGAGAGCACGGCCGCCTTCGCGTTTGACCCTGAACGGTTCGCCGCGCACGAGAAGTTCTTTGTCGAGGATGTGCGCCGATGGACGCAGTCGCGGTTCGACGTCGCGCTGCCTGCCGACCGGACCGCGGTGTTCGGTGTCTCGGCGGGTGGAGAGCTCGCGCTCGCCATGGGGCTTCGCCATCCCGACATCTACGGCGCGGTCTTTTGCGCGTCGCCGGGCGCTGGTTACCGACCGCCTGCCCTGATGCCGAGCTCGCTTCCACGCGCGTACCTCGTGGCCGGAATGCAGGAGCCGTTCTTCCTCGAGAACGCCACCCGGTGGGCGGACGCACTGCGCGACGTAGGCGCGGACGTTGTCATGACCGAGCGGGTCGGGTCACACGGCGACGCATTCTGGAGAGAAGAGTTCCCGCTGATGGTGGCGTGGGCGTTTGGAGGATGAGCATCGCGATGGTCGGTTGCCGGTCACCTTCTGACCTGGGTCCCAGCGCCTCCTGACCAACACGCTGCTGCCTAGTCGCCGAGGTGCTTCCACGAGCTGGGCGCTGCTGAAGCGAACCATTGAGGCGACCAAGGAGTCGCCGGCCGCGACCCCACGACGTCCGGGTGCTGGGGAATGCGTCAGCCAGGCTCTGCGGCGTGGCCGGCGTCATCGCGTCGAGCAGGAGCGCTTCCCACTGACCGCCGCAAGCGCGCCGTGGGCCATGAGACATCGAAGCGGACAGCCTCGCGCGCCTCGGAGCGTCCGACCGCTCGAGCGGAGCGATGGATTCTGGCGGCCGCGCGTCTCTACACGAGCACCACCCCCCACCACAGGAGACGTGCTCATGAGTCTTACCGCCGACCTATCTGAGCGAACCACGATCGTCGTTGGGGCGAGCCGTGGACTCGGGCGCGGAATCGCGATCGCGTTCGCCGAAGCCGGCGCGCCCGTCATCGCGGTCGCCCGCACCGCGACCGCGTTTCCACAGACGGCGGACACCGGCACCACGATCGAGCCGGTGAGCGCCGATGCCGGCGACGCCGTGGTGGCCGGCAGCCTGCTGGACCGGTACGAGCCCGGCGCCGTCATCCTGGTCGCCGGCGCGACGCCGCTGATGCGCCCACTCCAGCACCAGACGTGGGAGACGTTCTCGGCCAACTGGCACACGGACGTGCGGGTCACGTTCCAGTGGGTGCGAGAGGCTCTGCTCAAGCCGCTCAGACCCGGCAGCCGGGTCGTCGTGATCAGCAGCGGTGCCGCGCTCGCCGGCTCCCCGCTGAGCGGCGGCTACGCGGGCGCGAAGGCCACCCAGCGGTTCATCACCGCCTACGCGCAGGACGAGGCCACGCGCGGTGGCCTCGAGATCACGTTCACCGCGGTCCTGCCGCGACTCACGCCGCTGACCGACCTCGGCCGGCCGGCGGTCCACGCATACGCAGCCCGCAGCGGCCAGTCCGAGGAGGAGTACGTGCGGCACATGGGCGGGTCGCTCACCCCAGAGATCGCAGGCTCGGCGGTTGTCGAGCTCGTCCGCGCAGACGCGACGAGCCTCGATCCCGCCTACCTGCTGACCGCCGGCGGCCTGCAGAAGCTCCCGTGAGGCGCGATATGCGATGGATTTCACGGACTCGCCGTCTTTCTCCGGGCGGCGGACATGGCGTGGCTGGCGCTGATTGCCCAGCCTGTCTTCCGCTGGGCGGGGTGTTCGGCATCACGGTGACCGTCGTGGTGTTCGCGGCAACCGGCGCCTCCGCCTCACCGTCATCGTTCATCGACGGCTTCGGGCCCGCAATCGGGATCGCGGCCGCGCTGTCCGTCCTGGGCGCCGTCGCGGGACTGCCCCTGCCGGGCCGCGGACGGGTCGCTCGCGTCGCTGCCGTTCCCGTCCCTGGACGTACAGGTCTTCGAGCAACGCGGGAGACTGGAGACGAGCAGTGAGCGAGACCCGAGCCATCGACCGAAGTGGGGCCGGCGTCCGCGCCGCCGCCTGGCCCGTCGTCCACCTCGAGCTCCACACACGCGACCTTCGAGCCGCCGGCGATTTCTACGCGCAGCTGATGGCGTGGCAGTCGGAGCGCATCGATACCGACCACGGGTGCTACCTCGGCCTCGGGCTCGGAGGCAACGCCACCGGGGGAGTGGTCGAGTGCGGGACCGATCGGCCGCTGTGGCTCCCGTACGTGGAGGTCGACCGGATCGACCTCGCGACAAATCGGGCGCGCGAACTTGGCGCGTCGGTGCTGCTCGAGCCTCGCGAGGGGCCGGCCGGATGGCGCAGCGTCATCTCGACCGCGGCAGGAGCGCAGGTGGCGCTGTGGCAGCCCAAGGAGTGGCGATGACCGAGCTGCAGCTGCTCACCGCCGTCCGCGCGGGTGACGAGGAAGCCTTCTCACGCCTCATCGGCCCATTGCGGCGCGAACTACACGCGCACTGCTACCGGATGCTCGCCTCGACGACCGACGCCGAGGACGCGCTGCAGGACACCCTCCTCGCAGCGTGGCGTGGACTGCCGCGGTTCGAGGGGCGTAGCTCGCTTCGCTCGTGGCTCTACACGATCGCGACGAATGCCTGTCTGCGCGCGATCGAGCGCCGACCCAAGCGCGTGCTCCCGATCGACTACGGGCCGCCGTCGGACCCGCATGATGAGCGGGCCGAGCCGCTCGTCGAATCGGTCTGGATCGAGCCGTTCGCCGACGTGATGCTCGCGGACTCGGCGACACCCGCCTCCCGCTACGAGCAGCGCGAGGCCGTCGAGCTCGCGTTCATCGCCGCGCTGCAGCACTTGCCCGCGCGCCAGCGGGCCGTGCTCATCCTCCGCGACGTACTCGGCTTTTCGGCTCGCGAGACTGCCGATGCGCTCGACACGACGCCCGTCTCCATCGACAGCGCCCTACAGCGCGCACATAAGGCCGTGGATGCGCGGCTGCCCGAGCACACTCAACAGGAGACGCTGCGCTCGATCGGCGACGACGACCTCAGACATGTCGTCGAGGGCTTCGTCGCCGCCTGGGAGCGCGCCGACGTCGACGCGATCGTCTCGATGCTGGCGCAGGATGCCGTGTTCGCCATGCCTCCAGAGCCGACGTGGTTCTCCGGACGCGAAGCAATCGGCGCGTTCTTCGCGGCGGTTCCACTCGCCTCGGAGATGCCCCGCCACCGGCTTGTGCCGACCTGGGCCAACGGCCAGGTCGCATTCGGCGACTACAGCTGGGACGCGGAGCGGGACGAGTTCGCTCGGCACGGGATCACCGTGCTGACGCTCCACGGCACGGAGATAGCCGGGATCACGACCTTCAGGCGTGCCGCCGCATTCGAGGGGTTCGAGCTGCCCGAGCGGATCGCCGTGCCTGGGCAAAACGACTGAACGCGGCCGCCCGTTAGGCGGACGCCGTCGCGGTCAGACCGCGAGCACGTCGGGGGAGCTGGCGTCATACGCCGGGATCCACGCGGCGCCACGACCGTCCGGGTCACGGCCGAAGCGCCGGCGCACCGCGATCGACACGTCGCGCTTGAAGGCGGCCAGTGGGGAGGCGAGGTGGTTGCTGATCCCCCGCGCGCGCGAGGCAAGCACGACCTGGCTCGCTCGGGGACGCCGGGAGCGCTCGTACAGGGCGAGGGCCGTGACCGGATCACCAGGCTCCGCGGCGAGCGCCGCCGCAAGCACACAGCCGTCCTCGATCGCCTGACACGCGCCCTGCCCCAGGTACGGCAGCATCGGATGCGCGGCATCGCCGAGCACGGTGACCCGGCCCCGCGTCCACTGCGAGATCGGGTCCCGGTCGTAGAGCGCCCACTTGTACCAGACCTCTCCGGCCGAGAAGATCCGCAGCAGCGATTCGTGCCAGCCGCTATAGCGCTCGAGCACCTCGCTGCGCTCGCACTCGGATACCCAGGACTCGTGCCGGTACCCCTCGTCGTCGTAGTGGCAGACAACGTTGATCAGCTCGTCTCGCCGGACCGGGTAAAGCACGATCGTGCCGTGAGGTCCGAGCCACTGCACGTTCTCGTTCGGAGGCGGTTCGCCGGGCACGGCTTCGACTGGAACCACGCTGCGGTAGCAGATCTTGCCGGTGAACCGCGGAGCGTCCGGACCGAACAGCGACGTTCGCACGACCGAGTGGATCCCGTCGGCGCCGATGATCACGTCGGCCTCGA
This sequence comes from uncultured Solirubrobacterales bacterium, assembly GCA_963697655.1. Classification (GTDB taxonomy): domain Bacteria; phylum Actinomycetota; class Thermoleophilia; order Solirubrobacterales; family Solirubrobacteraceae; genus Palsa-465. The sequence continues at coordinate 656,714 of CAVOOV010000002.1, read as the reverse complement.
TCTCGCTGCCATCCTGGAACCTCGCAGCCGCGACATCGCCGTCCGGCTCGACCCCGGTGCATCGCGCCCCGAGCGAGACGATGTCGCTCGGCAACGACCGTGCCAGCACGTCCAGCAGGTCCGCACGGTGGGCGGTTGCGCCGGGACTGCCGAACAACGCGGCCTGCTGGTCCCGGCTCGTCTTCGAGATCGCCCGGCCGGTCTTCCAGTTGCGCGTGACGGCCCAATCCCAGCGTCCGGCGATCCCACGAACATCGTCCTCGAGATCGAGCGATCGCAGCACCTTCATCGCGTTCGGGCCGAGAGCGACTCCGGCGCCGATCTCACGCAACTCGGGCGCCGCCTCGTAGATGGCGACCTCGACGCCGCGCCGGCACAGCGCGTGCGCCGCCATCAGGCCGCCGATCCCACCGCCGATGATCGCGATACGCGTCATCCCGGGCTGATTCTATGACCCACGAAGTTCCTTAGCCGCGCTTGTGCCAGCCACTCAAGGCGGCGCGTTCACGCTCGGGTTCGATCCCGATGGCGGGAAGATCCGGTCGAACCGGCACGGTGATGTCGAGCGTCGAGAACCACTGCCAGGTGTCGCGCACGGTGTCGTTCACCGGCCGGCAGACCAGGCCCGCCCGATGGGCACGCTCGACGTTGGCGTCATGCATTCCGGCGAATTCGTGGCCCGGCGGGATCCAGACCGGAAGCTCTTGCCATGGTTCGATCCCGGCTGCGGCGATCGTGTCGGGATCGACCCAGGTCATGGCGGCATCCGCAGCGCCCGCGGCCGCGCGGCAGGCCTCGAGCAGGGTGCTCATCGTGGCGTGCCCGCGGCGACATACGACGTTGAACGCGCCCGTGTGCCCCGACGACGCGGCGGCGACCACGAAGCGGGCCAGGTCGCGGGCGTCGACGTACTGGATCGGCATGTCCGCAGGGCCAGGGCACAGGATCTCTCCGCCTCGGGCCATGCGGGAAAGCCACCACGTCAGACGCCCCACGTTCTCGTGCGGGCCAAGGATGAGTCCGGCTCGGGCCAGCAGGGACCGGTCGGGAAATGCCTCCTCGAGCGCGACCTCCGCGCCGCGCTTGAGCTCGGGGTAGCTGCCGTCCTCGGCGTCCGGGCTCGCCGTCACCGTCAGCGTTGACTCGGTTGCGCCCAGTGGCGGAGGCGCCGCGTAGACGGACTCGGTAGAGATGTACGCGTAGTGCTCCGCGCGGTCGCGCAGCGCGTGGGCGCTGTCGCGGACCGCCCGCGGTGCGCCCGACCAGGTGTCGACCACGAGGTCCCAGTCGCGATCGGTCAGCTGGTCCAGCGCCTCGGGGTTCAGCCGGTCGCCGATCAGCGCTCGAGCGCCGGCATCCGATCCGCCGGAGACACCACGATTGAACGTAGTGACCTCCCATCCGGCTTCGAGGCCCTCCGAGACGAGCGCACGGCCGACGAACGCGGAGCCTCCGAGGACGAGCAATGACCGAGCCACCGAGGCTAGAAGTGCTCGATGAGCCAGTCGTGCACGTCGCCGAGGCGCTGCGTCACCAGCGTCAGATGACCATCGGCGTCACTGAGCGCCGCCTCGGCACCGGGGACAGTGTCGGCCAGCCACTGACCGTGCTGCAACGGCACGAACCGGTCGTGCCGCCCGTGCCAGACCTTCACCGGAACGCTGACCGAACCGATGTCAAAGCCCCACGGTAAAAATTCCGCTGCGCCGTCGTCCCACCATCCCTGATCGCCCGGCGCGAGCCCATCTTGCGTGTGACGGAGCATCCACTCGGCGAACTCACCGGTCAGGACTGCCGCATCCACCGCCGACAAGAGGCTCTCGAGCATCTCGTTCTGCTGGTCGAGGGTCGTAGCCAGAACCTCGTCTCGATCCTGCTTGTTTCTCACTCGCGAGGCGACCGGATCGGAGAGGTACAGCTTGATCTCTTCGACGTTGTCCTGACCCATGCCGGCGAAGAAGTCGAGCCCGGGCGCATCCCAGGGCGCCATCGAGGCAAGCACGGCGCAAGCCACAACCAGATCGGGCAGCAACGCCGCGCACGCCAGCGCGTACGGTCCTCCGCCCGACCACCCCCAGACCGCCATCCGACCGATTCCCAGGTCGTCGGCGATCGCCTTGACGTCAGCCGCACCATCGGCAATCGAGCGTCCCGGTAAGTCCGATGATCCGCCATACCCGGGCCGGTCATAGCTGATCAGCCGGATCCCCCGGGCCGCGGCATCCTCGATCCACGGGCCATACAGGAGACCCGATCCGGGCGTCCCATGCATCACCAACACCGAACGCTCGGAGTCCCCGGCCCCGACTCGGACGAGCAGCTCGCGGCCGCCTCCCACCTGGACGCTCCTGGTCTCGGCTTCTGTCATCGCGCCCGAAGTGTAGGTTCGGTGACCGGTTCGGCGCGAACCGGCCACCAAACCGCGAACGCTCAGATCGCAGGCGCCATGGGGTCTTCTCCCGGACTCGACCCCAGCTCACCGCCCTGCGTTGGATCTTCGCGCGCGTCTTCGCCGACCTCGCGACCCTGGGTCGGGTCGTCGTACGGCTGCTCGCCGGCTTGTTTGCCCTGCGTCGCGTCCGCTGAGGAGTCGGGCGCTCCCGGCCCGGCTGGGTCTTCGCCGGCGGCGCTGCCGTGCTCGACTCCCTGAGTCGGATCTTCGCTGAATGACATGTGTTGCTCCTCTCGGCCGTCGAACCCTGCTGCGCGCGCTCAGGCGCCCGCACGAGCAGCTGATTCTCCGGTGTTTACCACCGGTTGGGATTCTCCGGTGTTTACCACCGGTTGGCCGTCCTGGCAACACCGACGCGACCTCGCCGGCGGCCCCTAAGCGGAACCGTTTACGGGGACCCGAGGGTCTGATTGGGCGTGAAGAAAGAAGAAAGGACAAGACTTATGAATCTCACGCATCGCAACCCCGAGAGCCCGGGTATCGAGGTGCCTGCCAATCATCCCGAGGTCGACGGCCTGGAGCGGGCGACCTTCGCTGCCGGCTGTTTCTGGGGCGTCGAGGCCTCGTTCCGCGAGATCGAAGGCGTTGTGAGCACGAAGGTCGGATACACCGGCGGAGCCACGGCCGACCCCACCTATGAGCAGGTCTGCTCGGACTCAACCGGCCATGCCGAGGCGGTCGAGGTGTGGTTCGACCCGGCGCTGGTCAGCTACGACCAGCTGCTGAGCGTGTTCTGGTCGATCCACGATCCGACAACCCGGAACCGGCAGGGCTGGGACCTCGGCAGTCAGTACCGCTCGGCGATCTTCTTCGACGACGCCGACCAGGAGCGACTGGCGACCGCCTCGCGCGACGGCCATCAGACGGGCCGGAGCCGGCAGATCGTGACCCAAATCGTTCCGGCCCCGCCGTTCTATGACGCCGAGGACTACCACCAGCGCTACTTCGAGAAGCACGGCGGCGCGGCGTGCGCCACGACGGTGCGATAAAGGAGAACCTATGACAGACGTGATCACACTGACCGAAGCCAACTTTGACGAGCAAGTGCTCGCCTCCGAGCTCCCCGTGCTCGTCGACTACTGGGCCCCGTGGTGTGGACCGTGTCGGATGCTGGGTCCGGTGATCGAGCAGATCGCCGCCGAACGCGCGGGCACGATCAGGGTCGGGAAGGTCAACGTGGACGAGGAGCCTGCTCTGGCCGATCGGGCCGGCGTGCGCGGCATCCCATTCGTCGTGCTCTACCGAAACGGCGAGCCGACCGCCGAGGCGATCGGCGCTCAGCCCAAGGGCGCACTTGAGCGAACGCTGGGCCTCGAGCCATCCGCCGCCCACGCTGCCGCCTAGACGCAGACGTATCAGCCCTCTTCGAGCCGCAGGTATGGCTCGAGGAGGGCTCGGAGTTGCATACGGCCGCGATGCAGGCGGCTCTTGAACGCCGCCTCCCCGACGCCGACGATCTCCGCCGCCTCCTGGGTCGAGAGACCCTCGATGTCCCGCAACACAATTGCCGCGCGCCACTCGATGGGCAGCTGTTCCAGCGCCCGCTCGAGCGTCTGCTCGAACTCGTGATCGAGCGTCTGTGCCTCGGGACCGAGATTCGGCGACTCCGGCACGGCGGCGATCGGGTCGTCGCGATCCGGGTCGGCTTCGACACGGGGAGGCGCCCGGCGGGACAGCCGGCGCTGAGCCTCGTTGAACGCGATCCGGTACAGCCAGGTTGAGAACTGCGCCCGCCCTTCGAACCGCGCGAGACCACGCCACGCGCGCACGAACACCTCCTGCGCCACCTCGTCGGCCTCGGTCGCGTCGAGCCCAAACCGACGCAACGCGCCATAGACGCGGTTGGCATGGAGCGTGACCAGCTCGGCGAACGCGTCCTCGTCGCCGTCGCGGGCTCTCCGGATCAGCTCGTTCTCGGAGGTCGGCCCGCCGGTCACGGGCGGGTTATACCGCCCCCCCGGCCGGCGGCACGCGAGCGTGCCGCCGCCGAACGCGCCCTGCTAGCTCTCGTCGAACTCGAGCGAGCAGGAGTTGATGCAGTAGCGCTCGCCCGTCTGGCCCGGGCCGTCAGGGAACACGTGACCGAGATGGCCGCCGCACGCCGCGCAATTGACCTCGATCCGGTGCATGCCGTAGCTGTGGTCGTCGACCAGCTCGACGTGCGCCCGGTCGGCGGGCTCGGTGAAGCTCGGCCAGCCGGTACCCGACTCGAACTTCGTCTGCGAAGTGAACAGCTCCGCGCCGCAGCCGGCGCAGCGGTAGGTCCCGTCGCGCTTCTCGTGCACATAGGTCCCGGTGAAGGGGCGCTCGGTGCCCTTCTGGCGCAGCACCTCGTACTGAGCCGGCGTCAGTTGCTCGCGCCACTCGCCGTCGGTCTTCTCGACGCGAGGCTCGACTGTCTCGTTGTGAGTGTTGATGTTGTTGTTCATGTCAGGTTTGACCCTCCAACCTCGCGCGACGGTTCAAGGCCGCGGAGGCTCGCGCAGCCGCAGCCGCAGCCGTACGGCCGAGGCGATCTGGACGGCGTCAGCTCCGCCGCTCGGCGCTCGGAGGCGATGCAACCCGTCGACAACCACGCGCAGGCCCGCCAGCAGGCGGCGGCAGTCATGGCATTCGCCGAGATGGCGCTCCATCCGCGCTCGGGCGCGCGCAGCGAGATCCCCGTCGAGATAGCCGGACATGCGCTTCGGCGCCCAATGATGGTCGCGCTCGAAGCGTGCACGGTCGGAGAACTGTCTCATAAGGCGTCTGACCCGCTCACGGACCTGAGAGGTTCGCAAAACAACACCCCAGGCCTATCAAGCAAGACGCTCCATGCCCGCGGGCATCGCGACCCAGCCGTGACGGCGTTCTTCCCAGACTGAGACCCGCGGCGGCGGAAACGACGGTTCGGCGAACGCGCCGACGGGGATCGCGACCATCTCGGGAGTCGAATCGGCGAGGTAGTACACGGTCGCGCCGCACTGAGGACAGAAATGGAACGTACAAGCTTCTTCCGCCTCGTCGGACACGCGGACGAACTCGCTCGACCGCCCGAGGATCCGTACGCACTCGCGGGCAAACCGCGCCTGAACCCCGAACACGCTTCCCGTCCGCCGCTGGCACGCCAGGCAGTGACACACCGACACCCGCACCGGTGCGCCCTCGGCGATCACCTTGAGCTGTCCGCAGCTACAGGCGGCTTCGCGGGCCCCCGTCATGCGTCAGACCCACCCGCCGGCGTCGCGGGCGGTGAACGGGCCGCCCTGGAACCGGTAGCGCTCGCCGCCGACTTCGCCGGCGTACCGTTCGGAGTCGTCCTGCGGCTCGTAGCCGAGCTCGCGTGCGGGCGTGAGGTCCCAGAACAGCCGCGTGTTGGCCGAGGCGCCGTAGATGATGCGGAAGCCGGCCGCCGGCGCCGACAGGCAGGCGGCGAACAGCCGGACGGCGTCCTCGTGGCTCAGCCACGTTGACAGATCGCGCAGCTGGTTCGGCCGCTCGCGGAAGCCGCCGATGCGCACGCAAATCACCTCGACGCCGAACTTGTCCGCGTACAGCCGCCCGAGCGCCTCGCCGTACACCTTGGTGACGCCGTAAAGCGAGTCCGGCCGCGTCGGCTCGTCGCCGCGGAGCCGCTGCTCGACGGGATAGAACCCGGTGGCGTGGTTGGAGCTCGCAAACACGACGCGGGTGACCCCGCCCCGCCGCGCCGCCTCGAACACGTTGAAGGTGCCGACGAGGTTCGGGCCGACCAGTTCGTCGAACGGCGCCTCGGTCGGCACCGCCCCGAGGTGAACCACCGCATCGACGCCCTCGACGGCCGCCTCGACCGCGTCGCGATCGGCGAGGTCAGCCGGAACGAACCGCTCGCCCGGAGCCGGCGGGATCGCGCGCACGTCCGTGAGGACGAGTTCGTCGACGAGCGGTCGCAGGCCCTCGCGCAGACATGACCCGATCGCGCCGGCAGCCCCCGTGATCAGCACTCGCCGCGGCATCCGCGGCATCCTATTAGCCGTCGCCCGAACGTCGCCCGTCGAGCCAGGCGCGCATCATCGACACGAGCTGGTCGACGTCGACGGGCTTGGCGATGTAGTCGGACGCGCCGGCCGCAAGCGCCTTCTCGCGGTCGCCCTTCATCGCCTTGGCCGTCAGCGAGATGATCGGCAGCCGCTCGAACCGCGGAATCCCGCGGATCGCCCGGGCCGTCTCATAGCCATCGATGCCGGGCATCATGATGTCGAGCAGCACGAGGTCGGTGTTCGCGTGCTCGCTCAGGCGCTCGATCCCCTCCAGGCCGTTCTCGGCGTAGACGACCTTCATCCCGTACCGCTCGAGCATCGCGGTCAGCGCGAACCCGGTGCGGACGTCGTCGTCGATCACGAGCACCTTCCGTCCCTGGAGCGTCGCCTCGCCGATGCCCACCGGTTGCGGGGCGCCGTCGACGTGCTCGACCGTCGGTTCGGCGAGGTTCCCACGCAGCGGCAGGCGCAGCGAGAACCGGCTGCCTTCGCCGAGCCCGGACTGCACCTGAAGCTCGCCACCGAGCAGGCGCGCGAGCTCCCTGGAGATCGACAGGCCGAGCCCGGTTCCGCCGTACTTGCGCGATGTCGTCCCGTCGGCCTGCTGGAACGCCTCGAAGATCAGCTTCAGCTTGTCCGCGGGGATCCCGACACCCGTGTCACTGACCGTGAAGGAGATCGCGTTCTCCGGACCGCGACCGATCGACAGCGTCACGCCACCTTGGTCGGTGAACTTGAACGCGTTCGACAAGAGGTTCCTCACCACCTGACGGAGGCGCTGCTCGTCGGAGACGATCGACGCGGGCAGCGCCGGATCGACTTCGATCTCATAGCTCAGCCCCTTCTCCTCGCCGACGTGCCGGAACGCCCGCTTGGCATCCCGGCACACGTCCGCCGGCGGGCGAGCTCGATCTCCTCGTTCTTGATCTCGATGTCGCGATTCTGCTCGATCAGCAACCGCGCCTTGTGCTCGAGTTTCTCGTTGGTCACCCGCAACGCCTCGGACTGTTTCTCAAGCGAAAAGTCCTCACCGTGTAACAGCACGAGCACGGGCGCCGGCCCAAGCGCGTAGAAGCTATCTCCCACGCGCGCGACCAGCCGCGTCAAGGCCAGGCGCCCGTCGACGACCGCCGGGACCCGGTCTGCCACCGAGCACGCCGCGACGATCAGCGGCACCCACGGCGTCGGCAATACGAACAGCATCGGCACGAACGCGAGCTGGGTCGGTGCCGTCCACGAGCTCCCCACCGGGTACTGCACACGCCCGGCGATCAGGTACGTGACGACCGTGACCGCGAGCGCTGACAGCGAGAGCGTGCGCGACGTGTGGGCGAACACCGCCAGCGCACCCGCGGACACGATGAACAGCGCGGCCGTGCCCGCCTCCGTCCACAGCAGTCGCCGGGCTTGACTCGCGTCGGAGTGCCGGGCCCGCCCGAGCCGCAGCAGGCTCTCGGCGCCCGGCGTTTGGTAGGAGTCGATCAGCAAGGCGCCGGCGACGAGCCGTCCGCCGCCCGGCTCATCCGCGGTTCCACGGGTCGATGAACACGTCATCGACCTGCGGATCGCCGAGCACCGTTGTCAGCTGGAGCGACACATTGGCGCTACCGCCCGAAAGCAAACCGAGCAGCGGGGACTCCGTCAGCATCACCGGGACCGGCTGCCAGTTACCCGGGGCGATGGCCACACCGGCCGGGATCACAAGCCCGTCATCGACGACGCTGAGCGCGACCACGCCACTACCGGCGATGAAGAAGCGCGCCGTCGGATAGCTGGCACCGACACAGACCGGGGGGGACTGAGCCGACGCGCCCGCCGGCAGCGACAATGACCAGGAGCCAAGCGACCCCGTCGCCGCATACGGTTCGCTGCCGGCAACGCGCCGGGCGCCGCCCCGCAGCGTCCACGACGAACTCTCGAAGTCTCCACCGGGGACGAGCTCGTATGACGCTGAATCACCCCAGGGGGTGAACGGCTGGCTGAGCACCGACGGGGTGCAGGAGCCCCAGTTCAGAAGGTCGGCCTGCGCCGCCGCGGGGGCAACTACAACGGTGCTGAGGACGCCGACAGCAAAGAGGGTGAACAAGCCGCCAAGCACGCGTCGGACAGCGCTGGTCACTGTGACTCCTAAGTAACTGGAGGGGTTATGTAGACCCACCGGTGCACGCGACCGGCGCAGTGGTACTGCGCGTGTCACGTCGCCCCACGACAGGCCTCGTATGCCGGTACGGTTATTTGACGCAGGTCCGGCCCCTAACCCAAACCTGCGATGACACATCGCGCACCGCCGTTCAAATCTCGGTCGGTGCGCAGCGTGAACCATAGACCTTCGCCCGGGTGTACGCGACGGCGCGCAAGCTGGAGTCGATCGCGGACCTGGCCGAGCGCGGCTGTCGCACGCTCGCGCTCGACGTGACCGACGAGCAATCGATGCGCTCGGCCGTGGCCGCCGTCGAGGAGGCCGAAGGCGCCGTCGGAGTGCTCGTCAACAACGCCGGTTACAGCCAGTCGGGCGCCATCGAGACGCTCGACCTCGGCGACGTCCGACGGCAGTTCGAGACGAACGTATTCGGGCTGATCCGCATGTGCCAGCTCGTCCTGCCCGGCATGCGCCGCCAGCGCTCAGGCAGGATCGTCAACCTCAGCTCGATGGGCGGCAAGCTGACGTTTCCGGGCGGAGGCGCGTACCACGCAACCAAGCATGCGGTCGAGGCGATCAGCGATGCGCTGCGGTTCGAGGTGAAGGGCTTCGGCGTCGACGTCGTGGTGATTGAGCCCGGTCTGATCAAGACCCAGTTCGCCGAGACCGCGCGGGCCACGGTTGGCGAGGACGGTGATGATGGTCCCTACGCGAAGTTCAACGAGGCAATCGCGGCCGCGACCGTCGACGCCTACGAAGGTCCGCTGTCGCGGCTCGGTGGCGGCCCCGAGGTGGTGGCCCGGGCGATCGAGAAGGCGGTGACCGCCAAGCGGCCGCGCACCCGATATCCCGTTACGCCGTCGGCGTGGCTGTTCCTGGGGCAGCGCGCCGTGCTGACCGATCGCATGTGGGACGCGGTCGCGGGAACACAGTTTCCGCATCCGAAGTAACCCGCGGACGGGAGGCAGGGTCCGTTATGCAGCCTCGAGCCAGCGGGCGAGCGCTTCGACCGGGTAGTGCCTGGCCGGCCCGTTCGTGGTCGAGCAACAGGCCTACTACGAGGAGCGCGACGGCAGGATCGGCTGGATGCGGGTGGTCTGCTCGGGATTCCGCCCGCGCACTCAGGCTCCGTCGGCGTGACCGCTTTGACATCCCATCGAGCGGGGTTCAGTGGAAGTTACATGCGGCAGCGGCCTGCTGGTACGCCGGGGACTGGACGTTGATCGTGCTCGGGACGGCGAGCGCTACTCCCCCGCGATCGATCACCTCGCCGTAACCCGCCGGGCTGGACGGGAGCTTCAACGTCGGGTCAGGAAAGTCCGTCACCCCGTGGCTCCGCATGCACTCGGAGATCTTCAGCATCGCGAGCTTCGCCTGTGCGGACGGCGGCCCGGTCGGCGGTCCGCCGCCCGGCAGCAGCTTGCGGCACTTCGCCTGCGCCGCCTTGAACGCCGGCGACGACGGATCGATCCCCGAGTTCGACGGGATCTGGATGCCGCCGCCCCCGGTCGGGTCCGGCAAGTTCGGAACGCCGTTCGAGCGCATGCACTCCGCGAACTTGACGAACGCAGCGTTGTTGCCGGACGAGCCCGCCGAGCCCGAGGCGCTGTAGCTGCTGGCGCCTGCGCCACAGGCCGCGAGTGCGACCGCTGCCGCGCAGCCAAGCCCTGCAACCAAGACCACACTCCGATGACGACCCGACATACACGGGGTTCTATGACGCCGGCTATAACAGGGTCGTAACGGCGTTATGCCCGCGTTATGCGCGCCCGCCGCGGGCGGGCGACGGGTACCTCGCCTAACCGGCGGCGCTCGCGGACAGCCAGTCGAGCACCTGCGCGGCGTGCTCGTCGGGCGGGAAGACCGGATAGAAGACGTGCTCGATCCGGCCGTCGGCGACGATCATCGTCAGCCGCTTGTACAACCGCTCGCCGCCGGCGGTGAACGTCGGGAGATCGAGCGCCTGCGCGAGCTCGAGGCCGGTGTCGGACAGGATCTCGAACGGAAGCCCCAGCCGCTCGGCGAGCTCGGCCTGGTACGCCGTGCTCTGCGACGACAGTCCGTAGACGGTGGCGGCACCGGCGGCTCGGAGCTCGGCGTGGTGATCGCGAAAGCCGCATGCCTCGGGGGTGCACCCGCGCGCGCCCGGGATGTCGTTCCAGCCCTCGGGGAGGTCGACGCCGGGCTGTCCGCTCATCGGATAGATGTAGAGCACGACCCTGCCGGGGCCGAGCCGATCGAGCGCCATGCTACGACCGGCGGTGCTCGGCAGCTCGATGTGAGGCATCGGCGTCCCCGGTAGGTGATCGGCCGCGCCGTCGTCCTCGGGAGCGGGCAGGTCAGTGGGCAGGCTCATGTAGTCGGACACGGGCTCCGCTCAGCGTATCGCGGCGAAACGCCAGTCGACGTCGATGAGCTGGTGTCGATGATCCGGGCCTGGCTCGACGCTTAGGGCCAGCTCCTAATCGCCGCGACAGCGGCGAATCGCGCGCCCTACGCGGGGACGGGACCGAGCGTCCGCCAAGCCTGCTCGACGCTGCCGTACCGCCGCTTGAGCGTGCTCGCGGTCGGTCCGTGCCAGTCGGGCGCGTCGACGTCCTCGGCCGCGAGCGGACGGCCGGTGCGGGTCCAGTAGGCGGCGAGCGCGGAGCGGACCGCGTCGTCGCTCCAGCGGCGGAACCGGACCGCGACGCCGGCATCCGCGAGCGCGGCGTTCCATGGATCGTCGCGGTCGCGATACAGGTCGCAGACCACCGCCGCGCTCGGCCAGCGGGGGCTCTCGGCCTCCCACCGGCCCGGCCGCTCGCGGGACGGCGTCCATTCGTGGTATCTGGGCGGACGGCCCTGCTCCTCAGTCCAGGCGCAGACTGCGTCGCGGACGGCGTCTCGCGTCCACGGTCGCTGAACGGTCGGCAAATGCGCGGTGCAGGCGATGCAACGCGCCGCTCGTGGGCTCGGAACCGGGCCGCCGCAATCAGGGCAGCTCCGCGCACGCAGGTAGTTGTGGACGCTCGACACCGACACGCCGAGCTGATCGGCGATCGCTCGGATCGCGTATCCCGCGGCGGCGAGCCGCCAGGCAGCCTCGACGCGGTCCGCGACGGGGTCCTCGAAGGTCAGCGAGCGAGCCGACAGGCCCGCAGTCTGCAGCGCCTTGCCCCACGAGCCGAAATGCGCCGCCACGCACGAGCTGCTGGGCCACCGGGGGTGCTCATGCATCCACTTGCGCTGGGCCGGGGACGCGGCGTCGGGCTGCTCGCCCGACCAGTCCTGGCGCCGGGGGGGACGCCCGGTCTGCTCGGCCCACTCCCGCAGCGCGTCGAGAATCGACTCCCGGTCCCACCGGCGCGGGTGGCCCGGGTGCCGCATCGGGACGTAGCCCGCCGGCGACGCGGCAAGCGCCGCCCGGCCCGGTGCAGACGAACGGGCCGGACGGACGGTTGCCATCGATTCGCGGGTCCGGCTCAGAGCGCCGTTACGACCGACTTCGTCTCGAGGTAGTTGTTGAGCACCGCGTGACCCATCTCGCGGCCCCAACCCGACTGCTTGTAGCCGCCGAACGGCATCGCGGCGTCGAACACGTGGTACGTGTTGATCCAAACTGTGCCCGCGCGCAGCCGCTTGGCGGTGCGGTGAGCCTTCGAGATGTCGCGGGTGAACACGCCCGCGGCCAGCCCGTATTCGGTGTCGTTCGCGGGCGCGACGATCTCGTCAGGGGAATCGAACGGGATCGCACATACGACGGGTCCGAAGATCTCCTCGCGCTCCACCTTCATGTCGGGCGAGGTGTTCGTGAGCACGGTCGGCTGCACGAAATAGCCCCGATCGCCGAACCGGTCGCCGCCGATGGCCGCCTGGGCGCCCTCGTCCTTTCCGGACTGCAGGTAGCCGAGCACCTTCTCGAACTGCTCGTCTGAGATCAGCGGACCCATCTGCGAGTCGGGGTCGGTCCCGGGAGCGACCTTGATCGACTTCGCCGCGTCGGAGACGCCCGAGACGACGTCGTCGAAGACCTGCTTCTGCACATACAGCCGTGAGCCCGCGTTGCAGCACTGGCCGTGGTTGAAGAAGATCGCGTTCGCCGCACCGGGAATCGCCGCTTCGAGGTCGGCGTCGGCGTACACGACGTTCGGCGACTTGCCGCCGAGCTCGAGGCTGACCTTCTTCAGGTTGCCGGCGGCGGCCTTGACGATCAGCTTGCCGACCTCGGTCGAGCCGGTGAACGCGACCTTGTCGACGTCGTCATGCGCCGCCAGCGCAGCGCCGGCATCGCCGAAGCCGGTGACGATGTTGACGACGCCGGCGGGGAGCCCTGCCTCCTGCAGCAGCTCGCCGAGCCGGAGCGCGGACAGCGGCGTCTGCTCGGCGGGCTTCAGCACCACCGTGCACGCGCAGGCCAGCACCGGGCCGAGCTTCCAGGCCGCCATCAGCAGCGGGAAGTTCCACGGGATGATCTGCCCGACGACGCCGACCGGCTCGCGCAGCGTGTAGGCCAGATACTCGCCGGGCGCCGGGAGCGCCGAGATCGGAACGGTCGTGCCCTCGATCTTCGTCGGCCACCCGGCCATGTACCGGAACAGGTCGGCCGCCAGCGCCACGTCGGCGGCGCGGGCGATCACGTACGGCTTCCCGTTGTCGAGCGACTCGAGCATCGCGAGCTCGTCGCCGTGCTCTTCGATCAGGTCCGCGATCCGCCAGATCAGCCGGCCGCGGTCCGACGCGTTCATCCGCCGCCACGGCGAGTCGTCGTCGAAGGCCCTCCGCGCGGCGCGCACCGCGCGATCGATGTCCTCAGCCTCGCCGTGGGAGACCTCGGCGAGCGTCTCCTCGGTGGCGGGGTTGATCGTCGGGAAGCTCTTGCCGGAGGCGGCCTCGACCCATTCGCCATCGATCAGGAGCTTGTGCGTGGAACGAACGAAGCTGTCCGCCTGCTGTTCGCTCGATACGGCAACTGCCATCAGCTTCTCCTCTCTGAGCGCAAGCCCAAGCTCACGCTTTGCGCTGGTCAAGTGCTCACGGTAGTCCATTCTTGACTACCGAGCAACCTGGATTCACGGCGGCGACACAATCGGGATCCGGCGTTAGCGTTCGGGCCAAGATGCCGCGCGCTCGAGAGGAACTCTCGGTCGGAGAATGGGCCGTGCTCGCTCTACTCAGCGAGGAGCCGGCCCATGGATTTGCGCTCGCGCGCGCAATGGCGCCCGAAGGTGAAGTCGGGCAGGTGTGGGCGATGCGCCGGCCGCTCGTCTACCGCGCGGTCGAGACGCTCGAGCAGCTCGGGCTGATCCGGCCGGCGGGGACGGTCCCGAGCCAATCAGGGCCTCAGCGGACGATCCTTGAGGTGACGCCGGCCGGCACGCAAGCGATCACCGGATGGCTGGCCGAGCCGGTCAGCCACGTCCGGGACGCGCGCTCGCTGCTGATGCTGAAGCTCCTATTCCTCGCGCGGAGCGGAGCCGATCCGGGGCCGCTCCTGACCGCGCAGCGCGTGCAGTTCTCGGCGCAGGCCGAGCGGCTGTCGGCTGCGGTGGAGGAGACCGACGGGTTCGGCCGCGCGTTGCTGCTATGGCGCCTTCACGCCACGACGGCCGCGGTTCAGTTCACCGAGACCATGCTCTCGGATCGAACGACGCGACGCCTTGTCCCACCACGAGATCGACCAGCTCCGAGACGTAGCGGCCCCCCTTGACATCGCCGTCGACGACGAGGCGGGGCTGCGCCAGCGGCTGGCCGTCCTCGTTCAGGGACACGAGCAGTGGCCGGCCGCCCACGATCGCCTCGGCCGGGGTCACGGTGGCGACGTAGGCGTCGGATCCGACCGGCGCGACCCACGTGTCGAGGTCGGTCGGCACGCGAGCCGCGCGCAGCACGTCGGCGAGCGTCGGGCCGACCTCGGTGTGGGTCTGGCTCCCTCCGGGGCCTATGAAGGCCACGCTCAGGGTCTTCGCCGGCAGCGCCGCCAGCCGGGCGGCGCTCAGCGTCCTGGTGAATGGCCCCTCCTCGATCGTCACTCCGCCGGCGGGGGGTGTGGTCGGCGTCGGGTTCTGGACGCCGACCGTGATCCGATTGACGGCGAACAGCGTGCGGGCGCCGTTGACGTCTCCGGGCACGACCAGCTCGGGCGCCGGCAGCCACGATCCGTCTTGCTCGAGCGCGAGGTAGGCAGGATGGCTTCCGAAGCTGGAGTCGAGCTCGCCGAGAGCGAGCGTGACCGGGCCCTGCCACTGGCTCGAGACCGTTACGGTGACGCGGAGCAGCGCATTCTTGGCGCTCGGCAGCGTCGGCGCAGCCGTCGTTGACGAGGTCCTCGAGCGACACGCCGTGATCGGATTCGGTGCGGGATCCCCACCACCAGCGCTCGGTGACCGAGAAGGTCGTCTGCGGGAGCGCGCGGAGCTGGGTCAGGGAGTACGTCGAGGGCGTCGCGACCGCGCCGCCGACGCTCACGGTCGCCTGGTGCGAACGGGGAGCAGCCAAGGACCCGCTCGCGGTCAGCGCGAGGAAGGTCGCGGCCAGCACGATCGAGAGCAACGACCTGCGGATCACCTGAGCACCCCCATCTTCGTTCGTTGAACCCGGCAATACAGCACTGCCTAGGTACATCCTATGCAGATTCGCCAGTCTCGGATCCGAAAAGATCAGGCGACCGGGCCGCGCTCGATCATGACCGACGTCGCCTTGACGAACGCGGTCGCGCTCACGCCGGCGGCGAGCCCGAGCTCCTCGACCGAGTCGCGCGTGATCGCGGCGGTGACCAGGAACGGCCCGGCCTCGAGCTCGACCAGCGCCATCACGCCGTCGCACTCGACCGACCGGACCACGCCCGTGAAGCGGTTGCGGGCCGACCGCTCGCTTCCGGTCAGGTGGCGCGTGGGGCGCGTGCTCAAACGCTGCACCTCTGACACGGGCACGAGCCGGCGGTTGCGCGCGTCACGGGTGGTCTTGATCTGACCCTTGCGGTCCCAGCGCCGAAGCGTGTCCACGCTCACACCGAGCGCCGCGGCAGCCTCGCCGAGCGATAGGTTCTCGGGCATCCGGGAATAGACGCTACCGGGCCGGGCGGCCCGGTGCACGCTCCGCAGTTGCGCGGGGCTGCTTGGACAGGAGCGAGCGCCGGCGCCGGATCAAGCCGCGGTCGACCCAGGCGTCCCACACGCCCGCAGCCCGTAGCTGGCGGCGAGCCCGGCGACCGGACTTGCCTGCAATGTCGCCTCGACGCTCGCTACCGTCTGCGCATCGCCACGCCTGGCCGCCGCCTCGAGCTGGCGATAGGCCGCCACCACCTCGCCCAGCGCGGCGAAGTAGGCGTTGAGGTTGGCGCGGTCGTGGGCATTGCCGCTCGGGCGCTTGAGCGCGCGCAGCTGGTCGGCCTCGGACTGCACGAGCGGCACCACCTCGGCCAGATACGCCGCCTGGGCGCCGCCGGGCTGCGACGTGGACGCCGGCGGGGCGAGCGCACGAGTCTGGCGCAGCGTACTCGTGCAGATCCCGTCGGCGCGAGCGATGAAATCGCTCTTCGTATAGCCGCCCCCGCCGCATCCGGCGAGCAGCGCGGTGAGCAGCGCGGCGAGCGCGCGCACACCGTAGAACCGAGCTTGCCGTGCGCCCGACACGGCCCTAGAGCCTAACGACGACCCTCGCGCAGCCGCACTACGTAACCGGACGTGCATATGCATTGCCTATATGCTGACGACATGCGCAAAACCTCCATTTCCCTTCGTCATCTCGCACGACCGGGTGCGTTCGATGGCAAGTCCGGCGCCAGACGCCGGCTCCTCGCCGTCCCCCTGGTCGGTTGTTTGACTGCCATCGCTCTACTCCTGGCGCCGTCGCTCGCGAGCGCGGATACGTCGTCGACGCTCACCGTCGTAGGCACCAGCGACGTTAACGACTCCGGGCTGATTCCGAACCTGATCCAGCCCGAGTTCACCAAGGAATTCCCGCAGTTCACCTTCAAATACAGCGGATCGGCCACCGGGCTTGCGATCCAGAACGCCGAGAACGGCACCGGAGGACCGAGCGTGCTGATCGTTCACGCAGCGTCGCTCGAGAACCAGTTCGTCGCAAACGGCTTCTCGCTGAACAACCAATACGGAAACGCGATCTTCACGAACGACTTCGTGCTCGCCGGACCGACGGGCGATCCCGCCGGCGTCGCGTCGAACGGCGCCAACAACATCGCGCAGGCTTTCGCCGACGTCGCGGCGGCCGGCGCGAACGGCACCGCCACGTTCTACACGCGAGGCGGCACCACGACCGCTTCCGGTACGACCGTCGAGGAGCATGAGATCTGGGCCCTCGTCAACAGCTCGGGTCTCAGGCCAGCGAGTTTGACCCTGTGCACCGTGAGCACAGCCGACGGCGGGGGTATGTCGCCGATCAGCTCGACCGCCGGCGTTGCCAACGGAGGCCCGTGCCCAGTCAGCGGGACCGTCGACAACACGGTTACCCCGTCCTGGTACTTCGTCAACGCCAACTCCACCCAGGGCGCCAACGTGCTGGCAGCCAACGCCTGCACGCACGGGGCCGCCAACACGTGCTACGTCCTGACGGACCGCGGCACCTACGACTACCTCACCTCCGGGACTGACCCGGCCGGGGCGATCCCGAGCCTGAAGATCGTCACCCGCGGTCCGCAGAGCGCGTCAGCGCCTGGTGGCGTGAATGCGCTGGTCAATTACTTCCACGTCTACATCATCAATCCGAACAAGCCTGGCGAGACGGTGAACCAGACGGCGGCTCAGGACTTCGTCAGCTTCCTCACCTCGCAAGCGTTCCAGTCGCAACTGAAGGGCTATCTCCCGACGGCCGACCCAGCGGGCCCGCCGTTCGTGGCAGACGCTTCGCCAAACCTGACAGTGTCGTCCGGGCTTCCGAAGAACTACCACGCCGGCAAGCCCCTCACGGTGAAGGGGACGCTGGTCAATGCCGAGCCGGGCTACCCGGCGCTGGCGGCTCAGACAGTCAACGTCGACCAGATCGTCGGTGGCGTGCCACTGACCGTAGCCAGCGGCAAGACGAACTCGACGGGCGCCTACAGCATCAAGTTCACTCCCACCTCGACCGGCTCGTACGAGGTGTCGACCGGTCAGATCTCGATGGTCGAGAACGCGACGCTCAACCCGGTCTACGGTGACATCCTGTCACCCGCGGCGACGTCGCCTGTCAAGGTGACAGTGCACGGTGCGACCTCGAACTTCCGAGTTCAGTCGCAGGGCGGCAAGGCGCTCGTGCTCGGCACCGTCGCTCCTGGCAACGGGCACGTCAAGGGTACGGTGACCGTGTTCGCTCGCGCCGTCGGTAAGAAGGGCGCGTTCAGGAAGGTCGCGACCGCTCGGCTGGCGACGAGCCAGGGCAACTTCGCGATCTCGGCTCCGCTCGCAGCGGGCAGCTGGAACATCAAGGTCAAGTTCCAGGATCCGAAGCAGGGAATCGTCGCGGCGAGCTCGCGAACGGCCAGGGTCACGATCGCGCCCAAGCCGGCATCGAGCGTCCGCCTGACCTCGCTCAAGACCCGGAAGGGTGGGTTCACCCTAACCGGGGCCGCCAGCCCGTCCGGAGAGTCCGGGGCGACGGTCGTGCTGCTCAAGCTGGGCACCACACCCGGCGCACCAGCCCGGTTCACGAAGTTCGGGACCGCGAGCCTCGGCGCCGGCAAGGACAAGGTCACGTTCCATGCCAAGGTCAAGAGCGGCACGCGCTGGGTTGTGCAACTCGAGTACCTCCGGCCGGGACAGGCGCCCAGTTTCTCTGGTTTGAGAACGGTCGCCATACACTAGGTTCGTGGCGCTCCGGAGCAGCCGCTCGGACGAACACGTACGGCCGGCCGGCCGCCGCCCCAGGATCATCCTGGGGCGGCGGTTCGCGTTGGTGCTTGCGTACGCACTCGGGGCGCTGGGAGGCATACCCGCCATCGCTACGTCGGATCCGAGCTCGAACGAGATCGTGTCCGCGACCGTGTACTCGCCGAGCGGAACCACGCAGAACGACTCGGTGTCGTTGGCACAGCTGCAGTCGGGTGCTCAATGCATGGCGTATTCCGGGAGCGACATGAACGAGCTCGGTCGAAACGGCTTCACCGACGTGCCGCTTCCCTCGAGCGGGGTGGGAACCGGAACCTGGGCCCTCTCGACGATTCTGGGCTGCCTGTCGACTCCCGTTCCGGTCTCCGCCGTCCACGCGATCACCGTGATCAACAGCGACGGGTCTCCGGAGGTGGGTCCGGGTTCGATGCTCACGGCCGCTGACCTGGCCCCTCAGGGCTCGACCGACTTCAACAATCCAAAGGAAGCTCCGGTCGTGGAGGCACTCGGATCGTTGAATCAGTACGACCGGCCGTGGCGTGGGAACGGACAAGGGCAGAACGACGAGGATTTCCTGGATGAGGTGCAGGAGACGCAGAACGATCAGCCGACCCCGATCGCGATCGAGGTGTTCGAAGGACCGCCGCTGACCGTCAGCGTGTCAGCCTCGCAGACAAAGGTGCTGGCGGGCGGGAGCGTCAGCTTCTACGCGACGGTCACGGGCCAGAACGGCAGCCCTCTCTCTTACAACTGGAACTTCGACGGCGGCGCAGAGAACTCAACGGCGGCGGCTCCGCAGGCGGCGTTCCCGATCGCCGGCCAGTTCGACGTCACTGTCCAGGTCACCGACGCCGCCGGCGGCGGTGGCGGCGCAGAGATCCCGATCACCGTCGGCACGACGGTGCCGGCCGCGACCGGCCGCCACCACCACAAGGGGTCCGGCAAGTCGAAGAAGTCCCAGTCCCCGACCGGGCCCCAGAAGAGCGGCGGTAACCACGCCGGCGGTCGTCCGGGCAACTCGAGCTCCAGCACGTCGACGACGACCGGGTCGAACACGGGCAAGAGCACGTCGACCACGAGCTCGACCACGCCAACGTCGACCACCCCGAGCCCAACCCCAGGCAGCTCGACTAAACCGTCCTCAGCGCCACATCGCACCGCCACCTCGAGGAGCTCCGCCCGGCATGCGACCGCGCCGCTGGCGCGACCGACTCGGCCCCCGCCTGCTTCAGGACCGCTCGTGGTGGGGCTGCTGGTCAGCGACATCACGCCGCTCGCAGCCGACGTCAGCCCGCTCGTCTACAGCGTGCCCGCGGCGGTGGCGACGGCGCCGCCCGCACGCCAGGCGATCCGCGCGTCGCTGCTGCCGCCGCTCGGCGCGGGTTTCGCCGTGCTCGTCCTTCTGGGCCTCGGGGCCGGGCGCGAGCTGCAGGGACGCCGCGGCCGGCGGACGCCGCGCGCGCACAGCTGAGATCCTGGTCGTCATCACTGCCTTCCCCGTGATTCTCGCGCTCAGCACCAACGGCATCGACCAGGCGATCTTCCATGTCGCGAGCGCCCTCGAGGTGCCGGTGCTGATCCTCGCGCTGGCCGCGCTCGCGCTCGTGATCTTCGAGCTCGGCAGCTACGTTGTCGAGGTGTTCAGCCGCCGGCGGCGGCGGTTCGCGACGCTCCAGACCGCGGCAGAGCAGGGCCGAAACGCGCTGCTGGCGGGTGATCGAACGGCGGCAGCAGCTGCCGTGAGCGGAGTCGCGCGAAGCACCGCGATGGGGGCGACGCTCAACTTCATCATCGAGCAGGCGGGAACAGCCGGGAGCGAGCACCAGATCAACAAGGCGCTGGCCGACTTCGACTTCGACGCCCAGCGGCGGCTCGCGCGCACGCGATTGCTCGTGCGCGCCGGACCCGCTCTCGGGCTCATGGGAACCCTGATCCCACTTTCGCCCGCGCTCACCGGCCTCGCCGCCGGCAACACCGGCGAGCTCAGCCACGACCTGCGCGTCGCGTTCAGCGTGACCGTCGTAGGCCTGCTGATCGGCGCGGTCGCGTTCGGGCTGTCGCTTTCACGAGACCGCATGTACAGCCAGGATCTGTCGGACCTCCAGTACCTCGCGGCGGTCATCACCGATCCACGATCCACAGGAGGCGCAACATCATCTCCGTTACCCCCCACTCCCGAACCCGCGAGGACCGCGCCGGCGACCCGCTCGACGGGCTAGTCAACCTGTTCGATCTCGGGATCGTGCTGTCGGTCGCGTTCCTGCTGGCGGCGTTGTCGTCGCTTCACCTCGGCGCCGCGATCACTAGCCGCGGTCTGCGAGCGAACGCTCAGAGCATCTATGTCCAGCCCGGACAGACGGTGGCGCCGCTGCCGAAGCCCGGCGCGCGCACGATCGGGCACGGCACCCAGGCCGGGGTGGTCTATCGCCTGGCCAACGGACAGCTCGTGTACGTTCAAAACGCTTCACCGGGGTCGACTCCCTGAATGGGCTACCTCTGGGACCAGCTCCGCGGTGCGATTCCGCTGATCGCCCACGGCAACCCCTACATCATGGGCCTGCTCTGGGTCACGCTCCGGGTCGCCCTGGTGTCCACGTCCGCGGCGCTGGTCGTGGGCCTGCCGATCGGGCTGGCGCTGGGGCTAGGTCGCTTCCGCGGCCGGCGTGCCCTCCAGATCCTCGCCAACGCGAGCCTGGCGCTGCCGTCCGTGGTCGTGGGCATCGGCGTGCTGCTGCTCCTCCTCCCGCAGGGCGCGTTCGGCTCGCTCCGCATCGAGTTCACGCTCCGGGCCGTATACATCGCGCAGGCGGTGCTTGCCCTCCCGTACATCGTCGCGCTGACCCCCGCCGCGATCCAGGGGCTTCCGCCGGGGCTGCTCGACCAGGCCCGGGCGCTCGGCGCCGGCCGCGTCCAGCTCGGGGTGTTCGCGCTCCGGGAAGCGAAGATCGGGGTGATCACGGCGGTGATCGCGGCGCTCGGCGCAACGATCGCCGAGGTCGGAGCGGTGATCATCGTCGGCGGCAACTTCCAGGGAAGCGACGAGACGCTCGCGAGCGCCCTGCTCGAGCAGTTCAACTACACCGGCCATGATCCGTACGCGACCGCGATCGCGCTCCTGCTGCTGGCGGTGATCCTCGTCCTGATCGGGACACTCACCGTGATACAGCAGCGCACCGGTGCCGTTCAGTTCCGCTTTCGGACGGCGTGACGTGCAGCTGATCTGGGACGAGCTTCGTAAGGCCGTGCCGATGATCCTGCACGGAAACCCGACGTTGTTCAGCGTGATCTGGTTCACGCTCCAGGTGGCACTGGTCGCGACCGCGGCCGCAACCGTGATCGGCCTGCCGATCGGGCTCGCGATCGGCCTCGGCAGGTTCCGGGGACGGCAGGTGCTGCGGGTGCTCGCGAACATGAGCCTCGCGATCCCGCCGGTGCTCGTCGGGGCGTTCCTGTTCGTGCTGTTCACCCCCCAAGCCCCGCTCGGGTCGCTGCAACTGATCTGGACCAGGCGCGTCGTGTTCATCGCGCAATCGATCCTCGCCCTGCCGTTCGTGATCGCGCTCACCGCGGCCGCGGTCCAGGGACTCCCCCCCGGGCTGCTGGCGCAAGCCCGGCTGCTCGGCGCCGGCCGGCGGCAGCTGTGGACGCTCGCGCTCCGGGAGGCGCGGATCGGCGTGATGGCAGCGGTGATCGCGGCGCTCGGAACGTCGCTGTCCGAAGTCGCCGCGGTGGTGATCCTCGGCGGCAACATCTACGGCTACGACCAGACGCTCGCGAGCGCGACCCTGTACGAGGTGAACGGCGCCTATTTCGCCGACGCGGTCGCGATCGCGATCGTGCTGATCGCGCTGATCCTGATCCTGGTGGGCGGCCTCGGCATCCTCCAGCACCAGGGCAACGGAATCCGCCTGCGCTTCCGGTCGGCCGCGTGATCGGTGCGGACCGACCCGCGCCCGGCCCCGTGCTGCTGCGCTGCGAGCACCTGACGGTCCGGCGCGGCAAGCGCGAGGTGGTACACGACGTCAACGCGGAGCTTCGCGCCGGCGAGATCGTCGCGCTGCTCGGACCCAATGGCGCCGGCAAGAGCACGCTGCTCGATGCACTCGCTGGCGCGCTCTCCCCTGCGGAAGGTCGGATCGAGCGCCACGGCCGGATCGGGATCGCCCTGCAGTCGCCCGACCTGGCCCGCCGGTCCGTGCTGGCAAACGTGGTGCTCGCGCTGGCGTGGTGGGGCGTGCCGCGATCCGAGCGGCCAGAGCGCGCCCGCGAGGCGCTCCGCGCGATCGGCGCCGATCACCTGGCACAGCGCCGGGCCGCGACGCTGTCGGGTGGCGAGCGTCGGCGGGTCCACCTCGCCCGCGCGATCGCGGTCCGTCCCGACGTGCTGATGCTCGACGAGCCGTTCGCCGGTCTTGACGCCGAGGTCCGCGCGAACCTGCTCGAGGATGCGCTGTCGGCGCTGCGCTCGAGCACGCGCGCGACGCTGGTCGTCGTCCACGATCGGGCAGAGGCATGGGCGCTCGCCGATCGCCTGCTGGTCCTGATCGACGGCCGGCTGGTCGCGTCGGGTCCGCCGCGGGAGCTGCTCGAGCACCCGCCGACCGCGGTCGTCGCGCGCTTCCTCGGCTACGACGGGAGCCTCGAGGACGGTCGCGAGCTGGTGCTGACGCGGCCGTCGCACGTCGCGGTCGACCCCGCCGGCCCGCTCGAGGCGCGGGTTTCCCGCGCCGTACCGCTCGAGGACGGCGTCCGGGTCGAGCTCGAGCTCGACCACGGCCGCGTGTACGCCGTCTCGCCGATCCCAGCTCCGCGGCCCGGAGACGCCGTTCGCGTCCGGATCGACGGCGGCGCGCGCTTCCCGCTCAGGGAGACCAGTGCACCGCTCGAAACCCCCACGTCCCGGCCAGCCACCTCGGGATGAGCTCCGCGAGCGCTCGCTCGGGCTTGCCGCCGTGCCGGAGGTCGCACCAGCACACCTCGTAGCATCGGGCGATGGACCTGCCGCCCGGCCCGCGCGCGCCCGCCGTCTGGCAGACGCTCGCGTGGATGACCCGGCCGGGTGCGTTCCTGCGGCGCGTCCACGGCCGCTTCGGCGACCCGGCCACGATCCGCACGTACTGGACCGAGGAGCCGATGGTGCTGTTCTCGGGCCCGGAGTCGGTCCGCGCGGTGTTCCGGCTCGACCCGGCGATCGCCCCGGCGGGACAGAGCTGGGAGTTTCTGCGGCCGTTCGCGGGGCCCCACTCGATCCTGCTGCTCGACGGCGAGGAGCACATCCGCGAGCGCCGGCTGATTCAGCGGCCGTTCCACGGCGAGCGCATGCGCGCGTTCGCGCCGATGATCGGCGAGCTCGCACGGTCCGAGCTTGCGACCTGGAACGGGCGGGTGGTCGCGCTGGATCGGATGCGGGAGCTGACGCTCGACATCATCCTGCGCGTCGTATTCGGCGCGCGCGACGAGGAGCTCGCGCACGTTCGGAGCGTGATCGATGACTCGCTGGCGACGGTGCGCTCGCTGCCGTGGGTGCTGGCGATGGCGGTGGTGCGCCGCGACTTCGGGCGGCGCAGCCCGTGGGGGCGCTTCCGGGTCGCGGTCGAGCGGTTCGACGCGGAGCTGTACGCATTGCTCGCCCGCCGGCGCGCTGAGGCGCGCGACGATTCGATGCTCGCGATGCTCCTCGAGGCGCGCGACGAGCACGGGAATCCGCCGAGCGACCAGCACCTGCGCGACCAACTGGTCGCGTTGCTCGTCGGCGGCCACGACAGCTCGGCGGCCTCGCTGGCGTGGGCGTTCGAGCTTCTCGCCCGCCATCCGGCAGTGCAGACGCGCCTGCGCGAGGGCGATCCGGCGTACCTCGACGCGGTCGTCAAGGAGGTGCTCCGGGCCCGGCCGGCGCTGACGATCGCGCCGCGGCTGCTGCTCGAGCCGGCGCAGATCGCGGGCCGCACGGTGCCCGCCGGGGTCCAGGTCGCCGCCTGCCTGTGGCTCGCCTGCCGGCGCGAGGATCTGTGGGAGCGCGCGCACGAGTTCCGCCCCGAGCGCTGGATTGAGGATCCCGCCCACCCGGGCGGGACCCTCAATCCAAACCCGTTGTCGTGGATTCCGTTCGGCGGTGGCGTGCGGCGCTGCGCCGGCGCCCCGTTCGCAGAGATGGAGATGCGCGAGGTGCTGCGCGCGGCGGCGGCCCTGCGGCTCCGGCCGGCGCGTCCGGAACCCGAGCACGCCCGGCGGAGCATGCTCGTGCTGACGCCTCACCGGGGCGGCGAGGTTTTCGCCGGTTGACCCCCGCCCCGGCCAAGGCGATAGCGTGCACCCGCGCAGATGCCTCGGACACTCGGCAACACCGACCTGGAGGTCACACCGCTCGGGCTCGGGCTGGCCGCGCTCGGCCGGCCGGGTTACATCAACCTCGGTCACTCCTCGGACGTCGCCGGCCACACCGATGTCGAGTCGATGGAGCGGGCCGCGCACGCGGTGCTCGACGCCGCCTACGCGGGGGGCGTGCGTTACTTCGACGCGGCGCGCTCGTACGGAATGGCCGAGGCGTTCCTCGGCAGCTGGCTCGAGCAGCGTGGACTCGGGCCGGACGACGTCACGGTCGGCTCGAAGTGGGGCTACACCTACACCGCCGATTGGCACGTGGATGCGAAGGTGCACGAGGTCAAGGACCTGTCGGCGGCGACGCTGCGGCGCCAGATCGACGAGAGCCGGGAGCTGCTCGGGAATCACCTGCGCCTCTACCAGATCCACTCGGCGACGCTCGACAGCGGCGTGCTCGACGACCCCGAAGTGCTGTTCGAGCTGGGAAAGCTGCGGGCGAGCGGCATGGCGATCGGGTTCACGGCCACCGGGCCGCGTCAGGCCGAGACGATCGAGCGGGCGCTCGAGGTCGGCGAGTTCGACGCCGTGCAAGCAACGTGGAACCTGCTCGAGCGATCGGCCGGTGCTGCGCTGACGGCGGCCCACGCCGAAGGCCTCGGGGTGATCGTCAAGGAGGCGCTCGCGAACGGCCGGCTGACCGCGCGCGGGGACGTGCCCGAGCTCGCCACGGTCGCGCGCAGCACCGGCCGGACGCCCGACGCGATCGCGCTCGCGGCGGTGCTGGCCCAGCCGTGGGCGGACGTCGTGCTCAGCGGCGCGGCCACCGTCGAGGAGCTCGCGAGCAACCTCGTGGCGCTCGTGCTCTCGCTCGGACGCGACGTGCTCGAGCCGCTCGACGCGATCGGCGAGGACCCCGACGCGTACTGGGAGAAGCGCGCCGAGCTCCCGTGGAACTGAACGTCCGCGGGCTACACTCCTTGTGAGATCAATCTTTTGAGGAGCTATTCGTGGAAGTCGAAATCTGGTCCGACATTGCCTGCCCGTGGTGCTACATCGGCAAGCGCCGCTTCGAGGCCGCGCTGGCCCGCTTCGAGCATCGCGACGACGTCCAGGTGACCTGGCGTAGCTTCGAGCTCGACCCCTCGGCGCCGGCCGAGCGCGAGGGCGACCGCGCCGCGCGCATCGCCGAGAAGTACGGCATCACCGTCGAGCGCGCCAAGGAGATGGAGCACACCGTCACCGACGCAGCCGCCGGCGAGGGACTCGACTTCCGCTTCGATATCCAGCGCAGCGGCGCGACCTTCGACGGCCACCGCGTCATCCACCTGGCCGCCGAGGACGGCCTCCAGGATGCGATGAAGGAGCGGCTGCTCCACGCCTACTTCAGCGAGGGCCAGCTGATGTCCGATCAGGACGCGCTCGTCCGGCTCGCCATCGAGGTCGGGCTCGACGAGGACGAGGTTCGCCAGATGCTCGCGAGCGACCGGTTCGCCCAGGAGGTCCGCGACGACGAGCGGCTCGCAGGCCGGCTCGGGATCAGCGCGGTGCCGACGTTCGTGGTCGATCGCGCGATCGGCGCGTCCGGCGCCCATCCGCCTGAGGCACTGATGGACCTGCTCCGCCAGGGGTGGGAACGCCGCGCGCCGGTGGCGGTGGTCGCCGGCGGCGAGACGTGCGGCCCCGACGGCTGTTAGCTAGACGTACTGATTGACCCCGGCGGCGGCGGCCGAGCCGCCGGCCGCCGCGGTTCCGTAGGCGCTCGCGGCCAGCATCGACCGGCCCGACGGCGCCGGCGGAGTGCCGTTGGCGATGTTGGTCGCCATCTGCTGGAGCTGATCGCCCGACGGCGCCGACGCGCCCTGCGGTGCGTCTCGCCTGCAGGTCGGACTCGATCGCGCTGGTCAGCGAGCTGTTCGACACGCCGTCCTGCGAGGCGAGGCTCGACACCGTCGTGCCCGACTGCTGATCCTGGCTCAACTGGCTCGTGCTGAGGCCGAACAACTTGGCCGTGTCGGTCATCGCGGGTGGGGGCGGCGGCGTCTGCGCCTGGGCGTACCACTGCCTGCCGCCGCCGTTGATTGCACTGACTGTCATGACGGAACCGTCCTTGGTCGAGGAGACCTGTCCCACGGGGTAATCGACCGATTCGTCCGGATCTCGTTAACAATCCCCCAAGAACGTCCCGCCGGCGCCCGATCCGCCGGCGCCCCTCCGGGTCCGGCGCGCACCGCCGGCGCGCCTCCGGATCCGCGGCGCGCGCCGGGTGGCGTGTGATGGGCCGCTTCGCGGCGTCCGTGGGTCCGTGCGACCCCGTCCAGACGGGGTCGCGGTGCGTGCGACCCCTTCCTGACGGCTTGGATGCGCGCAAGCGAGCGCAAGAGCGCCGGCGCGCCATGCGTAACTCGCCAAACCTCCGCGTCCGCGCGCGCCGCGCGCATATAAGCGCCTCACAGGCGCTTATATGACCAAGGGAGTGTCAGGGCGGGAGCTTTGGCGTGTCGCGCACGGCGCCATGCGTAACTCGCCAAACCTCCGCGTCCGCGCTCGCCGCGCGCATATAAGCGCCTCTCAGGCGCTTATATCACCAAGGTCGTGGCGGGGTGGGAGGTTTGGCGAGTTGCGCACCGCCGGCCGGCGCGCGGGTCCCGGGTGTCGCCAACGCATGGACCTCGCGCCCTCGCCCGCACCCCGCACCACGCCCGCGTCGCCGGCGACCCCCGCGCCACCCCCGCCCTCGCCGGCGAACCCCGCGCCACCCCCGCCACGCCGGCGAACCCCGCGTCACCCCCGCCCTCGCCGGCGCACCGCGGGACTGACCCGCGGTGCGCTGTGCGAGTGGACGGTGTCAGGCCTTGATCAGGCCGTGCGGGTTCAGCACGAACTTCTTCGCCGCCCCCTGGTCGAAGTCCTGGTAGCCCTTCGGCGCCTCATCGAGGGAGATCACGGTGGCGTTGACCGCCTTGGCGATCTGCGCCTTGTCGTTGAGGATCATCTGCATCAGGCCGTGGTGGTACTTCATGACCGGGCACTGCCCTGTCGTGAAGCTCTGTGACTTCGCCCAGCCGAGTCCGATCCGGATCGACAGTGAGCCGGCCTTGGCGGCGTCGTCGACCGCGCCCGGATCGCCGGTCACGTACAGGCCCGGAATGCCGAGCTTCCCGGCCGCCCGGGTGACGTCCATGATCGAGTTGAGGACCGTTGCCGGCGCCTCGTGATCGGAATCCGATCCGTGACCGCGCGCCTCAAAGCCGACGGCGTCGACCGCTGCGTCGACCTCGGGCACGCCGAGGATCTGCTCGATCTGATCCTTCGGGTCGCCCTTGGAGATGTCGACCGTTTCGCATCCGAAGCTCTTGGCCTGCTTCAGCCGCTCGGGGATCATGTCGCCGACGATCACGACGGCCGCGCCGAGCAGCTGAGCCGAATGCGCCGCCGCGAGGCCGACCGGGCCGGCGCCGGCGACGTACACGGTCGAGCCCGACGTGACTCCGGCGGTGTAGGCGCCGTGATAGCCGGTCGGGAAGATGTCCGACAGCATCGTCAGGTCGAGGATCTTCTCCATCGCCTTGTCCTTGTCGGGGAACGGCAACAGGTTCCAGTCGGCATACGGAACCAGCACGTACTCGGCCTGGCCGCCGACCCATCCGCCCATGTCGACATAGCCGTACGCCGAGCCGGGACGCTCGGGGTTGACATTCAGGCACACGCCGGTGTCGCCGGCCTTGCACATGCGGCAACGGCCGCACGCGATGTTGAACGGCACCGAGCACAGGTCGCCCTTCTTGATGAACTCCACGCCGGGGCCGGTCTCGATCACCTCGCCGGTGATCTCGTGCCCGAGGATCAAGCCCTCGGGCGCCGTCGTGCGGCCGCGCACCATGTGCTGATCCGAGCCACAGATATTGGTCGACACGCACTTGAGGATCGCCGCGTGAGGCAGCTTGCGCCCCACGTTGGCCGGATTCACGCCCGGTCCGTCCTTCAGCTCGAACGTCGGGAAGTCGATGTCGTGGACCTCGACCTTGCCCGTCCCCATGTAGGCAACGCCACGGTTATCTGCCATGCCTCGCTCTCCTTTCGAGTGCTTCTGCAGAGGCCGATCGCGGACGCTGACGACCGCTGCACCACTAGAGAGCTACCCCAGCAAGTAGCGCTGAACCACTCGCCAGGCGGGCGCCGACTAATGCGAGGCTTGGTCGAGCACGCCGCGCTTGCCGGCGGCGTACGCGACCTCCGCCCGGCTGTGGACGCCGAGCTTGCGCATCACGTTGCGCACGTGGAACTTCGCGGTGCTCTCGCTCACGAAGATGCGGCGCCCGATCTCGGCGTTGGTCAGCCCGCTGGCGATCAGCTCGGTGACCTCGCGCTCGCGATCGGTGAACCCCGCTTCGGCGGGGGCATGCTCCCCGGCCACGAGCGCCCTCACCATCTCGGCGCTGCGCCCGTCGAATCCCGACTCCCCGCGGGACACGCGACGGATGATCCGGACCAGCTCGACGACGTCGACCTCTTTGAGCACATAGGCCTTGGCCCCACGTCGGAGCGCCTGGTTCAGCAGGCGCTCGTTGAGGAACGTCGAGAGGATGACGACGTTGGACTGGGGCCGGCGCCGGACGATCTCGCTGCACAGGTCGAGCCCTTCCGTGTCGTGCTCGGAGCTCAGCTTGAGATCGAGCACGATCACGTCAGGCCTGGCGCGATCGAGGGCCTGCAGCGCATCGTTCCAACCGCCGGCCTCGGCGACCACGGAGATGTCGCGCTCGAGCTCGAGGATCGAGCGCAGCCCGCGGCGGACGATTGCGTGGTCGTCGACCAGCAGCACGCGGGCCGGGGCCGACGCGTCAGGCGGGGCCAACCGACCCTCCGAGCGGCACTTCGACTCGCAGCTTCACGCCGCCACCGCGCCGGCGCTCGAACCAGGCCGCGCCGCCGAGCGCGCGCACCCGGTCGGCGATTCCCGTCAGCCCGAGGTGATCTCCATTCGGCTGCGAGATGAAGAGGTGATGCTGAAGCTTGCGGTGGTTCCCCGAGCCGTCATCGCCGACGGCCAGCGACACCACCTGGGGCCGCCACCGCAGGGTGACCCACGCGTGGTCCGCGCCGGCGTGGCGGACCACGTTGAACAGTCCCTCGCGGGCGATCTGGACCAGCGCGTGCTGAGTGGCCGCGGGCACCGGCTGGGTCTGGCCGTACACACGCAGCGCGACCTCGAGGCGAGTGCCGGCCTCGACGTCCTCGATCACGTCGCGCAGCGCCTCCGGCAGCTCGATCTGCCCATCGCTGGACAGTTCGAAGATCACCTCGCGGATCTCGGCCATCGCCGCGCGCGCCAGCGCCTGGGCGGCCAGCATCCGCTCGGCCACGATCGGCGGAGTCATGGGGTTGCGCCGGCACCACTCGAGATTCATACCGATCGTCAACAGCTGCTGCGCGACACTGTCGTGGAGCTCGCGCGCGATCCGGTTGCGCTCCTCGCTCAGGAGCTGCCGCCGGCCGGCCTGCTCCAGGCGCCGCAGAGTTCCCTCGAGCTCCGATCCACGGCGCTCGAGCTCCGCCGCCCGGCGCTCGTTCTCCTGGAACAGCGAAGCGTTGTCCAGAGCGACGCCGGCGTGATTGGCGAGCGTGACCAGAATCGAGACGTCGCTCGGCGCCACCTCGACACCGTCGGGAAGCCCCACCACGAGCATCCCGGCCAGATTGCCGTGCACGGGCATCGGTGCTGCCGCCGCGGCGCACGGCTCGCCGCCGAGCTCGATCCCTTCCTCCTTGGCGACGAGCACTGGCCGCTGGGCAGTAGCCGTCTGCTCGGCGAGCGCCGCGAGCATCCGTGGCGGCACGTCCCAGCGCTGTATCACGGCGTGGCTCGCGTGGACGATGACGCGAGGCATCCTCCCGCCGGCGTCCGCGCCCGAGAACACCATCGCCGCCCACCGCGCGTCGAAGTGGTAGGCAGCCGCCTCGACCACGGCGTCGCACACGGCGACAGGCCCCGCCGGCGCCGCGCACAACGCGGAGGAGATTCGCTCGAGCGTCTCGATCGTGTGGTCCAGACGGTCAGACTTGTCGCGCCAGGCGGCGTAGAAGCTCGGCTTGGACGAGCGGACGCCGATCAGGCGCTCGAGCGCCAGCCGGTCGGCGGCGGCGCGTTGCTCAGTAGGCGGCAACGCAGATCCGGCGGACATCGTCCTCGTCGACTGGCCTCGGGTTGGTCGCGATGTAGGCGTCGCGCAGCGCGTTGCGCGCAAATAGGTCGAAGTCGTCCGGGCTGACACCGATTTCGTGCAGCCCGCCGACGATCCCCAGGGTCCGGCTGAGCTCTTCGACGCGCTCGATCGCGCGCTCCGCGGAGGTGTCCCGGTCGAGGCCGTCGGTCGCGACGCCCAGCGCGGCGGCCACGTCGACGTAACGGTCGGCGTGCGTCTCGGCGTTGAACCGCATCACGTGCGGCATCAGGATCGCGTTGAGCAGCCCGTGCGGGAGGTCGAGCGCGCCGCCGATCTGGTGGGCGATCGCGTGGGTCGCGCCGAGCAGCGCGTTGGTGAAAGCCATCCCGGCCTGGAGGCTGGCCCGGGCCATCCCCTCGCGCGCGGTGAGATCGAACGGATCCTCCACCGCGACCGGCAGGTGCTCGACGATCGTCTCGATCGCTGCGATCGCGAGCCCTTTGCTGAGGAAGTCGCAGGCCTCGGACACGCAGGATTCGATCGCGTGGCTGAGCGCGTCGAGCCCGGTGTGCGCGGTCAGCTCCGCGGACATCGTGGTGAGCAACTCGGGGTCGGTCACGGAGATGTCCGGAACGAGCGCGCGGCCGCCGATCGTCACCTTGAACCGCCGCTTGGTGTCGGTGACCACGCAGAACTGCGACACGTCAGACCCCGTGCCGGCGGTCGTCGGGACCATCACCATTGGCGGGATCGGGCTGGTGGCGCGGTCGATGCCCTCGTAGTCGAGAATGCGGCCGCCGTTGCCGCTGAGGATCGCCACCGCCTTGGCGAGGTCGATGCAACTACCGCCGCCGATCGCCAGCAGCGCGTCGCAGCCGCTCTCGAGATAGGTCTCGAATGCCGCCTGGACCTCGTAGTCCTTCGGGTTCGGCGTGAGTTCGTGCCACAGGTGCCACTGCACGCGCACGTCGTCGAGGTGCGGCGTCGCGCGCTCGACCCAGCCGGCCGAGAGCACGCCGGGGTCGCTGACGAGCATCGGGCGACGGCCGCCCACGCGCCGGACAGCGCCCCCGACCTCGGCGAGCGTCCCGAGGCCGAAGATCACCTCGGGGATCACGAACTTGCTCACGCGCCCGCGGGGCGGCGAGTACGCCGGGGCTGGCAGGGACGCCAGGGACGCGCCCTCCGCGACCGCGGCTGGTGTGGGGGTGACCTGGTCCAAGCCCTCTCCTCCTCAGCCGGATTGCAGTGCGATCCTACCGCTCGCGCCGTGACGGCGGGTGGAATCGCGGCCTGCAATATGCGCCACGCGGCAACAAATTGGCCGCAAATGGGCATGTACAACGCGCCCCTGCGGGCCGGGAACGGCCCGATTGCCGCCTTCCGGCGGATCCTCGGCGCGGCATGGCCTACAACTCGTGCTCCGCAAGACGGGCGCGGAGATCGCGGTCGCGAATCAAGAGCTGCTCGGTGCGCTCGCGGGTCCGCTGATGCTTCGGATGGTCGCGACCGCCGTCGACGCTACTTCCCATCGCGAACGCGTACTCCCAGCTCGCCATGTGCGCGCGCAGCTCAGCCTCCGCGGTGGCGAGCTCGCTTTTGAGGCGCTCTAGCGAATGTATCCCTCGGCCTTCGCCCACTCGACTGTCTTTCGCAAGGTCTCGCGCGGGTCGGTGTACTGCAGCCCGAGTTCGCGTTCGGCGCGGGAGCCGTCGTAGCGGTGGCCGTGGAGCAGCGTGCGAACCATCTCGCGGCACACCGGCGGCCGGCGCCCTGCGAGCACGGCGCCGCGCTCGACGGCCGCGGCGGCGATGGTCGCGACGCGGCGCGGCAGCAGCCGGGGCTTGCGCTGCACGCCGGCGACCTCGGCCGCGAGCGCGAGCGCCTCGGTGATCTCGAGCGTCATCCCGTTGACCAGGTAGCGCTCGCCGGCGACGCCGTGCTCGGCTGCGAGCAGGTGGCCAGCGACGCAGTCGTCGATGTCGACCAGGCTCACATGCGTGGGCACGAATACCCGCAGGCGGCCGTCGAGGAACGCGAGCAGGATCCGCCCGGTGCCGCTGGCGCGGCCGGGCCCCTGGACCGAGGATGGGTTGACGAGTACCACGTCCTGCCCGACGTCGCGCGAGGTCGCGAGCGCGGCCCGCTCGCCCTCGGTCTTGGTCCGCTCGTACGTCGACAGGTACCAGCCGCGGTGCGGCGTGCGCTCGGTGCCGACGACCCCCGGCGGCTCGCCGATCGTCGCGGCCGAGGACGTGTGGACGAGCCGGGCGACACCGGCGCGGGCTGCGGCCCGTATCGCGGCGACGACGCCGCCCACGTTCATCCGCTCCATCGGGCGCGGATCCTCGACGCACAGCGTGTTGATCCCGGCGACGTTGAACACGAGCGCGCAACCGTCCATCCCCCGCGTAAGGTCGTCTTCGTCGTCGCCCTCGCCGCGGACCACCGTGGCGCCGCGGGCCTCGAGCGTGCGTGTCGCGGCGTCCGAGCGCGCCAGCGCGACGACCTCATCCCCGCGCTCGAGCAGGCGGGTCACCAGCGCGGTGCCGATCACGCCCGTCCCCCCGGTGACGAACATGCGACTCACTCGGGTGACGAGCGGAGCGCGGCGGAGAACTGGACGATGTAGTCGATCCCCGACCACGCGGTGACGATCGCCGCGATCACCATTGCCCACTGATCGAGGTAGGCCCCTGCGATGATCACGTCCGGGCGCAGGATCGCCAGCGTGATCGCGACGAACTGGACCGTCGCCTTCCACTTGCCGAGCATCGACGTCTCGAACCGGCGCCCGCCGGACTCGACCGCCGTGCGCAGGCCGAGGATCGTGAACTCGCGCCCGACGATGACCAATCGCAACCCACGGCGACGCGCGATGCACGGAGACGAGCGCGATCAGCGCCGAGGTGACGAGCAGCTTGTCGGCGGTCGTGTCGAGAAACGCACCGAGCCGCGTGGTCACGCCCCAGCGACGGGCGAGCCGGCCGTCGAACCAGTCGGTCGCCGCGGCGACGACGAACACGATCGCGGCGCGTCGTACGAGCCACCGAGGACGAGCGCCATCACCACCGGGCAGAGCAGATCCCTCAGCCCCGTGCCAGCGCGAGCATCCTGGATGAGCGCTACTTGTCTCAACGTGCCGGCTTCCACTGGGGGATCGATGGTACCAGCCTCACGAAGAAGCTCGGCCCCGAGGGCGCGGGCAGCGCCGCGCTGTCTGTCTCGAGTGCCGCCAGCGCGGCCGCTCGGGCCTGCTCGAGGTCGACTCCCCGCAGCGCCGCCTTGACCTCCGGCACGAGCGCCGGCGCCATGCTCAGCTCGGTCACGCCGAGGCCGACGAACAGCACCGCGGCCGCGGGATCGCCGGCGAGCTCGCCGCAGACACCGACCCAGCGGCCGAGCTCGGCGGCCGCGCGAACGGTCGCCTGCACGAGCCGCAGCACCGCCGGCTGGGGTCCGGTGAGCAGCGGCGCGAGCCGTTCGTCGCCGCGCTCGGCGGCCATCGTGTACTGGGTCAGGTCGTTCGTCCCGATCGAGAAGAAGTCGACGTGCTCGGCCAGGCGCGCCGCGGTCAGCGCGGCCGCGGGGACCTCGACCATGATCCCGAGCTCGAGCGGCGCGTCGATGCCGGTGTCGGCGCGGGCCTGATCGAGGGCAGCTCGGGCCGCCTCGATCTCGTCGAGCGTCGCGACCATCGGCAGCATCGCCTTGAGTGGGAACTCGGCGGCGACCCGGAGGATCGCGCGCAGCTGCGTGGCCAGCACCTCGGGCCGCTCGAGAGAGAGGCGGATCCCGCGGACGCCCAGGAACGGATTGGGCTCCGGCGCCATCGGCAGCGCCGGCAGCGGCTTGTCCGCGCCGGCGTCGAGCGTTCGCACGATCAGCGGACGGCCGTCCAGCGCGACGGCGATCTCGCGCAGCGTCTCCACCTGCTCGTCCTCGTCGGGCAGCTCGAGCGGTCGAGGAACAGGAACTCGGTCCGGAGCAGTCCGACGCCATCGGCCCCGAGCTCGACGGCCTGACGGCCTCGTCGGCCGCGCCGAGGTTCGCGAACACCTCGATCCGGGTCCCGTCGCGCGTGACCGCCGGGCTCGTGCGCGCGCTGCGCGCGGCCGTGCCGGCGCTTGGTCGGCGCGCTCGCGCCGCTCGGCAGCGTCGCGCTGGACGTCGGCCGGCGGGTCGACCAGCACGGTGCCCGCCTCGCCGTCGAGCAGCACCGGTCGTGCCGTCGTCGATCGCCGAGCACGGTCTCGCCGAGACCGACGACGGCCGGCAGCCCGAGCGCGCGGGCGAGGATCGCCGCGTGGGCGGTCGCGGTGCCGTGCGCGGTGGCGATCCCCGGTCACGAGCGTCAGGATCGAGGAGGCGGCGTCGGCGGGCGTCAGCTCCGCCCGCGATCACGATCCCCTCGCGCGCGGGCGATCGAGCTGCGGCGACTCGCCGGTCAGCGCGCCAACACCCGCCGGCCGACGTCGAGCACGTCGGCCGCCCGCTCGCGCAGCAGCGGGTCGTCCAGTGCCCGGTAGCGCTCGGCGACGTTCGCGGCGGCGTCGTACCACGCTCGTCTCGGCGGTCGCTCCGGCCTCGATCGCCTCGTGCGCGGGCTCGAGCATCGCCTCGTCGTCGAGCAGCGCGAGGTGGGCGTCGAAGATCGCGGCCTCGGCTCTTGCCGGCGCGCCGCGACCGTGTCGCGATCGCGCTCGATCGCGGTGCGGGCGCCGGCGATTCCCTGTTCAGGCGCTCCCGTTCACTCGCGGGCGTCCTGCGGCGACCCGACTCCGGGGGCGGGGCGGTGGCGCCGTGCAGGTGGTGGACCGGACCGACCGCGAGTCCCGGCCGAGGCGGGGACGCCCGACAGGACGTCGCCGGGCGCGGTGGCGTCACTCCCGGCGCGGCCCGTTTTCCCCGTCCTGGCTGGCTGGCCAGCCAGCCTCTGAGGAAGAGGAAGCGGAGCGGCGGTGACGAGGGCGTGAGCGCGGCCGAGCGGCGCGGCCGCGGATGCGGGCCGGGGCAGGGGCGCGCTGCGCCGCGACCCCGTCGCCGAACCCCTCGTCCGCGAGCTGCGCCAGCGCCAGCAGCACCTCGTCCGCCTGCGGCCCCGACGCGGTGACCGAGAGCGAGTCGCCGTACCGCGCCCCGAGCGCCACCACGTTCGTGAGGCTGGTGGCGCGGACCGGGTCCGCCGCCGCCGAGCCTTGGCCACGCGAACGTCGGCGTCGAACCGGCCGAACGGTCTCGACGAACGCGCGCCGCCGGGCGCGCGTGCAGGCCGATCGCGTTGCGAACCTCGAGCGACCGCCTCGCGCGTCCGCCGGCGGGGCGGCCGGCGCAGCGGCGGCGCGGCCTCGAGCGGCAGCGCCGGCACCGTCGTCCGCCACCCCGAGCTGCGAGCCTTCATCGCCAGCGCCCCCCGCGCCTCGGCCGCCACCTCGTCGAGCGACGCGCCACCGCTCGCCGCCGCAGCCGCCGCCACCGTGCCCTCGACGAGCGGCGCGTCGCTCAGCACGCACCCGTCCCGGCAGGATCCCGAGCAGCTCGACCGCGAACTCCGCGCTCATCAGCGCGCTGCCGAGGTCCATCAGCACGAGCACCCCGTCGGCGGACATCGCCCGCTCGATCGCCGCCCGCACGCGCTCGGCGTCGGTGCCGAGCACGCCGGGGTCATCGGTCCCTCCGGCGGCCTCGAGCGCCAGCTCCTGGCCACCCATCTCGCGCGCGAGCGCGACCACGCCCTCCGCCAGCGCGTCGCTGTGCGACACGACGACGATCCCGACCACGCTCAGCCCTCAGAGCCCGTAGGCGCGGTGCAGGTAGTCGATCGGGTGCACCGACTTCTCCCCGGTGGCGTGGGCGATCTGCCAGCGGCAGGTCTCGCTGTCGCACGCGACCTCGGTGGCGCCCGAGGTCGCGAACCTGGTCGAACAGGTCCGCCCCGACCGCCATCGCGATGTCGTACTTCTCGACCTTGAGCCCGTAGGTGCCCGGCGATCCCGCAGCAGCGCGCGTTCACCTCGCTGACCTCGAGGCCCGGGATCAGCGCGAACAGCTCGAGCGCCGGCTTGCCGATCCAGTGGCCCTGCTGCTGGCACGGCGCGTGGTAGACGATGTGCTCGTTGACCGGCTGGAAGTCGGTCTTGAGCTCGCCGCGGTCGTGCAGCTCGAGCAGCAGCTCGCAGATGTCGTACGTGCGCTCGGACACGAGCTTCAGGTCGGGATCGTCCTCGAGCGACAGGATCTCGCGCGCCTCGCGCTTGAGCATCAGCGTGCAGCTGGTCGCGTTGCCGACGATGATCGTGTCCGGGTCGCCGCAGACGTACGGGGCGAACGCGCGGGCCAGCCGCAGCACGACCTTGCGCGCGTCGTCGAACAGCCCGCTCGACTGCAGCGGCAGCCCGCAGCAGTCCTGCTTGGGGACGACGACCTCGAAGCCGTTGTGCTCGAGGATCTGCACGACCTTCTCGCCCTCCCACGGCTCGTAGTACTCGGTGCCGCAGCCGTGGAAGTAGACGATCTTGCGTCCGGTCGGCCGGGCTCGTGTGCTTCTTCGCCCAGCGCGAGAAGCGCCGGCCGGCGAACTCCGGCGCCGCCGCGTCGCGGTGGACCTTGAGCAGCTTCTCGCCGAGGATCCGCAGCGGCCGAGAATCGATCGTGAAGTTGGCGAGCGGCGCCACCGGCGTGCCTGCCCGGCCGAGCCAGGTCGGGCGCGTGATGATCCGGTCGCGGAGCGGGACGCCCTTCTGCGTGCTTGAGCTTGTTGCGTGCCTGGGCGTTGATCTCGGCGATCTTCACGCCCTGCGGACAGGACTGCGAGCAGATCCCGCACCCCGAGCAGTAGTCGACCGACGAGTCGACCGACGGCTCGCCGGCGACGCGGTAGCGCTCGGCCTGCGGGCCGGCGTACTTCGGACCCGGGAACAGCGGCGTCACGTTCGAGACCGGGCACTGCGGTCTCGCAGATCGTGCACTTGACGCAGTGGTCGAGCGACCCGCGCATCAGCTCCTCGAGGACGTTGTGGTCGCTCATGCCGCCGCTCCCGCCGGCGCCCCGGACCGCGACAGCACGAACTGGGCGGCGTGCGAGCCGCTCGCCAGCGCGATCCCCTCGCCCGATCCCTCGCGCCAGGGCACCGCGCCCGGAAGCGCGGCGCCGGCGACCACCACGTTCTCCGCACCCTCGGCCCGCAGCTCCCCGTCGACCGCCACCCCGACCCGCGCCATCGGCTGCTCGGCCAGGTAATCCCCGACGAACCGCGGCTCCTCCGGTCGCCGGCAAGCCGCGCAGCGGCAGCCCGAGCACGCGCTCGTGCGTGGCCCAGCGCGAGTCGAGCTCGATCGCCCCCGAGTCGAACCCGCCGGCCGCGAGCACGAACCAGGGCGCCGCGTACCGGGCGTCGTGGCCGGCCGCCCGCGTCGCGACCGACGCCACGCGCGAGCCGTCGCGGTCGAACGCGACGACCTCGGCGCCGAGCACGAGCCGCCCGCCGGCGCGGCGCAGCGTCGAGCGCAGGATCTCGTACAGGCGCATCCCCGGCACCGACGGCGGCAGCGTCGGGATCTCGAACACGGAGCGCCCGAGGCGACGCTCGAGGTCGGACCACGCGCCGTGCGGGTCGCGGATCCCGAGCACTCGCCGGCAGCCCGACGCGCTCGTGGGCCTGGAGCGCGAGCGCGAGGCGGGCCGCGAACCCCGCGCGCCACTGCGGATCGTCGAACTGCCGCGCGAGCCCGAGCGAGTTCTGGTCGGCCCGCTCGACCTCGATCTCGATCTCGACCGACCGCGCCTCGATCCCTGCCCGCCGGAGGTTCGAGGCGCACAGCGCGGCGTGGAAGTCGCGCAGCGAGCGCGTCCCCACCACGCACACGCGCTCGTGCGAGGCGCCGTCGCCGGCGGCCATCGTCTCGGGCACGAGCGCCGACGGGCGCAGCGCGCCCACCGCGGTCGGCAGCAGGATGTTGCGCTCGAGCTCGCCGACGTACCGGTAACCGGGCAGCGGCGGGCGGGGCTCTGCTTCCACCGTCGCGCGGAACCACCGCACGGCCTCGGCGACCGCATCGACGCCGAGCAGCGCGTAGGGATGATCGGGACGAGCGGCGGCCAGCTCCTCGACCGCGGCGAGAGGCGAAACCACGCGCTCGGGCGCGTAGCCGAGCACGTCGATCGTCCCGGGCGCGAGATGCGTCGAGCCGACACCCTTGGCCAGCACGCACACGCGGGCGCCGCCCTCGGCCAGCCGCGCGCCGGCGACGAGCCCCGCTGTGCCCGCGCCGATCACGACCGCGTCGTAGTGCAGCTCGCCCCTCACGACGGCGTCGCCTCCGCCCGCGGCGTCGGTACGGGCGCGGGGGCCGACAGGTGCTCGACGTCGAGCACCCCCTGGAAGATCCAATCGTCGAGCCGGCTCTGCCGAAGTTGGTCGCCGTACAGCACCGGCCACATCCCCTTCCACCGCTCCTGGAGGAAGTGCAGGAGCGCGTCGTCGGCCTGCTCGGCGGTAAGCCCGTCGAGACCATGCAGGATCCCGGTCGCGCGGTAGATGCAGAACCCGCCCTGGCACGGTCCCATCCCCAGACGCAGCAGCCGGCGGATGTCGTCGAGGTTGGTGGTGGCGCGGCGCTGGATCGCCTGCTCGAGCTTCCAGCGCGGGACCATTTCGCACTCGCAGATCACCTGCTCGTCGGCGAGATGCTTCTCCTTGCGGCCCAGCCGCTCGCCGAGGTGGTAAGTCTCGCCGTCCTCGGAGCCGGGCAGCAGCTCGGTCTTGGTCGTGCACGGACGCTCGTCGCCGAGGTGCCTTGAAACCGCGGTCATCGTCTCCTCCGCCATCAGCCGGAAGGTCGTGAGCTTGCCGCCGGTGATCGTCACGAACCCCTGCACGCCGTCCCGTTGGGCATGGTCGAGCAAGGCGTGCGCGCGCGTGACGTCGCGCGTATCGGTGTCGGATGCCTTGGCGTCCTCGAACAGCGGGCGTACGCCGGTCCACACCCGCATCGCTCGCGCCTGGCGGAAGCCGGGCACGAGCTTCTCGCCGTCGTCGAGCATCGAGTCGACCTCGGCCTGGATCACGGTGTGGTCGTCGGGATCCTCGGTGTGGACGTCTGTCGTCCCGATCACGCACACCGTCCGGATCGGCACGATGATGTCGCCGTCGGTCGGCATCTGGCAGCGATTGACGCACGTGTTCACGAGGCGATGGTTCATCGCGATCATGATCCCCCGGCCCGGTAGCACCCGGACGCCCTCGATCCCGGCCATCTCCGCGACCACGCCGGCCCACGCCCCCGACGCGTTGACCGTGACACGAGCCTCGACGTCGATGTCCTCACCCGAGTGTGCGCCCCGCAGCCGGGCTCCCGTGACGTGATCGCCGCTCCGGTGGATGCCGACGACCGCGTGGTAGGGAAGCACGCGCCCGCCGCGCGTCTGGATGCCGCGAGCCATTGCCCACACGGTCTTCCACACGTCGATGTTCGCGTCGGGGACGCGGAATACCCGCGACACGCCCGGGTTCAGCAGCGGCTCCTCGCGCAGCGCCTGCGCCGGATCGATCTCCTCGCAGTCGACCCCGGTGTCGCGGCATCCTTTAGCGAACACGTCGGCATATGCGGGGTCGTCAAACGGGGTGGTGACGAAGAACCCACCGATGTCCTCGATCGAGTCGCCCGAGATCTGCTTGAGGATGCGGTTCTCGGCGATGCACTCCTCGGCGGCCCGCGGATCCTTGACCGCGTAGCGCCCGCCCGAGTGCAGTAATCCGTGGAAGCGACCGCTCGTACCCTCCGCCAGGTCGGCGCGATCGACGAGCACGACGTCGAACCCGCGCAGCGCCGCGTCCCAGGCCACGCCGGCGCCCGTGGCGCCGCCACCGATCACCAGCACGTCGGTGGTTAGTGAAGCCATCGCGTCAGCGTATCCCGTCGAAGGCGGCCCGTGGGACCGCCTTCGACGTTTCTCGCCCCGTCAGCGTGACTAATCGACCCAGTCGAAGGTCCGGGTGACGGCCTTCTTCCACTCCTTGTAGTACGCGTCCCGCTTGGCCGTGTCCATCTTGGGCTCCCACCGCTTGTCCTCGGCCCAGTTGTCGCGGACCTCCTGCGTGCTGCTCCAGAACCCGACGGCCATCCCGGCCGCGTAGGAGGCGCCCAGCGCGGTCGTCTCGGCGACCTCCGGGCGGATCACCGGCACCCCGAGGATGTCGGCCTGGAACTGCATCAGCAGGTCGTTTTGAACCATGCCGCCGTCGACCTTGAGCTCGTTCAGCGTGACGCCCGAGTCCGACTCCATCGCGTCCATCACCTCACGGGTCTGGAACGCCGTCGCCTCGAGCGTGGCGCGGGCGATGTGGCCGGCATTGACGTACCGCGTCAGGCCGGCGAACACGCCGCGGGCGCTCGACTTCCAGTACGGCGCGAACAGGCCGCTGAACGCCGGCACGATGTACAGGCCGCCATTGTCGTCGACTGACTTGGCCAGCTCCTCGACCTGCGGGGCGGCGTTGATCATGTGGAGGTTGTCGCGCAGCCACTGGACGAGCGCCCCGGTGATCGCGATCGAGCCTTCGAGCGCGTACACCGCCGCCTCGTCGCCGATCTTGTAACAGACCGTGGTCAGCAGACCCGCCTTGGACTGGACGGCCTCGGTGCTCGTGTTGAGCAGCATGAAATTGCCCGTGCCGTAGGTGTTCTTGGCATCGCCGGCGTCGAAGCACGCCTGGCCGAACGTGGCCGCTTGCTGATCACCGAGGTCACCGGCGACCTGCACGCCGGTCAGGTTGCCGGTCGCGACCTCGCCGTACACCTCGCTCGAGGCCTTGATGTCCGGCAGCATCGACATCGGCACGCCGATCGTGTCGGCGATGTCCTTGTCCCAGGCCAGCGTCCCCAGGTCCATCAGCATCGTCCGGCTGGCGTTCGTCACGTCCGTGATGTGCAGACCGCCCTTGGTGCCGCCGGTCAGGTTCCAGATGCACCACGTGTCCATGTTCCCGAAGATGAGATCGCCGGCCTCGGCCCGCTCGCGCGCGCCATCGACGTTGTCAAGGATCCAGCGGACCTTCGGACCCGAGAAGTACGTCGCGAGCGGCAGGCCGACCGTCTCGCGGAACCGGTCCTGACCGCCGTCAGCGGACAGCTCGTCTACGAGCTTGTCGGTGCGCGTGTCCTGCCACACGATCGCGTTCATCACCGGCTCGCCCGTGTTGCGATCCCAAACGACCGCTGTCTCACGTTGGTTCGTGATGCCGAGCGCGGCGATGTCGTCCCGAGCGGCGCCGGCCTTCTCGACCGCCTCGTCGATCACCTCCTGGCAGCGCGCCCAGATCTCCATCGGGTCGTGCTCGACCCAGCCGGGCTTCGGATAGATCTGCTCGTGCTCCTTCTGCGACACCGCGACGACGTGGCCCGAGTGGTCGAAGACCATTGCCCGCGAGCTGGTCGTTCCCTGATCTAATGCAACTGAGTACTTCGGCATACGTGTTCTCCTTTTAGCCCGCCAGCGCCTCAGTGGCGCTCTTGAAGAGGTAGTAGGTGGAGGTCGCGCCTGGGTCCTGGTGGCCCTCTGACCGTTCGCCCAGGTAGCTGGCGCGCCCCTTGCGCGCGAGGAGCGGCGTCGTTGCTTTCATGCCTTCCTCGGCGGCCTGTTCAGCCGCGCGCAGACCGCCGTCGAGATCGGACGCCGACTCCAGAGCCTCAACGGCCGGGATCAACGCGTCGACCATCGTCTTGTCCCCCGGCTGCGCCTTGCCCCGCGCCTGGACCCCTTCGAGCCCCTTGCGCCAGGCCCCGGTCCAGGCGGAGAGATCGACCTCGGGCTGATCCGCCAGCGCGTTGCCCATCTGCAGGAACAGGGTCCCGTACAACGGCCCCGCCGCTCCGCCGACGCTCGACACGAGCGCCATCGCGACGGTCTTGAGCACCGCGCCGGGGTCGGCCTGCTCGGAGGCGCCGAGCTTCTCGAGCGCCTTCGTCATCCCGCGGTTCATGTTCGTCCCGTGATCGCCGTCGCCGATCGCCGTATCGAGGGCGACCAGCTCGGCGCGGTGCTCGGCCATCTCGCCGGCGAACCGGTTCATCCAGTCGACGGCCCCGTCGCGTGTGATCGCCACTGTCCAGACGCCCGCTAGACGCCCCAGCGCAAGGCCGGAGTGTTCACCGGCGCATCCCAGTAGCGGACCATCTCGTCGTCGAGCTTGACCAGGGTGATCGAGCACCCCTGCATCTCGAGCGACGTGATGAAGTTGCCGATCAGGTTGCGCTCGATCGACAGGCCGTGCCCTGGGCGATCTTCGCGACCTCGTTGTACATCACGTACAGCTCGATCAGCGGCGTGCCGCCCATGCCGTTGACGAACGCGAGCACCCGGTCACCTGAGGAGAACGGCAGGTCCTCGAGGATCGGGGTCATCAGCCGCTCGGCGATCTGCGATGCCGGTCCGATCTTCTCGCGGAACCGTCCCGGCTCGCCGTGGATGCCGATGCCGATCTCGACCTCGTCCTCGGCGAGCTCGAAGCTCGGGTTCCCCGACGCCGGGGTGATGCACGGGGTGAGCGCCATGCCCATCGAACGCCCGTTGGCGTTGACCCGCCGGCCGAGCTCCGCGACCTCCTGGAGGTTGCGGCCGTCGTCGGCCGCCCCGCCGCAGATCTTCTCGACCAGCACGGTCACGCCGACGCCGCGACGACCGGCGGTGTAGAGCGAGTCTTCCACCGCCACGTCGTCGTTCGTGAGCACGGTCTCGACCTCGATGTCGTCGCCCTTGCCCATCTCGGCGGCCATGTCGAAATTCATGACGTCGCCGGTGTAGTTCTTGACGATGTGGACGACGCCGGCGCCTCCGTCGACGGCCTTCGTCGCCTCCAGCATCTGGTCAGGCGTGGGGGAGGTGAACACCTCCCCCGGGCAGGCAGCGTCGAGCATTCCAGGCCCGACGTAGCCCCCGTGCATCGGCTCGTGACCCGAGCCGCCCCCGGAGATCGAGCCCGACCTTGCCCTTGACCGGCGCGTCGATGCGCACGATCACGGCTGGTTCGTAGATGACCCGCACGCGGTCGCCGTGGGCCGCTTCGACGCCGTGGAGCGCGTCCTGCAGGACAGCGTCTGGTGAATTGATGAGCTTCTTCATCGCTGTCGCCTCAGAACGGAGCGCTGCCGAAGACGGCGTCGAAGAAGATCGCGGCGAGCGCGCCGCCGATCAGCGGCCCG
The DNA here is from genome assembly GCA_963697655.1 of uncultured Solirubrobacterales bacterium. GTDB lineage: Bacteria > Actinomycetota > Thermoleophilia > Solirubrobacterales > Solirubrobacteraceae > Palsa-465. The sequence goes on along the minus strand of CAVOOV010000002.1, from coordinate 612,636 downwards.
AGGACCGGCACCCAGGCGTACTGACCAATCGGACCCGCCCTTGCCCGGGATCGGCAGGATCGCGTGCATGATCCGTGGTCCCAGGTCACGCGCCGGGTTGATCGCGTAACCGGTCGGGCCGCCGAGCGACAGGCCGATGGCGAACACCAGCAGGCCAATGAGCAGCGGCTGGAGGTCGACCGAGTTGAAGGCGTTCCACGGAGCGGTGATCGCGAGAACTCCGAACACCAGTACGAACGTGCCGATGATCTCGGTGACCAGGTTCCACGCGTAGTTGCGGATCGCCGGGCCGGTCGAGAACACCGCCAGCTTCAACCCTGGATCCTCCGTGTCCCGCCAGTGGAGGTAGTAGGCGATGTAGACGAGGAAGGCGCCGATCATCGCGCCGATGATCTCCCCGAGGAAGTACTTCCACGCCATCGAGCCGGTGATGCCCCCGTGGATCCAGACACCCAGCGTGACCGCCGGGTTGAGCTGCGCGCCGGAGAAGTGACCGACGGCGTAGACGGCGATCATGACCGCCATGCCCCACCCGAAGGTGATCACGATCCATCCAGAGTTCTCCGCCTTCGACTTGGCCAGCAGCACTGCTGCCACGACCCCGTCGCCGAGCAGGATCAGGATCGCCGTCCCGATGATCTCGGCCGGAAAGATTCCCAGGTGCGGGAAATGTATTGCCACAACGGTCACAGCTGCTAATGCGCTCAACTCCGGTCTCCTCTCCTCAAGTGGACTTGTGGGCGGGGAGATCCTATGCGACGTTGTTCGACAATGTCAAACTATGTTTCCATTGCTGATAGTCGTTCGACAATGTCGATCGAGGTGCGCACATCCAGCCGACATCCCGCCCCTTCGCCGGCCGGCGCTCCGGACGTGACCGAACGCGATGCCCGGCAACATTCAGTCGATCGAGCGCGCCGCGACGATCCTGCGGCTCCTGTCGGGGCGCAACCGGCGACTCGGGGTGGTGGACATCGCGGGCGAGATGGAGCTTCCGAAGGGGACCGTCCACGGGCTGCTGCGAACGCTCCAGAGCGTCGGGTTCGTCGAGCAGGACGAGGACAGCGGGAAATACCAGCTTGGCGCCGCCCTGCTCCACATGGGCTCCAGCTATCTCGACGGCAACGAGCTACGCACCCGCGCCCTGAACTGGTCCGATTCGCTGGCGACGCGCACGCGCGAGGCGGTCCGGATCGGCACGCTCCACGAGGCGAAGGTCCTGGTCGTGCATCACGTATTCCGGCCCGACGACACCTTGCAGACGCTCGACGTGGGCTCGCTGCTGCCCGCACACGCGACGGCCCTGGGCAAGGTGTTGCTCGCGGATCACCCGTATGTCGCGTCGGCACTCGCAGCGAACGGACTGGAGGCCTACACGGACGCGACGATCACAGACTCGGCCCGGCTCGAGCGAGAGCTGGTCCGCGTCCGGTCACAGGGCTGGGCGGCGGACATCGGGGAGCTGGTTCCGGGTCAGGTCTCATACGCCGCGCCGATCGTCGATCGCCGCGGCATGACCGTCGGCGCGATGGGCATCTTCGGCCCGCCCGAGCGGCTGCTGGCGGCCCGGCAGCCACGCGGAGATCTGTTGGGGTACGTTCGAGAAGGCGCGCGCGCCGTCTCCCGCGAGCTTGGCGCGATCCCGTGGTAGTAGTGACAGCCGATAGAGGTACGCCTACGATGTCGACGAGCAAATACGAAAGTGAAGGAGGCTGCACATGTCTGCAGATCGTCCCGACCACACGGCGGATCCTGAGCAGCCGCCCCCAGCGGAGGGCTTCGCGGAGGGTCAGGCGGATCCGGAGGCGTTCCCGCAAGACGAGAAGGTCGGTCGGTTCAGCAAGGGTCAGGAGGACCTCGGCGGCGAAGACCCCGAGAAGCACCACAAGGGCCGGTTCAGCGAGGGTCAGGAAGACCTCGGCGAGGAGGATCCCGAGAAGCACATCCAGGGGCGGTTCGACGAGGGCCAGGAAGGCGAGTAACTCCGCTCAGCTATGCCGGCCGGCGAGCTGGCTAGCTACTTGCCCGCGTAAGTAGCTAGCGTCCCCGAAGGCGCTCGCGGACGTTCCCCTCGGCGAGGATGCGCTCGCCGAGCGGCGTGATCCGCCAGACGGGCGTTCGCTGGACCGATATCGGGGTCACCAGGCCGGCATCGTCGAGCACATCGAGTGCCCTGTTGACCGGTGCGATGAGGTCCAGCGTGTCCATCCGCCCGGCGCCCGGATAGTCCGCGAGGAGATAGCTGCACAACTGCTGGGGCCACACGCTGGTCCCGTTCGTCGGACCGTCGGGTCCTAACCCGGGGAGCAGCATTACGGCCAGATCATCGACGCTGAGCGCCCGCAGGCGCTCGATCTCCTGCTTGGCTGCCGCCTTCCGCGCGGCCTTCTCCTCGCTGCGGCGAAATAGGGGTGACACGGCCCGACCGGTTATACGTCAAAGGACTGCGTGCTTGCGGTGCCGCACCGGTCGCTGAAGGCTGTCGCGCTCGAGCAGAGGGACGTGCTCGCGCCCGCGCGGTGCCCAAAGAAGACGCTTACTAGAGCCGCCAACGTCTGGACCAGGACCGGGCCGGCCTGATCAAGCCCACCAGGACGCGGGTAGTAGCCGGGGACCGTGCCCGGCCACATCCAATCGATCGAGCGCGCAGCCGCGATTCTGCGGCTGCTTTCGGGACGCTCGCTTCGCCTCGGGGTGGGCGAATTGGCCTGTGAGCTGAGCCTCCCGAAAGGAACCGTGTTCGGGATCCTGAAGACGCTCCGGGAGGTCGGCTTCGTCGAGCAGGACAGGGACTCGGGCAAGTACCAGCTCGGCCCCGCGTTGCTGCGCATGGGCTCGAGCTACCTGGACGGCAACGAGCTGCGCACGCGAGCGCTCAACTGGGCCGACGGGCTCGCGACCCAAAGCGGCGAGAGCGTCCGGATCGGCACGTTGCACGAGAACCAGGTGCTGATCGTCCACCACGTGTTCCGGCCCGACGACACCCGCCAGGCGCTCGAGGTCGGCAGTCTGCTGCCGGCGCACGCGACCGCGCTCGGCAAGGTGCTGCTTGCCAACCACGACTACATCGCGGCGACGCTCGCCGACCACGCGCTGGCGAGCTTCACGCCGGCCACGGTGACCGACGTCTACCGGTTCCGCCAGGAGCTCGAGGAGACCGCCGAGCGGGGCTGGGCCAGCGAGGTCGGCGAACTGTTCCAGGGCTTCGCGTCGATCGCCGCGCCGATCGAGGATCGCCGGCGGGTGACGGTCGGCGCGATCGGGATCGCGGCCCCGATCGAACGGCTGTGCGCTGAGCGCCGGCCTCGCGCCGAGTTGATCGACCACGTCATGGCGGCGGCCCGGGCCGTCTCCCGCGAGCTGGGCGCCATTCCCTGGTAGTAGTTCGCTTCGCCTGCACACCCATCCCGCAGCCCGGCGCGCTTCCGCACTGTTGCCGTGCCACGACCGAATCGGGCGCGGGCCGGGCGTCGCAGCCTCGCTCACAGCTATCTCGAAGGCCCACCGTCACTGACCGGATGGGGTGGATGGCCCCACGGACGCCGCCGAAGGCGGCCCCAACGTAGAGCCCGACTCCATTACCTGCTTAGACTTGCCAGGACGTGAGCACCACAGGGCGATACGTGGCCTCGATCGACCAGGGGACGGCGTCGTCGAGGTGCTTCGTGTTCGACGACCGCGCGCGGCTCGTGTCGGTCGCCCAGCAGGAGCATCGCCAGCACTTTCCGCGGCCCGGCTGGGTCGAGCACGATCCGCTGGAGATCATGCGAAACGTCCTGCTGGTGGTGCGCGTGGCGCTCGACAAGGCCGACCTGTCGCCCCCCGACCTGTGCGCGGTCGGCATCGCCAACCAGCGCGAGACGACCGTGCTGTGGGATCGCCGCACCGGAGCGCCGGTGCACAACGCGATCAACTGGCAGGACACTCGCACCGATCGTCTCTGCCGCGAACTGGCCGCCGAGTACGGGCAGGAGATGTTCCGCGAGAAGACCGGCCTGCCGGTGAGCACGTATTTCTCGGGCCCCAAGATCCGCTGGTTGCTCGACCGGATTCCGGGTCTGCGCGAGCGCGCGGAGGCGGGCGAGGTCCTGTTCGGGACGATCGACTCGTGGCTGATCTGGAACATGTGCGGCCGGCACATCACCGACGTCACCAACGCCAGCCGGACACTGCTGATGAACCTTCAGACGCTCGACTGGGATCCGGACCTGCTCGACGCGATCGGGGTGCCCGCGGCCATGCTTCCGGAGATCCGCGCCTCCTCGGAGGCCTACGGCGAGGCCGGCGCACCGATCGCGGGGGTGCCGGTCGCCTCGGCGCTCGGCGACCAGCATGCGGCGCTCGTCGGTCAGACCTGCTTCGCCCCCGGCGACGCGAAGTGCACGTTCGGGACCGGAAGCTTCTTCGTCCTGAACACGGGCGCGCGGCCGGTGACATCCAACCGCGGACTGCTGACCACGCTCGGATACAAGCTCGGCGATCAGGAGGCCGTGTATGCGCTCGAAGGTTCGATCGCGATCACCGGCGCGCTCGTGCAGTGGATCCGCGACAACATCGGGTTGATCGGCAGCGCCCCCGAGATCGAGACGCTCGCCTTGACCGTCGAGGACAACGGCGGCTGCTACTTCGTGCCCGCTTTCTCGGGGCTGTTCGCGCCCCATTGGCGCAGTGATGCCCGGGGCGTGATCGCGGGGCTGACGGGCTACATCAACCGGGGTCATCTTGCGCGCGCGGTGCTCGAGGCGACCGCGTGGCAGACGCGCGAGGTCGTCGAGGCGATGAACGGCGATTTCGGCAGCCCGCTGTCCGAGTTACGTGTCGACGGCGGGATGACGGCGAACAACCTCCTGATGCAGACGCTCGCTGACGTGCTCGACACGCCCGTAACGCGACCGATCGTCGCCGAGACGGTGTCGCTCGGCGCCGCCTACACCGCCGGCCTGGCGGTTGGCTTCTGGTCCGACACCGACGTCCTGAAGAAGAACTGGCACAAGGCGGCCGAGTGGCTGCCGAGCATGGACAGCACGGTCCGCGAGCGCGGGTACCGGAAGTGGAAGAAGGCCGTCGCGCTGGCGGTCGATTGGGTCGACGACGACGATTAGATGCGAAAGGCGGCGGCACCTTGCCGGCGCCGCCGCCCACGCTGAGCTGTCTGGTTCGGCTAGGGCTCGAGTGTCTCGGGGGGCCGATCCTGGACGGTCTCGCCAACCCCGACCACTCCAGGTTCGGGCGGTTTGCGCGCCTTCAGGATGTCCTGGATGAACACGTCGTAGAAGACCGACGCTATTGCGCCACCGATCAGAGGCCCAACGATCGGCACCCAGAAGTAGCCGTTTACCCAGCCGTAGTCGCCAGGGAGGGCCAGTTTGCCCCAGCCCGCGATCCACGCGAAGATGCGCGGACCGAGGTCGCGAGCCGGATTGATCGCGTAGCCGGCGTTGGCACCGAACGAGATGCCGACTGCCATCACGATCATGCCGACGATCCACGGGGCCATGTTGGACCCCACCGGCATGTTCCACTCATCGGTCACGGCCCACACGAACAGAACGAGGAAGAACGTACCCACGATCTGGTCGATGAGCGGTCCTAAGACGCTGTGGAAGTATGGTGCCGGGAAGGTGGAGAACGTACTGTATGTGGCTAGAGAAGCCGGCGTCCCCTTTTAATCGGCACGCAGCCCTTCAGCACCGTGCCGCAATGGCCGACCTGGTCGAAGTGGTTGATCGCGTTGTTGTAGACGAGGAACACGAGCGCGGCGCCGACGAAGCACCCCAGCACCTGCGCGATCCAATACGGCGCGACCTTGTTCCACGGCAACGCGCGACGGATCGCGGCGCCGAAACGTGACCGCCGGATTGATGTGCGCGCCCGTCACACCACCGACGGTGTAAATGGCGAACACAACCGCCAGGCACCAGCCCCAGGTGATGAGCAGCCAGTCCCCCGACGACTGGAGAGCTCCGCCAGAGCTGCGCCCCGACCCGACCAGGGCCCACAGCATCGCCACCACTCCGTCGCCGAAGCTGATCAGGATGAAGCATCCGAAGAACTCGGCCCAAAGCTCCCCGATCAAGCCCTGCCGCCAATGGAGCGGCAGTGGGCGGACCGCTCGTGACTCAGCTATTGCTGACACACAACCTCCTCCGAGACGTTAAGTTCAGGAATGGCGTCTCGCGCGCACGCAGGCTCGCTCGCGTGATCGTCTGAGGGCGACATTCCCCTCTCCAATCGCATTTCCTTCCGGTGGCAAGCGACGTGCGACGGCGGTGCGCGTGGACCTCCAGCGTCGGCCAACTTGGCCTTAGTCCGGTCCTGGCTGAATACGACTCGAACCGTCAGATCCTCCGCCCAGTGGACGTTCGCGGCGACCCGCTGACCTCCACGACCGGGCGAGATTACCAGCCCGCGTGCGGCAGCCCCTAACGCTGGGTCGAGTAAACGGGCCTGGAACGGGGCGTTCTGGAGACGCTTGTCAGCGCTCGGACTTAACCGTCGCGCGCTGCCGGTACGGCGAGCGGTACACGCTCGGTGACCCGCCACCGTTCTCGAAGAACCCGCGCACGGATTCCATCAACTCGTTGGCGTCGCCCGACGCGTGGATCGGCTCGCCGAACGAGACCTCGATCCGGTGGCGCTTGGGCATGGGCCTGTCGCGCAGGCGCTTCGGCCACAGCCGGCCCGGCGGCATCGCCTGGGCGGTTCCAGTGACCCGGATCGGCACGATCGTCAGGTGGTGGGCCGCCGCCAGCACCGCGGCGCCGCGGCGCAGCGTACCGGGCACGCCTCCCCGCGACCGCGTGCCCTCGGGGTAGAGCAGCAGGCTCCACCCCTGGTCGATCAGCTTGTCGAGGTGGCTGCCGCTCTTCGACATCCCCCCGCCACCGTTGCGCTCGATCGGCACGGTGTTGAAGATCAGCGACACGAGCGAGGCCACGACCCGGTTCTTGTAGAAGTAATCTGCCGCAGCGGCCACGACCGTGCGCTTGCGCAGCCGGCGCGGGAGCGCCGACAGGATCACCGGCGTGTCCATGTGGCTCGCGTGGTTCGCGACCAGGATGACCGGGCCCTTGACCCCTTCGAGCTTCTCCTTGCCGGTGGCGCGCCGGGCGGCGTAGTAATCCATTGTCGGATTGAGCACAAACCGCAGGAAGTTCTCGCGGACCACGCCGGCGAGCCACGATCTCGCCCAAGGTATGTCAAGCTGTGCGGCGGCCTGACGAAGCTCGCGCCCGCGGGCCGGGGCAGCTCGCGCTGCATCGAGGAAGCGGCGCTTGCGGGAGCGCTTGCGGCGAAAGGGCATCACCGGGCATTAATACCCAGTATGTGACATTCGTTACAGGTCTTTCAGCGGCGGTTCGCAGGACGCACCCGAGCCGTCAATCCGCAACTACGATTAGCCGCGTTCGTGCTCCCGCGACGCTTCTCACCGGACCCGTTTCGGCAGTCCCAGCTCGTCGCTGAAGACCTGCGCGAACACCGGGTCGTGCAGACGCTCCTGCGCCGGCGCTCCGAAGGCTCACCCCCGGGGTCAAGGACGGATGGGCGCCGCGTCGCGCTCGTGATCGAGGGCGGCGGGATGCGAGGTGTCGTGTCGGCCGGGATGACCGCTGCAATCGAGCAGCTCGGCCTGCGCGACGCGTTCGACGAGGTGCATGGCGCCTCCGCCGGTGCGTTCAACGCCGCCTTCCTGCTCGCCGGCCAGGCCGCCTACCTGGCGACGCTCTACCAGCACGGGTTCGGCGATCCGCGCTTCGTCAGCGTCGTGCGGGCGCTCCGCGGCGGCCCGGCGTTCGACATGGACCACGTGATCAACCACGTCTGGACGCACGAGCGCCCGCTTCGCTTCGACGCGATCCTGTCCAGCGGGATCGACCTCCACTGCACCGCCACCGACGCCGACCGGGCGAGCATCGTCGACCTGACCGGGCTGCGCGACGAGGAGGAGATCCGCTGCGCGATGCGGGCCTCGGGCCGGTTGCCGTGGCTCGCCGGCGGCCCCGTCAGCTTCCGCGGCATGCGGCTGCTTGACGCCACCCTGGCCGAGGCGATCCCGGTGCACGTCGCGTGCGCGTCTGACGTGACGGACGTGCTCGTGCTGATGACGCGCCCCGAAGGCGTGGCCCATGCCGGACTGTCGCCGGTGGTGGCGCGGTTGACCGACCGGTACCTGTGCGCGATCAACCCCACGCTCGTCGAGCTGCGCGCTTCCCGGTCGCCCCGCTACGACGCGCTTACGGCCGAGCTCGCCGCGCTGGCGGCCGATGCGGAGTGCATGCCGGCGGTGTGCGTGATCCGCCCGGCCGCCGGGTCGCTGTTGATCTCCCAGCTCGAGAGTCGCGTGTCGGCGCTCCGGACCGCCGCCGCCGACGGAATGCGCTCGGCGTGGATGGCGCTCGCCGGCGAGGACCCGGAGCTGATCGGGACGTTGCGCGCGTACCCCCGGGGGGCCGCCGGGCGGGTCGTCGGTGTCGGTGGCGCGGATCGCGCCGGCGGGGGCGAGGGCGACGGCGCCGGCGCCGGCGAGGTCAACGGGCGCCCGGACGCCTGCGGACGACTCCGTAGCCCCGCGCGCTCGCGCTAGACCTGCGCCGGCTCGCGTTCCACGGCTTCGTCCGGCCCGGCCGGCGGGACGAACCGCGCAGCGCGCGCGCTCGAGCCCTCGATGTTGATGTGCGGAAGGCGCTGATCGAGCCAGTGCGGCAGCCACCAGGTCCTCGGCCCGAGCAGCTCGAGGACCGCAGGCAGGAGCACGCACCGCACGATCAGGGCGTCGAGCAGCACCGCGACGGCGAGCCCGAACCCGAATTCCTTCAGCACCCGCTCGTCGCCGAGCATGAACGACAGGAACACGCAGATCATGATCGCGGCAGCCGCGGTGATAACTCGGCCGGTGAACGAGATCCCGTCGGCGACAGCCTCGGATGCGTCGTGCCCGCGAATCCACTGCTCGCGCACGCGTGAGATCAAGAACACCTCGTAATCCATCGACAGACCGAATACCACCGCGAACATCAGCACCGGTATCCACGGCTCGACCGGTCCCTTCTCTATGCCGATGACGCTCGCGAACCACCCGTGCTGGAACACGAGGACGGTGACTCCGAGCGCGCCACCGATGCTGAGAAGGTTCATCAGCGCCGCCTGAATCGGGATCACGATCGAGCGGAAGATCACGAACAGGAGCAGCGCCGACAGGACCACGACGATCCCGATGAACAGCGGCAGCTTGTTCGCGAGCACGTGCGAGAAGTCGATCGAGCCCGCGGTGAACCCACCGACCAGGACCTTGGCGCCGGTTTGATGCTCGATCGGCGGGGCGACGTCGTCGCGCAGGTGGTTGACGAGATCGGTGGTCGCGACCGCCTGCGGTGCCGAGCCCGGATAGGCCTCGAATACCGCTACGTTGCCCGACGGCGAGGTACGGGGCGGCGTCACCGCGACGACGTTCGGCGTCTTGGCGACCGCGGCGCTCACCGCCGCCTGGGCGGCGGCCTTGTTCTGACTCGGGAGCTCGGTCACGATCAGGAGTGGGCCGTTGAATCCGCCACCGAAGCCCTGCCCGAGCAGGTCGAACGCCTGCCGCGAGCTCGTGCCCGAGGGATCGTTGCCGGCGTCGCTGCTCTCGAGCCGCAGCGCGACCACCGGCAACAGCAGGACGATCATCACGCCGACCGAGACGAGCGCGAGCGGCCACGGCCGCCGCTGGACCGTCCGGCTCCATTCGCGCCAGCGCGAGCGGTGCGGCACCGTGTCCTGCGCGACGGCGACGGCGGCGCCGGCCGTCGCGGGCTTGGGACTCCCGCCGCCGAACGGGTGCCGGCGGCTGCGGGTGCGGGTGCGCACGATCCGGTCGCCGTACTTCGACAACATCGCCGGGAGCACCGTCAGCGATGCGATCATCGTCATCAGCACGGCGAAAACGGAGGCGATCGCCAGCCCGTACAGGAAGCTGACGCCGGTGGCGAACATCCCGAGCAGGGCGATCGTCACCGTGGTGCCGGCCAGCAGAATCGCCCGTCCGGACGTGTCCATCGCCTCGACCACCGACTGCTCGACGTTCGCCGTTCGCCGAGGTAGTTCTCGCGGAAGCGTGTGACGATGAACAGCGCGTAGTCGACCCCTACGCCGAGACCGATCATCAGCGCGAGATCCGTCGAGACATTCGGGATGCTGGTGACGTGCGTCGCCAGTCCGATCAGCGCGACTCCGCTGATCAGGCCGAAGCCGGCGGTGATCAGCGGCATCCCGGCGGCGACGAGCGAGCCGAACGTGAATAGCAGGATGATCATCGCCGCGATCGCCCCGATCAGAGTTGCCGGACCGACGGTGAAGCCCTCGGCGTTCTCGATCACCTGCCCGCCCGCGGCGACGTTCAGGCCCGGGACGTGCACCGCCCCGACCTGATCGAGCACGGGCTTGCCGGCGTCGTTCGGCACGACGTTGGCCGGCTGGTCGTAGTTGATCGTCGCGAATGCGGTCCTGCGGTCGCGCGAGACCTGAACCGCTCCGTCCGGGCCGTAGGGACTCCGCACCGAGACGACGTGCGGGTCGCTGGACACCTTTCCCAGCAGCTTCGTCATCGCCGCGCGCACCTGCGGGTCATCGACGGTGCCGTTCGCGTTGTGGAACACGATCGTGTCGACGTCGCCGCTCTGCGCGGGGAACTCCTTCTTGAGCAGGTCGAGCGCCCGCTGGGACTGCGTTCCGGGCAGGCTGAAGTTAGTGGCGTAGTCGCGCCCGGCAGCGCCCGCGACGACGGTCGTGACGACCGCCACGAGGATCCACGCGACGAACACCCGACCACGATGAGCGATGCACCAGCGTGTGACTTTCAGCACTATGTGACTCCTGAATCCGGTCTCGGCGAGTGGCCACGCTGCGCCCCTGCGCTCGCGGAGTGACCCGGTCTTCGCTTAACTGTTTAGCACGGACGCTCCGTGGGCTTGCGAGCTTCCCACGGCGGGTCGGCGTCCTCGAATTACTTGACGCGCGTAACGACGAAAATGTGACAGCGAGCGCGTAACTACGCGAGCGCGTTGGCGGGCGACCGTCCGACCTCGATGTCGGCGGGACGCTCGGGCGGCGCGGTGGCGATGTGCGCGGGCTGGCGGCCGCGCCGGCGGGGGCGCCATACGCGCAGGTACTGAGCGCGCGACATACGAGCCGATCACGAGCGCCAACGCGATGAACTGCCCGACGAACGTCTCCCAGTTCGGGAAGATCGAGAACCACGTCCCCATCCACCCCGGCACGCTCAACCCGACGACCGGGGACGTGCCGATCCACCCGGCCAACTGCATCTCGTTGACCTCCTCCCCGACCGACACCAACAACACGACCAACAACAACAGCCCCGTGATGATCAACAGCCGCCGATATGGCAACCGCGCATGCAAAGCGAACGTCAACACCCCCGCCGCGCCCGTGAACAGGCCCCCGATCACGACCCCCTCCAACACCACACTCGCGCCATACAACTCGCGGAGGTTCTGCAAGAAGATCACGACCTCAAAGCACTCCCGATACACCGACGTGAACCCCAACAACGCCAGCCCGAGCAACATCCGCCGCCGGTTCGTGTCCGGATCGGCCGACAGCAACCCCCGCCGGCGCTTGTGATGCGACGAGATCCAACCCGTCCAATACACCTTATGAAAGAACCAATTCATCACCAGCAGCAGCACGACCAACGACGGGATCCCCGTCGCCGCCTGCACATCGAACTCGCCACCATGAAACCGGCCGATCAACCACACCACGAACAACCACGTCACGACCCCCGCCCCAATCGCAGCGGCGCCGCCGCCGACCACCGGACGTCGATAGACCCGATTCGCGCCCAGGAAACTCGCCATGACCGCCGCGAGCACCAAAATCGTCTCCAACCCCTCCCGAAACACCAGAATCGCGCTATCGACCACCACCGACGTATGGCTCAACCGATGCCCCGCCGGCAAAGCAGTCGGATCCGTCGTCCCACCCCGCGCATGCCAACTGACCACCACAACCACCACCGCCGCCGCCAACACCACCGCCGTCCATACATAGAAACTGACCCGCTCGGCCGGACGACGGTGGGGACGGGAGGACTTCTCGCGCTTTACGGGCGCGACGCGACGCGGTTCTGACGCTGCCTGGGCCATGCCGGGGGGTTAGGGTACCCTAATGGGGCGAGCACTGCATTAGACCCTTCCCAGGATCGCCGCCAAGCCGCCGGCGCGGTCCAACTTCCGGGGCATCGTATAAGGGTCCAGGTGGGCATCGCAATCGCTACAGGTTTTGCTCAAACCTGCCGATAGGAGACGGGGGCTCTCTAGCCTCGTCCTCAGACGTATGACACGCATTCGCCTAAGCCTTCCGAAAGCCTCCGTCCGTTCGCGCTCGCAACGGATGAGCCGCGGGCTCGCCGGCGGGCTGTGCGCGTCGCTGCTGTTGCTGCTCGCTGCGCTGCTCACGCCGGCCGTCACCGCTGCCTCAGCGCAGGCGTCGGCGAGCATCACCGACCAGACGACGGGGCTCTCGGACGCAGCCACGGTCGCCCCGGTCGACGCCTGTCCCCCGCCCAGCCCGTTTCGCGCGTCGTGTCTTGCCCAGGTCCTCAGCGTCCGCGGGACCGCGGCGTTCGTCCATCCGAGGCTGCGCCGGCCGGCCTCCCCAAACCGGATCCAGCGGCCGCGAGCGCGGGGCAGCCACGCTGCCAGCGCAGCTGTCGCGGCCGCCGGCGCGCCCCAGGCCGGGACCCCCGCATACCTCCAGCAGGCCTACGACCTCACGTCCCTGTCGGAACTGGGGGGGACGAACGAGACCGTTGCGATCGTCGATGCGTACGACGACCCCAATGCCGAGTCCGATCTCGCCACCTACCGCGCTGAGTTCGGGTTGCCGCCGTGCACATCGCTCAACGGTTGCTTCACCAAGCTCGACGAGAACGGTGGGACGAGCTACCCGACGACGGTCGACCCCCACTGGGAGCTCGAGATCTCGCTCGACCTCGACGCGGTGTCCGCGGTGTGCCCGAATTGCAACATCGATCTCGTTGAGGCCGACAGCGACCAGTGGTCGGACCTGGGGACCGCACAGGGCACAGCAGCCGCCCAGCCCGGAGTCGACGTGATCTCGGACAGCTGGGACGCGACGCCGAGCGAGACCGATCCCAACAGCGCCGGCGACAGCGTCGGTGATTTCATGGCCTCGGGGCCGTACACGTTCCAGGGGATCACGACCGTCGCTGCGTCAGGGGACTCCGGCTACTCCGCGAGCACAAACGACTTCCCGGCGGCGCTCTCGACCGTCACCGCGGCCGGCGGCACGACGCTGGAGCCCGCGGGCGCCAGCGGCATTCCGAGCACTCGCGGCTTCACGGAGTCCGCATGGTCTCTGGCCGGCTCGGGCTGCAACACCGGAACCCGCAAGCCGAGCTGGCAGACCACTACCGGCTGCCACGGGCGCTCGTATTCGGACATCTCGGCCGACGCCGACCCCGCCACCGGGATGCAGGTCTACGACTCAGACTCGGGCGGCAGCGGCTGGCTCGTCGCCGGCGGGACGAGCGAGGCCTCGCCGGTGATCGCGGCCTATTACGCGCTGCTCGGCTCGACCGCAACCAGCCAGGGGCCGTCGTGGGCGTGGGCGAACGCATCGCTGCTCAACGATCCCACGAGCGGCTCGAACGGCTCCTGCCTGGCGTCGATCTCCTTCATCTGTAACGCCGGCCCGGGCTACGACGGTCCGACCGGCGTCGGCAGCATCTCGGGCGCCGTCGCGGATGGAGCGCCCGGCATCGCGGGCCCCGGAACCGACGGCTCCTACACGCAGCTCGTTACCACCGAGTCGGCCCAGCTCCAGGGCGGGGTGTACCCCAACGGCGAGGACACCACGTACTGGTGGCAGTACGGCACGACCACCGCATACGGTCAGGAGGCCCAGGCGAGCGACAACGACATCGGCTCCGGCACCGATCCAGTGCAGGTCGCCGACACGCTCACCGGCCTGTCGCCCGGGACGGCCTACCACTACCGGCTGGTCGCGCAGAACAGCCTCGGCATCTCGTACGGCTACGACTACACGCTGACCACGCCGGTTACGGTGGCGGGCTCGCCTACTCAGACCACCCAGTCCCCGCCGCCGACGACCACGACGGGCAGCCTGACCACCACCCCTAGCAGCCCGCCGGCCGCAGGGACCGGCGGCTCCGGCAGCTCCGGGACGTCGAGCTCGCCGACCAGCCCTCCGCTCGTGACCAAGTTCAAGGTCGCCCCGGCCGCGAGCACCGCGACGGTGAGCGCCACGATCGCCGGTCGCGGAGCCGCAACGACCTACACGCTCCAGTACGGGACGACCGCGGCACTCGGCCGGAGCGCCTCATCCGGTTCGCTCGGGCCCTCGCAGACAAACGCCAACGTCAGCTGGACGCTCCACAACCTGACCCCTGGCAAGACCTACTACGTCCGGGCTCTGGCCACCAACGCCGGGGGCACCACCCGTGGCGCGGTGGTTCGCTTCAGAACCTCGCCGGTGACGATCACGAGCACCACGCCCAGGGGCAACCAGCTCCAAGTGGTGCTTCGCTGCCACGGCTCGGCTCCGTGTCGGTTCCGCCTGCAGGGCCGCTACGGGAACCGCGTGATGCTCTCGAGCCAGGCCAGTGTCCGGGGTAACCGCAGCGCGACCATCACGCTGACGCTCACCCACAGGTTCGAGACGCTCGCCAGTCAGCGCCGGGCAGCCAAGCTCCTGGTGCTCAGCACCTGGAACGGCGTCACGGCGACCGTCAGCACGACGGTCTGAGACAGCTCCCGGCGCCGGCCGATCGGCGCCGCACGTCTATCGTCAGTGCTCCGATGGCATTCCGCCAGGACATCCGTAACCTCGCAATCGTCGCCCACGTCGACCACGGCAAGACGACGCTCGTCGACGCCCTGCTGTGGCAGTCGGGGGCGTTCCGCGCCGGTCAGGATGTCGCCGATCGAGTGATGGACTCGATGGACCTGGAGCGCGAGAAGGGCATCACGATCCTGGCCAAGAACACGGCGGTCCGCTACGGCGATGTCAAGCTCAACATCGTCGACACGCCCGGGCACGCTGACTTCGGCGGCGAGGTCGAGCGCGGGCTGACGATGGTCGATGGCGTACTGCTGCTCGTCGACGCCAGCGAGGGCCCGCTCCCGCAGACGCGATTCGTACTGCGCAAGGCGCTCGAGGCGCGCCTACCGGTGATCCTCGTCGTCAACAAGGTCGATCGGCCCGATGCCCGGATCGACGAGGTGGTCGATGAGGTCTACGAGCTGTTCCTCGACCTGGATGCCGACGAGTCGCAGATCGAGTTCCCGATCGTCTACACGAACGCGAAGGCCGGCTGGGCGTCGCTCGATCCGGCTGTCGAAGGCACCGATCTGGGTCCGCTCGTCGACCTCCTGATCACGCACATACCGGCCCCGGAATACGACCCGACGCACCCGTTCCAGGCGCACGTCACGAACCTCGACGCCTCGCCGTACGTCGGACGTCTGGCGATCTGCCGCATACGACACGGCACGATTCGCCGCGGCGAGACCGTCGCGTGGTGCCGCGCCGACGGGCAGATCGAGCGGGTCAAGATCTCGGAGCTGTACGTCACCGATGCGCTCGAGCGCGTCGAGGCGGACGAGGCCGCGGCCGGCGAGATCATCTCGGTGGCGGGGATCCCGGAGATCACGATCGGCGAGACGCTCGCGTCGGCCGAGGATCCGCGGCCGCTCCCGGTGATCACGGTCGACGAGCCCTCGTTGTCGGTCACGATCGGGATCAACACATCACCGCTGGCGGGCCAGGACGGTCAGAAGCTGACCGCGAGCCAGCTCAAGGCCCGGCTCGACCGCGAGCTCGTCGGCAACGTGTCGTTGCGGGTGCTCGACACCGACCGCCCGGAGTTGTGGGAGGTTCAGGGCCGAGGCGAGCTCGCGCTCGCGGTGCTCGTCGAGCTGATGCGCCGGGAGGGCTACGAGCTCACAGTCGGCAAGCCGCAGGTGGTTGTGCGTGAGATCGACGGGCGGCGCTGCGAGCCGGTGGAGCGGATGAGCGTTGACGCACCCGAGGAGTACGTCGGCGTGATCACACAGCTGCTCGCGATGCGCAAGGGCCGGCTCGAGCAGATGATCAACCATGGCACCGGCTGGGTGCGGATGGAGTACCTGGTGCCGGCGCGCGGGCTGATCGGCTTTCGCACCGAGTTCCTCACCGAGACGCGGGGAACCGGGCTCGTCCACCACGTGTTCGAGCGCTGGGAGCCGTGGCACGGCGAGCTCCGCACCCGCCCGACCGGATCGCTGGTCGCCGACCGGCGCGGCACGGTCGCGGCATTCGCGCTATTCAACCTCCAGGAGCGGGGCACGCTGTTCGTCGCGCCCGGCGAGGAGGTCTACGAGGGGATGATCGTCGGCGAGAACTCCCGTGCGGAGGACCTCGACGTCAACGCCGTCAAGGAGAAGCATCTGACGAACATACGTTCCTCCACCGCGGACGAGCTGGTGCGGCTCGTCCCCAAGCGCGAGCTGTCGCTCGACCAGGCACTCGAGTTCCTGCGTGAGGACGAGTCCGTCGAGGTGACCCCGAATGCGGTCCGGCTGCGCAAGGCCGTTCTCGACGCGACTTCGCGGCGCAAGCTGACCCGGGTGGCGAAGCAGTGACGCGCGTCCCGAGACCGCCGACGGCGGCACCGCCAGGGTTGACCGCACTTACCTGATCGGCGCGTCCTCTGCCCGGCGCGCCTCGTCGTCCCCGTCGAGCGACTCGAGCCCGGCCACCGCGGCCAGCCCGTTGGCGGCGTCGACGATCTCGTCGAGGTCGAGCAGCAGCGCCTCGCTGTCGGCATCGTGCGGGGCCGCCCGCTCGAGCACGGCATAGCTCGCACGCAGATCGGGCAGCGCCGGCGCTGGCGGCGACGTCGGTGCGCCTGCCGGGCGTCGTTCATCGCCGCCGGCGCGTACCGTCACGTCGACGCTCCCCAGGAGCTCGTCGAGATCGCCGGCGAGCGGCGCGAGCGCCGGCACCGGGCGCCGGCCCCGCTCGTCCTGGGCGTCGAGCCGGAGCACGTGGGCGGCCTGGATCAACCGCCGCATCGCGGCCAGCATCCCCTGGCTCTGCTCGGCATCGATCCGGCGCGTCGCCGGCTCCGACAGCGACCGCGCGACGGTCGCCTCGGCGGCGGTCCGGGTAACCCGGGCCTGCCGGCTGAGCACCCGTATCTCGGCGTCGTCGGGTCGCCTGCCCTCGGCGATCGCCTTCAGGGTCGCCCGCACGTAAGCTCGCTGGGCCGCGACCAGATCAGCCAAGGACTTGCGCGCGGACGTCTCAGACCAGGTTGGCCACAGCGCGTAGGCGAGCAGACCGAGCGCGCCGCCGACAAGCGTGTCCAGCAGGCGCGCCCACGCCGTCGCGAGCGTGTCCGGGCTGATCGCGTTCAGCAGGAACACCACCACCGCGGTGATGAACGCGAAGCCGACCGCGAAGCTTGCGGGAAACAGTGCGTAGCCGGCCCACGCGAGCAAGCCGACGAGAACCACCGTCACACCCCCGGCCGGGTGCAGCGCGACCACGATCGCTCCCGCCAGACCGACGCCGAGCGCAGTCCCGCCGAGGCGCTCGGCGCCGCGCGTGAACGTGGCGCCGAACTCGGGGCGGAGCGTTGTGGCGGCCGCCACGACCATCCAGTAGCTGCGACTCAGCGGCAGGTGACGCGAGATCAGCTCGGCGAGCAGCACCACGACCGCCAGCCGCAGCGCGTGGCGACCCGCCGGCGAGTCGAGGCTGGCGTTGGCGCGCAGCACCCCGACGCCGGCCCTGAACCGCTCGATCGGCCGGTTGGTCCGCGCATGGGGGCGGCGATCGCGCAGCCCGCTGGCCTCGCCGGCGCTCACCGCCAGGGCCGCGATCGCGCGCAGCTGCCCGGCCAGGGCGGCGAGCCGCCGCGACAGCGCCAGCCCTGAGCCATCCGGCGTCAACGCATGCTCGGCGGTGTCCGAGCTCAGCTTGTCCATGTGCGCGGGTAGCTCGGCGGCGGCGGCGCGGTCGCCCTCGATCGCTCGCGCGGCCAGATCGAGCCCCTCGGTGGCGAGCACGAGGATCCGCTCGGCGCCGCGACCCGACGGATCGGGACGGCCGTCCCGGTCGGCCCGCCGGCGACTCAGGAGCGAATGGATGGCGCTCAGCCCGACCCGCATCCGCTGCCCTTCGTTGACCAGGCTGCGCAGGTTCAGCACCGCCGGGTCCCCGAACAGAGTCGGCGATGAAAGCGTGGCCTGCGCCTCGTCGAGCGCGGTGGCGGCCGGCAGGGTCGAGCTGTCCGCCGAAGCGGTGGCGAGTGCCGACAGCGCCCGGTAGGCGTCGGCGGTCGCTTTCCGCTGCACGCGCAACGGCGTTGGCCAGCGCGCGATGCTCTGGAACACGACCTGGGCGAAGCCTCCGGCGAGCACCAGCAAGGCGAGCCCGAGCGCGGGCCCGACGGGCTGGCTGAAGCGCCCGAACACGACGAACGCGATTATCGACTGGGTCCCGACGGCCCCGCCGCGGTTGCCGAGCGCCACCAGCAAGCCGCCCGTCAGCGACCACACGCACAGCACGCCAAAGTGAAGCCACGGCACCGATCCCGTCACGCACCCCACGAACGTCGACAGCGACATCAGCGACGCATCGATCGCGAGCACCGCGATCGGCGGGCGCCCGCCGCTGACCCGCCAGGCGACGCCAACGAGCATCGCGCCGGCGCCCATCGTGACGCCCGCGACGGCGCTCCACGCGACCGTGCCGATCGCGAGCACCGCCACAACCGGAATCGCGGCGAGCAGGCCGCCCTGAACCGAGATCGCGCGGTGGTCGAACCGGACCGCCTCGCGCACGGCGACGGTCAGCGCCGCGCGGTCCGGCGAGAATCCGTTGTCCGGGCGCTCGGGCACCGGCTCGAACTCGGCTAGCCCGAGCGGCCTTCGAGCCAGCCGTCGCGGTAGCCGATCTCCACGTCCGGCTTCACGTCCGCGTACGCCTCGCTCGGCTCGCGCGTGTCCTGCTCGACGCCGGCCTTGTGACGCAGCGCGAGCTCGGACCGGGGATAGACCACGCCCTCCGCCGATCGGGTTCCGACGGCGAGGAGCGCGCACGGTCCCTCGCCGGCGCCGACGAACACGTGCTCGGTCCAGGGCGGGCAGTGGACGAAGTCCCACTGCCGCAGGAGTCGCTCCTCGCCCTCGATCAGCAGCAGGCACTCGCCGGCGAGCACCAGGAAGTCCTCCTGCTCGTCCTCGCCGTGGTACATGCAGGAGGGCTGACCGGGAGCCAACACGCCGATGTTGAAGCCGAGGCTCGAGAACCGTGCGTCGCCCTCGAAGCGCGTGTAGGCGCCGAAATCCCCGTCGAGCCACTTCGCCTCGCGCGTGTTGACGACGAACCAGCCCTCGCCTTCGGGCACCAGTCCGCCGTCGGTCGACTTGAGCTTCGACTCCGGGACCACGGCAGCCATTATGGACGCCATCGTTAACCTGCGCTGAGTGAGTAGGGGAGCCGTCCCGAGCGATCGAACGGACGCGCCCGCGGTCGAAGTCGACGGGCTGGTCAAGCGTTATCCCAAATCGCCGGTCAACGCGGTCGACGGGATCGATTTCGCCGTCCGGCCGGGCGAGGTGTTCGGCCTGCTCGGCCCGAACGGCGCCGGCAAGACCACCACCGTCGGGATGCTGACCACGCGGGTTCGGCCAACGAGCGGCCGAGCGATGGTCGGTGGCGTCGACGTCGGCGCCGACCCGGTCCGCGCCCGCGGCATGCTCGCGGTGGTGCCGCAGCGAAGCAACCTCGACCGTTCGCTCTCGATCCGGCGGAACCTGACCTTCCACGCCGCCTACCACGGCGTGTCCGCCGCCGATGCCGCGGCTCGGGCCGACGAGCTGCTCGAGCAATTCGGGCTCGGCGACCGAGGAAATATCAAGCCCGACCTGTTCTCGGGCGGGCAGTCGCAGCGCGTGATGATCGCGCGGGCGCTCATGCACGAGCCCCAGGTTCTGTTCCTGGACGAGCCGACGACCGGTCTGGACCCGGCCGCGCGGCTGTTCGTCTGGGACCGCCTGCGGGAGCTGCGCGGGCGTGGAGTGACGCTGATGCTGACCACCCACGACATGCACGAGGCGGCGCTGCTGGCCGACCGCGTCGGGGTAATGGACCACGGCAAGCTGCTCGCGCTCGACACTCCCGAGGCGCTGATGCGCGGGCTGCCGGGAAGCTCCACGCTCGAGCTGAGCGTGCACGCCGGCGATAACGGGCACTCGCCCGAATCGGTCATCGCCGCGTTCGAGCTCCTGCCGGGTGTGGAGCGGGTCGAGCCGCTCCCCGAGGACGAGCAGGAGCCCGACGACCCGCATTGGCGGGTGCGGCTGTACGTGTCCGGTGAGGCGTCGCAGCTGGTCGCGCCGACCGCGACGCTGCTCGCTGAGCGCGGGCTCAGCCTGAGCGGCGTCGAGCTCGCGGAGCCGACGCTCGAGGACGTGTTCATCCATCTCACCGGGCGGACGCTGCGATGACAGCCGCCGCCGTCCGCGCGCCCGTCGTCAGCCAGCGGCGCGCGTTCACCGCGGTGCTGCGTCGCGACCTGCTCGTGACCTGGTCGGAGCTGCCCGTATTCCTCGCGCAGGTGATCCTCCAGCCGTTGTTCCTGCTGTTCGTGTTCGGCAAGGTCCTCGGCTCGCTCGGTTACACGCAGCACGGTTACTCGGACCTGCTGTTCCCCGGCCTGCTCGCGCTGACGGCGGTGATCACCGGCATGCAGACGCTGGCGTTTCCGCTGGTGATCGAGTTCGGCTGGACCAAGGAGATCGAGGACCGGCTGCTCGCGCCGATGTCCACCGCGCTGGTCGCGGCCGAGAAGGTCCTGTTCGCGACGCTGCGAGCGCTCACCGCGACCACGGTGATGATCCCGGTCGGGATCATCGTGCTCGGGTCGATCCCGTGGCGGTGGAGCGGCGTCCCGCTGCTGGTGCTGGCGATGATCCTCGGCAGCCTGCTCGGCGCCGGTCTCGGGCTGGTGCTGGGGACGCTGGTCGTCCCACAGCGGATCAACATCGTGTTCTCGCTCGTGTTCACCCCGCTGCTGTTCACCGGCTGCAGCCAGTACCCGTGGCCGTCGCTGTCGCGGCTGCGGTGGTTCCAGATCGTGACCGCGTGCAACCCGATGACGTACGTGAGCGAGTCGATGCGCGCCGCGCTCGTCCCCTCGGTTCCGCACATCACGCCCTGGGTCTGCATCGTCGTGCTGGTCGGCGCGCTCACCGTGCTGATGACGATCGGCCTGCGGGGCTTCTACCGACGCGCGATCGACTGATGGCGCCTAATCCGGCGCATGGGGAATCGCCGGGCGGGTAGGCAAGGGGCACTTCCTGGCGATCTTCCTTGGAAAGGGGACCGAACCCGATGAAGGCATGCGTCGCCGCCGAGCACGGCAATCCCGGCGAGCGCTACATCCTCGGTGGCGTCAACCTCGGCTGGCCGCAGCTGATCGACCGCGTCGCCGAGCTGTCGGGAGTGCGCTATCCGATCATGGTGCTGCCGAGCGCCGTCAGGCGGCTGGCGCGGATCCGTGAGGCGATCGGCCTCCCGGGCGCGCTGTCGGCCGAGGCCTCGAACCTGATGGGCCAGGACTGGCGCTTCACCTCGCGCAAGGCACGCGACGAGCTCGGCTATGAGGCGCGCCCGCTCGACGACACGCTCGCGGCGACGATCGAGTGGTACCTCGAGCTGATCGAGGCGGGGGCGTTCGCGGACTCCAGCGTGACGGGCCTCTCACGGTGGGCCGACTCGATGCGGATCGCCTCACGCCTCGGGCTGCTCACTCCGCTGCGGGTCGGGCAGCGCGTGACCGGCCGGCGGATCGTCGCCGGGGGGTAAACCGGGCTACGGTTCCCCACACGTGTCGTCGAGTCGTCCAACCCTGCTGCTGAGCGTTGATTACGAGGACTGGCATCAGCTCGTCCGCCGGCGCGTCGGCGCGTCCAACTGGCGCGAGGCGGGCCCCGCGCTCGCTCGCCAGACCGATGCGCTGCTCGCGTTGCTCGACGAGCTCCAGGCTCGCGCGACGTTCTTCGTGCTCGGGATGGCGGCCCGCGCCCACCCCGAGCTGCTGCACCGGATCGTCGCCGCCGGTCACGAGATCGGCTGCCACGGCGATGCTCATCTCCCGGTCCACACGCAGACCCCAGAGGAGTTCGGCGCCGACCTGCGCGCGGCCCGCGCCACGATCGAGCAGCTCACCGGCCGCACTCCGACCGGCTACCGCGCCCCCGCGTTCTCGATCACGACAGCGTCGGACTGGGCCTACGGAGTGCTGGCTCACGAGGGCTTCGCCTACGACGCGAGCCAGCACGACTCGCCGGCGCTCCGCGATCGCGCAGCCCCATCGACGGCGGCCCCGCACAGACTCGAGCTCGATGGCGCCGGGAACGGGCTATGGGAGTTCCCGGTCGCGGTGTGGCGCACCCGCCGAGCGGGCGGGATCCGAATCCCGGTCGGCGGCGCGTCCTACTGGCAAGCGCTGCCGACCCCGGTCATCCTGCGTGGGCTGGGCGAAGCCGGCCCGCTTGCCGGGCTGTACCTGCATCCGAACGAGCTCGACCCCGAGCCCCTCCGCGCGCGTCTTCCAAAGACCGCGACCACCGAGCAGAAAGCCCACGCCAGGCTCCGGGAGGCGCAGCGCAACGGCGCGCGCCGGCGCGCCCCCGGCGTGCTCCGCGCGATCGCGCGGCGGTTCGAGCTGATCCCCTATGGTGAGGCGCATGCACGACTCGACGGCAGCGCCTGAGCGCGTTCGAACCCGGTTCGAGGACAAGGCGCAGCAGTTCGACGACCTCTACGAGGACGAGCGGTGGCTGGTGCGCACGCTACGCCCGGGGCTGTTCCGCCGGCGCAAGCTCGCGGTCGACGCGGTCCGCGCGTACGGCGCGCCCCGCGTGCTCGACGTCGGGTGCGGCTCGGGCCGAATCGGCGAGTTCGTGCTCGAGGCGGGTGCGTCGCATTACGTCGGCGTCGACTTCTCCGAGCCGATGATCGACCTCTCGCGCGCGCGCCTGGAACGGTTCGCCGCTCAGACGCAGCTGATCGTCGACGACTTCCTGACCGCGCCGCTCGAAGGCCCGTTCGAGGTGACCCTCGCGGTCGGGCTGTTCGACTACCTGCCCGAGCCGCATCTGTTCAGTCGGCGCATGTTCGAGCTGTGCGCGCCGGGAGGCTGCGTGGTCGGCTCGTTCCCGACCTGGTCGCTGCTCAAGGGGCCGGCCCGGAAGGTCCGCTACGAGTGGATCGGCAACTGCCCGATCTTCAACTACAGCCGTCGCGAGCTCGAGCTGATGTTCGGGGCGAGCGGCTTTACGCGGGTCGAGATCGCGAGCCCCGGTCGCAGCGGCTACCTCGTGCGCGCCTACCGGACCTAGGATTCGGCCGCCCACCTGCGCCGGCGCAAGCTCGATGCCTCCGCTCCACGCCCTGGCGATCTTCGCGGCGGGCATCGCCGCCGGCGCGATCAACACGCTCGTCGGTAGCGGCACGCTCATCACGTTTCCCGTGCTCCTTGGGTTCGGCTACGCGCCGGTGACGGCGAACGTCTCGAACACGATCGGTCTCGTCCCGGGCTCGGTCGCGGGCGCGATCGGCTACCGCCGAGAGCTGGCCGGACAACGCCGGCGCGCGATCCCGTTCGCCGCCGCCTCGGCGATCGGCGGGACGGTCGGCGCGATCCTGCTGTTGAGCCTGCCGCCGTCCGCGTTCAAGGACATCGTGCCCGCGTTCATCGTGGTCGCGCTCGTGCTGATCGTGTTCCAGCCACGGCTCGGGCGTGCGCTTGAGGCCCGCCGCTCGCGCGGTGGCCACGAGGCAGGGCCGGTGGCGATCCTCGCCGTGTTCGCCAGCGGAATCTACGGCGGCTATTTCGGCGCCGCCCAGGGAATCATGCTGCTCGCGATCCTCGGGCTGTCGCTCCCGGACGAGCAGCTGCAACGGATCAACGCGCTCAAGGTCGTGCTCGCCGGCCTGGTCAACCTGATCGCCGGGATCATCTTCATCTTCGCCGCGCACGTCGCCTGGTTGCCGGCGCTACTGATCGCGATCGGGTCGATCATCGGCGGGATCGCCGGCGCGCGCTGGGGGCGCGGGCTGCCTCCGTCGGTGCTGCGCGCGGTGATCGTGGTCGTCGGGATCACCGCGATCGTGCGCCTCCTCTAAGAAACGCGGAACTCCTTTCGCGCCCGGGTCGCCTGTGCACGGGCCGCGCAACCGGTCATGTGGTCGTTGACGAGGCCCATTGCCTGCATGAACGCGTACACGGTCGTGGGTCCGACGAACCGCCACCCCCGCCGCTTGAGGTCCTTGGCGAGCGCCCGCGACTCCGGCGTCTCGGCGGCCACGTCGCCGCGGTCGACCCGCCGCGGGCGGCGCGGCGGCTCGAACCGCCACACGTACGCCGCGAGCGAGCCCTCGCTCTCGACGAGCTCGACGGCCCGCCCGGCATTGTTGATCACGGCCTCGATCTTGCCCCGGTGGCGGATGATCGACGCGTCGCCGAGCAGCCGCTCGACGTCGCGCTGACCGAAGCGGGCGACCCTGGCGAAGTCGAACCCGGCGAACGCCCGCCGGAAGTTCTCTCGCTTTCGCAGGATCGTCAGCCACGACAGCCCGGCCTGGAACCCCTCGAGACTGAGCTTCTCGAACAGGCGGATGTCGTCGGCGACGGGGAAGCCCCACTCGCGATCGTGGTAGGCGCGGTATTCGGACCCACCCACCCCCGCGGAGTCGGCCCAGTAGCACCGCCTAACCCCGTCCTCGCCGCGAACGATCCCGTCGGTCATGCCGCCCGCGCGAGGCACAGCCGCGTGACGTAAGCCATCCGGAAGCTGCCGCCCCGGCCGTCGACTGCGCCGGCGATATCGGTCAGCAGCCGCTCGCGATCGGGCGGATCGAGCACCAGGCAAGCGGAGTGGGAGCCGAGCAGGTCGAGGTACTCGGCGGTCGTGTAGTCCTGGTGCCATCGATAGGCGCGCACCTCGGCCGCGTCGAAGCCGGCCGCACTCGCCATCTCGCCTGCCCAGTCGTCGTTCCCTGGCGCGACCGACGGATTCATCGGATCGCCGGCCTCAGCGGCACGGCCGTCGCGCCGGTACGCCTCGGCGAGCTCGTCGCGTAGATCGACGGCGCTCCAGTCGGGCCTGTTCCAGAAGACCGCCAGCGCGCCGCCGTCCGCGAGGGCCGCCCGAGCGGCGACGTACCGCACCTCCGGAGAGATCCAGTGCCACGCCTGACCCGAGTACACGAGCTGGAACGCGTGCTCCGGCGGGCGCCACCGCTCGAACTCGGTCTGTTCGATGCTCACGTTCTCGTAGCCCGCGCAGTTCCGCCGCGCGACGGCGGCCATCTCCGCGCTCGGCTCGATCGCGACGATGTCCAGGCCCCGGGCCGCGAACAGCACCGTCGCCTTGCCCGTGCCGGCGCCGACCTCGACCGCCCTGGCCGATTCGCCCGCGCCGGCAAACTCGAGCACGCCGTCGATGAGCGCCTCGGGGTACGACGGCCGGCTCCGGTCGTACAGGTCGGCCACGCTCCCGAAGCTGAGCCTCCGTCGCTCGTCCATGACCGACAGTCAACCAGGCGAAGGAGGAGGAGGGATGGTCATGCATGCCGGTGAATGGTTCGTGATGGTCGCTACGAGCGCCGCCGCTGCGCCGGAAACCGGCACGGTTGCGCCAGCGAGCCGCTAGCCTCGCCCCACAGGTATGGGACCACTCTCGAGAGCCGGGGCGCTCCTCTCGGTCTGCACGCTGGCCGCGATGTTGTCGATCGCGTCGCCCGCGGCCGCCGCAGTCAGGCTCGGTTCGGCGCCGGCGATGCCCGCCAGCGCGCACACAGTCGGCGCCCTGGCCGCGTCCACCCCGATGCGTGTCACGGTCACGCTCCAGTCGCAGGACCCCGTCGGCCTGGCGGCATTCGCGAACCAGGTTTCTACCCCCAGCTCGCCCCTCTACCGCGACTACATCACGCCGGCGGAGTTCGCGCAGCGATTCGGCGCCGCGCCCGGCGCGGTCCAGGCGGTCGAGGACTCGCTCCGGGCCCACGGCCTGGTGCCGGGCCCGGTCAGCCCCAACTCGCTCTCGATTCCGGTGACCGCCACGGCCGGCGCGCTCTCGCAGGCGTTCTCGACCTCGTTCTCGCGAGTCGCGCTCCCGAGCGGCACGACCGCGGTCGTCAACCAGCAGGCGCCGGCGGTCGATTCAGGGATCGCGCCGGACGTGCAGGCCGTTATCGGGCTGAACACGTTGTCGACGGCAAAGCCGCTGCTCGTGCACCCGCACGCCGCCGCCGGGCCGGCGGCGCAGGCGCGGCCCCATGTGGTGACCGGCGGACCCCAGCCGTGCTCCGCCGCCACGTTGGCGACCAGCCAGGGCGGGTACACGGCCGACCAGATTGCGTCCGCGTACGGGTACTCCGGCCTGTATCAGTCCGGCGACGAGGGTGCGGGGCAGACCGTCGCGATCCTCGAGCTCGAGCCGTATGACCTGAGCGACATCCAGGCGTACGGGGCGTGCTACGGCGTCAACCCGCTGATTGACCCCGCCATTCCGGTCGACGGCGGCGCCGGCAGCGGGTCCGGCTCCGGGGAGGCCGCGCTCGACATCGAGAACGTGATCGGGCTGGCGCCGCAGGCGAGGATCGCGGTCTACGAGGGTCCGAACTCCGGGACCGGGCCGTACGACACGATGAACGCGATCATCAGCCAGCGCGTGGCGCAGGTGGTCACCACGTCGTGGGGGCAGTGCGAGGCGGCCCAGGGCTCCGGCCCGATGGCTGCCGAGAACACCTTGTTCCAGGAGGCGGCCGCGCAAGGAATGTCGGTCCTATCCGCGTCGGGCGATGACGGATCCGAGGATTGCGACGGAACGCTGGGAGCCGGAGCCTCGGCGACGGCCCTCGAGGTCGACGACCCCGCGAGCCAACCGTTCGTGACCGGGGTCGGCGGCACGAGCCTCAACACGAATCCGTCCGGCGGCCGAGTGGGCGAGACCGTCTGGAACGACGGATTCCCGACGGGCGCAAGCGGCGGCGGCATCTCGAGCATGTGGCCAATGCCCGCCTATCAGACCCAGGCGCCGTCGTTCCTACACGTGATCAACGCAAACTCCTCGGGCTCGCCGTGTAACGCGCCGTCGGGCGACTGTCGCGAGGTGCCCGACGTGTCCGCGGACGGAGACCCTGACACTGGCTACGTCATCTACTACGCCGGCAACTGGCAGGTGGTCGGCGGCACGAGCGCGGCGGCGCCGGCGTGGGCTGCGCTGATCGCACTTACCAACGCGTCGGCCCAGTGCGAGGGCACGCCGATGGGCTTCGCAAACCCTGCCCTCTACAACGCTGCCGCGATCGCTTATACCAGCGACTTCAATGACATCACGTCCGGCGACAATGACATGCTCGCGCCGACGAACGGCGGGCTGTTCCCCGCCGGCCCGGGATACGACATGGCGACCGGGCTCGGATCCCCGAACGCGACCGCGCTCGCCCAGACGCTGTGCACTGACGCGATCACGCTGAGCAACCCCGGGCAGCAGCACACGACGGTCAAGACCCCAGTGAGCCTGCAGATCAAAGCCGCCGACACGCGCGGCCAAGCCGTCACGTACACGGCCCCCGGGTTGCCGACCGGCCTCACCATCAACAGCTCGACGGGCAAGATCACCGGGCAACCGAAGCGGATCGGGGACTTCACCGTGACGGTCACGGTCTCCGATGCGGCGGGCACGAGCACCAAGACCACGTTCGAGTGGATCGTCCAGGGCGTCCCCACGATCTCGCGCCTGTCGGTGTCACGAGTGGGCGCGGCTCAGCCGAGGCTGTCGTTCATCGTGACGGCGGGGCGAAATGAGCCCTCGATCAAGTCAGTCAACATCACGCTGCCGCGCGGCTTGCACTTCACGGAGTCCCGCGCGACGGTCACGGTCGCAGGCCCTAAGGGCAAGCACCTGAAGTTCACCGCCCGTCTCGTGCGCGGCGCGCTCGTGCTCACGCTGAAGACGGCCTCGCCACAGCTGCACGTGACGATCTCCTCCCCGCGACTGGCTGCCAGCAGCAGCCTGACCGCGGCGCTCGCGCGCCACCACGCCGAACGAGTGACGGTCACCGTACGCGTGACCGACGCCGGCAAGGTGACGACGCGCCTGTCGAAGAAGCTCAAGCCGAGCTGATCGCTCGACGCTACGCGACCGCAGGCTGGGCGGGCCTTTCGGTGTACCGCTCGGCCACGTCCGCCAGCACCTTGATCATCGTGCGCGCCGCCGGAGACACGCCGGCGGCGCCGATCGTGGCCGCGACCACCCGCCGCGCCGGGCTGCGCGGCGCGAGCGCCCGGACGACGATGCCCGGGTGAACGTGCGTGAGCGCGAGGCGCGGGATCAGCGCCACCCCGACACCGGCCGCCACAAGTCCCTGCACGGTGTCGTAGTCGTCGCTCTCGAACGTGACCTTCGGCTCGTAGCCGGCCGCCACGCACGACCGGACCACGTGGCGAGCGCACGGACTCGTGGCCGACGTCTGCACCCAGTCCTGGTCGCGCAGATCGGCGAGCGCGAGCGCCGGCTTGCCGGCAAGCGCGTGCTCGGCGGGCAGCGCGACCAGCATCGGGTCCTCGAGCAGCAGTTGCGTCCTGAGCCGGGCGCCGTGGCGCTCCCTCGTCCCCGGGAACTCGAACAGCAGCGCGAGATCGAACTCACCGGCGCGCAGCCGCGGCGCGATCTCCTCGGGCTCGCCCTCGGCGAGGGTCAGCGCGACGTCCGGATGGCGCTCGCGGAAGGTGGCGATCGCGAGCGGCATCAGCGTTGCCCCCGCGGACGGGAACGACGCCATCCGCAGGCGGCCGGCGCGCACGCCGAGCACCGCCGCCAGCTCGGCTTCGGCGGCCTCGATCCGCGCGAAGATCCCCTCGGCGTTCTCAACCAGGCTGGCGCCGGCGGCGGTCGGCCGAACCCCACTCCGATCGCGGACGATCAGGGTCGCGCCGGTCTCCGCCTCCAGCCGCGCGATCGACTGCGAGACCGCGGATTGCGTGTACGAGAGCGCCTCAGCGGCGGCGGAGAACGACCCCCGGCGGACGACCTCGGAAAGCACCCTCACGCGGCCGACGTGCAGCATTAGCGGAGCTTATCAACGGCATGACCAACTTCATTAGCGCTGATAGTAGGTAGCTGCGATCCTCGCGCCGAACAGGACGGCGACGACTTCTTCCGAGGATTGGAGACCCCCGCGATGGCACCTCGAGCGATCATCTCCTACGACGACACTCCCGGCGATCACGACGCGCTGATGCTCGGGCGCATCCTCGCTGACGCCGGCGCCGATTTGACGCTGGTGTACGTCCGCCACTGCACGCACGGCGACCGCACCCAGGAGGAGCGCGAGGAGCACGACGCCGAGCTGCTCCTCGACCGCGGCGCCGATTGGTTCTCGGGCCTCCACGTCGACACCCGCGTCGTGGTGAGCCCGTCCACGCCCGAGGGACTGCGGCGGCTGGCCGAGCAGGACGAGGCGGACATCGTCGTGTTCGGCTCGGACTACCGGACCGCCCCGGGACACGTGGCTCCGCAGCGTTCGACCCAGGCCTTGCTCGAGGGCGGGACGACCGCGGTCGCGATCGCGCCGGCCGGGTACCACGACCATTGGGCACCCAGGATTCATCGAATCCGCGTGCTGGCGATCCCCGGAGACGACGCGACGCTCGCCACGGCACGCGCGCTCGCCGACAGCTTCGGCGCGACGCTCACGCGCGATGAGCCCCACGTCGATCTGCTGGTGGTCGGCTCGCGCTTGGAGGCCGCGCCCGGCCGCGTACTGGTCAGCGCTCACGCCCAGAACGAGATCGAGAACGCCACTTGCCCGGTCCTGGTCGTCCCGCACGGGGTCACGCTCGACTTCCCGGCCGTGCTCGCGCACGCGGCCTAGCTGGGCCTCGCTTCGCTCGGCGTCTAGCTGGATGACTCGTGGCCGGCCCGGTCTTGGCAGCCGGATGACTCGAGCGCGGCCCGATCCGGCGAGGCCGGATGCCGAGCGGGCCGCGCTCGAGCGGATGCCGAGCGGGCCGAGCCACGAGACCATCTTCCCCGTCCGGACGGGGTACATGGCCCCATGGATGCTGCGCGCCAGCGTAGCCCCTATTCAGCGCTCACGGCAGGATCAGGTGGCTGTCGCCGAACTCGTGCCATAGGTAGCCGGCGTCGAGAGCAGCTTCGTATGACCGCGCCAGCAGCTCGGGGCCCATCAGCGCCTCGAGCAACTGAAGGTGCGACGCCTCCGGCTCGTGCCAGCCGGTGATCAGGCCGTCGACGACCGCGACCCCGCACTCCGGCGTGACGACCAGCCCGGTCCATCCCGACCGCGCGCAGCTGCACCCGTCGGGTCCGCCGGCCGACTCGAGCGCGCGCACCACGGTCGTGCCGACGGCGAGTACGCGGCCGCCTCGGTTTCGTGCGGCCGCAATGTGCCCGGCGGTCTCCTCGGGCACCTCGTACCACTCGGGGAACGGCGGCTCGTGGCTCTCGGGCGAGGACACGCCGCAATGGAGCGTGATCGGAGCGACCACGATCCCGCGCGCCACCAGCCGGGAGACCAGCTCGCGCGTGATCGGCCGGCCCGCGCTCGGCATCTCGGCGCTGCCGGGGCTGATCGCGTAGACGTTCTGGTAGGCGTCGAGCGGCCACGGGCTCGGGACGTGGGAGTAGCGGATCGGCTCGCCGTGGCGCTCGAGGTACTCGCCGACGGGCAGCGCACAGCGCAACCGCGCGAGCATCAGCCGCTCACCGGAGGCGTACGGCGCCACCAGCTCGAGCGGGGCGCTGCCGCGCAGTGTCAGCGACTCGCCGGCGGGGAGATGGAGCGGCCGGCTGCCGTCGGCGCTGCGAATCTCGACCACGCGCCATTGGTCCTCCAGGTGCGGCGCGCGAGTCGCGAAGTGCACGCGCACCTGTTCGCCGTCGCGGCGGTGCGCCGGCACGGCCGCCGGGATCGTGGCCGACACGTTGATCACGAGCACGTCGCCAGGCGTGAGCAGCTCGGGCAGGTCGCTGAACGTGCGGTGCTCGATCGAGCCGTCCAAGCGACGGGCGACGAGCATCCTGACCGCGTCGCGCGCGAGGCCGCGCGCCTCCGGAGGCTCGTGGGCCTCGAGGTCGGACTCGAGCTCGAACGCCAGCGCGCTCATCGCCCGACGCTCGCGGTCGCGGCCAGCTCACGCGCTCGGTAGCGGCCGCTCGGCAGATCGCCCTCGATCAACGCGAGCAGGCCGGGCACGCTGTGCTCGGGCGGCGGGCGGTCGGAGATGTCCTCGCCCGGGAACGCGTCCTGGTGCATCTGCGTGCGCATGTCACCGGGATCGACCGAGTAGATCCGCAGCGTCGGGTGCTCCTCGGCGAGGATCGCCGAGGCCTGATCGAACGCCGCCTTCGAGGATCCGTAGCCGCCCCAGCCGGCGTACGGCTCGACGGCGGCGTCGGAGCTCACGTTGACGATCGTGCCGCCGTCCGGCATCCGGGGGAGGACGAGTTGCGCGAGCGCGATCGGGGCGAGCGTATTGACCCGGTAGACGCGCTCGAGCACGTCGAGCGGGTAGCGGCCGAGCGGCGGCTGCGGACTCGGGCCGAGCATGGAGGCGTTGTTGACGAGCAGGTCGACGCGCTCGCCGGCGGCATCGACGAGCGCTCCGCGGTGCCAGTCGTCGGCGACGTCGCCCGCGAGCGCGACGACCTCGGTGAGCGCCCCGAGCTCGCGGGCGGCGCGCTCTAGTTCCGTGCCGCCCCGGGCGTCGATCACGAGCGCCCACTGCTTTTCGGCGAGCGACCGCGCCAGCGCGAGCCCGAGGCCGCGGGAACTTCCGGTGATGATTGCTAGTGGCATACCCGCCACGGTAAGACCGCGGCGGTCCCGGTTTCCAGCGGTAATTGGTCCTAAGACCTGCGGTGGTCGGGGTCGTGTTCCGCGTCGGCGAGGCCCTGCTGCACGGCGAGCACCGCAGCCTGCGTCCGGTCGGTCACGCCGAGCTTGGCGAGCACGTGGCCGACGTGGGTCTTGACCGTCTTCTCGGAGATCCCGAGCTCGAGCGCGATCCGCTTGTTCGAGCGGCCGCGCGCGATCAGCATGAGCACGTCGCGCTCGCGCCCCGTCAGCTGTCCGAGCGCGGTCGAGTTCGCGGCCGGCGCCGCGCGGTCAGACAGCGCGTGCACGAGCCGCGCGGCGACGGTCGGATCGATGATCGCCTCGCCGGCGTGGGCGGCCCGCACCGCGCGCGCGAGCTCCGCGGGCTGTGAGTTCTTGAGCAGATAGCCGGCCGCCCCGGCCTCGAGCGCCGGCAGCAGCCGCTCGTCCTCGAGGAAGCTCGTGAGCACGATCACGCGGGACTTGGATCCCCGCCCTCCCCGCTCTTTGAGCTCCCGCATCGCACTGACCCCATCGCGCTTGGGCATGACCAGGTCCATCAGGATCACGTCGGGGTCGAGCTGCTCGGCTTGTTTGAGCGCCTCCTCGCCGTCCGCCGCCTCGCCGACGATCTCGAACCCGTCCTGGAGCCCGAGGAACGCCCGCAGGCCCTCGCGCACGACCGCGTGGTCGTCGACGACCAGGATCGTGATCGCGTCAGCCATCGGGCCGGTCGTTCCGGCGCGACGGCGCCGGCTGCCTCAGCTCGATCCGGACGGTCGTGCCGGCGCCCGGAGCGGAGCGGATCTGCAGCCGTCCGCGGAGCTCGCGGGCGCGCTCCTCCATCGAGGTCAGCCCGAGGTGCCGCGAGCGGAGATCGGGTCGGTCGGGGTCGAACCCGACCCCGTCGTCCGTGACCTCGACTACGAGCGCGCCGTCCTTGCCGCCGACGCGCACGGTCACGTGCTCGGCGTGGGCGTGGCGCACCGCGTTGTGAAGCGCCTCGTGGGCGATCCGCAGCAGTGCCAGCTCGCGGTCGCCGGTTTCGATCTCGAACCCCGGGTCGACCTGGAGCTCGATGTTCGTGCCGTGGGCGCGGCCGAGCATCTCGACCTCCTTGCGGAGCGCGCCGTCGAGTCCGTCGCGCTCTAGCTCGGGCGGGCGCAGGCCGAGAATCAGCGACCGGAGCTCGTCGAGTGCCTCGCGAGCCAGCTCGCGTAGCCGTTCGACCTGCGCCCGCGCCGCGACCGGGTCGCGGTCCATCTGGGTGGCGGCCGCCTCGGCGGTCAGCATCAAGCTGAACAGCTTCTGGCTGACCACGTCGTGGAGCTCGAGCGCCAGGCGATTGCGCTCGGACACGATCGATAGCTCGCGGCTTTGCTCGTACAGGCGAGCATTGGTGATCGCGATCGAGGCGTGGGCTGCCAGCAGCTCGATCAGCGCCTGATCCTCGGCGTCGAACGTGTCGGCGCCCTCCTTCTCGGTCAGGTAGAACGCGCCGATGATCGCGCCGTCGGGCGAGATGATCGGGACGCCCAGGAAGCTGCGCATATCCGGATGCCGATGCGGCCACCAGCCCCGGAACCGCGGATCGTCGTGGATGTCGTCGGTCCGGTAGGCATCGCGCTCGGCGAGCATCGCGCCGAGCATCCCGTGGGTGCGCGGGAGCGGCCCCATCGACGCGATCAGCTCGTCATTCATACCGGTGACGAGGAAGCGGCGGAACCCTCCCTCCCCATCCGGGATACCGAGTGCGGCGTAGTGCGCGCCGGCAAGCTCGCGAGCCGCATCCACAAGCTTTTGCAGCACCTCGTCCACGGACAGGTTCGCGGCCACCGCGAGGACCGCGTCGCTGACCGCCTTGAGCGCCGGATTGAGCTGCTGGGCCACCGTCACGGACGATAGACGGGCGGACCGCTAGCTTTACTGACCGTGCCACGCCATTGGATCTGGATGCAGGTAGCGCTCCTGGTGTTCGTGCTAGCCGGCATGGTGATCGCGATCACCAAGCTCGCCTAGGCCCGCCCGTGTTCACGTCGATCCTCGTCGGTACCGACGGATCCGAGACCGCACGCACGGCTGTGCGGCGCGCGATCGACCTGGCCGCGAGCCTGGGCGCGCGGCTGCAGATCGTCAGCGCGTACGAGCCCGTCTCAGATCAACGGCTGCGCGGCGAGGAAGTGAACGTGCCGGCGGACCTGCAATGGATGATCAACCCCCACGACGACGTGATGGCCCTGCTGCAAGAGGCGGAGACGGAGGCGCGCGAGGGTGGGGTGGCGACGGTCGAGACGTTCGCGCGCCAGGGCGACGCCGCCGACGCGATCGTCGACGTCGCCGAGGAGCAGCGCTCGGACCTGATCGTCGTCGGCAACAAGGGGATGACCGGCGCCAAGCGCTTCCTGCTCGGGTCGGTGCCGAACAAGGTCTCGCACCACGCACCCTGTTCGGTGCTGATCGTGCGGACTACGTAGCGCCAGTGGCTAGCGCCTCGCCGGGGCGGCGCCGGGAAGCGGCGCGGTCGCCGAACCGGCGTTGATGAGGCCGTAGCCGTAATCCTCGTTGGGCTGCGAGCCGCCGAGCGGCGTCGCGGTCTGCTCGAGGTGGGCGAGGATCTGATCGGGCGAGGGATGGGGTCCGAGGACTCGGCTGGCGATCACCAGCGCCGCGGTCGCCGCCACCTCGGGCGCGGCCATCGACGTGCCGTAGCTGCCGGGGAAGCCGAACCGGTCCGGGTTCCCGCCGGGATCGAGCGAGTTGAAATCGAGGAACGTCATCTGATGCACGGGCGGCAGATTGCGGAACGGGTGGCAGTCGGGATCGTCCGACAGCGCGGCGTCGTCGCCGCCGCCCGGCGCCACCAGGTCGAGCCTCGCCCCGACATTCGAATATCCGGCCAGGCAGCGGTCGGCTGTCGTCGCGCCGACCGAGACCACCGACGGCGCGGCCGCCGGATACGCGAGCTCGCGTGAGCTGTCGTTGCCGGCGGCGGCCACCACGACGACCCCGTGGCGGTGCGCGAAGTTGAGCGCGCTGATGATGTCGGGGATCTGCGCCGCTCTGACCGAGATGTCGAACTCGAGGCTGAGGTTGATCACCTGGGCGCCGTGGTTGACCGCGTAGCGGATCCCGCGCGCGATCGTCACCGAGTCGCCGTTCCCGTCGGCGTCGAGCACGCGGACCGGCATGATCTTCGCGCCGTAGGCGAGGCCGGTCAGTCCGCGGCCGTTGTTTGTCGCCTCGGCGATCATCCCGGCGACGAACGTTCCGTGGCCCTCGCGATCGAGCGGAAACGCGTTACCGGCGATGAAGTCGTGCGGGTCGATGAAGTGGGTGCCGCCGAAGTCGGGCGACTTGAGGAACCCGTCCCAGTTCGTGTAAGCGACGCCCGTGTCGAGAACCGCGATCACCACGCCGCGACCGCCGGGGCGATGGTCGGCGAACATATGCCCCCAGGCATCCGGGGCGTCGACGCCGGCGCCGGCGAGGAAGTTCCACTGAAGTTGCTGCCACCCCTGCGCATGGCCGGAGATGCCCGGATCGTCGGGGAACCAACCGGCGGTGTGGGCGATGTAATTGGGGACGGCGTAGCGCACGCCATGCTGGCGGCGGAGCTTCGCCATCACCGGCCAGATGCTCCGGCCGGCGGGCACCTGGATGATCTGCTCAGTCGCGCCCGACGCGAGCGCGTCGCTTGGAGTCGCGGATGCGGGAACCGCGCGGACGCCCATCTGGCGCGCCGCATGGGCCACTCCCGATGCCGCCGGGCCGGACACGGATGCGTACCCGACCAGGACCTGGCCGGGAACGTAGTCGGGCGCGACGGCCCGCGCCGGCGCCGCGGCACGCGAGGGAGCCGTCCACCCGCTCGCGCCGGCGCACAGCACCGCCGCGATGGCGAGCACCGCGAGCGACAAACGCGAGGTGAGCGTGGCCGAGAACAATGAGCCTGGACGTGGAAAGCGGCCCCAAGCGCTAAGACAACTGCCGAAGCGCCAAAGTTTCCCTACAGCACGGTAGCGTCGCGCGATCTTGAGCACCCATTTCTTCCCCCGAGAGGAGTACTTCATGCGTCTCGCCCTGCGCGAGGCCACGCGGGCGCCCGAGCACGACGACGTCCCGATCGGCGCCGTGATCGTGCACGGCGGCGAGGTGATCGGCTCCGGTCACAACGAGCGCGAGCTGCGCGCGGACCCCACCGCCCACGCCGAGATGATCGCCCTGCGCGAGGCTGCCGGCGCGCTCGGGAGCTGGCGCGTGCTCGACGCGGTCATGTACGTCACGCTCGAGCCGTGCGCGATGTGCGCCGGCGCGATCGTGCTCGCGCGCCTCCCCCGCCTTGTCTACGGGGCCACCGACCCCAAGGCCGGCGCCGCCGGCAGCGTGCTCAGCGTCCTCGACGAGCCGCGCCTGAACCACCGACCCCAGGTCGAAAGCGGGCTCCTCGCCGAGGAGTGCGCCGACCTGCTGCGCGCGTTCTTCGCGCCCCGGCGCTAGGGCTCGCGACGGTCGGCTCGCGGACGTCAGGACCTCCAGACCGCGGCCCGTGCCCGCGTTATGGAGACCAGCCAATT
Organism: uncultured Solirubrobacterales bacterium; assembly: GCA_963697655.1. Lineage (GTDB taxonomy): Bacteria > Actinomycetota > Thermoleophilia > Solirubrobacterales > Solirubrobacteraceae > Palsa-465. Next base: position 576,112 of record CAVOOV010000002.1, on the reverse strand, counting down.
CCCGGCCCGCGCACGCGTCAGTTCGTCTAACTTGTCCTACGCCCCACCGGAGAGGTGGCAGAGCGGTTGAATGCGCCGGTCTCGAAAACCGGTTCGGGTCTTTCGGTCCGACGAGGGTTCGAATCCCTCCCTCTCCGTTGAACTAGGCCGTTCTCTGCCATCAGCGCGGGAACGGGCCACCGTCAAGTCGGTGCACGGGGCCCATGGGCGGGTCAACTTGGGGCAACTTGGACCCGCGCATATGGCTCGTCGTTCCCCCGCCGTTCCCCGCAGTTGCGGCTCGCGGAGCCCAGCGGCCCTCCCCCGAACTGCATCCGGAGGCTCAGTCGGGGGCCCTGGGCGTTATCGCGAAGCATCGGGCGGGGAACCCCGAGCCGGCCATTGGCTTTGCCCAGGTTGCGACGATGAGTGAGCCGCGCACTGGGACGCGCTCAAGATTCGCCATTAGCTCAATCTGCCATCGGTCACGCGCTAGCACGTACGTCTCGGCTTCGACGTGGCCGCGATCAACCAGCGCCGCCGGATCGGTGCTTGTGACGTCGTGGCCGATCGCGACGGTATGTCGTTGCTCAAACAGCACACGGAGCGCCGAGACGTCCCATCCGGGCGCACGTGAGTTGCCCTGAGCGTCCCGGTTGTCCATCGCGGCCGCGTCGGGCCAGCGGGCGCCCCAGCCAGTCAACAGAGCCACGAACGCCCGATCAGGGATCTGCCCGTACTCGGCCTCGTGCGCGCCAATCGTGGCGTCGGTGGCCGCGTACCCAGCGTCAGAATTGACTTGTTCACGAACGTCGATCACGACGAGCGGTAACACCATCTCCTCGACGGGCAGCGCGTCCAACGTGCGACCTCCCTCGATGAAGTGCGCGGGCGGATCGACATGCGTCCCCCACTGACCCACGTGGCGGTACTCGTGGACCAAGAACCCGGACCCCAGAGTCCCGTTGCTCGGCTTGAAGCCGAACACCACACGGCGCTCCTCATCAGGGAACGGAGCGTAGTGCGGAATGCCCGGTTCGAAGGCGTGAGTAAGGTCGATCCACTCGCAACCGCGAAAATAAGCGAGCACATCGTCGAGGTCCACGCAGAGGATTGTGCGCGATCTGCTTGGGCGGCGGTTCGCTGCCCGACCGCTCCACCGTAGCCGCGGGCTGCGCGACCCGATCCGCCTGTCCAGGATCGACAAGGTCCGCCGCGAGCCATCGGGCGCTGGCCAACGCCTTGCGTGACTTTCCGTATCGGCAAGTCGTGTGCTAACTTTCCGGTATGGAAAATCAGTCGTCGGGTTCGATCCCTCCCAGCGCGGCCCGAGAGCAGCTACGGGCCGCCCGCCAGGCGCACGACGCATCGGTTCGTCGTGCGATGGCGCCAGCCGGGTTCCTCCTCGCGGCGAGCGTCTTCTGCGGAGCGCAGACGGTCGCGCCCGCGGACAAGGGACCTGGAAACGTGGTGACCATCATCGCGGTCGTGTGGTTCCTTGCTGAGCTTGTGAGGATGTCCGCTCGTAACCAGTGGCGTCCGTTGCGTTCATTGCCGAAGCCTAAGTGGGGCGTCACTGAGGTGACGCTCATCTCTGTCGCGGTGCTTGTTGGCGGCGTGATCGGCCCCCATCTGCTGGCCAGCCACAGCAATTCGGCTCTTGCGAGCTGGGGACTTGGTGCAGCCGTCACTGTGATCGTTGCGGCCTGCCTATTCGCCGCGAACGCTTCCTACCGGCGTCGTGCATCTCGGGCGTGGCAACGGTGAGCGAAGCGGCGTTCGACGAGCTGATCCACGCGCCCTTGCGGCTACAAATATGCGCGATGCTCTCGCCGGTGCGGGGGTTGCCATTCTCCGACATACGGGACAGCCTGGAAATCTCGGATTCGGTTCTGAGCAAGCACCTGTCAGCGCTCGCTGCAGCCGGGTACGTGGAGGTTTCCCGTGTGCGAGCGGATTCACGTTCTCGTCGGGGGGTCACGCTCACCAAGCCAGGACGCGCGGCCTTGCGCGGGCACCTGGCGGCTCTGCAAGCGATCGCCGCTGCAGCCGAACCGGCCATGGTCGACGAGCGTCCGCTGCCCGTACCCCGGAGCGCCGCCAGGCCCGTCGAGAGGTCACCCTCGATCCTCGGATCGCATAGGTAGCGGATCGTCCGGTTCGTGATGCGTCAACCGTGCCGGCGCCCGCCACGCGTTCTCACCGTACGCACAAAGCTACGAATCACGAGCTGACATCACGCGTCCGCGAACGCTACCGCGCCGGTGGCCGCTTCGGTCGAACTTGTGTAGTCCGCCACGGCTCCGGCAGTTCCGCGAAATGCTTGTCCTGAGCGGGTCGCGGCAAGCACTTCGGCCGGGTGCGCTTGTGGCGACTTTGACGTAAGTCCACACTTACGCCACGACACCTGCATTGAGCTCACGGCGATAATCGCCGACGGCGGCGGCGTTTCGCGCGGGTGAACCTGGTCAGTGAGTTGGACTTGCCCGCGGGCGTGATGAAGATGAATCTACGGCGCGCGGTCCGGCGACGCGCCTGCTGGCCCGTTGGCTCAGACGCTGAGCGTGCCCTCGGCCACGACCAGTCCTGAGCCGCTCACGCGCACCATCTGTCCGGATACCGTGACCTGGATCCTGCTGGGCCGTCCGAGTAGGTGGCCTTGCTCGACGACGGCGGTGATGCCACCGGGCACCTTGCCCGAGGCTACGAGCAGGGCGACGAGTGGTCCTGCCGCGGTTCCGGTTGCCGGGTCTTCGACGATACCCATCGTGGGGTTGAAGAATCGCGTGTATGCGACCGCGTCGGCTGCATCCACCGGGTCTGGGCTGTAGAGGTAGCAGCCTTCGCCGCCCACCGTTGCAAGTATCGCCTTCAGCCTTGCGCTATCGGGTGTTGCTCTGTCGACCGCATCCCGGTCGCGCAGAGGAACCAACAGATGCGCCGCCCCGGTCGACACGACTTGCGCCGGCTCACTCGTTGTGAGGTCATCTTGGTCTAGGCCGAGTGCGCCAGCGAGCTCGGCGCGATCGGTTACCGATTCACCGAAATGCGGCGCCGATTGGTCCATCGACACTGTGACAGGGCGTCCAGGCTCGCGGATGATCTGGACCGGCAGCACCTCTCCCGCGATCTCCTGCGCGAGATCAGGCCCTTGGTCGAAGAGTCGGCCGCACGCTTCGAGCCATAGCCATGCGCCCAAAGCGTTGTGGCCCGCGCCGCCAACCTCTGCTCCGGCCGGGGTGAAGGAGCGCAGTCGGCAGTTTGCTCCGGAGCGGGTTGGACGAAGCAGGAAGGTCGTCTCTGATTGGTTGAACTCCCGCGCGATCGCTCGCATCTGGGACTCGTCGAGGCGGTCGGCATCCGGGACCAGCGACAGCGGGTTTCCCGTCAGCGGTCGCGTCGCGAACACATCCACGAAATAGAAGGACACTCGCCCGGACACCGCCGATCAGTCTCCCACTTGAAGCCCGCGGGAGGTGGTGGCGCTTGCTCAGGCAGCTTCGGATGTCATGAGATCGGTCGCGGGCCGTGGTGCGTGATCGGTAGCAGTCGATCGACAGCGTCGTTACGCCCCGGGCCGGACTCGGCGTTACGCCCTGGTGCCCGGGAACGGCAGCCCTCGCCCCGCCGTATGCGCCAACCCCGGCTGCTGCTTCGATGGGACCAGCAAGCTTGCGGGTCCGGACACTGCTCCGTGTGCGCGACAAAGCAGGTGTCCTTACCCTGCGTGAGCGCTGCGTCTGCTTTCCGCACTGCGCGGGTCGCTGCGGCGAGCTAGCGTGTTCAGCGTGCGCGGTGACCTCCTGCTCCAGCTCGGCCGCGTCGAGGACGCCCGCGACGAGTCGCGGCGGCCGCGGCGATGACGCGCAACGGGTGCGGGCGGCCGCTCCTCTTGCGCCGCGGGGAGATGCTTGAGAGGGTGAACCGATGCTGACTCAGGTGGCCGACGGCGTCTGGGTCCGGCAGAGTGCGTGGGTCTGGAGCAATGCCATCGCGGTGCGCGGGGAGGGCGGGTTGATCCTGGTCGATCCCGGCATCGATGGTTCCGATCTGAACCAGCTCGCCGATGACCTGGACCGGCTCGGCATTCCGGTGGTCGCCGGGTTCTCTACCCATCCCCACTGGGACCACTTGCTCTGGCATTCCCGGTTCGGCGACGTGCCGCGGTACGCCACCGCCGCCGCTGCCCGCACTGCCAGTGAAGCCCGAGAACGGGGGCAGAGGATGGCGGCGGAGAGCGCGTCGGGCATCCCTCTCGAGCTGTTCGGGCTCGTCACCCCGCTGCCCGCGGACGGCGGACCCGTGCCGGGCGAGATCATCGAACATGAGGCGCACGCTGTCGGCCACGCCGCGGTCCTCCTCGCGGACCGTGGCGTCCTGCTCGCCGGCGACATGCTCTCCGATGTCCTGATCCCGCTCCTCGACGCTCGCCGCCCAGATCAGGTGGGCGCCTACGAGACGGCACTCGACCGGCTGGGAGAGGCCGCCAGGCACGTCGACGTCGTGGTCCCCGGTCACGGCGCCGTTGCCGAGGGTCCCGAGGTGGCGGCGCGCCTCGCCGCGGATCATGCCTACATCGACGCGCTGCGGCGAGGAGAGGAACCGGTCGACGCGCGTCTGGGGCCGGGTTCGGACTGGCTCTCCGGCCCCCACCACTCGAACCTGGAGCAGGCCCTAGGGCGGTAGGGGTCTTCTGATGGCTCGGGGCTCGAGCGAGGCGATCGCCGCATAGACCAGCTTGGTGGGGAAGGAGACGCCGAATGCTGGCTAAGAACGTCGGCGTAGGGCTGCAGCCAGATCGCCTCGCCGTAGCGGGTTGGCCCGGGCATCTGGGTCATTCGCTGGAGGTCTTCCGGGCGGCGCGCACGGGCGAGGGTCTGCTCGGTCACGCTCGCATCCTCGCGCCGACTCTTCCTTTCACCCGTCACGACTAATGACGTCGCGGCGCGTCGAAATTCGCCGCTCAGTTTTCGTTGTCGCGGACGCCTCAACCAACGCAGCACGTAACAGTCCAATGAACGGAGAATTGAGATGGGAAAGATCGTGATGAGTGGCCCGCAGAACGTCTCGCTCGATGGAGTGGTCCAGGACCCGGACGGTGAGGAGGGCTTCAGGCTCGGCGGCTGGTTCCTCCAGTTTGGGGGCAAGGACCTCGAAGAGTGGAACAAGATCGCGCTCGACGAGGCGCTACGCGCCGAGGCATGGCTGTTGGGTCGCAGAAGCTATGAGTTCTTCGGGATGCGGTGGCGACCCCGAAGTGGCGAGCTTGCGGACAGGCTGAACAGCATGCCGAAGTACGTCGTGTCCTCCACCCTCGAAGAGCCAGAGTGGAACAACTCAACAATCCTGAAGGGCGACGTGGTGACCGAAATCTCAAAGCTCAAGCAGGAGCTAGACGGAGAGATCGTCGTGCCCGCCAGCTATCAGCTCGGGCGCACGCTGATCGAACACGACCTGGTCGACGAGCTGCGGATGGTCGTCTTCCCGGTCGTGCTCGGGGCGGGCGAGCGCCTATTCGGCGAGACCAGCGACAAGAAGCCCATGCGCCTCGTCGATACAAAGATCATCGGCGACGGCCTCGCCTTCCTCACATACGAGCTCGTCCGGTAGGCCTAACCGGCGCGCCAGCGTTCCAAGAAAACTCGCGGCCGCTCTCCACCACGCAGTCATGCGGGAGAGCGCCGAGAGAGAGCAAGCGACACGAAAGGCTTGAGCACCACGGGTGCTCAAGCCTTGCCGCGCGAAATACTCGTGCCAGCAGCCCATCAAACTTGCGGACGCGACGGCTCCTCCTGAGGTTCGCCAAACTCAGGGCGCGCGATCGCTGCCCTTCACCAGTTCGCGGACACTTCACCGTCCACGAAACCTGAGCCGTGCCGCCGGGCACGAGCGGCGACGATCCGACTTCCGCTTCGGCCTGGCGATACGGGGGCGGCAGCGCCGCAATGAGACCCGTGTCGGCGACAAACGAGTTGCGCACATCCTGGATGGGCCGGCGCGCGCTTGGCTCGCCGTGGGGCGAGACCCCGGGGCCTAGGTGGCCTCCATCGCCTTGCCGACGCCAGCAGCCATGTCGTCGGCGTTCATCACCGGCTCGAACGAGATCTGCGCATCGAAGGCCATGTAAAACGGCTCCGCCGCCGATGGAATATCACTGGAGTCCGTCATATCGAAGAAGATCAGGCCAGTGCGCAGTCCATCCTCGGAGGTGAAGTACGCAGCCTCCGCATTGAGCGCAGCGAGCGACTTTCCGACAATTTCCGGCAGGCTTCCGTTCTTGATCGCCTCGTTCCCCGCTGCGGTCGGGATCTTGACCTTCATCAGTGTCCTCATCTTCGGCCTCCGTCGTTGGTCCCGGTTCCGGACTACGCCGACGCATCAGCCGCGGTGAGGTGAACCTCGACGCGAGCGAGCCCCGATCGTGCACATCCGCACGAGTCCGTGCGGCGATCCTATGCGAACGCCGGCGCCCCGGTCAACCCGCCTGCCTGGGCCGAAAGTCTCGGCCAGGCAACCATGAGACCCCTCCACGAACGCTGAGGCGTCTTCACGTCGTAGGCAGCCGCGATTTCGCCTGCCGCGTCGATCCGTGTGCCGGCCGAACCAGCAGCCAAGGTCTCGTGACCGGGTGGGCGACGACGGGCAGCTGCGCTCGGCCGGACCGGACCAGGACGTGGAGCCACCATCAACGCGTCTTGGACATGGCGAACAGCCTTTCGTGCTGTCTCAGGACGGTGTAGGACGGGCGTTGTGTTGGTCGCGCCACCGGACCCAGCTGCGGGCGGGCCCGAGGTCGAGGTTTCTGACGCTGACGAGCAAGAAGGTGATGCCCGGATCCAGCAGCGGTGGCGCGACCGTCAAGGGTCTCCGCCGACGAGTACCGAGCGTTCGATCTCGCCGGGGTCTCGTCCGATCTGCGTGCAGTAGCTCGCCCTTCTCCCCGTCCCGGAAGCGAGCGTGTCGTCGCGTCGCTAGATGGCGGTGCCGGTGGTCGTCGCACCCGCGGCGACGTCGTGGCCGGATTGTCGACCTGATCGCCGAGGGCGAGAACGTCGTTGCCCAGTTCAAATGCTCGGGCACGCATCGGGGCGAATGGCTGGGCGTGCCGGCGACTGGACGGCGGTTCGAGAACGTCGATGAGATCTACATCTTCGGTGTGCAGGACGGGAAACTCGTGTCCGCGCTTGGGGTGGAAGACAACCTTTCCCGACTTCGTCAGCTCGGCATCACTCCCCAGCCTCGCTGGGAGGCTAAGTCCCCGCCGCGCCAGCTACGGGCGCTGCTCAGACCGTTGTGCTCAGGTGACAAGGACAGGGTCGATAGCAGGCCGCGTCGGCGCCGGCCGGTCGGCCGTGACCGGGAGCACGGGGCAGGGGGCGTGGGCGTGTGACCCACCGTCGGGTGTGCGCCGGCCACGGGCTCGGCAGCCGTCGGGGGGTGTTGCCGATCACGAGGAGGTCGGCGCCGAGTTCGCCCGCAACGGCGACGATCACCCGGGCGGGCTCACCGGCGACAAGGATTGTCTGCGCGCTCGCGCCGCGTGCCCACGCGACCCGGCGTGCGTCCAGGAGCACTTGGCTGGTGAGCGGATCGTCGAGCCGCCGGGTGATCGGGATTGTCGGTGCGAGCCGGCCGACGCGGTACTCGACCGGTGGGACGACGTGCAGGATTGTGAGTGCCGCGCTGAACGTGCTCGCGAGATCCGCGGCAACGGCGGTGGCCTGCCGGGACGCTTCGCTGCCGCTCGCTGCCAGCAGCACCCGCGGGGCCTGTGGCGTCATTCGTCGCTTCCCCGGCCCGTCCGGCGACTGGCCGCGCCACCGCCGCGATCTGGAGCGGAGCGCGAATCGGGGGGCGTCGCAGCGGCCATGTCGGTAGGCTTGCGCTTGAAGTCGGGTTCAAGTCAAGCCAAGCAGCCGAAACATTTTGAGCGAGGTCGTGCGACAGCTGGCGATTGGCGAGGTGGCGGAGCGTGCCGGGATGAGCACGTCGCGGATCCGCTACTACGAGCGCCGCAGGCTGCTGCCCGAACCGGAGCGCTTCGCGGGGAAGCGCCGATACACCAAGGACGTATTCCGCCGGCTGGCAATCATCGACGCCGCACAGCGAGTCGGGTTCACGCTCGAGGAGATCCGCGACCTGCTCGGGTCCCGCGATGAACCCGCGCACGAGCGGCTGCGCCAACTCGCCGTGCTGAAGCTGCCAGAGCTCGACGATCTGATCGCCAGAGCGACCTCAGTGCGACGCGTGCTGAAGATGTGCAGCAAGTGCAACTGCGAATCGATCGACGTATGTCACATGTTCGACGATCGCGTCCTGCCACTTCGCGAGCACACCCCCGCGGCTGCAACCGGCCGTGCCGGGCGCCGCGCGACGGCCGCCGCTTGACTTGAACCACGGTTCAAGTGCAAGAGTTCGCGTGTTGGTCCATTGCCGAACCTGTCAGGAGAACCCGCCAGTGACGTATGTGATCGCCGAGCCGTGCATCGGGACCAAGGATCTGTCGTGCGTGGAGGTCTGCCCGGTCGACTGCATCCACCCCACCCAGGACGAGGAGGGCTTCGACGATGAGGCGCAGCTCTACATCGATCCGGAGGAATGCATCGACTGCGACGCGTGCGTCGAGGCGTGCCCCGTTGACGCCTGCTTCGCCGAGGATCAGCTGCCCGACGAATGGCAGCAGTACATCCAGATCAACACTGACTACTACAAGCGCCGCTCATAGCCGCCCGTCGCCCAGCGATTTCCAGACACTCGTGATGACCATGCGGACCGTCCGCTGGTGCGTCCTCGTCGAGATCGCGACCGGAGGGCTGGCCTGATCGGCTCGTGAGAGCGCGCCGAACCCAGCTCCGCCACCTCGCCGGCGGACTGATCGCGGCCAGTGTCGCCACGGGGTTGCTCGCGATCGGCGTCCGCGCGATCTGGGGCGGATCGTTCGCTCGGGCGCTCGAGGGGGCTGCCTTGTTCCTGGCCGCCGGGGCGTATCTCACGCACGTCATCGCGCACCACGAGGACCGACGCGAGCTGCTGACGCGGTCGATTCTGGTCAGCGCGTTCGCGCTCTGGGGCATCGTGCAGCTCGCGCCCGGCCTACCCGGCAACGCAGTGCTCAACGACGTCGTGATCGTGCTGTTCGTCGTCGACATCGCGATCATCGTCAACCCCTGGACCTGAGCGCGCGCAAGAATGAAAAGTGTGCTTGACAGGCGATCCCGCCCGCTGCGCGATCTGCGGATCTCGGTCACCGACCGCTGCAACTTTCGCTGTACCTACTGCATGCCCAAGGAGATCTTCGGCACGCGACTTCGCGTTCCTACCACGCGAGCAGCTGCTCACCTTCGAAGAGATCACGCGCCTGGCCCGAGCGTTCGCGCGCGAGGGCGTGTCCAAGATCCGCCTCACCGGCGGCGAGCCGCTGCTGCGCCGCGACCTCGAGCGGCTGGTCGCGATGCTCGCCGACATCGACGAGATCACCGACGTCGCGCTGACGACCAACGGGTCCGCGCTCGCCGCCAAGGCAGACACGCTCAAGACCGCCGGCCTCACGCGCGTGACCGTCAGCCTCGACGCGCTCGACGACGAGACGTTCGCCGCGATGAACGACGTCGCCTTCCCGGTCGCGCGCGTGCTCGACGGGATCGACGCCGCCGCCGCCGCCGGGCTCACACCGGTGAAGATCAACATGGTCGTCAAACGCGGCGTCAACGATCATCGCATCATCGAGATGGCCGAGCGTTCCGCGGCAGCGGCCACATCCTGCGATTCATCGAGTACATGGACGTCGGCACGACCAACGGCTGGCGCATGGACGACGTCGTCCCCGCCGCCGAGATCGTCGCCACGATCAACGAACGATGGCCGCTTGAACCGCTCCAGCCCAACTACCCGGGCGAGGTCGCCAACCGCTACCGCTACCGCGACGGCGCCGGCGAGATCGGCGTGATCGCCTCGGTCACCCAGCCGTTCTGCGGCGCCTGCACCCGAGCGCGGCTGTCGGCCGACGGCAAGCTCTACACGTGCCTGTTCGCCGCGCGACGGCCACGACCTGCGCGCCCTCCTGCGCAGCGGCGACAACCGACGAGGAACTCGCCAGCGCGTTTGCGCTCGATCTGGGCCCTGCGTGCCGACCGCTACTCAGAACGCCGCCACGCCGCCAGCGAACGAAGCCCGAAGATCGAGATGTCCTACATCGGTGGCTGACCCCGCCGCGTTCGGGCACCAACCCGGCGACCTAGATCGGGGCACATAGGCGCGTATCAAGGCCGATCGAAAAGGACACCATATGACGGGCACTTGCCACCAACCGCAGGATTCGGAGGCGACGCGGTCAACTGGCGCTGCCGCTGAGGCGGTCGGACTCGTGGTCCATCCACTCCCGAAAGGCGAGGGGACGTGCGCCAGCCGCGGGAGCAACCGCGCCGCCGAGTCGCCGAGAATTAGTCAGTACCAAAAGACGACGTTGCCGAGGCTCGCATCGACGGGCAAGGGCGCCACGCGCGTTCAACGCTGTTCACGGTTGAGATGCAGATCCGGGTGATCCGACGGTGCTGAACGTCCGAGTCGATGCCGGCTAGCTGCGCGGCGGGACTAGCCTATCGCGCGATGTCCTGCTGGCTGCGCGCAGCGCCAGCGACACTTCGGCGATCGGGCGTGCTCGGCCCGTCGAGGGCCGCCGCCGACTCTGGGTGCGTGGGCGGGTTGAGTTCCCGAAGTTGGTTGAGGGCCCAGATACCCGACTCGATGTGGGCAGTCATCGCGCGGTGCGCACGCTTGCCCGCGCGAGCTTCAATAGCCGCCGCGATCTCGTCGTGTTGGTCCAGCGCAAGCTCTACCGCGGCGGGAAGCGTGCCGGTTGCGCGGCGGGCGTTGTTCAGCAGATCGGACACCGGGGCCAGAACCCTGGCGACCATGGTATTGCCGCACGCATCCGCGATGGCCTGGTGGAACTCGATGTCTGCCTCCCACACCGGAGTTCCCATCTCGTACGCGACGCGGTAGTGGGTCCGGGCGCGTCGCATGGCGAGGAGGTCTTCGTCGGTTCGGTGGATCGCCGCCTTCTCGGCAGCGGCGGGCTCGAGGATCAGTCTGACCTCGTACAGCTCGTTGACGGTTTGATCGCGAAGCAGGACGGATACGGTCGAGCTCGCGAGCGCGTTCGTTGCGCCGCTGTCGAGCACCGTTGCGCCTATTCGAGGCCTGATCTCGACGATGCCGAGGGTGCGGAGGCTCTGCATTGCTTCTCGGACGGTGTTACGCCCGACGCCGTACTGGCCCATGAGGACGTGCTCGGTGGGGAGCCGGTCGCCGGCGTTGTACTCGCCGCGCTGAACACGCGCGAGCAGGTCGTCGGCCACGGTCTTACTCAGAGACTCGGTCATGCTGGCTCCCGACCACGGGGCAGGACGCGACCCTGACCGGTTTGGGGAGACGGGGAAAGAATTTTCATTTCGGCCCTTGACTTCGGCACGTTCTCTGTAGTCTAATCCTATTTGTAGGATAAATGGGACCAGCTGTAGCGGAGGTTAGCAACGATGGCCGGGTCGATGCCGCCAAAAGCCAAGCGGGCGCAGTCCAGTCGTACCTCGCGGCCGGTCGACGAGCCGTCACTTCCGGCCGTGACGAACCTAAGGGCGCCACACGTACGACGAGCGGCGGTTCGGCCGCTGCGCTTGGAGCATGTGCCTGTGCCCGAGGCTGGCGCCGACGCGGACCTAACTCTGGTTCCCGCCCCCGCGCTTGCGCTCGAGAACGCCGAGCTCAAAGCCGGATTGCGAGAATCGCGTCGCGAGCTCGTCGACGCTCGCGCAAGGATCATTCGCGCGAGTGACCGAGCGCGCCGCAAGCTTGAGCGAGACCTCCACGACGGCGCCCAACAGCGGCTGACCGCGATCCAAATCAAGCTTGGGATCGCCCAAGAGTCTGCTCTGGATGAGGACCTGGCAAGCCAGCTCGAATCGATCAGCGTCGATGTGGAGCTAGCGGTCGACGAGCTGCGAGCCCTGGCACGTGGCATCTATCCGGCTGTGCTCAAAGACCGTGGTCTCGCCGACGCGGTCCGGTCGCTGGCGATCAGCGCGCCGATCCCAGTCGAGGTGATCGACAACGGGACCGGCCGCTGGTCGGGGCCCGTGGAGGCGGCAATCTACTTCTGTGTGAGCGAGGCCGTCCAGAACGCGATCAAACACGCCGGGCCGGATGCGCGGGTGACCGTGGTTCTCCGACGCGGCCCGCGCGAGGGCCTCCGGTTTGAGGTGACCGACGACGGGACCGGGATGAATATGGCGATCCGCCCAGACGGGATCGGCCTGACCAGCATGCGCGATCGGATCGGCGCGGTCAGCGGCGAACTCGAGATCATCTCCGCTCCCGGCCGGGGCACGAGCGTACGAGGAACCGTCCCCGACGATCGGCATGCTCACATAAGGGCGATGTCCGATCGCCTCGCCGACAGGCGGATGGTGACTTCTCACCGCGATGCCACAGACCGCGACTTAGTCGAGCGCTCGGGGTGATTGCATGCGCACGGCCGACGCCGCGGTTCCTCTGGCGGAAGGTCGGTCGGTCGGCGCGCTCGATCCGGCCCGCGGCACCCGCGGCTCGCTGTTTCTGAACTGTCCGCGGTGTGGACTGAGCATCCGGGTGAGAGCACCGTGGCTCGCGGTCGAGCACTGCCCAAGATGCCTGGCGCGCGCCCGGATCCCGGTCGGTTTGTTCTTCTCACCGCTGCCTGCCGAGGGCCTCTACGCCAAGGGATCAGCGCCAAATGCCGATCGGCAGGCGTCGGCCACGTCTCGCAGCTCCAAGCCGAGCCTCATCCACCGATCCACGCCTCCAATCGCGACGACGATGAGCACGACCCTGGTTCCTGAGCGAACCGGGCGCATAGAAGTTGCGAGCATGTGCCTGATGCGGGCTCCGAGGATTGAGATTCAAGAGCGGTCGTGAAGCTAGGGCTCGGTCTGTATCGCCACATGCTGACTGCGGAGAATCTTCGGTTCGCTCGACAGGCAGGTGCGACGCATATCGTGGCCCACCTCGTCGACTACTTCAGCGCCGACCCGCGCATCCCGTCCTCGGTGTCGAGAAGCTCCGGCTGGGGCTCGACAGATCGCGGCGGCAAGCCGTGGACGCTCGAGGAGATACAGCGGATCAAATCCATGGTTGAAGCCGAGGGCCTGACGCTGCATGCGATCGAGAACCTCGATCCGGGCCATTGGCACGACGTTCTGCTGGACGGCCCCAAGCGCAGTGAGCAACTCGAGCAGGTGCTCGAGAGCATCCGCCTGCTCGGACGGGCGGAGATCCCGTGCCTGGGGTACAACTTCTCGCTGGCGGGTGTCTGGGGCCACCTGACGGGGCCGTTCGCGCGCGGCGCAGCCGAATCGATCGGCTTCAACGCGGATGAGATCGGCCCACAGCCAGACATACCCGTCGGGCAAGTCTGGAACATGGACTTCGACGAGACGGCGGGCGGCGAGACGATCGGGGCCGTCGACGCCGACGAGGTGTGGTCACGCTTCGAAGCGTTCCTAACCGCGGCCGTCCCGGTCGCTGAGTCCGCAGGCGTGCGGCTGTGCGCCCACCCCGACGACCCTCCGGTGCCGAGGTTGCGCAACACCGCCCGGGTCCTGACCACGGAGGCCGCGATGCAGCGTGTGCTCGACCACGTTCCCAGCCGCGCCAACAGCCTCGAGTTCTGCCAGGGCACCGTCTCGGAGATGCCCGATGTCGACATCTATGACGCGATCGCCCGTTTCGCTGCCCAGGACCGGATCGGCTACGTCCACTTCCGCAACGTCGTCGGCCGCGCTCCGAACTATCACGAAGTATTCCTCGACGAGGGATACGTCGACATGTTCAGAGCGCTACGGACATACGCGGAGAACGGCTACGACGGCGTGTTCATCCCTGACCACACCCCGCAGATGAGCTGCGCGGCGCCCTGGCACGCCGGGATGGCCTATGCCCTCGGATACATAAAGGCAGCGATGCGCGCCCTGGAAGAATCCTGACCACACGCGAACCTGCGTCGTCGCCGCGGTGGGACCCGCCCACCGAAGGAACACACGATGCGTACCGTTGAGCGGCTCCCCGAACCGGACGTCCTGATCCCGACCCAAGCGTCTGTCGGAGAGGGCCCAGTGATCGATCACCGCACCGGCCGGCTCTGTTGGGTCGACATCGTCGAGGGGATCCTCTACGAGAACGATCTGCCCGATGGGCTGCAGACCGCCGCGGCGCTGGGGACGATGATCGGCGCGGTCGCTCCGCGCGAACAGGTCGAAGGGTTCGCGGTTGCGGTCGCGGACGGCTTCGGTTATTGGACCTCAGGGGAACTCGCTATCACGGATCCGGTGCTCCCCGAAGCACACCGCCGTATGAACGACGCCAAATGCGACTCACGGGGGCGTCTGTGGGCCGGTAGCACCCACATGCAGTTCGCCCCTGGCGCCGGCGTCCTTCACCGCTGGGACGGCGGCCCATTCAGCGTCAAGATGGCCGAGGGGTTCACCCTCCCGAATGGGCTGGGATGGAATCCAGAGGACACCACCATGTACCTGATCGACAGCATGACCAACACCCTCCTCAGCGCCTCCTTCCAGCCAGACGAGGGCGACGTCGGGGAGTTCGTCAGCGTGTGTCGGATCGAGCCGGGGCTGCCTGACGGCCTGGCGGTCGACGTCGACGGCTCGATCTGGGTGGCGGTCTGGGGCGGCGCCGAGGTGCGCCGCTTCAACCCCAACGGTGAGCTCACCGGGATCATTCCAATGCCAGTCACCCAGCCGGCCAGCTGCGCGTTCGGTCCCGGCGGGACCCTTTACATCACCTCTGCACGGGACGGCCTCAGCCCTCAGGAGCTCGCGAGCCAACCACACGCCGGCTCGGTCTTCGCGCTCCCAACCAACACCCTCGGCGTCCCAGTACGCGCGTTCGCTGCCTGATCAACGAGCGAGAATTCCCGGGCGCCGGAGTCCCACACCGCCACCGCCGTTTCGTGACGATCGCACGCACGGCCGGGAGCTCACGTTCGAGGTCACCGACGACGGCCCGGGCTTTGAGGTTGGCACGGTCGCGCTGGGCGCCGGACTGCACATGCACGACCGCGTCGCCTCGCTAGGCGGATCCCTGACGATTGACTCCGCGCAGGGGTACGGGACGCGTATCACCGGCGCGATATCGCTTACGGCAACCTCGCGCGCACGTACCCAGAGCGATCACGCCTCCGACTCGGCAAGGTCCCGCCACGCGGGCGACTAGCCATAAGCTTCCCACAGGCGCCTGAGCAGGGCTCCGCAGAGCACCTCCTTACGAACGACCTCTGCGGCGATGCCAGGGCCGGCATCGCATAGAGGCAGTCCCGCAGTGGTTAGCACCACGATCGCCGGAAGCCCAAGCGACGCGATCTGCCGCGCCGCCTCAACCCCTCCGATACCGGGCATGCGAACGTCCATCAACACCAGATCCGGCAGAAGACGCTCAGTTTGCTCGACGCCTGCTTCCCCGCAGCTCGCCCCTCCAACCCATTCGAACCCAGCCGCCGCGTCGATCACCGCGTGAGCGGCATCGTGGAACACGACCTGGTCGTCAACGACCAGAACCCGGACCGGCGGGTGGACAGAAGCCTGGGCTGCCACCCAACCATCCTGGCGGGCGCGGTGCCGCCGGTCGACAGTACGCGCATGTGTAAATGTTGTGAGCGCGCACGCCTCCGCCGATGGTGGTGCCGGACGGCTCGGCTAGACCGGCCTGCGCTTGCTATGCGCCCGCGCCAACTCAGGCTCATCCAAGCTGGCGGCGATACCGCCCGGTTTGCTCACCGACAGTGGAGACGCCGCTGCGGCCTTCAACGAAGTATCGGCCGTCGAATTGATGGTGCTCGTCGGTGCGGTTACGTTGGAGCTGGTTATCGCTTCGGACTAGGCCGGACGCAGACGGGATCGGGCGACTGAACCTGAGCGGCGCCTCGCGTGCTGCTCCTATCGGGAACCCGCGCAGGCGACGCCGATCTCAGGCTCCGGCTCGGCGGCCTAGTGCCGGAAGCTGTGGCCCTCCTCGGAGCGCCGCTTGGGCATGGCGGACTCGAGTGACTCGAGCCATTGGGTCTGCTTGCGCATATTGGCGAGGAATAGGTCGGCCATGTCGTTTGTGAGCCCGGCGCGCACCACAACCCGGAGGACGGAAAGATCCTCCCGGTTCGCGGGAAAGGTGTACGCCGGCACGAGCCAGCCATACTCCCGGAGCCGCGCGGACACGTCGAACACTGTGTAGTTCGTCACTTCGGGCTTCAGCGTGAACGCAACGACCGGTAGCTCGCTGCCGTCAGTGATCAGCCGATACGGGCCGATCGCGGCGATCCCTTTGGCGATGTGGTTGGCGATCCGGTTGGATGCGCGCTGCACGTCCGCGTAGCCTTGCCTGCCCAGCGCGAGGAACATGAAGTACTGGGCTAGTACCTCGCTCCCCGGCCGTGAGAAGTTCAGAGCGAAGGTCGGCATCGATCCACCGAGGTAATTGACGTTGAACACGAGATCACGGGGCAGGGCCGCTGCGTCTCGCCAGATCGCCCAGCCGACGCCCGGATAGACGAGCCCGTATTTGTGTCCGGAGGCATTGATCGAATGCACGCGCGGGAGCGCGAAGTCCCAGACCAGATCGGGCTGGGAAAAGGGCGCGACAAACCCCCCCGAGGCGCCGTCAACGTGCACCGGAATATCCGGACCTCCGCGTGCCGCCAGCGCGTCGAGGGCAGCACAGATCTCGCCGATCGGCTCGTAGCTGCCGTCGAATGTCGAGCCCAGGACCGCAACCACGCCGATCGTATTCTCGTCGCAGTGGGCCACCGCCTCTTCGGCCGTCAGGTGGAAGCGGTCGCCTTCCATCGGAACCAGTCGCGGCTCAACGTCCCAATACCGGCAGAACTTGTCCCAGCACACCTGCACGTTGACGCCAAGAACGAGGTTCGGTCGGTCCGTCGGCTTGCCGGCCGCCTTCATCCGCTCGCGCCAGAGCCACTTCAGCGCGAGGCCACCGAGCATCGCGGCTTCGCTCGACCCGGTCGTTGAGCAGCCGGTCACGTCGCCATCGCCCGGAGCGTGCCACAGCCGGCCGATCATGTTCACGCAGCGCCGCTCGAACTCCGCCGTCTGCGGATATTCGTCCTTGTCGATCATGTTCTTGTCCGCCGTCTCGGCCATCAGACGGGCGGCGTCCGGCGGCATCCAAGTCGTCACGAACGTAGCCAGGTTCAAGCGCGCACTACCGTCGAGCAACAGCTCGTTCGTCATCAGGTCGTAAGCCACCTTGGTCCCCGTCCCATGCTCGGGAAGCACGTCGCGTGGCAAACCGCGAAGCTCCTCCTCCTGAACCATCGCGGGGGCGCTCGCGTCCCCATTGCCAAATTGCGCTGCGCTGGTATCAGTCGTGGAACTCATCTGGTCTTCCTCTCGCGCGTCACTTAATCGTCTCGAATCGACGCTCGCAGGAAACAGCCGGCAGGGCAATGGCGCGCGCCGGTGTCCGGCGCACGTGCGCACACGCGAAGCCCCGAGCAGCTCACCGAACCCAGTCTCCGGCTCAGGGTCGTACGGGAACAGCACTAGATTTCTCGTGCTCGGCCGCGCGTAACGCGGCCGAGCACGCAGGCTTCTAGCGTCGGCGGGCGACGCGCCGAGACGTACGGCGCGCGACTCTGCGACATGCAAACATCTCAAACCTCCTGGGTTGGGGCTCGGCTAGCCGACGGTTCCGGCGGTCTCGGCGGCATGCAGCGCTTGCGCTTCCTCGGCCGACATGAGTCCGATTCCGACCAGGTCAAGCGGGCTGATGAAGCCGTCACTGATCCGGAAGCCGCCGGCGCGCGCAATCGCGTCGCGCAACGGGACGGCCCAGTGATGCTCCAGCAGAACCAGTGCGGCGGCCGAGTCATTCGGGATCTCCTCGAGGACATCCCAGGCCTGTTCGTCAGAGAAGACCTCCACCCCATCCTCTGCGGCCTCAGCGCCGAGCAGGGCGCCTTCCTCGGCTCCCTCCTCGCCCTCGATCCCGAGGCCGATGAGAGCACCGATTGTGCTGCCGACCTCGATCGCCTCTTCCTTGCTGAGGGTGCTGAGGTGCTGCACCTCGATCTGTCCGTCGGCGTCCTTGTGAACGGCGAGCGCGTCGATCACACGTACCGTCTCCTCGTCATGCAGACGCTCGAGCTCAGCGATGATCTCGCCGTGAAATTCGGGGTGGCTGAAGCCGACGACGATAAGCTGTACAGGTCCGATCGCCATTCAAACGCCTCACTAACCTGAGTCTTTGCAGGATTACCCGCAAACGCCGAGACTCGTCTGAAACGGCGCTCCGAGTAGGGTTCGAGTTTCCTGCATTGGCGGCAGGGCGCGCAAGCGTGGACGCACCACTCTTGGGTTAGTGCGGATGGCTTCGTGGATCGGCGCCGGCCGCGATCCGGCCGCTTCCCGCGGGCCATTGCGGTTTGCGCGGAGGGTGGCGGTCACGGGGCGAGTCCGGCAACCGTCGGGATCGGCATGTCGGCCTCAGCGAGTTCGCGTGCACGCATGCTTGTCGGCTCCCTGATCGACGGCGATGCTTCGCACGTGCCTGTCTCGAGCTTCTCGCGCTCGTACATCGACTCGGTGGAAGGCCGTAGTCGTTGCCGCCCGGCTCGGCGTCCCGAGCTCTGGTCGCAAGCCTCGCCGGGCGGTTCCTCGCGCCCGATTGACTACGAGCAACAGCGGGACAAACCGCGTGGACACACATGACAACCCCACCGAAAGGAGCGGCCCATGTGCCGCTGGCTCGCATACTCCGGTTCACCCGTCCTCCTGAAAGAGGTGCTTTACGGAGGGACTAACTCGCTCGTCGGCCAGAGTCTGCACTCGCGGCTCGGGGCCGAGCCGACCAACGGCGATGGGTTCGGGGTCGGGTGGTACGGCGCCCCGGACACCCCGGGGGTGTTTCATAGCATCGAGCCGGCATGGAACGACGACAATCTGCGCGAGCTCGCCGGCCACATCAGCTCCCCGCTGTTCTTCACCCATATCCGCGCGGCGATTGGCAGCGCCGTGCAGCAGACCAACTGCCACCCCTTCCGCCACGGCCACTGGCTGTTCATGCACAACGGGTACATCAACGAGTTCGCGACGATCAAACGGGACCTGATACTCGCCGTCGACCCGTCCCTCTATCCCGAGATCAAGGGCCAGGCCGACACCGAGGTGCTGTTCTACCTCGCCCTCACCTTCGGCCTCGAGGACGACCCGCCGGCCGCCGTTGAGCAGGCGATCGGGCTCGTTGAAGCGGTCGCCAGCCGGCACGACGTTCCCCATCCGTTCCAGGGGACCGTCGCGACCACTGACGGCGAGAGCATCTGGGCGTTCCGGTACTCGAGTGAGCGCAAATCGCGTTCGCTGTTCTACACCACCGACGTCCCGACTCTGCGCAAGCTATATCCGGAGCGGGAAGACTTCGGGCAATTCTCAGACAACGCGCGGCTGATCGTCTCCGAGCCCCTCGGCGACGTCGCAGGCGTCTGGAACGAGGTGCCGGAATCCATGTACGGCGTCGTCGGCCCGGACCACGCCGAGATGCGGCCATTCCAACCCAAAGTTCCGTCGATCGCCGTACCCGTGGTCGCCTGACCTACGCCCAGCGATCATCGTCCCGGCCGACGTGTACTCCTGGCGAGAGTCAATCGCGAGGATCTCGTCGATGACCGCGAGCACGCTCGCGTGCGTCTCGTCGCTCACCCTCCAAATTGAGCGAATTGCGTAAGACGCCACCACATACAGCGGTACCCACTCCTCGAGCCCGACCGTGCGCCACCGCTCAGGCAAAACCCGCCGACTCCAGCGACGCTTTCGCCTCTGTAGAGCCCACGCCGTCAAGCGGTCCGCGCGCGCTCGCATCACCGCGGCCGACGCGCGGCTACCCACGACCAGCGACGCCGACGTGTAGAGATCCTGACGGCGGTCGTCGTCGACCAAGTCGTTGTACGCCCGGAGGAACGATCCGATCACCGGGCACACCGATGCGGGATGATCGGTGAACTGCTCCCCCGCAAGCATCGAGGCGAGCTCCATCACGCAAGCCCCGTCATCTGGGTGAGCGTGCTTACCCCGGCTTATCTTGATCGTCTGGTAGCCCACCGAGGACATCTGCTCTCCTGCCCGCCGTGATTAGGCCGGCGATTTCGTCCTTTGTTTAGGTGACTGGAACGCCGCGACATAAACGTCCACGCAGCTCGGAGTCAAGATCCCACCGGCCTGTCCGCCCAACAATGGTGCATGCTGGCATCGTGCGGTGGGCAAGCATCCCCGCCGCCTCGGGTGCGCTCCGGTGGGCCCGACCGCGAGGACAAGCTCAGCGACCAGCGAGGACGTGGATGTTGCGCTCGGGAGCAACGCGTCCGGGCGACGACGTACCCTCCGAGCGCATGTCATACATCCCCGAGCTCGTGGCATCACTCGGCCAGCGCCTCGACGAGCTGTCTACAGAGATCGCCACGCTCGAGCGCGCGAAACTCGCGCTCGATCGCAAGACCCCTACCGCCCCCTCAACCGCCGTCACAACTACCAACGGCCGGAAATCCCGACAGCGCACGCCGCCGACGCGTGCCGCGGCATCAGGCGGCGTCGCCGCACGCGCGCCAACGACACAGGACGCCTCGAAACCGTCGGCCAGGACACCGCGCCAGCGACCGACGGCGGCGCGGCGGCGCAGTGGCGCGGCTGCACGACTCGACGCGGGGACGCTCGAGCAGGTGCTGGCGGACACACCCGCTGGGCTCAGCGCGGGCGCACTCGCCGAACGCGTCGGAGCCGGCTACGCCCGCGTGCTCGCGCTGCTACGCCAACTCGAGACCGCCGGGCAGGTGCGAAGAACCGGGACGCGGCGCTCGACGCTGTGGCACCTGGTCACCGACGAGGAGCGGATCACGCAACGTGCCGCGGAACTCGAGAACCGCGCCAGAGCGCCCCGCGGACGCAAAGCGCGGGCCTCTTAGGCTCGACCGCCGGTCCGCCTTCGAAGGAATCGCGCGGAGTGCAGTTCGTCGATCTTCGGCCTAGGTGAAGGCGGGGATCCCCGTGATCGCACGCCCCATGATCAGGGTGTGGATCTCGTCGGTTCCCTCATAGGTGCGGACCGCCTCAAGGTTGTTGGCGTGGCGCATCGGCGTGTAGTCGAGCGTGATTCCGTTTCCACCGAGCAGCGTCCGGGCTTCACGGCAGATCGCGATCGCCTCGCGCACGTTATTGAGCTTTCCGAATGAGATCTGCTCGGGGCGCAGAATGCCGGCATCCTTCTGGCGCCCTGTGTGCACGGCCACGAGCAGGCCCTTCTGGATCTCCAGCACCATGTCCACGAGCTTCTGTTGCGTGAGCTGAAAGCTTGCGATCGGCCTGTCGAACTGGTGGCGCCGCAGGGCATAGGCAAGCGCCGCCTCATAGGAGTCGCGGGCGGCGCCGAGCGCGCCCCACATGATCCCGTAGCGAGCCTCATTGAGACAGGCCAACGGGCCCTTGAGTCCGGTCACACCGAGAAGCACGCTTTCCCGCCCCAGCCGCACTCCTTTCAGCGTGATGTCGCACTGGATCGAGGCGCGCATCCCCAGCTTTGGCTCGATCACGGTCGAGGTGAATCCCGGCGCCTGAGTCGGCACGAGGAAGCCGCGGATTCCGTCCTCAGTCTTGGCCCATATGACCGCGATATCGGCGATCGAGGCGAGGCCGATCCAACGTTTGGAACCGTCTAGCACCCACTCGTTCCCATCAAGCCGGGCGACCGTTTGCATTCTCGAGGGGTCGCTGCCGGCATCCGGCTCGGTCAGGCCAAAGCACCCGATCAGCTCGCCCTCCGCCATGCCCGGCAGCCACCGCTCCTTCTGCGCCTCAGATCCAAACTTGTGGATCGCGCTCATCGTCAGCGACCCCTGAACACTCGCGAACGTTCGCAGACCTGAGTCGCCCGCCTCCAGCTCCAACATCGCCAGGCCATACTCGATCGCGCTGCGTCCGGGGCACCCGTAACCGTCCAGGTGCATACCGAGCACACCGAGCTCGCCCAACTCCCGAGCCAGTTCACGCGGGAAACGCGCGGCTTCATACCAGGCATCGATGTTCGGACGGATCCGTACATCCACGAACGCCCGGACCTGGTCTCGCAGCTCGAGCTCTTCAGGCGCGAACAAGCTGTCTAGGTTCAGGTAATCGACCGCGATAGGCGCGATCCCGTCACTCGACTTAGTCATCGCAAGGCTCCTTACTCCCCGATCTCTCGATGGTGCCGGCCGGCTCGCTTGGCCTAGTGATACGGCAGGGGTGCAGAGGCCACCTTCGTCTTCACCCGGTAGAGCGAAGTGGAGCTCGGCATCCAGAGCGTCCTCCAGTCCGCGCCGCCCCAGGCGAGGTTGCCGACATTCTCGGGCACCTCGACCAGCCCGAGGTGCTCGCCAGCAGCGGAGATCACCCACACTCCGCCGGGCCCCGTGACCCAGACGTCGCCGCGGTCGTCGCACTTCATCCCGTCGGGGATGCCCTCCTCGATCACGCCGCTACCGACGCCCTCGAAGAACAGGCGGCCGTTCGCGAGCGTGCCGTCGGGCTGCATGTCGTAGACGCGGATCAGGGCGCGGGGAGAGTCGTTGATGTACATCAGCGACTCGTCCGGCGAGAAGCACAGACCGTTGGGTTGCTCGAACTCGCTGTCGGCGACCACCAGCTCGGGTGCACCACCGTCGGGCGCGATCCGATAGACGCCCTGGAAGGAGAGATCCTGCTCACGCTCGAGACCGAACCCGGGCACACGCCCGTACATCGGGTCGCTGAAGTAGATCGTGCCGTCCGAGCGTGTCACGACGTCGTTTGGGCTATTGAGCTCTTGGCCGCGGTAGTGAGTGGCGAGCGTCTCCCGGGCCCCGTCGGGCCGCTCGCGCACCAGCGAGGACGTGACGTGCTCGCAGACCAGCAGGTTCCCTTGCGCGTCGTAGACCATGCCGTTGCACTTGTTGCTCGGTCGCATGACCTCCTGCACACCATCGGCCTCGCTCCACCTGCGCCGCACGTTCCCGGGCATATCGCTGAACAGCAGGAAGCCCTCCCGCTTGTTCCAGACCGGGCCTTCGGTGAACGTGAAGCCCGTGGCCACCCGCTCGACCTCGGCCCCAACATCGATGAGCTCCTCGAGCACCTGCGATCTGACCTCAATCGCCACCCCCCGCAGGCTAACGGTCAACCGCTCCCACGGGAAGCGCTACGCCATCCGTGCTGCCCGTAGCTCCAGATGCGCTCGGCACTCGTCAAGGCCAGCCGTGCAGCCGTTACTCCAAGACCAGGAGCTCAGTGCCGGGCGTCGATGCCTACGAGCGAGACGGACTTCGGCGACTGACGAGGAGGGTGATCGCCGAAGGCGGCGTCCTGAGGCTCCGGGTCAGAGATCTAGCCGGACGGGTGGTGTTCTC
The DNA here is from genome assembly GCA_963697655.1 of uncultured Solirubrobacterales bacterium. Lineage (GTDB taxonomy): Bacteria > Actinomycetota > Thermoleophilia > Solirubrobacterales > Solirubrobacteraceae > Palsa-465. Next base: position 552,669 of record CAVOOV010000002.1, on the reverse strand, counting down.
AGACGACGGCTCCGGGCTCCGAGACAAGCCCGACGACGAATCACCCACTTGCCCGCAGCCGCCTGACGAACCGGAGGCCCCAGGGTGCCTGCGACCGTCGGGAGCAGCGCGGCGACGGGAAGGAATAGACGAGTCACGGCGTCAGAACAGTAGACCGCCGGCCGGGGTCTGGGAGCCTCGCGCCCGGCCGAAGGTCACACTGCGGTCGCTGCCCATGCCTAAGCTCAAGCACCGCAACACCGCGTCGCGCGGACCCACGCCGGCGCTCGAGGGGATCGCCGTCTGGGCCAGGTTCAAGCGCCTGACCCAGCTCAGCTGGCCGAAGGGGTTCCCGATCGTGCAGTTCCCCAACGCCCCGTTGATCGTCGCCTTCCTCGCGGGCGAGGTCGCCGGCATCGCCCACGGTGCAGGCCATGCCGATGCCCAGGCGGTCTCGTATCTAGCGATGGTGATATGGGCCTACGAAGAGCTCGTTGACGGAGTCAACTGGTTCCGGCACCTGCTCGGCTTGACATACGTGATCTCGACGGCAGCCCACCTCGCCCGAGCGCTGCACCACTGACATGGACGGCATCCTGCGACCTTCTCAGCAAGCGAAGGACCGCCGCTCGATGCCGTCAGGTCTGCGCATACTCTGTTCGGTATGCCCGCTCCCCAGCTGACAGATCGGCCGGCTTCCGCTTCGGCTCCCGCCTCCGCTTCGGCGGATGTCGCAGGCCAGCGCCGCACGACCATCGCGTCGATTGCGGCGGCGATCTTCCAGATGGTGCTGTTGCTCGGGACCGGCCTTGCGACGGGGAGTCTGGGCCTGGTGTCGTCTGGCATCGAGTCGACCGGAGATGTTGTCGCTGCAGTCGTCACGTTTTTCGCGGTGCGGCTCGGCTCGCGTCCGGCGGATGAGTCGCACCCCTACGGCCATCGTCGGGCCGAGAACCTGTCTGCATTGGCCGAGGCGACGATCCTGCTGGTCGGCGGGATCATTGTCGTGGTCGAGGCGATCAGTCGGCTGACCGGAGGTGGTGGCTCACTCGAGGCCCACTGGTATGTGTTCGCCGTGATCGGCATCGCGATCGTGGTCAACATCAGTCGAGCGCTCGTATCGCGGCGCAACGCGCGCCGCTATCACTCGGCAGCGCTTCGCTCCAACTCGTTTCACTTTGCGGGCGATATGGCTGGATCGATATCGGTTCTCGTCGGATTGATCCTGGTCCGCGCCGGATTCGAGGACGGCGACGCAATCGCCGCGCTGATCGTTGCGATCATCATCCTCGCAGCCGCCGGCCGACTGCTCTTCGAGAACTCGCAGGTGTTGATGGACAGCGCACCCTCAGCAGCTCAAGCGATCGCCCGTGACGCAATCGCCGCGCTTGCTCCCGAGATCGAGCTACACCGCTTGCGGCTGCGCGAGTCCGCCGGGCGCTATTTCGCCGACGTTGTCGTGGCGGTGCCACCCGGCCGAGCGGTGATCGAAGCCCACGCCGCCGCCGATGAAGTCGAACAGGCGGTCGAACAAGTGCTTCCCAACAGCGACGTCGTCGTCCACATCGAACCCCGCCGGCGCGGACTCACCCTCCGCGATCGAGTGCTCGCGATCGCGCTGAGCGAACCAGCGGTCAGCGAGGCGCACGACATCACGATCTTCGAGCACGGCGACCAGGTCAGCGTCTCGCTGCACCTCAAGCTCCCCGCTGACAGCACCCTACGGGAGGCCCACGAAGTCGCCGAGCGCGTCGAACACGCGATCTGCGGGCTGCGGCACGTCAGCGACGTCCGCACCCACCTCGAGCCACTTGAACAGCCGATCGCCGCCGATACGACCGCGAGGCGCGACGACCCCCGGACCGTGGAAACGATCAGGACCATCGTCCAGGACCGGACCGGCGCGCCCGCACACGACGTCCGCCTGCTGCCCACCGAAACCGGGAGCGTCCTGTTTGTCACGGTTCCAGTCGGAGCGACGGCATCCCTCGCCGAGGCACACCAGATCGCCAGCGATCTGGAGGAAGCCCTTCGCGAACGGCTCCCGGAGATCGCCGACGTCGTCGTGCATACCGAACCCTGAGGCCGTGTCATGAGAAAAGTTGATGCCGCACGACGTGGTTGGTGGGCTAACAGTGCGGTTCCGTACCGGCACTTCTGGCTTCTGCCATCCGCGGGAGCAGTGATCGGGCTGGCCGCGGCAAGCGTGTTCGGCGTTCCCGTGTGGCTGGGCTTTATCTGCGCCGAGGCCCCCGCTTTGGCGCTGGAGGCGTGGTGGCGTCACGCACACCCACCGCCGGGCGACGCTCCGTAGTCAGTGTCCGGCGGCTTGACCGCCGTCGACATGCAGGGTCACGCCGGTGACAAATGTCGCGCGGTCGAGATAGAGGATCGCGTCGACGACGTCGCTGACCTCTCCGATCCTGCCGACGGGACTGGCCATGCCCGCGTAGGACGCGAGGTCGTGCATCGGAGTCTTGATGACCCCGAGCGTGACCGTGTTGCATCGCACGCCGCGGGAGGCGTATTCGATCGCGAGCGAGCGGGCCACCGCAGCGAGTCCGCCCTTGGTGAGGGCCGCGAGTGCGGCCGGTCTGGTGCTGTCGGCGTGGTCGACGAGGCTGGTTGAGACGTTGACGACGTGGCCGCTGCCTTGGGTGACCATCTGACTGATAGCGCGCTGCGTGATGTGAAAGAAGCCAGCCAGGTTTACGGCTGTGATCGCGGCATAGTCCTCCAGGGTGTAGTCGGTGAACGGCTTGCCGATGAAGATTCCCGCGTTATTGATCAGGCTGTCGATCCGCCCGAACCGCGCAAGCGCACTCTCGACCACGCGCTCGGCTGTCTCGGCTTCGGTGATGTCACCCTCCACGGTGAGGAAGTCGGGCTCGTCGAAGTCAGGCATGGACAGCGCGGTGCCCACGACGGCATACCCGGCAGCACGGAACCCGGACGCGAGGCCTGCGCCGATGCCCTGCGAGGCGCCGGTGACGATCGCGACCCTGGGTGACTCAGGCTCGGGGCTCACTCGACGAGCCGCTGGCCGCCGTCGATGTCATACGTCCCCCCGGTCAGGGCGGTGTTCGTCATGAGATGTACGGCAAGCGCGGCGACGTCCTTCGGTCCGATCACGCGCCCGATCGGGAGCGTGGCGCGGAGCTCGTTGCGCCGCTGTTCGAGTTGATCGCCGAGGAGCGACGCCGACAGCGGCGTGTCGACGAAGCCGGCTGCGATCAGGTTGAGACGAACCGGTGCGATCTCGAGCGCCAGGTTGGCCGCGAGGGCGGGAAGCGCCGCGGTCATCGCCGAGATGATCCCGACGCCGACGCCGGGGCGGCCCCCGCTGGCGGACATGAACAGAAGCGAGCCGCCGGGCCGGACCTTGGAGCTGGCGTAGCGGGCGACGCCGAGCATCAGCATGGGATGCTCGTCGATCCCCCGGCGCGCCTCGTCGAAGTCCATGTCGGCAAGTGGCGAGTAGTACGGCCGACCGGCTGTCGCCATCACATGGTCGATCGGTGCCGCGAGCTGCTCGAAGAACGCTTCCAGCGCACCCCAATCGTTGGCATCGAACGTCGCGGCGCTCATCGCGCCGAGTTCGCTTGCGGCCGGTTGGAGGCGATCGGGATCGCGGCCGGTCAGGATTACGTTGGCTCCCCTGGCTCGTGCAAGCCGTGCCGTCTCGAGGCCGATGCCGGAGCTGCCGCCGATCACGACGACGGTTTGCCCGAGCAGCTCCGGCTCGCGCTCGGTCGACGGGGCGGCCGTTTCGGTGGTCATCGTGCCTCCGTCGTCAGCTCGGCATCGGCGGTCCCGCACCGATTGGCTTGTGCGCGGCCGCGATCTCGCGTTTCAGCGCTTTCAGCCCGGCGACGTAGATCTCCGAGAACGTGGGGAACGGCTGGATCGTGTCGGCGAGGACGTCGAGTGGGACGTGAGCTCGGATCGCCAGCGTGGCCTGCTGCAGCCACTCGCCTGCCTCGGGGCCGAGCGCGTAAGCGCCGGTCAGCCGCTCGCCGTCACTGAGCAGCGTCAGGAAGCCGTTGCTGTCGGCGTACGCTCGCGTGTAGGTGGCGGTCTTCGCGACCTCCGACACGGGGACCATCGCGCCGAAGCGCCCGGCGCCAGCGCCCACGGCCGCGGCTTGGGGGTCCGTGTAGACCACTCGCGGCACAGCCTCGTAGTTGGCCTTTCGCGGCTCCCCGAGGATGTTGGCAGCGACCACTTCGCCCTCGTACTTGCCGACGTGGGTCAGCGGCCACACGCCGTTCACGTCCCCGATCGCCCAGAGACGCTCCGCCGCGCGCAGATGCATGTCGACCGGGACTCCATGAGCGTCCGGCTCGACACCGACGGTCTCGAGGCCGATCCCGCGAACCCGCGGCCGCCGGCCGGTGGCGACCAGCAGCCGGTCGCCACGCAGCTCACGCCCGTCGTCGATCGCGAGGACATAGTCCTCGCCGTCGCGCCGCGCGGCGGTCGCGTTCGCCGACAGCACCAGCTCGATGCCCTCGCCGCGGAGAGCCTCGCCGAGCGCCTCACCCAGCGGGGCCGGCTCGCGGCCGAGCACGTGCTCGCCCATCTCGACGACCACAGCCTCGCCGCCGAGCCGCCGCACCGCCTGCGCCATCTCCACCCCGACCGGCCCAGCCCCGAGGATGAGCAGCCGACGCGGAACGGCCTTCATCGCGGTCACCTCGCGATTGGTCCATACGTCCTCGAGCTCACGAAGGCCCGGGACGGGCGGCATCACCGGATCGGCGCCATTCGCGAGGACCACGTGGTCGGCGGTGTGGCTTACGCCATCGACCTCGACGACTCCCGGGCCGGCGAGCCGGCCGGTCCCGCGCAACAGATCGATGCCGTTATCCGTCAGCCACCGCGCCGCTCCGGTGTCGGAGTAGTCCGAGACGATGAAGTCACGCCAGGCAAGCGCGGCCTCGACGTCAACCTCGGCGGTGGCCGCCGCCTCGCGCGCCCCGTGGACCGCTTCGCCGGGGCGCAGCAGAGTCTTCGACGGGATGCACGCCCAATACGAGCACTCCCCTCCCACGAGCTCGCGCTCTACGATGGCCACCCGCAGGCCGCCCTCGGCTAAAGCGCCCGCACAGTGCTCGCCCGGCGAGCCCGCGCCGAGCACGATCACGTCGTAGTCGTTCTTCATTCCGGCCATCAAGGCTCTCCTTTTTCAGCGACCCGGAAGCCGGCTCGCGACGCGCCGCAACGACGACGCGTCGGCCGACACTACAGGGCCTCCCTCCTCGAGCGGAAGTCAAGGGTCCGCGAGCGCGTAGACCCGTCGTGCGTTGTCACACGCGATCATCGAGGCGATTCGGTCGGCGTCGGCGCCACCGATCTGCAGTCCCGCGAGCACCTCCCCCAACCCCTCGCGGAAGGCGACCGCGGCGAGCAGGTACAGCTCGGCCAGCCCGTACGCGTCAGACGAATACAGGAGCTTGTGGAACGGCGCGAGCTCGAGCGTCTCGGCGAGTACCGCCGTGCCTCGGCGCCCGACGTGGGGAATCGCCAGGCCGACGTCGAGATACACGTGTGGCATGACAGCGGCGAGATAGGCGGCGTGGCGGTGGTAGGGATAGCAGTGCAGGAGGAGCACCGGCGGGCCGCCGGCGCAGGCGCGCAGGAACTCGGTCAGCAGCGCGGGGTCCGAGCGCGCGAGGCTCAGGTCGGGATCGCCGAACCCGGTGTGCAGCTGCAGCGGAAGCCCGGTCGCCAGCCCCGCCCACAACAGGTGGCGCAGCAGCACCTCGTCCTGTAGGCGCCCGGGCTCGCCGGTCAGCCAGCGGTCCGCGGCGCTCACCACCTCAGCGGACGACGGGGGGCTGGGGTCGAAGTCCAGGCCGTGTCGGTAGGCGACGATCGACTTGATCGCGACGGCATCGGCGGCTCGCCGCTGCAGGGCCTCGCCGAACGCGGCTTCGAACTCGCCTGGCCCCACCCCGTCCGCCGCGACCTCCTCGGCGACCGATTCGAGGCGCACGACCTCGTGGACAGCCCCACCGCTCAGCGCGGCCAGCTCAGCCAGACCGATCAGGCGCTCGCCGGCGAGGCCGGTGTCGACGAGCAGCGCCGCGAGGCCGGCGGCGCAGAGCAGCCGCCGGTTGGCCTCCTCGCCGCCGAGCTCCGCGCGGCGCGCGATGTAGTCGTCGGGGTCGGCGCCGGCGGCCAGGCCGAGCACCGGGGAGCACCGTTGGCGCAACGCGATCCCGAGCAGCGAGTCGAACGCCGTGCAGCCCGGCGGTGGTGGGCGGTCGGACTCGGTGAGGAACGACTCGAGCTCGACGCGGTCGAGCGGCTCGCGCGCGACCCCGTGGCAGTGGTGGTCGATCAGCGGGGCGTCCACGGTCAATAGCGAAAGCGCGTGGCGGCCACGATCTCGTCTTCGGAGGCCTCGGCGAAGCGCTCGACTTCGGTCTCGCGTACGGCGAGGATCGTCTCGAACAGATCCCGGCCCATAGCCTCGGCGAGGACGTCGCATCGAGCGAAGTGTTCGACCGCTTGCTCGAGGCTCTGCGGCAGCCGCTCGACGCCCGCGCCCTCGAGCTCGGCATCGGGCAGCGTCGCCGGATCGACCGTCACCTCGGGCGGCAGCTCCAGCCCGCGCTCGATCCCACTCAGACCCAGCGCGAGGACCGCGCCGACGAGGAGGTACGGGTTCGCGGCGGCGTCCAGGCACTTTACCTCGAAGTTGGCCTGCTCGCCGGAGGCCGCCAGCCGCACCGCCGCCTCGCGATTCTCGCGCCCCCAGCAGCGATACGGCGCCGACCAGCGTTGGGGGATCAACCGGAGATAGCTGGCGACGCTCGGCGCTCCGATCGCCAGCAGCGCCGGCAACTCCTCGAGCACGCCCGCGACGAACGCCTGCGCCTCGCCTGACAACCCGTGCGGCCCCGGCCCGCCCGTCATCAGGGTCCGTCCCTCCCGCCACAGGCTCGTGTGCAGGTGGCAGCCGTTGCCGACACCACCGACCATCATCGCGGGCGCGAACGAGCAGCGCATCCCCGCCCGGCTCGTGACCGCCCGGATCGTATGGCGCACGACGAGGATGTGGTCGGCCGCCGTCACCGGAGCTGCCGGCGCAATCGCCAGCTCGAACTGCGCCGGCGCATACTCAGGATGCAGCTGGTGGACCTCGATCGACTGAGCCTCGAGCACCTCCAGCAGCTGGCGGCAATAGTCGGAGACCTCGATCAGCCGGTCCATTCCATACGCGGGACCCGAGGTCGCCGGGACAAACGATTCCCCAGCACCGGCGTCGAGCACCCACTCCGCCTCGAAGCCCATCCTCGCCCCCAGCCCGCGCTCGGCCGCGCGCTCGGCCATTCGCCGCGCGAACGTACGCTGGCAGCCCGGGTGTGGGGCGCCCTCCTGCGTACGGCGGTCAACCGGCGCCCAAGCCCAGCCCGGCTGGCCGGCAAGCACGACGAGCCGCTCGAGGTCCGGGAACAGCCGCAGGTCCCCGGTCGGCCCCGTCGAGCTGGGGCTGGCCGTGATCGCGTCGTCGAACATGAACACGTCGAACACGGGCGACATCCCGATCCCGCACCGCGCCGCGTTCTCCAGCCGGTTCACGGGTACGGCCTTGACCCGGGCGATGCCGCTGTTGTCGACGTAGGAGGCCGCGACGCCGACGACGCCGTTCGAAGCGAGATCGGCCGCCAGCTCCGCCGCGTCGCGGGGCTCGTCAACGTCGCCCGGAGCGATCATTTGCGGACGACCTCTCCGGTGGATCCCGGCTCACCCTGAAGCGGCGGGACCGGGACCGTCGTGCCCAGGCGCGCCGCCCACCACTCCACGGGGACGATGCGCATGGCCAGCTCCAGCGTCGTCCGGTCGAGGTCCTCGGCGAGCTGCGTGATAGTCACGATCCTGTCGGTCAGACTGTCGTCGTCGACCTCTCCTCCGAACTGGATGGCCGGGCTGCTCGCGCTCCTGCGTCGCGTGATGAAGTCTCCGGTCGGGTCCGAGCTGTCGAGCAGACTGCCCAGCCAGGCGACGTCGGTCGCGAGCTCGACGTGCCTGTCGACGATCTCGGCGTACGCATCGGCGTTGAGCATGACGCCGGCCCACCGCCCGAGCACCTCGTCGCCGTGGACGACGAACGCGCTGATCGACTCGTGCAGCCGCCGGCGCTTGGCATCGTCCGCAACGGCGGCGCGGACCGCGTCCTTCACGCGCGGAGTGTCGTGCACGGCTTGGGCGGCCTCATCGATCGAGGCGGCGTCGGTCGCATCGCCCGGCATCAGCCCCGTCAACTCCATCACGCCGGTCCAGACGAACCGCGCCTGGCGCACGAGCTCGAGCATGACGTACTGGGCGAGGACACTCCACCGCCGGCGCTTGCGACGTTCGACCGCCTCGTTCAGGACCGCGGCCGACAGCATCACGACGATCAGGCTCGAGAGGAGCCCCGCGAGCAGCGCGTTGCGGGCCCAGAAGTTGCGCGTGACGACGTCGAGGACGACGCCGGCGACGAGCACCAGCAACGCCACCACAGCGAGAGCCCGGGTCTCGACCAGGTACGAGTTAACCGAGCTCGAACGCTTCGGGCCTTGATCGTGCCGCGCCATGTCGCGAGCTTACGCCGGCACCCTCGGAGGTATACGTTCAGCGGGATGGAGCGGAGCACAACACGCATCCTGACGACGCACGCCGGCAGCCTTCCGTGGCTGGAGGCGGCCGCGCCGGCCACCGAGCCGGAGCTCCGCGATGCGGTCGCGAACGTCGTGGCCCGGCAGCGCGAGCTCGGCCTGGACCTGGTCAACGAGGGCGAGTACACCAAGGGCGGCGACTGGCTGTCGTTCGCCGACGACCGCTTCGCCGGGTTCGAGACCCGCGAGGCGGGCGACGAGAAGCCGCTGATCGCGCAGGGACGCGACCGGGAGGAGTTCGATGCGTTCTACCGCTACGCCACCGAGCGCGGAACGCTGTTCTACACCCCCGGCGGTCAGGTCAGCGCGCGGCGGCTGCGGTGGGTGTGCACCGGTCCGATCTCATACGTGGGTCATGAGCAGGTGCGGCGGGAGATCGAGATCCTGCGCGCGTGCGAGCCGGGCGAGGACGCGTTCCTGACCTCGACGGCGCCGGCCAGCCTCGAGGTCTACCGCGCGAACGCTTACTACCACGACGAGGTTGAGTACCTGTACGCGCTCGCCGGCGCGCTGCGCGTCGAGTACGAGCTGATCGTCAACGCCGGGTTCGTGTTGCAGGTCGACGACGCGTGGCTGCCGGCCCTGTGGGACCGGATCGGCATCGAGATGGGCCTGGAGGCCTTCCGTGAGCGCTGCCGCGTTCGCGTGCAGGCCCTCAACCACGCGCTCGCGGGGATCCCGGAGGACCGGATTCGCTACCACATGTGCTGGGGCAGCTGGCACGGGCCCCATGCCCACGACCTCGAGCTCGTGCACCTCGTCGACGTTCTGCTCGAGGTCAACGCCCAGGCGTATCTGATCGAGGGCGCCAACGCGCGTCACGAGCACGAGTGGGCGGTGTGGCGGGACGTGCAGCTTCCCGAGGGCAAGATCCTCGTCCCGGGCGTCGTCACTCACTCGACCGACGTCGTCGAGCACCCGGACCTGGTCGCGCAGCGGATCGAGCGGTTCGCTTCGGTCGTCGGCGCCGAGAACGTGATCGCCGGAACCGACTGCGGCTTCGGCGGGCGCACTCATCCGCAGATCGCATGGGCCAAGCTCCGGGCGCTCACCGACGGCGCGGCGCGCGCATCGGGCGCGCCTGCCACCGCCTGACGCCGGGGCGACTCAAACGGGCTCGGGGTGAACGATCCCGGCCAGACGGGTCAAGAGTTGGGTCGCGTCGTCGATCGGGCGCTGCCACACGCGTCGGCCGATCGTGATGCCGCGGGCGCCGGCGGCGATCGCCTGCTCGACCATCGCGCACAGGTCCTCGGCGGTGCCCTGGGCCGGGCCGCCGAGGATCACGATCGGGACCCCGAGCTCCGAGCACCACGCGCTGAGCAGATCGGGGTCGTCGGGATACATGACCTTGATGATGTCCGCACCCAGCTCGGCGGCCATCCGGCATCCGTCGGCTTCGATCGCGACCGCGTCCGCGGGGCGTGGGGAGGTCAGGCAGATCGGCTCGACCATCACCGGCAGGCCGAGCGGCTCGGCGGCGCTGATGACGCCGCCGATGAGCTCCGCGCGGGCCGCGCGCTCCTCCGGCGGCACGTCCCACGGCATCAGCACCTTGACCGCGTCGACGCCGAGCGCGGCCGCCCGCTGCATCGACGTCGTCAGCACGTGGGCGCCACTGTCGCCTCTCCAGTAGGTGTCGATCGTCACCAGCCTCGCGGGCGCCGAGCGGTCGGCGAACAGCGGGGTGGTGCGGGCGGCGACGCCGGGGCCGAGCAGGAATCCGTCACACGGGAGCGGCAGGAAGGCGCGGATCAGCGCAACCGGATCCTCAAGGCCGGCGACCCGACCGAGCATCGTTCCGTGGTCGACGGGGAGGATCACGGCGCGGCCGTCGCCCGCGAAGATCCGGCCGAGCCGGTAGCTCTTGCCGGCGGCGGATGCGGATGAGCCGAGGGTCGAGGTTGACGTGGGCAGGTTCGCGATGCTCATGGCAGCAGGCCCTCGTTCGGTTGGCTTGACAGCGTCAGGGGACGCGCCGCGTCGGCGGCGCGGGCGGCGGCGGGCTCGTCGGTCAGCGGCGCCGACGGGAAGTCCTGCACCGAGAAGAACGCGCCGGCGGCCATGCCTGCCAGTAGGGCGGCGCCGCGCGCGCCCGCCTCGATCACTCGCGGGTAGATCGTGTTCGGGAAGTCGGCGAGCTTCAGCCGCTGCAGCACCGGGTTGGCGGCCCAGCCCCCGCTGACGCGCACCTCCGCGATCGGCCCGCCAAGCTCCTCGAGCGCGCGCAGCGACACCGACGCCCTGCTCACCGTGCGCTCGAGCGCGGAGCGCCACTCGCGCGCGGCCGCCGGCACGGCGTCGTGCGCGAGTCGGCCGTCCAGCGACGCCAGCGCCTCGTCGTCGAGCGATGCGCGGCCGCCGCGGTGCGAGGCGTCGAGCCGGTCGAGCAACGGCGTGAGGTCGATCCCGAGCGGGAGCCCGGCCAGCAGGCAGTGGTGGTCATCGAGCACGTGCCATCCGGTTGCGACGCCCTGCGGGAGCCCCAGCGCGAGGTCGCGGCCGGCGTCGGCCGGGAGTGCGCGCACGAGCGCTTCGGCCGTGCCGCATGAGTCCATCACCTGACTCGCGCTCGTCACCCCGCTCCCGACCGCCGCGGCCAGGTGATCGTGGCCGGCGACCGTCAGCGCAGCGCCGTTGAATCGCTCGAGACCGGACCCGGCGCCGCGAACGCGCCCCCAGCTCGTTCCCCCTGGCTGCAGGACGGGAAACAGTGTCTCGGGAAGCCCGGCCCATTCGATCACCTCGGGCCACCACCGGCGGCGGTTGACCGCGAGCGCACCGGTCCTGGAGGCCAGCGACGGTTCAGCGGCGACCGCCCCGCCCAGGCTGTGAACAACGAACTCGGCCACGCTCAGCACGTTGACCGCTTCACGCAGCGCGGGATGCGTACCCATCAGCCAGCGCAGCATCACGACCGTGGGGATCGGACCGACGCCGAGCCCCGTCTGCCGATCGACCTCCGCGCGCGTGAGGTCGCGCTCCATCTGCTCGACGTCGGCCTCGGCACGGCGGTCATACCACGCTACCGCCGGTCCGACGGCCCGGCCGTCGCGGTCGATCAGGACCGCGGTCTCGGCCATGCTGGTGATGCCCACGCCGATGATCTCTCCCGGGGGCGCGTCCGCGAGCGTCCTCGACAGGACGTCTCGGACCGCACGCATGAAGTCCTCAGGCCGAGCTTCGGCGCCGGTTGGCCGCCGCTGCCAGACCGTCGGGGCCGCCGCCTGCGTCAGCTCGGCACCGTCGAGCGTGATCAGCCCGGCCTTCACCCTGGTCGTGCCGACGTCGACGCCGACCAGCAATGGCTGGCCTTCGCTCACCCGCGGGTTCCCGCTTCGTACCAGGGCCGGGCCCGGCCGCTCATGGCCTGGACGGACTGCTCGAGTCGCTCGCGGCCGGTCGTGGCCAGGAACTCCCGGCGAGCCGCGCCCTCGAGCGCCACCGCCTCCTTCCAGTACACGCGGCCGGCGATGAACCCGCACGCGCCCCCCTCCTCGCATGAGGTGGCGACCGCCTCGAGGAACGCGGGAAAGGGCATGCCCGCCGACAGCATCGCCCATGGGACCGTGACCATATCGGCAACGGCTTGGCATCCCCTGGCGTCACCGGGGTACTCGAGCTTCAGCAGGTCGGGGCGCGTCTCGCTCAGGATCCGAGCCGACTCGGCGATCAACTCGGCGCGACGGCGCAGTGGAAGCGGGTCCTCATCCGGCAGCGGGTACAGCAGCGTCTCAATCACCGACGGGACGCCCGCGGCGGCGCAGTCGTCGACCACGGCCCGGACGACGTCGACGACCTCTGCCACCAGATCCGGCTCGCCGGCGCCACGGCGGCGGTCGGGACGCATCTGGACGAGCAGCTTGACGCCGTCGCCACCCATCTCCCGGACCCACGCCGCCGTGCGCGCGGGGTCGCGCCCCGCGCGCGGCTCGCCTTCCCACGTGGCGCGCTCGGCCGGCTCCACCGCAACCAGGGTGGCGCAGCCGGGTGCCATCGCGCCCGCATCGCGCACCGCCGGCACGCCGAACTCGGGGTCGAGCAGCACGGCGCTGGCGGCGGGGCTGAGCGCCTGCACGACGTCGACCTTGAACGACCTGATCGTGTCGGGGTCCGTGGGGCGGCTCTGCGCGCTCAGCATCCGGCGGAGCGTGTTGCGCTGGTCCATGGCGACGACCGCCAGCGTTCCGTCGGGCCCGCTGATCGGAGCGAGCCCATCGAGGGCTGCTGGCGTGGATGCGGTATCAGGCATCGGGTTCTCCTTCTTCGTTTAGGAACGCGCCGCCGCCGCTCGTCGGCGGCGAAGGCGCGGACTGGCATCGACCGCGGGGCGGATCTCGCCAGATCCCCGCTCGATGAAGGTGGTGGGCAGGACGACCTTGCGCGGTCTGGTCCGCTTGCCGTCGATCCGCTCCAGCAGCAGCCCGAACGCGCGGCGACCCATGAGGGCGGGATCCTGGCGGGCGACCGTGATCGCGGGCTCGAGGGCATCGGCCATCGGAAAGTCGTCGAAGCTCACGACGGCGACGTCGGTGCGCTTGGACAAGTGGAGCTCGCGGACGACCGCGACCGACGACACGGTGTTACCGGACAGGACCGCCGTCGGGGGGTCGCTCAACGCCAGCGGGCTCGCGAGCAGACGCTCATCCGCCGGCATCGCATGGCGGTGGCAGGTCACAAGCGCCGGGTCGTAAGCGAGCCCGTGGGCGGACAGCGCCTTGCGGTACCCGGCCAGCCGCAGGTTCACCGGCGTCTCGTCGAGGTCCGTTCCGACGAACGCGATCCGCCGGTGACCGTAAGCGATCAGGTGCTCGGCCGCGTGGCGAGCGGTCGCCTCGTTGTCGATCACGACCGCGTCGGCGGCGAGGCCGTGCGGGGGCCGGTCGACGAACACGACCGGAACGCCACCGAGGCCGATCGGGAAGGCCTCCTCCCCGTACTCCAGATGAGAGGGCACGATCATCAGCCCCCGAACCGAGCGATTGAGCAAACCGTTGACCACGGCCCGCTCCTCGTCGGCGGTCCGGCCGGCGCTGGCCACGATCAGGAACAGGCCGGCATCGCGCGCAACCTTCTCGACGGCGTCGACCATGAACGCGAAGAACACGTCGCTGATCGATTCGACGATGATCGCGACCGCCTCGTCCCGCCCCTTGCGCAGCGACCGGGCGAGCGGGTTGGCGTGATATCCGAGCCGCGCGATCGCCCGCCGGACGCGCTCGGCCGTGTCGGCGGCGACGTAGTCGTCGCCGTTCGTGACCCTGGAGACCGTCTTGGTGCTCACGCCCGCGGCGCGGGCTACGTCGCGGATCGTCGGCTTGCTGTTCATGGTGTGCGTGACACGACTGACGCCGCCAATTTCCGCGCTCTGGACACATCAACGGCCCCGGCAACCGGCTGCTCGCACGAGGCGGAGGCGACTGCCAGCGCGAAGGCGACCGCGTCCCGGAACCGCTGACCCTCCTCGAGCGCATGAACGAGCCCGCCGACGAGCGAGTCGCCGGCTCCGATCGGGCTGACCGCGGACACCTCGGGAGCGGGGCAGAAAGCGGCCTCGGTGCCGTCGCTGAACGCGGCCCCATGGCTGCCGGCGCTCACGATCGCGTGGCCGGCACCGCGGGCGACCAAACTCTGCGCTGCCTCGATGGCCCGCTGGACGACCTCGTCGCCCTCCGGCTCGACACCTTCGATCGCCGGGCCGAAGACGAGCGTCTCGGCTTCGGCCAGGTTCGGGCTGACGACGTCCGGGTGCGCGGTCAGCGCGCTCGCCAGAACCTCCCCGGTCGAATCGACGACGCTGCGGAGGCCCGCTCTGCGCGCGGCAGCGACGACGCGGGCATAGCCGTCGACCGGCGAACCCGGCGGCAGGCTGCCGGAGCACACCACGGTCCGCTGGCCGTCGGCGCGGCGCTCGACCTCGCTGAGCAGTCGCCTCCAGTCGCCCTCATCGACGGTCGGGCCGGGCTCGTTGAATACCGTCACCCGCCCTGATCGCTCGAGGAACACCGACGCTACGCGGACGATGCCGGCGACGTGCACCGCGGCAAGCTCGGCCCCCTCGCTTGCGGCAAGGATTGCGAGCTCTGCCGCGCTCGTCGAGGGCATGAACCCGACGAGGACACCGGGACAGCCGAAGGCGCGGGCGACGCGCGCCACGTTCACGCCCTTGCCTCCGAGGGTGGCGACGGCCGGTCCCGTGCGGTGGACCGAGCCCGGCACCATGACGTCGAGCGGGATCGTCCGGTCGATGGTGAAGTTGGGATTGACGATCAGCATTGCGCGCCTACCGCTTGCTCAGTGGACGCCTGATTGCGTCGAGGGCTTCCGTCAGCTGTTCTGAAGTGCCGTGCGTTCCGTCGATGACGATCGCCTCGGGAACGAGCGGCGCCGGGCTCGTTCGCGCGGCCGCGCGCGCCAGCTTGGCGCGGTCCCGGGGGGCGTTGCGGCCCTCCAGACGGCTGCGGATGACCCCATCCGGAGTGTCGACGTAGAGAAGCGTGACTTCGCTGGGGTGCAGCCGGCGAGTGAGTGCTTCGAAGCGCTCCGGGGACGATCGCTCGACGGTGAACGGTGCGGCGATCACGACGCCGATCCCGACGGCGAGATTCGCGGTGGCGACTTCCAGCAGGGTCTCGTAGCGCGTCGCGCGCAACGCCATGCCGGCCGGCGAGTCGATCGCCGCCTCATCAATCATCGCGGTGTCGAGCGCGGCGCGAGTGAGCGGGCCGGTGACGGTGTCGAGGTCCATGATCGCGTAGTGCAGGACGGCCGCGAGCGCCGCGCCCAGCGTGGTCTTGCCCGATCCCGGCCGACCGCTGACGATGATCGCAGCCGGGGCGCGAGCAGGTCTGGGCTCGTCCATGGTTCAGTGCCCGCCCGGTCCTGGGCGGGGGTCTAAGCCCCTCGCCCAGGCACTGGCGGGTTGTCGCGCACGAGCCGTGTGCGTCGCGGCGTATTTCGTGACTAGTTGTCGATCAGCCTGAGAACGACGACACGTAGTAGTACTTCGTGATGTTCGGGTTAGATGCCGTTGCGGTGGTCGCGATGACGTTCGGCACGAGCGTGTTCTTGGGGATCTGCGACGACTTGCCGGTGAGCTTGTCGTAGGCGTACAGGACCGCGTCCTTACCCTCGACGGCGGGCTGCTGGATGACCAAGGCGTTGATCGCGCCCTTCTTCAGCAGGGCGACGGTCGCCGGCTCGGCGTCATAGGCACCCACGAACACCTTGCCGCTCTTGCCGGTGGCGGCGATCGCCGTGCCGGCGCCCTGCGCGCCGTACAGGTTGGTCGCGAACACACCGACCAGGTTCGGATGCGCGAGGATCAGGTTCCGCACCTGGCTCTCGGCCGTCGTCGCGCTGTCGTTGTTGTACTCGGTCGCGACGACGTGCATGTTCGGGTACTTCTTGATCTCCTTGATGAACCCGGCCGCGCGCGCGTCGGTCGTCGAGATTCCGGGGTTCACGTTGTCGACCGCGACGTCACCCTTGTCGTGCGCGAGCTTGGCGATCGCGTCGGCGGCCGCCGCGCCGCCCTGCGTGTTGTTGGACGTGATCGCGGCGGTGAGCAGCGCGGCGTCGTTGATCGTCGTGTCCACGGCGATCACCGGAATGTTCGCGTTGACGAACTTCTGGATCGGGGACTTGAGCGCGTTGACGTCAGTCGGCGCGATCAGCAGCGCGCTCGGGTTCTTGGCGAGCAGCGCGTTGACGACCGGCAGCTGCGCCGTCGGGCTGAACGTGGTTCCACCCTGCCAGGTCAGCTTGACACCCAACTTCTTTGCCTCGGCGGCCGCGCCGGCATGCATCGTGATGTAGAACGGGTCCACGGTGAGCCCGGGGACGAGCGCGATCGTAAGGTTCTTGGGCGCGCTTGACGATGAGGACGATGACGTCGAGGACGAGCTCGCACCCGAGGACGCCGCGCTCGAGGACGACGACGAGGAGCTCGAGCTCCCGCAAGCGGCGAGTGCCAGAGCCGATGCTACGGCGATGCCCAGCAGCAGCGCTCTGCGCCTCACCGCAGACCTGGTGACTGACTTCATTTGCACTGCACTCTCCTTTGATTGAGACATTTTGGTTTGATCCCCCCTGGACTCAGTCCGTGCCCACTCGTGTGCGAACACGATCGATCGCCACGGCGACAATCACCACAACACCGATCGCCACCTGCTGCCAGAACGGAGCAACGTTGGTGAGAACGAGACCGGTCGTCAGAACCGACAGGATCGCGGTGCCGATGAACGTGCCGAAGATCGTTCCCCGGCCGCCGAAGATGCTGGCCCCACCAATCACCACCGACGCGATCGCGTACAGCTCATCGTTACTACCGGCGAGCGGGGTGGCCGACGAGAAGTTCGCGGTGACCAGCAAGCCGGCGAGCCCGGCCAGTAACCCGGAGATCGCGTACACGATCACCAGGTGACGATCGACCCTGACTCCGGCCCGCCGAGCACCCACCTCGTTGGAGCCGATCGCGTACGTCCGCAGCCCGAATCGGGTGCGGGCGAGGATGAACCCGAACACGATCGCGACGGCGACCGCGATCAGGACCGGGACCGGCAGCCAGCCCGACAGGATGCTGGCGGTACCAAGGTTCGAGATGAACGGCGGCAGCGTCGTGATCTCGGTGCCGTGGTTGAGCAGATTGGTGAACCCCGTGACCGCGGTCAGCGTTCCTAGTGTCACGATGAACGGAGGAAGCTTCATCCTCGTGATCAGCAAGCCGTTGATGACCCCGATCAGGAGCCCGGCGGCGAGCATCGCGGCGATCCCGAGGATGACGGTCAGGGCCCCCGAGGCTTGACCGGTGATGAGGTGCTCCATCACCAGCGCCCCGGCCATTCCGGCGAACCCGAGAATCGCGCCGTCCGACAGATCGATGCCGGCGGTGATGATCACGAACGTCTGGCCGACCGCCAGGATCAGGTACTCGACCGCGTAGCTCGAGGTCGACAGCCACGCGGCCTTGGTGAACAGGGAAGGCGCGGCAATGCCGAAGATGACGATCAGCAGGATCAGGACGCCGAGCGTCCAGAAGTTCCCGATGCGCTCCATGAACCGCTGGAACGCGGGAACTGCGTCGCGCTGCTGCTCGGGTGGGGGCACCGCTTCCTGCGTCTGGTCCGAGACTCCCATCGCTGTCACCCGTGCAACCGGCGCGCGGCCAGCGCGGACCCCGTGATCCACCCGACGATGTCGTCGATGTCGACCTCGCTGGGCCGCAGGTTGGCGACGATCTCACCCCGGAACAGCACCAGCACCCGATGGCAGATCGCATACACCTGCGGCAGGTTGTGACTGATCAGCAGCACCGCCACGTTCTGGCCGGCGACGGTCTGGATGAGCTCGGCGACCTTCGCCTGCTGCTCGACCCCGAGCGCCGCGGTCGGCTCGTCCATCAGCACCACCCGCGAGCCCCAGGCGACGGCCCGGCCCACCGCAACCGCCTGGCGTTGGCCGCCGGACAGTCGCCCGACGCGGGCCGCGACCGACGGGATCGTGATCTTCGTGCGGTCCAGATCGTCGCTCGCGCGGCCCATCATGGCCTTCCGATCGAGCCATCCGAGCCTGCCCATGGGGCCGGACACGACCTCCTCGCGCCCGAGGAACATGTTGGCCCAGATGCTCAGATCCGGCGCGAGCGCGAGATCCTGGTACACGGTCTCGATGCCCGACTTCCGAGCATCGATCGGCGTCCGGAAAGAGACCTCGCGACCGTCGACGCGAACCGTGCCCGACGTGGGCTGGAGCGCGCCGGCCATGATGTTGACCAGCGTCGACTTACCTGCCCCATTGTCGCCCACGAGTCCGACGATCTCGCCGGCGCGCAGCTCAATGTTGACGCCCCGCAGCGCGATCACGCTTCCGTACCGCTTGGTCAGATCCCGAACCTCGACGCGCGGCGCATCAGGCGCAG
This sequence comes from uncultured Solirubrobacterales bacterium, assembly GCA_963697655.1. GTDB lineage: Bacteria > Actinomycetota > Thermoleophilia > Solirubrobacterales > Solirubrobacteraceae > Palsa-465. Next base: position 534,102 of record CAVOOV010000002.1, on the reverse strand, counting down.
CGCCCGCGCCGGGCGCGTGCTCGATGTTGCTCACCACCCTCTCCTGACTTCGGGACTGCTTGGACGCCTGACATCGATGTCTGACAACGATGACATGTTTGAACGTACCACCGCCCCCGAGACGTGTCAAGACGAATTGGCGAGGCGGCTGTCTGCGATGATTTCGCGCGCGGGAACGGCGCGAAGACATGAACAAGGCATCGGCAACGACGGCAGCTGACACCACGGAACAGGGCGGCGGCGGTTGGCTCGCATCCCCTCAGCACCAGGCCTGGATGACCGACGAGGCGCTGCGCCTGCTCGCGTTCTTCGCGGCTTCGGTCGATGCCTATGGCGGGTTCGTCGAGCTCGACGACGCCGGGCAGCCGCTCCCGCCGGGCTGCCCGCCGGGGACCAGCCCCCGCCAGAATCTGCTGACGGTGACGAGGGCCGTGCACTCATACGCGCTCGGCGAGATGCTCGGCATCCCGGGGTGCCGCGGAGTTGTCGAACGGGGCCTCGCCGCGATCTGGGAGGAGCACCGGGACCTCGCCGCCGGCGGTTACATCGAGGCGGTCGGGCGCGACGGCCCCAGCGATACGACCAAGGCGGCGTACGGCCACGCTCATGTGCTGCTCGCCGCCTCGAGCGCGGTCGCCGCGGGCCACACTCACGCGAGCGCCCTGTTCGACGACGCCGTCGCCGTGATCGACGAGCACTTCTGGTCCGAGCAGGACGGCGCCGCCTCGACCGAGGCCTACGACCGTGACTGGCAGGCGCTCGAGCCCTATCGCGGAGCGAACAGCAACATGCATCTGTGCGAGAGCCTGCTCGCGGCCGCCGAAGTCGGCGAGCGACCCGACCTCGCGGAGCGGGCGGTCCGGCTGGCGGGGAGGTTCATCGACGGCCAGGCTCGCGCCCACGGCTGGCTGCTGCCCGAGCACTACGACCTGTCCTGGCAACCGATGCTCGAGTACAACCGCGATCGCCTCGACGACCCGTTCCGCCCCTACGGCGCGACCGTCGGCCATTCCCTGGAGTGGGCGCGACTGGTGGTCTGCGCCGGGCTCGCCACGGGCCGCCTCGACGACGACTGGTTCCTCGAGGCGTCCGAGGCGATATTCGATCGAGGCGTCGCCGTCGGTTGGGACTCCGAGCATGGGGGGCTCGCCTACACGGTCGACTGGAACGGTTCTCCCGCCAATCCCGATCACTATTGGTGGCCGGTCGCCGAGGGGATCGCCACCAGCTCCTACTTACTGCGCGTGACCGGCTGCGAGCGCTACGAGACGTGGTACCGGACCTTCTGGGAGTACGCCGCCGATCACCTGATCGACCACGAGCGGGGCGGCTGGTATCCCCTGTTCGATGCGAGCAACCGGCCTAAGGTCCATCCGTGGTACGGCAAGCCGGACATCTACCACTCCCTGCAGGCGTGCCTGTTGCCGATCCTCCCGGTGGCTTCTAGCGTCGTCGGCGCCGTCCGGCGACGCAACGCGACCGACCCCTCAGGCGCGGGCTTCGACGGCGCGGGCGCTCGCGGTTGAGGGCCGTCGGCGGGCGAGGCTCGTCGCCACCATCAGCGCCACGACTCCGGCGGCCGCCCACGCGGCCAGAACCAGCAGGTGTCCCCCGGTGTCGTGGGCGCCGAAGTGGACGGTGTTACGGACCGCGCCGGCCGCCACCGCGTGTCGTTGCCGACCGCCGCGCTGGGCGAGATCAAGCCGCCGCTGGTGGCCGTTCCCGTGCTGGTGTTCCCGCTCCTGGGGCTTCCGGTCAGCGGCGGCCCCGCCGGCCGGGCCTCGTTCGACCCGAGCCTCCTGGTGTCGCTGAGGATCGACGACGTGGTAGCGAGGATCGCGCCGACCATCCAGCGGTATCTGACCCAGGCGGCTACTCGGTAGCGATCGCGGCCAGGACGTCAAGGTTCGCGGCCCGGCGCGCCGGCCACGTGGCAGCGATCAAACCGAGCACCACGGACAGGATCAGGAACCCGATCAAGCTCGGGATCGGAACCGCGATGTTCGTGACGCCGTTCTGACGCAGCGACGAGGCCAGCGCGATGCCTAGTCCCGCTCCGATCACGATCCCGATCACGGCGCCGAACAGCGCGACGATCACCGACTCCGAGCGGATCATCGCGCGCACCTGCCGGCGCTTCATCCCGACCGCCCGCAGCAGCCCGATCTCGCGCGTGCGCTCGAACACCGACAGCATCAGCGTGTTGACGATCCCGATCAGCGCGACGAGCACGGCCAGCGCTAGCAGCACGTAGACCAGCCCGAGCTCCTGGTTGATCTTGTCCTGCTGGGACTGCTCGAACTGAGCTCGGGTCTTGTAGCCGACATTTGCGTATGGCGTCAGCACGCGGTTCAGGGCCGGGCCCAGGTCCGGAGCGCCGGGAGCAGTGCTCAGCAGCACGCCGATCGGGAGAGGATTGTCGAAGTGCGTCGTGAAGAAACCATCGCCGACGACAAAGCTGCCGACAAGCGGGTTCGGCTTGTAAATCCCGCCGATCGTCATCGTCGAGGCACCGGTCTGGGCGAACTTGACCGGCACCACCGAACCGACGTGGAGGGCGTCCGCGCTCGCGGTCGTGGTGTCGATCAGCAGCTGCCCCGCGGCCATCGCGGGGGCTCCGCTGCCGGCCGTGACGTGGAGCGTGACCGTCCTTGAGAGATCGGCGGGTGTCGCGGCGACGAGCGTCGACAGTGCCCCCCTGAACTCGAACTGACCCTGGTAGATCGTGGTCGCCGTGGTGACTCCCGGCAGCCGCGAGACCGCGGGCGCCACGGATTTGCTGAAACCGCCCGAGCCGGTGACGATGTAGTCGGCGCTGACCGCGCTGTCGACGCTGTCCTTGGCCGAAGTGCTGAGCGAAGCGCCGAGGACGGCGATCGTCGACACGAGCGCCAGCCCGATCATGAGCGCCGCGGCGGTCTGCGCGGTCCGGCGCGGGTTGCGCATCGAGTTCTCGCGCCCCAGCCTTCCCGGCGTACCAAGCAGGGAGGCGAGCGGGCGCCCGAGCGCGCTCGACAGCGGCCGCGCCACGATCGGTACGAGCATCCCGGTCGCGACGAACACCAGCACCGCGCCGAGGCCCACCAGAGCGATCGTCGGAGCGGCCAGCCCCGCCAGCACCGCCGCGAGTCCGAGGATCGCGACGGCGATGCCGGCGGTCACGCGCCCCCGCCGCACGGTGTCGCCCTCGTCGCCGCCCGGCTCGACGAGCGCCGCAACCGGCGCGATCCGCACCGCGCGCCGAGCGGGGATGATCGCGGAGACCACAGTCACGCCGACGCCGACGGCAATCGCGACCACCACGGTCCGCGCCTCGAACACCAGCGGCGCCGACGGCAGCTCGATGCCGAACGCCTTCAGCAGCGCCTTCAGGCCGAGCGCGGCGAGGACGCCGAGCCCGAGGCCGATCACGGAGGCGACGAGCCCGGTCAGCGCGGCTTCGCCGAGCACCGACCGGAACACCTGCCGGCGGCTGGCTCCGACGATCCGCAGGAGCGCGAGTTCGCGCGTCCGCTGGCCGACGGTGATCGAGAACGTGTTGAAGATCGTGAACCCGCCGACGAACAGCGAGATCGCGGCGAAGATCAGCAGCGCGGTGGAGATGAACGACAGCTCGTTGTCGACCGCGTTCGACAGCTCGTTCGCCACGGTCTGGCCGCTGACCACCTCGACGCCCGGCGGGAGGAGCTTGTCGATCGCCCGCGTAAGGTCGACGTTGTTCGCCCCCGGCGCTGCCAGCACGCTGATCGTGTCGTAGTGACCCTGCGAGTTGAACACCCTCTGCGCGGTCTGCAGATCAAACCCCGCGAGTGTCACTCCAGCGAGGTTGTTGTCCGCGCCAAAGGTGACGATCCCGGTGATCGTGAACGTCTGCGCGCGATCGGGCAGGTTCATCAGCACCCGGTCGCCGACCGCGAAGTGGTGCTTGGTCGCCGTCGCCTTGTCCATCACCACGTCATCAGCGGTGGCGGGGGCCTTGCCCTCGACGAGCCGGTACGGAGACAGTTGCCGGTTGGGGTCGAACGAGAACCCGAGCGTCGAGCCGCCACCGCCGCCGATCGCGTTTCCGTTGCGGTCGAGGAACTGGGCGTAGCCCTCGACCGAGCCGTGCACGAACGCGACCCCCGGTAGACGGCTGACGGCACTCGCGATCGACTGAGGGACCGGCTTGCGGTCGGCCGTGCCCTGGACGGCCGCGGCGCCGCTTTCGTTGAGGACCGCCTTGCCCCGGATCTCGAAGCTGACGTGCTGATACGCAGTCCCGATCAGATTGTTGAACGTGCTGTTGAGCGTGTCGCCGAGGATCAGCGTGCCGGTGACGAACGTCACCCCGAGGACGATCGCGAGCGCGGTGAGCGCGAGGCGCAACTTGCGGGCCAGCAGTCCGCTGACGGTTACCCTCCGCATCTCAACTCCCGAGCTGCTTCATCTGCTCGAGCACGCTGTCGGCGGTTGGCGAGGTGAGCTCTCCCACCACCTCGCCGTCGGCGAGGAACACGACCCGATCGGCGTACGCGGCCGCGTACGCGTCGTGGGTGACCATCACGATCGACTGACCGTCCTTCGTGACCGCGTGGCGAAGGAACTCGAGCACCTCCGCCGTGGCATTCGAGTCCAGGTTGCCGGTCGGCTCGTCCGCGAAGATGAGCTCCGGCCGACCGATCAGCGCTCGCGCACAGGCGACGCGCTGCTGCTGGCCTCCGGACAGCTGGCTGGGACGGTGTGACAGCCGATCCGCGATCCCGAGCCGGCCGACCAGGTACTCGAACCAGGCCCGGTCCACCTCCGTGCCGGCGAGATCGCCGGGCAGAGTGATGTTTTCCCCGGCCGTAAGCGTGGAAACGAGGTTGAACGACTGGAACACGAACCCGATCCGGTCCCGCCGCAACTGAGTCAGCCCCGCGTCGTCGAGCCGCCCGATCTCGTCGTCGCCGATGAACGAGTGACCCGACGTCGCCACGTCGAGCCCGGCCATGCAGTGCATCAGCGTCGACTTGCCCGACCCCGACGGCCCCATGATCGCGGTGAAGCGGCCGCGCTCGAAGGCGACGTTGACTCCTTCCAGAGCGCGGACCGCAACGTCGCCGCTCCCGTATGTCTTGATTAGTTCGACAGCCCGGGCTGCCGGTGAGGTTCCGTTCAACATGACCGAAAGCCTGAAGGCCGCTCGCTGCTCTGAACAGCCGGACAGCCGGAATCGTGCGGGGTAGGGCTAGCAGTACCGGCCGATCCGGTGAGTCGATCGATACGGTCACGGCCTTCAGGAACGTATGAGCGGGCGGCGCAGTCAGAGACGCGATCGCTGGGCGAGCGCGTAGGCGTGCCGCAGGTGGGCGTCGACGAGGCTCACCGCCCGCTCGGCGTCTCGCCGCTCGATCGCGCCGGCGATCTCGCGATGCTCGGCGATGAACTGCGCCACCCGAGCCGGATCGCGCGCGACCAGCGTCGCGGTGATCCGCTGCTGGCGGTCGCGCAGGGCGTCGTACTGGCGGACCAGGATCGCGTTGCGGTTGGCGGCGACGATCGCGTGGTGGAACTCTCGATCAGCCACCGTGAACCCCACGCCACCGTCGGAGAGCGTGCGCTCCTGGCGAGCGATCGCGTCCAGCAGCACCGCCGCCAGCGCGGCGCCTTGCGCGGCGACGCGCCGGACGCAGTGTGTCTCGATTAGCAACCGCGCCTCGAGCACGTCCTCGGCCTCGGACATCGAGAGCGGCCGGACGAGCGCGCCGCGCCGCGGGTACAGGTCGAGCAGCTCCTCCGCCTCGAGCTGCACGAACGCTTGGCGGACGGGGGTCCGGGAGATGCCGAGCTCGCGAGCTAGCTCGTTCTCGCTGAGGAGGACCCCGCCCGGATAGCGGCCGTCGAGCAGCCGCTCCTTCACGTACCGATAGGCCCGCGTCCCCGCCGATATCGCGGGGTCTTCAGCGCGAGAGTGAAGGTCTGCGCCCACGGGTCGATACACTTGGGAGACAGCTGGTATGCAAGATGCGTTCAAGTCTAGCTTGTGAGGGGCATACGGCTCCCGCAAGTCCAGCGAGCATAAGGAGAAAGCATGACTTCCCGAATCGCAGCTTCCGTCAATCGAGCCCTGCGGCGCGTCGTCCCGGCTACGGCTCAGCACGATGTCCATTTCCACGTCGACTCGGTCGGCCGGCCGTACGTGTGCGACTACGCGCGATGCGACTCGCCCGGTCTGACTGCCGACGAGGCGGGGCTGCTCAACCGCTAGCGGCCGTGCGCATAACATGCCGCACGTGTTCGGCGTAGCGGATCGATCATGACCGGTTCCAAACGGCTCGAGGAGCAGCCGGAGCCATGATCACGGTCGCGGGCGAGGCTCTGATCGACATCGTCATCAGCGCGTCGGGATCGGTGACTGCGCTGCCGGGTGGGGCTCCGTTCAACGTTGCGCGGACGATCGCGCGGCTCGGCGGCGAGTGCCAGTTCCTCGGCAAGCTGTCCGACGACGGCTTCGGCGAGCAGCTGCGGTCCACGCTGGAGGACGCCGGCGTCCGGATCGCGGTCGCCAACGCCACGCCCGCCCCGACCACGCTCGCGGTCGCAAGGCTCGACGAGTTCGGCGCGGCCGAGTACCGGTTCTACCTGCAGGGGACGTCAGCGGCACAACTGAGCGCGGCGGACGTTCCCCCAGAGATCCTGGAGGGGTCGACCGCGCTCGCGCTCGGCGGCCTCGCGCTCCTGATCGAGCCGACCGCGACGAGCCAGACCGCGCTCATCCAGCAGAAGCCGCCGGGCGCGACGATCCTGCTGGACCCGAACTGCCGTCCTGGGGTGGTGACGGACCTGACCGCGTACCGCGAGATGGTCGACACGATTCTTCGCCAGGTCGACATCGTCAAGGTCTCTACCGACGATCTGCGGCTTCTGCGCCCGGACTCGCCGTGGCTCGACGCCGCCCGGAGCCTGCTCGAGCTCGGGCCTGCGGCCGTGCTCGTCACCGACGGACCGGCGCCGGTCAGCATCCACACGGCGACCCACGAACGATCGGTCCGGGTGCCGGTGGTCGAGGTCGTTGACACGATCGGAGCCGGAGACGCGTTCGTCGCGGGCTTCCTCACGTGGTGGACCGCCCACGCGCTCCTCCAGCACGACGCCGCCAACGCGGATGCGCTCGAGCGCGCGGCCGCCGCCGCGATCGCGGTGGCCGCGGCTAACTGCACCGTGCAAGGAGCAAACCTGCCGGCCGGGTTCAAGTGGTCGACCCAAGCCGCGGCTCCACCGGATCACGCGGCTAACCGCTCCTAGCGGTCAGGCCGGATCGACTCGCCGGCGACGCGGACCAGGACCGCGGTGGCAACGCCGGCGAGGCCGACCGCGAGCGCTCCGGCGAGAATCACCGAGCCGTGCCCCGCGGCGCCGTGGCCGAGGATCACGAGCGCTCCCCCGATCACGACGACCGCGGCGAGCAGCCAGGGAATCAGCCACAGGACGGCAATGGCCGCGTTTCCGGGGTTAGATGCGTCGAGGATCAGAAGCCGCCCGAGCAGGTTCTCATCGACCCGCCCGCCCCGGCGAGCCGCGAGCGCCGCGCACAGAACCGCGGTGGCGAGGATCGGCACGAGCACCGTCGGGATGAGGGCGAGCGCGGCGACGCCGGCAGCGCCCGCCACCACGGTGCCGACGATCGCGGTCGCGGCGACCGCGCTCAGGACGAAGATCGGGAGCGCGCAATGGGCGATCAGCAGGCGAGCGAACGGCCACGACAGCAGCAGTGCGCCGGTGTCGGGAGTGTCGACATCGATCCGTAGCGGCTCGGACAACAGGCTCGCGGCGAAGTAGAGGGCCAGCGCGGCGACCCCGGCCGGCAGCGCGCGTCCCGGATGGGTGAGCGCCTCGACGACGGCCGCGGCCGCGAACAGCGTTCCCCAGCCGAGCCGGGCCGGCTCCCGGATCATCGCGAGCGCGTCGCGCCACAGGATCACGCGACGGGCGTGCCGGGGGCGCCGAATCCGCCCCAGCCGGATCGCTCGAATCGGCAGCGCCGAGCGATAAGTGAGCGCTGCGGTCCGGTAGTCGAGCGTGAACGCCGAGGCGGTGAGCCCCGAGCGGGTCTGTGCCCGGGCCAGGAATACCTCGGCGCCCGCCCTACCCGCCCGGCGCCTCGCGAGAATCGTCGCGGCCGCGGCCGTGATCAGGATCGCAGCAACGGCGAGCGGCCAGCCCGAGCGGCCCGCGAGCGGGGCGACCGCCCAGCCCCACGGGCCTGACCAGATACCGATCGAGCGGCCGAGCGGGGTCGCGCTGACCGCGAGCAGAGCGGCGCCGGCCACGAGCACAACGGGGCTCGCGCGGCGCACGAGCCCGGCGGCTGTTCGCGAGGACTCGACGAGCCAGCTGGCGGCGACCGCCAGCACCGCGAACGCCGTGAGGTCCGCGACAGCCCCAAACGGTCGGGCGAGGCCGATGCTTGCGCCGCCGACGGCCGTGAGCAGGAGCGCGACGCCGGCGACGATCGCGCCGACGGCTGCTCCGAGCCACAGACTGTGATCGAGCTTCGGTCGCACCAGCGCCGCGATCGCGATCGGCGCTGTGAGCAGGAAGCTGACGTCAGCCGTCGAGAAGCCGACCGGGCCCTGCCACGTGCCGAACCGGAGCGCGGTCAGGAGTACGAGCATGAGCGCGACCGGCCCGAATACGAGCAGCCTGTGCGCATCGAGGCTGCCGCCGATCAGCGTCGAGACGGCGTGGCCGCCGAGCGCTCCCGCGATCGCTCCGACCACCAGCGTCGTGTAGATCTGGTACGCGGTCGGCCTGAACCGCGTCCGCCGGGATCGCAGGAACGCGCGCGTCGCCCGAGCGCGGTCGCGCGAATCGGTTAGAGCGCCAACGGTCACGGCGGCCCGAGGCGATCGATCGCCTCGCCGTCGATGACCTCGTTATACGGACCGTCGGCGACGACGACCCCGTCGCTGAGCACCACGGCCCGGTCGGCGATCCCGCGTGCGAACTCGAGCTGATGCGTGGTCAGCATCACGGCCACGCCGGCGCGCTTGGCCTCGAGCAGCAGCTCTTTCAGCGTCAGCTGCGAGGACGGATCGAGGCCCACCACCGGCTCGTCCAGCACCAGCAGGCGGTGCGGGCGGACGAGCGCGCAGGCGAGCTGGACCTTCTGTCGCATCCCCCGCGAGAGCTCGCCAGGCCGCGCGTCGCGCTTGTCCCCGAGGCCGAGGCGACTCAGCAACAGGTCGATCCGCGCGTCGAGATCATCCCCGGCCACACCATGGGCGACTGCGACCAGCTCGAGGTGCTCGTGAACCGTCAGATCCGGATACAACGAAGGCGTGTCGGGGACGACCGCCATCGCCGCCCGAGCCTCGATTGCGGCCGGCTCGTCGTGGACGGGCGAGCCCGCCACCTCCACGAGCCCGGCGGTGGGCTCGAGCAGGCCGGCGATCGTCCGGACCGCGGTGGTCTTGCCCGAGCCGTTGTGACCGACGATCGCCACGCACTCCCCCGGGCGGACCTCAAGCTCGAGATCCCGCAGCGCCTCGAAGCCGCCGTAGCTCCGGCTGAGGCCCCGCACGGTCAACCCCGGGTTCGTCTCCATTCACCCAACGTACCGCGCTCGGCGCTTGGCCGATGTCAGCCGCCGACGCGTTCCGCGACGCCGCGGTTAGGAGACCACGCGGTACTTTACGTGGGTCACCGCCGGCGAGGCGACGACCTTGACCGGCTCCAACTTGGGATCGCCGACGTTCTCGAGCAGACGCTCGCCGGCGCCCAGGAGGATCGGGACGACGTGCAGGTACAGCTCGTCGAGCAGACCGGCGGCCAGATACTGCTGCGCCGCGCTCGCGCCACCGGCGATCATCACATCCTTGTCGCCGGCGGCCGCACGGGCCTGATCGAGAGCCGCTTCGATCCCCTCGGTGACGAACGTGAACGTGGTGCCGCCCTGCATCGGCAGCGACTCCCGAGGGTGGTGGGTGAGCACGAACACCGGCACGTCGAAGGGCGGGTTCTCGCCCCACCAGCCCGTCCAGGTTTGATCCCACGGCCCGTCGCCGCCGCCGAACATCTTGCGGCCCATGATGTAGGCGCCGACTTCGGCGACGACCTCGTCGATGACGTCCGAGTCGGCACTCGCTTCGCCGCCGTCGAGTCCGTGCTGCCGGCGCCAGCCGGCGTTGTTGAACAACCACTGGTGGAGGCGCAATCCGCCCTCGCCGATCGGGTTCTCGACGCTCTGGTTCGGCCCGGCGACGAAGCCGTCGAGCGATATCGATATATGGCATCTAACGGAGTTCATGCCCCTACGACTCCGGTCGCCGACAACATTCATCGCTGCCTCTCGTGGGAGCGAGCGGCACTCGCCCGGGCCCGGGAGCCGGCGATCATCTCGCCGAGGCCGTGGCGCTGGCGCCCTTTCTCGTCCAGGTTCGCCGGGTCGAGCCACGCCCGGAAGCCGGCACGCACAGCCGGCCACTCGTCGTCGGTGATCGCGAACCAGGCGGTATCGCGGTTGTGCCACTTGACCACCATGTGATGGCGGAACACGCCCTCAAAGCGAAACCCGAAGCGCTCGGCCGCCCGGCGCGAAGCCTCGTTCAGCGAGTCGCACTTCCATTCGAGCCGGCGATAGCCGAGATCGTCGAACGCATGCGCAGCGAGCACGTAGATCGCCTCGGTCGCCGCCGTCGTCTGGCGCAGCGACGCACCGAACCAGATGTGCCCGATCTCGATCACGCCGTGCTCGGGCGTCATCCGCAGGTAGGAGGCGACGCCGGCGGGCTGGTCTGAGCGCGGCAGCAGCGTGAAGAACAGCGGATCCTCAGATGTCTGGAAGCTCCGGAGCGCGTCCCGAAGATCGCCCGGGTCGCGGTACGGGCCGTACGGGAGATAAGTCCACATGCCCGGATCCGCTGCCGGCGGATGCGACTGCGCATACAGCGACTCGGCGTCGCGGTTCGCCTCGAGCGGCCGCAGCACCACGTGCGTGCCCCCGAGCTCGGTCCGCGCCGGCAGCGCCGCCGGACGCCAGTCGAGATCGACCCCGACCGGCCGCGCGATCGCGATCGGCTGCTCAGTTGCCATCCGCCGATCGAACCACACCGGCTCGGAGAATGCTCGGCGGGTAGCGAGCTCGAACGGATGGACGCGACGCTCGCCGCACTCGCCGGCGGCGAACGCGGCCGCGTCCGGATCGGGTCGTTCGCGACCGGGATCGTCGGGCTCGTCGTCCCCGCCGTCGGGCTGCTGCGTGAGCGGGCGCCGGGGGTCGAGCTGGCCGTACAGGATCTCGAGAGCCCCGAGGTGTTCCATCTACTCGCTCGGGGCGAGCTCGAGCTGGCGATCTCGATGGAGTCTCACAGTGCACCGCGCCACGACGACAAGCGCTTCACCCGGACGCCGCTGATGCGCGATCTGCTGGACGTAGCGCTCCCCGGCGATCACCGGCTCGCGCGCGAGTCGGCGGTTCCGCTCGCCGCGCTCGCCTCCGAGCCGTTCGTGGCGCCGCCCCGCGGCTGGTCGTGCGAGGACGTGATCCGCGTCGGCTGCGCAGCGGCCGGCTTCTCACCTGCGGTCGCGCACCGCTCAGCCGACTGGACCGCCGTGATGGCCCTCGTCGGCGCGGGACTCGGAGTCGCGTGCGTGCCGCGACTCGCCCAGCACGAGCCGCCTCCCGGAGTCGCGATCCGCCCGATCGCCGGCGACCCGCCCTGCCGGCATCTGTTCATCGCATGCCGGCGCGGCGCCGAGGAGCACCCCGCGCTGCGGGCCGTGATCGGGGCGTTGCAAGCGGCCGCGTCGCGCGCGAGCGCCGGCACCACGGATCACCGCGGCGCGCGGCTGGTCGTGGCCGGCGGGTCCTAGACGCTCCCGGGGCGATCGGCCAGAGTTCACGCCGTAGCGTTCCTCCACGCGGTCAGCGTGGGTTTGCCTGCCTGGTGCCGTTCGTCCCGAAGAGCGCTTTGCTTGTTGGAAGTCTCGCGCGCGCGCCGGTCGGAACCAAGACCCCCTAGGGGTGGTCCCACACACCTCGCGGCTGTAGGCTCGGGCCACCGCCGGACCGCAGTCGACGACCACCATCAATCGAGGGGAGCTTCAATGGCAGACAGCGTCTACCGCGTCACCGAAGTGATCGGCGTCAGCAGCGACTCGTGGGAAGCCGCGGCGCGCAACGCGGTGGAGACCGCCGCCAAGACGGTCCGCGATCTCCGGATCGCCGAGGTCGTGCGTGAGGACGTGACGATCGAGAACGGGTCGCTCGTCAACTACCGGGTGCGCCTCGCGATCTCGTTCAAGTTCGAGAGCGGCAACTGACGCCGGCGCCGCGATCGGGCGGTCGGGCCGGGCCGCTGTCCCACTCGGGCGGTCGGGCCGGGCGGCTGTCCCACTCGGGCGGGAAATCGCTCCGGCCTGAGTGATCAGCGCCGGCGCCCCTGCATAAGGCCCGGACCTCCTGCTAGAACCGCCCCCGGCAACCGGCCGCATCCCCCGGCAACCGGCCGCAGCCCCTGCAACCGCTCCCGACGCGACCCGCGACCGGCCCTTCGATCGGCGCGGGGCCATATATTCCCCGCTCTGGCGGGGAATCTACTCATCGACGGCAGGGACGCTCGCGACCATTCGCCTCCCTGGCCCGGAGCGACCGTGGAGTTCGTGCGGACGCCGGCGGTGCCGGCGCTGCGGGTCGCACGCAGCGGTCACGGCTCGCCGCTGCTGCTGATCAACGGACTCGGAGCGAACCTCGAGATGTGGCAGCCGCTCGCCGGCGAGCTCGGCGCCGACCGCGAGTTGATCGCGTTCGATCTCCCGGGCACGGGCGGATCGGCGCGGCCGGGCTGGCCGATGCGGATGCCGCGGCTGGCACGGCTGGTGGCGGAGCTGCTCGACCACTTCGGATACGCCGCGCTCGACGTGCTCGGCTATTCGCTCGGGGGCGTCGTCGCGCAGGAGCTGGCCCATCGCTCGCCCGACCGGGTCGGGCGGCTGGTGCTGTGCGCCACCACCCCGGGCCTACCGAGCATTCCTCCCAACCCGATCGTGGCGGCGCTGATGCTCACGCCCGCGCGCTACTGGAACCGGCAGCTCGCCGAACTGATCCTGCCGATCATCGCCGGCGGACGAACCGCGCGCGACAGAGCCGCGCTCCACGCCGGCATCGATGAGCGCCTGGCCCGGCCGCCGACGGCGCTGGGATACCTCTACCAGCTGTACGCGCTGTCGGGCTGGAGCAGCCATGCCTGGCTCGGAGACGTCCGCCACGAGACGCTCGTCGTCCACGGCGACCGCGATCCGGTCGTGCCGCTGGCCAACGGCCGGTACCTCGCCGACGCGCTGCCGCACGGCCGCCTTGTGGTGGTCAAGGGCGCCGGCCACCTGTTCCTGCTCGACGAGCCCGACAGCGCGGCGCCGGCGATCCAAAGCTTTCTGGCGTCCCGAGCCGGCGCTTAGCGGCGCCGGGCGACGTCGATCTCGCCCGTCTGCACCCGGTGTCCGCCGGCGCACCGAACCTCGACGCCGACCGTCTCGCCGCAGTCGCCGTGGAGCAGCTCGATCGGCCCGCCGCGGTCGTCGAGCCAGCGGTCACCCCACTGCATCAGCGCGACCAGCACCGGGAACAGCTCGGCGCCCTTGTCGGTGAGGCGGTACTGCTGGCGGGTGCGCTGGCCGGACTCGCGGTAGTCCTCGCGCGCGAGCAGCCCGTCATCGACGAGCTCGCGCAGCCGCGCGGCGGTCGCGGGCTCGCTGATCCCGACGCGCTCGGCGAAGTCATCGAAGCGGGTCGTGCCGTAGAAGGCCTCGCGCAGGATCAGCAGCGCCGAGCGGGTGCTCAGCACCTCGAGCGACTTGGCGATCGTGCAGCGGTCGGCCTTCCATCCCTCGCGGGGATCGAGCGTGCCGGTCAGGCGGACGGTGGTCGGTACGGGTGTGGACATCGCGGACATGGCAGACATGATAGCTGACTTTTGACTCCATAAGCCAGCGTTGCTAGGATGCCTGACTATGCCCTCTCTAAGTCAGCCGTCCGGCCGCGATCGGCGATTGGATCGCCGATCACGAACCTCCCCGAACCTCGTCCTTGTGATCGTCTGCGCCGGCGTCGTGCTGGCGAGCCTCGACCTGTTCATCGTCAACGTGGCGCTCCCGCAGATGTCGCGGAGCTTTGGCGCCACCGGCCTCGACGGGCTCTCGTGGGTCCTGAACGGCTATGCGATTGTGTACGCGTCGCTGCTCGTGCTGTTTGGCCGGCTCGCCGACCGATATCGCCGCGAGCGCGGCTTCATGCTCGGCGTCGCGGTGTTCGTCGCGGCCTCGGCGGCCTGCGCCGCGGCGACCAGTTTGCCGATGCTGGTCGCGTTCCGGGTGCTGCAGGCCGCGGGCGCCGCACTGCTCACGCCGACCTCGCTAGGGCTGATCCTGGCCACGTTCCCGGCTGAGCGCCGGCACAACGCGGTACGGACGTGGACCGCGGTCGGCGGTGTCGCGGCGGCGCTCGGCCCGGCCGTCGGCGGCCTGCTCGTCGCCGCCAGCTGGCGTTGGGTGTTCCTCGTGAACGTCCCGATCGGGATCGCTGCGCTGGTCGCCGCCTGGCGCCTCCTGCCCGAGGTACCGGGCTACCCGATCCGTTGGCCCGACGCGCTTAGCGCGGCACTGATCACCGGCGGCGTCGGCGCGCTCACGCTCGGACTGGTCGAGGGCGGCAGCTGGGGATGGGGCGACCCGCGGACGATCGGGGTGCTCGCGCTTGCCTGCGTCCTACTCACGCTGTTCGCCGCACGCACCGCACGCCACGACAATCCGCTGATCGACCGCGCGCTGTTCCGCGTACGGCCGTTCACGGGAGCGTCGGCGGTCGCGCTGCTGTTCTCGATCGCGTTCGGCGGGATGTTGCTCTCCCGGGTCCTGTGGGCGCAAGACGTCTGGCACTGGTCGGCCCTGACGACCGGCCTTTCGATCGTCCCGGGGCCGATCATGGTGCCGCTGTTCTCGTTCCTGGTCGCGGGCCGGCTGATTGCGCGGGTCGGCTCGGGCGTAGTGATTGCCGCCGGATCGACGATCTTCGCCGCGGGCATGGTCTGGATGGCGCTCGCGGCCGGCCTCGCTCCGGACTACGTCGGCGACGTGCTCGGCGGACTACTGCTGACCGGGATCGGCGTCGGGCTGACGTTGCCGACGATGATGGCCACCGCGGCGGCGTCGCTGCCGCCGGCGTCGTTCGCCACCGGCTCGGCTGTGGTCAACATGCTCCGCCAGGTCGGACTTGCGATCGGCGTGGCGGTCCTGATCGCCGTGCTCGGCTCGCCTCAGTCGCCGGCTCAGGTGCTGGCTGGGTATCAGCGCGCATGGATAGTGATCGCCGCGTTCGCGTTCGCCGGAGGCGTCGTCGGATTCCTGCTGCTCGTGCGGCGCCGCCCGGTGCCGGCGATCGCGTCCGAGCCGGCGGCGATCGCGTCCGAGCCGGCGGCGATCGCGTCCGAGCCGGCGCCGATCCCGACCGCTGGGCTCGTCGCCGCCGGCAGTAAGAATGTCTGATGCACTCCTCGGGGATGCGCGACCAACTGACCGGCGCGAGCGAGTTCATGCGCATGCTCGAGATCGAGTTCGACGAGCGCGGTCCGTCGCGCGTGGTCGGGTCGGTCGCCGCCGATGAGCGCCACCACCAACCATGGGGACTCGTGCACGGAGGGCTGTATACGGCTGTGATCGAAACGTTCGCGACCACCGGGGCGTTCGAGGCGGTGAAGGACCAGGGCATGCAGGCCGTCGGCGTCTCGAACCTCACCGACTTTGTCCGCCCGCACAAGACCGGGCGACTGTCGGTTGAGGCGATCCCGATTCACCAGGGGCGTACCCAGCAGCTGTGGCAGGTCGAGATCCGCCGTCCCGATGACCGCAAGCTGGTCGCTCGGGGCCAGGTCAGGCTTCAGAACATCGAGGCCGGTGCGTGACTGAGCTGAAGCTGCCCGCGCAGGACCAGTGGGGCGAGCCGCACGCGAAGACCGTCAGCTGGTACGACCCGGAGATCTCGGCCGGGGCGGGGCGCTCGGCGCCCGGGCGCGAATACTTGCAGGCGATCATCGACGGCAAGGTGCCCGAGCCGCCGTTCGCCGCCCTGGTCGGCGCCCGGCTGCACTCGGTCGGTGACGGCGAGGCGATATTTCGTTGCACGCCCGACGAATCCACCTACAACCCGGCCGGCATCGTCCACGGCGGCCTGCTCTGCATACTGCTCGACTCGGCGTGTGGTTGTGCGGTCCAATCACTGCTCCCTGCCGGCGTCGCGATCAGCTCGATCGAGATCAAGGTCAGCTTCCTGAGCGCGCTGCGGTCCGACAGCGGCGAGCTCGAGATCATCGGCAAAGCGCTCCGCGTCGGCCGGCAGGTCGGGTTCGCCGAGGCCCACGCCCGCAGCGGCGACGGCAAGCTCGTCGGCCACGCGACCTCGTCGATCGCGCTGATCCGACCATAGCGAGGCGCCCGCGTTGCGCCCGGCCGTTACTCGTACGAGAGCGCCTCGAGCACGTTGAGCCTGCCGGCGCGTCGCGCCGGCCAGATCGCGGCGATCAGGCCGGCGATCACCGCGGCGATCACGAACACGATCAACGTTCCCACCGGGATCGTGAACGTCCCGAAGTCGATCGCGGCGCCGACCAGCAGCGCCAGCAGGATTCCGAGTGGGATCCCGAACGCCGCGCCGATGAGCGCGGTGATGACGCTCTCATGACGGATCATCCGCCGCACCTGACGCCGGCTCATGCCGACTGCCCGGAGCATGCCGAGCTCGCGTGTCCGCTCGAACACGGTGAGCACAAGCGTGTTGACGATTCCGAACAGGCTGACCACGATTGACAGCGATAGCAGCACGTAGAGCAGGTTGAGCAGCGTGCTCAACCCCTGAAGCTGGTTGTTGATGAACTGCGACTTCGTCTGGAGCTTCGCGTCGGGGAACCCGGAAAGGGCAGCGTTCAACCGCTGCGTGTTGACCACAGCGACGCCGCCCTGCATGTTGACGAACGTGAACAGGTTCTGGGGGTTCTGGTACTCACGATCGAACAGGGCCTGGGAGACCGAGATGTCGCCATAGGGCGAGGCGGCCTTGGGCGGATTGGTGATCCCGATCAGCTTCAGGTGGAGGAACTGTCCGGTGGGCGTCTCCATCGACAGCGGCGAGCCGACTTGCAGATGCTGGGCCTTGGCGTAGGCCTTGTCTACGAACGCGCCGTCGTTCCCGAGCCGCGCCGGAGTGCCCGGACCGCCCTTCGCCCAATCGATTTTGATGGCTTGGTTGGCGTTCGGGGGGACACCCGTCACGTTGATGTTCGACCCGAACGCCTTTCCGGCGCCGGCCCGCACGCCCACCACAGCGGTCACTCCGGGGACGCTCCGCACGGCCTGCTCGGAGGAGAGGCTGATCGGCGAGAAGTTGTTCGTGGCGGTGATCGCGTAGTTGGCGATGAATGCGTTGTCGACCGAGTTCTTGAATCCGGTCCGCAGCCCCGCCGCCAGCACCGCGACGAGCGTCACCAGCGCGAGGCCGATCATCAGCGCCGACGCGGTCGAGGCGGTCCGGGCCGGGTTGCGCGCCGAATTGCCCTCGGCGAGCTTGCCCGCCGACCCGCCGATCTTGGTCGCGGGCCAGCCCAGGACCTTGACGAGCGGCGGCACCAGCTTCGGCGCGAGCATCGAGATTCCGATGAACAGCGCGACGGCCCCCACGCCCACCGCGAGCAGCCGCAGCCCTGTCGACAATCCGGTGAACAGCAGGCCGATGAGCATCAGCACGACCGCGCCGATCACGGTCGCTGCCGCGGCATAAGGACCAAACTTGGCCCACCGCGACGGCGGCAGCAGCGCGCCCTCGCGCGCGGCGGCGATCGGGGGGACGCGGGTCGCGCGGAGCGCCGGCCGCAAGGCCGCGAGCATCGTGATGATGATCCCAACCAGCAAAGAGATGATGATCGTGCGCGTCTTGAACACGGTGGCCGCCTGGGGCAGGTTGATCCCGAACGACACCAGCAGCGAGTTGAGCGCCTTGGCCAGCAGCAGACCGAGGAACAGCCCGACGATCGACGCGAGCGTCCCGATCACGAACGCCTCGACCAGGACCGAGCGGAGAACCTGGCGGCGGGTCGCGCCGAGGGTGCGGAGCGTGGCGAGCTCCCGGGTGCGCTGCGCGATCGTGATCGACAGCGTGTTGGCGATCACGAAGCTGCCCACGAACAGCGCGATGCCGCCGAACGCGAGCAGGAAGTCCTGGAAGATGTTGAGGAACCCGCTCGTGTCCTTCGTCGCCTGCTGGGCCTGGGCCTGACCGGTCTTCACCTGCGCGCTCGGGCCGAGCAGCGGCTTGATCTGGTTCACGACCTGCTGGGGCGAGTACCCCTGCTTGGCGGCGACGCTGATCGAGTCGTATTTCCCAATCTTGTTGAACAGCTGCTGCGCCTTCGGCAGCGTGAAGACCGAGATCGTGGCGCCTCCGAGCGAGGAGACGCCGCCGATCTGGACCGTTCCGGCGATCCGGAACCGCTCCACGGGGCCACGCGCGACGACCCCGATCTCATCGCCGACCTTGTAGTCGTGCTTGTTGGCGGTCGACGCGTCGATGTCGATCTCGTCCGGGCTGCTCGGGAAGCTGCCGCTGGTGAGCGTGAGCGGATTGAAGTGCTTGCCGGCCGGCGAGTAACTGAAGGCCAGGCCGGGTGCGCCACCGCTGGAAATCACCTTGCCGTTCCGGCCGACCAGCTGGGCGGTGTCCGAGATCCCTCCCGATGCGGCGCCAACCGACGGGAGCGCCCGCACCCGGGTCAATAGCGAAGCCGGCAGAGACGGCGTCGTCGGCGCGTTGCCGTTGTTGCTGGAGGAGATCGCGCTCTTGCCACTGATCACCGCGTCGGTGTTCTGGTAGACGGTGGTGAACACCGTGGTGAACGCCGATTTGATCGTGTCGGTCAACACGAATGTCCCGCTCACCATCGCGACGCCGATCACGATCGCGAACGCGGTCAACGCAGCGCGGAGCTTGCGCCCGAGTAGGCCTCGGAGCGCGACCCTGGTCACGACTGCAGCGTGCTCATCACTTCGAGCACCTGTGCCGCATCCGTGTCGGTGAGCTCCTTGACAATCAGTCCGTCCGCGAGGAACAGAACACGATCGGCGATCGCGGCTGCGCGTGCCTCGTGGGTCACCATCACGATCGTCTGGTCGTAGTCACGGGCGGAATCGCGAAGCAGCTCGAGGATCTCGCCGCCGGTCTTCGAGTCGAGATTCCCGGTCGGCTCGTCGGCGAACAGGATCGTCGGCTTCGTCACCAGCGCCCGCGCGATCGCCACGCGCTGCTGCTGACCGCCCGACAGCTCCGAAGGCCGGTGACGGCGGCGGTCGGCCAGCCCGGTCTTCGCGAGCAACTGCTCGAGCCACTCCTGATCGGGCTTCTCGCCGGCGATCGACAGCGGCAGCAGCACGTTCTCCTCGGCGCTCAGCATCGGCAGCAGGTTGAAGAACTGGAAGACGAAGCCGATGTGATCCCGGCGCAGATGCGTCATGTCCGCGTCGTCGAGGTGAGTGATCTCGGTGCCCGCGATCGTCACCGTTCCACTGGTCGGCTTGTCGAGGCCCGCGAGGATGTGCATCAGCGTGGACTTGCCCGAGCCCGACGGCCCCATGACGGCCACCAGTTGACCGCGTTCGACGCTGAGCGAAACGCCACGGAGCGCCTGGACTGCGGTCTCGCCCTCGCCGTACTGGCGTTCGAGATCGCGCGCCTCAACGACCACCCCGCCGACGGCGGTGGCCACCGAAGGAGCTACTCCGGTTTCCTCTGCCGGCACCACCACCCGGTGTATAGCAGCTGTAAGTACGTTCAGTTGTGTCCGAGCAGGACCAATACTGGTTTTCTCACCAGGACCAATTCTTGATCCTCAAACTGCCGCTTTTACGAATTGCTCACGCAATGAGGTCTTTTTGAACTTGCCGGTGGCGGTGCGCGGGATCTCGTCGATGAACTCGATCCGCTCCGGCAGCTGCCATTTAGCGAATCCCTTCGCGAGGTGATCGCGCAGGTCATCAGCGGTGGCCTCCGTGCCGTCCTTCAGCACCACGATCGCCATCGGCCGCTCTCCCCATTGGTCGTCCGGGATCGCGATCACCGCCGCCTCGGCCACGGCCGAGTGCCCCATCAGCTGGTTCTCCATGTCGACGGACGAGATCCACTCACCGCCGGACTTGACGAGGTCCTTGGTGCGGTCGGTGATGCGCAGGCAGCCCTGAGGGTTGATCCGGACCACATCGCCGGTCTGGAACCAGCCGTCGTCGGTGAACTTCTCGGAGCCGCTTCCCTGGAAGTAGGCCGCCGCGACCCACGGCCCGCGCACCTCGAGCTCGCCCATCGCCTCGTCGTTCCAGGGGATCAGCTCGCCATCGTCGCCGCGCGCACGGATGTCCACGAATGGGGCCGGGGTCCCCGCCCGGGCGCGGTACTCGAACTGGTCTTCAGGCGAGGCGTCCTCGAGCTCAGGAGGCACGATCGCGGTGCTGGCAAGCGGCGAGGTCTCGGTCATCCCCCAGCCCTGGACGATGAACAGGTCGTGGCGCTGGTAGCCCTCGATCATGCTCTTGGGCACGGCAGAGCCGCCAACCAGCAGGCGATTCAGCGAGCTCAGATCCCAACGATCGGGCTCGGTCTCGATCGCCTTCAGCATCGCCATCCACACCGTCGGCACGCCCGCGGTGAGCGTGACGCGCTCGTCGGCCAGCAGGTCCAGCACACTCTCGGCATCCAGACGCGGCCCGGGCAGCACCAGCGCTGCTCCGACCATGCTCGCGGTGTACGGAATTCCCCAGGCGTTCGCGTGGAACATCGGGACGACTGGCAGAACCGTGTCCCGCGTCGAGACGTTCATCGCGTCGGGCAGTGCCGCGCCCATTGAGTGCAGCACGAGCGCTCGGTGCGAGTACAGGACGCCCTTGGGCCGGCCGGTCGTACCCGACGTGTAGCAGATGGCCGCGGCCCGGCGCTCGTGCGGCGCCGGCCAGTCCATCGGCTCCGCCGCCTCGATCAGCGACTCGTAGTCGAGCGCATCGTCGGGGACGTCACCGCCTTGCGAGACCACGATCACGTGCTCGAACTCGTGCGCGGAGCGGAACGCGTCGAATGCCGGCAGCAGCGACTCGTCGACGACGATCGCGCGGTCCCCGGCGTCGCCGGCGATGAACCCGAGCTCGTCGGGATGCAGCCGCGGATTGAGCGTGTGGATCACCGCCCCCATCGCCGGCACGCCGTAGTACAGCTCGAGATGCTCGGGCTGGTTCCACAGCAGCGACCCCACGCGGTCTCCCTCGCCGATTCCGAGCTCGGCGAGCGCTGAGGCGATCCGCCGCGCGCGCGCCGCACACTGCCCCATCGTGGTCCGGTGGATCGACCCGTCGGGCCTTCTCGAGACAACCTTGCGGTCGGCGGTGAGCTGCTCTGAGCGCTCTACGACGGTGGTCAGGGACAGCGGATAGTTGTCCATCATCAGCCCGCTAAGAATCGGCTCGCTCATGCTCTCCCTCCGTGTTGTCTGACGCCCGACAGCATGACGCTGATGGGCCGCGTCACGCAAGCGGGTACCCGTTAGGCGCTGTCGGCGACCAGGGCGCTGAAGAACTCGATGTCCTCGCGCTGGAGCTGGCAGATCTCGAGCCAGTGGCCGAGCGCGGTGGTCGTGTTGACGTAGCCCGCGCGCACCCGGTCCGGGATCAGCACGGTGTAGTCGACCTTCAGGCCGGAGGCCGCCAGCAGCCCCCGGAGCCGCGCCCACTCGTCCTCGCCGCCCTCGATGAAGGTCGCCAGGTGGTGCAGGCGAACCGCGAACGAGCCATCCCGCGGCAGGACCCGTGTGTAAAAGTCGATGCAGCCCGCGACCGGCTCGATCAACTCGACGATGTGACCGCCGCGAGAGCCCATCGCGACCTTCACCTCCCACGCGACCGGCTCGTCGCCGGCGAGGAACGTGGCGGTGTCGGAGGGCAGTGGGAGGCAGTGCTCGAGGCCGAAGCGCTCGGACATGAACTGCATCGCGCGGTCCAGATCCGTGGTCACGTAGCCGAACTGCCACACGTTCGCGAGCAGGTCGGCGAGCGCGTCGACCCGCCGAGGCGGAGCGAACAGCCCCTCGGCGGGGCGCATCGCGTGCCCGTCGCTCATCGCCAACCGGTCATGCCACGAGCTGCTCCCGGCCTGCCTGCAGCTGGCCGCCGGCTCCCGAGTCCAGGTAGTCGGCGAGACGAGTGCCGAGCGCCATGATCGTCAGCGACGGGTTCACCGACAGCGTGCACGCGTGCGTCGAGCTGTCACCGACGTACAGGCGCTTGACCTCGTGCGACTGGCCGTGGGTGTCGACCACGGAGGTGGCGGGATCCCTGCCCATCCGGCAGCTGCCCTGCATGTGCGTTGTGGCGATCCCGGACCACAGGATCTGTGTGGCGCCGGCCGCCTCGAGCACGCGGGTCGAGAACGCGCGGGCCTTGTCGATCCGCTCGAGCTCGTTCGGCTGGAAGTCCGACAGGAACAGCTCGTTGCCGTTCTCGTCGAGTGACACGCTGCCGTTGTTGTCGTCGTTTGACATGTTCAGCAGCCCGATCCAGCGGCGGTACTTCCTGGCCGCCTCGACGAGCGGAGCGCCCCACATCGGCCCGTTCTCGTCGCACAGGCTGGCCGCGAACCCGATCGGGTCCTGGACGGTCGCCGCCTCGACCGCGAACCCGCCATCCTCGTCGGCCGCGAAGTCGTAGCAATGGCCGGTGATCGGGGCCACCATGTGGGCGTCCTGGGGCTCGTCGAACAGACCGAACACGAACTGCGCGGGGTGCAGGCCGAGGTGCTTGCCGACGTTCGGGTTCGGAACCTCCGAGCGCATCAGGACCTGCGGCGTCCTGAGCGATCCGGCCGCGACCACGACGACGTCAGCCGCAACCGTGTGCGTCTCGCCCGATGCGTCGACGTACTCCACACCGGTCGCCTCGGGTCCGTCGCCTCGATCCTCGATCAGCACCCGCTGGACGAACGAGTTCGGCCTGACCGCGAGCGCGCCTGAGAGCCAGTTGCGCTGGATGTAGGTGTTCATCGTCGACTTGCCGGCGTTCGTGGGGCAGCCCTGCAGGCACGAGCCGCACTGCTCGCAGTTCTCGTCGACGTAGGCGCGGACCGGCTCGAGCGTCGCGCCGACGGCCTCGAACCCGCGCTTGGCGGTCTGCACGCACCGCTTGAGGTCCCAATCGGTCGAGCGGTCACGCACGCCGAGGTAGGCCTCCACGCGGTCGTAGTAGGGGTCGAGATCGGCGCACGAGATCGGCTCGCCGCGCTCGTTGCAAAGCCCGGTCGCCGCATGCCACTTGTCGAGCTCGCGTTGCGTGGCGCGCAGCGCCACCTTCGTGTTGATCGTCGTGCTGCCGCCGACGCACCGGCCGCTGATCATCACGACCGGACCGAGGCCGGGGTCGCCTGCCGGGAACGCGAAGCTCAGGGGCCACCAGTAGTCGTGCGCCGCCCGGCTCTCCCACCGCGTGAAGTCGGCCGCCACCCAGTGGCCGCCCGCCTCGAGCAGCAATACCGAACGGCCGCGCTCGGCGAGCTCGCCGGCGACTACGCCGCCGCCGGCACCCGAGCCGACGATCACTACCTCGAAGCGCTCGCTCATGACCCGACCACCCCCAGATACGACCAGTCCTTCTTGATCCGCATCGCGAGCGGCGAGTGGAAGTCGATCTCCTCATAAGCGCTCGGGCCGGTCGCGCCCGGGGCGACGAAGTCGCTGTAGAAGGCCTCGATCGCGAGCGCCCGAATCAGCTGGAACGCCGGCGTGAGCGCGTGCGGCCCCAGCGCCTCGGCTCCCCCGAGCGCCACGTCCGCAAGCGCATCGATCGATTGCTCGACCGCCTCTCGCTGAGGTCCCGGCATCTCCGACATGATCGCGTCGATGTACACGATCGGGCCGACGCGGCGCGATCCGGGCACGATCGCCTCGCACAGCGACTCGAGCACGGCCGCGCGACGCTCGTCGAGATTGCGCAATGCTCTCGCCACCGGATCGACTCTACGCTTCGCACGGGGCCAGCTGCATGCCGGTACGGGCGCCGATGGTTGTCGATGCGTGCACGGCGAACCGGTGGCATCCTCCACGGTCATGGGTGCCGACACCACCGACAAGATCCGCGCGCTCGCCGAGCTGATCGTCCGCTTCGGCGCGAACGTGCAACCCGGTCAGATCGTGAGCCTCGGCTCCGAGCCCGGGAAGGAGCCGCTCACGCGGGCGATCGCGCAGGCCGCCTACGAGGCCGGCGCCAAGTTCGTCGACCTGAACGTGTTCGACATCCATCTCAAGCGCATCCGCGCCCTGAACGCCGGACCCGAGACGCTCGGGTTCGTGCCCCCCTGGTACGGAGAGCGGATGCGCGCGCTCGGCGAGAACCGGTGTGCGTTGATCGCGCTCACGGGCCCGGTCGCCCCCCACATCATGGACGGAGTCGACCCGGCAGTGCTGGGCAAGGACCTGCTGCCGCGGTTGCGGGAGTCGATCGAGATCGTCAACCAGAGGACCACGAACTGGACGGCCGCGCCCTGCCCAACCGAGGCGTGGGCCGAGCTTGTCCACCCCGAGCTTCCGCGGGCCGACGCGCTCGAGCGGCTCTGGAATGACGTCGCGCATGTCTGCCGGATCGACGAAGACGATCCGGTGGCCGCGTGGGAGCAGCGGATGGACCGCCTGATGGCGGTCGCCCGCAAACTCGACGAGATCCGCCTGGAAGCGGTGCGCTTCGAGGGGACCGGGACCGACCTCACCGTCGGCCTGCTGCCCTCTTGCCGGTGGCACTGCGCGCGCATCACGACCGTCGACGGCATCGTTCACGCCCCTAACCTCCCGACCGAGGAGGTGTTCACCACCCCCGATCCCGCCCGGGTCGACGGCTACGTGCGCTCGACCAAGCCGCTGTTCGTGTCCGGGGTGATGATCACCGGCCTGCGCGTGCGGTTCGAGGGCGGCGTCGCCGTCGAGATCGACGCCGACCACGGGGCGGAGACGCTGAACGCGCTGTCGAAGCGCGATCCGGGCGCCGCCCGTCTCGGGGAGGTTGCGCTCGTCGATCGCGACAGCCGGATCGGCAGCCTCGAGACGGTGTTCTTCGACACCCTGCTGGACGAGAACGCCGCGAGCCACATCGCACTCGGGGAGGGGCTCGATTTCACGGTGCTCGACAGCGCCGATCAGGAGCGGATCAACCACAGCGAGATCCACATCGACTTCATGATCGGCTCGAACGAGGTCGCTGTCACCGGGATCGCACCCGGTGGAGCCGAGGTGCCGCTGCTGCGGGACGGCGTCTGGGTCATCTGAGGGCGCCCGCGAGCCTCGGTCCCCGGCACCGCCACAACACCGCGGGCGGTACGCTTCGCCGGGCCGAACGGAGAGGTGCCGGAGCGGTTGAACGGGCGCGACTGGAAATCGCGTAACGGGGGTTGACCTCGTTCGGGGGTTCGAATCCCCCCCTCTCCGCTTAGCGTCACCGCGAGTCCGGACGAGCGGGCGAACCTACCCGAACCGGCAGTTCGAACCGGTGTGCCCCCCCAACCGGGGGGTTTTGGTGACAATGGCTGCGATACCGTGGGTAACGGTCGAGAAAGCAGTCAATGGGCCCACGTACCTCGTCAACTCGCCATTTCGCGCGGTCCGATTCGCTGTTGCGCGCGCGCGCCGAGACCGGTCATCCGTCGAGGCGACCGGGTCCGAGCTCACGCCCGGCCCAAACCCGGTCGACGGAATCTACAACTTGCACAATTCTTCGGCGGGCGCTTCCGTTACGTCAAATGACGAGTTAACATCCGTACAGGGGCAATGAGGGGAACAACAGACCTACGTCCAGCACTGAGACTCGTACAGCCGGCGGTCGCCGAGCCTGTTGAGTTCGGCTGGTTCTGCGGCCATTGCGCCGCCGCCTCGCACGGCGAGCAGCCGCCGGCGCCGCTGGCCCGCGTCTGTCGGTCGTGCGGCCTCGGGGTGATGCTCGAGGCGCGCGCGGACATCGTTCCCAGCCACCGGGACGCGTTCCTGGTGATCGACAGCTCGCTGCTCGTCCAGGCGATGTCGTGGCGAGCGGAGACGCTGCTCGGGGTCACCGAGGACAGCGCCGTGAACCGCCCCGTGGTCCAGTTGCTGATTCCCGCCGACGCCGAGGCGGGCCGGCCCGCCCGGTTCGCCGCCGCCCTCGCCGAGGCCGCCGCGGGCGCCGACGAGCCGATGAGCGCGTTCGTGCGGCCGTGGAACACGTTCGGCGTGCGGCTCCGGGCGCGGGTCGCCTCGTGCGGGCCCCCGCGTGCTGCGCTGGTGGTCCTCGAGGACCAGTCGGCGCGCGCGCTTCGCGTCGTGAACTAGCTCCCCGCCCCCCGCCCCCGCCGCCGTCCCACCGACCCGGGCCAGGCGCGACCTCACGCCGCCGGCGGCAGCACCTCGGGCGCGCCGTAGGCGACGAGCGACGCCGGCAGGCGCACCGAGCCGTCGTCCTGCTGGCCGTTCTCGAGCAGCGCGATGATCGTGCGCCCGACCGCCACCGCGGTGCCGTTCAGCGTCTGCACGTGCTCGGGCCTCCCGTCGGTGGGCCGGTAGCGGATGTCGAGGCGCCGGGCCTGATAGTCGGTCGTGTTCGAGCACGAGGTCAGCTCTCGGTAGCGGCCCTGGCCCGGCAGCCACGCCTCGCAGTCGTACTTCTTGGCCGCCGAGGCGCCGAGCTCGTCGACCGCGATCGCGACCACTCGGTACGGGATCCCGAGCTCGCCGAGGATCGACTCCTCGATCGCCAGCAGGCGCTCGTGCTCCGCGGCCGCCTCGGCCGGCGCGACGAAGCAGAACATCTCGACCTTGTCGAACTGGTGCACGCGGAAGATCCCGCGCGTGTCCTTGCCGGCGGCGCCCGCCTCGCGCCGGAAGCAGGTCGAGAACCCGGCGTAGCGGAGCGGCAGGTCGGCCTCGGCGAGGATCTCGTCGTCGTGCAGCGACGCCAGCGCGACCTCCGAGGTGCCGACCAGGTACAGGTCGTCGTCGGGCAGCCGGTAGATCTGCTGCTCGGTGTCGGGGAGGAAGCCGGTTCCGTACAGCGCGCGCTCGCGGACGAGGACCGGCGGGACGACCGGCTCGAACCCCTCGCGCCGCAGCTTCTCGAGCGCAAACCGGACGAGCGCGAACTCGAGCATCACGAGGTCGCCGCGCAGGTAGGCGAATCGCGACCCTGACAGCCGCGCCCCGCGCTCCATGTCGATCCGGTCGCCGGCGAGCTCGAGGTGGTCCTTGCCGGTGGCGCCGGCCTCCCCGACCTCGTACAGGACCGTGTCCTCATCGGGGGCGTCCTCGGCGGGCAGGTTCGGCAGCGCCGCGAGCACGCCGTCCCGTTCGGCGCGCACCGCGGTCTCCTCGTCGCTCAGCTCCCGGCCGCGCGCGGCGAGCGACGCGAGCTGCTCGCGCTCCTCGGGCGTCGGCGGACCCTCGCGGCCCTTGCTGGCGCGGTTCTGCTCGGCCCGCAGCTCCTCGAGCTCGGTCGTGGCCGCGCGCCAGCGCCGATCGAGCTCGAGCAACCGGTCGACCGCGGCCGCCGCTGCCTCGCCGCGGCGGCGGAGCGCCCCGCGGACCGCGTCCGGATCGCGTCGGATCAGCTGGATGTCAAGCATGCGCAGCCGGGCGCGTGCGGGCGCTAGGGGGACGCAGGGGTGGTCGCAGTGCTGTTCCCGGTAACGGTCCCGGGCGACCCGGTCGGTGCGGACGACCCGGCGAGCGCGGCGGCGACAGACCCAATCGGGACCTGCTGGCACGGCACGACCCCGGGTATCTTCGGCGCGGATCGGCCGGCGTACGTCGCGACGAACTGTGCAACCGCCAGCGCCTGCGCGCCGACGACGATGTTCTGCGGCATGATCTCCCCCGAGAAGCCACCGTTCTGAATCGCATACAGGACCCGCGCCACCGGCCGCTCGCAGCGGACGTCGAAGTTCGGGCCGTTGTTCTCCTGAGCCGTGCGCACGTTCTGGGCGGAGCCGTGCGTGGCCGCGAAGGACAGCGTGTGGCACCCAGAGCAACGCTGGTTGAACAGCACCGCGCCCTGGTAGAGCACCGGTTGTGACTTCGGAACGGAGATCGTCTGCGTCCCGCATGCGGTCGACAGAGCCACTGACGCGAGCAACGCGCCCAACAGGAGGACCTTGGCGGGTCGGCTCATTCGGGGCGGATGATACGAAAGGAGCAGGAGCCACGGCCCCTGCGCCGAAGCTCTGCCCATCCCGGCGCCGGCCTGAAGACGTTCGCTCTGACCAACCCCCAAAGTCGCGATCGTCCCCACGGCGGCAACCAAGAGGGGCCGGCGCCGGGTCACGCGAACGATCGCTATAACGAGACGGCGATGGTCGTCGAGCCCGATCGGGAGCTGTTTCGCGAGGTTTTCGGACGGTTCGCGACGGGCGTCGCGGTCGTGACCGGCGCCACACCGGGCGCCTCGGGCGGCATGACCGCCAACGCGCTGTGCTCGCTGTCGCTCGACCCGATGCTCGCGCTCGTGTGCTTCAAGAACAATGCCCGCACGCTTCCGATCGTCCGCGAAGCCGGCCGCTTCGGCGTCAACGTGCTCAGCTCCCGCCAGGAGGAGCTCGCCGAGGTGTTCGCCTCCAAGCTGCCCGAATCGGAGAAGCTCGAGGGCGTCGCGCATCGTTTCGAGGACGGCGTCCCGATCATCGAGGGCGCGCTGTCGTGGGTCGCGTGCTCACTGCGCGAGCTGATCGCCGGCGGGGATCACACGATCGCGATCGGCGAGGTGATGTCGATGGGCCTCGGCGACGGCGACCCGCTGCTCTGGTACGGCGGGCGCTACCACGATGTGGGCCTGGTGGCCGAGCGCTAACGCTTCGGCTGCCGACCGCCCACACACGCGGAACTACCTGCATATCCTGACAATGGGCGCGCTCTATGCCAACCGTGCCAGAGCATGCATGTGGGGCATGCGTAAGCTGACGTCGTCGGCCGCTTGGTGATGAATTGTCAGGTTTTGCATGTCCTGAGTGCCGGGCGAGCCCAGAGCGAGCTGCGGGCGGAAGGCTGAGGGCCTCGCTGCGCTCGGCGTCCCTGGGGCCATGCAACCCCGTCCGGACGGGGCACACGGCCCCACGGATGCCGCCGAAGGCGGCCCCTAAACCCGCCCCTAGTGCGTCATCGCGGCCCGGGCGAGGAGCAGCGTGTTCACGAGCGCCGCCAGCGCCATCACCCCCAGCTCGCGCCGGATGATCGTGACCACGACCGCCCGCTGCTCGGCCTCGGGCAGCTCGCCGACGGCGTGGGCGGACTCGAAGCCCTCCTTGTCGAGCACCATCTGCGCGGTCGAGACCCGGAGCTGCTCGGCGACGAACGAAACGAACAGCGGCAGCACCCCGTAGAGGGTGTGCAGACCCGGGGACTTGTGGCCGAAGAGCAGGAGCACCCCCCCGAGCGCGGCCTCGACCACGATCGCCGCCTGGGAGGCACGCAGCAGCCACCAGAACCACCGGCTGTTTTGTATCCGCCACCAGCACCACGCGCCCCACAGCGCCGCGGCCCCCGAGAGGACGATCGTGATGACGCCGAGGACGAGGTGAACCTGCTTCATTGTTACCGATCAGTTAGCCGCAATCATCACTAAGTAACACAGTGTTACAAGGTCCACACCAGCGGTGATATAACGGGCAGCCGTGCTTCGCGATTATCTGCCTGCGATCGTTTTCCTGATCCTGGGATCGGCGATCGGCCTGCTGTTCGGCACGCTCAACCTGCTGGTCTCCCGCCGAGTCCCGAATCGCTTCAAGGTGGAGCCATACGAATGCGGGCTCCCCTCCGAGGTCCAGCGCGGCTTCCGCTTCGGGATCAGCTTCTACCTGATAGCGATGCTGTTCATCCTGTTCGACATCGAGGTCATCTTCCTCTACCCGATCGCGGTCCAGCTGCGCGCGTTCGGGAGCTTCGCGATGTTCGAGACCGTGACGTTCGTGGCGCTGCTGATGATCGCGTTCGTCTACGTCTGGCGCCGGGGAGCGCTCGAATGGAAATAAGGCGCGAGCCGATCAGCGACCTCCGCGTCCGCCAGCTGAAGGCCCGGGACATGCTGCGTGGCATGGACGACGAGCAGCTCGAGCGCTACGTCGAGGAGCGCGTGCTGACGACGACGGTCGACAAGGCCGTCGCGTGGGCACAGGGGAACTCCATGTACCCGCTCACGTTCGGGCTCGCCTGCTGTGCGATCGAGCAGATCCACATCGTGGCGGCGCGGGTCGATATCGCGCGCTTCGGCTTCGAGGCGTTCCGGGCCTCACCTCGGCAGGCGGACCTGATCATCCTGTCCGGCCGGGTTTCGATCAAGATGGCGCCGGTGATCCGGCGTATCTGGGACCAGATGCTCGAGCCCAAGTGGGCGATCTCGATGGGCGCCTGCTGCTCGTCGATGGGGGTCTTCAACAACTACGCACTCGTGCCCTCGGACAAGTTCATGCCGATCGACGTGCACGTGCCGGGCTGCCCGCCCCGCCCGGAGGCGCTGATGCACGGGATCCTGAGGCTCCGCGACAAGATCCACGGACACAGCCCCGACGGTTGGCGCCATCGGTACGAGGCCGAGGGCACCGAGGAGCTGATTCCCGGCGCGGCACCGATCAACAGCGCCGACATCAGCGTGTTCAAGCCCGGAGACACGTCGGGTGCCTGACGCCACGGAGCTCGAGCTGACGGCCCAGGAGCTCCGCGACGCGCACAGCGACAGCATCCTCGACACCGAGTTCCACCGCGGCCGGGCCGTGCTCGTCGTCAACCCGATCCGGGTCAAGGCCGTGCTCGAGCATCTGCGCGGTAAGGGCTACCTGATGCTCGCGAGCCTCCACGGCGTCGACTACTACCCGCACGAGCCGCGCCTCGGCGTCCTCTACGAGATGCTCGACCGCCGGCGCGTCGACCGGATCTCGGTCAAGGCCAGGGTCTCGACCGAGGATCCCCGGATCGATTCGGTCATCGACATGTTCCCGGGCGCGGACTTCCCCGAGCGCGAGGTCTACGACATGTTCGGCGTGATGTTCGAGGGCCATCCCGACATGCGCCGGATCCTGATGCCCGAGGACTACGAGGGGCTTCCCGCAGCGCCGCGACTTCCCGATCGGCGGAGAGCCGGTCCTGTTCACCTACAACGAAGAGCAGAACTACGGGAAGTACCAGTGACCGCCACGGGTCCAGGCACGGGGGAAGTCCAGGTCGCGCTCAGCCCCGAGGATTACCGCAAGCGCGAGGAATCGATCACGCTGTCGAGCTCGCCGGCGGGGATGGGCGAGACCCACGAGCTGCTGACGCTCAACATCGGGCCCCACCACCCGTCGACGCACGGCGTGCTGCGGCTGCTCACGACGCTCGAGGGCGAGGTCGTTCGCGACATCAAGCCGATCATCGGCTACGTCCACACCGGGATCGAGAAGACCGCCGAGGACAAGGCCTACTGGAAGGTGATCCCGGTGGTCGAGCGGATGGATTACCTGAGCTACTACTTCAACGCGATGGCGTTTTGCGGCGCCGTCGAGGAGCTGCTCGACATCGAGGTGCCGCCGCGCGCTCAGTACCTGCGGGTGATCCACCTCGAGCTCAATCGGATCGCGTCGCATCTGGTCTGGCTCGGCACGAGCGCGCTCGACCTCGGGGCGATCTCGATGTTCTGGTACGCGTTCCGAGAGCGTGAACTCGTGCTCGACCTGTTCGAGATGTCGTCCGGGCAGCGGATGCACACGCGCTATTTCCAGGTCGGCGGAGTGATGGAGGACATCCCCCACGGCTTCGAGCAGAAGCTGCGCGAGTTCCTCAAGATCATGCCCGGGCGCGCGGACCAATACGCCGACATGCTCGAGAAGAACCAGATCGTGGTCGAGCGACTTCTCGGCACCTGCCCGCTCGACAAGGAGACGCTGCTTTCGCTCGGGGTCACCGGTCCGCTGCTGCGTGCCGCCGGCGAGCCGTGGGACCTGCGCAAGGCCCACCCGTACTCGAGCTACGACCATTTCGACTTCAAGATCCCGGTCGGGACCGTGGGCGACAACTACGACCGTTACCGGGTCCGTCAGGCGGAGTTCTACGAGTCGTGCAAGATCATCGAGCAGGCGCTTGACGGCTTGCCCGAGGGTCCTCACATCACCACGGACCGGAAGGTCGCGCTCCCGCCCCGCCACGAGCTCGCGACGTCGATGGAGGCGCTGATCCACCACTTCAAGCTCGTCACCGAGGGCTTCCGCGTGCCGCCCGGCGAGGCGTATTACCCGATCGAGAGCCCGCGCGGAGAGCTCGGCTGCTTCGTCCGAGCCGACGGGTCGGCCAAGCCCGCGCGCGTGCACATGCGCGACCCGAGCTTCGTCAACCTCCAGGCGCTCGCGCCGATGGTCAAGGACAGCTACATCGCCGATCTGATCGCGACGCTCGCGATGCTCGACCCGATCCTCGGGGGGATCGATCGATGAGCACAACCAGGCGGTCGGTACCGCGGTTCGGCCACGGCTCGCGCGTCCCCGGCTGGGACGAGGCCGTCGATCTCACCAAAGCGCCGGCGACCGTCCCCGACCCGGCGACGACGCCGATCCCGGCGGCGCTCAAGGAGACGATCGAGGCGGCGATGGCCAAGTACCCGGACCG
Source organism: uncultured Solirubrobacterales bacterium (assembly GCA_963697655.1). Lineage (GTDB taxonomy): Bacteria > Actinomycetota > Thermoleophilia > Solirubrobacterales > Solirubrobacteraceae > Palsa-465. The sequence goes on along the minus strand of CAVOOV010000002.1, from coordinate 501,439 downwards.
TCGCTCGGCCGCGATCCCGGCGCTCCACGCCGCCCAGGAGGTGTACGGCTGGTGCTCGCCGCAGGCGATCGACGAGGTGGCTTCGGTGATGGCGCTCACCCCGGCCTATCTGGCCTCCGTGGCGACGTTCTACGACATGTTCTCGACCGTCCCCAAGCCGCGCAACGACGTATGGGTGTGCACGAACATCTCATGCTCACTACTCGGCGCCGACGAGTTCTTCGAGGCGATGCTGGCCGCGGCCGAGGGCGACCCCGACGTCGGCGTCCGCTCGTTCGAGTGCCTGGGGGCGTGCGACATCGCCCCGATGGCGTCGGTCAATGGCGAGTACGTCGGGCCGCTCGTGCTCGACGACGCCGCGCGGATCGTCGAGGACCTGCACGCCGGCCGCGCCGTGCTCGAGCACAAGCAGCTCCGCTACCGCCGGCTGCGCCGATCCCGAGGTGGCCGAGGAGGAGACGGACTTCGGGCCGCCGGATCCCGAGACCACCGAGATGGCCGATACTGCCGGGCTTGGACCCGAGGGCGACACCGAGGACCGCCCGGGCCCGACCGCCGCGATCGAGATGACCGCCGCACAACTCGAGGACCATCCGGAGCCCGAGAAGGCAGTCGACGACGACGAGCACGCCGCCGGCCAGGGCTCCGAGGAGGCACAGTGAAGATCCTGTTCGACCGGATCGACGAGCCCGGGCTGAACACGCTGCCGGTGTACGAGCGCCGCGGCGGCTACCAGGCGCTCCGCCAGGCGCTCCAGATGACGCCCGAGGAGGTGCTGGGCAATCTGATGGACTCGGGCATCCGCGGGCGTGGTGGCGCCGGGTTCCAGATGGGCCGCAAGATCTCATTCCTGCCCCACGGGGACATGGACAGGTACCTCGTGTGCAACGCCGACGAGTCCGAGCCCGGGACGTTCAAGGACCGCGAGATCATGCAGAAGAGCCCCCACATGCTGATCGAGGGCATCCTGATCGCCTCGTACGCCGGCGAGATCAGCCGGGCGTTCCTCTACATCCGCGGTGAGTACGCGCTCCAGGCCGACATCCTCGAGGCGGCGATCGCCGAGGCGCGGGACGCCGGATACATCGGCGAGCGGATCCTCGGCTCCGACCACTCGGTGTCGCTGGTCCTCCACCGCGGCGCCGGCGCGTACATCTGCGGTGAGGAGACCGGCCTGCTCGACTCGCTCGAGGGCAAGCGCGGCAACCCGCGGCTCAAGCCGCCGTTCCCGGCGATCGAGGGCCTCTACCACGGGCCGACGCTGATCAACAACGTCGAGACGCTCGCGACGGCGCCGGCGATCATCAGGATGGGCGGCAAGGAGTACGCGAAGCTCGGAACCGAGACGTCGACCGGCACCAAGGTCGTGTCGGTCTCCGGCGACGTGCAGCGGCCCGGCAACTACGAGATCGAGCTCGGGCTCCCGTCACGCGAGCTCATCTACGGGCTCGCCGGCGGCCCGCCGGAGGGCCGCGAGATCAAGTTCTGGTTCCCCGGCGGCTCGAGCTCGCCGGTGCTCACCAAGGACGACCTCGACCTCCCGTACGACTTCGACTCGATGGCCAAGGCGGGATCGATGCTCGGCTCGGGCGCGGTCATCGTGATCGACGACTCGCACACCGTGCTCGAGGTCGCGCTGAAGGTCGCCAAGTTCTACGCACACGAGTCGTGCGGGAAGTGCGTGCCCTGCCGCGAGGGCACCAACTGGACGGTCAAGATGCTCGAGCGGATCGAGTCGGGGGAGGCCACCCCGATGGATCTCGACATCATGGCGTCCGTGCAGGAGCAGATCATCGGCAACTGCCTGTGCGTTCTGGGCGACGCGATGGCGATGCCGATCGGTTCGATGGTCGAGAAGTTCAGGAGCGAACTCGAGGACGAGATCGAAGCAGCGCGCGAGCGTGCCAACGGGGCGGAGTTGGACGAGGTGATCCCGATCGGGGTCGCCGACGAGCACGCCGGTCCCTATCCCGTGCACTGACCTCACTCGATGCCCCGGCCCCAAGAGAACATCATCCAGCTGACGATCGACGGCCGCGAGGTGCGCGCCGTCGAGGGGATGATGCTCGTCGATGCCGCCAAGCAGGGCAACATCGAGATCCCCTACTTCTGCTACGAGCCGGCGCTCGGCGCCCCCGTCGGGGCGTGCCGGATGTGCCTCGTCGAGATCGAAGGGATCCCCAAGCTCCAGACGTCGTGCTCGACGCCGGTCAAGGACGGGATGGTCGTCCACACCCAGACCGACCGGGTCCATCACGCCCAGAACGCGATCGTCGAGTTCCTGCTCGTCAACCACCCGCTCGACTGCCCGGTGTGCGACAAGGGCGGTGAGTGCCCGCTCCAGGACATCACGTTCGGATGGGGGCTCGGGCGCTCGCGATTCATCGAGCCCAAGCGTCACTTCGAGAAGCCGCTCGCGCTGTCGCCACTGATCGCGATCGACCGCGAGCGGTGCATCCTCTGCTACCGGTGCGTGCGCTTCTCGCAGGAGATCTCCGAGGACTACCAGCTGATCTTCACCGAGCGCGGCGCCCACACGTTCGTGGGGACGTTCGACGGCCATCCGTACGTGGCGCCGTTCAGCGGGAACATCGTCGAGCTTTGCCCGGTGGGAGCGCTGACGTCACAGGCGTACCGCTTCCGGGCGCGGCCGTGGGATATCGAGGGCGCCGGCGGGATCTGCATGCTCTGCCCATCGCAGTGCAACGTCGAGTTCACGGTCCGCGACGAGAAGGTCGTGCGGGTGCGGAGCCGCGACGCCACGGGCGCGGCCACCGGCGGCGGTCCAGGGGGCAATCCGGATGTGGACGACGGCTGGCTGTGTGACAAGGGCCGGTTCGCCTACCAGGCGATCCACGTCGACGAGCGGATCACGCAGCCGCTGGTGCGGGACGGCGGCAGCCTGCGAGCGGTGTCGTGGGATCGCGCTCTCGAGGTCGCCGCGGGCCTCGCCCGCCACCGCGGCGCGGTCGGCGCGCTCGTCGGCGGTCAGGCGACCAACGAGGAAGGGTTCCTGATCGCGCGGCTGATGCGCGAGGAGCTGCAGTCCTCCGATGTGGACTCGCGCGACGGCGAGCGCTTGTCGCCTGATCTCCTGCGAGCGCTTGCCGCGCCGTCGCTGCAGGCGACCGTCGTCGACCTGGAGTTCGCCCACACGATCCTGATGATCGGCTGCGAGCCGCTCGACGATGCCCCGATCTTCGACCTGCGGATCCGCAAGGGGGTCCGGCGCCAGGGCGTGAAGCTCGCGATCGCGACGTCGCGCCCGAGCGCGCTCGATCCGAACGCGACGCTCTCGGTGCGCATCCCGCCGGGCGGCGAGGCGGAGTTCCTGGCGGCGCTCGACCTGGCACTCGCCGACTCTGGGTCGGGCTCCGACTCCGGCGCGGGGCAGATCGCGACGCTCCTGCGCGACGGCGGCGAGGACGTCGTGATTCTGTGGGGCGAGCGGTCGCTCGGCGAGGCCGCGCTCGGAACGCTTCTCAGCATCGCGCAGCGGTTCGGCCTCGCCGGCCGCGACGGCGCCGGCTTGCTCGAGATCCCGGCCGGCGCGAACGGGCGCGGACTCCGCGAAGCCGGCGCGCTCCCCGGCACCGGCCCAGGATATGGCGAGGTTGCCGCGCCCGGGCGCGGCGGGGCGGAGATCGCACAGGCCTCTCTCGACGGCGAGATCAGTGCGCTGTGGCTGTTCCAAACTGACCCGGTCCGAGATCGTCCCGACCGGGAGCTTTGGGAGCAGGCGCTCCACCGGGCAGGGCTGGTCGTCGCGCACGCCTCGGTCCTCACCGAGGGGCTCGAGGAGCATGCCAACGTGATCTTCCCGGCCGAGTCCTACGCCGAGAAGGAAGGGACGGTCGTGCACCCCGACGGGCGCATCCAGCGGCTGCGGACCGCGATCGCGCACCCCGGCTCCGTGCGCGCCGGCTGGGCGGTGATCACCGAGATCGCCAACCGCGCCGGGCTGGACACGGGCGTGCTGACCGCGTCGATGGCGTTCGCGGAGTTGGTGCAGGCGGTCCCGTTCTACCGCGGGATCACGCTCGAGGCGGTCGCGGGCCGGGGCGTTCGCTGGCCCGGGCTCGAGGTGGCCTCAGAGCTGCCGGCGCCGGCAGCCGATCAGGCCCGACCGGCTCCCACGGCCGCGCGGCGCGCGGCGGCCGGGACCGGGACGGGGGCGGCGGCTGCCGGAAACGGCGCGGCGTACTCGAACGGGGGGCTGCGACTCGGAACGTACCGCTCGATCTGGGCCGCGCCCGAGGTTGAGATCTCGCCGGCGCTCAAGTTCACCGTCGCCCGCCAGCAGGTCGAGCTCTCGCCCGAGGATGCCTTGCGGCTCGGAATCGGGAACGGGGAAGCTGTGGCGGTCTCGCAGAACGGGACCACGCTGCGGGGCACTGCCCACGTCCGGTCTGGCGTTCCCGCGGGCACCGCGTTCCTCGCGGACGGCATCGCCGGCGAATCGGCGAACGCCCTCACCGAACCGGTGATCGAGGTGCGCAAGCGATGATCACGCTCGCGGACGTCAACTACTTCGAGCCGTGGTGGGTCCAGATCGTCAAGGCGCTCGTGATCTTCGCGGTCGTGTTCGCGGTCCTGCCGATCATCACCGTGTACGAGCGCAAGCTGCTCGGCCGCTTCCAGGCCCGCTACGGCCCGAACCGCGTCGGCCCGTTCGGCCTCGCGCAGCCGCTGGCGGAGATCGTCAAGTTCGCGATGAAGGAGCCGTTCCGGCCGACGACCTCGGTCGGCTACCTGTTCCGGATCGCGCCGATGATCGCGATCATCACCGCGGTCACCGCGCTCGCGATCATCCCGTGGGGCGGCGTCCAGCACATCTTCGGCCAGCGCGTCGGCCTGTACGGGATCGACGTGTCGATCGGCCCGCTGTACGTGTTCGCGCTCGCGGGCATCTCCTTCTACGGGATCATGCTCGGCGGCTGGGCGTCGGGCTCGAAGTACTCGTTCCTCGGGGCGATGCGCGGTGCGGCTCAGCTGATCTCTTACGAGGTCTCGCAGGGCCTGTCGCTGCTCGGCGTCGTGATCACCGCCCAGACGCTGTCGCTGACTGGGATCGTCCACGCCCAGCAGGGCATGTGGTACATCGTCCCGCAGTTCGTCGGCTTCCTGATCTTCATGACGGCGTCGTTCGCTGAGACCAACCGCGCCCCGTTCGACCTCGTCGAGGCGGACGCCGAGCTCGTCGGCGGCTACTTCACCGAGTACGGCGGAACGCCGTTCGTGGCGTACCTGTTCTCCGAGTACATGAACATGATCGTGGTCGCCGGCATCGCGACCACGGTCTTCCTCGGGGGCTGGCTGCTCCCGGGCAACCCTTCCATACCCGGCTGGATCGACCCGTTCATCGTGGCCGCCAAGATGCTGATCTTCATCACGTTCTTCATCTGGATCCGGGCGACGCTCCCTCGGCTCAGATACGACCAGCTGATGTCGTTCGGCTGGAAGATCCTGCTCCCGCTGGCAACCCTCAACCTGCTGGTCACCGCGATCATCGTGGCCTCATGACCCCGTACGACGTCAGCGACGATGTGATCGAGGTGGTGCGCTCCCCCGCGCGCGGCCCGGTGGCCGGCGCCTACCGGACGTTCGGCGAAACGCTCAGGGGGCTGAAGACCACGTTCGCGCGGGTCGTCGAGGGCCCGGTCACGATCCAGTACCCGGAGGAGAAGACGCCGGTCTATCCCCGCTTCCGGGGACGCCACCGCCTCCACCGCTTCGAGGACACGGGGCTCGAGAAGTGCGTCGGCTGCTCGCTGTGCGCCGCGGCCTGCCCGGCGGACTGCATTCGCGTGGTCGCGGCCGAGAACACCCCCGAGAACCGCATCTCGGCCGGCGAGCGATACGCCGCCGTCTACGAGATCAACCTCAGCCGCTGCATCTTCTGCGGCTATTGCGAGGTCGCGTGCCCGTTCGATGCGATCACGATGGGCCACGACTACGAGATGTCCGACTACACGCGCTCGGACCTGATCTTCACCAAGGAGATGCTGCTGGCCGAGCCGATCGAGCGCACGCCCCTGCGCCGGGAGGGCGAGTGAGCGCGGTTCTGTTCTTCATCGCTGCGATCGGCGCGATCACCGGTGCGTTCGGGGTCGTGATGCTGCGCAACCCGTTCTACAGCGTGCTCGCGCTGGCGTTCCATCTGGTGTCGCTCGCGGCCCTGTTCCTGCTGTTGCGCGCCGAATTCGTCGCCGCTGCACAGGTGATCGTGTACGCGGGCGCGGTGATGGTCCTGTACGTGTTCGTGGTCGCGTACGTCGGCGGCGGCGAAGGGCTCGCGAGCCGCGGGGCGCTGCGGGTGCTCGGCCCGCTGTTTGCGCTGGCGCTGGCGATCGAGCTATGCATCGCGATGCTCGGCGCGGGCCTGAAGGGCGTCTCCTCGCGCGGGGCGGCGTACGTGCCAGGCTTCGGCAGCCCCGGCTCGATCGGCCGACTGTTCCTGACCAAGTTCCTGTTCCCGTTCGAGATCGCGTCGATCCTGCTGCTGGTGGCGGCGGTCGGGGCGGTCGTCCTGGCCCGCCGCCGGCGCGGGCTCGAGCCCGACGAGCAGACCGAGGCTCGGATCCACGCGCCACGCCCGGCGTACACCGGGACGATGGCCGAGGCCGCGGGCGTCCGTCAGGTCATCCACGGCGAAGCGGTCACCTCCGATGCCGAGCCGGTCGGGACCGCGGCCGGCGACTCGTCCTCCGATGAGGAGGGCGGCTGGTGAACATCGGCTGGTTCCTGGCCGTCTCCGCGATCATCTTCTGCATCGGCGCCGGAGGCGTGATGGTCCGCCGCAACCCGCTCGTGATCCTGCTCTGCCTGGAGCTGATGCTGAACGCCGCGAACCTCGCGCTGGTGGCGTTCGCGCGGATGTGGGGCAACGAGGACGGCCAGGTGTTCGCGCTGATCGTGATGGTCGTGGCCGCGTGCGAGGTGACGGTCGGGCTCGGGCTCGTGGTCGCGATCTACCGCCGCCAGCTGCCGATCGACGTCGATGAGCTGAACGAGCTCCAGGGATGAGCGCGACCACCTTCGGCTGGCTGGTGTTGGCGTGCCCGCTCGTGGGCACGATCCTGATCGGCTTCGGCTTCGCCCGGTGGCCGGGCCGCCTCGCCGGTTGGATCGCCACGTTCGCGATCGCGCTGTCGTTCGTGTTCTCGGTGCTGGCGTTCATCAAGCTGCTCGGGTTCAGCCCCGACCACCGCCAGCTGACCTCGACGCTGTGGGACTACGACGTCTCGGCCGGCGTCGACGCGAAGCTCCAGATCCTCGTCGACCCGCTGTCGGTGTTCATGATCCTCGTGGTCTCGGGCGTCTCCACGCTGATCCACCTGTACTCGATCTCGTACATGACGTTCGACAAGGGCTACACGCGGTTCTTCAGCTACCTGAACTTCTTCGTGTTCTCGATGCTGCTGCTCGTGCTGGCCGGCAACTTCGTGCTGCTGATCGTCGGCTGGGCGTTCGTCGGCGCCGCCTCGTACCTGCTGATCTCGTTCTGGTACCGGCGCACGACCGCGACGCGCGCCGGGATCAAGGCATTCGTGATCAACGTGGTCGGCGACGTGGGTCTCGTGATCGCCACGTTCATCATCTTCGACCACACCGGGTCGGTCCAGTTCCTGCCGGTGTTCCACGCGGTGCCGCACACGTTCGCGCACAACGGGGCGCCGATCGTCGTCGCCTGCCTGCTGCTGCTCGTGGGCGCGTTCGCGAAGTCCGCCCAGGTGCCGCTGCACACGTGGCTTCCCGACGCCATGGAGGGCCCGACGCCGGTCTCCGCGCTGATCCACGCCGCCACGATGGTCACCGCCGGCGTGTACCTGATCGCGCGTATGCACGTCCTGTTCGAGTGGGCGCCGACCGCCGCCGACGTCGGCGCCATCGGAGGTTGCGTGACGCTCGTGGTCGCAGCCACGATCGCGCTGGTGATGACCGACATCAAGCGCGTGATCGCGTACTCGACGATGTCCCAGATCGGCTACATGATCATGGCCGTCTGCGTCGGGGCGTACTCGGCCGGCCTGTTCCACCTGATGACGCACGCGTTCTTCAAGGCGCTGCTGTTCATGGCGGCGGGCTCGCTGATCGGCGCGATGGCCGGCGACCAGTCGCTCGACCGGATGAGCGGCTTCCGGCGGGCGCTGCCGTTCACGTTCATCATGTTCCTAGTGGGCGGACTGGCCCTGTCGGGCATGCCGCCGTTCTCGGGCTGGCTGTCGAAGGACGACATCATCGGTTTCCTCGACCATCGGGGCGGCGGCTTCGAGGTCCTCGGGATCGTCGGCTACTTCGGCGCGCTGATGACCGGCCTCTACACATTCCGGATGATCTTCCGCGCGTTCTTCAACGAGCCGTGCGAGGAGGCCCGCGAGCTCGAGCACGGACACCTCGCCCACGCCGAGGTACCGCGCAACCCGATGACCGGCGAGGAGGAGGACACCGAGGTCGGGTTCCCCGGGCCCGGTCACTTCATCGCCGAGCGCGAGCTGCCAATGAAGGTTGCGATGAGCGCGCTCGCGGTGCTGGCGGTGATCGGCGGTGTCGTCCAGATCCCGGGCATCGACGACGCGGTCACGAAATTCCTCGAGCCGACGTTCGCCGACTCCAAGTACGCGCACGTCGAGGTCAACTCCGGGCCGGCCTGGCTCGGGCTGGTAATCGGAGCGGTGATCGCGGTGATCGGCATCTCGCTGGCCTACCGCATCTACGTCGCGAAGCGCGGCACGTCGAGGAGGCTGCAGGAGCGGTTCTCGGGCGCGTACGTGTTCCTGTCGCACAAGTGGTACTTCGACGAGATCATCGACTTCGCGATCGTCCGGCCCGTGCTGTGGACGGGCCGGGTCGTGGCCACGGCGTTCGAGCGCGGCGTGATCACGGGTGTGATCACCGACGGCACCACTGGGGTGGTGCGCGCCGGGTCCGCCGCCGTGCGCCGGGCCCAGACCGGCTTCCTGCGCTACTACGCGGCGCTCATGATCGTGTGCCTCGGAGCCGTCGCCCTCTACTTCCTGATCTCGAGCACCTAGCTGATGCGCTTCCCACTCTTCGGTTCTTCCAGTTCTCCCCGGAGCATCAGCCGGTGACGCTGTCGATCCTGATCTGGCTGCCGCTCGCGATCTCGGTCATCGCCGCCATCCTCCCTCGCGACCTGACCGGGCGGGTGGCCGCGGTCGGCAGCCTCGTCACGGTCGGCGTCGCGATCTCGTTCGTGGCCCGGTTCAAGCTCGGCCACGCCGGCCTCCAATTCGTCACCGACGACGTGTGGATCTCCGCGCTCGGGATCCACTACAAGCTCGGCCTCGACGGGCTGAACGTGGTGCTGGTGCTGCTCGCGACCGTGCTGTTCAGCGCATCGATGTGGTGGTCCTCGTTCCGCGAGTGGGACCGCGCCGGCAGCTATTACTTCCACTTCGGGCTCGCCGAGAGCGCCGTGCTCGGGGCCTTCTGCGCCCAGGACCTCGCGCTGTTCGTCGCGTTCTTCGACCTGATGCTGATCCCGTTCTACTTCATGGTCGGGATGTGGGGCTCGGGCGAGCGGGTGCGGGCGACGACCAAGCTCGTGATCTACACGCTCGTCGGATCGTTCTTCATGCTCGCGGCCGCGGTCGCCACAGGGGTTTTGACCTCCGACCAGACCGGGGGGTCGCTGACCTTCGTGCTCTCGTCGCTGCAGCAGGTGCACCTGTCGCACAGCTCCCAGGACTGGATCTTCCTGTGCTTCGCGCTCGCGTTCCTGGTCAAGATGCCACTGGTCCCGTTCCACGGATGGCTGGCCGACGGCTACAAGTCGATGCCGATCCCGGCGGTCGCGGTGTTCTCCGGCGTCGTTTCGAAGGTGGCCGCCTACGGATTCCTGCGGATCGTGCTGCCGCTGTTCCCGTACGCGTCGGTGCACTTCCAGATGCCGATGCTGGTCCTTTGCCTGATCTCGATCATGTGGGGGACGCTGGTCGCGTTCACCACGACCGACGCGCGGATGGTCGTCGCGTACTCGAGCATCGCGCAGCTCAGCTTCATCACGCTCGGGATCTTCTCGCTGAAGCCCGCGGGCGGACAGGGCGCGCTGCTCCAGATGGTCAACCACGGCCTTGTGACCGCGCCGATGTTCTTCATCGTCGCCGCGCTGGCGGCGCGCGCCGGCGGGTCCGAGGACCTGCGCGACATGGGCGGGATCGCTTTCCGGGCGCCGGTGCTGGCCGTGCTGGCGCTGATCGTCGCGCTCGCGACGCTCGCGATGCCCGGCTCCTCGAACTTCATCGGCGAGTTCATGATCCTGCTGGGCGTGTTCCAGGCCAAGAGCGCGGTGTCGGTGATCGCGTTCATCGGCGTCGTCGGCGCCGCCGTGTACGCGCTGCGGCTGTTCATCACCGCGCTCCACAATCGCGCCGGTCCCAAGGTGCGCTCTCGTGAGATCGGCTTCGCCGACGGTCTGGCGATCGTGCCGCTCGTGCTCGTGATCCTGGTGCTGGCGTTCTATCCGCAGTTCGGCCTGAAACGCTCGGAGCCATCGCTGCGCGCGACGATCGCGCCGGCGCAGCTCCAGGCGGCGAGCGGTCACGCGCTGAGGGTGGCGAGCCGATGACACCGTTGCTGCTCGCCACCGCCCACATCAAGGGCCCGCACATCGATTGGAAGGCGTTCTCGCCGCTGCTCGTGTTGGGGGTCGGCGGCCTGGTTGTGCTGCTGGTCGGCCTGTTCCGGCCGGCGGTGATCCGCGAGAAGGTCGTGCCGGCGCTGACCGTCGTGGTGTTCGCGCTCACGATCGCGGCCTGCATCTGGCGCTTCCACCACACGGCGTCGATCATCTCCGGCGCGCTCCGCATCGACAACCTCGCGCTCGAGCTCGACATGCTGTTTGCGACGGCGGGGATAGCAACCGTGCTGATGTCCTGGCGCGCGATCGCTCCGCGCGAGTCCGGCCACGGCGAGTACTTCGCGCTGCTCCTGTTCAGCGTGCTCGGGATGGCCGTGTTCGTCTCGGCCCAGAATCTGATCTCGCTGTTCCTCGGCATCGAGCTGCTGTCGATCCCGCTCTACATCCTGTGCGCATCGGAGACCCGGCGCGAGAGCTCGCTCGAGTCGGGGCTCAAGTACCTGGTGGTGGGGTCTGTGGGCTCGGCCACGCTCGTCTACGGGCTCGCGCTCGTCTACGGCGCCACCGGCTCCACCGACTTCGCCACGATCGGCCAGGCGCTGTCGCTGAACAAGTTCTCCGGTGGCGTGCTCGGGAACGCGATGGTGCTGACAGGCCTCGGGCTGACGATCGTCGGGTTCGCCTTCAAGGCGTCGGTGGCACCGTTCCATCAGTGGACCCCCGACGTCTACGAGGGCGCCCCCACCCCGATCACCGCGTTCATGGCCACCGCCACCAAGGCGGCGGCGATGGGCGCGTTCCTTCGCTTCTTCGACTTCGCCGGGCTCGGGGCCCAGGACACGTGGGGGCCGCTGCTGGCGACGATCGCCGCGATCACGATCATCGTCGGCAACGCCGGCGCGCTCGGGCAGAGCTCGCTCAAGCGGATGCTCGGCTACTCGGGCGTCGGGCAGGCGGGCTACATGCTCGCCGGCGTGGTCGTCGGCACCCGCCTCGGAGTGCAGGCGACCGTGTTTTACCTAATGGCCTACCTGTTTATGAACATGGCGGCGTTCGCCGTGATCGTCGCTGAGGAGCACGAGCGCCCCGACGGCGATTACCTGAGTGCTCTCTCCGGCCTGGGGAGGCGCAACCCCTGGCTCGCCTGGCCGATGACGATCGGCATGCTCGGCCTCGCCGGCATCCCCGGAACGGTCGGCTTCATCGGCAAGTTCCAGCTGATCGACGCCCTCGTGTCGGGCGACTACACCTGGCTCGCGATCGTGCTCGTGATCGGCTCGATGATCTCGCTCGGCTACTACCTGCGGGTCGTCGCCGCCGTGTGGATGCAACCGCCGGTGGCTGCGCCGGTGCCGGTGACGCCGGTGGCCCCCGGTCGAGGAGAGCTCGCCCCGATCGCCGGGGGCTCGATCGAGGCCGACGAATGGGATGAAGGCCCCGGTGCTGCCGGAGCCGGGTTCCGCTACTTCGAGGTCGGGCTGGTGGCGGTGGCGTTCGCCGGCGCGACGATCGTGTTCGGGATCTTCCCGACGCCCCTGTTCCAACTGGCGGCGCACGCAGCCAACGCGCTGACCGGCCTGATGTAGCTCCGGCGAGCGGACCGTACGACGCTATTCCGAGATGCTGAACTGCTGGGAGGCTTCGAGCAGCCGATCCGCGGTCGTCGCGAGCTCGGTCAGCGAGATGCTGAGCTCCCGGGACTGGGCGCTCGTCTCCTGGGTCGCCGAGGACATCTCCTGAGCCGAGGCGGACGATTGCTCGGCGACGGTGGCGATCTCGGTCGAGGTCTCGGTCATGCCGCCGACGCTCTCGGAGATGGCGGCGATCGCGTCGCCGATCTCGGCGAACGCCTGCTTGGCGAGCTCTGAGCGCTCGACGCCGTGGTCGGCGAGCCGGGCCCCCTGCTGGACGAGGTTGACCACGCGGTCGATCTCCTGCTGGATCTCCTTGACGAGCTCCCCGATCGTGGTCGCCGATCCGCCGGACTCCTCGGCCAGCTTGCGGACCTCCTCGGCCACGACCGCGAAGCCGCGACCGTGCTCGCCGGCGCGGGCGGCCTCGATTGCGGCGTTGAGCGCGAGCAGATTCGTCTGGTTGGCGATGCCGGTGATCGTCTCGAGGATGCCGCCGATCTGGGTCGACTTGCGGGCGAGCTCGTCGATCCCGGCCTGCGCCTCCTGGCCCGAGACCCGGACGCGCTGCATCACCGCGTTCGCCTCGCCCGCCGCCTCGACGCCCTGGCCGCTCAACTCCTGGGCGCGGACCGTGGCAGTCGAGACCTCGTCGGCCAGCTCGCGGCTGCGCTGAAGCATCGTCGCCTGCCGCTCGGCGCCCTGTGCGACCTCGCCGCTCGCGGCAGCGATCCCGTTCATCGCGTGCGTCGTCTGCTCGACGTTGTCCCGGACGTTGGCGAACAGCTCGTGCATGTTGTGCGAGGAGTCGATGAACAGGCGCAGCGACTCGTGCACGGTCGACTTCAGCTGCGACCCGCGGTCTGAGAGATCGTGCTGAGCGCCACGGCCGTGGATGCCCGAGAGATCGACGCCCATGGTCGCGAACGTGTCGAAGTAGAAGGCGTCGGTGATCGCCTGCAGGTCGTAGTTGAAGACGATCCCGACCGCGCGCTCGACCTCCGCCAACACAGCAGGATCGATGCCGGGATCGCGGCGCCGCAGTAAGCCCCGGCGTCGACCCGGCTCGAGCGCGATCGGCGGCGGGCTGCTGTGCAACTGCCGGCGCACGGCATCGAGGTGAGCCGGATACCTCCCCAAGTACCACTTCATCGGCAGGTTGATCCGGTTGTACGCCGCTCCGGCTTCGAGCAGCGTCGCGAAGTAAGCGATGCCGAACGGCTGCGGCTGCTCGGGCTCGGCGAAGATCCTCCGCCAGTGGGCTGCGCGCGCCGCCTGCCATTCGCCTCGGAGAGCCTCGAGCGCGATGCCCTTCTCCGCGGCGTAGGCGCGGAAGAATTCTGCGGTGGCGGTGACCCCGAAGTGATGGTCGGTCACGTCCGCCGCGAGCGCATCCGCAACCTCCGTGGCCCACGGCGAGAGCTCGGCCAGCAGCGCCACCACCTCCGCGTCGAGGCCGATGAACTGGCGGCGGAGCGCCAGGTTCTCAGGCGTGATGTGGTAGAGGCTGGAAAGCGATCCCATGTATGAAGGTCCCCTCGTGCTCGTCTCAATCGGGGGCACGCAGCGGCCGCGCGCCTGGTCAGAGTCCTGCCCGTCTAGATCGTCGTCTTACAAATGAACCTTTAGCCGGACCGTTGGCGGCGCGAGGCGTTCGCCGGGCGGGTCGCTACTGTCCGGCGTCCGTGGAATATCCGGTCGAGAGCTTCACGGAGGCCGAGCGCGAGCGGCTCCGCCCCCACTTCACCAACCTCGACCGGCCCGTGTTCGCGCTCGTCAACCTGCCCGAGACGGTCAAGGCGGCGCTGTTCGCCCGCTATTCCCGCTATCCCGGGACGCTCAGGCGGCTGTTCCTCGATGAGTTCGCCAACGACGTCCCGAGCGACCCGGCCGCGCTGGCCGCGTTGGCCGCGCAGGGCGAGGGCAAGCGGGCCACCGAGCTCTACGAGCGCATCTTCCTCGGCTACGGCGACGACTCGGTGGCGCAGCTGGGCGGCGCCCACGTCGCCTGCGAGTGGGTCTCGAACGTCCTCACGAAGATCCTCCAGCGCCCGCGCCTGGCGGCCTACCTCGAGCAGTCGACGCGCTACATCGCCTACGACGCGCCGATGCCCGGATCGGATTCCGCCCACCCGAGCTACCGCTACTACCGCGACCCGTCACTCGGCCCGGCCTACGAGCGCGCGATGGACGAGCTCTTCGGGATCTACTCCGAAGCGCTGCCGCGCGTGTGCGCCTGGGCGGAGCAGGAGTTCCCGCGCGCCGGCGACGAGCCGGCGGCCGCGCATGCGCGGGCGATCAAGGCCAAGGCGCTCGATCTGCTGCGCGGCCTGCTGCCGGCGAGCTCGCTGTCGCACATGGGCATCTTCGCGACCGGCCAGAGCTACGAGCAGCTGGTCCTGCACCTGCTGGCGCACCCGCTCGAGGAGGCGCGCGGCTACGGCCGCATGATCCTCGATGAGCTCAACACCGTCATGCCGAGCTTCCTCACCCGCGTCGAGCGCCCCGACCGGGGCGGGCAGTGGATCGGCTACCTCGAGTCACGCGGGCGCGCCGGCGCGCGCTGGGCGAGGCGACTCGGGGTCGACGCCGCCGAGGGCCCGGCCGGTCCGTCGGTCACGCTCCTGCGGGTGCAAGGAGACGAGGACGACCTGCTGGCGGCGCTTCTGTTCGAGGCCGGCGCCACCTCCGAGGAGCAGTTGCGCGACGCGATCGGCACGCTCGATTCTGAGACGCGCGCCGAGCTGATCGCCGACCTCGCCGGCGAGCGCACGAACCGGCGCTACCGCCCTGGGCGCGGCCTCGAGGCTCTCCGGTACCGGTTCGAGATCGTCGCGGACTACGGCGCGTTTCGCGATCTCCAGCGCCACCGGATGCTGACCGTGCAGTGGCAGCCGCTGACCCCGGATCTCGGCGCGGACATACCCGAGCAGGTCGAGCTCGCCGGCGCCGGTGACGAGTACCGGCGCGCGCTGGAGGTCTCGCGGCGCGAATACGAACGCCTCGCCGAGCGCGGCCTCGTCACCGCCGCGCCCTACGCGCTCTGCCTCGGCTACCGCATCCGCTTCGTGCTCGACCTCAACGCCCGCGAGGCGATGCAGCTGATCGAGCTGCGCTCGGGCCGCGAAGGACACCCGAGCTACCGCGCCGTCGCGCACGAGATGCACGCGCAGATCAGCGCCGTCCACCCCGCCGTCGGCGCGTTGATGACTCACGTCGACCGCGATACCGAGCCCCGCCTCGAGCGGATCCTGGCCGAGATGCGCAGCCACGCTCGCGCGACCGCCGACACCTGAGCACACGTGCCGCGCGTCGCGGCGGTCAGCCCGTGCCCTTCACCCGCTCCTGCTCGCGCTGGCGAAGCTCGATCCGCCGAATCTTTCCCGTGAGGGTCTTGGGAAGGTCGGGTACGAACTCGATCAGCCGGGGGTAGGCATAGGCCGAGTGGCGGTCGCGCACGAACGCCTTGATCTCCTCGGCCAGTTCGTCGGAGGGATCGCGTCCCGACGCGAGCACGACGAACGCCTTGACGACATTGCCGCGCCGCTCGTCAGGTGAGGCGACCGCCGCGGCCTCGGCCACCGCCGGGTGCTCGAGGCACGCCGACTCGACCTCGAACGGGCCGATCCGGTAGCCGGCGGCGATGATCACGTCGTCGGCGCGGCCCTCGTACCAGAAGTACCCGTCCTCGTCCGCGCGGGCGGCGTCCTTGCTGTGAAACCAGGCGCCGCCGAACGCCTCGGCGGTGTCCTCCTCGGGCCGGTTCCAGTACCCGAGCGGGTAGTGCGGGTTGGACCGCGCCTTCAGGCAGATCTCGCCGCGCTCGCCGGCCGGGACGGGCCGCTCGTCCTCGTCGAGGATCGACACCTCCCAGCCGGGCATCGGCCGCCCCATCGAGCCCTCGCGGACCTCCATGAACGGATAGTTGGCGCACAGCGGATAGGACTCGGTCAGCCCGTAGTAGTCGAGCACGGTGATCCCGTACTGGTCGCGGAACCAGCGGATCGCCTCGGGGTTGAGCGGTTCGCCGGCCGAGCACACGATCCGGAACCTCTGCGGGTACCGGGTGCCGGCGTCCGGTATCGACATCATCGAGCGGATCGCGGTTGGCGTGCCGAACACGTTGCTGACGCCATGGCGCGAGAGGAAATCGAGTTGCTTGTGCGGATCGAACCCGCCCTCGCGCTGGTAGACGGCCTGGACCGCGCCGAGACGCCACGGACCAAGTAGCGGGCAGATCCCCGCGGCCCATGCCCACTCGCCCATGCCGTGGAACAGTTCGCCGTCCCGGAGGTCGTGACAGTAGATGAACTCCTCGTGGGCGAGGATGTACCGGTGGGCGTGGAGGATGCCCTTGGCGAGCCCCGTGGTGCCTGAGGAGTAGTACAGCTGGGCGGCGTCGTCTGCGGCCGTGTCGACGACCTCGAACGCCGTCGAGCCGCGCCCGAGCAGCTCGTCGTCGAGGATCAGCAGGTGCTCGACCATCGAGCGGTCGATCCGGCCGGCGTTGTCGGCATTGGTGAGGAGCACCTTCGGCCTCGAGTCGCTTACCCGGTGGCGGATGCCCTCGTCGCCGTAAAGGACGGACATCGACAGGAGGATCGCGCCCGCCTTCCACACGCCGAAGAACGCGGCGGCGGTCTCCGGGGTCGGCGGCAGCAGCATCGCGACCCGGTCGCCCGGCTCCACGCCGTGGGTCCTCAGGACGTTCGCAAACCGGTTGGAGTCGTCCTGGAGCTCGCCCCAGCCGACCTCCTGGATCCTGCCTCGGTAGTCCTCGTGGATCATCGCGAGCTTGTCACGCGGGTGGCGGTCGCAGACGTCGACCGCGATGTTGTAGCGCTCGGGCACGTTCCAGCTGTGCTGCTCGCATGCCTGCTCATAGGAGGAAAAGGTGGTGGTCGAGCTCATGCCCCCATCATCCCCCCCGCGGGCAAACGACACAAGCCGGAGCCTACGTCCGCCGACCGGCTGGGGGTCCGCGTCAGCAGGCGGACACCGTCTCTCATAACAACCGTCACAAAGCGCCGGTAACCTGTCGGATGCTCACCATGGATCCGGCTCTGGGCGTAGTGCTGGGCATCGGGATCGCCGCGGCGTTCGCAGCGGTGCTGCGAGCCGTGCGTGGGCCCCGGGCCACGGGAAGCCCGGAGGACGCGATGCAGGCCGCCCTCCATGCCGCCACGGCCACGCTCCCGCACCTGCGCCGGGGGCTGAACAGTCGCACCGCTGAGCGAGCCGTGCCGAACCTCCGGGCGCTTACCGGCGCGGCCGCAATCGCCCTGGCCGATACGCGTGCCGTGCTCGCGATCGAGGGCGAGGGGCGCGAGCAGGTGCGCCCGGGGGATCTGCTGTCGCGCCTGCTCGAGCGGGCCGGCGACAACCGCCTGCACATCGTCCCCAGGCTGGTGTCCTCGGATCCCACCTGCCCGCTGCGGTCGGCGGTGCTGGCACCGCTGATCGCCCAGGACAAGCGGATCGGCACGCTGATCATGTTCTACCGATCGGTCGGGCGCCCCAGTCACCACGAGCTGCGGGTCGTGCAGGAAGCGGCCAGCCTCGTGTCCGCGCAGGTCGAGCTGTCGCTGGTGGCCGCGCAGGAGGAACGTCTGGCCCAGGCCGAGCTGCGCGCGCTCCGGGCGCAGATCTCACCGCACTTCATCTACAACGCGCTGGCCGCCGTGGCCGGCGATATCCATGCCCGGCCCGAGGAGGCTCGCGACCTGCTGATCGACTTCGCCGAGTTCACGCGCTATCTGTTCCGGGACGGTCGTTCCTACGTGACGCTGGGCGAGGAGATCGAGCACGTGGAGCGCTATCTGCGCCTCGAGCAGGCGCGTTTTCGCGGAAGCCTGCACGTCACGGTCGACGTCCCTGACTCGACACGCGGCACCGTGGTGCCCGCGATGTCGGTGCAGCCGCTGGTCGAGAACGCGGTACGCCATGGGGTCGAGCGGGGCGCCGGGAGGGGGCGGGTGACGATCTCGGCCCAGATCGTCGGCGGGGACGTCGAGTTGCGCGTGTCCGACGACGGCGCCGGGATCGAGCCCGAGCGCCTCGGAGCGGTGCTGGCGGGAGCCGGTGGCGGCATCGGGGTGTCCAACGTCGATGCGCGTCTGCGCGCGACGTTCGGGGAGCGGTACGCGCTCCGGATCGAATCCGATCTCGGCGAGGGGACGACCGCGGTGATGACCGTGCCCAACCTGCGAGGGGAGATTCCGAATCCCGAGCTCGTCGGCTCGGCATGAGCGCCGACCAGTTGACGATCCTCGCCGTCGACGACGAGCACCCCCAGCTCGAGGACCTGGCGCGACTACTGCGGAGCTTCTCGGGCGTACAGGAGGTCGAATGCGCGTTCGGCGGTCACGACGCGTTGCTCAAGGCCTCGAGCCAGGCCTACGACGTGATCTTCCTCGACGTCCGGATGCCCGATCTCGACGGCGTCGAGTTGGGGCGCGTGCTGAGGCGGTTCGCCTCGCCGCCCCAGCTCGTGTTCGTGAGCGCGCATGACGCCGCCGCGGTCGAGGCGTTCGAGCTCCGCGCGATCGACTACCTGCGCAAGCCGGTCAGCCGGCGTCGGCTCGGGGAGGCGCTCGAGCGCGTCGCCGCCGCGGTCGAGGCCAGCGAGGCTCAGCCCGACCCGAACGGGCGCCGGGCACGGCCGCAGGCCGCGGCCGAGAGCGAGATGATCGCGGTCTCGGGCGCCCGCGCCGGCTCGACGCGGTTGATCAATCGCGCCTCGATCCTGTACGTCCAGTCCCACGGCGATTTCGTGCGGATCGTGACCGAGGACGGGCGCTACCTGCTGCGCACGACGCTCAACGAGCTCGAGCATCGCTGGGAGCCGTTCGACTTCGTTCGTGTGCACCGTCAGTACGTTGCGAACCTCGCCCGCGCGGTTGAGCTGCGTCCGCTGTTCGGCGGCACGGCCGAGCTCGGGTTCGACGAGGGGCAGTCGATCCCGGTGGCGCGCCGGCATGTCGCCGACCTCAGCCGCCGGCTCGGACTGTAGGGGTGGCCGCCGCGGTTCAGGCGCGCAGTCGCTCGGGGTCCCAGCCCAGGCAGACGCAGCCGTAGCGGTGACCGTGGACGTACAGTGGGACCGACAGCGTCGTCAGCACGGCGCCCGTGTCGCGCGCGTATGTCTGCAGCAGGAACGGACGGTGATCGTCCCCCCGCTCCCTGAGCCGAGCCCCGGCGGCGGTGATTTGCGTTCGCGTGAGCGCCTCACCGGGCAACTCGACGCCGAGCTCCATCCTCGATGCGCGGGTCAGGGCGCCAGACTCGAGGAAGAAGCGTTTGGTGCGATTGCCGGCCAGGTCCTTGCCGGGGTCGCCCGTGATGTCCTGCGAGAACACGCTGTTGTGCGCGGGCGCCCAGGCGTTGAGATCGTCCATCTGCGACCGGGTACGGGTCACGGTCTCGCGGATCTGGGACGTCTGCGAAGAGGTCTCTGAGGCGAGCTTGCCGACCTCATCGGCCACGACGGCAAAGCCACGCCCGTGCTCCCCCGCCCGGGCCGCCTCGATCGCGGCGTTGAGGGCCAGCAGCTTCGTCTGGCTCGCGATGCGGTGAATGATCGCCGAGAACTCTTCGATGCTCGCGAGCTCATTGGCGGCGAGCGTCTCGACAAGCTCGTGCACGCGCACGACGCGATCGCTGATCTGACGGATCGCGTCGATCAGTGGACCGAGGACGTCGAGGCCGCAGGCGCTCTCGAGCGAAAGCTGCTCGAGCAGGTCGGCCGATTCGCCGGCCGACTCGGCGGTCTGCGCGGAAGACTCTCGCAGCGAGCCCGAGCTGACGCTCAGCACCTCGAGCTGGTCGCGCAGGCGCTGCATGTTGTCGCTGATGACCGACACCGCGAGCGAGCTGCGCGCGGAGCCGCACGAGAACTCGGACGTGGTCTGCGCGAGCTCGTCGAGCGTGTGCGCAACGTCGCGGCTCAGCTCGCCCAGCTCGCCCTCGCGCGCGGCCAATTCGAGCAGCGGCCAGGCCGCGGCGTCTTCCCGCGGCGGCGCGTAATCGGTGAGGTCCCTACTCAGGTGTTCGATTGCCATTAGTCGAGGCTCGGAGGAGTCCCCCGAGTGATCGGCGTCACCGGGCTCGAAGGCCCGGCAACACTCAGGGTTTCGGACAGCCGCGATCATTGAGGCGGCAGATCGGCCGATCTGCCGCCATCAGCGAACAAGCCCGGCGGATACGGACGGATGACCGCCCGTGTCCGCCGTTAGAGCCGCTAGGACTCCCCCTGCTTCTGCTCGTCCTGGACCTTGCCCTCTAGCTGCTTCATCACGTCGGGGTCGCGGAGCGTCGTGACGTCGCCGAGCGCGCGGCCTTCGGCGATGTCCCTGAGCAGTCGGCGCATGATCTTGCCCGAGCGCGTCTTGGGCAGATCGTCGGCCCAGATGATCCGCTTGGGCCGTGCCAGCTTGCCGATCCGCTTGGCCACGGTCTCGTTGATCTCCGTGACCAGCGCATCCGACCCTTCGGTGTCGTCGCCCTCGAGCGTCACGAACGCGCAGATCGACTGGCCGGAGTCCTCGTCGGCCTGACCGATCACCGCCGCCTCGGCCACCTTGGGATGAGCGACGATCGCCGACTCCACTTCGGCGGTGGACATCCGGTGCCCCGACACGTTCACGACGTCGTCGATGCGTCCGATGATCCAGAAGTAGCCGTCCTTGTCCTTGCGCGCTGCGTCCCCGACCAGATAGGTCTCCTTCCCGAACTTCTCGAAGAACGTCTCGACGAACCGGTCATCCTCCTTGTAGAGGGTTCGCAGCATCGACGGCCACGGGCGCTTGATGACGAGTAGTCCCTGACCGTCGTCGACCGGTTCGCCGTCTCGCTCACCGACGACGTCCGCGGCGACCCCGGGGAACGGCCGCGTGGCCGAACCCGGCTTCGTGGCGACGATCCCCGGGAGTGGCGTGATCATGATCGCGCCGGTCTCGGTCTGCCACCAGGTGTCGACAATCGGGCAACGCTCGCCGCCGATCACCACGTGGTACCACAGCCAGGCCTTCGGGTTGATCGGCTCGCCGACCGTTCCGAGCAGCTTCAGCTTGGAGAGGTCGAACTTCTCGACGTGCTTGACGCCCCACTTCATGCAGGCCCGTATCGCCGTCGGCGCGGTATAGAACTTCGTCACGCCGTAGCGCTCGCACAGCTCCCACCAGATGCCCTTGTGCGGGTAGTCCGGCGCGCCCTCGTACATCACGCTGGTCGCGCCGTTGAGCAGCGGCCCGTACACGATGTACGAGTGGCCGGTCACCCACCCCACGTCGGCCGAGCACCAGTAGACGTCCTCGTCCGGATGCAGGTCGAACACGTAGCGGTGCGTGGACGCGACGCCGGTCAGGTAGCCGCCCGTCGTATGGAGTACGCCCTTGGGCTTGGCGGTCGACCCGCTGGTGTACAGCACGTACAGCGGATGCTCGGCGTCGAGCTCCTCGGCCGGACACTCGTCGTCGGCCTTCTCGACGATCTCGTGGTACCAGACGTCGCGCCCGTCCTTCATCTCGCAGTCGGCGTCGGTTCGCTTGACCACGACGATGTGCTGGAGCGACTCGAGGTCGCCCATCTCCTCGTCGACCGCCTGCTTGATGTTCGCGGTCTTGCCCTTGCGCCGGGCGCCGTCGACGGTGATCAGCGCCTTGGCCTCGGAGAACTCCATCCGCTCGCGGACCGAGCCGACCGAGAAGCCGCCGAACACGACGTTGTGCGGCGCTCCGATCCGGGCGCACGCCAGCATCGCCACCACGACCTCGGGAATCATCGGCAGGAAGATCCCGACGATGTCGCCCTTCTCGATGCCCAGGTCCTTCAACGCATTGGCGAACCTCTGCACGTCGCGGTGCAGGTCGGCATAGGTGATGTCTTCCTCCTCACCTTCCTCGCCGCGCCAGTGAAACGCGACCCGCTCGCCGTTTCCCGCCTCCACGTGGCGGTCCACGCAGTTGTAGGAGGCGTTGATCTTGCCGTCCGCGAACCACTTGAAAAACGGAGGGTTGGTCTCGTCGACGTCCTGGCTGGGCTCCTTGAACCAATGGAGCTCCTTCGCCTGCTTCATCCACCAGCCCTTCCAATCCTTCTCGGCCTCCTCGTAGACCGACGGATCGTCCAGCAGCGCCTGCTTGACGAACTCCTCGGGAGGCTCGAACTTCTCGATATCGAGCATTTCCTCGAGCTTGGACTCGAGGGTCTGATCTGACTCGTGGGTCGTTGCCGTATCCGCCACAGGAACTCTCTCCTTCCGGGTGCTCTCTCAGGTCTACTACCCAGCGGGCGTAGACAACTACCGCGAGACTACTCGCGTGGCCCCACCCAGGTGGGGATGAGGACCGCGCCCGGTCAGGGAACCGGGCGCGGTATCGGCATCGGCTGTAGCAGGCGGTGGCCTGCGGCTACTCGGCGTGACCGTAAGCGGCGATTTCGGCCTGCTCCTGCTCGGAGAGCTCACGCGGGACGTCGCCCTTGGCCGACTTCTCGGCCTGCACGTGCCGGCGGATGTCCTCCACGATCTCAGGGTTGGCGAGCGTCATCACGTCACCGACGTCGGTGAAGTTCGAGATGCTCGCGATCACGCGCCGCATGATCTTCCCCGACCGAGTCTTCGGCATGTCTTGGACGATCCACACGTTCTTGGGCCGAGCGATGGCACCGATCTCCCTGACGATCGCCTCAGATACCTTCCGGTCGATCCCCGCGTCGGCGGGCACCCCGGGCTTCAGCGAGATGTACATCTCGACGACCTTCCCGCGGACCTCGTCGACGACCGGCACGGCGGCCGCCTCGGCCACCTCGTCGACGGTGATCGCGGCGGACTCGAGCTCCTTGGTCCCAAGCCGGTGCCCGGCGACGTTGATCACGTCGTCGATCCGGCCCAGGATCCGGAAGTAGCCGTCGTCGGACTCCATCGCGCCGTCTCCGCACATGAACGGCCAGTCCCGCCAGTCCTTGCTGTCCGGGTCCCGGTTGAACTTGGCGTAGTAGGTGTCGATGAACCGCTGGTCCTGGCCCCACACCGTCAGCATCCTGCCCGGCCACGGATTACGCACGCAGATGTAGCCCGCCTTGCCGGTGCCCTTGGGGATCTCGTTGCTGTTGTCGTCGTAGATCACGAGCTGGATTCCGAGCGCCTCCGGTCCGCAGCTGCCGGGCTTCATCGGTTGCAGCCCCGGCAGGGTGCTGCCGAGGAAGCCGCCGGTCTCCGTCATCCACCAAGTGTCGGTAATCGCTGCCTGGCCCTTGCCCACGAAGTGGTAGTACCAGCGCCACACGTCGGGCTCGATCGGCTCGCCGACCGTCGTCATCGTCTTGAAGTGATAGCTGTACTTCTCCGGCTCCTCCGGACCGACCTTGCGCAGCATCCGGATCGTCGTCGGGGCCGTGTGGAAGATGTCCACGCCGAGCTTCTCGGCGATCCGCCACGGGCGCCCGGGATCCGGATAGGTCGGCACCCCTTCGTACATCACGCTGGTCGTCCCGAGCGCCAGCGGCCCGTAGACGATGTAGGAGTGCCCGGTGATCCACCCGATGTCCGCAAAACACCAGTAGGTGTCGTCGGGATGGATGTCCTGGTAGTACTTCGACGTGCCGGTCACGTAGCTCAGATAGCCGCCGATCGCGTGCTGGGCCCCCTTCGGGCGGCCGGTGGTGCCGCTCGTGTACATCAGGAACAGCGTGTCGTCAGCAGCCAGCGACTCGGGCTCGACGTGCTGCCCGCGGTAGTCCTCGAGGAGGTCGTCGACGAAATAGTCACGGCCCTCGACCATCGGGCTCTCAGAGTGGTACTCGCCGGGGATCCTTCTCCAGACCAGCACCTTCTCGACCTCGATCCCCTCCTTCCGCGCCTCCTCGACCGCCTGATCGGCTTTCGTCTTGTGGTCGATCAGGTCGCCGTTGCGGTAATAGCCATCCATGGTGACGAGGACCGTGCTCTTCGCGTCGGCCATGCGCTGACCGCACGCGGCGCCGCTGAAGCCGCCGAACACCTCGGAGTGGATCACGCCGAGCCGCGCGCAGGCGAGCATCGCCACCGGCAGCTCGGGCACCATCGGCATGTGGAAGGTGACCCGGTCGCCCGCCTTCACGCCGGCGAAGTCACGTAGAAGCGCCGCGAACTCGTTGACGCGACGATGGAGTTCCGCGTATGTGATCTCGACGGGCTCCAGGTCTTCGGGCTCGGGCACCCAGATCAGCGCGTTTCGGTCGCCGCGGGTCTCGAGGTGCCGGTCGACGCAGTTGACGCACGCGTTCAGCCGCCCGCCCACGAACCACTTGAAGAACGGCGGATTGCTCGTGTCGAGCAGCGTGTCCCACTTCCGGTCCCACGTGAGCATGTCGGCGTACTCGATGAAGCAATCCGGGAAGCGCTCCGGGCTGAAGCGTTCGAGAATCGCCGGATCGTTCGCGTTGGCCTGAGCGGCGAACGCGGCCGGAGGCTCGAAGTACTCCTCCTCTCGCCAGTGAACAGCGATCTGCGCCTCGGAGACCTCATCGTCGGCGGTCTCGTCCTGAGTGGGCGCTGGCTTGATGGTGTCAGCCATTTAAGTCTCTCCTTCCGACCCGGCGGCAACCGGCTTCCTGACAGCCCAGAGCGCCGGCGTTGCCGCCGGCGCTCCAGGATTCTGCGATGTTTGGATGAGTCTGTCGCTAGTTCTACTCGAGAACAGCGTATTGATGGGCTTTTCTCGACTGCTAGCGGTTCAACGGAACGACCGGCGCTATCACCCGACCGTAGGTCGAGTTGATCACCCCGGCGAACGACGCGTACCAGGCCGCAAGCGCGGTGATGAGCCCGATCCAGCCGCCCAGCTTGATCGTGCCGTTGGTGGCGCTGGCGGTACCGGCGAGCGCCGAGTTGCCGATCCCGAGGATCAGGAACGTGATCGCCAACAGCAGGAATACCAGCGCGACCGCCCCGGTCGTCCGCAGCGACGCGATGAACATGTAGGCCGTGAAGATCCCCCACATCCACAGGTACAGCCCGAGCCCGCTGAACACCTCGGTCGGCGCGTTCTTGCCGACGGATTGGACGATGAAGAAGAACGAGATCCAGAACGCACCGTAGGAGCAGAACGCGACCGCCCCGAACGTGTTTCCGGTCCGGAACTCCCAGAGGCCCGCGACGAACTGTGCAATGCCGCCATAGGCGAGCGCTAGTGCGGCCACCATCGGCAGCAAACCGCCGCCTGGCAACCTGTGCGTGCCGACCAGCCCGGCATTGATCAGACTAAGCATGAACGTCGTCCCGGCGAACGCGGCCAAACCCAGCGGCCCCGGATCAGCCGGCGTCCACCCCGCCATCCGACCAGCGGCCGGATCGGCCGGCGCGACGTCTGCTTCACGCCCGCCGATGTTTGCGGCTTCCATCTAGTCCTCCTCTGAGGGATTGATAGTCGGCGCGAACCTTGCCCCTGCGCGCCGCGCTTCTCAAGAGCTGATCGGTGAGCGGTGGTCGTACGGCCGCGAGCGGTCGCCTGAGCACGATGAACGGTGACCGCCGGACGGCGTTTGGCCGCCCGGCGATCACCAACTCGAGCCCGCACAGCTCCGGATCCGGTTCCCGACGCCCCAGGCGAGGATGCCCCAGGACCGGACCAGAGCTGAGTTTGTCTTCGCTCTTCCAGATACGGTTGAAGCGAACCTGTCCCGGCCCCCGGCGTGGACAGGAGCCGGGACAGCTAGACCGATGATCGGCCAGTCAGCCGCGCCGGCGTGGCACGGATGAGCGTTCCGGACGGATGTCGTAGAGCTACTTACGCCGCTTGCGCTTGCGCTTGGAGGTCGTCGAACGCGTGCTCGCCGGCGCCCCCATGGGCTCCGGAGCGGGCTCCGGAGCCGGCTTGGCCCGCCCCCGGCCGAGCAACGGCTCCCGGGCCGGGCGCTGACGCTGACGCTGTGTGCTCGGCCAACGCTCGACGCGACCCGTGGTCCAGGCCGGCGGCACGCCGCTCGGCCAGCGGCCGCTCAGCAGATACGCAAGCGCGAGCAGCCAGTACGCCTCGACGATCGGAATCGGGACCAGCGGGATGATCGTGAACACGCCGGCGACGATCCCGACGTAACCGAGGAAGCGGCTCAGCAAGCCGACCCGCATCGCGGTCAGCGACACCATCACGAGCCCGATCGCGATCAGCAGGGCGCTCAGGTCGATCAGGATCTGCGGGATCACGATCGAGGTCTTGGTCAGCAGCGCGTTGGCCTCCGGATACGTCTGGATGCCGTGGTGCACGAAGTCGTGCGCCTGGACGCCGTAGGCGATCACGAACGCGAGCACGCTGACCGCCGACAGCACCGCCCCCGCCACCGCGAGCGGCCCGATGAAGTTCGGCTTGACGGACGGGTCGCGGAAGCGCGTGCACCCCCACAGGTACCACAGCGTCGACGCCAGCGCGAGCAGGCCGATGGCGCTGACGATCGAGGCGACCAGGTCGCGCGTGAACCGCTCGTTCTCGATCACGAGCTTCAGCGTGTCCTCGGTGACCTTGGGCTGAGGTCCACCGATCTGGATCAGGACGGCGACCATCACGAGAATCCCGGCGAGCGCGGCCAGCACGACCTGGCGCGTGCGGACCCGGTGCTCGTATGCGACTCGCTCCTCGGGCGTCATCAGACGCCAGTCTAAGAGGTGTTCAGCACGATCGAGTCCTCCCGACTGCGCGCGCCGGGTACCATTGAGTCATGGAAGGAAGTGGATTCGGAGGCCTATTCGGAGATCCTGACGAGCTGCAGCGTCGGCTGGGCGAGTTCGCCGAGCAGATGCAGGGCGCTCAGCGGCTCGCGTGGGCCGACAACGCGATCAAGCTCGCGGTCGATCTGACCGTCGCGGCGATGAACCGCATCAACATCCAGGGGACGACCGAGCAGCAGGCGGAGCAGCTGCGGACCGTGATGGCCCACATCTTCCCCGAGGCTGTGACGCTCGTGCGCGAGGCGCGCGAGGGCCTTCAGTAGACCGCGGACCGCGCGCTAAGAGCCGGCCAGCGCGCCCAGCACGAGTTCGTCGTGCTCGGCGGGCTTGACGGTGCGGAAGACGTCTCGGATCGTGCCGTCTTCGGCGATCACGAACGTGGTGCGCTCGTTGCCCATGTACGTGCGGCCGTAGCGGTTCTTCTCCACCCACACCCCGTAGTCCTCGGCCACCGCATGGTCCTCGTCTGAGAGGAGCGGGAAGCCGAGGCTGTACTTCTGGTCGAACTTCGCGATCGGCTTGACCGCGTCGGGCGAGACGCCGAGAACGACGGTGTTGGCGTTCGCGTAATCCGCGCGGTGGTCGCGCACGCCGCACGCCTGAGTCGTGCAGCCAGGCGTGTCCGCCTTGGGGTAGAAGTACAGGACGACGGTCTTGCCTTCGAGGTCCGAAAGCTTCACCTGGTTGCCGTGCTGGTCGGGGAGGGTGAAGTCGGGCGCCTTGTCGCCGGGCTCGAGTGCCATGAGCCTGCGGATCGTACCTGGGGCGCCGCTACTTGAGTAGCCGCGACAGGCGCCGGTCCTTGAGCAGCTTGCCGTCCGTCTGGCACGTTGGGCAGTAGCACATCACGTAGTCCTCGTAGAACACGGCCTCGAGCTGATCGCCGCACCGCGGGCAGGGCTCGCCGTTGCGGCGGTGGACGGTGAGCGGCATCGGCAGCTTGTCGGGGATCGGGAGCGACAGCGTCGCCTCGTAGTCCGCGATCGCGCCGCCGAGGACGCGCACGGTCGTGTCGCGAAGCCGTTCCGCCTCGTCCTCGTCGAGGTCGGACCCGCGCTTGAACGGCGAGATCATCGCCGCGTGGAGGATCTCGTCGACCCACGACCGGCCGATGCCCGCGATCACGTGCTGATCGCGGAGCAGCGCGTACAGCGGCCGGGCGTGGTCGAGGAGCTCGGCGAACGGCGGCGGGTCCGGCCACGCCTCGGGGCCGAGCGCCGCGATCGTGTCCTCGTCGTCGACCTCCGCCGCCCGCAGCACCTTGACCCAGGCCCGCTGGCGCGTGCCGAACTCGCGTAGGCGGAGCTCGCGGCCGTCGACGAGGCGGACGAGGAACCGCGACGTCCGGTCGCGCAACGAGGCGCGCGTGTCGAACAGCTGCAGGCGTCCGGCGGACATCAGGTGGATCACGACCGCCAGGTCGCCGTCGAGCTCGATCACGAACAGCTTGCCGCGGCGCCCGACGTGCTCGAACCGGCGGCCCTCGAGCGCCGCGAGCGGTGGGTCGAACGTCTTCAGCGCATTGATCCCAGGCGCCAGCGCTGACTCGATCTCCCCGCCGGCCACAGCGGCACCGATCAGACGTGCGGTGACCTCAACTTCGGGTAGCTCGGGCATGGTGGTGATGGAGAATTGTCGGCGGCGCCTGACGGCGGCGCCTCGGTCGATTTGTCGGCGGCGCCTGACGGCGGCGCCTCAGTCGAGAGTAGCTGGCACGCGAACGCCCGCCGGGTACCCTGGCTCGCCATGACCGTCACCCTCGCTCCGGACGACATCGTGCGCACGCACGCCGACGCGACGGACAACGCGCGCGCGCCGCTGCTCGTGCTCGAACCACTGATCGAGTTCCTCCTCGCGCACGACCTCGATGCGCCGGCGGACCTGACCGCAACCCCGATCGGCGAGGGTCACTCGAACGTCACGTTCGCGCTGTCGACCGGCGTGGTGCTCCGGCGTCCGCCGCGCGGACCGCTGCCGCCGAGCGCGCACGACGTGCTCCGGGAGGCGCGGCTGCTGCGTGCGCTCGCCTCGACCCCCGTGCGCGCACCGAGGGTGCTCGCGGTGTGCGAGGACGCCGGCGTGATTGGCGCGCCGTTCTACGTGATGGAGCAGATCGCCGGCGAGGTCATCACCGACTCGCTCCCCGGTCAGCTCGACACGCCCGACCAGCGCAGCCGGATCGCCGACGAGCTGATCGACGCCCTGGTCGAGCTTCACGACACCGACTGGGCCGGCGCCGGCCTGGAAGGCTTCGGCAAGCCGACCGGCTATCTCGACCGCCAGCTGCGACGCTTCACCGGGCTGTGGGAGCACAACCGCACGCGCGAGTTGCCGCAGGTCGAGGAGGTCGGCGCGTGGCTGCGGTCGCGCATCCCCGAGTCGCCGCCGGCGACGATCGTCCACGGCGATTACCGGCTAGGGAACACGATGTTCGCCGGTCGTGCCCCGGCGCGGCTGATCGCGATCTTCGATTGGGAGATGGCTACGATCGGCGACCCGCTCGCCGACGTCGGCTACATGCTCATGCAGTGGACGCAGCCGGGCGACGCCCTGGGCAAATTCAACGCCCACAACGTCACGTTGCGGCCGGGCTTCCCGACGCGTGCCGAGCTGACCGCGCGCTACGAGAAGCGGTCAGGCCGGTCGGTGCAGGCGCTCGATTGGTACGTGACGCTCGCGTTGTGGAAGGCCGTCGTGTTCATGGAGGGGAACTACAAGCGGGCGCTGGCGGGCTCCACCGACGATCCGTACCTGAAGTCGTTCGACGTGGGCGTGATCGAGATCGCCGACCGGGCGCTGGCGGTGTCGCAACATGGGCTCTGAGGACGGGAGCCACCGCGGCCTGCTGATCGATTACGGCGGCGTGCTGACGACCGACCTGTTCGAATCGTTCGCCGCCTTCTGCGAGCTCGAGGGACTCGACCCCGACTCGATCGGCCGGGCGTTCGGTGGAGGCACCGAAGGCCGCGAGCTGATGCTCGGGCTCGAGACCGGCGCGGTTGGGCAGGAGCAGTTCGAACCGCGCGTGGCGGCGCTGCTCGGCGTGCAGGCGCCCGGCCTGATCAACCGGATGTTCGCCGGCGCGCGGCCCGACGAGCAGATGCTCGAGGCGGTCCGCCGCGCGCGCGGCACCGGGATCCGAACGGCGCTCGTCTCGAACTCCTGGGGAACGACGCGCTACCCGAGGGATGTGCTCGCGGAGTTGTTCGACGCGGTCGTGATCTCCGGGGAGGTTGGCATGCGCAAGCCCGACCGTGCGATCTACTCTCTCGGAGCGGAGCGGATCGGGCTCGCGCCGGAGGAATGCGTGTTCGTCGACGATCTCGGCGTCAATCTGGCGACCGCGGCAAAGCTCGGGATGGCGACCGTCCATCACCGCACCGCGTTGGACACGATCGCGCAACTCGAGCGACTCCTCGGCGTCAGCCTGCGGTGAACTGCGTCGCGATCGCCGCCGCGGCGCTCGCTCCGCGGTCCCCGTCGCCGGCCGCGGGGCTCGTCACCGTCGGTGAAAGGCAGTAACTATCACCTGCGTGTTGCACCACGTGCATTGCCCAACATGCGAGCGGGCCCGGTCGCATCCGCGACCGGGCCCGCGAGACATCGTTGTGTCAGTCGGTCAGTTGATCGAGTTCAGTGTGTTTTCGTCCGTGTTGACGATGTTCTTCGGCAACGGCGAGAAGTCCAGCGAGGGCCCGAAATTCTGGCCGCCGGTGATCGCGTAGCCGATGAAGGAGCGGATCAGGGCTCCCTGCGCGGCGTTGGTCGGGACAAACGCGTAGGTGAACGTCGAGATCGGGTACGCCTTCTTCTTGCGCTTCCCCGGATCGACGATCGTGACCTCATTGTTTGACGGCACGCCGACCCCTGACGCCGCGGCCGCGATGTTAGCCAGGTTCGGAACCTCGTAGTTGCCGGCGGCATTCTTGATCGCCGCGGGCTGCAGGCGGTTCGCGATCAGGTACGAGGCCGCGATGTAGGCGATCCCGCCGTTCGTCCCGATCAGCGCCTGCGCCATGCCCTGGTTGCCCTTCGCACCTACGCCGACCGGGAAGGTCACTGTGGTGGAGGCGCCGACCTTGCTACCGAACGTGCCGGAGACATCTGACAGGTACCGGGTAAACGCGTACGTGTCTCCGGATCCGTCCGAACGCCAGAACACCGTGATCCGCTTGCTGGGAATCTTCACGCCCTTGTTCAGGGCCTTGATCTGCTTGTTGTCCCAGTTGGTGATGTTTCCGAGGTAAATGTTGGCGAGCACAGATCCGGTGAGATGAAGCACCGACCCCTTCGGCTTCAGGCCGTTGAGGTGATAGCTCACGCCGGTAGCGGTCAGCGCCCACGGGATCTGGACGATGTTGCTGGGAACGCCCGTATACACGGACAGCGGCGCGTCGGAGGCGCCGAAGTCCACGAGGCCGGCGGCGATGTCCTTCTCGCCGCTCCCGGACCCGACGGGGGAGTAGTTGACCAGGCTGCTGGTGGACGTGTCCCACACCGCGGCCCATTCGGCCTCGATCGGGGCCACCAGCGTCGAGCCGGCGCCGTTGAGAGTGGGCGTCGCTGCGGACGCGACAGCTGCGCTTAGGCCTAAGACGCAGCCTGCCAGCAACCCCGCGCACGTGACGCTGAGGAACCTCTTGAAGAGCAAAGCAGTATTCCTTTCCTTTTGGGAATTCCCGAGAAACCTCTCGACGTGGCCCGGCCGCCCCTCGCGAGTGGCGGTAAGCATCTCGGTGAAGATTTGGTCACTTGTTGCCACCTTGTGACCACGTTGTTGAAAGCCTGTGAGCGATCGAGCGCCGCGACGTCCGCGATCGAGCTTTTCCGTACGCTTCCGCGCCGTGTCTTCGAGGGCAAGGTTCACGCGGGCGCGGGACGGTTCCCGCGCCCGTGTAGGGAGGCGGACCGCGCAGCGCCGCGCGGGGCGGCTAGGCGACCGCGTCTTGTTCGGTCTGTGCGCGCTGGCCGGCGCGCTCGTCGTCCTGACCCTGCTCGACGTCGTCTACCAGCTGGTCAGCAACGGCCAGCCGGCGATCTCGAAGTTCGGACTCCGCTTTGTCACAAGCACGGACTGGAAGCCGAACTTCCGCATCGAGGGCGCGGCAGCGCTGCTCTACGGGACCGCGGTGAGCTCGTTGATGGCGGTCGTGCTGGCTGCGCCCCTGGGGATCGCGATCGGCCTGTACCTGAGCATGATGGCGCCGGGCCGCGTGCGGGCGGTCGTCGGGCCACTGGTCGAGATGCTCGCGGCGGTTCCGAGCATCATCTACGGCTTCTGGGGGCTGGTCGTGCTCGTCCCATTCGTCGACAAACTCGAGCCCGGGCTCCACAGCGCGCTCGGCTTCATCCCGCTGTTCGGACCCGCGTCGCCGATCGGGATCAGCGTGTTCACCGGCGGGCTGGTCCTGACCGTGATGATCCTTCCGATCATCTCGGCGCTCAGCCGCGACCTGTTCCTGACGGTCCCCACCGAGCTCAAGGACGGCGCGGCCGCGCTCGGCGCGACGCCCTGGGAGGTCATTCGGGGAGTCGTCCTTCCCACCACGGTGTCGGGTGTCACGTCCGCCGTGGTTCTCGGTCTCGGGCGGGCGCTCGGTGAGGCGATCGCCGTCTCGTTCGTGATCGGCGATGCCACTGCGATCCACCGATCGCTGTTCGAGCCCGGGGCGACGGCCGCGGCGGAGATCGCCAATCAGTTCACGTCTCCAGTCAATTCTCTGCACACGGCCGCGATGTTCTACGTCGGCCTTGTCCTCGTGGTGATCTGCATGCTCACGAGCGTCGCATCGCGCATGATCGCCGGGCGCTTCGACGTCACCCGGAGGGTCATTTGAGCGCCGTGTCGGAGACGGCCCTGTTCGAGGGGATGCCGTTCGACCCGACCGCGCCCCTCACTCCGTCCGGCAACCTGCGCCGGCGCGCCGCCGTGAGCCGCTTCGTCCAGATCAGCGCGACGGCAGCGGCCGTGTTCGCCGTCGCAGTGCTCGTGGTCGTGTGCTACGGAGTGGCCTCCCGCGGCGCGTCGGCTCTGAGCTTCAGCTTCGTGACCCAGAACCCGTCCGGGCTGGCCGGCGGCGGAATCTTCAACGCTCTCCTCGGCACGCTCGAGATCGTCGCTTTCGGAGCCCTGATCGCGCTTCCGATCGGAATCCTCACCGGGCTGTACCTGACCGAGTTCGCGGGGCCTCGATCAAGGACCGCGAGTGCACTCCGGCTCGCGCTCGACGTCATGGCCGGGTTGCCGACGATCATCGTCGGGCTGTTCGTGTACGGCCTGATCGTCATTCCCCAGCATCGACAGTCAGGTTTCGCCGGCGGGATCGCGCTCGCGATCGTGATGCTGCCCCTGATGGCGCGCTCCAGCCAGGAGGTCCTGCTGCTCGTCCCGGGCAGCCTTCGCGAGGCGGCCGACGCCCTCGGCGTGAACCGCTGGCGCGCCGTCGTCAGCGTGATCCTGCCGGCTGCGTTCGGAGGGATCCTCACGGGGGCGATCCTCGCAACGGCCCGAGCGGCAGGCGAGACCGCGCCGCTGCTGATCTGCGACTCGATCGGCTTCAACCCCTACAGCACGTCGCTGAACCTGTTTCACGGTCTCCCGAGCGTGTCGATGTTCATCTACACGTCGTACGACCTGCCTCTGGCTCAGGCCGTCACCCGCGCGTGGGGGGCGGCCTTCGTGTTGATGGTTTTGATCCTCATCGCCAACGTCCTGGCTCGGCTGATCCTCGCCCGCACCCGTGCAAACATGGGCCAATGACCGACTCGGACCGGACAGCCAGCCAGATCCGGCGCGCCGAGGAGGCGCGACGGCGCATCCGGATCCGGACCGAGCCCGTGCTCCCGGTCCTCACTCAGGCGCCGGCCGGCAACGGCGCGGCGGCGCCGCAGGAACACGCAGTGGTGTTCGACATACGCGACGTATCCGTCTACTACGGCGAGAGCCGGGCCCTGGCGGGGGCGTCGCTGAAGATCTACCGCAACCAGGTGACCGCGGTGATCGGTCCGTCCGGGTGCGGCAAGTCCACGTTCATCCGCAGCCTCAACCGGATGAATGACTCGATCCCGGGTTTCCGCATCATCGGGCAGGTTCTCTACCACGGTCACGACCTGTACGACGGCCGGGCCAACCGCGTGGAGGTGCGCCGGCGGATCGGGATGGTGTTCCAGAAGCCGAACCCGTTCCCCAAGTCGATCTACGACAACGTCGCCTGGGCACCACGGAACCTCGGGATGAAGAACCGCCTGGACGATCGCGTGGAGCGGGCGCTCCGCCAGGCGGCGCTGTGGGACGAAGTCAAGGACCGTCTGGGGAGCAGTGCGCTCGGCCTCTCGGGCGGGCAGCAGCAGCGCCTGTGCATCGCCCGCGCGATCGCGATCGAGCCGGACGTGTTGCTCCTTGACGAGCCGGCCTCGGCGCTCGACCCGGTCGCGACCGCCTCGATCGAGGGTCTGATGCACAACCTCAAGCATCGTTTCACGATCGTGATCGTCACCCACAACATGCAACAGGCGGCGCGGGTCGCCGACCGGACGGCGTTCTTCAGCCTCGACACCACCGGCCCAGCCCGGGTCGGAACGCTGATCGAATACGGCGACACCGAGACCATCTTCCGTAACGCCGCGGATCCGCGCACGCGCGACTACGTCGCCGGAAAGTTCGGCTAAGCGAGGCCCCGCCGCCGCGTGCCCTCAGCGGAAGATCGAGTCGCTCGAGACCTGTTGCAGGATCGGCTGGCCGCACTGCCAGCAATATGAGGCGCCGGTGCTGTGCGGCGCCCCGCAGGAGGCACAGGCGCCGGCGGTGGCACTGTGCTCGAGTCGCAGGATGCGTTCGATCTCCGAAAGCTCGGAGTCCGCGTCCTGTAGCAGCGCCGCCCGCTTGATCAGTACGTCGACGTGGATCCGGTCGCGGATCGCCATCTCATAAACGAGGCCGCCGAGATCCCACTGCATCTCCGCGACGCGCGCCTTCAGCGTGTCGCGCCGGTGCTCGAGGTCGATGATTTGACTCTCGGTCGGGGTCGCGTCCGTCGCCGCCCCCGGTGGCGGCGGCGCGACGGGCACGCCTGCGGCCGGGGCCGTCGTCGGGCTCGCGGTGGCCTCGGACGGCGGCGAAGCCGTGCCGGTCCCGCGTCTACGCAACAGCGCCATCAACGCGTCCTTTCATTGGCCGAAGAAATTGCCGCTGAAGTGACCTCCCGAGCACCCGGCCTGTCCGCTGCTACACGAGCCGCCGACCTTGACCGTCGGCGCTGCCAGGTGGTTGGAGCCGCCGAGCACCTTAGTGGCGGCCTGGGTGGCCTTCTGCTGTACCGCCTTGGGCGGTGGTGCCGTGGACTCAGCGGCTGCCTTCAGCTTGCCGCTCAAGCCTTTGGGCGCTTTGCGCGCGATGGTGGTCGTGGCGGCGGCGGCATTCGTTCCGGTTCCGCCTCCTCCCTCCTGCACCGTGATGACCTGGGACGCGGGGGTCTGTGCCTTCGTGGTCGCGGTGTTGTTGGCGTTGTTCCCGATCAGGAAGCCGAGTCCGACCGCCAGCAGCAGCACGCCGACCCCGGCGACCAGTGTGGCGCCGGCCGAAGCGCGCGGTGTCCGCGGCGCGCGGGCCGTACGAACCCGACGCGACTGCACCTCGGTCGCGGGTTGCGCTGTGGGGAATCTCGATTGGCCCCGGCGCTCGCCGCACTCGACGCAGTACTGCTGGTCGTGCGCGAGCGGCGCCCCGCAGGCGCCACACCGGTCCTCCGAGGGGGTCGCGGGAGCGGCGGGCAGCTCGCGGGTCGGGTCATCCCGGGCCCCGAATTCGCTCTCGCCGTCGCTCTTCTCTGGCTGAACCGCCAGTGGTTCGTCTCCGTATTCGCCGTTTCTGGGTGGTCGTGGGCGCCCCGAGCGCTCCCCCGTGCGTAGTATCAGGCGCGGTCCCGTCACTTTTGTGAACGAGTCGT
Organism: uncultured Solirubrobacterales bacterium; assembly: GCA_963697655.1. GTDB lineage: Bacteria > Actinomycetota > Thermoleophilia > Solirubrobacterales > Solirubrobacteraceae > Palsa-465. The sequence goes on along the minus strand of CAVOOV010000002.1, from coordinate 465,559 downwards.
GACCGAGATCGGCGGGCTACACGAACGTCAAGGGCGACGAGCCGATCTCAGGATGTTCACATCCGCGCCGGTTATCGGGACGACACTGGCTGACCGGCGATGAGCACTTCGGAATCCACGGCCACCGAGCCGCGCAGCACGATCCGATGTGCCGACTGCGGCGCGCCGCTGGCCCACGACCAGCGCTACTGCGTCGAGTGCGGGACTCGCCGCGGGCCGCTCCCGGCGCAGATCGCCGAGCTGATCGGCGCGATCCGCGAACAGGGACCCTCGCCGGATCTGCCTCCGGGGACGCCGCTCGCCGGCTCGCCCTCAGAGGGCGATCGCCGGCCGCAAGCAGGCGCGTTCGCGATGCCCGGGCATCGCGCCGCCGCGGTGGCGGTGATGGGAACGCTCGCGTTCGGCGTGATCGTCGGCTCGCTCGTGGGCGGTACCAGCGTCGCGACCCTGGCGAGCGCGCCGCTGATCGTGGTCGGCATCGACCATCCGGCGACCACGCCGGCGGTGCAGACCGTGGTGGTCTCGCAGGCCGGCGGATCGGCCGACGGCGGCGGTGCCGCCGCCGCGGGCGGCGGGAGCAGCCCGGCCGCTGTGCAGCAGGACGACCAGGCGTCGGCCTCGCCGACCACGTCGCCTGCGTCGACCACGGGCACCGATACCACCTCGGCAGGGCTGAACGGCCTCCCGCCGGTCAAGCACGTGTTCCTGATCGTCCTGTCAGACCGTGGCTTCCCGCAGTCCTTCGGCGCGCCGAGCGGCTATCTGAGCGGCGCGCTCCGCCGGCAGGGAGAGCTCATCCAGAACTATTACGCGGTCGCCGGCGCACCGCTCGCGAACGAGATCGCGCTGGTCAGCGGCCAGGGCCCGACCGTGCAGACCGCGATCGATTGCCCGGTGTTCTCGCGCATCGAGCCCGCGACCAAGGGGGTCCGCGGGCAGGTGATCGGCAGTGGATGCGCATATCCGGCCGCCACCAAGACGCTCGCGAGCCAGCTTTCGAGCGCCGGCGACACGTGGAAGGCCTACCTGCAAGGAGTCCCGTCGACCGCGAAGTCCGCCTGCCGCGTTCCGAAGATCGGCGGCAAGGTGCCACAGACGGCCGATTCGAACAACGCGTATCTGGCCTGGCGCAACCCGTTCGTCTACTTCAGCTCGATGACCAGCAGCACGGCATGCCACAACAACGAGGTCGGCCTCGGCCGGCTGGCCAACGATCTGAAGACCGACAGCACCACGCCGACGCTCTCGTACCTCATCCCGGCGCCGTGCAACGACGGAAGCGAAGCCGCGTGTCACTCGAATGCCACGAGCGGGCTCGCCGCCGCCAACCGCTTCCTGAAGTCCGTCGTGCCCGAGATCAGGCGCTCGCCGGCGTACAAGGACGGCGGGATGATCGCGATCACGTTCGACCAGGCGCCGCAGACGGGCCAGTACGCCGACCCGAGCGCGTGCTGCGCGAGCCCGGCGTCGTATCCGAACCTCCGCGGCCTCCCGGCCGGGACTCCCGCCGCGCCGCCGGGGGCGATGGGAACGACCACGCCAGGCACCACGACCACGGGAACGACTACTACCGATACGACGACCGCCGCGCCGGCAACGACCACCACTGACACAACGACCACACCGGCGACCGCCACCACCGACACAACGACGACGCCGGCGACCACCACCACCGCGCCGATCTCGCTCGGCAGCGGCGAGACGACCCCGACCGGCGGCGGCGGACAGGTCGGCCTGCTGCTGATCTCACGCTACGTCAAGGCCAACAGCACCGACGTCGTCGACTACTTCAACCACTTCTCGCTGCTGGCGACGATCGAGAACATGTTCGGGCTGCACCGGCTGGGCTACGCCGGCGCTCCCGGACTCCCGATATTCAGCACCGGCGTGTTCAACAACTACGCCGGGTAACGCGGCTACCTGGGCGGCGGTGAGACGCCGCCCGTGCGCGGCGCTAGCTGAGATCGATCGAGTTGATCGCCGGCGGCTCGACCGGACGATCGCCGGCGCCGGTCGGCAAGCCCTCGATCGCGTCGACCGTGTCCATCCCGTCGGTGACCTCGCCGAACACCGTGTGCTTGCCGTCCAGCCACGGCGCGCTGTCGGCGGTGACGATGAAGAACTGCGACCCGTTCGTGTTGGGCCCGGCATTCGCCATCGCGAGCGCGCCGCGCACGACCTTGTGGCTGTTGAACTCGTCCTTGAACGTATATCCGGGGCCACCCGTGCCCGTGCCCTCTGGGCAGCCTCCCTGGATCATGAAGCCGGAGATAATCCGGTGGAAGATGATCCCGTCGTAGAAGTTCTCGCCGGCGAGCTTGCGGAAGTTGGCAACGGTCTCGGGCGCGTCCTCGTCGAACAGTTCGAGCGAGATCGTGCCGACGCTTGTGTTCATTTGAGCATTTGACATGGCCCGCAGGGTAGTGGGTTGACGCGAAACGTTTCGAGGAGGCCCACTCGGTGCTGCCGACGTCGTCAGCTGTTGCTCGCGGTCTGGATCGCGTTGAGCGTCGCGTTGACCGTGACAGTCGGAGCCGGGCTGGCCGGCGATCCCAGCGCCGAGCAGCTGACGGTGACCGCGGACAGGCCGCTCGATGTCACAGCCGGCAGCGTCAGCGGGATCGTCCCCGACGACATGCCTGAGTCCGCGGGATCGAGCTCGGTCGTGAAGTCATTCGCGGTCGACGAGCCGGACGCCTGCGAGCCGGACCCCTGGGAGCCGGCGAGCGCCAGCGTGCATTGGACGAGCACCGACTGGGTCCCGGATCCGTTTTGACTGAGGTGTGCGTTGGCGTTCGCGACCAGCAGGTAGGACGAACCCACCGGCAGCGACTTGCTGAGCACCGGCGTCGGTCCGCTCCCGAGCGTCACCGACTGCGCGCTGTTTCCGTACTCGTTCGGCAGCACGGGCGTGCAGGTCACGTCTCCCGATACCGCGATCGACTGCATCGCGCCGGCGTTGCACGGACCGGCGACCCGCAACTGCACCTGGCTCGAGTTCACCTGTCCCGCACCGACCGCGCCGGGGATGATCTTGCCGGCGCCGACCGAGAACGGCCTGAGCTTGGCGTTGCCCACCGAGTAGTTCTGGAGCTGGGCGTTCCCCACGCTGTGCGCCGGCAGATGAATCGCCGCCCAGCTGACTCCGCCGAGCGAAACGAACAGGGCCAGGAACGACACCACGAGCGACGCCGAAGGACGAGGTGGACGCATCGCATTACCTCCCATGTGTCCGAATCCCAGCCTCGGGCGGCCGGGTGTTCATCGGACGCTATCGCGCCCCCGGCCGGTCCCGCCCGCCCCGGCGGGACCGGCCCTTCCCTCAGGCGTCAGTTGTTGCCGGCGGTCTGGATCGCGCTGATCGTCGTGTCGACCGTGACTGTCGGCGCGGGCGTGGTCGGATTGCTCGTCGTCTGCGTGCAGGTGACCGTCGCAGGCTGGATGCTCGTCGACGACGCCACAGGCAGCACGAGTGGGATCGTCCCGGCCGTCGAATGCGTGGTCGAGCCGAGATCGACCGCGAGGGTCTTTGTCGTGGTGGTCGGGTTTGCCGGCGGCGGCGTGCCCGAGCCCGCCGGGACCGACAGCGTGCAGTCCACCTCGACGTGCTGTCCAGACAGCCCGCTGATCACCGCGTGCGGATAGGCCAGCACCAGGTACGAGGACCCGGCGGCGAGCGATTGAGTTGCCACCTGCGTCGAGCTCGCCCCGAGCGTGGTCGCCGCCGTGTTCGACCCGTACTCGTTGCCCAGCGTCGGCGTGCACGTCACGCTTCCGGACAGCCCGACGGCCGAGATCGCGCCGGTCGCGCACGAGCTGGCAACGCGCACCTGGATCTGGCTCGAGATCACCTTGCTGCTTCCGATCGAGCCGTTGATGATCTTCTTGGCCCCGACCGCGTTGGACTTCAGCTTGAAGTTGCCGACGCTGTTGTTCTGGAGCTGGGCGTTCCCGACGCTGTTCCTCGGCAGGCTCACCGCCGCATAGCCGACGCCCCCAAGCGACACGAACAGGGCGACGAACGAGACCACCATCGGCGCCGACGGGCGCCGTCGGACGAGCGATTTCACACGCAAGATCCGTACCTCCAAGCGTTAGGGTTCCGGCCTAACAGCCGGCCTACAGAACGCAACACATCGGCGCGACCCGAAGTCGCGCCCGCAGCTCGGGCAGCGGACGGAGACCTGACATCGCCGGCGCCCCGGCCGACGGGAACGGCCGCCGGGTCTACGTGGCGGCGGGCTCGAGCTGTACGAGCTGGCCGAGCAGCTCGGTGCCGCTCACGCGATCGACCACGCGGTCGACGTCCTGCTCGGGCACCTCGAGCAGCGTGAAGCGCTCGAGCACGCGGACGTTGCGCACGCGCTCGCCATCCAGACCGGTCGCGGCCGTGATCGCGTGGATGATGTCGGAGGGCTCGAGCCCGGCGGAGCGCCCCATCGACACGATCACCTGCCGTGCCCGCCCATCGCCGTCGGAGGAATCGTGCGGCTTGGAGTGGCGACGGGGTTTGGCCTTCACGGGAGTCGGGGCGACGTGCGCGTGCTCGACCCAGGGGGCGAGCGTGACGCCGGCGTTCTTCTCGAGCGCGAGGAGCTCTCGCCGCTGCTGGGGCTCGACGAACGTGATCGCGCGGCCGCTGCGGCCGACGCGACCGGTGCGGCCGATCCGGTGGACGTACACGTCGGGCGAGGTCGGAACGTCGTAGTTGATCACGTGCGAGATGCCCGAGATGTCGAGCCCGCGCGCGGCCACGTCGGTCGCGACCAGCAGCGGCAGGCGGCCGTCCTTGAACGAGATCATCACGCCGTCGCGGGCGCCCTGGGTCATGTCGCCGTGGATCGCCTTCACGTTCATGCCGCGGTCGCGCAGCGTGCGGTACAGCTGCTCGGTGCGCACCTTGGTCCGCACGAACACGAGCGCCTGGTCCGGTCGCTCGGCACTGAGCACCTCGACGAGCTTGTCGGCCTTCTCTCGAGCACGGACCTCGAGCGCGAACTGCTCGACAGTGTCGACCGTCAACGTCGCGGCCTGCACCTTGACCGTCACCGGGTCGTACAGGTACTGATCGGCCAGCCGCCTGATCTCGGGCGGCATCGTCGCCGAGAACAGCGCGGTCTGGCGGCTCGACGGGGTCAGCGCCAGGATCTTCTCGACGTCCTCGAGGAAGCCGAGGTCGAGCATCTCGTCGGCCTCGTCGAGCACGATGAAGCGGCACGAGTGAAGCATCAGCGAGTGGCGCGAGATCAGGTCCTTGACCCGTCCGACCGTCCCCACGACGACGTGACCGCCGGCCCGCAGCTGCGCCTGCTGGGAGCGGATCGGCGCGCCGCCGAACACCGCGACGACGTCGATCCCCTTGCGCCGGCCGTACGCCCGCAGCGCCTGCGTCACCTGGATGCACAGCTCGCGGGTCGGCGTCAGCACGAGGCCCTGGACCTCGTGCTCGCCCGGATTGACGTACTGGAGCATCGGCAGCCCGAACGCCGCCGTCTTCCCGGATCCGGTCTGGGCCTGACCGATCACGTCGTGGCCCTCGAGCAGTGGCGGAATCGCCTGCTCCTGGATCGGGCTCGGCGACTCGTAGCCGACATCGTGGACGGCCTCGAGGATCTCGGGCTCTAGTCCAAGGTCGGCAAACGTGGGCATTACCCAATGAAGATAGACGGCCGCGCGTTAGCTGGGAGCGACCTCTTGACGCGGGATCGTTCGGGCCCTAACGTTTCCGCTCCTATGAGTTCCGGCAGCAACGGGAACGCCAGCACGATCAGCCGGAACGAAGACGCCGGCGACCCGATCAGCGCACACGTCTGGCTCATCAGCGGGGTCGTGATGGTCGGGTCGATCATGTCGATCCTCGACACGACGATCGTCAACGTCGCGCTGGCCACGCTCAGCCGCGAGCTGCACTCGACGATCGACCAGATCCAGTGGGTCGTGACCGGATACATGCTGGCGCTGGCGGCGGTGATCCCGGTCACCGGATGGGCCGCCCGGCGCTTCGGTGCCAAGCAGGTGTACCTGGTCTCGCTGGTGCTGTTCACGGCGGGATCCGCGCTGTGCGGGCTCGCCACGTCGACGACCGAGCTGATCGTATTCCGCGTCCTGCAGGGCGTCGGCGGCGGCATGATCCTGCCGATCGGCCAGCTGATGATGGCCGAGGCCGCCGGACCGAAGAGGATGGGAAGAGTCATGAGCGTCGTCGCGGTGCCGGCGATGCTGGCGCCGATCCTCGGCCCGACGATCGGCGGTCTGATCATCCAGAACGCGAGCTGGCGCTGGATCTTCTACGTGAACGTTCCGATTGGCGCGATCGCCGTGTTCGCCGCGCTGCGCTATCCTGCCATGGATCAAGCGGGACCAGGTCGAGAAGCTCGATACGCGCGGGCTGCTCCTGATGGCAACGGGCCTCCCGCTGCTCACCTACGGTCTGGCCGAGATCGGCGCGACCGGCAGCTTCACTTCGCCCAAGGTCATCATCCCGTGCATCGTCGGACCCGCGCTGGTCGCGGCCTTCGTGCTCCACGCGCTGCGGGTGCCAAAGCCGTTGCTCGACATGCGCCTGTACCGCAAAGCGACGTTCTCGTCGGCCTCGTTCGCGATGTTCTGCCTCGGCGCCGCGCTGTTCGGCGGCATGATCCTGCTGCCGCTGTACTGGCAGGACGTGCGCCTCGAGAGCGTCGTCGACACCGGTCTGCTGACAGCCCCGCAGGGTCTCGGCGCGGCGCTCGCGATGCCGATCGCCGGCAAGCTGACCGACCGCTGGGGCGGGGGCGGGCTGGCGCTGTTCGGCGTGATCCTGTGCACGGTCGCGACGATTCCGTTCGGCCTGATCTCCGCGCACTCGTCGATCTTCGGGTTGTCGGTGGCGATGTTCGTGCGCGGTATCGGGATCGGCTTTGGCTTCCTGCCCGCGATGGCGGCGGCATTCGCCGCGCTCGAACGGTCCGAGCTCGCAAGTGCGACCCCGCAGCTCAACGTGATCCAGCGCGTGGGCGGCTCGATCGGCACAGCCATCCTCGCGGTCGTGCTCCAACGCGCCCTCGTCGGCGCCCACGGCCTCAGCGGAGCCGCCGCCGCCTACGGCACGGCATTCTGGGTGGCGGCCGGGCTGACGGCGGCCGCGATCATCCCGTGCGTGATCCTGCTGCGCGCCGAGCGCGCCGCCCGCGCGGCCAAGGGCGGCGCGTCCGGGACGCCCGCCGAGACGGTCGCGGAGGCAATCGCGGCGTGACCCCGGCCGGCGAAGCGCTATCGGCGCTTGGAGACGTGGTAGGCGAGCGCGACCAGCGCGACCCCGCCGAGGAGGTTGCGCGATCGTTCAAGCGAGCGCTGGCCGCCCTGCGACGGATGCGCGGGAGCGAGGCCCACTGCCCGGGCGAGCTCACCGACGCGCAGTACAGCCTGCTGTTCTGCCTTCGCGACCAGAGTCAGCTGTCGCTCCGCGATCTCGCGGATGCCGCTGACCTGAGCCCGGCGAGCGTCACCGAGATGCTGGAAGGGCTCGCGACGGCCGGGCTCGTGCATCGCCACCGTTCCGACCGCGACCGGCGCGTGGTGCTCACTGCGCTCACCGACAGCGGGCGCGGGCTGGTCGAGGAGCGCCGTGCGCGCTTCGAGCCGCGCCTGCGCGCCGCACTCGAGCCGTTCGGCGAACACGATCTGTTGACCGCCGCCGCCGTGCTCGACCGGCTGCGCGACATGTTCGAGGAGATCGCCGATGAGCGGCCCCGGGCCATCGCCGCCCAGCCCGGCCTGCTCGATGACCAGCTCAAACGCAGCCTCGCGGACGAGCGGCTCGTCGATCATCGCCGCTAGCGCCGGCTGCGCGACGAGCGGGCCGGTGACGAGCGGCCTGGGCGCCGGCTCGCGGTCGATGTCGATCAGTTCCTCAAGCAGCCCGACGATCGCACCGTGCTCCTCGTCGGACCAGCGCCCGCGGCTCCAGGCGCGTCCCACCAGCGAGCCGACGACGTAGTGGGCGATCTCGTCCCGGACGCCCTCCGGGTCGGGCGGCACGGGGAGCTTGGCGCCCCGGCGGCGGTAGCGGTCCGCAGCCCAATCGAGCGCCACGTCGGCCCGGCGGCGCTGCGCGTGGTAGTCGCGCCGAGTGTCGACGGCATCGGCGGCGAAGCGGTAGAGGTCCTGCCGGCGGCGGTCGTCGACGTTGTCGTTGTACGCGCGCAGGATCGCCCCGATCACCGGGCAAACGGACAGGGGGCGGTCGCAGAACCGCTCGCCGGCGAGCATCGAGGCGAGCTCCATCACGCATACGACCTTGCCCGGGCGCGGATGCCGGCCCGGTCCGAGGCGCACGTTCTGGTGCGAGATCGCCTGTGGGCACGCCGTTTGCGCCATTGCCCACGGTTATCGGCCATGTGGCTGAGTCTTTAGGTGAAGCTGACGCGCCCGTCCAGGTGCGATTTGCCCTTGCGCGCGTCCCGGACGCCGAATTGCAGGCCGCCCGGCGCCTCGGCCTCGCAGAATTCGACCTTCGCGGGCAGAAGGATCGGCTTCTTGAACGCGACCTCGACCGTGAACGCGTCCGGCAGCCGCGAGGCGAGCGCCGCCAGGCAGCGCGCCTTGGTCCACATCCCGTGCGCGATCGCCGACGGAAATCCGAACAGGCGCGCGCTGAGGGGGTGTACGTGGATCGGGTTCAGATCGCCCGAGACCGAGCCGTACCTGCGGCCGAGGTCGCCCGGTAGCGTCCAGGTTGCGGTCGACGGGAGATCGCCGGTCGACGGGAGATCGCCGGTCGACGGGAGATCGGGGCCGGGGCTCGATCCGCCACCGCCACCGTCACCGCCACCGTCACCGCCACCGCCACCGCCACCGCCACCGCCACCGCCACGCTTCAGGTTCGTCGAGACCTCCTCCCAGACGAGCTCGTCGCCGACCCGCACCTCCGAGCGCAGCGAGAACTGCATGCCGCGCGGGTGGTCCTCGACCGGCGTCGCCCACACCGTGAAGTCGAGTCTTTCGCTAGCGCGGACCGGCCGGTGCTGGGTGATCCGGTTGGCGATGTGCACGAGCCCGATCGCCGCAAACGGGAAGCTCGAGTCGGTCATCAGCGACAGCTGGAGCGGGAACGCGAGGATGTGCGGGTAGGTCGCCGGCACGGCGTCGCGCAGCCCGAACCCGCACACCCGGTCGTACGCGGCCAGCCGGTCGGGCTCGATCCCGACGTCCTTGAGCGTGAGGGTCAGATCGGGGATCTCGCGGCCACCGCCGCCCACGAACCCGCCTACGAGCGGCAGCTTCGACACGCCAGGGATCATCGCCGCGCCGGCGCGGGCGAACAGCGGCAGCATCGACGGCGAGCTGGTCAGCTCACGTGTCGCCATTCATGCTCCCACGAGGCTCTGGCCGCAGACCCGGACCACGTTCCCGTTGACGCCGCCGGTCGCCGGGTTCGCGAACCAGGCGATCGTCTCCGCGACATCGACCGGCAGGCCTCCCTCCGCGAGGCTGTTCATCCGCCGGCCGGCCTCACGTGTGGCGATCGGCATCGCCGCGGTCATCTGAGTCTCGATGAAACCGGGCGCCACCGCGTTGATCGTCAGCCGCTTCTTACCGACCGGCGCCGCCATCGACTCGACGATCCCGATCACGCCGGCCTTCGACGCGGCGTAGCTGGTCTGGCCGGCGTTGCCGGCGATCCCGCTCATCGAGGACACGCACACGATCCGTCCGTTCTCGCGAATCGCCTCGCGCGCGATCAGCTCGTCGTTGATCCGCTCCTGCGCGGTCAGATTGACCTGAATCACCATGTCCCACCGGTCCTCGTCCATCCGCCCGAGCGTCTTGTCGCGGGTCACGCCGGCGTTGTGCACGACCACGTCGACGCCCCCGTGGGCCTCGAGCACGTAAGTGGCGATCCGGGCCGGCGCGTCGTCATCGGTGATGTCGAGCACCAGGGTCGACCCACCGAGCTCCCCGATCGTCGCCTCGAGCTCTGACTGGAGCCCCGGCACGTCAAGCCCGATCACGTGCGCGCCGTCGCGCGCGAGCACCTTCGCGATCGCCTTGCCGATCCCGCGCGAAGCTCCGGTGACCGGACCGCTGATGACCGGCTGCCCGCGCTCGTAGCGGTCGAGCTTCACGGGGCTGGGGAGGCCGATCTGCTTGGAGACGATCTTCCCGATCGGCGTATTGATCAGTTGCGAGTAGCGGTCGCTCATGCGGCTGCCTCGATGATCGCGGTGACGCCGAGGCCGCCGGCCGCGCAGATCGAGATGAGTCCCCGGCGTGGCCGGTGGCGGGCGGCGGGGTGGCGGGGGTGGTGGGCGGGCTCCCAATCAAAGAGCATCTTCGCTAGCCCGGCGACGATCCGGCCGCCGGTCGCGCCGAACGGGTGACCGGCCGCGAGCGACCCGCCGTCACCCTCGAAGCAATAAACAACTAAAACTGGGACAGTCCACTAGAGACTCCTGAGGGTCGTAGCTACAGCTATGTAGATTAGTCCCGCGAATTCTTGGCGGTCGCAGTCGTGAACGTCCCGCTGGACGTGGCGCGGCGGACGATGCCGGGTGCCAGCACCCGCGCGGCCGCCGCCAGCCAGTAGTAGCGGGGGACGTAGCGCTCGGCCTTGCCGCGCAGACCGCAGTCGACGATCGCCTCCGCCACCTTGTCGGGCGAGGTCACGATCCAGCGGAGCACCGGATGGCGACGCAGCTCGGTCGCGGGGAAGCCTTCGGTCGCGACGAACCCCGGGAGCACGAGCCCAACGTGCACCCCGTGCGCGCTCTCCTCGGCAGCGAGCGAGTCGCTCCAGCCGGCGAGCGCGAACTTGCTGGCTGAATATGCGCCGGCGCGCGGCCGGCCGACGCGACCCGAGGTGCTCGACACGTTCACGATCGCCGCCGGCGCTCCCTTGGCCGCGGTCGCTCGCAATAGCGGGAGCAGGGCCTCGGTCAACCTTACGGGGGCCTCGAAGTTGAGCTTCATGTGGCGCTCGACGTTCTCCCAGCCGGTCTCGGCGAAGCCGCCGCGCCACGAACCGCCGGCATTGTTGACGAGCACGTGCAGCTTCCCGTGGGCGCGCGCCACCGCTGTCAGGACCTCCGCCGGCGCCCCCGGCGCGGTCAGGTCGACCGGCACCACGGTCGCGCCGCCGATCTCACGGGCGAGCGCCTCGAGCCGCTCCTGCCGGCGCGCGACCAGCACGAGCTGCGCACCCGGCTCGCGCGCGAGCCGGCGTGCGGTCGCCGCGCCAATGCCGCTCGACGCTCCGGTGACAAGCGCTATGAATGGGTCTGCCAAAGCGCCGGCAAGGCTACCCGGACGGGCCGGTCTCCATTGCCACCGCCGCGCGCCGGCGCGGATTCTCGATTCCGACCAGCGCGACCACGCCACCGAGGATCGCCAGCAGGGCGGCGATCGCGATCCCGATCCGGAACGCGTACACCGAGGCGTCGACGAGCGCGGCATGAATCCGCGGTCGCTCGGCCGCCGGCACACCGTCAGCGCCGGTCACGAGCGGTCGCGTGCGGGCCGTCCTCAGCGCTCGCTGCGTCTGCGGGCCGAGCGTGCGGTGGGCCAGGTTATGGTCGAGCCGCGCGGCGAAGCTTGCCGAAACGACCGCGCCGACCCCCGCAATCGCGAGCAGCCCAGCGACGCGGGCGACCGCGTTGTTGGCGCCGCTGGCCAGTCCGGCGTGGCCGGAGGCGACCGACCCGAGGACGGCCGCGGTCAGCGGCGCCACGGTGGCCGCGAGGCCGAGCGCGAACACGAGCACGCCGGGGAGGATCACCGTCAGGTAGTCGGGATGCGCGTTCACGCGGGTCAACAGCAGCAACCCGGCGCCGGCGAGCATCGGGCCGCCGGCCATGAACAGCCGCGGACCGAGACGATCGGCGAGCGCGCCGAACCGCCGCGACAACGCGAAGATCACGATCGTGATCGGGAGCAGCGCGAGCCCCGCCTCGAGCGGCGTGTAGCCCGCGACCTGCTGGAGGAACACGACCAGGAAGAATGTCGCGACGCCCAGACCGCCGTACGTCGCCAGCGTTGTGAGGTTCCCCACCGCGAAGTTCCGCACGACGAACAGCTGGAGCGGAAGCATCGGCTCGGGTGCGCGCCGCTCCCACGCCACGAACGCGGCCAGCAGGACCAGGCCGGCGATCAGCGGCACGAACACGCGGGGATCACCCCAGCCGTAGACCGAGTGCTCGATCAGCCCGAACACCGTGCCACCGAGCCCGGCGACGCACAGCAGCCCGCCGACCCAGTCGACACGACCGGCGCCGCGCTCGTCGGCTGGCAGCCGGCGCACCATCACCACGGCGATCGCCACGAAAATCGGGTTGATCAAGAAGATCCAGCGCCACGAGGCCGCCTGCACGAGCGCGCCGCCTCCGAGCGGGCCGATCACCGTGGCGATTCCGGCCCACGCCGTCCAGGTCCCGATCGCCGCTGACCGCTCCCCCTCCTCGAACGTGTCGATGATCAGCGCCAGCGAGCTCGGCACGAGCAGGGCGCCGGCAATTCCCTGGACCCCGCGCGCCACGATCAGCACCTCGTTGCTCGGCGCGGCCGCACACACCAGCGAGCACGCCCCGAAGCCGATCAGACCGGCCGTGAACACGCGCTGCCGTCCGAGCACGTCGCCGAGCGACCCGCCGAGCAAAAGCAGCGAGGACAGCGTCAGCAGGTAGGCCTCGACGACCCACTGCTGGTCGGCGAGGCTGCCGTTAAGGCTCGACCGGATCGCCGGCAGCGCCACGTTGACGATCGTGCCGTCGAGGAACACGATCCCCGACCCGAGGATGCTCGCGACGAGGACGGTGCGCTTGATCGCCCAGTCGCTAGCCGGCCCCGGCATCCAGGACCGAGTTCGGCTCGTACCCCGAGAACTTGACGCTGCTCTGGAACGGCAGATTTCGGTTGACGATCACGCAGTAGCTCCGATCCGCGCGGACGCTCAGGACGCAAGCGCGATAGATCGTTCCGGGCTCGATCGCCAGCAGGCTGACGAACTGGAGGTTGCGGCGAAACTCGTCCGGCGCCCGGTCTCCGATCCATGCCTGGGCGCGCGCGACCGCGTCGGCGATGGCGCGCTGACGGGCTTGGATGACCGGGCGGTGCAGCAACCCCGCGGTGAGCAGGACCGCCGCCACCGCCAACACGACGAACGTGCCGCCGTAGTCACGGGCGACCACCGTTGGCATGTCCGCCCTCACACGGCGGACGAGCATCCCGAACGGGCGCGACAACAGGACGACCGCGATCACGTTGATGACCAACCCGAGCAGGGCGGCGGCGGCGAGCGTCTCGGTCGCGCCGGCCGGCGGCAGCAGGTGCCCGACGACGCCGTCCAGCAGCGTCAGGGCCACGAACGACGGCCACAGCCAGGCGCCGGTCCGTCGCCAGCGCATGCGGACATATCGGGCGCGCGTGCGCGCCAGCCAGGTAGGCCGGGCGCCGTCCATCTGGCAAGAGTAGTCGGCGCCGGAGGCGATGCCCAGCGAGAGCCGGAGATCATGCGTGGGTGGATCCGAAGGCCACCTTGCGATCGGTCGAATAAACTCGAACGTGCCCGACCACGAAGCCTGAACCGGAGATCCCGGAGGGCTGGTGAACCCGGGGTCTGGAAGCGGAGATCCCGGTCCAGCCTACGGAGAAAGGGAAATCTCAAGAGATGGCCACTCACACGGCTGAGCCCGCGGCCGGCGGCGCTGACGCGGCAGTCGAACACCTTACGCCCGAGGACCGGATCTGGCTCCTGCGCGCGATGCTGATGATGCGCGGCCTCGAAGAGCGCGCGATGAGCCTCTACCGGCAGGGGCGGGTGCCCGGCTCGTTCTACGACGGCTACGGCCAGGAGGCCGTGTCCGCCGGCGCCGCGTTCGCGATGGGGCCGACGGATGGTCTCTGCATCCTCCACCGCGACCTCGCCGCCCACCTGATCCGCGGCGTCACGCCGGCGCGGATCCTGTCGCAGTACATGGGTCGCGCCGCCGGCATCACTCAGGGACGCGACGGCAACGTCCACTTCGGAGACCGCAACCTCGGCTGCGTCGGGATGGTCTCGATGCTGCCCGACATGATGCTCGTCGCCACCGGGATGGCGATGGCGTTCAAGCTCCGTGGGGAGAAGCGCTGCGCGCTGACCTGGTTCGGCGACGGCTCAACCTCGCGCGGCGACTTCCACGAGGCGATGAACTGGGCGGGCGTGCAGAGGCTGCCGGTCGTGTTCGTGCTCGAGAACAACCAGTACGCGTACTCGACGCCCGTCGACAAGCAGTACGCGGTGGACCCCGTTGAGCGCGCCGCCGCCTACGGGTTCGTCGGGGTGACCGTCGACGGCAATGACGCCGAGGCGATGTTCGAAGCCACCCGTGCCGCGCGCGAGCGCGCGCTCGCCGGCGAGGGGCCGACGCTGATCGAGGCGGTCACGATGCGGATGCACGGTCACGCCGCCCACGACGACATGAAATACGTACCCAAGGAGCAGGTCGAGGAGTGGCGCAAGCGCGATCCGATCGAGCGCCAGGAGGCCAGGTTGAGCGCACTCGGGGTCGACATCGACGCGCTCCGTGCTTCGGTCAAGGCGGAGATCGACGCGGCGGCCGAAGAGGCGCTCGCCGGCCCGATGCCCGATCCATCGACCGCGACCGAGGGCGTGTTCTGCACGGGCGAGGCCGAGCCGCTCGGTGAGGGCCAGGCGCCGTGGAGCGGGTTTGCTTCGTCGGGGGAGGCGGTGGCCTGATGCCGACGCTCACCTATCTGCAGGCGATCTCCTCCGCCCTGCGCGACGAGCTGCGGGCCGACGACCGCGTCCTGTTGATGGGCGAGGACATCGGCGTGTTCGGCGGCGCGTTCAAGGTCACCGACGGGTTCGTCGACGAGTTCGGCACCGACCGCGTGATGGACACGCCGCTCGCGGAGTCGGGGATCATCGGCACCGCGATCGGCGCTGCCGTGGTCGGGATGCGGCCGGTGTGCGAGATGCAGTTCTCGGACTTCATCTCCTGCGGCTTCGACCAGCTCGTGAACGTCGCCGGCAAGATGCACTACCGCCAGGGCCTCGCGGTGCCGATCACGGTTCGCCTGCCCTCGGGCGGCGGCTTCTCGGGCGGCCCTTTCCATTCTCAGAACCCCGAGGCCTGGTTCATGCACTCGCCCGGCATCAAGGTCGTGGCGCCGTCGACGGCCGAGGACGCCAAGGGGCTGCTCCACGCCGCCATCCGCGACCCCAACCCGGTCTGCTACATGGAGCACAAGCACCTGTATCGCCGGGTCAAGGGCGAGGTGCCCTCGGGCGTGTTCGAGACGCCGTTCACGGCGCGCGTCGCCCGCCCCGGATCGGACCTAGTCGTGATCGCCTACGGCGCCATGGTTCCGATGGCGCTCGAGGCGACCGAGGATGTCGACGGCGCGTCGATCGAGGTGCTCGACCTGCGGTCCCTGGTCCCGCTCGACGAGGACGCGATCCTCGACGCGGTCGAGCGCTGCTCGAAGGTCGTGATCGTCGACGAGGCCAACGCAACCTGTGCCGCCGGCGCCCAGGTCGCGGCGCTGATCGCCGAAAAGGGATTCGAGTCGCTCGACGGCCCGGTCGTGCGGGTGGCGACGCCCGACGTTCCGATTCCGTTTTCGCCACCGCTCGAACAGGCGGTGCTGCCCGGCGTCGATCGACTGAGGGAGGCTTGCCGTGAGCTCCTCGCCTACTGACGTCCTGGTCGATGTGACGATGCCTCAGATGGGGGTGTCGGTCGCCGAGGGCACCGTTATCGCCTGGCGCGTTGAGCCCGGCGACCGGATCGAAGCCGAGGCGACGATCTGCGAGATCTCGACCGACAAGATCGACACCGAGGTGCCGGCGCCGGCGACCGGCATCGTGACCGAGATCCTCGTGCCGATCGGCGAGACCGTCGACGTCGGGACCGTGATGGCGCGGATCTCCGTGGGAGGCAATGGCACGGCGCCGGTACCGGACATCCGCGCCCTCGCCCGGTGGCGCCACGGCCGGGCCCTCGACCACGCCGCCCCCGCCCGATGGCGGCGCGGCCGGCCCACCGACCGCGGAAACAAATTCTCCCTCCCCAACCGCAGTAGCCCGTAACGGCGATCGGCGCTACTCCCCCGTCGTCCAGCGGATCGCCGCCGAGCACGGGATCGACCTCTCGCAAGTCCCGGGCACCGGCCGTGGCGGCCGCGTCCGCAAGCAGGACGTACTCGCTTTCGTGGACACGGACGAGCCGCCGCTGCACATCGAGAGCCCGTACCGGCCCGATCCGGTCCCGCCGCCCGTACCGACGCCGGCCGCCCCGCCGGCGCCTGCCTCGGCGGCGCCCGTCCCGGGCACCGGTGGCGAGCTGTCGCGCATGCGCCGGCAGATCGGCGAGCACATGAAGCGGTCTCTGGACACCGCGGCGACGTGCACGACCTGGATCGAGGTCGACATGAGCCGGGTCGAGGCGGCTCGAGCGCGGCTCGGCGTGACCGCACTGGCTTTCGTCGCCCGCGCGTCGATCGACGCGATCCGCGAGCACCCGGCGTTGAACGCGTGGCTCGAGGGCGAGCGCTACACCCAACCGAGCGAGGTGAACCTCGGGATCGCGGTGTCGCTCGGCGACGAGGGCCTGATCGTGCCGGTTGTGGCTCGCGCCCACGAGCTGTCGGTTGAGGGCCTGGCCGCACGGATCCGGGACCTGGCGCGGCGGGCGCGGTCACGGCAGCTCACGCCCGACGATGTCAACGGCGGCACGTTCACGATCACGAACCCCGGGCAGTACGGGTCGATCATGGCGACACCGATCATCAACCAGCCGCAGGTCGCGATCCTCGACCTCGAGGCGGTGGTCAAGCGGCCGGTGGTGGTGACCGACGCCGACGGAAACGACTCGATCGCGATCCGGCCGATGACGATCCTCGGCTTGAGCTGGGATCACCGCGCGCTCGACGGCGCGCAGTCGGCGCAGTTCCTGGCCACGATCAAGCGGCATCTCGAGAGCGTGGTGTGACGATGAACTCCGAGATCTGGGTCTGCCACCTGGGCGTGGTCGACTACCGCGAGGCGCTCGAGCTGCAGGAGCGCCTGCGGACCGCGCGCCAGGAGGACGAGCTCCCGGACATGCTGCTGACGCTCGAGCACCCGCCGGTGTACACGCGCGGGCGCCGGTCGGGGCCGGGGGAGCTGCCGATGGGCGAGGACTGGTACCTCGCCCAGGGGATCGAGATCGTTGACACCGACCGCGGCGGCAAGGTCACCTACCACGGTCCCGGCCAGCTCGTCGGCTATCCGATCGTCGGCGTCGACGACGTCGTGGCCTACGTTCGGACGCTGGAGGGCGCGCTCGTGACGGCGCTCGCCGGCGAGGGCGTGGCCGCGCGAACCAGGCCGCATGAGGGGCACCGGTTCGCCGGCGTGTGGGTCGGCGACCGGAAGATCGCGTCGGTCGGGGTGCATCTGTCGCGAGGCGTGAGCAAGCACGGGTTCGCGATCAACATCGACAACGACCTTCAGCCGTTCAGCTGGATCGTGCCGTGCGGCCTCGACGACGTGCAGATGACGTCGCTGGCTGCGGAGACGGGTCGGGTGTCGGGCGGGATGACGTGCTTCCGGCGGCGCGCGGCGTACGAGCTGGCGCGCGCGCTCGGGCGCCGGCAACGGCTGGTCAGCCGGGCGCGCCTGGAAACCCGGGCGCCGGCGACAGTAGCTTGAGGAGCAGCGGCCGCAGCTCATGCGGCCGCCGTGTCATCTGGTTCCAGGTGGTGCGGATGATCGTCCACCCGGCCGCGATCAGCCGCTGGTCTCGCTG
The DNA here is from genome assembly GCA_963697655.1 of uncultured Solirubrobacterales bacterium. Taxonomy (GTDB): domain Bacteria; phylum Actinomycetota; class Thermoleophilia; order Solirubrobacterales; family Solirubrobacteraceae; genus Palsa-465. Next base: position 447,791 of record CAVOOV010000002.1, on the reverse strand, counting down.
ACGGTCGGTCTCGAACCGCTGGCGGGTCAGGTGCCACTTGCGGCTGTCGGCCTCGACCGCGACGCGCTGGTCGCGCCAGACGAAGTCGACGCGAATCGGTGGGCCGCCGTCGTCGAGGATCACGAACTGGTTGGTCTCGGGGTCCGGGATGCCGAGCGGCCGCGTGATCGCGAGGAGAGCCTCCTCGTTCTCGCTCCACGTGGGCGTCCTGCCGATGTAGTGGGTTTCGAGGACCTCGCGAACGGCCTTGGCACCTGGGCGGGTGGGGTTGCGGGCGAGCTGGTCGTCGATGGCCTTGAGGTCGAACACCTCGGCGATCTCGGCCTGGTCGAAGGCGCGCTCGAGCTGGCGCATGGTGACGACCTCGGCGAGGTCGAGCAGCGTGCGGGCGACGCTGGTGCAGGGGATCCCGTTGGCGCGCGTCACGTCGGCCGGCGTGAGCTTGGTCGAGCGATGGACCGCGACGCCTTCGTGCCGGCGGGCGGAGCGCCGCGGGACGGTCACCTCGATCTTGGTCCACCCCCAGTCGCGGAGCTCCAGCAATGCCGCCGCGGAGCGGTGGGAGAGGACCGCGTCCGGACCGCAGGCGAGCACCGCGGCCATCCAGAGACCCTCGCGCTTCAGCAGCTCTCGGGGCACGAGCGAGTAGACCGTCTGATGGATGCGGTGGAGGCGACCGGTGGCGGCGCGCTTGTGGACCGCCGCGACGGTCAGTCCGGCGGCCCGAAGCTGATCCAGCCCGAACACGCCGTGCTGCGTCCGGCTGAGCTCGGCCAAGGCCTGGTCGAGGAACCGCCCAGATATTCCGGTTTCTCGACCAGGCTCCTCGGGCATGCCGTGAGCCTGCAGGAAAAAACGTGACGGGTGTGCGACGCGGTGTGCCAATCCGGCGCAACCGACCCCCTATCCTTACGTGTATGGCAACGCGGTCCAGAGCCAACCCGGGCGGAAACTCGAACGTCCTTGAGATCCTTGGCCCCGACGTGCTGCCACTGCGCTCCCGCAAGCCGCCGTGGTTCAAGGTGCCGGCGCCGGGCAGCCCCCGCTACCGCCAGCTGAAGCACCTGATCGAGTCCGAGAACCTCCACACGGTCTGCCAGGAGGCGGCGTGTCCGAACATCGGCGAGTGCTGGCAGCGCGGCACCGCCACGTTCATGATCCTCGGCGACACGTGCACCCGGCGCTGCGGGTTCTGCAACGTCAAGACGGGCAAGCCGACCTGGAACGACCCGCTCGAGCCGGCCCGGGTGGCGCGGTCCGTCGCGAAGATGGGCCTGAGACACGCGGTGATTACGAGCGTCGACCGCGACGACCTCCCGGACCTCGGCGCCAGCGCCTTCGTGGGCGTGATCAGGCAGATAAGACGACAGGCCCCGAAGTGCCGCGTAGAGGTTCTCACCCCCGACTTCCGGGGCGAGGAGATGCCGCTCGCCAGGGTCATCGCGGAACGCCCCGACGTGTTCAACCACAACGTCGAGGTCGTCCCCCGTCTTTACCCCGTGGCGCGGCGCGGTTCGAAGTTCGACAGATCGTGTCGGGTGCTGAGAAACGCGAAAGAACTGGCCGGCGACGACGTCACGACCAAGTCCGGCCTGATGGTGGGCCTGGGCGAAAGCCATGACGAGATGGTCGACGCGCTCGGGACACTTCGCGAGAACCACGTCCAGGTGCTCACGGTCGGCCAGTACCTCCGGCCCACCGAGAACCACCTGCCGATCGTCCGCTACTGGCACCCCGACGAGTTCAAGCAGCTCGAGACAGCCGCGTACGCGCTCGGATTCGAGCACGTGGCCGCCGGCCCCCTCGTGCGAAGCAGCTACCACGCCGACCAGCACGTGCCCCAGCACCAGCCCGGTATCGGCCCGCTGGCGGAGGTGTCCGGGTGAGTCGTCGGCGCCTGGTGCTGCTGGTTGCGGCCACGGTGGCGCTCGCCGCGCTCGCGCTTGCGCCGGCCGCGCTGGCGTCCGCCGGCGGCGGCACCGCGGGCTTCGGGGGCGGAGGAGGCGGTGGCGGCGAAGGGGGCGGCGGCGGCGGCGGCTTCGGGTTCTTCATCCTGATTCAGATCCTGTTCCGGATCGCGGTGCTCGGCCATGGCCTCGGCGCGCTCGTCCTCGTCGTCCTGGGCATCGCCTACCTGATCATCACCCGCGTCATGCCGAACGCCCGGCGATCCTGGTCGGCCCGCGGCAGCTCCGGACCAAAAGCGCGCCGGAGCGTCGCCCAGAGAACCCGTCGCGTCGAGGCCGCCGCGGCCGAGGCCGCCGAGGACGACGCCGCGTTCGCGCCCGACGCCGTCAAGGCCAACGCCGCCGCGCTGTTCAAGCAGATCCAGGCCGCCTGGGACCGCGGCGACCGCGCCCGCCTCGCGAACCTCATCGGCCCCGACCTGTTCACCGAGTGGGACCGGCGCCTGGACGACCTCGACCGCCGCGGCTGGCGCAACCGGGTCCAGATCATCGGCGAGCCGACCGTCGAATACGTCGGCCTCAACCACCGCGGTGACGCGCAGACCGACAGCGTCACGGTCCGGATCGAGGCCAGGCTCCGCGACTACGTCGAGGACCGGTCCGGCCACCACATCAAGCGCGCCGGCCGGCTCTCAGAGACCGTCCGCCTCCGCGAGTTCTGGACCCTCAAGCGCCAGCAGACCAACGGCCGCTGGGTGCTCGTGTCGATCGAGCAGGGCGCCGAGGGCACCCACGCGATCGACGACGCGATCATCGCCACCACGTGGTCGGACGAGACCGGGATGCGCGACGAGGCGTTGATCGAGGGCGCGGTCCAGGACGCCGTGCCAGCTGGCACCAGCATCGCCGAGGTCGCCGACCTCGACTTCAAGGGCGACGCCCACGCCGCCGCGCTGGACCTCAGCCTGGCCGACGGCCGGTTCGCGCCGGACGTGCTCGAGGTGACCGCGCGCCGGGCGGTCACCGCATGGGCCGAGGCGGTCGACGGCGACGACGCGCGGCTGCGGTCGATCGCGCACGGCCAGGCGGTCAGAGAACTCCTACATCCCGGCGATCCCAGCGGCCGCACGCGCCTCGTCGTCCGCGGGCCGAAGGTTCGCCAGATCCGCATCATCGGACTCGACGCCGGCGCCCATCCGCCGACGATGTCGGTGGAGGTCGAGATCGAGGGCCGGCGCTACATCGAGGATCGCGACACCACCGCGGTGCTCGCGGGGAGCCAGTCACACGTCACGAAGTTCACAGAACGCTGGACGTTCGCGCTCGACGGAGACGCGCGGCAGCCGTGGTTGATCGCCGGCGTCGGTGCGCCGGTCCCTCAGGCATAGAACCGAACCGGCCGGCTCGGCACGACGGAGGACGGGCGTAGGCTCAGCAGCCCGTGATCCCGCTGAAGGACAACATCCCGACGGATCGGTTCCCGTTCGTCACGATGGCGCTGATCGTCGTGAACGTGATCGCGTACCTGCTGGCGATTCGCCACGGGGGTTCGTTGATCAGCGGCCCGACGCCCCGGCAGGAGATCAAGTACGGCGCGATCCCGTTCGCGCTCACGCACTCCGGCGACCAATGCGGCGTGGTTCAGACGGCTGCCGGCCAGGCGATCGGCTGCGTGAAGGGCACGCTGCCGGGCGCGATCCCCACCTGGCAGACGGTGTTCACGAGCATGTTCATGCACGCGTCGATCATCCACATCGCCGGCAACATGATCTTCCTTTGGATCTTCGGCAACAACGTCGAGGAATCGATGGGACCGGTCAAGTTCTTCTTCTTCTACATCCTCGGTGGGATCGCCGCGCTGGCGCTGCAGGTCGCGATCGCCCCGAACTCGGTCACTCCGACGCTCGGGGCCTCGGGCGCGATCGCCGCCGTGCTCGGCGGCTACATCGTGCTGTATCCGCGGGCGCGGGTACTCACGCTCGTGCTGATCATCTTTTTCTTCACCGTGATCGAGTTGCCGGCGCTCGTGATGCTCGGCATCTGGTTCGCCGAGCAGGCGGTGTTCGCGGCGGCCGGCCTGACGACCGCGACCGGAAGCGGCGGTGGCGTGGCCTACTTCGCCCACATCGGCGGGTTCGTGTTCGGCGCGCTGACGATCAAGCTGCTCGCGACCCGGCGCCGGCAAATCCCGTCCCGTACTCCGGTCTACTGACCGCTTGCGCCTGCTCGTCCTCACGATCGCCCTGCTATTCATCGCGGCGCTCGGCGCACTCACGGTCAGGGACATCCACACGCACGGTCTGACGCCCGTCGGCGTGATGGCGGTGATCATCGTGGTGGTGTTCACAATCGGAATCATCGGGGCCTTGCTTCATCCTTCACGACGATGAGCGTCCTGCAAGGAGGGCGAACGCGCCGGAAGCCCCGCCGCCGGCCGGGGTCAGAGCGGCGGCGGCCGCAGCGGGCTGGCCACGCGCACCACTGGTTCGCGCTGGCGATCGGCGTGGTTGTGCTCACCACCGGCGCGTTGCTCGGCTTGATGGCGGCGCGGGCGGCCGGACCCGCGACGATCGCCTTCCCGGCCGAGCACGTGGCGACCGCGAAGAAGCCCGTCCGCCCGCCCGCGCCCGTCCGCGGCAACTACGGGCTCGCGCTCGCCCCGCCGGCGCAGCGCGTCTCGGTCAACCTCAAGCTCCCCTTGAAGAGCGGGGTGCTGTTCGACGTGACCACGGGCCGCGTCCTGTGGGAGCGGAACCCCACGCAGATCGTGCCGATCGCGAGCCTCACGAAGATGATGACGGCGCTCGTCGTGGTGGCGCACGCGCCACCGAGCGCCAAGGTCCTGATCACGCAGGACGCGCTGAACTACAGCGGCTCGGGCGTCGGACTGCTCCCGAAGGGCAAGCGCGTGCTGCTGTCAGCGCTGCTCTACGGACTGCTGCTGCCGTCCGGCAACGACGCGGCGATCGCGCTCGCCGACCAGGTCGCCGGTACCCAGTCGCACTTCATCTCCCTGATGAACGCGCGAGCTCACGACATGGCCCTCGGCTGCACGCACTACACGACCGTGTCGGGGATCGTCGACCAGGGCAACCACTCGTGCGCGTCCGACCTCGCGCTGATCGCGCACACGGTCCTCGAGCAGCCGCTGCTGGCCCAGATCGTCGGCTCGCGCAGCGCGATCGTGCCGTTCCCGATCAAGGGCGGCAAGCTGTACCTCTACAACAACAACCCGCTGCTAGTGCTCCGGTATCCGGGGACCGACGGCGTCAAGACCGGGTTCACTGATGCCGCCGGCGAGTGCCTGGTCGCGACCGCGCGCCGTGGGAACCGGTGGCTCGGCGTGGTCCTGCTGCATTCGGGGAATACCTATGCGCAGGCGATGGCGCTGCTGAACGCCGGGTTCGCGAAACCCGCCGGCGCCTGACCCCGCCGGCGCCCGAGCCCCCGCCGACGCCTAACCCCGTTGTGTGACGGTTCCCATGCGTGAATCCGGCCCGTGCCGGGTAAATCCAACGCACACCAGGTTAGAGCGCAGAGAAGGAAGGCAGATGTCCCCGGTCAGCTATCAGACGATCAAGCTCAGCAAGGGCAAGCACTCGGGTCCAGACGAGGGAGCGTGTGTGATGGAGCTCGCCTCGATGCTTGCCGGCGAGCCGTTCACGGACCACCCGGCATCCGTGTGCCCGGTGATCGGGTCGTTCTTGCGCTCGTACAACGACTCGATCGACGCCAAGCGCCGTCAGGCCCTGTACGAGTACGCGTCGAAGGTGGTCGGTAGCCGCGGGGGCGCGAAGACCCAGCAGGAGCGAGCCGGCCGCCTGGCGGCATGGGCCGAGAACATGCAGCGAAGCCGGCGCACGTGGTTCCTGCTCGGTCCGTCGCTACGGGCGATCGGCCGCTTTCGCCGGCCCCCAATCGACGCCATCGGCACCTACGCGGTTCACTCGATCCGCAGGCACACCGATCAGACCCACGCCTCGGTGCTGGCGCTGATCGACGAGCTGCTCGGGATCCCGACCCGCGACGAGCGAGTGTCTGCTCGCGTCCTGGCCGCAGCCCGCACGCGCCAGCTTGACACGGCTGTGTGATCTTCATCAAACGACGGACGCACAGCGCCCGGTTGGGACGTAGGCTGATGTACGAAACGGGACGGCGCTAAAGATGAGCAGTGTCAGTCGGATCCTTGCGGACGACCCGGAGCTGACCGACGGTCTCACGGGCGAGCGGCTCAACGCCGCGATTCACGACTGCGTGGCCGGGACGTGTGAATATCCCGCCGGCCCATGGTCGCCGCCGGAGGAGATCGGCGATATGAGCGTCGGGCTCGGGCTTCTGATCTTGGAAGGGCTGGTCGCCCGCCGGGTCGGCGTGGCCGGGCGCTTCGGAGCCGAGCTGCTCGGAGACGGCGATCTGCTGAACCCGTACCACCGCGCGGACATGGGGACCTCGCTGCCCCGAACCGGAAAGTGGCGGGTGCTGCGTCCGAGCCGCCTCGCGATCCTCGACAGCGAGTTCGCGATGCGCGCCACCCGCTACCCCGAGGTCGTCTCCGCGCTGGTGACGCGCGCGCTCCGGCGCTCGCGCCACATCGCGACGAATATGGCGATCGTGCAGCAGCCCCGCATCGACCTGCGGCTGCACATGCTGTTCTGGGAGCTCGCCGACCGCTGGGGCACCGTGCACCAGGACGGCGTCCACGTGCGACTCCACCTGACCCACGCGATGCTGTCGGACCTCATCGCGGCCCGTCGGCCGACGGTCACCAAGGCGCTCGGCGAGCTCGCGGCGCGCTCGGCCGTGGTGTGGACGGGGACCGACTGGCTGCTCCCCGGGGACCCGCCGGCCGAGTTCGACGAGTTCGGATCGCTGACGATCGCCGGCGCGGCTTAGGGTCCCTTCGCACACCGGACTCCCGCGTGTGCAAAGCTTCTGCGCGCCTTGGCCAACGTCGTCGGACAGCGCATTCGCCGCCGCGAAGATCCTCGCTTCCTCAGAGGCGAAGGCCACTACGTCGACGACATGTCGCTGCCGGGCGCGCTCCACCTCACGTTCGTCCGCTCGTACATGGCGCACGCGAAGATCAACGGCATCGACAAGTCAGCCGCACAGACCGCGGGCGCGCAGGTGTTCGTCGCCGCCGACACGGACCTGACCGTCAATCCGGTCCCGCCGTTCATTCCGATCGACCCGCAGATGTTCCGGCCGCTGCTGTGCACCGACACGGTCCGGTTCGTCGGCGACATCGTCGCGGTCGTGCTCGCCGACAGCCGCGAGGCGAGCGTCGACGCCTCCGAGCTCGTGGACGTCGACTACGAGGCGCTGCCGTCCGTGACCGACCCGGAAGAGGCGGTCCGCGACGAGTTCGTGATCTACTCGGGCGTGGGCACGAACGTGTGCATCCACGTCCCGCCGCAGAGCCCCGACCCGGAGCTGTTCGCGTCCTCCGAGGTCGTCGTCAAGGGCAAGGTCGTCAGCCAGCGGCTGGCCGCGTGCCCGATCGAGCCGCGGTCCAGCGCCGCGCAATGGGGCGAGGACGGGCGGCTGACGCTCTGGATCAGCTCGCAGACGCCCCACCAGGACAAGATGGTGCTCGGCGGCCTGCTGGGCCTCGAGCCCGAGAACGTCCGCGTGGTCGCGCCCGACGTCGGTGGCGGTTTCGGCGCCAAGGGGATCGGGGTCGAGGACGTGCTCGTCGGCTGGGTCGCGCGCGCCACCGGCAAGCCGGTCCGGTGGACCGAGACGCGCAGCGAGAACATGGTCGCGATGCACCACGGCCGCGCCTCGCACATGGAGTTCGAGCTCGGCGCGAGCCGCGACGGCAAGGTCAACGCGCTGCGGCTGAACATCGTCGCGGACGCCGGCGCGTATCCCTCAATCGGCGCGTTCCTGCCCAACCTGACCGCGATGATGGCCAGCGGCGTCTACGAGATCCCGACCATCGAGATCGACGTCAAGGCGGTCGTCACCAACACGACCCCGATCGGTCCGGTGCGCGGTGCGGGGCGCCCCGAGGCGACACAGATGCTCGAGCGCGCGATCGACCTGCTCGCGTGGGAGCTGTCGCTCGACCCCGCCGAAGTGCGCCGGAGGAACTTCATCCCCAACGACGCGTTCCCGTTCATGACCGCTTCCGGCGCCAACTACGACATCGGGGACTACGGTGGCGCCCTGGAGCTGGCGCTCGAAAGCGCGGGCTACGAAGACCTCCGGCGAGAGCAGGCCAGCCGGCGCGAGCACGGCGGCAGCCGCCAGCTCGGGATCGGCATGAGCGCGTACGTCGAGGTGACCAACGGGATCTCCGAGAGCGAGTTCGGCGGCGTCGAGATCACCGCCACCGGCGAGGCGATCGTGCGCACCGGCTCGTTCTCCCAAGGCCAGGGTCACGAGACGACGTTCGCGCAGATCGCCTCCGAGCGCCTCGGGATACCGGTCGAGAAGATCACGGTGAGCAAGGGAGACACGGACATCGTCCCGCGCGGCACCGGTACGTACGGCTCGAAGTCCACCCAGATCGGTGGCGTGGCCGCCGGCCAGGCGTCCGAGGAGGTCGTCGAGATCGGCAAGCGCCTCGCGGCCGCAGAGCTCGAGGCCGCCCCCGAGGACATGGTGCTCGACGTCGAGCAGGGCCGCTTCCACGTGACCGGCGCCCCGGAGCCCGCGCTCAGCTGGGTCGACCTGGCCTCGAAGCTGGACGCGCGGGGCCAGCTCGGCGAGCTCAGCGCCGAGGTCGACTTCCAGGCCTCGCAGCCGACGTTTCCGTTCGGCGCGCACGTCGCCGTGGTCGAGGTCGACACCGAGACGGGCGCGGTCGAGCTCCAGCGAATGCTCGCGGTCGACGACGCCGGCCGGATCATCAACCCGCTCGTCGCCGACGGACAGGTCCACGGCGGGGTCGCCGCCGGGATCGCCCAGGCGCTGTATGAGGAGCTCACGTTCGACTCCGACGGCAACCCCCAGAACGCCAACCTGGTCACTTACGGGATTCCCGCCGCCACCGAGCTCCCGGCGATCGAGGTCGTGAACATGGAGACCCCGACGCCGATCAACCCGCTCGGCGTCAAGGGGATCGGCGAGTCGGGCACGATCGGTGCGACGCCCGCGGTCCACAACGCGGTGATCGACGCGCTGTCGCCGTACGGGATCCGCCACATCGACATGCCGGTCAACGGTGAGACGGTATGGCGCGCGATCCAGAACGCCGCCGGTAACGGCGGTTAGCCGACCGGCGTGTCGCGCGGGCGCTAGGAGCTCCCGATCAGCACGCCGATCGCGACCACGATCGCGCCGCCGCAGGTCACCATCAGCAGCGACTTGCGCAGCGACACGTGGAGGAAGCGGTAGCGGACCAAGGCGATCGCGAACAGCTCGATCGCGACGACGATCCCGGCCACTGCCAGCGCGGTGTGGACGTCGTGGATGAGGAATGGCAGCGAATGGAAGACGCCTCCGAGCGCGGTGGCGAGCCCGGTGATTGCGCCGCGGACGACCGCCGAGCCACGACCGGTCTCCTCGCCGGTGTCCGACAGCGCCTCGGAGAAGCCCATGCTCACGCCGGCGCCGAGTGCGGTCGCGATCCCGACCACGAGCGCGGTGTGCGAGCTGCTCGAGATCGCGGCGGCGAAGATCGGCGCGAGCGTCGAAACGGTCCCGTCGATCATGCCGACGAGCGCCGGCTGGACGACGCGGAGCACGAACGCCCGCTCGTCGATGCCGGCCCGGCTCGCGATGGCACGGGTGACGCGCGACCGCGGCGGGCCTTGGACCGGTGTCGCTGCGTTGGCGCTCATCGTCTCTCGAATCACTATAACAAGTGAGTTAGAATAAGGATGGCCTAATACGAGCTATGCTGTAAACGAATGGTTGTTTCCGAGATAGATGAGCGCCTCGCCGGCAAGCTCCGCGAGCGCGGCATGCGCGTGACGCCCCAGCGGCTCGTGATGCACCGCGCTCTGTGCGGCCACGCGCAGCACATGACCGCCGAGCAGCTGCTCGCGTCGGTTTCCGACGTCCTCCCGGGGACCTCGCTCCCGACCGTGTACGCGACGCTCGAGCTGCTCGAGGGTCTGGAGCTCGTCCGGCGCGTGGGCACCGGCACCGGCGCCGTCGTGTTCGACTCGCGCGTAGAGCCGCACGCGCACACGGTGTGCCGGCAATGCGGCGCGATGACCGACCTCGAGGGCACAGCCGCGCCCGACGACGTGCTCGCCCACGCCGGCGCGGACGGGTTCGTCGCCGACTACGCGCAACTCGTGGTCTGGGGCCTGTGCCGGACCTGCGCAGCCGCTGACAGTTAGGTCTCGGTGAAGGCCGCTCGCCGGCCTCGCGCAGTCTGAGACGATCCCGGCCAACCGGTCGCGGCTAAGGCGCCCTCGCTTGAAACAGTTCTCGGATCCGCATCTCGCGGCGCTGTTGACGCTGGTCATCGGCGTCGCCGCGAGCGTGTGGGGCGCTCGCCGGCGCCCGGGCCCCTGGATGCGATGGTTCTCGGTCGGCCTGGCGGCGCTGATCTTCGCCGGCTGGATCGGGGAGTACGTCGCCGACGTGATCCTCGGGACCTGGAGCGTCCAGTACACGCTCCCGCTCCAGCTCACCGATGCCGTCTCGGCGGTGTCGATCGCGGCGCTGCTGACGCGCCGGCAGATGCTCGTCGAGCTCGCCTACTTCTGGTCCTACACCGCCTCGCTCCAGGCGGTGCTCACGCCTGACCTCGGCCAGACCTTCCCGAGCGTCTTCTACTTCACGTACTTCATCTACCACGTCGGCGCGATCGTGGCGGCGAGCTTCCTGGTGTTCGGGTGCCGGCTCTACCCCCGTCCCGGCGCCGTCTGGAAGGTGTTCGCAGTCACGCTCGCGTGGGCGGCGGTCGCCGGCGCCGGCGACCTCATCACGGGCGGCAACTACATGTACCTGCGGGCCAAGCCCGTCCACGACTCGCTGCTGAACCTGATGGGCCCGTGGCCGTGGTACGTCGCCGGCGGGATCGTGCTCGGGCTCGCGCTGTTGTTGCTGGTGGCGGGGCTGACGCGGGTGTTCGGTGGCGTGCCCGATCCGAGAAGCGTCCGCGCGCCCGCGCTCCGGTAGCGTTCGGCAACGCGATGCGCGCGATCTACTTCGAGCGAAACGGTGGCCCGGAGGTCCTCGAGCTGCAGGAGCTGCCGGCGCCGACTCCGGGCGACGGCGAGGTGCTGGTCGAGGTCGAGGCCGTCGGCGTCAACTACCGCGACGTCTACGAGCGCAAGGGCGACGGCTACGGCTCGTCGGCGCCCGCGATCATCGGCGTCGAGGGCGCGGGCAGAATCGCCGGCAGCGGCGAACGGGTCGCCTGGGCCCATGTCGACGGCAGCTACGCCGAGCAGATCGCGGCGCCGCGGGCGAAGCTGGTGCCGGTCCCGGACGGCGTGTCCTGCGAGGTCGCGGCCGCGGCGCTGCTCCAGGGCATGACCGCCCACTACCTGGCCTGCGACTCCTATCCGGTCGGCGACGGGGACTGGGTGCTCGTCCACGCCGCCGCCGGTGGGGTCGGGCTGCTGCTCACCCAGATCGCCAAGTCGCGCGGCGGCCGCGTGATCGCGACGACCTCGACCAGCGAGAAGGCTGAGCTGGCGCGGGGCGCCGGCGCCGACGAGGTGATCGGCTACGAGGGATTCGCCGAGCGCACGCTCCAGATCACCGGCGGCGAGGGCGTCAAGGCCGTGTACGACGGCGTCGGCAAGACGACGTTCCTCGACGGCCTGAAGGCGCTAGCACCGACCGGGCGGATGATCCTGTACGGCGCGGCGAGCGGACAACCCGACCCGCTCCCGATCTCGGTTCTCGCGCCCGCCGGCTCGTTGTACGTCCAGCGGCCGACGCTGATGACGTACACGCGCACGCCCGAGATGCTCGAGGAGCGCGCCCGCGCCCTGTTCGAGCTGATCGACTCCGGGGCTCTCGACGTCCGGATCGGCGCGCGCTACCCGCTCGAGCACGCGCGCCAGGCGCACGAGGACCTCGAGGCGCGCAAGACGACCGGCAAGCTGCTGCTGACCCCTTGAGGCGCGGTTGAAGCAGCTGCAGGGACGCGCGAGCGGCGAGATCGAGTTGCCCGTCGAGGATTGCTTTGCCCTGCTTGCGTCGATCGAGCGTTACCCGGCGTGGTTCGAGGTCGTGCGCGACGCGGAGATCCTCGAGCGCGAGCGCGACGGACGGCCGCGGCTCGTGCGGGTGGCGCTGCACGTCCCCCAGAGCCCGTTCGGCACGGACTTCTCGTTCACGGTCGCGGTGCAGGCCGACCGTCCCGAAGCGATGCAGTTCACGAAGCTGCCCGAAGGACCGGCCGACGAGGACCGCCTCGAGCTCACGTGGCGGCTGCGGGAGAACGGTTCGACCGAGATCGAGTTCGAGTTCGACGCGGCGGTGTCGTTCGTGCCGGCGTACCTCCCGGTGGGTGGCGCCGGGGACGTGATCGCCGAGGCGATCCTCGGCGCGGCCACGACCGCGTTCGCGGGCGGCTGACGCGACGACCGACATCACACCGAGCGCACCGCTCACGGTAGGGTTGCGGGTGTGTTGGGGCAAGACGCAGAGCGGGCGGCACTGCGCGCGGTCGCCCATCTCCTGCCGGACAAATGGCGGCAGATCATCGAGGTCGCCGCGGCCGCGGTACCGCCGACACCCGAGCAGCGGATCCCGGCGCCGACCGACGCCGCGGCCAAACGCCTGGACCAGATCGAGCACATCGTCGTGGTGATGCTCGAGAACCGCTCGTTCGACCACATGCTCGGATACCTGTCGCTCCCGGCCGCCCTGGGGGGACGCGATCGCGCCGATGTCGACGGCCTCAAGGGCCCCGACAGCAACTTCAACCTCCACGACGGGAACCGCTACCCGATCCACCACCTCGACCAGTCCCAGTTCCCGGGCGAGGCCGAGGACCCCGATCACTCCGGCCCGTCGGTCGATGAGCAGCTCGCGAACGGCGGCCAGGGGTTCGTCGATAACTTCGCCCGGATCTCGGCCGCGCGCGCCGAGCAACTGAAGGTGCCGGTGCCCGACCCGGGCCTCGTGATGGGCTATTACGACAGCGACGACCTGCCGGTCTACGACCATCTCGCAGCCGAGTACTGCGTGGTCGATCGCTGGTACAGCTCGGTGGCGGGAGCCACGTGGCCGAACCGGTTGTACGCGCTCGCCGGCCAGGCGGCCGGGAGTCGCGACGACATCTCGGTTCCGCTATACGCCCTGCCGACGTTCGTGCGGCACCTCGACGAGGCGAACGTCGACTGGCGCTGGTATTCGTTCGATCCGGGGACGCTCCGCGCCGTCGACCCGGCGTATCGGCTGAGCAGCCACGACCACTTCGGGTATGTCGACGCCCGCAAGCTCAGCATCCGCGAGGAGGTAGTGGGGAAGCTGACCGAGAAGGGGTCGTTCCTCGACGACGTGGCCGCGGGGAAGCTGGCCCAGGTTTCATGGATCGATCCGCGCTTCAAGGACCTGCGGGTGCTCGGACCGGACTCGAACGACGACCACCCGCCGTCCGACGTACTCGCGGGTCAGGACCTGGTCCTCACCATCTACCACGCGCTATCGAACGCGGCGACCTGGCCGAAGACGCTCCTGATCATCACCTACGACGAGCACGGCGGGTTCTACGACCACGTCGCTCCGCCCGCGGCGACCGACGACCATCCGGACTTCCGGCGCCTCGGGGTGCGCGTGCCGGCGCTGCTCGTCTCCCCGCTGATCACGACAGGCTCGACTTCGACGACCCTGCTCGGCGCCGACTTCCACTTCGACCACACGTCGATCATGAAGACGATCTTCACGCGCTTCTGCCAGGTCGACGGGCAGATCCCGGAGATGACGGCCCGCGCCGGCGCGGCGAACCACCTCGGGTATCTACTCCGAGACGACGGCCCGCGCGCGGATGTCCCCGACCACTCCGCGGCGATCCAGACGCTGACTGACTGGCGCGCGAAGTTCATCGAGGCGAGGTTCAGCGACCCGACAGCCGCGGCCGTGGCGCCGCACGAGCTGACGGACTTCCAGAACGGGTTCTACGAGATGGCGCGGCTGCTTCGTCACGCCGGGCTTCCCGGCGGGCACCCGTGAGCTCCGACGCCGGTTCCCCAGCCGCCGGCTCGCCGTCCGACGCGCTCAGCGCGTTTGCCAACACGGCGCTCGCCGACGCGAAGCTCGCGGCGCGCGGCGACCCCGATTGGCGCGTCTCGGAGGCGTTCGCGCTCGGCTGGCAGATGTCCGAGATCTACCGGCCCGATGCGCCCGCGGAGACGCCGCCGGTCCAGGCCGGAGACCTCCCGGACCTGTCACAGCTCAGCTCGACCGATTGGGACGAGATCGGCCTGTACCAGCTGCAGGCGGGGATCAGCAAGCTGAGCGAGGCGATCATCGTCGCCGGGCTGACGGTCCCCGATGCCGAGCAGTTCTCGGCGCAGCTGCGTCGGCTCAGCGGCGAGGATCGCTTGGGCGCCCTGAAGCGGTTTCACATCGACCTGCTGGCGACGCTCACCGCCGCGGACTTCCGTCTGGGCAAGGCGTATGGCCTCGGACTCGCGCTCGCGGACGCCACGCGCTTTCCTGCCAATTACCACGTCGAACTCCAGGGCTCCCGCGTATCCGTGCTCGCGGCCTGGATCAGAGCTCTGGCCAGTGCCCTCCCGCCGCACGCGTCGCACTCGGTCGCGAGCTCGATCGAGCGGTGGAGCGCGTGGGCGGCGAATCCACCGCAATCGGGCGAGGCGAGCGAGGCGCAGATCCTCCCCCGCCTCCAGGCCCAGGGCCGGCTGTGGCGCAGCCTGCTGTCCGGCGAGAAGCGCCCGGTCGACATGCTCGGGCAGATCGACTACCTCGCCGCCGGCGAGCAGAGTCTCAAGAACGCCGGCTCGCTCACACGCCGGTTCCTGCGCCACTACCTGTGGGCGTGCCTCGGCGCGCTCGCGCTGCTCATCGCCGGCATCGTCGTGATGTTCGTGGCCGGCAACCCCGCCGGGATCGTGAGCGGCGCGGCCGCGATCCTCGCCGGGCTAGGCTTTGGCTGGAAGACGATCGGCACCTCGCTGGGGGCCGCCGCTTCGCGTGTCGAGCCACCGTTGTGGGGCGCCGCGCTCGACGAGGTGATCTACCAGCGGATCACGCCGAGCCAGCTGATTGAGCCCCGTAGCCACAAATAGCAACCTGGCGCGCCTGGCCGAAGCGGCGTACGAACGCAGGGGCGACTACGAGTCGATGCTGTTCGAGGGCCGCTGGCATCGCTCGGCCGACTTGTTCGAGCGCTCATGCCGGATCGCCGGCGGACTGTCCGCGCTCGGAGTCACGCCGGGCGAGCGCGTGGTGGTCAGCATGGCCAACCGCCCCGAGGTGAGCGTCGTCTACCAGGCGGTGTGGCGCGCCGGTGCGGTGGTCACGCCGGCCACGTTCCTGCTCCCCGTCGAGGACCTCCGGCACGTGATCGCCGACTCGGAGGCGTGCGCGGTGATCACCACCTCTGAGTTCCTCGGCAAGGTCAACCAAGCGGTGGAGGGGCTCGACAGCGTGCGGCACGTGATCTGCTCCGACGACGCCGAGGACGGCGCGCTCGCGCTGAGCGCGCTCGAGGAGGCCGACCCGGCGCCGATTGTCGGCGGCGACGACGAGCTCGCCGCGCTGCTCTACACCGGTGGGACGACCGGGCGCGCCAAGGGCGTGATGCTGTCCCACGCCAACCTGCACTTCTCGGGCGGGGCAGTCCAGAAGGCCGCCTACGTCGCCGGCGTGAACCGCTCACTGATGACGCTGCCGCTGTCTCACGCCTACGGGCTGCTGCTGACGGTGTCCGCGATGCACTCGCCCGAGCGGCCGGTAACGGTGCTGCTGCGCTGGTTTGACCCGGGCGCGTTCCTCGAGCTGATCGCGGAGCACCGGCTGCACACGAGCGCGGTCGTGCCCTCGATGATTCACGTGCTGCTGGGGGAGCCGCTCGAGCGCCACGATCTGTCCTCGCTCGTGTATCTGGGCTGCGGGGCCGCGCCGCTGCCGCCCAAGGCCGCCGAGGAGATCGAGCGCCGGATCCCGTCGGTCACCGTCCGGCAGGGCTACGGACTGACCGAGACGGCCGCGCTGGTCGCGACCAACCCGGCGGGGCGCGAGAAGCCCGGCTCGGTCGGGCTGCCGATCCCCGGCGCGACCGTCAAGATCCTCGACGACGACGACGGCGAGCTCCCCGCCGGCGAGGCCGGCGAGGTCTGCTGCCGCTCGCCGGCGGTGATGCGCGGCTACTGGCGCGGGGGTGGGCGGGATCCAATTCTGACCGCGGAGGCCGTGCGCGACGGCTGGCTGCACACCGGCGACATCGGCTACCTCGACGAGGACGGCTACCTGTTCATCGTCGACCGCAAGAAGGACCTGATCATCCGCGGCGGCTTCAACGTGTACCCGCGCGACGTCGAGGACGCGTTGCTCGAGCACCCGGGGGTGGCCGCGGCCGGCGTGGTCGGGCGCCCGGACGAGCGCCACGGCGAGGAGGTCGTCGCGTTCGTGTCGCTGCGAGGGCCGGGCGAGCTGAGCGAGGACGAGTTGATCGCGTGGGCGCGGCGGCGGATCGGCGGCTACAAGTACCCGCGCGAGGTCCACATCGTCGACGCGATACCGCTCACCGCGGTCGGGAAGCTTGACCGCAAAGCGCTCCGCGGCCGTCTGCTATAGACCATCTTCGATGGCCGACCTCGCCAAACGCTCACTCGGGGTGCTCGGACCCGAGGTCTCGGTGATCGGCCTTGGCTGCAACAACTTCGGCCGGCGCGTCGACCTCGACGGCACCCGCGCGGTCGTCGACGCGGCGATCGAGCAGGGCATCACGTTTCTCGACACCGCGGACATCTACGGCAGTCCACACGGTCGCAGCGAGGAGTTCCTCGGGGAGGTCCTCCAGGGCCGCCGCGACCGGGTCTTGCTGGCCACGAAGTTCGGGATGAACATGGACGACGGTCGCGGTCCCCGTGGCTCGCGCGGCTACATCCTCCAGGCGTTCGAGGCATCGCTGCGGCGGCTCCGCACCGACGTGATCGACTACTACTGGTACCACCAGCCGGACGACGTGACTCCGATCTCCGAGACGCTCGAGACACTCGACGGGCTCGTGCAGGCCGGCGCGGTGCGCTGGATCGGGGCCTCGAACTTCAATGCCGAGCAGATCGAGGAGGCGGACGCGGTCGCTCGCGACCGGGGCTTCGCCCGATTCACCGCGGTTCAGAACAACTACAGCCTCCTGAACCGCGAGGCTGAGCGCGCGGTGCTGCCGACGTGCGAGCGGCTCGGGCTCGGGTTCGTCCCGTTCTTCCCGCTGGCGTCGGGGCTGCTCACGGGCAAGTACCGCCGCGGCGAGGCGGCGCCGGCGGGCACACGGCTCGCGGGTCGCGACCAGGTTGGCACCGACGAGCAGTTCGACACCGTCGAGGCGCTCGAGAGCTACGCGGCGGACCGCGGGCTATCGATGATCGACGTCGCGATCGGCGCGCTGCTGGGCCGGCCGGTGGTCAGCACGGTGATCGCCGGCGCCACCCGGCCCGAGCAGGTCCGCCAGAACGTCGCCGCGGCTCGTTGGCAGCCGAGCGAGACCGACCTTGCGGAGCTGGAGGAGCTGCTGAACCGATGAGCGATTACAACATCCAGCTTGACGACAAGTTCGGCAGCCTCACGCTGATCGACCTGCCCGCCGAGATGGCCGCCCACGAGCCCTGGTTCAACCAGACCCTGACCACGGTGAATGAGGCCGTTGTGCGCCTCGGCGTGATCGAGGGCGACTTCCACTGGCACCACCACGATCACACGGACGAGTTCTTCCTCGTGCTCGAGGGGCAACTGCTGATCGACATCGAGGGCCGGGACACGGTCGTGCTCGATCAGCACCAGGCTTACACCGTGCCGAGGCAGGTCGAGCATCGGACCCGCGCCCCGCGCCGGACCTCGATCCTGATGGTCGAGGCGGCGGGGGTCCAGCCGACCGGGGACTGACGTTCAGGTGGCGGACCTGCTGCGTTCGGCCCCCGGCGCTGCGCCCACGCTGCGCAGCCGGCTGGAGGCGGGCGAAATGGTGCTGGCCCCCGGCTGCTACGACGCGCTCGGGGCGCGGCTGGTCGAGGAGGCCGGGTTCCCGGCCGCATACATGACCGGCTTCGGCGCCGCGGCGTCGCGGCTCGGCCGGCCCGATGTCGGGCTGATGACGCTCCCGGAGATGGTCGACAACGCCCGGCGGATCGCACAGGCGATCGACATCCCGGTGATCGCGGACGCCGACACCGGCTACGGCAACCCGATCAACGTGATCCGGACCGTTCACGAATACGAGGCCGCCGGAGTCAGCGCGATCCACCTCGAGGACCAGGTGATGCCCAAGAAATGCGGTCACATGGAGGGTAAGCAGGTCGTGCCCGCGGCCGAGATGGCGGCGAAGGTGGCGGCCGCGGTCGCCGCGCGGCGCTCGGCCGAGTTCATGATCATTGCGCGGACCGACGCGCGCGCGGTCGAGGGACTCGACGCCGCTTTGCGACGCGCGCGGATCTACCGCGACGCCGGCGCCGACGTGCTGTTCGTCGAGGCGCCGCAGTCTGAGGCGGAGATCGAGGCGGTGGCGAGGGCGTTCCCGGACGTACCGCTGTTGTTCAACTACGCCGAGGGCGGCAAGACGCCCGCGGTCACGCATGCGTTCCTGCGCGATCTCGGGTTCAAGCTCGTGATCTTCCCGCTCACGATCCTGCTCGCGGCGACGGTCGCGATCCGGTCGGCGCTCGAGCGGATCAAGGCCGACGGCACCCCGATCGAGTTGCTGCCGTCGCTGTTGCCGTTCGGCGACTTCCTCGACTTCATCGGAATGGCCGAGATCCGCGAGCTCGAGCGGCGGTTCGCGGAGGGCTGAGCGGTGCGGCCGTACCGGGTGGCGCTGGAGTCGGACCTCGGCCCCGAGCAGGCGATCGGGTGGCTGCGCGGCGAGGAGCGTCCGTTCGCGCTGGTCGGCGAGTGGCTGGGCGGCCTGACCGTGATCGGGTCTTGTCCGCTGCGGGTGGCGGAGCCGGATCGCGACCCGTTCGCAGTGATCGAGCAACAGCCCGAGTTGGACGCGGGCGACGCGGACGACGCGGGCGACGCGGACGACGCGGACGACGCGGACGACGCGGACGACGCGGACGGCGCGGACGAGCGCGGGCGGACGCGGGACGACGCGCGGCGCGGGCGGCGCGGGCGAGCCGGGCGAGGCGGTCGTCGGCGGAGGCTGGGTCGGCTGGCTCGGCTACGGACTCGGCGCCCGGATCGAGCAGCTGCCCCCCAGCCCGCCGGCGCCGATTCCCTGCCCGTCGTTTTCGCTCGC
This sequence comes from uncultured Solirubrobacterales bacterium, assembly GCA_963697655.1. GTDB lineage: Bacteria > Actinomycetota > Thermoleophilia > Solirubrobacterales > Solirubrobacteraceae > Palsa-465. Next base: position 428,540 of record CAVOOV010000002.1, on the reverse strand, counting down.
GTTCTATGACCATCTGGTACTCCACGACGGCGAGCGGTGGTGGTTCGAGGGGCTCTGGAGTGGCGCGCGGGCCGCGTTCCTCGAGGAGCGGTTGGCCATCTGGTCCGAGCGCGTGCGCCACACGCCGCCGCAGGCCCCGACGCCGGTGCGCGCACCGGCGCCATTCGTGCTCGCCTCCAACGCCGGGCCCGGACACCTGGCGGCAGTGGCGGATTGCCGGCGCCGGATCGAAGCCGGCGAGCTGTACCAGGCGAACCTGTGCGTGCGCCTGGAATCGCGGTACGACGGCGATCCGCTTGACCTGTTCGCGCGGGCGGTCCCGCGAGCCCGACCGCGGTTCGGAGCGTTCGTCGGCGGGGTCGTCAGCCTCTCGCCGGAGCGGTTCCTCCGGCGCGACGGACGCGAGGTGTGGACCGAGCCGATCAAGGGCACCCGTCCGCGAACCGGCTCCGAGGAGGAACGCGCGGACGCCCGGGAAGCGCTGCTCGGATCGACCAAGGACGCCGCCGAGCACGTGATGATCGTCGACCTGATGCGCAACGACCTCGGCCGGGTCTGCCAGTACGGAACCGTGCAAGCGCTGGCGCCCCGGGTCGAGGGCCACGCGGGCGTGTGGCATCTGGTCTCAACCGTGACCGGCCGGCTACGCGAGCGCGTGCGCGACGGCGAGCTGCTGCGCGCCACCTTCCCGCCCGGCTCGGTGACCGGGGCGCCGAAGGTCCAGGCGATGAAGGTGATCGCCACGCTCGAGGCGACCCGCCGGGAGGTCTACACGGGCGCGATCGGGATCGCCAGCCCGCTCGCCGGGCTCGACACGAGCGTCGTGATCCGCACGTTCGAGACCGCCGGCGACGCGATCTGGATGGGCGCCGGCGGCGCGATCGTCGCCGACTCCGACCCCGAGCAGGAGCTCGCCGAGGCGCTCACGAAGGCGGCCGGCCCGGTCGCCGCGATCGGCGGGTCGGTGGCGCCGCCCCCCGCGGCTCCGACCCGAGCCCGCGGTCTCCCGGAGCCTGCGCTGCACCACGGACAGCGGCCGGATCCGGCGCTCGGTGTGTTCGACACGCTGCTCGTAGAGGACGGCCGACCGGTCGCGCTCGAACGGCATCTGGCGCGCCTCGCCGCCTCGGTCCGCGAGCTGTACGGCGCGGCGCTCCCGCCGACCCTCGCCGGCGCCGCACAGGCCGCCGCCGAGACCGCGAAGCCGAGCCGCAGGGCGCGGCTGCGGATCGACGTCGACCCCGACGGTACGGTCAGGATCACGGTGTCGCCGGCGCGGGCACGTCCCGAGCAAGTGTTGCTGCTCGAGCCGTACGCCCTGCCCGGAGGACTCGGCGACCACAAGTGGCGCGATCGCCGGCTGCTCGACGCGCTCACCGCCCTGCACCCCGGCACGGTGCCGCTGCTCATCGACACCGACGGCCTCGTGCTCGAGGCCGGCTACGCGAACGTGTGGATCGTCGAGGGCGAGGCGCTGATCACGCCGCCGGCCGACGGTCGGATCCTGCCGGGGACGACGCGCGGCGTGCTGCTCGCCGACGAACCCGGCGCCCGCGAAGAGCTGATCGACCTCGAGCGCCTCGCGAGCGCGGACTCGGTGTTCCTGAGCTCGTCGATCAACGACCGGCTGCCTGCACGCGTCTGCTCGCCGGTTCGCTCGACCGTCCCTGCAGCGGTACCTCTCTGAGCAGGAGCACGACGATCAGCGCGATCGCGGCGATCGGCGCCGCGGTGAGGAACACCGCCTGGACGCCGTGGATCACGTCGGTACGCTCGCCCGCGCTCAGGTAGCGCAGCCCGGCGGTCGTCGTGCTCGCTCCCGTCCGGGCGGTGAAGATCGCGCCGAGCACCGCCGCGCCGACCGCTCCGCCGAGACCGCGGAAGAACGAGGTGGTGGCCATCGCGATCCCGAGCTGGGCTCGGGGGACACTGTTCTGGACGGCGGCGATCAGCACCTGTCCGACCATCCCGAACCCCAGCCCGAACAAAACCAATCCGATCGCCGTGGCCGTGCGGCTCGGGTGCGGGACCAGCGCCGCGAGCAGCACGAGCGCGACCGTCATCAGCGCGAGCCCGGCGACCGGGAAGCGCTTGTAGCGGCCCGTCTTCGCCATCACGAGCCCGGCGAGGTTGGTCGACACCGTGATCCCGACCATCATCGGCACGAGCAGCAGCCCGGCCTGCGTCGGGCTGGCGTGCGTCGTGATCTGGAGGTACAGCGGCACGAACACCGTGATCGAGAACAGCGCCGCGGTGGTGAGGAACAGCGCCACGCTCGAAACCGCCACCGGACGTGTGCGCAGCAGGTCGAACGGCACGATCGGATCGGGCGCGCGCCGCTCGCGCGCCACCAGGGCGATCGCCAGCACCACACCGCCGGCGATCAGCGCGACGATTGTCGGCGAGCCCCACCCGAAGCGGTCCCCGCCCCAGATGCAGGCGAGCAGCAGCGCGATCGTCGACCCCGCGAGCAGGGCCGCGCCGGCGACGTCGAGCGGGGCCGGGTTCTCAGCGGCTTGCGGGGCGGGGAGCTTGAGGTGCAGCCCGACGAGCGCCGCCGCGCCGACCGGAAGGTTCACGTAGAACACCCACCGCCAGCTCGCGTGCTCGACGAGCACGCCGCCGATCAGCGGACCGATCACGGTGGCGAGCGCGAACGCAAGCGCGATGTAGCCCTGGTAGCGGCCTCGCTCGCGCGGGGAGACGAGATCGCCAACCGCGGCCATCGCGAGCGTCATCAGGCCGCCGGCGGCGACGCCCTGCACCGCCCGCGAGACGATCAACCAGGTCATGTCCTGGGCGGCGCCGCACACCGCCGACGCGGCCAGGAACAGCACCAGCGAGACCTGGAGCAGCCGCTTGCGGCCGAGCCGGTCGCCGAGTTTGCCCCACAGCGGCGTGCTCGCGGCGGCGGTGACCACGTACGCCGCGACCACCCACGAGACGTCGGTGAGCCGCCCGAGATCGTGGGCGATCGTGGGGAGCGCGGTGGCGAGGATCGTCTGGTCGAGCACCGCCGGCAGCATCGCCAGCACGATCGCGGCGAACGCGATCCCCGGGCGGCCGCCCCCGCCCACTGCCGAGGCCCCGCCGGTTCTCCCCGCCCCGATCCCGTCGGCCCCCGCAGGGACCTGTTGTGTGGATATGGTTGATCCGTTCATATCTAAACCTTAGATATCTAATCCTTAGATGTCAAGCGGTCATGTTATGATCATTTCCCAATGAGCTCGCGGCCCGCGTCCACCCCGATCGGCTTGCGGCTGACGCGCACGTCGCGCGCGGTCACGCAGGCGTTCGAGCGGGCGATGACGCAGGCCGGCGGCTCGGTGTCGACCTGGCAGGTGCTGCTGCTGGTCCGCTCCGCGAAGTGGGACACGCAGTCAGAGCTCGCGGACGAGCTCGGGATCACCGGCCCCACGCTCACCCACCACCTGGCTGCGCTCGAGCGCAAGGGGCTGGTGCGGCGCTGGCGCGAGGACAGCAATCGGCGCGTTCAACGAGTGGAGTTGACCGACGCGGGGGTCGAGCTGTTCGATCGTCTGCGCGCGGTCGCCGTCCGCCACGACAAGCTGTTGCGCTCGGAGCTCAGCGACGACGAGGTCGAGCAGCTCGGCGCGCTACTCGAGCGGCTCGAGGCCGGCGTCCAACCCGAGGGACCCTGATCCGTACTCTGTGGCGATGGCCAAGACCGTCGTCGTACTCGGCGCCCGCAACCTCGGCGGGGCGATCATCGATCACTTCATCGAGCTCGGGTGGAACGCCGCCGGCGTGGCCCGGAGCGACGACACGCTCGCGCGCGTTCGTGACCGCGGCGCGCTGGCCCTGACCGCCGACGCCGCGGACCCCGAGTCGCTGGGCACGGCGCTCTCGGACGTTCGCGGTCACTTCGGCTCACTCGATGCGGTGATCAACGCGGTGACCGCCAGCCGCGCCACCGGCGGACCGTTCGGGGGAGGCGAGCTGGCCGGCGCCGATCTCAACGCGTTCGACGCCTGGACCGTGGCCGTCGCCCAGCAGGCGTTCGTGTTCCTGTCCACCGGCATCGCCGCGCTCGAGCAGAACGACGAGGGTGGGGCGCTGGTGCAGATCACCGGCGGTTCTTCCCGGCGCGCGTTGCCCGGCCGGGGACTTTGGGCTGCCGGGGCGTTCGCGACGCGCGCGCTCGTCCAGGCCGCCGCGCAGGAGATGCGCGCCGCGGGGATCCACGTTGCGCTGCTGGCCGTCGACGCCACGATCGCCTCGCCGAAGACGGAGGCGTTCACGCAGGGGACGCCGGCAGGAGCGCTCGCCGAGATGAGCGACATCGCCAGGGCGGTGGCGTACCTCGTCGGGCAGGGCCCCCGCGCGTACACGCACGAGTTGGTGGTCACGCCCGCCGGCGAACGCTGGGTGCCCTAGGCCTAAGCCGGCTGGCGCACGCGACTTCGGAACCCGATCGCGATCACCGCCGCCAGCAAGGAGGCCAGGCACGAGAGCACGAACGGGGCAGCGACCCCGCCCGGCACGATCACCGCGCCGCCTACCGCCGAACCGGCGGCGATCCCGCCGATCAGCGCCGCGGACACCCACGTGAAGGCCTCGGTCTCGCTGCCCGACGTGACCGAACGTCCGACGAGCGCGTACTGGCAGGAGAACACCGGCGCGATCGCGAGGCCGGCGAGCAGGCTGCACGCGACGCCGGCGCCGATCGACCGCGCTGCGATCAGCGGAGCCGTGCACACGAGGAGCACGAACAGCAGCAGCTGGTAGCGAGTCGACAGCGACGAGCGCCAGACGCGCGCGCCGTACCAAAGGCCGCCGACCATGCTCCCGAAGCTCCACAGCGCGAGCAGCAGCCCCGACGCCGGCCTGGATCCGGCATGGAGGGCCAGCGAGGGCAGTCCGACCTCGACCGCCCCGAGTGCGACGCCGGTCAGCGCCACCGGACCGAGCAGCGCGCGCAGCTCGGGGCTGGCGAGCGCGGACACGCGCTCGGTGCCGGCGCCGTAAGACGTCGAGGACGAGCGCACCAGCGGCGAGCGCAGGAACAGCAGGGTCCCGGCGACGCACACCGCGCCGAGTACCGCCACCGCCGCCTCGGGCGATGTGACCGCGATGACCAGCGCCACGATCAGCGGACCGGTGATCCAGACCGTCTCCTGGAGGATCGATTCGAGTGCGTAGGCGGTGTCCAGCACGGCCTGATCTTCGAACACCTCGCGCAACAGCGCTCTGACCGCCGGCGCGATCGGCGGCAGCAACGCGCCGCACAGCGCTGAGGAGACCACCAGGACGATCACGCCGGCGCCCGCCTGCGCGCCCACCACAAGCGCCACGTACACGCACGCCTGGCCGCACGCGAACGGAAGCAGCACCCGGGACCGCCCAAAATGGTCTACGAGCCGGCCGAGCAACGGCGCACACGCCGCGGTCGCAAGCGCGAAGCCACCAACCGCGACGCCGGCGGCGGCGTACGAATGCGTTGTCGAGCGCACCAGCAGCAGGATCGCCAGCGACGACATGCCCTGCGGGAGCCGAGCCACGAGCGCGCTCGCGAACATGCGCGAGGAGCCGGGCACCGACAGCACTGACCTGTACTTCGAGACCATGAGTTCGAGCCTACAAGGCAGGGCGCCGCCCACGGATCACCGGGCCGGTGGCGCGTCCACGACTACGATTGACTGCCGTGAGCCGCGAACAGACCAGCGATCTGGCGATGCTCGAACGGCTCACAGCGCCTTTCGCGAAGGACGTCGTCGACGTCGGCTGCGGCGGCGGCGCGCTCGTGCGCGCGCTCACCGAGCGCGGCGCCCGCGTCACCGGCGTGGAGATCTCCGAGTCGCAGCTGGCGGAGGCGGTCGAGCAGGACGACGGCAGCGGGGCCCGCTATCTCGTCGGCCGCGCCGAACAGCTGCCGCTCGACGACGCCTCCGTCGACATCGCGGTGTTCATGCGCTCACTCCACCACGTCCCTCAGGCGCAGCTCGGTGCCGCGCTGGTCGAGGCCCGACGGGTGATCCGGCCGGACGGAGCGGTGTACGTCGCCGAGCCGCTCGCCGAGGGAAGCTTCTTCGAGCTCACGCGGCTGGTCGAGGACGAGCTCGAGGTCCGCGCCGCGGCCCAGGCCGCGCTGTCGGAGGCCTCGCACGCCGGCCTGGACCGCGCGACGACGGTCGACTACGACGTGCGGGTGTGCCTCTCCGGCCTGCCGGCGCTGCGAGCACGTCTGATCGCCGCCGATCCCCGACGCGCCGGCCGGTTCGACGAGCTGCGGTCCGAGCTTGCGGACGCCCTCGAGCGCCTCGGGGAACCCGGCGAGCGCGCCGGCGAGCGCTGCTTCGTGGCGCCGATGCGCGCCGACGTGCTGCGCCCGGCTCTCAGCTGAGCCCGCTTCGGGACCGGGCCGTCGGCGACCGCTCGCTCGAGGACCTCGTCGATCCTGGTCGCCGCGATCGTGGCCGTATCGCTAGTCCTCCGGGAAGCGGCGGCCGGCGACTTCGAGCTCGCGCACCTTCAGCGAGCCGATCTCGATCTCCTCAGCCTTCAGTTTGCGGATTACCGCTTCGGCGATCACGAGCCGCCCGATCGCGATTGCCCCAACCGCGGAGACGGCGATCGCGAGCGGGCCCATCGCGGACGGACCGAGCAGCCGCGCGCCGACGGCGTGCGCGCCCGTGAGATGGGCGCCGGTGACTTCGGCGGCCGCGACCTTTTCGCGCCGCTTCCTGATGCTAACGGCCATGTGCGGGACCTCCCTCGTATTGGTGGGTGCCGTGTGGTCTACACGCCACGAGGGGCGCGGGTCAAGGCGCGCCGGCCTCCCAGAGGCGCTCTTCGGCCCAGCTGCCGCGGATCACGGTGTCGGGATCGACCCCGCGCTGGTCGGCCAGCTCGGACGCGAGCTTCTGCAGGCGAGCGGTCAGCGGGAGCTGGGCGAGCACCGGGTGAAGGCCGCTGGGCTCTTCGACGGTCCTCACCTCGAGGCCCTCGCCCGCGGCGGCCGCGACGAGCAGCTCGAGCAGCCCGCATTGGTCGTCCGCCGGCTGGATCGCCAGGAACGCGTCGCCCGGCCCGAGCGGAACGGCCGTGCCGTGGAGGAGGTACTCCGCCTCGTAGCCCTCGGCCGCCAGCTGGGCGGCCTCGCGCAGCTTGAGCGCGCCTTCGCGTGCGGTCACCGCGGCCGGACCGGCGCCGGCGAGCACGATCAGCCGCTCGGGCGGCGCGTCGAGCACGATCGGCGCCCGCGCGGCGACGCGCACCCTCGCCGGCAGCTCGGCCAGCTGACGCTCGTCGAACCCGGGCTGCCCGACGGCCACGCTCAGGCGCGCAAGGACGAGCAGGGCCGCGAGATAGCTCGCCGTGTACGTCTCCGCGCGCTCGAGCGGCGCCGCCTCCACGGCTTCCGGCCATCCGCGGCCCTGGGCTGTGATCGATACCACGGCGGCCTCGGTCCCGAGCGCGTAGGCGCGAGCCCGTCGTGCGAACGCCGTGCTGGTCGTGTGGGAGATGATCAGGACCGCGTCTTGCGCCGTGAGTGATGGCGGATCTCCGCAGAACGCCGCCGAAGAGCTCCAGCGGGCGTCTCGCTGTCCGGGTGCGAACATCGCCGCGCCGAGCTCCGCCGCATGCTGGCTGGTTCCCGTGCCGACGAGCCAGACCCGCTTCGAGCGCGCGATCCGCTCGGCGGCGTCATCCAGCGTCAGCGCCAGGACCGACTCGAGCAGGTCCGCCTGCGCCGCGATCGTCTCCGCCAGTGCCGTCATCGACACGAATTGTGACGGGGACCGCCGCTCGACGCACGGGCGTAGGGGCGCTGGACGTACGAGCGCCCGGAGCGACGAGGGTACGTCGCTCCGGGCGCGATCTCCGAGGCAGTCACAGCGCCGCATCGGACTCATGCGGCACCTGGCTCACATGGCGCAGAAGACCCCCGGATCGCCGCAGTGGCGCTTGCCACCGGGAGGGGTGGTGCCGGGTGTCGTGCCGGGGCCGCCCGAGCCGGCGCCGCCACCGCCACCGCCACCGTTCCCCCCGCCGGAACCGGCGGTGTAGCCGTGGACCTCGACGCCCGCGTCGCAGCTCAGCCCCCAGGCGTTGTAGCTGCACACGCGCATCTCGACCGTGGTGTGCCCCTGCGGGACGACGGGGTAGTCGACGAGATACGGAGCGAACCCCGTGTCCGGCCCCTCACTCGGCGTCCAGCCATTGCCATTCGAGTTCGCGTACGACCACTCCGGGCCCGGATGAGCCCCGGGCTCGTACGTGCTGTCGAGCGGGTTGTCCCTCCAGGCGCCCCCCGTGTGGTCCTGGAGCAGCAGCGTGGTGACGCCCTTCGGCTGGTGGGGCGAGCAGATCGCCGCGACCCCCGTGCCGGCGGGGCCCGAGTCGGCGTAGAACAAGCAGCCGACCGGCGCCGCCTCGACCGGCTGCCGAGAGTAGGTCACGGTCAGCGTCTTCGCTCCGACCGCGATGCTGAGGTTGAACAGCTCGTTGGCGTCCGGAGAGACGGGCTTCACGAGGGTGCTCCAGATCTGACCCGCGCCCGCGTTGAGGTCGCGGTTGATCGGGCCGAGATCCGATGACAGGCCGAGCAGCGACGCGACGCCCGAGACCACGGTCGCGTCCGCCTTGGCATCTGCCGTGGCCAGGTCCGAGCCGGATACGAAGACGTTCGCCGAAGTGAAGTTGGCGTGCGACACGCTGACCTGCGAGGAGTCGATCGTCACCGGCGTCTTGGACGAGTGCGAAGTCCCATCCACCGGGCTCGCGAAGTCCAGCGTCACCCGGAATATCAGGTCGAACGTGCCCCTGATCGTCGCCCCGCCGAACGGCACCGATGGGTCGGTGCCCGAGACCGAGACGCCGTCGGCCTTGAACTCGAGCACGAGCTGGTTCGGACCCGCCAGCGCCGCTTTCAGGTCGCCGGTCGCCGGCAGCCCACAGCTCCAGTCCGGGATCGGGAACGTCGTCATGTAATGCGGCGCGAGCTGACGATCGACCTCGGTGCACACGGACGTCCGCGTGCTGTGCGACGACCAAGCGTCCCCGAACACCGCCCCGACCGCGGGCGGCTTCGCCTTCGCGTCCTTCTGGAGGTTGCTGAACACGTCCTTGCCGTATGTGTAGTCGATCACCACGTTCCCTTTCCAGTGGTTGTGGAAGGTGACCGCCCCCGCCGTGGACACGTTCAGTGCCAGACCGGCGAGCGCAGTAGCCGCCCCCGCGGCCAGCAGTAGCTGTATACGTCTCATGGTTTCCCCCTTGGTTTCGGTGGTGGAGAGCGACACCACCGGATTTGCCCCCTTGATGGTGCGCGCTCGAGGCGCGCGCGAACACCGACCCTAGGTCTGAGGTTCCTTCACCTTGGGATCACGGCCGCGGTCACGCATGCGCGAGGTCGTCCGCGCTCAGGTTGCCCCGTTCGATCGCCAGCTCGACCAGCCGGGCACGCTTCTGGTTCTGCGGCAGGCCCGCGATCTCGAACTTGATGAACAGGACCCGCAGGTGGGTCTTGACCGCGTCGACCGAGAGGTGGAGCTCGTCGGCGACGTGCTGGTTGGTGGCCGGCACGGCGTGTGCCGCCCCGCCCGCGTACGGCCGGCTCAGCGCGACGAGCACCTTGTTCTGCGTGCGGGACAGCTCGACCGGCGGACGAGCGAGCGCCGGGACGTACGTGGGCGAGCCTTCCTCCGACATGGCCCGGAACGTGATCTCGGTCTTGCCAAGGAGAATCCGGTCCCCGCCGGTGAGGCGACGCCGGCCGCGAAGCCGTTCGCCGTTGACGGAGGTCCCGTTCGCCGACAGGCCGTCGTCGCTGAGCGCCCAGCCGTCGCCGAGGCGCTCTAGCTCGGCGTGTATCCGCGACACCTCGCGATCCCACGCAAGGCGAAGGTCGGCGCCCAGGCCACGGCCGATCCGCACGCGCTCGACGCCGTGATCGATCGCAAAAGTGCGCTGATGAGCCTGCTCGTCTCTGTAGACGAGGAACGCCGACACTCCGCGAGCGCCAGTCATGACCGGTCTGCATGATGGTAGGGGAGACCGATGACGGCGGCCACTTAGCGGCGCGTGGATCCGAGAGGCGTGTGTAGCCTCGGTGGATGGCAGGGAACCCGCCTACCGGCCTCAGGTGCGCGGTCGTGATCGCGCTCGCCGTCGCCTGCGTGGTCGCCGGCGGCTGCGGAGGCTCGAGCAAGAAGACCCCGACCACGACGGGCGCGACCGCGACCGCGAGCACTGCGGGACCGGCGGGCCCGGGGACGACGGCGGCGGCGGGAGGGATTCCGGCCAGTGCGGTGGCTGTGGCCGCCGGGCGGCCGATCACCCGCACGGCATTTGACCACTGGCTCGATGTGGCGGCGAAGGCGCAGACCTCCGCCGGGCAGCCGCCGATCGTCCCCGGCGATCCGCCGGCGTTCAAACGCTGCATCGCCCAGGTCCGGAAGGAGCAGCCGTCACTCGCCAAGCAGTCCGCGCAGCAGGTGAAGGCCGATTGCAGTCAGCTGTTCACAGCGCTCTCGACCCAGGTGATGACGTTTCTGATCACGTCCGACTGGTTCGAAGCGGACGCCGGCCGGCTCAAGCTCCTACCGTCGAGCGCGGAGCTCAATGCCGCCTACAACTCCCAGAAGCGGCAGGCGTTCCGGACCGAGGCCGCGTTCCAGGCATTCCTCGCGAAGACGGGCCAAACCGCGGCGGACATCCGATTCCGCGTACTCATCAACGAGGCCGGCCAGCGACTTCTGGCCCGGGAACGCGGCAACCAGACCGCGCGCACCACGGCGCTCTCGCGCGAGGTCAAACGGCTGTACCTCGCCGCCACCCAGTGCGCGCCGCTGGTGGTGATGGCGGACTGCGGGAACGACCACGGGTGAGCCGCCCCGCGCCGCCAGGCCCGCTCCGGCGTCCGTCTCAGGCGGCGCGGCGCAACAGCGTGGGCAGGCTTCGGCGCGGGCCGGGCTCCGGCCCCGAGATGTGCTCCGCCCGGAGACGGAGCAGGTCGACCAATTCCCGCGTGAACAAAAACGGGTTCGCGACGACACGCCTGTCGAGCAACGACAGCGCCGCCACCGGCTCGCCGTCGACGAGCGCCAGCAGCACCGGCCCCGCGAGCGGGGGAGCGTCGTCGAGCGCGGCAAGCCGCCGCACCAGGTGCGCCTCGTCGCTCCCGGCCAGGCGCAGCGCCACCGCCGGCGCCGGCGAGCCGGACGACCGTCTTCCAAGCATCGATATAGCCATGATCGGGTCCTCCAGTTGGGTACCGACGATGATGGACTGCGCACCGCAGGCGCACATCGGGCAAACGGAGCGAGCGGACCGGGCCGACCCCTTACCCCGGCGGCGGACATGCCTTACGCCGCGGGTGTGAGAGTCTGTGGCCGTGGACGAAGAGTCTGTGGCCGCGGACGGGGGCCTCGTCATCGAGAGCATCCGCTCCCGCTTCTCCGCGCTCGGCCGGCGCGTGAACGGCTCACCGGTCGTCTATCTCGACGGACCCGGAGGCTCGCAGACGCCGGACTCCGTCGCCCGCGCGGTGGCCGACTACCTCGTGAACGCCAACGCGAACGTCGGGGGCCCGTTCGTGACCTCGCTCGACACCGAACGGCTTCTGCACGACGCCCATGCAGCCGCGGCCGACTTCCTCGGCTGCACCGAGGACGAGGTCGTGTTCGGCGCGAACACGACCACGATCAACTTCCTGCTCGCGCACGCGGTGGCGCGGACGCTCGAGCCCGGCGACGAGATCATCGTCACCGAACTCGACCACGACGCTAACGTGTCGCCGTGGCTGCTGGTCGCCGGCGACCGCGGGCTCATCGTCCGCACGGCGCGGCTGGATCCGCGCGAGGGCACGCTCGACGCCGAGGCGGTGGAGGTGCTGATTGGCGCACGCACGCGCGTGGTCGCGTTCACGCTCGCGTCCAACGCGCTGGGCTCGATCCCCGATTCCGGGCGCCTGGCGATGGCCGCACACGACGCCGGCGCCCTGGTGTGGGTCGACGGCGTGCACCTCGCGCCGCACCGCCGTGTCGACCGCGCCGGCCTCGGCGCCGACGTGCTGTTGACCTCCGCCTACAAGTTCTTCGGGCCCCATCTCGGCGTCGCCGCCGTGCGCGGCGACCTGGCGCGCTCGCTGCCGGCCGACCGGGTCCGTCCCTCACTGGAGGTGCCGGCGGGACATCGCTTCGAGACCGGCACGCTCTGCCACGAAGCGCTCGCCGGCTTCGTGGCCGCGATCGAGTACCTCGAGTCGCTCGGGACGCAGGGTGCCAATCGGTCCACCCGCCTCGACCTGGCTTACCAGCGGATCGAGGCTCACGAGCGCGATCTGACGCGGCGAACGCTGGACCGGCTGGGTGAGATTCCGGGGCTGTACCTGTACGGCATCGCCGACCCCGCTCGCGTCGACGACCGGACGCCGACGTTCTGCTTCAACCTCGACGGCTGGACCCCCGACGCGCTCAGCGCGGCGCTCGCCGAGCGCGGGCTGTTCACCTACCCCGGGAACTACTACGCGCTCGGCGTGATGACCGCGCTCGGCCTCGAGGAGTCAGGCGGCGCGGTCCGCGCCGGCTATCTGCACTACACGACCGCGGAGGAGGCCGACCGGCTCTGCGACGCGGTCGCGTCGCTGGCCTGAGTCGCTCACCTCTTTCGCTCGTGGCCGGCGCACGCGTCCCCCAGGCCGCCGCCGTGCGACCAGGAGCCATCTGGGCAGTGCACCACGGTGCCGCCGAGCGCGATGTCCCGCTTCCAGCTCCCGACGCACGGGTGCCCGTCGCATTCCTCGTTCCCGGCGCAGCCGGCGAGGACGACTGCCGCCAGCACGACTGTGATTAATTTGCGCCACCGTACCAGCACCCGCACGCATGTATCGTGGCACCCGTCAGGCCGCGCGGAGTCAGAACCGCCGTGCCGTGGCAGCGCGACGGCTGCGCCCGGGGACTGCGACCCCTGTCCGGACGGGGCACACGGCCCCACGGACGCCGAGCGAAGCGAGGCCCAACCTACATTTGGTCTGAGGTAGCCGCTGGCTCCACGTAGTCACGCGGCGCGCCGGCTCGTGGATCCGTGCCGACGATCTTCCCCGGGTTCAGGTGCTGCCCCGGGTCGGTCCCGGCGAGCAGCGCCTCGAGCATCGCCACTCCCGGCGCCGAGATGTCCTGCTCGAGCCACTGCGCGTGCTCGGTGCCGACCGCGTGGTGGTGCGAAAGGGTGCCGCCGTTGTCCACGAACGCCTGCTGGATCGCCGACTTGACGACCTCGTACTCGGCGGCCATGGCGTCCGGGGTCGTCGCCTTGAAAGCAAACGTGAAGTACATGCAGGCCCCGGAGTGGTAGCTGTGGGACAGGTGACACATCAGGTAGCCCTGAACGCCCGCCTGCGCGAACGCGCCGTTCGCCGCCGCGGTCACCGCGTCGTAGAGCGGCATCAGCCCGCTCCAGGTGGTCGCGGTCTCGGACACGTCGCCGGCGGCACCCCGGTCGAGCAGGAAGTCGCGGATGTAGGGGATGTCGAACTTCTTCTGGTCATACAGCGCGCCCGGCCCCGAGCCGATGCACAGCCCGCCGTGGCGCTTGACGAGCTTGCCGACGGCGCGGCGCTGCGCGGCCACATGCCGCTCGCTGCCCTCGTAGCCGATGAACGAGAGGCACATCTGGTTGGAGTCGAACCCGAGCCGGCGGCGCAGGAAGATCTTGAGCGCGCTTGACTGGAGCTTGTCCAGGAGCGTCGGCCGGACGCGCATCGCGAACGAGAACTGGGTCTCGTTCGCGTCTGATACCCGCGTGACCGACACCGAGTACTCGCCGGCGGCGATCTCCTGCATCGCGGCCAACCCGACGCGGAAGTTCGGGAACAGGTAGCCGAGGATCACGCGCTCCTCAGGGATCCGGCGGACGTGGACCGTCGCCTCGGTGATGATCCCGAGGCGGCCCTCGCTGCCGAGCACCATCTCGCGGATGCTCGGTCCGGTCGAGGTCGCCGGCACCGGCCGGGTCACGAGCGTTCCCGACGGCGTCACCACGCGCAGACCCTTGGTCATGTCGGCGACGTCTCCGTAGCGCTCGGATTGCATCCCGGAGGACCGCGTCGCGATCCAACCCCCGAGCGTCGAGTGCGTGAACGAGTCCGGGAAGTGCCCGAACGTGTACCCGCGCGCCGCGAGCTGCTCCTCGAGGTGGGGACCGAACACGCCTGCCTGCACGCGCGCCAGGCGCGACTCCGCGTCGATCTCGAGCACCTGGTTCAGACGCTCGAGGTCGACCGAGATCACCGGCCTGGTCTCGGTCGCCGGCGCCTCGAGCGAGCCGGAGATCGACGATCCGCCGCCGAACGGGATCACGACCGCGTCGAACCGCATCGCCGCGTCGAGGACTGCGGCCACCTCGTCCTCGCTGCCGGGGCGAATTACCGCGTCGGGAACGCGCGAGAGCTCGCCGGCGCGCTGCCACACCAGGTCGCGCAGCGACTTCCCGCGCGCGTGGACGACCCGGTCCAACGGGTCGAGCGACAGGAACCTCCTCGACACTGCCTGCTCGAGCGCTTCCCATAGGTCGCCCGGCAGCGCCGGATCCGGAATCTGAAGCTGATCAAACCGCACCGGCGCCGCCACCTTGGTCCGGACGTCGACGCCGATCGCCTCGCGGATGAACGGCGCCAGGGCGGGCTTGTCCTCGTGCGTGAACTCAACCCCCTCGTGACCCCATCCCCACCACTTCATCGAAGCCATAACTCACCTTCACTTCCCAGTTCGGCGGCCGGCTCGGTGCCCGGCGCGCCAGGCAGCGTAGTAGTTCCGTGCAGCCGGGACGACCTTCCGGCGATTTGCGAGCGATTCGCGGACCGGACAGAAATCGCTACACCACGGCCGGGCGGATCTGGTAGGCCACGCATATGACGATTCAGACCGGACCCAGCCCAAGCCCACTGTCCGCCGACGAGCTCGAGGCGATGAACGCGTGGTGGCGCGCCGCGAACTACCTGTCCGTCGGGCAGATCTACCTGCTCGCGAACCCCCTCCTCCACGAGCCGCTTCGCCCGGAGCACATCAAGCCACGGTTGCTCGGCCATTGGGGCACGACCCCAGGCCTGAACTTCCTCTACGTACACATGAACCGTGCGATCCGGGCGCGCGGGCTTGAACGCGATCTACGTAACCGGTCCAGGTCACGGCGGTCCCGGTCTGGTCGCGAGCGGCTACCTCGACGGCACCTACAGCGAGGTCTATCCGCACATCGGGCTCGACGAGACCGGCCTGCGGCGGCTGTTTCGCCAGTTCTCGTTTCCGGGCGGGATCCCGAGCCACGTGGCGCCCGAGACCCCGGGCTCGATTCACGAGGGCGGTGAGCTCGGGTACTCGCTGCTGCACGCATACGGCGCGGTGCTCGACAACCCGGAGCTGCTCGCGCTGTGCGTGGTCGGAGACGGGGAAGCCGAGACCGGCCCGCTGGCGGCGAGCTGGCACTCGAACAAGTTCCTGAACCCGGCACGCGACGGAGCCGTGCTGCCCGTGCTCCACCTGAACGGCTACAAGATCGCGAACCCGACGGTGCTGGCGCGTATCCCCGGCGATGAGCTACGCGCGTTGCTCGAGGGCTACGGGTACGCGCCGAGGTTCGTCGAGGGCTCGGATCCGGAGGAGATGCACGGCCTGATGGCGGCGACGTTCGACGACGTCCTCGACGAGATCGCCGCGATTCAGCGGCGCGCGCGCGACGACCACGACCTGACACGGCCGAGATGGCCGATGATCGTGATGAAGACGCCCAAGGGGTGGACGGGACCGAAGGTGGTCGACGGGCTTCCGGTCGAGGGGACGTGGCGCGCCCATCAGGTGCCGCTGGCCGAGGTGCGGACCAACCCTCAGCACCTCGCGCAGCTCGAGGAATGGCTTCGCTCCTATCGCCCGGACGAGCTGTTCGACGAAGCGGGTACGGTCATGCCCGAGATCTCGGCACTCGCGCCCGACGGCGACCTTCGGATGAGCGCGAACCCGCACACCAACGGCGGACTGCTGACGCGGGCGCTCGAGCTGCCGGACTTCCGCGACTACGCCGTCGACGGTGGACGCGCCGGCGGCCACGAGCAGCGAGGCGACGCGCGTGCTCGGCGGCTGGTTGCGGGACGTGTTCATCGCGAACCCCGATCGGTTCCGGCTGATGGGACCGGACGAGACCGCGTCCAACCGGCTCTCAGCGGTGTTCGAGGCCACCGACCGCGTTTGGGAGGCGGAGCTGCTCGAGACCGACGATCACCTCTCGCGCGACGGGCGCGTCATGGAGGTCCTTTCCGAGCACCTCTGCCAGGGGTGGCTCGAGGGGTACGTGCTGACCGGCCGGCACGGCCTGTTCAACTGCTACGAGGCGTTCATCCACATCGTCGACTCGATGTTCAACCAGCACGCAAAGTGGCTCAAGGTGACCCGGCACATACCGTGGCGCCGGCCGCTCCCGTCGCTCAACTACCTGCTGTCCTCGCACGTGTGGCGCCAGGACAACAACGGCTTCTCCCACCAGGATCCGGGCTTCATCGACCACGTCGTGAACAAGAAGGCGGAGATCATCCGCGTGTACCTGCCACCCGACGCCAACTGCCTGCTGTCGGTGGCCGACCACTGCCTGCGCAGCCGCCACTACGTGAACGTGATCGTCGCCGGCAAGCAGCCGGCGCTCGACTATCTGACGATGGACCAGGCGATCGCGCACTGCACGCGCGGGATCGGTATCTGGGAATGGGCGTCGAACGACGAGGGCCAGGAGCCGGACGTGGTGCTGGGCTGCGCCGGGGACATCCCGACGCTCGAGACCGTAGCGGCGGCGTCGATCCTGCGTGAGCGCGTGCCCGACCTGAAGGTCCGCGTCGTCAACGTCGTCGACCTGATGCGCCTCGAGCCCGACACCGAACATCCGCACGGACTGTCAGATCGCGAGTTCGACGCCCTGTTCACCGCGTCGCGGCCCGTGATCTTCGCCTACCACGGCTATCCCACGCTGATCCACCGCCTCACCTACAACCGGAGCAACCACGACAACATCCACGTCCGCGGGTACATGGAAGAGGGCACGACCACGACGCCGTTCGACATGGTGATGCTCAACGACCTCGATCGCTTCCACCTCGTGATGGACGTGATCGACCGCGTGCCCGAGCTCGCGCGAGCGGTGCGCTCACCTGCGACAGGACATGGTCGACGAGCGAATGCGGGCTCGCGCCTACACGCGGGAGGTCGGCGACGACGTGCCCGACGTCCGCGACTGGACCTGGCCCGGCGCTCCGAGCGCCTAGAGCCTCGGCCGCGTGCGCGTGCTCGTCGTCAACGCCGGCTCGAGCAGCCTCAAGCTGTCGCTGCTCGGACCCGGCGATGAGCCGCTGGCGGATCAGGAGCTCGCGGCGCCGCGGGCGGAGGTCGACCCGGACGAGTTGCGGGCCGCGCTGGGCGGCGGCCTCGGCGACGCCGACGCGGTCGGGCATCGGATCGTCCACGGAGGCTCGCGGTTCCGCGAGGCGATCGTGGTCGACGACGACGTGCGGCGCGCGCTCGGCGAGCTTGTCGACCTGGCGCCGCTCCACCAGCCGCAAGTCGCTGGCTGCGCTCGACGCGGTGTCGGGCGTGCTACCGGGGGTGCCGGCGGTCGCGTGCTTCGACACCGCGTTCCACGCGACCCTCCCGGACGCGGCCGCGACGTACGCGCTGCCCGCCGAGTGGACCCGGCGCTGGGGAGTGCGGCGCTACGGCTTTCACGGGCTGTCGCACGCCTGGATCGCGCGGCAGGCTCCTCGCGTGGTCGGTGCGCGCTCGGAGCGGTTGCGGATCGTGAGCTGCCACCTCGGCGCCGGCGCCTCGCTGTGCGCGATCGCAGGCGGGCGCTCGGTCGACACGACGATGGGGTTCACGCCGCTCGAGGGCCTGGTGATGGCCACGCGCTCGGGCAACGTCGACCCGGGGCTGGTGCTGTGGCTGCTCGAGCGGGGAGCGATGTCCGCGACCGATATGGGTCAGGCGCTCGAGCACGAATCGGGCCTGCTCGGACTGTCGGGCACCGCCGACATGCGCGAGGTGGTGGCGCGAGCGGATGTCGGCGACCCGGCCGCTCGGTTAGCGCTCGAGGTCTACCTCCACCGTCTGCGGGGTGAGATCGCGTCGATGGCCGCGGCGCTCGGAGGGCTCGACGTGCTCGCGTTCACCGGTGGCGTCGGCGAGCACAGCGCCGAGATCCGGCAAGCAGCCACCGCCGGCCTGGCGTTCCTCGGGGTCGTCGTCGATCCGGCGCGCAACGAGGGCGCGTCCGGAGACGTTGAGATCTCGGGTGCGGACGCGGCCGCTAGAACAGTGGTGATTCGCGCACGCGAGGACCTCGAGATCGCCGGCCAGGTCCGTGCGGTGTTGGAGACCTAGGTCGCGGGGCTGGCGCGCCGGCCGGCAAGATCACCCTCGCGTGGCCGCGTCCGCCTGCTGTGCCAGCGTGGTCAGCGCCGCGAAGAACGCCGGCGGCTGCCCTCGGAACAAGCCCATCGCGGTCAGGAACTTGGCCGCGCCCATCGCCGCTCCCTTGGTCTCGGTCGGTCGGATGATCGAGCACGTCGGGAACTTGCGCCCGAGGAAGGTCGTCGTCGGCTCCGGCATGATCAGGTTGGTCTGGAAGTTCGTGCCGCCGAACGGTTCTTGTTGAGGTTCGGAAATACGAGCCCGTTGGTCGGGTCGGTCAACGGCGGCGCGTTGCCGGCCTTATCGCTCCACGTTTGAAAGTGCATGGTCTCGGTCGGCCCGATGCTGAGCACGACCCGCAGCACCTCCGGGTCGGTGACGCGCTGGGCCAACGACGGATACAGGCTGCTGCCGCCCTGCTCGACCGTCGCGAAGTGAAAGCCCGCCGTGTTGGCGATCGCCTGGAGATGCTTGGCGGGCTTGAGGTCTGCGTCGGTCCGGGGAATCGCCGGGAACTGACCCTTGAACAGACCGGGGACCGCCTGCGGGAACGTGTCGCCGAGATCGGGGTTCTGGTGACGGGAGCGGTACCGCGTCCACCAACTGGTGTCGAGCGTGAGCTGCGTGAGGTTGGTGAGTCGCTTGAGGTTCGCGGACCCTGTCGCGGTACTGCCGGGCAGCGTCCGGAACTGATCCAGGTTGACCGGTTGTGCGCCGTCACTGAGCCCGCCCCTGACAAGCGAGTCAGCGCACGGGTCAGCACATGGATCGTCGACACGCGCGTGAATGGTCGCGCGTGTTCTCCGGTTAAGACGCCGCCGCTGGCCTGGCCTTCCCGGGCCGCTGAAATTTCCCGGATCGCGACCCTGCGCGCGAACCCGGGACCTGCGTTTAACGCCCGATCGCCTGCGGGAAGTTGAAGTAGTGCTGGGGGTCGAACTCGCGCCGGACCTTCAGCAGCCGCGGGTAGTTCGACCCGTAGTACGCGGTCTGCCAACCCTTCAGGCTCGGATCGGTGTAGTTGAGGTACGCACCACCGGTCACGTACGGGCGCATCTGCGCAGCGGTCGAGGTCAGCCACGCGGCGTCGCCGTCGTAGCTGAGGTACTGGATGCAGAACAGGACGTTCCGGTGCACGAACGCGGTCGCCGCCGGCTTGACCTGGTTGATCGCACCGCCGTAGCAGTCGAGCAGGATCGCGCCGTGCCCTGATGAGGCCAGCCGTGCCTCGACGGCCTGGACCAGCGTCTGGCGCCCGGCCGCGGGCAGCGGCTTGGCGACGTAGGCCGACTTGGCCTGGAAGTTGTCGCGCTGCAGCGTCCCGCCGGGCCGCGTGCCCGCGGTGTGGCAGGCCGTGAGGGAAATCTGCGAGCACCCAGCCCACATCACCTGGGCCTGGAGGTAGCCGAAATTGCCGGTCGACACGCTGGCACCTCCCACCGCTGTCAACGGTGCGAGCAGCCGACCGAGATCGCTGGCAGGGCCGAAGTACTGGCCGCTCACGTTCACGAGCGTCACTCCGCCGCTGGCGGTCAGATGGAAGATCGAGGTGATCTGCGGGCGCGCGTGTGGATTCCAGGCCTGCCACGCGGCGAGTGCGGCGGCGGCCTGCGACCACGGCCAGCTCACCGTGAAGGCAGCCACGGTCCGCGGCACCGGGTGGACGCGGAAGGTGAGGCTCGTCACCACGCCGAAGTTCCCGCCCCCACCACCGCGCAGCGCCCAGTACAGATCGGGATTGCTCTGTGCGCTCGCCGTCCGCAGCCGGCCGTCGGCGGTGACGATCTGGGCACTCAGGATGCTGTCCGCGGTCAGGCCGAACTGGCGACCGGCGAGACCCATCCCGCCGCCGAGGGCATGGCCGGCGATGCCCACCGACGGACACGAGCCGGCAGGGATCGTCACCCCGCGAGCCGCCAGCGCCGCGTACACGTCGATCAGCTGCGACCCGGCGCCGATCGTCGCCGTCCGCTTCTGGGTGTTGACACTGACGGCGCGAATGTTGCGCAGGTCGAGCACCATTCCGCCTGGCAGCGTCGAGTAGCCGGCGTAGCTGTGGCCGCCCGAACGAGCCCTCAGCGGGACGCCGTTCGCGACGCCCCAGTTCACCGCCGCCCGCACGTCGGCGGCGTCGACCGGACGCGCCACTAGGTTGGGCAGCACGCCGTCGAACCGCTCGTTGTAGACGTGTGCAGCCTGCACGAACCCGGAGGCGCCGCGCCGGATCACCTGCCCGCGAATCGGCGGCCCGGAGGCTTTGGCCGCCGCGCGCGCCACCCGGCCGGCGCCCGCGCCGTAGGCGAGCGACACGCCGGCCATGCCGGCGCCGGCGAGAAAGCCACGGCGATCGATCGGACCATCCAAAGCACCACCCCTTTCCTCCTCTTCCCAAGCGGAATGATCCTCGCAGAACCGTCGGGTGGGCTTCAAGGGCCAGTGCGGCCCGACCGGGCTGTTTCCGCGATCGGCCGTCGCTGTGCGTGGTTCTCGATAGTGCGCGTTATCCTCGGACGTGGCGATGAAGCTCGCCTTGGACCGCGCCTCCTGGCGCTGATGGCTTCTACGGTTGGCGGCCGGACGGGCGACCAGGAGATGTGATGACGACCAGGGACAGGACAGACACGCCAGCCCCGCCGGCGCAACGCGCTGAGAGACATGGCGTGCTGTCTGAGTTCGAACGGCTGCTGAACGAGCCGGGGTGTCCGGCTTGCCGCTATCTCGCCGAGGCGGAGCGGAGCTTTTTCTCGTGGCTACGGATCGAGAGCTTCAGCGTCCCGGAGGTGCAGGCGCGGCTGCGAGCCGGCATGGGCATGTGCGAGGTCCACTCGCGCCGGCTCGTCGAGGAGTTCGGCGAAGGTCACGTGATGACGATCATCGTGCGCGAGGCGATCGCCGGCGCGAGGCAGCGGCTGCGAGGGGAGGGCGACGCGGGGCCGTGCCCTGCCTGCGACGCGGTCGGGTTTGGCGGCCACCGCGCGCGCCAGCTCGTAGTCGATGGGTTGGCCGATCCGGCCACGGCTCGGGTGTACTCAGACCATGACGGCGTGTGCCTGGGGCACTTCCTCCAGGCCGCCCCCAACGTGGACGCGTCGATCCTCGGGCTGATGGCCGAACGGCTGCTGGCGAGCTTGGGCGCGCCCGACGACTCGGCGCGAGTCATGCTGCTGGCGGGCGAGGACCCGGACGTCGATCGCCGCGCCCGGTGGCGGGAGCGATTGCCCATTGGGATGGCCACGGGAACGAGCGTCGAAGGACTGTGCGAGCGTCTCGGCGTCGAGGCCTGTCCGGTGTGCCTGTCCGCCGGCCTGGCCGAGAGTGGTTATCTCCGGTGGTTCCTCGAGCGCGCCGTCGAAGGCGATCCGTCGCTCGACAACGATCCCGGCGAGCTCTGCCGAGTGCATCTCCACGATCTGGCTCATGCCGATCGACCGCTCGCGGCCGGCGCGATCGAGCACAAACGGGCGAATCGGGCGGGTCAGCTAGCACGCCTGCTATCGCGCCTGGCGGATCTGCCCCCGCCCGGGAGGAGGGCGCGGCGGACAGGCGCCGAGCTCGAGGCCGTTTGCGCGGAGGTCGTCACCACGCCCTACTGCCCGGCGTGTAACGCCCGCGACGGGGTCGAGCACGCCCAACTCGAGCTGATCGGGGCCGCGCTCGCGCTCACGCCGGTCAGGGACCGCTACGAGCACAGCCACGGACTGTGTGCCCGGCATGCGCTGCAACTCCCCGACGGCCAGGCCGGCCGGCAGGCGAGGCGCCACGCGGACGGGTGCCTGGGCGTGCTCGGATGGGAGGTGCACGAGACCGCTCGCAAATATGCCTGGGCGTTCCGGCACGAGACCACTGGTCCTGAGCGAGATGCATGGGTGCACGCGCTCGCTCAGATCGACGGGCGGGTATTCGAGGGCGGGCCCGCGCCGTGCGAGGAAGAACGCGCAGCGAGCGAGCGAGCAGCCACGTTGGAGGAGCAGCCGTGACGGGAACCGACGAGCGCCTCGACTTGGCGGAGGTCGCCGTGCGCGCAGGCCGGATCCTGGACGAGGTCGAGCGATCCGTGATCGGGAAGCGAGCTGCGCTCGAGCTGGCGCTGTGCGCGCTGCTCGGCGACGGGCACGTCCTAATCGAGGACTACCCCGGACTTGCCAAGACACTGATCGCGCAATCGTTCGCGATCGTCACGGGGTCGCGCTTCTCGCGCGTCCAGTTCACGCCAGACCTGATGCCGTCGGACGTCACCGGCGCATCGATCTTCAACCAGCGCACCGCGGAGTTCGAGTTCCGACCGGGACCCGTGTTCACCAACGTGCTCCTGGCCGACGAGATCAACCGCGCTCCGCCGAAGACCCAGGCCGCGCTGCTCGAGGCGATGCAGGAGCGCCAGGTGACGACCGACGATCGCACGCGCCGGCTCGAGCGACCGTTCCTCGTGCTGGCCACCCAGAACCCGATCGAGTACGAGGGGACCTATCCACTGCCCGAGGCCCAGCTCGACCGGTTCCTGATCCGGATGGAGGTGGGCTACCCATCCGCCGACGACGAATGGGAGATCCTGCACCGCCGCCTCGAGCGCCGCGAAGACGAGACCGAGTTGAGGCCGGTCGTCGACCGCGCCGAGCTGATCGCGATGCAGCGAGCAGTCGAGGACGTGCACGTCTCGGAAGCAATCGGGCGCTACATCGTCGCGCTCGTCGGCGCCACGCGCGAGAGCCCGAGCGTCCAGGTCGGGGCGAGCCCCCGCGGCACGCTCGCGCTGATGAAGCTCGGTCGCGTCAAGGCGGCCCTCGACGGACGCGATTTCGTCGTGCCCGATGACGTCAAGGCCGTGGCGGTACCCGCCCTGGCCCACCGGATCGCGCTACGGCCCGAGCTGTGGGTCCAGCGCGTGCAACCCGAGGACGTCGTACGGGAATGCCTCGCGTCGGTGCCGGTGCCCGCGGCGGATCCGGCAGCGCTGCCCGCGTCCGCCCCTACGAAGCCGCGCGGGCGATAGGCGCACCGATCGCGATGTCGGCGGGACGCTCGGGCGGCGCTGTGGCTCGGCGGGCCGGTTGGCGGCCGCGCCGGCGGGGGCGCCATACGCGCAGGTACTGAGCGCCCACATACGAGCCGATCACGAACGCTAGGCTTTGAAGCGCGCGCGGGACGATAATACATTAGGGAACCCTAATTAGGGAGCCCTAATTTATGGGTCGCTGCGATTCTGGGCGCCGGCGCAACGTGCATGGCCGCCCAGCACCGCTTCCCTCCGTGGCAGCGCTCGAGCCGCGAGAGCTCGGCGTGGAGTCGCCCGAGCTGGGACGGCGTGAGCGCCCCGGCGAGGTTGTGCAGTTCGAATGGGTCGTTCCGAAGGTCGTAGAACTCGCGTTCTCCGTCGGCGTACTCGACGTAGAGGAAATGCGGAGTCCGCATCGCCTCGTATGTCGTCGGGCTGCCGCTCGCCGACTGCTGATAGTCCGGATCGAGCACGGACATGCGACCGCCGTGGTGCTCGACCAGGACTGCGTTTCGCCAGCCCGCCAGCCCGTGGCCATGCATCACCCCCAGCAGGCTGTGGCCGTCGGAGCGGATCGTCGTGCCCCCGATCGCGGTGAACGTCTTGGCCAGATCGATGTTCTCGGCCATCGCCGTGGTCGTCTGGCCGACGGGCACGCTCGGGCCAACGACCACGAGTGGCACGTGGATGTCGGTGTCGAACGCGGTCAGCTTCCCGGGCATCAGGCGGTACTCGCCGGTATGCAGCCCGTTGTCCGAGCTGAACATCAGGTAGGTGTCGCGGGCGATGCCGTCGGCGGTGAGCGTCTGCTCGATCGTGCCGATCATGCGATCGACGGCCTGCACCGCCTGGGCGCGCCGGCGGAACGCCGCGTTGATCTTGGCGATCTGCTTGCGGGTCAGCCGGGGGTGGCCGGCGAGCCAGAGCGGCGCGTGCGTCGGCAGGACATCGAAGCTCGGCGGACGTGGCGCCTTCAGCCCGGGGAAGTCCTTCGCGTCCTGAGGGGCGGGGGTGTACGGGGAGTGGGGCGCGAACGTCGCCAACTCGAGGAAGAACGGCTTATCGCTGTTGGCGGCGTGGTTGATGAACTGCACGCCGTCGTGCGCGATCACGTCCGTGAGGTAGTCGGACGGCTTGTCGCCGTAGCGCTGCAGAGTCCCGTTCTGATTGAGCGTGTAGTTGAACTCGGGATAGCCCCAGCCGGCCACGTCCCAGTTGCTGAAGCCCGGCGGGACGTAGCTCGCCGGGACCGACGTGATCTGCCCGTCGGCGGAGTGGCCGCGAGTCTCCAGGTACCCGTTGAGGAACTTGCCCATCAGCGCGGTCACGTACCCGGCGTGCTGGAGGGCGATCGGGAACGTGTGACGCTCGTCCCCGCGGTCGTAGAACGCCTTGAACCCGCCGCCGGGGCCGAAGTTGCTGAACACGCCCGTGTCGTGCGGGAAGTCGCCGGTGAAGATGGACGCCCGCGACGGGCAGCACAGCGAGTCCGACACGAAGTAGTTCTCGAACGTCAGACCTTCGTCCTCCATCGCCTGCACGTGCGGCATGTACCGGAGCAGATTCATCGACAGGTCGTCGGTGAGCACGAACACGATGTCCGGCCGCGCAGGCAACGCCGCCACGGCAGGCGCGCCGCGATGCGACGGTCCGCCCGACCGCGTGACCGCCACGATCACGCCGCCAACGATCAAGACCGCGAGCAATCCCAACAGCGCGGGCAGCCGACGACCACTCAGCACTTGGCGTCCCGTCCAGGCGCAGACATCTCTGGTCAATACAAGCAGGTCATCGGGAGACAGCGTGCTCCGGCGCGCCGGAGCCGGTCACGCAAGTCGCGGGGCGATCAGCAGAAGCGCGATGAACGCCAGCGCGCAATATGGCGGTACCCTCCCGCGACCGTGACCGGCCGCCCGCGAACCGACCGTTCTCAGATCCGAATGCGGCGATGACACTCACGGTCGGGGTCCCGGGTCGCGCCGAGCTCCGCCTGGACCACCTGATGCTCGACGTGAACGGCACGCTCACCGATCGTGGTGTGCTGCTCAGCGGCGTGCAGGACAGAGTCGCGAAGCTGCGGCCGAGTCTCGCGGTTCATCTGGTGTCCGCGGACACGTTCGGGACGCTCGAGCAGATCGCCGAGATACTTGACGCGATCGCCGTGCGGGCCGGCTCGGGCGAGGACAAGCTGCGAGAGCTCGAGCAACTGGGGACGCAGCAGTGCGCCGTGGTCGGCAACGGCACCAACGACGCGCTCGTGCTCGAGGCGGCCGCGCTCGGGATCGCGGTGATCGGGCCTGAGGGAGCGAGCACCGCGGCATTACGAGCCGCTGACGTCGTGTGCGGATCGATCGCCGATGCGCTCGATCTGCTGCTCGAGCCACGGGCGCTGGCCGCAACCCTCCGGTCCTAGAGACGCCGAGCGAGGCGCGCGACCGCGCCGCACACGGCCACCGCCGCGACCGCCCCGACCGCGGTCAGGGCCAGCGAGCGCCCGGGCGCCGCGGTCACCGCGAGCGCGGCGCCGGCCGCCCCGCACGCGCCGACCGCAGCCACGGCGAGCGTCGCCCCGAGGCGCGCGCTGATCACGCCCGGGCCGACGCGCCCGACGTCGGCCAGCTCGATCGATCTCGTTCCGAGCTCCGCCGCCAGGAGCAGACCCGCTCCGTACAGCGGCGCCAGCAGGAGCCGGGCGTCGTCGCGCAGCAGGAGCGTCGCGCCGAGCAGCGCGATCGCCATGTGCACGGGTGCGGAGGATCGCGCGGCGATCCCGCTCGCGATCAGCACCGCAGCGAGGCCGGTGCCTCCCCACGCCAGCCCGCTCAGCACGCCGGCGTCGGTCGCCACGACCGCCCCGAGCGCGGCGGTGAGAAGGAGCGAGGCCAGCGCGCTGGCTAGCCGTGCACGGCGTGCCGCGCGTAGCGGCGGAATGCGTTCACCCCCTCGAGCGCGGGTCCGGGGGTGTCGTCGTGCTCCCATACGGCGACGCCGATCCCGAGCGCCCGCAGGCGCGTCCGCAGCGCTTCTCGCCGCAGCCGCCACAGCTCGTAGGCGAGCCGGTCGGAGGCGGCCGGGCCCGGCACAACGTGCTCGAGCGGAGACACCTCGATCACCGTCAGGTCGGAGCCGCGCCGGCGCAGGTCGGTCACCAGCCGGATCGACCGCTCGTCGAGCAGCGGGCTGACGGCGAGGATCATCGCGCCGGGTGGGATCACCCGGCGCGGGATGCTGTCGACCGCCCGCCAGGCGTAGCTGAAAGCGATCTCGCTCGCGATCAGCGCATCGATGATCCGGTACAGCTGGGTCGTGCCGAACGCCGGCTCGAGCCAATGCAGCGTGCCGCCGAAGTCGACCAGCCCGACGCGGTCGCGACGCGCCAGGTGCGCCCGGGCCAGCGTCGCGACCGCGCGCACGGCAGCGTCGAGCGTTCCACTGGCTCCGGCTCGAGCCTCTTCGAACGTGTCGAGCAGCAGCACGACGTCGGTGGCGTGCTCGGGGTGGCGCTCGGTCACCTGCAGCGTGCCGCGCCGGGCCGTCGCCCGCCAATGGATGTGTCGGATCCGGTCGCCGACGTGGAACGGCCGGATGTCGGCGAACTCGATTCCCTCGCCGCGAGCCCGCGCGACGTGGGCTCCCAGAAACGGGCGCGTGCGACGGGGCGCCACGAGCTCCCGCAGCTGTTGCTCCCGGGGGAACACGCGCACGTCCACCCGTTGCCCGAGCGTCTCACCCCAGGTGGTCAAGCCCAGCGGATCGCGCGCTCGAACGATCAGCGGGCCGATCGTGTGCGCGCCCCACTTCTCGGGGCGCACCGCGAACTCGACCTCGACCGTCGCCGCGGCTTGCAGCCGGAGCAGCACCGGCCCGGCGGGCTCGAGCGCGAGCCTCGCAGCGTGCGCCACGGCGAGTTCGACCTCAACCACGCCCGCTCCGGCGTTGCCCACGGTCACGGTCGCCGCAACCCGGTCCCCTTCGAGCAGCCGCGTCCGCTCGACCTCGATCCCGGCCGTCACCCGCGGCTCGCCGGTGAACGTGAGCCCGAGGCCGACGAACAGCAGAAACGGTCCGGCGAGCACCGCGAGCTCGGGCCGGCCGGTGGCCAGTGCCGCAATCAGGCCGGCGCCGCCCAGCCCGAGCAGGCCGCGCGCCCGCAGCGAGAGCGAGCAGGTCACAGCCGCTCGAGCGCCTCGAGCATCGCTCGCAAGTCCTCGGGTCCGACCCCGGGACCGTGCCGGTCCTCGGGGAACGGCCGGTCCGGGCGGACGATCTCCCACAGCCGCTCGCCGAGCAGCTCGCGACCGACCGCGACGGGAATCCGCGCGAGCGTCTGGCCGTGGGCGGCCAGACGCTGCGACGCGATCTCGGCCAGCACCGGGCGCAGATATGCGTGCACCTGCAGCGTGCTCGTGCCGGCCGTCGCAACGAGTCGCTCGAGCGTGACCAGCTGCCGAGGTCGGGCCAGCTCGCGCTCGGGCGTCCGGCGCCTGCGCACGAACGGGACGCCGGGCACCGACACCACGCACGCCGCGACCGCGACGGCCGCGACGAGGACGGCCGCGACCTCCGCCGCCAGCCTCACGCCCCCTCCCGTGCTCCGAGCCGGGCCCGGAGCGAGCCGAGTGCCGCGAGGGCGCGCCCGCGGGCCTGCTCGGGGATCGGATGCGTACTGAACCGAGCCTCCTCAAACAGGCCGGTCAGCGTGGCCGCTTCGCGCTCGGTGGCGCGGCCCGTCAGCAGCACGCGTGACAGGAACTCGCGCGGCGCTTCCGACCGCGAGCGCACGAGGCCATGTCCTGCCAGCGTCCGCTGCATCGCCGCATACGCGGCGATCACAGCACGGCGCGGCTCGGGGTCAGCTTCGAGCGCATCGATCGCTGCCTTGACCGCCGCGCCGGCCGCGCTCGGCCCGCCAGGATCGAGCGCCGCACGGTTCTGGCTGCGCACGATCAGGACTAGGACGACCACCGCCACGATCGCCGCGGCCACGACAACCCCGAGCACGGTCCACGGAAGCCACGAAGGCAGCACGAACCCCGTCCGCGTCCCGCTCGTGGTAGCCGGAGCCGCTCTCCTGGATCCCGAGCCCAGCCCCAGGACAAGTCCCGAGCCGAGGGCTCGGGCATTGTGCACCGTCCTCGCGTCGCTGAGCAGGGCCACGACGATCGCGGCGAGGAGCGCGAACGGCAACAGGGTCACCACGAGCTTCACGGCCCAGGGCACCTTGGGGAGCGTGGGCTCGGGCTCGGGCAGATCATCCTCGCGCCGGCGGCGCGCCGGCGCCAGGAGCGCGAGCCCGGCCAGCACCACGAGCCCGCCGGCTGCCAGCACCAGCATCAGCGCGCTCAGGGGCGCGCTGGCCGAGGCGGCATCGATCGGCGTCGAGCGCGAAAGCGGCGCCCGAGCCGCGATCGCCACCACCGCGATTCCGCCCGTCAGTCCGAGCGCCACGCCTGCTGCACCTACCCGCCGCCTCGGACCCTGTATCTGGAGCATGGCCTCCGTCGAATCGTGCCGTCCGGAAGAACCGCCGCCGCTATGATCCCAGACAGGCGATGAGGCCCGCCTGAACTGCCGCTACGGCTGATGGCTTCTACCGAAACGGAAACCGGTGGAAGCTCGTTGAGATCAGCCCCGTCATTTCACAGCATCCTGTTCGACCACATCGCGGACGGCGTCGACACCGCGCAGGAGCCCGACTTCTTCGGTGACCTGCATCTGGATCAGATCCTGACGGCACTCGCGAACGGACGCGAGGAGTATGACCTCGCGCCGTTCTTCCACCACCCGTTGCGCGATGTCGAAGCGGTCCATTACCGCCATCACGTGCTGCGTGACCTCGAGCGCGAAGACGTGCTCGAGTCCGTGGGCACGTTCGCCGGCGGGATGCGCCTGATGCGCAAGCATCTGGCGCTCGCGGACAAGCTCCATTACACCCGGCAGAAGCAGCGGTGGATCCTCGAGGCGGTGGCTGAATATAGCCGCACGGTAGTGGCCTTCCACGAGCGGCTCGCGACGCTGGATCTTCGCTCGCAGGGATTCACAGGCCTGCGCGCTTACCTGACCCAGTACGTCGAATCCAAGGTATTTGGATCACTCGTCGCCGAAACGCGGAACGTGGAGGACAAGCTCGCCGCCGTGAGCTACACGATTCAGATCCGGGGCAACCGGGTCAGGGTGACCCGTTACGACGGCGAGGCGGACATGAGCGAGCAAATCGAGCAGACGTTCGCGAAGTTCAACGGAGGGGCGGTCACCGACTACCGGGTGACGCTTAAGGGCTGGGTCGAGATGAATCACATCGAGGCACAGATCCTCGACCTCGTAGCGCGCATATATCCGGAGACGTTCTCCGAGCTCGAGCAGTTCTGCGCGCGCAATCAGCGGTATCTCGACGACACAATCGGCGGCTTCGACCGCGAAATCCAGTTCTACGTCGCGTATCTAGAGCACATCGAACCGCTGCGAGAGAGGGGTCTCGCCTTCTCGCATCCGCGGGTGTCGGCTCGATCCAAGGACGTGCGCGCGGCCAAGACATTCGACCTGGCGCTAGCCCGCAAGCTCGCCGTCGACAACGAAGCCTCCGTCGTGTGCAACGACTTCCATGTCACCGATCCCGAACGCATCCTCGTGGTCAGCGGCCCGAACAACGGCGGCAAGACGACGTTCGCCCGAACGTTCGGGCAGCTGCATTACCTCGCGAGCCTTGGCCTCCCGGTGCCCGGCGAGGACGTGCGGATGTTCCTACCCGACCGGATATTCACCCACTTCGAACGCGAGGAGGACATCGAGACGTTGCGCGGCAAGTTCGAGGACGAGCTGTTCCGCATCCACGAGATCCTCGAGCAGGCGACCAGCGCGAGCGTGCTGATCATGAACGAGAGCTTCGGCTCGACCACGTTGCGCGACGCGCTCGTGGTAGGCACCGAAGTGGTGAAGCAGATCATCGCCCTCGACGTGCTGTGCGTGTTCGTGACGTTCGTGGACGAGCTCTCGTCGCTGGACGAAAGCACCGTCAGCATGATGAGCACCGTGGTTCCCGAGGACCCCGCGGTACGCACGTACAAAGTGGTACGAAAGCCGGCGGACGGCCTGGCCTACGCCGCGGCGATCGCAGACGAAATACGGCCTCACCTACGAGACCCTGCGACGACGGATCGCGACATGAAGGCGTTCCTGATGCACCCCGACCGGGACTTCGAGCTCGAGCGAGAGCTGCCGCCGAACCATCAGGCGCTGATCTCGGACCTCGAGCTCGACGTGCTGCTGTCGGCGATGGCGGCAGGTGACCGGTTCATGTTCGAGGTCGCCACGCGGGCGCTGCTCCTGAGCCTGCCCGATCCGGACGAGATCGTCTACCGGCAGCAGGTCCTCGCTGACTGCCTGGCTCAGCCGGCCGTCGTTCGAGAGCTCTACGTCGCTCGCCGGCGAGGCGCTCAAGGCCGAGAAGAGCGATCTGGACGAGCCTGCTCAGGGCCTCGCCCCGGTCGTTGCTCGGAGGCTCGGTTCAAAAGATGGAGCTGTTCGTCGGCTTTCTCCGGCGCCTTCGGGAGATGGCCGACGAGCACGCCGGCGAAGTTCAGTTCTCCCGGATTCGCTCGGTTCTTTGCGATGCTCGGCGAAGAGCTGAGCGACGACGTACCTCACCGAGGTCGAGGACCACCTGAAGACGCTCAAGTTCAAGGGCGGCATGCTGATCAGCGCGCAGCTCGGCCGCCGGCAACAAGGGCAGGGGTTACAGGCTCCGGAGGTCTCACGAGCAGAGCCTGCTCGGGCGGGTGTTCGATCGCTCGGGCTACAGCTTCACGATTCCCGAACGTGACGACAGCGGCTTCAGGGCGCTGGGGGAGCTCGAGGACAAGGGGGCCAACCTCGTCGCGAACGCACTGGCGCAATCGGTCGATCACGTGCAGAGCTTCTTCACCATGCTGCGGACCGAGATCGGGTTCTATGTCGGCCTGCCTGAACCTGAGCGAGCGGCTCGCCGAGCAACGGGCAGCCCACGGCGTTCCCGACCGCGGTCCCGCGGGGCGAGCTGGCGCTCTCAGCGCAGGGACTGTATGACGTGTGCCTGACACTGACGACGAGGCAAGGCGTCGTCGGCAACGACGTCTGCGCCGACCACAAGTCGCTGGTGATGATCACCGGCGCCAACCAGGGCGGTAAGTCGACGTTCCTGCGCAGCGTCGGGTTGGCGCAGCTGATGACGCAGTGCGGGATGTTCGTCGGGGCGGAGTCGCTGCGCGTGAACGTATGCGACGGTGTGTTCACCCATTACAAGCGCGAAGAGGACGCGACGATGGAGAGCGGCAAGCTCGACGAGGAGCTCGCCCGGATGAGCGAGATCGCAGACCACATCGGCGCCGGTCTCCGTCCTGCTCTGTAACGAATCGTTCGCGGCGACGAACGAGCGAGAGGGATCTCAGATCGCGCGCCAGGTGGTCGAGTGCGCTCCTCGCAGAAGGGGTCAAGGTCCTGTTCGTCACGCACCTATTCGATCTAGCCGATGACTTCCACAGCCGCAGGCTCGACAGCGCGCTGTTCCTTCGAGCCGAGCGGGGATCTGAAGGGGCACGCCCGTTCAAGCTGCGCGAGGGCGAGCCGCTCCCGACCAGCTACGGCGAGGACTCCTACAGGAAGATCTTCGGCCGGAGCGCTACGCTCCCGGCGCTTGCTCGATGAGCCAACGCACAACCGCAGCTGACGGTGCCGGGTCGGGACAGGCGTGAGCTGGGTGCGATCTTCGCCGGGGGCGCGGTCGGCGCGCTATTGCGCGTAGCGCTGCTGCAGACGGACGCCGGCGCGGCCCCGGGATGGCCGTGGGTGACGTTCGCGGTCAACATCCTCGGCACGTTCCTGCTCGGCTACTTCGCGACCCGCCTCCAGGAACGGCTGCCGCTGTCGGCCTACCGGCGGCCATTGCTCGGAACCGGATTCTGCGGCGCCTTCACGACGTTCTCGACGATGCAGGTGGAGCTGCTGACGATGCTGGACGCCCATCGCTACGGGCTCGCGGTCGCGTACGCGGCCTCGAGCGTCATCTTGGGCTACGGCAGCGTTCATCTGGCGACGCTGTTCGTCCGTCGGGCGAGGACGGTCATGTGAGCGTGTTCGTTTGGGTGGCGGTGGGGCTGCTCGGCGGGATCGGCGCGCTCGGTCGCTTCTTCGTCGACGGAGTGATCACCGCCCGCATCGGCGGCGACTACCCGATCGGCACCCTGGTCGTCAATCTCTCCGGAGCGGCTGCGCTCGGCTTCCTCGTCGGGCTCGGCTTCACGGGCGATCGCCTGCTGCTCGCCGGCACGGCGACACTCGGTTCATACACCACGTTCTCGACCTGGATGCTCGAGACACAGCGGTTGGTCGAGGACGGTGAGGTGCTCGCCGCCGCCGGCAATGTCGTGATCAGCCTGGTCGTCGGTGTCAGCGCGGCGGCGCTCGGTCGTCTCCTCGGAGCTCACCTGTGAACGACGATTGCCTGAAGCTCGACGACGTACTTCGGCGAGCGTCACCGCACCGAGGACCAGTTCGTCGCCGACGCGCTCCTCGATCTTTACGGGCGCAAGGAGGTCGAGGTCAGCGTCATGCTTCGCGGCGCCGAGGGCTTCGGCCTGAAGCACCGTCTGCGGTCCGACCGCTTGCTGACGCTGTCGGAGGACCTCCCGCTGGTGTCGGTCGCGGTCGACACTCGACCGCGGATCGAGCAGCTGCTCGACGAGGTCATCGCGATCAAGCGGCACGGCCTCGTCACGTTGGAGCGAGCCCGCATGCTGACCGGGGAGATCGGAGCGATCGCGCTGCCCGAGGAGCTGCACGAGGCGACGAAACTCACGATCTACGTCGGGCGCCAGGAGCAGGTCTCCGGCTCCCCGGCGTTCGTGGCGGTGTGCGACCTGCTGCACCGCCGGGGGATCGCCGGCGCAACCGTGCTGCTCGGCGTTGACGGCACGGCGCATGGAGTGCGGCAGCGCGCGCAGTTCTTCGGGCGCAACGCGGAGGTGCCGTTGATGATCATCGCGGTCGGCTCCGGCGAGCAGATCGCCCGTGTGTTGCCGGAGGTCGGCGGCCTGTTGCGGCGCCCGCTGGTCACGCTCGAGCGCGTGCGCGTGTGCAAGCGCGACGGTCAACTGCTGGCACCGCCGACGTCGATGCCCGCGGCGGACGAGCAGGGTCTGGCCGTGTGGCAGAAATTGATGGTGTACGCCTCCGAGCAGGCACGCCACGGCCGTAGCCCGCTGCACGTGGCGCTCATGCGCCGGCTGCGGGAGAGCGGGGCGAGCGGCGCGACATCCGTACGCGGGACATGGGGCTTTCACGGCGACCATGCCCCGCATGGCGATCGCCTGCTCCAGCTGCGACGCCACGTCCCGGTCGTGACGATCATCGTCGACACACCCGAGCGAATCGCCAAATCGTTCGAGATCGTCGACGACCTCACCCGCGAGGCGGGGCTGGTCACAAGCGAGATGGTGCCGGCGATGGCGTCGCTCGCCGAGGGACGAAGTCTGCGCGGTGGACTCCGTCTGGCCCGCCACCGCTTCTGATCCGAGGACCGCCTCTGATCCGGGATCGATCCGGACCGCGGTCCGGAATCGCGGGCGGATCCGACCGACGACGCGCGCTAAACGGTCGCCGTTTGCCGCGTCGCGGCGGGCTGGATGGCCGAGATAGGAATCGCACGGCTGATGACGACCACGGCGAGATCATCGGTGCAGTCGTCGGCGTCGGCCTGAATCCGATCGACAAGCCCCTGCGCCGTCAACCCCCTCTCAACGAGCGACTTCAGGTACCGGCGCCCGAGCTGCTGGCCGCGCCGGCGAGCTTCGATGAGGCCATCGGTGAACAGGCACATTCGCTCGCCCGGCGCCAGGGAGCGGGAGAACTGCGGCCACGTGTCGCCCAGCCCGAGGCCGAGCGGGGTCGCCGCCTCCTCGCCGGAGTCGGCCTCGCCGGCGATGATCGGCGGCTCGTGCCCCGCCTTCGCCCACGTGAGCTCCCCGGTCGCGTGCTCGTAGCTGGAGATGATGACCGTGGCGAAGCCGGTCCCGAGCTCCCCGATCAGATACCGGTCGGCGCGGGCGAGCACCTCGGGCAGCGGGTGCCCCTCCCCCATCAACGTTCGGAGCGTGTAGCGCACGAGCGCCGCCTGGATGAGCGACTCGCGCCCGTGCCCCGACACGTCGCCGATGATGATGCCCGTCCTCCGGCTCGAGATCGAGAACACGTCGAAGAAGTCGCCGCCGGCCGCAAGCCCCTGCGCCGGCCGGTAGGCCACCGAGACATCGAGCTCGCCGATGTTCCGGAGGCACGGCCGGCAGGAGTGCGTCCTGCAACACGCCGACATCTGAGAGGAGCGCGGCGCGCTGACCGACCAGCGACCTCGCGCGCCTGCTCTGCAGGTAGGCGTTCAGCGCCATCACCGCCGCGATGACCGCGAACGCGAGCAGCGCGAACAGCACCGCGATCGGAAGCTCCTTGACGACGCGGCCGAGCGCACCGACCGTCGTCGTGTGACGCGGGGTCGATGGCCGACGCCGTCCCGGTCGGCGAGCCGCGAGCCCGATCGCGTCGTGCCCGAGCCGGCGAGCGGCAAGGCCGTGCCGGCGGCGGTCACCGCGAGCGGGCTCGTGGTGTGCGTGCCGTTCGCGGTGTGGGTCGCCTGGCTCGGTCGCGGATCGGCCGGCATGGCCGGTGCCAGCCGTGGTCTGTCGGTGCGTCGTCGGCGCTACGCCGGCCGTCGAGCCGCTCGGCGCTACGGACGCCGTGGACGCCGTGGTTGCTTGTGATCTCGTCGAGCTGTCCGGCGTTCCGCTCGTCGAAACTGGGCGCGTTGGTGACGATGGCGCGCTCACGGGCGGGGTATGGACCGGCGGGACCGTGACGGTCGGCGTGCTGATGGTCGGGGTCTTGACGCTCGGGATGCTGACCGCGGGAGTCGTAACGCTCGGCGTGCTCACTGTTCCGACGCCAACCGATGGCACCGTGATCGGGGGGACGGTGATCGAGGGGACGGTGATCGTCGGGACGGTGATCGGGGGGACGGTGATCGTCGGCACGGACGCCTGCGCGGACGGCGCCGCTGAGGCGGCCAAGGCGCCACAAGCGCCGAGGACGATCAGCGCTCGGCGGCTCATGAGCGGTGTCGCCTCCCAGCGGCGATGTGCCGCTCGGCGGCGAACGACCTATCGACGAACGAGGTCGTCGAAATTGCAGAGCAACTGAGCACCCGGCCCTCCGTAATCGGCTGGAATAACCGAAACTTGAGCTTGCCGCAGGGATGTGCCCCTGACCGCCGGAGCCGGCTCGATCATGCGTCCAGCTCGGAGCGACGGCGACTTGCCGTGGGTACCACTGCGATGACAGGAAGTCACACACGGTCGCCTGCGTAACAGCGGGGCTCGGGGTGACGCTCGGGCCTCGGCGCGCGCGCCTGGGCACGCGCGCGCCGGAACGAAGCTGGCACCTGGCGACCGGCGGGAGGCATCGGTGAGATTGGAAGTGATTGGCTTGGTGGAAGTCGGAATCTGGGTTGCGGTGGCGCTCGTGGCCGTGTCGGCGTGCCGCGCGGCGAAGCGGAGCGGCGAGGTCATGGATTGCGACCTGGCTCGGGCGTCGGCCGCGAATCGCGATGCAACCGTCACGTTTTCGCCCGCGGTGGAGCGGCCGCCACGGACACTCGATCTCGACGACGCGGCGAGCCTGCTCGGCGTGAGCCCCGAGACGCTGCTGGCGTGGGAAATGCGCTACGGCTTCCCCACTGCCAGTCCCGTCGAGCAGCGCTACAGCCCGTCGGAGGTGATCGCCCTGCGCGGCAGCCTCGAGGACGGGCTCTCGATCGCGTCTGCCGTGCTCCGGGCGCGTGAGAAGGCCAAGCGGCGCCGGGCGCCGGCCGGCGCCCGGCTGGTCGACGATCGCGACGGTGGCATCGCCTCCTAGGGAAGGTACGTCACGACGTCTGCCGAGGGGAGTCGCGCCGGCGGCTCCTTCTCCTGCCGCGGCGAGCCGAGATGGATCAGCGCGACGAACCGCTCGTTCGAAGGGATGTTGAGCGCCTCCAGGCCCGCCGGGCTCCTCAGCACCCCGGGAGTGCGCCAGTAGCCGGCGAGCCCGCGGCCATGCGCCGCGAGCAAGACCGCGTAGACCGCGCACGCCGTCGCGCACAGATCCTCCTGCTCCTGGACAGGGTCCTCAGCGCCGACGACGGTCGCGGCGACCAGCGTCGGCGCGCGATCGAGCTTGGCCGCGGCTTCCGGACCCGCGGCCTCCTTCAACCTCGCGAGCGCCGCCGGGCCGATCACTCGGAACCGCCACGGGTTCGTGAGGTGGTGGTTCGGCGCCCAGCGCCCGAGCTCGAGCAACTCGTCCAATGCCTCGCGGGGCACTGGCTCAGGCGCGAACGCCTTGTGTGTGCGCCTGCTCCGGATCGCGTCTTCGACATCCATCGCGCCTCACGGTAGCGACGGGGAAGCCCCGACTGACGGCTCCCAGGCGCGACCTTCATGACCTCGGTAGATTTCCGATTGTCGGCCGAACTGCAGGAGCCGAGCAGCCGCGGCCGGTGCAGCATCATTTTTTCGAGAGGTCGGGAGGTGGTTGTCCGATGAGGAATAGAACCGCGTTTGCGGCGGTCGCCGCGGCTCTGACACTGGCCTGCACGTTCGCCTCTGTCGCCCAAGCCGCCGGCGCATACAGAGTGAGCAAGCAGACGGCGGCGACATGGATGCAGGGATACCTGAGCGCTTGGCAGACGCGGGACGCCGACGCCGTCGTGAAGCTGTTCACGCCGAATGGTGTCTACCAGTCGATTCCCGGCGTCTCCAATCAGACGTTCGTAGGACGCAAGGCGATTCACAAGTATTGGTTTGACGTCACGCGCCCGCAGTCGATGATTCGTGGAATCCAGGGGGCTCCGATCGTCAGCGGTAACCGTGCCGCCATCGAGATCTGGGTGACCTTCCGCGACCCGGTTTACAACCCGAAGGGCCAGCACATGATCACGCTCCTTGAGACCAACGTAGTTACGTTCGTCAAGGGCGGCTTGGCGTCCAAGAACGTCGAGTACTGGAACATCGTTCCGGGGGTGCACGCACCGCCGCCCGGCTGGGGGAAGTAGACAACGGCGGCTTGGTCCGGGATCGCGGCGGCTCAGTCCGAGATCGCGGCGGCTTAGTCCGAGATCGCGGCGGCTTAGTTCGGGATGCCGGCGACCTAGTCCGAGATCGCGTCGGCTCAGTCCGGGATCGCGGCGGCTCAGTCCGGGATCGCGGCGGCGTCGGGGACGACGATCCCGAACAGGTCGGCGATCGCGGCGAGGCTCGCCGCCTGCAACGCCGCAGATGACACAACTCCGGTCGGACCCGGAAGCGCGCGGGTGGCCGTGGCGCTGGCAACCACCGTGGCCGCGTACCCCAGGTTGAAAGCCCCTCTGGTCGTGGAGTTGACACACATGTGCGTCATGAATCCGGCGATCAGGAGATTCCGCGCCGACGCGGCCTTGAGCCGATCTTCGAGCTCGGTTTGCACGAAGGCGTTCGGGAACTGTTTGACGACTACGATCTCGTCGCCCTCGGGTGCCACCTGCTCGGCAATCTGGCCGATCTCGGCTCGGATGTCGTACGGCGATCCATCGCCGGCGTCGTGCTGGATGTGGACGATGGGGATGCCCACCGACCTGGCCCGCTGGAGCAGCACGGCCGCCTCGTCCAGAGCGGACGCCACCCCATCGAGCGCCATCACACCTTGGGTATACGTGTTCTGGCAGTCGATCATTACGAGCGTCGACTCCGCCAGGCTGGCCGGAGTCGCCGGCAGTCCCGTGAGAGCTCGCAATGTCGTCGGTTCGGGCATCGTCAATCCAGTCGCGGCGATGACTCTACTCCTCGACCGCCGCAGCTGGACCGTGCCGCCCGGCGCTCACAGGACGAGCCTCAGCGGCGCCTCGAGCAGCTCACGGATGGTCGAGAGGAATCGGGCCGCGTCAGCGCCGTAGAGAATCCGATGGTCGCAACTGAGCGTCACGGTCATTACGTGGCGGTCGACGATCTCGCCGTCGACGCGTGCCAGCACTTCGCGAAGCGCGCCGACCCCAAGGATGGCCGATTGCGGTGGATTGATGACGGGAGCGATCGCCGTCATCCCGTACATCCCCAGGTTCGAAACGGTGAACGTGCCTCCTGAGAGCTCCGCCGGCGTGACCGTGGCGCTCCTGACGCGCTCGGCCAGCCGCCGTGATTCGGCGGCGATCGCTCCCAGTGACTTCTCGTCGGCGTCGAATATGGTCGGCACGACGAGCGCGTCCTCGGCCGTGACCGCGATGCCGATGTTGACGCGCGAGTAGAGCTCGAAGCCGCCATCCCGGTAAGAGCCGTTCGCGCGAGGATGGTCTCGGAGCGCGAGCGCGGCCGCCTTGACGATCATGTCGTTCAGTGACGGTGCGCGCGCGCCGGTCTCGGTGATCTGCTGCCGGAACGCGATCACGGCATCCATTACGACCTCGGTCTGGATCTGAAAGTGCGGGATGGTCGCCTTCGCCTCGGCCATGCGCCGCGCGATCAGTGACTGCATGCGGGTCGGCTCTGCCACTTTGACCGTGCCCTTGCCGGACGGCGGCGGCGCCTCACCCGAGGCAGCGTCCACGACACGCTTCTCCGCGCGGGGAGCCGGAGGGGGCGTTGGTTCACTCACGATGCCGGCCTTGGCCAGAACGTCTCCGCGGGTGACGCGCCCCAGTGGCCCTGAACCGGTGACGTCGTCGAGCGCAACGCCATGAGCCTTGGCCACCCGCCGCGCCAGCGGCGTCGCCCGGCGTATGGCCCCCGTCGAGTTCCCCACGACACTTTCCGCGGCCACGACGCTGGCGGAACGCTCTCCGCCGTTGACTGCGGCTGGCGTTGGAGCGGGCAGCTCGGAGGCGCTGGCCTCCACCGTCCGGCGTCGCCGTCGTCCGTCGCGGCGGCTGCGGCGGCGGAGCAGCCGCTTCCGCTCCGATGTGGGCGATGGCCGCACCGACCGGGAGCGTCGTGCCTTCGGGCGCGATGATCTGCAGAGCCCCGCTCGCTTCTGCCGCGTGTGTCACGGTGGCCTTGTCGGTCTCGATCTCGAGCAGGTCCTCTCCGGCCTGCACCTGCTCGCCGTCAGCCTTGAGCCAGGTCAGGATCGTGCCCTGCTCCATCGAGTCGGTCAGCCGTGGCATCGTCAGCTCGGTCATGAGAAGCCTGCCTCCAGTAGGTCGATGGCGGCGCCGGCGATCGTGTCCTTGTCGATCCCAAAGTGACGGTAGAGATCTTCGACGTCACCGGACTGGCCGAAGTCGCTGACGCCGAGGCACGCGATCGGAGCGCCGCGAACCGCCGACAGGAAGCTCAGCGTGTGGGGATGGCCGTCGAGCACAGCGACGATCGGCGCGACCCGGTCGGCTGGGAACACCTCCTCCAGGATCGTCGTGATCGCCTTCGATCAGCCCATGTCGGGCTTGCAGCGCCCGGAACACGAGATCGGGCGATGTCAGACACACCACGTCGCACTCGAGGCCGGCGCTCCCGAGCTCCTCGGCGGCCGCGATGACCTCCGGCATCACCGCGCCGACGCCGACGAAGGTCAGTTCCGGCGGTGAGCGTGGCTGTCCGCAGGCGGTAGCCGCCGGCCAACGCCTGACGCCGGCGGTCGTCGCGTTCCGCGGGCTCGTCGGGCACGCGCGGCAAGCGCCTGATCGATCGGCCGGGTCGTCAAGCGAAAGTACGAGGCAGTCCCGTCCGGTCGGCCGAGCCGGGACAGCGCGTGCAACAAGGTCCACTCGAGGTCCTGGCCGAACGCCGGCTCCCAAGCGATGCACCGCGGCTGCTCGAGACCGATCGACGGCGTGATGATCGACTGGTGCGCACCGCCCTCCGGCGCGAGCGTCACGCCCGACGGCGTGCCGACGAGAATCGACTGGCCGCCGGCATAGAGGCCGAATGACCACGGCTCGAGCGCCCGACCCACGAATGGGTCATACAACGTTCCGATCGGCAGGAGCGCCTGACCGTCACGCGACCACGTCGAGCCCAACTCTCCCAGCAGTCCGACGAGGTTGCCCTCGGCGATACCGAGCTCGATGTGCTGACCATGCTGTGATTCCCGCCATCGCACGAGCGTGTCGGTGTCATCCGCGAACCAATCGATTCGATCGCCCAGATGCCAGATGCCGACGTGGTTGATCCATCCGCCGAGGTTCGTCGACGACGCGACATCCGGACTCACGGTCACAACCCGCGTCGCCACGTCGGGAGCCTTGTGCGAGAGATCGACGAAGAACCTGCCGAACGCCTGCTGCGTCGACGCCTTGCCGCTGTGCGCTCGACCGAGATCGGCAGGCGGCACCGGCGCGACGATCCCAACCACTTCCTCGCGCTCCAGCCTGACCGCCGCCTCGCGGCATCGCCTGGCCTCCGCCGAACCGTCGGGAAAACGCGCCCACGGATCCGCCGGGTCCGCCCCCGTTTCGTGCGCGAGTTGCTCCATCTGGCTCGCCGACAGGAGCGCGGAGTGGTTCGCCGGGTGTCCCTGCGTCGCGAGCCGCCAGGCCTTGATCGTGAAAGCGAAGATCACCGATGGACGATCGGTGACCGCGTCCGCGCGCGCAAATGCCTCGAGCAGGTCGCCGAGATCGTGTCCGCCGAGATCACGGATGGCACGCAACAGTTCACCGTCGCTCAACTCTGCGATCAGCTTGCCCAGCTCGCGCGCGGCCCGGCCGCTGCCGGGCAGGCGCTCGCGCAACTCGTCGGCGCTCGCGCGCAGCAACCGCTGATATTCCTCGTTGGGCATCTCGTCGATGCGCCGGCGCAGCGCTTGACCTCCCGGGCGCTCGAACAGCTCACGTAGCCAGCGTCCGTACTTGACCGTGATCGTCTCCCAGCCGGCGGCTTCGAACATCGCCGCGATGCGACCGGCGGCGATGTCCGGCACGATCCGGTCCAGCGACTGCCGGTTGAGGTCGACGATCCACAGCACCTCGCCGAGCCGCGGGACGACCGGATCGACCAGCGTCTCCCAGATCGCTCCCTCGTCCAGCTCGGCGTCGCCCAGGAGCGCAACTTGACGGCCGCCCTGCGGCACCTCGAAGTGACCGGCGACATAGCGGTGCGCGATCGCGCTCCAGACCGTCGCCGTCGCCCCGATTCCGACCGATCCGGTCGAGAAGTCCGCCGGCACCGGATCCTTCAGCCGGCTCGGATACGCTCTGCAGTCCGCCGAACTCGCGCAGCGTCGTCAGGTACTTCGCGTCGAGCTGGCCCGAGGAGATACTCGATTGCGTGCAACACCGGCGAGGCGTGCGGCTTCACCGACACCCGATCCGGGCCCGCGCAGATACTCGAACCACAGCGCGGTCATGATCGACACCACCGACGCCGACGACGCCTGATGGCCACCGACCTTCACCCCCGACCGCGCTCTCGCGCACCCGGTTGGCGTGATGGACGATCGACATCGCCAACCACAGCACACGATCCTGGACCGCCTCGAGCACCGCCAGCGTTTCGCGCTGCTCAGTCGCAGTCGCCATACGACGAATTGTCGCGGCCCTGCAGCGGCAGCTTGTCCACAGCCGTCGCCTCGCAGTTGCCATGCCAGGCGATCAATTTTTGCGTCAATCGGCGCCTGGACGTTACGATCTTTTCGTGCCGACCAAGACTCTCGACGCTCTCGACCAGCGCATCCTCGACCTCCTCGTCCAGGACGGCCGCCGATCCGCCAGCGAGATCGGCCGGCTCATCAACCTCTCCCCGGCCGCCGCCAAGCGCCGGATCGACCGACTCGAGCAGGCCGGCTACATCCGCGGCTACACCGCGATCCTCGACCACACGAAGCTCGGGCGCCACCTCGAGGCGTTCGCCGAGCTCCGCTTCGCCCCGGGAACCCAGGTCGGCGACATCGACCACGCGCTCGACGACCTCCCCGAGCTCGTCGAATCCTTCACCGTCGCCGGCGACCCCGACGCGCTCGTCCGCTTGCGCGTCAACGACGTCGACCACCTCAAGCATGTGATCGACCGCATCCGCCGGAGCCGGCGCGGCAGCGCCAAGGTCATCGGCACGAAGACGCTGATCGTCCTCGGCACGAGCACCGGGTCAGGCCGGCGGCTAAGCCATCGGGTCGGCTGCGCCGAAGGCAGTCGCGCCTGGGGCGTCCGGCCGGGGCGCCCCGCAACCGCGTGCCACCAATGTGCACTGTGGCCGGCATCCCCCAGGTCCGACATGCGAACGTTCGGCTATCAGTGCCAGCGGCTCGGAACCGCGCGCGCGCGACCGCGCCCAGGGGTCAACAGGGTCCTATAGGGCTGCCGGCGACGCGATCGTCTGCTCGAGCTCAGTCCGAGCGAGCGGGCGAGTCAGGGGCTGGCACGTCGTCGAGAATTGCGCCGCCCGTCCCTCGGAGCTGACACCCCCTCAGGCGTGCGCCGGGGTTTCGGGTCCGTCGCCGCTCGCGCGCGCGGGAAAAGCTGGTCATCGTCGAGGGTCAGAAACGCGCGCGTGATGGCGATGAATGCGTCCTTGGCCGGGTTGCGGCACGCGGGATGCCACGCAAGGGCAAGCACGGCAGGCGGTGCGTCCGTGAGCGGCAACCACCGCACGCCGGCCGTGGGGAAGGCACGGGCGAAACTCTGCGCGGCGGGCGCAACCGCTCTTCCTTCCTGCACGATCAGCGCCATCTCAAACGGTGTCGCCGCCTCGTCTGGAGTGAGGGTCGCTGGGGCGCCGCGCTGAGGATCAAAGAACCAGGCGGTGAACCAGCCACCGGAGCTGCCCGGGTGATAGCCGGGGAAGACGCAGTCCACTGCATCGTCCAGAGAAACTGAATCGTGACCGCTGAGGCGGTGGGACGCGGCGACTCCGAGCACGCGTGGTTCGTGATCCAGGGTAAGGAAGGTCACCTCGCTCTCCCGGTAAGGAGGCCACAGGAACGCAACGTCCACCCGCCCGGTCGTCAAATCTGTCGTGTGGCTAACGTAGGAAAGCTCTCGGTAGCGGACATGGGTCCCGGGGTACTGCGTCCGGAACGCCGCGACGAGCGCGCGGGGCAGGCGCGATAGCGTGGCCGGCAGCAGACCAATCGTAAGCTCGCCTCCGCTAAGGCGACCGATTCGCCGGGCCTGCAGAGTGGCGTCTTCCACGATGTCCAGAGCCGTCCTAGCATGCTCAACAAACCTCTCGCCAGCGGGGGTCAGTTCGATGCCCCGCGGGTGGCACCGGAGAAGGTCGACTCCCACCGCCTGCTCAAGCTTGCGAAGCGACGCGGTCAGCGCAGGCTGCGTGATGTAAAGCCGTGTAGAAGCACCGGTGATCGACCCGCACTCGGCGACGGTGGTCAGGTAGCGGATCTGGCGAAGGTCGATGGCCATCAATGTTCTGTATGACTTTTAGCGAACATCTATTTGTCAGTGCAGGCTAATGGCGCAATCATTCACTCCGGACTTGCCAAGCTCTACAGAAGAGGCGTGATGGAAAGTTCAACATCGCCGTGTACCAGCTGCCAGAAGGGAGTAACCATGATCATCATGGGCAACGATCGACCGAATCAAGACGAGATAGACGCCTTCGCACAGGTAGTGGCACCAGCCAGCTCTGCGCCGCCAGCGAACGGTGGCACTCCCCCCGATCTGGCGTCAATCGCGGTGCGCCTGCAGGAGATCGACAACAGTCTCACCGGCCTGACCGCCAGTGTGTTGGCGCTGACCACGCTCCCGGCCCGTACCCAAGTCCCTGACGATCCAAGCGCCTCGATGAGTAACCAGGGCCAGGAGCTCGGGAACGTGAATCGCCCGGGCGGGTTGACCAACGGTTCGGGGCAGCCTGGCACAACCTCAACCGGGACGGTGACACCGCCGGCGCTTTCCAAGCACCAGGGGCCGGATCCGATAGCCGGGACCGGCTACATGACGACCGACGCGACACTCAATCAGGATGGCGTCCTGTACGCCACGACGACAACCCGGAGTGTCCAGGATCTCAAAGGATTCACCGGTGGGGTGTTCGCAATTGTGGCGGACCGAAATGGAAACGTCCTCGCCCGTACGGCATTGCGGCAATTCGGGGTAAACGGCCTGTGGATCCCCGGAGGACCGAGCACGCGCGTCGATCCGTGGTCGGAGAACCTCGGCGTCGCCGCGGCGGCCAACGGCGCCACGCTTAACATCGTCCACGTCTGGGATCCCCACGGCAGGCTGT
Source organism: uncultured Solirubrobacterales bacterium (assembly GCA_963697655.1). Taxonomy (GTDB): domain Bacteria; phylum Actinomycetota; class Thermoleophilia; order Solirubrobacterales; family Solirubrobacteraceae; genus Palsa-465. Next base: position 383,937 of record CAVOOV010000002.1, on the reverse strand, counting down.
TCACCGCGATCCCGGCGATCCTGAATGACGTTGTGACGCTGATCGGGATGGTCGAGGCGTTTTGCAAGCAAGAGCCGATGATTTGCAGTGCGGTGGCGACGGCGCTCGGCTTGGCGGCGATGGCGTGACCACCGCGGCCAACCGAGCCACCAAGTCGTGGCGCGCGGCAGAGCGCGTTGCAGGCTACCGGCTACCACGGGCCTCTCGCCGCGACGAGACGGCGTCCGCGCAGCCGCTTGACGCTTGGTTCGCGAGCTTTCCCGACGCGTCTCTCATGTCAGGTTGGTCGACCGGCTCGATGGAGGTCATCTTCGGCAACGACGACCGTGCACAGGTGGCGGACACAACGACGCCGCCGTTCTGCTGGATCGCCTTCTTGGAGATCGACGCCGCCGACGGGACGGTTTGGCGGGGCACCGGATGGCTCGCCAGCCCGGCCGTGGCCATCACCGCCGGTCACTGTGTCTACCTATCATCTCACGACGGCTGGGCTGACTCGATCAAGGTGACACCTGGTTACGGAACCGATGACGACGGTCAGCCGGTCACGCCGGTCGGGTCGCAGGTCTCGCAGGAGTTCCGGACCACGCAGGCTTGGGTCATGACGCAGGATGAGGACTGGGACTACGGCGCCATCCTTCTCCCGCAGCCGCTCGATCCCGACTTCGGGCACTTCGGGTTCGCGGCGGCTGCGGATGACGAGCTCAAGGACGCGCTGATCAACATTGACGGCTACCCGGGCGACAAGCCGCCCGACAGTCAGTGGTACTGCGCTCGCAGGCTGAGTGCCCTGAATCGGCGGACGCTGCAATACACCATCGACACCGTCGGCGGCGACAGCGGAGCCCCGCTGTATGTCGACCCGACCGATCGCACCGTCGTCGGGATCCACACGCAGGGCTTGATGGCCTCGAACGAAGGCGTGCGCATCACGGCCGACGTAGCGGCCAACATCTCCGCCTGGATTACGGACGCCACGGGAGGAACCAACGGTAGCGCGGGATGAGGCACCTTCCGCGTCAGTGACGTTGAGGGCAAAGCCAGCCACAACTCGCGACTCGGCGTCGGCGATTGGCGTCGGGCTGAGAGTCGACCCGCATTGACCCACTCGAACTGGCCACTCGGCGGGCGCCTGCGCGTGCCGATGCTTACGAGTGCTCTGCCATGAGCGAATCGTCAGCTCCGCGACAGTGGCTGCTTTCGGTCCGGCGACCTTAACGGATTCGGTCCAACCGCTGCGAGTTCTAAGCCGCGGAATGAGCTCGGCTGCTCGGTGTCGACTCTTTTTGTGTTGAGCCCGTCGGACACACCAGGATCGCTCACCCTCGTCCTCCAGGTCGTACAGACCAAGGTCGACACCGTCGCGACGACGGCTCGCCGCCGTCGCTAGAGATGCTCGACTCGTTATCGCCGACCGATTGGATGGTCGGCAAACGCGCTCCCGAGGCGGGCTGAAGGGTATCCACCTCGTCATGCCCGCCGAGGGTGTGCGCCACGACGTCGCCAGTTGTGACGGCCCGTGCCGTTGCATCACGCCATCCCGGCGCACCTGAGGTTTGCACTCCATCGGGTCATTCTGGTCTGTGCTCCGGTCTCAGCGACCACGAAGTTAGGCGGGCGCGGCCACGAAGATAGTGTGGCGGGACGTTCGGCAGACGAGTTGCCAAACGCACTCGAACCGGTCTAGAGTCGAGGTCAGGTGAACCCTGCCGGGGAGTCAGCGCTCGTGCTCGAGCGCGACGAGGAGCTGCTGTCGGCAGACGGCGCTCTGCGGGCCGCCGAGCACGGCGCGGGTTCGGTCGTGGTCCTCGAGGGGCCCGCAGGGATCGGCAAGACGTCGCTGTTAGCGGCGATCGCGCGCCGCGCGCAGCATCGCGGGCTGATCTGCCTGTCGGCGACCGCCGGAGAGCGCGAGCGGGAGCTCGAGTGGGCGGTGGTCCGGAGCCTGCTCGGCGGCGCCGTGGCGGTAGCCGCCTGTCGGACGTCGCTCGGGCCGAGCTTCCGAGCGCGGGCCGGCGCGTCCTGGCGTTGTCGCTCTTGGACCGACCGCGGCGTCGCCGGCAGTGCCCTCGGATCCGGGAGCGTTGCTGTACGGCGCTGTACTGGCTCGTGCTGGAGCTCGCTGCCGAGACGCCGCTGTTCCTGAGCGTCGATGACGCCCATTGGGCCGATGAGGCATCGCTGCGGTGGCTGGAGTACCTCGGTGCGCGGATCGCCGAGGCGGGCATCGTGCTGGCCGTCAGCCACCGGAGCGACACCGCTCCCATCCAGCTGCAGGCGCTGGCCGCACACGAGTCGTCGCGCGTGCTGCGACCGGCGCCGCTCAGCCGCGTCGGCATGCGCGCGCGTCCTCGCCGACGCTCTCGGCGCGCGCGCCCGACCAGGCCTTCGTGGTCGCGTGCTGCGAGCTGACGGCCGGTAATCCATTCCTGTTGCGCGCGCTCGCCCGGCTGGCTGCGAGAGCGGAGCGTAGAGCCTCGTCGCCGCCCACGTCCCACGATTGGCCGAGGCACGGCCGGGGGACGTCGAGAGGTGGGCGATGCTGCGCCTACAGGGGCTGCCGCCGCCCGCGCTGGACGGTGGCCCGCGCCACCGCTGTCCTCGGCGGCGCAGGCGACGCTCAGGCGCGTGTCGGTGCTGGCTCGGCGCCGAGCCTGCGCGATGTGGCGCGACGCCGCCGCGACGTTGCATCGCGTGGGGATCTTCGACGAGGACAGCGAGCGGACCGCCGCTCCATCCGGCGCCTGCCGGCTACTTGCGGTTCGCCCACCCACTGCTGCGGAGCGTCGTCTATGAATCGATCCCGGCGTTTGTGCGCACGGCGCTGCACACCCAGGCTGCGCGCCAGCTGCAGCGCGAGCGAGCGCCCGCGGCCGCGGTCGCCCAGCAGCTGATGTTCACCGAGCCGGCTGCGGGAGCACCGGCGTCGTGGAGATCTTGCGCGCGGCGGCGGCCGAGGCGGTCGGCTGCAGGGTCGCCGTCCATGCGGCGGCCCGGCTTGGCGCGGGCGCTTGGCCGAGCCCCCGCGGCCACGGAACTCGCTGGGGTGCTGCACGAGCTGGGACGCGCGGAGGCCGCGGCGGCGCTCCCGGGCGCAGTCGAACACCTCGAGCGAGCGTACGACGAGGCGCGCTCTCCGACAGCAGCGGGGGCTGATCGCCGAGGACCTGGCGCTGTGCCTGATCGGTCACGGCCGCCTGGAGGATTCCGTCCGCCTGGTCAGAGCCGCACTCAGCGAACTGCACGACGAGGCCGGGAAGCTGGAGGGTGACGGGATGCTCAGGCTCGGCGCGATGTACGTCACGACCTCCAGCTACCTGCGTCGCGGAAGCGAGGCGCGAGCGTGGCTGGCGTCGCTCGGAGCCGCCCGCGGCCGCGGCCACACCGGGCGGGCGGCTGCTGCTCGTCGCCTACAGTCAGCAGGCGATAAACAGCGGCGAGTCAGCGTCGTGTCAGCCAGCGACCTCGCGGAGCGCGCATTGCGACGGCGGCAGGCTGCTGGAAGACGTCGGGCCCGCGTCCTTGGAGATGTGGAGCGCCGTATACCGCGCTGATCATCGGTTGCCGCTACGCGGCTGCCGGAGCAGGCGATCCGCCGCCGCCAGCCGACGCGGCGCGACGATCCGGATCGTCATGCGGGTACGCGCTGGCGCTGTGCCTCGGCGGGCTGCTCGCCTATCGCCGCGGCCGCCTGTCGCAGGCGGTGACGGATGAACGCCGGGCGATGGCGATCCTCGAGGGCGAGCACATGGCGGTCGATCCGCGCCTACGCGGCGGCATTTCTGGCTCATGCCCTGATCGACACCGGCGATCTCGAGTCTGGCCGCCCGCCAGCTGGACGTGCTGCCTCTCGACGATCCGCCCCAGCTGGCGCCGTACGCGGTCGCTGTGGCGGCCCGCGGGCGACTGAGGTTGATCGCAGGCGATCCCGAAGGCGCGCTGTCGGACCAGCGGCGGGTCGAGTCGCTGGCCGGGCATGGAACGCCTCTCGCCCGCCGTCTGGTCATGGCGCAGCCAGGCCGCACTGGCCCTCGTGGCGCTGGATCGGCGGCCGGAGGCGGCGCAGCTGGCCGCCGAAGAGGTCGAGCTGGCCGAGAGATCAGGTTCCGCCTGGGCGGAGGGGTTGGCGCTTCACGCCGCCGGAGTAATCGCTCGCCGGTGCGCAGGGTGTCGGCACTGCTCGAGCGAGCCGCCGAGCGCCTGCAGAGCGTGGACGCGGCTGCGGAGCACGCCCGCGTGCTCATCGACCTGGGGTCGCTGGCGGATCGCCGCCGGCGCGAGCCGAGAGCAAGCCATCGACTGGCTGCGGCGAGGGCTTGACCTTGCCGACCGCTGCGACGCCAGCCTGCTGGCGCAGCGCGCTCACGCCGCACTGTTCGCGCACGGCGCACGCCCACGCCGGCGACGGCTGTCGGGCGCCGAAGCGCTCACACCGATGGAGCGTCGCGTAGCCGAGCGAGCCGCCAGTCGGAATGTCCAATCGCGAGATCGCGCAAGACCTCTTCCTGAGCCTGCGAACGGTGGAGTCGCACCTGACCAGCGCGCTACCGCAAGCTCCAGATCGACTCGCGCGCCCACCTGGCGAGTGCCCTCTCAGACACATCGAGGCCACCGCAAAATGGGTCAGGAAGCAATCCCTAACTGTTCCAAACTAGGCTGCAACGACCTACAGAAAGTCGTGATTAGCAGGCACGCCGCGAATGGAGCCAACGGGATTCGAACCCGTGACCTCCTGCTTGCAAAGCAGGCGCTCTCCCAACTGAGCTATGGCCCCGATTCGCGAGCGAGTCTAGGGGCTTAGCCGTCGAAGTCGAAGTCTCGCGGAGGGCGCTGCTCGAACCAGAGGCGGTCGTGATCCGGGGCGTCCTGGAGGAACTCCGGGGTGCTTTCGAGCACGTCGTCGCCGGGCTCTTCTTCCTCCTCGGGCTCGAGCTCGTATTCCTCGGTCTCCTGGTCTAGGTGCGCCGGGACCTCGGGCGGCGGAGGGTCGGCCGGATGGGGCGCGAGGCTCGGCTCCGGTTCGGGCGCCGGCGTGACGTCGGCGGCGTGCGGCGGAGCCGGCTCGCCTTCCGCGTCGAACGGGCGACTCGACTCGAACTGCTCGTCTTCGAACTCCTCCTCCGGCTCGTAAGCGGGCAGCGCAGCGTCGTCCTCCAGCGCCGGCGCCGGCTCGTGCAAGTCGGCTTCGGCGTCGAACGGCTCCCACTGCTCCGCCGGCGCTGAAGCGACAGCCGCCTCCGGCTCGATGGCTGACTCGGCGGCCGGCGCGTCCTCACCGCCGACGTCGGGCCCGCGGCGGACCGGTCCGAGGGCCTCGCGTTCAGCGCGTTCGATCTCGGTGGGATCGGCGCCACGCCGGCGCTTGAGGTCGAGGTGCTCGCGGATCGCGTCGTCGAGTAAACCCATGCTGCTTAAGCCTACCCGGCGCTCGACGCGTCCGTGGCCCGAGCCGCGGCGCTGACCGTCCGATTCTTGCCGCTGCGCTTGGCTTCGTAGAGCGCGCCGTCGGCGTCTGCAATCAGTGCTCGCTTGTCTCCATCAGTCGACGCTGCCACGCCGAGGCTGGCGGTGATCCGCAGTGCGCCTTGTCCGTCCGTCCTGGCCACCTGCAAGCCTTCGACGGCCGACCGGATGCGTTCGGCGATCGCGTGAGCGCCCTCGAGATCCGTATGCGGAAGGATCAGCGACAACTCCTCGCCACCGTAGCGCGCCGGAGAGTCGGCGTCGCGGGAATTTTCTTGCAGTACGCGGGCTACATGACGGAGGACCGCGTCGCCCTGCGGATGCCCGTAGCTGTCGTTGACGGCCTTGAAGTCGTCGATGTCGAGCATGATCAGGCCGATCGGATGGCGGTAGCGCCGCACCTGCTCGATCTCGGCGTTCAGAAGCGCCTGGAAGCGCCCGTGATTCGCAAGGCCGGTGAGCTCATCCGTGACCGCCTGGCGGCGCACTTGAAAATGGAGCTCGATGTTCTCGAGCGCAAGCGCCGATTCCGCGCCCAACGACTGGAGCACGTCGAGATCGTCTTCGGTGAACGGGCGCCCGCGCCGCGCGACCGTGATCACGCCGTGCGCCCGGGCGTGCGGTTCGAGCGGGCCGAGCGCCACCGCCGCCACACTGACCGCGGCGGTGTGTGCCTCGCCGAGGCCACCGTTCGCCAGCGCGGCGCGTTCCGCTTCATGCACGACTTCCTCGAGGCCGGCCAGCGATCCCTCGCGCCCGGCCTCGGCGAGTGGTTGCTCGTCGGTCAAGCGGACGCTGATCCGCCCTCCGCCCGCCTGCACTGCGTCGACGGCCGTCTTCAATGCGAGCTCGAGCAGCGCCGGGCGATCGAGGCTCGACGCGAACGTGTGACCGATGCGGCGGATCGCCTCCCTGAGCCGTACCCGTTCTCGAGAGAGTTCGTCGAGCCGGCGAGACAGCTCGCTCGACATGCTGTTGAACTCCGCCCCGAGCGCCGCAAACTCGTCGTGGCCCTCGACCCTGATCGGCGAGGAGAAGTCGCCGCTCCCGAGCCGTCGCGCGGCCTCGAGAAAGCCGCTCAACCGACCCTGTAGCGCGCGCGAGGCGAGTAGCGAGAATCCGAACGCCAGCGCCAGGAAGGCGACGATCAGCACCGCGGCGAGAGCGCGACTGCCTCCGAGCGAGGCGGCGGTCGCGGACAGCGCGGACAGAGCGGTGACGGTCACGCGCGTACCGCCAAAGCCGGTGAATGTCTGGCTGACCGCGCGATAGCCCTTGCCGCCGACTGTGACGTCTCCGTCCGTTCCGAGCGATGAAGACCTCGGCAGCGCGATCGTCGAGGCCAGCGTCCCAGCTCCGTCGCGAACCACGACCGCAACTCCCGGTGAGGACAGCTCGCGCGTGTATTGGGTGGCGGTCAGCTCGGAGACCGTCACCGTCATCGCGCTGTCCGCGGCCGGACCCCTCACGATGACCGACCCGGGCGCGATCGCGGTGCGGTTCCCGACGTCCGCGATCGTCCTTGATCCATTGCTCAGCGTCGCCCTGGCCAGTCCCGCCTGCGTCGCCAGCGTTGCGAACCGGACAGCGAGCGCCTTGCCGTGCTGGGACCCGACGGCGCGACCAAGCGCGGCGGCATCTGTCCGCGCCGACGCCCCCTCGCTCTGATAGAGGCTGCCGGCCGTGGCCGCCACACCGCCGGCGCGGGCGTCGGCCTTCCCTTGCTGGCTGTCGTTGATCAGGCTGAACACCAGCACCCCGATTGCCACCATCGGCACGACGACGATCCCGACGAAGAAGAGGGTTAGGCGCGCACGAAAGCTCATCAGGAGGCCCGTCCGCCGCTCAGGCTATCGGCCATCGCCGCCGAATTCGCCACATACCCGTGCGTCCCGAGCCCCCGCGCTGAGGCAGCTGCAAGCCGGCCCGCCAGGGCTACACTGTCCCGCAACCGCGCGGCATCTGCCGCCGCCCGGGGCTATAGCTCAGTTGGGAGAGCGCCTGGATCGCACCCAGGAGGTCGCCGGTTCGAGTCCGGCTAGCTCCATCGTCAAAAAGTCCTGCAAAACAGGACAGCCAAACGCCACCGCAAGTTGAACGTCGCCAGGTCGCTCTGCGTCGCATGCGGATCGCGGCTGCTCATAACGCCAAGCCTGGAGCAGAGAGCTCCGAGCCGGCGCGACGGGGCCGCCCCGCGCTCTAGCGCTTCGTCCAGCTGAATACGGTCGCCGTGCCGGCGCGCCTCGGTGCGTCTCCGGCTGCGATGTCGTGCCTTAGTCGCGCGAGCCCTGCTCGCAGCTCGTCTGGATGGTCGCGTTGCATCCGCTCGAAGTAGCTGGTCTCGCCGTGCTCCGCCGCCTTGAGCACGAGCTCGGGGTCGGCCGACAGGGCGGCGAGCGAGGCGTCCTGCGTGTCCTCGAACTTGACGGCGAGGATGCGCGCGCCCGGTAGCTGCTCGAGGATCGTGGCCCTCGGTGGATGGGTGGCGTCCATCCACGGTCGACTGATGGGGAAGTAATCGAGGACCCACAGCGTCGCTGCGTCCTCGCGCGTGTAGCCCATGAGGACGAGGCGGCCTCGCTGTCTGAGGATTCGCCGGGCCTCGGCAAGCGCCGCGCCTCGGTCCTCGACGTGGTGCAGCATCGAGATCATCATGGCGGCGTCGAATGTCTCGTCTTCGAACGGCAACCGCTGCGCGTCTGCCTCTACGGTCTCGAGTCCCTTGGCGGCGGAGCGCGTGAGCATTTCGGCCGAGCGGTCGACGACGACGGGTTTCCAGCCGTCGCGTTTGAGCGCAAGCGCGTAGTTACCGGTGCCGCCGCCAATGTCGGCGAGGCGGCGGCCGGGGGCGCCTTCGAGCGCTTCGCGCAACGGCCGAAGGACAGATGGGCTGGCCGAGCGCGTCTGGTCGTAGCGCTCGGCTTGGCGCGAGTAATCGGGCAGGAGGCTCACAGTCGGGATCGGGCCCTCACTTGACCCGGTAGATCTCGTACGCGATTGCCTTCGGGCCGGTCAGGCGCCCGCGGCCGAGGAACAGGCTCTCGCCGAGCCATGCGTAGCGGCCGGCGCCGACCTCGAACTGCGGCGCCATCCGCATGTACTGGTCATCGAATGTGGTGGCCTCGCCGGACGCGAGGGCGGCGAGGAACCGCTCGCTTGAGCGGATCAGCGCGAGGTCGTAGCGGAACAGGATCAGCTCGCCGTCGTCGGTCGTGAATTGCGCGCGTAGGTCCGGTCGGCGGATGCCGTCGGCGCCGAGCCGCATCCAGTCGGTCGCGGGCATCGCCAGGGTGGCGTTGATCCGCGGCCCGCGTAGCGTCGCGGTGGTGACCTGCCAGCACAACCGCTCGCCGAACGGTGAGCCGGTGGTCGGGCCGAGCGGTCCGTCGATCGTTTCGGCGTAGGTCATCTCGTACTCGAGCTCGATCATCGCGAACCTCCTGGCGGCTGCGGTGTGCAACGGCGGAATCGGCATTGAGCTGTCAGTGGCTTGGGTGCCAGCCGGCGGCGTGGGTGAAGCGACTGTTGGATACGCGTTCGCCGTCGCGGCAGACGTTGTAGATCCCACTGGGGAGAGCGAGCGCTGCGAGCAACGCGCTGGCCGCGTCGGCGACGCGTACGGTGGCGCCGAGCGCGGGCACGGGCGCATCGTGTCCTGTGCCTGGCCCGTCGAGGAGTCCAAGACGGAGAACGATTCCCCGGCGCCCGCTCTGCGCGAACCGGTCCGCTTCACGCTCGGCGGTGAGCGCAGATCGCAGGATCGCCGCAACGTCGGTGATCGGGGTGTCTTCGGACACGGGACCCTCGCCGGGATAGACGAACGTGACGGTCGGTTGCACGTAAGCCGCGACGTCAGCGGCGAGCGCGGCGTCCACCAGGATTCTCGAGGCGTCTGCGCGAAGCCGGTCGTTATCGCGCCAAGCCTCCGGGTTGCCGAGCTGGTCGAGCGGCTGGATCCGAGTGGCCAGGTGGAGCACGGCGTCGACGTCGCGTGTGGCGTGCGCGACAGCGACAGGGTCGAACAGGTCAAGCTCCTCCCTGGTCGGCGCGAGCACCTCGTGCCCGGCGGCGCGCGCGAGCGGCGCGAACGCCCGGCCGAGGACTCCGGTGCCGCCTGTCAACAACAGGCGCATCGAGCTGCCGCGGTTTGTAGGCGAGCCGTCACTCGACCACTTCCACGATGCCGGAGGGTGCGGCCAGGATCGGCACGGTCCGCTTCGCCGCCTCGTCGATTTGAATCAGGGGCGGCGAGGGCTTCTCGGTCTCGAAGTACGTTCCGGGACCGTAGAGCCGTCCGTAGCGGATCACGACACCGCCGACGTTGAGCACGGCGCTCTCGTACTCGCGGGTGGTGACGCCACGGTCCCCGGGCTGTTCCCACGCGATGCTTTGAGCGAGGATCCGTTCGGACCCAGCGGCCGCGGCGGCAGCCAGAAGGTTCCGTGTTCCCTCCGTTCGCATCCGGTCGTTGCGCGCGCCGAGCTCGGGGATCTCCGCCGCGTCATCCGGCAGATCGGTGAGCTGATGCATCACCGCGTCCGGCCGGAACCGAACCACCGCTGCGCGCAACGCATCGGCGTCGTAGACGTCGCACAGAACCGGTTCGGCGCCGAGCGCCTTCAATCCATCGAGCTTTCCGGGTGAACGAGTCATTCCGGCGACCTCGTGCCCGGCCGCCACCAGCAGCGGCAGCAGCCGGGCACCAATCACGCCGCTCGCTCCGGCGAGGAAGATGCGCATGATCACTCCCCCCCGGCGACGGCGGGACGCCGGGTGCCGTCGTCCGCGAACGCGACCTCGTGGGCATAGAGCGTGTCCATGTACTCGCGCACGTGTTGGATCTGTCCGTCGCGGATCGTGAACACACCGATGCAGCCGTTCTCGTACGGCCGGCCATCGCGGGTGCGTGCACGGCTGGTCCACTGGAGGACGACCTGATCGTGCTCGGCGATCATTCCGGTGATCTCGAGGCTGATGGAGCCCGGCTCGTAATGGGACATTGCTATGGCGAGGAACTCGTGAAGGATCGCGTCGCGCCCTTTCCACACGCCGGAGATCGGCAACTCCCCTGCCAGCGTCCACGTCGCGTCTTGCGCGAACAGGTCGCGGATGGCGTTCTCGTCGCCGGCCTCCGCCGCAGCGACGTACTGCCGGGCGACCGCCTTGGTGTCCGTTGCTTGAGTCATTCGTATCTCCTGGTCGGGTGGTCGATGAGCCGGTTGTCGCGACGACGCCGATCTCCGCGTGGAAGCGATCACGGTAGGTCTCGGCGGGCCGGATGTGAAAGACCTCCCCGACATGTCTTCAGTACGGGCCGGCATGACGGCTGGCCGTCGTTCGTCGGGCGGTTCTAGATCCAGCCGAGCTCGCCGCCGATCGCGGTTGCCGCGTCGAGCATCCGATTCACGGCGGGCGAGCGGTTGTGGCGGCGGGCGAGCAACGAGACCTCAAAATTCGCCGGTGGCGACAGGGGCAGCCAACGCAACTGTTCGGGCAGCCCAAGGGAGCTTGACGATTCCCCGATTATCACGACGGCCTCGCCGCGCAGCACCGGGGTGTAGGCGAGGTCGAAGCTCAGCGTACGTAGCAAGACGCGGGGCTCGAAACCGTGCTCGCGACAGAGCCCCACGACGGCGTCGTAATGGCCCGGGTTGGCGTCCCGTGGGTGCAGCAGCAACCGGTCATCGGCCACGTCTCCGACGCTGACGGCAGATCTGGACGCGAGCCGATGGTCGCGACGCACCAGCACCCCTTGGCGCTCGAGGCGAATCGGCCGCATCTCAAGGTCGGGGCTCTCGCAAGCACAGCGGACGAGACCCAGGCCGATCGAGCCGTCGCGCAGACCCGCGACGATTTCACCCACGGACTTGACCGCCGTCGTGACGGAGATCCCCGGATGGCGCTCGGCCAACGCCTGCAACAGGCGCGGCGCGGTCTCATAGCTCGCGCTGCCGCCGTAGGCGATCAGCACGCCGCCGCGCTCTCCGGTGCCGTAGGTCCGAACGTTCCGCCACAGCTCGTCGGCGGCGCTTAGCAGCACCGGCCCGCGCTCCAGCAAAAACTCGCCCGCCTCGGTCAGCTCGAACTCATGAGTGGTTCGGTGCAGCAACTCGACCCCGAGCTCCTGCTCGAGCAACCTCACCTGGCGGCTGAGCGCCGGCTGGGCGACGTGCAACCGCTCGGCAGCCCGCGTGAAGTTGCGCTCACGGGCAACCGCGACGAAGTACTGCAACCGACGCAGATCGGTCACCGGAGAAAGCCTAGCGGCGGTCGCGCGGCCGTGATGCCACGCCGCACTGAAGAGAGCGCAAACCGGTCTTTCACATCCTGGACGCAACGACCTAGCGTGGACGGCGATCGAACACCCGACAACACACCCCCCTTTTGAAGCATGAATCACAACCTCCCGTATCAACTCGCGAAAGCGCCGCGCGCGCAGCTTCCAGCGAAGCGAGCCGCGCACCGGGCGCATCAGCTCGGGGACTGGTCGGCGTTTGCCGTGGTCGCCGGCGTCGTCCTACTGGCGCTGTTCGCCTCGGCTACCCCGTCGCCGTTGTACGCAGACTATGCCGCCCGCTGGCACTTCTCGACTCCGATGCTGACCGTCGTCTTTGCGGCCTACGCGTTTGGCGCGCTGACCGCCCTGCTGCTCGTTGGTCGACTGTCTGACGATCTCGGCCGGCGGCCGTTGCTAGCCGCGGGATTGGCGGTCCTACTCGGAGCGATGCTGCTGTTCGCACTCGCGCGGTCGGTGGAATGGCTGCTGGCAGGGCGCCTGGTGCAAGGACTGGCGACCGGGACCATCCTCAGCGCCGCCGGGGCGGCACTGCTCGAGCTCGAACCGTGCCGAGACACCGGCAGAGCCGGCCTTGTCAATGGGGTCAGCGCTGCGCTCGGGATCGGGACCGGTGCGCTTGTCTCGTCGCTGCTCGTGCAGGACGCCCCGGACCCCGGGTGACCCCGTTCGCGCTGCTGTGTGGGCTCCTTGTCGTTGCGCCCGGTGGCGTGGCTCTACTTCCCGAGCCCGTGGTCCGGGCGGCACGCCCGAGCCTCCGTCCGCAGCGCCCGATCGTGCCAGCCGAGGTTGGAGGCGCGTTCACGCTCGCCAGCGCGGGAGTGGTCGCATCCTGGTCGATCGCCGGCCTCTACCTCGCGCTCGCGCCATCGCTTGGGGAGTCGCGTTCCTGGGCGCGATCCGCTCGATCTTCGCTGCGGCACCTGCCAAGCACCGCGCCGGCGTGATGGCGGCCTTCTATGTCGTCGCGTACCTCGCTCTGTCAGTCCCGGCCGTGATCGCCGGGCTCGCCGTACCCGGGCTCGGCATCGAGCCGACGTTCCGGATCTTCGGCGTCGCCGTGATCGTGCTCGCGCTCCTCACCGCCGCCGCCACCCACCGCGGCGCCCGAATAACCCGGATCGTTCAGGCATATACGAAATGACACACGCCTACGGAAACTACCCCGAAACGACTGGAGGAGAAATGCAATCGAAACTGCTCTCACTGCTACAGCCCGACGACGAAGGCCGACTCCAACAAGCGCTCTCCGAGGAAGTCATCTTCCAGAGCCCCGTGAGGGACTACCACGGCCGCGCGGAGGTGGCCCACATCCTGTCGATGATCGGCACCGTGCTCGACCAGATCAACGCCCAACGCGAGCTCGCCGCAGATCGCGAGATCGTCACGATCATCACCGCCTCCCACCGCGGCCAGCGGATGAACGGCGTGCTCTACGAGACCCATGACGCCACCGGACGCATCGACAGCGCCACGCTCCTGCTCAGACCACTGTCCACGCTTCGCCAAGCGATCGCCGACATGGTCGCCGGTCTGGAGCAGTCGCCTCTTCCCAGCGCGCACTGACGTGGGCCGAAAAGCTCAGCCGCCTCCCAATGAACACTCATAACCCCAACCACCCCCGCCGTTGGGCCATCCTCGCGATCCTCGGCGTTGCTCAGCTGATGGTCGTGCTCGACGCGACGATCGTGATGATCGCGCTTCCCTCGGCACAGAAGGCGCTCCACTTCACCAACACCAACCGCCAGTGGATCGTCACCGCGTACGCGCTGGCGTTCGGCAGCCTACTGCTGCTCGGCGGCATCCTGACCCAGTCGCTGAGCTGGCGCTTCAGCATGTACGTCAACCTCGTTTTCGCGCTGGTCGCGGTCACAGGCGTGCTGGCGCTCGTGCACAACTCCCGCCCGCAGACGCGCCCGCGGCTCGACATCCTCGGCACGTTCGCTGTCTCCTGCGGCCTGTTCGCACTCGTGTTCGGGTTCTCGCACGCGCAGACCACGAGCTGGGGCAACCACCTGACGATTGGGATGCTCGGCGCCGGGGTGTTGCTGCTCGCGTTGTTCGTCGCGCAGGAGGCACGCGCCAGGAACCCGCTGCTGCCGTTGCGCGTGCTCGCGGATCGCAACCGCGGCGCGTCGTTCTTGGCGATCGGCATCTCCGGTGCGGCGATCTTCGGGGTGTTCCTGTTTCTGACCTACTACCTACAGGACCTCCGTGGCTTCTCCCCGATCGCCACGGGGCTCGCGTTCCTGCCGCTGAGCGTGACGATCATGAGCTCCGCGATCCTCGGCCAGACCAAGCTCCAGACACGCTTCGGTCAGCGCCGGCTGGTCGTCACCGGGATGACACTCGGAAGCGCGGGGTTGCTCTACCTCACCCGGATCGGCGTGAGCTCCTCGTACGCCGCGAACGTCCTCCCGGCGCTAGTCGCGACAGGCATCGGCCTTGGGCTTGTGATCTCCACGTCGATCAGCAATGCCACGCTCGGGGTCGAGCCGAACGACTCCGGGGTCGCGTCGGCAACCGTCAGCGCATCGCAGCAGATCGGTGCTTCGCTCGGCACCGCGCTGCTGTCGACGATCGCGGCGAGCGCGGTGACGCACTACCTCGCGCGCGGCCACCACGTCGGCGGGCTGATCGCCCACGCCGCCGTCCACGGATACACCGTTGGGTTCTCGTGGGCCGCCGCGATCTTCGCCATCGGTGCGATCGTGAGCGCGGCTCTCTTCACCGCTCCCGACCGCAGCGCCGAGACCTCAACGCCCGGAAACGCGCCGGTCCGCGTGGTCGTCGTCGGCGGCGGCTTCGGCGGTCTTCAGGCGGCGTTGAGGCTCGCTCGCCTGCCGGTCGACGTCACGCTCATCGACCGGCGGAAACTTCCACCTCTTTCAACCTCTGGCCTACCAGGTGGCCACGGGCGCACTGTCGCCCGCAGAGATCTGCTACCCGCTGCGGCGCATCTTTCGCTCGCGCCGCAACGTGCGGATCGTGCTCGCCGAGGCCTATGACATCGACCTCGACGCTCGGGTGGTCAAGCTGCGTCCGGTGGCGGGCGAGCACGCACCAGGGTCGGTCGCATACGACAGGCTGATCGTCTCCGCCGGCGCGGAATACAACTACTTCGGCCACGATCAGTGGCGCGAGCCGGCGACCGATCTCAAGACGCTTGAGGGCGCACTTACGCTCCGGCGCCGCCTGCTCGCAGCATTCGAGGCGGCCGAGCTCGAGCCGGACACCGAGCGGCGCTCGGCGTGGCTGACGTTCGTGGTCGTGGGTGCCGGCCCGACCGGCGTGGAGATGGCGGGGCAGATCGCCGAGATCGCGCGCGACCTGCGCTCGGACTTCCGGTCGTTCGACCCCGGCGAGGTGCGGCTCCTGCTGGTCGAAGCCGGCGACCGAGTCCTCAGCGCGTTCCGTCCGTCGCTCTCGGCTCGGGCACAGCGCTCGCTCGAGCGCCTAGGAGTGAGCGCCCGGCTCGGCCAAGCCGTGACCGACCTCGACCATCATTCGGTCACCCTCCAGGGGCCGAACGGTGCGCCTGAGCGGATCCCGGCCCGGACGGTGATCTGGGCGGCCGGCGTGATCGCTTCGAGCCTCGGCGGTGTGCTCGCCCGGCGCGCCGGACTCGAGGTCGACCACGCGGGCCGCATCGAAGTGTTGGAGGACCTGTCGCTCCCCGGTCGCCCTGAGGTGCTCGCGATCGGGGACATGGTCCGCATCAGACAGGCGGACGGCAGCGCGATTGCGCTGCCTGGGCTGGCGCCGGCGGCGATGCAGCAGGGTCGCCACGCCGCGGGCGTCGTGCGCGACCGTATGAACGGCCGCCCGTCACGGCGCTTCCGCTACCGCGATAAGGGCAACCTCGCGACGATCGGGCGGGCAAGTGCTGTCGCCGAGATCAAAGGCGTCCGGCTGACCGGCTTCGTGGCATGGGTCACCTGGCTAACGGGGCACCTGTGGTACCTGGTCGGGTTCGAGAACCGGATCCTCGTACTGACCCGCTGGACGTTCAGTTTCATCACGCATGGGCGCGGCGCGCGCCTGATCACGGGTCAACCGGATGCGTCAACGACCGCCAGCGTTCGGCCGGCGCTCCCGATGCCGGCAAACCCGACACACCCCGGCCGTCGGCAGCGCGAGGCCGTGTGAAGCCCGTCAAACGGCTCCGCAGGCCCGGCTGCCGGGCAGCTCGGAGAGTTGCCCTTTGCGATGAACTCAGGAACGGGGCGCGTCCGGACCCGTCCCGGACGCGCCCCACCACATATGCCTAGGCCCCGACGGTCGCCCCGACGGCCTGCTCGATGCGCTCGCCAAGGTCCTGATCAACCTGCTTCCAGTACTCGAACGCCCGCGCCAGCACCTTGTCGGAGACGCCATCCGCGAGATGGCCGGCGATGTTCGAGACCAGGCGCTCGCGGGCGTCGTCGTCGAGCACCTCGCGCACCTGCGTGCGTGCCTGCCCGAAGTCATCGTCGTCGGGCCGCGGGGTGTAGGCCGACCGGACCATGTCGCCGTCGCTCGCCCACAGGCCCGCGTGGTCGGTGCGCGACGGGTCCGCCTTCGGTCCGCCATAGGAGTTGGGAGCGTAGACGGGGTCGGTGACATTGACCGTGCGTCCGACGCCGTCCTTGCTGTAGCTGTGCACCGGCGCATGCGGAGTGTTGACCGGGATCTGCTTGTAGTTGACCCCGAGCCGGGCCCGGTGGGCGTCGGCGTAGGAGAACCCGCGAGCGAGCAGCATTTTGTCGGGGCTCAGCCCGATGCCCGGCACGAGGTTATTGGGCTCGAACGCGGCCTGCTCCATCTCGGTGTGGAAGTCGGTCAGGTTGCGGTTGAGCGTCATCGTCCCGACCTTGATCAGCGGGTAGTCGCCGTGGGGCCACACCTTGGTCAGGTCGAACGGGTTGAACCGATAGGTCTTGGCCTCCTCGAAGGACATGATCTGCATGTGCAGAGTCCAGGCGGGGAAGTCCCCGTCGCGGATCGCCTCGAACAGGTCCTGTCGGTGGTAATCAGGCTTCTCGCCGGCCACCCGGTCGGCATCCTCCTGGGTCAGGAAATCGATCCCCTGATCGGTCTTGAAGTGATACTTGACCCAGAACTTGTCGCCGCCGGCATTGACCCACATGTAGGTGTGGCTCGAGTAGCCGTTCATGTGGCGGTACGTCTTCGGGATACCGCGGTCACCCATCAGCCAGGTGACCATGTGCGCGGACTCGGGCGAGAGTGTCCAGAAGTCCCACTGCATGTCGTGGTCACGCAGTCCGTTGTCGGCGCGTCGCTTCTGGCTGCGGATGAAGTGCTGAAACTTCATCGGGTCGCGGACGAAGAAGATCGGCGTGTTGTTGCCGACCATGTCGTAGTTGCCGTCGGTCGTATAGAACTTCAGCGCGAAGCCGCGGGGGTCGCGCCAAGTGTCGGGGCTTCCACTCTCGCCAGCGACGGTCGAGAAACGAGCGAGCATTTCGGTCTTGACGCCCGGCTGGAATAGGGCAGCCCGGGTGTATTCGCTCACGTCCTCGGTCGTCTCGAACACGCCGAAGGCGCCCGACCCCTTGGCGTGCGGCTGGCGCTCGGCAATCCGCTCGCGGTTGAAGTTCGCCATCTGCTCGATCAGATACTGGTCCTGAAGCAGGATCGGGCCGTCGGGGCCGACAGTCAACGAGAATTCGTCGCTGGCGACTGGAATGCCGGCGTCGGTTGTGGTGCGAGGTGGCTCGTCGGTCATGTAGCGGTCTCCCTCTCGTGGGATGTGGACGTTGTCTGGCATGTAGGGCAGATACCCCAGAACGTGACCTCAGCCTCATCGAGGACGAAGCCGCTGGCGTCTGATGGCAGCACGCATGGCGGCTCGCCGACGACACAGTCGACGTCGGCGATGGCGCCGCACGAGCGGCACACGGCGTGGTGATGGTTGTCGCCGACGCGCGTCTCAAAGCGAGCGGGGCTGCCGGCCGGCTCGATCCTGCGCACGAGACCCGCTCGGGTAAGGGCACCCAGAACGTCGTAGACGGCCTGGATCGAGATCGTCCCGACGCGCTCGCGCACCGCCAGCGTCACCTGGTCTGCGGTGCTGTGGTTGGCGTCCGTGACCGAGGACAGCACCGCGACGCGCGAAGCGGTGACGCGCAAGCCGGCGTCGCGTAGAGCGCGGGCCATGTCGGCATGACCGGTCGAGGTCATCGCGCCACCATACTACGAATTCAGACTCATTCCATTCTCGGACTAGTTCCAGAATCTTTCCGTGGGCGCGCATGCTTATCGGCCGGGCCAGGGTAAACGTTGTCATTCCGCGTGCCGGCGCGGCTATGCTGACCGGCCGAGACAACCATGCGGGGCAACAACAACCACGAAAGCGTGGGCCGGGCGACGATGGTCGACGTCGCAAAGGCCGCCGGCGTGAGCCTGAAGACTGTCTCCAGGGTGATCAACGCCGAGGAGGGCGTCACGCGCGCGACGGCCGACAAGGTCCTGCACGCGGCGAGCGCGCTTCGCTACGAGCGCAACGATCTCGCCGCGAGCCTTCGCCACGGCGCGCGGTCGTTCACGGTTGGCCTCGTGATCGAGGACGTGGCCAACCCGTTCTACTCGACGATCGCGCAGGCGGTGGAGGAGCGCGCACGCGCGCGGTCGAGCATGCTGATCACGGCCTCGGCGCGAGAGGACCCCATTCGCGAGCGAGAGCTCGTCACCGCGCTGCTGCGCCGGCGAGTGGACGCGCTGCTCGTCGTCCCGACCGGTACCGATCACCGCTACATCCACGATGCCGGGTTCGACACGCGGACGGTATTTCTGGACAGGCCACCCGCGCGAGTGAAGGCGGACACGGTGCTGGTGGAGAACGCCGCCGGCGCGCGGCGTGCCGTCGAGCACCTGCTCGCGCATGGACACACCCGCATAGCGTTCGTGGGCGACGATGCCCGACTGTTCACCGCGCGCGAGCGACTGAGCGGCTACCGCAGGGCCCTCACGCGCGCGGGAGTGACCCTCGACCCCGCGCTGATCTCGGTCGGGAACAGCACGTCCGACGGCGCCGCGCGGGCTGCTCGAGAGCTGCTGGCGCTGGCGCCTGAGCAGCGTCCGACCGCGTTGCTGGCCGGAAACAACCGCTGCACGATCGGGGCGATCCACGCGCTCGACGGAAAGCGCGGGCAGATCGCGCTGATCGGATTCGACGACTTCGAGCTCGCCGATCTGCTCGGGGTCACGGTCGTGCGGACCGACCCGTATCGAATCGGAGAGCTGGCGGCCGACCTCGCCTTCGATCGCATCGACGGGAACGACGCCCAACCTCGGCGCCTGGTGGTTCCGGCGCAATTAGTGGCGCGCGGCTCGGGCGAGTTACCGCCAGGCGGTGGGCGTCGACGCCGCCAAATTCCGGGCTAGCGCTCACCTTTCCTGCCGAATCTCCGCATTCCCGGTCAGTGCATTCGGTTCTCGTTTGACACATCCGGCGTTCGGGCGTATAACACCCGGTGCTGGAATGACAACGTTATCATCGGGCGGGTAGGCGCCTCGGTCTGCAGCGAACTCGGGCTCGCACTAGACGGCGAGATCGGGCTCGCACTGAGCGTCGCCCACGTATGCCCGTACAGAGGGAGGCTCTGGTGGCAGGCAAGTCTTCACCGTGGCGCGGGCTTGCCCTGCGCGCAGTCGTGCTGAGCGCCGCAGTCGCCGCGATCGCAGGGGTGGGCGCGGCTGGGTCGGGAGCAGCCGCGCCCAGCATTCGCCGTCCGGCGATCCGGGCCGCCCGGACCACCCGGCTCGGAGTCTGTGCGGTCACGGCGAGGGGCCGGCTCAAGGCCTGCCCAAAGCCCCTTCCGGCCTCGAAGCTGCCGAGCGGCGCCCGGAACCGGGCAAGGATCAGCGCCCCGGTGCAGTCATCGAACCTGGCCAAGCTCGTCGACACCCGGACCTGGACCAGCGGCGGAGGCAACACGTTCCCCGGAGCGGATGTCCCGTTCGGGATGGTGCAGTGGAGCCCGGACACGCTGCCGGACCGCAGCGACGGCGGCGGCTACAACTACGGCGACACCACCCTCGACGGCTACAGCCTGACGCACGTCTCCGGACCCGGCTGTGGGGCGGCCGGCGACGTCCCGATCCTTCCGGTCACGGGAGCTTTGCCAAGCGGCGACCCGAACAACGCGACCACTTCGTTCACCAACGCCGGCGAGGTCGCGCAGGCCGGCTACTACTCGGCTCAGAGCAACACGCCTTCCACGATCACGTCGCAGTTCACCGCCACGCCGCACAGCTCGATGGGCCGGTTCACGTTCCCGTCGACGACCCAGGCGGGGTTCGTTATCAAGCTGATGGACAGCCAGAACGGTGACTTCGGCGACAGCGCCCAGATCGTCGGGAACGACGAGGTGACGGGCTCGGTCACCAGTGGCGACTTTTGCGGAGAGGCCAACAACGATGGCCAGTCGCAGGAGTACACGGTCTACTTCGATCTCAAGTTCAATCGCCCGTTCACGGCGTCGAAGGTCATCACGAACTCGGGACAGAGTGACCCCGCTGCAGTGCTCGTCAACTTCGACACGACCAGCAAGCCCGTGGTCAAGGCGAAGGTCGGGATCTCATACGTGAGCGCGGCGAACGCCAAGCTCGACTGGCAGACCGATAACCCGGGCTGGAACTTCCACGCGGTGAAGGCGGCCGCTCAGCAGCGATGGGACAAGTTGCTCGGGCGGATCCGGGTATCCGGCGGCAGCTACGCCCAGACCCAGCAGTTCTACAGCCTGCTCTACAAGGACTTCATCCAGCCCAACATCACGAGCGACGTCAACGGCCAGTTCGAGGGCTCTGACTTCAAGACCCACACGCTTGCCCCGGGCCAGCAGAACCAGTACGGCATCTACTCCGGCTGGGACATCTACCACTCCCTGTCCGAGCTCCAGGCGATCCTCGACCCGCGCGCGTCGGGCGATCAGGCACAGTCGCTGCTCAACTACTACGCCGAGAACGGGCTCCTCCAGCAGTGGGGATATCTGCAGGACGACAACTACGTCATGGTCGGAGATCCCGCTCAGTCGATCATCGCCGACTATTACGCGTTCGGAGCCAGGAACTTCCACACCAGCGAGGCGCTGGCAGACATGCTCAAGCAGGCCACGACCGTCAACGACGTTCGTTCGGGCGAGGCGCTCGAGCAGAAGTACGGTTACCTGCCGGAGGACGGCAGTTACGGCTGTTGCAACCCACACGGCTACGTATCGACGCTGCTCGAGTACGACAGCGAGGACCTGGCCCTGTCGCACTTCGCGAGCGCGCTCGGCGATAGCAAGGACGCCGCGATGCTCGAGAAGCGCGCCAACAACTGGGAGAACGTGTTCGATCCCGCCGGCGACCTGCTGACCTCGCGACTCGCGAACGGCCAGTTCGAACCGGGCGTGGGCCCGACCTTCTCTGGGACGTTCGCGAACGACGGCGAGCCGTATGTTGAGGGAGACCCCTACGAGTACCTCTGGGACACCCCGAACAATTACTCGACGCTGTTCTCGCTGCTCGGCGGCAACAGCGCGGTCGTTCCCGCGCTCAAGCAGTACCTCTCGCAGCCGAACGGGTTCGGGATGTACGCGCAGCTCACCAACGAGTTCGACCTGGGCGAGCAGAACGCGCTCGACTACGCCGGCGATCCCGCCGGCACGCAGCAAGCCGCCAACAACATCCGCAACACGATGTACATGCCAGGTCCGAGCGGCCTGGCCAACAACGACGACCTGGGTGCGAACAGCTCGGCGTTCATCTGGGAGATGCTCGGGCTCTACCCCGAGAACTCGGGCAGCGACAACCTGGTGTTCGCCAGCCCCGGGTTCCCGCACGCGGCGATCACCCTCCCGAACGGTAACGCGATCACGATCAACGCTCCCGGCGCGTCCCCGACCGAGTACTACGTCGATTCACTGCGGCTTAACGGCCGCCCGTACGACCGGGTCTACGTCCCGTATTCGCGCCTGACCCGCGGCGCGACGCTGGACTGGAGGATGGGCGCCAAGCCGACGACGTGGGGCAGCGCGCCCAACGACGCGCCTCCGTCCTATACCGCCGGCACGCGACCGTATGTCGGCTTCCTGCCGGTACAGACCGTGACGGTGGCGCCCGGCGCGAGCACCACCGTGCAGATCGGGGGCCAGAACGCGACCGATCACACCCAGACGGCAAACGTCAGCGTGACCGCCCCTGCGGGTCTCGCAGTGAGCCCCACCCAGGGGCAGATCAGCATTCCGCCGGACGGCAGGACGACGATGACCGTGACCGTCCAGGCGGCAACGTCCGCCCAACAGAACTTCTACTCGGTGCCGATCACGGTCGGCTCGCAGTCGCTCAACTTAACCGTGTTGGTAGCACAGCCTGGCAGCCTGCTCACCGCCTTCAACAACGCCGGGATCTCGAATGACACCGACCCGAGCGCCGCCGACTTCGACAGCGACGGCAACAGCTATTCGGCTCAGGCGCTGGCCGCCGAAGGGCTGAACGCGGGCCAGAACGTCACCGTGGACGGAGTCACCTTCACCTGGCCACAACCTGCGCCGGGGTACCCCGACAACGCCGTGGCCAGTGGGCAGGAGATCACGGTGAATGCGCCCTCGGGGACCCAGAAGCTCGGCTTCATCGGGTCCGCCACCAACGGTCCGAGCCAGGGCGTGGTGACGCTTCAGTACACCGACGGTACCGTGGCCCGGTATTGGCTCGGGCTGAGCGACTGGACGCTGAACGCCGGCAACTCGAAGCCTTCGTTCGGCAACAAGGTCGTCGCGAGCACGTCCTACCGCAACTGCGCGGGCTGCTCCGGTGGCCGCGACACCGTCGCGACGGATCTGCTCTACGCCGCTGTGCCGGTAGATCCGTCGAAGGTGCTGAAGACCGTGACGCTGCCACCCGGCGCCACGCAGGGCAACCTGCACATCTTCGCGATCGGAACCTCGACTCAACCGACGAGCGCGCCGGTGGCGATGTCGCTGAGCCCGTCAACGGCCGCCGCTGGGCAGCAGGTCACGATCAACGGGTCGGGCTTCGGCGCCACGCAAGGCTCCGGATCGGTGACGCTCACCGACAACGGCACCACGTGGGGAGGCGCCGGCAACTCGAACGCCCTGACGATCGACAGCTGGAGCGACACTTCGATCACGTTCACGGTGCCCTCGCCGAGTGGGACTGACGACTCGGTACACGTCGATCCGGGCTCAGATGCGGCGGTGACCGTCGTCAACGCGGGTGGCGACTCGTCCGATACCGCCGACCTGGAGATCACACCCACGTCGAACCCCGCCGACTACTACGACAGCGCGGGCATCTCGCCCGACGACAACCAGGCGTGCGCGAACTTCGATGGCGTCGGCTTCAGCTACTCGGCGACCGCGCTCGCTCAGCAGGGTCTGACGCCCGGGGCCAGCGTGACGGCCGATGGGCTGACGTTCACATGGCCGAACGTCGCCGCCTGCGACATGGACAACATTCTCGCGGCCGGCCAGACGATGCTGGTCCAGGGGAAGGCCGGCGCGACGACGCTCGGCCTGCTCGGCGTCTCGACCAACGGCGGCTCGCAGGGGACGGTGACGATCAACTACACCGACGGCACATCGTCGACCCAACCGGTGTCGTTCAACGACTGGGCCTCCTCGCCGTCGGCCGGTGACACCGCCGTGGCCACGATGCCGTACCGCAACTCGATCGGCGGCTCGTCCCAAACGATCACGATGTACGTGTTCGCGACCACGGTCCCGGTCGACTCCACGAAGACGGTTCAGTCGATCACGCTGCCGGACGTGAGCAACACAGTCGCCAACGGCACCACCGCGATGCACATCTTCGCGCTCAGCCTCGGGTGACCGCGGCGCTGTCACAACAACGCCGCTGGGGTCAACCTGGGGCAGATCATGAATCCGGCCCATTCACGGTGAAAGCGCGCTGAACGAGACCGCCGCCGGACAGGCCATCCACAAAGCCCACTACCCCATCATGTTCATCGCGTGCATCGCTCCCGAACCCGGAACGACGAAGCCGGGGACGTCGTGCGGCGCGATCAAGATCCCGGCAGCGAGCAGGGCGAGCACGATCGCCGTCGCGAGACGTGCGGCGAAGGGCCAGGGCCACGTCTTCTCGATCGCGACCAGCGCCGCGATCACCACCATCCAGGTGAGGCTCATCACGCCGAGCGCGAACAGCGCCGCCATCAGCGCCCACGAGCAGCCGATGCACCAGCCGCCGCTGCGCGCACCCATCGCCAGGGCCGCCGACCAGCGCTGGCGGGCGCCGCCGCTGAGCTCCCCGAGCCGCCCCCGGCATCGCCTCAGGCACGCGGGCTTCAGCGGAACGAACTGGTAGGCGGCGGCCGCCGCGAGCACGCCGGCGGATACCCACCGTCCGCCGTCGTGCCAGCCCAAGTCGCCCCCGAGCAGGCTCTTGCCGAGCTCGAACAGCGCGTAGGCCACCACGCCGGCGACGGTCCACGTGAGCAGATAGCCGCAGGCGAACAGCAGCCATCGACTGGGGCCATGCCCACTCGTGAGCGTCACGTACGCGCCCGCGGTGGGACCGAACGAGGGCAGCATCATCGCGGCCATCATCACCACCCACGAGCCGGTGAACCAGCCGAGCGTGCCGAGGTCGGCGCCGGGACCGGCGTCCATCCCAGCCATCCGCCCGACCGTCCACCACCACGCCAGCCCGGCGGCCGCCAGCAGCGCTGCGACGACCCCGAGGTGGTTGCGAGCTGCCTGGAGCGGCATCACGGCTGGGCCGCCGGGTCATGGGTGTGCCCGTACTCGTCGTGGCGGCGGACCCAGCCCTGAGCGTCCGGCCCGCCCTCGTCTCGGCCGCGCGGCACCCGGTCGAGGATGCCGTAGTAGTTCATCACGACCTCGAGCCCCCTGGCCGACGTCGCGTAGGTCAGGAACACGTCTGCGTCGGATCGCGCGAGCACACTCATACCCGGCCCCTCGGTGAAGTAGCCGACCACGTCGGTCCCGCAGGAGGACGCGAAGCGCGAGACGAACGGCGGCATCTGGTCCGCCCATCCACTGACCGCCTCCCGCGTCTGCGAGTGCTCGAAGTCCCAGTTGAAATCGCTCTCGTAACTCGACGCCCAGTTGAAGCTCCAGCCCATTCGCTCGCGGTACGCGAGCAGCTTCTCGATCGGCGCGCGCGAGATGCAGATCATCGTCACGTCGCGAGCCTCGAGGTGTGCGAGCACGCCGTCGAGGCTGTCGGCGATCGAGGAGCACACCGGGCAGCCGACGTCCCAGTCCGGGCCGAACATGAAGTGGTAGACCACGAGCTGGGAGCGGCCGTCGAACAGCTCGGCGAGCGTCTTGGGTCCGTCCGCCGTCGCGAACGTGTACGACTTGTCGACCGCCACCCATGGCAGCTCGAGGCGCTGCCGGGCGAGCTCGTCGCTCATTCGGGTCAGCTCCTTCTCGCGCTTCAGCAACTCGGCGCGCGCGACATCCCATTCCTCGCGAGTTCCTGTCTTGTGCTCCGACATCGGCTGGCTCCTTCTCGGCGTCTGGTGTCCCTATATAGTTAGCAAAATGGCTAACGATACGTTCAGCGCCCTCGCTCACCCACTCCGGCGCGAGATCGTCGAGCGCCTCAGCGGAGGACCGGCGACCGTGGGAGAGGTGACGCGCGACTTCCCGGTCTCCAAGCCGACGATCTCACGGCACCTGCGAATCCTCGAGGAGGCGGGCGTCGTCTCGCGCGTGATCGACGGGCGCAATCATCGGCTCGCGCTCCGGGCCCAGGCACTTGCGGACGCCGAGGCGTGGATCGAGAATCAGCGTATGCGCTGGGAGCGACTGTTCGACGTTGTCGGCGACTACCTCGAGGAGCAAAAGGAGCGACCGTGAGTACGGAGTCCGGCCGCGTCGTCCGAATCGAGCGAACCTTCGAGGCCTCAGCCGAGGACGTATTCGATGCCTGGACCAGCCCCGAGGTGATGCGACGCTGGCTGCACTGCGCCGCCGACTGGGAAACGCCGGTGGCCGAGGTCGATCTCCGAGTCGGCGGGATGGTCAGCGTGGTCATGCGCAGGCCCGACGGCAGAGAAGCGCGCGCGGAGGGCAAGTACAAGCTGATCGACCGGCCGCGCCGGCTGGTGATGACCTGGACGTTCGACGACGATCCGTCCAACGAGCAGATGATCGAGCTCTCGTTCTCGGAGTCCGGGGGCTCGACGCGGGTGCTGCTGGTCAACAACGGCATCTCGACCGACGACCGCCGGGACGGCCAGGACGAGGGCTGGCGCGGCTGCCTGGACCAACTCGAGCGGCTGCTCGCCGGCTGATCGCCCCCGCTGATTCGCGCCGGCTGCGTCCGTTCCGTCAAGATTCCCGCCGACTTGCGAGTCCGGACCCGCAACCCGCCCGCGGCCACGGCTGCCCGTCGGCGCGTGCCTTACCGGCGACGCGCGCGATCGCTGCTCGCGGTCGCGTGCGCCTGCGCGTCGGCCCTCGCCGGCGCGTCCGCGGTCGCCGGCTGCGCCGCCGCCGGCCAAGCCGGTCCGAGCCCGGCCGGCGCGCCGTCCTCGCCGCGCGCGGTCCGCACGTCCGACGTGGGGATCCACAAGATCCACCACGTGGTGATGATCATCCAGGAGAACCGCTCGTTCGACTCGTACTTCGGCACGTACCCGGGCGCCGACGGCCTCCCGTACAGCGACGGGCACTTCACGGTCTGCCTCCCCGACCCGGCGACCGGAGGGTGCGATCGTCCGTTCCACGATTCGTCGCTCGTCAACGGCGGTGGCCCGCACGGGCAGGACGCGGTGCCGGCCGACATCGACGGCGGCGCGATGGACGGGTTCGTCCGGGAGTCCGAGACCCTCGGCGGCCGCGGGTGCGGGGGCTTCGCCGGCGTGTGCAGCTCGCTGGCGCCGTCCGACGTGATGGGCTACCACGACGCGCGGGAGATCCCGAACTACTGGGCGTACGCCGAGAACTTCGTGCTCGACGACCATATGTTCCAGTCGAATGCGTCGTGGAGCCTCCCGGCTCACCTGTACGAGGTCTCGGGGTGGTCGGCGCACTGCTCGGTGCCCGGAGACGCCGCGAGCTGCGTCAACGACGACGAGCTCGGGGGCTACCAGACCTCGGACATCATCGGCGTCGGGGTGAGGGGTCGCCAGGCCGCCAAGCGACTCGGGCGCCTGCTGCGGACGGCACGGCGCGAGCTTCAGAGATGCCGGTTCCTGGGCGTGACCGCACCGCCCGGGAGCGGCGCTCCGGTCGCGGCGAGCACGCGCCACCGCCTGGCAGTGGCGCGATGCCGGCGGCGTGTGACGAACGAGCTCGCCAAGCGCCGTGCCACGATCGCGCGGCAGGTCTCGACCACGTACAACTACGCATGGACCGACATCACCTACCTGCTGCACAAGTCCGGCGTCAGCTGGGGCTACTTCATCACCCCGGGCGGCGAGCCCGACTGCGAGGGCGGCAACGCGAACTGCGCGAGCTCGCCGCTCAGCGTCGGCACCCCGGACATCTGGAATCCGCTCCCGTCCTTCAGCGATGTCCAGCAGGACGGCCAGCTGGGCAACATCCAGGACGTCTCGCACTTCGTCGGGGACGCCAAGACGGGCAACCTGCCGGACGTCTCCTGGATCGTCCCTGATCAGCGCCACTCCGATCATCCGCCGGCGAACATCGCCAACGGTCAGGCGTACGTCACCAACCTGATCAACACGATCATGGCGGGTCCGGACTGGGACTCGACCGCGATCTTCCTCGTGTGGGACGACTGGGGCGGCTTCTACGACCACGTTCAGCCGCCGGTCGTCGACGAGAACGGGTACGGGTTCCGGGTGCCATCGCTGGTGATCAGCCCCTACGCGCGTCCCGGGTTCATCGACCACCAGACGCTCAGCTTCGACGCGATCAACAAGTTCATCGAAGACGACTTCCTCGACGGGCAGCGGCTGGACCCGGCCACCGACGGCCGGCCCGATCCGCGGCCCGACGTGCGCGAGGACAACGTCCAGCTCGGCGACTTCACGGCGGACTTCGACTTCGACCAATCGCCGCTGCCGCCGCTTATCCTGCCGCTGTACCCGCCGCCAGGGCCGGCATCGACGCCAGGCCGCTGAGCGGCTCGGTCGCGGAGGCTCAGCGGAGGATGCCGGTGTGCCCGAGCGAGTAGCGACCGGGTTGCGGCCACACACACAGTCCGTGCGGACCGTCGCCGACCGGGATCGTTGCGCGGAGGCGTCCGGTGTGGGTGTCGATCGCGTACACGACCGCGTTGTAGCGCCCGCTCAGCCACAGCGTGTTGCCGTCGGCCGAGACGCCGCCCATGTCGGGGCTGGCCGGCAGCGGCAGCTGCCACGTGCGAATCACACGCCGCGTCCGGAAGCTGACGACGGAGATCGAGCCGGCCTGGCGGTTGGCGACATACATGACCTGCGCGTTCCGGCTCGGGTAGAGCCCGTGGGCGCCCGCGCCCGTCCGCAGGAAACCGATCACGCGGAACGAGGACGGGTCGATCTCCCACAGACCGCCGTTCTGCTGATCGGCGGTGTAGAGGGTGCGCCCGTCGGGAGACAGCTTGACGTCCTGCGGGCTGGAGAGGCCGTGATTGATCACCACGGTCCGGATCACCGCTTGGGTGCGGAGGTCGATCTCGATCATCCGGCCGGCGAACTCGCAGCTCGCGAACGCGTACCGCCCGTCGGCGGAGAAGTCCATGTGATCGACCCCATGGCATTCCGGCACCGCGAGCGAACGCACCAGGCGCATCGTGTGGGGATCGCGGAAATCGAGGCGCTGTAGGCGCTCGGCCACGACGATCGCGTACCGACCGTCGGGGGTGAAGTACAGGTTGTACGGGTCCTCGACGGGAATCGGGCGCCCGGGACGGCCGGTGCGCGGGTCGATCGGCGTGAGGCTGTTGCCGAGGTCGTTGTCCACGTACAGCGTCCGCAGGTCGTAGGACGGCGTGACGTGCTGGGGTAGCTCGCCGACCGGGAACTGCGCGACGATCTTCAACGTCCGCTGGCTGATCACGTCGACGGTATTGCTCAGACTGTTGGGCACGTAGACGAGCGCCGGGTCGCCGCGGACGACCGGACTGAGGTCTCCGGCCGCGTCGGCGCTGTACACGTTCACGACCCCGCGGCGGCCGCTGCCCTGCTCGGGGTAGGCCGGCGGCGCGAGCGTGGGCGTGGAGGTCGGCGCGCTCGACGACGTCCTCGCGCGACGTCCGGTCGAGCCGCAGCCGGCGAGCAGCAGCGCCGCCAGCGCGACAAGCAGGACAGCTCCGCGGCCGCTCGGGGGCCTCGGCCGGCCCCGGGTTCTGAGCACGCACACAGGCAAGCGTCGAGTGTGGTCTCCCGCGGCGTAGATCCACATAAGCTGGCGGTGAGACTTTCCACACGGAGGCGGCCTCGGCGGTCGGTGGGGCTAGGATCGCCGGCATTCGCCGTTCGCCACCACGCTCGACAGTCCTGGCGACAGTCCTGGCGACGGCACTGGCCGCGCTGGCCGCGTCCGGTTGCGGCGGCAGCGCGACGACGGCGAGCAGCGCGACGCCGCGCCCGCCGGCCCGCGCGCGCACGTCTCAGGCCGCCCGCGCTCCCCAAGCGCCAGCGCGCCCGGCGACGCTCGTCTACCGCCGGCGCTACCTGCTGCCGACGCCGCTCAAAGATCCGGCCTTCGCCGTGCTCGGCGCGGGCCGGTTCGCGCTGCTCGGAGGGCTCGATTCCTCCGAGGTTTCGAGCGCCGGGATCGAGGTCGCAGATCTCCATGGCGTGCTGCGCACCGCGAGCCTTCCGCTGGCCCAGCATGATGCCCAAGGCGCGCTGCTCGGCGGCCGGGTCTACGTGTTCGGCGGCGGGTCGTCCTCCGAGCTCGACCACATCGTCAGCTTCGACCCCGCCGGCGGAGTCGTCCAGACGGTCGGCGCATTACCCCGCGCGCAGTCCGACGTGGCGGTCGCCGCGACCGGGGGCACGGCGTACGTGGTCGGCGGCTACGACGGGACGAACTGGCTGAGCACGATCCTCGCGTGGCGGCCGGGATCGCCGCTACGCGTGGCCGGGCACATGCCGGTCGGGCTTCGCTACTCCGCGGTGAGCGCGGTCGGCGGCCATCTCCTGATCATCGGCGGCTCGACCCCCGACCACGCCAGCGACGCGATCTACCGCTTCGACCCCGACGACCGGGCAGGTTCAGCAGATCGGCCGGCTCCCACGGCCGATCACGCACGCCTCGGCGGCGACGCTTGGCTCGTTCGTCTACCTCGTCGGCGGCCGCGGCGACACGCTGGGCTCGCAGACCGCAGAGGTGCTGTCGATCGATCCGCGCACCGGCGCCGTGCGGCGCGCCGGCCGGCTGCCCGAGCCGCTGTCGGACACGGCCTCGTTGTCGATCGGCGGAGCGATCGTCGTCGCCGGCGGGCTGTCGCCGACGAGCACCGTCGCCGGCGTGGGCGAGCTGATCCCCGGACGGTGACCCCAGCCCGCGCTCACTGACCTCGAGTGCCGGGGAAGTACGCGCGCGCCTCGACCGCCCGCACGTAGTCGGCCACGGCCCCGACCTGCGCCTGGCTCAACGCGTGTGGGACCGGCATCTCGCGCACGAATTCGAGCATCTGCGGCACGGGTCATGCGAAGCGCCAGCAGGTCGCCGCCTTGCCGGCGCGGCGACTGCCGTCCAGTGAGCGAATGACACATGCCGCAATCTTCGGAGAACAGCGCGGCGCCGTTCGCGTGGGGAGCCCCGCCACGGGACCCACATCCCGCCACCGCGGCGGCGATCGCGAGCGCTGCAAGTCCGGTGCCGGGCCGCACCGACCCAGCGTATGTGACTTCTCGGAAGTCGCGGCGAGCCGGTCAGTCGCCGGCCAGGGCGTGCGCGTAGTAGGCGGGGCGCCGGTCGGCGAACGCGTCGTTGTGCTCGCCGGAGCGCTTCTCGCGGGCGCCGGCCAGATCGCATTCGGCGATCAGGGTGCCGGTCCCGCGATCCGGCACCGGACCGGCGAGCAGTCCGCCGTCGGGGCCCGCGATCACGCTGCCGCCCTCGAACTCGACCCCTCGCTCGGTGCCGCACCGGTCGCATACCGCCATGTAGACCTTGCTCAGATACGCAGTGGTCGCGGCGAGGGAGTGGAGGATCGGCCGCCCGTCGGGCGGGAGCGGATCGTGCGGCCAGTTCGCCGGCAGCGCGATCAGGTCGGCGCCGGCGAGCCCCAGCCCGCGCGTCAGCTCGGGGAACTCGATGTCGTAACAGACCCCGAGCCCGATCCGGCCGTGGCGAGTGTCGACCACCGGGGCCGGCGCGTCGCCGGGGACGAACCAGCGGGGCTCCTCCCCCCACAGGTGCAGCTTGCGGTACACCGCGCGGACCCCGTCGCCGTCGACGAGCGCGCTGCTGTTGTGAAGCCGGCCGTCCGGCGCGCGCTCGCAGAACCCTCCGACCACCACCGCGTCGCCGCGCGCGGCCTCGCGCGCCCAGCCGGCGAGCAGCTCGCCGTCGGGCGGAACCGCGGCCGCCCGCGCCTCCGCGAGCGAGCTGAACACGTAGCCGCTGTTGACCAGCTCTGGGAGGACGACGATCTGTGCACCGGCCGCGACCGCGCCCGCGATCGCCTCCAACGCAAGCTCCGCGTTCCGATCGGGCCGATCGACGTCCGGCGCGAGTTGACAGCACGCGACGCGCACGCCGGCCGCCACCATCACGCGCCCCGCGACAGCGCGATCCTGAACGCCGCGCGGTGCGACTCGCCGGGGCCGAGAACCGTGAGGCCGTCGCCGCTGTCCAGCGCGTTCGTGGGCGCGGTCATCGGCTCAAAGCAGATGAACTCCTGCCCTGCCGGAGCGAATACCTGCGCGTACGAGTAGCCGCCGAGAAATTCGACGGTGAGCCTGTCGTCACCCGCCTCCGCCTCGAACGACACTGGCTCGGACGGCGCGTCGAACGCGTCGTCGAGGCTCACACCGGCGAGCCGGAACGGCTCGCGATCGATCGGCGCACGCTCGCCGGTCGGGATCGAATGGTCGTCGAGCACGAGCCGGTCGGCGGCGCCGAGCGTGACGAGCCAGTCGTCGCGGCCGGCGCCCGGAACGCGCGTGTACGGGTGGTATCCGAACGACACCGGGAGCGGGCCGTCGGCCGCTGCGGTGACGGTCGTCGTGAGTGTGAGCTCGCCGCGGCCGACGTTCGCCTCGCGGCGGACCTCGTGGACGAACGGGAACAGCTCGAGCAGTTCGTCCGAGCGCCACTCGCAACCGGGCGGCGATCGCATCGGCCGCGCGCGAGTCCTCGAGCTCCCAGCGGAGCAGACCCGGAATGACGCCGTGGATCGGGAGCCCGGCGTTGTCGCGCGGGATCCGCGAGTCGTCCTCAGACAGCGTCACCTCCCGGCCGGCCGCCCGATACCCGAACCGCGCGAGCCGGTTCGCCCACGGGTACAGGAGCGGGATGCCCATCGTCTTGCCCTGCTCGGCGTACGCCCGCACGCCCTGCCGGCGTTCGAGGAGCTCGTCTCCATCGACCGTCATCGAGCAGCACAGCATGTTCGCCTCGGGGACGAACTCCGCGCTCGTGCTCCCGTCGGCCGAGGTCAGCGTGATCGAATCGAAGCCTTCAGCGGATCCCACGGTCGTTCGCAGCGGACCCTACCGACCGGCTGAGGTGTGGGCAACGTGCCGGGTCGACAGCGGGCCGTAGTCCTTCAGGAATCGCTAACACCCGCGCCACGCCGGGGATACGACGCTCGACCAGGCGCAGTAGCCTGTGCGCCATGGATCCTGACCACGCTCGCGAGCTGCTCGCGAAGGAACGCACCCGGATCGAGAAGGCCATGGCCTCGCTCGGGAGCGACGGCGCGCTCGAGGGCGACGACCGGGTGGAGCCCGGCGACCGCGACTCCGAAGATCTCTACCAGGACGAGTTCAACGCCGGTCGGGCCGAGGACCTCCAGCGGGAGCTAGAGGCGCTCGAGCGAGCCGAGGCGCGGCTCGCCGACGGCACCTACGGCCTGTCGGTCGAGAGCGGCGAGCCGATTCCAGATGCGCGGCTCGAGGCACGCCCGACCGCGGAGCGGACGATCGAGGAGCAGGACCGCCTCGGCCCCGCCTGACCAGCGTCCCGAGTCAGACACTAGGCAACTTCGGCGAGCTCGACCAGGCGCCTGTACTCGGACGCCGCATGCTCTTCGCGGTCGAGCGCCGCGAAGTAGTCGTCGAACGCGGCCGCTCGCTCGCCGGGAGCCGCGCCCCGGTAGCTGCGGTAGGCCGTCTCGACCGCTGCGCTCTCCTCCCGCCAGGTCACGTAGCCGTCCATGACCGAATCGATCAGGTCCGACAGCGGTGTCAGCGCGGAAGCGCGCCTGCGGCTCATGATCGTGTAGACGGCCCCGGGGGCAGAATCCTTCCATCGCTCAGATTCCGAGCGCGCAGCCGTCCTTGCGCGCGTCCGAGCCGCCGAACAGCGTTCCGTCTCGCACGATGATCGCCTGACCGCCGCCGAACGCGCCGCGCTCGGTCTCCCTGACGACCTGAAGGCCGAGTTGCGCGAGCTCATCCTCGCGGTCCCATATCGGCTGCTCGAGGCTCAACGTCGCACCGTCGATCCGGAACCGCCCTCGGTCGATCGCCACCTGCGGGTCCCCGTCCGGCAGCAGCGCGGTCAGGAACTGGACGTGCGACTGGGCTTGAATGAACCCGCCCATCAGCCCGAATGGGCCGACGAGCTCGCCGCCGCGGGTGAGCATCCCCGGGATCAGCGTGTGGTACGGACGAGTGCCGCCGAGGACCGTGCCCTGCACGGCGAACCCGGCAGCGCGATTGTTCAGCACCACGCCGGTCGAGCCCGCGACGACGCCCGATCCGAACGACTCGTACAGGCTCTGCAGGAGCGACACCGCCATGCGGTCGCGGTCGACGGCACATACGCACACGGTGCCGCCGGCCGGCTCGGCGACGCGCCCGGGCATCTGCTCCCGCCGCGCGCGCACGTGCTCGGGCGAGAGCAGATGGCCGACGTCGGCGCCATCGCGAACCGTTCCGAGCGCGTCCTCGAGCGCGAGCCCGATCGCGCGTACCAGCTGGGTCAGAGCCGGCGGCTCGTCGCCGAGGATCGCGAGCGCCTCGAGCGCGGCCACGCCCTGGGTCGGCGGCGGCAGCTCGGCGACGTCGAACCCGCGAAACCGCCCGACGAGCAGCGGCACCCAGCGCGGGCGGTACTGCTCCAGATCCTCGCGCGCGAGCCACGTCGCCTCGGCGATCGCCTCGGCCGGCGGGCCGGTGTAGAACGACGACGGTCCCTCTCCGGCGATCAGCCCGAGCGTGGCCCCGAGCTCGGGCAGTCGGTAGCGGCCGCCGAACCCGGGCGGCGCGCCGAGCGCCGCCGGCGCGCGCGGACTCAGCTGCCATACCTGGGCGCAGTTGAACCCGGCGGGAACGCCCGCGTTTGCGAGGTCGATCGCGGGCGCCAGGCAGCGGTCGAGCCCGACGCGCCCGAACCGCCGCGACAGCTCCCCCCAGCCGGCGACCGCTCCCGGCACGTCGACCGACCGTGGGCCGGATCCGGCGGGAGGCTCAGCTGGGGCGAGCCGCGGCGCCGGTCCGGCCGCGTCGATGCCGTGCAGCGCGCCGGCCGGGTCTCGGACGATCGCGAACAGGTCCCCGCCGATGCCGGTCGCGTGCGGCTCGGTCACGCACAGGACCGCTGCCGCGCAGATGGCCGCGTCGACCGCGGTCCCGCCCTCGCGCAGAACGTCGAGCCCGGCCAGTGTCGCCAGCGGCTGGCTGGAGGCGACCATCGCCTCCGAGGCAACCGAGGCCGCCCGCGCGGGTGACAGCGAGAACGTCACCGCGTCAGGTACCGGTCGGCCCGAACCGCTCGGTTCTGATCCGGCTCGCGTCATGGCCGCTCTGAACGAGCCAGCCGGCGGCGCTCTCGACGAAGCCGTTCGGTCCGCACACGTACACCCGCGGCGAGATGTCGGGCGGCCCGGCGACGTCCTCGAGCAGCGCTTGGTCGATTCGTCCTCGGTGCCCCTGCCAGTGCTCGGGCCACTCCCGGGTCAGCGCCAGGCGGAGATCGAGTCCGTCGCGATCGACGTAGCGGGTCAGCTCCTCGTGGTAGATCACCTCGCTCAGCCGCCGCGACGAGTAGACCAGCCGAGCCGGCACGCCGCGGCCGGTCAACGACCAGTGACGGAGCATCGAGCGCAACGGGACGATCCCGGACCCGCCGGCGATCAGCACCAGCGGACCGCCGAGTGCCTCCTCCCACACGAAGTAGCCGCCGATCGGGCCGCGCAGCTCGAGCTCGTCGCCGGGCCTGAGCTCGTCGACCAGGTACGGCGAGACCTCGCCGTCCTCGAGCCGCTCGACGGTCAGGACCAGGCGATCGTCCTCGGGGGCCGAGGCGATCGAGTAGCTCCGCTCCGCCTGGTAGCCGTCCTCGGCGGTGAGTCGCACGTCGACGTGCTGCCCGGCTCGGTAACCACCGGGCCAATCGGGCAGGTCGAGCACGAGGCTCCTGGTGCGCGACGTCTCCTCGACGAGCTCGACGACCGAGACCAGCTGCCAGGTCAGTCTCCCTGGTAGCGCTGCTCGAGCCATGGGTCGCCGCGGTTGTGGTAGCCGTAGTTCTCCCAGAACCCGGGCTCGTCGTCGATCGTGAGCGTCAGCCCGCGCACCCACTTGGCGCTCTTCCAGAAGTAGAGGTGCGGGACCAGCAGCCGCGCCGGACCGCCGTGCTCGGGGTGGAGCGGCTCGCCGTCGTATTCGTACGCGACCCAGGCCTTGCCGTCGCTTACATCGGCGCGGGGCAGGTTAGTCGTGTAGCCGCCGTCCGACCAGGCGGTGATGTACGCGGCATCGCTGCTGACGGCCTCGAGCAGGGTGTCGACCGACACGCCCCTCCATCGCGTGTCGAACTTCGACCACTTCGTCACGCAGTGGATGTCGACCGTTACGGGTTCCGCCGGCAGTTCGAGGAACTCCTCCCACGGCCACGACACCGGCTCGTCGACCGCGCCGTCGACTAGAAAGCTCCACTCGTCGACGGGCGTATGCGGCGTCGGGCCGGCCGACAGCACCGGGAACCCGGTCTCGACGTACTGTCCCGGCGGCAGCCGCGACGGGGCGACGACGGGTCGCCGCCGTCCCAGGAAGCCGCGCGAGACAGGTGACATCAGCTCTGAACCGCGTGGCCGAACTGCACTCGGACCATCCACAGCTGCTGCTCGAGCGCTCGGACGACCTCGATGATCACGTCCTGCGAGGCGGCGTCGATTTCGCCGAGGCGGTCCATCCGCTCGCGCGCACGGTCGGCCACGTCGTTCATGCGCTCGCTGAGCTCGCGCACGACGACGTGATCGTCGAGGGCGCCCCGTTCGATCGGCTTGAGCTCGGTGATGGCGGCGACCGCGCCGGCTTGGCCGTCGGGCGCGTAGCCGAGCGCGACCGCCCGTTCGGCGACGACGTCCGACAACTCCCGCCACGAGTCGACGAGCTCGTCGAGCTGCTCGTGCAACGGCCGGAACAGCGGGCCGGTGATGTTCCAATGGAGCTGCTTGCCGACCAGGGCAAGGTCGATCAGCTCCACGAGCATCGCCTGAAGCTGGTTGCCGACCTCCTCGCGCTGATGGGCTCCGAGGGCCGGAAGATGTGCGCTCTGCGTGGTTGAAGCCATGACTCTCCCTCCTGGGTTGGGGTCCGGGGGTTCATCCTACGCGCGCGACGACGTAGGGTTGGAAACGATGCCGCCCGCCATCCCCTCCAACCCGAGCGGCTCGGGCTGGAGCCCGCTCCGCTACGAGGCCTTCCGGCGGTGGTGGCTCGCGAATCTGACCTCGAACGTCGGCAGCTGGATGCAAACGGTCGGCGCGCAGTGGGTGATGACGTCGCTGACGACGTCGGCATTTCTGGTCGGAGCGATTCAGGCCACGAACCTGCCGGTGCTGCTGCTGGCCGTGCCCGGGGGCGTGCTCGGCGACCTGCTCAACCGCAAGAAGCTGATCGTCGCCGGCCAGGCCGTGATGCTGGCCTCGGCGGCCGCGCTCGGCGCGCTCGACGTCGCCGGCCTCGTCACCCCCGCCGTGCTGCTGATCCTGCTGTGTGGCGTCGGGGTCGGGCAGGGGCTGACCGGGCCGATCGCCCAGACGCTGCAGCCCGAGCTCGTCCCGGCGCCGGAGCGCCCGCAGGCGATCGCGCTCGGGTCGGTCAACCAGAACCTGGCGCGCGCGATCGGTCCGGCGATCGGCGGTCTGCTGCTGGCCGCCACCAGCGCCGCGCTGTTGTTCTTCGTCAACGCGGTGTCGTTCCTGGCGGTGATCGTCGTGGTCGCGACGGTGTCTGTGCCGGCCCGGGTCCTGGCGCTCCCGCGCGAGCACGTCCGGTCGGCGACGCGCGCCGGCGCCCGCTTCGTCCGCAACTCGCCGGCGCTGCTCGCGATCATGATCAGAGCCGCCGCCTTCGGGTTCTTCGCCAGCGGCGTGTGGGCGCTGCTCCCGCTCGTGGCCCGGCACACGCTCGGGCTGGGCTCGGGCGGCTACGGGCTGCTGCTCGGCGCCGTCGGGATCGGGGCGCTGCTCGGCGCGACGTTCTCGCCGGCGATCCGCCGCGCGCTGTCCCCGCGCGCGCTGATGGCGGCCTGTGCCACCGCGATCGCGGTCTGCGCGCTCGTGCTCTCCGTCTCCCACGTCGCCGTGATCGACGGCGCGCTGCTCGTGCTGTCCGGAACCGGCTGGATCCTCGCGCTCGGCCTGCTCGGCGCGTCGTTCCAGTCGACGCTGCCGAGCTGGGTCAAGGCGCGCGGGATGGCGTTTTATACGGTCGCGTTCCAGGGCGCCACCGGAACCGGCGCGCTCGTGCTCGGCGCGGTCGCGCAGGCAACGTCGCTGGACGACGGTCTGATCGTGCTCGCCGCCGGGCTGGCCGTCGGCACCGCGGCGACGTTCGGGCTGGCGCTGCCCAGGCCGGGCGAGATCGACGTCAGCCCCGGCGACGCGATGCCGCTCCCGGTCGTGCCCGAGGGGACGGCCGGACGGGTGCTCGTGATCATCACCTACGACGTCGCCCCGGGCTCCGAGGACGAGTTCCTCGCGCACTCGGATCGGCTGCGTCACTACCGCCAGCGAACGGGCGGAATGCAGTGGCAGCTTTTCATCGACAGCGACACCCCACGCCGTTACCTCGAGACGTTCCTGGTCGGATCCTGGGAGGAGCACGAGCGCCAGCACACCCGTGGCACGCAACACGACGAGGCCCTACTCGCAGACATCGACAAGCTGCTCGCGCCCGGGACGCAGCGTGTGGCCCACCACTATCTGGCGGCGCAGACCGAGCAGCACGGTCGTTCCTAGCGAGACTTAGCGATACGTTTACGCGCACCGGGACCCGCGAGGCGCGAGAATGCGGGTGTGGCCGACTCGCATCCAGCTTCCCGCTCGCGCGAGAGCACCGACAAGGCGGTCCCGCCCGCGCCGATGGCGCGTGACAAGAAGGGCTGGCGGGTCGCAGCCGGCGCCCGACGGCCGCGGGACGCCCGACGAGCACAAGCCGACCCCGCCCCATCGCCTTCGCGGCTTCTGGATGTTCTTCATCGCGCTGCTGGCGCTGAACTGGCTGTTGGTGCTGCTCAGCCAGCCGGGCTCGCAGGAGCGCGTCAAGGTCCCGTTCAGCCCGTACTTCCTCCAGCAGCTCGAGGCGGGCAAGGTCAAGTCGATCTCGTCCAAGAGCGGCACGATCAACGGCACGTACAAGGTCAAGCTGCGCTATCCGCCGAACGATTCGAAGGCGACGGCGACGACGCTGTTCGCGACCCAGGTGCCGTCGTTCTGGAACACCAACCAGCTGACGGAGCTGTTGACCGAGCAGGAGGTGCAGGTCAACGCGCAGAACCCCAACCCGGGGACGTCGCTGCTGGGCGAGCTGCTGGTCGGGTTCGGTCCAACGCTGCTGCTGTTCGGGGTCATCTACTTCATCGCGCGCCGTGCGATGAGGTCCGGCGGGGGCGGGCTCGGCGGGTTCGGGAACTTCGGCCGCTCGCAGGCGCGCCGGGTCGACCCGGAGAAGATCATGGTCACGTTCGACGACGTCGCGGGGATCGACGAGGCCAAGGCCGAGCTGACCGAGATCGTCGACTTTCTCAAGAACCCCGAGCGGTATCAGAAGCTCGGCGGGCGGATCCCGCACGGCGTGCTGCTGTTCGGCGCTCCCGGAACCGGCAAGACGCTGCTGGCGCGGGCGGTGGCCGGCGAGGCGCACGCCGCGTTCTTCTCGATCGCCGCCTCGGAGTTCATCGAGGCGATCGTCGGGGTCGGCGCCGCGCGCGTCCGCGACCTGTTCGCCAAGGCCAAGGAGGCCGCGCCGGCGATCATCTTCATCGACGAGCTCGACGCGATCGGCCGCTCGCGCCAGGGCTCGGCCGGCATCACCGGCGCCAACGACGAGCGTGAGCAGACGCTCGACCAGATCCTGACCGAGATGGACGGGTTCGAGTCGACCGAGGCGGTCGTCGTGCTCGGCGCGACCAACCGGCCCGAGATCCTCGATCCGGCGCTGCTTCGGCCCGGGCGGTTCGACCGCCGGGTGGCGGTGCAGGCTCCCGACCGCGCGGGACGCTTGAAGATCCTCCAGGTCCACACCCGCTCGATCCCGCTCGCCGACGACGTCGAGCTCGGCGTGATCGCGTCCTCGACGCCTGGGATGGTCGGCGCCGACCTCGCCAACCTGTGCAACGAGGCGGCGCTGCTGGCCGCCCGGCTCAACCACACGAAGGTGCAGATGTCGGACTTCACCGACGCGCTGGAGAAGATCATGCTCGGCGCGGCGCGCGGGATCCTGCTGAGCCGCGCCGACCGGGAGCGGACCGCCTACCACGAATCAGGTCACGCGCTCGTCGGGATGCTCACGCCCGGAGCCGACCCGGTCCGCAAGATCTCGATCATCCCGCGCGGGATGGCGCTCGGGGTGACGCTGTCGACTCCGGACGCCGACCGCGTCTCGTACTCGCGCGAGGAACTCGACGCCAAGATCAAGGTCGCGCTCGGCGGTCGCGTCGCCGAGGAGGTCGTCTACGGCCAGATCACCACCGGCGCGGAGTCGGACATCCAGCA
Organism: uncultured Solirubrobacterales bacterium; assembly: GCA_963697655.1. GTDB lineage: Bacteria > Actinomycetota > Thermoleophilia > Solirubrobacterales > Solirubrobacteraceae > Palsa-465. The sequence goes on along the minus strand of CAVOOV010000002.1, from coordinate 344,108 downwards.
GCTGACCCAGATCGCCCGCCAGATGGTCGGCCGCTGGGGGATGAGCGACAAGCTCGGACCGGTATCGGTGCTCCCGAGCGACGGCGCCGGGCCGCTGCTGCCCGGCGTCAGCGAGACCTCGCAGCAGACCCAGTGGCTGATCGACCAGGAGGTGCAGCGCATGGTCGAGCGAGGCCCACGCCGAGGTGACCGCGCTGCTCTCGAGCCACCGTCGACCAGCTCGACAGCCTCGCGCACGCGCTGCTCGTGGCCGAGACGCTCGACGGGGCCCCGGCCTACGCCGCCGCCGGCGTGAAGATGCCCGCGCCCCCCGAGCCCGAACCGGAGCCGGAACCCGAGGTCGCCACGCCCGCGTAGTCCCCCGAGAACCCGGCGGCGGGCGCAGGTGTCCTCGTACAAATGCACTAAAGATTTTCCCCGGAAATTGCGCGATCAATTACACTCGCGGCCTTCGTGATCGGTGGACGAAGTTTTGTCGATCTGGTATCCGGGCTCCCGACGACGCGCGCCGCACTGGTGTATGCCGAGGAACAGCACGCCGGGCAGCTCCGCAAGGTGGACGGCGCGCCGTTCATCACGCACCCGATCGAGGTGGCATCGCTTCTGCACGGCGCCGGCGCGGCCGACGACGTGATCGCCGCCGGCGTCCTCCACGACACGATCGAGAAGACCGATACCGACCGGGCCGAGCTTGGGCGGCGGTTCGGCACGAGAACCGCGGCGCTTGTGGCGGCCGTCACCGAGGATGAGCACATCAGCGGCTACGCGACTCGCAAGGAGGCGCTGCGCCGGCAGGCCGAGGCCGCGGGGCCTGAGGCGCTGATGGTGTTCGCCGCGGACAAGATCTCGAAGGTTCGCGAGCTCCCGGTCGAGCGATCCGGCGTCGAGGCGGAGACCGTGTCCAGAACGCGGCAGCGTCGGCTGACGCACTACCGGCACTCCCTGGAGATGCTCGAGCGCCACCTCGCCGACTCGCCGCTCGTCGTGCAGCTGCGCGCCGAGCTCGAGAAGCGGTCCGCGGTGCCGCGCCGCCGGCGGCGGCTCGCCGACGCCGTCTGATCAGGACTAGCCCGCGACGACCGCGTCAGTCACCGAGTCGATCGCTCCGAGCCGTGCCGCCAGCTCGTTGCTGAGGCCGTAGCGGGCGGCGAGCGCGGCCGGCGCCGTGTACGTGAGCTTGGTCTGGTCGCCATCGGCCCACACCAGCACTTTCAGCGGCAGGTCGAGTGCTGCGACCGGCACGGCCTGCATCACCGGCGTGCCGGCTTTCGGAGCCCCGAAGATCACCACCTTGGTGTCACGCAGCTCGAGTCCGGCGGCCGCGGCCTCGCCGCTGTGATCGATCACCGCAAACAGCTTCACGCCCTTCTCCGCCAGCACCTCCGACAGCCGCGCCACGGTATCCGCGACCGACCGCGGGCTCAGCTTCGTCACGAGCTGATCGCCGCTCATCGGGTCACCGTGCCCTGCTCCGCCGCGGGCGGCGCCACGAGCTCCTCGTTCTCGATCGACTCGAGGCGACCATGGGGCAACCCGCGGAGCGCCACGATGAACGTCGCCACCATCACGCCGGCCATGACGTAGAAGACGGTCTGCGTCGAGTGCGCGAACGCGAGCTGGACGTCGTGGACGAGCGCCGCCGACCGGCCGGAACCGGAGCCGGACCCAGCGCTGCTCGCGCTGAACGACGACGCGATCCTGTGGGCCACGGCGCTGGGGACGCCGTGCTTGGTCAGCGCGGCGGTCACGTTGGTGTTGTTCCGACTGATCAGGAGCGCGCCCAGGACCGCAAGGCCGAGGCTCGCGCCGAAGTTGCGGGCGGTCTGCGTGATTCCGGTGACCTCGCTGTAGCTCGTGCTCGGGGCCCGGTTGACCGCGTCGGTGCTGGCCGGGCCGAGCATCAGCCCGAGTCCTGCGCCGGCGATCGCGATGTCCAGCCTCTGCGCGCCGAGCGACAGATCGGTCATCTTCCCCGCGAGCAGGAAGAACCCGACGGCGCCGAGCGCGCCCCCGATCACGACCGCGGGTCTCACCCCCCGCTTGTCGAGCATCCGTCCGCCGATCTGCGCGGCGATCACGAACCCGATGAAGAACCACAGGATGTACTCACCCGCCTCGGCCGAGCTCTTGCCGAGCGAGACCTGCGCGTACACGCTCCCGAAGAAGAAGAACGGGACGAACACGATCGACAGCAGGCCGAGCACCGCCGTGTCCGTCGCGAAGCCGCGGTCGAGGAAGATCTGGAGTCGCAGCAGCGGGAGCTTGATGCTCAGCTCGAAGCGCACGAACACGACCATCAAAAGGACGCCGACGATGACGCAAGCCCAGGTCGCCGGGCTGCTCCACCCCCAAACGCTCGACTGCTCGAAGCCGAGCACGGTCAGGGCCATCCCGCCCGTGATCAGCGCCGTGCCGCGGTAGTCGAGCTTCTGCGGACGGGGCTCATCCTCCGGGCACGCGATCTGCGTCAGGACGACCGCGACGATCGCGACCGGGATGTTGATCCAGAAGATCGAGCGCCACGTCCACTGCGTGAGGAAGCCGCCCGCGATCGGGCCGATCGCGGTCAGGCCGCCCGAGATGCCGAAGAAGATGGCCATCGCCTTGCCCCGCTCGCGCAATGGGTAGGAGGCGACGACGATCGCGACCGCCGACGGGAACAGCAGCGCCGCGGTGGCGCCCTGGACGACGCGGAAGAAGATGATCCACTCCTGCGCAATCGAGCCCTTGGGCGTGAGCCCGCACGCCGCGGACGCGATCGCGAAGCCGGTGACGCCGATCAGCACCATCCGTTTGCGCCCGAGCACGTCGCCGAGCTTCCCCCCGAACGCGAACAGCGCCGACAACGCGAGCAGGTACCCGTTGATCACCCACTGCGTCCCGGTCGGCGTCAGCGACAGCTCCTTCTGGATGTTCGGGATCGCGATCGCGACGATCGTCTGGTCGATGAACGTCATCGCGACCGCGAACACCATCGCGGCCAGCACCAGGTTCTTGTTCGTGGTCATCGGAGCACCTCACTGATTGGGGACGCACAGCGCCCTAGCCCTGCCCCCCGGCAGGCCATGCGACGCGACGTTGATCCTGATCCATCGGGGTGCCGAAGGCAAGACCCGACGCGCTTATGATCGGGTCGCCCCCGCGCGCGGGTTGATCAGCGGCGTCAGCGCCTGCTCGAGCTGCTCCCGCCTCGCTTCGTACTGAGGCGGCAGGCGGAGCGCCTCGCCGAGGTGAGCGGGGTCCTCGTCGACGGCGAAGCCCGGGCTGGGCGTGGCGAGCTCGAACAGCACCCCGCTCGGCACGCGGAAGTAGATGCTGAGGAAGTACTGGCGGTCGATCACCGGGGTCGGGTGCTGGCCAAACGCCGCGACACGCTCTCGCCAGCTCGCGTGCTCGTCGTCGCGGTCGCACCAGGCGATGTGATGCACGGTCCCGGCGCCCTGGAAACCAGCCGCGGGCGGCGGGTCGTCATAGGTGTAGGTCGCGCTCCGGCCGCCACGGAGCGTGTACACGCCCGAGGCGGTGCGCTCGAACCCCATCGCCTCGGTCAGCAGCCGGTCCTCGGGATCGCCGACCGGGCCGTAGGCGCGCACCCCGTCGAACCCGAGCAGCGCGTGCTCCGAGGGAATGTCCTGCGCGTACGCGCGCAGCGGCTCATCGTCGGTCGGCACCGCCGCGAGCTCGAGACCCAGCCCCTCCGGATCATCAAACCGGATCGCGTGGCCGACCTCGTCGTGCTCCACCTCGACGCCCTCGGCCGCGAGCCGCGCCGACCAGAACGTGAGCGCCTCCGGCGAGGTGACCCGCCAGCGCAACCGGTGGATCATCCCCGCGGCGGCGCGGCCCGGCGCCGCGTCGGGGAACTCGAAGAAGGTCAGGATCGAGCCGGGCGCTCCCTGCTCGTCCCCGAAGTACAGGTGGTAGACGTCCGGGGCGTCGAAGTTGACGGTCTTCTTGACCAGTCGCAGCCCGAGCACGCCCGCGTAGAAGTCGACGTTCGCCTGGGCGTCCGCCGTGATGCAGGTGATGTGGTGGATCCCGTCCAGCTCCATGGTCCCTCGTTTCGTCTTGGTCGGCGCGCGTGGTCGCGCGCACCCCCCACCTTGACAAATTCGTCAAGAGGCGCGGCGAAACTTGTCCCTTGGAGCTACTGCAGGTACCGCTCGACCGTGGCGGCGTCGCGGACGTGCGCTGTGTCGGGGTTGCCCCCGGCCTCGCGCGCCGCGCGCCGCTGTCGGAGCAGGTCCCAGCAGCGGTCGAGCTCGATCTCCACCGCCTGCAGCCGGGCCTGATCGTCCTCGAGCGCGTCATCGTTCTTTGCATCCGACTGCTCGCGGGTGCGAAGCTCGTGCTCCTCGGCGACCAGGGTCTCGATCCGTGCGGTAATGCTTTCGTCACTCATGGGGACAAATCCTAACCGCGGTGATGGTTGACGACCTCGATGTTGTTGCCATCGGGATCGAACACGTACGCGGCGTAGTAGCCGCGGTGGTACTGCGGCCGCTCGCCGGGGGCGCCCCGGCTTCGGTAGCCGGCGGCGATGGCCGCCGCATGGAACCGCTCGACGGCGCCGTCGTCGTCGGTTCCGAAGGCAATGTGGACGTGCTCGGTCGGCGTCCCCGGCACGAGCGAGAACGAGCCGCCGGGGCCACCGGCGAACTGCACCCAATCGGGCTTGTCGCCTCGGAGCTGCAACCCGGCATGAGGAGCGATCGTCTCGTAGAAGTGCTTGGCTCGGGCGACGTCGGCGACGCGGATCCACAGGTGGTCGATGTGTCCGGAGCGGTTTGGCCTCGAGTCGTTCACCGCCTCGGCGCTGTTGCCATCGGGATCGAGCAGGAACGCGCCGTAGTAGTCCTCGGCGTACTGCGGCCGCAGGCCCGGTGGGCCGTCGTCCGGGTAGCCGGCCTCGGTCCCGACTCGCCAGAACTCGTCGACGTGCTCGCGCGACGGTGCCACGAACGCCACGTGGAGCCGACGCGTCGGCGGGTTGTCCGCGTCGGCGCCGGCTAGCGAGAAGTCCATCCATTCCGAGAACGAGTTGGTCCGGTAGCTCTGATCGATCGCGAGCGGCCGCAGCACGGTGTCGTAGAAGCGCTCCGAGGCCGCCCGGTCGGCGACCCGGATCGTCACGTGGTCAAACACCGTGGCCCGGTTGCGCCGGCACGTCGAGCGCCGGGTTGCGGTCGAAGAAGCCGACCGGCTTGAGCCAGAACGAGACCGTGTCGACCGGCATCACCGGCCAGTCCTCGGGCCTCGTCACGTGGTTGATCCCGAACACGTACCAGAGCACGACATCGGTGTTCTCGATCGACCGGTCGCGCGCCGTCCAGACGGGCAGACCGGAGTCGTCCACGCTCAGGTTCGGAAACTCGCCACACGGCCAGCGCTCGTCTTCGCTGTAGGGCGTGACCCAGAGCGTGTGCTCGATCGCGCGGGCCCGGCGCAGCACGGGCGAATCGGGATCGATCAGCGCCGGAATCGCCGCGGTCGGCTCGAGCTTGTAGCCGACCGGGGTGCCCAGACCGTTGGCCACGTTGTCGTTGAGCACCTTCCACGAGCGCTGGCGCTGCCAGTCGTAGTCCTGGATGCCCTCGCGCTCGGATTTGAGCGGCGTCGCGCGTTGGGTGAGCGCAAGGCCGTGCGGATTCTCAGCGCCGGTCGGCAGCGCGGCCGCCTCGGCGGCGTACACGGTGTTGTCCTCGCCGTCGACGTCGAGGTCGAGCCGGGCGACGATGAAGTGCTGGTGAAACGGCGCGTACGTGCGCTGGTCGATCACCGTGCCGTACGGAGGCGGGCCGTCGGTGAACGGCGTTGTCACCATGATCCCGGTGGCGCGCACCTCGGACTGGATATTTCCGTCCTGGTAGAAGCGCCAGTAGACGAGGTACTCGTAGTTCGCGACGGTCGCATGGAAGGAGACCACGAGCCGGCGCATCCGACGGGTCTCCGCGCCGGTGCGGTCGTCGACGTGCTTCCACAGCACTCCGTCGTCCTCCTCGTGGATGCAGATCGCGTTCTTGACCGTGTACGGCTCCCCGTGCGAGTCGTGCAGGACCGCGTCGAGGTAGGCGATCTCGCCCAGGCAATCGCAGCCGAGCTCGAGCGACGTGGTCATCAGCCCGAGCCCCCACTCGCCGATATCGAACGCGGTCCGGCGGTAGTGGTCGGGCGTCGGGTCGCGGTACGGCACGACCATCTCGGCAAACGACAGGCGGTGGGCGACCTTGCGCACGCGGCCGGCGTCCTCGTAGCCGACCGTGTGGATCACCAGCCCCTCGCGGTAGTTGAACCCGAGCCGCATCGACCACTTCTGCCAGCGGAGAAGGGTGCCCTCGAGCGTGAACGACGGTCCGTCGGGCTGGGTTATCTCGAGCGGCTTGATGTCGTCGCGAAGCTGCAGACCGGGAACGAGTGCCGGGGCGTACTCGCCCATGATCTTCGGCGCCGGACCCGGGTCGACGTCCTCGAGCTCGAGCAGCTCCATCGTGTTGAGGTCGACGACCGGGTGCAGCCCGGCGACCATGTTTGCGTACGGGTTGGCGTCCGCCGAGTTCCGGTGCCAGACGTCGGCCCAGGCGATCCGCCTGCCCCGGAAGCGCTCGGGGACGAGCTCGGCACCGTAGGCCCAGGTGTCGAACAGCACGAGGTCCATGTCGGTGACCCCGCGCCGGGCCAGCGCCTCGATGATGCGCGGGTCGCGGCGCAGCGCCACGTCGCATTCGTGGAACTCGTCGGGCGTCATCGGCGGGTGCTCGCCGGGCCGCGGCTCCCACGTGAGGACGCGGTCCTCGGTAAGCGACACGACGCCCTTGAACGCGGCGCCGTCGTCGCGGTTCCAGCACACGACCTCGGCCTCGCGTGGGGGTGCGGCCGCCGGGTTCGCGAGCACCCGCTTCGAAGGCTCCTTGAGGTCGACCGAGGCAAAGCGCCACCGGTCACCGACCCCGCGCTCTGCCCGGACGAGCGCGACCGCGCCACGGATTTCGTCGGCGGTGAGCGGATCCAGGGGGTGGCGTCGATTCATAGGGCCCGAATCCTACGTGTAGGTTTACGCCCGATGCTCGACCCGATGCAGCGCTGGCGCCAGTACGGCGAGAAGCCCGACTACGCGGGACCGCTCACGTTCGGCGGCGCCCCGTGCACGCAGGACCCGGGCGAGCTCGCCGGGTTCGACGTCGCGATCGTCGGCGCGCCGATGGACGAGCTCGTGTCCGACCGGCCCGGAGCGCGGTTCGCCCCGCGCGCGATCCGCGCCGCGAGCTGCCCGCCCGGACCGCACCTGGAGACCGGCGTCGACGCATTCGCCGAACTCCGGGTCGTCGACTACGGCGACGCGGCCGTCGTGCCGGCGCAGCCGCAGGTCAGCCACGCCGCGATCGAGGAGACCGTCGGCCAGGTCGTCGCTGCCGGGCTGCTGCCGGTCATCATCGGCGGCGACCACTCGATCACCGAGCCGAACGCGCGCGCTTGCGCCGCCGTCCACGGTCCGATCGGCCTGGTGCATTTCGACACGCATACCGACACCGGCGAGGAGGTATTCGGCGCGACGCTGTCGCACGGGACCGTGATGCGCCGGATCGTCGAGGCCGGGCACATCGATCCGCGTCGCTACGTGCAGGTCGGCCTGCGCGGCTACTGGCCCGGAGAGCCCGAATTCTCGTGGCAGGCCGAGCGGGGGATCACGAGCCTGTTCATGCACGATGTCCGCGATCGCGGGATCCGCGACGTGGTGAACGAGGCGATCTCGGTGGTCGGCGCCGGCCCGGTGTTCCTGACCGTCGACATCGACGTGCTCGACCCCGCGTTCATCCCCGGCGGCACCGGGACCCCGGAGCCCGGCGGGATGACGACCGTCGAGCTGCTGTGGGCGGCGCGAACGGTGGCGGCCGAGCTCGACCTCGTCGGGGCTGACATGGTCGAGGTGATCCCGACTGGTGTGGGGTCGGCGGACCCGGCCGCCCTCGCCGGCGAGCGCATTGTCCGCGAGATCCTCACCGGGGTTGCGATGCGCCGGGGCGCCGAGTAGCAACGGTTGCGGTTTGAGTTTTTGGGCAACTATTGCCGGTTTTCTCAACCGCTTCCGGATGGCGCGTCCCGGAGCACGTTGATCGTGCGGAAACGGGGATCGCTGGCGCCGTGCAGGCGGGCCCCGGTCTGCGCCAGCTCGCTCAGGTGGGCCACGATCTCGGCCGAGATCCGCTCCCCCGGCAGCAGCTGGGGCACGCCCGGCGGGTAGCTCGCGATCGACTCGCACGAGATCCGGCCGACCGCGTCGCCGACCGCGACCACGTCGGCCTCGCCGAGGAACGCATCCCGGGGCGGCACCGCCATCTCGCCGAGCAGCATCTTCGCCGGCCCGACGATCGCGGCGGTCGTGCCGGGCTTGGCGATCCGTTTGACCGTCTCCTCGATGTCGCCGGCGACGCGCCTGAGCGCCTTGGCCGTGTCGGCCAGCCCGACGACCAGCACGATCGTCGCCTGCGTCGGGAGCTCGACGTGAACGTCGTAGGAGCGCCGCAAGGCGTCCGCGACCTCGTACCCGGTGCACCCCGTGCCGCGCACGTCGACCACGATCCGCATCGGGTCGTACCCGGCGATCCCGGACCGCCCGACCCAAGAGGAATCGACGAGGCGGATCCCCTCGATCGTCTCGAGCTTCGCGCGCGCGACCGCGATCGCCTCGAGTGCCTCGTGCAGCAGCTGCTCGCCGTGCAGCGCGAGTTGCCGGCGCGCTCCGTCGAGTGAGGCCAGCAGCAGCGACGAGGGGCTCGTGGTGCGGAGCAGGCGGAGCGCCCGTGCCACCGCCTCCGGGTCGATCCGGCCGCTCAGCCCGACGTGGAGCATCGCGCTCTGGGTGAGCGAGCCCGCGATCTTGTGGGTGCTGGTCAGCATCGCGTCGGCGCCCTCGGCGAGCGCCGGCGGCGGCAGCGCCTCGTGGAAGCCGAAGTGGGGACCCCACGCCTGGTCGACGACGAGCGGCATTCCCGCCGCGTGGGCGACCTCTGCGAGCCCCGCGATGTCGGCAGCCATCCCGTAGTAGGTCGGCGACACGACGAACGCGGCGCGTGCGTCGGGCGCCGCGCGCAGCGCCACCGCGAGCGTGTCGGGTGTGACGCAATGGGTGATCCCGAGCTCCTCGTCGTACTCGGGGATGACGAAGCTCGGCAGGCCGCCGCTCAACACGAGCCCGTCGACCACCGACGCGTGCGAGTTGCGCTGGACCACTACATGTGCCCCGAGCGGAGCGAGCGCCAGGCACAGCGCGTGGTTGCCCTGCGTCGCCCCGTTCGTGAGGAACCAGCTGCGCGCGGCGCCGAAGGCCTCGGCGGCCATCGCCTCCGCCCGCTCGTACGGGGTCGGCGACGAGCCGACGTCGATCCCGTGGATCAGCTGCGGCACGTCAGCCGCCAGCGCATCGAGCCCGATCGCCTTGACCACACCCGGATCGGCTCCGGGGCCACCCTTGTGCCCCGGAACGTGGTAGCGGGCCGCGCCCCGGAACGCGTACTCGACAACCGCGTCGAGATACGGCGCGACCGGCTGCTCGGGCACGTGAGAGGCGATCCCCGCGTGGGCCGCCGCCGGCGCCTGACCGCTGCTGCTCATCGCGTCATGCCTCTATGTGACTCATCACGTGCTTGATGCGCGTGTAATCCTCGAAGCCGTACCGCGACAGATCCTTGCCGTAGCCCGAATGCTTGAAGCCGCCGTGCGGCATCTCGGCGACGAGCGGGATGTGGCAGTTGATCCACACGCAGCCGAAGTTCAGCCGCTGGGACACCCGCATCGCGCGGCCATGGTCCTTGGTCCACACGCTCGAGGCGAGTCCGTACTCGACGCCGTTGGCCCAGCGCACGGCCTCGTCCTCGTCGGTGAACGGCTGGACGGTGATGACCGGCCCGAAGATCTCGGTCTGCGAGAGCTCGTCGTTCTCCTCCAGGCCATCGATCACGGTCGGCTCGAAGAAGTACCCCTTGTCACGCGCGCGGTGCCCGCCGGTGAGGATCTTGGCGTGGTCGGGGGTGCGCTGCACCATCCCGGTGACGTGGTTCAGCTGGTTGGCATTGTTGAGCGGGCCGTAGAGGACGTCCTCGTCGTCGGGCAGGCCGGTGACCGTGCCCTTCGCCTGCTCGGCCAACCCCGCGACGAACTCGTCGTGGGCGCCGGGAGACACGAGCACCCGCGTCGCCGCCGTGCAATCCTGGCCGGCGTTGAAGTAGCCGGCGATCGCGATCTCCTCGGCGGCCTTGGCCAGATCGGCATCGTCGAAGATGACGACCGGGGCCTTCCCGCCCAACTCCAGGTGAACGCGCTTGACGTCGTCGGCGGCCGCTGCGGCCACCTGCTTGCCCGCGCGAACGCTGCCAGTGATCGACACCATCTGCGGGATCTTGTTATGCACGAGCGCGGCGCCGGTCTCGCGGTCCCCGAGCACGACGTTGAATACGCCGGCGGGCAGGAACTCGGCCATCAGCTCGGCCATCCACAGCGAGCTCGCCGGCGTCGTGTCGGACGGCTTCAGCACCATCGTGTTGCCGGCGGCGAGCGCCGGCGCCCACTTCCACACTCCCATCATCGCGGGGTAGTTCCAGGGCGTCACCGCCGCGCACACGCCGATCGGCTCACGCCGGATGTACGACGTGTATCCGCTCATGTACTCGCCCGCCGACAGGCCCTCGAGCACGCGGGCGGCGCCGGCGAAGAAGCGGATCTGGTCGACCATCGGCGGCACCTCTTCGGACAGCACGAGCGCCTTGGGCTTGCCAGTGTTCTCGCTCTCGACCGCGACCAGCTCCTCGGCCCGCGCCTCGATCGCGTCGGCGATCTTCAGCAGCGCAAGCTGGCGTTCTGAGGGGGTCGTCCGCCCCCAGCTCTCGAACGCCCGCGCCGCCGCCTGGCACGCGGCGTCGATCTCCTCTTCAGAGGACACGGCCGCCTTGGCGAACACCTCTTCGGTGACCGGGTCGACGAGGTCCATGTCGCGGCCGTTGAGGACCGCGGCCTGACCGTCGACGAAGTTCGTCAGCACTTTGGTCATAGCCTCTCCTTTGCCTCATCGAAAGATCTGGTCATCATCACGTCGTCAGGCCAACGGTATTCGGCGCGGCCGGTCGCGGGGGAGTACACGGCCGTGTACAGCGTCCCGAACCCGCTCGCGAACTCGTCCCGGTACAGCGGCGGCTCGAGGAACGCCTGCACTAACCGGTCCCGGCTCATCCCGGGGGTTCGGAGCAGCTCGAGCAGGCGCCGTTCGCGCTCGAACGTGGCCACCGCGCGCTCGTAGTCGGGCCAGTCGCCGCGATGCTGGTGGTTGGTCGCCACCGGCACGGTCAGCACCTCGGGCTCGCGATCGGGCCCGACGCGGACGGTCGCGAAGTCGCCGCCGCGGTCGATCAGTGTGACGTTCTGGACCGCGTGCACGGGGACCTGGACGAGCACTCCGCAGGCCGACTCGACGTCCTCGCACACCTCGAGCACGTAGCGGATCACGAGCGGGATCCCGAACCCGTCCCCGACCGCCGGCCGGCCCCCGAACGTCAGCGACGCCGCCAGGCCGGCATCGTTGACCCCGTCGAGCAGCCCCCACAGGCAGTCGCTCATCCCGATCACGTGGCGGCCGGTCCACGATGTGCGGTACACGATGCCTTCCACGCGCGAGGCGGGGTAGTCGTAGTTGCGGACCAGCACCGGGCCACCGTCGCCGGTGAACGCGGCCTGCGAGCAACCCACGACGAACCCTGGCGGCCGGTACATCGAGAGGAAGCGCGCGGCGAGCGGGTCGCCGCCGGCGAGTTCCACCAACCGCTCGAACGTCGGGCCGAGCGCGGGCATCCACTTGTCGAGCATCGCCGTGCACGTGCTCAGATCCGGACGCGCCCACTCGCCCTCCTTGAGCCACCACGCCCGATACGCCGGCCACATCGCGGCGAACGCGGCACGCCAGTTCTCGCCCGGTTGCGGCTCGTCGACCACGCGGAAGTCCAGCGACGGTGTGTGGGCGGGGAGCAGTGACAGCTCGGGTTGCTCGCGCGTCGACACCGCCTCAACGCTACAGACGGTCCGATCCTCATCGGCGCTCGAGCCCGCACCAGCCGTCGATGAACAGCGCGAGCGTCTGGGCGGTCCGGAGGACCGATTGCAGCGACACGCGCTCGTCGACGCCGTGGATCGATTCGGCGTACGGCCCGAAACAGACCGCCGGGGTTCCCGCGTACAGCGCGAATGAGCGCGCGTCGGTGGTCGCGGTCGATGCGATCAGCGCCGGCCGGGCGCCGATCACCTGCTCGCAGGAGTCGTCGAGCGCGGCCACGAGCGGCGAGTTGCGGTCGAGCGTGTAGCCCTCGCAGGCGAAGCCGTCGTAGAGCACCCGGGCCTCGAAGCCGCCGCCGAGCGAGGCCGCGGCCGCGGCGACGGTGTCCTCCACCCTCGTCTTCAGCTCGTCGACGCCGGCGCCCGGGAACAGCGCGAGCCGGCAGTGCAGGACGCTCTCGGCGGCCACCGTCGAGGGCCAGTCGCCGCCGCGGATCATCCCGATGTTCAGGTTGATCGGATGCTCGTAGACGTCGTAGGGCGACGGCGGGGCCACGTTCAGCTCGGCCTCGAGCTGCCGTAAGGCCGTGATCACGGGGAAGCTCGCCTCGATCGCGTTGCCGCCGATCGGCGCGTCGCCCGCGTGGGCGGAACGGCCCCTGACGACCACCTGGAACCACAGCACGCCGACCTGCGAGGTCTGGACGGTCAGGCTGGTCGGCTCGGTGACGATCACGGCGTCGGCCGGCCGGCCGGCGAGCACGCACTGAAAGGCGCCGTTGCCGGTGCACTCCTCCTCGACCACAGATTGCAGCTCGACGGGGGCGAGCGGCTCGAGGCCGAGCCGCCGCAGCCCGCGGACGGCACCGACGATTGCCGCCAGGCCCGCCTTCATGTCGCCGGCGCCGCGGCCGTACAGCCAGTCGCCGTCGCGCCGGGCGACAAACGGCGGTGAGGACCACATGTCGCTCGGTCCGGGGTCGACCACGTCGATGTGGCCGTTTAGGATCAGCGACCGTCGTTCTCCGGAACGGCTCGGTTGGGCGGGGGCGGGCCGGGCGCGGGCGGGGTGAGCGGGGGCCGGGCGGGCGCGGGCGGGGTGAGCGGGGGCAGGGCGGGCGGGGAGCCAATCGGCCACCACGTTGAACTTGCCGCTTACGTCCCAGCTGAACGGCGAGGCGCCGGCGTGGGTCTTGAGCGCCTCGGCGTCGAGCGGAACGTCGTGCGGCTCGAGCCCCAGATCCGCGAACGCCGCGCGCATGATCTCCTGGCCGGCGCGCTCGTCACCCAGCAGCGTCGGCGCCTGCACCAGGTCGATCAGCAGTCGCTCGGTCGCGGGCTGCTCGGCGGCGACCGCGCCCAGGATCTCGTCCCGGCCGGCCAACCTCAGCCCGTCTTGAACGCGAGGGCGTCGTGGATCGGCGGCTCCGCTTCGCGCTCGAGCGGAGCGCCGGCGAACCGCGACCGGATCCCGTCGATCCACGCTCGGCAGCGGTCGGTCAGCCGGCCGTCGGGGGTCTCCAGCCGCGTGCGCGTGACCAGGATTCCGAGGTCGGCGCCGCGGTAGCGGTAGTCACCGGGACCGATGATCCGCAGGTAGAAGCCCTCGGACTCGTCGCCGAGGCCGTGCCAGTCGACCGCCGGCCGGCTGAAGCTCATCTGCCCGTCGTCGCCGAGACGCCAGATGCCGGTGCGGGGCGCGTCGGTGAGCAGCTCGATCCCGTCGTCGGGCTCCTTGAGGATGATCTGGCCCCAAACGTCCGTCAGGTGGTCGCTGCTCCAGCGCCGGCGCAGGTCCGCCACGTCGAGCTCGTAGTCGACGTCGAGGTACTCGGCGAGGTGGAACAGGAACAGCGGCATGTCGGCGTAGGCGCTCGCGCTGACGTTGGTCATCGAGCTGATCCCGCTGAGCCGCGGGTTGAGCTCGCCGAGGTACAGCTCGTCAGTGGTCGCGTCGACGAGGTAGTCGACCTCGAGCTGGCCGCGATACCCCTCCCGGGCGAGCCGGTCGCCGAGCCGGCGGGTGAAGTCGAGCGCCCGCTCGCGGTTGGCCGGCGACAGGGCGCCGGGGAAGATGTCGTTGCCGCACCAGCCACCGCGATACGGCGTCAGCTCGGGGTGGCCGGTCAGGTCGGTCATCAGCGGGCCGATCACGGTCCCGTGGCGGGTGATGCACGCCTCGACCGCCACCGCGCGCGGCTCGATCCGGCGCATCACCTTGAGCTCCTGATCGACGATCTCGCCGGCGTCGGCGTTCCAGTCGCGCTCGCCGCGGACGAAGAAGGTCGTCTTGCCCGAGTCGCCGTACGGGGTCTGCACGACCAGGTCGTCGCCGAGCCCGGCGGTGGCGGCGAGCTCGAGCAGCTTGTCGTAGCTCGTCGCGCGCCCGAGCACGTTCGGGACGCTGGGAACACCCGCCTCCTCGCCCAGCTGCGTGGTGATGATCTTCGAGTCGAGCCGGTGGCGGAGCTCGGCCGAGGGGAGCGCGACGTCGAGTCCGACCTCGGCGGCGCGGCGCTCGGTCTGCTCGTCGAAGAACACGAAGACCGCCTTGCCGTGCGCCGCCTCTGTACCGCTCCCGCGGTGGGCGCCGACGAACTCGCTGAGCCCGGCGTTCCCGAGCAGGTAGTTGCAGACGTCCTCGATCGAGCCGAACTGGGCGTGCGGAGTCCTGGGCGGGACGAACACGCACGGATGCCCTCCGTCGAACGAGTCGAAGTAGTTGACGTAGTAGAACTGGCGCACCCAGCGATCGATCCCGAGCAGGTTGAACGCGATCGGCGAGATGAAGTAGACCGGCGTCTGGTTGGTACGAAAGAAGCCGCGGAGCTCTGAGATCCCGCGCAGCGTCACGTTGTCGGCCATGGTTCCTCCTCCATCTCTGTCGCCCGGTCCCGGGGTGTTTCGCGTCGACCGCCGGCGAGAGGGCGATTCTAGTTTTGGCCGGGCGCGATCTGGCGATTTGTAGGTCCAGCGCCGGCGCGGGTCACGATGACTCGTCCTGCGCAACTTCCTGCCAGGTTCGTCCCGTGCGGACGCTCGCCGGGCACTCGGCGACGATGTCGGAGCCGGAGCGGGCATGCTCGTCGCGGGCCTTGACGAGGATCCACTGGTCCTCGCCGGTCCGGGTCAGGCCGAAGCGGCCGTGGAGCTTGTGCCCGTCGAGCACGAACGACAGATGGCCGGGGTCGTCGCCCTTGATCTCGGCGGTGCCCTCGTCCCAGACGATCACCGCACCCGTGCCGCGTGAGCTACCCTCGTGCACGCCCTCGAACTCGCCGGCCGACAGCGAGTGGTCCGCGACCGGCACCGCCAGGCGGCGAACCGCGGGATCGAGCGACGGCCCCTTCGGCACCGCCCACGAGCGCAGCACGTCGCCGTCCTGGAGTCGCAGGTCGAAGTGCAGCGTGGTCGCATCGTGGAGCTGCACGACGAATCGCGACACGGTCACATGATCGCAGCGAGTTGGCGCAAGCCCTCGGGGTGGCACCGATAGGGTGAGACCTCGAACGAGCGGAAGGATGGACATGGACCTCGGACTTGCCGGGAAGGTTGCGGTCGTCACCGGCGCGAACAAGGGCATCGGGTTCGCGATCACACAGGCCCTCCTCGCCGAGGGCGCCTCCGTCGTGGCGGGATCGTTGACCACCGATAACCTCGACGGCCTCGACGGCCTCGACGGCGTGGTCGCGGATCAATTTCTTCCCAGGGCTCAGGGCCACCCGGGCGGCGCTCGTCCCGATGCTCGAGCACGGCGGCGGGTCGATCGTCAACGTGGCGTCCGTCAACTCGTTCTTCCAGCCGGACGCGGCCACGATCGACTATGGCGCCGCGAAGGCCGCGATCGTCAACCTGAGCAAGTCGCTCTCTCAGGAGTTCGGGCCGAAGGGCATCCGCGTGAACTGCGTCTCGCCGGGACAGGTCAGCACCGACCTGTGGCTCGGAGAGCAGGGCGTGGCCGCGACGTTCGCGAAAGCGACCGGCGTCGACGCCGACAAGATCCGCGAGGCCGCCGCGTCGGGCATCGCCACCGGCCGGTTCTCGACGCCCGAAGAGGTCGCGACGCTCGTCGTCCTGCTGGCCTCGGAGCGCACCGCTAACGTGACCGGGGTCAACTACGTCATCGACGGTGGGTTGACCAAGACGACCTGAGGAGCGAATGACCGATCGCCGCAAGCGCCTGGCATTGATCGCGGCGATCATGGGGTCATTCGTCGCTGGGCTGGACGCGACGGCCGTGAACGTCGCGCTGCCGGCGATCCGCGCCGACCTCGGCGGCGGGCTCGCCGGTCAGCAGTGGGTCGCGAACAGCTACCTGCTCGCGCTCGGATCGCTGATCCTGGTCGGCGGCTCGCTCGGCGACCTGTACGGCGAACGGCGCGTGTTCTCGATCGGCGTCGGCGGCTTCGGAGTCGTATCGCTGCTGTGTGCGATCTCGCCGAGTATCGGCTTCCTGATCGCGTGTCGCGCGCTCCAGGGCGCGTTCGGAGCTTTGCTGATGCCGAGCTCGCTGGCAGTGATCGTGTCCGCGTTTCCGCGCGAGGAGCGCGGCGGCGCGATCGGCTCGTGGACGGCCTGGTCGGGGATCGCGACCGTCATCGGGCCGCTCGCCGGCGGGTACCTGGTCGACGCGGTGTCGTGGCGGCTGATCTTCGCTGTGAACGTCCCGTTCGTGATCGCCACACTGATGCTCGTGTCGATCGCGGTGCCGGCGCGAGCACCGGGAATGACGCACGCTCGCGTCGACTGGCTCGGCGCCGTGCTGACGTTCTTCGGCCTGGCCGGTCCGGTGCTGGCGCTGATCCGCCAGCCGACGGTCGGCTGGGGCAGTCCGCAGGTGTGGGGGCCTGGGCTCGGCGGGCTGGCGCTGCTCGCGCTGTTCATCGAGCACGAGCGGCGCACCCCGGCGCCGATGCTGCCGCTGCGCCTGTTCAAGCGCCGCAACTTCGCGGTCGGGAACGTGCAGACGTTTGCGATGTACGGCGGGCTCAGCGTCACGTTCTTCCTGCTCGTGCTGTTCCTCCAGGAGGTCGCCGGCTACAGCGCGCTCGACGCCGGCTTCGCGCTACTGCCCTCGACGATCGTGATGTTCCTGCTCTCAAAGCGGATGGGGCGGCTCGCGGACCGCTACGGCCCGCGGCTGTTCATGGGCCTCGGCCCGCTGATGGCCGCCGTCGGCCTCGCGTTGATGACGAGGCTAGGCGCCCATGTGAACTACGTCACCGATCTACTCCCGGCGCTACTGGTGTTCTCGCTCGGGCTCGCCACCACGGTGGCACCGTTGACAGCAGCGGTGCTCTCAGATGCCGACGAGTCCGATGCGGGCATCGCTTCCGGCGTCAACAACGCGGTCGCGCGCGTCGCGGGCCTGATCGCGATCGCGGCGATCGGCGGCATCATCACCGCGCAGTTCACGTCGACGCTCGACCAGCGCCTTGCCGGTATCAAGCTGTCCGCGCCGGCCCGGACGGCGGTCGCGCACGCGCGCGGGCAGACGCTCGCCCGCGTCGATCCCGCGCGCGCCGGGGTGCAGGTCGCCCACGCGGTGGAGTCGGCGTCGGTGGAGGCGTTCCACGTCGGGATCGAGATCTCGGCGGCGCTGGTCGCACTCGGCGGCCTGCTCGGCCTGTTCGGGATCCGCAACCCGCGGCGCGTGGTCCGGTGCGAGGACTGCGCCGGCGGTCAGCTCGCCGGTCAGCCGCTCGACGCCGCGTACGGGTCGGCCGCGGCGCCCCTGGGGGCCTCGGCCTCCAGCTGAGTCCGAGCCTGCAGCAATGCGGCGCGAGCTTCGGGGCTCACCGTCGGGTACTGGGGATCCAGCTCGACGAGCGCGTGCACGAGCACTGCCCCGACCGCGATCCGGGCGAACCACTTGTGATCTGACGGGATCACGTACCACGGCGCCCAGTCGGTGCTGGTATGGGTCAGCATCTCCGAGAAGGCCCGCTGGTAGGCGTTCCAGGAGGCTCGCTCGGCGACGTCGGCGGCGGAGAACTTCCAGTTCTTCTCGGGGCGGTCGATCCGCTTCAGAAAGCGGATTCGCTGCTCCTCGCGCGAGATGTTGAGAAACAGCTTGACGATCTTGAACCCGTTGTCGACCAGCCCGCGCTCCCACTCGTTGATCTCCCGGTAGCGGCGGCCCCAGATACCCCGGCGCCCGGCCGCCGCGGGCAGCCGCTCGTTGTCGAGAAGC
Source organism: uncultured Solirubrobacterales bacterium (assembly GCA_963697655.1). GTDB lineage: Bacteria > Actinomycetota > Thermoleophilia > Solirubrobacterales > Solirubrobacteraceae > Palsa-465. The sequence continues at coordinate 325,882 of CAVOOV010000002.1, read as the reverse complement.
TCCGGGTGCACGCGCACCACGAGCACTTCCTCGTACTGGGAGCGGTTGAAGATCCCGATCTGTCCGCGGGCCGGCAGGTGGCGCGCGTACCGCCACAGGAAATCGTGGCTCAGCTCCTCCTCGGAGGGAACCTTGAAGCTGTGGACGGTCACGCCCTGTGGGTTGACGCCGCTCATCACGTGCCGGACCGTCCCGTCCTTGCCGGCCGCGTCGATCCCCTGGAGCACGACCAGGAGCCCGTACGTGTCCTGGGCCGCCAGCCGGTCCTGATACTCGGCGAGCATCTGAACGGTGAGCTGCGAGTTGCTGCTTGCCGTCCTTCTTCTTCACCCAATCGGACTTGAAGCCGGGATCGTGGTCCTTGGCCAGCGTCACCTTCGAGCCGGGCGGAACGCGCAGCCGCTCGATCATGCTCGTCAGATTTGTTACGTCGGGTCCGGACACGTCTTGCACATTCTCAAGCTTTTTCGGCCGCGAGGCGATGAAGGGCCTGATCCCCCGGCTGGCCGAGGCGGTGCGCGAGCTTGCCGAGGAGCGGAACCGGCTCGTCGAGCAGTTCAAGCTCGTGGGCAGCTAGCCCACTCGGCCTGCACGGCGCGCGCCTGAGCGCCGTCCATCCAGATCTCCCAGCGCCGGGACGCCGCGTGCTTGGGGTCGTGGAAGTGGTATGGCCGGCGCCCGTCGAACTCCATCCGGCGCAGACGACAAACGCCACCGAGTACCGACGCGATCCGGCGTTTCGGCCATCCGATCGCGTCCTCGATCTCGGGGAACGGACGTGGTGTGTCGGGGGCCTGCGCCAATCCGTCGAGGAGCTCGCGCATGAGGTCGCTACAGCGGTCGTAGAAGCGCGCGATCTCGCCGGGGTCGCTCATCGCGTTCTCGGGGACGCACTCCCCGAGCGTGGAGTTGCTCGTGGTCGCGGCCATCGCCTGCGCGCCAAGCGTAGTCGCTGTAGTCGCTCGGCTCGTGCGCTCGCCGCCGCTGCGCGCGCGGTAGGCTCGGGTCCTGTTCCCGATGAGTCAGGTCCGGCGCTGCCGGGACGACGAGCGCGCCGCGATCCTGCGGATCGTCAACCTGGGAGCGGAGGCGTATCGCGGCGTGATCCCGACCGACCGCTGGCGCGAGCCGTACATGCCCGCGACCGAGCTCGACGAAGAGATGGCCGCCGGGGTGGCGTTCTGGGGTTATGAGTCTGACGGCGAGCTGCTTGGGGTGATGGGAATCCAGGTGGTGCGAGACGTCGCCCTGATCCGGCACGCCTATGTCGTGCCGGGGCGCCAGCGCGGCGGCGTCGGGAGCGCGTTGCTCGACCACTTGAGCGGGCTGAGCAAGCAGCGCCTGCTGGTCGGCACGTGGGGCGCGGCCGAGTGGGCGATCGACTTCTATCGCCGGCACGGCTTCGAGCTCGTCACGCCCGAGCAGAAGACGGTGCTGCTCCAGAGCTACTGGTCGATTCCGGACCGCCAGATCGAAACCTCCGTAGTGCTGGCAAAACCTCCGTTCTGAGAGCCGCGACGGTGGCGCGCATCCGCCACCGCGGACCGCGGCCGGCTGAAGTTCCGGTGCCGGCCTGCCGATCACTTGGCTGTCTCCCTCGACCGAAAGCCAGACCTCTCGTGGACATCCAGTCAGTGAGCGGGTACACCCCGCAGCTCGTCGCGGCCGGCGGCGCGACGCCGGGTTCGTCGATCACCGAACTGGCCCAGCAGCACGGCGTCTCGCGCGACTCGCTGGTGGAGTTCGTACAGGGGAAGATCCAGCAGTCGCGGCAGGCGAACGGCCAGCCGCCGCTCGATCAGACGACGCTCGACCAGCTCATCGATCACGCGCTCGATCAGGACCGTCAACGGGGCTTCGGCGCGGATGAGTCAGGAGCCGAGGGACCGGCGTCGGCCGGCTACACCGCGAGCGCGCAGCGGACCGGGGACCGCCCACCCACGACCGGCAGCATCTCGATTCTGGCCTAGCTGGCCTCCCTCAACGTCTCGGGTCGACCCACTAGCCTCCGGGCCCCACCCTCGACCGAGGAGGACCGATGATCGCCCGAATCTGGCGCGGAGCCGTCGCCAAAGCCGACGGTGACGCTTACGCGGAGTACATAGACAAGACCGGTATGGCCGGCTACACGGATACGCCCGGGAACCGCGGCGCCTGGATGCTGCGGCGCGACGTCGAGGGGGAGAAGACCGAGTTCCTGATGTTCACGCTGTGGGAGTCGATGGAGTCGATCAAGGCGTTCGCCGGCGACCAGCCCGAGGTCGCGGTGTTCTATCCGGAGGACGACCGCTACCTCGTCGAGCGCGAGGACACCGTCTCGCACTACACCGTCGACCGGTTCGTCTGGCCATGAGCGGGGCAGCCGGGCGCCGGATCCTGGCGATGGGCGGAGGCGGGTTCTCGATGGAGCCCGACAATCCGCTGCTCGACGAGTTCGTTCTGTCGCTGGCGCGGTCGCCCCGTCCGCGCGTGTGTTTCCTCCCGACCGCCAGCGGCGACGCCGAGGGGTACGTCGCGAGCTTCTACCGGGCGTTCGCGCCACTGGACTGCCGGCCTACCGATCTGGAGCTGTTCGAGCGCAAGGTCGAGGACCTCGAGGCGTTCGTGCTCGCCCAGGACGTGATCTACGTTGGCGGCGGCAACACCGCGAGCATGCTCGCGGTCTGGCGCGTCCACGGCCTCGACCGCATCCTGCGCCGCGCCTGGGAAGAGGGCATCGTGCTGTGTGGCCTGAGCGCGGGCATGAACTGCTGGTTCACCGAGTCCGTCACCGACTCGTTCGGCCTCAGCGGACTCGCGCCGCTCCACGACGGGCTGGGCCTTCTGCCCGACAGCGCCTGCCCCCACTACGACGGCGAGGAGCAGCGGCGACCTACGTTCACCCGGCTCGTGGCCGCCGGCGAGCTCGCCGACGGGTGGGCGGCCGACGACGGCGCCGCGCTCGTGTTCGCCGGCGTGGAGCTGGACGAGGTGGTCGCGTCGCGCCCCCATGCCCGCGCCTACCGGGTGCAGCGGACCGCCGCCGGCGGCGCCGACGAGCACGCGTTGCCGGCGCGGTACCTCGGAGGCTGATAAAACTGCGCGGGATGCCTCGCGCGGTGCGGTTCGATCGATACGGCGACATCGACGTTCTGAACGTGGTCGAGGTCGAGCGCCCGGTATTGGACCCCGCCCACCCCGGCGAGGTGCTCGTCAGGGTCAAGGCCGCCGGGATCAACCCCGGCGAGGCGTCGATCCGGAAGGGTCTCCTGGACGAGCGCTGGCCGGCGACGTTCCCGTCGGGCCAGGGCACCGACTTCGCCGGCGTGGTCGAGGAGCTCGGCGCCGGCGTCGACGGGCTCGAGGTGGACGAACCGGTGATCGGGTGGACCGAGCAGCGGGCGAGCCAGGCCGAGTTCGTGGTCGTGCCCGCCGACCAGTTGATACGCAAGCCCGAGAACGTCTCGTGGGAAGCCGCGGGCGCACTGTTCGTCGCCGGGGCGACCGCGTACGCTGCGGTGCGCGCGGTCGGGGTGTCGTCGGGTGACACAGTCGTGGTATCCGGGGCCGCGGGTGGCGTCGGCTCGCTCACCGTGCAGCTCGTCGTGCTCGCCGGCGCGACCGCGATCGGTCTCGCCAGCGAGGTCAACCACCAGTGGCTGCTCGACCACGGCGCGATTCCCGTCGCCTACGGCGACGGCGTTGTGGGTCGGATCCGCGAGGTGTCGGACGGACACGTCGACGCGTTCATCGACACGTTCGGCGGGGGCTACGTGGCGCTCGCGGTCGACGAGCTCGGGGTGGCGCCGGAGCGAGTCGACACGATCATCGACTGGGAAGCCGCTGAGAAGTACGGGGTCAAGATGGAGGGGTCCGCGGCCGCGTCGAGCGCCGGCGTGCTCGCCGAGCTCGCAGAGCTGATCGACGAAGGACGGCTCGAGGTGCCGATCGCGCGCACGTACCCGCTCGACCAGGTCCGCGATGCGTTCCGCGAGCTCGAGCAGCGGCACACGCGCGGGAAGATCGTGCTCGTGCCGTAGCGCGAGCGTCTCAACGACCTCGAGGAGACCTCAATGGAATACCGGCAACTCGGACGCTCCGGGCTGCGCGTCTCGAAGCTGACGATGGGAACGATGACGTTCAGCAGCAGCGGCGACTTCCGCCCCGTCGGCAACACCGACCTCGAAGGCGCCCGCCGCCAGATCGCGATGGCGCTGGATGCCGGTGTGAACATGATCGACACCGCCGACATCTACTCCGCGGGCAGCGCGGAGGAGATCGTCGGACGGGTCCTGCGCGGCCGGCGCGACGAGGTTCTGCTGGCGACGAAGGTGAGGTTCCCGATGGGCGAGGGCGCCAACGACGCCGGCCTGTCGCGCCATCACGTGATTCGCGGCTGCGAGGCCAGCTTGCGCCGCCTCGAGACCGACTACATCGACCTCTACCAGGTCCACGAATGGGACGGACAGACTCCGCTCGAGGAGACGCTCAGCGCGCTCGACCACCTCGTCACCAGCGGCAAGGTGCGCTACGTAGGGTGCTCGAACTTCGCCGGCTGGCAGGTGATGAAGGCACTCGGTATCGCCGACCGCACGGGGCTCCCGCGGTTCGTGAGCCAGCAGGTGTACCTGTCGCTCCAGGAGCGCTCGGCCGAGTATGAGATCGTGCCCTCGGCGATCGACCAGGGGCTTGGGTTGCTGACCTGGAGCCCGCTCGCCGGCGGGCTGCTCTCGGGCAAGTACCGGCGTGGTGAGGACGCGCCCCCCGGCTCACGCCGGGCATCGGAGTGGAGCGAGCCGCCGATCTACGACGAGGACAAGCTCTACGACACGATCGAGACCGTGGTCGAGGTCGCCGAGGCGCGTGGCGTGGCGCCGTCGCGGGTGGCGTTGGCCTGGCTGCTCGGACGACCGGGGATCACGAGCGTGATCGTCGGTGCCCGTACCGACGAGCAGCTCGCCGACAACCTGGCCGCTGCCGATCTGTCGCTGTCGGCCGAGGAAACCGCGCGGCTCGAGGCGGTCAGCCGGCCGCCGCTGATCTATCCGTTCTGGCATCAGGCCATGGGCGCAACCGACCGCCTCGGCGAGGCCGACCTGTCCCTGATCTCGCCGCACCTGGAGGATGATCAGTAGGGACGCTAGCCGTGGCTCCGCCACGCGACGAGCGCGGTGAGTGCGTCGAGCGGCACGTCGGTGCCTGAGAGCACACACGTGTGCCCTAGACGCAGCCAGGTGACGATCAGCCGGCGGCCATCGGTGAAGGCGTGGATGACGATGCCGCCGTGCGTGATCGTCTCCTCGCCTGCGGCGGTCGGTAGTCGCGTGCCGGGGACGATCGTGTAGGCGATCCGCCGGCCGTCGCGGCGGTAGAAGATCGTGGTCATGAGTCTTCCGTCGACGCTGTCGCGGCGGACGCCGGCCGCGACCCAGCCGAAGTGGTCCTCCCAGTAGGGAAACGGGAGCCCGGCGGCGCTGACGCCGGGGAGCGTCGCCGCGTCGTCGACGGGCTCGGCCACGCTCGCCGTTGGAGGGCCCGCCGCGAGCGTGGCGGCGTCGGCGGCGGTCAGCCCGGCCTGACCGCCGCCGAGCGTGGCGAACGTCAGCGCAACCGTGCCGAGGACGCCGGCGAGCCCGAGGCCGAGCAGTCGCGACCGTGGACGCGCCGCGGGTGACAGCGCGCGCCGGCGCAGCCGCAGTGTGAGCGGGGCCCGCTCGGACCCTAGGGCGCGCACCGCGGCCACCGCCCGGCGCTGGTCTCGCAGCCGCGCCTGGAGCTCGTGCGAGCCGGCGACGGACCGCTCCACGCGCTCGCGACGGCCGGGGTCGAGGGTGCCGTCGGCGAGGTGGGCAAGATCGCGCTCGGTCGCGCGAGGGTGTCGGCCGAGTTTGTGCATCGCGCCTAGCCGGAGGCCGGCGGTTCGGTGCCGAGCGCGAGCGCCGGACGGTCGTTCGCGGGCGCCGGCCTGTGATCCGCGAGCGCCGGACGGTCGTCCGCGAGCGCGCCCGCAACGCGCTGCCTGGCGCGGTACAGGCGGGTGGTGATCGTCGCCTCGCGGACCCGGAGCGCGCGCGCCGCCTCGCGATAGGACAGCCCGATGACGTCCACGGCGACCAGCGCCTCGCGGAACGGATCGGGCAGCTCGGCGATCAACGCGTACAGCTCGGATGCGTCGAGCGCGGCGTCGGGCGCACTGACGGAGGGGTCCTCGACGTGATCGAGATCGTCGAAGTAGGGATCCGCCCGCGGCCGGCGCGCGGCGGCGCGGAGGCGGGAGAAGTGGGTGTTGCGCAGCACCCGCATGAGGTATCCGAGGTCCTCCCCGGAGCGGAGCATGCGCGGCTTCTGGAGCACGCGCGCGTACGTCTCCTGGACGAGGTCCTCGGCGTCCTCTCGCGAGCCGCACAGCGCCCAGGCGGCGCGGTACAACCGGTCGAGGTGGTCACCGAGGTGATTGGGATCGAGCCGGCGGACCGGCGAGGATGCCCCGGCCACCCGCGGGAGGGCGTGATCGGCGGCGATCGGCACGGCTCAGCTGCGGTTGGCGGTCATTGGCGGGTGCGCCTCACCCGATAAGGACTCCGGCCGGGCGCAAGTCCTTCCCGCGCTTGCTCGCGCCGGCGTCCGGGGGTCGGCCTGACCGGCTAAGTCCTCACTCGACGAACTCAGGACGCCGACTGAGGACGTAGCCACACACTGAGTGGCTGAATCCACATTCGCCGCCGGCGGGGGGGCGAGTGAGGACTTAGCCGGGATCGCGGCGGGGGCGGAGCGGAGCGGACTAGGTTGCGGCGGGGAGGCTGAACCGGACCCGGGTGCCGATCGTGGTGTCGGCGAGCCAGATGCGGCCGCCGTGAGCCTCGACGATCGCGCGCGAGACCGCGAGCCCGAGGCCGGCGCCGGGACTCGTCCGGGCGGCGTCGGTGCCGCCGCGGTAGAACGCCGTGAACACGTGCGCGCGCTCCTCGGGGAGGATCCCGTCCCCGGTGTCGGCGATCTCGAACTCGATCCCGGCCGCCACCGGCTCGGCGCGCACGACCACGCTGCCGTCCGCCGGCGTGTGCCGGATGGCGTTCTGGATCAGGTTGAAAAGCACCCGCTGGAGCTTCTCGGGGTTGGCCTGGGCCGGGCACAGGCTCTCGGGAACCTCGGCCAGCACCGCGACGCCCTTGGCCTCGGCCTGTACCCGCATCGCCTCGACCGTTTCGCCGACGAGCTCCTGCAGCGGGACCTGCTCGATCGACCAGCTGATGTCGCCAGCCTCGAGCCGCGAGAGCTCGAACAGGTCGTCGATCAGCACGCTCAGCGCGTCTATGTGCGTCGCCATCCGGCGCAGGTAGCCGCGTCGCGTCTCCGGGTCGTCGACGATGCCGTCCCCGATCGCCTCGGCGAGCAGCCGCAGCGATGTGATCGGTGTGCGCAGGTCGTGTGACACCGCCGCGATCAGGTCGCGACGAGCGGCGTCGGATTGATCCCGGCGCACCTCTTCGTCGCGCAGCTGCATGATCATCGAGTTGGCCGCGGCGGCCAGCTGGGCCAGCTCGTCGTGGGCGGAGGTCTCGATCTGGACGTCGCGGTTGCCGCGACCGACGGCCATCAACCCGTCGCGGATCGCCTGGACGTCGCGCAGGATGCCGCCGGCTACGACCCTGGCCGCGACGATCGCGACCAGCCCGGCGGCCGCGACGATCACCGCCAGCAGCGCCGCGCCGTGTTGGGAAACGACCATCAAGGCCCCGACGACGACGAGCGCGATCAGCACGGGCGCCACCACGATCGCCACTACGAGCGCGAACTGACGCGGCAGCGATCCGGCCCGGGCACGCGCCCAGCCTGCGACCTTGCCTTGAGGGGACCGGGGTTTCGTGTTCACGGCTGAAACCGGTATCCGACCCCCCACACGGTCTGGATGTGCAGCGGCTGCGCGGGGTCGGCTTCGATCTTCGACCGCAGGCGCCTGATGTGGACCGTCACGGTCGAAGTGTCGGTGTAAAAGGAGTACTGCCACACGGCGTCCATCAGCTGGTTGCGCGAGAACGCCTGACCGGGGTGGCGAGCCAGGTACAGGAGCACGTCGAACTCGCGGTGGGTCAGCTGGACCTCCTCGCTACGGACGAACACCCGCCGGGCGGTCGGGTCGATCGTCATGTCGCTGAGCTCGATCGGCGCCTCCTGCGTCTTCGAGGTGCCGAGCCGGCGCAGCACGGCGTCGACGCGTGCGACCAGCTCGGCGGGCGAGAACGGCTTGACCACGTAATCGTCGGCGCCGAGGCGCAGCCCGATCACGCGATCGGACTCCTCGCCCTTGGCCGTCAGCAGGATCACCGCCACCCTGTCGCGATCCTGGTCGCGGAGCCGGCGCATCACCTCGAGTCCGTCGATGCCGGGGAGCATCAGATCGAGCACGACGAGATCGGGGCGCTGGTTGGCGGCGGCGTCGAGCGCCTCGCGGCCGTTCGCGGCGACCCGGGTCGCGTATCCCGCTCGATTCAAATAGCGCGCGACGACCTCGGTGATCGTGGGCTCATCGTCAACCACGAGCACCGAGCCCCGGACATGGTCCTCCATACGCCTGATTGTCGCAGCGTTCGCGAGCCGAATCGACAACACCGGCGGCGCATTCACCGGTTGTTCAGATCCGGCCTGCGTGCCCTTGCAGTAGCCCGCGGTGATCTGCGTGAGCTGAAGTCAAGTCGAACATGCGGCGGGCTCGATTTGACTGTCAGCGCAAATGTAGCTCCGCGCCTCGGCGTGGCCCCGACCGCGGCCGGTATCCTGCCGCTGCCGATGATCGGGGACATCCTGTGGACGCCACCCGCGGACTGGCGGGAAACGACGGAGGTCGGCCGGTTGATGAACTGGCTCCGCGACGAGCGCGGAAACGAGCTCCGCACTTTCGACGAGCTGCGGCAGTGGTCAGTGACCGACCTCGAGGGCTTCTGGGGCGGGCTGTGGGACTTCTACGGCATTCGCGCCACGCCGCACGAGCGCGTGCTCGGCGATCGGACGATGCCCGGCGCCGAGTGGTTCACCGGCGCTCGCCTCAACTACGCCGAGCACCTGGTCGGCCTCGAGGAGGACCGCGATCGGGTCGCGGTCGTGGCGCGCTCGCAGACGCGCGGGCCGCGGGAGCTGACGTTCGGCGAGCTGATCGAGCAGGCCGGCCGGGTGAGGGCGGGGCTGCAGCGGCTCGGGGTGGAGCGCGGCGACCGTGTGGTGGCGTACATGCCCAACATTCCCGAGACGCTGATCGGCTTCATCGCGACCGCGAGCCTCGGCGCGATCTGGGCCGCATGTGCGCCCGAGTTCGGCGCGCGAAGCGTCGTCGACCGGTTCGCCCAGATCGGGCCGCGCGTGCTGATCACGGTCGGCGGCTACGGCTTTCGCGACCGCTACGTCGACCGCCGCGCCGAGGTCGAGACGATCCGCGGGCGGATCCCGTCGATCGAGCATGTGGTCGGGGTCCCGTTCGGCGAGGCCCGGCTCCCCGACGCGGTCGGCTGGGAGGAATTGACCGCCGAAAGTGCGCCGCTCGAGTTCGAGCGGGTCGCGTTCGACCACCCGCTGTACGTGCTGTTCTCCTCAGGCACGACCGGGCTGCCGAAGCCGATCGTGCACGGTCACGGCGGCCAGCTGATCGAGCACCGCAAGAACCTCGGGCTCTGCTGGGACCTCAAGCCCGGCGGCCGCCTGCTGTGGTTCTCGACGACCGCTTGGATGATGTGGAACGCGCTCGTCGCGGGCCTGCAGCTCCGCTCGTCGATCGTGATGCTCGACGGCGACCCCGCGTGGCCCGACCTGCTCGAGCAATGGCGGCTGGCCGAGGAGCTCCAGCCGTCGGTGATGGGCGTCGCGCCGGCGTACCTGATGGCGTGCCGCAAGGCCGGGATCCAGCCGGGGCGCGAGTGCGATCTGAGCAGCATCCGGATGCTGTGCACGGCGGGCTCACCGCTGCCACCCGAGGGCTACCTGTACGCGTACGAGCAGCTCGGACCGGAGATGCTCCTCAACAACGGCTCGGGCGGGACCGACGTATGCACCGGTCTGGTGTCGGGCAGCCTCGCCCAGCCGGTATACGAGGGCGAGATCACCGGTCCGTGCCTCGCGGTCGACGCGCACGCGTTCGACCCCGAGGGCAACGAGGTGATCGGCGAGCTGGGCGAGCTCGTGATCACGAAGCCGATGCCGTCGATGCCGGTGGCGTTCTGGGGAGACGAGGACGGCGAGCGCTACCGCTCCTCGTACTTCGACGTCTACCCGGGCATCTGGCGCCAGGGAGACTGGATCAAGTTCACCGAGCGCGGCAGCTGCATCGTCACCGGGCGCTCCGACGCGACGCTGAACCGCGGCGGCGTGCGCCTTGGCACCGGCGAGTTCTACTCGGTCGTCGAGGATGTCCCCGAGGTGATCGACGCGCTGGTCGTACACCTCGAGGACGCCGGCGGCGGCGCCGGCGAGCTGCTGCTGTTCGTGGTACCGGCCGACGGCGCCGAGCTCGATGACGACCTCCGCCGGCGGATCGCCGGCGCCCTGCGGAGCGAGCTGTCGCCGCGACACGTGCCCGACGAGATCGTCTCGGTCCCCGCGATCCCGCGAACGCTGACGGGGAAGAAGCTCGAGGCGCCGGTCAAGCGGATCCTGCGCGGCGAGTCCTCCGAGCGAGTCGCCAGCCGCGACTCGCTCGCGGACCCGGGAGCGCTCGACGCGTTCGTGGCGCTCGCCGCGGAGCGCTTATCGCAGTAGGCATCCCGGCGGACGTGCATCGTCGCGGCGGTACCATCCGCACGAGGACGGAGAACCATCTCGTTCCAGAGGGAGATCGACGGAGAGGACGTTTGCGTGGCGCAGGCGCTTGCAACGGATGTGGCGTCAGGGCCGGTGGGTCGCGAACCGGAACGCTGGCGGGTCGCCGGAGGCGACATCAAGCACAGGCTCGATTCGTGGTCGGAGATCCTGGCCGCGACGCACCTCGCGTTCGAGGTGCACGCCACCGACCGCACCCCGGGCGACTTCCGCGGGACCGTGACCCGCCGAGCGATCGCCGACCTGATGCTGGTCGACTGCGCCGCGTCGCCGTTCCTCGGCCACCGCAGCCGCGCGGTGATGAGGCCGGAGGCCAAGCACGAGGACATACTCGGCTTCCAGATCGTGTGCAGGGGGGTCGAGACGGTCAGGGAGGGGTCGCGCGGACTCGCGCTGTCACCCGGCAACGTCGTGCTGTGGGACGGGCAGCAGGCGACCGACGTCGAGATCGTCGAGGCGTTCCACAAGCGCACGCTGCTGTTCCCGCGTGACCGGGTACTCGCCGTGTGTCCGCGGCTGGCCGAGCTACGAGCGCTCCCGCCGCTCGACGACAACGGTCCGGCGCGGCTGCTCGTGCGGTACATGAATGCACTCGCGCTCGAGCAGCCCAAGCTCGCGGCCGCGGCCGGGGTCGCGGCCGCCAACGCGGCGCTGGAGCTGCTGCGCGCGGCGGTCGAGCCGTCCGTCCCCACCAGCCGGGCGGCCGCGCGCGAGGCGATGCGGGCCGAGATCCGGCGTTATGCGCGGACCCATCTGCAAGACCCCGGGCTCGGGCCGGCGTCGATCGCACGCGCGTATTCGATCTCGGTGCGCGCGCTGCACGCGCTGTTCGAGGACGTCGACGCGTCGGTGGCGGGGCTCGTACGCTCAGAGCGGCTGGCCCGGTGCCTGGAGGACCTCCAGCGCCCGAACGGCGGCTCGGTCACCGACATCGCGTTCCGCTGGGGGTTCTGTGACGCCGCGCACTTCTCGCGCGTGTTCAAGCGCGCGTTCGGCGTGACGCCCAGCGACGTCCGGCACGCGGCTCAGCGCGGCGAGCGGAGCCCCGGCGCCCGCCCCGGTGCGCCGAGTAGTTAGTGTTCACCTCCCGGTCTATTAGCTACTTTTTGGGAGGTGCAGGTGCGCACTCGAATCTTGAGTGGTATCGGCGGCCTGACCGCGGCCGCTTGCGTGACCCTGCTGGCACTCGGAGGCGCGGTGGCGTCGGCCGAGCCGCTGCGTATATCGGCGGGAGGACATTTCGCCCAGCAGCCGACTTCGGCGCAGTGTGAAACGGACTTCGGAGTCCCCTGTTACACGGCCGGGCAGGTCCGGCACGCGTATGGCGTCGACCAGCTGAACGCGCACGGGCTGACCGGCCGCGGCCAGACGATCGTGCTCGTCGACTCCTACGGGTCGCCGACGATCCAGAGCGACCTGCAGGCCTTCGATCAGGCCAACGGCCTGCCCGCACCTCCCTCGCTCGACGTCATCTCGCCGGCTGGTGCGCCGCCGGCGTGGAACCCGACGCTGTACCCCGACCAGCCCGGCTGGGCCGGCGAGACCACGCTCGACGTCGAATACGCCCACGCGATGGCGCCGGGCGCAAACCTGATCCTGGCCGAGACGCCCGTCGACGAGACCGAGGGCGTGCAGGGCCTCCCGCAGATGATGCAGGCCGAGAAGTACGTGGTCGATCACCATCTGGCGTCGGTCATCAGCCAGAGCTTCGGGGCCACCGAGCCGACGTTCCAGAACGCGCACGGAGCCTTCGATCCCCAGTTGATCTACAACCTCCGCTTCGCCTTCCAGGATGCAGCCGCGCACGGGGTGACCGTGCTTGCCGCATCCGGAGACAATGGCGCGACCGACACCGAGCTGAACCTGGTCGACATCTACCCGTTCCCCTCGATCGACTGGCCCTCGAGCGATCCGCTCGTGACAGGAGTCGGCGGCACCGAGCTGCAGCTGAACAGCGCCGGCAACCGGACCGCACCCGACTCCGTGTGGAACGATCCCGCCGAGCAGCTGCTTCGGCATCGCACCGTGTGCGACCGGCGGCGGCCGCTCGGCGGCGTTCTCGCGTCCGTCCTACCAGGACGGTGTGCGGAACGTGGTAGGCGGCGCGCGCGGTAATCCCGACGTGTCGATGAGTGGGTCCTGCAGCGGCGCGGTGAACACCTTCGAGAGCTTCCCCGGCGTTGCCGGAAGCTGGGGTCCGGTGTGCGGCACGAGCGAGGCCACGCCGCTGTTCTCCGGGGAGGTCGCGCTGGCCGATCAGGCGGCCGGTCACCCGCTGGGGCTGATCAACCCGGCGCTGTACCAGATGGGCGATGGCCGCCTGTCCGGGCTGAGTGACATCACGATCGGCAACAACACGGTCACGTTCACGAACAGCAACAACGTCACGCTACACGGTCACGGGCTTCAACGCCCAGCGGGGCTACGACCTGGCCAGTGGGATCGGCGAGGCGAACGTCGCCTTCCCGCTCGAACTGGCGGCGCTGTCCGAGCACGGCGGACGTCGAGGTCGGTAAACCATTCTGTCGCGCTGCGCCACCACGTGTGGCGCAGCGCTGCGGCTTACCGCCGGTCGAGCACCCGAACGGCCTTGCCCTCGCTGCGGGGCACGGACCCGGGGTCGAGCACAGACACGGTGATCCGGACGCCTGTGCTTTCTTTGAGATTTTTTTCGAGCGTTTGCCGCAAGCTACCGCGGTCGCCATCGGGCGCGCTCGGCTCGCACTCGAGCGTGAGTTCGTCCATCGGGCCGGGCCGCTCGAGGATCAGGCGCCAGTGCGGCGCGACCCCTTCGACACTCATCACGATCTGCTCGATGAGCGACGGGTATAGGTTGACGCCGCGGATGATCATCATGTCGTCGCGTCGCCCGCCGAGCCGGATCAGGCGTGCGGTCGTCCGTCCGCACGCGCACGGCTCGACCGTGATCGCGCCGAGGTCGCCCGTCCGGTAGCGGATCAGCGGCAGCGCCTCCTTCGTGAGCGTCGTGAACACGAGCTCGCCGTCGGCACCGGGCGGCAGCGCAGAGCCGTCGGCGGGGTCGACCACCTCGACCAGGAAGTGGTCTTCTTGGACGTGGAGCCCGTCGCGCGCGGTCAGGCACTCGGTCGCCACCCCCGGACCGCACATCTCCGACAGGCCGTAGAAGTTGATCGCCTTGATCCCGAGCGCGCGGTCGATCTGCGTTCGGAGGCCCTCGGTCCAAGGCTCGCCGCCGAACAGCCCGAGCTCGAGGTTGAGCGTGCCCGGATCCACGCCGGCTTCTTCGAGTGCCTGGGCGATCACGAGCGAGTAGGAGGGGGTCGCGACCAGGACCTGGGCGCCGAGATCGCGCAGCAGCATCGCCTGGCGCGCTGTGAAGCCTCCCGACACGGGGACCACGGTGGCGCCGATCCGCTCTCCGCCCTGGTGGAAGCCGAGCCCGCCGGTGAACAGGCCGTAGCCGTTGGCGTTGTGGATCAGCATCCCCGGCCGAACGCCGGCCATCGTCATCGACCGCGCCATCAGCTCGGTCCAGGTCTCGAGGTCCGCGCGCGTGTAGCCGACGACCGTGGGCTTGCCGTGGCTGCCGCTCGAGGCCTGGACGCGCACGAGCTGCTCGCGCGGGACCGCCAGCAGACCGAACGGATAGTTCTCGCGAAGGTCGTTCTTGTGGGCGAACGGGAGGTTGGCGAGGTCGTCGAGCGTCTTGATGTCCGTCGGGGCCGCTTATTCCCGCCTGCGCGAGCCGGGCGGCTCCGAGTGGCTGCCCCTCGAGCACCCGTGCGACGGTCGCGCGCAGCCGCTCGAGCTGGAGCGCGGCGAGCTGATCGCGCGGCATCGTCTCCGCCGCGCCGTCCCAGATCGCCGGATCAGACGCTGCGACGGTCAGCGTTCCAGTGCTCCTCGAGGTTGTGGACCAGGCGGGGCTCAGATGGCAGTAGGCCTGCTCGCGGGCGTACGTGGCCATGTACTGGCGGAACAGGTCGAGCGGCTCCTCCCCCACCCGCATCGCAGCGCGATTGGCGGAGGCGTTGATCAGCCCGGAGCTCGTGAGCGCCTCGATCCGGTCCTCGATCGCGCCCTCGATCGCGTCCGGCTCCACGACCTCGTCGCAGATCAGGTCGGCGTCGGGCTCGCCGGCGGTCCACTCCCGGCCCGACAGGATCGCCTGGCGGGCGGCGCGGTCGCCGACGAACCGGGGCAGGCGCAGGTTCGAGGCGCCGGGGATGATCCCCTCCCTGCGCGCCGGCAGGTACAGCCGCGAGCCGCGGACCGCGATCACGTGATCCATCACGTGCAGCAGCTGACAGGCGCCGCCGATCGCGAACCGTTCGACCGCGGCGATCCACAGCTTCTCGCCGACGCCGGCGAGGCCGCGGAAGATCTTGTTCACGTAGCCCATGTCGCGCACCACGTAGAACAGGTAGTCGATCCGACCGTAGTAGAGGTGGGTCAGGTTGATCCCGGCCCCGAACGGCCGCTCGCCGGCGTAGCGGGGATGGTCGACGATGCCACCGCGGAACACGCCGATCTGGATCTCGGGATCGAGCAGCACGAGATCGACGGCGGCCTCGGTCTCGGCCAGGGTGTTCCCGTCCTCGGCATTGAGGTGGCGCGGGTTGCAAAGCTCGAGCACGCCGGCGCGGCCCTGGCGGGTCACTCGAGCGTGGCCGAGGTCGACCGTGCCGGTGCTGCGAAGCTCGTCCAGGCGCTCGAGCGCGAGCTGCGTCGGGTGGAGCATGGACTCGACGAGGTGGCGTCCGGTCCGCGGGACCTGAAGGATCTCGGCGAGCAGCAGGCCCTGCGCGAGCTCGACGCGCGCCTTGTCGGCGAGCTTGCGGGTGCGCTCCTGTTCGATCTCGGCGCGCGTCGGGACCAGGCCCGGGACTCGCTCGGCGGCTTCGTACAGGAGCTCGTCGAGCCTGACCGGCCGTGTGCAGCGGTCTGTCAGCGCGTCGTAGAGCTCCTCGACGGTCAGCCCGGCCTGCTCGAGGACGACGACGGGTGGTTGGAGCTCGGTCGTGGCCATGGAGTCAGTTTCCAGAATACGGTTTTACCCGAGCGCCTCGAGCAGATCTTTGACGTGGTCGATCACCGCGTGCGGCCGCCGGCTCTCGGGGAGCTTGTCGAGCGGGGTCGCGCCGGTGATGCCGCTCCGGACGAGTACGGTCCGCGAACCGCCCATGCGACCGAGCGCGATGTCCATGCCGACGTCGTCGCCGATAACCGCGAGCTCGTCGGTGGGGATCCCGAGCCGGGTCCGGATCTCCTCGACGGCGGCGCGCGAGGGCTTGCCGACGATCCGCGGCCGCTTCGCAGTGACCTTCGCGATCGCCGCGGTCACCATCGCCCCGCGGCTGAAGATGATCCCGTTGGCACCGGCGTAGCCGCGCGCCCAGCTGCCGGTCAGGAGCGGCGCGCCGCGTTCGACCGCGCGTGCCGCGCGCTCCATCGCGGGCAGGTCGGCCTCGTCGACATGCGCGACGAACACGACCTCGGCCTCCTCGCCGCGAGCTTCCGGGATGCCGGCCTGCACCATCCACTCACGGACCACCTCGGAGGCGAACAGCAGCGCCGGCGCGTCGGGGTGGCGCCGGCGGATGTAGGTGATCGCGCTGTCGACCGGCGTCAGCATCTCGTCGTCGGCGACGGGCAGGCCATCCTCTCTGAGCGCGCGGGCCATTGTGTCGGAGCGAACGTGGCTGCCGTTCGTGAACAGGACGAGCTTCCGCCCGGAGGCGCGGATCCGCTCGAGCACCTCGACCGCGCCGGGTTGGGGCCGGGCGCGGCCGTCGGGGCCGCGGTGGGCGAGCGTGCCGTCGACGTCGAACACGAACCCGCGCACGTCGTCGAGGCGGAGTCCGTCGAGCGGGGCGCCGGCGCCCACGCGGTCAAGCACGGCGCCACACCACTGTGTCGCCGCCCTCATGCTTTGCGAGCGAGAACTCGGAGATCGCCGGCCGGCCGGCGAGCTCGTGAAGCAAGGTGACGAGCGGGCTGCGTCCGGGGCGGGCGGCTGGTACGGGCGCCGGTTGCGTGCGGTTGGCGATCATCGCGTCCACCTGCTCCGCGGGCATCGTCACGCGCAGCAGCAGCTCCTCCTCGGAGATCCGCCGGCCGAACCGCTCACGCGCGCCGTCAAGACTGATCGGCGTCAGGTCGCGGAGCTTCTTGGCCTGGGGTCGGGTTACGACGCGCTCGGCGATATCCGGGTCGACCGGCGCGGGCGGGTCGCCGTAGTGGCCAAAGAAGTAGCGGATCGTCTCGTCGGAGACGTTCAGCCACCGCTCGCCGTCGATCACGTTGCGCGCCGCCTGGCTGGCCACGAACTGCGAGACCGGCGTGACCAGGATCGGGTAGCCCATCTCAGCCCGGACGCGGGTCACCTCCTCGAGCACGGCGTCGAACAGCTCGGGGCGGCGCAGCTCCTCGAGCATCCGGCGCGTGGTCGTGACCATCCCGCCGGGAAGCTGGTGGGTGTAGTAGACGGCGTCGAACTCGCGCGGCGCGCCGGCCGGGAGGCCCTTGGCGCGGGCGATTTGATCGAAATGCTCGGAGACCGCGGTCTGTGCGTCCAGGTCGAGATGGGTCTCGTACCCGATCGCGTGGAGGTTGCGCACCGTGCTGAATACCTCGGGCTGGGAGGTGCCGCGGGACAGCGCGCCCGACGCGGTGTGCACGACCTGGAAGCCGGCTTGGACGCCCTCGACGTAGACGAGGGGCGCGAGCCCGATCGTGCAGTGGCTGTGGAGCTCGATCGTGCGCTTGGCACCGCTGCGGTCTGGCATCGCGGCGGCGGCGTTGGCGAAGTGGGGCGCGAGCTCGCGGACCGCGTCGGGCGTGAGCAGACCGCCAGGGTCCTTCAGGTACAGCCGGTCCATGTCGGGGCTGTCGGCCAGGATCGCGGCGCGTTCGGCGTAGTACTCGTGGGTGTGCACGGGGCTGATCGAGTACGTGAGGCCGATCACCACCTCCTCGATGCCCTCCCGCCGCGCCATCGTGGCGAGGCGTTTCAGGCGGTCAGGGTCGTTCGAGGGGTCGGCGATCTGCATCCGGCGAAGGCCGTTCCGCGCGACCAGCCGGAACGCGAGCGCGATCACGTCCTGGTCGGCCGGCACCCAGGAGATGAAGCGCATTCCGGTGGTGATGATGCTGAGCGGCGTGTTCGGCATCGCCGCGCTGACCAGCCGGATCCGCTCCCACGGGTCCTCGCGATGGAACCTGACCGACACCGCCATGTGCGTGCTCGAGGTGAAGTCAAGCGCGTGGTAGCCGACCCGGTCCATCGTCGGCGCGATCGCCAGCACGTCGGGCGTGGTCAGCCCGGTGGCGCTCCACAGGCTTTGGTTGCCGTCGCGGGTCGTGGTGTCGACGAGATCGATCACTCGCTCGCCGGCGGTGGGGGCGGCGGCGGCGGTGGTGGTGGCGGGGGTCATACGATCGCGCGCTCGAGCCAGTCCGTGCTGACCGCGCCTTGGCGGAAGTCGTCGTGCGCGAGCACGCTGATCAGCAGCGCGCGGTTGGTCTCGACACCCTCTACGTCGAGCTCCTCGAGCGCCTCGAGCAGCACGTCGATCGTCGCGTCCCGGCCCTCGGCGTGCGCGATCAGCTTGGCCATCAGCGAGTCGTAATAGGGCGGGATCACGGCGCCGGCGCACAGGTGCGTGTCGACCCGAAGCTGGAGCAGGTCGGGGACCGAGAACAGCGACAGCGTTCCTGGGCTCGGCATGAACCCGTGTGCCACGTCCTCGGCGTTCAGGCGGCACTCGATCGCGTGACCGTCGAACACCACGTCCTTCTGGGTGAAGCCGAGCGGCTCGCCGTCGGCGATTTGGAGTTGCAGTGCGACCAGATCGCGACCCGTGACCGCTTCGGTGACCGGATGCTCGACCTGGATCCGGCAGTTGATCTCGAGGAAGAAGTGCTCGCCGGTGTCGGCGTCGAGGACGAACTCGACCGTCCCGAGGTTGCGGTAGTCGATCGCCGTGGCGAACGCTGTGGCCTCAGCGGTGAGGGCGTTGCGGGTGGCCGGATCGAGCCACGACGCCGGTGCCTCCTCGATCACCTTCTGGTAGCGGCGCTGCACCGAGCAGTCGCGCTCGCCGAGGTGGACAACCGCGCCGTGCTCGTCCGCGGCGATCTGCACCTCGACGTGGCGGGCGGGCGAGACGAACCGTTCGAGGTACACGCGGTCGTCCCCGAACGCCGCGCCCGCCTCACTGCGCGCGAGGCTGACGAGGTTGGCGAGCTCGTCGCCGTCGCGCGCGAGCTTGATCCCGCGGCCGCCGCCGCCCCCTGCCGCCTTCACCAGAAGCGGGTTGCCAATCCGCGCGCCCGCCTGGCGTGCATCCTCGCCCGATGCGATTTCGGTGCCGGGGAGGACCGGAACGCCGGCGCGCGCCGCCTCCTCGCGCGCGCGCAGCTTGTCGCCGCTCAGCTCCATCACCTCGGGCGGAGGACCGATGAAGGTCAGCCCGTTATCGCGCGCGCGCGCAGCAAGCTTGGGACTCTCTGAGAGGAAGCCGTAGCCGGGATGGATCGCGTCGCAGCCCGTGCCGAGCGCGGCCTGCACGACCAGGTCGTCGCGCAGATAGCTGTCGCCGGCCGGGGCGGGGCCGATGCACACAGCCTGGTCGGCGCGGCGCGCGGCCAACCCGTTCCGGTCGGCGTCCGAGGTGCCGACCACGGTCTCGAGACCCAACTCCTCGCACGCGTTGACGATCCGCAGCGCGATCTCGCCGCGGTTGGCGACGAACACGCGCTTGATCCGCTTCACGCCGGCTCCACCCGGAACAGCGGCTGGCCGTACTCGACAAGCGCGGCGTTGTCGGGAAGAACCTCGGCGATCGTCCCCGACACGCCGGCGGTTACCGAGTTCATCATCTTCATGACCTCGATGATGCAGACAATCGTGTCGGGCTCGACGCGCGCGCCGACCTCGACGAACGGCGGCTTCCCGGGCGCCTCAGCGCGGTAGAAGGTGCCCAGCATCGGGGAGGTGATCGTGGCGAGGCCATCGGTTTCCGCGTCCGGGGTCGGCGCGGGTGTCGAGGCCTCCGGGCCGCCCGATGCGTGCCCTGCGGCGCTGCGCTCCGATACCTCTCGAACGCGAGGGCGGCCGGACGCCTCGCCATCCCCCCCGCCCTTGCGCACATAGAGCGAGAAGCTCTCGGTCTCGATCTGTAGTTCGGTCAGCGTGGACTCGTCGATGATCCGCAGGATCTCGCGGACGTCCTCGTCGCTGAGCGCCATCGCGATCACTCGTCCTTGGGGGCGGCGCCGAACGTGCTCATGATCAGCGACATCGCGGACGCCGGCTTGGGCTTGTCGGGCTTCTTCGCCAGCCCGGTGACAGGACGCGCCTGCACGACGAACAATCCATCGTCGTCATCGTCGTTGCGGGCGAGGGCCCACTCGATGTCCTGGCGAGAGCCGAAGTAACCGTCGACGCGCTTGGCGACGGCCACGAGCTGCGCGAGACGGTCGTGATCGAGGCAGGCGACGTCGCGGCGCTCGGTCGGGACCTCGACGCGGATCGCGCCGGCCCCGCTCGCGTCTGGGACGTACTCGACGTCCTTGGAGTGCACGTGCTCGCGGACGATCTCGCCGGTGACCTTGCTGACGAGATAGTCGTCGGGCGTTACCTCGCCTCCGACCACCGCCAGCCCGAGGCCCCAGCTCGCGTTGATCGCCACCATGCTCGGGTCGCCGGTCACCGGGTTGCACGTGAACATCACTCCTGACACCTCGGCGTCGACCATCAGCTGCACCGCGACTCCCATCGCCGGCAACGCTTTCGCCTCGCCGAGCCGCGCCCGGTAGGTGATCGCCGGCGGGCTGTACAGGCTCACCCAGCAGTCGCGGACCGCGTCGCACACGTGATCGGCACCGCGCACCCACAGATAGGTCTCCTGCTGGCCGGCGAACGTCGCGTCCGCGCTGTCCTCGCCGACCGCGCTCGAACGCACCGCCACCGGGGCCGCGTCGCCGAGCTGCGCGTAACGCTCGGCGACCTCCGCGCGAACGTCGTCGGGCACGGACGCGGCCTTCATCGCCGCGCCGATCGTCCGCGACGCGACCGCGATCGCCTCGACGTCTCGCTCGGACGCTCCCGCGAGCACATCGTCGATCGTGTCCTGCAGCGCGCCCTCGCGGACGAATGCCTCGTACGCCGCGGTCGAGAGCGCGAAGCCCGGCGGCACCGGGATCTCGGCCGCGAGCAGCTCACCAAGGTTGGCGCTCTTGCCGCCGAAGCTCGGCTCGTCGATCCGGGACAGATCGTGCAGTGGCCGCGTGAACTGGGCGCCGGCGGCGGTGCCGGCCACTACGCCTCCTGCGGCGTGAGGACAGTGACCGTGCCTTCGGTGCCGTCCACCCTGATCATCTGGCCGGTGCGGATGGCGGCGGTGGCGCGCCCGGTGCCGACGACCGCGGGCAGCCGGTACTCGCGCGCGACGATCGCCGCGTGGGACATCACGCCGCCGACGTCGGTGACCGTGGCCTTGATCTTCGAGAAGATCGGCGCCCACGCCGGCGAGGTGCTGCCGCAGACGAGGATCTCGCCGTCGCGCACCTCCCCGATCTGCTCGGCCGACCTGACCACACGGGCCACGCCCTCGACCACCCCGGGCGACGCCGCAGCGCCGTTCAGCACCGAGCCGCCGTCCTGCTGGCGCGCCCATTCCTGCACGCGCTCGGTCGTGACGCCCCACAGCATGATCGTCATCGGGTCGGTGACGGCCTCGGGGGTCACCCCGATTGCCGGCGGCGGCCTCCACTCGCCGAGCGTCGCGAGGATCTCCTTGCGGCGCGCGACGATCGGCGGCCAGTGCTTCGGCCCGAGCGCAACGCCGCCGGTCGCCCAGGTCAGCACCAGCTCGTCGAGCGCGCTCGCGACCTCGTAGCGCGAGAGCTGGAACACGTCTTCGCCGTCCTCGAGGAACTTGTTGCGCGACAGCAGCGCGCCGAACTCGCGGATCTTGTTCCACCAGCGGGTGAGGAACCAGTAATCGCAGAAGAACTTGTGCTCCTCGACGTACGGGAACACCGTCCGCGACAGGTTCAGAAGGTCGTTGAAGCTCGCGCGCGCGTCGTCGTCGAGCAGCGCGCCGTACTCGCTCGCCAGCCGGTCCCGCTCACGCGCGATCTCCTCGGTCGGCCGCTCGATCTGCTCGCCCGCGTTGAGTGCGCTGATGTGCCCGATCAGAGACGCGTAGGGAATGCTGGGATCGTCGAGCCAGCTGCGGTAATAGTGGTAGAGGCCGTCGCCGGTGGCCATGTTGAACCACGGGTCCTTGACCTTCTCGAGCTCCTCGAGCCAGCTCCGGCCGGCTTCGGTTTCGGTGAGCTCGGCGTCGATCTCGTGTGGCCGGCGGCCCTGGACGAATGCCGGGTCGACCCCGGTCTCGATCGCCAGGCGCGCGAGCCGGCGGAGCTCGGCATCGGGCCGGAACAGCAGCACGTCGATGCCGGCGACCATCTGCGCGATGTGCTGGTCGGGAATGTCCGGCAGGTGGCCCTTGCAGAATTCGACGAACGTGCCGTACGCGCCGTAACCGAGCAGCAGGAACTCGAAGTGGTGCTGCCACATCAGGTCGTTCAGCCGCAGCGCGCGGCCGTAGGCGTCGAGCACCTCGTAGAAGGCGGTATTGCGGTCCTCGCCGAACGCGACCTCGTCGGGCTCGTACTCGGGGAGATCGGGGACCTCGAGCTCGCCGAGCTCGCGGATCAGCGCCTCCATCTTCGCGCGCCACTTGCCGTACAGCTCGCTCCAGTTGGCGAAGTAGTGGCCGGCGCGGGCCTGGAAGAACTGGGCGCGCTCGGCGATCTTCTCCGGATCGGTGACGGGGTTGCCCGAGATGTAGATGTAGCCGTTCACGCACCGGTAGTCGATCCCCATCGCCGGCGGTACCGCGAACACGCGGTTCTGCCAGGACCCCACCGCCTGATAGGGCGAGTCGATGCAGATCACGTCGAACGCCGGCATCGGGACCGGGAAGTGCATCGAGTTCCAGAACCAGAACCGGTTCTCGTCCGTGTCGCGCCGGCGCTCGTCGAACAGCGCGTAGTACGGGTACATCTCCTCCCAGCCCTCGCACCCGGCCGGGGTCTCGATCTCGTAGGGGCTCGGAAATGCCCCAGCCTTCGGCGCAGTTGTAGCCATCCGCTCCCTCTCGAGTTTCTCGTCGCTCTGCACTCGTGAACCGCCACGAGCGGTGGGGAGTCTACCTCCGCCCGATTGCCCTCCAGGTAGGATCGCGCGCCTTGACACGAACGTTGACGCTCATGGTCAAGTCGGATCGCTGATGGCGCGGATCCTGCTCGTGCACGGCGCGTTCGGATGCGCCGCGTGCTGGGACCGGGTCGCTCCGGGCCTGCGCGCCGCCGGCCACTCGGTCCAGGCGATCGACCTTCCGGGCGCCGGCGAGGACCCGACTCCGGTCGCCGAGGTGACGCTCGACCGCTATGCGCAGAAGGTGAGCGAGGCGCTCGCCGACGGCCCGCCGGCGATGCTCGTCGGACACAGCATGGGCGGAATGGTGATCACACAGGCCGCGGCTCGCGGCCCCGAGCACGTCGACAGGCTTGTCTACGTCGCGGCGTTCCTACCGCAGGACGGACAGAGCCTGATCGACATCACGCAGCTGCCTGAGGCGGCCGGCGACTCGGTGCAAGCGAACCTCGTCGTCGAGGGGGATCCTCCGGTGGCGACATTCCCTCCCGAGGCCGTTCGCGAAGCGCTCTGTCATTGCGCCGACGACGAGCAGGCGGCGTGGTCCGCGTCAATCCGTGGCCGGCAGCCCGTTGCGCCCTTCACCCATCCGGTGGCGCTCGGCGGCCCGAACGCCGACGCGTTCGGCGCGCTGCCGCGCGCGTACGTGATGTGCCTTCAGGACCGCGCCGTGAAGCCGGCGCTCCAGCGGCGCATGCTCGACGCCGCCGGCTGCGACCCGGTGATCGAGATCGACACGGACCACTCGGTCTGGGCGTCGCGGCCCGACGAGCTGGCGGCGGCGCTCAACCGGCTGGCGGGGTGAGGTCGGCGCCGGTTCGGGCGCGTGAAGTCAGTCGCCGGCGCGGGCCGTGAGGTCAGTCGCCCGGCACGGCGGCTTGAGGTCAGCCGCCGGCGCCGACGGCGAGCCCTTGTGCGACCTGGCGGCCGACGAGCAACGCGAGCTGGACGTCGAGCACGGCGCCGGCCAGCTCGGGCAGCGTCTGCGCGCCGTGCTCGAGCACGTGGGCGGTGACCAGCTCGTTGACCGCGCCGACCGCGGCGCGGAAGGTGTGCGGCGGGACCTCGGGGATCTCGGGGATGTCCGCGCGGGCGCGGCGATGGACGTCACGGAGCTGCGCGGCGAACCGGTCCTGCACCGCGGCGCGCCGGGACAACGCCTCAGGGCCGGCGCCGAGCACCTCGATCAGGAAGGCCCGGGCGAACTCGGGACTTGCTGCGAGCGCCTCGAGGTAGGCGAGCACGGCCGCCCCCTGCGCCGCCAGCCAATCGGGTGCGAATGCCTCGAGCGCCTCGTCGATCGTGGCGAGCAGCTCGTCCACGGTGGCGTCGTAGGCGGCGAGGAAGCAGTCGTCCTTGTTCGAGAACTGCTCGTAGAAAGTCTTCCGGGAGACGCCGGCGCGCTCGATCACGTCGGCCACTGCCACCCGGGCGTATCCCTTCTCGGCTACGGCATCGACCATCGCCGCGAGCATCCGCGCGCGCTGGGCCTCGCGGACGACCGGCCGGGGCGCGGCGTGGCGCCCGCGCGGGAGTACGGTGAGGATGCTGGTACCTGCTCCGGGGCCGGTCGCGGGTCCAGTTTCGGGGGGCGCCGTCATGGGAACATCATTGTACACTTGTGAACGCGACTGTTTCTTAGAAGATCTTTGCGAGGCGACATGACGACACGTGACCAGCACAACGTTCGAGTGGCGATCGTGGGCGCCGGGTTCGGCGGACTCGGCATGGCGATCCGCCTCAAGCAATCGGGGATCGAGGACTTCGTCGTGTTCGAGCGCGACGCGGAGGTCGGCGGCACCTGGTGGGCCAACACCTACCCGGGCTGCCAGTGCGACATCCCCTCGCACCTGTACAGCTATTCGTTCGCTCAGAACTCGGAGTGGACCCGCACGTACCCGCTGCAGCCCGAGATCCGCGAGTACCTACGCGACTGCGCCGATCGGTTCGGGCTGCGCGCGCACATCCGCTTCCAGTGCCCGGTCGAGCGCGCCGAGTGGGACGAGCAGGAGGGCGTGTGGCAGATCGACACGCCGGACGGCCGGTTCTCGGCGCAGATTCTGATCGGCGCGCCCGGGCCGCTCAGCGAGCCGTCGGTCCCGACGCTTCCCGGGCGGGAGGATTTTCAGGGCGTGGCCTTCCACACCAGTAACTGGGACCACTCGCACGATTTGACCGGCCGCAAGGTCGCGGTGGTCGGGACAGGCGCGTCGGCGATCCAGACCGTCCCCGAGATCCAGCCGCGCGCGGATCGGCTCACGATCTTCCAGCGCACGCCACCGTGGATCGTCCCCCACCGCGACCGTCCGATCACCGAATTCGAGCGCCGGCTGTACCGGCGCGCGCCGGCGGCGCAGCGAGCGGTGCGCACGATGGTGTACCTCAGCCGCGAGTTGCTCGTGCCGGGGCTGGTGTTCCGCCCGCAGCTGATGAACACCGTGCAGAAGATGGCCGAGGGCCACCTCGCCAAGCAGGTGCCCGACGAGGCGCTCCGCGCCAAGCTCACGCCGAACTACGTGATCGGCTGCAAGCGCATCCTGCCCTCGAACAAGTGGTATCCGGCGATCACGAAGCCGAACGTCGAGGTCGTGACGAATGGGGTGACCTCGTTTACTGCGGATGGCGTCGTCGCTGCCGACGGGAGCGTCCACGAGGTCGACACCGTGATCTTCGCCACCGGCTTTCACGTGACCGAGACCGCGTTCGCCGGGGTCATCCACGGGCGGGACGGCGTGCGTCTGTCAGCGGCGTGGGACGGCAGCCCGCAGGCCTACCGCGGTGCCGCGATGCCCGACTTCCCCAACCTGTTCCTGCTCGTCGGCCCGAACACCGGCCTCGGCCACAACTCGATCGTGTTCATGATCGAGGCCCAGCTCAACTACGTGATGGGCGCACTCGAGGCAATGGAGCGCCGCGGCGCCACACGCATCGAGGTCCGGCGCCATGCCTATGACACCTACAACGAACACGTCCAGTCGCGCCTCGGCGGCACCGTCTGGAACACCGGCGGCTGCGCCAGCTGGTACATCGACCGCAACGGCCGCAACAGCACGATCTGGCCCGACTTCACCTGGCGCTTCTGGCAGCAGACGCGGCGGTTCGACGAGGCGGCATACGAGCTGACCGCGCCGGCGCCGGCATCGATCCCCGAGCCGCTCGCGGCCTGAGCCGGCAGGTGGCGCGGCGCGCCGCCACCGGGGTCGTTCTCAGCGCCGGCCGGGCGTGGACGCCGGCGGGGCTGCCTCGGGGCGCCTGCCGACCTGTACAAGGCCCCGAAATCACCGCCGGTCCGACCATCTCCGGGACGTAAGCATGCACCAGCCGCTGACGTCCCGAACGTCGGCGCGGGCCAGCCGGTTTCGGGCGTTGTACACGTCCCCGGGGGTTTGGTCGGCGGCCGCGGCAGTGCGCAAGTCGCCAATCCGCGCGGCGGCTCTCGACCTTGGCGAAATAAGCGCCTCAGAGGCGCTTATGTGCGCGTGGTCGCCTGCGCGGAACGGGTTTGGCGAGATATGCACCCCCGGGGATCGGGGTGTATAGGCGCCGGCCTGCGACAACACTGAAAGCGAGGCCGCGGCGCCCGCCCCGCGCCCCTCGCGCCCGATCCACCACGCCAAACGAGCGTCACCGGATGCGCGCGGGCCGGCGGGGTGGGCGTGCAGCCGAAGCGCCGGCGCGCGGGCCGGCGGGGTGGGCGTGCAGCCGAAGCGCCCGCTAGGGCGCGCAGCTCGTCCGCGAGCCTGACCGCTCGCCGAGCTCCATCGCCCTGACCGCGCGCAGGTGATCCGCGAGCGCCGCGGGACCGACCGGACCCGCCGGCAACTCGACCACGAACGCAGTGGTGCCCGGCAGGGCGTGATTCGACCACGCCGGCGCCGTGCCCGGAAGGAACGGCAGGCACGTCGCGGGCAGATGGGCGAGCTGCGCGTAGCGCCGGGCGACGCCTCGGTCGCCGCCGGCCATGTCGACGAGGTCCATGTGCTGGTGGTACCAGATCGTCACCGCCGGTCTGATGCGCCGGATCAGCCGGACCGCGGCGCGGGTCTCGGGTTCGGACAACGGCCGAGGCCCCGAGTAGTAAGTCGGGCCGGAGACCGGCGCCCATTGGTAAGGGAAGTTGCGGTTGAGGTCGACGCCGTCGGCGTTCTGGCGAGTGTCGGCGGCGGTGCCGTCGGGGTTCATCTCGGGGACGAGCCACAGCTGGACGCCCTTGGCGATGGGCGCGCGCTCGAGCGCCGAGACGATCGCGAGCCCCGCGCACTCGTTCCCGTGAATGCAGCCGACGACCAGGATCTTGCGCGGGGCATCGTTCGGTCCGCGGACGTGGGCGATGATCGGGCGCCCCCTGACCGAGTGGCCGATCACGATCGCGCCCCCGCCCGCGCCCGCGGCCGGGGTCGAGGCGAGCGCGACCAGCCCCACCGCGAGCGCCTTGAGCGACCCGATCAGCACCGTCCGGATCGTAATACCGCGGTGGCGCGGACACTGGATCCGTCGGCGCAGCCGAAAACCCAAAGAACCTGATCAGGTTTTGATAGTTTTGCCTCCCCCGCTCCCGCCGGTCCCGACCCCCGAAAGGCAGCAAGACACATGAGCTCGACCGAAGACCTCCTCGCCAACAACGACGCCTACGCGGCCTCGTTCGACAAAGCCGACCTGCCACTGCCACCGGGGAAGAAGACAGCGGTCGTCGCGTGCATGGACGCTCGGCTCAACGTCTACGGTGCGCTCGGCCTGCAGGAGGGCGACGCGCACGTGATCCGCAACGCGGGTGGCGTCGTGACCGACGACGCGATTCGCTCGCTGGCGATCTCCCAGCGGCTGCTCGGCACCGAGGAGATCATCCTCATCCACCACACCGATTGCGGGATGCTGACCTTCAGCGACGACGACTTCAGGAACTCGATCGAGGCGGAGACTGGGATCAAGCCCGAGTGGGCGGCCGAGTCGTTTTCGGATCTCGACGGTGATGTGCGCCAGTCGATCGCGCGGATCAAGGCGTCGCCGTTCGTCCCGCACAAGGGCGCGATCCGCGGGTTCGTCTACGAGGTCGAGACCGGCCGGCTGCGCGAGGTGACCTGACGCCCGCTGCCGGCGATGGGCGCGGCGGGCGTGCCAGCCGGCGCGGCGGCCTCGGGCGGCGCGGCGACGGTCTCATGGAGGGTGGTTTCCGCCGCGGCGGCGGGACGCTCGCGCTCGAGGCGACGGCGGATGGCGGCGGGGCTCGTGCGCAGCGCTTCGAGCGTCTGGACCGCGCCGCTCCGTGAATCGGACAGCAGCGCGAGCAGCAGGTGCTCCACGCCGACGTGGCCCTCCCCCCGGTTCAGGGCCTCGCGCAGCGATCCTTCGAGAAGGCGGCGAGCCTGGGGCGTGACGCCGTCGGCGGGCGAGCCTTCGTACGGGTTCACCGGCAACCCGGGCATCGTGGTCTGAAGGCTGCGCTGGGCCGTCTCGAGCGTGACGCCGAGCGCGTGCAGGGTCTCGACCGCGTGGCTTTGCCGGCAATGGAGGATGCCGAGCAGGACGTGCTCGGTGCCCACCGCCGGCTGTCCCAACCGCTTGGCTTCCTCGCGCGCAAACTGCATGGCCTGTCGGGCCTCGTCCGTAGCGAGCACTTTGGTGCCGTCGGCGCTCGCGTCGAACGCGCGCTCGAACACGTACCGGTACTTGCGGTGCGCGGCCTGCTTGGTAATTCCAAGCGGACGCGCGATCCGACTCCACGAGGCCCCGGCCTGGAGCGCGCGCTTGACGAGCTCAGCCTCGGCCGCGTTCAGCTCCTGTCGCAGCGCGGTCAGCGCCCGCAGCGCGACCTCGGGATCCGCGATGCGGGCCGTGTCGCGGGCCAGCCGCTCGATCGTCCCCGACGAAACACCCATGGCGGCGGTCCTACCCGGGCGGGGGCTCGGCAACCCATCACGCGGGCGTAACGAAACGACCGCAAACAACCGCCGGCCAGAGCGCTCATCGACAAGAACGGCTGCGCTGGATGACTGGACTGATTCCAGCGTGCGGCGGTACCGTCGCTCTCACACGAGAGGAGTGACGATGGGCGAAGTCGATCTGATGGCTCTGTACTGGACCGTGAGCGGCCCGGTTGAGGTCCATGTCGGGCGCGAGTGGAGCCTGTTCGACTGGCGCGATCGGTGTGCGGAGGCGGCCAAGATCGGGTTCCAAGGGCTCGGGCTGTGGCATGCCGATGTCTCGCACCAGCTCGAGACGCGCACGCTCGCAGAGATGGCGAGCATCTTCCGCGACGCCGGGCTGAAGTATCTGGAGGTCGAGTTTCTCTGGGAGTTCTTCGTCCCGGAGGGGCAGCCGGCGCGCGCCGACTCCGACCGCCTGCGCAAGCAGCTGTTCGAGACCGCGGTGGCGTTCGACGCTCACCACATCAAGGTCGGAAACATCCCCGAGACGCTGTGCGAACTCGATCGGCTGATCGAGGAGTACGCCGCGCTGTGCGACGACGCGGCGCAGCACACCGACGCCAAGGTCGCGTACGAGATCATTCCGTTCGACCCCAACGTCCGCACGCTCGACGCCGGCCTCAAGCTCGTCACCGAGGCCGCGCGGCCCAACGGCGGCCTGGCGATCGACACCTGGCACATGGGCAAGCTGCGGATCGCACCCGAAGAGCTCAAGCGCATTCCCGGCGAGTACCTGGCCTGGGTGGAGCTGTCGGACGGGCCGGTGGAGTACATGGAAGACCCGATCGACGAGGTCATCAACTACCGCAAGCTGCCCGGCGAGGGCGAGTTCGACATCCCCGGCTACATCGAGGCCTGTCAGGCGGTCGGGTATAACGGGCCGTGGGGAGTCGAAGTCCTCTCCGCCGAACTGCGCAACCTCCCGATCGAGGAGGAATTCAAGCGCGCGTACGAGACGACGGTCGCGCAGTTCCGCGCGGGCGTGACCTAGTGGCCCTTAGGAGGAACGATGGAGCAGCTGGATAACGACAGGCTCGTCTGGATGTTCACCCAGATGCTGCGCATCCGCGAGTTCGAGGAGCGCGTCAAGCGGACCTTCGAGGAGCATCCCGGCGTGATCCGAGGCCACACCCACCTCGCCGACGGCGCCGAGGCGTCGATCGTCGGCTCGCTGGCGACGATGAAACCCGGAGACCAGCTGATGGCGACGTATCGCTGCCACGGCTACCCGATCGCGCTCGGCACCGACACCGGGTCGATCATGGCCGAGATCTATGGCCGCAAGGACGGGCTGTGCGGCGGCTACGGCGGCTCGATGCACCTGATCGACCCCGGGCGCGGCTTCATGGGCACGTCGGGCATCGTCGGGCAGGGCATTCCCCAGGCCACCGGCGTCGCGTTCGCCGCGCAACTGCGCAAGGAAGGGCAGATCGTCCTGTCGTTCTTCGGCGACGGCGCCTCCAAGCAGGGCGCGTTCCACGAGTCGCTCAACCTCGCCTCGCTGTGGAAGCTGCCGATCGTGTACGTGATGGAGAACAACAGCTACAACGTGTCCACGCGCTCCGAGCAGGAGGACGCGAACGCCGCCGCCGGCGAGCCGCTGTCGGTCAAGGCCGGGGCCTACAGCATGCCCGGCGTCACCGTGGACGGCGGCGATCCGGTCGCGGTGTACGAGACGGTGGGGGCGGCGTCCGACCGCGCCCGCGCCGGCGAGGGGCCGACGCTCGTGGAGTCGAAGGTCTACCGCCTGTCAGCCCACGGCAACATCATCGCCCCGCCCGGCGTGCCGCTGCACTACCCCGAGCACGAGGCGATCACCACGTTCGGCAACCGCGAGGAGTACGAGGCCGCGCTGCGCGGCGACCCCGTCCCCCGCTTCCGGGCGCGGCTCGTCGAGCAGGGCGTGCTCGACCCCGCGCGGGCCGACGCGATCGCCAAACACGTCACCGAAGAGATGGAGGCCGCGGTCAAGTTCGGGCTCGACAGCCCGTTCCCCGAGCCCGAAGCCGCCGCCCGCCAAGACTACGTGTACGCCTAGGAGACACTTATGGCACGAGAGATCCCTTACATCGCGGCGGTCCAGGAGGCGATCCGCGTCGAGATGGAACGCGACCCCACCGTCGTCTTCTACGGCCAGGACGTGGCCCCCAGCGACGACGATCCGCTCGTCCAGGCGTTCGGACGCGAGCGCGTCCGGGTGTCGCCGATCTCGGAGACGGCCGAGATCGGGATGGCCGTCGGCCTCGCGCTCGCCGGCTACCGCCCGGTGGTCGAGCTGCTGATGGCCGAGTTCATGCTGGTGGCGATGAACCAGGTTGTCAACGAGGCGCCGCGCCTTCGCTACATGAGCGGCGGGCAGGTCAAGGTCCCGGCGGTGTTCAAGGCCGGCTACGGGTTCACCGCCGGCTGGGCCGGGCAGCACACCGGCTCGATCTACGGCATGTTCATGGGCTTCCCCGGCCTCAAGATCGCGCTGCCGTCGACGCCCGCCGATGCGAAGGGCCTGATGGCCGCGGCCATCCGCGACGACAACCCCGTCTGCTACCTGATCAACTACCTGCAGGTGCTCGAGCACGGGGACGTTCCCGAGGGCGAGTACGTCGTGCCGTTCGGCGAGGCTGCCGTACGCCGCACAGGGTCCGACGTGACGATCGTGGCCACCGGATGGACGGTGGGCAGGGCGCTGGCGGCGGCGGAGACACTGGCCGAAGAGGGGATCCAGGCCGAGGTGATCGACCCTCGCACGCTGAACCCGCTCGACACGGCGACGATCCTGTCCTCGGTCGAGAAGACGGGGCACCTGGTGATAGCCGACCAGGGGACTCGCCACGGCGGCGCGTCGGCGGTGATCGCGGCCGAGGTCGCCGAGCACGGCTTCGGTTCGCTGAAGGCGCCGATCCTGCAGGTGACCGCGCTCGACGTGACCGTGCCCTACAGCGAGCCGATGGAGGCATATGTCCTGCCCAACGAGGAGAAGATCGCCGGGTCCGTCCGCCAGGTTCTGGGGGAGGCACCCGTGGCGGCCTGAGGCACCGAGCGCAGGCCCGACGGTCACCGGGGCGCCGTGAGCTCCGCGCTCGACGCCGAGACCACTGCTGACCTGCTCCGCACGATGTGGCGGATCCGCCTGTTCGAGGAGCGGGTCGCGCAGCTCAAGCGCAGCCTCCAGGTCCACGGGCTGATCCACCTGAGCATCGGCGGCGAGGGCGTCGCCGCGGCGGTGTGCCGTCAGCTGCGCGACGACGACGCCGTCTACAGCGGGCACCGCGCGCACGGCCACGCGATCGCCAAGGGGGCGCCGGTCGACCGCCTCATGGCTGAGCTCATGGGCCGGATCGACGGTGTGTGCAAAGGGCTCGGCGGCTCCATGCACCTGGTCGACGCGGAGCACGGGTTCATGGGCGCGACCGGCGTCGTCGGCGGCAACCTGCCGCTCGCGCTCGGCAGCGCCCTCGCGCAGCATCTGCGCGGCACCGATCAGGTCACCGCCGTGTTCTTCGGCGACGGCGCGGTCCAGGCGGGTCACTTCAACGAGTCGATCAACCTCGCGGCGTTGTGGGAGCTGCCGGTGATCTTCGTGTGCGAGAACAACGGCTTCGCCGAGTTCACCTCGCGAGCCGAGCACTCGACGGTCGAGCGGGTGAGCGACGTGGTTGCGCCCTACGGGTTCGAGCGCGAAACGGTCGAGGGCAGCGACGTCCCGGCGGTACACGAGGCGTTCGCGAGGTTCCTCAATGCCGGCCGCTCCGGCCGCGGGCCGTATCTGCTCGAGTGTCTGACCTTCCGCCGGCGCGGCCACTACGAGGGCGACCCGGAGCAGTACCGCGACAGCGCGGCCGAGCAGGAGTGGGCGCGGCGCGATCCGATCGCGCGCCTGACCGACCGCGCGAGCGAGGAGGGCTGGATCGAACCCGACGCCGTCGCGGAGATCGAGCGAGAGGCCGGCGCGGAGATCGAACAGGCCGTCCGCTTCGCCCGCGACAGCCCGTTCCCGGAGCCCGCGATCGCGGCCGCACTGGTTTACGCAACGTGACCGAACAGATCGAGACCACGTTCGTCGAGGCGATCAACACCACGCTCGCGCGCGCGATGCGCGAGGACGAGCGGGTGATCGTGCTCGGCGAGGACGTAGCCGAGGGCGGCCCCTACCTGGTCACCGCCGGCCTGGCCGAGGAGTTCGGGCGCGAGCGCGTGCGCAACACGCCAATCAGCGAAGGCACGGTTTGCGGCGCGGCGATCGGCGCCGCCCAGGCGGGACTGCGGCCCGTGGTCGAGATCATGTTCGTCGACTTCATCACGCTCGCGCTCGACCAGCTCGTCAACCAGGCCGCGAAGGCGCATTTCATGTCGGGCGGCCAGCTGTCAGTGCCGCTCGTGCTCCGCACCCAGGGCGGAGCCGGCCAGCGCAACGGCGCCCAGCACTCCCAGAGTCTCGAGGCCTGGCTGACCCACGTGCCCGGGCTGAAGGTGGTGATGCCGAGCTGCGCGGCCGACGCGGCCGGTCTGCTGATCAGCGCGATCGCCGATCCGAACCCGGTCGTATTCGTCGAGCACAAGTCGCTGTACTTTCGCCGGGAGCTCGCGTGCGACCCCCCGGAGCCGGTCCAGATCGGGGAGGCGCGCACGGTCCGCGAAGGCAGCGACGTCACGATCGTCGCGCTGTCGCGCCTGGTCGGCGACGCGCTCGAGGCGGCGGATCGGCTCGCCGGCGAGGGGATCGAGGCCGAGGTGATCGACCCGCGGACGCTCGTGCCGCTCGACCTCGACACGCTCGCTCAGTCCGTCAGGCGCACGGGGCGGGCGGTCGTCGCGCACGAGGCGGTGACCGCCGGCGGGTTCGGCGCAGAGCTCGCGGCGCAGATCCAGGCGGCCGCGTTCGACTACCTCGAGGCGCCGATTCAGCGCGTCGGAGCGCCGTATACGCCGGTGCCGGTCAGCCCGCCGCTCGAAGACGCCTACCGCCCGGGAGCGGACGACATCTACCGCGCCGCGAAGGTCGCGCTGGAGTGGGGCGAGTACGACGCGGAGCCGTGGGACCGCGGCGCGATCGCCTCGCCGTAGGCGCCCGCCCTCCCGGACCCCGCCAAAATCAGACGGGCTCGAGCTCCCCGTCGAGCGCCAGCAACGATCCACCCGGCAACTGCTCGAGCAGACCCCGCCGACTGAGCACGATCTCGAGGTTCGTGAGCGACAGCCGCGCGTGCTCGCGGGCGACGTTATCGGCTCGCGAGCCCTCGCGGTTGGCGATCGCATCGACAAGCCACAGATGCTGCCGGTGGGCGACGATCAGGATCTCGCGCGACTCCGGCAGCTGGGCGTGCTGGAGCACGAGCGCGTTCGGGGTCGCGAACGGCAAGCACAGGACCGTGTCCAGCGCGCGTTCGAGCAGCGGGCTGTGGGCCATCTTGACCAGACGCTCGTGGAACTCTCCGTTGAGCGCGATGTAGCGCTCGAACGACTCGTAGTCGGCGCGATGCACGAGCGGCTCGACCTGCTCATTGATCGCCCGCAGCGCGCGCAGATCGCGCCGGCTGGCTCCCTGCTCGGCGGCGAACCGGCAGGCGGTGCCCTCGAGCACGCCCCGGAGCTCGATCGCGTGCCGCATGTCGGCCTGAGTGAACTCGCGGACCACGTACCCACCGGTCGGCAGCACGCGCAGCAGGCCCTCGTGCTCCAGCGAGGCGAGCGCGAGGCGCAACGGTGTCCGCGACACCCCCAGCCGCTCGACCAGCGGCAGCTCGGACATGCGCTCGCCGGGCTTGAACTCGCCGCTCAGAACCTGCTCGCGCAGCGCCAGGAGCGCGCGCATCATCTGCGTCCGGTTGACTTGGTTGACCACGGGTGCGGGAGTATTGCTACCGAAAAAGCTGTATGCAAGAACGCCAATATACGACCCCGAAACGGTTTCTTTCGGTCGCGTTAGGCATGCGTTGCATACAGGACCTTACGCGGATACGATCCTCGCCTCGCCAAAACGGGGCGGTTTCAGCCAAATCATTTCAAGGAGGAGGACGAGAGGTGAGGTTCACCCACCATTCGCCGCGCCTGCGCGCGCGCGCGAGCATCGCGCTGGCCGTACTGGTCGGCGCGGCGATGCTGCTGGCCGGCTGCGGCAGTAGCAGCAGCTCGAGCAGCGCCGCGAGCGGCGCGTCGAGCTCGACCAGCTCGACGGGATCGAGCACCAGCGGCGCCACGAGCGCCAGCACCGGGTCGGGCAGCACGTCCTCGTGCGGCCCGAAGCCGGGCGTCAAGGCCACCGGCTCGCCGATCAACATCGGCACGATCGACACCAAGCAGCCGGGGACCGACTTCAGCGATGGGCCGAACATGATCATCGCGTACTACAACTGCGTGAACGCCAACGGCGGCGTCAACGGCCACCCGGTGAAGCTGTACGTGATCTACGACCAGACTCAGCCGGCGCAGGTCGCCGGGGCCGCGAAGAAGCTGATCCAGCAGGACCACGTGATCGGGATCGTGGGCGTGTTCGACCTACTCGAATGCACGATTGACCAGAGCTACTGGAAGCAGCTCGGCATCTACGAGATGGGCGCCGGGATCGCGCCCGAGTGCTGGTCGACCCCGAACAGCGCTGCGGTCAACATGGGTCCGCGATACAGCTCCGACGGAGCGGTCCAGTATGGGCTGGCCCAGCACCCGTCGAAGATCGTGTTCGTCCAGTCGAACGTGCCGGGAACGGGCTACATCGCGGCCGGTCCCGCGGCGCTGGCGGCGGCCCAGCACACGCCGATCAAGGAGCTGACCGAGAACGTGCCGATCACCGACGCGAACTCGGTGGCGCTGAACCTCGTCGACGACGCCGGCTCGAATGGCTGGGTGGTGCTCAACTTCACCCCGCCTGAGGCGCTGGTGATCCTCCAGGCCGCCCAGAAGCTCGGCCTCGAGGACCGGGTCAAGGGATGGGGCTGCTCGACGCCATGCAACACCGACTTCCTGGCCAAGTCGCTGGGACCGAAGTGGAACAAGAAGCTGTTCGTGAACGCCGAGCTGACCTCGCCCGACGACCACAACGGGCCGGAGATGCAGCAGTACAAGAACATCCTCTCCCAGTACGGCCAGGCGGTCGCCGGCGGCCTCGGCTCGTTCAGCGAGATGGGCTACCTGCTCGGGAAGTTCAGCGTCGGCGCGCTGGACACCGTCAAGGCCCCGTACACGATTGCGAACGTCAACGCGGCGTTCAAGGCGATCAAGGATCAAAAGACCGAGCTCCTGTGCCAGCCCTGGGTGTACGGCTCGTATCCGCTCCACATCCCGAACAACTCCGACTTCACGACGACGCCGGACAACGGGAAGATGGTGACCGCGCAGGGATGCACGCCGATCTCCGACGCGGATCCGCAGATCGCGCAGTACCGCGGCGTCGCGGGAACGGCGCCCTCGACGAATCCGCCCACCGGCTAGCAGTCGCGACGCGCGAGCGTTGATGGCACCCCCGTGACCAACCAGGGTAAGCACCAGGTCACGGGGGTGCCTCACCGCGCCAGCCGGGTCAGGCCGGCCCCGCGGCTGGATCAGACCGGCTCGAGCGGAGCTCCGCCGGTCCGCTCGAGCGGGGCGTTTCCCGCCCGCTCGAGCTCCGGACGCGCCAGCAACGACGCGCCGGGCATTCGCTCGAGCACCTCGGGGTGGTCGAGCGCGACCTCGAGGTTCGTCCGCGCCAGCAGCGCGTGCTCGTGCCCGAGGCTGTCGGCCCGGGCGCCCTGGCCGCGCTCGATCGCGTCGATCAGGCCGAGATGGTGGCGGTGAGCCATCACCAGGATGTCGCGCGACTCGGGCAGCACGGCCTGCGCCATCACGAACGCACTGGGGCCCGCGAAGGGCAGGCCGATGATGCCGTCGAGCGCGCGCTCGAGCATCGGGCTTCCGGCCATCTGGAGGATCCGGGCGTGAAAGCGCTCGTTGAGATCAACGTACCGCTCGAACGACTCGTAGTCGGCTCGGTGCACCATCTCCGCGATCGCGTCGCTGATCTCTCGTAGCTCCCCCACGGCGCTCGGCGTGGCTCCGCGCTCGGCGGCGAACCGGGCGGCCGTGCCCTCGAGCACTCCCCGCAGCTCGATCGCGTCGCTGATGTCGGCCTTGGTGAACTCGCGCACCACGTACCCGCGCGACTTCAGGCCCTGCAGCAGGCCCTCGTGCTCGAGCGCGACCAGCGCCAGGCGCAGCGGTGTCCGCGACACGCCCAACCGCTTCACCAGCCGCAGCTCGGACATGCGCTCCCCGGGCGCGAACTCCCCGCTCAGGATCATCTCGCGCAGGCGGAGCAGCGCTCGCGTCGTCTGAGTTCGATCCGACACCTCTTACCTCGCTCCTCCGCGCCGCGGATGCGGCGTCGCGGCAGTCTAGCCCCGCATGGCAATTGCATGCAAAACATACGACCCAAGCTCCCAGAACTCTCATTCTTGGGGTCGTGTTAGGAGCTATTGCATGCAACCGACCCACCGATTAGTATCGCCCGGCTCGCCAACCCTGGGGCGGGTTAACCACATAATGCCTCGAGGAGGAGGAGATCGGTGAGGAAGTTCCACCACACGCCGCGCGTGCGATTTGGGCTGTCATTCGTCGCGGTTCTCGGAGTGCTGTTCCTGGCGGCCTGCGGGAGCAGTAAGAGCAGCAGCAGCTCGACGAGCAGCGCGGCGGCCCCCGCCGCGTCATCGAGCTCGTCCACAAGCGCCAGTGCCCCGACGACCGCATCGACGGACACTTCGTCGTGCGGACCAAAGCCGGGTACGAAGGCCACCGGCACCCCGATCCCGCTGGGCGCGATCAACACCAAGCAGCCCGGGACGGACTTCACGGACATCCAGAACATGGAGGGTGCGTACTTCGCGTGTGTGAACGCGAACGGCGGCGTCAACGGCCACCCGATCGTGCTCTACAAGCTCACCGAGCCAACACAGCCGGCGCAGATCGCGGCCGACGCGACCAAGCTCGTCCAGAGCGATCACGTGCTCGGAATCTCCGGGAGCTCGAGCATCCTCGAGTGCACGATCAACCATGCCTATTGGGAGAAGCTCAAGTACTACGTGATCGCCGCCGGCATCGCGCCGGAGTGCTACTCGACTCCGAATATCGCCGACGTGAACATGGGACCGCGGTACAGCTCCGACGGAGCCGTGCAGTACGTCCTCAGCCTGCACCCGAGCAAGATCGTGTTCGACCAGTCGAACGTCCCGGGGACGGGCTACATCGCCGCCGGCCCGGCGGCGGTGGCAGGAGCGGCCCATGTGCCAGTCACGCAGCTGACCGAGAACGTGCCGATCAGCGATGCCAACTCGGTGGCGCTGAAGGAGGTCGACGACGCCGGCCCGAACGGCGCCGTGGTGCTGAACTTCACTCCGCCCGAGGCACTTGTGATCCTCCAGGCCGCCCAGAAGCTCGGCCTCGAGGACCGGGTCAAGGCGTGGGGCTGCTCGACTCCGTGCGACGCCGACTTCCTGGCAAAGGCGCTGGGACCGAAGTGGAACCACAAGTTCTTCGTCAACTCGGAGGTCCTGAACCCGGACACCACCAACACCCCGAACATGAATCTCTACAAGGCGATCCTCAAGCAGTACGGCTCGGACGTCTCGGGCGGTATCGGGTCGTTCAGCCAGTTCGGCTTCGCGATGGGCGAGATCGCGGTTCACGCGCTGAATTCGATCAAGGGTTCGTACACGGTCGCGAGCGTCAACAAGGCGTTCCAGAGCGTGAAGGACTTCGACACCGGCCAGCACTGCGCGCTGTGGACGTTCGGCAACTACCCGATGCACATCGCCGACAACGACGACATCACCGTGACGCCCCAGAACGGCCAGATGGTGCTGGCCCAGGGCTGCACGCTGATCTCCGCCAGCGATCCGCAGATCGCTGCCTACCGTGCGGTGGCCGGCACGGCACCGGCGGCACCGGGAGCGCCCGCAGGCTAGCCAAGCCAAGCGGCCACAGTAAATAAGTAGGATCCACAAGCGATCAGGGCATCCAGCTAACCCCACATGCTCGTTATCTCCGGCATCCTCGGCCTGCCGAGCTGGCAGGATTTCCAGCCGTTCATCGTCACCGGGGTGTCCCTCGGCGCGGTGTACGCGCTGTCGGGCGTCGGCATGGTCGTCCTGTACCGGGCGACGGGTGTGTTGAACCTGGCCTTCGGGGCAGTGGGCGCAATGGGTGCCCTGATCGCGTGGCAACTCATCAACAAGTCGGGCTGGAATGAGTGGCTCGCGTATCTCATCGCCGTGCTGTTCGGAGGGGTCCTGACGCTGTTCTACGGGATGGTGTTCGGCCCGGCGCTGGCTAAGCGCGACCCGCTGATCAAGGCGACGGCCACGCTCGGGCTGACCCTGATCCTGCTCGGGGTGATGGACCTGTTGTGGACCTCGAGCGGCGGCGCGTCGCGCTCGATCACGTTCCCGACGGATAACGACACGTTCACGGTGGCGGGGATCCTGGTCGAGTGGACGAACGTGATTGCGCTCGTCCTCGGCCTCGTGATCGCGGTGGGCACCGCGGCGTTCCTGCGCTTCACCAAGCTCGGCACGGCGATGCGGGCGATGGCCAACGACCGCGACATCACCGCCGCGCTCGGCGTCCCGGTCCGGCGGGTCGAGGCCGCGGCATGGTTCGGCTGCGGTGTTCTCTCCGGTCTGGCCGGAGTGCTGCTGGCCGATCTGGTGGCGCTCGACGCGACCACATTGACGTTCCTCGTGCTGTCGACGCTCGCCGCGACCCTGATCGCACGACTGCGGTCGATCCCGATCACGTTCATCGCGGCGATCGTCGTGGGGACGATCGACGCGCTGATCACGCCGATCCAATCGATCAGCAACTACCGCGACATGACGCCGTTTGTGCTGGCCGCGATCGCGTTGCTGATCCAGAACCGCCGGCGCGTGATCACCGTCGGACGCCAGGGGGTGTAGACGATCGAACCCACCGGCGTGAAGACCGACGAGGGCCCGGCCACGACTGGGCAGGAGGGCGCGGCGAACGACGCTCCGTCTGCGCGCTCCGTCGGCAGCCTCGCGCCGCGCACGATGGCGCGGCCGGTCGTGATCGTGATCCTGCTGGCGTTCGTCCTGCTGGTGCTGCCCTCGCTGCTCAGCACCTACTACATAGACGCGAGCACGCAGGTGGCGATCTACGCGATCGTCGCGCTCGGCCTCGGCCTGCTCGTCGGCCGGGTCGGCATGGTGTCGCTCGGCCAGGCCGCGGTGCTGGCGATCGGCGCATGGGTCGCCGCGCGAATCCTGTTCGCGACGTCGCTGCCGTTCCCGCTCGTGCTGCTGGGGTCCGGCCTGATCACGATGGTGCTGGGAACGCTCGTGGGCCTGCCCGCGCTGCGGCTCAGCGGGTTGTACCTCGCGTTGATCACGCTGATGCTCGCCGGCGCGATCACGGTCGTGCTGGCCACCACCAACTTCCCCAACGGCGGCCACGGCTTCCTCGGCTACAACGGCAGCACGGTTCACATCCCGCCGATTCGCCGTCCGAGCATCGCCACTGGCGAGACCTCGTACTTCCGCTATTCGGTGATCGTCGCCGTGCTGATGTTTCTGCTCGTGCTCGCCCACGTGCGCTCGAGGCCTGGCCGGGCATGGGCGGCGATCCGCCAAAGCGAGGCCGCCGCTCTCGCCGGCGGCATCAACACCACGATGTACAAGCTGTGGGCGTTCGCGCTCGCATCGTTCGTGACCGGCGTGGCCGGAGGCCTGCTCGCGGGCGCTGTCCATTACCTGTACTCGATCGACTTTCAGACCCAGGACTCGATCACGCTCCTGGCGGTGGTCCTGATGGGCGGCGCGTACAGCGTGTGGGGGGCGGTCGTAGCCGGGATCCTGCTCCAGTTCCTGCCGGCCCTGTTCACGAGCTGGGGATTCTCACCCGACTGGCTGACGATCCTGTTCGGAGTCGGCGTGCTCCAAGTGCTGACCACGGCGCCGCGCGGGATCGTCGATCAGATGCCCAAGGACATGGCCCGGTTGGGCCGGCGGATCGGCCGCCTGTTCAAGGGCCGCGAGTCGGCCTCGGCGAGCGGCGAGCCATGATCGAGGTCTCAGACCTCACGGTCCGCTTCGGCGGCGTGACGCCGCTCGACAAGATGAGCGTGAACTTCGAGCGCGGGACGTGCGGCCTGATCGGGCCGAACGGCGCCGGCAAGACGACGTTCTTCAACGTGCTGAGCGGGTTCGTCAAGCCGGCCTCGGGGAACGTGACCGCGTTCGGCGACGACCTGCTGTCGATCACGCACTTCCGGCGCGCCCGGTGGGGTGTGCGCCGGACCTTCCAGACCGAGCAGGCGATCGAGGAGCTATCGGTGTTCGAGAACGTGGCGATGATCCACGAGAACTCGAAGCTGAGCGGGTCCTCGCGCCGCCAGGACGTGCTCGAAGCGATCTCGTTCGTCGGCCTCGACCTCGATCCGGCCGCGCGCGTCGGCACGCTCGGCGCCGGTCAGCGACGGATGGTCGAGGTCGCCCGCGCGGTCGTGGGGAAGCCCCGTCTGGTTCTGCTGGACGAGCCCGCGGCCGGACTGCCCGAGGAGGAGACCGACCACATGGGCGAGGTGATCCG
Source organism: uncultured Solirubrobacterales bacterium (assembly GCA_963697655.1). GTDB lineage: Bacteria > Actinomycetota > Thermoleophilia > Solirubrobacterales > Solirubrobacteraceae > Palsa-465. Next base: position 284,392 of record CAVOOV010000002.1, on the reverse strand, counting down.
CAAGATCCCCGAGCACGCGGGCGCCCTGACGATCCTCGTCGACCACGACATGAGCCTCGTGTCGGCCTGCTGCGAGATGACCGCGGTCCTCGACTTCGGCAAGATGATCGCGTCCGGGCCGACCGCCGACGTGCTACGTGACGAACGCGTGATCCGCGCGTACCTCGGAACCGAGGAGGTCATATGACCACGTCGGGCGAGCTGCTGCGGGTCGAGAAGCTCGTCGTCGCGCGCGGCGGGCGGAACGTCGTCCGCGACGTTTCGCTCGAAATCCCCTCGGGCGAGATCACGGCGCTGCTCGGTCCCAACGGCGCCGGCAAGTCGAGCATGGTGCTCGCAATCGGCGGGGTCCTGAAGCCGGTCGCCGGCAAGGTGCTGCTCGACGAACAGAACTACGCCGGCAAGCGGCCGGAGCGGATCCGCCGCGCCGGGCTCGCAATCGTCCCCGAGGGCCGCAGGCTGCTCCCGGAGCTGACCGTGGCCGAGAACCTCAGCGTCGCCACGTACATGATGTCGGGCGGGGACGCGGTCGCGGGCCGCAAACGCGCGCTCGAGCTGTTCCCCGAGCTCGAGAAGCGGCTCGACTATCCCGCGCGCTCTCTGTCCGGGGGCGAGCAGCAGATGGTCGTGCTCGCCCAGGCGCTCGTGTCGCACCCGCGGTTCGTGATCATCGACGAGCTCTCGCTCGGCCTCGCGCCCGTGATCGTGAACCGGCTCGTGCCGACGATCCGTTCGGTGGCCGAGTTGGGGGTCGGGGTGCTGCTGATCGAGCAGTTCGCGGCGCTTGCGCTCGGGCTCGCGAACCGCGCTTACATCATGGAGGGCGGGAAGATCCAGTTCTCGGGCATGGCGAGTGAGCTGCGTGAGAAGCCGGAGCTGCTCCAGTCCGCATACCTGTTGCGGGGCCGCAACGGCGCGGGCAGCGCGAAGACGGTGCCGGGCGGCGAGCCGCGCACCGCGTGACTGTCACTGCCATCGAACACGTGCTGGTGCTCAGCGACGACATCGACCGCACCCGCGACTTCTACCGCGAGGTGGTCGGACTCGAGGTCGGCGAGCGGCCACCGCTCGCGTTCCCCGGCTACTGGCTGTACGCCGGCGCCACCGCGTGCGTCCACGTCGCCGAGCGCCGTTCCTACGCGACGCACGCGGCCGCCATCGGGCTGCGGGTCCCCGAGCGGGACCCGGGTGTCGGCCCGGTCGACCACGTCGCGTTCAGCGCCGGCGACTACGACGAGCTGATCGAGCGGCTCGAACAGCGCGGGGTCGCCGCCGTCACCAACGCCGTCCCGGGCGGACCGCGTCAGGTATTCATAGAGGACCCCAACGGGGTCCGAGTCGAGATCAACGTGAGGGGCTGAGAGACCAGCGATGCGCACCACCCCGCCGTTCCGAGCCGACCACGTCGGGAGCCTGCTGAGACCGCCCGAGCTGCTGCGGGCGCGCGAGGATCACGCCGCCGGCCGGATCGACGCGGACGCGCTGCGCGCCGTCGAGGACGAGGCGATCCGCGACGTCGTGGCGCTGCAGCGGGACGCCGGGCTGCAGTCGGCCACCGACGGGGAGTTCCGCCGGGCCACCTGGCACATGGACTTCATCTACCAGCTCGGAGGGATCGAGCACGCGCCCGGCGACGCCCAGGTTCAGTTCCGCAACGAACAGGGAACGGTCGAGTGGACCCCGGCGACGCTCCACGTAACCGAGAAGGTCCACCTCGACCACACGATCTTCGCCGACGCGTTCGAGTTCCTCAAGGCGGGCGTGGACGGGGCGACGCCCAAGCTTACGATTCCGTCCCCGAACATGGTGCATTACCGCGGCGGCCGGGCGGCGATCGACGAGCGCATCTACCCCGAGGTCGAGGAGTTCTGGAGCGACCTGTGCGCGGCATATGCCGACGAGCTGCGCGCGCTCGGCGGCCTGGGATGCGCGTACGTCCAGTTCGATGACACCTCGCTCGCCTACCTGAACGACCCCCGCCAGCGCGAGCAGATCAAGCAGCGGGGGGCGAGCGACGTCGAGCATCTCCACGAGCAGTACGTGCGCAACATCAACCGCGCGCTCGAGGGCCGGCCAGACGGCATGGCGGTCACGACCCATCTATGCCGCGGGAACTTCCGCTCCTCGTGGGCGGCCGAGGGCGGCTATGACTTCGTCGCCGAGGCGCTGTTCGGCGGCCTCGACGTCGACGGGTTCTTCCTCGAGTACGACGACGCCCGGAGCGGGGGGTTCGAGCCGCTGCGGTTCGTGCCCGAGGGCAAGTACGTCGTGCTCGGCCTGGTCACGACCAAGCGCGGCGAGCTCGAGTCCAAGGACGTGCTCAAGCGCCGGATCGAGGAGGCCTCCCGGTACGTGCCGATCGAGCAGCTGTGCCTGTCGCCGCAGTGCGGCTTCTCGTCGACCGTCGAGGGCAACGCCCTCACCCGCGAGCAGCAGATCGCCAAGCTCGAGCTGATCGTCGAGACGGCGGCCGAGGTCTGGGGGGACTGATGCGCGCCGCGGTGACCGAGGGGATCGAGTCGATGGCGGTGCTCGAACGTCCCGATCCCGACGCTCCCGGCCCTGGACAGGTCGTCGTGCGCCCCGAGGCGGTCGGGATCTGCGGCTCGGACTACCACTTCTTCCTGGGCGAGCTGTCCGCCGCCGCCGGCGGGTCGCAGTTCCCGCGGATACAGGGTCACGAGATCGGCGCCACGATCGCGGCCGTCGGGCCCGACTGCCGCGAGGACCTCGTCGTCGGCCGCCGGGTCGCGGTGTGGCCACTGCGGGCGTGCGGGGAGTGCTACCCGTGCAGTGTCGGGCGCCCCAACACGTGCGACTTCTTCGAGCTGATCGGGGTCCACATCGACGGCGGCCTGCAGGAGCTGCTGGCCGTGCCCGCCGAGCAGGTGTACCCGATCGAGGCAGGCGACCCCGCGGTGGCCGCGCTGGCCGAGCCAGTCTCGATCGCGGTCAGGGCGGTGAACCGGGCCAATGTCTTCCCCGGCGAGCGGGTCGTGGTGCTCGGCGCCGGCCCGATCGGCCAGTGCATCTGCCTGGTGGCGCGCGAGCGCGGCGCGGACGTGCTCGTGGTCGACCTTCAGGACACACGGCTCGCGCTGAGCCGCGACATGGGAGCGGACACGCTCGTGTGGACCGACCGAGACGAGGTGGTCGCATTCGCGCGCGACTGGGCAGGGGCGGCAGGGCCGCCGGCGGTGTTCGACGCCACCGGGGCGCCGGCGGCGGTGCGCGCGATGATCGACATGGTCGCCTCTGCCGGCCGCGCGATCCAGGTGGGCATGTCGGCCGAGGAGGTCACCTTCCGGCTCGGCAGCCTGACCGAGAAGGAGCTCGACCTCCTCGGCGTCAGCTGCTGCGACGGGCACGAGTTCGGCGAGGCGGTGGCGGTGGTCGAACGCAACACGCCGCTGCTCGCGCCGCTGATCAGCCACCGGTTCGCGCTCGCGCAGGCGCCCGAGGCGATCCGGTTTGCGATCGAGAACCCGACCGACGTGATGAAGGTGGTGATCGGCGATGAGTGAGGTCGACGCGGCGTGTGACTACGTGATCGTCGGGGCCGGCTCCGCGGGGTGCGTGCTTGCGGCCAGACTGAGCGAGCATGACGAGGCATCGGTGATCCTGGTCGAGGCGGGCGCCGAGGACACCCAGCCCGAGATCCACATTCCGGCGGCGTTCCCGGCGCTGTTCAAGTCCAGCTGGGACTGGGACCTGCTCGGCGAGCCCGAGCCGGGGCTCGGCCACCGCCGCCTGTACCTGCCCCGCGGCCGCATGCTCGGCGGCTGCAGCTCGATCAACGCGATGATCTACATCCGCGGCAACCGCGCTGACTACGACGGCTGGGCGAGGTATGGCGTCGAAGGCTGGAGCTACGACGACGTCCTGCCGTACTTCAAGCGCTCCGAGGACAACGAGCGCGGCGAGGACGCCTTCCACGGCGCCGGCGGGCCGCTGAGCGTGTCCGACGGCCGCTCGATGCACCCGCTCGTCGACACCATGCTCGAGGCCGCCCGCCAGGCCGGGCACGAGCACAACCCCGACTTCAACGGCGCCCGCCAGGAGGGCGTCGGCCGGTTCCAGCTCACGCAGCGCGACGGCCTGCGGTGGAGCACCGCCGATGGCTACCTGCGACCCGCGATCGGACGCCCGAACCTCGCCGTGAGGACCCGCGCGATGGCGCTCCGGATCGTGTTCGAAGGGGACCGCGCAGTCGGCGTCGAGGTCGCGCGCGACGGGCGGGTCGAGCTCATCCGCGCTGAGCGCGAGGTGATCCTCGCCGCCGGCGCCTATCAGTCACCGGTACTGCTGATGCTGTCGGGCCTCGGGCCTGAGGATCAGCTCGCGCCGTTCGGGATCGAGATCCGCGAGGCGCTTCCGGTCGGCCACGGGCTCCAGGACCACTGCATGGCGCAGGTCAACTACCTCACCGACGAGCCGTCGTTGTTCGGCGTGGTCACGCCCGAGAACATCGCGCTGCTCGAGAACGAGGGCCGCGGGCCGCTCACCTCGAACATCCCCGAGGCGGCCGGCTTTTTCCGCGCGCGCCCGGGCCTCGACGCGCCCGACGTCGAGTTCCACTTCGCGCCGTCGATGTTCTTCGACGAGGGACTGACTGCGCCCTCAGATCACGGCTACTGCTTCGGCCCGGTCGTGATCCACCCCACGAGCCGCGGCCGGGTGATGCTGCGCGCGCCGCTGCCCGACTCCAAGCCGCGGATCCTGTGCAACTTCCTGACGACCGACGAGGACCGCGAGAGCATGCTCGCGGGGATGCGGATCGCGCTCGAGATCGCCGCCCAGGCGCCGCTGCGGACGGTCGAGCGGGCCCCGTTCAGCGTGCCCGAGTCTGACTCCGACGGGGACCTGATGCGGTTCGCTGAGCGCGTCGGGCAGAGCGTCTACCACCCGACCTCGACCTGCGCGATGGGTTCGGTGGTCGACTCCGAGCTGCGGGTCTACGGGGTCGAGGGCCTGCGCGTGGTCGACGCCTCGGTCCTCCCGGAGATCACGCGCGGTAACACGAACGCGCCGGTGATCATGATCGCCGAGCGAGCTGCCGATTTGATCAGCGCCGGCGCGGCCGCGGCGGCGGCCGCCGGGGCGGGTTCGTAGGCCTCGCGTTAGCGCTTGGGTTTGCCCTGTTAGCTTCGCCGCGCGGCGCGGTTAAGTGTCGGAACGGACGCGGAAGCGCCTAATGGCTCCCCTATGCTCGGCCGATAGAGGCCGCAGGGCCACGAGGCAGGTCGATTCCGACGGGAAGGGAAGGAGCCCTGATTCGACGCGCGATGCTCACCGAGGGCGGTGTACGCCACGATCGGCGACGCCGGCTGTCGCTCCTCGCCGCGGCGATCGTGGCGGTGGCATTGCTCGGCTCGGGGATCGCGCTCGCGCTGCCCGACAACGACGGCGTCACTCGTGCCGCCCCCGGTGCTCAGCATCACACCGAGTTCGCCTCCGCCCAGGTGACGACCCCCCGCCGGCGGGCGGGGGCGCACCCCGCCGGGTTGGCGAACGCGGTGCTGACGATCAGCCCGAACGCGAGCGCCGTGAGCGTTCCCCCGTCCTACTTCGGCCTCTCGACGGAGTACTGGGCGCTGCCCCTGTTCGAGCGCGACATGCCGGTGTTCGAGCGCGTGTTGTCGATGCTGCACGTGCCGGGCGACGGGCCGCTCGTGCTCCGGATCGGCGGCGATTCCGCCGACCATTCGTTCTGGGCCCCGAAGGCTCGGAGGATGCCGGGATGGGCGTTCGCGCTGACCCCTGCGTACCTGGCGCGGCTGCGAAGCCTCGTCGAGCGCGATCGCGTCCGGTTGATCGTCGACCTCAACCTCGTCACCGACACGCCGCTGACCGCCGCAACCTGGGCGCGCGCGGCCGAGACGTCGCTGCCGCGCGGCAGCATCATCGGCTTCGAGGTCGGCAACGAGCCCGACCTCTACACCCGGTCATATTGGATGGCGACGATCGCGCGCTCGCCGCTCGAGGCCCGGCCGCTGCCGCTCGAGCTGACCCCGGACAGCTACGTCGACGACTTCTATGACTACGCGCGCGTGCTCGGCGAGGGCGCGCCCGACGTGCCGCTGATCGGGCCGGCGGTGGCGCACCCGAAGGTCAGCCTGCCGTGGATCAAGACGCTGATCGCCGACGAGCGCCCCGAGCTCGGGGCCGTGAGCGGGCACCTGTATCCGTACTCGGCGTGCATCAAGCACAAGTCGAACGCGAGCTACCCGACGGTCGCGCGCCTGCTCAGCTGGCAGGCCTCGGGCGGGCTCACTCAGGACATCGCCGGCGCCGTCGCGGTCGCGCACCACGCCGGCCTGAAGTTCCGCCTGACCGAGCTCAACTCGGTCACCTGCGGAGGCAAGGCCGGCGTCAGCAACACGTTCGCGACCGCGCTGTGGGCGCCCGACGCGCTGTTCACGCTGATGCGCGCCGGGGTCGACGGCGTCAACCTGCATGTGCGCGCATACGCGATCAACGCGCCGTTCTCGCTGACGCGCCACGGCCTCACGCCCCGACCGCTGCTGTACGGGCTGCTGATGTTCGAGCGGACGCTGGGCTCCGATGCGCGCCTGGTCCGGCTCCACATGGCCCACGCTCGCTCACTGAACGTGAGCGCATGGGCCGTGCGCGTGGGAGGCGGGATGCTCCACGTGCTCGTGCTCGACAAGAGCAACCGCACGGTGCGGGTCGAGCTGCGCCTGCCGGCCACCGGCCCGGCGACCGTTCAGCGGCTGCTCGCGCCGTCGGCGAGCGCGACCACCGGCGAGACGCTCGACGGCCAGCGACTCGGACCCGACGGCACCTGGGTAGGGGCGCGGCACATCGAGACGATCACGCGTGGCGCGGGCGGCTACGTGCTGACGATGCCCCGGCGGAGCGCGGCGCTCGTCGGCGTGCAGCTCACGCCCGCGGTCGCGGCCGGGCTGGCGACGCACCTGCCCCGCCCCCGGACGAGCGTGCGCCATCGGGCGACCGCTCACTCGGGGACGACGATCCTGGCCGAGCAGCCGGGTCGCGGTCGCGTCTAGTGGCAGTCCCCGAGTGAGCGTATTTGCGGGGCGGCCACGGACTAGAAGACGACGGTCGTATTGCCGTGGCGGAGAACGCGGTCCTCGCAGTGGGCCTGCACCGCTCGCGCCAGCACCGTGCGCTCGACGTCGGCGCCGACCTGGGCGAGCGTGGCGACGTCGTCACGGTGACTGACCCGCATCACGTCCTGCTCGATGATCGGGCCGGCGTCGAGCTCCTCGGTCACGTAGTGGGCGGTGGCGCCGACGAGCTTGACGCCTCTCGCCTTGGCGCGGGCGTGGGGGTTCGCGCCGGCGAACGCCGGCAGGAACGAGTGGTGGATGTTGATCACCGGCACCGCGAGACGCTCGAGGAACTCGCCGGACAGGATCTGCATGTAGCGCGCCAGCACCACGAGCTCGCACTCGCCGTCGAGCAGCTCGAGCAGCTTCGCCTCGGCCTCGGGCTTCCGGTCGGGGTCGACCGGGACGTGGTGGTAGGGCACGTCGAACAGCTCGACGTCCCCGCGCAGGTCGGGGTGGTTGGAGGCGACCAGCACGATCTGCCCCTCGAGCTCGCCGCGGCGCCAGCGCCACAGCAGGTCGAGCAGGCAGTGGTCGTAGCGCGACACCAGCACCGCGATGCGCTTGAGCCGCGCTGCGTCCCACAGCCGCCAGGTCATCCCGAGCGGCTCGGCGACCTTCAGGCCGAACCGCTCGCCGAGCCCGTCCCGCTTCTCGGGCGCCAGCGCGAACTCCATCCGCAGGAAGAACGTGCCCCCCTCGGGGTCGGTCGAGTACTGATCCGAGCGGACGATGTTCGCCCCGGACTCGTACAGGAAGCGCGAGACGCCCGCGACGATGCCCGGTCGGTCAGGGCACGAGATCAGCAGGCGCAGCAGCGACGGCGCCACTGATCACGACGTCTCGAGAGGCGCCGGCGAGTGCTCGAACTGCGTGATATGCCGCAGGTCCTCGACGCGGGCGTCGACCTCGCCGGCGGTCAGCCGCTCGGTGCGCTCGGTGCCGAACTCCTCGACGCTGAACGACGCGAGCGCCGTCCCGTACGCCATCGCATGGCGCATCACGGGGTCGGTGAGCGGCTTGTCGACGTGGCGGGCGAGATAGCCGACGAACCCGCCGGCAAACGTGTCGCCGGCGCCGGTCGGGTCGACGACGGTCTCGAGCGGATACGCGGGAACCGCGAAGAAGTGATCCTCGGTGATCAGCGCGGCACCGTATTCGCCCTGCTTGGACACGACCGACGACGGGCCCATCGACAGCACCTCGCGCGCCGCCGCGAGGATGCTCGGCCGGCCGGTCAGCTGGCGGAGCTCGGCGTCGTTGAGGATCACGCAGTCGACGCGACGGATCACGTCCAGCAGCGCGTCGCGGGCGATATCGATCCACAGGTTCATCGAGTCCATCGCGACGAACCGAGTCTGGCCGCACTGCTCGAGCACGCTCAGCTGGAGCTCGGGCTGGATGTTGGCCAGGAACAGCACGTCGCAGTCGCGCGAGGGCGCGGACAGGCGGGGCTGGAAGTCCTCGAACACGTTGAGCTGGGTGTCGAGGGTCTCGCGGGAGTTGAGGTCCCAGCCGTACTCGCCCGCCCAGAAGAACGTCTTGCCGTCCGGCACGCGCTCGACGTCGTCGATGTTCGTGCCGCGCGTGGCGAGCACCGCCAGGTCCTCGTCACCGAAGTCCGCGCCGACGCGGCCGACCACGTGCACCTGGTCGAAGAACGAGGCCGCGAGCGCGAAGTGAGTGGCGGCGCCACCGAGCATCCGCTCGCGCTCGCCGAAGGGCGTCTTGACCGCGTCGAACGCGACCGAGCCGACGACTGTGATGCTCACGCGCGGAGCGCCTCGGCGGCGCCGAGTCCGGCGGCCTCGCGGAGCGCAGCTGCCTTGTCGGTCCGCTCCCAGGTGAAATCGTTGTCGTCGCGGCCGAAGTGTCCGTACGCCGCGGTCTTCTGATAGATCGGCCGGTGCAGCCGCAGGTACTGGCGAAACGCGCCTGGGCGCAGATCGAAGTACTCGTTGATCAGCTCGAGGATCCTCGACCGGGGGACCTTCTCGGTGCCGAACGTCTCGATCATCGTGGATACGGGGTGGGCGACGCCGATCGCGTACGCGACCTGAAGCTCGGCGCGGTCGGCGAGACCGGCGGCGACCACGTTCTTGGCGACGTACCGGGCCGCGTATGCGGCGCTGCGGTCGACCTTCGACGGATCCTTGCCGCTGAACGCGCCGCCGCCGTGACGGGCCATACCGCCGTAGGTGTCGACGATGATCTTCCGGCCCGTGAGACCGCAGTCGCCCATCGGCCCACCGATCACGAACCGGCCCGTCGGATTCACGAGCAGGTTGCGGCGGAGCTTCTTGGGGTCGAACAGGTCATCGGGCATCTCGGGCTCGACGACGTGCTCCCACAGGTCCTCCTTGAGCAGCGACTCGGCGCCGTCGCGGTGCTGGGTCGAGATCAGGACCTTCTCGACCTCGACGGGGCGGCCGTCGACATAGCGCACGGTCACCTGCGTCTTCCCGTCCGGACGGAGGTAGGGCAGGATCTCGGCACGGCGCACGTCCGCGAGCCGCTTGGCCAGCTTGTGCGCGAGCGAGATCGGCAGCGGCATCAGCTCCTCGGTCTCGTTCGACGCGTACCCGAACATCATCCCCTGATCGCCGGCGCCGGCCAGGTCGAGCTCGTCGCCGTTCGTCGTGTGAGTGTTGGTGCGCGTCTCGTACGCCTGATCCACGCCCTGGGCGATGTCGGGCGACTGCTTGTCGATCGCGTTGATCACCGCGCACGTGTGGTAGTCGAAGCCGAACTCGGCGTTCGTGTAGCCGATCCGCTTGATCGTCTCCCGCGCGACCTCCGGAATGTCCACGTACGTCGTCGTTGTGATCTCGCCGGAAACCACGACGAGGCCGGTGTTCACGAGCGTCTCGCAGGCCACGCGGCCATTCGGGTCGTCGCGCAGCACCGCGTCGAGCACGCCGTCGGAGATCTGGTCAGCGACCTTGTCAGGGTGGCCCTCGGTCACAGACTCGGACGTGAACAGGTACTCGTTGTCGGCGTAGGTCATGGTTTTCTACTTTCCTTGTCCTTACGGGTGATCTCGAGTAGATAGGCGGCCATAACATCCGTCGCGCCGAGCTTCAGGTGGTACGCGTCCGAGAGTTCCTCGACGCGCTCAATCTGGTCCCGCGCGTCTTCGAACAGCTCGGTGAACTCGAACAAGCCGAAGTCCACGACACGAGCCTGATAGCCCAGGCGGTCCAGCAGCTGCGTGGTTCGCCGCTCGCCGATGATAGACAGTTGCATCACATATGCGGTGCCGTCGTCCGCGAGGGCCTCGGGCAGCATCCGCAGCAGGTGGTCGATCAAGCCGCGCCCCCAGTAGTCGAGCGGCCGGTGCGAGACGACCGGCTCGAAGGGGTCGACCGGGGTCTGATACAGGCTGGCGACGATCACGTCGTAGCGCTCCTCGGGTACCCACGGGTACAGGTCCTGCACGCCGGCGCTGACGCGGTCGGCGACGCCGTTGCGGAACGCGTTGGCCATCGTGTTCTTGACCGCCGCCGCGTTGATGTCGATGCCGTGGACATGGGCGGCGCCGTTGCGGGCCAGCTGGACCGCGAGCAGCCCGGTGCCGCAGCCGATGTCCAGGCAGCGCTGGTGTGCGCCGATCGCCTCGCGGTAGAAGTACTTCCATACGAGGAAGCTCCCCTGCGTCGGCGCGAACACGTCCGGCTCCACGGTGATGTCCGGGAAGTCGAGCGGGAACATCGGCCGCCCGCGCGAGTCGGTCCAGTGCGCCGCCGGCGCGCGCCCCTCGAGCGAGATCGCGCTCGCGCCTTCGTCCGGAAGGACGTCGGGGCGCGCGTGGCCGGGCTTGGTGTCCTCGAGCGCCGCTCGGGCGGCGGCGATCTGGGCCGGGCCCACGCCGCAGCAGCCGCCGATGATCTGCGCCCCCTCCTCGCGCCAGCGGACCGCGAGCTCCGCATACTCCTCGTCGCGGACACCGGGCTCGTGACGCCAGCCGGCCTCTGAGAGGTAGCCGAGGTTGGGGTAGACGCCGAGCGGCAGGTCGGTGAAGTCCCGCAGCCAGCCCAGCATGCCGGTGACGTGATCGGGCGGCAGGCAGTTGATCGCGAGCGCGCCGACGCCCATCTCCTCGAAGCGGCGGGCCGCGCGCCCGAACGCGTCGCCCTCGGGGCCACCCCAGTGCTCGCCGTAGACGCCGCACACACCGTGTCGGCAGCGGCGGAAGCTGAGCCACACGGGCAGGCCGGTGTCGAGCAGGGCTTCGACGGTGGCGTACGTCGAGGAGCGCACGAGCGTCAGCGTCTCGACCAGGATCAGGTCGGGCGGGTCGTGCTCGAACGCCCGGGCGAGCAGGCGGATCGTCTCGCGGCCGTCGGGGGTGTCGACGTCGCCGTTGATGCTGAACGCGACCGCGACCTCGTCGGCCCGGCCGGCCTCGGCCGCGGCTTCGCGGGCGAGGCGAACGCCACGACGCGCGAGGTCCATCCAGTGGACCGGCTCGCTCGTCTCCCACATCTTCTCGTGGCCACTGCGCAGTGCCGTCGCGAGGCCCCAGGTGTCGGTGCAGATCACGTCGCACCCAACCTCGACGTAGTGGCGATGGACGGCCTTGACGGCGGCCGGGGATTCGAGGATCGCGGTCAGGCCCCACAGGTGTTCCTCGAGCTCGGGCCGCTCGCCGGCGACGCGGATCAGCTCGGTGCCGGTGGCGCCGTCCATGATCACCGGGTTGTCGGTGGCGATCAGCTTCGCGAGGCGGGCATAGCGGCCCTCGCTCGCCGCGATTACCGATGGGGTCACGTGCGTGCTCATGTAGATCTCCTCCGTGCCGCGTCGCCGGCGAACCGTCACAGCTTGCCTACCGGCCTGGCGGTTCGCCACCCTCGCAGCGCCGGATTACCCTAGACTTTAGAGAGGGTCTGAAGACTAGGCTGGCGAGTTTCGCCCGAGGCACCCGTGTGCGTCCCGCTCTATTGGATAGGCAATTTAGGAGTTAAGAGCAGGGCGGGGCGGCACAGCCGTCGGTACCTTTTGCCCCGTGTCGGCGATTGCCCGATCCGATGGTGCCGCTGCGCCGCTCGATGTGGTTCTGCAGCGAGCGGGCGCTGTGCTCGCGACTCGCGACGGGCGACCGGTCACGATCAATTTCGGGTCGGCCGCAGCCGAGCTCGCCGTGTGCGTCGGAGCCGTTGGCCTGGTCGACCGCTCCGAGCTCTCCAAGCTCGTGCTCGAGGCGCCGCCCGCGCAGCTCGCGGCGCTGACGTCGCGACTGGTCGGCGACGCGGTGGCGCCGGGCGGCGTGCTGAGCGCCGGCAACGCGTGGTGGTGCGGCGACGCCCCGGGACGGGTGATCGTGCTGTCCGACCCGGACACCGGCTCGCGGCTACGCGAGCGCATGCGGGCGGACGCGGTCCGGTATATGACGACAACAGTGCGGGACGCCTCCGCGGAGTTGGCCGCGATCGGATTGCTCGGCCGCAACGCGGACAAGGTCCTGCGAGCGCTGGGAGCGTTCGGCGAGTCGGGCGATCCGCGCGCGGTGGCGCCGTTCCTACACGGTCAGGTCGCGGATATCCCCGCGTCGTGGCTGCTCCAGTCCGACCGCCGCGCGCTGGCGCTAGTGCCGAGCGCGCGCGCCGGCGAAGCATGGCTGGCGATCGAGAGCGCGGGGCGGCCGTTCGGGATCAGCTGCGTCGGGCACGATGCCGCCTGCCGGTACGCGTTGCTAGAGCGCACGCGCCCGACTGCGTTCCTGCACTCCTAAGTCGTTTTCGCCTCTCGACGCCGGGCCGGCGCTGACGTGGCAACCGTCCAGCGCGTGCTCGTCGAGTTGCTCGCGCTCGAGCGCGAGATCGTCGAGGCCGACTACGTCCGGCGCTCGGATGCGCTCGAGCGGGTGGCGGACGCCGTCCGGCGCCTCGGCGAGATCGGCTCGCCGCAGGGAATCCTCGACCGAGCCGCGGATGAGCTCGGGACGAGCTCCGCGTTCGATCGGGTGGTGGTCGGCGAGGTCCTCGGGGACAGCCTGCACGTGCGGGCGATCTGGAGCGAGGACGACATCGCCGGCGCCGCCGCCGCGCTCGAGGAGCTGCGCGACTCGCCGATCCGGCTCGAGTACCCGCTGGTCGAGGACGAGGTCGCGCGCGGGCAGCGGACCGAGGTCGTTCACGCGCGGGTGGCGCGCTCGCGTGGGGCCAAGCGGTTGAGCGACGTCCTCGGCTGGGACAGCTACTTGGTCGCGGCGCTCGTCGTGCAGGGCAAGGCGGTGGGATTGGTGCATGCGGACGCCGCTGCGAGCGGCCGCCGGCTGGACGCGCTCGACGCCGAGGTCGCGTCGCGCTACGCCGAGGGGCTGGCAGGAGTGTTCGAGCGGGCGGTGCTCCGGGAGATGCTCAGGCGCCACCACCACGAGCTGCGCTCGGCGGTCGAGTGGATGAGCACTCGTCTCGGTCAGCTGTCCACCGACGCCGGCGAGGACAGTCCGCTCGCCGGCGCGCCCGATTCGGGGCTGGCCGACGCGCTGACCGCGCGGGAGCTTGAGGTCCTGCGGCTATTGGCGCGAGGCCAGACCAACCTCGAGATCGCGCGCACGCTCGTGGTCCGCGAGGGGACGATCAAATACCACGTGAAGAACATCCTGCGAAAGCTGGGGGCGACCAGCCGTGCCGACGCGGTGTCGCGGTACGCGCGCGCCGGCGGGGCATCTGTGGGATGAGCGCGACGGACGCTTTTCCGCAGGTGTTCTCGGGTCCGCTCGGCGAGCAGCTCCACCGGCGCTTGGAGGACGCGACGGTGCAGGCGCGCGAGCTGCTCGGGCTGCCAGCCGGTGGCGATGTCAAGGGCGATAGCGGGGCGTTCGATCTCGAGGCGCTGCGAGCCCTGATAGCTGGGCTCCGGTCCCGGCTTCCCGAGCTCGAGCTCCAAAGCGGCGCAATCGAGGAGCAAGAGGCGGCGCTCGAGCGGCTGCGCCAGCGGTTCGAGGCGCGATTCGACGCGCTCGAGCGCGTCCAGGAGGCGATCGGCGAGCTGCGCGAGGTCACCTCGCCGCGGGAGATGCTGTTGCGGGCGCCGGCGGCGTTGTGTGCGGGATCAGTGTTCGAGCGCGCGATCCTCAGCCTGGTCAAGGGCGGGAGGATGGTCGCCGAGGCCGCGCATTTCGCCGGCCAGGACCGAGCCGCCGCGACGACGCTCACGCAGCTCCAGGCCAACCCGCTACGGCTCGAGCACACGCTGATCGAGACCGAGCTACTGCGCCGGCGCCGGGCCACGATCGTGGTCGACGCGCAAGTGCACCCCCGCGTCGATCGCCACACCGCGGAGCTGATGGAGTGGCACTCGTACGCGGCGGCGCCGCTGCTCGTCGGCCCCCACGTGGCGGGCGTGATACACGCCGACCGAGGCCCGCGACAGTCGCTCGAGGTGGTCGACCGCGACGTGCTGTGGGAGTTCGCCACCGGGCTCGCTCAGGCGTACGAGAGCACCAGCCTGCGGCGCACGCTGCGCGACGAACGCGACCAGATGCGCCAGTTCCTCGACTGGTTCGGCGCGCGCTCGAGCGAGCTGACCGACGCGCCGGTGACGTTGTCGGCCGGGGCGGGGGATCACGCGCCGATGTCCCCGCCGCTCCCGCTCCCGGAGTCCTCGTCGCCGGGCCGGGGTCGCGACGACCGCGTCGTGTTCGAGGGGCTGCTCACCCGCCGCGAGCTCGACGTCCTGCGCCTGCTCGCCGACGGCGCCACCAACCGCGCGGTCGCCGACGCGCTCGTGATCTCGGGCGGCACGGTCAAGTTCCACGTCAACAGCATCCTGCGCAAGCTGCACGCGGCCAACCGGGCCGAGGCGGTGACGCGCTACCTGCGGTTGATGGGGATGCGGGTGCCGTGAGCCGCGTCCGCCGTCTTCCTCGGCCCACGTTCCGCCGCCGGAGCCGCCCTTGCGCCGCGTTCCACATCGGCGCCGTGCGGAACGCGGACCGGTCGATCTTGGGAAGAAACCCCCACATAGACGGGGTTTCTCCCCGAGCGCCGGCACTCAGACCGCGAAGAACACCGTCTCGTGCGGCCCCTGGAAGCGGATGTCGAACTGGTAGCCGCCGCCCGAGGGCTCGGCGAGCAGCGTCGCGCGGCGCTCGACGGGAACCCGCGCGAGCACGGGATCGCCGGCGTTGGCCGCGGGCTCGTCCGCGAAGTAGATCCGGCTGACCGATCGGTGGAGCATCCCGCGGGCGAACACCGACACGTCGATGTGGGGCGCCTGCGTGGTGCCGGCGAGGCCGGGGACCTGGCCGGGCTTGACGGTCACGATGTCGAACGTCCCGTCGCCGTCCTCGACGCCGTAGCGGGCAAAGCCGCGGAACCCGTCGATCGCGGACGGGCCGCCGTACCCATACATGTCGGCGAAGTTCCCGTCCGGGTCGGCCTGCCAGGTCTCGAGCAGGAAGTCGGGGATCGGGACGCCGGCGCCGTCGTAGATCGTGCCGGCGATGTGGATCGCTCCCGGCGTTCCGTCGGCCACCGCGAACGGCCCGACGTCGAACGGCAGCCCGATCGCGAAATACGGGCCGACCGTCTGCGAGGGTGTCGTCTCGAAGATCAATGCTCCTCCTCGAACGGCGTCGAGCCGGGTCCGCGGAGGTAGATGTCCCATTCGAACGCCTGCGCCCAGTTCGGGACGGTGTCGTGGATCGAGAAGCTCGAGATCATCCGCTCGCGGGCGCGCGCGTCGCGGACCGAGTTGAAGATCGGGTCATACGGGAAGAACGGGTCGCCGGGGAAGTACATCTGCGTCACCAGTCGCTGGGTGAACGCCCGGCCGAGCAACGAGAAGTGGATGTGGGCCGGCCGCCACGCGTTGTAGTGATTGCCCCACGGATACGGCCCTGGTCGGATCGTCGTGAACCGGTAGCGGCCGTCGTCGTCGGTGATGCAGCGCCCGGCCCCGTTGAAGTTCGGGTCCAGTGGCGCCGGCCAGCGATCCCAGCGGTGCTTGTAGCGCCCGGCGGCATTCGCCTGCCAGATCTCGACGAGCGTCCCGCGCAGCGGCTTGCCCTCGGTGTCGAACACGCGGCCGGAGACGACGATCCGCTCGCCGATCGGCTCGCCGGCGTGCTGGACCGTCAGGTCGCTGTCGGTTTCGCCCATGAGCACCGGTCCGAGCTGTGGCCCGGTGATCTCGGTGATCATCTGCGGCAGGAAGACGAGCGGCTGCTTTGGGTGGCGCAGCGTCGTCGACTTGTAGCCGGGGTAGTCGAGCGGCGGATGAGCGCCGTCGGGCTCCCGCAGGTAGCTCGTCGGAGTCTCTCCGATCGGGTCGTAGATCTGTCGCTCCTCGCGGGGCTCGGTCTGAAGCTCCTCGGTCATGTGATCTCTATGCCTCCAGTACGACTGCCAGGCCTTGACCGACACCGATGCACAGAGCGGCGACTCCGTAGCCGCCGCCGCGGCGTCGCAACTCGTGAGCGAGCGACCCCAGGATACGGACGCCTGAGGCCCCGAGCGGATGACCTAGTGCAATTGCGCCACCGTTCGGGTTCACCTTGTCAGGATCCAACCCCTTCCATTCACCGATGTCGGCCAGGCATTGCGAGGCGAACGCCTCGTTCAACTCGACAACTGAGACGTCCTCCCAGGTGATGCCGGCGCGCTCGAGCGCGATGTTGGCCGCTTTCACGGGAGCGATCCCGAACACATCCGGATCGACCCCGGCCGCCCCGCGCGAGACGATCCGCGCGATCGGCTCGCGGCCGGCGATCTCGGCGCCCTTCTCGTCAGCGATCAGGGCCGCGCCGGCGCCGTCGTTCAGCGGAGATGAATTGCCGGCGGTGACCGTGCCGTCCTTCGCGAACGCCGGCTTCAGCTTCGCGAGCTTCTCGAGCGAGGTGTCCGCTCGTATGGTCTCGTCGCGCTCGAGCTCGGTGTCCGGCACCGGGACCACCCACTCGCCGTAGAACCCACTGTCCCATGCGGCCTGCGCGTTCTGGTGGCTGCGGAGCGCGAACTCGTCCTGGGCCTCACGCGAGATCTTGTAGATGTCCGCGAGCTTCTCGGCGCTCGCACCGAGCGAGATCGTCCACTGCTCAGGCATGTTCGGGTTGACCATGCGCCATCCCAGCGTGCTCGAGTACAGCTGCTCCTGGGCCGCGGGGAACGCCCGCTCGGGCTTGAGCAGAATCCACGGCGCCCGGCTCATCGACTCGACCCCGCCGACGAGCACGATCGACGCCTCGCCGGTTTCGATCATCCGGCTTGCCTGCATCGTCGCGTCGAGACTCGAGCCGCACAGACGGTTGATCGTGGAACCGGGAATGCTCGTCGGCAAGCCGTTCAACAGCCAGGCCATCCGGGCGACGTTGCGGTTGTCCTCGCCGGCCTGGTTGGCGTCGCCGAACAGGACCTCGTCGACCCGCTCGGGGTCGAGGTTCGGCGCGCGGTCGAGCAGCGCCCTGACGACGTGGGCCGCGAGGTCGTCGGGGCGGACCTTGGCCAGCCCGCCGCCGTAGCGTCCGAACGGCGCGCGCACGGCATCGATGACGTAGGCGGCACTCACCGGTCGACCAGCTCCCGCAGCGCCGCGAGCTCCTCAGCGGTCGCCGGCTCGGTGCTCTGGAGCTCGCTCGCGACCTGGAGGTCCCAGCCGGTGGCCTCGCGGACCTGGTCGACATCGACCCCCGGGTGGATCTGGGTGAGCACGAGCCGCTTGGTCTCGGGGTCGGGCTCGAGCACGCCGAGGTCGGTGATCACCGCGGTCGGGCCTTTCCCGCGGAAGCCGAGGCTCTCACGGGTAACCGGCCCTCCCGCCCCGTCGCCGTGGCCGACGGTCGTGCAGAAGTCGAGCTTCTCGACGAACGTGCGCTTGGCGTGCGGCGCGATCACGATCACCTCACCGCAGCTCGCCGCTATCTCGGGAGCGCCGCCGGCGCCCGGCAGGCGCGTCTTGGGGTGCTCGTAGTCGCCGATCACGGTCGAGTTGAGGTTCGCGTGCGGGTCGATCTGGGCGGCGCCGAGGAACGCGACGTCGATCCGACCCGGTCCGATCCAGTAGTTGAACATCTCCGGCACCGAGACGACCGAGTCGGCGGTCAGCGCGAGCTCGCCGTCGCCGATCGACAGGGGGATGCGGAACGGCTTGGCGCCGATCGTCCCCGACTCGTACACGAGCACGAGATCGGGGTTGTGGACCATGCGCGCGAGGATCGCGGCGGTGCTGGGACGGCCGACGCCGATGAACACCGTGCGAGTGTGGCGGAGCCGGCGCGCGGCGACGATCGTCTGGATCTCGCCGGCGCTCGCCTGCTGAGCCTCGGTGGTTGGGTCCTGCACGGTCATGTAGCAGCCGCCTCGTTGTCGGCGAGGACGTTCGCGTTCATCCACTCGGTGAAGTCGTCGCGGCTGCGGCTCATCTTGTCCCAGAACTTGTAGAAGTCGTTGTCGCGGTCGGTGATGCCCAGGCTGTACGAGGGACGAGAGCCGCCGGGCGCCTCGGCCACCACGCCGATCACCCAGCCGGGAATCGTGATCCCGCCGGGACGTGGCTCGAGCTCGTCGACGATCCGCTCGACCGTTACCAGCGAGCGCTCCGCGGCCAGGACCGCCTCCTTCTGCACGCCGGGGATTCCCCACAGCTGCACGTTCCCGTCGCGGTCGGCCTCCTGGGCATGGACGATCGCCACGTCGGGGCGCAGCGCCGGCACCGCCGTCAGCCGCTCGCCGGTGAACGGACAGGTGATCGACGCCACGGTGGTGTGCGACATCAGATCGGTTCCCACGTAACCGCGCATAACCGCGCAGGGTAAGTCGGCGGCGCCCGCCGCGTAGCGATTGGCCATCCCCGCGTGGCTGTGCTCCTCGATCTCGATCGGCCGGGGCCAGTCGTTCTCGATCGCGTCGCGGAAGCGATGCAGCCCGCCCACGCCGGGGTTCCCGCCGTAGGAGAACACCAGCCGCCGCGCCAACCCCATCCCGATCATCTGGTCGTACAGCAGATCGGGGGTCATCCGGATCAGCTCGAGCTCGCGCCGGCCCTGCCGGATTATCTCGTGGCCGGCGGAGAACGGGATCAGGTGCGTAAACCCTTCGAGCGCGACCGAATCGCCGTCGCTCACGAGCGTCTCGACGGCGTCCGAGAGCGCCATAATCTCCGCCATCAACGGCCCCGACCGTGTTCGCGATAAGAACAACGGGTCACATGCCGAACTATACCAAGAAGGTTGATAGCGCAATAGCCAATCACAGCGGGGATCGGGGCGGCGGGCAGGGCGGTGGCGCGGCGGCGCGGCGGCGAGCCCGAGAGCGGCTCCCTGACCGTCGGCTGGCTCACCCCGGGCCTGTGACCGCGGTCGACGACGCGCTCCCGCAACCCGCGGTCGACGACGCGCTCCGGCGACCCGCGGTCGACGACGCTCCCGCAACCCGCGCACGGCCCGGTTGCGTGAGGGAACGGCAAACGGCGGGCACCTGGGCCGGGCAGGGGTGGCGCGACTCCGCACGCGTGATCGGGGTCAGGCGCGGTCGAGCGCCGGCACCCCGGCCGCGCCGGCCGGGACGACGAGCCGGTCGCGTGCCGCCGCCAAGCCGATGATCAGCTGCGGGATAAGTAGCGCCAGCAGGACGAACAGCGCCGGCGTCCACGAGCCGGTGAGGCCGTGAATCGCGCCGATCGCGAATGGAGCCATCGCGGCGATCAGGTACCCGACCGTCTGTACGAGCGTCGACAGGCCGGAGGTGCTCGTGACCGTGCCGCCGCGCAGCACGATTAGGGTCAGTGCGAGCGGGAACGCCGCGTTCTGGCCGAAGCCGAGCAGCACAACCCACAGGTAGGGCGCCCACATCGGCGCCACGATCACCCCGATCCACCCGGCGGCGATGCAGGCCACGAACGCCCACACGAAAGCGCGCTGATCGCGCGCGCGGGCTGCCATCGTCGGCACCGTGATCGCGGGGATCAGGCCCACGATCAGGGCGATGCTGAGCAGCAGGCCCGCCCTGGCGCTGCTGGCCCCGTGGCTGTGAAACACGCTCGGCAGCCAGGCGAGGGTCGCGTAGAACCCGGCCGACTGGATCGCGAAGAACATCGTGACCGCCCACGCGACCTTGTCGTGCAACAGCGACCGCGCGCCCGCCACCTGATCCCGTGGTGCGCCGCCGGCGGGCTGCCGGCGCGCGAGTTGCGGCGCCCACACGAGCAGCGCGACCGCCGCGGGGATGGCCCAGATCGCGAGCCCCGGGCGCCAGCCGCCGCCGAACGCGTTGGCGACCGGCACGGACACGCCCGCGGCCAGCGCGGCGAAGCCGATCAGCGTGGTGCTGTACATCCCGGTGACGAGGCCGACTCGTTCGGGGAAGTTCCCCCGGACCAGGACCGGCAGCAGCACGTTCCCAACCGCAATCGCGGTTCCGGCCAGCGCCGTGCCGACGAACAGGAACCCGAGGCCGGGCAGCAGCCGGACCAACAGGCCGAGCAGGAGCAGGGCAAGCGCGCCGGCGAGCGTCGGTCGTGCCCCGAACCGCCCGGCCAGCGCGGGGGCCAGCGGAGCGAGCGCACCGAAGCACAGCACGGGCAGCGCGACGAGCACGTCGGCGCCCGCGTTGGACAGGCCCGTGTCCGACTGGATCCGGTCGATCAGAGGACCGACGCCGGCCGCAGCGGGACGGAGGTTCGCGGCAACGAGCACCATGCCGATGACCAGCAGCACAGAGGACCGTGGCCGCCGGATGCGCGGGCGGATCAATCGACCGTCTGCAGCGGATCGCCGATCTCTCCGCCGGCGAGCCACTCGGCCCCGCGGCGATAGAGACGGTCGACGCCCGGGCCGACCAGTCCGGGCATGTCCCGCTTGACGTCGTATCCGATCTGTGTCTGCGCGTACGCGAGGTGGCGGTAACCGACCGGGAAGCGAGCTAACAGCTCGGGGTCGAGCGAGACCGTGGCCGCGGGGTCGACCGGATCGAGGCGATCCTTTTCGTAGATCGGCTGGCGCAGCACGATCCCCCACCGCCCGTCGCGCTTCTCGAGGAAGTCGTAGAACCGACCGGTGCAGACCACATCACATGAGACTCCGTGGACGTCGGCCCGCTGCGAGATCGTCATCTTCGTCTGCGAGATCGCGCGAAGATGAGCATTGTCGGCGGCGCCTGACGGCGGCGGGATAGTCGGATCGTCGGCGGCGCCTGACGGCGGCGGGATAGTCGGATCGTCGGCGGCGCCTGGCGGCGGCGCCTTGGCGGCGACGTCGACCGAGTTGCCGCCGAGGAAGTGGAGGATGTTCACGCCACGCTCGAACCCCTCTCGGCTGACCCGGATGAAGTCGGCGGCCGGGCCCTGGAACCAGGTCGCCATCATCACGCCCTCGTCGTGCCAGACGGTGGCGAACCGGTCCCAGTCGCCGGCGTCGCGCCACACGACCCAGTTCTCGACCAGCTCTCGGATCAGAATGCGGTCCTCGCTCACGTGTGTACTCATGCGTGCACGTCGTGCACCAGCATCGGCACCTCGCTCGTGGGCGGGATCGGCGGGCCGGGGGGCTTGCCGCTGACGTCGGGGGTTCCGTAGGTGTGGAACGTCTCGATCGTCTTGACTCCCCACGCCTGGCCGCGGGCGCGTTCGGCCTGGGTCCAGATCACCGGCTCGTAGGCCGGGTCGAAGATGAAGTGGGTGCCGGTCGTGACCTCGACGCGGTTGCCGCCGGGCTCGTAGACGTACAGGAACATCCCCTGCGCGACCGCGTGCTTGGACGGCGCGGCCTCGATCGGCACGTCGGCATCGAGGAACAGGTCGGCGGCGCGCAGCAGCTCCTCGCGAGTGTCGACGAACCACGCGAGATGGTGCAGGCGACCATTGCCGCCGGCGTGGTCGGCGGTGTAGATCAGCTCGTGAGCGGCGATCGTGAGGCTCATCCACGCGCCCTGCTCTGAGCCGTCGTCGTTGATGACCTGCTCGTAGGTCCGGAACCCGAGCTGCTCGTCAGCGAAGCGGCGGTTAGCCGCGACGTCGCTCGCGAGCACGTTGACGTGGTCGAACCGCTTGACCGAGGCACCGCGATCGACATGGCGCTGGGGCACGTTCTTCAGCCGCGGACGGAGATGCTCGGGCGGCACGTAGCGATCCTGCTCGAAGAACAGCTCGAACCGGTGGCCGTCGGGATCGCGGAACTCGTAAGCGGGTCCATGCCCGTGGTCCCCCTGGTTCCAGCCGATGCCCAGTGCCGTCGCGTCGATCGCGGCCACCCGCCGCTCCAGCGCCTCCGGACTCCACGCGCGCAACCCCGTGTGACCTAGACCGGGCAGCTCGGACTCGGTCAGCTTCAGGCCGTAGGGCTGGTACTCACCCCACCCCCGCAGGAACACCGACTGCCCCTCCTGGTGCTCGATCTGCATCCCGAACAGGTCGACGAAGAACCGCAGGCTGTCGTCGGGGTAGGGCGTCAGCAGCTCGGCGTGCGCGATGTGCGCGACGTCGTGGATTGGAGCTTTGTCGCCGGCGCCCGACGGCGCCTTAGGCTCGGAAGTCACGTCGCGGCCTCGGGCTCGGGGATCAGGTCGCCGCCTCGACCTTATCGCGCAGGCCGTCGAGGTCATACGAGAGGGCGCCGTCGTTCAGCTTCGCGCGCTTGACCACCTCCCGCTCGGCGCGCTCGCGCGAGGCCTCAAGGACCTCCTGAACGCGCTCGGCCTCGACGACCGCGACTCCGTCGGCGTCGAGCACGAGCACGTCGCCCTGCCGGATCGTGGCGCCGCCGACGACGACCGGCTCGCCGATCGCGCCGGGGACGTCCTTGGCCGCGCCGCGCACCCGCACCCAGCGCGCCCAGATCGGCAACCCGAGCTCGGCCAGCTCCTCGACGTCGCGGACCGACGCGTCGACGAGGACAGCAGCGGCGCCCTGCACCTTCGCCTGAGTCGCGAGCAGATCGCCGAGCAGCGCGACCGGCCGCGGCTCGGGCATCGTCAACACGAGCACCTCGCCCGGCTCGACCGACGCCATCGCGGCGTGGGCCATCAGGTTGTCGTCCTGGCCGCATCTCACGGTGCGCGCCGGGCCGGCGACTCGCGAGCCCGGCACGACCTGGTGCAGGTCGGCGTCGACGTAGCCCCGCCGGCCCCCGGCCTCGTACACGGTCGCGGACCCCAGCTCGGCCAGCTCGTCGTAAGCGCTCACAGCTCGCTCACCACCTGCGGAGTGACACGTTGGAACGCCTCCGCCTGCCGGATGTCCGCGTTCCCCGACGAGCGCCGGGCGTGGTTACCGCGATGGTCGGCGCGCTCGGCGTAATAGGTCTGGAGGTACTTCTGGGCCTTCATCTCCGACATTGCGGCGAGCTTCTTCTCGATCACGTTCGTGATGTCGACGAACGTGGTCGGGGTGAAGTTGCAGAGCTCGGGCTGGTGGGGCTCGAACAGGAACAGCGCCGGCGGCGAGATCGTCTTGAAAGCGCTCGACACCCCGGCGCCGGCTGCCAGCCCCCGCGCGCGGTCGACCGCATGATGGGCGATCGGGTGGTCGGGGTTGAACGGATCGGTGTCCGTATGCGTGATCAGCACCTCGGGAGCGAACTCGCGGATCCTGTCTGAGATCAGGCGCAGCCCGTCGCCGTCGATCTCGAGCGGATAGTCGCCGAGGTCCAGGCAATCGAACGACGCACCGAGCGCCGCCGCCGCGCGTTCGGCCTCGCCGTGGCGGATCTTCTTGACGTTGTCGATCGTCTGGCCTTCCTCTTTCCACAGCTCGCCGGATTCGCCGCGCTCGCCGTATGAGAGCGCGATCACCGACGCGGTCCCGCCGTTAGCCGTCGTGACCGCAACTGCGCCCCCCGCGCGCCACACGAAGTCGGCCGAGTGAGCGCCGATCACCATCATCCGGCGGCTCACTGCCCCTTCACCCCGGCCACGATGCGCGTGTTCACGACCGCCATCACGTACACCTCCTCCTCCTCGAAGCCCGCGTCGAGCAGCCGGTCGACCATCAACGCCATCCCGTCCTCCACCGGCGGGTTGAAGACCTGACCGAGGTCGGTCGAGAGCACCGAGCTCTCCGGACCGGCGTCGCGAATATTCGCCAGCCACTGCGCCCATTCGATCTTTCCGGTGTGGGGCGTCGTGAAGCAGCGCTCGAGCAGCGCCCCTCGCTCGGCCAGCGCACGCTGGTCCTCCACCGTGAGGTTCTGCGAGGGGAACTCGGGATGGGTGACCACGATGTCCGTGACCCCCTCCTCGAGCGCCGCCTCGACGACCGCGAAGATCTCATCCCGGCTCAGATGGCCGGTGGCGAGGAGCATCTTGTGGCGGGCGATCATCCCCAGCACCTCCCGCACCTCGGGGAGCACGGCCCCACCGCCGTCGACAACGGGGACGGGCGGGATCTCGATCCCCTGCTCGCGCAGGTCGAGCTGGAGCTTGACCCACACGGGCACCTTGGCGCCCGCCGCGGCCTCGCGCTCGTGGGACTCGTTGACGGAGTCGACCGTGGGCAGCCAGACGGTGCGGGCGCCCTCGCGCGCCGCGATCTCGACCGCGAGCGGGTTGATGCCGCCGACCGCCCGATTGAGCGCGATCGCACCGAGGACGTCGACGCCCGGCACGGCGGCGCGCACGACGCTCGCGCGTTCGGCGGTCGAGCCGTAGTGCGACTTGAGCACGAACCCGGCCATCCCGAGCTCCTCGAACTTGCGCGCCAGTGAGATGTCGTCGATCTTGCGCTCGACGACATCCGGCGAGATGTGCATGTGGGTGTCGTACGCGCCGCGCAGCAGGTCGCGGGCACGATCCGACGGCGAGTCGCTCATTCCATCTGCCCTCGCAGCGCCTCGGCCACGTGCGACAGGTGGGCGCGCATCGCCGTCTCGGCCGCGTCGGGGTCGCCGGCGGCGACCGCGTCGACGATCGCCGTGTGCTCGCCGAACGAGCACTCGCTGCGGCCGGGCAACATGATCGTGCGGTACTGGAAGCGGACGAGCTGGGACTTGAGCGTCGCGATCAGCCGCTCGGCGGTGGCGTGCGAGGAGATCTCGAGCAGCCGGCGGTGGAGAACCGCGTTCTCGTCCGAGGCGGCGAGCAGATCGCCGGCGTCAAGGCGGCGGCGCATCTCGCCGAGGATCTGCCTCAGCTCCTCGGCGTCGGCCGGCGTCGCGCGCAGCGCCGCCTGGCGGGCGGCGAGTCCCTCGAGCACGGCCCGGGCCTCGAGGATCTCGACCGCCTCGCGGGCGTCCACGAGCCGGACTCGGGCGCCTCGGTGGCGCTCGTGGACGATCAGCCCTTCGTGCTCGAGCCGGGCCAGCGCGGTCCGGACGGCCGAGCGCCCGACGCCGAGCACCTTCGAGATGTCGGCCTCGACCAGGCGCTCGCTCGGCTGAAAGCGGCCGGCGACGATCGCGTCGCGCAGCCGGTCCTCCGGGCGGGCGCGGTCCTCGCGGCGGGCGCGAGGCGCAGGGCGGGCGCGATCCTCGGGGCGAACACGAGCGGCGATCTTACCTCGATTGTCGACAATCTTGTCGACCACGGTCGAAATGGTAACGCGCCCTGCAAGCTGGCGGGGGGACAGTGCGATCCCCTAACCAGTGCGGCCCGGGTCGACGACGGCGCCACCGTCCCCGCCGGCGGCGAGCACGATGTCGTTCTCGAGCGACACCCACTCGCCCTCGACGCCCGCCGGCCGCTCGGGGTCGTCCGCCAAGCGCTCGCGGAAACTGCGCAGCAGCGACGGCTTGACCGCGAACACCGCGTCCGAGTCGAGATACTCGCTGGCGGCGTCGAACACGTGGGTGGTGACGGTCCTGTGGCCGGGGGCGCGCACGACGATGTGGATGTGCGCTGGGCGCCACGGGTGGCGGCCGGTGGCCGCCAGCATCCGGCCAACGGGGCCGTCGTGGGGTATCGGGTACGGGACGGGACGCACCGCGACGAACGCGTAGCTGCCGTCGTCGCGTGTCAGGTAGCGGCCCCGCAGGTGATCCTCCTCGGCCTCGGGCCGCTGCACCGCGTACAGCATGTCGGCGCCGTTCTGCCACACGTCGAGCTCGGCGCCGGCGATCGGCGCGCCGTCGGTGTCGAGCACCCGTCCGTAGACCCATGCCGGCGTCCCCGCGCCGGCCTCGACGACCATGCTCTCGCCGTACTCGCGCCGCGGCGACCCGGGCACGTAGAACGGCCCGAGCACGGTCGACTCGGTCGCGCCGGCGGGAAGCTCGTGCTCGAGCGCGTCGACCAACATCGACAGACCGAGCGCGTCGGACCACAGGATGAACTCCTGCCGGCGCTCGTCGGTGATGTTGCCGGTGTCGGTGGCGGCGGCGATCAGCTGACGCCACTCCTCCTCGGTGAGCCCCACCTCGACCGCGAACGCGTGCAGATGGCTGACGAGTGCCTGCATCAGCTCGCGCAGGCGGGGATCCGCGCAGCCGTCGAAGCTGGCCCGCACGCGGGCGGTGATGTCAGCCGGAGTGGTCCGCGACGAGCCGGTGGCGGTCACGCCTACTCCCCCACTACCGCTTCGAGCAGCAGCGGCTCGCGTCGCGTGACCAACTCCGGCAGCACCTCGTCCAGGACCCGGAGCAAATCCTCGTGGTTCTCCACGCGAACCGAGGGACAGCCGAGGGAGCGGGCCATGCCGCCGATGTCGACCGCCTCGAACCCGGGCCATGCGCCGACCCCGCCGTGCCTGCGGGCGAGACTGTCCATCACCGCATAGCGCCCGTTCGCGAGCACGATCAGCAGCACGCCGACGTCGTAGCGGGCGGCGCTCCACAGCGCCTGGATCGCGTACATCGTCGAGCCGTCGCCGAGCACGGCGACGACCGGACGGTCGGGCAGCCCCATGCGCAGCCCGATCGAGCCCGACAGTCCGAAGCCGAGACACCCGTTGGCGGTGCTGAGGAAGCCAAACGGAATACGAATCGGGATCCGCTGATACAGCTCGGGCTGCGAGGAGGGGCACTCCTCGACCAGGAGCACGTCGTCGGGCAGTCGCTGTGCCAGCGCATCGAGCACATGACCGGGCCGCAGCGGCTCTCCCGCTGCCGGCGGCGGCAACGGCGCCGGGCGGCGGACGGGCTCAGGCGGGTTGCCGGCGCGCTCGGACCGCCGCACGGGGAGGCGCTCGACGAGCGCCCGGCAGGCCGCGGCCACGGGCGCCACGACAGCCACGTCGCACGGGCTGCGGTGGGCCTCGGCCTGATCGGCGGTGAGCACCGCGACGCGCGTGTCCGGCCCGACGAGCTCGACCGGCTCGTCGAACAGGTAGGCCCTGAACGCGTTAGTCCCCACCGTCAGCACCACGTCATAGCTCGCCAGCGCGTCGTGCATGAGGCGGCGCTGCCACGACAGATGACCGGCGAACAGCGGGTGATCCTGCGGGAAGCTGACCGCGCGGGTGAACGGCTCCTGCCAGACCGGGCAGCGCAGCCGCTGCGCGAGCTCGATCACGGCATCCCATCCCTCCTGGCCCTCGCCCACCGCCCCGACCACGAGCGCCGGCGACTCCGCGCCCGCGAGCATCTCGGCGAGCTCCTGCACCTGCGAGGGCTCCACCGAGTGCGGACGCAGGATCCTTGCCGGCGAGCCGGCGGCGAGCTCGTCGACAGGCTCGAGCCAGTCGCCCATCGGCACCACCAACAGCGCCGGGCCCCTTGCGGCCTTGGCCTCGTGGTAGGCGCGCGCGATCGCGCCCGGCACGTCCTGACCGCGGGCAGGTAGTTGGCGCCACACCGGATACTCGCCGGCCAGTCGCTCGAGCGCTCTCCCGGTCAGAAACGGCTCGAATGCGATCTGGCGTCGGTCCTGCTGCCCGACGACGATCACGAGCGGCGCCCGGCAGTCACGGGCGTTGGCGATCCCGTTGATCGCGTTGCCCAGCCCTGCGGCCGTGTGCAGATTGACGAACGCCGGCTCTCCCCGCGCCAGCGCGTATCCGGTCGCCATCCCCACCACCGAGCCCTCGTGCAAACCAAGGACGAAGCGGATGTCGGAGGGCAGATCGGTCAGGAACGCGATCTCAGTCGAGCCCGGGTTGCCGAAGATCGTCGTCAGACCGTGGCGGCGCATGACTTCGAACGCGGCGTCGCGGACCGTCATGCCCCCCACCGGCCGGAGGTCCCCGTTGCCCGGCCCGGCGGCGGCGTGCACGCTGACCTCGGTCATCGGGCGGATCCTACTGCGCACCAATTTCGGTAGTGTTCGCATACCGAACGAGCCGGCGACGGTGTTCCGATGACCGACAAGCCATCTCAGAGCTCAGACTTCGTCCAGTCCCTGGAACGGGGTCTCGCGGTGATCCGAGCGTTCGACGCCGAGAACCGCGAGCTTGCGCTCAGCGAGGTGGCGCGCTCGACCGGCCTCACCCGCGCCGCCGCCCGCCGCTTCCTGCTGACACTGGTCAAGCTGGGGTACGTGAACTTCTCGCAGGGGCGCTTCTCGCTGCGCCCCCGCGTGCTCGAGCTCGGATATGCGTACCTGTCGAGCCTCACCCTCCCCGAGGTGGCCCAACCGCACATGGAGGCGCTCGTCGCCGAGGTCAACGAATCGTGCTCGATCTCGGTGCTCGACGAGACCGACGTCGTGTACGTCGCCCGCGTACCGACGCGACGGATCATGAGCATCACGCTCGCGGTCGGCACGCGGCTGCCGGCATTCGTCACCTCGATGGGACGCGTCCTGCTCGCTGGCCTGCCCGATGACGAGCTCGAAGAGCGTCTGGACCGGATCGACGTCGTGCCGCTGACCCCGCACACCGTCAAGGACATGGATGCGCTGCGCACGCTCCTGGCCGGCGTTCGACGGCAGGGCTACGCGGCCACCGACCAGGAGCTCGAGCAGGGACTGCGCTCGCTGGCGGTCCCGCTTCGCAACTCGTCCGGCACGGTAACCGCCGCGCTGAACCTGTCCGTGCACGCCAGCCGCACCTCGATGGCCGCGCTCCGCCGCGACTTCCTGCCGCTGGCCCTGCGGACCGCGGCGGCGATCGAAGAGGACCTGCGCGGAACCGGCGATCGGCACGGCGGCTCGTTCGCTCTGCCCGACTCCTGAGACGCTCGGCCGGGATCGATCCGGTCCAGAGGAGTACGCATCCGGACACTCGGGGGGGTTTGGCAACGCGCCGAGGAGAAAGAATCACGAAATAGCCGAAGCGGTGAGGCCCCGGAGCCGCATCGTCTCGGTACGCACGAGCACGGGACGGACGGACGGGGTCGCAACCCGCGGACTCTCCTACGGACCTCGCGTTTGGAGAGCACAGAACGGAGGTCGAATGTCCGTTATCGCTATTGCCGCGCGCGAGTTCACGCGACTATCCGACGACGAGCTGCTCGTCGTCTACCACCGGGATCGAGACCCCGCCGTTCGGGACGAGCTCGTGAAACGCTTTATCCCGTTCGCACGAAAGCTTGCGCTTCGCTACGCCCACAGCCGCGAACCACTCGACGACCTCGTCCAGGTCGCATCGCTCGGGCTCCTGAACGCGCTCAGCCGATTCGAGCCCGGGATGGGCAAGAAGTTCACGAGTTACGCCGCGCCGACGATCATGGGCGAGCTCAAGCGCCATTTCCGCGACAAGGGATGGAGTGTGCACGTCCCGCGCGAGCTGCAGGAGCGAGCGCTCGCGCTGAGCCGGCAGACCGAGCGGCTGTCGGCACAGCTGGGTCGTTCGCCGACGGTCGACGAGCTCGCCCGCGCGCTGTCCTGCTCCGCCGAGCAGGTGATCGAGGGGCTCGACGCCGCCCACAACTACCTTCCGGCATCGCTTGACGCGCCGATCGCACGCGAGGACGACGACCGGTCCGTGCTCGGCGAGACGCTCGGAGGCGAGGACGGCGGGTTCGAGCTCGCCGAGGATCGCCAGATGCTCGCGGCCGGCTGGGCCTCGCTCACAGATGTCGAGCGCCGGGTCCTGGGGCTGCGGCTGGTCGGAGACCTCACGCAGCGCGAGATCAGCCAGCGGATCGGCTGCTCGCAGATGCACGTGTCGCGGCTGCTGCGGCGGTCGATGATCCGGCTCGAGGCCGCCGCCATCGCCGCCTGATCTGGAACCCGCGCTCACGAGAGAGCGCAAGAGGTCGGAATTCGGGCGCTTGCTCTCCGGCGCTTTGGGTAGCCATTGCTTAATCACGACGTCGCTGGAGCGCGAGGACTATGAGCGGAGAGATCGATTCACCGAGGGTCCGCCTTGAGCTGACCAGCCGACCCGAGTCGGCGCGGCTGGTCCGCAGCATGTCGACGGCGGCCGGTGAGGCGCTCGGGTTCGACCCCGAGCTGCTCTCGGACGTCAACACCGCGGTGAGCGAGGCGTGCAACAACGTCATCCAGCACGCCTACGGTGACGACCCCGGGCCGTTCTCGGTCGACTTCGCGCTCGCTCGGGACGGGCTCGAGGTCCAGGTGCGCGACTACGGCCGCGGCATCCGGCAGGCCGCGCCCGAGCACGACGGGCTGAAGGTCGGCCTCGCCCTGATGAGCGCGGTCGCCGACCGGGCCGAGTTCATCCGTGCGCCTGACGGCGGAACCGAGGTGCGGTTGTGCTTCAGGCGCGCAGCCGGCACCGGCGCCGGCTCCTCACCGGCATCGGACCAGGCGACCGATCCACCGCAGGTGTGGCAGGCACGCCTTCCGTCCGCGCTTTCCGGGGACGTCGTCCTGACGGTGTCGCCGGTCGAGTTGCTGGCGCCGGTTCTCGGGCGCCTCGGCCGAGCGCTCGCGCCGAGCGCCGGGTTCTCACTCGACCGTTGCGCCGATGTCTACCTGGTCACCGATGCGCTCGGCGCACACGCCGAGCGAGCCGCACAGAGCACGTCAATCAGCGTCGCCCTCGGGGCCCACGACCAGCTGCTGGAGTTCGCGCTGGCCCCGCTGCGCACGGGCGCGAGCCGCCGCCTCGACAGCGGCGAGCCCGGGCGCAGCCCCGAGTCGCTGGCCTCGCTCGCCGACGAGCTCACCGTCAGCGACGTCAACGGTCACGAGACGCTGCGGGTCGCGATCCGCGACCATCGGCGGGGATAAGGCCCCCGCCTCCTCGGCCCACCCCCTGGCTCACCGCTGGTCCTGGTAGCGTTGTCCTCGCCCTGAGAGCGAGGGGTCCGGGGAGAAGGGAAGGGCGCAAGCCTTGGAGAGCGACTTTCGCGTAGAGACGCACACGACCGGTCGGGTGACCACGCTGACGGCGATCGGCGAGCTCGACCTCTTGTCGAGTCCCGCGCTCCAGGAGGAGCTCGACCGCGCGATCGGCTCGGACGCGGAGGTGATCGTGCTCGATCTGCGGAGGCTCTCGTTCATGGACTCGACCGGGCTGCACGTCCTGATCAAGGGCCAGCAGGGCGCGCACGAAGCGGGCCGGCGGTTCGTCGTCACGAAGGGGAGCGAGCAGGTGCAGCGGCTACTCGACCTGACCCGCGTCGCCGAGCTCATGAGCTTCGTCGACTCGCCCGCGGACGCGCTCGAGGCCGACCGCGCGTCGGACTCGCCCTGAGGCTCGGACCGCGGTCAAGACCCGGCGGCGCCGTCCTGACTGGGCGCGCTTGTCCAGTACGTCGCGCACATGTCCTCGTCACCGTGGTCCTTGGCGCCTTCGGCCAGCCGCCGGCGGATCGTGCTGAACAGGGGCACGTCGAGTTCGCGGCGCTGCGCCGACTCCTCGATCAGGCGGGCATCTTTGGCCGCCAGCGTCAGCCGGAACGACGGCTCGAAGTTGCGTTCGGCGATCGCCTTGCCCTTCAGCCGCAGGTAGGGAAGGTCGAGCGCGCCGCCGTCGATCGCCTCGAACAGCAGCGACGGGTCAAGTCCGAGCCCCTCGGCGAGCGCGATCGTCTCCGCGCCCCCCTCGACCACCGTCAGCACCCAGGCATTGGCGACGAGCTTCAGGCAGGTGCCGGCGCCGAGCTCGCCGACCCACATCGTCTTCTGTCCGACAGCATCGAACATCGGTTGGACGGTGTTCTTGGCCGCTTCCGCCCCGCCGGCTCCCTCGGCCCCGCCGGGGCCCGAAGCGAGGATCACGAGCTTGCCCTCCTCGGCAGGCTGCTTGGTCCCGAGCACCGGGGCATCGAACAGCGTGACCCCATGCGCGGTGGCGAGCTCGGCGCACCGCTCGGTGCCGATCTCGCCGATCGTGCTCATCTGGAGCCACACGGTCCCTGCGTGCACGCTCGGGAGAGCGTCCTCAGCCGCGTCGATCACCGCATCGGCGTCTGAGAGCATCGTCAGCAGCACGCCGGCTCCATCGGCCGCCTGCGCTGGGGATTCGAACACCTCGACGCCGTCCTGCTCGAGCGACGTGGCCTTCTCCCGGGTCCGGTTCCAGGCCCGCACGGCGAACCCGGCGCGGGCGAGGTTGCGAGTCATCGGGAGGCCCATCGTGCTGCCGGCGCCAAGTACGGATATATGTGTTTCGGGGGTCATGAGCAGCGTTTTATACCCATTGCCCGGCGCCGTGACGCGGACGGCCCACACTGTGAGGCGGTCACGAGATGACGCAACGGGACCTCCCCCTATCGCCCGCGCCGAGATCGAGCGCCTGGCCGAGCGGGACGCCGAAGCGATCCTGCCCCGTTAAGACACCCGGCGACAGTCCGTTGGGGCTGTCGCCGAGTGAGGGAGGAGAGGAGAGGCAGTGCGGCCCAGGCTCGCTTCTCGTAAGCGAATTGGCCACACCGGCTGCCGCGCGAATACCCGAGGCTGAGATTTGTAAAACCTCATGCGTTGATCTTGCACGAGGAGTGGGCCAAAAAGCACCGCTTTTCTGCACTTCGCGGGGGAATGTGTGGTTGGTGCGCGCGTGGCGCGGCCCATCGGCGCCGTCAGAGGCCGAGGAGCTTGGCCGCGTTCTGTTTGAGGACAAGCGGCCGGACGTCGTCCTTGATCGGGAGCTTTTCGAAGTCGGCGAGCCACCGGTCGGGGGTGAGCAGCGGGAAGTCCGAGCCGAACAGCATCTTGTGTTTGAGGCGGGTGTTCGTGTACTGGATCAGGATCTCGGGGAAGTACTTCGGCGACCATCCGGACAGGTCGATGTACACGTTGGGTTTGTGGACGGCGATCGCGAGCGCTTCTTCCTGCCAGGGGAAGGAGGGGTGCGCGAGGATGATCTGGAGCGCTGGGAAATCAGCGGCGACGTCATCGATGCACATCGGGTTTGAGTATTTGAGCCGGACGCCGCCGCCGCCGGGCATGCCGGCGCCGATCCCGGTCGTGCCGGAGTGGAACAGGGCGATCAGCCCGGCCTGGGCGATCACCTCATAGAGGCGGTAGAAGGCGTGGTCGTTGGGCCAGAAGGCCTGGGTGTTGGGGTGGAACTTGAACCCGCGCACGCCGGCGTCGATCAACTCGGCGGCTTCGCGGACGGCGAGCTTGCCCTTGTGCGGGTCGACGCTCCCGAACGGGATCAACACGTCCGGGTTCTGGCGGGCGGCCTCGAGGACTTCGTGGCTGCCGAGGCGTTTGCGGCCCATCCCGGCCTCGTCATCGACGTTGAAGATGACCGCGAGCATGTTCCGCTCGCGGTAGTAGTCGGCGACCTCCTGCGCGCTCGGCTGCGGCGGGCTTCCCCCGAAATACCGCGCCGCCGCATCCAGGATCTCGGTCGTGACCGGATCCTGGGGCTCTGAGTGGTTGCGCTCGGCGTGAACGTGCACGTCGATCGCAACCAGCTTGTCGAGGTCGATGCTCACTGGCCGCCGTACAAGCGCACGAGCGAGTCGGCCACGCAGGCCGGCTTCTCTGAATCCTTGACCTCGATCGTGACCCGCGATTTGATCTGAATCCCACCGGGGATGTCCGTCACCTCGACGATCTCGATCCCGCCGCGCCAATGCGCGCCGACGGGGAGCGGCGCCGGGAAGCGAACCCGGTCTAGACCGTAGTTGACGCCCATCATGGCGTCGGTGACCTTCATCACCTGCTGGCTGACCGGTGCTACCAGCGACAAGGTGAGGAAGCCGTGCGCGATCGTGCCCCCGAACGGGGTCTGCTTGGCCCGCTCGACATCGACGTGGATGAACTGGTGGTCGTCGGTCGCGTCAGCGAACTGGTCGACGCGAGACTGGGTCATCTCCTGCCAGTCGGTGTAGCCGATGTGCGTGCCCGCGCGCTCGCGGACTCCCGCGATGTCGGTCACCAGGCCCTGTGTGTCTGCGCTGCTCATCTGCCGCTCCAGGGATCGAAGTTTCCGGGTGCCGCACGCTATCAGCGCCAGCCAACCCGTTCGTCCAATCCGGAGCGACTACGGCATCGCGGCGACGCCCGTCACCGATACCTAGGTGATGATGCGCCCGCACGCCCACAACGCTCTACGAACCGACCGGGGAGATCATTTCTCGTGCTCGATGAGCGCGGTCCTGATCGCCCGGGTTTATGCCGCCGGCGGTGCCGAGGCGGTCGCCCGGCTGCTCAGGCTCGCCGGCAGCGAGCGGACGCCGGAGTACCTGGCCGACATCACCAACTGGATCGCCTATGACGAGGCCGTCGCACTGTGGAATGCCGGCGCGCTCGTCACCCACCATCCGCAGTTCGCCCGCGCGGTCGGCGAGGATGCCGCGCGGAGGCTGAGCGGATCTCAGGTCGCGGCCACGCTGCGCTCGCTCGGCGCTCCGGAGAACGTCTACCGCGCGATCGCAACCAGTGCCGGCGAGTTCAGCACGGTCACCAAGCTCTCGGTCATCGACGCCGGCCCGGGCTTCGCCGACATCGTCGCGACCGCGGGCGACGGATACCCGCGCAGTCCCGAGCACTGCGCGTGGACGTCCGGGCTGCTCACGTCCGGGCCTGTCCTGTTCGGGCTCGCTGCCGCGCGCGTCGAGCACGAGGAATGCCAGGCCGTGGGCGCGCCCCGGTGCGTCTATCGCATCCGGTGGGGCACCGAGCGTGAGTCGGCTGAGGGCTCTCCCGAGCAGATCGCCGCGCTCCAGCACCAGCTCGACGCGACGAAGGAGCGCCTGTGGAGCGTGTTCGCCGCCGCGTCTGACCTGATCGCCGCCGACGACCTCGACGACGTGCTGGCCCGGATCACGGCTCGCGCCGCGCTCGAGGTGCGGGCGATCCGCTACCTGCTGGCGGTGAAGGTCGGACCCGCGGGCGAGCTGCATTGCCACCACAAGGGATTCGAGGACGAGGGCGTCGCCGAGTACGTCGACGAGCTCCTGCACCGTGGCGCTCCGACTCATCCGGACTCGTGGCTGGTCGTTCCGGTCCGCTCGAACCGGCGCGAGTACGGCCGGCTGCTCGCGCTCCGCGGCACCGGCCAGAGCTTCCTCGCGCAGGAGCGCGAATTGTTCGAGGTGTATGCGCACTACGCCGCGACCGCGCTGGACGCCGCGTCCGCGCTGATGGAGGCCAAGCGGCGCTCGGAGCAGTCGAGCGCCCTGCTGTCGCTGGCGCGCGCGCTCGCGGCCGCCGGGACGAGCACCGAGATCGCCCGCCGGCTGGCGGCCGCGGTCCCGCTCGTGGTCGATTGCGATCGCGTGGGCGTGTACCTATGGGACGCCGCGCGCGGCGAGCTGGTGCGCCGCGCCGTGACGACTCGCGAAGCGCCCGAAGGGGAGGCAATCGAGGACACCGGCTGGGCGCCCACACCGGGCGGCCCGCTTCACCGGATACTTGCCGACCCCAGGCACGAGCCGCTGTTCGTCGACAAGCACACGGGAGATCCGCGGCTGCGCGACGCGATCAGTCGCGCGCGCGAGGAGATTCATCCCGTGACGCTGCTGTACATGGATCTCGACGGCTTCAAGCCGGTCAACGACGAGTTCGGCCACGACATCGGTGACCAGCTGCTCGTCGCGGTGGCCAAGCGCCTGGCGGCGTGCACGCGCGTCGAGGACACTGTCGCCCGGCTCGGTGGCGACGAGTTCGCGGTGCTGGTCGACTCCGGGACCGCGCCGGCGGACGCCGAGCAGGTGTCCGACCGGCTGGCCGCCGCCGTCACCCGGCCGTTCGTGATCGGAGGCCACCAGCTCCACCTCGGCGCGAGCATCGGCCGCGCGGTGTTCCCGATCGACGCCGATGACCCGGACGGGCTGCTACGCGCCGCCGACGCGGCGATGTTCGGGGTCAAGCGGGACACTCGCGCGCGCAAGCTGGACGCCGAGCGCACGCGCTGATCCACGCTTTTGACGCGGCCCGAATCGGGGGATCATTACCTCGTGACGAAGCTGATCGCGCTCTCGGCCGCATACGGCGCCGGCGGCAGCGTCATCGGCCCGGCCCTGGCCCAGCGGCTGGGCGTCCCGTTCGTCGACCGGGCGATCCCGCTTGCGGTCGCCGAC
This sequence comes from uncultured Solirubrobacterales bacterium, assembly GCA_963697655.1. Taxonomy (GTDB): domain Bacteria; phylum Actinomycetota; class Thermoleophilia; order Solirubrobacterales; family Solirubrobacteraceae; genus Palsa-465. The sequence goes on along the minus strand of CAVOOV010000002.1, from coordinate 248,101 downwards.
CGCCTCGAGGTGTCTTTCGACGACGCGGCCGCACACGACGAGAAGGTGAGCGCAAGCTGGCTCGAGCGGGTGCTGACCGCGTTCGTGGGAGGCGACGCGGCCGTGCCGGCGCTCCCGGGGGAGGCGTTGTCTTCCGAGGACTTCCGGCGCGCTACCGAGGAGGTACTGCGCCGGCAGGCGGCCACCGGCGAGGGGGTGATCCTGGGTCGAGGCGCCATCGTGCTGCTCCGCGAGGACCCGCGCGCACTCCGCGTGCGTCTCGATGGGCCTCCGGACCGTCGCGCCCGTCAGGCGACGGCGCTCCAGCGGCTCGAGCACGGCGAGGCCGAACGCGCTCGGAAGCAGTTCGACCGCACCCACGAGGCCTACTTGCGCCAGTTCTACGGGGTCCAGATCCAGGATCCCGCGCTCTATCACCTCGTGCTGGACTCGACCGCCATCGAGCTCGACGCCTGCGTCGAGATGATCGCGCTGGCGGCGTCCTCGCTGGCCCCGGCCGCGACCGGCGCGTCTGTGAATAGGCCGGCCTCGTAAGCACAGCTCAACAGTTCACGATCGTAAACGAGGGCTAAAGGGGCGTACGATGTAGCCATGACCGCATTAGGCGTGTCATTGCTGTTAGTCGGGGCGATCATGGTCCTCGTTGAGGCCCATGTGCCGACGCTCGGAGCGCTCGGAGGGCCCGGAGTGATCGCGCTGGCGGTCGGCGCCGTGCTCGCGGTGATGGGGCTTGGCGGCGGGCTCGTGCTCGGCGTGATTTCGGCGCTGCTGCTCGCGGGCGCTGCCGGCGGGGTGCTCGCACTGACCGTGGGCAAGGGCGTCGCCGTCCGCCGGCGCCGTGTCAGGGTCGGTCCCGAGAGCCTGATCGGTCATCTGGGAGTAGTACGCAACTGGGCCGACCCGACGGGATGCGTAATGGTCGACGGTGCGCTCTGGACCGCGCGCCGGTCTCTGCTTGACGATGAGGATCCGCAGGACCTGCACGCGGGAGACACGGTCGTGGTCGACCACCTCGACGGTCTCACGGTCGCGGTCAGGCGCGCGGAGGAATGGGAGGTGATCCGATGATCCTGGCGATCGTGATCGTGCTGGCGATCCTTGCCGTGATCGCATTGACGACGCTTGGGGCGTCGGTCCGGGTGCTCCGGGAGTACGAACGCGGGGTGGTGTTCCGGCTCGGGCGTCTGATGAACCTGCGCGGGCCCGGGCTGATCCTGCTCGTCCCGACGATCGACCGGATGGTGCGCGTGAGCCTGCGCACGGTCACGCTCAGCGTTCCTCCGCAGGAGGTCATCATGCGCGACAACATTCCGGTCCGCGTCACCGCCGTCGCCTACTACCGCGTCGTCGATCCTGACAGAGCCGTCAACCAGGTCGAGAACTTCCACCACGCGACGCTTCAGATCGCGCAGACCACCCTGCGGTCGGTGCTCGGCGGCGTCGACCTCGACCACCTGCTCTCAGAGCGCGACAAACTCAACGAGTCCCTCCAGCAGGTGATCGATGCGCAGACCGAGCCGTGGGGCATCAAGGTGACCACGGTCGAGATCAAGGACGTCGAGATCCCCGAGCGCATGCAGCACGCGATCGCGCGTCAGGCCGAGGCCGAGCGCGAGCGCCGCGCGAAGATCATCAACGCCGAGGGCGAGGCGCAGGCCGCCACCCGGCTGGCCGACGCCGCCGACATCATCGGGCGCAACCCGACCACGCTCCAGCTTCGCTACCTACAGACGCTGCGCGAGATCGGCGCCACTCAGAACTCGACGGTCGTGTTCCCGATGCCGATCGACCTGATCAAGCCGGTGCTCGAAGCGATGCGCTCGAGCGAGACCAGCCAGCAGTCGCCCACCCCGGTGCCGAGCCCGGAGAACGGCGCCCTCGGGCCCGCCGAATCCCGCGAGCTCACGTCCGGCGAGGCCTCACCCGCTGCGCCGAACCCAACAGCTGCGGACACCGCCCCGGTAGACCGCGACGCGTAGCCCTCGATCTGGGTGCGGGCGAGGCTGCAACGTCCGGCCCGCGGCACTCGCGTCCGATACTTCCCGACCCGCGACACCGTCGCGTAAGCGCGCGGTGCCGCGGGAGGGATGTTGCGGCCGAAGCTAGTGCGCCTTCAACTTGAGCGCCACCGACGACGCCGTGTGCTTGGCGTCGGTGACGTCCAGCGTCACCGTGAGGGTTTTGACCTTGTGCCTCTTGACGCGGGTCTGAAGCGGCTTGGACTCGACCAAGACCGGCCCGGTGAGGTTTGCCGTGACGCTACCGGCCGCCTTCTTCAGCGTGATCACGAGCTTGCCGCTCCTGAGCGCCACCGACTTGACCTTCGCGCCGGAGACCCCGAGGCCAGTGATCAGCGTGGTCGTCGTGCACTTCTTCTTGCCGTTCTTGGTGACGCACGTCTTGTGCGTGATGAACGCTGAGCGCGCGAACTTCAATCCGGTCGGCAATCCGATGGCGACAGACGCGATGTTCGGCCCGCCCTTGCCGTGAGTCGCCTTGAAGCGCAACTTCGGATGGCCGGCGGCGAGCCCGCTGAGCGACCCCGACGCGGTCGGCCTCGCCGCGCAGTTGACGAACTTGATCGCCGCCGACGAGGTGATGCTGGTCCCACCCTGGTCCGTGAAGCTCCCGGTGAGGTTACGCGGCGCGCAGCCGGCGACGTTGAACGCCTTCTGCCCGTTCGGGCCGGTGACCGTCAGCGTCAGGTCGGTCAAGGGCACGTCGGGGATGTTGCTGAACGTGACCGTGTTGTTGGTCAGGCTCACGGTTCCGTTGATCGTCAGGGCGAACGGAGCCGGGAAAGCGATCGTGATGTTTGGCGTGATGGCTGTGCCGGACAGCGTCACGCTGCCGGCCGCGAGGGCCACGCTCGGCAACAGCGGCGAGGTCGCCGCAGCCGTGCCGATGTTGCAGCCAGAGCCCGAACCGGTCAGGCAGGGCACATCGGTATCGATGTTCGGCGTGAGCGCCTTGCCCAGGCCGAGCGTGATGCTCTGATTGGCCGACTCGGTCGCGCCCTGCGCGATCCCGACATTCAGCTCGCCACCCTGGTCCTTCGCGTCCTTGGTCACCGACGCGGTGAGCACCGGCGCGTAGGGCAGCCCGGTGCAGCCGGTGACGTCCAAAGGCTTGGTAGCGCTCTGTCGTGGTCGCGCTCTGGACAGAGTCAGCGGTTACGGTGACGTTCGCCGCCGGGGTCGGGCAGCTCGTCGGCAGCCGCAGCGTGGTGAATGAGAGGTCGAGATCGCTGATCGCGTCTTGGCCGACGTTCGAGAACGTGATGTTGAGCCCAATCGTCGGCGTGCTCCTCAGGGTCACGTCCGCAACGCTCATCGCTGCCCCCGGTGCGCTGCCGAGCACGAGCGCGATTCCGGCGATGTCGCCGGCGCTCGGGCCCTTGATCAGGTACAGGCTGACCTGCGTCGGGGTACCGGCGGCGGTCACCGTGCCGGTGCCGACCTGGCATGACGAATTCGGCGTCGACGACAGCAGACACGCGCCGCCGGCCTGGTCGGCGTTCGCGAGCAGCCCGCTCGGCAGGGCGAATGTGATGTCGTTGGGGAAGTCCCCAGTGCTCGATGTGAACGTAGTGTCGAAGCCAACCGTGGCCGGGCTGGTGCCGGCGGTCGTGCTCGGCTCGGTCAGCGTCAGCGCCGGCGCGATCGACGCCGACGCCACGGCCGGCAGCGCCAGCACGGCACTGGCGATCACGGCCCCGACCAGGGCTCTCCATGCTCGAAGTGACACTTGGCAGATACCTCCTCTGATGACGTCCGTCTGAGCGGGAGGCCTCCACCCCTGACTCCCAACCACGCCGGCCGTGTCTCTGAGCGTGAAGCGGACGCGGAGGTCGCGCGCCGGCCATCCTATCGGCAAGGCTCCGGCTCGCGTAGGGTTTCGATTCGGCGATGAAGCTGCTCGCATTCAGCGACCTGCACCGCGACCGCCGCCGCGCCGAGCGCCTGGTGGAGATGGCGCAGGACGCCGACGTGGTGATCGGAGCCGGCGATTTCGCCACGATGCACCAGGGGCTCGAGAACACGATCGAAGCCCTCAGCTCGATCCCGGTGCCGGCCGTGCTCGTGCCCGGCAACGCCGAAACCGACATCGAGCTGTGGCAGGCGTGCGCCTCCTGGCCGAGCGCCCACGTGCTCCACGGTGAGGCCAAGGAGATCGCCGGCGCGCACTTCTTCGGGCTCGGAGGCGCCGTGCCGCCGACGCCGTTCCCGTGGAGCTTCGACCTCTCAGAGGACGAGGCGGCAGCAAAGCTCGAGACCTGCCCCGAGGGCGCGATCCTCGTGTTGCACTCACCCCCGAAGGGACATCTGGACGAGGCCGGCGGCCGCCATCTCGGCAGCGAGGCGGTCCTGGCGGCGATCGAGCGCAAGCGCCCGGTGCTCGCCGTCTGCGGCCACGTTCATCCGTGCTGGGGCCGGGAGGCGACGGTCGGGACCACGCCCGTGGTCAACGTCGGGCCCGAGGGCCGGTTCTTCGAGATCTGAGGCTCGGGCGCCGGCGGTCCGGCCATGGCCCCGCCGCCGCTCCGGGCGAGCCGCGTCGCCAGCAATGCGAGCGCCGGGATCGCCACGAGCGCGATCATCGCCAGGAACCACACCTGGCCGGCGTCGGTTCCCTCGCCGAGCGCGTGGACGAGGCCGGCGAGCCACGCGAGCGCTGTGAACCGGTGCAGCTTGCGCCAGCGGACGGCGCCGACGTAACGACGGGCGTAATAGGACAGGCCGAGCAGGATCAGGCTCCAGCCGCTGACGATCCCGAGCGTCGTCCAGATCGTCTTGTAGCTCGAGACGAACGGGATCGAGATGTCGGCGATCGACGGATGCAGGAACGAGTCGCCCAGCAGCGACACGCCGTGGACGACGATCGCGACGATCGTCGCGAGCGCGAGCGTGTCATGGGCCGCGCGCAGGTCGGTGGTCCTGCCCTTCAGCAGCTTGATGCTCATCAGCAGCCCCAGCGAGACCGCGAGGCTGGCGAGCACCAGGGCAGCGAACCCGGCGGCGCGACTGGTGATCCAGAACAGGTGAGGTGTCAGAGCCGTGGTCATGGCTCTCAGCATCGGGCGGCCGCGGTAGAGCCGCGTAGGGGCGGCATAAGAGCTTCATAGGAGCGCCGGGGTGGCGCCGAGGCGCGTCAGTGCTCGAGGTAGGCGGCGCGCAGGCGGCTCTGGCGCGCGCCGGCGAACTGCTGTGATGCGGCCAGGACCGCCGAGTAGGTCACGTCGAAACCGCCGCCGCCGCCGGTCAGGGCGGAGGGCGTCGCCGTGCCCGTGCTGTCGGTGCTGTGGCGAGCGACGATGAAGCGCTGAGCGCCGGGCGTGAGCCTGATCTTCGTCCGCCACCAGCCCGGGTTGATGATCGAGCCCGCGGCGCCCGTGGTCGACGTGACCGCAGCCGAGTCGAACGTGACCGATCCGAAGTTCGCCAGCGGCAGCGCCTGGCAGGCGAACTGGCTGAAGCACTCCGACGGCGCCTCGACGATCCACTCCGCTGAGCTCATGTCGACGCTCGATGCGTACAGGCTCTTGTCGAAGCTCCGGTGGCTGGTCAGGTCCTCGAGGTCGACGGTGACCTGGTGCCCGACGACCGTGACCGTGGCGTGCATCACGTCACCGGGATGAACCGCGAGCGAGATCGTCTTCGACGGTGCCGGCACGAGCTCGTACCAGGCGCTCGACATAGCCTTGCCGGACTGGGTTGCAGTCGACCTCGGTCCCGATCTGCTCGAGCGCGGGCGAGGTCGGCTTGTAGCCGCCGATGCCGACCCACGCCGCCGAGTAGCTGGACCGGCCCGCGATGCACGAGGCGTCCGGCTGCGTCCACGTCCCCGACACCTGGCGGAACGACACCCCGGGATGGTGCACGGCGTACCCGGCCCAGTTCGAGCTCGACGTGGTCTTCGCCAGCGCCGCCGGCGCGGAGAACAGGACGGCGGCGCCGATCACCGCAGCCGCGAGCCCCGCCCTGATGCCCGCGTCGAGAATGTTCTTCAAGTGCCTACTCCTTGGCGGCCTGGAGGATCGCAGCTGCGCGCCCCAGGCAGTCGTACATCTGTCCGGTTTCTCCGCTGCGACTTAACGTGACCGGACGGCACGTCTTTGCGACCGCGTCCATCGCGGTCTGGCTGCCCGTGCGGGTGTCTCCCGGAAGACCGGCTCCTTGCGTGTTGTCGACGATCACCCACCGCAGGCGGCCCTCCCGGACCTCCATCGCGATCCAGCTCGCGGTCACGGAGCTCTCGCGGCCCGAGAACCCGCCGAGGCCGGCGACGTTCGTGTACCCGTCGAGAATCGCGGCGGCCGCCGTGCTCTGACTGGAGACGCCGATCTCCCCGCCACCGTGCTGCTCGACGTAGCGCACCGCGGCGTTGAGCGAGGCGCTGTCCCCGCCGAACGCCCCGCCGCCGCCGGCCAAGCCGCCGCTGCCGCCGAATCCACCCGCGCGGCCGGCGCCCGGAGGCGCAAAGCCGCCCTGGCCGGAGGTAGCGCCGGATGTGGAGCTGGAGGTCGCGCCCGGGGCGGAGAAAAGCTGGCCCACCGCGCCTGCGCCGCTGCCGGCGCTGCCGGCGGTCCCGGTCGTGCCGCTGCCGCCCAGTGCGCCGACGCCACCGCGGGCGCCACCGCCGCGGAATCCGCCGCCCCCGGTGCCGGCGCCACGGCCACCGAAGCCGCCACCGGGGCCGCCACCGGACCACCGACCGACGCGCTCGCCGGTCCGCCGGTCGGGAACGTGCTGCTGGTGGCGTGGCCGAGCGTCTCCGCCGCCCACGTCGACGGCGCGGCGAGCAGCGCCGCCATCGCCACGGCGACCACGATCGCGCGATACCGGCCGGCACCCTCGATCGCGAGCAGCACCGCGCACACGCCGGCGACGCCGATCAGGACCGGTTTGGCCCACGACAGCGCGCCGCCGAGCTTGCCGAGCACGACGAGCTCGGTGACCGCGCCGGCGCCGATCGCGAGCGGCGCGATCACCCGCGCGGATCGGCCTTCGGCCGCGCCGCCGAGCGACCGCGGCAGCATCAGGCCGGCGCCGGCGCCGACCAGCGTCGCCGCGAACGGCGCCAGGAACGACACGTAGTACGGGTGGAAGATGCCCGACGCGAAGCTGAACACGACTGCCGTGGTCGCGAACGCGCCGCCGACGACGATCAGCCAACCGGTGCGCGGATCGCGCCGGCGCAGCCGCGTGAGCACGAGCAGCGCGAGCCCGGCGACCACCGCGAAGCCGAGCAGCCACCCGGCCTGATCGCCGAGCGCGGACTGGAGCAGCCGGAACGGGCCGGTGGCGCCGCCGAACAGGTTGCCGCCGAAGCCGCCTCCACCGCCGCCTCCGGCCCGGCGCCGCCCGCTGGCCCACCCGTTTGCCCGGCGACCCGGCCGAGGCCGTTGTAGCCGAAGATCAGCGACCAGATGCTGTTGTCGGACGTCCCGGAGATCCACGGCCGGTCCGCCGCCGGCGTCAGCGTCACGAGCAACGGCCAGGCCCCGCCGACGACGACCATCGCGACCCCGCCGGCGAGCAGCTGGCGGAACGCCTCAGGCGCACGGCCCAAGTCGACCCCAGCGGCTCCACATCCAGGCGAGCGCGATCCCGGGCACGACCATCAGCGCGACGCCCATCTTCGTCTCGAAGCCGAGCCCGACGCACACGCCGCACAGCACGAGCCACTTCGTCCGCCCCGTCTCGAGCGCGCGCACCGCGCACCACAGCGCGGCCACGCAGCACAGGATCAGCAGCTCGTCGGGGTTGTTGTGGCGCGCGATCGCGACCGTGATCGGGGTCATCGCGAACGCCAGGCCCGCGACGAAGCCGGCGACGCGGCCGAACCTCCGGCGCGTCAGGTCGTAGACGAGCGCCGACGGCCGCGACGCCCATCAGCGCCTCGGGCACGAGGATGCTCAGCGGGTGAAAGCCGAACACGCGCACCGACAGTGCCTGCACCCAGAAGCGAGCGGCGGCTTGTCGACGGTCATCAGCCCGGTCTTGTCGAGCGAGGCGAACAGGAAGTCGTGCCAGCTCGTGCTCATCGAGCGGACCGCGGCGGAGTAGTACGTGTTGGCCCAGCCGTTGATGCTCAGGTCCCAGAGGTTGAGAACCGCGGTCAGCCCGAGCAGCGCGAGCAGCTCGGGCCAGGCGAGCACCGAAGCCAGGCGGGTCCGGCGCTCGGAGCGAGCCGCGCGCCCAGCGCCGCGCCGGATAGGAGACCGAGCTCACGGCGCGAGCATGGGTCGGCGGGGCGAGGGCAGCGCCGAGCGATCGCAACGGTCGGCGGGCGAGTCGCCGCCGGCGGGCGGTGGACGAGCAGCCGCGCGACGCCGCGCAGGTCGGCGAGCGCGGTCGGGACGATCTCGACGCGCGAGTCGCCGTCCTCGACCCAGTCGACCGGCACCTCGTGGATCCGCAGCCCGCGGCGCTGCGCGAGCACGAGCAGCTCGGTGTCGAAGAACCACGCCTCGTCCGCGATCAGCGGCAGCAAGCTCCGCGGCGACGTCGGCGCGGATCGCCTTGAACCCGCACTGCGCGTCGGAGAACCGCGCGCGCAGCGCGAGCCGCAGCAGCCGGTTGTAGCAGCGCGAGATCAGCTCGCGCTTGCGGCTGCGCGTGACGCGCGCGGCGCGGTGCAGGCGCGTCCCGATCGCGACGTCGCTGTGCCCGGAGAGCAGCGGCGCGACCAGCGGCAGCAGCGCGGCCAGATCGGTCGAGAGGTCGACGTCCATGTACGCGAGCACCTCGCGCGGCTCACCGACCACGCGGTCCGGAGCGCTCGCCCGCGGCCCTTCGCCGGCAGGTGGATCACCTCGACGCGTCGAGCTCGTACATCAGCCGGCGGGCGATCGGGAGCGTGCCGTCGGTGCTCGCGTTGTCGGCGATCGTGATCTGCCAGGAGAACGGGAACGTCGCCGACAGGTAGCCGTGCAGCAGGCGGACCGAGCCCTCGAGCGCGAGCCGCTCGTTGTAGACGGGGATCACGATCTCGACGTCGAGCGCGTCCGAGCGCCGGCGCGGTCGCGACGGACCGCGGTCGGGGCTTTGGGTGGGGAGGAGCGAGGTGCTCATGGCGGCTAGGACTGGTCGGGCGCGCGGTGCGCCTCGGTGTAGACGCCCGCGGCCGCGATCGCGGCGAACACGCCGAGCGGCCGCCGCGAGGGTCCAGCTCAGGATGGTCATGATCGAGTCTCCTCGGTCTGAATGGACTTGACTCCGAGGAGAATCGGGCGGCGTGCGAAGGTCGGATGAAGACGTCCCTAAGACGTCCGTAGGAGCGCGCCCGCCGAAGGCCCGGAGTCCTAGAGTTAGCAGGACCCTTAGAGGGACCCTTAGACCAGGAGATTCAGACCCGTGAGACCCAACAGCTTCGACGCCAAGGCGACGCTCACCGTCGGCGATCGCGACTACGAGATCTTCCGCCTCGACGCGCTGCAGCCGAAGTACGACGTCGCGCGCCTGCCGTTCTCGCTCAAGATCCTGCTCGAGAACCTGCTCCGCAACGAGGACGGCGAGTCGATCCGCGCGCAGGACATCGAGGCGCTCGCCAGCTGGGACGCCGGCGCCGAGCCGAGCGCCGAGATCGCGTTCACGCCGGCGCGGGTGCTGATGCAGGACTTCACCGGCGTGCCGGCGGTCGTCGACCTCGCCGCGATGCGCGACGCGATGCGCGAGATGGGCGGCGACCCGGCACAAGATCAACCCGCTCGTCCCGGCCGAGCTCGTGATCGACCACTCGGTGCAGGTCGACGTGTTCGGCTCGAGCAGCGCGTTCGCGCGCAACGCCGAGCTCGAGTTCGAGCGCAACCAGGAGCGCTACGCGTTCCTGCGCTGGGGCCAGGGCGCGTTCGACAACTTCCAGGTCGTCCCGCCGGACACCGGGATCGTCCACCAGGTCAACCTCGAGTACCTGGCCCGGGTCGTGTTCGTCGACGACGAGCGCGAGCCAGGCGTATCCCGACACGCTCGTCGGCACCGACTCGCACACGACGATGATCAACGGGCTCGGCGTGCTCGGCTGGGGCGTCGGCGGGATCGAGGCCGAGGCCGCGATGCTCGGCCAGCCGATGTCGATGCTGATCCCGCAGGTGATCGGCTTCAAGCTGACCGGCGCGCTGCACGGAGGGCGCGACCGCGACCGACCTCGTGCTGACCGTCACCGAGATGCTCCGCCGGCGCGGCGTCGTCGGCAAGTTCGTCGAGTTCTACGGCGAGGGGCTGGCGCGGCTCCCGCTCGCCGACCGCGCGACGATCGGCAACATGTCGCCCGAGTTCGGCTCGACCTGCGCGATCTTCCCGATCGACGCCGAGACGCTCCGCTACCTCGAGTTCTCGGGGCCGGCCGAGCGAGCTGATCGAGCTCGTCGAGGCGTACGCCAAGGAGCAGGGGCTGTGGCACGACGAGAACTCCGAGGAGCCGACGTTCACCGACCGGCTCGAGCTCGACCTGGCGACGGTCGTGCCGAGCATCGCCGGCCCGAAGCGCCCGCAGGACCGCGTGTCGCTGACCGAGTCAAAGCCCGCGTTCCGGATGGCGCTCGAGGGCTACCTCGCCGGACGAGGATTCGACGAGGACGAGGCGCTCGAGGAAAGCTTCCCGGCGAGCGACCCGGTCTCGACGCACGTGCCGAACGGCGCCGGCCACGAGCCGAGCGGGGGAACCGGGGGCGTCAGGTGGCCGAGCGCGCGTCGGACGCGCGTGCCGGTCACGCTCGTCGGACGGGACCGAGACCGAGCTCGACCACGGCCACGTCGTGATCGCCGCGATCACGAGCTGCACGAACACGTCGAACCCGTCGGTGATGCTCGGCGCCGGGATCCTGGCCCGGAACGCCGTCCAGAAGGGGCTGAAGGTCAAGCCGTGGGTGAAGACCTCGCTCGCGCCGGGCTCGAAGGTCGTCACCGAGTACCTCGACCGCGCCGGCCTGACCGAGTACCTCGACGAGCTCGGCTTCAACCTCGTCGGCTACGGCTGCACGACCTGCATCGGCAACAGCGGCCCGCTGCCCGACGAGATCTCGGACGGCGGTCGAGGACGAGCGACCTCGCGGTCGTCTCGGTGCTGTCGGGCAACCGCAACTTCGAGGGCCGGATCAACCCCGACGTGAAGATGAACTACCTGGCCTCGCCGCCGCTGTGCGTCGCCTACGCGCTCGCCGGGACGATGGACATCGACCTCTACGACGAGCCGCTCGGCGAGGACGACCACGGCGAGCCGGTGTTCCTCAAGGACATCTGGCCGAGCGCCGCCGAGGTCGCGCGCGACGATCGAGGAAGCCGTCCAGTCGGACATGTTCCGCAAGAGCTACGGCGAGGTGTTCGACGGCGACGAGCGCTGGAACTCGCTCGAGGTGCCGAGCGGCGAGCTCTTCGAGTGGGACCCACGACTCGACCTACGTCCGGCAGCCCGCCGTTCTTCGACGAGCTGCCGGCCGAGCCGGGCCGCCGGAGACATCGAGAGGCGCGCGGTGCTGGCGCGTGCTCGGCGACAGCGTCACCACCGACCACATCTCGCCGGCCGGCTCGATCAAGCGCGACGGCCCGGCCGGCGAGTACCTGATCGAGCACGGCGTCGAGGCCGCGGGACTTCAACTCGTACGGCTCGCGGCGCGGCAACCACGAGGTGATGATGCGCGGGACGTTCGCGAACATCCGCCTGCGCAACCAGCTGGCGCCGGGCACCGAGGGCGGCGTGACGCTCTATCTCGGCGCGGACGGTGCGGGCGAGCAGATGTCGATCTACGACGCGGCGATGAGGTACATCGGAGGCCGACGTCCCGCTGATCGTGCTCGCCGGCAAGGAGTACGGCTCGGGCTCGTCGCGCGACTGGGCGGCCAAGGGGACCCGCCTGCTCGGCGTGCGCGCGGTGATCGCGGAGAGCTTCGAGCGGATCCACCGCTCCAACCTGGTCGGGATGGGCGTGCTTCCGCTGCAGTTCGCGACGGGCGAGTCGGTGGAGTCGCTCGGCCTGACCGGTCACGAGACAGTTCACGATCGCGCGGCTCGCCGGCGTCGACGAGATCCCCCGCGAGCTCACCGTCAAGGCGGACGACAAGGAGTTCAAGGTCACCGTGCGGATCGACACCCCGAAGGAGCAGCGCTACTTCCAGCCATGGCGGCATCCTGCAGTTCGTCCTGCGCCAGCTACTCGGCTAAGCCGCGGTTCGAAGGCCCTCGAGCTCCCGGTTCCCGGCGAGCTCGGCGAGCGCCTTGCGCTCGAGCTTCCGAACGGCGTCGGAGGAGATGCCGAGCCGCCGGCCCGCCTCGCGGAGCGGCGTCGGCTCGTCGCCGTCGATCCCGTAGCGCAGCATGACCACGTCTCGCTCGGCCTCGGGCAGGCGCTCGAGCGCCCGGCGCAGCGCATCGTCGCGGTCGGCGAGCTCGACCTCCTCGTCGGGAGCGCTGGCGTCGCTCGCGAGCAGCGCGCCCAGGGTGGTGTCCTCGTCGCCGACGGGCCGATCGAGGCTGGTCACGACGCGGGCGATGTCCCTGGTGGCGCGGACCTCGCGGACGTCGAGCTCGGCAGCCGACGCGGTCTCCTCGTCGGTGGGCTCACGGCCGAGCTCCGCGACCAGCGCCGCGCGGGCGCGACCGATCCGCCGCTCGCGCTGACCGATGTGTACCGGCACTCGGATCGGCCGCGCGCGGTTCGCGATCGCGCGCTGGATCGACTCACGGATCCAGAACGTGGCGTAGGTCGAGAACTTGTATCCCTTGCGCCAGTCGAACTTCTCGGCGGCCCGGATCAGACCGAGCATCCCCTCTTGGATCAGGTCCAGCAGCGGGAGGTCGAGGCCCTCGTAGCTGCGCGCATTCGAGATCACCAAACGCAGGTTGGAGTTGACCAGGCGTTCCTTGGCGGCGAGATCGCCGCGTTCGATCCGGCGCGATAGCGCGGCCTCCTCGGCCCGCGTCAGCAGGCGATGGCGGCGCACCTCGGCCATGAACAGCGACATCGAGTCCATCGTCCGCTCGAGTGGCTCACTCGTCCGGAACGCCGCTTCCGCGGCTTCGCGATCGGCGTGGGGCTGATCCCCGCCGATCGCGATTCCGCGGTCCGCGAGCAGCCCACGAATCGATTCGAGGTCGGCTTCGCGGTCGTCGATCCCTACCTCCGGCGACATGCCTGGACTGCTACCCGAAGCGGGCGGGACCAACACCTCCAAACCGAGGCTCGGCGCCACGGTCCGCAATCGGGCGCGTTAGCCAATAGCCTTCGTGCAAATGCCGATCCCCGAACTGCTCACAAACCTCGTGACCGCTCCCGGTCCCTCCGGCCACGAGTCGCGCCCCGCGCAGGTGTGGCGCGAGTACTGCTCGCGCTTCGCCCAGGAGGTCGGCGGCGACCGCGTCGGCTCCTCGTACGCCCGCGTGCCGGGCACGGCCGACGGCCCCACCGTGGCAGTCGTCGGCCACATCGACGAGATCGGCCTGCACGTCTCGCACATCGAGGACGACGGCTACCTGCGCTTCGGCCAGGTGGGCGGCTGGGACCCGGGCGTGCTGATCGGCCAGCGCGTGAAGCTGCGCACGCGCGACGGCGACGTCGTCGGGGTGATCGGCCGCAAGCCGATTCATCTGCTCAAGGACGAGGACCGCGGGAAGGTTCCCGAGCTCAAGGAGCTTCACATTGACATCGGCGCGAAGGACGGCGAGGAGGCCGGCTCGCTGGTCCGCATCGGGGACGTCGGCGTGATCGACGCCGAGCCGCTCGACTTCCGCCACGGCCGCGTGGTGTCCAGGTCGCTCGACAACCGGGTCGGCTGTTACGTCGCCGCCGAGGCCGCACGGCTCGTAGCCGAGTCCGGCGGCGCCCCCGGCGACGTGCTCGCGCTCGCGGTCACGCAGGAGGAGACCACGTTCGCCGGCGCGCGGACGAGCGCGTTCGCGTACGAGCCGGACGTCGCGATCGTGGTCGATCTGACGTTCGCCACCGATCAGCCGGGCATCGAGCTCGGGCCGATCACCAAGCACCCGCTCGACTCCGGTCCGGTGATCGCTCGCGGGACCTCGCTTCACCCCGTCGTGTCCGAGCTGCTGTACGAGGCCGCCGAGGCCGAGGGCATCGCGTTCACGCTCGAGTCGCTCGGCAAGGGAACCGGCACCGACGCCGACGCCATCCACCTGAGCCGCGCCGGCGTGCCGACCGGGCTCGTGTCGGTCCCGTGCCGCTACATGCACACCCCGGTCGAGATGGTCTCGGTCGCGGATGCCGACGCGGCCGCGCAGCTGATCGCCGCGTTCGCGCGGCGACTCGAGCCGGGCGTCTCGTTCGAGCGCTGACGTAGCGCCGTGCTCGTGCTGTTCGACATCGACGGCACGTTGCTCGCCGGCGCCACCAAGGCCCACACCGAGGCGCTCGACGCGGCGCTCGGCGAGGTCCACCGGATCGACACCCGCAAGTTCGCCAAGCGTGTCAATCACGCCGGGCGGACCGACGGGGAGATCGCCCGCCTGATCCTGCTCGAGGCCGGCGTGTCCGCGCTCCGAATCGACGAGCTCGCCGGCGACGTGCGCGAGGCCTGCTGCCGGCTGTACGTCGGGCTCTGTCCGCCTGATTTGAGTTCCACCGTGGTTCCGGGGATCCCGGAGCTGCTGGCGTGGCTGCACGACCGCGACGGCGTCGAGCTCGGCCTCCTGACCGGGAACTTCGAGCCGGTCGCGCGGCTGAAGCTCGCGCGCGCCGGCATCGGTCGCTGGTTCGCCTCGGGGCAAGGAGCGTTCGGGTCCGATTCCGAGGACCGGGCGGCGCTGCCGGCGATCGCCCGCCGGCGGGGCGGGGCGGCCGGGCGGGCGGGTGGGCGGGCGGGCGGGTGGGTGGGCATCCCAGTTCCACGCGAGCACACGATCGTGATCGGAGACACCCCGCGCGACATCGCCTGTGCGCGGGCCGACGGGGTCCGGTGCGTGGCGGTGACGACAGGGCCGTTCGGGGCCGAGGAGCTGATCGCCGCCGACGCGGTGGCGTGCGACGCGTCCGAGCTGCAGGCGAGGCTCGAAGAGCTGGGCGGCGCATAAGGAGGCCTGCCGTGAGCGCCGAGCCCGTGATCGCGACAAGCGGTCTTTCGAAGGACTACGGCGCTGGTCGCGGGCTGTTCGAGCTGGATCTCGAGGTCCGGCCGGGGGAGGTGTTCGGCTTCCTCGGTCCCAACGGCGCGGGCAAATCGACCACGATGCGCCTGCTGCTGGATCTGATCAGGCCGACCTCGGGCTCGGCGCGGCTGCTAGGGCTGGACACCGTCTCGGGGAGCCTCGAGATCCGCCGTCGGGTTGGGTTTCTTCCAGGCGATCTGGCGATGTATCCGAAGCTGACGGGACGGGTCATGCTCGACTACCTCGCCCAGCTCCGGGGCGGGGTCGACTCGCGCGTTCGTGACGCGCTGGTCGAGCGTTTCGGCGCCGACATCGATCGCCCGATGCGCCAGCTGTCGACCGGCAACCGGCAGAAGCTCGGCTTGGTCCAGGCCTTCATGCACGAGCCCGAGCTGTTGATCCTGGATGAGCCGATCGCTGGCCTGGATCCGCTGGTGCAGCAGAGCTTTCATGCGCTGCTGGGGGAGGTCAGCGCCGAGGGCCGTACGGTGTTCCTGTCCTCACACACGCTGTCGGAGGTCGAGCGGGTGACCCAGCGCCTCGCGATCCTTCGCCAGGGCCGACTCGTGGTCGTCGACTCGCTGGAGAACCTCCGCAAGGTCGCCGTTCACCGCCTGGAGATCGAGTTCGGGGAAGCGGTCGATGCCGACGAGTTCCGCGCGCTCCCCGGCGTCACCGAGGTGCACGCCGACGGACGAACCGTGACCGTGGGATTCGAGGGGTCCGCCGATGCCGTCGTTAAGGCCGCAGCGGGCCACGAGGTGCGCGCGATTCGCCCTCGCGAGGAGGACCTCGAAGACATCTTCCTTCACTACTACCGGGCAGAGAGCGCCACGTGAGCTTCCCGGTCGCCAGAATCACGCTCCGCCTGCGATTGCCGGCCGCGCTCTCGGCGGGGATCGGGCTGATCGCCGTGATGGCCGCGGTTGGTGCGCTGTTCCCGGCGGTTGGACACACGATCGGAAAGCTCACCGTTCCCAAGAGCGTCTCGAACCTGTTGGGCGGTGGCGACTACGGCACGATCACGGGGTGGTTCCGCAGCGAGATCGCCGCTATCTACGGCCCCCTCGTAATCGGGGCGCTCGCGATCACCGGGGCCTCGGCGACCACCGCCGGCGAGGAGGAAGACCGGATCCTCGGGCTCGTGCTCGCCCATCCGATATCACGCCCGCGGTTGGTCGGCGCCAAGGCAGCGGCGATCGCCGGCGTCGTGTTGATCATCGCGGTCGCGACCTGGGCGGGACTGATCTTGGGCGTGGCCATTGGCGGCGGGGGGATCACGATCGCCCATATCAGCGCACTGGCCGTGCAACTCGCCTTCTTCGGTTTCGCCACCGGAGCGGTGGCGATCGCTGTTGGCGCCGGCACCGGCCGCCGATCACTCGCCACCGGAGCCGCGGCGGCCGTGGGCGTCGTCGGCTGGCTGATCAACAGCTTCGCGCCGCTCGTGGGCGCGATCGCCTGGCTCAAATACCTATCCCCGTTCTACTACTACGCCGGCCATGACCCCTTGACACAAGGCGTCGACATCACCGGGGTGATCGTCCTTGGTGTCGCCAGCCTCCTGCTAACCGGGCTGGGGATGGCCGGCATCGAACGCCGCGACCTTCGCGCCTAGGTCCGGGCCTCGTCGGCCGGTAGCATTCGGCGAAGGCGGTGGGGCGCCGGGCCCCTTGGGGCGTTCGCGTTACGCGTGGAGGGTTAGGTACTGGTGAGGGCTGGAGTGGGATCAGGGCCGTGTACGACGACGCGCTGATTCGGCCGTGGTTCGAGTCTGCGGTCGAACGCGTGCCGGGGTTGTCGTTGTTCGATGCCCATGCGCACATCGGGTTCAACGATCCGGACGGGCTCACGCTGTCGGCGCGTGAGCTGATCGAGACGATGGAAGCGATCCGTGCGCGGTCGGTCGTCACTCCCATGCACGAGCCTGACGGCTACTGCGCCGCGAACGACCGCGTGCTCGAAGAGTGCGAACGGTCGGACGGGCGGCTGGTGCCGTTCTGCCGGGTCGATCCGCGCAGCGACGCGACCGGCGAGGCTCGGCGCTGCGCGGAAGCCGGCGCGCGCGGGATCAAGCTTCATCCTCGTGCCGAGGGGTTCGAGCTGAGCGACCCGGGGCTTGAGGGGGTGTTCGCGCTCGCGCACGACCGTCGGCTGCCCGTGTTGATCCACGCGGGCCGCGGGATTCCGACGATCGGGCGCGACGCCCTCACGCTCGCCCGGCGGTTCCCGTCGGCGCCGCTGATCCTCGCGCATGGAGCGATCTGCGATCTCAACTGGATCTGGCGCGAGGCGCAGGATCAGCCCAACCTGTTCTTCGATACCGCCTGGTGGCACTCGACCGACCTCGCGGCGCTGTTCGTGCTCATCCCGCCGGGTCAGATCTTGTACGGCAGCGACCCTCCGTACTTCACTCCGATGCTGATCGCCACCTGTGTGATCCGGACGGCACTCCAGGCCGAGCTGGACGCTGACCGGCTGCGAGCGATCGCCGGCGGCCAGCTGGAGCGGCTGCTCGCCGGGAAGGATCCGCTCGATCTCGGGCCGGCCACCGTCGGCAACAGAGGAGCGCCGTCGATCCTGCTCGAGCGCGTCAACGCGATGTTGCTCTTGGGTGTCAGCCGGATGCTGCTCGGGGACACGGGGTATGAGCCGCTCGCGCTGGCACGACTGGCGTGTGACATCGGCGTTGACGACGCGCCCGAGACCGAGGTGTGCCGGAGCGTGCTGGCGTTGCTCGAGTTACAAGGGCGCAGCGCTCGCGAAGGCGAGGGGTTCGCCGCACCCGGTGCCGGCTTGGTGATGCTCGCCGCTAACGTGACGAGGACGCCCGACGTGCCGCTGCCACCGATTCCCGAGCTCGCCACCGAAGCCGACATCCGCACGGCCTCCCTCGTCGGCCACCGGCTGCTCGATGTCAGGGACGTACCCCCGCATGCCGCAGAGATCCGGCGCTTGTCGACGATCTTCCCAACGGTCGAAAGGCCAGGACCACGGTGACTGATCTTGCGATCGACACCGAAGTCTCGTTTCATCGCGAGCATCCCGACTACGCCGGGACTGCGGTGCTCGATGAGCTTCGCGCCACTGACTTCGCGCGTCTTGATCGCGACGGTCACGTGTATCTCGACTACACCGGCGGCGGCATGTTTGCCAGCTCTCAGGTGGCCGAGCACATGGAGCTGCTCGCATCAGGCGTGTTCGGCAATCCGCACTCGATCAACCCGACGTCGGCCGCGAGCGGTGCACTCGTCGAGCGCGCCCGCGCCTGCGTGCTCGAGTTCTTCAAAGCGTCACCTGAGGAGTATGAGGCGATCTTCACTCCAAACGCAACGGGGGCGCTACGGCTCGTCGGTGAGGCATATCCATTCCGCCCGGGTGACCGGTTCCTGCTCACGTTCGACAACCACAACTCGGTCAACGGCATCCGGGAGTTCGCCCGCGCGCGTGGCGCCGATACCACGTACATACCGAGCATCGCGCCGGATCTGCGTGTCGACGAAAGCCTGCTCCCTCGGTACCTCACTGACACCATCGGCGATCACCACAACCTGTTCGCGTACCCGGCGCAGTCGAACTTCTCGGGCGTACAGCACCCGCTCGGGTGGATCGACGAGGCGCACGCACACGGTTGGGACGTGCTGCTGGACGCTGCCGCCTACGTACCGACGAACACGCTGGACCTGAGCGTCTGTCATCCGGATTTTGTGGCGATCTCGTTCTACAAGATGTTCGGCTGGCCGACCGGCGTCGGTTGTCTGCTGGCGCGCCGACAGGCGCTCGCGAAGCTGGAGCGGCCGTGGTTCTCGGGCGGCACGATTGTCACGGCCTTCGTGCAGCGGGAGTACTTTCACTCCGCTCCCGGCGCCGCACAGTTCGAGGACGGCACTGTCAACTACCTGAACCTGCCGGCCGTGGAGATCGGGCTGCGATATCTCGACCGCATCGGCATCGACACGGTTCATCGCCGCGTCGGCGCGCTCGGCCAGTGGCTGATCGACCAGCTGGGGTCGCTCCAGCACTCGGGCGGAGCGGCTGCGACGACGATCTACGGGCCGCGATCGTCGCTACAGCGCGGTGCCACGATCGCGTTCAACTTCCTTCATCCCGATGGCAGGATCATCGACGAACGATACGTGGACCGGATTGCCGCGCAGCACAACGTATCCCTTCGCACCGGCTGCTTCTGCAACCCCGGAGCGGGCGAGGTCGCGTTCACGATCTCGCGCGAGACGCTCGTCGGCGGCGAGTTCGGAAAGGGCATGAGCCTCGACGACTACGTGGACGCGATCGGCCTGCCTTCCGGTGGCGCGATCCGCGCGTCGCTCGGTCTCGTCTCGAACTTCCACGACGTTCAACGCCTGATGACGTTCGCCGCGCGATTCATCGACCTCGACGGGGTACCAACCGATCTTCCGCCGCGCGTGGGCTGCTGAGATCAGCCGCGTGTACGTTGCCTGTGCAGGCGCTACACGGTGATCCAGCTGGTCTCGACGGGTGGGCCGGCGCCCCCGCCGGCGCCGAGAACGCGAAGGCGAATGGAGCCACCAGCCGGCAGCCGGACTCGGAAGCGGCCCAGGCGATCGGCCTCGGCCGAGAATTGTGCGTCGTTGACGGTTTGGATCTCGACCGTCGCGGGAGCCGCCGGCGAGAGCTGCCCCAGCAATGTGCGCCCCGAACCGTCGACGTGAACCTCGATGTCGATCGTCAGGCCGGTGGAGCTGAACGTCACCGCCCTGGCGGGCGCCCCGCTGCCACGGGCCAGCGCGAAGGACTCCTCCTCCAACGCCGAATCGCTGAGGAGCTCGGCGAGGTCGGCGTCGAGACGTCGCCACCCGAGTGAGGCCTTCGCCGTTTCGCTCACCAGCGGCGGAACGGGATCGACCTCGGCGAACAACGATCGCAGCGCAGATATCAACAGCTCGTCCGGATCTGGATCCTCGGTCATGTACCCCGCCTACCCGGTCCCTAGGCTGGCGAGCTCCGGGGTGCGGCGAAGCTGATCCAGGCAGCGCGCGCGGGTGGGGCCGATCGAGCCGATCGGCATGCCGAGAGCCGAGGCGATCTCGTCGTAGCTGGGAGGTTCCGGGGCCGCCACCAGGCGCAACAGCGCCTGGCAGCGTTCGCTGATCCGGGCGAAGGCCCGGCGCAGGGCGATATTCCGCTCGCGCATGATCAGAGCCTGCTCGGCGCGGACCTCCGAAGGCGCCTCAAACAGCGCATCGTCGCCGGTGGCGAACTCCCGGCCTTGGAGGCGGATGTGCCGCAGGCATTCGCGGCGCGCAGTCGTCGCCAACCAGGCACCGAGGCGCTCCGGGTCCTTGATCCGATCGAGGTTCTCGACCAGCCGTAGCCAGGTGGTCTGCGCGACGTCAGCGGCGTCGACCGGCCCAAGTCGATGCGCGCGCGCAGTCGCCCATACGAGGCCGGCGAAGCGATCGACGATCGCTCCCCAAGCTGCCTCGTCCCCATCACCGGCGGCGCGTATCAAGGCTTCCAGGCTTGGCGTGGTGGCGATTATCTCCGACTCCTATCGGATCTGCAGGTACGGAAGGGGTACGCCGGGAGCACCAGACAGGGTCGCGTCCGTGACGGTCCCGACCGGCACGCCTGCACCCCCGGCTATCAGCGCGTTCGCGATGTTCGCGGGGGGCGTTGCGGGGGGCGTTTCCGGGGTCCCTTCGATGAACAGACGGGCGATCAAGGCCGACACCTTCGGGG
Source organism: uncultured Solirubrobacterales bacterium (assembly GCA_963697655.1). GTDB lineage: Bacteria > Actinomycetota > Thermoleophilia > Solirubrobacterales > Solirubrobacteraceae > Palsa-465. The sequence continues at coordinate 227,281 of CAVOOV010000002.1, read as the reverse complement.
CCGCGAACGATGTTCCGTCCCACCTCGCCCAGCCGCGGAAGCGCTCGATATCGGTGAGCGGCTCGCCCTCGACCGGCCCGTCCCAGTACACGAAGGTCGAGTAGACGTACTCGCCACGGGTGCAGCAGTCGCACCAATCCCCCCAGTTCGAGAACCACGCGCGCGCGTTACCGCGACGATTGGTCGAAGCGACGCCGATCACGTCCGGGAGCGCCGCCGGCCAGTACCGCTGGCGGGACTGCTCGTTGCCGGCCGGCGCGACCACCGCCACGCGTCCGTGATGTGGCGCGCTCGGCTGCCGGAGCTCCGCCATCACGGCTGCGAACGGGAGCGACGGGTAGTCATCGAGCGTCGGGAACGCGAACCCGCACTGGATCACGTCGGTACGGCACCGTCGCAACATCGCGCGGGCGATCGCGACCTCGGTCTCGAACAGGCCCAACTCGGTGCTGGGATTCAGGACTCCGATCTCGACCTCCTGGTTGCGCAGCCCCACGACCTCGAGCCGCGTCCGCGGAGCGACGTGTGCGATCAATCCCGAGATGAACGTGCCGTGACCGGAGATTCCGTCGAGTTGGCCGGCTGGATCGGTGTAAAGGCCGTCCGGCCGATCAGGCTGCCAGGTCGCAGGATTGGTGCTCGTGTCGAGCCACTGACCACGCACGACCGTCACGCGCTCGTCGAGATGGCGGTGAGGTGGCTGGACCCAGATGTAGCCACTGTCGAGGATCGTCACCTTGGCCGTCGACTCGCGGGCAGGTGGCTTGACGAACGGCGGGCAAGGCTCCGGGGCGGGCTGGGCGGCGCGGCCGGGCAGCCGCCGGGCCCCGTCGGACAGACGATCGCCACGTGGTTGGGTGAGACCGCCGGCAGGACGCAGCTCATCCCCGCCCGGCGTCCGGACGCGCTCGTCCGTCCACCAGCGCGCGCAGCCGTCGTGACTCGTCGATCGAGTCGCGACCGCCTCTCAGGCGCCAAATCTCGAGTTGGCTCAACGGCCCGTCGTCGGTCGGGCTCGTAATCCGGATCGACCTGCCGTTCGCGTTCGGAGGCATCACGTGCCGGCGGTGAGCCCGGCGGCTGCACCACTTCGGTCCGGTCACCCTGGATCTCCGCGAGGTTCCCGACACGGTCCGCCACCTCCTTCAGCGCGTTGCGAAACGCAGAGGAGGTATCGAATGGGCTCCTGCGCACGATCAGCTCCGCTTTGACGGCGATCACGATGCCGTCCTGGCTGTAGTCATAAGTCAGGCTCGCGACCTTCATCACGCGCTCGGCGATCGGGCTGAGTGCGCCGTTCTCGACCGGAATCACCTGGTTGGGGCTCACGGCTGGTCCTTTCCTATGTGCGTGTGACCGGAAATCCTATGAACATTTAGAGCGCCCCGCGAGGGTCTTGATACATCTACCCGCATGACAGTTGCGGTTGGTCTGGAAGACGCGCTCGAGCTGGCGGAGTCCGCGTTCGAGCTGGTCGAGGCGGACGCGTCCGCGGCCGCCGGGCTGGCCGAGCGCGCCCTACGGCTCGCGCGCAGGCGACGACACCGGGAGGCCGAGGTCGCGGCGCTGCACGCGCTCAGCTTCGCTCAGCACGAGCTCGGTGACGCGCGGGCGATCCGCACGATCCGCACCGCCGTCCGGTCCGGTGAGCGTCACGGCTTGACGCGACGAACCGCGCTGGCTCGTCGCCGTCTCGCGCTGGACCTCGCCGGTCGTGGTGCCATTGCCGCGGCGATGCGTGAGCTGGACCTGGCGCGCGCAGCGTTGGACCCGCACGAACAGGCCCGCTCGGAGGTATTCCGCATCGGCGTGCTCTGGTACGCCGGGACCGCGACGGTGCCGCTCACGGGTACCGACCGGGCGCTCGCCACGCTGCGCGAGCACGGAGATGCCTTCTGGGAGGCGCAGTTGCTCCGCAACCGCGGTGCGTTCCTCGCGGAGCGCGGCGAGACGGACGCCGCCGAGCGAGATCTGATCCGCGCCCGTCGAGCTGTTCGTGCGCCTCGGCGCGACGGCGGCCGCCTTTGCGGTGGAGACCGAGCTGGCCCGCAGCGCGCTGATCCGGGGTGACCTCCCTCAGTGCCTGGCCCGGCTCGACGCGATCGACACGCGCGATGTCTCGCCGCGGATCAGCGCCGAGCTCTGCGCTGCTCCGAGCGCAGGCCACCGCGACCGCGCGCCTGCGCAGCGAGTCGCTACAGGCACTGGGCGAGGCCCAAGCCATCTGGGAGCGCTCCGGGCAGGACGACCACGTGGGCCACCTGGAAGCGATCCGCCTGACGCTGCTGGCCGGCGACGCCGCCGGCGCACGCACCCTGGCGCTCCAGACCCAGCGGTCGTTTGCCGCCCAGCGGCGTCACGTGTACGCCGCTCGCGCCGCCGGCCTCGCGCTGGCGGCGTCGATCGCGGCCGGTACCGTGCGCCGCTCGGCACTGCGGTCGGGCCGCCGGGCCGCCGAGATCCTTGCCGGCGCCGGCTGGCAGGAAGAGGCGCGACGCGCCCAGCTGATGGTCGCGCGCGCCGCGATCGAGCTCGGCTCGCCGGGCGTGGCCCGGCGAGAGCTCGCCCGTTGCTCGGTGCTACTGCGCCGCGGTCCGGTCGCCGACCGGATCGAGGCCTGGCACGTGGAGGCGCTCCTGCGACTCGACCGGGGCGATCGCGCCGGTGCGCAGCGGGCGCTTCGCACCGGTCTGGGATTGCTCGAGGGCTACCGCGAGACGCTCGGCGCGTCGGATCTGCGCGCCACCGCGTCCGAGATCGGCGTCGAGCTCTGCGCAGCTCGGCCTCCGGATCGCGCTGGCGGGCGCGGACGCGGACTCGGTGCTCGCGTGGGCCGAGCGGCTGCGCGGGAGCGCGCTCCGGTTGCCGCCGGTCACGCCGCCGGACGTTCCCGAGCTCCGGGACCGCGATGCCGAGCTGCGCCGGGTCAGCGCTGAGATCTGGCGGGCAGAGCGGGGCAAGCGCGGAACCCGCACGCTGCTTGCTCGCCAGGCGACGCTCGAGGCATCGATTCGCCGTCTGTCGCGGCACGCCACCGGCGAGCCCGCCCCGGGGAACGCGCCACCCGGGCGGCGTTCGCTGACCCGGGCGCTGGGCATCGCCGCGCTCGTCGAGCTGATCGAGCTCGACGGCACGCTCACCGCGCTCACGCTGGCGGACGGGCGCCTCACCCGTCATACGCTCGGACCGGTCGAGCCGGTCTCCGAAGAGCTCGAGTGGCTGCGCTTCGCGCTCGTGCGGCTGGCGCGGTCGAGCCAGAAAGATGCGCGGCGAGCCGCGATGCTGCAGGCGCCAAGGCATCGGCCGAGAGCCTCGGTGATCGGCTGCTCGCGCCGCTCGCGGAGCGCCTCGGCGAGCGGTCGCTCGTGATCGTGCCGACCGGCTCCCTACACGCAATGCCGTGGGCGATGCTCCCGCAGCTGCGCGGCCGCCCGGTCGTGGTCGCGCCATCGGCGGCCACTTGGTCGTCCCTGCAGGCCCCCACGCCGCGCGCCGGAGCAAGGTCGTACTGGTGGCCGGACCACGCCTGCGGCACTCGACGGCTGAGGCGGCCGCGCTCGGCGGTCTCTATTCGCGACCGGTCACATTGACCGGCAGGGAGGCGACGGTGGCGGCGGTGACGCGCGCGCTCGACGGCGCAACGGTCGCCCACCTGGCCTGCCACGGACACTTTCGCTCGGACAGCCCGCTGTTCTCCTCGCTCGAGCTCGCGGACGGTCCGCTGAACGTGTACGAGCTGCAGCGCCTGCGGCGTCCTCCGCAGCTGATCGTGCTCTCCGCGTGCGACCTCGCCATCTCCGACACGCGCCCCGGCGACGAGCTGCTGGGGTTCGCCGCGGCGTTGATCGGGATGGGGACGCGCACGGTCATCGCCAGCGTCGTGCCGGTGCCCGACGCGGCGACCAAGCGGCTGATGATCTCGCTCCACGGCCATCTGACGGCCGGCGACCCGCCGTCCGTGGCGCTCGCGAAAGCTCAGGAGACGCTGAGCCCGCGCGGGTACGGACAGGCCGGGTTCGTCTGCCTCGGCACGGGCTGACAGTCGGGGATCACGGCGCGAGCGGCACCCGGGCTGATGCCGGCTGTATCAACGCGCCGTAATCGCGCTCTCAACGACAGACGCCCGACCGGGCGCGGTTCGAACTGTCGAAGTCGCGGAGGAATGACCATGAGCACACGTCCGCAGGATTCAACGCCGGTCCCGTCTGCGGCGACGCGGACCCGGCCGCGCAAGCGTCCCGAGTTGGCGGAGATCGGAATCCGATTGCTCGACGAGGCCCACGTCGCGTGGCAGCGGGCCGAGCTCGAGTGCGATAACGCCCTGCGGGCGTGGTACGACGGATCACCGCGCGCGAGCGTCGACCGTTACCTCACATACCGTGCAGCACTCGATCGCGAGCAGGCGGCGGCACACGACCTGCAGCGGCTGTGGGAGCTGACGACGTCCGGAAACGACGCACTCGCCGCCGCGGCATCGACACCGACAGGTGAGCGCTCGTCGTAAATCGATGTATCAGCCCGGAGCCTGGTCGCTCTTATGACTAGACACGATGCTGACAGCGGGACCAAAGACGGCAGAGGTCATCTCGTGTGGGGGCGCATTCACGGGGCAACCAGGGCGGGAGCATCCCAGAGCAGGGCAATGCTCCCGCCCGATTTATTCACCGAATCGCCCTAAGGTGAAGTTGAACAGAGCCCGAGCGCTGCCGTGATCAGCCGCGGACGAGCTTCTTGTACGTGATGCGCTTGGGCCGGTCGGCATCGGCGCCGAGCTGCTCATGGCGGAAGCTCTCGTAGGCCTCGAAGTTGCCCTCGAACCAGCGGACCTGTGAGTCGCCCTCGAACGCCAGCACGTGCGTGGCGATCCGGTCGAGGAACCAGCGATCGTGCGAGACGACCACTGCGCAGCCCGCGAACGCGAGCAGCGCCTCCTCGAGCGCGCGGAGCGTGTCGACGTCGAGGTCGTTGGTCGGCTCGTCGAGCAACAGCAGGTTGCCGCCGGTCCGCAGCAGCTTCGCCAGGTGCAGGCGGTTGCGCTCGCCGCCCGACAGCTTCGCGACCTTCTTCTGCTGGTCTGACCCCTTGAAGTTGAAGCCCGCCACGTACGCGCGGCTGTTGACCGTGCGGTCGCCGAGCTTGATCTGGTCCTGGCCGCCCGAGATCTCCTGCCACACGTTCTTGTCGGGGTCGAGCGCGTCGCGAGACTGGTCGACGTAGGCGAGCTCGACGGTCTCGCCGATCCGCAGCGTGCCCGCGTCCGGCTGCTCCTGGCCGGTGATCATCCGCAGCAGCGTGGTCTTGCCGGCGCCGTTCGGACCGATCACGCCGACGATCCCGCCGCGGGGCAGGTTGAAGCTGAGATCGTCGATCAGCACGCGGTCGCCGTAGGCCTTGCGCAGCCCGTTCGCCTCGACGACGATGTCGCCGAGCCGCGGACCTGCCGGGATGTGGATCTGGACCTGGTCGAGCTTGACGTTGCGGTCCTCGGCCAGCAACGCCTCGTAGGCGTTGAGGCGGGCCTTGGGCTTGTTGCGGCGCGCGCTGGCATTGAGCCGGACCCACTCGAGCTCCTGGTCGATCGTCCGCTTGCGAGCGCTCTCCTGCTTCTCCTCGCTTTGCAGGCGGGCGCGTTTCTGCTCGAGCCAGCCCGAGTAGTTGCCCTGGTAGGGGATGCCGCGGCCGCGATCGAGCTCGAGGATCCAGCCCGCGACGTTGTCGAGGAAGTAGCGATCGTGGGTGATCGCCACGACCGTGCCGCGATAGTCCTGGAGGTGGTGCTCGAGCCAGGCGACGGACTCGGCGTCGAGGTGGTTGGTCGGCTCGTCGAGCAGCAGCAGGTCGGGCTGCCTGAGCAGCAGCCGCGCCAGCGCGACGCGCCGGCGCTCACCACCGGAGAGGGTCTTGATGTCGGCGTCTGGCGGTGGCGTCCGCAGCGCGTCCATCGCGATCTCGACCGTGGTGTCGAGGTTCCAGGCGTCGACCGCGTCGATCTGCTCCTGGACGCGCGAGAACTCGTCGGCGGTCTCGTCGGAGTAGTTCATCGACAGCTCGTTGAAGCGGTCGAGCAGCGCCCTGACCTCGCTGACGCCGTCCTCGATGTTGCCGCGGACGTCCTTGCTCTCGTCGAGTTGCGGCTCCTGCTCGAGCATGCCCACGGTCGCGTTCGTGGCCAGCTGGGCCTCGCCGCCGAACTCGGTGTCGACGCCGGCCATGATCCGCAGCAGGCTCGACTTGCCGGCGCCGTTGTAGCCGATCACCCCGATCTTGGCGCCGGGCAGGAACGACAGCGAGATGTCGTTCAGCACCTCCCGGTCGGGCGGGTAGCGGCGCGAGAGCTTGTAGGTCGTGAAGATGTATTGGGTCGACATGTGGTCGTTCAGAGCATAGGAGCCCGCGCGTGCTGCGAATCCTCGCGGCGGTGTTCGCGCTCGTCGCGGTCGTCTGCATGACGGTAGCGATCGTCGGGATGGTCACCGGACGGCCCGGCGACCGTGCCGGCGTCCTCTACCGCGCGGCGGCCGTGCTGTGCTTCGTGACCGCGGTGGTCTTGAACATCGCGGCGCACTGACCCGGCGTAAGCTTGTGCCCTCAATCGAACTTCCCGAGGAGAACAACATGGCGAAGGTGGTCTACACGGCGGAAGCGACCGTCACCGGCGGTCGTGACGACGGTCACGGCACGACGGAGGACGGAGCGCTCGACGTTCAGCTCCGGTTGCCGAACGAGATGGGTGGAGACGGCGGCGGCACAAACCCCGAGCAGTTGTTCGCCGTCGGTTACGCGGCCTGTTTCGAAGGCGCGCTCGGCGTCGTCGGGCGGCGCGAGAAGGCCGAGGTCGGTGACGTCTCGATCGACAGCAAGGTCAGCCTGATCACGACCGAGGAACGCGGCTTCAACGTCGCCGTCGAGCTCGACGTCACGCTCCCCCAGGTGCAGGACGTCGAGCAGGCCAAGCGCATCGTCGCGGAGGCCCACAAGGTGTGCCCGTACTCGAACGCGACCCGCGGCAACGTCGACGTCACGCTGACCGCGAACGGGCAGCCGGTCGGGTAGTGGCCGTCAGCGCATCTGCGCGGAGCGGCCACTAATTCTCGGGCTGCCAGCCGCTCAGCGCCCACCGGCCGCCGGACAGTTGCTCGACGGTGGCGAGCGCGAGATGCCACGCCGGCTTGAGCCCCTCGTACGCGGTGGTGTTCGACGCGCTCGTCGACTCCCGCGTGACCACGACGTACTCGCCGGCGTGGGCTGACAGCGGCGCCACCGCCTCGACGGTGCCGCTGTTGGCGATCCCGCCCTCGCGCAGCTCGTAGTCGCCGGCGGTCTGCGCGGCGGCGAGCGTCATCGCGGCGCGGGCCTGGCCGACGCTGCCGGCGGCCAGCGAGCGCATGTCCGCCGACACCGTCTGCGCGTTCCAGTTGATGTACGCGGTGGCGAACGCGCGGATCGCCTGCGCGGCAGTCGGGGCGGCGTTCGTCGCGGTCTGGGGCGGCGGTGGCGAGGACGGGTACTCGTGGTCGGCCTGGGCGCGGGCGAGCGCGGACGGCCGTGCGTCCCGGTGCCGGGACGCCCCTCCACATCCGGCCACCGCGAGCGCGCACAAGAGCGCCGGCGCGGCTGCTCGGCGCGCGGTCACAGCCCCACCGGGTGGCGCGCCACGAACCCGGCGTCGCTCCGGATCAGCGGGTGCCAGCCGATCCCGGCGCTGCCGTCGTCGGGGCCGGCGGCGTTGTGCGTGTCCCAGCGCAGGCCGGCGACGTACATGAACACGTGGTCGGCGCTCGCGTACAGCGTGACCCACTGTCCTGGCCCGGGCGCGCCGAACGACTCGAGCGTCCCCGACGGCGCGTCGTAGTCGACCGGCAGCAGGTTTGCGCCGTAGAGGAGGTGCTCGACGCTGCTCGAGCAGTCGTACGCCGGAGCGATGTCGGACAGGGCGAGCCCGTGGCCGCCACCGTCCAGGTACGGCTTGCCGACGATCTGGTTGCCGGCGGCGATGATCTGCCGAACCGCGAGCGGCGCATCCGCCGGCGCCGCGGCGAGCCCGTTCGGCAGCAGCTGCGCGCGGTCGCCGGCCGTCAGCGGCACTCCCTCGAGCGGCGCCGGCGAGCACGTCGCCGGGTCCTGGGCGGCGGTCGAGGGGGCGATCAGCGCCTGCGCGCCGGCGGCGGTCTGCTCGAGCAGATTGCCGGCGCCCGTCTGTGGCGGGCGCTCGATCTGCACCGGCCCCGACCACAGTCCGTCCTCGTACGGGATCCCGAGCCCCCCGGCGAGCTCCCACCACAGGTCGATGACGCGCGGGAGTCCGTCGATCGGGCCTCCGCCGAGCCCGATGTCGCGCTTGTAGGCGATCGCCGAGCGGCTCCCCCAGGTGATGCGGAGCGGCGTCAGGTACGGCAGGCCGCCCATCGCGGTGGCGGTCTGGAAGCTTTCGCCACCGAGCTCCGCGTAGCTGTCGGGGAGCTCGAGCAGGTTCGCTCCCGAGGACCCGATGACCCCGCTGCTCGGGTCCCCGGGACCGCCGTACTCGGTGGCGCCGACGAGCTGGCCGGTGCCCGGCGGCCCGAGCGCGATCCCGGTCGCAGTGCCGGCCGGCGCTGCACCGCATCCGTTCGACCCGGGCGTGAACACACTCGTGACCAACGCCAGCACTGCCGCCCCGATGCCGACGGCCATCACCGCGGCGAGTGCCCCGACGAGGACGAGGCCGCCGCCAGTTCGCCTGCTGCCCATAACGCCACCGTACAAGCGTTCAGTGATACTGAGACCAATTGAAGCTAATTTGTTGCGGTGGAGTGAGGCTGGAGGCGCTAGGTGCCGACGAAGGCGACAGCGCGGCCGGTGGCACGCAAGTGCCGGACCGCGCACTCCGGCCCCCGTTACCGGTCGGCGCCGCTAACGTAATTACGTCATGGCTCGAATCCTCGATGTTGAGCAGGCCCTCCTCCTCCTGGAGCTCGAGCCGCCGTTCGATCAGCGCGCCGTGCAGCTCGCGCGGCGGCGAATGGCAAAGCGCTGGCACCCGGACATCGCGCCTCCCGGGCGCCAGCATGAGCACCAGCGCCACCTCCAGGCGATCAACGAGGCCGCCGATCAGCTCGAGCAGCTTGCCGAGACATCACGCGGCGGCAAGGTCAGCCGCAACGCGGTAAAGGTCTCGGCCGCCGCGACGCGCAAGGCCCGCGAGGACGCCGGCCGGCGCGCGTATGAGGAAGAGCAGCGTGCGCGCGCGGCCGCGGAGGAGCGCCAGAAGCACGACCCGTTCGGGTCGCGCGTCCCCGACCACTCGGTCGTCCACCGCTACGCACGCTGCCTGTCGTATCCAGAGTGGGGCGTCGGCAGCGTCACCGGCATCTACTTCTCGGGCGACGGGGAAGACGTGCAGCAGTGGGCCCGGGTGAAGTTCTCGATCGGGGTGCGGACGATCCCGGCCGGCTCGCTCCAGTTCGTCGACTTCTCGAGGCCCGACCCGGCCGCCGACCGTGTGCAGCGGTTCATGACCGCCGCCCAGCACGCGCTGGCCGAGGGCGACGCCCAGCTGGCCGCGCAGCGGCTCATCTACGCGCGCGACGCCGACCCGTCGAACCCGATCGTGCTGAGGCTGTTGACGAGCGCGTTCTGGCAGGCCGGCAACCTGCCCGCCGCCGCCCGTGCCGTGCGCGATTGGGCTCGGCTCGAGACCGACCGCCCCACGCCCGAGCGGTTCGCGGCGCGGATCTACGAGGACATGGGCGCGATCGATCTCGCTGCCGACGCCGCCGAGCGCGCCGCCAACCGCGCCCCCAGCGACGCGTCGGCGTGGGAGCGGCTCGGCCGTCTGCGGCTGCGGCTGATGGATCGCGCCGGCGCGATCTCGGCGCTCGAGCAGGCCAAGCTCGCGGGGCCGACGATCGAAGGGCTGCTGACGCTGGCGCTCGCGTATCACCTCGCCGGCGACATCGGCGCCGAGGTCTCAGCTGCCGAGGCGGCGACCCGGCTCGACCCCGAATCCAAGACCGCGTGGAGCAGCTACGCCCACGCGCTCGCGCGCACCGACCGGATCAACGAGTGCATCCAGGCCTGCCGGCGCGCGCTGGCGCTCGGCGAGGACCCGGAGGTCGCGGACCTGCTGGCCCAGGTGGAGGCATCGCGGCCGCGCGGGCTGCCGCAGCGGAACGCGGCGTAAGCCAGCGTCCGCGCGACCCAGCTGAACGCGCTATGCGAGCGAGCCCTCGCGCCCGCACACCGGGCACGACTCGCCGGCAGCGAGACGCTTGCCGCCACACCCTGGGCAGTTCTCGACCGATTCGAGCACGCCGAGCAGCTCACCCACGCGGCAGACCAGGAGCCGCTCCTCGTCGACCTCGATCCACACGCCGGCGGACGCCGGAAACACGACGTGATCGCCGGGCCGGACCGGCATCGCGATCCCGACGTTCTCCCACCAGTCCAGTCCGGGCCCGACCGCGAGCACGATGCCGTGCTGCGGTGGCGGTTCCTCCGAGCCCGGCGGCACGATCAGCCCGGAACGTCGAACCCGATCCGGGTCGAGCTCCTTGATCACAACGCGATCGAAGAGGGGGCGTAGCTGATTGCGCACGCTCTGATCATAAGGTGAGGCGTCCCGGCGCCTATTCTCCGGCCGATTCGGTCTCCGGCTCCTCGCCGGCCGGTTCGGTCTCCCGATTCCTACGGTGGCCGATCACGTCAAGCGCATCGGGCGGCCTGATCGGCTCGTCGAAGGGAGGGCGGAGGCTCCGGCCGCAGCCCTCACAACGCTCTCGGTCCTCAGGGTTAACGGTTCCGCATGCGGGGCATTGCCACTGTCTTGCGGCTATCCAGCGGCCTGTCGGGTCTGGCATCGAAGTCCTCCCGTCTCGTTACCGCTCTCAGGTGCGGTCGCATTCTAGATCGGTCCGCCGGGATCCTGCGGTCACGGAATTCGCGAGTGGTCCACCGCGATTCCAGCACTCTCGAGCTCGCGCGCGAGCGTCCGTTTCCAGACGCCACGGCTGTCCAGCCATATGTAGACGAGTCCCTCGATCTCAGATGGCTTTTCGACGTTCGGGTCGAGCAGGACGACGACACGGTTTCGGCCCAGCTTGCCGAAGAAGAAGCCCAGCTCAAAGATCACGTTTGGCCGCCCACGACGCCGGCCGGTGTTCCCGGATACGGGGCCGCGCTCATCATCCGCCGTCAGGAACACAACCGCATAGCCGCCGGTGGTCGCATACTCCTCAAAGCTTTCGAGGATCCTGCGGGCGCTGGGCTGCTCGTGCAGGATCACAACTTCGCGACCGGTGCCACGCTCGAGGACCCGCACCGCCTCGTACACGATCCGGTGCGCGTATCCATGGACCACGAAGATCGGAGCGTCCTTATCGATGGGAACCTCAGCCGTTGCTACAGCGCCTCGGCTCGAGGCATCTCGCGCGTCGCCACGAGAGTCGAGTCTATGAGGCAAGCAATCAGGGTCGGACCACCGCCCATCACCCGATCGTCCGCCCGCGGTCCTACGCTGCCCGAACCGTGCGCTTGATCGTCGCCCGTTGTGAGGTCCGGTACTGCGGACGCCTGAACGCCCTCCTGCCCGAGGCGCTCCGGCTGATCATCGTCAAGGCCGACGGGTCGGTGCTGATCCACGCCGATGCCGGCGGCTACAAGCCGCTCAACTGGATGACGCCGCCGACCGTGATCGAGGAGTCGCCCGAGCGGATCCTCGTCCGCAAGCGCGGCCGCGCCGACGGCGACCGCCTCGAGATCGACATCGCCGAGGTCATCTCCGACGTCAGCCACGACATGGGGTCCCCCAGCGAGGACACGGCGCTGACAAAGGACGGCGTCGAGGCCCACCTCCAGGAGCTGCTGGCCGATCGGCCGGCGTGTTGCGGCGAGGGCTTGCGGCTGGTGCGCCGCGAGTGGCCGACCGACATCGGCCCGGTCGACCTGATGTGCCGTGACGCCGACGACGAGTGGGTGGCGGTCGAGGTGAAGCGAATCGCCGGAATCGAGGCGGTCGAGCAGCTGACCCGCTACCTCGAGCGGATCCGGCTCGATCCGGCGTTCACGTCCTGCCGCGGCGTACTCGTCGCGCAGGTGATCAAGCCGCAGGCCTCCGTTCTCGCCTCCGCCCGGGGCATCGGATGCGTCGAGGTCGACCTGGCGGTGCTTCGCGGCGAGCGCGAGCCGGATCTGAGATTGTTCGCGGCGTGAGCGTCCGCCCCGCGACCGCGATCCCGGCATGAGCAACGAAGACGGCCCGCTGCTGACCGAGCGTCGCGGCCGGGTCCTGCTGATCACGATCAACCGTCCGGACCAGCGCAACGCGGTCAACGCCGCCGTCGCCGCCGGCATTGCCGGCGCGCTTGACGAGCTCGACGCGGACGTCGGCCTGAGCGTCGGCGTCGTGTTCGGGGTCGGCAAGGGCTTCTGCGCCGGCATGGACCTGAAGGCGTTCGTGACCGGCGAGCGGCCGTTCGTCGAGGGTCGCGGCTTCGCCGGCATCACCCAGCGCGCCGCTGAGAAGCCGCTGATCGCCGCGGTCGAGGGATTCGCACTTGCCGGCGGGCTCGAGGTCGCGCTCGCCTGCGACCTGATCGTGGCCGCCCGAGGCGCGCGGCTCGGTATCCCCGAGGTCAAGCGGGGGCTCGTCGCCGCCGGCGGCGGCCTGCTCCGCCTCCCACGCGCCCTGCCCCGCAACGTCGCGATGGAGATGGCGCTGACCGGCGACCCGATCGACGCGGAGCGGGCCCACGAGCTCGGCCTCGTCAACCGGCTGGCCGAACCAGGCGAGGCGCTGCCAGCCGCGCTCGAGCTCGCCGAGACGATCGCGGCCAACGGACCGCTGGCGCTGGCGGCCACCAAGCGGATCCTGGTCGAGTCGCCCGACTGGCCGGACTCGGAGTTCTTCCGGCGCCAGGGGCCGATCTACGACCCGGTGTTCAGCTCAGAGGACGCCCGCGAGGGCGCGACGGCGTTCGCCGAGCGGCGCACGCCGGAGTGGCAAGGGCGCTAGGCCGGCTCTCCCCAGATCGTCGCGACCACCGACCGCGACCCGCCCCGGTTGCGGTGCTCGCACAGATAGATGCCCTGCCACGTGCCCAGCGCGAGCCGGCCCTGGGAGATCGGCAGCGTCAGCGACGGCCCGAGCAGCGACGCCTTGATGTGCGCCGGCATGTCGTCGGGCCCCTCGAGCGTGTGCGTCCAGAACCGCGCGTCCTCGGGGACGGCGTGGTTGAAGTACGACTCGAAGTCGCGGCGCACGTCCGGTGACGCGTTCTCGTTCAGAGCGAGCGACGCCGAGGTGTGCTGGATCAGCATGTGCAGCAGCCCGACGGCGACGTCGCCAAGCTCCGGGAGGGCGCCGACGATCTCCCGGGTCACGAGGTGAAACCCGCGCGGCCGGGCGTCGAGCACGATCTCGCGCTGGGTCCAGATCACAGCTCGGGGATGCGCGCGACGCGCATGTCGACCCGCGTGCCGCGGAACGGCACGCCCTCGGCGTCGAGCAGCGCCCGTTGCCGCGCCCCCTTGGCCAGCGATCCGTCGGCGCGGACGATCCGGTGCCACGGGACCGCCGGATCGTCGCAGCGGTGGAGCACGGCGCCGGCGACCCGCGGCGCGCCCGGCGACACATCGCCGTAGGTGCGGACGAAGCCGACCGGGACCGCGCGGACGCGGTCGAGGATATCCCGGGCGCGCTCATCGAAGCCCACAGCCCGAGTGCGGTCATCAAAGCCCACGCGCCCGGTGCGATCGTCGAAGCTCACGGCGAGCCAGCATAGGCCGCCGGGGGCAGACGGGCGTCAAGTCCTGATAAGGTGCGCTCGCCGAATTTCCCACCTAACGCGTGGGAAAGCGGGGGACCCGAGTTCCCTGGGGCGAATCGCGGTCTGATGACCGTGTAGCGCGAGCCGCCGCGCGAGCCCGACAGCTAACCCCGTAGGCCACGAATATGAGGCTCAGAAGGCCCACGATCCCTCGCTGGGTGGCCGCATGCGCGGCCACCACTGTTGTCACGCTCGGCCTCGCCGGCGTGCCCGTTTCCTCGCCCGCCGATTCCAACCTCGGCCAGTTGCACTCACAGCTCGGCGCGGTCCAATCGCACGAGCAGAGCCTGGCCGGCGAGCATCAGCAGCCTCTCGCATCTGATCAGCTCGCTCGACTCACAGATCGCGCTCGTCGAGTCGCGCGAGGCGGCCGTCCGCGCCGACCTCGCGCGCGACCGCGCGAAACTCGCGCAGATCCAGACCGCACTGGCCCGCGAACGTCGGCTGCTGGCGATGCTCAAGGCGCGCCTCGCGCGGGCGCGGATGCTGCTTGGGCGCCAGCTCGTCTCCAACTACGAGCAGTCCAAGCCGAACCTCGTCTCGGTCGTGCTCGAGTCCAACGGCTTCACCGACCTGCTCGACAAGATCACGTATCTGCGCGACGCGCAGCAGGAGCAACAGGCGATCATCCAGATCACCACTCAGGCGAAGGAACAGGCCGACGCGGCCGCGGCGCGCCTGGCGTCGCTCGAGACGACCGACCGCCAGATCACCAACGAGACCGCCCAACGGGTCCGCGCGCTCGCGGGCATGAACGTCCTCCTGCACTCCAAGCAAGCGGCGCTGCAGCAGGCTCGGAACGCCCAACAGGGCGCGCTCGCTGCCAGCCAGGAGAAGGGCGCTCAGCTCCAGGCCGAGATCACCAAGGTCCAGGCCGAACAGGCCGCCGCCGAGCGGGCCGCGCTGGCCCAGCAGCAGGCTGCCGCCAGCCGATCCGGCAGCGGGTCGGGCAGCGGATCGGGCGGCGGCTCGGGCGGCGGCTCCGGTGGCGGCTCGGGCGGCGGCTCGGGCGGCGGCGTGGGCGGCGGTCCGACGCCGGTAGGCCCGACGTTCGGCCCGTCCGGAGGCTGGGCGATTCCGTACGCGATCGTGCTGTGCGAGTCGGGCGGGCAGGACCTGACCCCGAACAGCGCCGGCGCGTCAGGTTACTACCAGATCATGCCGGCCACCTGGACGCTGTTCGGCGGCACCGGGCCGGCGGCGTATCTGGCGAGCAAGGCCGAGCAGGACGCGGTCGCGAGCCGGATCTGGAACGGCGGCGCCGGCGCATCCAACTGGGTGTGCGCCGGGATCGTCGGAATCCACTGACAGGCACCCGCCGCAGGGCATAACCTCCGCGCCGTGCACCGAGCCGTGAAAGGCGGTCTTGTCGCGGCGATCCTCATCTGCGCGCTCGCGCTGCGGATCGGCGAGGTGCAGGGCACGTCGTACCGACCGCGCAACGACGCCGGCTCGTACCTGACGCTGGCGAGCTACATCGCACGCACCGGCGACTACTCGCTGAGGCGCAGCCCGGGCTCGGGGGCCGGCGGAACCCGCGGCCCCAGCGCGTACTTCGCGCCTGGCTTTCCGTATTTCCTGGCGCTGGTCGACATCATCGACGGCCACAAGACGCGGCGTGGCGGCGCGATCCATCCCGCGCGGATCTCGCAGGCAGTGCTCGGGACGATCACGGTGGCGCTGATCGGCCTGGTCGCGTTCGAGCTGTTCGGCGAGGTCGCCGGACTGATCGCGCTGGTGCTGGCCGCGATCTATCCGGTGCTGATCGAGCTGTCGGTGACGCTCGTCGCCGAGAACCTCCTGACCGCGCTCGTCCTCGCGACCGTATACGCGGGGCTGAGGGTCCGCCGCGCGCGGCGCACCCGGACCGTGTACATGTGGGTCGCCGGCACCGGCGTGCTCACCGGCCTCGCGACGCTCACCCACGAGAACGGGATCGCGCTGCTGATCCCGCTGATCCCGGCAGTCTGGCTCGGCCGGCCGCGGCTGAGGCCCCGGGCGCTCGCTGCGCCGGCAGTGTTGATCGCGGCCACTGCGCTCACGATCGTTCCATGGACGATCCGCAACGCGGTGGTCATGCACCACTTCATCCCGGTCTCGGACGAGACCGGGATCACGCTCGTAGGAACGTACAACGTGGCCTCGGCCGCCAATCCGCAACTGCAGTACAAGTGGCGGATCTTCTACGGCATCCCGGGCGAGCACAGCCTCGTCCGCGAAGCCTCGACGCTCACCGAGCCGCAGATCGGAGCTCGCCTGGAGAGACAGGCGCTTCACTACATCTCGGCTCACCCGCTCTCGCCGCTGGTCGTCGCCTACCACAACACGCTGCGGATGTTCGAGGTCAGGGGCAAGTTCGCGTGGCAGGAATCGGCGTCCGCGATCTCCCTGTCGAACAGCATCGCGTGGCGGGGGATCGTCAGCTTCTGGATCCTGTGCGTGCTCGCGATCGCCGGCGCCTTCACCCGGCTGGCCCGGAGTGCGCCGAAGTGGATCTGGGCGGTGCCGCTGCTGCTCGCGCTCAGCGTGGTCGTGGTCAACGTCGAGACGCCGCGGTTTCGCGAGCCGGTCGACCCGTTCCTGATCCTGCTGGCGGCCGCGGGGCTCGCGACGCTGACAGCGCGGCTACGCGGTGCGCCAGTCGTAGGAGAGCGTCGGACCGCGGTGACGGCTCGCCCGGCTCAGCTCGTCGAAATGGTCGAGCGCCTGGCCTGAGCCGAACGCCACACACGTGAGCGGCGACTCGGCCGAGTACACCGGCATCCCGGTCTCCGCGGCCACCAGCTCCCTGAAGCCGCGGACGAGGGTGCCACCGCCGGCGAGCAGGATCCCGTCCTTGGCGATGTCGCTCGACAGTTCGGGCGGGGTCTCCTCCAGCGTGTCGCGGATCGCCCGAAGGATCTCGCGGGCCGGCGCCATGACCGCGGAGCGGACTTCCTCGCTGCGCAGCTCGACCGCGGTCGGCAGGCCGGTGACCAGGTGCCGGCCGCGGACCTCGATCGTCTCCTCAGGATGTAGGGGGACGACCGATCCGATCGAGATCTTGATGTGCTCGGCCGTGCGCGAGCCGATCGCGAGCTGGTGGACCGCGCGCAGATACGAAGCGATCGCCTCGTCCATCTCGTACCCACCGACGCGGACCGAGCGCGAGACCACGATCCCGCCGAGCGAGATGACCGCCATCTCGCTGGTGCCGCCGCCGACGTCGACGACCATCCGCCCGACCGGCTCGTCGATCTCGAGCCCGGCCCCGATCGCGGCCGCGATCGGCTCCTCGATCAGGTGTACGCGTCGCGCGCCGGCCGCGAGCGATGCCTCCTCGACCGCGCGCTTCTCGACCTCGGTCACGCCCGATGGGGCGCACACGATCAAGCGCGGGTGCGCCATCCGGCGGTCGATCACCTTGCGGATGAAGTAGCGCAGCATCTGCTCGGTGACCTCGAAGTCCGCGATCACGCCGTGGCGGAGCGGGCGCGTGGCCGCGATCGTCGCCGGTGTGCGGCCGATCATCCGTTCGGCGTCGGCGCCGACAGCATGGACCTCACCGGT
Source organism: uncultured Solirubrobacterales bacterium (assembly GCA_963697655.1). Lineage (GTDB taxonomy): Bacteria > Actinomycetota > Thermoleophilia > Solirubrobacterales > Solirubrobacteraceae > Palsa-465. The sequence continues at coordinate 209,927 of CAVOOV010000002.1, read as the reverse complement.
GTCCACGTCGGATGCGACGACCGACGGCTCGGACACGACGATCCCCCGGCCACCCACGTACACGAGCGTGTTGGCAGTGCCGAGATCGATCGCCATGTCGTGCACGCCGAGCGCCGGCGCGAGGTGGCGTCTTGAGTTGTCTCTCCTGGATCCGTCTCTACGAAAGCCGATGGCGACAAGGGTGCCAGATATGGAGGGCGAGGGTGAGAATCCCCTGCTAACGCGAGAACGCTTGCGGCGAAGGCTGCGCCGTCCGACCCGCGGCAACTCGCGTCCGACCCGGTGATCCTGCACCACAAATCGGAAGCGCGCGTGCCGCAGGGCGGGTGGGCAGCCGAAGCTAACGTTCGCCGGGAAGCTTGCGCGGATACTGCGACACCGCTTCGCCGACGTTGAGCGCGGTCGTGATGATGCGGTTCTGCTCGTTGGCGTGAGCGACCGGGTAGCCCTCCCCCGACGCGGCCCGCTCGGGACGCCCGATGTAGCCGAACTTGAGGTTCATCGGGAGGATCTGCATCAGGCGGGGACCCATGTGGGCGCGCGCGCCCATGTTGCGCGGCTCCTCCTGGACCCACACGACCTCCTCCAGCGCCGGATAGCTCTCCACGAGCGCCAAGATCTCGGCCTGCGGGAACGGGTAGAGCAGCTCGACGCGGCCGATCGCGACGTACGGGTTGTCGCCCCTCATCTCGTGGCCGGCGAGCTCGTAGTAGATCTTGCCGCTGCACAGGATCAGCCGCCTGACCTGCGAACGGTCGTGCTCGGGCTCGGCCAGCACGGGCTGGAACCGGCCCTCGGAGAGCTCGTGCATGTTGCTCGTAGCCTGCGGCAGGCGGAGCAGGCTCTTCGGCGTCATCACCACGAGCGGACGCTGCTTGGCGACCCTGGCCTGGCGGCGGAGGAGGTGGAAATACTGCGCGGGCGTGGTCGGGTTGGCGACGCGTATGTTGCCCTCGGCGGTGAGCTGGAGGAACCGCTCGAGGCGGGCCGAGGAGTGCTCGGGTCCCGAGCCCTCGTAGCCGTGCGGCAGCAGCAAGGTCAGCCTTGAGGTCTGGCCCCACTTGGCCAGACCGGAGACGATGAACTGGTCGATGATCACCTGCGCGCCGTTGGCGAAGTCGCCGAACTGCGCCTCCCACAAGACGAGCGTCTCGGGCGCCTCCTGCGAGTAGCCGTACTCGAATCCGAGGCAGCCCATCTCGGACAGCGGGCTGTTGTGGAGCTCCATCGGCGCGAGCGCCCCCGGTAGGTGCTGGATCGGACAGTGCTCCTGGCCGGTCTTCGGGTCGTGCAGGACGAGGTGTCGCTGGCTGAACGTGCCGCGCTCGGTGTCCTGGCCGGTCAGGCGGATCGGGATCCCCTCGGTGAGCAGGGAGGCGAACGCGAGCGCCTCGGCATGCGCCCACACCATCCCGCCTCCCTGGGAGCCCTCGGCTTCGAACACATCGCGGCGCTGCTCGAGCTGGCGCACGAGCTTGGGGTGGATGGTGAACCCGTCCGGCACCGACAGCAGCTCGTCGTTGAGCACGCGCAGACGCTCGGATGAAACCGCGGTCCTGACCTCGGGCGAGGGCGTGCGATCGAGCTCGTACTCGCCGGTGGCGTGCTCGCGCTCCTTGCCCGCGGCGATCTTGGCCTTGAGCTGCTGGTGCTGCTCGGTGAGGACCTCCCAGACCTGATCGGTCAGCTCGGTCGACTCCTGCTCGGTCACGACCCCCTGCTCGATCAGCGCCCGCGCGAACAGCTCGCGCGCCGGCGCATGCTTCTTGATCACCTGATACATCTCGGGCTGGGTGTAGGCGGGCTCGTCAGCCTCGTTGTGGCCGAAGCGCCGGTAGCCGATCAGGTCGATCAGCACGTCGTGCCCGAACTCCTGGCGGAACGCGAACGCCAGCCGGACCGCGCTGATGCAGGCGGCGACGTCGTCGGCGTTGACGTGGATGATCGGAACGTCATAGCCCTTGGCCAGATCTGAGGCCCAGTGGGTCGAGCGCGAATCGTCCGGATCGGTCGTGAACCCGACCTGGTTGTTCTGGATGATGTGGACCGTGCCGCCGACCGTGTAGCCGTCGATCGCCTGCAGGTTGAGCGTCTCGGCAACCACGCCCTGGCCCGGGAAGGCGGCGTCGCCGTGGATGATCACCGGCACCGCCGCATTGGTCTCGCGGTGCGCGTGCGGACCCTGGCGTGTCGTTTGCGCGGCTCGCGTAGCGCCGGCCGCGACCGGCGCCACGAACTCCAGGTGCGAGGGATTCGATTCGAGGCGGACGATGATCGACTCGCCGCTCGGCAGCTGATAGGAGCCCTGGGCGCCGTGGTGGTACTTGACGTCGCCCGTACCGCCCTGCGGGATCGTCGTGATCGGCTCGAGCGTCGAGGACCCCTCGAACTCGGCGAAGATCGAGTCGTACGGACGGCCGAGGTTGTGCGCGAGCACGTTCAGCCGGCCGCGATGCGCCATCCCGATCACGACCTCGCGGGCGCCGCGGGTGGCGGCGAGCTGGATCAGCTCATCGAGCATCGGGACCGTCATGTCGAGCCCCTCGATCGAGAACTGCTTCTGCCCAAGGTACGCCTTGTGCATGAACCGCTCGAGCGCGTCGACCTCGGTCAGCCGGCGGAGCAGCGTCTTCTGCTCGTCGGACGCGAGCGGCGAGCGGAACTTGCCCGACTCGATCGCCTCGCGCAGCCACAGCCGCTGGCGATGCGAGGCGATGTGCTCGATCTCGTACGCGATCGGTCCGCAGTAGGTCTCGCGCAGGTGGGGCAACGCATCGGCGAGCGTCTGGCCGGAGACATACATCCGCAGGATCCGCGCCGGGATCCGCTCCATCAGCTCAGGGGTGAGCCCGAGCGGGACCGGGTCGAGCGCCGGGTCGCCCTCGGGCTCCCGGCCGAGCGGGTCGAGCTTGGCCGCGAGGTGCCCGTGGGTGCGGTGGGCCTTGAGAAGCGAGGTCGCCGCCTGCACCGCCTGCATCAGCTCCTCGTCGAGGACCGCCGGGGCGGCCGCGATCGCGGGCACGCCGGCCGGCGGCGTGATCGCCCGCGCCTCGGGCGCCGGCGCCAGCGGCCCGAGCGCCACGCCCAGGTCGGCGAACAGCCGCTCGTAGAAACCATCCTCGCCCTGGAGCAACGCCTCGATCCGCGCCAAGAACCGTCCGGATTCAGCGCCCTGGATGATGCGGTGGTCGTACGTCGAGGTCATCGTCATGACCTTCTCCGCGCCGATCGCCTCGCCGATCGCCCCGAACCCGGGCGGATACGCGATCGAGCCGGTGGCGACGATCGTGCCCTGCCCGACCATCAGACGCGGAACCGATGCGATCGTGCCGATCCCGCCGGGATTGGTGAGCGAGATGTTTCCGCCGGTCAGGTCGTCGGCGGTCAGCGTGTTCGTCCGCGCCTTCTCGACGAGTGCGTTGTACGCGTCCAGGAACTCCTTGAAGCTCTTCCGGCCGGCGTCCCGGATGACCGGCACCATCAGCGTGCGGGTGCCGTCCTTCTTCTCGACGTCGACGGCGAGGCCGAGGTTGCAGGCGCCGTCGTCGATCCGGTGGGGCTTGCCGTCGATGTCAGCGAAGTGGTGGGCCATCACCGCCATGTCGTCGGTGGCGACGCGAGCGATCGCATAGGCGATCAGGTGCGTGAACGAGACCCGGTGGCCGGCCTGCTTGAGCTGCTCGCGCCGCTGGGCGAGCACGCTGACCGTGAGCGTGCGGAACGAGGTCGCGGTCGGGATCGAGCGGCTCTCGTCCATGTAGCGGGCGAGCGCGGCCGCGCCTCCCTTGATCAGGGTCGCGCCGGCCGGCTTTGTTGATGGGGCCCCTGCCGGGGCCTGTTTTTCCGTGGGCGCGCCATTGCTCTTGGCGGCGAGGACATCGGCCTTGACGATCCGGCCGCCTCGAGCGCTGCCGTGCAGCCCGTTGACGTCCACTCCCTGCTCGGCGGCGATGCGGCGCGCCACCGGGGAGATGTTGGCGCCGCTGTCGACCCCCGGCGTCGCGATCGGCGTGGCGAGCGTGGCGCCAGGGGCGGCCGCGCCATTGCCTGCAGCCATGCCGGCGCCGGCGGCCATCCGCGCGATCACCTGCCCGACGTTCACGGTCTCGCCGTCCTGGGCGAGGATCTCGGCGATCGTCCCCGAAGCGGGCGCGGGAAGCTCCATATCGACCTTGTCGGTCGAGATCTCGACGACCGTCTGGCCCTCCTTGACGGCGTCGCCGACCTTGACCGACCACTCGATGATCGTTCCCTCGGTGACCGATTCGCCGCCGGTCGGGGTGACGATGTCGATCAGCTCGCCGGTCGACGCCTGGGTGGCCGCGACTCCCTCGGCCTCGGTGGCGGCGCCGGCGACGGCCTCCTCGGGCGTCGCGGGCGGAGACTCGGCGGACACCGGTGTGGCAGGGCCCGCGCCGGCCGCGCTTCCGCCGTTCCCGGCGACCGGCGCGTCGCCGTCGGTCGAGATCTCGGCGAGCACGGCGCCGACCGACACCGTCTCCCCCTCGGCGGCGTGGATCTTGACGAGGGTCCCGGAGGCCGGCGAGGGGACCTCGGCGTCGACCTTGTCGGTCGAGATCTCGACGAGCGTCTCGTCGGCCTGGACCGAGTCCCCGACCTGTTTATGCCATTCGAGCACCGTCCCCTCGGCGACGGAATCGCCCATCGCCGGCATGACCACTTGGACAGTGCTGCTACTGACTGCCATCTACTCTCAAGGGTAGCCTGGAAATGGCCCTCTGACCACGCCGGCGCTGCTCGACGATGAAGCCGATCGTGCCTGCAAACGGGCCGAGCCCGCCGAGCACGGCGACGGTGACGGCCAGCCAGTACGGGATCACGCGCATTCGGGCGGCCGCGATGCACACCAACGACATCCCGATCCAGAGCAGGCCGTGCGCCAACCCGAAGATGAACGTCTCCGGCTGCGGGTTGTGCAGCGCGAACGCGCAGATTAGTAGCGCCGTGTACACGCACGAATGGCAGAACGAGAGCACCTCGAGTCGCCCGAACGTGACCACGCGCGTGAACCGGGAGCGGGCTGCGAGCGGCGAGCGGTCTGCGAGCGCCGGCATCAGCTTGAGACCAGCCCGGCGAGTCGCCGCAGCGGCTCATCCCCCTCGGCGGGCCAGCGCTCGAGGTCGGTCGGCCACCAGGCGAATTCGTCATGCTCGTGGTCGGGCGTGACGGTCGCGCCGTCGGCCAGCCACGCCACTCCGACCAGCAGCACGAGCCCGCTCGGCAGCAGCACGAGCGCCTCGATCTGGAGCCGCTCGGGCTCGACCGACCACTCCTCGCGCAGCTCGCGGCCCATCGTGTCGGCCGGGTTCTCGTCGACCTCGACCGAGCCCCCGGCGCCGAGCGCCCACCTTCCCTCCCAGGACGCCACCCATTGCGCGCGGCGCCCCGCGAGCCAGCGGCCGTCGGCGGCGCGCACCAGGCACAGCACCGACAGGCTCTGGGCCGCGCCGGCCGGGATCAGGCGGAGCGCCCAGCGGGCGGGCTGGAGCTCGAGCGACAGCCGATCGGGCGCGGTCTCGAAGTCGACGAGCCGGGCGGCGAGCCCGTCGTGGCTGGGCGAGCCGCGCCGGCGGAGCGCGTCGAGCGCGACGTCGGCGGCGTCGGTCGCCTCCCCCGGCGGCTCGAACGTATCGGGCCGCCAGGCAACTGCCACCTGATCGGGTGCCCAAGGGCCCCGGGCGAGTACACCGGCTGACACCGCCACCAAACACACGGTACCTGGGGAGCGCGACTCGGTGAGACGCGCTCGGAGGCGTCAGGCATAGGCGCGCGCCTGCAGCTCGAACAGCTCGGCGTACTGCCCGCCTTTGGCGATCAGTTGCTCGTGCGAGCCGGACTCGACCACCCGGCCGGCCTCGAGCACGACGATCAGATCGGCCGTGCGGACGGTCGAGAAGCGGTGCGAGACGAGCAGCGTGATCGTCCCGTGGGCGGCGCCGAGCTCGCGCGCGGCGCGGGCGTAGCGCGCGAACAGCGCGGCCTCTGTCGGCGGGTCGAGGCTCGCGGTCGGCTCGTCGAGCACGATCAGCAGCGGTGCCTGTCGCATCAGCCCGCGAGCCAGTGCGAGCCGCTGCCACTGGCCGCCGGACAGCTCCCGACCCGCGGTGTAGCGGTTGCCGATCTGCGTCTCGAGGCCTTCCGGGAGCTCCGGCTCGAGCTGACCCGCTCTGATAGCACGGGTCGTGCTGAAAAAGGCCCCGTCCCGGGGCCTTTTTCAGCAATTCATCACCCGGCCAGCGTTCGGTTGAACCGTCGCAGCGCCAGCGGAACGCACACGCCGATGATCAGCAGGCACCACAGTGCCATCGCGAGCTCCGGATGGACGAGCTGCCACGACCCGCTTGTGTGTACGCCCTCGGTGAGACCGCGCACGCTGCCGACCAGGGCCGAGATCGGATCCCACTGTCCGATCGCGCGCGGTACCGCGTCCATGCCGGCGATCGGCACGAACGTCCCGGCCAGGAACGCGAGCGGGAAGATCACGATGAAGCCCAGGCCCTGCATCGCGTCGGGCGAGCGAACCAACATCCCGAGCAGGACGCCCATCCACGTGAAGGCGAGCATCCCGAGGAACATCAGCGCGATCAGTTCGATCGTGTGGGGCGCGGTCAGGTGTGGGTCCCACCCGAGGATCAACCCGAACACGACGACGATCGTGAGGCCCAGCAACTGCTCGCAGAACTGGCCCATCACCTGCGCGGTGATGATCGACAGTCGGCTGATCGGCATCGAGCGGAAGCGGTCGATCACGCCCTCGGTCATGTCGTGGGACGTGGCGACGCCGGCGCCGATGATCCCGAACGCGAGCGACTGCCCGATGATCCCCGGGAACAGGTAGTCCTTGTAGCCCCCCGGTACGTGGATCGCCGATCCGAACACGTACAGGAACAGCAGGATGAACACGATCGGCTGGATCGTGACGTCGAGCAGGCGCTCGGGCACGCGCGGGATCGCCCGCAGGCTGCGGACGGTCAGCAGCGCGGTGTCGCGGATGAACTGGAGCGCCGCGCCGGCGCCGGCGGCGGCCGGCGCGGGCCCGGGAGCAGGAGCTGCGATGGCGCTCATGCGGCCACCTCCGTGGGTTCGGATTCGGTCAGGTTCGGGGCCTCGTGCGGCGGATGACCGGTCAACGCGAGGAACGCGTCGTCGAGCGTCGGCCGCCGGAGCGCGATCTCGTCGACGGCGATCCCGGCATCCGCGACCACCGCGGCCACGCGCGCCAGGTCCTCCGCCTCGTCCGGGGCGGCGACCGACACGGTCCGCTGCTCGGACGACTCGGAGATGTCGAAGCGCCCGCCGAGCAGCAAGCCGAGCCGTTCGAACTCGGCGCCGTCGGCCGCGGTCACGTCGACCCGCTGCGCGCCGACCTGCGCCTTGAGCTGCGCCGGCGTCCCGGCCGCGACCTCACGGCCGCGGTCGATCAGCACCACCCGATCGGCGAGCGCGTCGGCCTCCTCGAGGTACTGAGTCGTGAGCAGGAGCGTCACGCCTTCGTCCACGAGGGAACGGATCGTCGACCACACGACCTGGCGGCTGCGCGGGTCGAGACCCGTGGTCGGCTCGTCGAGCACGAGCACGTGCGGGGTTTCGATCAGGCCGGCGGCGAGGTCGACCCGCCGGCGTTCGCCGCCGGACAGGTTCTTGACCAGCCGGTTGCGGAACTCCTCGATCGCGAACCGCTCGATCAGCTGCTCGGTCACGGCGACCGCCTCGCGGCGGCCCATTCCGCGCAGGCGCGCCATCAGCACGAGGTTCTCGCGCGCGGTGAGGTGCTTGTCGAGCGCGGCGAACTGGCCGGTCAGCGAGATCACCCGGCGGACCTGCGCAGCATCGTGGACGACGTCATAGCCGGCGACTCGGGCGTAGCCGGCGTCCGGACGCGATAGCGTCGCGAGCACGCGCACGGTCGTGGTCTTGCCGGCGCCGTTGGGTCCGAGCAGCGAGACAACGGTTCCGGTGTCGACCCGCAGATCGAGATCCGCGACTGCCGTAAATCCGCCAAACCGCTTGGTCAGGCCCTTGGTTTCAATCGCTGGTATCTGTGTCATGGCGAGAAGTCTACAGTCACTGAAAAAATTCTGCAACTGAAATTTTCGTCGTATCCTTTGTCGCGTGATCGAGCCGTCGCCAGAGGACAGGGCCCACAACGAGCCGAGCGCTGAGGTCCCGCTCGAGGACGAGGCGTTCGGCGAGGCCCGCTTCCAGCAGCTGCTGGTCGCGGAGCTCGGCGAGGAGCTGGCCGAATCCTTCCGTCGCGCGCGGCGGGCTCAGGAGGCTGTCGAGGTGCGACGACACCCCGACGAAGGGCTCCGCGAGCGCAAGCGCCGCATGACGCGGCAGCGGATCTCGGACGTCGCGACGTTCATGTTCGCCACCCAAGGGTTCGACAACGTCAAGGTGTCGGCGATCGCCGAGATCGTCGGCGTGTCCGAGAAGACGATCTTCAACTACTTCCCGACGAAGGAGTCGATGGTCCTCGATTGGGCCGACGAGGCCGTCGAGAGCGTGGCCCGGATGCTGCGAGAGCGACCGCCGAATGAATCGCTGACAGAGACGGTGCTGCGGGCGATCAAGCGGGACATGGAGATGTTCGACACCGTCCCCGATGAGATCGTCGAGTTCCTCCCACGGTTCGGCGACCTGATCGATTCGACGCCGGCGCTGCGAGCGGCATGGGGAGACATGTACAGCCGCATCGTGACCGTCGCCCGCGAGGAGCTGGCGGCGCGAGCGGAGGTCGATCCGCGCGATCCGGAGCCGATGATCGCGGCCCGCGCCCTGACCGGCCTCAGCGAGGTCGCATTCGAGTCCCGGGTACGGTGGATCGAGGAGGGCCTCCGCGGTCGCGAGCTGGGCGACGCGGTCAACGCCGACCTCGAGCGAGCGGCCAGGCTGCTCGACACGGGGCTGTGGTCGTTCAACCTACTCACCCACGGCCGCCGCACGCGCCAGCAGTTGGCAGACGCCGCCAGGGCGGCCGAGGACGCGCGCGATCAGGTCGTCAAGACGCTCAGGCAGGCGCGGAGCGCGTGGCGCCAGATGCGCGACGAGGGCCGCGAGGCGATCCGCGAACAGCACAAGCGCCACCGCGAGGACCAGAACAGCCAGCGTGAGGCGATACGCGAGCAGCAGAAGCGCCAGCGAGAGGACCAGAACCGCCAGCGTGAGGCGATACGCGAGCAGCAGAAGCGCCAGCGCGGGGAACAGGCGCGCGAGCGCGCGGCCCACAACCGCGGTCGGGGCTAGCCGTCGCCGAGGCGGCCAAGCACCGCCGCCGCCGAGGGCGCGAGCTCCGGCGGGAGCCGGCGCAGGAGCTCTCGCCAGGTGGGCTGGAGCGCGATCGCCGCCTGCACCTGGGCGACGCCGGCGTCGAGATCCCCGGCCTGGGCGATCCCCAGCCCGGCCCAGAACAGCAGCTCGTGGTTGCCCGGGGCGTGCTCGCTCGCGTCCACGCACAGGCGCGCCGCCTCATCGTGGTGCCCGGAGTTCGCGAGCTCGTCGGCTTGCGCCGCGAGCTTGTAGGCGTCGTTCAGGCCCACGAGGCGCCGCAGCTCAGGCAGCGGGTCGGGGTGGTCCTCGACGCGGAGCGACACGACGGTCTCCCACGGCGCGGCGTCGGGCGCGACGACGAGGATCGCCGCTGACTGACGGCCGCGCAGGTCTCCTCCCTCGCGCTCGGCCGCGTCGAGCGCGGCGAGCAGCCGGCTCGTGAGCGAACCGCCGGCCGCGGTGAACGCCTCGAGCATCGCCGGCCACACCCGCTCGGCGGCCATGATGTTCGCCTGGCAGGAGACGCCGGCGCCGATGACGTGGCCGGCGTACGCCATGCAGTTCGGGCCGGTGTGGGCGGCGACATGACCGGCGCCGTCCACGACCGCCACCTGGCGCGAGTCGCTGCCCGGGTCGTTCGCGACGAGCGTCGCCAGCGCCTGCGCCGCGTGCACGCCCGCGGCCAGCAGGTCGAGCAGCTGCGGGCCGTAGCCGGGGTCGGCGTTGGCCTGCGTGGCGACCGCGCCGACGCCGGGACGGGCCCAGGTCACGACCGAGCCGACCGAGAACCAGTGCGACTGGACGGCGACGCCGAGCTCGCCCGTGTCGGGATCGCGCGCGACGATCGAGTACGTCACGCCCGGGCGCCTGCCTAGAAGGGCGGCCGGACCCGAGGAGCCGGGCCCGGCGCCTGAAGCGGCTCGGCGAGCTCCTCGCTCGCGACCGCGTCGACGACCTCTTGCTCTTCTTCGACCTCGCCCTTGTCGTGCTCGCCGTCGCAGAGGATGCGGAACTGGCCGGTCTGCCCGCCGTCGGCCTGCAGGACGATGCCCGGGATCAGCTCCTCGCCCTCGTCCAGGCCGAGCCGCTCGATGTCGAAGTGCGCCATGCCGATTCCCCACGTGTGGTGATCGGGGTTCTCGCGGTCGTGGGCGTTCACGCCCATCGAGACCTGCTGCAGCAGCTTCGCGATCTTGCTCGGGTCCGCCATCGAGATGCTCAGGCTATCGGGTCGGGCCGGCTGGATCAGCTCGATCCGTTGCGCTCGATGATCTCGACCCGGTAATTGTCCGGGTCGCGGACGAAGCACAGGCGGCTGCCGCCCTTGCCGATCGTGTACGGCGGGCGCTCGGGCTCGATGCCCTGGCCCTTGAGACGCTCGAGCGTGCCGTCCATATCGTCCGTGCTGATCGCGATGTGGCCATAACCCGTGCCGATGTCATACGGCTCGTCGCGGCCGAAGTTGAACGTGAGCTCGAGGCGCGGCTCGGGCCCGTCGTCGGGCAGGCTCATGAACACGTTGATCGCTTCGTCGCGAATCGGCGCGCGGCGACGCTCCTCGAAGCCCAGTGCCTCGTAGAACGCGACCGAACGACCGACGTCGGTGATTCGGTAACAGGTGTGGAGGAGGCTCATGGCGCGTAAGAGTACGCTGCTCGGCGTGATCGTCGAGCGCTCCATGAACGACGACTTCCTGTCGAACACCTACGTGGTGGCCGACGAGCCGGGCGGGCACGCGGTGATGATCGACGCCGGCGGGCCGGTAGCGCCGCTGCTCGAGTACCTGGGGCGCGGCCAGCTCACCCTCACCCACATCCTGCTCACCCATCACCATCACGATCACGTCTCCGAGGTCGACCGGGTGCTCGAGCGCCATCCCGAAACCCCCGTGCTGATCCACGCGCTCGAACTCGACCGGGTCCCGTCCGCGACTGGCACGATGGAGCCCGGGAGCACGATCCACAGCGGCGCGCTCGAGATCGAGCCGATCCACACGCCGGGCCACACCGCCGGGATGCTGTCGCTGGTCGTGGGCGGCACCGATGTGTTCACCGGCGACACGCTGTTCAAAGGCTCGGTTGGCGGAGTGCGGGCGCCTGGGGCGACCTCGTACGCCGACCTCAAGGACTCGATCATGGAGAAGCTGCTGAAGCTTCCGCCCGACACCCACATCCACCCCGGTCACACCGACCCGACGACCGTGGCCGCAGGAGCTCGAGCACAACCGGTTCGTGCGGATCTGGCGTGGGCTCGATCCCGAGGGCGACGAGCCGTGCACGGCGCTCGGCGAGCCGGCCACGCTGATCCTGCTCGGCGACGACTACGACGGCGGCCACAAGGCCTGGATCCGCTGGCCCGACGGGTCGGATGACATCGTGCCTGGATCGCGCGTGGAGCGGCGATCTGAGAGCGGCGGCTAGCATCTAAGTCAGTGGCGAAGGACAAGATCCCCACCTCACGCGTGGGGCGTACAGCCAGGATCGGGGGACTGGCCGCGGGACAAGCGATCCGCCAGGCGGGCACACGCGCGGCCAATGTGACCCGCAACGATGAGCAGCGGAAGGTCGCGCTCGAGAAGCGCCAGATCGAGGCCGCCGAGCAGATCGTGACCGCGCTGGGGACGATGAAGGGCGCGGCGATGAAGCTCGGGCAGGTGCTCTCGTTCCTCGACGTCGGCATCGTGCCCGATGAGTACCGCGAGGAGTTCCAGCACAAGCTCGCCGCGCTGCGCGACGCCGCGCCGAACGTCGCCTTCAAGGAGATGCGCAAGGTGATCGAGGACGAGCTCGACGAACCGCTCAAGGAGACTTTCGCCGAGTTCGACGCAGAGCCGGTGGCGGCCGCCTCGATCGGCCAGGTCTACCGCGCGCGACTCCACGACGGCCGCGAGGTCGCAGTCAAGGTCCAGTACCCCGGGGTCGCCGCGGCCGTCCGCTCCGACATGCAGAACCTCGGCCTGATCCTTCGCCTGGCCAAGCGGATCGCGCCCGGCCTCGATCCCCAGTCGATCGGCAGGGAGATCTCGGAGCGAATCCACGACGAGCTCGACTACGAGCTCGAGGCCCAGAATCAGCGCACGCTCGCGCGGATCTTCCGCGGCCATCCGTTCATCGTGATCCCCGAGGTCGTGACGTCGCTCTCGCGCGAGCGGGTGCTGGTCAGCGAGTTCATCTCGGGCACCGGCTTCGAGGACCTCAAGAGCTACCCCCACGAGGAGCGCGACCGGATCGGCGAGATCCTGTTCCGCTTCTACTTCGGCTGTCTGTACCGCCACCACCAGTTCTCGGGCGACCCGCACCCCGGCAACTCGATGCTGCTCGACGACGGCCGGATGGTGTTCTACGACTTCGGCCTGTTCAAGCGGATGCCCCCCGGCGCGGTCGAGCTCGAGATCCGGGTGGCGCGGGCGATCATCGAGGGCGACACCGACACGATCATGCAGCTGGGATCCGAGATCGGCTTCTTCCCCGATCCCGACAAGTTCGACCCCCAGCGCGTGCTCGCCCACTTCCGGGCCGCGACGTCGTGGTACACCGTCGATCAGTACACCGAGCTGACTCCGGACTACGCCACGCAGGTGATGATCGACATGAGCGACCCGCGCTCGGAGTACTTCGGCCAGCTCCGCCACGAGTCCGCGCCGCCCGACCACATCTTCGGCCGGCGGATGGAGGTGCTGACGCTTGCGGTGCTGTCGCAGCTGCACGCGCGAGGCAACTTCCACCGGATCGCCCGCGAGTGGTTCTACGACGACCCGCCGGCGACCGAGCTGGGCGAGCTCGAGGCTGAGTTCTACGGCGAGAGGGCGGCGTAAGGGCCGGTCAGACCCGCTGGATCTGCATCAGGCTCGTGGTCCCCGGGCGGCCGCTCGGCAACCCGGCGGTGATGCCGACGCGCGCGCCCGGCTTGACCCAGCCGAGCTCGACGACGCGGCGGGCCGAGTCCGCGATCAGCGCCTCGGTGACCTCATGCCGGCGCATCGACGCGGCCTGCACCCCCCACATCAAGCTGCAGCGCCGGACGGTCTCCTTGCCGGGCGACAGTGCGTAGATCGGGACCTGTGGACGGTGGGCGGAGATCAGGCGGGCCGAGCGGCCCGACAGCGTCGGCACCACCAGCGCGGCCAGGTGCAGGTCGCGCGCGGCGGCGCACATGCTGTAGGCGACCGTGTACGCCGGGTCGCGGGCGTCGCGCCGGACCCGCTCCTCATTCCAGGTCCGGTACGGCAGAGTGTGCTCGGTCCGCTCCGCGACCGAGGCCATCATCTGCACGGCGTTGACCGGCCACGAGCCGATCGCGGTCTCCTGGGACAGCATCACGGCGTCGGTCCCGTCGAGGATCGCGTTGGCGACATCGGCGACCTCGGCGCGGGTCGGCCGTGACGAGTTGACCATCGAATCCAGCATCTGCGTGGCGGTGATCGACGGTCGGGCGAGGCGGCCCGCGATCCGCAGCAGCTGCTTCTGGACGATCGGGACGTCCTCGATCGGGAGCTCGATCCCGAGGTCGCCGCGCGCGACCATCACGCAGTCGGCCGCGCGGATGATCTCCTCGGCGGCGTCGACCGCCTGGGGCTTCTCGATCTTGGCGATCAGCGGCAGCCGCGTGTGCCGGCGCACCGCGGTCACGTCCTCGGCGGTGCGCACGAACGACAGCGCGACCAGGTCGACGCCGATCGACTCGCCGAACCGGAGCATGTCGAGATCCTCCTCGGGGACGGCGGGCAGCCCGCGTGTCGAGCCGGGGATGTTGAGGCCCTGACGCGAGGCCACCGTCCCTCCGATCTCGACGGCGGTCTCGACCTCGCCGTCGCCCTCGCGCACCGCCTTGACCCGCAGGCGGATCGCCCCGTCGGCCAGGTAGATGATGTCGTCGGGGTCGACCGCGCTGGCCAGACCGCTCCAGGACACCGACATCTGCTCGCCGTTGCCCACGGAGTTCGCGCCGCACAGCAGGACGAGCTTCTCCCCCGGCTTGAGCTCGGCGATGTCGTCCTCGAGGCTGCCGATGCGAATCTTCGGGCCCGGGAGGTCCTGGAGGATCGCGACCTGTCGGCCTGCCGCCGACGCGGCCCGGCGCACCAGCTCGGCGTTCTCGGCGTGGACCTCGCGGTTGCCGTGGGAGAAGTTCAGGCGGGCGACGTCCATGCCGGCCTCGGCCATGCGCGTGAGCGTCTCGAGGTCGCGCGACGCGGGCCCGATGGTGGCGACGATCTTGGTTCGGCGCATCTCGGCGTGGAAGCTACTGCACTCCGGCTTGCGGCTCGTTATCGCGCGGCGAGCGTTCCGCTAACGACTCGTTCCCGGACCCGCGGCACGCGCGATCGAGGCCTGTGTGAGGGCGATCGCCGCGACGGTGATCGCCACGGAGGCGATCGCGGTTGCCCGCAGCCCGACGATGACTGTCGGACGGTTCGACATCACACACCTCCGCTAGTAACCGGCGCTTGAGGTACCGGTGTTGTCGACTACGAACTGACCTGTCTTGGTCGTCCCGTGGTAGCGAGCCGTCACCGTGATCGTTGCCGGGCCTTGGTTCGGGGTCGTCACGATCCTGCCATTGGGCCTCACCGCGACGTTCCCGGGGCGGTCGCTCGAATAGCTGAACGTCATCCCACGCGGGAACGGCTTGCTGGCGCCCTTGGTGACGTATCCATACAGCGTGTCGTCGCTCATCGACACCGTGACATTCGGCAGGACCGTCGAGCCGGCCGGAAACACGAGCCGGTCGTGGATGTCCTGCGCGGCGTCGCTCGGCATCGTCGGCTGGGCGGTGACAACGCTTACGGCCGGCGTGAGGTGTCCGGACACATTGATGCGCTGCTCGGCCCGGATGTCCGAATCTGCACTGGAGGTGCTCACCTCGATCCCATAGGCGCCGTCGTCGACCTGCCAGCGGTTCGCGGACTGGTCGAAGAACGCCAGGTTCGGGATCTGGATCGTGAAATGGACCCTCGTGGTCTGGCCGGGCCCGAGGAACACCTTCTGGAATCCCTCCAGGCGCTTGGCCGGCCGCTGGGCCGCCACGGAGACACGGGGCTGGTCCACGTACAGCTCCGCAATCTCGTTCCCGGCCGCCGACCCCCTGTTGGTGACGTCCGCGCTGACATCGATCGTGTCGTTCGCGTTCGGACTGGTGTCGTTCACGTGGAGGTTCGAGAAGCTGAACCGGGTGTAGCTGAGGCCGTAACCGAATGGATACGAGGTCGGTCCGGCGTAGTACATGTACGTGCGCCCGGGCTCCTGCGTACCGTCGTATGCCGCCGGGCGGATGTTGTAGTCGGTGATCGGCGGGAGATTCTCGTCACCCTGATACCACGTGAACGGCAACCGGCCGCTCGGGTCATACCGACCGAGTACCACGTCGGCAAGCGACTGGCCCTCTCGCATCCCGTTGTAGGAGCTCCACAGCATCGCCGGGACGTCGTTCGCGAACGGCCTGACGTCAACCATGCCGTCGGTCTCCATGTAGACGATCGTGTTCGGGTTCTGGGCCGCGACCTGCTGGATCAGCGAGTCCTGTGCCCCCGGCAGCTCGACGTTCGCGCGGTCCTGCCCCTCGGTGCCGGTGCTGGCGTCGGTGCCGACGACCACTATCACGTCGTTGTACTGGCCGGCGGCCGCGACCGAAGCTGGATCCACCTGGATGAGATCGGCGGCCTCATCGCCACCCGTCACACCGGGGAAGTCGGTCACGACCGCTTCGGGATCGATCGCCTGGATCGCCGCCTTGATCCCCTGATATGGGTTGACCTCGTTCGCCGTCCCGAACACCCCCTGCGCGCTCGAGTAGTCGCCCAGGTACATCTGCGCCGGGTTGGCGAAGTAGCCCATCACGGCGACCTTGAAGGGCGTGCCCGGCGGCGGCACGCGCAGCGGCAGCAGCTTGGCGGTGCTCCCGTCTTTTGTCGTCGCCTTCGAGTTCTTCAGCATCACGATCGCCGAGTCTCCGACCTGGCGCGCGATGTCCAGCCGGGCTGGCGTCTCGGTCTCGGCCTTGTTCGCGTCAGAGTTCTGCCATGTCCCCTGAGGGACCGCCGCCCGGGCCTGGTTCACCCACGGCACGGCACCGCTCGAGTCGTCGAACTCCCCCAGTTCCATCCGGGCGGTGAACAACCGCTCGAGCGAGGCGTCGAGGTCGTTCTCGCTCAGCGTGTCGGTTTCCGTCTTCACGTGGTCAGCGACGGCGGTGGGCAATTCGTTGCCGTAGCTGTTGCCGTCGTTGTAACCCTCGTTGCAATTCAGATCCTCGCCCGCCGACAGCGCGTAGGCTGACCGAGTGACGGGGTTTACGGGCGTCGTCTGGCCCGGCGGGATCCAGTCGTGGCCGTTCTGGACCTCATAGATCGCATCGCAATCCGAGGTGAAGTAACCACCGAAGCCGAACGTCTCGCGCGCCAGGGTGTCGATCAGCTGTACGTTCACCGGCGACGGGACGCCGTTGACCTCGTTGTATGAGCTCATGATCGAGCCCGGGTGCGCCTGCTGCACGATCTTGCGGAACTGATAGGTGTAGTACTCCTCCAGCGTCCGCTGGTCCATGTCCGAGGAGCCGGTTAGCCGGTTCACCTCGCTGTTGTTGGCGGCATAGTGCTTCAGCGTGGTCAGCGTCTTGTAATAGCCGTTCGCCTGCTTGGGCAGCTGGCCCTGCATGTTCTGGCCCTGCATGCCGTCGACGAACGCCGATGCCATCTGCGCCGTGAGGAACGGGTCCTCGCTGAACGCCTCGTCGCTGCGGCCCCAGCGCGGATCCCGCATCAGGTTCACGACCGGCGCGTAGAAGTCCATGTTGAGATCGTTGTTCTGCTCGACCTCGCGCGCCTCGTCCCCGATCTGGCTCGCCTCGCGGTACATCAAGAACGGATCCCAGGTGGAGCCCAGCGCCAGCGAGGTCGGGTAGGAGGTGGTGTTCTCGAGCAGGGTCGGGTTGGCGTCGTTGGTCAGCCTCTCCTCCGCGACGCCGTGTGCGGCCTCGTTCCAGTAGCTGTACTGACTCACGCCCAGGCTCGGGATGGCCGCGGCCAGGCTGCTGTTCATCTCGCTCGCCTTCTGTGGAAGTGTCAGTCGCGACACCAGATTGGCCGCGCGCTCGGCGGCCGTGTACGAGCGATTCAGATAGATTGGCGTCGAGTCAGCGGTGGCGCCTCCGGTCGATAGAACGGAGAGGACGATCATCGCCACTCCCGCGCACCCTACGAGCACTCCCAACAGGCGCGCACGCGCGCTCGAGCCGAGCGCGGACGCGCGCGGCCGGCGCGGATCTCTCTCCCGCAACACCGTGCCAGACCTCCCAGTCTGTCGGATCTCGATTTGGCCCGGGACGTGTGACTCGCCTGCCAGCCTGCCGCCGGGGAGAGACACGGGAACCGAGCCTCCCTATGTCGTCAAGTCGATTACCCAAACTCATTGGCTCTATAACCCCAAGAATCTCTCTATTTTGATTCAACTGTGCACACCCAGTTGCGTAATCCACGGTTACGCCACCGTAGGAACCGCGGTGGTTACGCGAGAGGTTTGTCATTATCCTCGTGATGGAGCATGCTCTGAACGGGGATGAGACACTCGCCGGGCGCCAGTGGAGCAGGCTTCGTCTGATCGAGGCGCTCTATCGCCAGCCCGCGAGCAGAACCGATCTGGCGAGACTGACGGGACTGTCGAGACCGACGATCTCCTCGCTCGTCGACGAATTGAACGACGCCAACCTCGGCGCCCTCGGCGAGCTGGAGTTCGGGTGCGCTCGCGGAGTCCAGAACATCGTCTACGTTCGGCTGTCGGCCGGGATCGGAGCCGGTCTGATCCTGGATGGACGGCCCTACCGTGGGGCGACCGGCATCGCCGGAGAAATCGGCCACGTGCTCGAAGCTCCCGGCGGCTTGATCTGTCGCTGCGGCAACCGTGGGTGCCTGGAGACGGTGGCGAGTCCGCTCGCGCTGGCGTCGCTACTCGAGCAGAGCCGCCACGAGCCGGTATCCGTCGCGGAAATGCTCGAGCTGGTCGCGGCCGGGGACCGCGGCGCGCGGCGCGCGCTGGCAGACGCGTGCTGGGCGGTTGGACGAGCGGCCGCGACCCTCGTGAACCTCGTCAACCCTGAGCTTGTGGTGATCGGGGGCGATCTTGCGGTCGCCGGTGAGCTCGTGCTCGAGCCGATCCGCACGGCAATCGCCGCCCACGCCGTGCCTCCCGCAACGGCCGCGGTGCAAGTGGTGTGCGGCGATCTCGGCGACCGAGCGGAGGTCCTCGGAGCGGCCGCGCTGATGCTCACGCAGTCGCCACGGGCGCTGGTCAACCACCTCGAACAGCAGTGACCCGGCCGCGAGCTCGCGCCTTTAGGACAAATCGACGTTCACCGGCTCGCCGTCGGCGGTCAGCCGGCCGCCGCTGCGCAGGTCGCAGATCAGGTCCCAGTGAAGTGCTGAGGAGTTCTGCCCGCCGGTCTCGAGATACGACCGGCCGAGCGCGAGGTGGACCGTCCCGGCCATCTTTTCGTCGAGCAGGATCGAGCCGGTCGGGCGGTCGATGCCGGAGTTCGTGCCGATCCCAAGCTCGCCGAGGAAGCGGGCGCCGGGGTCAGTGGCGAGCGCGGCGTCGAGGTAGGACTGTCCCCGCTCGGCTCTGGCTTTCGTCACCTCGCCGTTCTCGAACGTGAGCTCGACTCCCTCGACGGCAACGCCGCGCGGACTCGAGGGGATCGTAAAGCGGATCGTGCCGGTTGCGGAGTCCTCGAGCGGACCGGTGAAGACCTCGCCGCTCGGCATGTTGCGCCGGCCGTTCGAGTTGATCCAGATGCGGCCGTCGACGCGCAAGCGCAGGTCGGTCCCGTCGGCCTCGATCCGGATCTCGTGGGCCTGGCTGAGGCGCTCGACCACCAACGCCTGACGGTCGCTCAGTTCGCCCCAGGCGGAAACGGGATCCGGGCGGTCGAGGAACAGGGCCCGGTTCAGGAAGGCGGCGTAGGCGTCGTCGCTCATGCCCGCCTGCTGCGCCAACGCCGGCGTCGGCCACTGCGTGCCGCACCAGCGCTTCCCCAGCCGGACCTCCTGGATCGGCGCCCGGGCGCGGGACGCGCGCGCGATCACGGCCGGGTCGACGTCGGCGAGCGCGCGCGTGTTCTGTGGCGCGTCGATGCTGAGGAACGCGTCGGCATGCTCGATCTCCGCCAGCTCGATCGGGGCGAAGTTGTCGAGCAGCTCGTCGCCGGCGAGGCGGTAGAAATCCTCGGCAAGGCCGGGGAGGCCGATCCGCAGGCCCGGCGTCCACGCCCCCCGCGTGATCAATTCACGGTGAACGGCACGGATCAACGGCGCCGCGAGCGTGGTCGTGGAGACCAGCACGTAGTCGCGCTCGCCCACGTCCAGGCACCAGTCGCACAGGAGGTTGGCGAATGCGTCGGCGTCGATCATGGCGCCTGGAGCTCGGGGAAGTGCTCGACGACGTGCTCGCGCAGGGCGTCGCGGACGAACTGCCGCTCCTGGGGCGAAGCCATCCGATAGCGGCCGAGCAGCTCCTTCTGGCGCGTGATCTCCAGCCCCGAGATCGTCCACGAGACCGCGAGGAACTCGAACAGCAGCTCGGCGGCGCGCTGCCATGCGTCCTCGCGCTCGAGCCCGCCGGCGAGCGTGTCGGCGTACCGGCGGCGCGAGCCGGGAGTCAACGAGCCTCTCAGCATCAGGACGTTCCCGTCGGCATCGCGGTACTCGGACGTCGGCGCGGCGAGCTTCTCTTCCTTGCGACTGCGCTTGGCCACGGCCCTCACCGCCCTCACGCCTGCGCCGCTGCCGCGCGTTCGAGCTGCGTGCCGACGTCGCCGGTCACGGGGTCGGCGTGGCCGGCCCACACCGAGGACGGGTCGAGCGCCGCTAGCTTGCGGATCGAGGCGCGCGCCTGGTCGGTGTCCTGGTTGAAGGCTGGATGGGGTACGTGCGCCGGCTGCCGGCGCCCGCTCTGGGGGTCAACGGTGTACAGCAGGTCGGAGACGAGCGCGAGCCGATCGGATTCGCGGAACAGCCCGATCAGCCCGGGGGCGTGGCCCGGGAGGTGCACGACCCTGAAGCCCGCGAGCTCGTCGCCCTCGCTGAGCGTGCCCGCGATCTCGACCGCGCCACCGTCCCAGGTCGGGATCAGCCGCCACAGGACGGTCCGGCCGTGCGGATCGAGCTTCGCGCGGTCCCAGTAGTCCCGGTATGAGTCGGGCAACTCGGCGGCGGTGCGCTCGGCGGGGTGGCAGTAGACCGGCGCCTCGAGCCCGGGCGCGGCGCCGCGATGGTCAGCGTCGGCGTGGCCGAGCACGACCCGCTTGATCCCGCCGAGCCGCGCCCCGGCGGCGGCCACCGGCGCGACCATGTCGGACACCCCGCAGTCGTACACGGTGACGCCGCCCTCGTCCTCGATCAGGTACACGTTCATGGTCTTCGGGATGCCGCCGCGGACGAGCCACACGCCCTCGGCGATCCGCTCGGGGTCCGATCCCTGGATCCACGAGCGCGCCCGGGTGCGTGCGTTGGCGAGCTGGGTCAGGCGGGTCTCGGCGCGCGAGCCTGCCGGCGGCAGCAGGCCGAGTTGGCGGGCCACGTCGCCGCTGTCGAGGTAGGCGTCGAGGCGCTCGATCTGCCCGTCGGCGCTCACGGTCAGGACGTCGCAGCCCTCCATCTCGAGGCGGGCGCCGTTCGCGGCGAATCCCTGGAACCTCGCGGGGCCCGCGAACGTGCCGCGGGCCCGCCAGCGCACCGCCACGCGGTCCCCGCCGGCGGTCATGTCCAGCACCTCCCAGCTCAGGTCGGGAAACGCGCCGTGCAGCTCCCCGAGCAGCGCGCGAACCCCGTCGGGTGCGGTCAGCTCGCGCTGGCCGACCACGCGCTCGACCCCGCCGGGCGCCCACATGGCGACGGCGGAATCGACGTCGCGAGCGGCGATCGCCTCGAAGTAACGCTTGACGACGTCTGCGCTGGACATCCGGGCGCCGAGTCTAGGTGGTGACGAATATCGTGCGCGGCATGCCACGCAGACAAGAGCTCGGGCGCGGAGAGCGGGTCATACCGGGGCTGTGGCGGCTGCGCTTGCCGCTGCCGTTACCCGGGGTGCCACATTGCAACGCGTGGGCGATCGCGGCCGGGGACGGCGTCGTGCTCGTCGACACCGGCATGCATGAGCCGGGGTCGATGACCGAGCTCGAGCGGTCGTTCGCCCAGGTGGGGCTGCGCGTGGACCAGGTGCGGTTGCTGGCATGCACCCACGCGCACGTCGACCACTGGGGGCAGGCGGCCACGATTCGCGACCGGGCCGGATGCGAGTTCTGGATGCACCCCAACCACCAGCACGGTTTCGCGACCGCCGCCGACCCCGAGCTCGCGCTCGCGCGCCGACTCGAGATCGGGCGTCAGAGCGGGGTGCCGGAGACGGCGTTGCGGCGGTATGCCGAGCGCGCCCGCGGGACGGCATCCGGCATTTCGCGCGTTATCGAGCCCGACGCGCCGCTGGTGGAAGGCGTCGAGATCCAGACCGACCTGGGCACCTGGAGGGTGTTCGAAACCCCGGGGCACGCCCCGTCGCACGTCTGCCTGTTCCAGGCCGAGCGGCGGCTCCTGATCTCCGGGGACCACCTCCTCGGGCGGATCTCGCTGTACTTCGACTACGGCTGGACGCACGACCCGATCGGCGAGTTCCTGAACTCGCTGGACGTGACCGACGAGCTCGGAGCACGACTGGCGCTGTCTGGTCATGGCAAGCCGTTCATCGACGTCCACGGCCACGTCGAGGCCAATCGTGAGCTCGTCCGCGAACGACTCGATTCCGTGCTGGCGGCGGTACACGAGGAGCCCAAGACCGCCGTCGAGATCGCCGCGAGCGTGTACGGAGAGGAATTGACCGAGACCAACACGGGATGGCGCCTGCAGGAGACGCTGTGCTACCTGCGTCACCTCGAGCTCCAAGGCCGGGCTTCGCGCGAGTCGGAGGGCGACCTGGCCTCCTGGTTAGGTGTCTCGACCTGGCCTCCTGGTTAGGTGTCTCGACCTGAACCTTGACACACTCTTGTCAAGGTTGGTATGGTGCCGCCACCATGCGGATCGACGACATCATCGCCACCACCGACGAGCCGGTCTTCTCGTTCGAGTTCTTCCCGCCCAAGACCGACGAGGGAGAGCAGAATCTGCGCGCGGCCCTCGGGGCCCTGCGCGAGCTCGAGCCCGATTTCGTGTCCGTGACCTACGGCGCGGCCGGATCGACTCGCGGGCTGACGCTAGAGCTCACCAAGTGGATCAAGCAGGAGCTCGGGATCGAAGCGATGGCGCACCTGAGCTGCGTCGGCTCGACCCGCGACGAGCTGTGCGTGATCCTTGACAGCCTCGCCGACGCCGGGATCGAGAACGTGCTCGCGCTGCGGGGCGACCCGCCCCGGGGCGAGACCGAGTGGCGGCCGCATCCGGGCGGGTTGCGCTACTCGAGCGAGCTGGCGGCGCTGATCGCCGGGCGTTATCCGATGAGCGTCGGAGCCGCCTGCTTCCCGGAGGTCCATCCCGAGGCGCCCGACATGGCGAGCGATCTGCAATTCCTCAAGCAGAAGGTCGAGGCCGGCGCCTCGTTCCTGATCACCCAGCTGTTCTTCGACAACGACGTCTACTTCCAGTTCGTCGAGGAGGCGCGCGCGGCCGGGATCGATGTCCCGATCCTGCCCGGGATCATGCCGATCACGGACCTGGCGCAGATCAAGACAATCACCGGTATGTGCGGCGCCAAGATTCCGGAGTCGTTGCTCGAAGCACTCGAGCAGCGCGCGCCCTGCCCCGACGCGATGCGCGAGCTTGGGGTCTCGTACGCGACCCTGCAGTGCGCTGAGCTGCTGGCGCGCGGCGCTCCCGGAATCCACTTCTACACGCTGAACCGCTCGCCGGCGACCCGCGCGATCCTGGCGGCGCTGCGGCTACTCCGCCCGTGGGTCCGGCGCGAGGTGGTCAGGACGGCGGAATGACCTCCAGGGCGTGCGCGAGCCGCGGCTGCCCGTCGATCTCGTAGCGCACGTCGATCTCGTCGTTGCGCTTGTAGGTCCCGATCCCCCAGAAGCCGAGGAACCACGCCCAACCGCTCAGCTTCTGGCGGACCAGCTCACGCTCGAACAGCAGCTCGCCGGAGGTGATCCGGTAGTCGACACCGAGCTCCTGAGGCACGCCGTTGACGTATACCTCGAGCGGCGAGCGGACTCCGGGCGGAAGCTTCACGCGCCAGTACCGCATCAGCGCTCAGATGTCCTCCGGAATCAGGGACATGATCACGATGTCGACGCCCTGGCCGCGCTTGCGCACGTATTCGCGCAGGACCCCCTCACGTACGAACCCGGCGGCCTGCGCGGCGCGGATCATCGGCGCGTTATCCGGCTCGGCGAGGAGCTCGACTCGGGCGAGCGCGCAGGGCCCGAGCAGCCACGCGCCGGCGAGCCTGAGCGCGCCACGCCCGATGCCGCGACCTCTGACCTGCGGCGCCAGCCAGATCCCCACCTCGGCGCGCGACTGCTCCCAGTCCACCGGGTGCACGCGGATCTGACCGCGGCACGCGTCGTCGCCCGGCTCGAGGATCGTCAGCGTCGCCCGTTCTCCGATTCCGCGGTCGGCCGCCTCACGTTCGGCCGCACGGCCGAGCTCGGCTCCACTCGGCGGCCGGTCCTCGCCCGTCAGCAGATGCATGCGCGCGTCGTCCTGGTGGGCGATCAGGATCTCGGGGATATCGCGTTCGGCATTGTCGCGCAGGACGACCTCGCCGTCGGTCAGCGACTCGGCGATGAGCGGGAACGAGCTCATGTGATGCGTCCGGGAGACATCCTGCCGTCGGAAACGGACCGTACCCTGTCTCGCCGTGGAGCCGGTCTTATATCGGGTGCGGCGCTCAGATCGGGCGCGCCGGGTACGCGTCACCGTCGACGCGACCCGCGGGGTCGAGGTCGTGCTACCGCGCCGCGCGCCCGACCGCGAGGCGGCTGCCGCGATCCGCGAGCTCCGGCCGTGGATCGAGCGGCGGGTGGCCGAGCTCGAGGGCGCGCGTGCCGCGGTCGCCGCGCGCGGCGACACGGTCCCGTACCTGGGACAGACGCTCGCGTTGCGCGGCGAGACCGGACGGTCGCGGGTGACGCGTCGCGGCGACTTGCTGCTCGTGCCTGACGGGGACCAGCGCACGCCGGCGCTCGAGCGGTGGTACCGCCGCGCGGCCCGGTCTGAGATCGCGCCACGCCTGGAGCGGGCGTGCGAGCTCGCCGGCACCTCGTACGCGGGACTCACGATCCGGGGCCAGCGGACGCGATGGGCGAGTTGCTCGAGGTCCGGCGCGATGAGCTTCAACTGGCGGCTGCTGTTGGCGCCGGAGGCAGTGCTCGACTACGTGGTGTGGCACGAGGTGTGCCATCTGGAGGTGCACGACCATTCGCGGCGGTTCTGGCGGCTGCTGGCGGCACGCAGCCCGGGCTATCGCGAGCACGTGCGCTGGCTGCGGGCTAACGGCGCGACACTCGTGCTGTAACCGCACGCCAACGTCCGGACGTTGCCCGGTCCGACGACCGTTGGTACGCTCGCCCCTCGCGGTGGCGAGCGCTACGCGCCTTCGCCGTGGAAGGGCGCGGACGCACAGGCAGGGCGTTATGTTTGCCACACACACTGGTGGCGAGCGAGTGAGGAACCGGGTGCTACGGATCGACAGGATATGCCGGACCGAGGACCTCGCACAGACGGCTAGCGTCTGCAACCTCCTGCGAGGCCGAGGTCCCGGTCCGGTGTGCCCCTTGCGCCTGCCTGCCGGTCTATCGCCTGCGCAAAGGGAAGCGCCGCTGAGCCGTGAGGCTTGCCTGCGGCTGCATTGTTAGGTAACCTACCAAGCTAGTCATACCGCTGTCAAGACAACTGCTGAGGGCGGTAACCTCCGCAGGCAGAACAGGACACTGATGACACGTCCAAGCACGAAACCATTCGGAGAGTCGCTTCGCGCCCTGATGGACGAGCGCTCGCTCACATATCGCGGGCTGGCCGAGGCCACGCGCAAGCTCGACGGCAAGGGCATCACCCACGCTCATATCAACATGCTCGCCAACGGGCACGACAAGCCGTCGATGCGCGCGATGGAGCTGATCGCCGCGGCGTGCGGGGTCGACCCCGACTACTTCGCCGAGTACCGCCTGGCGGCGGCGATGCGCGAACTCGACCCGGCTGAAGTTGGACTCGAGCAGGCGCTCGAGAACCTCAACGCTCGGCTCGGCGCCCGCCGACAGTCCGGCGCCAGAGGACGGCCATCGCCGCTGCCCCAAGCACAACCTCGTCCCACGGGGTAGACAGCGGATCGAGCGGCGACAGCGCGACCACAAACGCCAGCGCCCAGGCGACCCACGCGATCTGAACGCCCTTCCGGGTCACCTCGGGGTACCGCCAGAGCATGGCCGCCAGGCGGCCCGTGAAGAACCCGAGCTCATCCTTGTCGCCGAGGAGCTTGGCCGCCGCCGACAGAGACGCCAGCGCCAGCACGAACGCCAGATAGCCAAACGGACGGACGACGAATCGCAGCCGAGACATGAGATCGAGCCTCGTCATCGACCCCAGACGATATCTCACTCGCCTAGCAGCGCCTGGCGGAGCGCTGAGCGCTGGTCGTCCCCATCCCGGCGCTCGAGGGGCCTGCGCCTGACGCGGCCGAGGTACGCCTCGGTCGAGCCGTCCCCGTGAACGTCGATCCCGGCATGCCGGCTGGACAGACGTCGCTCGGGTCCGGAGAGCTCAACCCTGGCCACGACCTGGTCGGCCGGCGCGTAGTGCTTCAGGACCGTGTCAGCCGGCCGACGGGCGGCGGCGTCGGCGAGCTGGGTGACGCGCGCCTCTAGCCCATCGAGAGCAGGGGCGAGCGCGTCGAACCGCGTGTGGTCTACGCGCGGCCCGACGCGCACCGTCAGCGTCCAGGTCTCGGTCGCCGTGGTGGGCTACCGCTTGTCCATCGGAACGTAGTCGCGCCCGCGAGCGCCGGTGTAGATCTGCCGCGGCCGGGCGATCTTCTGCTCCTTGTCGTCGATCATCTCGAGCCACTGGGCGATCCAGCCGCTCGTGCGCCCGATCGCGAACAGCACCGGGAACATCTCCATCGGCATCCCGAGCGCCTCGTAGATCAAGCCCGAATAGAAGTCGACGTTCGGGTAGAGCTTGCGGTCGATGAAGTACTCGTCCTCGAGCGCGATCTTCTCGAGCTCGAGCGCGATGTCGAGCAGCGGGTTGGTCCCGGTGACCTCGAGCACCTCGTCGACGGCCTTCTTGATGATCTTGGCGCGCGGGTCGTAGTTCTTGTAGACCCGGTGCCCGAACCCCATCAGGCGCTCCTGGCCGTCCTTGACGCCCTTGATGAAGTCGGGGACGTTCTCCTTGGTCTCGATCCGCCGCAGCATCCGCAGCGCCGCCTCGTTCGCGCCACCGTGGAGCGGCCCGTACAGGGCGGCCACACCGGCCGCGACCGCGGAGTACGGGTCGACCTCGGAGGACCCGACGCTGCGAACCGCGCTGGTCGAGCAGTTCTGCTCGTGGTCGGCGTGGAGGATGAACAGGACGTCGAGCGCGTGCTCGAGCCGCGGGTCGGGCTCGTAGCGGATCTCGGTCATCTTGTAGATCATCGACAGGAAGTTCCCCGCGTACGAAAGCTCGTTGTCGGGATATACGTACGGCTTGCCCTGGTTGTGGCGGAACGCGAACGCGGCCAGCGTCGGCATCTTCGCCAGCAGCCGGATCACCTGGATGTAGCGCAGCTGCTCATCCCTGATCGCGCTCGCCTCCGGATAGAACGTCGACAGCGCGCCGACCGACGCCAGCAGCATCCCCATCGGGTGGGCGTCGTAGCGGAAGCCCTGCATGAACTCCTTGACGTTCTCGTGCACGAACGTGTGGATCGTGATCTGGTGCGTCCACTCATCGAGCTGAGCCTGGCTCGGCAGCTCGCCGTGGATCAGCAGGTACGCGACCTCGCGGTAGCTCGCCTGCTCGGCGAGTTGCTCGATCGGATAGCCCCGGTACTCGAGGATGCCCTTCTCGCCGTCGATGAATGTGATCGCGGAGCGGCACGACGCCGTCGCCATATAGGCCGGGTCGTACGCCATCAGGCCGAAGTCGTCGTCGTGCACCTTGATGTTGCGAAGCTCGGTGGCGCGGATCGTCTCGTCCTCGATCGGAATCTCGTACTGCTTCCCGGTGCGGTTGTCTATGACCGTCAGGGTGTCTGTCGCCGTCGCCGCGCCGGCGCCGTCTCGTTGCTGTGTCTCAGTCGTCATCGCGCTCCTCTCGAGCGGTTGCCGGGGCCCGGGGCTGCCCGGGGGCCGGGGTCTTCCGGACCGGAGCCGGACGGAATAACAACTTCAATTTAGTACCCGCAACGTCTCGACGGGACGCTAGCCGCGGGCGTGTAGAAACCCCGTCTGGTTCCGGTCGTCGTCCTGGCCTCTGGGGTCGAGGCACCGGCCTCGGGGGTGGACGCGCCGGCCTCGGGGGGTGGAGGCACCGGCCTCGGGGGGTGGACGCGCCGGCCTCGGCGGGTGGACGCGCCGGCCTCGGGGGGTGGAGGCGCCGATGCGGTCGCGGGTGTCGGGGCTACTTCGGGAAGGCGCTTGTCAGGACGGCCATCGCCATCGCGAAGATCATCAGCACGAAGCTGACCCCCATCACTCCGCGGGCCCCGCGTTCGCTGTACGGGAAGCTCGGCCGGGTGAGGCCCACCGCGGCCAGGCCGAGCGCCCAGATCACGAGCAGCCCGCCGGCGATGTAGAACGGGATCTTCGAAGGCTCCCCGGCGGCAACAATCAGCGTCGTCACGCGCGCGGAGCCTACTCCATGCGCGTGCGCTCCGCGCCGCGGGCCCGCGTTCCCTCGTAGCGGCTCTCGGTGGCGGCGCGCTGGCCCTGATAGTGGCTGCCCAGCTCGGGGCTGCCGTACGGCCGGAGCGCCGGCCGGTCGAGCGTCATGAACGACAGCTGGGCGATCGGCAACCCCGGATACAGCTTGATCGGAATGCGGGTGAGGTTGTTGAGCTCGAGCGTCAGCGTGCCCTTCCAACCGGGGTCGCAGAAGCCGGCCGTGGCATGGACGATCAGCCCGAGCCGCCCGATGCTGCTCTTGCCCTCGATTCTCGCCACGATGTCGTCCGGGAGCTCAACCCATTCGAGCGTGCGGCCGAGGCAGAACTCGCCGGGGTGAATCACGAACGACTCGTTCTCCCCGATCACCACCTCTTCGGTCAGGCCTGCCGGCGGTTCGCGCAGGTCGATCGCCGAGGCGCGGTGGTTGTGGAACACGCGGAACGAGTCGCCCAGGCGCAGATCGACGCTCGCGGGCTGGACCAGGTCCGGATCCCACGGGTCGATTCTGATCCGGCCGTTCTGCACCAGCTCGAGGATCGTCGCGTCGGACAGGACAGATGCCGGGGCGTTCATTCGCCTTACAAGTCTGCCAGCGGCTCCGGCTGCACTCCCCGCCGCCTCGCCTGCCAGCGCCGGCGCGCACGGAGGACCGGGTCCCCTGTCCGGACGGGGTACATGGCCCCACGGACGCCGCCGAAGGCGGCCCAAGACCCCACACCGGGCCGGCGCCTATCCGAACACGCCCCGTGACCGCACGGACTTGAACGGCGGGCACCTGGAGGAGGTGCTCGGGCTCCCGGCGGCGGACGCGGGCAGCAGAGATCGGGAAACAACCTGCAAAGCCACACAATCGCCGCGGTTGACGCGAACCGTGTCAGAGCGCGCATGTGGGGCATGCGCGGAACGACACGGTCAGCGCGAAACGGCTCGAATGACAGGTTGTGCACGTCGCCAGCCGACCCCGGGCGGACCGACAACCACCGCCCGCACACTCCAGGTGCCCCGCCGTTTAACGTGCCGGCACCGGCCGGGCGCCGGCGAAGGGACTACCGCTCGACCGTGCGAGTCCGCGCGCGGACAGTGCGCACCCGCGGCGGCGAGGCCGGCGCGGGATCGCCGTGCGGGCCGCGGCGCGGATGGCGCGGGAACGGCTTGCGCGGGTGCGGCGGATGCCGCTTGATGCCGCCGTCGTCGTCGCGCGACGACGTCTCGTCGGGGTCTTGCTTGATCGCCCACCAGACGATGTAGATCAGGCCGGCGAGCGGGATCTTCAGGGCGAACATCAACCAGATGAGTCCCCAAGTCACGGCAAACGATCCTACCGAGATCCGGCCAGGATGTCACGCCCACCCGGTGCCGGCGACCACGCTCCGCGGGACATCCACAACCAGGACGCAACACGCGAGGTATTAATGTGCCGAAGACGTGTCGCTTGCTCGACTTCGCCTGATTTCCGCCATCGGTGCGGTGGCAGTCCTGGCGCTGGTGGTGGTGCTGTCGCTGCTGGCCCGGCTCGACGTCAAACCGGCCGCCACGGCCAGCGCTGAGGTGCCCGCCCCGCTCGCGATCGGCACCGCGCTGCAGAAACCCCGCCCGGTCCCGTCGGTGCAGCTGATCAACGCGCAGGGCAAGCGGACCTCGCTCGCCGCGTGGCGGGGCAAGTGGGTGATCCTGGCCCCGTCGATGACCCTCTGCCACGAGGTGTGCCCGCTGACCACCGGGGCGCTGATGGAGCTCGTCAACGATGTGCGCCTCGCCGGTCTCTCCAAGCACGTGGTGATCGCCGAGGCGACGGTCGATCCGTGGCGCGACAGCCCGTTCCGGCTGCGCGCCTACGAGAAGCTCACCGGCGCTGACTTCGCGATGCTCACCGGCACGCAGTCGGAGATCAAGGCGCTCTGGAAGTTCTTCGGCGTCTACTACGTCCGCGTACCGCAGGGCAAGCCGCCCGACGTCGACTGGCTCACCCACAAACCCGAGACGTTCGACGTCCAGCACACCGACGCGATCTTCTTCATCGATCCGGCCGGTCAGGAGCGGATCGTCGACGAGGGCATGGCTGACGTGAACGGTCAGCTGTCACCGGTGCTGAAGAGCCTGCTGAGTAGCGAGGGGGTTCAGAACCTCGAGCATCCCCAGTTCCCGTGGACACCCGTCCAGGCGCTCGACGACCTGTACTTCCTGATGAACCGGAACGTGCCCGCCAGCGCGGTGCCGAAGGTCGCGGCGCCGAGCGCGGTCGACGCGCGGCGCGTGCTGTCGGGGTCGCCGGCCTCGCTCGCCTCGCTCCACACCCAGGCCAGTCAGCTGATCACCTCGGGCGGCACGCTGTCGGACCGCCTGCGGTCGCTTCGCGGCTATCCGGTCGTGCTCAACGCCTGGGCCGCGTGGTGTCCCCCGTGCCGAGCGGAGTTCCCGCTGCTGGCCACGGCTTCGGCGCAGTACGGACGCAAGGTCGCGTTCCTCGGCGCAGACACGAACGACTCGACGGGCGACGCGCGCTCGTTCCTCGCTCAGCACCCCGTCAGCTATCCGAGCTACCCGGTCGCGTCGACCGACCTGTCGTCGCTCGCCGTGCTCGAAGGGTTCCCGACGACGATCTTCATCAACCGCGCGGGTAGGGTGTCGTTCGTGCACACCGGCCAGTACCAGTCCGAAGCGGCCCTAGACAACGACATCCAGCACTACGCCCTCGGAGTCCAGCAGCGGCAATAGCGGCGCCGGCGGACGCAGCGCGAGCGCGGATCCGATCGCGAGCAGCGTCCAGGTGATCGGGTCCTCGAGGAAGTCCGCGTACAGCAGCGTGTGGAACAGCAGCGCGAGAAACGCCGCCGCGATCGCCACGCGGGCCGGGTCGGCGCGGCACCCCCTTAGCAGCACGACCAGCGCAGCCAGCACGAGGGCGATGTAGACGAGCTCTCCGATCAGTCCCTGCTCGGCGGCGATCGTGACCGGGATCGTGTGCGAGGCCGACAGCGTCTGGCCGATCTTCTGGTGGTGGTCGCTGTACTCGGTCTCGAACGAGCCCGATCCGTATCCCCACAGCGGCCGCGCCGCGAACAGGTCGATGCCACCCGACACGAGCCCGGGACGGCCGCTCGAGGCACCGTTCAGGCCTTGGTTGAGCCCGAAGGTCGTGGGCGAAGCCGCGATCGCCGCGACGGCGAGCGCGACCACCCCGACAGCGGCGAACACGGCGCGTCCGACCTTCCAGCGGAGCGCCGCGAGCGCCCCCAGCCCGACGAGCAGCGCGCCGAGGGAGGATCGCGAGAGGGTCAGCAACAGCGCTGCCCACAGGATCGCGAGCACCGCGATCGTGACCAGCTGCGTCCGTTGCCGGCGCGCGTACAGGATCACCGACGCCAGCAGGATCATCACGAGCGCGAGGAAGCGGCCGAAGATGTTCGGGTCGAAGAACACCGAGTTGACCGTGAAGTACGCGTGGACCTGGTTGGCGGCGATCAGCTTGGGGTTCAGGAAGATCGTCTTGGTCTCGTACTCGACGAATCCGACCAGCCCGAACAGCACCGCCAGCCCGGCCACCAGCGCCAGGCAGGTTCGGGTGAGCCGCTGCGTCCAGTCGAGTCGGCGCAGCAGACAGTAGGCGAGCGCGAACGGCACGTAGAAGAACACGACCTGCTGGAGCGCAGTCGTGAATTTCGGCGAGTAGGCCGCCTGGAGCGCGTATAGGACGACGTAGCCGGCGAGCAGCCACTCGAGCCAACGAACGGGACCGTTGCGCGCTGGGGCGTCCGGGCTCGACTCCGGTGGTGGATCGCCGTCGGGGGACGGCCGCGCTTCGCCGGCGGTCGCATCGGCCGCGGCACTCGGTGGCGCCCCGCCTCGGAGCGCGGTCACGATAAACGCCACCGCGCCGGCGGCGACGACGAAATACAGCGGCACGAGCAGGTTCGAGGTGACGCCTCCGGCCTCGATCGGGATCCGGAACGGGAGGGCGACGATCACGGCGCCGGCGAGCACCGCCGGCCACCTCGCGACGACCAGCGCGGCCCCCACCACCGCCGCCAGCACCACGATCGCCCCGACCGCGGCAACGAGCGGATGGCGGTGCACGATGCTGAGCTGCGGCGAGTGCCAGATGTCGGCCAGCAGCAACACCGGGGCGAGCGCGAGCGCGCCGAGCATCGCGAACGCCTGGACGCGCGCATCGCGGTGGAGCATGACCACCGCCGCGAGCACCGCGGCCGCGACGATCCCCACCTCGGGCAGCGGTCCGCCGATGGCTCCGTACACGAGCACGGTCGGAATGATCCTCTACCTTTGTCGGGCGCATGTCCTCTAAGAAGCTTCCAATCGCGCGCCGGCGCGGATCCTGGCCGGCATTCGCGCTCGCGGCGCTCGCGCTGGCGCTGGCCGGCTGCGGGTCGGTCAAGGTCCAGCCGACGGCGTCCGCCGGCTCTACGAAGCTCGTCAGTCGAGGCAAGATCGATAGCCCCCTGACCGCGATGCACGACCACCTCGGGTGCCTGCGGGACGATCACCTGGCGGTCCAGGTCCTCAGCCCGACGAAGCTTCGGGTCGGCGCTGCGCCGGCAGGGCCGACGATCGTGTTCACGGCGACGGCCGGGGCAGCCCAGGCCCAGCAGATCGACGGGACCGCGCAGGGAGCCGAGGTGATCGGCACTGCTCTGCTTTACCCGAACCGAGGCTCGGACTCGGAGCTGACCGGCATCGAGGACTGTCTGGATCAGGGCGTGCAGGGATAGGCGCCCTTGTGGACCTTCCCTCGACGCTTCGCCCGGAGCGTCTCGGGTCGGGCCACTAGAATGCGCCGCTACGCCGGCGCCAGTTGCGCAGGCTTGTGTACGCATCTGCCGCTGCCGCGCGTAACTTGGCGAGCGCGGCACCAATCAGATCTCCCCGGCCCACTTGTCCGTTCCCACTGCTGAGTTGACTGCGTCGGCGCCGTCGACCGACGCCACGGCGCGCGCGCGCGCGCTCGCCGGCCGCCTATCCGGCTGGCGTCTGTACCCGTGGCTCGCCGGGGGCGCGCTCGTGATCGCCGCGCTGTCGCTGCTGATCCCATCGACCCCGAGCTATGACCCGTGGGCCTGGCTCGTGTGGGGCCACGAGATCATTCATTTGGGGCTCCACACCACCGGCGGCCCGTCGTGGAAGCCGCTGCCGATGCTGTTCACGACGGTGTTCGCGGTGTTCGGCAAAGCCCAGCCCGACCTGTGGCTGATCGTCGCGCGCACGGGCGCGATCGTGGCGGTGGCGATGGTGTTCAAGCTCGCCTGGCGCCTGACGCGCGACCTCGTCGCCGGCAAGGCCGAGCCGAACGGGACGGCACGTTGGCTGGGAATGATCGCGCCGGTGCTCGCCGGCGTGATCGCCGCCGGCAGCCTGATCAACTCGGGCGGGTTCATCTCCGACAACGCGCTCGGCTACTCGGAGGGCTTAGCGACCGCGCTCGCGCTGATCGCGGTCGACAGCTACATGGACGGCGCGCGCCAGCGAGCGTTCGTGTTCGGCTTCTTCGCCGCGCTCGACCGTCCCGAGCTGTGGTTCTTCTGGGGCCCGTACGGGCTGTATCTGTTCTGGCGCGATCCAGGCGCGCGCAAGCTCGTCGTGGGCCTGTTCGCGCTGATCCCGGTGCTGTGGTTCCTCCCCGAGCTTTGGGGGTCCGGACACCTGCTCCGCGGCGTCACCCGCGCCCAGCACCCGCGCGCCAACAGCGCCGCGTTCGCGAAGTGCCCGGTCTGCACGGTGTTCAAGAAGGAGGCGTGGCCGACCATCCTCAACCGGGTCAAGATCCCAGGGATCATCGCGCTGTTCGTCGCCGCGTTCGGCCTGTGGCGCAGGCGCGCGTCCTGGTGGCGGCAAAGCAGCCCGGTTGACCGGGGCGTCCGGGCGCGGGCGTGGCTGCTCGGGCTCGGCCTGTTCGGCTTCGTCTGGTGGCTCGGGATCTCGCTCGAGACGCAGGCCGGGTTCTCGGGCAACAACCGGTATCTGGTCCTAGGCACGGCCCCGGTCGCGATCGCAGGAGGGGTCGCCTGGGGCTGGTTCTCACGAGCGCTCGCCGATTGGATCCGCCGCCTCGCCGGGCTGCTCGGCTCCGGTTCTCGGCGGCTGACCAGCCCCGCGTTCACCGTGTCCGGTGGCGTGATCGTCGCGGTCGCTCTGTTCCTCGCGGTACCGCCGTGGATCGGCAAGAACATCATCAGCCTGCCGCGCACCCACCACGCGCTCGTATACCAGGCACGTCTGCGCGAGGACCTGACGGCCGCCGTGCAGAAGGCGGGCGGCGCAAACGCGCTGCTTCGCTGTGGCAACGGCTCGGTGATGACCGAGGGCTTCCAAGTGCCGATGGTCGCGTGGACGCTCGGGGTCCGCACCCTCCGAGTCCAGGCGCCGCCAACCAACCTCGCTCCGCCACCGTGGCCGGCAGTGATCCTCCAGACCCGCGCGCAGTCGAACTCGACCCTGTTGCCGACGCCGGCGCAGATCATCGCCTGGGAGCGCGCCGGGGCTCACTACACCCTCATCGCCCACGTCCGCACGTTCAGGGTGTTCTCGACCTGCGCGGGTAAGGTGGCTCAGTAGTGGCCGTCAGCGCCCCCCCGCGCGGGATCCCGCGGGTCCTCGACGTCCGCGAGCCGAAGCTGCTCCAGCGCGTGCCGACGTGGGCGAGCACGGCCGCGATTCTGATCGTCCTGATGGCGATCTCGGCCTACCTCCGCACCAACTACATCACGGGGCAGTTCTGGGAGGACGAGGCGATCACGACCGGGATCGCCTCGCACTCGCTCAGCGCGATCCCGGGGGTGCTGCGCCACGACGGCTCGCCGCCGCTGTTCTATCTGCTGCTGCACGTCTGGATCAGCGTGTTCGGCGCCAGCGAGGCGGCGACCCACGCGCTGTCGCTGCTGTTCGGGCTGCTCTGCATCCCGGCGGGCATGTGGGCCGGCTGGAGCCTGTTCGGGCGCCGTGCGGGCGTGTACGCGGCGGTCCTGTTCGCGTTCAGCACGTTCCTGACCGCGTACGCCCAGGAGACCCGGATGTACGAGCTGATGGCGCTGCTCGGGATCCTCGAGACGGCGGCGTTCATCCACGCGTTCGTCTACCGGCGACGGCTCTACCTGATCATGTTCGCGATCTGCCAGGCGCTGATGCTGTACACGCACGCGTGGGGCATCTTCTTCGGCGTCGGGTCGGTGCTGGCGCTGATCCCGATCTGGCGCGTCAGCGACGACCGCCGCGGGATCGTCCGCGACGCCGTGCTCGCCTACGTCGGCGCCGGGATCCTGTTCCTGCCGTGGCTGCCGAACTTCATCTACCAGGCGACGCACACGGGCGCGCCCTGGGCGCCGACGATCCGCTTCGGCGTGCCGGTCCTGCTGTCCCGCGATCTGCTCGGCGGCGACCGCATCACGGTGGCGCTGCTGACGGCGATCATCATCGGGCTCGCCCCGCTGTTCACCAAGCGCTACCGCCGCAGCCGCGACGGCACGGTGATGTGGTCGCTGATCGTGCTGATCGCCGGGACGCTGATCGTGGCCTGGCTGGCATCGCAGATCACGCCGGCGTTCGTCGCGCGCTACATGGCACCGATCCTCGCCGCGATCCTGCTGCTGGCCGCGTGGGGCGCCGCCCGCTCGGGCGTCGTCGGGCTGGTGGCGATCGCGCTGTCGGTCGTGTTCGTCGTCCACATCTCCTCCTACGCCCCGCAGTTCAAGAGCGACATGCGCGACATCAGCGGCGAGATGACGCCGCTGCTGCACAAGAACGACCTGGTGCTGGCCGCGCAGCCCGACTCGACGCCGCTCGCCTGGTACTACCTCCCGCCCGGCCTTGAGTACGCGACCACGCTCGGGCGCGTCAAGGACCCGAGCTACATGGACTGGGTGGACGCGCTGAAGAGGCTGCAGCGACACCCAGCCGGCGCCGACGCTCGATCCGCTGGTTGCTAGCCTCAAGCCCGGCCAGCAGTTGCTGTACGTGCGACCGCTGACCGAGGGCGCGATGAACTGGAAGGCGCCCTGGACGCAGCTAGTGCGGCGACGTGCTGCGCAGTTGGGCCAGATCCTCCAGGACGACGTCAACACCGGAGTGCTCAAACAGATCGCAACGGCGCCGCACAACTACCGTGGCGCGTGCATCCTTGCTTACTGCGCAGTCCTCTACCAAAAGGTTTCCTGAGACCCGAGATGAGTGATCTGACCCCCAACCCCGGCAGCGGCTCGACGGCGAACCCCGGCGACGGCGCCTCCGCCCCTGGCGCCGACATCACGCCCGAGCGCCCGGTCGTCGCGCTCGGCGGCGGACCGGCGGGCCTGACCGCCGGCTACCTGCTCGCCAAGCAGGGCAAGCCCGTGATCGTGCTCGAGTCGACCGACCAGGTGGGCGGGATCGCGCGCACCGAGGTTCGCGACGGCTATCGCTTCGACCTCGGCGGACACCGCTTCTTCACGAAGTCCAAGGAGGTCGACGACCTCTGGCACGAGATCATGAAGGAGGAGTTCCTCAGGCGGCCGCGCCAGTCGCGGATCTACTGGAACGACAAGTTCCTCGACTATCCGCTCCAGGGGATGGACGTGATCCGCAAGCTCGGCCCGGTCGAACTGGTCCGCTGCGGCGTCTCGTACTGCTGGGCGGCGATCAAGCCCAAGGGTCCGGAGGACACGTTCGAGGCATGGGTGTCCAACCGCTTCGGCAAGCGCCTCTACCAGCACTTCTTCAAGACGTACTCCGAGAAGCTGTGGGGCGTCCCGTGCACCGAGATCCGCTCGGAGTTCGCCGCCCAGCGGATCAAGGGCCTGTCGTTCTTCGCGGCCGCCAAGGCGGCGTTCGTCGGCAACAAGGGCGACAAGATCAAGTCGCTGATCTCCGAGTTCAACTACCCGCGCTACGGCCCGGGCCAGATGTGGGAGCAGATGACCGAGGACATCCGAGCCCACGGTGGCGAGGTCCGGCTGAACGCGCCGGTCACTCGGCTGCGGATCGAGAACGGACGCGTCGTCGAGCTCGTCGCCGGCGGCGAGACGCTGACGCCGAGCTACGTGATCTCGTCGCTGCCGCTGCGGACGACCGTCGGGATCGCCGAGCCCGAGGCGCCCGTCGAGGTGCGCGACGCCGCCCGTGGCCTCCGCTACCGGGACTTCCTGACCGTCGCGCTCGTGATCGACAGCCCTGAGCTGTTCCCCGACAACTGGATCTACATCCACCAGCCGGGGGTCAGGGTGCTGCGGATCCAGAACTTCCGCTCCTGGAGCCCGTGGATGGTCCCCAACGAGACCGACGCCTCGATCGGCATGGAGTACTTCTGCTTCGAGGGCGACGAGATCTGGAGCATGGACGACGACGACCTCGTCGCGATGGCGACGCGCGAGCTCGCCCAGCTGCACCTGGCGCGGGCCGACCAGGTCAAGTTCGGGTTCGTCGTGCGCGTGCACAAGGCCTATCCGATGTACGACGTCGAGTACCCCGAGCGCGTCCAGACGATCCGCGGCTGGCTCGCGGGCATCGACAACCTCATCCAGGTCGGGCGCAACGGACTCCACCGCTACAACAACTCCGACCACTCGATGCTGACCGCGATGCGCGCGGTCGACAACATCCTCACCGGGTCTCACCACGACATCTGGGCGGTCAACGCCGAGAGCGTGTACCACGAGGAGGACGTCGCGGACGAGCAGCCCTACGTCGACGCGCCCGAGACGCCGGCGATGGAGCAGCCGCTCGCCTAGGAGCGGGGGCGTGCGAGCCGGCCGGGTGTGTGACAGCGGACGCAGGTTGAAGACGGCGCTTCCGGCCGCGCTGGTGCTCCTCGTCGGGGCGGCGTTCGCGCTGCCGGCTGTGGCCGGCGCGCAGTCGCCGAATCCGCTGGTCCCGACGTTCCCGCAGCCGACGGTCTCGAGCTCGGCCACGACGACCGCGTCGCCACGGTCCAGACGACCGCGACCGCCGGGAGCGGCAGCGCGTTCAAGGGGAGCTCGGCGATCGTGCATCGCGGTCGGCGCGATCGTCGTGCTCGGTGGAATCTCGGTCTTACATCTGGCGCGACGCGCGCCGGCGCGCCCCGAAGGGCCGCCGCACGCTGGCGCCGATCGACGCCGAGGGCAAGCGGGCCGGCTCCAAGCCGCGCCCGAAGCCCCGCAAGCTGAGCCAGGCCGAGAGGCGCCGGCGCAAGCGCGGCCGGGCGCGGTAGGCGCCTCGGCGCTACGCCGCAGCTCGCGTCCGCTGACCGCGACGTCGCGCATCGTCTGCCTGGCCCGCAGGAGCTGGCGTTCGACCGTCCGCCGCGTGCACCCCTCGTGCGTGGCGATCTCGACGTAGCTGAGGCCGAACGCGTGGAGCCAGACGACGCGCTGCTGGCGCTCGGGGAGCCGGCCCAACTCCCGGATCCGCTCCCGGTGCTCGAGTAGCAGCTCGGGCGTCACCGGCGCGATCGCGAAGCTGGCTCTCGCCGTCGTCGACGGCGGCGTCGAGCGACAGTTCGCGCCGGTCGCGACGCAGCAGCTTGAACGCCTCGTGCACCGCGGTCCTCGCGAGCCAGGCCATCACCGTCTCGCGGTGAACCCGCTGGCTGTGATCGAGGAGCCGGCACCACGCGACCTGGCACGCGTCCTCGATCACGGCCTCGGGCGCCCGGACGTCGAGACGCACGATCTGCTCGAGCCGGCCGGCGAGCGCGCCGTACAGCTGTCCGACGTCCCCGACGCCAACTGACGGCGATGTTTCGATGAGGGTCATATTCAGTCTAATTGAGACTAAGTTGATGCTATCTAACCTAGCAAGACTCAATTGATATTGCTAGGGTGGATTAGCTTCAATTGGCTCAATTAGACTGAAGGGAGATAGACGATGTTTCTGTTGCTGGCCGACGTCACGGCCAAGCCGGAGATGACCGGACTGCCGGGGAGCAACGTCCTGCAGCAGCTCGTGAACGGCGCCGAGGCGTGGGCGCTGGCGATGGCGCTGATCGGGGCGTTCGTCGGCGCTGCCCTGTGGGCCGTCGCCTCGCACGGGCACAACCCCCACTACGCCGCGCGCGGGCGGATGGCCGCGGTGATCTCGGCGGCCGCGGCGCTCGTGATCGGGTCCGGGCCCGGGCTCGTGAACTTCTTCCAGCACCTCGGGACGACCGCGAAATGAGCCTCGCCCGCCGCGCCGCTAGCGTCGCCGCGATCGCGTTCGCGGCGGTCGCGTGCTCCTCGGCCGCGGCGCCGGCGCCGGCAGCCGCGCTCAGCCTCGACAACCCGGTATGCGGCGCCGCCGGCGTGCTCAGCGGCG
This sequence comes from uncultured Solirubrobacterales bacterium, assembly GCA_963697655.1. Lineage (GTDB taxonomy): Bacteria > Actinomycetota > Thermoleophilia > Solirubrobacterales > Solirubrobacteraceae > Palsa-465. Next base: position 170,531 of record CAVOOV010000002.1, on the reverse strand, counting down.
GCTGCCACCGGATGCGCGGGGATCGGGAACGGCGGGCGGCTGCTCACGGCGGGCAAGCAGCTCGTCACCGGGAACGTCGGCGGCGCGGTCAACACGACGGTGGGCGGCGCCGCCCAGGCGGTCGCCTCGACCGCCAGCACCACGCTCGCCCTCGCCGCAATCGGCACGTTTGTGGTCGGCGGGGCCGAGGTCGTGTTGAACCAGGCGGCGGCGAGCTCTCGGCCAGACGACCGCTCCCGCAGCTCCACGCGACCTGGTTCTCCTCGACCTACTGGCGGATGGCCGCGATCGCGGCCGTGCTGACGCTGCCGTTCCTGTTCGCGGCCGCGGTCCAGGCGTTGATCCGATCGGACCTCGGACTGCTGGCCCGGGCGGCGCTCGGGTATCTGCCGCTGGCGATGCTCGCGATCGCGATCGCCGCGCCGCTGACGATGCTCCTGCTCGCCGCCTCGGATCAGATGTGCGGGTTCATCTCCGCGGCCGCGGGCAACGCGAGCGCCCACTTCCTCGCGCGGGCCGGCGTGGTCATCGGCGGCCTGACTGCTGTCACCGAGTCGCCGTTCCTCGCGTTCCTGGTTGGCCTGTTCACGATCGCCGGCGCGTTCGTGCTGTGGATCGAGCTGCTGATGCGCGAGGCGGCCGTGTACGTGATCGTGCTGATGCTGCCGCTCGCGTTCGCCGCGATGGTGTGGCCGGCGCGGCGGATCTGGGCGATCCGCGCGGTCGAGCTGCTGGTGGCGCTGATCCTGTCGAAGTTCGCGATCGTCGCGGTGCTGTCGCTCGGCGGCGCCGCGATCAGCGCCGGCGCCGCCCAGGGGAGCATCACCGGGGTGATGGCGGGCGCGGTGCTGATCGCGCTCGCGGCGTTCTCGCCGTGGGCGCTGTTGCGATTGGTCCCGCTCATGGAGCTGGCGAGCGGGGCGGCCGGCGCGCTCCGCGCCGAGCTCCGCCCGGCCGGCGGCGCCCTCGACGCCGGGAGGGAGATCGCGGAGGACTGGAGCGCGACCGCGGCGGCGGCGATGACGCGCGCAGCCGAGAGTCGATGGCACGGATCCGGCTCGCCTTCCGGGAACGATCCCCGCCCGACGCGGCGACCCCCAGCCTCCATCAGGGGATGACGGCGGCGGCGGCGCGCCCGATGGCAGCGACGCGCCCGACGGTGGCGGACCGCGCGACGGCCGCGACGCGCCCGACGGTGGCGGACCGCTCGACGGTGGCGACGCGCCCGACGGCGGCGGACCGCCCGACGGAGGCGACTCGTCCGGCGATGCGCCACCGGCGACCCCGGATGCTCCCGATTGGGCGCGCCAGCCCGCACTCGAGCTGGGCGCCGCCAACCTGCTCGCCACTCCCGCCTGGCCCAACCCCGACGCAGGCGCCCGGTGACCGGCGAGCGGCTCAGCTACCGGTTCGGTCCGCTCGAGCGGCGCGGGATCCTCGGGCAGGTCCGCGGCGGGCAGGCGGTCGCGGTCGCGATGGGAGCGCTGGCCGCGATCGTCGTGCTCGATCGCGCGCCGACGGCCGCCGGCGCGTTCCTCGGGATGCTGCTGCTCGCCGGCGCGCTGCTGGTCGCGTTCGCGCCGGTCGGCCGCCGCACCGCCGATGAGTGGGTGCCGGTCGTCGTCGCGTTCGGGGTCCGGTTGATGCGGGGCCGGCTCCGGTTCCGCTCGCGTGCTCCGGCCGGCGGGATGCTTGCCACCGAGCGCCCCGGCCCGTTGCGCCGCCTACTCCGACATCCGCATCCCGACGCTCCCGCCGCGCTGAAAGGGTTGCGAATCGTCGACGTCCCCTACCGCGACCATCCGATCGGCGTGCTCACCGAGCGCGAGGGCGCCGGCTGACCGCCGTCCTCGCGTGCCGCGTGCTCGCATTCTCGCTGCTCGACGCCGAGGCCCAGGAGCGCCGGCTGGCGCGCTGGGGCCTGATCCTCGCCGGCGCCGCGGGCGGCGCGGTCAGGAGGATCCAGTGGATCGAGCGGACCGCCCCCGCTCAAGGCGACGAGCTCGCCCGGTGGCTCCACGACGAGCGCGATCCGGCCGTGCCGCTGCGGGGCACGCCGATGATCGAGTCCTACCTCGAGCTGATCGGCACGACCACGAGGGCGACCCAGGAGCACGAGATCCTGATCGCGGTCCAGATCGACGCCCGGCGGGTCGCCGACCGCGGGCACGAGGCAGGGCAACGCGCGCTGATCGAGCAGGCCGAGCGGGTCGCGCAGGGACTCGAGGCCGCCGAGGTGACGGTGCTCGGTGCGCTCGGGGCCGGGCAGCTGGCGCGGACCCTGAGGACGGCGTTCGATCCCTACGCCCGCGCCGAGCTGGCGGCCCTCGAGGCCGCCGAACCCGGCCGGGACGGTCTGGCCGAGGCCAACGCCTGGCCGCTCGGCGCGCGCGAGCAGTGGGAGCACTACTGCACCGACGGCGCCGTCCACGCCACGTTCTGGATCGGCGGGTGGCCGCGCGTCGACGTCTCGCCGATGTTCATGGACGCGCTGCTCGGACGCTCGAACGTCGTCCGAACGGTCGCGGTCACGTTCGAGCCGATCGCCCCCGAGCGGTCGACGCGGGAGGTCGAGGCCGCCGTCACTCGCGACCGGGCCGACCGCGAGCTCCGCCACCGCTTCGGCCAGGCCGAGACCGCGCGCCAGCGCCAGGCCCAGGACGCGACCGTGCGCCGCGAGGCCGAGCTCGCCGCCGGCCACGGCGAGGTCCGGCTGGCCGGGTTCGTGACCGTCTCCGGGCGCGACCGCGACGATCTGCGCCGCGCCTGCTCGGACGTCCACGAGCAGGCCGCCCGGGCCCGTCTCGAGCTGCACCGGATGTACGGTCAGCAGGCCGACGCGTTCACCTTCACGCTGCCGCTGTGCCGGGGGCTGCGATGAGCCGGCGAGCGGCCGAGCGGCCGGGTCACCGCTGCACGACCCGGCACGCCCAGGCCATCTACCCGTTCGTCGCCACCGGCGGTCTCGGCGGCCGCGGCGTGTTCGTCGGCCGCGACGCGAGCGGCGGCGCGTTCTGTTACGACCCGTGGGTCCTGTACGGCGACGGGACGCTCGACGACCCGAACGCGATCGTGCTCGGCAAGCTCGGGCAGGGCAAGAGCGCGCTCGTCAAGACGTTGCTGTGGCGGATGCTGCTGTTCGGCCGGCGCGCGTTCGTGCTCGACGTCAAGCGCGAGTACGGGCCGCTGTGCGCAGCGGTGGGCGTGCGTCCGGTGTCGCTCGAGCCGGGCGGCGCGATCCGGCTGAACCCGCTCGCCTCGCGCCCGGAGGAGCACGCCCAACTCGAGCTCCTGCGAGCGGTGACGGTGACCGCGGTCGGCGGTCCGCTCACCCAGATCGAGGCGGCCGCGCTCCGCGAGGCGCTGCACGCGGTCAGGGCGAGCGGCGTCGCCGAGCCGACCCTGCCGCAGATCGCGAGGATCCTGTTCGACCCGGTGGCGGACATGGCCGAGCGCCTGCGCACCACCTGCGAGCGGCTTGCGCTCGACGCGCGGCGCGCGGCGCTCGCGATCCAGGATCTGTGCGAGGGACCGCTCCGGGGCATGTTCGACGGCCCCACGAGCCCCGGCCTCGACCTCGACGCCCGGCTGCTGGTGCTCGACCTGCATGCGGTCAAGGACTCGCCGGCGGTCGGCATCCTGATGGCGTGCGCCACCGCGTGGATGAGCGCGCTGCTGGCGCGGATGGCGGAGCGCCCGGGCCGCGAGCGGCTGATCAACGTCGCCGACGAGTCGTGGAAGATCGTCCAGCACACGGGCCTCGGCGAGTGGTTCCAGTCGAACTTCAAGCTGGCCCGGCAGTTCGGCGTGATGAACCTCGTCGTGCTGCACAAGCTCGCGGACCTTCGTGCGGCCGGCGACGCCGGCTCCCGCGCCGCGCGGATCGCCGAGGGGCTCGTCGCCGACGCCTCGACCCGCGTCGTCTACCACCAGGACGAGAGCCAGGTCCCGCTCACGCGCTCGCTGCTCGGGCTGTCCGAGACCGAGTCCCGTCTGATCTCGACGCTGTCGGCAGGGCAGGCGCTGTGGCGCGTCGGCAGCCGCTCGTTCGTGGTCCAGCACTACCGCTCGCGCCTCGAGGCCGGGTTCACGAACACCGACACGGGGATGCGGGTGAGCGACGCGAGGCTCGGACGCGGATGAGCCCACAGGGTTCACACGGGATCTCCGACGTGGCGCTGCTGACGGCGATCGGCTGCGTGCTCTCGGTCGCCGTGGCGTTGTGGCTGTGGGGCGGCGTCGCCGGCACGCTGTTCGGCTCGGGGTGGCCGAGCGTCGGCGTCGGACAGCTCCTCGGGGTGCTGCTCAGGCTCCCCTCGCGCCTGTCGGATCCCGCCGGCGCGTGGCCGGCCGCCGTCCGCTCGGAGCTGCCGGGCGCTGGCGGCTTCTACGCGGCGCTCGCGCTGCTGGCCGGTGCCGGCGGCGCGCTCGCGCTCCTCGCCGGACAGACAGGCGTCGCCGTGCTGTCGGGCCCGCTCGGCGACGGCGCCCGGTGGGCCCGGCCCAGCGAGCTCCGCCCGCTGCGGAGCATCGTGCGCTCGCGCCGGCGCGGCCGGCTCGTGCTCGGGCGGCACGGCGGCAGGCTGCTGTACGCCGAGCACCGTCACGCGCTCGTGGCGTTCGGGCCCCCGCAGTCGGGCAAGTCCGCCGGCATCGCGATCCCCGCGCTGCTCGACTGGAACGGTCCGGCGGTCGCGAGCTCGATCAAGACCGATCTCGTCAGGTCGACGATCGACCGGCGCCGCGCGCTCGGCGACGTGTTCGTGTTCGACCCGTTCGGGCTGTCGGGAACCCGCTCGCACACCTGGTCGCCACTCGCGGCGGCACGCACCTGGGACGGCGCGCTCGAGGTCGCCTGGCGCCTCGCAGCGGCCGCCGAGCTCGACCGTCGCGGTGTCGAGGGCGGTGAGTTCTGGGCGATCGCCGCCGAGCAGCGGCTCGCGCCGCTGCTGTTCGCAGCGGCGGCGTCCGGCGCCGGCATCGACAGCGTCGTGCGCTGGGTCCACGGGCAGGGCTTGCGCGAGCTCGACCAGGCGCTCGCCCAGGTCACGGGCGAGGCTGGCGACGACGCCGAGCTCGCCGGCGCGCACGCCGCCTACGACGCGGTGCGGGCGTTCGAGGCCCAGGCCGACCGGACGCGCACGTCGATCGAGGCGACGGCGCAGACGCTGCTGCGCGCCTACCGATTCGGCCGCGTATTGCGCTCGGCCGCGTCGAGTGAGATCACCGCCGACCGGCTGCTCGACGCGACCGCGACGCTGTACCTGATCGGCGACGCGAAGGCGTCGAAGCTGCTGCGCCCGATCTTCCTCGCGCTGCTCGGCGAGGTCGTCGACCGGGCCTACGAGCGCGCCACGTTGGCGGGTGGGGATCTGGTCCGACCTCTCCTCCTGTGTCTCGACGAGGCGGGCAACGTGGCGCCGCTGCCGAGCCTGGCCGAGATCGCCTCGACCGCGCCGAGCCACAACATCCAACTGGTCACGATCTTTCACGACCTCGCCCAGGCCCGCTCGCGCTACGGCCAGCAGGCCGAGACCGTCGTCAACAGCCATCGGGCGCGGATGCTGCTGCCGGGCGTCGCCGACCTCGAGACGCTCCGCTACTTCGCCGGACTGACCGGCGAGGAGGAGGCCCGCGAGCGCAGCCATACGACCGGCGCCGGGGGAACGACGCGCTCGACGTCGCGCCGGCGCCGGCCGCTGATCGCGCCCGAGGCGCTGCGGCAGCTCCCCGACCGGCATGCGCTGCTGCTGTACGGCCGGATCCCGCCGACACAACTGCGGCTGCGGCTGTGGTTCGAGGACCGGCGCCTGCGACGACTGGCGGGTGGGACATGAGCCGGCGATTGCCCAGACTGGCGGGTAACCCGTGAGCCTGCCCGAGCCCGACGACTGGCGCGAGCCCGAGAACGACTGGGACGAGCCGGTCTCGCCTCGCTGGCCGCTCAGCTGCGAGGGGTTGTATCCGCGCGAGCGGTGGATGTGGTTCGAGCAGTTGTGGTCGGACGTGTGCGTCCTGCGCGCGCGCTACCGGCTGGCGCTGCGCAGCGGATGGTGGGAGGACCAGGTGCAGGTCGAGGCGCTGGCCGCGCTTTCGGCGTGGGTCGAGCGCTACGACTCGGGGGAGTGGGATGACCCGCCGGGCAAGCTGGCGCTGCTGTACGACCTCGAGCGCGTGGCCGTGCTGCTCAGGGACGGCGGCGAGCCGTTTCACCCAGACCGCGACCGGCTGGCGTTCGCGCGGTACCTGATCGAGCTCGGGTGCCAGCCGCCTCCTGACCGTTGAGGCCGGGTAGGCTCGCCGCGGGGCGCGCAACAACCACCCGGAGGACACCCATGACGGTTCTGACGCCATCGGCTCGCGCCGTGATCGAGTCCGACCAGCCCGCTCACCTCGTCACGCTCAACCCTGACGCGCGTGTACATCGGGCCGGACACGACGTTCCCGCCCGACGGGGATCCGCCGCCGGGGTGGATCACGCGGATCACTCCGGTCCGGTTAGGCGGAGCGGGACCGTGGACGCGAGGAGAGTAGTGGTCGCAGGGGGTCAGCAGTGGTGGGCGCCCGTGCACGCGCGGGGAATGGGTCGGGGATGATCTGTTCGCCCGCCCTGCCGACTAAGGAGCTTCAATGCCGCTAGCCAAGCAGCGCCCGCGTCAGACCTTTCCAGAAGCCACCAGGCTCATGGAGCAGGCCGCGGCGACGCTACCGATCCACGAGATGGGCGACAGCGGTCTCGACAGCGAGACCGCGTACGAGCTGATCTCGAGCGAGCTCCTGCTCGACGGCCAGGCGCGCCTGAACCTGGCGACGTTCGTGACGACGTACATGCCCTCGGTCGCGGCCCGCCTGATGGCCGACACCGCGGACAAGAACATGATCGACAAGGACGAGTATCCGCAGACGGCCGAGATCGAGGCTCGGTGCGTCAGCATCATCTCGGAGATGTGGAACTCTCCCGAGCACGAGCAGGCGACGGGCTGCTCGACGACCGGGTCGAGCGAGGCGGCGATGCTAGGCGGCATGGCGCTCAAGTGGCGCTGGCGCGAGCGGATGCAAAAGGCCGGCAAGCCGACCGACCGGCCCAACATGGTGATGGGCGCCAACGTCCAGGTCTGCTGGGAGAAGTTCTGCCGCTACTGGGAGGTGGAGCCGAAGCTGGTGCCGATGGAGGGCAACCGGTTCCATCTCGAGGCCCCCGAGGCGGTGGCCGCCTGCGACGAGAACACGATCGGCGTCGTCGCGATCCTCGGCTCGACGTTCGACGGCAGCTACGAGCCGGTCAAGGAGATCGCGGCCGCGCTCGACAAGCTCGAGGAGGAAACGGGGTGCTACGTGCCGATCCACGTGGATGCGGCGTCGGGCGGGTTCGTCGCACCGACCCTCCAGCCCGACCTCGAGTGGGACTTCCGGATCAAGCGGGTGCAGTCGATCAACGCGTCGGGCCACAAGTACGGCCTCGTCTACCCGGGCGTCGGCTGGGCGATCTGGCGCAACGAGGACGCCCTGCCTCGGGACCTGGTGTTCGACGTCAACTACCTCGGCGGCCACATGCCGACGTTCGCGCTGAACTTCTCGCGCCCCGGCAGCGAGGTCGTCGCGCAGTACTACATGTTCACGACGCTCGGTCGCGAGGGCTACCGCCGGGTCATGGAGGCGGCGCAGAACGTGGCGACCCATCTCTCGGGCGAGATCGCGAAGATGGGTCCCTACCAGCTGATCTCCGAGGGCCGGGATCTGCCGGTGTTCGCTTTCGCGGTGAACCCAGACGTGAGCAATTACACCGTGTACGACGTTTCCGACCGACTGCGCCAGCATGGCTGGCTCGTGCCGGCGTACGCCTTCCCCGAGAACCGTCAGGACCTCAGCGTGCTGCGGATCGTGGTGCGGGCCGGGATGACGATGGAGATGGCGGACGCCTTGCTCGAGCACCTGAGGGAGATAACCGAGTTCTTCGAGTCGCTGGACGCGCCGCTGCCCGGACCGGAGATCGACAAGCGCACCGCATTCGCTCACTGAACGCTCAAGGTCTCGCGATCCGGGGCCGATGAAGCTCGTACGCGCGCCGTTCGGAACGCCTTTTTGCTGACCGGCCGGCACCTGACCGACAGCAGGCACGCGGCGCTGGCGAGGCTGGTTACAGCACCTCTGCCAGCCGCCGCGCAGCCGCGCTGATCTGTCGGGGCGTGCTCGCCTCGAGCACGGCTTGGAGATCGAGCACGCGCACGCCGAACGAATCGAGCTCGCGCGTGCCGACGATCGCATGGCACGGCACGCCGGCCTGGCGCGCTCGCGTCGAGACCTCGGAGACGACCTTGCCGGCGAGGCTCTGCTGATCGAGCTTGCCCTCACCCGTCACGACCGCCCGCGCCGTGCGCATGCGGCGGTCGAAGTCGACGGCGTCGAGGATGAACTGGGCGCCGGGCACGAGCTCGGCGTCGAACGCGGCCCACAGCCCACCCGACAGGCCGCCGGCGGCGCCGGTCATCGGGACGCCACGGGGGTCGCGCTCGAGGCGCCTGGCCTGGTCGCCGAGCCGCTTGGTCAGCCGGGTCACGTCGTCCGGTTCGGCGCCCTTCTGGGGGGCGAACACCCGAGCCGCGTCCTCGAACGGCGTGCGGACATCGGTCAGCACGGTGATCCGCGCGCCGCCGAGGCCCCCGGCCTCGCGGATCGCCCGGATCGCGCCGGTGCCGCCGTCGGTCGTGGCGCTCCCGCCGACCCCCAGGTATACGACGTTCGCACCGGCATCGATTGCCGCGAGGATCAGCTGGCCGGTCCCGAACGTGCTCGCGGCGAACGGATCGCGCTCGGCGGCATCGATCAGGCCGAGGCCGCTCGCCGCCGCCGTCTCGACGATCCCGAGCACCTGCCCGCGGGCACCCTCGCCGATCCCGAACGGGGCCTCGACCGGGCGGCCGAGTGGGTCGGACACGGACGCGGTGCGCCGGTCGCCGTCGAGCGCGCGCAGGAGCGCATCGAGCGTCCCCTCGCCTCCGTCCGCGACCGGGCACAGGTCGACCGGTCGGCCGGCGGCTTCGAGCCCCCGGCCGATCGCGTCCGCGACCTCGGCGGCGGTCAGCGTGCCCTTGAACGAGTCGGGGGCGACGAGCACGGTGGTCGGGACGCCGGGAATCGTCGTCATGTCGTCGGTATCTTCGGTGATCGATGCACGAGACGCCCGACGACATCCGCGCGCTCCAGGAGCTGCTCGACCGCAGCTACGACGGCGCCGGGCCGCATCTGCGCAGCATCACCACGCCCGAGCGCCGCGTCGGAGCGGAGGAGCTCGTCGAGCGGCTGACCGGGATGTGCCTGCTCGTGGTCGCGACCGTCACCGCCGACGGCCGGCCGCTCGCCGGTCCGCTCGACGGGATCTTCTACCGCGGCGCGTTTCACTTCGGGACCGCGCCCGACTCGGTCCGCTACCGCCACCTGCTCGCCCGGCCGCACGTCAGCGCCACGCACCTCCCGCGCGAGGAGTTCGCGGTCAACGTGCACGGGCGCGCGGTTCCGGTCGACATCCGGGCGCCCGAGGGCGCGAGCCTGCGCGCGACCCTGCTCGAGGTGTACGGGCCGCGCTACGGCGAGGACTGGGAGCAGTTCCTGGACGCCGGCTCCGGCGGACCGGAGCCCGGCGTCGCGCCGGTGTACATGCGGATCGAGGCAGACCGGATGTTCACGTTCAAGATGGGGTGACTGGGCCTCGCTCTGCTCGGCGTCCGTGGGGCCATCCACCCCGTCCGGACGGGGTCGCACGGACCCACGGATGCCGCGCCAGCGGCCCCTAACCGACGGCCCGCGCCACCGCCCGCCCGGCGGTGCGACCCGAGAACAGACATCCGCCGAGGAACGTCCCCTCGAGCGAGCGGTAGCCGTGCACGCCACCGCCACCGAAGCCCGCCACCTCGCCGGCCGCGTACAGGCCCGACAGCGGCTCGCCGCCCGGCTGCAGGACCCGCCCTGACAGGTCGGTCTCGAGGCCGCCGAGCGTCTTGCGCGTGAGGATCCACAGGCGCACGGCGATCAGCGGCCCGGCGCCCGGATCGAGGATCCGGTGCGGGCTGGCGACCCGGCTCAGCCGGTCCGGCAAGTACTTGCGGGCTCCATGCATGGCGGTGATCTGAAGGTCCTTGGTGTAGGGGTTGGCCATCTCACGGTCGCGCGCCTTGATCTCTCGCTCGAGCTCGGCGGGGTCGATGCAGCGCCTCGCCGGTGAGCGCGTTCATGCGGCGCACCAGGTCGCCCAGGTCGTGCTCGACGATGAAGTCGACGCCGTGGCGCTTGAACGCCTCGACCGGCGGCGGTGCGCCCGCCCCGAGCCGGCTCGCGAGCGTGCGCCGGACGCTGCGCGAGGTCAGGTCGGGGTTCTGCTCGGACCCGAGAGCGCGAACTCCCGCTCGATGATCTTCTGGGTGAGCACGAACCAGCTGTGGTCGTAGCCGACCTTCATCAGGTGCTCGAGCGTCCCGAGCGTGTCGAAGCCCGGGAACAGCGGGACCGGCAATCGGTGGCCGCGCGCGTCGAGCCACAGCGGCGAGGGGCCGGGCAGGATCCGGATCCCGTGGCGGCTCCAGATCGGGTTCCAGTTCTCGATCCCCTCTGTGTAGTGCCACATCCGGTCGGGATTGATGATGCTGCCGCCGGCGCCTTCGGTGATCTTGAGCATCCGGCCGTCGACGTGGTCGGGCACGCCCGACAGCATCCGCGTCGGCGGCTTGCCCAGCGACTTCGGCCACGCCGCCCGCACAAGCTCGTGGTTTGCGCCGATCCCGCCCGAAGTCACGATCACCGCCTGCGCGCCGAGCTCGAACTCCCCCACCGCAGTCCGCGAGCTCGGCTGTCCCCGCGCCACCGAGCTCGGCTCGAGCACGGTGCCGGCCACGCCTGCGAGCGCGCCTCCGTTCGAGGTCAGTGCGTCAACCCGATGGCGGAAGCGCGGCGTGACCAGGCCGCGCTCGGCGCCCTCGCGCACCCGGCGTGCGAACGGCTCGATCAGCCCTGGGCCGGTGCCCCAGGTGACGTGAAAGCGCGGCACCGAGTTCCCGTGCCCGGTGGCGAGATAGCCGCCGCGCTCGGCCCAGCCCGGGTTCGGGAGGAACCGCACGCCCTGGTCGTACAGCCACTGGCGCTTCTCGCCCGATGCGAACTCGACGTAGGCCTCGGCCCAGCGGCGCGGCCACACGTCCTCGGGGCGGTCGAAGCCGGCGCTGCCGAGCCAGTCCTGGAGCGCCAGGTCGGGCGAGTCGCGGACCCGGAAGCGGCGCTGCTCGGGGCTGTCGACGAAGAACAGGCCGCCGAACGACCAGAACGCCTGGCCGCCAAGCGACGCCTCGGGCTCCTGGTCGAGCAGGATCACGCGCCGGCCGGCGTCGGCGAGCTCCGCGGTGGCGACCAGGCCGGCGAGGCCGGCGCCGACGACGATCACATCTGCGTCTGGCATGCGCGGGGAGTTTGCAGTGCAGCGCGCGCCGGCGCGCTACATCGTCATCTGCTCGAGTTTGCAATCCGTCGGGGCCTTGTCCTCGCGCCAGCGGAGGATCTTCGTCCCGTGGCGGATGCGGCCGCCGCTGGCGTGGTCGAACGTGACCTCGACGACCAGCTCGGGGCGAAGCGAGATCCACTCAAGGTCCTTCTCGCTCTTCCAGCGGCTCGGATCGCCGTGACCCCGGTCACCCGTCTCGTACGCCGCCAGCTTGGACACCAGCGCCCGCTTCTCGGCGGCCTTCAGCCCCGAGGAGTGCCCGACCCCGCGCAGCCTGCCGGCGTCGTCGTAGAGCCCGAGGATCAGCGAGCCGACGGTGTCGGGCTCTTTACCAGGGCGGTACCCCATGACCACGGCATCGATCGTGCGCACCCGCTTGATCTTCATCATCCCGGTGCGCTCGCCGGGGCGGTAGGGCGCCCTGACGTCCTTGGCCACGACCCCCTCGCCACTGCGCAGCCAGGGTTCGGCTTCCTCGGGCGCCGTCGTGAGCGGCGTCACCGCGAGCTCGCCCGGAGCGAGCGCCTCGAGCCTGGCGCGGCGCTCGGAGAAGGGCTTCTCCAGCCACGACTCCTCCTCGACCGCCAGCAGGTCGAAGGCCACGTACCGTGACGGCGTCTGGAGCGCCAGCATGTCGATCCGCGACTTTGCCGGGTGGATCCGCTGCTGGAGCGCGTCGAAATCCTGGCCGCCCTCGGGGTCGTCGATCACGATCTCGCCGTCGACCACGTATCGGCCCTCAGGAAACGTCAGCTCGGGGAAGTAGCGCCTGAGCGGCTTGCCGCTGCGCGACTGGATCATGTCGTCCGATCCGTCGACGAACACGATCGCCCGGAAGCCGTCGTACTTAGGCTCGTACGACCACTGCTCGCCCACGGGGAGGCCGGCGCGAGAGCGGGCGAGCTGAGGCTCGATCGGCGGTTTCAGGGCCATACTCGACACGGCCTGCGATGCTAGGCGATGAAGGCGCGACGGGCCGCCACGGAGGGGCCGGTAGGATCAAACCATGACTTCGTCCCGCGCCACTGTCGCCGAGGAGGAATACGTCGAGATGCTGTTCTGGCTGTTCGAAGCCGGGCTGCCGATGACCGGCGCAAACCTGGCTCGTGCGATGCAGCTGTCGGCGCCGACCGTGCACGAGATGCTCGGGCGGCTCGAGCGCGACGGATACATCGCCCGCAATGCCGAGCGCACGATCGAGTTCACGCCGTCCGGGCGCGAGCAGGCCGAACAGCTCGTCAGCCGCCACCGGATGATCGAGCGGTTCTTGACCGACACCGTCGGGGTGCCGTGGGACGACGTCCACGAGGAGGCCGAGCGGCTCGAGCACGCGATGACGCCGCGGTTCGAGGCCTACGTCCGCACGTCGGTAGGCGACGCCACGACCTGCCCGCACGGCCACCCGATCCGGGTCGGGGAGCGGGTCGACGGGGTACCGCTCGCTGACTGCGAGCCCGGCGCGACGGTGACGATCCTCCGCCTGGAGAACGAGGCCGAGGATCTCCTGCACTACCTCAAGGAGTCGGGGATCGAGCCGGGGCTCGAGGGCGTGATCGCCTCCAACGATGGCGAAACGGTGTCGGTCCAGTCCAACGGCGCGACGGCGACCGTCACAGCGAGCGTGGCTGAGACCGTGTCGGTGGTGGCTGACCCCTCACCGCCGCCGCGCATCGCGCTGCCCGAGCAGCTTGTGCTCGGGCGCGAGCGCTACGGCCGCTGACGCCGCGCATTCGCGCGTTGGCGGGCGCGTCAGGCCGTCGCCGGCGCCGGCAGCGCCCGCTGGCTCTGGATGCAGCGGCGGATCTGGGCGTAGATCGCGGGGTGGTTCAGCAGGTCGAAGTGGTTGGCGCCGCCGAGGTGGTGGTAGTGCTCGATCGGGAACTGGAGCCGCTTGCCGGCGCCCGGATGCGCCCACGCGCTCGGCATGAGCACGAGCAGGTCGCCGATGATCCGGCCGACGGGCGCGTCGGCCTCACGGGACAGCGTCGCGCAGATGAAGTAGTGGCGGGCGCAGGGCAGAAACGGGATCTCGCGCGAGGTGTCGCGCAGGTATGCGTCGCAGTCCTGATCCATCCAGCACTCGTCGACGAGGTAGCCGTAGCGGAGGTCCTTGATCCCCGAGCTGCGGATATTCAGCGCCTTTGCGAGCGGGCGAGTCTCCGGCAGGCGCGCGAGCGCGGCGCTCGCGGCGTTCGTGACCTGCTCGAGCGGGGCCCCGCGATGGGGCGTCCCGAGCGCGACCACGTGGCGCACCTTCGCCACCCAGTCGCTGCCGGCGCCGTAGTGGCAGGCGCTACGCGACACGAGCCCGCCCATCGAATGGCCGATCAGCACGACCTCGTGGACGTCGGTCGGCCAGGCGGCGACGAGGTCGGCGAGCGCGTGCGCGAGCTCGCGACCGTTCTCGGAGATGTGGCGGCCGGTGTTGTAGCGCAGGTACAGCGGGCTGTAGCCGAGCTCGATCTCCATCCGGTGGCCATAGGGGACATGGCACGCGGGGCGGGCGGGTATCCAATTCCAGGCGTCGTCGGTCTCGCACAGGCCGTGGACGAACACCGCCAGCCGCGACTTGGCGTTCGGGTACGCGCGGGCGAGCTCCGGTCGCGTGAGCTCGAGGTCGCGCCCGTCGCGCCGGAAGCACGTCCGCAACCCGAGCGGGTTGCCCCGGCGCTCGAGCGTGTCCCCGAACGCCCCGTTGAGCGCGCTGACCACGGCTCGCCCGGCAGCGCTTCGCTGGACCGAGGGGGCATCAGGCGGCAGGGTCGCGCTGGCGGCTTGTGTGCCGGCGCGGACGACCGCGCGGGTCAGCCCGCCGGCGGCGGTGTAGGCGCGTTCCGCGATCCGGTCGTGCGCGATCCGGACGGGGATCGCGGCGGGCCCGACCCGGCGCCACACGCGGCGGGCGATGCCCGTGTGCATCTCGTGGATCTGCCTGGTGGCGCCGGCCGCCGCGTCGCCCGCGAGGTCGCCGAGGCCGGTGATCTCCTCAGGCCGCATCTTCGTCGGCGACGCCGCTCAGCGAGCGGTAGGCCTCAGCGAGGCGCTTGACACCCTCCTCGATCTCCTCCGGCGTCACGCCCGAGTAGGCCAGGCGCAGGCTCGATTCGGCGCCGTCGAGCACGAAGTCGGACCCCTTGACGAACTGGACCCCCTGCTCAGCGGCCGCTTCGAACAGCGCCGCGACGTCGGTCCCGCGCGGCAGGTCGACCCACAGGAAGTAGCCCCCGAGCGGCTTGACGAACCGAGCGTCGGGAAGCTCGCGCTCGAGCGCCGCGCACAGCGTGTTCGCGCGCTCGTGAAGTGCCTTGCGGACGGACTCGATCGAGTGCTCAAGCGCGCCCGAGAGGCAGAACTGGTGGACGATCGCCTGCGAGACCATGCTCGGTGAGATGTACGTCTGGGTGGCGATCTTGACCACCCGCGCGATCAGCTCCGTCGACCCGACCAGGTAGCCGACGCGGATCCCCGGGCACACCGTCTTCGAGAACGAGGACGCGTAGACGACGGTGTCGCCCGGGTCCATCGAGAGCATCGTCGGCAGCGGAGCTCCCTCGAACCGCAGCGCCACGTACGGGTCATCCTCGAAGATCGTGAACGCGTGGTCGCGGGCCAGCTCGAGCAGCCGCTCCCGCTTCTCGGCGGACAGCGTGTAGCCGGCCGGGTTCTGGAAGTTCGGGATGATGTGGGCGAGCTTCGGCCGCGCGCCGGCCGCGAGCACACGCTCGAGCGCGGCCACGTCGATCCCGTCGGGCTCGAGCTCGACCATCCGCACGTCCGCGCCGCGGTTGCGCAGCGACAGCAGCGTCCGGTCGTAGGTGGGGCGCTCGACGATCACCGAGTCGCCGTCCTCCACCAGCGCGTCGAACAGGAACGCGTCGGCCTGCATCGAGCCGTTCGTGACCACGACCTGCTCGGGCGCGACCTGGTGGCGCTCGGCGATCCATTCGCGCAACGGCGGGTAGCCGATCGCGGTGCCGTAGCCGGTCATGCCGCCGGGATCGGCGGCGAATGCCTCCTCGGCGGCAGCGCGCAGGCCGTCCACGTCGATGATGTCGAGCGACGGTGCGCCTCGGGCGAATGAGATCGGCTTGGCCATGACCTGAAGACTACGCACTGCGCCCGTCGAGGCGCACGTCGATGATCGCCCGGTCGGCTCCCTCGTACCCGCGCACGACCACCTCGCGGACGCCGCGCAGATGCGACAGGGCCGCCTCGAACTCGCGGAGTGCCTCGATACTCGCGAACGGGCCGGCCGACAGCGTGACGCGCGCGGGCTCGGGGCGCGGCTGGGCTCGCGGAGCCAGTACGCGCTCATAGCCGGCGAGCAGCTCTCGCATGGACGCCACCAGCCGTTCGGACAGCTCGCTGAGCGCCTCGATCTGGATGGCGGGGTCGAGCGCCGGCGCAGGGACCGGCGGGGGTGGCGGCGAGGGCGGTGGTGGTTCCGGGACCGGTGGCGGCTCCGAGGGCGCCGGCGGGGGCGGTGGTGTTCCCGGGGCCGGTGGCGGTTCCGCGGGCGCCGGCGGGAGCGGTTCCGCGGGCGCCGGCGGGGGCGGTGCTGTTCCCGGGACCGGGGCGGTTCCGCGGGCGCCGGTGGGGGCGGTGGTGGTTCCGGGGCCGGCGGCGGTTCCGCGCGCGGTGGCGGCTCCGAGGGCGGTGGCGGTTTCACCGGGGTCGGTGGCGGTTCCACCCGGGGTGGCGGGGGCGCCGGCGGGTCCGGGATGGCCGCGGTCACGCCCTCGGTCCGGGCCTCGGCCGCAGCCGCAGCCGCAGCCGCAGCCGCAGCCGCAGGCACGAATACCGGGGGCGCCTCGCGCTCGGGCACCAGCTGGGACTGGAGGTCACGCAGCATCCGATCCATCTCGGCCAGCTGCGCCCCCAGACTGCTCGCTCGCTCGCTCGACACGGCCGTCGCCCAGCCTAGCGGTCGGGTCGGGCGCGAGCGTTGCGTGTCGGCGGATGCTCGCAGAGCCCGGCTAAGTCCTCACTCGGCCTCCATCGGGCGGTGAATGCGGATTCAGCCACGCATAGCGTTGCCAGGTCCACTCTCGGTCGAGAGAAGTTGTCGAGTGTGGAGTTGTCCACCGTCGACGCGGCGGGGCGTGAAACTCCGCGTGGGCCGGACAGGCGGGCGACTAAGCAGTGGCGCCGAGCAGCGAGACCGCGATCTCGGCGACCTCGGTGGGGGTCCGCCCGACGCGGACGCCCTTGCTCTCGAGCGCCTCGGCCTTGGCCTTGGCCGTCCCGCGTGTGCCGGACACGATCGCACCGGCGTGTCCCATCGTCTTGCCGGGCGGGGCGGTGAAGCCCGCGATGTACGCGACGACCGGCTTGGTCACGTTGTCGGCGATGAACTCGGCCGCGCGCTCCTCGTTGTCGCCGCCGATCTCGCCGCACATCACGATCAGCTCGGTCTCGGGGTCGTCCTGGAACAGCCCGATCACATCGATGAAGTCGGTTCCGGGGACCGGATCGCCGCCGATGCCGACGATCGTCGAGTTCCCGAAGCCGCTCTGGGCGAGCACGTTGCCGATCTGGTACGTGAGCGTCCCCGACCGCGACACGACGCCGACGTTGCCCTCCCTGAAGAACGCGGCGGGAATGATCCCGACGTTGGCCTTGCCCGGCGACAGGATGCCGGGGCAGTTCGGCCCGATCAGGCGCGAACGGCCGCCCTGCTTGATCTTGGTGTACGTCCGCAGCTCGTCGTGCGCGGGGATTCCCTCGGTAATCGCAATGATGAGCTCGATCCCCGAATCCTCGGCCTCGAGGATCGAGTCTGCCGCGAACCGAGGCGGGACGAAGATCATCGCGGTGTTAGCGCCCGTCTCCGCGACCGCCTCGTGGAAGGTGTTGAACACCGGCACGCCCTCTACGTCCTGGCCGCCCTTGCCAGGGGTGACGCCGCCGACGACCTGGGTCCCGTACTCGCGGTTGCGCAGCGAGTGGAACGTGCCTTCGCGTCCGGTGATGCCGGACACGCACAGCTTGGTGCCCGAGTCGACGAGGATGCTCATGACGCCGCCGCGGCGGGGGTGGGTGGGTGGGACGCCAAGTCCACTACCCTGGCCGCCGCGGCGTCCATCGTCGACTCGGCGAACACGTTGGGCAGGTTCGCCTCGGCCAGCAGCCTGCGACCCTCGACGTCGTTGGTCCCATCCAATCGGACCACGAACGGCACCGTCGGATTGATCTGGTTGAACGCCTCGATCAGCCCGCGCGCGACCTCGTCGCAGCGGGTGATACCGCCGAAGATGTTGAACAGCACGGCCTTGACGTTCGGGTTCGACAGGATCACCTCGACCGCGCTCGTGATCGCCTCGGCCTTTGAGCCGCCGCCGGCGTCGAGGAAGTTGGCGGGCGAGCCGCCGGCGAGGGCGACCACGTCGAGCGTCGACATCACAAGTCCGGCGCCGTTGCCGAGGATCCCGATGTTCCCGTCGAGCTTGACGAACGTGAGCCCACGCTCCTTGGCCATCCGCTCCTGCGGGTCCTCGGCCGAGGGATCGCGCAGCTCCGCGTTGTCCGGGTGGCGGAACAGGGCGTTGTCGTCGAGCGTGACTTTGGCGTCGAGCGCCTTGACATCACGCTCGGGGGTGACGATCAGCGGGTTGACCTCGACTAGCGTGGCCTCCTCCGCGATGAACACGTCGTAGAGCTTGGACAGCATCGCGCCCACCGGACGGACGACGTCGGCGTCGACGGCGGCCTCGAACGCGAGCCGGCGGCCGTGGAACTCCTGGAATCCGAGCAGCGGGTCGACGTGGAGCCGCGCGATCGCGTCGGGGTCCTCGTCGGCCACGGCTTCGATGTCCATCCCGCCCTTGGTCGAAAGCATCACGAGCGGCGCCTTGGCCGACCGGTCGAACACGACCGACGCGTAGTACTCGGAGGCGATCTGCGATGCCCCCTCGACCCACAGCTCGTGCACGGTCAGCCCGCGGATATCCATCCCGAGGATCGCCTGGGCGTGTTCGCGGGCCTCGTTGCGGTCGTTCGCGAGCTTGATGCCGCCGGCCTTGCCCCGGCCGCCGATCTGCACCTGGGCCTTGATCACGCACGGATAGCCGATGTCGTCGGCCGCGTCCGCGGCTTCGTCGACGGTCTGCGCGTGCCTTCCGGACGGCACCGGAACCCCGTGGCGGGCGAACACCTGCTTTCCCTGGTACTCGAGGAGATCCATGCGCGGGTGCACTCTAGTGAATGACCGGAGCGGTCGGGCCGCCGACGACACCGCGCGGAGCCTTGTCCCCGTGGCATCATGGCCCGCGCGATGGCGATTCCGAAGGACATCACATTCGTCACCTTCGACGTGTACGGAACCCTGATCGATTGGGAGACCGGCGCGTACGACGCGTTCAAGGCCGAGGCCGACCGGGACGGGTTCACGCTCGAGCGCGACGAACTGATCCCACTCTTCTACGAGGTCCAGAAGCAGATCCAGGCGGGCTCATACGAGCTCTACGCCGAGGTCCTGCGCCGTACCGCGGTGCAGATCGCGAAGACGCTCGGCTGGCCCCTCGAGCCGTCCCGCGCCGGCTTCCTCCCCGACTCGGTGCAGCGCTGGCCGCCGTTCAAGGAGACCAACCCGGTGTTGGCCAAGATCGCCAAGAAGTACAAGGTGGGACTGATCTCCAACATCGACGACAAGCTGCTCGGCCAGACGCGCCGGCACATCCCGCTCGACTTCGACCTGGTCGTCACCGCCCAGCAGGTCCGCTCCTACAAGCCCGATCCGGCGCACTTCGCCGAGTGCGAGCGGCGGATCGGCGGCAAGAAGGGCTGGGTCCACGTCGCCGCCAGCTACTACTACGACGTCGAGCCGTGCCTCAAGCGCAAGGTCCCGGTGGTGTGGGTCAACCGCGACAAGGAGTCGCTCGAGTCCAATCAGAAGAAGCCGGATGCGGAGGTCGCCAGCCTGCGCGAGGCGATGAAGCTCCTTGGCATCTCCTAGTTGCGTGCGGTTAGCGTCCACGCCGACCTGATCGTCCTGATCAGCCGCTTCTGGCAGACCACGTGCACGGTGGTCCGGGCCGGCGAGGAAGGGTTCGTGATCGACTCGCCCGTGTACCCGGACGAGCTCGAGGCGCTCGCCGGCGTGCTCGAGCAGGCCGGCTTTCCGGTCTCGGGACTCCTCGCCACCCACGGCGACTGGGACCACCTGCTCGGGCGCATCGCTTTCCCGGAGGCCTCGCTCGGCGTGGGTGAGAGCACCGCGCGGCGGCTCGCGGCCGAGCCCGGCCAGGCCCAGCGCGAGCTCCGCGAGTTCGACGAGGAGCAGTACATCGACGACCGCCGTCCGCTGGCGCTCGCGGGAATCCAATCCCTGCCCGTGCCCGGGCGCCTGTCGCTCGGAGCCGGCGACCGCGAGCTCGAGCTCCATCCGGCCGACGGCCACACTGCCGACGGGACTGCGTTCTTCATCCCCTGGCTCGGCGTGCTGGTGTGCGGTGACTACCTGTCGCCGGTCGAGATCCCGTGGATCTCCCCGGGCGGGTCGGTCGAGGCCTACCTGGCGACGCTCGAGCGCCTGCGGGCGCTGGTGGAGCGCGCGGAGGCGATCGTGCCCGGGCACGGCCGTCCGCTCGAGCGAGCCGCCGCGCTGGGCCTGGTCGAGGAGGACGCCGCGTATCTGCGGGCGCTGTCGGCCGAGGGCGCCGACGCGGCCCTGCCCCCTGGCCGCCGGACGGGCGCGCAACGCCGCATCCACCGCCGAGAATGTCGAACGACTCAAGCGGATGGTTTCCGAGTAGCCTCGGACCGCCTGCTTCGACCCCCCGGACGTACCCCCACCGCCGTACCGCCGACATGAGTTATTCGGGTGTTGCCACCGTCGCGATCGGCCTGGCCATGCTGGCCGTCGCCGTCGCCATCGCCGCCGGCGTCCTGCTGTGCGTGGGACGCAGACGGCTGGCGGAGCGGATGCTGCCGGTGTTCCTCACGGTGCTCGCGGGCGGCATCGTGATCTCGCTCGTGGCGGTCTGGAAGGGCCCCGACGAACTACAGGCGCAGGCGGAGCGGACGCTGAAGCTCGCCGGGACGGCCGAGCGAGCCCGAGCTGGCCCGGTCCGGGCGCTACACGACATCCGTCGGGCTTCTCGCGCGCCTCAACGGAGGCCTCCAGACCGAGATGCACGTCGACGGGGCGGTGGTGCGGATCGCGCGCGGTCCGGGCGTCGGGGCCGTCACGCTGTGGGCGTCGCTCGGGCCGGGGACCCGCGCCCAGGCGACGCTGCACACCGACGGGCGGCTCGAGGAGATCGACGCGCGGAGCGCGCCCGCGCCGACCGCTCGCAGTCAGGTGCCCAGCGATTCCCGGCGTCATCCGTCGTGAGCACCGCCGGCGCCGGCACTGGGACTCGCCCGCGCCCGCGCCCGCGGACCGCTTCTGGCCCGGCGACCCGGCGACCCGGCGCCGGCGAGCGGTGGTTGGGAAATGCTCCGCGCTGGACGTGGTGGGTCGCGCTGCCGTTCGGCGTGGTCTACCTGATCTTGCTCGCGCATCAGTTGAGCGCGGCGATCACGGCCACGAACCTCGACGCGGATGCGGCCTCCGGGCCGGTGATCGGCGAGTTGTTCGGCGCCGCCCCCGCTCACGCCAACGTCGTCCTGGGCGAGTTCGGCTGGTACGCCACGCTGCTGTTCGATCTGGGCACGAAGTGGCTTCCCGCCCATCGGCAGATCTGGGAGGCGGCGCCGTACGCGATGGCGGTGGCGGGCGCCGCGCTCGCGGCTTGGTCGGTGTGGCAGGTGGCCGGCCGCTGGGCGGCGGGTGTGACCGCCGTGCTGCTGATCTGCGCGTCGCCGGCGACGCTCCGCCTGGAGCTCTCGACCACCCAGCACGCTCCCGCGTGGTTCTGCCTGGCGCTGCTCGGAGCGTTCGTCGTCTGGCTCGAGCGGCGCGCCGCCGATATCCGCCTCCTGGCACTGATCCCGCTGGTGCTGGTCATCGGGACGGTCGTCGGAGTCAATGCCGCGTCGGACCCGCTGGTGATCGTGGCGGCCGCGGTGCCGTTCGCGCTGGCGCTGGCGCTCGTGCGCGGACGCGGCGACGCCCGCGCACCGGCGGCCGGAATCGCCACGCTCGCCATTGCAGCCGTCACGTGGGGGATCACGCGGGCCGTCATGTCGGCGCTGTCGGTCACGCCGGAGCCCGGCCTACACACGACGACGATCGTCCTCGGCCACAAGAACCTCCACAACGCCAAGCTCTGGGGGCGGTCGATCGCGGTCCTCGGCAACGGCGCCGTCTCCGGCGGCTCGCTGTCGCCGCGGCTGGCCCTGGCCGCTGTGTGCGCGGCGGTCAGCATCGTGGCGGTGCTCGTGCTGCCGTGGCTGACCTGGCGGCAGCTGCGTCGCCCGATCTCGTCTCCGGGCGATCCGGCCCGGCATGCTCTCTTCGCTTTCTGGTTCTCGTCGGCCGCGCTGCTGTCGCTCGCGTTCGTCCTCAGCGACGCTCCCGTCGACATCCACGCCGACCGCTACCTGGTCGGCCTGGTGTACGCCGCCGCCGCCGTGGTGCCTGCGGCCGTCGCGCTGGCCCCGGCCGGCGCCGTGGGACGCGCAGCCGCCGGACGCGCGCGCGGCGGACGCACTCGCGGCGGCGCGGTCGTTGTAGCGGGGACGTGCGTGTTCGCGCTCGGGGCCGTGGTGTCGCTGGCACGAGGAATCTCGACCGAGGGCACCGAGTTCCACACCCCGGTCAGCGCCGGCGTCGCGGGCCAGATCGCCCGGATCGCCGCGCGGGAGCACCTCACCGTCGGGTACGCCGGCTACTGGGACGCCGCTCCGGTCACGTGGACCACGGGGTTCCGCGTGCAGGTCTACCCGGTCGCCGTCTGCGATCAGAACGCCCGGCTGTGTCGCTTCGATCTGCACTTCATCAGCAGTTGGTACTCGCCGCGTCCGCGCACGGGCAGCTTCCTGCTGACCGATGCTCGCTCGAGCCAGAGCGTCACCAAGCCGACGCCCGGTCTCGGACGCCCCACGGGCGTGTACCACATCGGCCCGATCACGATGTACACGTATCCGTACGATCTCGCCGCGAGGATCGTGTCGTGACGCGCTCGCCCCACCCGCGTGCGTCACGCCGAACCGCGACCACACGCGATGCCTGAACAACGCCACCCACAGTCCCGAGATCCGGTGCTGGAGCTGGCCGGCGCCTCGATCACCGTGCCGGGAGGCCGTGCGCGCTTTCTGCCCTCAGACCGGCAGCGCACCGTACTGGCGGTCGCGTCCGCCGCGATCGCGTTCGTGGTCGCGTGGTACCTGATCCACCACGGCTTGTACCGCCTCGACCGGGAGTGGGACACCAGGGAGTACGCGAAGTATGCGCGCAACATCGTCGTGCGCGGCCTAGTCCCGTATCGCGACTTCTCGGTGGAGTACCCGCCGATGGCGCTGCCCATATTCCTGATCCCGAGGCTGATCGCCGGCAACAGCTTCTCGGCCTACATGGTGGTATTCGAGCTGATGATGGCCGCGTGCGGCGTGATCTCGGCCAGCCTCGCCGCGCTCGTGCTGGCTGCGCAACGGGTCCAGACGCGACAGCTGATCTGCGGCGTCGCGCTGCTCGCGCTCTCGCCCCTGCTGCTCGGCGCCGTGATGCTGTCGCGCTACGACCTGTTCCCGACGATGCTCACGATCGCCGCCGTGACCGCGATCTACTTCGATCGGAAGCGGAGCGCGTTCGCGCTGCTCGCGCTCGGCACGGCCGCGAAGGCCTACCCGGTGGTGATTGTGCCGATCGCGGTCGTGTACGTGTGGCGCCGCAAGGGGCGGCGGGCAGCGCTCGGCTGCCTCGGCGTGTTCGCCGTCGTGCTGCTCGTCTGCTTCCTGCCGTTCCTGGTGATCGCCCCGCACGGGGTGTGGTGGGCGATCCACGGCCAGGAGAACCGGCCGCTCCAGCTCGAGAGCGTCGGCGCGGCGGTCTTCCTCGCGGCCCACCAGCTGGTCGGGCTGCATCTCTCCTACTACTTCACGCACAGCTCCGACAACCTCGACGGTCACCCGGCGCTTGCGTTCGCCGGAGTGATGAGCATTCTCCAGCTGATCTCGCTCGTCGTGGTGTGGGGCCTGTACGCGCTCGGATCGGCCACGCGCGAGCGATTGCTGACGGCGGCCGCGGCGGCGGTGTGCGCGTTCATCGTGTTCGACCGCGTGCTCTCGCCCCAGTACCTGATCTGGCTGGCCCCGCTGGCCGCGACGGTGAGCGGCCGGCGCGGCCTGGCGGCGGCGGCGCTGCTGGCCTGCGCGATGGCGATGACCCAGATCTACTACCCGCTCCACTTCGACCCGCTCAAGACGTTCGAGCCGCTCGAGTCCTGGGTGGTGGTCGGGCGCGATGCACTACTGGTCACGCTGCTCGCGACGCTGGCCTGGCCCGACCGGACGGTGGCGATTCCCCGACCGTCGGTTTCCTGGGGGCGGGCCGCCGCCGCCGGGTGAGCGCCGGCCGGCCCTGGAGTGGGCAGCCGGCGGGAGCTAATCCGAGGCCGAGTTGATCACTGCAAGCGTGTCGCCGGTGGCCACCGAGGCGCCGACAGCGATCGGAAGCTCCGCGACCGTTCCCGCCTTGTGGGCGGTGATCTCGTTCTCCATCTTCATCGCCTCGATCACGCACACGAGCGCCCCCTCCTCGATGTCGGCGCCCTTCTCGACGGCGACCTTCAAGACCGTGCCCTGAAGGGGCGAGGACAGGGTGTCGCCGCCGCCGGCGCCGCCACCGCGTCCCGAGCGCTCGCTTCGCCGGGGCGCCCGTCGGGTCGCGACAACCCCCTCCGCCGAGGCCGGGACCGAACCGTTGACGGCGCCGGGGACCGGCGGGGCGGGCGGGGACCAAATTTTGACGTCGAAGCGCTTGCCCGAGACCTCGACCGTGTAGCTCTGCTCGACCGGCTCGAGACTGGCCGCCTCGCCGTCGCGACCGCCGGCGCCCTCGCCGCCGGCTGTTTCCGGCTTTGGAAAGGCAAGCGCCTTGAGCCAGGCGCGGTCCTCGATCAGGTCGCGGCAGGTCTCCGCGTCGTGCCACTGGCGCGTCTGGAGAATCGCCTGGTGGAACGGCAGCAGCGTCTTCAACCCCTCGATCCGGTACTCGCCGAGCGCCCGCAGCATTCGCGCCGTGGCCTGCTCGCGATCGACGTCCCACACGATCAGCTTGGCCACCATCGGGTCGTACATCGGCGAGACCTCAGACCCCGGCCCGACGCCCGAGTCGACCCTGACGCCCGGCCCGGCCGGCTCTGAGTAGTCGCCGATCGCGCCCGGTGCCGGCGCGAAGTTCTTGCTCGCGTCCTCGGCGTTGATCCGGCACTCGATCGCGTGGCCGCGCAGCACGACGTCTTCCTGGGCGATCGACAGCGGCTCGCCGGCGGCGACGCGGATGCCTTCCTTGACGATGTCGATCCCGGTCGCCATCTCGGTCACGCAGTGCTCAACCTGGACGCGGGTGTTCATCTCCAGGAAGAAGTACTCGCCGTCCTGGAGCAGTCCTTCGATCGTCCCGGCGCCGGTGTAGGACACCGCGGCGGCCGCCTCGGTCGCGATCTTCCCGATCTTCGCCCGGAGCGCCTCGTCGACCGCCGGCGCCGGCGCCTCCTCGATCAGCTTCTGGTGCCGGCGCTGGAGCGAGCAATCGCGCTCGCCGAGGTGGATCACGTTCCCGTGCGTATCGGCGAGCACCTGTACCTCGACGTGGCGCGGGTCGGGCAGGTAGCGCTCGAGGTACACGGTGGCGTCGCCGAAGAACTTCTCGCCCTCGCGCGCGGCGCCCTCGAACGCGTCCCGAAGCTTCGACTCGTCCAACGCGACCCGGAAGCCCTTGCCGCCACCGCCGCCGGCCGCCTTGACCGCGACCGGATAGCCGATCGTGTCCGCGATCACCTTGTGCGCGTCCTCGATCGTCTCGACCGGCTCGGTCGTCCCGGGGACGATCGGTACGCCGGCCTTGGCCATCAGCTCGCGTGCCCGCGTCTTGGACCCCATCGCCTCGATCGCCGATGCAGGCGGGCCGATGAACGTGATCCCGGCGTCCGCGAGCGCCGCCGCAAACCCGGCGTTCTCGGCCAGGAAGCCGTATCCGGGGTGCACCGCCTCGGCCCCTGACCGCTGCACGGCCTCGATCAGCTTGTCGATCGCGAGGTAGCTCTCGGCCGCCGGGCCCGGACCGAGCAGGTACGCCTCGTCGGCCCGCTTGACATGCACGGCGTCGCGATCGAGCTCCGAGTAGACCGCGACGGTGGCGATCCCGAGCTCCTCACAAGCGCGCATGATTCTGACCGCGATCTCGCCGCGGTTGGCGATCAACACCTTGGAGAACATGCGCGGCGGGACTTTAGCGGGGCGCGCGAGCCATCCGCCCCGTCAGGCGGCGCGTAGGATGGGAGCGTATGACCCATCGCGAGGCGATTCTCGATCCCACCGGCCAGTCCGACGCCGCCCGCGTGGCGACGCTCGCCCCGCGCGTCGGCGACCTCACCGGGCTGCGGCTCGGCCTGCTCGACAACGCCAAGCCCAACGCGGCGCTCGTGCTCGAGACGATCGCCGCCCAGCTCCGCGCCCAGCATCACGTCGGCGAGGTGACCACGTACACGAAGTCGTACTTCGGGACGCCGGTGGAAGAGGACCAGGCCAGGGAGATCGCGGAGAGCTGTGAGGCCGTGATCGCCGGGGTCGGCGACTGAGGGTCCTGCTCGGCGGCCAGTTTGGCCGACGGAATCGTGCTCGAGCGGGCGGGCGTGCCGGCGGTGTCGATCTGCACGGATGCGTTCGGGGCGCCGGCGCGGGCGATGGCCGACATGTACGGCCTCCCCGACTTCGAGCCGGTCATGATCCCTCACCCGATCGCCAGCCTCAGCCAGGCCGAGATCGACGCCAACGTGCAGCCGGTGATCGCTGCGGTAGTACGGATCCTGAAGGGAGCGTGACGCACCGTGGAACGCACGACCGAGCTGCCGGTCATCGACATCGACGAGGTCCGCCAGGTGATGGAGGACTACTCCGAGCGCGGCTGGACGGACGGGCTGCCCGTCATGCCGGTGACCGAGTCCTACCTGGCCGAGTTCCTCAGCCAGACCGCGCGCGGGGCCGACGAGGTGCTGCTGGCCATGCCCCACCTCGACCGCGAGTGCACTGTCCGCACCGCAGCGATCAACGCCGCGATGGCCGGCTGCCGGCCGGAGTACTTCCCGGTGGTGCTGGCCGCGTGGTCGGCGCTCGAGCAGGAGAACTACGTCCCACGGGCGATCTGGCAGAGCACCACCGGCACCGCGCCGATGCTCCTCGTCAACGGCCCGATCCGGGAGCGGATCGGCCTCAACAGCCAGGGCAACGTGTTCGGGTCGGGCTTCCGCGCCAATGCCACGATCGGGCGTGCGATCCGCCTGACCGCGATCAACGCGTTCGGCCTGCGGCCGCACGAGCTCGATCAGGCCACCCAGGGCAACCCGGCCAAGTTCACGGCGTGCATCGCCGAGAACGAGGAGCAGTCGCCCTGGCCGCCCTTCCACGTCGAGCACGGCTTCGACGCCGGTGAGAGCACGGTCACGGCGTTGACGATGCGCTCAGTCGTTCACATCGAAGCGCGGCATACCACCGTGCCAGAGCAGCTGGCGCTCGATCTCGCCGACACGATCCGGCGCACCGGCGCGCTGATCCACGAGACGATCAGCGCCTGCATCGCGCTCGGGCCCGAGCACGCCGAGCTGTTCGCGCACGCCGGTTGGGGCAAGGACGAGCTGCGCCGCTTCGTCTACGAGCATGCCGTCAACAGCCGGGACGCGCTCGCCGCGGTGGGCAAGGACGCGGTGTCGGGCAAGACGCGGTGGCGACTGTCGAGCGCGCACCCCGACTCGGTCCCCGACAGCGCCGGCCAAGACGACCAGGTCAGGGTGCTGAACTCAGAGCAGGCCGTGCAGATCGTCGTCGCCGGCGCTCACAACAGCGGCGTGTCGGCAGTGATCGAGACTTTCGGGCCGCGCGGCGGGACGCCGGCGATCGCACCGATCAAGTCGTCCTGAAGGTAGACCCCCTGGCGGAGCAGCTCGCGCTGGAGCGCGGCAATGTCGACGTCGGCGGCGGTCGTGGCGGTCGCGGCGGCGAGCGCGGCCGCCACGCCCGCCGCCTGGCCCGTCATCCAGCACTGAGGGATCTCGCGCATGAACGCCTGGGTCTGCGGGTCGGTGGCGATGTGGCGGCCGGCGACCAGCACGTTGTCGAGGTCGCGGGGAACGAGCGCGCGGTAGGGCACCGACACGTTGGCGAACTTCTGCGACGGCGACGGCGACACGCCGATCTCGTCGTCGTGGCGAGTCGCGTCCTTCCAGCTCTCGCTCGTGAGCTTGTGGCGACCGACGAGCCGGCGCGTGTGTCGCACCCCGATCTGCGGCGCCGAGAGCATCAGCCACGCGTTCTCGAAGCCGGGCGCGTGGCGGCGGAAGTGGTCGAGGTGGGCGACCATCCGCCGGCGTGACTCGACCTCGACGCGCGTCAGGTCCGTGACGCTGACCCCGCTGTACCCGCTCAGCCGCGGGCCGAGGAACAGCGCGACGTCTCCAGACCAGCCGACGACCGGGCGCTCGGCGAACCCGAGCGCGTCGCCCGCGTCGGCCATCAGCCGGCGGTGGGCGGCCGGGTCCTCGCGCTTGAACTCGAGCCACCGGGCGAAGTCGACGCCGGCCCACAGCCAGCCGGTGTTCAGGCAGTGCGCAATGCCGCCGCCACCCGCCTTGGCGTCCGCTTCGAACTCGAGGCCCGCCCGCGCGCACAGGTCGAGATCACCGGTGCAGTCGACGATCACGTCGGCCAGGATCGCGCGCCGGCCCTCCTTTGACTCGAACGTCACGCCGCGGACGACGCGTCCCTCCAGTAGCGGCTCGGCGACCCAGCTGTGCAGCAGGAGCTTGACACCGGACTCGATCAACAGCTCGGCCGAGAGGTACTTCAGCCATTCCGGGTCGATCATCGGCGACCACGTGACGGTGTCGCGGAAGGCGCCCTGGCGCTCGCGCCAGTAGGAGACCGCATCGGCGTCGGTCGACCCCCACAGCGCGCGCGGCGCGCCGGCGACGGCGGTCTCGGGCAGCCGGTCGAGCAGCTCCTGGCCGATGCCGGTGATCACCGGACGCCCGCTCCAGTCGGTCATGCGGTCGATCCAGATCACCAGGCCGCCGGTCGACAGACCGCCGAGGTGGTTGTAGCGCTCGACGAGCAGGACCTCGGCGCCGGCACGCCGGGCCGCGAGCGCGGCCGCGCACCCCGCCGGCCCGCCTCCTACGACCAGCACCTCGGTCTCCGCGTGGACCGGTGTTTCCCGCGCCGGCTCGGTTACGGTTCGCTCGGTGACCGGTGGCGCCGGCGTGAACGCGTCGTCGTGCTCGAGGGCCGCCGCCGTGGACATCGAGGCCGTGCCCTGGTGGTAGCTCTCCTCCTCATTCGCAGCCTGCTTGGGATGAAGGTCGGACATATTCCGACTTTTATCCCAGACCGCCGCTCGTTACACGCCGACCTACCGCGCGGCGAGCACCATCCCCGCCGCCACCGTGTCGTTACTCGCCTCGTCGATCAGGATGAAGCTGCCGGTGGTGCGGTTGCGCGAATACGGATCGGCCATCAGCGGGGAGCCCGTCCGCAGACGAACGCGGCCGATCTCGTTGAGGGTGAGTTCGCCGGCGCCCGCGTGCGCGAGCGTGTTGACATCGACGCGGTAGTCGAGCTCCTCGATCCGCGCGCGGGTGGTGCGCGTGGTGTGCTTGATCACCAGGCGCGCGCCCGGGCGCAGCGGCGCCTCGCCCATCCAGCACACCATCGCGTCGAGCTCGCGGGCGGCCGCCGGTGGATCGTCGGCCTCGACGAGCATGTCGCCGCGCGAGATGTCGAGGTCGTCGGCGACGCGGACCGTCACCGACATCGTCGGGAACGCGGCGTCGACCGGGCCGTCGTAGGTCTCGATCGCGGTGACCTCGGTGCGCCGACCGCTCGGAAGGACGAGCACCTCGTCGCCGGCGTGGAGCACACCGCCGGCGACCGTGCCGGCGTAACCGCGATAGTCGTGGTGGTCGTCGCTGTTGGGCCGGATCACCCACTGAATCGGAAAGCGCACCTGCGCGAGGTCGCGGTCGGGCGCGATCACCACATGCTCGAGGTGGTACAGCAGCGGTGGCCCGTCGTACCACCGCATCGAGGTCGAGCGGTCGACGACGTTGTCGCCGTGGAGCGCCGAGATCGGGATGAAGCTGACGTCCGGGATGCCGAGCCGGGCCATCCAGTCGGTCAGGTCTTCGACGATGTGCTCGAACACCGCTTCGTCGTACGCGACCAGATCCATCTTGTTGACGCACACGACCACGTGCGGGATCCGCAGCACCGAGGCGATATAGGCGTGCCGACGGGTCTGCTCGCTCACCCCCTTGCGGGCGTCGACGAGCACAACCGACAGGTCCGCGGTCGAGGCGCCGGTGACCATGTTGCGCGTGTACTGCTCGTGGCCGGGCGTGTCGGCGATCACGAACTTGCGCCGCGGCGTCTGGAAGTACCGGTAGGCGACGTCAATCGTGATCCCCTGCTCGCGTTCGGCGCGGAGGCCGTCCATCAGCAGCGCGAGGTTCACGTACCCGTCGCCGCGGCGCTCGGACGTCTGCACCACGTGCTCGAGCTGGTCCTCGAGGATCGACTTGGAGTCGTGCAGCAGTCGCCCGATCAACGTCGACTTGCCGTCGTCGACCGATCCGGCGGTGGCGAACCGCAGCAGCTCGCTGGTGCGGGTCCGCAGCGCGTGACCGTTCGTCGCCGCGCCAGGCGTCATCTATTCATCCCCAGCACGGCTAGAAATAGCCCTCGCGCTTGCGATCCTCCATCGCAGCCTCGGTCACCCGGTCATCAGCGCGCGTCTCTCCGCGCTCGGTGATGCGGGTGGCCGCGATCTCGGAGACGACCTCGGGCAGGGTCGTGGCCAGAGAGCGGACGGCGCCTGTGCAGGTCATGTCGCCGACCGTCCGGTAGCGGACCGAGGCCTCGAACGGCGTCTCGCCTTCGATCAGCTGCACGTGCGGGCTGAGCGCGTACAACATCCCGTCGCGCTCGAACACCTGTCGGGTGTGGGCGTAGTAGATGCTCGGGACCTCGAGCTTCTCCTGGTCGATGTACTGCCACACGTCGAGCTCGGTCCAGTTCGACAGCGGGAACACGCGGACGTGCTCGCCCTTGCGAATGCGGCCGTTGTACAGCGCCCACACCTCGGGGCGCTGGCGCTTGGGCTCCCACTGGCCGAAGTCGTCCCGGAACGAGAACACGCGCTCCTTGGCGCGGGCGCGTTCCTCGTCCCGGCGCGCACCGCCGAAGGCTGCGTCGAACCCGTGCTGGGCGATCGCGTCGAGCAGCGTCACGGTCTGGAGGCGGTTGCGCGACGCCCGGGGGCCGGTCTCCTCGACGACGCGGCCCTGGTCGATCGAATCTTGCACGCTCGCGACGATCAGCCGCTCGCCGATCTGATCGATCAGGCGGTCGCGGAACTCGAGCACCTCGGGGAAGTTGTGCCCGGTGTCGACGTGCATGATCGGGAACGGGAACCGGCCGGGACGGAACGCCTTCTCGGCCAGGCGCAGGAGCACGAGCGAGTCCTTGCCGCCGCTGAACAGCAGCACGGGGTGCTCGAACTCCGCCGCGACCTCGCGGAAGATGTGGATGGATTCGGCCTCGAGCGTCTCCAGATGAGACAGCTCGTAGTGCAGGGGGTTCAAGCGGTGGTCCTCATTCGTGGATTCCGCATTCGGTCTTATCGAGTCCCGCCCAGCGCCCCTCGCGACCGGCGCCGGGACGCGTGCACGGCTCGCAGCCGATCGACGCGTAGCCCTGGTCGTGCAGCGGGTGATACGGCAGGTCGTGCTCGAACACGTAGCGCCACAGGTCTTTCTCGCTCCAGTCGGCGAGCGGGTTGACCTTCCAGATGCCGCGCCGCTCGTCGTACTCGAGCTTGCGCGCGTCGGCGCGCGTCGGCCCCTGCTCGCGGCGGATTCCCGTGACCCACCCGTCGACGTCGTCGAGCGCGCGCTCGAGCGCGTCAACCTTGGCCTCGCCGCAGCACCGGTTTATCGTCCACGGCTCATCCGGGCTGCGGGCGTCGATCACCTCGATGTTGACGCCAAACCTGTCCTCGAACCGCTTCCAGGTGTCGAGCGTCTCCGGGAACAGCACGCCAGTGTCGATCATGAACACCCGGGCGTCCGGCTCGATCGACGTCAGCATGTGCACCATCACCGACTCCTCCTTCTGGAAGGAGCAGGCCATCTTCAGCCGCGGGTGGAATCGCTCGACGGCGTACGCGAGGACCTCCTGGGCGGAGGCGGTCTCGAGATCGGGAATCGTTGCGCTCATGGTCGTCGCAGCGGTCAGACCGCGCACTCGCCCTCGCCGCGGATGACCTCGAACGGCGACTGCTTGGTCCAGTCGATGAAGTAGCTCATGTTGTCCAGGCTGAACTCGATCGGCATCGTGAGGTCCTTGACCTGCGCCTCGAACTCCGCTGGCCCGACGCGGTCGACGAACGCGTTGAACTCCTCGCCCTCGGTCCGCTCGGATTCGTAGAAGCGTACCCACCGATCGACCGCCTCGGGTACACGCTTGGCCGGGAGCCTGGCCTTGAGCCGCTGACCGTAGCGCACGTCGCCGCCCTCGTAGGCGCCGCCGATGTGCGGGATGTAGGCCGGGATCGCGTGGCCGCCGACCTTGATCGAGGCCCCGTAGAAGCCGATGTTCGCGATGTGGTGCTGCCCGCAGCCGTTCGGGCAACCGCTCATCTTGACGTGGATCCTGCGGGTCAGCTCGTCGCTGATCTCCATCTGCACCAGCCGTTGGTGGATCGCCTCGTTGAGCCCCATCGAGCTCGTGATCCCGAGCTTGCACGAGTCGGTCCCGGGGCAGCTGACGACGTCGGTGATCTCGTCCGCGCCGGCGTCGTCGAGGCCGAGCTCGCCGAGCGCCCGCCACACGTCATAGACCGACTCGTCGCGGACCCAGCGAAGCACCAGGTTCTGGTGGACGGTCGTGCGCGCGGCGCCACCCGTGTAGTCACGCATGATCTGCGCGAGGCCGCGGAGCTGGTCGGGGGTGAGGTCGCCCCGCGTCACCTTGACCTCGACGGTCGAGAAGCCGCGCTGGCGCTGTCGCTGCACGTTGGTCTCGACGAATTGCGTGAACTCACGGTGGTCTCCGTTGGGCGTCGCGACGGATTGCGGCTTCGGGGGCGCGGCTGCTTCTTCGTCGTGCTCGAACACGATCCCTTCCACGGAGAAATCGCGCTCGTGCACCCAGTCGCCGTTCAGCTCCTCCTCGACCATCGTGCGGAACTCGTCGATCCCGACCTTGTCGACCAGGACCTTGATTCGGGCGCGGGCGCGGTTCGCGCGCAGCCACTCCTGGCGATCGAAGATCCGCATGCATGCCTCGGTGACCTTGAGGTAGTCGCCGTTGTCGAGCTCGACGAACTCGTAGAGGGTGGGAGCCAGGCGCGGCATGATCGAGGTACCGCCTCCTACCCGCATCTCGACGCCGCGAACGCCCTGCTCGTTGACTCGCGGGATGAAGGCCATGTCGTGGATCCGGGTGATCGCGTTGTCCTCGTCGGTGGCCGCGAACGCGGTCTTGACCTTGCGCGGCATCGCCTGTGTGGTCGCGTGGCGCACGAAGTAGCGCACGTACGCGCCGGCATAGGGCGTGATATCGAACTGCTCGCCCTCGAGGGTTCCGGCTCGCGGATCGCCGGTGACGTTGCGCATCGTGTTGCCGCAGCCCTCGCGGCTGGAAAGGCCGGCGTCGCCGAGCTCGCGGATCAGCTCGGCCGCGTCCGGCAGCGGGATGTGATGCATCTGGATGTTCTGGCGCGTCGTGATGTGGCCCTTGCGCAGCGGCACGTACTTCTCGATGCCGGCGGCGAATGCGTCGAGTTGGTCGGGCGTCACCCCGCCGAACGGGAGCTTCACCCGAACCATCTGCACGTCCGGCTGGCGCTGGCCGTAGACGCCCTGCTTGAGGCGGAACTTGATGAACTCGTCGCCCTCCAGATCGCCCTTCAGGTAGCGCGTGGATTCGGTGTCGAAATCGTCGAACTCGCGCTCCAGGATCGGGATGATGTGCCCGGGCACGTTCTCGAGCACCTCGGGATTCTCGATCGAGCCCGTGCGGCCGTTACCGTGATGGGAGACCGTCTCGGTGGCGTCGGTGCTGGCGCTTGGCGGCGATGCGGGTCGCATCTGACTCCTTCCGGTAGCGGACGGACGTCAAATGTACCAAAAGGCAATCGGGGTTCAGTTGTTTTGGCCGACGTGCTGGGCAATCGCCCCCGGCTGGGGGGTGGCGCGAGGCCGGCGGGCGAGCGATCGCCGGCACGGGCGTTGCGCACCGTGCGACGCCGGCGCCGGGGTGAAAGCCGGCGACGGGCTCTCTTCAGCCGAGAGGATGGCCGGCGCGCGGCCTGCGAGAGCTGTGAGCGAAGCTGCGGCGCCCGTCCCGTAGCCCTCGCGCCGACGACCGTCGCTTCGCGGCTACCGATCGAAGGCGCGCCGGGCTACGGGAGGGGTGTGCAGCCGAGCGAGGGAACCGGCGCCGCGACGGTGGGGGCAACCGTCGCGGCAGCCGGCGCGCTCTCAACCAGCGCTGGTCGGGTGACTGGCATCCGCTTTGGGGGCTGAGCGATGCCAATGACCGCCGGCGCCTCGGCGAGCGCGAGCGCGAGCCCGTCGTACCGAAGACGAGCCCGGAAACCGGTCGGGTGGACGGTGGTCTCTACTGCGTCCCGCGAACAGCATGACCTATGTACTACCCCCTTTTGCCTGCGCCCCGAGCACGTCACTCTTCTGGCGAACGTCTGGTTGGTTCACCAGCCAACGTTCTGGACGCTGGCACACGCACCGGTTCCTGTCAAGCAAAGGTGGCTGAAACCAACCTGGGCATCCCCCAAAAGGGGTGCCTACACCAAGTTAGCCCCAGGGCACGGGCTCGGCCGGAGCCCTGTTCACGCCCTCCTCGAGCGCCGCGCGCTGCCACGGGTTCTGCGTGGGGGCGGGCCGGGCCGGTGCCGGCGCGGTCTCGCGCATGAACCGTTCGAGCACGGCGACAACTGCGGCCGCCTCCTCGGCGGAGGCGGTCGGCGCGACGATCGTGAGCTTCGGGCGCCGGTTCACGGGCGGACTGAGCGTATCGTCCCGCGACGTGCCCGCGTTGCCCGTGCTCGACCACGACGCCGTGCTATCAGCCGTGTCGCCCGCGACGGCGATCGAGCGCGTGCGTGAGGGCCTGCTCCGGTTCCACGCCGGCGACTGGGTGATGCCGCCGAAGGTCTACCTCGAGAGCCCTCCATTCGGCGACTTCCGTGCGATGCCGGCGCGCGGCGGCGGATTCGCGCTGCTCAAATGGGTGACGTCATTCCCCGGGAACCCCGCGCGCGGCCTGCCGACCGTGACCGGAGTGATCTGCCTGTCGGGCGCGCAGACCGGCGAGTCACTGATGCTGCTCGACGCGCGCTCGGTGACCGCCCTGCGAACCGGGGCGGTGGCCGCGGTGGCCACGCGGGCGCTCGCGCGCGAGGGGGCGCGCACCGTCGGGCTGATCGGTTGCGGCCTGCACGGCGCGTGGGCTGCACGCTGCCTGGTGGCGGCGGGGTACGGGCCGGGCGTGTGCCACGACCCGCGGGAGGACGTTGCCGGCGCGCTCGCGGACGAGCTCTCCTGGCGCACCGGATCGCGTGAGGAAGCGATCGCGTGCGATGTCGTGTGCTGCGTCACCCCGGGTACGGAGATCGTGATCGACGTCGGCAGCCTGCGCGCCGGCCTTCACCTCAACATGCTCGGCGCCGACGGGCCCGGGAAGGCCGAGGCGAGTGTCGGCGCGGTCGCGTCGTGCGTACTGTTCTGCGACGAGTGGGCGCAGGCCTCGCACGGAGGCGAGCTGACCGGCGCGGTGACCGCCGGCCTGGTCACACGCGACCGAGTGACCGAGCTCGGCGCGGTCCTGGCCGGCGACGCGCCGGGACGACCGGGACCCGAGGCGGTGACTCTGTTCGACTCAACGGGCCTCGCGATCCAGGACCTGGCGGTGGCGATGGCCGCGTTCGACGCGTGGGAGGACAACCGCATCCAGGCCCACACCGTCACGCTCTGAGCGTATGAGGGGCCCTTCATCGTCCTGACCTTCCCTGCATTCAGGAGTCGACTCCCGCCGGCTGTCCGAACGCTGACTACTGCGCTCTACTTGAGCAAAGTTACAAAAAACGCTGGACACATATCGGACCATTCGTCCGGAGGATGAATGTATAGCGGTGCGTCGAGGACGGATCCTCAGACGCGAGGGTTGAATCGGCGTCATGACGGCGCGCCGCCGCTGTGTGCCGGTGACGGACAACTGAGGTGACGAGGCGCGTCGGCCTGTGCGGCCGCGCGTGCTCTCGATGTCGGGTGGGACGAGCGCCGGTCGCTCGCTCCTAGTCGTTGCAGTGCCGGGGGTGCAGAGGCTTCAACAACATGGAGGTTGCAGTGTCTCGTTTGAAGGATCGCATGCCGTCGCCGGCGCTCGTGGTGGCGCTGGTGGCGCTGTTCGTCGCAATGAGCGGAAGCGCGGTGGCCGCCACCATGCTAATCGTGCACACCGGCAACATCGCCAGCCCCGAGGCCATGTCATAGCCCGGGGCCGGCGGCGAACCCGGCCGCTGTCAGAGCGGGATGTTGCCGTGCTTGCGCCGCGGACCGGGCTGGCGCTTGTTCAGCAGCGTCTCGAGTGCGGTGATGACCTTGGGACGGGTCTCGTGAGGGACGATCACGTCGTCGATGTAGCCGCGCTCGGCCGCCACGTACGGATTGGCGAAGTGCGCCTTGTAGTCCTCGATCAGCTTCTGCCGGCGCGTGTCTGGAGTTGGTGAGGAGGCGATGTCGCGGCGGTAGATGATGTTGACCGCGCCCTCGGGGCCCATCACCGCGACCTCCGCGGTCGGCCACGCGAAGTTGAAGTCCGCGAGCTGGTGCTTTGACCCCATGACGTCGTACGCGCCGCCGTACGCCTTGCGGGTGATGATCGTGATCTTGGGGACGGTTGCCTCGCAGTATGCGTACAGGAGCTTCGCGCCGTGGCGGATGATCCCGCCCCACTCCTGCGTTGTACCGGGGAGGAAACCGGGCACGTCGGTGAGCGTGATGATCGGGATGTTGAACGCGTCGCACGTGCGCACGAACCGCGCGGCCTTCGTCGAGGAGTCGATGTCGAGCACGCCGGCGAGCTGATTGGGCTGGTTGCCGACGATCCCAACGACGTAGCCGTTCAGGCGCGAGAAGCCGCAGATGATGTTGCGCGCGTAGTACTCGTGGACCTCGAAGAACTCTCCGTCGTCGACGGTGTAGCGGACGACGTCGCGCATGTCGTAGGGCTTGTTCGAGTTGTCGGGGACGACGTGGTCGAGCTCGGGGTCCTGCCTGAGCGGGTCGTCGGTGGGCTGGACCCGGGGCGGCATCTCGAGGTTGTTCTGGGGCAGGAAGCTCAACAGGTACCTCGTGTCCTCGAGGCACTGATCTTCGTCGTCGGAGGCGAAGTGGGCGACGCCGGACTTGGAGTTGTGGCTCATCGCGCCGCCAAGCGACTCGAAGTCGACCTCCTCGCCGGTGACCGTCTTGATCACCTCGGGGCCAGTGATGAACATGTGCGAGGTCTCCTTCACCATGAAGATGAAGTCGGTCATCGCCGGCGAGTACACGGCGCCGCCCGCGCATGGGCCCATGATCAGGCTGATCTGCGGAATCACGCCCGAGCACTGGACGTTGCGGGTGAACACGTCGCCGTAGGCGCCAAGCGACACCACGCCCTCCTGGATCCGCGCCCCGCCCGAGTCGTTGATCCCGATCACCGGGCAGCCGATCTTGGCCGCCAGGTCCATGATCTTGCACATCTTCTCGGCCATCACCTCGCCGAGCGAACCGCCGAACACCGTGAAGTCCTGACTGAACACGCACACCGGCCGACCGTCGATACGACCGTGTCCGGTTACCACGGCATCGCCGTAAGGCCGGTTCTTCTGCATGTCGAACTCGTGTGTCCGGTGGCGCACGAACACGTCGAGCTCCTGGAACGAGCCCGGGTCGAGTAGCTTCTCGACCCGCTCGCGGGCGGTGTACTTGCCGCGCTCATGCTGCTTGGCCACGGCCTGCTCGGAGCCCGCGTGGATCGCCTCGTAGCGGAGCTCCTCCAGGTGTCCGAGCTTCTCGACGTAGGTCTCAGGGGCCTTCTCGCGCATCGCGGGCGGCGAGTTTAGGGAGAAAAGGGGTACCGCGCCGTTGCAAGATGCGATACAACTTCGCGACCTTGCAGGAATCGGCGCTTGCGCGCCGACGACGGACAACATAGAAGCCGAATCGCCGGACCATCCGTGGCCGGCGAACGGAGGACCCAAAGCGACCTCTAGGGGTCGCAGGGGCGAATCGCCGCAACTATGCGGCGTAGCGCGAGTCGCGAGCCCGTCAGCTAACTCCGCAGGCTCACAAAGAAGGAGGCAGCTGGTGGACACCGCACGTGATCTCGCTTGCGCTGAGCTGTGGCAGGCGTCGTTGGAGCGCTCGCTCGCGCGCAGGGGCAGGCCCAGCCGCAGCTCACTCGAGCTGTTCCACCTCCGGCCCGAGCGCGACCTCAGTTGCGTCGACATCGTCCGCGAGTCGGCGACGTTCTCCCAGCTGCGGCGCTCGGCGTCGTCGAGGCGGCCGTCGATGGTGCTGCCCGGCGCCGGCGGGATCTCGGCGCTGGCCCTGCTGGCCGCGGCGACGCTGCCCGGGTTGCTGGGCGGCAGAGGCGGGTCCGTTCGCACTGCCCGGATCACGTACCGCGCCGGCGAGCACGACGCGCGCCTTGCCAAGGCGAAGGTGGCCGCCGTGACCCCGAGCGCCGCGGCGAGGGCCGCCGCGCTTCCCGGAACGACAACGCTGGCCGACTCGAGCGCGGCGACCGTGGTGGCGCGCCCCGCTCTCCGGGCTGCCACGCCGGCCCACCCCGCGACGACGACGCACGCTCATATCGCGGCCGCCCATGACGCAACCGCCACGGCGGCGGTGGCGTCACACGCGGTGAGTGGCGGGGCCGCGCCGCAGGCCCCGCGCAGCGTCTCGGCGGCGTCCACCGCGCCGGCAGTCCACACAGCCCCGGCGGTCCACACGGCGCCGGCAGTCCACACCGCCCCGGCAGTCCACACCGCCCCGGCAGTCCACACCGCCCCGGCAGTCCACACCGCCCCGGCGGTCCACAAAGCGCCGGCAGTCCACACCGCCCCGGCGGTCCACAAAGCGCCGGCGATCCACCGGATCCGTGCCGCAGGTCACAAGCTCACGGCGACCGTCCACGGCACGCCGGCGACGCACGTGAGCACCGGCGGCGGAGCGATCGAGGAGACGAACTCGGTCGGCCACCCGGGCACGACCGGGACTCCGACCCGCCCGCACGCTCCGGCCCAACCGAAGCCGGCCACTCACACTCACCCGGTCGCCAAGTCTCATCCGGTGGCGAGCACCCCGCCGGCGGCCAAGCCCCCGGCGGCCCCGACCGTTGCCCCGGGCCACTACGTCAACCCGCTCGCCGGCGCCAGCGTGACGCCCGAGCGGATCGACCAGGGCGTGGACTACGCGGGCTCGGGGCCGCTGGGCGCGATCGGCGCCGGGAGGATCACGTACGTCGGGACGAGCGGCACCGGCTGGCCGGGAGCGTTCGTCGAGTACCAGCTCACCGGCGGGCCGGACGCCGGCCGGTACATCTACTACGCCGAGGGGATCAGCCCCGCGGCGGGTCTGCACGTCGGGCAGACGGTCCGCGCGGGCCAGCCGATCGCCGCGATCATCCCCGGCGACTCGAACGGGATCGAGATCGGCTGGGGCGCCGGCGTCGGCACCGAGAGCTATGCCATGCAGCAGGGACAGTGGCGCGGCGGCGATGACGCCGACAGCGTCCCCAGCCCCTCCGGCAAGGACTTTTCGGCCCTCATCGCGGAGCTCGGGGGGCCTCCAGGGAAGATCGAGGGCTAGTCCCGCTCCGTGCTCGCGCGCCCCAGCCCCTAGGCGCGCGAGTACGGGCGGTGATGCGCTTGGCCGAGGCTGTCCAGGGCCGCGGTCAGCGCGGCCTCAGTGACGGGTGGCTCGGGAGCCGCCGGAGACTCCGGAGCGGTGGCCCGAGGTTCCGGGTTCGTGACCTGAGGCTCCGGAGCGGTGGCCTGAGGTTCTGGGTTCGTGACCTGAGGCTCCGGGGCGGCGGCCCGCGGGGCGCGGGGTCGGGCGGTGCGCTTGGGGGCGTTCACCCGTGCGGGCGCGGTTTCGGCGGGCGCGGTTTCGGCGCCCGCGGGTTCGGCGGCCGCGGACGGTTCGGCGACGGCGGTCTCGTCCGGTGCGCGACCTTCGGGCTTGACCTCGGCGGGCTCGGGGCCTCGGAAGAAGCCGCGCAGCCGGGCGAACCGGCGCCGGCGGGCCGGTGGATCGGTGGCGGGTTGGCCGGGCTCGGCGGCCGGGTCGAGCTCACCTGACTCGGGAACTTCGGCCTCGGCAACCCCCACCGGCGGGCTGGACTCGGGAACTTCGGCCTCGGCAACCCCCACCGGCGGGCTCGACTCGGGAACTTCGGCCTCGGCAACCCCCACCGGCGGGCTGGACTCGGGAACTTCGGTCTCGGCGACCGCCGCCGACGGGTCGGGCTCCACGTCAGCCTCGACCACCTCGCGCTCCTGCGCCTCGGGCTCGACCGCCTCGGGCGCTTCCGCCGGCGCCTCGGTCGTCTCGACCACCTCGGCCGGCGCCTCACCCGCCTCGGGCGCCTCCGCCGGCGCCCCGGGTTCCTTCGCCGGCGCCTCGATCACTCCGGGCGGCGCCTTCCCAGCGACCGCAACGGCCGTCAGGATCACTTTCGTTCCCCAACCGGCGGGCTCGATCCGCACCGTGCCGCGTGCGCGCTCGCCCTCCCAGGCGACGGCGGTCTCCGGATCGAGCCTCGTTATCCGGATCTCTCCGAATTGGTCCAGGTGGCGAGCCAATGAGGCCGCATCGCTGCACTCGGCCCACAGCTCCGGCGGGGACTTGACCAGCGTTCGGCTTGCCACGTGCTCCGTCATCGGTGGGGATTTCGCGCGGGCGGGCGCGACTCCTGCCCCGGAGCCGCGGCGGCGCCGCACCTGCAAAACCTGCCAATCGGGCCGATCGAGTGCCACCGTGTCGGATCGTGCACGCCCCACATGCGCGCCTTGACAAGGCTCGCGGCAGCCGCGCCAGATGTCGTGCGGTGCAGGTGATATGGGCGTCCGGAGCCCCCGCGGATGCGGCCCCCACGGCCGTCGAGCTAAGGTGATCTTCTCGATGCCGGAAACGCGACAGCTGGGCGCCACCGGACCGGTGGTTTCGACCCTCGGGTTGGGCTGCATGGGCATGTCCGGGCTGTACGGGACGGCAGATCGGGACGAGAGCATTGCGACGATCCACGCGGCGCTCGACGCCGGCATCACGCTGCTCGACACCGGCGACTTCTACGGGATGGGCCACAACGAGCTGCTGATCGCCGAGGCGCTCGAGGGCCGGAATCGCGACGAGGTGCTGCTCAGCGTGAAGTTCGGCGCTCAGCGCGGACCGGACGGCGGCTGGCTCGGCTACGACGCGCGCCCGCAGGCGGTCAAGACCGCGCTCGCGTACACGCTCCAGCGGCTCCGCACCGACCACATCGACGTCTACCGGCCGGCGCGGCTCGACGCGAACGTCCCGATCGAGGAGACCATCGGCGCGATCGGCGAGCTGGTGCAGGCCGGCTACGTGCGCTACGTCGGGCTCTCGGAGGTCGGCGCGGAGACGATCCGTCGCGCCGCGGCGGTGCATCCGATCTCGGACCTTCAGATCGAGTACTCGCTGATCTCGCGCGGGATCGAGCGCGCGATCCTGCCCACCTGCCGCGAGCTCGGAATCGCGATCACCGCGTACGGCGTCCTCTCGCGCGGGCTGATCAGCGGCCGCTACCGGGCCGACGGCGGCATCCCGGACGGCGACGTCCGGGGCCGGATGCCGCGCTTCCAGGGCGAGAACCTCAGCCACAACCTCGCGCTCGTCGAGGCGCTGCGCGAGGTCGCTGATGGCAAAGGGGTCAGCGTCGTGCAGATCGCGTTCGCCTGGGTGCTGTCGCGCGGCGAGGACATCGTGCCGCTGATCGGGGCGAGAAGACGCGACCAGCTCGGCGAGGCGCTTGGCGCGCTCGAGGTGGAGTTGAGCGCGGACGACCTTGGGCGGATCGAGCAGGCCGTCCCGGCCGATGCCGCGGCGGGCGATCGCTACGGCGCGCCGCAGATGGCCGACCTCGACAGCGAGCGCTAGCCCGACTCCGACAGCGAGCGCTAGCCCGACCCCGACAGCGAGCGCTGAGCCCGACCCCGACAGCGAGCGCTAGCCCGACTCCGACAGCGAGCGCCAGCCCGACTCGGGCAGCACGAACAGCACGATTGGCAGCGTCGTTTCGCCGTCGTCAAGGACCAGCGAAGCGGTCCCGACGCGCCTCCAGCCTCGCCGCGTATAGAACGCGATCGCGTCGTGATTGTGGTCGGCGACGTCGAGGA
Organism: uncultured Solirubrobacterales bacterium; assembly: GCA_963697655.1. Lineage (GTDB taxonomy): Bacteria > Actinomycetota > Thermoleophilia > Solirubrobacterales > Solirubrobacteraceae > Palsa-465. The sequence goes on along the minus strand of CAVOOV010000002.1, from coordinate 128,460 downwards.
CGAGGCGGAGGCCGCGCTCGGCGGCATGGTCCTCCGCAGCTCCGATCAGCGCGCCACCAACACCGCGTCCACGCGCGGCCGGCGCGACGAAGAACCGGGATACGACCGCGAGCTGTTCGACGGGGACGGGCACGGCCTCGCTCCGCTCCGGGCGGGTCCTTGTCTCATCGGTCGCGTGGAGCGAGAGATGACCATCGAGCGCGCCGCCGGTCTCGCTGACCCACGCGGCGAGTCCGGACAGTCCCGTGAGCCAGCCCGCCGCGTCCTGCGGCCAGCGGACGGGGTAGCGATCGGCAACGTACACCTCGCGGAGCAGCGCGAGGCATGGCTCTAGATCCTCGGACCGGCGAGGACGAATCATCCTCCCTAGACGTTGCCCGCCTAGCGGCCCTTCGACACAAAAAGCTCAATTTTGGTGCCGGCCCGGAAGACCCGACCGGGGCGCGGGGTCGTGTTCGTCACCCGCCCGCTGCGGACCGCCTTCGACTTCACGTGCTTGATCTTGCCGACCTTGCAGTGGGCCCGGCGCACCGCCCGCTGGGCGGCGGGGAGCTTCATCCCCTTGGTGCGCGGCACCTTGCACTTGACCGGCGCGGGCGGCGGTGGCGGTGGCGGTGCCGGTGGGTTGTAGAGGACCGCCAGCTGCGCCTGCGCGGTCGCGCCGGCGCCGTCGGTGGCGAGCGCGGTGATCGTGTTCGCGCCTGGGCTGAGCGGGACCTGCGCGGTCCACGCCCCGGTCGACGCGACCGGAACGGTCTGCCCGCCGACCGCGATCGAGCTGATCCCCGAGCCGGCGTCGGCGATGCCTGAAACGGTCACGGTCGGGCTGGACACGGTCGTGCCGCTTGCCGGCGAGCCGATCACCACCGTCGGAGCCTCAAACCGATCCTGCGCGTCGAGCGCGAGCGCGGTCACGTCCGCGACCGAGTAGCCCACCGAGTAGACGTAGCTCAGGCTCGTGCTTCCGCCGGCTGGAACCACGGCGAAGTTGTGCTCCTCGAACTCGTTGTTGCTCGCGAAGCGGAAGTCGCTCGGGGCCTTGCCGAACGTGATCGCGCCAACGGCCTCGTTCAGAACGCCGTCGGGCTGGGTGACGTTCGTGCGTACCAGGATCGAGCCCGGCACGTTGCTCGGCCCGGGAACGTCGGTCCCGGGGGCGTACTGCGAGAAGCTCGATTGACCAGGGAACTCGTAGCCTGCATCCCCGTTGTCGCGTGCCAGCACGCCTACGAAGTCGTCATAGAGCATGTCGACCGCGTGGGCCTGCCCGTCGGTCGAGGACCAGGTGTCGGTCATCGTCACGACCCGGCCGCCGTCGCTCGTCGTGATCGTGCGCTGGAGCTTTACGCCCGTGTTGATGAAGTTCGGACAAGTGACAAACGTCTGGACCACCTCGTTCGGGCCGTTGCAGATGACCCACGATTCGTCAGAGGTCGAGGTCAGCAGGCCGGTGCTGGGATCCCAGGTCACGTTTCCCGTGAGGCCCGTCGGAAAGCCGGGAAGGTTCTGGCTCGCGGCATGGGGGGCCAACGTCCCGAACAGCGCCTGCGCCGAGGCGGGATCGTAGGCGTTGCGACCGTCGATCTGAACCTCCGAGCGGCCGCCGAAGGCACCAAGGTCGTTGCTCAGCAGCGACCCCATGCAGTCGATCGCGAAGTTCCCGACGTCGCCCTCGGCATCGACCGGCGCGGCGAACGGGCCGCCACAGCCGACCTCGCTGGTCGAAGGCGTGATCCCCGGTGAGCCCCACGCCGCGGTGCCGGTGAACGTCATGTCGTCGACATAGATGTTGTAAGGCGTCCCGTTGTTCAGTCCGCCTCCCCCGATCGACGCCACCGGCAAAGCCGCCTCGGACACGGCGAGCTGCGGACCGGCGAAGTCGCTGTTGTCGCCGGTCCCGTCGTCGCCGACCGGCACGGCGCGGAGTCGACAGACGGAGCTCGCGATCGGCTTCAGCGATACGGGGCCCGAGGAAAAGGCCCCGTTCTGCGCAACCGCCACGGCGCTCGCGATCTTCGTGACCGTGGGGCTGGACCCTGAGTAGCAGACGATGTCGACGGAGCCCGTGCCTGCCGCGGTGCCCGTGACGGTCAGCATCGTCGGGCCTAACGGCGGGTTGTCGAACGAGATCAGGTAAGGGTCATTCGCAGGCGTCCCGGGCTGGCTCGACGTCCAGCTGGTGATCTGCGAGCTGGTCACAGTCGCGCGGGCCGCGGCCGGCGCGACTGCGAGGACGAGAAGCGCAGTGAGGGTGGCAGCTATCCGAAGCCTGGGCATCAAAGAGGGGGTTCCTTTCCCTCCCTGCCGTTCCGTTACCTCTCAGAACGGCTGCGCGAGGCTTGTCTAGAACGTTGGCTGGTACTCGCCGAACACGTCCTTCATCGCCCCGCACACCTCACCCAACGTGCAACGGTCCTTGAGGGCTTGCCGCAGGGTAGGGAGGAGGTTATTGGCCGTATCGGCAGCACTTCGCAATTCCTTTAGCCGGTTCTCGACCAATTCCGCATCGCGGCCAGATTTGAACGACTTCAGCCGCTCCACCTGCTCGCGCTCGGACTCGGGATCGACGCGGAGGATGTCCGGCACCTCGGTCTCGCGCTCGTCGACGAACCTGTTGACGCCGACGACCACGTCCTGCTCGATGCGGTAGCGCTCGTGGTAGCCGAACGCGGACTCCTCGATCTCGTTCTTCATGAAGTCGATCGCGTTGACCGATCCGCCGAGCCCGTCGATCTTGTCGATCAGCTCGGCGGCCCGCACCTCGATCTCGTCGGTCAGCGCCTCGACGAAGTACGAGCCGGCGAACGGGTCGACGGTGTCGGCAGCGCCGGATTCGTAGCCGATGATCTGCTGGGTGCGGAGCGCGATCTTGGCGGCCCGCTCGCTTGGGAGCGCCAGCGCCTCGTCGAAGCCGTTGGTGTGGAGCGACTGGGTGCCGCCGCAGACCGCTGCGAACCCCTGCAGGGCGACCCGGACGATGTTGTTCTCGGGCTGCTGGGCGGTCAGTGTCACGCCGCCGGTCTGGGTGTGGAACCGCAGCCGCCAGGAGCGCTCGTCCTTGGCGTCGAAGCGCTCGCGCATGATCCTGGCCCACATCCGGCGGGCGGCGCGGAACTTGGCGATCTCCTGGAAGACGTTGTTGTGACCGTTGAAGAAGAACGCCAGCCGCGGCGCGAACTCGTCGACCGCGAGCCCGGCGTCAAGCGCGGCCTGCACGTAGGCGATCCCGTTCGCCAGCGTGAACGCCACCTCCTGGACGGCCGAGCACCCCTTTTCGCGGAAGTGGTAGCCGCTGATCGAGATCGTGTTCCAGCGCGGGATCCGCTCGCGGCAGTAAGCGAACAGGTCGGTGGTCAGACGGATCGCGCCCTTCGGCGGGTAGATGAAGTTGCCGCGGGCGATGTACTCCTTGAGGATGTCGTTCTGGGTCGTGCCGCGGAGCTTCTCGGCCGGCACTCCCTGCTCCTCGCCGACCAGCTCGTAGAGCAGCAGCAGCACGGCAGCCGGCGCGTTGATCGTCATCGACGTCGACACCTGATCGAGGGGGATCGAGTCGAAAGCCGTGCGCATGTCATCGATCGAGTCGATCGCGACGCCGGTGCGGCCCACCTCGCCGAGGCATCGCGGGTCATCAGAATCAAGTCCGAGCTGCGTGGGGAGATCGAACGCCATCGACAACCCCGTCGAACCGTGGGCGAGCAGGTAGTGGTAGCGCGCATTGGATTCCTTCGCGCTCGCGTAGCCGGCGTACTGGCGCATGGTCCACAGCTGGCCCCGGTACATGTCACGGTGGATGCCACGCGCGAACGGGTACTCGCCCGGCTCGCCGAGCCGCTCGTGCAGATCGTCGGGGAGGTCCTGGTCGGTGTACAGCGGCTTGATCTCGATCCCGGAGTCCGTGAACCGGCGCGGATCATCGGGACCGACGATCGGGGCGATCGTGCGGTGCTCGTCGGTGGTGGCCATGTCCGCGAGGTTACCCGGCCCCGGCCGGCCAGGGCGCGGGTCCGCGGCCGGATAGCCTTCATCGCATGCAGGTCCGCGTACGACTGTTCGCCGCGCTCCGGGAGCGGGCCGGCGCTTCGGAGCTCCAGCTCGAGCTTCCCGACGACGCGATCGTCGGCGACGCACTCGAACAAATGCGTGCGCTGACCGAAGGCCTGCCGGTCGTGATCGCGGTCAACCAGGAGTACGCCGACGCCGGCTGGGCGCTCCACGGCGGCGACGAGGTCGCTCTGATTCCGCCGATCTCCGGTGGCGCGGTAAGCGCGCTGCACGCCCGAGTGACGACCGAGCCGCTCGCGCTCGATCCGCTGGTCGAGCGCGTGCGTGACCCCCACGCCGGCGCCGTCGTCACGTTCCTCGGAGTGACCCGCGAGGTGGCCGAGCTCGAGTACGAGGCGTACGCCGAGATGGCCGAGCGCGAGATGGCCGAGATCGTGGCCAGCGCAATCGAGCGCCACGGGCTGTGTGCGGCCGCGGTCGAGCACCGCGTTGGAACCGTGCCGCTGTCCGAGGCCACGGTGGCGATCGCCGTGTCGGCACCCCACCGCCCCGAGGCGTACGCCGGCTCGCGCGAGATCATCGACGAGATCAAGGCGAGGGTCCCGATCTGGAAGAAGGAAGAGGGAATTTGGGTTCGGGGAGTGACGCCGGGTCCGCGACCCTGAGGTCGCTGCCGGCCGTCCACGAGTTGGCCGGCGCGCTCGACGCGCCGCATCCGCTCGCGGTGGCGGCGGCGCGAGCTGCCATCGAGGAGCAGCGAGCGGCGGTGATCGCCGGGTCGTCCGCTACCGCCGACCTCGTGCCCCGGGCGCGCGCGCTGCTCGCCGAGATGGAGCGCCCATCGCTGCGGCGCGTGCTCAATGCCACGGGCGTGATCCTCCACACGAATCTCGGGCGGGCGCCGCTCCCGTCCGCCGCTCGCGCGGCAGTGGCCCGCGCCGCCGAGGGGTACTCGAACCTGGAGCTCGACCTCGCGGGCGGCGAGCGTGGCAGCCGCCACGCTCACGTCGACCGGCTGCTGTGCGAGCTGACCGGAGCGCAGGACGCGATCGTCGTCAACAACGGCGCCGGCGCGGTGCTGCTGGCGGCGGCGGCGCTGGCAGGCCCGGGCCGCGCGATCGTCGTCGCCCGCGGCCAGCTCGTCGAGATCGGTGGCGGCTTTCGGATTCCGGAGGTGATCGTCCAGTCCGGCGCTCGGCTGATCGAGGTTGGGACGACCAATCGCACGCGGATCGGCGACTACGTTCGCGCGCTGGAGACGTACGACGACGTCGGCGCGATCATGCGCGTGCACCAGTCGAACTTCAGGACGGTCGGGTTCGTCGAGGACGTGGGGGTGCAGGAGCTGTGCGAGCTCGGGGTGCCGGTGATCGATGACGTGGGATCGGGTTGGTTGGCCAGCCAGCCAGCCCCGGGAGGAGAGGGCGGCAACGCGGTGGCGGGGGCGGGCGGACGTGCGGTGGCGGGGACGAGCCGACGCGCTGGCGGGGACGAGCGGACGTGCGGTGGCGGTCGACGAACCGCACCTGGCCGCGTCGGTGGCCGCCGGCGCCGCGCTGACCTGCTGCTCGGGCGACAAGCTGCTCGGGGGACCGCAGGCGGGGCTGATCGTGGGCCAGCGGGATGCGGTCGCGGCGGCGCGGCGGCACCCGCTGGCGCGGGCGCTGCGGATCGACAAGCTGTCGCTGGCGGCACTCGAGGCGACGCTGCGCCTCTATCGCGACCCCGAGGCGGCGCGCCGGGAGGTCCCCGTGCTGGCGATGCTGTTCACCGACCCCGAGACGCTCGCGGCGCGCGCGGCGCGCATCGTGGCCGGGATCGGGGACCGGGCGCGGATCGTCACCGCCGTCGCCAAGATCGGCGGCGGGTCGTTGCCGCTGCTCGAGCTCGAGGGGCCGGCGGTGTCGCTGGACGCCGAGCCCGAGGCGCTCGCACGGGCTCTGCGGTGCGGAGAGCCGCCGGTGATCGCCCGGATCCACGACGGGCAGGTGCTGCTCGACCCGCGGACGCTGACCGAGGATGAAGTGCCGATCGTGGTTCGCGCCGTCCAGGGCGCGCTCGCCGGATGAAGCCGCTGACGCTCGGGACCGCCGGCCACATCGATCACGGCAAGACCGCGCTGATCCGCGCGCTGACCGGCGTTGACACCGACCGGCTCCCGGAGGAGCGGGCACGGGGGATCTCGATTGAGCTCGGCTACGCGAGCCTGGCGCTGCCCTCGGGCCGGCGGCTGTCGGTGGTCGACGTCCCCGGCCACGAGCGTTTCGTGCGGACGATGGTCGCCGGCGCGACCGGGATCGACCTGTTCCTGATGACGATCGCGGCCGACGACGGCGTGATGCCGCAGACGCGCGAGCACGCCGCGGTGCTCGAGGCGCTCGGAGTCGCCACGGGCGTGGTCGCGGTAACCAAGAGCGACCTCGCCGACCCAGAGGTGGCGCTGATCGAGGCCTCCGAGCTGTTTCCGGGCAGCGAGGCGGTGGCTGTCTCTGCGCGCACGGGCAACGGCATCGACGAGCTGCGCGCCGGCGCTCGACCGGGCGTCCGCCGAATTGGGTTCGCGTGCCGACGCGCTCGAGTCTCCCGCCCGGCTCCACGTCGATCGGGTGTTCACGATCCGGGGCGCCGGCACGGTGGTCACCGGGACGCTGTGGTCGGGCGAGATCGGGCGTGGCGACGAGCTACAGGTGCTCCCGCAGGCGCGACGGGTCCGGGTTCGCGGTGTTCAGGTGCACGATCAGCCGCTCGATCGGGCGCCGGCGGGCCAGCGCGTGGCCGTGAACCTCAGCGGGCTGGCGGTGGCCGAGATCGAGCGCGGCGACGTGCTGGTCGCATCCGACTCCGAACTGCGCCCGAGCTATCGGGTCGACGCCCAGCTCGAGCTCGCCGACGCCGAGCCCGGGCACTCACACCGAGTTCAGATCCACCACGGCACGCGCGAGGCGCCCGCTCGCCTCACGTGGCTCGGAGGCCGGTTCTGGCAGGTCCGGCTCGAGCAGCCGATCGTGCCCGCCGCCGGCGACCGGCTCGTAGTGCGACAGATCGCGCCGCCGGACACGCTCGGCGGCGGCATCGTGCTCGACCCGCGCCCCCGCCGGCACGGCCCCAGCCGCGACCTGCTGGTCAGACTCGAGCGTCTGGCGCGCGGCGAAGCGCCGGAACCGTCCGGACGAACGCCGCCACCGTCCGGACGGGTGATTGGGTCCCACCCACCCACCCCCGCCGCCCCAGGGACGCCGAGCGAAGCGAGGCCCCAAACCGCGCCGGCGCCGCTCTCGAAGTCGGCCGCCGCGCTCGAGCAGCGTCTCCGCGACGCCGGCGCCGAGCCGCCGATCGACTCAGAGCTCGACGCCGGGGACCTCGCGGCGCTCCGCGACGCCGGGCGCGCGGTCCGCGTCTCGAAGAACCTTCACTACCACGTCGACGCGCTCGCGGACATCCGTGCGCGACTCGTCGAGCTAGCCAAGCAAAACGGTGGCGCGGTCACGCTCGCGCAGTTGCGAGACGAGCTCGGCACCTCGCGCAAGTTCGCCCAGGCGCTGCTCGAGCACTTCGACTCCGAGAAGGTGACGATCCGCCGCGGCGACGAGCACGTGCTGCGCCGGCGCGCGGGCTGAGGCCGGCGCTCAGAGCGCGCCGCCGGCGGCGGACGGAGCGGTTGGATCGCTCGCCTGGGACTGCGAGCGCTCGCGCGCCAGATACTCCTCGATCAGCATCGGCGAATCCGCCGAGCGCTGCACCACGGCCAGCAGCGAGGACATCGCCGAGACCTCCTCGACCTGCTCCTTGAGGAACCACTGGGTGAACTGCTCGCTCAGATAGTCGTTCTCCGCGCGAGCGACGCCCATCAGCTCGCCGATCTGATCGCTGACGCGGCGCTCCTGCTCGAGCGACAGCGCGACCGGCGCGACGATGTCGCTGAACCCCGTCTCGGGCGCCGCTATGCCTGGAATCGTCACCTCGGCGTCGGCGTCGAGCAGGTACTCGACCATCATCATCGCGTGGTTGCGCTCCTCGACGGCCTGGGCGTAGAAGAACGCGGCCAGCCGGGGGAGCGTCTCGGAGTCGTAGAAGACGGCGTTGGCGATGTACTGCTGCGACGCTGCGAACTCGTACGCGATCTGGTGATTCAGGCGCTCGACGAACCGCGATGCGGCCATCGTTCCTCCTCTCGTGGGCGGGCCCGGACGGGGCGAATCGGCCACCGCATCGTAATGACCGGCGCGTCCTCGGCGGAACGACCACAGTAGATTGGGCGGATGCCAACGAGCCTAGTAACCGGAGGGGCGGGGTTCCTCGGGTCCCACCTGTGCGAGGAACTGCTCCGCCGCGGCCATCGCGTGATCTGCGTCGACAACCTCGAGACGGGCTCGCTCGCCAACATCGAGCACATCCGCGACAACGCTTTCGTCCATCGCAACCTCGACATCATCGAGCCCTACTTCGTGGACGAAGCGATCGACTTCGTATACCACCTGGCCTCGCCGGCCTCTCCGATCGACTACCTGCGCCTGCCGCTGGCCACGCTGAAGGTCGGCTCGTACGGCACCCACCACACGCTCGGGCTCGCCAAGGTCCACCGGGCCCGGTTCCTGATCGCGTCGACCAGCGAGGTGTACGGCGACCCGCAGGTGCACCCCCAGCCGGAGAGCTACTGGGGGCACGTGAACCCAATCGGGCCCCGCGGGGTCTACGACGAGGCCAAGCGCTACGCCGAGGCGCTGACGATGGCCTACCACCGCCAGCAGGGCGTCGACACTGCGATCGTCCGGATCTTCAACACGTACGGACCGCGGATGCGGCCGCACGACGGTCGCGCGATCCCGACGTTCCTGCGCCAGGCGCTCCTGGACCGACCGATCACGGTCTTCGGCGACGGGTCCCAGACACGCTCCTTCTGCTACGTCGAGGACGAGATCCGGGGGCTGATCGCACTCGCCGAGTCGGGTCACCACAACCCGGTCAACATCGGCAATCCCGACGAGTTCACGCTGCTCGAGCTCGCGCAGACCGTGATCGAGGTGACCGGGTCGCGCTCGGAGATCGTGTACGAGGCGCTGCCGATCGACGATCCGCAGGTGCGCCAGCCCGACATCACGCTCGCGCGGGACATCCTCGGCTGGGAGCCGGCCATCAGCCTGCGCGACGGGCTCAAACGGACGATCGAGCAGTCGGGCCCCGAGGCGCTGATCGGCGCCAGTTAGGCCTAGGGCCTCGGGACGCACGAATGCTTGCTCGCTATACCGCTACTTCACGTTCGAGCTACCGTTATAGCCACCGCGGGGGGTCGATGACGGTGCGAGTCGCAACGTGACGGTCGAGCAGAAAGAAGTCGCGAACATCCACTCCGGAGGCGGTCCCGAGGTCGCCACGCCTCCGCCCCTGCCGCAACGCGACATCCGGCGAAAGCGCCCACCGCTGCTGTCGTTCGTGTTGCGGTTGGAGACGCTCCGGCGGATCGTGCGGGTGCTGTCGCTGCTGGTGCTCGACTTCATCGGCGTCGTCGGAGCGCTGTTCACCACGCTGATGCTCAAGCTGGCCGTGCACGACGAGCTGAACGCCGGCGTGGCGTGGCAGGACATCAAGCACTGGATTCCGTTCGCGTACCTGGTGACCGTGCTCGCGTTCGCCAGGGTCGACCTGTACGCGGATCGGACGCGCCGGCCGGGACTGGCCCGGATCGCCACCGCTCTGTTCCAGGCGACCGTGATCGCGCTGGTATTCGCGCTCGCCGACGGCCAGCACTTCTCGAGCTACTTCATCTTCTACGGCACGCTGTTCTTCGCGACGATCTACGTCTCGGCGCTGCGCGAGCTGCATCTGCGCCTGAGCGGGTGGGTGCTCGACCAGGCCGGATATGCACGGCGCGCAATCCTGGTCGGGTCGGGCAAGCACATCGAGGAAGTCGCGCGGGCGCTGGCCGACCGGTCGCGCACGCAGGTCGACATCGTCGGCTACATCTCTTTGAACCCTCGCCCGCGCAACGGCCTGCGCTCACTCGGAGCGCTGCCGGATCTGGCGAGCGTGCTCGAGCTCGAGGCCGTGCAGGAGGTGATCATCGCCGACCCGGACTTCCCCCAGGACAAGGCGGTGGAGCTCGTCGACATGTGCCACCAGCGCGGGGTGACCGTCCAGGTGGCGCCGTCGACGATGGAGATCCTGATCGACCGGGCGGAGTTCGCGCCCGGCCACACCGTGCCGCTGTTCACGCTGCGGCCACCGGTGTTCGAGGGCGTCGACTATGCCGTCAAGCGGACCTTCGACCTGGTGCTCGCGTGCATCGGGCTGATCGTGCTCACCCCGGTGTTCCTGGCGGTCGCGATCGCGATCAAGCTGAGCTCTCGCGGTCCGGCGATCTACCGTTCGATCCGGCCCGGCATGGCGGGAAAGCCGTTCTTCTGCTTCAAGTTCCGGACGATGCGCGAGCACGCCGACCAGATCCAGGACGAGCTCGAGCCGCTCAACGAGCTCTCGGGCGCACTGTTCAAGATCCGCGACGATCCGCGCCTGACGACGATCGGGCGGTTCCTGCGCCGGTTCTCGCTCGACGAACTGCCGCAGCTCGTCAACGTCGTGCGCGGAGAGATGTCGCTTGTGGGGCCGCGTCCGCTGCCGATGCGCGACTTCGACCGCCTGGAGGAATGGCACAAGAAGCGCTACCTCGTGCTCCCAGGGATCACCGGGCTGTGGCAGGTCTCGGGCCGGGCCGAGCTCGACTTCGACGACCTTGTGCGGCTCGACTTCCTGTATCTCGAACGGTGGTCGATCATGCTCGACCTGTCGATCCTGCTGAAGACGATCCCCGCGGTCCTCACCCGCCGAGGGGCCTTCTAACGGCCCCGCGGCGGCGGCGCCGGACAGCCGGCGCCGGCGCACCCGGATACGCTGTCGAGCTGACGCCCATGCCCCCCACCGACCGATTCGTCATCAGCTTCGCCGCCGAGCCCCCGCAGGAGCCGCTGCCGTACGGCCGCTGGGGCGACACGCTCGCCGGCCACTTCCGCAACGCGACCAGCGAGATGGATACCGAGGGCGAGGAGATCGGCGAGATCGACACCGAGATCTCGTGGTTCCCGGACCGCACCTATGGTGGGCGCACATACATCCCGGCGGTGGCGCGGACGACCAGCGGCCATGAGCTGTTCGGGTATGTGTCGTTCACCGAGAGCCAGCAGGGGCCGAGCGACTTCACGGCGTCGGCCGATTTCACGACAGAGGTGGCCGAGTCCAATCCCGAATGGAAGCTCGACCTCAACGACGAGGTGATCGGTACCTGGCGCGGCGAGCAGGGCAACAAGGCCGACATGACGCTCGTATGGGGCGTGGCGCTGGTCCCCGGAGGCGCGACCGTGACCGCTGAGCTGGCGGGAGTCGCGGTCGACCAGACCGACCTGGTCGAGGACCGCTTCACGCTGATCGCACCCGACAACTATCGCTCGGACTACCTCGAGATCAAGTTGTGGAGCAAGTCAGGCGACGAGCTCGCCCGCGAGTCGCCGTACCTCGAGGACGAGGACGAGGACGAGGACGAGTACGCGGCCGGCGGCCCCGCGGGACGTCGCGGCTACGACTGGCGCGGTGAATCCGGGCGGCGGATCGGGTGGCGATCCGGGCCCCGGCTCTGGCGACAACCCCGCTGCCGGGTCCGATGACGCCGCGGGAGTCGCCTCGACCGGCTGACCGGCGCCGTTGCGTCGCCGTTCATCGGCGTCTGGAGCGGGAAATGGCACGCGGCCAGATGGTCCTTGCCGAACGGGCGCAGCAGCGGAATCTCCTCGGCGCACTTGTCCTGCGCCCGCGGACAGCGGGTCCGGAACCGGCAGCCCGAAGGCGGGAACACCGGTGACGGGAGCTCTCCACGTACCGCCACCTTGTGCTCCTTTGCCCTTGCCACCTCCGGATTCGGCACCGGAATGGCGTCGAGCAGGCCGGCGGTGTAGGGGTGGGCGGGCCTGTCGTAGATGTCGTTCCCGGGACCGATCTCGACGAGCTTGCCGAGGTACATGACGCCGATCCGGTCGGCGAGGTACTTGACGACCGAGAGATCGTGGGAGATCACGATGTACGTCACGCCGTGAGTCGCCTGGAGCCGCTTCATCAGATTGAGGATCTGTGACCTGATCGAAACGTCGAGGGCCGAGACCGGCTCGTCGGCGATGATCACCTTCGGACTGAGCGTGAGTGCTCGGGCCAGGCCAAGACGCTGACGCTGGCCGCCGGAGAACTCGTGCGGGTAGCGGTCCATCGCGTCGTACCCCAGACCGACCTCGTCGAGGAGGCTGCGCACTTTCGCGGTGCGCTCCTTCGCCGTGCCGGCGCGGGCGATGTCGAGGGGCTCGGAGATGATCTCCTTAACCCGCATGCGGGGATCGAGCGAGGCATACGGGTCCTGGAACATGAACTGGATGTCGCGGCGCAGGGCGCGGAAGGCCGCGCCTTTGACCGTGCCGAGGTCGGTGCCCTCGAACAGCACCTGACCGCTGGTCGGCGTCTCGAGTCCGACGCCCATGCGGCCGAGCGTGGTCTTGCCACAGCCCGACTCGCCCACCAGACCGAACGTCTCGCCACGCCGGATCCCGAGCTGCACGTTCGTGACCGCGTGCAGCGCGCCGATCTTCCGGCGGAGGATCGCCCCGGCGGTGACCGGGAACTCCTTGGTCACATCTCGGAACTCGAGGACGAACTCGGCCTTTCCGTTCGTATCGGCAACGGCGACGGCCGGCTCGTCGGCCGTCCCGAGCAGCTCGAGCTCCTTCCCGAACGTTGCCATCAGGGCCTTGTTCTTCTCGGCCTCGGCAATCAGCGCCGCGCCGAGGTCGCTCATCTCAATGGCCGATGAATCCCGCGGGTGGAAGCAGGCGTACGGATGGTTGGGGTCGTCGCCGCCGAGCGGCGGATCATGCGTCCGGCACTGCTCGGTCGCGAACGCGCACCGCGCCGCGAAACGACAAGCCAGCGGCGGCCTGCGCAGGTCCGGCGGGAGACCGGGAATCGAGTACAGCTCCTGGCTCTTGTCCTGATCGAGCTGAGGGATCGAGGCCAGCAGCGCCTCGGTGTAGGGGTGGCGGACGTTCTTGAACAGATCCACCGTCTCGGCGGTCTCGACCTTGCGCCCGGCGTACATCACGAGCACGCGGTCGGCCCTCCCCGCGATCACCCCCATGTCGTGCGTGATCAGGATGATGCCCATCCCGAGCTCTCGCTTGATCCTGTCGAGCAGGCTGAGGATCTGCTCCTGGATCGTGACGTCGAGCGCGGTCGTCGGCTCGTCGGCGATCAGCAGCTTCGGATCGCACGCCAACGACATCGCGATCATCACACGCTGACGCAAACCGCCTGACAGCTGGTGCGGGTAGTCCTTGAGCCGCTCCTTGGGCCGGGGTAGACCGACCAGGTCGAGCACCTCGGCGGCGCGGTCCAGCGCCTGCGCCTTCGACACGTCGCGATGGATCCTCACGACCTCGGCGATCTGCCTGCCGATCGTCATCGTCGGGTTCAGCGAGGTCATCGGGTCCTGGAAGACCATGCCGACCTCGTTGCCTCTGACCTTACGCAGCTCGGGGAGACTGAGCTTCACGAGATCTCGGCCCTCGAGCCGGATCTCGCCCGCCGCGATGAAGCCGCCCCTCGGCAGCAGCTGCATGATCGACATCGCGGCCATCGTCTTGCCGCACCCGGACTCGCCGACGATGCCGAGCGTCTCGCCCGCCTCGACTTCGAAGCTCAGGCCGTCGACGGCGTGCACCGTCCCGCGGCGGAGCTTAATCTGAGTTTTGAGGTCTTCTACCTCGAGGAGTCGCGTCATGCGGGGCTACTTCTCCTGTAGGCGGACGTCGAACGCGTCCTGGAGGGCATCTCCGATGAAGTTGAACGCGACGACCGTGAGGATGATCATGATCAGCGCCGGGTAGACCTCCCACCAGTATCCGTCCTGCAGGTACGTGGTGCCGTCGGAGAGCATCGAGCCCCACGTCGGTGTCGTCGGCGGTAGACCGAAGCCGAGGTACTGGAGCACGGCCAGCGTCAGGATCGCGTTGGCGATCTGGAACGTGACCGTGACCATGATCACGCCGATCGTGTTCGGGATGATGTGGCGGACGATGATGCGCCAGGAGCGCCCGCCCATCACCTGGACGGCCTGCACGTACTCCCTGGTTCGCAGGCTCAGCGTCTCGCCTCGGACGAGGCGCGCGGGGACGAGCCAGGACACGAACGTCAGCAGCACGATCAGGAGCGTGAGGCTCGGCTTGTAGATCTGAGCCACGAAGATGAACAGGAACACGATCGGGATCGCGAGGCCGATGTCGACGATCCGCATGAGGACGCCGTCGAGCGCTCCGCCGAAGTACCCGGCGATCGCCCCGTAGATCAAGCCGGCGAGGGTCGAGACGAGCCCGACGACGATCCCGACCTCGATCGAGCTCTGGCCGCCTTCCATCAGCCGGCCGAGGATGTCGAAGCCGCTGGAGTCGGTCCCGAGCGGGTGGCCACCGCCCGGCCCCATGTTGACCGCGATCAGGTTCGGATTGACCTGATCGGTCTTGTACAGCAGCGGGGCGATGAAGCTGAACACGATGATGATGACCACGAAGGCCACGCCCACGAGCGCCAGCTTGTTCTGCGCGAACGTGTGTGCAACGAGCGCCCACGGACTGCCGCTGGCGGAGACCTCGCCGCCTTCGGGCACAGCTGCGAGGACGTCGACGTCTTGCGCCGTCGCGTCGGTGGTCGGGACGCCGTTGCCGGCCGCCCCGTCGTCCTTCGTTTCAGTACCTGATCCGCGGGTCGAGAATCGCATATCCGATGTCGGCTATTAGGTTGCCTACGACAGTGATGACGCCCACGAGCACCGTTATGCCCAACATGACCTCGTAGTCGTTACGCAGGGCGGCCTGGAAGTACTCGAGCCCCGCCCCCGGGTAGTTGAACACCTGCTCGATGATCAGCGTCCCGGTCAGGACCAGGGGGATCGACAGACCGACCAGCGTCACGACCGCGATCAGCGAGTTGCGCAGCAGGTGTCGCGAGAGTACCAGCCGCTCCGACAGGCCCTTGGCGCGGGCGGTGCGGATGTAGTCCTGGGCCAGGGTGTCGATGGCCGAGGAACGCATGTACCGGCTGAAAGCCGCGTAGGTCACGAGGGTCAGCGCGAGTACCGGCAGGACCAGCCCGGACGGATGCTCGAGCATCCCGATCGCTGAGGTCGATTGAGGCGCCTCGGCCGGGAACACGTGGAAGCTGATCGACAGGAACTGGATCAGCAGCAGCGCGATCGCGTACTGGGGCATCGAGTAAAGGATGAAGCTAATGCCGGTGCCGGCGTAATCGAGCGCGCCGTTGCGCTTCACGGCCTGGGCGATTCCGGTCGGAATCGCGATCATCAGCGAAAAGACCAGCGACAGCCCGCCAAGCACCAGATCTCGCGGCAGGTCGCTCGCCAAGATCGAGTCGACCGTGCGATTGAACTGGTAGGAGTAGCCGAGGTTGCCGTGGAGTAGCTGATCCAGGAAATACCAGTACTGGACGATGAACGACCTGTCCAGGTGGTTCTGATGGTTGAACTGCGCGATGGCCTGGGGCGTTGCCCTGTTGCCGAGGATGTCTCGAGCGAGACTCCCCGGCAACAGGTGCAACAGGATGAAGGTGAGCAGCGTGACCCCGAGGACCACGATGATCGCCTGACCGAGGCGGCGGATGATGAATCCGGTCATACCGAATGCATCATCCCACCTCGGATCCGTTCCGTCGACAAGTTACTTCGTGAAGTACCAGTCTTCGGGGTTCATGAGACCCAGCGCATTGGCCGCGTAGCCGCCCAGCTTGCTGTTGACCACAACCCCCGCGCTACCTTGGTAGCTGCCGATCGACGTGGGGCCGTACACGACCGGCACCTGCGTCGAGGCGTAGTTGTCGTAGGTGGCAAGCGCCGACGACTCTTGCGCGAGGGGACCGGTGATCGTCGCCGAGATCAGCGACGGCATCTTGCCCGACGGGTCGACGTAGTTGCCGGCGTTCGCGGCCGACCCCGGGTTGAACAGCGGCTCGCCCGTGGGCAGGTAGCTCGGCCCGTAGATCCAGCCGGCCCCCCAGTTGTTGGCCTCCCATTTGCACGTCGCCTGACTCGGCGTGCACGGGACGGCCGCGCCGACTACGGTCGAGAACGGGTGCTGCGTCAAGCTGATCGTGATGCCGATCTTCTTGGCGTTCGCGGCGAGGTCGTTCATCTCGTCCTGGACCGCGACGGTGCCTGACTCGTAGTCGAGGGTGAATGAGATCCCCTCGCCCTGGTCGATCCCGGTGCCGCACTCACCGGCAGCCGATCCCGGCTTCACGCACGTGGTCGTCCCGCCGGACTTGACGCTCCAGCCGTTCTGGGTGAGCAGCTGC
Source organism: uncultured Solirubrobacterales bacterium (assembly GCA_963697655.1). GTDB lineage: Bacteria > Actinomycetota > Thermoleophilia > Solirubrobacterales > Solirubrobacteraceae > Palsa-465. Next base: position 112,068 of record CAVOOV010000002.1, on the reverse strand, counting down.
TGCGCGGCCGACACGTCGAACGCGCACGGCGCGGCCGAAACGGCCGTGGTGTTTACGAGCGGGTTCGCCGGCGCGGCCGGAATCGGCCCGCACGTTGGGATCGCCGTGTTGTTCAGGAACGCCTTGATCCACCCCGGTTGATCGATCAGGTGCTGGAAGGCCTCGCGGAAGTAAGGCTGCCTGAACACGTACCTGACCGGCTCGCCGCCGGGTGAGGTCGCCCCGTTGGTGTTGAAGTTCAGCGGGAAGTAGTTAAACGAGTAGCTCGCCGCCTTGTTGACCGTGTAACCCTCGCTGGCCAGCTGCCCGCTTTGTGGCGCATACTGGGCCGGGAGGCTCCCGACCGTGATCGCGCTGGGGCCGCCCGAACGCATCTGGTTGTAGATCGCGGCCTCGCTCGTGAACGGGAGGATGACGAACTTCGAGATCGACGGCTTGGGCGAGCCCGAGAAGTTCGGGTTCGGCACGAGCGTCGCCTGGCCGCTGGAGTTGAAGCTCGCGAGCTTGAACGGCCCGTCGACCACGCTCCACAACGGCGACGTCGCCGCAGTGGAGAGGTTCTTGCCCTGGCTGTCGAGGAACTTGTAGACCGCCGCGGCACCCGATTTCGTCGTGTCCGGCAACGAGGCCGTTGAGCTCGGCACCGGGCACGTCGTCGAACAACCGGCCAGCGACGTCCGGTCCCACGCCAGCGGCATCGGGGTGAGCTGCGAGAGCAGGCTGTAGGTCACCCACTCCGGGTCGTACGCCTTGTTGAGGTGCAGCACGAACGTCGTCGGGTTCGGTGCCGAATAGCTCTTGACGTTGTCGGGGAAGTAGCCGGCCGCGTAGCCGCACCACTCCGTCGACGGGCTGGCCTTGATCACGTTCATCCAGAACTCGAGGTCGCGCGAGCTCACGGGCTCGCCGTCGGACCACTTCCAGTTGTTGAGCTTGATCGTGACCGTTGTGTCGCCCTCCGAGAAGGTCGGCTTCTGGCCGATGGAGTAGTCGTAGTCGATCGTCGGGCTGTAGTTGTTGCCGAACCAGTACGTCGGGCGGTACAAGATGTCCATGAGCTGGTTGATGTTGGTCGTTTCGCAGTCCGCGAACGTGTACATCGGGAAGATGTAGTTCGGCGGCGAGCTGACGGCCCCGGTGAAGTACACCGTGCCGCCCGCGACCTTGGCGCCGCTCGGCGCCGTCGGCTGGGTGAGGCCGGGGCCAGTGGTCGGATTCGCCGCCGTCGACGACGAGGAGCCGCTGCTGCTGCTCGCCCCGCTGCTGCTCTTGCTGCTACTGCTCGAACCGCAGGCCGCCGCGAATACCACGACGAGCGCCACGCCGAACACTGCCAGCGTGCTGCGCATGATCGTACGCATCAAATAATCCTCCTAATAATCCCCATTAGCAGAGACCCCAGAGATCCCTATTGGCAAACCGCCCTGCGAAGGCCGAAGCTCCTTTGCGGGCCTCGCCCGGTTCCGTCTGCGACTCGACGGGCCGGGCGGTACATGGCTTCTTTATGACTAGTGTCTTGCCTCCTACCTCGCTTCGGGGCGCAAGATATCATCGATCCGGCCGCGTGGGGGGGACCGTTCAGATGCCGACGCAGAGCGGGCTCGGACGGTCACGATCGGGCGGCTGTTCGGGTGCTCGCGCCGAAGACTCGCTCCACCATCAGATACGAGTTGCCTCCTCCACGGGTCGTAGATTCTCACACCGACCAAGCCGTTGCACGAACTGTTAACCAACCGCAAACCTGAGCCCCGGCCGACGCGCTCGTCCGAGACCCTGGCGCCGCGCCCGCGCGGCGGCCCCGACGCGTCGCACTCTCATAGCTCCGCCCCGCCCTCGTAGCTCAATGGATAGAGCACGCGCCTCCTAAGCGCGGGATGCAGGTTCGATTCCTGCCGGGGGCATAAGAAGGTGCTCACGGGAAGGTGCTCACGGGGATGTACTCACCGCGCCCCGTGCTACCGTCCGGCGACTCCGTGGCCGAGAGCACGCTAGAAGCACCGACGATCCCGGAGCGGACTACCGCGGATCAACCACTCCCGCGCGAGCCAGTTCCGTGGACGCTGCGCGCATTCACGCGCGAGCACCCGTGGCTCTGCACGGGCGCCGTCGTTGTCGCGGTATCCGTCGTGCTGACCGTATGGGCGCGCACCCGCCCGAGCTACGACGCCTATGGCTGGATGGTCTGGGGCTACCAGACCCTGCATCTTTCGCTTGACCTCGGCGGGGCCCCGTCGTGGAAGCCCGTGCCCTTCCTGTTCACGGTGCCGTACGCCCTGTTCGGCCACTACCAGCTGTGGCTGTGGATGTTCACGGCCACGTCGGTGGCGCTGGCCGGCCCGGTGTTCGGCGCTCGAATCGCGTTCCGGTTGTGCGGTGGTGGTAGCAGTCGTGGCGAGGAATCGACGGACGCGGCGCGGGGCCTCCAGCGCTTCGCCCCGTACGCCGCCGCCTTCGTCGCTGGAGCGGCTGTGCTGGGGATAGAGGATTACTTCCACTACATCCTGAGCTCGCAGTCGGACCCGATGCTCGTCACGTTCCTGCTGGCCGCGCTCGACATGGGCCTGCTCGGCCGCTACCGCTGGGCGCTCGTGTTCGCCGTGCTCACCGGGCTGGGTCGGCCCGAGGTGTGGCCGTTCCTGGGGCTGTTCATGCTTTGGTGCTGGTTCAAGGTGCCGGGCATGCGCTGGATGATCGTCGCCGGCGTGGTGCTGATCGGGTTCATGTGGTTCGGGATCCCGACGATCACCAACGGGCGGCCCGACGTCGCGGGGCAGCTGGCCAAGGGGTCGCCTCGCGAGCTCAAGAGCAACCAATTCGTGGGCACGATCAAGCGCTTCCACGAGATGCAATACCTGCCGGTTTGGATCGGCGCAGCCGTCGCGTTGATACTCGCACTGATCCGCCGCGACAGGATCGTGATCGCGCTGGGCGTCGGCGTCGTGGCATGGTTGTTCGTCGAGATCGCGTTCGCCTACCACGGCTGGCCGGCCCTGCCGCGCTACATGTTCGAGGCCGCCGGGGTGGTCGCTGTGCTGGCCGGCGTGGCCGTCGGCTGGCTGCTCGGTGACCTACCTCGGATTGTGCGGGGCGCCCCGGCCTGGGCGGGCGCGGTCCTCGCCGCGGTGCTGCTCGTGGCGATGCTCCCCGGCGCGATCTCCCGGGCGCGCGCCGAACACAAGGACCTGATCCACGAGCATGCTCGCACCCACGAGATCTCGCTGCTCGCCAGCGTGACCAATGCGATCGGCGGCACGCACCACGTGCTCGACTGTGGTCAGCCGGTCACCGACGTGGGGTATGTGAGCTCCCTGGCCTGGCTCTACCACGAGGACGTCGGCTCCGTCGGAGGCCTTCAGCAGCACGTCGAGGGCGCCGAGCTCGTCAACCCGTCGATCCCGAAGGTCCTGTTCAAGCCGCTGTCCCAGGGGGGATGGAACGTGGAGCCGTGGCACACGCAGCCGCCTAACGTCGCTCGCTGCGCGGGGCTCCACGTCACCTACACGAACAGCGGCGCGCTGATCCGCCCGTAGTCGTGGCAACGACCGAGCAACGGCCCAGTCCGCCGCCGGGCGCGGCCGGACCGGATGGGCGCGGCGACGTCCGTGGCGGGCGGACGCCGCTCGTCGTCGTGGTGGCGACCGCGCTGGGGCTGCTCGTGGTCTCGCTCCTGATCCTGCTGTGGGCGAAGACGAGGCCGGGGTTCGATCCGTACGGATGGCTCGTGTGGGGTCGCCAGACCGTGGCGGGGGACCTGAACACGAACGCCGCCCCGTCGTGGAAGCCGCTGCCGTACCTGTTCACGGCGCCCTACGGACTGTTCGGCCACTACCAGCTGTGGCTGTGGATGGTCACCTCGCTGGCGGTGTCGCTCGCGGGCGCCGTGTTCGCCGGGCGGATCGCGTACCGGCTGACCGCGGGCGGCTCCGAGCACCGCTACCCCGCATACGCCGCGGCGGCGTTCGCGGCGGCCGGCTACTTCGGGATCAGCACCTACTGGCACTACATGCTGAGCGCCCAGTCGGACCCGATGATCGTGGCGCTATGCCTGGCCGCGATCGACTGCCATCTGTGCGGGCGCTACCGCTGGGCATGGGTGCTCGGCGGGCTGGCGTCGCTCGGCCGGCCTGAGGTATGGCTGTTCCTCGGCGCCTACTCGATCTGGGCGTGGCGTCGCGTGCCGTCGATGCGATGGCTGATCGCGGGCGGGATCGTGGCGGTGGTGCTGCTGTGGTTCGGGATTCCCGCGCTCACCTCGCGCACCCCGTTCGTGGCCGCCTCGAACGCGCTCGGCTCCGGGCGCCGGCTCCGCAGCGACCGGGTGTTCGGCACGATCGGGCGCTTCCTGGACCTGAACACGGCGGTGATCGAACTGACCGCGCTGCTCGCGGTGGTGATCGCGCTGGTGCGGCGCGATCGCGTGACGCTCGCGCTCGCGGCGGGCGTGTGCGCGTGGGTGCTCGTCGAGATCGCGTTCGCGCTGCACGGCTGGCCCGGGCTCGGGCGCTACATGTACGAGCCCGCCGGCGTGCTGATCGCGCTAGCGGGGGTGGGGGTCGGTCGCGTCCTGATCGAGGCGCCGCGGATCTCACGGGTGGCCGGCTGGGCGGGGATCGCGCTCGTCGCGGTGATCGTGCTCGCGCTCGTGCCGCCGGCGCTGTCGCGGGCGCGCAGCGAGCACCGCGACATCCGTGGTCAGCGCGCGCGGACGGCGCAGCTCGGCAAGCTGACCGGCGTGATCTCGCGGCTCGGGGGTGCCTCCCGGTTCAAGCCGTGCGGCGAGCCGCTGACGCGCCTCGAGTACCAGACGATCCTGGCCTGGAACCTGCACGTGAACGTGGCCACGGTCGGCTACAAGTACGGGCCGGCGATCGCGAGCAACCGCCCGATCGTGCTGTTCACGCCGCTGGCCCAGGGCGGCTGGTTGGTCCAGGCGCTGCATCAGCGGCTGCCGGGCTGCACGTCGCTGCCCCACTAGGGGTGCGGTCGGAGGTCGGAGGTCGGCGGTCGGTGGGGGCGCGTCTGCGCGGGGGGGCGCGTCGGCGCGGGGGGGCGCGAGCACGAACGCGGACGCGGCACGAACGGCGGGCACCTGGGAGGTGTTTGGGCGCCCGGCGGCGGACGCAGGCCGCACAGATCCGGAAACAACCTGCAAGGCATGACACTCGACGCGCTCGACGCGAGCCGTGTCAGAGAATGCATGTGGGGCATGCGCGGAACGACACCGTCAGCCCGAACCGGCTCAAATGACAGGTTTTGCAGGTCGCCAGCCGACCCCGGGAGACCGAAGAGAGCACCGCCCTCACACCCCAGGTGCCCGCCGTTTATCCGCTCGCTGAGCCACAGGCTCGCCGGCGCGCGGCCGAAGCTCAGCGGTCCAGGCGGTCCGGGCCGTCCGGGCGGTCCGGGTAGACGTCGTCGATCGTCGTCAGCGCGACGAACGGCGCGCCGGCGGCCTCCTCGATCGCGGCGCCCCCGCCCGCGAGCCGATCGCAGATCGCGAGCACGCCGCACACCTCGTGGCCCTCCTCGCGCAGCGCCTCGAGTGCGCGGATCGTGGAGCCGCCCGTGGTGACGACGTCCTCGACCAGCATGCAGCGCTCGTCGGGGTCGAGCTGGGGGCCCTCGATCCGGCGGGACAGGCCGTGGCTCTTGACCTCCTTGCGCACGAAGAACGCCTTGACATCGGCCCCGCCGGCGAGCGCCGCGCAGGCGATCGGGTCGGCGCCCATCGTCATCCCGCCGACCGCGGTCGCGTCCCAGGCGCGGGCCTGCTCGGCGACGAGCTCGGACAGCGCGTGGAAGCCGGCGGGGCGGAGGATCGCCCGCTTGGCGTCGACCAGATACTGCGCGGTCGCACCGCTCGTCAGCACCACCTCGCCGATCACGAGCGCGTGGTCGCGGAGCTCTGCGAGCAGGCGCTCATGCGCCGTCGTCTGTGCGTTGAGGCTCATCAGCGGAAGCTCATGCTAATGGCCCCGAAGGCCGAAACCGGCACCGTGATCCCCCGCGTTCTCAGATTGGCCTCACTCGCGTGCTGCGCCCTGATCCTGATGTCGTTCGCGATGTTCGCGCGCGACCAGATGGCCGGCGCGTCCGAGCATCAGCAGAGCGAGCTGGTCGCGGGGTCGAACGTGACGCCCGCGTCCGCGGCGATCACGCACCATCACTCGCAGCCGCGCCGGTTCATCGATGGCGCCGCCAAGACGCTCACGTCGCCGTTCTCGGCGGTCGTGAAGTCGAGCAACCCGTGGGTCGACGAGGGGCTGCCGACGCTGTTCGCGCTGCTCGCCTATGGGATCGGACTGGGGTACCTGGCTCGCTTCGCCAGCGTCCACTAGCCAGCCGGCTAGTAGTAGACGTCGACCCAGTCGCCCATCCCGAGCCAGTTGAACACCGAGATCGCGTCGACGATCGGCAGCCGCATGCAGCCATGGCTGGCGGGATAGTCCGGCGCCGGGTTGTAGCCGTGGATGGCGTAGCCGCTGAAGAAGAAGTTCGAGTAGTACATCCCGTCGGGCAGATAGCCGGGCACCCTCGAGTACACGCGGAAGTTGCCGAGAATCGTCGGCGTCGACGGCTTGCCGGAGCTGATCGGGTAGATCGCGACGACGTTCGGGCCGTCGGTCAGAGCGAGTAGCTGCAACGACAGATTGCCCTCGGCGTGCCGGCCGTTGCCCGGGAAGCGGACCTTGAACTGGCCGAATCCGTCGAGCAGATAGCTGATCGTGCGGCCGTCGAGCGTCTGGGAGGTGCCCCAGTGCATCAGGCGGTGGTACGCATCGATCGCCAGCCCGGTGCCGGAGTCGTACACGCCGGTCTGCGGGATGTAGAAGTGGAGCGCGGCCAGGCGCTGCTGGATCAGCGACACGAACAGCCCGCGCGAGCCGAACGAGGCGTTCCCGTCGAGCGCGGCGAACCGCCGGCTGGCGAGCATGCCGGCAAGCGCGTCGTTGCGGGTGTGGCCGACCTGGACCGTGACCACGCCGGCCTTGGGACTCGACAGCACCTCGGTGAACTCGCCGGTGCTCCCTCCCGGAGCGGGATTGATCCGCAGGTGGTCGGTCTTGAACTGCTTGCCGTCGACGGACGCACGCACTAGCACCCACTGCCCGGCGACGTACGGCCGCACGACGCCGTGGATGTGCACGACTCGCCCGGGCACCGTGACCAGCTGGTGGCTGACCAGGAACGCGTCGGGAATGCTCAGCGTCAGCTTCGCGAAGGTCGGGCCGGTCGCCGGCTGTGTGGTCGTCGGCGGGCTCGCGGCCGCGGCCGGCCCGGCACATATCGCCAGCACCGCCGCGAGCACTGCGGCGGTGGCGGTTACCCGGCCGGCAAACACCCCCAACATGCCGCGTAGTAAATCATGTGAGCCAACTCACGCAATGCGCGTTGCATCGCGGGGGTGGTCGCGCTGCCGTGCCCGGGGGATGATGGGGTTCCCAGCCGGCGGGTGATCGCGCGACCGTGTGCGGGCGTGATGGGGTTCCCAGCCGGGGGGTGATCGCGACCATGCGCGGGCGTGATCGAGGGCTTGGCGGCGCGCGGCGCCACCGGCCGCTGGCGGGACCACCGACGAGGTCGCGACCTGCAGAAGCTGCCATTCGAGCCCGGATCAGGCGGCCCTGACATTTCACGCACGCCCCACATGCACCGCCTGCCACGGTCGCCGCGGGGCGCACGAAATGTCAGGTTTTGCATGAGATCCGGGGGCGGGCGCGGCCTTGCGATGGTCCGCCGGCGCAGGGACTGCGCCCAGGACGCCGGCGCGGGGCCAGGCCCGGGACTGAGGACGCCGGCGCGGGGACGGCCCGCCCAGGACGCCGGCGCCGGGCCGGGACTGTGGGCGCCGGCGCGGTGCCCGGGGCTGACGACGCCGGCGCGGGGACGGCGCTCAGGACGCCGGCGCGGGCGCGCGGCGGCTCGCGAGCGGGAGCGTCACGGCCGCGATCACGGCGAGCGAGCCCGCGAGCAGGCCCACGATCTCGCCCCCGTTCCAGTGCAGCTCGTTGTAGCCGAGCGCGATCGAGTTGTTGACCGAGTGCAGCGCCATGCACGGGTACAGCGAGCGGGTCTTCCAGCGCACGATGCACAGCACGAACCCGAGGAACCCGAGCGGGATCAGGTACTGAGCGGCGGCCGAGCCGGTGTGAGCGAGGCCGAACAGGATCCCGGTCTCCACAGCCGCCACCCAGGTTCCGATCTGGTGCCCGTGGATCTTGATGTGCCACCGGCGCAGCGCGCCGAAGATGAATCCGCGGAAGAAGAACTCCTCGGCGATCGGAGCAAGCACGCACACGAAGATCGCCGCCCCGACAAGCGCGGCGGTGCTCGAGCTGATCCCGAGGTCCGTCGGCAACTTGTCGGTGCCGTGCAGCTTGACGATCGACTGGTAGACCGAGCTCACGATCAGATAGCCCGCGCCGGCGGCGAAGAACGCACCGACGCCGAGCCACAGGGAGATCCGCCGGTAGCCGAAGTCCGACGGCCGCGGCCGGCGCGTCCCCGACGAAGTCGCGAAGTACAGCGCGGTGGCCACGAACCCGAGGTCGAACACGACATCGCTGATCAGCGTCACGGCAGGACTCGTGCTGGTCGAGCCGGCGGCCCGTCCGATGCCGGCGACGAAGACGCTCCCGAGCACGCCCACCACGAGCCCGACGAGGACCGCCGCCGGAGCCGTCCAGACCGGCCACGGCGGCTCGTCGGAGCGATCAGGGCCTCGTGCGAGCGCCGTCTCGGACGCCGGCTGCGTGGAGGTCATCTGCGGCGGAGGGACGCTCGACACGGTCAGATCAGCTTAGGGCCCGCGACAGTCCGAGCCCGGCCAACTCGCAAAGACTCGAGATCGTCCGGACGCCGGGCACGTCCGGGCCGGGCCCGCGGCGCACGAGCACCGGCTCGATTCCGGCGGCGCGCGCGCCGGCCACGTCCTCGTCGAGGCTGTCGCCGACGTGGATCGCCTCGTCGGGACGCGCGCCGGCGAGCGCCAGTGCCTGCTCGAACATCGCCGGCGCCGGCTTGCGCGCGCCGGCCTCCGCTGAGGTGAGGATGCCGTCGAGCAGCGGCGCGAGCTCGAGCGTCCGCAAGACGGCGTGCAGCGACACATCCCAGTTGCTCGCCACCACCAGCCGCTGCCCACGCGAACGGGCGGCCTCGAGCGCGGGGCGGGCATCCGCGAACGCTGTGAAGCGGAGCGACGCGAGCAGCGCGTCGAGGAGCGGATCGAGCTCGAGGCCGGCCGGCGGCAGCGCGTCACGCAGGACGCCGGCGCAGCGGCGACGAAGCGCTTGCAGGCCCGGCTCGTCGCGGCCATCGTCGAGATGGGCGCGGTAATAGGCGATCTCGGCGGCGATCGCTTGCGCGGCCTCGCGCGCTGACACCTCGAGTCCGAACCGCCGCGCGAGCTCGGTCCGGAGTAGCGGGGCGGGCGGCTCGAGCGCCACCAGCGTGCCTAGCGCGTCCAGGAGGATCGCGGTCGGGGCGGTCGGTGGGGTCCCTGCGACGGCCGGCATAGGCGCCGCCGAGTCTGGCATCCGGCGGCGGGCGGGGCACGTCCGATGACAGCGGACGCGCGGCCCGAGCAGGACCCGGTGGTGGAAGGCCGAAAAAGCCTCCCAGCTACACTGGGTCCCCGTTTCCGGTGCCGAGAGCCCCGACTGCGCACCGGCAACGCCCACCCCGTAGCTCCCCCGATGAGCCGACGCGAACGACAGCGCCGCCGCAGGTCCAACCACGGACACCCCGTCGGCCGGGTCTTGGTGATGACGGTGGTGCTGTGCGTGTGCGCGGCCGCGATCGCGGCGCTGCTCGCGGTCGGTTGGGTCGTCGCGACCGCCGACTCGGCCCCGAACCTGACCCAGCTGAGCCCCAGGCACGCCAATCCTCCGACCGAGATCTTCGCGTCCGACGGGTCGCCGCTCGGCTACGTGCGCACGAACACGGTGTACGAGTTCGCCGCCTCGAACCAGATCCCCAAGCGGCTCGAAGAGGCGACGGTCGCGATCGAGGACCGGCGCTTCTACCAGCACGGGGCGCTCGACTACCAGGGGATCGTCCGCGCCGGGGTCAAGGACCTGCTCGGCGACGGCAACGCGCTCCAGGGCGCCTCGACGCTGACGATGCAGCTCGTCAACAACATGTTCATCCCCCCGGGCTACCGCACGCATCGCGACCTCAAGTACAAGATCGTGCAGGCCAAACTCGCCGAGCAGCTCGAGTCCAAGCACCCGAAGTCGTGGATCCTCGACTCGTACCTGAATGCCGTCCCGTACGGCACCTCGAACGGCGAGGAGGCGGTCGGGGTCGGCGCGGCCGCGCTGATGTTCTTCAACCGGCCGGTGTCGAAGCTCAACCTGGCGCAGATGTCGCTGCTCGCGGGGCTGCCGCAGTCGCCGACTCAGTACGACCCGCTCGTCTCCCCCAAGCTCGCGAAGGCCCGGCGCAACTCGGTGCTCCAGGCGATGGTGACGTCCCACTACATCAACCAGGGCCTCGCCACCGCGGTCGAGAAGCAGCCGCTCCAGGTCCACCCCAACAGCCGCTACATCCAGCACAGCCAACCGTACATATTCGATTACGTCGAGCAGCAGCTGATCCAGCGCTTCGGCCTGAAGGAGGCCGAGACCGGCGGGCTCAAGGTCTACACGACGATCGACCCGCGTCTCGAGCAGGACGCGCTGACCGCGGTCATCGACCACGAGGGCGGAGCGAACCTCGACGCCCAGCCCGCGGCCGCGCTCGCGGCGGTCAACCCCGCGAACGGGAACGTGCTCGCGATCGCCTCCTCGGCGACGTACGCGCAGACGAAGTTCGACTATCCGGTGCAGGCGGAGCGGCAGACCGGATCGGCGTTCAAGGCGTTCGCGCTGATGACGCTCATCCACGACTACGACGGCGACCCCAACTCGACCTATTACACGTCGAAGTTCCTCCCGGCCGGATGGAATCCGCTGGATCCGACCTGGTCGGTGCACACCGCCGAGGAGACCTACCAGGGCGTGATCAACGTCACGAAGGCGACGACCGTGTCCGATAACACGGTGTTCGCCCAGCTCGCGGAGGATCTCGGCTACGGCAAGCTCGACGCAACCGCGCACGCGATGGGCATCACCTCGAAGCTGACCGGCAACCCCTCAGAGGTGATCGGCGGCCTCAGCGATTGCTGCACGATGCTGGAGATGGCCGATGCCTACGCGACGCTGGCCAACGGCGGTACGCACGTTCCGACGACGGTCATCAGCAAGGTCGTGTTCCCGAACGGCAAGGTCGTCGACCTCGGCAGCCCGCCGCACAACCGCGTGTTCTCAGACGGCGAGGCGTACGAGGGCACCCAGGTCCTGAAGACCGTGATCCAGAGCGGAACCGGGACGACCGCCAACTACGGCTGTCCCGCCGCCGGCAAGACCGGCACCGCGGAGAACTACGACAACGCCTGGTTCGTCGGCTACTCGCCGAAGCTGTCGACGGCGGTGTGGGTCGGCTATCCGCAGGGCAACATCGAGATGGCCAACGGCTTCGGCGGGACGCTCGCCGCTCCGATCTGGAGGCAGTTCATGGTGGCCGCGTCGCAGGGCTACTGCGGCGACTTCCCGCAGCCGACCGACCCGTTCGTCGGGACGGCGTTCACCGGCCCGCATTCGTCTGCCAAGGAGCCGGCGCCGCCCCAGACACAGCCCGGCCAGACCGGGCAGAGCGCGTTGAACAACCCGACGCTGTTCGCCCAGCCGGGCAAGAACGGGACGCCGACGACCACGACGCAGACCGGCGGCGCGGTGCTCCCACCGTCGCACTCGCCCGGTGCCGGCGCGGGCGGCGGACACGACCACCACGGCCATCACGGCTGACAGAGCGAGAGCGGCACGATCATCGCGCTGCCGCTGGCGCGCGGCGCGGGACCTGGCGCGCGCCAGGTCGCGCCGGCACCTCGCACGAAGTTCGGCAAGCGACGCTAACGACGACGGAGCGGCGGTGCCGCCGCGGGACGTGCGCGCGGCTACGGCTTCTGAGTTTCGATCCAGCGCTCGAGCGCCGGACCGCTCTCGACGCTCGCGATCACCGCGTAGCGCACGTGGTCGGAGGCGTGGTGCCCGCCGTGCCACAGGTGCTCGGAGTCGACCACGGCCTGCTGATACTTCGGCAGCGCGATCTTGACCTCGCCCTTGCGGTCGAACTCGGTCGGACGGACCACGAGCGCGCTCGAGGCGTCGTCGGTGAGCTCGAGCCAGACGCGGACGACCCAGCCCTGGTTCTCGGGGTTGCCCTGGTTGTTGTTGTCCAGGTGCAGGCCCCAGCGGCACTCGCGCATGGTGTTGGCCGACATGCGCAGCAGCTGGACGCGGCCGAAGCGCGCGCCGATCGACTCGACCCACTTCACGATCGTCGGGCACTTCTCGGCGTTCGGCGTCCACACGCCGTCGAGGTCGGCCTTGCCGTACTCCCAGAAGCCCTTGAGCTCGATCTCACCGGTGGCCGAGGAGATCGGAGCGAAGTACGTGGTCGGGTCGCTGGAATAAGTCGTGTAGGTGAGGTCCTCCCACTCTGAGGCGGGGATCTCAGGGCCCTTGTATTTGTCGAGTCGCATCCAGCCGCCGGCCTGCTCGAGCATCGGCATCCGGTAATGCGGCGTCTTTTTCTGCTCCAGCGATGCCTTCCTCACGCCGGTGGCGCGGAGGATCTGCTTCGTGTACTCGTTCTTCATCGCGTCTTTGAGTGCGGACAACGGGCCTCCAGGAGAAATCGCTTTCGTACTGCGGCCGACCGGAACCAGGCCAGCGGCAAGCATAGCCACTACTCTTACGGTAACCGGGAGCCCGGTCGACGACCTTGCGCTGGGTGGGCGGGCGGGTGGGCGGGCCCCATCCAGAGGATTTCACGCATGCCCAAGGAAGAGAAAGTCGAGCTCGAAGGCGAAGTCGTCGAGGCCCTGCCGAACGCGATGTTCCGCGTCAAGCTCGACAACATGGACCGCGTCGTGCTTGGTCACGTGGCCGGCAAGATGCGCCGCTTCCGCATCCGCATCCTGCCCGGCGACCGGGTCCGGGTCGAGCTCTCGCCGTACGATCTCGATCGTGCGCGGATCGTCTACCGGCATAGATAGCCCAGCCGGATGCTGGGCTGTGGTGACCGCCGGCGCGCGCGGAGCGGTCTCCTGGAACCGTGAAGCGGAGCGCGCGCCGGCCATGAGCCGGATGCGGTTACCACGCTGAGTCGGCGATGCGCGAGCTCGAGCTGATCGAGGCGCTCGAGCGGGTGCTGGCGGGCGCCGGCCCGCGCGTGGTGCGCTCTATCGGCGATGACGCCGCGGTCGTTCGCGCCGGCCGATATGCGGTCACGTCGGTGGACGCGATGGTCGACGGGGTTCATTTCCGCACCGGCCAGCTGGCGCCCGAGGAGATCGGACACCGCGCGCTGGCGGCGGCCGCGTCGGACCTGGCGGCGATGGGCGCGCGCCCGGGCGAGGCCTACCTGGCGCTCGGCATGCCCCCCGGGTTCGACTCCGACCGGGCGCTGGCGCTCGTCCGCGGAGCGCGTGCGCTGGCGGATGAGATCGGGATCACGATCGCCGGCGGGGACGTGACTCGCGCGCCGGCGCTGACCGTGGCGTTCACGGTCGTGGGCTGGGCCGATGACCCGGCGGAGCTGGTCGCGCGCGACGGCGCACGGCCGGGCGACCGGGTGGCGGTCACGGGCGCGCTCGGGGCCGCCGGGGCCGGGCTCGCGGTGCTCGATGGACTTGCCGGCGCGGGGCTCGAAGCCGGCGTGGCCGCGGCGCTCCGGGACCGATACGCGCGGCCAATGCCGCGCTTTGCGGCCGGCCGTGCGCTCGCGGAGCTCGGCGCGCGCGCGATGATCGACCTGTCCGACGGGCTGGCCACCGACGCCGGCCATATCGCGCGGCGCAGCGGCGTGCGGATCGAGCTGCTCTTGGGTTCGCTTCCGGTGGCCGAGGGCGTTGCCGAGGTCGCCGGCGAGCTCGGCGTCGACCCGCGGTCGTTTGCGGCGACCGCCGGCGAGGACTACGAGTTGTGCGCCTGCGTGCCGGAGCGGACCGCGATGATGCTCGACAGCGAGCGCGGGCCGCGCAGCCTCGGGACCGACCTGACGTGGGTCGGCTTCGTCGTCGAGGGGATGCCGGCCGTGGTATTCACCGACGGCGACGGCGAGCTGTCGGGCTTCGAGCACTCGTTCTGAGCGCCGGGCAGCGGCTCGCCGACGCCGCGCCACCGGCGCAGGATCGCATCGGCGACCGCCACCGGATCAACCTGGTACTCGCCCCGCTCGATTTGATCTTTCAGATGTGCCGCGTTCATCCCGATCCCTTCAGTGGACTGTACTCCAGTGGATCGACCGCGCGTCCCGCCTGCTGCATAAGGTCTGGACCCCAATCTTCATTCGGCGCGAGCGTCCAGATCGCGCGCCGATCGCGTCCGGACGGGGTACCACGGCCCCATGGATGCCGAGCGCAGCGAGGCCCAGAAATCAGGCCTGTCGCGCCGGCCCGAGGGGGACCACCGACTGCAGCTTGGCGAAGATGATGATCCGCTGGGCCGCGCTGTACAGCGGGTTGCAGGCGGACAGCACCAGGCGCTCGTAGCCGACGTTACTGGTCACCCACAGGGCAGTCGGCTGCACGATCTTCTGGTACTGGACCACGTACGTGAACAGGCCGTAGGGCATCGTCACCATGATCCGGTCGCCGGGCTTGAGCGCGTTGATGTGGCGGAACGGCGCGAGGTAGGTCGTCCGGTGCCCGGCGATCGCGACGGTCTGCCCGAGGCCGGGGAAGGCGGTCGCGGGATAGTGTCCGGGCCCCTTCTCGAGGCTCGACGTGTCGGTCCCCTCGATGACCGTGTAGCTCGCCCCGATCTTCGGAATCGAGATCTGGCCGATCGCGTCGCCGGTGCCGACCTGGTGCTGCTCTCGCCGGGCGAGATAGGAGATCCGCTGGTCGTTCGGGAGCGTCACGAGCGCGCGCTTCTGGACGGCGCTGAGCGGCGCAGTCTTGAAGCTCAGGTACTGCTTGTCGATGCGCGACTGCTGGATCAGCCCGATCACCGCCGTGACCGGCTCCTGCCAGACGAGCGTCACGCCGGCGTCGAGCACGAGCAGCAGTCCGGAGATGATCAGCACCGACGAGATGTCGCGCACCAGCCGGCGGAGCGGGAGGCCCGCGACCCGGCGCGGGGCCACCGCGGGAGCGCTGAGCACCCGGGATCTCATCGCCGGATCGCCGACCCGGTGGCGCCGATCGAGCCCGGACCGGCGTAGCTGATCGGACCGCGGACCGTGATCGGAACCTCGGCCGGGCGGGGCTGGCGGGCGATCCGCACCATCATCAGCGCGAGCGAGACCACGCAGCCGAGCACGATGCTCCACTCGAGCGCCGCCACGACACCGAAATCCCCGCCCGCAAGCATCAACACAGCATTCCAGGCGGCGGGCGCCGGGCCAAGCCCCATCACCATCGCGTAGTAGAGGGCGGCGAGCACGCCGGGGACGAGTCCCGCCACGAGCAGCAACACGGCCCACGGCGCCCGCAGCCGCTGCTCGGGGGCGACGATCCACATCCAGCAGTGCAAGGCGGGGACGAGCAGCGCCGCCGCGAACGGATTCTCGAGCCAGATCGCGAGCGTCACCACGCACAGGACCAGCATCAGCGCCGCGGCCGCGCCGGGCGAGGCGGCGTCGTCGGGCAGGACCTGCCGGCGCCGCGAGCGGCCGTTGGCCGCGGGCTCGGCAGCGGCGCTTCCCGCCCACATCCGGCGCCCGAACCACCACACGGCGACCCCGCCGAGCACGAGCAGGAGAGCCAGCCCGATCAGGATCGCGGCCGCGCGGCCACCGAGCGTGAGCGCATCACCGCCAATCGGGCCCGGTGGGGCGGTGTTGATCACCCCGACGAGTCGCAGGCCGAGCACCACGAGCACCGCGAGCGCGAACGGAAGGCAGGCCGACAGCACCCACAACACCCAGCGCGCGACCCGGTGTCCGCGCCGGCGTACCCGCGCCAGCCCGTCGACGGTCGCAACCAGGACCGGGAGGATCAGCGCCAGCACGAGCAACCGGACCGCCCACGCGCGGATCAGCTCCCCCCGCCAGCGCATGTACGAGGACGGCGCCGGCACCGATCCACCGGACTCGAGCGCGCTGACGGTCTGAAGGACCGTGCGCCCGAACCCGCCGATCTGGCCCTGACTGGTCGGCTCGTCGGCCGCCGGCAGCCGCGATCCGGACGCTGACACGAGCACGGCCGGCTCGCCGCTGGCCGCGAACGGGCGCTGCTCGGAGGCCGCCAGCGGAAACGCTAGGTGCAGGAACTGGCCGCCAATGCTCTCCTCGCCCGCGGACAGCCCGGTTTGCTGCTGGAGCGCCTGCGCGACCGTGTTGCGCAGCAGCGGCGGCGCCACCAGTGTCGAGTCAGACCACGGCACCACAATCGGTGTCCGGACGTCCGTGCCGGCCATGTCGCCGAGCACGATCACCGCGTCGATCGGCTGCGGCAGTCGTCGCGCGAGCTCCGCCGCGCCCGCGGCGCCGACCGATGCGCTGGTTGAGGCGAGCACGACCGAGCGCTGCTGCGTCTGCGCGGACAGCACCTGCGCGAGCTCGAGCAGCACCGCGGTTCCGGACAGATCCGCGGGCGCGCCGACGCGAGTCGAGTCGCGATGGGCG
Source organism: uncultured Solirubrobacterales bacterium (assembly GCA_963697655.1). Classification (GTDB taxonomy): domain Bacteria; phylum Actinomycetota; class Thermoleophilia; order Solirubrobacterales; family Solirubrobacteraceae; genus Palsa-465. The sequence goes on along the minus strand of CAVOOV010000002.1, from coordinate 95,394 downwards.
ACGATCACGATCGAGCCGGGATTGAGGCCCGACAGCGTGCCGGTTACCGTCTCGATCGTCTTCGGACCGTCGACCGTCTGCGCCCGGAACGTGCTGCGCTGCACCTGGAGCCCGTCGCCGGCGAACGACTGCGCGACGGATGAGGCGATGCCCTCATCGCCGCCCGAGCCCGGCCGGCGGTCGGGGTACTGCGCCGCGAGGGTTCCCATCGTGGCGTAGGCGGTGCCCCCGTTGAACGCATCAGGGGTGAGCGTCGCCGTCAGCGGGCCCGGCTGATTGCCGAGCGAGAACGCCACCACGATCACCGCCACAGCGACCACGCTCAGACCGGTCCTGTAGATCCGCGGGTCCAGCATTGGCCCCTGAGGGTAACCGGCGACCCTCACGTCGATCGAGCGCGGTCGCTCGCTGCCACTACTCTTTTGCTGCAAACAGGAAGGACTCAGTGGCAGACCGCTCGGCGCGCATCCTGCTCGTGGACGATGAGCAGTCGATTCAGACGCTGCTCTCGTACCCGCTGCGCAAGGAGGGCTATGACGTCGTGCAGGCGACCGACGGGCGCCAGGCTCTCGACCGCTTCGACGAGCAGGCGTTCGACCTCGTGGTCCTCGACCTGATGCTGCCCAAGGTCGACGGCCTCGAGGTGTGCCGGCGCCTGCGGAGCCGCAGCTCGGTCCCGATCATCATCCTGACCGCGAAGTCAGAGGAGATCGACAAGGTCGTGGGGCTCGAGCTCGGGGCCGACGACTACATCACCAAGCCATTTTCGCTGCGCGAGTTCTCGAGCCGGATCAAGGCCGCGCTGCGGCGAGCCGAGATGGTCCGGCCCGCGGAGACGGCTCCGGACGAGACCCCGCTCGAGACCGGCGAGATGCGGATCGACTTCTCCAAGCGCTCGGTTCGCGTCCGGGGAGGTGAAGCGCAGCTGACGTTCGTCGAGTTCGAGATCCTGTCTGCGCTCGCGCGAGCCCCCGGGCGGGTATTCACCCGGGACATGCTGCTCGCGCGAATCTGGGGAGACTCCGCCTATCGCGATCCGCGCACAATCGACGTCCACATCCGGCACCTGCGCGAGAAGCTCGAGCGCGATCCAAAGGAACCCGAGTACCTGTTCACCGTGCGTGGTGTCGGCTACCGGTTCCGCGACACGGAGGAGTAGCTCGCTCGTGGCCGCCACGGGGACGGGGACGGGGACGGTCGGTGAGCGAGCGGCGCCGCTGACGGGCGACCGGGCCAAGCAGTCTCGACCGCGTCGGCGCGTGACGCTCTCACTCCGCAATCGCCTCGCCCTCGTGTGCGCGGCGATCACGTTCCTCGCCCTGGCAGCGCTCTACGTGTACGTCGCCCCCGGTCTGCAGACGCGCCTGCTCTCCGATCAGCTGTCCGAGTTGATGGCCGACGCCCAGCGCCATTCGAGCCCGATCGCCCAGACCGTGGGCAGCAACGACTCGCTGTCGGTCGTGCAGACGCATGTCAACGCCGCGGCGCTCGCCACCGGCGACCGCGTGACGCTGCTGCTCGTCAACCACGTCCCGTCCGGGGCCGTGCTGTCCGCGCTGGCCGACTCGAGCCGGCGGTCGGCCACGGCGGCGCTGTCGTTGGACGTGGCGAACCGGGCGGTCGCGTCGGCGCGGATGGTCACGGGCACCCAGGAGACCGGGGCCGGAACGGTCGCCGAGGCGGCATACCCGGTCGCGTTCCACGGTCGCGTGGCCGCGGTCATCGTCTATTCCTCGCCGGCGTCGGACATCGTGCGCACGGTCGCCACCGTCCGCCACCAGATCCTCGTCGCCGGCGGTATCGCGCTGCTGCTCGCGCTCGTCGGCAGCTACCTGATGGCGCGCGCCCTGGCCCAGCGCGTCAAGCGGCTCGAGCTCGCGGCCGAGCAGGTCGCGGCGGGGAACTTCGCGCAGCCGATCCCGGTCGACTCGAACGACGAGATCGGGCAGCTCGCGGTGGCATTCAACGAGATGCAGCGCCAGCTCTCGCAACTCGAGTCAGCGCGCAAGAAGTTCATCGCGACCGCGTCGCACGAGCTGCGCACCCCGATCTTCTCCTTGGGAGGATTCGTCGAGCTGCTCGAGGATCCCGATCTCGATCCGGAGACTCGGGCGCGCTTCCTGGAGCAGGTTCGAGACCAGGTGGAACGGCTCCGCAAGCTCTCGGTTGACTTGTTGGACTTGTCGCGTCTGGAATCGGGGTCGCTCGAGCTCCGGCCCGAGCAGGTCGACCTCGGCGAGCTGACCCGGTCGGTGTCGGGTGAGTTCGAGCCTTCGCTCGCCCAGCACGATTCGCATCTCGAGCTGCGGGTGGGACCCGGCGGAATCGAGGCGTTGTGCGACCCGGTCCGGGTGGCACAGATCATGCGCATCCTGCTCGACAACGCGCTCGCCCACACGCCGCCCGGGACGCGAATCGCCGTCACCGCGCGCCGGGTTGACCAGGCGGTCCGGCTGGTGGTCCGCGACGACGGGGATGGAATCGATCCGCAGGCGCTGTCGCGGATCTTCGAGCCGTTCTACACCGCCGACGATGCCCAGGGATCGGGGCTCGGGCTGGCGATCGCGAGCGAGCTGGCCGAGCGCATGTCCGGCCGCCTGTCGGTCGACTCGCGACCGGGTGACACGGCGTTCACGCTCGAGATCCCGGCCTGAGGTTTCGTGGTCTCGGCTTCGGATCAGCGGGGGCTCGTGCTCGACCTGGCGCTGGCGCTGCGGTCTGTGGTGTTACCCGAGCTCGGCTCGCACGCCGGGCGGGCCGTGGCCGGCGACGGCGCGGGTGGCGACGTCACGTTTGCGGTCGACGAGGTCGCGGAGGCCTTTCTCGAGGAGTACGTGGCCTCGCGGGCCCCGCGGATGGCGTTCTACTCGGAGGATCGCGGGTTGGTCGCACCTCCGGACGCCGTCGACGTCCTGATCGTCGACCCGATCGACGGGACTCGGCCGGCGATGGCGGGGCTCGAGTCGGCGTGTGTCGCGGTGGCGCTCGCGCCGATCGGGAACGGCGCACCGACCATGGCCGACGTGCAGATCGGCTGCGTGGTCGAGATCAAGTCGGGCGATTGGTACCTGGCCGTGCGGGGGGCGGGCGTCGAGTCCACGCGGCCGGTGCGGTTGTCTGCGGCTGCCGACGCGGGGCGCATGTTCTGGGGGTATGGGTTCCGGGGGAGGCCGGTGCGTGCCGTTGCCGAGGTGCTGGGCGATCTGATCGATGCCTCGTCGGTCGGAGGCGGGACGTTCGAGCTCGGCTCGCAGGCATTCGCGATGACGCGGATCGTGACCGGGCAGTTCGACGCCGTGGTCGAGGTCGGCTCGCGGATGATCGACGAGGTCCCGGGGATGCGCGCGGAGTTCGAGCGAATCGGCGGCGGCCAGGTGCTGAACAACTCGCCGTACGACCTGGCGGCGCCGTGGCTGTGCCTGACCGAGGCCGGCGGGGTTGTCAGCGACGGCTGGGGCGAGCCGCTCGGCCGCTACCGGTTGCTCGGCTCCGGCCACGAGTTCCAGATGTCGTCGATCTGCGCCGCAAACGCTCGGCTACACGCGCAACTGGTCCGAGCGGTGGATCTGGGAGTCGCCCGGTTGCAGGCGATGGGCGCGTGAGCGCGTGTCCGTGATCCGCGACCGATATGGTCCGGCCGGTCTCGTCCATCCTGCTCAGCCATGCTGCAACCGGTTTCGGTCCCGCACAAGCATCTAAACGATTACGCGAGCATCGTCGGACGCGCCCTTGCCGACGAGGTTCGCGAGCGCGCCGAGCGAATGAAGGGGAAACGGGTCCTCCACCTGTCCGCCACCGCGTTCGGGGGCGGCGTGTCGGAGATCCTGTACACGCTCGTGCCGCTGATGATCGACGTCGGGCTCCAGGCCGAGTGGCAGGTGATCTACGGGCGCGAGGAGTTCTTCAACGCGACCAAGGTGATGCACAACGCGCTCCAGGGCAACCCCCAGGACCTCAGCGAGGACCAGTGGCGGACGTGGCAGGACTACAACGCGATCAACGCACGCGAGATGTCGGACGGGTGGGACGTGTGCATCGTGCACGACCCGCAGCCGGCCGCGCTGATGTCGTTGGTGCCCGAGAAGTCGCGGCGGTGGGTGTGGCGCTGTCACATCGATCTCTCGACCCCGAACCCCGACACGCTCGCCCGGCTGCTGCCGTCTCTGGATCCTTATCCGGCGGCGGTGTTCCACATGCGCAAGTACGTCCCGGCGGACATCGACGGCCGCGCCCACATCATCCCGCCGGCGATCGACCCGCTGGCGCCGAAGAACATGGCGTTCTCGCCCGAGGACGCGGTGTACATCTGCGAGCAGTTCGGGATCGACGTCGACCGGCCGCTGCTGTGCCAGGTGTCGCGCTTCGATCCCTGGAAGGACCCGCTCGGGGTGATCGACGCGTACCGGATCGTCAAGGAGCAGCTCCCCGACGTGCAGCTCGCGCTGGTCGGCTCGATGGCCACCGACGACCCCGAGGGGTGGGACTACTTCAACGCCACTGTCGCCCACGCCCAGGGCGACCCCGACATCCACATCTTGAACAACTTGAATAACGTGGGGGCAATCGAGGTCAATGCGTTCCAGTCCCACTGCGACGTGGTGATCCAGAAGTCCACCCGCGAGGGCTTCGGGCTAACGGTCACCGAGGCGATCTGGAAGGGACGCCCGCTGATCGGCGGCAACGTCGGGGGTATTCCCTTGCAGGTGTCCGACGGGGAAACCGGTTTCCTGGTGTCGAGCGTCGAGGAGTGCGCCCAGCGGTCGCTCGAGATCCTCCAGGATCCCGGGCTCGGCAGGCGACTCGGACTCGCCGGCAAGGAGGCGGTCCGCCGCCGGTTCCTGATGCCGCGGCTGTTGCGCGACTGGCTAGAGCTGTTCGAACAGCTCGAGGTCTGAGCGGTGTCCTCGGATCCGCCCCTGGTGCTCGTCTCCAATCGGGGTCCGGTGACTTTCGGGCCCGATGGCGAGATCAAGCGCGGGACCGGAGGCCTGGTCACCGCGCTGATCGGCCTCGCCACCCATCGCGATGTGACCTGGATCGCGTCGGCGATGACCGAGGAGGACGCGGCCGCGGCCGAGAAGAACGAGCGCAAGCCGTTCACCGTGCAGGCCCCGGGAGGCGGCGAATACCGGGTCAAGCTGGTCGCGTCCGACCCCGACGCCTACGACCGCTTCTACAACATCACGGCGAACCCAATGCTGTGGTTCATCCAGCACTACCTGTGGGACCTGTCGAACGCTCCGGACATCCGCCGCAACGAGACCGAGGCGTTCGAGTTCGGCTACAACGCCGTCAACGAGGACCTGGCTCGGGCCGTGATGGAGGAGATCGAGGGGCTCGAGCGGCCGGTCGTGATGGTCCACGACTACCACCTGTACACGCTCCCGGGGCTGATCCGCCGCGTCCGCCCCGACGTGTTCATGACCCATTTCGTGCACATCCCCTGGTCGCAGTCGGATTCCTGGCGGGTGCTGCCGACGGTCATGCGCGAGGAGATCTACCACGGGATCCTGTCCAACGACATCATCGGCTTCCACACCCGGTCCTACCGCCGGAACTTCCTGCAGTGCTGCGAGGACCTGCTCGGGCTCGAGGTCGATCACGAGGGCGGCGTCGTGCATGTCGACGATCGGGAGGTGTGGGTCCGGTCCTATCCGCTGCCGATCGACGCTCGGGCCGTGCAGGCCGTCGCCGGTCGTGACCGGGTGCGCGAGTTCGAGGGCGAGCTGTTGCGCCGGCGCCGTGACCATCTGATCCTGCGCGTCGACCGGGCCGATCTCTCGAAGAACGTCCTGCGCGGGTTCGGGGCGTTCGATCTGTTCCTCGAGCAACACCCGGAGTTTCGCGAGCGGGTGACGTTCATCGCCCAGCTGATGCCGTCGCGGACGGACGTGCCCGAGTACGCGGAATACCTGGAGCGGATCGAGGCCGTGGTCGCGGTCGTCAACCATCGCCACGGCTCGCCGGACTGGATGCCGATCCAGCTGAAGCTCCGCGACGACCTGGAGGAGGCCGTGGCCGCCTACAAGCACTACGACGTGCTGATGGTCAATGCGATGTTCGACGGCATGAATCTCGTCGCCAAGGAGGGGCCGATGGTCAACGAGCGCGCCGGCGTGTCGATCCTGTCCGAGAACACCGGCGCGCACGAGGAGCTCGGCGACCACGCGCTGTCGGTCAACCCGTTCGACATCCAGCAGCTCGCGGACACGATCCACGCCGCATTGACGATGCCGATCGAGGAACGCGAGCAGCGGCTGGCGGGGCTGCGGTCGGTCGTGACCGCACGCAACCCGGGCGACTGGATCGACGAGCAGCTGGCTGACATCAGCCGCAAGGGACAGGGGTAACTGCGGCTGCACACCCACCCGGTCGCACCGCGCGCTTCCGGCCCGTGGTCGACCTCCCACCCGCCTGGGCGCGAGTGCCCGGGCGGGCGCCGCAGCCTCCGCCTCAGCTAGATCGCGACCCGTCCGGCCGGCCGTGGATCGTCTGTCCCTCGGCCAACATCGCCGCGTAGTCCCGGATCCGGCGGGCCCGTGTCTCGGGGCGCTTGGCGTCGTGGATCCGGTACAGGAAGCTGTAGCGCTCTGAGCTCTTGAGCGTGGCGAAGAACTCGTTGGCCTTCGGATTCGCGTCGAGGGCGCGCTGGAAGTCGTCGGGCACAGTCACCGTGCTCTGTGGCGCGTAGGCGGCCTCCCAGCGACCATCCTGCTTGGCGGCCTCCACCTGCGCGACGCCGGCTGGCTTCATCCTGCCCTGCTCGATCAGATCGGTGGCCTTGCGGCGGTTGACCTGCGACCACTTGCTGCGTGGGCCGCGCGGGCCGAAGCGCTGGAGCCAGAAGGTCCCGTCGCTGGGGGCCTTCTGCCCGTCGATCCAGCCGTGGCGAATCGCGTCCTCGAGCGCCTCGGCGTAAGTGACCGTGGTGGCGCCCGACCCCTGCTTGGCGATCTTCAGCCATACGCCGCCCGACGATTCGTGGTTGGCGTCGAGCCACCGCTCCCAACCAGCGCGGTCGGGAAACTCGAGGGTCGGGAGGTGCTTGGCAGCCACGATCGCGCCAACGCTAGCTCGCTCGTTTGACGGCCTGCCCGGTCGCCATCTGCCGGCGCGTCCGGTCGCCGTCTGCGAGCCCGCGTCCGGTCGCCGTCTGCGAGGCCGCCGATCGCCGCTGACAGCCTGCGGATTGCCGGCCAGTCGCTATAGTCGACCGCCGCTTCCCCGTAGGCGATCACTCATGGCGGCAGAACCCCCCCTTTACGACCTGATGCTGTTGCTCTCCCCGGCCGCGCCCGAGGAGGACCGTACGAAGATCCTCACCGACGTCGAGGCGAGGATCACCGCGGCCGACGGCTCGATCGAGCGCAAGGACGACTGGGGCCAGCGCCCGCTCGCCTACCGGATCCACCACCAGCCGGACGCTGACTACCACCTGCTCCAGTTCAAGGCTCCGCCGACCCTGATCGAGCCTCTCTCACACGACCTCCGGATCACCGACGGCGTCGTCCGCTTCCGGGTGATCAAGAACATCCCGGGCACGCCCGCGGCACCGGATTCGCCGCCGCCCGTGGTGGCGACGGCCGCGCCGGCGGCCAGCAGCGCCGGTGGTGCCAGCAGCGCCGGTGGCACCAGCAGTGCCGGTGGTGCCGGCAGCGCCGGCAGCGCCGAGCCGGCGACGGAGGCCTAGCGGCCTCGGTCCGGCACGGGGCTCGTTTGGGTCCGTTTTTCAACCGAATTGCAACGCTCTGATACGGGGCAACCGGCAATCTGGAACTTGTCTGTCCATTTTCCGGGAAGCGCGGAGGTTGCCGCCTGAGGCGCGCTTAGACTCGGCCATGAGCTTTCAAAGCGCTCTGGAAAGGAGCTTCGTATGAACATCAACCGCGTCGTACTGACCGGGAACCTGACCAAGGACCCGGACACGCGCACCACTCCGAACGGACTGGCGATCTGCAAGCTCAGGCTCGCGGTCAACACGCGTCGCCGGAACGCCGGCGGCGACTGGGAGGAGAAGGCCAACTTCTTCGGAGTCACCGTGTTCGGCCGCCAGGCCGAGAGCTGCGGGAACTTCCTCAAGAAAGGCCGGCCGGTCGCGATCGACGGTCGGCTCGAGTGGAGCGAGTACGAGGTAGAGGGACAAAAGCGGCAATCCGTCGATATCATCGCTGACAACGTCCAATTCCTCGGCGGCCGCGACGACGCTGGTAACGGGAACGGGAATGGTTACTCGAGCGGCATTCGCGCCGCTGAGAGCGACATCCCCGCCGACACCAGCGATTTCGATGCCGCCCCGGTGGGCGCCGGAGTGTCCGACGACGACATTCCGTTCTAGGAAATCGACTGAGGCTGATACAGCAAGCGAGCAGGTGATCGAGATTGGCAAAGCAGCGTAGGCGGCCGGTTCGGCGGCGCGACCGGAAGGGCACCCAAACCTCTTCCCGCCGCAAGCCGTGTCCGTACTGCCGCGACAAGGTCGACCAGGTCGACTACAAGAACCTCTCGATGCTGCGCAGGTTCATCTCCGAGCGCGGCAAGATCCGCTCTCGCCGGATCACCGGGGCCTGTCGGCGCCACCAGAGCCAGGTGGCGCGCGCCGTCAAGCGGGCGCGTGAACTGGCGCTGCTGCCCTATGTGGCTGAGGGCGCGGGCGGCGAACGCAGCGAACGCGGCGGTCGAGGCGACCGCGACCGCGATCGCTAGGACCGAGAGCCGCTGATGCCCCAGGCGATCCTGCTCCAGGACGTGGACACGCTCGGCGAGCGAGGCACGGTCATCGACGTGTCGGCCGGCTACCTGCGCAACTACCTGCTGCCGCGCAAGCTGGCCGAGCCGGCGACGACCGCCTCGATCCAGGCGGCGAAGCGGCGACGGGACGACGCGGAGCGCGCCGTGCAGGAGGCCGAGGACCGCGCCCGGGACAGCGCCGCGACGCTGGGGCGCACCGTGCTCACGATCCCCCAGCAGGCGGGCGACGACGGTCGGCTGTTCGGGTCGGTAACCACCCAGGACATCGCGGACGCGATCCGGGATGCGCGCGGGATCAAGATCGACCGGCGCAAGATCCACCTCGAGGACCCGATTCGCCACACGGGCACGTACATGGTCGTCGTCGAGGTCACCGACGAGGTGACGGCGACGGTCAAGACGATGGTGGTGGCGGCCTAGCCGGCCGCTCCCGGCGCCCGGCTGAGCCGGTCGCCGACAGTCCTGGATCTCGGCCTCCTCGGAAGTCCTCGCTGGTTGCGGGAACGCTTCGGGCGAGGACGCCTGCCTCGAACTTAGACTCGGATCGAGCATGAGCGCCGTCCAGACCATCGCCGTTCCGCCCCACAATCTGGAGGCCGAGAAGTCGGTGCTCGGTGCCGTCCTGCTCGACGAACGCCACCTGCACGCGCTGCTCGTCGAGCAGCACCTGCGGCCCGATCACTTCTACCGCGAGCAGCACGGCGCGGTGTTCGCGGCGATGATGGCGCTGTACGAGAACGACCGGAAGATCGACCATCTGACGGTCGCGGAGACGCTCCGCCAGCACGGCAAGCTCGAGGAGATCGGCGGGCCGGCCACGATCGACGAGCTCGCCGGCTGGGTGCCGGCCGCGGGTCATGCCCGCGAGTACGGGCAGATCGTGCGCGACAACGCCCAGCTGCGGGCGCTGCTCACCACCTCGTACGAGATCCAGGCCAGCGTCCTGGGGCGCGAGGCGCCGCCGCGCGACTTGGTCGAGCGGGCCGAGCGCTCGGTGCTCGAGGTCGCGCACGACGACCGCCAGAAGAAGTTCCGACCGATCGCCGAGATCCTCGACCAGGAGACCGACAAGCTCCACCGGCTGTCGAACGCGAAGACGCCGCTGACCGGCACGCCGTCGGGCTTCAAGGACCTTGACGAGCTCACCGGCGGCTTTCAGCCCGGCAACCTGATCATCATCGCCGCGCGGCCGTCGATGGGAAAGTCGGCGCTGGTCGCGAACGTCGCCGAGAACGCGGTGCTCGGGGTCGGGCACCCGGCGCAGCGACCGAGCGCGGTCGCGCTGTTCTCACTCGAGATGTCCGAGTCCGAGCTCGCGCAGCGGTTCGTCGCCTCCCAGGCCCGGATCCGCGGCGAAGAGCTCCGCAAGGGCCGCGTGGCCGAGAACCGCTGGCCGAAGATCCTGGACGCATGTCAGCGCTTGTCGGGCGCGCCGCTGTGGATCGACGACTCGAGCGACACCGGCGTGCTCGAGGTGCGCGCCAAGGCGCGTCGCCTGCACCATCAGCTCGAAGACGGCCTCGGCCTGATCATCATCGACTACCTCCAGCTGATGCGCCATGAAGGCCGGGTCGAGAGCCGCGTGGAGCAGGTGGGCCAGATCTCCCGCGGGCTCAAGTCGCTGGCCCGCGAGCTGGGCGTCCCGGTGATCGCGCTGTCGCAGCTGAGCCGCGCGGTCGAGCAGCGCGGTGGCGAGAAGCGGCCGATCCTGTCAGACCTTCGCGAGAGCGGCCAGATCGAGCAGGACGCCGACCTCGTGATGTTCATCTATCGCGAGGAGTACTACGACAAGGACTCCGAGCGGCCCGGGGAGGCGGACATCATCATCGCCAAGCACCGTAACGGACCCGTCGGCGACGTCGTGCTGACCTTCCAGAAGGAGTACCCGAAGTTCATGAACTACGCCGGCGAGCGGTTCGCGGCGTGAGCGGCGTAGGGGTCAGGCCGGCGGCGGGCGCGGCATGAGCGGGGTAGGGGTCAGGCCGGCGGCGGGCGCGGCATGAGCGGGTGCCCGTTCGATAGCTGCGACGGCAGCGGGCTCGTCGTCGACGAGGCGACGAACACCGCCTACGACTGCCGGTGCCGCGGGCAGGTCATCGCGCTGCGCAAGGCACGCAGCCTGTCGGCGGTGATCCCGCGGCGCTACCAAGACGTGGCGTTCGAGCGCTATCCGGTGACCGAGATCGAACCGCCCGCCGTGGTCGCGGCCACCCGGCGGTTCGCGGACACCATCGATGAGCAGCTGGACGCGGGACGCGGCCTGTGGTTCATGGGCCGGGTCGGGACCGGCAAGACGACATTGGCGATGCTGGTCTCCAAGGCGGCGCTGAAGGCGGGCCGCTCGGTGGCGATCTACTCGCTGCCCCGCCTGCTCAACGAGATCCGCGACACACACCGAGCCGAGCGCTCGCACGTCGACCTGCTCGACCGGCTGACCGCCGTCGACCTCTTGCACGTCGACGACGTCGGCGCCGAGAGGACCACGGACTGGGTGCTCGAGGAGCTGTACTCGATCGTCAACGCGCGCTATGAGGACCAGCGCTCGATGCTGATCACGACCAACCTTGACCCTGACCAGCTCTCCGAGCAGATCACCGAGCGCACGGTGTCGCGCCTAGTCGAGATATGCGATGTGGTGCCGGTGCTCGGCCAGGACCGCCGGATGGATCTCCGCACGGCGTGAACGGTCGGCGTCAATCGTCCAGCTGGCGCTCGGACTCCGCCCGCTCCTCGAGCTTCTCCTTCAGATAGCGCGCCTTGTCGGCGCGGCGCTCGTGCTGGGCCGCCTCGTCCTCGTCGAGCGACGAATCGGCCTGCTCGCGCTCGGCCACCTCCCGCTCGCTCTGGATGACCTTGAGCTCCTCGGTTTTGTGCTCGTCCGTCATGGCTAGAAGCTACCGCGCGCGCCGGGCGGGCATCTAAGGCCATGCGATGATCGACCGGTGACGGACGTTCCGGTGGCGCCGATCGGACTCGACCACGTCCAGGTCGCCGCGCCGGCCGGGGGCGAGGGGGACGCGAGGCGGTTCTACGGCACGCTGCTCGGCATGGCCGAGCTCCGCAAGCCCGACACGCTCCGCGGCCGCGGCGGCGTCTGGTTTTCCTGCGGCGACAACCGCCAGCTTCACGTTGGCATCGCCGACCCGTTCGCGCCGGCGAGCAAGGCGCATCCGGCGCTGCTGGTCCGCGCGGCCGACCTCGATCGACTCGCCGAGCGGCTCGCTGCCGCGGGCTACACGATCACGTGGGACGCCGCGATCCCGGGCACGCGGCGGTTCTACACGGCCGACCCCTGGGGAAACCGGATCGAGCTGGTCGGGGCCGGAGACCGCTAACGCGCTCCCCTCGCCGGCGGCTCAGATCTGCGGACCGGGCCGCGGCGGCAGCGGCGAGGGCTCGGGCGACGGCGTCGGAGGCGAGGGATCGGGTCCGGGCGAGGGAGGCGCCGGTGCCGGCGGGGTCGGAATCGGGCCAGGCCCGGGAACGCCGGGGGTGCCCGAACTCGCCGCGCGCGGTCGGGCAGCGGCTACCGGAGCCGCCTCTGCGCGGCTACCGCCCATGCCGTGCGTACACTCCTTCGTCGATGCCCGGAATCGTATTAGTCGGCGCCCAGTGGGGCGACGAAGGCAAGGGAAAGGTCACCGACCTGCTCGCCGAGCGGGCCGATGCGGTCGTGCGTTTCCAGGGCGGAAACAACGCCGGGCACACGATCGTGCGCGGCCGGCAGACGTTCAAGCTGCACCTCATCCCGTCTGGGATCCTGCACAGGGACACGCTGTGCGTGATCGGGAACGGCGTGGTGGTCGACCCGCGGGTGCTGACCGACGAGCTCGATGAGCTGCGCCGGCGCCGGGTCGACACCCGATCGCTGCGGATCTCGGCCAACGCCCACCTGATCATGCCCTACCACATGATGCTCGACCATGCCGGCGAGGCGAAGCTCGGCAAGCTGCAGATCGGGACCACCCGGCGCGGGATCGGCCCGTGCTACGCCGACAAGGCGGCACGGCTCGGGATCCGCGTGCAGGACCTGCTCGACGAGAAGATCCTCAAGAAGAAGATCGTCGCGGCGCTCGAGCCCAAGCGGCTGTCGCTGCGCCCGTTCGCGAAGGACCCCCGACTCGACCTGCAGACGATCACCGAGGAGTACCTGACCTACGGGCACCGGATGGCGAACTACATCGCGGACACCGTGCGGCTCGTGCACGAGCGGCTCGACGCGGGTCAGACGGTGGTGTTCGAGGGCGCGCAGGGCGCGATGCTCGACATCGACCACGGGACTTATCCGTTCGTCACGTCGTCCAATCCGGTGGCGGGAGCGGCATGCGTCGGCGCCGGCGTCGGGCCCAAGGACATCGACGAGGTCTGGGGAGTGATCAAGGCCTACGGAACACGCGTCGGCGCGGGGCCGTTCCCGACCGAGCTCGACGGCGACATCGCCGACGAGATTCGCGAGCGCGGCGGCGAGTACGGCACGACGACCGGCCGCGCCCGGCGGGTCGGATGGCTCGACCTGGTCGCGCTGCGCTACGCCGCCCGGATCAACTCGCTGACGGCGCTGGCGGTGATGAAGCTCGACGTGCTCTCAGGCTTCGAGCGGCTGTGCGTGTGCACCCGGTACCGGGGCCCGGAGGGCGCGGAGTTCGACTACTTCCCCTACCACCAGACGATGCTCCACCACGTGGCCGGCGACTACGTCGAGCTCCCCGGGTGGAGCGAGGACCTGACCGAGTGCCGCGACGAGTCCGACCTGCCGTCGGCGGCTCGCGACTACCTGCAGTTCGTGTCGGAGTTCGTCGGCGTGCCGATCGCGCTGATCGGCGTCGGCCCGGCCCGCGACGAGATCATCTGGACCGACGCCGGCGTCGGGATGGAGGGCTCCGGGAACGCCGCCTCAGCGCCTGCCTGAGCTGGTCGTTACGCCGGCCGCGACGGGTGGCCCTCGCCGGGCCATGGCGCCAGCACGAGTACCAGCCGGGCGTCGCTGATCGCCTCGATCGTACGGCGCTCGTTCGGCTCGAAGTGCGAGAGCAGTCCGGGCCCGCCTGAGACGGAGTCCCCGTCCTGTGAGATCTGGACCTCGCCCGCGACGACGATCATGTACGTGCGCTCGTGGACCTGGTGAGACTGGAGCTGCTCACCGGCGGGCAGCTGAATCGCGATCGCGCGGGTCTCGGCATCGGAGCGCAGCACTTGCGGATGGTGAGACTCGATCTCCAGCGCGCTGACGTCCCAGGTCTCCATCGCGGTCTCCTTGTCTATCGGGGGGTCGAAGCGACGCGGGGGGCGCGCGCCGACGCGTCGAGCGAACGCTGAAGCTCCTCGAGCACGCGCACGACGCGCAGGCCGCTCGCGCCGTCCGAGCGCGGCCGGCGCCCGTGGCGAACGCTATCGACGAAGTGCTCGCACTCGATCCGCAGGGGCTCGACATTCGGGATCTGGGGGGAGACGATGCCGCCCGTCCTCGTGATGTACTCGCCGTAGCCGCGCGAGACCTGGTCGAACCCCTTGTCGAAGATGCTCAGTTTCCCCTCACGCGCCATGTCGTCGAACGTCGCCATCCTACGCGAGCCGACGACCGTGAACCGGCGCTCCTTGTGAGGGTCGAGCCACGACAGGTGCAGATGCGCAGACAGCCCCGACGGGAAGCGCATGAAGCAGAACACGACGTCCTCGACCCGCTCCTGCAGGTACGACTCGCCGTGCGCGACGACCTCCCAGGGTTCCTCGTCGGCGAGGTACAGCACGACCGACACGTCATGCGCGCCGAGGCTCCAGAGCGCGTTCTCGTCGGCGCGGAGCTTCCCGAGGTTCAGCCGGTTGCCGTAGATGTAGTAGATCCGGTCGCCGAGCTCGCCGGAGTCGGTCAGCTGCTTGAGCTGCTGCACGCCGGGGTGGTACTCGAGCAGGTGCCCCACCATCAGCACCCGATGGCACGCGTCCGCCGCCGCCACCACCCGCTCGGCGTCCGTGACCGACTGGGCCAGTGGCTTCTCGACGAAGCAGTGCTTGCCGGCCTCCAGCACGCGCACCGCGAGGTCGGCATGGCTCACCACCGGGGTCGCGAGCGCAACCGCGTCGAGCGTGTCGTCGGCGAGCACCTCGGCGAGGTCTCCGGTCATGCGCGCCTGGGGGAGGCTCGCGGCGATGCGCTCGCGCGCCTCCGGCGAGGGATCGCAGCACCACGCCAGCTCGCAACCCGGGATCGCGGCGAAGTTGCGGGCCAGATTCGGTCCCCAGTAGCCGAGCCCGACGACGGCGATTCGAAGCGAGTCCTCGTTCACAGCGAGCGGCGCCTCATCGGAGCTGGAGTGTAAGAGCCGACACGACGCGCTCTCCGGCGAAACCATCTCCGTACAGCGGCGGGCGCTCCGAGGGCGGATCGCGCTCGAGCGCTCGCAGCGCGGCGCCGACGTCCAGATCGACCAGCGTGTTCCAACCGCCCTCTACGGTCTCGGTCCATTCGGTGTTCTTCCGAAGCGTGATGCACGGCACGCCGGCGAGGTACGCCTCCTTCTGCAGGCCGCCGGAATCGGTCAGGACCGCGCGGGCGTGGCACAGCAGCGCGGTGAGCTCGACATAGCCGAGCGGCGGGGTCAAGAGGACACGGTCCGAGCGCTCGAGCTCGGCCAGCAGACCTGCCGCGGCGAGTCGGCTGCGGGTGCGCGGGTGGAGCGCGAACACAACCGGCAGCGGCATCTCGCCGAGCAGGCGAACGAGCATCCCCAGGCGCTCAGGATCATCGACGTTCCCGGCCCGATGCGCGGTGGCGAGCACGTACTCGCCGGGCGTCAGCCCACGCGCGGTGATCAGATCGATGCGCTCGCGGGCGCGCGGCTGCATCGTCAGCGCGACGTCGACCATCACGTCGCCGACGACCTCGACAGTCCCGTTCACGTTTTCTCGCCGCAGGTTCGCGGCCGCGACCTCGGAGGAGCACAGCAGCAGCGAGGCAGCGTGGTCGCTCAGCACGCGGTTGAGCTCCTCGGGCATCGAGCGGTCGAACGAGCGCATGCCGGCCTCGACGTGCGCGACCGGGACGCCGGCCTGGGCGCCGGCGAGCGCGCCGGCGAGCGTCGAGTTCGTGTCGCCGTAGACCAGCACCGCATCGGGCGTCTCCTCACCGAGGACCGGCTCGATCGCGCTCAGCATCCGCGCGGTCTGAGAGCTGTTCGACCCGAGGGCGATCTTGAGCTCGCGGTCCGGCGCCGGCAGTCCGAGCTCGGCGAAGAACACCGCCGACAGCTCGTCGTCGAAGTGCTGGCCAGTGTGGATCAGCAGCTCCTCATGGCGCTCGCGCAGCCGCGGCGAGACCGCCGCCGCCTTGATGAACTGCGGGCGGTTCCCGATCACCGTGACGATCTTCATCGAACGTCGCGGTCCGGCCGGCGCCGCTCAGCCTCGAGCTGCTCCATCTCTGCGTCAAGCTGCTTGGCGACGAGCGCCTGGACGACCTCTGCCGTCCGCGCCGTGACCGGGCCCGGAGCGTCGAACGTGCGCTCGTCGATCGCCGAGACCGCTCGCACCTCCCGCGTCGTCGAGGCCAGGAAGGCCTCGTCGGCCCGGGTCAACTCGTCGAGCGTGCAGGACCGTTCGGCGGCGCCGGTGGCCTCGATCACGATCGCCCGTGAGATCGACGCGAGGATGTGCTCGTCGAGCGGAGGGGTCATCAGCTCGCCGTCCTTGATCCAGAAGATCGAGCTCGTCGGCGCCTCAAGCACGCGGCCGTGCGGGGTGACGAGCAGCGCCTCGTCGTACCCCCGCTCGCGCGCCAGCCGGCCGGCGAGCATGTTCGCGCCGTAGGACAGCGACTTGACGCCGTCGAGGATCCGGGTGGGGGCGTACGTCACCGACCCCAGCCGCACGATCTCCGGAACGGCCGGCATCGGCTCGGTCAGCAGCAGTCGACGTCCGCCGCGCGTCACGACGATCCGCAGCAGCTCGTCCTCAGAACTCGCGCCGGCCTGGGCGAGGAGCCGCCAGGCGTCGGCTCTGACCGCCTCGAGGTCGAGCGGAAGACGTAGATTCGCCGCCGAGTGCTCGAGCCGAGCCAGATGGCGGTCGAGGGCGAACGGGCGTCCGTCGTGCAGCCGGATCACCTCGAACACGCCGTCGCCGCGAATCAGTCCCTCGTCGGTGGCGGGGATCGTCGCCTCGGAGGCGAGCATCACCGCGCCGTCGAGCGAGGCAAGCGAGCCGGGGGAGCTAGCCTGCATCGCCGTTCCGCGACCAGACCTCCGCGAGGCGCACGACGACCGCCGCGGCCGCTGCCATGTCGTGCACGGAGGCCCACTCGCGGACCGAGTGGTACTCGTGCCCTCCGGTGAAGATGTTCGGGGTCGGGAGCCCCATCTCGCTCAGCCTGGAGCCGTCGGTGCCGCCCCGGATCGGCCGGCGGATCGGTTCGATCCCCTCTGCCCGGATGGCGGCTTCGGCGGCGTCGGTCACGTTCGGCACCGCGCTCAGCACGCGCCTCATGTTGCGGTATTGCTCGCGCACGGAGACGTCGAGGCGGGCACGCGGCTCGGCCGCCGTCACCTGCCTCGCGGTCTGCTCAAGGAGCGCGACATGGCGCTCGAGCAGCTCGTCGTCGAAGTCGCGAACGATGAACCTGATCTCTGCCTTCGCCGGCGTCCCGGACAGCTCGTAGGGGTGGATGAATCCCTCGCGATCCGCGGTCGTCTCCGGCGTCAGCGTGGCGGAAGGCAGCGCCGCGACGATCTGCGCGGCGAGCCGCAACGCGTTGACGAGCTTGCCGGTCGCCTGACCAGGGTGGACCTCGACGCCGCGAACGGTCACGATCGCCTCGACGGCACTGAACGTCTCGTCCTGGAGCTCGCCGAGGTCGGAGCCGTCGAGCGTGTAGGCGCAGCGCGCGCCGAAGCGCTTGATGTCGAACAGCGTCGCGCCCTCGCCGATCTCCTCGTCAGGCGTGAACGCCACGCGGAGCGTGGGGCGCGGCAGCTCGGGGTGCGCCGCGAGGTGCGCGACCCCAGCCATGATCTCGGCCACGCCCGCCTTGTCGTCGGCGCCGAGCAGCGTGTCGCCGCTGCTCGTGACGATGTCGTGTCCGACCTGGTCCCCGAGCTCGGGCATCGCGGCCGGATCGAGCACCGTGCCCTCGCGCGGGAGCTCGATCACCCCGCCGTCGTAGGAGCGGTGGACGATCGGCTCGACGCCGCGCGCCGGGGGCGTCCGGACTGGTGTCCATGTGCGCGATCAGGCCGATGACCTCGTCGGTACCCGCGGCGGCCCCGTTGCCCGCGAGCGTCGCGAGCACGTAGCCGTGCTCGTTGAGCTGAACGTCGTCGAGCCCGGCCTCCTCCAGCTCTGCCGCCAGCACGCGCCCGAGCTCGAGCTGGCCCGGGGTACTCGGCGAGGAGGTGCGATCGCGGCGCGACTGTGTGTCGATTCGCACATAGCGCAGAAACCGGGCGAGAACGTCAGGCGCGAGCTCCTGCGCCAATGGCGAGGTGTAGGAGGCAGGCATTGCGGTGAGTATCGCAACGTGCGGGTGGAGAGGGCTGCCCCGGCCCGCAGAGACCCGGGGTCCGTGAAGGTAACGTCGACACCGCTCGGGTCCCGATGAAAGGAACGCGCAGGGCGACTTTGTGCCACGGGACGCAAGGTTCTGTGCTAAAAGATCATCGTCTGCGAAAGGACGTACCAGGTGTCGGGGACCCCGGTCGGCGGGCCTGTGTCCGCAGCTGATTCGCAAGAGCTATTCGAGCGCTGGCGCCGGGCCCAGGACCGAGACGCGCGCGACGAGCTGATCGCGCGATTCCTCCCCCTCGCCCGCAAGCTGGCGCGGCGCTACGCGCAGTCGAGCGAGCCCTACGACGACCTCGTCCAAGTGGCCAGCCTGGGGCTGGTAAAAGCCGTCGAGCGGTTCGATCCAGACCGCGGCTTTGCGTTCACGTCGTTCGCGGTGCCGACGATCGTCGGCGAGCTCAAGCGCTACTTTCGGGACACCGGCTGGGCGATCCACGTCGACCGCGGGGCCCAGGAGCGAGCGCGCAGGATCAACGAGGCCCAGCAGGCGATCAGCGCACGGACCGGCCGGCCGCCAAGAGTCGACGAGCTTGCGCAGTACCTCGAGCTGAGCGAGGAGGAGGTGCTCGACGGCCTCCAGGTGGCTGAGGCGTACGGCACGGTGTCGCTCGACGCGCCGCTCGCCGGCGAGGAGGACGCGACCCGGATCGATGCGATCGGCGACGAGGATCAGCGCCTCGGGCTGGTCGACGACCAGACGACGATCTTTGCCGCGGCCAAGCACCTCCCCCAGCGCGAGCGCGAGATCCTGTTCCTGCGGTTCGGGGAGGATCTCACCCAGTCGGAGATCGCCGAGCGCGTCGGCGTCTCGCAGATGCAGGTCTCGCGGCTATTGCGCCGGTCGCTGCAGCGTCTACGTCAGCTGACCGGCGACACGCACCTGCCGCGGTCCTAGAGAGCGCCAAGCGCCCTCCCGGCACTACGCCGGCGCTCCTCCCGACGGGAACACGGCGGCGAGGGCCGGCGGGCAGCATCATGCCACCTCGCCGGCCTTCCCCTCCTCTACCAGCGATACCACCTTCGTCGGCCACCGACGCCGGCGTCGACCCCTCCGATCACGAAGCCGACGAGCCACAGAACCACCGCGACGATCAAGATCAGCCACAGGATGTGGGCGGCAAAGCCAAGCCCGCCGAAGATGGCGAGAATCAGCAGCAGTGCGACTAATGCGACCATTCCACTCCTCCTTTTGATGCGCCGAAAGGTCGTTGTTTGCTGCGCCGTGATTACCCGCTGTGAGTAGGGGTGACGCAGGCCGGGACGCCATTCCCCCCGACCGGCTAATGCGCGCAGCGGCGAGCCCAGCATCTACCCGCCAAGATCAGTAGGCTCGCCCCCCGATGCAGAGTCACTTCCGGCTAGAGGTCCGCAGCCAAGGTCGGGCAGCCATCATCGCTGTCAGTGGAGAGCTCGACCTCGCGTCGAGCCCCGCATTGCAGGAGGAGCTCGATCGCGTCGCGTCGTCGGACTCCGAGCTCTTGATCATCGACCTGAGAGAGCTCGACTTCATGGACTCGACCGGTCTCAGCGTGCTCGTTCGTGCCCACCAGCGCGCCGAGGAGCACGGTCGGCAGCTCGCGATGGTCAAGGGCCCCCAGCAGGTTCAGCGGCTGTTGAGCTTGACCGGCGTCGGCGACAGGCTGACGCTCGTGGACTCGCCGGAGGACCTGCTCACCGAGGAGTGAGGGGCGGCTTACGCCGACGGGCCGCGGGTTAGGCCGACGGGCGGCGTCGGTCGACCATCACGACGTGGAGGACCTCGGCGCCGTCCTCGTGGCGGACCTCGAGTTCGTCGCTGAGCTTGGACAGCGCCGACGCCGCGCTGTAGTCCGGCGCCTGGTGCGAAAGCTGGGCGCCACTCCCGTCGAGGAACGGACCGATCGTCAGCTCGAGCCGTTGCGTATCGGTCGAGATCGCAAACGACAGCCTTGAGCCCTTGGCGGCCCGCCCGGCGTGCGCCGCGATCGCGTCGGTGACGAGATAGACGTCGGAGAAGCGGTCAAGCGAGAAGCGTGCCCGGGCGGCGAGCGCTCGGGCCACGCGGCCGAGCACGCCGGCCAGAAGGCTGATCGGCGAGAGCGACACGACCGCATCCCCGGACAGCCACGATCCTCCGTGGTCGTCGGGGCCCGCGCTGCTCGGAAGGTGGAACAGCGGCTTGCCCTCCCGCTCCCCGGCGAACGACATCCTCACCTCGGTGCCGCCCTCTGGAAGCGCGCGAAACTCCGCCTGCTCGGCGAGCGCGCGAATGACCGACAGCCCCACCCCGCGGATCGTCTCGTCAGCCGGGGCGAGCGGGGGAAGGCCGGACCCCTGATCTTCGACGACGACCTCGATCGCCTCAGGATCGATGTACATGCGCACGCCGAGCGGACCGGTCTCGCCGTCGTAGGCATGCATCACGACGTTGTTGCAGGCCTCGCTGACCGCGGTCTTGAGGTCGTCGAGCAGCTCGGGATCAAGGCCGATCAGCTCGGCCACCCCCGCGAGCACTCCTCGCACGAGCGTCAGCGTCTCGGGGCGCGAGTCGAGCTCGAGGCGGACGGCCGGTGAATCGTCGCTCATCGCCACAGGTTCCCCCGGCGCTGCAGCGCGCGAACGCATCCTCGGGTTCGGATGCTTTTGACTTTGGATTGCTGGGTAAACCTATAGGCGATCATGGATTCACGTGTACGTGCGCTCTACAAAATCGACGCCCAGCCCCAGGGTCCGGCGCAGGCACGCCGCATCATTGCGGAAGAGCTGTCGGCGCGGTTGTCACCAGGAGAACTGGACGACGTCAAGCTGATGGTCAGCGAGCTGGTCACGAACGGCATCGTCCATGGGCGGCGGGAGGGCGACCTCCCGGTAATGCTCGACCTGTGCGTCAACGGAGACATCCGTTGCGCGGTGCTCGACCAGGGACCCGGTTTCGCGGCACGGGCCGATGAGGACGTTCGCGGAGGCTGGGGATTGCGGCTGGTCGAGCAGCTCTCGGACCGGTGGGGGATGCAGAGTTCGCCACGGCGTACCGAAGTATGGTTCGAACGAGGTCGCGGATGAAGTCGTGCCGCCCTGCCGGACGGCGCCCCGTGCATCCGTGCACTGAAGACTAACGCCACGCGCGCGCCCACGACGGAGCCGCCCGCGGCCGGCGGCGATGCTGGGCTCATCGCCGAGCACACACGGGCACACGCGCCGGAAATGCCGTTCCCTTTTGGCCCCCGCCGTCTGATCGAGGAAAGCGTCAGGTGACGGACGACGCTTTGTCGCCTGACCCCGTCATCTCGCGCAGGCGAGCGAGCGCTCGACGCAGAATTCTCGATACCTGCATCTGCGAGACGCCGATCTCCTCGGCGATCTGTGTCTGCGTCATGTCCTGCACGAATCGCAGCGCGAGCACGTGGCGCTCGCGCGGGGTCAGCTGATGCGCGGAGGCGGAGATGGTGACGCTCGCATCGACCAGCTCGAAGCGCTCATCCTCCTGCCCGAAAGCATCGGCGAGAGACCCAGTCTCGCCCTCGGCGTCCTCCCGCGGAGCATCGAGCGACGTGGAGTGGTGGGCACCGGCGGTCTCGAGACCGTCCAGCACGTCTTCGATGCTCATCTCGAGGTACTCGGCCAGCACCTGCACGCTCGGCGGCCGCCCGGTCTTGGTGGTCAGCTGCTGCTGGGCCTCTTCGACCTTCAGCGCCATCTCCTGCGCGCCGCGCGGGACGTGAACGGACCAGCCCAGGTCCCGGAAGTAGCGCTTGAGCTCACCGAGGATCGTCGGCACTGCAAACGAAGAGAACGCTGTTCCTCGGTCCGCGTCGAAGCGATCCACCGCTTTCACCAAGCCAAGGCTCGCAACCTGAAGTAGGTCCTCGAACGGCTCTCTTGCGCCCGCATACCGCCGGGCCAGCTTGCGGGCCAGAGGAAGAAAGCGGGTCACGAGTTCGTCGCGCGCGCTTCGGTCGCCGTGCTGCTGCCAGCGAGTGAAAAGCTCGGCAGAGTCGGTTCGGGCGATGGCTAGAAGAGTCATGCGTGCGAGATACCCACGAACGACTGTGCTCAAGCATGAAGCTCACGAACGTTCGCGTAACGTCCGCGGATGTACTAATCGACCGCGTTAGCGGGGTTGGGCTCGCAATTTCGAGGCCTCGGTCGGCGACGAAGACGAGGCGGCAACCGCGAGGGTTGCCGCCTACGCCACGAGCTTCTGTTACTCGGCGATCACGGGCCTCGCGCGGCGGACGCCGCGCGTACCCGTCCGCGCGATCAGACTCGCGATGAAGCCGCCGACGACCAGGTAGACGATCGCCGCCAGACCCCAGTTCGCCGCCAGCGTCGCCTTCGGATGGCCGCTGATCGAGAACAGGTTCTTGAACGGCCCGACGAGCCAGCTTGCCGCGTCATGGATGTCGCGGACGATCACGTTGCTCGGATTCGCGGACAACAGGAACAGGACCCCGCCGACGACGATCACGAGCACGACAATTCCGACCACGGTTCGCACCAGTCGGGCGAGCGTGTATGCCATATCTCTCCTCACCTCCTACGGGACGTTGTCCACGTCCCGTGCGATTGATTCGAGGCTACCCGGAGCCGATCGGCGTAAACGAGCTGGCGACGGACGGCGGGCCCGGGCCGCTAGAGGTCGGGCTCGGATCGGACGGCGGGGCGAGGAGCGGCTACCGGCCCTGGGTTCGCATCAGCCTGCGGGCGCGGGCGGGCAACTCGGCGATCGTCGCTCGCGCTTCCGACAGGCCGGCTCGGAGCTCGCGGTCGCCGACCTCGACGGGCATCATCGAGTCCTGAAGCTCGGAGAGCACGTGGTCGGCACGCTCGATCGCCTCGACCGCGCGATCGACGTAAACCCGCGGGTCGGCCGAGTGCAGCCCGCCCGAGCTCGCCTCGAACTCGCGCCCCGGCAGCTCGTGCCGGCCGGCGAACTCCGCGTGGGTCCGCCGCAACCGGCCGTATGCCGACTGCGTGGGGCGGAACAACTGCTCCTCCAGCACGTCGGCCGTCTGCTCGTCGAGCTCCTCGTACGCCTCGCCGAGACTGGCCAGCG
The DNA here is from genome assembly GCA_963697655.1 of uncultured Solirubrobacterales bacterium. GTDB lineage: Bacteria > Actinomycetota > Thermoleophilia > Solirubrobacterales > Solirubrobacteraceae > Palsa-465. Next base: position 72,059 of record CAVOOV010000002.1, on the reverse strand, counting down.
CCAGCGCGAGCTGATCGGTCGCATCGGCTACGTCATCGAGGAGCTGCACCCTCGCTTCACCGGCGTTGTAGGACATATCCCAGTCAGCCCGCCTGCGGGTGCGCCGCGCCCGCTGGATCGAAGATGAATTTTCCCATTCGCGTCTTCATCCGCGCCTATCCTACGTAGTGATGATCAGGCTGGTGATCTGGGTGCGATCACGGCGGTCACGCCAACGGGGTGGGAGGTAGCGATGGCGTCGATCGCAAACCTCCTACGGGGAACCGACCGGGAGTTCTTCGACCTGTTCGAGCGCGCCGGGGCGAACATCGTCGCGCGCCGCCGAGCTCCTGGACGAGATGCTCGCGCGGTATCCGGAGAGCCAGGGCCTGGCGCGCGACATCCTGACCTGCGAGCACGACGGCGATCAGATCACCCACGACTTGATCAAGCGGCTCAACCAGAGCGTCGTCACGCCGATCGATCGCGAGGACATCCTCCACCTGGCCTCGGCGCTGGACGACATCGTCGACTACACCGAGGAGGTCGCCGACTACCTCGGGCTGTACAAGATCGAGGCGCCGATGGCGCAGGCGCAGCGGCTGGCCGGAGTGCTGCGCGACGCCACCCGACAGATCGCCGGTGCGATCCCGCTGATCCGAGGGTTCAAGGACATCACCGAGCACATGGTCGAGGTCCACCGGCTCGAGAACGAGGGCGACCGGTTGACGCGCGAGGCGATCGCGTCGCTGTTCGAAGCCGGGATCGATCCGATGGTCGTGATCCGCTGGAAGGACATCTTCGAGCGCCTCGAGAACGCGATCGACTCGACCGAGCGGGCGGCGTTCATCCTCGAGGGGATCGTCATCAAGAACGCCTGACCCGGTCAAGTGAGCCGGGGACTCCGGGCGACCGGCGCTCGCTATGCGGGCACAGGGAGGGCGGATAAGTGGCCACCCGACGACGAGCATCTGCCGAGATCGACAAAGCCGCCGGCCGCCCCAGGTGCCCGCCATTTACTCGGGCGCCGGATAGCCTGACCGCGACAGCCCGCGACCAGGAGAGACCACATGAGCGCCACCCCGGAGTTCGTCCGCGGCGTCGACTTCGTCGGCATCCCGACCCACGACATCGCCGCCGCCGCCAGGTTCTACGGCGAAACGCTCGGCCTGCCGCGATCGGTGTACATCGAGGAGCGCCACTTCTCGGAGTTCGAGACCGGCAACCTGACGCTGAGCGTGTACGACGCCGAGAAGATGGGCCTCACGCACGAGGCCAACCGCAACCCGGTCGCGCTGCACGTGGACGACGTCGCCGAGACCCGCAAGCTGCTCGAGGAGCGCGGCGTCAGCTTCCACGGCGACACGCTCGACACCGGCGTCTGTCACATGGCGTTGTTCTCGGACCCGGACGGGAACTCGCTGATGCTCCACCGCCGCTACGCGCCGCGCGAGACCGACCTGTAGTCGGTCGGCCCCCGGACACCCATCCGGAATCAGCCTGCCGACGGCTCGGGCACTGCCGGCGCATGCCCCGGCGTGGCGCGGGCGGTGGCGCCTTCGACCCTGCAGGTGCGGCAGCCACCGGTCGAGCCACGCCGGCAGCGCCCAGTTGGCGTCGCCGATCATGAGCATCAGCGCCGGCACGAGCACCGAGCGGACGATCACCGCGTCGATCAGCACCGCGCTCGCCAGACCGACGCCGAACAGGTCGATGATCCGCTGGCCGCCGAGGATGAACGCGCCGAACACGAGGATCATGATCGCTGCCGCCGCGGTGATCGTCTTGCCGGTGGCGGCGAGGCCGTGCGCCACCGCCTCGCTGTTATTCCGCCGGCGGTGCCACTCCTCGTAGATCCGGGTCACGAGGAACACCTCGTAGTCCATCGACAGGCCGAACAGGATCGCGAACATGAACACCGGCACGAACGCCTCGATCGGGCCGGTCTTGTCGATCCCGAGCAGCGACGCGCCGACCCCGTCCTGGAACACCAGGGTCACGACGCCGAACGCCGCCGCGGCCGACAGCAGGTTCATCACCGCCGCAACGGCCGGGATCACGATGCTCCGGAACACGGCCATCAGCAGCAGGAAGCTCAGCCCGATCACGATTGCGAGGAACAGCGGCAGCTTGCGCGACAGCACCGTGGCGAAGTCGTCGAAGATCGCGGTCTGTCCGCCGACGAGCACGTGCAGGCCGGTGCCCCGCTCGGCGTCCGGAACGACCTGGTCCCGGACGGTGTGCAGCAGATCCGATGTCGAGACGTCCTGCGGGGAGCCCTTCGGATACACATTGGCGAGCGCCACCCCGGGCAGGCCGGGGGTACGGCCGGGGATGAACTCCGCCCGGGTCGAGCCGACGACCCCGGGCGTCGCGGCCACGGCCCGCTCGACGCGCATGAACGCGGCCTCCTGCGCGGACCCCGAGACCTGGGCGACGAGCTGGAGCGGGCCGTTGTAGCCGGGCCCGAACCCCTTGGCGAGCAGGTCGTACGCCTTGCGCGTGGTTGAGCCGGACGGGTCGGAGCCCGCGTCGGCCGAGCCGAGCCGCATCGACAGGAACGGGATCGCGAGGAGCACGAGGACGCCGGCGGCGACCGCCGCGAACACCGCCGGGCGTTGTCGCAGCAAGCCGGCCCAGCGGGCCCACCCCGCGGACTCGTCGCTCGTACGGAGGTTCCCCTCCTTGAGCGCCCGGCGATCACGGCGGCGCAGCACGCGCGTGCCGAAGAACCCGAGCAACGCCGGTAGCAATGTCAGCGCAGCGAGCACGGTGAACGCGACCGCGATCGACGCCGCGATCGCGACCCCGTAGAGGAAGCTCACCCCGAGCGCGAACATCCCGAGCATCGCGATGCACACGATCATCCCCGCGAACAGCACCGCCCGCCCCGAGGTGTCCAGGGCCTCGACCACCGCGTCTTCGCCGCTCAGTCCCCGCATCAGGCCCTGCCGGTAGCGGGTGACGATGAACAGCGCGTAGTCGACGCCGACGCCGAGGCCGATCAGCAGCGACAGCTCGTCGCTGAACGACGCCATCTGGATCACGTGCGAGAGCAGCCCGATGACGGCGACGCCAGTTCCGAGCGACAGGCCGGCGGTCACGAGCGGCAGCGCGGTTGCCAGCAGCGAGCCGAACACGATGAACAGCACGATCCCGGCGGCCAGGATCCCGAACGGAAGGCCGCCGGCACCCTGCTGGTTGGCCGCCTCCGCGACCTGGCCTTCGACCTCGACGTCGACGCCGTGGCCTCCGCCCGCGCGGGCCGCGTCGACGAAGCTCTTGGCGGCGGCGGCGCTGATCTTGTTGGCCTGGACGTCGAACGTGGCATTGGCGAACGCGACCTTGCCCGAGGGCGAGATCTGCGACGCGCCGCGCGGGCCGTAGGGCGAGGAGACGTCAGAGACGTGCGGCTGGCGCGCGAGCGCGGCGAGCATCGACTGCACCTGCGAGCGGACCGCGGGATCGGTCACGCGCCCGTGATCGACAGCGATCACCACCTGCTCGGTGTCCCCCGATGCCTTCGGCGCGTTGCGCTCGAGCAGGTTCACCGCGTCGAAGCTCTGCGTTCCCGACAGGCGGAAGTTGTCGCTGTAGGCGCTGCCGACCGCGGCGTGGAGCGCAGTCAGGGCGATCAGCGCGACCACCCAGCCGAGCACCGCGATCCGCCGATGCGTGAAGCACCACTTCGCCAGCTTTCTCAAGTCGACAGCCTCCGGTCGGGTTGGGAGCGATTCTCAGCTTAGGGGCACGTGAGCGCAGGCGCCCAGATCCTCGGCCCCCGGCCGAGGATGCCTGCCATCTCTGACAATCGGCTGACAGTCCAGCTTCTAGCGGGGGCGGGCTACTGCGTGGTGCCGGCCTCTTCCGTCGCGGCGGGCGAGGACGAGTCGCTGTTCGTCGTCTCGGTGCCGGCCGGGGCCTCCGGCGGCGCGGGCGGTGCGGGATAAGACTCGGCCGCCACATGGGCGCCGACGGCGCCGGCGATGCCGAACGCCAGCGCGACCAGCGTCCACCCGGTGCCGGTCCGCTCGTTCCCGAGCAAGTGGTCGAGCGACAGCTCGCCGGGTCCGACCTCGACGAGCGCGAGCACGGCGGCGATCAGCACGAGGTTGTACTCGTAGCCGCCGTTGGTCGCCCACGGTCCGTTCTTGAGGTGAACGCGGTTGATCGCCGTGAGCATGGTCGACGTGAGCACCGACGCGGACAACGGCGTCGCGAGGCCGAGCGCGATGCCGGCGCCGCCGCCGGCTTCCGCGAGTCCCGCGGCGAGCGCGTTGCGATTCCCCGGCCGCATCCCGATGCTGTCGAACATGTTCGAGGTGGCCTCAAGCCCGTGCCCGCCGAACCATCCGAACAGCTTCTGCGTGCCGTGGCCGACGAACAGGCTGCCTACGGTGAGCCTGAGCAGCAACCGGCCGATCTTCATCCCTTCCTCCTGTCTTGGTTTGACCAGGTCTGGCTCCCCGACCGATGCCGAGGACGCGTGAAGCAAGATGCCCCTAGATGATTACAGGAGGACAATCCGGGCCATGTCACGCTTCACGATCAAGAACCTGATGGACGTCGAGAACTCCGTCGGCGAGCGCATGCCCGGAGCCGAGGGTCGGTTCGCCCGCAAGTACCTCGACTCGCAGCATCTGGGAATCAGCTACTTCCGCTATCCCCCCGGCCTCCGTTCGCCGATCGCGCACAGCCATCGCGAGCAGGAGGAGGCGTACGTCGTCGTCGGCGGCTCGGGCCGGATCCGGATCGACGACGAGGTGCATTCGATCGGCCAGTGGGACGTGGTCCGGGTCAGCCCGGAGGCGATTCGCGCGTTCGAGGCCGGCGAGGACGGGCTCGAGCTGATCGCGGTAGGGGCCGACCGGCCCGAGGGCGGCGACGGCGTCATGGCACCGTCGGCGTGGATCGACGAACTCGAGGAGTAACCGCACAATGTCGACCGACACTCCCGTCCCGACTCTGTACGTGTGCCACGGCGACGAGGGTGGCCCGAAGATCCACCCGTGCCGTCGCGTGCAGGAAGCGATGCACGCCAAGGGGATCAAGTACGAGAAGGTGATCGCGGCGCACGGCAGCCCGATTCCGTTCCTGCGCAAGGGCTCGCGCGACGAGCTGAGGGCGACGACCGGGGCGGAGAAGCTGCCGGCGCTGAAGCTCGCCGACGGCAGCGTGATCACGCACTCGCGCGCGATCCTCGCGTGGATCGATCGACAGCCGGCGGCGTGAGGCGCTAACGCCGGCAACGCGCTCTCAGCGGGTCACGACGCCAGAGGCGGCCTGGAAGCCCACAACCTGAGATTCTGTGCCCGGATGAAACGCCACATCGTCACCGCCACCGTCGTTTGCGCGACCGCGGCCGCCGCCTTTACCGCGGTACCCGCGACCGGCGCCACCCAGGGCCGGACGCGACGGGTACCGCTGAGCGGGACCGTATACGTCGAGTCCAACTCGACCGCGCCCGACTCGAACGAGATCCTCGCGTTCCGCTATCGCGACGGCGTGCTGAGCGGGCGAGGCGTGCGCCGGTACCCGACCGGCGGGAGCGGCTCCCACGACCTGAGCAACTCCGGCGTGCTCGACGCGGACCAGGAGATCATCACGAACCCCAGACGGACGCTGCTGTTCGCGGTGAACTCGAGCTCCGACACGATCGCGGTCTTCCACATCCACGCCGGCGGAGGGCTCACGCCGGTCGCCGGGTCGCCCTTCCCCTCCAACGGCAAGGCGCCCTCGAGCGTCGGCCTCGCCGGCAGCACGCTGATCGTGGCCAACAAGGCGCAGGACGGTGTGCGGAACCTCACCAGCTCGCCCGCCAACTACACGAGCTTCCACGTGCGCGGAAACGGCTCGCTCGGTCCCCCGATCTCCTCGATTGACGTGCCACCCGACTCCTCACCGCTGCAGGCGTACATCACACCCGATCGCAGGGTCCTGATCACGAGCGAGGAGACGGGCGTGTTCAGAGCGTTCCGGATCGGCCCCGGCGGCACCTTGACCGAGGGACCCGACTCGCCGCTGAGGCTGGCCAAGGCCGTGTTCCCGGGCGGGCACCGCGTCCCCAACGTGTGGCCGGCCGGACTCGCGTCGGACCCAAGTCGGAAGATCCTGTACGCGCAGGTGGCAAATCTAGACCGGACGATCGTCTACCGGTGGAACGACGACGCCCGGCTCACGTTCGTCCGCGCGATCCCGAACCCGGGCTCGTCCCTCCCGTGCTGGACGCACGTGAACGCGGCCGGCACGCGGATGTACTCGGGCAACGCCGGCAGCGACAACTTGACGGTGTTCGACATCTCGCAGAACCCGACCGACCCCCGCGCGATCCAGTCGGTGCCGCTGAATGCTCCGGGCAACCCGTGGAACTTCCAGATCGATCCGACCGGCCACGTCATCTTCCTGCTCGACATGCGCGCCGTCCGCCAGATCCCGGCCGGCAAGGGGAATCAGCTGCACGCGCTTCGGATCGGCCCGAACGGGCTCCTCACCGAGGAGCGCTCCTCACCGGTGAAGATCCCGGTGCCGGTCGGCACGAACCCGATCGGGCTCGCGATCGCCCCCAACCGAGCGAGGTAGCGGACCCGCGGACGGCGCCTCCGTGAGCTGACGCTCGGCGAAGTGACGCGCGCCTGACAGCGGTGAGACTTCCCTTACCGGCGCTCCTTCTGGACCTTGCCGCGCGTTTGTAGGCCGTGATGGATCACAAGTTGATCGGACGGCTGACGGTCCGCGGCGCCCTCCGGGTGCCAGAGATCACCGCCTACTTCTGGGCAATCAAGGCCCTGTCGACGGCGATGGGGGAATCGACGTCCGATTATCTGGTCCACGCGATGAATCCCGAGATCGCAGTGTCCTTGGGCTTCATCGGGTTCGTGGCCGCACTGGCGCTGCAGTTCCGCGTGCGCCGGTACATCGCATGGACGTACTGGTTGGCCGTGGTTGGCGTCGGCGTATTCGGGACGATGGCCGCCGACGTCCTCCACGTCGGGTTCGGCGTCCCGTACATCGCGTCGAGCCTGCTGTACGCGATCGTGCTGGTCGCGGTGTTCGCCGGCTGGTACCGGACCGAGCACACGCTCTCGATCCACAGCGTCGACACGCCCCGGCGCGAGCTGTTCTACTGGGCCGCGGTCGTGGCGACGTTCGCGATGGGCACCGCACTCGGAGACCTCACCGCGACGACGTTCGGGCTCGGATACTTCGCCTCCGCGTTGCTGTTCGCCGCGGTGATCGCGATCCCCGCGATCGGCTACTGGCGACTGCGCTGGAACGGGGTCCTGTGCTTCTGGTTCGCGTACGTGGCCACCCGGCCGCTCGGCGCGTCGTTCGCCGACTGGATGGGGAAGCCGAAGAGCGTGGGCGGGCTCGGGTTCGGCGACGGCACGGTCGCGCTTGCGCTGACGATCGTGATCTTCTGCCTCGTCGCCTTCCTGGCGATCACGCACCGGGGTGCCGAACAGGTTGTAGACCTCGAGCACGGTCTCGGGGCCGGCGAGCCGCGCCTGGCGCAGGTCAAGGTCGATCGTGCCGAAGATCGAGCGCCACGACGAGTGGGACGGCAGCGACCACGGCCCGCTGCGGACCAGATGCGAGCAGAACGCGCGGTGCTGTTCGGAGACGGCGGCGGGCGAGGCTGACGCGGCAGGGCTGTCGGGCAGGTCGCGAGTCAGACTGGCCAGCTCCTGGTCGGTGCGCGCCGCCTGAGCGAGGCCGACGCGCTCGCTGAACTCTTCGAGCGTCAGCCGGCCCTCGGCGACCGCGTCACGCAGCAGCGCGATGCTGCGCTCGCGCTGGGCGTCCGAGGCGAGGATCGGCGTCGCTCGGGACTCGCGGTCGTCGCTCACCTCTGAAACCGTACCGACCGCTCCGTTCATGTCACGAAAGCGGCTCGGCAGCGGCGACGAGTAGCTCCGGCTTGGGTGCAAAGCACCCGTGGCGGATGATCGCTTCCACGGCCAGTCGGGTTCGGTGTACAACTCAAGCGATGGACGGTCGCTCCTTTAGTGCAGTCGTGCTGTCCGGGGTGCTCACCGGCAGCGAGCTAACCTCTTGGGGGGATCGTCCACCCGACCCTGTGGAAGCTCGAGCACAGAGAGCAGGTCCGCGCCGAGAAGCTGGTGTATAAGCGGTTTGGCAGCATCGACCCGTTCCTGATGACCGCGACGACCGCGGCGTGCTTCGTTGCCGCCCCTCGCCGGCACGGACGATCGGAGGCGCTCGCGTTCGGCGCGGGCGGCTGCTACGCGACGATGCTGGCGATCACGCTGATCGGGAACATGCCGATCAACCTCCGCGTCTTCCGCTGGGATGAAGACCTCGGCGACCCCGAGGAATGGCGCCGCCTGCGCAGACGTTGGGACCGACTCCACAACCTCCGGATCCCGCTCGACGTAGCCGGGTTCGTCCTAATGACGGTCGCCGCGCTTGATCAGAATCGCGGCCGCCCCTCACAGAAAGGCAGGTGTGTCCGTCATGCTCAATAAGCGTCTTACCCGTTTGCTGCTCGCTGCGGTCGCGGCGGTCGCGGCGGTCACGGCGGTCAGCGTCACCGCGTCCGGAGCCTCGAATACCACCGCGCGGCCCGCCCTCAATGCTCCTAACCTACGTGCGCGGGCGACGGCCGCCGCCGCTCCGACAGCCACTGATCCGTGCGGCTACCACGCGTCGATCCCGGCGGACAGTTTCAAGGGCATCCCGGTGTTCGATGCCGCCCAGGCCGCCCAGCCGTTTGACGTGAGGTTCGTGACCACTCAGGGCACCATCACTGTGCGGATGCTGACCGACCAGGCGCCCTGTACTACGTTCTCGTTCCGCTTTTTGGCCACCCGGGACTACTTCAAGAAGACCCACTGCCATCGGCTTACCACTCAAGGGATCTTCGTACTGCAGTGCGGCGACCCGACCGGCACCGGCTCCGGCGGTCCCGGCTATGAATTCAACGATGAGAACCTGGCCGGTGCCACCTACCCGGCCGGAACGCTCGCCATGGCGAATGCCGGACCGAACACCAACGGCAGCCAGTTCTTCTTCACCTGGCAGAACACCACCCTCGCTCCGGCGTACACCCCATTCGGCACCGTGATCGGCGGGAGGGATGTGCTGCAGAAGATCGCGGCGGCGGGCGACGACAGCCAGAACGGCCCCGGCGATGGCTATCCCAACCTTTACACGGAGTTCCGGACAGTGAAGGTTATCCCCAGGTAAGAGGCAACCGGTCGAGCAATTGTCAAATGTTGTGGATGAGAAGGTGAAGCATCAGGCGGCGACCTTCTCGTCCGTCGTCGTGGTGTCGTCGTCGGTGACCTTGATTCCGTCCTTGAACTTCACGCCGGCGAGCACGTCGCCGACGAGCTCGTGGCCGTTGAACCGCCGCCAGCGCTCCTGGGCGGCGTCGAGCAGCTTGTAGGCCATCGCGAGCGCGGCCTTCTTGGAGCCGGCGCCCTTGGTGACCTTGGTGCGCAGCTTGACGGTCGCGAAGCTGCTCTCGATCGGGTTCGTCGTCCGCAGGTGCCGCCAGTGCTCGGCGGGGAAGTCGTAGAACGCGGTGAGCGCGTCCCAGTCCTTGTCGAGCTTCGCGACGGCCTTCGGGTACTTGGCGTCGAACTCGTCCCGGAAGCGCTCCAGCGCCTTGCGAGCGTCCGCCCGCGATGGCGCCTCGGCCATCTCGTGCAGCAGCGTCTTCGCCCGCGGCTGCAGCCGCTTGGGGAGCGCGTCGAGGACGTTCGCTGTCTTGTGAACCCAGCAGCGCTGCTCCCTGGCGTCCGGGGAACACGTTGCGCAGCGCCGCCCACGCGCCGAGCGCGCCGTCGCCGGTCACCAGCTTCGGCTCGTTCATCCCGCGGTCGCGGAGATCGCGGAACACGCCGCCCAGGAGTCCTCGGACTCGCGGTAGCCGTCCTCGACCGCGAGCAGCTCCTTGCTCGCCGTCCTCACGCACGCCGATCACCACCAGCAGGCAGAGCTTGGGATCCTCGCCGAGGCGGACGCTGACGTTCACGCCGTCGACGAACAGATAGGCGTAGCGGTGAAACCGCAGCTCCCGGGTGCGGAACGCGGCGTGCTCGGCCTGCCACTGCTCGGTCAGCCGCTGGATCGAGCTCGACGACAGCCCCGAGGCGTCCTCGCCAAGCAGATCCCGCAGCGCCGGCCCGAAGTCCCCGGTCGAGAGCCCGTGCAGGTACAGGATCGGCAGCACCTCGGTCACCTTCGGCGACCGGCGCGCGTACGCCGGCAGGATCCGCGAGCTGAACCGCTTGCGCTCCCCGGTCTCCTCGTCGACGCGCTTGTCGTTCACCCGCGGCGCCCGGACCGGGATCGTCCCCGACCCGACCGTCAGCTTGCGCTCCCGCGCCTGCCCGTTGCGGACGACCAGCCGCTTGCCGTCCTCGTCGACCTCGTCGACGAACGACGCCGACATACTCGTCGACCTCGGCCTCGAGCGCCGCCGCGATCATCCGACGCGCGCCCTCCCGCGCGAGATCATCGAGCGTGACGCGACCCTCGTTGTCCTCCCCGACGGGGAGCCTGCGAACATCCTCCATGGCGTGCCTTCCTGCCGGCCATCGCCGGCGTCGGTCTTCATCAACCGGGAAGGTACGCCGCCTTCCTCTTCACACGCATCCACAACTTCTGGGTATAGCTCCAACCGGTCGCATCGCAGGCGGAAGCAGCGTCCCGAAAGGGTCGCTGCTGGCCGCATGTCCCCGCTGGCGGCGACGACGGCCCCGCGCTGCGCGCAGACTCCCGCTCCGGGTCGACGAAGCCTGCGAGCAGCAGTCGACTCCTCACAGCCTCCCAGGCGACGAAGGGGCAGTCGCGGTTGGCAACGAGCCTGTGGCTGCTCGTGTCCGCAAGCGGCAGCGCGAGTCCGGTATTAAGGACCGCGCGTGATGACTGCTTCGCTCGACGAACGACGACGGCATCGCTGTCGCCGGGCGATCGCGATCGTGGCGAAGCACCCGCCACATATACAGCGGCGGGACCACGAATGCGATCGCGCCGGACGCTGCGCTCTGACGCTCGCTCCTGGGCGGGAGCGCAAGCGAGGAACGGGTGACGGTCGGACAAGTCCGGACGCGTGCTTTCTGTGAGAGCAGGAGGTGCGTGCGCGACCGGGTTCGCGATCTCCGCGCGTGAGTCGCCGGCGCATGCTTCCACGCGATAGCGCAAGCCAGGTTTGTCGGCCTCACGGTCCCCGACCGGCGGGTTCTTGCGTATGCAGTCCTTGGCGTCCGCCGGATGGCGAGTCGCTGCTGCGTCTCGGGGCATGAAAATTCTCAACGGCAGGGATCCTCGGTCCGGCCGCGTACTAGCGCTCACCGGGCACAGGGGGATTCTTGTTGTGGAGAACGCAGTCGGGCACGCCGGTTTGGACGATGGGCTTCGAGCCCGTGCTGTTTCGGTGGCGGCCCCTGCGACTTGCCCGGGTGCGCTGCGAGCGCGAATCGGTCTGTGTCGTTCGCCCACGCGTTCTCCGTACCGCTAATCCGTAAAGCTCAGGAGGTGTGAGTGGTGAGCAAGAGCTTGCTATCACGGCCGTTGGGCCGGTGCGTCGGGCTGGATGTGCATCTTGACTTCATCGAGATCGCGATCTGCGAGGAGGGCAAGGTGTGGTCGGCCGGCCGGGTGCCCTCGACGCCCGAGGGGATAGGGACGCTGGCCGACAGCCTGCTGGCGACCGACCGGGTCGCGCTCGAGGTGACTGGCAGCTCGTGGGAGATCGTGAGGCTGCTTGAGCCGCACGTGAGCAAGATCATCGTCGTCTCCCCGGGCGATACCGGCATTTCGCAGGCGCGGGCGAAGACCGACCGCCTCGACGCGCGCACGCTGGCCAGGCTGTTGTGGACCGGGGAGCTCGAGGCGGTGTGGGTGCCGCCGGAGTGGACCTGGAGGATGCGCCGGCGTCTGTCTCGCCGGGGCCAGCTGGTCAGGGCTCGCTCCCGAGCCAAGAACGAGATCCACGCCGTGCTGATGCGCCGCTTGAAGGGCCGCCCGCCCGTGTCTGACCTGTTCGGGGTCAAGGGACGCGAGTGGCTGCGGGGGCTTCAGCTGCCGCTCGTGGAGGCTGAGACCGTGCGGGCCGGCCTGCGCCACATCGAGTTCCTCGACACCGAGATCGAGCAGGTGGAGCGGCTCATCTGCCAGGAGGCGCTCAAGTCCCGACAGGTCAGGCGGCTGTTGACCGTCCCGGGCGTCAACGTCATCTGCGCGGCGGTGTTCCTGGCCGCCGTCGGCGACATCAAGCGGTTCAAGGCCTCACGCCAGGTCGTCGCCTATCTCGGCCTTGACCCGCGCGTCTACCAGTCAGGCTCAGCACCCGCGCGCGGCGGGCGGATCTCAAAACAGGGCTCGCCCCAAGCGCGCTGGGCGCTGGTCGAGGCCGCCCGCTCGGTCGCCCGGCAGCCCGGCCCGCTGCACGCCTTCTACGAGCGCATCAGAGCCCGCAAAGGCCACAACGCCGCGGTCGTCGCCGTCGCGCGCAAACTCGCCGCGCTGTTCTGGTGCATGCTCACCCGCGAACAGGACTACGCCCACCAGCAGCCCTCACTCACCGCCCAGAAGCTCCGGCGGCTCGAAGTCCGCGCCGGCGCCCCCACCGTCGAGGGCAAGCCCACCGGCGTGTGGGCCACCCGCGAGCGGATGCGCCACGCCGAGAAGCAGCTCGCCGCGCAAGCCGAGGCCTCCTACAAGCGCTCGATCGCCGACTGGCAGGCGGCGTCGCCCAAGAACGAGAAGGTGGGCGCGAGCGTGACAGCGGGGCGCGCATAACCAAGGCCCTCGAAGGGCAAGTCGCGCGGCAGGCCACGGTCTAGCCCCGGACGCCTGCTCTTCGACACGTCATCGGGCTCGCGCCCGCAACACAACCTAACGCCACGGGCAGACGTCGAGAACCTCGACGAACAACGACCCACGCGCACGATCGGGGGTCACGACCGCCCACCGAGCTCACACGAGGCGATCCAACACCTCAACGACCCCCTCCGCGACATACCTCGCCCGAAATCCGACGCAAATACCGTCAAACACTCGGCAGGCCACCCTTGATTTTCATCGGTCGTCCGTTGGGGAAGCGACCGACGCCGTAGTTTCAGACGGCATCCGCATGTAGGAATCGCACACCTCGCGGAGTCGGTGGCGGCGGAGTGCGGCGTCCTCGCGCCGGACTTCTGCAAGCGTTACGAGGAGAAGCCGACCTACAGCTCGGTCTAGTTCCCCAGCTCGTCCGAACCGGCAGCGAGGTCTGTGTCGAGGCGCGTGCTCGCAATCGCTGGCGAAGCATCAGCGTTGGCCCGGCGGCGGCTGGCGCGTGTTTGTGGGCGAATCCGCAAGTGCGCTGCGGAACGTGCGCAGCCGGATCGTGACTCTCCCAATATCTGGTGGTCGTCCGAGCCGGCAGGCTCAAGCGGCCGAACTGAGCGATCGTCGGCTACTGCCTTCGTCGGGATGCGGCACAGGCCGGTGCTTGCATTCCGGGTCGCAATCGGCGTGCGCCGCAACGCTGGCGGACTGACGCTCGTTCCTGACGGAGCGGAATTCGACCGCGGTCGGCTCACCCGGAATTGTGGATGTCGTCTCTGCTGCTGTCCAGAGCGCCTGTTCGGAGCGGGCGGATCATGGCGTCGGCCGTATTGGGAGCCGCCACGGACTGCCCTCCTCACGGTACGGAGGTTACCCTTGACCCTGACTCCGGGTCGGGTATATCGTCGGCCGGTGGAGTCGGTCTCGGCTCACATCGCTTCGGCCGCTGTCGCAACGACAGCGGCTGTCGAGCGCTTCGGCGGTACCGTTGAGATGTCTGCCGTGGGCTGGCGCGCCCCGATTTCGATGCAGAAGTCGCCGGCTGACTGCCACGGGCTCGTGCTGCTCGTACGACGCCTCTCGATCCCAACCGGGGGGCTTCGCGACCAAATCACCATCGGGGGACGTTATGCGTTGGCTTTTACTTACCGTAGTGCTGGCGCTCGCGGGGGGCGGGCTTTGGATCGTCAACGTGTCGGGGGCGCACGGGATCGTCCACGCCGTCACAACGCCAGCCCCCGCCAGCGGGCCGGGCCTATCGTCGGCGGATATAGGAAGGCGCCAACTCCCGGGGCCACCGACAAAGCCGGGCTGCTACCGGTATGCGCCAGCTCGTGGTTGGCGCAGAGTGAAGTGCGACACCAAGCAGTACATCAGAAAGCATATCCCGCATCCCGAGATGATATCTGGAGACGCGGTTAAGCTTTCGACCCCGGCGAGACCGTTCACCGACACCGACGTCATGGTGGCCCTCAGAAACGTCGGTCCTGAAACGGACACTCAGCACGGCGCGGACAACTACAGCATCCAGGACAACGTCATCTTTCATGACAGCAACGGGCAACTCGTTGCTGTGCAATTCACGGATCAAGCCTCTCCATTCGGTGCGCTTGAGGCATGGTTCAGCCAGGTGTATACGCAGAACATATGCGTGTGGTCAGTCAATGTCACAACGCAGAATTATGACTCCACCTGTTTAACCATTGCCTCGCCGTATATCTCTTTGGTGAAGGGATTCACGCGCGGCAACGGTACGCTGGAGACGGCAGTGTCATTAGGCGGCGGCGCCTTTCTTGCCGTGGTTGCGACCGACGAATACGACCTCGAGGCGGGTCACTGGAGGAACGCCACTGGAACAATCCTCGGGTATGGCAGCGGCTCGCGGGCGGTCTTCGCTGGCAATGTGGTTGAGGCGACGACTACGGTGGTTGGTTCCAGTTGCATGGCAGCGGACCCGCTTGTTTTGTTGCTCGGATTTCCTCCGTGTACCACCAAGCAGAAACTAAAGCCTCGAGGGTTCACGGTCTATTCCCCAGGGCCCTTTACGGGCAATTCCGGGACGGAGGAATCAAACAATTTGGTGCCCGTGATCGGCGAGCCACCCGGGCACTTACCGTCCGTCATCTATCCTGACTCGTGGGCCGAGGAAATTCAGTACACGGCCACGACAACGGGCAGTTGCTTTACAGGTAGCCCGCCGCTCTGCAACTAGTGTCCTGGGTCATTGATTGTTGTGTAGTACGGCGAGCTGGTGCGGTTCGTCAACGACGGCTTCCTCGTGCACATGGACGCGTGGGGCCGGGACAAGAACGTCGCCAGCGCGAAGAAGGCGATGGCCCTGCTGCTGGCCGGCAAGGACAACAAGGCCGGCAAGCTGTTCATCGTCTCACCGACCGCTGGTGCGGGACCGCTTTCGTCCGGTGGGCTGGAGCAGATGGTCGTCACCGCGCCTTCGGGCATCTACGTACAGGCCCGCTTCATGGACCCCCAGGACGGGCGCGAGCACACCCAGCCCGGCATGGGGCGGATGATCAAGGTGCTCAAGTAGGGCTGATCAGACCGCGCGGCCGCCTGTGCGGGGTCGCGCGGCCTGGCGGTCCTATGCCGTCGTCGCCGCCGCCTGCAGAACTCGCGCACGTCCTCGTCGGAGCGCCTGCTGCTCAGATCGTCGCATGATCGGGGGCCGGCAGCATCCCCTAGCGCAGGCTGGTGCTGACGTTCAGGCACCTACGTCGCGGGCGCTACCGGCTGACACTCATCAAACCGGGGGGCGTGGACACCGTTTCCGGTGAGGCGTAGGCTTGCGCAGACACGTCAAGGGTGACCGGATGACGAAGTCGATGCGACGACTGCGGCGTGACCGCGTGCAAGCGCCTGTCTGGCGCTCTGCGTTCGCGCTCGTGGTTGTCGTGCTGTCCGCCCTGCTCGGCGCCCCCACGGCTGCTGGCCGGCCTAACGCGGATCCGCCCAGTAGGGTGATCCCGGCCGGAAGTGGGTGCACCGTCCCGGGCGCCACGCCGCCACCAGGGGCCGGCGCGGGGCTCTACCCGAACCAGCTCGCGGCCGCCTACGACGTGCCGAGTCGCTGGCAAGCGGGGTACGCGGGCCACGAGCCGACGGTGGCCCTGCTGGAAGTCGGCCAGGCTCTCGATCCGACGGCATGGAGCCAGTTCTCAGCCTGCTACGGGCCGTTCAAGCAGCCCGTCCAGGCCGTGGTGGTCGGGTCGAACCCGACCCAGGGCGGGGAGGCGATCTTCGACCCGAACGTGGTTGCGGCGATCGCGCCGACCGCGCGGATCTACATGTTCGAGAGCGGCAGCTCCAGCGAGGGGGTTCTCCGGCAGATCCCGCAGGTTCTGCCGGCGCTGCTCAAGGCGGCGCTGAACCCCGCCAACACAGGCGGCAAGCTGGTCGACACGATCTCGACCTCGACGGTCTCCTGCGAGGCGGAGTGGACACCCGCTGAGATCAATGCCATGCAGGCACAGCTGCGGCGTGCCGCCAGCCTCGGTGTCGCCGTGTTCGCCGCCGCGGGCGACGCCGGCTCGCTCGGCTCCTATCTCTACGACGGCGTGCTCACATGTGTTGGCTGGCCAGTGGACGAGAACAGCACGGCGGCGGACTGGCCCGGACTCTCGCCCGGCGTCGACTATCCCGGCAGCTCGCCGGAGGTCACCTCGGTCGGCGGCACCGAGCTTCAGATCAACGGCGTCGTGCCGGCGGCGGGCGATTCCGCCGGTGGCACGATCACCAATGAGATCGTGTGGAACGAGCTCTACCCCTACCCCGCCTCGTTCCAGTGCCCGGTCGCCGGCGCCCCATCTCAGCCGGCCAACGCGCAGTGCTATTTTGCCGGCGGCGGCGGGTCGAGCTCGCTTTTCACGGTCGCCCAAGCGCCGTGGCAGCGCTACATACATCTGTCCGGGCAGGAGCACAAGCCCGATATCTCGGCGCTGGCCGGGTCGCCCAATTTCCTCCAGGGCGGGATCGGCACTAGCGGCTCCGCGCCCCTGATGGCGGGCGCGGTCGCGGTCCTCGACGGCTACCTCGAGAACCGGCATGCGGCGCCCACGGGGCTGCTCAACCCGACGCTCTACTGGATTGCCACCAAGCCGAAGATCGCGGCCGGTGTCTTCAACGACGTGACCGATGGCAGCAACTCGCTGCTCGGTCTGAGCTGCTGCGCAGCGGGGCCCGGCTATGACGAGGCCAGCGGGCTGGGCTCGCTGAACATCGGACGCCTGGGCGCGGCGCTGCTGAAGTTTCCGTCTCTCCGTCGGCAGTGGACGCGCCTGCTGCTCAGCGCCGCCCCGGCGAGTTCGATCGGCGTTCCGGAGGACCTCGTGGCGACGACCAACAACGTGATCCGCGGCACCCGTTACGTCGTGAACCTGTTCGCGGACGGAAAGTTCCTCGCCGACTGCAAGACGAGCACCTGCGCTGCGTCGTTCAGTCCTCCGCCTCCATATCCGAAGACCTTTCAAGTCTCCGCCGACGTCGGCCGCCCCCACGCCAAGCCCTTCGGCAAGCGGGCGATCGCATCGGCGAAGCGGATCGCGACCGTCAGCTTCCACCGCCCCGGCTGCAAGGGCAGCTCCTGCGTCTGACGCGCAGCGGCTCGTCCGGGCACTGCTGCCGCCTGCTGCACGCCCGGGACGCCTACGCCATCGCGATCGCCGCCGCCTGGTTCAGGCCCAGCTCCTCGATCGCGAGCTCGCCTCCAGCACGTAATCCCCGCTTCGTGCGGAAAGCGTTCATCGCGCGAGTGATCGCTTCCCACACTTAAGACGCCGAGGACTGCGCGATCGGATCGGCGAGGCAGGAGGCGTCCGGATTCGGCTCCGCGACGCTGGTGCCGGACGAGCGCAATCGCCCAACAGCAGGCACCAGCCGCGGTCGCGCGGGCGCGGCTGCTTTGTCTGGCATAGGGGCGGCGTCGCTCGTCGGTGTCGGCGTTGTCGCGTTGGACGATGAGCGACGCTGTGTTGCGGGCTTCTGCTTGGCGATTCTGAATGGGGTAGGTGGCGGTGCGGGAGCGCCGTGGCGCTCCCGCAGACGTCGCGCCGGTCAGAACTCAAGCCCGGTGCTCGCGTGCATCATCGGTGCTTTGCGGCCGTGTATGGCGCCGATGATCTCCTCCGATGAGATCCCTGCGAGGTAGGTGCCGGTCGTCGAGAGGTATGCGTGCCCGAGTTGGCGCTTTATCAGCGGCAGCGGGATCCCCTCGTGCAGCAGCTCGACGGCGTGGGCATGCCTCAGCTGATGCGGCGCAAACCGGCGCCGCACGCCCGCGTCAACGGCAAGGTGACGCAGCTCCGCACGCACTGCGGTGGCGCACCACGCGCGGCCGCGGGTCGGCCCGTCGATCACGCAGAACAGCGCGCCCGGCGGGAGGCCGGCGCGGTCCGCGGTCCAGTCGGCCAGGACCGCCCATGCCCATGGGTCCATCCCGACCTCCCGACGGCGATCACCCTTCCCGTGCCGAATGAGCAGGCTGCCGCGGCGCTCGTTGAGGTCGGTCTCGGCGAGCGTGAGGGCCTCGTGTATCCGGACGCCTGCGCGCCAAAGCACAACGATCAGACCGCGCATCCGCCGGCCGTGACGAGTGTCTCCGGCCTGGCGCATGACCGCGACGATCTCGTCGACCGTGGGCCGATCGGCGGGGTACCGGCGGCCTTTGTTCGGTGGGATCCGGCCGGCGTGATGGCCGGGCATTGTCGCCGGGGACCGGGGACGGCCGGCGGCGTCCAACAACTGATGAGCAGGCATGGCTCCCTCCTCTGGAGAGCAGACAGGTTGCTGCCTGCTCTAACCGAGCCGAGCCGGGCCGCGGGCAGGAGTTCACCGGGCGCTGGCGAGCTCGGCTGCTGCCGCCTAGCCGCCCGGTTGCGAAAGCCACGCAATCAGCCCTCCTCATCGTCCGAAGCGGTATGACGTGCTAGTCCGAATCGAGTTAGCACCCGCGTTGCGCCGGTTGCTCCTGCGTGCGAATCCGGGAGTCTCGTCGCCCGACTCGAACTCGCTGCCGCAGCTCGTCCGCTGCGGCAAGACGATTGGTTCCAGAGTCGGCGGAGACTGAGCGTCGAGCTAACGGCGCTGAGTTTTTCCGAGGCATGCCGAACCTGCAAACGGTGCGATTTGGTCGCTGCCGCGATGGCAGCGGCGAACAGGGCGAGGCCGCCGCCCCTGCGCTGTGCTGCAAGTCGTCCATCTTGGCGCGACGTCGGTTGCGCGAAGCGAGATGGTGGCGGACTAGCGGAAGCACTGCGCCACCGGGTGCCTTGTCTGGCCAAGAGCGCGGAGCCGCATGCTAGTCGCCGCGACTCGCAACACGTTTTCCTTATCTGTGGCGGCACCTTCGGTGCCGGCGGGGGCTCCGGTCCCGGTGCCAGAACGCCAGCGGTCCTGCATCCGTTGTCGGCGGCCGGCAGATGTGAGTCAGAGGCGGCGATCGGGGCGGATGGAGTTGATCGTGAGGATTTCGGTGATCGCCTCCGCGGGTCCTACTCCCGTCTCCACGTGCAGGTGTGGGGCGCCTCTCGTGTGGGTGATCGGCGGCCCGGTGTAGGGTGGGAGGTGCGGTGGCTCGCGCCCAGTAGTCTGGAGGTGTCGGATGGTTAGGGGATTTTGACGCGGCGCGTTGTGCGCGGCGGCGGTCCGGACGGCACGCTGTCGGAGCTGCTCTGCGCTGAGCTCGAGTGCGAAGACGAGCGGGCGTTGTGGTGCATGCTCGTTGTCATGGTGCACCCGGATGCGCACGCCGAGCTCGTCGTAGAGCCAGAAGTCCGCGCGGCACTGGGTAGGGATCTGGCCGCGCAGCCCGATGCCGAATGGGCTGGCGCCGGTGGTGCGCCAGCTCGCGCGGCGATCCAGTCGCAGCCGGTTGCGCGCGGCCTCGACGTGGTCGTTGACGTGGAGCAGTTCGAGGTAGTGCGTCGGCCCTACCAGACGCCGGTTGTGCGTGCCCTGGCCGGCGTGCACGGACCCGTGGTCGAGCTTCCACCCGGCTTCGGTGATCCGGGTCGCCGCGAGGTCGAGATCATCGACGATGCAGAGCACGTGATCGAAGGAGAGCGACATTCTGGGGGCAAGCGTCGCCGGGAGTCACGCCCCACGCCGGGGCCGGCATGCTGTCCGCGTGACACTGCTAAGGCTGGGCGCCGTGATCGGCCGGTGCCGCTGGTCACCCCTGGTGAGGGCGAGGCTTACTTGTTGGGCGCGTACGCACGCGGGCTGCGATGCGCGCGGCAGAGTCCGGTTGGGATCTGGTGCGCCAACTTTGTGCGGGAATGATGAGCGCACGGGAATCGAACGGTGAACGTGTCTGGTCCTAGTGTTGGGCGTTGGGGTGGGCGACGCCGGTGAGGACGGTTTGGCGCGAAGAGGTTGTGGTCATGCTGGCGTGCTGGCGGGTGACCGTGAGGGTGGTGTACCCATGTTGCGGCGAAACGCCGGACCACATGGTGATGTCGGCTGGCTGGTTAAAGGTGCCGATTGGAACCAGATCGCCGGCTTGGTTCTTCAGCCATGCCTGGTAGTAGGTCCCGTTCTGTTTGCGCTGGGAAAGGCCGTGTGCGGTGAGGTTCACGCGCCAGCCGGCGTTGGTCTTGGTGAGCGTGGCGCGGCCGCTGGCGCCTGGGGCGAGCGCCGTGCCGTGCAGGATCACGCTGAACTGTGTCAGCGCCGGGCCGCGGGAAGCGATCAGGATGACGGCCGCGATGATTGCTGCCAGGCCGGCGGCGAGCGCGGGCGCGAGAACGCGGTGGCGCGCAAAGCGGAAGGCGGGTCGTCGATGTGCCGGCGCAGCGGTATTCGCGTCTGTCAGCGGTGGCGCCTCTTTGAGGGTGGCAGCATCCTCGGCGATGGCGATGACGAGGCGTTCCTCCAGGGCCGGGTCGGGGTCGATCCAGGTCGCTTCCTCGGTGAGCAGCGCCCGCAGATCGTCGAGGGGTTCGCGATCGGCCGGCTGGATCGGCGCGTTCGAGTCGCCGGCGAGGTAGTCGATCAGGTGCTTGTCGGTCACGCTCATTCGGGACCTTACTTCGGGTTGGGGGGCTCGGAGGCGTTGGTGGAGAGCGGTGGCTCGGAGGCGGCTGGTGACTCACGCAAATGGCCGAGTAGCCTGGCCAGGCGGCGGTGGGCCCGGAAGGTGCGCGACTTGACGGTGCCGATCGGCACGTCCAGCCGTGCGGCGATCTCGGCGTGGCTGAGTCCATCGAAGTGGGCCAGGCGGATCAGCGTCCGCTCCTCGTCGGGCAGCTCATCCAGCGCTCGTCGCACCTCCCAGATGTCGTATGCCGATTCGACGGCGATCGGATGAGTCATGAGCTCGGGGGCGGACGGGTCGACCTGGTCCAGCGCGACGCCCGTGGGTCGGCGGGATTCGCGGCGGTGGATGTCGATTGCCGTGCGGCGCGCGATTGTCGCCAGCCACGGTCCTAGCTCTCGGGTGGTATCGAAGCTGGCGCAGGCTCGCCAGGCGGACAGGAATGTCTGCTGGGTGGCTTCTTCGGCGAGGCCGCGCTCGCCGAGTAGCTTGAACGCTACGGCGTAGACGAGGCGCCCGTAGCGTTCGTAGGTGGCGCGGACTGCGTCCGGGTCGCCGTCGGCGAACTTGGCGGCGAGGTCGGGGTCTCGTAGGGCGGTCACTGCTGCTTGCCCGACCCGGTGCCCGAGCTCTGCGATCCGAGGTTCAGCACGACCGGCCGCGTCGCGTCGATGACGTGCTGGTGTCGATCGAGCACGCGCAGGCTGATCAGGTAGCGGCCGGCGCGCAGTCGGCGTCCGTTCACTCGCCGGTTCCAGCGCAGCGCGAGAAAACGCCGCGGATGATGCCCGAGCGGGACGCGACCGACCGTTGCCCGGCGGCGACCCGCCTGTCGCTGAACAAGGATCCCGATCGCCTCGGGCCGCCGCAGCTGGATGTCGATCTGCTCGTCGCCGCCGACACCGTGCAGTGTGCCGGCGCACAGATCGGAGTCGCAGAACGAGACCTCCCCGATCTCGCCGGCGAGATCGGTGAACCACACCTGTGTCGCGCGGGCCGAGATCGCGAGCGTGTCGGCTCCGCTGGAGCCGGTGGCGAACAGCGTCACGTCTCGTCCCGGGGTGATCGACCCGAGCTCTCCCGAGCCCGTCGTGAACCACTCGTTGCCGTCCGGACCGGGCGCGAGCTCGACGGGAGCGAGCGGCGCCCCGTCGGCGTCCTCGAGCGGAATCACGAGCGGGAACGGGGGCCCCACGGTTGGCATCTCGCCGATGGCATCGCCGGCGGCGTAGAACATCTGGTTGTTCGCGCCGGCAGCGATGAACGTCGGCGTCAGTGGCGGCTCGAGCAACTCGCTCGCGAGGAGCGCCCGGCCGGCGCGCTCAGCGACGGGGCCAGGTTCCCCAACCGTCCGCTGCTCGGTTCGGTGAACCACAGGTTCCCGTCGGGGCCGGGGGCGATCACTCCGGCCGGGTTGCCCGGAAGCACTCCGCTGGAGAACGGCGGGTTGACGGTCCCGTGAGGGGTGATGCGGGCAATCGCATCGGCGCCCTCGGTCAACCAGAGATCGCCGTCGGGGCCAGCCGCGATCCATCCCGGGTTGGGGAGGATCGCCCCGCCTCGGATGTGGCTGATGTCGCCGTTCGGTGTCATCCGGTAGACGATCCCCTGGCAGGTGGGGGCCAGCGCGCCGTCGGTGCCCGGTATCGGTTGCGCGCCCTGGATGAACCACAGGTTCCCGTCGGGGCCCAGCGCGATGTTGCCCAAGCCGCCCTCGTCGGGGACCCCGGGCGGGCTCTGCGCTCCGGGCGGGCTCGGCTGGATGATTCCATCGGCGACGTAGGACTGAACGCCATCGGGAGTGATCTGTCCGACCAACAGCCTCGGGTTGGGTGCGTCCCCGACAGCGGTGAAGTAGGCATGGCCGTTCGGCCCGGCGGCAATGAAGTGCGGGGTCACACCGGGCGTGTCGAACTCTCGGATCACCGGAATCGGCGATCGCGGCAGGAACACCGCACCCTGCGCCGAGGCGGTGCCGGTCGACCCCGCAACGGCGAGAAGCGTCCCGAGCGCGAGAACCCTCGACGCCAGTCGCCTGGTCTTCGCGGGCGTGTGTCGGTATGTGGCTGTGCGTGTCATCTCGTGTCGGTCCTCCTCGGCGCACGGCCCTGCGCCGGATTCGCCGCGAGCTGAAGTCGCCAGACTCATGCGCGGGTCTGACTTGCCGGTCCGGCCCCGCATCGCGGGGCAGTCGTTCCGATCTGGCGCCGGGCGGCGCCGGACGCCTATGGACGCTACGGCCAGACGGGCGTGCGCACATGGGCAGCTGGCTACCCATCTTCAGCACGCCCGTCCGACCAGGTGGCGTGGGCCTACGCAGCGTCAGGCTTTCCGCCCTCGCTCGAGCCGCCCCACGAGATGGCGAGGAAAACCGGCGCGCTGCGGTCGATCACCTGCTTGTGGGCGTTCAGCGCCCGGAGTGTGATCAGGTAGTGGCCGTCTGGGATCCGGGTGCCGTTGACCTTGCCGTTCCAGCGCAGCGCGAGCACGCCGCGCGGGTGATGTCCGAGTGGAACCCGTCCGATCTTAACCGGCCGACCGTGGACGAGTTGCTGGACGAGGATCCCGACGTTGGAGGGACGCACGAGTGCGCTCTGGATCGTCACGTCCTGCGCAGCTTTCACCACGCGGGGTTGACACACGACGGCGCCGCAGAAGGAGACGACGCCGATCTTCTGCGAGGAGCCCTCGGTGAAGTACACCTCGTTGGCGGTGGCGGTGATACCGAGGGTCGGCTGGCCCGTGATCCCCTGGGTGATCAGGCTGGGGACGCCTGCCGTGGTGATCGTGCCGATCGAGTTCGAGTCGGTGGTGAACCACAGGCTGCCGTCGGGACCGGCGGTGATGGCCCGGGCGAGCACGGGCTCGTTGCTGAGCCCGGCCAGCGAGAACACCTCAGGCGTGCCGCCGGCGGGCGAGATCTTCCCGATCGCGTTCTCGCCCGTGTACCAGATGTTGCCGTCGGGTCCGAGCGCGATGCCCAGAGGACCGACCACGCCCGAGGCGAACTGCGCGACCTGTCCCTCCGGATCGACCCGCGCGAGCAGACCGGTGTTCGGCTCGGTGAACCACAGATTCCCTTGGCCGTCCTGCACGATCGACTCGGGGAGGTCCGGGCTGGCCGACGGGCCGCTGGTCACACCTCCATGGACGCCGATCGAGCCGACCTGCACCGGGGCGTTCACCTCACCCGAGCTCTCGGTGAACGAAAGCCGTCCGCCGGGGCCGCTGGTGATCCCACCCAGCTCGGGCAGGATCCCGCCGCCGGACTGGAACTTGACGCTGCCGAGCGGCCCATCGCCGCTGGTGCCGACGCCGGAGGAGATCCGGTAGACGGTTCCTCCGGATGCGGTGAACCACAGGTTCTCGTCCGGGCCTTCGGTGATCGAGCCCAGGCCGACCGGCTGCCCGAGCGCGTTCTTCTGCGCGATGCCTTTGCTGAAATACGCCTGCTGATCGGCCGCGTTGAGCTCGCCGATCTCGGACGTCAGCCCGTTCGTGGTGGTCGCGGTGTACCACACGCTCCCGTCCGGGCCCGCGGTGATTTGATCGGGCTCCACCCCTGGTGTGCTGATCTCGAACACCTGCGGGGTGCCGGCCTGGACGACCTTGACGGTGGTCGCGCCGGCCGCCCCGGGCAGCCCGAGCAGCCCGATCGCGCCACCGGCCAGCGCCAGTGCTCCGGCTCGCCGTGACCGGCTGAGCCGGCCCGCGGCCTGTCGTTGTGGATTTCTGTACATATCCGATCCCTTCAGATGTCGTTTGCGCCCGGGCTCTCGGTCCGGGCCGTTCTGAAGGTGCTATACGAACTGGGCGCCGGTTCGGTTCTGAGCCTGCGAGGCCAGGCTCGAGGGCGACACGCACACGTCAGGCCGGGTGCAGAAGCTCGCGCAGGTCAGCGCGATCGCTCACGCCCAGTTTCTGGTAGGCGTGTTGTATGTGGTGCTCGACGGTGCGTACCGAGAGCACCAGCTCCGCGGCGATGGCTCGGTTTGACAGTCCCGCGGCCGCGAGCGCGGCGATCTCACGTTCCCGTCGGGTGAGGGCGGCGACATCGCCGACGAGCGCGAGGGCCGGGGTGCGCGCGCCCTGGCACTCCTTGGCGAGAAGGTTCGATCGCGCGGCCGCGCGTGCGGCGCTGGAGGCTTTCCCTTGTAGGCGGTGAGCCGCGCTCGCCTCGGCGGCGGCTTCGGCGGCCAGCAGGAGAGCTCCGCTTGCTTCGAAGCTGCCGGCGGCTCGGTCGAGTGCGCTCGCATCCCCGGCCGCCAACGCGCCGGCGTGTTCGGCGTAGGCGGCGGGAAGTGGACCGTCCAGGCGTCGGACGAGGAGGGCGAGTCGTGGGGCAGCGGGTCGTGGCTCGCCCAGCCGCGCCAGGTCGTGCAAAGCGACCGCGGCGAACGCCCCCTGCCCGTTCGTCGCGGTCTGCTCGGCGAGGTCGTATGCGTGCGCGCGCGCTGAGGATGTGGCGCCGGCGGCCGCCTCGGCCCACACCCGCGCGAGGCCCAGCATCGGATCGAAGATATGGATGCCGGGCCGCTGGACTCGCTCGGCCTCCTCGAGGGCGTTTTCGGCTTCGGTGGGCTCGCCGAGCAGGGCCGAGGCATGCGCGAGCAGCGCCAGGCAGAGCTGCCTAAATCCGGCCGGGTCGAGCTCTAGGAAGCCTGCGGCGGCCTCCACGAGCAGCGTTCGCGACCGATCGAGAGCCCCGGCGCATAGAAGGGCGTGACCGAGCGCCATTGCCCAGATCGACCGGGCGGCGTGGTCGTGCTCCGCCAGGGCGCGCTCATATCCCTGCTCGGCCTCGCCGATGGCCTCGCCCAGCCGCCCGGCCAGCGCAAGGTCGAAGCAGTAGGCACCGAGCAGCTGGGCGTAGAGGAATGGCAGCTCGGCGGTGAGAGTGAGGGCAGGCTCGCGCACCTGCGCGATCAGCCCGGTGGCCTCGGTTGTGCCACCGGTGAAGCCGAGCGCGGTGACCGCCGCCAGGCTGGCGCGGACGGCGGCACGGTGTTCCGGGCGGCGCCGGCGCAGGATCGGACGGGCGATCGCCAGGGCCTCGACCGGGCGTCCGGTGAACACCAGCATTGCGGCGCGGACTGCGGCGAGCTCGTCGCGGATCTCCGGGTCGGCGATCTGCGGCTCCGCTTCGTGCAGCACGTGCAACGCCTTCCGGGTGTTGCCGAGGCCCCAGAACAGCGCTGATGCCCTCAGGTCGGCGATCAGGGCCCGCTGGGCGTCTGCGGTGGCACGCGGGGCGAGCTCGCCGAGCAGGATGTCGCTCTCCGCGTAGCGCGCTTGGCCGTTGAGCGCTTGCGCACGTGCGATTTGGGCCGGGAAGCCGCCGCCCGCCGAGGCGGCAGCGCTTGCCAGGCGCTCGCCGAGCACCGGATCGAACGAGCCCTGAGCCCGATGGGATGCCGCGATCAGGACCTGAGCCGGTCCTTGGGCGCCAGCCTCCAGGCGCCAGGTGCCCAGCCGCAGCAGATCTTCGCGGCGGCGAGCGCCCGTGTCCTGGAGCGCCCGCGCCAGCCGGGCGAGCCACGAGCGAGAGAGCGGCTCCTGGGAGCGCAGCACCTCTCCGTACAGGGGATGGACCGGCGCCACGTCGACGCGCCGGCCCGACCGGTGCACGGCGATGACGGCTGCCGCACGGAGCCGCGCGAGCGCGTCGGCGCCGCCGATCGTGCCGAGCAGGTCGGCTCCGACCGGCTCGCATGAGGCGATCAGATCGAGCCACTGGCGATCTGGCGGGAGAAGCTCCGCCAGCCGTCCCTCGACGAGCTCCACCAGCCGGGCGCCCGGTGCGATCGGGCCGGGCGCGCGCCAGATCCCGCCGATATCGATCAACTGCCCCCGTTCGATCCCGGCCGTCACGAGCTCGCGCAGATACAGCGGATTGCCGTGGGTGGCCTCCCACAGCGCGACCATCGTGGCCCCGTCGATGCGTCCGCCAAGCGCCGCCTCGACGAGTGTCCTCGCCTGCTCGCGGCCGAGGGGCTCGACCTCGACGCGTGGCCCGAGGCCGTCCTTCCAGATGGCCACGATCGGGTCTGGTACCGGCTCGCCGGCGCGCACGGTGACCAGCACGAACGCGGTCCTGGTTGCGCCGAGCTGGTGGATCAGGGTCGCCGACGCGTCGTCCAGCAGGTGGCCGTCATCGACGACAAGCATCAGGCGCCGCCCGCCGGCTCGCTCGCTCAGCGCCCGGCCGGCGCGGCGGAGCAGCTCCAGCTGCCCTCCGGGTCCGTCGACGGGCACGGGGAGCAGATGCGCCAGCGCCCCGAAGGGAATCGACGCCGCGGCCCGCGTCGCCGTGGCCCACGCGCCGGCCAACCCGCCGGACTCCGCCGCGTACAATGCCGCGGAGGCCACCCGGGTCTTGCCCACGCCAACGTCGCCGGTCACGACGGCGCCCGCGGTCTCTCCGGAGCGCACGAGACGGTCGAGAAGCGCCAGCTCGTCCTCGCGGGCCACCATCGGCCATGCCCGGTCCACCGAGCAAGGTTAAGCCTTCGCCCCGCGGGATCGCGTTAGATGTTCGTTGTCCGAAATCGGACCGGTTGTGAGATGGGTAGCCGGTTGCCCATGACGAGGGCGCCGATCGTCGTAGGGTCGCGATCGTGGCGCAGCCACCCCCGCTCGACCGACTGCCGTTGCTCTACGCCACGGTGCTACGGCTGCGCGAGGCCCGTCTCAGCGACGAGGCGATCGCCGCCCACCTAGAGATGCGACCCGAGGCAGTCGCGCCGCTGGTGCGGACCGCACGGGCCAAGCTAGATGCGGTGGTGGCCCAGCCAAGCGACCCGCTCGAGTAGTGAGGAGAAGTTAGGTACACGCTTGCCCATGACAGGCCGGCCACGCCACCGTAGCGTTGCCGGCCATGACCGAGACACCTCTTGCGCGACCTGCCGTCCCGGCCGGCCGGCACGCCCACGCTGTCGTGGCGCAGCCGTACTCGCTTGGCTACACCGAGCCCGAGATCGAGCGGCTGGACGCGCAGGCCGCGAGCATTGCCGCGGCGACCGAGTTGCTGTTACGCCGCGCCGACGTCGCCCCCGGTATGCGGGTGCTCGATCTCGGGACAGGGCTCGGCCACGTCGCGTTCCAGCTCGCCGAGCTCGTTGGACCGACCGGCGAGGTGGTCGCGATCGATCAAGCCGTCGCGCTGCTCGAGATCGCTGAGAAGCGTCGAGCCACCGCCCGTGTGCACAACGTTCAATTCCTCGAAGCCGACGTTCGCGCGTTCCGCGATCGGGCCGAGTTCGACGCAGTTGTCGGCCGACTGATCCTGTTTCACCTGCCTGACCCGGTCGACGTGCTCCGTCATCACGCTGGCGCGCTGCGCCCGGGCGGTCTTGCTGTCGTGGTCGATTTCGACGTGGGCACCGTACGCGCCGAGCCGCCTGTGCCACTGGTGGACACGGCGGCGGACTGGGTGATGCGCGCGTTCAGGCAGGCTGGTGCCAACCCGGTCATCGGCTCCCAGCTCGGGTTGCTGCTCCGAGAGGCCGGGCTGGCCGCCATCGACTCGTTCGGCGTCCAGGCCTACCTGGCCCACGACGACCCCAACGGTGCTGCGCTGCTTGCCGGCGTGGTGAACAGTCTCGCCCCGACCATCGTGAGCGCTGGAATCGCCACCGAGGACGAGCTCGGGCTCGGCACGTTGCGCCAACGGCTCGACGACGCGATTAGAGCGAGCGCAGCGGTCGTACTCCCCCCGGGTGTCGTGGGGGCATGGGGGCGGGTCGCGGGCGCTCGACATTTGCCGTCGGAGCGGTCCACGCCGTCGGCGACGATAGACGCGAACTCGGTGTACTCGCTCGGTCAAAGCGGGGGCGAGAGCCAGCGCCTGCGGCGCCAGGCCGACGAGCTGGCGCCGGAGAGCATTGAGCTGATCGACCGCGCACGACTGCGTCCCGGAGACAGGGCGATCGATCTCGGCTGCGGCCCGCGCGGCGTCCTCGACCTGCTGGCCGACCGCGTCTCGCCCGGGGGGCGCGTACTTGGCCTGGACGCCGACGCGGCCATGATCGCGATGGCATCGCAGTTCGTAGCCGACCACGGCCTGGACGGTGTCGAGCTGGTCTGCGCCGACGCGCGAGACACAGGACTGCCGTCCGACACGTTCGACCTCGTGCACGCACGCACGTTGCTGTGCAACGTGCCGCAGCCCGAGCAGGTCCTTGCCGAGATGGTCCGCCTCGCCCGCCCGGGCGCATGTGTCGCCAGCCTTGAGCCCGACACCGAGTACGTGGTGTGCCATCCGCCGGACGCAGCGTTCAAGCGCCTGTGCGAGATCTTCAAGCTCGTATTCGTGCGTAACGGGGCAGACCCCCACATCGGGCGGCGCGTCGCCGAGCTCTACCGTCAGGCGGGCCTGCAGGACGTGACCGTCGAGGTGCGCGCCGGAATGTACCCGGTCGGCCACTCGCGGCGAACGATCCGAGCGGATCTCGTCCGCGCCATGCGCCCGCAGGTCCTGTCGATGGGAATCGCCGATGAGCAGGAACTCGACCGGCTCGACGCCGCGGCGCGCCGGCACCTGGGCGATCCGAACACGCTGGTCATGCCGAGTCTGAACTTCCTCGTCTGGGGCCGCAAGCCGGTCGGCCAGGCGTGACCGGCGCAGTGGCCGGGCCTGCCCACAGCTACATCTTGGACGGCACCGACGCGGATCTCAGACGTCTGCTCGCGATCGCCCAGATCACCGAAGACGCCGCAAGAGCCGCGTTGACCAGGGTCGGCGTGCAGGAAGGGTGGCGCGCGCTCGAGTGTGGATGCGGACCGGTCGGCGCCCTACCCGTGCTCGCCGACATCGTCGGCCCACGCGGGCGCGTCCTGGGCGTCGACTTCGTCGAGTCGACCGTCGACCGGGCTCGAGCCGCGATCGCCGAACTCGGACTGAACAACGTCAACGTGCGCGTAGGTGACATCAACGCACCCGACTTCCCGACCATCGTGGAAGACCCCGTCGACGTGGCTTTCACGCGCTGCTTCCTCATGCACCAAACAAACCTGACCGAGACGCTGATCCGGATCGCCGCGGTCATACGCCCCGGAGGCTGGCTCGTCGCGCAGGAACCCATGCGCAGCCCAGCCCCCCGCTCTCACCCACCACTCGATGCGCTCGCGAGCTACTGGGAGCTCATCCACAGGACGAACGAATCGGCCGGCGCCCCGCCTCCCGCCGTCGATGACCTTCCGGCGGCCGCCATCGCGGCGAGTTTCGAAATGGTCACGGTGAGTGGCTTCTTCCTGCCCCTCGAGCCGACGCTTGGATTTGAGCTTCACGCGGCCACCGCCGCGGCATCCAAGGACCGGACGGTCGACGCCGGAATCGCGACAGCCGCGGAGATCGACGAACTTGTGAACGACCTCCGCGCCGCCATGCACGGAGGCTATGAGTGGGTCTCCACACCGTTCTATCTCGACCTCGCCGCCCGTAAGCAGCGCGACTAGAGCGCCGAGGCCTGCGAAATGTCACCAACCCGACTGCGCTCCTCCGCCTTCTCGACAATGTCCGATCAGGCGCCGTCCGCTGGATGCTGAAATCACGCCGCGGGTGGTCACTCGTGAGGTCGCGTGTCTATTCGAAGATGGTCGCATCGGCGACGCCGAGATCACGCAATGTCGGCAACCACCCCAGTGCTGGACGTTTTGCAAGCGCTCCTCGACCCCCACCTTCGTCCTTGCCCGTCCGCCTGGATCCGCAGGCAGCGGCAGCGCCGCCGTGACGAACCGTCCGCGGGCTCGAAAGCGTCATTGCGTGACCGGCGAACCGATAGCCCGGAGCCTGCGTACTGCTCGTTAGATCAACGACGTCAAGGGGGCGAACGGAAGATGAACAAGCACAAACCAGACACCACGGGACTAGCGCCCGGCGCGCTCGTGGACTGTCCGACGTGCCACCTGCCCGCGGAGATCCCGACCGCTTCACCCTGCGCGGCGTTCCAGGACCGGTCGAGCACGTGAAAGTGGTCTGCGTACGACGGCATTGGTACACCCTCCCCGTCGACATGCTGCCTACGAGCGCGACCGCGTCAGAGCACGCGAGCAGCGCCGCAACGGCACCGCGCCGGTAATTCCCAGACTCGGCGGCGCTTACAAGTCAACGACACCGACTGTCGGGCGCCCGCGACCGTACACACCACTCGGCACCAACGAGGCAACATCAACACGACCTGGAGAAGACGAAGCATGCTTGGCATATCAAACGCCCCAACAAAGGAGCGCGATCACGCCTCCGCCAACCACGACACGGCCGCCACCTCGCCGCCGCTCTACACGATCGGAAGCAGCGCCGCCGAACGCGATCGGCTGCTCAGCCAGACCGACGAGCTGCACGAGCACACCGTCGCGCTGCTCGAGCGCGTCGGCATTCAGCCCGGCTGGAGCGCACTCGAGCTGGCCTGCGGGCCACGCGGAGCCCTCGAGTTACTCGCCCAGCGCGTCGGCCCAACCGGCACAGTGACGGGATTGGATATCAACCCGCTGCACGTCACGCACGCACGACAGCATGCCGCCTCACTCGACCTACGCAACGTGAGCGTCGTTGAGGGCGACGCCCGCCGGTCAGAGCTTCCAGCAGGATCGTTCGACCTCGTTTACGCACGGCTGATCCTCGTCAACATTCCCGACCCCGAACAAGTCGTCGCCGAGATGGTTCGCCTCGTCAAGCCCGGTGGTTGGATCGCATGCGAAGAAGCGGACGGTGGAGCGATGCTCTGCCATCCACCCCATCCCGCATACACCCGCCTGACCGACACCTTCAAGGCGCTCTATCGCCACGACGGCGCAGACATTCTCATCGGCCGACGCCTGCCAGAACTACTCGACGCCACCGGCCTTCTCGAGATCGGTGTGGAAGCCCGAGCCGACGTACCCCCAGCCGGGCATCCGCGACGGACGGTCATGCTCGACATCCTCCGCGCAACGCGCAGCAAGATCATCGAGCAAGGCCTGCTCCACACCGCCGAACTCAATCGACTCGACCACGACGCCCGCGAGCATCTCGCCGACCCGCACACAATTGTCATGCCCCACCTCTCGTTCATGGCATGGGGACGAAAGCCCGACCAACAACGGTGACAATAAGACGCCCACATGATGCGCCAGCAGCGCGGGCGCTCGCGGGACGACGCGGCGCCGGGCGCCCACAGCATCGCCGTCGAGGCGGCGGTGCAAGGTCGCGAAGCGATAACGACATTGACGACGACCCGAAACGCAAACGAGCAGGACGCCACGGTGCTCGAGGCGCTACAACGCCGATCGTCCGATGTCTGGGAGGAATATCGCGAGCAGCTCGCCGCTCATCCCGACGCGATCCAATTCCCTCAGCACTTCATTGACCACGGCTGGACGCGGGCCGCGGTTCTCGGCGACGACCCGGTCGGTTTCTTAGTGGTCATCCCGGGTCAAGGCGGCAGCCACGAACTCGATGGGCTCTTCGTGGAACCGGGCCATATGCGGCGCGGAATCGGACGCTCGCTCATGGAGCACGCGTGCGAGCGAGCACTGAACGAGGACGCCCTCGACTCGAAGTAACCGTAGGGCCGGCTCAGGCCTTCTACGAAAAGCTCGGCTTCAGCGTCATAGCCACAGTCCAAACGCGCTTCGCGCCGGCAGCACGCATGCGCCGGTACCTGTAAGACCTCTAGCCCCGACGCCGGAGCTTGCACGGCTCGGCCAGATGAATCACCAGCAGGACCTGGCGCGTGACGACCACGCTGGCTCTCTATAGCGCGATGTAGGAGTAACGCGTCGACAGGAAAGCGGTTCTCCGGGCACGGTTGTTATCCGTACGCGAGATGCGCCAATCTCAGGAGGCAGCGCATCGTCGGAGCTCCGGCCGCGGATGTCGACAGCTCCGGGTTGCGCGTTTGCATGAACTCTGGCACGACGCCGGCGCGGGCGGCGCAGCCGGAAGGGCGCTGGCCGAGGGGTGATACGCGCCGGGGAGCAAGCGATCCAACGCCGCCGCTCTCAGAAGACCGAGCAGGCGCCGGGTCGAGACCTCGAATCTCTTCTCGGTTAGGCGACGATCTGCGGCGGGGAGCTTGAGCCAGGCGACGCGACTCTCGGATTCGCACGCGAGGAGCAACCGGCGTGGGATGGGTGCTAACGCGATTCCGGCTAGGGCCTCACAGCGCTTTGGACGAGCTCGGGAACTAGACCGAGCTGTAGGTCGGCTTCTCCTCGTAACGGTTGCGGAAGTCCGGCTCGAGAACGCCGCCCTACGCCAGCATCGACTCCGCCGATGTGTGCGATTCGCACATCCGGACGGCGACCGAAAGACATGGCCAGTCGCTTCCCCAAAGGACGATCTTCGACAACTGATCGGGTGCCGCCGCGGAGACCGCCGCCGCGCTTCCCCAAATCGTCCCGAGCATCAGCGCCGATGGTGATCGTCGGCGCGCCCGGAACCCATGGCGAAGGAGCAGTCGACCTTTGCAGCTCGCCAGAGTGTCGTGATTGTGGTTCGCGCACAATCGGACCAGCGTCTGGAGATGGCCGACACGCGAAGCCTGAACCGCTGCCACGACGCACGGCTGAGAGTGCAGCCGCTGAGCTGACGGCGCGCTGTCAACCGGGCGTCGACTCGTCGGCAGCCTTCTCTCCTGTTGGCGAGGAGCGAGTGCGCACGGGCTTCGGTCCTGGCGACCTGCTTTCGGTTGCGCACGGGCACCGTTGCGGACGGCGATGAGCAACCGCAGTCGGCCGTTCGAACCATTACGTTCCGATCGCGAGCAACGTGAGTGTCGCTGTCGTAAGTGCTATGGCCGCTACGGTGACCCACATCACGAGTGGGGAGAGGAGCTGGTCGTAGCCGCCACGATGCAGAGCCTTCTCGGCACGCCGCTGACGTATGGTGCCGATCACGAAGATCGCGGCCGCGAGCGCCCCGTAACCCAGGCCCAACAGCCGGTAGGGCCACTTCGCACCTTGTGTCGGATGCGGTAGAACCCCGCCGACGCCGATGCCACGGCGGCGGCGCCGAGCCCCGTACGCAACCAGGCTAGCCATGTGCGCTCGGCGGCCATCCACGTCCGGCGAGAGGCGTCTGAGGCCTGTGGCTCGGGCGCGTCGGCTGGAGGAGAGGGGTTCGGAGGCGTGAATGGAGCGTCCCGGTGTCGCAGGTGCTAGGGCGACCCGAGGTCTACCCCACCAAGGTCTTGACGGTGATGCCGATGAAGAACACCAGCACGATCTCGCTGATGATCCAAGAGTTCGTGTTCATCCAGTCGCGAGCCTTGGGAAGGAACACGTTGGCTCGGTTGCCGAGAATGAGCACGAGGAGGGCCGGGAGCGCGAGTAAGAGCAACTGAGCAGGATGAAGGGCAGGCCTTCGACCCAGTGGGCGTGCTTGTCCGCCAGGTGAGCGCCGACGGTGATCGAGGTGAGGAATGTCCGACGGGAAGACGCCCAGGAGCAAAAGCCCGAGCGTGAGCGCGAACTTCGTGGTTGCCGTCTCCAGTCTTGTCATCCACTTGGGGGGATCTGGCTTGTTTCGCCTGAGAAAGGCGAACACCACAAGAGCATCTCGCTGCTTTGTGAGTCCTCCCTGCAATGCGCGCAAAGCGAGCACATGCTGCGCCGGGATGCTTGCAAAATCGCTGCTAACGATCGGGCCGAAGCAGAAGTGTGCTTCCCGCAACGGACGATCCGCCGCGCTGGAAGCGCGCGATCCCGGATGTAGCGCGATGGAGCACTCATACGCCACGCCAGGTCGGATTGCTTCCTGCCCGGGAGCACCTAAGCCTCGGTGGCGATCGGACGGCCCCCCAACTTCGGCGCGCGCGGGCAGTGCCTACACGGGGCGCTGCGAACTACGTCGAGGGGCCGATCTGACTCGCGATCCACTCCGGGGGGAAGCCGTGTAGGGACGCGCCGGACGTGTCGGGCGGGATGACAGTCACGGGAATGCCTAAGGCTTGGAGGCGCTCGGTAAGAGTGTGTCGGTGCCAAAGCTCGTGGTGCTCGGGCGGTGTCGAGAGGAGGATCTCGTCGTATTCGCCGCGCTCCGCGAGCGCCCCGATCGTCGCTGCGGCATCCTCGCCGCAGTCGACGACGGTTACCGGCCGGTCGTCGGCGGCGCGGCGCACAAGACGACACGCCTCTTCGGGCGTCCAGTCGGGAGCGTCAGGATGGCGCTCTGGCGGGATCATGAGCGCGACCTGCCAGCCATCGCGGGCGCGGTGCGTGACCTCATCCAATAATTGTGGCGCTGATTCCGTAAGGTTGGCGACGACGAGCAGCCGCCGGGCTGGCGCCTCTGACATCGACTCATGACGCTAACCCTCCGGGTGGCCACGGCATCACCCCGATCGGGTGAAAGCAATTGCACGGCGACTTCGGGTGTCGACCGCCCGTCGTACGCTCGGCGGCGTGGGTGCGCAGGGGCGAAGACCGCGGCCGCTAGCAACCTCGCGCCTTCGCCCAAATCCCAGGGAGAGGATTGGCGTCAAGCGCGATCAGGCGCGGCCACTGCTTCGTCGCCCGACTGGCCACCAGGACCGTCACTGCTGCTCCCGTGGTTGCATTGGTCGAAGGGGCGGCAACGATCCTGCTGCGCGTCGTGAGACGGTCGCGTATCCTCCGGAGACATCGCCGACCGCTTGCTGACGAACGCATTGTTGCGTCGAGCTAACGATCCGCACGACCGTCGGCGCGCTAGCAATCGCTCACGGGCGCACACCGATTGCCGCCGGCGTGACGCTCCGTATGCCACGCTTGCGATCGCCCGGTCGTCGGGATCTCCTTTGACGTTCGGACACACCTGCCAGCCCACGAGTGAGTAGTGTCCCCTCATCGTGCGGACAGGAGCGCGGGAGAGTCGCTCCGAGCCGTGGTCGCCGTCGTTGGTCGTGGGTTTGGCGAATCTCAGGACCGCGCACCACCGCGGCAGAGCCCTCTTCGCTTGACGCGCTACTTCTACAGTCGCGGACTGGAGCAGCCAATAGGCGCGCGATGGTGGGTCCGATCATCCGATTGGGGTGATGACGGCGGCGCGTTCGTTTCCGATGATCCGGTCGGGAGCCGGTCCCCTTGTTGACAGCCTCATTTTCGGGAGTCTCTTCGACACGCCGCGGCGATTTGCGCGGGTCCGTGCTGATCCCGAACGGTATTGACCGACCGCTCTCTAGGACGGTGAGCGAGTGGGCGGTAGGCAATGGCCTGGCTCGTGTCGACCGGCCCGTGAACCTGGTTTGGAGAGGTCTGCTGTCGCGACCTAAGGTGGCGTGGGGAGTCGGAGCGCACCCCCGCATAGGCGGTGATCGCATTGGCTGAGCGCCAGGGCGCTGGGTGGATTCGCGCGGTGTTAGGCGATCTGGTCGGTCACGCGGGTGTCGCGTCGCCGCAGCGGGCGACTGCGGTCGAGGTTCCGCGTCGAGCATGGCTGCTTCGGCCGATGGGGGCGTTGCGGTGGGAGGGCGCGCTGATGGCCGGTGCTGTCGCGGCGGCAGCTGTCGCGATTTGGGTCACGTTGCGGGCCAGCTTCTTGGCGTATCCGGACTGGCTGGCTGTCCAGAAAGCGGACTTGATCCTCGGGCCGATCGCCGTCGGGCTCTATTGGCGGCACAAGCGTCCGAGCAACAACCTCGGATTGCTGATGATCGTTCTCGGGCTGTTCGGGATCCCTTACATCCTGACCTCGTCGAGCGACCCCAAGCTGTTCATGATTGGGGTGATAGCGGAGTCCTCGATCTATTTCATGACGAGCGCCGTCATCCTCGCGTTTCCGAGCGGACGAATCGAGGGGGTGGCCGCGAAGGTGACGCTCGCCGTCTCGGGGATCGCCAACGTTGTCGTGACGACGATATCCCTGCTGGCCGATCCACAGGCCGGTCCCGGTTTTTCGATCTCGGGCTGCCGTGCTGCTTGCCCTCCGAACGTGCTGGCGATCTGGTCGGCGCCGGCCTGGCTTGGCACATTCAACGACGTCTATGGAGCCCTGCTGATCGCGATCCCGATCGCCACGGCGGGGGTGCTCGTCTGGCGGTTCATCGGCGGCACGCCGCCACGCCGTCGAGCGCTGTCGATCGGCGCGCCGATCGCGTTGCTGTTCCTGGCGATGCAGGCGAGCTACCGATTCGTTTTCTTTCTGTCCCCGGACGGCCTCGCGTCGAGCCAAGCGCCCGTGCACAGTGGGCTCCAATGGACGCTCGCGGCTGCGCGGTCGTTCGTCTGGTATGGCTTCCTGTTCGCGTTGATCGCCGCCGAGCTGTTCGCGGGGCGAACGTTGCGGCGGTTGGTCGGCGAGTCGCTGGGGCGCCCATCGCTTGGCCAGCTCGAGGCGATGGTCCGCGAGCCGCTCGGCGATCCCGGCCTGCGGCTCGCGTTCTGGCAGCGCTCAATACGCGACTGGGTGGGCGGAGATGGAGCCGTGCTGGAGCCCCCGAAGCCGGGGCAAACGTTGACAGAGGTCGAGCGAGAAGGGCGGCCGGCCGCGGCGATCGTGCACGATGCCCAGCTTTCAGAGGATCCGGAGCTTCTTAAGGCCGCCGGCGCGGTCGCGCTGATGTCGCTTGAGAATGCTGAACTCGAAGGGGCGTGGAGAGACTCGATGCGGGAGCTCGCGGCCTCGCGTTTGAGGATTACGGAGGCAAGTGATCGAGAGCGTCGTAGGCTCGAGCAGAACCTGCATGACGGAGCGCAGCAGCGTCTGGTGGCGGTTCAGGTCAGGATCCGGCTGCTCCAGGAGCAGAGTGCGGATGAAGACCTCGCCCGCGGGCTTGAGTCGATCCGTGTCGAGGCGGAGGAGGCGGTCGAGGACCTGCGAACACTGGCGCAAGGTATCTATCCGCCGTTGCTGCGTGATCGTGGGCTTGCGGATGCGCTCCGTTCGCTGGCGATGCGGGCGCCGGTTCCAATCGTGGTGAGCGACGAGGGCATCGGTCGTTGCTCGGCAGCGGTCGAAGCCGCGATCTACTTCTGCTCCCTCGAGGCCGTCCAGAACGCGATCAAGCACGGCGGACGCGTCGTGCACGTGACTATCGTCGTCGGCCGTAACCGAGACGGGGTTCACTTCAGCGTCGCCGACGACGGGGTCGGCATGGCTACGGCAGGCGGCGGTGCCGGCATGGGGTTGATTGGCATGCGCGACCGGGTCGGCGCCGTCGGGGGCGAACTCGAGGTGGTCTCCTCACTGGGCGTGGGCACGACCGTGCGGGGAACGGTGCCGACCGATCGGTCCTCGCCCGCGCCGGCGCAGTCCGCCGGGGGGTCGTGATGATTCGCGTCCTCGTCGGTGAGGACAGCTACATCGCGCGGGAAGGGATCTGCCGGGCGTTGGAGGACGAGGTCGACATCGAGGTTGTCGCGACCTGCGGCGACCTGCCATCGCTTCGCGCGGCGGTCGGCGAGACCCGACCTGACGTGGTGCTCTCGGACATCCGCATGCCGCCCACCAAGACGGATGAGGGCGTCCGGCTCGCCGCCGAGCTTCGGGTATCCCACCCGCATGTCGGCGTGGTGATCCTTAGCCAGTACGCCGAGCCCCTATACGCGACAGAACTGCTGGAGGGAAGCTCGGATGGCCGCGCATACCTGCTCAAGGATCGGATCCAGGACCACAGCGAACTGGGCCGTGCGTTGCGTGAAGTGGCCGGGGGTGGTTCGATCATCGACCCGCGGATTGTGGAGCTGCTGCTGGCGGAGCAACGACGACGTCGGGATGCGCAGTTCGACGCGCTGACTCTCCGCGAGCAGGAGATCCTTGCCCTCGTCGCGGAGGGCTGGAGCAATGCGGCGATCTCGGAGCGTCTCGAAATCACGAAGCGCGGGGTTGAGCGTCATATCTCCTCGATCTTCTGGAAGCTGGGCCTCGGGGATTCCGAGCACATCAGCCGGCGGGTCAAGGCGGCGCTCCTGTATCTCGCCGGTCAGGTCGGCTAACACCGCTGCGTGATTCGTGTCTGCCTCCTCGCGGCAGCGGGCGCGAAGCGCAATCATTTACGGGTTCAGATGCAGCGCCTCGAGCGAACAATTCCGGCTGACCCTTCTGTTGCCCGTGTGCTGGCGGTCGACGACCATCCGCCGTTTCTCGCGCTTCTGCGCGAGCTGTTGCGCGCGACGCGCTATCTCGACGGGGGGGCGGAGGCCGCCTCGGGCGAGGAGGCGGTCGAGGCGGCGCGGAGCCTGCGGCCGGACATCGTCTTGATGGATGTGCGGATGCCGGGGCTGGGTGGGGTAGCAGCCGCCAAGCTGATCAAGGAGGGGTGTCCGTCGACCTTGGTCGTGCTGATCTCCACCGCACGCCCAGACGAGCTCTCGCTCGAGGGCACGGACGGGTTCGTCGACGCCGTGGTTCACAAGGGCGATCTCGGTCCGAAGCTACTCGATCAGCTCTGGATGCAGCACGCCGGTCAGTCCTGATCGGCGCCGTCCACGAGGTGCGATTCCGTTGGCTCGTTGACCTTTGCTGCGGTGCCCTTGTTGGCTAGATGCGAGGCTATGGAGAGAAACGCCTGCGTGTTAACCGACGCTCGCCGGTGGTGACCCGGCGGTTGTTGTTACCGCGTGATTGGCCAGCGCGCCACATTGCTCGCGGATCACCGCCCGTGTCAGAGTCGGGTTCGTAGCGGGGCCCGACCGGGAGTCCCACGCGATCGAAGGAGTTTGGCATGAGCACCGGAGCAGCTGCCGCGGCTAAGCGGCCGATCCGCTCAACGATTCCTGCGCGTCTGGACCGTTTGCAGTGGTCGCCGTTCCATACCCGGATGGTGTTCGGGCTCGGGTCGGCGTGGATTCTCGACGGGCTGCAGATCACGATCTCGAGCTCGGTCACCGGGGTGCTCACCAGTCCTAAGACGCTCGGCATGACGTCGACCGAGATCGGGCTGATCGCGTCGATCTATCTGGTGGGCGAGGTTTTCGGCGCGCTCATCTTCGGCCGGATGTCGGACCGTTTGGGCCGGAAGAGATTGTTGATCGTGACCCTGCTGCTGTATTTGTGCGGGACGGGCCTGGCGGCGTTTGTGACTGGCCATCACACGGGCTGGCTGGTGTTCTTCTACCTGACGAGGTTCATCGCCGGGATGGGGATCGGCGGCCAGTACGCCGCGATCAATTCCGCGGTCGACGAGATGATGCCGTCCAAGTACCGGGGACGGGTGGATATCTGGATCAACGGCACGTACTGGGCGGGTGCGATCATCGGCTCGCTCGCGTCGCTGATCTTCCTCAACGCGTTCGCGATCAACGTCGGCTGGCGGCTGGCATTCCTGATGGGCCCGGTGCTGGCCCTGATCGTAATTGTCGTCGGGCGCACGCTGCCCGAAAGCCCTCGCTGGCTCATGACTCACGGGAGGGTCGAGGAGGCCGAAAAGGAGCTCGCGAAGATCGAGGAGGCTGCGATCAAGGCGGGCCAGACGCTTGACCCGGTCGATGACAGCAAGGCGCTCGAGCTGGTGCCCGAGAAGCGCTACGGCTACATCACGTTCCTGCGCTTGGCGTTCTCGCAGTTTACGAAGCGGGCGATCCTCGGCGCTTCGCTGATGATCACGCAGTCGTTCCTGTACAACGCGATCTTCTTCACCTACGCGCTGGTGCTGACGAAGTTCTACGGTGTGAGCGCGACGAGGGTGCCGCTTTATGGGTTGGCGTTTTCGGTCGGGAATCTGATCGGCCCGCTCGTCCTAGGCCCGCTGTTCGACTCGGTGGGGCGCAAGAAGATGATCTCTGGCACCTACCTGTTGTCGGCGCTTCTGCTCGCTGTCAGCGGCTGGCTCTTCGACAACAAGGACCTGACGGCGAATTCCCAGACGTTCGTGTGGGTGGTGATCTTCTTCTTCGCCTCCGCCGGCGCGAGCGCCGCGTATCTGACCGTCTCGGAGACGTGGCCGATCGAGATCCGCGCCGAGGCGATCGCGGTGTTCTTCGCCATCGGTCAGATCGCCGGCGCGTGTGGACCGGCGCTGTACGGCGCGCTGATCGGCAACGGCTCGAGCCGTACTCCGCTCTTCATCGGCTACCTCCTGGGAGCGGCGATCATGGCGGTCGGCGGTGTGATCGAGATCTTCTTCGGCGTCAACGCGGAGGGGAAGTCGCTGGAGGACGTCACCAAACCGCTCACCGCCGTCACGACCGACGACACCGAGCCGCTCACGGCTCCTCCCGTGGCGGGCTCCCCGGCCTGACCTCGGTGACCGTGGCTAAGACCAGCTTGCCGCTGCGGTGAGGGGACCGAGAGCGACCCATGGCGTCCGGGACCGAAACGCGAGTCGTCAACGCAGCGGCCGCGGCGCAAGGGATCGTGCTGGTCACCTTTCCGGCCGCCAGCACGATCTTCACCAGCGCGGACCAATACGACCTGTCGAACACGCAGTATGGCTTGTTGTTCCTCCCTCAAGTCGCAACCGCCATCGCGGCGTCGCTGCTCGGCGGATATCTGAGTCGGCGCCTGGGGACCAAACGCGTCTACCTGGCGGGACTCAGTGCCGGCATCATCTCGATGCTGCTGCTGATTGTCACTACATTCTTCGAGTCCACCACCTCGGTGGCGTTCCCGCTCCTGCTCGTCGCAACCGCGTTCCTCGGCGTCGGGTTCGGACTGACGGTCCCGGCGTTGAACACACTCACGGCGGCGTTTCACCCGCACAGCGTCGACTCCTCGGTGCTTCGGTTGAACGCGCTGCTCGGACTCGGCACCGCGCTCGCGCCGGTGTTCGTCGCGATCTTCGTTGGCCTTGGCTTCTGGTGGGGCCTTCCAGTGACGTCGACAGTCCTCCTCACGGGGCTGCTGATGATCAGTTTTCGCCTCCCGCTGCGAACAGAAGACGCGCAGTCGACCGAGACACCTGCAGCACGGAGCGGGATCCCCGCCCGGTTCTGGCTGTTCGCCGGATTCGCCGTGCTCTACGGCATCTGCGAGACCGTCAACGGCAACTGGTCCCAGCTCGACATGACCCGGGATCTCGGAGCCACCACGACCGTCGCCGCGCTCGCCCTCACCGCGTTCTGGGCGATGGTCACCGTCGGTCGCATCGGCGTCGCGGCGATCGAGCGCTGGCTTCCGGTCCGGCGGACGTACCACATCCTTCCGTTTCTGCTCGCCGGCACCTTCGTGATCATCGCGATCCTGCCCAAGGGCGACACGGCCCTCGGGGTACTCGCCTTCGGCCTCGCTGGCCTGGGCTGTTCGGCGCTGCTGCCGTTGACGATCAGCTTCGGGCAGGAGCAACTGACCGCGATCGCCGGAGCGATGGCCGGCGGCGTGATCGCCTTCTACCAGCTCGGCTACGGCATCGCCGCGTTCGGTGTCGGTCCGCTTCTCGACGGAGGCGTCAAGTTGTCGAGTGTCTACGGGGCAAGTGCCGTGATCGCCACCGCGATGGGCCTCCTGTCGTTCGTGGTCGCACGCTCTAGGGGCACAACCGGGCTCAAAGCTTCGCAGACATCACCCCCGTCGCCGACAGCCGAACTACGGCGCTCAACCGACAGACGTGAAAGGGAACTCCTATGAGTACGACAGTGACATCTCGACCCGCGGCGACCGTCCCAGACCGCGCTCATCGAGACGCTCAAGTGGCCGATGTGTTCGTGATTTTCGGGATCACGGGCGATCTGGCGAAGGTGATGACGTTCAACTCGCTCTACCGCCTCGAGCAACGTGGACTGTTGACCTGCCCCATTGTCGGGGTCGCGGTCAGCGACTGGTCAGCTGACGATCTGCGCGGCCATGCGCGTGAGGCGATCGTCAACTGTGGCACTCAGATCGACGAGGCCGTGTTCGATCGTCTAGCCGCGCGGATGTCGTACGTGAGTGGCGACTTCGGCGACGGCGGAACCTACGAGCGAGTGGCCCAGGCGATCGGCGACGCCCGATGCCCGGTGTTCTACCTCGAGATCCCGCCGTTCCTGTTCGGCCGGGTGATCAAGGGGTTGACCGAGGCTGGTCTGACCAAGACCGGGCGGGTCGTCGTCGAGAAGCCGTTCGGGCACGACCTGGAATCGGCGCGTGAGCTCGCGGCGGAGATCCACCAGTACATCGACGAGTCCCAGCTGTTCCGGATCGACCACTTCCTAGGGAAAATGGGGATCGGGGAGATCATCTACCTGCGGTTCGCGAACGCGATGTTCGAGCCGATCTGGAACCGCAACTACGTCTCGAGCGTTCAGATCACGATGGCCGAAAGCTTCGGCGTCGAGGATCGCGGACACTTCTACGATCCGGTCGGGGCACTGCGAGACGTGGTCGTCAACCACATGATGCAGGTAGTCGCTGCTTCGGCGATGGAGGTGCCGTCGTCGGGCGAGGCGGGGGTGCTCAAGGACGCGCTGGTATCCGTGTACCGGGCGATGCCAGCGGCCGATCCCGCTCACTACGTGCGCGGGCAGTACGACGGCTACCGGACGATCAAGGGCGTCGACCCGAATTCGACCACCGAGACGTACGCCGCGCTGCGGCTGGAGATCGACAACTGGCGCTGGGCCGGCGTGCCGTTCTTCCTGCGCACCGGAAAGTGCCTGCCGATCACGCAGACCGAGCTTCGGGTCGTGTTCAGGCGCCCTCCCAGGCTGGCCTTCGCGGGCTGGTCGCGCGTGCCCGAGCCCAGCCAGCTGATCGTCAAGATGGACCCGTCGACCGGGATCCGGCTCCTGGTCGACGCGCAGCGCCACGAGGCGGTTGAACCTGAACAGGTCAGCCTCGATATGGAGTTCGCCCAGGAGGGCGGCGAAGGCCCGACCCCCTATGAGGTGCTCCTGCACGCCGCTCTGGTCGGTGACA
The DNA here is from genome assembly GCA_963697655.1 of uncultured Solirubrobacterales bacterium. Lineage (GTDB taxonomy): Bacteria > Actinomycetota > Thermoleophilia > Solirubrobacterales > Solirubrobacteraceae > Palsa-465. Next base: position 28,506 of record CAVOOV010000002.1, on the reverse strand, counting down.
GCAAGCGTTTCACGCGTCAGGACGGCGTCGAGGAGTGCTGGCGGGTGATGGCGCCGCTGCTCGAGCACCCCCGCCGGTACACAGCTACGCGAAGGGAACGTGGGGCCCGGCGGAGGCCGCGCAGGTGCTCGCCGGCCATGGCCGTTGGCACGACCCCTGGGTGGCGTCATGAGCTCGACCAAGGTCAAGAAGAACGCCCAGCATGACGGCCATCCGGAGATCGTTCCAACGACAGCCGCCCCGTCGATGCCGCCGAGCGCGGCGGCGCCGTCGCCGTTCACCCCGATCGCCGACTATGCCTTTCTGTCGGACTGTCACACCGGAGCGCTGGTCGCTCCCGACGGTACGATCGACTGGCTTTGCATCCCCCGTTTCGATTCCCCGAGCGTGTTCGGGTCGCTGCTGGACCGCGGTGCGGGTGCGTTTCGCCTCGGGCCGTTCGGGATCAATGTGCCGAGCGGCCGTCACTACGAGCCCGGGACCAACACGCTCGTCACGACCTGGAAGACGACGTCGGGGTGGGCCGAGGTGCACGACGCGCTGACGATGGGACCCCGTCGTGGCGAGGACACGATCACGCCCCACACCCGCCCGCCCACCGACGAGGACGCCGACCACATCCTCGTGCGGACGGTCAAGTGCATCGACGGGAGCGTGGAGGTCGAGCTGGTGTGCGAGCCCGGGATTCGACTACGGCCGAGCGCTCGCGGAGTGGACGCTGTCGACGGACCGCCACCGCGCCGACGCAACCGGCGCCGGCCAGACGATGCGCCTTCAGACCGACATGCTGCTCGGGATCGAGGCCAACCACGTTCGCGCCCGGCACGTGCTGCGCCAGGGCGAAGAGCTGTTCTGCGCGCTCTCGTGGGACGACCAGGCGCCCACGCCGACGACCGTCGACGAGGCCAACGATCTCCTTCGCGCGACGACGCGGTTCTGGCGCCACTGGCTGTCCCGGGCCCGCCTCCCTGATCACGAGTTCCGTCCGTTGATCCAGCGCTCGGCGCTGGCGATCAAGGGGCTGACGTACATGCCTACGGGTGCGACGGTCGCCGCGCTGACCACGTCGTTGCCCGAGACCCCGGGTGGGGAGCGCAACTGGGATTACCGCTACACGTGGATCCGCGACTCGACGTTCACGCTCCAGGCGCTGCACTACCTCGACCTCGACTGGGAGGCCGACGAGTACATGCAGTTCATCGCCGATCTGGAGCGAAACGACGACGGCGGCCTGCAGATCATGTACGGGATCGACGGCCGGCGGGATCTAACCGAGACGTTCCGCGAGGACCTCTCAGGCTACGACGGCGCGAGCCCGGTGCGGATCGGGAACGGCGCGTTCGATCAGCGCCAGAACGACGTGTTCGGCGCCGCGCTCGACTCGGTGCTGCTGCACACCCGCCGCAGCCAACGGTTGCCGCGGCGGCTGTGGCCGCTGATCCAGGCCCAGGCCGAGTGCGCCAAGTCGGTCTGGAAGCAGCCGGACCAGGGGATCTGGGAGGCTCGCGGAAAGCCGCAGCATTACGTCTCCTCGAAGCTGATGTGCTGGGTGGCGATGGACCGGGCGGGGAAGCTCGCGGACATACGCGGCGAGAACCAGATGGCCGCCGACTGGCACGCGGTCGCGGAGGAGATCAAGGCCGACATCCTCAAGCACGGAGTCGACAAGCGCGGCGTTCTCGTCCAGCACTACGACACCGAGTCGCTGGATGCCTCGACGCTCCTGGCGGCGATCTTCGGGTTCCTCCCGGGGAACGACGAGCGGATGCGCGCGAGCGTGCTCGCGATCGCCGACGAGCTGACCGAGCACGGGTTCGTGCTGCGCTACCGGACCGGCGAGACCGACGACGGGCTGTCCGGTAAGGAGGGGACGTTCGTGATCTGCTCGTTCTGGCTGGTGTCAGCGCTGGCGATCATCGGCGAGATGCAGCGTGCTCGGGATCTGATGACGCGCCTGATCAAGGTCGCGTCGCCGCTGGACCTTTACGCCGAGGAGTTCGACGCCGACACCGGCCGGCATCTCGGGAACTTCCCGCAGGCGTTCTCGCACCTCGCGCTGGTCGAGGCCGCGGGACGCATCATCCTCGCCGAACGCATACAGGAGCTGGGCGCATGAGTGACTATGACGTGATCGTGATCGGCAGCGGGGCTGGGGGCGGCACGCTCGTGCGGCACCTGGCGCCCTCGGGTAAGCGGATCCTGCTGCTCGAACGGGGCGACTGGCTCCGGCGCGAGCCGCAGAACTGGCTGGCCCAGGCGGTGTTCGTCGACGGCCGCTACATCACGCCCGACACCTGGTACTACTCCGACGGCGAATCGTTCCAGCCGCAGGTGCACTATTACGTCGGCGGCGCGACCAAGCTGTACGGCGCCGCGCTCTACCGCCTGCGCGAGCAGGACTTCGGCGAGCTCCATCACCACGACGGAATCTCGCCCGCGTGGCCGATCTCGTACCACGACATGGAGGCGCATTACGCGAGGGCCGAGGAGCTCTACCAGGTTCATGGGGCTCGAGGGGAGGATCCGACCGAGCCGCCAGCGAGCGGCCCGTACCCGTTCCCCGCGGTCTCGCACGAGCCGCGGATCCAGCAGCTGTCCGACGATCTGGCCAAGGCGGGCCTGCACCCGTTCCACGCGCCGTGCGGGATTCTGCTCGACGAGAGCAACATGCCCTACAGCAAGTGCGTGCGGTGCGATAACTGCGACGGCTTCCCGTGCGTCGTGCACGCCAAGTCCGACGCCGAGGTGCATCTCCGTGCGCCCGGCGCTCGAGCACTCCGAACGTGACCCTGCTCACCGGCGCCGAGGCGGTCCGGCTCGAGTGCAACGACGCGGGCACCGCCGTCACCGGTGTTGTGGTCAACGTCGACGGCGGACAGGAGACGTTCCAGAGCGACATCGTGGTCGTCTCCTGCGGTGCCGCCAACAGCGCCAAGCTGCTGCTCGCCTCCGCGAACGACGCCCACCCGCACGGGCTCGGCGAACGGCTCTGACCAGGTCGGCCGCAACTACATGTTCCACAACAGCCAGGCCGTGCTCGCGCTGTCCAAGGAAGAGAACCCGACGATCTTCCAGAAGACGCTCGGGGTCAACGACTTCTACTTCACGGGCGGCGACGACTTCGAATTCCCGCTGGGGAACATCCAGATGGTCGGCAAATCCCAGGCGCCGATGTTCCGCGGCGAGAAGCCCGGCGAGACGCGCTTCGCTCCCAACTGGACGCTCGAAGACGTCGCCCGGCACGCGGTCGACTTCTGGCTCTCCACCGAGGACCTGCCGCTCGCCGAGAACCGCGTCACCCTAGCCGCCGACGGCAACGTCCAGATCAGCTACACGGCGAGCAACGAGGAGCCGAAGAACCGGCTCTTCGACCAGCTCAAGGAGATGCTCGCGGATCTCGGGCATGCACCACGACCACCTGCTGCCGCACCACGCCTACCTCAAGAACGAGATCCCGGTGGCCGGTTGCGCGCATCAGGCCGGCACCTGCCGGTTCGGCACCGACCCCGCCACCTCGGTCCTCGAACGCCGACTGCAGTGCCCACGAGGTCGACAACCTGTACGTCGTCGACACGAGCTTCTTCCCGAGCATCGGTGCGGTCAACCCGGCGCTGACCGCGATGGCCAACGCGCATCCGCGTCGGCGACCACCTGCTCGAACGGACTCGAGCGCCCAGCCACAACCGGAGCCCGCCCATGCCTGATCGACGGCACCAAGCACCACGTCGTGATCGTCGGCGGCGGGTTCGCCGGCCTCGGGCTGCGCCCAGAAGCTCGCCGACCGCGACGACGTCCACGTCACGCTGATCGACCGCAACAACTACCACCAGTTCCAGCCGCTGCTCTACCAGGTCGCGACCTCCCAGCTCGCGGGCACCGACATCGCCCACTCACTGCGCGACGTGTTCGCCGACCAGGAGAACGTCGACGTGCACCTCGCCGACATCACCGGCGTGGACACCGACAAGTCGAACCGTGAGGACGGCGGACGGGGGGTCGTGGACCGGCGACGCGCTCGTCGCTGGCCGCGGGCTCGCAGCCGAACTTCTTCGGTACCCCGGGCGCCCCGGAGCACTCGTTCCCGCTCTACTCGCTCGACAACGCCACCCGGCTGCGCTCGCGCATCCTCGGGCTGTTCGAGCAAGTCGACCGCGATCCGTCGCTGATCGACCGCGGCGCGCTCAACATCGTCGTGGTCGGCGGCGGCCCGACCGGCGTCGAGGTCGCCGGCGCGCTCGGCGACATGATCAAGGTCACCCTCCCGAGCGAGTACCGCAACCTCGACCCCACCAAGGCGCGCATCTGGCTGCTCGACTTCGGAGACGCGCTGCTCAAGCCGTTCTCCGACAGCGCCCACGGCTACGTCGCCAAGGTCCTCGAGGAGAAGGGCGTCGAGATCCACCTCGGCACCGGGGTCAAGGAGGTCGGAACCGGGCACGCCGTGTTCTCCGACGGCACCGTCCTCGCCGACCCGCTGCGTGGTCTGGGGCGGCGGCATCAAGGCCGCCGCGGTCGCCGCCGACTGCGGCCTCGCCCAGGGACGCGGCGGCCGCGTCGACGTCCAGGCCGACCTGACCCTCGCCGGCAGCCCCGGCGTCTACGTCGTCGGCGACATCGCCAACATCCCCGACGTCGAGGGCAACCCCGCTCCCCCAGCTCGGATCGGTCGCCCTCCAGAGCGGTAGCTGCGGCCGCGGACAACATCATCGCCGGCTTCGACGGCAAAAAGCCCAAGGACTTCCGCTACCACGACAAGGGGATCATGGCCATGATCGGCCGCGGCGCCGCGATCGCCGAGGTCGGCAAGCACCACCACGAGATCCACGGCGAGCTCGCCCACATGGCCTGGCTCGGCGTCCACGCCAGCCTCATGACCGGAACCCGCGCCAAGATCGAAGCGTTCGTCGACTGGGCCTGGGACGGATTCACCAAGACCGGAGGCCCGCACGTGCTCGACCGCGGCGACGCCGCCGTAGATCGACTGGGACGACGACCCCGCCGTCACGGGATCCGCACCGGCGGCCGGGCGCCAGCCAAGCGGGACGGTCGCGTGATCGTCTGTCGGCTCCACCACCGTCGACCTCGCTCGCCTGCAGTTCGCGACGACGTCGATCTACCACTTCCTGTTCGTCCCGCTGACGCTCGGCCTGGCTCCGCTGGTCGCGATCATGCAGACGATCTGGCACCGGTCGCACGACGACGCCTGGCTGCGGCTGACGCGCTTCTTCGGGACGCTGCTGCTGATCAACTTCGCGATCGGCGTGGCGACCGGGCTGGTGCAGGAGTTCCAGTTCGGGATGAACTGGTCGGTGTACTCGAACTTCGTCGGCGGAGTGTTCGGCGCGCCGCTGGCGATCGAGGGGCTGGCTGGCGTTCATGCTGGAGGCGACGTTCCTCGGCCTGTGGATCTTCGGCTGGGGCCGGCTGTCGCCGCGAGTGCATCTGGCGACGATCTGGGTGGCCGCGCTCGGCACCTGGCTGTCGGCCTACCTGATCCTGGTCGCCAACTCCTGGATGCAGCATCCGGTCGGCTACAAACTCGTCGACGGCAAGGCCCACCTCACGAGCGTCGGCGCGCTGCTGTCGAACGAGTTCGCGCTGCTCGCGTACCTGCACACGATCCTCGCCGGCCTGATCTTCGGCTCGATCATGATGCTCGGCGTCTCCTGCTGGCATCTGCTGCGTGGCCGCAACGTCGAGCTGTTCCGGCGCGCGGCGAAGCTGGCGCTGATCGTCGCCATCCCGGTGACCCTGCTGCAACTGTCGGTCGGCAACCGCTTCGGCGAGGATGTCACCGCCCAGCAGGGCATGAAGATCGCCGCCTCCGAGGCACAGTGGAACACCTGCCAGCCGTGCGGGTTCTCGGTCTTCCAGATCGGCGGCTTCTCGCCCCAGAACCCGACGCCGACGCTTCGCGATCACGATCCCGACGGCTGCTGTCGTGGATGGGCACCGGCTCCTTCGACGGGAAGATCCAGGGCCTCAACCAGCTCCAGGCGCAGGAGCAGAAGCAGTACGGCCCCGGCAACTACATGCCGAGCGTCGAGCTCATGTACTGGTCGATGCGGATCATGGCGGTGCTCGGCGTCGTGATGTTCCTGCTCGCCGCGGTCGGCGCGTGGCTGTACCGGACGACGAGCCCTCGAGCGATCGCGCTGGTTCCTGCGGAGCGCGATCGTCGCCATCGCCTTCCCGTACATAGCGGCGAGCTTCGGCTGGATCCTGACCGAGATGGGACGCCAGCCGTGGATCGTGCAGGGGCTGCTGAAGACATCCCAGGCGGTCTCACCGAACGTCGGCACGGCCACGGTCGCCACCAGCCTCGGCGTGTTCGTGGTGCTGTACCTGACGCTCGGCGTCGTCGATTTCATCCTGATGCGACGCTACGCCCGGCTCGACCCGGGCGACGTCACCGGGCCGGCCGCGAAGCCCGAGGTCCCGCAGCCGATCGGCTTCGGAGCGGCGTGACATGAGCCTCCCAGACGCTCTGGTTCTGTCTCATCGCCGTCCTCTGGAGCGGCTACTTCCTGCTCGAGGGGTTCGACTTCGGCGTCGGCATGCTGCTGCCGGTGCTGCCGCGGACCGACGGCGAGCAGTCGATGATGTTCGAGTCGATCGGGCCGGTCTGGGACGGCAACGAGGTGTGGCTGGTCGTCGCTGCCGGCGCGACGTTCGCGGCGTTCCCAGCCTGGTACGCGACGATGTTCTCCGGCTTCTACCTCGCGCTGCTGCTGATCCTCGTCCTGCTGATCCTGCGCGTCGTCTCGTTCGAGTGGCGCGAGCGAGGCGAGAGCCCGACGCTGGCGAACCACCTGGCTCGGCCTGAACGCGCTCGGCAGCATCGGCGCGCCGTTCCTCTGGGGCATCGCGCTCGCGAACCTCCTGCACGGCGTGCCGCTCGGACTCTCGCACCAGTTCATCGGGCGACTTCCTCGACCTCTTCAGCGGCTACACCGTGCTCGCCGGCGTAGCCGTCGTCTGCCTGTTCGCGCTGCATGGCGCCACCTATCTCACGGTCCGCACGACCGGCGACTTCCGCGAGCGGGCCGCCAGGCGCCGCACGCAGCCTGTCGGTCCCCGCGGCGCTCATCGGTGCTGGCGTTCCTGGCCTGGACCGTGATCGTGGCCCACGACCGCAACCCGCGCAGCGTTGGACCCGTCGCGATCGCCGGCGCGCTGACGGCCGCTGCGCTGCTTGCTCGCCGCGCGTCGCGCTCGCGCGCGCCGGCACGAGCGGCTGGGGCTTCGCGTTCACCGGCCTCGGCGCGATCGGGATCGTCGCGACCATCTTCACCGGCCTGTATCCGCGCGTGCTCGTCTCGCATCCGAACTTCGCCAACAGCCTGACGATCTCGAACGCCGCCACCGGCCACTACGCGCTCAAGGTGATCACCATCGTCGCGGCGATCTTCGTCCCGCTCGTCCTCGTCTACCAGGGGTGGACCTACTACGTCTTCCGCAAGCGGCTTGGCGGACAGCCGGCCGAGACCCCGGTCGCCGCGCTCGCCGAAACCACGCGCAGCACCGCGTCCTGATCACGCTGATTCATGCCCGCCCGCCAAGGCACCTTCCGAGTCGAACCGGCATCCGAGGCTCTGATGGGCACGGATCGCTGGGATTGGCCAGCACGAGCTGGATGCGCTCACAGCCGCGCCGACGAACCATCAGCTTCTGCTCGAGAACGACCGGGTGCGGGTACTGCTGACAACGATCCCGATCGGCGCGACCACGCCAGTTCATACACATCGCTGGCCAAGCGTCGAGTACCTGATCACCGCCACCGACTTCGTCCGCCACGACGCCGATGGAAACGTCCTACTCGACACTCGAGCCGCGGTGCTCACGCCGCAAGCGTCCGATGTCCTCTGGTCCGAGCCGTTCCCGCCGCACTCGCTCGAGAACGTCGGCGGAGCGGAGCTACGCGTGATCATGGTCGAAATCAGACAGCACCGTAGTCAGCGCAACCATTTGACAAGGCTGCAGCCAGTACTCAATCCACTAACGAAGGAGTGTCTTATGGCCGTACAGGAGGATCGCTACGACGCGCTCGACGACGAGGCTCTGTTGCGGCACTTGAGCGACAGGCGGAAAAACGCAGGGAGCGCCTGATGATCGAGCAACGTTCCGGCCAATGGATCGCCGAGACGTGTCAGACCGATGGCCTATCGTCCGGACGGTCCGTGATGCTCGGCGCCGCAGGGCCCGACCGACGCACGGCGATGCTCGGCCTGGCGCATAAATTCGACGCCAATCAGTCGTAGACGTCGGTTCGCCGCCCGGCGCAGCTCGGGTCCACCTCAGCGCCTCTCGTCGCGCCAGGGTGCCCCCGTGCGATGAGCGGCACGAGCTTCGAGACGCGCGGATCCCTATCACCGGTGCACTTTGCTCCGGTGAGGTCGTCGATCGCGCTCTCCGGGTGGAGTCACACCCACTCCGCGCACACTCGCAATCGTGGTCGCAGCCGCCATCGGTCTCAGGCTGCCCACAAACGAGACCACCGACCTCGCAAAATGACCACCCCCAGCACCGCCCACCAACTGCCCGCGTCGTTCGACATCGCCGCGATGGTCGTCGCTGCCGCGTTCGGGGCTCACTTAGCGCGTAGGAGACGTGCCCAACTCTTCGCCGTGCTCTTGGCTGGTGTGATCGTCGGACTCGGCGGCGGAATGTTACGAGACGTACTCTTAGGCCTTGAGCCGGCGGCGATTACGGTTTGGTACTACATTCCCGCGGTCCTGCTCGCCGCAATCGTTGGCGGCTTCGCGCCACCGCGGCTTCGCCCTAGCGGGCTTCCCTTCGTCGCCGCGCAGGGTGTCTCGGTCGGGCTGCTGGTCGGAATCGGCGTGCAGAAGGCGGTCGAATACCAAGCGCCGGGCCCGTCAGCGATCCTGATTGGCGTAATCGCCGGAACATTTGGTGGAGTACTCGGCGACATCCTCGCCGGTGAACGGGCCGCGATCATGCGGGAGGGGCACTGGCTGTTGTCCGGCGTCGTCTGCGGCGCGGTCGTGTTCTACCTCTTCACGCTCTACATCGGGTTCGACGCGGCGGTAGTGGCCACCGTGATCGTCGTCGCCGGCCTTCGGACCTTGAGCGTCCGCCTCAATTGGACTAGCCCCATCTTCCCCGGCGACAGCCGACCTTCCGAGGTTCCCTGACCGGCCGATTGACGAACACCGTCCGAAATGCCGCGCCACCGGTCTCGGCTGGTGGCCAATCCTCGGTTCTTGGCACCCACCGCGGCGCGCATGCCGTCGCTTCCACTGGGATGCCATGGTGTCGGCCGGGACGCTCGGCCCTCGCCGGCGCTGACTCTTACCGGAGGCCGGCCGTCGATCCGTACCGCAGGAACCTTGCCGCGCATGAGTCGTTCCCACCGGCGTTTGTGAGGATGGTGCGATTGGCGGCGACGCCTTCATCCGGTTGGGGTGATGGCAGCGTGACTGGCGGCTGGTTGGATGGGGGAGCCGGTCGGCCACAGAGCCGCAGAGCTCGCGCGAGGGTTTTCACGTCGTGAGCAACGACCTTCTCGACATTCTTCTGTTGTCGCTTGTCGCGATGTTCAACCCCTCGCTACTTGCGGCGGTGACGGTAATGCTGTTGCTCCCGAACCCGAAGCGGTTGATGGCGGGTTACCTGCTCGGCGCCTACGCGACCAGCATCACGCTCGGGCTCATACTCGTGTTCTCGCTGCACAACTCGAGTGCCGAGAGCACCTCCAAGCACACGGTGAGCCCGGTCGAGGACATCGCCCTCGGGATGCTGGCGATCGCGATCGCGTGGGTGCTGCGAACCGGACGCGACCAACCGTTTCGGGAGCGCAGGCGCGTAAAGAAGGAAGCGAAACTGAGGGCCGCAGAGAAGGCCGGTAAACCGACGGAGTCGCTGCCGCTGCGGCTGCTTGGCAAGGGCGAGCCCAAGGTGACGTTCGTCGTCGGGGCGATCCTGAGCTTCCCCGGCGTCGCCTACTTGGATGCCCTGGATCACATGCGCAAGCTCAACCCGGGAACGGTCCCGACCGTGCTGCTGGTGATCGGGTTTTGCTTGATGCAGCAGATCCTTATCGAGGTTCCGCTACTGGGCTACGCGTTCGCACCCGAGTCCACGCAGGACAGCGTGAGGCGGTTCAGAGCCTGGATGAGCCGCAAAGGTCGTCCCGCCGCCACGATCGGCGCCGCCGCAATCGGGGTGATACTGGTCGTCCGGGGCGTGATCACCCTGTTGTGATCGAACTCTCGATCACGTGACGTGCGCCGTGAACTCGTTCGAGGTGGTTGGCCATCTCGGCGACGAGTTGTGGGGTACCGAACACACGCAACTGCAACACGACCACGGCATCCACGGTTGGCTCTAACCGATCCTCGTCCGAATGGGAGGATGGGCATACCTGGCCAAGGCGCTTGGGCCGGAGGCGCATCCGGACGCCTACCTGCCCGGGTGCGCCGCTTCCGTGTCCCGTCGGCAAACGATCCGGAACGTCGCGCTGTCCTGCCCGCCGACGGGCACCCACCGCAGCTCGTCGTCGGGTCCCTCCAGCGCGTTCGCGATGGCGGTCATCGGCTCGATGCAAACGTATTCCGCGCCCGGTGGCGCGAAGACCTGCGCCACCGGGTATCCCTCGGTGTAATGCACCTCGATGGTACGACCGCCGCCGCTGAGTTGAAAGCACGCGCCAGGGTCGACACCATCGAACTCGTCGTCCCAGGTCCGCCCGCCGACCGCGCCGGTTAGCGGACTCACAGGCTCGGTCTCCCCGGTCGGCACCATCAGCGAGTTGAGCGGCAGTCGCTCGTGCACCGGAAACACGACCTCCCAGCGTGCCCGAGGCAACCCCGGGAGCTGAAAGTACGGATGGAAGCCGAACGCGACCGGCACAGGCTCAGTGCCCGTCGCGGTGAGCGTCGTGCGAACCTGAACTGTGCCGCTGGACACCTCAACGGCAAGTGCGACCCGATGCGGAAACGGGAACACCTCGAGCAACTCGGGACGATCGAAATCCAGCCAGCACACCAGCCTGGCCCGATCGCTGTCAGCCGCCACCTCCTGGACGACCCACCGACGGGACGCGGTCAGAACGCCATGAATCGGCAGGCCGTGATCGTCGAGGAGCAGTAGCGGCGAACTACGGTCGAGCACGACGTGGTGGCCGTCCGCTTCATACGCGAACCGGTCCAGGCGGTTGGCCCGAGCTTGATCCTGCTGTTGTTGGCATCGGCAGCCGCTCCCGGGTGCGATTTAGACTCTGCGCCCGGACGTCCTCCTTCCCGACGGCGGACAGGCCGCCGGTCGATGAGCAACGCGGCGACCTTGGCGGGACCGCAGTAGGCGTGATCCGGCATTGCTGACCGTCGCTCTCGAACTCGTGATGGAATCGGACACGAGCCCTGCGCTGATTCCGTGACGGATATCCCGATCGTGACGCGGACTCGTCTGCCTTGCGCGGGAAGCCCGCAAGGCGACCGCGAGCACGCCACGGTGACCTCGATCGCGTCCGGTGCTAGCCAGACGATCGGATCCTGCAAGCGGCAGAGCAGCAGCGCCGCCGGCGGCGGGCTCGCTGCCGGGCATCGGGACACAAGCAGCCACGCCGTCGGTGGGCTGATGCCCGCATGAGAAGGAAGGCGAGTCGAGCCGCGCATGGCCGCGTACCTCGTGCTCGCCGCGAGCAGGCATGCTGACGAGGACGGTCGCGCAGCTGCCAGGCAACAGGGCGGAGTGCTCTGGCCGCGGCTCGGAGTTCGACGGCGTCGCTATCGACGCCCAGGGCCGGCATTGTGGCGAGCGCACAATTTGCGGGCGCCCCCCGGGCCTGACACTCGACTGCCGCTCCGCTAGGGGCTGCACAAGCACGCTCCAGTCGCTGGCTCAGTGCTGCTGCGGACGAAACGGAGCAGCGCTTATCGCGGCAGCGATGAGATGACCGCTTCGCCCTAGCCGAGCAGCAGCCACTTGATCGAGATCGCGGCGACCGTCGGTACGGTCTCTGCCTACGCACGAGCGTGACCCTGCTTGCTCGGAATCCGGATTCAGCAAACTCGGTGCCCTGTCGTGATCGCGCACATCCAGGCCTGTTGGTCCCTGGGGGCGCCACGACTGCTTCGGCTCTCGCGGCTGGTCCGAGCTCGCTATGCCTTTGCCACGCACTCAGCCGTCGTGCCGCGGGCGGGCGGACGACTGCATGGCCCGGATGATGCGCAAGTCGAATCGCGCCAGGCCGACCTCGGACGCCCCGCTATTGCTTCTGTAGGACATCGGACTACTGGTTTGCCACGCATTGGAGCGTCAGCGCCCGCGAGGGTCGACGGTCGCTCTTGCCCCTCTCAGCGTCGGGCTCGGGCGATCGCTATTAACAGCAAGCAGGCGTCCGCCATCTGGGCCGTTACGCGGCAGCCGCCGGGCGTCGCGCACGTGTGCTCGTGGATGAGCTGCCCTACGAAGAGGTCGCCCGCCGGCTCGCGATCACCGAGACGACAGCCCGCGCGCGGGTGTCGCGCGGCCTGCGCGCGCTCGCGGTCGCGCTTGAGTCAATTGCGTCCCAGGAAGCTAGGTCATGAATCAACGCACCCGGATACTCCAGGAACTCGGCGAGGAATTCGAACACGCGATAACGCACCCACCGGCGCACCAGCGGCTGCGGCGGATGAGCGGCGGCGGGCTGGCTGGGCACGCCGTCGTCGCCGCCTCCGTGGCCATCACCCTCGCGATCGGCGCCAGCGCATGCTCGTCCTGGGCGCCCACAAACGCATTCCTGCTGGCCGCGCCGAACAGCACTCAAGCCAGCAATTGATCGAGCTCCTCGGTGTGCTCCGACGGCCACAGACAAACACGGACCTTCCTCCAGCGCTCCGCGCTCGCCTCTCCCATCATGAGGGCGGCCCGTTCAGCGGTTCCGCTGATCTGCCGCTGGTTCGCTTCGCGACTGTCACCCCCTGGGGCGACCGGTACTTTCTGGTGCCGCTCAACCCTCCGACGGCTGAAACACTCGCGGCGGCCGCGCGCCGGTTGAAGCTCTCGCAAGCATTTCTATCAAGCCAGACAGCTCGGATCCTGAGCACAGGCGAGCAGATATTGCTCATGAGCCCGAGCGGCGATGGCGACTGCTGCTTCACCACCACAGCTATCAAGACCGGCCATGACCTCCACACCACCGAGGTCAGCGGCCCCCGAGGCTATAGCGCGACCCGCGCAGTCGCCGTGATCCCAGACGGCGTGACGAAGGTCGGCATCGACATCCCGGCCCAGAAACTCCGGCGATCCCCCAACGCGCCACCCAACTCGCAGGCGAACATCACCCAACCCGCCCACCTGCTCCTGGCAGTCCACAACAACGTGATCACGTTCGAGATCCACCAAGGCGGCGCGGGCTGCTGCCTGACCGCCACCATGACCTGGTACGGGTCCGAAGGGCAAATCGTCAAACGGATCAGGGTCCCCTGACCCTCGGAGGATCTGAGCACGCTCTGTTTTTGAGACGGAGCTTGAGTGTCTAAGTGAGCCGCCCGACGCAGTCGAGCGTGTTGAGAGCGCGGTCCAATCTCGCGGGCTTCCGACGGCCTTCAACGTCGTGCCAGTTCTACGGCGCAGAGCTGCCAATGAATGAGCGATCCGGGATAGCGGACCTGCTGGATCCAGGAATGGACCGGGCGGGTGAACTCATGGACACACGCGGTGGGTAGATAAGGACGGCTTTCGACTCCTGATCGAAGCCCATGCCGGGGGGGAGGTACGCGGGTGGTCGCGCCACGGCACCGATCTCACCGCTCGTCTCGGCTCGCTGCTCGCACCCTTCACCGAGGTCGCGCCCGGCACCACGTTTGACGGCGAGCTGGTTGCCCTCAGCGAGCGCGACGGCAAGCCGATCCAGGATTTCGCCGCGGTCACACGCGCGGTATTTACCGGCCGGCCCGCCGCGACAGACCGGCTGCGATTCGTCGCGTTCGACGTCCTAGCCGTAGCAGGCGAAGATGTTCGCGCTCGCCCTTGGGAGGACCGGGACGCGTGCTTACACGAAACGCTGACGGTCTGCGAGCGGATCCGCCTGGCCGTGTCGCAGCCGGCGACGCTGGCGGCGCACGAGGCGATCGTCGCTCTCGGGTTCGAGGGCACGGTGCTCAAACGCGTGGGATCGGCGTACCGGCCCGGACGACACCGCACCTGGATCAAGCGCAAGGCGCGATTCACGGCACACGCCGAGTTGTCTTCGGTTCACCAGGATCGCGACGGCTGCTGGCACGCCCTCTGCGAGCTCGATGGTCGCCGTGTTCACGCGCTCGCCGGCGCCCGCACCGGCGAGCGGATCGGACAGCACGTGGAGCTGGTCTACTCTCGCGTCGACGCCGATGGCAGCCTGCGCGAGGCGCGCGTCGCATGACGGACAGCGGTGAGGCATACCGTCACGCCTAGTTACACGCGCGGAGGAACCTCAGCTGCGACTCAGGCATCCGGGAAGGCGTCAGCACGTGCCGCTGCCCAGCTGCCGTACACCTCGCTCACCGTGCTCGCCGGCGGCCACTCGGCGTCCTGGAGGCGACCGAGTGCGTCCGGCCCCCGCCTGCTCGCGTGCGAGATCGACCAGTCATAGGAGGTCGGCGGGCTGCCGTAGCGGGCGTGCCAGGCGCGCATCGCTTCGCGCACCCGTTCGCGTGTCCATTCGCGCGCGATCGCGCCGGGATGGCATTTCTTGCAGTAGGCGTACGCGTCCCCCTTGCCGTTGCGCGCGCTGGTCGGCGCTCCGCAGCCCCGACAGACTCCCCGGTAGCGCGCCTTGACCTCCCGTCCCTTCGCGCCCGTCGGGTCGTAGAGGTACGCCTTGACGGTGGCTTCCGCGCACCCGAGCCGGCGGGCGATCTCAGCGATCGAGAGGCCCTCCTCGTCGCGGTAGTGGTGCGCGAGTGCGACCGCCCGACGGCGCTCCTGGACGCGGTCCAAAGCCACCATCCTTCGGACGATACGGTCGACTGCCGACGCTAGACGGAGGAGTGGCCGGCGACTGCGTGCCGTAGCCCGGCTTTGACCAGCATGCGAACCTATGTTCGCCCTTGCAAGAGTACGGCTTCACGATCACCGAACACGACCCGGATCGCCCTGGATGGTCCTCGCGAGCGAGCATCGCACGATCAAGCTGCCGGACGGCCTGGACTTCTTCGCGCGAGCGCACCAGCAATGGCCCGCGTCGCGGTGGTCGGTCGAGCTGGACCCTGGCAAATCTCCCCGGCGTGGCGGCGATGATCTGTCCTTGCGGATGCTTGATCTGATTGCCCGGTGAACGCAACGCGCCTTCGTGGACCTCTAGGTCATTGGCCCGCCTGATCTGGCGTGGCGGAGGCATCCGGCACGACCGGCGCCGACATCTCACCGCTACCGGTCGAGGCAAGCCAGGTCGCCGGACTCAGGTGAGCGCTGCTTGCCGACGAGGGCGGGACTTACCGGGAGGCGCGACCGTCCGACGCCGCGAGCCGGCGCCGGGCCTTCTGCACTGACGGAAGCGACGCCTTGGCCTTGGCCAGCGGTCGGGCTCGAACATCAACGCTCGCGGGCTTAGCGGCAACGTCGATCTCCTCGCCGGTCGCCGGATTGCGCCCCTTGCGCTTCTTCTGGGCCGGCTTGACCCGCACCGTCAGCTGAACGAGCCCGCCAACCCGGACCTTCTGGGCATCTCCCAGCTCCTCGAGCACGACTTCGTCGAGCGCGGCGAGTGCCCGTTTAGCGTCCGCCTTGCTCATCTCGGCGCGGTCCGCGACCGCGGCGATCATCTGGGACTGTGTCAGCGCCACGGCTGCTCCTCCTCAAATGGTGTTGCGTGAACGTGAACAGGAATATTCAACCTACCGCCGCAGACAGAGCGCTGCCTCCGCAGCCGTCACGGAAAGCCAACCAGGCGCCGGCGGGCCGGCGGCAAAACGGAGCACGCCAGCGGGGGGATGCGGGACCAAGAAAGCTCTGCGTTCCCGCAACACGACTCAGTGCCGCGAGGTGCCGTAGCTCGAAGGCGTGAGAGGCGACGCTCCGTCCACGGCGTTGGGCGAAGGGTATCGCGCCGTGGCGACGACCAAGCTGGCGGTGCCTAACGGGCATGCCGGTTGCTCGCTGAACAACACCTTTCGCAGACCATCACGATCACCGCGATTAGTCGGGCGCTGGCGCCTTAGCCTGGATCGTGCAAAGTAAGGCCCGCGCCCGCGGGGTGACCGAGGGCGCGGGAACGTACGGCACAGCAGGGATTCTTTGGGATTGCTGAAGTCCTGGATCCCGAGCTTGGAGGTTCACCTTGCAGGTGATGCGTTACGGACGCTCGGTAACCGTAGAAGTCACGGCGGACGGAGCGGGCCTGGTGTCGCACCCCGGCAGCGCGCTGGTCGCCCAAGTCGCGGACAAGCTGGGGCTCGCGCGCGCGTTGTCGACGCACCTGGGGGTGATCAAGCAGCGGCGTCGTGGTCATGATCCCGGCAGGGTGATCCCCGACTTGGCAGTGATGCTTGCCGATGGCGGCGCGTGCGTCGCTGACCTCGCTGCGGTCCGGGAGCAGCACACGCTGTTCGGCGGGTGGCGTCTGACTCGACCGCGTTTAGGACGGTCGAGAAGATCGCGTCGACGCCGGGCATGCTCGGCGCGCTGCGGTCGGCGCACGCCAGCGCGGGCTAGCGGTTCTGGGAGTTGCACGGCGCACCGGAGCGGTTGACGATCGATGTGGACGCGACGTTGATCACCGCTCGCTCCTCAAGGAGAAGGCCGCCGGGAACTACAAGCACGAGTAGGGGTTCCACCCGTTGGGCGTCTATGCGGACGAGACTCGCGAGGCGCTCGCGATGCTGGATGCGGCGGTTTGTTTGGCGATGTCGTGGGCGATCCGGTCGGATGCGCGCTGCATCTCCTCCTAGCGGTCGCCCAGCGCCAGGAACATGAAGTACTGCCAGTACTTGCTTCCGGGCCGCGGGAAGTTCGGCGCGGACGTGGGCCATCGACCGGCCGAGGTAGTTGACGTCGGACACGAGGTCGCGCGGCGGCGCTTCCCGATCGCGCCAGATCGCCCAGCCGACGCCCGGATAGCGAGTCCGTACCTGTGGTCCGAGGCATTAATCAGATGCTCGCGCGCAAGCGCAAAATGCCAAGCCCGTGCCGCATCAGATGTCAGATCCGTGGATCTGGTGCCGGCGCATCATCGGCACCGGCCGCTCACCTGTGGTCGACCCGTAGTACTGATCACCGCGGGTGACCGATGCTCGCCCTGGTGACCGGATCCGCGCGTGCTGAGGCTGGCCGCTTGCACCACCGCGCCGTCGTCTTCAGCAAACTGGGCGTCACACCTCGAGCGGATGCCGCCGCGCGCACCGATGCGCCCAGCGGGCTCGACCTCACCGAATCACCCGGGTGATCCTATGTCCAAACGGCCCAAAACCGCGGCGTCGTCAGGAATGCTGAGGCTCAAATGTCACCGCCTCGGTACCGCTTGGTCCTGAAGGAGAGCTATGACCGATGAATCGGGCGGAGTAGCCGGCCCTGACATCGCGCAGGCCGCTGAGACCGGCACACAAGGGTCCTCCGGCGCCGAGCCAGTTGCCAAGAGGGCGCATCGCTTTCTGGTTCCGGTGCTGCTGGTGCTGGCGACCATCTTCGGTGTAGCGGGCTCGTTCGCGGTGTGGGTCAATCGCCAGGCGCTGAACACGGCCAATTGGTCATCGACGAGCAGCAAGATCCTCGAAGACAAGCAGGTCCAGACCGCGCTGAGCGCGTACCTGGTGCGTCAGCTATTCACCAACGTCGATGTCTCCGCAGACCTTCAGAAGGTGCTGCCCAAGCCGCTGGACCCGTTGGCTGGTCCCGCCGCGGCCGGGTTGCAGCAGCTCGCCTCCACGCTAGCCCCGAAAGTGCTCGCCAGCCCGCAGGCGCAGGCCGCGTGGGTTCAAGCCAACACGGCCGCGCACAAGGAGCTTCTGAATGTGCTGAGCGGTGGCGGGAAGGGCGTCTCAACTGAGTCCGGGGTCGTGACCCTCAACCTGCACACGCTCGTCAGCCAGCTCGCCGCCACGCTCGGCCTCTCGAGCCAGGTCGCGGCGGTGCAATCGAAGCTGCAGGGATCGACCGGCGCTTCGGCCCGATCGACGGCGCAGAACAAGCTCGGGATCACGCTGCCGCCGTCCAACGGCCAGCTCGTGATCTTGCGCTCGAATCAGCTCAAGGCAGCACAGGACATAGCGAACGCCGTCAAGGACCTAGCGATCGTGCTGCCGGGGATCGCGTTCCTGCTGTTCGCGCTGGCCATATACCTCGCCCGCGGACGGCGCCGGCGGACGTTGCGGACGAGTGGCTGGTGCTTCGTCGTGATCGGTGTCGTGCTGTTGCTGATCCGCAGGGTCGGTGGCGACGCGGTCGTCAATGGTCTGGTGAAGGTTCCGTCGAACAAGCCGGCCGTGCACGACATATGGAGCATCGGCACGTCGCTGCTTTACAACATCGCGGTCGCGGCCATCGTGTGCGGGATCGTGGTCGTGGCGGCCGCGTGGCTGGCCGGCTCAACTCGGCCGGCGACCGCGATCCGCAGGTTCCTGGCGCCGTCGTTGCGCGACCAGCCCGCGGTCGCCTATTCCGTGGTCGGCGTGGTGCTGCTGCTCGTGGTGCTGTGGGGTCCGCTGCCGGCATTCCGGAACATCTGGTGGGTCTTGGCGTTTGCCGGACTGCTGGCGGTCGGCGTCACGATGCTCCGACGTCAGACCGCCCGTGAGTTCCCCGGGATCGAGCGCGGCGACGCTCTGCCCGACTACCAAGCGCAGCCCGCCGATGTCCGCGCTGGCAATGCCGTGGCCCAACCGCTCGCGGTAACCGAGACCACGATCGGAACACCCCACGGGACCGTGCCCGCGCCTGCGCCCACCATGGGGCGTGTCGAGACGCTCGAGCGACTGGCCGCGCTTCGAGACAGCGGCGCGATCACCAGCGACGAGTACCAGGCCGAGAAGAAACTCGCCATGAACAACGGCACCTAACGGTGGAATGCCGAGACATCAAGTCGAACGTGATTCTGCGGATCAGCACCGGCGCCGACCGGCAGTCCGTGTATTGCTCGCTGAGCGCTTGCGCATCGAACCCGCTATCCCGACGGTGATCACGAGCAGCTCCGACGTCCTCAGCCCGCCAGAGGGGTGGTCGTGGGATCAGCAACTTCACCATCGCGAAGCCAACGCGCCCAGGCGGCGGAAGGGCAGATACAGCTCGGGCGCGAGCGCGAGCACGGTGAGGCCGGCCTGGAGCCCGAGACCGCTACTCGGCAGCCAAGTGGGGCACGGAATCGTCGCTTTCGCTTGCGAAGGCCTCCTCGACGCGAAGCAAAGCTAGCCTCGCCCTGATCCAAGCCACCCAGATCCGCACGCTGGACTCGGTGTCGTTCAACGCGGCGGAAACCGCGTTCGCGGCGAACAACGTGAAGCTTTTTTGCCTGGACGTGAATCGGCTACGCCCCGGCTACCGTCCGGCGTTCGACGCATGGATCGCGCTGCGTCCCCTGAAGAACCCGCACGCACCGCCTGACCCGTCTTACATGCCGCAGTACCGAATCCCGCAGCAGGCGGTCGGGCTGGCGCTCACCGCTTCAGCCGATGTGTATTTCAAGGAAGGCCAGTCAGCCGCGGGAACGGCGGACAAGTACGTGCGGCTCACCGTCTTCCTGGCCGCCGTTCTGTTCCTGGTTGGCATCGGAAGCCGCTTCCCGGTCCGCGCGGCGCGCTATGGGCTGGTCGCCGTGGCCGCCGTGCTGCTCGCGGTCTCAATAGTGCAACTGCTCGGCCTTCCCGGGCCGCCCTCCTGACTCTGAGGCCAGTGCAAGCCGGGCGCAATCGGCCCGAAGTGGACGGGCTCCGACCCCGACGAATAGTGAAGACTCAAACCTGGGGCTGTGGCAGAGTCGAACCCCTCTCCTCCGGAAGCGGCGGAGAGGGTGTCCTCGTGGCGGCGCTGCACTTACGGCCACTCCCGCAGGGACTGGGGTCGTTCCGGCCGCGTCGCGCGTCGTGTGAGGGATCGAGTGCGAGCGCGAGTCCGCACAACGCACCCGGTTCAGCGCGGGAAGCGGGTCACGGGCGCGCGCTCACACCGTTCGCGGAGCGATCGTCGGAGGTCAGGGATCACGAGGCGTTGCCACCGTCGCTATCAAGGACGGTGAGCCGAGTTCGCCCGTTGACCACCGCCGCAGCACCCGTCCCGCCGTCGCAAACTCGTAACGGCAAACAAGCCGCCGCGCGGCGGCCCGCGGCTGCCGGACGCAGAGAGCGCGTCTCAGTAAAAGGCGGCCAAGAGCGACAGCAGACCCGCCGTGGCGAGGAATGGCAGCAGCAACCCCTCGAGCGCGGCTGCGGTCTCCATTCTGGACTGGCCGACCCGCCGCGCGGTGTCGGGCGGGTCCTCCATCAGCGTCCGCGCCGCCACCGTGGCGAAAACGCCGGCGGCGCACGCGAGCCCAACCGCGATGAAGGCCCAGGCCGATGCGCCGCCAGAGACGAGGACGATCATTGCGCCGAGACCGGA
This sequence comes from uncultured Solirubrobacterales bacterium, assembly GCA_963697655.1. Lineage (GTDB taxonomy): Bacteria > Actinomycetota > Thermoleophilia > Solirubrobacterales > Solirubrobacteraceae > Palsa-465. Next base: position 7,992 of record CAVOOV010000002.1, on the reverse strand, counting down.
CAACACGAGGATCGCTTGGCCCCCGAGCGACACCAGCGGCGCCCTAGCCGCTCCAAGCGCCAGGGCGGCTACGAACACCCAATTGGTCAATGCAAGCCAGTTCACGATTAGTCGTAGGTGTCGCTCATCCGGTTAGCTCCACCAGTCGGTCGGCAAGGATGATCCGACCCGCCGCCTCGACCGCGGCCAGGTGGGAAAACGCCTGCGGGAAGTTGCCGAGGTGGCGGCCGGTCTCCACGTCGAACTCCTCGGCGTAGAGGCCGAGCGGCGAGGCGACCTTCGCGAGGCGCTGCATCAGGTCACGCGCCCGCTGCATCTCGCCGACGATGGCCAGCGCCGAGACCAGCCAGAAGGAACAGATCACGAACGTCCCCTCCTTCCCGGACAGGCCGTCGTCGGTCTCGTCGGTGCGGTAGCGCAGGACGAATCCGTTCTCCGTCAGCTCATCGGCGATCGCCAAGACACTCGCCTTGAGCCGCGGATCGTCGGCCGGCAGGAAGCCGAAGAGGGCGGCCAGCAGGGTCGATGCGTCGAGCGATTCTGTGTCGTAGTGCTGGCGCAGCACTCCCCGGTTGTCGACGCCGTGGGCGAGGATGTCGGCCTTGATCTCGGCGGCGGTCTCCGCCCAGCCGTCGGCGAGGTCACGGTCACCGCGGATCTCGGCGAGCTTCGCCGCCCGGTCCATCGCCACCCAGCACATCAGCTTTGAGGACACGTAGTGCTGCGGCTTGCCGCGGGCCTCCCAGATGCCCTGGTCGGGGTGGCGCCAGACCGCTTTGGCGCACTCCGCCTGCGACTGGATCAGCGGCCACAGGCGCCGCGGGAGCCGCTGGCTGCGCCGGGTATGCAGAAGCACGGAATCGAGCGCGGCGCCGAACACGTCGTTCTGGCGCTGATCGAAAGCGCCGTTGCCGGTCCGGACCGGGTGCGCGCCGGCGTAGCCCGAGAGCTCGTTCAAGAGGATCTCGGTGAGATCTCGCCGGCCGTCGATCCCGTACATGATCTGCAGCGCGCCGTCTTCGTCCCGCTCGAGGTCGGCGATGAACTGCATGAATTCGTTGGCTTCCCAGTCGAGCTCGAGGAAGTGCAGCGCCTGGAGCGTGAATGTCGAGTCGCGGATCCAGGTGAAGCGGTAGTCCCAGTTACGCTCGCCGCCCGGCGTCTCGGGCAGCGAGGTGGTCAGCGCGGCGACCGTCGCGCCGGTCGGCATGTAGGTCAGTCCCTTGATCGCGAGCGCCGAGCGCTGGATCAGAGGACGCAGCTCGTGATCGGGGATTCGGGCTCGGGCCAGCCAGTGGCGCCAGAACTTGCTGGTGGCGTTGAGCCGGGCGTTGGCTTCCTCGACGTTCGCCGGCGGGGTGATCGCCTCGTCCCAGGACAGGGCGCAATAGAGCTCCTCGCCCTCCGGCAGCACGTGCCGAGCCCGCACGTGATTGGCCTCGATGCCGAGCAGCATGTCGGTCTGGAGCGTCATCTTCTGACCGGCGCCCGTCACCTCGGCGCGGTGGCGATCGCTCGAGAGCGACCATTCGCCGGGCGTCCGGCCGTAGTCGAAGGCGGGGTCGCACACGAGCTCGATCTCGACGGTGCCCTCCACGCACGTGATCGCGCGCACCAGCGTGTGCTCGGCGTCCTCGTCGGCCGGCGGCCGGGTGTGGGGGGTGACCGTGTCCTCGCCGCGGCGGGGCCCCATCGTGAGCGCCTCGCGCGTCGTGGCCCAACCGGAAGGCGTCTTCCACGATGTGATCAGCGTGTTCGTGCCCGGCTCATAGGTTCGGCCGCTCGGCACGTTGATCCCGAACGGGCCGAGGCGAAAGGCGCCGGCGCCGCGGTCGAGCAGCGCCCCGAACACGCTTGGCGAGTCAAACCGCGGGACGCATAGCCAATCGATCGTCCCGTCCGGCGCGATCAGCGCACCGGTATGGCAATCCGACAGGAAACCGTACTCCGCGATCGGAGTGAACGGCGAAGGCGCCGCAGCGCTCTGCGGCATCGCCGCGGTCTTCCCGTTTGGCTTTGCGTCTGGCTTTTGGGCCGCCTGGCGACCGTTGGTTGTCCTATTCGCTGCGCGCTTGTTTTTCACCGTAGTAGTACTCATGTCACCACCCAGGGTTGATGCCAACGTCCGTAACCGGAAATGACCTTCTCTGCACGTACAAAATCGCGAGCAGAATCCAGAGAACTGTCATGAGTTCGCGGTCCCTTCGAATCGATGCCAGGTCGTCGTCGTCGACTCTGGCTGTTGCGTCGTCGTCGACGCTGGCTGGTTGCGTGTCTCGATGGCGAGGCGGTTACGTTCGAGCCCAGCATGCCGGACTGTCGCCGCGATTTGGGCGGGTTCCGCCCAACATCACCCGGGTGATTCGTGAGCTCGAAGCGCGCACCTACCCGAGTACGAGCAACGCGTGCGCGTGACCAACGGTGCGTTGGGGCGAGCGTCGCAGCCGCTCGCCTGGTAGCGCTTTCCCGCTTAGCGTCGCCGAGGCGCGCGTGAGCGGCCTAACGGCGCCAGCCTGAGGGGCGCCGGCGAGGTAACCCAACAGTCCGCTACGGATCGCCGGCGTGCGAAGCTGGTTGCCTCGCGAGCCCATCCACACGGGCGTTCGCGCAGACCTTGTTCGGCCTTCACCAGCGTGAGTAACCCAAGGCTGCCGACGTCGCCGTCGGGAACGTCGGGAGCATCCGGTCTTTCGCCAGCCTCGCCCGCGATCGGACGAGACCCGTCGAGGTCACCGGCGAGGAGGACTGCCTGCGACAGGAACTCCCAAGATGCCGACGCTCAGACCGTCCGCCCCGCCCGAGCGGCCGCGGCCGCTCGGCGAGCCCGCTCGACCGCCGCAGCGGCGGCGCCCTCGAGCAGGTCCGCGCCGATGACTTCCACGACTGCCTCGAAACGACGTGAGCACGCGCTACTTACCACACGCGCTTCTGGGTGACGACCAGCGTTGCGGTCACGTGCTGCCTGGGACGGGTTAGGAGCTGACAGGGGTGGCTGCCTCCAGCGGGCACACGTGCTGGCTTGTTTGCACGTCCTCGCACGGTCTGCCACGGTCAGCGCACCATGGGTGACAAAGAGGCGCGGATCGGAACTGCATTGCGCAGAATGGCCGAGGACCTGGTGGCAGCGCGACGTCGCGTGGCGGATCTGGAACGCGAGAACCGGCGATTGCGGGCACGGCTCGCGACTGTCGAGCGCCCCGAGGATGTGATGGAGTCGTCGCGCTCCCCCAGGCAGGAGCCGACCCGAACCTGAGTGTTCCGCGGAAGCGAACCGCTGGCGCGGCTAGGCGACAAGCTGCTCGGCGTCGTCACCACTCATAGCCGGACCGCTGCGTGGCGGGAGGCGGCACGCGGCTGATGCCGCTGCGATCCTTGGAGCCGGACTGGGCGGTGGGACCGACTCGCTGCGCCGCGGCGTCCGCGACTGGGATGTTCGCCCGGACTGTCGTACCCCGTCCCGGTGTCGACTCGAGCACCAGGTTCCCTCCGTGCGCGGCGATCCGCTCTGACACGTTCGCTAGCCCGTGACCCGCGTGGCGGGCCGATTCGATGTCGAAGCCGGCGCCGTCGTCGACGATCTCGAAGAAGAGTCGGCGATCGTGCTCCCACAGCCGAATCACGGCGGTCGCACCCAACCCGGCGTGCTTGTGGACGTTCTGGAGACTTTCCGCGCAGCAGAAGTAAACGGCGGCCTCGACGTCTTCGGAGTAGCGGCCGATCGCGCCTGCCTCGACCTTTACCCGTGAAACCGACCGCCGCACGAGGGTGAGCAGGGCCGCCTCGAGTCCCAAGTCGCGAAGCACAAGTGGGTAGAGGCCATGGGCGAGGTCGCGGAGCTCCTCCAGAATCTCGTCCAGCTCATTGCTCACCTCGTCGAGTCGCGCTACGCCCTCTGGATCCGCGACTTCGCGGGCCATGCCAACTTTGATGATGAGCGCGACCAGATGCTGCTGCGCCCCGTCATGGAGGTCGCGCTCGACCTTTCGGCGCTCAGCCTCGCCCGCGGTCGCGATGCGTGAATGCATCGCGTGGAGCTCCGTCGTCGTTGAGCGGAGCTCGGCCGTCAAGCGACCGTTCTCAATCGCCAGCAGCATCGCCTGACCCGCGGCTGCGACGAGCTCTGGGTCGGTGTCCAAAGCGGCGTCGTGGAAGATCACGGCCACGGTCTCGCCGTTCCGCGTGATCGGAGACGACGACTGGCCGGGCGGAGGCGTGGACGCAAGCGGCTCGCCAGCCGGGTCGACAAAGCCGCCTCCCCGCACGAGACGGAACCCGAGCTTGAGCGACGGATCATCGAGCGCATCGGCCAGCGCCGTGCGCAGCTGAGCGGCGCTCGGGCTCTCGACCAGGCGGGAGACGATCATTTTCAACGCCGCCGCGGCGAAGAGCGTGCTCGCCACGACCGAAAGCAGAAATCCGTATGGCAGTGCGCCGATACCGATGGTGCCCAGCCAGTTCAGCTTCGAGAGCGCGCCCGCATCCACGTGCACGAGCCCGAGACGGGCGACGTAGGAGACCAGGATCGGAGCGAGGGCGATCAGAACCGGGACGTAGACGGGTACGAGTGCCCGCCTCCGCGGCTTCGTCGCCGTCGCCAGCCGGTAGATCAGGTAGACGCAGATTGCGGACCGGACCGCTAACCGGATGTAGATCGAGGTCTCGCTGCTGAACAGACCGTCGGCGAGCGTGGGCCGATCGGCGATCATGAAGCCGTTCGCGGGACACGCAGCGTTGCAGGCGGCCGCCGGAAAATTGCTCTCGACAATGGGCGAGAAGAAGAGGGCGGGGATGTACGACGCCAGTCGTTCGAGCGCCGTCGCGCCGAGCAGCGCCCATCCGACGCGACTCTCGATGCGACCCTCCGGGAACGCGAAGACGACATAAAACACGACAACGACGAACAGCCAATCGGCCAACACACCGATGTCGTGGAGCTGCGGCTGGTTCGCTCCCTGCAGCGACATCACGACCGTGCAGACCGCGACCGCGAGAAGGACGAGACCGAGTCGATTGCCGGGGCGTCGGACCAGCCAATACAGCGCCGCACCGAACCATCCGGCGACCGTCACCGCCAGCCACAGGCCGAACCCGGTCGGATCGACGAGATGGTCGCTCGTCGCGACGAGCAGACCCGCTCCGATCGCTAGGAGAAGCCCTCCGAGCGCACACGCGATCAGGACTCCGCGTCGAGCCGGCCTCGCCGAGATGACCCCGGCCGAAGCGACCCGATGCTGTTCGACGGCCTTTAACACGCCCACCCTTCGTCTTGTCAGGGCGAATGCGTATTTTGCCATGGAAGAACGCAGCCTATCTAGTCAACGTCGTCGCGACGCGGCGGACGTCCGGCAGCCGGCCCTGTCCTGAGATGGTGTCTCCGGGGCGTGAAAGCAACGTGAGTGCGTGTCGGTCTTGAAGACGCGACGACAATCGAGGGTCGGGAGGTCGGAAATGGTTCTCGCCTGATCGGGTTGGTGGGTTGGTGGGGTCATCCTCCTTGGTTGACCGGCCGCTGCCTTTGGTCCATTTCTATCGAGTGACCGGCACGTCGGTAGGGTCCGCCGGGTGGTTCCTCTCACGTCGGTCCGTCGGTGCAAGTAGCCTAGTTTCGGCCGGCGCAACCGGCCTGGTGTTCGACAGGCTGTGACCGTTGACCGTCAGAGTGAGCTAATGGAGGTGCCGCATCGAAGGGAGGGTCGATGCTGGCTAGCTTCCATCTTCGGTGGTTTGCGCCACGGCGTTTGGCGCTCCCTTGAGCAGGCTGCGCCAGCCCGTGAGGAGAGCGTGTACGCCGGCTGCACCGACGATCAACTCGTGGGGAACAGGAAACTCGGCCGGGTAGAGGATGAACGGCCTGGTCTGCGGGCCGCCGAGCCCGCCGTGGAACGAGATCAGCTCTTCGAATGCGCAGCCCTGTTCGAGGTCGGGGTCGTAGAAGCTGTTGACCATGATGTCGGCGATATGCTCGAACCCGTCGGAGCGCCGTAGGTGCGCGGCGGCATTGGCAGAGAAGGGCTTCAGCGGGTCATGCCCCTCGATTTGGCCGGTCGCCAGGTAGTGGGTGCCGCCAGAGCCGACGGCGATCGGGCCGTGCTGGGCCGAGCGCATCAGCAGGAATCCGATGTGGGGGTGAGCAGTGAGCGCTCCGATCAGGTTGGGGTGGCGCTGCTGGATCTCCTCGGCGCTCAGCCTGCGTTTCTCCTCCATGAGGTAGACGAGGCCGAGGTTGCCGGAGCCGAGCACGACGGCGTGCTCGTCGCTCGTCCCGTGCTTTTCATGGTCGCCGGTCCGGCCGGTCGCTTCGCCCCACGCCTGCCCGACGGCGGTGTCGTGCTCGTCGCCGCCGCTCATACCCCTCACGTCGCCCCGCGACAGTGAGCGTTGGACGAGCTCGTCGAGCCCGTAGCCGTTGCGCTGCTTGAACGTCATTCCCTGCGTCTGACCGTGGTCGGAGAGCACCACGAGCTTGTACGGCCGGGGGGCGTAGAGCGCCGCCTTCTCGATTCGTCCGAACTGCTTGTCGAGCTTTCGCAGCGCCTCCAGCGTGTCGGCCCGCTCGAGCCCGGAGTGGTGGGCCACCTCGTCGTAGCTTGAGAAGGTCGCGTACACGGCGGGGCGGCCGCGCATCATGTCGGTGAGGACGCCAAACGCGATCAGGTCGCGAACCACGACGCACAATGCAGCGCGCAGGAACGGGTAGCGACCGCCCCGCTGTCCGCGCGGGATCACATCGCGGCGCCGCTGCCGTGCCGCCGCCGACCATTCGAGCCCCACCTCCCAGCAGAACAGGACGAGTTCGCGGGTGACGTTGAAGCCGTTGGCGAGGAACGCGCGGTAGCCGGGGTTCGCCTTCTTGTCGGCTTCCATCCGGCTGACCGTGAGGATCACTTCGTCGGCCTCACCGGACAGGAGGTTGCCGCGGCTGGCGCCGCCGTCGATGAGTAGGCCCGGGCCGTTGGCGTGACGCCGCTCGATCTCGGCACAGTCATCCGGCGCCGAGCACGTCATCAATCTGCCCGTTTCCTTCTCGACCCAGCGAAACGCCGGGATGTCCTCGTTTGAACCGAGCAGGATGCCGGCCTGGCTGGCTCCCGTCTGCGACGAGAGGTCAGGCTCCCATTCGATCAGGTCGTGGCTGCCGTCCGCGAGCCAGCGAGCCATCACCGGGGTGTTGCCGTCGCGCACCGCTCGGCGCAGCACCGGGCCCGCGAGCCCGTCGATCTCCAGGAAGATGACACCCGGAACGTCGGTGCGCGCCGCGGCCCCTGTCGTTTGGCCACCCGCTGGATCACCCGTAGCGAGTAGATGTCATCGTCATCGACGCCCAGGAACACCTGCAGCACCATGCTCGCAGCCGCCATCACCAGCGCCGCCAGCAACGCCCACCCGAACGAATCGACCTTGAAGTCGCTCGGCGCCAGCTGCGAGACGAGCAGCAGGATCAGAGCATCGATGATCAGCACCGCGAAGAACCCGATGATCAACATCAGCGGCAGTCGCAGCGCCGCAACCATCGGCGGCAACACCGCGTTCAGCACGGCAATCAACGCAGCCGCTTCAAACGCGCCGAGGAACGTCTTGATGTGAACCCCCGGGAGGATCAGCCCCGACACGCCGACCGCGACGGCGCCGACGACCAGCGCCAGCACGAGACGGAGCGGACCGAAGCGCGGTCGAGCCGCCTTCCATCTCACCGGCTCGGCGTATGTTGCTTTGCAAACCTCGGCCATTACGCGACCCAGGTCGGCCCGTCCGCAACGGGCGCGGCGCTGTCCCCCGGCGCCGTCCGTCGCCGACGGCTGTGATGCCTGATCCGCCCCGGATCGCGCCGCGGGACTGGCCGCTGCGGCAGCTGTAGGGCTCGTTGCAGCCCCGCCGGGCGTCTTCCGCGGTTTACATCTGCTCCGTCAGAGCTGGACCACGCTGCTTCGACGTCCGTACCGGTCAACATGCTCGGGCAAATTCCGTTGTCAGGCGTTGGTATTCATGACTCGA
>CAVOOV010000001.1:0-846377 GCA_963697655.1 uncultured Solirubrobacterales bacterium | reverse complement strand
CGGCTCGGCCTTAAGGTCGTAGAGCGCGTAGAGACCGACCATTGCGAAGCAGAACGCCGGGACGATGAACGAGAACGCGGGGCTGGTCGCATCCACGACCTTGCCCTGGAGCACCGGCATGATCGCGCCGCCCACGATCGCCATGACGAGGCCGGCCGCTCCGAACTTCGTCGCTGGTCCGAGGCCCTTCAGCGCCACGCCGTAGATCGTCGGGAACATCAGCGACAGGCAGAACGACAGCGAGACGACGGCGATCACGCCCGCCATGTTCGGATTCCCCATCGCAAACAGGCACAGCGCAACCGCGAGGAACGCGAGCACCGCGAGCACCTTGGTCGCCCGGACGAATCCGATCACCCAGGTCATGAGAAAGCGCGAGGCGAGGAAGATCAAGAGACTCACCTGCAGGTATGCGGCTCCCTTGGTGAGGCTGCCGCCGAGCGCCTGGCCCACATACTGGATCAGGTACGTCCACGTGCACACCTGCGCGCCGACGTTCATAAACTGAGCAACCACGCCGAGGCGGTAGCGCTTGTTGCGCCACAGGACGCCAAACAGCGCGCGAGTGCCGCCCTCGTACGAGCTCGCGTCTGGGAACTCCTCCACGATCGGCGGCGCCTTCCGGGTTGCGATGGCGATCCCGATCAGGATCAGCAGGATCGCGAGGCCGACGTACGGCGCCATGACCGCCCCCAGCTCGCCGGCGCGGATGGTGTGTAGCTGATCCGGCGTGAGCGACGAGATATCGACCGGATCGGCGAGTTTGGGCAGGATCAGCGTCGCAGCGAGGAATACGCCGAGGTTCGTGCCGACGGGATTGAACGCCTGGGCGAGGTTCAAGCGACGCGTTGCCGTGCTCTCCGGACCAAGCGCGATGACATACGGGTTCGCTGACGTCTCGAGCATTGAGCAGCCCGCCGCCATCGCGAACAGGGCGACGAGGAACGCGTCGTAGGTCATGATCTTGCTCGCCGGAAAGAACAGAAACGCCCCGACCGCGGCAAGCGAAAGACCGCTCAGGATGCCCGTCTTATAGCCAAACCGCTGATTGATGAAGGCCGCTGGGAGTGCCAGCAGGAAGTACGCGCCGAAATACGCCAGCTGCACCAGCGACGCTTGAAACGTGCTCATGTCGAAGATGCGCTTGAACCCGGCGACCATCGGCGTCGTCAAATCCTGCGCGATACCCCAAGCCGTAAAGCAGCAGATGAGCGCGATAAACACCACCACCATGCCTTTGCCGATCAGCGGCTGGCTTCGCGTTGCTCCGGCGTGCGACCACTACGCCCTTGGCGATGCTGCTCAACGGCGTCACGCTCCTCTCGCGGCCGCGCTCACCTTCTCAACCACTTCTTTACCCACCAAGGTGCGACATGTCAACCCGCGTCCGGCGATATCGGATGATGCCTTGAGGTCGGCCACCTTTGGCCGGCTCTCCACCTGATCGGCCGATCGATCCCGGCGCGCCATCGCGGCCAGGGGACGTCGTTGGGCAACTCGAATCACAGGCGTAGCCTCCGATCGGCGCCATAGCTCCGCTCGGAGAGGTGACGCGTGTTAACCCGGAAAACAGGAGTTTCACAACGGTGGGCAAGATTGTGACCCTGGGTGAGGTGGTGGCGGACGCCTACGAGGAGCAGACACCGTCCCGAGTAGAACTCCAGTTCAAAGCCCGCCCGGGCGGCGACGATGCGCAGGTCGTCCGTGGCTATTCCCCTCGTCGAGCGTGATCTGCGGCGATCAGGCGCCCCTCTGAGCCAGCGGCCTTCGGCCAGCGCGTCGAGGTCGACATGGTCCAGGGAGGTGACTAGCACATCCGGATCGGCGGCGGCGAGGAGCTCCTCGTCATGCGCGCGCGAGAGGCCGAGGGCGGCCATCCCTCCCGCCTCGGCCGCCTGGATGCCGGACACCGCGTCCGTAACGCCGAAGCACTCCTCCGGCGGCACGCTCAGCTCTTTGCACCCCGTGAGGAACATCTCAGGATGCGGCTTCCCCTGCGCGAGGTCGCGGCCCGATATATCGGCGTCGAAGACTCCAGGAGGGTGAGCCCCGGCGTCACCCGGTCGGACTCCAGACCGTTCTCTTCCGCGACGGTGTCCAGGCGGATCTGGCGCAGGAAGAGGCCCGCATTGTTGGAGGAGGAGACCGCGGCGACATGGATCCCGGCGTCTCTTTATCGCGATGATGAAGCGCAGCGCGTCCGGGTAGGCGGTGAACGCGCCCGCGTCTTGCGAGTCAGCGATTATCGCGGTCCCGCCGACTTCGCCCGTTCGTTCCGCGGTCGAGGACTTTCGAGCGAATTGGGCGCGCCGCCCCGGTCGTCAACTGAAGGAGTCCGGCGGCTCCTTCTTCCGCGCCACGCAGCCCTCCGAGAGCGCTGGGAGATCCACTTCGTCCAACGTCGAGACAATGATGTCGGCGTCGGCGGCAGCGAGGGCGTCCGCCTCGCCGGCCCGTGCCAGGCCGATGACGGCCATGTCGGCCGCCTTCGCCGCCTGTACGCCGGAGACGGCGTCCTCGACCGCGAAGCACCGGTCCGCGGGGACGCCCAGCTCTCGCGCGGCGGTAAGGAAGATCTCGGGATGGGGCTTGCCGCCATGGGCGAAATCCCTTCCAGAGACGTCCGCGTCGAAAATGTCGAGCAGGGTGATGCCCGGCCGGACGAAGTCGTAGCGAAGACCCTCGCGATCGGCGAAGGCATCGAGTCTGATCTGGCCGAGTAACCGAGCTGCGTTCTTCGAGGACGAGGCCGCCGCGATCGGGGTTTCGGCGCCACGCACGGCAAGCACGAACCGCAGGGCGTCCGGGTAGGCGGTCAGCTCGCCGGCCCGCAGGAGCTCGTCCATGACCCGCTGTTTTCGGCGGGCGTACTCCTCGGTGCGGGCGTCGGTGGCGGGCACCCCGAAGTAGCTCAGCGCGGCGCGCGCACCGCTTATGGTTGGCTTGCCGGAGATGTGCGCGCGGTAGACCTCGGGCGTGAAGCGCTCGGAGGTGTATTGCGTAGCGTCGCGAATCGATGTCCAGCTCGTCTCGAAGAGCTGGTCGAGTGCGACGCGCCAGGCGTGCTCGTGCGGCGAGTCGACGAGCACGCCGTCGACGTCGAACACCGCGCCGTGAAAACCCGCTCCCTCGATCACGTCACCGAGCGAGCAAGAGGCGACCGTCCGCCTGACCGTGAGTCACACCGATCGGCTCTCCACGGCACGCGGGACGTCCTCGCCTGACCCCCGGGCTCGGCCTTCCGGGCAAAACGTTTCGATTCGACCCACTAGGCGGCCCTCCGCGCCAGGCGCCCTTCCCGCAGAGCCGCGAGGTCGACGTCATCCAGGGAGGTGACCAGCACGTCGGGCTCGGCGGCGCCGAGGAGGTCCTCGTCGTCGGCGCGCGATAGGCCGAGCGCGGCCATCCCTCCCGCCTTAGCCGCCTGGATGCCGGAGACCGCGTCCTCGACGACGAAGCATTCCTCGGGTGGCACACCGAGCTCGCTGGCCCCAGTGAGGAAGATCTCGGGATGCGGCTTGCCCCGTGCGAAGTCACGGCCCGAGATGTCGGCGTCGAAGAACTCTAGGAGGGTCAGCGCGGGCGTCACCTGCTCGGACTCCAGACCGTTCTCCTGCGCGAAGGTGTCCAGGCGGATCTGGCGCAGGAAGAGGCCCGCATTCTTTGAGGAGGAGGCTGCGGCGACGCGGATCCCGGCGTCTTTTACCGCGATGATGAAGCGCAGCGCGTCGGGGTAGGCGGTGAACTCGCCCGCCTCGATGAGTTCGATGACCATCGACTGTTTGCGGTCGCCGTACGTCCTCGACCGGGTCTCGGCGTCGGGGACGTCGAAGTACTCGAGCGCCGCTTGGGCGCCGCTGAAGCGCGGCTTGCCGGACATGACTTGCTGATAGACCTGCGGGGTGAATCGCTCGGGCGAGTAGCTCGTCTCGGGCCGGACGTCGCTCCACTGCGTCTCCATGAGCTCTTTGAGCGCATCGCGCCAGGCGCGTTCGTGCGGCGAGTCGACCAGCACGCCGTCGACGTCGAAGATGGCGCCGCGAAAGCCAGTGGCCATGGTTCCTCCTCTCCTACCTTGCTGACGCTCGTCGTCTGCCTTGAGCGCGAATGTGTGATGGTCGCCGGCGCGCAGTTCGCGAACCTCGTCGCCCACCGCGACGCGGATTGGCCGGCTGAATCCCTCGGTGTGCACGACGACCGTCAGCCCGCCGTCGGCGAGCGTGACCCTGATCGGCGTCCCCCGGAACTGCATCGGAAACGAGAGCCCGTCCAGCCGGTCGGTGAGCCGGGGGCGGAAGTGCAGGACGCCGTCACGGATGTCGCTGCCGACGTATCCGCGCTGGATGAGATCGAGCGTCCCCGACATCACCCCGAGGTGGATACCCTCCTTGGTCGTGCCGCCCTGGACGTCTCCGATGTCGCTCTCGAGCGCCTCGATGAAGCGCTCCCACGAGCTCTCGGGGTCCAGCGCGGCCAGGACCGCGGCGTGCGTGATGAAACTCAGCGTCGAGCCATGCGAGGTCCGCGCGTCGTAGTAGGCGATGTTCTTGCGGGCGGTGTCGGGCCCGTACTCGTAGCCGAGCCGCTCGAACAGATGCCGCAGCTGCTCGTCGGAGAACAGGTAGAAGAGCATGACCGTGTCGGCCTGCTTGGCCAGCATGTAGCGGTCGGGATCGTCTCCCTCGGAGCGTAGGATCCGGTCGAGCCGCTGGATCCTGCCGTACTTCGCCCGGTAGGCGTCCCAGTCGAGCTCGGCGAGCTTCTCGTAGCCCTCGAACTGGCTGATGATGCCGTCGTCGTGGAACGGCACGAACATCTTGTGGCTCATCTCGTCCCAGCGGGCGATCTCCTCGTCGGTGAGCCCGAGGCGGTCGGACAGCGCCTCGCGGCGACTCTCGGGGAGCAGGTCGAGCACCTTGCGGGCAGTCTCCGCGATCCACGCCACCATGACGTTCGTGTAGGCGTTGTTGCGCAGCCCGCCCTCGGCCGCGTCCGGATACTTCTCGTGGAACTCGTCCGGGCCCATCACGCCGTGGATCTCATAGCGGTCGCGGTCCGGGTTGAAGCTGGCGATCGAGGCCCAGAAGCGCGCGATCTCGAGCATCATCTCGGCGCCGTACTCGCGCAGGAAGTCGAGGTCCTCGGTGGCCTCGTAGTAGCTCCAGATGTTGTAGAAGATCGCGGCGTTGACGTGCCGCTGGTTGTGGCTGAGGTCCGGCTCCCACTGGCCCGATAGCGGGTTGAGGTGGACGACCTGTGTCTCTTCCTTGCCGTCGCTGCCGCTCTGCCACGGATACATCGCGCCGCGGTAGCCGGCGTCACGCGCGGCGGCCCGGGCCTGGCCGAGACGACGGAAGCGGTACATCAGCAGGGCGCGGGTGATGTCGGGAAGGCGGAAGTTCAGGAACGGATAGACATAGAGCTCGTCCCAGAAGACGTGCCCGCGATAGGCCTCGCCGTTGAGACCTCGCGCCGGGACTCCGGCGTCCCGGTCGGCCGTGTAGCGCGAGCAGACCTGCAGGACGTGGGAGATGTGGAAGCGCAGCAGGAGTTGGACGCGATCGTTCCCCGGCAGCCGCATGTCGCACGCACGCCACAGCTCGTCCCACGCCCGCTTGTGGCGCTCGAGCGCCTCGGCGAACCCGGGATAGCGGCTGGCGGACTCCCCGGCACTCCCCAGCGGTTCGCTGATGGCGCGGTCGCGTGAGGTGTAGAACGCGACCATCTTCTCGACGCGCACCGGCTCGCCCGCGCGCGCGTCGCAGGCGACGACCTGTTGGATGTAGTCCTCCGTCTGGAACAGGCTGCGCTGGACATCGACGGGCTCGTCGCCGCGGAAGACGTTGGTGCGGGCGGCCTGGGCGACGTAGAGGTTCGACTGGCGGGTCTGCACCTTCAGCGCGATGACTTCGGGGCCGAACGTCCGCGGGGAGACCGGGTCGAGGTGGCGGCCCTCGAGCTCCGCGTAGCGGGCGACGCCGCGGTTCGTCACGCGCCCGTCGATCGCGGAGATGACCTCCATCCGGCCCGACCAGTTCTCCGGGGTGATCACCCACTCGATCGCCGCCTGGTGATGGTGGGCCATGCTGACGAAGCGACGACTGCGCAGGCTGGTCTCCCGCCCGGCCCGGTCTCGGAAGCGCACCGTCCGGGAGAGGAGCGCGTAGCGAATGTCGTACTCGTGGCGGTACTCGAGCAGCTCGACGTTGTCCAGGCCGATCGCGTCGTCGCCCTCGATCCGCAGCTTGAGCACGAGCCAGTTGGGCAGGTTGACGAGGTCCTCGTTGAGGACGGGACGGCCGCCCATCACCGTCGTCTCGCGGTTGTAGCCGCCGTGCGCGTACGTCCCCGGGTAATGGACGCCGTCCGCGTCCTCCCACTCGGCCGCGCCGCGCGTGCAGAAGTAGCCGTTGCCGGTGGAGGTCAGGGCCTCGCGCAGGCCCTCCTCGTCGGGCTCGAAGTTGTCGTAGGCGACGACACGCCTCGTCGGCGCGCTCGCCGCTCACCGGGCCAGCGTGTCCAGAAATCGTTCCACCTCCTCGATCGAGTCCAGCACGAACGCGGCGGATGTGCCGCGGCCCCCGATCTCCGGATCGTCGGCCTGGCCGACGAAGATGCCGATGCCCTTGCCGGAGAGCGCCCGGAAGGCGTCCTCGTCGGTGATGTCGTCACCCAGATAGAGGGGAGCAACATCGTCGCCGTCCAGTCCGAGCGCCTTTAGCAGGTACAGCACGGCCTTGCCCTTGTCCCATTCGAGCTTCGGCTGGATCTCATAGACCATCTTGCCGGGTGTGACCTTGAGTTCGCCGGGATGCTCGGCCAGCACGCGGTCGACGATTGGCTTTATGGCCGGCCGGTCGGCGTCAGCGACGAGGCGGTAGTGCAGCGCGACCGATGCCTTCTTGGGTTCGACTAGCGAGCCCTCGATCGGGTCGGCCTCCTCACGCACGCGTTCCGTGACGCGCTCGATCAACTCCTCAAAGCCAGCGCCCGCCTCGTGTTCCAACGTGCCCTCGGTAGGACTCCAGATGTCGAAACCGTGGCTTCCCGCGACGATCAGATCGTCGACGCCCATGAGGTCCTGGACCACACGTCGATCGCGGCCGCTGACCACGCAAACCGGGCAGCGCTGCGCGAGTGCCCGGACCGCCGCGCGCATGCTCTCCGAGATGACCGCGTCGTCCGGCCGGTCGACGATCGGAGTCAGCGTGCCGTCGTAGTCGAGGAAGACCGCCGGACGACGTCCCCCGAACTGCCGCGTGAGTTCGTCGCGGTCGCGCAGGGCGTGGGGCAGCGCTGCGATGCTCTTCCCGGCCGTCATCGCGAGCGCGCCGCGAGATCGTCGATCGCGCTGGCAAGGTCGCTGTCGGCCTGCGCGTCGATCAGGCGTTTGCCGATGCCGTGCGCCTGCTGCTGGCAGGGCGCGTGGTACGTGACGGTGAGCCGCAGCGGCCGCAAGTCCGTCCGGAGCTCGCCGCAGTCGTGCAGCATCATGACCGAGCCAAACCGTTGCCGCACGTCATGCAAGTCATTGGGCTGCGAGAGCGGCGTCGACCTCGGCTCGCGTCGGCGGGTCGGCGCCCGGCCGGGAGCATGTGATCGCGGCTATCAGGGCCGCTGCATCGACGACGCTGCCGAGCGTCGCCTCGTCGATCGCCGCCAGCGCGTCGCGGCGCGCGCCGCCGACTAGGTCGGCACGGTGCAACCCGTCGAGCAGACCGGAGGTGAAGGAATCACCCGCGCCGACCGTGTCCACGAGATCGATCGGCACCGCCCGCCGGTGTAACTCCAGGCCCGCGGAGACGGCGTAGACACCTGCACCACCGCGGGTCACGACGACAAGGGCGGGCCCCGAGGCGAGCCAGGCCTGCGCGACGTCCTCATCGCGGCCGGTCGGGGTAAAGCCAGCGAAGATCCTCGTCGCTGACCTTGACGACGTCGGACAGGGCGACGAGACGCTCGATGTCCGGTCGCGCCCGCGCCGCGTCTCCGAGCAGCGCCGGCCGCACGTTCGGGTCGTACGAGACGGTCACTCGACCCCGCTTGTGTTCCCGCTCCACAAGGTCCACGACGCTCGCCTTCGCCGGGTGGAAGGACCGTCGCCAATGAACCGGTGTGCAGACAGCGTGCCTCGATCGGGAGCGGCGCCAGGGGCCCCACATCCCAGTCGATCCGGAAGTCGTAGGAGGCGATCCCCGCCGCGAGGGTCGCGATCGCCAGGCTGGTCGACACACCCCCCTCCGGGCCCCCGTCGACCCGGACACCGCTGGCTTCCAGGTGCGCCGAGATCATCTCTCCGAACGCATCCCGCCCCAGACGCGTCTTGAGCGTCACAGGGACGCCCAGCCGGGCGAGACCGAGCGCGACGTTTGCCGGGCTGCCACCCGGATGTGCGGCCAATGTCCGGCCTCCGCGCTGCCCGACCAAGTCGATGAGCGCCTCACCGACGACAACGAACATCCGCTTTACCTCACTCGACGAGATCGATGGACTCCCGCGCCGCCGCACAGGGCGGGCCGCGACGGAGGCCGCGCTCGCCGGCATCATAGTGGTCCCCGAACCTCCCTCGTCGCCGACCCGGAACGAGATTCAGCGGTGGACCCTCGGGGTAAGATCGGCCTATCAGCGATCAGGAGCGCCCTCTCTTCCTCGTCGTCACCATCAAGCCTCGACTCGACCGGCTTGAGGAAGCTGAGGCGCAGCTGCAGTCCATGCGTCAGAATGCCCTCACCGAGCCGGGATGCGTCTTCATGCACCTCGTGCAGCCGCAAGACGAGGCCGACACGTGGGTGATGCTCGAGATGTTCCGCTCTCGCGCCGCCTGGGACGAGCACATGCGCCAGCCCTACAACACCGAGGGAAACATCATCCTCGAGGACCTGCTGCGCGAGCCCTCAGACCTTCGCTTGTTCGACGAGAAGTAGGTTACGCCTCCGACGCGGCGACGCCGGCGCACTAACCCGGGCCACGGCTGCCGACCCGAAGCTGCAGGCGTGTGACGACGCCGCCAAAGGCGCCGCGGGACACCCCTGTCCCACGCGAGGAGCAGTCCGCGCGGGACAGTGCTGTCTCGATTTCGGCTAGCACGCCATAGCGCTTTGGACGATAGGGAGCAGCGCGTGTGCCGGCAGGGACGAGATGCCCGCTATGCGTGGCCAAGCGACCGCGACAACCGGGTGACCGAGGTCTCAGCGGTCCCCGGAACAGTCCGTGCCCACGCAAGACGTGATTGTGCTTGCTCGGAATCGTCGCCCAGCAAACCTGGCGCTGTCGCGATCGACCACATCCAAGCGTGCGCGGGCTGGGCGCGGCACGACTGCTTCGGCTCTCCCGGCTGCTCCGGTCTCGCTATGCCTTTGCCACGGTTCCGATAGTCGCGTCGACTGCGTGGTCGTGACGGTCGGTGACCACCGAGCTGTGTGCTCCCCACAACCGGCGGCTGCTGACCGACGGCCGCGGATTCGCGGCGTCGCGCCTCCCCGAACGGGCGCAGCGGCCTGCCGGCGTGGCTTCGGAACGTGGACCGGAAGCGGCCCCATCACTTCAGAGAACGCAGACAGGTGCGTCGCGGCGGGATCTCCGGTCTCCAGCTGCGCCGCGTGGGTCGGGGCAGGAGACGGGCGACTCGGGCGAGGCGTTTCGGCGTACTGAGGTGCCTGGACGTCCGCGCGTGTGACTTCCACAGAACCTGCGCCAGCGCAGGACGCGGGGCTCGCGCTCGCCAACCTGCGCCGCTCATTGCGCGGATGATGGGCCACGGCTTGGGCCTGGCAGCCCAACACTTACGCGGAGCGAGATGGACTCGAAGGAGCAGCGCTCTGCCCTGCGGGCGGCGGTATATCGTGGTGACGGACGGGCTGTCGTCGACGTGCTCGGCGGCGTTGGCGCCGACGATGATTTGCTGCAGCTGGCTGGCGACGGCCTCATCGCGGCGGTCATGCAGGGCGTGGATGGAGCCGCCGAGCTGGCTCGCAAACTCGTGGTCGGCCTCCGGCAGCGAGGCTGGGAGGGGGATGATGAGCTGGCCGACCAGCTTGAGGCTCATCTCGGCGGCGGACCGGCAGCGATGCTGCGCGCCTTGCCCGTCGATCTCGAGGAGCTGGCCGGCCTCCTCGAGGGCGATCCAGTCGGCATCGGGGGCCGCATCGATATCACGACCGGTGAGGTCTGGTCGCAGGCGGCGATCGAATACGTCCTGGAGACCGGAGAGGAAGACGAGGACACCAGTGATGATCCCGAGCGGTGGCTGGCGGTCCACGGCGAGGGCTCACGCGAGGGCTACCGGGACATGGAGCTGTTCATCGCGTCCGTCGAGGATCCCGGCCGGGCCGAGCGCCTGGCTGTCGCGATCAGAGGCCGCGGCGCGTTTCGCCGCTTCAAGGACGAGCTTGCCTGCTGGCCGGGCGAGCTTGAGCGGTGGCATGCACTCTCCGAGGAGCGCCAGCGCGGCCGCGCGCGATCATGGCTCGCGGCGTCCGGCTACCGCGTGCTGCCGGTCGACCACCGCGATTCCTGAGAACCGGGTCATCGGCGTGTTATCAGCCTGAGCGAGGCACATCTCCAGGCCGCGCAGAGGGACGCCGGACACACGCTCGGGCGTGAGGCCGAGGGTATCCGTCAATCGCTTTTGTTCCATCGGGCATCGCGGGGCCTGCGAGCGCAAAGGACGACATGCCGCGTCCTGGCCGAGGGTGAACCCGACGTCGACGCGGCGCTCGCTTCCGCGGTGGGCTGCTCGCCGCCGCCGAGGTCGCTGACGCCGCCCCGGCCACCCCTCTCAGACCAGAGGGGCCGTGCTGCGCGAAGGTGCGCCGCTGCCCAGATTGTCCGACACCGGCAGTCTGAGGGCCGAGCGTCTCGTGGCCGCACGGCTTTGCAGGCACGCCTGGCCCTCGTGTCACGCCGGCGAAAGCCCACTTAGTTCGAAACCGCGGTCAGACGTGCGTCGTCTTGTGGAAGTCGCGGTTGAGATGCGTTCGGATTTTGGGAGTGCGAGCGGGAGCGGCGAACGCCTGCGTCGTAGAATTTGCGCATGGGTTTCCTGGGCCGGCGGAAGCTGATGTTCTCGACCGGTGGCGGACTTGTCGTCGTAGCTGTGGTGGTCGTGACCGTGCTTGTGCTGCGCGCAGGCGGGGACAGCGCTCAAGCGAGCCGTGACAGTCATGGTCGCACCCAGGTGACTAATCGAACGACTGCCACCTCTGGGTGCACACGCGAACTGTTCGACGATCTGGCCGTCCTGAGCCGACCTCAGACGGCTGCCGACCGCACGTTCGACCCCGCGACTGCGCGGGTCTCCGGGATCAGCCAGGGTGGTCCGGCGAAATCCGAATACGCGTTGGTTCCGCATCTCGGCAGACTGGCGCGCACACTGCCGAACGGCTCGCGCGTATACCTCGCCACCTACGCGCCCACGGCCGAGAAGCCCGCGACGCTGGTTGGCGACATCGTGGACGCGTATGTCGCCCAGCCTCATGGTCACGACGCGACCTTCGCTGGCGAGGAGTCAGCGCCATTCCTAGCCACCGCTGTCCGACAGCCGCCAATGAACGTGGACCGCATGCTCGTCGAGATCGTCCCGAACCCAGTCTCCGAGGTCAGGTGGACATTCCCTCGCGAGCCGATCCCCAAGGTGCCGGCCCAGCGGGCGACAAGGTGATTCCAGGCGGGACGGTCACTGCGAACGTGGTAGGCAACATTGCTGCCGCCAAAGAGCTTCCGGGGGCGTTCGGCCTTCCGTCTGTCGCGACCTGGCTGGCAGCAGGCGGCAGCGTGATCAAGACGGTCCACTTCGCTGTGCCCAACTTCTCCCACATCAGCACCAGTGGGACCGTGACCGCGACCATGACAGGAACCGCCACGCCGATAGGCTGCTGAGCGGCCGTATAACCTCGCGGCGATGCCCGGGGGCGAGCTCGCAATCGTCCTGCACAACCATACGGATCGGTGCCGTCTCGACGGGCCCAGCAGTCGCCACTTGACCTGTCAGACGGGGCCACGACCGCGCGCGCCCCCTACCGCTTAAGCGGCCACGCGCGGCGGTGACGTCGAACGGCTGCAATCGGCGTCGAGGAGTAGCGATGATCGCCGGCGGAGGTGGTCCTGCGGACGGTCGGTGCCGTCTTTGACCAACGCAGCGTTGCCGATCGTGTCCGATTGGGGAAGCGTCCGTCGCCAAGGTGGCGCTGACCTGATGGCTGCTCCGCACCAATCGCAGCGGCGCCGTCCCGTTCGTCGGCGTGTCCGCCTTCGGCGGCGAAACGGAAGTGTGGCGCTGCGACTGGCAGCGGCGGCGACGGTCGCGCGTGCTGGAATGGGTCGGTAAGGAATGACGTGAGAGAGGAGGCGATGTCAGCGCGAGGGGAGGCGATGTCAGCGCGAGTGGAGGCGGTGTGGGCGGCCTCCGGGGCATTTGCTGTTGCTCTCTTCGCGTGTGGGCTGGTGTTCGGCGACCTACTCGCGACCACGAACTTTCCGGCGCTGGACGCGACGCCCTCCCAGCTGCGCGAGTACTTCCTGCGCAACGCCTCCGAGGTGCGGGCGCTGAGCTTCTTCCATCTACTTGCGGCTGCTGCGCTCGCGGCATTCGCGTCATACCTATACGCACGGCTACGATCCGCTGGCATCCGCGTCGCCGCGCTCGCGCTCGCCGGCGGGATCATCGCCGCGGCGTTCCTGGCGATGTCCGCGCTCTGCTACCGAGTGCTCGCGGAGCAGTCCGTGGCAATCGATCCAGCGTTGGCTCATGCGCTCGTTGTTCTTTCCTACCTCGCCGGCGGCCCGGCGATCGGGGTGCCGCTCGCTCTGACCGCCGGCGCGTTCGCGGCCGCGATCCGGCACGAGCGGACGCTCCCTGGATGGCTGTGCTGGCTGAGCATCGTCGCAGTCGTCCTCGGGGTGGCGAGCGCGACCGCGATGCTCGGGCCGACAAACAACGGCTCGGTTTTCTACGGCGTGTTGCTGCTAGCGGCGGTGGTGCTGTTCGCTTGGCTGGTGGCGAGCAGTTTGGTGCTGGTCAGGTGCGCACGCCGGCCTCGGTGATCGCGCACACACGTTACGAGCGGGAACTAACCAGACGAGAGGGCTTCTGCTCCGAGCGCAAGGCAGTCACGAGATCGCTCCGATCGACGTGCTCCCTCCTGGCGCGAAGCCCCCACCGGCACGGCTTGGCCGCTTCAGGCGTAACGGGGCCGTCCGTGCTCGCCGTCTCGCGTGGCTGCTTCATCGCCGCACCGATAGCCACATCTGGCGCGGTGACCGGCGTCGGTGATCGGATCAATACTCACGTTCCTTCAAGTCGGCGGCAACCACGCTGGCCGGCGATCGGCTGGACGCCGCTGGTGCTGTGGAATACGCAGAAGCGCTTGAGCGGTCCTGTTCACCAGACGGCGATGGATGCCCATGCGTTCAGGCGCAACCGAAGGCGTCGGCGACGCCCCCCGCCCAGCTCCCGTACAGATCGATCACGGTGGACGGCGCGGGCCATTCTCCGGCCTGTAGTCGTTTGAGCGCTTCGCCGCCGCGCCGGCGTGCGTGGGTGCGCGACCAGTCGTAGGAGGACGGCGCAGCCCCGTAGCGCGCTCGCCGGGCGCGCATCGCCTCACGGACCCGCTCTCGGGTCCATTGCCGCTCGATCGCCCCGGGACGGCAGCGCTTGCAATAGGCGTACGCGTCGCCCTTGCCGTTGCGCGCGCTGGTCGGCGCGCCGCAGCCCCGGCAGACGCCCCGGTAGCGCGCCTTGACCTCGCGCGCCTTTTCGCCGATCGGATCGTAGAGGTAGGCCTTCACGGTGCCCTCTGCGCGCCCCAGCCGGCGAGCGATCTCGGCGATCGTTAGGCCCTCCTGGTCGCGGTAGTGGCGCGCGAGTTGCGCGGCGCGGCGTCGCTCGCTAACGCGGTCTGTCATGAGCACCTGGGTCTTTTGTTACGCTAAGACCGGTCGTAAAAGTAGGCCTTGACCGTCGCGGGCGACCGACCGAGCCGGACGGCGATCTGAGCGTTCGACAGTCCCTCGGCTCCGCGGAAGTGCCGCGCCAGCGCCGCCGCCCGGCGACGCTCGACTACACGGTCATACGCCGGCGAAGGTCGACCGGAGGCCATGTCTCCAGGTATCGCGCACCTCGACGTCGTCCCCGCTAACCGACGTCGCGGATTCCGCCCCTGCCGTGACTCCGGACGCCGCAGCCGCGAGCACCCTCGCGGGAACAACGTAGGTCCACCACAGTGCGGCCTCCGCATCTTCGCGGACGTTCGGTAGCCGGCCGTAAAGCTCGCGGCGCGCTTGCGAGTCGTCCGTTGCAGGAGGCAGCCACGTGACGGGCGGACACTTCTGCTCAGCCCAACTCGTTAGCAGACATTTTGCAAGCACCGGGCGCGTCCACTTGCGCGCAATGGGCGAGGAGCAGGGCCATCACCGACCTGACCCCAGAGGATCCCATCCTGCCTTACCGCTGAAGACGCCGCGCGGTGATGCATACCTACAGCCGGGACCGGCTCCGCGTCAAGGTAGCAGAGCCACTCGATTGCCCGACCGCGTAGGTCGCACGCGAGCGCGCAGAGTCCGGAGTTCTGGGCCGGTCGGAAGATGCCCGTTACATCGTTGTCGGGGAGCCCAGCTTCGACTGCGCCCCGTTAGCCGGTGACCGCCACTGATTGCACGCCGAAGAAAGTGTCGGTGAGATGAACGGTGGTTGTGTGATTGGCGTGTATGGTGACCTTCTTGCCTTTGCCGGTCGCTGTCACAGCGACGGTGCGGGTGTGGCCGTCTGTGGTCTCGGTGACGGTGCAGCGGGATCCGGCTGGGAGATCGGGGTAGTAGCGCGACACGGAGCCGGGACCGGCGTGGGCTCGGATGCGGAAGGCGTATGTGTGGATTGGGCCGCCACACACCACGAGGATCGAGATGGGACCGTGCTGGCGGGCAGCCGGTCCAGCGATGGTCTTGGTCACTTTGAGCGTGCCGGACGGGCCCGGCACCTCTGGCGCGAGCCCGGGCGTGTGCTGGTAGACGTCCATCAGGTTCACCGATACCACCTTGCCCGCCGGTATGGTCACCGTCTGATGATTGCCGGACACCGTCGCCGTGACGGTCGCGCTGGCGCCGTCCGCGGTCTCCGTGACGGTGCATACCGAGCCAGCTGGAATGTCGTCGAAACTCTGCGACGCGTTGCCCGCGTGAGTCCCGGCGGCGACCACGAAGTCCGGCGACAGGGCAATGCCGTCGCAGACGACGTTGATCGTGACTGGCCCCTGGTGGCCAGCGAACGGACCGGCGATGGTCTTGGTTACGAGCAGGGAGCCCGGCGCCGATCCGTAGGTGTCGGTGATCTGGGCGGACCCAGAGCCGCCCGGGGGGATCATGACGGTGTCGGGGCTGCCGGTGACGACGACCGAGACGGCGCTGGTAGCCCCGTCGACAGTCTCGGTGACCACGCAGCTCGCCGGGGTGGGGATATTCGAGTACATCTGCGAATGGTCGCCTGTGGCCCCCGGCGGGATGATGAGGTCAGGCGACAGGGCGGTGCCGTTGCAGACCGTGTGGATAACGACCTGTCCCTGCTGCCCGGCAAGCGGGCCGGCAATGGACTTCGTCACCTCGAGCTGGCCGGGGACGAGTCCGTAGGTGTCGCTGATATCCGCCTCGGCGATGTCACCGGCCGGGACGGACACGGTCTCCCCGCTCCCGACGACGTCGACCGACACGGTGCTGGTGTGTCCGTCGAC
The DNA here is from genome assembly GCA_963697655.1 of uncultured Solirubrobacterales bacterium. Classification (GTDB taxonomy): domain Bacteria; phylum Actinomycetota; class Thermoleophilia; order Solirubrobacterales; family Solirubrobacteraceae; genus Palsa-465. Next base: position 830,655 of record CAVOOV010000001.1, on the reverse strand, counting down.
GGTCTCGGTAACCGTGCATTTGGCTGGGAGGCGGATGTTGTCGTATTGCTTGGTCTGGTCACTCGCGGGAGTCCCGGCGGGGATCACAAAGTCCGGGGTCAAGGCCTTGCCATCGCACTCGGAGTGGATCGTGATCTGCCCTTGCTGGCCCGCAGCCGGACCGGCGATCGTCTTCCTCACGAGCAGCGAGCCGACGTGGTAGTAGAAATCCTTGATTTCCACCGTCTCGGTTCCGCCGGACGGGATAGTTGCCGGCCCGCCGGCCTCGATCACCACCACGTTCGTGCCAACGGCGCTGCCGTTGTTGGTTTCGGTGACGGTACACACCGTTCCGGCCGCGATGTCCGTCGTAGGTCCGCTCGTGGGTGCCTCCAGGCGCACCGGCGGGGATGACGAAGTCCTCCCTGGCCACGCCATCGTCGCAGGCCACGTGGATGACGACGTGCGCCTGCGATCCGGCCGCGGGACCGGTGATCGTCTTCTTGACGACGAGCGAGCCGGGGGGCAGAAACTCGGCCTCAGCTTTGACGGTGGTGCGCAAGTGGCCCGTCTCGGCCAGGATCAGATGCTGGGCGTCGCTGACCCCGCTGTTGCCGTCGTAGAGGTAGACGTTGCCGCTGTGGACGACAGCCTCCGCCGTGGCCTCGAGCACCACGATGGACGGGACCCGTGGAACGCACCCAGATCTTCGTGCCCGACGGCACCGTGGCTCCCTGAGCGATCGGCACCGTCCCCGCCGAGTCCGAGAACATATCGCCGCCCGTGGCGGTCACGGTGGCGTCCGGGCCGCTCCGGAAGTGGTGGTGGCGGCCGCTGTTGGTGTTGACCGTGAACGGTCCGAGCACACTGCCGGCGGGGCCGCTCACCGACGCCGGGGTGATGGTGAGGCTGGGCGGTACCGGCTCGACCAGCGGCCCCGCTTTGATGATGTGGTCCACGATGTCGACCACGGTGGGGTGCAGCGGGTCAGAAGTGTTCAGCACATAGCGGTCGGTGAAGAACCAGATCGCCGCCTGCACGGCCGCGGCCCTCTGGTTGAGATCGGTCAGCGTGGCCGGCTTGCGTTCTTGTTCGGGTAGTACTCGTTGAGCAGCCGCCCCACGTAGTCCACGTTGGGAACGTTGGCGGCGTCCCACGTGCCCAGGTAGTACCCGATTCCGCCGTACGTTTCGGTTAAGATGTCGATGCAGTAGAGGCGGAGTTCGGGGCTGCCGTCGGTCGGCTGGCCACGGATGATGCCGGCGAAGCCCTCGTTGAGGGTGTTCCAGAGGGGAGGGGTCCCTCCGGTGGACGGGTTGCCGCTGGGATAGCCGTCCTTGACCGGGTCGAAGGTGTTGCTGGCGGTGGCGATGAATCCGCTGACGGCCTGGCCGTTGCCGGTGCCGGACATCACCAGATCGGTGTTGGCCCGTACCTGTGGTGGTGGCCCTGGGGGTGGCCCGGGACGAAAGACGGCGCCAGCAGAAGCGGCCTGCAGCAGGAACACCCCCAGCGCGAGCAGCGAGGAGAACTGGCACGCGCCACGTTCGGCGAGGCATCAGCAGCGCGAGGCCCGCACGCCACCTGCCAATACCGCTGGTTGACCAACCCGCGCTGGCATTGACACGCTCCGACATGGCCACCCACCTCTCTCATCTCGGCCCACCCGTCTCAATGGAGGCGACCGATCCGTATTGGCGGGCAGCATACCCCGTACCGCGGGCAGCGGGAGGGCGCGAGCACCACTCTTAGAGAGGCACACACCCCCCGCCAGCTAACGTTCCCCCGGGATGCGAGCTGCGCGACGGATCGTGCTCAGCGTTGTTCTTGTGCTCGTGTGCGCGCCCGTGCTACCCGTCCAGGCCGCGGCCGCCAGCGACACCGCCTGCTCGCCGATCAGAAACAGAGACCTCGAGGCCCTCGCCAAGCACGCCGTCTGTCGAGTTCAGGACGCGCGAGAGTCCCTCTCCGGCTTCGGCTCCGGCCAAGAGCGTGTGCTCGCCCGTCGCGGGCTTGCAGCGCGCCGTTGCCGAGTTGCGCTTATAGGTGCCTTTGCGATCGTGCGCTCCGCGCTGTCCATAGCATGGAAGCGATCGCGGGCGCTGATGACTGCAGACGCCTGAATGCAGCGGCGTCGGGTCGCCGAGGCGTGCCGTCGGAACACGCACGAGGTAGTCACGACAACGCCGCGGCCTGCTGCTGATGCCATCCGTGCACCAGCCTCGGCAACGTGCGCGACCGCGACCGCGACCGCGACCCAGCACGAGTCGCGAGCCCGGGGCGTATTGCTGCTCCCCGGCGCGCTCGGGTTCACGCGATTGCAAACCGCTCGAAGTTGCTGATCCTTCCTCTTCGAGCAAGCGCGGCACCAATGATGCGGCTGCACACGCGGGACCGCGTCGGCAGCCGCGCTGTCGCTCCTGTGGTAACGGCGGACGGGTTCTCGCAGTTGGCGACGTGACCGCTCTTGCACGACGGTCTTTCCTTGACGAGGAAGCGGCAGTATGACCAGAGTGCTGGTTCTCGTCCACAGGGCGGTCGGCATTGGCCACTCGCTGGGCGCCGGCTGCGGCGCGCTACTCACACGCAAGACCGTCCTTGTCCCGATCGAGTCGCTCGTTTGCGCGATAGTCGGGGGTGCCGGCCCGGAGCGGCGCGAGGCCCGCCGCCCGGACGGCGGCGCAGTTGGCGAAGACGCGACCTTGACGGGAGTTCGCGTTGGCGGGCGCGGTGGATGTCCTCGTCTGGGATTGGCGGACGGGAATCGCGGGTTGTGTCGATGCGACGGAAGGTGGCTGGAGGCTGCTCTTCGGCAGCTTCTGGCCGGGGCACCTCGACAGGACGCGCGCCATGGCGTCGCGCTCGCCAGGTGTGACCCAGAGCCCGTACTTCTGCTTGACGGCGATCTGGCGGGCGACGTAGTCGCAGCGAAAGCTCTTGTTGGACGGTAGCCACGTCGCGGCGTCACCGTCCCCTTTGGCGCGGTTCGCGCTCGAGCTCACCGCCAACAGTTCGAGTGGGTCGTTGGCGAACACCTCGCGGCGGCCTCGCGACCACTGCTGAGCCCCCTTTTGCCACGCGTCCCCCAGCGCGACGACGTGGTCGATATCGACCTCGGACGCGCCACCGCGGACATACATCACTGTCTCCGCCGTGTACGGGTCGCGCAGAATCCCGCTTTGGATCCGGCAGTCGTCCCCGGCGACATACGTCTTTCGAGTCAGGTCGCGCGCCAGGATTCGATCCCGCGTGTCACACCCCGCCACGCTCGCCCACCCGTCGCCGAACTGGTCCCGGCTGTATCCGGTCTTCGGCGCGCGGCCCTTGACCGGCAGGGCCTCGAGCGCGGCCAACGCCGTCCCATTCTGCGCCGACGTTTGGCGGCGGGTGGTCGTCGCTGCCGGCGAGGTCCCGGTGGATGAGCGGGTCGTGGTCGCCGTTGGGCCGGCTGTTGGCTCAGGTGGCCCAAGGTGGGCCGTCGTCGCGGAGGCGGTCGTCTTAGTCGATGCCGTCGCCCCGCACCCGGCGATGACGAGCGCGGTCAGCAAGGCAGCGGCACACTGGCGCCGGGCAACCCGGTACCAAAGCCAACACAGCGAGCGGGCCACGCGCATCTTCAGTCGTCCCCGCGGATCTCACAAACTCCGCTCTGCGGAGACGATACTCCGGAGGCAGCCCACTCTCCAATTGGTGGATGTTCCCCGCGGGCGAGAAGAGCGGCGCCGCGTCCAGGCCGCCTGCTGCCGCTTCGCGCGCCGCCGCCGCCCAGTCACCGTGTGGGCGCAAGATCCAGCGCGCTCGGTGGGAGCAGTCCCCCGGGATCAGTGCCCGCGCGCCCGCGCGCGCCGGCGCACGGTCGCCTCAAGGGTCTGCAGCTGTCGGCCAAGCACCTCGATCTGTTCCAGGATCTCCGCCTCACCGACTTCGATCTCCTCCCCCACTTCTTCGATCTCAGTCGCCAGGAACCGTTGCGCGACCGCGCCCGTGATCAACGCGAAGAATCCGATCCCGACGATCATCAGGATGCACGCGATCACCTTGCCCAATGGTGTCTTCGGGGGGACGTCGCCGTAGCCCACCGTGGTCATCGTCTGTAGCGCCCAGTAGATCCCGGTACCAAACGACACGTTCTCCGCTGCCGCGAATGCTTCCGCACCCCCAAGGAGTACGACTCCCGAGAGCACAGCCGCGTAGCGGATCCCGTCGAGCGTGAACATTCGTCGCACGAGCGGGCCGATCCGTGCCAGCCGTATGAGCTGAAGAAGGCGAAGCACCCTGAGCGACTGCAACGCCGCAGACCACAATGGCACCGTCAACACAACGACGGTCACACGGAGAGGATGTGTCCGCACGTAGCCACACCGCGACGGGGCGACTGCCAACATCACCGCCAGCTCGAGTGCGAAGACCCCCCAGACGATCCAGTCGCTGACCTCGAGGATTGTCTGCAGCGGTTCCGCATGGTGGCTCTGCTCGAGCACCAACAGTGGCACTGTCGCGAGTGCCGCGACGATCACCGGGACGTTGAATCGCCTCTGCCAGCGCGCACTTCTCTCGTCCATCGGGAAGAAAGTTCGGCGATGCCCCCGTCCCGCCTCCCGACGGGCGAGGACGTGCGGGCCTCGTCAAAACCATCTCGTCGCCCACCCGGACCAGCACGAGCCTCGCGCGACTCGTGCGTCCGACGCAGCCAACGCGGACATCACCGCCCGTCCCGTTCCGCCACGGTAGTCGAAGTTTGACAGCGGCTCGCGCGCAGGCGTACCTCGCGTGGACACCGCGCATCGCCGACGACTGGCTTGCCGCATGGGCCTTCCCACACCGGACGATTCCTATGGCCACGCATTCGATCGCGCCGGCCGAGGCACGGTGGCAATCGCTTTGACGCTCATGTCTAGACGAGGGGCACGATCGCGATCGAGACGCAACGCCGGCAGCGATCCGCGGCGATGGAGTCAAAGGGGCAAATCGGGGCTCGCCGACTATCTCTCGTGCTCGGCCGCCCTGTGGCACTGATCCGGCGACGAGCGAGCGTGAGCCGGACCGGGGCGGAAGCCGTCGCAGGGTGGGCCAATTGGGTGCAATACCGACCGAGCCACACCACACCGGGCCTCGCGCCGGCTTGGCAACAGCGTCGGCCTGTGTGGGGCCGTCGGTAGCGGCTGCCCCGCTCACGGCGGGTGGTGCATCCAGACGTTCGGTTCCCAGTAGCTCCCAGTCCCGGCTTCGCGATCGATCCAGAGCGTGCTGAGTCCGCCCGGGAACCAGAACTCGCCGCTGTCGGGAAAGGCCATCTCGGTCCACTGCTCCCACTCCCCGACGGTCCCGGTGATCCGCAGCGAGTGCGGCTCGGGCATCAGTACGCGCGCGCCGGCGCGCTCGTGGACGCGCATCCAGGGGTCGAATAGCAGCCCATCGGGGCGGCGCCAACTCGCGTAGCGGTCAACCGGCGCGAGCGGGTAGCGTTCCTTCCAGCTGGGGCGCACGGGCGCGATCACGCCAGCGAGCCCGCTGCGGGCGGCGAGCTCGCGCATCGCGACCACCGCACGAGCACTGAGGCCGCGGCCTTGCTGCGTGCGCGGGACCATGATCACGAGCGCGCACAGCACGTTCCCCCCGCTCTCATCAAAGCTACGCGCGATCGCGCCGTCGATCCCGGCCGGAAGGCCGGCGACCGTGCCGTCCCACCGCACCGGCACCGTACGCGCGCGAGCGAGGATCTGTCCTTCCGCGTCGATCAAGTGGAACTGGAATTCGGGCAGCTCCTCGGTCAGGCGCGGCCAGTAGACATTCAGGATGTCGCCGTGGTTGTTGTACTCGGGCAGGACGTCGGCAGTCGCAACCAAGGCAGGCCCGGTGAGCTCGGGTCGCTCGGCGACCGTGACCATCGTGATCACGCCCATGGCGACATCCTTTCACGTGCTCGGCGAAAGCATTAGCCAGCTCGCTCACGGCGCGGCGGTATCGGCCCTGACCGCTCACGGCCTAGCGATGAACGTCATCGGGGCACGGGGCTTCCGAGTTCTCGCAGACGAACAGGAGTCTTGCCACCGTCGCCAACACGCTCGGTTCTCGTCCGTGGCGGAAGAGCTGGGACCCGGCGTCAGCTTGCTCGGAACGCCCGGGCTTGCGACGGCGTGCGCTGGCTGCCCGTATTAGCCCAAACCAGCAGCAGTCACGGCTTGGGTCGAGCCCCGTGGTTGGTCGCCTCAGCCTTCTCGAGCCGGCGTGAACGCGGCGAGATGATGCTCACGGACGGCCAGCCCGATGAGCAGTCCGCACCACAGCTCGCCGGCGTCGCCAGGTTTCGGTAGTCCCCCAGGCGCGTGAGTGATCTCGTTCAACCTCCACCTGCCGGGCACGGGAAAGGCCATCGCCGTGGTGTGGCGAGTGGCCGCGTTTGAAACGACCAGAAGCCCGCGGATCTCGCCGACCAGCCTCGCCTGGAACGGAGGGTTGAACCAGTCCCCTCAAGCCCCGCGCGGATGTGAAACCTGGAGCCGACGGGCGACCGGCCTCGCCAGACCGCTGCCAAATCCGGCGTCCGAGCGACCAGGCCGTTCCTCGCGCCGGCGGGCGGCTCCTCGATCTCAACAGTCGTGTCGACCAGCAACTGGGTGGGCCACCCCTCGGCCTCGCCGTCGACAAGAGTCACATTCCAGCCGATCTCGTCACCTGGGCGGAGAATCACCCGGTCGTCCTGGTACATGGCGCGCGACAAGAACACCGGCCAGATACCCACCGAGCTGACGCTACCAGCCGCCAGCCGATCCATCCGCCACCGTCCGTCAGAAGGCGGGCGACGCAGTCGGAGACTGCCCCTTTGATCGAGCACCGACACTCTCGAACGCTTGAGCGGTGCGATCGAAGGGAGTTCAGGCTGGTGGCTTGGGGGTGGGACGGTCGAGCTTGTCGAGCGCGAGTGGTGGACAGCGAAGCTCGCCGCTGCGGAATCGTCCGATCGGACGCAGGAGGCGGACGGTGACGCCGTGATCGTCGAGGTCGATGATTACGCCGTGCTCGCCCTGTAGGTAGCCGGGTCGGACGTTGCGGTTGATCCGGACGGGATCGCCGATGCATAGTTCGGCGATTGCGGTCGCTGCTCGGACGGTGTGCAGCAGAGCGCGACGCGCATGGACGGCGTCGGCGATCGCGACGAGGTGGTGGTCGAGCTCGCCGGCAGCGATCTGCTCGAGAAGCAACCGCTCGGGCGTGTCTAAGGACGGTCGCTTGACCTCAGGCCAGAGAGGCGGGTGAGCGTGTCGGTCAGCGCCGAGGGCCACGGTGCAGATGATGTCGGCGACGCCGGACCGATCGCCGGCCGCCCGGCCTCGCACGCCGCCGCGACTCAGGATCCGGTGGAGCAGCCGAGAGCCGCGCCGAGCGTCGTTGAGCGCCGGAGGCGCCGGTTCTGGAAGACATGTATTGGTGGAGCCAGCGCGAGTCCGACGAACGATCAGGCGAGTTGTAGTTTTCGGATCGTGTCCAGCCCGCCAAGCGAGCTCTTGGTCATCTCGCCGCTCAAGGATTGGGCGTGCAGCTCGTGCGGCGGGACGGGCGAGTTGTTGATCATGGACGACTCCGGGCCGCTCTGCATGCAGTGCGCCGAGCTGGATCACCTCGTGTTCCTCCCTTCAGGCGACGCCGCGCTGACCAGGCGAGCGAGGCGAGACAGCCGCCTGTCAACTGTGGTTGTGCGGTTCAGCCGTGCCCGTGGACGCTACGAGCGCCAAGGAGTCCTGGTCGAGGAGGCAGCACTCGAACAGGCAGAAGCCGACTGCCTCGCCGATCAGCCGGCGCGAGCCCGTCGCCGAGAACGCGACGCCGCCAGACGCGCGAACCAGGATCTCAAGCTTCAAGACGAGATGGCGGCCGCGATCACCAAGCTGTATCCCGGGTGCCCAACCGAACGCGCGCACGCGATCGCCCAGCACGCCGCGGCCCGCGGCAGCGGACGCGTCGGACGATCCGCCGCCGGCCGCGCCCTCAACCAGCAAGCGCTCGAGCTGGCGGTCACCGCCTCGGTCCGCCACCAGGACACGCCCTACGACAACCTACTGATGAGAGGAGTCGACCGCAGCGAAGCCCGCGAACTCGTACGCGACGCGGTCAACAGCATCCTCGACGCGTGGCGACAAGCTGAACGCGCGGCCCGTTGAACGCGGTGAAATCGACCCCCGCGGGCTGGCGACACTGTTGAGTCTCGATCAAGGCGACAGTGTCGTCCCGGCGAACCCGCTGGTTGAGGGATTAGCCTGGCACGCGGAGCGCCAGGCGAAAGTAATCGGTTCGAGGGAAGGAATAGCGAGATGGTTGACTATCAGCACAAGCTCCTGGTCCCGGTAGAGAAGGTGATCGAGGCGCTCCGGAACGGGGACGTCTCGGCCACGGGCGTCTCATACCGTGCCGAACGGCACATGTACGTGCCGCTCCCCTCTCCCGCTCGTCCCGAGGACGAGCGGAGTCCGCAAGCGTTTTACCTGGCGGTGGAAGAGGGAACCCGGTTCTTCGGCCTCGAGCGGACGGAGTTCCTCGGTAGGAAGTGGTACGTGGGATTCTTTCGCGTCGGCCTCGACGGGCCGGCGCTCTGCGTTTACTTTGACTCGACGGATGCTGGGCTGCTCATCATGCCGAGCGAATCAGCGCCGTACTACGACGTGGTGCTGGGCGCGGACGCCCAGGCCATATTCGATGCGCTGCCGAAGATCGACGCGCCGAGCAAGTAGTTGTGCTCCCGCGTTGCTCCCGGCCCAGACTGTCGCAAAGGGCTAAGAGCGGCGCCGTCGGATTTAGACCGAAGTGGACTCTCGGTCCGAGACTCCGCCGGCCGGCAGACTGCCGCAGGTGCGTGAAGGGAGAAGCCTGGCGCCGGTCAGTTGCCGACGCCGTCGACGAACTGCGCGATCTGGTCCAGGGTCGTTGGATCTGCCTCGAGGTGCGGTAGGTGAGCGACGCCATCAAGGCGGGAGAACTGGGCGGTCGGGATGGTCGACGCCATGGCCTCGTCGATCGTCTGGATCCGCTCGTGATCGAGCGTGCCGACCATCACCAGCGTCGGAGCGGTTATCTGGACCAGCCGGGGCCACGCGGGCGGCGAGTCGGCCTGTTCTCCGGGATCCTCGGCTCGCAGAGCGCGACCGTTCATGTCGAGAAACAGCTCGCGCGCCCGCCCAGCGACACGTCCCTCCGCTGCGCTGGCCGATCGAGCCACAGCCACGCCTCGAGTCGGTTGACTTGGTGCAGATCCCCAGCGGACTCGGCGGCCTCGATACGCGCAACCAGTTCGGCTGTCGGCGCGGGCAGGGCCGCCGTGGCCGGGGCACCCCGGACCCCGCTACCGATGAGCACCATTGCAGCGACCCGCTCTGGCTGAGCGAGGACATGATCGATGGCTGTCTGTCCGCCTGCCGAGCAGGCGATGACGCACGAGCGGTCAGAGTTCACCGCATCAAGAACCGCCAGCGCATCGTTGACCGGCGACCATCCGTCTTCGGGCTCGTACAGGGTCTCGCCGTAGCCGCGCGCGTCATAGCTGACACAGCAATGCTCAGGACTGAGCCTGTCGATCACGTGTTGCCAACTGCGGCGATCGGTAACCCCAGCGTGGATAAGAAAGACATCGACGCCCTCGGGGTCACCAACGCACTCGTAGGCGAGCCGCGCCTTCCCGGACATCACGTACATGCCACGCACCGTGTCGGTACCCCAGACAACGCCGCCGAGCGCCTGGACGCTCGCGTCGGGCTTCCGCATGGTCGGCAGGGGGAGCAGCCGAGCGGAGAGTGCCGCCGTGATCGATCAGGAGCAGTGCCGGTCGTAACCCAAAGAAGCAGCCGACCCTCAAGGCTCGATGTGGACCACCAGCGCGGTGCAGCTTCCGATTCGCGGATCCAGCGCTGCGCAGAACTGCGTGTGGTGGGCTACCAGCCTCTCGGTGCCGGTCGACACCGCCTGGTACGTGACCGAGGCACCGGACCGCGAAAGGATCTTGATCGCACCCGTTGTAGGCCTCGTTACTGGAAAGTCCAAGCGGCCGTTTTGCTCGTGCGTGATCTCGACTGATAGCCGTTGTCCGCGGCCTATGGTCAAAGACGTCGGCGAAATGAGCCCCGCGCAGGACCCGGACTCAATTGCGGCGTGGCCAGGAGCCGAGAAGGTATACGGGATCCCGCAGGTTGTCACTCTCGGCGAGGTCTGCGTGCTGCCGCCGCAGCCAGCAATCGTGCCGAGCACGAGCAGCCCGACGAGCAATCGAAGCGCATGCATCAGGTCCCCACACTACGGGCAGCCATCAGCTGTATCACGGTCGACCGGCACGGTAGAAGCTGCTCCTTTGATCGAGCACCGGCTGCCGAGGGTGTCCGCTCGTAGCCCAAAGCAGCGTCGGCTCAACGTTGTCGGCTACCGGAGCCCCAGAAGAAGGGATCAAGGAGATATCGGACCTGATGTCCCACCCCAGGGCGCGAAGCTGTTGCTCCAACCGCGCGGGGGTGTGTGGCACCTTTACGGCCTTGAAGGCCGTCCCGTCGTTGAGAGTGCGGCGGATGACTTCTGATTGCTCGCCGTGAATCAGTTCGTCTGTTGCGCGGTCTCGGGGTACTCGCCTTCGTCGTAGTCGACGCCGTGCCGCCCATGTCGCTCGAAAACCGCCTCGTCGATCGAGAGCCGCACGCAGCCCCCAGTCTCGAGGGTCCGGGCGTATGACGTCTTCCCGGAGCCGACGAAGCCGCAAAGAATGTACACCTGCGGTGTACCGACCACGCGTGTCATCGTCGCATGGCGCTGCTGCCAACAGCGAGCCCAGTCGAGCCGGGCCGTTCGACGCTCCTCGCCAAGTCCGGGTCGTTCCTGACTCCGCGTCTAGCCCGTTGCGGAAGCGCGACCGTGATGCCTACCCGGCTTGGGCAATCGGGAGTACCGTTGCGACTCGTGGCTCCCAAGCCTCCGATGAAGCTCATCGCGTTGTTGGTTCTAGGCGCCGTGGGGCTTGCCCTGATAGCCGTCGGGGTGACGGGTCACACGGGGTGGACCCTGATCGTCGTTGGCGTCGTGGCGCTGCTCGTCGCGCTTCCGCCCATCTGGATGATCCAGAGGTCAAGGGACAGAACTCTTCGTTAGGCAGCGCACGGCCAGCAGGCTCGCTGCCGCGATGATCGATCAGCAACAGTCTCGACAGGATCGCCGGCGTCGGCGGGCGGGTGCGTCAGGGAGAGTGTTGGTTCTCGATCGAAGCGACACTCTCGCCGTTGGCCCTCGGACCGCCGGAGACGACCGCTTCTTCGTGAAGGGGGCGATCTGAGTGAATAATGCACTGGGCGATGGAGCACAACCGCGAACTCTGGAACGAACTCCTCGGAATCGCGCTTGACTCGGTCGCCGAGGGCCGTCTCCCGCCCGAGGCTGTGCTGCCTGGTGTCCGAGCGCTTGACCTCTGGTCCGACGGCGTCTTCGGGTCGATGCTCTTCTGGGTGGACGCGGAAGCAGCCCAGAACGCCCGAGGACAACCCGAGCTCGGCGACATCATAGTCACGCGTGCCAATGGGCCGTGGCGTGTGATGGGCTCTGCCATCGCCACGGAGAAACCGTGGGGTGATTTCCTCGCGAGCGTTGCTTCGGGCCTCACCCGCTGCGGTGGAAGCATGTCCGGCAGCCGCGACCGGCGGGATATGACCACTGGCACAAGGTGTGTCTGACATGGGCGACGGCGGGTTCCGACGTGGCCGTCGTTCGCCTACGCGATGAGGAGGGCAATGTCCGCGATCGCCGTCCAGGCCCAGACGGCTTCGTGCTCTTGGGGGTCGCGCCCGAGGACCCGCTCACATTTGCCTACGGGATCGGCCACGACGGAGAGCAACTCCCAGGAGATCCGATCACGCTCTGGTGCGCGCCCTACGACACCAGTTCGGCGCGCTGACGTACACACCGCTCCCGCTCGGTCGCCAGAAGCAGAATGCTGCTTGGGGCTACCGGCGGCAGCCAGGAACGGCTGTTCCTCGTCGATCATTGCGGCAGCGGAGCGCGATCCAACGGTGATCGCGCTGCGAGACAATCACATCATGCATGTTGTGAGGGTTCTCGATGTGGCGAGATGTCGCCCGGGTCGCGGACAGGATCGATGACGGCGTTCCGGGTTGAGGCGGCCGTGGCCGCTGACGCGGCCGCGGTGACGGCGGTCAGGGTGGCGCTAGAGACGTCTATGTACGGCCAGAGTTCGCTCTCGCAGGCCGATGTGGAGGACGAGTGGTTGGACCTTGACCTCGAACGGAACGCGCGCGTCGTCCGCGACGGCGAGCGCGTTGTTGGCTTTGGGGCGGTGCGCCAACAAGGCGAGCTCTGGGAAGCCGAAGGATTTGCACATCCCGACGCGCTCGGGCGGGGGATCGGAGCGCTGATCGCGACTGGGCTTGAGGAGCACGCGGCCCGCTGTGGCGCACGCCGGATTCACACCGTCGCATTTGAGGTCGACTCGGCCGCCCGCAGGCTGCTGCAGTCGCTCGGCTACAGCGCCGTGCGCGTTTTCCGAGAGATGCGCATCGAGCTACAGACGCCGCCGCCCGCGCCCCACTGGCCGGACGGGCTACGAGTTGTCCCGTTCGACGTCGAACGGGACGCGCTCGAGTTCCACGCCGCGTGCGAGGAGGCGTTTGCGGATCATTGGGAGCACACCCCGCGCGAGTTCGAATTGTGGTCGAGGAGCCACATTGGCAGCGAGCGTTTTGACCCGACGCTCTGGTGCGTCGTTCGCTCGGGATACGAGATTGCCGCCGGAACGATCTGCGCCGGTGATACGTACGGGGGCGGCTGGGTGCACGTGCTGTTCACGCGTCGGGCGTGGCGCAAGCACGGCGTCGGTACGGCGCTTTTGAGCGACTCATTCGCGCGCTTCTGGGAGCGCGGCGAGCACAGCATCGGGCTCGGGGTCGATGCGGCGAGTGACACGGGCGCGTTCCGCCTCTACGAGCGCGCTGGGATGTCTCCTAAGCTCGGCTTCGTGGTTTATGAGAAGGAACTCGACGATCGTCGGTGAGTCGCGCGGCTAGGCGGCCACGAGTCTTCCGTCGACGGGGTTGCAAGGAGCCACAGGCGTTGGAGCTGTCGCTACTCGATCATTGCGACAGTCCGAGCCCGGATCGGGAGAACAAAGAGACCGCGGGGTCACGATCCTCTCAGCGCGCCCGCGCTACTGCGCATGACGCAGCCGCGGCTCCCGGTGCGCGCACGAGCGCCAGCCCGAATCGCCCCAGCGACACGCATCGACGATCACCTGCCCCAGGGGTCCTCATGCGCGGCGCGCCCAGACCATCGTCAGCAGTCCTGTAGGGGTCCGTCCGCGCTGCACGAAACCGACCTCCTCGTATAGCCGCACGGCGACGTGGTTGCGCTCACTCACGCTGAGCGACAGACCGGGACAGCGAGCCGATTGGGCTCGGCTCTGCAGCGTCTGCATAAGTTGCTTGCCAATGCCCGCGCCACGGGCGCGATCGACCACACCGATGATGATCTCGGGCAACGGCTCGCCGGTTACATCGCGGACGAGTACCGGCTCCACGCGCCGCGCCCATGCCGCTCCGAGAAGCTCCCCGCCCTCCTCCCAGCCCACCCCCATCTCGAGCTCGTCGTCCCAGGCGCATAGCCAGCGGCGCGCATGGGGCATCTCCAGCGGATCAGGCGGAAGGTCACGCCCTGACGGGAACGCCGCCATCAGCACAAACCGCCGCAAGGCCGCCGCGTCATCGTGTCTGAGGGGTCGAACGCCCACCGTTGTCAGATTGCCGTACTCGCTCGTCATCGATCGGAGCGGAAGCGGCGGAAGCTCGTCAACGATCGCTAACCACGATTGTCCCCGTGAGGCGGTCGTAGGCCGTTCGGCCATTGCGGATCGCAATGGCAAGAACCAGCTGCGAAAGGATCTGGCCGGCGACCACCCATGCGAACCCGGCGACTGGATTGACTTGGTTCGCCCTATAGAACTCCTTCATGGCTCGCTGCTGCGCGTGTAGATCAGCCTCGTACTTGTGCTCGATCTCCTTCAACTGTGGCGCCAGTTCCCTCAGCCGGTCTCGCTCGCGGTGCGCGCGAGATCGAAACAGCGGTCTGGTGCTTGCTTGCCGCGCCTGGTCGAACAGCACTCCGATCAAAACGCTGCGGACGCTCATGGGACCGCCGGTGCGCGCATCCACGCGACGTAGCCCGACCACGCGAAAGCCAGGGCTGCGCCAGTTCCGGTTCGCGATGGCGAGACCCGCTCCGGCGCCCCGAAGCGCCGCGCCCACGAGCGGTGATTGCAGAAACTCGCCGGTCCGGTGATAGATCCCGCGAGACCGATCGGCCTGGTCATCCAAGTCGCCATCGCCGCGAGACCGCAAGGGAGACGCGTCCTCCACGTCCTCGTCCTCATCCTGGTCGGCGTTGTCCTCGTCGTCCTCGCCCCGGACACGCGCGTAGGCAACCGCTGCCCCAATACCCAGCCCAACCACAACCGCCATGCCGAGGCCGACGACAGCCGCATCAACCACTGCCGCCAGGAGCCTCTCGCGCAACGACACCACTCGCACCAAGCAAGAGTTCCACATGCCCGGCTTGACGTGAAGGCGCCGCCCTTCCGCTTAGGGCTAATACGGGCAGCCAGCGGCATCGCCGCCAGACTGCCGCAACCTCTGGCGTTCCGAGCAACGTGATGCCGGTTGGCCGCTCTTCCGCCACGGACGACGAGCGGCGGTGTGTTGCCGACTTGTCATCGACGATTCTGAAAGGGGCAGTGCCGTCTGCGTGCGGGAGCGCCGAAGCGCTCCCGCAGAACTGCCTGTGGTCAGAGCTCGAGCCCGGCGCTGGCGTGAATCATCGGTGCCGTGCGGTCGTGGACCGCGCCGATGATCTCCTCGGCTGAGATGCCCTGCAGGTACGTGCCTGTGGTGGACAGATAGGCGTGCCCGAGCTGACGCTGTATCAGCGGCAGCGGGATCCCTTCGTGCAGCGGCTCGACCGCGTGGGCGTGCCGAAGCTGATGGGGCGCAAACCGACGCCGAACCCCAGCCTCAACGGCAAGGTGGCGCAGCTCTGCTCGGGCCGCGGTGTCTGACGAGGCGCGCCCGCGGGTGCGGCCGTCGATTACGCAGAACAGCGGCCCGCGCGGCAGCGTGATGCGGTCTGACGTCCAGCCGGCCAACACCGACCAGGCCCAGGGGTCCATCCCGACCTCGCGACGTCGATCGCCCTTCCCAATGCCGGGTCAGCAGGCTGCCCCGACGCTCGTTGAGGTCGGTCTCGGTGAGCGTGAGCGCCTCGTGGATGCGAAGACCCGCCCGCCACAGCACGACGATCAGCCCTCGCACCCGCCGGCCGTGACGGCCGTCTCCGGCTTGGCGCACGACCGCGACGATCTCGTCGACCGTTGGCGGATCGGCCGGATACCGACGGCCTTTGTTACGTGGACTGCGGCCGGCTTGATGCCCGGGCACGGTGGCCGGCGACCGAGGCCGGCCGGCAGCGTCCAACAACTGGTGAGCAGATATGGCTCCCTCCTCCCTCCTCTGGAGAGCGGATTGGTTTGCTGCCTGCTCTAACCGAAGCGGGCCAGGGACGGCGGCGCGGACATCATGGCCACTGGCGTCTCGGCTGCTACCTCATAGCCAGCCGGTTGGGGGAAGCGAGCGATCAGCGCTCCAAGTCGTCCATCGGGGAAGAGATTGGCGGGCGTGGGCTGGTGCCCGCTCGGACTATGAGAGCGACAGCGGCGGAGTGCTTGCTGCGCGTCAGAAGTCAGGCGATCCGCAAGCACCTTCGTGACCGCGGAGTCGGCGCCGGCGTCGCACCCGAGTTCATGGCAAAGCGCAACTCCGAGCTCGTCGGCATCCGCGGCTGAGGGCCACCCGCGCCGAGCGTCTCGAGATTGGCGAACAGCAGGTCGGGCATCGTGTTGCGGCACGGGCCTGCATCCATGCTGGCGCCGGTTTGGGGCGTCAGGATAGGCCCGTACCGTATGTGCAACGCCAGCCTGCACGCATCCCAGGGCTGCGGTAGGTAGCGCCTGGGTAGTCAGCGTGGCCGTTTTCGCCCGAAGTCAGTCGTTGCGGTGGCTGCCCGGCGATATGGGAGAGGCGGTGCACGTTCTGAGCGTCCTCGGAGTGGCGTGCTGAGGAGCGCCACGGTGGGGCGCTTGATCACTTTTCGGCCGGCTCTCGGCCCCGGTTTTGGGACGGGCTGAAATGCTTGTTGGACTGGTGGACATGTAGCGTGAGATGAGAGACGACGGCCATCTGCCTGACCTCACCGTCGACGCGCGCCGTCGGCGCTTTGAGGCGCTGTACGCCGAGCACCGGGCGTGTGTGTTCGGCTACGTCCTGAGGCGCACCGACAGCACCCACGACGCTGCCGACGTGATTGCCGAAACGTTCCTCGTCGCTTGGCGTCGGCTCGACGATGCCCCGACTGGCGCGAGCGCACGCTTGTGGCTGTACGGCGTGGCGCGTCGGGTGCTGGCAAACTATCGTCGCGGCGAGCGTCGCCGCACTCAGCTCGCCGAGCGCCTGCGCGGCGATCTGGCGGGCCGGGACGCGCCCGAAGCCCCTTCGGGTGAGCTGGCGGAGCTCGCCGCCGCGTTTGGGTCGCTGGCTGACGGCGATCGGGAGGTCCTGGCGTTGGAGGCCTGGGAGGGGCTGAGCGCCGCGGAGGTCGCGGCGGTGCTTGGTTGCTCGCGCAACGCGGCGCGGATCCGCCTGCACCGAGCCCGCCGGCGGCTGCGAGCCGCGATCAGCGCATCTCAAGGTCCCGGACCAGACGGTGCGCCGCCCGCGCGTGCGGCCAACGGCTCGCCGACTCGGGTTGTCGAGGCGCCGGGGACAAAGCATCCCGGTGCACGCGAATACCGACCCGGGCGCGCGGACGACGTGATTTCGATGAGAGGAAGTGTCTAATGAGTACGACCCGGCCTCAGAACCCTGTCAGCCGTCTGAACCCGATCAGCGACGCCGACGCCGCTCGCGCGGCGAGTCCGCAGACGCTGGCCGACCTCGCCGCAGCGATCGTCGCGACGCCCGCACCACCAAAGGCACGCCGGGGCGGCCGGTTTGGAGGATCTCCTCGCTCCGTGCGTCGACCGGTGCTCACCTTGGCGGTCGTGGCCGGCGTACTGGCAGCGCTCATCCTAGGGGTGACCGGAGTGCTCTCGGGGCAGGGCCCGGCCGCACCGCAGCTCGCAGACGCGGCGGTCCTGCGTGGAGCGGCCGCCGCGCTGGCGCACCCGCCAGGATCGATCGTCATCGATTTCGACACCGACGTTCAGGAGACCAATCCGAAGTTCTTGAAATTCGCTCCGGGGTTCAAGCCGCCCAAGGGCATACAGACGGTCGGGTGGAGTAACCACGAAATCATCGAAACACCCGTCGGTAGTGGCCCGCAGAACGTGGTCAACCTCGGAGGGCCCAGCGTCACCAATGGAGTCCAGATCGGCGAGGTCGACGGCAATAACGAGCTCTACGATCCGACCACCAACACCGTCTATATCTCGAGCGAGTACGGGCCTGACATCACCCGTGGCGCAAAACCGGGGACCTTCATCTACACGCAGCCCAAGCTTCAAGGCGCACCGCCTGGTACAGCGGCGGCAGAACAGAATGCGCATCGGCCGCCGCCGCTGACGATCACGGCTGCACAAGCCCGAGCGTTGCGCAACGGCACGTCGCAGGTACAAATCCTCGGGACCCCCGACCGTCCGAGCACGTACCGGATGAAGATCACCCCGGCCTTCCGCGTGACCAGCACGACCGCCGAGATTCAGGCGGAGCTGAAAGCCGGGAGACTCAAAGTGGCTGGCCCGACGACGATCGACGGCCGCAAAGCGATCAAACTCATCTCGATCCACGGCCCGTACGGATACGAATACGACGTCGCGCCCGGCACCTACTACCCGATCAAGCAGGTCTTCCGGAGCCGGGCCATCACGATTACCACTGTCTACAGCGAATATCGGGTACTTCCCGCGACGCCCGCGAATCAACAACTCCTCAGCCTCGCCGCCCGCCACCCCGGCGCCCGCATCGACCACAACCCCGCCGACTACCAGGCCGCTCAGGCACGACTGATCACAGGCAGCTGAACAGAGCCACAGTGATCGGCAAGGAGACCAGCGTCGTGCCCGACCGAGGTCTATAGAGAGCTCCGCGCTCACGGCGCGTCGGCCGCCGTCGTACCCGCGGCAATTCCCGCAGCCCGACAAGCCACCGACGCTGAGACCCGCCATCACCCTCGCCGCGGCACTCCGCAGCCAGCGGTGGCGCACCTGCTCCGTGCGGAAAGCGCGCACAAGTCGGCTCCGCCAGCCTTCCCAACAGTATGGCCGGATTAGTGTCGCGGATCCCGCGCTGAGCAGGTCTTGTCAGACGGGACAAGGATGCTCGTGCTTGCGCTGGAGCGGGACTTGCCCGCCGAAGCCGGCGGTCCACGTCGACGCGTCATCACCCCGTGCATCAAGATCAATCCGGCCGATGGCGGGCGTCGTCAGACCTGCCCTGCAGCCGGCTGTACGAACGGCGCTGACGCCTAGCGACCGAGTGCGTTGTGCAGTTCGGTGACCGTCGGCTCGGGCGCGTCGGCGGGCTGATCTGCTCGTAGGCCTCGGCGGGCATCTGGGGGGCATCTGGGGGCATGCTGATCGGCATCGGTTCTCCGTGGTACTTGGGGGCGGGTCAGCTTGTGGCCGGCGGGGCGGGTGTGAGGCCGTGGCGGCGCATCACCTCGCGCGATCGCGGCGAGGTCGGGGGGCCGCCGGCGACGGCGGCGAGGACGTCGCCGACCTCGCGGAAGTAGGCGGGCCCGAACACGCCGGGGGTCGCGATCGCCAGGAACGTCGCGTCAATGTCGTCGCGGTTCTGAAACCCGTGGATCTGCCCGCGCCGCACGCACACCGCCTCGCCGGGCCCGACGTCGACCGTTTCGTCGTCGATCGTCCAGGTCGTGGTGCCCTCGAGCCCGTAGATCGTCTCCTCGAAGCCGTCATGGCTGTGGGGCGCCGGCATCCGCGAGTTGGCTGGGACATTGCACTCGAACACCGACGCGCTCCCGTTCGAGTCCGCGGCCTCGACCAGGAAGCGCACGCCGAGCTCACCGACCGTGATCGTCTCGTTGTCCGTGGTCTTGTACATCGCGGCTCCCTTCGGTCGTGTTGTACACGTGGCTCCCCTCGGGCAAAATCCATTGAGTAAAGCGACTTGACCACTGTATACTGGCCCGCATGAGTCTGTCAAGTGGCTTTACTGATTCCGATGCTGGGCCTGCGCCGCCCGCCGCTGATCGGGGCGCTGTTGCGAGTCCCATGGGAGACGGTGCGCGAGCGTATGCTCGCCGGCCTACACGAGCGCGGCTTCACCGACCTCGTCGCAGCGCACGTGGACGTGTGGCGGTACCCCGGTCCCGAGAACCAGCGCCCCTCGGAACTCGCGACCCAGACACGCATGACCAAGCAGGCGCTCAACTACCTGCTCGGCCAGCTCGAGCACCTCGGATACCTGACCCGCGAAACCGACAGCAACGACCAACGCTCCAAGCGCGTCCGCCTCACCCCCAGAGGCCATGCTGCAACCAGAGCAATCTACGAAATCGTCCAAGAGGTCGAAACCGAATGGGAACAACAACTCGGACCCCGAAAGTTCGGCCAGCTACGCCGCCTACTCACGCAGCTCAACACGATCACCACGCTGACGAACGACCAGGCCTAAAGGGAACCGATCAGAACGAGCGGCCAACGTCCGAGCAGGCACTCGGCCCTCCGGGACGCTCCCCAGAGAATTCGTAGCGTCCCCCCTGCTCCGACAGAACCCACGATCCAGCCCACGCCCGCGCCGATGCGAAAGCAAGGCCGGAGCCCAAACTCGATGCTAGTCGCGCAAATCGCCTCGAGACGCTCGGCGCGGGTGGCCCTCAACCGCGGATGCCGACGAGCTCGGAGTTGCGCTTTGCCATGAACTCGGGTGCGACGCCGGCGCCGACTCCGCGGTCACGAAGGTGCTTGCGGATCGCCTGACTTCTGACGCGCAGCAAGCACTCCGCCGCTGTCGCTCTCATAGTCCGAGCGGGCACCAGCCCACGCCCGCCAATCTCGTTCCGAATCGGTGGGCCCGCGCGGGCGGAAGCTCGCGTCTCCTGGACTACCGCTTTCGCGCTTTCGCCCCCTCGGAGCGTGCCACTGCATTGGCGACAGAACACGGTTCGGCCAGCGCCTGCGCCGGCCATTCCTCTGCCACGAAACGACTCGCCGGGGGTTACTGTCGGCCTTGTGCATTTGCGACATCCCAGCGGTCGCTGTCGCCGACGATCGCAATGCCAGGGCGGCGCGTTCAGGTCCGGCGGGCGGCGAAGCCGAGGCGACTTCGGCGATGAGGCGTGGCACTTGCGGCTCGCCCGGTCCGTGCCGAGCGACGCTCATCCGAGCCGGCTCCGCGTCGGCCCGCGCCGCTCGCGGCCTTCATGTCAGCGAGGATCGCGCCTTCGGAGCGTGAGGCCACGATCGGCACTGCGAGCCCCGCGACATGGACGTGTGTTCGCCGTCCGCGGCCACGCCCTTCCTCGATCGGCAGCACAGCCACGATGTCGTCCGCTCGTACGAACCGCCCGTAGCCAAGCGGCACCATGCCGATGTCGGTAGCTCGCATAACGTCTTCATCGCGCATGTCCATATTGTAGCGAACGTCTGTTCGATTCAGCGGCTATAGACGACAGCGTGTCCACCCGTGTCAGATCGATCGCCGGACAGCCGAAGCACGCCAACGGCGCGGTGAGAAACATCTCTTTTTGCCCTCGCAGCCGATCCAGCACGTCCAGCACAGACCGACGATCGGGCCCTGGGTATGCCAGCTGCAACACTCAGCCTTGACCGTGGCTGTACGTGCTTAAGCCTCCGCACGGTCATTGCAGGCACGCCATCCTCGAAGCCCTCTGCTTCCCACGGAGCATCGACGCGACGCGCCGGTGCGCTCATGCGGATCGTCCGTTTCGGCGGCGAAAGGTTAGCCGGAGTCGGGTTAGCACCCGACCAGTCCGAGCTCCTCCTCAGGCGGCAAAGCGAGGGTGTCCCCGAGCCGTTCGTCAGTGTGATCGAGCCAACTTGATCGTTGCGGAGCGGAGCGAGATCACGTGAGGTGGTCCCTCGGCTGGGGTTCGGCGATCGATCGGGGGCGGTCCGAGCTCGCGAGCTCGCCCTCGATGACTCGGCTCTCCCGCGCTCCGAACAGCGATCCGATCGCGGTGGTTGCCACCGTGATCCGCCGGCCGCCGACACCGCCCAGATAGAACAGGTGGACGGCAACGTACGTTAGGAAGGCGATCAGCCCGGAGAGCCGGTGGCCTCTGACTTCGCCTACCGCTCTGCCGCGGCCCACGACCGCCAGCGCGCCCTTGTCGAAGTACTTGAACGGCGTCGAGGCTGCTGGCTGCCCGTCCCGGATCGCTTTTGCGACGTGGCGGCCCTGCTGAATCGCGACGGTCGCAAAGCCGGGCAGCGGCCTGCCGTCCGGGCCGGTGAGACGCGCGGCGTCACCGATCACCGAGATCTCATGGTAGCCCGGGAGCGTCAGATCAGGGTTGACCTTCACGCCACCAGACCGGTCGACGTCGGCGCCGGCGGCGCGGGCGATCACCTTGGCGATCGGTGCCGCGCGCACACCCGCAGCCCACACCACCGTCCGCGTGGCGATCCGCTCGGTCTTCTCGCCGACCGTCACTGTCACCCCGCGTTCGTCGATGTCCGTGACCATGGCGTGCTCACGCACCGTGACGCCCAGCTCGGCGAGTTGCCTGGCGACGTTGGCCGAGGTGGGCGGACTGAACGCCGCCGCGACCCGGTCGCCCGCCTCGAGCAGAATCACTCGCGCGGCTCGCGGGTCGATCCGCCTAAAGTCTCGCTTCATGGTGTGACGGGACAGGATCGCGAGCTGACCCGAGATCTCGACACCCGTCGGTCCACCGCCCACAACCACAAAGGTAAGGCACTCATCGCGCACCGCGACGTTCGAGGTACGCTCGGCTTGCTCGAAGGCGCCGAAGATCCGTTCGCGGAGATCGACCGCATCGCGGAGCGTCTTCAGCCCAGACGTGACCCCCCGCCACTCCTTGTGACCGAAGTAGGACGTCTCGCAGCCGCAGGCCACGATCAAACTGTCGTAAGCCAGGCTCTCGCCACTATCGAGCACCACCTGGCGATCTGCGACGTCGACATCCGTGACGGCGGCCATCAGCAACGTCGCGTTGGCCTGCCGCTTGAGCAGGTGGCGAATCGGCGCGGCCACCTGGCCGGATGACAGCGCCCCCGCGGCCACCTGGTAGATCAGCGGCTGGAACAAGAGGTGGTTGTGACGGTCGACTACGGTCACGTCCACGTCCGCGTTCCTCAGACGCCGCGCCGCTTCCAGACCACCGAAACCGCCACCGACGATCACCACCCGGCGGCGGGTCATCGCTGCACGGTCACGGTTATGAGATATCTGCGGCCGCCTTCTCAGGCGATCGCGCTCCGATGCGCTCAAGCGGGCGGTTCCCCACAGATCGAAATCCTAGCCGCCGGCCTTGAGGTCGACGCAGCCGGCGCCGCCAGCCAACAGAGCTAACACCAGGTTCTGCACGCACGTGTCCGCACCTCCGGATAGGTCGGCCTCCCGGACAGTGGCCGACCTCGAGGAGCTCGCTCCCCGCGGGAGGAGCACCGTCTGCCCAGGGCGCGGTTACTCGAATCCGGCTAACCCTTGCTCCCGCAAGATCTCCAGCAGCGATCCCCGCACGGCAGGGCGCCCCTGCTCCCATCAGAATGTCAAGGCCATCTCACCACCCACTCGACGGATCAGGTCGCGCACACCGTGAACAGACGCGATCGCGCCGCGCACGACTGCTTTCCTCGCGGTTACGCGCTCGAGCTGGCGACTGCTTTTGCAACGAGAGGCGCCGGCGTGCCGACTGGGGGACGATCGCTTCGCCTACGAACGCGATCACGCCACGCCGGCCTGCGCGACGATCCCTTTCGGGTCCCGTAGCCTGAACGCCGCGCTTCGCAAAGGCCACCCGGCGCAACTCCGGGAGAGCCAGGGGCTAGCCACCGGCGAGCAAGCACACGCTGTCGGGCGCGGTTGGCGTCAGGGGCGCCGGCCGTCCTCCGGATCGAGTCGGTACTGATCTAATCCGCTAGGCAGACTTCGGCGCGCGCTCGACATATTGTTTGGCCCACGCTAGAAATGGGGACATGAGCCACCGACGATCGACAGACGAGCAACTCTTGGGGCAGCTGCTTGCGCCGCCGGATCTGGATGATGGAGTCGAGTCGCTCGATTACTGGCACAGGCGATCCCGCAAGCTGTCGTGGTGGCGGATCCACGCGCGACGGGAAGCGGTGCGGATGACTATTCGATGGGAGCAGCGGGTCGGCGCGGCGCTCGTCTCGCATTCCTGGACGCCACTCGAGGCCCGGACCTCGGCCGCTGTGCTCGTCGCGCGCACGCGGCTAGCCCGCTGGACCCGGCGGGCCGGGATCGCCGTGCTGGCGATGGTGATGACCGTCGTCGTGTTCGCGGCGGTTCAGGTCGCAGCGGCCCTCGCATACCTGCTCCACGTGTTGTGATCGAAGATCCACACTGATCGAAGATCCACGTATTCCCGCGCGACGCGCTGATGCCCCACCCATCGATCAGACAAATCGTGCCCCTGACCTGAGTATCCGGGGCGCGACCAGCTACCAGACGTGCTGGATCGACCCCGGGCACAAAAAAGGCGGCCTGCGAAGACGTCGATGCTCGCGTAGGGATCGCGTGTCCGTGCCGGTGGACTCCAGATGCCGCGCTCGAGCATGGACAGCTCGCGCTCGCTCTAGGCCCAAAGCCACGCATCCCGGCTTCCCTGAAAGCGAGTCCGACGAATCGGCCGAGACGTGGGCATCCGAGCCAGGCCCGGATGCCCATTCCTGTCTCAGGTTCGACGGTCCGCCCGAGTGCTAACGCCGTCATAACGAGCTCGAGTACTCGCTGTTTGAGCGAGGTGTCCTCGAATGAGCGCTGCACTTGGTTGGTCCGGGTCGTGTATCGGCGTCCGTAGTCGAGGCGCTCGGCGATCGCGTTGAACGCAACCCACTCGCTCCCCGGGCTGTTGCCCGGTGGTGTCTCCCCCTGCCGCGGCCGCGGAAGATGGCGAGCACCTGGTCGATCGCGCACTCCCGATTGGCGCGGGCGCGTTTGCCGGTGTCCTCCTCGATCACCCAGAGGTGCCGGAGCACGCGGTGCTCAAGTGCCGGGAATCCCTGGAAAGAGGCTAGATGCCAGATTCCTAGAGGCGCCGTCAGCGGCGGTCACGTCGAAATAACGAACTCGGCTGCTGCACCTTCATGTCACGCTTCGCCGCACCCGGTGCCGGCGCTTCCGCGGCGACCAAGATGTCATCGCCAGCAGCCAGAAAACCACGGTGGGTAACTGCCCTGATGCTGCGTGGCTGACAGAATCGGCTCGCCGCAAACCCGCCCCTCCATGCGCGCGGCCACGTGACTCTCGCCGCCAAGCCGCCGAACTCGTGAACCGTGCGAGCGCGTCGCACGGTAGCCTTGCCGCAACGCTGAATCAGGCTGTCCACGACCCCGGGCGTTCCGGCCATCCGGACGTGTAGCGAGAGGCGCACCAGCCGCGTTCAGGACCATTCCCCGCCGCTATCGTCTAGGGGACTAGGACGCCGCCCTCTCACGGCGGAAACCCGGGTTCGAATCCCGGTAGCGGTACTTCAGAACCCCCGTGTTTTCGGGGGTTTCGTCGTTCTTGGGATCGTGCGCCACAGTATGCGCCACAGTCGGGGTCGGTTGTGCGGGTGTGAGGAAGGCGTCGAGCCGCTGCCGCGCCTGGTCTTCGCCGCCCGGCACGAGGTGCCCGTAGCGGTTCCAGGTCTGGCGGACATCGCCGTGGCCGGCCCAGGTGGAGATCTGCTTCCAGTCGAGGCCGGCGGCGATGAAGTAGGAGATCGCGCAGTGCCGTGCCTCGTGTGGCGTCAGCGGCTCGAGTCCGGCTTGCTTCCACGCCTTGTTGGCACGGGCTCTGATCGTGGACGCGAAGAACGCTTCGGTCGCGGTGCGGCCGAACACGAGGTCGGGACCGTCACGTCCTGTCCGCGCCTTATGCGCCATGAGTTCGCGTCTGACGACGAACGCCATCGGGACTGCGCGTCGGCCGGCGCCGGTCTTGACGTCGACTGGTCCCTTGACCGGATCCCACGAGCGCTCGACACGGATGACGCCGGCCTCGAAGTCGACGTTGATCCACTGGAGGCCGCGCAGCTCGCCGCGACGCAGTCCGCAGAACAGTGCGACCGCCCAGAACGCTCGCTCGGAGTCGGGCAGCGCGGCGAGGTACTCGTGGGCTCGCTCCGGGGGTTCGATCCTGTCGCGGCGGCCGCGGATCGCGGGGCGGTCGAGGTTGTCGGTTGTATCGATCGAGATCTCGTCGCGGCGGATCGCCCGGCGAAAGATGACGCGCAGCGGATCGAGGATGTTCGCGATGGTCGAGGCGGACAGGCCCTGTTTGCGGAGGTCGTCGACGAAGTCCTGGACGTCGCGGCGCTGGATCTGCGAGAGCTTCCAGCCGCCGAGCGCCGGGATGATGTATGACCGGAGGAGCTGCTCGTAGCCGCGCGCGGTCGACGGCTTGTAGGGCTTCCCGCCGCGGTCAAGGATCGTGCCGTCGTGGGCGCCGGCGATCAGGACCTCGGCGGCCTCGGCGATCGTCTTCGCCGTCGGCGGCCGCATCGTGCCGCGCCGGAGCGCGACCTGGGCGTCCTGGCGCCACAACTTCGCGGCGCTGAGCGTGGGAAACGTCCGCCAAACCTGCCGACCTGTTCGCGTGTCGTACGCCTGAGCTTGGTAGGTCGGCTTGCAGCTGCAGCGTCCGTCCTCGCGCGACTTGCAGTTGCGAGCGTGGCGAGCGCGGATCCCGGTAGCCATGGGGGCGACCGATGCTAATCCCGGCGCGGAAGCCTGAACACCGACTCGGCGTTCTCGTTCGCCCACCGCTCGAGCTCGGCGACGGGAACGAGCCGGAGCTTGCCGCGGCGGATCAGCCGCAGCTCGGGTTGAACGTGCCGCTCGAACGAGTCCAACGACATCCCCAGCGACATCGCCGCCTCGTGGCGACTCAGCGCAACACGCGGGACATTCGTGGATCCGGTACTCAGGGCAACCTCTACGTAAGATACTCTAATTGCGATACCGGCGGAAGTGCTTAGCGAAAGAGGAATCCTTTGACTGAGGAAGAGCGCGACGCGGCGGATCCGTGGCTGACGCTGGCCGAGATCGCCGAGGAGTTACGCGTCAACCCTGCGACGGTCCGCCAGTGGGTGACCAAGGGTCAGCTGAAGGCCTCTCGCGCGGGTGTTCGTAAGTGGATCGTGCGCCGGTCGGAGCTTGAGCGCATGCTCGCCGCGACGAACGTCGCGGGCTACCCAACGCCAACGATGCCCGAGACGGAGTACCCACCGACTGAGGATCGAGGTCGAGGAACCCGGGCGCCGGCGAGCGACCCTCAGTCGGCGATCGCCCTGCTGCAGATTGCGAACGAACGCTTCGCCGACGCGATCGAGGCCAGCGCCTTCGTGCCGCCGGCTCCGGGCTATGTCGGTCGGGTCCGTCGCCTTGCCGACTCGTGCGAGCACATGGCGTCGACCCTCCTCAACGCCGCAAGGCTCGCCGGTGTTCGATGGTCACCCCGGACTGACTTCGGACACGAGGCTTTCCCCTACGAGGTGCGCACGGGCGGCAACCGGCCGGGGGGCGGAGAGTTGTGGCGAGACGTCGACGCGGCTCTCGATCGGCTCGTGATCGCCGTCACGGGGACCGAGGTGAGCGCGGTCGCGCACAGCTTCCGCGAGCTGGGTGAAGTGCTCCTCGTCGTCGCTGAGCAGCTCGAGCGACACGACAGCTGGCAGGTCGGAACGAGGGTCGGATGACGGCTCCGAGGTCCTGCGCTAGGTCAATCCGCACGTGTTTCGCGAAGCAATACACGCGACCCGCCTCCGCCCCTGCAGCCACGGGGTTCTGGGCTCGCTGGGGCGCATGACTACCCGCCCTCCACGTAGTTACAAGGAAGGAAGAGTGCGGGTAGTCATGCGCCCTTCGAATGGTGGTGGGCAGCAGGGGCGGAGGCGGGCTGATCGCGGGCACGAACTGGGTGCCGGAGGGTCGGGATGACTCGGGTATTACGTCCTGGTTGGGGGACGATGGCCGGGCTGAGGTGGTTGTCGAGAGTGGGACCAGCACCGTTGGATGCGTGGCGGTGTGCGATGGGCTGGAGCGAGGTAGCGGCGAGGAGCCATGCGCGACGACTAGAGCGGGAAGGCTGGCTGGTGCGGTATCCGATGCGGCGCGGAGACGGCTGTCTGTTCGTCGCGACGCGGGTCGGCGTGGCGGTCGCTGGGGTCCCTCTCCGCGCGCCCGGCGATCCGGCTCCGACCTGGTGGGCGCACCACTGCGGAGTCGCGTGGATGGCCGGCGTGGCTGACTGTCCGCCCCCGCGAGTTCAAGGGCAGCCGCGAGCTGCTCGCGTTCGACACGTGGTCGGACACGATCTCGTGGTGGGACCGCAAGGGGCACCACGAGTCCCGCCATCGCCCCGATCTCGTCGGATTCCGCCTCGATGGCAGACCGATCGCGGTCGAAGTCGAGCTGGCACCGAAGTCGATCGAGCGCCTCAGGGCAATCCTCTACCGGCACGTCGTGTGGCGCCACGCCGGCAAGAGCAACGGCGTCCACTACATATGCGGCGACGAAGACGGGCTCAAGCGGATCGAGAAGGCCGCCAAGACGGGGCGAACCTTCAGGTACGACGACCTCGGGCTCACGTTGGTGTTGCTCGACACGATCAAGCAGCAGGCGATCGATATGCGCGAGGCGGATCCCTATGCCGTGGGATTCCGCCGCCCCGCCGCCTGAAACGGCTCGCAGTCGACGGATAAGTGGCGCCGACGGCTCAGGCGAGCCGTTCGATCAGCTGTCGAGGCGTCAGGACCTCGACGCCGGCGCGCTCGGGCTCGACAGCGAGCAAATCGTCATCTCCACTTACGAGCACGTCGGCGCTGGCCGTCAGCGTCAGCGCAACCAGGTAGTCGTCGTCGGGATCGCGGCAGACGCTCGGAGGGTTGGCCGGGTCGGCGAACATCATAACCTGAGCCGCGACGTCGCCGAGGAACAGCTGAGCATCTTCGGCCGATATCCGCTTCCGGATCCGAGGCCTTGACAGCACATCGGCGATCTCCGCCAGCAGAGCCGGTGACATCACGAGTTCGACGCGCCCATCGAGCGCCGCGTTGATGATCCGGACCGACGGCGCTTGAGGCGAGCGACCCAACGCGGCCGACACGAACACGTTCGCGTCGGCAACGATGCGCATCAACCGACGGCGCGACGGGCCGTGCGGGCGGCCTTCAGCTCCTCGCGTGCGAGTGCCATCGCCTGATCCTCGTCGAGGTCGCTCTTTGCCTGGAGGCGGGCGAGCAGTGCTCGGAGGTCATATGCGCGAACCGCACGGTCGAGGATCTCGCCCTCGCTGACGTGCGCCTCCGCGGCATGCTTGCGCAGGATCGCTGCCACCTCGGCATCGAGGTCGACGTTGACTCTTTCGCGCGTTGCCATACCTAGAGCGTACCTGCCGCTGCCAACGGCACTGAGTGCATCCAAATCGAACCATCCGACCGCTGCCAGCGCTGACCTCGACGCCGGCGCGACCGATTGGTGCTTGCGGCTCCGGAGCTTCCAGCTAACGCCGAAGAGGTAATCGGGCGACGCCGTCGATGAGCACCACCATGCGCGGTTCTGGCGAGTTGCGAGACGCGACCTCCAAGCGAGATCAGTTCCGCTTTCATCTCATTACAGGGATGCTTCCGGGCCGACCAAACGGACGAGAGCGCACCCCGTTGGAGCGTTCGCAGTCTCGATCGGGGTCGTGCTCACCCTGGTGTACCTGCCCCCGCGGTTCGCGCAAGCGGGCCCCCGGGTTGGAGCGCTCCCTGGGGTCAGGACTCCAGATAGCGCAGTACAGCGAGCACGCGTCGGTGGTCGGCGTGTGAGGGGGCCAAGCCGAGCTTGGTGAAGATGTTGGCGACGTGCTTCTCGACCGCCCGCTCTGAGATCACCAGCGTGCCGGCGATGGCGCCGTTTGTCCTGCCTTCGGCCATCAGGGAGAGGACGTCGTGCTCTCTGGGGGTGAGCGTGTCGAGGTCATCGGTGCGCCGGGTGGCCCTTAGGACTTGCGTGACGACTTCGGGGTCGAGGGCGGTGCCGCCGGCTGCCACCCGGGTCAGCGCGTCGACGAATTCGCCGACGTCGCCGACGCGGTCCTTGAGCAGGTATCCGATGCCGGCGGCACCGCGGCTGGATGTCGCGCTGAGGAGCTCGGCGGCGTGGCGGGTCTCGATGTATTGGGAGAAGACCAGCACTCCTGTGCCGGGGTGCTCGCGGCGGATGGCGATTGCCGCCCGGATACCCTCGTCGGTGTAGTCGGGCGGCATTCGCACGTCCACGACGGCAGCATCCGGCTTGTGCTCGTCCACGGCCGCTCGTAGAGCCTGCGCATCGCCCACGGCGGCCACCGTCTCGTGTCCCCGGTCGGCCAGGATCTCGACCAGTCCCGCCCGGATGACGGCGGAGTCTTCGGCGATCACGATCCGCATTCGAGGTTCCCCGTGCCGGCTCAGACGTGAGACGGCAGTTCGACGGTGACGACCGTGGGGCCACCGGCCGGACTTTCGACCTGGAGGCTGCCATCGACGATCTTGACCCGCTCTGCGAGGCCGGCCAGACCCCCGCCGGGCTCGAGCCGGGCGCCGCCTGTGCCGTCGTCGCTGACTCGCATCGCCACCAGGCCGGGCTGGTGGAGCACCTCCAGCTTCACGCGCTGGGCGCCGCTGTGCTTCGCCGCGTTCGTGAGCAGCTCCGCGGCGCAGAAGTAGGCGATCGTCTCGATCGCAGGGGACGGGCGCTCGGGCAGGTCGATGACCAGTTCGACCGGCAGGTCGCTGCGTGCCGCGAGGCCTTCGAGGGCGGCGCCGAGGCCTTCGGCCAGGGCGGGTGGATGGATCCCCCGGGCCAGGTCACGCAGCTCGGTGATCGCCTCCATCGCTCCGCGGTGGGCGGCATCGACCAGCTCCAGCGCCCGGTCGAGGTCGGCGCCCTCGAGCCTGGCGGCCGGGGTGCTGAGATGGTCTCGAGCCAGCCCGAGCTTCATGACGACGGCGACCATCTGGGCCTGTGCTCCGTCGTGCAGGTCCTGCTCGATACGGCGCAACCTGGCTGCCGCGTCGTCCACCACCAGAGCCCGGGATCGTTGCAGCTCGCGCACGCGCTCGACGTTCTTCGGGGCATCCCGCAGCAGGTTCCAGCGCGGGACCAGGTAAGCGAGCGAGCCGTTCAGCGCGGCCGCTACGAAGAACACCAGCCCCCACCAATGACCGAACGCCACCACCAACGCGCCCGCGATCACGAAACAGACCGCGGCGACCCATCGGCTGACCGCCACGCCCTTCACATGACGCGCCCCGAACGCCGTGAAGGTACCCCTGGCCGCCGACGGACCTGCATCGGTCATATCGAGACCTACGCCGAGAGCTTGGCGTTGTTCGGGGTATTCCGGGGCGGATTCCAGCGCGGGACCAGGTAGGCTAGCGAGCCGTTGAGCGCGGCCGCCACGAAGAACACCAGCCCCCACCAATGACCGAACGCCACCACCAACGCCCCCGCTATCACGAAACAGACCGCGGCAACCCATCGGCTGACCGCCACACCCTTCACATGACGCGCCCCGAACGCCGTGAACGTACCCCTGCCGGGCGATGAAGCCACCCAGGTCGATTGCCGATGCTCAGTCGAGTTGTACATAGGGCCTGCCTCCTTTGATGTTTGTTGCCGACCACCTTGGTCGTCAACCGCGTTGATCGTCGCACCGAGCGAGGCAGTGGTCCACAGTGCAGGCTCCCGAATTCAAGGTACGGCTAGCACGGTCGCGCGGTCCGACTGAGCGGCAAAGATGACCACACCTCGATCGGCCCTGACGAGCGAGGACGACAGCTGAGCCTTGTCGGAATCGACCCCCCTGGCCGCGTCCTCAGCGTCCTCGCCCCGTTCCCTGATCCGAACGCGACCGAAGCTGGGCGACACCTGCTTTCGCCTCAGCAAAGGAACACGACCGGCCAGACCGCGCTGACCCGCCTTGCGCGGACTGCAGGGGAACCGGCACCTTCTGATCGGACCGGCGGCGCGGCCGCCGGGACGCGTTGAGCTCTTGGCGAATCTCAGGTGCGGACAGCTGTGGCGACCCGAGACCTGCTTCGGTCTCGACACGCTACTTCTGCAATCGCTGATTGGAGGAGCCAGGGGCCGCGACGCGCTAGCTCCTGCTGGTCGTCCAAAGCGCCATGACGCGCTAGCGGGAATCGCGTTAGCACCCGTCACGCGCTGGCTGATCCTTGCGTGGGAAAGGGGCGGCCGCGTACGCGCCAGCGCGGGCGGCTGCGTTACGCCTATTGCGGCAGTGCTGGCATCGACCCCGCCGTGACTGCTTACCTGCTTGCAGCTGCCGACCTTGAGTTAGCGCTCCCGAGCACCGGTCAGACCGGGCCGATGCGATGCGACGCGTGCGCGCTTGTGGCGACCAGCGGGGTGGGCAGGCATCTCGTGCCGGGGCCCTGCTTTGCTCTCGCCGAGGGTGGGTCAGACTTCCGGTCTTGGCCGAGAGCGTTGGATGAGAGTGCCCAGGTGGCGACGTAGCAGAGGTGGGTAACGCGGTCGGGCGTTGACGTCCTTGGCCGGGATGCCTATCACGGAGACCGGCGACGGGGCGCTCTGGATTGACATTGCCGAGATGTCGGATGTTGCGCTGTCGAGATGAAGCGCGTGGAATTTGGGGTGCGCGTGACCGCGCTCATTCCGCATCAGACTTGCGGCGTAAGGGCAGGGCAGATGTCTTTTCTCGGACGAGTGTGAGCGGATCACACACGGCCGAACAAGTGTTCGTGTACAATTGAAGGCGACCCAGGTACCAGGATTTCGCCTCGGGCACTGAGCGTCGATACCGGCGCGTCTCGGAGGTAGTTGTGGCTCCGAGCCTCTTCTCATCGATTGGATGTCGTATGAATGCTGCTCGTATGAATGCTGCTGCTGAACAGAAGGTTGTGCAATACCTAGGCGAGGCGCGGGCGAGTGAGAACGCTCTTGTTCGCGTGCTGCAGTCTCAGATCGCGATGACCCCGCGCGGGTCCTACCGCTCCGGGCTGGAGACCCACGTTCGCGAGACGCGTGATCATGCTGCGCGCGTCACACGCCGCTTGGAGGCGCTCGACCACGGCTCCAACCCGCTTGCCGTCGTGATCGGCTTTTGGGAGAGCGTAATCGGGCAGACCATGGCGCTGTCCAAGACGCCGTTTGATCTCCTGCGCGGCTCCGGAGGCGAGGAAAAGGTGCTCAAGAACGCCAAGGACGCCTGCGCCAGTGAGGCTCTCGAGATCGCCACCTATACGGCGATCGAGCGGCTCGCGCGCTCCGTTGGCGACGAGGAGACCGCCAAGCTGGCCACCTCGATCCTGGCTGATGAGCAGAAGATGCTCGAGCGCATCCTGCGTGAGATCCCCAAGCTGACCGACGCCGTCGTCCGCGCTGACGTGAAGGGCCAGCCCTCCTATGACATCACCACCACCGGCGCCGCTGACGCCGTCCGCGAGGCCGGCGCGGCGACCCAGAAAGCCGCGCGCAAGACGAACGCCGCTACCCGGCGGACCGCACGTCAGGCCCGTAAGGTTCCCGGCGTCGCACAGGCCGAAGGTCAAATCAAGGGAGCTGTCGCCTCCGAGGATGACTTGGCGGTCGCGCACTACGACGATCTGACGGCCGAGGAGATCAACGGCAAGCTGAGCGGTCTCTCCCAGATCGACCTCGCGAAGATCGACTCCTACGAGCGTAAGAATCAGAACCGCACCACGGTGCTCAGCCGGATCACCTCGTTGCGCGGCAATGAGCCGTGGGCGGGCTATGACGAGCTGACCGCGTCCGAGGTGCAGAGCGTGCTGTCAGAGGGTGACGACGAGCGGGCCAAAGAGGTGCGCTCTTACGAGCGCGCGCACAAGGACCGCGCCGGAGTCCTCAACGCCGCCGAGCGCGAGCTCGCCAGCGCCTAAGCCGATCGCCGGCCCGATCACCAGCGGCGGCGTGGACCAGGCCGGCGTGTATCACGCCGACGTATTCCTCCCCGATCAGGTCTGGCTGTACCCGACGATCGTGACGATCGGTTACCTGATCAGCCGCGGTCTGGCGAACTCCGGCAGCAAGCAGCACTACCACGAGCGCTAGCAGCGCCGCCTCCTCGTGGGAGCGGAACCGGCACGGCGGGCAACCAGCCCGCCGGCCGGCCGGCCACCCGCAGCTAACCCCACGCGCACCGTGCATCGATAACAGACAAAGGCGTGAAGGAGTAGTGAACAAATTGAATGATCAAGACCACTCAGAGCAAACCGCCGGCGGGATCGTCGGGGCGCTGGCGGGTAAAGCCAAGCAAGTAGCCGGCTCGCTGGTCGGGAATAAGGATCTGGCCCGTGAGGGCCGCTTGCAGCAGGCCCAAGTTGACGCCGAGGCCAAAGCGGCCCGCCAGGCCACCGAAGCCAAGCAGCGCGAGCACGAGGCGGACCTGACCGACCAGAAGACCGAGATCGACCTCGAGCGCCAGAGCCTGCAAAACGAGCTCGCGGAGCAGGAACGAGAGCAGCGGATTGAGCGCGACCGCGAACACGCCGAGCGTGAGACGCAGGCCAAGGCTCAGCGCGAGCAAGCCGACGCCGAGCGTCAACGCAAGGCGCAGGACGCCACCGCGGACGGCGCCGAGCAGCGCGCTGAGCGAGAGCGCCTGCAAGTGGCCAAGGAAGCAATCGGACTCGAGCAGAAAGCCCGCGCAGCCGAGCGCAAAGCGAACACCATCGACCCCAAGGAGCACCAGTGACCATACGAGCGATCCCTAGAACCGCAATCGACAGTTATCTGAAGCTGGTCCGCGTGCCGCTGGATGGTGCGATCGGCTGGCTTCCCGGAAACGGAACCGGAGCTCGCCCCACGGCGGAGCTGGCGCTCGACCGCGCCGATGCCGCCGTGCGAGCGGTGATCGCCGCCGTCCTCGCCGATCCGATCCTGCGGGAAGATGCCGCGCGCCGGCGCGCGGCCGCCCACGAGCGCGAGCGTGCGCTACGACTGCGCACCGAAGCCGAACACAAGACCAAGCATGCCGACACTCGGCTCGACGAGCGCCACGAGCAGGCCAGCCGACAGCGCCAGCAAGCTGCTCAGCGGGCCAACACCAAGCGTCAGGAAGCAGCCCGCGCAGAGGACAAGGAGAAGCGTCGCGCCGCCGAGGCGCAGAACGCGCGTCTGGACGCCAGCCGCAGGACCGCCCAACGCGAGGCGAAGGTCCTCAACAACCGGGCGCCCAAAGAACGCCTGGCGACCCTGAACGCCAAAACCGATGCCATGCGCGCAAAGGAGAAGGAACTCACCGCTCGCGACGAGGCCAAGCGCCTGAGCGAAGCAGCCAGCCGCGCCAAGACTGAACGCAAAAACGGCTAAACAAGCGGCCACCGTCCAGCGCTCGTGGTCCCCTGGGGGCTGACACGATGCCATGACGACTTGCGAGATCGATGACATCATCGTCGCCGGGGAGCGTCGCCTGCGCGTCCGGTGCTGGCCCGGCGAGGGCGGGTCGCTTGTCCTGCTCCACGGCGTGTTCGACTCCTCCGCCGGCTGGGAAGGACTAGTCGCGGGCACGCATCGGCCTTGCGTCGCGTTTGACCTGCCCGGCTTCGGCGGCTCGCAAGCGCCGCGCGAGCACACGATCGGCTCCTACGCCGATGACATCGTGAGTGGAATCGAACGGCTCGGCCTCGAGTCCGTCACGCTCGTCGGACATTCGCTCGGCGGCGCGGTCGCAACCTCGGTCGCCGAGCGCTGCCCCGACGTGTCCTCGCTGGCGCTGCTCGCACCGGCCGGGTTCGGGCCGATCCGGCTCGCCGATCTATTCGCGATCCCAGGCATCCACCGCGTCGCGATGACCGCGCTGCCGCTCGCACTGATGACGCCACCGCTCGTCCTCGGCGGCTACATGGCTTTCGTCTCGCACGGCCGTCGCCCGACACGCGAGCTTGTACTCCGCATGGGCGGCGACGCCTGGCCCACCTCCAATGGTGTCCGCGCCGCCGTCCGCGCGCTGCACCACTGTGCCCACGCGCCGGACGCCTTCCACCGCCGCCGCGTCGAGTTCGACGGGCCGGTCGCCGCGGTCTGGGGCAGCCACGATGCGCTCGTCCCTCCCGACCACGCGAGCGGCCTGCGCGCTGCCCTCCCGCAAGCCCAGGTCGAGGTCTGGTCAGGCATGGGCCACCACCCCCAACATGAGCGCACCGCCGAGCTCGCGCTCTTCATCGAGCGCTGCGCGCGCCGCGGTGAGCGGCCGCCCAATGCTGCGGGCCCGATCGGGATGAAGTCCACCACCATGCAACGCCGAGCCGCGTAGCGCCCCGGTCAAGGTTCGCCCCGCATCGCCGTGAGCGCGGTATCGTCCCGTCGCCACCAGCGACAGCGAGCTACTCGGCTTGCGCGCCAGCGGATGTGCTGCTACTGAGATGGCGCGTGGGAGCACGGATGACTACTGTGGATTCATGCTCCCAAACGGCTTCCATGATCTGTTCAACGCCACCGCCGAGGTCGCCGGAACGCTGGTCGGTCTGCTGTTCGTGGCGATCTCGGTGGCGCCACGAGCGCATCACGGGAGATGGGTCTCAGACGCATCGGGTCCGCGCGTCGGCCGCGCTCACCGCGTTCACAAACGCGCTGGTGGTGTCGCTGTTCGCGCTGGTGCCGGGGTTGCGGGTCGGCTGGACGGCCCTCGTTGTCTCGATCTCGGGGTTGGTGTTCGTGCTCGCCTCGCTGCTCTCGCTGCTGCGGGTGAGACGCGAGCAGCCGGGGGAGCTGCGGGACGCGGTGTTCCTGGTCGCCCTGGCGATCACCCTCGGCGAGCAACTCGTCGCCGGTCTCCAAGAGCTGGCGCACCCGCGTCAGCAGGGGCCGGTGACCACGATCGCGGTGCTGGTGATCGTATGCTTCCTGATCGGGATCGCGCGCTCGTGGGAGCTGATCGGCGGGCCGTCGATCATGCTCCGTCGCGAGCTGGGTGCTCTGGCGCGATCCCGCGGCGAACACGACGAGCCGTCGCCATAGGCTTCCAAGCCGGTCGACGTGACTCGATCCGCTGAGCCGGTGCTTCTCTCACTCGAGGCCGCAGCGGACAGGTGGCAGCGAGCGATCAAGCGCGCCCGAGCGACGGTCGACCTGTGTAGGCGTGAGTCTTGTGATCGCTCTCGGACTCGGTGCGTCGAAGCTAACGGTCCCACGACCGTCGGCGCGCTCGCAATCGCTCACGGGCACACACCGATTCGCGCCCGACGTGACGGTCCGTTTGCCACGCTCGCGATCGCCCGGTCGTCGGGACCTCCTTTGACGTTCGGACGTACCTGCCAGCGCACGAGTCGGTTGTCTGCCGTCGCGCGGAAAGCCAGAGCAGCGGCGCCGAGCGCTCCGCAGGTGAGCTCAACGACCCCCGGCGCTAGCCAGTACACGAGCCCAGCAAGCACGAGAGGAGCAGCCACACCGCCGGCAGTCGCGCGGCCGGTATCGGACAATCTCGGCAAGGCTGCATCCTCGAGCAGCACGGCCCCTTTGGTCTGAGAGCGGTGGCCGAGGCGGGGTCAGCGACCTCAGCGGCGGCCAGCAGCGCACTCCGGGGGCGAGCGCCGCGTCGGCGCCGAGGGCGCCCTTGGCCGGGACGCGGAATGTCGCCGTTGCGATCGTCCAGTCTGGACCGGCGGACGGACAGGAGCAGTCGTGCGGCCGCCGATGTCATAGGCACGATCCTCTCCCGGGGGCTCTGCTAAAACCTCTGCCGCATGCCCGGTTCCGTGCGCGCCGCTCGTCTGCATCGCCATGGCGAGCCGCTGGTCATCGAGGATGTGGAACTGCGCGAGCCGTCCGGAAATGAGGTGCGCGTCGAGCTCGAGTTCGGGGGTGTCAACCCGGTCGACACATACGTTGCCGCGGGGCGGGTGAATCCCGATGGTCCGCTACCGCGGACGCTCGGCGCGGAGGCTTCCGGAGTCGTCGACGGGCGCTCTGTGTTGGTCGCCGGCGAAGGTCTTGGCGTCGTGCGCGACGGCGTCTGGGCCCGAGCGGCGATCGTGCCCGAGCAAGCACTGATGCCCGTGCCCGAGGGAGTTCAGTCGCGCGACGCGGCCGTTATGGGGGGCGCGGGCCTGACCGCGGTCAACGTCGTCCGCGAGCTGGCGCGGGTGACGGTCGAGGACCGGGTACTTGTGCTCGGCGCCGCGGGAGGGGTGGGGACAATGATCGTGTCGCTCGCCCATGCGGCGGGCGCGACCGTCTGGGGTCAAACCGGAACCGATCGCAAGACCGCCGCGATCATCGAGCAGGGCGCCGACCGGGCGATCGTGGCCAGCCCCGTCGAGCTCGGCGAGCAGATCGCCCAATTCGAGCCAACGGTCGTCTTTGACCCGCTGGGGGGTGACTTCGTGGCTCCGGTTATCGCCGCGACCGCGGTACGGGGCAGGGTCGTCTCGTTCGGCACCTCCGCCGGAGCGGAAGTCACCTTCAACATGCAGCAGCTGTATCGGAAGATGATCTCGTTGCTCGGCTACGCCGGACTGCAGCTCCGGCGCGACGAACAACGAGCCGGGCTCGAGCGTGCGCTGCGGGCGCTGGCTGATGGCTCGATCAAGGTGCGAATCGACTCCGTGCTGGCGCTCGAGGACGTCAACGAAGCGTTCCATCGCCTGAACAGTCGCACCCTCCAGGGCAAGCTGGTGCTCGACCTAGCGCGCTGAGCCGGTCCGAGTCGGCGGCCCAGGTGACTCGCTCGTCGCCATTCTGATCGCGCGAGTTTGGTAGGCCGTGGTGACGCAAGCGCTTGTCGGCTCGTTGCCGTCGGCTCGGGGCATTCGGCACGCTTTAACGGCCAACCGACCGATCCGGCGACCGTCAGGGCGAGTGGATCTCAGAGCTGGGCGCCGTGTAGCGGGCGCAGGACTTTTCGGGACACGGCAGTCATCAGGTCTTCCGGTCGAAGGTCAGGTGGGTGACCCCGCTGGGTGCCGAGACGGCCTCGATCTCGTAGTCCTCCTCCAGCCCCTCCAGTCCGTCCCACACCCGGACGCCGCGGCCGAGCACGATCGGCACCTGGACCAGGTGCATGTGATCGACCAGGCCCGCGGCGAGGAAGTCGCGCACGACGGTCGGGCCACCTCCGATGCGGACGTCCTGTCCGTCGGCCGCCTCACGGGCGGCGTCGAGCGCCTCGGTCGGTGCGGCGTCGAGGAAGTGGAAGGTGGTGCCACCCTCCATCTCGATCGAGGGTCCGGGGCGGTGGGTCAGCACGAAGGTCGGCGTGTGGAACGGGGGGTTCGGGCCCCACCACCCCTTCCAGTCGGCGTCGTCCTGCCAGCCCGGTGGGCCGAACTTGCCCGCGCCCATGATCTCGGCGCCGATGCCCGGCTCGTGCTGCTGGGCGAACGCGTCGTCGACGCCGGCGGTGCCGCCCTCGCGTCCCAGAATCGGGGCACCGAAGCGGGTGGCGAACATCCACGCGTGCAGTCGTTGGGCGGCGTGACCCATGGGCGCGTCCGGTACCTGGCCCTCGCCGGTCGCGAAACCATCCAGCGATATCGAGAGGTTGTGAATGCGGGTCCGTGTCATCTGCTCGCTCCCGTCTGCTCGGCTGCTTTCCGCGGGTGGAGACCTCCGCCGACCGCGGCATTCATCGGTCTCGTGCAGAGGCTCTCAGCCCGGATCGTGTCACGCAAGGCGGGATCACCCAGTCGGCTAAGCGGTGGTCCTGTACGAGGACGTCGGGGGGTCAAGCAATCGTTCTCGCGGCGAGGCAGGACCGGAGACTGAGCTGGGCCGGC
This sequence comes from uncultured Solirubrobacterales bacterium, assembly GCA_963697655.1. GTDB lineage: Bacteria > Actinomycetota > Thermoleophilia > Solirubrobacterales > Solirubrobacteraceae > Palsa-465. The sequence continues at coordinate 791,679 of CAVOOV010000001.1, read as the reverse complement.
GGTTGACCGGCGCCCTCCAGCGGGCTTGGACCTTGCAGCGCGATGTAAAGTCGCCGCGTCGAGCAGCTTTCCCGCTCGTCGAGATGATCGATATCACCTTCGACTTCAGATCCGACACGCCGGCCGGAAGAGACCCGGACACGTTCAGTCCAACGCTCCGGACGTATCACCAGCTTCTGTGGAGCAAGCCGTTGCCGAGCGGCGGGCTATTCGAGCTCGACGTCACCGGTCCGCCGTATTACCTGCACCACCGTTCTGAGCTCGGCGAGTTCTGGTTGTCGAGCGATACGGTCGTTCCGAGCTTCCGGTGGCTGGCGCCGATCATCGATCAGATCCCGGAAGTTGAGCGCCAAGAGTTCATGCACATCGGCTACACGATTGGCGGGATGATGGTCTTCCCGGCCAATCGCGTCGATGGCAAGATGACGATCAACCAGAGGCGCGGATGTCACCACCAGATCAAGGACCGGTTCGACCTGACGGTGGAGTGCATCCGCCGGCACTACCTCGAGGAGCCCAGCCCGCTGGGCGACACGCTCGCCCTGTACGCAGACTTCTTCGGCCTGTTCGGCGACTTCGCGGGCTACGTGGACTTCTTCCACCTGCAGGACGCGGTCAATGAGGACACTTCTACCGTCGAGTTCTCCATGCCATTCCAGAGCTTCGACGCCTCGCCGCTGCCGCCCACGGTCGACGCGTACCTCGCATACCGCCAACGCGCGATCGAGTTCATTGAATCCCGGAATAGGCGGATCGCCGCTTACGTCGGCCCAGGCCGCTGATCCACTCGCCCACATGTCCCAGCCCACGAGACGCGCGCCGGGTCGGACGCATTCACCGGTCACTCGGGGATCATCGGGCGTGTCGGCCCGATGGCCGATCGACCGATAGTGCGCGCGGACCCGACCGCGGCTGCGTCGTTCAAGACCGCGATCGCGCGCCCGCGCCGATCCGCCCCGGCGAAGGAGCTCACGCCGTTCATTGAGCGCGTCCTCGCCGAGAGACCCCCAAACCTCTCGGTGCGCGAGTTGCTCGACTACGGGTGCGGTCGGGGCGCCGACGTCAACTACTTCCGCAGCCTCGGAATTGACGCGGACGGCTATGACCCACACGCGCAGTTCGGCTTCGCCGAGCGGCCAGCCGGCCTGTTCATGGTCGTCACGGTCATCTTCGTGCTCAACGTGCTGCCGACAGTGGAGGATCGGCTGGAGGTGATGCGCCGGGCCGCCGCACGTCTGGCGCCAGAAGGCGTGCTAACCGTGGCGACACGATCCAGGGCGGCCATCCGAAGGGAAGCGGCTCGCAACGGCTGGCGCGCTTGGGGGGACGGATTCGTCTCGCACGAAGGCCGCGGCACCTTCCAGCACGGCATGGACGCCGAGGAGATAGTCAGCTTGGGCACGAGAGTCGACCTGCAGTCTCACTGCCCACTCGCAACCGTACCCGACGCGACCATCGTGGCGCTCGCGCGACGAACGCCCACGATGGGGCCCGTGGAGCCGCGAACGGAGACCCCATGACCGGTACTGAATTAGAGCGACGCGGACCCGATCGCCCGCCGCTCGGCGAGCGCTGAGTGCAGAACGCGTTCGATCGCTTTCGCGCCTACTCCTAGCTACTTGCCGCGGAATAACTCTTGAGATGCGAAACGGCCGCGGAGTGATCTCGCGCGGCCGGTTCGCAGTGAATGGGTTTGCTCCTGATCGGGGAGCGGTTGGGAGTGTTTCACCGGGTTCGGACGGCGAGCGTGTCGCTGTTGTAGGCGAGGATCGCCCACTCAGTCCAGATCTGCTGGCCTTCGTCGCCTTTGAGGCGGGATCGGTCCATTCCGTAGCGGCGTTTGAGGTGGCTGATCCGTCCTTCGGCGCCGGTTCGGTACTTTCGCAGCCGCCGTTGGGTGCGTTTGGAGCCGGGCTGTTGGCGGCCAGCGATGAACACTGTGTTGGGCGCCAGGTCCTCGAGCGCGGTGTTGGTCAGCTCGGTGTGGAACCCGCCGTCGAGAGCGACCTCCCGCGGTGAGATCCCGAGCCGCTTGAGCTCGGCGACCGTCCCGGGCAGCAGCGTGTTCTCGCCCGGGTTCCCGAGTGTCGTGGACGCTGGCAGGATCAGTCCCCGCGCCCCACGCCGGGTGTTCTCGGTCACCTCCGCCAACTGCGTCACATAGCCAAACTGCGTCGGCTGACCGAGCTTCCCCTTGCGGATCGGCCGGGCGTCGGGATCGGCCAGCGACACGATCCGGTCCTTGATCGCCTCGCCCGCGACCCTCTGCTTGATCTGCCGCGTGACCTTCTCGCACCGGCCGGCGAGCTCCTCGAGCTGGGTGGCCGCTTTGAGCTTCGCCTTCGCACCACGCCCACTCGCCGTGCGCCTGGCCAGCGCAGCGAGCCGGCGCGCCTCCCGGATCGAGCGCTTCAACAGCTCGCCCGTCTCCCCGGTCAACGCCACGACCTCCGCCTTCGCCTCCCCCGAGCGCCGACGGATCGTCCGCGAGATCGCCCGCAGTTTGCGGCCCATCGACCGTGACCGATCCCGCACCCCCGCCGCCTTCTCGTTCAGCAGCCTGGCGAGCTTGCGCCCCTCCCGCGCGAGCGTCCTGACGCCAGCAGACGCCAGTCCCGCGTCCGTCGGGTACTGCACATCCGCCTCCACGACGGTCGAGTCGATCCTCACCGCCCGCGGCCTGAACCGCTTCTCCCGGGTCGCCTTCACAATCATCGCGCGCGTCAGCTCCGACACCGTCTCCGCGCCGATCCGACGCGTGAGCTTGCGCACCGTCGACTCGTCCGGCACCCGCTCGCTCAGCGCGATCAGACAGAAGCGACGCAGATGGATCGAATCCGACACCTCCGCCACCAAGGACCGGTACCCCCACCGATAGCGCGCCTTGAGCACCATCAACCGCACATAAGTCTCCAGCGGGACCGTCGGCCGTCCCTCGGTCAACACCCGCCGCCCGGTCTCCTGAACCTCCCCGCGCCAGCGCTCCACCAACGGCCACAACAACTCCGGATCTGACAACAACCCGTCCAGCGCCGCCAGATCCTGCGGCAGCTCCTTCACCTCGACCGGCAACGACTCGTCCCACAGACAATCCGACTGAGGCGCCAAAAGCGTCAGCATTCACCCTCCCACCGATCAGAAACCCGTTCACTTGCAGGGAACTCTGACCGTCACACCGGACGGAACCACCCCCTCACAACCACACTATTTCTTCCGCGGGAAGTACACGGAGCGAAGCGAAGAGACCGCCGGGGGGGTTGGTTGAGGAGCTGGCCGAAGGCGGCGCGGGATGCGCTTGCCCGAAGGCCGTTGACCGCAAAGCCCGGCCGAACCGGTCAGTTCGCGCGGGTGCTTCTCAGCCGCCACGTGCGCTGTAGGCCGGACGGGGCGCGGGAGTAGTTCGGGAAATACAGTTCCCTGGCTTTGTCGATTGGCATGGCTCGCTCCTGCTACGGCCGCCATGGAGGCTCGGGGTGGCCATCTAGCCACCTCCTCAGCGGAGCGTCCCGGCCGGTAGGGGACCTCCCTACGGCGCGTGCCGCGCGGCGCGATCGCTTTCATCTTCGAGCGGCCACGCACGGTGCGTGCGCTTTGGCGACAAGGGGATATCCATTTGAATCAGGTTGAGGCCGGGAAGGGGCTACGGGGACATGGTCGGGGTGGAGTCAGCGGCGGCCCTCGCGTCGGTGCCGCCGTGAGGCTCCACGCCGGGGCTAAGGACTCCTCGCGCCCGCCGTCGACCAAGAAGCCCGCTGAGCCTGCTCTGCCGCGACCGAAGGGAGGCGCGGTCTGTCCTGCTCGTGGCGACAAGCGCGACTCTTGCGAAGTGCGGGCCGACACCTGCGTTCGTGTTCGCGCGGGTCTGGGCGTTAGTTGATGTCGCGCCGGGCGGTTAGGGCGATGCCGATAACGGCGAGTGCGGCGGTCCAGGCGATCAGGATGGCGGCGCCGGCGCCGGGTGATGGTAGGTGATGGGCTTTGAGGCCCGTCATCGCGTCCGCGGCGTGTGTCGGCATGAACCGTCCAACGGACGGCGCGAGGCCGAGTAGGAGGTTGTCGACGACGAGGCCCCAGGCGAGTAGGGTGATGACGGCGCCGACTTGGTTGTGGATGATCGCGCCGAGGGCGGTGCCGATCGCGCCCCATATCGCGATGCCGGCGAGCCCTCCGAGCGTGAGCAGCAGGACATCGTTGCTGTTGAGGACGATCGTGATGCCGCGTGCATCGAGGATTGTGTAGCCGATCGCCCAGCTGATTGCTGCGCCGAGGACCCCGAACACGAGTCCGGCCAATGCGCCGGCGATCACCTTGGCGCTGAGGACGTGTGAGCGCGCCGGGTTGAACAGGACGGTCGGGCGGATCGTGCCGTAGCGGTATTCGCTGGTGACGAGCAACACGCCCGCGAGCGCCGCGAACACGCTGGTGAGACTGCTCACGCCCAGCAGCTCACGCTGGTTTTCCCTTGCCCATCAGGCCGCTCGGGTGGCTGAGCAACCCGTCCAGCAGCGTGAAGATCAGGATCAGCGCGATCATCCCGAGGATCAGTGCGATCGTGGTTCGGGTGGTGCGGATCTTCAGCAGCTCGGCCTTGGTCTGCGCGATCATGCCGGTGCCTCGGTCGTCTCCGTGGTTGTCAGTTGCAGGAAGATGTCCTCCAGCGAGCCGCCGTCAGTCGCCAGCTCGTGAATTGGGACGCCGGCGGCGAATGCGATCTCGCCGACCCGGCCGCTCGATGCTCCGTTCACGAGTAGGGTGTGGTCGGTGCCGGCCGTGACTTGTAGGTTCTCGCCGCGTAGCGCAGTGGCGAGCTGCTGCGGGTCGGCGCTGCGGACGCGGACCGCGCCGCCGGCGCGGGCGGTCAGCTCCGCCAGTGGGGACTCGACCACGCGCCGGCCGCGGCTGATGATCAACACCTGATCGACGGTTTGCGCGACCTCCGCCAGCACGTGGCTTGAGATGAGCACGGTGCGGCCCTCGGAGGCCAGGCTACGCAGGAAGTCACGCAGCCAGCGCACGCCCTCCGGGTCAAGCCCGTTCGCGGGCTCGTCCAGGATCAAAAGCTCCGGGTCGCCAAGCAGCGCCGCCGCGAGCCCGAGGCGCTGGCGCATCCCCAGCGAGTACCCCTTTACACGCCGTCGCGCCGCACCCTCGAGCTCCACCAAACGCAGCACCTCATCCGCCCGCGAGTCCGGAACCTCAACGGCGCGCCCGAGCATCCGTAGGTGATCGCGGCCTGAGCGGCCGGGATGGAAATCGGTCGCCTCGAGCACCGCCCCGATCCGCAACGCCGGACGGACCAGCTCGCTGTATGGCTTGTCGAACACGAGCGCGCGCCCACTCGTCGGTGCCGCCAGCCCCAGGACCATCCGCAGCGTCGTTGTCTTACCGGCACCGTTCGGTCCGAGAAAGCCCGTGATCGTCCCGGCCTCCAAGACGAACGAGAGGTCCGTAACCGCCGGGATCTCACCGAAGCGCTTGGTCAATGACTCGGCTCTAACGGCCGCCGTCATCCGCGTACCTGACCGGTGAACGGGATCGCGAAGTCTTGGTAGGTGTCCTGGCCAATTTCGCTGGGGAGGTAGGTGATCCGCAAGCCGAGGCTGGCCAGGCGTACGTCGACGTTGTGCTGTTGCTGGTCGCTCCATGCCTCCAGCGATCGTGAGCCCACTTGCCAGTCAGCGCCGCCGAGCTGCCCGTCGCCGATCGGCACGAACGCCTCGCCGTGGGCGGGCTCGGCCCGCAGGGTCAGCTCCGGGCAGCGCGCCGCGAGCGCCTCCGCCTGGTCTTCGGGGACGGGACGGCACCACTCGATCGGACCGTCGCTGTCCTCGCTGACCTCACCCCACAAGATCTGGAAGAACGCGCCCGCGCGTCCCTCGACCTGCGGGAACTTGTAGTGCCGGAGCAGGGCGATGAACTCCTTGCCGAACGCCCATGCCGCCTTCTCGCCGGTGACGTTGCGCTTGACGCATAGCAGGCTGCGCTCGGGTATCTCTCTCGTCTTGACCTCGTACACGACGGACCTCTTTCCGCTCAGCTCGTCGATCAGATAGGTAGCGAGCGCGCGAAGGGACGAGTGCTTGCTCTCGGTCGCGGCCCAGAACTGGCGAACTCGCTCCGCCGCCTGGGCCGGCTCGAGCGGCAGGATCGCCTTGATCTCCGCCAGCGGGAAATGCAGCTGACGCAGCGAGGCGATCAGGCGCGCCTGTCTGAGCTGGCCGGGCTCGTAGAAGCGGTAGCCAGAGTCCTCGTCCACCCGCGCCGGCGCCAGCAGACCCAGCTCGTCGTAGATCCGCAACGCCCTGGCCGACAGCCGCGAGCGGCTGGCGAACTCTCCGATGCCCATCTCATCCACGTGCTCGCTCCTTATCGACATGACACTTGCCGGACAAGTCTGCGGCTTCACCCAACGTCAAGGTCAAGCCGTTGCGTCGAGGAAACGTCGGTCGGTACTCGCCCACGTCCGGGGCCACGCCCAAGTGCTGGCCCAGCTTATAAAGCGTCCAGCCAACCGATTGACCTTCATACTGGCCGAGACCTGCATTCGGTTTCAACGCAACTCCACCGCGGCTCGCTAGGAGACGCGGTTTGCGCGGACTGCAGGGGAACCGGCACCTTCGGATCGGACCGGCGCCGGGGCTGCCCGGACGCGTTGTGCTCGTGGCGACGAGGAGGGCAGGGCCATCTTGCCGCTCGGGCCCTGCTTTTGTCTCACCGCAGGCGTTCCGGGCGGCAACCTTGGCGGCTTCTGGATACGGCGCGGTGAGCGGCAGTTACGAGGAGCGTCCCGCCTCGGCGTCAGAGCCGCGGCGTGAAGCCTGGGTCAGCTGGTCTGGCCACACGTCGGACCTCGGTCGTGAGCGCCGTGAGCATGGTGGTCAGCTGTTCGTGGGCCTTTCGAATATCGAAGATGCCCTATGTGGACCCGAGGAAGCCTTGCTCGGCTCGGGCTTCGCCTTGACCACGCCCGAGCAACGGCGAAGCGATATGGACGCAGGCCTTACCGATCGTCAACGGAGAAACGAAGGGAGTGGGTGGGCGTTTCGTCAGCGACGTAGGCGGAACCGTCCCCGCTGATCGCCGCGATCTGTCTCAAGTAGTGGACCTCCTTCGACGTGACGTTCTTCACCTCCGTGGCGACGTCCTTCGGACTCGACGCCGACTGCGGGCAGACCCCGGGGCCACCCTCTCGGGGTCGTTCTGCTCCGGGGGTAGTCGCGGCGCCAGCCGGGTCGCAGCGCCGAGCGCGGCCGAGAGCCTAGGAGCGGCCGAGGGCCGCCTGGCTCGCCAGGTACTGGTGGACCAGGCGCACCGACATCGAGCCCTCCCCCACCGCCGAGGCGACGCGCTTGATCGAGCCGGTGCGGCCGTCGCCGACGGCGAAGACGCCGGGCAGGCTCGTCTCCAGCGGCATCGACGGGCGGCCGCCGTTGATCGGGTCGACGTCGAGGTGGGTGACGTCGAGTTCGCCGCCGGTGAGCAGGAAGCCGTCGTCGTCCTTGGCCACCTGGCCGTCGAGCCACTCGGTGCAGGGGTCGGCGCCGATGAAGATGAAGAGGCCGCCGACGTCGAGGTCACGGCGCTCGCCGGCGCGCTTGTCCTCCACCGTCAGCCCGGCGAGGACGGCGTCGCCGTGGATCTCGCGCACCTCGGTGTGGAGCAGCGCCTCGATGTTCTCGATCGCTTCGATCTTGTCGACCAGGTACTGCGACATCGAGGCGCCGAGGTCGCCGCCGCGCAGCAGCAGGAAGACCTTTTCGGCGGTGCCGGAGAGGAAGATCGACGCCTGGCCGGCCGAGTTGCCGCCGCCGACCACCGCCACCGCCCCGCTCCCGCACATCCGCGCCTCGACCAGCGTCGCCGCGTAGAAGACCCCCGCGCCGTTCAGCTCGGCGCAGCCGTCTACCGGCAGCTGGCGGTAGCTGGCGCCGGTGGCGAGGACGACGGTTCGCGCCGCCAGTTCGTCGCCGCTGTCGAGGGCGACGACGTAGCGGCCGTCTTCGTGGCGGAGGCTGAGGGCGCGCTCGGGGACCGCGGTGCGCAGGCCGAAGCGGCGCGCCTGTGCGATCGCCCGCTCGGCCAGCTCGGAGCCGGAGATGCCGGCCGGGAAGCCGAGGTAGTTCTCGATCCGCGACGAGGTGCTCGCCTGCCCGCCGAGCGCGGTCGAGTCGATCATCATCGTCGAGAGCCCCTCCGTCACCGCGTAGACGGCGGCGCCGAGGCCGCCCGGGCCACCGCCGACGATCAGCGTGTCCCAGGCTCTTTTCGCCGTCTTGTTGGGGGCGCGCAGATTGAGCGCGGTCGCCGCCTCGAGGATCGTCGGCGCGCGCAGGATCTTGTCGCCGCCGATCAGCAGCGGCAGGTCGTCCTCGGCGAGCGGCCGACCGTCGGGCGTCGGCGCCATCAGGTCGGAGCCGTCGAGGTCGATGAAGCGGTGCGACACCCGGTTGCGGGTGAGGAACTCGCGCAGCTCGCGCGTCCCCGGGTCGCCGCCGTGGCCGATCAGCCGGGCGCCGCTTTCGGCTTCGATGACGATCGCCCGCCGGCTGACCAGGGCGTTCATGATCATGTCGCCAAGCCGGGTGTCGTGGGAGATGACGGCGCGTAGCGCCTCGCGGCTGACGAAGATCGCCTCGCCCGCGGCCGCGACGCGCGCGGTCAGCAGCGTCGGTTCGAGAGTGATCAGGTTCAGCTCGCCGGCGAACTGGCGCGGGCCGTAGCTGACGATGACACGCTCACCGGGAGTGCCGTAGGCGTCGATGATCTCGACGCAGCCACTGGCGACGACGACGAGGTCGAGGTCGAGGTCGCCCGGGGAGAAGAGGATCTGCCCGGCGCTCACCTGCTCGCGCCGCCCGGCGGCTTCAATCGTCGCCATCTGCGCCTCGGTCAGGCGCGGGAAGGTGACGTCGCTCTCGCCGGCGACGGTGGGGCGGGCCGGTGCGGCGCCGGTCGGGTCGGTCTCGCTCATCGAGGCCGCAACGTTAGAGGCTCGGCTCGCTCTTTCCCAGGGTCTGCCCAGCCGACGCCGACCTGTCCATATTCGGACAGATCGGCGCGGACTCGTTCGAGCTGTTTCTCGTCGATCCGCTGGACGCCTTCGACCTCGTCGGCGTCGTCGATGAACCGGGGGAGCGGCTGATCGCGGCGGGGGATGTCACCGGCGAACATCCGCACGCGCGCCGGGGCGTCCTCGCCATCCCACTCGCTCAGTCGTTCTAGGCAGACACGGAGCGTGCCGAACTGCTCGGCCAGGCCGATGGTCGAGAGCCGCCCGCCGCCACGGACCGATGGCCTCTGCGCGAGGTGACGCTTGTAGCGCTCGATGTGAGCCCGCTGAAGATTCCTGACCGCAGCGACCTCGGGTGCGTCCGCGGTCACCCACGGCGAACTCGCGCAGGACCGCTCGACGCGGACCATCGTCGCGGGCCGCAACGAGAGGCGTGTCTGCTCGATGTACCCCTCGAGCGTCGTTCGTAGCCGCGGCTGAACCGTCGCCCACTGCTGCGCGCGATCGGCGGACTTGTCGGGGTGACGCTTGCGCGGCGGAACGTTGAGCAATGCCACCGCCAGACCACCGCCCGCCGACTCGCCGACGATCGCGATGGACCCGGGGTCCACGCCGCTGTCCAGCAGACCACGGTAGGCCGCTCTTGCGTCCTGCACCGCCGCTGGGTAAGGGTCCTCGGGAGCGAGACGGTAGTCGACGGAGATGACCTTCGCGTCGACTCGGCGGCTAAGGTCGCTGCTCAATCCCGCGGATGTCCTGGGCGAACCGATCACGTACCAGCCTCCGTGAAACCACAGCATGACCGCGTCGTGGCTCGACTCGCCGGTCTCGATGTTCAGGACGGGCACGCCGCCAAGCTCTCCGGGGGTGGCCGTGACGTCGTCGGCGAGCGGTTGTGCGCTCAGCATCTTTTCGAAGTTCGTATGCTGCCCAATCGGGTCGCCTCCGATGTCGAGCGGGGCGTTGCGAAATATGTCCTTGAGTGCGTCTTTTTGCTGCTGGCTCATGGTCGTCTCTTTCGCGTCGGATGCGGCCATGCTGTTCCCACTCCAGCCGTGCGTAAACCCGATTCTTGGCATATGGCGTGTCAAGTCAAAAACTTGTCGCCCCGAGTCAAGTTCGCGCAGGGTGCCAGGTCTAGCTTTCGTTCGGACACGTAAAGCGCCGCTTGCTTGTCACCAGCAACAGAAGCCATGCCATCACAGACCCAACGCGTCGATGTCACTAGTTGGGGATCAGGCTTCGACGCGGTGCCTGCTCGGCCACGTTGAGGAGAGCTGTGGGTTGTGGAGAAGCGACCACGGACGGCATCCTCGGTCTCGGGGCGACATGGACAATCAAGCCGGTTCTCAACGAGCCACGCCAACTGGGCATACGGAAACTGAGCACGATGGCGCGTCCGGAGTCGATCCCCCAGATCGTCGCCGGGTAGTCGACCAGTCGGCTCTACGACGGCTGGAAAGCAGCTAGACCGGTTGGCACGCCCCGCCGGTTTGGCGCGGCTAGCGGTTGTGGTTGACGACCTCGATGTTGTTCCCATCGGGATCGAGCACGAACGCGGCGTAGTACCCGTCGTGGTAGTCGGGCCGCTCGCCGGGCTCGCCGTTGCTCTGATAGCCGGCCGCAATCGCGTCGGCGTGAAACCTCCGCACCGCGTCGTCGTCGCCGGAGAAGGCGATGTGGATGTGCTCTGTCGACTCGCCGGCGAACACCCCGAACACACCACCGGGTCCGCTGACCGAGAACCCCGTGCGCTCCGCGGTTTGGCCGCGGATCGTCAGCCCTGCGGCCGCACCCGCCGTCGCGTAGAACGAGGTTGACGCCTCCAGATCGCTGGCCCGGATGGCGACGTGGTCGATGTTGCCGCGGGGTCGATCGCCGTCGCGGTAAACCGCTTCGAAACCGTTGCCGGCAGCGTCCTTGAGAAAACCCGCGTAGTAGTCGTCGGCGTAGTGCGGACGCGGGCCCGCAGGTCCGTCATCGACCAGGCCGGCGTCGACACCCGCCTGCCAGAAGCGGTCGACGTCGGCCTGCGCCTTCGCGATGAAAGCAACGTGGACGCGCCAGGTAGGCGGACGGTCGTCGTTGTCCTGCATGAGGACGAAGTTCCCCCACCTGGCGAAGCTCGGCGTGTCGGCAGTCTGCTCGATCCCGAGTTCTCGCAGCCCGGCACCGAGGGCGCCAACGGCAAAGGGGAGGTCAGAGACTCGAAGGCTGACATGGTCAAACATGGCCGGCTCCTTGGTGATGGTTCACGTGGTCGGGATCGTCGTGCGCTTGAGCCCAGACGGCATCATGCCTATCTAGGCGGGCACCGTTGCGCCCAGGTGCGTCGATAGGAAGGCGGTGACGCGGTCGAGCGCTTGATCACCCTCCTCCACCATGGCGGCGAACGACTGAAACAGGTGGGGCACCCGGGTGTCACGTCGAGAATGACCGCCACATCGTCGCTTGCGGCACGGGCGGCCAGCCGAGCGGAGTCGTCGAGCAGGCTCTCGTTGGAACCGGCCTGGATCAATGTCGGGGGCAGTCCTCTGAGATCGGCAAACAAGGGGCTGATGGCAGGGTTGGCAGGGTCGGCCGATGCCACGTAGTCATTCGCGCGAATCTGGACCTTCTCAGGCTGGACTGGTCGCGTCCGGCGTGATCGCGGTCGATGGCACGAAGCTGTCGGCGAGTGCGGCCAGCGACTCCAATGTTGACGTTGACCGGATCGCGCGGGAGATCATTGCCGAGGCGATCGCGACCGATGAGGCTGAGGACGAGCAGCACGGCGACGCGCGCGGTGACGAGCTGCCGGCGGGGCTTCAGACCGAGGCGGGTCGCCGTGAGTGGCTCACGCGCGAGCTGGAGCGCGAACACCGCGGCGATGATCAGCCGGCGAGCGAGGAGAACAGGCCAGAGGAGCAGTCCGCGGGCGAGCCGATGGACGGGTTTGACGTTGAGCGGATCCTCGCCCGGACACAGGGCCGGGTGGGATGGCTACGCGAAGCGCGCCGCCAGCAGGACGCACAGCGGTGGCAGACCGCCGCGCCGATCCCACGCTCGCGGGCTGAGCGTCTGCGGCTCGCGGCGCGGTGGCTGGAGGACGATCTCGCCGCCCAGGAGCGCGGAAACGCGGCCTATGAGGCGTTCCGGGAGCACCGGCGCAAGCATGACCCGCGTCGGCTGGGCGGGACCCCAAAGCCGTACTCGCCGCCGGAGATCCCGCAGGGTGAGGTGAACGTGACCGACCCGGACTCGCGGCGGATGATGGGCAACCGCCGCTACATCCAGGGCTACAACGCCCAAGCGGTCGTCAACGAGCAGCAGATCGTGCTCGCGGCCGAGATCACCGCCGACGCCGGCGACTTCTCGCACTTACGCCCGATGATCACCGCGACGCTTCGGGAGCTTGAGAACGCCCGGATCGACGACACGCCCGAGGTGGCGGTCGCGGACGCGCAGTACTGGAACGAGCAGCACATGGACGACGTCATCTCTGAGCACGGGATCCAGGTGCTGATCGCACCGGACTCCGGCAAACGCAAAGGAGAACGGCCCGGCTGGACCGGCGGCCGGTACTCATTCATGCGCCGTGTGCTCGCGACCGATCTCGGGCGTGAGACGTACCGAAAACGCCAGAAATCGATCGAGCCGGTGTTCGGTCACACCAAGCACAACCGCAAGTTCACCAGCTTTCACCGAAGAGGCCGACTAGCGGTGCGGACCGAGTGGCGGTTAATCATGATGAGTCACAACCTCACCAAGCTCCACCGCAACCAAACAGCCGCCCTGGGGGCCTGAAAACGCCCCCGCGACCGTCACAACGCCCAACCCGCGCCACCGGGCACCAACGACCCAGACAGCGCCGCGCCCCCGCCACCAATCCCCGCGGCTTTGCGCGACGGCCACCGCGGAAAACGCGTCCGAGGACCGGCGTACTCTACGAACATGTGTTCGATCGATACTGAATCCCGCCGCCGCCCTCGGCCTGCTAGTTTGAGGCTGCCCGCGGCTGTGGTGAAATTGGTATACACGCGGCGTTCAGGTCGCCGTGCCCTTACGGGCGTGGAGGTTCGAGTCCTCTCAGCCGCATCGGAGTGGTAGGTGCATCCGACCCGTGTGGTGCGCGCCGCGCTCGAGTTCTCCGTCGCCACTGTGCGGCAAGGAATTACCCAGCTGGCGCGAGATCTCCGTTCCACGTGGCCGGCATGTGCCGGCCCGGCTAAAGCCAGCCCTTCTCCTCGGCCACGCGCACGGCCTCCGCCCGGTTGCGGGCATCGAGCTTCTGCATCGCCGAGGAGAGGTGGTTGCGGACAGTTCCGGGCGAGAGATAGAGCGCGCCGGCGAGGTCGGCGACGGTCGCGTGCTGGCGTGAGGCGAGGAGGACCTCGTGCTCGCGCGGGGTCAGCGGGCTCTCGCCCTGGCTGAGCGCTGCCGCCGCGAGGCCGGGGTCGACGACACGCTCGCCGGCGACGGCGCGACGGATCGCAGCCGCCAGTTCGGTAGCGGGTGCGTCCTTGAGCAGGAATCCGGCCGCCCCGCCCTCCATCGCGCGGCGCAGATAGCCGGGCCGGCCGAACGTGGTCAGGATCAGGATGCGGCAGTCGGGAAGGGCTCGGCGTAGCTCGTCCGCGGCGTCGAGTCCGGTCGACCCAGGCATCTCAATATCCAATAGAGCCACGTCGGGAGTCGACGCCACGGCGGCGGCGAGCACCTCGTCGCCGCGCGACGCCTGAGCCACGACCTCGATGTCGGGTTCGAGGTCGAGAAGGCTGGCGAGCGCCCCGCGGACCATCGTCTGGTCTTCGGCGAGGAGTACGCGGATCACGCCGGCAGCACTCGCGTCACGCGTGCGAGACCGGGACGGTGACGGCGAGCCGGTAGCCGCCGCCGGCGAGCGACCCTGCCTCGATCCATCCGTTCAGCAGGGCCGCGCGCTCGGCCAGCCCCGCGATTCCGTGTCCTCCCCGCATGCCCACACCGCCGCCATTGCCGGCGCCGTTGCGCGCGACGGGGCGGCTCGGGACGCCGGCACCGCTCGCCTCGTCCGCAGCGCCGCTATTGCCGGCGCCGTTGCACGCAGCCGGCCGATTGGGGACGCCGGCACCGCCGGCCTCGCCGGCGCCGTTGCCCGTGGACGCGACCGCACTGTCATGCACGCCGGCACCGCCCGCCTCGCCGGCGCCGTTGCCGCCGGACGCGACCGCGCTGTCATGGACCCGCCGCCACCACCCCGGCACCGCCCACCACGCCGGCACCGCCCACCACGCCGGCGCCACCTGCCCCGCTGGCGCCGTCGCCGGCGCCGACCGTCTCTCCGCGACCGTCGTCGATCACCTCGACGCCGGCGTCGGTCAGGGTGGTGCTGACCTTGAACATGCAGTGCTGCGCGCCGCTGTGACGGATCACGTTGGTCGCGCCCTCCCGGACGGCCCAGGCGAGGACGGCCTCGACGGCGGGATCGAGGGACACACGGGACTCCTGGACGTCGGCTTGGATGCCGGCGGCCGAAAGGGCCATGCGGGCGCCGGCGAGCTCGCCGTCGAGCGTCGGCTGGCGGTAGCCGCTGACCGCATCGCGCACTTCGCCGAGGGCGGTGCGCGCCACCTGCTCGAGCTCGGCGACTTCTTTGACGGCGGCTGGCGGGCCGTCGGCGAGCAGGCGGCCGGCGAGCTCGGCCTTGAGCGCGATGACGGACAGCGAATGGCCGAGCAGGTCGTGGAGGTCGCGGGCGAACCGCTCGCGCTCCTCGGCGACCGCCGTCTTCGCGAGCGCTGCCCGGGCCTCGTTGAGCTCCGTGTTCCGGACGCGCAGGTCTCGCATCACGAGCATGAGCGTCCCGATCCCGGCTGAGCTTGCGACGTAGCTGATCGCGGTGCCGCCGTTCGCGCCCCCGATCGCCGAGCAGACGCCCGCGAGCACCGCGCACACCACCACCGCGGGGAAGCCCGCCGAAATCACGAGCGCCGCGCACGCGGCGCAGTACGTGAACAGGAACCCCCAGCCCGACGCCTGGAAGATCGTCAGCGCGGCCGAAACGGCCAGCATGAGCGCGAACAGCAGCAGCGGCAGCGAGGTCCGGGGATGACCGCGCCAATGCAGCACGAGCACCACGTAAGCCGCGACGAATACCGCGGCACCGGCGATTACCCCGATCCGCTCGAGCGGCGTGCCGTGCGTGCCGATCGCGTTCGCGAGCGGGAAGACGATGAACGCCAGCCATACGATCGCGGCCACCGCGCGTACCGCGCGTGGGTTGCGGGCGTTTAGCGGGTACGAGCCGAACGGGACGTATCGCGAGAAGCCGCGACGGGGTCGACGGGAGCGGTTGGCCGCCTCGCCGGCAGCCGAACCGCGATCTTTCCCGTCTTGCGTCATCGCACCTCGCCCTGCGGCTGGCGCAGGAACCGCAGCATCAGGTAGACACCGACGACCGTCCAGATCGCCAGCGTCCGCAGATCCTGGCCGTTGAACCCCGCGCCTACGGTCCGAGGATCGAAGGCGTGCTGGAGTCCGTCCGCGAGCGCACGGACGGGGAAGAACTTGGCGATCTCAATCAGCGCCTTCGGCATCCCGTCCGTAGGGAACCAGATGCTCGAGATGAACGTCAATGGCAGGATCAGCAGGTTCACCACCACCGGCGCGGCCTCGGCGTTCGGTATGAGTCGGGTGACGCCGATCCCGAGCGAGGTGAACGCGGCGGTTCCCAGCACAAGCGTCACCAACAGGCCGGGGATCGTCGAGCCGCGGACGTGGACACCGTAGGCGCCGACGCCGAGCGCCAGCGTGATCGCGGTCATCAGCAGCACGATCGCCAGCGTCGAGCCGATCCGCGCCGCCACGTACGACCACGGCGGCAGCGGCGTGCCCTGCATGCGCTTGAGCACGCCTTGGTCGCGGAGGATCGCGGTGCTGATCGCCATGTTGACGAACGTCGTGGCGATCAGGCCGTAGGCGAGGATCCCGGGGACGAAGAAGTCGTCGTAGGGGATCCCGCCACGGCTCGAGATGTGCGCGCCCTTGTCGAGCGAGCCAAAGATCACCAGGAACATCAGCGGGAACACGAACGTGAAGATCCCGCGTCCGCGGTTGCGCCAGTAAGCGCGCTGCTCATAGCGGATCTGCCATGCAACCAGGCCGAGGTCGCGTTTGATTGATGGGGTGGCTACCGCGCTCATCGAACGACCTCCTTGACTGCTTCAGTCTCACCGCTGCCGGCTCCGGTGAGCTCGAGATAAATGTCCTCGAGCGTCGGCTGGTTGACGGAGAAGTGACCCAGGTCGACGTCGTGATCGAGCGCCCACGTGGTGATCCGCTGTGCGGCCACCACCGGCTCCTTGGTCATCACCAGCACCCGATCGCCGTCGAGCGAGCGCTGCTCGCACGGGATGTCGGGCAGGTCGCCGAGCGACCAATCGGTGGGTAGCGAGAAGCGGATCTCCGCCGGCCGCAAGTCGCGTCCGCCGAGCTCCTCGGGCCGTCCCAGCGCGATGATCTGGCCGGCGTTCATCACCGCGACGCGATTGGCCAGATGCTGTGCCTCATCCATGTAATGGGTGGTCAGGAACACGGTCTTGCCGAGGTCGCAGAGCGAGCTGATCGTCGACCACGCGTGGCGGCGCGCCCCCGGGTCAAAGCCGGTCGTCGGCTCGTCGAGGAAGATCAGATCGGGCTGCCCGACCAGCGCGAGCGCCAGGTCGAGCCGCCGGCGCTGGCCACCCGACAGGTTCCGGGCGCGCGTGTCGCGCTTCTCGCCCAGCTCCACCAGGTCGATGACCTCGTCGATCGGGCGGCGCCGGCGGTGATAGCGACCGTACATCTCGATCAGTTCCCTCACCGTGAGGTCGTTCTGTACACCGCACTCCTGGAGCACGATTCCGACGCGCTCGTGGAGCTCGCGCTCGGATTGCGCCGGGTCCATGCCCAGCACTCTCACTTCGCCGTTGCTGCGTTTGCGGTAGCCCTCGAGAATCTCGACGATCGATGTCTTGCCCGCCCCGTTTGGTCCCAGCAAACAGAACACCTCACCCCGTGTCACTTCGAAGCTAACCCCGCGCACAGCATCCACCTCGCCATACGACTTGCGCAGATCGCGCACCTCGATGGCGAGCCCTTCTGTCTGTGTATGGGCTGTTTTCATGCCAAGCAGCCTAGGACGCGCCGGCCGGTTGCGTAAGTGGCGCCCGGCCGAATTCCGGGGTGACAAACGTCACGGGGCGAGCGGCGGACCGCCCGCGCTTATGGGGACGAGAGCCGGGCCGCTACGGCTGGTAATTCCAGAGCTGAATGACTTCGGTCTCGCGCTCGTACCCGAGCTCGGAGATCGTCCCCGTCTTGAGCGCGAACCGGGCGCCGGCGGCCGGGTCCATCCGCAGCCAGCGCGCGGTCAGGACGCGGAAGATGTGCCCGTGCGCAAACGCCAGCGCGTCGCCATCGCCCGAGCGCAGCCGCTCGATCGCGCGATCGGCCCGCGCGCCCACGTCGGCAGGATGCTCACCGCCGGGACAGCCGTCGGTCCACAGGTTCCAGGCCGGGTTCGTCTCCCGGATCTGAGGCGTCGTAAGGCCCTCGTAATCGCCGTAGTCCCATTCCCGCAAGTCCTCGCAGATCTCCGCCCGCTCGGCAAAGCCCGCGATCTCGCACGTCTGGCGCGCCCGGAGCAACGGGCTCGTGAGCACGAGCGAGAAATCCCAGCCAGTGAGTGCCGGCTTCAGCCGCTGAGCTCGCTCTCGGCCTTTCTCGGTCAATGGCAGGTCGGTGCGGCTCGTGTGCTGGCCGCTCAAGCTCCACTCGGTCTCGCCGTGGCGAACCAGGACTATCTGCATTCCCCGTAACCCCCCGGTCCCGCCGGCGGCTCAGGCGTCGCCGGCGTCGTAGGCCTCGCGCGCGATCATGTCGCGCGCCTGCTGTTCGTCGAGCGACGCCTCGTCGCCATGCTCGGCCTCGTGATGCCCCTGGACCTGGCGCAGCAGCTCGTCGTCGGTCGCCGCCGCCAGCGGCTCACCACAGACGTTGCACTCGATCACACGCTTGGACATGAACCACTCACCTTCTCTGGGCTTTCAACGGTTGACTGTTGACCCGGGTATCGCCAGCCGCGGACTCGGACTCGGACTCGACCTCGTGCGCCGCGAGCAACGCGGCGCCGAGCACGCCCGCGCGCACGCCGTGCCACGCCAGGCGGATGCTCGTGCGGCCACCGAGGCCCGGCACCACGTACCCGAGTGCCACCCGCTTGGCTGGCTCGAGCAGCCGCTCGCCGGCGCGGGCCGCGCCGCCGCCGATCACGACCTCGTCGGGGTCGAACGTGTTGATCGCGTTGGCGATCCCGATCCCGACACGCTCGGCCCAGAGCTCGATGATTCGCTGCGCGGTCGCGTCCCCGTCCTCGGCCGCCTGGACAGCTTCCGGGCCCAACACGGGCTTCCCCTCTGCCTTCAGCCGCCCCAGCGCGCAGTCGGGATCCGAGGCGGCGGCTTCGGCGACGAGCCGATCAAGGGCATGGCCCGCCGCGACGTACTCGAGCGACCCAGGCTGCGGGAAGCTGCTCGGAGCGGGAACGGAAGACCCGGAAAGATCGAGGCCGACAAGCGTGTGTCCGAACTCTCCCGCGCCGCCCGTGGAGCCACGGTAGATCCGGCCGCCGAGCACGATCCCGCCACCGACACCGGTGCCGATGGTGATCATCACCAGGTTGTGCGCGACCAACCGGAGCTCGGAGTCGTGCGCCTCGGCCAGCGCGGCGACCGTCGCGTCGTTATCCACATACACGGGCACGCCGAGTCGCTCTCCCAAGACGGCACGCAACGCCACGTCCTTCAAAGGGATGTTGACCGACGACACGACCCGCCCGGTCTCGAACTCGACGATCGACGGCACCCCGATGCCGATCGCGGCGAGATCGTCACGCCTGATCCTGTTGACCATCGCCACGAGCTGGTCGATCAGCGCCCCGCTGCCCGAGCGGTCGGTTGGGAGCAGCAGCGACTCGCCGAAATCGCGGCCGTGGAGTGGCGCCACGGCGACCTTCGTGCCACCGAGATCGACGCCGATGACCGAGCTCATGACCGCCCCGCCGCGGGCCTCAGACCCGAGGCCGCCGCCGGGTCGAGCAGCACCTTGATCTCCCTCGCCAGCGGCGCCAGCAGCGAGGACGGCACGTGCGGGTCCGGTTTGGCCTGAGGACCGAAGGCCGCAGCCACGGCATCCGCCTTCGACTCGCCGGTGACGAGAAACACCACCTGGCGAGCATTAGTCAGCCTGGGCAAGGTCATGGTCACGCGCGGGACGAACGGCTCCAAGCCGGCCTCGGGCACACCCACCACCGATCGCGACCGCTCCAACAGCGACGATTGGTCGGGGAACAGCGAGGCGCAGTGGCCGTCCGACCCGATGCCGAGCAGCACCAGGTCGAAGCGGGGCGACCCAGCCTCGCGCAGCGCACGGTCGTAATCCTCCGCCCCGTCATGAGGCCCCAACTCCCCCTTCATTCGATGGATCGCCGGCAACTCCCGATCGCTGAGCGCGTCGAACATCGCCGCCTTGGCCAAGCCGTAGTTCGAGCGCTCGTCGTCGGGCGGCACGCACCGCTCGTCGCCGAACCACATCGTGCACCCCGACACATCGATACCGACGGCTCGAACCGCGTCGACGAATTCCACGTACGCCGACCCAGGCGTCGACCCGCCGGTGAGCACGACGTGCCCGCCGCCCGCGGCCACACCGACGAGTATGGCCGAGCATGCCCGGCCGGGATCGTCCAGGACCTCTATCTCAACCGGCATGCGCCCAGAATTCCCTGGCAACGCCAAGTGCCGGCCCGTAGGTGGGGTCGCGCAGCAATGCCTGCCGGACCCCTTCCCCGAGGATCCCGCCCTCGCCGCGGGACGCCCCCAGCACCAGCCAGGTGTGCTCACCGTGCCCGGGGATCGCTTCTTGGGCGCGGAGTCCGCCCTCGGCGCGGTCCAGCGACAGCGCGTAACCGTCAGCGGTCACGGTGATCCCGGCGAGTCCCGGCACCTCCTGGTCGGCCGTCTCGAGCCTGATATCGATGTAGCGCGAGCTCGAGGTATAGGCCCGCCCGCGCATCCCGGCGCCGTTCGCCGACACGAGTGGCCGGGTGTCCCAGTGCAGGCGTGACGCGAGCCACCCGACCAGCAGCAGCGCGCTCGCGGTCGAGCTCGCCTGGTGGCGGATCGTGAACCCGTCGATGACCGGCAGCGATGGCCGGCGCGCCGGCGGGTCGAAGCTCGCGGCCAGGCGCTCGCGCCACGGGGTGGTGCGCAGCCACGCGAGGTCGACAACATACGCGGAGTTCAACTCCTCCTGCGCGCGCGCGAGCCCCTCGTCCGCGTCGGGCATGTCGTCGGAGTCGAGCAGCATCACGTCTGTGATCCCGCGGAGCGCCGTGACGGCGTCGTCGTGACCGTGCGGGCACCACAGGACGGTTGGGAGCTCTGACACGACGACCGGATCGACGATCGTCTCGAGTCCACTCAGGTGCTCGGGCCCCATGTCGATCTCGACCGTCTCGCGCATCACCCCGATGCCGCCGCCGGGCGAGTCCTCGTAGCTCATCACCGCGACGGCGTCGAGCGTATCCCGGCCTTCCTCGACCGCGCACAGGATCGTGCGCGACGCGTGGTAGCGGCCGACCCGCTCGAGCCGGTTGGCGATCTCGCCTTTCCAGGAGCGGTCGACGACGACCACGAGGTTCAGCACGCGGGCGGGCGCGAGGGCCTGGTTGGCGGCGTGCCGCTCCCGCAGCATCTCGCGGAGCGCCGCCTCGATCGCGTCCGGGTTCGTGTCGCGCTCAGACCAGACGTCTTCGCTCACAGCCGGCGCCACCTGCGCTCGCCTTCGAGCAGCGCGTCCGCCTCCGCGGGTCCCGCCGACCCGGCCGGGTACTGTGGGACCGGCGTCGTCGTGTCCTCGTGCCAGGCCGTGAGGATCGGGTCGATGACCCCCCACAGCGCCTCGATCTCGTCGCCCCTGGTGAACAGGGTCGCGTCACCCCGCATCGCGTCAAGGATCAGCCGCTCGTACGCCTCGGGCGACTCCGACATGAACGACGTGCCGTAGCGGAACTCCATGTTGACCGGCCGGATCCGCATCTGTGCGCCGGGGATCTTCGCCCCGAGTGAGACCGACACGCCCTCATCGGGCTGCAAGGTCAGGATGATCTGATTGGCCTGGACGCCGACCGAGCCGCTGCTCTGGAAGGCCAGATGCGGCACCGGCTTGAGCGTCACGACGATCTCGGTGACCTTGCGCGCCAGCTGCTTGCCGGTCCGCAGGTAGAACGGAACGCCCGCCCAGCGCCAGTTCGACACATGCAGGCGCAGGGCGGCGTACGTCTCGGTGCGGGAGTCGGGGGCGACACCATCCTCGTCGTGGTAGCCGACCACGCGTTTCCCGCCTACCGTCCCGGGGCCGTACTGAGCCCGCACGGCCATCGCGGGCACCTCGGAAACCGCAGGCGGGACGATCGCCTCGAGCACCTTCAGCTTCTCGTCGCGGACGCGGTCCGCGGTGAACGCAGTCGGGGGCTCCATCGTCAGCAGCGCGAGCAGCTGCATCATGTGATTCTGGACCAGGTCGCGCAGCGCACCGGCGCCCTCGTAGTAGCCGGCGCGGCTGCCGATCCCGATGTCCTCGGCGGCGGTGATCTGTACGTAGTCGATGAAGTTCCGGTTCCACACGGGCTCGAACAACGCGTTGGCGAACCGGAGCGCCATCAGGTTCTGCACCGTCTCCTTGCCCAGGTAGTGGTCGATCCGGAAGACCTGGGACTCGTCGAACACGTCGAGCACCTCGGCGTTGAGCTGGCGCGCCGAAGCGAGGTCGAATCCGAACGGCTTCTCGATCACGATCCGCGTCTCGGCATCGCGCTCGCGATTCAGGCCGCCGGCGCCGAGCTTCCCGGCGATCACCGGGAAGAACTGCGGTGCGGTCGACAAGTAGAAGACGTGGTTCAGCTCCTGCCCCGCGCGCTCGTCGAAATCGCGCAGGACCTTGTGGAGCTGGGCGTACACCTCGTCGTCGTCAAACGCGCCGGGGACATAGCGCATTTCCTCGATCAGCCCGTTCAGGACCTTCGCGTCCGGGCGCCGGCGGGAGAAGCGCTCGATCGACTCGCGCGCCATGTCACGGAAGTCGTCGTGCTCCTGATCGCGCCGGGCGACGCCGACCAACTCGAACCGCTCAGGCAGGGCGCCTTCGTGGGCGAGGTTGTACAGGGCCGGCAGCAGCTTGCGGTGCGCGAGGTCACCGGTGGCGCCGAAGATCACGAGCGCGGTCGGGCGGACGGGCAGGCGCTCGAGCCCTGCGATGAGGGGGTTATCCTGTTCGACCTCGGCGGCGACGGCTGCGCTCTGCATCCATTAGCTCCCTTCGAGGATGGCGGTGATCCGGTTGGTCATCGTGCGACGGATCTGATCAAGCCACACGCTCACGCCCGCCTCGGTTATCGCTAACAACGGGGTTTCAGCTCGGTGACGGTGCGCATGTAGGTCCCTTCGGTCTACCCGGCTCCGCTCGAGCGCGCGCGCTTGACTGCCGCGCGTCCGGCGTCGGCGACGCGCTCGGCGGTGAGGCCGAAGTGCTTGTAGAGGGCGCCAGCGGGCGCGGACGCGCCGAATCCCTCCATCCCGATCGCCTCGCCGAGATCGCCGACCCACTGGTGCCATCCGAACGTGGCCGCGGCTTCGAGCGAGACGCGAGCGCGGACCTGAGGCGGCAGCACCTGATCGCGGTAGTCGGCGTCCTGGGCGGCGAAGTTCTCCATGCACGGCATGCTCACGAGCCTCGTCGCGATCCCCTCGGCCTCCAGCGCGTCGGCGGCCTGAGCGCAGATGTGGACCTCGGTGCCGCTGGCGATCAGCACCACGTGCGGCTGCTCGGGCTCGTTGGACGAGTAGCGGAGCACATACGCGCCACGGTCGATCGCATCGGCGGGCACCGCCGCCGGGTCCCAGGTGGGAACCCCCTGGCGCGAGAGGACGAGCGCGGTCGGGTGATCGGTGGACTTGATCGCGTACTGCCAGGCGAGCCCGGTCTCGTTCGCGCCGGCGGGCCTGACCACGCGTAGCACGGGCATCGCCCGCAGCCCGGCCAGCTGCTCGATCGGCTGGTGGGTGGGGCCGTCCTCGCCGAGGCCGATCGAGTCGTGGGTGAACACGAAGATCGACGGCAGGTGCATGAGCGCGGACAGCCGAATCGAGCCGCGCATGTAGTCGCTGAACGTGAAGAACGTCGACCCGTAGGCGCGCAGGTAGTGGAGCGTCATGCCGTTGACGACCGCGCCCATCGCGTGTTCGCGGATCCCGAAATGGAGGTTGCGGCCTCCGTAGGAGCCGGCCTCGACGCTGCCCGCGCCGGCGATCAGCGTGAGCGTCGACGGCGCCAGGTCAGCCGACCCGCCGACCAGCTCGGGGACGTTGGCCGCCGCCCACTGGAGCACGGTCTCCGACGACTTGCGGGTCGCGGACATCGAACCCGAGGCGTGGAACTTCGGCACCTCCCGGTCCCACCCTTCGGGCAGCTTGCCGGCGATCATCCGCTCGAGCTCCGGGGCGAGCTCGGGGTGCGCCTCCGCGTAGGCGTCGAACCGCTCACGCCAGTCGGACTCGAGCTCCTCGCCGCGCTCGATGCAGCGGCGGAAGTGCTTCAGAGCGTCCTCGGGGACGAAGAACGGCTCGAGCGACGGCCAGCCCATGTGCTCCTTGGTGAGCTTGACCTCCTCCTCACCCAGCGGCGAGCCGTGGGCGCCGGCGGTGTCGTGCTTGTTCGGGCTGCCCTGCGCGATGTGGGTGCGGACGATGATCAGCGACGGCTTGTCCTCGACGGCGATCGCCGTCTCGAGCGCGCCCTGCAGGTTGTCGAGCCCGATGTCCTCCTCGAGGTCCTGGACGTGCCAGCCGTACCCCGCGTAGCGCTTGCCGACGTCCTCGGTGAACGCGAGCTTGGTGTCGCCCTCGATCGAGATGTGATTCTGGTCGTAGAACGAGATCAGCCGGCCGAGCGCGAGGTGTCCGGCCAGCGAGGACGCCTCGCCGGAGATCCCCTCCTCGAGGTCACCGTCGGAGGCGATCACGAACGTCCGGTGATCGACGATCTCGTGGCCGGGTCGGTTGAACCGCGTCGCCAGCATCCGCTCCGCCAGCGCCATCCCGACCGCGTGGGAGATCCCCTGCCCGAGCGGGCCGGTGGTCACTTCAATGCCGGGAAGGTCGCCGTACTCGGGATGGCCCGCGGCCATCGAGCCGAGCTGGCGGAACTGCTCGAGGTCGTTCTCGAGGCTGACGTCGTAGCCGGCCAGGTACAGGGTCGAATACAGCAGCATCGACGCGTGCCCGCACGAAAGTACGAACCGGTCACGGTCGGGCCACTTCGGATGGTGGGGGCTGTGGCGCATCACTCGTGCGTATAGGACGTACGCGACCGGCGCCAGCGCCATGGGCGTCCCCGGGTGCCCGGAGTTCGCCTTTTGCACGCCGTCCATCGCGAGCGTGCGGATCGTGTCGACGCACAGCTTGTCCAGCGTGGTGGTGTCCGTCGCGGTCACGGGCGCAGCATAACCCGATCGTGCTCTCGGAAAGAAACGGGCCGGTGATTTCGATCATTTTCGGCGGCGCCTGACGGCGGCGCCTCAGCGATCATTTTCGGCGGCGCCTGACGGCGGCGCCTCAGCGATCATTTTCGGCGGCGCCTGACGGCGGCGCCTCAGCGATCATTTGCGGCGGCGCCTGACGCCGGCGCCTCAGCGAGCGCCTCAGCCGAACAGGACGCCGAAGTGCTCGTACTCCTCGACGGGCACGTGCCGCACCTCGGCGACCGCATCGGCGAGCGCCACCATCTCGACCTTGGTCGAGTGCAGCGCCGCCATGCTCCCCCACTCGCCGGCGTGCGCCGCGTCGATCGCCGCGAGCCCGAGCCTCGTCGCCAGCACCCGGTCGAACGCCGTCGGGGTGCCGCCGCGCTGTACGTGTCCGAGCACCGTGGCGCGGGTCTCGAAGCCGGTCCGGTTCTCGATCTCACGCTCGAGCGCGTACCCGATCCCGCCCAGCCGGGGATGGCCGAACTCGTCCAGCGAGCCCGTTTCCGCCACCGGCATCGTCCCCTCCTTCGGCATCGCGCCCTCAGCCGCGACGACGATCGAGAAGTAGCGGCCACGGGCGTGGCGCCGGCGGATCAGCCGGCACACCTCGTCGATGTCGAACGGGATCTCCGGGATCAGGATCACGTCCGCGCCGCCGGCCACGCCCGAATGCAGCGCGATCCAACCCGCGGTCCGGCCCATCACCTCCACCACCAGGATCCGGTTGTGACTCTCCGCGGTCGTGTGGAGCCGGTCGATCGCCTCGGTGGCGATGTGCAGCGCGGTGTCGAACCCGAACGTCACATCGGTGCCGCCGAGATCGTTGTCGATCGTCTTGGGAACGCCGATGACGTTGACCCCGTCCTGGTGGAGCCGGTTCGCCACGCCGAGCGTGTCCTCCCCGCCGATCGCGATCAGGCCGTCGAGGCGGAGCTTCTCGAGCGTGTAGCGGACCCGCTGCACGCCGTCGTCGCGCTTGTAGGGGTTCGTGCGGGAGCTCCCGAGGATCGTCCCGCCCCGGGGAAGGATCCCGCGCGTCGATTCGATGGTCAGCTCGCCGTGCAAGTCCTCGAGCACGCCCCGCCAGCCGTCACGGAAGCCGACGACCTCGTCGCCGTAGCCGTCGATCCCCTTGCGGACGACCGCGCGAATCACGGCATTGAGCCCTGGGCAGTCCCCACCGCCGGTGAGCATCCCGATGCGCATCGCCGGAAATCCTAGGGATCTGCCGCGCGCGGCCGCAGCCGCGTACGGAACGCCAGGAAAACTGGCGGTTACGCTCAAAGGTCGATGCGGGTAACCACAGGCCCAGCATGAAGCTCCCATCCCTCCCACGTCAGGTCCAGGACCGGAATCGCTGGCTGCTGGCGGGCCTCGGCGGCGCCGGCGCGCTCGCGGCGAGCGGGGCGATCCAGGTCGCGCATATGCGGCGGATCGCCCGCGATCCCGAACGCGACGTGCTCGGGTCGCCACCCCGGGGCCGCACGCGACAGGTCCGCTCCGCCGACGGGACCGGGCTGCACGTGGAGGTGTTCGGGCCCGAGGACAGCACGACCGTGGTGCTGGTCCACGGCTGGACCGAGGCGCTCCAGTACTGGGTGTACGTGATCAGGGCGCTGTCGGAGCGCGGGCTGCGAGTGGTCGCCTACGACCAACGGGGCCACGGCGACAGCGAGCCCGCCCGCGGCGGCGACTACGCGATCGAGCGCTTCGGCGAGGACGTCGAGGCCGTGCTGAGCGCGTGCATCCCCGACGGGCAGCGGGCGGTCCTCGCCGGCCACTCGCTCGGGGCGATGTCGATCGCCGCCTGGGCCGAACATCACGACGTGCAGCGCCGGGTGGCTGGGGCGGCCCTGCTCAACACCGGCGTCGGCGACCTGATCGCCGAGCACCTTCTCCTCCCCCTCCCCGGCATCGCAAAGGCGCTCAACCGGACGGTCTCGGTGCACGGATTCCTCGGCAACCGGGCGCCGCTGCCGCGCTTCTCGACGCCGCTCAGCTCCGCGGCCGTCCGCTACGTCGCGTTTGGCCGCGACGCGTCGCCCGCCGAGGTTGCGTTCTTCGAGCGGATGCTCGTCACCTGCCCCCCGGACGTTCGCGCCAAGGTCGGGCTCGCGATGTCCGAGATGGATCTCCGTGACGCCGTGCCGCGGCTGACCGTCCCCACGATCGTGATCGTCGGCGCCGAGGACAGGCTGACCCCGCCGGCGCATGCCAGGCGGATAGCCGAGGCGCTGCCGCAGCTACGGCGCCTGACCGTCCTGCCGAACACGGGCCACATGACGCCGCTCGAGCGACCGGACGAGGTGACCACGGCGCTGGTCGAGCTCGCGGCGCTCGCGACCTCGGGCGTCACCGTGTGACCGCCGCCGACACGATCTGACCGCCGCCGACACAAGCCCCGCCCCTCCTTTGACAGAGTGTGCGGGTGGGAGTTAGCGCCGTGCCGTCGTTGTGTCACGTGTTGAAAGAGGATCCGGAGCTCGCCGATGCGATTCCGCCCGAGCGCCGGCAGCAGGCCGTCGAGGATTGCACGGCGCCCGAGCTGAAGATCGCGCCCGGACCATTGGGCAGGGGCGAATCGCTCGGCTTTCGTGGCGGCATTGGTGTGCTCGTCCTCAGCGGCCTGATGGTTCGCCGGGTCGGGATCGAGGGTCGCTACGGAGCCGAGTTGATCGGCGAGGGCGATCTGCTCCGCCCCACCGACGAGAGCATCTCGCCGCTGCTGCCACTGACGACAGACTGGTCGGTTGTCGTGGCTACGCGCGTCGCCGCGCTCGATTGCCGGTTCGAGCAACGCCTCGTCCAGTATCCCGAGCTGGCGGAGGGCCTGATCGGCCGCGCGATCCAGCGCTCCAAGAATCTGGCGGTCAACATGGCGATCGTCCACCAGGCGCGCGTAGACGTGCGGCTGCACATGCTCCTATGGCACCTCGCGGCGCGCTGGGGGCGGGTCCGCAGCGATGGGACCGTGCTGCGGCTGCGCCTCACCCACACAGTGCTCGCCGACCTCGTGGCCGCGCGCCGGCCGACCGTGACCACCGCGCTGTCGGAGCTGAGCAGGCGAGGCCTTCTCCGGACCGACGGCGAGACGTGGGTGCTGCCGGGCGAAGCGCCGTCGGACGTCCTAGCCTTCGCGCACGCGGCCGCCGCCGAGGCCGGCGGTCCACCCGCGACCCGGGACCGTTGAGCTGACCGTGCATATCGACCCATACATCGTCCTCGGAAGCGCGATCATCGGGCTGCTCGTCGGCATGACCGGCGCCGGCGGTGGCGCGCTGATGACGCCGATGCTGATCCTGCTGTTCGGGGTGACGCCCGCGGCGGCGATCTCGAGCGACCTGGTCGCCGCGGTGGTGATGCGCCCGTTCGGCGCCGGCGTCCATCTCCGCGCCGGGACGGTCAACCTCAGGCTCGTCCGCTGGATGGTGATCGGCTCGGTTCCGGCGGCGTTCGTCGGCGCGTATCTGCTGCACGTGCTCGGAAACTCGAAGTCGGCCCAGACCCACATCGAGACCGTGCTCGGCGTCGCGCTGCTGATCGGCGCGAGCGCGATGGTCCTGCGGTTCGTGCTCGACCGGCGCGACGGCCGGCAGCGCCTAGGGGTCGTCCACGACATCAAGGCACGGCCACTGCCGACGATCGCGATCGGGATCATCGGCGGCGTGATCGTCGGCATGACCTCGGTTGGATCGGGCTCGCTGATGATCGTCCTGCTGCTGTTCGTATACCCGACGATCGGCGCCAACCAGCTGGTCGGAACCGATCTCACGCAGGCGGTCCCGCTGACGCTGGCGGCCGCGCTCGGCGCGCTCGCGTTCGGTCACGTCGAGCTCGACGTGACCGGGTCGCTGATCATCGGGAGCGTTCCGGCCGTGCTGGTCGGGTCGATGCTGTCCTCGACCATCCCCGACCGTTACGTCCGCCCCGCGATCGCGTTCGTGATCTTCGCTTCCGGTCTCAAGTACGTGGGCCTCCAGACCACCGCGCTCGGCTGGACGCTGTGCGCGCTGCTGTTCGGCGCCGGCGGGACGTGGCTGTGGTTCGCACGGCCGTGGCAGACCCAGCCCGAGGGCGCCCGCGTCGGCGCCGATGTCGACGGAGCCCTCGTCGAGTCGTCAAACGCGAGTATCGGAGGAGGTCAGCTTGTCGGCAATCGAGAGGATTGATGTCCCTGTCGCCGGCGGGTCGCTGGCGACGTTCCGGCTCGGCAACCGCCGTGACCGCGCCGAACCGGTGCTCGCGGTGCACGGCATCACCGCCAACAGCCACGCATGGCTCGCCGTCGCGCGCGCGCTCGAGGGCCGCGCGGCGCTGCTGGCCGTCGACCTGCGGGGGCGCGGCGCGTCCTGCGGGCTACCGGCTCCGTACGGGATGGACGCCTACACGCGGGACATGCTCGCGGTGCTCGACCACTTCGAACTCGAACGGACGTTGCTCGTCGGCCACTCGCTCGGCGCTTACGCGGTAGCGCGGTTCGCGACGGACCATCCCGACCGCGTCTCCACCGCGCTGCTGGTCGACGGCGGGCTGACCGCTCCGCTGCCGGACGGCGTCGACCCTCAGGCAGTCGTGGCCTCGGTGCTCGGACCCGCGCTCGCGCGTCTGAAGGAGCGGTTTCCGAGCCGCGAGGCCTATCACGACTGGTGGCGCGCGCACCCCGCGTTCGCACACGCCGACGTGCTCGATCAGGACCTCGTCGCGTACGCCGACCACGACCTCGTCGGCGAGCCGCCGGAGCTGCGCTCCTCGGTCGGCGAGGAGGTGCTGCGCGCCGACGCCGCGGGCCTGTTCGAGCTCGGCAAGCCGGCGCGGGCGCTCGAGGTTCCGGCCGAGCTGCTGTCCGCCGAGCGAGGCATGATCGACGACCCGAATCCGATCCAGCCCGATGAGCTCGCGCAGCCGTGGGCGGATGCGGCCCCGGGGTTGCGGCGAACTGAGCGGGTGCCCGGCGTCAACCACTACTCGCTCGTGATGGGCGCCGCCGGCGCCGGCGCGGTCGCTAAGGCAATCGTGCGCGGATTGCAAAGCCAGGCCGGGGATCCTGGCCTACGATCCGCCGGATGAGCGCCCCGGATAGTGCCGGCGCCGGACTCGCGCCGCCGATCCCCGGTCAGAGCAGGGAGGAGATGATCGCCCGCGCGGTCGCGCTCCGGCCGGCGCTAGTCGCCGATCAGGAGGCGACCGAGCAGCGCACGTACTACTCGCAGCAGATGCACGAGGCGTTCCTCGCCGCCGGCTTCTACCACCTGTACGTCCCGCGGCGCTACGGCGGCTACGAGTTCGACGTCCCGACCTACGTCCGCGTCGTCCAGGAGATCGCTCGGGGTTGCGTGTCGACCGCCTGGTGCATGGGACTGGCGATGAACCATGCGCTGATGGTCGGCTCGTGGTGGCCCCAGGAGGCGCAGGACGAGATCTTCGCCGGCGGCGACTTCCGCTGCTCGTCGGTGGCGGCCCCGGTCGGCAAGGCGGCCCGGACCGACGACGGCTGGGAGATCAACGGCCAGGTCGCGTTCGCGTCGGGCACGCCGTATGCGACGTTCTACATGGGCCAGGCGATGCTCCCGATGGACGGGGCGGGCGGGAATCCCAGTCCGCGCGGACCGCCGCCGCAGTTGCTGTTCGTCGCGCCGCGGGCCGAGTGGCAGATGCTCGACGACTGGGGCGACATCCTCGGGCTCAAGGGATCGGGGTCGCACAGCATCCGCTTCGAGCAGACGCGGATTCCCGCGAGCTGGGGCTTCGAGGGCAGCATGCTCGACGTCGACGTCGCCGGCGGCACCCCCGGGTCGCGGCTGCACGGCAACCCGATGTACTCGGGGCGGGCGGTGGCGGTGTTCACGATCTCGCTCGCCGCGGTCACGGTCGGGGCCGCGTACAACGCGCTCGACGAGTACGAGCGGCTGATGCGAACCAAGGTTACGCCGCTGCCGCCGTTCACTCCGCGGATCAAGGATCGCGACTTCCAACGCTGGTACGGCCGCGCGCTCACCCACATCGCCACCGCCGAGGCCGCGCTGCATGAGGTCGCCGACCGGCACATGGAGGCGTGCCGGCGCAACGTCGAGGATGGGATCGACTACACGTTCGGCGAGGACATGCTGCTCGGCGGAATCGCCCGCGAGGTGATGCTGATGTGCTGGCGCGTGATCGACGACGACCTTTGGCAGACGGTCGGCGCGTCGGTGGCGCGCGACGGCGAGCGGACCGCGCGGGTGTTCCGCGACATGGCGGTGGCGGCCGCGCACCGCAATCTGCAGCTGCGCGACATGTTCTACGGCGACATCGGGCGCGCGGCGCTCGGGGAGCCGCGGATCATGCCGGGCGGCTGAGCCCGCCCGCCACCCAAGCCGTGCTCATCCTCGCGCCGAGGCCCTACGCCCGCCCGCCCGCTCTCCGGGCCCCCTCGGCGAGTGAGCCCAGCTTGGCCCAGCAGATGTCAGGATCGATCGCGCCGAACCCCGACCACGTCCCGAAGCCACAGTCGGTCCCCCCCATCACGCGCTCGGCGCCGACGATCTCCGCGAAGTTGAGGATCCGCTGGGCAACGAGCTCCGGATGTTCGATGTAGTTGCACGTCGAGTCGAGCACCCCGGGGACGAGCGTCTTGTCGTCGGGGATCGCGGCGTCGCGCCACACCGCCCACTCGTGCTCGTGGCGCGGGTTGGCCGCCTCGAACAGGATCGTCTGCGGCTTGGCGCCGAGCACGACGTCGATGATCTTCTCGACGCCGATGTCGAGATGGTGCGGGCCCTCGTAGTTGCCCCAGCACAGATGCAGGCGGACCCTGTCGGCCGGGACGTCGCGGAGCGCGTGGTTGATCGCCTCGACGTGCCGGGCCGCGCCGGCGACGAACTCCTCGTCGGAGCGGTCGCGGTACATGATGTGGCGGCCCATGGCCAGGTCGGGCGCGTCGATCTGGAGCATGAACCCGGCCGCGACGATCGCCTCGTACTCGGTCTTCATCGCCTCGCCGATCGCCTCCAGGTACTCGTCGATGGTCCCGTAGTACTCGTTGGGCTGGAACAGCGCGATGATCCCCGGCGACGGGGCGTTCATGAAGGCGCCGGCTACCGGCTGGTCCTCGATCGCCTTCGCCAGCCGCGCGAGGTCGCGCTCGACCGGCTCGCGGTGCTCGTAGGTGATCGGGCCGCGGCAGATCGGCCGCAGGTATCGGGCGCTCCCGCCCTCCTGTGCGAGCCGGTCGCGATAGTGCGGGTAGGCGTCGAGGTCCGCCGGCGTCGCGCGCGGGACGTCGCCGACCTCGAACCCGCTCAGGCGGTGGCGGATGTAGGTGGCGTAGCCGATCTTGCTCATCTCTCCGTCGCTGACGAAGTCGATGCCCGCGTCCACCTGGTGGCGCACCCGGTCGCTCACCGCCTCCTGCAGCAGGCGGTCGTACTGCTCGCGATCGACCTGCTCGCCGCGGTCCTCGGCGAACACGAGATCTACAAGTTCCGGCGGCCTCGGCAGGCTGCCGACGTGGGTGGTGAGGATACGAGTCATCTACCAGATCTCCTCGAGCAGCTGGAGGATCGCCTCCGGCGGCGCCGGACGGGGGTTCGCCTGGGCGGGCGCCCGCTCGGCGATCGCTTTGGACAGGGATTCGAGATCCTCGCGCGGCACGCCGTACTCGCGCAGCCGGGTCGGGCCGGCCAGCGCCCCCAGCTCGCTCGCGCGTGCGATCGCATCGCCGTGGTCCATCGCCTCGCCGAACTGCGCGATCTCCGCCGCCGCCGCCTCTCGGTTGTAGCGGAGCGCCGGCGGCAGGCAGACAGCGTTCATCGTCCCGTGAGGAAGGCCGTAGCGGCCGCCGAGGGCTTGCGCCATCGCGTGGCCGAGGCCCATGCCGGCGCACAGCGCGGCACCGGCGTGCATCGCGCCTTCGAGTAGCTGCCGGCGCGCCTCGAGGTCGCCACCGGTCTCGATCACCGCCGGCAGCCAGTCCGAGATCAGCTTCGCTCCCTCGAGCGCGTGCCGGTCGGACTCCACGCCGCGTCCCGGTGTGTACAGCGCCTCGGCGCAGTGCGCGAGCGCGTTCATCGCCGTGCCCGCGCTCTCCCCGGGCGGCAGCTCGAGCGTCAGCATCGGGTCGTAGACGATCGCCACCGTGTGCGCGCCGCCGCCGCCGCGCTTGACGCCGGCCTGCATGTCGCGCATCCCGAAGCCCTGGGTCCACTCTGCGCCGGAGTAGGTCGTGGGGATCGAGACGATCGGCAGCCCGGTCTCGCTTGAGCCGGCCTTGGCGGTGTCGATCGCGCTCCCGCCGCCGAGCGCGACGAGCCCGTCCGCGCCGGCGCTCGCCTCGATCGCCGCCCGCACCCCGGCGACCTCCGCGTGCGACTGGGCGCCGTAGAAGCGCCGTGTCACCGGAAGGTCGAGGTCACGCCAGCGCTCGGTGCTGACCAGCAGCGGGTCGCGCACGGACAGCTCGTCGAGGACGCCGGGCAGCGCCTCGAGGCCCCAGCGCACGATCAACGAGCACTCTCCCTCATCGCACCGGCGATCAAATCACAAGTGGGGCTTCGGCCGCGCGCGGTGCCGGCGGACCTGCACGGCATGACATTCGGCGCCGGCAAGGTGGATCGTGTCAGCGCACGCATGCCCCACATGCATGAAATGACGTGGTCGTTGGTCTCCATGTCCGTTGTCAGACTATGCAGGTATTCAGGGGCCGCCTGTGGCGGCGTCCCTGGGGCCGTGCAACCCCGTCCTGACGGTATCCGTGGACCCTCGACCAAGCTGTGAGCGAGGCCGCGGCGCCCGGCCTACGGCCCTCGCGCCCAATCCAGTACGCACGACTGTCCATGCGGAAGCGCCCGGGCCGTGGGGCGGGTGTGCGGCCGAAGCCTCACGCCTGCCCGGACTGCAAGCGTCGCATCCCCGCGAGCCACCGGTCGTAGTCCATGGCCTTGCGCTGGAAGAACGTCAGCACCTCCGGATGGGGCAGGATCAGGAACCGCTCCTGGTCGATCGCCTCGACGACGACGCCGGCGACCTCCTCGGGCTCGAGCACGGCGCCGGCCGCCTTCACCACCCGATGGCTCAGCTCCTCGCCCTGGAGCATCGCGGTCCTCACGCCCATCGGGCACAGGCAGCTGACCCGGATCCCGCGGTCCCCGTAGGTGACTGACAGCCACTCGGCGAACGCCACCGCGGCGTGCTTGGTGACCGCGTACGGCGCCGAGCCGATCTGCGTCAGCAGTCCGGCGGCCGATGCGGTCGCGACGAAGTAGCCCTCGCCGCGCTCCAGCCAGTCCGGCACCAGCCGCCGCGCCGCGAGGATGTGGGCGCGCACGTTGACGTTGAACGCCAGGTCCCAGACCTCGTCGGGCGTGCCGACGGGATCCTCGCCGATCGCCACGCCGGCGTTGGCGAAGAACACCTCAACCGGGCCGATCTCGGATTCCACCCGTGAGAGCAGGCTCCCGAGCGCCTGCTCGTCGGTGACGTCGGCCGCCACCGCCAGATGACCCGCGCCGAGCTCGTCGCCGACGCGTGCGAGCCCGTCCGCCTGGATGTCGGTCGCGGCGACGCGCGCGCCCTCAGCGGCGCAGCGCAGGGCCAGCGCGCGGCCGATTCCTCCCGCCGCGCCGGTGACCACGACGGTGCGCCCCTCGAGCTTCATCTCACCCCGTCCGACTCGGCGTATTTGTCAAATGAATTGCTCATACGGCGCTTACCAAGCGAATTGATTAGGCGGTTTCTCTTGCAAACGCGGTGGGTACGAAAGACCCGAGACGAGGAAAGCGAGGGTGTACGGATGAGTTCTACCTCCATTGGTGGACGGCAGCTGCGCACGGTCGCGTCGCAGCCGGCGGACGCGCAAACTCCGAAGTCGATTCTGGCGCGGCTCGACCGGATCAACGTGTGGTCGATGCCGTTCATGTTCATCGGGATCATCGGGACCGGCTTCCTGTTCGCGTTCTATGACGTGTTCGACATCAACGTGTCGTTTATCCAGAGCTGCGTGGCACTCAAGCATGGGTGCACCCCCGCCAATGCTGTCACCACCCTGCGTGTGCCGGTCGTGCTCAACCTGGCCGGTTACGTGGTCGGTGCGCTCGCGCTTGCCCCGATCTCGGACCGCATCGGGCGGCGCAACATGCTGCTGTTCACGATGCTCCTCACCGGCCTGGGCTCTCTATACAACGCGCTCGCCCCCGACTACACCCAGTTCGTGCTGGCCCGCGTGATCACCGGAATCGGCGTCGGCGCCGACCTGGCGATCGTCAACACGTACATGGGCGAGGTAGCTCCGCGCCGCAACCGGGCCCGGTGGATCTCGGTGATCTTCATCATGTCCTCGCTGGGCGCGCTGCTCGGGATCTGGCTCGGACTGTTCCTGACCACGACACCCGCGCCGTGGCCGCACGGTATCTCGTTCGCGCAGGCGGGGCCTGGCTTCACCGACGGGTGGCGGTGGATGTACGCGGTCGGCGCGCTGCTCGCGGCGATCGGCGTGTTGCTCCGCCTTGAGCTGCCCGAGTCGGCTCGTTGGCTGGTCGGGAAGGGACGGCTGGACGAGGCCGACAAGGTCGTCAGCGACATGGAGGTCGTCGCCGCCAAGCACGGGCCGCTGCCGGCCCCGCCCGACGACGTCCCGGTCGACCAGACGACTCCGCAGAGCAGCCTGGCGTTCGGGGCGCTGTTCAGCAACCGGATGTACACGCGCCGTGTGATCACGCTGCTCGCGGTGTGGTTCCTTGCGTACGTGACCGTGTTCGGATTCTCGGCCGGATTCACGTCGATGCTGGTCGCGCTCAAGTACCCGCCGCCGGAGGCCGGCTTGATCACGGCGGTCGGAGCATTCGGGTTCCTGGCCTGCGCGCTGTTCGCGGTGGCGTTCGCCGACCGGCTCGAGCGCAAGCACTGGCTTCCGATCGGCGCGGTGATCACAGTGATCGGCGGCGTGATCGTGGCCGAGGCCGGAACGACCAGCCTGACGATCGCCTTCGTCGGCTCTGTGATCGTGTTCTTCGGCTTCAACATCTGGGTGCCGATGACCTACACGCTCTCCACCGAGAGCTTCCCCACGCGGGCCCGAGTGACCGGCTTCGGCCTGGTCGACGGCGTCGGTCACCTCGGCGGCGGCATCGGCGTGCTCGTGATTGCACCCCAGATCCCCAACATGACGGTGCTGGAGGCGATGCTGGTGGTTTCTGGTTTCCTCGTCCTGGCCGCGATCGTCGTCCAGTTCAGCCCCAACACGCGCGGCCGCTATTACGAGGAGGTTTCGCCCTGACTGTAACCAGGGTGAACTGCGCGGTGCGGTTGGTCCGCCCCCGGTCCCAGGACCGCCGCACCGCGCGCAGTCCAGCGGCGCTCTAGCCGGCGTCAACAGATTCGAGCACCGCGACCATGTACTCGATGTGCTTTCGCATCGCGCGCTCGGCCGCGCCTCGCTGATGCCGGCGGATCGCCCGCACGATCGCCTGGTGCTGGCTGATGATCAGATCGGCGTCGATCGCGCTCCCCACGTGCTCGATCAGCGACGGTTGGAGCACATCGAGGATCCAGCGGGTGAAGGTGACCAGCAGGTCGTTCCCGGCTGTGGCCGCGATCGTCTGATGAAACCGGGCGTCGGCGAGGCGGAACTCGTCGCCGGCGGGATCCTTGCCCCCCGCCACGGCGATCGCCTCGATGAGCGCGACGATGGTCGCCTCGTCGGACCGTTCGGCAGCCAGCCCCGCGAGTGGCACCTCGAGGAACATCCGGGCCTCGAGCAGCTCGTCCAGCGTCACGCTGTCGGACTCGAGCATCGCCGCGATCGCTTCGCTCACGTGACGGCCGATGCCACCGTTCGGCGTGTTCTCCACGAACACGCCACCGGTGCGGCCCTTCTGGACGCGGATCAGGTGCGATCCGGCCAGCCGGCGCAGCCCCTCGCGCAGAGTCGGCCGGCTGACCCCGAATTCCCTCGCGAGCTCGTGCTCCGTGCCGATCCGGTCGCCCGGCAGTAGGCCTCCGCGCTCGATGTACATCCTGATCTCGCGGGCGATCTGCTCGCTGGCGTCGGCGTGCACCGCCTCGAACCGCCCGGGCTTGCTCGTGCCGGTCGAAGTTGCCATGGCGCGAGTGTATGGCGACCGGAGCCGTACGTCCGCCGATGTGCCCTGGCGGCTAAGTAAACCGGTTAACCGACCGATATAGACGACCATGCGGAGGACCAACTCGCGCGAGAACGAGCGCTTCCGGATGCTGTTCGAGCGCGCCTCGGTCGGCATCATCAGCGTCGGGCCTGACGGCCGGACGGTCGAGGCCAACCCCGCGATCGAGCGGCTGCTCG
This sequence comes from uncultured Solirubrobacterales bacterium, assembly GCA_963697655.1. GTDB lineage: Bacteria > Actinomycetota > Thermoleophilia > Solirubrobacterales > Solirubrobacteraceae > Palsa-465. The sequence goes on along the minus strand of CAVOOV010000001.1, from coordinate 754,794 downwards.
GCTACGACCCCGGGGAGCTCGTGGGGATGAGCTTCACCGCGTTCACCCACCCCGAGGACGTGGACGTCTCCAAGGGTCTCTTTCAGGAGCTCCTCGACCGTGAGCGCCCCTCCTATCAGTACGAGAAGCGGTACGTTCGCAAGGACGGGGAGGCGATCTGGGTCCGGGTCAGCGTATGGAGCGACGCCAGCGCGGCCGAGTCCTCGCAGGTCGCGATCGCGATGGTCGAGGACGTCACCCAGACGATCATCGCCGATCAGGAGGTCCAGGACAAGGCGAGCCGGCTCGAGCGCATCATCGCCACCCAGCGCGACATCTCCGCTGCTGCGTCGGGCGATCTCGACCAAGTCATGCAGGTGATCGTCGAGCGCGCTCAGGCGCTCACGCGGGCCGAGGGCGCGATGATCAGCCTGATCGAGGACGATGACATCGTCACGCGGGCCGCGTGCGGAATCGCCTCGGGCTTCTTGAACGCCCGGCGCCCGATGAGCCAGACCGTTTCCCGCTTCGCGATCGCGGCTCGCGGACCGCTCCTGATCGAGTACGCCGAGGACGACCCCCGCCTCAATTCACAGATCCGCGCGAAGATGGGCGATCGCTCGCACATCTGCGTGCCGCTGTTCGCCGGCGAGCGGCCCGTCGGCGCGCTCAGCGTGATGAGCACCTCCGAGGACGAGCGGCTCGGCGAGGAGGATCGCCAGACGCTCGAGCTCCTCGCCGGCGTCCTGTCCGAAGGCGTCAGCCGCGCCGCCGAGTTCGAGGCCAAGCGCCGGCAGGTCGACGCGCTCGCGCGATTCGAGGCGATCTACCACGGCGCGATCACCGGCGTGATGACCTTGAGCGACGACGGCCAGATCGTCGACGCCAATCCGGCGATGTGCGCGATGCTGGGGCTCGAGAACGCCGACCAGGTCCGAACCCATATCGCCGAGTACCTCGATCCCGAGGAGCACGAGCGGGTGTCGATGGCGGTCGCGGAGCTGTTCGCCGGCGAATCCAACTCGCTCCGGATCGACACTCGGCTGAACCGCCGGGACGGCTCGGTCGTGTGGGTCGGTGCCTCGTTCTCGATCGTCCGCGAGCCGGATGGGCACCCCTCGTTCGGAATCGTGATGGTCCAGGACGACACCGAGCGCAAGGCCGCCCAGGACGCGCTCCTGCGCCAGGCCGAGATCAACGAGCACCAGGCGCTCCACGACGGCCTCACCGGCCTCCCCAACCGCACCCTGTTCCGCGACCGGATCGAGCAGGCGATCGCGATCGCCGACCGCGAGGGTGCGCAGGTGGCGGTGGCGATGATGGACCTCGACCGCTTCAAGGACGTCAACGACTCGCTCGGCCACCACGCCGGCGACGCCCTGCTGGTCGAGATCGGCAAGCGCCTGCGCGGGATCCTGCGCTCCTCCGACACCGTGGCCAGACTCGGCGGCGACGAGTTTGGCGTGCTCATCTCAAAGCCGGGGAGCGAGCGTGACGTGGTCGTGGTGATCGAGAAGATCCGCGCCGCGCTCGAGCAGCCGGTGACGATCGACGGTCTGGGCCTGCCAGCAGAGGCCTCCATCGGAATCGCGATGTTCCCTCACCACGGCGAGGACGTCGACACGCTGCTCCGCCACGCCGACGTCGCGATGTACGGCGCCAAGGAGGAGAAGGGCGGCTTCGCCTTCTACGAGAAGTCCCGCAACGAGTCCGACCCGGCGCGGCTGACGCTCGTCTCAGAGCTGCGGCGCGCGATCGAGCAGCGCGAGCTCGTGCTCTACTACCAGCCCAAGGCGCAGCTCGCGAACGGCTCGGTGGAGTCGGTCGAGGCGCTCCTGCGCTGGAACCACCCGACGCGCGGCCTTGTCGGCCCGGACGAGTTCATCCCGCTCGCCCAGCAGACGGGGCTGATCAAGCCGCTCACGCTGTACGTGCTCGACGAGGCGCTCAGCCAGTGCCGCGCGTGGCAGCGCGCGGGCATGACGCTCAGCGTCGCCGTCAACCTCAGCGTCCGCAACCTACTCGACTCCGAGTTCCCCGATCAGGTCAAGCGCCTCCTCAAGAAGCGGCGCGTCGACCCGTCGCTGCTCGAGCTCGAGATCACCGAGTCGACGATGCTGTCGGACCCGGTCCGGACCAAGCGCGTGCTCGACAAGCTGTCGGCGATGGGAGTCGCGCTCTCGATCGACGACTTCGGCACCGGCTATTCATCGCTGGCCTATCTCAGCCAGTTGCCCGTCAACGAGATCAAGATCGACCGCTCGTTCGTGATGAACATGGCCGACAGCGACAACGACGCCGTGATCGTCCGCTCGACGATCGATCTCGCGCGCAACCTCGGCCTCCATGTGGTGGCCGAGGGCGTCGAGACCGAGGAGGCCTGGGATCAGCTCTCAAAGCTCGGGTGCACACTCGCGCAGGGCTACTACCTGAGCCGGCCCGTACCCGCTGCCGAGCTGACCGACTGGCTCATGCAACGGGCGACGGCACGGGCTGCTTGACCTCCTCGGGAATCATCGGGCCCTCGCCCGAGGGATCGATGATTCCCTCCTCGAGCCAGCGGTAGCGGCCGTCGAGCACGCGTGCCGCCGCCACGCGGTTGGCGTCGTCGTCGTTGCTCCAAAGCTCGCCGAACAGCGTCTCGACGCGCCGCTTGGCCTGCGTGCAGAACAGCTCTGCCAGCTGTTGGGCCTCGGTCCGGCGGTCGGGGTGCTCGCGCCCCATCGTGTCTGCGTACGCCGCCGCCGCGGCCATCGCGAACAGCTCGGCGCCGATGTCGACGAGCCGGCCTAGGAACCGCTGCCTGTACTCGAGCTTGGCCTGCCAGCGAGTCATCCCGTAGAACGTCGAGCGCGCCAGCTTGCGCGAGGACCGCTCCACGAACCGCATATACGGCGCGAGCTCGCCGAACTCGTCGTAGGAGTTCGGCACCTGCCCCTTGCCGATCGCGAGCTGCGGCAGCCACTTGGAGTAGAACAACCCGGCCTTGCCGGCGGATGCGAGCCGGTCTTTGAGCTCACCGCCCGGCTCGAGCAGATCGCCGGCGATTTTCAGGTGCTGGTCGACCGCCTCGCGCGCGATCAGCAGGTGCATGATCTCCGTCGAGCCCTCGAAGATCCGGTTGATCCGCATGTCGCGCAGCGCCTGCTCGGCCGGCACCGGCTTTTCGCCGCGGGCCTTGAGCGACGCGGCGGTTTCGTAGCCACGGCCGCCGCGGACCTGGATCAGCTCGTCGAGCACCTGCCACCCCATCTCGGAGCCGTACAGCTTGGCGATCGCGGCCTCCATGCGGATGTCGCCGGACTTGTCGTCGGCCAGGCGGCTGGCGACGTCCAGCATCGCCTCGAGGCCGAACGCGCTCGCCGCGATGAACGCGAGCTTCTGCGCGACCGCGTCGTGCTCGCCGATCGGCCGGCCCCATTGGACCCGCTCGCCGGACCATTCGCGCGCAATCTTGGTCGACCACTTCGCCATTCCCACGCAGATCGCCGGCAGCGCCAGGCGCCCGGTGTTGAGCGTGGTCAGCGCGATCTTCAGCCCATCTCCCTCGCGCCCGATCCGGTTCTCCTCGGGCACGAACACGTGATCGAGCCGCGTCACCGAGTTCTCGATCCCCCGCAGGCCCATGAACGCGTTCCGGTGCTCCACGGTCACGCCATCGCTGTCGTAAGGCAGGACGAATGCACTGATCCCGCCGTGGTGGCCGTCGCCTTTGGGGACCTGCGCCATCACCACGACGATGTCGGCGATCGAGCCGTTCGTCGCCCACAGCTTCAGCCCGGTCAGCTCGTAGCCGCCGTCGATGGGCTTTGCGGTCGCGGCCAGCCGCGCCGGGTCCGACCCGACATCGGGCTCGGTCAGCAGGAACGCGCTGATGTGGTCCTTGGCGACGAGCGGCAGCCACTTGCGCTTCTGCTCCTCGGTCCCGAACAGCTGCAGCGGCTCTGCCACGCCGATCGACTGGTGCGCGCTCAACAGCGCAGACAGCGCCCCGTGCCAGACCCCGGCGAGCGCGAGCGCGCGGTTGTAGTACACCTGCGAGAGGCCGAGGCCGCCGTACTCCTCGGGGACCTTCATCCCGAGCGCGCCGAGCCGCTTGAGACCGTCGATCACCGGCTCGGGAATCCGCGCCTCGCGCTCGATCTCGAGCGGATCGACCTCCGCCTCCAGAAACTCGCGCAGCTGCGCCAGGAACCGCTCGCCCTTCTCGATCGCGGCGGGATCGAGCCGCGGCTGGGGGTGGATCAGATCCAGGCGGAAGTTGCCGAGAAACAGTTCCTTGGCGAAGCTGGGCAGCTTCCACTCCGACTCGCGCGCCGCCTCGGCGACCTCGCGAGCTTGCCTCTCTGAGACGTTGCTGGACACGGTTGTTCTCCTCTGCGACGGTTCTGGGTGAGTCAGTCCTTTTGTGAAGCTACCCAAATATCAGGAGGAGCAGGTGAAGCTAAGCGCGCGGAACCAGCTGGCCGGCACGGTGACCGGCATCAACAAGGGCGAGGCGATCGCAAACGTCGTCCTCGACGTCGCGGGTCAGCGCCTGGTCGCGTCGATCACCGTTGAGGCCGTGGCCGACCTGGGACTTCAGGAGGGCAGCCAGGTCACCGTGATCGTCAAGGCCTCCGATGTGATCCTCGCAACCGACGCGGACTGAGCCAGGGCGCGCGTGCCTGTCTGTCTGACGTAGGACAGCGGCCTACAGAGGGGATTGCCCCGGCCGATAACTCAGCAAAACGGAGTAATCGGCGGGAGGTCATGCCCGATGGGGCATCTAGACGGAAGAGTTTCTGAGAGCACGGCGCGCCCGAGCCGGCGGTCGACCCCGTCACGGCCCGGGCGGGCCTTGGCGGAGCGCCCGGAGCAGGCCGGCGGGGGCGTCAAGGCCTTCTATGGGCTTCTCGCTCTGATCCTGATCGGTTACGCGGTGTCGCTGATCGTCCGCGCCAACGGCGCCAGTACGAACTGGCTCGACGGTTGGGGCACGGCCTCGTACGAGCTGCTCGCGAGCCTGCTCGTGCTCGTGAGGGCGGCGGTCAGCCCGAAGGATCGCGGCTTCTGCCTGGCGCTCGGCACCGGCATGTGCCTGTGGGCGCTCGGCGACTTCGCGATGACCTACGAGGGAATCCACAACGCCAACGCCCCCACCCCGGTCCTGGCGAACTATCTGTGGGTCGGCTTCTTCCCGCTGGCATACGTCGGCGTGATGATGCTGATGCGCCAGGAGGTCCGGAAGTTCACGTCCGCCAACTACCTCGACGGAGTTGTCGCGACCCTCACCTGCGCCACGGCGTTCGCCGCGTTTGCGTTCGGGGCGATCCAGAGGGCTGCCGGCGACGATTCGGTGACGGTCGCGTGGAACCTGATCTACCCGGTCGGGGACATCCTGCTGCTGATCCTCACGCTCGGAGCCGCGGCGCTCGTGCCCGCCAGGCGGCGCACACGCTGGTATCTGATGGCCGCCGCCAGCCTCTTCAACGCGATCGGCGACATCTGTGCATTGTTCGACAACGGGATCGGCGCCACGCACTTCGGCTATTTCTGGAACTCGATCGCCTGGCCCGCGTCGCTGTTCCTGTTCTCCCTGTCGGTGTGGGTCGGATCGCCGCGACCGGCCGAGAGCGAGCTCAAGGAGACGAGCTCAGGGTTCGTGATCCCCGGGGTCGCCGCCGGCCTTGCGCTGCTGATCCTGTTCGTCGGCTCGTTGAACCACATCAACCAGATCGCGCTCGGCTTCGCCACCGCGACGCTCGTCGCCGCCGGCGCCCGCTTCGGCCTTGCGTTGATGCGCCTGCGCGAACTCACCGAGGAGCGTCACCGCCAGCTGGCCGACTCGGCCCAGGTGGAGCGCGCCTCGCGCGAGGCCCTCCAGGCCTCGGTACGCCACTACTCCGAGTTCGCGGCCAAGGTCGCCGACGGCGATCTGAGGGCATCGGTCAGCGCCGACGGCAGCGCGGACCTGGACGGTCTGTCAGAGAGCCTCAACAGCATGGTCAGCGGCCTCGCGCAGATCTCGAGCCACATCCAGGCTGGCGTCCAGGATATGGGCGGCTCGACCGCGGCGATCCTCGCGTCCGTGAGCCGCCACACCGAGAGCGCGAGCCGCCAGTCGACCGCGATCGCCGAGACGTCGACCACGGTCAACGAGTTGCGCCTCGCCGCCGAGGACACGGCCAACATGGCCAGCGAGGTCGCCGACCGCGCCAGCGACTCGCTCCAGGTCTCGAACGAGGCCACGACCGCGGTCAGCGCGATCACGAGTGCGATGGAGGAGATCCGCGAGCGCGTGGACGCGATCGCGCGCGACATCGTCACGCTGTCCGAGCGGACCCAACAGATCGGCGAGATCACCGCCACCGTCAACGGCCTTGCGGACAAGTCCAACCTGCTCGCGCTCAACGCCAGCATCGAGGCCGCCCGGGCGGGCGAGCACGGGAAGGGCTTCGCGGTCGTCGCCGAGGAGGTCCGCAAGCTCGCCGAGCAGTCCAAGGCCGCCACCGCGCAGGTCGAGTCGATCCTCGGCGACGTCCAGACCGCCACCTCCGCGGCGGTTTCCGCCAGCCAGGAGGGCACGAAGGTCGTCGAGCAGGGCCTCGAGCTCACCGGTCGCGCCGGCGACGGGATCCGCAGCCTCTCGGACACGATCCAGGAGTCGTTCGCCGCGGCCCAGCAGATCGCCGCCTCGGCTCAGCAGCAGAGCGTCGGCATCGAGCAGATCGCGCAGGCGATGAACAACGTCAACGAGGGCACCACCCAGTTCCTCGACGGCGCGCACCAGTCCCAGCTGGCCGCCGAGACGCTCAACGAGCTCGCGGGCCAGCTCGCCGCGGTCACCGAGCGCTACCGCGTCTGAGACCCCGTCCCGTCCGTCAGTCTTGGTCGGGCGCCCGCACGCGCAACGTGCCTCCCGGTCCCGATGTCCGGATGCGCAGCCGGGGCGCCCCGTCAGGCCGTGGCCGGGACGGCGGCTCGATCGGCCAGATCGCGATCGGTGCGCGCGAGCGGCCCCGCCTCGCTACTCGGAGGCGAGGTAGGTGACGACCGCCAGCACCCGCCGGTGGTCGTCGGACGAAACCGGCAGCTGCAGCGTGCCGAAGATGTTCTTGATGTGCTTCTCGACGGTGTGCTCGGAGACGAACAGCCGCTCGCCGATCGCCCTGTTCGAGCGGCCCTCGGCCATCAGCGCCAGCACCTCGCGCTCGCGGTCGGTGAGCTGCTCGAGCGGGTTGTCGGCTTGCCGGCGGCGGCCGACCAGCTGGCGGACCACCGCCGGATCGAGTACCGAGCCCCCGTGGCCGACGCGGCGCACGCTCGCCGACAGCTCGTCGAGGTCGGCGACGCGTTCCTTGAGCAGGTAGCCGATGCCGTCGGTGCCGATCGACAGAAGCTCGATCGCGTACCGGGCATGGACGTGCTGGGAAAGCACGAGGATGCCGATCGCCGGGTGGGCTTCCCGGATCGCCTTCGCCGCCCTCAGACCCTCGTCGGTGTGGGTGGGCGGCATGCGGATGTCGACGATCGCGACGTCCGGCTCGGCCCGGTCGACGAGCTCGAGAAGCTCCTCGGCGTCGGCGGCCACGCCAACGACCTCGAACCCCGCCTCCTCGAGCAGCCGGGCCAGTCCCTCTCGAAGGATCACCGCGTCATCGCCGACCACTACGCGCATGGGATCTCTGCCCGCAAACGGGTGCCGCGCCCCGGCGGACTCGACACGGTGAACTGGCCGCCGAGCGCCTCGACGCGATCGGCCAGGCCGCGCAGTCCTGAACCCGAGCCCGCCCACCCCCCAACGGCCGCGCCGCCGATTCCGTCGTCGGCGATCTCGACGGTCAGCGTGCGCCCGTCGTAGGCGACGTTGACTCTGACCTCGTTCCCGTGCGAGTGCTTGGCGGCGTTGCTGAGGGCCTCGCTGGCGAAGTAGTAGGCGGCGGTCTCGACCTGGTCGGGGAGCCGGGCGTCGAGGTCGACGTTGAGGTGGGCGGGCAGCCCGGCGCGGCGGCAGAGCTCCTCCAGCGCCACCGGAAGCCCGCGCTCGACCAACAGCGTCGGATGGATGCCCTGCGTCAGCTCGCGCAGCTCCTCGAGCGCAAGCGCCAGGGCCGAGCGCGCCTCCTGCACGATCGGCGCCGCGCCCCGTTGATCGGGGGACAGCTTCGACTCGAGCAGCCCGAGCGACATTGCGATCGAGACGAGTCGCTGCTGCGTTCCGTCGTGGAGGTTTCGCTCGATCCGGCGGCGCTCGGAGTCGGTGGCCTCGACCAGCCGCCCCCGGGAGGCGTTGAGCTCGACCAGGCGCGCGCGGAGCTCCGCCTGGAGGCGCTCGTTCTCGAGCGCGAGCCCCGCGGCGGCGCACACTGACTGCACGAGACCCGAGTTGTGCTCGAGCGCGGAGTCGTGCACGAGCATCGCGATCGGCGTGCCGTCGCGCTGCACGAACGTCGAGAGCCTGCCGCTGTCGGCGCCGGGCTCCTGCATCGGGCGCCCGTCGGCGGTGACGTAGCGGGCCTCGGCAGGGAACCAGTACGCCAGCTCGAGCGAAGGATCGCCGAGCGCCCCGGCCAGCGCCGCACGAAGGTCGGCGGACTCAGCCGGCGCGCCCAGCCGGACGACGAGCCCGGCCACGCTCCCGCGGGCGAGCCGCCGCCGCACGAAAGTTGCCAGCACCGCGATCGGCACGAGCGCGAGCGTTAGGAACCAGACTTTGGCCGGGCCCGAGCTGAGCGGGTTGCCGAGCAGGTCGTCGACGACCGTGACCGCGAGCGCGAGCAGAGTCGCGTTTCCCGCCAGTAGCACCCACGTGACCTCGCGTCGCTGCGGAGCGCTGGCGCGCAGCCACCGGGTCGTCAGCAGGGCGACCGCGGTCAGAGTCAGGATCGCGCCGAGCGCTCGCTGCAGGCTGAGCAGGGCGAGCGCCAGTCCGTTGTCGTGGAAGATCTGGATCAGGTTGTCCCCGCAGCCTCCGCCGCAGCGCAGCCCCGACCCGCTCCCGAACAGCATCGCGGCCAACTGCAAGCCGGAGCCCGCGACCGCGCTCACGATGATCGCCTTGTCAGCTCTCCCCCGCAGATGCCCTGACGGGAACGACAGAACGATGTAGATGAATCCGCACAGGAACACGTACTCGATCGCGACGCCGATCGTGTACAGCGGTGCGCTCGTCGCCTCGCTGAGCAATCCCGCGAACCAGAAAAAGCCGGTCAACACCATCACCGGACCGAGCCGGTTCGCCGGCCTCGCCCGCCACGAGGCCAGTCCGCAGCCGATCAGCGACGCGCCGACGAGCAGCGTCTCGACCGGCCCGGGCTCGGTCGGCCGATAGGCGCCGGCATGAGCCGCCAGCCACGTGGCGCCGATTCCGGCGGCGATGCCCGCCAGGCTTAGGAGGCAAAGCTTCGCCCTCATGCTGGAAGGAATTGTCGCGTCAATCTGCCACCGTGCCTGTGGCGACAGCCAATCGTGCGGCCACCTGGCCGGTCGCGCGCACGAGCCGTCGCGTGCTGCACCGACGGATGGCGGTGGGTGAGATGCGCCTTGATCATGATGCACAGCCTGAACCGGTCGGCGCCCCGTGAACAGCCGGTGGGCCGGACTTTGGATGGTAGGGCTAGCCAGTATTGCTCGTGCTCGTCGTCGTGTCGTCCACGAGCCGCTCGTCGAGCCGTCCGAGCCCTTCGTATGATCCGGCGATCGTTCCCGAGGCCCCCCTCAACCGGCTCCGGTCTGCCGGGGCGCGCGCGCTCGGCGTGCTCGGATACGAGCTCCGCCGGTCGGATTCGCTCGCCTATGCCGACCTGTCTCCCGAGCACCGCGCGTTGTTCGCGCGAGTGTCCCCATACACGCAGACGTCGATCGAGCGGGTCCTGGCGCTCGCTGACGCTGTCGAGTACGTGGTCAGGCGCGATGTCCCCGGCGATTTCGTCGAGTGCGGCGTGTGGCGTGGCGGCAGCTCGATGGTCGTCGCATTGACGCTCATGCGCCTCCGTGTCAGTGACCGCAGCGTGTGGCTATATGACACGTTCGGGACGATGCCACCCGCCGGCGAGCACGACATTGACTTCGCGGGACAGACGATGACGGCCGGCGCACTCGAAGAAGTCAACAACGCATCGCACACCACCGGGCTGACACTGTCCGAGGTACGGGCAGCGATGGCTTCGACGGGCTATCCGCCCGACCGCGTCACGTACGTGGAGGGCCTCGTGGAGGACACGATCGCGCGCTCGGCGCCCGACCGAATCGCGCTGCTCCGGCTCGACACTGACTGGTACGAGTCGACGCGTCACGAGCTCGTCGAGCTGTATCCACGTGTTCAGCGTGGCGGCGTCCTGATCGTCGACGACTACGGTCACTTTGCCGGCGTGCGCAAGGCGGTCGACGATTACTTCGCCGGGGAGCCAATTCTGCTCAGCCGGATCGACTACACCGGGCGTGTAGCGGTCAAGGCGTGAGCGGGTAGACCTTCAGACCGAGCTCGCTCGCACCCGCCTTCACCGTCCGGAGCTGGTTTACCCTCTCCGGCTTCGCGTCCCAGCGTGGATCGGACTCGCTGACCATCGGTGTCCCCCGCCCCAGGTCGCGCGAGTAGAAGTCCAAACCGTGGCCACGCAGAACGATGCGTCGCACGACGCCTCGATCGATTCGTCCGGGAGATCCCACCAGACGCGCTCTCAGAATCGCCCCGGCCACATCGCCGTGGATGAGCAACGGATGCTGGTAGCCCACGAGCCGAGGCTCGAGCACAGCGTCGGTCTCGGTCCCGAGACCGTCGTCCTCGCTGCAAAGTAGGGCCTGCACGTGATCCGCGCGGACCTCGATGATCAGGACGGCCACGTCCGGGCCCTTGTCGGGCCGCGCGATCCAGATCTGTCCGACATCGACCTCGGGCCGCGGCAGGCTCTCCGGTGCCACCTGCGGCAGCGTGTTGTCGACGACCTTTACGAGCCGCCGGGGTGTTTCGTTCGACATGGCCTTCCTTAGCGCTTGAACACAACGTGACCGCGTTCGTCCAGCGCGTCCTGTTGACGGCGTCGGACGCTCAGCCGGGGCTTACCACGTCGCGCACCGGGATCCCCCCGCGTTCGATCTCGTAGGGCACCAGCGACACCTGGCCGAGCCCGCCGGCGCCCGGCGCCAGGCTCCACTCGGCGATGGCCAGCGTGTTGTCGCCGTCGGTCCGCAGCAGGCCCTGCGGCAGGTAGAACGTGTTCTGGGGCCCCAGGTTGTTGATGTAGCGGCCGATCAGCCAGCCGTTGAGGTAGATGAGCGCCTGGAAGTTGGCCGCCCCGGGTCCGGGCGTGCCGCCGCCCGGGGGCGTCAGCTTCAGGCCGAGCGGCGCCCACACCCCGGACGGGACGTGCAGCGCGAAGTGCGTGCGGTACCAGCCGACGCCCGGCGGCACCGAGCGTGCGGCCCACGCGTCGGGCAGGCTCGACCGGGGTCCACGACCCGTCCGGATAGGACGGCAGCGCCCAGCCGGCGTTCGAGCCGAACAGCCCCGCCGGGTTGGTCGGGCCGCGAACCGGGTCGCGCGCCACCTGAGCCGCCGAGGCGCCGTCGCAGCCGCCAGGTGACCGCGGGCGCGGTGCCGCTGGACACGTTCAGCGCTGGCGCTCTCCAACCCCCGCGGCGTCTTGTCGGAGTCCAGCTGCAGCGAGTTCGCGAACGACTCGTCCTGGCCCATGTTCTCGGCCAGCACCGAGACGACGTTGTCCGTGCCCGGCCGGATCGCGCCTGCCGGGAACCTGAACGTCTGGCTGACGGTCGTGTCGTCCATGTTGGCGAACGGGTGGGTCGCGGTCTGCGTCGTCGCCGAGCCGAGATAGTGGCCGTTGAGCCACACCGCGAAGGACCCGAACGGCCCGGTGTCGGCGGTCAACGCGATCGCGCTCTCGTTCCCGGTGGCGGTGAAGTGCCCGCGATACCAGACGAACCCGTGGTCGAATCCGTAGTCCTGGGCGTAGAGCACCGGCGTGGAAGTCGGCTGGATCGGATTGTCGGTGACCTGATGATCGGCCACCGGCCAGCTGGAGTCGTCGAAGCCCGGCAGGCGCTCGGGCGACTCGAAGGCGAAGCGCCAGCCCTGCCGCAGCGACGGCAGCGCGATGCTCGACGGCGGCCCAGGCAGCCGCCCGGTCAGCGCGCCGCCGCGTGCGCGCTCCCGCCGCCAGCGTCCGCGCCGTCCCAGGCCAGCCCGCGCACCGCCGGTGGCGCCCAGACGGTGATCGGCCCGGCGGCCGACGTGTCGCCGGTCAGCACCGCCCGGCGCGCCGCTGACGGCGGCGGTGCGCACCAGCGAGGACCCGCGGACCAGCAGCGGACCGCCGGCGGTGTGCTCCACCCAGAACTGGCCCGCGGTGCCGGCGTCGGCCAGTAGCAGGTCCAGGCGGGAGCGGCCCGAGCGTGATCGACACCTCGGTCCAGGCCGTCGTGGGTGTAGTGCAGCGTCAGCTGGCGCGAGGACGGGTCCCAGTGCCACGTGATCGCCGTGCCCGACGGATCGGATAGGACGCGCACGGTCGGCTTGTGCGCGTAGGACAGCACGGTCTGCCCCGGGCGCCGGAGTCGCCATCCAGCAGCGCCACGTCGCGCCCACGCGCCATCGTGAGCTGGGTGACCAGCTCCGAGGTCGTGGCCACCAGGTCCTGGCTGCCGAAGCGTGACGTTGGAGACCAGGAACTTGGCCTCATGGGAGGGCACCGTGACCGGCTGGCCGCTGCGGCAGCGTCGCGGTCACCGGCGCGCTGCCGTCGTTGCCGAGGTACAGGAATGTCGCTCCGGTGACCGGGTTGCGCTCCTCGAACGTCGTCAGCCCGGGGATCGCCGGCGGCGTGACCTGGTCGGTCATCGTCAGGTCCGGGAGCGCCTGCGACATCTCCCCGACCAGCTTGAGCTCGGGGTACTTGGACGACAGCGTCCCCGGCTCGGAGATCGGCGAGCCGTAGTCGTAGGAGGTGTACATGAACGGCGCCGGGTTGAACCCCCAGTCGGTCCCGCCGACGGTCATGTAGATGCTCTGCATCGTCGCGCCCTGGGCGATGTAGTACTTGTAGAACGTGTTCTCGAAGTCCGGCCCGGTCAGCTGCGCGCAGCCCGGCGTAGCCGACCCCGCCCCACGAGTCGAACGAGCCGCCCTGGTACTCGGGGACCATCAGCGGGATGCCGGGCTCGTGGTCGCCGGTCAGCACCGGCGGGCTGTTGAACACGTTCGGGGTTCGAGCAGTCGAACCCCTCGGGGTACTGGTCCGAGCCGATCAGGTCGGGTGCGTCGGGGGTCCCGGGCGCCCAGCCGTTGGCGAAGCTGCCGACGTCGTTGGTGTAGGTCGGCACGTCGATCCCGTCGGCCTTGGCCTGGGCCTCGAGGTTGCCGAAGTAGGCCTCGCCCTGCGGGTTGGTGTAGCCGTACTCGTTCTCGATCTGGTACATGATCACGTCGCCGCCGCGGGTGATCTGGTGGGCGGCGATGATCGGGTCGACCTCCGACAGCCACTGGTCGGCGGCGGCCAGGTACTGCGGGTCGGGGTTCCGCGAGCCGGCCGGCTCGGAGGCCAGCCAGCCGGCCAGGCCGCCGGCGTCGGTCTCGGCGTTGATGTACGGGCCCGGCCGGGCGATCACGTACAGCCCGACGCGCTGGGCGTCGTTGAGCAGCAGGTTGATGTCGCGGACGCCACCGAAGTTGTAGACCCCGGGCGCAGCCGAGTGGTAGTCCCAGTCGAAGTAGATGCTGACCGCGTTGAACCCGGCGGCCTTCATCTCCTCCAGACGGTCGATCCACAGCGACGGCGAGGGCAACCGGTAGTAGTCGAACTCGCCCGCCCAGACGAGCACCCGTCGCCCGCCGATGATCAGCGAGTACTTGTCGTAGGCGACCGACTGCTGGGCGTCCTCGCAGCACGTCGCGCGGTGGCGCCACCGGCTCGGGCGTGACCGGCGCCGAGGCGGGCGACGGCGCCGAGGTGCCGACCGTGCTCGTCGCGGTCACGGTGAACGTGACCGGCGTACCGTCGGTCAGACCGGGGACGATCGCCCAGTGGTTGGGCTCGTCGGCGGTCATCGTCTGGCCGGTTGAGGCGGTGACGGTGTAGGAGGTCACCGGCGCGCCGTCGACCGTCGCCGGGGCCTGCCAGCGGACCGTCGCCGAGGCCGAGCCCGGCATCGCGGTCACCGACGAGGGTGTCGTGCTCGACGCCGGCGCCGAGCGTGATGCCTGTCCCGCCCGCGCCCGCGCTGACGCGTGCGCCCGCGGGGTCGCCTGCGCCACCGCCGGAGCGAGCGCCACGCTCCCGACTGCCAGCAGCGCCTCAACCAACCGGATCGACCGTGTCATGTCTGGCCTCCCACCTCCGTTACTCCCACGTCCAGCCGGGTCATTACCCATCAGGCCTGTTGCCAAACGTCGAGATGTGCGCGCTAACAATTCTTTATCAAGGGCGATGCGGACTGCCCCGGGATCCCAGTCCCCTCTCGCGACGAATCCGAGTCGAGCGCCCGCCCGCTCACCGGTGGTCCGGTAGCTTGTCACGCGATGACGGACCGTTTCAGCGACCGCAGCCCCGACTACCCGTCAGAGGACGACCTCCGGGCACACGCGGCGTTCGAAGCACGACGGAGCGCGAGCGGGATCGGAGCCGCGGTCGCCCGTGCCGGAGCCCGCGACGGCGAGCACTTCTGGGAGTGCATCGTCAGCGACGGAGAGGAGTGGCACTTCATCCGGGTGCTCGGGGTCGATTTAGGCCCGTCTCCCGACCTCGCTACGGAAGACATCGAGCAGGGCATCGAGGGATTCGCGGCGACGTTGACGGAGCCGTATCGCCTCGGCGCGTTGCTGAACGCCAACCCGTTGCATGTAGACCGGCGCGGAACGGTGAGCGGCTAACCCTCAGCCACGCCTTCTCCGACGAGTGCGCGCTTGCGTCGGACCCTTCACGGTGACGACTCATGGGCTGAGTCGACCGCCCGGAATTGCTGACGCGACCGCGAGCGACGAAACCGCGACGTGCGGTCCCTCAGGCGAAGTGCCGAATCATCCCCGGGTCGGCCGAGAGGGTTGTGGGAGACTCCGTCCTGTGTCGGCTCGGAGTAGCCCCGCGTTGTCGGTCGTCGTCGCGGCGGCGCTGGTCAGTCTGCTGGCATTTGCCGTTGTATCTGGTCCGCTGGCATCAGGCGCGTCGGGTGCGACGCGTCGACCGTGCTCGACGTACCCTGTCCCCGGCACGGTGGCGCCACAAGGAAGCTCAGTCCCGAGGGCGATCCTACGCAGGTACGGCGTGTTCCGACGGGGCCAACGAGTCGATGACCGGCTCATGCTCCGGAAATTGAAGGCAAGGCTGCCGGCGTCGGGGATCGTGACTTCAGGCATTCGGTTGCTCGGCCGGGCCGGCGATCGGGGTCGGTTGTACGCGATCCCGGCCGAGCACTTCCTTCCCCACCGAATAGCGCCCCTGCGCTGCTTGTCCGCAAGTCAGCGTCAGGTCGAGCGTAACCTGCTGCCGTCATTGCGTCGCGACTACGCACAGCCGGCGGTGTGTGTCGCTGAGGTCGGCGGTGACGATCCCCGGGCGACCCCCGTCGAGACCTGCGCAGGGCTGTCCGGAACCCCGGACGCGATGCTCGGAACCGTGGCGACACCACTAGTTGGACTGGCCCCAGACGGGGTCACCTCGGTCACCGCCCGCTTCCTGACTGCCCCGGCGCGGACGGTCAGGGTCCGTCACAACTTCTACGAGATCATCGCTGCATCGCTGTCGACGACACCGTGCGGGGTGGAGTGGCTGGACACGTCAGGGAATGTCGCGAGGTCGCTAGCGGGCTGCGACTATCAAAACGCCGAGGTCGTTCCGCTGGTCACCTATCGAAGCTTCTATGTGGTCCGGGAGCTTTCCACGGTTCGGGCGGACGTGAGCACGCTGGCTGGGGCCATCAGCGCCGGCAATCTCGTTGAGGCTGAATCGGACTGGTTGACCGCCCACCTCGCGTGGCTCGACATCGGCCAGGATGACGGTGCCTACGGCTGCTTCGGCGAACTCGGTGGCGAGATCGACGGGACGGCGGCGGGTCTTCTCGACGGCACTGCCGGCCCGCAGTTCACTGGCTTTCACAGGATCGAGTTGGATCTGTGGACGGACGGGAACCTGACTGCAGCGGCCGCGGACACCGCGACCCTGCAGCAACTCGTGAAGGCTCTGATAGCGATCCCGCTCGGGACCGAGCTTCCCGTGACAGAGGACGGCCTCGCGAACTGGGTCCTGCGCCCGCACGAGATCCTCGAGGATGCCACGCGCGACACGCTGACTGGCGATGACGACTACGGGAGCGGGACCGGCGCCGCTTCGATCACAGCGGACGTCTTTGCGGTCAAGCAGCTCCTGGGTCTGCTCGCCCCCGTCCTGGATCCGCTCGCGCCGAAGCTGGTCGCGCGTGCGGATGGGCAGCTGAGCGCGGTCCTCGCCGCGGTCGGTCAGACCCAGATCAATGGCACCTGGGTCGCTGTCAGCGATCTCCCGACCGTCGCGCGCGAGCGGGTCGACGCAGCCGTCGGCGCAGCCCTGGAGACGCTCGCGCCGATCCCGGATCTCCTCACAAGCACCGGTAACGTTGCGCCGTTGACCTAGCGGGGCGATCCACAGAGCGGTCACACGCCGCTCGCAGGGCGAACCGATCTTCCCCGGGCTCGGCCCAGGCGCCAACTCGGCGCACGAAGCGAGGCGAGCTGGCACCTCAAGCACGGCATGGGATCATTCGTGCAGGTATGAGCCTGGACCGCCGTGAGTTCTTGACCCGCACCGGCGCCGCCGCGGTCGGCGCCGCGGGAGCGTTCGGCGCGCCGGGCATCGCAGAGGCCGATGGCAAGCGGGGCGGCAAGCACCCTTCGACTCGTGCCACTGATCCACTTCTGGCTGACGGAGCCCTGCAGAAAGCCATCATCAACGACCCGTCCGCGCGTCTGCCAGCGGTCCCCTTCCACGGCCGCCATCAAGCCGGGATCGCCAACGCGCCGCCGCCCGCCGCGTGCTTCGCGGTCTTCAACGTCACCGCCGACACGCGCGGTGCGCTGATTGGCACGCTCCAGACGCTGACAAAGCGGGCCGGGTTTCTCACCCACGGCGGCGTGCCGGTTGACCTCGGCACGGTCTCACCGCCGTCCGACAGTGGCACGCTCGGCCCCGACATCCCGCCAGACGGGCTGACGGTCACGGTCGGACTCGGCGCCAGCCTGTTCGAGAACCCCGCCTTCGGGCTGGCGGCCAAGAAACCCAATCAGCTGACCCAGATGACGTCGTTCCCCAACGACAATCTGCAGCCCGATATCACCGGGGGCGACATTCTGCTCCAGATCTGCGCCGGCCAGCCGGACACGGCGATCCACGCGCTCCGGGACATTGCCAAGCACACCCGGGCCGGCATGCAGATCGCATACCGGATGGATGGGTTCCAGGCGCCGCAGCGGCCGAACGGGGTGCCGCGCAACCACTTTGGCCACATGGACGGGATCGCCAACCCGGACCTCGTGGACCCCTACGTCGCGGACCGGCTGCTGTGGGTTACCGACAAGACGGATGAACCCGCGTGGGCGCGCGGTGGGACCTATCACGTGTTCCGCATCATCCGGATGTTCATCGAGTTCTGGGACCGGGTGGCCCTGAACGAGCAGCAGACCATGATCGGCCGTTACCGCGCGTCGGGCGCGATGCTCGGCACGAAGTCCATCACGGACGTGCTGGACTTCGCCAAGGACCCGCAGGGCAACATCATGCCGCTCACCGCGCACATCCGGCTTTCGAACCCGCGCACCAAGGCGACCCAGGACAGCCGCATCTTCCGCCGCGGGTACAACTACGACAACGGCATCGACCTGGCCGGGAACCTCAACATGGGATTGCTGTTCAACTGCTTCCAGCAGAACCTCGTTCGCCAATTCGTCGCCAACCAGACGAGGCTAATCGGCGAGCCTATGGTGGACTACATCTCACCAGTCGGAGGCGGTTACTTTTTCGCCGTGCCCGGCGTTCAGGATGCCAGCGACTGGTACGCGCGGCGGCTGTTCGAGTGAACACCACTAAGGCCGGGACGTAAGCGACTCGTCAGTCCGCCTCGCGGAGCGCGGCAGTCTGCCCTCAAGGATGTTGAGCGAATGTCGGTCCAGTGCGGCATTAGGCGCGCGGTGGAAGGCCGAACCGCTCGAGCATCCACGGGCCGTGGTAGGCGACAATTTGGTCGATCTGGTTACCGCGCAGCGTCAGGACCGTCACCCCGTGCGGGGTGTAGACGCCCGAGTTGTCACGTTCGTATGTGCCCACGGCCAGCTGACCGTTGGCCGAGGTCGACAGCATCCGCCAGCTGCGGCGGTGGGCGAACGCGACCGTGCGGAACATGATCTCGATCGCCTCGAGCCCGCGGTACCAGCTGACGATGGGCGGCATCGCGAGCGTTGCGCCCTCGGCCAGCATTCCGACGATCGCGTCTACGTCGTTGTGGGTCCAAGCCTCGGTGTAACGGCTGACGATGGCGCTCAGTTGATTGTCGTCGAGCGCGCGGAGCGTCGCTTGTTGGCTCCGGTCCGGCAGGCGCGCGTCGACGGTCGCATGCGCGCGCTGTAGCAGGCTGTAGACCGACGCCGCGGTTGTGTCGAGGACGTCCGCGACCTCGCCGCCGGAGAAGCCCAGCACGTCGCGGAGGATCAGTACCGCCCGCTGGCGGCCCGGAAGGTGTTGGAGCGCGGCGATGAATGCCAACTCGATCGCCTCGCGCTGCTCAAAGCGTGCCTCAGGCCCTGCCAGTCCCTCGGCGAGCCCGAGCTCGCGGTCGGGATAAGGCTCGACCATGTGTGACTCAAGCAGCGGCGGCCCGAGCGGCCCGTGCGGGTCAGACGGCGGGCCGTAGTCCAGCGGGAGCACCCGGGGGGAGGGTCGTCGTTCGATCATCCGCAGGCAGACGTTCGTCGCGATCGTGTACAGCCACGTCCGCAGCGAGCTGCGGGTCTCGAAGCGGCCGAGTGCTTTCCATGCCTTCAGCAGCGTTTCCTGCACGGCGTCCTCGGCGTCGTGGACCGAGCCGAGCATTCGGTAGCAGTGCGCGTATAGCGGCCCGCGGTGCGCTTCGACGAGCTCAGCGTACGCGCGCTCGTCTCCGTCGCTCGCGGCGTTGAGCAGCTGCTGCTCGTTCATCACGCCAACCTTGGCACCGTCCCGCACTCGACAATCCCGCCGTCGAGTCCTGAACCGAGGCTAAGAGCGTGGTAGCTGCCCCACATGGTGTCGATCCGCTCCGTCTGCCACTGCAGCAGGTCGGAGTAGAAGCGACTCGAGGCCTCACGGTTGCTGGTGTGCAGCTCCAGGTGCACGACCTGAGTTCCGATCGTCTGGCGACTCATTGCTCGGTGTCGTACTCGTCGCGGCGTTGGATCCACAGCTGGAACCCGTCTCCCTCGTTGCGCCCGTTTGCCGCGCGATCGAGGACACCGTAGTAGGTCATCAGGAACTCGACACCGCGGCCGGTCGTCGAGTACGTCTGGTAGACCGTTCCGTCGGCGAGCACGAAGGCGTTGAAGCCGAAGCCCTCGGTCAGGTAGCTGACGAGATCGGTGCCGCTAGCGCGCGCGTTGCGATGCGCGATCGGCGGCAGGCCGGCCGACCGCGGCGACTCGACCCACGCGCGGGTCTCCTCCTCGCTGCTGGAGAAGCCGACCTCGAGGTCGAAGTCGCTGCCGTAAGTGGATGCCCAGTCGAGCTCCCAGCCCATCCGCTCGCGGTAGCCGAGCAGCTTCTCGATCGGCGCGCCCGAGACGAGCATCAGCGTGATGTCGCGCGCCCGCAGATGCGGTAGCAGCCCGTTGATCGCGTCGGCGATCGATGAGTTGGTCGGGCACGCTTCCTCGTAGCTGGGCCCGAACATGAAGTGGTAGATCAGCAGCTGTGAGCGGCCGGCGAACAGCTCGCCCAATGTTTTCGGTCCGTTCGCCGTCCGCAGCGTGTATTGCTTCTCGACCGCTACCCAGGGCAGTTCCCGGCGATAGCGGGCGAGCTCGTCGCCCAGACGAGTGTGCTCCTTCTCGCGCTCGAGCAGGTCAGCGCGGGCGGCGTCCCATTGGGCGCGGGTTCCCATCGTGTGAACGGTCACGTCTTGCTCCTCAGGCAGTCGGGTGGGTCACGGTGTGGCGGCGAGCTCGTATCCGGCTGTCGCCGCGTTAGGCCAGGCGGGCGGGGCAGGACGGTGCCGTCCGGCCCCACGTTGGCTAGGCGGCGACCGGCTCCGGCTGGACCAGGGCGGCGTTCTGGCGTTCGAGTGCCTTAGCGGCGCCTGAGGACCAGCCGGAAGCCAGGGCCGCGGACATCGGGTCGGGGAAGATCTCCTCCTCGCCGCGCTCGACGCCGTCAAGCACGCCGCGCGCGACGACCTCTGCGGCGGTCTTCGGAATCTCTAGACCACGGACCATGTCAGTGTCGATGGGGCCTGCCATAACAGCTTGAACCGTGACTCCATCCGCGGCCAGCAGCGCGCGCTGCGACTGCGTGAGCGCGAACAACGCGGCCTTCGAGATCGAGTAGGCGGGCAGCACCGGCACGGCGGCAAACGCCGCCAGTGAGACGACGTTGACGATCGTCCCGTGCGAGCGCGTCAGCGCAGGCAGGAATGCCTGGGTCACGTCCCAGGTGCCGTACAGGTTGACCGCGAGGTGGTGCTCGAGTGGCTCACGGCCGCGGAGGTCGTCGGGCAGCGACACGCCGGCGTTGTTGATCAGGAGATCAAGCGAGTCGACCTCCTCAACCGCGGCCTGGACCTGCGCCGGGTCGGTGATATCGAGCGCCAGCGGGCTGACACGGCGGTCGAGGTGGGTATACGGCCGACGAGTGCCGGCATACACCCGCTTCGCGCCCCGTCTCAGCGCTTCCTCGACGAGCGCCCGCCCGAGGCCACGGTTGGCCCCGGTGACGAGAACTGAGCTGTTGGCGATTGTCGTACTGCCGGTCATCACAAGCTCCTTTGGTGGGTTCTCGTGTTAGATCCAGGCGAGCGGCCGAATCCATCGCGGGCTTGCCTGAGTCGTTCCCGGCGCTGCTAGTAGTGACGCAGCGGTTGCTAGGCGCGGGGGCGATCCGAGATCGCAGCGGCCCGCGCGTACGCCGGGCGGGCCTCGCCGCGCAGCACGTAGGACTCGAGTTCCGGCCACGGTTGGAGCAGCTCTCGCGCGTTGGCTCCCTGAAGCACACTCCCGCACATCACGTCGGCGACGCTGAAGCGATCCTGGACGAGCCAGTCGCAGTCGGCGAGCACCGATTGCATGGCGGTGGCCGCTTCAGTGAAGCGACCGTGCGACGGGGGGTCAGTGATCCCTTCGCCGAGTTCGCGAATCCAGCGAAACAGCGGCGCCTCGAGTTCGGAGACCGCGAACAGGACCCATTGGTAGACGAGCCCTCGCTCGGTCGAGCCGACGGGACCTATCAATCCAGCGTCCGGGTTCAGATCGGCGAGCTGGAGGCAAATCGCCGCGGACTCGAACATCGTCGTGCCTTCGCCGACCTGGAGCGCTGGTACGCGTCCAAGCGGGTGGCGCGCCAGGTGCTCGTCAGATCGGCGCTGCGTACCTCTGATCTCGGTCAAGTCATATGGTGCGCCGATCTCCTCCAGCAGCCACAGGACGCGGCTCGACCGAGTCCGCGGCATGTAATAGAGCCGCGGTAGCGTCATTCACCGAAGCCTACCGATCCCGCCAGCTGCTAGGCAACCGCCCGACCGGTGACCGCAGCTTGCCCTGGGGGCAGCCAGTCGTTGTCGGTGGCGCATCGCCGTGCGATGTCGAGGAACCGCGCGATCGCTGCGGATTGGGCGCGCGCGGGCCAGAGGATCGACCACTCCGCCAGGATTTGTGGATTGACGATCTCGCGGGCGACGACCCCTGGTTCCGCCTGGGCGCTGTGGACGGCGAACGACGCGGGGATCAGGCCAATCTCGCGTGCCCCGAGGAGGCGTGCGAGCATTGCGTGGACTGGCGGCTTGGGGAAGGCTCTGACCTCAGGCTGGAAGCCCGCCCGCTCGCACGCCTTCATGATGCGGTCGTAGTAGGCGGGAGCGAGCTCGCGCGGGAACAGAAGGACGGTTTCGTGCTCCAGGTCAGCGAGTGGGATGGAGCTCGCGTCGGCAAGCCGGTGGCGTTTGCCGAGCAGCGCGGCGAGCGGCTCGACGCGCAGGGCTTCGGTGCGGATGCCTGTCATCGGCTCGGGATGCAGGGCGAGCCCGATGTCGAGTTCCCCGGCTAGTACGCGGCCGGGGATCTCGGCGCTGAACAGTTCGCTGGCAATGACGGTCATGTTGGGGTTGTCGTTCTCGACGGCTTCGAGGATCGTCCCGAGCGTCTCGAAGCTGGCCGGCGGGGGGTAGCCGAGTCGCACGGTTCCGGTGATGCCCGCGCCGGCCAGGCGGGTGCGCTCGGCCGCGCGCTCGAGCGCTGCGAGCGCCAGCGGTGCCTCCTCGAGGAGCGCCTGCCCGGCGGCGGTGATCGTGACCCGGCGGCTGGTGCGCAAAAACAGCTCCGTGCCGAGGGTCTGCTCGAGCTTGTGGATCTGGTTGCTCAGCGACGGCTGGGAGATGTAGAGCCGCGCGGCGGCACGGCCGAAGTGGAGCTCCTCGGCGACAGCTAGGAAGTAGCGAAGCAGGCGCGGTTCGAGATCGATAGCGGAAGGCTATCGATCGCCTGGGAGACAGGTCTTGGACAGCAGGCAAGATCGGAATTAGCGTCTGTCGAAAGCGCAAGTTCCGTCGAGAGAGCACACGATGGCGAGCGGAATGGCACTCGAATCGAATGTCGAGATCCTTCGCGAGTACACCCGGCGGGTGTTAACCGAGCACGACCTCGACCTGGCACCCGAGTACGTCACTGCTGACGTCAAGTGGCACGGCGGGACCCTCGGCACGGATGTATACCGCCTCACCGACGGAAAGATCAGTGAGCAATGGGCTGCCGACGACCTGACCGCGATCCTGCACCAGGTCGGCGCGTATACCCATGGCTCTCCTAGCCGCGACCCCACGACAGATCAAGGAGACAAGATATGAAGATAACGGTGTTTGGCAAAGGCAACGTCGGCGGCGGGCTCGCCGACCTGTGGGAGCGCGCCGGCCATCAGGTGACGCGGCTTGGTCGCGACGGCGGCGACGTGTCCGACGCGGAAGTCGTGCTGGTTGCGGTCCCAGGAGGAGAGATAGCTGAGGCGTTCGACAGGCTGACGGGGCTGGAGGGCAAGACGTTTATCGACGCGACGAACCGGTACGGTGTTGGCGCGCCGGAGGGATTCGCTTCCAACGCCGAGTTCGTGAAGTCGAAGACGGGAGGGCCGACGGCGAAGTCGTTCAACATCAATTTCGCGTCGTTGTATGACCGGTTGGGCGAGGCGCGGGTGTCGCCGAGCAACTTGTGGTGCGGGGACGAGGAGGCGCGCGCTGTCGTCGAACGGCTGAACCGTGACGCCGGCTATGAACCGGTGTACATCGGACCCCTGGAGACCGCCTCCGCGCAGGAGGGCCTCCTGGGAGTGATCTTCGCGATCAGCGAGAGCATCGGTCCGTACGTATATCGGTTCGCGCCGATCGAGCAGCTATGAGGAACGATTCAATGAAGCTAGACGGACTGCACCACCACGTAACGGCGATCACTGCCGACATCGATGCGAATCTCGAGTTCTATGGTCAGCTGCTGGGACTGCGGCTGGTGTGGCAGGGGGTGAATGCCGACGACCCCGAGATGCGGCACATCGCCTACGGCGACGAGCGTGGCAGTCCGGGCAGCGTCGTGACGTTCTTCGAGATGCCGGGAGTGATGCCCGGTCGACCGGGCGCGGGCATGGTCACCGGGTGCTTTTCCGGCTGGCCGGTAAGGAGGCGCTTGACTTCTGGGAGCGCCGTCTCGCTCGTGCTGTCGTCCCGAACGACCGGCTCGCCGACCGCCTGGTGTTCTCGGATCCGGAGGGGTTGGGGCTGGAGCTGGGGATCGATGACGGCGAGGATGAGCCGCTCGTGGCGGACGCGCCCGGTGTCGATGAGCAGGTCGCGATTCGCGGCATGCACGCGGTCCATGCGTACAGCGCCGATCCGGCTGCGAGCGCGCGTGTGTTCGGCGAGGTGATCGGGATGGAGCCCGAGGGCGGCGCGCGCTGGCTGGCCTGGGGCGAGCGTCGCCACGGCCTGGTCGTCTACGACGCGGCGCCGGCGGAGCGAGGGATCATGGGCGCGGGCACGGTGCACCACGTCGCATTCACCATCCGCGACGGTGAGCAGGACGCCTGGCGGCCGCGCGTCGCCGCGGCCGGGCTTCGGCCGACGGCCGTTCTGGATCGCAAGATGACCAAGTCCGTGTACTTCCGCGAGCCCAGCGGCGTTCTGCTGGAGGTCGCCACCGATCAGCCGGGGTTCGTGTTCGAGCCCCCGGATCACCTCGGCGAATCGTTGGTGCTGATCGGTGACCTCGAGCACCGCCGGGCCGAGCTCGGGCAACGCTTCCCCCTGCTGCCCAACGCGCGGCCAGCTAAGCAGAATGCTGGAAGGACCTCCGTGTGACGACCGAGACTACCCACGCTGCCCGTTCTGCCGCGATCACTCGCGCCGGGAAGGGGCTGGGTCGCGAGATCGCGCTTGGTTTCGCGGACAAGCGGCCGAGAGTTTAGGTCACATGAACAGAACTTACTGTGCCGAGGTATTGTCACTCACCCCGAGTCCGAAGGTCCCATCTGAATCCGGAGACCTGCCCGATGTCGGGACCGCTCGGGCTCTGCCGCAGGTAAAGGTCCTCCTCATTGTCCAGAGGGTGGATGGTTTCTTCCTCGAGCGATTCACCGATCGCGGTGAGCTTGTGGCCGAGACGCAGCACGAGACGTTAGATGAGGCGATGTGGCAGGCTTACTCCGAATACGACGCGATCTCCGATTGGAGACTGTGTCCCGATGACGTCGATCCACTCGAATACATCCAGGCGGACTCCGATGTTTGATCTCGATGTGACACTTGGTGCGTCACGCGAGATTCGCCTAGGACAACGTGAGCTTCGACTCTGCCCCCGGTCGCTGGTTGCTCGCTGTGGCGGTGCTGGGCTCCGGAATCGCCTTCCTGGACGCCACCGTCGTCAATGTCGCGTTGCCGGATATCGGCCGTGACCTGCACGCATCGACCAGCACCCTCCAGTGGATCCTCAACGGCTATACGCTGACGCTTGCCTCGCTGATCCTGCTCGGTGGGTCGCTTGGCGACCGCTACGGGCGGCGTCGCATCTTCGTGTCCGGCACCGGCCTGTTCACGATCGCCTCGCTGCTCTGTGCGGTTGCGCCGAATGCGGAGCTGTTGGTGGTGGCGAGGCTCGTGCAGGGGGTCGGCGGGGCGCTTCTGACACCGGGCAGCCTGGCGATGGTCGAGTCGGGCTTTCGCCCCGCTGACCGGGCCCGAGCGATCGGCGCCTGGTCGGGGCTCGGCGGGGTGGCGGGCGCTCTGGGCCCGCTGGTCGGCGGCCTGCTGGTGGGGGCGGTGTCATGGCGGGCGGTGTTCCTGATCAACCTTCCGCTCGGCATCTTCATCGTCGTGATGGCAGGCCGCCACGTGCCCGAGACCCGTGACCCCGCGGCCGGCGGGCGGCTCGACTTTCGCGGCGTGATCCTGGCGGCCGTCGGCCTGGCCGGCATCACCTACGCGCTGATCGAGGCCCCGGGCCACGGCGGCTCGCTACTGGTCCTGGTGACGGCGATCGGAGGCGGGCTTGCGCTGATCGCCTTCCTGCTCGCCGAGCGGCGTTCCGCCAACCCGATGATGCCGCTCTCGATGTTCTCCTCGCGCCAATTCAGCGCCGCCAACGCGGTGACGTTCGTCGTCTTCGGAGCGTTCAGCGGAGTGTTCTTCCTGCTCGTCGCGTTCTTGCAGATCTCGCTCGGCTACTCGCCGCTGGAGGCCGGTGCCGCCTCGCTCCCGATCACGGCCCTGATGCTGCTCCTCTCCACCACTGCGGGAGCCCTTGCCCAACGGA
This sequence comes from uncultured Solirubrobacterales bacterium, assembly GCA_963697655.1. Lineage (GTDB taxonomy): Bacteria > Actinomycetota > Thermoleophilia > Solirubrobacterales > Solirubrobacteraceae > Palsa-465. Next base: position 728,828 of record CAVOOV010000001.1, on the reverse strand, counting down.
TCGGGCCGAGGATCCCGTTGACCGTAGGACCGCTGGTCACCGCTCTGGGACTGGTATTGATGTCGCGGATCGATCCAGGCGACAGCTACCTGTCCGCCGTGCTCCCGGCGGTGATCGTCTTTGGTTTGGGCCTGACCTTGGTCGTGGCGCCGGTCACGGCAACGGTGATGGCTGCCGCGGATGAGCGGCACTCGGGCATCGCCTCGGGAATCAACACCGCTGTTTCGCGTCTCGCCGGCCTGATCGTCGTCGCCGTCCTGCCCTTGGTCGCCGGGCTGACCGGGAAGAAGTTCTACGACCCGGCGGCGATGGACCACGGCTTCCACGTGGCGATGCTGGTCTGCGCCGCTCTCGCGGCAGCGGGTGGGGTACTGGCCTGGTTGACGATCAGCTCTGAAGTCCTCGAGTCCGAGCCCGCGCCGGGCGGGGACCTGCCGACCGGGGTCCTGCACGACTTCTCGTGCGCCGTCGCGGGTCCGCCGCTAAGACCCGGACGCGAGGCGGACTGCCATCCCATCGTCGCCGACTCGGCGGCGGCGTGAACCCAGCGCCACGCAACGCGGGGGCGGGATGACGGTTGGCCTGCCTCCTGTCGCGACTGATCAGCGGCTCGGCCGAACAAGGCAGAATGAGCGTGATGCAAGCCATCGAGGGTCCGTCGGGCCACACTCCGGAAGGGGGCGTGCTCGTGGGTAGCGAAGGCGCCCGGCGGCGCCTGGTGCTGTTCGAGGATCCCCAGTGTCCCTACTGCCGCGAGTTTGAGGACTTGTCCGGAGATCTGCTGCGTCGCGAGGTCGCGGCCGGCGCGGTGGCTGTGGAGTATCGAATCCGGTCCTTTCTCGGAGACGAGTCCGTGCGCGCCGCTAACGCTCTGGCGGCCGCTGCGGAGGCCGGCGGATTCGACGAGTTGCGTCGCGAGATATTCGCCAACCAGCCACCGGAGCACAGCGGCGGATTCACGACCGAGGACTTGTTAGCGCTCGGCCGGCGCGCCGGTCTAGCTGGCAGCGCCTTCGTCACAGCGGTCAAGCACGGCCGCTACGAGAACTGGGTGCGGGAGATTGACGAGATCTTCGAGGGTCAAGACCCCCACGGCACCCCTGCCGCTGTGCTGAACGGCCGACCGGTCGCTTCTGAGACCCTCTACGACCCCGACGCCCTCGGCGAATTGATCCGCAGCTGACCAGCTCTTAGCTCTCCAGCGCCGCTGAGCCGCCTCGGACCCACGCACATCCCGGGCCGAGGGATCCACGTCAACTACGGAGCGCGGCCGGTTCCTTTTCACAGTGGCCTTGAGCCTCCGCCTGGGACTGCTGACGACATGACGGCGGCGGCGTTGTTGGTTAGGCGTGCGAGGAGGTCGTGGACGGCCGCGATGTCGCGGTGGGGGTACCCAAGCTGCTCTGCTTTGGTGAGGATCTCGTCGGCGACGCCGGCGGTGGGGAGTGGCGTTCCGTGCTCGGCGCCGGCCTGGCGGGCGAGGCGGATGTCCTTGTGCATCAGCCCGATGTCGAACCACGCCTCGTCGGGCGGGTCGAGGACGAGCGGGACGCGCAGCCTTAGCATCGGCGAGCCGATCTGGCTCTCGGCCATGCCCTTGGCGGCGAGGTGGACGTCGAGCCCCTCCCGCTCGGCCAGCAGCAGCCTTTCTGAGCCAGTGCCCATCGTGAGGTGGGGGTAGCCGCTATTGACCGCGGTGGCTCGCCCGAACCACCCGGGGGGCCGGCAGGGCGATCGCCCCTAGCGGGTTTGGAGGAACCGGACCGTCGCGAGGACGCGCCGGCAGTCGTCGCCCGTCTCCTCCCCCAGATCCGTAGGCGACCGACTGCAGCCTCGGCCGCTCGCGATCGAATCTGGTCGCCAGCTCAGCTGATGCGTGTCACATTACGGCTTGGGTTTGGGTCATGGCCGGTAGACCGACAACGTCAAAAAGATGATATGAGCGTGCGTCATGCCCTACGCCGTGGATTTCAACGAGGTCTCGACGGTGGGCCTGGAGTCCTCGCCGGTCGCGGCCGCGCTCGCTGGTCTCCGGGCGCACGAGGCCCGTTACTTCAAGAACAAGTACGACCACGTCTTCACGGTGGAGCCTGCGAGCAACGCCAAAACGACCATCGACTGGGTGCACCGGATCCTCGAGGAAGAACGCGACATCGTCATCTCCTCTCGGCCGCTCGAGGCTACGGCCTTCCAAGTTGAGAACATCCGAATCGCCTACGTCTTCTACGAGAGCGGTCTGTCGATCAACGTTATGTACACCATCGACGACGTCAAGAAGCGGGCGGTCGGGTTCAAGCTCTCCGAAGGCATGGAAGTCCCCGCGGAGCTCGCCTCGCGGTTCAAATTCGCGAGGCAAAAGTCAAAGCTGGCCGGAACCATCCGCGGTTCCTACTTCGCCTTCGAAAACGATTACTGAGTGGTCGGCGCCACCATGCTGGCCGGCGTCATCGCGAGCCAACCCCCAGGCCGCCCCGCCAAGCGGTTCGGCAGCGTCGTGCCTGCTCGAGACGAGCTGGTCGGCACGCCGCACGAGCCCGGCATAGACCTCGGCGGCTCGCTCCTCCTGTTCGAGGGCGGCCATGCAGCACCCGAATGCGGACGCGACACTAGGGCCCGTCTCGCTCGCCCAGGAGCGATACGCATCGCTCACCCCAAGACACGCCTCGCGCCAGCTGACGTAGGCCTCAATCAGCGTGTCCACCAGTCGCTTCTGACTCAGGTTATTCATCGCGCAGCTCCTTTTGGCTCGTTGTCTTTTTCGGTTTCAAGGCCTGATCAACCCGTTGTCTTTGACGGCGCTCCCGAGGGCCCGCAGACAAGAACAGCTGCAGATCGGGGCGGCGCACCTGCCACCGCCCAGAGCGCCTTGGAGTCAGGTGGTTGACCAGAGGCTGTTCGTGGGCACGGTGCTGTCGTTTGCCGGGCCCGGACCGGCCGCGAGGAGCAGAGGGGGCGGCCGGTCCCGGGGCTGGGGGCGCCGAACTCGGGTTGGACGCTTGGCTAGTAGCCCCCGCCGGAGCTCGCACCGCCGCGCGAGCTCGGAGGCGTGGCCGAGATCTGGTTACCTGTGGGAGAGAGGGTGAACCAGGCGGCGCCGAACGCGGTGACGCCCTGGCCGGTGACGTCACCCGGCTTCTTGTCGCCGACGTAGAGGTACAGCGGGTGGCCGTTGTAGGTGACCTGCTGGTTGCCGCCCGAGCGGGTGATCGTTCCGATCTTGGAGCTGGTCAGTCCGGTGCCGGCGGTCGGCTTGCCCGCGACGAGCAGCGGCGGCCACGCGGTTGCGCACGCGCCCGCGCACGCGCTGCTAGTGCCCGAGTCCGCCTTGAATAGGTACAGGGTGCGGCCGGTGGAGTTGACCAGGATCGATCCGAGGCTGCTATTCGCCACGCCGACTGTCGCCGAGGCGCCGCTCGAGGACTTCGGCGTCGCCGCCGTAGCGGCACTCCCGCCGCCGCCGCATACTGCGATGGCCAGAGCCGCGAGCGGGATCACCGCTGCGCTGACGAGGAAGGTGATGGGTCTGGGTCTGCTGCGTGTCATGTCGCTCCGTCGGTTGGGGAGATCGACAGTCGCAGCAGCCGCCGATGCTCGAATCACGCAACGCGTAGTCTCGACCGGACAACCTCGTAGTCAAGGGGTCGGAACGGGTCGCGCAGGTTGCCTCGGCGCATCACAGTGCTCACGACCTTGGCGCGCAGGGGGCGCCGCCGGACGCCGGCTCAAAATCAACGCTGCGCGGTTCACCTTGTGTGCCAACATCCGTCGTTGCCCGCTGGTAGCCAGCTACTCGCTGCGCGCGAGCCGCTCCTGGGAGGGGTGTGCCAGCGCATACAGCCGCTGCAGGTCGCGGGGCGCCGCGTCATCGCGCTCGACCCTGCGCGGTATGCGACGTACGCGGTCCGCACGTCGTCGCGTCCGCGTCGAACCACGCGCGCAGCGCGTGCTCGGACTCGATCTCTGCGGCGACCCAGGTCATGGGGGCGTCGTCCAGCACACAGACGGCGATCACCCCTCGGTCGCCGAGGAACGGCTCGAGTCGGCCAGACGGTCCGTGTCTCGGCTGACTATGAGGTCCTACGCTCGCTCACCGCGACGATCGCGAGCGGACATGGAGCCCGAGCCAGCGATGAGACCCTCACCGAGTTGGGAGATTCGTGCGTGTGCGCGGGTGATGGTTGTGTGGAGGTCGTCGGCGGGGAGGTTGGGGTTGTAGAGCGGGCTGCAGGCGTTCGTGAGGAGTTCGTGTATGAGCGCCACGCTGGCTGGGTGGGCCGGAGTCGTTGGTTTGCTCGAGTGCGTCGGCGAGCTGGAGCAGTTCGGGGCGGACGGCTGTGACGCGGTCGGTGAGTACGGGGCACGTGTCGAACCGACGCGGCGGGTGGGTTAGGGCAGCCGTGCGTCGCAGCCCGGCGGCGAGAGCTCGGCGGTTGCGGGTGCTGAGGAGTGGGCCGGGGCAGACCGGGCCGGCGGCGGATCGGGCATTACCGGGCGTAGAACTCGTTGAGGCGGCTGAAGTCCTCGACGTCGGCGTAGAAGATCGTCGTCTTGACCACGTCGTCCATGGACGCTCCGGCGGCGGCGAGCACGGCGGCCAGGCTGAGCAGCGCCCGCTCGGTCTGGGCTTCGATCCCGTCCGGGATCGTCCCGGTAGCGGGGTCGATCCCGGCCATCCCCGAGCAGAAGACGAGTCCGCCCGCGACGATCGCCCGACTATACGGCCCGAGTGCATCCGGGGCCTGGTCGCTCGAAACTGCCCTTCGAGTCATCGCCCGCTCCTCTCGTGCTGGATGGCCGCGTCTCTACTCGCGCACCCGTACCTTGACGGCAGTGTTCGGGAGTTCGTCATGGTTCCTCCGCAGGCCAGCATGAAATCGTCGCAGCGATCCCGTGTCGATGCAGAGCGGAAGTCATCGCCGCTCATTGCCTGAGAGGCGTTCGTTAGGCCTGCGCTTCGGTGTCTTGAGCTGACCGCGCCGGTCCCGTGAGGGAGGGTGAGGTCGATCCGTCCAATTGGCGGAGCCGCTCGGTTGCCGCGCTGACGTGGGTGAGATAGCGCTTGACCGCCGCCTGCGCTGCGGGCTCGGAGATGTGATCGGGCAGCCCTCGGAGCAGGTTGAGCCGGCTCTGGGAGACCCACGCTGAGACGTCGGGCTCGCTCAACCACCGGCCCTCTGTCCTCCACGTGCGGCTGATCATGCGTGGCCAGTCCTGGATGCTGCTGGGGTAGGGGTTCGGTGGGCACAGCCGGTTCTTGTCTTCGTCGCTGTCTCGGTGGGCCTCGACGAACCCGACGAGGCCCGCGTTGAATGATGGCGAGAGGTGCCGCACCTGCTGCAGAACGATCCGACGGGGCTGAAAGATCGGTCTGGCGGGGGCGGTGTTCAGGCCGAGCGCGGTGCAGTCGACGTGCAGGGCGTCACGACCGGTTTGGGACTCCCCGCGGTCGAGCACGATCCGCCCGGGTTCGATGCGGCGCACCCGGCCGAGCCTGACGACATCTGCGATCTGCCGCAGTGCCTGGAGCTCGGAGGCGCTGAGCATCGTTCCTCGAAACATCGTCGCGGGCCACGCGGGATCGATGCGCACGAGCCGGCCCGAAGCCTCGAGCCGCTCGAACATGTTGTCGAGGTTCGCCGCCTGGGCGCCGGCCTCGGCGTCGAGGGAGTTGCCCTCCATGATCGCGCCGACCTGCGCGAGTGGCTGAAAGTGGGCGCGGTCATAAAACCACGCGTCGCGCGGTCGGATCCAGCGAACCCGCTCTGGGTCTGTGCCGTGGGCCAGCAGCCAACTGCACGCGTCCGCGGCCGTCTTGCCGGACCCCAGCACGACATAGAAGGAGGCCGATTGCGCGGCCGCCGGCAGGCCGTTGACTGGCACGACTCGCGCGCCTGGTGCCACGTCGTACGGGGCGGCGTGGGTGGCGGGAATCGACGCCTCCAAGTAGCGGGCGTCGACAACCTTGCGACGCACCACGACATCGAGACGCTCTCCGGAGCTCAAGTCTCTGACCCGTTCACCGTCGCTCCCCGGGCCGGTGTGCTCGTGGCCGGTGAGCAAGCGAACCCGCCCGGTCTGCGTCAGCCGCCCGGCCACATCGGCGAAGTACGCGCGCACCTCCTCACCCGTCGCGCGTTCGTAGTAACCGGCGTTCTCACCGCTCTGGTCGATGCGGTCCTCGCCAAGCGCCAGCGAGTTCACGCCGTAGTACGCGGACGGGGTATGAAGGCGAACGAAGGGATACGCATCCAGCCAATGACCTCCCGGAGCTCGCCGTCGGTCGATCAGCGTCACCTCGACATCGGCCTCAGCTACCAGCGCGTCGGCAAACGCAAGGCCGCTTGCACCCGCCCCTACGACCAGATAATCGGTATTGACGAGCACCCTCTCGCTCCCCCGCTCCGGACCGCTCCGCACACTCTCACCCCGCGAACCATAACCTCGTACCGAGACCCAAGGGGATGGCCTTCGGCCATGGCGCGTTCGCGCCGCGTGTGGACCCGGGAGATCTAGTCGATCACGCCGCACTCGTATCAAACGCCTCGTGCAGGTCCGCGAAGAACGCGCGGTTCTACGCGTTGACCTTGTCCGTGTTCATCGTCACGACGACCACCCGCCCCGCCGCACGATCTCCCAGCTCATCCGTCATCCCTCACGTTCGGGCCGATCCAACCCAACCACATGTCGCCACCGACCGAAACCCACCGAGAGCCGCCCCGCCTTTGCTTCTGCATCGTCGCCGCACCGGCTACGAGTGCGCGGGCTTCCGCTTTGGTCAGCGGCCACACTCAAGGGACAGTCGCTGGCGTCGATGAGCGCCGATCTGGTAGCACGTCCCGATCATGGTGCTCGGTGACCAGACGGCCGCGACGAACAGCGCGCCGGTCACGATCAAGGGCGTCTGCCTTGACGTGGGCGGCCGAGTGCTGCTGTGCCGAAACCATCGGTCCGAATGGGAACTGCCCGGTGGGCGGCCGCGAGCTGAGCGAGTCGTTCTCGGCGTGCCTGGTCGGCGAGATCGAGGAAGAGACCGGTCTCGCGGTCACCGTCGACGCGCTGATCTGCGCGTACCCGTACGAGGTGCTCGCGCGCGCGTGGGTCAACGTGATCGTCTACGGCTGCGAGGTCCCGGCCGCTGCGGCGCCGGCCGCCAGTTCAGAGCACACCGCCACCGCGTTCCTCGATCTTGACCAGCTCTGGAAGCTCACACTCGCCGATGGCTACCGAGAGGCGATCAACGTGTGAGCCAGCCGCCGCTGAGGCCGCACGCCGTTGCGGCAGTCTTGAGGAGACTGCTGCTCTAGGCGTCGAGGAGTAGCGCCGGTCGGCACCGGGGGCCGGGCCGGCAGTCGTCGCCGCCGCCGACGCCGACGAGTGTGACCGGTGGTGTCCGATAGGGGCAGCGCCTCAAACAACCCTTGGCGCTGAGAGCGCTGCCCCGATGCATGGAAAGCGGCAGTTTGGGCGAACCTACGTCCCGGTGTCGATCGCAACTTCGAATCGACCCGCTCCCTGATCGCGACCCGATCCAGATTCGGCCGCGCCGCGTCGAGCCTGGTCCCCGATCGCTTCCGCCGCCTTCATGGCGTCCTCGCTCTCCCAGAATGAGATTCCGATCCCCTCGCCTTTCGCACGGTCGATCAGTAACGTGAATCGCTCGAAGCCGGCTTGGTCTTGATACTGCGCGACTATGCCCCGCACACGACTGATGACTTCATCCGCTTTTTCCGGAGAGAAGGAGACACGTCCCGTCCGCGCGTGCATAGCATGCTCCTGTGGTGGTTGCTGAGATCGACAGCCTAGTCGGCGGTCGTGTTCGGGACAAGTGGCCGATCGCAGGGGAGCGACCGGACGGGGGAGTTGGCGAGCATCCCGCGAAGGCTCCCGGTTCGACGGTCTCCGGCAGGCCCCTCAGCATGAAAGCAGAACCGCGCCGGTCGCTGGGCGTGACGCGCCTTCTCCGTTTCGGGCGCAGCCAGAGCCAGGCTGAGTGGACGATGTCGGTCGCCTTCGAGCCGTTCGCTTCGACCTCTCGGCTGGAGCGCAGGCCGAAGTTGACGCTGCGCTTAGCATTGCGGTAGCTGGGCGCGGTGTCGCCGGCGACCGAGTCCTTCCGAGGGCACTCGGTCCGCGGCGGCGGGTTCGTTTGAGAGGGGTGATCGTGCCTGAGCGCGGCGCGCGAGGCGAAAAGGTGGGCTTGCGGGATCCCAGAGAACGTCGAGCAAGAGGGTCGTCGCGGTTGAAGGCTGCGCGTCGGTCGGGGACGAGGTCGCGGCGGACTCGAGCGATCAGTCGTCCTCGTCCCGCGTTGGTCATTCTTATGGGGCTGATCGGCTGCGGTATTGCGGTCATCGCTGCGGTAGTAAGTGGAACGGCGAGCCCTCGTCTTTTGTGGCTGGAGGCGATCGTGCTTGGCTTGAGTGCGATGTGCGTCAACAAGTTACGACCCGAGAACGATGCCGCTTACGTCAGCGAATTCGCAAAGCAGGTCGCGGGAGACGAGCCGGTTCAGCTTCACTGCCGTGTCGACGGCGGCTACGGGATTGACGGCGTCCTTGTCGCCACTGACCAGCGGCTTATCTACTCTCCTCCCGAGCGCAGCGGGCGTTCCCGAGAAGTTCTGTGGACGGTGCCGTATTGCGACATCACCTCCTTGACGACCAGAAGTCGGGAAGTCGGCGTTCTCCTGCTGTGGCAGGCGGGAGGTGACGAATACCAGGCTGGGGTTTTTAGCGATGACGCGAAGGCGCTATCGGAGGTCGTTAGTCGGAATCGACTCGAAACTGCTGAGCCACTCGTGATTCGGCTCGGTGACAACTCGTTCAAGAAGATGCTCGGGGGCGTCCGCCCGTCCAGCAGGGAAGGCCGTAACACGCGCGACAGCTGAGTTCGCTTCGCGCGCCGGCACCAGCGACGACGCCCAGGTGATCCGGTCTACGGCTTATCTGCTCATCCAGCCGGAGGCGTCGCAGCGAGCACCCCCGCATTGCTTTCAGCGCCGTGCTTGCAATAGACGGATCTGAGCTAGCGGTTCGGCCATCCCGGAGTGAGCGGATTACCCCGCACCTGATTAGAGCGGAGGAGCGTCCCGGCCGGGAAGATGCCGCCGACTCAGGCGTGCGTAGCGGAACCGTCACTGCAACGTCACGGTCCAACCCCGCGGCCCCAGCGCTCCCGCCTGACGGAGTCGCAACATCCGCCGTCAGTCGCGTTCGCCTCGACCCGTGTGGGCTCGGTCGAGACTGATAGACCCGAGCTGCGTCGCGATTGCCCTGGGGCATAACGGGCGCGCAGCGGGTTTGCGTCGGTTATGAGGCAGGTTGCGCTGCGGCCCAGGACTGCGCGCGGCCCGGGACTCCGAGTGTCTGTGCTTCGACCTCGATTATGGCGTCAGCAGGGATATTCGCGCGTCGGGCGGCTGCCATGATGGCCTCCGCGAAGGGGGCTTCGTAGAGGCAGTAGGTGTGTCGGCGGTCGGCGCTGAGGAATGAGAAGACCCAGCGTATGCCTTCGTCGGCGTTGATGTCCTCGAGCAGCCTCACGTCATCTGTCGTGAGGTCGAGTTGCTCAGCGAACGCTCGCTCGATGATGTAGAGCGGCACGGTGGTCGATCCTATCCGAGTTGCTATTCGTCGACAAGGGCGTGGCGGTGGGCGTAGGAAGCCGCTTCGGTGCGATTGGCGCAGTCGGTCTTTGTCAGGATATTGCTGATGTGCTTCGCCGCGGTGTGCTCGCTGATGAACAGCGTCGACCCGATTTCGCGATTCGTCAGGCCGCGGGCAACGAGGCGGAGGATCTGCGCCTCACGGGCAGACAGCTCGTCGGGGAGCCTCACTGAGGCGATCGGCTGTCCGAGCTCTTGTATGCGGGCATGTAGCGCCCGCAAGCCAAGCTGGTACGCCAGTCGGGCGGCTTCGCCAAGCAGCGCCGCGACTTCCTGCGGCTCACGGCTACCGCGTGCGATGAGCAAGCGCGCGTACTCATATTCGGTGTGGGCGAGCCAGGTCGACGTCTTCATTTGACGACATCGCGCCATCGCATCCTCGAAGTGTTTCTCCGCGCCCCCCCAGTCGCCAAGCGTAGTCGCGAGCATCCCCAGGTAGCGGTCGACGGGACCGTAATACGCGACCAACTGGCCGATCATCACGTCCGTGCCGGCGAGCGGCTCGAGCTCGTGATACACGAGTGCTGCCGTGGTCTCGTCTCCAAGTACGGCGCAAGCGTCGGCTATGTATGTAAGTGAGGCCAGCCACAGCAATTCACGGAACTGATCGAGTCCTTCATCGATCATCTGCGCGAGTTCCCGTCTCGCCTCTGCCTCCATCCCGAGCTCGACGAGTAGCGCCACGAGTCCGGGTCGCCATGGTCCGTGGCCGCGGTCGCGCGCGGTGAGGATCCTCAGAACCGGCGCGAGCTCCGCTAGGCGCCCTTGCTCGCGGCGAAGGCTGAACATCTGGACCCCGTACGTCCCCGACGCGTCCCGACCGGTCAGTAACTGGCCCGCTTCATGCGAGCGCGATGCCATGACCTCCGCCTCCTCGAGGCGACCATCCGCCAGCGCGATCGCGGAACCGAACTGCTCGGCCATATAGATGAATAGTGGCTGTCCGGTAGCGGCTGCGGTCTCGCGCAGCGCGGCTTCGTCGCGGCGGGCGGACGCGGTGTCGCCGAGCGCCATGAACACGGGGACTCGCCATGCCATAGCCTCGACTCGAATTTCCACGTTGCCGAGCTCCTCGCCAAGTTGCTTGGCCTCGGCCAGCATCTCGGGCGTCTGGCTGAGGTCGGCCCCGTGCGACCAATAGGACCGCATCAGGGCTGTGGCGAGTCCAGTGCGGTCGCCCGACCGCCGGGCGAGCTCGATCGCCTCCGCCCGCACGATCACCCCATGTGTTTGATCGCCCCGGAGGCCGAGAGCGCGGGCGAGCCCGCTCAGAAGCGCGACGCGTAGGTCCGAACGCTCCGCGCCGACCATCGCGACGGCCTCCTCGAGCAGTTCGGCGGCGCCCTGGTCGGTGATCATCGGGGCCCAGCAGGCCGCCTCATAGCCGATCGCAGCCCCAGCGAACAGATCCGCGTTCCCTAGTTCGCGAGCTAGGTCCGCAGCCGAACGAAGAGCGTCCAATGCTTCGAGCTCCCGGCCCGCCCGCTGTGTTGCGGATCCGAGTTCGATGAGCAGCCCGGCCCGACGCGCTGGTTCGTCTATCCCCAAGTCCAGCGCTGTGATCAGAAGCTCTGCGGCCTGATCGAAGGCGAGCGCGTCGAACGTCGCCCGGGCGGCGAGGACGTTGTATTCGATCGCACGCCCAGCTTCGCCAAGGGGGGTGGCGGCAGCGAAATGACGCGCTAGCTCAGCCAGAGCGCGGGCGGACCGCGTGTCGGAGGTTTCGAGGCATTCTCCGACTCGCAGATGAAGCTCGGCGCGGCGTAATCCGGTGAGCCGATCGTAGACCGCACGGCGGACCAGCTCGTGCGTGAACCTGTAGGCCAGTTTGCGCTCCGGCAGCTCCTCGATGAGCCCGCTGCGGACCGCCTCGTCAAGCGCGCAGCGAAGCTCGGCCTCGGCCAGACCGGTGCCGCGCCGGACGATGTCGAGCTCGAACTCCGGCCCCACGGTGGCCGCCAGATCGAGCAGCACACTGGTCGGGGACGCAAGCCGGGACAATCGTTGGCTGACGACCTCGCGAACGCTTTCAGGCGTCCCCAGTGTCGCGAGCGGACGCGTTAGTCGTATCACTCCGCCGCTCACGTCCAGGACATTGGTTTCCATTAGCGCACGCCACAGCTCACACACGAGGAACGGATTGCCGTCGGTGAGCTGACTGATTGTGTGTGCCAGCTCGGGAAGCGCGGTACCAGGCCGGCCTTCGCCGGCGCGCTCGATGAACTCGATCACCTCGTCGCCCGAAAGTCCAGCGAGGCGCATGCGGACCACGTCGTCGGACCGGCGCAGGTCCGCCAGGGTCTGCGCCAGCGCTTCAGGCATACCGGCCTCCTCCTCGCGGAACGTCGCCAGCAGGAGCACCGGCCCGCCGGCCGCACGCGTCAGATGGCGCAGCAGAAGCAGCGTCGGCGCGTCGGCCCATTGCGCGTCGTCGATGACCAGCACGATCCGGTGTCGGCGTCCGATGGCGTCGAGCAGGTCGGTTACCGCGGTGTGGAGTCGGTGGCGCTCGGTATCCGGATCGGCCTTCGCCGGCTCATCCGGCCGACCAAGCCTGGCCGACAGATCTGGGAGCAGGCGAGTGAGCTCCCCGCCCGCGCTGCCCAGCGCGCTGCGTAGCTCCACGGAGTCGACGATCTGCACAAGATGCTCGAAGGCTTGTGTGAACGGGCCATACGGGGTGCGCGCGACTGCGTCGCCGGCGCCGTAGAGCACGAGCGCACCGTCCCGGGCTACCTCGCGGGCAAACTCTCGCACGAGGCGGCTCTTGCCCGACCCAGGCTCGCCGCCGAGAAGCACGACCCGGGGGCCTTCTCCGCCAGCCCTTGGCATCAGCGTCCGGAGGCGCTGCAACTCCATGGACCGCCCGACGAACGGAAACGGCGAGGACAGGCGAAGGGAGGGTGGAAGGTCGTGCACGCGAGGCGCCCGAGAAACGAACTGTACTCAGATCTGAGTATCGGCCCGAGGCGCGAGACCGACCAGGGACGCTCAGAAGTGTGTCAATCCTTCTGATGTGCGTCGCTCGGCACGCCCGTAGCTTCCTGCGTGCCACTCGACCAGCCGAACGATGCAGGCCAGCTCGGTCATCCACCGCCGGGCGATCAACACGGAGAGCAGAATGTCGACGCAACGCACCCCCGCCGCACATCCGGGCCTCCCCCCGAGGCAGCCGCCCGAGCTCCAGACGGTCCAGAGTGGTCTCGATCTGCTTCGCGACTGGCGTGGCGTAGGCGTCGCGACCGCCGTCGTGATGGGCGCGCTCCTGCCGTTCGCGGTTGCCTGGCACGTCAGCTACGAGATCGCGATCGCGGCGTGCGCGGTCGGCGCCGTAACCCTCGCCCTAGGGTGCCACGTCGTGCGCGAGCGCCGTTTGGCGGCGCTCGCGATCTTCCCTGAGCTCGCGCGGCTGCCCGACCTCGCCAGCAAGCGAAAGCGCCTGGCCAGTACCCGCAGCCGGCGAGCGCTCGCTGACGGGCTCCGACGGGCGGCGGACCCCATGCAACCTCCACACCGGTTCGATTGTTGCCCGGTGCTGCGCGACCGCGTCGCGGTGGTGCGCACCGACATGCTCGACCTCGCTTGCGCGCTGCAGCAGGGCCCCGCCCCCGACCCCACGAGCGTTGCGCTCATACGCGAACTGCTCACCAACGGCTGCAGCCCGCTCTACAACCCCAACCTCTCGAGCGACGAGCTCCGCGAGACCCTGACCCGTGCGCGCGACGGAATGGCTCAACCGCCACCTTGACGACCCGCCACACCGCGATGTCCCCCCAATATCCACAGCCCCCGCTCGGAGCGCCCACGCTCCGCTCAGTGCGACGCGTCCCCGCAGGCCACGGTCGAGGTCGACCTGACCTGCGCCCGCCGATGCGACTCGGTCACAGCCGAGACTGCCGCCGACACCCGAGGGCAGTCTAGACGCCGCAACACCCGGCGGCTACCGCACAGGTAGTCAGCAGGTTTGACATTCGGAGTACACGAGTCAGTCCCCAATGTGGAGGTAATTGAAATGGATGCACAGGCATTGTCCTCGCAGTACGAGCTCGCCGCTGGCGACGGCACAGGCATCCCGAAGCGGACGAGCGTCTCGTTTCATGGTGACTTCGGAGCCGGCCTCAGAGCTTCGGACTCAGACGCTCGGGCGCGCGGCGACTTCGCCACGGGCACGAGGAGCACATCGCCGCTCGCGCCGCCCGGCGACTTCGCGACCGGGCTACGGGCAGATCCAACCGCCGAGCGGGTCCGAGGTGATTTCGGGACGGGCCAACGCGCCAAACGTTCCGACCCACCAGGCCACTACGGCCAACCGACCCATCGCGCCCTCCCGGCTCTCGCCTGACACCGTCGCGATCCGGAGACAGCATCATGAGGACCTCGCCCGGACCGTCAGCCCACTGCCTCCGTCTGCAGAACGACCGCGGAGGGCCAGCCACGCGAACCGGCCCGGCCCCTTGCCAGACAGCCCCGACGGAACGTCAAGCTCAGCGAGCCCGACGCCCATCGGCCGATGACTCGTCAACGGGAGAGAGCGGCGCAAAGTTTCTTTGCGGGTCGACCACATCAGCGAGGTGCGCGCGCCCGACCCATGTTTACCCACCGAGAGGGCCCATTCGAGCCGAGGAGGACACCATGTACAAGCTCAACAAGCCCAGCCTGATGATCGTCGGCCTAGACGAAGGACCGAAAATCAGGAGGCTGAGCGTGTTGCTTTGTCTATGTGCGATGCTCGCTCTTGCGGTTTCGACGGCGCCGGCCTCGGCCGACCCGACGTCCGGGCCGTCCATCTGCTCGCATGCCGGAACTCGGATCTCCGGCACCTACTACCGAAGCCTCACGCTGACCGGCAACAACTATGTGGCGGCCGGCACGAACCTCACCGTCCGGGGCAACCTGACGATCGCTCCCGGCGGGTGCCTCGACGCCTACTCGACCGGAACGGTGGAAGTGGGACGGAACGTGCTCGTCGGCGAGAACGCGATCCTGGGGCTCGGTTGTGCCCCGGGGGTGGACTTCCTCCCTCTGCCATGCGGCTCCACCACCACGGACGACACGATCGGCGGCAGCCTGCTCGCTTTTGATCCGAACACGATGTACCTGACCGCAGACACCATCAGGGGCAGCCTGTTCTCGTTCGGAGGAGGGCCCGGCGTGACTTCAAATCCGTACGTGAACTTTCCGATCAAGGACAACATCATCCACGGCAACGCCGTGATCGACGGCTGGAACGGGACATGGTTCGGCTTCCTCCGCAACGCCGTACAGGGCAGCGTCATGGTAGCGAAGATCCACACCGCCGACCCCGATTCGACCGAGGTCGTCACCAACACCGTCCGCGGCAATCTGAGCTGCTACCGCAACACTCCCGCGGTGCAGTTCGGCGACTCAGGAGGCTCAGCGAACAAGGTCGACGGGTTCGCCTTCGGCGAATGTGGATTCAACGTAATGTCTCCGGACATCAATTACGACGGCGGGGGCCCGCAGCCCATCTCCGTGATGGCGCCCTGACGGGCTCATCACCGTTGACGGCTCGAACCTAGAACCTCCCGCTACGAGGTCCGGGGCCCCCACCAAGCGTGGGCGGCCCTGACAAACTCCGAGCAGCGCGTAAGGCGCGAAAGAGAGCGTATTTGCGAGCCGCGGCTCGCCTCTTAAGCGGAAGCGCCCTCACCCGCCATGCAAAATTCTCTTCCTCGTATCAGCGCACAATAGCTTGAGCCAGCGCGCCTCGATCGCGTTGACTGGACTCGGTCACGACGTGGCGGTCGCGGTGGTCGACTCAGGCTCGGCGATGGAGGCCGCGGTGCGGGTGCACGCTCCGGACTTGATCGCGTGTCCGTTTCTCAAGACGCTGATCCCCGAATCGATCTGGGAACGGTGTTGCTGCCTGATCGTCCATCCTGGGCCGCGGGGCGATCGTGGCCCCTCATCGCTCGATTGGGCGATCGAGATGGAGAAGTCGGATTGGGGGGTGACTGTTCTGCAGGCCACCGGCGAGGTCGACGCCGGGGAGGTGTGGGCATCAAGGACCTTCAGCATGCGGAACGCAACCGAGAGCAGTCCGTACGGCAACGAGGTTCGTCGCGGCGCGATCGCGGCGATCCGCGACCCGCTTGACCGACTTGCTTTGGCTGGGGGAGCGCGATCGGGGAGGGGTCATGTGGTGAGTATCGCGAGGGCCTCCTGCCTGCCGCTGATGACCCAGGAGGTCCGGGCCATCGATTGGAAGTCCCGACCGTACGGAGCGCGTGCTACGGAAGATACGTGCCGGCGACGGGTACCCAGGCGTGCTCGACACGATCGCCGGCAAGTACTTTCACCTCTTCGGGGCCCATCCCGAACGGACGCTCGGTGGCCGTCCGGGCGACCTGGTGGCACAGCGAAACAGCGCGATTTGCCGAGCCACGGTCGACGGGCAGTGTGGATAACGCACCTCAAGCGCGAGGGCTCAGCGACCGACCGTCACTTCAAGCCGCCAGCGGCGCGCGCGCTCGCTCGCGCCGGCATCGAGCTTGACCTTCCGGAAATCGAGGTCAGCTTGACGCCGAGCTTCCCGAGGGAGACACCTACCGCGAGTTCGCCTACCACGAGCACGCTGGAGTGGGATACCTACGTTTCGCTTTCTACAACGGCGCGATGAGCACGTCGCAATGCTCACTCGCGCTGCTAGCCAATCAAAGGCATGCATGTTGTGAAGGTTGTTGGTGTGGCCTGATTGCGGAGATGTCGTCATCCCGCCGATCCGCGATGTCGGGGCTGTGATGCTCGCCGCGGACGGAATCGATGACCTCGTTCCGGCTTGACCCGGTCGTGGCCGCCGACGCGGCCGCGGTGGCCGAGGTCATCGCGGCGCTCGAGACCTCACTGTACGGCCAGAGTCTGTTCTCGCAGGCCGATCTGGAGGACGGGTGGTTGGACCTTGACCTCAATCAGAACGCACGCGTCGTCCGCGATGGCGACCGCATCGTCGGCTATGGAGTGGTGCGCGAGGAAGGCGAGCTCTGGGACGCCCAAGCGTACGTCCATCCTGACGCGCTCGGGCGGGGGATCGGGAAACTGATCGCGACCGGGCTTGAAGAGCACGCGGCCAGCCTCGGTGCACGCAGGATCCTGACCAGCGCGTTCGAGGTCGACTCGGCCGCCCGCGCGCTGCTTCAGTCGCTCGGCTACGGTGCCGTGCGCGTCTTCCGCGAGATGCGCATGGAGCTGGAGACGCCGCCGCCCGCGCCCAAGTGGCGGGACGGGCTGCGAGTCGTCGCGTTCGACCATGAGCGTGACGCGGTCGAGTTCCACGCCGCGTATGAGGAGGCGTTCGCGGATCATTGGGAGTACACCCCGCGCGAGTTCGGGTCGTGGTCGAACAGCTACCTTGGCAGCAAGCGTTTCGACCGGACGCTGTGGTGCGTCGTTCGCGCCGGGGACGAGATCGCGGCCGGGACGATCTGCACGGGCGACACACACGGGGGCGGCTGAGTGCAGGCGCTCTTCACGCGTCGCGCATGGCGCAAGCACGGAGTCGGCACGGCGCTGCTGGGCGACTCGTTCGCGCGCTTCTGGGAGCGCGGCGAGCACAGCGTGGGGCTCGGCGTCGATGTGGCGAGCGAGACCGGCGCGTTCCGCCCCTACGAGCGCGCTGGATTGTCTCCGAGGCTCGGCTTCGTGATTTACGAGAAGGAAGTCGACGATCGTGCGTGAGCAATGCGCCTACGGCAGCCGCGGCACCGCGCCCATTGTCGGCGCAAGCTACCGCCCGGCCCGGTCAACGCCGCCGGCTTGCTGCACCGCCGAGCGATCGAAGCGGGGCGCGGAGATGTTGTCGCAAGGCGATCGGGCCGCTGGCTCGCGAGTTGTCAGCTAACTCGACGGCGTTAGCCGAGGCCTCTCTCTGCCGCGGCCCCGCAAACGGCGGCCCGCTAGTGAGATGGACGATTCTGAGCAGCGCTGAGCGACTCGCCATTGCCCGCACTGTACCTAGGCGAGGCCGTGTCAAGCGACCTCCACGACGCCCTCGCATCCGACGTTGGATATGCCCGGATCCGGGCGCGCGAGCGACCGCTGCGACACTGACCGCTCACTTCCGCAATCACGGTGCGAGCAGCACTCGCGTGACGGCCCTGGCGAGGCCGCGACGCTGCTCATAGGTCCCGGTGTTGCCTCGACCGCCGTCGGGAGAGGGCCCGCGCTACGAAGTGAGTATCTCAAACGTCTCCTTCCTCCGTCGATCCGGGGTTGTCCCGTTTAGACGTATAGCGTGACACGTGACGGAGACCTTCGATGCTTCGCCTCTACGTGTCCGAGTGGCGTCTGTGCATTCGTCACTGAGGCAGAACCGGCCGAGGGCCGGCCAAAACCAAAGGAGGATCGATCACCACCGAACCCACGCCCAGCCCGAACGCCGCGCGGCGCGGATCAGCCGGTCGGTCAGGATCGTGGTGACGGGGAGGTCGTCGGGGACGGGGTCGCGTGCGCGCCGAAGCACTGCTTGTACGGCTCGTGGTCGGGCACGAAGTCGATCAGTGACATGTAGGCGAGGCGGGTGATGTTGTGAAACATGATCCGCTCCTTCAATCGCTTTCGTGCTCCCGGCGCCGCGCCGAGCGCGAGCGCAATGGCGACAAGGGAGGCGTCCGCCTATGGCGCTGTCGGACGATTCCGTTGCCACGCGGGCAATCGCCAGCTCGGTCACCCGGCTGGCGACTCCATTGCATTGGCGATGCCGCCGGTGCCCGCACAAGGTCGGGCGAGGCGCTTCGTCGGGGCGCGCGGCTTCCGAGTTCTCGGAGGCGAGCAGCAACCTCGCCACCCTCGCCGACACGCTTGGTTCTCGACGAGAACGAGGCGTGTCGCGGCGGCCGTCGCACGGCGTCGCCGAGAGTGCTCCCTTCGTCCGGACCGAGAGCGCCGCGGGGTCCGGGCGGGCGCGCCCGCTATGTCGGAGGCAAGCAGCAGGGTGGCGGCGCTCGATCGACATGAGGCAGCGTTTCGCTATCAGCGCGATCTGGGTGCTTTGCCGGTGGGGATCGGCGTGCCTGTGCGGTGGTCAGAGCGGGAGCCCATGACGGTCGCGATGATGCCGTCCGGCAACCGGATGCTGCTCTATGGCATCGCCGGCTTTGTGCTGGCGTGCGCAGCGTGTGCCGTCGCCGCGAGCCCGGGGAGCTGATCGCGGCCGACGGGGGCTGGCGTGCTCGGGATCTGCTGTACGACTTCATCGTTTCCCGCGCGTACGCACGAGATCGGCGCGGCCTCGACCGTGCTGCCATCACGCTGACGAGCGTGCCGCAGATCGTGCGCTGCGGCGTTATGCATCAGAAAAGCAGCGGCCTGACCAAGACGGCTGATCGGGCAACCACGGGCAATGTGCTGGACGCGCGTCCGTTACCTGGTGGGCGATCGGGCTCGATCACCGGTGCGCCGCGAAGACGTGGCCGACGGCTCCGCCGCTGAAGGCACTGGTGCTGATCGGCTCGATGGTGAGCGGGGCGGTGAAGAGCCGCTCGCCGGCACCCAAGACGACGGGGTGGACGACCAGGCGGTACTCATCGATCAAGCCGGTCTCGACCAGCGATCGGGCGAACCGTGCGCCGCCCTGAGCGAGCAGGTACCCGCTGGTCGGCTCCTGCTTGAGCCGCCCGACCGCCTCGGTCAGATCGCCGGAGGCGATCGTCGTCTCAGCCCAGTCGGCGGACTCCAGGGAGTCCGAGAACACCACTTTGGGGATGTCGTTCATCGGCTTGGCGAACGGCCCAGGGGCGCTGGGCCAGAACCCGGCCCACCTGGCGTAGGTGGTGGCACCCATGAGATGCGCGCTGGCGTTGCTCACGGTCTCGAGTGTCCAACTCGCGCCGTCAGGGGAGCGGCCCGCGGCGACCCAGTCGGTACTCCCATCCGGTGGTGCGACGTAGCCGTCCAGCGAGACGGACATCTTTAGGACCAGTGACCTCATGTGCTGCTTCCTTTCCAGGACGGACGACCCGAGCTGCTCGAGTTGGCAGTCGATATCCAGACTCCAGACCACCGCGAAACTAATCGCCCACCGGATCGATCGCCGTACTGTCTCACGAAGGCTCGGCCGTATGGAGGCCGCCGGCATCCCGGCCCGCGACTTCTGCTCCCGCTCGAGATCAGACCGATGTAGCAGCCGCTCGATCGTGGCCCGGTCGGCGACAGACCAGAACCGCGGTCCAGCGCGTGATTGACGACGGATGCCCTCGAGTCCCGTGTGTCAGCAGGGGCGCGTCATCGATATGCGGTCTTAGCTGAGAGCGTCGGCACAGGCGGCCAAATCGGCGTAGAGCCGTCGTCGCTGTTCGGAGTCAAACGTGGCGAGCATCCGCTCCTGCACGGCAGCGACGGCCGCGGAGGCGCCGACGAGGCGCTTGGCGCCGGTGTCGGTGAGGGTGAAGTGCTCGTGGCGGCCGGCGCCATCGCTTTGGACAAGGTCCGCGCTTCGCAGCGTGCCCATGAGCTGGTGCATGGCCTGACGGGAGACGAACGTGCCACGCGCGAGTGTGGCGTTGGTGAGCCCGGGCGTGTGGGCGAGCTGTTCCAGACACGAGTATTGAGGGACGGTCAGATCGTGGTCTCGCAGGGCTGCGTCCATCGCGGTCCGCAGGGCGGCCGTGGTGCGTTTGAGCACGTAGCCAACGGCCGTATCGAGATCGACTTGACTCACGTCAACATCTTGACATATCCTGGTCGTCAAGACATTGACAAGCGAATAGGAGTGTTTCCGATGCCTGTAGGTCCCGACTTCATCTCTCTGCAGGTCCGCGATCTCGACACCGCCGCCGCGTTTTACGAGGACCGTGTCGGCCTGCGCCGTGCGCCTGCCTCACCGCCTGGCGCTGTGGTGTTCGCCAGGGAACCGATCCCGTTCGCCGTCCGCGAGCCGCTGCCCGACACCGATCTTGACTCCGGTCAGCCCGGCCTCGGCATCGCGCTTTGGCTCAAAGTCGATGACGCCCAGGCGTTGCATGACCAGCTCGCCGGGCGCGGGGTCACGATCTTGACCGACCCGTTTGACGGCCCGTTCGGTCGCACCTTCGCTCTCCGGGATCCCGACGGGTACGCAGTGACGATCCACGATGCCGCCTAAATGGCGATCACCTTTCATCCGCTCGGCCAGTTCTCGCTGACCGCGGCGGCCGCGTTTGCCGAAGATTTTCCCGGCACCCGGGCTGAGGGACCACCGAAGGCGCTGCGCTACGCCTGGGCGGTCGACGGCGACTGGCGCACCGTGCAGGTCACGGTGCGCCAGGACGATGAGGCGATCCATGCCGAGCTCGGTGATCAGCCACCGGCGGAGCTCGCCCGTCGGGCAGCACGCGACCTTGAGCGGATGCTCTCACTCGACGTTGATGGGACCGACTTCGCTGCCCTCAGCGAACGCGACGATGTTGTCAGAGCGCTGCAGCGACGGTTTCCTGGACTGCGACCGGTTTTGTTCTACACCCCATATGAGGCCGCAGCCTGGGCGATCATCGGGCAACGGATCCGGATGACGCAGGCCGCCACAATCAAGGAGCGTCTGAGTGATGAGCTCGGCGAATCCGGGGCGTTTCCCGCGCCGGCGCTGCTCGCTCAGCTCTCCGCACCTCAGCCCGGGCTGACAGACCGCAAGATCGGTCAGCTCCGCGCGCTTGCGACCGCTGCCGAGGACGGCGCGCTCACGCGTGAGCGACTTCGGGCCATGACCCACGAGGACGGGCTTGAGCACCTGCAACAGCTGCCGGGCATAGGACCGTTCTCCGCCGAACTCATACTCATCCGCGGTGCCGGCAACCCCGACGCATTGCCTGACCACGACACACGGCTCGATGACGCCATCCGCTCCTGCTACAACACATCCGACGACTCTGCGATCCACCAGATCACCGAATCGTGGCGCCCCTACCGGGCCTGGGTGGCGCTCCTCCTGCGAGCGTGGCGCGAGGCCGAGACGGGCGAGATCGCCCGGGGCCGGCGCGGCACAACGCGCTTGCAACCCCCCGACGCAACATGAGCGAAGGCACCCAGCCCGACTTCTACTCGCACGAACCTGCGGCGGTCTCGTCTGCGCCGTAGATCGCCGGCGACGCTGCTGCTCTGCGCGCGGAGCGGCAACCACGACGTCGTGGCCGGAACAGGCGTCAAGCGGCAATGCCTGGGCAGCCGGCCTGAAAAGCGAGCGATCGGTCATTAGAGACCTGCTCTGTGGATGCGACGAGCATCTCGGGCGTGACGCCGACTTCCTAGGCTTGCGCGGACTGCGAGGGAGCCAGCGCCTTCCAATCGAACTGGCCCCGATCGTCCAGGGTGGCCCGTGCTCGTGGCGATTTGCAAGGACTCGCGAGGGAGGAGCGTGCCAGCCCTGGGTTCGTGCTACTCGGGAGCGAGCGGTGGGCGTCGGTTCCAGGGTGGCTCCGATCGTCCCAGCGGTACCGGCGGGCGTGGACGGGAGCGCCGAAGGTGGCGACTGGACAGTCCCTCGTCGGGACTGTGCAGCGCGTTGGCGGTTACTCAGTCGCCCGGCGGGGGTGCAGCCGGCTGTCGAGCCAGGCGAACGAGCGGGCATGGTAGAGCGCTCGGGCAGCTTGTTCGCAGTGATCATCGGCGCCCTCAGCGGAAGTGAAGGGGACGTAGGTCTTCTCGCAGGTAAGGGCAGCGACCAGCTGCGGCGCCGAGGCGCTGATCTCATCGCCCTCGGCGCTGCACACCCAGGTCGGGCAGCGGATCTGTGGAGCGCAGTCTTTGAGGGTGAATTCGTGCAGCGCGTCGATGTAGGCCAGCGGATCGTCAACACCATGGACGAGCATTCCGCGTCGCAGTGCCCAGCCCGCCGTCGGCTTTGCCGCGAGACGTTCAAGGATCTGGGCCAAGGCGAGGCGCACGCGCCGGCGATCGATGACGTTCGGGTTGGCCAGTGGTCCGGGCAACCTGTCGAGGAATGCGGCGTACAAATCGTAGGCGCCGCAGTCCGCCACGCAGGCGGCCAGGCGATGCTCGCCGCTGGCTGCGCGGGGAGCGAGGTGCGCTCCAAGGCTGAGGCCGATCAGGGCGATTCGCTCACTGTCGACATCGTCGCGACTAAGGGCATAGTCGACGATCGGGGTGATGACGTTCTCCCAGTCGGCGCGGATCGCCTGCCGCTGCTCGGTTAGCACTCGTCCCTGGCCGGGACCATCGAAGGCGAGCACGTTGTACCCGCGAGCCAGCGCGGCCGCCCCGTTGGCGAAATACAGCTCCTCAACTGTCCCGTCATAGCCGCCGGTCAGAATGACCGTCGCCCGCCGGCGGCCATCCGCAGCCGAGCAGAAGAAGTAGCCGGGCAGCGTGATCGCCCCGAACGGGATCTCGATCCTCTCGACAGGGAGCTCCATCAGCACGGTCGCCTCGGTGAACATGGCCGCTTGAGCGCGGTAGGCAGACACCAACCGCTCGTCCAGCGGCGCGCCGAGCAGCATCACTCCGGCCGTGCGGTGATATGTGCAGGCGCGCAGGAAAGCCAGCCGAGCCGACGTCTGGTTGCCTGCTGCGGTCTCGCTCTCAGCCAGCCGCGCAACCGCGGTCGCCGTCACGGTCCACTGCTCAAACCAGCTGTCCAGATCGCGCTCGTTGATGCGGCGAGCCGTCGCGAGGCACTCCCCCAAGTCAGCTCCACCGTATCCGGCGGCACCGACGGCCCGTACCAGCTGGGCATCAAGAAGCTCATCCTTCAACAGCAGGCGAGTCACCGCCGGGACTGTACGTGTCCCGCCCGCCCCGGGGCTTCCGTGGCCCGACGGAAACGATCACCCACACGCGCCAGCCGATGTCGCGCTCGCCCTGCTTACGCGTCGATCAGGCGGTCGGCGGCTCTCCTATCGCCCAAGGAGCAGCACCGAGGGTTTGCTTCTGCAATGCTCGCCGACTGCGACTGGCGACGCCGGGCACAGCTGGCCCGGTGGCCACGCGATCCGATCTCCGTTTGGGGGACCATCAGCGAGCACGTCGGGTGCGCGGGCTTTGCTGGTTAGTTGGCGGCGGTTAGGACGACCGGCCCGCCGGTCGCGATCATGATTGTGTGCTCCTCATGCGCGCTCGGCATTCCGTCTCGAGCGCGGACGGTCCAGCCGTCACGATCAAGCACCACGCCGGCGACTGCCGTGGAGGCGAGGATGGCGAGGACGGCCGTGCAGGCGATCCCGAGGGTCCGGGTCCGAGCGCGGCGCGTTCTGGACAGGCGACGACACGTGGTCATGAGTGTCTCGGTTTCGAGGTCGTGGCGTGTGACGGCGGCCGGCGCCTTGGTGGCGCCGGCCGTCGGAGTCCCGCCGGTGAGGGTGGTGGGGTCAGCGGACGGTCATCCAGGCGACAGTGTCGAGGGCCTTGCCCTGGAAGGTGCCCATCACCGCATAGTTGGTGTGCTGCAGGCCCTTGGCGATCGTGGCCGTGGCCGAGTACTTGCCGTTGACCAGCACCTGGGTGCGAATCGCGGGGATCGCGTTCACTCCCTGGTTGGCGGCAAACGCGTCCGACATCAGGGTGATCCACTTCCCGGCCCGCGCGTTGCGAGGCGCGTTGCCCGAGATCGTCACCCGCTGACCGGCGTGCACGGTGCGAGCCGACACGGTCACCGAGCTGTAAGGTTGCGCGGCCGCACGGCGGACCGTGACCCAGGCGACGGTGTCCAGGGCCTTGCCCTGGAAGGTGCCCATCACCGCATAGTTAGTCGGCTTCAGGCCGGCGCGGATGATGGCCGTCGCCGAGTACTTGCCGTTGACCAGTACCTGGGTGCGGATCGCGGGGATCCCGTTCACTCCCTGCTTGGCGGCAAACGCGTCCGACATCAGGGTGATCCACTTCCCGGCCCGCGCGTTGCGAGGCGCGTTGCCCGAGATCGTGATCTGCTCGCCGGCGCGCGCGGTGCGCGGAGAGACAGTCACCGAGCTGTAGTGGTTGGTCAGCGTTTGGGTCGCCACGTGGACGACACTCGCGTGAGCCGTGGCCGGGGCGTGAGCGGCCGAGGCGGTCGGCGCGGCGGTGGCGACGGCCGCCGAGGCCAGGACGCATGCGGCGACGCCGAGGCCGACGCCGGCCTGAGCCAGCCGGCCACGCGTCCAGGATCCGGCGCGAAAGGGGGTGTGTGAGGTCATGGAAAGCTCCTTCGAATCGTTGTCGGCGGCTTCGGTCGGGGGTGCCGTTCGGTGTGTGCCGCACACGGTGTCAGCGCCGCGGCCCCGGGTCGTTCGTAGTGCGCTACGACATCTCACGGCCGGTACTACAGTGCGCCCGGCGACCGGTCCATAGTGCGGCCGTAGACTGGTCCGGGGTGTCAGAGCGGGTTTCAACGAGCGTCTCGCCGGCGACCCGCGGATGGCCGTTCGTCGGCCGCGAGCGCGAGCTCGACCAGATCGCCGCCGCGCGCGCCGATCCGGCCGCTACCGGGGTCGTCATCAGTGGCGCGCCGGGCGTCGGCCGGACACGGCTGGCCCGCGAGGTCGTCGACGCGGCGGGACGGGCGGGTGAGCTCACCTACTGGGCGCAGGGAACGGCGAGCTCGGCGGCGATCCCCCTCGGAGCCTTCGCGGCGCTGATCCCGGACGACGTGCGCTCCGACGAGCCACTCGAGCTCATTCGCCGCAGCACTGAGCGCGTCCGCGCCCGCGCGGAGGGACGCGCGGTCTGCCTCGGGGTCGACGACGCCCACCTGCTCGACGCAGCGTCGGCGGCGCTCGTCCTGCACCTCGCGACCGCGGCCGGCGTTTTTGTGGTGGTCACCGTCCGCACCGGCGTGACGGCGCCGGACGCGATCGATTCGCTGTGGAAGGACGCTGGCGCGCGCCGGATGGAGCTGCAACCGCTCGGCGATGAGTCGATCGAGGCGCTGGTGGAGGCGGCGCTCGACGGCCCGGTCGGCCAATCGGTGCTGCGGCGTGTCGTCGACACCAGCGCCGGCAACGTGCTGTACGCGCGCGAGCTCGTCACCGGGGGGCTCGAGGAGGGCCGGCTCAGCTTCGACGGCGGCCTGTGGCAGCTGCGCCGCCGGGCGGTGAGCCCCTCGCTGGCGGCGCTCGTGACGCGGCGGATCGGCGCGCTGGACGACGCCGAGCGCGCCCCCATGGAGCTGCTGGCGCTGGGGGAGCCCTTGCGGCTGAGCGAGATGGCGGCGCTGTCTGACCTGGACACGCTCCAGGAGATTGAGGCACGCGGCATGGTCACCATCGACCCGGGCTCACCCGACGCCGTGCTGCGCCTGGCTCAACCGCTCTACGGGGAGGTGCTCCGCGACGACCTCTCGGTGCTCCGCGCGCGGGCGCTCCGTCTCAAGCTCGCCGAGACCGTGGCGCGGCGCAATCCCCTCACCCCCGACGACGCGCTGCGCGTCGCTCGCTGGCGGCTGGACGCCGGCAGCGACGTCCCGCCCGAGCACCTGCTGGACGCCGCCCGCGCCGCCAACCTCGCCGGCGATCCCGAGCTGGGCGCGCAGCTCGCCCAGCTCGCGTCCGAGGCCGGGCTCGGCTTGAGCGCAACCCTGCTGGTCAGCCGCGCCCACATCACCCGCAACCGCTTCACCGAGGCCGAGTCCGTCCTGGCCGCCGCCGAGCCCCACGCGCCCGGCGACCCTGCGGCGCTCGGCTACATCGCCCAGCGTGTCCACGTGCTCTTCTGGGGCCTCGGCCGCCGCGACGAGGCGGAGGCGTTCGTGGAACGCGCCGCCGAATGGTCGGAGGACCCGCAGTGGGGGCAACGGCTGGACCCGTGGCGGCTGGTGCTCTCCGGCTTCGTCGACGGCGTCGATCGCTACGAGGAGCACGTCGCGGAGATCGAGCGCAGCCTCTCCGACCCTTCGCTGGACGCCCGGGCGCGCCGCCAGGCCGAGCTGGCGCACATCTTCCGCCTGATGGCCATCGGCCGCGCCAAGGACGCCTACGCGCTGGTGCGCCGCAAGCGCCCGGCTGTCCCCATGCGCGACAACTACGACGCATCCATGCTGGGCCTCATGTGCGTGATCGAACTCGAGGCGGGCGAGGATTGGAGCGACCTGGAGGCCTACGCGACTGGTGTGCTCCGCGACGGCGTACGGGTCGACGACCACCAGGCCGCCGGGCTCGGCGCGTTCGCGCTCGCGGCCCTGGCCGTGGCGCGCGGGCGCTATCGCGATGCGCGGCGCTGGGTGGCCGAGGCCGACGGGCACTTCGCGCGCCAGGATGCCTTCGGGACGGCGCTGAGCGTGCGGGGGCTCGAGGTGGGGATCGGATTGTTCACCGGCGACCCGGCGCGCGCCCGGGAGGCCCTAGCCGCCGTTCACGCGATGTTGGGTGACGGCAGGCCGATGCCGACCCAGACGGGCTACCTGGCCCGGGCCGAGGGGTGGGGCGCCCGCGCGCTCAGCGACCCGGCCGGCGCCGACGCGTTCCTCGCCGCCGCCGGCGCCACCGACCAGCCCAACCTCGCGGCGCGCCTGCTCTACGAGGCCCTGCGCGCCGGCGCGAGTCCCAAACCGGTGGCCGCCAACCTGGAGCGACTGGCGCGGCGCTGCGACGCGCGGCTGGTGGCGGCGTATGCCGCCCACGCCCACGCCCTCGCGGCCCGCGACGGCGAAGCGCTCCTGGCGGTGTGCGAGGAGATGGCGGCGATCGGGGCCGACGCCTACGCCGTGGAGGCCGCGGTGACCGCGGCCGGGCAGTTCCTGTCCTCGGGCCGGCACGATTCCGCGCGCCGCGCCGCCGCCCGCGCCCGCGAGCTGCACGCCCCCGGCCAGGGCGCCGAGCTCCCGATCATCGACGGCCTCGACGCCGTCGCCACCGAGCTGACCCGGCGCGAGACCCAGATCGCCGCGCTCGCGGCTCGCGGGCTCTCCAACCAGGAAATCGCCGAGCAGCTCGTCCTCTCCGTGCGCACTGTCGAGACCTACGTCTACCGCGCGATGCAGAAGCGCGGCGTGAGCCACCGCACGGAGCTGTAGCGTCCAGAGCCGCGGGGCCGCGCGCGCTCGTTGGTCGCGCTCGTCGCCGCTGCCGTCATCGCGGTCCCGGCGTACGGGCGGGGCGCCCCAGGATCCTCGGGCTCGGAGCGGTGGCCGCCTTCATCGGCTTCGCGGTCGCCGCGTTGTTCGTCCTTCCTTTGCGCGCGTACCTCGCTCGCCCCTGCTTCCCTGAGATCGCGGTACCTCAGGCGACAGCCGACCTGGTCGATGTCGCGGTCACGGCGGCGCCTGGATGTAGCTCGGCCGGGCGGTCGCGAGAGACAACGAGCTCGCTCGGCCGGTCTCGGGCTGTCTCGCGTCTCGTTCGGCCCCGTTTAGCGATCCCATTGGTCAAAGCGCGTGAGCGGGACGCTGTTGAGCAGCACAACCGCCGCGAGCCCGGCTACCGGTACCCGGGCGCCCGCTGCCAGGAGCGCACCCGCCGCCAGTGCGAATACCGCGAGCTCGAATGGAATCCGGATCGCCCTCGAGAGCCTGTGTTGCGCATGTGGTGCCGCGAAGTCCCCCATAGGACGATCTTCGCCAACGGCACCGCGACCGCCGCGAGCGCCGAGACGGCCGTCCCGTGAAGGGTCGTTCCCCAATAGGCGAAAGCGGCGAGCGCCGCGAGCTCAAGGGCGAACTTGAGTGCGAGGTTCGCAGCCTTCACCGGCGGTTGGGCGTGGTCGCTGACTCGGAACTCAACTGAGATTCACAGCTGGGTTATGGCACCGGACGTCGCCAAAGCGGCCCGCCCGTGTCGGTCAGAGTCGCCAGTTCCGGATTCCGAAGGCGGTGATGATCGATTCTCGTCTCGGGCCGGATGTCCAGATGGTCTTGGCCGCATCAACGGTCGGCGTGAGGTCCGGCGCTGATATTGCGGCGCCTGCCCGACGCCCGCCCGCGCGCGGGCGGGCATGCGGGCGTGTAGGCGAGGCGAGTGCGTCCCGACAGCTTCGTCTAGGCCTCCCGGGCGCGCTCGTAGGTTAGGTGGGCGAGTCCGCTCCCGATGGTCTTCGTGTCGATCAGGCGCAGGGCTCGCTTGTCGCTGGTCTCGCCGAACAGACGCTCACCCGCGCCGAGCGCAACCGGGAAGACGGTCAGCCGCAGCTCGTCGACCAGGTCGTGCTCCATCAGCGTGCGCACGAGCGGGCGGCTGGCGTACACGACGATCTCCCCGTCTGTCTGCTGCTTCAGCTTCGACACCTCGCTGACTACCTCGCCCCTCAGGACGGTCGCATTGGTCCATTTGGGCTGTTCGAGGGTCGAGGACACGACGTACTTCGGCAGGCTGTTCAACCGGTCCACCCACTCGCCGCTCTGGGATGGCGACCGTGTGCCGAAGTACTCGTCGCTCCGGCGACCCAACAGCAGCGCCTCGGCGCCTTGTGCCTCGGCGAGCTCGACCTCAGCCCACGCCTCCCAGTCCTGACCCATGAACTGTACAAACCAACCGCCGTGCCTGAACCCTTGCTCGCCGCTCGGGTCCTCGACGACGCCGTCGAGCGAGACGTTCTGGCTGACCACAATCTTTCCCATCTTGAATCTCCTTGCTTGGAGTTGTGGGTGTTGCATGTGTTGAGGCGTTCGCGGCGAGGGAAATTGAGCGGCGAATTTCGGGGCGCGCCGACGTCATTACAGTGATGCGGGTGAAGGGAACGGTCGGTGCGAGGATGCGAGCGTGACCAACCAGGTGCTCGCGCGTGCACGCGCTGGCGATGAGGATGCGTTCCGCGAGCTGGCCGACCCGTACCGGCGTGAGCTCCAGATCCACATCTACCGAATCGTCGGGTCAGTCCACGACGCCGAGGACCTGCTCCAAGAGACCCTCCTCGCCGCTTGGCGTGGCCTTGAGGGCTTCGAAGGCCGCGCGTCGGTCCGTGCCTGGCTGTACCAGATCGCGACCAACCGCGCCCTCGATGCGCTCCGGGCGACCCGACGCCGCCCTGAGGACCTGCAGCGGATGACCGAGATGCCCGAGCCCACCCGCTACGGCGAGGCGATCTGGCTGGAGCCGTTCCCCGACGTCCTGCTGGAGGGGATCCCGGACCAGGCTCCCGGGCCGGAGGCGCGCTACGACACCAAAGAGGCGATCGAGCTGCGGTTCATCGTCGGCCTTCAGCATCTGTCCCCGCCCCAGCGCGCGGTGCTGGTGCTCCGCGACGTGCTCGGCTACCGCGCGGAAGAGGTCGCCGAAATGCTCGACACCACCGCACAATCGGTCAACAGGCTGCTGCGCCGCGCCCGCGCGGCATTCGAATCGCGGCTGCCGGCCGCCGAACGCGAACGGGCGCCGCTCCCCGACTCCAAACGCGAGCGCGACACCGTCGGCCGCTTCGCCGACGCGATCCAAACAGGCGACATCGATGGCGTCGTCGCCCTACTGACCGACGACGCGTGGCTGACGATGCCGCCCGAGCCCTACGAATACCAGGGTCCCGCCAGGATCGGCTCGTTCCTACGCGACCGCACGATCACGCGAGGCGCGCGGCTGCTGGTGCCCACCCGCGCCAACACCCAACCCGCATTCGGCGCTTACTTCCCAACCCTCGAGACGGAGATCGCCCGACTGTACGGAATGCTCGTCCTGACCCTCGAGGGCCAGCAGATCTCCGCGATCACCTGGTTTGGCGGCAACAGCGCCTTCCCGCACTTCGGGCTGCCGCGGATACTCCGATAGGAAAGCGCTCCCCGGGCAAGACACCCGTACTCGGCGCCGCGAGGCGCCCGCGTACTCGTTCGCGCGCGGAAAGCGCGCAAGCCGACCGCGACCACGCCACCGGGCGCTGCGCCCGGCGCCAGCCAGGCGATCGAATCCTGCAAGCCGCAGAACCGCAGCGCAACCGTCAGGGTCTCACGCGTGCCGGTGTCGGACAGCTGGGGCCACGTCGTTCGCCCCGCGCATGCTCGGCCTGTCGCTGATCGCGCCAGCGCTCGTAAGGGCCGACAAGGCGATCCAACTCCGCCGCCAGCAGCACGCCGCCGCCCAGCCGCATCAACGCTCGGCCGGCCCGGCGGGATACGCCGGCCCCGGTTCCGATGGGTGAGTCGTCTTCTCTACGACTCAGTACTTGGCTGGGATGTATTGGCGGGAGTGGTCGGGCTCGCGGTAGCCGCTTTGCTTCTCGCGTGCTGGTAGCCGGACGCGCTTCCGGCGTGGCGAGTCGTAGGGAAGCTGCTCAAGCAGGTGGCTGATGATGTTCAGCCGGGCGCGCTTCTTGTCGTTTGAGTCAGCGACGTGCCAGGGAGCAAATTCTGTGTCGGTCGCGGCGAACATCTCGTCACGGGCCCGGGAGTAGTCATACCAGCGGCTGTACGACTTGAGGTCCATGGGCGACAGCTTCCAGACCTTGCGCGGGTCGTTGATCCGCGACTCGATTCTCCGCGTCTGCTCTTCCTGGCCGACTTCGAGCCAGTACTTGAGCAGGATGATCCCGGAGTCGACCATCGCCCTCTCCACCAACGGCGCTAGTCGCAAGAATCGCAATGCCTCGTCCTCGGAGCAGAAGCCCATCACCCGCTCGACCCCGGCGCGGTTGTACCAGCTGCGGTCGAAGATCACGACCTCGCCGGCGGCGGGAAAATGCTCCAGGTAGCGCTGGACGTACATCTGGGACTTCTCACGGTCGGTCGGTGCCGGGAGCGCGACCACCCGGAACACGCGAGGGCTCACCCGCTCGGTGATCCGTTTGATTACGCCGCCCTTGCCGGCCGTGTCACGGCCTTCGAACACGATGCAGACCTTGGCTCCCTCGCGCACGACCGACTCCTGAAGCCGAACCAGCTCCCCCTGCAGACGAGCGAGCTCCTTCTCGTAGCGTTTTCGGCCAAGCTTCTCGACCGCTCGCGCGTCCTGTTTCGTCTGCTTCTTGTGACTCATATGACAACCCTCCACTGAGGCGCGGGCTCTGGGCCTCAGGTCGAAAACTGGAGATCCTAAGTGACAGGTCTTTCCGCGCCAACGATGCGGCCCTCGTCCTCCTCGCGCACCCCGCGCTCCTAGCTGAGCCTGATACTCGGGCAGCGGCCGGACCGCTTCTCCAGCGGCGCGACGTCCTCCTGTTCTTCGTGATGCAGCCTCCGAGCGAAGGATGAAGGTCCCGTGCGCATCCTCACGCGCGAGTCCGGGCTCCACCTTGAGCGGCGCGGTGAACTCCGCCAGCCGTCTCTGCTTACGGGTCAATCGCTGATCTTCGCCGGTCATTTTTCAGCTCCGGACGCGCGGCCACTTATAGGGCCTACGTTCCGTTCCGGGGGCAGGCGGAATTATCACCCCGATTATGTGACGCTAGGGCGTCGTGGTGGTCGCCGTCCTGGGCGCGGAGGTGGTCGTCGTCACCGTGTTGGCGGTGGTGACCGTGGTCGTCCGCGGCGGCGAGGTGACGGTGGTGCCGGTCGTTGTCGTCCTTGTCGGCGGCACGATGGTCGTGGTCTTGCCGACGCTCAGGGATTTCGTTGTCGCCGTCGACGAGCTCTTCGACGAGCTGCCGTTGGCCAGTAGGACGACGACGACGACGACGGCGGCGATGGCCACTGCGATCCCGCCGGCGATCGCCCAGCCACGGCCCCCGCCACCGCGCCCCGGCCCGTATCGACCGGTTCCCGCTGGCTCGCCCGGTGGACCGGGACCGTCGCCAGGTCCAACCGGACGATCGTCGTAGGGCGGATCGAAGCTTTCAGACATGCCAGCAACACTGTCGCGCCCCTGGGGAGAGATGCGTCATCCCGATCGGATGATGGCGCCGTCCGGGCCGTTCTGTACACCCGTCGTCGGTAGCCATGGCGACCAGGGATCGGAGGCACGGTGGGCTCGCGCGTTACGTGCCGGCGGTCGGTTGGCTGCCTCGGTACGAGCGGCGGTGGCTGCGGGGTGATCTGGCGGCGGGCGTGGCTGTCACGGCGCTGGTCGTGCCGAAGAACCTCGGATACGCGGGGATCGCCGGTGTGCCGCTGCAGAACGGTCTTTATGCCGCGGCCGCGGGGGCGATCATCTACGCCTTCTTCTGCACGTCGCGGCAGATCTCGACCGGCCCGAGCTCCTCGCTTGCCGCGGTCGCCGGTGGCGCGGTGCTCGCGACCGGCCTTGGCGGGCAGGAAGCCGCGCAGCTGGTCGCGGCGATCACGCTGGCCACCGGGTTGCTGTTCCTTCTGCTTGCCGTGTTCCGGCTGGGGTGGATCGCGCAGTTCCTCTCGAAGGCGGTGGTCACGGGTTTCCTGGCCGGCGCCGCGGTGGACGTGGTCATCGGGGAGCTGCCGAAGCTCACCGGCACGTCGTCGAAGGGTGACAGCGCCTGGCGCGAGCTGGCGACCTGGATCGGATCGCTCGGCGACATCCATGGGACGACGCTGCTCGTCGGGGTGCTGTCGCTCGCGCTCATCCTCGCGCTCCGGTTCCTAGCCCCGGCTGTGCCTGGCGCGCTGGTGCTTGTGGCCGCGGGGCTGCTCGCATCGGCCGTGTTCGACCTCGGTGCCCACGGGGTGGCGCTCGTCGGGCACGTGCCGCGAGGGCTGCCCGCCCCCAAGCTGCCCGATTTCACGATCGTAAGACAGCACTACGCCACGATCGGCATCGCGGCGGTCGCATTGCTGCTGATCGGGTTCTCGCAGACCGCCGGAGACGCTCGAGCGTTCGCCGCCCGGCACCGGTACCGAATCGACGTCAACCAGGAGTCCGTCGCGCAGGGGATGGCGAACGTCGGCGCCGGCGTGTTCCAGGGGATGCCGGTGTCCACGAGCCTCTCGGCCAGCTCCCTGAACGAGTCCGCGGGCGCGCAGACCCCGGTCGCCTCGCTCACGACCGGGGCGCTCGTGATCGCGACGCTGATCGTGCTCGCGCCGGTGTTCTCGCATCTCCCGAAGGCCGTCCTCGGAGCCGTGATCATCGATGCAGTCGTGTTCGGGATGATCGACATCGCCGAGCTGCGCCGCCTTCACCGGGTCGCGCGGTTCGACTTCTGGGTCGCGGTGATGGCGACCATCGGCGTGCTCTCCGCCGGAGTGCTCGCCGGCGTGGTCATCGGCGTCGTCCTCTCGCTGGGCTGGCTCGTGTATGTCGCCACCAGACCCCCGATGCCCCTGCTGGGGCGCGAGGCCGGAACCCAGGTGTTCCGCGATCTCGACGAGAACCCGGGCGACGAGACGTTCCCAGGGATCGCGGTCGTGCGTCTCGACGGCGGCCTGTTCTTCGCCACCGCCGAAGCGCTCGAGGATCGCGTTCGACAGCTGACCGAGGACGGCAGCCGGCCTCGCGCTCTGGTGCTCGACCTCGAAGGTGTCGATTTCGTCGACTCGCAGGGGGCGGCGAAGCTGAGCGAGATCCACCGGCTCACCCAAGCCGACGGCATCACGCTTCGCCTAGCGCGGGTGAAACCACCCGTTCTCAACGTGCTCGGGGCCGACGGGACCCTGGAGCTGATCGGCTCAGACCACATTCACGGCAACGTCAACCGCGCGATCGAGGCGCAACTCGCCGACGATGAGACCAGCGGCCCGCCCCCCGGACACGACGCCGTGACCGGAGCGTCATGAAATGGGACATCCCGATACTCGCCGCGGCCCTGCTGGCCGTGGCCGGGATGTCGCGCCGGCTGAACGACACGCCATTCACGCCGGCCATGGCCTTCGTGCTGATCGGGCTGCTGGTCGGACCGTTCGTGCTCGACGAAGTGACGGTGTCCCCCGCGAGCGAGACGGTCCGGACGCTCGCCGAGGCGACCCTCGCGGTCGTGCTGTTCGCCGACGCCTCGCGGATCAAGCTCCACGCGCTCAGTCAGGAGTACGCGGTGCCGCTGCGACTGCTCGCGATCGGGCTGCCGCTCACGATCGCGATCGGCGCGCTGCTCGCGGCGACCATGTTCGCCCACCTCAACGTCGGTGAGACCGTAGTACTAGCCGTGCTGCTCGCGCCCACGGACGCCGCTCTCGGACAAGCGGTGGTGACCGAGCCGCGACTCCCGTCACGCATTCGGCAGGGACTCAACGTCGAGAGCGGACTCAACGACGGGATCTGCGTGCCGCTGCTGCTGATCGCGCTGGCGGCCGCGGACATCGAGGCCAAGACGAGCACGAGCCATCATGCGGTCAGCATCGTCGCCGAGGAGATCGGCTACGGGATCCTCGGTGGCGTGGCGGCGGGCCTCGCGGCTGCCGCCGTCGTCGCGATCGGCCACCGCCGTGACCTGATCAGCGGATCGTGGTTGCAGGTCATCCCGATCGCCGGCGCGGCCCTCGCCTACGGTCTCGCGGCCGCGCTCGGCGGCTCGGGGTTCATCGCAGCCTTCCTCGCCGGCGCCATCTTCGGCGGTCTCGTCCCCAACGAGTCCGAAGAGGCCTCACGCCTGAACGAGGAGCTCGGGGCGCTGCTCGGGGGAGTGACGCTCCTGATCTTCGGCGCGGTGCTCCTT
Organism: uncultured Solirubrobacterales bacterium; assembly: GCA_963697655.1. Lineage (GTDB taxonomy): Bacteria > Actinomycetota > Thermoleophilia > Solirubrobacterales > Solirubrobacteraceae > Palsa-465. The sequence continues at coordinate 693,832 of CAVOOV010000001.1, read as the reverse complement.
GGGCCAACTCTGAACCACGTCAGCTGGCAGATCGCGCTCTACGCGGCGCTGAGCCTGACGGTCGTCCGCATGGTGCCGGTCGCGATCGCGATGCTCGGCAGCGGCGCCAAGTGGCCAACCGTCGGGTTCCTCGGCTGGTTCGGCCCGCGGGGCCTGGCATCGATCGTGTTCGCGGTGATCACCGTCCAACAGGCACACCTGGCCGGCGTCGACACCATCCTCCGCGTCACATACCTGACGATCGGCGCGTCCGTGTTCGCCCACGGAATCACCGCCGTGCCGCTGGCCAGACGCTACGCCCGCTGGTACGAGTCGCACCCGCAGCACCGCAGGCCGCCGATGGAAAGCGTCCACGCGCCACACCATCGCGCCCGATGGAGACCGCGGCCCCCGGGCGAGCCCGGATGATCGATTCCAGCGTGAAGAGCCGCCTTCGAATTCGCGATCGCGGGTTTTCGTCAGCTCCGCGATTCCGGCTCGGTGTTCGTCGTCAGCCCCCTGGGTGATCAACAGAGTCGGGCAGATACGGCGAAGGACAAGAGCGGGCGGGCGCGGATCTCGAGCAGCGCTCCGATCGCCACCAGCGCGCCGACGAAGATCGCGAAGTATGAGACGAGGGCTGGGACGATCAACCCGGCCGTGCCGCGTGGCCGCTTGAACTTGCGACGGAAGAGCGCGTAGGGCGCTTGGCCCGGAACGTTTCCGGAGAGCACTGCCTTGCGCTTGCCCGTGGAGAACTGCTTCTTGGTGACGGTGTCTCCACTGGAGCTCTCCAACGCACGAGGAACACGAACCAGCCGAACGATGGGGCACCCCGAGCCCACGAGCACGATCGCCACGAGAACCGCAAGCTCACAGGCTGCCCCGCCAGCACCGGCTCTCGAAGGCGCCGGTACTCCTGGCGGCGCGCGTAAGCTGCTTACTGACAGGACACACCCGCCTCGATGACCCCACTGCCGCCCAAGCTAACGAACCGCTCGAGCCGCCATCCCTGCAGATCGCAAGCCGTGTTGCGAGCGATTTCGCCTTACCGACCGCACAGAGCTTCGGTGTGACGGAAGATTTCCCGACTGGTGCGACGCGCCGCTCGCCTCTAGAACGGTCCGTTGCCGTACCCGAGGAGCGTGCCGAGCTGGCCGTCCTGGATGAGCTTGACCAGGTTCAGCACATTGAACTGCGCTTCGAATCTGATGTAGCTTGCGCGAGCCCTTCCCACCGTGCTCTTGAGGGGGGGCGGAAGCGGAGCCTCCATCTGTTGCGGCACATACTGGGTGAATAGCTTGTGTGCCATTGCCTTCGCACGGGGGTCGTCGGGCTGGCTTTGCGTCTCCGCTCGTCCCTCTGGGGTCCCGTAGTCGTAGTACTCAAGGCGCAGCGAGGCGGGTATCGGGCGCGTGGTGCCGGGATACCAGTGGGTGTAGGTGACGAGTTTCGCCGCTTGGGTGCGGACGGCGAGCACATGCGTTGGTGCGTGGAGGTAGTTGAAGACGACCGGCACGATCTCGTCGGTGGAAAACAGGATGTGGTCGCGCCCCGCCGAGTTCGGATTAGCGAGCAGCTCCACGAGGTTCAGGCGCTCGCCATAGACCTGGCGCAGCTGCCCCCGTCGCCAGGAAACGCTGCCACGGTTCCCGAGCGTGACCAGCATCGGCGCCACATCCACACTCGAGGCCAGTTGCCTGCGGGGCTTGTCCACCCGCCGGGCGAACCGCCCGGTCAGGTCGGTCACGATCAGCGGAACGTGGATCGCTTCCTCATAAGCACTCCCGATCTTGCCCGACAGCATGCCGTGCGCGCCCGCGTACTCGCCGTGATCAGAGGCGAACACGATCACCGTGTTGGACAGCACCGACTTAGGGATCGCCGCGATCGTCTCGCCGATCGCCTGATCGACCATCTGCTGCACGAGCGTATACATGTCCAGCCCCCGCTGCCAATAGCTAAAGGGCGAGATCCCGACCCCGTACGTCCTGGGCGCGATCGGCGAGGGCGCCACCGAGAAGCCGCTCACGCTCGGATGATCCGGGGCCCCGCCCCACACGGCCTCCTGGAAGGACCGGAACACCTGCTGGGTGTCTGGCTTGCCGTGCTTGGGCAAGTCCTGGTAGCGCTCCCAGTTCGGCGGGAGCGTCGGGAACCCCAACCGCGGGGGACTCTCCTCGCTCGGAATCGACTGATAGCTCTGGACGAACGGCTTCAACGACTGGCCGGAGAACAGGCCCTCATACCGACCCCCCTCCGAACCCGCCCAGAAGAACTGCTTGTCATGCGGATTGACGAAACTGACGGTTATGCAGAACGGGGCCGCTCCGCGCGCCTTCTGAGCAAGCCACCGCGCCGCGGTCGCGGCGATCAGCGAGAAGTCATCATCAGCCCCCTGACCGTTCGTGCCGACAGGATCGGGATTCGTCATCCCTCGGAAGCCGTACTCCTCCAGATAACCGGCCGTCCGTCCGTCCGCGGGTGGATCCGAGAGATGCCACTTACCGAAGTACGGCGTCTGATAGCCGAACTGGCGCAGCAGCCTGCCGTACGTCGGGAACCCCGTCTGCAGCGATGGCCCACTCGTCGTCCGGGTCGCCAGCAGCCACTCCTGATGGGGATACAGGCCGGTCGCGATCGTCGCCCGCGCGGGGCTGCACGCGTTCCCCGAACTGTAGTAGCGCTCGAACTTCACCCCGCGCTGCCACAGGTAAAACACATTCGGCATAAACCGGCGCAGAAACTCCTCCGGCGTGCTCACACCCACCGGGAACACGCTCGGGAACCGCATCTCATCGACCAAAATGAACACGATATTCGGCCGGCTGCTAGTCCTCCCCGCCGCACCAGCCGCCTCCTCCAAGATCCCCAGCTCAGCCAACAACCCCCCAGCCACCACCGCGCCGCCCTTCTGCAAAAACTCCCTACGATCCATAATCACCTCTCCTAACTCTGTGGCCTACAACCCGCGGACATCCGCCCTGTCGACAGTGAACGCTCAAGCCACCGGCTCAAGCTCACGATCGGGCTCGGCAGTGGCACCCCGGTCGCGGCGCTCGAAGAACTCCCGCTTACGGATTCGGACACGCGGATGGAAGACAGCTGACGGATGCCACGCATCACTAAACACCTAGACCCGACGGTCCGGGAATTGATCGCCACCGGCGGCATGTGGGTGCTGGCCGGAGGGGTCGATCGGAACGAGGTCCTCGAACACTCGCATCAGCTCGAGCATTCCGGAGAACTCGCGGGCCTCGGGGTCCCGCGCGGTTCGAACGTTCCCGGTCAGACGGTTGTCGTCCCCGCGCGATACGTGCATGACGAGTTCCACTGGCAATGCCGTCCCTTCCTGCTGGGTGAGGAGGGCGAGCATCGCACGAAAGCCGCCAGATCGCCCTAGGGAACTCCCTAGAGAAGCACCTAGAGTTACGACGCTCGCGACGCAGCCGGGGGCAAGCGTTCAGGGCAGAGGTACGCTCGTCCGCCTGTCACGATCGGGTTTCGGCCGCGTCTGCAGCGACCGCGACGGACAGGCGCGCGGAGAGCTGGTGGCGGGAGCGAACTCCGACCTTGGCGAAGATGTTCGCGAGGTGGTACTCGACGGCCTTCGTAGAGACGTAAAGCTCCGCCGCGACCTCGCGATTGGTCTTGCCCGACGCCACGAGAGTGGCCACCGCCTGCTCCCGTGCGGTGAGGCCGTAATCATTCTGGCCGTCGCGACCCTGTGCGCGCACCCCGCACGCCGAGAGCTCAGCGTCGCACCGCTCGACGAAAGGCCAGGCCCGCAGCCGCTCGAACCGCTCGCGAGCGATTCGAACGCGCGCCGCGGCGGCCCCGCGGCGGCCGGTCTTGCGCAGGAAGCGGCCGTAGGCCAGCTCGAGGGTTCCTTCGGCCAGGGGCGACCCCGCCCTGTTCGCGGCATCCTCGCCCCGGACGAAGGCATCGCGCGCCTGGGCCGTGTTACCCCGAGCGTGCTCGAGCATACCTCGCAGGCGCCACGCCTCGACGACCCCCACGTTGTCCGGCCCATCGACCCGATCGAATCCAAACTCATCGAGGAGTCGAGCCGCCTCCTTCAGCCTTCCGGCTCGGAGCAACGCATCCGCTTCGAGCTCGTAGGTCCGCCTTCTGGACGTCATCGCCACGTCCCGGGGCAGGGTGTCCCATAGCGAGCTCAGCGCGCCGAGCGCCCCGCTCGGATCGTCGCGAGCAGAGGCGAAGTGCGCCCTGGCGACCCCGAGGCAGAAGAGGTTGGGGGCGAACGGGGCATGCTCGGCGAGCCGATGGCCTGCGTCGATGTGGCTCACAGCCAGCTTCCATTCGCCGCGCCCGGTGTGGAACAGGCTCGCCATCGCGTGCGCGACGGGGAGCTGCCACTGTTGCCCCGAGTCGTCGGCGAGCGACAGGGCGAGGTCGGCATGCGCCGCGCCCTCATCCCATCGCCCTAGCAGATACTCCGCCTCGGCCAGCGAGCTGTACACGCTGGGGAGGCTGCGAGGAAGAGCTCCGGCCATGGACCATCCGACCGTCGCATTTAGATCGTCGACCGCGCCGCGGAAGTCGCCCGCTTGCGCTTTGAGGCCCCCTCGTGTGGCCATCAGCTCGACGTAAAACGGCTCAGGCGCGACGCGCGAGGTCGACAGCGAATCCAGGCTCGCGACGGCGTCGCGCTCCCGGCCGCACGCGGCAAGACCGAGCGCCAGGCCTTGACGCGTCGTGAGCTCGACCGTCGCCGTCGCGCACGGATCTTCCATGGCCCGCTCCGCCCATGCGATCGCTTCGGATCCCCTGCCGGCATACGCACAGATGATCGCGAGCGAGGAGGTCACAGGCCCGAACAGCTCCGGGTCGTCACCGAAATCTGGGCGCTCAGTCACCGCGACCAGTTCCTCGATCGACTGCTCGAGGTTGTAAGCGGACGCGGTGAGGCATGCGAGTGCGAAGCTCCTCCCGGGGCTGTCGCTGCAGGACGCCACCGCGTCGCGCAGCCCCTGCGCCCGCGGCACGTCTCCGGCCACTCCAAGCGCATCGACCGCTCGCAGAAGGGCCTTCTCGCCAAGTTGGCGGGTGTCGGCGAGACGGGAAGCCAGCAATAGATGGTCTATGCCGGCCATCAACTGGCCCTCCATCACCTCGGCATGACCGGTCTCTGCCAGGTCGGTCGCCAGCTCGTCGTCGGCGCCGGGGCTGGCCGCCACGCGGTGCGCGAGGGAGGTTGCGCCCGAAGTCAACTCGGCAAGCGCTAGATGCAGCGCGCGCCGTCTACTCAGCGGGAGATCGTCGTAGACGGCTGCCTGGGTGAGCGGGTGCGAGAAGCTGACCTCTGCCGGCACGCGCCCCGGGAGCAGTAACAGCAGGTCTGCTGCGAGCACCTCATCGAGGGCGTCGAGCACGCTGTCGAGGCCGGCCGCAGCAGCGGCCAACTCCACCGAGCAACGGGCGCCGGCGACCGCCGCGGCGGCAGCCAGATCCTGGGCGGCGGGGCTGAGTCCCGCGAGGCGGGCGAGCACCGTGGCTGCGAACGAATGTGGAGCCGGCAGAGCCCCCTGCTCAGACCCGAGCGACTCCGCCGGCAGCTCGCTAACCAGCGCGCGGAGGTAGAGCGGATGTCCACTGGTGTGCTGGCGCAGACGTTCGGCCGCGGCCATGCTGAACGGATGGTCGACCAGCGAGTTGGCCAGCAGCCTCACCTCGCGGCTATCGAGGCCGGCCAGTCTGATCCGTCGCACACGCTCGGCGTCGCCCAGGAGTCGCATCCACCCCGCACCGCTTGGCTGTACGGCTTCCGGACGCGTCGCGATCAACACGCACACGCGGTCCGCATACAGACGGCGCAGCGCGAACAGCAAGGCTCCCGCCGATGCCGCGTCGATCCAGTGAGCGTCGTCAAGCACGATCACTACCGGGCTGTCGTCCTGTAGCGACCCCAGCACCGCGAGGACCTGCGAGCCAACCGCGAACGGACTGGCGGACGAGCGGGCGCCCGCCATCGTCGCCGCCTCGGCGCTGGCCGGGCACCGCGCGCGTGAGACGAGCTGAGATACGACACCAAAATCCAAGCTGGTTTCGGACTCCTCGCCGCTGGCTTCCAGCACGATGAAGCCTTCGGCGCGGTCCCGGCACTGTCGTAGAAACGCAGTCTTACCGATTCCGGGCTCGCCCTCGATCACGATGAGCTGTGGTTGTGCCCTGCGTGCCGCCGCCAGTCCGTCGATTACCAGTGCCAGCTCGGCCTGCCGTCCGACGAATACACCTCGGCCCGATTTGACCGCGCCCGTCGACCTCACGGCTGCAGCCTATCGCTCGCGCCGTGCGGCCAGGCGACAGCCACCCGATCGCACCGCCGACCTCATGACCTCCCGTGCCTTCTTGCCGGTCGTGTCGAGACCGATGCTCTGGGGAGATCGACAGCCTGCCATCCGGCTAATTGCAAGGTTGTAGCGCACGACGCCCGATGCGGATCCGGCCTACCACAGAATCGCCAACGATGCGGCCGTCGATGATGAGCGTGGGCCGAAGCCAGGGCCAGAGACACTCCACCGTTCGCATCGTCGGGGAGCGACAATTCCAAGGCGATGACGGACGACCGGAGGAGCGATAGTTTGAATGATGATGAGCGCGCCGTCGCTCAACGCTTGACCGATGAGATCGGCGAGTTCAACCTCAAAGCAACCGGGATCGCAGAGTTCCACGAAATGCTCACGGTCGAGACCGACGGCGACGGCGAGCTCCTCGCAGGCGTCTATGGCTGGAGCTGGGGCGGGACGTGCTGGATCGAGGCGCTCTGGGTGCGCGGGGACATGCGGCGTCGCGGCGTCGGGAGCCGGCTGCTGGCTGCGGCGGAGAAGCACGCTCGACGTCATGGTTGTACGCAGCTCGCGCTAGACACCCACACGTTCCAAGCTCGGCCGTTCTATGAGCGACATGGTTTCGAAGTCGTCGGCGAGCTCCGGGACTATCCAAAAGGACACTCGAAACTGCTCCTTCGCAAGCAGCTTCCGGGTTGATCGAGTAGCAACACTCTCCGCGCGTCGCCGGCGTCGGCGCCAGCACAACGCGGCCGGAGTCCTGGATTTCGATCGAACCGGCAGTCTGCGGCCTGCTGCCGGATCGGCGACTAAGCAGAAGCGCCCCGCGATCGCCGCAGGCGGTCGCTCTGTCCGACAGCGTCCGTCCCGCGCCGATCGTCGGTGCGATTTCTGAGGCTCGGGTTTTGGGTGCGAGACTCTCGCGTGATGACTAAGACCCGCGTAGCCGAGCCAGCTGACGCCGCAGCGATTTCCGCGATCCTCGGCGAGGCGTTTGAGGGCTACCGGTCCTGGGCGCGCTCGGATTGGGCGCCACCAGTTCCGACCCAGGCGGACGTGACCCGGTTCGCCGACGCGCTAGGGCGGTCGGACGTCTGGTGTCTGCTGGCGCTCGACGACCAGCAGGTGATCGGCCACGTCGCCTTGTCGCTGCTCAGCTTGGAAGACCCTGAACCGCCGCCAGTCGGCACGATCAATCTGCGGCAGCTGTTCGTGAGACCGGCGTGGCAAGGCCGCGGGATCGCGACATGGCTCATGGAGGCAGCAGCCAGCGAAGCTCGGCACCGAGGCTTCACCCGCATGCGCCTGTGGACGCCGCAAGGCCAGAGTCGAGCCCGACGCTTCTATGAGCGGGAAGGCTGGACACTGACCGGTGACGTCCACGAGGATTCCCCGTTCGGATTGCCGGTCGTCGAATACACCCGGACACTCGATCCCCCCGACTAGGGCTCTCATGCCGTCAGCGGGCACGGAGTCATGTGCCGAAGCGGGATCCCAGACTTCCGCAGTCACGAACAAGGGGCACTCTCACCAGCGCCCTGGGCTGGAACGTAGGTGCTGCTTCCGGACAGCTCGGGCCACGCGCGAGCGGCGCCGGGCGTGGTTGCTCCGTCGCCAACGCGATCGCGGGCCGCTCGACGAAGAAAGCGATTGCGAGACCGCGGCCGCCGGAGATTTGGCCGGCACGCCCGGCCCATGTCGATCAGCGTCGCCAGCGGATTTTCGGGTAGACGATGACAAAGGCCCGCAACCAAAGGAGGAGAGCATGTCCAGTTTTGAGGACAAGCTTGAGCAGAAAGGCGAAGAAGAGCTCAAGGAGAAGGTCGACAGCGAGCTCGGTGGGTCGCCGGGCGGTAACCAGCAGGGAGCCGATCCCGGCAATCAGCAACAGGGGGACCCGAACGCGGCCCAGGACCAAGGCGCCGACGATCCTTCGCAGTCCCAGACCGCCTCCTAGACACGCTCTGCGTACCCCGTCCTACGCCCCGGTAGCCGGCACCTTCGGAGCCGTGATGCTGTAGCCCTGATAGCGGACGCTCGCGATGACTACTTCCTCGATCAATGACTACTTCCTCGATGCGTCCCACGCGCGTGATCGCTTTCACGGTCACGCGGGCGAGGCGTGCGTGAGCGCTTCGGCGACAAGGCGCTCGTTTGCTTGGGTCGCCACCGAGGCCTCAGCGGACTTCTGTCAAGCCGGGCGCGATCGTCGGGGCGCTCGCGATCAACGGAAAGCGCTCGTTCACAGCCGCGAGTGGAGCTTCGCGACGGAGTTCGGGCGAAACCGCGCCACTTCGCGCGGCCACTGGCGCTCGCGTTTCGCGGAATGCGCGAGCGGCCGAGGCCCGATGCGTCGTCTGCCGAACGTGCGAGGATCTTGACCGGCGGCAGACCACGGTTGTGGTGGAAGCGCGGAAACGGCCCTGATGATGCAGCGGTTGGTTCCTTCACTGTGCGCAATCCTGATTGTCCCCGCGCCTTTGGTCGACCTGACCCGGGGCAACCGCGACACTCGCACCCCGGGGCCGATCAGAGACGAACATCTGCACGGCGACGTGCCTGCGAGCGAGGCACCGAGGACAGCTCTCCAGCGTCAGATAGGACGCGCGCAAGCGAATGCTTAACCCGCAGCACGGACAGTTCATGTAAGACATCGCATCTCTTTTCGCGTTTGGAACGCCCGGCCGGCGGCGATCCAGCCCCGATCGCCGCCGGCAGCCTGGCCCTCCGCTTCCGTCGACTCCCTAGCCCCATGGGGATCGACACGGAAGCTACTCGTCTCGATGACGTGTCTCTAACTCGAGCGTCTGATCACATACGTCCGGCGCGATACTCGCCAATCGAGAGCTCCCGCTCTCGAAGCGGCGCGAGCCTTACCGCGACTGGCCCGTTGCGCCGGGTTGGTAACAGGACGAGACGCTCGTCCGCGTGGCTTAAAGCGGCGGTCCGATGAGACGGCTGCACAGGGTGGCGACGCGCGAGACGGCCGGCAGTCCCCGCGAAGCACGTTCGATCACCAGTAGCCGATGCCGACGTTGCTGGGCTCCGGTCCTGACCCCAAGCCAAATGGATCCAACGACCCGTCTCCGGGGCCCTATCGTCCACGCCATGTGCCAGCGTCAGCAGTGCTGAGATTGCGTAGCCAGTGAGTAGCACGCCAAAGGCGACGTTCCGCTGCCTGCGGTTGATTACGTGGAATGTCGCCCGGCGGCGATCGCGGATCGTCGAACAGGCCACTGCCCTAGCCGCCCGCGAACCGGACGTCGTCGCGTTGCAAGAGGTCACGCGGCGAACAGATCGTATGTGGCGGACCGCCTTTGAGCTCATGGGCCTTGTCCATGTCCGGGCGTCGCTAGATGATGCGAACCCCGCCCGGGAACCGGCGGCGCGACGGACCACAGGGGTGATGCTGGCCTCCAGGACGCCGCTTTGCGATGCGCGGCAATCGCTTGCGGTGCCGTGGCCTGAGACCGCTCTCTGTGCCGCGGCTAAGGCCAACCGCGGGCCGGTAGAAGTGTGCTGCGTTCATGTTCCCAACGCCGCCAACGGCCTGGTTAAGGTCAAGACCCTGCAGGCCATCCGTTTCGGCGTGCTCGCGGCGGACCCGGCGCCCCGCGTGGTGTGCGGCGATCTCAACACGCCGCGGCGCGAACTCCGGGCGGTGAGGTGATCTCGTTCGCGCGCGACTCACGCGGACGGTTACGCCCCGAGCGGGGCGCGGAGTGGGACGCGGCCGAACTAGGCCTCGTCCCTGGACTGCAGCAAATCGGCTACCACGACGCATACCGCGCCCTCCATGGATACGGCGCGCCGGCGCCGAGCTGGACCTGGAAGCGGATCGCGGGACACGATCGCGGCTGGCGCATCGACCACATCTTCGCCTCACCACAGTTGCGGCCAATCGCGTGCCAGTACCACCATGCCTGGCGCGACCAAGAGCTAAGCGATCACTCGGCGCTCGAGGCCGACCTCGCATAGCCGAGCACGCCGGCTCGCCGCTCTTTCGCGTGAATCCACTCGTGGCGAACGCCCCGCCGAACGGTGCCGCCGAAAAGCTCGGACGATCATCTCGGCGCGATCGCTTTCGCCGACGTACGCCATCGCAGCCGACGAGTCCTTCGGCGACATCTCGATCACGCCGGTTGTCGCGTCGTGGCACGAGCCGCGTGATTGCTTTCGCGTCGGCCGGGGCACCGGGCCGCGCTGTGGCAATGCCACGATCTGGATAGTCAGGGCCAACCCGACGGCGCGATCGTCTTCGCCCAGTAGGAGTCGCCTGGCGCGGTCGAAAATCGCGCGAGCGCTCGACCAGCGAAGGGACTCGTCCGCCTGCGCCCAGTCTCGACGATCGCAACCTCGACCAAGCGCAAGTCCGCGTGGCCGACGCCGACTGTGTGCTGATGTTCTACCGGGACGACTACTACGACGCCGATTCCGAGCGGCCGGGGGAGATGGACATCATCGTGCGCAAGAACCGCCAGGGGCGGCTCGGGCAGGTGACGACACGAATCGACAGCGCCTTCGCTACCTCCCCGTCGAACGCGCGACGTGAAGCTGCCTCGCCCCGCGTGATCCATACGTTGTGGCTCCGGCGCACGGCCTTGTCGTCAACCGTGGATATGGCGGGGAAAGGCGCGGATGCGCTCGATGGGTGCCGAGCGAGATCGGGACGCCAGTTATTTGAGCGCCCTCTTGATCGACTGCTTGGCCATCTTGATCGACTGCTTCACCGTCGGGGGCCTCGGGCGGGTGCGGACATACAAGGTGCCGCCGGGGCCGCGCGCGTCGATCGTGAGCCTCGGGCCGCCGGCGATTGGTGGTCGCTCGGGCGACTCGATCTTCTGACTGGCAAACAGTCCACCTCCGCGCCCGACCACCTCGACGCCTTCGGGGACGATCACCGTCACCGTGCCGAACAGGTTGTAGACCTCGAGCACGGTCTCGGGGCCGGCGAGCCGCGCCTGGCGCAGGTCAAGGTCGATCGTGCCGAAGATCGAGCGCCACGACGAGTGGGACGGCAGCGACCACGGCCCGCTGCGGACCAGATGCGAGCAGAACGCGCGGTGCTGTTCGGAGACGGCGGCGGGCGAGGCTGACGCGGCAGGGCTGTCGGGCAGGTCGCGAGTCAGACTGGCCAGCTCCTGATCGGTGCGCGCCGCCTGAGCGAGGCCGACGCGCTCGCTGAACTCTTCGAGCGTCAGCCGGCCCTCGCCCACCGCGTCACGCAGCAGCGCGATGCTGCGCTCGCGCTGGGCGTCCGAGGCGAGGATCGGCGTCGCTCGGGACTCGCGGTCGTCGCTCACCTCTGAAACCGTACCGACCGCTCCGTTCATGTCACGACAGCGGCTCGGCAGCGGCGACGAGTAGCTCCGGCTTGGGTGCAAAGCACCCGTGGCGGATGATCGCTTCCACGGCCAGTCGGGTTCGGTGTACAACTCAAGCGATGGACGGTCGCTCCTTTAGTGCAGTCGTGCTGTCCGGGGTGCTCACCGGCAGCGAGCTAACCTCTTGGGGGGATCGTCCACCCGACCCTGTGGAAGCTCGAGCACAGAGAGCAGGTCCGCGCCGAGAAGCTGGTGTATAAGCGGTTTGGCAGCATCGACCCGTTCCTGATGACCGCGACGACCGCGGCGTGCTTCGTTGCCGCCCCTCGCCGGCACGGACGATCGGAGGCGCTCGCGTTCGGCGCGGGCGGCTGCTACGCGACGATGCTGGCGATCACGCTGATCGGGAACATGCCGATCAACCTCCGCGTCTTCCGCTGGGATGAAGACCTCGGCGACCCCGAGGAATGGCGCCGCCTGCGCAGACGTTGGGACCGACTCCACAACCTCCGGATCCCGCTCGACGTAGCCGGGTTCGTCCTAATGACGGTCGCCGCGCTTGATCAGAATCGCGGCCGCCCCTCACAGAAAGGCAGGTGTGTCCGTCATGCTCAATAAGCGTCTTACCCGTTTGCTGCTCGCTGCGGTCGCGGCGGTCGCGGCGGTCGCGGCGGTCACGGCGGTCAGCGTCACCGCGTCCGGAGCCTCGAATACCACCGCGCGGCCCGCCCTCAATGCTCCTAACCTACGTGCGCGGGCGACGGCCGCCGCCGCTCCGACAGCCACTGATCCGTGCGGCTACCACGCGTCGATCCCGGCGGACAGTTTCAAGGGCATCCCGGTGTTCGATGCCGCCCAGGCCGCCCAGCCGTTTGACGTGAGGTTCGTGACCACTCAGGGCACCATCACTGTGCGGATGCTGACCGACCAGGCGCCCTGTACTACGTTCTCGTTCCGCTTTTTGGCCACCCGGGACTACTTCAAGAAGACCCACTGCCATCGGCTTACCACTCAAGGGATCTTCGTACTGCAGTGCGGCGACCCGACCGGCACCGGCTCCGGCGGTCCCGGCTATGAATTCAACGATGAGAACCTGGCCGGTGCCACCTACCCGGCCGGAACGCTCGCCATGGCGAATGCCGGACCGAACACCAACGGCAGCCAGTTCTTCTTCACCTGGCAGAACACCACCCTCGCTCCGGCTTACACCCCATTCGGCACCGTGATCGGCGGGATGGACGTGCTGCAGAAGATCGCGGCGGCGGGCGACGACAGCCAGAACGGCCCCGGCGATGGCTATCCCAACCTTTACACGGAGTTCCGGGCAGTGAAGGTTATCCCCAGGTAAGAGGCAACCGGTCGCATGGCAGGCGGAAGCAGCGTCCCGAAAGGGTCGCTGCTGGCCGCATGTCCCTGCTGGCGGCGACGACGGCCCCGCGTTGCGCGCAGACTCCCGCTCCGGGTCGACGAAGCGGGCGAGCAGCAGTCGACTCCTCACAGCCTCCCAGGCGACGATACAGGAGCGATCTCGCGCCAGCAGCGGTGGGCTCGGGATCGGCGAACCACCGGGTTGCGTAGCCCCGGCAGACGTGGGCCTAGGCTCGCCGTGGGAAGAAAATGTGCCGACGCGGAGGCGGGCGTCGCGCGAACCGCGCGGCGTTTCTGCGTTTCGATCGCTGCGGCAGCGACGCTCCCGGGGCTGTCAGCGCCCTGACGTCGAATCGCCGCTCGCCCCGAATCTGGGTTGAAACGATAGGTCCCTTGGCGTTAGGTTCGCGCTTACCCGGTCGAGGTGGCGGTGTGGGAATCCGCCTGATCGCCATCACCGGGGGGAAAGGGGCCCAACGGGTGTCTCTAGATCAGAAGAGGGCGCGTTGGTTTGGCGTGCTCTTCCTCATCACGTTTGTCACGTCGATCCCGGCGCTGGCGCTTTACGAGACCGTGCTCCGACATCCGGTGAGCTACATCGCGGGTGCTGGGCACGACAATCAGGTCTTGCTTGCGGCTCTGCTTGAGCTGCTGCTGATCATCGCGAACATCGGCACCGCGGTCGTGATCTTCCCGATCGTTACACGCCAGAACGAGGAGCTGGCGCTCGGCTATGTGACGGCGCGCCTGGTCGAGTGCACGTTCATCCTCGTCGGAATCCTCTGCATGCTCGCGATCGTCACGCTGCGTCAACAGGTTGCGGGCGCGGCTGAAGGCACGGTCGCCTACACCCTCGCCGCGATCAAGGACTGGACGTTCCTCCTCGGCCCGGGCTGGGTCGTCGGGTGGGGGAACGGACTGATCCTCGGCTACCTGATGTACAGCTCGGGCCTGGTGCCACGGCGGGCAACATGGCTCGGGCTGGTCGGCGGACCGCTGATCATCGTGTCCGGAACGGCCGTGATGTTCACCGGCAACCTTCCGAGTAGCACGCTGCACTCACTACAAGGGGTCCTGAGCATCCCGGAGATTTTGTGGGAGCTCTTCCTCGGCGTCTACTGCACGATCTGGGGTTTCAGGCGCGATGCCCCGATCCTTTCCGGGAGCGCCCGATGACGACTCAACCCGACCCGACTCTGCACACTCCAGATGCCGCGACCGACGCTCTCCCACCGCCGTGGCAGCGGCTCCTCGCCCTATCCGGGGTTCGCGTTCGCCCCGCTGTTGTCATCGGCGGTTGAGAAGCTGTCGCTCGTCGCTTGGACAGTCGCGACGAGCGTCGCCAGTTACCGCGCCGTGCCGACCTAGTGGCCCTTGAGGTTCATCGGGGCCGAGACCGGCGACTCCTCGACGCAGCGAGCGGATCACCTCACTCGTCGTCATTGAACCTCGGCTCGCGAGCTGCTGCACGGATCTCCACCGCTTCCCGATGGCCGCCCACAGCTCGGGCCGCACTTCCGGTCTCACGAAGACTGGGGTGTGTCGCCGACGTCATCGGTGAAGGAGGGACTTCTGCTCTGCGTCGGGCAGTCCCAGGAGCAGGACTCACGGCGCCGTCGCCGCGGAGGCGACAAACGGGCATTCTGTGCAGAGCCTTCGTTCCCGGTCGGGCAGGAGCGGCACGGGCCCGGCCCCGGTGCCCGCGGCATGCCCAGGTTTTTGCGTTAGCGCTTCCGCGGCGTCGATTGTCGTTGTCTTTTCGGGCGTGGTTCGGCTCGGAGGGCTCCGCTCGCGGGCGTGTAGATGCTCTCGTGGCCATCGTCCCAGCGGATCCGATACCGGGGCGACGGGTCGCCGCGGACCACTTCCTCAACGACACCGGCGCGGGGTCGGCGGCTCGTTGACTCAGACTCCGCTACGACGCGCGTACCGACTTCAAAGGCCATGCTCACTTCCGATCGTTCGTGCTTACTTTGGGAGCGCGTAGCCCCGGTCGGCCTTCACCACCTCGCCGGCCTTCGCGAGCTTGCTCAGCGACGCGCTGACGGTGCCCGCCTTGATGCCCGTTTCGTTTGCGATATCCGAGGCGGTCTTCGGCCCGCCGTCTAGCGCCGCGAGGATCTTCTTCTTGTTCTCACCGCGCGGCGCGCGGGCGTTGGTGTTCCTCGCGGGCGAGGCGTCCTTTGGTGCTGGCGCCGTCGTGCGCTGCGTGACCGGCCGCTGGCGACGGCGCCTGCCGCCGACGCGAGAGCGCACTCCGCCTTCCAGCCGACTCAGCGCGCCCTTTAGACGCTCGAGCTCGTCGCTCAAAGCTTTGTGGTCCTTGAGCTGCTCTTCCACCTCTCGAATGCGCCCCTTGATGCTGCGGGCGATTTCCGACACCTCGAGTTTGGCCATATCGTTCTCCTGGAAGGGATAGGCGCGGGATCGTAGTGATGATCACGACGCGCCGACCGACGGGGCCCGGCGCGCCAACATCGGCACGGTCGAGCGTCCCGCTTGCCAAGTCGACCTAACGCTCAATCTCGGACCACCGTGTCGAGCTGCAGCTCGAGAGCCGACGGCTCGAGTGGCCCCCGCGGTGGACCGCGGCCGCGCGCGCTTCGCCCAACGCCCAACCATCGCGTCGGCTCGACACCGCCCATAGGTGACACGGCCGTCCCGCGCCTGTAGGCCCAAGCGACCCGCAGCGCTGCCTATCACGAGCGCGTGAAAGCGCCCCGGCCGAGTCGATCAACCTCGACTACGTACACCACCGGCCACGCTAGCGGCCGGCGCGGCCAGCGCTCCAGCTTCTGATCTGGGCCGGCGGCCAGGCGAAGCAGAAGCGCCGATCTCGTGGCTGCCCGGGCGACATTGGAGAACTCGGTCAGCCGGAGCCGATCCTGCTGCTCCTCGTTCGCCAAGCGAGAGCGGCTGCGGTCGGTTGTCCCTATGCCGGGGGGCCGTCTGGGACGACGCCGAGCTGCTGCATCATCGTCATCATGTCGACAATTCCCCAGTGCTCGTGCGCGAGACCGTCGTCGCCGAACCGAATGATGTCGATGAGCGGCACGTCGATGCTCTTGCCGGTCGCGGGCATGCCCATCAACTCCCCCTGATGGGTGCCGGTGAGCTTCCCGCGCATGACCACCTTGTCCCCGCTGACCAGCACATCCTCGGGGTCGATGCGCAGGTTGGGGAATCCAGCCCGCTCCATCCGAAAGAACTCCAGGACGCCATCCTTGGTCGGCGCGAGACCGGGAGTCTCCTCGTGTTCAACGAAGTCGTCAGCCAGCCCCTTGCCGAATCCGTCGATGTCACCGTTGCTGAGCAGGTCGTACATATGTCGCGCTGTGGCCGCGTGATCCATCGTGTCTCCCTCGGTCGGTCCCTTGATGGTGTGACCTTCGCAGAACGGACGCACCCATCGCAACCCAGGCGGCATCGGAAAGCTAGCTCCGTTCGATGCGGTGCGTTGGCTCCAGGCCGGAGACTGCTTCCTTCACGACGGAGAAGTCGCGACCGACCTGACAACAACGGCGAAGGACTTCTCCTTTGATCGATTTGCAGCACTCTGGACCGCAGCGCCGAATTCGAGGAGGACCGGGCCCGACTGGCAGCCGCATCTCACTTCCCCTTCCACGAACGACCAGTCGCCTCGTGCTTGCCGGCGTCTGCGATCTGACTTCCCTTTCGGTCTGGCAGATAGCGAGAGCGGCAGCGCCGCGACCAGACCCGCGCGGGCGACGAGGGGGAGCGATGTGTCTCGCCCGCGGGGGAAGAGCAAGGGCGGACGGCGCTTAGGCGTGTCGCGGACGTGTCGCCCGCGCCAGGCGCGCGGATCGGGTCAGTGCTGATGTTGTTCGGCTAAGAACTGGGTTGTTCGTGCCCACGCGTCAGCGGCGGCGGGCGGGTCGTACCCCGGGCGGCCTACCGAGCAGAAGCGATGCCCTACCCCGGGATAGGTGGTGACCGTGGCTTCGGGTTGCCAGGTGCGCAGGGCGACGATGTCAGACGCCGGGACCATCGGGTCTGCTTCGCCGACGAGGATCAGCAGGCGGCCCGCGAGCGGCAGGCTGCCGGTCGGCTCAGGTCGAGACGCGGCGATGGCGGTCCCGCAAGCCAACCGGCGTACATCGCGACGCAGGCGCCGAGATCGAGCTGCGCCGCGGCGAGCATCGCGACGTGACCGCCGAACGACATCCCGACGGCGACCGCTGAAGCCCCCGGGTCGGCGTGGGGGTGGTCGCGGGCCGCGTCGAGCGCGTCGCGCACGTCGCTGACGAGCTCAAGGCGGGTGAGTTGGTCGATGAGGGCAAGACCCTGGCTGCGACCTTCGTCGTCTTCCGGGAGCGGGCCGCCGGGCGCGCGGCGATCAAGGAGGTCGGGGGCGATCGCGACATATCCCATCGCGGCGACGTGATCGGCCGCGTCGCGTTGGACGTCGGTGAGCCCGAACAGCTCGCCGAGGACCACGGCGGTTGGCCATCGTTGGTCGCCCTCCGGCCAGGCCAGAAACGCTGGCATCGCAGTCCCGTCGAGCGTTGCGACGCTGATATCGAGAGTGGGCATTGTTAACCGTAGTTGCCCGGTTGCATGCCGGAGACGACTGTTTGGAATACTAGGATTCCTGTTGCTCATGGTGGATTACTCGTTTGGAGATCTCCGCGTGCTGCGCGCGGTGGCGGCGCGCGGTTCGTTTACGGCGGCCGCCGCGGAGCTTGGCTACACGCAGTCGGCGATCTCTAAGCGAGTCGCGGCACTGGAGGGAACGACGGGGCATGGCTCGTGATCCGCGAGCGCAAGGGCGTCCGGCTCAGCCGCGCGGCGAAGTGCTGCTCGGCCACGCCGCCGCGGCGCTTGAGGCGATGGAGGATGCCCAGCGCGAGCTTGATGGCGCGGCCGCGGTCAGGGTTCGGCCCGTTCGGCTCGGGGCGTTTGCCAGCGCCGCCGCGGGTGTCGTGCCCGGCGCGCTGACCGCCGCCTCGCACGCGATCGACCCGAGGTCGTGGTCGCGTTGCGCGAAGGCACGAGCGCGGTTCTCACACGCGCTCTGCGAGCCGGGAACCTCGACATCGCGTTGCTTGCGAGTGTGCCTCCCTACGCGCCGCCCGACGACCGCGAGCCGGTTCTCGACATCGAGATCCTCGCGGAGGGACCTCTGTGCATCGTCGTCGGCGCCAGCCATCGACTGGCCGGACGGGCACACGTACACGCCGCAGAGCTCACAGGAGAGCGGTGGGTGGTGGCACGTTCAGAGGGCCAGGAACGGCTCCTCGGGGTATGGCCTGGCTCGGCTGGGCGGCCGAACGTGCTCTACGTCGTGCGTGATTGGCTGACCAAGCTACGGCTCGTCGCAAGCGGCGTCGCGATCACCACCATCCCCGACGTGCTCATACCCGCGCTGCCATCCGATGTTCAACACGTGAGCATCGACGGTGACGCGGAGCGACGACGACTGCTGCTCGTCCGTGTGCCTGGAGTCACCCGGCCCGAAACGCAAGACGTCGCGCAAGCGCTCCGCGACGCCGCCGCGGCTACACGAGCGACACGCCTGACATCGCCGAGAAGGCGCTCGAGCTAAATCGAACACGGCCCGCAAATCTCACGGCACGCCTCCCCGGCTGACTGCTCCTATCACGAAGACGGAGCCATCTGACCCGCTCGGCTCGGCCAGCCCACACTTCTGCTTGCGGTCCACGGCCGCCCGAAGCGGCACCCGTGAGCCGACTGCCCCGCCGGCGACCAGGCAGGGGTCTTGGTTTGGGGGTTCGCGCCGCCCTTTTGATCGCTCGATCGCGACCGACGCTCCATCGGGTCTTGATCCGCTCGGGCGCGACATGAATCGGGCCACCACCTCAGCATGCCGCCCGAGGCGGTCGTCTCGCGACGGCTGGAGACGCTGGTGATCGGCGTCATTGGACAGCTCCAGGAGACCGCTTCGGACGCTAGCGCGGGCGAGCCCTGTTAGCGTGAGCACCGCATCACAGGAGACAGGTGGTCTGAGGTGAGAAGCCGCGTCATCGACCGACTGCAGAAGTCCCTCATCAACCCCGCTGGACAAGCTCGCGTTCGCGCTGCGGACTCCGCCCGGGCGACGCGCTGATCGAAACGACGGGGCGGCGCACGGGGCAGCCCCGCGTCACGCCCGTGTGCGACTGCCTGGAGGGGAGCACCTTCTGGATCGTCGCTCAGCGCGGCCGCGATGCGGACTACGTGAAGAACATCGAGGCCAACCCGCGCGCGCGTCAAGGGCAGCCTGTCGAGCTCCGCCTGGCGGGCCGGGACGGCAGAGGTCGTTGACGACGACGACCCCAAGGAACGCACCCGGATTCTCGGCCGGCGCAATCGCTGGCGCCGGCTCTGCCTGGAAGCCTCCGCCTCGGTCGCCACCAGCCCGTTGACGATCCGCATCGCCCTCGACCCCCAGTGACCGAAGCGGCGTCACCCAACGTGACCAACGCGACGGCACTCACCAAACGCCGTATGTGGGGCACATGAAGACGATCGGGACGCCGCGGGCGCAGAGCAGCCCTCTTCCGCGTCATCGCGCCGTCTCGTGGTCGGTGGACTCGCTCACGGTGACTTCCTCGTCCTCGAGCAGCAAACTCCGGTCGCGGAGTCGCGATGACCAACCTCAGGATGCGCCGCTCGCTCGACGACGCCTAGAGACCTCCCCAACCACGAACGCTCAGCCGTCTGAGCGCCGCCGTGGAGCTGGTCTGCGACTTCTGCTTCGGCTAGACAAGCCGACGGAGCGGGAGCCGGTCGGTGGCTCCCCGAGCGGCGACAAGGCGGAAGTCATGTCCCAGCCTTCTCAAAGCTTCCTGAGGAAGTAGTAGGAGTAGGAGTCATTCTCGTGGCTCGGGTGCAGAACGTAGCCGCTGGCCAGCTTCATCGCGTAGTTCTCGCTGCTGGACACAGGACTCCTCGAGCGCATCTACTGGCACCCAAGCCCACGGCAAATCTCCAGCGCGCGGTCCTGCAGGGCAGAGCCGACTCCATGATGATCGCGATACCGCAGTCCGCCGACGTCCACGCCGGTCACCGCCGCGCCCACCCAAGACCAGCCAGGTTGTGGCAGGCCAGATATCGACGAACCTGGTCACTATGGCTGCCCTCACTCAGGCCGATTTGAGGCAAGGCGGGACGCCGGGGACACCTTGGCTGCGCTCGATCGAGAAGCCGATAAGGATTGCCAATCCGAGGCCGCGGCGAGGTGTCTCGAAGCCGACGACCGCATCAATGTCACTGTCCGGCAATATCGTTGCGGCGGGCATCGGTTGGAGGCCGTGAGATCGTCTTCGAGACCAGGCGGCGTGACGACGAGACGAGTCCGAATATTTCTCCACGCACGCACCGGGGGCCGTAGACTCGCGCAGTTAGGGGACCGAACAATCCTCCATGGAGGTATATAGATGAGAAAGTCTCGCGTGTTCGCCGTGGCTGGCGCCACAGCACTGCTCGGCGTGGCCGTAGTAGCCGGGGTCGGAAGCGCACGCACACCAAGTGCTCGACCAGCGGCGGCGAAGGCAGATCCTGCGTATGTCAGCGCCTGCAATCAACGGAAAGGCCCGAAGGCCAGCGTGGGCGATCTCAACGTCAAGAAGTCATCATGTGCCAAGGGCCAGAAGCCGTACAAGCTCGCGCTGTACCCAATCGCGGGCTCCAGTACAGGTCCGGTCGGTCCACAAGGTGCTCCAGGTGCAGACGGTCCTCTCGGTCCCGCTGGCCCGGCTACCCCTTCGACCGCTGGTGAGTACGCCGTGGCCAACGTGTTCGTGAGTCGAGGCACTGCTGCACCAGCCATCTGGGCGACGTACTCGGCAGCGATGGGCTCACCGGTCGGTACCACGACGGGAGGACAGTTCCGCTTCACGTGCGCACCTAGCCAGGCGCCCTGCAAGGTCTCGATTGCCGCCGCCGTCCTCTCCAATACGACCGGCTCGGCCCTCGTCTACGCCAGGGTCCTGATCTACAGGCAGATCTCGGGTAACCCGGACGGCTTCTGCGAGTACGCGGACGGGTCCGACAACAACGGCACCCCAGCCACGATCGCGAGCGTCCCGATGAGCACTACCGCTGCCGCGATCAACACCCCGCTCAGCATGGGGATCGGCGGTTCGGTCGACTGTGGGGCCGATCAGCCGTACACCCCGAGTGTGAGCGAGATCTGGGTGCCGGGCAACCCCGGCGGGCCGAACCAGGGCCGTGCGGAATACGACGTGTTCGCGACGTTCGAGTTCAGATAGCTAGACGGACGTGTGACGATCTGAGGTGAAGAGGGCGCCGTTGGAGGAGTGATGTACATCATCGCCCGCAGAGCGCTGGTGCTCATCGAATGGGCATAATGGTCCATGTGCTGAAGCTCGGCGCGGTCCCGCTCGCAGTTCGGACGTGGTGAGCCCTCCGAACACACCATCCTCGCTCGCGCGTAGAAGGCCTCTAGGAACTTGACAGGCTGAAGGCCCTGAATCCCCAAGCAGCTACCGGGTTCAGGGCCTTCCATGTTGACGGAAGTTGCAAAATCGCGAGGTGGCAAACTTACCCGCTACAGCGTCTTAGAAGTTCTAACGAATCGCGTTGCATAGCCGACGCGCTCAAACGGCTCGTAGCGCTCAATCATCCCGATCATGTGACGGACCCCGACAACGTTGGCGCTGTGAACGGCAATCGTCTCGGTCGGCCATATATCGCGCTCGGCCATCCAGGAGACGAGCACCCTGCCTTCGGGGAGCAGGCCCCCCTCGGGGTCGTAGCCGAGATCGTGATCTAGGGACGCCTCGATGACTCCGCCGGTGTTCATCAGCTCGATAGCGTCACCCACGGTTTTGACCCACGTCCAGCTTTCTTCTGGCGTGCTGCTACTCGATTGTTGCGGAAGCAGTCCGACGATGGATGGACAGCCCGTTCGTTCAGCGACACAATTGGGAGGTGCTTGCCATCGCGGTGCTCATCCCGCCAGTGATGACCAGGCCAGCCTCTGGTCGGCTTACGTTTGGTTTCGGGCGATTGGAACCGCTCGCGAGGTGGACTTTTCCCTGCTAGCGCTCGAACTCGCGCTCGGCTTTATCGTGTTCGCGATTCTGAGGTTGATATGGCCCGTCGCGGTGGACGGGAAACTGACGCTTCTGGCCGCATCCGCGTCCGGTGCCGTGACTTTGGCTGCCGTGGCACTTCTGCGTCGGAGCGGCGCGACGTTCGAGTTAGCTGAAGATGCGCCGGCGTTCCTCAGGAACGACCTCGTTTCGGACGGGCTCGTCGCCCTCGGTGCCCTTGTCGTTGTAGTCCCAGGATGGGATCCGGCCGACTCGGTCGCTGCCCTTCTGGTGTCAACAGTCGCTTTGGTCGCAGCCCTCCGGACGCTCCGGTCGAGCGGTGCTGTACTCCTTGAGGCGTCGCCAGAGAACCTCGCCCCCGAGGAGATCGGGCTCATGCTCGCGGCACAACCGGGGGTGTTGGAAGTGCATGACCTCCACGTCAGGGAGATCGCCTCAGACTTTCCGGCGCTTTCCGCGCACGTAGTTATCCCCGCCGATCGCGACTACAAGCAGGTACGCAACGCCCTCGTCGAGGTGCTTCAGGAACACTTCAACCTTCACCACATCACCCTTCAGGTTGATCACGAAATGGCACCTTCGTGGGACCCCCCACCATGAGACGCGCCGTTGCGTTGACCTTCAGTCTCCAGCCGGGGTCGTCCATGCCCGCGGCGTTCGAAGTACCTCTCTAGTAACACGGCAACTCTTCACCACTCCCGTTGCAGCAGAGCGGTCTCTGAGGGGCAGTATCAAGCCTGCATCCATCACGTCACTCGGGCACGGATCGACCAGCTCGCCAACGAGGGCGACCAGACCGTGATCAATGCCGAGAACGCCGATTGCAACGAGGGCAACGCATTCCAAGACGGGGACTGCTGAGGCGCAACACCCCGGGGCTCTCAGACCACCGGAGCCCGTCTGGGGCCGAGACTCGGGAGGGGGAGCCCCACGCTCAAAGACGCCATCCCTAGCCGCGAAGCCCTTGCACGCGCTCCGTGCCACCCTCCCGTTTCTGAGAGGACCTAGCAGACTCCGGTCCGTTCGTACAAAGGCCCACAATCTGAATCCCAAGAACTGTTCAGCTTCGGCCGCCCGGAAGTAACACGATCGCCACCCTGAGCGCCTGCCTGTTGTCCTGTCGAGCAACAGACCGGCTCTCCCACGAGTGCGTTCAGATCATGCTCTCCAGCAGATCAAGCCGCCGCTCATACTCGACGCTTACCTCCGCCGGGGTTGCAAGCCTCCCAGCCGAAACTGGGGAACCCCATGCTCTCAACTCCGACGCATCCTGTCCCAACACCTCTAGGTTCCTAATGACCTCGTTTGTCCATCCTTGCAGGACCCCCTCGGGCGCGATGCCACTGACGCCCACTTGGAGGCCGTTGCGGACATACTTACGTCCTTCCCGCAGTGCTTCGCACAGATCCAGCCGGGCCCGGATGCGCTCTGCATTCCTGTTCACCCCGTCGCGGTACTCCCGCTCCTCCGTACGAACATCGGTGAGCGCTCGCTCGTAACCCGCACGCTGCTCATCAAGCTTCTGCTCGGCACCGGCTAGCGCGAGGCGCGCGGCATCCCGTTGCTTCATCGGCGCCAGCAGACAGACGATCCCCGCACATGCGGTTGGAACTGCCCAATACGCTGCGACAGCCGCGATAAACACCACCGCGACCAGGACCGGGATCGGACGAATGTCTAGGCGTGCTACGGCGAGTCCGGCAACTGCGCCAACCCCTACTTGTGTCACGCCCATGGGGCCGTGGAGCCGATCGAACGACCGGGCCGCAGCAACGACCCCGGCGTCCCATGCGCTTCGCTCCGTGACCGCATCGCGTTGATTGGCGCCGTCCACGGAATACGCGAGCGCAGGCCCCAGCGCGGCATGCGTCACCAGAGGTCGACAGACGTGAGACGTGATGCGCTCGGGTTCGGCCATGTGCACGAGACTACGCGGCGTCGCGGCGAGTCAGAGCATGGCCTACGAGCAATCCTCAGGCCGCTTTAGGGCTTCGAGCCGATCGACCCAGGGCGAGGGTCACGTCCCGCCAACAGCGGGCACAGATCCCCGGCGCTCAGATCAGCTCCAACGACTCGCCCGCTCCCAACTCCTCACCGACCGCTCTCGGGCCGCTCGCCCGATGCAGCTCGTTGGCCTCGCGGTCGTACAGGAGAGGTTCCTATCCGACCCAGAACAGCGGCGGTCGGGCCATTGATTGAAGGTTGCCAGGGCATCGGACGGCATTCGTCCGCCGCAGAAATTGTTATTCAATTGGTACTTGCGGGCCTGGGCGCCCACACATCAGGAAAACAAAAACCCCGCCTGAGCGGGGCTTTTGTGCATCGGGGAGACAGGATTTGAACCTGCGACCGCCCGGCCCCCAGCCGGGTGCGCTACCAGACTGCGCCACTCCCCGTGGTCGCCCGATTCTACGCGCAACCGCAGAGCGGGCGACGGGGATCGAACCCGTTCCTAGAGCTTGGAAGGCTCCCGTGCAGCCGTTAACACCTCGCCCGCGGGTGTCGGCAGATGGTAGCCGCGACCGGCCCGCGCCGGTCAGGCGGCTGGCCGACGCGCTTCCGTCGGCACTTCCCCGTCGCTCGTCATGCCCGAGGGCGGCCACGGGCCCGTCCAGTTGTCCAGCGCCCCGTCCAGTGTGACGACCGACCCCGACATCGAGGCGCCGACCGGGGTGGCGAGCAGCCCGATCAGCCAGCCGTACTCCTCGAGGCTGCCGAGCCGCTGAACGGGAACGGTGGCGGCCGCGGTTCGCCACAGCTCGCCGGGGTACTTGCGGAGCGATTCGGTGTCGAACCGCCCGAGCGCGACCGCAATCACCGCGACCCCATTCAGGCCGTAGACCGGCGCGAGCTCGCGGGTGAGCGCCTCAACCGCCGCGCGCGCCGAGCCCGTGTGGGCCATCGCCGGCATCCCGTGGTGGGGCGAGACGGTGACGTTGATGATCGTGCCGCTGCCGGCGCCGCGCATGGCGAGCTCATACGCCGCCCTGCACATCGCGAGCGTGCCGTCGACGTTCAGGCGGTGGACGGCTCGCCAGCCCTTGGTCGCGAGGCGCTCGGCCGGGACCATGTACTGGCCGCCGGCGTTGTTCAGCACGAGATCGAGACGGCCGAAGCGCTGGATCGCGGTCGCGACGATCTCTTCCGCTCCGGCCTGCTCGCGGATATCCGCCGCCAACCAGGAGCAACGCTCGCCAATCGTGGCCGCTGCTTCTTCGAGCACGTCTGCGCGCCGCCCGGCAATCACGACCGAGGCGCCGCAGCGGACGAGCTCGCTGGCCGCCGCCTTCCCGAGGTTGGTCCCGCCGCCGGTGACGATTGCGACCCGTCCCTCGAGCGCGCCGTCGACGAAGACGCACGAGGACGCCACTGCTACTCCCCCAGCACCTTGATCACGAGCCGCTTCGGCCGTCGCCCGTCGAACTCGCAGTAGAAGATCTGCTGCCACGGCCCGAGGTCGAGCTCGCCGTCGGTGACCGGAACGATCACCTGATGGTGGACGAGCAGGTTCTTGAGGTGGGCGTCGCCGTTGTCCTCCCCACCCAAGTGGTGCCGGTAGTCGCCCGGATTGGGGAGCAACTCCCTCGCCACCTCGCCGTCCGGCTCGTGCCAGCTCGGGGGCGCCACCTTGTCGAGCCACTCGAGCACGTCCGCCTGAAGCCCGGGCTCGTCGTCGTTGATCCACACCGCCGCGGTGATGTGCATCGCGCACACGATCGCCATGCCCTCGCTGATGCCGGCGTCCCGGACCGCCTCCGCGACATCCTCGGTGATCCGAACGAATTCCCGGCGCTGCGCGGTGTTGAAGGTCCGGTAGACCGTGTGGGACGTCAAGCAGGGGAGCCGGGATTCGAACCCGGATTCACGGTTTTGGAGACCGCGCGTATAGCCATTAACTCACTCCCCTAGGACAGTCGCGATGGTACCGATTGGGCGCATGAGCCAGATATCCGTGCCTCGTCTGATGCGGGCGGAGGGACTCGAACCCCCACGAGCTAAGCCCACCGGCACCTAAAGCCGGCGCGTCTACCGAATTTCGCCACGCCCGCGAATCAGGAGGCGATTCTAGGCCGTCGACACGCCCGGCCCGAACACGCCCGGCGAGGGCGAGCGCCCGCGCACCGAGCCGCCGGCTGCAGTTGGCGGAGAACCTTCGCATGCCGAAACGGCAGTTTGTAAGGTCCCGGGCATGGCCCAGCACCGGAACTTGACCCCGGGTTATGCGGTCGTGTTCCCGAACCGGGAGAAGGCTTCGAGCAAGCTGATGAAGCTGATCGTGGCCTTGATCCTGTTCGCGTCGGTCGGGCTGTTGCTGATCTTGACGATCGGCGGGTGGTCGAAGCTCGAGGGGATGAAGCCGCTCAACTTCTTCTGGTGCATCGCCTACGTGGTCCTCGCCGTCTACGTGTTCCGGTGGGCGCGGGGCATGCTTCCGATCGCCGCCGGCCTGGCCATCCTGCTGATGATGATCGCGGTCGTTGCCGGCCTCGGCCTGTCCGGGACGAGCTGGTTCGACCGCAGCCACGCCGGGTTCGCCCAGGCGCAGTCGCTGTTCGGCGGCACGGGTCTGAGCGCCGACACGCTCGGGACGATCACGCTGCTGCTGATCCCCGTGCAGGTGCTCCTGATCGTGGTCGCCATGCGGGCGTTCGCACAGGGCTGGAACGTCGAGCAGGAAGTTCCGATCGAGGAGGCGCGGAAGCGGGGCTACAACCCGCCCGAGTCGTCCTCGCCGCCCCCACGCGAGCCCGCGACGGCCTGACGCCCCGACCGAAGTAGTGCGGCGGGTGGGACTCGAACCCACACGTCCCGAAGGACAGTGCCTTTTGAGGGCACCGCGTCAACCGATTGCGCCACCGCCGCGCTCGGCGGCAGTTTAGTCGCGCCGGGGTTGAGATCCTGGGGAGGATCGCGGCCGAGCTAGTCCAAGATCAGCTCGAGCAGGTCGTCGATCAGCGCAGCCGGCGCCGCAACCGTGCCCGCCGGCTGCCCGTCGACCGCGACCAGATCGCGCACATCCAATCCGGCGCGAGACGCGATCAGCCTGCCGGCAGCCACATCCCACGGATTCAACCCGCGCTCGAAGTAGGCGTCGTACCGGCCGCAGGCGCACCAGCAGAGATCGAGCGCTGCGGCGCCGACGCGGCGGATGTCCCGCACGCGTGGAAGCAGCCGCACCATCACGTCGGCCTGGCGGGCTCGCACTGAGGAGTCGTAGTTGAAGCCAGTCGCGACCATCGCGAGGTCGAGCGATTCGGCGCGGCCCTCCGACTGGATCGGATCGCCGTTGAGCGTTGGCTCGCCGGACCGAGTCGCCTCGAAGCGCTCCCCGCTGATCGGGTCGAGGACCACGCCGGCGAGCGTGCCGGAGGCGTCCTCGCAGGCGATGCTGACCGCGAACGCGGGGATCCGGTACAGGTAATTGATCGTTCCGTCGAGCGGGTCGACGATCCAGCGAAGCTCGCCCTCCCCCGTCGTCTCGCCGCCTTCCTCGCCGAGGATCGCGTCGCCCGGCCGGCGCGCCGCGAGCACCGATCGGATCGCGGACTCGGCCGCCAGGTCGGCGTCGGAGACCAGATCGGTCGGGCCGCTCTTGGATCGCACGCCGCGGGCACGCTCGCCGTAGCGCCGGCGCAGCTCGTCCGCCGCCGCATCTGCCGCCTCGCGTGCCACCGCGAGCAGCTCCTGCTCATCGTGCGCAGCCATCGAACCGGGTTCTATCGGATTTCCGGCTGCGATCATCGGCCCCGATGCGGCCACCGGAGACGACCGCCGGACTCGCGGCCTTCAAAGACCGCGGTCCGGGAACCGACGCGGAACGGCGGGCCGCACGGTGGCTGGCCGGCGAGCTCGTCGCCAGCCGTCACCGGGTGCGGATCGAGACGTTCTGGTGCCGGCCGAACTGGGCGCTCGCGCACGCCTGGCACGTCGCGCTTGCGCTCGCGGGAAGCCTGGTGTCGGTGAGCCACCCGACGATCGGCGTGGTCCTGCTCGCGGTCGCCCTGGTCTCGACGCTCGCGGACGCCACCATCGGAATTTCACCAGGACGCCGGCTGAGCCCCGAGCACGCCAGCCAGAACGTCCTCGCCTCACACGCTCCGACCCCACAAGACACACAGGCGCAAGGAACCACCCGACTGATCGTCACCGCGAACTACGACGCCGGACGGACCGCGCTGGTCTACCGCGACCCGCTCCGCAGAACCGCCGCGTGGCTGCGCCGGCTGACCGGCGGCGCCGGCCCGGGATGGCAGGCCTGGCTGTCGATCGGGATCGCATGGCCGCTCGCGATCGCGATCATCCGCATGACGCAGACGCAACCGGCAAACGCCCTCGGCGCCCTGCAGCTGCCCCCTACCGTCGCGCTCGTCCTCGCGCTGGCGCTGCTGCTCGAGGCCGCCGGCGCCGGCTACGGACCCGGTGCCGGCGACAACGGCACCGGTGTCGCCACCGCGATCGCGCTCACCCGCGCACTCGCCGCCGACCCTCCCCGCAACCTGGCCGTCGAGCTGATCCTCCAGGGCGCCGGCGACACCGAGCAGTTTGGCCTGCGCAGGTACCTCCGAACCCACAAGCGCCAGCTCAAGCAATCCCGAGCGATCGTCCTCGGAATCGCGGCCTCTGGCGCCGGGCAGCCGAGCTGGTGGCTGAGCGACGGCCGGCTCGTGCCGCTCCGCTTCGCGCGTCGGCTGCGAGAGCTGTGCGCGCAGAGCGGAGCCGCCGCTCACCGCGGGCGCGGCGCCACGCCGGCGCTGCCCGCGCGGGCCGCCGGGCTCCCGGCGATCGCAATCGGTTGCCTCGACGATCGCGGACTCGCGCCCCATTCACACCAGCGACGAGACACTCTGGAGGAAATCGACCCCCAGGCGCTCGACCGCACGCTCGAGCTCGGGCTGGCGCTCGCCCACGCCATCGACGCCTCGCTCGACACCGCCGAGAGCGCGGCTACACCGGCGTGACCGGATTGTGCTTGTCCGGCCACTCGCGATGCTTGCCGGCCGCCAGCGCGAACCGGCGGATCAGCTCCGAGCGGAGATCCTCGGGCTGAATCACGGCGTCGATCACAAGTTCCGAGGCGAGGTGCAGGATGTCGATGTCCTCGGCGTACTCGCGCCGGAGCTCTTCGGTTCGAGCGGCGCGCTCTCCCTCGTCCGAGATCGCTTGAAGCTGGTTGTAGTAGACAGCGTTGATCGCGGCAGAAGGACCCATCACCGCGATCGACGCGGTCGGCAGCGCGATGCAGCAGTCGGGGTCGAACGCCGGCCCGGCCATCGCGTACAGGCCGGCGCCGTAGGCCTTGCGGACGATCACAGAGATCTTCGGCACGTTCGCTTCCGACACCGCGCTGATCATCTTCGCGCCGTGCCGGATGATCCCCTCGCGCTCGACCTGGGTGCCGATCATGAACCCGGGCACGTCGGCCAGGAACAGCAACGGGATGTTGAAGGCGTTGCAGGTCCAGATGAACCGCGCCGCCTTGTCGGAGGAGTCGACGAACAGCACGCCGCCCTTGACCTTGGGCTGGTTGGCGACGATCCCGACCGCGCGGCCGTCGAGCCGGGCGTAGCCGACGATCAGCTCTCGAGCCCACCTCGCGTGGACCTCCAGGAACGATTCGGCATCGATCACGGCGTCGATCAGCAACCGCATGTCGAACGGCTTGTTCTCGTCGGGCGGGATCAGCTCGCGGATCGACCCCCCCGGCCCCCCCGACCCCGACGGCGCGGCCGACGGCGCGGCCGACGGCGCGGCCGGCGGCGCGCTCGGCGGCTCGCCGAGGTACGAGGACGGGAAGTAGCTCAGGTACCTCCGGGCAAAGTCGATCCCCTCCTCGTCGCTTGCGACCAGTGCGTGGCCAACGCCGCTGCGAGAGGTGTGCATGCGCGCGCCGCCCATCTCCTCGAGCGAGACCTTCTCGCCGATCACCATCTCGGCCATCCGCGGCGAGCCGAGGTACATCGAGGCGTTGCCGTCGCGCATGATCACGATGTCGCAGAACGCCGGGATATAGGCGCCGCCGGCCGCACTCGGCCCGAACAGCACGCACACCTGCGGGATGACGCCTGACAGTCGTACCTGGTTGAAGAAGATCCTGCCTGCCCCCCGGCGCCCGGGGAACATCTGCACCTGCTCGTTGATCCGCGCCCCGGCCGAGTCCACCAGATACACCAGTGGGATCCGCAGAGAGAACGCACGCTCCTGAATCCGCACGATCTTCTCGACAGTCTTTGGCGCCCACGACCCGGCCTTGACCGTCGGGTCGTTGGCCATCACCGCCACCGGAGCGCCGGCGACCGTTCCGATGCCGGTCACGACCCCCTCCGCGCCGAGGCCGTCGTGCGCCCAGCCGGCGAGCAGCCCCTCCTCGGCGAACGAGCCCGCATCCAACAGCCGCGCCACCCGCTCGCGCACGGGAAGCTTCCCCTGCGACAAGGCCTTGTCGTGATGGCGCTCGGGACCGCCGGCGAGGGCCCGCCCCACCGCGGTCTCAAGCGGGTCGCCGCGCTCCACGTCGGTCACGACGACCCCCACTCCACCGGGCCGGCAAGCAGCACGTGGCTGCCGAGCGGGCGTCCAAGGACTTCCTGCGCCGCTCGCGAGGCGACAATCAACGCGCCCAGGTCCACCCCCGTCGAAATCCCCATCTCGTGGAGCATCGACACGAGGTCCTCGGTCGCGATGTTGCCGGTCGCGCCCGCCGGCACCGGGCAGCCGCCGAGCTCGCCGAAGCTCGATTCGAAGCTCTCGACCCCCGCCTCGAGCGCCGCCAGCACGTTGGCCAGGCCCTGCCCGCGGGTGTTGTGGAAGTGCGCCGTCAGCTCGACCCCCGGCAGGCGCTCGAACGCGGCAGCGAAGAACGAGCGCACCTGGACCGGGTTTGCCATGCCGGTCGTGTCCCCGAACCCGACCTCCGACGCGCCGGCGTCCACAAGCGCGCCAGCGATATCGAGCACCCGATCGACCGGCACGTGGCCCTCGTACGGACAACCGAACGAGGTCGAAATCACGCCCTCGCACCGCAATCCCTCGGCCAGCGCCCGCGGGAACGTCCGCTCCAGACCCGCCAGCGACTCCGCCACAGAGCGCCCGACGTTCTTCTGATTGTGGGTCTCGGACGCTGACAGGAAGCCGTTGATCTCCTGGAAGCGGTCGCGCCACCGTAGCGCGCGCTCGAGCCCGCGCTCGTTCGGAATCAACACCCCGACCGAGACGGCGTCCGGCAGGGAGACCGACGACAGGACCTCCTCGGCGTCGGCCAGCTGCGGGATCACGTCCGGGCGGACGAAGCTCGTGACCTCGATTCGCCGCAGGCCCGTCGTGCCCAGCAGCTCGATCAGGCGCACCTTGCCCGCGGTCGGGATCACTTCCGGCTC
Source organism: uncultured Solirubrobacterales bacterium (assembly GCA_963697655.1). GTDB lineage: Bacteria > Actinomycetota > Thermoleophilia > Solirubrobacterales > Solirubrobacteraceae > Palsa-465. Next base: position 662,435 of record CAVOOV010000001.1, on the reverse strand, counting down.
GTTCTGGAAGCCGTCGCGCGGGCCGACCTCGCGGATGCGGACGCTCGTTGGCAGGCTGCTCACGCTCCCGATTCTAGGAGCGCAGCGCTCGTCTCAGCGATACACCAGCTTGTAGCCGAGCATCTGCGTGAGCGTCACGAATTGATATCCCCGCGCTCGCAGGCCGGCGACCTCGGCAGGGAGCGCGTCGAGCGTCTCGTACCGCGGACCGCCGCCGAAGTGCTCCTCGATGATCCCGCCGTTGTGGGCATTCGCGAGCACGTTCTCGATGATCTCGTCCTCCCCCGGCAAGGCCCAGTCGCGGGGGTCTATGTCCCACTGGATCGTGGTGAACCCCATCGACCTCGCCTCGCTCAGCACCGACGAATTGACCGCTCCGTCCGGGGCCCGGAAGAGACACGGCTGGAAGCCGGTCACCTCCTTGATCTCCGCCGCCGCCTCGGAGATCTGCTCTCCCTGCTCGAACGGCGAAAGGCCCTCCAGGTCGGGGTGGCTCCACGTGTGATCGCCAATCATGTCCCCGTCCGCGAGCATCTGCCGTTCGACCGTGCCGTGCGGGTCGTAGGTCGGAATGTGCTCGCCGATCTCGAAGAATGTCGCCGGAACACGCAGGCGAGCGAGCTCGCTGACGAAGTCCGACGTCGGCGGTTCCCACCAGGGGCCGTCATCGAACGTGAGCGCGATGTCGTGGACGTCACGAGGACCGGTGAACACCCAATCCGGCCCCGTCGCGACGCAGCCGACCAGACGCGGGGTGTGGAGCGCGACCCGCTTGGGCTTTGCCGGGAACAAGATCGAGCAAGTGGAGCTGCCCGTCGCCGCGGGACTGCACCCCCGCACGCTCACCGTGCTCATCAGCTGCCAGCGGAGCGGGCGATACTGAAGCCCGATGCTCGAGGGCAGGAAGCTCGCGGTGAGCTCCCGGTCGCTCGATCGCGTCACGGTGGCCTCGATCGCGACGGCGGGGCCCGGGCCGGCGCGCGTGATCGGCGAGTAGAGGAGCGCGGGCGAGCGGTCGCCGCGCCGGGGCCCCGCTAGACACACCTGAGATGCGACCGACCCGTTCGAGGATCGCTCGATCAGCAGGCACACCGACCGGCGGTCCCGGCTCAGCGCGACCGGCGAGAACGACTGGGTGAGCTCGACCTGCCAGACGAGATCCTGCCCCTGCTGAGTCAGGGACACACTCTGTGCCGCCAGCGGCTGCGGGGACGCACCGCTGGCGTCAGCGCCGGCGGCGACCACCGTCAGCGTCGCCACCAGGACGGGAACCAGACCTCGAACGATCCTCACCAACTGCGCTCCCCCATCGCCTCACAACGGTAGCCCATACACTCTCGCGCTTGCCGGAGAGTCCCGTTTGCATCGTTGGAGGAACCGGCGCGCTCGGCTTCGGGCTCGGGCTGCGCCTCGGGCTGGCCGGCGTGCCGATCGTGATCGGCTCCCGCGACGGCCAGCGGGCCGAGGAAGCCGCACACCACGCCGCAACGCACGTCCCAAACGGCTCGTTCACCGGGCTCGAGAACACCGAAGCGGTCAAGCACGCCGAGATCGTGATCCTGAGCGTGCCGTTCCGCAGCCAGTCGGAGACGCTCGCGAACCTCAAGGGCGCGCTCGGGCCCGAGCGGCTGCTGGTCGACGCCACGGTCCCGCTGGCGGCGGCCGTCGGCGGCAAGGCGACTCGTACGCTCGGCGTCTGGCAGGGCTCGGCCGCGCAGCAGGCCCAGGAGATGGCGCCCGAGGGCGTGCGCGTGGTGTCGGCGTTCCACACGGTCAGCGCGGCGCTGCTGACCGACCTCGACCACCAGCTCGACGAGGACGTGCTGATCTGCGGCGACCGCCGCGAGGACAAAGCCAAGGTGGCGGAGCTGATCACGAACATCAAAGGGCTCCGCCCCGTCGACTGCGGACCGCTCGAGATGGCGCGGATCGTCGAGCAGCTGACGCCGCTGATCATCTCGATCAACGTGCGCAACAAGATCCGCGCGGGGATCAAGATCACCGGCCTGGGCTCGCATTGACCGTGCCCACGGTGGCGCGGGGCGGGAGCCTGACGAGGCCATGACCGGACCGGTCGTCGTGCTCGCCGGCGGGACCGGCGGTGCCAAGCTCGCCCGCGGAATGCTCGATGTGGTCGGATCCGACCAGCTCGTCGTGATCGCGAACACGGGCGACGACATCGAAATCTACGGCGCGTACGTGTCCCCGGACCCGGACCTCGTCACGTTCTGGCTGGCGGACCGGATCGACGAGCGCGGCTGGGGCCTCGCCGGCGACACCTTTCACGTGATGGACGGCCTCCGGCGCCTGTCCGTCGACGTGTGGTTCAACCTCGGTGACGAGGATCTCGCGATCGGGATCGAGCGCGCCCGCCGGCTCGACCGCGACGAGCGGCTCACCGAAGCGCACGCCGCGATCGCAACGGCGATCGGGGCTCCCGGCCGGGTCCTCCCGATGACCGATTCCCCCGTCCGGACCCGCGTGATGGCCGGCGATCGCTGGTGGCCGTTCCAGGAGTTCATGATCCGATCCGGTGGCGCGGGGCCGATCCAGGACGTCGACTTCCACGGAGCACGCGCGGCCCGCCAAACCCCGGAGGTCACAGACGCGATCGCGACGGCCGAGGCAATAGTGATCGGCCCGTCGAATCCGGTCATCTCAATCGGCCCAATCCTCGCGGTCCCGGGCATCCGGGAAGCGCTCGCCGACAGCCCGGCCCCGGTGGTCGCGGTCAGCCCGCTGGTCGACGGCACAGTGGTCAAGGGACCGACGGCGCCGTTCATGGCCTGGGCGGGTCAGCCGCTCACGAGCGACGGGATCGCCGACCACTACGAGGGGCTGATCGACGGCCTGGTGGCCGACAGGCGCGCTGAACTCGTCCCCGTGCTCGAGACCGACGTTCTGATGGACACGCCAACCGCCCGGCGGCGGGTCGCAGAGGAGACGCTGCGGTTCGCGCGCGCCCTCGGGTAACGCGCCAGCCTCCCACGAAACCACCGCCCTCGGTACGGTTTTCGCCCCATGCGGACACTCGCGATCCTCCCCATCAAGAGTTTCTCCCAAGCCAAGCAGCGGCTCCGGCTCGAGCTCAGCGACGCCGACCGGCGCGCGCTCGTCGACGCGATGTTCTCCGATGTGCTCGTCGCGCTCCGCCGCGTTCCGGAGCTCGAGAGGATCATCGTCGTCAGCGGCGACCGCGTGGCCCAGCGGATCGCGCAGGGGTACGGCGCCACCGTCGTCGAGGACGACGAGCGGGGGCACAACTCGGCGGCCGCGGAAGGCATCCGCACCGCGCTCGAGGATGGGATCGAGCGGGCGCTGCTCGTCCCCGGGGACTGTCCGCTGCTCGACCCGAAGGAGATCGAGGAGCTGCTCGCCCACTCGGCCGGCGAGCGCTCGGCTCTGATCGTCCCCGACCGCCACGGCACCGGCACGAACGCGCTGCTGCTCACGCCGCCCGACGTGCTCGCGCCGAGCTTCGGTCCCGACAGCCGCCGACGGCACATGGCCGACGCCGGCATGGCCGGGGTGCGTGTGGAGGTCGTCGAGGTGCCGTGTCTGGCGATGGACGTCGACACGCCGGACGACCTGGACGCTCTCCAACAGCTCCTGTCCGACAGCCGTGGCGGGGCGGCCCATACTCGGGGCATGCTCAACCAGCTGACGCGAGCCCGGTCTTAGTGGACCACACATCCCGAGCCGCGCCCAGCCGCCGGGGCGGGGCGACACTCAGCGTCGCCGCCCTCGACGGCATCCCGGAGGTCACCCCCGGCGACGACCTGGCCGCCCTGATCGCGACCGCCATCACGAGCAGCGACCCCCGTGAGACACCACCCCTCACCGACACGGACGTGCTCGTCATCGCCCATAAGGTCGTGTCCAAGGCCGAGGGCCAGATCCGCGCGCTCGCCGACGTCCACCCGGGGCCGAAAGCCAAAGAGCTTGCGACCACGCTCGGCAAGGATCCCCGCCACGTCCAGGTCGTGCTCGACGAGTCGCGCGAGGTGCTGCGCGCATCCCACGGCGTGCTGATCTGCGTCACCCATCACGGCTTCATCTGCGCGAACGCCGGCGTCGACGCCTCGAACGTCCCCGGCGAGGCCGCGCTGGTCCTCCTCCCCCGCGATCCCGACGCGTCCGCACGACAACTTCGCGCGCGCCTCAGAGACCTCGTAGGAGCCAGTCCCGCGGTCCTCATCACCGACTCGTTCGGCCGCGCCTGGCGCCACGGGCAGGTCGACGTCGCAATCGGCTGTGCCGGTCTGAACCCGCTCGAGGATTGGCGCGGGCGCATCGACGCCGTCGGGCGGGAGCTCAGGGCCACCTGGATCGCGGTCGCCGACGAGCTGGCCGCGGCCGCGGACCTGGCCCGCACCAAGGACGGGTCCCTGCCGCTAATCCTGATCCGCGGCGCGCACCGTCACGTCAGCGCCGAGGACGGACCCGGGGTGGCGGCGCTGATCCGCCCGGAGTCGGAGGATCTGTTTCGGTAGGGCGCGTGCGCCCGGCGCCGTCGCGGTGACGACCGCGACCACGACGACCGCGACGCCCACCAGCTGCAGCGCGGTCGGCGCCTCGCCGAGGATCAGCACCGCGAGCGCCACCGAGCCGACCGGCTGGAGGGTCAACGTGAGCGAGGTGCTCGCCGCGGGCAGCCGCGGCAGCGACGTCGTGATCAGTAGCCAGCCGATCACCTGCGAGGTCAGCGCGAGCACGATCAGCCACCCCACGCCCGGCCACGCCGGCGTCAGGTCCGCGTCGCCGATGACGAGACCCGCCGCCACACAAGCCACCGTCGCGGTCGCGGTCGCCTCGAACAGCGGCCCGGCCACCCTTCGCAGGTCGGAGCTGCTGCGCCGGAGCAGCAACAGGAAGCCGACGTAAGCGACCCCGGCCCCGAGCCCGAACAGCGTCCCGCGCGTCGGGTTGCGTCCGTACGCGCCGCTCTGAAGCACGCCCGAGATCAGGAGCACGCCGAGCAGCGCGATCGGGAGAGCCGCGAGCACGCGGCGGCCGGGGCGCTCCGACAGCAGCGCCCACGCCACCAGCGGCACGAGCACCACCTGGATATTGGCGAGCACGGTGGCGAGGCCCGCGCCGACGTCGTCGATCGAGTTGTGCCAGAGAATCAGGTCGGCGGCGAAGAACACGCCGGCGGCGAGAGTGACGCGCCGGTCCGACCACGACCGGGACCCGAACCGGCGATTCTCGAGCCATGCCAGCAGCCCCAACACGGGCAGTGCGAACGCGCACCGGAAGATCGCCGCCGTCGACGGCGAGGCGTGGCTCAGCCTGACCAGGATGCTCGAGAACGCGATCGCGAGCGCGCCGAGCAGCGCGGACACCCTCACGAGCCGGTCGTTGGCGAGCCAGCGATCCACCCAAACCAGGCTAGCCGCCACCCGGCCGCCAGAACGTCCAAGAAGCGCCGGCGTGGCTGGCCCTGTGTCGGGCCGGCGCGACTGGTGGACCCGTCCGTAGGTCCTACGGCATTCGAGCTACGGACGAGCCCACTATCCCTGCGTCGGAGCGCCGACCGCGTGGAACCCGCCGTCGACGTGCACGATTTCCCCGCTGATCGCGCGCGCGTAGTCCGACAGCAGGAAGCAGATCGTGTCGGCGACCGGCGCGGGATCCTCGATGTCCCACCCGAGCGGCGCCTGGGCCTGCCACAGCGCGGCGAGGCCGTCGAACCCCGGGATGCCGCGCGCGGCGACCGTGCCGAGCGGTCCCGCCGAGACGAGGTTCACGCGGATCCCACGCGGACCGAGGTCACGCGCCAGGTACCGCGACACCGACTCGAGCGCGGCCTTGGCGACGCCCATCCAGTCGTAGATCGGCCACGCCACCGTGGCATCGAAGTCGAGCCCGACGATGCTCGACCCGGAGCTCATAAGCGGCTCGAGCGCGACCGCGAGCGCCTTCATCGAGAACGCGCTCGTCTGGAACGCGGCACTCGCGCTCTCTGGAGGGGTGCTCAGAAACCGACCGCCGAGCGCGTCCTCGGGCGCGAACGCGATCGCGTGCAGGGCCCCGTCGACCGCGCCCCAGCGCTCTCGCAGCGACCCCGTCAGAGCGTCCAAGTCGGCAGGGCTATTGACGTCGAGCTCGAGCACATCGACTTCCTCGGACAGCCGCTTGGCGGCGCGCTCGGTCATCCGCCGGGCCCGCCCAAAGCTGGTCAGGACCACCGAAGCTCCCTCGCGCAGCGCCCGCTCCGCGGCGTGGAACGCGATCGAATCCTTCGTGATCACCCCGGTGATCACGAGCTTCTTGCCTTCGAGGATCACAACTGCGTCACGGCCGCTACAGCCGAGGACCGCAGAGCGTCCACAGCGCACGGGCGAGCCGCTCGCGCGTCTCGGCCGGCTCGACCAGCTCGTCGACGAACCCAGACGCGGCGGCCGCTTCGGCGCGCAGGTGCTCGTCGGCGTACTCGTCCGCCAGCCGCGAGCGCTCCGCCTCGACGTCGTGGGCCGCGCGCAGCTCGCGGCGGTGGACGATCCCGACGGCGGTCCGGGCGCTCATGATCCCGAGCTCGGCTTCGGGCCATGCCAGCACCAGGTCGGCGCCGAGGTCGCGCGAGTTCATCGTGATGTACGCGCCGCCGAACGACTTGCGCAGGACGACGGTCAGCTTCGGGACTCTGGCGGCCGCGAACGCCCGCACCAGCGACGCCCCGTGCCTGATCACGCCGGCCTGCTCCTGCTTGGAGCCGGGCATGAATCCGGGCGTGTCGACGATTGCGATCAGCGGCAATCCGAACGAGTTGCAGAAGCCGACGAACCGCGCCGCCTTCTCGGAGCTCTCGGCGTCGAGCACGCCGCCCAGGAAATGCGGCTGGTTGGCCACGATCCCGACGGGCCGACCCTCGATCCGGGCGAGCGTCGTGACGACGTTGCGCGCCCACCGCGGGCACAGCTCGAGCAGCGAGCCCGCATCGACGATCCCACCCAGAGCGTCGCGGACGTCGTAGGCACGGCGCGGCTCCGACGGGACGACCACGGTCCCGGGGTCGTCTATCTCCGGGTCCAGGCCCTCCGCCAGCGGCAAGGCTCCGCCGCCGCACGAAGGCAGATACGAAAGAAGGTCGCGCACGCGCGCCGCCGCGCTGAGCTCGTCACGTTCGACGAGGTGGCAGACGCCGTTGCGGTCGTGCACGCGCGGCCCGCCGAGCGCGATCGCGTCGATCTCCTCGCCGAGCGCCTCGCGGACAACGCCGGGGCCGGTGAGGAACATCGCGGCGTCCTCGGTCATGATGATCAGGTCGGTCAGCGCCGGCGAGTACGCGCCGCCGCCGGCCGATGCGCCCGAGACGACCGAGATCTGCGGGACCACGCCGGTCAACCCGACCGTGTGGCGGAATATCCGGCCGTACCCGGCCAGGGCCGCCGTGCCCTCCTGCATCCGCGCACCGCCGGACTCGACGAACGCGACCACCGGAATCCGGGCCCGCTCGGCCGTCTGCAGGACCCTGACGATCGTGTCGGCGTGCCGCTCCCCGAGCGAGCCGCCCAGGTACGAGCCATCCTCGGCGTAGCACGCGATCGGCCGGCCGTCGACGCTACCGGTGGCGCCGAGAACGCCGTCGCCGGGGATCGCACGAGCGCCGAGCCGCGGCGAGACGACGCGCGAGCGCAGCGGCTGGAGGCTGCCGGGGTCGCACAGCGCCTCGAGCCGCTCGAGGGGATCGAGCCGCCGGACCTGCTCACGCGTGGCGGTCGCGCTCACGACTCCGCGCCCCTGAACACGAGTGTCACGTTGTGGCCACCGAACGCGAACGAGTTCGAGATCGCGACCGGCGGGTGACCGTTGGACAGCACGAGCGGCCGCGCCTCGCCGGGAACGTAGTCGAGATCGCAGTCGGGATCCGGCACCTCGTAGCCGACCGTCGGCGGGATCACCCGCGTGGCCAGCGTCTGGACCGTCGCGACCGCCTCGACGGCGCCGGCCGCGCCGAGCAGGTGCCCGATCGCGGACTTGGTCGAGGAGATCGGGATCTTGCGGGCCCGCTCCTCCCCCAGCGCGCGCTTCAAAGCCGCCGTCTCGGCCGCGTCGTTGAGCTGGGTGGAGGTGCCGTGCGCGTTGATGTAGTCGACTTCGTCCGGGCCGATCCCGGCGTCTGACAGCGCCCACTCGATCGCGCGGGTCGCGGCGGCGCCGCTCGGCTCGGGCGCGGTCAGGTGGTACGCGTCGGAGGTCGAGCCGTAGCCGGTGACCTCGCCGAGCACCTTCGCGCCGCGGGCCGCCGCCGCCTCGGCGTTCTCGAGCACGAGCACCCCGGCGCCCTCTCCCATCACGAACCCGTCGCGGCGCGCGTCGAACGGCCGCGAGATCCCGGTCGGAGACAGCGCCTGCATCGAGTTGAAGCTGCCGAATCCGAACGGGGTCAGCGTCGCCTCCGCGCCGCCGACGACGACCGCGTCGGCGTCGTCGTACTGGATCATCCTGAGGGCGCAGCCGATCGCGTGGGCACCGCTCGAGCAGGCGGACACGACGCTGTACATCTGACCCTTGAGGCCGAACTTCATCGACACCGCCGCGGCGGCAGCGTTCGGCATCTGCGCCGGGATCCCCAGCGGGGACATCCGGGCCGGCCCGCGGTCGCGGAGCACGTCGTGCTGAAGCTCGATCGTCTGGATGCCGCCGATCCCGGTCGCGAGGATGCAACCGATCCGCATCGGGTCGTACGCGAGGTCGCCGTTCCAGCCGGCGTCCTCGATCGCCTCGCCGGCCGCGACGAGCGCGAGCTGGGAGAAGCGGTCCAGCCGCCGGATCTCCTTGACCGAAAGCACCTCGCTGGGCTCGAAGTCAGTGCACGCGCCGGCGCCGTCGAGGATTCCGCACTCGCCGGCCGCCCAGCGCGAGTACAGCGTCTCGGCGCCGACGCCGAGCGGCGTCACGGCGCCGAGGCCGGTGATCACGACCCTACGCCGCACGGGGCGCTCCCTTGAGTCCGCGTCGCGCACGCAACCCCGGCTTCAGTCCGCCCGGCTGACGATCAGGTCGATCGCGTCGCCGACGGTCTTGAGCTCCTTCATGTCCTCGCCCTTGAGCACCACGCCGTAGTCGTCCTCGACGACCTGCGCGAGCTCGACCAGGTCGAGCGAGTCGATGTCGAGCTCCTCGAACGTGGAGCCGCGGCTGATCTGATCGGCGTCGGGGCCAAAGCTCGCGAGCGTCTCGACGACGCGGGCCTCGACCTGCTCTGTAGTGACCGTTGCCATGTTGTTCCTAACTCCTTTCAGTTGCCGTGTTTCTAGGCCGCAAGTCCGCCGTCCACGGTGAGCACCGCGCCGGTGACGTAGCTGGCCTCCTCAGAGGTCAAGAAGCGGACGCAGGCGGCGACCTCTTCCGGGGTGCCGACGCGCCGTGCGGGAATCGCCTGGACGATCTCCTTCGACGCCCCGCCGATGAACTCGGTGTCGATCAACCCCGGCGCGACCGCATTTACCGTGATGCCGCGCCGGGCGACTTCGACCGCCGAGGTCTTCGTCAGTGCGATCAGCCCGGCCTTCGCTGCAGAGTAGTTCGCCTGTCCGGGGTTCGCCCGCAGCGCGACGGCCGATGAGATGTTGACGATCCGGCCCGAACGGGCCTTGAGCATCGCCTTCAACGCCCGCCGGGTGAGCCGGAAGGCCGCGGTCAAGTTGGTCTCGAGCACCGAATCCCATTCCTCGTCGCCGAGCGACGGGGTCAGGTTGTCGCGGCTGATGCCGGCATTGTTGACGAGCACGAGGACGGGACCGTCGAAGTGGGACTCGAGCGCTCCGAACAACTCGTCGGGCGCACCCGGGTCCGCGACGTCCGCGCCGAGCGCGATCGCCTGACCTCCGTCGCGCGTGATCTGGGACACCACCGCTTCGGCGCCCGAGGAGTCGGAGCGATAGTTGACGCCGACGCGCCACCCGTCGCGGGCGAGCACGCGCGCGATCGCCGCACCGATGCCACGGGAAGCCCCGGTGACCAGCGCCGATCCGTCTCGGTGCTGGGCAGCCTCAGCCATTGTCCGAGCCACCCCACTCGATCACGCCGGCGCCCCAGGTGAAGCCCGCGCCGAAGGCGCTGAGCAGGACCCGCGAGGCCGGCTTCAGCCAGCCCCGGCGTTCGGCGAAGTCGAGCCCGAGCGGCAACGTTGCCGCTGAGGAATTGCCAAGGTTCTCGATGCAGTCCACGACGCGCTCGGACGGAAGCTGAAGTTTTTCCGCGAGCGCGCGCAGAATCCTTCCGTTCGCCTGGTGGTACACGAACAGATCGATGTCCTCGAGCGTGAGCCCGGCCCCGTCGATCGCCGCCAGCGTCGCCTCGCCCATCCGCGCGACCGCGTGCCGGTAGACCTCGGGACCGTCCATCCGCAGCTTGCGGTCATCGTGAGCGATCTGGATCGCCGGCGCGCCCGAGCCGTCGGCACCGAGCACGATCGGCCCGATGGCGCCGAGCTCGCCGTCAGCGGGGCCGAGCACGACCGCGCCGGCGCCGTCGCCGAACAGCGGCGCGGTCCGCTTGTCGTCCCAGTCCACGATCCTCGTGGTGAAGTCCGCGCCGATCAGCAGCACGCACTCGGCGCGACCGGTCTCGATCTGGGCGGCACCGAGCGACAGCCCCGACAGGAACCCTGTGCAGGCGGCGCCGAGGTCGATCGCGCCGGCGCGGTGGGCGCCGATCGCGTGGGCCACGATCGGCGCGGCGTTCGGCATCAGCTCATCCTGGGTGAGCGTCGCGACCAGCACCAGATCGACCTCCAACGGGTCGACGCCGGCGCGGCTCAACGCGCCTTGGCCGGCGCGCGCCGCGAAGTCCGATAGCCGCTCGTCCGCGGCCGCGACGGGGCGCTCGCGGATGCCCGTCCGCGACACGATCCAGTCCTCGCTTACCCCGAGGCGCTCGGCCAGCTCGGCGGTCGTCACGCGCGCCGCGGGAACCTCGGCCGCGACCGACAGTACCGCCGGACGCGCCGGGGCGTACGCCGCCGAAGCGCCCTGGAGAGCCCCGTTGGCGTGCGGAGTGAACTCGGCCTCAAGCATGGGCGAGCTCCACGTCCTTGAGCGTGCGCTTGACGAGCCCGGTCAGCACCCGTCCCGGCCCGACCTCTACGAACCGGTCCGCGCCGCGGTCGCGCATCGCGAGCAGCACCTCGCGCCAGCGCACCGGCATCGTCAGCGCCTGGGCGAGCTGCGCGCGCACGTCCTCGAACGGCGCGGCCGTGACCGCCGACAGCACGGTCACTCGCGGCGCCGAGATCTCGACCTCCGCGAGCGCGGCCTCGAACTCGGGAACGGCCTCGGCCATCATCGGCGAGTGGAACGCCCCGGTGACCGGCAGCTCCATCGGCCGGAGCCCGAGCTCCTTGGCGGCGGCGCTCAGGTCGGCGAACGCGCGCCGGTCGCCTGACAGGACCACCTGCTGCGGCGAGTTGTCGTTCGCGACCGCGAGGCCGTGCGCGTCGGCGAGCTCCGCGCGCGTGATCGGCGGCGCCCGCGCCCATCACCGCGATCATGCCCCCGTCGCCGGCCCGCTCGCCGGACTCCTGCATCAGCCGGCCGCGCAGCGTCACCAGCTCGAGCCCGTCGCGGTCGCTCAGGCAGCCGGCCGCGACCAGCGCGGCCAGCTCGCCGAGCGAATGGCCGGCCATCATGTCGCCGTCGGGGCGCCCGAGTGCCTCCCAGCCGGCGAGGCTCGCGCAGAAGATCGCCGGCTGCGCGAAACGCGTGCCTTCCTCGGCGCGCGCGAACGGATCCTCTCCGACGATCTGATCGACGAGCGAGAGGAGATCCGGGCGCGCCTCGGACACGGTTTCACGCATCTCCGAGGTCTGGCTCCCTTGACCTGGAAACAGGATCGCGGTGACTCCCATTCTGCTATCACCCTACGCAGCATCCTCGGTCCGGATACAGGCGCCGGGCGGTCTTCCCCCCGTTCGGGGGGAGGCCCGAAATGCCCGTTCCGTGCGCGCCCGAAACCTTGAGCCTCCCCAAGCCAACACTCACGTCCGCCGCGCTCGTGACCGGCGCGTCGGCCGGAATCGGGAGCGAGATCGCGAAGCTCCTGGCGGCGCGCGGGCACAACCTCGTGCTGGTCGCGAGGCGCAAGGAGCGGCTCGTCGCGCTAGCCGATGAGTTGAGCGAAGAGCACGGCGTGCGGGTCGAGACGATCTCCTGCGATCTCGGCAAGGCGGCGCCCCGCGGGAAGATCCCCGGCCAGATCGACGAGCTCGGCCTCGAAGTCGAGATCCTCGTCAACAACGCCGGGTTCGCCACCGGTGGCGCGTTCCACGAGGCCGACCCCGAACGCGAGCTCGAGCAGGTCCGGGTGCTGGTCGAGGCGCCGATGGTGCTCACGAGGATGTTCGTGCCGGGCATGGTCGAGCGAAAGCGCGGTGCGATCCTGAACGTCGCCTCCACCGCCGGCATGCAGCCGATGCCCTACTCGGCGGGCTACTCGGCCGCCAAGGCGTACGTGCTGACCTTCTCCGAGGCGCTGCACCAGGAGCTGCGGGGCCTTGGGGTGACGGTCACCGCGCTCGCCCCGGGGCCGGTCGAGACGGACTTCTGGCAGATCGCGGGCTGGGAGACGGCCAGCGGCAAGTCGTTCGAGCGGTCGGTGCCCGGCGCGCTGATCTCGCCCGAGCATGCCGCCCGCGCGGGCGTCGAGGGCCTCGACCACGGCGAACGCGTGGTGGTCCCGGGGCTGTCGATGCGCGTCGGCATGCTCGCGTCGCGCTACATCCCACACGCGCTGAAGCTCCCGGCGCTCGAGCGGTTCATGCGCCCCTCCGGGGACTCATAGCGTCGGGTCTGGGCCTCGCTTCGCTCGGCATCCATGGGGCCATGCGACCCCGTCCGGACGGGGCACCAGGCCCCACGGATGCCGCCGCAGGCGGCCCCTAACCCAGCAGCCCGATCCGCTGGGCGCGCTGGACAGCCTCGGCACGGTTCCGGGCGCGGAGCTTGCGGTACAGCGCGCTCGTGTGCTCCTTGACCGTGTGCGGGCTGAGGTAGAGCGTCTGGGCGATCTCGCGGTTGGTCGATCCGACGGCGATCAGGTCGAGCACCTCGCGCTCGCGCTCGGTCAGCATCGGGGCCGGCTGCTCGGCCTTCGGCGGGAACGTCGTCATCCCGAGCCCGACCCGGCGGACCGCGGCCGCGACCCGGCTCGCCTCCCAGTCCTTGGACACGAACCCGGACGCCCCGGCGGCTCGCGCGGCCGCCGGCGACATCCGGCCGGCGCCCGAGATCAGCAGCACGCGCGTCGCCGGCGAGGCCTCGCGGATCGCGGCGCACAGCTCGGCGCCGGACTCCTCGGACAGGAACAGGTCGACGAGCGCGACGTGGGGCTTATGGGCGCGAGCCAGCGCGAGCGCCTCGGCGCCGGTCCGCGCCTGGAAGAACCGCTCGACCCACGGCTGCTCGCCGAGCAGCACCCGGAAGCCCCAGTGCACCACGTCGTGATCGTCAACTACGAGCACGCGCAGCCGCCGGTCGTCGAGGCGAGCGTGGCCGCTCTCCATCAGAACTCCTCGAACTCCAGGCCGTCCACGTCTCGCTGCGCCGAGTCCGCGAGCTGCTGGAGCGGCACGACCAGCCGCACGCGCCACCGATCGTCGTCGAACGGCCCGGACTCGACCACCCCGCCCTGCTGGAGCGCCTCGAACGAGGCCAGGCGCAGGCCCATCCCCGGGTCGCCCGCTTCCGACCGGACACCGTCGTTGCGCACCTCGAGCGTGAACGTTTCCTGATCGCGCGAGACCGCGACCTCGACGCGGGAGGGGTCCGCGTGCTTGGCGACGTTCCGCAGCGCCTCAGCGAGCACGGACTGCGCGAGCGGCTCGATGTCGGCCGGGACCGTCGACTCGCCTCGCCAGTCGACCTCGACGACGAACCCCGGCGATCGCCGGACCCGGTCGAGCTCGGCCGCGAGCGTCGTGCCGGTCTCGGGGGGCAGCGGCGCGAGCGGTCGCTCGAGGGCACGGCGCAGGTCGCTCAGCGCCTCCTGCATCTCGATCCGGCAGCGCTCGCGCTCGGCGCGGTCGAGCGGCTGCTCGGCGCCGAGCGCCAGCGAGACCCCGAACAGGCGCTGGAGCACGCTCTCGTGGATCTCGCGCGCGAGGTCAAGCCGCTCCCCGAGCCGCCGGGTCCGCTCCTGCTGGCGGGTGACGTTGCGGGCCGCGGCGACGAGCGCAGCGGTCTTGCCGAGCGTCCACAGCAGATGGCGCTCGCCGTCGGACAGCTCAAACCGGCCGCCCCCGCGGTCGGCGCAGATCACGCCGTACGCGTATCCGCCGGCGCTCAACGGCGTGCACACGAGCGTGGTGATCCCGAGCAGCTGGGCGTACTCGGGCGGGACCTCGTCCTCGATCCGCTCGGACACCACCACCACCTTGTCCTCGAGCAGCGCGCGCTGGGCGATCGGCGTGTTGACGAGCGTCGGCCGGATCCCCGACAGCTGCTCGAACGGGATCCCGTAGGAGCCGATCGCGCGCACCCGCCGGCGCGCCGCGTCGGCCATGAAGATCGCCGCCCGGCGCATCGTGGTCAGGCGGCAGATCGCCTCGCAGATGCGGTCGTAGAACTCGGTCGGCGAGGTGTGAATGTCGATCTCCGCGAGCAACTCGACGAACACCTCGAGCGGCTCGACGCCGGCGAACAGCGAGGGCGCCCGGTCCGTGATCGGCTGATCGATGCTCGTGGGACCGCGATCGACGCTCACGCGGCTACCGAAAGCGGATACGACCGGACGATCTCGTACAGCGTCGTCCGTTCCGCCGCCGGCCGGCCCGCCCGGTGCGCTGCCTCGACCAGCTGCGAAGGCGTCAGCAGAACGCCGTGGTAGCTGCCGGCCATCCGCGAGATCGACTCCTCCATCAGCGTCCCGCCGAGATCGTTGACGCCCCAGCGCAGCGACTCGGTGGCGGCGTCGAGGCCCATCTTGACCCAGCTCGCCTGGAGGTTGCGAACGGTCTTGCCGAGCGCGAGCCGGAACGCCGCGGTGTGCTTGAGGTTCTCCTCGCGCGAGATCTCCTCGACCCCGTGCGTGCGTCCGAGCAGCGTGTGGAACGGGATGAACGACAGCGGCACGAACTCGGTGAAGCCGCCGGTGCGCTCCTGGAGCTCGCGGACGACCCGCATGTGCTCGGCGAGCTCCCACGGCTCCTCGACGTGGCCGAACATCACGGTCACGGTCGAGCGGATCCCCTCGGCGTGGGAGGCCTCGATGATCTCGACCCAGCGTGCCACCGGGAGCTTGTTCGGCGAGATCCGCTCGCGGACGCCGTCGTGGAGGACCTCGGCGGCCGTCCCGGGCGTCGACCCCAGCCCCGCCTCGCGCAGGCGGTCGAACACCGCGCGCGGCGAGAGCCCGCTGACGTCGCACATATGCGCGACCTCCATCGGCGAGTACGCATGCAGGTGGATATCGACCCCCGCCTCGCCCGCGGCCCGCTTGGCCACCCGCAGCCACTTCTCGTAGTCCTCGAGGCCCCAGTCGGGGTGGATCCCCGACTGCATGCAGATCTCGGTGGCGCCGAACTCCACCGCCTCGTGCACCCGGCGCACGAACTCCTCCTCGGAGTGCTCGTAGGCGTCCGGTGACCGCCGCGACTGCCCGAACCCGCAGAACGCGCATCCGACCGTGCAGATGTTCGAGACGTTGATGTTGCGGTTGACGACGAACGTGACCGTGTCGCCGGCGAGCTCGGCGCGCAGCTCGTCCGCGGCAGAGCGCATCTCCTCGATCACCTCGGGACGGGTTTCGGCGAACAGCGCGGTCAGTTCCTCCGGCGTCAGCGCAAGGCCGTCGCGGGCGCGCGCCACCGCCCGTGGCGCGGCGTCGTCGGCCACCTGCAGCGCGACCCTTCGGCCCGATCCCCGCCGCGGGATGAACGACCAGTACTCGGCCTTGATCACGTCCATCACGGGGCGCGAGATCCACTCCGGGTCGATGTACTCCGGGTACACGCACAGCCGCTCGGACAGCGCCGCCCCCTCGGCCCGCAGCCGCTTGCGCACCTCGGTCGGCGACGGGAACGGGTGCTCGGGCGAGATGTGATCGCCGTTGGCGCTGAGCCCGCCGAGGTCGGTGGCGCCGGCCCGTACGAGCTCGACCCACCAGTCCGACAGGTTCGGCGGCACCTGGATCCCGACGCCGGGCATCAACCGCCGCGTCTCGGCGATCAGGCGCTTCATGTCCTCCACCGACACCTCGCACGCCCACGCCGGAGCGTCCAGATGCGGCCCGTCCCACACGCCCGGTCCGCCAGTACTCGCTCGCGGCGTCGCCGGCGATCTGCCCCGGCTCGCGGCCGTAGTAGTTCTGGTGGGGCACGAAGTTCTGGAGGATCACCTCCTGGATGTGGCCATGGCGCTCGTGCAGCTCGGCGAGCTTCGCCAGCGACGCCATCCGTTCGTCCTCGGTCTCGCCGATCCCGACGAGGATTCCGCTCGTGAACGGGATCTTCAGCTCGCCGGCGGCCGAGATCGTCTCGATCCGCCGGGCGGGGTGCTTGGTCGGCGACCCGGCATGCACGGTCTCCATCAGCCGCTCGGACACCGACTCGAGCATCAGGCCCTGCGAGGCCGTTACCTCACGCAACCGCGCCAGGTCGTCGCGTCCGAGCACGCCCAGGTTCGTGTGCGGCAACAGCCCGCGCTCGAGCGCCCGCTCGCACACCCACACCACGTACGAGGTGAAGTCCGCGTGCCCGTACTCCTGCAGCCGGCGCGCGACCTCCGCGTTGACCTCGGGTTTCTCGCCCGTCAGCACCAGCAGCTCCTTCGCGTGGTGGCGCGAAACGGCGCGGTCCAACAGCGCCAGGACCTCGTCCGGCGAGTGCAGATGCGGCTTGTGCGTCGCGAACGCGCAGTACTTGCAGTAGCAGCGGCACGTCCGCGACAGCGAAAGCGTGAGATTGCGGCTGAACGTGACACGGCGACGCATGCGCGCGGCCCATTCTACGTTCCGCCTATCCTGGCCCGGCTGATGCGAGGAGCAATGGTTGCGAGAGCGGCTATGGCCTGCGTTCTGGCCGCCGCGGCCGCCGGTTGCGGGTCGGGCGCCAGCTCGTCCACGCGAGCGGCGAGCTCGTCCGCGCCGGCGAAGGCACGATCAGCCCCCGCGCGCAGCGCGACGCTGATCCTCGATTTCACCCCCAACGCCGTCCATACCGGCATCTATGCCGCGCTCGCACGCCACTACGACCGCGACGCCGGCGTTCGGCTGCACGTGATCGCGCCGACGGCCACGACTGACTCGATCAAGCTGCTCGAGACCGGCCGCGTCGACTTCGCGATCCTGGACATCCACGACCTGGCCATCGCCCGGGAGCGCGCTGAGGACCTCGTCGGGATCATGGCGATCGTCGAGCGCCCGCTGGCCGCGGTTATCGCCGCTCCAGACGTCAGCTCGCCCAAGGCGCTCCAGGGCAAGACCGTCGGGATCAGCGGCGACCCGAGCGATACCGCGGTGCTCAGGTCGGCCGTCTCCGGATCGGGCGGCGACCCCGCGAAGGTCAAGACGGTCACGATCGGGTTCAACGCGGTCGCCGACCTGCTGGCCGGTCGCGTCGCCGGCGCCACCGCGTTCTGGAACGACGAAGGCGTGACGATCCGCAGCGAACGCAAGGGCTTCCATGTGTTCAGGGTCGACGACTACGGCGCACCCTCCTACCCCGAGCTCGTGCTGTGCGCGACCGGCCAGACCCTGCGGCGCGAGCCGGGGCTCGCCCGTGACGTCGTCGACGCGCTCGTCCGCGGCTACGAGTACACGCTGAGCGACCCTGGGCAGGCCGCGCGGGAGCTCGAGCAACAGGTACCCGGGCTGGCTCCGAAGCTCGTCTCGGCCCAGCTCACGGCGCTGCTGCCCGCGTTCCGGGCCGCCGACGGCCACGTCGGCGAGCTCAACAAGGCCACGCTCGACACCTGGGCGGGCTGGGAGGCCCGGTTCGGCATCGTCAGCCGCCCGCCCGATGTCAGCACGATGTTCGACCCGGCGTTCGCCGCCCCCGGAGGCTCTGGCTCCGGTGCGGGTTCCGAGTCCGGCACGGGCGGCTGACCGGAATGAGGCCCCAGCACCGGCTGATCGCACGGGTGCTCGCCGCGGTGACGGTCGGCGCCGCCGTCGTAGCGCTCGGGATCGCGTTGCTGCTCGGGCACATCGTCAGCCTCCGCTCGACCGCGGATGCGACGCTCCGCACCGGCGCCTACCTCGACGCCACGATCAACGTCGAGCGCGTGGTCGTCGACGCCGAGACCGGCCTCCGCGGCTACGTGATCACTGCCAGGCCGCTGTTCCTGGAGCCGACGCGAGCGGCGCAGGCGGAGCTGCCGGGCGCCGCGCGCGCGCTCGAGCAGGCCGCCAACGACGAAGGCGCCTACGTCGCTCGAGCGACGGCGCTGGCCGACGCAGCGCGCAGCTACATGAGCTCGTACGTCCCGGTAGTGACGCGGGAGGTCACCACCCGTCCCGATGCGGCTCGCTCGGTCGCGACGACGACGCTCGGCAAGCGGCTCGTCGATCGGATCCGGGCTCAGACTGCCCAGCTCGAGCGGCTGATCTCGGCGCGCCAGGCCGCACGCCAGCACTCCGCCCACGACTCCGCGAACACGGCCGTGACGGTCGCCGTCGTCGTGCTGGTCGTCCTCACCGCGTTGACGCTCGCGCTCGGCGGGTTCCTCGGCTGGCTGCTCGTCGGTCGCGAGCGTGCACGCGAACGCGCCGCGTTCCTGGCCGAGGCGGGCGCCCAGCTCGACCGCGGCAACACCGGCGAGGAGGTACTCGACACGTTCGCCCGCCTGGCGATCGAGCGCCGGAACGGCTACTGCGTCGCCGAGGAGCTCGCCGACCCGGACCCGGCCGCGCCCGGCCTCGAGCTCGGCAGAACGAGCGCCGGCGACGCCTCGCTGCTGCCGCCGGGTGCCTGGCCCGCTGTCGAGGCCGCCTTCGGGCAGTCCCGGCTGCTCGCCCAGACCAACCGCGCGACCTCGACGCACACCGCGGCGGTCCAGTCCGATGGCGCCCAGGTGCACGTGCTCGCGCTCGCTGCCGTTGCCCGGGGAAGCTTGGTCGCGCGGGTGGTGCTGGCGCGCCGAGGACGCGAATGGCGGCGCGAGGAGCTCCAGGAGATGTCCGGTCTCGGCACCCGGCTTGCGCTG
Organism: uncultured Solirubrobacterales bacterium; assembly: GCA_963697655.1. GTDB lineage: Bacteria > Actinomycetota > Thermoleophilia > Solirubrobacterales > Solirubrobacteraceae > Palsa-465. The sequence continues at coordinate 643,290 of CAVOOV010000001.1, read as the reverse complement.
TCGCTCCAGGCGCGCGCGCTCCAGGCGCGCACCGAGGCGCTCTACCGGCGCAGCGAGTACACCGCGCGCACGCTCCAGCAGAGCCTGCTGCCGGCGGTCATCCCCCACATCCCGTCGTGCGAGCTCGCGATCCGATTCGCTCCGGCCGGTGCCGGCGACCTCGTCGGCGGCGACTTCTACGACGTGTTCGCGGTCGGAGACGATCACTGGGCAGTCGTGATCGGCGACGTTTGCGGCAAGGGCGCGCAGGCGGCCGCGGTGACCGCGATGGCTCGCTGGACGCTCCGAAGCTTCGCCGGATCGCCCGGGCCGCCGGCCGACGTGCTGCGCTCGCTCAACGAGGCGATGCTCCGCCAGGACCTCGGCGGGCGGTTCATCACGATCATCTACGCGCTGCTCAGCGTGAGCGCCGGCGAGGCCCACGTGACCATCGCCTGCGCCGGGCATCCGCCTGCGCTGTTCGTCTCGGATGCCGGCGAGCCGGCGACGCTCGGCGCGCACGGCGACCTGCTCGGGATCTGGCCCGACATTCGGCTCGAGCAGGTCGACCTGCGGCTGGGCGCCGGCGACAGCCTCGTGCTCTACACCGACGGCGTTACCGACCAGGGACCGGGCGCCGCGCGCTCGCCCGAGCGCGTGATCCGCGACCTCGAGAGCGAGCCGAGCGCCAATGCGCTCGCGGATGCCCTGCGCGACGCGGCCGAACGTTCGAGCCCGGTGGCGCGCGACGACGTGGCGATCGCGGTCCTGCGCTTCCTGGCGAGCGACCCCGACGGACGCGGAGCCCGAGTCCACACCGCCAGTGTTATGAGTCGGAGAACGAGCTTGACCGCGGGACCTGCCCGGGCATAGTCTGCCCGACGGCACTCGAGGGAGGTAAGACTGTGAAGGCTCGGCTCATCAGCGCGTTGGCGACCGTCGCCGCGGTCGCGGGGATCATCGTGGTCAGCATCGGCGGCGCTGCTTCGGCGGCGACGAAGCACACGGCAGCCGTTGCTGCGCCAGGGGCACCCGGTAGCGAGAGCTATTTCGACCTCGCACGCAAGGATTGCGTGGGCACGGCCCGGAACACGACCTCGAAGGTGTGGTTCACGGTCGCCGACGGCGTGCTCTCGGACACCTATTGGCCGACCGTCGACGCGACCAACGTCCACACCCTCCAGTACATCGTGACCGGGGTCAGCGGCGGCAGGGCCTTCACCGACCTCCAGACGCGGGACATGACCTACAAGGTGGTGCCCGACCCGACCGGGATGAGCTGCACCGTCGTCGCCTCGCCCTCGACAGACCCTGCCCACGGCTACCGATCACGACCACCTACATCGCCGATCCGGCGCGCGATGCCGTCCTGATGCGGGCGACCTTCAAGGGGCCGTCCAGCGATCACCTGTACGTGCGCCTCGACCCGCTCGCCGGCGGCACCGGCGGTGGCGGAACGCAGAACGCCGGCGGGAACACCGCGCTCGTCGACGCCAACAACATCCCGGTGGCGTTCAACACGAACACCACCACGGACGCGGTCAATCGCGACTACGCGGTCCCGACGTACATGGCGCTCGAATCGTCGAGCGGCTTCTCGAGCCGCGAGCGTCGGCTACGCGGACTCGGCCAGCGACGGCCTGAACATGCTCGACTCGACTCAGTCGCTGACCCCGTACACGTCCGCGCCCGACGGGCACGTGACGCTCACCGCCGGCGTGGCGCTGCCGCACGACCGCACAGGCAACCGCACCGTGGACCTCGCGGTCGGGTTCGGCACGAGCCAGGCCGCGGCCGAGTCGGTCGCCGGCATCTCGGTGCGGCAGCGGTTCGACGACGCCTGGTCTGACTACGAGCAGGGGTGGCTGCGCTACGACGCCGGCCTGCGCCGCCCGTCGCCGCGCCTCGGCGCCGCCGCCGTGCGCGAGTACTACGAGTCGGTCAACGTCGTCAAGGCGAGCGAGGACAAGACGTTCCCCGGGGCGATCGCCGCCGGCCTCGCCTCGCCATGGGGCCAGGCCGTGCCCGCCGGCGAGCTCACGAACGGCGAGCCCACGTACTTCGGCTCCTACCGCGAGGAGTTCTCGCGCGACACCTACGAGGCGTTCGCCGGCCTGCTGGTCGCCGGCGACCTCCAGACTGCTCGCGCCGCGACCCTGTTCCTGTTCGACCGCCAGCAGCTGCCTGACGGGTCGATGCCGCGCAACTCGCTGCCGAACGGCAAGGCCGCGCCCGACACCGGCGGGCTTCAGCTCGACGAAACCGCCGATCCGATCCTGATGGCGTGGCAGTCCGGGCTCGCGCGCTACCCGGGGCTGTACGCGGGCCATGTGGTCCCGGCTGCCGACTTCCTGGTGGCGCACGGCCCCTCAGATGGGAACGAGCGCTGGGAGGAGCAATCCGGGTACTCGCCCTCGACGATCGCCGCCGAGATCGCGGGCCTGACCGCGGCCGCGGCAATCGCGCGCGACAACGGCGACCCGGGTCACGCGAGGATCTACCAGGCCACCGCCGACTACTTCGCGCGCAACATCAAGAACTGGACGGTGACGACCGACGGCCCGTACGCCCCCAGCTACTTCATCCGCCTGTCGAAGACCGGCGACCCGAATGCCCAGATCAGCTACTCGCTGAACAACGGCAACAACACCCAGGAGCCTCAGCAGAACATCATCGACGCCGGCTTCCTCGAGCTGGTCCGGCTGGGCGTATTGCCCGCGTCCGACCCCGACGTGCAGGCGTCGCTCAAGGTCGTCGACGACGTGATCGAGCGCCAGACCCCGAGTGGCCCGGGGTTCTACCGCTACGGCTACGACCCGACGCAGTCCACCGACGGCTACGGCGATTGCTACGTGCTCCCGTCCGGAACGAACGCGACCGGCTGCACCCCGAGCGGGAAGCCGTGGCCGAGCGACAATCCGGGCACCACCACGAACAACGTCGGCACCGGCCATCTGTGGCCCGTCCTCAGCGGTGAGCGCGGCGAGTACGAGGTCGCGGCCGGCTCGGCCGGCGATCTCCGCTTCGCCGGCCAGCTGCTGACCTCGATGCGCAACATGACCTCCGGCCAGGGCCTCGAGCCCGAGCAGGCCTGGGAGGACCCGGATCTGGCGGCGTCGCCGTACGGGACCGACCCGACGATCGCATCGATCGGGTTCACCGACGGCCAGCCCGCCGGCTCGGCCAGCCCGCTCACCTGGGCGCAGTCGCAGTACGCGCGGCTGGCGCTCGCGCTGAGCACCGGGCGCAACCTCGAGACGCCGGCGATCGTCTCCGACCGGTACGTGCGGCATGGGATGCCGGGCTCGCTCCCGGTGACCGTGACCTCGCCGGCGAACAACGCGCGGATCAGCGGGTCGTCGGTGACCGTAACCGGTACGACCACGCCGCGGGCGCGCGTCGACGCCGAGGCCGTCGGTGGAGCCGGCGGGACCGCGGCGATCGCCTCGACCCGCGCCGACTCCTCAGGGGACTGGACCGTGACCCTGCCCGCCGGATTCGGAGGCACGACGATCACCGTCACGGCGACGCTTCACCGGAGCACCGGCTACAGCCAGGTTGCGGTCACGAACGTGTCGCTCCCGGGAACCACGGTGCTCGAGATGGCCGACCCGACCGGCGACGACAACGGCCCCGGAACGTATGCATATCCGACCGATTCGGTGTTCGTGCCGGGCGCGTTCGATCTCACGAACTTCCAGGTGAGCGAGGACGGCACGAACGTCTACATCCAGACGACGATCGCGAATCTGGTCAACACGTTCGGCAGCGACTTCGGCGCCCAACTGCTCGACATCTACGTGAAGAACCCCGCGGTGACGAGCACGTCCACGGCATCCGCGTACCCGACGGCCATGAACTACGGGATCGCGCCGGCGGATGCCTGGACTGAGCACCTCGAGGCCGAGGGCTTCGCGCCGGTCATCTGGAACGACGCCTCGGGTGCGCCGATCACGTCGTCGGTCGCGCCGCAGTTCGTCGTCGACGATCCGAGCGGAACCGCGACGCTGATCCTGCCCGAGTCCACGTTCGGCAAGGTGGGACCGGGCTGGGTGTTCACGGTCGCGCTCACCGGACAGGGGTCGGGCAACCCGCCGGTCCGCAGCTTCACCTCCACGCCGATGGACTTCAACTTCGGCGTGTGCGCCCCCGGCGGTACGAGCCCGATCTGCTCGCTGAATCCGAATAGCGTGCCGAACGTGATCGACACGATCCCCCCGAGCGGCGTCTCTCAGGACGACGAGCTGAACCCGATCCCCGGGCCGGCCGAGCTCCAGGGTCTGACCGTCACGAAGACTGGCCCTTAGCCGCCGGCGCTCGAGCAGGCGGTCGACGAGCGCGCCGCCCTCGCGCGCCATCCGCGAGCGCGGGACAACCAGGTCGAAGCCGGCCTGCTCGGCCTGCGCTCGCACGTCCGCCTCGACGTGCGAGTAGAAGCCCAGCGTTGGGACGTCGCCGCGGAGGACGGTCTCGAGCTGCTCGAGGCGCTCGGCCGCGTCGGCGGTGAGGTCGACGATCAGGAGCTGCGCGCTCGCTAGCTCGCGCTCGATGCCGTCAGCGTCCGGAACCAGGACGGGATCGTGGCCGGCGGCTTGGAGCGCACCGAGGACGTTCGAGCCGAACAGCAGATCGGGGATGAACAGGACGACTCGCGCCATGGTCTCTCTCGGCCGCGGGAGCGTTCCGCTACTGGGCGCGGATGCGCCTGAACTCTTCGCGCACGGACTCGGTCCGTCCCCACATCGGATTGACCTCGGCGCGTCCCGTGCGGGCCTCGCGCACCGCCATCTCGCCGTCGATCCCGGCCTCGTCGAGCAGCTTCAGCGCCGCGTGGACGGCCGGCGCCGAGGCCGCGTGGCCGAACCGGTGGGCGACCAGCAGCCGCCAGTGCCAGTCGTGCTTGGAGTAGGGCTGCGCGTTGCAGGTGACGAGCAGCACCGCCGCGTCGACGTAACGGCGCTCGTCGAAGATCCGCAGGTCGAGCTCGAGATCGGTCCAGTCGTCCGGGAGCGAATCGACGATCTCCTGAAAGGTGTCCGCGAGCGCCATCAGAGAAGCACCTGGTAGAGCAGGAACACGTTCATGAGCGTGATCGCGCCGGCGACGCCGAACGCCGCCGCGCTCGTCAGGCGGCGGTTGACGTGGACGCCCATCACGTCGCGTCGGCTGGTCAGTATCACGAGGGGCACGAGCGCGAAGGGTATCCCGAACGACAGAACGACCTGGCTCAGGACGAGCGCGGCGGTTGGGCTGACGCCGAGTGCGAGCACCACGAGCGCCGGCACCATCGTCAGCGCGCCGCCGGACCAACAGCGGGATCCGGACGTTGATGAAGCCCGCCATCACGACCTGGCCGGCGTACGTGCCGACGCTCGAAGACGACAGGCCGGAAGCGAGCAGGGCGACCGCGAACGCAAGCGCCGCGCCGCCTCCCGACGAGTGTGCCGAACTCGTGGTGCGCGCCCTGAAGCGAGCTGGTGCCCGACAGCCCAGGAGTGTGGAGGAGCTTGGCCGCGACTGCCAGCATCGCCAGGTTGATGAGGCCCGCGAGACCCAGGGCGATGATCACGTCGAGGCGCCCGAACCGGAGCACCTTGCTGCGCTCGGAGTCGTTGCGGACCGCCATGCGTCCGTTGCTCAGCGCCGAATGGAGGTAGATCGCGTGCGGCATCACGGTGGCGCCGACGATCCCGACCGCCAGATACAGCGAGCTCGCGCCGTCGAGGCCGGGCACCAGCCCGCCCAGGGACTCGTGTACGGACGGCCCGATCCGGAGCGTCTCGTATAGGAAGCCGGCGAACACGAGCCCGAGCAACCCGGTGATCGCGAGCTCGAACCGCCGGAAGCCGCGCACCTGAAGCTCGAGGATCCCGAACGCGATCACGCCGGTGATCAGGCCGGCGGTCAGCAGCGGCACGCCGAACAGGAGGTTCAGCCCGACCGCGGCGCCGAGGAACTCGGCGATGTCGGTGGCCATCGCCATCAGCTCGGCCTGCACCCACAGTCCGGCGCTCATCCAGCGCGGCATGCGCGCTCGCGGCACACCTCGGGCAGGCTGCTGTCGGTGACGATCCCGAGCTTGGCCGACAGGTACTGGATCAGCATCGCCATCAGGTTCGCGAGCAGCACCACCCACAGCAGCAGGTAGCCGAACTTCGCACCACCCTGGATGTTCGTGGCGAAGTTGCCCGGATCCACGTACGCGACCGAGGCCACGAACGCGGGCCCGAGCATCGCCAGCGTCGCCCGGAGACGCCCGCGCGCGAGCAGCCGCTCGAGCGGGCTCGGACCTAGCGTGCCCTCGCCAAGCGTGACCGGCGCCCCGTCGGCGATCGCGCCCTCGAAGGCGGGCTCGCGAATCGCCGCGCGCACCGGCGTCAACGGCTGACCTCGACCCGCATCGCCCGCGCCAGCGCGCCGCCGAGCACCTGCGTGTGATCGCCGAACCGCACGAACAGCGGGCCGTCGAACGGCTGCTTGTCGACCACCTCGAGCCGGTCGCCCGGCGCGATCCCGCGGTCGGCCAGGAACCGCAGCATCTCCGGATCGGAATCGGACACGCGGGTGAATCTCCCGCGGGCGCCGACCTCGAGCGCCTGCAGGCTGACCGTCGAGCCCTCCTCGATCCTCAGGTCCCGCGTCGGGATCGGGTCACCGTGCGGGTCGTGGGTGGGATCGCCGAGCTGGGCCGCGATCAGCTCCTCGAGTTCCTCGGACAGAACGTGCTCCAGCACCTCGGCCTCCTGATGGACGCGATCCCACGGGACGCCGAGCGACTGGACGAGATACAGCTCGAGCAGCCGGTGGTGGCGCATCACCTCGAGCGCCACGCGCCGCCCGTCCTCGGTCAGCGAAACGCCGCGATAGGGCCGATGCTCGACCAGGCCGAGCTCGTCGAGGCGCTTAACCATTCCCGACGCCGACGCCGGGGTAACGCCAAGGCGGTCGGCGAGCGCATTCGTGCTGACGGCTTCGCCCTCGCGCCGCTCCAGGGCGTAGATCGCCTTGGCGTAGTCCTGCACGGCCTGCGAGCGGAGCACTGTCGAGTCCTGGCTTGCCATTACACAAATTATGGTAGGCCTAAATTTCAATTTCGCAAGGGTTATCGGCATTTGCGTATGCCTATCCTTTGTCTGGATGACGTCCTTGGACACACTGGCCACCGACTACCGCGCGATCACCGAGGGGTGTGGGCTGCTCGACCGCTCCGAGCGCGGAAAGCTCGCGCTCACCGGATCGGACGCGGCCGGCTTCCTCCAGGGGCAGGTGACCAACGACGTCGAGGGCCTGTCCGCCGGCCAGGGCTGCTACGCCGCGTTCCTGACTCCGAAGGGCAAGATGCTCGGCGACCTCCGGATCCTGGCCACCGGCGACGAGCTCCTGCTCGACACCGAGCGATCCGCGCTCCAGGCGCTGTTCAACATGATCCGGCGCTTCAGCATCGGCTATGACGTCGAGCTGCACAAGCGCACGCTCGAGCGCGGGCTGCTGTCGCTGATCGGGCCGGGCGCCGGTGAGCTCGCCGGCGCCGGCGAGCTGCCCTCGGAGGAGCACTCGCACGGGCTCGTCTCGATTCGCGGCACCGATGTGATGGCGCGCGCGATCCGGACCGATGTCGGGATTGACCTGCTGTGTGATGCCGGCGAGGTTGACGCGCTGCGGTCCGCGCTCGAGGACGCCGGCGCGCCGGCGGTCGCCGACGCGGCCGTGGAATGCCTGCGGGTCGAGCGCGGCCGTCCCCGTTACGGAATCGACCTCGACGACTCGGTGATCCCGCAGGAGGCCGGGCTGAACGAGCGCGCCGTGTCGTTCACGAAGGGCTGCTACGTCGGCCAGGAGACCGTCGCGCGTCTCTACTACCGCGGCAAGCCGAACCGGCAGCTGCGGGGCATCAGGCTGTCAGGGCCGGCGTCATCCGGCGATGAGCTGTCGTATGAGGGGCGGGTCGTCGGTCACCTCGCGACCGTCGCCCGGTCCCCGCGACTCGGCCCGATCGGGCTGGCCCTCGTCCGCCGCGAGGCGCCACCGGGGACGACTGTCGCCGTCGCCGACGGCGGCGAAGTCACCGCCGAGGTCACCGAGCTCCCGTTCTAGCTGCGCGCGGGCCACCGTCCTGCCGTTGAGGACGTCCTTCCGCTAGAGGACCAGCTGCGTCGTCTCGGGGTGCGAGTCGAGGTAGTTGGAGACGATCCGCAGCTCGTCGATCTCTGTCGGCGGGACGTGCGCGCCGAGCTCGCCGGCGCGGCCGCCGCGCTTGAGCGCGGCCTCCGTTCTCTGCTCGAGCGCGTCGGTGTCCGCTGGCGCCTCGCCCCAATCGATGAGACGGCCGGCGACGAGCCAGAACGCGTCCCGGCGCTCGGAGTCGACCGGATGGGGTGCCAGCACGAGCCTGGCTCGGACGTGCGTGGCCTCGAGCGCTCCGCCCAGCCGATCGAGGATCAGGCCAAGCCGGTGAAGGCGCCGGCGCAGCCACGCCGCTCGCTCGTACTGCTGCTGGTCGGAGGCCGCCCGCATCTGGGCGCGAACGTGGCCGAGCAGTCGGTCGCGGCCGTCAGCGTCCCCGACGAACAGCCCGAGCGCCTCGTCGAGTCGACGGCGGTACAGGTTCGGATCGAGATCTCCGAGGCAGGGCGACAGGCAGCGCCCCATCTGTCCGTACGCGGACGGATGCTCGCGGAGCACGAGCCGGCGCCCGCAATGGCGCAGTCCGAACAGCGAATCGAGCTGCTCGACCAGCTCGTGCGCGAGCCGCCGGCCTCGCAGCGGGCCGATCGTGACCGCGTGTCCGGGCGCCGGGTCGGAGGCCACTTCGAGGATCGGGAACGAGATGTCGAGGCGACAGCGGATGTAGCAGAGCCGTTCGTCCTTTCTCGCCAAGCGGATGTTGCCGGGCGGACGATGCTGCTTGATCAGGCGGTTCTCGAGCACGAGCGCGCCGAGCTCGGAGTTCGTGCTTTGGTAGTCGACGACCGTGGCCTGGACCGTCCAATCGGACGGCACGCTCGACGGCGCGAAGTGGGCGCGGGCGCGGCTCCGGATCGAGACCGACTTGCCGACGTACAGCACCCGGCCGGCGTCATCGCGAAACAGATACACGCCGGGGTCCTTCGGAAGCTCCGCGAAGTCGAGCTGGGGCGGAACCGTGAGCGCCGGCACGCGGCGCTTGCGGCCCGGGGTGCGCTTGCGTCGCCGCCCGGTGATCGCGAGCGCGTCGCCCACGGTCAGGGCGTTGGCGCACAGCCGTGGGAACATCGCGCACAGCACGCGGGCACATGTCTCCGCGTCGGCGAGCGCCCGGTGCGCGGTCTGCACCTCGACCCCGAGCGCGTCCGCGAGCACGCCCAGCCCGCGCCTGTTCTGAAGCGGCAGGAGCTTGCGCGCGAGCGCAGCCGTGCACAGGACGGGCGGATTGGGCCACTCGAGGCCGATCAGCTCGAACGCGCGACGCAGCACCCGTCGGTCGAACGGCGCGTTGTGCGCCACCAGCACCCGATCTTGGAGGAGCACGGCCAGCGTTGGCAAGACCGCCTCGAGCCCAGGGGCGTCGGCGAGCATCTCCTGGGTGATCCCGGTGAACCGCTGGATACCCCGCCCGAGTGGCCGGTTGCACCGCACGAGCGAGGACCAGCGGTCGTGCAGCTCTCCCCCGCCGACGAGCACCGCCCCGACCTCGGTCATCTCGCACGCATCGCCGCCCAGCCCGTTGGTCTCGGTGTCTACCACGAGGAACTCGGCGCTCGCGATCGGCTCCTCGAGCAGGGTCATATACGCGTGATACGCGCCACCCCGGACGGCAAGCAAGCAGGATTGCAGCGCTTGCCGTCGCATACGTCTCGATAACCGGACCGCCGGGTAGGATCCGCAGCACAATCCTCGGGAAGGAGGTGACGTGACCACTACCGCCCCTGACCTCCAAAAGCTCCGCGAGCTTGACGACGGGACGCGTCGCGCATGGACCGCGTACAACGAGCGGCTTCGTGACCTCGATGGCGAGGCGTACGAGCGGGCCGAGAGCGATTCGTGGACGGAGCTTCAGCGCGAGCTCCGAAGCCTCGAGCGTCGGCGCGCCTCATTGGCGCAGAACACCACTGCTTAGCGGCGTCACAGTACAACTCCCTTTGCTGGAAGTTGACACCGATCGGTGTTACGTTCTCGCGAGCGGGTAGAAGGGTCGTTAGCTTTCGCCCCGTCGCTAGGGTTCCGCTGGCGGCCCTGACTCGGATTCCCGGCGATTCCCGGCGATTCCCGGCCCTTCCAGACGGTCTTGCAGAGGAGGCTACGTCGGTGATGTGCAGGAGGACGATCGCGATGCTCGCCGGCACCGCGCTGGCAGTGTCGGCGTGCGGATCCACTGCGCGTGGCGTCAGCACCCTGCGTCCCGCGGCGCCGGTCAACCTGACCGTGTACATCGACAACAGCAAGGTGTCGGTGTCTCCGGCGATCGTCGGCTCGGGTCCGGTCGAGTTCATCATCACCAACCAGGCGACCCAGGCCGAGTCGCTCGCGATTCTCCGCTCCGGCGCCGCCGCCGGCCAGCCGGTCGCGAATACGGGGCCGATCAATCCCCAGGGGACCGCCCAGGTCACCGTCAACTTCTCCTCGCCCGGCAGCTACTCGCTCGCCACCGCCGGCGGGGGCGCCGGCGCCGGCTCCACGATCCGAGCCGCCTCGATCCACATCGGCGCCAAGCGCGCCAGCAGCGACAACGAGCTGCTGCAGCCGTAGGCAACGAACCGTAGGCCGGCGCTGGCGCGGTCGGTTCGGCGCGGGCGCGGTCCGAGGGCGCCCCCGACCTGGCGGAGTCGGTTCGGCGCGGGCGCGGTCCGTGCGGGCGCGGTCGGTCCGGCGCGGGCGCGGTCCGGGGGCGCCCCGACCAACACGGGCGCGGTCCGTGCGGGCGCGGTCGGTCCGGCGCGGGCGCGGTCCGAGGGCGCCCCCAACCAACACGGGCGCGGGCCGGCGCACTCCGGCCAACCCGGGCTTGGTCCGCGCTGGTGCCGGGGACGGTGCAAAACTCGCCAAACTCGCTGCATCGCCGGCGCTTTGCGCATATAAGCGCCTCTCAGGCGCTTATATAGCCGAGGTCCGTCCCAGACGCGAGGTTTGGCGACTTGTGCACCGATCCCACCGGCGCGACCGCCCAACCGCCCCGCGCCAACCCGTCATCCCCCGCCCCCAGGAGCACCTGGGCAACGCCCCCGCCCGGGAGCACCTCGAGAGCACCTGGGCAACGCCCCCGCCCGGGAGCACCTCGAGAGCACCTGGGCAACGCCCCCGCCCGGGAGCACCTCGAGAGCACCTGGGCAACGCCCCCGCCCGGGAGCACCTGGGCAACGTCCGAAACCTCCCGCGCGGCCGGTGTTTTCGGGAGATAAGCACGCGGGGAAATGGTTATGTCCCGCGTTATGTCCCGCCGGCGCCGGCGAGGCCGGTGTTTTCGGGCGTTGTTCATGGCGGCGAGGGCCCGTTGAGGGCATGTCATTTGCGTTTGTGAAATACTTGCATGCGTGCAAGCAACTCAAATGACAAAGCCCGCGCTCGCGGGCGACGCGGGCACGGGAGCCTCCGGCGTGACCACGGCATCCGAGGGCGAGACCACTGAGACCGCCGGCGCCACCACCCTCCCCGCCGACGCCACCCTCGCCAGCGACCTGTACGCGCTGATCGTGTTCCTCCATAAGAACTGCAACGCCGACCTGTTCGAGGCCGTCGGCGCGCTTGAGCTGTCGCTGAGCCAGATCAAGCTGCTCCACCACCTCGAGGACCAGCCGCGTGAGCTCAGCCTCAAGGAGGCCGCCGAGTTGGTCCACGTGTCGATGCCGGCGGCCAGCCGGATGGTCGACGACCTCGTTCGGCGCGGGCTCGCCACGCGCCGCGAGGACGAGGACGATCGCCGGATGAAGCGCGTCTGCCTGACCGACGGCGGGCGCACCGCGATCCGCCGCCTCAACGCCGCGCGCCTGATCGGCCTGGGTCAGTTCTCAAAGACCTTGGCGCCCACCGAAAGGCGATCGCTCGGTCATGCGCTGTCGCAGCTGCTCGAGCACGAGGACATCGCCGCCTGCCGCCCGGAGGCCATCACCCCATGACTGGACGCATCCTCGCCCACCGGCACCGCCTGGTGACCGACGAGAACAGCAAGTGGTGGACGCTCGGCGCGATGTGCTTCGCGCTGTTCATGATCATGCTCGACAACACGGTCGTGAACGTCGCGCTGCCGTCGATCCAGCGCGACCTGCACGCCTCGCTGGCGGCGCTGGAGTGGACCGTGAATGCGTACACGCTGACATTTGCCGTGTTGCTCGTCACGGGCGGGCGCCTCGGCGACATCTTTGGGCGCCGGCGGATGTTCATATTCGGCGTGGTCGTGTTCGGCACGGCCAGCCTGCTCATCGGCTTCTCGCCGACCGACACCTGGCTCGTGGGCTTCCGCGCCGTTCAGGGCGTCGGCGCCGCGTTCATGATGCCGGCCACGCTGGCGATCATCACCCAGTCGTTCCCGCCCGAGCAGCGCGGGACCGCGATTGGGACGTGGGCCGGGGTGAGCGCGCTCGCGCTGGCGATCGGCCCCGTGGTGGGCGGCTTCCTCACGCAGGACGTGAGCTGGCGCGCGATCTTCTTCATCAACCCCCCAATCGCCGTCGGCGCGGTCGCGGTGGCGCTGTTCGCCGCTCGCGAATCGCGCGACGAGACCGTGGACAAGACCGTCGACTTCGCCGGCATCGTGGCGCTGACGATCGGGCTGACCGCGCTCGTGCTCGCGCTCGTCCAGAGCAACAGCTGGGGCTGGGGCTCGACACGCGTGATCTCACTGCTCGTGCTGGCGGCGATCGCCCTCCCGGCGTTCGTGATCATCGAGCAGCGGGTCAAGGCGCCCATGATCGACTTCACCTTCTTCCGGTCGCGAACGTCGGTGGGCGCGAACAGTGTCGGCTTCCTGATCTCGTTCGCGATGTTTGCCCAGTTCTTCTTCCTCACGCTCTACCTCCAGAACGTCCTCCACTATTCGCCGCTCGAGACCGGCGTGCGCTTCCTGCCCTCGACGATCGTGATCATGATCGTGGCGCCGCTCGCGGGCCGCCTGGCTGATCGGGTCGGGTCGCGTCCGCTGATAACGCTCGGGCTCGTGATCGTCGCCGTCGCGATGTTCATCGAGTCGCGCGTGACCATCCACAGCGGCTACGGCCTGCTGCTGCCCGGGTTCGTGCTGATGGGCGTTGGCATGGGGCTCGTGATGTCCCCGATGAGCACCGCCGCGATGAACGCGGTCGACCGCACCAAGGCCGGCGCGGCGTCGGGCGTCCTGTCGATGAGCCGGATGGTCGGGAGTACGTTCGGCGTGGCCGTGATGGGCGCGCTGGTGACCACGATCGGCGGCTCTCAGATCAATTCGAGCCTCCCCAACGTCCCGTTGTCAGTCCGCCACGAGATCACCAACGCGCTCGGCAGCGGAGCGGCGATCGGAGGTCACGTCCCGGCCCGGATCGTCGCGGCCGCCAACGAAGCGTTCGTCTCGGCGCTCGGCACGGGCTTGCTTGTGGGCTCGCTCGTGACCCTGTTCGGCGCGGTCGTCGCCTGGACGCTGATCCAGCGCCGGGTGGGCGCCCCGGCACCGGTGCCGGCACAGGATGCGACCGCCCACAAGGCGAGGGCCAGCGAGGAATCCGAGGCCGAGATCAGCCTCGTCTGACACCTCCTGGCTACACCCGGGTAGCATCCGGCCGGCGAACTCCGCCGACTCTAGGAAGGTGCAACACGAGTGGCAGTTGACTTGAGCCAGGTCGCAAATGTCGAGACCGAGCCGGGCGTGCTTCCCAGCACGATGGCCGCCTGGGTGATCCGCGAGGAGCGGTTCGGCGAGCCGACCGACGCTTTCCAGATCGAGGAGATCGAGGTCCCCGAGCCCGGCGCGTTCGAGGTGATCGTGCGCGTGATGGCCGCCGGGGTGAACTTCAACAACGTGTGGGCCGCGCTCGGCGAGCCCGTCTCGGTTTTCCGCTACCACCCGGAGGAGGATCACCACATCGGCGGGTCGGACGCCTCCGGCGTGGTCTGGAAGGTCGGCCCCGGAGTAACCCGCTGGAAGCCCGGTGACGAGGTCGTGGTCCACTGCAATCAGGCTTCGTACGAGGATCCCGAGGTGCACGGTCTCGATCCGCTCGCCGCGCCCTCGCAGCGGATTTGGGGGTACGAGACGAGCTGGGGCTCGTTCGCGCAGTTCTGCAAGGTCCAGGCCCAGCAGCTGCTTCCGAAGCCGAGCCACCTCGCCTGGGAGGAGGCGGCCGCCTACGGCCTCACCTACTTCACCGCCTACCGGATGTTGATCGATCGCTGCCACCTGCAGGCGGGCGACCGCGTGCTGATCTGGGGCGCCGCCGGCGGCCTCGGAGTGTTCGCGACCCAACTGTGCGCGCTGACCGGCGCGGACGCCGTCGGTGTCGTCTCGAGCGAGGAGAAAGGCCGACTGATCGAGCAGCTCGGCGCGGTCGGCTATATCAACCGCTCCGATTTCCCGGGGATGATGCGCCGCGGCGGCGAGACCGCGGACGAGGAGCGAGTGCGCTTCAAGGAGTCCCGGCGGTTCTGCAAGGCGGTCGAGGCAATCCTCGGCGAGCCCCCCGACATCGTGTTCGAGCACGTCGGCAAGGCCACGTTCCCGACCTCGGTGCTGGTCGTGCGGCCGTTCGGAAAGGTCGTGATCTGCGGCGCGACCTCGGGCTACCAGCTCGACTTCGACGTCCGCTACCTGTGGATGCGTCAGAAGGAGATCATCGGCTCGCACTTCGCCAACGCCTGGGAGGCGAACAAGGCAAACCAACTGATCGAGGAGTCCAAGGTGCGCCCGGTGCTGTGGCGGACGATGGGATTCGAGAAGGTCGGCGAGGCTCACCAGCTTCTGCGCGACAACAAGCACCTCGGCAAGATCGCGATCCTGGTCGGCGCCACCGACGAGGGCCAGGGCAAGACGGCCGAGGGTCCCGGTGCTATCCGAGCGGAGGTGGGAGCCTGATGGCCGGCGTCATGCATGTCGATTGGTACGCGACGGTCCTGCGCCAGGAGCTGTTCGCGGCCGAGGTGTCGGCCGTGGCGCCGCTGGCGCTGCGCTATGGAGCCACTCAGTACTCGGTCCAGCGCTCGCGTGATGACCGCTACAAGATCACGCAGATGGCCTGGTTCGAGTCAAAGCAGGCTTGGTACGCCTACTGGGAAGGCCCGGAGATGCTGGCGTTCCGGCGCCGGCTGTCGGGCAAGTACCAGATCCCGATCACCTACACCTGGTACGACGAGCTGGTGTCGGGAGCGCTCGGGCCTGAGGTCGGCCTCGAGCCGGAGCCGGCGCCGCCGCCGTCACCGGCCCCTGCCGCAGCCGTCTGAGGTCGCACACCGCATCCGTTTGAGGTTCCCCACCGCATCCGTTTGAGGTTCCCCACCGCATCCGTCTGAGCTTCGTTTGTTAACACCGGACGCGACGCCAGGATGACGTCGTATCCTTGGCTGCGGTGACGCGGACCCACAAGATCGTCAACCTGATCGGCGTGCCACTGCCGTTGGTCGGGCTCATCGCCGCGATCGTGCTGCTGTGGAACCGGGCGGTCGGGCCGCTCGAGCTCGGGCTGCTCGTCGGCCTCTACGTCGTCACCGCGCTCGGGGTGACCCTCGGCTACCACCGGATGTTCACCCATCGCGCGTTTGAGTCGAGCCGCGCGTTCCGCGCGATCGTAGCCGTGTTCGGCTCGATGGCGATGCAGGGATCGGTGATCACGTGGGTGGCCGATCACCGCAAGCACCACGCGTTCACCGACCAGGACGGCGACCCGCACTCGCCCCACCTCAGCGGACCAGGGTTCTGGGGCGGGGTCAAGGGGCTGTGGCATGCTCACGTCGGGTGGCTGTTCGAGAGCGTCGGAACCGCCGAGCGCGAGCGCTTCGCCCCGGACCTGGTCAAGGATGGAGTGCTGCGCGTAGTCGACAAGCTGTTCTTCGTGTGGGTCTTGCTCGGGTTCGTAATTCCGTTCGCACTTGGGTGGATCGTCGGCGGCGGCATCGGTGCGGCGTTGACCGCGCTCCTGTGGGGCGGCTTCGTGCGCGTGTTCCTGCTCCACCACGTCACCTGGTCGATCAACTCCGTGTGCCACTTCTTCGGTAGCGTGAGGTTCGACGTCGAGGATCAATCCCGCAACGTGTTCTGGCTCGCCCCACTGTCGATGGGAGAGGCCTGGCACCACAACCACCACGCGTTCCCCACCTCGGCGTTCCACGGCCTGAGCTTGTGGGAGCGGATCGCCGATCCGACCGGACTGCTGATCAGCGTGCTCGAGAAGCTCGGGATCGTGTGGAACGTCGTGCGCGTCAGCCCCGAGCGCCAGCGCGCGAAGTCACTCCCCGGACGCGCGTAGTCGGCCGAGGGCCGTCCGCCGGGATTACCCCGCTTCGAGCGGCGCCATCGTAAGGCCGGCGCCGCTGAGCTGTTCCCAATACCCCTCGGCCTCGTCGCGCGGGCCGCTCCACACGATCGCGCAACCGCTCTTGTCGATGCGATCCGCGAGCCGGTAGCCCTGCGCCAGCGTCACGCCGGGGATTACCCTCGACAGCGTCTCCGCGACGTGGTCGAAGGTGTTGAAGTTGTCGTTGAGTACGACCACCCGCCACAACCCGCCGAGGTCGCTGCCCGGCCCGCCTACGCGCGGCAGCTCAACCGTCTGCGACATCTCGCCCAGCATACCTCGCGTCGATCGCTCAGCCCGCACGGACGGCGTCGGCGCGCTTACGCCAGTACCGCTCGAGCCCGGCGTACAGCTGATCCGGCGGCGCGGCCTGGTCATAGGCCTCCAGCAGCGCCGGATCCGCATGCTCCCCGATCTCAGCGCGGACGCCGGCCACGAACGTCTCGAGGTCCTGCTCGCGTGCCCGGGCCGCCCACTCGTCGAGACGAGCTGACAGCTCGTCGAGCTGCGCCTCGGGGTCCTCGCTCGAGCCGAAATGGGTCTGGACGAGCCGCTCCGGCTTCCAGTCAGCGATCCGTTCGATCGATGCATGCCACTGCTCGACATCGATGTCGGGCGGCGGGCTCGGGGGCAGCGTCAGCGACGAGGACGCGATCCGCACACCACCGGTGTCGCCGACGAACGCGGTCCCGTCGTGCAGGTAGGAGACATGATGGGACGCGTGGCCCGGGGTGTAGGCGACCTCGAACGCCCCGCCGAACAGCTTCTCCCCGCCCCGGAGCACGCGCAGGTTGTCCTCCGGCACGGGCACCATCTCGCCCCAGCGCCGGTCCATGTCCTCGCCGTAGAGCATCCGGGCGCTCTTGATCAGGCGTTCGGGGTCGGCCATGTGGGGGGCGCCGCGCTCGTGGACGTACACCTCGAGGTCGGGCCAGCGCTGCACCAGCGAGCCGCTCGCGCCGGCATGGTCGAGGTGGATGTGGGTGAGCAGCAGCGCGCGCGGGCGCTCGTCGCCCAGCCCATCGAGCAGCGTCTCCAGGCACGAGGTCGGGCCCGGATCGATCACCACGTCGTCGACCACCCAGGCTCCGATCACCCGGGGGACGCCGAGGTGCATCACGTCGATGAGACGCATCGCGCGATCGCGATCCTAGTGCGGCTGGTTGTCGTCTTCGGCCGGCTCCACGACCGGGAGCACGACGGTCGGCTCGACGTGTGGGTCGGGCTCCTCGCCGAAGATGTCCTCAGGCTCGACGCCGTCGTCGACCGTCGTGAGGTCGTCGTCGTCCGACTCGAACTCCTCGTCGACCGGCGCCGGTGCGTCGTCCGACGGCATGGCCTCGGGATCCGCCGGGAAGCGGTCCGCCGCGGAGTCGGTCAGCGTCAGGAGCTCCTGCGCCAGCTCGCGGGTGTCCTCGACGATCCGGTGGCGCTCTGACCAGATCCGGTCGGTCTCGGCGTCGAGCTCGCGGACCCGCTCTTCAGCCGCGGTGACGATCTCGGCGGCCTCCCGGCGCGCCGCTTCGAGCCGGTCCTCGGATTCGCTGCGCGACTGGGAGGTGATCTGCGCTGCCGTGTCGTGGGCGCGCTGGAGGATTCCTGACACCTCCTCCCCCACCCGCTCGAGCGCTCTGCGAATCGCTGCGTCGGGAGAACGGGTCGCCTGCAGCTCGGCGACGAGCTGGCTGGTCTTCTGCACGTAGGCGTCGACCGCGAGCCTGTCGTACCCGCGCAATGCGCTCGGAAAGTCGACGTCGGCCACGGCCGGAAGGGGGTCGTCGGGCAGCGTCCCGAGCGGCGCGGTGATCTCCTGCATCAGCGCGTGTTCGGTGGAGGCAGAGTTCTGATCGGGCATGGCCTGACCATACACAGTGCATCCGCCCTCACGGCAACTGTGCCGCCGGCGACCAAAGGATTCATACAATCCGACCCATGCCGGAGCCGCCCTCGCACCGCCTGCCCGAGCCGGACCGGCCGTGGATGATGCGCACGTACGCCGGCCATTCCGACGCCCGGCGGTCCAACGAGCTGTACCGCAAGAACCTCGAGAAGGGCCAGACCGGGCTGTCGATCGCGTTCGACCTGCCGACACAGACCGGCTACGACCCCGACCACGAGCTGGCTCGCGGCGAGGTCGGCAAGGTCGGCGTCTCGATCGCGCACAAAGGCGACATGGAGACGCTCCTGGACGCCATCCCGCTCGATCAGATGAACACGTCGATGACGATCAACGCCACCGCCGCTTGGCTCCTGGCCCTGTACATCGTCGCCGCCGAAGATCAGGGGGTCCCCGATCACAGGCTCCAGGGCACGACCCAGAACGACATCCTCAAGGAGTACCTGAGCCGGGGCACGTACGCGTTCCCGCCGGGGCCGAGCATGCGTTTGATCGCCGACACGATCGCCTACACGGTGCAGCACGTCCCCAAATGGAACCCGATCAACATCTGCTCCTACCACCTCCAGGAGGCGGGGGCGACGCCCGTCCAGGAGATCGCGTTCACCATGAGCAACGCGATCGCGGTCCTCGACGCGGTCAAGCAGCGCGTGGCGGCGGACGTCATGGGGAGCGTGTTCGGCCGGATCTCGTTCTTCGTCAACGCCGGCGTCCGCTTCGTCGAGGAGCACGCCAAGCTCCGCGCAATGGCGACCCTGTGGGACGAACTCGGACGCGAGCGCTACGCCGTCGAGGACGAGAAGCACCGCCGATTGCGCTACGGCGTCCAGGTCAACTCGTTAGGGCTGACCGAGGCCCAGCCCGAGAACAACGTCTACCGGATCGCGCTCGAGGCGCTCGCGGTCACGCTCGGCCGTAACGCGCGCGCCCGTGCGATCCAGCTGCCGGCCTGGAACGAGGCGCTCGGCCTGCCCCGGCCTTGGGACCAGCAGTGGTCGCTTCGTCTCCAGCAGATCCTGGCCTACGAGACCGACCTGCTCGAGTACCCGGACATCTTCGAGGGTTCCAAGGTGATGGACGGGCTCGTGGCCGAGCTGCTCGCGGGCGCCCGCGAGGAGATGCACCGAGTGGCCGAGCTCGGGGGCGCCGTCGAGGCCGTCGACTACATGAAGGCCGCGCTGGTCGAATCCCATCGCAAGCGCTGGCAACGGATCGAGTCCGGCGAGCAGGTCGCGGTCGGCATGAACCGCTTCACGTCGACCGAGCCTTCGCCGCTGACCGCCGGCGCCGACGGCGGCATTCTCGCCGTCGATCCCGCGGTCGAGGCCGAGCGGCGGCACGCCCTCGAACAATGGCGATCAGACCGGGATCAGGCGGCCGTCGACGTCGCGCTGGCCGCGCTCGCCGAGACCGCCCGCCAGGAGCACGAGAACATCATGCCGGCGACGATCGCCGCCGCCCGTGCCGGCGCCACCACCGGCGAGTGGTCCGAGGCTCTGCGCGAGGCGTTCGGCGAGTACCGCGGGCCGACCGGCGTCGGCGACGCTGCGTCGGCGCCGAGCGAGGAGGTGTCCGAGCTCCGCGCTGAGGTCGAGCGCGTCAGCGAGGGGCTCGGCCGCAGGCTCAAGTTCCTGGTCGGGAAGCCCGGCCTCGACGGCCACTCGAACGGGGCCGAGCAGATCGCCGTCCGCGCCCGCGACGCCGGCATGGACGTCGTGTACGAGGGCATCCGCCTGACCCCTTCGCAGATCGCGAACTCGGCCACCCAGGAGGGCGTCCACGTGATCGGCCTGTCGATCCTCTCGGGGTCGCATCGTGAGTTGATCCCCGCCGTGCTCGACGCGTTGCGCGACGCCGGCGTCGAGGACGTGCCGGTGGTGGTCGGCGGGATCATCCCCGAGGCCGACGGCGCGGCCATGCGCGAGGCCGGGATCGCGGCCGTGTACACCCCTAAGGACTGGAACCTGAACGGGATGATGCGAGACATCATCGAGCTGGTCGCGGCGCGCCACGGGGTCGAGAGCGCCGTCGGAGCTTGACCCAGACGCGCGCCCCCGCAGACGGCCGCGAGCTCGGCGGACGCCTGCGCGAGCGCGACCTCACCGCCGCGCCCGCCGTGCTCAACCTGATCGAGAGCCGCTCGCCGGAGGCGCGCGAGCAGGCGCAACTGCTGCTCGCGGCGGTCTCGCCGGCCGCCCTCGGCCACGAGGCGCCGGCGCACATCGTCGGGCTGACCGGTCCTCCCGGCGTCGGCAAGTCGTCGCTGCTCTCGCAACTCGTAAAGCACTGGCGCGCGCTCGACCGGTCCGTCGCAGTGCTGGCGGTCGACCCCAGCTCGCGGCGGTCCGGGGGCTCGCTGCTCGGCGACCGGGCCCGGATCGAGACCGATCCGAAGGACCGCCGCGTGTTCATCCGCTCGACCGCCGCTGGCACCCGCCTCGGCGGCCTTGCGCCCGCGACGCGCGCGGCCTCGGAAGCACTTGCGGCCGCATTCGACGTGGTCGTGATCGAGACCGTCGGGGTCGGCCAGTCGGAGACCGACGTGGCCGACGCCGCCGACACGGTCGCGGTCGTGCTCCAGCCCGCTTCCGGCGACGTGCTCCAGTTCCTCAAGGCAGGCATCATGGAAGTCCCCGACGTGCTCGTCCTCACCAAAACCGATCTCGGCACAGTTGCCACGCGCGCCATGACCGACCTGAAGGCGGCGCTGCTCGCGCTCGGCGCCGCCGACACCGAGGTCTGCGCGGTGTCGTCGGTCCCGCCCCCGGCTGGCATCGAGGAACTCGCCGACGCCCTCGAGGCGCACAGACAGCGCACCGACCTCAACCGGCGCCGGCAGCACGCCCGCCGGCGCCACGCGCTCGAGAACTTCGCCGTCGAGCACGGCGATCGCGGACTGCGCGCGCTCGGCGGGCGGCGGCAGGCCGAGCGATGGCTCGAGGACCAGGATCCGGCGCTCGACGTGCCGTCGCTCGAGCGCGCGCTGACCGATCGTGCGGAGAACCGAGGATGAGGTCCGTTCGCCGCCGTCAGGGCATGCCACGACGGATCGTCCTTCCGGCCGAGCCACTGATCGACGGCCCGACCGCTCTGCGCGCGTGGCGCGACTCCGACCTCAGCCCGCTCGTCGCCGCCTGCCAGGATCGCGAGATCTCGCGCTGGACGCGGGTGCCGTTCCCCTACGGCCCGGCCGATGCTCGCAACTACCTGCTCCAGCGCCACGACGCGCTCCACGCCGGCGCGTCCGCGCCGTTCGCAGTCGTCGCCGCCGGCGATCGCGACCGATTACTCGGATCGATCTCCCTGATGCGCTTCTCGTGGAAGAACGCGCGGGCCGAGGTCGGCTATTGGCTGGCGGGAGACGCCCGCGGGCAGGGACATATGACCCGCGCAGTGGGTCTGATCACCAACTGGGGCTTCGTCCACCTCGGGCTGCACCGGATTGACCTCATGGCGGCGACCGGCAACCCCGCCTCGCAGCAGGTCGCCGAGCGTTGCGGCTTCACCCGCGAGGCCGTGCTGCGGTCCTACCTGGCTGGCAACAACGGCCGTGACGACATGGTCGCGTTTGGTCTGCTCGCGTCCGACGTGCGAGGCTGACCAGGATCGTCGCTAGCCTTGTCACATGGCGTTGGAGCCACTCATTGACGGCCACGGCCGTCGGATCGGCGATTTGCGTGTGTCAGTCACGGACCGCTGCAACTTTCGCTGCCAGTACTGCATGCCCGCGGAGGGCCTGCCGTGGCTAGAACGCGCCGAAATCCTGACCTTTGAGGAGATCACCCGGCTCGTGGGCCTGTTCGCCGACATGGGCGTCCATGACGTCCGCCTGACCGGTGGTGAGCCGCTGGTCCGCAGGCAGTTCCCGCTGCTCGCGCAGATGCTCGCCGGAATCGACGCCGTGCACGACCTGTCGGTCACGACCAACGGGTTCCTGCTCGAGCGCGACGCCGAGGCGCTCATCCGCGCAGGCATCAACCGCTTCAACGTGTCGGTCGACTCGCTCCAGCGCGACCAGTTCTTCGAGCTGACCCGCCGGGACGCGCTCCCGCAGGTGCTCAGAGGGCTCGAGCATCTCGCGACGTTCCCCGAGGCCCACCCGATCAAGATCAACGCGGTTGCGATCCGCGGGTTCACCGAAGAGGAGGCGATCCCGTTCGCCGAGCTCGCGCGGCGCACCCCGTACGAGGTCCGCTTCATCGAGTTCATGCCGCTCGACGCTGACCACGCCTGGACCGCCGACCAGGTCCTTACCGGCGATGAGATCCGCGAGGCGATCAATGCCGTGTATCCGCTCGAGCCCCAGCCGCGCGCGCCGCACGCCACCGCTCGCGTCTACAACTTCGCCGACGGGCACGGGAAGGTCGGCTTCATCAACCCGGTGTCGGAGCCGTTCTGCAGCGATTGCAACCGCGTCCGCCTGACCGCCGACGGCCGCCTGCGCACGTGCCTGTTCTCGTTGAACGAGACCGACCTGCGTAACCCGATGCGCGACGGCGCGGACGACGGCGAGCTCGAGCAGATCATCCGCGATGCGGTCTGGCTCAAGGAGCTCAAGCACCACGTCGGCGAGCCCGGGTTCATCCAGCCGGCTCGCAGCATGTCCGCCATCGGCGGCTGACTGCGCCTTGGGCCGACCGGCCCTTAAGAGGTTCATAAGAAGCCGGGGTTGGTTAACGCTTTCGCAAGAATTTAGTGCCCATCATCTAAGGCGCAGATGCTCCTCCTGATGCTGTTTGCCGTGATCGCCGGCGCGGGGACTGCGATCACGCCCTGCGTGCTGCCGGTCGTGCCGGCGCTGCTCGCCTCGAGCGCCACCGGTGGGCGGCGCCGCCCGATCGGGATCGTGATCGGCCTCGCCGTCACGTTCACGATCGCGATCGTGCTGCTCGCGCAGCTGGTCAAGGGCGTCGGTCTCGCCAGCGGTGCCGCGAGGACGCTCGCAATCGTGGTCCTGATCGGGTTCGGGCTCGCGCTGCTGATTCCAGACGTCGCCGCGCGCGTCGAGGCGCCGCTGTCGCGGCTCGGCCGCTTCGGCCCGAAGACCCGCGGCACCGGCTTCTGGTCGGGGCTCGGCGTCGGCGCGGCGCTCGGGTTCGTGTGCGCGCCGTGCGCCGGACCGATCCTGGCCGCCGTCACGTCGGTCAGCGCGTCGAGCGGCGCCAGCGCGCGCGTCGTGCTGGTCGCGGTCTCGTATGCGGCCGGCCTGTCCGCGGTGCTGCTCGTGTACGCGTTCGCCGGACGCGCGGTGATCGATCGGATCCGTCGCGTCGGCCGGGGCAACACGATCAACCGTGCCCTCGGCGTGGTGCTGCTGGCGACCGCCGTACTGATGGTGTTCAACGTCGACGTCCGCTTCGAGGAGTCGCTCGCCAAGGACGCGAGCCTCCCGGCGATCTTCGTCGATCCGACCCGATCGCTCGAGAACTCGACCGCGGTCCAGAAGCGGCTCGCGTCGCTGCGCCCGACATCGCGGTTCGTCACCGCGCAAAAGGAGGCATCCACCCGGACGGTCTCCACCGCGGCCGAGCGCGAGGTCGCGATCCCGGGAGTCAAGACGCCGACCCTCACGGACCTCGGGACCGCTCCGAATTTCGCCGACACGCAGGACTGGTTCAACACCCCGGGCAACCGCCCGCTGTCGCTGTCGCAGCTCCGCGGGCACGTCGTGCTGATCGACTTCTGGACATACACCTGCATCAACTGCCTGCGCACGCTGCCGTTCCTCAAGGGGCTGTACGCCCAGTACCACAAGTACGGCCTTGACATCGTCGGCGTCGAGACTCCCGAGTTCACGTTCGAGCAGGAGGCGAGCAACGTCCGGCAGGCGATCAGCTCGGACGGCATCAATTACCCAGTGGTCCAGGACAACCGGTATGGCACCTGGGACGCGTGGCAGAACGAGTACTGGCCCGCCGAGTACCTGATCGATGCCAAGGGGCAGGTCAGGCACGTTCAGTTCGGCGAGGGCAACTACAAGCAGGACGAGGCCGCGGTGCGGGCGCTGCTGGCCGACGCCGGCGCCAAGAGCCTGCCGGCGCCGATGACCGCGACCGCGATCATGCCCTCGGCCGGTCTCGGTACGCCCGAGACCTACCTGGACTCGCAGCGCGCCCAGGGGTTCGTGACCAAGCTGTCCCCCGGGACCAACAACTACCCGGGCGTGTCGGGCGCACTCGGCCTCAATCAGTTCGCCTTGAAGGGTTCGTGGGACGTTTCGTCGCAGTCGATCAGCCCCGAAGCAGCGGGAGCCTCGATCACCGGCGGGGTCCAGGCCGCCAAGGTCTATCTCGTGCTGACCTCTGCGGGGAACGTCCCGCGCCAGGGTCGCGTGCTGCTCGACGGTCAGCCGATTCCGGCCGCCCACGCCGGCACCGATGTGAAGAACGGCATCGTGACCATCACCGGCGAGCGTCTCTACTCGCTGGTGTCGTTCCCGACCGCCCAGCAGTTCACGTTCACGGTGCAGCTGCCGCCCGGCGTGAGCGCCTACGACTTCACGTTTGGATAAACGGCGCACCGGATGTGCGGCGGTGGTGACTGCGGGCGCGACCGCGCGGTCTCCCGGCTACTAGAACCGGCGGTCGCGGCGGTCCGCGGCGGCCAAGAGCCGGATGCGGTTAACGCCGCCGATCGAGCATCGCCGCGGCCTGCAGCAGGTCGTCGGGCGAATCGACGTCGAACAGCTCCTCCGGATCGTCGACCTCGAATAGGAGCGGATCGATCGCCGCGATCGTCTCCCGCAGCGGACTTGTCGGCGCGTTGGCCTCGGCGCTGAGCACGGGTAGCGCCCGGCTCTGGTAGCACCCGAGCAGCGGCTGCATCTCCCCACGTGTGCAGGCGATCACCGCCGGCGCCCGGCCCGGATTGGCCCGCACCAGCCGGCGGATCAGAGCCGGGCTGACGAACGGCAGGTCGGCGCCGCACACGAGCACCGGGCGCCCGTCGGCGAGCGCGAGCGCCTGCGTGATGCCGACGAGCGGGTGGCGGCGAGAATCGGGCTCGATCCAGACCGTCACCCCCGACACGTAGGGAAGCCTCGTGTCGGCCTTGGCGAGGATCGCGACTCGCCGCCCGAGCGCCAGCCGCACCGCCTCGAGCGGATAGGAGATCAGCGGCCGGCCGTGCAGCTCCACCATCGCCTTGTCCCCGCCGATCCGGCGACCGCCGCCACCGGCCAGAATCGCGCCGATCGGCCTCGTGCGGAACCGCATCAGCCGCCTTTGCGGTGCTCGTTCACAGCGCCATCGTAGAATCAAGGCGATGGAGGGCTCAACGTCTGTACGGAGCTGGCTCCGTTGCTATCGCTGTTGGTCGCAGAACCTCGAGGTTCAGGTCCACTACGAGGGGATTCACCGGATCGATCCCGAGACCGGTGAGCGCGGCGAAGTCGTCGACGAGATGCAGGAGGCGGTCGTCCAGTGCCTCGAGTGCATGCACGATCAGCCGCACCTCGGCTTCCACAACGGCCGGGTCGAGCCGATCGAAGACCGCTGGGAGCGAATGATCGCGGGGACCCCCTGGGTGGCGTCGTGCACGGTCACCGTCGACGCCGACGACGTCGAGACGTGCTCGGGCCCCGAGGCGGGCGACGCCCTCTCATACGCGGCGTTCGGCGACCACGGCACGCGCGAGTTCTTCACGCACGTGCGCTTCCACAAGCACGACGACGACCGGATCGTCGTCCACCTGCTCGTCGAGCTCTACGCCCGCTCGGCCGAAGAGGCCACCGACGTGCTCGAGGACGCGGCCCGCGGCACGCTGGCGATCACCTCGCTTGCCGAGGAATCGCGTCCGCCTGCATCGACCGGCGGCGACGCGGGACACTGACCCGGCGCTGCTGGCGCCACTGCCAGCCCTCGGTCACGAGCAGCGCCAGCGCCACGGGAACCGTGGCCGGGAGCTCGTCGATGAAGAAGAACAGCAGGTCGAAACAGCCTGCGATCACCAGCGTCAGCAACGCCGCCTCCCATTGCCGGCGCCACTGTGAGGCCAGCACCGCGCCGAGCAGCGCGGCGACGAACAGGTCGCCGTAGCCCATCGTCACCGTCCCGAAGATCTCGGCCTGGAGCTGCGGGAGCCCCGCGGGCGGCTGGGCCGCGACGAGCACGGAGTTCGGGGACTGCAGCAGATCGGTGGTCACCAGCCACACGTCCGCTGCCGCCATCAGCACGATCCCGGCCTTCAGCCAGCGGGACGGTGTCACTGCCGACAGCAGCACGCCAAGCGTCACGCAGCTGAGCGCGGACAGCAGCGAGCCGGCCGCCTCGCCGGCGAGCGTGTTCTTGCTCGTCCAGGCGAGCACGAACAGCGGTATCGCCGCCAGCGCCGCCAGCGGCCTGGAGCCGCGCATCGCCCATCCGAGCGCGACCGCGGCCAGGATCGGCACCGCGACCAGCGCGAGGTCGGTCAGCCCGGTGGCGGTGCCCGATACGTACCGGATGGCGAAGATCACGAGCACGATCGAGCCGATCGGCACGAGCGCCCAACCCCGGCCGCGGAAGCGCTCGATCCACTTGACCCGCTCGACCGGCCGCGGCGCCGCGACCACGGCCGCCTGCAACACCAGCATGCCGGCGTCCGACGGTATGAACGGCAGAGCCACGTCCGTGAGAGTACGTGGCGTTTTGAAGAATGTCTCTTATCCGGCGGCGCGCAGACGCCGCTCGAGCTCTTCGAGGTGCGTGCGAAGCTCGTCGGGCAGTTTGTCCCCAAACTTGCCGTAGTGCTCGTGCATCTGCGGGAGCTGCTCGATCCAGGCCTCCGGATCGACCTCGAGCAGCTTCTCGACCGCCTCGCGATCGATGTCCAGCCCGCTCGTGTCGATCCCGCCTTCCCCGACGGGCGGCACCAGCCCGATCGCCGTCTCGTTGGCCTGCGCTTCATCGTCGAGGCGGCGGAAGATCCACGCCAGCACCCGCGAGTTCTCCCCGAAGCCGGGCCACAGGAACTTCCCGTCGTCGTCGCGGCGGAACCAGTTGACGTAGAAGATCCGCGGCAGCTCTGCGCCACGGTGGCGACCGATCCGAAGCCAGTGAGCGAAGTAGTCGGCCATGTTGTAGCCGCAGAACGGCAGCATTGCCATCGGGTCAAAGCGGAGCTTGCCGACCGCGCCGGCCTGGGCGGCGGTTGTCTCGGAGGACATCGTCGATCCGAGGAACACGCCGTGCTCCCAGTCGCGGGCCTCGTGCACGAGCGGCACCACGGTGGCGCGCCGTCCGCCGAACAGCATCGCGTCGATCGGCACGCCGCCCGGATCGTCCCACTGCGGGTCGATCGACGGGCACTGTGCGATAGCCACCGTAAACCGCGCGTTCGGATGCGCCGCGGTCGACTCCGAGTCCGGCGTCCAATCGTTGCTGTGCCAGTCGGTGGCGTGGGCCGGCGGATCGCCCATCCCCTCCCACCAGATGTCGCCGTCGTCGGTCTTGGCGCAGTTCGTGAAGACGACGTCGCGCTCGAGCATCGTCATCGCGTTCGGGTTCGTCTTCTTGCTCGTCCCCGGCGCGACCCCGAAGAAGCCCGCTTCGGGGTTGACCGCGTACAGCTTGCCGTCCTTGCCGAACTTCATCCACGCGATGTCGTCGCCGATCGTCTCAACCTTCCAGCCGGGCAGCGTCGGGATCATCATCGACAGGTTGGTCTTGCCGCAGGCGCTCGGAAAGGCGCCGGCGATGTACTTGCTGACGCCCTCGGGCGAGGTCATCTTGAGGATCAGCATGTGCTCGGCGAGCCAGCCCTCGTCGCGCGCCATCACCGACGCGATCCGCAGCGCGAAGCACTTCTTGCCGAGCAGGGCGTTGCCCCCGTAGCCCGACCCGAACGACCAGATCTCACGCGTCTCGGGGAAGTGCACGATGTACTTGTTGTCCGCGTTGCACGGCCACGGGACATCCTGCGCTCCGTCGGTGAGCGGCGCGCCGACCGAGTGCAGACAGGGCACGAACTCGCCGTCGTCGCCGAGCTCATCGAGCGCCTCCTGCCCCATCCGGGTCATGATCCGCATCGACGCGACCACGTAGGCGGAGTCGGTCAGCTGCACGCCGATGTAGGAGATCGGGGAGCCGATCGGGCCCATCGAGAACGGCACGACGTACATCGTCCGGCCGCGCATCGAGCCGCGGAACAGCTCGGTGAGCGCCTGGCGCATCTCTTCGGGCTCCGTCCAGTTGTTCGTCGGGCCGGCGGCTTCCTCGGTCGCCGAGCAGATGAACGTCCGGTCCTCGACCCGGGCCACGTCGGCGGGGTCCGACAGCGCCAGGTACGAGCCCGGGCGACTGTCATCCGAGAGCTTCTCGAACGTGCCCGTCTCGATCAGTGTCTGCGCGAGCTGGTCGTACTCCTCATCCGAGCCGTCGCACCAGTGGATCTCGTCGGGCTGGGTCAGCGCCGCGACCTCGTCTACCCATCCCTGCAAACGGGAGTGGTTGGAACTGGCTTGGTGCGTCGGTGCGGTATGGGCCATGGGGTTTCAGCTACTCCTAGCGTCTCGGTGGACCCTCGATCCTATCCATGAGGGAGCGAATATGACCGGCTGATGGTCTATTCCACGTTGGCTTCCGCCGAGCGGCTGCCACCGGCTTCACCGTCGGATTCCCTGCGTGGAACGAGCACCAGGCGCTTGAACTCGGCCACGAGCACGCCGTCCTGGTTGAGCACGCGTGTATGCACTCGGACCGTGCCGCGGTCGGGCTTGGACTGCGAGGGTCGCACCTCGAGCACCTCGGATTCACAGAACAGCGTGTCGCCATGGAACACCGGCGCAGGATGCTTGAGCTCCTCGGTGGCCAGGTTGGCGATCGCCTTGCCGCTCACGTCCGAGACGCTCATCCCCAGCGCGAGCGAGTAGACCAGCGGGCCCACGACGACGTTGCGGCCCTGCTGGGACTGTCGGGCGTACACGTCGTTGATGTGGAGCGGGTGGTGGTTCATCGTCAGCAGGCAGAACAGGTGGTCGTCGGCCTCGGTGACGGTCTTGGCCGGCCAGTGCTTGTAGACCGCTCCGACCTCGAATTCCTCCAGATAGCGCCCGTACGGATGGCCGCCCGAGGCCTCTCGAACGGTCTGATCAGTATCGACTTGGTTCATGCCGCGGAGCATGTCAAGAGGGAGCGTCGCGTGCGGCATCCGCCCCCGCGCGGGCAACTGAGGCTAACGTTCCGCCGATGCGAAACCCCCGTGACTTTGCCAAGCCCCTCGCCATCGGCGCCCCCACGCCACTGCTCGAGATCCCGTTCAAGCCCTCGCGGATGATTCACTTCCTCGACTTCTCGAACGAAAAGATGGTGGCCAAGGTGCCTGACATCGCGCCGACCGTCGACATCCTCCTGGGCAACCTCGAGGACGCGGTGCCGGTCGACCGCAAGGACGCCGCGCGGGCCGGCCTCCTGCGCGTCGGCAAGGACATGGAACTCGGCGACACGCAGCTGTGGACGCGGGTCAACAGCCTCGAGTCGCCGTGGGTGCTCGAGGACATCACCACGCTCGTCACCGAGATCGGCCACAAGCTCGACGTGATGATGATCCCGAAGGTGCAGGGGCCGTGGGACGTCCACTACGTCGACCGGCTGCTCGCCCAACTGGAGGCGCGCGCCGGCCTGGAGCGGCCGATCCTGATTCACGCCATCCTCGAGACGGGGCTGGGCGTGGTCAACCTCGAAGAGATCGCGACGGCCAGCCCGAGGATGCAGGGGATGAGCTTCGGACCCGCCGATCTCGCCGCCTCGCGCCGGATGAAGACCACGCGGGTGGGCGGCGGCCATCCGGGCTACCGCGTGATCGAAGACCCCGACCCCGTCGATACGGAGCTGCCGCGGGCGACCGCCCAGCAGGACCCCTGGCATTATTCGATCGCGCGCATGGTTGACGCCTGCACCTCTGCCGGCATCCTCCCGTTCTACGGACCGTACGGAGACATCCGGGACGTCCAAGGGTGTGAGACGCAGTTCCGAGCCGCGTTCCTGCTCGGATGCGTCGGCGCGTGGTCGCTTCACCCGGCCCAGATCGAGATCGCGAAGAGGGTGTTCAGCCCGGACCCCGACGAAGTGCTGTTCGCGAAGAAGGTGCTCGAGGCGATCCCCGATGGGCGTGGGGTCCACATGATCGACGGCAAGATGCAGGACGACGCCACCTGGAAGCAGTGCAAGGTGATGGTGTCGCTGGCCGAGATGCTCGCCCACAAGGATCCGGAGCTGGCCGAGGCATACGGCTTCGAGCCCGCGGCGGCGGCGGCTTAGAGGCTTACTGCCATGCGTATATCGGCTAAGGCGGACTACGCGGTGCGCGCCGCGGTCGAGCTGGCCGCCGCGACCGACGAGCGGCCGGTCAAGGCCGAGCGCATCGCCAGCGCCCAGGAAATCCCGCTGAACTTCCTCGAGAACATCCTCGGCGAGCTACGCCACGCCGGCGTGGTGCGCAGCCACCGCGGCGCCGAGGGTGGGTTCAGGCTGGCCAAGCCGGCCGACGAGATCACGATCGCCGACATCATCCGGGCGGTCGAAGGTCCGCTCGCGAGCGTCCGCGGCGGGCCCCCCGAGGACACGTCCTACCCCGGCTCCTCGGAGGCGCTGCCTCGGGTCTGGATCGCGGTCAGGGCCAACCTGCGCAAGGTCGTCGAGAACGTCACGGTCGCCGACGTCGCGTCCGGGAAGCTCCCTGCCGCGATTGACAAGCTCGCCGAGGACCCCGAGGCCTGGGTCACGCGCTGAATCCGCGCGTGGCGGCCTGGGTCAGGCGCCGATTCCGGCGCGTGCGTGGCGACCTCAGTCAGGCGTTGAGCGGCTGCGCGTCTGAATCATCGCCGGCCGCGGCCAGTTCGGCCTCGGCCGGATCACCGCCTACAACCGACCGCATCGGCGGCCGAACGAACACGATGTCGCCCGGCGCGATCTCGAGCTCCTCGCTCTGACCTCGCGTCAGCTGCGCGCGCGCCGGCTCTCCGCCGGTCAGCTCGAGCTCGATCCTGACCTCGAACCCCAGGTGCACGACTCGCTTCACCATGGCTTCGATCAGCCCGGGCTCAGAGGTCAGCGACAGGCTCACGTCGTGCGGTCGCACGAGACGCCCTTCGATGTTGCTCACCGGCCCGAGGAAGCCCATCACGAACGGGCTGGCGGGCTTGTCGTAGACCTCGCGCGGCGCGCCGACCTGCTCGATCGCGCCCTTGTTCATCACCGCGA
Source organism: uncultured Solirubrobacterales bacterium (assembly GCA_963697655.1). GTDB lineage: Bacteria > Actinomycetota > Thermoleophilia > Solirubrobacterales > Solirubrobacteraceae > Palsa-465. The sequence continues at coordinate 611,791 of CAVOOV010000001.1, read as the reverse complement.
TCGTGTCGGCGACCTCCATCGCCTCCTCCTGATCGTGGGTCACGAGCACCGTAGTCACACCCTGCTCATCGTGGAGCCGGCGCAGCCAGCGCCGCAGCTCGGCGCGGACGTTCGCATCGAGCGCGCCGAACGGCTCGTCGAGCAGCAGCACCTGTGGCTCGACCGCAAGCGCCCGCGCCAGCGCCATCCGCTGACGCTGCCCGCCCGAGAGCTGGTGCGGCCGCTGCCCGGCCCATTGCGTCAGCCCGACAAGCGCCAGCAGCTCCTCGACGCGAGCGCGAACGTCGGCCGGCTTTCGCTTGCGGATCTTCAGACCGAACGCAACGTTCTCGAACACACTCATATGCGCGAACGCGGCGTAATGCTGGAACACGAACCCGATCCCGCGATCCTGGGGTCGCGCGGTGGTGACGTCCTGTCCGGCGATCCGGACCACGCCCTGGTCTGGCTGCTCGAGGCCGGCGATGATCCGCAGCAGCGTCGACTTGCCGGAGCCGCTCGGGCCGAGCAGCGCGGTCAGGCCCCCCTCGGGGACCTCGAGCGAGACGCCATCGAGCGCGGTGAAATCGCCGAAGCGCTTGGCGATCGAGTCGACTTCAATCCTCATCGCGCGTCCTCCCTTCTGGATCCGAACACCGTCATCAGCAGCAGCACCGCGATTGACAGTACGGCGAGCTCCGTCGCCAGCGCGTAAACGCTTGTGGTCACCTGACTGCCGATCTGCGAGTCCCGCTGGAACAGGAGCAGCGGTAGCGTCAGCGTCGATCCGGCGACGTTCGAGGAGACGACGAGCACCGCGCCGATCTCTCCGAGCGCGCGCGCCGTCGTCAGTACGACCCCGTAGGCGACGCCCCAGCGGATCGTCGGCAGCGTCACTCGCCAGAACGTCTGCCACGATGAGGCGCCGAGCGTCGCGGCCGCCTCCTCCTGCTCGTCGCCGACCTCGCGCAGCACGGGGGTAACTTCGCGCACCACGAACGGGAGCGACACGAACACGGTCGCGATCACCATCCCGGGGACCGCGTAGATGATCCGGATCCCGTTGTTCTGGAAGACGTCGGCAAACCAGCCGCCCTGCCCGTACACGAGGATCAGCGCGAGCCCGACGATCACCGGCGAGACGACGAACGGCAGATCGATCAGCGCGTCGAGCACGGATCTGCCCCGGGTCTTGCTGCGCGCGAGGACCATCGCCGCGCCGACGCCGAAGATCGTGTTCAGCGGCACCGCGATCACCGCGAGCAGGACCGTCAACCAGAACGCGCTGACCGCCGCGGGCGTGGTCATATACGACCATGCGGTGGCGAAACCGTGCTCGAACGTGCGCCAGAACACGACCCCCACGGGCAGCAGCAGGAGCAGCACGAGGTAGGCCAGCGCCACGAACCGCAGCGACAGCGTGGTGCGACGGTTAACGCTCAATTCGAGCCCCGATCCGCCGGAGGACGAACAGCACGAGCAGCGCCACGAGCATCAGCACAACCGACAGGGCCGCCGCCGACTGCTCCGAGCCGCTCTCGATGTCGGCGTAGATCACGATCGATGCGATCTGGACCTTGCCGGCGATCAGCGCGAGCGAGCCGAACTCGCCGATCGACCGCGCGAAAGCGAGCGCCGCCCCCGAGAAGATCGCCGGGCGCAGCGCCGGCAGCACGATCCGCCGGAACGTGGTCGCGTTCGAGGCGCCGAGCGACGCGGCGGCCTCCTCGACCTCCCGGTCGAGCTCGATCAGCACCGGCTGCACCGAGCGGACCACGAACGGAAGCGTGACGAACAGCAGCGCGACGATCACCACGCCGCGGGTGTAGGCGAGGTGGACACCGACCGGGCTGTCGGGCCCGTAGAGCGCGATCAGCGTCAGCCCGGCGACGATCGTCGGGAGCGCGAACGGCAGGTCGATCAGCGCATTGACGAAGCGCTTGCCCGGAAACGAGTCGCGAACGAGCACCCAGGCCACCAACGTGCCCATCACCGCCCCGATCGCCGCGACGATCAATGACGCGACGCAGCGTGATCGCGAGCGCCCGCAGCGCGAGCGTGTTGTCGATCGAGCTCCACAGCGTCCCAAGCCCGGACGAGAACGCCTTGACGACGACCGCAGCCAGCGGGATCAGCACGATCACGCTCAGGTAGAGCATGCACAGGCCGAGGCCGAGCCCCGCCGGTGCTGATCGTCGGTGTCCGCGTCCTCGCCCGGAGACGAGGACGCGGGGCTAGCGGCGCCGGCCCGGTCGCCGGCGCCGCCGCAGGTTGCAGCTCAGCTGGCAGTGGGCACCCCCGCGGCCTGCTCGATCTTGGTGATCGAACCCGTGGACGGGGCGAAGAACTCCGCCGAGACCTTCGTCCACCCGCCGAGGTACTCGATCGTGAACAGGTCGGGCGGCGTCGGGAACTTGCTCGCGAACTGCTTGGCCACCGACGCGAGCACCGGGCGGTAGCCCTGCTGTCGCCCAGATCGTCTGGCCGGCAGTCGACCACTGCCAGTTGACGAACGCCTGCGCCTGCTGGGTGTGCGAGCTCTTGGTGGTCGCCGCGATCGGTGTCTGGATAAGGATCGTCTGCTTCGGATACACGATCTGGACCGCGTCGCCGGCCTTCTCGGCCGCGAGCGCGTCGCTCTCGTAGTCGAGCAGCACGTCGCCCTTGCCGCCGGTGAACGTCTGCAGCGCGGCGCTCGCGGCGGAGTCCTGCACGCTGACGTTCTTGGTCAGGAGCGTGTTGACGTAGGCGAGCGCCTGCGCCGGCGTCTTGCCCTCCTTGAGCTGGGCGCCGTAGCCGGCGAGGATGTTCCAGCGCGCGCTTCCCGACGTCGACGGGTTCGGGGTGATCACGTCGACGCCCGGCTTGATCAGGTCGTCCCAGCCGGTGATGTCCTTGGGGTTGCCCTTGCGGACCACGAACACCACGACCGAGTCGCTCGAGAAGCCCTTCTCGGGATTGGCGTTCCAATCCTTGGACACGATCCCGTCCTTGACCAGGCGAGTCATGTCGGGCGTCGTCGAGAACGCGACGACGTCAGCGGGCTGGCCGGTGTCGACGGCGCGGCTCTGCGAACCGGAGGCGCCGAACGACTGGCCGAACGAGACGCCCTTGCCGGCGCTCGTCTGCATGAACGCGGTGGTCAGCGCGTCATAGGCCTTCTTGGGCGTCGAGTAGGCGACGAGCTGGAGCTTTGTACTGCCAGCGCCGCTCGTCGAGGCGGCGTTGCTCGAGGACGCGGAGCCGCCCGAGCTGCTGGTCGAATCCGACGAGCCGCCGCAGCCGGCGAGCGCGGCTGCGACGCCGATTGCGACAATCGTCGTTGTGAGCAGGGCGCCGGTTGGCCGGCGTGGTCGTGATCTCATTCAAATCCCCCTGGGATGGCGACTTGTTGCGGGCTCACGCCGCCGGCCGGGAAACCCAACAGCCGTTCGGCATACCTCACTTACCTAATCGACATTACCAGATTGATCGGCTTACTCTGCTTGACCCCCGGTCGGTCGGCCTCCTACCGATCGCAGCCGCGATTCGTCTCCGCAACTACGCCACCGTAGGTACGGCGCCTCTGGACGCCCGCTCCGCTACCCTCCGGCGCCCGAATGCGCTTCTTCGAGTACGAATCGCGGGCGATCGTCGCCAAGGCCGGCATCCCCGTCACCAAGCACGGTTTCGCCAAGACCACCGAAGCGGCCCGTGAGATCGCCGAGCAGATCGGCGGCCCGGTGGTCATCAAGTCGCAGGTCCTGAGCGGCGGCCGGATGAAGGCCGGCGGCGTCAAGTTCGCCGACACCCCGGACGAGGCGGCCCATCACGCCGACCACATCCTCGACCTCGAGATCGGCGGCCACATGCCCCGCGGCGTGCTGGTCGACTCGCGCGCCGCGGTCAAGCACGAGTACTACGCCGGCGTGGTCTGGGACGGGATCCGCAAGCGGCCGGTGATGCTGTTCTCGGACATGGGCGGAATCGACATCGAGCAGGTCGCCGAGGAGCACCCCGACCACGTCGCGCGCCGGCACTTCTCGACCCGCGCCCCGTTCTCCGAGTGGGAGGCCAAGCAGCTGATCGCGTCGCTCGGGATCAGCGGGAGCGCCTTGAATCGTCTGACGCCGATCGTGGCCCGACTGGCCCGCCTGTTCCTCGAGTACGACATGACGCTGGCGGAGATCAATCCACTCGGCGAGCTCGAGGACGGCTCCTTTGTCGCGCTCGATGCGCACATGGACATGGAGAATGAGGCCCGGCCCCGCCAGCAGCCGCTCCTGCACGAGCTCGGCGTCGGCGACGAGGAGACACGCCTCGCGCGGGATCCGACGCCGTTCGAGCTCGCCGGCGAGCAGGTCGACTCCCAGGACCACCGCGGCGTGGCCGGCAACGTGACCGAGTTCGACGGCAACCTCGGGCTGGTGATCGGCGCCGGCGGTGGCTCGCTGACGCTGTTCGACGCGGTCCGCGCCCACGGTGGCGACCCGGCCAACTACTGCGAGATCGGCGGCAACCCATCGGTCCGCAAGGCATGCGGCCTGGCCAAGCTCGTGCTCCAGAAGCCCGGGGTCGACAAGATCGCGGTGATGATGTCGATCGTCTCGAACACCCGGGTGGACATCGTCGCCCGCGGCGTGATCAAGGCGTGCGTCGAGCTCGGCTACGACCCCGGGGAGAAGATCGCGATCTTCCGCATCCCGGGCGCGTGGGAGGAGGAGGGCTTCCAGATCCTCGAGAAGTACGGCGTCGAGTACGCCGACCGGTCTGTGTCGCTGCACGAGGCCGCGCGGCGAGCGGTCGTGAAGATTCAAGGCCCGCCCTCCGCGGGTGCGGATGCCGGTGCGGAGCGGCCGGTGCGGATGCGGGTGCCGGTGCGGGAGAGGAGGCGATCGCGTGAGCATCCTGATCGACGCCGACACCACGTTCATCGTCCAGGGGATCACCGGCCGTGAGGCCGTGAACCTGACCCGCGAGTGCCTCGACTACGGGGCCGGCGCGAAGATCGTCGGCGGCGTCACCCCGGGCAGGCTCGGGCGCGACGTGCACGGCGTGCCGGTGTTCGACACGGTCGCGCAGGCGGTCGAGCACCACGGCGCGCCGATCGACGGCTCAGTCGTGACCGTCCCCCCCGCGTTCACCAAGGATGCCGTGCTCGAGGCGCTCGAGAACGGCGTCAAGCTCGTCGTGATTGTCACCGAGCGGATTCCGCGTGGCGACGTCGCGCAGATGGTCGAGCTCGCGTCCGAGCGCGGCGCGCGGATCATCGGGCCGAACTGCCTCGGAATCATCGTTCCCAACGTGATCAAGATGGGCGGCATCGGCGGCCCCGCGCGCGACGCGGCCAAGTCGTACACACCTGGACCGGTCGGCGTGATCTCGCGCTCCGGGGGAATGACCACCGAGATGTCCTCGACGCTGACGGCCGCGGGCCTCGGTCAATCAACTGCCGTGTCGATCGGCGGTGACGCGATCATCGGCTCGACCTACGCCGAGCTGATGCCGCTGTTCGAAGCCGATTCCGACACCGAGGCGATCGTGATCTACACCGAGCCCGGCGGACGGATGGAGGCCGAGCTGGCCCGATGGGTCACGGACAACAACTCGCGCCTGCCGATCGTCGCGTTCATGGCCGGGCGGTTCATGGACGAGATGCCGGGGATGAGCTTCGGCCACGCCGGCACGATCGTCGAGGGCAAGGAAGACACCGCGACCGAGAAGATCGCGCGCCTGGCCGAGGCCGGGATCGTGGTCGCCGAGGAGATCTCCGAGATCCCGCGCATCGTCAAGGACCGCATCGGGGCGAAGGTATGAGCAAGGCCCTGTTTGTCGCGGTCGAGGTCGACGAGCCGGTCGCAAGCGACCGCGGGCTCGCGGCCAAGCTCGAGGAGGTCTGCCCGGTCGACATCTTCCACGCCGGCCCGAACGGCGTCGAGATCGTCGAGGACAACCTCGACGAGTGCGTGCTGTGCGAGCTGTGCATCAACGCAGCGCCCGCCGGCACCGTGCGCATCGTCAAGCTGTACTCGGGCGAGACGCTCCCCGCTTCGGCGTAGCGGGCCGCAGCAGCCGCTGTCGGGCCGTCGCGGTCAGCGGCCGGTACGTCGCACGGGAGGCGTCGAGGTACCAGGCCTGGTTGCCGTCCTCTGGCTCGGGGATCCCGGCCGCGCGGAGCTCGTTCGTCAGCGGTCTGAACCAGGTCGTGACCGGGATCCGATCGACGACGTGAACGAGCGCGGGCCGCTGCCCGGGGTCGAGCGCGCCGAGCGCGCGGCCGATTTCCCGAGCGGCCAGCTCGCGGCCGGCGCGCAGGGTCACAGCCGCCACCGCGATCTCGCGATCGTCCGCATCTCGCGGCAGGCCGTAGGCGAGCGCGAGGTCGACCGCGGGGATCGCGCCGAGAGCATCCCGGATCGAAGTCGTGAACACCGGCCCGTGCTCGGTGTGGATGACGTCGCCGACCCCATCGACGCGCCAGTAGTCGCCGTCGCCGTCGCGTCGGAAGAGGTCGCCGGTGACGACCCAGGCGTCGTCTCGAGCGAACAGCGAGCGGAGCGGGGTGATGCTGAGCGGTTCACCCCGACTCACCCGCACGAGCAGGATCCCGACCTCGTCGACGCCGCAGCGCTTGGCAAACCCGTCGCGGCCAAGCACCAAGCCCTGCGACTCGAGGTTGTACTCGGCGATCCGGACCTCGGCGCTACCGGGCAACGGCCGACCCATCGAGCCGGGCTTCGCACCGCGAACGTTGACGAGGATCCCGCCCGCCTCGGTCGAGGCGTAGAACTCGACGACGCGCGCTGGCTCCAAGCGCTCCTCGACCCGCTTCCACAGCGCGCGGGGCATTCCCGAGCCGATGAATAAGCGGAGCGAATGGTGGCGCTCGGCCGGCTGCAGCGGGGCATCGAGGACCTCGTCGAGCATCGTCCAGGTGTACGACGCCACGGTCACTCCGTACCGCCTGACCTCCTCCCAGAATGTGGACACGTCAAAGCGCCGCGCCATCGCCAGGCGAGCGCCGCCGGCAATCGCTCCGCCCATGCTCATCATCAGACCCGAGGGGTGGTAGACCGGGCTGACGCTGTAGACCGTGTCCGCGGGACTGAGCGCGGCCGCCGAAGCCGTCCCGAACGCAGACTCGGTCCAGCGCCGGTTCGTGATCCGAATCGCCCGCGTGTACTCACCTCCGCCGCTGAACAGGATGAATGCCAAATCGCCCGCGCGCCCGGGGTTCGGCTGGTACCAGCGGGGCACGGTCACCGCGGACGGGTCGATCTGCTCCATGTCGGTGGCCCGGGCGATCCCCAGGTCCCGCGGCGCACCGCCGCCACCGAGCACGAACGTCTCGACGCCTTCGAGCTCCGCGGCTAACACGGCGCGCTCGGGGTCGGCGACGACCCGCTCGATCTGTCCGAGCGCCGCTTCTCGCCGTGGCTCGCCATCGGGACGCATCAGAACCGCGACCGCCCCGATCCGGTTTATCGCCGCCGCGAGCGCGAGCGCGCTCGGGCGTGCGCTCATCAGCACGCCGACGTGCTCGCCCTGGCGGACGCCGATCGAGAGCAACCCGCGCACGACGTTGTCGATCCGGTCCCCCACCTCGCCGGCCGCGTAGGCGCGGTCGTCGTAGAGGAAGAACACGTCGCGCGGCGCCCGGAGCCGGCGCTCTTCGACCAGTAGTCCCAGGGAGACTCGGGTGTTCGGCTGGATCCGCCCGAGTCGCGCCAGCCGCGGAAGCTGTGCTGCTGTCTCACGCGACAACGCGCGGGCGCCACGCACGGCTCGCTCGGTCAGGCCGAGCGCGGACCGCGCCGCCCCGACCCCCACTCCCGTGGCGAGCTCGACTCCGTAGCCGACGCGGTTGCGCACCTCTGGCGCGAGTTCGACTGCGCCGTCATCGGGGATGCGCTTGACGTTTTCCGGCAGCTCCCCCGTGCCCGATCGCCAGTCAGCCCAAGCCGCGACCGTCGGCCATGTCACGGTGGTCGAGATCGACCCGACGACCAGGCCGAAGTGGCCGGCGTGGATGGCGAGCTCGTAGACCTCAGCGCGAGGCGCGGCCTGCCGGATTGCGCGAACGCCGGCGGCGGGCGCGATGTCATCGACCGTCCCCACGACCGACAGGACGGGAACCGCGATATCGGCCAGGCTCAGCAAGCGGTCCTCAATCACGAATCCGCCCTCGAGCATCCGATTGTGCGCGACGAACTGATTCACGAACTCCGCCAGCGCCGGCCCCGGCCACGCCACCCAACCCTCCGCCTCGAGGAACCGGCGCTGTCGCTCACGTGGCAACAGGGCCTCGCGGTCGTGGAGCTGGAGCAGGAACTCGATCCGGTTGCGTGCGGACTTGACCGGGTCGAGGAGGAGGAAGCCATTACGGCTGAACCAGGCCGGGACGCCGCCGCCCCGGAACGCGAGCGTCAGCACCTCGGCGACCTCGCCCGCGAATCGACCCGGAATCCCGAACGGAGCCCCCTGCCGCGTATCGACCGGGCTGCCGAACGTGATCAGCGAGGCGAGACCGTCGTTGCGCCGGTAGCCCGCGACCTGGTAGACGAACATCCCGCCCTGCGAATACCCGGCGAGATGAACGTCGCGGCCTGTCTGCTCCCGCACCCGGTCCACCGCTTCGGAGACCGCGAGCACGTGGTCACCGAGTGTGCGCTCGAGCCCGCCCTTCTCGCACTCGGGGGCGCCGAAGTCGATCACCCAAGGATCGATCCCCTGCTCGTTCAGGATCGTGACCGCGCTGCTGCGCCGCGATACGTCGTAGACGTCGGCCGCCAGCATCAACGGCGGGACGAGCAGGACCGCCGGAGCGCCGTCGTTTGTCCCGGCGTAGTAGTGACGGAGCTTGAACACGCGCTCTTCGGCGAGCACCTCGTACGGCGACGGCTCGTCGTCGGTCACGAGCCCGCCGAACCGAGCGACCTCGAGCGCGTTCTGCGCGGCCGCGCCAACCCGGCTGACGGGTGTGGTGATCGCCTTCGGTACGCGGGGCATCGGGGCCCCATGTTGTCGGAAGCGCTCGCCCGGCGCCAGCAGCAACCCGTTCACCGGTTATTGTCAGCGCGCGGTGACCGTGGAGGTGCGCATCCGCGAGGCCCGGCGCGACGATGTCGCGCTGATCTTCGGCTGGATCGTCGAGCTCGCCGAGTACGAACGTGCGCCCGACCAGGTGACGGGGACGCCCGAGCTGGTCGAGCACGCGCTGTTCGGGCCGGCGCCGTGCGCCGAGGCGGTGATCGCCGACACGCGCGAGGACGGTGCCCCATGGCAACCGGCCGGCTTCGCGCTGTTCCATTCCACGTTCTCGACCTGGGAGTCCCGCCCCGGGATCTGGCTCGAGGATCTGTACGTCCCGCCCGCTCACCGGCGCGCGGGCGTAGGCGCGGCGCTGCTGGCCCACGTCGCGAGCATCACCGTCGCCCGCGGGTACGCGCGGCTCGAGTGGGCAGCGCTCGACTGGAACGAGCTCGCACTCAACTTCTACGACAAGATCGGCGCGCGCCGGCTGGACGACTGGATCCTCCACCGACTCGACGGCGCGGCGCTCGCGCGAGTGGCGGACGAACCGCGATCGGCCGCCTGATGGGCGAGTCCGCCGCGGGAACCGTTCCGCTGCGGACAATCGCAGTCGACTGGACCAGGATCGGCGTCACCGGCTTCGGCGGCCCGCCGACCCACATCGCGCTACTGCGCCGCCTCGTGGTCGACCGCGAGCAGTGGATCGACCAGCGCGAGTTCGAGGATGCGCTCGCGGCCTGCAACCTGCTGCCCGGTCCCGCCTCCACCCAGCTCGCGATCTTTCTCGCCCGCCGCATCGCCGGGCCGCGCGGCGCGCTCGTGGGCGGGCTCGGGTTCATCGTCCCCGCGGTCGTCCTGATCGTCCTGCTGTCAACGCTGTTCCTCGGCTCGGCTCCACCGGTCTGGGTACTCGGCGCCGGCGCGGGAGCGGGTGCCGCGGTTGCCGCGGTCGCCGTAGGCGCCGCTGCCAGCCTGGCCAGGCCCAGCTTCAATCGCGCGACCCGGCGCGCCCGGTGGTTCGTGTACCTCGTGCTCGGGCTCGCCGCTGGGGCGACGATCGGCCGCTACCTGGTGCTCGTCCTGCTCGGGTGCGGCCTGGTCGAGCTGGGGATCGTTCGCGGCCTCGGCGCCGGCGCCCGGTTGCATGGCTGGGGGCCCGCGTTCGTGCCGGCAGCGGCGGCGGTCGCGAGCGCCGGCGGACTCGGGGCGGTGGCGTGGGTCGCGTTCAAGGTCGGGGCGCTGTCCTACGGCGGCGGCTTCGTGATCGTGCCGCTGATGCAGGGCGACGCCGTTCACACGTACCACTGGATGACCTCGGCCCAGTTCCTCGACGCCGTCGCGCTCGGCCAGATCACCCCCGGTCCGGTCGTCGCCACCGTGGCCGCGGTCGGGTATGCGGCGCACGGCGTCGGGGGCGCGGCGCTCGCGGCCCTGGTCGCGTTCCTGCCCTCGTTCGCGTTCGTGCTGATCGGCGGGGGCCACTTCGAGCGCGTGCGGGCGAGCCCGCGCGCACAGGCGTTCCTCGACGGCGCCGGCCCCGCGGCGATCGGCGCGATCTTCGGCGCCGCGATCCCGCTCGCGGCGGCGCTGCGCGAGACCTGGCAGTTCGTGGTGCTCGGCGCGGCGGCCGTGGCCCTGCTGGTCGCGCGGCGCGGGATCATCTCGACGCTCGTCGGCGCGGCGATCATCGGCGTGGTGGTGGCGCTCGCCGGCGGCCCGGTGCCGCGCTGAGGATTGCGGTGTCAAATCACCCGCGACCGGCCCGCCGTGCCACGTTCTGCATGCCCCCCATGAATAACGCGCCACGCTCCGGCCGAAACCTGCGGAATGACACGTTGTGCAGGTCGCGCGCCGGCCAGCTTTAACGACATGTCAGCGGCCGATACCCCACCTAACCACCCAGCCGGCGCGGCTGACGCGCCGGCGGGGCCGCGGCCGTGTCCGGGATCGCCGTGAGCGCGGTCGTCATCGGCGCTGGTCCGAACGGGCTCGCCGCCGCGATCCGCCTGGCTGAGGCCGGGCACCCGGTGACGGTGCTCGAGGCCGCCGATCGTCCCGGCGGTGCCGTGCGGACCGAGGAGCTGACGCTGACGGGATTCCGGCACGACACGTTCTCGGCCGTGTATCCGGCCGGCGCCGCTTCGCCGGTGTTCGCCCGGATGCCGCTCGAGCGCCACGGCTTGCGCTGGACGCAGCCGGAGGCCTGCTATGCGCACCCGCTGCCGGGTGGCCGGGCGGTCGCGCTGTTCCGCGACCTCGACCGGACGGCCGCCAGCCTCGACGGGGTTCACGCCGGCGACGGCGAGCGGTGGCGCGCGTTCATCGAGCCGATGCTCGACGCGTTCGAGGCGATCCGGGCGACGATGCTCGGCGGATTCCCGCCCGTCGCAGGCGCACTCGCGCTGATCCGCGATCTCGGAGCGCTCGGGACAGCGCGGTTCGCCGCGCTCGTCCCTACGTCTATGGAAAGGCTCGCGCGGCGGCTGTTCGCAGGCGGCGGCTCGCGCGCGTGGCTATACGGTTCGGCAGCTCACGGCGACGTCCCGATGACCGCCGCGGGGAGCGCGATCGCGGGCGTCTACCTGAACCTGCTCGGTCATGCCGTCGGCTGGCCGAGCCCGGCCGGCGGCGCCGAGCGGCTGACCGACGCGCTCGTCGGCTACCTGCGCGAGCGCGGTGGCGACGTTCGTACCGGCGCGGCCGTCGAGTCGATCGAGGCCGCGCACGGCCGGGTCACCGCCGTGCGGCTCGCCGGCGGCGAGCGGATTGCGACCGGCCTCGTCGTCGCCGACGTGATGCCGCACGCGCTCGCGCAGCTCGCCGCCGAGGGGTTGCCGCCCGCCTACCGCTCGCTGTTGTGCCGTTATCGCTACGGGCAGCCGACGGTCAAGGTCGACTGGGCGCTCGACGGTCCGATCCCGTGGGAGGCCGCGGAGCCGCGTGCCGCCGGCACCGTGCACGTCGCCGGTGGCGAGGACGAGCTCGCGCAGGCGATCGCCGAAAGTCACAATCGGCTTCCCGATCGGCCGTTCTTGCTGGTCGGGCAGCAGTCGCTCGCCGATCCGTCACGCGCACCCGCCGGCAAGCACACGGCCTGGGCCTACACGCACGGCCCGCGCCCGCCCGTCGATTGGAGCGACGAGGTCGCACCGCTCGTGGGGCGCATCGAGGCGCAAGTGGAGCGGTTCGCGCCAGGGTTTCGTGAGCGCATCTTGGCGCGCCACGCACTGAGCCCGGGTGAGCTCGAGCGCCGCGACCGCAATCTGGTCGGAGGCGACGTCGGCGGCGGAAGCTACCGGCTGCGACAGGTGGTATTCCGGCCGGTGCCCCGCCTCTCCCCGTACCGGACGCCGCTCCAGGGCCTGTACCTCGGAAGCGCCGCCGCCTTCCCGGGTGGCGCGGTCCACGGGGTACCGGGCGACGCCGCCGCGCGGGCGGCTCTCGCCGACCCAAGATCCAGGCGACGCGGGGACTGGTGAGGGTCGCGCCGGCGCGCCGCGTGGTCGCGCCCGCCGGCGGCCACACCCCGGAACGTAGAAAGACCCCGCCGGGGCGGGGTCTTTCCTTAGGAGGCCTATAAGCCGGATTCTGTCGAGAGCAGTCATCCATCTGTGCGGCCTACCCGGACCTTGGCGGGTCACCTACAAACGGTCCTGCTTGGCCTAGCATCGAGTGGGGTTTACCTCGGCCGCCGCGTCACCGCGACGCCGGTGCGCTCTTACCGCACCATTTCACCCTTACCGGCCTGGGGCTCTGCAGCGGCTCCAGGCTTAGGCGGTGTCGTTTCTGTGGCACTTTCCCGCGGGTCTCCCCGGGTCGGCGTTACCGACCACCCTTACCCTTTGATGTCCGGACTTTCCTCGAAGGCAGTGATCACCTCCGCGACTGCTCGGCCTCCAGTGGCCAAGCATAGCCCTCGGCTACCGCACGGTCGACCCGCAGCCCGAGCAGCGACCGCCGATCGGTCGGCCATGCACGCCGTATTCCGGCCGCATCTCCGCTTCGCATACCGGACAGGCGATCGTCCGGTCGGCGCTCAGCCCACGCCACACCGCGGTAATGAGCTCGTCGAGCGAGCCCTCTTCGCCGACGGGATCGAACAGCGTGGGAGTGACTGGGAGAGTGCAGGTGGTCACTTCATGCTCCGCATCAGCCCCACCACCCTGCCCAGGATGCGCACGTCGCGGCTGCGAATAGGCTCCATCGACTCGTTCTCGGGCTGGAGCCGCACGTGGTCCTCTTCCTGGAAGAACCGCTTGACGGTTGCCTCCTCCCCGACGAGCGCGACCACGATGTCGCCGTCCTGCGCCGTGTCCTGGGGCCGCACCACGACGAGATCGTCCTCGAGGATGCCGGCATCCTTCATCGACTCACCGCGGACGCGGAGCACGTACTCCCCGTCGATGCCCCCGGCGTACGACGGCGTCTGTACATAGTCCTCGATGTTCTCCTCGGCGAGGATCGGCTGGCCCGCCGCGACTTGGCCGACCAGCGGCAGCCCCGGACGCACCAGGCTGCGCATGCCCTGCGCAGCGCGATCCAGCAGCTCAATCGCCCTCGGCTTCGTGGGGTCCCGGCGGAGCAGCCCGATCTTCTCCAGGTTCGCCAGATGCGCGTGCACGGTCGACGACGACGCCAGCCCAACGGCCTTCCCGATGTCGCGAACGGTCGGCGGATAGCCGTACTTCGCCGAATATCGCTTGATGAAGTCGAAGATCTCCTGCTGCCGCTTGGTCAGATCCATCGGTCCGCTCCTTGCTCGTTCCGCTCGCTGATCTTGAGTGAGTCGAACATGTGTTCGGCACTGTAGCGCTCCCTCAGGACGGACTCAACCAAGCAAGCCGGCAACGCAACCACCGGGCCGGTCCGTACCGCGAAGCGCCGCTCCCGGCCTGGCGGTCATCCGGGCCGAGATGCCCTGCGGCAACCCGTCCCGGGGCTATACTGCCCGCCTCCAGCGCCTGTGGCGGAATTGGTAGACGCGCAAGGTTGAGGGCCTTGTGGACTGATTGGTCCGTGGAGGTTCGAGTCCTCTCGGGCGCACTGGAAAAGCCCCGCACAGCGGGGCTTTTTTCGGTTTCGACTGCCGCAGGCGACCTTGATGACGTCGGGCCGCGGGGAGATGCGCGACCCGGCTATGCGGAGCGCCGTGCGTACTCATGAGTCACCGCGACCGGCACGCTATCCGCCGGCGCCCGGGAGCACAGACGGCGCTAGAGAAGGTAGAAGCTGACGGAGCACCCTGGGATGGCAGGCCGTCGGGTTGGCTCGGCCGGGCGTTTTTGCGCTTGGGGGATCTAGCATGAACGCTGTGTTCGAGGCCGGCGCGATCATCCTGGCGGGCGGCAAATCCTCCCGGATGGGGTCGCCGAAGGCGGCCCTCGGCTGGCACGGCTCGACGTTGCTGCGGCGCGTGACCGGGATCGTCGCGCGGTCGGTCGACGGCCCGGTGGTGGTGGTGTCAGCGTTGGGTCAGGCGTTGCCGGCGCTCGACGGCGCCGTCGAGGTGGTCGCCGACGAGCGGGAGGGGCGCGGTCCGCTCCAAGGCCTGGCGGCGGGGCTGGCGGCGATCGGCGATCGCTCCGAGGTCGCGTACGTGTCCTCGACCGACGTGCCGCTGTTGCACCCGGCGTTCGTCCGGCGCGTGGTCGGCGCGCTCGACGATCAGGTCGACGTCGTGCTGCCCGAGGTCGGCGGCTACCGCCAGCCGTTGTCGGCGGCGTATCGGACCGGCCTGCTGTCGACCGTCGAGGAGCTGATCGCGGCCGACCGAATGCGCCCGGCGTTCCTGTTCGAACGGTCCCGAGTGCTGCACATGGGCGAGGCCGACCTGCTGCGAAACGGCGCGCTCGCCAGGCTCGATCCCGCGCTCACGTCGGTCAGCAACCTCAACGAGCCGGCCGATTATGAGCTCGCGCATGCCCTGCCGGCGCCGAAGATTCAGGTCGAGAAGTTCGGGCCGCTGGCGAGCAGGTCGGCCCCGCGCCGACAAGTGGTGAGCGCTTGGTCGCTGGGCGCGGCGGCGGCGGCCGTCGACCTGGCGCTCGACGAGCACATCGTGGCAGCGCTCAACGGCGACAAGATCACGCGCGACCCGGAGTTGCCGCTCGTCGCGGGGGACGCGCTCGCGTTCATGGTCGCGGACGCGGGGGGCTAGACAGCTAGCATCGTTGGCATGCCACCCGGCGGGTATTTCGGGAAGGCGCTGCTCGTGGACTTGAGGACGGGGTCGGGCGAGGCGGCGGAGATCGAGGAGCCGGTGCTGCGGTCGTACATCGGGGGCGCCGGCCTGGGCACCTGGCTGATGCACAAGTACTGCCCCGCAGGCGTCGAGCCGCTCGATCCGCAGGCCCCGTTGATGTTCGTGTTCTCGCCGCTGGTCGGCACGCCGCTGACCACGAGCGCGAAGTTTGCGGTGGTGGCCAAGTCACCGCTGACGGGCCGGCTGACTGACGCGCTCGCGTCGAGCCATTTCGCGATCGCCGGCAAGCTGACCGGCCACGACGCGATCGTGCTGCGGGGGACCTGCGAGGAGCCTTCGGTGGTCGTGATCGATCGCGGTGAGGTCCGGATCGAGCCGGCTCACGATCTGTGGGGGTTGCCGGCGGCCGAGGCGGAGAACCGGCTGCGGGAACGTCATGGTCCGGCGTGGCGGGTGGCGGCGATCGGTCCGGCTGGGGAGCGCGGCGTGCGTTACGCGACGATCTCGCACGACGGCCGCCACGCCGGCCGGGGCGGGCTCGGTGCCGTGATGGGGTCCAAGTGGTGCAAGGCGATCGTTGTGCGCGCCGGCACGAAGGTGGGGTCGGCTGATCCCGCCGGGGTGCTCGCGGCCGCCAAGCAGTTGCGTGAGCGCTCGTTTGGCGCGGCCACCGCGAAGTACCGCGAGCTTGGGACGATGGCGAACCTGCTCGCGTTCAACGCGATCTCGACGCTGCCGACGCGGAACTTTTCCGCCGCCAGGTTCGAGGGGGCGCCGGCGCTCGGAGCGGAGGAGATCGCGGAGCTGCGACAGGTCGCGCGAAACTCGTGCGCGTCGTGCTCGATCGGGTGCGAGCACATCTATAAGGGGCCGGGCGGCAAGAAGACCAGGATGGAGTACGAGAACGTGTTCGCGCTCGGCCCGCTGTGCGGAGTGAGCGACGCCGACGCGGTGATCGCGGCCAGCTCGCGCTGCGATGAGCTCGGGCTGGACACGATTTCGACCGGCGGCACAATCGCGTGGGCGATGGAATGCGCCGAGAAGGGCCTCATCGACGCGCCCTGGCTCCGCTTCGGAGACCCCCAGGCGCTGCTCCGGGCGATCGAGGAGATCGGCGCGCGCGAGGGCCTGGGCGATCTGCTGTCACTCGGCTCACGGGCCGCCTCGCAGGTCGTTGGCCGCGGATCGGACGCGTTCGCCGCGCATGTCAAGGGTCTCGAGCTGCCTGGGTACGAGCCGCGGACGCTGCAGGCGATGGCGCTCGGGCTGGCGGTCAATGCGCGAGGAGCCGATCACAACCGCTCGGGCGCGTACGAGGCAGATCTGTCCGGCGCACATGACCGCCTTGCCGGCGGGGAGCCTCATGTCGCGGGCGCGATCGAGACTGAGAACCGGGCCGCGGTGATGGACTCGCTGATCCTGTGCAAGTTCCTGCGCGGCGTGTTCGAGGAGCCGTTCCCGGAGTGGGCGAGGCTGCTCGAGATGGTCACAGGCTGGGATGTCGACGCGGACGAGCTCGCCATCACCGCGCGCCGGATCGTGCTGGCCAAGCGGCTGTTCAATCTGCGGGAGGGGTGGACCCGCGCGGAGGATTGGCTCCCGGAGCGGTTCCTGTCCGAATCGCTCGAGCTCGAGTCGGGCCGGACCGCGACGTTGACCGCGAGCCGCCTCGAGGCGATGATCGACTCGTATTACCGCGGCCGTGGTCTCGACGGGACCGGCGTGCCCAGTGCGGTGACGGTCGGCGAGCTGTCGTTAGACGGACTTGTGGGCTCCGAACCAATCGGTGCAAAAGTGGGATAGTGGAGGTCTCAAGTGGCTACGACGACGATAACCCCGGCGATCACCAAGAACGTCTCGCTGACGATCGACAGCCAGGCGGTGACGGTCCCGGACGGGACGACGATCCTCGACGCCGCCAAGCAGCTCGGCATCGACATTCCGGTGCTGTGCCACGACGATCGCTACGACCCGGTCGGGGTGTGCCGCATGTGCGTGGTCGACGTCGGCGCGCGAGTGTACGCCGCGGCGTGCGTGCGCCCCTGCGAGGAGGGCATGGAGGTCACCACGACGAGCGAGCGGATCGATGCGCAGCGGTCGATGTTGACCGAGCTGCTGCTCTCGGACCAGCCCGATCCGGAGCACGACCCGAAGGAGACGACGACCGCCGACAACGAGTTGCTGGTGCTCGTGCGTCAGTACGGCCTCGAGAAGAGCGATGCCGTCCCTCAGGGGCAGGGCCGGGGCGTCGATGACTCGAATCCAGTGATCTCGGTCAACCACGACGCGTGCATCCTGTGCGACCGGTGCGTGCGCGCGTGTGACGACATCCAGGGCAATGACGTGATCGGCCGAAGCGGGAAGGGCTACACGACCCGGATCGCGTTCGACCTCAACCAGCCGATGGGCGAGTCCTCGTGCGTGACTTGCGGCGAGTGCGTGGCGGCGTGCCCTACCGGTGCGCTCACGAACAAGCCGATTCGCGGCGTGCCGATCCAGCCGCGCGAGAAGCTCCGCCAGGTCGACACGGTGTGTCCGTACTGCGGCGTCGGCTGCGCGCTCACCTACAACGTCGACGACGAGCGCAAGGCGATCGCGTTCGCCGAGGGCCGCGCGCAGCCCGGGTCCAAGGGCCGGCTGTGCGTCAAGGGCCGCTACGGCTGGGACTACGCCGCCTCCCCGCAGCGGCTCACGAAGCCGCTGATCCGGCGCGAGGACGCTTACCCGAAGGGCCCGTTGTCGATGGACGTGCGCGGCGATGAGGCCGGTGGACGGTCGGAGCGACGGCGCAAGCCCGGCGGACTCGTGGACTACGACCAGGTGATGCCG
This sequence comes from uncultured Solirubrobacterales bacterium, assembly GCA_963697655.1. GTDB lineage: Bacteria > Actinomycetota > Thermoleophilia > Solirubrobacterales > Solirubrobacteraceae > Palsa-465. Next base: position 593,769 of record CAVOOV010000001.1, on the reverse strand, counting down.
TCGTTCCGCGAGGCGAGCTGGGACGAGGCGCTCGACCTCGTAGCGCGGCGCCTGACGGAGATCTACGCCGACGGTGGACCCGGGGCGATCGCGGGGTTCGGGTCGGCCAAGTGCTCCAACGAGGAGGCCTACCTCTTCCAGAAGCTGATCCGCACGGGCTTCCATACCAATAACGTCGACCACTGCACGCGCCTGTGCCACGCGTCGAGCGTCGCGGCGTTGTTCGAGGGGATCGGCTCGGGCGCGGTGTCGACCACGTACGGCGACGTGGTCAACGCCGATGTGATCATCATCACCGGCTCGAACGCGACCGCGAATCATCCGGTCGCGTCGTCGTTCTTCAAGCAGGCGCGCCGCGCCGGCACGACGATCATCTACGTCGATCCGCGCGCCGACAAGGTCGCCGACCACGCCGACATCTTCTGCCAGCTCAAGCCTGGCACCGACGTCGCGTTCTACAACGCGGTGATGCACGAGATCATCCGCCTCGGGCTCATCGACGAAGAGTTCATCCGCGACCGAACCTCAAACTTCGAGGCGCTCGCGGACACCGTCAAGGACTACCCACCCGAGCGCGGGGCGCAGATCACCGGCGTCAGCGCCGAGCAGATCCGCCGGGTCGCGCGGGCCTGGGGCGAGGCGAGCGCCGGGATCATCTACTGGGGGATGGGCATCTCGCAGCACACGACGGGCACCGACAACGCGCGGTGCCTGATCGCGATGTGCGCGATCACCGGCAACGTCGGCCACGAGGGCGCTGGGCTGCACCCCTTGCGGGGGCAGAACAACGTCCAGGGCGCCTCTGACTCCGGGCTGGTCCCGATGTTTTATCCGGACTACAAGGGCGTCGCCGACGAGGCGACGCGGGCCCGCTTCGAGAAGGCCTGGGGTGAGACCGACCTGGACGCGGTCAAGGGCCTGACGGTGACCGAGATCATCGGCTCGGCTCTGAAAGGCGGGGTGCGCGGGATGTACATGATGGGCGAGAACCCGTTCCTGTCGGATCCGAACATCAACAAGGTCCGCAAGGCGCTATCCGCGCTCGAGTTCCTGTGCGTGCAGGACATCTTCCTGACCGAGACGTCCGAGTTCGCCGATGTGATCCTGCCCGCCTCCTCCTACATGGAGAAGGACGGCACGTACACGAACACCGACCGTCGCGTCCAGCTCGGACGGAAGGTCCTCGATCCGCCCGGCGATGCGCGCGTGGACTACGAGATCGTGCAGGAGATCGCGCGGCGGGTCGGGCTGGATTGGAACTACGGCTCGCCCCGAGAGGTGTTCGAGGAGATGGTTTCGGTGATGGCGAGCTATGCGAACCTCAGCTACGACAATCTCGGGCTGACCGGCAAGCTGTACCCGAACCCGGATCCCGAAAACTCCGACGGGACCGTCGTGATGTTCACCGAGAAGTTCAACACCGACGACGGCCTCGCCCACCTCGTACCGGCCGAGTGGCTCCCGGCCAAAGAGTTGCCCAACGACGAGTACCCGTTCGTGCTGAACACGGGAAGGCTGCTCGAGCACTGGCACACCGGCTCGATGACGCGTCGCTCGTTCGCGCTCGACGCGATCCAGCCCCGACCGGAGGTGTACATGCACCCGGCGGACGCGGCCGAGTGCGGGCTGGCCGACGGCGCGATGGCGCGGGTGAGCTCGCGTCGCGGGACGATCGCGCTCGAGGTCAAGGTGTCGCACAAGGAGGCGCCGGGCAACTGCTTTATCCCGTTCCACTTCCGCGAGGCGGCCGCGAACCTGCTGACGATCGACGAGATCGACCCCGTCGGGAAGATCCCCGAGTTCAAGTTCTGCGCGGTGAAGATCGAACCCGCTACGAACGGGAACGGGTCCGCGGGAGCCGACTGATGGCGGTCACGAACGGCCGCGTCCCCGGCCGGGAGGCGCGCGCCGGCAAGTTCCCCGGTCCGAGCCTGATCCCGTCGCTGAACGCGATCCAGCGCGAGCACGGCTGGCTCCCGCCCGAGGAACTGGTCCGCCTGTCCCGCGACACGCGCCGGCCGCTGTACGAAATCGAAGGACTAATCACCTTCTATCCGCACTTCCGCACGGCCGCGCCTCCCAAGGTTGAGGTCACGGTCTGCCGCGACCTGTCGTGCTGGCTCCACGGCGCGGACGAGCAGATCGCCGCGATCCACGAGCGATACGGCGACGGCGTCGAGATCGAGGTCCGCGAGGTCTCGTGCATCGGGCGGTGTGACATCGCCCCGGCCGCGACCGTCGAGGAGCGGCCTGTCCGCGCCGCCGACGTTCCCGAGGCTGTGCAGCAGGCGCTCGACGGTGAGGAGCCGCCCGCGCGCGCGAAGACGCCACCGCGATCGTGGCCGAACGACCCGTACGCCGCGGACCCTGATCTGCCGAGCTACGCCCTAGTGCGCCGGCTTATCGCCGGAAAGCTCGGCGGTCACGAGACCATCGAGGTGATCGAGGAATCCGGATTGGTGGGCATGGGCGGGGTGCTCGAGCACGCGATCGGGACACTCCGGGACGCGGGGCTGCGCGGAATGGGGGGCGCCGGATTCCCCACGGGCTCCAAGTGGGAGATGGTCGCCGGCCAGGAGGCCGACCCCAAGTACGTCATCTGCAACGCCGACGAGTCCGAGCCCGGCACATTCAAGGACCGCCAGATCCTGGCCGAGCAGCCCCACCTGGTGATCGAGGGGATGCTTGCGGGCATGCTCGCGATCGGCGCCGAGCAGGGCTGGGTGTTCATCCGCCACGAATACGGCCCCGAGGAGGGCGCCGTGCGCGCGGAGCTCGACTCCGCCCGCGCGCAGGGCATCCTCGGCGAGGACGTACTCGGATCGGGACGGAACCTCAACATCGACGTCTTCACTTCCCCGGGCGGCTACATCCTCGGCGAGGAATCGGCGCTGCTCGAGTGCATGGAGGGCCACCGCGGCGAGCCCCGCAACAAGCCGCCGTTCCCCGCCACCTACGGGCTCTGGGGTAAGCCGACGCTGATGAACTCGGTCGAGACCTTTGCCGCGATCCCGATCATCCTCCAGCGCGGCGCCGAGTGGTGGAAGGATCAGGGGGTCAACGGCGGCGCCGGATTGAAGTTCTTCGCTATCTCCGGCGACATCGCCAGCCCGGACGTCTACTGCGTGCCGATGGGGACCACTGCCCGCGAGCTGATCGAGCTCGCCGGTGGGCTGCCCGACGGCGTCGAGCTCGGCGGGTTTCAGCCCGGCGGCGCCTCGTCGAACTTCCTCGGCCCCGACCAGCTCGACGTCCCGCTCGACTTCAAGCCGCTGGCCGAGGCCGGATCGATGCTCGGCTCCGGCGCCGTGGTAGTGATGGGCGATCGGACGAACCTGCTCGCGGCCGCCACCAACGTGCTGCGCTTCTTCCGCAACGAGTCGTGCGGCAAGTGCGTGCCGTGCCGCGTCGGCTCCCACAAGGCCCACCGCATCCTGACCGACGCGCTCGAGCGGGGCGACGACGCCGACGCGATCGACGACCGCATCGACAGGCTCGAGGAGACGCTGCGGCTGACGTCGATCTGCGGGCTCGGGCAGGTGGCGCTCGGGCCGGTGATGAGCGTCCTGCGGCTGCAGCGCACGCCCACCGCCGGCTGACCTCTCCTGATGGCCACGACCGGGCGGGAATTCTTCACGGTCAAGACCGTGTCGCAGGCGCTGGCGGAGTTCCGCCCCGGCCACATCACCCCGGTCGAGACCGTGCCGCTGGGGGCCGCCCACGGGCGGGTCCCGCATACAGCGGTTGTCGCCGAGGATGCGCTGCCCGGGTTTGACCGCTCGAGCGTCGACGGCTATGCGGTCCAGGCCCGGGACACTTACGGCGCCTCGGAGTCGATCCCGGGATACCTGCGGGTCACCGGCGCGGTCCGGATGGGCGCGGTCGCCGACGGCGCGGTCGAATCGGGCGCCGCGGTCGCGATCCCCACCGGCGGGATGCTTCCCGCCGGCGCAGACGCGGTCGTGATGATCGAGCAGACGCAGGAGGCGACCGCGGACACGGTCGAGGTCGTCCGACCGGTGGCGCCGAGCGAGAACGTCGTCAGGTTCGACGAGGACGTCGCCGCCGGAGCCGCGATCGCGCCCCCGGGTCGCCCGCTGCGCGCGCAGGACGTGGCGCTGCTGGCCGCGGCCGGCGTTGTCGAGGTCGCCGTGCACACCGCCCCTCGTGTGAGGATCCTCGCCACCGGCGACGAGGTCGTGCCGCCGGAGACGCCGGCGCTGGCGCCCGGTCAGGTCCGTGACGCGTTGAGCGTGTCGGTGGCCGCGCTCGTGCGGGAGGCCGGCGGCGAGCCGGCACCCCCGACGATCGTCTCCGACGACGACGGCGCCCTCGCGGAAGCCTTAGCTGAGGCGCTGACTGCGAGCGACCTCGTCGTGATCTGCGCCGGCTCGTCGGTGGGGATGCGCGATCAGACGGCGGGCGCCGTCGCCGCGCTACCGCGCTCGGAGACGTGGTGCCACGGGCTGGCGATCAAGCCGGGCAAGCCGACGTTGCTGGCGCATAGCGACGGCATCCCGATCATCGGCCTGCCCGGCAACCCGCGCTCAGCGCTCGTCGTGTTCCGCCTGGTCGGGATGCCGCTCGTCCGCCGTGCCGGCGGCTGGACGATCGAGACGGTGGTCGGAACGATCCACGCGACACTCGCCCGCGATCTCCCGAGCGCCGCCGGACGCCTCGACCTCGTCCAAGTGCGGCTTGGCGAAGACGGCCTCGCGGAGCCGATCTTCGGGTCCTCAGCACTGCTGTCGGTCCTGACTACTGCCGACGGTTACGTGGTCGTGCCCGAGGACGCGAACGGCCTGTCCGCCGGCGAACCTGTCGAGGTGTTCCCGTATGGCTAGCCGCGCCACCCCGTTTCTCCGTGACGTCCCGCTCGAGCGCGCGCAGGCGGAGTGGCGCCGGTGCTGCGCGGCCGGCGACTGCCCGGCCCGGCTCCAGGACGTGAGGCTGCCGCTCGAGCGGGCACTCGGGCGCGTGACCGCGGAGCCGATCTGGGCAAGGCGCTCCTCCCCTCCGTTCGACTCGGCCGCGATGGACGGGATCGCGGTCCGAGCCGTCGACACCGTCGGCGCGAGCGAAACGACGCCGCTGCTGCTCGGCTCCGAAGCGTTTGTGGTTGTCGACACCGGCGATCCCATGCCGGACGGTTTCGATGCGGTCGTGATGCGCGAGCACGTTCACCACGTCGACGGTCGCGCCGAGCTGCGCTCGGCGGTCGCTCCCTATCAGCACACGCGGTCGATCGGCGAGGACATCAGCGCCACCGAACTGCTGCTGCCGGCCGGCCACCGCCTGCGACCCGTCGACGTGGCGGCGGCCGCGGCTGCGGGCGCCACCGAGGTCCGCGTGTACCGCCAGCCGGTCGTGGCGATCCTGCCGACCGGCGATGAGATGCGTCCGATCGGCTCGGAGCTCGAGCCCGGCGAGCTGCTCGAGACGAACTCGCTGATGCTCGCCGGGCAGGCCCGCGAGGCCGGTTGCCAGGTCGTGGTGCTGCCGATCGAGCCCGACGACGAGGCCAGGATCGCCGAGGCGATCACGGCCGCGGTCAAGCAGTGCGACCTGCTGATCGTGATCGCGGGCTCGAGCGCCGGCCGCGACGACTACACAGCGGCGCTGGTCGATCGGCTCGGCGAGCTCGCCGTCCACGGCGTCGCGGTCCGGCCCGGCCATCCGGTCGTGCTCGGGGCTATCGACGCGACGCCGGTGCTCGGCGCGCCCGGATACCCGGTGTCGGCGTCGCTCACGTTCGACATCTTCGCCGCACCGCTGCTCGCCCAGCTCGAAGGGGGATCGGCGATCGCGCGGCCGGTCGTGCAGGCCCGGCTCGCGCGCAAGCTCGCATCGACAATCGGGATGGACGACTGGGTGCGGGTGCGGCTCGGGCGAGTCGGCGGCGCGCTCGTCGCCTCGCCGCTGCCGCGCGGCGCCGGCGTGCTCACCTCGCTGGTTCGCGCCGACGGGCTGCTGGTCGTGCCGTCTGGCGTTGAGGGCCACCACGCCGGCGAGGACGTCGAGATCGAGCTGCTTCGGAGCCTCACCCAGATCGAGCGGACGATCGTCGCGATCGGGTCCCACGACATGATCCTCGACCTCGCCGCGTCGCAGCTGCGCGCCCGCGACCCGAACGTGACACTCGCCTCCGGCAACGTCGGATCGATGGGCGGGCTGATCGCCCTCCGCGACGGGCTGTGCCACCTGGCCGGGTCACACCTGCTCGACCCCGAGACAGGCGCGTACACACTGCCTTACGTCGATCAGGTACTTGGCGGCCGCGAGATCGCGGTCGTCCGCCTCGTCCAGCGCCAGCAGGGGCTGCTGGTCGCGCCTGGCAATCCGCTCGGTTTGGGTGGCGTCGCGGACCTTGCGCGCGTCGGTCTGCGCTATGTGAACCGTCAGCGGGGCGCGGGGACTCGGGTGCTGCTCGACTATGAGCTCGCCCGGGCGGGGATCGATCCGGACGGGATCGTCGGCTACGGGCGCGAGGAGCCGACTCATCTCGCGGTGGCGGCCGCGATCGCATCGGATCGCGCCGACTGCGGGATGGGGGTGCTCGCCGCCGCGCGCGCGTTTGACCTCGACTTCGTGCCGGTCACGAGCGAGCCCTACGATCTGGTCCTCGAGCGCGCCTCGCTCGAGGACCCAGTAGTCGCTTCGTTCTGGGAGCTCCTCGACTCGCCGGCGTTCAGGTCAGCCGTCGAGGAGCTCGGCGGCTACGACACCGGCGAGATGGGCCGCCGGATCCGGTAGCCGGCGCCCGGATCGCTCACCCGCCGCCCATCGCCGTCGTGAGAATTACCTCGGGGGCGTCGACCGGCAGCCGGTCGCCGGTCAGCGGCTCGTAGGTCGCGCCGTCGTCGCTCCGGACCGCCACGTATTCCTGATCGAGCCACCGCCGGTACTCGCGCTCGGCGCTCTCGACCGACGCCAGGTCGGACCGATCCCATTCGGCGAGCAGTTCATCGCGGTCGGTCATCCTGCGGAGCAGCTTTCCCATCCGTCCATCGTAGGGATCGGGCGGCTAGGCCAGCGCCTCGTCGCGCGCCGAACGACACGCGTCTTCGCCGCCGATGTTCGAGCAGGTTTGCCCGGATCACCAGGCAAGACGCGTGGCCAAGCCCGCGACGGACCCGCCATCGGGAAACGCCGGTCATCCGCTGGGCCTAGACGTGCCACGTGGGCGATGGTGCGCTGCTGGGATGCTCTCCATCTCCGGGCGACGATGGGCCGGGTGTGATTCGTACCAGCGCGCGTAGCGGCTGGCCAGCGGTGCCGCCGTTGCCCCGTGCGCGAACACGGAAATTCCGACCGTCAGATAGGAGGCGAGCAGGATCGTCTGCGCATGTGCCAGGTGTGCCTCCTGGACCACGATCACCGCGAACACGATCGACGCCAGACCGCGCGGGCCAAACCATCCGACGAACCCGACGGTTCGCCACGTTGCGCCCGTGCGGATCATCGCGATCGCAACCGGCAGCAACCGAATCAGCGTCAGACTGAGTACGGCATAGAGCACGATCTGCCAGCTCAGGTGCTCGAGCGCCGGACCGAGCAGCACCGCGCCGAAGATCAGGAACGTGACCCCACCGAGGAGGTCACCGAGCTCCTCGTTCAGGCGGGATGCCTCGTCTGCCTCCTGACTGACGATCGCTCCGAAGATGCCGCCGGCAAGAAACGACGCGATGAAGCCTGAGCCACCCAGGGCGACCGCGACGCCGTAGGCCAGAGCCGCGCCGGCGATCGGGATGACCTGCAGCCACGCTCCGGTGATCAGGTTCCGGCGATAGGCGACCGCCACGACCGCTGCCGCGGCCAACCCAGCCACCACGCCTCCGACGATCCCGTATCCGATCTCCTCGGCCACAACGCTGAGCGCGTGATGGCCGCTCGTCGTCTTGTCCTCGACGTCCGCCACCGCGAGCGCGATCAGCAGCAGCGGCACGCAGATTCCGTCGTTGAGGCCGCTCTCGACGTTCAGGCCTTGCCGGATCCGCGACGGAAGTTGCGGCTCGGTCACCACCGCCTGTCCGAGCGCGGCATCAGTCGGCGCGAGCACCACCGCGAGCACGACCGCCTCGGCCAGGTTCAATTGGGTGAAGATCGCAACCGCCAGCGCAGCCCCGACGACGATCGTGAGCGGCAACCCTACGCCGAGCAGGCGCAGCGGAACGACGTACTCTCGTGCGAGCGCGCGCAACTTGATCCGCGAGGCGTCCGCGAACAGCACCACGGCAAGGGTCGCTTCGGCCAGCAGACGGACAGTCGCGCCCGTCGGAGCAGCGGTCACACCGTCGAGCACGAGCGGCCCGACGAGCAGGCCGATCGCCACGAACACCATCGCAGACGTCACCGCCGTGCCGGTCAGGCGCCGCGACACTCCGGCGACGGCCAGAACGGCCGCGGCAACGATGGCGATCTCCCACTTCACATGTCAGTCCAGGAACTCGATCAACGCCTTGACCACGAGCAGTGTGCCAAGCACCGTGAGCATCGTCACCGCGAACCTACGACCGTTGCGGCTGAACGAGACCTTCGTCCGCTCGATCGTCGCGACAGTCCAGTCCGGCGCGATCGCGAACCCCAGCAGCGGGATCTCGAGCAGCGACAGCATGATCAGGTTGAATGCCACGACGAGGACGACCGTCTCGGGAGTTGAGTAGTTCAACTTGTCGATCCGGCTCAGTCCGGCCAGGTACGAGCCGCCGGGCAGCGTGAGCAGCGCACCGACGACGAACGTGATCCGGGGTGAGCCCCGGCGCAGGGCCTTTTGCCATCGAGGTGGTTCCTTGCCCTGCTTCCGGGCACGGCGCCGGGCGGCCGCGTCCTCGTCGCGGCCCCGGTTCAGCGCGAAACCGCCGATTAGCGCGATCACGCCGAGGAGCAAAGTTGCCGCCGGGCTGAGCGTGCTCTCGGTCGTGCGGACCGCGCTCGAGCTCTCGAACTTGGCGATGATCACGAGCCCGAGCGTGATGCTCGTCATCAGAGCGCCGAGCAGGTAGCCGAGCATCAGCCGCTTTGGATTCGGGAGGAGCATCATCACGGTCGACGCGCCGACCAACGTCGGGTTGAGTGCCGCCGCCAGCGCGAGCAGGAATATGTCGCCCATCGCTGCCCGCTAGGAGTCCGCGGAGCTGAAGTGGCCGGAGAAGGGGCGCACGGTCTCGGGTGTGTCAGCCGAGGGCCATGCCTTCGGCTGCGGTCGACGGCCTCGGGTCTGGGAGGCGGATCATCCGGAAAGAGGTGAACAGTCCGGCGAGCGCGGCCAGAAGCGGAATCAGCAGTGCGACCTGAAGGGCGAGGTGCCTCGCGTGGGTATTGATGCGGATGATCTCGTCCTGGGTCGCCGGCGGTTGCCCCTTCAGTTGTTGCGCGAGGGCGGTGTTGCTCATGATCTCGGCGTCGTGCTCGAGTGTCTTCGACACCTGCTGCTGCTCGGCCGGCGACAAGACTTTGCTCGCGTCCGCCATGTTGGTGAACGAGACGGACAGCGTCGCCAGCATGATCGCCCCGGCGAACGCGAGGCCGAACGACAGGCCGAAGGACCCGCCTGCTGAGTTCACGCCCGCCGCCTCGCTCACACGCTCTTCCGAGACCGGAGACAGCGTGTAGTTGTTGAGTTGTGAGACGAGCAGCCCCAACCCCGATCCCGCGATCAGCAGCGGCACCACGAGGTACCAGCCGGAGTCCACCCTGGGGACGAGCGGGATCACGATCGCAACCCCGAGCGCGACGAGCCCGAAGCCTGCCCTGATGATGCTGCTCGGACGCCGCTTTCCCGCCCTCTTTCCGGCGAGCAACGCCACCGCAAACATGCTGAGTGACAGCGGGGCGAGCGACACGCCTGCCTGCAGCGCGTTGTACTCGAGCACCATCTGCAGGTAGAGAGGCAGGGCGATCATCATTCCGCCGAGCGCGATCTGCTGGAGCGTCTGCCCGGAGATCCCGAGTCTGTAGAGCGGCGACTTGAACAGGTCCGGGTCGATCAGCACCGGCTTGTGCTCGCGCTTCCGTCGCACCAGCCAATACGCCAGGCCGCCGAGCCCGACCGCGCCGACCGCGAGCAGCGCCCCCACCGCTTCGCCGCCCTCCTGCCACACCAGGATCCCGACCACGACGCCACCCATCCCCAGCACCGACAGCACCGCGCCGACCAGGTCGATCTGCCGGGATCCCGTATACGGGACGTCGCGGATTAGTTTTATCTGCGAGAGCACGATCACGATCACGAGATCCTCGAGTAGGAACCCGACGCGCCACGACAGGAACGTGGTGAGGAATCCTCCGAGCAGAGGTCCGACGGCGGCGGCGATCGCCGCTGCCGCGCCGACGAGCGCGTACGCCTTCTTCTGCTCGTCTCCCTCGAAATTGCCGTGGATCAGGGACTGCATGGCGGGCAGCAGCAGCGAAGCGCCCAACCCGCCCACGATCGCCCAGAAGATGATGATCGCGGTCAGGCTCTGGGCCAGCGCCATCGCCAGGGCGCCGATGGCATACGCGAGCAACCCGAGCACATACGCCCGCTTGCGGCCGATGAGATCGCCGATTTTGCTGCCGATCAAGATAAACGCGGCAGATACCAACGCCTCCAAGGCGATCGCTGACTGAACGCCGCTGGCGGTCGTGTGCAGGTCGCGGATCACCGCGGAGATCGAGACGTTCATCAGCGACGTGTCGACCACGAGCACGAACATCGCCATCGCCAGCAGAATCGCGAGCCGTCGCGTGGTCCCCGCTTGCTCGGAGGCGCCAGTGCTCGCTGCCTCGGTCATGCGCAATCCGCCATGCCCACCCCGCCAACGCTGTGCCCACCGGCGTCTTGAATCTGCATCGTCGATGCTGGTGGCTGACCGATCGGCATGCCGGATGGCGCAACGCGCTGCGTAAGCCTCGAAATCAACCCGGCCAGCCCGCCGGCGCGGGCCCAGCCTCGTTGTCGATCCGCGCCCCCTGAGGTCGCGAGCCGCAGGACAGGGTCAAGTTCGACAAGCCCGACCGGGTCGGCATGCGCACGGCACCTCCGCACGAGGACATCGAGGGCAGTTCGTGCAGAACCGAGTTGGCGCATGGCCGGTTCGATCAGCTGGGCTTGCAACCCGTCTCGGGCGGCGAGGAAACGGTTTTCCGCGAGCACCTCCGGACTGACACGAGCCTCCGAAGTCTCCTTCTCGTCGCCCTCCAACACAGCTCGCGCCAACGCCATGACCAACACTATCAGCGTAGCGGTGTCCGCGATCGTCGTCTGAGCGTCCATCATCCGCAGCTCGACAGTTCCTAGCGCAGGCTGCAACGGCACGTCCCACCACAGAAAGGTCGGGTCCGGCAACGCTCCGGAGGCAATCAATGCGTCGACGGTCTCCACATAGTCGCTGTAGTCCCCGAACCATCGTGCGGTGCCCGTACGCGGAAACCTGTGGAAGATCACCGTCCGCACGAGTCCCATCGGGGGCAGCTCTTTCACCAACCGGGCCCGAAGCGAGGCCAACTCGGGCGACGTCGGCGCGTTTCTAGGACTTGGCGCTCTCGTCCACCGGCGGCGTAAGTGCGGCCTGCAGGTCCCGCGTGTCTTCCTCGGACAGCGAGGTCCTGATCACCGTGCCGCCGTATTGCTGGAGCGCCGCGATCGCCTTGTCGGGAGTCACCTGCTCGATCACCATGAACAACGCCGAGGTCCCGGGCTTCAGATAATCGCGTACCTGCTCCTGGAAGGCCTTGTCGATCCCCTTCTCGCCGAAGTGCCCGAACAGGGCGCCCATACCCGCCCCGAGCGCCAGACCGGCGAACGGGATGAAGAACAACAGCCCGAACAGGAAGCCCCAGAACCCACCCCACCATGCGCCCGCGCCGGCCGACGATCCGCCATGCGAGGTGTGCACGTGATACTTGCCGTCCTGGTCGCGGGAGATCGATGCGACCTGGTCGGCCTGAATGACAAGGTCCGCCTCCAACTTCGCGACCGTCTCACGTGCCTGCTCGGCGGTTACCTGATCCGGATATCCGATCGCGACGAGCGTCGCCATAGAGCCTGTCTCCTCACTAGGAATTGATTCGGCCGCAGCCTACGCACGCCGGCTGCGCACGACCCGATGCCGCGCCCGGTTCACCCGGGTGAATCTGAAATCGGCTCGCCGAGCTTGGTGGTGGTCTGGGCCTTGCTCTCACGGCGAAGCTGGATCACCTTGTCGGCCCAGACGAGCGCGGGCGCGATCAGCGATAAGCCGAGCACGACTGCCCATTGGGCGCCGCTGAGCGATTCAGTGTCGAGCAGGCGCTGAAGCATGGGTAGCTCGACCGCGGCCCAGGCGAGCGCCCAGCCGAGGATGATCCAGCCCATGTATGGGAACACCGGCGAGGACCACGGCGCCTGGCGCTCGCGTCGCATCACCACACCGAGGTTCACCGCGGTGAACGCGACGACCGCGAACGCCATCGTCATCGACACCGAGGCGTGCGTGGTGCTCGGCTTGTCAGGTCCGAGGTCCAGCACGAGCAGGGCGGTGAGCGCGACCACGAATCCGCTGAGGACCCACCGGATGATCTGAGGTTGGTTGACGATCTTCGTCCCGGGCTTGCGTGGCGGGCGCTGCATCACACCTGGATCGGGGACGTCGACGATGAAGCCGATCACGACCGTGACGACGACGAAGAACTTGCAGAACAGCAGCTGCATCGGAAACAGGGCGACGCCGCCGTTGATGTTGAAGATCGTGGCTAGCAGCATGAGCTGGAGAACCGATGAGAGGATCGTCAGCTGGAGCTTCACGTAGGACGTGATCCGGCGGTAGATGTCGCGCCCGAGGTCGACGGCGCGCACCAGCGTCGCGAAGTTGTCGTCAGTCAAGACCATCTTGGCCGCCTGCTTCGATACCTCCGAGCCGCTTCCCATCGCGACGCCGACGTCCGCCTGCTTGAGCGCCGCCGCGTCGTTGACCGCGTCGCCGGTCATCGCCACGACGTCACCGGACTCCTGCATGAGCTTCGCCAGCCGGAGCTTGTCCTCCGGCGCGACCCGGCCGAACACGTGCAGGTTCGGGAGCCGCGCGATCAGCTCCTCGTCGGGCAGACGCTGGAGTTCGGTGCCCGTGAGCACGCCGGGACCAAGCCCGAGCTGATCGGCGATCGCCCGTGCGGTGATCGTGTGATCGCCGGTGATCATTCGGACATCGATGCCGGCGTCGAGGGCCACGCGGACGGCGTCCTTGGCCTCGCTGCGGAGCGGATCGATGATCCCGACGAGCGCCACCAGAACCAGATCGGTTACCGACGCCATCGGATCGGCGATCCCCGCGGACATCGCTGCGTCGTCGAGGTCGCGTGAGGCGAAAGCGAGGACGCGCAGTCCCTTCTCGGAAAGCTGCCGGTTGGCCTCCAGGATCTCGTCGCGGGCCTCAGCGATCGGGATCGGCTGCCCGTGCCAGAGCGCACGGCCGCAGAGCCCGATCACGATGTCCGGGGCGCCCTTCACGGTCATGAAGTGCGGGGACTTCAGGAGTGGTCCCTTGATCCATTCCGGCCGGTCGTGGAAGGTCGCCATGAACTTGTACTCGGAGTCGAACGGCACCTCCGCGCGGCGCTGGAGAGCGGCACGGGTCTCCTCGGCGTCAACGCCCATCTTGGCCGCGAGTACGACCAGAGCTGCCTCGGTCGGATCGCCGATCACCGATCCGTCGTCGCCCACTGTCGCGTCGCTGCAGAGCGCAAGGCCCAGCGCGAGGTTGCGGAAGTCCGGGACATCCGCCCCGGCGACGCCGAGGATCGCTCCGGTCTTGGCGTACCCCCCTCCCTCGACCCCGAACCATTCGCCGCCGGCCAGCATTCTGGTGACGGTCATCGCGTTCAGCGTCAAGGTGCCGGTCTTGTCGCTGTTGATCACGGTCGTTCCACCCAACGTCTCGACGTCGGTCAGCGACTTGACGACCGCCTTGGACTTGGCCAGCCGCTGGGCGCCGGAGGAGAGCATCGTCTGCACGAACGTCGGCAGGCCGGTGGGAATCGCGGAGATTGCGGTCGAGACGCACAGGAGCACAAGCGTGTCGAACGCCTGACCCCGGACGATTCCGAAGATCGCGATCACCGCGACGGCGAGCCAGGCGACGAGCCCGAAGGCTTTGGTCATCCCGTCGAGCTCCCTTTGCAGTGGCGACCTCGAACGTTGCGTCGAGGTGACCATGTCGGCGATCTTGCCCATTTGCGTGGCGCCGCCGGTGGCCGTCACCACGACGGTCGCGGTCCCGCGGGTGACTTGCGTGTTCTGGAAGACGAGGTTCGTGCGATCCCCAAGCACGGTGTCGCCGTCGAGCACGGTCGCGCCGTCCTTGGCGACCGGCGCGCTCTCCCCGGTCAATGCGGCCTCCTGCAGCTCCAGGGTTGCCGAGGTCACGATCCGGCCGTCCGCGGGGACCACATCACCCGCCTCGAGCAGCATGACGTCACCCGGCACCAGCTGAGTCGACTCGACCTCCTCAACGGCGCCGCCACGCCGGACGCGTGCATGCGGCACCTGGAGCTTGGCCAGCGCGTCAACGCTGGCGCGCGCCTTCAGCTCCTGGTTCGAGCCCATCACGACGTTGAACGTCACCAGCGCGGTCACGACAACCCCGGTCGGGATCTGCCCGATCGCGAAGCTGGCTGCGCCGACGATCAGCAGCATGATGTTCATCGGGTTGGACAGCTGGGCGCGAGCAACCACCCATAGACTCGGAGGCGGTTCCTTGCGCAGCTCGTTCGGTCCGTACTCAGCGAGACGCCGGTCGACCTCTCCGGAGTCGAGCCCGGCGGTGGGGTCGACTCCGAGTTGCGCAGCCGCGTCCTGCGCGGCAACGCTGTACCACGACACCTCCGGGGTGGGCTGTGTAGCGACGCTCATGGCGACCCGGACGCAGCGTACGTCGGCAGGCCCCGACCAAGCACTCGGCGCGGCGAATCACCTGGGTGAACGCAAACCGCGGTGAGCCACAACCCGAGCCCCATGAACGGCCCGCACATAACGCCAGCTGTGAACACCGCGTGTCCACCGTCATTTCAGGTTCACCCAGGTGAATCACCGCGGTCCGGTACCGGCCCCACACGGCGTCCGCCTAGCCTGACGCCATGAGCAGACTGGGATCGGGAGGCTCGCGATGCGGTTCAGCAAGAGCGGTCATGCGCTAATCGCGACGACCGAGCCGGCGGCGATGCCGCCGTACCCGTCAAGCGCCTCTGATCCGCAGGAGGGTGACAGAGATGAGAGTTAGCGGATCGGCGCAGCCAATGCTCAAGATCGCGCTCGCCGGTTTGGTCATAGTCCTCATCGCGGGTTGCGGTTCAGGCGGTGCATCGAGCATCGCGAGCAACCTCTCGAAGACCCTGACGCAGATAACGAGCACGACGGCGAGCGCGAGCTCGCCGGCCGCTCCCACCGAAACGACGACCAAGGCCAAGACGGCGAAGACCGCCACCGCCACCTCCAGCACGGCCCCGACCTCGACGACCAAGACGGTCACCAAGACTGAATCGGCCACGACGCCGACACGCTCCACCACGATCACGGCCACCACCAAGACCCAAACCGTCACGGGGCCGACATCGACGACGACCGTGACCCAAAGTCACACGACGACGACGCCAACGTCCACGACCACTTCCTCCAACCACGCTGGGGCTGCGGCGGCTGCCGCAGCCGCAGCGGCGTCCAAGGACAACAGCTCCTCGGAGTCGGGCGGCCTTCCCGGCTGGGCGTGGGTGCTCATCGGGGCCGGCGTGGCCGCGGGCGCCGCCGCCGCTTTCTTTGCCATTCGCCGGAGACAACGCAACAGGAGGGCGGGCCCTCCGGACCCTGGTCAGGCGCCGCCACCACCACCGCCGCCACCGCCGGACTGACGCAGTTCGTCCGGATGAACGGCGTAGCGCCGGCTACGGCAGCTCGAGCACGCACCTTTGCGCTAGCGACTCATTCCGGCGGCAGTTCCCGCATCGCGAGCGCGATGTCGAGTCCCTGGCGACGGCGGACGTAGCGGGATGCCGCGTACAGGACCGGGCCGGTGAGCAGCATGACCGCGAGTGAGATGACCGACACGGTCGTGTACCCGCCCGAGTACTGGCCCTTGGTCAGCGCCAGATATACGCCGGTGCCGCAGAATGCGGCGCCGAGCATCGCTACCCACACGATCGGCGGGACGCCGAGCCACGAGCCGCGGATCACCTTCGGCGACGTGGCATACAGGTCGCGGCGGCGAAACGGCAACACGATGACTGCCAGGCAGGCGAACGTCGACAGGACCAGCGCGACGAGGTTCGCGTTGCGGAACGCCTGGGCGAAGCCCTGGTCGTAGACGATCAGCGCCAGGAACACCTCGCTGATCGCGATGTTCACGAGCAGCGCAAACGCGGGGGTGTGCCGGCGACTCGTGACCGAGGCCACCGATTCGGGGAGCACGCGATCGAACGACAGAGCGAACAGCACGCGCGACATTCCCATGAGGAACACGATCGGAACGGGCAACAGCCACCCGAGGAACCCGATCGCGATGATCACTTTGGTCAAGGGATCGGCCAGCAGCACCGCGAGCCCGTGCGGACTCACGCCGACCGGCGTCAGCTTCGCGTAGGCGGCGGGGGCATGTCCGGCCAAGAAATACGCCGCCTCCGTGAACCGGCCACCCGCGGCGCGCTCCACTGCTATCCATGCCACCGCAAGCAGGAGCACGCTCGCCGCGATCGTGACCACCGTGCTGAGCAGCTGGATACGGGCGGGACGCTTGACCTCGCCGCCGACGAACGCCGTGTACCAGTAGCCGGCGAAGATCAAGAAGGCGTAGGGGAGTGCAGCGAGCGTGCCCGAGAATGTGTGCCCGGCATGCCAGCCGTACGCGCTCGCCTCCCCCCCGACTCGGACGTACGTGCCGACCGCTCCGGAGGCGTGATCGAACGCGCGCTGCACATCGCCGGGGGAGTGAACGAGGAGTTCGACGAGGACGAGCACGATCGCGATTACGCCGGCGATCACCGACCACAACGCGACGCGCGCGGCGAGCCGCGTGCCGCCGAGCGTCACGAGCGCTGCGACGGCAAGAATGACCGTGGTCGCGATGAACGTCCCGTTCCGGGTGGCCACATCGGTCGCGAGCGTCGTCAGGAACGAGGCGTGGAACACGGTCGCGAGGGTCCCGAACGTGAAGGGCAGGAACGCCCGGGCCCAGAAGGACCCGAGCGCGGCGAGCCCCGACCACCAGAGCGGCGAGGTCCAGCGGGTTCTACCTCAGCGACGGCTCGTCGACGGTGGTCACGCTCACGAGCGTGACGCCCATCTGAAGGAAGTGCTGCAAGAGCCCGTTGAGCTCCGCCTGATCACGGACGGGACCCACGAGGACCGTGTTGCCGTTCTTGTACACGATCCGCATGCGCGGGAACGAACGTCCGATCAGATCACCCATGTGACCCTGGACCTCGAGTCGATACGTTCCACCTCCACTCATGGGACCTACGGTTACAGATGCGATCGAGCATCCACGCATGTCAGCCCGGATCACCTGGGTGATTGCGTTCCGCTCAAGAGCCCGACGGCCTCGGCCCTCGCGACCGCGTCGTCCCGCGAGCCCACCCGCAGCTTCCGATAGATCGACCGGACATGCGACCTAACGGTGTTCGGCGAGAGAAACAGCTGAGCTCCGATCTCTCGCACCGACAGGTCGCTCGACAGCAGCCGGAGCACCGCGACCTCAGCCTCGCTGGGTAGCTCGAGGATCTCGCCTGCGCCTGCTTGACCCCGCGCCTGCTCGAGTTCGCTCGCGACCTCGTCGGCGAACACCGGCACCGCCCCGCTGTCGCCAAGCTCGGCCAGCTCCTCACGGGCACGGCGGAGGGTTCCATCGGCTTCGTCCAGCCGTCCGCGACGACGGCGGATATCGGCAAGGCGCACGAGAAGACGCGCGTGGGGCACGGTCGCGACGTCGTCGTCCAGGTAGCGCTCGGCCGAGGAGAACTCGCGCTCGGCCCCGGCTAGGTCACCCTCGGCCGCGAGCACGGCGCCGAACGCCTCGGCTACGGTCCCTCCCAGCCAGCTTCTGCTGCTGGTGATCCTGCCGACGAGCGCGCGCGCCACCTCGGCGTGGTCGCGAGCCGTTGCGAGGCGACGCCGATCGGCGGCGACGAGGGCGATGACCGCGTGCGCAACCGCGACGCCGGGGGGCCGCCGGGCTGTGTCAGGGTGCTCGATTGCACGGGCTGCCGCGCTCCGAGCTCCGTCGAGCTCTCCCGCGAAATACAACGCGCGAGCGAGTGCCGCGAGTGCTGCGACCAACGTTTCGTCGACGCTTCTCCGAGCGAGCTCGACTGCCCGGTAACCCTCGACCACGGCCTCGGTGACCCCGCCGTCGAGTCCTGCGGCGCGCAGCATCGCGGTCACGCATTCCTCGTAGGCACCGACTCGCTCGGGATGCTTGGCTTTGGCGCGGTCCGCCAGCCGGAGGAACCGACGCCGCTCGCGGGTCATCCCGCCGACGAGCAGCGCGGCCGTAGCGGCCCCGACTGCCGCGTCGGGATGCTCGATCAAGAGGTCGTCGGGGAGTGCCTGAGCCCAGCGCAGCAGCGTCCCTGACCGGCCGTTCCGGATCAGCGCGAGGTGATCCTCGCTGAGGAGCTCCGCTACCACGTCGAGGTCACCGGCGGCCGCCGCGTGCTGGAATGCCTCGACGCCGAGACCCCGCGTACGGAGCCATTCGGCGGCGCGCCGGTGGATCGTCCGCGGGACGGTCGGTTCCACCGCACCGAGCTGGGCGGTCGCGAACTCGGCGAACAGCGCGTGTACCCGGAACCACTCCCGGCGCTCGAGGCTCTGCACGAACATGTTCGACTCCTCGAGCTCGCCGAGCACAGTCGCAGAGTCTGAACGGTTGAGCACGGCGTCGCAAAGCTCCGCGGTGAAGCTCCCGAGCACGGCCGCGCGCAGCAGGAACGAGCGGCGGCCCGCGTCCAGCGACGCGAGCACCTCGTGGCTGAGGTACTCGGCCACGTGACGATGCCCGCCGCCGAACTCGAGCACCGCTTGGTCGTGATCCTCGACCGATCGGAGCCACAGCGCGGCCAGGTAGAGCGCGGCCGGCCAACCCTCGGTCCGGTTCCGCAGAATCTCGATCTGCTCGTCGTCGAGCTCGAGCCCGGCGCGATCAACCAGCAGCTCGCGGGCTTCGGCGACCGTGAACGCGAGCTCGCGGGCGCGAACCTCGCTGAGACCCCCCCGTGCTCGCAGCCCCGCGAGCTCGAGCGCCGGGTCGGCTCGCGTGATGGCGATCAGGCGCGCCGCTCGCGGGAGCCGCTCGATTGCGTAGCCGAGCGACGCCAGGCAGTCCGTGTCGGTGACCGTCTGGAGGTCGTCGAGTACGAGCGTGACCGGCCGGCCGAAGCCCGCGAGCCCGTTCATGAGCTCGTCGACCGCGACCTTGACTCCGAATCCCGGCGCGCGCAGCCGTTTGAGCGCGCGGCGGCCGAGACCGTCTCGGACGCGATCCACGGCGGTCGCGACGTACGCCCAGAACCGGGCGGGCTCATTATCGCCCGCGTCGAGCGTCACCCACGCGAGGGCGCTGCCAGAGTGCTCCGCCCAGGCGCGCACCGCCGTGGTCTTGCCGTACCCGGCCGGAGCGGCGACCAGAGTCATGGCGGCTTCGGCCCCGGTTTCGAGAGCCTGCTCGAGATGCGGCCGGCGAACCATTCCCCCGCGCTGCCGCGGTGCGGCCAGCTTCGCCTCCGCCAAAGGCGGCAACTCGTCGGCTAGCCGCAATCCGGCAGGCACCGGGTCCCCTCTCCAGTTGCGCTACCAAGCCGTGGCGAGTGCAAAGCTTTTCGCAGCGGAAGCTATCTGTCTATGCCCCGAATGGGTTAAGTAAATATCTAACACTCGTGCCGATACACCCACTAACGGGGTGCCGGCACCCACTCCGCGCCCGTCTTCTCACGGAAGCTCTCCACCGCGGCGTCGAGCGTCGGGAAGAAGTGCTCCGGGTCGAGCGGTCCGATCAGCTCGTAGCGCTCGAGCTTGGCGCGAACCGGATCCTTGAGTTCGGCGAACACCAGCGAGGTGCCCTTCGCGTTGAGCTCCTCGTCAAGGTCCGTGAGCATGTCGGCAGCGGTGGTGTCGACGTCGGTGATTGGTTCGGCGGCGATCACGATCCACTGCGGTCGCGGATCGGCGGCCGCGAGCGTCCGGATCTGGTCGCGGAACGTTCGGGCGTTGGCGAAGAACAGCGGGGCGTCGAACCGGAAGATCACGAGGCCGGGCAGGTTCTCGGCCTCGGGATGCAGGTGACGGTCGTGCTGTCCGGAGAGCCCGGGGACTCGGCCGAGCGTCGTCTGGTACGGCCGCCAGGCCCGCCGGAACACGTTCAGGATCGACAGCGCCACGGCCACCGCGATCCCTTCAAGCACGCCGAGCAGGGCCACGCCGAGGAAAGCGGCGATCGACAGCAAGCATTCGATGGGGCGCTGCTTCCAGAGCCGCACGGTCCCAGGTATGTCGGCCAGCGACAGCGACGCCGCGATCACCACCGCGGCGAGCGTCGGATTCGGGAGGTTCTTGAGCAGCCCCGGGACGAGCACGAGCATCAACACGATCAGGGCCGCGCCGACCACACCCGTGAGCTGCGTCTTCGCGCCGGCCTGCTCGGCGACCGCGGTCCGCGAGCCGCTCGTGCTCACCGGGAATCCCTGGAACAAGCCGGCAGCGACGTTCGCGGCGCCGATGCCGATCATCTCGCCGTTCCCGTCGATCTCCTGGCCGGTGCGGGCGGCGAACGCCGACGCGGTCGAGATCGTGTCGGCGAGCGCGACGAGCACGATCCCGAGCGCTCCGGCGACGAGTAGGGGAAGATCCGACACCGGGTTCGGCACGGTGAGGGGCGGGAACCCCTTGGGAAGCTCGCCCACCAGCGAGACGCCGTGGCTCGCCAGGTCGAACACCGATGCCGCGGCGATCGCGATGACGACTGCCACCAGCACGCCCGGAACCCGCGGCAGCCACTGACCGAGCGCGAAGATCAGCGCGAGGCTGACCAGCCCGATCGCGACGGCCGCGCCGACTGCCTCACCCGAGGCGAGCCCGTGGATGAACGCGTGCGCCTCGTTGATCAAGCCGTTGGCGTCGGTCGAGAATCCGAACAGCTTCGGGAGCTGTCCGATCAGGATCGTCAGCGCCAGCCCATTCATGTAACCGATCCGCGTCGGCTTGGACAGCAGGTCGGCGATGAAGCCGAGCTTCGCGATTCCGGCCAGGATCATGAAGCCACCGACGATCAGCGCCATCATCGACGCCAGTGCGATCGCGCGCGCGGGACTGCCGTCCGAACCGACGATCGGCAGGATCGTCGCCGCGATCATCGGCCCGAGCGATGAGTCCGGGCCGAGCACCAGGATCCGCGAGGGCCCGAACACGGCGTACCCGATCAGGCACAGGATCGATGTGTAGAGACCCGTGATCGCCGGCAGACCCGCGAGCTCGGCGTACGCCATCCCCTGCGGCACGAGCAGCGTCGTCAGTACGACGCCGGCGACCACGTCGCTGCGCAGCCACGACTTCCGATAACTCGCCAGCGCACGGATCCCGGGAAGCGAGCGCGAGGCCATGGGCCGCCGACCCGTCGGTCAGGAACTCGCGTCGTGCTCGAACGGGTCGGCGTGGGCGCCGTCGGGCGCCTGGGCCTCCAGCTCTCGCTTGATCTGAACCAGCCCGTCGCGCTGCTTCTTGCTGACGGTCGGGAACAGAGGATCGGCCTCCATCCGCGTGTGCACTATCACGGCCCCGGCGCCGATCCGACCGAACCACTTCCGGTCGGCGGGTATGACGTACCACGGCGCCCATTCCGTACTCGTGTGTGACAGCATCTCGGAGAACGCCTTCTGGTAGTCCTCCCAGTGCTCGCGCTCGGTGACGTCCGCGGCCGCGAACTTCCAGTTGTGATCGGGCAGATCCAGGCGTCGCAGGAACCGGATCCTCTGCTCCTCCTGGGAGAGGTTGAGAAACAGCTTCACGACCCGGATCCCGTCCTCGGCGAGCAGCTGCACGCCGCCCTGTAGCAGCGCGACGCCCTCCTTCTTCTTCCTGACCCCAGCCTTGAACGACGGATCGAAGTCCTCGCCAAGGGTGACTTTCGAGCCGGGCTTGACTCGTAACGGCTCGATCAACTCCGCGGCCCTCCTCTTCCTCCTGTCGTCAGCCATCGTCTGCTCCATTTCGGTTGAGGATCGGGGAGAACCGGCGCGAATGGCCAGCACCCGCGCCGCGACCCTGCGTCGTAGCGGGTCAGCTAGATCCCGAGGATGCTCGCCTTCTGGTGCGCGAATTCCTCGTCGGTGAGGACCCCCTGTTCATGCAGCTTCCCGAGCTCGCCGAGGCGCTGCGTGTCGTCCGCAGTGAGCTCGCGCCGCGCGGGCGCGGCGGGGGGTGGGGCCGCCGCGGGCACAGCCGATTGCTGACCCTCGTAGTAGGCCTGCTCCTGCTGCTCCTCCTCCTTGCGCTGCCTGTGCTTTCCGAACGCATATGCCCCGCCTCCGACCGCGGCCGCGCGCAGTAGCGGGCGACGACGTCTGAACAGCGGCATCGCTATGCCTGCCCTTCTTCGTCGATCGCCAGTCCCATCGCAAGCATGATCTCCGGCGCGGCTGCGATGACCCGTGGCCCCCCGACCTGCGGCGCGACTGCCTTGAGTACGCCGAGGAAGTCCTCCGCTGTGACGCCCTCCTCCAAAGCGTTGGCGATCTGCCACGCATAGGACGCCGGCGGGGCGTCGAGCGCGATCAACGTCGCCAGCTTGACGAGCGCAAACGTGCGAGCGTCTAACCCGCTCCCTGCACGATTCAACTCGCGCAGACCGACGGCGCCCTCAAGAACTTCGATGTCGCCGGCGGAAAGCCCGGCTAGCGCCTTGTGAGTTTCAGCTTCTACGACAGCCACGATGCTCCTCTCGCTCGACGAGCGACCGCCGACAACGGAACCGGCCGGCGGCTGCGCTCCTTGTTTTGCGGCGGTCCGTCGCTCGAATGGATTTAGCCGCACGCTACGTCAAGTGGCTCCGCACATTCGGCTAACGTGAGCCAATCACCCGGGTGATTGTGAATTCGGCTCAGCGCAGAGCTCTCGGCGCGTGCAGCGTCCAGGGGCGAACGCGTGTTAGACGGAATGCCCACGGTCCGTCACTTCGTATTCACCCGGGTGAATCGCGGGCAACGGCTATGCCTCGTGTCCCTGCCGACTTAGCCTGACCGCATCGGCAGCTGGCTTGGATTATCGCCCAAGACTCATCACCAACAGGGGAGGGCCACCATGGCTGTTCACGAAGCGCAGCAGAAGAGCTCAGTCTCGTACGAAGAGTTCGACGACGATCGGGGCATTGGATGGGTCGCGTTCGCCGGCGTCCTCCTATTGCTCCTGGGAACCATGAACATCATCGAGGGCATCGCGGCGATCGGCAACGCGCATTTCTTCGCTGCGGACGCCCGCTACGTCTTCGGCGATCTCAACGCGTGGGGGTGGGTCACGCTCTGCCTGGGAGTGCTCCAGCTGCTCGTTGGCCTTGGCGTGTTCGTCAAGAATCAATTCGCGAGGTGGGCCGGTGTTGGAGTACTCGGCCTCAACGCGCTTGCGCAGCTACTGATGATGCCGGCGTATCCGTTCTGGTCGCTGTCGCTGTTAGCCCTCGACATCCTCGCGATCTATGGACTCGTCGCGTACGGCAAAAGGATCGGACCGGCCTGAGCGAGCCGCCGAAGGTCGTGCCCGACCCGGCCTCTTCAACCGGAGCAACCTCAGCAAGCTCAGCAAGCTCAATCGATAAGGAGAAGTGCGCAAATGGCAACCCTAGTCGCGATTGGCTATCCCGATCAGGCGACCGCAGAACAGGCGCTCGAGACCGTCCGGCACTTGGAGGGTGAGTTGATCATCCAGGCCGACAAGGTCGCGGCAATCTCACGTGATCAGAACGGCGAACTGCACGTCTACAGTGGCCACGGAGCCAGCTCGACCACCGGCGTCGCCGCTATCGGCGGGTTCTGGGGCTTGATGTTCGGACTCCTGTTCTTCATCCCGTTCGCTGGGCTGGCGATCGGCGCGGGGCTAGGAGCGCTATTCGGACACTTCGGCGAGAACGCGGTCGACAAGGACTTTCAGCACCAAGTGCGCGATCAGCTCAAGCCCGGCACGTCGGCGCTGTTCATGGTGGTCGAGCACGCAACGCCCGACAAAGCGATCGCGGCGCTCCAGCAGTACGGCGGCACCGTGATCAAGACCTCGCTGTCAGACGAGGACAGCAAGAAGCTCCAAGAAGCGCTCCAGCAGTCAGAGACAGACGCTCCCTCCTAGACGCGGGATGGGATCGCTCGGCTGATGCCGATGCCGATGCCCGTGAGCTTCCCGAGCCGACCGATGATCAGCACAACCGCGATCCTACGCGGGGCGGCGAAGGTCATACGGGCATGGGTCGGTCGGCGTCGAGCTCGGCGAGCAGCTCCCCGACGCGCCGAGCGATCTCGTCGCGGGTGGCGCGAACTTCTTCGACAGGGTGGCCTTTGGGGTCCTCGAGCTCCCAGTCGATGTAGCGCTTACCTGGAAGGAACGGGCATTGATCGCCGCAGCCCATGGTCACGACCACGTCCGCTTCGTCGGCGAGCTCGTCGGTTAGGAGCTGCGGCCGGCGGTCGGCGAGGTCGATCCCGAGCTCGCGCATCACCTCGATCACCTCGGGATGGACGTGGTCGGCGGGCGCGGTGCCGGCCGAGGCAGCGGCATGCTGCCCCTGGGCTGCTTGCTCGAACAGCGCCTCCGCCATCTGGGAACGCCCCGCATTGTGAGTACAGACGAACAGCACGCGCTCCATGACCAGCGAGCTTATCGATTGACAGTCATCACTTCAATCGATATATGTGTATAGATGGCTGTCGATCTGGAACTGACCCCGAAGGTCAAGCGAGCCGCGGGCGAGCGTTGCTGCGAGCCGGTGGTGTACCCCGACGTCGAGCGCGATCACGCGACCCGGATGGCCGAGGTCGCGAAGGCGCTCGCCGATCCGGTTCGAGTGCAGCTGGTCGACGTGCTCCGCAAGCATGCGGGCAAGGTGTGCGTTTGTGAGCTCGTGCCGTTGTTCGATCTCTCGCAGCCGACGGTGTCCCATCACCTCAAGGTGCTGCGCGAGGCCGGGATCGTCGGCTCCGAGCGCAGGGGCTTGTGGGCCTACTACTACGTCATCCCCGACGCCCTGGAGGAGCTGTCCGCGTGGCTGAGCTGAAAACGGTTTGCTGCACCCCGCAAGCACAGGAGACGTGTTGCGAGCCGTCCGAGAAGGCCTCGTGCTGCGGCGAGTCGCATGATGGGGGGTGCGGCTGCTCGGCCGGATCGGTCCAATCCTCGACGCCCGCCGTGACCGCGACCGCCGAGCAGGTGCGCGAGACCGTCCGACAGAAGTACGCCGCTGCCGCCACCACGACCGCCGCGTCGGGCGCAGCCTGCTGCGACCCGGCGAGCGACACCGGCACGTTCGGCGCCGCGCTCTACGCGGACAGCGGTGAGCGCGACGCCCTGGAAGCAGCGATCAACGCATCGCTCGGCTGTGGCGTCCCCACCGCCGTCGCGGACCTGCACGACGGCGAGACCGTTCTGGACCTCGGGTCTGGCGCCGCGCCGACGTCCTGATCTCCGCCCGCCGGGTCGGCCCCACGGGCAAGGCGATCGGCCTTGACATGACCGATGAGATGCTCGAGCTCGCCCGCGCGAACGCTCGCGAGGCGGGCGTCGAGAATGCCGAGTTCCTCAACGGCTACCTCGAAGACATCCCGCTCGAGGACGAAACCGTCGACGTCGTGATCTCCAACTGCGTGATCAACTTGTCCGGCGACAAGCCACAGGTCATTCGCGAGGCGGCCCGCGTCCTGCGTGCCGGCGGTCGGTTCGCCGTCTCTGACGTGATCGCCGACCCAAACATGGACGAAGCAACGCGTGCCGACATGGCTGCCTGGACGGGATGCATCGCCGGAGCGCTGACGGAGACCGAGTTCCGCGCCGCACTCGAGACGGCCGGTTTCGGAGAGATCGAGATCATCGAGAACCACCGCGTGCACGAGCATGCCGCCTCCGCGATCATCCGCGCCCGCAAGCTCTCGCCATAACCGCCCTACCCAACCAGTTGACGATCCGCGCTGCCGCTGGGTCGAGCAGGTCGGCATCCGGCGCCGCCACGCCTGACGTACTATCGCTGCAGCTATCGATAGTCAGCGTCATGGCCTGCCGGTATCGCTGATCCTCGGGGTGTCAATGACGGCTGCGGGTGTCGTGTATCCCGTTACCGACGCCGCGCTGCATCACACGTCGCCGATCATGATCGCGACCCTCCGCGCCCTGGTCGGCGGCGCGCTGTTGACCGCGATATTGCCGCTGATGCGAAGTCGCCTACCGCGGACCCGTCGCCTGTGGCTCTGGGCGTCCGCGATCGGCTTCGGCAACACCACTCTCACGCAGGTCGGCATCAGCGTCGGCACGGACCGCGCCGGTGCGGCCGTCGCCGCAGTCCTGCTGAACTCCTCGCCATTCTTCGTCGCTCTCATCGCGCGATTCGCGCTCGGCGAAGCGACCACGCGACTGCGCGCGGCGGGACTCGTAATCGGATTCAGCGGCGTGCTGCTGGTCGTGTTCTCGGACCCGGGCAACATCGCACACGGCTCCCGCCTGGCTATCGGGTTCGCGCTCGCTCTCCTGGGCGCGCTCGGCTGGGCCGGCGGCGGTCTGGGGATGCGAGTCCTCACCCAGCGCGAGCCCGACCTCGACATTCCCGGCATCACCGCCGCGCAATTCCTCGCCGGCGCGGTGCCGCTCATACCCCTCGCGTTGTTGGCGGGAGGAACGACCGACTGGGCACGAGGTTCGCTCGACCTGCAATTGGCGTACCTCGTCCTCGGCGGCCAGGTCCTGGTCTATCTCGGATTCAACGCAGCGCTCAGCCGCTGGCCGCCCACCCGCGTGTACGCCTGGACGTTTCTGGTCCCTGCAGTCGCGGTGGTGATCGAAGCCTTCCAGGGCCAGCTGCCGGGCGTCGCGGCGACCATCGGGGTCGCGCTCGTGATTCTCGGCGTCGCGATCGTCAACCATCCACGCGCCGAGGAACGCAAGATCGAGCCGACCGAGCTGCCGCCCACTGCCGAAGCGGCACTCCTCGGCGACAGCGAGCCGACAACCTGAGCGCCCAATGTCCCGCCCCGCTCGGACCTCGGACTGTCGGACTAAGAATCGGTTTCCGATCCGCACCGTTGGTTCGCGTATGGCGCGGGCTAGCCTGGGTGTTGTCAGGAGTTCGTCACTGAAAGGGGAAATTCGCCGTGCCGATCATCATCAACGACCGCGAGGTGCCGGTGCCCGCCGACGCTCGTGTCTCGCTGCTCGACTTCGTGCGTGAGCATCTTGAGCTCTACGGCACGAAGAAGGGATGCAATCAGGGCGCGTGCGGCGCCTGTACGGTGCTCGTCGACGGGGAGCGGATCCTCTCCTGCCTGGCCCTCGCCGTCCAGTACGACGGGCGCGAGGTGACCACGATCGAGGGGCTTGTGAACGACGGCGCGCTGCACCCGTTGCAGCAGGCGTTCATCGACCACGACGGATTTCAGTGCGGCTACTGCACCCCTGGCCAGATCTGCTCGGCGGTGGGGATGGCCGATGAGGTGGCCCGTGGCGTGCCTAGCCACGTCACCGACGATCTCGAGGCCACCGAGGATTGCGCTCGAGTGACGATGAGCTGCGCGAGCGGATGAGCGGCAACCTGTGCCGTTGCGGCGCCCACAACGGGATCGTCGATGCGATCGCCGAGGTATATGCGGGAGCGGGCGCGTGATCGAGGTCGACTACACCCGCGCGACCGATGCCGCCGACGCGATCCGTCGCGGTGAGGGTGAGGGCGCGAAATACCTCGGCGGCGGCACGAACCTCGTCGATCTGATGCGCGAGACCGTCGAGTTCCCCTCGGCGCTCGTTGACGTGACCGGGCTGTCGGCCGAGATCGAGGAGACCGACGACGGCGGGCTGATAATCGGGGCGGCAACGCGCAACACGGCAGTGGCCGAGCATCCTGCGGTCCGCACGCGCTACCCGATGCTCACGCGCGCGATCGTCGCCGGCGCCTCGGCGCAGATCCGCAACATGGCGACGGTCGGCGGCAATCTGCTGCAGCGGACCCGCTGCACATACTTCTACGACACCGACGGTTCGCGCTGCAACAAGCGGTCGCCGGGCGAGGGCTGCGACGCAATCGACGGTTTCAACCGCATACACGCGATCCTCGGAGCTTCGCCGGCGTGCGTGGCCACCCACCCGTCAGACATGTGCGTCGCGCTGGCCGCGTTGGACGCCGTCGTCCACCTCCGGAGCACGTCGGGTGATCGCACCGTCGCTCTCTGCGACCTGCACAGGCTGCCTGAGGATCATCCCGACGTCGAGACGGTGCTCGAGCCCGGCGAGCTGATTACCGCCGTGCAGTTGCCTCCGTCCAACCTCGCCGCGTATTCGACCTACCGCAAGGTGCGCGACCGCTCGAGCTATGCGTTCGCGCTCGTCTCGGTCGCCGCCGCGCTTGAACTCGAGGGCGACGCGGTCGCCGATGCGCGCGTCGCTCTTGGCGGGGTCGCCCCCAAGCCGTGGCGCGCGTGGCGCGCCGAGGAGGCGCTGCGAGGCAGACCGGCCACGGAGGCCAGCTTCCTAGAGGCGGCCGATGCCGAGCTTGCCGACGCCCGCCCACTCGCCGGCAACGCGTTCAAGGTCGACCTCGCCCGGCGCACAATCGCCGCCGTCCTGCTACAGCTGACTGAGAGAGCCCGCCGATGAGCACCACCGAATCGCAACCCGCGGTCCCGATCGCTCCCGAAGGCTGGACCCCGAACGCCAGCCCCGATCCGGTGCTGCGCGCCAAGCACGGCCTGATCGGCGCGCAGGTCTCGCGCCTCGACGGGCCGCTGAAGGTCCGGGGCGAGGCGCGTTTCGCCGCCGAATACATGATGGAGGACATGGTCTACGCGGCGCTGCGCTACAGCACGATCGCGCGCGGTCGCATCAGGACGCTCGACACGAGCGCCGCCGAGGCCGCGGCCGGCGTCGTGCTCGTCATGACTCATCGCAACGCCCCGAGGATGCAGCCCCCGCCGCTGTTCCTGACGGCGCCCAAGGCGGCCGCGGGCAGCGACCTGCCCGTCATGCAGGACGACAGCATCCATTGGAACGGCGAGCCGGTGGCGGTCGTCCTGGCCGAGACACAGGAGCAGGCCGACCACGCCGCCTCGCTGATCACGGTCGCCTACGAGTCCTCGCCGCCGCGAACCTTCGAAGAGGCCAGCGCGCACCCGCGGACGCCTGACAGCCTTGTCGGCCAGCCGGTCCAGGTTCTCGTCGGCGATGCCGAGGCCGCACTCGAGGATGCACCTCACTCCGTCGATCTCACCTACACCACGCCGCGCCACAATCACAACGCGATCGAGCCCCACGCGGTGACGCTCGCGTGGGACGGCGACGACCTCATCGTCCACGACGCGAGTCAGGGCGTGAAGCTGCACGCTTGGACGTTGGCGCAGGTCTTCGGGATCGACGAGAGCCAGGTTCATCTCACCTCGCCCTATGTCGGCGGCGGGTTCGGTGGCAAGACGCTGTGGTCCCACCATCTGCTCGGGGCAGCCGCGTCGAAACTCGCTGGGCGTCCCGTGCGGGTCACGCTCTCGCGCGAAGGCGTCTACCGGCTCATCGGCGGTCGCACGAACACCCACCAGCGAGTCGCGATCGGCGCCGATGACGACGGCGGCTTCACGGCGCTCATCCACACCGGCATCTCCGCGATGACCGCCCACAACGCGCTCGCCGAGCAGTTCACATTTCCAGCGCGGCACATGTACGCGACCGAGACCCTGAAGACCGACCAACAGGTCGTCGACCTCGACATGCTCGCCAACTCGTTCATGCGCGCGCCCGGAGAGTCGGTCGGCACGTTCGCCCTGGAGTCGGCGATCGACGAGCTCGCCATCGAGCTCGATCTGGACCCGATTGAGCTGAGGATCCACAACGAGCCCGAGAAAGACCCGAGCTCGGGCCTTTCGTTCTCCGCCCGTCACCTCGTGGACGCGTGGCGTGCAGGCGCCGAGCGCTTCGGCTGGCAGCGGCGAACGGCGCCGGGCATGCGCCGCGAAGGTGAATGGCTGATCGGCATGGGCTGCGCGAGTGCGACCTATCCCTACCACCGCTTTCCCGGCGCGGGCGCGCGGATCAGGCTCGACATGACGGGCCACGCGACGGTGGAGGTGCCGGCCAACGACATGGGGATGGGAACCTCGACGACCCAGACGATCCTCACCGCCGAGCGGCTCGGGCTGCCGCTTGAGCGAGTGACCGTCGCACACGGCGATTCTTCGTTCCCCGGCAGCATGATCGCCGGGGGCTCGTCGCAGACGGCCTCAATCATCGGCGCGGTGATCGCCGCTCAGCGCGCGCTCGTTGAGCAGCTGCTCCTGCTCGCCGGCGACGACTCGCCTCTCGCCGGGCTGACCGCCGACGAAGTCGGCGGGCGCGACGAGGGGCTGTGCGAGCTCGGAGACCCGAGCCGCTGGGAGAGTTACTCGAAGATCTTGGAACGCGCGGACCGTGCCGAGCTGACCGTCGTCGCCTCCGCCGCCGACCCGGAGGAGATGCAGGCGTATTCGATGCACTCCTTCGGCGCGGTCTTCAGCGAGGTCCGCGTCAACACGGTGACCGGCGAGACCCGCGTCGACCGTGTGCTCGGCTCGTATGACTGCGGTCGCATCATCAATCCCAAGACCGCCGCGAGCCAGTTCCGCGGCGGCATCATCATGGGCATCGGCCTCGCGCTCATGGAGGACACCAACTTCGACGAGCGGACCGCGCGGATCATGAACCCGAGCCTCGCGGAGTACCACGTGCCCGTCCACATGGACGTGCCGAGGATCGAAGTGATGTGGACCGATATCCCCGATCCGTACGCCCCGGCGGGCGCGCGCGGAATCGGCGAGATCGGGATCACGGGCGTGGCGGCAGCAATCGCGAACGCGATCTACAACGCCACCGGCCACCGCGTGCGCGACCTGCCGATCACCCTCGACAAGCTGCTCTAAGGACGTTCGCCACCAGCGCAGGGCGCCGCGACACCCGGGCGGCTCCCGCACCCGCAGCGACGCCTGTCGGCGCGTTAGCTATCGCGCGCCGCTGGACGTCGCCAGGCGAGCATCACTCCGTCGCCTATCGTCAGCAGGACGTTGTGCATCCGCTCGTCGTCCTGGACGCGGTGCGCGAACTGCCGGATCCCGCCGGTGCCGTCCTGGGCGCCAGCGCGGAATACGGCTCCACCCAGGAACAGGTTGTCGGCCACGAGCACACCGCGCCTGGCGAGCTTCGGAAGCACGGCATCGTAGTAGGCGGGGTAGTCCGTCTTCCAGGCATCGATGTAGACCAAGTCGAACGCGCCGCCCAGACCGGCGATGCTCTCGAGCGCGTCACCCACGATCAGCTCGATGCGACTTCCGTATGGGCTGGCGTCGAAATGGAGGCGCGCTGTCGCCGCCCTGTCCGCATCGACCTCGAGGGTGATGACCCGCCCGTCAGTAGGCAACGCCGCCGCCATCGTGAGTGCGCCTACCCCGGTGAACGTTCCGATCTCAAGCACACGACGCGCGCCGCCGACGACGATTAGCGCCTCCAGCAATCTCGCCTCCAACAGCCCACTCATCATCCCCGGCGCGCGAGCGTTCCCCTGCGTCCACGCGGCAAGAGCGGCGACCGGGCCATCGAACGGGCTCGTGTGGTCCTCGGCGTATTTCGCTGCCGCTGGCCCAACCAAATCGCTCACCACATCCAGATTACCGGCGCCGATCCCCCAGTTTCGTCATTTCCTCACTCGAATGCGCTGAGGAGGCTCCGTTAAGTGAGAACGCCCGGAGCCGGCGGGATATGAGGCCGGACTCGGGGCGCCCTCGAGGGAGGAGAGGTACTGCAGGACTCATCATGAGGCCTGAGCGTTCATAAGTCCAAGACCGACTATCGAATACACCCATAAGCCTCGCTTATGAACACCCGGCGCCGCCTTCATTCCGGGTCGAGCGTTTGCAGCTAGGCCTGGTCGCCAAGCGCGACGATGTGCTCGGGTAGCCGCTCGTTGTCGCCGTACATGAAGTGGTTGCTCATGTTCTCGGAGAACCGGCTGGCCTCGGTGACCTTACCGACCGCCTCCGCGACCTCGCGGACCAGCATGGGCGAGGCACCGCAGCAGACGCCGATGTAGTTGATGCCGAGGTCGTGGACCTCCTTGGCGAAGGCGCCGATCTCGTACCGGTTGGCGTAAAGCGGGTCCAGCGCGGTCGGGAAGGTGCGGCCGTGCGGCGAGGGCACCCTTGCGCGGTCGTCGCTGAGGTTGAAGAACGTCGGTTCCTCGGCGGTGGTCCGGTAGGGGATCGGCAGTGCGCCGACGTGGCACGACACGGCCGCGCGGATCTGCTTCAGCCAGGGCAGCATCGTTTCGGGCCCGCGGAAGCAGTTCATGCCCACCACGGCCGCGCCGGCCTGCTCCAGCCGCTGGCAG
The DNA here is from genome assembly GCA_963697655.1 of uncultured Solirubrobacterales bacterium. Lineage (GTDB taxonomy): Bacteria > Actinomycetota > Thermoleophilia > Solirubrobacterales > Solirubrobacteraceae > Palsa-465. The sequence goes on along the minus strand of CAVOOV010000001.1, from coordinate 561,202 downwards.
GTCTCGACGATGCCGACCCCGTCGGCCATCTCCTCGATCGCCATCGGCGCGATCGTGACGACGACGGGCAGGCCGGTGGCCTTCGCGACCTCGAGCGCCGCCAGCGCCTCGCCGGCGTAGTAGAACGTCTCGCCGATGATCATGTCGGCGCCGCCCTCAACGGCCCAGCCGACCATCTCCTCGAACATGCCGCGCACCTCGGCCTGGCGCACGGTGTCCTCCGGGTCCCAGATGTTGGTGTTCGAGATGTTGCCCGCCATCAGATCGCCGGGGCGCCGGTCCGCGACCTCCCGGGCGATCTGAAGCGCCGTCCGGTTCAGCGGCTCGAGCAGGTCCTCCTTGCCGATCACCCGCATCTTCTCGCGGTGACCGTTGTAGGTGAACGCCTCGACGACGTCCGAGCCGGCGCGCTGGAAGTCGACGTGCAGGGTCCGCAGCGCGTCCGGGTACTCCAGGGCCACCTCAGGGACGAACTCACCGGCGCTCAGGTATCCGCGGCGCTCCAGTTCGAACAGGAAGCCCTCGGCACAGATCATCGGCCCGGCGTCCAGGCGCGCGGTCAGGTCCCCGCTCGGAACCTCATGGGTGGACTCGGTCATGTATTGCTCCTCGGTGGTGAAGGGACGCAGGCGCTCCGTTGATGCGGCGGCTTATGTCGCGAAGCCGTGATGGCGGATAGAGCCGGCAGGTTTTCGGACTCAGGATCGACCTCACGGGCTCCTTCCCAGGCCCTTGTCGGACCCAGTGGACGAGTGCCCGCTCGTCTCCTCTACCGCTGCGCGTCAGCCCCGGGTTTTGACCGGATTCCCTGGTGGACAGGTCACTTGACCGACCCGGTCAACAGCTTAGCGGCGCTGGCGCGAGCAGCGCTCGATGGGCGGCGATCGCCTCCGCCACCTGCCGCTTCCTGCTCGACTCTCCGCAACGGATCCGCGCGTTCTACATCCTGTGGTTCGAATCGGTCGGGGCCGGACCCGGGGCGTAGCGACGGCTGGCTCGCGGCGCTCGGGGAGCCGGGCCGGTTCCGACGATGACCGTCACGGCTTTACACGGGCAGCCGAGGCGCGGTGAACAAACGGGCACCGGCGGTCGACGATTGTGTGAACGAGCGCGCCGCATAGCGCCGACGCCGACGGCCAGCGGTGCCCGTGCGAGAACTCGAGCCCGGGCGACCGCTGGCCAGGATCCGGCAGAAGGGTTCGCCGTCTCGGTTAGCCGACCAGCAGCTCGACCCCGGCGGCGACGATCAGAGCGCCCCCGGCGAAGCCCATAGCGGCGAGGCGACTCCGCTGCATCGCGGGAACCGCGCGCGTGAGCGCGAGACCTACGTACAGGCCGATCAAGCCGAGCAGCGCGCTGGAGATCGCCTGCTCTATGGCCTGGACCGCCACCGAGTGAGACCACGCGTGGTCGATCAGGCCATAGGTGATGTTGTCGATACTCAGCACCCACGGCAGGATCCATACCCACTTGGTACCAGTGGCTTTACGTGCAAGAACCGCGATCGCGATCCAGTACACGCCCAATGCGAGCAGGACCCCTGTCTCGACAACGTTCGCCACCTGGTCGGACACGCTCCAGTGGAACGCCGTACCGAGCAGGAAGCCCAGTCCGTCGCCGAGCCCGAAGCATGCGGCGAGCGGTAGTCGAGCGCGTTTGCTGACGATCCCGCCGATCGCAATGCAAGCGATCAAGCTGTCTACACCTAGTAGCAGGAAGCCCATCTAATCCTCCCTCGACGAGTTGATTCATACGGCCGTTGGGCTTGGCCGGTACGTCCGACTGCGGATTGATTAACACGACCATGACGCCGTGTCAACCCCGGACTGCCCGTTCGGGCAGTTAGCGCCCTGACAGGTCAGTTACTTGGGCTTGTCAGCGCGTTGCGGGCGTCACGACGCGCGCGTTGCACTCGGCATGAAACGTCTAATACGTAGTGACAGTAACAGTGTCGCTTCTGGACGCGCGCGTCGTCGCGCGACGACGCGCGCGTTGTGCCTGACACGAAACGCATGCTACGTAGCGCCCGGAACAATTTGCGCCATTTGCGATGATGGTTGCCCTGTGGCCTGCGACTGGTTGCTGATCACCGTCTCCACCCCGCCCGGCGGGACCTCGACCCTCCGCGTCTACGCGTGGCGCAATATGCGCAGCCTGGGCGCTCACTACCTGCAGCAGTCCGTGTGCCTGCTCCCGGCGACGCCGAAGACCATGCGCGCCGCGGCGCGGCTCGTGACCCGACTGCGGGCGGAGGGCGGCCATGGCGAGATGCTTCGCATCCGCCTGATGGACTCCAAGCAGGAGGCCGCGGTCATCGACGCGATCCAGCGCGAGCGGACCGACGAGTACCACGAGGTCGTCGAGAGCACGCGGCAGTTCCACGAGGAACTCGAGCTCGAGCGGCGCCGCGGCCGGGCCATGTACACCGAGCTTGAGGAGTCCGACGCCGACCTCGCCCGCCATCAGAAATGGCTCGCCGCTATCCGTGCGCGCGACTACTTCGATGCGCCTGGCGGTCAGGAGGCCGCTGCGGCCGTCGCCTCGTGCGAGGAGGCACTCGCTCGGTTCGAGAGCGAAGCGCTGTCCGCGGAGCTCGACGAGTCCGACCGCCGGCCGGGACTGCGCGCCGTCGAGGGGAGCAACGACTAGACGATGCCCGCCCGACCGGCATCGCCGCCTACTGAGCGCCCCGGCGTCGACCGGCTGGCGCTCGAGCGCCTTATCGGTGTCCCGTCGACGCCGAGCGTCTACGCGGCATGGCGCAACAAGTCGGATCGTCTGGACCACACGATGGAGACACTCGAGCGGATCTCCTCGGCGCTCTGCGCGGCGCCGGCTGGGTCGGTCGCCGTGTGCGACGCCGTGGTCGAGGCGGCTGCCCACAACTTCCCTGCGCGCTGGGCGGCGATCGTGTTCTCCGGCGAGTACCCCGCCGTCGGGATGCCGCGGGTGTTCGTCCATGCGGGCCCGTGCGTCATCCAACGCTGGGGGGTGCCGCCGCGGATGCTTGAGGCGCTCACCGACCGGACGCTCGCAGCCCAGCGGCCAGTGCTCGCGGACCACGACGAGGGTCTCGAGTTCGGCGGCGACCCCTGCGTCCTGGTGACTGCTCCGATGCCGGTGCAGGACGAGCTGGCCGGGATACTCGCGGTGGGCCTGCCCTACGGTGTCGAGGTGGCGCCGAGCGACGTCTCGATTCTGGTCACGCTCGCCAATCACGCCGGCGTCGCTCTGGACAACGCTTCGCTGTTCCAGGAGAACGAGCGCCGAGCGGCGGAGCTCGAGCGCCGTGGATCGGAGCTCGAGGGAACTCTGCGGCGCCTGGAGCAGGCCGGCCGGCGGCAGCTCCTGAGCGAGGAGCGCAACCGGATCGCGCGCGAGCTCCACGACAGTGTCGCGCAGCAGCTGTTGACGATCGGTATGAATCTCGAGTGGTGCCGGCGCAACCCCATGACTCCGCCGATCGTGGCCGAGCGGATGCTGGCCGCCCAGGCGCTGGCACGCGCGGCGATGGCCGAGATCCGCGAGGTGATCTTCGAACTGTCCAGCGATGGGCAGATCGAGCTGCCGGAGGCGCTGCGCGACGTGATCGACGACGTCGAGGCCGGCACTCGCCTCGAGGTCGCGCTGCGTGTGTACGGCCAGACCCAGCCGGTGCCCGCGGCCACTCAGCACGCGCTGGTCCAGATCGCCCGCGAGGGACTGTTCAACGTGGTCCGCCACGCCGGCGCGGACCACGCGTGGGTCACCCTGCGCTCGCAACCGCAGGTGGTGTCGCTGGCCGTCGCCGACGATGGTTCGGGGAACCACCGAAATCTCCAGCACAAGCTGTTCGTCTCGCGTCCAGATCGCGATCACCTCGGGCTGGCCGGGATCGCAGAGCGGATGCGCGCGCTCGGCGGCGCGGCCTGGTTCGAGCGCCGGCGCGGTGGCGGCGTGAAGCTGCGAGTCGAGGTGCCCGTCCGGAGCATCCGCACATGTCGCGCGAGGAGTCCGGGTTCGACGGACGCAGCGCGACGATGGTGAGGGCGAGGATCTTCGTCAGCGAGAGCACCGCCAAGTTCCACGTCCGCAGCGTGAAATCGCGAACCGGCTCCAGCACATCCAGGAAAACTCGCAATTTGGGCGAGTCCTCTCGGGCGTACTGGAAAGGCCCCGCACCGGTGTTGTCGAACAGGATCACCTCGCGGGCATTGGCCAGCCGATCGGTGATGGCGGGGTCGTGGTTGTCCATGTTGCCGCGAAAGTGCTGGACGAACACCAGTGGTGAGCCGGACGGTTCCCAAATCGCCGGTAGGCGAACCGGATCCCTTTCGCTTCGATGAACTGTGTGGTCACGGTGTCGTGGGTGAACTCGCTGCTGGTCACGGGCGTTTCCGTTCTGGTCTTGGCGTCGGCGGTCAGATCGCGGTGCGGCCGCCGTCGGCGGCGATCGTCGCGCCGGTGATGTAGCTGGACCGGGGCGACGCGAGGAACGCGATGACCTCGGCGATCTCCTCGGGCTCGGCGGCGCGATCCAGGATCGTCGTCGCGCCGACGGCCGCGGTCTGCTCGCGCGGCTGGATCCCGGTGTAGGCGGGCCCGGACGCCACCGTGTTGATACGGACGCCACTGGGACTGAACTCCGCCGCCCAGGACCGGGTCATTGCCGAAATCATCCCCTTGGTGCCCCCGTAGGCGGCGCCGCCCGGCATCCCGATCTCGCCGGCCATGCTGCCCACGTTGACGATGCTTCCCCCGCCGTTGGCCGCCATTGCCGGCGCGATGGCCGCGACCATGAAGTACGGCGCGCGGACGTTCGCCGCCAGCATCCGATCGAAGGTGTCGACGTCCAGGTCGGCGGTGGCGCCAAACCACGACGTGCCGGCGTTGTTGACGAGCACGTCCACGGTGCCGATCTCGTCGGCAAGGCGGCGCAGTTCGACTGGATCGTTGAGATCGGCTGCGATGAACCGCGCCCGACCGCCGGCCGCGGCGATGTCGTCCACGGTCCCAGCACCCCGCCGGGCGTCGCGGCCGTGGACGATGACCTCCGCTCCGTCCCGAGCCAGCTGCAGCGCGGCGGCTCGCCCGATGCCCGACGTCGCGCCGGTGACCAGCGCGACCCTTCCCGCCAAATCCTTCGATTCAGATGACATCGATGCTCCTAAGCTCGTGAAGGCTGTTGTCTGGTTGACGATCGCTGCGACCGCGCGCCCCGGCACCGCACGAACATGCGAAATCTCCGCAATGCCGTTATCGCCGCCGCGGCGCGGCCCTCGTTGTGAGGCTCCATCCGGCCACGCGGGGGCGAGATCACGAGCTCAGCGCGCTCGGTGAGGAGCTCGCGCGCACGCGATCGGGCTCGGGCGCCGTGGTTCTGATCGAAGGAGTGCCCGGGATCGGCAAGAGCCGCCTGATCGCGGAGGCGGTCGCCCTCGCCCACCGCTTGTCAATCCGGACCGGGGCCGCCACCGCAGAGCCCGCTCGGGGCCTCGTCGATCTGGCTCCGCTGCTCGGAGCACTGTTCGGGGGCTCCGATCCGCTGCTGGACCCCGCCCAGCTCGCCGAACTGCGTACGGCTTCCGCCCAGCGCTACTGGCTCTTGGAAGACCTTCAGTCGTTGCTCGAGCACGCCGCCATGGAGGCGCCAATGCTCGTGTGCCTTGACGACCTGCAGTGGGCCGATCCTGGTACAGCCGCCGCGCTGCGCACCATCCCGCCACGGCTCGCGTCCGTCCCGATCGTGTGGATCCTGGCGCGGCGACCCGCCGAGGGATCGGAGGAGGTTCGGGACGCGTTCGGCCAACTCGAGCGCGACGGGGCCAGACGCCTCGAGCTCACGCCGCTGGATCGCCAGGCCGTCCAGCAGGTGGCCGCCGAGATCATCGAAGCGGCGCCCGACGAGCGCGTGATGGAAATGGCCGGTAGTGCGACGGGCAATCCGTTCCTGCTGGTGGAGCTGCTCCTCGGGCTGCGCGAGGATCGCCTCATCGAGGTCCGCTCCGGGACGGCAACGCTGGCGAACGGCAGGCTGCCCGAACGCGTGCGCACCGGCATGCGCGGACGGTTGGCGCGCCTGTCCGAGTCCGCGCGCCAGGTCATCACCGTGGCCGCGTCGCTCGGACGGACGTTCTCACTCGCCGAGCTCGCGGCGATGCTGGGCCAGGCGTCCTCCAGCCTGCTCATTCCTGTCGGCCAGCTGCTGGAGACCGACATCCTGCGGGAGAGCGGGGACCGGCTCTGCTTTCGCCATGACCTGACCCGCGAGGCGGTACGGCTCGCCATCGCGGTGTCGGTGCGCCGGGCACTCGACCGGCAGGCGGCTGAGGTGCTGCTGGCCGCCGGAGCAGTCCCGATCGAGGTTGCCGGCCAGCTCGCCGCCAGCGCGGAGCCCGGCGATGAGGCCGCGATCGCGACCCTGCGCGAGGCCGCTGACGCGCTCGGCGCAACCGATCCCGGATCCGCCGCCGAGCTGAGCCGGCGCGCGCTCCGGTTGGCGGCAAGAGGACACCCGGCCCGTGGCGCGCTCGTCGCCCAGACGACCCTGCTGCTCCACGCGGCGGCGCGTGTGGATGAGGCGACCGCGTTTGCCGACCAATACCTGCGAAACGTCCTCCCGCCCGACGAGGAGGCCGCTGTCTGCCTCAGCATCGCGAGCATGTTCGAGCTCTCGCCCGACGTCCGGGTGTCGGCCGGGCGGAGAGCGCTGGCGCTGGCGAGCCTGACCGGCGCCGATCGCGCCCGGCACCTCGCCCGGCTGGCCTACAACCTCGTCCAGGGCGGCCGCGCCACCGAGGCCCGAGCCCTGCTCGCCGATGCGCAGCCCGTGATTGTCGCCGCCGGGGATCCGAGTGCTGCGGCCGTGCTCACGCTCACCCAAGGGGCGCTGCGGTACGTCGACGGCGAATTCGAGTCGGCCCTCGAGCTCCACGAGGCGGCGATGCGGCAGGGGTTCGGACCCGGCGAACGCACCCGAGTGCTCGTCACCCACCAATGGCGGTCTGAGCTGATGGCTGTGCTCGATCGGCTGGACGAGTCGATGCAACTGATCTCTGACGGCATCGCCACCGCGCGGCGCGACCAGCAAGGCTGGGCCGTTGACTTCTTCGAGATCTGGCACGGGCGACAGCTATGGCAAAGAGGCCGGCTGTCCGACGCAGTGGCCACGCTGGAAGGACGATTCGACCCCCGACGCCACCACCAGATCTTCGGCTCGCTGTACGCCGCCGGCGTCGTCACGCTCGGGCGGGCGGCGATCCACACCGGCGACGAGCGGATCACCCGCGAGACCGCGGGCATCGCCGACGTGATGCGGCGACAGGGGACCCCGTCGACCCGTCGTCACGCGGCGTGGCTGCTCTCACTGCAGGCGATGGCGGCGGGAGATCCCCGAGGTGCCCGGGAACGGCTCACCCAGGTCGAGGCGCCACGGGAACAGCCGATCCTGCCGTTGTTCCCGATGGACGTCACCGACGAGCCACATCTCGTCCGCATCGCGCTCGCCGCCGACGATCGCGAGCTCGTCGATGCCACGGTCGCGGTAGCCGAGGCGCGCGCCGGTCGCAATCCCGCCATCCGCTCCATACAGGGTGCCGCGGCGCACGCGCGCGGGCTGGCCGAGGATGACGTCGCGCGGCTGGCCCACGCCGGACGGCTGCTCGATACCGGGCAGCGACCGCTCGCGCTCGCGTCCGCGCTGGAGGATCTCGGTCGCTCGCAACTACGCGCCGGGGCGCTCACCTCAGGGCTCGCCTCGCTGGACCGCGCGCTCGTCCTGTATGCCGGTGCTGGAGCGGACTGGGACGCGCGCCGCGTGCGCGCCCGGCTGCGGCTCAGCGGCGTGCGGCGACGTCTGATCACGACCGAGCGTCCCCGCGGTGGATGGGGCTCGCTCACGGAGTCCGAACTGGCTGTGGTCCGGCTGGTCGCCGACGGACTGACCAACCGCGAGGCAGCCGAGCGCCTGTTCGTATCCCCGAACACCGTCAACAGCCATCTCCGTCACGCGTTCAACAAGCTGAGCGTGAACTCACGGGTGGAACTTGCCCGGGTCGTCAGCGATCACGACGGCAAACGCTAAGCACCGCGCCGGCAGACGCATCGAACTTCGAGCTCGCGCAGGATGCACTGCGCTGCGTGGTTCAGCCGTTCGGGCTCGCCGGACAGGTGACGCCGACGGGGCCCTGTGGGCCAGCGGGACCGGCAGACTTGACCACCCCTGTGCCACCTGAAGCGCAGGTGAGCGTGATCGGTCCCTGCGGACCGGCTGGCGTGGCCGGCACGCTCCGCGACGCGCTCTGCCCTGCCACGCCGCCGCCGGGCGGCTGCTTCGCGCTCGTTGCCTGCGTCGTGGCTACGACGAACAACAGCATGCAGAGCGCGATCGTCGCGACCAGCAGGCCACGCAAGCGGGCGATGGGAGTGTTCCAGAGATGCATGTCGGTCATCAACTTTCCGCAAGAGTTAGCAACATCGGCCGACATGGTCTGAGTTGTTGACGCGCGGAGGCCAATCCTGGACGAGTAGCCCTACGCGGCACCTACCTGCCGCTCTAGGTTCCCCGATTCCGGGTTATTTATGCGTGCCCGGCGGGCGTGCTCCGGAGACAGCGCGAGCGGCGCGCTCGGGTCCCTGAGCTGCGCTAGCTGACCGGCTTTATCGCGCCGCTCTCAACGAGTTGGCGTGCCACGGACGCAGAGGGGTCATACGTTTCGACCTGCACGTTGGAGCCTGAATACGCGAAGTAGACGCTCGTCGGTCGCGCCCTGTTGTAGAAGGCGACGCCGCCTTGCAAGGGCACTCGCACCGCGCCGGGCTGGGCGGCGGCAGCGGAAACGGCCGCTCCGGCGTTCGGCACCACATAGGTACCGACGGTGAGGAAATCGGGGAGCGGTGAACCAACCTTTGCTCCTCCGGTGAGGTACCGCACGTACACCCGGCCATCCGGAGTCCTCGTCAACTCATAGGTCGCCGGGGCTCTCGGTCCCGCCCAATACACGGGGTGCCCCAGCGCGGTTGGGAGTGCGCTCAATGTAGCCATCGAAACGGCCTGGACTGTCGTGCTCGAAACCGCGGCCGGCGACGGCGCAGCGGGTGTCGATGCGGCTGTGTTAGGCGACGACGACCCGGAGGTCGCCGCCAAAATCACCCCGGCCACGATCGCCGCCCCGACGAGCAGGACGAACGCGAGTACGACCGGCCTGTTCCTAAACCGTGCAATCGCACTCGCCTGGTTGCTCACTCGGGACATCGTACCCTCCAGTGTCGTCGCGGCAAGCGCTCCGCGATCGGTGGCGAGCGATGCTGAGACGGAGGCATCGGTCAGATCAGCAGCCGTCCGCCGTTGCGCGGCGTCGAGTCCTTCAGCGCGATCAGGTTCGCGGTGACGTAAGAGATACGGTGCTGCTCGTGCCATTCGGTCGGGAAGTACGTCACGAGCCGAGAGACTTGGAATGCGGCATTGATCTGGGGCACGAAGTTCCGGTATTGGCGCTCGGTGTAGTACCAGAACGAGTTCTCGTTGTAGAAAGCCACATGGGTTGGGTCCTGGTACGCGCCTCGACCGTCGCTGCTTGGCGTCTGCGATAGCAACAGGCCGCCCGGCGCCAGCACACGGTAGAGCTCGTTGATCAGCCCAACCTTGTCCGCGACATGCTCTAGGAAGTCGACCGCTCGGATGACACCAACCGAGTTGTCATCGACCGGCATCCGGTCCGGCAGCCTGGCGACAATATCGACGTCTGGACCGGGAAATTGGTCGACTCCGAGATATCCGGGCGGTCGGTTGTGCGCAGCCCCCAAGTCGAGCGCGATGAGACCTTCTCGCCCCGCCCACGCCAGAGCGTTCGCCTCGATGTACCTGTCGTAGAGCGCGACGGTCTCCTGTTGGATGAAGGCGTTCGTGTCCGCTTCGCTCTGGGTGTTTCGCGAATGCATCCTCTGGAGGTACAGGCACCTCTCAATGAGGTGGAAGCGGCCGACCTGAAAGAGCTTGCACATCAGGTCCTGGTCGTCGAGAACGTGTCGAGTCGGGTCGTAGCCGCCGGCCCGCCGGTAGGCGACGGTGTCGTACGCGCGCACGTGGTTTGGTGCGAACCAGATATAGGAGACGTTGTGCGGAGTGGGGGCCAGCGCCTCGACGTACTGGACTTCGCGCCCGTCGACGTTCGTGTCGTGGTAGATCCAGCCGTTCGAGACATCGAAGCGTGAATCGTCGCGAGACCCGTCCTCGAGAATCTGCGCTGCATGGCTATAGACGAGCGAGGCTCCGGGGTTCTCGTCGAACGCAGTGGCGATCTCGGCGAGGGCGTCGGCCGCGAGGATGTCGTCGTGATCGAGCTCGACCAACACCGCTCCCCGCGCCTCGGCGCACGCGCGATGCTTGGCCGCGCCGACGCCGCTGATCGAGTCGTCGACGAGGATCCGCAGCCGCGAGTCCTCCCGCGCTGGCCGCCAGCGCGCGCCCGAGTTGAGCAGTACGACCCACTCCCAGTCTTCATAGGTTTGTGACAGTAGGCTGTCGAAGCACTCATCCAGGAATCGCGGATGATGCGTCACGGTAAATACGCTGACTCGGGGGGCGCTGTTCATCCGTGCGAGCAGGCGCTATTGTGTCGGCGAGGTTACTGCGGAGAGGCTCGGGTCGAGCGCGAGAGCCTGTGCTCGCGCCTGTTTGGCCTTGCTCTTGTTTCCAAGACGGTCGTATACGAAGCTCTCTCGGAGGTATGCGGTTGCAGCTTTCGGATTGATGCCGGTGATCTGCTGGTAGAGCCCCAGCGCCGAGTGGACATCTGTGTGCTCGAGAAGAATCGCCTTGTTGTACATCGCGGGCGTGTACTTCGGATCGATTGACACCGCCTTCGAGTAGTCAGCGACAGCTTCGGACGCGTGGTTTTGCACCTGTGCGATTAGGCCGAGGTTGTACCACGCAAACTTATTGTTCGGGCTGAGCACGAGAACGTCACGGAACGTGGTCTCGGCCTGCGGGTACTGCTTGGACGTGGCCTGCGCGATGCCGGTGTTGAGGAGCGCCGCGGCCGAGTTAGTCGGCGGTTGGGCAGACTTCGCCGTCGAGGATGCGAGGTGCGTCCCGCCGCCACACCCGACCAGCACGAGCGCGCCAGCGATCAACCAGCCCGACACCGCCGACCGACTGGGGACCCGGTGTACCGGTGTGCTTGCGCTGGGGGTTCGCTTCAAGAGCATGGACGGATGGTGATCACCTGAGGCGCGCAGCCATTGCCTGCCTCGTCACAGGACCGGTTGACGTCGCGAATATGCCGCAACCCGGGCGCGCTTTGGAATCCAGCGTACTGGCCGAACTCAGCTGGCACAGATCACCCACGCTGTGATCGTGTTTGGGGCTACCGATGCCCCGGTGACGTAGTACGTGACTTTCCATCCGCTCCCCGCCGGTTGAGAGGTGGACAGCGCCACTCCGCTCGTAAGCGTCTCGTTTCCGCCGCCACCCACGGGAGTGCCGCTCGAGCAGTTGACGGTCTCGGTGGCGGAAGCTCCGAACGCCGTCGGACCCGCCGCCGAGTTGCTGGTCTCACTAAACGTATGGGCGCCTTGGGCGCCTTGAGCACCTTGGGATCCCTGGGGACCCTGCGTCCCGGTACCAGTGGCCCCTTGCGGCCCCTGCGCCCCGATCCCGGTGGGCCCTTGGGCCCCCTGCGTCCCGGTCCCAGTGGCGCCTTGGGCTCCCTGGGGACCCTGCGAACCCGTGCCATTTGCGCCTTGCGCGCCCTGCGCCCCTTTGGCTCCCTGAGATCCGGCGCCACCCTGGGCTCCGGCGCCGCCCTGGGCTCCCGCGCCGCCCTGGGCGCCGGTCGAGCCTTGCGCCCCGGTGCTGCCTTGGAAGCCTTGGAAGCCTTGCGGGCCGGCCACACCTTGGAGGCCTTGGCCGCCCTGCGACCCATTGGCACCCTGCGTTCCGGTAGAGCCTTGGGCGCCGGCCGACCCCTGCGCTCCGGCGCTGCCCTGGGATCCGCTGGCCCCTTGGGATCCGCCAGCACCTTGTGCTCCGGCGCCGCCCTGGGCGCCGGTCGAGCCCTGGGCGCCGGTCGCGCCGGTCGCGCCCGTAACGCCTTGGAACCCTTGGGCGCCGGCCGCGCCCTGCACGCCGGTGAGGCCTTGGGTTCCATTGTTGCCCTGGTTGCCTTGGCTGCCCTGCGCGCCGGTCGTACCCTGGGCGCCGGTCGTACCCTGAGCGCCATTAGACCCTTGGAAGCCCTGGTGGCCTTGTGCACCGGTGGCGCCTGGGGTACCGCTGCTTCCTTGGTTGCCTTGGCTCCCCGGGGCGCCGGTGGCGCCCTGGGTCCCGGTCGTCCCTGGCGAGCCCTGGCTCCCCGTCGCGCCGGTCGAGCCTTGGGCGCCGATGCTGCCTTGGAAGCCTTGGAAGCCCTGCACGCCAGCCCCGCCCTGATTGCCCTGACTGCCTTGGGACCCGGTGGCGCCCTGGGCGCCGTTGGACCCTTGGCTGCCCTGACTACCCGGTGCGCCGGCGACGCCCTGCGTCCCGGCAGCACCCTGGGCGCCGTTGGACCCCTGGTTGCCCTGACTACCCGGTGCGCCGGCGACGCCCTGCGTCCCGGCAGCACCCTGGGCGCCGGTCGTCCCGGCTGAACCCTGGCTCCCCGTCTCCCCGGTCGAGCCTTGGACCCCGGTGCTGCCTTGGAAGCCTTGGAAGCCTTGCACCCCAGCCACACCCTGATTGCCCTGACTCCCTTGGAACCCGGTGGCGCCCTGCGCCCCGCTGGACCCCTGGTTCCCCTGCCCGCCGGTCGCGCCCTGGATCCCAGTCGACCCTTGGTTGCCCTGGCTCCCTTGAGAGCCGGTGGCGCCCTGCGCCCCGGCGGTGCCCTGGGTTCCCGCAGTCCCTTGTGAGCCCTGGACGCCTTGGGATCCTGCGGCACCCTGCAGCCCAGACGAGCCCTGGGTCCCGGCGGCGCCTTGGGCGCCGGTGCTGCCTTGGAAGCCTTGGAAGCCTTGCACCCCAGCCACACCCTGGTTGCCCTGACTCCCTTGGAACCCGGTGGCGCCCTGCGCCCCGCTGGCGCCCTGGGTCCCACTGGACCCCTGGTTGCCCTGCCCGCCGGTGGACCCTTGCACGCCCTGGTGGCCTTGTGCCCCGGTGGCGCCCTGGGTCCCGGTGTTGCCTTGGTTCCCTTGGCTGCCCTGCGCGCCGTTGGCACCTTGGGCGCCCTGCACCCCGGCGGCGCCCTGGGTCCCGGTGGACCCTTGGTTGCCCTGACTCCCTTGGGACCCGGTCGCGCCCTGGATACCCGTGGTCCCCGGTGAGCCCTGGCCGCCCACTGCGCCCTGCGCGCCGGTCGAGCCTTGGGTCCCGGTCAAGCCTTGCAAGCCTTGGAAGCCCTGCGGCCCGGACCCGCCCTGGTTGCCCTGACTCCCTTGGGACCCGGTGGCGCCCTGCACTCCGGTGGCGCCCTGGCCGCCGGTCGTCCCTTGTGAGCCTTGGCCTCCCTGTGATCCAGTTGCGCCCTGGGCGCCATTAGACCCTTGTAAGCCTTGACTGCCCTGCGCGCCGGTGGCGCCTTGCGTCCCGGTCGTCCCTTGTGAGCCCTGGCTGCCGGTCGAGCCTTGGGCGCCGGTGCTGCCTTGGGAGCCTTGGAAGCCCTGCGGCCCAGCCCCGCCCTGATTGCCCTGACTCCCCTGAGATCCACCAGCGCCCTGCGCGCCGGCGGCACCCTGGCTGCCGGTCGTCCCTTGATTGCCCTGGCTGCCCTGCGATCCCGTCGAGCCTTGGGCGCCGTTGTTGCCTTGCGTGCCGGTGCTGCCTTGCGACCCTTGGCTGCCCTGGGTACCGGTGGCGCCTTGGGCGCCGTTGCTGCCCTGTGCACCGGTGGACCCTTGTGACCCTTGACTGCCCTGGGCGCCGATGACGCCCTGGAAGCCCTGGGGGCCCGCCACGCCTTCGATGCCCTGGCTACCTTGCGCTCCCGCCGCGCCCTGTGGTCCATTGGTGCCTTGGGCGCCGGCGTCGCCCTGTGAGCCTTGGCTGCCCTGTGCTCCGGTGACGCCTTGATTACCGGCGTTGCCTTGTGATCCTTGGCTTCCTTGAGCTCCCGTAGTTCCTTGGATTCCTGTGGTCCCTGGGATGCCTTGCGCTCCCGTGGCGCCTTGGTTTCCCTGAGCGCCGCTGTCGCCCTGGGCGCCCGTTGCGCCTTGGAAGCCTTGCACTCCCGCTACGCCTTGGAAGCCTTGACTGCCCTGCGCTCCTGTGTTGCCCTGCGCGCCAATACCACCCTGCGCTCCAGTGCCGCCTTGCGAGCCCTGGCTGCCCTGCGATCCGGTATCGCCCGGCGACCCGGTATCGCCCTGAGGGCCCTGCGCACCGTTGACGCCTTGGAAGCCTCGCAGGCCCGCTACGCCTTGGAAGCCTTCCGGTCCGGCAGCGCCCTGATCGCCCTGACTGCCCTGTGCGCCGGTGGACCCTTGGTTGCCCTGGATGCCTTGCGCGCCGGTGGACCCTTGGTTGCCCTGGATGCCTTGCGCGCCGGTGAACCCTTGGTTGCCCTGGATGCCTTGACCACCGGTATCGCCCTGAGCGCCCGTGGCGCCCTGGAAGCCTTGCGCTCCCGTCGCGCCCTGATCTCCTTGGCTGCCTTGCGCCCCGGTCGTCCCCTGTGAGCCCTGGCTGCCCTGCAATCCGGCGGCCCCTTGGGATCCAGTGGATCCCTGGAACCCGGTGGACCCTTGGAAGCCTTGGTTCCCTTGCGCGCCGGTGGCCCCTGTGATCCCGATGGCTCCTTGGGATCCCGTGGCGCCCTGCGTTCCGGTCGTGCCTTGGAAGCCTTGCGGCCCGGCCACGCCCGGGCTGCCAATCACGCCCTGGGCCCCACTCGCTCCGGTCACGCCCTGGGCTCCCGCGACTCCGGTTCCTCCCTGGACGCCGGCCGCCCCGCCGACTCCCTGGGCGCCCGTCGCGCCGCGCGCGCCGGCAACCCCGGCGCCGCCGATGGTGCCCTGGAAGCCCTGCGCGCCCGTGGCGCCTCTGGCTCCCGTGTCGCCGCGTGAGCCGGTGCCGCCGGCAGCGCCCTGCGGTCCGGTGCCGCCGGCAGCCCCGGCCGCACCCGCGGTCCCGGCGATCCCGGCTGGGCCTTGGGCGCCGGCAGCACCAGCCGGGCCGGTGGCTCCCGTGGCGCCGGCGGGGCCCCGGGGACCGGTCGGGCCGGTCTGCCCAGTCGCACTCGTGACCAAGGACGAAGAGGTTGGGCAGTTCAGCGCGATTGGTCCACCGGTGCCGGCCGGGCCGACGCCACTCATGAGGCTGGCGGTTCCGGTGGAGCAACTCAGGCCGATGGGACCGCCGGGACCGGCGGGGCTGCCGGCCACGCCAACTGCGATCGGATCGCCCGCGGAATCGGTCGCGGCGGCTGAACTGACACCGTTCGCAAGCGCCGGCGTCCCGACGCCGGCAACGAAGGTAGGTGCCGGTTGGGCACGGAGACTCGCTCTCGCCGCTCTCCGTGTCGGCTTGCCTGCCGTGCTCGGAGCTTGCGCCTCGGCGACACCGCCCATGGTGAGGAAAGCAACGAGAAAGTTCGCAATGAATAGATTTCGGAGGCGCGTTCGTGGCACACCGTCGATGAACACTTCGTCTGAAGCGTCCAACGGAACGACGAAACCCCGTCTCTTCAGCTCGCGCACGCGCCCTCCACCCAGCGCCCCTATTCGCAGGCAGTGGTTCAACTCTACCGTGAAAGGCGGATTCCCTCCTTCTTCCATGCCGACCTTCGTTTGAAGGCGCTGTCGTCGCTGGTGTGGCGACCGGCGGTGTCGGCATATTTCGACCGTTGGGGGTGGAGTGGCGGCCGATGGTCGGACGGTACGGTCGGTGGGTCCCTGCCTTGCCTATCCCTGATCCCGAGCTCCGCGCCGGCGGCGTGGCGTTGAGGCGCTGGCGCAGTGAGGACGTTCCGGCGATCGTGGCGGCGTGCGCGGACCCCGAGGTTTCGCGGTTCTCTCCGGTGATCCCGTTTCCGTATTCCGAGCGTGATGCGCTCAGATGGCTTGAGATTCAGGAACCGATGCGTTTGGATGGCGAGGGCCTTGACCTGGCTGTGGTCGATGGCGAGTCCGATGCGTTGCTTGGCGCGATCGGGATGGGCAACGTCCGAGCGCTCGCGCGTGCATCACCGGGAGGCTGTTGCCGACTCACGACGCCTCCTCCTCGGTTCCCTGTCCCACCTCAGCCTCGGCGCGCGCAATCCTCTCCCTATGCGCCGCGTCACGCTCAGCCAATGTCACGGCTCGGAGGGCGATGAGGGCTGGCACATCGACCGCGATCTTGGAATGGTCCGCAGCGTCGTAGCGCACGGGCACGATGGCGGCACTGAAATGCTTTCCGGCTTTGGATGCGCTCAGCTTCTGGGTGATTTCGGCGACCAAACCGTCGTCGAACTGGACCCGCACTTTGATGTGGTAGGTGTCGCCGAAGTTTCCCCCCGCCAACATCTGACGCTTTACATCGATGACGACACCATGCGTTTCAGCGCCTTCGCGCAACAGCTTGCTGTTGCCGAGTCCGAGCATGGACCCTCCTCGCGTAGTGGGCCAGTGGGAAACGGCCACCAGGGTAACGGCCGGCGGTCTTCATCGCGCAGTCCGGCATCGACGCTCGAGGTGGCGTTAGGGTCAAGCGCATGTGCTTCTCGCCGCAGGCCGACTTCGTCGCCGGCGCCCTCGTTGCCGGCGTAGGTGTTGCGACTCTGCGCCGCGTCCGCGCGCGGCGGGAACTGATCGTCGGCGCGCTCCCGCTGCTGTTTGGCATCCATCAGCTCGTCGAGGGCTTTGTCTGGCTCGGGCTCCGGGGTCAGGTCTCGGCTGGGCTGGGTGACGCTGCGAAGGAGGCCTACATCCTCTACGCACACGCGGTTTTACCCGCGCTTGTTCCCCTCGGGTTCATGCTGCTTGAGCCAGACCGGCGACGCTCGCGCGTGATGCTCGTGATGGCATGCCTCGGCGCGCTCTTGGGCATCTACCTGCTGTGGCAAGTCACCGCGTATCCAGTCGGAGCATATGAGGAAGCTCGTTGTATCGATTACACAACGCATACCCCGAACGACGCCGTCATCGGGCTGCTGTACGTCACCGCCACCTGCGGGCCGGCGCTGATATCGAGCCGTCGGTACTTGCGGTGGTTCGGGATGGTCAGTCTCGTCGGGGTGATCGTGACCGCGGTGGTTCGAGTCGATGAGCTGACTTCGCTGTGGTGTCTATACGTCGCGGTCGTCAGCGTTCTGATCCTCGAGCATTTTCGACGCCAACGGGCGTCCGAGGTACACGCGATCTCAGGCCCGGCATGGTCCGCTTAGGGATCTGCGTCGTTGGCAACGACGATCCGTTGTCCCCTTGCGGGTCGATCGGCGCGTACAGCTTCCCGGGCTCGGTGTCGGTGCGCGTCGCCAAATGGAACACGGTGGCGATCTCGGTTGCGTAGCCGTCGATATCGAGGTCCGGGTCGTGCGCCAGGCGGCGCGGCACCGCGTCGATCGCTGCCCGGATCGTGACGCCGATCATTCGGGGGTCGAAGTCGGGGCGGAGTTCTCCCTCGGATTGGAAGTGGGCGAGGTGCTGCTGGAGGATGTTCACGGCTTCGTCGACGTCTGCGTCGCCGTAGAAGCGTTGTTGGCCGTCGGCGGTGAGACCGCCGCGTGCGATCTCGACGATGGCGACCACGTGGTGGCGGTGCTCTCGCATGAACGCGAGGTTCGATTCGATGTACGCCCGCAAGAAGCCGGAGCCGGTCGAGGCCTGCGCAAGGATGCGAGGTCGCACGTATGCCTTGCCTTGCTCGAGCACCTCTGTGACCACCTGCTTGATCAGGTCGTCCTTGCCGGCGAAGTGGTAGCTGATCAGGCCTCTGCTGATCCCGAGTCTGGAAGCGATCCGGGCAAATGACGCGCGCGCGAAGCCGACCTCGGCGATCGTGTCGATCGCAGCCGCCACGATCTGCGCCCGTCGAGCAGTCTCGACGAACGTCCGCTCGCGAGCGGCTGCGGCCCCCGGTCCTGGCTGCACGACCAAAAATCTAGCACTCTGACCAAGAGGTGGTACCGTCCAACTGTGCGATCCGACGCTCGGGTTTCACCGCCTTGACCCCCGAGCCTGCGACTCAGGCGATGGGTGCTGCTGAATCGGGCGGCCGCACTTCGACCCTCGACGGCTCGAAGGGTCGGTCCGCGCTGGTCGTCGAGCGCTTGAGCAAGCGCTTCGGCGATCGCGTTGCGTTCGAGGACGTCTCGTTTGAGGTCGGCTACGGCGAGGTGTTCGGGTTCCTCGGTCCCAACGGCGCAGGGAAGACCACCACGGTGAGGACGCTGGGCACGCTGATCGCGCCGACTTCGGGCTCGGCCACCGTGGCCGGAATTCCGTTGCGCTCTGAGAACGGGCCGGCGATCCGGGCGCGGATCTCGATCATGCCGGAGTCGCCGGGCCTCTATCTGCGCCTAACCGTCGCTGGAGAATCTTCAGTGCTTCGCCGGGCTCTACGAGCTTGACGACACTCGCGGGCGCATCGAGCGTGCGCTGCGGGCGGTCAACCTTCTCGACCGAATCGAACGATCCGTGCGGGTCGCTGTCGAAGGGCCTACGCCAGCGGGTCGCGCTCGCCCGGGCGCTCCTCAACGATCCGGCGGTGCTGTTCCTCGACGAGCCGACGTCCGGGTTGGATCCGGTCGCGACGCGCGAGGTCCACGAGCTGATCGCGTCGCTTCGCGAGCGCGGGGTGACGATCTTCCTGACCACGCACCGGCTCGAGGAGGCCGAGCGGATGTGCGATCGGGTGGCGATCCTGAACACGACGTTGCGACTGATCGGCCGGCCCGACGAGCTGCGCGCGCGACTGTTCAGGCAGATCGCTGGACGTGCGGATCCGCGCGCCGCTCGCTGATCCAAAGACGGTCTTCGGTCGCTCTGCGCGAGGTCGAAGGATGGGATCAAGCGTCGCCGGCGGGCGGCTACACGCTCGAGGTGTCGGACCCCGACATCGCAGCTCCCGCCGTCGCCCGAGCGCTGGTGGCCGCTGGTGCGGACATTCTCTCGATCGCCGAGTCACGTCACTCCCTCGAGGATGTCTACCTCGAGCTGATCGACGAGGACGTGGAGGCGAGGCGGCGGTGAGCTTCAGCTGGACGACGCGTCCGGGCGATCCTCGTCAAGGAGCTGCGCGATTACCGGCGCAACCGCTTCGTGATCGGCACGATGGCGTTCCTGCCGCTGCTCTTCATCGCCCTGCCGATCGTGCAGCTGCTCACCGTCTCGGCGTCGGCGGCCAGCTCCAAGCTCGACGCGCGGGTCGGCCTATCGCTGCTGTACCTGCTGTTGATTCCCGCGATCGTCCCGTCGACCCTGTCGGCGTACTCGGTGGTCGGAGAGCGTGAGCAGGGAACGCTCGAGCCGATCCTGATCACACCGATCCGCCGCGAGGAGTTCCTCGTCGGGAAGGCGCTCGCGGTGGCTGCCCCGACGCTCACGATCGCCTACGCGATCTTCGGGATCTTCCTCGCGGCGACGGCTCTGTTCGCCCACTCCGGCATCGCCTCTGCGGTCTTCGCGGGCTCACACGTCCTGGTCCAGCTGCTGTTCATCCCGTTGCTCGCCGGCTGGTCGATCTGGGTCGGGATCGCCATCTCCGCTCGCGCGAGCGATATCCGCGTCGCCCAGCAGCTCAGCGTGCTCGCGAGCCTGCCTCCGCTCGCGATCGTCGCCCTGATGCAGTTCAAAGTGATCACGCCGTCGACCGGCCTCGCGCTCGCTCTTGCCGCGGCGCTGCTGATCGTCGACGGGCTCGGGTGGCGGGCGGTGGCCGCGATGTTCGACCGCGAACGGCTGATCACGGGAGCGCGAACGTGACGCGAATCCCCGGCACTCCTCGGCGCGCCGTCATTCACACGAACGCCGGACGCTAGCCAAGAAAGGAGAGCAGCGATGTCAGCAACGCTTACCGTGAAACGGCAAGGTTCCATCATGGAGCTCCGACACGCGCCGTTCGAGATCACACTGGATGGCACAACCGCCGGCTCGATCAACCGCCACGAAACATTCGAGACGCCGATCGAGCCAGGACACCACAGGCTCCAAATGCGGGCCGGCCGCTACTCGAGTCGAGCTCAATCATTCGACGTGGCCGACGGCCACGCCGTCAACTTCCGCTGCTACGGAGGCAGGATCTGGCCGATATATGCCATCTCGTTCGTAGTGCCGACCCTGGCGCTCTTTCTCAAACGCGAATGAGCAGGGCCTGCGGACGGGACCGACGAGGAGCAACCTGCCTCAGTTTGCCGGAGAGCATCGGTCGCAGAGGATCGTCACCACAGGACCGGCGCCGACACTGACGACACGCGCTCCACACCGCTCGCAGACGGTCCGCGCCATGTCCTCATAGGAGCGGGCGAGCGCCCGTCACCGCCACTGATCCGCAGCCTATTTTCGACGGTCGCGGCGGGACCATCCTGGCCCGCGCAACGTTGCCGTCGAGCGCCAGAACCCCGACGGCCTGATTGCGCCGACGACTGACGCCCGGCGCACGCGGTCACAGACATCCCAACCTTGCCCTCAGCCCAGTCGTTCGGCCCGGCGGTGACAGCTGCGCGGTGGCCACGGGTGCGACGCCGTCCGCGGCGGCTCACGGTCTCGGCGCAAGCGCGCGCTGTCTTCGTTCGGGGCGGACTCGCGGCGTTCGCCGGATTCGCGGTCTGCGAGCATTGTGAGATGGATCTGCTCCCCTTCGACGAGACCCGCCGTCGGCTACGCGTGACGGGCCAAACCTACGTGGGACTGAGGGAGATCTCGATCGACCGTATCGTGGGCTCGGTTAACCGCGAGATGGACTTCGATCGAAATTTCAAACCCCGCCGTGGGCTGTCGCGCGGCCGCCTCGCCAGCCTGCGACGGGCGTTCTCCGACGGCATCATGCCTCCAATCTCAGTCTTCGAGGTGGGCGGCGCCTACTTCGTCGAAGACGGCCACCACCGCGTCGCCTTGGCGCGCGAATCCGGCGCCGACTTCATCGACGCCGAGGTCACTCGGCTGCAGACCAACTACGAAGTGCCGCCCGACGTCGACGTTGCCCAACTGGTCCACACCGAGCAGCAGCGGATCCTGCTTGACGAGACCGGGCTCGGCCACGCCCGCCCTGACGCTGTCATCGAGTTCAGCCTGCTCGATGGGTACTCGCAGCTCTTAGACATCATCAAGGCCCACGGATATGACCGTGCCCGCGAGCGCGGCACTGTGCCCACGCCAGAGGAAGTCGCCGGCGACTGGTACGAATCCGTCTATCTCCCCGGCGTCCAGGCCGCGCGGGATGAGGGGCTGGCGCAGCGCTACGAGTCCTGGGGCATGACAGACGCCGATCTCTTCCTGTGGCTCTACCAATTGCTGCGCGACCTCCGCGCTTACAACGCCGGCGCCGACTTCCACGCGGCGGCTCGCGAGTCAATGCAGATCAGATTCACCCGACAGCAACGCCAGCACCTCCAGCGCGAGGGGCGCCGGCCCCTGCCGCCGCGCAGCACCTGAGGCGGAGTCACACACGGCGCTTAGCCTGTGATGTCGACTGGTGTTCCGGGCTGGATGTGAGCCGCCATCCAGTCGATCTCGTCGTTGTCGATCCGGACGCAGCCGTGGGATGCAGCCGACCCGAGCGGGTTCTCGAGGCTCGCGCCGTCGCGGCCATGGATCGCGATCCGGCCGCGAGCTTTGCCGCCGACGTGGCCTTCTTCGTGCTCCGGCGACCCGTCAGGCCATGCCACCGGCACGCCGATCGGCACCTCGACGCCGCTCCTGAGTGACCCGGAGGCGGCGCGGACGCGCGCCCGCGCGGCCGTCGCCGCGTTGGCCGCGCTCGGGGAGTACTACACCGCAGCGCGCCTTGACCTCGACTTCGCGCTCCTGACAAACGGCGGTACTAACGTCGAGATCGCCGAAGACGTCGCCGACCGATTCGAGGCGATGGGGGCTCGTGCCAGCGCCGCGCTCGCCCGCGCGGCCGTCATCGAAGGTCGCCTGAGTTAGACCGCGCCTCGGCCTGGTTCGACTCACCCGCCGGCACGGTCGCGGCTCGACCACACTCTGCCCGAGCCGACGACCTCGATCCATACCTCATCGCCTGGGACGAGGTCGAACTCGCCCGGCACGCGCGCCACCAGCGCGTGGTCGCCGCCGCTCGCAAGCCGGACTCGGGCGAGCGCGTCGTGCCCGTGGTACTGGAGCTCGACAACGGTCGCGCGGGTAGTGCGCTCGAGTTCGTTGCGATGGAGCACAAGCTGCTCGGGACGGATCAGCAGCCACGACGGGCCGTCGGTATGGCACCGCTCCGTTGCGGCGGATCGCGATCGAGCCGAGCGCACAGCGGGCGAGCTCGGCCGACGTCTCGGCGGCTAGCAGGTTGGCTTCGCCGATTGCGGTGGCGGTCTCCGCATCTGGCGGGTCGCGGTAGAGCGACCGCGGCGCGGCGGAGGCACGTACACGACCGTCGACGAGGAGCGCGATCTGGTCGGCGAGCGCCAGCGCTTCGTCTTGGTCATGGGTGACGAGGATCGCGGTGGTTTCAGTCTCACGGAGGATCCGCGCGACGTCCCGGCGAAGGTCGCCGCGCAGCGACGCGTCAAGCGCGCTGAACGGCTCATCAAGTAGGACCACCTGCGGCCCGATTGCGAGCGCACGAGCGAGGGCGACCCGCTGCTGCTGACCACCGGACAGCTGGTGCGGATAGCGTTTGCGAAGCTCGCTCAGGCCCGTCAGCTCGAGCAGGTGCTCCGCCTTGGTACGGTCGCGCCGAGAGAGCCCGAAGGCGATGTTGCCGATCACCGTGAGGTGCGGGAACAGCGCTCCCTCCTGCGGGACGTAGCCGACGCCTCGGTGCTGGGGCGCGACCGTCCGCCTGCCATCGTCGACCGTGCGATCGCCGATGCTCATCGTGCCGCTGTCGAGCCGCTCGAACCCCGCGATCAGGCGCAGCAGCGTCGTCTTGCCGCTGCCGGACGCGCCGAGCACCGCGGTGATCGATCCGACCGGAACAGTCAGGTCCACCCCAGAGAGCACCGCAGTGGTGTCGAAGCTCTTGGTGGCTGCTCCGGAGTTCGATCGCACTCATGCCGCTACCGAGAGTGCCTCTCGCGATCGAACCAGAGTCCCAGTAACGCTCCCGGCACCACGGCCAGCGCGACCATGACCAGTGCGTACGGAGCAGCAGCCCCGTAGGCGGCGCTCTGCTGGAATGCCCAGAACTGTGTCGACAGCGTCTCGACTCCGATCGGCGCGAGCACGAGCGTCGCGGTCAGCTCGGTCGCCGCCGTCACGAACACCAGGCAGTAGCCGGCGAGCAGTCCGGGCGCGAGCAGCCGCAACGTGACGCGGGAGAACACCGCGATCGACCCTCGCCCCAGCGAGCGTCCCACCTCGGGCAGCCGAGGTGGGATCTGAGCGACCGAGGTCCGGACGCAGACCAACGCCAGCGGGAAGGTCAGGATCGCGTAGGCGATCACCAAAAGGGTGCTGGTCTCGTACAGCCCGTAGGCGTAGCGAGTTGCGAAGAACACGAGGCTCAGCGCGATGACCACGCCCGGCACCGCCTTCGTCACGTACGTGCTCCGCTCGAGTGCCGTGCGCGCCGCGCTGCGGCGACGGAATGACAGCATCGCCACCGGTACGGCGAGGACGACGGCGATCGCCGCTCCCCACGCGCTGTAGATCACGGTCGACCCCAGCGCGGAGACAACGGTCGCTGTCGCGGGAAGCGTGGTGTGCTGGCTTGACTGCATCCAGTAGACGATCGTCGCGACCGGCACCCCGATCCCAAGCACGACGAGCCCGCCGAGCGCCAGCAGCACCGGCACCACGATCGGTCCCAGTCGAACGAGCCTGGCCCGCTGCCGCGGTGCGGTCGTGACCACGGCGCGGCGCGGCACCAACTGCTCGGCCAGCAGCGCGAGCAGGCCCAGCGCGACCAGCGGGATCGACAGTGCGCCAGCCGCCGCCGCGTCGAATTGAAACTCCGTGAAGATCTCGGTGGTGAACGTCTGGTAGCCGAGGATCTCGAACGCGCCGTATTCGGAGATCACCGTCAGGACCACGAGAATCGCACCGCCGAGGACTGCCGGTCCTCACCAGCGGCAGCGTGATCCGCCGGAACGCGCCCAGGCCACCCACCCCCAGCCCGCGAGCGGTCTCCTCGAGCGCGGGATCCGAGCGCCGGAGCGCGGCGGCCACGGGCAGGTAGACGAGCGGATAGGTGCCGAGCGTCATCACGATCGTCGCGCCGAGTAGCGGTGCCAGCCGCGGCGCGAACGAGTGCCACGCGTAGCCGACGACGAAGTCGGGGATCGCGACGGGCAACACCAACAGAACGGTCCAGAGGCGCCGGGCGGGAAGCGCCGTCCGCTCGGTCAACCACGCCGCGCCGGTCCCGATCGCGGCCGCGAGCACGGCCACGATTGCGGACAGGACGACCGTATGCGAAAGCAGCATCACCGTCCGGTCGCGGAACAGCACACGGTGAAGCTCGCTCCAGCCGGTACGTCGGACGTCAAGCGCCACAAGCGCCAGCGGCGCGAGTAACCCGGCCGCGATCACCACGCTCGCGATGACCACCGGCCAGCCGCGGTCGGATCGGCGGCGGAGTCGGCCCGGCCACCGGGTGGCGACTGTGGTCATCGGAAGGCGTCCATGTCAGAGCAGGCCTGCTTGCTGGAGCAGATCCTCGGCGTCGGTCCCAGTGCCGATCTGCGCGGGCGTGATCGAGTTGGGTTGGTACGTGCCGATCGGCGGCAGCGCCGGGTTCGGGGCGACGCCCTTGGCGAGCGGGTACTCGAAGCTCGTGCTGCCGGCCAGCACGCGCTGCCCGGCAGCACTCGTCAGAAACGCGAGGAACCGTTGCGCCGCCGCCTGGTTCTTCGACGAGGAGAGGATCGCGGCTCCCGAGATGTCCTCGACCGAGCCGGGGTCGCCAGGCGCGAACAGCGACAGCCTTGCGTGGAAGTTGGCCGCGCCCATCTCGTCGCGCAGGCGGTAGTAGTAGTAATGGTTGATCAGGCCCATGTCGGCGTCACCCTTATTGACGTCGGCGACGAGCGTTTCGTTGTCGGGAGTGTGGTCGTCTGAGCCCGCGTTCGACTTGATCGCCTTCAGCCAGTTCAGTGCAGCGGTCTGGCCCTTGGCGTGTTCGATCGAGGTGACGATCGGCCAGAAGTCCGTCTCCCCGGGAGCCAGCTCGAGCTTGCCCTTGTACCTCGGGCTGGCCAGGTCCATGACCGACTTGGGCATCTGTGCCGCGCTGATCTTGCTCGGGTTGTAGATCATCACGCTGAACCGTCCCGACACTCCGACCCAGTCGCCGTTGGACGCGCTGTCCCGCATCGGCACACCGGCCAGCGTCGATGAGTTCACCTTCGCCAGGAGTCCACGGTCGTCGAGCTGCTGCAGCCAGTTCGAGTTCTCGGTGAAGAACACATCGGCCGGGGAGCGGCTGCTCTCCTGCTCGATCTGCGCGGTCAGCACAGACTCGTCGTCGCTCTTGACCCGCACCTTGATCCCGGTCTGCTCGGTGAACGCCTTGATCAGCGCGTCGGTGGTCTCCTCATGCTGGGCGTTGTAGAGCGTCAGCGTCTGGCCCGGGCCTGAAGGGTCGCCGGCTCGGGCGGAGCCCGAGGAACCGCTCGAGCCTCCGCATCCGGCAATGGCGAGGGCTGCCGAGCAGCTGAGGACCGCTGCGAACGGCGCGACGCGACGCGCCCGCTTCTTAGGCCCGGAAGTCCTACGGATCACGGCGGTCCTCCGATCGGGATGCACGTCCAGATGCCTTGGCCCATTAGGGTGCCCTAACACCTATTAGGGGACCCTAATGCATCCGCTCTACGGGCGTCGTCCCCCCTTTGCGATGAAAACCGACAGGATCGTTCCTCGAGCGAGTAGATTCGCTGATCGCAGGGAGTGCCGGTTGTCCGGCGTTGATGCGCCGGTTCGCAACAGACGAAGCGTGACTGAGGGGAGCCGCACATGAGCACAAAGGCCGTCCATAAGTTGGCGCCTGGCGATCTCGTCGAAGACCACGAGCTGGTCACGATTCAGGGGGAGACAGCGCACGTTCCCGATCCGGAGCGAGCGGTGCATCTGCAGTTCCGCCGCTACGCCGGTTGCCCGATATGCAATCTCCATCTGCGCTCGGTCGCCAAGCGCAACGACGAGATCGAGGCCGCCGGCGTTCGTGAGGTGGTGGTATTCCACTCGAGCGCCGACACCATGCGCGAGTTCCAAAGCGAGTTGCCGTTCGCGGTGATCGCGGACCCCGAGAAGAAGCTCTACGCGGAGTTCGGCGTGGAGTCCTCGCCCAAGGCGGTGCTCAGCCTGAAATCGCAGATGGCCGCCATGCAGGGGATGGCCTCGCAGATCAAGCGAGCCGGCCTGAAGACGACGCTCGGCGTGGGCGAACAGCTGACGGGACTCCCGGCCGACTTCCTGATCGCCTCAGACGGCAAGGTCCTCGCGTCCAAGTACGGCGCGAACGCCAACGACCAATGGTCCGTGGACGAGCTGCTGAGCCTGGCGCAGAGTCCCTGATCGTCGACTGGCGGACCTCGACGCCCCCTGGACCGTTTCAGTTTGCCGCGATGGCGGGTTCGTCGGTCGCGACGCCCGGGGCCGCCGGCTGGGTCACGGACTTCCTGAACGCCGCCTACTACGCGCACCCGCCGGCCTCGCGCGAACTGGCGAGCCTGCGCCTCGCCCACGGCATCCTCGCCACTCGCTGGTCGCAGCTCGGAGGTCGGCGGCTGGGCACGCGTGACATCGTGGGCTTTCACCGTGCCTTCGGGCGCCGGCGACTGGGTAAGCGTGGACGCCTCGATGGCGAGGCGCTGAGGGCCGGCGGCCGCGAAATGCTCGGCGACTGGTTTGCCGATGCCTGGGCCGATAACGGCCGGCGGGCGCACGGCATCGCATTCGAGACTTCGAAGGCCCGTCGTGCCTTTGTGCCCGAACAGCGTTTGCGGCATGCGCCGCTGCGTCCGCTGGCACCGCCCCGACGCGACCCCGGCCAGCAGCACTGGGCGACCTATGACCCGGTGAGGCTGCCGGATCCCGAAGCCGCTCTGGCCCTCTTGCAGGCGCCCGCCCGGTGGCCGGACATTGGGTGCGCGGGCGGCCGGTTCACCGCGCTGCGCAGCGGTGGCCTGCTCGACCAGACCTTCGAGATCGAGGTCGCGGCCGGACCGGCCGCGCGACTGCCGATCTTCACGCGCGGGTTCGTGACGTGCACCTTCGCGGCTGTCGAGGCCGCCCCGGGCCGACACGACCGCGAGCTCGCGCGGGCGGTCGACGCACTCGTCGGTCGCTACCGCGCCGGCGCGGGCCCGAGCGCCCGGCCGCTGCTCGGCGACGGCGCAGAGCCGGTGGCGCTCGTCATCCTCACCACCCACGCCGGCCATTTCCTAGGCGCCGCGCTATCGCATCTGCTCGTCTGGCGCGATCCCGAGGGCGCCTGGATCCGCGACGTCGGAGCATGGGATCCGCTGACACCGCACCTCGCCGCCGCTTACCACACGGCGGGGAAGGCCGCCCAGCGACAGTTCTGGGGTCCCACACCGGCGGAGCGCAGCATGCTGGCGCAACTCGCTCACGTGTGACCGTCCAACCGGCCGCGATCACGGAGTGGAAGGCGCGCGCCAGCACATCCACGCGCAGTAACCGTCCGGTGCCGGTAGGGCGACCGTTCGCCAGGCGCCGGACCTCCCGTCGATCCAGCTGGCCGGCGACTCCAGCCGTCGGGGGTCGTAGAGGACCGCGTCGCCGAGCGCCTTGGCGAGCGCTTCCTTGCCCGACCACAGCGACACGATGTCACGGTCGCTGGCCCACGGCGTCCGAGCCATCTCCGTCGGAGTGCAGATCGACCTCGCGAACTGCTCGTCGCCGGCGACGATCCGCTCGATGTCAACGCCGATCGGCCCGGTGTGCCGGCCGACCAGCGCGTAGGGGTGGCAGTAGGAGCGCGACACCTCGCCGGCTCCCACTGCCTCCCCCAGCTTCCTGGCCCGCGTCCTCAGCGCCGCTTCATCGAGTCCCTCGAGGGTGGCGTCGATGAGTGCGACCCGCGGAGCGTCGTCCGTGTCTATGTCGAGCCAGGTGACCATGACTGGATTGGATTTTTTCGGCGGCGCCTGACGGCGGCGCCTTAGAACGCTACGACCGGTGTGCCGTGCCAGCGGGTGCCGGCTGGTAGCTCCTCGCCACGGAGCACGACCGAATGGCCGAACACCCGAGTGCCGGCCCCGAGGTGGGTGTCCGGAAGAACCACCGCCGTCGGACCGAGGGTCGCGCCCGGATCGAGGTGTGTCGGGCCGATCCGCAGCAGGCGGTCGTGGAACAGGTGCGTCATCAGGCACCCGCCGCGGTTTACGGCAGTCCCGTCGTCGAGCGTGATCATGTCGTGCTCGGTGACCGCGGTCGTCTCACACCACACGCCCCGGCCGATCTTCGAGCCCATCGCCCGGAGGTACATGGACATGATCGGCGTGCCCATCGCGAGGCGCAGCAGCCGTTCGTCGGCGAGCTGCTCCTGTGCCGCGTTCATCATCTCGTCGCGCCAGACGAAGCTGCACCACAGTGGATGCTCGCTGCGGGTGTAGTGGCCGATCAGAGCCCACTTCATCGCGACCGTCACCGCCGTCGCCACGAGCGCGCCGCCGATCAGTACGAACGGCGCCGCGACGATGGCCGCGACGAGCCCGAAGTGGGCGCCGATCGCCGCCAGCGAGATGATCTCCACCGCCTCGATCATCAGCACGATCGTGTTGGGTACGAGCAGCCGCAGCAGATCCATCACGCCGCGGGCCAGCTTCAGCTGCCGGGGCGGATTGACCGTGCGCGACGGATCGGTGGCGTCAGGTACCCGCGGCAGCTCGAGCGCCGGAGTTCCGAGCCACGAGCTTCCCGCGGCCGGCCGCTTCGGTGACAGCGTCATCACGCCGAGGAGGCTGTCATCGTCGAGCCGAGTCCCGCCGCGTAGGATCGAGCCCGGGCCGAGGAAGCTGCGATCGCCGATCTCGATCGGCTCGATCGCCATCCAGCCGTCACGCGACCGCACGCCGCAGAAGCCGATGTCATCCGTGCACTGGCTGAGCTCGCCGAACGACACGAGCGGGTTGAGTCCGGTGGTCACCGAGATCTCGGTGCCGCGCCCGATCTTCAGGCCCATCAGTCGGAACCACGGACGGGTGTAGAGCGAGGCGTACAGCGGGAACAGTTGAGTGCTCGAGCTCTGCTTGAGCTCCTCCGCGAACCACAGGGCCCAGCCGACCGGCGAGTGCTCGTCGTACCAACCCGGCTTCACGAACCGCCAGACGAGGCGCAGCGTGAGCGCGACGAGGATCGCGGTCATCGGGACGAACACGGCAGTGAAGATCGCCGCCTCGAGGAGGATCCCGACGAACGAGCTGTGGAGCGTCGGCAGATCGCTACCCAGGAGGGCGAGCACGCCGACCGCGGGAGCGATCGCCGCGACGGCGATCGCGAGCTCGAGCACGAGGCTCGCGCTGAACAGCCACGCCCATCCGCGAGCGCGCCCGGCGGCCGGACGCTCGGCGGGCCAGTTGTCGCCGGCCGTGCCGGTCTGACGGGCGGGCGCTCCGCCCCACCGCTCGCCGGCAGGGATCTCCCCCGACACGACCGTGCCAACCTCGATCTCGGCGCCGTCGCCGATGATCGCTCCGGGGTTGAGCAGCGCGCGTGAGCCGACCCGGGCGCCCGCGCCGATCCGGATCTCGCCGACGACGAGCTCCTGACCGTCGATCCACCAGCCGCGGAGGTCGACGTTCGACTCGACCGTCGCGCCCGCGCCGATCTGCAGCAGCGAGCCCGCCGGAGGCACCGTTGCCAGCCGCGCACCTTCGCCGACGTCGGCGCCAACGAGTCGGGCGTAGCGATCCGCCCACGGCGTCCCGCCGAGCCGGTTGAAGCGCGTCACCTCGGCCAAGCGGTCGACGAACCACAAACGCGCGGCCAGCGACGAGTATCGGGAGTACCGGCCGGGCCGGAGGTCGCGCAACAGAACTCGCGTGCAGATGCACTGGAGCGCGATGTGCGCGGGCGGGCTCGCGAGCAGCACCCACGCCGCGCCGAGCCAGAGCCACCCCACGTGTGGGGTGCCGATGTCTGCGATGTCTCCGTAGGCGAGCGCCGCGAGCAGCCACGGGACCGACTGGATCGCGAACAGAACGAACACGCCCACGAGCTGCATCAGACCGAGGCGCCGCATCGCCCCGAACGAGAACTCGGGCTTGGCGTCGGTAGCGACGGCGCCGACTGACTCGAGCCGCGCCGTCAGCTCGCGCAGGGTGCGGTGCTCGTAGACGTCGGCGACGGCGATCGCGGGATGCTCGGTCCGCAAGACCGAGACGAGCTTCGCGACCGCGAGCGACGTGCCGCCGAGCGCGAAGAAATCGCTGTCGGCGTCGATCGCCACCGGCCCGAGCTGCTCGCGCCACCGCTCGGCGAGCTTCCGCTCGGCGGCGGTGAGCGCCCCGTCATCGCCGGCTGTCCCCTCGGTGCCCGGGGGCGGCCAGGGAAGCGCCTTGCGGTCGACCTTGCCCGAGGTCGCCATCGGCAGCTCGTCGAGCACGACGATCAGCGGCACCAGGCTCGCCGGCATCCGCTCGGCGGCCACCGCCCTGACGTCCTGGGGGTCGACGTCGCCGGCTACGTATCCGACCAGGATCTTGTTGCCGGCGGCCGACTCGCGCACCACGGTGCACGCGCCGTGCACGCCGGGGACCGAGTTCAGCACGCCGTCGACCTCGCCGAGCTCGATCCGGCGTCCACCGATCTTGACCTGGTGATCGCGGCGCCCGACGAACTCGAGGCCGTGCTCGCTCTGGCGGACGATGTCGCCGGTGCGGTACGCCCGCTTCCAGCCCTTGGCCGGCAGGCTCCGATACCGCTCGGCGTCGAGCTCGGGCCTCAGATACCGGCCAAGCCCGACGCCGCTGATCACGAGCTCTCCGGGCTCGCCCTCGAGGACGATCGCCCCCTCGGGATCGACGACGGCGAGCTCCCAGCCCCGCAACGGCGCGCCGATCGTCACAGGCGCGCCGGGACAGAGACGGATCGCGGTGGCGACGACGGTCGCCTCGGTCGGTCCATAGGTGTTCCACAGCTCGCGGCCGGCGGCCAGACGCTCGACGAGATGCTCGGGACACGCTTCACCGCCGAGGATCAGCAGTCGGACGTTCGACAGTGCGTCGTCGTCCCAGATCCCCGCCAGCGTGGGGACGGTCGAGATCACCGTGATGCCGTGCTCCTTGAGCCACGGCCCGAGCTCGACACCTGAGCGCACGAGCGCGCGTGGCGCCGGGACGAGACAGGCGCCATGGGCCCACGCGAGCCACATCTCCTCGCAGCTCGCGTCGAACGCGACGGAAAGGCCCGCGAGGACCCGATCCTCGGGCAGGACCTGCCACAGGTCGTCCTCGGCCCGGACGAACGCCGCCGCGGCGCGATGCGGGACCGCCACCCCCTTCGGCTTCCCCGTCGAGCCCGAGGTGAAGATGATCCAGGCGTCGTCGTCCGGGGTCGGGCGACCGGGACGACCGCCGGCCGGCCCGCGCCAGGTCACCTCGAGTGCCTTACCGATGACCGCGCATACACCGGCGTCGGTGAAGATCTGTTCCGCGCGGGCGTCGGGATCGTCGGCGTCCACCGGTACGTACGCCGCCCCCGCGGCGAGCGCGCCGAGGATCGCTACGTAGAGGTCTGCCTTACCACTCGGGACCCGCACCCCGACGCGATCACCCGGGCCAACCCCGCCGTCGCGCAGGCGACCGGCGAGAACCTGCACCTCGGCCGCGAGGTCGTTGTAGGTGAGGAGACCGCGCGGCGCGTCGACCGCTGGCCGCTCGCCCCACGTCGCGACCGTCGCCTCGAAGAGGTCGAGCAGGGTCAGCTCGATGATCGTCCCCTCGGCGCGCGACGGCGAAGTGCGGTCCGTCCGAGGGTGTGGTCTCCGAGCGGGCGCGTCTGGGCGACCCGGTCGGCCGGGGGGTCGGACACGTGGCCCGGTCACAGCAGGAATGTCGGTGATGCTCATCAAAGGCTCCTGTTCGGGCGCGCCCGCCGGGCACACCGTTTGATCACTGTCGGAAGCCTCTCGCGGCAGGGCCGCCCGGTCGTTCGTACCGGACTACGACACCTTGGGCGTACCGCTACGTACGACCTACGTGCGTACGGCCACGAGCCGCGCGGACCCAGCCAGCCGACCGCCCCGGGCGGATTCGCCCGGGGCGGGAGTCAGAAGCTCGCGGGCTGGTCGCGACTACTCGGCGACCGGCGGCGGGCAGACGTCGGCGACATAGCGATCGACGTCGGCCTCTCCAAGACGGCGGGCGATCGCGAGGCGATAGATGAACAGGCTCCACGCCGCGCACACCACCAGCCCACCGACAAGTCCGAGGGCGTCATTGCCGCCGTGATCGAGAACGTGCTTGAAGATCCCGATGCCGCCGATGATCCCGCCGGGACCGAAGTCGCCGAAGTAGGAGACGAGAAGCAGTCCAATGAAGTACGGGAAGATCCACGTTGCCGCGCTCCATTCGATCCTCGGAGCGGCCGGATTGAGGTCCAGCCGATAGGAGATCGCGACCAGGGCGTAGCCGATCAGCATCGCGACCGTCAGCGTGGTCAGCGTCTGCCACCCGGACCAGTAGATGACCCAGGTGGCGAACACGAACGCCAGCGGCGCCAGCAGGCCGGCGGCCGGGAGCCGATACACCCGCGGCAGGTCGGGCTTGCTCTTGCGCAGCGCACCAAGCGCCAGCGGTGCACCGGCGTACATCAACACCGAGGAGCTCGTCGCGATCCCGACGAGCTTGCTCCAGCTCGGGAACGGCAGCAGGAACAGCAGCCCGAGGCCGGTCGTGAAGAGGATCCCGAACATCGGCACGCGCGCGCGGTTGGTCTTCTCGAACTTGGCCGGCACGTAGCCGTTGCGTGACAGCGCGAAGCTGATCCGCGAGGACGTCGTCAGATAGATCAAGCCGCTGCCAAACGGGCAGATCACCGCGTCGAGACGGAGGATGAAGGCCAACCACGCCAGCCCGGCGATCTTGGTCACGGTGTAGAACGGCCCGGCGTTGAGCGCCACGACCGCGGGGTTGGAGTTCCCCGAGCCGAGGTTGGTCCACGAGTGCTGAGAGGCGAGCAGGCTCGGGCTGAACGACCCGATGAACGCCACCTGCAGCAGGAAGTAGATGCCCGCGCCGATGAGGATCGAAAGGATCACGGCGCGCGGTAGGTCGCGCTGGGGGTTGGCTGCCTCGCCCCCGAGCTGGACCGCCTGCTCGAACCCGAGCAACGCGAACACGATGCCTCCGGTGGGAATCGCGACGAGGATGCTCTTGATCGCTGCGCCGTGGACGAAGAAGCCGCCGCCCGCGGTGAAGTTGCCGGTGTGGAGGTGCGTGGCCAGCAACACGATGACCGTGAACACCGGGATGACTACCTTCCACGAGGTGATCGCGTTGTTGGCGCGCGTCAGCCACCGGATGCCAATCAGGTTGAGGATCACGAACAGCATCATCAGGATGACCGCGGCGACGATCCCGCCGCCGCTGAGCGTGCCGTTGGACCTGTAGAAGCCGTGCGCCCAATGAGCGGTCGAGAGGTACTGGATCATCGCGAGTACCTCGATCGGCGCCGTCGTGGCCGCCTGCAGATACGACGCCCAGCCAAACGTCATCCCGGCGAGGCCGCCGAACGCGTAGTGGGGAAACCGGCTGGTGCCGCCGCTCACCGGGAACAGTCCGCCGAGCTCGGCATGCACGAGCGCCAAGAGGATGACGATCACGGACGCGATCCCCCACGCGATCAGAGCCGACGGTCCGGCGACCGTAACCGCGATCAGCGCACCGAACAGCCACCCTGACCCGATGAGCGAGCCCACCGACGTCCACAGCAGGCCTACGAAACCGATGCCGCGGTCGAGTCCGTCGCCGTCAATCGCCGTCTCGCGCGACGGAAGCGGCGCCGCCGCGGCGCGCGGCGGCGGAGCGGCGGTCAGTTGAGGTGCGGTGGCTGTGATGCTCATCGAAGGCTCCTGTTCAGACGGCGCGCGTGCTGAGCGTGCCGATTGGTTTCTGGCAGGAGCTTCCCGCCGCCGAACCGGACGGACGTCCGTATCGGCCTACGACACCTGCGCGCGGCCGGTACGTACCGCCGAGATTCCAGAGCAACGAGCTCGGCGACCGGCGCGATCTGTGGCGCCCGACCAGCGTCAGTAGTAGCGGGCGCGAAGTGTCGTACCGGGATACGCATGGCAGCGCCACGCGCCGCTGGGATCGTCCGGAACACAGCAAGACGCGTCTGCCTCAGGCGCTCACCAATGAACCGAACGGAGATCCCGATGTTCCCCAATTCCCGCTCACGTATCTCGCCCCTCAAGCTCGCCGGCATCGGCGCCATCGCCGCCACGGCGCTGGCGGCCGCGCCGGCCGCGCTCGCCGCAAGCTCCGGCGGCGCCGCGTTCACGCCGACCGCCGTGCCCGCCAAGCTGAGCGCGCCGTTCACGATCGGCCTCAGCGCAACCACGGTGAAGCCGGGCGCCAAGGTGACCGTCTCCGGGCTGGCGTACGCCAGGGCCGGCTTGAACGTCACGATCATGTCCGATGCAATCGCGTCAGCCCGCACCGTCAACGGCATCCCGGCCGTCCAGACCCCCGCGCTCGTCGAGGGCATCTACCACACGGTGGTGCGGATCCCGCCGGCAACGGAGCCCGGCGTCTATTCGGTGCAACTGCGCTTCGGCAACCACCAGGTCGCCTCGCTCAACAACCTGCGTGTCGTCTCCCCCGGCGCACACACCAGCGGGTCGACAGGGCTCAACCAGTGCGCCGGCATCGGCTTCACCGTCCTGCACAACGACCGCGCCGGCGCAGCCTCTCTGCCGGCCGGTGGTTACACGGTCTCCAGCCGCAATATGGACTGCGGGACGGCATCGGCGGACTTCACCAGCTTCCTCGCCGGCGCTGGCAAGCCGATCCCCGGATGGACCGCGACCTCGCCGGCCGCTGGCCGCGCGACCTTCACGCAGCGCAACAGCGCGCTGAGCTTCAGCGTCGCGAAGGCCCGCTGACGCTCACCTCGGCCCGTCCCGACATCGATAAAGGAGCATCAATGACTACACGCAACGATCACCGAACTGGATCAGTGACCCGCAGTCGCCTCATCCGCGGTGGAATCGGCGCCAAGGTCAGCTGACGTAGTCGTCTCGGACCCCGGCCGGAGTTCTCTCCCGCCGGGGTCCGCTTCAGTCAGGCAATCAACCCCGCGAAGCGAGTTGGCGTCCGGCGCGCGTGACCTACGGTTCGGGACCGGAAGGTTCGACGAGTTCGAGCGCGCCGAACCCGGATACCGGTCCGTCCAACAGGAACATCTCGACCGTGAGATCGGGCTCAACGTGCGCCTGGCTGAGGAACGCGAGCACCTTGCGACCGGTGAGCTCCTCGATCATCTCGCTGTAGCGGACCTTCATCATGCGCTGGAAGTCGCGGCGCATCTCGAGCACACGCTCTGGTTCGCCGCCTTCCATCATCGTGCGCTCGATCGCTGTGAAGCCGTCCGAGAGCACGCAAACGACCAGATTGTCGAGCACGTAGGTCTTGGCTTTGATCGGACCGCGTCCATAGTGCTCGCGCATGAACGCGACGATCCGGTTGGTGATCTCAGCGAGCAGCTTGCCACCGGCAAGCGGACGGAGCGCGCGATCGCCGGATCCGCTGTCGCTCATGTCTCGAGTCCTCGCTCGCTGCCGCTTGCCGTGCTGCTCACTGGTACTGGATGACTTCGCCGTCTCAGAATGCGCGTGGAGGCATCGGATCTCGACTCCTCGTCCCGACGAGCTTACCGATCAGTGAGTTTGCCGACCAGGTTGTATTCGGTCAGGATCGGAGTAGTGTCGACTGTGTTGAGGTCTGGCCGCGCCGCCTGCGGGCAGAGCAACCAGGCATCAGGGCAGAGACCAAGCGCGCTCGCGGCGGCCAGTGGCGGCATGTGGGGGTGTTGCGAGGACAACATCGGCCCCATCCACGGGAGAAGGTCATGCCGTACGCATCGCGCGCCGATCTGAGTCACGCATTCTGTAGCTATTGTGGGTACCCGCCGATGGGTCCGTGGCGGGTCCGTGCCCACAGGGTGTGCATGCGCTGTCAAATGGGGGTGGTTCTGCAGGCGCCCGACGGAGCGGAGCCGCGCCACGACGATCCATTTGTGATCGTCGATCGGCAGCTTGCGGTCCAGGCGGTCTCACGCCATGCCGAGCTGGCGCTGTCGATCGAGGAGCCCGCCGGCCTCGATGCGCCGCTCGAGGAGTTCTTGATCTGCAACAACGGCGGCCACGACCGGGGCGAGTTGGCGGCACTGGTCGAGCTTGTCTTCGCGGGCGTCGAGCCGTCGGACAGGCTCGAGCTGTGCGCGGTCGCCAAGCCGGAGATCCGCCTTCAAGGGCGGGTCACCAGCTGCGGACCGCCGCCGGGCGCGCTGCTCATTCTGACTCCTCCGGGCCGCGGTCAACCGCCTCCTCGCATCCACACAGCCGATCGGTAGAACCGATGAACCCATGCAGCCCTTGCCCTCGCGATCGCCTTGATGGTTCCAGCAACCGCTCTGCCGAGAGTCGGTATGGCCCGCTAAGCGCGCACGTACGTTTGCAGGCGCTGGTACGCTGGCCTGGAGGGAGTACCAGCCTGACGCGGCGCCTTCGAGTGACAGCGCCAATCTGATTCTCCGGAACCGCAACGCACCGGAGCTCGTTTGTCGCTCGAAATTCGCCCAGTGAGCGTCGACTGCATCAAAGCTGATGCGCGTAGCATCAGGCCGACGTCGCTTCGGCGGCGGATCGTGCTGAGCACGGTGGGGGCTCTCGCAGTCACTGCCGTGCTCGCATTCGTGCTCGCCGGCCGGCGCGGTCAGTTCACCGCCGCGCTTCACAGCGCTCCCATCTCGGTTCTGGGGCTGGCGGTGCTGCTGCAGATCGTCGCGCTGTTGGCTCGCACCGAGGCCTGGAACGTTTGCGTCCGGGCCGCGGGCGGAACGGTCGCCCGCCGGCTGCTGTTCCGCGCTGCCGGCATCGGCTACCTGGCGAGCCTGGTCAACGGGTCAGTCGGCGTAGTCGTGCGCATCGCGTCGCTGCGCCGTCTCGCGCCGAAGGACGTTCCTGGTGTTCCGGCGCTGGTGGCCGCCGAGGTTCCGATCATCACCGTCGAAGTGGCGCTCGCGGCGATTTTCTCGTTCACGCTGATTGCCCCGCTCGGGGTCCCCTGGTGGGTGCCGTTGATCGCAGTCGGGGCGGTGATCGGCGCCGTGGCGGCTCTGCGGCGGGTGTCGCAGAACCATCGAAGCGGACTCTGGGCGGGGCTGGCGATCATGCGAAACCAGGGCCGCGGGCGCATGATCGCGTTCGCGCTGTTGGCCGTCTGCGCGCAGGTCGCGCGCAATTGGTTGATGCTGCGCGCAATCGGCGTAAACGTGTCTGTCTTTGACGCGATGGCCCTGTTGATCGCGATGTTCACGGTCGGCCAACTTCCCATCGGTCCGAGCATCGGCCCCGCTGCAGCCGTGCTTATCTTGGGCAGCCACGGCGTTGCCGCAACCGCCGCCGCCGGCGTGCTGCTGACGGTCACCGGCGTGATCGGAACCCTTTGCTACGCGGCTTGGGCGGTCACCGACCGGATCGTCACAGCTCGGCTCAACCCGAGCCCGGACGCTGTCGTGGCAACCCTCGCCGTGACGCCCACCTCGGCCTGAACTGCGCCACTAGCGAAACGACCACGAAAGCGCGATGATGGCGTGGTGAAGCGCGGTGACGACGAGAGCGAGTTCTACGGCAGGATCATCCGCCGCGCCAAAAGGGTTCGTGAGCTCGCTGCCGAGTCGCTAAAGCGGTCCAGACGCGCAAGGGGCAAGGAAAACGCCGAAACCGGGCCAACATCTCGGCGGTCTGACGAGAACGCCCGCTTGCGTGGACCCTCTAGCTGACGGCGGCGGCCGCGTCGAACGGGACCCGAGCCTCAGCGGCGGGCGAGCCGTCGCCCGCTCTCGATGTCAGGCGGGGTGTAGTTAAGCTCGTAATGGTGGTAGAGCGCCGACTCGTCGGCCTGCGACAGCTCCTCGCCATGCTGTTCGATGTTCGGCGCGGACTTGACCTGCTCCTTGGTCACGGTCACCTGCAGTTCATCGGGGCCGACCGTGATCCCGCCCAACGGCACAAAGGTCAAATGGCGGCCGATCAAACCCTCCTTCACGGTCGCGAACTGCGGCTCGTCATTCTCGACGTCGACGTACACGTCCTGCAACTTGCCGATCCGCTCGCCGTCACGATCGACCAGCATCTTGCCGTGCCACTCCGCGACGTTCCAACTGGCGTCCTGCTGGCCCTCGGTCATCGTCGAACCTCCTCGTCTTCTCACACTGTCTGACCGTTATCAATTTTAAGCCCGTCAACCCGCCCCGGGTGGGAGCCCTGGGCCTGAAGACCGGCGTGAAGCTCGTGCGAGCCCTCATTGGGCGGTCAGGATCGAGAGCAACTGGCCGATGCTCTGACCGCGAGCGATCGCGTCGGGGAGCGGGAGGTGCGCGTTGATTGTGTAGTGGTTGCGCCGGCCGGTTCGTATACGGGAGATGTAGCCCGCGGCGGCCAGCTCCGTGACGATGCGGTGAGCGGCCCGCTCGGTGATCCCGACGTCTTCACCGATGTCGCGCAGGCGGACGCCTGGATCATGCGCGATGCAAATCAGAACCCGCGCATGGTTCGTCAAGAAAGCCCAGCCGGATGCGGAGCGTTCGGCCATCAACGTTTGCTTATCGTATCTAGACTCATTTTTCATGCTATTCTCAT
Organism: uncultured Solirubrobacterales bacterium; assembly: GCA_963697655.1. Classification (GTDB taxonomy): domain Bacteria; phylum Actinomycetota; class Thermoleophilia; order Solirubrobacterales; family Solirubrobacteraceae; genus Palsa-465. The sequence continues at coordinate 522,321 of CAVOOV010000001.1, read as the reverse complement.
CGTGCGTTGGTGGGACAGCTCTATCGCTGTCCTGGCACGGTGTTCGCGAGGATCCCGCGCTGGACGTTCGGCTTACTCGCCAACGCAGAATTCCACCGGTGCACGCGAGCGTCTCGCGCTCGTACGAGCCGTTCATGACGTCCGACGACGGACGCCATCCAGAGGAGACGACAAGTGAGCTTCGCGACCAAGCCGACAGCAACGGAGGGCGCCCGCGACTCAGCCGGTTCCGCGGTTCGCCGACCGCCGCCAAGCGTTGAACCCCCACCCCGGTCCGCCCCGATCTCGCGTCGGCCGTCAAGCCGTGCCGTCACGCTGTTCGACGTCCCGTTCGCCACGGCGATGAGTAACGGCGACCTCGCATTACTCGCGCGAACGTTGGACCTGTCGGTGCGCGAGCAGCCACTGACACTTCCGCGCCACGCCGCCCCCGGCTACGTGCGCCTTGATCACTACTCTGGCCTGTTCCTGAACCGGGGCGTGGTCGAGGGAGAGTGGTCGCTCGAAGCGCGGACGTGGGGTCACCCGCCGGCACAGAGCGTCCACGAATGGCACGTGCGGGCCGCAGGTGCCGCCCACCAGCTTGACCCCAGGGTGCTGTTACCCGAACGCCTGCCCGCCGATTCGTTCGCGGTCCCGGATCGTCCGCTGGGCCGGGGCGCGAACAAGCGTCTTTCGCGGATTCGACGCCGCCTCGTGGGCGCTCAATAGCGCCAACACCAATTCCGACCACGGAGGTCGGATCTGGTAGGCTCGTCGGTGCGCTCAGTGAGCCCTCGCTCTTCTCGCTTCCCGGGCGGCGTCCCCGGCCAGAAGGGCAGAGAGGCGGCTGGCAATGGCCACCGCAATCAAGCAGTCCCGCGCTTCGAGGCAGCTCGCGCGTTCTCCCGCTCATGTGCATGTGCCGGCGCCGATCGAGTTCGTCGTCTTTGAGGACAACGGCGGCCGTTATCACTGGATGATCCTCGCCGGTGATGGCACAACCCTCGCGCAGTCGGTGGATTTCGCTTCCTACGATGACGCTGAACAAGCCGCACAGGAGATCCTTGACGGTGCCGCCTCGGCGCGTTTCGCGCGTCGCGGGAATGACAAAGGTCCGGTCGATCTCGCCGCGCGTCGCGCCCGTCCGGACGATGACTCAGACGCCGAGCATTGGCTGGACGAAGGCGGCAGCTTCAGCAGCGAGGCGGCGGCGCAATGGCCGGTGCCACGCTGAAGTGCCAATGCAATTCGGCAGGTGACAACAGAAGCGCCTCACCAGCGCCGCAGTCAGAACCAGTAACCCCCTGGACTCGTCGCCTCGCAGCGCGGGTCGCGCTGTCGGTGGCCTTCGGACATGGTGGGTGGGGTCACGGCGGCGCAGGCGCGTTCGGGTGCTTCGGAAGCAGCCGGTGGCCGTCAACGACTGCAGTGGCGAGGTCGATGAGCTTGCGGTTGTCGGTGCGCGCCCGGTCGCGGAGCATCGCGAACGCGCTGTCCTCGTCAATGGAGTGACGTTCCATCAGGATGCCCTTGGCCCGCTCGATCAGGGCGCGACGTCCGAATGCTCCCTGGAGATTGTGATATTCCGCGAATCGGCGCAGCACGATGTCGATCGAGCTCTGCCAGTCCTCAACGTCGTCGTCTGAGATGTGAGCGAACACGCCTCGCTTGGAGGCCTCCCCGAGGAACGCGGGATCGTGGGTGTGCAGTAGCACGATCACCGGGCAAGCGGCCTCGCGGACGATCTTGTCGATCAGCTCGAGCGCGTGCTCTGAGCTCTCCCCGAGTCCGACCAGTGCGACGTCGGGGCGCTCCCGCGCGGTAGCGGTTCCGACGTCCTCGACATCGATCTCCCGCGCAATCACCTCGTGGCCGATGGCGACGACAGCCGCGGCGACGAGCGCCAGCCGGTCCTTGCGCTCATTTGCGATCAGAACACGCAGATGGTCGGTGCTATCCGTGAGCGGATCCACGACCGGATTCTAGATGTCGCTCGGCTCGCACGACCATTAATGCCGGTCGGTTGCCCGGAGTACTATGAGTAATAGGTCCGCCCCAACCTTTGGCGGGCCAGTTCTTCCGGCTCGAGCAATAGGCCGGCATCCGCCAGACCTGACGGTCTGAGCGAGACCTAGACCGTAGGAGTCGAGTCCGTGCATCACCCCGCGTCGCTCCGCCGAACGTCGGCCTGGGGATTACCGCGGTCCACTTCAGCTCGGCCAGAAAGGCAGGATCATGATCGCTTTCTTCGTCATCAAGGAATACGAACGCGCCGTGGTGTTCAAGCTCGGGAAGATCACGGGTGAGGCACGCGGACCGGGTCTGATTTTGATCATGCCGTTCGTCGAGCGCATTCATCGCGTATCGCTGCGGATCGTCACGATGCCGATCCAGTCGCAGGGCATCATCACCAAGGACAACGTCAGCATCGATGTCTCCGCGGTGGCCTACTACCGGGTGGACGATCCGATCCGGTCGGTGGTCGCGATCGAGAATGTCGGATCGGCGATCAACCAGATCGCGCAGACCACGCTCCGCGCCGTGGTAGGACGCCACACACTCGATGAGACGCTGTCCGAGACCGAGGCCATCAATCAGAACATTCGAGAGATCCTCGACGTGCAGACCGAGGAGTGGGGGGTCAAGGTCACGGTCGTCGAGCTCAGGGACATCCAGCTGCCCGACAGCATGAAGCGCGCGATGGCCCGCCAGGCCGAGGCCGAGCGCGAGAAGCGCGCCAAGATCATCGCCGCCGAGGGCGAAGCGCTCGCAGCCGGAGAGCTGGCGAACGCCTCTGACGTGATGATGGCTCACCCACTGGCGCTCCAGCTCCGCAACCTCCAGACCCTGGTCGAGGTCGCCGTCGACAAGAACTCGACCGTCGTCTTCCCCGCCCCGTTGATGAGCACGATCGCGGAGCTCGGCGCGTTCCTGGCACGCGAGAGCAAAGCCGCCAGCGAGCTCCCAGCCACTCCAGACCCGACTAAGGGTTCGACGAATGGGGAGCCGACGAAGGGTTCTACGAATGGAGAGCTGGTTCCCTCGTGAGGTGGCCCCCGCGTGGAGGCGAAGGAGCGTCGGGGACGGCCCCATCAGGGCCCGACCCCCGAAAGCCGATGCCGCGTGATGACCGCGGCTGGCGGGTTGCCCCCAGCCCCGACGGGCGGGGAGCGCCCGATCCGCCGCAAACGCGGGCGCCGCATCGTTCTCGCTGGTTTATCTGGTTCGCCGCCGCGCTGCTGGCCTTCAACCTGGCGTCGGTGTTCCTGCTCTCGCCCGGCGGCCAGCAACGGGTGAAGGTCCCGTTCAGCCCGTACTTCCTGGCTCAGGTGCAGTCCGGGCGGGTGGTGTCGATCGCGTCCAAGGGCGACACGATCCAGGGAACGTTCAAGTCGGCCGAACGCTATCCGGCGTCGGACACGAAGGCCACGCCGACGACTCTGTTCGCGACCCAGGTCCCGAGCTTCTGGAACAACGACCAGCTGGCCGCGCTGCTCGGATCCCACGGAGTCGAGGTCAATGCGCAGTCGACGACCCAGACCACGCCCCTGATTGAGTCCTTACTGCTCGGCTTCGGGCCGACGCTGCTGATTGTTGGGCTGTTCGTGGTGTTCTTCCGCCGGGCCGCCAAGAGCGGGGGCATGGGTGCACTGGGCAACTTCGGGCGCTCCAAGGCACGACGAATCGACCCGGCGACGATCAGGATCACGTTCGCTGACGTGGCCGGGATCGACGAGGCCAAGTCGGAGTTGACGGAGATCGTCGACTTCCTGCGCAACCCTGAGCGCTTCGGCCGACTCGGGGGACGCATGCCGCATGGCGTGCTGCTGTCAGGCGCGCCGGGGACGGGTAAGACGCTGCTGGCGCGCGCTGTCGCCGGAGAGGCACACGCGGCGTTCTTCTCGATCTCGGCCTCGGAGTTCATCGAGGCCATCGTCGGCGTGGGGGCTTCGCGGGTCCGGGATCTGTTTGCCAAGGCTAAGGAGGCCGCGCCGTCGATCATCTTTATCGACGAGCTCGACGCGGTCGGACGCTCCCGTCAGGGATCGGTATCGATCGCCGGCTCCAACGACGAGCGCGAGCAGACCCTCAACCAGATCCTCACCGAGATGGACGGATTCGAGTCGATCGAGGCGGTCGTGGTGCTGGCTGCGACCAACCGTGGCGAGATCCTCGATCCGGCGTTGCTCAGGCCTGGACGCTTCGATCGCCGCGTCGCCGTCCAGCCACCGGACCGACTTGGGCGGCAGCAGATACTCGAGGTGCACACTAGGTCGATCCCCCTGGCCGCCAGTGTCGATCTGGAAGCGCTCGCCGCCACGACCCCCGGCATGGTCGGCGCTGACCTGGCGAACCTCGCTAACGAAGCGGCATTGCTCGCCGCCCGCCGCAACCACGAAACGGTCCAGACTTCTGACTTCAACGACTCGCTCGAGAAGATCCTGCTCGGCGCTCCACGCGGGATCGTGCTGTCAGGCGCGGACCGCGAGCGGACCGCCTACCACGAGGCCGGTCACGCGTTGGTCGGGATGCTCACCCCCGGTGCCGATCCGGTCCGCAAGGTCTCGATCATCCCGCGCGGCGTCGCCCTCGGCGTCACCCTGTCCGCGCCCGATGACGACCAGGTCTCCTACACCCGCGAGGACCTGCTCGCCAAAATCAAGGTCGCACTCGGCGGCCGGGTCGCGGAGGAGACGGTGTTTGGCACGATCAGCACCGGAGCCGAGTCCGACATCGACCAGGTCACGATGATCGCGCGCCAGATGGTCGGTCGCTGGGGTATGAGCGACGCGATCGGCTTTGTCAGGGTCCTCCCTTCCGACGGACGCGGATCCTTGTTCGGCGGCTCCGGCGAAACCTCCGAGGCCACCCAGCGCGTCCTCGACGAGGAGGTACGCCAGCTCGTCGACACCGCCCACCTGGACGTGACGACCGCGCTCACTCAGCACCGGGATCGACTCGAGACGCTGGCCCAGGCGCTGCTCAAGACCGAGACGCTCGACGAGCTCGATGCGTACGCGGCAGCTCAGATGCCGCCCCGGACGGCGAGCGCCGGGGTGTCCAATGCCGTTGGTCACAAGGCGCCGTCTACGCTCGGACCCGAGCACGGGTCCGATGCCGCGATACGAGAAGCAACCTGAGATATGCAGGCAGCGGCGGTGGACGAGCCATGCCGGGCGTTCGCCCTCCCGCATTCGTGACTGGTTAGTCGTTGATGTCGAGGACCGGCGTGATGGCGGGCAACTGCTGTCCGTCTTCGGCGTGCTCGTTGGGGACGACGGCGGTGCCAACGGCGAAGAACTCGATCACGTGACTCCCCCAGCCGTGGTTGTTCGCTTGCAGCTTGACCTCCACGATCCCCAGAACACCGTCACCGATCGCCTCGGCCTCCTTCTGCATGCGCTCCATCGCGAGCTCGCGCGCGTCATACAGAGCCTGCGTGTATTGCTCGAGTTCGACGTTCTGTCCGGTCTGACGCATCGACTGCATCATCCCCCGGTGAGCGACGTGGTACACGCAGGTGCCCATGACCAGGCCTACCGGGCGCTTGCCGGTCTGCAGCAGCGTCCAGAACGCCTGACCGCTCAGATCGGAAGTGAACGGACGTCCGTTGGGCGCGCGGTGGACCTTGCCGCCCTTGTGCTTGATCGCCGTCCCGATCGCGATGAACTCGGCCATGTCCGCGCCCCACTCATAGCGTCCGACTTCGAGGCGGACCCCGACGATGCCGTCAGCATCTAGCTGATCGGCCTCCTCCTCCATCCGCGTCATCGCAAGCTCGCGCGCCGAGTACATCGCCTGGGTCAGGACACCCATCTCCTGGCTTGCCTTCCAGCTCGACTGCTGAAAGCCGATGTGGTAGATGCTCGACCCCACAACCAGTCCCACGGGCTCGAAGCCGGCCTTCTCCACGCACAGGTACTCGTTCACCGAGAGGTCGGACGTGAACAGCCCACGGGCGTTCATTCGCAGGCGCTCGCTGGCGTGCTCGGCGAGGCCCTCGGTGCTGGTCGGATCGTATGTCGACATCAGCTGTTCTCCTGACGCGGTGGTGGGACTAAAGCCCGAGGTTGATTGACATCACCGGAACGCCCAACGGGGCCGGATGAGGCTCGTGCGCACCGAGTGCAATCGCAGTTCCTAGCACGTGCATCGAGACGATGAAGAAGTGGTGCCTGTACCCGACGCTCTCGTACTCGTGATGATCGATGTGGTGCGTGAGCGTTGAGATCACCATGTCGTTCGCACCGACCTGACTCGCCTGATGGCGCACCTCATCCATCGCCAGTTGCCGGGCGGCGTAGACGCCCTGAGTGACCTCGGTCATCTCCTGGTTGCCCCACCATGAGCCCATCATCTGATTGGCGCCCGGGCTGAGTTCCACGCATACCACCGAGGTGTGGCCGATGACATCCAACGTCTCGGCTCCGATGCGGCGCAGCTTGTCGACGTCCTGGCCCGAGAGCGTGCACATCCGCGGGCGGGGGACGTCACGGCCAGCGAGCGTGGTTTCGCGGACGGCTGTCCCGAATACGACATATTCGAGGTTGCCCGGACCCCCAATAGAGCTGTTGACGTTCAGCTCGATGCCGATCACGGCGTCCGCGCCCGCGAACTGCGCCTCCTGGCGCAGACGGTCGAACGAAAGCTGGCGAACCAGGTTCCACGGCATCGCGAACGACGGCATCTCGCGGATCCCTCCGCCGAACGAAGACCAGCCGTAGTTCTGCCAGCCGTGCTGGACGACCGAGGAGCCCATGACCTGGGCGATCGGCGTCAGACCGGAGGCTTGCGCGACCGCGTACTCGTTGACGGTCAGATCGCTGGTGAAGACCGGCGAGCTCGACGCCGCGACTCGCTTCAGACGCTCCTCCGCTCCAAGCGGGATACCCCCGCCTCGGATGCGCTCTAGATCAGCTGCCGCTGCCTGACGCTCCTCGTCGCTCAGGGGTGCCGCTCGTCTTCGGAACAAAGGCAAAGTACTTCATGCTGGCACATCCGAGAATCCGGGCTGCGTAGCGAGTCCCCGGTTGGAGCAGCGAGCTGCTTTGCCGTCTATGGTTGACGTGGCCGTGGAACCCTGGGGCCTCGCCACCTTCGAGAATGATCGCGCAAACGACTGGTTCCTACTGGTGGAGGAAGCGGTTGATCCGGGCGAGGTGATCGCGTCGACGCTCGATACCGCGCTCGGCGACGCCGACTACCTCGGCCTCGACGCGGCGTGCGAGGCGATCGCAGCCGCAGAACTATCCGCCTCCTGCGCCGGTTACGCCCCCGAGCGCCTCCCGGATGATGTGCGCCGTTGGGTGGACGGTCACCCCCACCGGCCTCACGACTCTGAAATAGACCAGGCGATCCTGGCAGTCCAGCGCGTCCGTGCAGAGAGCGAGCTGCGCGAGTTGTGGGACGAGGACGAGGGCGGTAGGGCGGACAGATGGCTTCGTGAGGTCGATGAGCTGATGGCGCGTCTGCGGCGCTCCGGAACGGGCGACCCAGCGACGCTTTCCCCCTGACGCACGCCCACCGGCCGGGCTGACCCGGTCGAGTTCAAACCGGGGAGTACAGTCAAAAGCAGCCTCCACCGCTTGAGTGCCTCGCTCCGCGCTCTTCCTGTGGCCCACCCTCCCCAGCGGAGCGACGAGGAGAGCAGCACGTTGCCCAAGCAGAACGACAAATCAAGTCCGCCACGTCAAGAACCAGGCCCGGGGCGATCGACCGCAGAGCAGGCGTTCAACGATGTCCGAAAGGAGATCGCGCAACGCAACGAGCGCGCCCATCAAGAGGCTCGCAAGCTTCGAACGGCTCGCGAACGCGAGCAAATGGAGAGGCGCCGCGACCGGGACTCCTAGCCGCCCAACGTTCGCGCTCAGGCTGGCCGAGAAGCAATCTCGCCTGGCGGCGAGCCGGTGCCGGCCACGCCGCGAGGCCCATCGGGCCTTGCCTGAGCGAACGTGACGAGCTTTCCGTGCTCCTCGTCCCACAGCTTGAGCCGGACCGCGCGCAATCCATCCGACAGCGACAGCGTCGGAACCCCGTGGAAGATGGCGTTCTCGTCGTGAGCACGTTGAAGGTTGTAGTTCGGAATCCGCGCGTTCAGATGGTGGACGTGATGAAGCCCGATGTTGCCGGTGAAGAACTGCAGCACCTTCGGCAGCTTCAGGTACGAGCTGCCGCGCAGCGCCGCGTCCGCGTAGCTCCACTCAGGGGGGCTTTGCCAATAGGCGTCTTCGAATTGATGCTGCACGTAGAACAGCCAGATGCCGACGGAGCCGGCGAGCAGCGCCGCAGGTGCCCAGACGACCACGAAGCGCTGCCAGCCGATCAACCAGCTCAGCGCACCGATGACGACGAGCAGCACCACATCCAATCCGAGCACGCTGTGGCGCAGCCGCGGACGCTGCGACCGGGTTGCGATGCGCGGCCCGATCATCATCGCGAGCACTGGACCGAACCCGAACATCACGAGCGGGTTCCGGATCAACCGATACGCGAGACGACCCCGCCATCCACGCGCCCGATACTCGGCGACGGACAACGTGATGATGTCCCCGACGCCACGGCGCTCGAGGTCTCCCGACGTCGCGTGATGGATCGCATGATCGTGCCGCCAGCGCTGGAACGGCGACAGCACGAACAGGCCGAGACACCGCCCGACGTACCGATTGGCGCGCTTGGAGGGTAGGAGCGACCCGTGCGCGCAGTCGTGAAAAACGACGAACGTCCGCACCAGGAAGCCGGCGGCCGGAAGCACCAGCACCAGCGCCAGCAGATACGAGACGCCGAGTGCGTAATACATGAGCACGGAAACGGCCAGGTACGGCACTACGGACGTGATGATGTCGAGCACGCTTCGCCGGAGGCAGGGACGCGCGTAAGCGGCGAGCTGTTCATGCGCGAGCGAATCCGATGTAGGCAAAATGACCGCTCCGTTGCAGGGGGTTAACAGTCCAGAGCACAACCCCCGCTGGCCGCCATCAGACCGCCATGGGCGCAAGCCTCTCCTTGGTCGAAACAAACCGGCCGGACAACAGCGGTTCCGCCAGCTTGTCTCGAGCACCGTAGGTTAGTCGATCTCTCCCCCTACAGCCGCCACCGAGGAGCGCAAGCACCGATCGGGTGCAGAGCAGTGGGCGAGTGACGCCGCCTCGCCGGCTGGCTACGAAATCCCGGCCGGCGTGCTCGGGAGTTGGCGGGTCAACGAGCTCCAATGCGCCGAAGCCCGGAACCGGGCCGTCCATCTCGATCGTGAGATCGGGCTCGCTGGGGCCCCTGCTCCGGGCCGCCGGCGCTCATGTCCCGCCTTCGAATGCTTCGCGCTTTGCGGTATTCACTGATGCTGCGGATACGCGGCGCGCCCAGCCCCCACGAGGAGCCAGAGCGCCCCACTTCGGACTCGCGGGGATCGTATCGACGAGCGTTCTCGATTGCGGTCTGCCCGAAAGGGAGTAGATTTCGGATACCTGGATGCCGATTGGCGCTTGCCTTGCGGCGAGGCCTCCCGGACTCTGGGACGTCAGGCACATCGGCGCGTCCGCGGCGGCTGCTCAGCGGCTAGTGGAGGCGTTGCCGCAGGCAACGCGACTCCCCAAGGAGCGGCAATCAAAGCAGCGCGCGCCGACCAGAGTTCCCGTGAGCGGCAGGCGGTCGCTTGACGGCGCCTGCGACCCATCCGCCGGATCCAGGAGGATCGATCTCGATGCCAATCCGTGGCGGCATGGGCGCGCCGCGCCGGGCCAGGAGATCGGTGCTGTCACAGCTCGAACGCCACATCACGCCGGCAACAGCGTCGGATGTCGCAGTGGTCGTCAGTGAGTTGGTCACGAACAGCGTCGTTCACGCGGACGTCGGCCCCGACGGGACGGTGACCGTGGAGCTGATGAGGCTCGATGACCGGGTACGAATCAGCGTCATCGATCCGGGATCACAACTCGAACCTCGGATCCTCCCACCCGATCATGAACGAGTGGGCGGTCTCGGCCTCTTCATCGTCCGCGAGCTGTCCGACGCATGGGGAGTTGTACGCCACGGGACCGGAGGCAGCCGCGTCTGGTGCGACATCCTGTTGGATCGATCCTGATCCTCGGGATCCGCGGACTTCGGTCCGAGCTACAGCGGCCGTACGTGCAGCGTGTCCGCCATGTACCGGCCGGCCGACGCGGAGGCCTGCTCAGAGTTCTCGCCACGCTGCCTCGCTTCCATATAGGCGGCATACCAGTCCCACCAATTGTGCTCGGCGTGGCCCTTCTCGTAAGGGTCGTGGTGATCTGCCGTCTCGCGCAGCAGGGCTGCCAGTGCCGGGATGTCCATCAGCGATGCTCCTCTCAGTCCCACTCGCGACCGCGCAATCGCGTCGCGTGTTTTGCTCCGGTCCGCACCCGAGGAGTCCCTGGTCCGAGATCTGAACCGGGTCATCCATCACCGGCCCACACGGTGTGAGAGGGTTCATTCTATGCCGTGGTTCCCAGACCTGTTCTCGCCCCCGGTGTTGGAGCGGATTCGCAGCCAAGGCGCAGATCGCCGAGTGGCCGCGCCCGTGCCGTACTTCGACGGCCTGCGGTCGGGTGAGACCGACGCGCTCCTAGGGTCATTCGCCGGCGAGCCGGAGATCCATCACCCGATTCGTGGCCGCATCAAGGGACTCCGTGCCTTCGAGTGGTTCGTGGCCTACACCAACACTTGGCTGGTCGAGTCCAACGCCGTCTCCAGCCCTGTGCACCGACTCATCACGCCACGGCGAGGGATCGAGGAGATCGTGATGACGCTCGATGGCGACGGGGGCCGCTTCGAGATGCCGGTTGCGATCGTGGCCGAGCGCGACGACGACGGGCGCATCGTCGAGCTGCGCATCTACTACAGCGCGTGGCCGTTGACCGGCAAACACGGCCACCGTCCGCCGGTGCTGCAGCCCGACCCGGAACTCAACGGGCCACACGACGTCGTCGGCGAGTACCAGCGAGCGCTCGCGGACGGCGACGTCGACTCCGCCGTGGCTGCCTTCGAGCCCGGCGCCTACGTCCGCGGGCCTGCCGGCGGGCAGCTGATCCATCGCGGCCATGATGACCTGCGCGGTCTCTACGAGCGGTTCTTCTCGGGTGGCGGCGGCGTCGCGATGGAGCACTGCACCGTCACCGATGACGGTCAGGCATGCGCACTCGAGTACAACGTGTTCCGATGGGGCCGGTCCGACCTTCTGCCCGAAGCGGGCATCACCGTCTTCGAACGCGGCAGCACCGGCAAACTCGCAGGCGCCCGCATCTACGGCGACGCCGACCCACCACTCGGCTCTCAGCCGTAGCCCCGGCGCCGTAGCTCCTTGCGAACAAGCGCGCACCGCGATCAGCGAGTGCCGACGCCAAATCGGCCGCAGGAGAGATTCTTCACGCAGCGGTGATCCAAGCGGGCGCGCCCACCGTATGAGGTGCATCAATCCTTGATACGGACGGAAGGAGATTCGCGAATGTCCGAAGAGCAACACCAACCCGGGACGGACCGCAGGCGGTTCCTGGGCAGGACGGTGGCCGCCGGCGCCGGAGCACTGGCCAGCGCATCGGCGCTCGACCTGTTGATCCCCTCGTTCGCCGCCGCGAAGGGCGGTGGCGTGACCAGCGGTGACGTCGAGATCGTCGGCGCCGCGCAGATCGCTGAGGCGCTGGCGGTGACGACGTACACCAACATCATCGTCCTCTCACCGTTCTTCAAGCGGCTGCCCGAGGACGACCAGGGCTATTTGAAGGCGGCGCGGCAGGAGGAGATGTCGCACTACGCGCTCGAGAAGAGCGTGACCGGCAAGCCCTCGCCGTTCACCACCTTCTATTACCCACCCAAGATGTTCTCCGACGCGCAGACGACGCTCGACGTGCTCGTCACGCTGGAGGATGCGTTCATCGCCGCCTACCTCGTGGGAGTGCGTAATTTCAGCACGCCTGCGCTCCGCGTGCTGGCGGCGCGGATCATGGGCATCGAGAGCGACCACCGCACGCTGGCGCGCGTCCTGGCCGGCGACGTGTCGCCGAAGGATGGCGGCCCGATCAAGAAGATCACCGGTGTCCAGGGAAAGGCCGAAAGCGCTGACCCTCCCAACAACAACGGGTACGAGCGCACGCTCAAGTGGACGAAGATCAGCCAGGCGGTCACCGCCCTGACTCCGTTCGCTGACAAGGCGGCCGCCGGCCAGGCGGGGTTCGACACATCGAAGCCCTACCAGTTCAAGCCGTTCACTCCGGTGCTACCCAACCCGCTGGGAGCATTTCACTCCTTCGCGGGCTGACCCGATCGCTCCCCGGCGCGGTGCACGCCGCCCGCGCCGGCGGAGCCTCGCGGCGAATCGGCGGTTATCTCACGGCTCTGTCAGGTGCCGGCGTCGGCGAAGACGGCGGCCCAGTCGCGTTTGATGCTGATCACCGTCCAGCCATCCGCTGACGCCCGCTCGAGTGATTGCTCGGCGCCGGCGGTGTAATCGAATTCGCGCTCCGGGTCGTCGTGTGACACCAGCAGTCGAAGACCCGGGCGCGCCGGACTGCCGGCGTAGTGCAGCATCGGAATGTCTCCGTTGGAGTTGCCACCCGCGAGGACCGGACGGCGGCCGATCCGGCTCCAGATACGGACCGGCTTGGCCGGGCCGTCGTCAAACACGTCCGGTTGGGCGAGGTACACGACGCTGCCGCCGTTCTCGTCCTCCTGATAGCTCAGGGCGTTCGAGCTGCCGATCACGTGCTCGGACGGAATGCCGTAGACCTCCTCCGTGATCGGGCGCATGAAGTCACGGTCCCCGCCCGACGCGATGTAGTTCGTGAACCCGTTGTCCTCGAGGTAGCGCAGGAGCTCGATCATCGGCAGATAGCCACAATCGCGGAAGTCCCGGCCGATCGTCGGATGGCGGCCTTCCAGGAACGCACCGGCAGCCTCGCCGTACTCCTCCACCGTCATCCCGGCGAACGCGCGGACGATCCCGCCCATCAGCACCTTCACGTCGTTGTCATCGCCGTGGTAGTGCTTGGTGATCACGTTCCCGAGCCAGGCGTGGTCCTGTTCGTACGCCGCCTTCCAGGGCTGCCGGTCGCGCAGGGACTCGTCGGCCTCGCACATCTCGGCGAGACGGTGGAGTATGAATCCGAGCTCGATCGGCATCGGCTTCTCGCACCACAGCGTGCCGTCGTTGTCGAACACCGCGATCCGGCCGCGCGGAGCGATGTAACCCGGGTCTCCTTCGGTGCTCACGCTCCGGACGAACTCGACTATCGCCCGGCGTGTCGGCGTGTCGTTCCACGACTGAAGCTCGCTCATCGTCCCGATCCCTCCGTCCCGCCTGGCACGAGGGCTGGAGAGCGGTCACCAGTCCCCTGTGTCCGTCAGCGTCGCCGTCTCGATCTCGATCCGCACCCTACTAGGCACAAGAGAGTTCTGCCGTCGTCGGCGCCTCGCCGACATCGAGCGTGAGCATCGATCGACGCAGTAGACGCGAAACGTGCATCTGCGAGTACCCGATCCGCCGGCTGATCTCGCGCTGTGTCAGACCGTGCCCCAGGCGAAGACCGAGCACCTGGCGCTCGAGCTCGCTCAGCGCGCCCCAACTGGTAACGAGCGCCTGTCGCTCCTCGGCCATCTCGAACCCGTCGTCCTCGCTCCCCAGCATCTCCGCGAGAACGCAGCGTTCTTCATCGTCCTCCGCGACGGGAGCGTCAAGCGAGGTCAGCTGGTAGTTATCGGCAGCGTCGATGGCCTCCACCGCCTGCTCGACGGTGCAGCCGAGGGCGTCGGCGAGCTCGCTCAGGGTCGGAGACCGACGCAGCTCGACTGACAGCCGTTCGGCATGCTTGTTCACGGCCAGCGCTCGCTCCTGGAGGTCGCGCGGGACGTGAACCACCCATCCCTTGTCGCGGAAGTGCCGCTTGAGCTCGCCCAAGATCGTCGGGGCCGCGAATGTCGTGAACTTCTTGCCCTGCTCTGGATCGAATCGCTCGATTGCGTTCAACAGCCCCACGCACGCGACCTGGACGAGGTCGTCGAGCGGTTCTCTGCTGTGGATATAGCGCAGCGCCAGCTTGCGGGCGAACGGCATGAACCGGTCCACCAATTCGTCGCGCACGGCGGGATCGGCCTCGCGCGAGTGAATGTCGAAAAGCCCTTCTTCGGTTTGGCGCGCAAGATCGCGCCTCGCCATCATCGTGGCGCCCATGAGACCTCCATCTCGTCAATTTCAAGCGCGAGGTCCGTGCGAGGGCCGTGGAAGCGTCCCGGGCGTCGTCCGACGCAGTTTGTGCCGGATAGGTACGGCGTGACCGACCTGATCTAACCCGCGGTCTGCCCTATTCCCGGACACGCAAAAACCGATACGTACGAATGCGTACGCGCGATGCTGAGCAGTGCCGGCCGGGACCCGCAGGGGACGGCCGGCCGTGCCGCCCGAGCCGGCAGTCGGTCAGACGCGACGCTCCAATCAATAGCGCGTCGCCGCTCGCGTTCGGCCGCGCGCGCCGTGGGTAGGGGATGCTGATGGCGGCATTGGCCCTGACCTTCGATGACGGTCCGAATCCGGATTGGACGGAGCGCCTGCTCGACGTGCTCGGGGACGCCGGTGCCCGCGCGACGTTCTTCCCGATCGCCTCGCGCGCCGCGGCGCATCCGGAGCTGATCGCAAGGGTCATCGCCGACGGTCACCAGATCGGATTGCACTGCGACGAGCATGTCCGACACTCCGAGCGTTCGATCGGGTGGTGCCGGCGCGACACCGGCCGTGCGCTGCGCCTGCTGGGGTCGGTCGGCGTGCACCCGACGCTGTGGCGCACCCCGTGGGGTGACACCGCCGGTTGGTCTGCCCAGGTCGCTCAGGAGAACCAGCTGCGGATCATCGGCTGGACCGTCGACACGCACGACTGGCGCGGCGACACCGCCGAGCAGATGCTTCGCGCCACGAAGGATGATCTGCGCGACGGAGCGATCGTCCTCGCCCACGACGGGATCGGCCCCGGCGCCCGGCGCGCGGACGCACGCGAGACGATCCGGTACACCGCGCTCGTGGCCCAGCACGCCGCCGCGGCCGGCCTCGAGCTGGAGACACCGGCGTGAACACTCCGGCGAACGTGCCGGCGCTCGGATTCGATCAGGTCCTCGTGCAGATCGAGTCAGGAGCCGCCGAACGAGACGCCGAGCCCACGCCGAGCTTTCCCGAGGGTCCGCTGATGCTGCTCGAGCGCGCCGGCATGCTCGCCTGGAACGCGCAGCCGGGACCATCGCGGCCGTCCGCGGCGGTGGAGCTCCAGCTCGTACGACGGGTGGCGAGCGCCGACGGCTCGGTCGGCCGGATCTTCGACGGCCACTTCAATGCGGTTGAGCGTCTCGCCGTTCAGGCCCCCGCGCAGGTCCGGGACCGCGAGCTCGCGGCGATTGCCGCCGGGAGGCTGCGAGCGGGTGTGTGGGGCGGCGACCCGGCCCCCGGGGAAGGGCCGCCGGCGACCGTGTTCGCTGCCGACGGGATCGATCTGCTGCGGGGTGTGAAGACGTTCTGCTCGGGCGCCGGCGGACTCGACCGCGCGCTGATCCTGGCCCGCCGGCCGGACGGCGGACCACCCGCCGCGGTGTGGATCGACCTCACCGACGAGCGCCGCGTAAGGGTCGACCCGACCTGGTTCCGCGCCCACGGCCTGCGCGCATCCGTCTCGCATCGAGTCGTATTTCACGACGCCCCGGTGATCGCGACCTTCGGGCAGCCTGGTTCGCTGGCCGAACAGCCGTGGTTCTCACGCGACGCTCTCCGCACCGCGGCAAGCTGGGCGGGAATGGCGGACACCGCCGTCCACGCCGCGCTCGACGAGCTCGCCCAGCGCCCCGGGCGCGGGCAACTCGAGGCGCTGGCGGCCGGTCGCATCACGACCGCGCAGGGGACGATCGACCTATGGATCGAGCGCGGCGCGCGCGCGATGGACTCGATCGACGAGGCGCTGCCCGAGATCGCCGTGCAGGCGCGGGTCGCGATCTTCGACGCGTGCCGCGTTCTGCTCGACGAGGCGGCACGCGCGTGCGGATCGAGGCCGTTCGCGCGCGGTGGCGCGCTCGACCGCGCGCGTCGCGACCTCGAGGTGTTCCTGCTCCAACACCGGCTCGATCCGCTGCTCGTGCGCGTCGGCGAAGCGGCGCTCGGCGAGCGCTGAGGTGACGCGGATGTCGCTCGCCGAGTTCGAGGCGCGTTACCGCGCGGACCCCGATCCGTGGGGGTACACCACCAGCGACTACGAGCGCCGGAAGTACGCGGCGACGCTCGCGGCGTGCGGGGACGGCCCGTTTACACACGCGCTCGAGCTTGGCGGGTCGATCGGTGTGTTCAGCGAGCTGCTGGCGCCACGCTGCGATCGGCTCACCACGATCGACGCCGCTCCGACTGCCGTGGCGGCCGCGCGAGCGCGACTTGCCCGCACTCCGCGGGTGCACGTGATCCTCGGCGCGATTCCCGACGCGCTGCCCGACGAGCGCGTAGACCTGGTCGTCGCGTCGGAGATCCTCTACTACCTGACCGCCTCCGAGCTCGCCCGGACCCTCGAGCGGCTGGAGTCGTGCACCGTGCCCGGGGCACGACTGGTCGCGGTCCACTGGCGCCCGGCCGGAGTCGAGCGGCCGCTGGACGCCGAGCGGGTGCACGGGATCCTGCGCGAGCAGCCGTGGCTCGAGCCTGTCAGCTCCGGCGCGACTGCCGACTACCTGCTCGACTTGCTCGTGCGGCGATGAGCGACGAGTTCGAGCTGCTCGTGATCGGCGGCGGCCCGGCCGGACTGTCGGCGGCGCGCGGCTACCGCGGCGCAGGGGCGCGCGGCGCCGTCGCAATCGTCACCGACGAGCACCGAATGCCCTACAACCGCCCGCCGCTGACCAAGGAGTTGCTCCGCGGGGAGTTGAGCGAGGACGAGCTTCCGATCGAGCCGGAAGCCTGGCTGCAAGAGCACGGCGTCAGACTGGTCAGCGGCCGCGCGGTGATGCTCGATTCCGGACGTCGCTCGGTGACGCTGTCCGGTGGTCGCGAGCTCCGCTACCGAAGCTGCGTGCTCGCGACCGGGGGCGAGCCGACCCGGCTGCCGATACCGGGTGTCGACCACCCAGCGGTGAGGGTGATCCGCACGCTCGACCACGTGCGCGAGCTGATCGCTCGCCTTCGCAACGGAGACGCCGTGGTCGTCATCGGCTCGGGCTTCATCGGCTGCGAGATCGCCGCCTCGCTCAGGCGCCGGGGCCACGCGGTCGCACTGGTCTCCGATGAGGAGCAGCCCAATGCGGCTCGGCTCGGTCTCGAAGCGGCCGGACACATCCGCTGCTGGCTGGTGCAGGAAGGCGTCGACGTCAATCTCGGGGCCGAGGTCGACGAGATCGCCGCCCGCGATGGCGCGCTCGAGGTCCGAGCGGGAACCGTGCGCGCGACGGGGAAGGTCGTGGTGATGGCGGCCGGCGTCGCCCCCCGCGCCGAGCTCGCCGCCGCCGCGGGACTCGAGCTCGCGGATGGCGCCGTGCCCGTCGACGCGGGCATGCGCACCAAACAAGCCGGGCTCTACGCCGCCGGCGACGTGGCGTTCGCCGAGAATGTGTCGGCCGGCCGCGCACTCCGAGTCGAGCACTGGGGCGACGCCCTCGGTCAGGGCGAGGTCGCCGGTCGGAGCGCCGCCGGCGAGCCGGCCCGGTGGGATGCAGTGCCCGGGTTCTGGTCGACGATCGGCAGCCATACGCTCAAGTACGCGGCCTGGGGGGACGGGTTCGAACAGTCCCGGATCGAGCAGCACGGCGGCGGGGCGTTCACCGCCTGGTACGGCCGCGAGGGCAGGATCGTCGGGGTGCTCGCGCACGAAGCCGACGAGGACTACGAGCGCGGGCGCGCGCTGATCGCCGTCGGTGCACCATGGCGCTAGCGAGCATCGTCGTCATCCCGGCTCGCGACGAAGAGGACCAGATCGCGGGATGCATGGTGGCGCTGGGCGCGCAGACGGTCCCGCGCGAGGATTTCGAGGTGATCCTCGTCCTCGACGGCTGCGCAGACCGCACCGCGGAAGTCGCCGAGCGGGCTGCACGCGAGCGCTCTGTGCGGCTGTCGCTGGTCAACAGCCCGGGAGAGGGCGCGGGCGCGGCCCGGCGGGCGGGCATGGATCTGGCCGCCGAACGCCTGATCGCTCACGGGCGCGAGGACGGCCTGGTGGCATGCACCGATGCGGACTCTCGGCCTGCCCCGGACTGGCTCGCTCGCCAACTCGCGCACATCGGCGCCGGTGCGCGCGCGGTGGCGGGCATGATCGAGCTCGACCCCGACGAGTCAGGGCGGCTCGAGGCCGACGTGATCCACAGGCGCCGGCGCGACGCGGCGCAACGCCTCGAGCGGGTGCGTCAGGCCGATCCGGACGCGGCCCACCATCATTTCGCCGGCGCGTCGATCGGCGTTACCGCCGGTGCGTATCGCGCGGTCGGTGGCATCGAGCCGGTGCCCGCGCTCGAAGACGCCGCCTTTGCCGAGCGATTGACGCAGGCCGGCATCCCGGTTCTCCGCGCCGGTGACGTCCGAGTGCGGACATCCGCTCGCGCTGACGGCCGGGCGGCGCGGGGACTCTCGGTCGACCTCGCGGTCTCCTCGTGGGCCGCGCGACGACGGTATGTCGCAAGCGCGTTCCCCCCCGAGCTGCTGCTCCGCATAAAGGGCGCGATGTCTGTGGCGGTGGTGATTCCGACCAAGGAATGCGCCGACACGCTGGGCGACATCCTCGCCGGAACCGTCGGTCCGCTCCGCGACGCCGGTGTGGTCGACGATGTGCTGGTCGTCGACGCTGCCTCGGCCGATGGGACCGCCGAGGTCGCGCGCGCGGCTCGGGCCAGGGTGATCGATCAGGACGAGAAGCTCGCCGAATATGGCCCGGCGCTCGGCAAGGGCGACGCGATGTGGCGCGCGCTCCACGAGACCCAGGCGGACATCGTCTGCTTTCTCGACGGCGACACGTCGAACCCTCATCCGCAGCACCTCCAGGGCCTGATCGGGCCGTTGCTGGCCGACCCATCGCTGCAGCTCGTCAAGGGCGCGTTCGACCGGCCGCTGCGGACCGGCGGGACGTACCTGCCGAACGAAGGTGGACGTGTCACCGAGATCATGGCCCGGCCGCTGCTCAACCTCCACGAACCGAGGCTCGCGGGCTTCGCCCAACCGCTAGCCGGAGAGTTCGCCGGCCGCCGGGAGCTGTTCGAATCGATCCCGTTCCCTGTCGGCTACGGCGTCGAGATCGCGGTTCTCATCGACGCGCTTCGCGCTCACGGCCTCGACGCGCTCGCCGAGTGTCACCTCGGCGAGCGCCAGAATCGCCATCAGTCGCTGCGGGCGCTCGGAGAGATGGCGTACGAGGTGCTTTCGGCGGTGGAGAGACGCCTCGGCGGCCAGCGAAGTGCGATCGGCGGCCACTACCTCCGGCCCTGGGAGGACTGTGCCGTCGTCCAGGTGGCGGTGAGCGAGCGGCCGCCGCTCGCGCGGATCCGTGACCGGCGGCCAATCTCCTCCGCGTAGACGGACATCCTGCTTGGCGCCCGGTCGCGAGGGTAGGGGCACCCACGTGGCCAGCAACGTCGAGATCGAGCATGCCTGAACCGTCGCGCCGGCGGCCAATCTCTGGCCGGCTCGCGGCGTGGTCGCTGGCCTGGGTGTTCGCCGCGGCGCTGTATCTACTGCTGATCGACATCACCGATCTGCCCGAGCTGATCGTCGGGGCCGGGGCAGCGGCGATTGCCGCGACCGGGTTCGAGCTCGCCCGCGAGCGGCGCACTGTCGGAGGCTTACGAGCGCGCCTGCGCTGGCTCGGTCGTGTGCATCGCGCGCTTTTCAGCGTTCCCTCGGACATCGCCGCCGTCTCGGTGCTCGCCGTCCGGCAGCTGATCCGCCCGCGGGAGGTCAACGGGGTGTTCCGCACCGTGCCTTTCCAGTGCGGCGACGACGAGCGACTCGAGACCGGCCGGCGCGCGCTCGCCGAATCACTCGGCTCGTTCGCCCCCAACACGATCATTATCGGCGTCGACGCCGAGCGCGAGCTGCTGCTCGGGCATCAGCTTCGCCGGCGTGGCGGGGACGAGACGGTCGACGTGCTTGGCCTGGGATCCGAATGAGTCCGTGGCGGTCGTGAACGCGGCGCGTCGGAGACGACCGTGAACGAGTGGGAGATCGCCGCCACCGTGCTCGGCTTCGCGCTGATCCCGTGCGGGGCAGTCGCGCTCCTGTCGGATCCGCCCCACGGTCTCGCCGCGCTGGAAGTGGCGTCCGTGCTGCTGACCACGATCCTGGTGCTCCTGGCCGAGGGCCTTCATCGTCAGCCGTTCATCGACCTGGCGGTCGTGTTCGCTCCGATGTCGCTCGTCGGCTCGCTGCTGTTCGCGCGGCTGATGGAGCGTGACCTGTGAGCTGGCGGGCGGTCGTCGCGATCGTCCTGCTGATCGCCGGCGGGCTGCTTGAGCTGATCGCGGTGCTCGGCCTGTGCGTGATGCGCAACGTCTACGACCGGCTCCATTACGTCGGCCTTGCAGGGTTCGGCGGGTTGCTGGTCGCGGTCGCAGTGCTCGTGCGCGAGTCGTTCTCGCTGATCGGCGACAAGGCGCTGCTCGTCGGCGTCGTGCTGGTGCTCGCCGGTCCGGTGCTGGTCCAGACGACCGCGCGGAGCCTGTTGATCCGCGAGTTCGGCGACTGGCGGAGACGGACGCGAGAGGGGTCGGACGCGTGACGCTGCTTCAGATCGCGGCGCTGGGGGCGGTGGCAATACTCGGCGGCGGCGTCGTAGCCGCCACCGACCCCCTGCGCCAGACGCTGGTGCTGAGCATCTACGGCCTGGCGCTGACGATGATGTTCTTCGTTTTTCAGGCGCCGGACGTGGCGCTGTCCGAGATCGTGGTCTCGACCGTCGGCCTACCGGTGATGATCCTGCTCGCCCTGCGCAAGGTGAACGAGCAGGAGCGCCAGCGCGAGCGCGAGCGCGAGGAGCAGGACCGATAAGCCGCAGGGCGCGGCTGCTGCTGTTCGGGATCGGCGCCGCCGGCTTCGGCGTAGTGCTCATCTACGGCCTCTCAGGCCTCCCCGCCTTCGGCCACTACCAGGGCGTCTACGGTCGCGTGCTCGATGGGATCGGCGTGACCGAGCGCCACGCGACCGACCTGGTTACCGCGTTGAACTTCGACTTCCGCGCGTTCGACACGCTCGGCGAGGAGTTCATCCTGTTCGCCTCGGTGCTCGGGGTCGTCCTGATCCTGCGGCAGCTTCGCGGCGAGCACGAGCGCCCGAACCAGGAGGAGACGGACGAGCATCGGCTCGCCGGCGCCAGCGAGGCTCTCCGTGCACTTGCGCTCGTGCTGGTCCCGGGCCTGCTCGCGCTCGGCGTGTACATCGTCGTGCACGGCCAGATCACTCCCGGCGGCGGCTTCCAGGGCGGCGTGATCCTGGCGACGGGGCCGCTGGCGGTGTTCGCGGCCGGGCGGTATCTGCGCATGCGGATCCTCGCTCCCCAGACCGTCGTGGAGATCGGCGACGCAATCGGAGCGATGGGCTACGCACTGGTAGGGCTCGGCGGCCTCGTGTTCGTCGGCGTGTTCTTCAAGAACTTCCTGCCCCTGGGCATCTCCGGCCACCTGCTCTCGGCCGGGCAGATAGATGTCGCTAGCGTCGCGGTCGGCCTCGAGGTGAGCGGCGCCTTCCTGGTCGCGTGGAGTGAGTTCCTCGACCAGGCGATCCTCGTCAGGGGCCGCGAGGAGCGATGAGCTTCCTGCCGTTCGCGGTCGCAGCGTGGCTGTTCCTCGCGGGCCTGTACGGGATCGTCTCGAGCCGGAACCTGGTGCGGGCGATCCTGTCGCTGACCGTCGTGCAGTCGGCCACGTACGTCGTGCTGCTCGCTGTCGGCTACAGCAAAGGCGGCCAGGCGCCGATCTTCGCCGACATCCCACAGTTGAGCAAGGCGGTCGATCCGGTCGTGCAGGTGCTCGTGCTGACCGACATCGTGATCGAGGCGACGGTCACCGCGATGTTGCTGGCGCTTGCCGTCCAGGCCCACAAGCGCTTCGGAAGCCTCGACCCCCAAGACCTGCGCGCGCTCCGCGACTAGCGGCAGCGGAACGAGCGGGGACCGAAAATGCACATCACCGCGCTGCCCGTCGTCGTGCCGCTGATGGGCGCCGCGATGCTCGTCGCGCTCAGACACTGGACGCCGCGGCTGGGGAACGACCTCGCCGCTGCCGGCGTGGGGGTGGCCGTCGTGACGATGTGCGCGATCCTGGTCGTCCGGGCGTCCAGGCGTCCGTTCGCGTACTGGATGGGCGGCTGGCGGCCGAGCCACATGGTGACCATCGGGATTTCGTTCTCGGTCGATCCGATCGGCGCCGGGATGGCCACGTTCTCGGCGATTCTGGTGACAGCGGCGATCGTCTATTCGTGGCGGTATTTCGACGCCGCCGACGGCCTGTTCCACGCGCTGATGTTGCTGTTCATGGCGGCGATGGTCGGCTTCTGCCTGACGGGCGACCTGTTCAACCTGCTCGTGTTCTTCGAGCTGATGGGCGCCGTGGCCTACGCACTCACGGCATACCGGATCGAGGAGCGGGCGCCGATCCAGGGCGCGATCAACTTCGCGATCACGAACAGCGTCGGCGCCTACGCGATCTTCATCGGGCTCGCGCTGCTGTACGCGCGGACGGGAGCGCTCAACATGGCACAGATCGGCGCGGCGCTCGACGGCCACCGCGCCGACCCACTCGTGGTCGTGGCGATGGTGCTGCTGTTCCTCGGCTTCTTGACGAAGGCCGCCGCGGTGCCGGTGCACTTCTGGCTCGCCGATGCGCATGCCGTCGCGCCGACGCCGGTGTGCGTGCTCTTCTCCGGCGTCATGGCCGAGCTCGGCGTATACGCCGTCGCCCGCCTGTACTGGACGATCTTCGCCGGCACGCTCGGCCCCCACGCCGACGAGCTCCGCGCGATCCTCGTCGCGCTCGGGACTGTGACCGCGCTGTGGGGCGCGGTTATGTGTTACGCGCAGCGGCACCTGAAGCGGCTTCTTGCGTTCTCGACGATCAGCCACATCGGCGTGTTCGTGTGCGGGATCGGATTCCTCACCGTCCACGGCGTCGCCGGGGTTGCGGCGTATGTGATCGGCCATGGGTTCACGAAGGGCGCGCTGTTCATGCTCGTGGGGGTGCTCCTGCACCGGTTCGGGACGGTCGACGAGTTTGACCTGCACGGCAGGGGACGCGAACTCCGTGTCGCCGGCGTGCTGTTCGCAATCGGTGGGCTGCTGCTGAGCGCGTTGCCGGGCGTAACGGCGTTCTTCGGCAAGTCGCTACTCGACGGTGGCGCGCTCGAGGTCGACTATCCCTGGCTGCCGACGGTATTCGTGGTCTCGTCGGTCCTGACCGGTGGCGCCGTGCTGCGAGCCGCGGGCCGAGTGTTCCTCGGCTGGGGAGCATCCGAGCGCCAGGAGGACGTGCAGTTACGCCAGCCGCCCGAGGAGGACGAGCAGCGCATCGAGCGCGACGTGACTCCGCCGCTGATGCTGATCGTGCCGGCGGCGTTACTGCTCGCTGCGATCGTCGCTGGTCTGATCCCCGGACTCGTGCCGGCGATCGAGCGCGCCGCCGCGCGCTTCACCGACCACGCCGCGTATGCCACCTGGGTGCTGAGGGGTCAGTCGCCCCACTACCCCACCCTCGCGCCAGCCCACGTCGCGACGTTCGACTACCTGTACGCCGCCGCGAGCACGCTCGGCGCGGTCGCGATCGCGGCGCTCACGCTGTTCGGCGCGCCGCTCCGCCGCCGCCTTCCGCGCGGGTTCGAGGGACCGCCGCGGGCCGCCCTCATCGCGCTCCGCCGGCTCCACAGCGGCCACATCGGGGACTACATCGCGTGGTGGACGGCCGCCGCCGCGGTGCTCGGCGGCGCGTCCCTGATCCTGCTCACATGACCCGAACCTCGACCGTCGGGCGGAGGCTGACACTCCTATCAGTGGCGCTCGTGCTCGCGGTTGCGGGCGCGGGATGCGGACCGACCCCACCTCAGGCGCCGCCCGCACAAGCGAAGAAGCTCGACAGCGCCACCGGCGACATCGCAGCCGCCTGCGGACTGAGCTACCAGCTGACCGCATTCTCCGGTGAGCACCGAGCCGACCTTGCGACCCTCGAGGCGTCGGCGACCTCCAGCGCACGCAAGCTGGCCTCGGTCTACCGGCGCAACCCCGCCTGGATCTACCAGGGGGAGACGGTCGGCAAGCTCGTGCACGACGGCGTCGCGATGTTGCGCGCGTGCGGGCTCCACGATGCGGCGAGCGCGCTCAGCGCAACGGCGTCTCGTCGAGCCTCCGACACAGCTCGGTGATCGACTCGAACACGGTGGCGGCACCGGCCTCCTTGAGCTCGGAAACCGCGAACCCGCCCGTGAGGACCGCGAGCGTCGGCACGCCCGCTCTGCGCGCCGCCTCGACGTCCCACGGCGTATCGCCGATCATCAGGGCATCGTCTGGTAATCCAGACCACGTCGAGTAGACGAATCAACTCGACGCCTACCACGATATCGTGCCTCGATATGACGCTCACGCAAGCCGATTTCGAGCATCTGCTCGAGCTGCGCACGGGCCTGCGCCGGTTTCTGCGCTGGAGCGAGGATCAGGCTCGAGCGGCCGGGCTGACGCCCGCCAAGCACCAGCTGCTGCTCGCGGTCCGGGGGCACCCCGACCCGGCAGGCCCGACGATCGGCGAGCTTGCCGATTACCTGGTCCTGCGCCACCACAGCGCGGTCGGGCTGGTCGACCGCGCCGTCGCCGACGGGCTGGTCCGACGCAGCCCCGACCTGGACAACAAGAGCGTCGTTCGCGTGACGCTCACCGAGGCCGGCGCCGCCAAGCTCGAGATGCTCGCCGAGGCCCACCTCGAGGAGCTCGCACACCTGGCCCCGACCATGCGCACCCTGTGGCGCGCGCTGCAACAGTCAGATGGCAACACCCCGCACCCGGCGGCACGACGATCGACCTAGGTCACCTCACCACGCAGCGGAAGCCGATGTGACTGGTCGAGGTGTCGACCGCCTCGGGTTGACGCGCCGCGGGCCGGTAGCGCAGGCAGTAACTCGGCGCGCACAGGTGTGAGCCGCCCTTGATCACGCGGCGGGGGATCTGAGCGCCGGGCTGGCCGACGTCGTAGCTCGCGTCGGGAGTCTCGACCCGCGGGTTGCGCGGAGGCGCGCAGCACGGGCTCCGCGACTCACACGAGCTTCCGGCCTCCTCACCGGCGGCGCCGCGCTGCGCGTAGTAGTCACTCGTCCACTCCCACACGTTCCCCGTCATGTCGTACAGCCCATAGCCGTTTGCCGAAAACAGGCCGACGGGCGTGGTCCCGCGCCATCCCTTTGCTCCGGTGTTGCGCCACGGAAAGTCGCCCTGCCAGAAATTCGCCATCAGCTCACCGCCCGGATGCTGCTGATCGCCCCAGGCGAACACCGCTCCTTCGAGCCCGCCGCGGGCGGCGTATTCCCACTCGGCCTCGGTCGGCAGCGCCTTGCCCGCCCATGTCGCAAACGCCTCGGCGTCCTCGTAGGCGATGTGAGTGACAGGGTGATCCTGGCGCCCGGAGTTATCACTCGCAGGTCCCCAGGGGTGTCGCCAGTTCGCGCCGGGGATATACGCCCACCAGCGGCCGGCGTTGTCGAGTGGCACCGGCCCCGGGGTCGGATGGAACACCGCTGATCCCTCCACCAACAGCGTCGGGTCAGCCTCGGGGTAATCGGCGGGATCGGGTGCGCGCTCGGCGACCGTCACGTAGCCCGTCGCCTCGGTGAACCGCGCGAACTCGGTCACCGAGACCGGCCCCGGATCGATCGTGAACGCGTCGACCTCGAACTCCTGCACGGGCCCCTCCTCGGCGTAGAAGCCCGTCGAGCCCATCGCGAACCGGCCGGCGGGGATCTCGATCATGGTGCTGACTTTGTACCAGCACGGTGGCCCGATCTTCATCCGGTTGAGGTGATGGGCTGCGGGCGTGCACCCCACGATGCGGGAGCCGCCCCGTTCGGGCACCGCTAGACTCGTGTCCAGTCAGCTCGCTCGAGCTGTCCCGGACGAGAGGGCGCGCCGTACCCGGCCTGAACGACGGCGCGCACCGGAGGGTTCGACATGTCCGGTCTTATCCAGCTTGCCGGAGCGTTGTTGATTCTGTCGGCGTTCGTGGCCGTTCAAACGAGTCTCGCTCAGCCGTCCTCGCGGATCATGCTGACCCTGAATCTGGTCGGCTCGGCGATCCTCGCTGTGCTGGCGCTGCGCGGGCGTCAGTGGGGCTTCCTGCTGCTCGAGGCGTCGTGGGCGGCCGTGTCGGCCGCGAGCCTTGCCGCACAGTCGATCGCCCGCGGGCGCGCGCCCGATCAGACGGGGGCTGCAGACATCACCCCGTTCGGGTGACGTTCGCGGCCGCCACCGCGCCTACGGTCCGCGGCCGGAGGCTTCACGAAATGCTCGCCCTGATCCCTGGCCTGCCGCCGACCGTCGTCGGCTTCGAGGCCGATGGCAAGGTCACCGCAAAGGACTACGAGGACCTGGTCGTTCCCGCGGTCGAATCCGCGCACGCCGCATCGCCCGACGGCAAGGTCAGGGTGCTGTGCGTGATCCACGACGGCGTCCCGGACTACACAGCCGGCGCCAGCTGGGAGGACGCCAAGCTCGGCCTGGGTCACATACGAGCGTGGGATCGGATCGCCGTGGTGTGCGACGCGGAATGGCTGCGCAAGTCTCTGCGCGCGTTCAGCTGGATGCTGCCCGGCGAAGTGCAGGCGTTCGCGCTCGACAATCTCGACGGCGCCCTCGCGTGGATAACCGCGACCGACTGATCCCTTCGCGCAACTGACGCCGGGGAACGAATTCCCACCCCCAGCCGTGACATCGAGGCTGACGAGGGGGGTCGGGACGGGCTGCGGTAATGTCAAACGGTCTTGTCCCTCAGGGCCGACGGCTACGAGGATCTCCGCAACGCGATTGTCAGTGGAGAGTTGTCGCCTGGCGAGCGCCTGCTCGAGGAAGATCTGAGCGCGAAGCTCGGGCTGGGTCGGGCGGCCGTGCGAATGGCCCTCGTCCGCCTCGAGCACGATGGGCTCGTGCAGCACGAGCGGAACCGCGGAGCAAGGGTGAGACGTGTGTCGGAAAGCGAGGCGGTGGAGATACTCGAGGCCCGCGCCGCGCTCGAGGGTCTCGCCGCTCGGCACGCCGCGCTCAACGCCGACGCCGCCGCCGTCGACGAGCTGCGCGACATGGTCGCGGAGATGCGCGCCCTGCGCGAGCGCGGGGACCTGCTCGGCGTCTCGGGCGTCAACGCCCGGTTTCACGGCCGGATCCTTGAGCTCTCGGGCCACGAGACCGCCAAGCGCCTGTCCCAGACGCTGAGCTCGCAGCTCGTACGCTTTCAGTACCGGACGGTGCTCCTGCCCGGCCGCGCGGAGCACTCCCATGCCGAGCACACGCAGATCGTGGAGGCGATCGCGGCTCACGATTCGAAAGCGGCCGAGCAGGCGATGCGTCGCCATCTCTCGCGAGTCGCCGAGGCGCTTGGAACGCCGCCCGCCGCCTAGTGTCCGCGAGCGTTTCTCAGCGGCCCGGGCGCCCTCCCGGAACCTCCCGCCGGGCCGTCAGCCGGACGGCGCTCGAGATGTTCGGCGAGCGAGGGTTCGAGGACACCACGGTCGACGACATCGCCGAGGCGCTGGGGGTGAGTCGTCGCACGCTGTTTCGCTACTTCGCGTCGAAGAACGACATGGCCTGGGGCGACTTCGACTGGGTGCTCGAGCGCCTGCGTAGCTGTCTGGATGCCACGGCCCCGGACGAGCCCCTGCACGAAGCGCTCCGCCGGGCGGTGGTGGATTCCAACCGCTACGAGGATGAGCAACTTCCCGAGCTTAGGATCCGGATGCGGCTGATCACTGGCGTCCCCGCACTCCAGGCGCACTCGACGCTGCGCTATGCGGAATGGCGGGCGGTGATCGCGGACTTCGTGGCCGGCCGAATTGGCCGCGAGGCGAGCGATCTCCTCCCCCAGACCGTCGCGCACGCCGCGCTCGGAACGTCGATGGCCGCGTTCCTGGTGTGGGTCGACGACCCGTCGAGCGACCTCGTGGCGAACCTCGACGGGGCCTACCGGCTGCTCGGATCGGGCTTGGCCGCGCTCGGGCACGACGGCTTGGCGCACGCCGCGTCCGACCCGGGTCGCTAGCGCCGGCTCGGATCCGGCGGGCGTCGTGGCGCAAGTGCCCGGAAGTCCCGCGCGCGCAGGCAGGCGCGCCAGATCCCGGCGCCGCGCGCGGATTCCTCGGCCAGGCGCAGCGCCCCATAGGTCAACGGGTCCAGCCGGGGGCGGTCGTCGAGCCAGTCGGCAATGATCCCGGCGGCGAGCAGCCCGCCGAGCCGCAGCGCGAGCCCGCGGCGACGGCGGCCGAGGCACACCGCCGCGACCGCCGGCGCCCATGGGCCCATCAGCGCCCGCGCGAGCTGGCGCCCCTCCTGGAAGGTGGCCTGGGCGCTGGTGCGGACCGCCCAACCCGCCGCGTTCGGCAGCCGTCCGTCCCGCAGGCGACGCAGCCGGACAGCCCGCGTCGCGGTGAGCAGGAGCGGGGCGCTGAGCGCGAGCGGCGTCGACGGCCAACCGCTGAGCGCGGCGCCCCAGCCGAGCGCCGCAGCCGGTGGCAGGAACACAACCGGGATCCGCTCCGGATGGCGTTCGAGCAGCGGCACGACGGACTCGTTGTACGCGACCCTGCGCAGGTACCAGGCCATCGGGCGGACGCGATCCTCGTGCGCCACGCGAGTCCTCGGGTCATAGCGAACCTGCCATCCCGCGTCATGCAGGCGCCAGACCAGATCCACGTCCTCCCCCAGCTCGAGCCGCTCGTCGAATCCGCCGCCCAGTGCTTCCGTGCGCGCCACCATCGCGGCGGCCGGCGCGTACCACACGAACGAGTACGGGCGCACGAGCGACGGGTGCGGACCCATGTCGAGGATCGAGTGACAGCGCTCGTACGCGGCGACCCGGCCCGTGAGCCGGTCGGAGGAAACGATTCGGGGCGCGACGAGCGCGACCGCCGGATCGGCCAGATGACCGATCAGCTCGTCCGGGAACCCGGGTGGCGGAATACAGTCCGAGTCGAGGAACGCGACCAGCTCCGTTCTCGCCAGCCCGAGCCCGGTGTTGCGAGCCGCCGATGCCCCCCGGTTGAGGCCGTGTCGCACGTAGCGGGCTCCGAACCGATCGGCGACGGCCTCGACCTCGCCGCCGTCGGGGGATCCGTCGTCGACCACGATCACCGAGTCCTCGCCGGACAGGCCCGCCAGGCAGCGCTCGAGCTGCTCCGCGCGACCGTAGACGGGCACGACGATCGTTATGTCATCGGCACCATCGCTTCGGGGCGGCGGATCGGGATCAGCCAGGGCCGCCGCGAGCAGCCGGCGCGCGAGCAGGCGCTCGCCGAGATCGTCACCCACGGGCTCTCCCGCCCACCAGCCCGCGACCACGCCGGCGCCGCGGGCAGAGAGCGTGATCAACCGGATCGGCGAGCCGCCGACGAGAACCTCGCTGCCGGCGCCCGTCCGTAGTCCTCGGGCCGGACGCAGACGCCAGCCGGCGGGGACCGGCAGTTGCGCCGGGGCTCCTAAGACGTCAGTCCCCCGTCGACCGGGATCACCGCGCCGGTCAGCGCAGATGCCTCCGGACCGCACAACCACACCGCCGCGGCGGCCACCTCACCGGGCTCGAGCAGCCGCCGCGTCAGCTGCTGGCCGGCGAACGCCTCCTGGTCGGGGAGGTCGTACAACGCGGCGCTCGCGGTCAGCATCGCGCCGCGTGTCGACCCCGGGCAGATCGCGTTGGCCGACACCCCGGTTCCCGCGAGGTCAGCGGCCAGCGCCCGGACGTAGCCGACAGCGGCCGCCTTCGCGGCCGAGTAAGCGGCGAGCTGCGGCATCGCTCGCAGCGCCGCCGCCGAGGAGATCGCGACGAATCGCCCCCGACCGGCCGCGACCATTCCGGGCACGGTCGCCTCGGCCAGCCGCCGCACGCCGTGCAGGTTGACGTCGATCAGCGTCGACCATGCCTCCGGGCTGGTCGCCCAACCCGGTCCGCCGGCGATCACACCGGCGGCGGCGACCGCGGCGCCGGCGGTCCGGCCCGCGAGCGCCGCCGACACCCGTTCCGCGAAGCCCGCGCCGGCGACATCGGCCTGAAGCACCTCGGCCACCGGCGCGCCCGCGCTTGCGCAGCGTTCGGCGATGCGCTCGAGATCCGCCGGCGCCGGCATCGCGTACTCGACGCCCGGATGACTCTCGCACGCGTCGACCAGCAGCAGCGACCATCGCTTCGCCGCCAGGCCCAAGCCGACCTCCGCGCCGATCCCGCGGGCCGCGCCGGTGACCACGGCGAGCCCAGCACCGTCAGGCATGCGCGAGCACCTCGGCCAGCAGCGCGTCGAGCGCCGCGGTGCACCCGGCGATCAGCTCGTGGAGCAGCCGCCGGCCCTCCGCGGCCGTGGCGCCGCGCGGATCGCCGAGCACGCCATTCGGGCTGACCGACCGTACACCCGTGCTGCGCAGCCGATCGATCACCTCGCTCAGCGGACGCCGTTCACCCTCCTGCGCGAGCTCGATCCGCACGGCGGCCGGATCGAGGTGCAGCAGCATCGCGGTCTCGATCAGACCGGCGTGGGCGTCGCCCGATGCCGGCGCCACTCCAAACACGGCGCATGCGCGGCCCTCGGCTTGGAGGCGCGCCGCCGCGGCGGACACCGCGTCGTTGTTTCCGCCGTGGCCGTTGACGAGCAG
Source organism: uncultured Solirubrobacterales bacterium (assembly GCA_963697655.1). Classification (GTDB taxonomy): domain Bacteria; phylum Actinomycetota; class Thermoleophilia; order Solirubrobacterales; family Solirubrobacteraceae; genus Palsa-465. The sequence goes on along the minus strand of CAVOOV010000001.1, from coordinate 491,533 downwards.
CAGCGCGTCCCAATGTCGGGACGCGTCGCGGCCGAGCTCCACCAGCAGCTCGGTCAGCGCGCCCGTGCCGATCGACAGCGTTCCGGGAAACGCGCCGTGCTCTCCGCTGGCGCCGAACCCGAGCGCCGGGGCGAGCGCGACGCCGGCCCGAGCACTCACCGCGCCGCCGGCGACGGCGACGGCGATGCGGGTGTCGGTATCGAGCGGGAGGTGCGGACCATGCTGCTCGAGCGAGCCCAAAGGGACGACCACGACCCGCCGCGAAACGCGATCGATCTCCGGCCAGGTGGCGTCTGGGAGATTTGTCACAGGGTGCTAAATTATCGCGCCCGCCCGCTGCGCAGGAGAGGAGATCGCATGAGCAGCACGCCCGAGCAGCTCGAGACGACTGCGGTTGAGCCGGAGCCCGAGGAGGCAACGGCGACGCCATCCACCGACGAGGATTTGGTCGTCGAGGATCTGCTGGTCGAGGATGTCTCGATCGATGGCATGTGCGGCGTCTACTGACCGGACGGCGGTGCTCGACAGCGCCTGGCGAGTCGCACCCCAGGTCGCGGTGCGTCCCGAGCCATTCGGCGCGCTGGTCTACCACTTCGGAACGCGGCGCCTGACGTTCCTGAAGAGCCGGGCGCTGCTCGACGTGGTCACGATCCTCGACGCGCATGACAGCGCCCGCGAAGCGTGCCGCGCCGCAGGAGTCCCCGACGAGGACATGTCTCGGTACGAGCAGGCGCTGGCGACGCTCGCCGGGTCTGGGATGATCGTCTCGAGGGAGGAGGCATGAGCGCGGTGGCGCAGCCTGCGATGCGTCTGGTCGACCAGCTCGAGACCGGTCTCGATGCGCCGATCTGTCTGACCTGGGAGCTGACCTACGCGTGCAACCTCGCGTGCGTCCACTGCCTGTCGAGCTCCGGCCGGCGCGACCCGCGTGAGCTGACGACCGCCGAGTGCATGGCGGTGATCGACGAGCTCGAGCGAATGCAGGTCTTCTACGTCAACGTCGGCGGCGGCGAGCCGACCGTCCGGCGCGACTTCTGGGAGCTGGTCGACTACGCCGTCGCGCACCACGTCGGCGTGAAGTTCTCGACCAACGGCTCGCGCATCACCCCTCTGGTCGCGTCTCGGATCGCAGGCACCGACTACGTCGACGTGCAGGTGTCGCTCGACGGCGCGACCGCCGAGGTCAACGACCGCGTGCGCGGGCCTGGCTCGTACGCGACCGCGATCCGCGCGATGGACAACCTGGCCGAAGCCGGGTTTGCGGGGTTCAAGTTGTCGGTCGTGGTCACGCGCGAGAACGTCGCCCAGCTCGACGCGTTCAAGGCGCTGGCCGACGGGTTCGGCGCGCAGCTGCGGCTGACTCGTCTGCGGCCGTCCGGACGCGGCGCGGATGTCTGGGACCAGCTCCATCCGACCGCGTCTCAGCAGCGCGAGCTGTACGAGTGGCTGCTCGCCCACGGTGACAGCGTGCTTACCGGGGACTCGTTCTTCCACCTCGGCGGCTACGGCTCCGCGCTTCCCGGCCTGAACCTGTGCGGCGCCGGGCGGGTGGTGTGCCTGATCGATCCGATCGGTGACGTGTACGCATGCCCGTTCGTGATCCACGACGAGTTCCGCGCCGGCAACGTCCGCGAACGCGGCGGCTTCACGGCCGTTTGGCGCGAGTCCGAGCTGTTCGCCGAGCTGCGCGAGCCGCAGCACGCCGGCGCATGCGCGACCTGCGGGCTGTTCGACAAGTGCCGCGGAGGCTGCATGGCGGCGAAGTTCTTCACGGGGCTGCCGCTGGCAGGGCCTGACCCGGAGTGCGTCCTCGGCCACGGCGAGCGTCTCCTTGCCGAGCGCGGCGAGTCGCCGATTCCGAGACCGTCGGTGGACATGTCGAGAAACGCGCCTCGGCGTGCGCAGACCCAGCCCCCACCCCATCCCTGCGACGAGAGTCCGCTCGCGGTCCTGCGCTCGCCGTGAAGCTTGCAAGAAACCCCTGGTTCGAGTCGGTCGCCGTCGCCCAGCGCCGAGCGAAGAAGCGGTTGCCGAGGTCCGTGTACTCGGCGCTGATCGCGGGGTCCGAGGCCGGGGTAACGCTCGCGGACAACGTCGCCGCGTTCGGGGAGCTCGGCTTCGCGCCCCACGTCGCCGACCTGCCGGCGGCGCGGGACATGGCCACGACAGTGATGGGCCAGGAGCTCTCGCTGCCGGTGCTCATGTCCCCGACCGGCGTGCAATCGGTCCATCCCGATGGCGAGCTCGCGGTCGCGCGCGCCGCGGCCGCTCGCGGCACGGCGTTCGGGCTCAGCTCGTTCGCGAGCAAGCCGGTCGAGGAGGTGGTCGCGGCCAACCCCCGGACGTTGTTCCAGATCTACTGGTGCGGCTCGCGCGACCAGATCGCGGCGCGGCTCGAGCGTGCCCGGGCCGCCGGTGCGGTCGGGATGATCGTCACGCTTGACTGGACGTTCTCGCACAGCCGCGACTGGGGCAGCCCGTGGATCCCCGACCAGATCGACCTGAAGGCGATGCTCCGCCTCGCGCCCGAGGTCCTGGTCCGGCCGGCGTGGCTCGCCGATTGGGCCCGCACCGGCCGCCCACCCGACCTGACCGTTCCCAACCTGTCCCCGGCCGGCGAGCCGCCGCTGACGTTCTTCGGCGCCTACGGCGAGTGGATGCAGACGCCATCCGCCACCTGGGAGGACCTGCGCTGGCTGCGCGAGCAGTGGCAGGGGTCGTTCATGCTCAAGGGCATAACCCGCGTCGACGACGCGCGGCGCGCGGTCGACGCCGGATTCACCGCGATCTCGGTCTCAAACCACGGCGGCAACAACCTTGATGGCACCCCGGCCTCGATCCGCGCGCTCCCGGCGGTCGCCGACGCGGTCGGCGATCAGATCGAGGTCCTGCTCGACGGCGGGGTCCGGCGGGGCGGCGACGTGGTCAAGGCGCTCGCGCTCGGGGCCCGCGCGGTGATGATCGGCCGGGCGTACCTGTGGGGCCTCGCCGCCGCCGGCCAGCCTGGCGTCGAGAACGTCCTCGACATCCTCCGCAACGGCATCGACTCGGCGCTGCTCGGACTCGGACGCTCGAGCACGGCCGAGCTCAGCGCGAATGACCTCATCATCCCGCCCGGATTCGCGCGCCGCCTGGGTGCGGCGGCCGAGCCGGTTCAGCTCTCGTGAACGAGCACGCCGCGGATGTTCTTGCCGGCGAGCAGGTCGTGGTACCCCTCGTTGACCTGCTCGAGCGTGTATTTCCGCGTGATGATCTCGTCGAGCTTGAGATGGCCTGAGCGGTAGAGACCGAGCAGGTTCGGCATCTCGAAGATCGGGTTCGAGCCGCCGGCGAGCGAGCCCTGGATCCGCTTGTGCCAGCCGACCATCGGCGAGCCGGTGAGGCTGATCGACTTCTCATCCGCGCGGCTGACCGAGGTCACCACCACCCGTCCGGCCTTGCCGACCAGGCCAACCGCGTCGACGGTCGTCTGCGGGTCGAGCACGCCCACGGTGATTACCGCGAGGTCTGCCATCTGGCCGTGCGTCCGGCCGAACAGCACCTCGCGCGCCTCGTCGACGGTGCTCGCGGTGTGGGTCGCGCCAAGCTTGCTGGCCATCTCGAGCTTGAACGGGTTCGGGTCGATACCGACCACGGTCGTGGCGCCGGCGTAGCGGGCGCCCTGGACGGCGTTGATCCCGACGCCCCCGACCCCGAAGATCACGACGGCCTCGCCCGGACGCGTCTCGCCGGCGCGGACCGCCGAGCACCAGCCGGTTGTGACGCCGCACCCGACGAGGCACGCCACCTCGAACGGGATGTCGTCGTCGATCCGCACGCACGAGTACTCCGACACGACCGTGTGGTCTGAGAACGTGCCGAGCGCGCAGAAGCCGCCGAAGTCCTCGCCGCCCTTGTGGAAGCGGAATGTCTCGTCCTGGAGGCAGCCGACGCCCGCGTACAGCCCACGATCGCACAGGTTCTGATGGCCGGTCGAGCAGTAGCGGCACTTTCCGCACGCCGGGATGTAGGAGGTCACGACATGATCGCCGGGCGCTACGCGAGTCACGCCGGCGCCGACGGCCTCGACGATCCCCGCGCCCTCGTGCCCGCCCACCAGCGGAAAGCGGATGTGGCTCCCGCCCTCGCGACGGATGTGCTCGTCGGAGTGACACAGGCCGGCCGCCTTGTACCGGATCAGCACCTCGAACTCCTTGGGCTCGTCGAGGTCGAGCTCGGTGATCTCCCAATCGGTGCCGGGCTTGTGCAGCACGGCCGCTCGCGTCGTCATGCTCGCCATCGGGTTTCTCTCCTTTCAGGCGACCTGCGGGACCACCTCGGCGCCGATCAGACGCAGGTGGTCGAGGTCGTCGATGTCGAAGATGTGCAGGTACACGGTCTCGCAGCCGTCCTCTACGAGGCGCTCAAGCGCGGCGACCAGATCGGATGGCGTGCCTACGACGCCATTGGCCAGCATCCGCGCACCCGGGGGGCCGAGCCGCTCCAGCCGCTGCTCGGCCTCCTCCTTGGTGGTGCCGCAGATCGCCTGCAGTGTGGCCGACATCCGCAGCGTCGACGGATCCCTGCCAATCTCCTCGCAGACCCCACGTACGTTGGCGAAGCGCTCGGCGCAGCCATGGCCCGCGCCGCTGTTGAACTCGTCGGCGTACCGGGCCGCCATCAACGGCGTACGGCGCGGGCCGGTTCCGCCGATCACGATCTCGGGGCGCGGCTTCTGGACGAGCACGGGGAAGTTGCGGGCCTCGTTGAGTTGCCAGAAGCGGCCGTCGAAGCTGAACGGTTCGCCGTGTGGAGTCGTCCACAACCCCAAGATGATCTGCATCTCCTCGTTCAGGCGATCGAACCGCTCCCCGATCGGAGGGAAGGGGATGCCGAACGCCTCGTGTTCGCGCTCATACCAGCCGGTGCCGATCCCCAGGACGACGCGCCCGCGCGAAATCTGGTCGACGGTGGCGACGGCGTTGGCCACGACTCCGGGGGGGCGGAACGTGCCCGCGGTCATCAGCGTTCCGAGCTTGATCCGGCTGGTCTCGAGCGCCACGCCGGCGAGCGTCGTCCAAGAGTCGGTCGGGCGGTAGTCCGGGTCGCCCGAGTCGATCCCGAGGTAGTGGTCGCCGCGGAAGAAGGCGTCGAACCCCGCCTTCTCGGTGGCCTTGGCCATCGCCGCGATGCGGTCGTAGGTGGCGCCGTGGCGCGGCTCCATCAGCACTCTCACCTTCACGGGGTCTCCTCCGGTCGTGGCAATGGGAACGGGGCCGGCCCGCCCCCGTCGAGGACGAGCATCTGGCCGGTGATGAACTCGGCGCCGTCGCCGGCGAGATAGCGCACGGCGGCGGCGACGTCGTCAGGTCGGCCGACCCTCCCGACCGGCAGGCGGCGCCCGCGTTGCTCGAGCTCGGCCTGGACGTCGAGGTCCGGGTCGAGGCTGAGCACGGACCGGCTCGTGCCCAGCGCGCCCGGGCAGATCGTGTTCACGGTCACCCCGAACGCGGCCACGTCCATCGACAGCGCGCGCGTCAGCCCGATGATTCCCGCCTTCGACGCCGAGTACGGGGTGGAACGCGGCGCGCCGATCACGCCCGCCATCGAGGAGATGTTGATGATCCGCCCCCACTGCCGGCGGCGCATGGCGGGCACGGCAGCACGACACATCAGCCAGGTGCCGCGGAGGTTTATCCGTATCAGGTCGTCGAACACCTCGATCGGGATCTCGTCGATCACGTCGCGATCGGCCCCCTGGGGCGCGGCGGCGTTGTTGACGAGGATGTCGAGCCGGTCGAACCGCTCGAGCGCCGCGGCGATCATCGCCTCGACGTCGTGCTCGTTGCCGATGTCGCCGAGCGCCGGGATCGCCGTGCCGCCCGCCGCATCGATCTCGGTCACGAGCGTGTCGAGGCCGGCCCAGGACCCCGGCTGCTCTGAGCCGACGATCTCCTGCCGGCGGTTGAGGACACCGGTCGGGCGGCGATCGGTGACGACGACCGCCGTGCCGTCGGCCGCCAACGCGCGTGCGATCGCCTGGCCGCTGCCGTCGGGCTTGCCGCAGCCTGTGATGAGCGCCACCCGCTGCTCGGTCATGATCCCGCCACCGCGCCCGCTGGTTTGCGGGTTACTCCCGGGTACGGCATGCGTGGTGGGCCGCCCCCATCGACGGTCAGCACCTGGCCGGAGATCCACCGGGCCTGGTCGCTCGCCAGGAACAGCACCGCCGCGGCCGCGTCCCAGCAGTCGCCCTCGGTCTGGAGGGCCGCCATCCTCCGGCGCGGTTCGCGCGCCCCGGGTGGGAGGTTGGCCGCCACGCCCGCCGTCCACAGGGCGCCGAGCTCGACCGCGTTGATCCTGATCCCGCGCTCGCCGAGCAGGTAGGCGCCGCCGCCGGTCAGCGACTCGAGCGCCGCCTTGGCGAGGCCGTAGATCGTGCCGGCGCGCCGGGCCGCCACCGAGGTGATGTTGACGATCGCGCCGCCGTCGGGCATGACCGGCGCGGCGTGCCGCGTCATCAGCCACGCGGTCTTCAGGTTCAGTGTCAGCAGCTCGTCGAACCGGTCGGGCTCGACGTCCCACAGCTCGGCCGCGCTCCAGGCGGCAACGTTGTTGACGAGCGTGTCCAGCCCGCCGAGCTCGTCGCCGGCCGCGCCCACCGCTCGCGCGCAGTCCTCGTCGCTCGTTACGTCGGCGATGATCGCAGTCGCAGTGCCGCCGGACGCCCGGATCTGCGACACGGTTCGCTCGGCCGCGGCAGGGTCGCGGTCGAGGACGGCCACGCTCGCCCCGTGCCGGGCGAACATACGCGACACCGCCCAGCCAATCGTCCCGGGCCCGCCGTCCCGACCGCCGCCGCCGGTCACGAGCGCGGTCCGGCCGCTCATCCACTCGGCATTCAAAGGTGCGTCGATGTCGATCCTCACGAGCCCGAGTCCGGGTAATTAAGATCGATGGCATCGGCTGGCACGGCGAGCGACTTGCCGAGGATCGCCCGCATCACGTCGGGAGGCGCCAGGCAGTCCTCGCACGCCTCGGGCGTCGCGACGATCTGGACCACGACGCGCTCGCCGTCCTCGCGCGCTTCGAGCGCGTAGCCGTCAGCCGACAGCATCGCCTGCATGTCCTTGAACCCCTGCTCGCTGTACATCTAAGGCCTCCGTTCGGACTCGGATGAGCTCACCGCCGCCACCGCCGCCACCGCCGCCTGCGCCGGCTCGACCTGAACCGAGCTGTTCGACCACTCGCCGAACACGCGGAAGACCATCGAGATCGCCGCGTTGCGGGCGCCCCCGACGATGATCGGGACCGACTGGCGGCCCGGCAGGAACGGCGTGAACACGTCGCCGGGGACTCGTTCCTCCTCGCCGGCGGACCGGCTGCCGAAGCCACCCTCGGACACCGCGTCCTTGCCGGCGCGCCGCAGGTCGGCCTCGAGCCGCCCGCAGTGCTCGACCAGCCAGTCCTTGAGGTCGGTCTTGGAGTAGCCCGCGTTCGCCAGCATCTGGGCGTGCTCGGGACAGAACACGATCCCCGCCGACTGGCCGCGGAAGATCATCACCCCGGTCCGGGAGATCGTGTCTGCGAAGTCCCACAGCAGATGCTCGGGGTTCTGCGTGTGGCGGTTGTCGACGAACTCGTACGTACGCGTCAGCGTGCACGACACCGCGTCGGCGCCGGGCTCGAGGCCCATCTCGGTCGCCAGCGGCTCCCACGGGCTCTCCTCCTCGTTCTCCCCGAAGCAGATCGCCCACCGGCCCGGGATCCCCTGCGTCGTCTGGTCGAACACGTGCGGGGCAACGCCGAACGCGTTGCGCAGCATCAACCCGAGCGCGCGGGGGATCGTGGCGTTGGGCCGGAAGCCCGCGGCGAAGATCCCGCCGGTGCAGTTGAATCCCAGCTCGTGGCGGATCGGGCCGTTGACGATGATCAGCGGCGCCGGCCCGCTCGTGCTCTGCCAGCCGCCGCCCTTCGCCGCCCGGTCGTTCATCACGGCATCCCACGCGGCGAGCACGACCGGGAAGTACTCGGGCAGGCAGCCGGCCATCGCAGCGTTGATCGCCGCCGTCTGGACCGTGCACTCGCGGCCGAGGTGATCCATCCGCCACAGCACCTCGTCGGGGTTGCGGCTGGTCTTGGCGAGGAACTCGTCGAGCAGGACCTGCGAGACGGGAACCACGGGGAGGCCGTCGGTCCAGCCCTGCTCGTAGCAGTACTCGATCGCCTCGCGGGCTACATCGGGATCCGGCTCGCCCGCCATCAGCCGATCGCCTCCTTGCCGCCCATCACGCGACCTCCCGCGACTGGCCGCCGGCGGCGAGCAGTCCCGCCACCTCGGCGGCGACCGCCTCCGCCCGCTCGCGCACCTGGTCCGGCGTGAGCCCTGCCACCGGGTGGGGCGTGGTCACGTACCGGTAACCCGGCGCTCCCTGGATCTCGGCCATCGCATCACCGGTGGCCCTGAATGCGTCTGAGCAGATCACCGCTGCCGGTGTGCCGTGACGCTCGAAGAGGACTCCGTCGGCGACCGCCGACGCGCTGCACGAGCCTCAATCGCCAATACCTATCACCACCAGGTCCGACTCCGCGCTCAGCTGATCGATCAGCTCCGGTGGCGCCGGCTGGGCGAAGTTCTCCTTGCGCCGGAGCGTGGCCGCGCCGGCGCCGTAACGCTCGCGCAGGATGTCGGCCACGTCCTCGAGGAAACGGCGCGCGTTCTGCTTGCCGTTCTCGAGCAGGCCGACGGTGACGCCGGTGAGGTCGGCGCGGCGGGGCGCGAGCTCGAGGCCCGCCTTCGTCTCCTTGCCGGGCAGCCCCGTCGGATCCAAGATCGCGCTCGTCATGTCAGTCCTCCTCACATTCTGGGGTCGCTTGGGAAGAAACCCCGTGTATGTGGGGATTACTTCCCAAGCGCTGCCGCTTAGTGGTCATGGATCAATACGCCACGAATGTTCTTGCCCGAGAGCATGTCCTCGTAGCCCTCGTTGATCTGGTCGAGCGTGTACCGGTTCGTGATCAGCTCGTCGAGCTTGAGGTCACCGTTCTTGTACAGGTCGAGCAGGCGCGGCATGTCGTACAGCGGGTTGGCGCCACCGAACAGCGAGCCCTGGATGTTCTTGTGCCAGCCGGTCACCGGCGAGCCGTGGATCGCGATCGTGTCGCCCTCGCCACCGACCGCGGTGACGACGACGCTGCCGCCCTTGCCGATCATGTCGACCGCGGTGCGGAGCACCTCGGCGTGCATCACCCCAACCGTGATCACGGCGTGGTCGGCCATCTGCCCGTGGGTCAGCTCCCACACCTTCTGCTTGGCCTCCTCGGGATCGCCGGTCGTGAAGGTGGCGCCGAACTTGCCCGCCATCTCCTGTTTGAACGGGTTCGGGTCGACCGCGATCACGTTCTTGGCGCCGGCGTAGGCCGCGCCCTGCACAGCGTTCATCCCGACGCCACCGGTGCCGAAGATCACGACGGTCTCCCCCGCGCGCGTGCCGGCCGCGTACACCGCAGAGCCCCACCCGGTGGTCACCCCGCACGCCACCAGCGCCGCGACCTCGAACGGTAGGTCGGGATCGATCGGCACGCACGAGTTCTCGGAAATCACGAGCCACTGCGAGAACGTGCCGAGCACGCACATCCCGCCGACGTCTTCGCCGTTCTCGTGGAAGCGGAAGGTGCCATCGAGGAACATACCGGTGCCGGCGTTCAGGCCGTCGTCGCACATGTTCTGGTGTCCGGTGGAGCAGTAGCGGCAGTGACCGCAGACGGGGATCCACGAGGTCGCGATGTGATCGCCCTCACGGACGCGGGTCACCGACGGGCCGACCTTCTCGACCAAGCCCGCCCCCTCGTGTCCGCCCACCATCGGGTATCGGTACGGGCCACCTTCGCGCACGTGCTCGTCGGAGTGACACAGCCCGCAGGCCATCACCCGCACGAGCACCTCGTGCTCCTTTGGCTCGTCGAGATCGAGCTCGGTCACCTCCCAGCGCTGGCCGGGGCCTCTGACGACTGCGGCGCGTGTCTTCACTGTCTCACTCCTGTCGTTGACGTGGCTCCCGCTGCGCCCGCGCCAGCGAGGTACGGCGCTTCAATGCCGAGGAAGCGGAAGGCGTTGTGCCAGGTGATGTCCTCGAGCACCTCCGGCGCCAGCTCCAGCGAGCGCAGCGTGCGCGCGCACGGATCCTCGCGCGGCATCGCCGGGAAGTCCGACCCGACGAGCACCTGCGTGTGGCCCATCATCTCGATCAGGTGGCGCAGCGTCCGCCGGTCCATCACGAGGCCGTCGTAGTAGAAGCGCTTCGCGAACTCCGCGGGCGACACGCCCTCGCCCTCGGATGAGGGCTCCTCGTTCCAGGTCTTGCCCCAGAAGTAGTTGGCGCGTGGAAGCATGCATGGGAATCCCCCGGCGCCGTGGCTGAACGCGAGGCGCAGCGCCGGATGCTTCTCGGCCACGCCGCCGCTGATGATCGCGGTCGCGGCCAGGGCGCAGTCGGCTCCGACCGCGAACCCGGCCACAGGCACGAGTCCCGCCGGCACGCGCCCGCCGAGGTCCGACGGCATGCCGTGGACGAAGATCGGGATCTCGAGGCGCTCGGCCTCGGCCCAGAACTCCGCGAACTCGTCCTCGTGCAACGAGCGGCCGAGCACGTTCGAGGCGATCTCGACCGCCACCAGCCCCATGTCCTTGATCCGCGCGAGCTCCGCGGGCGCGAGCTCGGACGCCTGCATCGGCACCATCGCCATCCCGAGCAGCCGTCCGGGGTCGGCGCGACACAGCTCGGCGATGAACTCGTTCACGCGGCGCGAGAGCTCGAGCCCCTCGGAGCCGGGCAGGCCGTAGTCGAGCAGCGGCGGCATCGGGGAGACGATCTCGGCATCGACCCCGCTGCGGTCCTGCTCCTCGAGCCGGCGCTCTGCCGAATAGAACGCCTCCGAGGCCTTGAACTGCATCCCGCGGTCGTTCTGGAGCAGCCGCGCTTGCGGGTCGTCGCACGGTCCGATCCGCGGCCCCCGGTGGTCCTCGGACGAGCCGACCGCTTCCAGCGCGCCCGGGATCACGTGGGCGTGCATGTCAACCAGCATCGGGACCTCCTCCTGACGACGTTGCCGCCCCGACGACCGCTCGGGGTTCCGCCATCGTCGGAACACCCGGGCAGACACACACGTGGACCGCGTCGCCGTCGGCCAGCTCCCGGATCGCCACCTCGGTGTCGGCCAGCTCGTACTTGCCGCTGTGCATCTTCTCGAGCGGGAAACGGCCGGACTCGATGATCCGGATCGCCTCGATGTACGCGTCGGCGTTGACCCCGAACGCGCCCCGCACCGTCAGCCCCTTGTTGATCAGCCGATCGGTCACGAGGTCAACATGCTTGCCGCCCTTCAGCCCCGCGAGCACGATCCGCCCGCTGTGCCTGACCGCCTCGATCGCGTCGCGGATCGGCTGATCGGCGATCGGCGTGAGCTCGAGCACAACGTCGGCCATCGCGCCGCCGGTGATCTCGCTCACGCGCTCCACGACGTCTTCCTCCTCGACGTTGATCGTGTGGTCGGCGCCGAACTCGCGCGCGAGCGCCAGCTTGTGCTCGTCCTTGCCCAGGCCGGTGACGATGATCGTGCCGGCGCCGCGGGCCCTCGCGGCGATCACCGACGTCAGCCCGCGCTGCCCGGGACCGAGGATCAGCACGGTGTCGCCGAGTCCAACCTCACCCAGGTACGCGGCCCAGCGGACGCCGGCGCCGAGCGGGTTGAACATCACCGCGATCTCCGGCGGGATGTCCTCGCGCATCTTGTGGAGGATCGCCCACGGATGCAGGTACAGGTACTCGCCGAAGCCTCCCCACAGGCTGGGCTCCCGCGACAGCGGCGTCATCCCGTAGGCGCCGTCGCGGTTCGGGCATGACATGTACCTCCCGGTCAGGCAGTGGTCGCAGCTATGGCATGGCCTGAGGATCTCGACCGCCACTCGGTCGCCGACCTCGACGCCCCACCGCTCGGCCGCCCGCGACCCAACCTCCTCGATCACCCCAAGCGGCTCGTGCCCGGGGATCAGCGGGAACATGCCCGGCCGGACCAGATGGCCCCGCCACTGCTCCACATCTGACCCACAGATCCCGCACGCCTCCACGCGCAGCAGTCCGTCGTCGTCGCCGATCCGCGGACGCGGGAACTCCCGGATCTCGTACGCCATCGGCCCGGTCTGGACAGCACCCCGCACCATCTCGGAAGAAGACATGGCTAGAAGCCTCCCGGCATCGTCTCGTCCTCGTACAAAGGAATCAGTGGCACCGGCTCCGCCTTGTCCGCCGGCGGTGTGTACCCCCAGTACTTGGCTCGCGCCCCGCCGTCGATCACGAAGTCACAGCCGGTTATCAGCCGCGCGTAGTCCGAGCACAGCCACGCCACGCAGTGGCCGATGTCGGTCGGCGTCGACGGCGCCATAGGCATGTTGCTGCGCACGTCGATCTTTCCGGTCTCGCGCCACCAGCTCGGGTGATTGGCATTCGTCTGCGGCCGCACGCGCAAACCGCCGGTCTCCCCCAACTCGGCGAGCAGCTCCGGGTTGTCGGGCCGCGGCGCCGTCGGCGAGTAGGAGTTCACGCGGATCCCGTACGGCGCCAGGTCCATCGCGGCGGCGCGCGTGAAGTTCGCCAGCCCGCCCTTGTGGAACGCGTACGCGATCACGCCGGCGCAGCCCTGCCACGCGTTCGAGGACAGGATGTTGACGACCGAGCCCTTGATATCGCGCTCGATCATCGAGATCGCCGCGTGCTTGGTGTTCAGGAACGTGCCGGCGCCGGCGACCGCGATCGCCCGGTTCCAGAACTCGAGGCTCTCCTCGAGCACTCCCCGGCCGCCGAGCACAGCGGCGTTGTTGATGAGGATGTCGATCCGCCCCCACCGGTCGAGAACCTCCCCGATGTAGCGCGTCACGTCGCCCTCGTCGCTCACATCCCCGACCACGGCCATCGCCTCACCCCCGTGGCGCTCGATCCGCCGCACCGACGCGCCGGCCGCGTCAACCGACAAGTCGTTGCACGCGACGCGCGCGCCATACCGTGACAGCGCCAGCGCGATCCCGCTGCCGATGTTCGGACCGGCGCCGGTCACCAGCGCCACCTTTCCTTCGAGCGTGACCTCCACCGGTTACGCCCGCCCGTCGATGATCACGCTCTTGACCTGGGTGTAGTCGAGGATTGAGTCTGCGCTGACCGTCCGCCCGAAGCCGCTCGACTTGTAGCCGCCGAACGGCGCTCCGATCACGCCCCCTGACCACAGCGTGTTGATCGACACCTGGCCGGCCTCGATTCGCCGCGCGAGGCGTACCGCCTTTCCGACGTCGCGCGTCCACACCGAGGCGACCAGGCCGTAGCGCGTTCCGTTGGCAATCGACAGCGCCTGTTCTTCATCGTCGGCGCCGAGCACCGACAGCACCGGGCCGAAGATCTCCTCCTGGGCGATCCGCATGTCGGGCGTCACCTGATCGAAGATCGTCGGCTCGACGAAGTAGCCGTTGTCGAAGCCTTCGCCGCTGAGCTTGCCGCCGCCGACCACCACGTTGGCCCCCTGCTCGCGGCCGCTCTCCAGGTACCCGAGCACGCGCTTCTCCTGCTTGGCGCTGATCAGCGGCCCCATGTCGACTTCCTCGTACCACGGCCCGACACGGACCTGCTTGAACGCGTCCGCCAACCCCTCGACCACCTGCTCCCGGATCGCCGAGTCGACCACGACGCGCGAGCCGGCGGCGCAGATCTGCCCCGTGTTCAACGTGATGCTGCGAGCGATCGTCGGGATGGCCTTCTCCAAAGGCGCATCCCGCAGCACCACCTGCGGCGACTTGCCCCCGAGCTCGAGGTGCAGCGGGATCAAATGTCGTGCGCACGCCTCCATCACGCGACGGCCGGTCTCCGGCGAGCCCGTGAAGCTCATGCGCCGCACGCCGGGATGGCCGGCGAGCGGCTCACCCGCCTCCGGTCCGTACCCGGTCACGACGTTGATCACGCCGGCGGGGATCCCGACTTCATGCGCCAGCTTGACCAGCAGCAGCGGCGTGAGCGGCGCGTCCTCGGCCGGCTTGATCACGATCGTGTTACCCATCGCGATCGCCGGGCCCACGTCGTTGACCGTGTTCGGCCCCGGGGCGTTCCACGGGATGATGCTCCCGCACACCCCATAGGGCTCGCGCAGCGTCATCCCGATCACGTCGGGGAACATGCTCGGCAAAGTCGACCCGGTGGCCTTGTCCGCGAGCCCGGCGGTGAACGTCAGGATCCCCGCCATCGGGCCGGGGCGGGCGGGGATCGATTTCACCCGGCCGACCTCGAGCCGCTCGAGCAGGTCAAGCTCCGCGGCGTGCTCGCGGCACAGCGCGGCCCAGTCGAGCAACAGCTGGCCCCGCCGGCTCGGACTCGTGTCACGCCACGCGGGGAACGCATCCTCGGCGGCCGCGACGGCATCGGCGATATCGTCAGCACCGGAGCGCGGGACGCTCGCAATCGCCTCGCCGGTCGCCGGGTTCAACACCTCGATCGTGTCCCCGCTGCGCGCCGGCACCCATTCGCCGCCGATGAGTTGCGTGCCGTCGGTCAGCAGGCCCTGCACGTCGAGCGTGTTCGCGGCCGCGTTCGTCTCGTTCAGTGTCATGGTCTCCTCCTACCTCGTATCTTCAGAAGTGCTCGCCACCACCGCGGGCGGGCCGTCGAGAGCCGGAGCCTCTTGCGAGACCGGGAAGTGGCACGCGGCGAAGTGGCTGTCGGCCAGCTTGCGCAGTGGTGGCTCCTCGGCGGCGCAGACGTCCTGGGCCCGCGGGCAGCGCGTGCGGAATCGGCAGCCGCTCGGCGGATCGATCGGCGAGGGCGGCTCACCGCGGATCGTCGTCGCCACGGGCGCACGCGCCGCCGCCGGATCGGGGTTCGGGATCGAAGCCAGGAGCGCCACCGTGTAGGGGTGCAGCGGCTCCCGGTAGAGCGACTCGGCCGGACCGATCTCGACCAGCTTTCCCAGGTACATGACCGCGACCCGGTCAGAGACTTGCTTGACCAGCGCCAGATCGTGCGCGATGAACAGATAGGTGAGCGAGAGCTCGGAGCGGAGGCGCTCGAGCAGATTTAGCACCTGCGCCCGGATCAGCACGTCGAGCGACGACACCGCCTCGTCGTAGATGATCAACGCCGGGTCGAGGGCAAGCGCACGCGCGATCGCGACCCGTTGCGCCTGACCGCCTGACAGCGATCGCGGCCGGCGGTCGGCATAGCGTCCTGGATCGAGACCGACCCGATCGAGCGCCTCGGTCACCTGGCGCCGGCGCTCGGATCGCGCCGCGGTCCGGAACGCGATCAGCGGCTCCTCGACGATCCGCGCCACGGACCATTTCGGATCAAGCGACCCATAGGGGTCCTGGAAGACCATCTGCATCTGGCGCCGCGCGCGCAGCAACTCGCGGCCCTTGAGCTTGACCAGATCCACGCCCTCGAACAGCACCTCGCCGCCCTTGGGCCGTGGCGCCTGCAAGATCGCGCGCGCCAGCGTCGACTTCCCCGACCCGGTCTCCCCCACCAGTCCGAGCGTCTCTCCTTTCTGGAGCGTGAACGAGATGTCTGACACGGCCTGCACGATGCCGCTCCTGACACCACCCTGAGCCCGGACCTCGAATTCCTGCACCAGATGGCGCACGTCCAGGAGCGGCGCGTCGGTGCTCACAACCTCACCCCATCCTCACATGGATGCCAGCACGCCCACAGGTGCTCCGGCTCGTGCTCCGCGAACGCCGGCGCATGCTCCCGGCACTGATCGGTGGCGCTCGGGCAGCGTGGCGTGAACGGACACCCCGGTTCTCGCAGCGCCAGGTTCGGTGGCTGGCCGGGCACGGCAGCCAGCTGCCCATGCGAGGGGTTCTCCAAGCGGGGGATGGCGTCCAGCAGCGCCCGCGTGTAGGGCATCCGGACGTGGGCGAACAGCATCTGCGTCGGAGCCCGCTCGACCGCCCGCCCCGCGTACATCACCACCACCTCGTCGGCGAAGCTCGCCGCCAGCCCGAGGTCGTGGCTGATCATGATCAGCCCCATCCCCAGCCGCTGCTGCAGGTCGCGCAGGAGCTCCATGATCTGCGCCTGGGTCGTCACGTCGAGCGCGGTCGTGGCCTCGTCGGCGATCAGCAGCTTCGGCGAGGCCGCCAGTGCGATCGCGATCATCACGCGCTGGCGCATCCCGCCCGAGAGCTGATGCGGATACTGCTCGAGTCGCTCTCGGGCGGCGGGCAGCCGTACCAGCTCGAGCAGCTCGAGCGCGCGGTCGTGGGCGGCGCCGCGCGAGGCCTTCTCGTGGGTCTGGATCGCCTCGCGGATCTGAGCCCCGATCCGCATCGTCGGGTTCAGCGAGCGGGTCGGGTCCTGGAACACCATCGCCACGCCGCACCCGCGATGCGAGCGCATGGCTTTCTCCGCCAGCCCGACCATCTCGACCTCATCGAATCGGATCGACCCGGTGACCGTCGCCGTCGGCGGCAGCAGGCCCATGATCGCCCGGGCGCTGACCGTCTTGCCCGAGCCGGACTCTCCGATCACAGCCACTGTCTGCCCGCGGCGCATCGAATAGGTCAGCCCGTCCACTGCCCGTACGAGCTGTCCGTGGTGGCGGAAGTCGACCTGCAGGCCTGAGACCTCGAGGAGCGACTCGGTCATGAGCTGCTCCACCGGGCGCGCAGCCCGTCGCCCAGCAGGTTGAACGCGACGACAGTGATGAACAGGGCGGCGCTCGGCAGCAGCACGTAGCGCGGGTCGGCGGACAGCGTGCTCTGCCCCTGAGCGATCATGTTTCCCCAGCTCGGAGCCGGCGGCGGGACTCCCAAGCCGACGAAGCTGAGCGCACCCTCCAGGATCATCACGATTCCGGTACCAAGCAGCGCGAAGGTGGCCAGCTGGGGCAGGATGTTCGGCGCGACGTGACCGAGCAGCATCCGCGGGAAGCTGGTGCCCGACAGCCGCGCGGCGGCCATGTACGTCTGCTCGCGCACGCGCAGCGTGGCCGCGCGCGAGATGCGCGCAAACGCGGGAACGCTGAAAAAGCACAGCGCCCAGATCGTGTGCAGCTCGCTCGGACCGAGACCCTGCGCGATCGCCACCGCCAGAACGAACGCGGGGAACGCGATCACCACGTCGAGGAGCCGCATGATCGTCGCATCGCGCCACCCGCCCATGTAGCCGGCGACGGCTCCGAGCAGCCCGCCGAGCACGATGCCGATCGCCTGCACGGCGAACGCGATCTCGAGCGAGGCGCGCCCGCCGTACAGGAGGCGGGACCACTCGTCGTTGCCAACCGGATCGGTCCCGAGGAAATGGCCGGAGGAGAACGCCGGCAGGCTCGCGTCCAGGATGTTTCCTCCGGTGGGGGACGGCACCGGGCCGATGATCGGCCAGACGAAGCAGAGCAGAACGATGAAGACGACGATCGCCGCCGGCACGATCACCCCGAGCGAGCCGCGCCAGCGGCCCGCCACTCTGGTGGCCGCGGCCTCGTCGACCGTCGGGGCAACGCCCGCAATGACGAGATCACTCGGTAGGTCGGCCATACCGGATCCTTGGATCGAGCGCCGAGTAAAGGACGTCGGCCAGCAGGTTTGACAACACCACGATCACCGCGAACACGAACACGATCCCCTCGATCACCGGGATGTCGCGGTTGTCGATCGCCTGCAGCAACTCGTGCCCGATGCCGGGAAGCCCGAAGATGTCCTCGATCACCACCGTGGCCCCGAGCAGCGTGCCCAGGTTGAGCGCCACCACGGTGATCAGACCGAACAGGGAATTGCGCAGCGCGTGGCGGGTCAGCACCCGCCACGGACGCACCCCTTTGGCCCGTGCGGTCACCACGTAGTCCTCTCCCTGCATCTGCTCGAGGAGGTCCGCACGCAGCAGGCGCGTGTAGAAGCACAGCAGGCCCAACCCGATCGACACCGCCGGCAACGTGAGGTAGCGGATGTTCTGCGAGAGGCTCTGTCCGGGTGGGACCCATCCGATCGCCGGCAGCACGTTCAGCTTGACCGCGAACACGTAGACGAGGACGAGGGCGAGCACGTACGGCGCGATCGACAGGCCGGCCATGCTGAACATCATGCTCAACCGGTCAGTGATGCCGTTCGGCTTGCGCGCACACAGCAACGCGATCGGCACCGCCAGCACCAACGAGACGAGGAACGCATACGCGACCAGCTCGAACGTCACCGGCAGGTCCGCGCCGAGGATCGATCCCACGCTCTGACCGCTCGACAGTGAATGGCCGAGATGCCCGATGACCGCTTGGTGCAGCCAATCCCAATAGCGGGTCAGGAACGGCTTGTCGAGGCCGAGCTTCACCCCCAGCTGATGGATCTCCGACGGCGTCGCGCTCGCGCCCAGCAGCTCCTGCGCCGCGTCGCCCGGGAGCGAGTTCATCACCACGAAGCTCAGGAACGTCACCCCGAACAACACGGGGATCGCCGCCAGCAGCCGCCGGATTATGAAACGCAGCGTGGGCGAGCCGGCGAGCCGACCCGCCCGGCCGGCCCGCGCCGCCAGCGGAGGGCTGAGCGGCGCGGAGGCACTACTCATCAGGCGCTATCCCTGCCCGAGTCACTGGGTGAATGACACGTCCTGCCACAGCGGAGCGGTGTTGACCACCACCGACGGGATCGACGTGGTGAGTCCCGGCCCCTGCACGCCGTGCACGGCGACATTCCAGCTGGCGAGCGGGAACAGGAACGGCCCGTCGGCATTCTTGGCGATGTATTGGGCAGCCTGCTGGTAGGTCTTGTCGCGGGCCGTCGGATCGACCAGCGCCTGGCCGCCGAGGATCAGCGCGTCGAGCTTCGGGTCATGCACACCGCTGAACGGCGAGGCGGACAGGAACCGGAATCCGAGACCCACGCCCGCGGCCGGATCCCATGCCCCCGCGGTCTGCAGTGCCGCCTGCCACTTCTTGGTGTCGAACTGCTGGATCAGCCCTGCCAGGCTGTACAGATGGATCGAGGTGGTGATACCCGCCTGCTTCCACAAGCTCTGGAGCGCCTCCATGAAGTTCTGGTTCACCGGTGAGGCAAGCGTGAAGAAGTTCACGGTCAGCCCCCCCAGCTGCTTCACGAGCGACTTGGCCTTGCTCAGGTCGTACGTGGGGTAGCCCGGCACGTTCGGGTAGTAGAACAGTCCGCCCGGCGCGGTGAAGCCCTGGACGACCTGGAACTGGTTGCCGAACAGCTTCTGGTCGATGAGCGCCGTGTCGGTGGCGTAATAGATCGCGAGCCGCGCATTGACGTTGTTGAACGGAGGCGCCGTGGTATTCAGCTGGATGTCGTAGGGGGAGGTCGCCGGCTGCTCGGTCGTCGTGAAGTGCGACTTGTACGAACTCACAAGCGACGGAGTCGCCATCCCGTCATACGCCTGCGCGCCGCCCGACTGCAGCGCCTCGAGAGCGGCCTCGTCGTCGGAGGTGGCCTTGAATGTCAGGTTGTCGAGGTAGGGATGCCCCGTCTGCCAGTAGCCCGGGTACTTCTTCAGCACGAGCGTGTTGCTGAGCGTGTCGCTGACGACCGTGAACGGCCCGGCGCCGACGGGCTTGATCTTGAACGCCTGCTCCCCCATGCTCTTCAGCGCGGTCGGCGAGGCGATCCAGTTCAGGTTGGCAACCAGCAGCTGATTCTGGAACGCGCCGTCGGGGGCGCCCAGGCTCAACACCACCGTCGTCGCGCTCGGCGCGGTGATCGACTTCACCGGCGGAAGAAGCGGCTTGCACGTGCACGGGTTGGCGAGGTCGCGCGTCCAGTTCGCCGCCACAGCCTGCCCGTTCAAGGGCGTGCCGTCGGAGAACTTGAGGTTCGGCTGTAGCGTGATCGTCCACGTCTTGCCGGCGGCCGACGGGGTGGCGGACGCGGCCAGATCGGGGACGACCTTCCCGCCTGCGGCGAGCTGGAACAGCTGTCCGAAGATCGAGTTCATCTGATCCTGGTCGGCGGCCCCGTTGGTGTTGGTCGCCGGATCGAGGCCGGCCGGCCACGCGCCGGCGTACCCACCGAGCTCGAGTACGGTCAGCGACCCGCCCGGCTTGGGCGTGCCTGTCGCCGCCGTCGACGTTACCGACGTCGAACTCGACGCCGACGAGGACGACGTGGACGATTTCGAACTGGAGCTGCCGCACGCGCTGACGGCAGCGGTGATCACAAACAGACAGGCTGCAATTGCTGCAAGCCTGCTCAAACGGATGGCATGGCTCATCCCTCGGCTCTCCTCGCTTCGTGCAGCCTACTCGCCGACGCTCCCTGGGGACACTCTGCGGCTGAACCCTTTGAGGCAGCGCGGACGCGATGTTAACACCGTTATAGACGATTTTGAGCCGGGTGGCGGCCGCCGTCGCGATAGTGCATTCAGAGTCAAGTTGCGGGACATTCAGAGTCAAGTCGAGGTCCCCACAGCCCTGTGCTCGCCGGGCGCTGTATGTCGTCCGCATGCTTAGAACGAGCGCAAAGCCGGTTTCAGTCACCGCCGGCCGCGCTCGCGACGCTCGGGCTCCTGCTCACTGCAGGGATGATCGTGCTCGGTCTGATCCGCATCACGCAGCAGGGGTAGTCGGATGCTCCTCTTTCGCCCTGTTTTGTGTTAATCTTTTGCGGCTCGCGCTCGGTCGGGGTAAATCGGCGCGTGCTTCTGGCGCACTCGAAAGGAGCAGACGTATGCGTGGACGTACTGCGGCGTTGATCGCCGCATCCGCTGTTGCAACCGGGGTCGCGGCGAGTACCGCGATGGCCGCGGGTCCCCCGCCGCCACCCAAGGCCACCAACGGGCATCAGGTTCAGCTGGTGGCATCCGGCCTTCACACCCCCACGTCTTTCGCCTTCGGCGGCGGCAACGTGTTCGAGGGTGACGGCGGTGCCGAATCGAACAAGGTGCCGAACGGGGGCGTGTTCGTGCTGAAGAACGGCACGGGGACGTTGATCCCCGGATCGCCTCAGTTCGTCGCCGGCCTGGCGTGGCACAAGGGCGCGCTGTACGTGAGCGGCGGCGCGATCACGGCACAAGGCCCGAAGTGGCGGCTGTGGAAGTGGAGCGGCTGGAACGGCACCACCTTCACCAACCAGAAGGCGATCTACACCGCCCCGAAGAAGTTCCAGGGGTTCAACGGCCTCGCCTTCGGCGCGGACGGACGGCTGTACGTCGGGGTCGACACCGGCCTGCTCAACGGCAACGACCACGGGCCGTCGAACCTGTCCCCGTACCTGTACGACATCCTGTCGTTCAAGCCCAACGGCAAGGGCCTGCAGGTATTCGCTTCCGGAATCCGCCAGCCGTGGCAGATGGCATTCCCGAAGGGCTCGTCGTCCCCATTCGTGTCCGACCTCGGGCAGGACTCGGGCGCCAAGAATCCGCCGGACTTCATCCTTCGGGTTCGTAAGGGCGACAACTACGGGTTCCCGGCCTGTAATTGGACGTCGGCGATCAAGTGCAAGGGCTTCGCCAAGCCGTTCCAGCAGTTCGGCCCTCACACCGACCTGATGGGCATGGTCATCATGGGCAAGCGGCTCTACACGACGTCGTTCACGGGCATCGGCGCCAAGGGCGCGGGTGAGGTCCTCTCGCTCCCGCTGAGTGGCGGCAAGCTGAAGCCGCTGGTGACGGGCTTCGTGGCTCCGACCGTTGGACTCGGCGCGAACGGTGGCTGGCTCTACGTCGGCGAGCTGACCGGCCAGGTCTTCCGCGTCAGGCCGTAGGTGTTCTGGCATCCCGGTCCCCTCGTCTGAGGGGGCCGGGGTGGCCTTTGGTCAGTCGAGGAAGCTGGCGCGCGAACCCACGACGGCCGCGCCGGCATCGAGCCTCGCGGCAACCTCCGGCTCGTCCGGCAGGCGCTCGCGGACGGCCAGAGCGAGCAACTCCAGGCACCGCGCCAGGCGGGGTAGCGGAAACTCCCGCGACTCGAGCACTCGCGCGAGCCACGCCAACTGCGCCTCGTAGTCGAGCCCGGTGGTCAGGCTGAGGACGGCCCAGTTGAGCAGGTGCTGGCAGTCGTGGCGGCACCACGCCGCACCGGACGGCCCGTAGCGCTCGCGCTCGTCTGGAAACTCGGAGTCGTACGACGCGCAGGTCTCGCGCGAGAGCGTCACGAGGTCGATCTCTACGCCGTGCGGACTCGTCACGCGCTCGGGCGGGGGCATGCCGCTCGGCGGGGCGACTCGCCGGCTCATCGGGCGACGACCGTGAGCGTGTGGAGGACGTCACGGCCGCCTTGCCACACCTCCAGCCCCAGGAACCCGGCCGCGTCTTCGACCAGGCGCCCGCGGTTGCGGAACGCGGCGACCGATTCGGGAGCACGGTCGGGCGAGACGCACGACCGGAACATCGACACGTACACGCCCGAGACGATAGTCCAGCCCATTGCTCGGACCGCGGGCGTCTTTCGGGGCCTCCGTTTGCTAATAGACCCACCGGATTCACTCAGAGTTCCGGCATGGGGCCGGGCACCGACGTGGGCGAGTTCGCCATCGAGTCCACCGCGGGACGCGGAGGCATCGGGGTCGTCTACCGCGCACGCCAGAAGAACCCGGATCGGATCGTCGCCCTCAAGGTCGTCTCCGCCGAGCTCGCCGACGATCCGCAGTTCCGAGCGCGCTTCCAGGGCGAGGCCGCGATCGCGGCCAAGATCGAGCACCCGAACCTGATCCCGGAGTACGCCGCGGGAGAGGCGAGCGACGTAAAGCCGGCCAACATCCTCGTCGACGCGAGCGGCGGACGCGACCACGTCTACCTCACCGACTTCGGGATTTCGCGGGCGGTCGCCGGCCGTCGACCTGGCCGTGGACGAAGAGATCGATTGTCGCCTCGTTCGCCCTCGACCCCAACCCTGACGGGTCCGGGCAGGTCGGGCTGTCGTGGTTCGCGGTCGCCGGCGACCAGACCGACGTCACCCATTACCTGCAGGTCGGGCCGCAGGGGATCCAACTCGATTAGCCGAGCCGTCGCACCGGTCTAGACGGCTCGGCATGGGTAACGTCATGGTCTCCGACGAAGGATCTCGAGACGCGACCGTTAGGAGACGAGCGATGGAATACGTGAACCTCGGCCGGACCGGACTGCGCGTATCCCGCGTGTGCCTGGGGATGATGAGCTACGGCCCGCACGAGAGCCGGCCGTGGGCGCTCGACGAGAGCGATGCCGAGCCGATCGTGCGCCGCGCGGTCGAGGGCGGCATTACGTTCTTCGACACCGCCGACGTCTACAACGGCGGCCAGAGCGAGGTGATCACCGGGCGTGTGCTGCGCAGGCTGTTCGGGATGCGCGAGGAATACGCGGTCGCGACCAAGGTCCACGGCCAGACGATGCCGGGCGAGAACGGCCGCGGCCTGTCCCGCAAGCACATCATGGCCTCGATCGACGCCTCGCTGAAGCGGCTCGAGCTCGACTACGTCGACCTCTACCAGATCCACCGCTGGGACCCGCGCACGCCGATCGCAGAGACGATGGATGCGCTCCACGACGTCATCAAGGCCGGCAAGGCGCGCTACATCGGCGCCAGCAGCATGTACGCGTGGCAGTTCGCGAAGGCGCAGTCGATCGCGGTCACGCCGTTCGTCTCGATGCAGAACCACTACAACCTGATCTACCGCGAGGAGGAGCGGGAGATGATCCCGCAGTGCCTGGACCAGGGAGTCGGCGTGATTCCGTGGAGCCCGCTCGCTCGCGGCATGCTCGCCGGCAACCGCACGCGCGAGGGCGAGCGGCTGACGGCCCGCGCCAACACCGATAGCTTCGGCGACTCGCTGTACAGGCCCGAGATCGACTTCGACGTGGTCGAGCGGACCGCGCAGGTGGCCGGAGCCCGCGGGGTGCCGAGCGCGCAGGTCGCGCTCGCGTGGCTGCTCCAGAAGCCCGGCGTGACCGCGCCGATCGTCGGCGCGACCAAGCTCGGCCACCTGGAGGACGCGCTCGCCGGCGAGCAGCTCACGCTGAGCGACGAGGAGATAGCCGCGCTCGAGGAGCCCTACGTCCCGCACGCGATCGCGGGTCACGCGTAGATCTCCACGAGAATGCCCGCCACCGAGGCAGTCACCGTCGACGCCGGCGGCCGCGAGCTGCGGGTCTCGAGCCCGGATCGTGTGATCTTCCCGGCGTCCGAGCGCACGCGTGAGGTGACCAAGCTCCACATCGTCGAGTACTACCTGGCCGTCGAGGACGGGATCATGCGAGCGCTCGAGCGGCGGCCGACCACGCTCGAGCGCTGGCCGAAGGGCGTTCACCCCGGCATCGTGCTGTCGACGCGCGACCGGGGCGGCGGCGATGCCTTCTACCAGAAGCGGATCCCCAAGGGAGCTCCGGACTACGTGCAGACGGCGCAGATCGAGTTTCCGTCGGGGCGGCGCGCTGACGAAGTGTGTCCGACCGAGATCGCCGTCGTCGGCTGGGCCGCGCAGATGG
Source organism: uncultured Solirubrobacterales bacterium (assembly GCA_963697655.1). Classification (GTDB taxonomy): domain Bacteria; phylum Actinomycetota; class Thermoleophilia; order Solirubrobacterales; family Solirubrobacteraceae; genus Palsa-465. Next base: position 467,126 of record CAVOOV010000001.1, on the reverse strand, counting down.
GCACGATCACGTTCCATCCGTGGCCGGTTCGCCGCGACGACGTCGACCATCCCGACGAGCTCCGGATCGACCTCGACCCGCAGCCCGGCACCGACTTCGCCGACGCCGTCCGCGCCGCCGGCGAGGCGCGCGCCTTGCTGGGCGACCTCGGTTACACGGGCTTTCCGAAGACGTCGGGCGGCCGGGGCATCCACATCTACATCCGGATCGAGCCGCGCTGGACGTTCACCGATGTCCGCCACGCCGCGATCGCGTTCGGGCGCGCGCTCGAGCGGCGCCTCCCCGACCGGGTGACGACCAGTTGGTGGAAGGAGGAGCGCGGTGAGCGCATCTTCGTCGACTACAACCAGAACGCGCGCGACCGGACAATCGCCTCGGCGTACAGCATTCGTGCCAAGCCCGGGGCGCCGGTGTCGGCCCCTTTCGTGTGGGATGAGCTTGGCGAGGTCAAGCCCGAGGACTTCACGGTCGCCACGATGTCGGCTCGTTTCGCGCAGGTCGGCGATCGACACGCCGCGATCAACGACGTGGCGCATTCGCTCCAGCCGCTGCTCGACCTGTACGAGGCCGACGCTGCCGAGGGGCTCGGGGACATGCCGTACCCGCCGGATTACCCAAAGATGCCGGGAGAGCCGAAACGGGTCCAGCCCTCCCGCGACCGCGACCGCAACCGCGACCGCAACCGCGACCGCCCGCGATAGCGCGGCAAGCGCTGCCAACGCGTTGCGTTCGACTTTTCGGGCAACTATTGCCCAAAAAGTCGAACGCATCGGACGAGGTCAGGGCGCCTGAGGCAGCTTCTTCGCGCCGCGCTTGGTCACCGGGTTGGACGGCGGCGGCACGACCGGCCCGATGTCGCCGTCAGGAGCCTCGTCCAGGTCGACGATCACCGGCGCGTGATCGCTCGGTCCGCTGCCCTTGCGGGCCTGCCGGTCGACCCACGCCGCCTTGACGCGCTTCGCCACCGAGTCGCCGGCGAGGATCAGGTCGATTCGCATCCCGAGGTCCTGGTGAAACATCCCCGCCCGGTAGTCCCAGTACGTGAACACCCGCTTACCCGGCCAGTGATCGCGCACGACGTCATGGAGGCCGACCGCCTCGATCTCCTGCAGTGCCGCCCGCTCGGGTGCCGTCACGTGTGTCTGACCGACGTACGCCTCCGGATCGAATACGTCCTCGTCGGTCGGGGCGATGTTCATGTCACCGCACACGACCGTCGCGTCAGGCCCGGCCGCCACCATCCCTCGCAGCGAATCGAGCCACGCGAGCTTGTACCGGTAGTGCTCGGAGTCCGGCTCGCGGCCGTTGGGCACGTAAACCGACACCACGCGGATTCCCTCGCACGTCGCGGACACCGCGCGCGCCTCTGGATTGGGAAACCCGGGCGCGCCGTCGATCCCCGCAACGACGTCGTCGAGCCCGACCCGGGACAGGATCGCGACCCCGTTCCATGCCGTCTCCCCGTGGGCCGCCGCCTCATACCCGCGTTCGGACAACTGGTCGCCGAGCACCTCGGCGAAGGCGTCGTCGGCGAGCTTGGTCTCCTGCAGGCAGACGACGTCGGGCCGGCGCTGATCTAGCCACGGCAGCAACCGCGGGAGTCGCTGCTTGAGCGAGTTCACGTTCCAGGTCGCGATCCGCACCGACCGTACGGTAGCTGCCTCTACGCCCGTACGCCGGTCACCAGCACGGCGAGCTCGCTCGACCGCGCGACTCCCCCGGCACGCTCGGCGACGAGCCGGTTCTCGGCCTCGAGCTCAGCCTGACGATCGGGGTCGAGCCGCGCGTACAGCGAGGTCGTGCGCAGATACCCGTTCAGCCGGTCGGCGGTCATCTCGCTGTACACGGGCACAGTGTCGACCTGCACATTCGTGAATAGCGCGGCCGCCTCGGCCACGGCGAGGTCGTGCCGGCCCATCCACGACCATACCTCGGAGATGTTGTCCCGCCGGTCCGCCGCGCCGGACACGATCGTGGCGGCGTCGCGGCTCCCCGGCCAGCGCGCGGCGATGTCTGGAGCCACCTTCGCGAGCGCGGCGTGGAGCGCCTGCCGGTCCGCCTCGGTGCGCTCGTCTACGACCTCGTTGTACTGAAGCAGTGCCAGCAGCCCCCCGGGCCGGAGCAGGCCGGCCGCGCGCGCCCAGCCGATCTCCGGCTCGACCCAGTGGAACGCGGTCGCCGAGAACACCGCGGCGAACGCGCCCGCCGGCAGCGCGACGTCCTCGAATCTCGAGTGGTGAAACCGCACAGTTGCCCCCTCCCCCACCCGCCGGCGCGCGAGCCGGATCATGTTCGCGCCGGGATCGACCGCGTCCACCCTGAGCCCGCGCGCCACCAGGCCGGTCGTGAACAGCCCTGTGCCGCACCCGACCTCCACCACCGGGTCGCCCGCGACCAGGCCGCCACGCTCACAGGCGGCGTCGATCAGCTCGTCCGGGTAGCCTCGCCGTTCGCGGTCGTAGTCCTCGGCGCAGTCGTCGAACACCCGCGCGTATCGGCGCCGGAGCTCGCGGTCGTCGATGCCGTGCGCGCTCAAACCGCACCGCCGTAGAGGTCCGTGGTCCTCGCCATCCCGCCGTCGACGGACATCGTCTCACCGGTCACGAACCTGGCCGCGTCCGAGGCCAGGAACACCACCACGTCGGCGACATCGTCGGGAGTCGACCAGCGACGCAGCGGCGTGAGTGCCTCGATCTGCCCGACCACCCCGGGAATCGCCTTGTTTCGCGCCCACATCTCGGTGTCGACGACACCGGGCGCGACCGAGTTGACCCGGATCCCGTGCGGACCGAGCTCGATCGCCAGCGACCGCGTGGCCGCGTCGATCGCGCCCTTGGTAGCGGCGTACGCGGCCCGGCGCGGAGTCCCGACGACGGCCGACACTGACGACAAGCTGATGATCACGCCGCTCCCGCGCTCGACCATGCTCGGGATGAGCGCCGCGATCAGGAGCAGCGGCGCGCGCACGTTGACGGCGTACAGCCTGTCGACGAGCGCCGCGTCCAGCTGCTCGGTCGGCGCGCGCGCAGCGACCGCCGCGTTGTTCACGAGCACGTCGATCCCGCCCAGCCGGTCGCATACCTCGGCCACGAGCCGGGCGGGGACATCCGGCTCGGCAAGATCCGCCGTCAGCACCACCGGATCGTTGGTCAGGCGTGCCGCCACCGCGTCGAGCGCGTCACGATCGCGCGCGACGAGGGCGACGCGGGCGCCGGCGCGGTCGAGCGCCCGCGCGATCGCCGCGCCGATCCCGCGCGAGGCGCCGGTGACGAGAGCTGTCCGGCCTTCGAGCGGCTGCGGCTGCATGCGCGGACGAGGCTACGGGTGCGGGTCCGTCGGGAGCCGCGACCACAGCCCGGCGTCGCTCCGCCGTCCCTGCTTGACGTGGATCGAGCGCATCACTCCCTCTCGAACGTAGCCACATCGCTCGGCTACCCCCTCCGAGGCGCGGTTCTCGGGATCGATGATCAGGCAGGCCCGCAGCGCGCCCACCTCTCCGAATGCCCAGGCGGTCAACAGCCTGAGGATCTCGGAGGCGACGCCACACCCCCGAGCCCGCTCCGGAACGATGTAGCCGAGCTCGATCTCCCGGCCTTTGCGGTCGATCGTCGGCGCCAGCCCGAGGCCGACGAACTCGCCGTCGCGGTCGATCGCCGCGAACCCGTCGCGGGTCCCGTCTCGGCGCCCGGCGTCGTACGATGCGATCCACGTCTCGGCGAAGCCGTCAGGGGGCGGCTCGGGGATGCGGGTGTACCGCAACACCTCCGGGTCCGCGACGAGGGCGCGCACATCGTCGAGGTGGCGCACATCGATTGGCTCGAACCGGATCTCCCGCACGCCCTCAATCTCACCACACGAGCGGAATCAGGCGCTTGTGGGCGGCGGCGTACATGCGATAGCGATCGCCGAGCGCGGCCAGCAGCGCGTGCTCCTCGACGTGAATGCGGTACAGCAGCGGCACCACGACCAGGAGCGACCACGCGGCCAACCCGATCCAGTTACCGGTCACGAGACCGGCGCCGATCACGACCAGCAAGACGCCCGTGTAGCCGGGGTGGCGCACGAGGCGATACGGTCCCGTGGTGATCACCGGCTGATCAGCACTGGTCATGACGGTGAACGTGAAATACCGGCCGAGCGTCATCTCCGACCACCGGCGCATCCCGAACCCGGCGAGGAAGCACGCAAAGCCGACAGCAAACGCCACGGACGTGGGCCGGATCGCGGCCGCCGGCGCCAAGCGGGGAGCCAACACGAGGATGATCAGGCCGATCCCGGTGCAGGCCATCAGCACCCCGTAGCTGCCCTTGTCGGTGTTCCTCGCCTCGTCTCGCCGTTGCTGCCATTGGTTGAACTCGAACCCGAACGAGGCGAAATTGACGAGCAGCCACATCAGCAGCGCGACGGGCTGGGTCTGGATGTAGGGCCGGATCACAGCCCCGAGGCTCATTTGATTCAGGAGCACATTCATGTCTCTCTCTTTCGGGTCGCGCTGTCGAACAACCTCACGAGCTCGGCGCCGTACGCCTCCACGTCGACCTCGGGATCAGTCGCGAGTTGGGTGAGGAGGGCGTCGAGCGCCGCCTTGACCGTCAGCGCCATAACCCGGGGGTCGAACTCCCCCAGGCTGCCGTCGGCCTGGCCGTACTCGAACACGCGCTGGACCACGCCCAGCTCTCCCTCGAGCGCTTGGGGGCCGAAGTGCCTGTCCCCGCCGTCGTCGCGGAAGTTGCCCCAGATCTCGCCGATCGCGAGCACGTATGGCCTCTGGGTCCGGTAGTACTCGACCCACGCGTTGATGTAGTCGGCGACGAAGCTCTCGGGCGAGGTCCCCCGCAGCTGGGTCTCGAGCGACTTCTTGATCGAGTCGAAGATGTGCGCGACGACCGCGAAGAACAGGTCGTCCTTGGCGGGAAAGTGGTAGGTCACCACGCCCTTGCTGACACCCGCGCGGCGCGCCACCTCGGCGACCGACGTCCCGTGGAACCCGAGCTCGACCACCGCGTCGATCGCGCAGTCGACGAGCTGATCGCGCCGCTTGCGCTGAGTGAACGTGGTCGGCCCGGCCTCGGTGTCCTGTTTCGTACGCATGACATAAAGTTAGTACGTGCGTACTAATCTGTCAAGAGGCCGCGCTCGGGTCATTCACCCGGATCGGGTGATGCCGACCCGCCCAGCGCCCCGATGCTTCTCGGTGGCGTCACCTGCGAGGAACGAGACCGGAGTTCGAAAGTGCCTGAGGGGTTGTCGGCGGCCGAGGTGGGCAAGGAGATCGCCGAGCACAAGAAGCACGACGAGCACGGCGAGCACGGCGAGAACGGCGAGCACGAGCACGTCGACCGTCACGAGCGATGGCTGTCGATCGTCGAGGCGGTGTTGCTGTCGGCGGTAGCGCTGCTGGCCGCCTATTCGGGGTTTGCGGCCGCGAAGTGGAGCACGGAGTCCTCGGTGTCGCTGGCGAAGGCGTCCGCGCTCCGGACCAAGGCCAGCCGGGCCGACCTCGAGGCGCTCGTCACCCGAACGCTTGATTCGGTGTCGTTCAACGCCTGGTTCACGGCGTTCGTCGCAGGCAACAAGCGGGCCGAGCGCCTGGCCGAGAACCGCCTCCGCCCGGGATATCGACCGGCGTTCAACGCCTGGCTGGCCACCGATCCGGCGAACAACCCGAAGGCTCCGCCGGGTCCGTCGTACATGCCGCAGTACGTGATTCCCCAGCAGTCCCAGGCGAACACGCTCGACGCGCAGGCCGACGCCGAGTTCACGAGCGGGTCGGACGCGGGCGGCACGGCGGACAAGTACGTGCGCGACACGGTGTTCCTGGCCACCGTCCTGTTCCTGATCGGAATCAGCGGCCACGTCAAGCTCCGCAACGCTCGCTACGGCCTGGTCTGCATCGGCATCCTCCTGCTCGCGTTCTCGGTGTTCCAGCTCGCCGGTCTTCCGGCACCGCCGTGATCGCTGACCCGTTCCCGCGGCCCGGCTAACCCTGGAAGCATTGCCGCACGCATGGGCGAAGTCATCCTGCTGTCGGTCACCTCGGCGTTCAATCCGACGCTGATCGCTGTAACGACGCTGATGCTGCTGCTCCCCAACCCGAAGCGGCTGATGCTCGGCTACTGGTTGGGAGCGATGCTGACCAGCATCACGCTCGGTCTGCTGATCGTGTTCTCGCTGAAGAACTCGGGGATCGTCAGCACGACCAAGCACACCGTCAGCCCGCTTGCAGACATCGCTCTGGGCGGGTTGACGCTGATCATCGCCGCGGTTCTCGCCAGCGGCCGTGACGCGAGCTTCCGCGAGCGCCGAGCGAAGAAAAAGGAGGGCAAGCCGCCTCCGAGGTGGCAGCGGGAGCTCCGCCGCGGCTCCCCTAGGACAACGTTCGTAATCGGCGCGCTGCTGACGCTGCCAGGCGCCTCGTATCTTGCCGGGCTCGACAGGCTGACCAAGCTCGACTACTCGACGGCCGTGACTGTGCTGATCGTGATCGCGTTCAACCTAGTGATGCTCCTCCTGCTCGAAATCCCGATGATCCTGTTCGCGGTCGCCCCGGAGTGGACGCCCGCTGCAATCGATCGGGCTAAGGCGTGGGCCGGCATCCATGGCAGGGTCTACGCCGAGCGCGGCTTCGCGGTGATCGGCGTCCTGCTCGTGATCAAGGGAGTGCTCGGCCTGATCCTGGCCGGCTAGTGCTACACGCCGATCTCGGCGCGCACCTCTCCCCCGGCGACCGCCTCGGCTAGCCGCCGGTGGTCGAGCTCGTTCTGGTCGGCGTAGGCCACCGAGAAGCGGGCGATCGCCTCGTCGAACCTCGCGCCGGCGCCCAGGTAGGCGGCGATCGCGAGCCGGTCGCCCGAGCGGGCATGGGCCCGGCCCAGGGACCAGCCGCACGCGCGGCTGTAGGCGTGCAGACCGGAGTGGCGCATCCTCGACAGGTCAATCGACGCCTTCCAGTCCCACAGCTGGCGGATGTAGAAATCGTGCTCGTTCCCGTCGAGGCCCTGGCTCCGCTGCCAGCCGAGGAACACGTCGGGCACCGCCTGATCCATCCGCTGCCCCCGGACGACACGCTCCCCGTGGTGCTCGTACTCGCTCGCGCCGAGATAGGGCTCGAGCACCGAGGCCTGCGCCTCCTTCATCTGGAGCACGAGCGCGTCCTGGCCGGCGCGACCGACGAACAGAAGGACCCAGGCGCGAGTGCCGACGCTTCCGACACCGACGACCTTGCGGGCCATGTCGACGAACTGGTAGTTACTGAACAGGTAACGCCGGTCGGCGTCGAGGCTCGCGAGGTACTGGTCGAGCAGATCGCGAACGTAATCGGACTCGTCGCGCGGATCGGTCGGGTCGTGCAGGTCGGCGAACCGGACGAGCAGCGGCGGGACACTGCGAAACCGCGGCTCGCCATCTACACGCTCGGTGAGCTTGCGGACGGCACGCAGGCTGGTCTTCTGCCGCGCTCTCGTGAAGGGCTGCGTGAACGTGATCCGGCCCTTTTCGCCGAGCCGGCCGCCGAAGCGACCGACGAGCTCACTCGCATTGATCCGCTCGTACCACACGTCGAGGTGGCTGACCTGAGCGAACCCGCGCATCGCCTCGCGATACTCACGCACACACGCGGTCACAAGCTGCGAGCGGCGATCCGCCGGCAGCCCGACATCGCGAGCGGCGATTTCCACGCTCGCCGCCATCCGCTTGACGTCCCACTCCCACGGACCGGGCAAGGTCTCGTCGAAGTCGTTCGGGCCGAAGATCAGCCTGCGGTCGGGCGCGGCGAAGCCGCCGAAGTTCGAGATGTGGGCATCGCCGCACGCCTGGACGGTGATGCCGGAGTCCGGAGTCGCGGCGAGGTCGGCCGCCATCACCGCCGCGGCGCCTCGATAGAACGTGAATGGCGAGACGAGCATCCGTCCGTAGCGGATCGGAACCAACTCCTGCAGTCGCGTCGCCGCCTGCGCTTGGAGCAGCGCGACCGGGTCGGGGCGGTCCGGCGCCGGCGCCCAATCGGCGTGCGCGGACCGCGGCGAGGAGCGCCGCGCTTCTCGGCCACGCTCCATCGACTCCCCGGGCTCCAGCGTCGAGAAAGTTGCCGTCGGCACGCGCTCGAGCTTAGCTCCGGTCGACCAGCGCCAGGAACTCCGGGTCGTCGCGCAGGATCACGAGGTCGTCGTCGTCGCGAGCCCACCCGGCGACCTCGGGCTGGATCCGGATCGCCTCGGCGAGCGCCGCGAGCGCACGGTCGGGCCGGCCGTCGATCGCCTCGAGGCAGGCGAGGTTGTATTGCAGCGAGGGCGATCCGGGGTGCAGCTCGAGCCCTTCGGCGAGGATCTGCCGCGCCCGCGCCGGATCGCTGCGGATCAGCGGGCCGGCGCGGAACGCCCACTCCCACGGCGAGGGCTCGAACGTCGGCGGCCCGCCGAAGCTGAGCACGGTGGTGCCCGGCTCCGCGGCCACCGCGTGGCGGTGGGACGAGGGATCGGGGACGAACACGTACGTGCCCGCCGGCGCATCGTGGGACTCGCCGTCGATCGTGAACGTCGCCCGGCCGGCCGCGACGAAGTACAGCTCCTGGTGGGCGAGCTCGGGGTCTTCGGTATGCGGCTCGACGACGTCCTGGCCGGCCTCGCCGGCCGTGTACGCGTTGGTGCCGAACGCGCGTACCCCGAGCGTCAGCCTCACGGGATACCAGGTGAGGCTGCCGGGACCGGGAATCGCCTCGAGCTGGTCGAGGCGGACGATCTTCGGGGGCTCGGGCGACACGAGGCTTTAGCCTAACCGCCAGCAGATGCTGATCCGGGCCCGCATGAGCACGAGTGCCGACGGCCACGTGCTGTGACCGATCCCTCACAACCGCTGCGGGAGGAGGACGTCGATGCCGATCCGGTCCGCGAGTTCGCCGCGTGGTTCGCCGCGGCGCAGAGCGCCGGCGTGCCCCAGCCCGAGGCCGCGGCCCTGGCCACGGCGACCGTCGACGGAGCGCCGTCGGTGCGGATGGTGCTCGTCAAGCAGGCCGACCACGACGGCTTCGTGTTCTTCACCAACTACGAGAGCCGCAAGGGCGACGAGCTCGCCGCCAACCCCCGCGCCGCACTGCTGTTCCACTGGGAACCGTCTCGGGCGCCAGGTGCGGATAGAGGGCCCGATCGAACGGACGACGCGCGAGCAGTCCGAGGCGTACGCGCACAGCCGCGGCCGCGGCAGCCAGCTGAGCGCGATGGCCTCGCCGCAGAGCCGGACGATCGAGAGCCGGGACGTGCTCGAGCAGCGGGTGTCCGAGCTCGCCGAGCGCTATGCCGGTGGCGACATACCGCTGTCCGACACGATGGGGCGGCTTCCGCCTCACGCCCGAGACGTTCGAGTTCTGGCAGCACCGCGACAATCGCCTGCACGACCGGCTCCGCTACCGGCGCGGACCGGGCGCGGGCTGGCAAATCGCACGGCTCGCACCCTAGCCCCGGCCCCATCTACACTAGGTGTGCGGGCAAGGCGCCGATTCACAACTCAATGACCGGGGTGATGCTTGGAACGAGCTGGGATCGGCTTGGGATGGGTGGCGGCGTGCGCCGGGGCGCTTGCGCTGACCGCCACGACCGCCGTGATCGGATTCGGCAGCTCGATCGTCGATCGCCCGGCGCTATTCGTGACCTTGCGGGTCGTGTGCTGCATCGGGCTGCTCGTGATCGCGGTGGCGGTGCTCGCGCGCGGGGCCGGCGCCCGGATGGCGGCACTGATCCTCGCTGCATCGTCCGCGATCGCGCTGTCCGGACTGACCGCCGCCAACTCGCCGTTCCCGTTCGCACTCGGGCGGATCGCCGTGCCCGTGTCGCTGTTGCTCATCGTCTACGTGTGCTTCGCCTATCCGAGCGGCTACATCGAGCAGCTCAGCGCGGCCCGCCTGCTGGCGAGCTCCGCGGTGGCGATGGCCGTGTTGCTCGCGGCGAACCTGCTGCTGTCCAACGTCGAGCCCGTCGCGGGCCCGTTCGTGCGCTGCAGCGGCAGCGAATGCCCGTCGAACCCGCTCAATATCGTCGACATCGGACACGGCGCCGGCAAGGCGCTGTCGACCGGACTGGCTCTCGTCACGGCGCTGTCGCTTGCCGCCGCCGCCGTGCTGGTGGCGATCCGGGCGGCGCGGTCGACGCCGCTGCAGCGACGTAGCCTCGCCCCGCTGCTGGCGTGGGCGACGCTGGCGGCGGGGGGATACGCGTTCTTCGTAAGCGTCCGGGCGATCCACGATCACGCTCCGTTGCTGACGCCGACCGCGGTGGCGACTGCGGCGATCATCGCCGCGATGCCGTTGGCGATCGCGCTCGGGTTCGTGCGCGGTCGCGTGTTCGCAATGGGCGCCCTCGAGCACATGATCGGCGCGCTCGGGGCCGAATCGAGCCTGGCGGGCGTGCAGCAGGCGATGTCGCGCGCGTTCGCCGACCCGAGGCTTCAGCTGCTGTTCTGGCGGCCCTCAGACGAGCGCTACGTCGACGTCGACGGAGTCGCGGTCGAGCTCTCGGCGGTCGCCCGATACCAGAAGGTCACCCCGCTCCATCGCAACGGCGACAACCTCGCCGCGGTCGCGCACGACCCCGTGCTGTCCGAGCACGCGCTGGAGGCGGCAGCGTCCGCGGTTCGCCTCGCGCTCGACAACGCTCGCCTTCAGCAGGACCTGACAGCATCGATCGACGAGCTCGCGGCCTCGCGCAAGCGGGTCGCCGGGGCCGCCGACGAGGAGCGGCGCCGGATCGAGCAGGACCTGCACGACGGCGCCCAGCAGGGGCTGGTAGCCCTACGGATCAAGCTCCAGCTGCTCGAGGAGCTGGCAACCGAGGATCCCGAGTCGGTCGCACCGGCGCTGGCCGACGCCGGCGAGCGCATCGACGAGGCGCTCGATCACATCCGCAGTCTCGCCAAGGGCATCTACCCGGCCACGCTGCGGGACCTCGGTCTCGCCTACGCGCTCGGCGCGGTCGTGCGAGAGCTGCCGCTCGAGGTCGTTGTGCGGACCGATCTCAAACGGCGGTTCGCAACCGATGTCGAGACCGCCGTCTACTTCTGCTGCGTCGAGGCCCTCCAGAACGTGACCAAGCACTGCGGCAGCGGCGCCCGAGTCGATCTCCGCGCCGCCGAGGAGCCATACGGTCTGCGGTTCGTGATCGCCGACGATGGTCCGGGATTCGATACGGCGGTGATCACGCCCACGCGTGGGCTCACCGGAATGCGCGATCGCGTGGAGGCGATCGGCGGCGAGCTCACGATCAGCTCCACCCAGGGCGGGGGCACCACCGTCACCGGACGCGTGCCCGCGAGCCTGCTCTGAGGCGTCGGCGCCTACGACAGGGCGTGTGCACTCGCCCGCGCACACATGTGCGCACCGTGGACAGTTGCCGGGTTCCTGGACAGCATGATCCGATTCCTGCGCAACGCACCGCCGCGAGCACCGTTCGCGTCCTGGTCGTCGACGACGAGCGTTTCTTCCAGGACGTCGCACACGAGCTGGTTGACGCCACGTCCGGCTTCGAGTGGGTTGGCGCCGCATGCTCGGGCGAGGAAGGGCTCGAGGAGGCCGAGCGCCTCCTGCCAGACCTGATCCTGATGGACGTCCGGATGCCGGGCATCGGCGGGATGGAGGCGGCGCGGCGGATGAGCGCGCGCGGCAATCCGGCGATCGTCGTGTTGATCAGCGCCGAGGAGGCCCTGGCCGACGTTCCCTGCGGCGCCCCGTCCGCGATCGTCCCCAAGCGCAAGCTGAGCCGGGCGCTGCTCAGACGGTTGTGGGAAGAGCGCGGGGAGCCGCTGGTCGGTCCGCAGTCGTAATAACTTGCCGGTCATGGAGAGACGCCTGCTCGGCACCGCGGCACTTGCTGTCTCGCGCCTGTCGCTCGGATCCTGGCGCACGTTCGAGCGGATCCCGCGTGAGGACGCGCTCGTGGTCATGGGCGCCGCCCGCGAGCTCGGCATCAACTTCCTCGATGACGCCCGCTACAACGACGAGACCGGGAGCGCTCCGATCCCGACGGGCTACTCCGAGGTGCTGTTCGGCGAGCTGTTCCGCGCCGCCGGGTGGGACCGCGCGGACACGGTCGTCTCGAACAAGCTGTGGTGGGAGTTCTGGCCCGAGCAGAGCGCGGCCGCCGAGCTCGACGGCTCGCTCGCGCGAATGGGGTTCGAGCACGTCGACCTGATCTACGCGAACCCTCCGCCGGACGGCCTGCCTATAGATGAGATGGTCGCCGCGGTGGGCGAGCTCGTCGCCTCGGGGAAGGCGCGCGTGTGGGGAATCGTCAACTGGGAGGCGGGTCCCTTCCTCGAAGCCACGCGAGCTGCCGCCGCGCAGGACGTCCCGGCGCCGTGCGCCGCCCAGCTCCCGTACAGCCTCGCGCGTCGCGACTGGGTCGAGAACGACGAGATGAGCGCGGCACTCGAGGCGTCGGGCGCCGGCGTGGTCGCGTCGTTCGTGATGGCCGGCGGCGTGCTTACCGGCAAGTACGACGCCGGCCAGACCGGACGTGCCACCCCCGAGATCGCCGATCCGCGGGTTGCGGCCGCGCGCGAATACGGCGGACGCGTGCGGGCGCTTGCCCTGGAGCTCGGGACGAGCCCGGCGGCGCTCGCGATCGCGTTCGCGCTCGCCAATCCCGCCGTGACCAGCGTGCTGTTCGGCGCCACGTCTGGAGCCCAGATCGAGGAGAACGCGGCCGCGCTCGAGGTCGATCGCGCCGCGGTCGAGCGGCTGCTGGAGATCTGAGCGCGTGGACCTGCTCGACGGGCCTGTCGGCGCAGACCCCGCGCTCGACGTCGCGCTACCCCACGCCCTGCTCGGCCTCGCCGCTCAAGGCGGTCGCGGACCGGTCCTGAGGTGCTATCGCCCGCACGCGACGGTCGCGTTCGGGCGGCGGGACAGCTTCCTGCCCGGGTTCGCGGACGCGGTCGCGGCGGCGAGGCGGCGCGATTATACGCCGGTCGTCCGTGGAGCGGGAGGCCGCGCCGCCGCCTACGACGACGGCTGCCTCGTGTTCGACGAGATCATGCCGGCCGCCGACTCGATGACCGGGATCCAGGCCCGCTTCTCCGAGGAGGCCGAGCGCCAGGCGTGGGCGCTCCGGAGCCTGGGCGTGGACGCCCGGGTCGGACGGGTGCCTGGCGAGTACTGCCCGGGCGAGTTCAGCGTGAACGCGCGCGGCGAGACGAAGCTGGTCGGCGCGGCGCAGCGCATCGTCCGCGGCGGCTGGCTCCTGTCAACGGTCGTCGTCGTGAGACCCGCCGGCGACTTGCGAGCGGTGCTCGAGGACGTCTACTCCGCGCTTGACCTCGACTGGGAGCCGGCCACGACCGGCTCGGTCGCGGACGAGGTGGCGGACGTCGGCATCGAGGAGGTCCGCGGGGCGATGCTCGCGCAGTACGCGAGGCGCGCGGCGCTGATGCCGCGACCGCTCGCCGGCTCTGAGCTCGCCGCCGCGGCTGAGCTCGCCGGCCGCTACCGCGTGTGATGCACCTCCTGTAGTCCGTAGACCGGCGTGTCGATGCCCTCGGCCCGCGCCTTCAGCTGCAGCGCGAGGTACAGCGAGTAGTGGCGTGACTGGTGGAGGTTGCCGCCGTGGAACCACAGCGCCTCCTGCTGGGTCGGCTTCCACATGTTGCGCTGCTCCCCTTCCCACGGGCCCGGATCCTTGGTCGTGTCCGAGCCGAGGCCCCAGACCTTTCCGACCTTGTCGGCCACGTCCTGTGAGATCAGATCGGTCACCGACCCGTTCATCGACTCGTAGCCGGTGGCGTATACGACCAGGTCCGCCGGCAGCTCGGTCCCGTCAGCCATCACCACGGCGTCCTCGGTCAGGTGGTCGACCTGGCCGGGCTGGAGCTTGACGTCGCCGCTCGCCACCAGCTCCGAGGCGCCGACGTCGATGTAGTAGCCGGACGCCCGGCGCAGGTACTTCATGAACAGACCCGATCCGTCCTCGCCCCAGTCGTGCCGGAACCCGGCCGCCTCGAGCCGCGCGTAGAAGTCGGCATCGCGCTCGCGGATCTGCTCGTACACCGGGACCTGCAGCCCCGCCATGATCTGGTACGGAATCGACGCGAACGTCATGTCGGCCTTCTCGGTGGTCATCCCGGCGGCGACGGCCTCCTCGGAGTAGAGCCCGGCGAGCGCGACCTCCATCAGCGCGTCGGACTTGACCACATGCGTCGAGGACCTCTGCACCATCGTCACGTCGGCGCCGTTCTCCCACAGCGCCGCGCAGATGTCGTGGGCCGAATTGTTGGAGCCGATCACCACGGCACGCTTGCCACGGTAGGCGTCGGGACCGGGGTGCTCGGAGGAATGGTGTTGGTCGCCCTTGAAGCGATCCATTCCCTCGAACCGCGGGGTGTGTGGCCGGCCGGACATGCCCGTCGCCATCACCAGCTGCTTCGGGCGGAGTGTGATCTGGAGGCCGTCGCGCTCGACCACCAGGACCCATTCGCCGGCGGCTTCGTCGTAGCGCGCGCTCTTCGCGGTCGTCGAGCCCCAGTAGTTGAGCTCCATCACGCGCGTGTACATCTCGAGCCAGTCGCCGATCTTGTCCTTGGGTGAGAACACCGGCCAGTTCGGTGGGAACTTGACGTACGGCAGATGGTCGTACCACACCGGGTCGTGCAGGCACAACGACTTGTAGCGGTTGCGCCACGAGTCGCCAGGGCGTGGATTGCGCTCGATGATGATCGTCGGGATCCGCAGCTGGCGGAGCCTCGCGCCCAGACCGATCCCGCCCTGGCCGCCGCCGACGATCACCGCGTAAGGCTGCGTGCTGTGGCCGATCTCCTCGGCCTCGCGCCGGCGATCCTCGAGCCATGTCTGCCGCTCCGGGTTCGCGCCATGCTGCACTCCCCTCGGCCGGCGGGGTCCGAGGCCCTGCTCATGCCCCTTGAGCTCGTCCAGGGCGGTGAGCAGCGTCCACGCCTTTCCGTCGATCAGCCGCAGGTGTCCCTTCCCCCGGCCCACGGAGGTCTCGAACTCGATCCACGCGTCGGTCACGCCGTCGGCGGTGGTCGGCTCCTCGGTCGCGTTCCAGCCGTGCGGCCTCACCCGCCCGAGCGTGCGCTCGAGCATGTCCGTGATCCCCCCGCGCCCCTCGACGGTCTTGATGTTCCACGTGAACGCGACCAGGTCACGCCAGTAGCTGTCGGTTGCGAACAGACCGGCCGCGGCGGCGGCGTCGCCCTGCTCGAGCGCGGCTTCGAAGCGCGCCAGCCATTGGTCGACCCCGGTGGCCACAGGTGGACGGGCGGCGGTTGTGGACATGCTCTCTCTCCTCGTGCCGGTGGCGGGGGTCCATTGTCCCCCAGCTTCAGAGCTCGAGCACGATCGCCCGGCCGCCGCTCCCGTGCATGGCGGCCTCGAGCGCGGTCGCCGCGTCGGCGATCGGGTAAGCCGGCCCGGCCTCGATCGTCAGCCGGCCCTCGCCGTACAGGTCCACGGCGCCCTGGAGCTGCCGGCCGTCGGGCCGGACGTACACCGATGAGATTTGGATCGAGCGCTGCTCGCTCGGAGGGTCCCCCGTGATCGTGGCGAGCCGTCCGCCGTCCCGGACCGAGCCGATCGCCGCGTCCGCGGCGCCAGGGGCGGCGTTGACCGCGGCATCGACGCCCCCGCCGGCAATGCCCATCGCCTCGCGGACCCAGTCCCTGTCGTGGTAATCGAGCACTTGCTCGGCCCCGAGGCGCCTCAATCGCTCATGGCTTGCCGGCCCCGCGGTCGCGATCACCCGCCCCCCCCGGATCGCCCCGAGCGCCACGAGCAGCTGACCGGTCACGCCACCGGCGCCGTTGACGAGCAGCGTCTCGCCGTTCGCCACCGCGAGGGCCTCGTCGAGAACCTGAACAGCCGTGAGCGCCGGCACGGGGAAGGCCGCCGCGGCCTGCCACGACATGCCGGCGGGCTTGCGCGCCAGCACCGATGTCGGCGCTATCAGAAGCGGCGCCCACGTCCCCTGACCGCGTAGGGGCAATGGATGCGTAAGCACCTCGTCGCCGGGAGCGAGATCGCCGGTCGCTCGGCCTACGTCGGCGACGACGCCGGCCGCCTCGACGCCGAGGGCCATCGGCGGGGTGGCGCCGACGTCCCACCCACCGGTGCGAACGTACTCGTCCCAGTTCCCGACTCCGGCTGCCCTGACTTCGATCAGCACCTCGTCCGCAGCGAGCGAACGCGGATCGTCCACGTCGATCGCCTCGACGGCGCCGGCTACTGAGCGGATCCCAGCCACATGCACGGGACGAAGCCTAAGCCTTAAGGCGACTTGAAAGGCCAGACTTATCAGTCTAGGCTTATTAGATGAGCCATGCCGATCCAGACGTCGGTCAGATCGCAGCAACGCTTCGGCTAAGCGTCGGACTGCTTCTGCGTCGTCTGCGTCAGGTGCCGACGACCGACGAGCTCACGCTGTCCGAGTCCGCCGCGCTGGCGAGGCTGGACCGTGGCGGGCCCGCCACCGCGGCCGCACTGGCCCGGCTCGAGCAGATCAGCCCGCAGGCGATGGGAGCGACGCTCTCCTCGCTCGAGTCGCGCGCCCTCGTCCAGCGAGCCCCCGACCCCGACGACGGCCGGCGGGTGATCCTGTCGATCACCGAACCCGGACTTCAGGTGCTCCGCGACCGCCGCAATGCGCGGACCGAGCGACTCGCGGAGGCGTTGTCGTCGGGATTCACGCACGCGGAACTCGAGCAGCTGATGGCGACGGCGCCGCTGCTCGAACGACTGGCCCAGAGCATCTGATGCCGCCCGCAGCTACGGACGACCGCTACAAGTGGGTGGCGCTCTCGAACACGACCATGGCCGTATTCATGTCGGCACTCGACGGCTCGATCGTGATCATCGCGCTGCCGGCGATCTTCCGCGGCATCCACCTCGACCCGCTCGCTCCGGGCAACATCAGCTACCTGCTGTGGATGATCATGGGCTACCGGCTCGTGCAAGCCGTACTCGTCGTCACCGTCGGCCGGCTCGGCGACATGTACGGGCGGGTCAAGATCTACAACAGCGGCTTCGCGGTGTTCACGGCCGCGTCGGTCCTGCTGTCGTTCGATCCGTTCACCGGCGCCCATGGTGCGCAATGGCTGATCGGCTGGCGCGTGGTTCAGGCCCTCGGCGGGTCGATGCTCACCGCGAACTCGGCCGCGATCCTGACCGACGCGTTTCCGGCCGATCAGCGCGGCCTCGCGCTCGGAATCAACCAGGTCGCCGCGATCGCCGGCCAGTTCATCGGCCTGGTCGCGGGTGGTCTGCTGGCCGCGATCGACTGGCGTGCGGTGTTCTGGGTCAACGTCCCCGTCGGCGTGTTCGGCACCATCTGGGCCTACCACAAGCTGCGCGACACCGGCGAGCGCCACCCGGGCCGCATCGACTGGTGGGGCAACATCACCTTCGCGGTCGGGCTGAGCGCGATCCTGATCGGCGTGACGAACGGCATCAAGCCGTACGGCGGTCACGCGATGGGTTGGACCAATCCAACGGTGATCGGCTCGATCCTCGGTGGCGCCGCGCTGTTGGTGGCGTTCGTTGTAATCGAGCGGCGCGTCGCCGAGCCGATGTTCCAGCTCGGCCTGTTCCGGATCCGGGCGTTCGCCGCCGGCAACGCGGCGGGGCTGATCGCGGCCGTGGCCCGGGGCGGCCTCCAGTTCATGCTGATCATCTGGCTCCAGGGGATCTGGCTGCCGCTGCACGGCTACAGCTATACCGAGACGCCGCTGTGGGCCGGCATCTACCTGCTGCCGCTGACCGTCGCGTTCCTGATCTCGGGTCCGCTGTCGGGGTACCTGTCCGACCGCTTCGGGTCACGGGGCTTCGCCACCGCCGGCATGCTCGTGTTCGCGGCGAGCTTCGTCGGCCTGATGCTGCTGCCCGTGGACTTTCCCTACTTGGCCTTCGCCGGGCTGATCACGCTCAATGGGATCGGGGTGGGCATGTTCAGCGCCCCGAACTCGTCCTCGATCATGGGCAGCGTCCCCGCCCGTCAACGCGGCGCCGCCTCCGGGATGCGCTCGACCTTCCAGAACACCGGCACGGCGCTGTCAATCGGGGTGTTCTTCTCGCTGCTGATCGCGGGCATCGCGACCAGTCTTCCGGCACAGCTGCTCGGCGGCCTGCAGCAGCAGGGCGTGCCCCACGCGATCGCCCATCAGGTCGCCAGCCTGCCGCCGGTGTCGTCGCTGTTCTCGGCTGTGCTCGGGGAAAACCCGGTGGCGCACCTGCTCGGGCCGACCGGCGTGCTGTCCACGCTGACCCCTGCGCATCAGCAGGTCCTGACCGGCACGCACTTCTTCCCGCAGCTGATCGCGGCAGCGTTCCACCACGGCCTCGTCGTCGTGTTCAGCGTCGCCGCCGGGCTGTCCGTGCTCGGCGCGGCCGCGTCGCTGATGCGCGGCGGCCGCTACGTCCACACCGAGGCGGCCGCCGCCGGAAGCCCCGTGCCCCACGACATGAAAGGAACCCCCACCGCATGACCGACCCTGTCGCTCCAATCGATCCACGGCGTGGCGCGCTGCTCGTGATGGACTACCAGAACGGGATCGTCTCGATGCTGGGCGAGCCGGACGAGTTGCTCTCGCGAGCGTCCGAAGCGATCGCCATCGCCCGCCGCGCCGGCGCGCACGTCGGCTACGTCCGCGTCGCGTTCGAGGACGCCGACTTCGCCGCGATCCCCGCAACCAGCCGGATGGGCGCGCGTGTGGCCACCTCGGCGCAGGCGTTCGACAACGACTCCCCCGCGACCGCCGTCCACGAGCGCGTGGCGCCGCAAGACAGCGACATCATCGTCCGCAAGGTCCGCGTCGGCGCATTCTCGACCACCGACCTCGACGCGCAACTGCGCGAGCGCGGCGTCGACACGCTGATCCTCGCCGGCATCAGCACCAGCGGCGTCGTCCTCTCGACCGTGCGCGACGCCAGCGACCGCGATTACCGCGTGCTCGTCCTCGCCGACGCCACCGCCGACCCCGAAGCCGACGTGCACGCGTTCCTGACCGAGCGGATCTTCCCCCGCCAGGCCGACGTGATCACGGTCGGCGAGCTCGAGGCCCTGCTGTCCGGTGACGGATAACGTGTCACTCGGACGTTTATAAACGCGCGCGTGCGTGGTCACAACTCCCCACTCGCCACCGCGCGGGCGCCGAGCGAGTCGCTGTGACCCGCATATGTGCCTGAATCCACATTCACCGGTGAGGGCGGTCGAGTGTGGACTTGTGACGCCCCGTTAGGTACTCGAGGTCAGCGCGCCACCGCGGCGCGCGCCACCGCGACCCCACACGGACCGCTTGAGGTTCGCCACCGCTACCGGCGCCAGAAGCACGACCGTAGCCACCTCGGTGCCGATTGCGATCAGGACCGGGGTGTCGTAGCCGTCCTCGGAGAAACCGAACAGCGGGCGGCTCTCGGCGATGAACAGCGCGATCAGTGAGCCGACGGCGATCGCTACCGCGCCGAGCGCCAGCAAGCCGACGACCCGCTCGCCCGCACGCTCGCCGAACAACCTCTCGATCGGCATCAGCAGCCCGACTCCCACCACCCCCGCGGCGATCGCATTCAATAGAAACAGCGGCCCGATCGTCGGTACTTCGTGATAATCGGCGCCGAGGTATTGCTGTAGGTGCACTGCGCCGACGGCGAGAATCGCCACCGCGCCGGCGCGGCGTATGAGTTGCAGCGTCATGGAAAAGTACCTCCTTGTTTGCTCGTGTACGTCGTGTCCTTATCTAGACCGACGCGTATGCCGAGGAATCCTTCCCCGAATTAACGAAGCGCGGCGAGGCGGGTCGCAGCCTCGGCGATCACTTCGCGGCGCTTGCAGAAGGCAAACCGCGCGAGTGTCGGTGCTGCTTCCTTGTCGTCGTAGAAGACACTCGTCGGGATCGCGACCACGCCGCAACGCTCGGGCAGCGCGGCGCAGAAAGCCACCGCCTCGCTCCCCACATCCGCGTTGACGAAGTACGTCCCGGCCGGCCGCAGCGGGCGCAATCCCGCCGCGTCCAAACCAGCGCACAACTGGTCGCGCTTGCCCCGCAGATCGTCGCGCACCGCCTCGACCGCCGAAGCGGGTAGGCGCAGAGCCGCGGCGGCGGCGTGCTGGAGCGGCGTGCCGCCGGCGAACGTCAGGAACTGCTTGACCGTCCGCACCGCCGCGACCAGGTCCGCGGGCCCCGAGCACCAGCCGATCTTCCACCCGGTGAACGAGAACGACTTGCCGACGCTCGAGATCGTCAGCGTGCGTTCGGCCATCCCCGGGAGCGTCGCCGGCGGGATGTGCTCGCCGTCGTAGACGAGGTGCTCGTAGACCTCGTCGGTGACGCAGATCAGGTCGTGCTCGATGCACGCCGCCGCGATCAGCTCGAGCTCGTCGCGGCCGAGCACCCGCCCGGTCGGGTTGTGCGGTGAGTTGAGCAGCAGCACTCGCGCGCGCGGACCGATGGCGGCGCGCAGCGTCTCCTCCTCGACGGCGAACGCTGGCGGGCGCAGCGTCACCGGCCGGCGCCGCGCACCGGCAAATGCGATGCACGCCGCGTATGAGTCGTAGTAGGGCTCGAGCACCACGACCTCGTCGCCGGGGTCGCACAGCCCGAGCAGCGCCGCCGCGATCGCCTCGGTGGCGCCGAACGTGATCAGCACCTCCTCGGGATCGAGCCCGTAACAGCTGCGCTGATGCCCGATGACGGCTTCGCGTAGCGCCGGCACGCCCGGGAGCGGCGCGTACTGGTTCTCCCCGCCGCGGAGCGCCGTCACCGCGGCTTCGATCACGGACGCGGGGCCGTCGGTGTCGGGGAACCCCTGGCCGAGGTTGATCGCGCCGGTGCGCGCCGCGAGCGCGGTCATCTCGGTGAAGATCGTCGTGCCCAGCCCATCGAGTCGGGCAGCCGGACTCATCGCACGCTGGCGGCGGAGCTCATGCCGGATCGTCCGCGGTCGGCGGGGCTCATTCGGGGTCGGCCGCGCCCCATCATGCGGGGTCGGCCGCGCCCCAGACCCCAGGCCCGCGGTGGTGCTCGTAGATCAGTGACGTCTCGGCGTGCGCCACCGACGGATGCGTGGCCAGGTGATCGACGACGAACTCGCGCAGGTCCTGCGCATCGGCCGCGGCGACCCAGACGAGGTAGTCCGTGACGCCGGTCAGGTGGAACACCATCAGCACGCCCGGGAGCTGCCGGACGGCGGCCGTGAAGTCGTCGATCTGGTCGCGCGCGTGGACCGCGAGGCGCACGGCGATCAGCGCCTGGAGCGGCCTGCCGAGCGCCGCCAGGTCGACCTCGGCGTGAAAGCCGCGGATCACGCCGCGTTCCCGCAGCGACCGCAGCCGCGCCAGCGCCGTCGACGGCGCGACCCCGACGCGATCGGCCAGGCGCTGGTTGGTGATCCGGGCGTCGCGCGCGAGCAGCTCGAGCAGGGCTCGGTCGACGGCATCGACGGGGGACTGTGGATGATTCGGCATGGCGCGGACTATCGGGCTGGCATCCGCAGAATATCCGATCGCATGCTGTTCTACCGCAGAATATTCGGCTTCTTGTGAAATCGCCGCAGAATCATCATCCTATGAGCATGACCGAGACCGCAATTGCACCGATTCTCAAGGATTCCATCCTCGACACGATCGGCGACACGCCGATCGTGCAGCTGTCGCGCATCGGAGCCGGCGTGCGCCCGCGCGTCGTCGCCAAGCTTGAGGCGTTCAACCCGGGAGGGTCGATCAAGGACCGGGTCGCGGTGGCGCTGATCGAGGCCGCCGAGCGCGACGGTCGCCTGCGGCCCGGCGGCACGATCGTCGAGCCGACCTCCGGCAACACCGGCACCGGGCTCGCGATCGCGGCCCGGCTCAAGGGCTACCGCGTGATCGCGGTGATGCCCGACAAGATGTCCCGCGAGAAGATCGACCTGCTCCGCGCCTACGGCGCCGACGTGGTGCTCGCGCCGACCGACGTCCCACCGGACTCGCCGCAGTCGTACTACCGGGTGGCTGACCGGCTCACCGCCGAGATCCCGAACGCGTTCCAGCCAAACCAGTACTTCAACCAGGCCAATCCCGAGGCCCACTACGAGTCGACCGGCCCCGAGATCTGGGAGCAGACCGCCGGCCAGATCACCCACCTCGTCGCCGGCGTCGGCACCGGCGGCACGATCACCGGCACCGCGCGCTACCTGCGCGAGCGCAAGCCCGACCTCGTGGTCATCGGCGCCGACCCCGAGGGGTCGATCTACTCCGGCGGGCCCGAGAACGTCCGCCCCTACCTCGTCGAGGGGGTCGGCGAGGACTTCTGGCCCGAGACGTTCGATCCGGCGGTCGTCGACCGGTGGGTCACGGTGTCCGATCGCGACGCGTTCCTGACCACACGCCGGCTCGCCCAGCTCGAGGGCATCCTCGCCGGCGGGTCGGGCGGCCTCGCGCTGCACGCCGCACTCGAGGTCGCCGCCGAGGTGGAGGACCCCGACGCGCTCGTCGTCGTGATCCTCCCCGACGGCGGTCGCTCGTACCTGTCGAAGATCTATTCCGACGCGTGGATGCGCCAGTACGGCTTCCTCGAGCGCGACTCGAAGCTGCTCGTCGGCGACGTGCTCGCGCGCAAGCGCGAGGCCGGCGAGATTCCGCCGCTCGTCACCGTCCAGAGCCACTTCCGCGTCCGCGACGCGGTCGCGCTCCTGCACGAGCACCGCGTCTCGCAGCTGCCCGTGGTCAGCGCCCACGATCCGGCCACGGTGGTCGGCGCGATCGGCGAACGCGGGCTGCTCAGGCGCGCTGCCGAGGACCCCGCGATCCTCGACGCCGAGATCGTCGAGGTGATGGAGGCGCCGTTCCGCGCGGTCTCGACCGAGGATCCGGTCCGCGACGCCGTCGAACTGCTCGTCGGCGACCAGCAGGCGCTGTTGGTCACGCGTGAGGGTCGCGCCGAGGGGCTCGTCACGCGGACGGATTTGCTGGAAGCATTGGCCTCGTGACCGATGAACAATCGCGGCGCGACGCGTTCGCGACCCGCGCCGTCCACGCGGGCCTGACGCCCGATCCGGCGTTCGGGTCGGTCATCCCCGCGATCCACCAGACGTCGACGTATGCCCAGCCCCGTCCCGGCGAGTTCGTCGGGGATTACGACTACTCCCGCTCGGCCAACCCGACCCGCACCGCGCTCGAGGAGGCGCTCGGCGAGCTGGAGGGCGGACGGGCGACGACGTTCTCGTCCGGTCTGGCGGCCGAGCATGCGCTGATCACGGTCGTGTGCGAGCCAGGCTCGCACGTCGTGCTCCCGGCCGATCTCTACGGCGGCACGTACCGGCTCGTCGACAAGGTCATGCGCCGCTGGGGGGTGACCTACGACCTCGTCGACCAGACCGACCTCGCCGCGGTCGAGCGGGCGGTGCGCGACGACACGCGCCTGATCTGGGTCGAGAGCCCGACCAACCCGTTCCTGAATGTGGTGGACATCGAGGGCGTGATCGCCCGCCGGCGAGACGCTCTCGTCGGTGTCGACAACACGTTCGCGACGCCGGCGAACCAGCGCCCGCTCGAGCTCGGCGCCGACTTCGTCGCGCACTCCACCACGAAGTACCTCGGCGGCCACTCGGACGTCGTCGGGGGCGTGATCGTCACCCGCTCGGACGAGTGGCACGCGCAGTTGCGGTTCGTCCAGAACGCCGTCGGCGCCGTGCCGGGGCCGTTTGACTGCTTCCTCGTTCACCGCGGGCTGCGGACGCTGCATCTGCGGATGGCCGCCCACGCCCGCAGCGCCGCCGCCGTCGCCGAGATGCTGCGCTCCTCGCCCGGAGTGACCGACGTTCGCTGGCCGGGGTTCAGCGGGATGGTCAGCTTCCGTCACCCCGAGGCCACGCAGATCGCCTCCAGCACCCGTCTGTTCACGCTCGCGGAGTCGCTCGGCGGAGTCGAGTCACTGATCGAAGTGCCGCAGGCGATGACCCATCAGTCGGTTGAGGACTCGGTGGCCGCCGTGCCGGCCGATCTCGTACGGCTCAGCTGCGGCGTCGAGGACCCGGCCGATCTGGTCGACGACCTTCGCCAGGCGCTCGCCGGGTCCTGACCCCAGCCGGTTCCGCCGGCCGGGGAGGCTCGCAGCGACATTCCTCTCGGAACGGAAGCGTGCCGGCGGACGATCCCAACTGCTGGCTACAGCTCCTGGATGTGATCGGCCTCACGCGCCCCCGGGAACGGGCGCGTGAGGCAGAACTCCTCGAGCGTCGCCTCGGGCACGCCTTCGACGCCGGGTGTGTCGGAGGCCTCCCCGCGCGTGTGGGGATCGTCGGCAAACCCGCCGACCTCGACCGAGTGGGCCGCGCTCCGGTAGCCGGAGATACCGATCAGGTGCAGCCCGAGTGCCCTGCCGAGCGCATCGAGCCGCGCGGCGATGATCGGCTCCTGGTTCACGGAATAGTTAGTTCCCGGGGCCGGGAAGAACCCGGTCGAGCCGCCGTGGGGCACGAACGGGGTGCTGACGCATCCACCGGAAGGCGGAACAACCGGGAGCGACGCGTCCCGCGCGGCAGCCGCCTCGCGGTCGAGCACCGTGGCCTCGTGCGCGAGCGTCTTCTGAAGCTTCGTCAGCTGGCTCCGCTTGCTCGACCGGTCATGGGCGACGCGAAGCTCGCGATCGACGATCGACAGGCGGAGCTGGGCGATGTTGTCGCGCTCGACGCGCACGGCGGTCGTGGTCTGCTGCCGGCGGACCTTGATCTTGGCGAGCCGGCGTGCCTGCGCCTCGACCGCCGCACGAGTGGTGATGACCAGCCGCATCGTCCGCGCATTCGACTTCGCGATTGTGCTCAGGTTGCTGACCTTGTTGACCAGGTCTTCCCAACCGCCCGACTCGACGATCACGTCAACCAGGTTCGGCGCTGGGGATTCGTAGTCGGCAATCAGCTGGGAGGACAGAATCCGCCGGTCGCTCGCGAGCTGCCGCTGCAGCTGGACGAGCCGCCGCTGCGCGGTGGAGAGCGCCACCGTCACCTGCTCTAGTTGCTGCTCCTGGATGTCGAGGCTTTGCTGGACGGCGGCGAGCCTGGCCTGAAGTGAGCTGATCGTGCCCTCGAATCCCTGGATCTTCGTGCTGTCGGCGTGGATCGCCGACTTCAGGTGGCTCGCGTGCTGCTGGCCGGCCGAGTAACGGCTCGCGAGATCGCCGCGGCTCACGCCGGCGCTCGTCACCATGGCGACAACCGCCAGCGCGGATGCCAGGACGACTGAAGACCGCCTGCTCAAGGGCGGCGACGCTACCAGCCTCGGTGGCGGTTTCCTCCTCTTGCAAGGTTCTTTGCGCGGCTTCCCGAGCCGCTACGCGAACGCCCCCACTCCCGTGATGTCCCGGCCGACGATCAGCGTCTGCATGGTCTCCGTGCCCTCGTAGGTGTGGATCGCCTCGATGTCGGCCATGTGGCGGATCACGTGGTTCTCGAGCAGGATCCCGTTGCCGCCGAGCATGTCGCGAGCCTCGGCGCAGACCTGCCGGGCCTTGCGCGTGTTGTTGAGCTTCGCGAGCCCGGCGATCGTGTCGCTGAGCTCGCCGCGCTCGGCCAGTCGCCCGATCTGCAGGCAGTAGAGCTGCATCGAGGTCACCTCGGCGAGCATCCTCACGAGCCGGTCCTGGACGATCTGGAAGCTGCACAGCGGGCGGCCAAACTGCTCGCGGCGCTTGGCGTAGGTGAGCGCTGTGTCGTAGGCGGCCACCGCGTGTCCGAGCGCCGCCCAGGCGCATGTGCTCCGCGTCCCGGCGAGAACGCGACCGGTCTCCTTGAAGCTGTTCGCGCCCGGCAGGCGGTTCGCCGCCGGCACCTCCACGTCCTCGAGCGAGATCTGCGCCTGCCAGATCGCGCGCAGCGAGCCCTTGCCCTCGATCACCTCGGCCTCGTAGCCCGGCGTGCCCTTTTCGACCAGGAAGCCGTTGACCTTGCCGTCCTCGTTGCGGGCCCACACCACGACGACGTCGGCGATGCTCCCGCTCCCGATCCAGCGCTTCGCGCCGTTCAGCACGTACGAGTCGCCGACTCGGCGCGCGCTCGTCTCGAGTCCGACCGAGTCAGAGCCATGGTCGGGCTCGGTCAGCGCGAACGCGCCGAGCTGCTCGAGGCGCGCCATGCCCGGCAGCCAGCGCTGCTTCTGCTCCTCGGAGCCGAGCATCGCGATCGACTTCATCGCCAGCCCGGACTGGACCCCGAGGAACGTCCCGAGGCTGCCGTCGCCTCGGTTGAGCTCCATGTGAACGAGCCCACACGCGATCGGGGCGAGCCCCGGGCAGCCGTACCCCTGGATGTCCTCGCCGACGACGCCGAGCTCGCCGAGCCGCCGGATCAGCGGCCACGGCATCTCGGCGCGCTCCCAGTAGCCGCCGATCGCCGGCAACACCTCGTCGTCGACGAACACCCGCACGCGGCGGAGCAGCTCGAGCTGCTCGTCGGTGAGCTGCTCGCGCAGGAAAAAGTAGTCGGTGGCCAGGGAGTGGCCAAGGTCTCCGAACAGGTCGGGGGCGGTCAGCATGGGGTCCTCCACTCGGGTTGCAGGGGCAGCTCAGGGTCGGCCAGCGCGGCCGCGATCGCGCGGTAGGTCTTGCGGTTGAAGATCAGCCCCACGTGGCTCCCGGTCACCTCCACGCAGGTGGCGTATGGGACGAGCGCGGCCTGCCAGCGGATCACGCCATCGTTCTTGGAGTAGATGCTCGTCAGGCGCACGCGGTCCGACGGGAACCCGCCGGCGAAGTCGGAGGCGAACCGGCAGTCGCACCCGTCGGTCAGGCACCGGGGCGACCGGGCGCGTCCGCTGCGGATCGCCGCGCGGCGGGCCGCGCCGACGCCCGCCTCCGTCGGGTAGCTGACCGCGAGCATCTGGCGCAGCCCGGCGCCGACCGAGATCGCGTGCGAGACGAGCTCCGGACGGCGGTGACCGAGCGCCCGGACGAAGTGCCCGCCGCGGCTGTGGCCGATCAGCGCCACCCGGCGCCCGTGACTGTCGTGGATTCCCTCCAGCCTGCGCTCGACGCGGTCGACCGCGCGGTCCGAGCAACCGAGGTTGGCCACGAACCCGCAGGTGTGGGGGCGGTAGCCAATCCGCCGCAGCCACGCCGCCAGCACGAGCAGCGTCTGGTCGCCGCCGCCGAAGCCCGGCATCAGGATCACCGGACGGCCGTCGCCTCGCGGGACGCCGCGGCCGTGGAAGACGGGATCCGCGAGCAGGCGGGAGGCCTCGAGCATCCAGCGCGTCTCGCGCAAGTGGTCGCCCCACCAGCGGTCGGCGGGGATCGGGGGCAGCTCCCCGGCGCCCGGCACGGGGAGCAGCTCGTCAACTTGCGAGTACATAGGTCCCCGGCGCCTTTCCATAGGGCTTGTAGGTCGCGTTGCCGAGCGCGGTCGGCGCGGCCTTGAGCTCGCCCGAGCGCTCGGCCAGCCAGGCATCCCAGTCCGGCCACCAGCTGCCGGGCAGCTGAGGCGCGCCGGCCTCGAACTCCTCCGGCGTTTCAGGGAGCTCGGCCGCGACGCGGAAGCTCGAGCGGGATTGCGCCCCGTCGCGCGCCGGCGGGTTGACCAGCGCCTGGATGTGCCCGCTTCTGGACAGCACGAACCGGCGGTTTCCTCCGAACAGCAGCGCGCTTCTGTACGCGCCCTGCCACGGGACGATGTGGTCGGTCGCGCCGGCGATGAAGTACGTGTCGACGTCGACGGCGTCGAGGTCGACGGGGTCGCCCAGGACCTCGAGCGCCCCCGGGTGGGCGAACGAGTTGTCCAGGCCGGTTTGGATGAAGTCGCGGTGGAGCCCCGCCGCGAGCCGGACGGTGTCCTGATTCCAGTAGAGGATGTCGAACGCCGGCGGCGCCTTTCCGAGCAGGTAGTTGTTGACGACGTAGTTCCAAACCAGGTCGTTCGGCCGCAGCCACGTGAACACGCCGGCCAGCGCCTGCCCGTCGAGGTAGCCCTTGCGCGCGGACTCGGCGACGGCGGCCGCGGCGAGGTCCCGGGTGGCGAGCGCGGTCATCGTGCCCTCGGTGCCGTTGTCGAGCGCGCATACCATCAGCGTGAGGCTCGCCACCTCGTCGAGTTCGCCGGCGGCGGCGAGGTGGCCGAGCAGGCCCGCGGTGATGATCCCGCCCGAGCACGCGGCGGCCACGTGGACCTTGGGCTGAGCGGTGATCGAGGAGACCGCGTCGCGGGCCTCGGCCACGGCCTGCGCGTACGTGTCGAGGTCGAAATGACCCTGGGCCTGCTCGGGGTTGCGCCACGAGATCCCGAACACCTGCTGCCCCTGGGCGACATAGTGCTCGATCATGCTCCGGCCGGGGGCGAGGTCGAGCACGTAGAACTTGTTGATCGTCGGGGGCACGAACAGCAGCGGCACCTCGCGTACCTGGTCGGTCGCCGGCTGGTAGTGGATCAGCTCGAACACCTCGGTCCGGAGCACGACCGACCCCGGCGAGGCGGCGATGTTGCGGCCGACCTCGAAGCTGCTCGTGTCGACGGTCGCCGGTAGGCGCCCCGGGGTGTTCAGATCGTGGGCGAGATGCCTGGCACCCCGGACGAGGTTGCCCCCGCCTGTGTCGACGACCTCCTTGATCACGGTCGGATTCGACCACGCGAAGTTCGTCGGTGCGAGCGCGTCGAGCACGTTGCCGGCGGCCAGCCTCGCCCGCCGCTCGGCGCGCCAGTCGACCGACGCGTCGGTGATCAGGCCATCGACGGTCTCACCGACCGCGAGGTACCCCTGGAGGAGCCGGCGGAACAGCCAGTTGCCCTCCCAGGCGGGATCGGCGAAGCGACGGTCGCCCTTCGCCGGCGCAAGCTGCGAGCGGCCGGCGGCGGTGCGGGTGAGCTTGGCGGTGAGGCCGGCGGCGCGGCCTATGACCCGCTGGGGGCGCAGGGCCAGGCCGACGCCGATCTTGACCGCCGACCCCGGCGCGATGAACCGGGGCGCGCCGTCTGCGGCGGCTTCGCTCAACAGCACGTCCAGACCAGACTGCGCCGCCCGGGTCGTCCGCCGGGCGCGTGATTCGTTTGACTGGTTGTCGTCGTTTGTCGCGTTGTCGCTCATCTGTCACCTCCGAGTTGTGCTTGCAGAATAAGACTCGCTCCGCCTGGAGCCCTGCGCATCGGACCCGCGCCCTAAGTTCGGTGCTCGTGGTTGTGAGCTGCGTACAATCGCCGGCGAGGAGAGGCTTGGCGTGAACCCGGACCCTGCGATCGTTGCCCTCCGCCAGGCGCTCGACCAGCGTCTCGAAGCGATGGCGGACGAGGCGACCGAGCGGATCGTCCTTGAGGTTCCGGCGTACCGGGCGGCCGACGAGCAGTTCCGGGCAGACATCCGCGCCCACGTGGTCGCCCACCTGCGCGCGAGTCTCGACAGCCTCGGCGCCGACCGCGAGGTCACGCGCGAGGACCTGCTGTTCGTCCGCCCGCACGCCGCCCGGCGCACCAGGCGCGTGTCGGTGACCGAGTTCGTGCAGGCGTTCTACGTCGGCGAGCGGGTGCTGTGGGACACCGCGCTCGCGCTCGCGCACGACGACGAGTCGCGGCGGGCGGCGCTCGCGTTCGCCTCGCACCTCCCGCGCTACTTCGAGGTCGCGACCACGCACGCGGCCGAGGTCTACCTCGAAACCCAGGAGCAGCTCGCGGCAACGGGCGAGCGGATCCGGCGTGACCTGCTCGAGGACCTGCTCGCCGGCCGCGAGCTCGAACCAGGCCCGCGCCTCGATGCCGCCCGCGCCGCCGGCATTCGCGACGACGCCTCGTTCGTCGTCATCACTGCGACGCCGTGCGACACCCCCGGCGACGAGCAGCTATTGCGCGGGGGCGCGTCGGCGCTGGCCCGCGCCGTCGGCGGCCGGGCGCTACCGCTCGCGGTCGTCCGCCACGACGAGATCGTGGTTGTCGTGCCGGCCGTCGACGGCCTGCGCGAGGCGATCGCACCGCGGCTCGCGGACGTCCAGCAGCGGCTCGGCGACGGCGGGCTGCCGCTCGCTGTCGCCGTGAGCACGACCGTGTCCGGCGTGGCGCAGATCCCGGACGCGTACCGGGAGTCGAACACGATCCGGATCGCGCGCGGCTCCGCGTCCGGCGTCTTTGCGCTGTCGGAGCTGACCGCGTTCGAATACCTCACGCTCCGCGCGGACCCGACCGCGAGCCGTCTGATCGCGCCGGCGGTCCACGAGTTCGTCGCCCAGGACTCCGCTGACGGCGGTCAGCTGATCGCGACGCTGCGCGAGTACGTCGCGTGCGACCTCAACGCCCGGCGAGCGGCCGACAGCCTCCACATCCACGTCAACACCGCGCACTACCGGCTCGGCCGGATCGCCGAGCGGACCGGCTGCGACCTGCGCCGCGCGAGCGACCTGATCGAGATCCTGATCGCGGCCCGGCTCGCCGAGGCCGAATTGGTTGCGACTCACAACCGGGCTCGTCCGAATTAGGCCGCGGCTCCCATGGTCCCGGCGAACGCGATGAGCGACGCTTCCTTTCGTCCCGACCACCGAAAACAAGGACCGTCGATGAACGAGAACCTCGCCCATAACCTGACCGCATCGGCGCAGCGCTATCCGGACAGCCCCGCGCTGCGGATCGGCGATGCCGTGATCACTTATGCGGAGCTCGACGACGCCACCGCTCGCGTCGCCGGACTGTTCCGCGACGGCGGCCTCGGCCCCGGAGACCGCGTCGGGATCATGCTCCCAAACGTGCCGCAGTTCGCTTTCGCCTACTACGGCGTGCTCCGCGCCGGCGGGGTGGTCGTGCCGATGAACGTGTTGCTCAAGCAGCGCGAGGTCGAGTTCTATCTCGGTGACAGCGGGGCCAAGCTGATCTTCGCCTGGCATGAGCTCGCCGGCGAGGCCGAGCAGGGCGCGGCCGACGTGGGCGCGGAGTGCATCGTCGTCGAACCGGAGTCGTTCGCGCAGTCGCTCGCGGGAGTCGAGCCGGCCGAGCAGGTCGCCGAACGAGCCGCCCGCGACACCGCCGTGATCCTGTACACGTCGGGCACCACCGGCAAGCCAAAGGGCGCCGAGCTCACGCACTCCAACCTCGCGATCAACGCCGACGTCAGCAAGGCGCTGTTCTCGCTCGACCACGACGACGTGGTCCTCGGCGCGCTTCCGCTTTTCCACGCGTTCGGCCAGACATGCGGTCTCAACGCCGCGGTCAGCGCCGGCTCTACGCTTACGCTGATTCCGCGGTTCTCAGCCGACGCGGCGCTCGCAGCGATTGAGCGCGATCGGGTGACGGTATTCGAGGGCGTGCCGACGATGTTCTCCGCGCTTCTCAACCACCCTGAGCGCGAGCGATTCGACGTGAGCACGCTCCGGGTGTGCGTGTCGGGCGGAGCAGCACTGCCCGTGGAGGTGCTGCGGGGGTTCGAGCAGGCGTTCGGGTGCGTGATCCTCGAGGGCTACGGCCTGTCGGAGACCTCGCCGGTCGCGTGCTTCAACCACCCCGACCGGGAGCGCAAGCCCGGTTCGATCGGAACCCCGATCGAGGGCGTCGAGATGCGCCTGGTCGACGCCGACCGCGAAACCGTGGCGCCCGGCGAGACGGGTGAGATCGCCATTCGCGGCCACAACGTGATGCGGGGCTACTGGAACCGCCCCGAAGCGACCGCGGACGCGATCGACTCCGCCGGCTGGTTCTACAGCGGCGACATCGCGCGGGTGGACGAGGACGGTTGCTACTTCATCGTCGACCGCAAGAAGGACCTGATCATCCGCGGCGGCTACAACGTGTATCCGCGCGAGATCGAGGAGGTGCTGTACGAGCACCCGGCCGTCCGCGAGGCGGCGGTCATTGGCGTCCCCCACGCCGAGCTCGGCGAGGAGGTCGGCGCCGCGGTGGTCCTCAAGCCCGGCGAGACCGTCACCGAATCCGAGATCCGCAACCACGTTAAGGCCAACGTCGCCGCGTACAAGTACCCCCGGCACGTGTGGTTCGTCGACGACCTGCCCAAGGGCCCGACCGGAAAGATCCTCAAGCGCGAGATCAAGCCGCCGGCCGGCGTGGGCGCGAACTAGAACCGCCGTCACCCGATTTGGAGGACGTCCCGGCGCTCGCGAGCCCATATCATATCCGGCGTCCAATGGATACGAACGGCCTCGATTTCGCACTGATGGTGTTCGAGCACACCGAGGGCGCCGAGCAGGCGTACTCGCGGGCGCCGGCGACGGTGGCGGGCGTGGCGTGGACGCAGCAAATCGCGTTCGTCGAGCATCACCGGCGAAACCGGATCATCGTGCGCGGAACGTTCGCCGGCCGCTACGTCGACGCCGATGACGAGTCGGAGTTCATCGGCGCCAAGACCGCCGAAGGGGCCATCGCCGGCGGCGCCGTTGGTCTCTTCGCCGGCCCGGCGGGGCTCGCGGTGGGACTGGTGGCAGGTGGCCTCGCCGGCGGCGTCGCCCAGGAGCGAGGCTCACCGCATCTGCGGAGCGCGTTCTTCGACGAGGTCCGCCGAGAGGTGCCCGAGGGATCCTCGGCGGTGATCATGATGGCCTCGCCCGACCATGTAGGCGCGATGGTCACCGCGCTCGAGGGTCACGGCGGCCGACTCGTCCGCCATCACGTCAGCGCTGAGGAAGCGAAGGCGCTCGAGGAGGCGGTTGCCGGCGATCCGACGGCGACCCCGCCGCCGGCGGCCTAGCTAGTGGCCCCCTTCGCAAATACGAAAGAGACCACTTAGTGCGGATCATCCTGAACATCATCTGGTTGATCTTCGGCGGCCTGTGGCTGGCGATTCTCTACACCTTTTTCGCGCTGCTCGCCTTCATCCTGATCATCACGATCCCGTTCGGTTTCGCGGCGCTCCGGATGGCGAGTTTCTGCCTGTGGCCGTTCGGCCGGACGATCGTCAGGAGCGAGCACGCCGGGGTCATGACAGGCATCGGCAACGTCATCTGGCTGGTGCTGTTCGGATGGGAGCTTGCGCTCGCTCACCTGCTCACGGGCATTGCCCAGTGCATCACGATCATCGGGATCCCACTCGGCCTCGCGAACTTCAAGCTGATTCCGGTGTCGCTGCTGCCGATCGGCCGCGAAATCGTCTCGGTAGACGAGGCCCGCCGGCTGGGAGCGCCGACCGGCCTCAGCGTCCCGTAGCGGACGCGTCGTCGGACACCGCGCCGGCGAGGCGCCGGGCTAACCTAGCGCCATGTCCGGGAAGCGTGCTCGACCCGCCCGCGCGGCGCGTTCGTCGGCGATGGTCCGGGCGCGCGGGCTGTTCGCTGCGCACGATGAGGCCGAGCGCACCGGTATGCCGGTGGAGGAGGTTTTCAGGTCGCGCCGCCGAGCGGGGCCGGCCTACCAGGCGTGAGCTGCTGATCGGCGCCGGCGGGCTGGCCGCCGGCGCGACGCTGGCCCGGAGCCCGGCGGCGGCGCTCGCGTTCCGCATCGCAAAGTTGCAGGCCCACCCGCGGATCGCGATCGTCGGCGCCGGCCTCGCCGGGCTGCGCTGCGCGCACATGCTATGGACCCAGAGTCCCGGCGATCCCGTGCTGTCGGCCGTGTACGAGGCCCACCCCGACCGCGCCGGCGGTCGCTGCTGGACGCTCCGGGACTACTTCGCCGGCGGGCTGATCACCGAGCACGGCGGGTCGTTCCTGAACAGCGACCAGACCGCGATCCGGCGGCTGGCGACCCGACTCGGCCTCGACGCAGGTCGTCGTCAACGGTGGCGACCTCCCGCGCGGGCAGGAGGTGTTCTTCATCGACGGCCGCATCTACACCTACGCCGAGGCGAACGCCGACTGGCATCACGTCGGCTACCCCGCCTTCCGCAGGGCCGCCAAGGAGATGCAGACCGCCGCGGGCACGGCCCGGCTCGACCGGATGTCGGTGCCGGAGTGGCTGGACAGCACCGACATCGGAGCGGGCAGCCGGTTCGGCAAGCTGATGCTCGCCGACACCGTCACCGAGAACGGCGGCGACCCCGACGATCAGTCCGCGCTCGACCTGATCGTGCTCCTGACCGGCAATTCCCGCTCCTCGCTCTACCCTCTGCCGGGCGACGACGAGCGCTACACGATCGTCGGCGGGAACGACCAGCTCGTCTCGGGCATGATCGGCGAGCTCCCGCCCGGCACGGTCCGGCACGACCACGTGCTGGTCGCAATCCGCGAGCACTCAGACCAGACAGTCGGACTCGTGTTCGACGTCGCCGGCCAGAGCGTCGAGAAGACAGCCGACCTGGTCGTGCTCGCGCTGCCGTTCAGCACGCTCCGCCACGTCGAGCTCAACCATTCCGGGCTGTCGGCGACCAAGCGCCGCGTGATCCGCTCGATGGGCATGGGGACGAACGCCAAGATCCATCTCGAGCTCAGCCACAAGACCTGGCCCGCGCTCGGCTACAGCGGCGCCACCTACGGCGAGTGGCAGCGCCTGGCATGCGGGTGGGACGACACCGTGCAACTCGGCCCCGAAGCGAGCCCCGCGCTGTATCTCGCATTCCCGGGCGGACGCGTCGGGCGGACGGGTCTCACCGGGAAGGCGCACGGGACCGCGCCGGCGCGCGATATCCGCTGGGCGCTCGGGCAGATCGAGCACCTGTTCCCCGGCACGACCGCCGCCTTCACCGGCCGAGCCTACGAGGACCACTGGGCGCTCGACCCGTGGGTGCATGGCGCCTACTCCTACTACCGAGTCGGTCAGGCCGCGAGCTACGGTCAGCTCGCCGGCGCCGGAGACGGTCGCTTCCTGTTCGCCGGCGAGCACACCTCGATCGACAACATCGGTTTTCTCGACGGTGCCGTGGAGACCGGCGAGCGAGCCGCCCGGCAGTTGTTCCGCCGTATCGGCGCCTGAGTAGCGCCCGTTACCCGCACGGTGTCGCACGGCACTGACCGGTGACTAACACACCAAACAACCCACGTGGGCGATCGCCGAGTGACATGAGTGTCGATGGCCGCTGCCCCGGGCAGCGGGCACCGGGCACCGGGCACACGCCGCAAACATTGGCGCCACATTTTCACAACCGAGCTGAGGAAGGTTCTCGCTGATCCCGGGGTCTTCATAACTGACCGTCGAATTGACGCGTCCACTGAAAATCGCGAACTGGGAACGAACAAATGGTCAGTCATAGAGCTGCGAAGTTCCGCATATTTGGGGTCGCCGCACTGGCGATCGCAACCTTGATCGTCGCCGGATGCGGGAGCGCCGCCAGCTCGAGCTCGAGCACGACCGCCGCAGCTGCCGCGCCGGCACCGACGAGCTCGGCATCGGCGACGACGTCAGCGGTGGCGGCGACGACCGGTGTCATGGTCAAGACCACGAAAGGCTCCGGCGGGAGTTACCTCGCCGGTCCCACCGGGCGGGCACTGTACCTGTGGGTCGCCGACACCGGCGACATGTCGAGCTGCTCGGGCGCGTGCGCCCAGGCGTGGCCCCCGCTTCTGACGAAGGGCAAGCCGACCGCGGGCACAGGCGTGAACGCGTCTGACCTTGGCACGACGATGCGCTCCGACGGCACCGAGCAGGTGACTTACAAGGGTCACCCGCTGTACTACTTCGTCGCCGACACCAGCGCCGGCAGCACCAAGGGCCAGGGCAGTGACAGCTTCGGCGCGAAGTGGTGGCTGGTCGCGCCATCGGGCACGGCGATCACCGCCGCCGCCACGAAGGCCTCGACGGGCGGCTCGTCGGGCGGCTCATCGAGCGGGAGCTCCGCGTCGAGCTCAGGCAGCAGCTGGGGCTAACGGCAAGTCCGGGGGCTGCTGAATGCCACAGACCGAGGTGGGTGCCCGCGGCGACGCGGGCACCGCCGCACTTCATGACGTGGGCGCCGCGGCCGGTCGGCCGCGGCCGACCCCCGACCGGCCGATCGGCTTCTGGGCATTCGCCGGCGTCGCCGTCGCGTCGTTCGGCGGCCCGCTGGCGCTCGCGGCCCTGGCCGCACCGGGGCTCGCCGCCGGCGCATCCGAGTCGGCCGGGCTGGCGATGCTCGCGGCGGCCGTCGTGTTCATCGCGCCGCTCGCGATCTGGCTGCGCTACTCGCGACAGGTCAACAGCGCCGGCGGCCTGTACGCGTTCGTCGAGGCTGCGGCCGGGCGGCGCGTCGCGCTCGCGCAGGCGGCGATCTGGACGTTCAGCTACGCGCTCTACATCGTCTACACGACCGTCCAGATTGTCTATGACCTGCTCCCCCAGGTCATCCCCGGAGAGCGTCAGTACCAGACCGCGCTGGCGCTGCTGATCCCGGTCGCGCTCGCCGCGGTGATGATCGCCGGGCGCGCCGCAACGTTGATCGTGCTCAGCCTGATGGCGGCCGGGCAGCTCGTGCTCGCGGGAATCCTCGACGGCGTGACGCTCGCGAACATCTCGACTCCTGCGTCGAGCTTCGGCGCCGGCGCCCCCGCCGGCGCCCTCGCCAAGGCCAGCGCGCAGACCTCGCTGCTCTACATCTGCGGAGGCCTGCCGCTGTTCCTCGGTGGCGAGCTGGCCACGCCGGTGCGAACGATCCGCCGCGGTCTGACCGGCGCGTTCCTCGTCACCGCGACCGTCGTCGTGCTCGCGGTCGCGCCGCTCGCCGCTGCGCCCGGCCTGCTGCGCACCGAGATACCGGGCGTGAGCGTGGTCGAGCAGTTCGCCGGTGTCGGGCTGGCGCGGGCGATCGGCATCGGTGTCGCGGTCAGCACCGCCGGCGTGATCCTGTGCGAATACCTGGCGGTGACGCGGCTCGTGCACGCGATCACGCGGTGGCGGATCCGGCCAATCGCGGCCGTGATCGGCGCCGGCATCGTGCTCGCGGCGCCCTTCACGCTGATCGACCCGGACGGCTTCTACGACACGCTGGTCAAGCCGTCGCTGGTCGCGCTGTGGCTGAGCCAACTGATCGTGTTCGCCGTATATCCGCTGTTCGCGATCAAGCGGGGGCAGCGGGTCTGGCCGGCGTGGGCGCTAAGCCTGATCGCGAGCGCGTTCGCGGTCTACGGCCTCGTGACCACGCTCCAGCAGGCGTCCAGCTGAGCCCGCGACCCCGGAAGGTTCTTCGCGCACGGGGCGTCCTTGGGGGTGAAATGATGAGAAAGCTTCGCTTGTTGCCGGCGGCGGTGTTCGCCATTGCCCTACTCGCAACGCCGGTGCAGGCGCTCGCGCGCCACCGGCCCGCCGAGCGCCGCCACGAGCACCCCGCAGGCCATCGCCACGCCCGCCACCACGCCGCCCACGGGTCCGGTGCCGCCTCCGTGAACGCCGCGCCCTCCGCGAACACCACCGCCTCCGTGAACACCACCCCCTCCGTGAACACCACCCCCTCCGCGAACGGCGCCCCCTCCGCGAACACCACCCCGTCCGCAATCGGTGCCGGCGCCGGCGCCGTGGTCGGCGCCGGCAACGCGGTCCGCGGCGCGCTGACTCCCGGCGCGCGCCACCAGACCGCTCACAGCGCGAGCGACACGACCGTGACCATCGCCGACTTTCAGTTCACTCCCGCCACGATCACCATCCACGTCGGTGACACGGTGACGTGGTTGAACAACGGCCCGAGTGCCCACACCGCGACCGCCGACGACGGCAGTTTCAACACCGGCGTGCTGCCGAAGGGCCACAGCGCTTCACACACGTTCACGAAGGCCGGGACGTTCACCTACATCTGCTCGATCCACCCGTTCATGCACGGAACGGTCGTGGTGCTGGCCAACACCACGTCGACCACGACCACGCCGGCGACGACGCCGAGTACGACCACGCCCGCGTCGACCACACCCGCCTCGACCACACCCACGCCGACGTCGACCAGCACCGCCGGCCAGCTGCCGATGACCGGCTTCGCGGCCACCGCGATCGTGCTGGCCGGGCTGCTGATGGCCGGCGTCGGGCTCGCGCTCCGCCGTAAGGCGCGAACCTAGTCAAACCTTCTCCACCGGCGGCGGCGCCCGGCCGCGGATGGGGGCTCTCCCCCATTCCGGCGAGCGGCGCGCTACGGGATCGTGGTGTGGCAATCAGCCACAGGAGATATCCAATGATCACGGTTCACGATCGTCCCGCCCGCATCACCGCACCTGGCCTACTCGCGTCGGACGGCGACGCCACCCGGCTGCGCCTGATGGTGGTCGACGATCACCCCGCGGTCCGGCTCGGGGTGCTGCAACTGCTCGACGACCAGCCTGATTTCGTCGTCGTCGACGCCGCGTCCTCCGCCGAGGAGGCGAGGTCGCTGGCCGAGCGCGAGCCGATCGACGTCGCGGTCGTCGACTATCAGCTCGGCTCGCGCAGCGGTCTGTGGCTCACCCGGATGCTGAAGCGGCTCGAGCCGACCCCCAGCGTGGTGATCTACTCCGCGTACTGCGACGGTCCGCTGTCAGCGGCGTGCGTTGTCGCCGGCGCCGACGGCCTCGTCAGCAAGGGCGGCGTCGGCGCCGAGCTGTGTCATGCGGTCCGCGCCGTCGCCCGCGGGCAATCGCGGCTGCCACTCGTCCCCCCGACGCTCGCGGGCGCGATGCGCCGCCGCCTCGGCGCCGACGAGCAGGCGATCTTCGGCATGCTGCTGGCGGGCATCGACCCCCCGGAGATCGCGACCACGCTCGGGATGTCCTCGCGGGCGCTCGACTCGCGCCGCTGGGCGATGCTCCACAAGCTCGAAGGGCTGCGGCCGGATCCGCTCGGCGCCCAGCCGTTCCCCGGGCGCTTCCCGCGCCGCCGCGCGCCCGCGTGCTGAACGCCCGCGAGTTGCTTCACTGGATCCGATTGCGATGAACGGCAACACCTCTGTGCCCGAGCGCCCGGGGCGGCGACGGTACGTCCCGTTGCTGTACCGAGTCGCCGGCGTGAACGTCGTGCTGCTGGCGGTGGCCGTCGGGGTGACGATCGCCGTGCTCGACCCCAGACGCGTGTCCTCGTTTCGGATCGACGCGGAAGGGGCCGCGCTGATCGTCGCGCTGCTGCTGGTCGTCGCGATCAACGTGTACCTCGTCCGGCGCGTCGTCGGCCCCGTGCAGGCGCTTACCGCGCTGGCCAGGCGGGTCGATCTCGCCGATCCGGGCGAGCGCATGCCGGTGCCAGCCCGGGCCTCGGAGGCGGGCGAGCTGGCGACGACGTTCAACGAGATGCTCGACCGGCTCGAGGCCGAGCGCCGCGAGGCAACGGGACGGGTCCTCGCCGGCCAGGAGGCCGAGCGGCTGCGGATCGCGCAGGAGCTGCACGACCAAGTCGGGCAGGAGCTGACAGCGGTGCTGCTCGGGCTCGCACGCGTCGAGGCGCGCGTGCCCGCGAACCTCAGCGCCGACGTCGAGGACGTCCAGCGGGCGGTCCGCGGCAGCCTCGAGGACGTGCGGCGGATCGCGATCGAGCTGCGACCCGAAGCGCTGGACGACCTCGGGCTCCAGAGTGCGCTCGCCGTCCTGTGCGAGCGATTCACCGAGCGCTTCGGCCTCCAGGTCAGACAGCAGCTCGGGCAGCAGCTGCCCGAGCTGTCGCCCGACGCCGAGCTGGTCGTCTACCGCGTCGCGCAGGAGGCGCTGACGAACGTCGCCCGTCATTCCGGCGCGCGCGAGGCCGATCTGATCCTCACACCCGAGACCGACGGGCTCACGCTGACGGTCACGGACGCCGGCACCGGTCTTCCCGAGGGCCACACTCCCGGGACCGGCATCCGCGGCATGCGCGAGCGGGCCACGCTGGTCGGGGCGAACCTGACGATCGACGCAGACCCGGTGGCCGGCGGTACTCGCGTGCGCCTCGAGGTCCCCACGGCGAACGGACGAAACGTCGCGCTCCAGACGAACGCCGAGACGGAAACCGAGCAATGACGCCGCTGAAGACACGGGTGCTGCTCGCCGACGACCACGCGCTCGTCCGGCGCGGCCTGCGCCTGGTGCTCGACGCCGAGCCGGACCTCGAAGTCGTCGCCGAGACGGGCGACGGCGCCGAGGCGATTCAGCGTGCGCTCGAGCCCGAGGTCGACCTCGCGATCCTCGACATCTCGATGCCGCGGATGACCGGGCTTCAGGCGGCGCGCGAGCTTCACCGCCGCCGTCCCGGGCTGCGCATCCTGATGCTGTCGATGCACCAGAACGAGCGCTACCTGTACGAGGCGTTGAAGGCCGGCGCGTCCGGATACGTGCTCAAGACCGTCGCTGATCGCGACCTCGTCGAGGCCTGCCGCGCGGCGATGCGCGGAGAGAGGTTCCTATACCCGGGGGCGATGACGCCGTTGATCCGCGACCTGCTGCACAGCGCGCGCAACGATGCGCCGGTGCGCGAGGACCCGCTCACTGCGCGCGAGACCGAGATCGTGAAGCTGATCGCAGAGAGCTACAGCACCAAGGAGATCGCCGAGGCGCTCGTGATCAGCGAGAAGACGGTCGATCGCCATCGGACGAACATCCTCGAGAAGCTCGGCATGCACGACCGCGTGGAGCTGACCCGCTACGCGATCCGGCACGGGCTCGTCGAGCCCTGACCGGCGATGAGCTTCCGCACGGCGGCCATCTGGTCGCTCGTTTACGTCGCCGCCGCGCTCGCGTTCGGAGTGGGTCTCGGGCTGCTCGGGGGTTGGGGCCTTGGGTCGCAGTTCCTTGCCGGCTACGTGGTCGAGAAGAGCCTGTC
Organism: uncultured Solirubrobacterales bacterium; assembly: GCA_963697655.1. Lineage (GTDB taxonomy): Bacteria > Actinomycetota > Thermoleophilia > Solirubrobacterales > Solirubrobacteraceae > Palsa-465. Next base: position 426,622 of record CAVOOV010000001.1, on the reverse strand, counting down.
GGTCGACAACCTGTTCGTGTTCGTGATCATCATGAGCGCGTTCGCCGTGCCGGCCGAGCACCAGCCCCGCGCGCTCGCGATCGGCATCGCTCTCGCGCTCGTGCTCCGTGCGATCTTCATCGCGCTCGGCGCCGCGCTGCTGGCAACCTTCTCGTTCATGTTCCTGATCTTCGGAATCGCGCTGATCGCGACCGCCGTGCAGCTGTTCCGCCATCGCGACCGGGATCCATCGGTCACCGACAACGCGGTGGTGGGGCTGGCACGCAGGCGGCTGCCGCTGACCGACCGCTACGACGGCGGCCGGATCGTCACCCGGGTGAACGGGCGCCGGATCGTGACGCCGCTGTTCATCGTGCTGCTGGCGATCGGAACGACCGACTTCCTGTTCGCGCTCGACTCGATCCCCGCGGTCTACGGGGTCACCCAACATCCGTACATCGTGCTCGCCGCGAACGTGTTCGCGCTGCTCGGCCTGCGCGCGCTGTTCTTTCTCGTGGCCGGGCTGCTCGACCGGCTCGTCTACCTGTCGGTCGGCCTGTCGGTGATCCTGACATTCATCGGCGTCAAGCTCATCCTCCACTTCGCGCACCTGCACCACGACTCGGTGCCGGAACTGTCGACCGCGCTGTCACTCGCGGTGATCGTGGTCGTCCTCGCCGTCACGACGGTGGCGAGCCTCTTGGCGGTCAGCCGCGGCGCCGCGCCCACGCGGGCTCGCTCCCGGGGCCGCAAGCCGCCGACCCCGCGCCCGAACCGGTCACACATACACGCTAGACCCCATGGCGCCGGTGGCGCTCGCGGGCGATCCTGACCGGGATGCTCGCGAGGAACCCGATCCCGGTGATGGGAAGCCCCTGGCGGTGGGCGCTCGTCGTCGGGCTGGTCGCGGCGGCGATTGCGATCGTGGCGCTGCTCGGCGGGCCCCCCGACCTCGAGCACGCCGTTCGCAGCGTCGGCTCCACGCTCGGCCCGTATACGTACGCGCTCGTCGGCGTGATGGCGTTCCTCGAGACCGGCGCCGGCATCGGCCTGATCGCCCCGGGGGAGCTTGCCGTGATCCTCGGCGGCGTCGCCGCCGGCCAGGGCGAGATCCAGCTCGTCCCACTGATCGCGCTGGTGTGGGCGTGCGCGGTCGCCGGCGACCTGCTGTCGTTCGCCCTCGGCCGCCGGCTCGGCCGCGGCTTCCTGCTCGAGCACGGTCACCGGGTCAAGCTCACCCCGGAGCGGATCGAGCGCGTCGAGCGGTACTTCTCCCGCCACGGGGGCAAGACGATCGTGTTCGGCCGCTTCATCGGAGCGGTACGCGCGCTCACCCCGTTCATCGCCGGCGCCTCGCGGATGCCGGCGCGGCGGTTCGTGCCGGCGACGGTCGCGGCCGCGGGCCTGTGGGCGCTCGCGTGCTCGCTGCTCGGGTACGTGTTCTGGAACTCGTTCGATCGCGCCCTCGACCTTGCGCGCCAGGGATCGTTGGCGATCGCCGCGCTGGTGGCGCTCGCGGGCGCGGTCGCGGTCGCCGTCCAGCGCCGGCGCCGCAGGGTCGCAGCGAACGCCGGGCATTAGAGTGACACCACGAGCGGGAGGCATCAGAGCGTTCAAGTAGGCTCGTCCGATGACGCCTACGAACGCGCAGTGGCGCCTGGCGGCGCGACCGGTCGGCCTGCCCAAGCCGTCGGACTGGGAGTACGTTGAGGAACCCGCGGCCGAGCCCGCGGACGGGCAGTTCCTCGTCCAGCTCGAGCACCTGTCGCTCGATCCGGCGATGCGGGGATGGATGAACGAGGGTCGCTCGTACGTTCCGCCGGTCGGGATCGGCGAGGTCATGCGAGCCGGCGGGATCGGCCGCGTGGTCGACTCCCGGCATCCGGACCATGCGGTCGGCGATCTCGTGTTCGGGACGTTCGGCGTGCAGCGGTACGCGATCTCGGACGGCCGGGGCATCACCCGGGTGGACAGCACGCTCGCACCGGCCCCGGTCCACCTCGGCGTGCTCGGGATGACGGGATTGACCGCGTACTTCGGGCTGCTCGACATCGGGCGGCCCGAGCCCGGGCAGACCGTCGTCGTGTCGGGCGCCGCCGGAGCGGTCGGGAGCGTGGCCGGCCAGATCGCCCGGATCAAGGGTTGCCGGGTGGTCGGGATCGCCGGCGGCCCCGAGAAGTGTGAGTGGCTCACCCAGGAGCTCGGCTTCGACGCGGCGATCGACTACAAGCGCGGGGACGTGCGCGCCCAGCTCCGTGAGCATGCTCCCGACGGCGTGGATGTGTACTTCGACAACGTCGGCGGTGAGATCCTCGACGAGGTGCTCCGCCGGATCGCCCGCGGCGCGCGCGTAGTCATCTGCGGCGCGATCTCCCAGTACAACGCCGAGCAGCCACCTCGGGGGCCCGCGAACTATATGCAGCTGCTCGTGGCCCGCGCGTCGATGACGGGCTTCCTCGTGTTCGACTACGCCGAGCGCTACCCCGAGGGCGTGGCTCAACTCGCAGCGTGGCGCGACAGCGGCGAGCTCCGCTCGCGCGAGGACGTCATCCGCGGCGGGCTCGATCGGTTCCCGGAGGTGTTCCTGATGCTGTTCCGCGGCGACAACACCGGCAAGCTGATCCTCGAGCTCGACGGAGACGAGGCGTGAGCGCGCCGCTCGGGTACGAGCTCCGGTTCTGGCCCGAATTCGCGCGGCTCCTCACCGACACGATATTTTGGGCCCCTGCCCACCCGTCCGCCCACCCCTCCGGCGACCCGCCCGCGCAGCCGGCCGAGCAGCGCGACCGCCGGCAGGGAGTGCTCCTGATCCCCGGGTTCCTCGCCGGCGACGCCTCACTGACTGTGCTCGCCGGATGGCTGCGCCGCCGCGGACACGAGGTGCGCACCAGCGGCATCCGTTTCAACGTCGGGTGCGCCGGCCGCGAGCTTGACCGGCTTGGCACGGTGCTCGAGGCGTTCGGGGAGCCCGCCGTCGTGATCGGCCAGAGCCGCGGCGGCACGCTCGCCCGCGCGCTCGCGGCCAGGCATCCCGATCAGGTCGCGGCCCTGATGACGCTCGGCTCGCCGGTGCTCGACCAGCTCGCGTTGTCGCCGTCGGTGCTGCGCACCGTGCGCTCGGTGGCGTTTCTCGGCGACATCGGCGTCCGCGGGCTGTTCACGAACGAGTGCCGGGACGGCGACTGCTGCTCCGAGTTCCGCGCCCTGCTCAAGGCGCCGCTGCGCGAGGACGCGCCGGCGGTCGCGGTGTACTCGCGCAGCGACGCGATCGTCGACTGGCGCGCGTGCCTGGATCCCGCCGCCGAATGGCTCGAGATCGACGGCAGCCACTGCGGCATGGCGGTGAACCCGGAGGTGTACCGCGAGCTCGAGCGGCTGCTCGAGCGGTGCGAGGAGACGACATGCAGTCGATGAGCGCTCAGGACGCGACCTTCCTCCACGTCGAGAACGACGTCACACCGATGCACATCGGTGGGGTGAGCATCTTCGAAGGCCCGGCGCCGTCGTTCGACGAGCTGTCGGAGATGGTCGGGGGAAGCTTCACCACACCCCGCGCTACCGCCAGAAGGTGCGGTTCGTGCCGCTCGGTGTGAGCGAGCCGATGTGGGTCGACGATCCCTACTTCGACGTCGCCTACCACCTCCGGCACACCGCGGTGCCCCCGCCGGGCACGACCGCGCAGCTGCGGACGATGGCCGCGCGCGTGTTCTCCCAGCACCTCGATCGCGCCCGGCCGCTGTGGGAGATCTGGATGGTCGAGGGTCTCGCGGACGGGCACTGGGCGCTGTTGTCAAAGGTCCATCACTGCATGGTCGACGGCGTCGCGGCCACGGATCTGATGTCGGTGATGTTCGGCGACGACGCGGGGACCGCGCCGGCGGCCTCGTGGCATGCACGCCCCGAGCCGTCGAACGTCGAGCTGTTCGTCCGGGGAGCGTCCCACCGCGTGCTCCATCCAGCCGCGCAGGCGAGCGCCGCGGTCAGGGCCCGCTCGGAGCTCGCGCGCGGAACGGTCGGGATGATGCGAGCGCTCGCGGCGGCGGCGCCGGCGCTGCGACCGTCGGCGTCCTCGCTAACCGGTCCGATCGGACCGCATCGCGTGTGGAGCTGGGCGAGCGCGCGGCTCGACGTGGTCAAGGAAGTCCGCTCCGCGCTCGGCGGCACCGTCAACGACGTCGTGCTCGCGATCGTGACCAACGGGTTCCGTGACCTGCTGGTCGTGCGGGGCGAGGCGATCGGGCCGCGGCGAACCGTCCGCACGATGGTCCCGGTGTCGGTCAGGCTTGCCGGCGAGCGCGGCGTCTACAACAACCGCGTGTCGGCCGTGTTCGCGCGGTTACCCGTAGGGCTCGACGACCCCGCCGAGCGCTTGGCGGTCATCCGGGAGGAGATGGACGAGATCAAGTCGTCTGGGCAGGCCGTCGCCGGCGATACGCTGGCGCAGCTGTCGGGGTTCGCACCGCCGCTGCTGCTCGCGCTCGGAAGCCGCGTCATGACTCGCTCCGCCCGCCTCAACATGGACACCGCCACGACGAACGTCCCCGGCCCGCAGCGACCCGTCCAGGCGCTCGGCCGCCGGCTGCTCGAGTCCTACCCCTACGTCCCGATCGCCGGCACGATCCGGATCGTGGTGGCGATCTTCTCCTACGACGGCGGGCTGTACTTCGGCGTCACCGGCGACCGCGATCACGCCGCGGACATCGATGTGCTCACCGCGGGCATCGAAACCGGTCTGACCGAGTTGCGCGAGCGCGCCGTCGCGCTGCCGGCGTAGCGGTTCGAGACCGCGGGGCCGCCCGGGCGCCAAGCGCCCAGACATAGGCAGGCCCGTGGACGTGGGCAGGCGCGCGGACTCAGAGACCACCCGGCGGAACATGCACAACCTGACATTCGGCGCCACCCGGCCGAACTATGTCAGAGGGTGCACGTGGGACATGCGCCCCGACATCGTCCGCGCCACACGTGCCCGTTGTCAGTCCATGCAGGTGAGCGTCCGTCGCCACCGCGCGCCCGCATCCGCCCGCGAGCCACGACCGCACGCTCCAGGTGGCCGCCGTTCATCCGACCGCGTCTCGACCACGCCCCAGCAGCACCTATGATCGGCTCGGGATGCTGGCGGCGTGCGAACGGTGAACCGGCCGGCATGACGAGGACTCAGATTCCGCCGCAGCTCCGGGAAGCCGCCGAGAAGGACGGCTCTCCGGAGCGGTGCGAGTGGCTGGCGGCGCTGCCGGAGCGGGTCGCGATGCTCGCGTCGGAGTGGGAGCTCGAGCTCGGCGACCCGTACCTCCCGGGCGGCCAGAGCGCGTGGGTCGCGCCGGCGAGGAACGCGGCGGGAGACGAGCTCGCATTGAAGGTCGGATGGCGTCACCGCGAGGCCGAGCACGAAGCCGAAGCCCTGCGGCTCTGGGACGGTGACGGCACCGTGCGCTGCTTCGCGACGCGGGTGCTCGAGCACACGACCGCGCTCCTGCTAGAGCGCTGCGTGCCGGGCGTCCAGCTCAAGGACTCCGTCCCCGAGCCTCACCAGGATGCGGTCATCGCGGGGTTGATGCGCCGGCTGTGGGAGCACGAGCCGCCGCCCGGCCATCCGTTCGGCTCGCTTCAGAGCATGTGCGACGAGTGGGCGACGAACACCGAGATGAGCCTCGGGCACGGTGCGGGCGGCTTTGACTCCGGGCTCGCGCGAGCAGGCGTCGAGATCCTCCGCGAGCTGCCGAACACCGCCGACCGGAGCGTGCTGCTGTCGACCGATCTGCACGCCGGCAACGTCCTCTCCTCCCGGCGCGAGCCGTGGTTGGTAATCGACCTCAAGCCGTTCGTCGGCGACCCCGCCTTCGATCCCGTCCAGCACATGCTCAATTGCGACGAGCGCCTCGCCACCGACCCCGCCGGCCTGGCGCAGCGGATGGCGGAGCTGCTCGAGCTCGATCGCGGGCGGGTCCGGCTGTGGCTGTTCGCGCGCTGCGCGCAGGAGTCGTTATGGGACGCCTCCCTGCGCGAACCCGCCCGGAGCCTCGCGCCGTAACTGCGCGCGCAACCCGCGCAACCGCATCCGAGCACCACCCGGATACGCTGAGCCCGAGATGAAGCCATCTGACTGGATCCCGCGCTGGTCGGTCCCGGCGGCGATGCGCGCGGTGCGCGCGATGGTCGTCGCCAGCGGCCTGTTCGCGCTGACGCACGCGGTGTTCGGCAATCCCCAGATGGCGACGTTCGCCGTATTCGGCACCTTCGCGACCCTGGTGCTGGCGTCGTTCGCCGGGACGTGGCGCGACAAGGTCCTGGCCCACCTCGCGCTCGCGCTCGCCGGGAGCGTGCTGCTGACGATCGGCACGATCGTGAGCTCGTCGACCGTGGTGGCCGCGGTCGTCACCGTACCCGTCACGTTCGCGGTGTTCTTCGCGGGCATCACCGGCCCCAATGCGGCCTCGGGGGCCATCGGCGCGCTACTCGCCTACGTCTTGCCGGCGGCGTCGTTCGGGACGGTGAGCATGATCCCCGACCGCCTCATCGGCTGGTGGCTCGCGTCGGTCTGCGGTACCGCCGCCGTGCTTCTGTTCTCGCCGCGAACCAGCGGCGGCAATCAGCTGAGCGCCGCGGCGTCGAAGCTCGCGAATACGCTCGCGGACGAGCTCGACGCGGCGCTGCGCGGCGAGCCCGCCGCGGACTACCTTCCGACCGCAATGGCGGCCAAGGGGGAGCTGCTGGCGCGATTCACGGCGGCCCCATATCGCCCGACCGGACTCGCCGCCACCGACCAGGCCCTCGCGAACGGCGTCGAGCTGCTCGAGTGGTGCACCTCTCTGATCGCCGACGCGGTCCGCGAGCAGCACGACCTCACCCACGCTGCGGCGTACGACCGCGACCTCGTCGCGACCTCGAGTGCGGTGCTGCGTGACACGGCCACCCTGCTCGCCGGGGGCGCCGCCCGTCCGGACATCGACAAGCTCGAGCGCTGCCAGGCGGCGTCCGTCGCGGAGCTCCGGGAATTAGACCCCTACCCGCCCCCCGACCCACCCTCGCGCGCACTGAACCCGGGTGGGCAGGTGGGTGAGCGGGGGGACCAATTCCGCGAAGCCGCCCAGATCTCGTTTCACGCCCACGGTATCGCCGTCGCCGTCATCGGCGCCGCCTACGAGACGCTGATCGCCTGCCGGCTCGCCGATCCCGAGTGGCTCGAGGCGCGGCGGCGACGGTGGTACGGCGGATCGACCGCCGCGGCGCGGACCGTGCAGCGGGTGTCGAGCGTCGCGACCGCGGCGCACACCCACGCGAGCTTGCGCTCGGTCTGGTTCGTCAACAGCATCCGGGGAGCAGTCGCACTCGCCGTGGCGGTCGCCGTCGCCGATGTGATCAGCGTCCAGCACGGCTTCTGGGTGGTGCTCGGAACGCTGTCGGTCCTGCGGACGAACGCGTCGGCGACCGGCGCCACCGCGGTCCGCGCGATCGCCGGAACCGCGCTCGGCTTCGTGATCGGCGGGGCGCTCGTGCTGGCGATCGGAACCGACGAAACCGCGCTGTGGATCGCGTTCCCGATCGCGGTGTTCGTGGCCGCGTACTCGCCCGGCACGACGCCGTTCGCGATCGGCCAGGCCGCCTTCACGGTCATGGTCGCCGTGCTGTTCAACCTCCTCGTACCCGTCGGATGGAAGGTCGGCGTCGTACGGATCGAGGACGTGGCGCTCGGATGCGCGGTCAGCGTCGTGATCGGCACGCTGTTCTGGCCGCGCGGTGTGGCCGGAGTCGTCGGCGACGATCTCGCGGACGCGTTCCGCACGGGCGCGTCATATCTGACCCAGGCGGTCCAGTGGGCGTCAGGCGCTCGGGGCGACGAGCCCGACACGGGAGTCGCCGCTGGGACCGCGGGACTCCGCCTCGACGAGGGGCTGCGCGGCCTCCTTGCCGAGCAGGGAACCAAGCACGTCGCCAAGCAGGACCTGTGGCGCCTTGTCGGCGGCTCGCTCCGGCTCCGCCTCACCGCGCACGCCGTGGCGGAGCTGCCGGGCGACGCCGCCGGCCTCGACGTGGCCCGCGCGGTGCTCGAGCGCCGCACCGCGACGCTCGCGTCCTGGTACGAGGAGCTCGCCGAGCAGGTCGGCAAGCCGGATCACAGGGCCGTGTCCGAGCTCGCGCCGCCATCGCTGGCCGCGGCGGGGGTCGTCGACAGCTCGTCGGGCTCGTACTACGGCGTCTGGCTGTGCGAGCACCTCGATCACCTCGCCGAGCACCTCGGCGAGCTCGTCCGTCCCGCGGCTGAGGTCGCGACAATCCGGCGCCGGCCGTGGTGGCGATAACGCGCCACCTCTGTCCCGGCCACTAGAGCTGGTCGATCGAGGCGCCCCAGCGCTCCTCGATCCGCCCGTACCGCCACACCGACAGCGCGATCGCCCAGGTGACGACGAACATCCCGACGATCACGAACCCGAGCATGTTGATGTTGATGTTCTCGAACCAGTTCCAGAACGAGCCGGACAGGTTGAGCTCGGACGCGACCAGGCCACCGAGCTCGATCGTCCCGATCACGACCGCGACCGCCACCGACAGCCCGGTGATCGTGATGTTGTAGAAGACCTTGCGAACCGGCTTCGAGAACGCCCAGCCGTAGGCGAAGTTCATGAACGACCCGTCGATCGAGTCCATCAGCGACATGCCGGCTGCGAACAGGATCGGCAGGCACAGGATCGCGTACCACGGCAAGCCTGCACCGGCGGCGCCGCCGGCGAGCACGAGCAGCGCGACCTCGGTGGCGGTGTCGAACCCGAGCCCGAACAGCACGCCGATCGGGTACATCTGCGTCGGCTTGGTCACGGTCTTCGTGAGCCGGCCGAGGAGGCGGTTCATCAGCCCGCGCTTGTTCAGCTGCTCCTCGAGCTCCTGCTCGTCGTAGAGGCCCGCTCGCATCTCGCGGAACACCTTGATGATCCCGAGCAGGATCCCGACGTTGAGCGCGGCGATCACGTACAGGAACGACCCGGAGACGAGCATGCCGATCCAGCTCGTGACCTGGTGCAGGTTCGAGCTGTCGTTCTTGACCGGCCCGTCGAGCGAGCGGACGCCGATCGAGATCAGCAGCGCGAGCGCGAACACGATCGTCGAGTGCCCGAGCGAGAACCAGAAGCCGACGCTCATCGGGCGCTTGCCCTCGGCCATCAGCTTGCGCGTCGTGTTGTCGATCGCCGAGATGTGGTCGGCGTCGAACGCGTGGCGCAGGCCGAGCGTGTAGGCGGTCACCCCGATCCCGATCGTGAACGCGCCGGCGCTTCCGAGACGGTAATGCGCGGGCGCCACCAGCGCGATCAGCGACGCGAACCCGAGCACGTGCAGCCCGCCGACGACCGCGATCATCATCACCAGCGTGCGCCGCTGCGCGGCGCTCAGTGAGAACCAGAACTGCCGCAGGCCCTGCAACCTAGCCCGACCCGGGGATCGAGTCAATCGGCCAGTGCTCTCGATTACCCGGGCGCGCCGAACGTCGAGCGGAGCGAGCGCGCCAGCGCTCGCGCGCGGTCGGTCCCTCGTCGCCCGGCCCACGGATGCGGCCCCTGCGCCCACGGGTGCCAGCCGAGCGTGCCGTAGTGCTCGCGCACCACCGCCTTGAGCTCGCCCCGATGCGCACCGCAGGCGTAGCGCTGCGGCCCGTACATGCCACGTCCGTGCCAGGTCAGCCAGCGCCCGGGCTCGGCGTCGACGTACTCGCCGTGGCGCAGATCGAGCAGCTGTCGCTCGAGCGCCACCTGCGTCTCGGGATCGGGCCGGGCTCCGCAGATCTCGCACACGAACACGACCGAGACCGGCATCTCAGAACCTCACCACCGTGGCTTGTAGCCGCTGGTCAGCTCGCCGCCGGGCGCGCGCCAGCTCGGCTCGTGGTCGAAATTGTGCCGGATCGCGTGCCGGCGCAGCCGCCGAAGCACCGGCCCGTAGCTGAAGCGCGCCGCCCTCGAAGCCAGCAGCCCGAGCGGGTTAGCGTCCATGAACGGCATGAACTTGTCGGGGAAGCCCGGCATCGTGCACGCATTGCAGATGCCACCGACGTTGGGGCAGCCGCCGACGCCGCCCACCCATCCGCGGAGCGGGACGTTGCACATCGCCACCGGGCCCTTGCAGCCGAGCTTCACCAGGCAGCCGCGGTGGTCGGCGGGCGTACGCGCATACTCCCCCTGCTCGGCGAAGCCGGCGCGGTCGCAGCCCTCCTGAACGGTCCTGCCGAACAGCCAGCGGGGCCGGCCCTGGTCGTCGACGTCGATCATCGGGCCCGCGCCGGCGACGAACATCGCCATATGCAGCAGCGTCTCGGTGATGTTGTCGGGCTGTACCGGGCAGCCGGGGAGGTTGATGATCGGGACGTCGCGGCGCGAGGTCCAGCTCGCACCGAGGTAGTCGCGCAGCCCCATCGCGCCGGTCGGGTTGTTCCGCATCGCGGGGATGCCGCCGAACGCGGCGCAGGTGCCGAGCGCCAGCACCGCGGCGGCGCGGGGCGCGAGCCGGTCGATCCACGTGCACGTGGAGATCGGCTCGCCGCTCACCGGGTCGACGCCCAGCGTCGCCCAGTAGCCCTCGCCGCTGATCTCCTCGTTCGGAACCGAGCCCTCGAGCACGAGGATGAACGGCTCGAGCCTGCCGGCGGCCGCGTCGAACCACGCGCGCATGAACTCGTCGCCGGTCTCGTAGGCGAGCAGCGGGTTGTAGATGACGAGCGGGGGCACGCCCGGGAAGCAGCCGCGGATCAGGTCCTCGAAGCTCGGGTTGCGCGCCGCGGTCATCGCGACCGAGTCGCCGTCACAGCCGAGCCCGCTGGTCAGCCACAGCACGTTCACCGGATGCCGGTCGGCCGCGATCATGCTCTACGCGATCGGTCGGCGGGCCCTTCGCTGATGCGCCACGGGTCGCTCGGTCAGCCCCGGGTCGCGTTCGGTCAGCGCCTCGAGCTGGTGCTCGAGGCTGTCGTGCAAGTGGAGGTCGTCGGTGGCGCCGGTCACGAGGCCGGCATGCGCGAGTCGCTTGAGCGCGTGCGAGATCGACGGGCGCTCGGCCGCGACCAGCTGCCCGAGCAGACGGTGCGTCAGCGGCAGCGACAGCCGGACCCCGGTCGGCTCGACCCGCCCCCAGCGCGCGGCCAGGTGCCACAGCAGCAGGACCAGGCGAACCTCGAGCCGCGGCTGGGAGGTGATCGCGCGCAGCACGTCGAGCTCGAGCGGTCGCCGGCATGCGCGACGCGTGAGGATGCGGGCGATCTGCGGGCACGGCCGCACGCGATCGGCGAAATCGCCGTCGAGCACCGCGAGCCGGGTCGGGCGCAAGCGCCCGCCAGCCGCACGTGCTCACGAGCAGCTGATCCGCCGCGGGACCGAGCGGCTGGAGCAGATCGCCGGGGCCGACCAGCTCGGCCGACGTGCGGCCGCCGACGCGGATCTCGACCGCGAGCAGGCCGTCGAGGATCAGCAGCCCGGAGCCCTGCCGCGCGGCCTCGAACCACGGCGCGAGGTCGCACGCGCCGACCGCGACCTGGAGCACCCGGGCGGTCGCGAGCTGCCGGGCGGCGATCCGCGCGCGGACGTCGAATTCCTCGGCCAGCTCGTCGTCGGAGTCGAGCAGGTAGGTGTAGAGCGCGATCGACTCCGGCTCGTCCGCCACCAGGTGCGGATGGCGGCGCCACCGCAACGGTCCGGCCTGGACTCCCCCTCGGTCTTCGACGGAAACGTCACACCTCTCTCGACTCTCGACCTCCCGACGCCGAGCCCAGTCTATGCCTCTCGGATCGAGCCGCACACCACGTCCGACGTCCGTTGGTAACCCGGCTTACAGGCGTTCACAATCGGACGCGCTCGAGTGGTAGAACACCGGGCGTGTGCCTGGCGATTCCAGGGCAGGTCATCGAGATCGTCGATGACCTGAATAGACTGGCCAAAGTCGACGTCGCAGGAGTACGCCGCAACGTCAACGTCGGACTCCTCGACGACGACGGCGGCGGGGTCCGGCCAGGAGACTGGGTCCTGATCCACGTCGGCTTCGCGATCTCGAAGGTCGACGAGGAGGAGGCGCGCGCGACCCGCGATCTGCTCGTGCGGATGGGCGCCGACTACGAGCAGGAGCTCGAGGAGCTGAAGGCCAGCGTGATCGAGTGAGCGGCGGCTCGCCGTACGGCTCGGATCCCATTCTTCGCGGCGAGGCTTGCGGCTCGCAGCACTGCATCACCTGCGGCGACGACGGCGTGCCGATGACGGTCGTGCGCGTCGACGACGACCGCGGGCTGGCGCTGTGTGAGCGCGAGGACGGGGTGCGGGAGACGGTCGAGACCGCGCTGGTCGAGCCGGTGGCGCCGGGCGACCGCCTGCTCGTCCACGCCGGAACCGCGCTCGCGCAACTCGAGCGCGCCGTATGAAGTTCGTCGACGAGTTCCGCGACGCCGAGCTCGGCCGTGCCGTCGCGGGGGAGATCCTGTCGCTGGTCGAGCCCGGCCGCCACTACAAGCTGATGGAGGTGTGCGGCGGTCACACCCACTCGATCTACAAGTACGGCATCGACGACCTGCTGCCGGCCAACGTCGAGCTCGTCCACGGCCCCGGCTGCCCGGTGTGCGTGATCCCGATGGGCCGGGTCGACGACGGGATCGCGGTCGCTCACGAAGACGGCGTGATCTTCACCTGCTTCGGCGACATGATGCGCGTCCCGGGCTCGGACGGAAGCCTGCTCGAGGCCAAGGCCGCCGGCGCCGACATCCGGATGGTCTACTCGCCGCTCGACGCGCTGCGGATCGCCAAGCAGAACCCCGACCGCGAGGTCGTGTTCTTCGCGATCGGGTTCGAGACGACCGCGCCCTCGACCGCGCTGACGCTCAAGCGCGCGCGCGCCGAGGGCGTACCGAACTTCTCGGTGATGTGCAGCCACGTGACGATCGTGCCGCCGCTGCGGGCGCTGCTCGAGTCGCCGGACCTGCGCCTCGACGGGTTCATCGGGCCGGGCCACGTGTCGACCGTCGTCGGCGCGCGGCCGTTCGAGTTCATCCCGGCCGACTACGGCAAGCCCGTCGTGATCGCCGGGTTCGAGCCGCTCGACATCCTCCAGGCGGTCGAGATGATCCTCCGCCAGCTCGCCGACGGGCGATGCGAGGTCGAGAACCAGTACAAGCGCGTCGTCCCGTATGAGGGCAACCTGCGCGCGCTCGAGGTGATGGCCGAGGTGTTCGAGCTGCGCCCGCACTTCGAGTGGCGCGGGCTCGGGTTCATCTCCCACAGCGGGCTGCGGCTGTCCGAGGCCTACGCCGACCTCGACGCCGAGCTTCGCTTCAGCGTCCCGGGCGTCCGCGTCGCCGACCCGAAGGCGTGTCAGTGCGGCGAGGTGCTCAAGGGCGTGATCAAGCCGTGGGAGTGCAAGGTGTTCGGGACCGCGTGCACGCCGGAGCGTCCGATCGGCACCTGCATGGTGTCCTCCGAGGGCGCGTGCGCCGCGTATTACAACTTCGGCCGCTTCGCGCGCGAGCGGGAGGTCGTGTGATCGCGCAGGCGCAAAGCGCACGCTTCTGCTCGGGAGCGGGAAGTGGTGTGATGAGCGATCCCGCTGTCGTCTCGGAGCGCGAGCAGAAGATCCTCGGGATCATCGAGACGGCACGCGCCAAGCGCGCCAAGTTCCGCGACGAGCGGATCAACATGGCGCACGGCGCCGGCGGCAAGGCGACCCAGAGCCTGATCGAGGGGCTGCTGGCGCCGGCGTTCGCGTCCGAGGCGCTCAATGAGCTCGCCGACGCCGGCGCGGTCGAGGTCGACGGCGTCGAGCTCGCGCTGACCACCGACTCCTACGTCGTCAAGCCGCTGCGCTTCCCCGGCGGCTCGATCGGCGAGCTGGCGGTCAACGGGACGGTCAACGACCTGGCCGTGTCCGGCGCGCGGCCGCTCGCGCTGAGCCTGTCGCTGATCCTCGAGGAGGGGCTTGGCGCCGACGAGCTGCGCGCCGAGGTCGACGCGATCGCGCGGGCGGCGCGCGAGGCGGGCGTCGAGATCGTCGCCGGCGACACGAAGGTCGTCGAGCGCGGTCACGCCGACGGGATGTACGTCTGCACGACCGGGATCGGCCGTCGCGACCCGCGCGCCCGTCTGTCGCCGGCGGCGCTCCGGCCCGGGGACCGGATCCTGCTGTCGGGCAGCATCGGCGAGCACGGCACGGCGATCATGCTCGCGCGCGGCGAGTTCGAGCTCGACGCGGAGATCGAGTCCGACACGCGATCGCTGTGGCCGGCAGTCGACGCGCTGCTCGACGCGGTCGGCCCCGAGCTGCGGTGCCTGCGCGACGCGACCCGCGGCGGCGTGGCGTCGGTGCTGAACGAGCTCGCGCGCGCCTCCTCGGTGGCGATGATCGTGCGCGAGCGCGAGGTCCCGGTGAGGCCGGACGTGGCCGGCGCCGCCGAGATCCTCGGGATCGACCCGATGTACGTCGCGAACGAGGGCAAGCTGGTGGCGTTCGTGGCGCCGGAAGCCGCCGGGCGAGCGCTGGAGGCGATCCGGTCGGTGCCCGGGTGCGAGGACGCGGCGGAGATCGGCGAGGTGCGGACGGAGCCGCCCGGGATGGTGCTGGTGCAGACGAGCTTTGGCGGCAGGCGGGTGATGGATCAGCTGGTCGGGGATCCGCTGCCGCGGATCTGTTGAGAGAGAGCGAGAGGAGACGGAATGTCGGCGTTAGCAATCCGTACGCGAAGCAGAAGAAGACCGAGGCGGTCACCGCGCACGTCCTGTGGATGACCACCGGCCTCAGCTGCGAGGGCGACTCGGTCGCGATGACCTCGGCGACCAACCCGAGCCTCGAGGACATCATCCTGCAGGCGATCCCGGGAATGCCGAAGGTCGTCGTCCACAACCAGGTGGTCGACTACGCCGTCGGCCAGGAGTACGCGCAGGCGTGGTTCGACGCCGAGAAGGGCAAGCTCGACCCGTTCGTGCTCGTGATCGAGGGCTCGCTCGGCAACGAGGAGATCAACGGCGAGGGCCACTGGACCGGCTTCGCGGTGAACCCGGAGAACGGCCAGCCGATCACGATGAACGAGTGGATCGACCGGCTCGCGCCGAAGGCGGCGGCGGTCGTCGCCGTCGGGACCTGCGCCACCTACGGCGGCATCCCGGCGATGAAGAACAACCCGACCGGCGCGATGGGCGTGCCCGACTACCTCGGCTGGAGCTGGAAGTCGAAGGCCGGCCTGCCGATCGTCTGCATCCCGGGCTGCCCGGCGCAGCCGGACAACATGACCGAGACGCTCCTGTACCTCGCGCTCCATCTCGCCGGCCTGGCGCCGGCGCCGGAGCTCGACGAGGCGCTGCGCCCCAAGTGGCTGTTCGGTCGCACCGTCCGCGAGAGCTGCAACCGCGCCGGGTTCGCCGAGCAGGGCGAGTTCGCGACCGAGTACGGCTCCGACCACCGCTGCCTGGTCAAGCTCGGCTGCAAGGGGCCGGTGGTCAAGTGCAACGTCCCCGTCCGCGGCTGGGTCAACGGCGTCGGCGGCTGCCCGAACGTCGGCGGCATCTGCATGGCCTGCACGATGCCCGGGTTCCCCGACAAGTACATGCCGTTCATGGACGAGGACAAGTGGGGCGCAGCCGCCCAAAGGATCATCCAGTTCAGCTACGGACCGATCGTCCGCTACATGCGCAAGCGCCACATCAAGAACAACTACGACAAGGAGCCGGAGTGGCGCCGGCGCGGCAAGACGCTCACCACCGGCTACGAGAAGAGGTGGTAAGCGGGTGGGTGGGGGCCCAGTCAATGGAAATCCAAGCTTGAGGAGAGAAACAGATGGCGACTGAGACGCCCGAACAGCAGAAGGTGATGGTCAAGGAGATGTCCTGGGATCCGATCACCCGGATCGTCGGCAGCCTCGGGATCCACACCGAGATCGACTTCACCAACCAGCAGGTGCTCAAGTGCTACAGCACCTCGATGATCTTCCGCGGGTTCGACATCTTCATGAAGGGGATCGATCCGCGCGACGCTCACTTCATCACGAGTCGGATCTGCGGGATCTGCGGCGACAACCACTGCACGTGCTCGTGCCTGAACCAGAACATGGCCTACGGCGTCAAGCCGCCGGCGCTCGGCGACCTGGCGTTCAACCTGGCCGAGACCGCTGACTACATCTTCGACCACGCGATCTTCAACGACTGCATGGCGAACGTCGACTTCTGCGAGCAGATGGTCAAGGAGACCAACCCGACGCTGCTCGCCAAGGCCGAGAACACGCCGGCGCCGGGGCAGGACATCCACGGGTTCAAGACGATCGCCGACATCATGCGCGCGCTCAACCCGTTCACCGGCGAGTTCTACCTCGAGACGCTCCACGTCGCCCGGTACACGCGCGAGATGTACTGCCTGTTCGGCGGGCGTCACACCCACCCGTCGACGATCATGCCGGGCGGCTGCAGCGCCGACATCACCCATCAGACGTGCACCGACTACTACGTGCGCCTGATGCGGTACTTCGACTACGTCAAGCGCAGCGTGCCGATGCACGACGACCTGTACGACTTCTTCCTCCAGGAGCTGCCGGGTTACGACATGGTCGGCTTCCGCGAGACCAACCTCGTCAACTGGGGCTCGTTCGACGACCCGGACTACGTCGACTACGACTACCGGAACATGACCGACTGGGGTCGCAAGCGCTACATCACTCCGGGCGTCGCGATCGGCGGCGAGCTGATCTCGACCGACCTGGTCGAGATCAACCTGATGATCCGGATCCTGCTCGGGTCCTCGTACTTCGACTCGTGGGAGAACGAGCCGACGTTCGTCACCCACGATCCGCTCGGCAACCCTGTCGACAAGAACCACCCGTGGAACAAGGTCACGCTGCCGCGCCCGCAGAAGCGCGACTTCACCGACAAGTACACGTGGGTCGTGTCGCCGCGGATCTACGACAAGCGGACCGACACCCACGTCTGCTGCGACACCGGCGGTGGCCCGTTCGCCCGCCAGTGGTGCACGGCGAAGGCCGGACTGGTCGACTTCGGCTACGCCAAGGCGACCGGTCACTCGATCCAGATGGTGCTGCCGCGCTCGCCGAACATGCCCGAGATGGAGCTCGAGTGGAACGTGCCCGAGAAGTCCAACGCGATCGAGCGCGACCGCGCCCGCACCTACCACCAGGCGTACAGCGCGCTGATCGCGCTGCACAACCTCGAGCGCGCGATGAAGGAGGTCCAGGCCGGCCGGACCAAGAGCTGGAACAACTTCAAGGTCCCCGAGACCGCGGTCAGCTGCGGCTTCCACGAGGCCGCTCGCGGCGTGCTGTCGCACCACATGGTGATCCACGAGGGCAAGATCGCGAACTACCAGCCGTACCCGCCGACCCCGTGGAACGCGAGCCCCCGCGACGTCTACGGGACTCCCGGGCCCTACGAGGACGCCGTCCAGAACACGCCGATCTTCGAGGAGAACGGACCCGAGAACTTCAAGGGCATCGACATCATGCGGGCGGTCCGGTCGTTCGATCCATGCCTGCCGTGCGGCGTGCACATGTACACCGGCAAGGGGAAGGTCCGCAAGGTGATGCACACGCCCACGGCGATGGCGTAGCCGATGGACACGGCCACCGAGAACTCGACCGAGAGGCCCGAGCAGCTCGTCGAACGAGTCCAGGAGCTCCAGGAACAGCTCGAATCGAGCGGCGACTCGGCCACGCGCGAGCTGGCCGAGGAGCTCGTCTCCGCGGTCGTGCAGATGTACGGCGCCGGCCTCGAGCGGATCCTCGACACCGCTGCTCGCCGCCGGCGCCGACGGCGAGCGGATCGCGGCCTCGCTCGCCGACGACCCGCTGGTGTCGACGCTGCTGCTGATCCACGACCTGCATCCGGTCCCGCTCGAGCAGCGGGTGCAGGACGCGCTCGACTCGGTGCGCCCGTACATGGAGTCCCACGGCGGCAACGTCGAGCTGCTGTCGCTCGAGCACGGGGTGGCGCGGATCCACCTGCGCGGCAGCTGCTCGGACTGCTCGGCGTCGTCGGTGACGCTCGAGCTCGCGATCAAGCAGGCGCTCGAGGAGGCGGCGCCTGACCTCGAGGGCCTCGAGGTCGAGGGGGTGGCGCCGCAGACCGCCGGCGGACCGGGACTGCCGATGGTCACCGGCATGGCGCCGACCGGCCCGACGGGGATGGAGCTCCCGATGGTGATCGCGACGCCCGTGGCGGCGCCGTCGTGGTTCGATGTCGAGTCGGTCGGCGAGCTCGCAGACGGATCGCTCGCGTCGGTCACCGTCGCCGGCAGCGATCTTGTCGTCGCCAACGTCGAGGGCACGTTGCTCGCCTACCGCGATCGTTGCGCCGGCTGCGGCGCTCCACTCCGCACCGGGCTGCTGTCCGCGGGCGCACTCGCGTGCCCCAGCTGCGCACGGTCGTTCTTCCTGCCGCGGGCTGGGCGCTCGCTCGACGACGATCAGCTCCAGCTCGAGCCGGTGCCGCTGCTGCGAGAGCAGGGCCGCGTGAAGGTGGCGCTGGCGCATTGAGTGGGCCCCCGCCCAGCCGCCGGCCGATCGACGATGCGGTCGCCAAGCGCCGGCGCGCCGGGCTCGTCTCGGGTCTGCGCGGGCTCGCGCGGTCGCCGGCGCGATCGTCGCTCGCGCCGCCGAGGTCGCCCGCGCCGGCGGGGTCGCCGGGTCCAGCCGGCGGTCGACACCGAGGCCTGCGACCTGTGCGGCATCGGAATCGGCGAGGATCACCGGCATCTGCTCGCCCTGTCCGAGCGCCGGATCGTGTGCGCGTGCGAGGCGTGCTGGGCGATGCGCTCGGGCGAGGGCGACTACCGGCCGACGGGCATGCGGACGCTGTGGCTCCCGGGCCTCGACCTCCCCGACGATCTGTGGGCGAGCTTCCAGATCCCGATCGGCCTGGCGTTCTTCATGGAATCGACGGTCACCGCGTGCGTGGTCGCGATGTACCCGAGCCCCGGCGGCGCGACCGAGAGCGAGCTCCACTTCGATTCGTGGAGCCGGATGCGAGAGCTCAACCCGGTGCTCGAGGGGCTCGAGCCGGACATCGAGGGATTGATCGCCAACCGGCTGGCGGATCCCCCGATGTACGTGATCGCGCCGATCGACCGCTGCTACGCGCTGACCGGAACAATCAAGGCGCACTGGGAGGGGATCTCCGGCGGCCCAGGCGTCGAGGCGGCGGTCGCGGAGTTCTTCGCGGACCTCCGCGCTCAGGCGGTCCCCGCTTGACGGAGCGGTCGATCCCGGTGAGCATCGAGTCGATGTCGCAGGAGCGCCCGGCGCACGAGCCGCCCGATCTCGAGTTCGCCGTGCTCGGTGCGCGCCCGGTCAAGTACGCGGCCGCGCCGATGCTGACGCTCGATCTCCAGGTCAGCGAGCCCGACGGCCGCGAGGTGTACATGGTCGCGCTCACGATCCAGCTGATGATCGAGCCGGCCCGGCGCCGCTACGACGACGCCACCCGCGAGCGGCTGATCGAGTTATTCGGCGCGCCCGAGCGGTGGGCGGTCACGACCCGCAGCCTCGTGTGGGCCAAGCTCGACGTGCTCGTGCCCGCGTTCACCGGGACGACGACGGTCACCGTCCCGATCGCGTGCCACTACGACCTCGAGCTCGCCGCGGCCAAGTACCTGGACTCGCTTCCGGACGGTCAGGCGCCGCTGGCGCTGCACTTCAACGGGATGATCTACTACCCCCGCGCCGACGGCGGCCTGCAGATGGTGCTGATCCCGTGGTCGAAGTCGATCGACTTCCGGATGCCAGTGTCGGTGTGGCGAGAGACGATCGAGCACTACTACCCGGGAACGGCCTGGATTGCCGTCCGCGCGCAAACGTTCGAGGCGCTCCAGAAGGCAAAGCTCGACCGCGGCCTGGCCACGCTCGACGCCTGCATCGCAAATCTGCTCGAGGATGCCCGCGATGTCTGACGGCGTCGACGAGCTGGTCGATTCGCTGCTGTGGGAGGGCTACGCGCTGTACCCGTACACCCCGGGCGCGACCAAGAACGCTACCCCCACGCCGTTCGGAATCGTGTACCCGCCGAGCTACGCCGCCGAGTGTCCGGGCGCGTTCGACCACGCGCGACTCGAGTGTGTCGTCGACCCCGACGCCGCCCACGCGGACGCGACGTTGACGGCGACGCTCCGCTACCTGGCACCGAGCGGCGAGCGCCACGAGGCCGCCGAGCGCCGCGTCGAGCTCGGGCCGGTGTCGGTCGGGCACCGCGTGACCAGCCAGTTCGACGGCGGCCGGCTGACGCTTCGCTCCGAGACGCGCGGCGACGGGTCTGTGGTCGTGCGCTGCTGCGTGCACAACACGTGCGAGGTGGCGGCAGGGCTCGACCGCGCCGGCGCGCTCGCCCGCTCGTTGATCTCAACGCAGCTGCTCGTGCGCGTCTCCCACGGCCGGTTCCGCTCCCCGCTCGACAGCGCCCCGACCAGCGTCAACACCTATCCCGTACTGGCCGCCAAGGCCGACGACGCTGTGCTCGGAACCACCTACGTGTTGCCCGATCATCCCCAGATCGCCCCCGAGAGCCGCGGCGGCCTGTTTGACTCGACCGAGATCGAGGAGGCCCTGCTGCTCCACGTGCAGGTGCTGAGCGACGCGGAGCGAGCCGAGATCGAGGCCGCCGATCCGGCGGTGCGCGAGATGATCCAGCGCGCGGCGGCGGCGACGCCCGAGGACATCATCGCGTTGCACGGCCGCGTCGAGATCCGCGACCCCGAAACGCCCGTTCCGCCGAGCGAGCCGCCGGGCCTGCCGGATCCGGCCGCCGGCCAGCCCGAGGCGATCGTCGACGGCGTGCGGTTCGCCCGCGGCCTCAAGGTGGTGATCCGCCCCGGCCCAGACGCCGACATTCAGGCGCGGATGCTCGACGGCCGCACCGCGACGATCGAGCGGATCCTCACCGACTACGACGGCAAGACCCATCTGGGCGTGACGATCGACGACGACCCGGGGCAGGACCTGATGCGCGAGACCGGACGCTTTCTGTACTTCTTTGCCCCCGAAGTGGAGGTGATCGACACATGACCGAAGAGCCGCTGCGGAGCATCCTGATCGCCGGTGTCGGCAACGCCTGGCTCCGGGACGACGGCTTCGGGGGCGAGGTGGCACGGCGCCTGGCCGACCGCCCGCTCCCCGCAGGCGTCCACGTGATGGACGCCGGAACGGGCGGGCTCGACTTGGCCTACGAGGTCATGCGCGGCTACGACGCGCTCGTGATTCTCGACGTTTCGAAGCAGGGCGGCGAGCCCGGGACGCTGTACGTGATGGAGCCCGAAGAGGAATCGGTACCGGGCGGAATCGAGGACGGCGACGTGATCAACCCGCACGCGATGGACCCCCAGACTGTGCTCCGGTTCGTCAAGTCGGTCGGAGCGTGGCCCGGACGCGTGGTCGTGATCGCGTGCGAGCCGGCTGATGTGGAGGAGATGGGTTGGGGTTTGTCGGAGCCGGTCCGGGACGCCATCGAGCGGGCTGTGGACCTTGTCGTCGAGACCGTCTCCGAGCTGCAGTCCGGGGCGTACGCGGCGCCGGCGGAGTAAGAGTGGGCCTCCACTGATGCACGAGCTGTCGCTGAGCTCTGCGATCGTCAACACGGTCGTCAAGCACGCTCGCGGGCGGCGCGTCACAGTCGTCAACCTCCGCGTTGGGAAAATGCGCCAGGTAGTCCCGGACACGCTCGACTTCTACTTCGAGTTCGTCGCCCGCGGGACCGTGTGCGAGGCGGCGAGGCTCGAGCAGGAGGTGATCGACGCGCGGCTCGCGTGCAGGTCCTGCGGGCACGAGTGGGCGATCGAGATCCCCGCCTTCCGCTGTCCGCAATGCGCCGGGAGCGACGTCGAGATCGCGAGCGGGAACGAGTTCGAGGTCGAAGCAATCGAGGTCGAGGAGGCGCAGTGCATCGGACAAAGGTGAGGATCGTCGAGGACGCGCTCGACGCTAACAACACGATCGCAGGCGCCAACCGCGCGGACTTCGACCGAGCCGGGGTTAAGGTCGTCAACTTCATGAGCGCTCCCGGCGCCGGCAAGACGACGCTGCTCGAGCGGGTCGTCGCGGACCTGCCGGGGGTGCGCGTAGGCGTGCTCGAGGGCGACGTCGAGGGTTCGATGGACGCCGACCGCCTGGCCGCACTGCACGTGCCGGTGACCCAGCTGAACACGGGCACGGGCTTCGGCGGCGAGTGTCACCTCGACGCGAACATGGTGCGCTCGGCGATCCCGGCGCTGCCGCTCGACGAGATCGACCTGCTGCTCGTCGAGAACGTCGGCAACCTCGTGTGCCCGGCCGAGTTTCGGATCGGCGAGGACGCGCGCGTGATGGTGAGCGCGGTGACCGAGGGCGAGGACAAGCCGCTCAAGTACCCGCTCATGTTCCGCGCCTGCGAGCTCGTGATCGTCAACAAGATCGACCTGTTGCCGCACCTCGACTTCGACCTCGACAAGCTGCTCTACAACATCGACGTCGTGCATCCCGACGTCGAGCGGATCGTGCTCAGCGCCCGTACAGGCGAGGGCATCGACGCCTGGCGGGACTGGCTGCTGCGGATCGCCGCTCGCGCCCCGGAGGGGGCCGTCGTGTGAGCTCCCGGGCGGCCGCGCTCGCCGCGGACCCGGCCGCCGGACTGAGGGCGCTGCTCGCCGAGCGCACCGAGGCGAACGAGCGGTTCTTCGAGGACGAGGCCGAACGGCTTGCGCGGCTATGCCATCTGATGGCCGAGCGGTTCGCGCGTGGCGGCCGCCTGATCGCATTCGGGCGCTCGCCGGCGGCGCGCTCGGACGCGCGCCACGTCGCGGTCGAGTTCGTGCACCCGGTGATCGTCGGCAAGCGCGCTCTGCCCGCGCTCGGCCTCGCCGGCGAGGGAGGCGAGCTGGCCGACCAGGTCTCGCTGATCGCCGCCCCGGATGACGTGGCGATCGGGTTCGGCGCGGACGAGGACGACGGCGCCGCCACGCGTGCGCTCGCGATCGCCCGCGAACGGGGATGCCTGACGATTGCGTTCGCGGCCGCCGCCGGGGCCGAGTGGGAGTTCGAGCCGCCGACCGCCGATCCATACATCCGCCAGGAGCTGATCGAGACGCTCTACCACGTGCTGTGGGAGCTCGTGCACGTGTTCTTCGAGCACCGAGGCCTGCTCGAGGGGCGCACCGAGCGTCGCGTGCACGACGCCGGCGCGTCCAGCTTTCTGTATCCGTTCCTCGACGAGCGCGAGGACGACCTCGAGGCGGTCGTCGACGACGTGCGCCGGTCGGTCCTGATGAAGGCCGCCGAGGTCGGGGCGTTGCGCGAGCAGACGCTGACCGAGAATGCTCACATTCTCGTCGACGCCGCCGGGGCGGTGCACGCCAGCTTCGAGCGGGACGGGAAGCTGCTGGCGCTCGGCAACGGGGGCTCCGCGACCGACGCGATGGACGTCGTGGCCGACTTCCGCGCGAGCGGCCGTCCCGCAATCGATCTGACCGAGGACACGGGAATCCTGACCGCGATCGCGAACGACGTCGGCGTCGAGGCGATCTTCTCGCGCCAGGTCATCGCCTACGGTGCAGCCGGGGACACCCTGCTGGCGCTGTCGACCTCGGGCAACTCGGGCAACGTGATCCACGCACTGGCCGAGGCCCGGCGACGCGGTCTCGCGACAATCGCAATGGTCGGCTACGACGGCGGCCGGATCGCGAGCGACGGTCTCGCCGAGCACGTCGTGATCAGCCGCTCCGAGCACATCCCCCGGATCCAGGAGGCGCAGGCGAGCGCGTACCACGCGTTGCGGGAGCTGGTCGGATGAATGTGCAGGCACCGCCGCGCGGGCGCCGTCGCACGCGCGTGCGGGTGAACGGCACCGTCCAGGGCGTCGGCTTTCGACCGTACGTCTACCGGCTCGCCGGCGAGCTCGGTCTTGGCGGCTTCGTGCTCAACGACGCGAGCGGCGTGCTGATCGAGGTCGAGGGCAACCCGGCTTCAGTCGACCGGTTCCTCGTCCGTGTCGGCGCCGAGGCGCCACCGCTCGCGGTCGTCGAGCGGGTCGCGATCGAGGAGTGTGCAGCGAGCGGGGACGTTTCGTTCACGATCCGGGAGAGCGTCGGGAGCGCCGTTCCGGACGCGCCCGTGGCGCCCGACACTGCGACCTGCGAGGACTGTCTGCGCGAGCTGTCGGACCCGGCCGACCGCCGCTTCCGCTACCCGTTCATCAACTGCACGAACTGCGGGCCGCGGTTCACGATCGTGCGCGGCGTCCCCTACGACCGGCCGTTGACCACGATGGCCGCGTTCACGATGTGCGCAGCGTGCCGGGCCGAGTACGAGGATCCCGCCGACCGGCGCTTCCACGCGCAGCCGAACGCGTGCCCGGTGTGCGGTCCCTCGCTGCGGCTGCTCGGGGCTGAGCTGCTGGCGCCCGAGGACCCGATCGCCGCCACCGCGACCGCGCTCGCCGACGGCGCGATCGTCGCGATCAAGGGCATCGGCGGATACCACCTGGCCTGCCGTGCCGGCGACGAGCGCGCGGTCGCCGCGTTGCGGGCGCGCAAGCACCGCGAGGACAAGCCGTTCGCGCTGATGGCGCCGTCGGCGGCCGTGGCGGAGTCGTTGGTCTCGCTCGGCCCGCCCGCGCGCGAGCTGCTGACGAGCCCCGAGCGCCCGATCGTGCTCGCCCCGCGCCGCCCCGGCGCGCCGGTCGCCGACTCGGTCGCGCCGGGCGCCCCCGAGCTCGGCGTGATGCTCCCCTACTCGCCGCTTCACCACCTGTTGCTGTCCGATGCCGGCGAGACGCTGGTGATGACCAGCGCGAACGTATCCGATGAGCCGATCGCCTACCGCGACGAGGACGCGCTAGAGCGGCTGCGCGGGATCGCGGATGTGTTCCTCGTCCACGATCGGCCGATCCAGACGCGCACCGACGACTCGGTGCTGCGCGTGGTCGACGCCCCGGATCGCCCGCGGCGGGCGTTCCTGCGGCGGTCGCGCGGCTATGTGCCGGGGGCGCTGGCGTTGTCGGGCGCGGGCACGCCCCGGCCGCTGCTCGCCTGCGGCGCCGAGCTGAAGAACACGTTCTGCCTCGCCAAGGGGGCGCGTGCCTGGGTCAGCCACCACATCGGCGACCTCGAGAACTACGAGACGCTCCGCTCGTTCGCCGAAGGGATCGGGCACTTCGGAGCGCTGTTCGCGGTCGAGCCCGAGATCGTCGTCCACGATCTGCACCCCGAGTATCTCTCGACGAAGTACGCGCTCGAGCGCGACGGCGTCGAGCTCGTCGGAGTCCAGCACCACCACGCCCACATGGCGGCGTGCCTGGCCGAGCACGGCGAGACCGGACCGGCGCTCGGCGCGATCTTCGACGGCACCGGCTACGGGCTCGACGGAACCGTGTGGGGCGGCGAACTGCTCCTCGGCGACCTGCGCTCGTTCCGCCGGGTCGGGGCGCTGCTGCCGGTCGCGCTTCCGGGCGGCGAGCGCGCGATCAGGCAGCCGTGGCGGATGGCGTGCTCGTGGCTGGCGACGGCCGGCGAGGGCGAACCGGAGCTGCCGGCGTCGCTGGCGTCGCGCGTCGACCCGCGCACCTGGTCGCAGGTGCACCGGCTGATCGAGACCGGCACGGCCGCGCCGGCGACGACGAGCATCGGGCGACTGTTCGACGCGGTCGCCGCGCTCGCCGGGATCCGGTCCGAGATCAACTACGAGGGCCAGGCCGCGATCGAGCTCGAGGCGGCGTGTGATCTCGGTGAGCGTGGCTCCTATCCGGTCGCCGTCGACGCGAGCGCCCGGGCCGATCCGTCACTCGTGATCGATCCGCGCGAGACGATCCGCGCGGTCGCCGCGGACGTCCGCGCCGGCGCGCCCACCGGCGTGATCGCCCGGCGCTTTCATCGCACGATCGCGGGCGCCACCGTGGACGCTTGCGTCCGGCTCGCGGCTGCCCACGGCACCGAGGTTGTCGTGCTGTCAGGCGGCGTGTTCCAGAGCCGCATGCTGCTCGAATCGGTGTGGGTCGCGCTCGCCGCCGCCGGGCTCCGCGTGCTCGTGCCAGAGCGGCTGCCTGTCAACGATGGCGGGATCGCCTACGGGCAGGCCGCCGTGGCCGCGGCGCGCCTGGCCCCCTGACATGTCCGCAGGCCCCCCGCAGATCGACCGCATCCTCGCCCAGGAAGTGTTCATCCGCGGCGCGAACCGGCCGTTCGGCGAGCTCACGCCCGACGACGCCCGCTCACGCGCGGACGAGCTGCGCGCCGCCGTCGGCTGGGGCCCAACCGCCCGCGTCGCCCCGGTGGCGCAGGCCTGGCGCGAGCTCTCGATCGCGCTGGACCGCGCCGGCGCGTCCACCGTCGCCGAGCTCGACGCGGAGCTGCTGGTCAAGCTCGCGCCGCGGCTGTGGGTGACGCTGCCAGGCTGAGGTGTTACCGGGCCCCGTCTACCTCAGCCTTCTCGAGCGCCGCTAAGCGCCGGACCCCCGATCACGCCCGGCAGCCCGAATAACTGCACACTCGACGATGACCATTTGCCGAGATCGCCCAAAGTCGCCATATACGTGCGTTTCCGCGCGCTCGCCAGCGGAAGTTGGTCGAGTGCGACGTGATGCGCCCTGATTTCCGGTGCATTGAACCGGGACGGTCCAGATCGACTTCCCGCCGCCACTCTCGCCCGCACGTCGAAACCCGCCGCCCCACCTCAGGTGCCCGCCTCTTACGCGCGTCAAGCCGCATGGCGACCCGGAGCGCGCGACGCCCCACCGCCACCGCCACCGCCCGCGCCACCGCCACCGCCACCGCCCGCGCCACCGCCACCGCCCGCGCCACCGCCACCGCCCGCGCCACCGCCACCGCCCCGCCGGCCGAGCGCCGCCACCGTCAGCCACGCGGCCGCCGACGCGAGCACCGCGGCCGAGACGGTGTCGGCGCCATTGTGCCCCACGAGCAGCGCCGAGAACACGATCGGCGTGAGCATCAGCCGGGTCGTCGCGGTCATGCCGCCGGCGGTCCCGACCGCGACCGCGAGCGTCGGTGAGATGCCGAACCAAACCTCGGCCAGGGTGGCGAGGGCAACCCCCAGGAAGATCGCCGGGAACACGGGTCCGCCGCGGAAGCCGCAGCCGAGGCTGATCGAGTAGCCGATCGCCTTCGCCACCAGCAGGATCAGCACGATCTTGGTTGAGGTCTGGGCGATAAGGTCCGGGATCCCGGACTGTCCGGAGAACAGCACGTCCTGGGAGTTCGCGCCGAGCCAGGACGCGATCTGCGCCAGCAGCCCGACCGCGAGGCCGCCGCACAGCAGCAGCGCCGGCATGCTCATCCGCCTCGGGCCCCGCTCCTCAAGGGCGCCGGCGTAGCGCCGGACCATCGACACCACGAGCGCTGCGGCCACGCCCACCGCGATCCCGACGAGCAGGTCGAGCACGTGGGTGCCGTGGTAGAGGGGCAGCCCGGGGACGGCGATCGCCTGCGAGCTGAGACCGCCCCAGCTACCGAGCCCGATGAACAGCACGTAGCCGGTGGCTGCGGCCACGAACCCCGGGATCAGAGTCGGAATCAAGGCAGCTCCGAGCCCGACGCCGCCCTCGACCATCATCAGTCCCCCGACGATCGGCCCACCGAACAGCGCCGCGATCGCCGCGAACGACCCGGCGCCGGCCAGCACCGCGCTCTCCTTCTCTCCCGCCCCAGCGAGCGTCGCCACGGCCAGCCCGGCGACCGACCCGAGCGCGATCAACGGACCCTCAGGCCCGAGCACGGCGCCGAACGAGAGCGTGCCGAGCGCCGCGAGCGCGATTCCGGGCGCGTACTTGAGCGGCGTCGGCCCTCCGCCGGCGATCCCTTTCAGCGGAGACCTGCCGCCGTCGCCCGGTAGCAGCGACCGCGCCACGACGCACACGGCCGCCCCGACCACCGGAAGCCCGATCACCAGGTACCACGGTGGCGTCCTGGTCCCGAGGTCGTGCGGCAGGTCGGTCCACAGCCAGTGCTCGAGTTCGTGCACGATCGCCAGGAACACCGCGGCGAGCAGCGCGGCCGGAACCCCGAGCACCCCTCCGACCACGACCAGCCGGAGAGCCCCGGCGCCAGGCGGCGCATCCGGCGACGAGGCGACCGCGTTCACCCGCGATCTTCTATCAGCGGCTCCGGATGCCGCTTGTCAGGCCGCCGGCGCGTCCGGCGAGTGGCGCGCGATCGAGGACCGGTTCACCGACAACGTGCTGCGCAAATGGTCAAGCTACGCGTCATGAGCGAACCCCGCCTGGCCGGCAAGCGCGTAATCGTCACCGGCGCTGGCCAGGGGCTGGGACGCGAGTTCGCGCTTCACCTGGCGGGCCTCGGAGCGCGCGTGATAGCGGCCGACATCCGCCCGGACCGGTTGGAGACCACGCGGGAGCACGCGACCGCGCAGGGCCTCGAGATCCAGGCGTCGATCACCGACGTCAGCGACCCGGCGCAGACGCGCGCCCTCGCCGCCACCGCGGCCGATGTCCTCGGCGGGCTCGACGCGCTCGTCAACAACGCCGCAATCGTCGAAGGCCTCAACCGGCGGCCGTTCGACGAGATCGACGAGGACGAGTGGGACCGCGTGCTCGAGGTCAACGTCAAGGGCGCTTGGCTGTGCGCGAAGGCCGCGGTGCCGCTGCTGCGCGACGCCGGCGGCGGGTCGATCGTGAACATGGCGTCGGAGGTGGCATTCTCCGGGTCGGCCGGCCTCGCGCACTACGTCACGTCAAAGGCGGCGATCATCGGGCTGACCCGCGTGCTCGCCCGCGAGCTCGGTCCTTCCCAGGTCCGGGTGAACGCGCTCGCGCCCGGGTTCATCCCGACCGAGGGGAGTCAGACGATGACCGCGGTGGCTCAGTACGACATCGCCCCGACCCCGCTCGGCCGTCTCGGCCAGCCGCGCGACCTCCTGGGCGCGCTCGCCTTGCTGATCTCGGACGAGAGCGCGTTCATCACCGGCCAGACGCTGCTCGTGAACGGTGGGCGACTCAGCCACTGACGTCCGCGCACCGCTCACCCAAATGGGGTGATGAAGCCAGGGCTCGCGCATCGCAGACTCGGCGTCGCCGGCGAACCTGAAAGCGCGGTTGCGAGGTAGATCGATGGCGAAGCCGTTCAAGGGCGTAGTGAACGTCGACGTGACCGAATCGGTCCCCGACTGGGGCCCGTTGGCGCAGCCGATCGCGCCTGAGGGCACGCCGAGCGTCCTCGACATCGTGCTCGACGACGTCGGCTACCCGAGGAAGCGCGGATGGCGTTCGCGAGGGACTGACACTGACCGCGGATGAGGTGAGCGCCACGCTGGCGTCGGATCGTCCTGTCCGTCGCGACCGCCGACGCGGCGTATGGCAGCCGAAGACGAGCTGAAGTCAGCCGGCGCGGTCGGCAGGGAGGCCCCCCGGCTGCTCTGGCACAAGGGTCGCGTCGAGGCATTCAGCGACGGAGTGTTCGCGATCGCGATCACGCTGCTGGTGCTGGACATCAGGGTCGCGCCGTCTGACTACGACCATCTGCGGCACGCCCTCGCGCACGAGTGGCCCGCGTACCTGGCCTACGTGACAAGTTTTTTGACCGTGGGGAGCGTCTGGATCGCTCATCACGGCTTGTTCTCGCGGCTGCGTTTCATCGACCAGGTCCTGCTGCGCTTGAACCTGCTGTTGCTCATGACGGCAGCGTTCCTGCCGTTCCCGACCAGCGTGCTCGCGCAGGCCCTGCACCACGGCGGCGCGGCAGAGCGCACCGCGGTCGCGTTCTACGGCGCCGTCGCGCTCCTGATCGACCTGCTCCTGCGCACCGCTGAGCGGTACGCAAGCTCGCGGCAGGACCTCCAGATAGAGCCGGCGTCTGCGACGCCGGGACCCGAACACGCGCGCGCCACGGGCTGGCGCAGGTGGGCGAGCACAGCGTTGTACGCCACAGCGATCCTGTTCGCCGTGTTCCTGTTCCCGAGGGTCGCGGTCATCGGTTACCTCGCGGTCGGTATCCGCAGCATGTTCGTAGCGGGGAGCGCAGGTCGTCTCAGCTTGAACTTCGGCTGGCTGGTCCCGAAGCGATGGACTCGCTCGTAGCGGCCGCGCGTTCGCTCTGCCGCCGGCGAACGCCAACCTGGGCGGCGAAGAACACCGCGCGCACGATCCCCACGAGCAGGATGAGGTCGAGCACGATCTGGAACGACACCAGGATCATCGCCGCGTCGGTCTTCGGGGTGATGTCACCGAAGCCAACCGTGCTGATGACCGTGATCACGAAGTAGATCGCCCGGACATGGTTGAGCGGCTCGGAGAAGCTTCCGGGCTCGGATCTCGACAGCGACAGGTACGTGAACGCGAACACGATCAACACGACGGGCACGGCGATCGCCAGCGCCTCGGCGGCGCGCAGCTCGGGGTGCTCGGCGCCCATGATCTTGAGGACCTGCCAGCCGAGCATCCCGACAAAAATGATCAGGCCGACGAGGAGCTCCGCCAGCGTTCCGAGCCCGGTCCGGTCGGCCACCGGCAGCGCCCCGTACAGCACGAACAGCAGGACGATACTGACCAGGATCCGCAGCGCCGAGCGCCCGACGACCCGCCGCTGCTGACGGCGATCCAGATCCTCGAGCGAGCTCGGGCTCACAGTTCAGGCTCCCACGGCCCCTGCCCGGAAGGTTCACCCGAATCGGATGACGACGACCCTCGGCGCGGCCTGCAGGCTGATCGTGCGCCACCGACCCGAACGAGCGTCACCTCGGATCGGGCCACCGACGTCCTCGCGGCCGTCGATCAGCCGGCGGTCCCGGCCTCCTGCAGCTGCTTCGCGAGCTCGTCGGCGTTAGCGTCGATCTCCTGCGAGACGAACTTGTTGACCGCCTTGATGTTCGCGGCGACCTGGTCGGCCATGTTGGTCGCGTACACCACGATCAGGCCCGCGTGCCCCTGCTCGAGCACTTCGCCCAGCGACTTCAGGTCGCTGTCGTTCATACCGCCCTTGACATGACCGGTGACCGCGCCAATCGCCGCGCCGCCGGCACCGCCGACCGCGAGCGCGCCCAGCAGTCCGATCCCGGGGAGGATCGCGCACACCGCGCCGACCGCAAGTCCCCAGCCGAGCCCGTGCGCCGCGCCGTGGCGAGTCGGCTGCTCGTGCTTCTTGACGACCTCGATCTTGCCGTCCTCGTTGCGGGCGACGACCGCGGCATCAAACTCGTGCGAGGTCTTGATCTCGTAATACAGCGCCTTGACCGCCTCGTAGTCGGCCTCGGCCGCGGCCACATCGTCGTAGGACGCGGCAAGCACCAGCAATGTGTCGGGCTCGCTCATCGGAAGCTCGTCTCCTGTCGCTTGGCAACGCTTTCTGCGGCGATGCTTCCAGCCCCCGCTCCCCCGGTCCTCATCCCGTTCGGGTGACGCCAGCCGGCTGCCGAGCAGCGACATTTTCCGGGTGCCCTGCCTACTCGCCCTGCTCGCGCTGATCTCCCCGCGGCTGGTGCTGTTCCTGCTGTGGATCTTCAGCAACGTCCTCAGCCACGCATTCAGCAGCTGGATCCTGCCGCTGCTCGGGTTCTTCCTGCTCCCGTGGACCACGGTCGCGTACGCCGCCTTCTGGTCTTGGGGCCCCGGACACCACGTGACTGGCTTCGAGTGGTTCTTCGTGGTGCTGGCGTTCCTGATCGATCTGGGCTCGTACGGCGGCGGGCGCTTCGCGGCGGCCAGACGCTGATGCGGCCCCGCGAACGCTCAGGTGTGTGCTGGCGCTGACGTGCGCGGAAGGCGTCGCCTCGTGACGCGCCGGCGCACTCAATCGGGCCCCAGCCCGTGGCGTCACGATCGCAGCGTAAGAAGTCTGTAGGCGAGTCGGGCCACGACCGGCTCCCTCGTGGCGTCCCGCTTGGGCGCAAGCGTGCTCATCGCGACGCCGGCGAGCACCGCCCCGACCCCGACGATCTGCCAGATGGCCGCCGGCTCGCCAAGCGCGAGCCAGCCCGCGGCGGCGCCGACGACCGGCTCGAGGTTGAGGAATGCGCCGGCGAACTCGGCCGGCACGCGGGCCTGACCGAACGCGAACAGCCAGAATGGCAGCGGCGTCCCGGCCAGCGCCAGCGCCGCCATCGCGAGCACCGGCGTCGCGGCGCCGGGCGCGTGCGGGACGCCCTCCGACAGGACCGCTACCGGGAGCGCGACGAGCGCACCGCCGGCGAACTGCACGGCGGTCACCGCCGCCGCGTCCCGCCCCTCGAGTAGGCGCGGCTGGATCGCGATGAACGTGGCCGACAGGACGACCGAGGCCAGCACCAGCAGGTCGCCGCGCGGCGTCGCGCCCCCTCCGCCGGCGCCCGCGACGAGCGCGATCCCGACGAGTGCGACCCCGTAGCCGGCCCAGGTCAGCCGGCGCGTGGTGGTCTGGCCGAGGCCGGCGGCGATCAGCGCGACGAGCACCGGGGCCGCGCCGATGACGACGGCCGCGTGGCTGACGCTCGTACGCTCGATGCCGAGGTTCTGCAGCACGATCACCGCGCCGAACCCGATGGCGCCGGACGCGACGACCCGCGGCGTGAGCGCGTCGCGCAGCCCGCGCCGACCCACGAGCGCCAGCAGCGGCGCGGCGACCGCGAACCGCACCACGGTCAGCCACCCTGGGGCGAGCCAGCCGAGCGC
Source organism: uncultured Solirubrobacterales bacterium (assembly GCA_963697655.1). Classification (GTDB taxonomy): domain Bacteria; phylum Actinomycetota; class Thermoleophilia; order Solirubrobacterales; family Solirubrobacteraceae; genus Palsa-465. The sequence continues at coordinate 394,070 of CAVOOV010000001.1, read as the reverse complement.
CAGCTTGGTCAGGGGCACGTTGAGGCCCCACAGCGTGCCGGCTGCGGCGAGGGCGAAGATCGCTGAACGGTGCTTGCTCATATGACTGAGGATCGGCCAAATCCCGCTTTCGTCCACCCCAGATTTGACATATCGCCCTCAAGACGATGGAATATTTTGTGAAATGCCCATTTCGCTTGATTTGATTGATGTGGCGCTGCTCGAGGAGCTACAGAGCAATGCGGATCGTCCGAACGTGGAGCTCGCGCGGATCGTCGGCCTGTCCCCCGCCGCAACGCTGCACCGCGTCCGGCGCCTGAAGGAGTCGGGGATCGTGCGCAGCATCGTGGCCCGACTCGACGACGCCGAGGCCGGATTTCCGCTACAGGTCTACGTTGCCGTGACTCTCCAGCAGCACGGCGAGGCCGCTCACCGCCGGTTCGCCGAGGCCGTGCGGGCAATGCCCGAGGTGATCTCCGCCGACTGGGTGACCGGCGAGACCGACGCGATGCTGCTCGTCGTGGCGCGCGAGGTCGCCCAGCTCCAGCGCGTGCTCGTGCGCCTATCGACTCGCGGCGGCGCCGCCCGCGTGATGACGCTGCTCCGCCTCGAGGAGCTCAAGCCGTCGTCCCCGCTTCCGATCGAGCCCTCGGAGGGCTGAACTAGAGCACCAGCGGCGGCACCAGATCGCCGTGCGCCCACAGGAGCTCGTCGACGAGCTCCTCGATCTCGTCGAGCGGCAGCTCAGCCGCCGTGTGCGGGTCGAGCATCGCAGCGTGGTACACGGGCTCGCGGCGCCCGGTCAGGGAGGCGGTGACGGTCAGCCCCTGCACGTTCACGTTGGTCTGGATCAGCGCGGCGAGGTGACGCGGCAGGGCCCCCACGGCACGGGGCTCGATCCCGCGCTCGTTCGCGATGCATGGCACCTCGACGCAGCACTCGGCGGGCAGGTTGTCGATCAGCCGGCCGCCGGCGGTCGCGTTCGGCACGTTGCCGTTGAAGGCGAACGGCTCGCCGGTCGCGCAGGCGTTGATGATGTCGGCGCCGTACTCGTTGCTCCGCTCGGCATGCACGCGGGCGCCGTTCTGGAGGCTCGCTCGCAACTCGATCCACTCTTGGATCTGGCGATCGCACCGCCGCGGATAGTCGTCGAGCGGGATCGCGTACCGCTCGATCAGATCCGGCCGGCTCGACTTGATGAACCACGGCACGTACTCGGCGAAGTGCTCGGAGGACTCGGTCACGAAGTACCCGAGGTGGCGCAGCACCTCAAACCGGACCCGGTCCTCGGGCGGCACCCGGTCGGTCTCGACGAGCTCGCGCAGGCGCGGGTACAGATCTTCCTGCCCGCCGCGCCGCTCGAGCGACAGGAAGAATGCCAGGTGGTTGATGCCGGCCACCAGGGAGTCGAGCTCCGCCGGCGGGATCCCGAGCACACCGCCGAGCTGCGCGACGGTGTGCTGGACGGAGTGGCACAGCCCGACTGTGCGGATCGGGCTGGCTTCGGCCACCGCCCAGCACAGCATCGCCATCGGGTTGACGTATTGAAGGAGCAGGGCCTCCGGGCAGAGCTCCTCCATGTCGCGGCAGACGTCGAGCAGTACGGGGATCGTCCGCAGGCCGCGCATGATCCCGCCGATCCCGAGCGTGTCGGCGATCGTCTGACGCACCCCGTAGCGCTTCGGGACCACGAAGTCGACCAGCGTCGCCGGATGCAGTCCGCCGACCTGAAAGCAGGCGATGACGTAATCCGCGCCGTCGAGCGCGACGCGCCGGTCGGCGGTCGCCTCGACGCCGCCGCCGGCCCCGCAGACCTCGGACAGCCGGCGAGCCATCACCTCTGAGGTATGAAGCCGCTCGGGATCGATGTCCATCAACGCCAGCGTGGCCCCGTCCGCGAGCGCGGGAAAGCGGAGCAGATCGCCGATCAGGTTGGACGCGAAAACCGTCGAGCCCGCACCGATGATGGCGATCTTCGGCGCCATCGGCCCTGAGCTAGCTAGCTAGACGATCAGCGCGCGAGCGTGAGTGCCTCGCCCGACTGTTCGTCGAAGAAGTGCATCTTCGTGGCGTCGAGCCACAGCTCTGCCTGCTCACCGGATCGTGCCCGGCTCTCGGGGCTGAGCCTCGCCACCAGGACGGTGTCGCCCGCGTCAGTCAGCTCGGTGACGCCGCCGGCGTCGTCGCGCAGCTCCTGCAGCTCCTCCGAGGCGACCATCTTGCCCGTGATGCCGAAATGGGCGTAGTACTCGGCGCCCATCGCCTCCACCAGGTCGAGCTTAGCGTTGAACGTGGTCCCGTGGGCGCGGCTCTCGCTGTCGACCTTCGTCGCATCCTCGAAGTCCTCCGGGCGGATGCCGGCGATCACGCGGCGTCCGTCGGGCTGGCGCCCGAGGCGCTCGCGCACTTCCGCCGGGAGCGGGACCTCCGCCATCGGCAGATTGACCGATCCGTTGTTCAGCGTGGCCGGCATGAAGTTCATGCCCGGGGACCCGATGAACCCGGCCACGAACAGGTTCGCCGGGTTGTTGTACAGCTCCATCGGCGAACCCACTTGCTGGAGCACGCCGCTCAACATGACCGCGACGCGGTCGCCGAGTGTCATCGCCTCGGTCTGGTCATGGGTGACGTAGACCGTGGTCGTGTTGAGCTTGCGCTGGATGCGCGCCACCTGTGCGCGCATCTGCACGCGCAGCTTGGCGTCGAGGTTCGAGAGCGGCTCGTCCATCAGGAACGCGCTGGGGTCACGGACGATCGCGCGGCCCATCGCCACTCGCTGGCGCTGCCCGCCCGACAGGTTCGCGGGCTTGCGCGCGAGGTGCTCGGTGAGGTCGAGGATGTCGGCCGCGTCCTGCACCTTGCGGTCGATCTCGGCCTTCGGCGCCTTCTTGAGCTTCAGTGCGAACGCCATGTTCTCGCGCACGGTCATGTGCGGGTAGAGCGCATAACTCTGAAACACCATCGCGATGTCGCGATCGCGGGGAGCCACCTGGTTGACCACCTTGCCACCGATCCGCAGCTCGCCGGCCGAGATGTCCTCGAGCCCGGCGATCATGTTGAGCGCGGTGGACTTGCCACATCCCGACGGCCCGACGAGGATCATGAACTCCCCGTCGGCGATGCTCAGGTTGAGATCCTTCACGGCCTCGAAGCCGTCGGGATAGCGTTTGACGACGTTGTCGAGAACGATGTCGGACATTTACGCTCCTTTTAGCCCTTGACGGCCCCGGCGGTCAGCCCGGAGACGATCCGTCGCTGGAAGATCAACACCATGATCAGAATTGGCACGGTGACGACGACCGCTCCTGCGGCAATCGCGCCGGCCGGCTGCTGGAACTGCGATGCGCCCTGGAAGTACGCCATCGCCACGGGCGCGGTGCGTGCCGCGTTGGATGTCGTCAGTACGTTCGCGTACAGGAAGTCGTTCCAGGCCGCGATGAACGCGAGGATACCTGCCGTGAACACACCGGGCATGGCGAGCGGCAGGATCACCCGGCGAAACGCCTGCATCGGCGAGGCCCCGTCCATCTGTGCCGCTTTCTCCAGATCCCAGGGGATTTCTCTGAAGAACGCCGCGAGGATGTAAATGCACAGCGGCAGCGAGAACGACAGGTAGGGCAGAATCAGCCCGGGCCAGGTGTCGAACAGGCCGATGTTCCGCCAGACGTTGTAGAGGCCGCCGACGATCGAGATCGCGGGGAACATCGTGACGGCCAGCGCCCCGGCGAGGATCGCGGTCTTACCCGGGAAGTCCAGGCGGGTGATGGCGTATGCCGCCGCCGAGGCGAAGCACAGCGCCAGCACCGTGGTGATCAGAGCAATGCCGATCGAGTTGCGCAGCGCGGGCGGGAAGAAATCGGTGTTGAAGGCGGCCGAGTAGTTGCTCAACGTCGCGTGGGTGGGCAGGAAGCTGCCGTCGCCGATCGACGCCGGCGTCTTGAGCGACAGCGAGATGATCCACACGACCGGGAACAGCGCGTAGACCAGGACGGCGATTACCGCCAGGCCCCAGAGCGTCTTACGAGCGGGTGTGTTTTCGGTCATGTCGTGTTACCTCCGCTGGGGGCTCGCGCCGAGGAACCGGAAGAAGAAGAAGGCGATCAGGCATACGCAGAGGAAGATCAGCACCGCGATCGCGGACCCCAGGCCGAGGTCGAGCCGTCCGATCAGGACCTGATAGCCGAGCAGCGAAACGCTCGCGGTGTTGTTCGCGCCGTTGGTGATGATGTACACCGAGTCGTAGATGCGGAAGGCATCGAGCGCGCGGAACAGCACGGCGACCGCCAGCGCCGGTTTGATCAGTGGCAATGTGATCCGCCAGAACCGCTGCATCGCGGTCGCGCCATCGACCTTCGCGGCCTTGTACAGGTCCTCCGGGACGAGCGCGAGTGCGCCGAGCATCAGCAAAGAGATGAACGGCGTCGTCTTCCAGACGTCCGAGAGGATGATCACCGCGAACGAGCCGGCGCGAGTCGTCAGCGGAGGCGTCGAGAGTCCCAACCACTGCGTGGCGAACCCCGTGGTCGGATTGAACGCCAGCGACCACGCAAACGCGGACACGACCGTCACCGCACCGTAGGGGACGAGCACCGCCACCCTGATCCAGGTGCGCGCGTACAGAGCGCGATACATAGCCTCGGCAATGAGTAGTCCGAGGGCGAGCTCGAGCACCACCGAGAAGCCGGTGATGATCACCGTGTTGAGGACGTCGGTCCACCAGGTGTGTGACTTCAGGACGTACCAGTAGTTGTCGAGTCCGATCCACTTGGTGAGGTGTGGGAACCGCAGGTCGGCGCGATGGAGCGAGAGCCAGAACGCGTACAGGATCGGGAACCCAGCCACGAGCGCCATCACAATCACCGCGGGCAACGCCAGCATCAGCCCGAGCTTGCGCTCGGCCTTCGCGCGGCCGGTCAATCCGTGGGATTTCGGCGGCGCGGCGAGGGGCGCCGCGGTCGGGGCTCCGGCGACGGTGGCCATCAGCAGAGACCTCCCTTGAGTAGCGTCGACAAACACGAACGTAGGCTGTTGATGTCCGACACCGGCTTGATCGCCGAGGCCGGATGTAGCGTCTGCTGGATCGCCAGCGTCACATCCGAGTAGTAGGGCGTCTCGGGGCGGTTGGTGGCGTGCTCGAGCTGCTTGAGCAGCACCGCGGCGAACGGGTACGCCTTGATCACGGTCGGGTTGTGGTAGGACGCGATCGTGACCGGCGGAAGCCCTTCGTTGATCGCCTCCTGGTTCTCCCAGTAGGACCGGGTCATGCACAGCGCGGCCGCGATCGCCTGCTTCGGATACTTGGTGTAGGCCGAAACGCCGATGTTGGCGCCGCCGACCGACGACTTCCCGGGCACGCCGGGATAGACCGACGGATAGGGCGCCCAACCGGTGTTGTCCTGCACTTTCTTCGCAACCGCGCTGGTCGCCGCCGCCGTCCGGCCCGCGGCATAGACGTACGGCCAGTTGAGCATGAACGCGGCCTTGCCGGACTGGAACGCCAGGTCGCCCTGGTTCTCCTGATTTGCCGATAGCGAGGGATCGGCACGGCCCGAATTGGCGACGTCCCGGAGGACCGACGCCGCCACCACCGCGGGATGGCCAAGCACTGGCTTATCCTGGGCGTTGACGACCTCGCCGCCGGCAGAGGCGAGAACGCTGTTGAACCACACCGTGTAACCCTCGTACTGCGCGCCCTGCTCCTCGATCAGGCCCTCGCTCGCCGGGAGCTTCTGTGCGTCCGCGATGATCTGCGCCCACGTCGTCGGCGCGCTCTTGACGAGGTCCTTGCGGTACCAGAGCAGCTGGGCGTTGGTGTTCAGTGGCACCGCGTACAGCGTCCCCTGGTACTCCGCTGACTGGGCGGCGATCGGGAGCACGTCCTGGAGCGCCGCCGTGCGGTCTGCCCCGGTGATCGGCTTGAGCCAGCCGGCGGCCCCGAACTCCGCGGTCCAGATCGTGTCCATGTTGAGCAGCGAGAAATCGGAGTCGTGCGCCGCCAGACGCTGGACGGCCAACTGGCGCGAGGCGTCCGAGCTGTTCGCTTCCGGAGTGATCGTGATGTTGTAGCTGCCGCCCGACTGCTTGCTGCACGTCGCGGCCGCCTTCACGTTCGTCCCGTTTGGGTCAAGCGGGCTGTAGTAGACCAGCTGCGCCGGCCCGTGCGCGGCGCCCGAGGATCCGCAGGCCGCAATCCAGAGTGCACACAACCCCCCGATCGCGATCGCCTGAGCGATCCGGACAACCTTCGACGCTTTGCTCACAAGATCCTCTCCTCAATCCGTCCGGGCCGGGCCCACAGCGCGGGGGTTGTACCGCCGTCAAGATTGTGTGAACAGGCTCGTTCGGCTATGCCGGACGGGTGGCGATTCGCGGGTAACGCAACTGTCACCTACCGCTCTGCCGACTGACATTCGATGGTGACCATCTTCGACGAAGTGCAATTCGCCGGACCGCGCATCCTGCTCTGGTAGGGCGGTGTCCTTCACCGCAGGTGTACCTTACGGCGATGTCCCGTGAGTCGGTGCTTCTCGGAGCCCTGACATCCGAGCCGACGAGCACCTCGGATCTGTACGAGCGCGTCGGATACGGAGCACTCGCGCGCGTGGGCATGATCCCGTATCACGCTTTTCGGGCCGAGCTCGTGCGGCTCGAGGCCACCGGAGTCGTCGAGAGCGAGACCGGAGTGGAAGGGTCGACAATGTGGCGAATCCCCCCTGAAGCGCCGGCTGAGGACGGTCGTATACTCGACGGAGATTGAGATGCTCGTCTTCGGCCTCGTGCATGGCAGCGGATGGGAGCCACCCGGGCGGGAGCCAGAGCCGCCCGAGGACGAGGTTCCCGGGCGACGCGAGTGGAACTGGGATTGGCGGTCGTTGCCGTGGCGGTCGCTCGCCTGGCTGGCCGTCTGGGCGTTTCTGATGGCGATCGTGCCGTTCGTGAGCAGCACATTCGGCGGGCTGGCCGGGTTCGGCGTGCTGATGGTCGCGGTCGCGCTCGCGTTCTGGCGGCTCGAGCGCTTCTGCGCCCGCCAGTACTGGGACGGCCTGCGCGAATACAAGCTCTGATCCCGCTCCTCCGGAGGGCCGGGGCCCCGTTCCGGCATTCTCGAACGGATCTTGACCGCCCCCAACCCGAGTGACACACTCGCGCCGCCAAATTCTCAGCGAGGGGAGACTCATGGAGACGGCAACTCCGCACCGCACACTGATCGTGGCGAACCTGACCGCCGCGACGCCATTCCTCCTCCAAGAGGTCAAGCGCCTCGCGGGTGAGCGTCCGACCGCTTTCAGCTTGCTGATCCCGAACGTCAACCAGAATCAGGCCGCGGACTGGTCGGTCGCGACCGCGACGAAGCTGCTCGGGAGAGCTGCCGGCGGGACGGTCGACGGGCATGTCGGCGGCCAGGATCCGTTCGAGTCGATTAAGGCGGAGATAGCGGGCGGCCAGTACGACGACATCGTGATCTCGACCCTGCCCAAGCGGCGGTCCGAGTGGCTTCGTAAGGACCTGCCGACACGCGTTGAGGAGCTTGGCCTCCCGGTCACGGTGGTCACGCCACCCGAAGAGCCGAGCCCGCTCAAGCAGTTCACCGAGACATTCTCGGCCAGGTCCGACTAGCGCTCGGCGTCGCCTCGACGGCCTACGCGGCCAGGGCGTGGTTGCGGATCGCTGTTGAGATTCGCGACGCGGCGGCGACCACCGCCCGCGCGTGGAGGTCAACGTTCGCCGTCGAGAAAGGGTCGAGCAGGTCGAGGCTGATCGCCCCCGCGACGTTGCCCTCGGCGTCGCGAACCGGCGCAGCGACCGCGCTGCTGCTCTGGGTCTCACCCGCGTCGTTGTGCGCCCAGCCGTGCCGTCTGACCACCTCGAGATCGATCTCTAGCTCGTCGACCGACGTGTGCCGCGTGTGGACCAACCCGCCGCACCACAGCGTCTTGATCTCCCCGCTAGGCCGGCTCGCGAGCAGCACCTGGGCGGCGGCGCTCCCGTCGAGCGGTGTCGCCGTTCCCGCGACGGGGCCGCAGCCGCTCGTGTGCCGGGGGCTGTAGCGCCGGTCGATGTAGATGATCCGCCCGCAATCCCAAGCCGCGAGGCTGACCGTGAGCCCTTGGCGGTCGGCCAGATCGCGAACCACCGGCCGCGCGTGCGCCTTGAGCTCGCTCGTGCGCAGGAGCACCGACGCGAGCGTCACCGTGCGCCACCCGAGCCGGTATCGACCGTGACCGACGCGCTGGAGCAATCCGATGCCTGCCAGGCTGGCAAGCACATCGTGGGCAAGCGACTTCCCGATCCCGAGGCGCTGCGCCGTTGCCGTCACCCCCCACTCCGGCTCCTCGGTCGTGAACAGGTCGAGCACCGCGCCCGCCCGTGCCAGCGTGCCTAGCATTTTCGGTTCCTCCCTGGTCCGTGCTTCACCGTGCGAAGCACCATTCAGCATCTACCCTCGCGGCGCGCGGAGGCTCCGCGCCCGCCCGCTCACAGGTCCTGGCCGCCACGATCGCGGCGAACTCGGCAGTCCGCAGGATCGCCTCGAAGTCGCCCAGGTCCTGACGTCCGAGCCCGTCACCCACCCAGCTCCCGAGCCACGCCGCGCCGAATGCGTCGCCCGCCCCGATCGTGTCAATCACCTCAACGCGCGGAGCCTCGATCAGCGCCTCACGGCTCGCCGTGAGTACGGTCGTGCTGCGACTGCCGTTCGTGAGTAGCACCACCGACGGACCTCGGGCGAGCAGAGCGCGCGCGGTCTGGTGCGGCGTCCGGTCCGGGTCGAGGTACGCGAGATCCTCCTCGCTCGCCTTGACGACGTCTGCCAGGCGCACCAGGTTGCGTATCCGGTCGCAGTAGACGGTCCGCGCGCGGAGCGCCTGGGCGCGGCAGTTCGGGTCGACGAGGACCAGCGTATCCGGGCCTGCGTCGCGCACGAGCGCCGCGATCGCGCTCGCCTGCGGCTCGACCGCCATCCCGAGCCCGCCGACATGGAGCGCCCTCGGCCGCGCCGGCATCGCCGCCCGAGCCTCCTCGGGCAGCAGCCCGGCCGTCGAGGTCCCTTCGATGTAGAAGCGGTAACTGGCCGCCCCGTATCCGTCGATCTCGACACGAGCGAACGTCGTCGGGTCGTGGGTCGTGACGATCCCGTCGAGGTTCACCCCCGACTCCTCGAGTGCGGTGCGCAGAGCGCTCCCGTACCGATCGCTCGACAGCCGCCCGATGAACGCCGGCCGCAGCCCGAGCCGGCCGAGCGTGCGAGCCGCGTTGAACGAACAGCCCCCCAGCTGGGGTGTCGTACCGCCGCCGGGCTCGAGCACGAAGTCGACGATCGCCTCGCCGGCGACCGCGATCGTACGGCCGGCATGCGGAATCGCACCGGTCAGCGAACACGGCAACGCGGCCGTGCCAGGGGCGTTGATTGACTCCTCACCTCGCTTGAACATTTCCTCGCAACCGTTGCTGTCGACTGCTCGCCCGCCAAACGGCCTTTTTCGGCACGTCCCCGAGCGAGGAAATGGGAACCGAAAACATGTGGAACCGGTTCCAATATCTCACGGCAGCCTCCCGTAGTCAAGTGCGAGTTGTTGACGCCGGAGTTACGCTGATGCGTGATGGACGCGGTTCCACCCAAGTCGCGGGATCGTGCACCAACCATCCGCGACGTCGCCCGCCACGCCAAAGTCGGGGTCGGGACCGTCTCCCGCGTGCTGAACGACAGCCCGCTCGTCAGCGAGGATGCGCGCCTGCGAGTCCACCGGACGATCGACGAGCTCGGCTACCGGCGCAGCTCGACCGCACGCAACCTGTCGCTCGGGCGGACGCAGATGATCGGCGTGGTGGCGCCGTTCTTCACGAGCAACTCCGTGCTCGAGCGGCTGCGTGGCGTCGTCGACAAGCTCCGGGACCACGGCGACTACGACCTGGTCCTGTTCGACGTGGAGACGCTCACCCAGCGCGGCGACGCGTTTCGCAGCTTCGCACGAACCGACCGGGTCGACGGGCTGCTGGTGATGTCGCTGCGGCCAACCGACGACGAGGTCGAGGGTCTCCGGCGAGAGGGGCTGCCGGTCGTGCTCGTCGACGTTGTCCATCCGGCGTTGCCCCGAGTGGTGATCGATGACGTGCTCGGCGGCACGATGGCGATCGACCACCTGCTCGCCCGGGGGCACACGAACATCGGCTTCGTCGGAGACGAGCCCAGTCCGTTCGGATTCACCTCGAGCGAGCGCCGGCGCCACGGCATGGCCCTCGCGCTCGGCCGCGCCGGGATCGCGCGCAACGACGCGCTCGAGCGGCGCGTGCCGCACGGCCGGGAGCAGGCGCGCGAATCCGCGGAGGGGCTGCTGCGCCTGCCGGACCGCCCGACGGCGATCTTCGCCGCCTCGGACGAGCAGGCTATGGGTGTGCTCGAAGCTGCCCGGGCGATAGGCCTGCGCGTGCCCGAGGACCTGGCGGTGATCGGGTTCGACGACATCGAGGTGGCCGAGGTGCTCGGGCTGACGACCGTCCACCAGCCGTTGCGCGAAACCGGCGCCCGGGGCGTCGAGCTGCTGTTGGACGCGATCGACGGGAACGGCGCGGAGCCGACCGAGGAGCTCGCGCCGCTGACCGTGATGGTCCGCCGGACGACGTAGCGGTCGGGCTCGCGCGGGCGAGGTATTCGGGCCGGCCTGTTCGCGATGGCCGAACGGGGCTGTGCCGCGAGCCGGGCGAGCGGTAGAAAGGCGCGCGTGACTCAGTCGGCCGCCGCCCCACCCGCATTCGAGGAGTCCGAGCTGGCCGCTCGCGTGGCGTCCCTGTCGCTCGAGCAGAAGGTGCGCCTGCTGACCGGCGCCGACTTCTGGTCGCTGCATCCCGAGCCGGCGGTCGGCCTCCGTCGCCTGGTCGTCTCGGACGGACCCGCCGGGGTCCGCGGAGAGCGCTGGGACGAGCGTGACCCGTCGGCGAACGTCCCGTCGCCGACCGCACTTGCGGCGACGTGGGACGAGGAGCTCGTCGAGGAGCTCGGCGGACTGCTGGCGTCCGAGGCCAGGCGCAAGGGTGTCGACGTGGTGCTCGCGCCGACCGTCAACCTCCACCGCACCCCCTTCGGCGGCCGGCACTTCGAGTGCTTCAGCGAGGATCCGCTCCTGACCGCGCGGATCGGGGTCGGCTACGTGTGCGGGCTGCAGGACGGCGGCGTCGGCGCGACCGTGAAGCACTTCATCGCCAACGATTCCGAGACCGAGCGGATGACCCTCGACGCCCGTCTCGACGAGCGCACGCTCCGCGAGCTGTATCTCGCGCCGTTCGAGGCGATCGTCCGCGAGGCCGGTGTGTGGTCGGTGATGGCGTCCTACAACGCCGTGAACGGCGAGCCGATGACCGAGAGCTCGCTCCTCTTCGACATCCTCCAGCGCGAGCTCGGCTTCGACGGCGTCGTGATGTCGGACTGGTTCGCGACTCGGTCGACCGCGGCGTCGGCACGAGCGGCGCTCGACCTGGTGATGCCCGGCCCGGACGGACCTTGGGGCGACGCGCTGCTGGCCGCCGTCCGCGCCGGCGAGGTCGACCCCGCGGCGATCGACGACAAGGTCCTGCGGATCCTCCGGCTGGCCGCTCGCGTCGGAGCGCTCGACGGCGCCGCCCCCGCCCGGCCGCCCACCTACGACGACGCCGACGAGATCGCGACGGCTCTTCGCCGGGTCGCGGCGGCGGGGTTCGTGCTCGCGCGCAACGAGGAGGCTCTGCTCCCGCTCGACCGCAGCCGGTTGCAGACGATGGCTGTGATCGGCCCGAACGCCGGCGCGGCCAGGACGCTCGGGGGAGGGAGCGCGACCGTGTTCCCGCCGTACACGGTGTCGCCGCTCGACGGCATCAGGGCCGCACTCGAACCCGGCGTCGAAATCCACCACAGCGCCGGTGTGCAGTCCAGCAGCCGGATACCGGTGGCGGAAGCGAGGTGGCTGCACGTGCCCGGCGGCAGCGAGCCAGGCGTCGAGGTTCGCTTCCTGGCAGCCGACGGAACCGTACTGGCGAGCGAGCACCGCGCCGGCTGCGCGTTCAAATGGCTCGGCTCGTTCGAGCACGCCGGCGCCATCGCGCGGATCGAGGTTCACACCGTGCTGCGGGCAACCGAAGCCGGCACTTACACCGTCGGCGTGTCCGGAGTCGGGCACTACCGGCTGTCGGTCGGCGGCGCCGACGTATTCGACGGGCGACTCGAGCTTCGCCCGGGAGCCGACGTCGTCGAAGGGCTGATCGTGCCGCCGCAGGCGACCTACGAGCTCGAGCTCGGCGCCGGCGAGGAGATCGCGATCGTGCTCGCGCACAACGTCGGACCGCATCGAGATGAGCCGGGCTCGATCGGTGTCAGCTTCCAGCTGAACCTGGCGCCGCCGCGTCGCGACGACGACCGGGAGATCGAGCAGGCGGCGTTGATCGCCGGCGCCGCCGATGCGGTCGTGCTCGTCGTCGGGACCACCGAGGAGGTGGAGAGCGAGGGATTCGACCGCGCCTCGTTGTCGCTCCCCGGCCGCCAGGACGAGCTCGTCCGACGCGTCGTCGCCGCGAATCGGAATACGATCGTCGTCGTGAACGCGGGCGCACCGGTGCTGATGCCGTGGGCGCAGGACGTCGCCGCGGTGCTGCTTGCGTGGTTCCCGGGCCAGGAGTTCGGAAACGCACTCGCGGACGTCCTGCTCGGGCGGGCCGAGCCCGGCGGCCGGCTGCCGACGACCTGGCCGGCCACCGAGGACGGGCTCCCCTCGACCCGCCCGGTCGGCCGCGTCCTTCGCTACGACGAGGGGCTGCTGATCGGCTATCGGGGCGAGGGTCGCCGCGGGCGCACGACGCTGTTCCCGTTCGGACACGGTCTCGGCTACTCGTCCTGGCAGTACGAGTCGATCGACGTGCACGGCGACGCATCGCCGGGGTCGGCGGTCCGCGTGAGCATCGGGGTCAGGAACGCCGGCCGCAGGCGCAGCCGCGAGGTCGTGCAGCTCTACGCGAGCCGCCGCGACAGCGGCATCGAGCGCCCCGTCCGGTGGCTCGTCGGGTTCGCGGCGGTCGAGGCGGACCCGGGGCAGCACGCCAGCGCGACGATCATCGTCCCACCGCGGGCGTTCGAGCACTGGAGCGTGCAGGCCGGCGGCTGGGCGGTCGAGCCCGGCACGTTCGACCTGGCCGCCGGCTCGTCGTCGGCGGTGCTCCCGATGTCGACACGGATCACGGTGGCATGACGGCCGCCGGCCCTGACGGCAACGGAGCGCTGTGGTGGCGCAGTGCGGTCATCTACCAGGTGTACATCCGCAGCTTCGCCGACGGCGACGGCGACGGCATCGGCGACATCCCCGGGCTCCGCTCGCGCCTGCCCTACCTCGCCCGGCTCGGGATCGACGCGCTGTGGATCAACCCCTGGTATCCGTCACCGATGAAGGACGCCGGCTATGACGTCTCGGACTTCCGCGCAATCGAGCCGCTGTTCGGCACGCTCGCGGACGCCGAGGCGATGATCGCCGAGGCCCACGACCTCGGCCTGCGGATCCTGCTCGACATCGTCCCGAACCACCTTTCCGACCAGCATGCCTGGTTCCAGGATGCGCTGGCGGCCGCGCCGGGCTCGTCCGAGCGGGCCCGGTTCATCTTCCGGGACGGCCACGGCCCGAGCGGCAGCAAGCCCCCCAACGACTGGACGAGCAACTTCGGCGGGCTGGCCTGGACCCGCGTAACCGAGGCGGACGGCCGTCTCGGGCAGTGGTACCTGCACCTGTTCACGCCCGAGCAGCCCGACGTCGACTGGACCAACCCCGAAGTGCGGGACGAGTTCGACGAGACGATGCGCTTCTGGTTCGGGCTCGGGATCGATGGATTTCGGATCGACGTGGCCCACGGCCTGGCCAAAGCCGAGGGCCTTCCCGACGTCGGCTCGATCGGGTGGCCGCCGGTCGGCAGCGAGGTCGTCGATCATCCTCACTGGGACCGAGACGAGGTCCACGACATCTACCGCTCGTGGCGCTCGCTGGCCGACACCTACGAGGATCCGCGCGTGTTCGTCGCCGAGGCGTGGGTGCACCACCCCGAGCGGCTGGCCCAGTACGTCCGCGCCGACGAGCTGCACACGGCATTCAACTTCGACTTCCTGCTGGCGCCGTGGGACGCCGATCCGATGCGCGAGTCGATCATCGCCGCTCTGTCCGCGCACGAGACGGTCGGCGCCCCGCCGACCTGGGTCCTGTCCAATCACGACACGGTGCGCGAGGTATCCCGCTACGCCCGACCGCAGGGCGTGCGGCCGCTGCGCAAGCTGAGCGACCTCGTCGACCTGCCGGCTGACTTTGCCGCGGGACGCCGGCGCGCACGGGCCGCGGCGCTGCTGATGCTGGCGCTGCCGGGCGGCGCGTACGTGTACCAGGGCGAGGAGCTTGGCCTCGTCGAGGTCGAGGACCTCCCCGACGAACTGTTGCAGGACCCGGGGTGGGAGCAGTCCGGCCGGACCGAACGCGGCCGCGACGGTTGCCGGGTGCCGATCCCGTGGGCGGGCGAGAAGCCGCCGTTCGGCTTCAGCCCGGACGATGCGAGCGCCCCGCCGTGGCTCCCGCAGCCGCCCGACTGGCGCGAGCTGACCGCCGAGGTGCAGACCGGCGATGAGCGCTCGATGCTCGAGCTCTACCGTCGCGCGCTCGGCCTCCGCCGGGCCCAGCCGGCGCTCGGCGACGGCACGCTCAAGTGGCTCGACGCGCCCGACGGCGCGCTGGCGTTTGCGCGAGACCCCGGATTCGTATGCATCGTCAACCTGTCCAGCGATCCAGTCGCTGTGCCAGACGGCGCGGAGCTCCTGATCTCGAGCGGGCCGCTCACGGACGACGGCCGCGTCCCCTTCGACACCTCTGTGTGGCTTACGACCTGAGCCCGCGATACGTCCGCCCGCGGGCTCTCGGGCAGGCGGGCCGCCACGGCCTCACCCCGGGCGGCCCGCCAGTGCCTTTATACGTTCTGCCAGCGATCTGACGTCAACCGGCCCGCTCGTGTCGACCTCGATCAGCTGGCCGAGGCCGAGCGGCTTCAGATGGTGCTCGTTCCACAGCTCCTCGGGCGGCCGCTCGTCGTCGAGGTGCCCGGCGTGCCGGGTCCCGCTCCGGGCCCGGTTGCGCGCCTGCGCGACCTCCCGCGGGCAGCGGCATCGCAGCTCGACCAGCGTTCCCGGCAACTCGGTCAGATGCGGCACGGTGTACGGATAGAACGTGCTGTCGAGCACGGCCCCGGGAGCCGACCTCGCGACCAGCAGCATCGCCATCACCGCCGCCCGGCCGAGCCGGCGGCTGTCCTCCACCGTCGCCGGCGCCCCGAGCTCGCTCATCAGCGCCTCCTTGATCTCGTCTTTGGCGAGCAGCGGCAGGCAGAGCTCCTTCGCCAGGGGGACAGCCAGAGAGCTCTTGCCCGACCCCGGCGGCCCGGCGACGAGGACGAACATCGGGGCGCCTCCGGGACAGGCTCGCTCCCCGGGGCAGCCGCCTCTAATACCCCTGGTTCGTGACGCTGTAGCCCTGGTTGTTGTTCGTGCTGGTCTGGCTGCTCGTGGTGGTCGGCTTGGGCGGAGCGACCACGGGCTTCGGTGCGGAGTTCGTCGTGACCGGCGGCGGGGCCGAGGTCGTGGTCACCGGCGGCGCGGCCGCGGTGGCGGTATGGGTGGTCGTGGTCACCGGCTTGTGGACCACAACCTTGTGGTGATGGACGGTCTTGTGGGCCGTCGTGTTAGTCGTAGAGGTCGTCGTCGTCGAGGACGCGGTCGTGGCCGGCGTCGCCGCCGCCGGTGTCGAGGTGGAGCTCGAAGAGGCTGAGTTGCCGCCGCAGGCCGCCAGTGCGACAGCGGTCACGATCATGCTCAACAGCGCTCTCTTCATAGAACCAACTCCCGTCCTGGATAGGAAAACGTTTAGCTTTCAGGTTACAAGACACCCTCGGCGCCAAAACGTTGCGCCGCCGGCGCAAAGCACGCCGACGCGCCGCTCTACCGGTTCCGCCATGGTCGCAGGGTAAGGTATTGACGCGGATGGAGGCATCTGAAACTTCGTCTGCCCCCCGGGACACCGACGGCGCAGCTGTGGCAGGGGCGGCAGTAGTCGAGGGCGCAGCGCGCCCAGATGCGGGCGCCGGCACGCCACGGGGCGGCGGCGGCGGTCGGCCGCGGTCTCGGGCGGGCGGAGTCCGGCTGGGCTCGTCGTCGACGTGGATTCTCGTCGTCTGCTGCGTGGCCCAGTTCATGGTGATCCTCGACCTGAGCATCGTCAACGTCGCGCTGCCCTCGATCCAGTCGAGCCTCAACTTCAGCTCGGCCGACCTGCAGTGGGTCGTCGACGCCTACGCGATCACGTTCGCCGGGTTCCTGATGCTCGGCGGCCGCGCCGCCGACGCGCTCGGGCAGCGGCGCGTGTTCGTCGCCGCACTCGTCCTGTTCGCCGTCACGTCGCTCGCTGGGGGCCTGTCGGTCAACAGCCAGATGCTGGTCATCGCCCGCGGCGTCCAGGGGTTCAGCTGCGCGTTCATGGCCGCGTCCTCCCTGGCGATCATCACCTCGTCCTTCCCGCCGGGACCGCAACTACACCGCGCGATCGGTTTGTGGGCAGCGATGAACGGCGCCGGAGGCGCCGCCGGCGTGCTGTTCGGCGGGATCATCACCGAGGCGCTCAGCTGGCGCTGGGTGCTGCTGATCAACCCCCCGATCGGCTTCGCCACCGCGTTCATCGCCTACGCGGTCGTAGCCAACCGGCGCCGAGACGCCGGCGGCCGGAGCTTCGACATCGCCGGCGCGGTGACGCTCACCCTCGGCCAGATGGTGCTCGTCTACGGCGTCGTGCAGGCCGGCCTGCGCAGCTGGCACGCGGGGCTGGCGCTCGGTCCGATCCTGATCGGCTTTGCGCTGCTCGGGTTGTTCGGCCTGATCGAGACGCGCGTCGCGTCCGATCCGCTGATTCCGTTCAAGGACCTGACCAAGCCGCTCAATGTGGCCAACGGGATCGTGCTGCTGTTCAGCGCCGCGCTGTTCCCGATGTGGTTCCTGAGCTCGCTGTACCTCCAGCAGGTGCTCGGGCTCTCGCCGCTGCACGCCGGCCTGTGCTTCCTGCCGATGGCGTTGACGATCATGTTCGTCGCCCGCAGCGCCGGCAAGCTCGTCAGCCGGTTCGGCGTGCGCGCGGTGCTCGGCGGCGGACTGACGATGATGACGTTCGGGATGCTGCTGTTCACGAAGATCGCGGCCAGCGGCAGCCCGATCCTGTACGTCGTGATCCCCGGGATGCTGACGGCGGCGGGGATAGGGATGTCGATCGTGCCCTCGACGATCGCCGCCACCCAGGGCGCCAAGCAGGGACAGGCCGGGCTCGCCTCGGGGCTCGTCAACACCTCTCGCCAGGTCGGGGGCGGCCTCGGGCTCGCCGTCCTGATCACGCTGGCGACGTCACTCTCGAGCCACCTGATCGGCCAGGGCCACACCGTACCGCAGGCTCTCACCGACGGCTTCCGGCTCGGCTACTTCATCGCCGCCGGCCTGTGCGCTGCGGCCGCGCTGGTCACATTCGCGCTCGTGCCCAAGATCGGCGCCGCGCAGGGTCCGCTCACGCGACGGATCCCGATCGCGGTCGGCGTCACTGGGGTCGTCGCCGTGTTCGTCGCGGTCGCGTTCGCGTTCGGCGGCTCCCACGGCGCGCCGATCGGGGCGTACAGGACCGCCGACACCTACAGCTACGTGACCGAGCCGGCACTGCACCCGCCGGTGATTCGGTCGGACATCAAGGCCGCCTCGGGCAAGCTCGCGTCCGGTTACATCTTGACGACGAATTTCTACAACCTGAGCCACCCGCCTATGACCGGCCAGAGCGGGCCGCTGATCCTGGACAACAACCTCCAGCCGGTGTGGTTCAAGCCGGTGCCGACGAGCGCGGTCGCCGGCAACCTCAGCCTCCAGGTCTACAACGGCAAACCGGTGCTGGCGTGGTGGCAGGGCGTGGTGACGAACACCGGCGCCACCGAGCAGGGCGAGTACGTGATCGTCAACCAGCACTACCAGACGGTGGCGACGCTGCACGCCACCGACGGCTGGGTGCTCACGCTCCACGAGATCGTGATCCGCGGCCACGACGCGTGGGTCACCGCGAACAAGAACCTCCCGATGGACCTATCCCGGTACGGCGGCGCCTACAACGGCGCGCTGATCGACTCCGCCGTCCAGGAATACGACCTGAACACCGGCAAGCTCCTGCGGAACTGGGACGCGCTCGATCACATCCCGTTGAGCGACTCCCGCGCGACGATTCCCACCAACGGGTTCCCGTGGGACGCCTACCACGTCAACGCGATCAACCTGCCCGGCGACGGGTCGTTCGTCGTGTCGATGCGCAACCTGTGGGCTGCCTACAAGGTCAACATCGCCACCGGAAAGATCGATTGGACGCTCGGCGGGCCGCACTCGAGCTTCAAGATCGGCCCCGGCGCGGACTTCCAGTGGCAGCACGACGTGGTGGTGTACCCAGGCTCGCCGCTGATCACGTTGTTCGACGACCACTGCTGCCAACTCAATAGCGGCGGCACCTATGTCTCGCCGACCGGGGCCTCCCGCGGGCTCGTCCTCAAGCTTGACCAGAAGGCGCGCACGGCGACGCTCGTCGGCGCGTACTCCCACGGTTCGAACTTCGACTCGGAGTACATGGGCAGCCTCCAGCCGCTCGCCAACGGCAACGAGTTCGTCGGCTGGGGATCCGCCCCGTTCCTCACCGAGTACAGCGCCTCGGGCGACATGCTCCTGGACGCCCGCCTCCCGGGATCCGACATCACCTATCGCGCCGAGGTGCAGCCATGGGTCGGACAGCCGCTGACCCCGCCCGCCGCCGCCGCGCGCCAGAAGGACGGCAAGACCACGGTCTACGCGAGCTGGAACGGGGACACCCAGATCACCGCGTGGCGAGTCCTGGCCGGATCCGGCGTCGGCGGCCAGAACGTCGTCGCCACCGCCGGCAAGTCCGGGTTCGAGACGGCCATTCCGGTGGGCCATAGCTACAAGACGTTCACGGTGCAGGCGCTGGCCGCCGGCGGGCGGGTGATCGGCACCTCAAGGCAGTTCGGCGTCGGCGGGTGACCGGCGCCGGGCGCGACCCCCGGGGATCGGTTGCCACAAAGCGGCCGACTTCCAGAGATGTCGCCGCCGCCGCCGGCGTCTCCCGCGCCACCGTCAGCTATGTCCTCAACGGCGCTGACAAGAAGCACCGGATCACGCCGGCGACCCGCGACCGGGTGCTCGGGGTCGCCGAGCGCCTCGGGTACGAGCCCAACGCGGTCGCGCTCGCGCTGCGCGCCGGCCGCACCGAGATCGTGCTCGTCGAGATGCCTAACTGGCCGATCGGTCCACCGGTCGCGGAGGCGATCAGCACGATGGTCGAGGCGCTGGAGCAGCTCGGCTACACGCCGCTGGTCCACTTCCAGCGCGCGGACCCGCGCAGCCTGGCGCGGGCGAGCCAGCGGGTCCACCCTGTCGGCGTCATCGCGCCCGGGACCGAGCTGACCCCCGAAGTCGTCCCGCGGCTGCATTCGTTCGGCGCGCGCGGCGTGGTCGCGTTCGACCAGCGGGCTCTGCCGCACGTTTACACGTACGTGATCGAGCAGGCGCGCATCGGACGGCTGGCGCTCGAGCACCTCGCCGCCCGGGGCCACCGGCGCGTGCTCGCGCTGATGCCCGACGACTCGGATTTGCGCCTGCTCGCTGAGCAACGGTTGTCTGGCGCCACCGCCGCGGCGGATGAGCTCGGGGTGTCGCTCCGATCGGTGATGCTGCCGATGCGGCGGGACGCGATCGAGCACGCGCTGGCCGCCGAGCTCGGGCGCCCGGAGCGCGCCACCGGCCTCTATGCATTCAACGACGAGCAGGCTCTTGCGGCACTCGAGGTGCTTCGCGACCGCGGCGTCGCCATCCCTGACGAGATGGCACTGATCGGCTGCGACGACAGCCCGGCGGCGGAGCGGGTGCGGCCCCGGCTCACCACTGTCCGTTTCGACGAGCACGGCCGCTGGCGGGAGATCGCCCGTCACCTGCACGCGATGATCTCGGGCGATGGCGACTACCCGCAGATGACCGCGTCGGATCCGGCCGTCGTCGCCGGCCAGACCACCTGAGCGACGGCCCGCCGGGCCCCGTTTTCGGCCCGGAGCCATCTCAATAACAGGTTGCTTGACACGATTTAGCACGGGTGGTAGGACTGCGCAGCCGCTGACCATGCAATCTCGAACGGCGGCCCCTCGCTACGACATGTGGAGGACAACGATGTTTGCGCTTCCCCGGCGCCGCGCCGTCGCGACGGCGCTTGCCGTCTCCGTGTTCGGACTGTTGATCGCCACCGGCGCCTCGTCGGCGCGGTCGCACGCAACCCGCGCCCGCACGTCCGGTGCACGGCACGCGAGGATCGTCCCCGGCGAGCCGTGGACCGACCCGAGCCAGCCGGCGCTTACGCGTGCCAACGAGCTGCTCGCCGCGCTCAGCACCGATCAGAAGATCCAGCTGGCGCTCGGCGATTTCGTCGACCTGTCCGCCTTCGGCGTGCCGAGCCTGAACTTCCAGGACGGCCCCGACGGCATACGCAACCCCGGCACGACCGCGATGCCGTCGGGTCAGGAGCTGGCGGCGACGTTCGACCGGCCGTTGGCGTACGCGTACGGGTCGGTCGTGGGGTCCGAGGCCCGTGGCGAGGGCTTCAGCGAGTGGACCGGCCCGGCGGTTGACATCGACCGCACGCCGCTGGCCGGCCGCCAGCCCGAGGCCGAGGGCGAGGACCCGTTCCTCGCCGGCAACACGGGCGCGCAGGTCGTCGCCGGCGCCAAGAGCCAGCACGTGATCGTCACTCTCAAGCACTACACCGCCTACAACCAGGACTACGGCAGGATCGGGTTCGACTCGCTCGGGGCCCCGGCGACGGACGTGATGGTGTCCGAGCGAGCGCTCCAGGAGATCTACGAGGAACCGTTCCGGATCGCGGTGCAGGAGGCCGGGCTCGACTCGGTCATGTGCTCGTACAACCAGATCAACGGCGAGCCGAGCTGCCAGAACCCGACCACGCTCGGCGACCTGAAGAACGGGATCGGCTTCAACGGATTCGTGGTCCCCGACTTCGGGTTCGCGGTGCGCGATCCGGTTGCGGCAGCCAACGCCGGCGTCGACCTCCCCGCGCTTCCGACCGATGGGCTGACCAGTAGCGGGCTTACGGCGGCGGACTTCACCTCGGGTCAGATCTCCGCATCCCGCCTGGACGACATGGATCGCCGGATCCTGTTCGCGATCTTCGACTCCGGACTGTTCGACAACCCGCTCCCGACGCCGTCGAGCGAGGTGTCGACGCCCGCGCACCAGCAGGTCGCGACCCAGGTCGCGGAGGCCGGCACCGTGCTCCTCAAGAACGACCAGCACATCCTGCCCGTTTCCAAGAAGGACCGCTCGATCGCGCTGATCGGCCCCACCGGCAACGACGCGGTGTTCGTCACCGGCGGCTCGGCGGGCGTCCCGCTTGCCGCCGGTCAGGCAATCACCCCGCTCGCCGGCATCAGCGCCCGCGCGGCGTCCGCAGGGGTGAGCGTCAACGCGGTTCAGGGCTCGGCTGGCGACGTGGCCTCGACGGAGTTGGTGCCGTCCTCCGTGCTGACACCCAGTAGCGGCACCGGACCCGGGCTCCTCGGTCAGTACTGGAGCAACGGCGACTTCACCGGAGCGCCGGCGGTCAGCCAGGTGGATCAGACGATCAACGTGGGCGGCACGAACCCCGGGAGCACGCCGCCACCATCGGCCGTGTCCGGCGGGACGTGGTCGGCGAAGTGGACCGGCACACTGACCCCGCCCGAGACGGGCCTGTACCGCTTCACGGTCAGCGAGGCCGGGCTCGCCACCCTCAAGATCGCCGGCCAGACGTTCGGTCCGGCGTACCGCGAGGCGACCCAGTTCGTTGTCGGGCCGCACTACGTGCTCGAGGGAACCGTACGGCTCACCGCCGGCTCGTCGGTGCCGATCGAGATCGATTACTCGAGCCGGTACGGGCTGTTCAGCCAGGAGATCCACTTCG
The DNA here is from genome assembly GCA_963697655.1 of uncultured Solirubrobacterales bacterium. GTDB lineage: Bacteria > Actinomycetota > Thermoleophilia > Solirubrobacterales > Solirubrobacteraceae > Palsa-465. Next base: position 372,033 of record CAVOOV010000001.1, on the reverse strand, counting down.
GCTGGCAGACGCCGTCGGAGTCCGGCATCCCGGCCGCGGTCGCGGCGGCCAGCAAGGCCGATGTCGCGATCGTGTTCGCCAATGATGCCCAAGGTGAGGGAATGGATCGCTACTCGCTCGAGCTTCCCGGCGACCAGGATCAGCTGATCGAAGCGGTCGCCGCAGCGAACCGGCGGACGATCGTCGTGCTGAACACCGGCGGTCCCGTGCTGATGCCGTGGCTTCACGACGTCGCCGGCGTGCTCGAGGCCTGGTATCCGGGCCAGCAGTTCGGCACGGCGATCGCGGCCGTGCTGTTCGGCGACGCGAACCCGGGCGGGCGCCTGCCGGTGACGTTCCCGGCGAACGCGAACCAGGGACCGGCGCCGGCGAGCCAGCCCAACCACTACCCGGGCGTGAACGGCGTGGAGGACTACGACGAGGGCCTCGACGTCGGCTACCGCTGGTACGACGCGACTGGGCAACGCCCGTTGTTCCCGTTCGGCTACGGGCTCTCCTACGAGCAGTTCGACGTCTCGGGCGCGCGGGCGTTCTTCAACCCGTTCGACGGCACCGCCGATGTGGTCGCCCGGGTACGCAACACCTCGCGGCAATCGGGACCGACGCCCGTCGAGCTCTACCTCGAGTCGCCCGCGGTCGCGCAGGAGCCGCCCAAGCAGCTAAAGGGCTACACAAATGTCACCCTCGGACCCGGGCAGAGCCGGTACGTGTTCTTCCGCCTGAGCCCGAGCGACCTCGCGTACTACAACAGCGGCGAGGGCAAGTTCACGGTCGCCCCGGGGCGCTACACGGTGCTCGTCGGCACCTCGTCGACGGCGCTGGTCAACCGTGCCGGCTTCGACGTGGGTCGCTCGGGACACCGGCGCTGATCTGGATCAGGTGAGCGGGTCCGCGGCCCGCTCACCTGAGTCACCTATGTCGTCCTTCGCCGCCCGCGTCTCGAGCGCCCGCGCGAGCTCCTCGCGCGAGTGGATCTCGAGCTTCTGGTAGACGTGGCGCAGGTGGTATTCGATCGTCTTCGGGCTGAGGAACAGCGTCGCCGCGGCCTCCCGGGTCGTCCTCCCGGTCGTCAGCAGCAGCGCGATCTGCAGCTCCTGCGGGGTCAGATCGTCGATCGTGCTGGGGTCGCGCCGGCGCACGGTCTCGCCGGTCGCGGCCAGCTCGGCACGCGCGCGCGCGGCCCACGGGCGGGCGTCGAGGCGCTCGAACGTGTCGACCGCAGCCCGGAGCTGCTCGCGCGCGAGAACGCGATTGCGGGCTCGCCGCAGGCGCTGGCCATATGCGAGCCGCGTGCGCGCCGTCTCGAACTCATCGAGCGTCTCGGCGTGATGGCCGAGCGCATGCTCGAACAGCTCTGCATGGTCGCGATCGCCGGCCAGCAAGCCGCGGGAGCGCAGCGCCCGGGCCAGTGACCACGGCTGGCCCTTGGCCTCCGCGGCGGCCGTGAACTCGGCCGCGGCCCACTCGGCCTCGTCGTCTCGTCCGAGCCGCACGTAGGCGTCCACGAGCTCGGGAGCGGGCGACAGGTCCGCGTCGGTGATCCCGAGCTCGCCCAGCAACCGCAGCTGCCCTTCGAAATGTTCCGCCGCAGACGCCGCGTTGCCGAGCCCGAGCTCGAGCTCGCCAAGCGCCGCGGCCGCCCACACCTCGTACAGCCGTGCGCCAAGCTCGACGGACACTTGGACAGCCTCGGCCGCCAGCGCTCGGGTCTCCTGCGCCCGGCCGCGCCGCGCCTGTAGCCAGGCCAGGCCAGCGAGTCCGAAGCCGAGGTCGGTCCGCTGCTCGGTCTCGCGAGCGAGGCCGATCGCCTCCTGGTAGGTGGCTTCCGCAACCGCCCAGCGATCGGTGGTCGCCTGGTCGCGGGCGAGCAGATTGAGCACGAACGGCAACGCGCCGAGCGCGGCGCGAGCCCGAGCGGTCCGGAGCGCCTGCGCCAGCACCTGACGGCCGACGTCGGCCTGTCGCAGGAAGATCGGGCCGAGGGTGAGCCACGGAAGCAGCTGGAGGTCGTCGCCCAGCTCTGGCACACCGGCCGCGAGCGCGACCGCCCGGTGGAGCGCCTCGGCGCCGGCGGCCGCATCGCCCCCGAGGACCAGGGCCATGCCGAGCGCCGTTTCCGCCATGAAGCGGGAGCGGATCGAGACGTCGTCGGTCAGCGCGGCATGCGCCCGTTCGGCCGCCGACAGCATCGAGGCCGGCTTGCCCGCGGCGAAGCACGCGAGGGCTGCCTCGGCAAGCATCGCGACCGCGCGCTCTGGACCGGCACGGGCGGCCGCCGTCGTCAAGATCTCATACCCGCGCATCACGGGACCGCGGCGGATCGTGACATGGCCGGCTAGCTGATCGATCGCCACGCCCGTGGCCACGTCCGCCGTGCATTCGCGCGCCTCATCGAGCAGCGCGCCGGGGGTGTCGGCCAATCCCGCGTGCCATGCTGCCTCGGCCGCTTGCAGCAGCAGGCGCGCGCGCCGCTCTGCGTCGGTGGCGAGCCGCGCCGAGCGCTCGAACGCCGCCGCCGCGGTCGCGTACGAGCTGCGATCACGGCCCCGGATACCGGCCTGCTCGAGCGCCGCTGACGCTGAATCGTCGGTGCCGACGGCGGCCGCGGCCAAGTGCCAGGCGCGGCGATCGACGTCCCGGTCGGGCAGCGCGGCGGCCAGCGCGCGGTGGGCATCGCGCCGCTCCTCGGCGGAGCCGGCGGCGTAGACCGCCGAACGAGCGAGCGGGTGGCGGAACTCGACCGACCCCGCGTCCAGCGTGACGAGCCCGGCGCCCTCGGCGACCGCGAGGGCCGCGAGATCGATGCCGAGCCGGGCCCCGGCGCGCTCGAGCATCTGCAGATCGCCGCTGTCGCTCGTAGCCGCCAGCACCAGCGCGCGCCGCCCGGCCTCGTCGAGTTCGTCTACGCGCCGCAGGAACGCGCGGGAGATGCGCGCCGACACCAGCACCGGAGCGCCCTCGGGAGCGAGTGCCAGGTCGCGCGCGTCGGCCGCGAGCTCGATCAGCGCGAGCGGGTTGCCGGCGGTGGCTCCGTGCAGTCGCTCGGCGGCCGCCGGCGTCAGCCCGGGCAGGAGCGTCGCCGCCTCGCCGCTGGTCAAGCCTGCCAGGTGCAGCGTCGGCAGATCGGCGCCATCGAGCAGCGACGGGTCGCCTTCGCGTACGGCGATCAGGACCGCGATCGGGTCCGCCACCAGCCGGCGGAACGCGAACAGCAGCGCCTGTGCGCTCGAGCGGTCGAGCCAGTGGGCGTCGTCGACCAGGACCGCCACCGGCCCCTCCTCGGCGTAGGCGGCGAGCAGGCTGAGCGTGGCCGCCCCGACCGCGAACCGCTCCTGCGCCGGGCCGCGTCGCAGCGCCAGCGCACCTTCGAGCGCGACCGCCTGAGGTTCGGGGATCCGGTCGCGCATGGCCAGCGCCGGTCGCAACAGCTCGAGCAGCGAGGCGAACGGAATCTGGGCTTCGGACTCGATCCCGCGTGCTGACAGGACGCGCATCCCGACGGCGCAAACGGTCGCGTGGTCGAGCAGCGCCGTCTTGCCGATCCCCGCATCCCCCACCAGGGCGAGCGTCGCACTCGTGCCCGCTCGCGCACGCTCGAGCGCGCGTTCAATCTCCGCTCGTTCCTTGTCACGACCGAGCAGCATCACCCGAGCCGGAGCACCCGATGCGGCACCCAACCGGCCCCCCGAAGACTAGGTGCCCCCCGGAAGCGACGCCGGCCACCCCAACCATAGCCTCGCCTGAAACCGACCCCTGGAGGGACACAATGAGCACAATCGAGCAGCCGGTCGAGGTCGACGGCGACAAGCTCATGCAGTTCGTATTCCGCGCTGTCGACGAAGTCGGAGCGACGCTGAACGCGGCTTTGGTGGTGATGGGTGACAAGCTCGGCTGGTATAGGGCGCTCGCCGGAACCGGCGGTTTGTCGCCCGCCGAGCTGGCCGAGCGCACTGGCGCCGCCGAGCGCTATGTTAGGGAGTGGCTGAACGCCCAGGCGGCGGGCGGCTACGTTGAATATGACCCTGAGAGCGGGCTGTACAGTCTGCCACCGGAGCAGACCGTGGCGCTCACCGACTCGAGCAGTCCCGCGTACCTGCCGGGGTTCTTCCAGATCGCCCTTGGCTCGGTGCTCGATTCTCCGAAGATCACCGAGATCGCGCGCAGCGGCGCGGGCATGGGCTGGGGCGAGCACGTCCACGACGTCCACGAGGGGTGCGAACGCTTCTTCCGTCCGGGATACAACGCCCACCTCGTCGCTGAATGGCTCCCCGCGCTCGGCGGCGTCATCGGCAAGCTCGAACGCGGTGCGACCGTCGCCGACATCGGCTGCGGCCACGGGGCCTCGACGATCCTGATGGCTCAGGCCTTTCCGAACTCGACGTTCGTCGGATCCGATTACCACGACGGGTCGATCGAGACCGCCCGTCGCCGTGCCCAGGAGGCCGGCGTGGCCGACCGCGTTCGCTTCGAAGTCGAGCCGTCGACGTCGTACGGCGGCACCGGCTACGACCTCGTGACAATGTTCGACTGCCTGCACGACATGGGCGATCCGGTCGGCGCCGCGCGTCACGTTCACTCGACGCTGGCACCCGAGGGCACCTGGATGATCGTCGAGCCGAACGCCGGCGACCGGATCGAGGACAACCTCAACCCCGTCGGACGGGCGTATTACGCGTTTTCGACGCTGCTGTGCACGCCGGCATCGCTCTCGCAGGACGTCGGCCTCGCGCTCGGGGCGCAAGCAGGCGAGGCACGGATCCGCGACGTGGTGGAGGCGGGCGGCTTCACCCACTTCCGGCGCGCGGCGGAGACCCCGTTCAATCTGGTGTTTGAAACGAGACGTTGAGCAGCACAGCACATCTGGATGTGACGGCGCCCGCGAGCCGGGGCGAGCTCGCGGGCGCCGTCGGGGGCGAGCAGACCCGTGCGCGCTACCCCGACGCCGAGGGGTACGTGGATCGCGATCGGGTGCGGATCTTCTGGGAGCGTTACGGCGACGGCGAGCAGACTGTGCTGCTGCTGCCGACGTGGTCGATCGTGCACTCCCGGTCGTGGAAGATGCAGATCCCGTACCTGGCACGCCACTGCCGCGTGGTCACGTTCGACGGTCGAGGCAACGGCCGCTCGGACCGGCCGGCCGGCGCCGAGGCGAACAGCACCGACGAGTTCGCCGCCGATGCGCTCGCGGTCCTGGACGCCACCGACGCTGCGAGCGCGACGCTCGTGGCCCTGTCGTGCGGCGCGCTGTGGGGAACGATCCTCGCCGCCGACCACCCCGAGCGGGTCGACGGGATCGTGTACGTCTGCCCCGCGGTCCGGCTGGCCCCGGGCCATCCCGAGCGCGACGTGCCGTTCGATGAGCCGCTCGACACCGACGAGGGCTGGGCGAAGTACAACAGCCACTACTGGAAGCGCGACTATCCCGGCTTCCTTGAGTTCTTCTGCGCCAAGTGCTTCAACGAGCCGCACTCGACCAAGCAGATCGAGGACTTCATCGCCTGGGCACTCGAGACGACGCCCGAGACGTTGGCGGACACCGTTCGCGGGATCGGCGTGCCACGCGCCGAGGACTTCCGCGGTATGTGCGAGCGCATCCGGCGCCCGGTGCTCGTGATCCACGGCGACCGCGACCTGGTCCGACCGCTCGCGCAGGGTCAGGCGCTGGCGGAAGCCACGGGCGGCGAGCTCGTCACGCTCGAAGGCGCGGGCCACATCCCGACCGCACGCGATCCGGTGAAGGTGAACCTGCTGGTGCGCGAGTTCGCCTGCCCACCGCCGGCGGGGGGTCGCTGGACCCGCGCTGGGTTGCGGCGCAAGCGCGCGCTCTACATCTCATCGCCGATCGGCCTCGGCCACGCCCGCCGTGACGCCGCGATCGCGGACGAGCTGCGCAAGCTACACCCGGATCTCGAGATCGACTGGCTCGCCCAGGATCCGGTCACCGCCGTCCTCGAGGGGCGGGGCGAGCGCATCCATCCGGCGAGCGCGCAGCTCGCAAGTGAATCCGCGCACGTCCAGTCCGAGTCCGGCCAGCACGAGCTGAACGTGTTCGAGGCGTTCAGGCGGATGGACGAGATCCTGGTCTCGAACTTCATGGTGTTCCACGACGTCGTCCGCGATCAGCCGTACGACCTGTGGATCGGCGACGAGGCGTGGGACCTCGACTACTTCCTGCACGAGAACCCCGAGCTGAAGACCGCCGCGTACGCCTGGCTGACCGACTTCGTCGGTTGGCTGCCGATGCCCGCGGGCGGCGCGCGCGAGGCGTCGCTGACTGCCGACTACAACGCCGACATGCTCGAGCAGATCGCCCGCTACCCACGCGTCCGGGACCGGTCGATCTTCGTCGGCGAGCCCGACGACATCGTCCCCGGTACGTTCGGCCCGGGGCTACCGCCAATCCGTGATTGGACCGAGCGCCACTTCAGCTTCACCGGCTACATCACCGGGTTCGATCCCGCGAGCGTCGCCGACCGCCCGGCTCTCCGCGCCGAGCTCGGATACGACCCGCGCGAGCGTGTGTGCGTCGTCACCGTCGGCGGATCGGGTGTCGGCGGCGACCTGCTCGCGCGCGTGATCGAGAGCTTCCCCAAGGCGAAGCGGAGCGTTCCCGACCTGCGGATGATCGCCGTCGCCGGCCCGCGGATCGATCCGCAGACGCTGCCCACGGCCGACGGGCTCGAGATCCGGCCCTACGTGCACGACCTGTACCGCCACCTGGCCGCCTGCGACCTCGCGATCGTCCAGGGCGGCCTGACCACGACGATGGAGCTGACCGCCAGCCGGCGCCCGTTCATCTACTTCCCGCTCGAGCGCCACTTCGAGCAGAACCTGCACGTCCGGCACCGGCTGGAGCGCTATGGCGCGGGGCGCCGGATGGAATGGTGCGATTCGCCGCCGGACGCGATCGCTGCGGCGATCGCGCAGGAGATCGGCCGTGCCGTCGACTACCGGCCGGTCGCGACCGACGGTGCGGCTCGCGCCGCGGCGCTGATCGCCGAGCTCCTGTAGAAACGAGAGCGGCGGCCTCTCGTGGGCCGCCGCTCTTGTTTGGGGGCGCTACGTCTAGGAGTCCGAAGACCCGGATGATCTAGGAGTCCGAAGACCCGGATGACTGCGTCACCAGTTCGACCTCGTCCCAGACGGCTCCTGCCCCGGAGATCCGGAGCTCGGCCTTCTGCACGATTGCGCCCGGCACGAGGTTGGCCGTCGTGCACATCTGGTTCGCCTCGTCGTTGTCGTTGTCGTTGTCGTTGTCGTTGTCGCCTTGGTTGTCACCGCGGTCGTTGTCACCGCGGTCGTTGTCACCGCGGGCGTTGTCACCGCGATCGTTGTCACCGCGGGCGTTGTCACCGCGATCGTTGTCGCCTTGGTCGTTGTCACCGCGGTCGTTGTCGCCACCGCCTCCGTTGTCGCCGCGACCGCGATCATGGCTCTGCATTCCGGCAGGCTCCTGCTGCTCGCACCTGAGCTCGGTGGCGTTCGTCACCTTGCCGCTCGCCATGTTGCCGTCGCCGGCCTTGATCGTCAGCACGCCGTTCGTGAACGACACGACGGTGCCCGCGGGCTGGTTGTCCGGCTGCCCCTGGTCGTGTCCGAACGTCCGGTGGTGGACCCGCGCGTGACGCCCGCGATCGTGGTGATGGCGGCGATCGTTGTGCTGTGCGAGCGCCGTCGCCGGGACGAGCGCGATCAACGCGGCACTCGCGACGACGATCATCAATACCTTCTTCATCTCTGCTGGAACCTCCTTGCGCCGTGACCGGCGGCGACGCCTAGCTGGTGTCTTGTGAGGAGGAAGAGACGGTTCGCGTCAAAACGTCACGGAATTTCTTTTTCGGGAGCCGGGCCGGCTCGAGAAACGCCCCGTATTTTCCCGTTTCTCGAGCCGGCCTCTTGGGCGGCCGTCAGCGGCCCGAACCGGGGCCGTCTGAGCTGCTGCCACGGTCGCCCGAGCTGCCACCGTCCGTCCCCCCTCCACCGTGAGAGCCGCCACCGCCGCCTGATCCGCCACCGCCCTGAGAGCCGCCGCCACCGCTGACGGGACCGCTGCCCGACCCGCCACGGCCCCGAGGGTCGCCGCCACCGCTGCCCGGACCGCCGCCCGACCCGCCACCGCCGTGAGAGTCGCCACCACCGCCGTCAGGGCCGTGACCGCCCGTCGAGCCGCGACGGTTGCTCGGACCAGGCCCGCCACGGCCATCCGACCCGCCGCCCTGCCCGTGCCGTTCCGCCTGACCCGACCCGTCGCCCCCGCGTGACCGCTCCGATCCGCGACCATTGACCACCGCCGGCACCACCGCCGGCGCCACCGCCGCGAGATCGGCCGCGACGACCGGGACGCGCCCGCGTGTGACCCGCGGATGCGACGCGTGCGCAATGCCGCGAACGATCGGCCGGTGAGTCCGGCTTGCGCTGCCGTGGATGTCCACCACGGCGGCGCCGGTGGCGATCGTGCCCGACGCCAGCAGGGCCCCGAGCTTCAGCGCCACGCCGCCCGAGGACACCGCGCCGGCGCCGACACCCGTCGCGACGTCGACCGCGCTCCCGTTGCCTGCACCGCCCGCGCCGGCGAACCAACGCGCCAGCGGCCACGGAGTGACCGCGGTGACGACGGTTCGGAGTTGTGCCCGGGCGCGATGGACCAGCTGGCGCACCGCGCCCTCCGACAACCCCATCGCGCTTGCGACCTCGGCCCGTGGGCGACCGTCCAGGGCGGTCCCGACGATGGCCTGTCGCTGGCGACTCGGTAGACGACTCATCTCGGTCAGCGCGCTCATCGCGAGCGCGCGTTGCTGGACGACGTCCTCAACCGCCAAACCGCCGGCCGTCGTGTCGTCGAGCGGCACGCACACCGGGGCGGGCGATGGCGCCGCGGCGTTCCGGACGATCCGGTACAGCCAGCCCCGCAGGTGTCTGACCTCGGGACCCGACCGCAACGCCGCGAACGCGCTGAGGAAGGCCTGCTGAAGGATGTCTTCGCCCCTGCCGTCCGAGCTGAGACGGCGCGCGAACGCGAGCAGCTCAGGGCGATAGCGCTCGACGATCACCGCAAACGCCCGCTCGTGACCGGCGCGGGCGAGGCTGACCAGCCGCTCGTCGGACTGCGACGTCAAGAACAGGTCCCCCAGCCTCGGGCTCATGTTTGGCCAGACGTCGGGACCCGGCCCGACCTTCCCGATCAGCCGCGCGCGGTCAGACCGGGCGCAGGCGACTTGATCGGCGACGCCACGTTGAACGCCCCCCAACTCTGCGTCATGAAATGCGCCGTTGTGATCATCGAGATGTGCAAGACGCGGACATGCGTGACGTCGATCGCGAACCGGAGCCACACGGTCCCTAGCCCCGGGATCTGGCTCACGGTGGCGATGTCCGCCCGGTCTCCGTCGCTCGTGTGCGAGCGATCGAGCAGCTGCGCCTGACCCGCGAACGGCGTCCACCACCCGAGGTAGCCGACGGCCGAGAACGGCGGTCCGCCGCCGCCGTAGACACCCTCCTCCCACAGCTTCTGGCCGACCGTACGGGTCCACTCGTGCACGCCGATGATCGTGGTGTCGCTCACGGCGCGGCCATTGCGCGACAGCTGGTAGGCGAAGCGGTCGGGTGTCCCGACCTGATAGGCGGTGACCTCCGGCGCTCCGGTCCCGCTCCCGAGCGTCTCATGAATCGCCACCGACCGAAGCCGCTGTTCGGACCGCTCGACCTGGGTGAGAATTCTTTGCGCGGTAGCTCCGGCGCCCGTCTGGTAGCGGGTCGGCAGCGACACGCGGTACACCCGGCCGCCCGAGGCCACGTCGACATGGAGCGCCGCCGGCGATTCCGGCAGTGCCAGGCGCGTGCAGCCGACGCCGCACCGACCGGCGGGCGCGACGCCGGGAACGCGAACCTGTAGCGCCGCCGGCCGCTGGAGCGCGGTGAGCGTCCGCACCTCGACGCTGATCCCGTGCGCATCGTGGCTCACGACCGCGTTGACGATGTAGGGCCCCGCCTCCCCCGCGACCGACAGCTGCGACCCCTGCACCGAGGTGCCGCGGGCCGCGCCCGCGCGCACCGAGGCCAAGGCGAGGGCTCGGGACAGATCGATCGGCGGCGCGTACGCCACGAGCAGCGCCGCCGCTAGGACGATGCCGGTGCCGACGATCGGCTCGGACGCCAGCAGCCGCCAATGGCGCCGCTCGAGGCGGAGGTCGTAATCCCGCGACGCCAGCAGCCGTGGCCGCAACCGCAGCGCGTGCTTGTAGGACAGCAGCGCCACCACGCCGACAAGCGCGGTCTTCACGAGCAGCACCCGTCCGTATCCGTCGGTCCAAAGGGCCCGTGGCGTTCCTAGTTCGGTGGCGGCGTTGACGGCTCCTGCGATCACGAGCGTGACGAACGCCGGCAGGGCCACCCTGCCGAACCGCGGTAGCACGACCTCGACGACCCGCCGGCGACCCGCGACGCCCATCTCGCGCAGGCGCGGAACCCAGGCGATCGCGAGGTTCACGATGCCACCTAGCCACACCGACGCGGCGATCAGATGGACGAGGTCGCTGGCAAACGCGACGCCGCTGAGACGGGCGGAGCTCGCGTGGCCCCCCACGGCGACCGCGGCGAGCGCGAGCACGGCGAACGCGCTCGCCCGACCGGGCGCGCCGCGCGCGGCCATCGCCACCGACGCCAGCAGCGTCGCGGGGACTGCCACGCGCGCGTATCCAGCCGCATCCGAGAGGAAATATGCGTGCAGAGCCCCGGCGCTGAGCCCCTCGCCCGCGTGCGCCGCATCCGCGAGCGTCGCGACGAGCGAGCACAGAACCGCCGCGGCTCCGATCCCGAGCGTCACGCGCCATTGCCGGCGGGCGATCCCGCTCCCGTGGCCATCAGGCACCAACCAGGCGCCGGGCTCGCCCGGTGGTGACAGCAGCGTGCTGCAGAACACGCCTCCGCAGAACAGAATCAGCGCTCCGTCGAAGAGCGCGTCGAGCAGCGCGCGCCACCAGCCGCCGGCTGCGAGCGGTCCGGCGGGCGCGGACTCGGCCGCACCTATCACCGACGCTCGCACGCCGAACGAGTATGAACCCTCGGCCGTGTGCCCGTCGTCGGCCGACACCGTGCGCCACCGCAAGTCGTACACACCCCGCGCGAGCCGGTGAAGTGGCCTCAACACGAGCCGCGTCTCACCGTCACTCGCGACAGTTGCCCGAACTGCGGCGCCGCCGGCGGTCGTCAACTTCAGCGAGCTCAACGGGCGGTTTAGCGGCTCGCTGAAGATCGCCGTGATCGCCGGCGGCGCGGCGGCGAGACCCGCCCCCGGTGCCGGGTTCGACGAGATCAGGAGGGCGTGTGCGGACGCGACCGCCGGCAGGACCAGCAGGCCGATCAGCGCAAGCAGTGAGGCCCGGAGCGCCGACACGTCATTGGACGGTCAGCGTCCCCTGCATACCCGCCGCGCGGTGGCCCGGAACGCTGCAGTAGTACGTGTATGTACCGGCTTTGAGAGTCAGCTTCAGGGTCTTGGTGCCGCCCATGAACGTCGGAGTGGCACCGAGCACCTGCCCGCTCGTTCCTTGCTGCACTGTCAGGTTGTGTGCCAGTGGCGAACTGTTGGTAAAACTGATCATGACAGTACCGGCCTTCGCCGTCAGCGTGCTCTTGGTGAATTTCAACGCGCCCGACGGATCAGCCGCCACCGAGATCGTGCTGCTGGCGGCGCTCGGCGCGCCCGAGGACGCAGCCGTCGAGGTCGCGGGTGCGCTCGATGCCGTCGACGTGCTGGCGGCGGTGCTGCTGGCTGCGCTCGCGGGCGTGCTGCTGCTGCTGCCGCTCGAGCCGCCGCACGCGCTCAGACCAAGCGCGAGAGCGGCCACTGCGAGTGTGAGGCTCGATGTTTTTCTCACGAGTCACATCTCCTTGCTGTTGAATCGATTAAACGATTGACGCCACGGCGTGGCGCGTCCTTCCCGATTCCGGTTGTAGCGCAGACCGCGCGCCCGCGGGAACAAATGTGTGGGAGCGAGCGGAGTGGCGGCGGGGACGCGCTTCCTGCTCAGCGACGAGTCGGCCGCCGGTTAGGGCTAGGAGGCGACCTCGAGGAGCTCGGCCTCTTCGACTTCGGCCACGTCCGCCTTGTAGTAGTACTTCCCGCCCCGTAGCCAGGACGCGACCGCGGCGATCACGCAGCAGCCGGAGGCGAAGTAGAACACGGTGTGGATCCCGGTGGCGAACGGGTGGGAGACGAGCGTCGGGAAGAACCTGTGGCCGGTCAGGTACGCGGCGGTCGCGTGCGGCAGGTGCGGGAGCGTCGGCGCGAGCAGCGTGCCCAGCGGGTTGTAGCCGAGGAACGACGCGAACAGGCTGCCGACCGGCGGGAGATGCGAAACCTGGGTCGCGGCCGCCTGCGGCACGCCGTGCGATGCGAGACCGTGATAGAGGACAGCCGGCAAGGTCGACGACAGGCCGACGATGATCAGGCTGAAGAACACACCGATCGAGAGCACCGACGCGGAGTTCTGGAACGTGGCGGCCATGCCGGCGCCGGAACCGCGCTGATTGGGCGGAAGGCTGTTCATGATCCCGGTCAGGTTCGGGGCGGCGAACATCCCCATCGCGACCCCGATCAAGAAGATCACCAACCCGAACTCCCAGTAGGTGAAGTCGACCGGCAGCGCGATCAGCAGCAGGAAACCGATCGCCGAGCCGATCATGCCGCCGGTGGCGAACGGCCGCGCGCCGTAGTGATCGGCCAGGCGGCCGGAGATCGGCCCTGCCACCAGGAAGCCGGCCGACAGCGGCAGCATGTAGATGCCGGCCCACAACGGCGTGTCGGCAAAGCCGTATCCGTGCAGCGGCAGCCAGATCCCCTGGAGCCACAGGATCAGCATGAACATCAGCCCGCCGCGAGACAGCGCCGCCAGGAACGTCGCCACGCTCCCGCCGCTGAACGCCCGGATCTTGAACAGGTCGAGTTGGAACATCGGCGCGGCCACGCGACGCTCGATCGCCACGAACGCCCCGAGAACCAGAACGCCGCCCACGAGCGCAGCGATCACGCCCGGTGCCGTCCAGCCCATCGTGTGACCGCCATAGGGCAGGATCCCGTACGTGATACCGACGAGCACCGCGATCAGCCCCACCGCAAACGTGACGTTGCCCCACCAGTCGATCTTGGCCGGGGTGCGAACGCCTCGATCCTCCAGCTTCAGGTACGCCCACACCGTCCCGAACAGCCCGAAGGGCACCGAGACGAGGAACACTAGCCGCCACGCCACGGGGGCGAGCACGCCACCGAGAACAAGTCCGATGAACGACCCGCCGATCGCGGCGACCATGTTGATCCCGAGCGCCAGGCCGCGCTCCTCGGCCGGGAACGCGTCGGTCAGGATCGCCGAGGAGTTGGCCATCAGGAATGCCGCGCCGATCCCCTGTACAACGCGCATGATGATCATCCACAACGCCCCGGCGCTGCCCTCTAACCAGGTGACGGACAGCAGGATCGAGCCAAGGGTGAAGATCGCGAAGCCGAGGTTGTACATGCGCACCCGGCCGAATATGTCGCCCACGCGGCCGAGGCTCACGACGAGCACCGCCATCACGACCATGAAGCTGAGCAACATCCACAGCAGGTAGCTCGTGTTCGACGGGACTAATGGATTCAGATGGATCCCGCGGAAGATCGCCGGTAACGCGATGATCACGATCGACTGGTTGATCACCGCCATCAAGATGCCGAGCGTCGTGTTCGACAGCGCGATCCACTTGTAGCGGTCCGGGTGCGTCGCCGGCCGGCCGCCGTTCCCGCTCGCGGCGCCGTTGGCGGTCGAACCGTTCGCGCTCGAGGCGTTCGCGCTCGAGGCGCCGTTCGTGCCGCTCACCGCGACAGCCTCTCGATCAGCTTGTCGAGGATCTCGACAGCGGCCGCCAGCGCGGCAACCTCGGAGTCGTCAAGCATCGCCATCTCCTCGTGCAGGAGCGCGCGGTATTCGGCGCGCAGTTGTTCGAACACGCCCTCGCCGACCGGGGTCAGGCTGACGAGCACCGCTCGCCCGTCGCTCGGATCGGCGAACCGCTTGACCCATCCGCGCTCCTCGAGGCGGTTGACCAGCAGCGTGATCGCCGGCTGCGTGACCCGCTCCTCGGACGCCAGCTCGGTGATCCGCCGGGAACCGGCATTGAGGTTGCGCAACACGCCGACCTCCGTGCGGGACACGCACACGCTGCTCCGGGTCAAGAACAGCCGCGACAGTGCGGCCGTGCGCTGAGGGAGCGCCTCCGCGATCTCGTCGAGCTGGCTGCTTCGGCGATCTACGCTCGCGGACTCCATCAGCCGCTTATATTACCCGCTAATGCTAGTTGGGGGTGGCTCGCTCGCCGAGATAGCTAGCGGTTAGCAGCGCGCTGTCCGCGCGCAGGCGCTCGGCGCTGTCGGTGGCCACGAGCTCCCCGTGCGAGAGCACATAGCCGCGGTCGGCGATCTCGAGCGCGAGGTGGACGTGCTGCTCGACGAGCAGCACCGCGGTCCCGTAACTCGACGCGAACTCCCGCACGACCGGCAGCAGGCGCTCGACGATCACGGGCGCGAGGCCGAGGCTGAGCTCGTCGACCAGCAACAGCCGCGGGCGCCGGCTGAGCGCCCGAGCGATCGCGAGCATCTGCTGCTCGCCCCCCGACAGCAACCCCGCCCGCCGGCCGCCCAGATCGCGCAGCGCGGGGAAGCGGGCGAACGCAGCGTCGAGCTCGGGGCCGTCGCGCATCCCGTCGAGGCGGAAGTGCTCGTTGACGGTGAGTCCGTAGAAGATTCCTCGCCCCTGGGGCACGTGCACGATCCCCCGGCGGACCCGCGTGGTTGGGGACACGCCGGCGAGGTCCTCGCCGTCGAGCCGCACACGACCGCCCATCGACTTGACAAGCCCCGAGATCGCGCGCAGCGTGGTGGTCTTGCCGGCGCCGTTGGCCCCGATCAGCGCGACGACCTCACCCGGGGACACGGTCATCGTCAGCTCGCGGACGACCGCTGCACGGTCATATCCGGCGCTCAACTGCTCGAGCTCCAGCGTCGCGCCGCCGGAGCGCTCCCCTCCCGCGGGGCTCGTCACGCGCCGGGCCTGGCCTTCGGTTTCCCTCCGGCCGCCACCCACGGCCCGCCGAGCTCGAGCGGCCAGCGCACTGGCGGAATCGTCACCACTTCCTCGAGCGCCCCGTCCCGTCCGACCGCCAAGGCCGCGTCGCGGCGGAACTCGCGGGGTGAGCAGCCGTACGCCTGGCGGAACAGCCGGCTGAAGTGCGGCGCGCTGGGCAGGCCCCAGCGGCTGGCGATCGCGGAGATCGGTTGATCCGCGAAGGCGGGATCGAGCAGGTCGCGCCGGCAGCGATCGAGCCGCGCCGACCGGATGAAGTCGCACACCCGGAGCCCCTCGGCCTCGAACACCCGATGCAAGTATCGGGTCGAGATAAAGCACGCGCGGGCCAGCTCCTCGGGGTTCAGCGTCGGGTCGCCCAGCCGCGCCTCGATGTAAGCCTGAGCGTGAATCAGCAGCTCGGCGGTCGACCGTGGGCGCGGCACCCGCGTCGCGTCGAGGTCGACGTACAGCCGGCGGACAAGGTCGATGACATGCTCCGCCAGCCCGGTGTCGCCGCTGGCGATGCTGCCGTCGGCGAGGCCGTTGGCGGCCTCGCAGAAGAACCGGGCCGCCAGCCGCGGAAGCCCGGCGTCCCCGCGGATCGTGACCGCGGTCAGGCGCGAGATCTTGGCGGCGTGTTTGCCCAGCGCGGCCTTCGGCAGCCGCAGAACGAGCAGGTCGAACGGCGTGTCGGCGCGGAAGATCGCCGGCTGGGAGGTGTCGTAGCTGGTGATGTCCCCCGGACTGAGCGCGGTGGCCCGGTGCTGCTGGGCGCCGTACAGCCGGCCTCTAAGCAGCAGCGACAGGTGCAGGCACTCAGGGTCGCCGGCGGCGATGTCCCGAGGGGTCCGGCGCATCGTGTTCGGCCCCGCGGCGATCCGATACACGCCGACGGACCCGAGATGGTCGGCCCACATCCGCGCCCAGAACCGGTCGTTCGAGTCGGTGCCGATGTGCAACGGGTGATAAGCGTCGCACGACGACTTGACCCAGAAGTCGACCCGGTCCGAGGCCGGCACCGCATTGGTGTCGATCATCAACGTCATCGTGCGCCAGAACGGCTCCTTGGCTGGGGCAGCGCCTTCTCTCCCTCGACGTTTTGGGCAGCCGGACGCCACTCTACTACCGCCCGCGGGCCCGTTCGATGAGTGCACGGTTTGCGTTAGATGAGTTAGTGGTCCGAACCTTCCGACACCACTTGTCGCTCAGCGCACAGCCAGCAGCGGCACGTTGCTTCTGGGCGCACTGTTCCCTCGCCGCGGTGCGCTCAGGTAGCGGCGCGGGCCTAGCATCGCGCCGACTTCACAATCCATGCCAGGGAGGAGGAGTGGACATGGACCGAATCCTTGCGACCCACACCGGGAGCCTGATCCGGCCACCCGATCTGTTGGCGTTTCTCGCGGCTAAGGAGCGGGGGCAGGAATACGACCAGGAGGCCTATCAGAAGTGCCTGCGCAAGTCGGTGATCGACGTCGTCCGCAAGCAGGTACAGGTGGGGCTCGACGTCGTCGACGACGGCGAGATGGGCAAGGCCAGCTGGATCACCTACCTGTACGAGCGGGTCAGCGGCCTCGAAGTCCGGCCAATCCAGTTCGAGGGCGCGAGCATGCTCCCGCCAAGCCGCGATCGTCAGGCGTTTCCGGGTGCGTATGCCGCGCTCGACGCGCTCGACGAAGCCGCCGTCCGCGAGAGCAACGCCGCCGCGTCCACCGCGCTGCCCGATGAGG
Source organism: uncultured Solirubrobacterales bacterium (assembly GCA_963697655.1). Taxonomy (GTDB): domain Bacteria; phylum Actinomycetota; class Thermoleophilia; order Solirubrobacterales; family Solirubrobacteraceae; genus Palsa-465. The sequence goes on along the minus strand of CAVOOV010000001.1, from coordinate 355,211 downwards.
AAGCCACGGCGTCAGGCGCAGGCGTGGCGTGGGTGTGCACCGGCCCCCTGAACTACGACCGCAACGCGCTCGACCGCGACATCGCGAACTTCAAGGCCGCGCTGTCCGAACACGAGGGCGTCGAGGGATTCCTCCCGGTGGTGGCGCCGGCGAGCGCCTACTGGCTCCAGAACGAGCACTACGCCAGCGAGGAGGAGTTCGTGTTCGCGCTCGCGGACGCGCTCCACGAGGAGTACAAGGGGATCGTCGAGGCCGGCCTGATCCTCCAGGTCGACGACGCCGTGCTGATGCATGAGGCCGACACGATGATGTCGCGCGGCGAGTCGTGGGACGACTACCGGCGCTGGGCCGACCTGCGCGTCCGCGCGCTCAACCACGCGCTCCGCGGCATTCCCGAGGATCGCATCCGCTATCACGTCTGCTGGGGCAGCTGGCACGGGCCGCACGCGTTCGATCCGCCGCTGCGCGACGTGGTCGATCTGCTCCTGGCGGTGAACGCGAACACGTACGCGATCGAGCAGGCCAACTCCCGGCACGAGCACGAGTGGCGGGTGTGGGAGGAGGTGCCGCTCCCCGAGGGTAAGAAGCTGATCCCCGGCGTGGTCACGCACCACACGAACGTGGTCGAGCATCCTGAGCTCGTCGCCCAGCGGCTGACCCGCCTCGCCGGTGTCGTCGGCCGCGACAACGTGCTCGCGGGGACGGACTGCGGATTTGCGCAGGGAGCATTCATCCAGCGCGTGCATCCCGAGATCCAGTGGGCGAAGCTCGCGGCACTCTCGGAAGGGGCACGACTGGCATCGATGGAATTATGGGGTCCCACCCGCCGCGCGACCGCCGCGGTGTGAACCACCGCGCGGTGAAGCGCATGACTTATCCACAAGGAGGAGAACGTGACCATGCAGGCGCGTAGAGGGTGGCTCGGAGTGGTGGCGCTGGCCGCCACCCTGATCGTCGCGACGGGCTGCGGCAGCAGCAAATCGAGCTCGTCGAGCTCGAGTGCGAGTGCGAGCTCGAGCACCAGCTCGAGCACGGCCGCTACCACGACACCGGCCGCCTCGTCGGGCTCCGGCGGCGCAGGATCGGCGTCGGTTACCAATTACCTGACCTATGTCGACGGCAAGGCCGGCAAGGCGAACCCGTCGCTCCCGCCCGTGACCATCGGCTGGGTCAACCAGCAGGGCGGCCAGCAGGTGATCGGGGCGCTCGCCACCAACGGCGCGCAGCTCGCGGTCAAGTACATCAACGATCAGGCCGGCGGGATCGACGGGCATCCGCTGGTGCTGAGCACGTGCTTCATCACCTCCGCCGAAGAGGAAGGCACGACCTGCGCGCAGAAGTTCCTCGCCAACAAGAGCATCTCGGTGATCGACGTCGGCGCGGTGGCGATCGGAATCCAGTCGCTGTACTCGACGCTTGGCACCGCCAAGCCGGTCATCACCGGCGTGTCGGTGACCCCGGTCGACTCGACTAAGGCCAACGCCGTGATCCTGTTCGGTGACGTCACCCACGTGCTGGGTCCGTTCGGCACGTACGCCAGTCAGGTCCTGCACGCCAAGACGGCCGCGCTCGTGTATCCGGACATCGCGGGCATCACCGATGGAGCGGCGGCGATCTCCGCGTCGCTGAAGGCGGCGGGCGTCAAGGTCAAGAGCGTCGCGTACGACCCGAACGAGACCGACCTCATCGGGCCGCTCACGAGCGCCGGCGCGTCGAGCGCGGACCTCGTGATCCCTTACACCGAGGCCGGCGGCTGCGTCAACCTCGCCAAGGGGCTCAAGCAGCTGGGCATCACCGACGCCAAGAAGATCCTGTCCGCGCCTCTGTGCCTGAACAGCCAGGTCGCGGCCGGTCTCGGTGGCGACTTCCCGATCTGGACGTACGCGATCGCCAGCTCGCTGTACGGGGATCCGACCGACCCCGGCATGCCGCCGTACATGAAGATCACCGCCCAGTATGGTCAAACCGCCGAGGCGCCTGATCCGTGGAACATCGTGTCGTTCGGACAGATGCTGACCACGGCTCGGTTCCTCAACCAGCTCGGATACAGCGGCATCACCCCGTCGGCGGTGCTAGCTAAAGCCAAGGCGTTCACGGGACCGGTCGCTCTCGGGGCACCGTCGCTCCAGTGCGGCAAGTACCCGAGCGCGCCGGCGGTGTGCAACGATCGAACCCAGTTCTTCCTGTACAAGGGAAAGCACGTGTTCGTCAAGTCCGCGGGCTGGTTGCAGCCGCCCGCATGAGCAGACAAGTCGACTGACCGGGCCCGCGGCGTAGCGTGCAACAGGTACTGCTGTACGCGCTCCTCGGGCTCGGCTCGGGCGCCCTGATCGCGGGCATCGCGCTCGGGGTGATCCTGACGTACCGTGGCTCGGGGATCATCAACCTGGCGACCGGCGGGTTCGCGATGCTCGCCGGGTACGCCTTCTGGGCGCTCCGAGTCGATCTGCTCCACCTCTCCACCGGACCGGCGCTCCTGCTCAGCCTCGTGGTCGTATTGGCCGCCGGCGCCGCGACCGAGCTCGTCGCGTTCCGGCCGCTGAGGACGGCCTCGCCGCTGGCGAAGCTCGTGTCGTCGCTCGGCGTCCTGCTGGTCCTCCAAGCCTCGATGCTGCTCGCGTTCGGAAGCTCCGAGCAGCCCGAGCCGAACGTACTGCCTCAGAACACGGTCGCGATGCTCGGCGCGGTCATCCCGATCGACCGCTTCATCATCACCGGGATCGTGATCGTGCTCAGCGTCTGCCTCTGGGCGCTCTACCGGTTCACGCGCTTCGGGCTGGCGACGCGGGCGGCATCCGAAAACGAGGTCGTGGCGATGCTCGGGGGCCTCTCGCCCAACGCGCTGTCGATGGCCAACACTCTCCTGGCGTCGGTGATCGCCGGCGGGATCGGGATCCTGGCGGCATCGATCACGCAGCTCGACACCGAGACGCTGCCGCTGCAGATCGTGCCGGCGCTGGCTGCCGCGCTGCTCGCGCGGTTCACCTCATTCGGGATCGCTTGCGCGGCCGGGATCGGGCTCGGGATCATCGAGTCGGAGATCCAGTACGTCTCGAACCTCTCGTGGTTCCCGACGTCGGGCGGAACCGCCATCCCCGGCGTGGCGGAGCTCGTGATCTTCGTGCTGATCGTGCTGTTCATGTACCTGCGCGGGGCCAGCCTGCCCGGTCGGGGAGAGCTGGTCGAGAAGAGCCTGCCCGAGGCCCCGCGGCCACAGCACCTGCTCCGGACCACCGTGCCAGCGGTCGTGCTGTGCGCGATCGCGCTTGTGGTGCTGCCGTTCGACTTCCGGGAAGCGCTGATCAACACGCTGATCGGGACTGTGATGGCGCTGTCGCTCGTGGTGATCACGGGGTTCGTCGGCCAGATCTCGGTCGTGCAGTTGACGTTGGCGGGCGTTGCGGGTTTCACGATCTCGCACCTGGCGGTCAATGCCGGGATCGGCTTTCCCCTCGCTCCGCTGGCCGGGGTCGTGGTCGCGGTGATCCTGGGCCTGATCACCGCCGCGTCCGCGTTGCGGGTCCGGGGGGTGAGCCTCGCCGTGGTCACGCTGGCCGCCGTGGTCGCGATCACGAACTTCGGGTTCCTTAACACCACCTGGGGCGGGGGCCAGACCGGCTCGCCGGTGCCCGAGCTGAAGCTGCTCGGGCTCGACCTCGGGGCGCGGTCGTCGTTCCGCGGCTTGGACGGCAACCTCCCGAGCCCGATCTTCGGCTGGGTCGCGTTGGCGATCACGGTGGGCGTGTGTCTGACCGTGGCCGCGATCAGACGCGGCGGCCTCGGGCGGCGCATGCTCGCGGTACGCTCGAACGAGCGCGCCGCCGCGGCGGCGGCGATCGACCCGCGCATGGTCAAGCTGATCGCGTTCGGTGTCAGCGCGGCGATCGCCGGCCTTGCCGGCTCGCTGTACGCGTACAACTTCGGCTCGGTCAGTGCCGACCGATTCGACGTGTTCACCGCGCTCAGCCTGATCGCGTTCGCATACGCCGGCGGCATCACGCTGATCTCGGGCGCCGTGTTCGCCGGGCTGATCTCGACCCAGGCGCTGTTTCCGTACGCGCTCGACAAGTGGTTCGGGATCAACGGCAACTGGTTCCTGCTGTTCGGGGGCGCGATCCTGATCATCACCCTGATTCAGAACCCGGAAGGGGTCGCCGGCGCGTTCTACAAGAAGACGCATAAGCGACCAGCGGTCCATCCGCCTGAACCGAAGGAGAGGGGTCTCGCTGCGCTCGACGTCCCTGGGGCCGGGGGGGCCCGTCCGGACCGAGCCGCACGCCCCGACGCGACCCCGGTGCTCAAGGTCAGCGGGTTGTCGGTCGCGTTCGGCGGCGTCCACGCGCTGAGCGAGGTCGGTCTCGAAGTCCGTGAGGGCGAGCTGGTCGGCCTGATCGGACCCAACGGCGCCGGCAAGACGACGCTGATCGACGCGGTCACCGGATTCGTGCCGTTCACGGGACAGGTCGAGCTCGGCGGGGAGGACATCAGTTCGCTGCCGGCGTACCAGCGTGCCCGCCGCGGGCTCGCGAGGACGTGGCAGAACACGGACCTGTTCGACGATCTCGAGGTCGGCGAGAACGTCGCCGTCGCCGGTACCGGCGGACATCCAAATCAGATCCTCGGGCTGGTCGGTCTCGACTGGGCAAGTGAGACGATGCCCGACCAGCTTTCGGAGGGACAGCGCAAGCTCGTGGGCGTCGCCCGCGCGCTCGCCGGCGGGGTGGGCGGGCCACGAATTATCTGCCTGGACGAGCCTGCCGCCGGCCTTGACAGGCAGGAGAGCGAGGAGCTCGGCCGCACGCTGCGCGATCTCGCCGACCGCGGTCAGACGACGCTGCTGATCGACCACGACATGGGGCTTGTCCTCAGCATCTGCGACCGAGTAGTCGTCCTCGAGTTCGGCCGCGTGATCGCCGACGGCCCGCCGGACACTGTGCGCCAGGACGAGCGCGTGATCGCCGCGTACCTCGGTGGCGGCGCCGACTTGAGCCTTTCGAGAGGAGGAACCAATGAGTAACCGTAACCTGGAAGAACTGCTCCGCAGCGTCGCCTCGCCGGTCGACATGCTGCGCAACGCGCAGGTCGGCCCGAACGCGTATCCGGGCGTGCCCGCCGAGTACACCAACTGGCGCGACGAGCAGTGGGCGTGGCAACACACCTGCGTGCTCTACAACCAGTCGTTCCACATGGCCGACCTGTCCGTGGAAGGGCCGGACGCGATGACACTGCTCTCGCGACTGGGCGTCAATACCTTCAACGGTTTCGACGTCGACAAGGCCAAGCAGTTCGTACCGTGCACCCCCGACGGATACGTGATCGGCGACGTCATCCTTTTTCACCTCGGGCCGGATGAGTTCAACCTGGTCGGTCGAGCACCGGTGCTGAACTGGGTCACGTATCACGCCCAGAACGGCGGGTACGACGTTCAGGTCGCGCTCGATCAGCGGTCCGCGATGCGAACCGACTCCAGGCGCAAGAGCTACCGCTTCCAGGTGCAGGGGCCACACGCCATGGACGTGATTGCGGGGGCACTCGGAACCGCGCCACCCGAGCTTAAGTTCTTCAACCTGACCACGGCGCAGATCGGGTCTGTCAGGGTCCGGGCGCTTCGCCATGGGATGGCCGGCCAGCCCGGGTGGGAGCTGTTCGGACCTTGGGTGGACTACGAGCCGGTACACGCGGCGATCGTCGCCGCCGGCGAGGAGTTTGGTCTCAGGCTCGTGGGCGGCCGGGCATATTCTTCGAACGCGCTCGAGTCGGGCTGGATTCCCTCCCCACTCCCGGCGGTCTACTCGGGAGACGAGCTGCGGGCTTACCGCGAGTGGCTGCCGGCAACCGGTTACGAAGGCTCGGCCTCGATCGGGGGCAGCTTTGTCTCGCCCCGGATCGAGGACTATTACTTCACTCCGTGGGATCTCGGCTACGGGCACCTCGTGAAGTTCGACCACGACTTCATCGGCCGCGACGCGCTCGAGCGGATGGCCGGCGGCGAGCATCGGCACAAGGTGACCCTTGCGCTGAACGACGATGACGTCGCGGACACGATCGCCACGATGTTCGGCGAAACCGATCACCGCGCAAAGTTCATCGACTGGCCCTCCGCGGTGTATTCGATGCATCCATTCGACAGGGTGACGGTGAACGGTGACACCGTGGGAGTGTCGACCTGGGTCGGCTACACCTTCAACGAGGGAAAGATGCTGACGCTGGCGGTCCTCGACGCCGACTGCGCCGAGCCCGGGACCGAGGTGACGTTCGTGTGGGGGGAGGAGAACGGCGGCACCTCCAAGCCGACCGTCGAGCCCCACGTCCAGCGCGAGCTCCGGGCGATCGTCAGCGCGGTTCCCTACGTCGAAGCGGTGCGGAGCGGCTACGCGCCTGACAGCTGGCGCTCGGCGCGCAGCTGAGCGCCGCTCACAGCCGGATCGCGACGAGCACGACCGCCCCCAGCGACACCGCGACCGCGCCGGCGGTCAGCCACATCACGGTCGGCGAGGACAGCTCGGAGTAACTGCCGCGGCGGAGCGCCTCGCTCGTTCGCTGCTGGCGCACCGCCCCGATCACCAGGACCGCGACGGCGATGATTCCGTAGGCGATCCCGAGCACCCTGAACGGCCAGCGCGCCCCGTGCGTGAGCTCGGGCACGATCCGCCCGACCCCGACGGCCACGGCGGACGCACCAATCCCCGTCCGCCACCACGCCAGCCACGTCCGCTCGGCCGCCAGCCAGGTGCGCCGAGTGACATCGGAATCCTGCGGGGATCCGGGTTCGGCCTGTCCAGGCATCGTCGGTGAAATCTCTCACACGGGGTCGAGCGGCGCGGCGTGAGCCTTGCGCCCGCCGGTCAGGCTCACGCTCATCTTGATCGCCCTCACCGCCCCCGTCGCACCCGCTTGGAGCGTGATCCCGATCGCGAACACGACGATTCCCGGGATCAGCAGGACTTTCGAGCCGAGCATCAGGATTCCGAGCCGCCCGAGCAGGTACGGCGGCGTGCACACGGTGGCGCCGATCGCTCCGCCGACCGCGCTCGTCGTCAGCTTGTCGCGCCTGGACTGCCTCGGCTTCCCTCCGAGCAGCCGCGCGGGCACCGCCACGTAGGAGAGCATCATCAGCCCGACCACGATGCTGAGCGAGATCCCGAACCACGGGCGCCCCCAGCGCGTCACGATCATCGTCGAGAACGCGAGCAGCGCGCCCACGACCGCACCTGAGACGAGGATCGGCGTCAGGTGCCGCCGGGCCTGCGCCAGTCCGGGCCGGACCTCGGGGCGCCCGGGCTTGGCGATCGAGAACGCGAACACCGCGTTGAGGAAGAAGGCCCCCATCGTGATCCCGATGATCACGAGGCAGATCGGGATCAGGATCGGACCGCGGATGACGTGGAGCGAGCGACCGTGAAGCACGTGCCCCTTTAGGTCGTACATCGCCACCCAGATCCACATCGCGGGGAGGATCGTCACCAGCGTGAGCCGCCAGTTGGACACGAGCAGCCTCAGCCCGTCGAACAGGAGCACGAACGCGCCGACCGCCAACGCGAGCGGCGCGAACACGCGCCGGGACCGGCTCAGACGTAGGATCGCCTCTTCGATCTTGGCCTCGTCGTTGTTCTGAATCGCGCTGATCAGCGATTTGATGCGGACCGCGAGAGGATCCAGGCGCCGCCCGAAGCTGACCATCCAGAGATTCTCTCGCAGTCCTAGCCGAGCGCGCTGGACGGCGTGGACGCCGACGGCGGGCTTCGCAGCAGCACGAACGACCGGCCGATCAACGTGATCGGCGACGACGGGTCGATCGCGCGTTCCGTCGCCTCCGCGTCGTTCGTGTCGATCTCCACCTGCCACGGAAGTCCTCGCAGCGCCTCGGGGATCGCGAAGTCGAGCGGCTCCCACCATGCGTTGAGCAGGATCATGAATGGGTCGTCGGGGGGGGTGTGATCGCCGGTCGCTCCGCTCAAGGCCACGTTTACCGCTCTCGCGTACGCCGCACCCCAGTCCTGCCCGGTCATCGGGAGCCCGTCGGGTCGGTACCAGTCGAGATCGTCGCGGTCGGAGTCGTGCGCGGGCGCGCCGGTGAAGAACTGGCGACGGCGGAACACCGGGTGCCGTTCGCGCAGGCGGCAGAGACTGGCCGTGAATTCGACGAGGTCGGCGTTCGCCCCGACCTCGCTCCAGTCGAACCAGGTGAGCTCGTCGTCATGGCAGTACGCATTGTTGTTGCCGCGCTGCGTGCGCGCGAACTCGTCGCCGCCCAGGAGCAGCGGCGCTCCCTCGGACAGCAGCAGGGTCGCGAGGAAGTTCCTCCGCTGCCGAGCCCTGAGGTCGAGGACAGCGCGGTCGTCGGTCGGGCCCTCGACTCCGCAGTTCCAGCTGCGGTTGTCGTCGGTGCCGTCGTGGTTATCCTCGCCGTTGGCCTCGTTGTGCTTGCCGTCGTAGCTGACCAGGTCCGCGAGCGTGAAGCCGTCGTGGACCGTGATGATGTTGACCGACGCGGTCGGCCGGCGGCCACCGTGGCCGAACAGGTCCCGCGAGCCGCTAATGCGCGTAGCCATGGCCGGAAGCGCTCCCTCGGCGCCGCGCCAGAAGTCGCGCACGGTGTCCCGGTACTTCCCATTCCATTCGCTCCACCCGGCCGGGAACTGTCCGACGTCGTAGGCTCCGATGTCCCACGGCTCGGCGATCAGCTTCACCTCGGACAGGATTGGGTCTTGCCCGATCGCCTCCAGGAACGACCCATGTGGGTCGAAGTCGATGGCCCCGCGTGCGAGCGCCGCCGCCAGATCGAAGCGGAAGCCGTCCACGTGCATCTCCGCCGTCCAGTAGCGCAGCGCGTCCATCACCAGCCGCAGCGCCTGCGGCTGGTGCAGGTCGACGGTGTTGCCGCAGCCGGTGTCGTCGATGTAACGAGCGCGGTCGTCGGCGAGCCGGTAGTAGGACGCGTTGTCGATCCCGCGGAAGCACAGCGTGGGTCCCCACTCGCTGCTCTCGGCGGTGTGGTTGAACACCACGTCGAGGATCACCTCGAGCCCGGCCGTGTGCAGGTCGCGGACCATCCGGCGGAATTCGTCGACCTGGCCGCCGGCGTCGCCGCTCGAGGAGTACAGGTTGTGCGGGGCGAAGTAGCCGATCGACTGGTACCCCCAGTAGTTGCGCAGCCCGCGCGCCACGAGCTGGGCGTCGTGGACGAACTGGTGGACCGGGAGCAGCTCGACCGCGGTCACGCCGAGCCGCTTGAGGTGCGAAACCGCGGCCGGGTGCGCCACGCCGGCGTAGGTGCCGCGCAGCTCCTCGGGCACGTCCGGGTGCAGCTTTGTGAACCCCTTGACGTGGACCTCGTAGAAGATCGAATCCGCGATTGGACAGCCCGGGCGTCGATCCTGGCCCCAATCGAAGTCCGCGGCCACGACCACCGAGCGCGGAACGTACGGCGCCGAGTCGCCGCCGTCGGCCACGTCCGGATTGTCGGACGCGTGCCCGAACACCGCGGGGTTCCAGCGCACCTCGCCGGCGACCGCGCGGGCGTACGGGTCGAGCAGCAGCTTGGCCGGGTTGCAGCGGGCGCCCGACGGCGGATCCCATGGCCCGTGAACTCGGAACCCGTAGCGCTGGCCGGGCCCCAACCCGGGCACATACCCGGCCCAGACGAACGCGTCGCCCTGCTCCAGGTCGAAGCGAGTCTCCTCACCCCCGTCAGCGAACAGGCACAGCTCGACCCGGTCGGCGACGCTCGAGAACAGCGCGAAGCTCGCGCCGGCACCGTCGTGACGGGCGCCCAGCGCCGCGCCTGCAGCCGGCTCGAGCGTGGTGCTTGTCGATCCGGCGCTCATCTGGCCGCGTGGGCCTCGCCCCGTTGTTGCAGCTCGACGACGGAACGCTGAAGCTCCTCGAGCTGGCTTCTCAGCTCCCGGTTCTCGCGCTCCAGACGCACGACGCGGCGCCGCTCGGCCACGAGATCCTCGGCCATCTTGCGCAGCGCACGCGCAACGCGCTCGGGTCCGACCTCGTCGTTCACTTTGGGTGAGGGTCGCAGCGCCTACCGATCCTGGTCAAGAGGGTCGACACCCATTCTGCCGGGAAGCTCTCACCACCATTTCCGGCCTGCTGGCGAGCTCCGGGGCCGGACACCGGTGCGCACCCGGCGTCGCCGGGGTGCGGACACTGTTGCACCAGCGCCCGGTGATGTTGAGACTGCGACGAGATGGCCGCGCCGCCGACCACGTTCAACACTCCCGAACACAAGCGCCTCGAGCAGGCTCGCGAGGGGACCGCACCGTGGAAGGCGTGGGGCCCCTATCTGTCAGAGCGACAGTGGGGCACCGTCCGCGAGGACTACAGCGACGACGGTGACGCCTGGAACTACTTCACCCACGACCACGCCCGATCGCGCGCCTACCGGTGGGGCGAGGATGGGATCGCAGGGGTCTGCGACGAACGCCAACGCCTGTGCCTTGCGCTTGCGCTCTGGAACGGTGCCGACGCGATCGTCAAGGAACGGATGTTCGGGCTCTCGAACGGCGAGGGCAACCACGGCGAGGACGTCAAGGAGTACTGGTTCTACGTCGACAGCACCCCGACCCATTCCTACCTCAAGTGCCAGTACAAGTATCCCCAGCGCGCGTTCCCGTACTCGGATCTGCTCGCGACGAACGCCCGGCGCGGCAAACAGGACATGGAGTACGAGCTGCTCGACACCGGGGTGTTCGACGACGATCGGTACTTCGACGTCGTCGTGGAATACGCGAAGGAGGCCCCGGACGACATCCTGATGCTGGTCACTGCCTACAACCGGGGACCCGCCGCCGCGACGCTCCACCTCCTCCCCACGCTGTGGTTCCGCAACACGTGGGCGTGGGGCGACGATGTCCCGAAGCCCACAATGGCCGCGGTCGACGACTGCACCGTCCGTGTCGACCATCACGAGCTCGGCGAGTGGGTGCTGTCGGCCGACCCTTCTGCTGCGCTGCTGTTCTGCGAGAACGAGACGAACAGCCAGCGACTGTTCGGGACGCCGAATGCCTCCCCGTACGTCAAGGACGGGATCAACGACTTTGTCGTCGGCGGCTCAGAGAATGCCGTCAATCCCGAGCGGACCGGCACCAAGGTCGCGGCTCACCACGTGCTCGAGGTGGCGGCCGGTCAGAGCGCTGAGATCCGCGTCAGGCTCACCGCCGCGGGCAGCTCCGCAGGGAACTCGGCCGGCGGGCAGGCAGCCACCGGCGAGCCTTTGGGCAGCGAGTTCGACCGGGTGATGAAGGCTCGCCGCGCGGAGGCCGACAAGTTCTACGCGGCGGTCATCCCCGCGACCCTCGACCCCGATCGGGCGATGGTCATGCGCCAGGCGCTGGCCGGGCTGCTGTGGGGCAAGCAGTACTACGAGTACGACGTGCACCGCTGGCTGCACGAGCACGGCGTCGACCCGTGGGATCCGGCGGCACCGGCGAGCCCGGTGCGGAACGTGCAGTGGTTCCACATGATCGCCGGCGACATCATCTCGATGCCGGACAAGTGGGAGTACCCGTGGTTTGCAGCCTGGGACCTGGCGTTCCATTGCGCTCCGCTGTCACTGGTCGACGTCGACTTCGCCAAGGAGCAGATCGAGCTGCTGCTCAAGACCCGCTACCAGCACCCGAACGGTCAGATCCCCGCGTACGAGTGGAACTTCAGCGACGTCAACCCGCCGGTGACGCCGTGGGCGGCGCTGTACGTGTACGAGCGCGAGGCCGCGATCCGGGGCGAGGGCGACCACGAGTTCCTGGCCCGCGTGTTCGACCGGCTGATCACGAACTTCACGTGGTGGGTCAACCGCAAGGACCCCGATGACCGCAACCTGTTCCAGGGCGGCTTCCTCGGCCTTGACAACATCGGCGTGTTCGATCGCTCGGCGCCGCTCCCAGGCGGGGGCACGCTCGAACAAGCCGACGGGACCGCGTGGATGGCCCTGTACTGCCAGTGGATGCTCGCGATCTCGGTCGAGCTGGCCAAGTTCGAGCCCGCGTATGCCGACATGGGGCTCAAGTTCATCGCCCACTTCATGTTCATCGCGGTCGCCTTGAATCCGCCCCGCGGCGACGTCGGGCTGTGGGACGACGAGGATGGCTTCTACTACGACGTGATGCGGATGCCCGACGGCACCCAGATCCCGCTGAAGGTGCGCTCGCTCGTGGGGTTGCTGCCGCTTTGCGCCGCCACCGTGTTCGAGCCCGAGACGCTCGACCGCTTCCCCGAGCTGCTCGAGCTGCTAGCCGATTTCATAAAGCGCTTCTCGGATTCGCTCCCGGAGCTGACACATCTGCCGGGTGCGAATCCCGACGGCCGGCGGATCACGCAGCTGGTCGACGAGGGCCGCCTGAAGCGGATCCTCACGATCATGCTCGACGAAAGCGAGTTCCTCGGGGCACACGGCATCCGGGCGATCTCGCGCCGCCACCTCGAGCATCCGTACGTGTTCGACTGGGACGGCCAGGAGTACAACGTGCACTACCTTCCCGCGGAGTCCGACACCGGGATGTTCGGGGGCAACTCGAACTGGCGCGGCCCGGTCTGGTTCCCGATGAACCTCGTGATCCTGCGCGGGCTGATTCAGCTCCACCGCTACTACGGCGACGGCCTGAAGGTCGAGTGTCCAACCGGCTCCGGCAACGAAATGAACCTGCTCGAGGTCGCCTCCGAGATCGCCTCGCGCCTAGCGGCGACGTTCCTCGACGACGAGGACGGGCGCCGACCGGTGTTCGGCGGGATCGAGAAGTTCCAGACCGACCCCCACTGGCACGACCTGATCCCGTTCCACGAGTACTTCCACGGCGACAACGGCGCCGGCATCGGCGCGAGTCATCAGACCGGCTGGACCGGAGTCGTGGCGCTGATGCTCGCGTTCGGCGGCGGGCTGCACGTCACGCCGGCCGCGATCGCGGTGGTGGCTGACTGAGCGCGTCGGCGAGTCGTGGACACGTCACCGGCAGACATACAGGCGGGGACGACGGCGGCGGCCGCGGCAGCGCCCGCACGCGCGATCCTCGTCCCGCTCGCCCTCACGCAGTTCGTCGCGAGCTTCGCGGGCTCGAACATGAACGTCGCGATCAACAGCATCGCGAAGGATCTCGGCACGACCGTGCACGGCGTCCAGACCGCGATCACGCTGTTCCTGCTGTGCATGGCGGCGCTGATGATTCCCGGGAGCAAGCTAACGGACCGCTGGGGACGGAAGCGATGCCTCACCACCGGACTCACCGTGTACGGCGCCGGAGCGGTGATCGCGGCTGCCGCACCCGGGCTCGGGGTTCTGATCGTCGGCTACTCGGGGTTCGAAGGGGTCGGCTCCGCGCTGATGATCCCGCCGATCTACATCCTCGCCACGTTGTTCTTCAACGACACGCAGTCGCGCGCGCGGGCGTTCGGCGTGATCAGCGGCGCCGGAGGCATCGGTGCCGCAGCCGGGCCGCTGATCGGCGGCTTGATCACGACCGCGATCAGCTGGCGCGTTTCGTTCCTCCTCCAGGGCGCGATCGTGGCCACGATCGTGATCCTGAGCCGGCGGATCGAAGATCCGCTTCCGGCCGATCCGTCACGCCGGTTCGACATGGTCGGAGCGGTTCTGTCGGCGACCGGCATGCTGTTCCTGGTCCTCGGGATCCTCCAGGCGGGCGACAACACGTCGCTGCTCGTGATCTTCCTGGTTCTGGGCGCGGCCCTGCAGGTCGGGTTCTTCCTTTACGTGCGTCGCGAGGAGCGCGCGCACAAGGAGCCGCTGCTGTCGACGAGCCTGTTCCGGAGCCGCGTCTCCAACCTGGCCATGGTCACACAGAACATCCAGTGGCTGCTGCTGATGGGCAGCACGTTCGTGGTCTCCGTGTTCCTCCAGGTGGTGAAGGGCTACAGCGCGATCAAGACCGGCGTCGTCTTCACCGCGGCCACCGGCGGGATCCTCGCCGCCTCGCTCGTGCAGGCTCGACTCGCCCAGAAGTATGCCCAGAGGACGTTGATCGTTGCCGGGTTCGTCGGCAGCCTGATCGGCATCGGGCTCCTCCTCGGCCTATACAAGGCGACTTCGAGTGTCTGGGCGTTCGCCCCCGGGCTACTGGTCCTGGGACTCGGGGTCGGAGTGATGCTCACGCCGTCGGTCAATGTTGTGCAATCCGCGTTTCCCGAGGAAAAGCAGGGTGAGATCTCGGGGCTGTCGCGGGCGGTTTCGAACCTCGGCTCCTCGCTCGGCACCGCGATCGCCGGAACGATCGTCATCGCCGACGCCTCCGCCGGTAACACCTCTTACGCCGCGGCGATGATCACGCTCGGGGGCATTGCACTGATCGGTCTTGTCGCCGCCGTCGCGATGCCGGCGAACCCCATGCCCAGCAAAGCTGAAGGAGCTTGAGTGATGATGGCCGCCGGTCAACACTCAAATCCTCTGAAACCAACGTTTAGGGAGGTTTGTCGATGGGCCTAGTCACACATCAGACGATCAAACTCAGCAAGGGAAAGCACACGTCCAAGGAGCACGGCGCCTGCGTCATGGAACTGGCCTCGATGCTCGCGGACGAGCCGTTCAGCGACCATCCGGCGGCGGTGTGCCCGGTGATCGGTTCGCTGATGCGGGCGTATAACGACACGATCGACGACCGCCGCCGGCAGGATCTGTACACCTACGCGGCCAAGGTCGTCGGCAGTCGCCGGTCGAGCGAGCTCGAGCGGATGCGCGCCGCGCACGTGACCTCTTGGATGGCAAAGCCGATGACGCGACGCTGGACGCGCTTCCTGTTCCCGGCGCGGCTGCGCGCGGTGAGCCCCAAGCCGCCGCTCGATGTTCTCGGCGCCGGCGCGGTCCGCTCGCTGAGCGTCCACGACGACCGCACCCACGCGAAGATGCTCGCGCTGATCGACGACCTGCTCGCAATGGGCGGCCCCGAGCGCGCGCCCTCTGACGCCGGCGCGGCCTGCGCGCCCAGGTCGAGCGAGCCGGAGCGCACGTCCGCCGCTTGACCGAGCCCGCCCCCGACCCTCAGCCCGCTCCCGACCCCCCGCGGATTCCCGCGTCGGCGGGGGCGTTGATCCGCGACCCGGACGGCCGCCTGCTGATTTTGAAGCCGACGTACAAGAAGGGGTGGACGATCCCGGGCGGCCAGATCGACCCGGACGGCGAATCGCCGTGGGACGCCTGCCGCCGCGAGACCGAGGAGGAGTGCGGTCTGGTCGTGGAGAGCGGGCGGCTCGTGTGCGTCGACTTCCTCACGCCGAAGGCGGGCAGGCCGGGCGGGGTTCGCTTCCTGTTCGACTGCGGGACGTTCTCTCACGCGAGCCTCGCCGAGGTTCGGCTCCAGGAGTCAGAGATCGGGGACCACCGGCTCGCCGAGCTCGACGAGGCGCTCGAACTGCTGAGCGGCCCGCTGCGCCGGCGCCTGTCGCAGTGCGCCGGCGCCGAGCGGTGCCTGTACCTCGAGAACGGCCGCCCGATCCCGGGCGTGCACTAGGTCTGCCGAGTTTCACCCAGATCAGGTGATGCCGGTCCGATCCCCTGGTTCGAGCATTCACGGAGCCGGTTTACGCCACAGAAAGACGGGACTATGAGCACTGCAGTCGGAACTCGCCCACGTACAGGCGCTGTTGGGGACGGGCTGAGCGGGCAGGGGGTCGCGGACGTGTTCGTGATCTTCGGGATCACCGGCGACCTCGCCAAGGTGATGACGTTCCATTCGCTCTACCGACTTGAGCAGCGAGGACTCCTGAGCTGTCCGATCATCGGTGTGGCGGTCAGCGACTGGTCGATCGACGACCTGCGCAGCCACGCCCGCGCCGCGATCGAGGGATCCGGCGAGCAGATCGACGACAGCGTGTTCGATCGGCTCATCGGCCGGATGTCGTACGTGAGCGGCGACTTCGGCGACGCCGCGACCTACGAGCGCGTCGCCCGCGCGGTCGGCGACGCCAAGTGCCCGGTGTTCTATCTCGAGATCCCGCCCTTCCTGTTCGGCCGGGTGATCAAAGGTCTGACCGACGCGGGCCTGACCAAGACCGGACGAGTCGTCGTCGAGAAGCCGTTCGGCCACGACCTCGAGTCGGCTCGCGAGCTCGCCGCGGAGATCCACCAGTACATCGACGAGTCGCAGCTGTACGGATCGACCACTTCCTCGGGAAGATGGGGCTTGACGAGTTCCTGTACCTCCGGTTCGCGAACTCCAACCTCGAGCCGGTCTGGAACCGCAACCACATCGCCGCGGTCGAGATCACGATGGCCGAGAGCTTCGGGGTCGAGGACCGAGGGCACTTCTACGATCCGGTCGGCGCGCTCCGCGACGTGGTCGTCAACCACCTCATGCAGCTGGTGGCGGCCGCCGCCATGGAGCCCCCCGCCGGCGGCTGACGCCAGACGCGCTCAAGGACGCGAAATTCGCGCTGTTCCGTTCGATGCCGGCCGCGAACCCGGCGCACTACGTGCGCGGGCAGTACGACGGCTACCTCGACATAGACGGGGTCGCGTCCGGTTCGACCACCGAGACGTACGCGGCGATGCGGCTCGAGATCGACAACTGGCGTTGGGCGGGCGTTCCGTGGTTCATCCGTACCGGCAAGCGTCTCCCGGTCACCCAGACCGAGGTGCGGCTCGTGTTCCGCCGCCCGCCACGGCTCGGCTTCCTCCCGTCGGACGGTCGCCGGCCGCCGGTCGAGAGCCAGCTCGTAATCAAGCTCGACCCGATCACCGGCATCCGGCTCATCATCGACGCTCATCGGGCCGACAAGGGTGGCCCGCAGGAGATCACGCTCGACATGGAGTTCGCGGAGGAGGGGGGCGAAGGACCGACCCCGTACGAGGTCCTTCTGCACGCCGCGATCGAGGGCAACAGCGCACTGTTCACGCGGCAGGACAGCGTCGAGGAGACGTGGCGGATCATGATGCCGCTGCTCGAGCACCCGCCGCCGGTTCACCCGTACGCGCCGGGCTCGTGGGGACCCGCTGAGGCCGATCAACTCGTGCACGGCGTCGGCGGCTGGCACGGACCGTGGGTGGCGTCATGAGCTCCACTAAGGCCAAGAAGAACGCCCAGCGTGATGGCCACGCAGCCGCGGTAGCTGCAGCCACCGGGACGGTCGCGTCCATGCCGCAGAGCGCCGCGGCGCCGTCGCCGTTCACGCCGATCGCCGACTACGCGTTCCTGTCGGATTGCCACACCGGCGCGCTGATCGCGCCCGACGGCACGATCGACTGGCTGTGCATCCCGCGGTTCGACTCGCCCAGCGTGTTCGGGGCGCTGCTAGACCGCGGCGCCGGCGCGTTTCGCCTCGGCCCGTTCGGGATCAACGTGCCGAGTGGCCGGCATTACGAGCCCGGGACCAACACACTCATCACCAGCTGGAAGACGCCTTCGGGGTGGGCGACCGTGCACGACGCGCTCACGATGGGCCCGCGTCGCGGCGAGGACACGATCACGCCGCACACGCGGCCGCCAACCGACGAGGACGCCGACCACGTGCTCGTGCGAACGGTCAAGTGCATCGAGGGCAGCGTCGAGATCGAGCTCGTCTGCGAGCCGGGATTCGACTACGGCCGGGCGCTGGCCGATTGGACGCTGACGCCGGATCGCCACCGCGCCGACGCTACCGGGGCCGGCCAGACGATGCGGCTTCAGACCGACCTTCTGCTCGGAATCGAAGCCAACCATGCGCGCGCCCGGCACGTGCTCCACGAAGGCGAGGAGCTGTTCTGCGCGCTCTCGTGGGATGACGACGCGCCGGTGCCGACGACCGTCGAGGAGGCCAACCACCAGCTCGAGGCCACCACCCGCTTCTGGCGCCGGTGGCTGTCGCGGGCTCGGATTCCCGATCACGAGTTCCGTCCGTTGATCCAACGCTCCGCGCTGGCGATCAAGGGTCTGACGTACATGCCGACGGGTGCCACCGTCGCCGCGCTGACGACGTCGCTGCCCGAGACCCCGGGCGGGGAGCGCAACTGGGACTACCGTTACACCTGGATCCGCGACTCGACGTTCACGCTCCAGGCGCTGCATTACCTCGACCTCGACTGGGAGGCCGACGAGTTCATGCAGTTCATCGCCGATCTCGAGCGCAACGACGATGGCGGGCTCCAGATCATGTATGGGATCGACGGCCGGCGGGATCTGACCGAGACGTTCCGCGAAGAGCTCTCGGGCTACGCCGGCGCTAGCCCCGTCCGGATCGGGAACGGCGCCTTCGATCAGCGTCAGAATGACGTGTTCGGCGCCGCGCTCGACTCGGTGCTGCTGCACACGCGTCGCAGCCAGCGACTGCCGCGACGGCTGTGGCCGTTGATCCAGGCCCAGGCGGAGTGCGCCAAGGCGGTCTGGCGCAAGCCGGACCAGGGTATCTGGGAGGCGCGCGGCAAGCCGCAGCACTACGTGTCGTCCAAGCTCATGTGCTGGGTCGCGATGGACCGTGCGGCCAAGCTCGCGGACATCCGCGGCGACGGCAGCCTGGCTGCCGAGTGGGGCGAGGTCGCGAGCGAGATCAAGGCGGACATCCTCAAGCAGGGGGTCGACAAGCGAGGCGTGTTGGTCCAGCACTACGGGACCGAAGCGCTGGACGCATCAACGTTGCTGGCGTCGATCTTCGGCTTTCTTCCGGCCGACGACGACCGGCTCCGCGCGAGCGTGCTCGCGATCGCCGACGAGCTCACGGACCACGGATTCGTGCTGCGCTATCGGACGGACGAGACCGACGACGGGCTGTCGGGTAAGGAGGGATCGTTCGTGATCTGCTCGTTCTGGCTCGTGTCGGCGCTGGCGATCATCGGCGAGATGCAGCGCTCTCGCGATCTGATGACGCGGCTGGTCAAGGTGGCGTCGCCGCTCGGCCTGTACGCCGAGGAGTTCGACGCCGGTACCGGCCGGCATCTCGGGAATTTCCCGCAGGCGTTCTCGCACCTCGCGCTGGTCGAAGCGGCCGGGCGGATCATCCTTGCCGAACGCATACAGGAGCTGGGCGCATGAATGACTACGACGTCATCGTGATCGGCAGCGGGGCTGGGGGCGGCACGCTCGTGCGGCACCTGGCGCCTTCGGGTAAGCGCATCCTGCTGCTCGAGCGCGGAGGCTGGCTGCGCCGCGAACCGCAGAACTGGCTCGCCCAGGACGTGTTCGTCGACGGCCGCTACGTCTCGCCGGACACCTGGTACTACGCGGACCTGACGCCGTTCGCGCCGCAGGTGCACTACTACGTCGGCGGCGCGACCAAGCTGTACGGCGCCGCGCTGTACCGGCTGCGGGCGGAGGACTTCGGCGAGCTCCAGCACCACGACGGGATCTCGCCGGCGTGGCCGATCGGCTACGGGGACATGGAGCCGTACTACACCAAGGCGGAGCAGCTCTACCAGGTCCACGGTGCGCGCGGGGAGGATCCGACCGATCCGCCCGCGACCGGCCCTTACCCGTTCCCCGCGGTCTCGCACGAGCCTCGGATCCAGCAGCTGTCCGACGACCTCGCCAAGGAGGGCCTGCACCCGTTCCACGCGCCGTGCGGGATCCTGCTCGACGAGGGCAACCCTCCCTACAGCAAGTGCGTTCGCTGTCAGAACTGCGACGGCTTCCCGTGCCTCGTGCACGCCAAATCGGACGCCGAGGTCATCTCCGTACGCCCCGCGCTCGAGTACCCCAACGTCACACTCCTGACCGGGGCCGAAGCGGTTCGGCTCGAAACCAACCCCGAGGGCACCGAAGTCACCGGCGTGGTCGTCAACGTCGATGGCCAGACCGAGACCTATCAGGCGAACATCGTGGTGGTCTCATGCGGGGCCGCCAACAGCGCCAAGCTGCTGCTCGCGTCCGGGAATGACGCCCACCCGCACGGGCTCGCCAACGGCTCCGATCAGGTCGGGCGCAACTACATGTTCCACAACAGCCAGGCGGTGCTCGCGCTGTCCAGGGAAGAGAACCCGACGATCTTCCAGAAGACACTCGGGGTCAACGACTTCTACCTCTCAGGCGGCGAGGACTTCGAATACCCACTCGGGAACCTGCAGATGGTCGGCAAATCCCAGGCGCCGATGTTCCACGGCGAGAAACCCGGCGAGACCAGATTCGCTCCCAACTGGTCGCTCGAACAAGTCGCCCTGCACGCCGTCGACTTCTGGCTCTCCACCGAAGACCTGCCGTCGCCCCAGAACCGGGTCACCCTCGCCCGCGACGGCAACATCGTCATTGACTACAAGGCCAGCAACGACGAGGCGAAAGATCGCTTGTTCGGAAAGCTCAAGGACATGCTCGCGAATCTGGGCATGCACCACGACCACCTGCTGCCCCATCACGCCTACCTCAAGAATGAGATCCCGGTGGCAGGTTGCGCCCACCAGGCCGGCACGTGCCGATTCGGCGCCGACCCCGCCACCAGCGTCCTGAACCCCGACTGTCGCGCCCATGAGGTCGACAACCTGTACGTCGTCGACACCAGCTTCTTCCCGAGTATCGGCGCGGTCAACCCGGCGCTCACTGCGATGGCGAATGCGGTACGGGTCGGCGACCACCTGCTCGAGCGTCTCAGCGCGCACCAGCCGCAACCGGAGCCCGCCCATGCCTGATGGCCAGTACAAGCACCGCGTCGTGATCGTCGGCGGCGGGTTTGCCGGCCTGGGCTGCGCGCAGAAGCTCGCCGATCAGGACGACGTCCACGTCACGCTGATCGACCGCAACAACTACCACCAGTTCCAGCCGCTCCTCTACCAGGTCGCGACCTCCCAGCTCGCGGGCACGGATATCGCGCATTCGCTGCGGGATGTATTCGCCGAGCAACAGAACGTCGACGTGCACCTCGCCGAGATCACCGGCGTGGACACGGCAAGCCGAACCGTGACCAGTCAGGGCGGGGAGTCCTGGAGCGGCGATGTGCTGGTCCTCGCCGCCGGGTCGCAGCCGAACTTCTTCGGAACCCCGGGCGCCCCCGAACACGCGTTTCCCCTGTACTCCCTCGACAACGCGACCCGGCTGCGCTCGCGCATCCTCGGGCTGTTCGAGCAGGTCGACGACGATCCGTCGCTGGTCGACCGCGGCGCGCTCAACATCGTCGTGGTCGGCGGGGGTCCGACCGGCGTCGAGGTCGCCGGCGCGCTCGGAGACATGATCAAGGTCACCCTCCCCAGCGAGTACCGCAACCTCGACCCCACCAAAGCGCGCATCTGCCTGCTCGACTTCGGCGACGCGCTGCTCAAGCCGTTCTCGGACAGCGCCCACGACTACGTCGCCAAGGTCCTCGAGGAGAAGGGCGTCGAGATTCATCTCGGGACCGGTGTGAAGGAGGTCGCGACCGGGCACGCCTTGTTCTCCGACGGCACCGTCCTCCCCACCCGGTGCGTGGTCTGGGGCGGCGGCATCAAAGCGGCGGCGGTCGCCGCCGACTGCGGCCTCGCCCAGGGACGCGGCGGACGCGTCGACGTCCAGCCCGACCTGTCTCTCGCGGGCAGCCCCGGCGTCTACGTCGTCGGCGACGTCGCCAATATCCCCGGCCCCGGCGACGAGCTCCTCCCACAGCTCGGATCGGTCGCGCTCCAGAGCGGCGCCTGGGCAGCGGACAACATCATCGCCGGGTTCGAAGGCAAGAAGCCGAAAAACTTCCGCTACCACGACAAGGGGATCATGGCGATGATCGGCCGCGGCGCCGCGATCGCCGAGGTCGGTAAGCGCCACCACGAGATCCACGGTGAGCTCGCGCACCTGGCCTGGCTCGGCGTCCACGCCAGCCTGATGACCGGAACCCGTGCCAAGATCGAGGCGTTCGTCGACTGGGCCTGGGACGGGTTCACGAAGACAGGCGGCCCCCACGTCCTCGACCGGGGAGACGCTGCGGAGATCAACTGGGACGACGATCCCGCGGTCACCGCGTCGGGCACGCCGGCTTCGACATCGATCAGCGGCTGACGAACGGAGCCGCTCCGGCATGACAAACGATCTTGCTCGCTGGCAGTTCGCGATCACGATCATCTACCACTTCTTCTTCGTCCCGGTCACGATCGGCCTGGCGTTCCTGGTCGCGATTCTCCAGACGATCTGGTACCGCAACGGCAACCCGGACTACAAGCGGATGACGCGCTTCTTCGGGACGCTGCTCCTCATCAACGTGGCGATCGGCGTGGTCACCGGCCTGGTTCAGGAGTTCCAGTTCGGGATGAACTGGTCCACGTACTCGCGGTACGTGGGGGGCGTGTTCGGAGCCCCGCTGGCGCTGGAGGGCATCCTCGCGTTCTTCCTCGAGTCGACCTTCCTCGGCTTGTGGCTGTTCGGCTGGGATCGATTGCCCAAGCGGGTGCACCTCGCGTGCATCTGGGCAGTGACAGCGGGCTCGATGCTCTCGGCGATGTTCATTCTGGTGGCCAACTCCTGGATGCAACATCCCGTCGGCTACAGGATCGACAAGGCCGGCCAAGCGGTGATGACGAACGTGTGGGCGCTGTTCGTCAACCCGACGTTCGTGTGGGGGTACGCGCACGTCCTGCTCGCCTCGCTGATCACCGGGTGTCTGGTGATGCTCGCCGTGTCCGCGTGGTACCTGCGCAAAGGCGAGCATGTCGAATCGTTCCACCGTACCGGCAAGCTGGCGCTGACCGTGCTGATCCCCGCGATCGTGATTCAGCTCTCTGTGGGCAACCAGCTCGGGGTGATCGAGGCCAAGTATCAGCCGATGAAGATCGCCGCGGCGGAGGCGCAGTGGACCAACTGCAAGCCTTGCTCGTTCTCGGCGTTCCAGATCGGCGGCGGCAACAACGACGAGACGCCGACGGAGATCATCCCGATCCCTCACCTGCTGTCCGTGCTCGCGACCAACATGTGGAACGGTGGAGTCACCGGTCTCCATCAACTGCAAGCTGAGTATCAGGCGAAGTACGGGCCCGGCAACTATATCCCCGACGTGTTCATCCAATACTGGTCGATCCGAATCATGGCCTACCTGGGGAGCCTCGTCCTGCTGTTGGCGCTGTGGGGGGCGTGGTTACTCCACAAGAACAAGCTCCGCAGCTCGCGCTTGTTCCTGACGCTCTCTGTGTGGGCGGTGGTCACGCCGTTCCTCATGAACACCACTGGCTGGCTGTTGACCGAGAGTGGCCGCCAGCCATGGATCGTGCAGGGCCTGCAGAAAACCGCCAACGCCAACTCACCGTCGGTGAGCTCGACGGAGATCTGGATCAGCCTGTTCGTTTTCATCCTCTGCTACATCGCGCTCGGCGCCGCCGACCTCGTCCTGATGCTCAAGTACTCCCGTCACGGCCTGGCCCAGGCCGACGCCGAGGCCGCCGAGCCGAGCGGAGACGCCGGTGCCGCTGCCCCCGCTCTGACCTACTGATCCTGACCTACTGACGCTGACCTACTGACGCTGACCTACTGACACATGCAACTTCACACGATCTGGTTCGTCATCATCACCGTCCTGTGGATCGGATTCTTCGTGCTCGAGGGGTTCGATTTCGGGGTGGGCATGCTGCACCGGTTCATCGGCAAGACCGAGATCGAACGGCGGGTTTGCATGAACACGATCGGCCCTTGGTGGGACGGCAACGAGGTGTGGCTGGTCGTCGCGGGCGCGTCGCTGTTCGCCGCGTTCCCCGGGTGGTACGCGACGATGTTCTCGGCGCTGTACCTGGCGCTCGTGCTCGTGCTCGTTGGGCTGTTCGGGCGCGGCGTCTCGCTCGAATGGAGGGGCAAGCGTGACGATCCCCGCTGGCTCGCCGGATGGAGTTGGGCACTGACCATCGGAAGCTTGATCATCCCGCTCCTGCTCGGAGTCGGCATCGGCGATCTGCTGCACGGGCTTCCGATCAACCAGGACCACAACTTCACCGGCGACTTCTTCAGCCTCCTGACGGGCTACGGCCTGATGACCGGCGTGACGCTGGTGGTGCTGTGCCTGCTGCACGGCGCGACGTTCCTGGGGCTGCGGACCACGGGCGAGGTCCGCGACCGGGCTCGGGCCGCCGCTCGCCGCATCGGGGCCTTCGCGGTCGTCATCAATCTCGCGTGGTGCATCTGGACGCTGGTCGTGATTGGCGGCGGCACGGTGCCGCAGCCAACCCAGATCTTCGGCGTGATCGCGGTGATCTTCGCCCAGCGCCTGGCCAGCACCGACAACGACGGCTGGGCGTTCGTCGCTTCGGCGTTCGCGATCGCCGCCACGATCGGCCAGATCTTCATCGCGCTGTATCCGAACGTGATGGTCTCGAGCACGAACCACGCCTACAACCTGACCGTCAGCAACTCCGCCGCGGGGCATTACGGGCTGGTCGTGATGACCGTCGTCGCGGTGCTGTTCTTCCCGATCGTCCTTCTCTACCAGGGCTGGTCGTTCCACGTCTTCCGTCGCCGCGTGTCCACGCCCGCAGCCCCTGAGCAGCAAGCCGCCGCACCCGGGCCGGCGGCGACGCAGACGTAGTCCTCGTCTGATGCGCGCTCTCGACCCGCGCCTGCTCAGCCGTACTCGGTCGGCCCGGCCACTACTGGTGACCGACGTGGCGCTCGGGATGGGCACGTCGGTGGCGGTCCTGCTTGGAGCGACGATGCTCGCGCGAATCGCCGCCAAGGCATTCCACGGCGCCCCGCCGCACGCGCTCGGGCCGGACTTCGCGTGGCTGGTCCTGGCCTTCCTGCTGCGCGGGGCGTTCGCGTGGGCGATGGAGGTCGCGGGCCGGCGAGCCGCGTGGGCGGTGCTGTCGGACCTTCGCCTGGCGCTGGTCGCCAAGCGGCTCCGAACCCAGCCGACAGCGGTCGACGGCGCCGAGGGCGCCGAGGTCACGACCGTCTCCGTGCAGGGGGTCGAAGCGCTCGAGGGGTACTTCGCCCGCTATCTGCCGCAGGCCGTGCTCGCCGCAGTCGTCCCATTCTTGGTGATCGCGTGGGTGGCGTTCGTCGACCTCGAGGCGGCCGTGATCATGGTGCTCACGCTTCCGCTCGTGCCGGTGTTCATGTGGCTGATCGGTTCCTATACGGCTGACATGACACGCGAGCGGTGGCAGGCGCTCCGCCAGCTCTCGAGCCACTTCCTCGACGTAGTACGCGGCCTGCCCACGCTGCGGTCGTTCGGGCGGGGACAGCAACAGGTGAGCATCATGGGCGAGGTCAGCGAGCGCTATCGCAAGACGACGATGGAAACCCTTCGGATCAGCTTCCTGTCGGGCTCCGTGCTCGAGCTGGCGGCGACGATCGGCGTGGCGCTGGTCGCGGTCACGGCCGGCGTGCGGCTGGTCGGCGGCAGCCTCGGGCTACAGGCGGGGCTGACCGTGATCATCCTCGCCCCCGAGCTCTATCTGCCCTATCGCCGGCTCGGCGCCGAGTACCACGCGAGCGCGGACGGGCTGGCGGTGGCTGAGCGGATGTTCGAGCTGCTCGATGCGCCGACGGCGGTCGCCGCGGGCGGGCCGCGGCTCGCGCCGAGCCCCGCGACCGCGCAGGTGCGGCTCGAGCGAGTCTCGTTCTCGTACCCGAGCCGTCCCGGACCAGTGCTCGACGGGTTTGACCTTAAGCTGGCGCCCGGCGAGGCCGTGGCCCTGGTCGGCGAGAGCGGCGCCGGCAAGAGCACGGTGGCGGCGCTGTTGCTCGGGCTGCTCGAGCCGACCGCCGGTGCCGTGACGGTCGGCGGCGTGGATCTGGCCGACTGTCAGCTCGAGGAATGGCGGCGACTTGTCGCCTGGGTTCCGCAGCACCCGACGCTGTTCCGGGCCAGCGTGGCTGACAACATCCGCCTCGGATACCCGGAGGCTCCGCCGCAGGCGGTCCGCGAGGCCGCGGTGCTTGCCGGCGCCGATGAGTTCGTCAGGGGGCTGCCCGACGGATACGCCACCCTGGTCGGCGATGGGGAGCGGTCCCTGTCACCGGGCGAGCGCCGGCGGATCGGACTCGCGCGGGCGTTCGTCCGGGATGCGCCGCTGGTGATCCTCGACGAGCCGACGGCCGACCTCGACCCTCGGAGCGTGTCGATCGTGGCCGGCGCCGTCCGCCGCCTGCAGGCCGGGCGCACGATGTTGGTGATCGCCCACCGGCCCGAGCTCGTCCAGGGCACCGATCGTGTGGTTCGGATGATCGATGGAGTCGACGTCGCCGGAGAGCGCAGGAGCGCAGCGTGAGCGGGACGCTCACAGCGCTGCTGAGGCTGGTGAGCGTGCCGCGCTGGCGCCTCGTCTGGGCGGTGCTGCTCGGGGCACTGACCGTGCTGTTCGGCGTCGGGTTGATGGCGACGTCGGGGTATCTGATCTCGCGCGCGGCGGAGCGCCCCCCGATCTTGTCGCTGATGGTGACAATCGTCGCGGTCCAGTTCTTCGGCATCGGCCGTCCGTTCGTCCGCTACCTCGAGCGACTCGCCTCCCACGACATGACGCTGCGCGTGCTTGGCCGGCTACGCGCGCGTTTCTTCGAGCGGATCGAGCCGCTCGCGCCGGCCGAACTCGACGCCTACCGCAAAGGGGATCTGCTCTCGCGGATGGTCGCGGACGTGGATGCGCTCCAGAACCTGTACCTGCGCGGACTTGAGCCTCCGCTGGTCGCGGTCCTGGCGGGCGCCGTGTCGGTCGGCGCCGCCGTCGCGCTGCTGCCTGCGGCTGGGCTCGTCCTGGCCTGCGGTCTGCTCGTCGGGGGGCTGGCCGTGCCTGCGCTCGCGGGGTTACTCGGCGCCAGGGCCGGCCGGCGGCAGGCGGCCGCTCGCGGGCAGCTGTCGGCCGAGCTGGTCGAGTCGCTCCGGGGCGCGCCCGAGCTCGTCGCGTTCGGCGCCGAGGAGGCGGCGCTCGACCGCGTCCGTACCGCCGACCGGACACTGGTCGAGCTGGCGCGCCGCGACGCTTTGATCGTCGGCGTGGCCGACGGCCTCGAGTTGGTGGTGACCGGCTTGACCGTCGCCGGCGTGCTCGCGGTCGCGATCGCCGCGCACGACCACGGTGGGTTGAACCGCGTGCTGATCGCGACAGTGGCGCTGCTCGCGCTGGCGGCGTTCGAAGCCGTCACGCCGCTCGCCGCGACCGCCCGCGACCTGTCGGCGACACTCGCCGCCGGCCGGCGCGTGCTCGAGCTCACCGACCGCACCGCCGCCGTCCGCGATCCGGTGGATCCAGTCCCGGCGCCCGCCTGGCCGTTCCCGGTGGCGGTCGAGGACGTCACGGCGCGGTACCCGCGCTCGGAGCGCCCTGCGCTCGACGGCGTCAGCCTCCGGCTCGAGCCCGGTGAGCGCGTCGCGCTGCTCGGCCCGAGCGGCGCCGGCAAGACCACGGTCGCGAAGCTGTTGCAGCGGTTCCTCGATCCGGAGCATGGCCAGGTCATGATCGCCGGACGGGATGTTCGCGAATACCGCCAGGAGGACGTGCGCCACCTGGTCTCGGTCGCCGGCCAGGAGTCGCACCTGTTCTCGGCTTCGCTCCGCGACAACGTGCGTCTCGCGCGCCCGGACGCCAGCGATGACGAGCTTGCGGATGCACTTCGCCGCGCACGGATCTGGGACTGGATCTGCCGCCTCCCCGACGGGCTCGACACGTTCGTCGGCGAGGAGGGACGCGAGCTCTCGGGAGGCCAGAGGCAACGAATCGTCCTGGCGCGGGCGCTCCTCGCCGGCGCACCGGTGCTGGTCCTCGACGAGCCGACCGCCCACCTGGATCCGCAGACCGCGAGTGAACTGGTCGACGATGTTTTCTCGGCCGCCGGCGACCGCACCGTGCTGCTGATCACGCACCGGACCGAGGGGCTCGACCTCGTCGACCGGGTGGTGACATTGTGACGACGGCAGCTGCTGACAGACGCGGCGCCGCGATCCAGGACCGTCCGGCGCAGTTCCGCTACGGCGTGGTGCTCGCGATTATCCTCGTCACGGTCGTGTTCGAGGTGCTGGCCCCCGACGCCGACTGGGCGCGTGCGGTCGCCATCGCGTTGGTGGGTGGCGCGCTCACGGTGGCTGTCGCGACCTCGCGGGCTGGCGCCCAGGTACGCCGCGCTCGTACGTTCGTCGTCGGCGGTATTGCGTTCGTGGTGGTCGTCGGCATAGCCACCGGGCTCGTGAATACGTGGGGGGCGTTCCTGGTGGGGACACTGGTGGTCGCGTTCATCCCGATCGCCCTGGGCGGAGGGCTGCTGCGGCTGATCCGCGACGAGGGCGTCACGATCCAGGCCGTCGCGGGAGCACTCGCGGTCTATCTGTTGGTTGGCCTGCTGTTCGCCTCCGCGATCTCGTTCGCGGCCAGTGTCAACAGCGGTTTCTTCGCTGAAGCGGGGCACGTCACGAACGGCGACCGCGTGTACTACTCGTTCACCGTGTTGACGACGACCGGCTTCGGCGATTACACCACGGCCACGTCCGTCGGGCACGCCCTCGCCGTGCTCGAAATGCTGATCGGTCAGATCTACCTCGTGACCGTTATCGGGATCCTCATTGGCAACTTCGCAGGAAGGAAAAGAACATGAACGCTCGCTGGCCGATCCGAAGCGTGCTCGCGGGAACCGCCGGCACCGCCGCCCTGTCGCTCGCGTATGTGGTCGAGCGAAAGCTGCGACCGCGCCACCAGGGCCCGCTCGACTACGACGACTCGCTCGTGCCCGGGAAGATCGTCGCCTCGATCATGCACTTGCCACATGTGACCGGACAGGAGGACCGTGACATCGGGTGGGCCCTGCGTTGGAGCTACGGCTCCGTGTTCGGCCTGTGGCACGGCATATTGCGCCGGAAGGTCGGGGAGCCGTGGGCGAGCGCGATCTTCGGCGGCACGCTGATGACCGCGACCTTCACGCTGTTCCCGCTGCTCGGACGCACTCCTCCGCCGTGGAAGTGGCCGCCCGACGTGATGGCCACGTGCTTGGGTACCCACGCCGCCTACATCGGCGCGGTCGCCGCAGTCGACGACCGGGTCCGCCGTCTGGGACTGTGAGCCGTGCTGCATCTGCGGGTGTTCGGGACGCCGGCGGCGATGACCGCGGTCGCGGAAAGCCTGCAGCGATTACCGGGCGCCCGGCACGTGATCCAGATGGGGGACGCACAGCTCGGGGGCGCGCTCGTGACCGCGGATCTCGTCGACGACGCGGTCGACGGGGCGCTCGCGCAGGTGAACCGACTGGGCGTCCCGACCGAGGACGTCGTGCTGGTCCGGCTCGACTCGATCGGTCCGTCAGTCGTCCAGCGCCCGTTAGCGAGCATCGTCTGGGCCGACATGCTGAGCCAGGCCGGCGCGAACGCCCGCCCGCTTCCGCGCTATCTGGTGTTCATGGCCGCGGCGGGAGTAATCGCGGCATTCGGCGTGATCTACCAGAACGTCACGCTCGTCGTCGGCGCGATGGCGATCAGCCCGGACACGCTCCCGATCACCGCCGCCGCCACCGCGCTCGTGCTTCTGCGTTGGCGCCTGGCTGGGCGCGCGGTGGTTGCGCTCGTGCTCGGGCTGGCCGTCGTCTGCGTTGTCGGTGGGGTGATGACCGGAGCGTTGAACGCCCTGGATCTGCTCCCCAACGGCAACCAGATCAACAGCAGCTTCCTGGCCGGCCTCTCGACGGTCAACATCTCGACGCCGATCGTCGCCTTCGCCGCCGGCGTGGTCGGCATGCTCGCGCTCGAGACGAGGGCCAGCTCAGCGGTCGGAGTGGCCATCTCCGTGACGACGATCCCGGCCTCGGCCTATCTGGGTGTGGCGGCCGGCGTCGGACAGATCGATAAGGCGTGGGGCGCCCTGCTCGTCCTCGCCATCAACGTGTCGATGCTGCTGCTCGCGGGTTGCCTCACGCTCCTCGTCCAACGGGCGATGGGCCGGACCACGCCGGCCCGGGGGCCCCGCGTCGGCGCTCGGCATCGCTGAAAGTAGACCGAAGGCGAACCCTCACCCGGAAGGGGTGACGACTCGCCGGCGGGGCTCTGGAAGCATCGCGTACCGTGAGCGCGACAACGCCTGCCGCCACCGCGCCGCCCGCGGAACCGACCGCCGAGCAGGCGGCCGCGACGATGCGGAGCAAGCGGTTCGTCGTCCTGCTCGTAATCGTCGCGATCATCGGAGTCATCGTTTCGCTGGCGACGTGGTGCTTCCTCGAGCTGATCTACCAGATCCAGCGCGAGCTTTGGACGCATCTGCCGCACGCGCTCGGCTACAACAACGGCCCGCCGCTGTGGTGGGGGCTCCCCGTGCTCGCGGTAGCCGGCCTGTTCGTAGCGCTGGCGATCACCCGGCTCCCGGGGGAAGGCGGACACCTGCCGGCCAGGGGCCTGGCCGTCGGCGGCAAGCCCGTGCGTCCGATTGACCTGCCCGGGGTGGTCCTGGCGGGGCTTGCCGCGATCAGCTCGGGGCTCGTGATCGGTCCCGAGGCGCCGTTGATCGCGATCGGCGCGGGCGTGGCCCTGCTGTCGATCAAAGCGGCGCGGAGGGAGATGCAACCGCAGGTGCTCGTCCTCGTTGCCGCCGCCGGCAGCTTCGCGGCGCTGTCGTTCATCTTCGACTCGCCGCTGATCGCGGCCGTGATCCTGATCGAGGCGACCGGGATCGGCGGGCCGCGGCTGCCCCTGCTCCTGCTACCCGGACTGCTCGCCGCCGGCATCGGCACGCTCGTCTCGATCGGGATGGGGTCGTTCACAGGGTTGAGCAGCAGCGCCTACGCGCTCGGTCCTTTGGCGCTTCCCCACTTCGCTCACCCGACCGTCGGTCAGTTCGGGTGGACGATCGCGATCGCGATCGCGATCGCGGTCGTAACCAGAGCAATCATGATGGGCGGGCTGGGCACGTACGGCGTCGTGGCTCGGCGCCTGGTGCTGTTCCTGCCGGTCGTCGGCCTGATCATCGCGGGCCTCGCGATCGCCTTTCACGGCGCGACGGGCAAGAACGTCAACGAGGTCCTGTTCTCAGGCCAGGACGCACTTCCCGGGCTCATCACGCAAGCCGGAACATGGTCGGTCGGCGCGCTCTTGTTGCTGATCTTGATCAAGGGCATCGCCTACAGCCTGTCGCTCGGCAGCTTTCGCGGCGGCCCGACATTCCCAGCGATATTTCTGGGAGCCGCCGCGGGAGTCGCGGCGTCGCACCTCCCTGGCTTCGCACTGGAACCGGCGGTCGGAGTCGGGATCGGCGCCGGGACCGTGGCGGTACTCCGGCTACCGCTGTCGGCCGTCGTGCTTGCCACGTTGCTGACTGTCAAGTCCGGGACCGGCGACGAGCCGCTGATCATCGTCGGCGTCGTCGTCGCGTACCTGGTCACGCTGCTGCTCTCGCCCAAGCCGTCAGGGCCGACCGCACCGGCCTCCTCGGAGCAGACCGCCGAACCGGCCCACGCCGCCGCGGCCGCCAATGCCGGACCTCCCGTCTAGTGGACGACTCCGACGACGTCAGCAGACAGCAGTTCGACGCCCTGTTCGGAGACCTCAACAGTTGGGGGAAGTGGGGCCCGAACGACGAGCGCGGCGCGCTTCACCTCCTGACGCCCGCACGCGCCGCCGCCGCCGTCAGGCTCGTCCGCGACGGCGCCACGTTGACGCTCAGCCTGCCCCTCAACACCCACGCCGGGGTGCACAATCCGAAGCCGGCCGATCACCACATGACGGCGCTCGGGTCCGAAGCCCCCGCGACCAACTCCGTCCACTTCATCAAGGACTACGTCGGCGCCGACTATCACAACGATGGCCACACGCACATCGACGCCCTGTGCCACGTCGGCTACGAGGGCAAGCTCTACAACGGCAGGCCCGAGGGTGCGGTGACCAAGCATGGAGCGCCGGTCAACTCGATCGAGACGCTGAAGGACGGGCTGGTCGGGCGTGGCGTGCTGCTCGACGTGCCGCGCGTACGCGGGGTGCCGTGGCTCGAGCCGGGCGAGCACATCTTCCGGGCGGACCTCGAGGCCGCCGAACTGACGCAGGAGGTCAGCGTTCAGGAAGGTGACATTCTGCTCGTTCGCACCGGGCACGCGCGGCGGCTGGCCGAGTTGGGACCGTGGAACACGGCGGAGGCGAAGGCGGGGCTACATCCCACCGCGATGCCGTTCCTCGCCGAGCGGGGTGTCGCCGCGCTCGGGTCCGATGGCAACAGCGACACCGCGCCCAGCAGCACCGAAGGCGTTGGCTTCCCGATCCACGTGCTCGCGATCGCGGCGATGGGAGTCCACCTGCTCGACTACCTGCAGTTCGAGGATCTCCGCTCGGCCTGTGAGAGCCGGCGGCGGTGGGAGTTCCTATTCGTGGCCGCGCCGCTGTTCATCCGGGGCGGTACCGGCTCACCACTGAACCCGATCGCGGTCTTCTGAACACGGATCCCCGCGACTGCCGGCGATGCCCACCCGGCAGCCGCGGCTGGTTTCCCCGGATGTCGTCAGGCGACGTCGGCGGGGGTGGGCGGCTGCAGGGCTTCCTGGAGCCGCTTGGTGTCCTCATCGGACAGCGACGTCTTGATCACGGTCCCGCCGTACTGCTCGAGCGCTGCGATCGCCTTGTCGGGCGTGGCCTGCTCGATCACCATGAATAGCGCCGAGGTGCCCGGCTTCAGGTGGTCGCGCACCTGCTGCTGGAACGCCTTGTCGATCCCCTTCTCGCCCATGTGCCCGAACAGCGCGCCCAATCCTGCTCCGAGCGCAAGTCCGGCGAACGGGATGAAGAACAACAGCCCGAACAGCAAACCCCAGAACCCACCCCAGGCAGCTCCGCCACCGGCGGACGCGCCACCGTGTGAGGTCTGCACGTGGTACTTGCCGTCCAGGTCACGGGCGATCGACGCGACCTCATCGGCCTGGATGATCAGCTCTTTCTCCAGGTCATAGACCGTCTGCCTCGCCTGCTCAGCGGTCACCTGATCCGGATAGCCAATCGCTACAAGCGTTGCCATGGCGACATCTCCTTTCAGACGATCGACTCGGCCTGGCACGCGTCCCAACCCGCACCTGGACCCGACGCGCTTCACACGTCCTAGCCGAGCATCCGGGGAGCCTCAGCCCCCGTCATCACCCGAAACGGATGAGCGCGGGGGGCTCACTGCGGCCCGGCCGGCGGCGGTTGCCGGGAAGCCTCGCGGATCGCGCGCTTCTTCGCCCGGCTGACGTCGGCGATCGAGGGCCCCGGGGCCTCGACCACCGCCGTGTGTGCAAGCCAGTCTTGGAACCCGCGGCGGCGACTGTCGAACAGGATCGGCACGAACCCGGCGAATAGCGGCAGCGCAGCCAGCACCACGCCGATGCAGCGCACCACCGCCCACCGCGGCTTGACGCGGCCTCCGCCGGCGCTCACCACGCGGATCTGCAATATGCGGGCACCTGGCGTCTGGCCCGTCGTGCACCAGAAGATCACGAAGTACAGGATCGAGCCGAGCACGAACGCCAGCGCACCGATCACGGCGAGGATCGTCCTCAGCCCGTGCGGAATGTGGAGCAGCGACAGGATCAACGCAGCGCCGACGCCCACGACGACGTCCACGATCGTGATCAGCGCTGCGTCGACCACGAACGAGATGACTCGAGTGGCGAGGCCGACGTAGCGGAGATCCGGGGCGTGCGCGGTCCCGGTTGCCGCCTCGCCCGCGGGCGCCGCCGGCAGTCCCGTCATCAGGTGCTCGCGTCAGGTTCCGCCGGGAGCACCTTCGGCTGCCGGCCGATCAGCCGCCGGGCGGCGCGCTCCATCCAGTCGTCGGCCTTGCGGGATCGATTCCGCACCTCGTCGCCGACCTGATCGGCAAAGCCGAGGCCCTGCTGGGAGATCGCGGCGGTCACCGCTGGGCTCCCCGCGATCTCGTCGATGAGATTCCAGAGGCCCTCACTGGTCAGCAGTCGGTCGAAGAACCGGTCGAGCGTGCCGCTGTCGATGATGCCGGCGAGGAACCGGTCGATCAGCCCACTGTTGAACAGAGTGTCGATCAGCTGGGTCGCGCCATCGCTCTCGAGCGCTTGTTTCAGCGCCGCCTGAATGTGCGTGCTGTTGATCGCCACGATCACGACCCGCTCGAGCTCGTCGCTGTCGAGCACTCGGTCCACCGCCCGCCGCTCGAGGCTGAGACCCGCCCCCGCGGCGGCTTCTACGACGCCGGCGATCGGCCTCAGCGTGGCCGTGGCGGCGCGGGAGCCGAAGCCGACGAGCGGTCCTAGGGGGCCTAGCCTGAAGGTTCCTCTCCGGTCTGCGGACATCGTAAGCCGGGACGATATTCGACCACGCAGCGTTCGCGGGCATCACCCAAATCAGGCGATGCCTCCGCCGCGCGGTGCCGTGACGATGATGCTCGATGAGACGAGAGGTTGAGGTGTCCGATGGGAGCTGACGAGCGAGATGGTCTCGAGGATGAGCCCCACGTCAGCGCTGCCTCGACCGAGCCTCAGGACACGGTAGAGGCATCTTCGTCCGCCGCCGTACCGGCGGCGCCACCGGCCAAGATCTCGCGCCGGCGGCTGATCGGGGTCGACATTCTGATTGGCGTGACGACCCTGCTCCTGGTCGTCGGGATCTTCGCGACGTGGGCCAATCGCCTCCTGTTCAGCCCCGACAACTGGTCGAAGACGAGCACTCAACTGCTCCAGGACCCGAACGTCCGCTCCACCACGGCCAACTATCTCGTCGATCAGCTGTATGCGAACGTGAACGTAACCGGGCTGATCAAGCAGGGCCTGCCGACCCAGCTGCAAGCGCTGGCCGCGCCCGCCGCCGGCGCGCTGCGCAACGCCGCCGTCCAGGGCGCCGAGCTCGCGCTCAGTCAGCCGCGGGTCCAGCAGCTGTGGGCGCAGGCCAACCGTGCGGCGGACCAGACATTCATCGACATCGTCAATGGTCGCAAGGGCACAGTCGCGGTGAACCAGGGGGTGGTGTCCCTCGACCTCGCCTCGATCCTCGACAACATCGCGTCGCGTCTCGGCCTGCCGTCGGACATCGCCTCCAAGCTCCCGCCGAGCGTTGCCACCCTGGTCATCTTCAAGTCCAACCAGCTCAAGTACGTCCAGAATGGCGGCAAGGCGATCAAGGGGCTGGCGCTGTGGCTGACGATCATCGTTCCGCTCCTGTATGCGCTGGCGCTGCTGCTCGCCACCGGTCACCGTCGACGTACGCTGATGACGATCGGCTTTGCCGGAATCCTCGCCGGCGTTCTAGTCATCCTGGCCCGCTCGATCCTCCAGGGCCAGGTCGTGACCTCGCTCACCAGCGACGCGTCGCTGCAGGTGACCATCAGGCACGTCTACAACATCGCCACAGCGATCCTGAATGACGTCGCCAGCGGGGTCATCTTCATAGGGATCGTGCTGGTCGCCGCCGCGTGGTTCGCCGGGCCGGCCCGTCCCGCGTATGCCACGAGGCACGCGATCTCTCCGTTCCTGCGCGAACAGGCCGTCGCGACCTACGGGATCGTGCTCGGGATCTTGGTCCTCCTGTTCATCTGGAACCCGATCCCAGCCACCGGCAAGCCGCTGGGGATTCTCGTATTCCTGGTGCTGGCGATGCTCGGCACCTACATCCTGATCGGGCAAACCGCCCGCGAATTCCCCGATGCTCCCTCGGGCGCCGCCACGCAGGCGATCCGCGCCCGGATGGCGAGCATACGTTCGAGACGTCACCAGCCCGACAACCCGCACGCGCCGAACGCTCCCAGCACGGCGGAACAGCTGTCGCAGCTCGCCGACCTGCGGGACCGCGGCGCGATCAGCCCCGACGAGTACCAGTCAGCGAAGGAGAAGCTACTCAATGCCTGAGCCACGCAAGACCGCACAGACGGTGGCTGCGCTCGTGGTGGCCGTCGCCGTGCTCGCCGCCTGCGGCGGCAGCAGCAAGCCGTCGTACTGCTCGTCGGTCAGCACCCTCGAGAGCTCGATCAAGGCCCTCCCGAGCACGAACATCCTGCAAACGGGGCTCAACGGGCTCGAGACGGCCGTGTCCAAGGTCCAGACCGATGCCCAGACCGCTATCAACTCCGCCAAGAGCGACTTCCCGACCGAGACGAGCGCGCTCAACAGCTCGATCACTGCGCTGTCCACGACGGTGAAGTCGGCCGTGAGCACGCCGACCCCGGCGACGATCGCTCAGATACCGGCCCAGGTGTCGGCCACCATCACCGCCGTCAACAATTTCCAGAGCGCGACGAAGTCGAAGTGCAGCTGACGCTCAGGGCCCCGTCTGGGCGGGTCAGAGCCCCGTCTGGGCGACGATCCGGCCGGATTTGACCGCCTCGGAGAGCGCGGCGTAGTCGGCGTCGTTTTGGTCGGCGTAGGCCTTGGAGAAGTCGAGGATCGCCCGGTCGAACGCGTTGCCGGCGCCGAGGTAGGACGCGATCGCGATGCGGTCGCCGCTCCGCGCGTGTGCGCGCGCCAGCGTCCAGCCGCAGACTCGTCCGTAGGCGGCCATGCCCGACGGGACCATTAGCTCGATCTCCGCCGAGCCCTTCCAGTCCTTGAGCTGGCGCCCGTAGAAGTCGCGCGCGACTCCGTCCATTCCCTCTTTGACGTGGATCCAGCCCAGGAAGATGTCGCTGCTCGCCTGCATGAGTCGCTGCCCGGTCACCACCCGCTGGCCGTGGTTCTTGAACTGGCTCCTGCCGACATGCTCCTCGAGCACCGACTCCTCGGCCTCCTTCAGCTGCAGGAACAGGGGGTCGGTGCCATCGCGGCCGAAGAACAGCGCGATCCACGCGCGGGTGCCGACGCTGCCGACGCCCACGACCTTCCGCGCGAAGTCAGCCAGCTCGAACTCCTCGAGCAGCTTGCGCCGGTCGTGTTCAAGCGACACGCGATAGACCCGGATCATCTTCCGCAGCTCGTCCATCCACTGCTCTTGTGCGTCCGCTGACAAAAGCACCCGGAGCGGGACGATCAACGGCGATTGATCGACAATCTCGGCCTTTCCGTTGACCTGCTGGGTCAGCTTCGAGAACGCTGACATGCTGTCGCGGGTGTGCGCCTTGGCGATCGCCGCCTCGGTCCGCTTGACCTGACCGCGCTTCAGCTGGGCACCGAACTCCTGCAGCACGGACTCGATCTCGAGGTGCGCGTACCAGACCTCGAGGTTGGCCATACCGGCGAAGTTCCGGATCGCGACTCGATACTCGCGAACCGTATCGAGCACGATCCGCTCCTGGTCCTTGACGGCGTATCCGTTGTCCCGCGCGGCAATGAGCATGCTCGCGGCCAGGCGCTTTACGTCCCATTCCCACGGTCCGGGGGCCGTCTCGTCGAAGTCGTTGATGTCGAAAACGAGCCTTCGCTCGGGCGATGCGAACACGCCGAAGTTCGACAAGTGGGCGTCCCCGCAGCACTGAGCAGTCAGACCCGAACGCGGCGTCCCGGCGAGGTCGTGCGCCATGATCTTCGCTGCGCCGCGGTAGAACGTGAACGGCGAGACGAGCATCCGGCCGTAGCGGATCGGGACGAGCTCCGGGACGCGCGTGCGCGCCTGGTCCTCGAGTAGCTCGACCGGATCGGCGCGATCGTGCGGCGCCTCGTACTCGGCGTGGCGCGAGCGGGGAACCTCGGCGCGCGCTGCCTTGCCGCGCGCAACCCGCTCGTCGACGGTTAGATGAGGAACGGCAGTGGTTCGTGTTGTCCGCGCAAAGGTAGCCATGACCGGTGATCGTGTCAGAACCCCCAGCGCTGTCCATCATCCGATGCGGGTGAAAAGCCTGGACATCGTCCGTTCGGGGTGATGCCGGTCCTCGCGCGAGGCGTGATAGTCGCCCACGGTCGATGGAGAGCAACGATTCATACGGTCAGGCCGTGACGTGGAGCCCGCAGGCGCCTCGGTTCCGCCCGCTGCGGCTGCTGGTGTCGTGGCTTGTGGCCGGCGTGTCCGTGTTCATCGCCGCCGCGATCGTCCCGCACGTGAGCGTCGGCAGCTTCTCCGACGCACTCGCGGCTGCAGTGCTGATCGCTGCGCTGAACGCCGTGCTCCCGCCCGTGATCGCTGCGCTCCGCCTGCCGTTCACGCTCGCGCTCGGGTTCGTGCTCGTGCTCGTCCTCGACGCGCTGATGCTGGTGCTCGCGTCGCACATCACGACGAGAACGATCAGGGTCGACTCGTTCGGCTGGGCACTGGTCGCGTCGGTCGTGATCTCGGCTTCGATGATCGTGCTCGAGGTGATCTTCGGCGCCAACGACGACGACACGTACTCGCTGCGGGTGATCCGGCGCATCGCCCGTCGCCAGGGAGGGACCGTGCGCACCGATGCCCCCGGGATCATCTTTCTGGAGATCGATGGACTGGCCCGGCCCGTCCTTCAGCGCGCGATTCGCGACGGCAACACCCCGCAGCTGGCGAGCTGGCTCGAGCGCGGTACGCATCGTCTCGACGAATGGGAGCCAGACCTGAGCTCTCAGACGGGAGCCAGCCAGGCCGGGATCCTGCTCGGCTCGAACGACGACATTCCCGCCTTCCGCTGGGTCGAGAAGGCCACCGGGAAGGTGATGACGTGCTCGTCGCCCGCCGATTGCGCCGAGATCGAGCGCCGGCTCGCGAACGGCCGGGGACTACTCATCGACGACGGCGCCAGCCGGGGGAACCTGTTCTCAGGCGAGGCCGACGCGGTGATTCTGACGGTCAGCCGGATGGGCGCCGAGAAGAAGGCCAATCCCGGGTACCGGGCGTTTCTGGCCAACGGCTTCAACGTCACCCGCCTCCTGGTTCTGTTCTTCTATGAAGCGCTGCTCGAGAAGCTCTCGGCCATTCGCCAGCGGCGGCGGAACGTCTGGCCGCGCGGCTACCGCGGCGGCAGGTATCCGTTCCTGCGAGCGGCGCTGTGCGTCGGCGTGCGGGACCTGATCGTGTTCGGCGTGCTCACCGACATGATGCGCGGGCGCCCGGCCGTGTACGCGACGTTCTCGAGCTACGACGAGGTCGCCCACCATTCGGGACTCGAGCGTCCGGACACGCTTGAAGCGCTCCGCAAGCTGGACGAGCAGTTCGGGCGGATCGAGCGCGCCCGGCGCTTCGCCCCGCGCCCCTACGAGCTCGTCGTCCTCTCCGACCACGGACAGACCCAGGGCGCGACCTTCAAGCAGAGAAACGGCTATGACCTGAACGAGTTCGTCGAGCGCTCGATCACCGACGGAAAGGTCGCGCGACTATCGACGGGCGACGAGAACGATGCCGCGGTCGGGCATGCGGTCGCCGAAGCCACGGGTCGTACCGACACCACGAGCGATGACGGCATCGGCGACCGCGACGTGATCGTCCTCGCGTCGGGCAATCTCGGGCTGATCTACATGATGGACGCAGCCCACCGCCTCTCCCTGGAAGAGATCGACGCACGCCACCCGCGGCTGCTCGGGGCACTCCGCAATCATCCGCATATCGGTTTCCTGCTCGTCCGTTCGCGCGAGCGCGGACCGGTGGCCCTCGGCCCGCGCGGCACCCGCTATCTGGCCGACGACACGGTCGTCGGCGAGGACCCGTTGGCGCCATTCCCCCCCGGCGCGTCGGCCCACTTGCGCAGAACCGACGGATTTGAGCACGTCGCCGACATCATGGTCAACAGCTTCTATGACCCGGACCTCGAGCAGGGCTGCGCGTTCGAGGAGCTGATCTCGTTCCACGGCGGCCTCGGCGGCCCGCAGACGCAGCCGTTCATCCTGCATCCGGTGGCGTTGCCGATGCCCGGTCAACCGATCGTCGGCGCCGCCGCGGTGCACGACGTCCTCGTCGGATGGAGGCGCTCGCTAAACGGTGAGCTAGCGCGTGGGAAACCGCCCGGCGGTCCCCCACGCGATGCTCATCCGGCTATATCCCCAGAATCCGGGCCTTCTGCTGCGAGAACTCCTCGTCGGTGAGGATGCCCTGCTCGTGGAGCTTTCCCAGCTCCTGCAGACGGGCGGTGTCCTCGGCGGTGATCCCGCCCGCGCGAGCGGGGGCGGCTACCGGCGGAGGGGCTGGCGGCGGCGCCTGAGCCATCGACTGCTGGCCCGCGGCGTAGGCCTCGTTCTGCTGCTCCTCCTGAGCGCGGACACGGTGCTTGCCGTACATGTACGCCCCGCCGCCGACAGCCGCGGCCCGTAGGAGGGGTCGACGTCTCCGGAACGGCATCGAGCCTAGCCTTCGCCGTCGACGTCGAGCCCCAGCGCGACCATGATCTCGGGCGCCGCGGCGACGACCTTGGGTCCGCCGACCTGCGGCGCCACTGCACGCAGCACGCCGAGGATGTCCTCCGGCGTGACCCCGTCCGCCAGCGCGTTGCCAACCTGCCACGCGTACGAGGCCGGCGGGGCATCAAGCGCGATCAGGACCGCGATTTTCACCAACGCGAAGGTCCGCGCGTCAAGCCCGCTGCCCTCGCGGTTGACCTCGCGCAGACCCACCGCCTGCTCGAGGATGTCGAGGTTGCCGGCCGAGATCCCCGACAGGGTCTGGTGTGTATCTGCTCCGACTACAGCCATCTGGATCTCCTTGTATCGCAGTTCGCAGTCGCCACTCGTCAGGCGACGCTCTCGGGCGTGGGCGGCTGCAGCGCCTCCTCGAGCCGCTTCGTGTCCTCATCGGACAGCGAGGTCTTGATCACGGTGCCGCCGTACTGCGAGAGCGCCGCGGTCGCCTTGTCCGGCGTGACCTGCTCGATCACCAGGAACAGAGCCGACGTGCCCGGCTTCACGTAGTCGCGCACCTGCTGCTGGAACGCCTTGTCGATTCCCTGCTTGCCGAAGTGGCCGAACAGCGCGCCGAGTCCCGCGCCGAGCGCGAGACCGGCGAACGGGATGAAGAACAGCAGCCCGAACAGGAATCCCCAGAACCCGCCCCACCACGCGCCGCCACCCGCCGATGCGCCGCCGTGCGAGGTGTGTACGTGGTACTTGCCCTGCTGGTCACGCGAGATCGAGGCGACCTGATCGGCCTGGATGATCAGCTCCGATTCCAGCTCGAAGACCGTCTGCCTGGCCTGCTCGGCGGTCGCCTCATCCGGGTAGCCGATCGCGACAAGTGTTGCCATATGTACAGCTCCTTTCGAATCAATGTTCCTGCCCGCCGCCGGTTCCCGAACCGCAGCCGAGCCGGGCGCGCGATTGGCGCGCGAGCCAAGCATGACGAAATCACGCAACCTCCGTCATCACCCGAAACGGATGACCGATTCGATGTCTAGGCCGTCATCGTCCCGGCTCGGTCGGCCCGCCGCGCAGGACGAACTTCGCCAGCGCCCCGATCGTCTGCCACGGCTTGTCGGGCTCGAGCGCGGACGGAGACGCGCCCGGATGGTGCGGGGCGATCCGGACGCGCAACGCCCCGGGGAGGACCCGGAAGCGCAGCGGCGGGTCGAGTCGCATGGCCTCGCCATCGATCCCGGCCGGCACCGGACCATCGGACTCGATCTCGAACGTGGGGGTGATCCATTGCTGCATCGCCAGCTTGCGCGCGACCCCACCATCGACCTTCGGCGTGGTCGGCGCCATCACGGTGACGCCGAGGACCGCTCGATCGAGGCGCGGCCGCGTGCCCGACCCCAGCGCTCGCCCCAGGCGATACGCGTTGTTGGACACGAGGATGGCGACCGCGGATTCCTCCCCGGCAGGACTGCGCCACAGCAGGTCCGGTGCCTTGGCGTCGGGTCCAAGCGTTTCGGGGACCGTGTCGAGCAACGTGTGCAGCTTCGCCTCCCGATATCCCGGACGCTGCACCGCGTCGGCGTATAGCCCGAGTGAGACGTTGTTGACGAACACGCGCCCGTTGATCTCGGCCAGGTCGACGCGCCGCTCGCCGCCGTTCACGAACGCATCGAGTGCGCCGACGACGTCATCCCGGTCGACCCCGAGATCGAGCGCGAAATGGTTCCGGGTGCCCGCCGGTATGCACGCATACGGCAGGTCGAGCTCGGCGGCGATCATCGCGACCACCGCCTGTGAGCCGTCGCCCCCGGCCATCGCGAGCGCATCCGCGCCCTGCTCCACCGCGCCACGGACGAGCTGCTCGAGGTCATCGCCGCGACGGAGTTCGATCGGCTCGATCCCGCGCCGGCGGGCCTCCTCCGCGAGCGCGAACCGCTCGGCCTTTCCCCCGCCCGACAGCGGGTTGTAGAACAGCACCGCTCTGCCCGGCCGCTGCGCGGCCGGCAGCGTCGCATGCACCTTGAACGCCTCGCGGGCCGCCGCCAGCGCAGCGGCGAGGAACACCACGACCAGCACGTCCTCGAGCACTCGGTTCTCGAGGATCACCAGCACGACCGCGCCGGCGAGGAGCAGCACAGCCGCGCCGATACCGATCGCGCGAGCCGCGCCGCGCCGGCGGATCCCGGACCAAGCCGAGCACAGCGCGAGCACTATGCAGGCCAGCACGGTCAGGCCGTCCGGGAAATGCGCGATCGCCGCCGCGACCGCGAGCACGATCGCGGCGATCCCGAGCACGAGTGCTGCGCCAGCCCAGACCCGGCGCATGATCAGCCGCCCAACCTGCTCGACTCGACGGCGCACGTGTGACGGGTCGCGTGCACAACGAGATGCTCCGGCATCGCTCTCGCTCGTTCATCACCTGATTCGGATGAGATCGCTCCGCCCCCCACGGGGTGCCGACCTTCCCGCGACAGGCAAGGCCGCACCATTGCCCGCCTTTCAGGCCGGTGGGATCGTGGCCTGTTAGAGGACGGGGCGGTTCGTGCCCGTCAGGGACAACAACCGGAGGACTGCAATGTCTGTTCGCGCAACACCCCCGGCGAGCACAGCCGCCGCTGGGTACGAGGACTATGCGGACGACGACCGCGGTTACGGCTGGGTCGTGTTCGCGGGTGTGCTGTTGCTGATGGTCGGAACCCTCAACGTCATCGAGGGAATCGCCGCGATCGGAAACTCGCGCTTCTTCGCCAACAACACCCATTACATCATCGGTAGCCTCAAGACTTGGGGCTGGTTCGTGCTCTGCCTCGGCGTGCTGCAGCTCGCGGTGGGCCTCGGCGTGTTCGTGAAGAACCAATTGTCGCGATGGACCGGCGTCGTCGTGCTCGCCGGCAACGCGATCGTGCAGCTGCTGATGATCCCGGCCTATCCATTCTGGTCGCTGTCGTTGTTCACGCTGGACATCATCGCCCTGTACGGGCTGGTCGCCTACGGCCAGCGAATCGGCCGGGCCTGAAATCGCCAACCCCCCCGGCTCGGCGCGGGTGGGCCCGCGCCGAGCCGGCGCCCCCTGATCCGTTGCGGAGGGCGTAGCGTCCGCCCGAGGTCCGACAATCGTGGCCTGACGGCGACGCCTCCATCCTCGATGCAGTTGGCGGATCACGATCGCGCGCGGGCGCGGCACCTGCTCGCGCTCGAGTTCGGCTCGCGGGCGGAGTTCGAGGACCCGCGGCTCTCGTACCGGCGGGTGTTCTCCGAGGCACTGGGGACGTTCCTGCTGCTGCTGGCCGCGGCCGGCGGCGGGATCCTCCATGCCAAGGGCCAGATCAGCCTGGCGGCGGCGGTCGTCGCTCCCGGCCTGACGGTGATGGCGGTCATCCTGTTCATGGGGGCGGTGTCGGGCGCCCACCTCAACCCCGTGGTGTCGCTCGCGTTCGCGTTGCGCCGCGATTTCCCGCCTGGCCGACTACTCGGATACGTCGTCGCCCAGCTAGCCGGCGCCACGCTCGCGTGCCTGTTCCTGCTCGCGGTGTTCGGCAACGTCGAGCATCTCGGCGCGACGCTCCCCGGTCCCGGCTACCACGGCTGGCAGGCGCTGCTGATGGAGATCGCGCTGACCGGCGGGCTCGTGAGCGTGATCCTCGGCACCGCGTCGGCCGCCCAGAACGTCGGCACGATCGGCGCCCTCGGGGTCGGCGGCTACGTCGCGCTCGCTGGCCTGTGGGCGGCCCCCGTCAGCGGCACCTCGATGAACCCGGCCCGCTCGTTCGGTCCCGCGCTGGTCAGCGGCGACTGGAGCAGCTTCTGGGTGTACGTCGTCGGTCCGCTGATTGGCGCCCTGATCGCGGTGCTGTTCGCGATGATCCTCCGCGGCCGCGGGGGCGATCCGCTCTCGCGTGCCGCCGGATCGGGAAAGCTCTCCTAGCACCAGGACGTCACGGCGTCATCCCGACCGGATGACGCCGTAACGGCAAAGGTAGGGGACGCTAGCGGCGTGGACCCGGTGACCCTGGTGCTGCTCGCGCTCGCCGCCTCGGTGTACCCGACACTGCTCGCCGGCGTGATCCTGATCCTCGGCCAGCCGAAGCCGCTACGGATGCTGCTCGGCTCCCTCGTCGGAGGCCTCGCGGTCAGCCTGATCGCCGGCATCGCGATCAGATCATCAGGGCACTCGAGTCATCGGGCGCTGTGGGCAAGTCCAACCACTCCACGAAGCCGATCGTCTCGATCGTTCTCGGAGCGGTGTCGCTGCTGGTCGCCTGGGGGATTTCGAGCGGCCGGATCGGCCGTGGCCTGCGCAAGCGCAAGCGGCCCGGCCGGCCACCGTCCACCCCCACTCGCCCTTCGATCACGACCCGCGCACTGTCACGGGGATCGATCGCGATGGCGTTTGCCGCGGGACTGGTGCTCAACCTGCCGGGCGTCTGGTACCTGGAGGCCCTCACCGAGATCGCCAAGGCCAAGCCCTCCACCGCCTCGGCGCTTCTGCAGATCGTGGTGTTCAACGTGATCATGTTCGCGCTGGTTGAGTTCCCGGCCCTCGCGTACATCGTCAGCCCGGCGCGGGCCGCCCAGACCGTCGAGCGCGTCTCCAATTGGGGCCACAGCCACTCGCGCAAGATCGCGATCGTCCTCGCCACGGCGGTCGGGATGTGCCTCATCGTCAAGGGAATCATCGAGCTGTGAGCTCACCGCCGTGAGCGGCTACATGGAGCTGCCCGAGGGCTGGACGCGGGTATCCGCATCCGGACCCGGGCCGTTCGTCACGAGCGAGGTGGTGCGGGCGCCCGACGGCACCGAGCATCGGTGGGAGTCCAGACGGCACCGCAAGCGACCAGCGCGGCAACGCGCCACCGGC
Organism: uncultured Solirubrobacterales bacterium; assembly: GCA_963697655.1. Lineage (GTDB taxonomy): Bacteria > Actinomycetota > Thermoleophilia > Solirubrobacterales > Solirubrobacteraceae > Palsa-465. Next base: position 310,442 of record CAVOOV010000001.1, on the reverse strand, counting down.
GAGGCAAACCGCGCCGTCGAGGAGTCCGTGTGGTGGCGACCGCGCCGGCGCGGCTGGTGGATGGCGGTGCTGTTCGTGGTCGGGGCGCTGTGCTTCACCGCCGGCGGCATCGCCTCGCAATGGGCCACGTCTCGCCCGGCGATTGGGGTGACCTTCTTCGTCGGCTCTCTGTTCTTTACCTCGGCCGCCTACCTGCAGTACTCCGAGGCGGTCAACGCCGAGCGTGGGCTGGGCCCCCGCCGGCACGGCGTGCAATGGCGGCCGGCGTCCTGGGAGCCCCGGCGGATCGACTGGCTGGCTACGGTCGTGCAGCTGATCGGGACCCTTCTGTTCAACGTCTCGACGTTCACGGCGCTGAACCACGATCTGACTGCTCACCAGACGAACGTGCGAGTGTGGGCCCCCGACGCGTTCGGCTCGATCGCCTTCCTGATCGCGAGCGAGCTGGCGTACGCGGAGGTGTGTCATCGCTGGATCTGCTTCAAGCACCGCACGCTGCCGTGGAAGATCGTCGCCCTCAACATGCTCGGCTCGATCGCCTTCGGCGCGTCCGCGATCGCCTCGCTCCTCGAGCCCTCCTCGGGACAGCCCGTCAGCGCGCGGATCGCCAACGCGGGCACCTCGCTCGGTGGTATCTGCTTCCTGATCGGCGCCCTCCTGCTGATGCCCGAGGCCGCGAATGAGGAGCGCGCGGACCTCCCGCAGCCGCACGAGGGCGACCACCCACGGGCCTTGAGTCAGACGCCGTAGCTGCCGATTCTGTGGAGGACCACCGGGGTAGGTTCGAACGGCGATACGAGACGAAGCAACATTCGACGATTACGCGTACGCGGTGCGGCCGCCGACGATGTCGACGCGTCCCGGACTCGTGCTGCTCGTCGCCGCGGTCACCGCGTTGATCAGCGCCGCCACCTGCACCGGCGCGATCCTCGCCCCGGCTCCCGCAGCGGCTATACCGCTGGTCGTCGCGATCTGCATCGGCTGCCCGATGTTCGCGGGCTGGGAGGTCCCCAACGCGCTCGCCGCGCTCCGCTCCGAGCGCGCAGGCCGGGCCCTGGCCAGGCTTCGCCGGACCCTCGACGCACTGCCCGAGACCGAGCACCCGCTCGGCCTCTGATCGCTCATCACCTGATCGGGGTGATGCACGGGCTCTGAAGGTGCGACTAGCGCCCCGGGGGAGGAGGCGGCGGCGCGCGGTCGCGATAGGTCGGGTCGTCCCACCCGTCGCCTGGTCGGCCGCGCGGATCGGTAGACCTCGCGACCGCGGCCTTCTCGCCGCTCCCGCGCCCGAGCTGGTAGACCGCCACCGCGACGCCCACCGCCCCGAGCCCGATCAGGACCCACACCCACCACGCGACTCCGCTGCTCGATTTGCTCGACGTCGGCGTGGTCCCGGTGACGACGCTCGTCGTGTTGTCCTTGATCGTGGTCGTGTGTCCCGGTCCGGTGACGGTCGTCGTCGAGGTCTCGGTCGTGGTCTTCGGCGGCGCGGTGACCGTCGTCGACACGGTCGTGGTGACGGTCGTCGTCTCGGTCGAGGTGGTGCTCGTCCCCTGAGCCATCGCGGACCCCGTCCACGCCACGAGCGCCCAGGCCACCAGCGCCCCGGCAAGGAGCGCGACAGGGACACGGACCGCGAGCTTGATGGCCTCCTTCACCACCGCGAGCCTCGCACTTCCCGGTGGCGGGAGCAACACGGCGAACATGCCTCGCGCCGGGAAGCCTGCACCACCGTTTCGGCGGTCGAGTGGACTGCCGCACCCATCGGTGCAAGAGTTAGAGGACGCTGATGAGCACCGAGGCCGCGGACAATCGAACGGGTTGGTCGGCTCTGTTCCGAGACGCGTTCAATCAGTCCCGGAACGCGATGGTGCTGCTCGATGACGACCGGCGTCACGTCGAGGTCAACGGCGCCTACGTCCAGCTGCTCGGATACCGCCCGAGCGAGCTGATCGGCCGGCCGGTGTACGAGCTCCGCGCCGACGGGTCGTCCGTGTCCGCCGAGCGATGGCACGCCGCGCTGCGCCAAAAGCAGTTCACCGGCACGATCGAGCTGATACGGGCGGACGGCGGGAGCGTGACCGTGGAGTTCGCGGGTCACCCCGAGGTGGTCACCGGCCGCCAACTCGTGCTGTTCGTAGGTTTGCGAGCCGCTCGCGGAGCTCGCATGCGGGAAGAGAGCGATCCGGGAAGCACACGGCCTGATCTGTCGGGGCGGGAGCTCGAGGTGGTGAAGCTGCTCGCGATGGGGCTCAATGGGCCTCAGGTCGCCGAGGAGCTGCGGATCGCGCACAACACGGTTCGCACGCACACCCGCAACGCGATGACGAAGGTGGGCGCGCGTTCGCGCGCGCAGCTCGTCGCAATGTCGCTGGCCGAATGCATGTACTGGGCTGAGTAGTTCTAGTCCGCGTCTCATCCGATTCGGAGGATGCCACGAAACCGCCGCGCCGACACTATTCGCGGCAGCGGTCGATTCGAGAGAAGCGACGTCATGAGCGAACCCCGGGATCTACTACGCCGCCTGGCGGCACACGATGAACGCTCGTTGCGGACGGCGATGTCGCCCACACCGGAGTTCGAGCCCGACTACGCGCTCACCGGGCCCGCGCTGGACCGAAAGACACGGGTGCTCGTTCGCCTCGCGGCGCTGATCGCGGTCGGCGCCTGCACCGAATCGCTTCGCTGGGCCGTTGAGCTCGCCTCGACCAGCGGCGCCGACGACGACGCGCTGGCGGGGGTTCTGCTCGCGATCGCGTCCGCGGCGGGCTCGGCACAGCTCGTCGAGATCGCGCCGCGGCTGGCGCTCGCGCTCGGGTTCGAGCCGGCTGGAAGTCCGGCCGACGCCTACTGACCCAGCAGGCCCGCGTCCAACGCGCGCGTCACGGCCTCCGACCGGGACGCAGCTCCGAGCTTGCGGTAGACGGCGTGCGCCTGGGTCTTCACGGTGTTCGCGGACACCCCGAGCTGAGCCGCGATCTCCCGAAACGAACGATGGCTCGGCAGGAAACGCAGGATCCGGAGCTCGGCAATCGTGAGCGACGAGGGCCCCGCGAGGCTGGTCTCGGCAAGCGCATCCATGTAGGACCACGCGTCGTCGAACCAACGCTCGAAGATCGCCGTCCCGGACGTCCTGCGCGCGAGGCGCGAGGCCTCCGCCAGCAGCGTGCGCGCGCCCACCACGTCAGCCAGCCACAGCGAGGCGTGGGCGAGCAGGATCCGCGCCTCGGCGCCGTACCAGGGGACGAAGTCGCCGAGCAGGGTCAGCAGCTCGATCCCCGTGCGCAGATCACGCTTGGCTTCGTCGGCGCGCCCGTGATGCGCTCGGGTGGCAGCCGACGCCGCGAATGCGAGAGCGCAGATCGGGTAGCCGGCCAACCCGCGTTCCTCGATCACCCTCCCGGCGCGGTCGGTCAGCTCCGCGGCCCTGTCCCAGTCCTGTTGCTCGATCGCGATCATCGCCGCCTGCGCCAGGCACAGCGACATCACACTGGGCGCAGCCGCCGCGCTCAGATCGGCGCCTTCGTCGAGCAGTCGGTCCGCGCCGGCGCGGTCTCCGGTCAGGTGCAGCGCGGTGCCGTGCAGAAGCAGGTAGATCGGACGCCATGGGCTGTCATCGGGCTCGAGCGCGCACGCGCGTCCGGCCGCCTTCGCCATGCCGCTGACGCCGTTCCGGCCAACGATCGCCTCGATTCCGGCGCGGGCGGCGGCCAGCGGACCGGTGGCGCCGGCGCCGGGGCCGCGGTCCACGGCGGCGGCCGCCGCGACCGCGAGGTGGCGGGCCTCGGCCGCGTTCCCCGCGACCAGGAAGCTGTGCGCGGCGGCCAGCGCGAGCGGCGCGTAGCCGGCAAGCTCTTCGCGGGTGAAGCTGGCCAGCCAGCCCTGAACGATCTCGTTGCGTCCCTGGGTCACGTACGCGACGATGCTCGCCCAGAGCAGGTCTCCCGTCCGCACCGGATCGTGCGCGGACACGGCGTGGGCGATCGCCAGGTCGGCATCTCCGCGCGCCTCGCACCACGAGCTCGCCCGATCGTGGAGCGCCCGCACGAGCTCGGGGGCAGTGCGGCGGAGCTCCGCGCCGAGCGTGTCCCGAAACAGCCCATGCCACCGATAGCGCTCGTGCGCGGGGTCGAGCGGGCGCAGCAGCGAGGTCGCTCGTTCGAGCTCGCTGAGCGCGAGCGCGGATCCGGGACGATCGAGCACGGCATCGCACAGCGGCCCCGACAGCTCCTCGAGCACGGACGTCCGGACGGCGAACTCCAGCAGGTCAGGCGAGAGCCCCGACAAGACCTCGTCGCGGAAGTACTCTGCGAGCCGATGATCGTCTCCCCGCAAGCGGTCGAGCGCGGCATCCGCGTCGACCTCCTCGTGAACCGACAGCGCCGCCAGGTACAGGCCGGCCGGCCATCCCTCGGTCCTCGTGACGAGCGCCTGCACCGCGCCGAAGTCGAGCTCGAGCCCAGCTTCCCGCAGCAGGATCGACGCTTCGGCCGGCATCATCGCGAGATCCGGGACGCGAACCTCGATCAGAGCACGGCGCGCGCGCAACCGCCCGAGCGGAAGCGGCGGTTCGGTCCGTGAGGCGATCGCGACCATCGACCCGGCGGGAAGCTCCTCGACCAATGGCCCGAGCACGTGTTGCACGAGCTCGGGCGGAACAAGGTGGGCGTCGTCGAGGACAAGCACGACGCCCGGCTCATAGTCACCGGTGAGGATCGACCCCTTGGTCTGTTCGAGCTCGTCGGGGTCGAGCATCGCGGGCGCCAGCCATACGAACTGACGCTCGTCGTGGTCCGCCCATTCCGCGAGCAGGCTCGACTTCCCGTACCCCGGCGGGGCGACGATCACCGCGACCGTCGCGTCCCGAGCCCGCACGAGACGGCGGACGAGCGAGGCGCGCCGGACGAGTCCGTTGCGGGTCGTGCCGGCGCTCCGTCCGTGGCCGGTCGTGGTTTTCGCGCGGGGCGCCCCGCGGTTGCGCGACGCTCGTTCGCGAGGAGCTGTGGTTGCGGCGGCGGGAGGCATCGGACGAGGGGGTGAGCAGCAGGGGCCTGTTGCTCCCAGGAAGAACCTCTCCGAGTGGCGGGCGCGGAGCAAGGAGGCCCACCCCCATGTTCGTGGAGGCGCGCACCACGGTCGCAATGCACGTGCGCAGGCCCGTGGCGTGAACGGCCGGTGCGTCCGTATCACCCGGATCGGGCGATGAACGTGCATCGCCCGCCGTTAACTTCGCCTCCGTGGACGAAACCGAACGCCTTCTACGCCGCCTCGCGCTCAACGACGAGGAGTCCGTCGGGATGGTGCTCGGGAGCGGATCGGATGCCACGGTCAGCGCCGCCCTGCGTCCGAAGGTCGACGTGCTCGTCCAGCTAGGCGCACTGCTCGCGCTCGGCGCCGCCACGAGCTCGCTCCGGGCGACCGTCGATCGAGCGGTCGAGGCGGGTGCGACCGAAGCGGAGATCGTCGGGGTGCTGGTCGCGGTCGCACCGGCGGTCGGGCTCGCGCGGGTCGTCTCGGCGGCGCCCAGGCTGGCGCTGGCGATCGGCTACGACCTCGAGGCCGACGAGTGACGGGCAGCGGCGCGGCAGCGCCCGGCGGACAGGACTCCGGCGGTGATGTCGGCGATCGTCGCGCCGATCAGAGCGCCCGCGAGCACGTCGCCGGGGTAATGGACGCCGGTGTGGATGCGCGAATAGGCGACCAGCGCCGCCAGCACGTGTAGGGGAGCTCCAACCAAGGGGAGCACGTTCCCGACCCCGCCGGCGAACGCGACCGCGGCGGCCGTATGCCCGGACGGGAACGACCGCGACGCCGGCATCCGGACGTGGCGGGCGGCGGGGACCTCCTCGGTCTCCCGGTCCGGACGCGGACGCCGTCCGAGCGGCTTGACCACGACGTTCACGAACGCCGCAGTCGCGGCCACCGAAGCCAGGCCCGTGGCCGCCGCGCGGCGCCCCCGCGGCCCCCCGGCCAGCGCCAGCAGCGCCCCCGATGCAATCGACAGCCGCGAGTAGTCGGCGGCGTTGGACAGCCGCCGCATCGCCTCGTCGAGCGTGGGCGTGGGCGTGCCCGCGATCGCGCCATACACGGCGAGATCTACGCGCTCCGCCTCTTCCAGCCAGGACATTCCCGAATGATCCGGTCGACGCGCTCGCAGCGCATCGTCCGGATCGGATGACGAAGCCCGGATCGGCTAAAGAGTCGTTCGTTCTCCCGGCGCGAGCACGCGCACGTCCACGCCGGGCGCGTATCGCCGGGTCAGCTCGGCAAACTCGCGGGCCGGGCGCTCGGGATCCGCCGCGCGCCGCGCCGGGCGAACCAGCGCGAACGTTCCCCAGTGGATCGGGATCGCCACCGTGGGCGCGATCAGCGCCGCGGCTTCGGCAGCGCTCCGCGGGTCGAGATGACCCGCGCCCACGCTTGGCCCCCATCCCCACACCGGCAGCAGCGCGACGTCGACGGCGCCCCGCAGGTCGGCCATCCCTGGGAACAGATCGGTGTCCCCGGCGAAGTACACGGCGCTCGACCCGCGGATCACGTACCCGACCGGTTCGGCCGCCGGCCCGAACGGCCGGCGCCGCGGATCGTGTACCGCCGCGGTGGCGGCGACCCGCAGCCCCCTGATCCCGATCTCCTCGCCCGGATGGAGCTCGCGCACGTCGCGAAGGCCGCGTCCCGTCAGCCACTCCCGCGACGGACTCGGAGCGAGCACCGGGCCCGACCGGTCGAGCGCCCGCAACGTTGGGACGTCGGTGTGGTCAGCATGCAGGTGCGACAGCAACACACAATCGACCGGCCCGACGACGTGGACGTCCGGAGCGATGCGGACGAGCGGCCCGATCCGGTCGCGCAGCACCGGATCGGTGATCATCCGCACCCCGTCGATCTCGATGAGCACGGTGGCGTGCCCCAGCCACGTGATCGCCAGGGCGGCCGACGTCGCATCCGGTTGTGGCACGCGCGGGGCCGACGAGCTCATCGCCCGTCAATCGGACAGGTGCTGACCGGCCTCGTCATCCTCCGATCTGGATGATGGTTGAAAATACCCCCACGCGAGCACGATCCGATAGAAGGGGCCGTGGAGAAGTGATGAGCGCCAGTGTGCAGCAACGCCCCCGCCGGACGGGCGAGGAGACCAGCAAGCAGATCCGGGTCGCGGTAGCCGAGGACTCGTACGTGATCCGTGAGTTCCTGACGGCGACGCTGAGCGCGGCATCGGAGGTGGAGCTCGTCGCCGTCTGCACCAATGGCAAGGAGCTGCGGACCGCGATCGCCGACTCGGATCCGGACGTCGTCGTCACCGATATCCGGATGCCGCCGTCCGGCGCCGAGGAGGGGGTTCGGATCGCGGCGTCGCTGCGCGACACGCACCCAGACGTCGGCGTCGTCGTGCTCAGCCAGTACGCGGAGCCGGCCTATGCGCTCAGCCTGCTCGAGAACGGAACCGGCGGCCGCGCGTACCTGCTCAAGGAGCGGATACGCAACAAGGAGCAGTTGCTCGACGCGATCAAGGCGGTCGCGCGGGGCGGCTCGGTGATCGACCCGATCATCGTCGACGTCCTGATCGAGGCTCGCTCCCGGGCGGCAAAGTCCCAGCTTTCGCAGCTGACCGCACGCGAGCGCGAGCTGCTCGCCGAGATCGCCGCGGGCAAGAGCAACAGCGCGATCGCCAAGTCGCTGGTGCTCACCAAGCGAGCGGTCGAGAAGCACGTCAATTCGATCTTCTCCAAGCTCAACCTGCCCGAGACGCAGGACGTGAGCCGGCGCGTGAAGGCGACGCTCATCTTCCTCTCCGAAGAAGGGGTCGACGGTTAGACACGCTAACTTTGCGTCAGCTCTCCGAAGGAGTTCAGCCGCGGAAGCGGGTACGCCGTGACGCAGTCGCCTGCCCAGCCTTCGAAAGAAGGCGACCAACCCTCCAAGCACATCCGCGTCGTCATCGGCGAGGACACGTTCCTGATGCGCGAGGCGCTCGAACGGATCATGTCCGGTTTGGACTACATCGAGGCCGTCGCCTTCTGCGGCGATCGCACCTCGCTGACCGAGGCGATCGCCCGGGAGCGGCCGGACGCCGTGATCACCGACATCCGCATGCCGCCCACCGGCACTGACGAGGGGATTCAGGTAGCGCGGGAGCTGCGCGTCAGCGATCCGGACATCGGCGTGGTCGTCCTCAGCCAGTTCGCGGACCCCAGCTACGTGCTCGCCTTTCTCGATGCCGGAAGCGCCCGCCGTGCCTACCTGCTCAAGGAACGGGTCAGCGATCCGCAGCAGCTCGTGGCCGCGATCGAGGCGGTCGTCGCCGGCGGATCCGTGATCGACCCGAAGGTGGTCGAGGTGCTCGTTCGCGCACGGAGCGCCGGCGCGAAGTCGCCGCTGTCGGCGCTCACCCGGCGCGAGCTCGACGTGCTCTCCGAGCTTGCCCAGGGCAAGAGCAATGCGGCGATCGCCGACTCGCTCGTGCTGACCAAGCGTGCGGTCGAGAAGCACATCAACGCGATCTTCACCAAGCTCGAGCTTGAGAGTCCCGACGACGTCAGCCGGCGCGTCAAGGCGACGCTGATGTTCCTGGCGAGCGGGAATAGACCGGCTTCGGGCTTGCTTGGGCGAAACCCCTAGCGGGTGACGCTGCGCGGGATCTCGGCCGTGATCCGGGTGCCCCGTCCGGGCTCGCTGTCGAGCTCGAACCGGCCGCCGGTGGCCTCGACCCGGTCCTTGAGCCCCTGGAGCCCGCGGTCGTTGCGCTCGTACGCGCCGCCGACGCCGTCGTCCTCCACCTCGACGGTGAGGCTCGCCGTGCTCAGATGGGCGCGGACCCGGATCGCCGATGCTTGCGCGTGCCGCTCCGCGTTCGTGACCGCCTCCCGGATCAAGTAGAATGCTGTGGCCTCCGTGGTCTCGTCTAGGCGGACGTGCGGTAGCTCGAGCAGCTCGATCGGCGTCACAGACTTGGCGGCGATGTCCGCGACCGCGCTCGCCAGCCCGAACTGCCGGAGCGCCGCCGGCTGGATCCCCTGAACCAGCTCGCGGAGCTCGTCGATCGCGACGAGCAGCTCGTCGCGCGCGGTCTGGAATGACGCGGCGGCGGTCTCGGGCGCCTCCCGCGCGTCACGCGCGGCCAGCCCGAGCCGAGCGGCGAGCGTGACGAGGCGCCCTTGAGCGCCGTCGTGGAGGTTGCGCTCGAGCCGGCGCCGCTCGTCGTCCGCGGCGAGCACGATCCGGGTTCGAGACGCGCGGACGCTTCTGGCGAGCTCCTCGCGCTCGGACGCCAGCGCCGCCACCGCGAGCGTGGCTAGGGCCGCAATCGCGATGTAGATCTGAGTGGAGGGAATACTGTCGCTTCCGTTGACCATGAACTGCCCGGGGAAGTGCGTCGCTCCCCAGATCGTGAACGCGGCACTGATCGCGATCGCGATCGTCGCGCCCCGCGGGCCGAACCGGAACCCGGCCCAGATCAGGACCGGGAACGCCAGGTAGGTCGAAGGCCCGCCGACCTGGGCGGCGACCGTGCTGAGGACGATCAGCGTTGCCAGCAGCAACAGCCCCTCGACGACGTGCCCGCGCAGCCAGGGGTGCGGAGAAGGAGTGCTGAAGGCGAGCGCAAGCGGGAGCACGATCGCGGCCCCGCAGAAGTCGCCGAGCCACCACGTGCGCGATACCCGCAGCAGCGATCCGGCCGGGATCACGTGCTGAAGCGCGAGCGACAGCGGTCCGATGGTCGCGCTTACCGCGGTCGCGACCGTGAGCGCCACGAACACGCCGACCACGCCGGTGGCGGTCGCGAGCGGCGCGCGCCGCGACACGTACCGGCGCAAGAGCCAGGCGCCGATCAGGACCTCGAGCAGGTTGCCGAAGCTCTGGCCGACGGCGGCGCCGACCGGCAGCGCCGAGTAGTTGTTGACGAGCAGATCACCGATCACCACGGCCGGCCAGAGTCGAATCCCCATCAGGTACAGGCCGGCGATGCCAACCCCCACGGGGAGCCAGACGATCGCCGCGACCGGACCGGCGAACCGGAACGCAAAGCCAAGGTGCGCGGCGGCGTAGTACGCGGCGACGAGGAGCGCGAGTTGAACGCCGTAGCTACGCCGGAGGTCCCAAGCCGATGTTGACAGCCGGACGCGCGCCAGCACTCGGTCCGGGGCTGCTCGGACGGAATGCCCCATCAATGCGACTCCCGCCGAGGTCTGTCCACGGTCTCTAGACACGACTCAGGGGTTCGGTTGTCAGAAGAAGAACACCCCAATCTTCGCGGGCAAGGGCCGGGAAATCAACCGTCGGGCGGCCGGCTACCAACTCTGCTCATATCTACCGATCCATCGATGTGCCTCGATGGATCAGACCGACTATCGATCATTCGTCGACGGAAATCGCGCTCCGGGGTCGAACATTCGTCCACTTTTGGATGCAGCCGCTCAAGCTTTGGGTAGGGAAAACGCCGGAGAGGTTGCACATGCCCGTCGAAGCTCGAGCTGAGAGAGGGTGCGCCGGCCACGGCCCGGGCCACGGCCGCGAGGCATGTGCGCGCCCAGGCGGACGAGCGCGCGACGTCACGCACGACGTCGCGCCGCTCGTCTTGCCGCTCTTGCGGCTCGCCGCGGCGACACCCGAGGCCGACCGATGAGCCTGTTCGTCTACGGCATCGTCGAGGCGGACGGCACCGCGGTGGTCGGCACGGGGCTCGACGACCGCCCCCTGCGCAGCGTCACCGACGGACCCCTGATGGCGATCGCCACCGAGCACGACGATCCCGGACCCGAGCGGGACACCGCGACGCGCCACGCCTACGAGCGCACGCTCCAGAGCCTGATGGACTGCCGCGCGATCCTGCCGATGCAGTTCGGCCGCGTGCTGGCGGACGACGACGCGGTTCGCGCGATGCTGCGCCGTCGACGGCGGTGGTTGCTGGCGAAGCTCGAGGGCGTTCGCGGAGCGGTCGAGCTGGGTCTCCACGCGCGCTGGCAGGGCGGCGCGGACCCCACGCCGGATCCGCGATCGGAGTCCGGCGTGGCGTACCTGCGGGACCGCCTGGAGATGCGCCAGAGCGCGCGCCTGCTCGCACACGAGCTCGACCCGCTCACCGCGCTCGCGCGCAGCAGCCGCCGAGCGCTCGTCCCGCACCCCGGGCTTCCCGTGCTCGACGCGTATCTCGTCGACCGTGGGCGGGTGGGCGAGTTCGTCGCGCTCGTGGAGGAGCTCGGCGGCTGCCTTGACGGCGTCGAGCTGGTCTGCACCGGCCCGTGCCCGCCCTACAGCTTCGCCGACGGGGGCACGCAGCTCGTACCCGCCGGCGCGGCTTGGCTCAGCTGACCACCGGCGTCCGCCGCTCGACGTCCTGACCGCGGCCGATCAGGACCTCGGCCACCATCGAGGCGGGAAACAGCCCGTGCTCGACCACGCCGGGTTGGGTCGAGAGCCAAGTCGCGAGCGCCTCCGGATCGTCGAATTCATCCAGGTAGTCCGCGATCACACCACCGTCGGGACTGTGGGAGACCTCGCGCAGGCGCACCGAACCCAAGCGCGCGAGCGTCGAGGCGAGGCCGAACTCGGCCAGCTCGAGCGGAATCGGCGGCGACAGCCGGTCGACCACCTTGTTCGACGACACGATCACGATGAACCGGTCGGCCGCGGCTGCCACCGCCTTTTCCCGGGTGTGGGCGGCGCCTCCGCCCTTGACGAGCCAGCCCGCCGGGTCGACCTGGTCGGCGCCGTCGATCGTCAGATCGAGCCGGGTCGGCGACTCGAGCCCGGCGAACGACACGACCTCGATCCCGAGCGCCCGCGCCGCCTGCGACGTGGCCGGCGAGGTCGCCACGCACGTGATGTCGAGCTCGCGGGCGGCCAGCGGCGGGAGCAGGTACGCGGCGGTCGAGCCCGTGCCGAGCCCGACCATCATCCCGTCCTGCACGAGCGTCGCCGCCGCCTCGGCGGCGAGCTGCTTCTCGCGCTCGACCTGGTCGGGGGCGGTCAGTTCGCGGCCTTCTCGCGGTGGCCACCGAAGCCGTAGCGCATTGCCGACAGGACCCGGTTGGCATAATTGTCGAGCCCTCGCGACGCAAATCGGGAGTACAGCGCTGTGGTCAGGACCGGCGCGGGTACGCCCTCGTCGATCGCCGCGATCGACGTCCAGCGCCCCTCACCCGAATCCGACACCCGGCCTGAGAAGTCGTCGAGCGTCGGAGATTCGAACAGCGCCTGCGCCGTCAGGTCGAGCAGCCACGAGCTGATCACGCTCCCCCGGCGCCACACCTCGGCCACCTCGACCGTGTTGATGTCGTACTGGTAGTACTCGGGGTTCTCCATCGGCGCCGTCTCCGCGTCGCCCTCGAGCACCTCCTTGCCGACTCCGGCGCTGTGCAGGATGTTGAGCCCCTCGGCGTACGCGGCCATGATCCCGTACTCGATCCCGTTGTGGACCATCTTCACGAAGTGGCCGGCGCCGTTCGGGCCGCAGTGCAGAAACCCGGTCTCCGACGGGCTCGGCTTTCCCTCGCGCCCCGGCGTACGCGCCGCCGCGTCAACTCCGGGCGCGAGCGAGCCGAATATCGGATAGAGCCGCTCGACGACGTCGTTCTCTCCGCCGATCATCAGGCAGAACCCGCGCGCCAGCCCGAACACGCCGCCGCTGGTGCCGACGTCGACGTGGTGGATGCCCTTCTCGCCGAGCTCTTTGGCGTGCCGGATGTCGTCGTGGTAATGCGTGTTCCCCCCGTCGATGATCACGTCACCGGCCTCGAACACCTCGGACAGGGCGCTGATCGTCTGGGATGTGATCTCGCCCGCCGGCACCATGATCCACGCGGTCCGGGGCTTGTCCAGCTTGGACGCGAACTCCTGCAACGAATTCGCGCCGGTGGTGCCCTCACCCTCGAGCGTCTTGACCACATCGGAGTTGCGGTCATACCCGACGCAGTGATGGCCGTCGCGCATGAGGCGGCGGACGATTCCAGCGCCCATCCGGCCGAGCCCGACCATTCCCAGTTGCATCGGCGTGTCCGTAGGCATGTGAATCGTCCTCCTCGGTCTCGGTGCTTTCAGATCGGTCGGCGCCTAGCGCATCGCCCGGTAGCGGCGGATCAGTGCGTTGGTCGAGCTGTCGTGGTGGAGCTCAGGGTCGGCGTCGCTCTCGAGCTCGGGGATGATCCGCACGGCCAGCGCCTTGCCGAGCTCGACGCCCCACTGGTCGAACGAGTCGATCTCCCAGACGACGCCCTGCGTGAACACGCTGTGCTCATACAGCGCCACCAGGCTGCCGAGCGTCCGCGGCGTCAGCTGCTCGGCGATGATCGTGTTCGTCGGGCGGTTGCCCTCCATCACCTTGTGCGGGATGACGTGCTCAGGCGTGCCCTCCGCCCGCACCTCCTCCTCGGTCTTGCCGAACGCGAGCGCTTCGGCCTGGGCGAACACGTTCGACATCAGCAGGTCGTGGTGGTCGCCCAGCGGGTTGAGGCTCCTGGCGAAGCCGATCAGGTCGACCGGGATCAGCTTCGTGCCTTGATGGATCAGCTGGTAGAAGCTGTGCTGGCCGTTGGTCCCGGGCTCGCCCCAGTAGACCGCCCCGGTCTCGTAGTCGACGTGGCGCCCGTCTAGCGTGACGTGCTTGCCGTTCGACTCCATCGTCAGCTGTTGGAGATACGCCGGGAACCGCTTCAGGTACTGGCTGTAGGGCATCACCCCGACGGTCTGGGCGCCGAAGAAGTCGCCGTACCAGACCGCGAGCATCCCCATCAGCGCCGGCAGGTTCTGCGCGAAAGGGGTGCTGCGGAAGTGCTCGTCGATGTCGTGGAAGCCCGCCAGCATCTCGCCGAAGCCGTCGGGGCCGACCGCCAGCATCGTCGACAGGCCGATCGCCGAGTCCATCGAGTAGCGGCCGCCGACCCACTCCCAGAACCCGAACATGTTGTCGGTGTCGATGCCGAACTCGGTGACCTTCTCGGCGTTCGTCGACACGGCCACGAAGTGCTTGGCGATCGCCTGCTCGTCGCCAAGCGCGGCGAGTGTCCAATCGCGCGCCGAGCGTGCGTTGGTCATCGTCTCGAGCGTCGTGAACGTCTTCGAGGAGACGATGAACAGCGTCTCGGCCGGGTCGAGGTCGCGGGTCGCCTCGACGATGTCGGTCGCGTCGACATTCGAGACGAACCGGAAGGTCATGTCGCGGTCTGAGTAGTGACGCAGCGCCTCGTACGCCATCACCGGCCCCAGGTCCGATCCGCCGATGCCGATGTTGATGACGTTGCGGATCGGCCGGTCGGTGTACCCCCGCCACTCTCCGGACCGGACCCGCTCACAGAACGCGGCCATCCGGTCGAGCACCTCGTGGACCTGCTTGACCACATCCACGCCGTCGACGATCAGCGAGGCGCTCTTCGGCATCCGCAGCGCGACGTGGAGCACCGACCGGTTCTCGGATACGTTGATCCGCTCGCCGGTGAACATCGCCTCGGTCCGGTCCGCGAGCCCCGACTGCTCGGCCAGCGCCATCAGCAGCCCGACCGTCTCTTCGGTGATCCGGTTCTTCGAGTAGTCGAGGTATAGCCCCGCCCCCTCGACGACGAGCCGTTCGCCGCGGGTCTCGTCCGCCGCGAACAGCTCGCGCAGATGCTTGACGTGTAGCTCGTCGTAGTGCTTCTCGAGCGCTCTCCACGCGGGCCGCTCTCTAAGGGTGCGAACGCTCAGCATTACACGCGTGCTCATCAGGCCTCCGGAAGTCGCTGCGGGCGTGGCGCTCGGTCGGGCGCCCGCCGCCGATCGGTGTCTGCCCGCGGATCCTGACAGAGTCAGCGCGGCCTGCGCTGCCGACCCTTGCGCGGCGGGGCGCCGCCGGCGTCGGCCAGCGCCAGCTCCAGCAGCGTCGGCTTGTACCCCGGATCGAGCAGCTCGGAGACCTCGAAGCCGGTCCGGGCCAGATGCGAGGCCAGCCGGCCGGCGCTGCCGTCGAGGTCCCCGGCTTTGCAGGCATCGAGGATCTCGCGGTGGCCGGCCGTCGCCCACGCCGTCGGCCCATGACCGATGTGCAGCCGGCGATAGCGCTCGGCGTGGTCGAACATCTGCCCGAGCACGAAGTTGACCCGCTCGCCGGCGTGCGCGGTCAAGCCGCGATGGAACTGCTGGTGCGGAATGTTCCAGCGCCGGTAGTCCTTCTCGGCCGCGAAGTGCGCCATCTCGGCCATGTGCCCCTCGAGTCGCGCGAGATCCTCGGAGGTCATGCGCGGGACCGACAAGCGGAGCGCCTCGGCCTCGAGCGTGACGCGCATCACGTACAGCTCCTCGAGGTCGGGCGCGGTCATCGGAGCGACCCGGACGCGGCGGTTGGGCTCGCCCTCGACGAGCCCCTCGCTCTGGAGCATCCGCAGCGCCTCGCGCAGCGGCGTGCGGCTGATCCCGAGGTCCTGGGCCAGCGCCACCTGCGACATCACGGCTCCGGCAGCCAGGTCGCCATCGAGGATCGCGTTGCGAACCCGCTCGTAGACGTCTTCGGTGTTCTGACCGTTGTCTGCCATCGGGTGCCTCCTGGCGTCACGCGCCGAGCATGCTGTAACCGCCGTCGGCGACCATGTAGGAGCCGGTGATGTGGTGTGCGTCGTCGCTGGCGAGGAACAGCGCCGCGCCGGTCATATCCTCCGGCTTGGGAATCTTCCCAGCGGGCGTGCCGGAAAGCACATCCTCGCGGCGTCCCGCCTTCCACTCGGGGCGAGCCAGCAGCGCCTCGGTCTCCATGAAGCCGGGCGCGAACGTGTTCACCCGCACCTTCGGCGCCAGCGCTTTGGCGTAGGACTTGGTGATCCCGAGCAGCCCGTACTTACCGGCCGCGTATTGCGGGGCCCGGGGACTCCCCCGGACGATCACGGTCGACCCGACGTTCACGATCGCGCCACCGTCTCGTTCGACCATCCGCTGGCCGAACTCGTGCACCATCAGCATTGTCCCCTTGATGTCGACCGCGAGCACGTGGTCGATCGCCTCCTCCGTGACTTCCTTCCAGGAGGCCTGGCCCGAGGCCATGTCGCCGACGTTGTTGACCAGCACGTCGATCCCGCCCTGGTCCTCGAACGCCCACGCCGCCATCCGCTGGATGTCCGCCCAGGAGGTGATGTCGCCCTGGACGATCTCCACCTCGGCACCGGCGTCGCGGACCCGAGCGGCGGTCTGCTCCGCGCCCTCGGCGGAGCTGCGGTAGTGGATCAGCACCTTGGCCGCTCCCTCCTGGGCCGCACGCGTCGCCAGCGCCGCTCCGAACCCCGTCCCGGCGCCGGTGACCATGAAGCTCCGGCCCTCGAATCTACGTTGCATCTCGCTCCCAGTGGTCATAAGTGGTCTCTCACGTAAGTACGGTCGCACCGAGAGGCGCGACTGGTGGATGCCAGGCGAGGACGCAGGACCCGATGTGTAGCGGCGCTACACGAGGGTCCGAGGACAAAGCAGCCGGACGACTCAAGCGCGGCCCGGTCGTGGCGAGGCTGGATGCCGAGCGGGCCAGCGCTTGAGGCCGCCAGGCGTGCCTCGAATGCGATCGTATTTGCGTGAGGGGCCACTAGACGATCGTGCGACCGCCGTCGATGTACAGGACCTGACCCGTGATGAAGCTCGCGTGCCGCGAGCACAGGAACAGCACGGGATCCACCACCTCCGGCAGCGTCCCGAACCGGCCGGCCGGGATCAGCTCCACGAGCGCGGCGCGCTTGTCCGGGTTGGCGGCCAGGTAGCTCCGGGTCAGGCTCGTGTCCATGTACCCAGGCGCCACCGCGTTGGCCGTGACCCCGTGCCCGGCGTACTCGTGCGCGATCACCCGCATCAACTGGTTGATCGCGCCCTTGGTGGCGGCATAGGGGCCGTGGTGCTTGTGGCCGCTGCGCCCCGCCACCGAGGAGAAGAACAGGATTCGGCCGTGGCGCTGCTCGCGCATCCCGACCGCGGCCTCGGTCCCGGTGTGGAACGCGCTCGTCAGGTTCACGGCGACGATCCTGTCCCAGTCGCTCGCGCTGTAGTCCTCGATCGGCCTGCGATCGTTGATGCCCACGCAGTGGACGAATACGTCAAGGCCGCCCAGCCCGTCCCGTACGGCCGCCACCGCCGCGCGCGAGGCCGAGGCATCGCTCAGGTCTGCGGCGTGGCGCACGGCCACTCGGTCGTCCAGCCCGGCCATCGCGTCCTCGTTGACGTCGACGACCGCGACGGTCGCGCCGGCGGTCGCGAATCCGTCGACGAGCCCACGGCCGATCGTGCCCCCGCCGCCCGCGATCAGCACGCGCTGGCCGGTTAGCCCCAGCCAGTCAGACACCGGGGGTCTGCTCCCGGTGGGTGAAGACGTTGAGCGTCACCGCACCGCTTCCCGACCCGGCGACGGTCGCCGAGTGGGGGGTCTCGCCCGGGAGCGTCGCCACCTGGCCCGCGATCAGATGGACCGGCTCGCCGGCTACGACGAAGTCAATCTCCCCCTCGAGCACGGCGGTGATCTGATCCTGGGGGTGATTGTGCTCCTCCCAGCTCGAGCCCGCCCCGTACCGGTAGAGCGTCGCCGTCAGCTGCGGCGTGTGGACGGTCGCGCCGAAGATCCCGGGACGAACCTCGGCGAACTCCTGCTCGCTCCAGTCGATCTTCTGCGGCGAATCCATGGGCACGGGGGATTATTGCATACAGTTTGATGATCCGTCCACAGTACGCCGAACTGTTCGGGTGGACTCTGGCGCTAATGCTGCATATATGTGAGCGCGATCGCCAAAGTCCGGGTGTTCCTACTCGTTCCAGCTCCGCTCGAGGCCGCGAATGAGGTCGACTACCGCGCGGTGAAGCAGGACCGGGACGCCGGCCTCGCCCGCGGCGCGGACGATCCCGCCGTTGAGCGTGGCGATCTCGGTGCGACGCTTCGCCATGACGTCCTGGAGCATGCTCGGACGGTGGCGGTAGTTGGCCTTCGCCGCGCTGTAGACGAGCTCGGCCGGGTCGTCCTCGAGCTCGATCCCGAGCGCGTCGGCCACCGCCACGCCCTCGCGGAGCAGCTCGTCGACGAGGCGGATCGTGGGGGCGTAGTCGCACAGCTCGCCGTGGGTCAGCCCGGTCAACGCGCACAACGGGTTCGTGCAGGCGTTGAACAGGAGCTTCGTCCACTGGGCGCCGCGTGCGTCGGCGCGCGCGCGCGTCTCCATCCCGCTCTCGTTCAGCCGGGCGGCGAGCCACTCGATCTCCTCGTGCGTCGCCGGCCGCGGCTCGAACGGCCCCACCCACGTCGATCCAGGCCCGACCATGTGGATCACCCCCGGCGCCACCACGTGCCCGGCGGGCAGCGTCACCCCGCGGATCACGCGGGGCACGTGCTCGGCGATCACCTCCTCGTTGCCGATGCCGTTCTGCACGCTGCAGACGGCGCCGTCGCCGAAGATCCGAGCCGTGGCCGAGATCGCCGCCTCGGTGACGGTACCCTTGGTGGCGAGGATGCCGAGCGGGCAGTCCGGGATCTCCGCCGCGTCCGTCCGGGCGTGAACCCGGCCGACCAGCTCGACATGTCCCGTCAGGCGCAGGCCGTCGGCGTTGATCGCCGCGACGTGCTCGGCCGAGGGGTCGAACGCCCACACCTCAAGCTCTGGGAGCTGCGCTAGATGGGCCGCGAACAGGCCTCCGATCGCGCCGGCACCGACGATGCAGATCCGCTCGGGCACGCGCCCTAGCTCTCCAGGACCGCCGCGACGATCTCCTCGCAAACGGCGGCGTCGGCGCCGGCGATCCCGAGGCCACCCACGACCCGAGCGCCTTCGCGGACGGGCAGGCCGCCGGCCACCGTCAGCACGCGATACGGGAGCACGGGCGTCAGCGCCGGATCGATCTCCGCGCTCGGACGCTGGAAGCTGGCGGCACCGGCGGCCACCGCCTCGGCCACGAACGGCGCCGCGGTGGGCGCGCCGTCCATCCAGTCCTGCTGGATCGGATCACCGCGGACGTCGACCACGGCGACGGCGACGGCGGCTCCGCGTGCGCCCGCCTCGGCCATCGCCCGGTCGGCGAGCGCGAGCGCCCACTCGTGCTCAGGCTGACGCGCCCGCGGTGGTTCGCTGTAGCCGAGCCCCGGCTCGTCGGGCAGCTCGCCGAACGCGTCAAGCCAGCGCTTCTCGTCGTCGCCGTGCTGCCCCTCGTACGGCAGTCCCAGCGTCCACAGCACGATCAGGTCCTCGGAGTTCGCGGGCTTGCCATCGGCGATCAGCATGCGCCGGTCGATCCCCGGGATGTCGACGAACGGGCCGACGGTCGCGCCCGAGGCGCTGAAGCCGCCGACGACGACGGGGTGGGCGGGATCGTCGTCAAAAATCGGGATCCCGCCGGCGCCGGGGAAGATCGCCTCCGGCGAGCACGCGACGAACCCGGCGGCGATCGGCGCCGGCAGCGTCGCCATCCGCAGGTGATGCTCGGTGCTCGGGATCTGCTGTGTGGCCGAGATCCACGCTTTGGACCGTGCGCGCGCCATCCCGCCGGCGCCGCCACGGTCCATGCGCGATGCCGACACGAGCACCCCGCTGCCCCCCACGACGGCAAACGCACCGCGCACGCCGACATCGGCGGCCTTGTCGATCGCGCGGGCGATCAGCTGCCGCGCCTGCACCAGCGGGATGTCGATCGCGTGCCCCATGGTCGTTGTCGTTGCGGCCGCCGTCCGCCTAGGCGAGCGCGCGGGGCCCGGGCCGCGGGGTGATCCGGCAGTCGAACCGCTCATACATCGAGGCGCGCTCGGAGATCTCGTTCGCGAGCGCCCCCTGGGCGGCCCCGGTGTCCTGCACCTCGCGGAAGTGCGCGCGCTTCTCGGCGAGCGCGATCACCGACCGCCCGAGGCCGGCTGGATCGTCGAAGCGCACGGCGGCGACCCCGTCCTCGACGGCCAGGCGCCCGGCGGCGCCGCAGGTCGCGCACTCGACAGCATCGCCTCGAACCGACACGATCGACAGGTGGCAGAGGGGGCACAGGCCGGGATCCCCGCGGTACCTCACCTGCTCGAACGGAAGTCCGAGCTGCTCGCCGACGCTGCGGCCGACGCGCGCGGCCGCCACCAGCGCGGACGCGTCTAGCACCACCGACCGCGGCATCCCCGCGCCGCCCACTAGCAGCTGATCTGCGACCGCCATGTGGGCCGAGAACGTCATCTGGTGCATGAGCGGCAGCGCCAGCGACTTCCACTGGCTGGTGAGCGCACCGCCGACGGCGATGAAGCCCGCGACGCGCGGGCGGAACACCCGCTCGTCGTAGGGGAACGCAACGGGTGGAGTCTCCCCCGCCTCGAGCATCCGCCGGTAGTTCTCGGCGAAGGCGACGTCCGCGGCCGGGCCGGACAGCCGGTCGGCGACGAGCTTCAGCTTTCCGGGCACGGTCCGCGAGTAGATCGGCGCCGACACGATCAGGCCGTCGCTGTCCATCAGCTGATCCCACAGCCATCCACCGTCGTCCTCTCCCGTAAGGGCGTCCGGCCCGAGCGGCCGCGTCGGCAGGCTGACATCGTCGAGTCGGACGAGGGCGATGTCGGCCCCCGCCTCGGCCGCGGCGCCAAGCGCGACCTTGAGCAGGATCTCGACGCTGCCGTCCGGATTGCCCGCGCTCAGACCCAGCAGCCTCATGCGTGCACCTCCGCGTCCTCGGGACGGCGCAGGCCGCCGCCACCGAACCGGTCGTGGTCTGCGGCCAGCTCCATCAGCGGATACGTGGCATCGCGCATGTCGGTCTCGTAGGCGCCGATCGCCTCGCACAGCGGCCGCTCGCCGCGGTCGGCCGCCGCGAGCTGATCGCGGAGCGCGGCCGCGTTTCGCATCGCGATGTTCGCACCCTTGCCGAGCGTCGGGAGCATCGCGTGGATCGCGTCGCCGACGAGCGTGACCCGTGAGGCCGGCCACGGCGGCGTCGGATCCAGCCGCCGGAATGGGTGCGAGAACAGCGACTCGCGCTCGATCCGATCCACCAGCCCGCGGATCGCCGGATGCCATTCAGCCACCCCGTCCCGCATCGCCGCGTGAATCTCCCGCGGGGTGTCGGCGTTCCACTCCGCCGGCGCCGGCACGATTGTCCCCGGAGCGATCCCGCCCGAGAGCTGCATATACGGCGGCGCGACGCCGGCTCCGGGCCGCCGGGGGACGCACTGACCGAGTGAAAGCATCACGCCCCGGTCGTCCCGCGCGATCACAAACGCGGCTGACAGGATCGCGGGAAGGTCCGCCAGGATCTCGTCGGTCAATGGCGAGCGGCCGAACAAGCCCAGCGCGCCGACGGGCGCGGGAACGATCGCCACCTCCGGCATCAGCTGGCGGCGGATCGCCGAGCCGACCCCATCGGCGGCGACAAGCACGTCTCCCGAAGCCGTCCGGCCGTCCGCCAGGCGAAGCTCGACCCCGTCCCCGCCGGCGGCAAATCCGGCGGCCGCCGCCTCGTAGTGCACTACGTCCGCGAGATCACTCGACAGTATCTGGCGGAACGTCCCCCGATCGATCGCCGTGTGCGGCCGCTCTCCGTCGTTCGGCGGTCCGATGTGCGGCGCCGTCGTCAGCTCCCGACACTGACTGTCGATCACGACCGCGACGTCGGGTCGGTCCGGGGTCAGGTTCGATGCCTCGAGGTAGCGCTCGTACAGCTCCGCCGGCAGGCACGCTTCGAGCGCGTTGCCACCGTCGGCATCGAGGGTGAGGCGGTATCCGGAACGCCGGCCCTCCCGTGGCTCCTGTTCGAACACTTCGCAATCGATGCCCGCACGGCGCAGACCATGGGCGAGGGTGAGACCGGCGATGCCGCCGCCGGCGACGAGGACCCTGAGTGTCGCCATCGTTCGCGGACTCAGCCGGCGAAGGCGATGTCGAGCTCGGCCGCGGCGGCGGACAGGCGGTCGCGGTCGACCGGACCCGGCTGCTCGGGGAATATGCGCTGCTCGGCGACGTCGCCCGCCACCTCGTAGAAGCGCTCGACCCCGGCCGGGCCGTACATGCTCGCGAACCGGGTCAGGTGCGCATCCATGGCATAGGTGTGCTCGGCGCCGGCCGGAACGCTGACGAAGTCGCCCCGAGTGAGGAGATGCTCGTCACCCTCGACGGTCACGAGCAGCCTGCCGTCGAGGCAGTAGATCGCCTCGTAGGTGCGCTCGTGCACGTGGGCCGGCACCGCCGGGCCGCGCGGGCCCTCGGTGACGGTCATTCCGAGCCGGCCGCCCGACTCGGCGCCGGTCATGAGCTGGTACGCGACCTGACCGAACAGCCCATGGCGCGGTCCCTCGCCCGCGCGCAGGAAGTACGGCTCGGGCGCGCCCGGCAGCGCATCGTCGGGGCCCGTGGCCGCCTCGGCATAGGGCTCCTCGGGGAAGTACTTCATCGCGAACTTCGCCTCGGCGGCGCCGAACTTGGCGAACAGTGGCGGGCTGTCGTCGACCTGGGGATAGGCGGGGCCGGCGTACGGGGAGCCGGTGAAATCGAAGAAGCGGTCCCAGCCGGCCGGGGCGATCGGTCCCATGAACTGGCTGTAGTGCCCGTGGAACTGGTAGGCGTGGAGCACGCCGGCGGGCACGCTGGCCACGTCACCGGGATAGAGGATCCGGCTCTCGCCGTCGGCCCACACCTGGACGGCGCCGCGCACGCAGAAGAAGTAGTCGTGCTCCTGCTCGTGAAGGTGCATCGGGATCGGTCGTCCGGCTGGGCCGACCGCAGTCATCACCGACATCGCGCCGGCGGTCTCCTCGGTCCCGGCCAGGGCGCGGCCGACCTGTCCCAGCAGCAGATGCGCGCGGCCGTCCCCGTCGGCGAGGTAGTAGGGCACCGGCTCGCCCGGAAGCTCACGCACGGGGGCCGGCGAATGGACCTGGTGGGACATGGGACTCCTCAGCCTCGACTCGATTCCGGTGATTCCTCAACTCGACTTCGGTGACGAAGACCACGCCACCGCAGTTGTATACAGTTATATCAAATGAGTGCAGTAATCGGTAAGCGATCCGCCCCCGACGGGTTCTGCTCATGAGCCGGATCGCGGCAGTCACCGGCGGCGCCGGCGCGGCCGTCGCCTTCCTCGTGTCCGACGCGGCCGGGGCGATCACCGGGCAGACGTTGTGCGCCGACGGCGGTCTGGTTCTGCGTTGAGTTCGGCGCCGTCGGCGATCAGGTAGGAGCAGAACCGGCCGTCCGGATCCCAGCGCGTCCGGATCTCCTGTAGACGGCGGAAGTTCTCGGGCGCCAGGAACCGATCCGGCCGGCGGGTGAAGTCGGTGTCGCCCAGGTACACGCCCTTTCCGAGCGTCGCGAGCCGCGTCGTGTGCTCGACCACCCAGTTGCGGTGGCGCTCGTCGTCGGCGGGGTCCGACCAGATCGCGTACGAGGCGATGTAAACACGCCCCTCGACCGAGAACGCCATGTCGGGTAGCGGCCGGCTCGGGGCCCAGCCGTACCAGATCGAGAACGAATCCTCGGTCGGGAGCTCTGACCACAGCGCTCGGAGATGCGGCGCGAGCTCCGGCGCTCGGGCGTCGGTCCAGGTGCAGTCGACGGCGTAACGATGGTTCTCGGGGTTCTGAGCCGCCTGGGCCTCGTTCTCCTGCTCGACCGTGGTCGGGCCGTGCTCGTGCGCGACCGCGCGGTCGGCGATCGGGCAGGACCCTAGGGGCGCCAGCACGCGCTCGGCCTCCTCGTCGGTCTCGGACATCGCGGTCGTGTGGAGAAGCAGCACGGGCGGACCCTCGGGTCGAGGCACGCGCGTGGCCGCAATCACCGGCTCGACGACGCGGTCGAGCGAGGGCAGCAGCTCGTCGACCCAGCCAAGCAGCGGCTCGAGCTCCTCGAGCTCGAACATCCACGTGTCGTGGGTCATCGCCCGCGGCAGCGGATACGTGCGCAGGTGGAACCGCGTGACCACTCCGAAGAAGCCCGGCCCGGCGCCGCGAGCGGCCCACAGCAGATCGGAGTTGTGCTCCTCGTCGGCGCGGATCAGCTCGCCGTCGGCCGTGACTACGTCGATCGCGGCGACGTTCTCGCACGCCCAGCCGTACTTGCGGCTGTTCCACCCCTGGCCGCCCTGCAGCAGGAAGCCGCCGATCCCCACGCTCGGGCAGTGGCCGCCGGGAAACGCACGGCCGTGCGAGGTCAGGAACGGCACCAGCTCGGCGCCCCCTTTCACCGCCGGGCTCGCGGTAGCCGTCCCGGTACCCGGGTCGTAGCTCATTTCACGCATCAGACCGAGGTCGATCAGCAGCGTCTCGTCGCGCAGGCCCCAGGCAGCCCAGCTGTGTCCGCCGGCTCGTACCGACACCTGCAGCCCGCGGTCCCGGGCGAGCCGGACGCCGGCGACGACGTCGTCGTCGCTCTCCGCCAGCAGGACCGCAGCCGGGTAGCGCTCGGGCCGCCGGGCGTTGAACACCCGGCCCACCCGCGCCTCCTCGTAGCCGGGGTCCCCCCGCCAGATGATGCTTCCGCTGAACGTCACGAGATCAGCGACTGGCCACCGTCGACGACGATGTCGACCGCGTTCAGGTAGCCGGCGTCGTCGCTGGCGAGGAACAGCGCCACACGGGCGACGTCGTCGGGCTGCCCCAGCCGGCCGAGCGGGTGGGTATGGAGCATCTCGTGGACCGGATGCCCCGGCTGTTCCAGGAACGGCTCTATCTGCGGTGTGACGATCAGCCCGGGACTGATCGAGTTCGCGCGGATGTTGTGGCGGGCGCCGGCGGCGGCAAGGTGGCGGGTGATGGCCAGCACGCCGCCCTTGGCGGCGCCGTGCGCGGCCTGCTCGATGAACGTCGCGCCGCGGTGGGCCGACACCGACGCGGTGTTGATCACGGCGCCGCCGCCCCGCGCGATCAGGTGCGGCCAGGCCGCGCTCGTCACGGTGAAGATCAGGTCGAGCTCGTTGTGGAGCGTGTACCGCCAGTCCTCCCAGCTCAGCTCGGCGAACGGCCCCACCCGCGGCGCCGAGGCGTTGTTGTAGAGGACGTCGATCCCGCCCGCACGCTCGGCGGCGCCTTCGACCCAGGCCGTGGCGGCGTCGGGATCCGCCAGGTCGACCGGTGCCATGGAGTGCATGTCGCCCCCGCCGGAGCGGATCTGCGCGGCAACCGCGTCCGCCCGCTCTGCGTCGAGATCGCACCCGACGACCGTCGCCCCCTCGGATGCGAACAACGCCGCCGCAGCCGCTCCCTGGCCGCCGGCGGTGCCCGTGATCAGCACCACCTTGCCGTCGAGCCTGCCCATCAGCCGAGCTCCACCAATTCGACCAGGTTGCCCTCGGGATCGGCCAGGAACGCGAACCGGACACCGGGCTCCGGAGAGCCCGCCGGCGGCTTGACGGCGGTCGCCCCGGCCTCGATCGCCTGCTCCCAAAGGAGGTCGATATCCGCTGAGGAGACCGCGAAATGGTTGTAGCCCCGAGTGGCGTGCGCCTCGATCGGGGTCGCGCCCTGCAGCCCCGGCGCCGACGCCTCGTGCTCGAACAGCTCCATCCGGAACCCCGACGGGTGCGTGAGCATCACGCCGCGAATCGGGTGCGGCGAGAGCTCGAACGCGAGCTGGCGCGCAAACCCGAACGCCGTCGTGTAGAACGCCTCGGCGGCCTCGAGATCGGCCACCGACAGCCCGACATGGTCGAACGCAACTCGCATCCCATCGGGAGTATTGCATACAGATTGCCAAATCGTCTACAGTTGCGCCGGTGATGCTCCCGCCTATCCATCACCTCGGATATGTGGTCGAGGACCTGCACCGCGACGTCCCGCGGTTCGCGGCCGCCACCGGCGCGGGGCCGTTCTTTGCGATGGAGCACATCCCGTTCGACGAGGTGACCTACAGGGGCGAGCCGGCCGTGTACGACCACTCGTCGGCGTTCGGCGCGTGGGGACCGCTGATTGTCGAGCTCACCCAGGTTCACGAGGCCCGGCCCGCCGGGCTGCGCGACTCGCTCGTTCCCGCGGGCGCCGGGGTCGGGCACGTGGCGTGGCTGGCCGATGCGCTCGACGACGAGGTCGCGCGAGTCGAGGCCTTGGGCCTCACCCCGTTTCACGCCGGCCGTACAGGCCCGGCGTCCGCAGTCTGGCTCGATGGTGGCGAGGTGTTCGGGCATCCCCTCGAGGTGCTCCAGCGCCGCGACGAGTTGCTCGGGTTCTACGCGATGGTCCGCGACGCGGCGGTCGGATGGGACGGGTCTGAGCCGCTGCGGATCATGACCGGCGCGCCCTCGTGAGCCAGCGGGCGAGATCGGGCGCGGTGCCGGCATGAGCCGACCGGATGAGGTTGATGTCCTCGTCGTCGGCTTCGGCGCGGCCGGCGCCGCCGCCGCGATCACCGCGCACGACGCCGGCGCCTCTGTCGCCGTCGTCGAGAAGACCGCGTCCGGGGGCGGCAACTGCGTCCACTCCGGCGGGTTCCTGTTCGAGGTCGACGGTCCGCGGGCGATCGACCACCTCGATGCCGTGTGCTTCGGCAAGACCGACCGGGGCGTGCTCGAGGCCTACGCGCGCGGACTTCCCGAGGTCACCGACTTCCTCGGGTCGCTCGGAGGGACGGCGGCGCCGGTCGACATCGACGCGTTCGGCGGGATGCTGCCCTCCTGGCCGCACTTCCCCGGCGCCGGACACGTCCGCTACCGCCAGTTCGTCCCGTCACCCGGCGAGCGCGCGGGCCCCGGCCTGTGGCGCGTGCTCGAGGATGCCGTCCGCGAGCGGAACATCCCGGTCGCGCTCGACACCCCGGCGATCGACCTGGTGCTCGACGGCGACCGGGTCGCCGGCGCCGTCGTGGAGCACGACGGCGGGCGCCGGCGCATCGGGGCGCGAGCCGGCGTGATCCTCGCCAGCGGCGGCTTCGAGGCCGATCCCGATCTGCGGGACACGTACCTCCCGCTCCCGCTCACCTCAGTCGGACACCAGGGAAACACCGGCGACACGCTCGACCTCGCGCGAGCCGCCGGCGCGTCGCTGTGGCATATGAGCGCGTTCTTCGGCTGGCTGTCATTCGTGCACCCCGACTATCCGGCCGCGTTCACCCTCGACGTCCACGCCCCAAGCTTCGTCTACGTCGACGGCGACGGGCGACGGTTCGCAGATGAGACCGGTTGGGAGGTGCACGACCGCGTACGTGCGCTGACGGCCTACCTCCCCCGCCGCCCCAACCGTCCCCGGATGCCCGGCTGGATCATCTTCGACGAAACTGCGCGCCATGCCGGACCGCTCCACGGAATCGTGGGCAGCCCGAATGGCTACCGGTGGAGCCCCGACAACTCAGCGGAGGTCGAGGCCGGGTGGATCGTGCGCGGCGACGACGCCGCCGAGCTCGCAGCCGCGACCGGGCTCGGCCGGGCCGTGCTCGACGACACCCTCGCCGGGTACGCGGCGGCGGTTAGCCGGGGGCGGGACGACGAGTTCGGTCGCGCGCCGGCGACGCTCGCGCCTCTGACCGCGCCCCTGTACGCGATTCAGATGACGCCGGGAGTCGCAACCGCCTCGGGCGGTCCGAGACGGGACGCACAGGCGCGGGTGCTGCGCACCGGCGGAGCGCCGATCCCCGGACTGTTCGCCGCCGGCGCCGCCGGCTCGATCTGGGGACATCTGACCGAGCACGGGGGTGGGCTGACCGACGCGATCGTGTTTGGGAGGATCGCGGGTAGAGACTGCGCGACCGCCACCGGCACCGGCCCCGCTGTCGCGCTCTCACCGTCAAACCACCCGTGAAACAAAGGAGAAGCGATGAGCCAGAGGACTGTTGACGTCACCACCCCGCGCGGGACGATGCCGACCTACGTCCACCGCCCTGACGGCGACGGGCCGTTTCCGCGCGTCGTCCTGTTCATGGACGCGCCCGGGATCCGGCCGGCGCTGTTCGGTCACGCCGAGCGGCTCGCCGGCGCGGGCTACACGGCGATCGTGCCCGATCTGTACTACCCGTTCGACGCGGCCGACCGGCCCAACCCGGAGCGAATGGCGGCCGGCGATGCCGAGGAGTTCGCCCGGATGCGGAAGCTCGTCGAGCAGATCCGCGACGACGACGTCCTCGAAGACACCGGCCTGCTCCTCGAGGCGGTGCCGGAGGGCGGCGCCAGCGAGTGGGCATGCATCGGCTTCTGCATGGGAGGCCGCTTCGGAATGCGCGCGGCCGAGGCTTTCGGAACCGACATCGCCGCGGCGTCGTTGCTGCACCCCACGGGTCTGGTCACCGACGAGCCCGACTCCCCGCACCTCGGAGTCGATCGCGTCGAGGCCGCCCTGTACCTCGGCTTCGGCGAGAACGACCAGGTCACCCCGCTGTCGACGATCCCCCCGCTCCGGGAGCGGCTCGATCAGGCCGGTGTCGCCTACGAGATCGAGATCCTGGCCGGCGCCGAGCACGGCTTCACGATGCCGGGCAGGGCCGCCTACGACGAGACGGCCGCCGAGCAGGTGTGGGCGGGGACGCTCACGCTGCTGCGCGAACGACTGTAGTGAGCCGGACCGTACCGACCGTCCGAGCGGCCGGTCGTCCCGCAGACCGGATTCAACGGCGGGCACCTGAAGGAGGGTTCGGGTGCCCGGCGGCGGACGCGGACCAATCGCCACGGAAATAACCTGCAAATCCTGACAACGGGTGCGCTCGACGCCAGCCGTGTCAGAGCGTGCATGTGGGGCGTGCACGCTCTGACACGGCCCCGTTTGGAGACGTCAAATGGCAGGCTATGCAGGTGATTCGGAGTGGTGGGGGTCGGTCCCGCGGCGGGAACGTCCCCTCCCCCACCCTCTTCAGGAGCCCGCCGTTCGGCCGCCGACCCGCGTCCGCCTGCCCGCCGTTGGCCGCCAACCCGCGCCAGCCTGCCCGCCGGCGCTCTAGCCACGGATCGTGTGACGACCGGCGGCCACTGTCTCCGCGGTCCCGTCGGGTAGGACGATCTCCGCGGTGGTTCCAGGCGGCACGGTCGCGGTGAGCTCCAGCTCGTCCCGGTCGATTCGCCACGCGGACTCGATCCGGCCGTAGGGGCTGTCGTGCTCGGCCTGCGCCCAGGTGATCGGGCCGCCGGGCTGCGGCTCGATCCGGAAATGCCGGTAGCCGGGAGCGCCGTCGAGCAGGCGGATCCCGGCGACGTGGCGGTGCAGGAACGAGACGACGGCTCCCTTGGAGTAATGGTTGAGCGATTCGAACGGCACCCCGTCGGCGTCAATCCCGTTCCAGCGCTCCCACATCGTGGTCGCGCCGCGGTCGATCATGTACAGCCACGACGGCATCGCGTCGGCGAACAGCAGCTCGTAGGCGACGTCTGTGTGGCCGGCGTCGGCAAGCACCGGGAGCAGGTACGGGGTGGCGAGGAAGCCGGTGGCGAGCCGCGTGCCGGCGTGGCGGATCAGCTCGACGAGGCGCGCCGCGACGGCCGGGCGCAACTCAGCGGGCACGAGTTCGAACGCGAGCGCGCGAACGTGGTTGGCCTGGGTGTCGGGATATAGCCGGCCATCGGGGCCGACGAACTCGGCCTGCCAGGCGGCGCGTGCCCGTTCGGCCAGCTCGCGGTACTGGGCTGCGTCGGCGCCGCGACCGATGACCTCCGCGATCCGGCTCATCAGACACGCCGAGTGAGCGAAGTAGGCGGTCGCCACGTCGGCCTTGTCAGCCTGCCGGAATGCCTCGAACTCGTCCGCTCCCTTCAGATCCTCGCCGGGCACGAGCCACTCGCCCCAGTGAAACCCCGAGTCCCACAGGTAGCGCTCGTGGGGTAGCGGCTCGGGCCGCCGGGCGGCCCGCTCGGGATGCCGCGTGCCGGCGGCCGCGCCTTCCACGTACGACAGCCACGCCACCATCGACGACCACTGCTCCTCGAGCAGGCGGGCGTCGGCGTAGGCGCGGTAGATCTCCCACGGCACGATCACGGCGGCGTCACCCCACCCGGCCGACCCATTCAGCCCGGCCAGGAACCCGCCCTCTGACTCCGACGGCGGGCTCGGCGCCAGGTTCGCGACGAGCCCGCTCGACCACTGCTCGGCGGCGAGGTCCCGCAGCCACTTCGTCGAGAACCCGGCGACGTCGTAGAGGAACGCGGCGGCCGGGACGAAGATCTGCCAGTCGCCGGTCCAGCCGGCGCGCTCTCGCGTCGGGCAGTCGGTCGGGATATCGCAGGCGTTGCCGCGCAGGCTCCACACCGCCGCCTCGTGCAACCCGTTGAGGCGGTCGTCGCTACAGCGGAACCAGCCGGTGCGGGTCATGTCGGTGTGGACGGCGACGCCGGTGAGGTCACCGGCGCCGAGCTCCCCCGGATGCCCTTCGACGCGCACGTACCGAAAGCCGTGTGTGGTGTGGCGCGGCTCGAACGTGTCCCCCGGCCGCCCTGCCGAGACGACCCGGTCGACCTGGCCCGCCGGCAGTGGCTCCGGGATGAATGGCAGGTTCACGTCCAGGTGGTTCGTCGTGACGTCGCCTCGGGAGTCGATCGCCTCACCGTGCGTCAGGGTGATCGCCGTTCCCGCCGGCCCGAGGTCGCGCAGCCGTACCCACCCATTGATGTTCTGACCGAGGTCGAATACGTGGCCGCCCGCCACCTGGCGGACCGCCACCGGCACGAGCTCCTGCACCGCGCGCACCGGAGGCGCCGGCGAGGCGACGAGGTTCGTGTAGCCGTGGTCGGCGGGCGCCACGGCGTCCCAACACGAGTCGTCGAACCCGGACTCGCTCCAGCCGTCCGGCCGGCGCCTGAGATCGACCGACTGTCCCGCGATCAGGTCGGCGGCCTCGATTTGCGACCGGGTGCTGCGCCAGCCGGCCCCGGTTCCGGCGACGAACATCGAACCGTCGGCGAACTCGACGCGGGCCTGCGCGAGGAAGCCGAGCTCCGACCCCCACTGGTCGTGCGCGCGCGGCAGCCCGACCTGACCGCGGAACCAGCCGTCGGACACGATCGCGCCGATCGCGTTCCGGCCGGCCCGCAAGAGGTCGGTGATGTCGTAGACCTGGACTTGGAGCCGGTCGCGATACTCGGTGAAGCCCGGTGTCAGCTCGGCATCGCCGGCCCGGCGACCGTTGACGAACGCCTCGTAGATCCCGTGCGCGGTCGCGTACAGCCGCGCGCGGGCGACCGGCGCGTCCGGGAGCTCGAACTCACCGCGCACCAGCATCGCCGGCCGGCGGCCCGCCGGCGCGAGCTCGGGCTCGACGGGCACGATCCACCGCGCCGACCAGTCACCGGGCTCGAGCAGCCCGAGCTCGAACACGTCCGGGTCAGACCAATCGCTCTCACCCGCGTCCGTCCAAACCTTGACCTGCCACGTGACCGGCTCTCCCGTTCGTAGCGGAGGGCCAACGTAGTCGACGAGCACGCTGTCGGGGCTGTCAACCCGACCGCTGTCCCAGCCGTTATCGGTCCGGATCCGGTACGCGAGCTGGCGCCGCGCCCCAGCCGGGAGCCACCACGACAGCCGTGGCCGCGTCGTGCCGATCCCGAATGCGCCCGCGAGGTGCTCGACCCGCAGCCGGCTCGGGCGGGGGGGCGGGCGGCGGGCGGGGGCCCAACCAAACTCAGGCAACCGGGTGGTGGACGTCGAGCTTTTCGGGCGGCTGATCGGTGGCCGGCGTGGTGTCGCCGTTGGTGACCGAGGCAGTGGCTGAGTCGGCCGCGCTTGTCTTGCGCAACCCGAGGACGCGGTCGCGGAGCTTCATCAGCGCTACCGCTGGGCCCTTTCCGGTCGAGGTGCTGGTCAGGCCGTCGGGGTTCTGAACCGCGGTCAGCACGAGCGCGACGCCGGCGACAATCGCCTGGTACTTGCCCACGCTGAGGTGGATGTCGAGAAAGGTCACGAGCAGGCCCGCCGCCGAGAACATGATCCCGGCGACGACCGCCCCCGCAATCCGCCCGACGCCGGCGACGAACACGATCGCCAGCAGGCTGATCGACGTGAACGCCGCAAAGCTGTCAGCGGTCAGCTCGCCCTGCGCATAACCGGTCAGGGCGCCGCCGATCCCCGCGATGAACGCGGCGAGCCCGAACGCCATCAGCTTGCCCTGGGCGACGTTGATCCCGACCGAGCCGGCGGCGCGCTCGTTGGAGCGGATCGCGAGCAGCATCCGCCCGGCCGGCCCGCGCCTGAGCCGCGCCACGAGCAAACCGATCAGGATCACCACGACGAGCACCATCACCCCGAAGATCACCCGGTTCGTCGACCTGCCGGCGTTCGCCGCCAGATTCAGCCCGAACAGGTGCGGCGCCTTAATCGGCAATCCGGCGGTGCCGCCGGCGAAGCCCGCACTCGAAAAGATCAGCGCGTCCATCGCCGCGGCGAAACCAAGCGTCACCACCGCCAGGTTCACCCCGCGCAGCCGCAGCGCCGGTAACCCGATCACCAGCCCGACCGGGACCGCGCAGAGACCCGCTGCCAGCAGCGAGAACGGGAAGCCGAGCCCCCATCCGTGTGAGATGTGCCCGAGCATGAAGCCGCCGATGCCGGCCAGCGACATCTGCGCCAGCGACACCTGGCCCACGTATCCGGTCAAGACGACAACCGACAGCGCGATGCACGTCACGGTCAGCGACGAGATGAACGCGAATCGGAGCACGTTGTTGAGCAGCAGCAGCAGCACGAGCCCGCCGACGAAGCATGCGGCGGCGGAAACCAGCGGCGAGCTCGGGCGGCCGACCGACGGATTCTTCTGCGCGGCCTCCCCTCCTCGCGCCAGAACCGAGCGCGAGCGGAACGCCATGACCACGATGATCACGATGAACGGCACCGCATCCGACAATCCCTGTTGCGGCAGCCACGTCCAGACCGTGATCAGCTTGTTGATCTCGGACTGGAAGCAACCGATCAGCAGGCCGGCCACCGCGGTGATCCAGAACGACTCGAACCGGCCGATAAGGGCGGCGGCCAGCGCGGGGACGATGAACAGCGTGTACGAGGTCGGGTCGAGGCTCGCTACAGGCGCAATGAGGATGCCGGCCACGCCCGCCAGGACGGTCGCGATCACCCAGTTCTGCGCGGCGACACGGTTGGCCGAGATGCCGGTCAGCGC
The DNA here is from genome assembly GCA_963697655.1 of uncultured Solirubrobacterales bacterium. Classification (GTDB taxonomy): domain Bacteria; phylum Actinomycetota; class Thermoleophilia; order Solirubrobacterales; family Solirubrobacteraceae; genus Palsa-465. The sequence goes on along the minus strand of CAVOOV010000001.1, from coordinate 277,506 downwards.
GGCGCCGCGAGCGTTCTCAGCCCCTGCGCGGGTCGCGAGCCCGAAGCGGGTGTAGCGGTAGATCAGCGCGAGCGCGACCGAGATGACCACGACCACGCCGGCGAAGAACAGACGGTCTCGCGGGAACGTGACGCCCGAGACCGATAGCGGGCCGCTCGGGAAGATCGGGTTGGTGGCGACCGGCTCGGTGCTGTAGTTGAGGACGGCGAGCGCCTGGATGGCGAGCAATACGCCGACTGACGCACACACGCGGGTCAGCTGTGCGGAATTGCGCAGCGGCCGGTAGACGAGGACGTGGAGCACGAGCCCGAAGATCGCCGCGTACACCAGCGAGATGACGATCGCGAGCGCGGTGTTGACACCCGCCCCGCCGTTCAGCGAGATCTGGTGCGGGATGATCACCACGGGGAGCTCGAGCTCTCCGAACGAGCGGAGGTTGACGAACACGTACGCGATGAACATCGCCACCGCACCGTGGGCGAAGTCGACCACGCCCGCGCTGCGGTACTTGAGGACGAGCCCCTGGCCGAGGATGGCGTAGGTCGCGCCGGCCCCGAGGCCAAGGATCAGGAAGAGGATGTAGCTGGACATGTAGTGACGTGTTCGTGGGTGCGGTCGAGATACGGCCCTCCCATCCCGCCCGTCACTTGGCGGGCAGGATGGGTGGGGACGATCTCAAATGGTCAGAGCCCCTGGCCCTTGAAGTAGCCCTTTGAGGTGACCCAGTTGTTCGGGTCCGGCTGCGTTACCTGACCGTTCTTGACCTGGTTCATCAGGTAATAGTCGTTGCAGACGGCGGGAGCGCCCGTCATCTGCTTCCCGTCACACGTGTAGGGGTGCGACAGGAAGTTCGGGTGATTGCTGCCGGTCTTGAAGGCGGCCAGGATCGAACTGGTCGTCGGCGTACCCGAGATCTTGCTCAACGCTGCCTGGGCGTTCATCACGGTGGCGAACCCGGCCGCGGAGATCGAATCGATCAGCGTGCCGGGCGCGGCCCACTTCTTCAGCGATGCCTGATAGAGCTGCGCCTGCTGGCTGGTCCCGGTCTGCAGGATGAACGGAGAGGCGATGTACATGCCCTCGGCTCCGCCGGAGGCCGCCGTGATCACCGGAGGCGCGCTGCACGGGTCGATACCCATCAGCTTGCCGGTGTAGCCGACGCTCTTGAGCGACTTCAGCACGTTGCCGCAGCCGTTCGGGACATCGATGTAGGCGAGCTCCGCGCCGCTCGACTCGATCAGCGCCGCCTGCGGGCTCGGATCGGGCGACGTCGGCGAAAGCGGAATCTGCTTGACGGTGGTCACACCGGCGGCCTTGAACACCGGCACGATCTGGGGCAGGATCGACTCGCCCTGCGGATTTGAGAAGTACATGAGCGCCACGCTCTTGACCTTGAGCTGCGTGCCGGCGTAGACGGCGGCCGCGGCGTTGTCGCCGACGCTCACCGACCAGAACTGGATCGAGTTCGGCGAGACGAACGGGACCGGGGTGAACGGGATGCCGCCGATGTAGGCGAGGTTGGCGTGCGCGTAGATCGGGATCGAGGCCGGCGCGCCCACGTCGGCCGCGCCGAGGATCGCGAGCGGATGCTTGGCCACGAGCTCATTCGCGCAGCGGGCGGCGCCCGCCGGCGTGCCGTCCCCGATGCAATTGTCGATCACGATCGGATGACCGTTAATGCCGCCGAGATAGTTGTTGACGTACTGCATCGCGGCGATCGCTCCCTGGCGCGCCTCGGGGAAGGTGACGGCGCCGGTCTCGTCGTTGATCATCCCGAACACGTACGGGCTTCCCGTCGCCTTCTTGGGCGTCCCGAATGAGAACGAGCTCGCCCCGGTCGCGGCCGCAGTGGTGGTGGCGGACGTGGCGCTCGCGCTGCCAGACGACCCACTGCTACCGCTGCTCGAGCTGCTCGAGCTACTCGACCCGCAGCCCGCGGCCAGGAGCCCCGCGGCAGCCACCGCGGCGGCCGTGCCGAGCCATCTGGAACGTTTCATCTATTACTCCTCCTGGTTGTGGTGCGAGGGGACGGTGCGGTCACGCCGCTGCCGCTTCCCCGAGGTAACTTGCGGCCAGCAGCTCGCGCCGCTCGCGGAGTTGGGCGGCGGCGCCTTCGAGCGCGATCCGGCCGTGTGACAAGACATAGGCGCGGTCCGAGATCTCGAGCGCCAGCGCGACGTGCTGCTCCACGAACAACACGCTCGTGCCGAACTCGTCGGCGACCCGGCGCAGGATCGGCAGCAGGCGCTCGACGATCACGGGGGCCAGGCCGAGGCTCATCTCGTCGACGAGCAGCAGCCGCGGCCGGGTCACGAGCGCCCGGCCGATGGCCAGCATCTGCTGCTCGCCCCCGGACAGCAGGCCGGCCTTGCGCTGCAGGCACTTCTGGAGCTCCGGCAGCATCTCGAGCAGTTCCCCCTCCCGCGGGCCGCTCCGTCCGCCGGCGAGCCGCAGGTGCTCACGGACGGTGAGGCCCGGGAACAGCGCCCGGCCCTCGGGCACGAGTGCAAGCCCCCGGCGGGCGAGGACGTGCGCGGGCACGCCACCGACGTCCTCGCCCGACAGCTTGACCTGACCCGAAATCGGCCGGTTGAGCCCGGCGATCATCTCGAGCGTCGTGGTCTTGCCCGCGCCGTTCGGGCCGAGCAGCGCCACGACCTCACCGGGACGGACCTCGAGCCTGAGGTCGCGGACAACCGGAATGTGCTGGTAGCCCGCGCACACGTCCTCGAGGACGAGGGCGTGGCCGGACCCGGTCGAGTCAGTGGCTTGCGGCGGCATGTCCAGCTCCCAGGTAGGCCTCGATCACGCGCGGGTCCTCGCGGATCTCCGCGGGCGATCCGCTCGCGATCTGTCGTCCGAAGTCGAGGACCATGAGGTGATCGCAAACGCTGAGGACGAGACCCATGTCGTGATCGATCAGGAACACCGTCACGCCGTGCGCTTCGGGCAGCGTGCGCAGGCGGCGGCCGAGCTCGAGGCTCTCGTCGGTGTCGAGCCCGGCAGCGGGCTCGTCCAGCAGGACGAGCCGCGGCTGCCGGGCCAGTGACCGCCCAACCCCGACCAGCTTGCGTTTGCCGAGCGATATCTGAGAGGGGTAGCGGTCGACGACGTCCTCGAGACCGCACACGCCGATGGCCCAGTCGACGCCGGTTCGATCCGGTGGCCGGTGCGGCAGGAACAGGTCCCTGAGCGCGGAGCCGACGCTCACGTGTTCGCTCGCCACCAGCAGGTTCTCGTCAACCGTGAGGTCATCGAATAGCTCGACCGACTGGAACGTCCGGGCGAGCCCGAGGCGCGCCCGGCGGTAGGGGCGCAGCCGGCTGATGTCGCGGCCGTCGAAGGTGATCGCCCCGGCAGCGGCCCTGGTATACCCGGTCAGCGCATCGACCATCGAGGTCTTGCCGGCGCCGTTAGGCCCGATCAGGCCAAACACGGTGCCCTCGGCGATCTGAACATCGACGTCGGAGACGGCCACGACGCCGCCGTAGGCAACGCGCAAGCCGACGACGTCAAGCAGCGGTCGTGGTGTGGTCGATGTGCTCATGTCTCTCCCTCGAGAGCGCTCATCTGCGCCCATCGAGGAAAACTGTACACAGTTTCGCCTGTTGTGTCCAGTGTGAAGGCATGCTTGTGTGTAAGGGTTTCGTTAGCGAGCGTCCGCACGCGCGAGCCGCGAGCCGCTCGGGGTTCCGAAGACGTGGACGTCCGGTGCAGACGACTCGGGGGCGACGGGCGACCAACCAGGCGCCTCCCCGCGCACGAACCGACCCCATGCCGAGACCAGATCAGCCGAGACCGCATCAGCGCCGGACGCCTGACCGCCGAGCCGTTCCCCCGGCCCGCCGTCCTTCCAGGTCCCGAACACGAGCGGTACCTCGACGGTGTGGGTGGCGCCGAGTCCGGGACCGGCGCCCGGGTGGTCGACGCGATAGCGGTGCACGGTGCTGCCAGGACCGACCGCGCCGGCGCGCGCTGACGCCCATCGGGCGAGCGGCTCGGCGACCATCGCGTCGGTTGCGATCTCGACCAGGAGCGACAGGGGATCGTCGGGTGCGCCGGCCGCGACCGCCCGTTCGCGATAACCCTCGATCACCGCGTCCGGCTCCTCGGTGTGGCAGAGGTGGGCGACGACGCCAGGGATCCGGTCCACCGGCGGTGACGGGCGCCACGGCGCGCGGAAGAAGAACGTGCCCTCCTGCGCGGCGTGTCCGATCAGCACGTCGACCTCGGGGCTCGCGCCCGGGGCCTCTACGGGCGACACGGGCAAGCTCCCCGGATCGAGTGTCGGCAGCGCTCCTCCTCGCGTTCCCCGGAACGCGGGCTGCTCGAGCAGCTCCTCGTGGAGCGCGACGATCCGCTCGGCCTCGAGCTCACGCAGGCGCTCTGCATCGAACGCGCCGGCCCCGCCGGCGGCGGCGCTGACCGCCTCAGCCCACCGGGTCGCGACCGCGGGCGCCTGGGCGACGTCGCCGAGCGGCGGCGACGCGAGGATGGCTCGGTGCAGCAGGCCGGCCGCGGCCGGGGCGACCAGCAGGTCCATCGCGGACAGGGCGCCGGCAGACTGCCCGCCGAGCGTGACTCGGCCGGGGTCCCCGCCGAACGCGGCGATGTTCGCCTGCACCCACCTGAGCGCGGCGATCTGGTCGAGCAGGCCCCAGTTCGCCGCCGGGGCGTCAGGACCGGCGGCCAGGCCCGGATGACCGAGCCAGCCGAGGCTGCCCAACCGGTAGTTCACGGTCACGACCACGACGTCGGCGGCGCTCGCCAGCCGTTCGCCGGAGTACAGACTGGCGCCGGCATGCCCGATCGAGAACCCGCCGCCGTGGAGCCACACGAACACCGGACGACGACCGTCGAGCGCCGGCGTGAACACGTTGAGACTCAGGCATTGCTCGTCGGTGCCGGGAAGCTCCCCGTGCGTGAACACGGCCGCGGGACGGCGCGGTTGCGGCGCCGCAGGCCCGGGGGCGGAAGCGTCGCGCACCCCCGTCCAGCCCGGCATCGCACCGGGCGTCGCGAACCGAGGCGCGGTCGCGTACGGGATCCCCTCGAAGGCGATCGCCTCACCGGCGCGCCGGCCGCGGAGACGGCCGGCGGCGATCTCGACCACCGCCACGGCGCTACTGCGCGGCCGCGACCTCTGAGCTATCGGCGACCAGGTCCGGATGGCCCTCGTCCCACGAGATCACGCGGTTGCGCAGGACGCCGACGCCCTCGACCTCAGCCTCGACCACGTCGCCGGGCTTCAGATACAGCGAGGCGGCGTCGTCGCTGAAGCCGGCAACGCCGGCCACGGTGCCGGTGGAGATGATGTCCCCCGCGCTGTAGCCCATCGCCGAGTAGTGGCTGATGATCTCGGGAACCGTGACCGACATCCGGCTCATATGGGACCTCTGCCGGGACTCCCCGTTGACCCGCAGCTCCATCGACAGGGCGTGAGGATCCGGGATCTCGTCGGGCGTGACGATCCATGGGCCGATCGGGCAGAACGTGTCGATGCTCTTCGACAGGCAGAACACTCCGGACTTCATCTCCTCGCGCTGGATGTCGCGTGCCGTGATGTCGTTGAAGATCAGGTAGCCGGCGATGTAGTCCGCGGCCTCCTCGGGCGAGAAGAACTTCCCGGCCTTGCCGATCACGACCGCCAGCTCGAGCTCGTAGTCGAGCTCACTGGTCAGCGCCTCCGGGTAGATGATCGCGTCGTCGGGTCCGATGATCGCGTCGATGTTCTGGAAGAAGACGATCCAGGGCAGGACGGGGTGCGACCAGTTGACGTTCTTGGACTCCTCGTCGTGCTCGCGGAAGTTGCCCGCTGTGTGGAAGAACTTCTTGGGGATGATCGGGGCCCGCAGCCGCACGTCGTCGAACGCGAACTCGCGCCCCGTCTCCCCCACCTCGCCGCCCAGCTCGAAGTACCGACGCATATCCGGGACGTCGAGTTCAAGCACCTTGCCATCGACGACCTTCCCCACCAGACCGTCGTCGAACGTCACAAGCTTCATAGCCGCTCCTTTGCAGACACCACCGGTCGCTCAAGCACTCGGGAGCGAATTATAGACAGAACCTAATTCTGTATGCAATTGATCCAACTGCGTGCCACTGTGGTGATCAGACCGGACCGCGCCGGACGCGCAGCGCGCGCGAGGTCCCCAGCGCGGCCGCCCGGATCGCGGGAACCAGCCGCGCCGGGTCCGTCCCGTCGGCCTTGCTCACGATCGACAGCGCCGCGAGCACCTCGCCGCCGGCGCCGAAGATCGGCGCCGCCACCGACAGAGCGTCGTCCGTCACCTGGCGATCGCTGACCGCAACCCCGTCGCGGCGGATCTGCGCCAGGATCCGGCGCAGCCGATCGGGATCGGTGATCGTGTGATCGGTGAACCGCTGCAGCGGTCTGGACAGAACCTCGAGCTGCACGGCCTCGGGCGCATTGGCCAGCAGGACCAGCCCGATCCCGGATGCGTGGAGGGGGAAGCGTCCGCCTACGCGCGTGAGCACGCCGACGGCACGCCGACCAGCGATGCGCTCGATGTACACGACGTCCCGACCCTCGCGCACCCCGAGCTGGACGTTCTCGTGCGTGACCTCGTACAGATCCTCGAGGAACGGCAGCGCGGCCTCGCGTAGCGGGACCCCGCGCGGCGCCAGCGACGCGATCTCCCACAGGCGCAGGCCGACCCGGTAGGTCCCGTCGCCGTCTCGCTCGAGCGCGCCGGATCCGCACAGCTCGGCGACGAGCCGGTGGGTCGTCGTCAGCGGCAGGGCGGCCCGACGGGCGATCTCCGACAGCGTCAGCGCCGGCGAGGCGGGCGTGAAAGCCTCGAGCACGGCGAAGCCGCGCGCGGTGCCCGACCTTCGGTCGACTCGATCCCGGATCCCTCCCAAGACATGACATTCTCCCTGGTTCTTCCGCTGAGCGGAAGCAACCGTTGCAGCGCGTGGCCCGCGGTCCTAGGCTGGGTTCCCGTTGGAGAATCGAGAGGGCTGAGAAAGGCCGCGTGAGTTGACGTCGACGCCGTTTCGCGACTGCCTGCAGGCGCCCGGCGCGTTTGCGATCGCGGTCGAGCTGGTGACCGCCCGCGGGTTGGTCACGACCGAGCGCAGCCGCGCGTTGGTCGAGAAGGCGCGCGCGCTCGCCGACGACCCGCGGATCGACGTCCTGTCGATCACCGACAACCCCGGCGGCAACGCGATGCTCGCGCCCGACACGTTGGGCACCGACCTGGTCTCGCGCGGGCAGGAGGTGGTCATCCACCTCGCCTGCAAGGACTGGAACCGCAACGCGCTCGAGAGCCGCGGCTGGAAGCTGGCTTCGGAGGGCTTCGCCAACGTCCTCTGCCTGTCGGGCGACTACCCGCTCGCGGGTTACGGCGGCACCGCGGCGCCCGTGTTCGACATCGACTCGGTCGGCCTGTTGAAGCTCTACAGCGACATGAACGACGGGCTGCACATCGCCCGCACCGGCGAGCGGCTTGAGCGGACGGACTTCTTCCTGGGGTGCGTGGTCACCAACCACAAGCTGCACGAGCGCGAGGTCGTTCCCCAGTACCAGAAGCTGGCCAAGAAGGTCAGGACCGGGGCGCGCTTCGTCATCAATCAGATCGGCTACAACGCCCGCAAGGACGACGAGCTGCTGCGCTACATCCGGCGCGAGGGTCTTCCCGTGCGGGCGCTCGCGAACGTGTTCCTGCTCTCCCGCGGAGCCGCCGGCGCTTTCAATGCGGGAAGGATCCCGGGCGTCATCGTGACCGACGAGCTACTCGCGCTGGCCGAGCGCCACGGGGCGAGCCCCGACAAGGGTCGCTCGTTCTTCATCGACCTCGCGGCCAAGCAGCTCACGGTGGCACGCCGGCTCGGTTTCGACGGCGCCTACCTCGGCGGGCACACGACCGCGGAGACGTTCTTCGAGATCCTCGATCGGGCGAACGGCTACGCCGACGCCGACTGGCGCGAGCTCTCGCGCGAGCTGCGGTTCGGGCGCGCGGAGGAGTTCTACCTGTTCGAGCCCGATCCCGACACCGGGCTGTCCTCGGACGAACTAAATCCCGCCTACGTGAAATCCAAGCGGGACCGGCGGACCGATCTGCGCGTGCCCGTCGGTTACCGGTTCAGCCGACGCGTGCATCAGGCGGTATTCGATCCGGAGGGCCCGTTGCACGACGCGGCTCGCTCGCTGTTTTCGAAGATCGACGCGGCGCCGGCCCCCGTCGGCCGCGCCGCCCACGTCCTCGAGCAGGCGGCGAAGGTCCCGATGTTCCACTGCCGCGACTGCGGCGACTGCTCGCTTCCCGAGATCGCATACGTGTGTCCGGAATCGATCTGCGCCAAGAACCAGCGCAACGGACCGTGCGGCGGGACCCGCGACGGGCTCTGCGAGGTGTATGACACCGAGTGCATCTGGTCACAGGCCTACGAACGCCTGAAGGCGTACGGCGAGGAAGAAACGATGCTCACCAATCCCGTCGTCGTCAAGGACAATGCGCTGGCGCACACCAGCGCGTGGGCCAACGCGTTGCTGGCCCGCGATCACCAGGCCAAGGACGGCGAGTTCAGTGGATAGAAAATAACTGCGGCCAACCCGCCGCGAAGGAGAGAGAAGATGGCTGCCAGCAACCTCCAGGAAGTCCTCGACGAATCCGGAAACGTGGTCGAGCGCCTGCGCAACTCGCAGATCGGCGCCTACATCTATCCGGTCGTCCCGTACGAGTTCACGAACTGGCGCCGCGAGCAGCGCGCCTGGCGCGACACCGCGGTCCTGTTCGATCAGTCGCACCACATGGTGAACTTCTTCTTCAAGGGTCCCGACGCCCTGAAGCTCGTGTCCGACACGGGCATCAACAGCGTCGCGAACTTCCCGGTCAACCAGGCCAAGCAGTTCGTCCCGACCACACCGGCCGGGCATGTGATCGGCGACGGCATCCTGTTCCACCTCGACGAGGACGAGTTCGTCTGGGTGGGGCGCAATCCGGCGGCGAACTGGCTTCGCTACCACGCCGAGACCGGGGGCTACAACCTTGAGTACGAGTACGACGACCGCTCGCCATCACGGCCGTACGGCAAGGCCGTCACCCGAAAGTTGTGGCGCTTCCAGATCCAGGGTCCGAACGCCTGGCCGGTGATCGAGAAGCTCAACGGCGGGCCGCTCGAGCAGCTGAAGTTCTTCCGCATGGCCGAGATGAACCTCGGCGGCATCCGCGTGCGCACGCTCCGTCACGGTATGGCGGGCGAGCCAGGGCTCGAGCTGTGGGGACCGTATGAGAGCTACGACGAGGTCCGCGGGACGATCCTCGAGGCGGGCAACGAGTTCGGGATGGAGGCGTGTGGCGCGCGCGCGTACGCGTCCAACACGCTCGAGTCGGGCTGGATCCCGTCGCCGCTGCCGGCGATCTACACCGGCGACGGAGTCCTCCGCGGATATCGGGAGTGGCTTGGGGCCGACAGCTACGAGGCGAACAACGCCCTCGCCGGCAGCTTCGTGTCAGGCAACATCGAGGACTACTACCTCAACCCCTGGGAGCTCGGATACGGCGCGTTCGTGAAGTTCGATCACGACTTCATCGGCCGCGACGCGCTCGAGCAGATCGACGCCGAGACCCAGCGCAAGAAGGTGACGCTGGCGTGGGCTGACGAGGACGTCGTGAGGATCCTCGCCTCGCTCCTGTACACCGACGAGGAGCCCTTTCAGTTCTTCGACCTCCCGATCGCCAACTACGGCTCGTCGAACTTCGACTCCGTGCTCGACGCCGACGGCAACCTGCTGGGCTACTCGATGTTCACCGGCTACAGCAACAACGAGAAGCGGGCGCTGTCGCTGGCGACGGTCGACCCGTCGGTCGAGATCGGCAGCGAGGTCACGGTGATATGGGGCGAGCCGCACGGCGGCTCGCGCAAGACGACCGTCGACCACCCGCAGAGGCAGATCGAGGTGCGCGCGATCGTCAGCCCGGTGCCGTACTCCGAGCCGGCCCGTATGCAGTACGCGGAGGGCTGGCGGACGGGCGCCGGGCGGTAGCCCCGCTCAACCCGGTACCGATTCGAGCTCGGCGAGGCGGCGCTCGAACAGGCGCCGCTCCGCGTCGTCGTGGGCAAGCGCGATCGCGCGCCGGTAGGCGTCGTCGGCCTCGCGCGTGCGCCCGAGGCGCCGGAGCATCTCGCCGCGGCTCGAATGCAGATAGCGGTAATCCTCGAGGCCGGTCAAGCGGTCGGCGAGCTCGAGCCCGGCCTGGGGACCATCGGCTTCGCTGACCGCGACCGCACGGTTGAGCTCGACCACCGGCGAATCGGTGAGCCGGGCGAGCTCGCCGTACAAGGCGGCGATCTGCGGCCAGTCGCGCTGCTCGTCGACGTGCAGCGACGCGATCGCCGCCTGAACGACATACAGGCCATGGCCACGCAGCGCGAACGACCGATCGAGCACTGCGCGGCCTTCCTCGATCTGCGCACGGTCCCACAGCGAGCGGTCCTGGTCGGCCAGCAGCACCAGATCGCCGTCGCGGAAGCGGGCGTCGCGACGCGAGTCGTGGAGCAGCATCAGCGCCAGCAGGCCGTGCACCTCGGCCTCGTCGGGCATCAGCGCGGCCAGCGCCCGCCCCAGCCGGATCGCTTCGGTCGCAAGGTCGCCGCGGGTGGGCGGGATCGAATATCCCTCGTTGAAGATCAGGTACACGACGGCGAGCACAGCAACGAGCCGGTCGGGGAGGAGGTGGGCGGCCGGCACTCGGAACGGGATCCCGGCGGCCTTGATCTTGCGCTTGGCCCGAACGAGACGCTGCGCCATCGTCGCATCGCCGACCAGGAACGCGCGGGCGATCTCCTCGGTGCTCAGGCCGCCGAGTGTCCGCAACGTCAGCGCGACCTGCGCGTCGATCGCGAGTGCCGGATGGCAGCAGGTGAAGACGAGCTCCAGCCGCTCATCCGCAAATACGGTCTCGTCCACTGTGTCCTCCACGGCTTCGACTGAGGCGCCGCCGTCAGGCGCCGCCGACAAATTCACGTCTCCGAGCAGACGGGTCTTCGCGGCCAGTACGCGATCTCGGCGGATGCGGTCGATCGCCCGCCGGCGCGCCGTCGTGATCAGCCACACGCCCGGGCTCGCCGGCGTGCCGTCACGTACCCAGGTTGCGGCGGCGATCGCGAACGCCTCCTGCGTGGCTTCCTCGGCAAGGTCGAAGTCGCCGAGGAAGCCGATCAGCGCAGCGAGTACGTACGCCCACTGCTCGCGGAAGACCCTGTCTAGGAAGGCGTCCACGCCATCGTCGGGCGGATCTCGATCGCGCCGCCCATGCGCGCCGCGGGGACCTTCGCCGCCACCTCGATGGCCGCGTCGAGGTCGTCGGCCTCGAAGGTGAAGAACCCGTCGAGCGCCTCCTTGGTCTCGACGTACGGTCCGTCGGTGGTCAGGGTCTTGCCGTCCTGCACCCGGACGGTCGTCGCGGTCTCCGGCGGCGCCAGCCCGATCCCCGGCGTGACTCCGGGCGTCTGGTTGAGCGCCTGGAAGCCGGCCTGGAGCGCGTTGCGATCCTCCTCGGTGAGGCTCTGCCAGTCGCGGGCCTTCGGGCCAAGGTTGATCAACATCATGTACTTCATCGCTTCCTCCTCGTTGGGGGATGGTCGCGGTTAAAGACGAACGGGTCGTCCGGAAATCGACACTCACCTAGGCGACGTAGGCCAGGGTTCCCGGCTTCTGGTCTGCGACCGTGCCCGGCGTCAGCTCGGCCAGGACCTCGACCGCGCGCTCGAGCTGGGACGGGGCGAGCGTGAACGGAAGCCGGAGGTGGCGCTCGAGCACGCCGGCGGCCGCGTAGCGCGGGCCCGGAGTGAGGTGCAGGTCGCGCTCCCGGGCCTCGAGCGAGAGGCTCGTGCTGATCGGCCCCGGCAGCTCGGCCCAGATGTACAAGCCGCCGGCGGGCTGCCGGTAGCGCCAGGCCGGCAGCCGCTGATCGAGCGCCGTCGCGAGCGTCCACCGCCGGAGCCTGATCAGCGGCAGCCGCTCCTCGAGGATCTCGTCGAGGCGCTCGAACGTGTGGGTGGCGACGATCTGCTCGAACAGCGGCCCGGCCAGATCGGACGCGGCGCGCGCCGCCGCCATCCGGTGGATCAGCGCCGGCGCGGCCCGAGCCCACCCGATCCGCAGCCCACCCCACACCGCCTTGCTCAGCGACCCGATCGTGATCGTGCGCTCGTCGCCGAACGCGGCCGCCGGCGCCGGCATCGGCACGCCGTCGAGGTTGAGCTCGACGAACGACTCGTCGATCGCCGTAACCGCGCCGGCGCGGGACAGCGCGCGCATGGCGCGGCGCCGGGCGTCGTCATCCATCAGCAGCCCACTCGGGTTGTGGAAGTCCGGCATCAGGAACGCGAACGCAGGTTGGCCGGTGCGCGCCGCCGCTTCGATCGCCTCGACGTCCCAGCCGTCGCTCGTCAGCGGGAACGGCACCAGGCGCGCGCCGGCCTGGCGGAGCGCGTCGAGGCCGGCGGGATAGCTCGGAAGCTCGACCAGCGCACGCCGGCCGCGAGGCAGCGCGGCCCGTAACGCGAGGTCGAGGGCGTGCAGCGCGCCGTTCGTGACCATGATCTGCTCGGGTCGGGTAGGCAGCCCTCGCCGCTCGAACCGCGCCGCGATCGCGCGGCGGAGCGGCGGCAGCCCGAGCGGGTCGTAGCCGTGGTGGTCGAGCCAGCGGGGAAGCTCGCGGGCCGCCGTGTTGAACAGGTCCTCGAGCGCGGCCGGTGCCGGCAGCGCGGCGATTCGCATGTCGATGCCGGGACCTCCGACGATCGCGTCGGGCGCCGCCCGGTGCCCGTCGGGGAGCGTGACCCAACTCCCGGATCCCTGGCGGCTCGCGACGTAGCCCTGCTCGCGCAACTGATCGTAGGCGGCGGTGACGGTGGCGCGGCTGACACCGAGCGCGGTCGCGAGCGCTCGCTCGGCGGGCAACCGGCTCTCGACCGCGATCCGGCCGTCGAGGATCAGCCCGCGCACCGCCGCGGCGAGGCGGTCCCGGCCCGTGCCGTCGCGCTGCCACGGACCGAGCAGCTCGGTGAGACGCCCGGCGGGAATGATCACCACGAGCCACTTCTAGCAAATTGGCCTGTGGTTGCATAGGCCATTATCTGGGAGACTCGGGTGATGATGCGGATGCGGCCGCCCCGCGTGCGACGCCTCGTGCAGCTGTACGCCGGCCTCCTGCTGTTCGGCGTCAGTAGCTCGATGCTGCTGCTCGCGGGACTTGGCGTCGATCCCTGGGACGTCTTCCACCAGGGCCTCTCGCGCCGGCTCGGCCTCGGCGTCGGCACGTGGGCGATCATCGTCGGCGTCGCCGTGCTCCTGCTGTGGATCCCGCTCCGCCAGCGGCCGGGGTTCGGCACGCTCAGCAACGTGCTGGTCGTCGGTCTGGTGATCGATCTGATGCTCGCCGTCGTTCCTCCGGTCCACGGCCTTCCCGCCCAGGTCGTGGTGATGCTCGCCGGCGTCGTTCTCAACGGCATCGCCACCGGCCTATACATCGGCGCCGGCCTCGGACCAGGCCCCCGCGACGGCCTGATGACGGGCCTCGCCGCCCGCGGATACTCGATCCGAGTCGTGCGCACGTCGATCGAGCTGACCGTGCTCCTCACCGGCTGGCTGCTCGGCGGCACCGTCGGGATCGGCACCGTCGTGTACGCGCTCGCGATCGGGCCGATCGCGCACATCACGATCCCGCGTCTACGGATTCCACTCGGCGAACCGACGGTCACACCCCCGGTCACACCTCCACAAGCCTCGGGCTTTACGCCGAACTGACACTGAGTGTCAGGACTCGTACCGGTGCCGAGTCACCCGCAACTCTTAGCCCCGTGCCCTGTTAGGTCGTGTACGGAACACGCACGAAAGGAGGCAGCATGCGCAGAATGCGCGTGGCCGCGGCAATCGTGTTGCTTGGCTGCGGCTTACTCGTGCTCGCGATCAGCTCGGCGAGCCATCCAGCGCCGGCTTCGGCCGCCCCGTCCCCTCCGTCCGCCACGACGGGATCGCCGTCGGGCATCGGTGAGTCGAGCGCGACGGTCAACGGTACGGTGAACCCGAACGGGCAGTCGACCACCTACTTCTTCAAGTACGGCACGACTACGTCCTACGGGCTTCAGACCAGTCCCAGCGGCGCCGGTTCGGGCACCGGCATCGTCGCCGTCCACGCGGCGCTCGACGGGTTGAGCCCGAACACCGCCTATCACTACCAGCTGGTGGCCACAAGCTCCGCCGGCACCACCAACGGCCCCGATGAGACGCTGACGACGACCTCGACGACGGCGAGCCAGACGGTTGTGCTCGGTCATGAGGGCTTCGTCTCGCCCGGCTGGGTCGTGGGCGCCGAGGTTGGCTGCTTCCATGGCACGAACCCGTGCACGGGTCAGCTCACGATGTCCCACGACGGGACGGTCATCGCACAGCGCAACTACTCGATCGCGCCCGATAGCGGTGGCTTCCAGAACATGGAGCTGAACACGATCGGCCAGAAGGACCTAGCGTCCAACGGCGTGTTCAATCTGCTCCCGGTGACCATCGCGGCCACCCCCACGGGCGGCCAGAGCTCGTCATGGGTAATTCACCTGGCGCGCTGGGTGTGGCACTGATCCCGGTGGCTGACAACTAGGGGGCGTGGGAGATCTCCTCGAGGCGCTCGAACCCGGTATCGGTTCGGGCGCTCTCGAGGAGATCGCTCACACCCGGTTCACCTCGACGCCGGCGGCCTCGAGCACACGCACGCCCGCCGCCGGCGGATCGGCCAGGTAGGCGATTTCGACCGCGGATGCGGGGACGATCACGCTGAGCCCGCGCTCGTCGAATTTGTGGGCGTCGGCGACCAGCGACACCGTCCGCGCCCGCCCGATCATCGCGCGCTTGACCTCGGCCTCGAGCGGGTCCGGATCGGTCAGGAAACCGTCGCGCTCGATTCCCTTCACCGAGAAGATGATGCGATCGGCGAAGAAGCTCTCGATCGCGCGGACGGTCTGCGCGCCGACAAACGATCTGGTCAGCTTCCGGAAGCTGCCGCCGAGGCCGATCAGATCGACCCGAGGCGCGTCGACGCTGCCGACGTAAGCCATCACCGGCACGGAATTCGTCAAGAGCGTCATGTGCAGTCCCGCATCGAGGATCTCCCGCACCACGTAGTACGCCGAGCTCGATGAATCGATGAACACGGTCTCGTCCGCCTCGAGCGTCGCGACGACCGCCTTCGCGAGGCGAACCTTGGCCTCGATGTCCTGCTCGAGCCGGCTCTGGAACGAGTCCTCGTGCGCTGCCAGTTCGGGGAGCACCGCGCCGCCGTGCGTCCGCCGAGCGTAGCCCGAGTCGGCCAGCACCGCGAGGTCGCGGCGCGCGGTCATCGGGGAAACCCGGAACTGCTCTTCTACCGCGGCGACGCTGACGCTTCCCTGATCGCGCAGCAGCTCGAGGATCCTCCGTCGCCGCTCCGCCGGCACCGCCGGCGGCCTACCGTTGCCCCCTGCTCTCATAGGCGTAGGTTCGCACAGAAATGGACTAGCGCGGATAGGCTGCGGTGACGCCGCCATCGACGTTCAACAGGTTGCCCGTGCTCTTGCCCGAGCGGACCGGCGAGGAGAAGTGCAGCACCGCCTGCGCGATGTCCTCGGGGAGGATGTGGACGCCCAGCACCGTGCGGTTTCGGTAGTGCTCCTCGAGGTCCTCCGGACCGATGCCGTAGGCGGCGGCCCGCTCCTCGCGCCAGCTCGAGCCCCAGATCCGCGAGCCGTGCAGCACCGCGTCGGGATTGACGGTGTTGACGCGGATCCCGCCCGAGCCTCCCTCCTCGGCCAAGCACCGCGCCAGATGCAGCTCGAGCGCCTTCGCGCTCGAGTAGGCGGCGGCGTTCTGGCCGGCGACGAGCGCGTTCTTCGACGCGACGAAGACGACCGATCCGCCGGCGTTCTGCGCCCGCAGCACGCGGAACCCCTCGCGCGCCACCAGGAAGTAGCCGGTGCCGAGGATCGACTGGTTGCGATTCCACTCGGCCAGCGTCGTGTCCTCGATCGCCGCGCTCGAGGCGATGCCGGCGTTGGAGACGACGATGTCCACGCCGCCGAACGCTCCCACCGCCGCCTCGAACGCATCGCCGACGTCGGTCTCCGAGGTCACGTCGCCGCCGACGGCGACGCCGCGGTCGCCAAGCTCGCGAACCGCGTCGACAGCACCGTCGCCGTCGATGTCGAACGCCACTACGCAGGCGCCGGCGCCTGACAGCGCGTCGACGATCGCCCGCCCGATCCCACCCGCGGCGCCCGTGACGAGCGCCACCTTGCCTTGCAGCTCGCCCGGAGGCGGCGCCATCGACAGCTTGTACAGCTCGAGCGGCCAGTACTCGACCGCGAAGCTCTCGGCCTCGTCGAGCGAGATGAAGCTCGTCACCGCGCCCGCACCGGCCATCACCTCGATCGCCCGGTGGTACAGGTCTCGCGACAGCCCGGCGGCCCGAACCGTCGTGCCTGCCGCCACCAGCCCCACATTCTCGATCAGGATCACGCGGGGATCGGGGTCGCCGGGCTCGGTGTCGGCATCACGGTGGCGCTCTACATAGGCCGCGTACTCCTCACGGAACGCGGCGGCCGCGGCGACGACGCGCTCGGCCAGCGTATCGACGGACTCGCTCGCCGGGTCATATGGCACCCACAGCGGCACGCGCTTGGTGTGGACCAGGTGATCCGGACACGCGGCGCCGACGGACGTGACCTCCGCGCCCTGCGCCGAGTCGACCAGCTCGAGGACGGCCGGCGACAGGTCGGCGATCAGGATCTTCGCGCGCGCGCTCGAGACCGCACCGCGGAGCGCCGGCAGCAGCTCACCGAGCGTCTCCGTGCGCGTGTCGACGTCGAGTCCGCGCGACCGCGCGCCCGGGCCTCCGAACCGCGTCCGCCCGTGCGCCTTGCGGTTGGCCAGCTCGGCGGCGCGGTTGCACGCCCACACGGTGCGCTCGTAGGCCTCCCGCGCGGAGTCGCCCCAGGTGATCAGACCGTGCTTCGCGAGAACCACGAGCCGCAGGGCCGGATCGTCGCGGATCGCCTCCCCCACCTGCTTGGCGAGCGTGAACCCAGGACGGATGTACGGCACCCACGCGGCCTGGTCGCCGAAGCACTCGCCGACCAGCTCGGCGCCGCTC
Organism: uncultured Solirubrobacterales bacterium; assembly: GCA_963697655.1. GTDB lineage: Bacteria > Actinomycetota > Thermoleophilia > Solirubrobacterales > Solirubrobacteraceae > Palsa-465. Next base: position 260,356 of record CAVOOV010000001.1, on the reverse strand, counting down.
TCGGCGCACGCAAGCACGTTGATTGCATCCGGGTGGGTGTGGTGGACGTGGGCCGCGGGGATGAACGCGTGCAGCAGCGTCTCTATCGACGAGCGCGGCGCGGCGGGATCGAGCTGGCAGCGCGCCAGATGGGCGACCATCTCCTCATCGGTCATCGCCTCGCGCGCGAGCAGCGGCAGAATCTCCTCCAGCCTAAGGCATGTGAAATCCGACGCCGACATCGTCGCGAGGTCGCTCCCAGAGCCCTTGACCCAGATCGCCTGCACCTCGCGGCCGACGTGGTCGGTGGCGGTGCCTTTGGCCGACGTGTTGCCGCCGCCGTAGTTGGCGAGCGCGCGGTTTGACCCGAGCAGGTGGGACGCGAACAGCACCTCCTCGAGCGGGTCGGCGGCCGGTGTGCAAGCACGAGTCGCCGGCAGAGGTGCCGGCGACCCGAAGCTCCGTGTGACTGTTGAGTCGATTCTTGCCGAAATTGAACTGGCTGATGTTCGCTTTGTCGAACACCGTTGGCGGCCCGAGGACGATCGTGTTGTCGGGACCGACCGTGAAGCTCCCGAGCTTGCCGGCGCTGAACGTCTGGCCCTGCGCGCCGGTGATCTTCTTCGATGCGACGTTCACCGCGGCATACGCGGCGAGATAGCCCAGCTTCGACGGATCCCACAGCTCGAATGCCTGGATCGTGCCATCGTCGACGAACTTCTTCAGCGACAGCGGCGTGCCTAGGTCGGTGAGCTTGACCTTGCCGCGGTATTGCGGGGTGTCGAGCACGGCGGCCGCGGCGGCGATGCCGACGGTCGTCGGGGAGATGATCCCAGCCAGGTGCGGATACTTCTGCAGCAGGCCCTGGGTGACCTGAGTGGCGGTCGTGGGGTCGTCGTTTCCGTACACCGTCGAGACCGAGATGCATGTTCGGGTACTTCTTGAGCTCCTGCTTCATGTAGCCGATCCACGCGTTCTGGTTGGTGGCCGACGCCGCCGCCGACACGACCCCGATATCACCCTTGTCGCCGATCTGCTTCGCCAGCAGGTCGACCTCGCTGGTTCCGATCGCAGCCGTCGACGCCTGGTTGGTGAACAGCTGCCGGCAGGTGGGCGCGTCGGAGTCATAGGTGACCACGGTGATGCCCCTGGCCATCGCCGCCTTGAGCGTTGGACACAGGGCCGTTGGGTCAGTCGCGGACAGGATCAGCACGTTCGCGCCCTTGGCGATCGCTGCCTGGATCGCCGGCAGCTGCGACGCCGACGTGGCGGCGGAGCCCGCTCGTCTCGGTGCCGGTCTCGCCGAGCGTCTGCAGCGCTGCGAGCGCGCCGCCGGTCTTCACGCTGTCGGCGACGGTGAAGTAGTTGTTCCCGAGGTTCTTCGGGATCACGAACACCTTCAGGCCCGTCTTCAGCGAGCCGCCCGAGGCCGCGCTCGCCGTGCTGGTGGAGCTGGCGGCAGCAGGGGTACTGCTCGACGCCGACGAGCTGCTGCTGCTGCTATTCGAAGACCCGCATGCGGCGACGCTCACCACCGCGGCCGCCACCGTCGCCACCAGTCCTAACGACCGACCGATACGCCGCCCCCGAGAAGGGCGCTTCCCAACCACTTGCATATGACGACTCCTGTGCTCGTCTTTGCAGGACACTGAGAATCGTCAGCTCCCCGGTGGCTCGAGAGTCTTGGTCGACGACCGCCGAACGATGGACCGGGCCGCACGCCAGCGCCCGCCCAGCACGCGATCACGCGTGCGCGGATGTGTTGGATCCCCTCGCAGGCTGCTCGTCACAGAAACCAGCACCGTCGCTCCCTCAAAGCAAAACGATCAGACTCGATCAAATCAGATCAGAAACGCACTTGTCAATAGTCGCCGGCGTTACGGTTCTGTGAGCGGACGGCGCGGCTGCTCGTCCGGCGCTTCGGCTGCTTTGTCCCCCCGCTGCGGCTGCTCGTCCGGTCCGCTGCCCGCGCGCTTCCGTCGCGTGAGGGCGTTGCGAAACGGATCTGACGCGAGGGCTGCGGACCGGACGCCGCAGCCTCCGCTCCGGCCGGTGAGCGACACATTCCGGCGCCCCACCCCGCCGGCGATTGGACCGCCGGCGCTTCCGACTGCCCTCGCCTTCGCTGATTAGCGCGGGTCCGAGGTGGACGCTACGACCGTCAGCGCCGGCGGGCTCGGAGCTGGCGGTTCTTCAGGCGGTTGCCGCACACGGCCATGTCACACCAGTTGCCCTGCTGGTTGCGCGACCGGTCGTAGAAGACCCAGTGGCAATCGGGATTCGCGCACGTCTTCATCCGCGACCAGCTGCCGTCGACCTGGGCGGCGCGGATGATCAGAAGCAGCTGAAATAGACCGTCGCCGAGGTTGCCGTCGCCGGCGGATTCGATCCCGAGCACCCCGCCGTCGCCCACCGTGAGCCTCGCGCTGTGCTCGGCCGTTAGCTTCCGCAGCGCCTCCAGGTCTTCGGCGCGTCGCTCGGGAGCGTTCCCGTCGGTCTCGAGCAGGCTGCGCAGGGAGTCACGCACGTCACGCGCGAGCTCTAGGTCCGCTTCCGTCACCACGCTGCCGCGACCGACGACGCCCGCGTCGATCAACCACTCGAGCGCCGGCGCCGGCTCCGCGAGCAGGTCGGTCGCCTCCTCGACGTCGCGCGTGTTCAGAAACGCCTGGACCCGGAGCAGCGGCCCCGGGGCCGGCTTGCTCTCGGGGCCCCCGGGATACCAGGAAGGCTGATCATGGCTCACCGGTTCGATTCTAGCCGCGTGACCGGCGAAAGGACTTGACAGGTCACCGTGACCGGCGTAAGATTTTTGATGGTCATGAGACAACATCACAACACGCATCCGAATCATCCGAAGACAGACCCCGAGCGCCCGACGGTGCTCGTCGGCGGCAGCTCCCTGCGGGGTCCGATCCTCGCCAGTCGCCCGAGCGTGCGCGATCGGCTGACGGCGCGCTGGCACCCGCGGCCGCTCGACCGCGCGCTGGCCGGCGGTACTCCGCCCGAGGCAAGCGCGGCGCTCGCGCTCCGCGCCCGGGAGCTCACCGAATTCGAGCGCCGGCAGTCGATCGCCGGCGCGTTTCGCCGAGTCCTAGGGGAGGCTCGCGAGGGCGTCCATCGCCCATCCGGCCGGATCAGGCCGGACCGGTCGCGGGTGGCGTCGGCCGGCGAACAGCTGAGCGCGCTCGCCGACAGGCTCGCCGATCCGGGCCCGGTGGCGGCCGCCGGCGTGGCTCAGGCGTGGCTCTTGCTCACGGATGGGACGGGGCCGCTCTACAACGAGTGCAGCCGCACGAGCCTCGGCTCGCGCGCCGCTCGCGCCGCCAGGGACCTGCGTCCCTGGCCCGCGTGATCGGCACGGGCGCGACCACCCCGCCCGCCCGGCGCGACGAGGCCATAGATGCAGACTGCCCCGCACGAGGCGGGGCAGCCAACAAGCTGAAAGCGCGAGCGCCTACTCCGTCACCGGCGGCGGGTAGACCTCGGCCACGTACTCATCGACCTTGTCGCCCGGCAGACGCTTGGAGATCGCGACGTAGTAGATGATCAGGCTCCAGACGGCGACCGCGAGCAAGCCGCCCCACAACCCGAGGTCGTCGTTCCCGCCCTGGTCGAGCACCTTGTGGAAGAACCCGATGCCGCCGATGATCCCGCCGGCACCGAAGTCGCCGAAGTACGAGATCACGAGCATCCCGAGCAGGTACGGGATGATCCACCACGCGGCGTCCCAGTCCATCGGCGCTGCCTTGGGGTTGAGCTTGAACGCGTACGAGGCGGCAATCAGGGCGTAGCCGATGATCATCGCCAGCATCAGCGTCGTGTAGGTCTCCCAGCCGGCCCAGTAGATGATCCAGCTCGCGCACACGAACGCCAGCGGCGCCAGGAAGTCCGCAGCGGGCAGCCGGTAGACGCGTTCGAGCTCCGGTTTCTGCTTGCGCAGCGCCGCCAGCGCCAGTGGCGCGGCGGAGTACATCAGCACGGACGCGCTCGTGACGACACCGACGAGCGCGCTCCAGCTCGGGAACGGGAGCAGGAACAGCAGACCGAGGACGGCCGCGAAGATGACCCCGAACACGGGCACCTTGGTCCGCGAGTCCGTCTTCTCGAACGCCGACGGAACGAACCCGTTCCGGCTGAGGGCGAAGCTGAGCCGGGCGGAGGACGTCGTGTAGATCAGGCCCGTCCCGGCCGGCGAGATCACCGCGTCGAGCCTGAGCAGGAACGCGAGCCACGACAGCCCGGCGATCTTGGACACGGTGTAGAACGGACCGGCGTTGAGCTGGACCACCGCGGGATTGCTGTTGGAGCTACCCAGGTTCGTCCACGGCCCATGCACGTGCAGGAAGGTCGGGCCGAGCGCACCGATGAACGCGACCTGGAGCAGGATGTAGATGCCCGCGCCGATCAGGATCGACAGGATCACGGCGCGCGGCAGGTCGCGCTGGGGGTTTTTGGCCTCGCCGCCCAACTGGACGGCTTGTTCGAATCCGAGCAAGGCGAACACGATCCCGCCCGACGGGATCGCGATCAGGATCGACTTGATCGCGGCGCCATGGACGAAGAAGCCGCCCCCCTTGCTGAAGTTAGAGCCGTGGAAGTTCGACACCAGCAACACGATGATCGTCAGCACCGGGATGAACACCTTCCACGAGGTGATCCCGGTGTTCGCCCGCGCCAGCCAGCGAATGCCGACGAGGTTGAGGGTGACGAAGATGAACATCAGGATGACCGCCGCGATGATGCCGCTGCCGGAAAGCGTGTTCGCCGAGATGCCGTTCACGACGTGGCTGTGGAAGAAGTGCCGTGCCCAGTGCGCCGTCGACAGGTACTGGATCGCCGCGAGTACCTCGATCGGTGCGACGGTCGCCGCCTGCAGATACGACGCCCATCCAAACGATGCGCCGGCGAAGCTGCCGAACGCGTAGTGCGGGAACCGGCTGGTGCCGCCGCTGACCGGGAACAGTCCTCCGAGCTCGGCGTGCACGAGCGCGAGCAGGATCACGATCAACGAGGCGATGATCCATCCGATGAGCGCCGAAGGACCGGCGTAGGTCGCGGCGACAAGCGCTCCGAACAGCCAACCGGACCCGATGATCGAGCCCTCGGACGCCCAGAGAAGCCCGAGGAACCCAACTCCCCGGTCGAGCCCCTCGACATCGAGATCGGCGGACCGTTGGACCGGTGGGGTCGCTAAATCAGCCATCTACCCTCCTTAGACACCCTCAGTAAGAAGGGCGCGATCTTATCCCCTCGACCGGCGTAGGTCTAATGCGGGGGACGGAGTGCAGATCAGGCTGAGGTCCGTCCGAGCGCTCGGCGGCCGCGCGGCGCGGCCGCCGAGATGGTCATTAGCTGCGGTACAGGTACTCGAGTTGGGCGACGCGCGCGCGGCTCCGGCGACGCTCTTCGGGCGTGATGAACGGCACGCCGGTCTGGTTCTCGAGCACGCGCCGCTCTACGTAGTCGAGCTCGCTCCACAGACGCTTGATCCTGCCGGCGATCCGCTGGGCGCGGGATTCAGTTGCGGTTCCCATCTCTGTCTCCTTGAGGTCGGCGTAAATCACACAGTGAGTGTGGGCTAAGCCGTACCGTCACACATCGGGAGATCGCAGTCGATAGGGGCCGCACCCCACTTAGTTTCGAGCGTCGACCCCTTACCTCAGGCGTGGGGTCTTTATCCGTGCCAGCTGCGGCGCGGGCGGATCCGCGTGGGAGTCCGTTCCGGGTGCCGCGGCGAGCCTCGTCGCACCGGCGACGGACGACGCGCGCGATTGTGGTCGCGCATTCGTACGCGGCCCTGGTCGGCGTCGGGCAACGGCGGACCGGCGCTCGGCGGCTCCGGTGGCGGGTCGGGCCGTCGCGGGGGCCCTCCTCCGCCGCCGTCGTCGCTGTCTGGACGATCCGGCGGCGAGCCCCCGTCGCCGAACAGCAGCCCCGGAATCACGAACAGCGCCGGCAGCGCGAGCAGCGGCACGAACATGATCGTGCCACTGAGCAGGCTCGCGAATGGGAGCAGCACGATCCCCACCAACACCGCCAGACGCGTCGGGACACTCGCTCCGCGGTCACTCACCGGTCCAGTTTAACTCTCGCCCGAGGCCCGCTGAGCCGTTAGGTCAGCTTTGTGGCGGTTCCGCGCGCCGGCCTGGCGGGAGGCTGGCATTGTTGCCGGCGTTGTTCGACGGACCGCTGGCGAGATCGCCGACGAGGATGCCGTCGCGAATCTGAGACATCAGGTCCCCGACGGCGCTCGGCGAGTGCGGCAGCAGGATCGTGTTGGTCTTCGCGCCTTCGCCGAGCGCTCGGATCATGTCGGTGTACTGGGTGAGGGCGACGAGCGCCATCGCCTCCCGCATGTCGAGCCCATGCTGGGCGATGATCTCGAGCGACTCGTGCAATCCCTCGGCGATCGCCTTGCGCTCGGCGGCCACGCCCTCGCCCTGAAGACGCATGGTCTCCCGCTCGCCCTCGGCCTTCTTGACCGCGAGCGTCTTCTGCGCATCGCCCTGGGCCGCCGCCGCGATCTGGTTGCGCTGCGACGCGTTGATGTTGTTCATCGCGTCCTTGACCCGCTGGTCGGGTTCGATGTTCGTGATCAGCGCCTTGACGATCTCGTAGCCGTAGTCGGCCATCTGCCGGTGAAGCGTCTCCTGGATGTGCATGGCGATCGTGTCGGCGTCGGCGTAGGCCTCGTCGAGGTCCATGCTCGGGATGTGCGAGCGGACCACGTCGAACGCGTAGGACTGGATCTGGACCTCGGGGCTGTCGAGCTTGAAGTAGGCGTCCTGGACCTGCTGGTCCGAAGGGCCGACCTTGTACTGGACCGCGAGCTTGACACGCACGAACACGTTGTCCTTGGTCTTGGTCTCGATCTCCGAGTTCAGCTGCTCGACCTGCAGGCTCATCCGTCCAGCCACACGCTCGACGAACGGCGTCTTGGTCTGGAGCCCGGGACCCGCGACGCGTACGAACTTGCCGAACCGCTCGACGATCGCCCGCTCCTGCTGTTCGACTGTGAAGAAAAACACTGGCATCGTTCCCCCCCTTTCAGGGTCGGGATTCTGTGGCGCTCGCCGATCCATCCGGCGCGTACATTCGCCATAGCAAAGTTTAGGCACCCGCCTGCGCTGCTGAGGACGCACCATGGTGTCGTTCCGCGACACCCTCGAACGGAGCGTCGTCGAGGAGTACCTTGAGCGCATATGACCGATGAAGCGAGCCCGGCGGAGTTCGTCGACCGCCAGCCTGACGAGCGGCTGCTTTCCGGCGATCTCGCGAACCTCCCGGAGGCCGTCGGACGGCCCGAGGAGCTCGTGCCGAGCCGGTCGCGCGGCCGGATCGTCGGCACCGGCGCGACGCTCACCGCGGCATCGCTGATTCTCGGGTCGCTGCTCGTCCTCCTCGGACTGATCGATGCCGTCTCGAGCGGGATCGACGGGCTCAGCATCGCGATCATCGTCGTCGGGGCGACCCTTGTCGTCACCCACTGGGGCTGGGTCCACGTCGCCGAGCTAACCGCCAACTCAATCGAGGGCCGGGGCAACGCCCAGATCGAGGACCGGCGCCGGCAATGGCTGACGACGATCCAGCCGTACAGCCGCTTCGAGATCTACACCCGCGTCGAGGACGACGGCGCGATCACGATCTACCGCGTCGCCCTCCGTCCGGTCGCCAGCGGCGAGCGTCGCTTCACATTCGACCGCGAGGTCGAGTACGAAGAGGTCCACTCGCCGGACGAGCCCGCGGCCACGGTCGCCGAGCGGGCCGAGCTCCTGCGCCGGCAGGCCGCGCAGGACACCGAGCGCGAGCGAGAGCGCTACCAGATCGCCGCAGACGCCTACGAGTCGGTGTTGATCGACCACGACGACGAGCAGCAACGGCGCCTCGCGCAGCGCGCGGCCTCGGAGGCGCTGTCGCACCAGATCAACTCGAACCTGCGCGATCCGCCGCTGGTCGAGTAACACGCGCGATGAGCGTCAGCACAGAGGCCATACCTTACGTCGGCCGGACCGCGTGGGCGCGGAACCTCGCCGCGCCGGTGCGGAGCTTCCTGAGCACCGAGGCGGGCGGGGCGTTCGTCATGCTCGGCGCCGCGATCGCCGCGCTGCTGTGGGCGAACTCGCCCTGGTGGCACACGTACGAGTCGGTGTGGTCGACCGGGCTTTCGATCCGGATCGGGACCACCGGGATCGCGGCGGAACTCCGCACGTGGGTCAACGAGGGGCTGATGACGCTGTTCTTCCTCGTGGTCGGCCTCGAGGCCAAGCGCCAGCTCGACCTCGGAGAGCTGCGGGAGCGCCGCCGGCTCGCGATCCCGGTGTTCGCCGCGATCGGCGGCATCACGGTGCCGGTCCTGATCTACCTGGCGTTCAACGCCGGCCGCGCCGGCGGGCACGGTTGGGGGGCGGCGATGTCGACCGATACGGCGTTCGCCCTGGCGGCGGTGGCGCTGGTGACGCCACGGACCGCGACGCGGATCCGGGTGTTCCTGCTCACGCTCGCAGTTGTCGACGACCTGGCGGCTCTCGTCGTGATCGCGACCGTGTACACCACCCACGTCTCCGTGATGGCGCTCGGCATCGCGCTCGCGCTGTTCGGGTTGCTGGTGGCGCTGCGCTATGCCCCGTTCGGGCGGGCCCCCGTCTCGGTCGGCCTCGCGATCGCGATCTGGGTCGCGATGTTCAAGTCGGGGATCGACCCCGTGATCTCCGGCCTTGCCATCGGGCTCGCCACCAGCGCGTATCCGCCATCCCGCGAGGACCTCGAGCGGGCGACCGCGCTGACGCGCGAGTTTCGCGAGCAACCGACCCCCGAGCTCGCGCGCTCGGCACAGCAGAGCCTGCAGTCGGCGATCTCGCCCAACGAACGGCTGCAGTACGAGCTGCATCCATGGACGAGCTACGTGATCGTGCCGCTGTTCGCGCTCGCCAACGCCGGCATTCACATCACGTCGAAGCTCATGAGCTCTGCGGTCTCGTCGCCGATCACCTGGGGGATCCTGCTCGGATACGTCGTCGGCAAGCCGATCGGCGTGTTCACCGGCTCCTGGATCGCATCGCGACCCGCGCTGCACGGACCGCGCTCGCCGATCAGCGAACCGGTGCTGCTGACCGCGGGCGCGTGCGCCGGCATCGGCTTCACCGTGTCGCTGCTCGTCTCGAGCCTGGCCTTCACCGGTACGACGCTCGACGAGGCAAAGCTCGGAGCGCTGTGCACGGTGATCGTGGCGCCCGCGGTGGCGTGGGCGCTGACCCGGATGGTGAGGCGGCTGCCCGACGCGCTCCGCGCGCGCCAGGTCGCCCGGACCGCCGAGGACATCCTCGACCTGGTGGCCGACGTCGACCCCGAGTACGACCACATCCGCGGCCCCGAAGACGCCCTGGTGACGTTGGTCGAGTACGGGGACTTCGAGTGTCCGTACTGCGGTCAGGCCGAGAGCTCGATTCGCGAGCTGCTGGCCTCCCACGGCGACGACGTTCGGTACGTCTGGCGCCACCTCCCGCTCAACGACGTCCACCCCAGTGCCCAAGTCGCGGCCGAGGCATCCGAAGCCGCCGCCGCCCAGGGCAAGTTCTGGGAGATGCACGACACGCTGCTCGCGCACCAGGGTGAGCTGACGCCGCGGGATCTCACGCGCTACGCCGAGCAGCTGGGCCTCGACGTCAACCGATTCCGGGACGAGCTGCACCGCCGCGAATACGCCCAGCGCGTCAGCGAAGACGTCGCCAGCGCCGACGAGAGCGGAGTGTCCGGCACCCCGACCTTCTTCATCAACGGCCGGCGCCACTACGGCGTGTACGACCTCGACACGTTGACCGCGGCGGTCGGCGCCGCCAAGACCAGGGCGCGCCAGCTCTCGACGGCCACGGCGGCACTGCAAGAGACTCCGAGCTGATCGCCTCCCCCTCGTCCACCGAGGATTTACGTCCGTTCAGGTGATAGTTGTGTGGACAACTACCTGCTATCCTCAAGGCATCATGGAACTTGGACTCGCCACCTTCGCCGATCTCGCTTCGGGCGTCAGCCCCGAGCAGCGGATGCACGACCTGCTCGAGGAGGCAACGCTCGCCGACCAACTCGGCCTGGACGTGTTTGCGGTCGGCGAGCATCACCGTCCCGATTTCGCCGTCTCCTCCCCCGCCGTCGCGCTCGCAGCGATCGCTGCGAGAACGGAGCGGATCCGCCTCTCGAGCGCGGTCACCGTGCTCAGCTCGGACGATCCCGTCCGCGTGTTCCAGCAGTTCGCCGAACTCGACCTCATCTCCGGAGGCCGCGCCGAGATCATGGCCGGACGCGGATCGTTCATCGAATCCTTCCCGCTGTTCGGCTACGACCTCGACGACTATGACGCGCTGTTCGCCGAGAAGCTCGAGCTGCTGCTGAAGATCCGCGAGTCCACGCGCGTGACCTGGTCCGGCGACCATCGCGCCCCGCTGAACGACGCGGGCGTGTGGCCGCGCCCGGTGCAGGATCGCCTGCCGGTGTGGGTTGCCGTCGGCGGAACGCCGCAGTCGGTGGTCCGCGCCGGCGCGCTCGGGCTGCCGCTGACGATCGCGATCATCGGCGGCGAGCCAGAGCGGTTCGTGCCACTCGTCGAGCTCTACCGCCGGGCGTTCGAGGCCGCCGGACACGACCCGGCGCAGACCACGGTCGGGATCAACACCCACGCGTTCGTCGGCGCCACCGAACAGGACGCCAACGGCGCGTTCGCCGCCTCGTACCTGGCGATGATGAACCGGATCGGCCGCGAACGCGGCTGGCCGCCGTCGGGCCAGCCCGAGTACGACGCGCTCCGCTCACCCCGCGGCGCGCTAGCGGTCGGCTCGCCCGAGCAGGTGACCGAGAAGATCCTGTTCGAGCACGAGCTGTTCGGCCATCAGCGCTACATCGGGCAGATGAGCGTCGGGGCCGTCGCGCACAAGGACGTCATGCGCTCGATCGAGCTGTTCGGGACGGAGGTCGCTCCGGTCGTCCGGGCCGAAATCGATCGCCGCGAGTCCGGCCGGCGCGCTGCCTGAGCTATCCGGGCGGCCGGACCGGCGTGGTACTGATAGCTGTCCAGCTCCACGATCAGACGCTCCCGCCGCCACATGAAGTCGGGCGAGTAATCGACAGAGCCTCTGATTCACCTCGGGCGTAGGCAAGCGGGCATCGCGGATCAGCTTCAGGAATGGCCTCTCGGCCCGAGAACGGGTGATCGTCATCGCGTCCTCGTCGCCGAGCACCTCGGCCAGCTTCGCGACGCCGCGGCGCCCGCGGTTGCGCCGCAACACCGCCTCCAGGTCGCGCGGAGCGAACAGGCGGAGCCCGTGACCCTCGTTGACGATGTCCGCAACCTCGTCGCCGGAGGCGCTGGCGGCCACCTCCAGGACCGCGCGTGCCGGCGAGCTGATCCATAGGCCCTCGTGTGGCTGTCGTTCAGACCGCTCGATCGACTGGATCCGGTGTATGCGTATGCCGTTGCGTGAGTCGCAGGATCGACCCACCACCGAGACCTCGACCTGTGTCGGCGGTATCTTGCGAAGTCCCCAGACGAAGGCGGCTGAACGATGGCTGATGAAGCATTGCTGGCCGCATGCCAACAGCGCCGCCTGTTCAAGCGCCAGCGGTGGGAGCTCGCCGGGCGAGACCGTGTAGACCCCGCGGAAGACGATGTGCAGCCGTTCGGCGATGAGCCGGTACTCGATCGCCCGCTTGCTGATCCCGCGCGCGTATAACTGCTCCGCGGTCGCGAGCGTCCGCTGCTTCGAGGTAATTCGCGCGATCTCCCGATCTCGCCACCCGCTCGTCACCGGGCTAACCCAACTTTCGGCCGCCACCCCTGGTCGACCGCGCAGTTAGCCACACGGGCGGTGGCTGAATCCGCATTCACCGCCGGGGGTGGGGCGAGTGAGGGGTTAGCCGGGGTCGGATCGGGGGGCATGCGAGCAGATTGCACCCGGCCGGCGGGCACGATTGAGAGTGTGCGGCCGCCACCGCCCACCGCGGCGACAAAGACGCACATCTGTCGCAGAGTTGCCGCGTCTACGATGCACCGCGTATGCGTGTAGCGCTATTCAGCACCTGCCTCGTCGACGCCCTGTTCCCCGACGCCGGCAAGGCGACCGTGATGCTGCTCGAGCGGCTCGGCCAGCCGGTCGAGTTCCCGCTCGAGCAGACCTGCTGCGGCCAGATGCACGCGAACAGCGGCTACTTCGAACCGAAGCTGGTACGCAGATACGTGGACGTGTTCGAGGGTTACGACGCGGTCGTCGTCCCGTCCGGCTCCTGCGCCGGCGCGATCCGCCACCAGCAAGCGATGGTCGCCCGCGCCGCCGGCGACGAGGTGCTCGCCACGCGCGCGGAGGCCGTCGGCGCGAAGACCTACGAGCTGTCCGAGTTCCTGATCGACGTCCTGAACACCGACGACGTCGGCGCCTACTTCCCCCACCGTGTCACCTATCACCCGACCTGCCACTCGATCCGGATGCTCGGCGTCGGCGACCGCCCGCTCCGCCTGCTGAAGAACGTGCGCGGAATCGATCTGGTCGAGCTTCCGCGCGACGAGGAGTGCTGCGGGTTCGGCGGCACGTTCTCGATCAAGAACCCCGACGTGTCGGCCGCGATGCTCGCCGACAAGATGGAGTCGGTGATCGAGACCGGCGCCGAGGTGCTGTGCGCCGGCGACCGCTCGTGTCTGATGCACATCGGCGGCGGCCTCAGCCGGATCCGCGCCGGCGTGCGCACGCTACACCTCGCCGAGATCCTGGCCAGCACGGAGGGAGCGGCGGCGTGAGCGCCACCCACCCCACCGGTGACCCGCCCGCTGAGCGCACCGGCGACCTCATCTGGAGCGAGGACGGGCGAGCGGGGCCGAATTTCCCCGAGAACGCCAAGCGCGCCGTCGAGAATTCGCAACTCCGCCGCAACGTCCGCAAGGCCACGACCACGATCAGGGAGCGACGGGCCGGGCTGGTCGCGGAAACGCCCGACTGGCAGGAGCTGCGCCACGCCGGCGCCGCAATCAAGGACGAGGTCCTGGAGCATCTCGACGACTACCTCGAGCAGTTCGAACGGAAGGCCACCGCGCGGGGCGCCCACGTCCACTGGGCCCGCGACGCCACCGAGGCGTCCGCGATCGTCACCGAGCTCGTGAAGGCGACCGGCCACCGCGAGGTCATCAAGGTCAAGTCGATGGCGACCCAGGAGATCGGCCTCGTCAAAGCGCTCGAGAACGCCGGCATCGCCGCGCACGAGACCGACCTCGCCGAGCTGATCATCCAGCTGTCGCACGACCGGCCGAGCCACATCGTGGTGCCGGCGCTTCACCGCAACCGCGCCGAGATCCGCCGGATCTTCCTCGACGGATGAGCGACGCACCGCGGACCTGACCGACGACCCGCACGCGCTCGCCGAGGCCGCCCGCCTCCACCTCAGACGTCTGTTCCTGAAAACCAAGGTCGCGGTCAGCGGCGCGAACTTCGCGATCGCCGAGACCGGCGGGCTGCTCGTCGCTGAGTCGAAGGCAACGGCGGATGTGCCTGACGCTGCCGGAGACCCTGATCAGCGTCGTCGGGATCGAGAAGCTGATCCCCGCGTTCAGCGACCTCGAGGTGTTCCTCCAGCTGCTGCCGCGCTCCGCGACCGGCGAGCGGATGAACCCGTACAACTCGGTGTGGACCGGCGTCACCCCCGGTGACGGACCACAATCGTCCACATCGTCCTGCTCGACAACGGCCGGACCCGCGCGCTGGCCGACCGCACCGGTCGCCAGGCGCTGCGCTGCATCCGGTGCGCCGCCTGCCTGAACGTCTGTCCGGTGTACGAGCGGACCGGCGGGCACGCGTACGGCGCCACGTACCCAGGCCCGATCGGCGCGATCCTCACGCCGCTGCTGGTCGGCGTCGAGCATGCTCCCGAGCTTCCGTTCGCGTCCTCGCTGTGCGGCGCCTGCTACGAGGTCTGCCCGGTCGAGATCGATATCCCGACCGTGCTCGTCAAGCTCCGCCACGACGCCGTGCAAGCGGAGCGCCACAAGCTGCAGGACGCGACGTTCGCCGCGGCGGCCCAGGCGATGAGCGGGCGCCGGCGCTGGACGCTTGCGCTCAAGCTCGCCCCGCTGATGCGGTTCATCAAGCGCGCCGCGCCTCCGCCGCTGTCGGCATGGACCCGCACCCGAGACCTCCCCGATCCACCGCCCGAGCCGTTCCGCGACTGGTGGACGAGGACCCGGGGGCAGAAATGAGCGCCCGCGAGGAGGTGCTCGCGCGCGTCCGGTCCGCACTGGCCCCCGCCCCGGCACCACCGCATCCAAAGGACATCCCCCGCGACTACCGGACCGCGACCGACGACGGGCTCGACCAGTTCCTCGAGCGCCTCGCGCACTACGACGCCCGCGCCATCCACACAACCGCCGGCCGAGCTCGCCGCCGCCGTCCGGGCAACGCTCGAGGATCGCGGTGCCCGCAACGTGATCACGCCCGATGGCGTCCCCGAGGGCTGGCTATCACCGAAAACAAATCCACTAAAAGACGACCCGCCGCTCGATAACCAAACCTTGGACGACGCCGACGGGGTGCTCACCATCTGCGCGCTCGCGATCGCCCAGACCGGGACGATCGTGCTCGACGGCGGCCCCGGCATGGGCCGCCGGGCGCTGACGCTCCTCCCCGACTACCACCTGTGCGTGGTCCGCACCGAGCAGATCGTCAGCTCGGTCCCGGAGGCGCTGGCCGTCCTGGATCCGGTACGTCCGCTGACGTTCATCTCGGGCCCGTCGGCGACCGTGGACATCGAGATGGTGCGCGTCAAGGGCGTCCCCGGGCCTCGGACCCTCGACGTGATCCTCGTGTCAGCGCACGAATAGACTCGCGCCCGTGCGCACCCAGGTAGGCATCGTCGGGGCCGGTCCCGCAGGGCTCACGCTCGCGATGCTGCTCCAGCGCGAGGGCATCGAGTGCGTCGTACTCGAGGCGCGCACACGGGAGTACGTCGAGAAGCGCGTCCGGGCCGGGCTGCTCGAGCAGAACACCGTGAACCTGCTGCGCGACCTCGGCGTCGCCGACCGGCTCGACCGCGAGGGCATCGAGCACTCGGGCATTTACCTGCGCCACCAGGGACGCAACCATCACCTCGACATGACCGCGCTCACGGGCCGGCACATCACGATCTACGGCCAGCAGGAGGTCGTCAAGGACCTGGTCGCCGCGCTGCTCGAGCGCGGCGCCGACGTGCGCTTCGAAGTCTCCGAGGTCGCTCTCGGAGACCTCGACTCCGACACGCCAAGGATCACGTTCGCCCACGACAACCACGAGGACGAGCTCGTCTGCGACGCGATCGCGGGCTGCGACGGATTCCACGGCGTGAGCCGCCCGACGATCGCCGAGCACCTGACCGAGTACGAGTACGTATACGAGTTCGGCTGGCTCGGGATCCTCGCCGACGCCGCACCCGCCACCGACGAGCTCATCTACGCGTGGCACGAGCACGGGTTCGCGCTGCACTCGATGCGCTCTTCGCACGTCAGCCGCCTGTATCTCCAGGTTCCGGCCGACGAGGACATCGAGGCCTGGCCCGACGACCGGATCTGGGGGGAGCTCCGCACCCGGCTCGGAGACGTCAACGTGGGTCCCGTGTTCGAGAAGGGGATCACGCCGATGCGCTCGTTCGTGGCCGAGCCGATGCAGCACGGCCGCTTGTTCCTCGCCGGCGACTCGGCCCATATCGTCCCGCCGACCGGCGCCAAGGGGCTGAACCTCGCGGTCAACGACGTCCGCCTGCTCGCGCCGGGCCTGGCGAAGCTGGTCCGCGAGGGCCGGACCGACGTCCTCGACGGGTACTCGACCGCTGCTCTGCGCCGGGTGTGGCGCGCCCAGGACTTCTCGAACTACATGACGCAGATGCTCCACGACCTCGGCGGGGGGCCGTTCGAGCGCCAGCTCCAGCTCGGCCGGCTCGAATACATCGAGCACTCCGAGGCGGCGGCGCGGAGCCTCGCCGAGAATTACGTGGGCCTCCCGGCCGAACCGGAATTCTGAGACGGTGAGCGCGTGAAGATCGCGTACGAGCGCGGGCTGCATGAGCTCGGGGACGGGCTGTACGCGTACCTCCAGCCCGACGGCGGCTGGGGCTGGAGCAACGCCGGCCTGATCACCGCGGGAGGCACCTCGCTGCTCGTCGACACGCTTTTCGACTTGCGCCTCACGCGCGACATGCTCGGCGCGATGGCGCCGGTCACCGACCGCAACCCGATCGCGCAGGCGTTCAACACGCACGGCAACGGCGACCACTGGTTCGGCAACTCGCTGCTCCCGGACGGCATCCCGATCGTGGCCAGCGCCGCCGCGATCGCGGACATGCGCGCCGCGCCGCCCGCGGCCGTCAACCTGTTGTTCAACGAGCTCGACCTCGGGCCGGAGTTCGACGCGTTCGCCGCGCGGGCGATGCGCCGGTTCGACTTCGCCTCGGTCATTGAGCGGCTGCCGACCGAGTCGTTCTCGGGTGCTCACGAGCTCCGGGTCGGCGACCGCGGCGTGCACCTGATCGAGCTTGGGCCCGCGCACACCCTCGGGGACACGATCGCGCACGTACCCGACGCGGGCGTCGTGTTCACCGGCGACCTCCTGTTCATCGAGGGCACCCCGATCATGTGGGACGGTCCGGTGGCGAACTGGCTTACGGCGTGCGACCGCATCCTCGAGCTAGGCGCACGCGTGATTGTCCCCGGGCACGGTCCGGTGACCGACGAGTCGGGCGTCCGCGACGTCCAGCGCTACCTCGCGTACGTCCGCGACGAGGCGCGGCAGCGGTTCGACGCCGGCATGGAGGAGACCGCGGCCGCCGACGACATCGACCTGACCGACTTCCGCGACTGGGGCGACCCCGAGCGGATCGCGGTCAACGTCGCCACGATCTACCGCGAGCTCGACCCCTCCCTGCCGGCGCTCACGCGTCCCGAGCTGTTCGTGCGGATGGCCCAGTGGAGCGCGCGCCACTAGCGGCGGATCGCCGGCGGGGTGCCCGAAGCGGCTGCTCGGCCTCGACCTGTCAGGATCATAAGCGCGGGAAGCAACGAAGCGAGGAGGTCGATAGATGGCGACAGAGGCGGTAGACGCCGTCAACAGGACGATCGCGCGAGCGGCTGCGAACGCGGCGGAGCGCCGCCCAGACCGGCTCGCTGTCAAGTACCAGAGCGACGGTGAGTGGCGTGAGCTGACGTTCGCCGAGGTCTCCAAGATCGTCGACGAGATCGCGCTCGGACTCGTCGGTCTCGGGATCCAGCCCGGCGACCGGGTGGCGCTGCTGGCGAACACGCGGCCGGAGTGGACGTTCTCGAGCCTCGCGATCTCCCGCGCGGGCGCGGTGGTCGTGCCGGTCTACCCGACGAACTCGCCTGAGGAGTGCGAGTGGGTGGCGGGCAATTCCGAGTCGCGGATCGTGATCTGCGAGGACGCCGGCCAGGCGGCCAAGATCGATCAGGTCAGAGGTGGCCTCGAGCAGCTCGAGCAGGTGGTCGTCATCGACCCCGGCTCAGGGTCCGGCGACGGCGAGGGCAGCGGTGAGATCGGCCTCGACGAGCTGCGCGAGCAGGCCCGCGGAGACGACCGCTCAGAGCTCGACCGGCGCTGCGAGAAGGTCGCGCCCGGCGACCCGTACACGATCATCTACACGTCGGGGACGACGGGAGCGCCCAAGGGCGTCGTGCTCAGTCACGGAAACTGCGCCTCGGTCGGGGTGATGTGCCAGGAGATCGGGTTCGTCACCGAGGAGGACCTGAGCTACCTGTACCTGCCACTGGCCCACGTGTTCGCCCTGACCGTGCAGCTCGCCTCGTTCGACGTCGGCACCGGGATCGTCTACTGGGGCGGCGACACCCAGCAGATCATCGCCGAGACCATGCAGACCACGCCGACGTACTTCCCGTCGGTCCCGCGGATCTTCGAGAAGCTGTACGCGCTGGCGCTGTCGATGGCGGAGAGCGAGCAGCAGCTCCAGGACGCCGTGCAGCTCGGCATGAAGGTGCTGGAGATGCGCCGGCGCGGTGAGGACGTGCCCGCGGAGCTGAGCGCCGGCTACGACCGGGCCGAGGAGGCCCTGTACGGCAAGGTCCGTGCGCTGTTCGGCGGCAAGCTCGAAAAGGCCGTCTCGGGCGCCGCCCCGATCTCGGTCGGGATCCTTCAGTTCTTCTACGCGTGCGGAGTGCCGGTGCTCGAGGGCTGGGGCATGACCGAGACGTCCGCGCTCGGCACGGTCAACACGCTCGAGCACGTGAAGCTCGGGACCGTCGGGCGCCCGCTGCCAGGAGTCGAGCTGAAGACCGCCGACGACGGCGAGGTCCTGATCAAGGGGCCAAACGTGTTTCGCGAGTACTGGCGCAACCCCGAAGCCACCCGCGAGACGTTCACCGAGGACGGGTGGATGCTGACCGGCGACCTCGGCTCGATCGACGACGACGGCTACCTGACGATCACCGGCCGCAAGAAGGACATCATCATCACCGCCGGCGGCAAGAACCTGACTCCCGCGAATCTCGAGAACGATCTCAAGCAGTCGCGCTGGATCTCCCAGGCGATCATGCACGGCGACCGGCGCCCGTACCCGGTGGCGCTGATCACGCTCGACCCCGAGGAAATCGGACCATGGGCGCGCGAGCGTGAGCTGCCCGAGGACATGGCCGAGCTCGTCGAGCGCGAGGAGGTCCGCGAGCTGATCCAGGACGTGCTCGACCGCGCCAACGCCAAGTACGCGCAGGTCGCGCAGATCAAGAAGTTCGCGCTGCTCGACCACGACCTCACCCAGGAGGGCGGCGAGCTGACGCCGACGCTGAAGCTCAAGCGCAACGTCGTCAACGAACGGTACGCGGACGTGTTCGAGGCGCTCTATGGCTGAGCCCAAGGCGCCGCCGTCAGGCGCCGCCGACCAATCTGAATCCAAGGCGCCGCCGTCAGGCGCCGCCGACCAATCTGAATCCTTCTGCGACGTCGGCGGGGCCGTGAGGCTCTGTTACGACACCTTCGGCAAGGAGGACGACCCTCCGATGCTGCTGATCATGGGGCTCGGGATGCAGATGATCGGTTGGCCTGAGGACTTCTGCGAGCAGCTCGCCGGGCGCGGCTTCTACGTCGTCCGCTTCGACAACCGCGACATGGGGCGCTCGACGCGGATCCACGGCCGCCCGCCGACCCCGTCGCAGCTTCTGCGCCGGAAGATCGACCCGGTCCTGTACCTGCTGTCGGACATGGCTGGAGACGCCGCCGGCCTGCTGCGCGAGCTCGATCTGGCGCCGGCCCACGTCGTGGGCGTGTCGATGGGCGGGATGATCGCCCAGACGCTCGCCGCTCGGCACCCGGAGTCGGTTCGCTCGCTCGTGTCGATCATGTCGATGACCGGCAGTCGCTGGACGGGCCAGCCGGCGTTTCGGATCTACCCCTACCTGCTGCGCGAAGCGCCAACCGAGCGCGACGCATATATCGAGCACATGTCGCGGATGTTCGCGATGATCGGCTCCACGGGCCTGCCACAGGACCCTGAGCGGATCCGCGACATGCTCGCTCGCGCGTATGACCGCGGTCACGACCCCGCGGCCTCGGGTCGGCAGCTCGGAGCAATCATCGCCTCCGGCGATCGCACCGACGAGGTGCGCAGGATCACGGCGCCTACGCTCGTGATCCACGGATCCAAGGACCCGATGGTGGGTAAGTCTGGCGGAACGGCCACCGCTCGCGCGATCTCTGGCGCTCGGCTGATGATCGTCGAGGGGATGGGTCACGATCTCCCCGAGGCGGCCTGGCCCCAGATCATCCCGGCGATCGCGGACCATGCCCACGCCGCCGATCGGGCTACCGCGGGCGCGCCAACCGGCGCCCTTCGACCCTGAGCAGCGCCTTGGCCCGGAGCTCCCGTTGACCGCGTCCGCGCGCGCCCGGTTGCGCGACGGCTCCTCAGTGGTGATCCGTCCGCTCACGCCCGACGATCGGGAGCTGCTGCGGTCCGGCTTCGCCCGCCTGTCCGAACGGTCGCGGTACCTCCGCTTCCAGAGTCCGTTGACCGAGCTGAGCGACCAGCAGCTAACCCATCTGACCGCGGTCGACCACCACGACCACGAGGCACTGGTCGCGCTCGACCCGGACGGGGCCGAGGCCATCGGCGTCGCGCGGTTCGTGCGTGTGAGCGAGCACGCCGCCGAGTGCGCGATCGTCGTAGCCGACGACTGGCAGAACCGCGGCTTGGGCTCGCAATTGCTCGAGCGCCTCGCGGAACGTGCCCGCGAGGAGGGCGTCGAGCGCTTCACCGCGCTCGTGCTCGCCCAGAACACCGACGCGCTGCGGCTGCTCGAACGGCTCGGGGACACGGTCCACCATGGGGAGGGGTCGCAGCTCGAGCTCGAGATCGAGCTGCCGGCGCGGCCCGAATCGAGCGCGCAGCTGCGGCTTGTGCTCGCCGCCGCCGCACGCGGACTGCTGATCCCGGCGATCAGCATGTGGCGGCAGGTCGCGGACTTCGCCCACCGGTACGGACGGGCGGAGGCCGTGGCCGAGCCCGCCAACGTGATCGTCGCCCACGCGTACGGCGCCGGCGAGGACTCGCCGGCGATCACGGTCGCGGCGGGCCTCGCGGCGGTGCGCCACGCGCACGTCCACCTGGTCGAGAGCTACTGGCCGGTGCTGAGCGACCGCGACGCGGTCGACCGGCGCCTATCCGCGGCCGCCGACGAGCTGCGCCGGCAGGGACTCGGCGTCACGGCCCATCTGCTCGGTGGCGACACCGCCGATGCGGTGATCGACGTCGCCGAGGAGACCGAGGCGGCACTGATCGTGATCGACCCGCGCGCGGCCGGCGCGGTCGCGCCGTGGTCCGCGTACTCGTTGCCCGCTCGCGTCTGCGCGCGAGCGCCGTGTGACGTGCTGATCGCACGAAGCGCCGCTTAAAGAGAGCGGGCCCGGACGATTGCCCGGGCCCGCCTCTGAAACTACGCTGCCGCGATTAGGCGGCCAAGCTCAGTCCCTCGAGCTCGGCGGTGGCGGCCAGGCGCCGGAGGCCCTGCTCCTCGAGCTGGCGGGCGCGCTCGGCGGTGATGCCGAGCTCCGATCCAGCCTGACGGAGCGTCCTGGGCTCTTCGCCTGCGAGGCCGAACCGCAACCGGATCACGCTCGCCTCGGCCGCCGGCAGTCGCCGCACGGCCTCGTTGACGCGCTGGTCGCGCTCGAGGTCGGCCACTTCCTGCATCGGCTCCGGTCGATCGCTCGCGAGCAGATCGCCCAGCGCCGTCTCGCCGTCATCGCTGACCGGCTGATCGAGGCTGGTCATCGCCCGACTGAGCTCGCGCAACTCGATCACCTCGTCGACCGGCAGCCCTGCCACGGCCGCAATCTCCTCGTCGGTCGGCTCGCGACCCATCTTGGTGCTGAGCTCGCCCTCGATCTTGCGGACCTTGACCTGGCGCTGTGAAACGTGCACCGGCACCCGAATCGTCCGGCCATGGTTCTGGAGGCCGCGCTGAATCGCCTGACGGATCCACAGCGTGCCGTACGTCGAGAACTTGAACCCGCGACGCCAGTCGAACTTCTCGACCGCGCGGATCAAGCCGAGCATTCCCTCTTGGACCAGGTCCTCCATCGGCAGGCCGTGACCCTGATAGCGCCGGGCCTGCGAGACGACGAGCCGGAGGTTCGCGTTGATCATCCGCTCCTTGGCGGCAAGGTCACCGCGCTCGATCCTCTTGGCGAGCTCGGCCTCCTCAGCCGCGGTCAGCAGCGGGTGGACGCGGGCGTTACGCATGAACAGCTCGAGCGACTCGAGCGAGCCTGCGCCCCGATCGGCGTCGGTGGTCCGCACCTCGACCGCGCCATCGGCGCCGGCATGCGCACTGCGCCGGCGGGCCTGCCGTCGATTCGCGGCAGCCGGCCTACGCTTGGTAGTGCCCGCGCGGAGGCGCCTGGTGGTTTCGTGTTTGCCGGACCGGGGGGAAGCGGTCCGATCTACTTCAAAATTTTCCAATGCAATCCCTTTATCATCCATAGTTCGATACAGATCGAATTATAGCATTGTTCGACGGTCATCGAACGATGCTTTTCGAGGTGTTTGGCCGGAGACGAATCTGCGGCTGACTGGAAAGACGCCGAACGCGCCGGCTTCCTTCTACCCGTTCTTGAATACTTCGTTCCGGCCCAAATGTCACATGGGTCTTCGTGAATACTTCGATTCGCCCCGGATGTCCCGCCCCCTTCGTGGGCGGCGGTGAGCGCGACGGTGGCGACGCGGAAATCGGACCGCCGAGGATCCGCCCCCGTCGGCGGGACGCGGCCACCGGACGATCGAGGATAGAACCCCGCCCGCGGGACGCGGCCACCGGACGACCGAGGATCGAGCCCCGCCGGCGGGACGCGGCCACCCGACGACCGAGGACCGAGCCCCACCGGCGGGACGCGGCCACCCGACGACCGAGGACCGAGCCCCACCGGCGCGGCTGCTCGAACGAATGAGCACGCATTCTTCGGCGGAGAGCAGGTGTTGAGGGTCGCCACTCACCCGTCTGATCGAGTGTTTGCGGCGGCGACGATAGGCGCCGGCGCGGGCCTCGTCGGATATTCGAGCGTGGCGCCGGCGCGGCCTCAACGGACGTTCGAGCGTGCGGCCGGCGAGGGCCTCATCGGACCTTCGAGGGTTGGCTCGGTCTGTGCGCCATCGCACACTCGCGCGTTTCCCGTCTGATGCCCTGGGTAGCGCTTGATCGATGAGCGTCGACAGCCTGACCAGAGAGGCCCGCGATGCGTTCGAGGGCTACGCCGAGCCCGATGAACGTCCGCCCTTTCGCACCTACGCAGCCCTGACCGCGGTCTTCAACGCCGGCTTCGCCGGCGCTCTCCTCGCCGCAAACCGCTCCGACCGTCTGCCGGCGAGCGTCTCGGCGCAGGACGTGGTGCTGATCGGCACCGCCACCCACAAGCTGTCGCGGCTGCTGGCCAAGGACAAGGTCACCAGCTTCATCCGCGCTCCATTCACCGCCTACCAGGGCCGTGGCAGCCCTGCTGAGGTCGAGGAACGCGCGCGCGGGGAGGGCGTCCGCCGAGCCATCGGCGAGCTGCTGATCTGCCCGTATTGCCTGGGGCTGTGGGCGTCAGGCGCCTTCCACGCCGGCCTCATGCTCGCGCCGCGGGTCACCCGGGTCGCGGCGTCCACGCTGACCGCGCTGACGCTGTCGGATTTCCTCCAGATCGCCTACAAGGCGACGGAGGATCGTGGGCTCGGCGGGGCGTGACGGGGGCTCGGCGGGGCGTGACAGGGATCTCGGCGGGGCGTGACGAGGGGCTCGGCGGGGCGTGACGAGGGGCTCGTCGGGGCGTGACGAGGGGCTCGGCGGGGCGTAACGAGGGCGGGCGGGCGTGGCGCGGGGTTCGCCGCGGAGTGCCGCGGGATGCCCTATGACCCGTCGCGGACGCGGCGCCACCGGTGCGGACCCGGCCCCTCGACGGTGCAAAACTCGCCAAATCTCACGCGCCGGCGGTACCGAGTGAACATAAGCGCCTCAGTGGCGCTTATATGCGCCCGGCGCCTCGCCGGCTGGGGGTTTGGCACGTTTTGCACCCCCAGCCCCCGCCACCGCCACCGCCCCGAAGCACCGTCCGTAGCCGACCTCTGAGCCGGGACCCGATTGGCGCCGCGACATACGGACGGCCGTAGTTCGCCCTGGCCGCTCCGGCGAACTACTGCTAACGGTTTCGGTCGACTACGACGATAAGGGGATATGTTCGCCGACAGCAAGGCATTCTCCCGGGCCAGCCATGAGCTTCGCACCCCGCTGAATGCGATTCTGGGGTTCGGGCAGCTGCTGGCGCTCGACGAGCTAAACGACTCCCAGCGTCACAGCGTCGATCAGATCATGGCCGGCGGCCGCCACCTGCTCACGCTGATCGAGGACCTGCTCGATGTCTCGCGTCTCGACGCCAAAGGCCTAGAGCTGCGGCCGGTTGATGTCGCCGCTCAGATCGAAGACGCGATCTCGCTGTGTACGCCGCTCGCGGCCGGCGAGTCGCTGACCGTGACGGTCGACACCGGCGAGGAGCCGCTGTGGGCGTTCGCCGACCCCCGCCGCCTCAAGCAGGTGCTGCTCAACCTGATCTCGAACGCGATCAAGCACAATCGTCCGGGCGGGTCGATCACGGCCCGGGCCCGGCCCGACGGCGCCGACGGAGTCCGCCTCGACGTCATCGACTCGGGCATCGGCATGACCTTCCAGCAGCTCAGCCGCCTGTTCCAGCCGTTCGAGCGCCTCGACGCTCCGCTGCGTGGGATCGAGGGCAACGGGCTCGGCCTGGCCGTCTCGAAAGCCCTGATCGAGGCGATGCACGGGACGATCGATGTCGCGTCGACGCCCGGCGACGGCTCAGTCTTCAGTGTCAGGCTGCTATTGGCAACCGAGGTGGCGGTCCCGGCGGTCACGGGGGTGGTCCAGGCGGTCCCGGCGGTCACCGACGCGGCGGTCCCAGCGGTCACCGGGGTGGTCCCGGCGGTCCCGGCGGTCACCGGGGTGGCGGTCCCAGGCGTCACCGGGGTGGCGGTCCCAGCGGTCACCGAGGTGGCGGTTCCAGCCGTCACCGCCGCGGCTCACGCACTCCCCCAAGCCGCCTGAGTCGCGCCAAGACCCGGCCGGCACGGACCTGTACGAGGCCCGAAAACTCCGCCCGGCGAGCGGCTGGCGGGACGTAAGCATGTGGGGGGTGCTTATCTCCCGGAGGCGCCGGCAAAACGCGAGGTTTCGGGCTTTGACCATGGTATTAAGGCGCCGGCGGTTCACCCTCACGCCGGCAACCGGCCTCACGGCACCGCGAGCCCGCCGGCCGGAGAGCCGGGCACGGATGGCGCCGGCTGCCCACCCGACGGGAGCAGGTTGTCGGCGGCCGACCCGGCCGCCTGAACGGCCTGCGTGACGGCGGGACCGGCCGGCGCCGGAACCTGCTTGGTGACCGACGTCACGACCTTGACCACGGCGTCGACGGGCGTGGGTGCCGGACTCGGCGAGGGCGACCCGGGCCCCGATCCGGACCCGGCCCCGGAACCAGGAGACCCGGACGACCCGCCAGACCCCCCGGACCCGCCGCCGACCGACCCGCCACGAGAGCCACCAGAGCCACCAGACCCACCAGACCCACCCGCGCCACCGAGAGTCACCGGGCGCACCGTGCCGCCACCTCCGATCGCGCCCCCGGCCCCGGTGCTGCCACGGCTCGCCGTCAGAATTGTCCGCCCCGGCCGGGCCCCATCCCCACCCGACCGCCGAACCGAAGAGCCGGGCGCCACCGCAGGAATCACCGGCAGCGAGGCCGTCGCCGACCCGCGAGTACCGCTACCCGACGTAGCCGCCCCCGCACGCGCGCCCGCGACGCCCGACGAGATCGACGGGCCGGCGAACAGCTGTCCGAGCACCCCGACGCCTCCGAACGCGCCACCAAAAGCGAGCGCGAGGAGAGCGGCGAGCATCGCGCACGGGACAATCAAGGCGGCATTCGAGGCGCCGAACAGCTGACGCCTCCACGCCCTTGCCAGGCTCATGCGCCGCATGGTACCCGCGCATTCGGGACCACAAGCGGACCCCAAGCCGACCACATTCGGGACCACAAGCGGACCCCAAGCCGACCACATTCGGGACCACAAGCGGACCCCAAGCCGACCCATTCGGAACGACAAGCCGACCACAGACCGACCCAACCGAACTACGACGTGCCTGGATGTCGGACACCCCGGGTACGATCACGCCGGGGGTGCCCGCAGCCCAACTTCCTTCCTATGCAGCGCCTTTCCATCGCCCGCTCGCTGCGCCTGGCGCTCGTCGCGCTGACGCTCGCGCTTGCGGTCGTGGCCGCCCTGGGCACCGCAAGCCTTTACAACTCTCGCCAACGCTACGAGAACCGACTCGAGCAGACCTCGTCGCTCGCGACCGCGGCGGCCAACCTCGCCGGCGCCGGCATCGCCGAGGAGGAGGTCCTGCGCGACGCGCGCGGACCCGCCGCCGCCGCCGCCCGCGCCCAGGTCGCCGCCGACTACCAGACCGCCGCGGCCGCGGCGACCGCGCTCGCCAAGAGCGACCCCACCAGCGACAGACTTCTCAGAGCCCAGGTCGCTGCCGAAAACGAGGCTCGCCGACTCGCCCTGACCGGGCAGCTGCCGACAGCTACCGCGGTCAACGGCCCGCTCGCAACCGCCCGGAACCTCGCCACCCGGCTCCAGCAACGCCAGGCGACTCGCCAACTGCAGGCCCACGTGCAGGCCCGCTCCGACTCGCGACGGGCGCTGCTGCTGATCGTCGTCGCCGGCGTGCTCGCGCTGGCCGGCGCCCTGGCGCTGATCACGGTGCTGGTCCGGTCGATGCAACAGCCCCTCGACGAGCTGGTCCAGGCGACCCACAGCCTGGCCGAGGGCCGGCTCGAGGAGCGCGTAAGCCCGTCCGGACCGCGCGAGCTACAGGACCTTGCCGGCGCCTTCAACGCGATGGGCGACGATCTCGCCACCGCCCAGCGCCGGATCGAGGAGGAACGCCAGCGCCTGGCGATCACGATCGAGAGCCTCGGCGACGCCCTGATCGTCACCGAGCCGGGCTCGAGCACGATTGCGACCGTGAACCCGAGGGCAGGCGAGCTTGTCCCAGAGCTCACCGTCGGAAGCGACATAAACGCAGACGACAGCCCGCTTCCGCCCGAGCAGTCCGCCCTGCAACGCGAGATGCTGATCGAGCACCAAGGGCGCTCGCTCGCAGTCACGGCTGCCAACCTCGGCACGCACGACGCGGGAGTCGTGTGGACCGTGCGCGACATGAGCGAGCGCGCCCGCCTCGAGCGGGCCAAGAGTGAGTTCGTCGCGACAGCCTCGCACGAGCTGCGCAGCCCGCTGACGTCGATCAAGGGCTTCGTCGAGCTGCTCCAGCGCTCGCCCGAGAACATGTCCGAGCGCCAGCGGGAGTTCGTCGACATCATCCTCAAGTCGACCGACCGGCTCGTCGAGCTCGTCAACGACCTGCTCGACGTGGCGCGGATCGAGGCCGACCACGTCGAGATCAACCGGCGCGCGATCGACGTCGGCGAGATCGTGCACGACGTCGTGGAGCTGATGCAGCCGCGCGTGGTCGCGAAGGACCAGCACCTGAGCGCGTACGTCGCGCACACGCTGCCGCCGGCGCTGGCCGATCCGGGGCGGGTGCGCCAGATCGTGGCCAACCTGCTGACCAACGCGCACCTATACACGCCCGAGGGAGGCAACCTCCACGTCGGCGTCGAGCCTGACCGGGCGTGGGTCCAGATCGTCGTCGCTGACTCCGGCGTCGGGATGACCGAAGAGGAGGTTTCGCGGGTGTTTGACCGCTTCTACCGGGCAGGGAACCGGAGCGGCTCGAACCCCGGAACCGGCCTCGGACTGTCGATCGTCAAGTCGCTCGTGGACCTGCACTTCGGGCAGATCAGCGTCGAGAGCGAGGTCGGGCGCGGCTCGGTGTTCCGCGTGCGGTTGCCCGCAGCCGTACCGGGATTGGATTCCGCGGCGTCGCTCGAGTCGATCCGCGGCCGCAGAGTGCTCGTGGTCGACGACGAGCAGGAGATCGCCGAGCTGATCGCCAGTCAGCTCGCCGCGCTCGACGTCCAGACCACGATCACGCTGAGCGGCGAAGAAGCCCTTGCGCGACTGCACGAGGAGCACTACGACGCGGTCACGCTCGACATCCTCATGCCCGGCATGGACGGGTTCGAGGTGCTGCGCCAGATCCGTGCCGACCGCGACCTGGCGACGACCCCGATCGTGTTCGTGTCCGTGTTCTCGGGCCGCCAGGAGCTCGCCGGCGAGTGGGTCGTGGCCAAGCCGATCGACGCCGCCGAGCTACGGGCGGTACTCGGCGCGGCCGTCAGCGCGGGCCGTTCGCGAGTGCTGGTCGTCGGACGCGAGGAGCTCCAGATGACGCTCGAGCCGGCGCTCGACGACCTCGGTATCGAGTTCCAGTGGGAGATGAGCGGCGCGGCGGCGGCGCGTGTGTGCCGGGAGCGCCGGTTCGAGGTCGCGCTCGTCGACGTCGGCATCCGCAATCCGCAGATGGTGATCCAGGCGCTCGACCTGCGCGGCCGCCGCGTCCGGCGGGCGGTGATCCTGGTCTCCGACGGCGAGACCCCGACGCCGCCGGGCGTCGGCAAGCTCGGCATGGAGGTCGTGCCGGCCGAGTACGCGGCCACCGCGGTGCTTGCTGCTCTCCGTGGCGAGCGCTAGCTTTTTAGGTGGCGGGGGGTAGGCTAGTTCGCAGGACGGGTTCGGTTGATGCTGCGCGAGTTGACATAACTAGGCTGGATCGATGGCCGTTCAAAGCGACATCGGGCTGATCGACGAGCTGGTGCGGTTGCGGGCCGAGCTCGGCCGCCGCGAGCGCGAAGCCGCCGAGAAGGAGCTCCAGCTTCAGCGGTACGCCGCCGACCTGCGCGAGACGTTCAAGCAGGAGCGCTCGCGGGCCCAGGAGCTCCGCCGCTCCTACATGGCGACGGTCCGTGCGCTGTCGAACGCGGTCGAAGCCCGCGACGCCTATACCGGCAAGCACGCCGAGCGCGTCGCCGCCTACGGGCTCGTGATCGCGCGGAAGTTCGCGCCTGAGCTCGAGATCACGCCCGAGCTCGAGTTCGGCTACCTCCTCCACGACGTCGGCAAGGTGGCGATCCCCGACGCGATCCTGTACAAGCCGAGCTCGCTCGACGATGGCGAGCGCGCGCTGATGTCGCGCCATCCCGTGATCGGTGCCGAGATCGTCCAGGGGATCGAGTTCCTGGCGGAGGCTGCCGCGGTCGTCCGCTCCCACCACGAGCGCTGGGATGGCACCGGCTACCCGGACGGACTCGCCGGCGAGGAGATCCCGCTGGCCGCGCGCGTGTTCTCGGTCGCCGACGTGCTCGACGCCCTCACCACCGACCGTCCCTACCGACCAGCGTGCTCGCTGCGCTACGCGCGCACGATGATCACCGGCGAGAGCGGAGCGCAGTTCGATCCGCGCGTCGTGGTCGCGTTCAACACGATCGACGACGAGGTATTCGAGCGAATCGCGGCAGAGATTCGATGACCGCGGATTCGCCGGAGGCACCCGGACACGGCGTGCTGATCGTCGATGACGACCAATTCATCCGCAAGCTGATCGCCACGACGCTCGAGGACGTCGCGGAGTTCGAGCTGTACGAGGCGGCCGACGGGGTCGAGGCGATCGAGGTCGCCCGCCGCGCGCGTCCGTCGCTCGTGTTCCTGGACGTGGACATGCCGCGCCTGAATGGGATCGAGACGTGCCGTCAGCTGCGGGCCGAGGACCGCGGCGACGAGCTCACGATCGTGATGCTGACCGCGGCGTCGGGCGACAGCATCGAGTCGGACGCCGAGCAGGCCGGCGCCGACCTGTTCCTCACCAAGCCGTTCAGCCCGCTGGACCTGCTGCACCTGGTCGATCAGCTGGGCGAGCGCAGCGCTCGCTGAGCGTCCGCGGCTGCAACACTCCCGAGCATGACTCGGCGCGCCTGGGTGGCGTTCGCGGCGTCCTCGCTGATCTGGGGTGTCCCGTACCTGTTCATCAAGATCGCGGTCGACCACGGCGTCACTCCGCCGGTGCTCGCCTGGGGTCGGGTCACGCTCGGCGCGGTCGTGCTGCTGACGCTCGCCGGTAGCGCGGGCACGCTCGGGAGCGTACGCAGACACTGGCGCGGGCTGCTCGCGTTCGCCGTCGCCGAGATCGTGATTCCATTCCCGATGCTTGCAATCGGCGAGGAGCGCGTCCCCTCCTCGCTGGCGGCGATCATGGTCGCCACGGTGCCGCTGATCGGGGCGCTGCTGGCGATGCGCTTCGACCACGCCGAGCGGCCCACACCGATTCGCGCGCTCGGGCTGGCGATCGGGTTCGGAGGTGTGATCGCGCTGGTCGGGATCGACGTCGCCGGGCACGGCGGCGAGCTGCTCGGGATCGGGGCGATCATGGTTACCGCCACCGGCTACGCGATCGGGCCGATGCTACTCAAGCACCGCCTCTCCGGGCTCGACCCCCGCGCGACGATGGGCGCGAGCCTCGCAATCGCGTCGTTGATATTGCTGCCGTGGGCCGCGCTCGACCTGCCCCACCACGCGCCCTCGGCGGGCGGGATCGGCGCGGTGGTCGTGCTCGGGCTGCTCTGCACCGCCGTCGGGTTCGTCGTGTATGCGATCCTGATCGGCGAGGCTGGCACGAGCCGCGCCACCGTGATCACGTACGTCAACCCGGTGGTCGCGGTCACGCTCGGCGTGCTGGTGCTCGGCGAGCACCCCGGCGCCGGCGCGGTGGCGGGCCTGCTGCTGATCCTCGCCGGCGGGTGGCTGGCGACCGACGGCCGGCTCCCGCCGGGGATCGCGCGGCTGGTGGCGCGGGCACCGCGGGTCATAAGGTCACACTCGACTACCGACCCGGCTCGAGTGAGTCCGAATGACCCGTATAGGTGCGTGAATCCGCATTCGCAGTGAGGCGGCTTCCCAGTGCGCACATATCACCCAGCAGGATGAGGGGCCAGGCTTCGCCCGGCGTCCGTGGGGCCGGGGAACCCGTCCGGACCGGATCGAGGCATGGGCAACGGGATCTCCGGACCCACGCGACCCCCGTCCGGACGGGGCACCTGGCCCCACGGATGCCGCGCGCCAGCGCGGCCCCAAAGTCCCTCAGGCGATCTTGATCAGGATGATCGTGTTCACGACAAACGCGATCGCGAACCCGATCGTCCAGCGGTTCAGGTTGCGCTCGACGAGCGATCCGCCACCGAACGGGCCCGCCCCCGTCCCCACGCCGAACGCGCCCGACAGGCCGGCGTCCTTGCCCGAGTGCATCAGGATCAGGAACACCAGCACGACGCAGATACCTACCTGGACGAGGCCGAGAACCGTGCTCATCGTCAGCGATGGTAGCTCAGCGCGGATCCTCCAGCCGCGCCTGCTCGTCGTCGAGGTTCCGGAGGATCACGATCGCCTCGCCGCGCAGCGCGCGGTCGAGCTCGTCGTAGTCGGCATCGGACAGCTTGCCGGTGCGGTGGTCGAGATCGGCGTCGCGCAGCTCGCGGTACTTGGCCTCGCGCGCGGCCTCGAGGTCGGCCAGGTCGCCGGCGTCCGCCGCATCCGACGCTCGCCAGGGCCCGATGACCCGGCGCAGCGGCGCGGTCACGAACACCACCACCGCCGACAGGATCACCAGGATGATCAGATACTCCACGCGCGTCCCGTTCTCACACCGGCTCGCGGACCGGTTCGCGGACCGGGGCGCCGGGCGAGGCCGACGGCCGGGCCTTGCGTGGGGCGGTGGCCCGCCGGCGGGCGAGCGACGGCACCGGCCACAGCGCAATCAGGCCGCCGCCGCCCATGATCAGCGCGCCGAGCCAGATCCAGCTCACGAGTGGGTCCACGATCAGCAGGAACTCGGTCGGCCAGGGATGGGTGATGAACCGCTTTGCGATCTCGGTCACCGCCAGATCGCGCTCGGCCCAAAGCGTGTTCATCGTGGTCTGCGCCTGAGCCGGCGACTGTTTCGCCGCCTGAGTCATCACCTGAGGCGCGTACGCGGCGAACAAGTTGTTGCCCTTGTTGATCAGCGACGCCAGCGGCGTGGGGTCGACGTTGATCACCGTCCAGATGTCCCGCCGCAGGCCCGCATCGAGGCCGACCTGGCTATCGGAGTTGGCCGTGTCGAAGAACTTGCCCACGAGGCCGTCGGAAGGGTTCTGCGAGGGATAGAAGCTGCGCGTCGTCGTGATCGTCGTCACATGCTTGCCGCCCTTGGCGACGTTCAGCACGGCGCCGAAGGAGATCTTCTGGTCCGACACCGACTCGGTCGGCCGCACGTAGCGGATCGTGTAACCATCGACGCTCGCCTTCTGGCCCGGGGACATGATCACGTCCTGGGAGTGCTGGAACGACGACGAGCCCGCCACGCCCAGGAGCAGCACCGCCAGCCCGGCGTGGACGATGTAGCCGCCGTACCGCCGGCGGTTGCGGCGAACCAGGCCGACGAACGCGATCGGCACCGGGTCGTGCGTCATCGCGTGGCGCGCGGCCACGCCGCGCCCGAACTCCTGCACGACCGAGGTCAGCACGAACGCCGCGAGCGCGAACATGATCAGCGCGAACGGCCGCGAGCTCGGGCCGCCCGGCCAGAACAGCAGCACGAAGAACGTCACCAGGCCCGCCGTGACCGGAATCGCGAAGTTCCGGCGCAGGTTTGCGGGCGTGACCCGACGCCAGGCGATGATCGGCCCGATCCCGGACAGCAGCACGAGGATCAGCGCCAGCGGAACGATGAACGGGCGGAACGCCGGCGGTCCAACCGACACCTTGGTCCCAGTGAGCGCCTGCGAGATCAGCGGGAAGAACGTGATCCAGAAGATCACGAACACCATCCCCATGAGCACCAGGTTCTGGAACAGGAACACGGCCTCGCGCGAGAGCAGCGACTCGAGCCGGGCGTCGGAGCGAAGCAGCTCGCGCCGCCACACGATCAGCCCGATCGACCCCAGCACCATCACCGCGAGCAGCAACACGAAGGGAACGCCGAGCGTCGAGGCGCCGAACGCGTGGATCGAGTCGAGGATTCCCGAGCGCACCAGGAACGTCCCGAGAATCGACAGCGTGCCGGCGGCCAGGACCAGCGACACGTTCCAGATCTTCAGCATCCCCCGCTTCTCCTGGATCATCATCGAGTGGATGAACGCGGTGATGCACAGCCACGGCATCAGCGCGGCGTTCTCGACCGGGTCCCAGGCCCAGTACCCGCCCCAGCCGAGCTCGGTGTAGGACCACCGGGCGCCGAGCAGGATCCCGATCCCCAGGAACAGCCACGCCGCCAGCGCAAACCGGCGGGTGAGCGAGATCCACTCCGCGCCGAGCCGTCCGGTGACCAGGGCGCCGATCGCGAACGCGAACGGGATCGTCAGCAGCGTGTACCCCGAGTACAGCATCGGCGGGTGGATCATCATGCTCGGGTGCAGCAGCAGCGGATCCAGGCCGGCACCCTGGGCCGGCGGGTTTGCGCTGGTGTAGAACGGGTTGGCCCAGAACGCGGCCAGCGAGGTGAAGAACGCGGCGAAGCCGAGCAGGACGGCGGTCGCGTAGGGCGCGATCTCCCGCGCCCGCCGGCGCGTCAGGAACAGGACAAGGCTCGACCAAACCGACAGCAGGAACACCCACAGGAGCAGCGAGCCCTCCTGGGAGGACCAGGCGGCGGCGAGCTTGTAGAACATCGGCGTGGTCGTCGAGGAATGCTCGGCGACGACGTTGAACGAAAAATCGGAGCGGAAGAAGGCGTCCTCGAGGATCGCGAACGCGAGCGTCGCCAGCGCGGCCAGCGCGTACACGCAGCGGCGCCCGACGTCGACCCACTCCCGGCGGCCCGTGCGCCCGCCGTAGAGGGAGGCGCCGATGCCAAACCCGGCGGTGCCGAGGGCCATGATCAGCAGCGCGCGGCCGATCAACGCCATCTCAGGGCCTCATTCCAGCCGAACTCCATTGTTACGACGCGGCCTCCGCCTGGTACTTCGACGGACACTTGGTCGTGAGCGAGTTTCCCTGGCCGACGTAGGTGGTGCCCGAGCCGCTCTTCTGCACCGCAACCATGACCGCTCGGCCCGGCGCGAACGGGTCGGGGACGATCCCGTCGTAGCGGACCGGGACCGATACCGGCAGCTTGGGGTCGCGGATCCGGAACAGGAGCACTGTGCCGTCGCGCTGAACGGAGCCGTTCATCACTGTCCCGGCGAGCTCGTAGGTCTGCCCGGACTTGCCCCGAGCGAGCAGCTGGGAGGCCGTGAACTCCTTGTTTCCGGCGGTGAAGCTGACATAGACGAGCGCTCCCGCCAGCAGGAGGGCGGCGCTCAGCGCAACGGTCAGGCGAATGGCACGCTTACGGCTGGGATCCATGCCTGGCGTGATTCTCCCACACCCCGGCGGAACATCCCTCCCCCATTCATGGCTTGGGGGTGCCTGCCGATTAACGTCGTATTAGAGAGCAGCGGCTCTCACGTTAATGAAGAAACGAATCGCCTGAAGAAGAGTTATTAGCTAGAGATGGTTGTCAGATCCAAAACAAGCGAAATCAGCGTCCGGTGGCGCCGACGGGGGCGTGGCGCACACGAGCCGGCGGCGCGTCCGATCGCGGCGCCCCAGAACGACGCCGCATCTCGCGAGCGCGGGCAGGGCGCCCGCTCCGAGGACCGAGCGCTTTACACCTGCGAGTGCGGCTACGCATTCGAGGCGTTCGTAACGACCTCGGTCGACTGCCCCCACTGCACGCGTACGCAGGCCTGGTAGAAGGCAAGCTCCGCGGTACTAACGCCCGCGCGCACCGGCGCGCGGGCGATCCGATCCCGGACGCGCTCGTAGACCCAGACCGCGAGCCGACCGAGATCGCACCGCCCCAGGCGCTCACAACGGCCGACTCGCATCCTGAGCCGATCCCATAGTTCGCCCCCGAGACCCCGAACGTGTGGCTGAATCGATGGTTCCAGAGGGTCTGGGCGTAGTCAAATACGTCCTCCTGCGCCTGCTATAACGACTGCTTATGGCAGGTCCGAGCCCGCGACGGACGCTCGAGTGAGGTAGCTGAGCGATCTCGAGCTCAGGCAGCTGCGGTACTTCGTGGCCGTCGTGCACGAGGGTCAGATGACTCGTGCGGCCCGGCGGCTCCAGCTGGCCCAACCGGCGCTTTCGCAGGCGATCGCGCGACTCGAGTCGCAGGTCGGCGTGAGGCTGCTTGAGCGCAACCCCCGCGGGGTGACCGTCACGCCGGCGGGCGAGGCTTTCCTCGAGAAGGCTCAGGCGACGCTCGACGCCGTCGACGAAGTCAGCGCCACCGCTCGCTCGTGGGCGCGCGAGAAGGCGGGCCGGCTTCACGCCGGGTTCATGGCCATGACCCCGCCGATGATGGCCGGCGATCTGGTTTCGCGGTTCATGGCCGAGCACCCCGAGGTCACGATCGAGTGGCGCCAGCTCGGGTACCCCACGCTCGACACCCGCGCCTGGCTGAGCGACTCCGACGTGGCACTCATCTGGTACGCACCGAGCGCGCCAAGCCTGGCCAGCCAGGCGATCCGCACTAGCCCGCTGGTCGTGACGATGGCCGAGAGCCATCCGCTGGCCGCTCGCCTCGAGCTGACGGTCGCCGAGGTGCTCGATGAGACGTTCCCCGGGGTCGTCGACTGGTGCGACCCGGTGTGGCTCGGCTACTGGGGGCTCGACGCGTACCGCGGAGCGCCCGCCCGCCGCACCGACGACGGCGCGATCACGCCCGAGGAGGTCGCGTCGATCGTCGCGTCGGGCCGGGCGATCACGACCGTCCCCGAGCTCGTGGCGGTTCCGTTCGCCCACCTCGGAATCAGGGCGATCCCGCTGATCGATGCCGAGCCGGCCGTCCTCGTGCTCGTCTGGCCACAGGGCGGGGCCACGCCGTTAGTGGCGGAGCTGGTCGAGACGGCCCGCGTGATGTCAGGACGGGGCGCGCCCGAGGCCGACGTCTCACACGCGTGAGCCGACTCCTCACGCGCGTGAGAAATCCGTCCCTGTCCGTCACGCAAGGTTCTCCAGGTGAGGCGCCTGCTCGAGGTCACCGGCGTCCGGCGCTATCCGTCGTTCGTGCGTTCGCCTGCGACCGTTCGCCTCAACGGAGGCTGACGGCGCTCACAGCGAGTCGAGCGCGTCGTTCAAGGTCGCGCTCGGGCGCATCGCCGCCGTCATCTTGTCGATGTCGGGTCGGTAGTAGCCGCCGATTTCGACTGCGTTGCCCTGCACCGCGTCCAGCTCCTCGACGATCGTCTGCTCGCTTTCGGCGAGCCGGTCGGCAAGCGGCTTGAACCTGGCCGCGAGGTCGGCGTCGTCGCCCTGGTCGGCGAGCTCCCTGGCCCAGTAGAGCGCGAGGTAGAAGTGACTACCGCGGTTGTCGATCTCCCCGACCTTCCGCGACGGCGAACGATCCTCCTCGAGCAGCCGCCCAATCGCGCGGTCGAGCGTGTCAGCCAGCAGCTTCGCGCGGGGGTTGTCGTCATGGCTGGCGAGCAGCTCAAGCGACGGTCCGAGCGCGAGGAACTCCCCGAGCGAGTCCCAGCGCAGGTGGTTCTCCTCGAGGAACTGCTGGACGTGCCGGGGCGCCGACCCCCCCGCGCCCGTCTCGAACAGGCCACCGCCCTGCATCAGCGGCACGATCGACAGCATCTTCGCGCTGGTGCCGAGCTCGAGGATCGGGAACAGGTCGGTGAGGTAGTCGCGCAGCACGTTGCCCGTGACCGAGATCGTGTCCTTGCCGGCGCGGGCGCGCTCGAGCGTGAACCGGGCCGCCTGTGCGACGTCGAGGATCTCGACCTGGACCCCCTCGGTGTCGAGCTCGTCGAGCGCTGATCGGACCTTGCGCAGCGAGCTCGGCGTCGTGGGCACGCGTCTCGTCGAGCCAGAACACAGCCGGGGTGTCGGTTTCCCGCGCGCGAGCGACCGCGAGCCGCACCCAGTCCTGGATCGGGGCGTCCTTGGTCTGGCACATCCGCCAGATGTCGCCGGCTTCGACGTCGTGCTCGAGCAGAGTCTCGCCGGCGTCGTCAAGCACGCGCACCGACCCCGGCCCGGCTATCTCGAACGTCTTGTCGTGCGACCCGTATTCCTCGGCCGCCTGGGCCATGAGCCCGATGTTAGGCGTGCTGCCCATCGTCGCCGGGTCGAATGCGCCGTGCCGGCGGCAGTCGTCAACCGCCTCGGCGTACAGCGCGGCGTAGGAGTGATCGGGGATCACGAACTTCGCGTCCTGGTGCTCTCCCTGGGCGTTCCACATCTGGCCCGAGGAGCGGATCGCGGCGGGCATCGAGGCGTCGATGATCACGTCGCTCGGTGCGTGGAGGTTCGTGATGCCGCGGGCTGAGTCCACCATCGCGAGCCGCGGACCGCTCTCGTACGCCGCCTCGATCGCTTCTTGCAGCGCCGAGCGCTGCTCGTCGGGCAGGGACTCGATCGCCTTGAGCATCGCCCCGACGCCGTCGTTCGGGTTGACGCCGGCGGACTTGAGCGTGTCGCCGTGCTGCTCGAACAGGTCCGAGTAGTACGCCCGGACCGCATGACCGAAGATGATCGGGTCGGACACGCGCATCATCGTCGTCTTCAGGTGGATGGAAAACAGAACGCCCCGCTCCTGCGCGTCGGCGATCTGCTCGGCGAGGAACGCCTGGAGCGCGTCGCGGCGCATGATCGCGGCGTCGAGCACCTCGCCGGCCTTGACCGGCGTCTTGTCCTTGAGGACGGTCACGTTGCCATCGGGATCGACGTGCTCGATCCGGACGGCACCGGCGCGCTCGACGGTGTGTGATCGCTCGGTTGAGCGGAAGTCGTCAGCGCTCATCGTCGAGACGTGCGAACGGGAGTCAGGCGACCACTCGCCCATCGTGTGGGGATGCTGGCGGGCATACTCCTTGACCGAGGCGGGCGCGCGGCGGTCGGAGTTGCCCTGTCGCAGGACCGGGTTGACCGCGCTTCCCTTCACCTTGTCGTAGCGCTTGCGCACCTCGCGCTGCTCGTCGTCGGCGGGCTCCTCCGGGTAGTCGGGGATCGCGTACCCGTTGCCCCGGAGCTCGTCGATCGCCGCCTTGAGCTGGGGCACCGACGCGCTGATGTTGGGCAGCTTGATGATGTTGGCCTCGGGCTCCTCGGCCAGCGCGCCGAGCTCGGTCAGCGCGTCCGCGACCCGCTGCTCCTCGTCGAGCGCGTCGGGAAACTGGGCGAGGATGCGGCCCGCGAGCGAGATGTCGCGCACCTCGATCTCGATCCCGGCCGCGGAAGCGAACGCGCGGATGATCGGCAGCAGCGACGCCGTCGCCAGCGCCGGCGCCTCGTCGGTGAGCGTGTAGACGATCCTCATCGAGGTCGGCACCCTATCCGGTCGGCTGAGGTTGTCAGCCGGCGAGGGCCTGCGCCAGATCCGCCCACAGGTCCTCGACGTCCTCGAGGCCCACGCTCAGGCGGAGCAGGCCCGGGGGGACGCGCTCGGGCTCCCAACGCGCCCGCGCCTCGAGCGTCGAGGCGACCCCACCGAGGCTCGTCGCGTTCTCGATTACGTGGACTGAGCGCTCGACCCGGGCGGCCGCGGCCTCGTCGGCGACGTCGAACGACAGCAGCGGTCCGAACGCGTCGACGTACCGGGCCGCGACCGGATCGCCGAGCCCGGGGTACCGCACGCGCTCGACCGCGGGATGGCCGGCCAGCCGGTGCGCCAGCTCGAGCGCGGTGGCGGATTGGCGCTGCACCCGGAGCGGCAGTGTCTTCAGCCCGCGGAGCAACAGCCACGCCGGGTCGGGCGCCGCGACGATGCCCGAGGTCGTGCGGAACGTATGCAGGCGCGCATGGTCCTCGGCCCGCGCGCAGGTGACCACGCCGATCAGAGCGTCGTGATGCCCGGCGAGGATCTTGGTAGCGCTGTGCAGCACGAAATCAGCACCATTCTCGAGCGGGCGGAGCAGCATCGGGCTGAGCACCGTGTTGTCGACGACGACGACCGCCCCGGCCGCGTGCGCCTGGCCGATCGCGACGTCGAGATCGGGAAACGTCATCATCGGATTCGCACACGGCTCGAACCACACCAGGTCGGCGACGGGCGGCTCGCCCGTCTGGTCGAACTCCTCGGCCTCGAGCCCCCACCGGGCCAGTTCGCGCATCAGCCCGACGGTGCCGTAGTAGCCGCCGGCGGCTACGGCCACGGTCGCAGCCGGCCCGAGCATCGCGAGCAGCAGCGCCGCGGTGGCGCCGGTACCCGAGGAGAACAGCAGCGCATGGCCGCCGTCGAGCTCGCCGAGTATGCGCTCGGCCTCCGCTCCGACCGGATGGGCCGCGCGCTGATAGAAGAACGGGCCCGGGGTGGCGTCGACGTACGGGTGGATCGTGGCGCGGTCGAGCCCGGGCATGCCGCCGCGGACGAGCTCAGTCTCCCGGTTCACGCGGCCAGCCTCGGCAGCTCGATCGCCGGACAACGGTTCGTCACGACTAGCAGGCCGGCGTCGAGCGCACGCTGCGCAGCCGCCTCGTCGATCACCCCGAGCGCCGTCCAGGTGCGGGTCTGGGTCAGGACCTCGCGGATCGTCTCGGGGCTGGAATGAACGGCCATGCGCGTCAGTATGCCGTCAGGTGCTTGGCGGTGGGGTGCCAGGACATTTCGACCGGCATCACAGTTTGCGCCTCGTAACGTTCTATCCGGATGACCGCGGTTGCCCCTGCCATCTCGCGCCCCTCGCGCCAGCGCGCGATAGTGATCGGCGCGGTCGCCGTGATGGTCTGCGTGTGGGCATCGGCGTTCGTGGCGATCCGGTTCGCAGACCGCGAGCTGTCGCCGGGCGCGCTCGCCCTCGGGCGCCTGCTGGTCGGGAGCGCGGCCCTCGGGCTCGTCGTGCTGGCGCGGCGTGAACCGCTCCCCGGCCGGAGCGAACTGGCGGGCATCGTGGTCTGCGGCGTCCTCTGGTTCGGCGTTTACAACGTCGCGCTCAACGCCGCCGAGCGGCGCGTCGATGCCGGCACCGCGGCGATGCTGGTCAACGTCGGGCCGATCCTGATCGCGATCCTCGCCGGGACGCTCCTGCACGAGGGCTTCCCGCGCCGGCTGTTCCTGGGCTGCATGGTCTCGTTTGCCGGCGCGGTGGTGATCGGAGTCGCGACCTCGCAGCACGGGCTACACGAGAGCCTCGGCGCCCTCCTGTGCCTGGTGGCGGCGGTCGCCTACGCCGGCGGGGTCGTCGCTCAGAAGCCTGTCCTGCGCCGTGCTTCGCCGCTGTCGGTCACGTGGCTCGCGTGCACAATCGGGGCTATCAGCTGCTTGCCCTACGCCGGCTCGCTCGTCCACGGTCTCGGCCACGCCGGCGGCTCGACGATCGCCTGGATGATCTACCTCGGCCTCGCCCCCACCGCCGCCGGGTTCGTGCTGTGGGCCTATGCGCTGGCCCGCACGACGGCGGGTCGGATGGGCTCGACCACGTACCTCGTGCCGCCCCTCGCGCTGCTGCTCGGGTGGGCCTTCCTCGGCGAGGTGCCGCCGGCGCTGGTGTTCCCCGGCGGCGCCCTTTGTCTCGCCGGCGTCGCCCTGGCCCGCACCCGCGGGCGGCGCGCGTCTCGCCAATAGCTCACTAAACCGCGCGTAGCACCCCTCGCCACTGAGCGGTAGGCGGTAAAGCCGAACGTCCGATCCGCAGTAACTACGGATAAAGGCTGTTCGCTACATGGACGATGACCTTGATCACATAACCGCTGTCCACGGAAGCGAAGCGATTAGTGATGACCAACAGGTCAGCGGGCAACTCGGAGACCACACGGAGGTCACTACTACTATGCAGCGCAAGACCAGAAGGATCATCGCGGCCGTTGCCGTGATTGCTCTGCTGGCCGCTGGAGGCGCAGCCTTCACGAACAGCATCGCGAGCTTCGGCACCGCCAACGATCAGATCGGCTATTCCAGCGACAGCATCGTCGGCGCGACGGCGACCAACCTGCAGTACGAGCTGAGCCCGGACAACTCGAAGATCGACCAGGTGCTCGTCACGCTCCAGGGCGACTACACGACCGGCGACGCCACCAACGGCTCGGACTCGTTCGTGGCCATGTTCAACAACACCCCCGGGAACGAAGTCAACTGCGTGCCCGCCGGCAGCACGGACGGCAGTGGCAACACGCTCCTGACTTGCGACTTCGATCCGGCCCACGACCAGAGCGCAGGAATCCCGACTGGCACGTCCGATACGTTCTCGCTCACCGTCACCAGCCCGGGCGCGTCCGGCACGCACGACCTGACCAACAACAGCGGCCAGTAGTAACCAGCCATTGGCTAAGCGTGAGGGAGAGCGCGGCATGACGCCGCGCTCTCCCGAGCGTGTTCCAGGGAAGCGGAATGATCGTCATCGTGAAGCGACTGAGAGTTCGGTCCGCACTGGCTACCGCCGCACTTCTGATCCTCGCCGCGGTAGCGTGGTGGTACTTCGCCCCAACGAACATCGGCGGCTCGACCCGATACGTGTCGACCAGTGGCATCAGCATGGAGCCGCGGTTCCACACGGGGGACCTGGGGATCGTCCGGCCGGCCTCCGCCTACAAGGTGGGAGAGATCGTCGCGTACCACAGCACCCTGCTTCACGTCACGGTGCTCCATCGCATCATCGCGATTCGCAACGGCCGGTACGTATTCAAGGGAGACAACAACAACTTCATCGATCCGGTTCAGCCCACGCGCTCCGAATTGCTCGGAAAGCTGTGGCTTCACGTTCCCCACGGCGGCATCGTGCTCAAAGCCTTACACACGCCCGTAGTCGCCGCGGTGCTGTGCGTGTTCCTCGGCCTCCTGCTGTTGGCGGGTGCCGGCGAGAAGCGTCGGCGACGTAAGCGCCGGCGGAAGGGCACAACCGGATCTGGCCCGCCGAGAATCCCAATCGTGAACAACCCTGCAGATCACGAACTACCGCGCCCCTTCAACCTCGGTGCGCTCCTCACCGCGTCGGCTATCGCCGTCGCGGTCTTCGTCGTGCTCGGGTTGTTCGGTTTCACCCGTCCGAGCAGCAAGCCATCCGCGAAGATCACGCGGTACAGCCAGCAGGTCACGTTCGGCTACAGCGCCCAAGTCACCCCTGGTCCGGTCTATCCGGGTCGGATAATCAGGACCGGCGATCCGATCTTTCTGACGCTCGTCCACAGCATCGCGCTCCACATCGATTACAGGGTGGTGGGTGTCGACCCGTCGACGGTCAAGGGCACGGAGGAGGTCCTGCTCAAACTCGTCGGACCGAGCGGGTGGAGCCGTAGCTACGTGCTAACCCCTTCGACGCATTTCGCCGGCAACCACACGAGCACCGATGTGTCACTGAGCCTGCTACAGCTACAGAGGCTGCTGGCGAGGATCGCGAGCTTGACAGGAAATCCGGGAGTCGGCACGTTTTCGATCGACGTTGGGCCCCGGGTGCAGATTACGGGCGCGGTCAGCGGCCATCCGATCAAGACGACCTTCGCCCCCACGCTGGCCCTCTCGCCCCAAGGGGGCCAGCTCACTGTGAGCAGTGCCGGAGGATCAGGTAGCGGCTCGACGGAGTCCGGCGCCTCCGAGGCCAATTACACCCCGAGCCAGAGCGGGAGTGTTTCGTCCCCCGTCACCGCTCCGACCACGATCACCGTCTTCGGAATTTCACCTGCGATCGACACGCTCCGCTGGATCGCTCTGCTTGGTCTGCTCCTGTCCGGTGCGGTCGCCCTGTACGCGTTTCTGCGCAGGCGCGCCGAACCGTTCGAGGAGACCGTTCAGATCCAGTCCCAGCACGGGCACCTGATCGTCCCCATCGTCGCCGGCGAGGACCTGGGCTGGCCGCCGGTCGACGTGCCGAGCATCAAGTCGCTCGTCCGGCTGGCAGAAAGCGGTCAGCGGCTCATCCTGCACACCCGCTCGGGCAACGTCGACACGTACCTCGTCAACGACGAGGGCACCGTCTACCGCTACCAGGTCAAGCCTTCCAAGGTCATCTGGGGCGAGTGGACCGACGCCCCGGTTCCGGCGCAGGACCCTGTCCCCGCGGCGCAGGACGCCGCGGGCGCCGCATCGAACGCCGCCTAGTTCCGGTAGGCGCCCGCGAGCTCAGGCCCGCGCCGGCGCCGGCGTCACCCGGTACAGAACGACGCTGTCGGGCGGGACCAGCGTGCTGATCGCGCCGGCCGTCTGCTCGCTCGTCCCCGCCCAAAGATCGCGGACCGTGTAGCTCGCGGCCGACCGGAGCCCGGCCGTGCTCGCCGTGGTGGTGATCCGGAGCGGCTGCGCGCCGCGATTGAGGAGCGCGACCGCGGCCTGCCCGCCGGTGAGCGGCTTGCTCCAGACCTGCCCGGAGCCCTCCTGCTCGACGACCGTGCCCTGGATCCCGAGTGGATCCTGGTCGACCGCGATCACCTGCAGGTTCTCGAGCATCCTGATCGCCTCGGGCGAGAGCGCGCGGGGATCGCTGCCGAGGATCAGCGGCGCGGCGACGATCGCCCACATCGAGAACTGCGCCTGCGCCTCCGAGCTGGTCATCCCGAGCTCCGGCCCGAGGTAGTCGGGGTCGTTCCAGTGCCCTGGTCCGGCCGCGGTCGGATGGGCGGCGTCGTGGTCGAGGTTCCGGAGCACGTTCACGAACTGAACGTTCCGCGTGAAGCCGATGTCGGTGTCGGTGCGCCAGCTCTGCGCGATCCTGGGCGCCCACCGGTAGCTGGAGTAGGCCGAGTTGGCGAGCGTCGGACGGGCTCCGTTGATCTGTCCGGGCACCCAGAAGTTGCACACGTTCAGCAGCATCTTCCGGTGGCTCGAGTTGTTCGCGAGCGCCCTCGCGAATCGCATGTACGCCGGCTTGGGATCCAGGCCGGCCTCTCCGGCGCCGCAGAAGTCGACCTTGACCGCGTCGAATCCCCAGGCGGCGAAGCTGTCGGTGTCCTGCTCGTAGTGGCCGAGGGATCCGACGCCCTGGCCG
Organism: uncultured Solirubrobacterales bacterium; assembly: GCA_963697655.1. Taxonomy (GTDB): domain Bacteria; phylum Actinomycetota; class Thermoleophilia; order Solirubrobacterales; family Solirubrobacteraceae; genus Palsa-465. The sequence continues at coordinate 216,914 of CAVOOV010000001.1, read as the reverse complement.
TGGCATCCGCTCTTGCCAGCATCGGTGTAGATCCCGGCGAGCAGCCCGTGCCGGTGCAGCCAGTCGGTCAACCACAGCAGGCCGTGCGGCCACTGATGGCGGTCGACCACGAGCTCCCCGCTGCGGTTCCGCTTGCCGCTGGCCCAGCCGAAATCGAGCCAAACGATGTCGTAGCCGGCCCGGGCCAGGCCACGGTGCAGGAGCGAGTTGGCCACGGAGATGATCGTCTGCTCGTCGAAGATCCCGCCGACCCCGTAATACGTGTTCCAGCCCATGTAGGGGACCGCGGCGGGCACCGGGCTTGGCGTGCCCGTCGGCGGGCTGCCTCCGCTCGATGCCGCGCGAGCCGCGCTCGAGGCCGGACGAGCCGCGCTCGAGGCCGGACGAGCCGCGCTCGAGGCCGGACGAGCCGCGCTCGCGGAACCTCCGAGGGCGGTCATCCCGGGCGCCAGCGCAACCAGCAGGACGACGGGTGCGACCAGCGTGCGGCGACGACGACCCGACACGACCCCACGCTCAGAAATGGCCGAGCAGCCAGGCGTGGACTGCGGGAACCCGATTCTGCAACAGCGTCAGGTGACCGTCGTCGTCGGTGAGGTACGGGTCGGCGTTCGGTACGCGGCCCGCCAGCCATTCGCCGTGCCCGAACGGCACCATGCGGTCCTGGCGCCCGTGCAGGACCATGACCGGCACCTGGATCGTCTCCGGCGAGAATCCCCACGGCTTCAGCATCGCCACGCTGTCGTCCCACCAGCCTTCGATCCCCGGCGCGAGCCCCGTCCGGTTGCGGCGGGCGAAGTGCTCGCCCAGCTCGTCGGTCAGCACTGCGGCGTCGACCCCTGAGAACAGCGTCGGGTGCGACCCGGCCGGATCCGGCTCGGCGGTGTCGAAGTATTCGAGCCGATCCTGGGCGAGCTTGGCCCGCGCCGCCTCGGGATTGCTGAGGATCAGCTTGTCGTCTTCGACGTTCTCCTCCCCGGTGTCCGCGAACCAGTCGAGCCCGTCGGCATCGAAGGGCGCCGGCGAGGCGAGCGTGGCCGCCGCGACCACGCGGTTACCAAGCAGGCCGGCACACGCGAGCGCGTGCGGGCCGCCGCCCGAGATGCCCCACACGGCGAACCGGTCGATCGCGAGCGCGTCGAGGATCGTGGACACGTCCTTCGCGCAATCCGCGACCGACCGTCCGGGCTGCGGGGTGGATCCGCCGTACCCCGGACGGTCGTACGCGATTAGCCGGATCCCCCGCTCCGCGGCGTCGAGTAGGTGCAGCCGGTACAGGACGCGCGAGCTCGGCGTCCCGAGCTGCGCCAGCACGACACGGCCATCGGGGTCGCCACCCTCCTGCACGAGTAGCTCCCGACCCGAGGCGGTCGTGACCGGGCGGTCGACGACCCTGCTGTCGCGCGGACCGGTTCGCATCCCGCCCGACTGTACGACGCTCGGGCGCCTTACGCGCGCCGGTAGCGCACGTAGACGACCCGAGAACCGAAAGTCCGCGTCTCGACCAGCTCGAGCTCGATTCGCTCGTCCAGCTCCGGGAAGAACGGAGTGCCGCCGCCGAGCACCATCGGGCTGACGAACAGCCGGTACTCGTCGATTAGATCCAACCTGGCCAGCGATGCCGCCAGACCGGCGCCGCCGACCGCAACGTCCTTGCCGTCCTGCGCCTTTAGCCGCGCCGCGACGTCGGCGAGGCCGTCTCGCTCGAGCGTGGTGTTACCCTCGACCTGCCCGAGCGTCCTCGAGAATACGATTTTCGGCAGCGCCTGCCAGATTCGTGCGAACTCGATCGTGACCTCGCTGGCCGACGGGTCCTGGTCGGCGGTCTCCCAGTAGACCATCGTCTCGTACAGGCGGCGTCCGCACAGCTGCACCCCGAGCTCGCGCGTCTGCTCGTTGTGGAATCGGTGCAACTCCTCATCGGGCGCCGCGAAGTCGATCTCGCCGCCCGGCCCGGCGATGAAACCGTCCAGTGAGGTACCCATCGAGTAGATCAACCTCCGCATCAGGCTCCGCCCGATTCTGCGGTGTCCGTCGCGTCGGCGGATTTGGGCTCGTCGCCGGGAAGCAGCACGCTTCCGAGAATGCGGCGCTTGCGACCCGGCCTCGGCGGGTTGGCCAGTCGCGGTCCGAATATGCGCTGGATGTCGGCCCGCAGCTCCGTGAGCTCGGCGTCATCAAGCCACATCCCGGCGAGCGAGTAGCTGACGCCATCGCGCATCGGATCGATCTTCCCCCGCGCGAGGTAACGGTCGAAGTCGCCGAGCAGGCCGGCCACGAACGCGATGAACGCCTGGCGGTGGTCATCGACGCTCATCTGCTCGAGCTCGCCGACGCCGATGCGCGCCGCCGCGGCGCGGAGGATGTACGTCCGCTCGAGCGCCCCTCGGACCCGGCGCTCGGACACCACTCCGAGCGCGCCGGCGTCGACCAGCCGCGCGACGTGGCGGTACAGGCTCGCCGGGGGTACGTCGGGGAGCTCCGCGCGAAGCTCGGTGGTCGTCAGCGCCCGGTCACCGAGGAACGCCTGGACGATCCGCAGTCGGACCGGGTGCAGGAGAAGATCGGCGCTGGTCACGAGGGCGTAACACTATGGCCCACCTATGGCGCGTGAGCGGCGCCGCTACGAGGCGCCGGCTGTGTCGCTCTCGAGCGTGACCCCCGCTCGCGCGATGCCGGCCTCCGGGTACACCGGTTCCGGTCGCTGATAGTCCTCGCCGGTGAGCGGGCTCGACAGCACGAAGTCGGCGGTGGCGCGGTTGCACGCGGTCGGGACGTTGCAGACCACCGCGATCCGCAGGAGTGCTTTCACGTCGACGTCATGCGGCTGTGGCTGGAGCGGATCCCAGAAGAAGATCAGGACGTCGATCCTCCCCTCAGCGATGGCGGCGCCGACCTGCTGGTCGCCGCCGAGCGGACCGCTGAAGAAGCGGTTCACCTCGAGGCCGAGCTCGTTTGCGAGCAACGCCCCCGTCGTCCCGGTCGCGTGAAGCTCGTGGGCCGCCAGCGTGCCGCGGTTGAACCGGGCCCATTCGAGCATCTCCGCCTTGCAGTTGTCGTGTGCGATCAGCGCGATGCGCTTCCGCCGTGGCATCAGGTTCACGATCTCACCCATGGGGGCATGACCTCGCAGATAGATTCCGATTTTCGACCCCCAGCATCTCCATTCAAGCTAGCAGCGGCTTATCCAGTCAGAGCCCGAGTACCGTGCACAAGCCCCAAGCACCACCTCCGGTCGCGCAACCTCCGGGACGTAATCATGTGGGGCGTGTTTACCTCCCGGGCGCCGGCGCACGGAGTCGGGGTTTCGGGCCTTAGACATGCTGGCCGGCGAGGCCGTGCTCGCGAATCGCCTACCTCGCAGGTAATTGCGCGACCGCAGGACGCGCGCTACGTTCGGCGCGTGTCCGTCGACACTGCACTGACCTACCCGGGCGCTACCCGCGCACCGATCGGAGAGCTGCTCCGCGCGTGGCGCCGGCGCCGCAGCCTCAGCCAGCTCGAGCTCGCGCTCGAGGCGGACGTGTCCTCGCGGCACGTGAGCTTCCTCGAGACCGGGCGCGCCCGCCCGAGCCGGGAGATGGTCCTGCGCCTCGCCGAGCACCTGGAGATTCCGCTTCGCGAGCGCAACGGGCTGCTGCTCGCCGCCGGCTATGCGCCGCAGTACGTCGAGCGCTCGCTCGAGGAGCCCGAGATGGCCCCGATCCACCAAGCCCTCGATCGGTTCCTGCGCGCGCACGAGCCTTACCCGGCGGTGATCCTTGACCGCCACTACAACCTGGTCTCGGGCAATGACGCGGTGGCGGTTCTGACCGAGGGCATCGCACCCGAGCTGGTCGAGCCGCCGGCGAACGCGCTGCGGGCAACCCTCCATCCGCGGGGAATGGCTCCCCGGATCCTGAACCTCCCTGAATGGAGCGCCCACCTCCTACAGCGGCTACGCCGGCAGGTCGCGATCACGGGCGACCCCGAGCTCGAACAGCTCTACGACGAGCTGTCGAGCTATCCCGACGTGAGCCTCGAGGCGCCGCGCGACGAGCGCACCGGCAATGAGATCGTGCTCCCGCTGCGGATGCGCGACGGCGAGCGAGAGCTCGCGTTCTTCAGCACGGTCTCGACCTTCGGCACCGCGGTCGAGATCACGCTCGCCGAGCTGATGATCGAGGCGTTCTACCCGGCGAACGCCGCCACCGCGGCCCATCTCCTGCAGCGCATAGCCGGGCCCTGATCTCCCGAGCTCCGGCGAACCGAGCGACCGAGCCAACCGGACCGCGGCGCGCGTTTGCGACCTGGTTAAGCTGATTCTTAGTGGCGACGCGTTCAGATCTCGAGGGCAGTCCCAGCACCAAGCTCCCCGAGGCCGGGATGCCGGACGAGCTGCACCCACGTCATCTCGTCGTGCGCGTCGCCGAGGTCGCCGCGATCATCGCGGTGGTCGCGATTGCGATCACGGCGCTCCCCGGACTCGACGAGGTCAAGAAGCGCCTGCAGGGCGCGGAGCCGGTTTGGGTCATCGCCGTCGCCCTCGCCGAGGTCGGCTCGTGCCTCGGCTACCTGCTCGTGTTCCGCGAGACGTTCTGCTCGCAGATGCCCTGGGGGCTGAGCTACGACATCGCGATGTCCGAGCAGGCGGCCAACTCGTTGCTGCCCGCGGGCGGCGCCGGCGGACTCGCACTCGGGGTGTGGGCGCTCCGACAGGCCGGCATGTCGACCGCTCACATCGCGCGACGCACGATCGCGTTCTTCGTGATCACCAGCGCCGCGAACTTCTTCGCGCTGATCGTAGTCGGCATCGGCGTGTTTCTCGGCATCATCGCCGGCAGGGGATCGGCTGCTCTCACACTCGTGCCGGCAGTGATCACCGCGTTGGGCGTACTCCTCGCCGGGTTCAGCCCCCGGCTCCTGCGCGCGCTCGGCCAGCGCGGCGCGGACGCCGACCGCGAGACCTTGGGCGGCCGGGTGCGCGCGACGCTGCGAGCCTGGCTCGTCGCGGGCGCCGACGGAGTCGACCAGGCGATCGCATTACTGCGCGGGGACTCCATCGGGGCGATCGCGGGCTCGTTCTTCTACATGGCGTTCGACATGGCGGCGCTCGGGTTCGCCTTCGCGGCGGTCGGCCACGTCCCCCGGTTCGGCGTGCTCGTACTCGGCTACCTGATCGGCCAGCTCGGCAACCTCGTGCCGCTCCCGGGCGGGATCGGGGGCACCGAGGGCGCGCTCGTAGGGATCTTCGCGCTGTACGGCGTGAACGTCTCCGATGCCACTGCGGCGGTGCTGCTCTACCGCCTGTTCCAGCTGACGATTCCGGCGCTGCTGGGGGCGCCGGCGTTCGTGCTGCTGCGACGCCGGCTGATGCACGACGACAAGCCGGCATCGGTGTGTGGGCCGCTCGCGTCCGAGATCGTGAAGCTGCCGGCGCGCAGTTGACCCTGGCGCCCCGGCTAACCTTGGGCTAGCGCGGATTTCCCGCCCGCGCGTCTCTTCAGAAAGGTCGGCATTGGGCAGAGTCTGGGTTCTCGACACTGAAACGAAAGGCACCGGAGCGAACATGGTGCCGCTCGACCGTGTGGTCACGAAGCCGCGCTCCGAGCCGGCTCCGGTTCGCGTTCTCCCTCAGCCCAAGCCCCGGCCTGCCAAGGCACCCGAGCCGAGGAAGCCCAGGCGGTTCAAGGTGGTCGACGTCATGACTCGAGAGGTACTGGCCGAAGACGCTGACACTCGGACCACGGTCAAGCTGCTCGAGGATGTGCGGAGCATCGTCGACGTGACGATCTGGCTGTGGCAACCGGAGGACGAGCGCTGGCGGATGCTGACCCTCGAAGAGACCCGGTCACTATGGGAGTACCGGGGTCCGGGCATCGAAGCCCGGCCGGGTTGAGCTCAGGTCACCGGTCTCGGCAGACCGCGACGAGTTCCTGGCCGCGATGCGCGCGAGCCGCTCACGGTTCCAGCCCGAGCACGAGATCGACGAGCTCGCCGGCGGCCGTCGGATCGAACGGCTCGCCGGTCATCAGCCGCCGGTAGAAGATCACGCCGAGGAGCGCCGCCGTCGCGAGCTCGGGGTCGAGGCCCGGACGCAGCTCGCCCTCCTCGATCCCGCGCGCGATCAGATCGACGAGCGCCTGGCGCCGCTCGGCGGAGTAGCGGTGATGAAAGTCGCGCACGCGCGGATCCCGCTCGGCGCCCTCGATCAGCGCCGGGATGCACCGCGAGAAGGTCGAGTCGACGACCACCTCGGCGACGTGGTGAATGAGTAGCTCCACGGACTCGCGAGTCGAGCAGTCCGCGAGGTCCGGAACCATCTGAACGTGGAAGGTTTCGAACGCGTCGGCGATCAGCGCCAGCTTGTCGGGCCAGTGCCGGTAGATCGTCGACTTCCCGACTCCGGCGCGCGCCGCGACGGACTCGATCGTCACCCCGCCGTAGCCCACCTCCGCGAGCTCGGCGACGGCCGCCTCGAGTATCACCATCCGCGACCGCTCGATCCTAGGGTCCACCCGGTCATCCCTTCGCGCGCTCATCCAAGAAACTCGTTGTAGAACGTTGACGTATCGCTGCGAGACGCGTACGTTTCGTATTCAAGCATCCGCCGCGAAGCCGAGGAGCACGAAATGCCGAGCGTCAGCGTCCGCTACATCGTCGACGACGTCGACGCAGCGATCGAGTTCTACTGCCGCCGGCTCGGCTTTCAAGAGGTCATGCACCCGGCGCCCACCTTCGCGATGCTCTCCCACGGAGACCTGCGCCTGGTTCTGACGGCCCCCGGTGGCGGTCCCGGCGGCGGTCAGCCGATGCCCGACGGCACGATCCCCACGCCCGGCGGCTGGAACCGCTTTCAGCTCGAGGTGACCGACATCGAGGCGATCGTCGCCGACTTGCGGGAACACGGCGCGAGCTTCCGCAACGACATCGTCGCCGGCGTCGGCGGCAAGCAGATCCTGGTCGAGGACCCGAGCGGGAACCCGGTCGAGCTGTTCGAGCCGACGATCGGCGAGGCGCGGCTGTCGCCGACCGCCTGACCCCGGCCGGCCCGCCACCCCCTCGCCGGGCCGCATGACCCCGGGCGGCCCGCCACCCCCCTCGCGGGCCCGCCACCCCCCTCGCGGGCCCGCCACCCCCTCGCCGGGTCCACCCCCCTCGCAGGCCCCACCCCTCGCACGCCCCACCCCCTCGCCAACGCGCCACCCCCTCGCCGGCCCCACCCCCACCCCCGTCGCCAACGCGCCACCCCCCGCGGCGCCACCCCGCCGCCGCGCCTCAAACCTGCAAGACCTGCCATTCGGTGACGAGAGATACAGCCGTGGCAGACCGCGCATGCTCCACGTGTACGGACTACCACGGCCACCCAGCGACGCCCGAATTGTCAGCTTTTGCAGGTTAGTTCGGCGCTGACCAGCTGTCAGCATCGCTGTTCCGGAAGCCCGGGGAGCCGGGTAGCGCCTTATGCACCGCCCCCCTCCAACCTCTGTTGACCGTCGGTTGACAAGCTCCGCCACCGCGCTACGGTGCCGCTTATCAACCAGCGGTCAACAGGAGGACCGAATGAGTGTGCTGGAGCAGGGCGAGAACATCGAGCAGAGACTGGAGCGCCTCGAGCGTCGGCTCGCCACACCGATCACGGTCGTATCGGCGAACGAGACTCGCCTCGATGCGCTCGAAGGGGTCCGCGGGCCAAAGAGGGTGACGACAGCCCGCCCCTCCCCGGCAACCTCAGCCAGTCGGTGGAGCACCTCGTCCCCGGGCCTGGCACGAGGCCCCGGGATCGGCAAACCGCCGCGCCGCAGCCCGCCTCGCCCGTCCCCCGGCGGCCCGCGCCGGACGCGACCTCACTCAGCGACTTCCTCGGCGGGCGCGCTCTGGCCTGGCTCGGCGGCATCGCGACGCTGATCGGGATCGTGCTCTTGCTCGGCCTCGCGATCTCGCACGAGTGGATCGGTCCAGCGGTTCGCGTGATCCTCGCCGGCGCCGGCTCGGCCGCGCTGCTGGCCGACGGCGCCTGGCTCCACGCGCACCGCGGCCGCACCGAGGCAGCAGTCGCGATGGTCGGCGCCGCCACCGCCGGCGCGTTCGCGACGCTCGTTGTCGCCGGCGACCTCTACCGGCTTATCCCGGCGGCGGCGGCCGTCGTGGGAGCGATGCTCGTGGGCGCCGTCGCGACCGCGCTCGCGATCCGCTGGGCGGGGAGGGCCATCGCGGTCCTCGGCCTGATCGGGGCGCTGCTCTCGCCGGTGCTCGTGGTGTTCGGGTCGATCGGCCTTGCCGGCGCGGTGTTCACCCAGGTACGCGGGTCGGCCGAGAAGCACGCGCTCCACTTGGCATTGGCACTCGTCCTCTTTGAACGCGACGATCGTCGGCGTCGCCGGCAGACTCGCGTTCGGCACGACCGGCGGGGCGCTGTGGCTCGCGGGGATCGCGATCACCCACGCCACGCTCGGACTCTGGCGCCGGCCCCGGATCGCGATCACCCACGCCACGCTCGGACTCTGGCGCCGGCCCCGGATCGCGATCACCCACGCACGCTGGACGGCGCCGGCCCCGGATCGCGATCGCCGTGGCCCTCGCCGACGTCGCCCTCGCCGTAGCTGTCCACGGCATCGCGCTCACCGCGGCCTGGGAAGCGACCTCGATCGGCTTCGCGTGGCTCGTGCGCCGGGCCGATCGCCACCCCGGCCAGGGGGACGAGACCTGGCTCACCGCCGCCCTCGGCGCGCACGTCGGATTGTTGCTCGTGCGCACGCTGATCGCGCTCCCGCCAAGTCAGCTCGCGGCCGGACCGGAGATCGTGCCGCTCGCCACGGTGGCGATCCTGGCAGCGACCTGCCTCGGCTCAGCGCGTGTCAGCCCGGCGCGTGGCGACTGGCGGACGGTGCTTGACGCGCTCGGGTTGCTGGCGGTGAGCTACATGACCGCAGCAACGCTCGACGGGTCGGCGCTGGTCGGCGCGTGGGCGTTCGAGTCGGTTGCGCTGGCCGAGATCGGCCGCCGCACGATCGCGTCGCGCGCTACGGCGCCTTCGCGTTCCTCGCCGCCGCCGGCGTGCTCGCGCTCGCCGTCGAGGCGCCGCCGACCGGACTCGTGAGCGGCGTTGACAACCTTGGCGCGGCGGCCATCGCGCTCGCGGCCGTCGCCGCGGCGGCGCTCCGGATCGGGCTGCGCGCCGAACGCGGCCGCGGGACCGCGAGGGCGCTGATCGCCGCCTCGGGCGTCGCGGTCCTGTACCTCGCGTCGGTCGCGGTCATGTCGGGGTTCCAGCCGGCCGCCGGCACCGAGGCGGTGATCGTCCTCGACCTCAGCGTGCGCCAGCAGGGACAGGTCCTCCTGAGTGCGCTGTGGGGCCTCGTCGGAATCGCCGGACTGATCGCCGGCCTGCGCAGGGACCTCGCTCCGCTGCGCAATGCGGCGCTCACCCTGCTGCTCGTCACGGTCGCGAAGGTGTTCCTGTACGACGTCTCGACGCTGACGTCGATCTACCGGGTGGTGTCGTTCTTCGTCCTCGGCGTCCTGCTGCTGGCGGGAGCGTTCGCCTACCAGCGGCTGCGCCCGCCGCCGCTTCCCGACCTCCGAAGCGCGCCGCCGAGCCAGCGATGAGCGGCCGGCGGATGCGCTCGCTACTTCATGCTCTGCGTGCTGGTCGTGCGCGGCATGTCAGGCATGTGCTTGGAGCTGGGCATGCCCTTCGTACTCGTCGTACCCCGCATGGTGTTGGTGCCGGGCATGGCCGTCGTGGTCGTGGCGGTGCTCTGGGTGCTCGTCGGGCCTGTCATCTGCATCATCATGTTCGGCGCCCCCGGCATGACGACCGAGTGGTGGACCTGCCGCCACCAGACGTAGGCGTCGACGTGCGGGGCGCCACTCAGCTCTCCGAGGATCCGCCCGTCGTCCTGGGTCCACACCAGGTACAGGTCCGAATCCTCGAACGTGCAGTACACGCGGCCGGCGGCCTTGTCGTCGGTGATCTGACCCGAGGTGAACTCGCTCACCGGGTACATGCTCGGGTGCTTGAAATCGTGGTTCCAGCCGATTTCCCCATTGGTCATGTCCTCGGTGCAGTTGCCGAAGTTCGCGCGGAACGGCCCCTGGGCGATCGCGCTGACTCGTGCCTCGTAGGCCGCGTACAGAGCCTTGAGCGACGGATAGGTGCGGAACACCACGATGTCGACTGCGGGCGTCGGCTGCATGCACGTGACCGTCGTGGAGTTGGTCAGCATGCAAGACGACGGCGGCAGCATGCCCTTCGCCGTCACGCTGACGTTGATCCCGGCGACCGCCTTCGCGAGCTTGTCGTGAACGATCGTCTCCGCGGTCAGCCGCGGCGCCACCGTGGCGGGCTTGTCCGCCACGGTCTTGCCCGCGGACGACGTTGACTTCTTCGACCCGCCTACGCCGAACACAACCACGACCACGATCGCCACCGGGATCAGGACCGCCAGGCCCATGCCGACGAGGACGGACGGGCGGACACGCGCGAATTCGAACCTCTGCACGGGCGGGGCGCGATGCGGCCGCCTCGGATCACCGGGTGCAGGCGTCATGCCCGTGACCCTCCCCCGCCCGCAGGCGACGGCTCGACATCCTTCCCCTGTCGAGCTGAACGCTCATGTGCCACGCCACCACTCCCGCGTACTCGTCTGCTGAGTTGTTCGAGCTGCCGACTCCCGCTTCAAAAAGTATGTCGGCGGAACCGCGGCAAGTCAATTTGGAACCGCCGCCTCGAGCATGCGCTCGATCGACGGCGCGAGCAGGGCGGTGATCGCCGCCGCGGTCTTCGCCGGCGGGTCTCGCGGCGCGGTCACATGGCTGATCGCGAGCCGCACAAGCGTGTCGGCGAGTGCCTCCAGATCCACACCGGCTGCCTGCGGCCACTGCGCACGAATCGTGGCAGCGACACGTTCGCTCGCCCAGTCGAGGACCGGCCGGCTCTGCGTGGTGACGAGCGGCAGGAGGCCGCCCGTGCCGTTCGTCGCCGAGCAGGAGACGCACGAACGGGTCGGTCGTCGCGATCGTCAGGAACCGTTCGAGTCCGGCCGTCAGCGCGGCGAGCGGATCCTCTGGATGTGCGGCGATCGTCTGCTCCACGGCGTCGAGCAGCCGGCTGCTCTCGCGGATCACGAGCGCCTGGCCGAACTCGTCTCGTGTGCCGAACTCGTTGTAGAGCGTCTGGCGGCTGACGCCGGCCGCGGTGGCGATCTCCGCCATCGTCACTTGGGCCCACGCGCGACCACGCAACTGCTCGCGGCCCGCGTCGAGGAGCCGGTCGCGAAGCAGCTGCCGGACCGCCTCGCGATAGGCGGCGCGCTCATCGGTGGTCGTCTCGGGCGTCTGGTCCATCCTCATCCTGCGGGGTCCGCGCTCCGGACCGCCCGTCGATACCGCGCAACCACGCGACCTCGGGCCCGGGGGTGGATATTCGCACGCGTAACGTCTCCACCGTAATGCCCCACCAGGCGCGGGTCCATGACCCGGCGCCACAGCGGCGGCACCAGCGCGAGCAGGATCATGCCGGCATAGCCCGTCGGCAACTGCGGGGCGTCGTCGAAATGGCGCAGCGCCTGAAACCGCCGGGTCGGGTTGGCGTGGTGGTCGGAGTGTCGCTGGAGGTGGTAGAGCAGCACGGTCGCGGTAGGAACGCCCAGAAGCTCTCAGCCGAGTCGCGCGCTCGCCGGATCCTCCGGCGTCGCCACGCGCACGTGATGGCCGCGGTTGTGCTCGAGGTCATCCACGTCTCCTTCGGTTGGGTCGACGCGCTCTAACTTTACAGATCATCCACAAATGTCAAACAAGACGACATACCAGCCGTCGCTGTCAAGAACTATCGTTGATCTCAGTGACGTTCACTGCCGACCCTCGCGTCGACGCCTACATCGACGCCCTGCCCGCCTGGCAGCAGGACATCTGCCGCGATGTCCGCGCACTGGTGCACGCCGCCGATCCCGAGATCGCCGAGACGATCAAGCGCACCAACCGCCCGTACTTCGTGCTCGCCGGGAACGTCTGCGCGCTCCTGGCGGCCAAGGACCACGTCAACGTGTTCCTCTACGACGGGGCGATCGTCCCCGACCCCGATGGGATCATCACGTCCGGACACGGCAACAAGACCGCCCGCACCGTGGCCATCCGTGAGGGCGAGACGATCAACATCCGCGCGCTCACGAACATGCTCAACGCGATCATCGCCAACAATCGCGCCGGTGGCTGGCGGAAGCTGAAGCGCGAGGCTTAGACACCGACTGGCGTCAGACCAGGCTGTGATACAGCGCGGACGTCTGCTCGGCGATCGTCGGCCAGGCGAACTGCTCGATCGCGCGCCGGCGGCCCGCCCGGCCCATTGCGTCGGCGCGGTCGGGGTCGCCGACCAGCGCGTTGACGCGCTCGGCGAAATCGCTTGCGAACCGCTCCGGGTCGCGCGGGGCGCCGGTGCCGTCATCGCCGGGCTCGATCGGCACGAGCAGACCGGTGTCGCCATCATCGACGACCTCGACGATTCCGCCGGTCGCCGTCGCGACGACGGCCGCCTCGCACGCCATCGCCTCGAGGTTGACGATCCCGAGCGGCTCATAGATCGACGGGCAGGCGAACACGGTCGCGTGGCTGAGCAGCTGGATCACCTCGGCCTTGGGCAGCATCTGCTCGAGCCACACCACGCCGTCGCGCTCGGAGCGGAGCGCGCCGACGCGGCGTTCGACCTCGGCGCCGAGCTCGGGCGTGTCCGCTGAGCCGGCGCACAGCACGAGTTGCGCGGCGGGGTCGAATGAGCGGGCGGCGCGCAGGAGATACTCGACCCCCTTCTGCCGTGTGATCCGGCCGACGAACACCACCGACGGCCGCTCCGCGTCGACGCCGTAGCGCTCGAGCACGTCGGTACCCCTGTCGGGCGAGTACTGCCTGGTATCGATGCCGTTGTAGATCACATGTATACGCCCGGGATCGATCGCCGGGTAGACGCGCAGGATGTCCTCGCGGGTGCCGTTCGACACCGCGATCACGGCGTCGGCAGCCTCGAGCGCGGTCTTCTCGGCCCAGCTCGAGATCGCGTAGCCGCCGGCGAGCTGCTCGGCCTTCCACGGCCGGAGCGGCTCGAGGCTGTGGACGGTCGCGACGTGCGGGATGCCGTGCACCAGCTTGGCGAGGTGGCCACCGAGGTTCGCGTACCACGTGTGGCTGTGGGCGAGCTCGGCATCGGCGGTGCGCGCGGCCATCGTGAGGTCGATCGACAGCGCCCGGAGCGCCGCCAGCGACGGCTCGTCTCCGGCCAGCGCGTCCCACGCGTAGTGACGCACATCGCCGGCGCCCCACGCGTGCACGGTGACCTCCTCGAGCACGGAAAGCTCGCGCGCCAGATATTCGACGTGCACCCCGGCGCCGCCGTACACATCCGGCGGATACTCGCGGGTGAGCAGCGCCACCCTCACTCGACGACCTTGCCCTTGGGGATCACGACCACGCCGCCGGCCGACAGCGTGAAGCGCTCGCGATCGGCCTCTGGATCTACCCCGACCGTCGCTCCCGGCGCGATCACCACATCTTTGTCGACGATCGCCCGCCGCACGATGGCGTTCCGGCCTACGTCGACGCCGTGCATCAGGATCGCGTCCTCGACCTCGGCGTAGGAGTGCAAGTGGACCCCCGGCGACAGAACTGAGCGCCGCGCGACGCCGCCCGAGATCACGACGCCGGCGCACACCATCGAATCGAGCGCGTGCCCGCGACGCCCGTCCTCGTCGAACACGAACTTCGCCGGCGGCAGCGGATCGGGCCAGGTGTGGATCGGCCAATCGTGGTTGTAGAGGTTGAAGATCGGGGTCACCGAGATCAGGTCCATGTGGGCGTCGTAGTAGGCATCGAGTGTCCCCACGTCGCGCCAGTAGCCGTGGTCGCGCTCCGTCTCCCCAGGCACCTGGTTGGTCGCGAAGTCGTACACCTGCGCCTCGCCGCGATCGACCAGCATCGGGATCAGGTTGCCGCCGATGTCATGCCTGGACGTCTCGTCCTTTGCATCGGTGGCGACCGCATCCATCAGCGCCTCGGTCGTGAACACGTAGTTCCCCATCGACGCGTACACCTGGTCGGGGGCATCGGGGAGCGGCTTCGCGTCGGACGGCTTCTCGCGGAAGGCCGCGATCCGGCGGCCGTCCGGCGCGGTCTCGATCACGCCGAACTGGTCGGCCTGTTCGATCGGGGCACGGATCGCGGCGACGGTGACGGCCGCGCCGCTATCGATGTGCTCGGCGATCATCTGGCGCGGGTCCATCCGGTAGATGTGATCGGCACCGAACACGATGATGTGGTCGGGCCGCTCATCATGGATCAGGTTGAAGTTCTGGTAGATCGCATCGGCTGAGCCGACGAACCAGCGAGGCCCGCGGCGCATCTGGGCCGGCACGGGGGCCACGTAGTTGCCGAGCAGCGGCGACAGCCTCCAGGTCAGCGAGACGTGCCGGTCGAGTGAGTGGCTCTTGTACTGGGTCAGCACGACAATCCGCCGGTACTCCGCGTTGACGAGGTTCGACAGCGCGAAGTCGATCAGCCGGTAGACACCGCCGAACGGCACCGCGGGCTTCGCTCGGTCGGCGGTCAGCGGCGCCAGCCGCTTGCCCTCGCCGCCCGCCAGCACGATCGAGAAGATATGCGACATCGTCAGCTCCTGAGCGCCGCGTCGACGACCGCCTGGGCCTCCTCGAGGATCCGCTCGAGGTGCTCGGCGCCGTTGAAGCTCTCGGCGTAGAGCTTGTAAACATCCTCGGTCCCCGAGGGACGCGCGGCGAACCAGCCACCGTCGGTGACTACCTTGACGCCACCGAGCGGCGCGCCCGACGGCGCCGCCGTCAGCACCTCGGTGATCGGCTCCCCCGCGAGATCGGTGGCGGTCAGGTCCTCCGGGGACAGGCCGCCGAGCAGGCGCTTCTGCTCGGGCGTCGCCGGCGCGTCCACGCGGCGGTAGACGGGCGCGCCGTAGCGGTCGGTCAGATCGCCATACAGCCGCGCCGGATCCTTGCCCGTGCGCGCGGTCATCTCCGCAGCCAACAGGCACATGATCAACCCGTCCTTGTCGGTGCTCCACGCGCGTCCGTCGCGGCGAAGGAAGCTCGCGCCGGCGCTCTCCTCGCCGCCGAAGGCCAGCGTCCCGTCGATCAGGCCGCCGACGAACCACTTGAAGCCGACCGGCACCTCCTCGAGCGGGCGACCCAGGCCGTTCACCACGCGGTCGATGATCGAGCTCGAAACCATCGTCTTGCCCACACCGGCGCCCTCGGGCCAGTCGAGGCGGACGCCGCCGAACAAGTACGCGATCGCCGCGGCGAGATAGTGGTTCGGGTTCAGCAGCCCCGCCTCGCGAGTGACGATCCCGTGGCGGTCGGCGTCGGGGTCGTTGGCGAAGGCTACGTCGAACCGGTCCTTGAGCGCGATCAACCCCGCCATCGCATCCGGCGAGGAGCAGTCCATGCGGATCTTGCCGTCGTGATCGAGCGGCATGAACGAGAACGTCGGGTCTACCCGGTCGTTGACCACCTCGAGGTCGAGCCGGTAGCGGTCGGCGATCGCCTCCCAGTACGCGACGCTCGCGCCGCCGAGCGGGTCGACGCCCAGCCGGATCCCCGAGCCCGCGATCTCGTCGACGTCGACCACCGTCCCAAGCTCGCTCACGTATTCCGTCAGGTAGTCGTGGCGCCGCGCGCGCCCGATCGCCTCCTCGAATGGCACGCGCTCAACCCCGCGCAGGCCAGCACGCAGCAGCTCGTTCGCCGCATCCTGGATCTGCCGGGTCACGTCGGTGTCCGCCGGGCCCCCGTTGGGCGGGTTGTACTTGAACCCGCCGTCCTCGGGCGGGTTGTGCGACGGGGTTATAACGACGCCGTCGGCCGGTGTGCCGCCGCGCGCGTTGTGCGTGAGGATCGCGTGCGACACCGCCGGCGTCGGCGTGTAGCCATCCTCTGAATCGACCGCGACGTCGACGCCGCGGGCCACCAGCACCTCGACCGCGGTCCGGAACGCCGGTTCGGAGAGTGCGTGCGTGTCGCGGCCGATGAACAGCGGCCCGTCGATCCCCTGCGCGTTGCGGTAGCGGGCGATCGCCTCGCTGATCGCGAGGATGTGCGACTCGGTGAATGTTCCCGTGAACGAGGTACCGCGATGGCCCGAGGTCCCGAACGCCACCGCCTGGGCGGGGTTGGACGGATCCGGGTGCTCGTCGTAGTACGCCCCGATCAGCGCGTCGACATCCACGAGCATGTCCGGAGTGGGCCGGCGGACGGCCGGAGCTTCAGTAGGTTCGGTCATTGCGCCGGGAGTTTGTCAATCCGCGGCGCGGTGGGCATGGCTCGTCCGTGATTGCCGGACGGGCGGCCGGCGTTCCTCGGCGGCGAGAGTGCCCTACTCGCACCTCGAGCGGCTCGAGCAAGCGGTGCGAACCGCTCAGCGCCACGGCGACCGGATCGTCGCGGCGACGGCCGCGACCCGGACGAGGTTCGGTGACGATGTCCTCGACCGCGGGGATGACCCCGCACGTCGGGCAAGTCGCCGGCGTCGTCGAGCTCGGTGCCGCACGCGGCGTGCCTGAACAGGCGGCTGTTCTGCAGGTTGTTGTTCTCGCCCCACACGACCAGAGCGTGCAGCACTGGCCACAGCTCGCGGTCCGGCCTCAGTCAGCTCGTACAGCGAGCGGCCCGCGTGGTCGGGATCGGGCCGGCGCTCGAGGATCCCGTGCTCGACCAGCCCGCTCAGGCGGTCGGACAGCACCGCCTTGGGCACGTCGAGGTGGGCCTGGAAGTCGCGGAAGCGCCGGACGCCGTACAGCGCGTCGCGCACGATCAGCAGCGTCCACCGCTCCCCGATCACCTCGAGCGCACGGGCGATCCCGCAGTCCTGGCCGACGTAGTCCTTGCCGAGCATGACGCCATCCTAGCGCAGAGAGGTTCAATCATCGAACTCACTGTGCTAGGCTGCGCGAGCCAATGGTTCAATCACTGAACTCACGAGGAGGATCGATGACCACGGTCGCCGCCCCAGCGGATCCAGAGAGCTCGCGCAACGAAGCCGCACCGGACACGCCGAGACCAGCCGCACCCTCTGGGTCGCGCGCCTCGGCGACGCTGCTCGTCCTCGCGGTGTTCAGTGCGGTCGTGACGACGGTCGGTGACAGCCTGCGCACGCTCCACGGCGACGTGTCGAGCCAGACGTGGACACTCAGCGGGATGAGCCTTGGCCTCGCCGTCGCGCTGCTCACCGTTGGCGCCCTGGCGGACGATTTCGGCCGTCGGCGCGTGCTGGTGCTGCTCGAGCTCGCTGCTCGCGCTGACGAGCACCCTGGGCGCCGTCGCGCCGAGCATGAACCTGCTGATTGCCGCCCGGATCCTCCAGGGCATCGCCGGCGCCGGCATCCTCGCGGCGTCGCTCGGCGCGATCGGCCACGCGTTCCCCACCGGACACCGCCGTGCGGCGGCCACCGAGCGTATGGGGAGCGGCCGTCGGCGCCGGCATCGCCATCGGACCGCTCGCGGCGGCCGCGCTTGCAGCGTCGCTCGGGTGGCGGAGCAGCTTCTGGCTCGAAGCGATCGCAGCCGCCGCCCTGATCCCAGCGGCCGCGCGGATCGACGAGTCGCGCGCACGCACCCGGCGCTCGCTCGATCTCTCCGGTGCGGCCGTGCTCGCCCTCGCGATGGCCGGGCTGACCGCCGGGCTGATCGAGGGCAGGCAGAGCTGGTCGGCGCCCGGGACGATCATTCCGCTCGCCGCCGGGTGCGGTTCTGCTCGCCGCGTTCGTGGCGATCGAGCTGCGTAAGCGCGAGCCGATGCTCGAGCTCGAGCCGGTTCTCGAACCCGCTGTTTGTGGCATCGCTGACCGGCGCGCTGTTCACCGGCCTGGCCGTGATCGGCTTGATGAGCTTCACCCCGCTGCTCCTTCAGCGCGGCCTTCACCTCAGCGTGATCGGGAGCGCCGGAGTACTCGCCGCATGGTCGGGCACGAGCATGACGGTGGCGCTCGCGACGCGCCGGCTGCTCGGACGCGTCAGCGCCGCGTCCGTTGTCGTGCTCGGTTTTGCGATCTCCGCCGCCGCGGAGTTCGCACTCGCCGGCCTCACCGTCGGCTCGTCCTGGACACGGCTGCTTCCGGGCCTCGTGATCCTCGGGATCGGCAGCGGGCTCGTCAACGCCTCGCTCGGCAGGCTGGCACTCGAGTCGGTGCCACGCGAGCGGGCGGGGATGGGCAGCGGCGCCAACAACACCGCCCGCTATCTCGGCGGCGCCGCCGGGGTCGCGCTCGTGGTGGCACTCGTGACCGGCGGTGGCGGTGCCGGCGCCGTCCGGGCTGCTGGCGGGGTGGAACACCGCGGTGGTCGTGTGCGGCGCGCTGTGCGTGCTGGCGGCGCTGATCGCCGCGGCGTGTCGCCCCACGCGGGCGTAGCGGTAGCGCTAAACAACTTTTTTCCGTTGCCCGGGGCCGACTCGTTAGGGTCGGCCTCGGAGGCTCTCGGAGAAAAGGGAGGCTCGCCAAACTGGTCAAGCGCGGCAACGTGCGAGGAGCTCATCACCGGCGAGGACCGCTCGCACGGCCAGGGGTGGTGTCGCGACGATTCCCGAAAGGACCGCTACATGAAGCGTTGTCGCGCTTTTACCCTCACGGCCGCGGCCGTCGTGGCGCTTGCGACCTGTCTGCTTTCCGTCCCGGCCGCGCTCGGCGCCACCCCTGGCGCCGGCAAGCTCGGTCTCGACGACCCGTTGTGTGCCAGCCAGATGTCAACGTGCGCCGACGTGCACGGCCAGTTGAACGGCTACTACGTCGGCCACGACGAGCCCTCGCTCGAGTTCAAGTCGAACATCCCCGGGTCGGGCAACGACATGACGTATCTGATGACGCTGCCGAAGGACCCGACGACTCAGCCGACCGCGTTCGGCGGTCCGAACAGCACGACCTGGAACTTCCAGCTCCGTCCGACGTTCTGGTTCGGGCTGACGCTGTGTGACAGCGAGTCGGCCCCTGAGTTCACGAAGACCTGCAAGCCCGACTCCGACTCGAACAACCTCATCGGCACCAATCCGAACGCTCCGAACTACATCGGCAAGCACCCCGGCAACGCGTTCATGGAGCTTCAGTTCGACGGCCCCGGGTACGTGCCGCAATTCGAAGGGTTCGGCTGCGCCGCCACCGTGTACTGCGCGGTGCTGACGATCGACAGCTTCAACGAGGACCAGAACCATGGCGCTCCCGGATCGAACGGAACCCCGAACACCGCGGCCTGCAACAACTACGTCCTCGGCGGTCCCGAGCCGATCAACTGGGCGTGGATCACCACGAGCGGCCATTCCCAGGCGCCCGCCAACCCGCTGTTCACCGGGACATTCGACAACACGAACTTCTCGGCCATCAACCCGGACCTGACCAAGGACCTCCTGATGAATCCGGGCGACAAGATCCTCGTTCACATGCAGGACACCGCAGCCGGGTTCCAGGTCGTCCTCGTCGATCTCACGACCCACCAGAGCGGCTCGATGACGGCGTCGATCGCCAACGGGTTCGGCCACGTCCTGTACACGCCGAACTCGAGCACGTGTCAGGAAGCCCCGTACGCGTTCCATCCCGAGTACTCGACCGCGAACGTCCGCGGCAACACCTGGAGCATCCACACGTACAACGTCGCGATGTCCGACGAGATCGGCCACTTCGAGAACTGCCTCGCGATCGACGCTAACGGGAACTGCACGCAGCCGGGCTTCCAGGACGCGGGCAGCGGGCTCGACGAGGACGACAGCGCCTGCGTCCCCGGCACCGACTCGACCGCTGGTGAAGATCGACGGATGCACGAACCCGGACGAGGACTTCGACGGCCAGTCGTACCGGCTCGACTGGCCGGGCACGAATCCGAACCCGTTCGTTGACCGAGCGTTCCACCCGACGCCGGTCCTGTTCACCAGCCCGGTCACCGGTCTGGGGAGGAACTACTCGACGACCGCGTTCGAAACCGATCTGCCCGACCTCGAGGCCCAGGGCGCGCAGGATGCCCCACCGTTCTGCGACCAGGACACCGGCGCGAACTGCGTCATCCCGCCGGACGGCGCCGCGTTCTACCCGTTCTACACGACCACGCTCCGCGACGGCACGTGCACGTGGCAGGAGGGCGGCAACTTCATCCCGGGGACGATCAACCACTTCGGCGGCAGCGCGAAGGCTGAGTACGGACAGCTGCTGCGGGTGGACTTCCCGGTGGTAGGTGCTAACGGCGCCCCGACGACCGCGTCCTCGATCGAGGACAACAACAGCGGCAATCAGGCCAACCCCTGCCCGGTCGGGCCGGTTTTCCACCACTAGAAACAGGGCGATCCCGGGCGCACGGACGCGCCTGGGATAGCCGCTTGGGAACATTGGCGCTGTGCCAGCAGCGCCAATGTCGCCCGACCCCCCAGCCGAGTTGGCGTACGCCGTCGTAGAGACCTCCGAGGCCCACTCCCCTCGGCTTCGCCAGCAGCTCCTGGACATGTGGGTTGACGTCACCAACGCCGGCGGCGCGGTCGGCTTCACCGCGCCCGCTGACGTGTCAGCGGTCGCGCGCACGCTCGATTCCGCGCTCGAGCGGGTTGCCACGGGGACCGATCTGCTCGGCATTCTGCGCCAGGACAGCACCACGGTCGGCATGGCGTTCCTCGTCGACGCCGGCTCGGCGCTCCGCCGACACTGGCGGACGGTCCTGCGCCTGATGGTGCGTCCCGAGCTCCAGGGCCGCGGAGCCGGTCGCATCCTGATCGAGGGCCTGCACGCGACGGCCGCCGGCCTCGGGCTCGAGCAGCTGATGCTGACCACGCGCGGCGGGACCGGAGTCGAACGGTTCTACGAGCGGTTCGGCTATAGCATCGTCGGGCGTCACCCGGATGCGATCAGGCTTGCGCCCGGCGACGACCGCGACGAGATCATCCTGATCGTCCGGCTCTGAGTCGTGGCGGCCGAACCTCGAAGCGCCGTCGAGCTGCGGCTTCCTTACCATAGCGCCGTGCGACGTCGCCGCCCTGGTTCACTTCTTCGCCGCCCGCGCTGTTCCCGGGATCGAGGAGGTTGACGGTGACGTCTATCTCCGCAGCGTCCGTCTGCCGAGTGGCCCGGGCGTCGTCGCGTTACGCCCCGGCGACCACGAACACGTGAAGGCAAAGTTGTGGCTGAACGACGCACGCGATCTCGACGCGGCGGTCGCGGCGTCCCGGCACCTGCTCGACCTCGAGACCGAGCCGGGGCCGATCGTCGACGCGCTGGGCGCCGACGAGCTGATCGGGGAGATCGTTCGGGAGGCTCCCGGCCGGCGGGTGCCCGGAGTAGCCGACCCCGATGAGCTCGCGATCCGAGCCGTCCTCGGGCAGCAGGTTTCGCTGGCTGGCGCCGCGACGCTGGCGGCGCGGCTCGTGAGCGCCCACGGTGAGCCGCTCGAGCAGTCAGTTGGTTCGGTGACGCATCTGTTCCCGTCGGCCGCCGCTCTGGCGGGGGCTGACCCCGACCGCCTCGCCATGCCCTGGTCGCGCCGGCGAGCCCTCATCGGCCTCGCGGCTGCACTCGCCGGCGGTGACGTCGTCCTCGACACCGGTGTCATGGCGCAGGACGAGATCGAGCGGCGGCTGCTCGCGCTGCCGGGGATCGGGCCATGGACGGTCGCGTACATCGCGATGCGTGCGCTCCGCGATCCGGACGCGTTCATGCCCACGGACCTCGGCGTCCGGCACGGCCTCGAGCGGCTCGGCCGCGACGGCCGACCGCCGAGCGCCGAGCGCGTCGCTGAGCGCTGGCGTCCGTACCGTGCATATGCGACACAGCACTTGTGGGCCCAGCTCGCATCGTCATCTCACACGCCTTGAGCGGTCACCGTTCTACGCCCGCGATGACAACCTTGAATCACACATCACCCCGCCTGTACACGTACATGCCGAGCCCGATCGGCCGGCTCTTGCTGTGCGGCGACGAGGAGCGACTGCGCGGCCTCTACACACCGCCGGCTGCCGAGGACTCAGGCCTCGTCCGGGGCCGGCGACGGGCGAACGTCGCGTTCGCTCGGGTTAGCGAGCAGCTCGAGGCCTACTTCGACGGCGAGCGCGTCGAGTTCGACGTTCCGCTGAGCTTCGTCGGGGCGCCGGCGTTCTTCGAGAGCGTATGGCGGCGCCTGCTCGCGATTCCGTTCGGCACGACGGTCACCTACGGCGAGCTCGCGAGGCAGCTCGGCCGGCCGACCGCCGCCCGTGCGGTCGGCATGGCCAACGGGCGCAACCCGATCTCGATCATCGTGCCCTGCCACCGCGTGATCGGCTCGGGGGGCGGTCTCACCGGCTACGCCGGCGGCCTGGACCGCAAGCGGTACCTGATTCGCCACGAGGCTGAGGTCTCGAGCCGGGCGAGCTCACCACACGAGGCGCGCCTGCCTATGCGATCTCTACGATCCGACCCGTGGTCGCCGACCTCCGCTGGGTGAACGGACGATGTAGCAGCAGGGCGGCGACGACGAGCACGAACAGCCCGGCCACCGCCAGTCGCCCCGGTGAGGCCGAACAGGGACAGCAGCGGGCCGGCAATCAGCGAGCCGGCGACGATGCCGCCGATCGACGCCGGGAATGCGAGCCCGTAGGCGCGGGCGAGCACCGCCTCGTCCAGCAGGCGCGGCAGCGCCGTCTCGGACAGCACCTCGCCGACGATCATGCCCCCGCCGCCCAGGAACGCGAGCCCGAGCGCCAGTGGCAGCGTCGGCGCGAGGCCGAGCGCCGCTAGCGGCAGCCCTACCAGCGCCAGCGCGACCGCCAGCGTCCGCCGCCACCGTCCGGCCGCTTCGATCCGTGCCGTCACGATCGCGCCGATCGTGCCGCCCACGCCGAACGCGGCGAGCATCAGCCCGTAGCCGCTGTCGCCCGCGCCGACCTTGCGGCTGACGAGGACGAGCGTGACCGTCAGCAGCCCGTACACCGCGCTGCACAGCAGGTCCGCGGCGACGAGGGTCATGGCGGCAGGCGCGCCCCGCATCGCTCGGGCTCCATCGCGGATCTCCGCGAGCACGCCCGGCGTCGCCGCGCCGGACTCACGCGCGGCCGGGCGGAATGCGTCGCCGGGGGGGATCGAGCAGATCGCCGCGGCCGAGGCAACGAACGTGAGCGCGTTCAACAGGATCGCGAACGCGGGTGTCGAGGCCAGCAGGACCAACGCGCCAAGGGCGGGACCGACGACGAGCGCGGCCTGGCCGATGGCCGAGCGGAGCGCCTGGGCGTGCTGAAGCTCGGAGTCCTCCACGAAGCGAGCCGTGCAGGCCGCCACGCACGGCGGCTGCACCACACCGGCGGCGGTCGCGGCCGCCGCGATCACCGGCGCCAGAAAGATCGGCAGCCCGACGGCGGCGGTTGCGGCGAGCGCGACCATCAGCAGCGCCCTGAGCAGGTCCGAGGCGAGGATCAGGCGCCGCCGGTCGTAGCGGTCGGCCATGACCCCTCCGATCGGTCCGAGAACGACAACCGGGACAACGCGCGCGGCGGTCGTCAGCGCAACCCAGGTGGCTGACCCGGTCCGCTGAAAGACGATCGCAAGGAGCGCGACGTTGTAGAGCCAGTCGCCGCACGACGAGACCGCGAGGCTGGTCAGAAGCAGATGAAAGGATTTGCCGCCCGGAAGGCGGAGGCGGTGGGTGGCGTCTGTAGCGAGCATGGGCAGAGCATGCGTCTAAGGCCGGCCTCCCCACATCGGCCGACGGCCCAGTCTTAAGGCCGTCGGGGGGCTCAGATCGGAAGCCCGGGTACCTCAGACGTCCGCCTGGGCACGGACCAAACCCCGCCGATGCGCTACCGCGGCCGCTTCCACGCGGGTGGCCACGCCGAGCTTCGAGAGGATGTTCGACACGTGCACGCTGGCGGTCTTGCGAGAGATGAACAGCTGGTCGGCTATCTGGCTGTTCGAGAGCCCGTCGGCGACCAGCCGGAGCACCTCGACCTCGCGCACGGTCAGACCGAGCCCGTCGAGCTCGTCCGGGACCGCTGGTGCGCCCGCACCACCATCGCCGCCGGTCTCGGTGACGGCCAGGCGAGCGCGCCGCACGAGCGCATGCACCTCCTGAAGGAGTGGCGCCGCGCCCATCGAGCGCGCAAGCCCCAAGGCCTCGCGCGCGGCGACGGCGGCGGCATCGGACTCGCCTGCGACCGCGATCGCGTCGGCGTGGCGCAAGAGCGCATACGCCAGCGGATACGGCTCATTCATTGGTCGGCATGCCGCAACCGCGTCGGCCCATGCGTCGGCTTCCCCGTCGCGTAGCGCCCGGGCATGCTCGGCAACGACAAGCCCAAGATGCCCGCGATCGCCCGCCGTGAGGACCAGCCTCCGTTGCGAGTCCTCGCAGAGCGCCGCGATCCGTCGCTCGGCGGGCTCGGTCGGCTGTCCGCCGTCGCGGGCGGCCAGGACTCGCTCGGCTTCGACGCGTGCTCCGAGTGAGCGCAGCGGCCACTTGTAGCGCTCCTCCTCGCCGAGGTCCTCGCGCGACAGCGCCTGCTGAATCAGCTCCCCCGCCTGCTCCAGGTCACCCCCGGCCCGCGCCATCTCGGACTGCACCCACGCAAGCGGGAGGGTGAACTGCGCCGCCGAGGAGTTGCGAAGGTGCCGGCGTGCCTCCCGCAGGGACACCTCCGCCTCCTCCCGGCGTCCGCTCATTGCGTGGAGTTCGGCGCGGAGGAGCAATACGGTCCCCGCGAACACGCCCGGCGCCTCCGTCCCCGGCGCCGTGCTGGACATCGCCTCTTCCCAACGGCCGGCGCGAAGGAGCGCCTCCGCCTTGTTGCTGCGCATGAACGCACCCACGGTCCGTCCGAACCCGGCCTGCTCGGCGAGCGCAAGTCCGCGGTCGGTCGTCTCCGCCGCGTCGTCGTAGCGGCCGAGCATGAGCTGCATGTCGGAGAGGTTCACGAACGCCCTCGTGGCGGTCCACAGGAGCCCGGCGCGCTCCGCCTCCTCCGCGGTTTCGCGCATCAGGGCGAGTCCCGCTTCGGCATCGCCGCCGCCGTAGACCATCGCGATCGGTAGCACGACTTGCGCCTGCAGCCTCTCGTGCGTCGCCCCAACGGCCTGAGCCGCCTCGAGTGCGCGTCTGGCCAGTTCCCCCGCGCGCTCGATCTGGTCCACGCGGACGAGCGCCCGGGCGAACGAGCTGAGCACAAGCGCGCTGACCTGACTGGGCAGGTCCGGTGGGAGCAGTCCCACCGCATGCTCGAGCACGGCGAGTCCTTCGTCATCGCGCCCGAGATCGTTGAGCAGCTCGGCGCGGCGCACGAGCAGCGTCGCCCGCCGCTCGAGCGCGCCCCCGTACCCAACCTCTGCCAGAGCCTGATCCACCAGCGCCAGACCCCGATCGACGGCGCCCGCGCGCGCGGCTGCCCCTGCGGCGGCCTCGAGCAGCTGCGGATGGTCGATGCCTGCACGATGCCCGGCGTCCGGCACCTGGTTCCAAAGCTCGAGCGCGAGCTCGAAGTGGCGCTGTGCGGCGGACGGAGCCGACGCGTCGGCGGCGGCCCTTCCCGCTCGCACCGAGGCAGGGAGCGCGCGCGAGAGGTCGTGCGCGGCGAGCCAGTGATGCGCGAGCATCGAGCTCGCATCGAGATCAGGCCCGGCAAGATCGGGGCTGTCCTCGATCGCCTCCGCGTACGCCTTGTGCAGTTGGGTTCGCTCACCCGGGAGCAGATCGTCGTGGATCGCCGCCCTCGCCAACGCATGACGGAAGCCGTATCCACGTCCGGATCCATCGACCACGAGCAGCTGCTGCCCGACGGCCTCCCGGAGCGCACCGTTCAGCTCGGCGTCGGGCAGCCCGGCGACGATCGCGAGCAGGCGATCCGGGACCCAGCGTGCCGCGGCCGAGACGACCCGCAGCACGTGCTGTGCCTGCGGTGAAAGAAGCTCTGCTCGGGCCAGCAACACGTCACGCAGCGACGGCGGCAGGTAGTCGTGGTCGACTCGGCCGTCGCGGACCGTACCGAGCAGCTCTTCCACGAACAGCGGGATGCCCTCCGACCGCTCGGCAACGAACTCGACCAGCTCCCCGTCGGGTCGCTCGCCGAGAATCGCCTCGATCTGGGCCGCCACTTCGCGCGGCCCCAGACGATCCAGCTCGAGGCGTTCGACGAGCCGCTGCTGTTCCCAGCGCGCGGTCATCCGCCGAAACGGGTGGGCGCGGTGCAGCTCGTCGGAGCGCACGGTCAACACCAACAGCAACCGGCTGCCGCTCGTCCGCGCGATCAGCAGCGCCAGAAGGTCGAGGGTCGCCCGGTCGCCCCACTGCACGTCCTCGAACACGAGCATCAGCGGCGCACGCGCGGACAGGCGGCCGATCACTCCGAGCATCAGCTCGAGTAGCCGGGATGGCTCGCTCTCTCCCACCGACGCCGGCTGGTCTTCCTCCAGCTCGGGCACGAGGCGTCCGATCTCGCTACGCGCGGTACCGAGCACGGCGTCCAGATCCGCCGCGGGAAGATCCACGGCCAGAGCGCGGATCATCTCGACGACGGGCGCGAACGGGATCCCGCCCCCGTCGAGCTCGACGCAGCCACCGATCAACACGCGCGTGTCCGCGGCGCGGGCCTCGTCGATCAGTTCGTGGACGAGCCTCGACTTCCCCACCCCGGCTTCCCCGCCCACGACCACCGTCACCTGCTCCCCGGCGAGGACATGCTCGAGCGCGCTGCTCAACGACCCCAACTCCGCCTGGCGACCCACCAGGACGGGGCTCACGAGACTTCCCGCCACGCACGCATCATGTCAGGAGGTCACCCCGAAAAAAAGCCCGGCGCGGGTTTGCGTGCCGGGCTCGATTGACGTACGGCTTGATTCTCGGCGGAAGAGCCTCGGCTGACGGCTCCTCATCGCCGTGCCCCGATCGAATCAGAGGCAGCGATCGACCTGAATCATCGTCTCGTCCTTTCCTTATGCTCTCTGCCGCCTTGTTGGCGGCCGTTTTCGTGATGAGCACATGCTGCGTCTAAGCCGCCTCGCGCACATCGGGCTCGAGCCCAATCTTCGGACTTAATTTCGGGTGCCGGGTCCCTAGCGAGCGGCGCACGGGGCGAGCGCCGTAGCTAAAGTGCCCGCCGGGTCGGCCGGATTCCACCGCAGGTACATAGATCCAAGGGAGGCTGTATGTCCAGGAAGGCAGGGTTCCGCGCCGGCGCCGTGGCCGTCGCGCTAACGGTGGCGCTCGCGATGGCCGCAGTGGCGATCGCGGCCGGCGGCGTGGCGCCTCAGTTGCTCTCGCCGAACCACAAGCACGTCGCGCCGGGTCACATCCGGCTTGTCGTCGGGGTTCCGCAGCCGGCGGCTCACCACGGCGTGTTCGTCGCGATCTCGCCGAAGCGAAAGCTCGACAAGAACGGGCATCTGAAGGTATGCGGCAGCTCACGCTGTGACTTCGTCGGGCCCACGCACTGGAAGGGCGCCAAGTACAGCTACGTCGCCAAATTCAACTTTCCGGGCTACTGGGCCGTGACCCCCGGCAAGTACTACTGGCAGGCGCACTACTACACCGCCGGCGATACGGCTGTGTACTACAGCGGCATCGGCTCGTTCACCGTGAGATAACGCGCCGTGACGGGCGGGGCGCGCCGGGAGCGAGGAGCGACGTGATTTGCAGGTTGCCACCGCCCGTTCACCCCACCCGCGGAATCAATCATCTGGCCGCGACCGGTCAGTGTCCCGTCCGGTCGCGGTATGGAAGTAGGAGGTCGTCTCACCGCCGTCCAGGACCACGTGCACGACGTACCCGGGCGGCTCGGCAGCCGGATCGAGCTCGGAGGCATGCAGCCGTAGTGGAAACTGCACGTAGGTGCTGGGCGCGACCGTCAGCGGGCGGCCAGCGAACTGCGTGAAAAGCGGCCGGTGTAGGTGGGCACCGAGAATCTGCCGGACTTGGGGATGGCGATCGAGCGTGTCTGCGAGCCCCGCGCGTGAGGGCTCTGTCAGAGCGATTCGATCCCAGGCGGGAGATCCGGTCACCAGCGGCGGGTGATGCATCGCCAGCAGGGTCGGCTCCTGAGGGCGCGCGGCGAGTTCGCGCTCGAGCCAGGCCAGGCTCTCGGCATCGAGCTTGCCCCCATCCTTGCCGGGAATCGTGGTGTCGAGAACGATCAGGCGCGCCGGGCCGAGGTTGGTCGCGTAGTGCAGCGGCTCGCCCTCGGCCGGCTCGAGCCCAAACTGCCGGCGGAGCAGCCCACGGTCGTCGCGGTTCCCCATCGCGACGTACAGCGGGGCATCGAGGCGCTCGAGCTCGGCGCGCGCCTGCGCGTACTCGTCCTCGGACCCGTGCTCAACGAGGTCGCCCAGCACGAGCACAGCGTCGACTGCCACGTCGAGCCGACGGACAGCGTCGACGGTCGCAGACAGCGTCTCGAGCGGGTCGGTCTGGACCCAGCCGGCGCCGATGTGCAGATCTGCGAGCTGAACGAGGACCAACTTACGGCTGACGCAGCCTGCGGAGCGCGCGCTTGTTGGCTAAGCCGGCACGAACAGTGCCGCGCTCATCTGCTCGTCGTCCTGGGGATTGAACTCCCAGAGCCCTTTGAGCTGTGAGCGGAGGTCGTCGGGCAGCCGCTCGACGCCCGCGTGGTCGATCTCGACCAGGTTGCCCGCCGGGTCTCGTAGGTAAAGCTGTACGACATCGCCGGGCAACTCGACGAGATTGTTGCCAAACGCCTTGAAGTCGAACGCGTTCCAACGTTCAGCCGCGCGGTACGCCGGCTCGAGATCGTCGACGGTGACGCCGAAGTGATGATGGCTGGTGGGCTGTATGTCCCTCTCGAACAGGTGCAGCTGCGTCCGACCGAGGGCCAGCCACTGGACGGGGAAACCGAAGTTCGGCGTAGCGATCCGCTCCGCACCGAGGACGTCGATGTAGAACTGCACCGACTCCTCCAAGTCAACCGCGTTGATGCTGACGTGATTAATTCGGCTGCTCACGAGGTGCCTCCAGGTATACAGGTAGCGCGGCTGTCAGCCGCCGGCGTGCGCTGCGAGCGAGCCTTTCGTGTGCTCGCCTCCGGCTAGAGGCTCGTACACCACGATGTCAGCGCTGTCGCCAAACAGCTCGTCTACGCGCTCGAGGATCTGCTGCACATGCGGGCTTGCCAGGTGAGCGTCGAGCAGCTCACGCGAGCTCCACCGCTCGACGAACGCCAGCCGGCGCGGGTCGTCGACACCCTGGTGCAGCGCATACAGGATGCACCCGTTCTCCCCGTGCGTGGGCTCTACGAGTCCCTTGAAAGCCTCCGCGGCCTCGGCTTCGCGCCCCGGCCTGGCAGTGAACGATCCGACGACGACGACCTCAGACATGCACGGCCTCCTTGGGGTTGGGCTCTCTTCGTGAGCCTAACGGGCGGTCAGGGCCAGAGGCACGGCGGGTCGCGTCGTCCATCGGATGGAACCCCTCCTTGACGCACGCGATGTCCGCCTCTGCCGATTCGGGAAGCTGGACCGTCACGATTATTTCGTGAAGTACCAGTCCTCGGGATTCATGAACCCGAGGGCATTGGCGGCATATCCGCCGAGGTGCTTGTCGACAAGAGTCGTCGCATAGCCTCCGTAAGTGCCGACGGAGGTTGGCCCGAACACGACCGGAACCTGCTGCTCGATCCGCTTCGCATATGCGGTCAGGGCCTGCTGCTCGTCGGAGGCGGGACCGGTGATGGTCGCGTCGATCGTCCTTGTCGTGCTCGGGTCGTCGTAGCTCCCATAGTTGGCAACGGCGCCGGGTCCGTACAGGGATTCGCCCGTCGGGAGGTAGTCCGGGCCGTAGATCCAGCCCGCCCCCCAGTTCTGGGCCGTCCACTTGCACGTCGACTGGGCCGGCTGACACGCGACCGCGTTGCCGATCACGGTCGCGAACGGGTGTGTCGTGAGCGAGATGTCGATTCCCACCTTCTTGGCCTGCGCCTCCAGGTCGTTCATCTCGTCCTGGACCGCGACAACGCCCGATTCGTAATCGACGTTGAACGAGATCCCCTCCCCGGCCTGGACCCCCGCGCCGCAGTCACCGGTGGCCGTTCCGGGCTTCGTACAGGTCGTCGTTCCACCCGGGACGACCTCCCAGCCGTTGGCGGTCAACAGGGCCTTGGCGGCGGACACCGAGAACGGATACGGATTGGTCGAGATCGCCGAGGTGGCGACGAGCGGACTCGGCGGGGACGGGGGGATCGGGTTGTATGTCGGGTTCGCGGTGTGATCGAGGAAGGCGCTGATCCACCCCTGCTGATCGATCAGGCGCTGGAAGGCCTGGCGGAAGTACAGCTGCCGGAAGATGAACCTGACCGGCTCACCGCCCGGTACGGTCGCCGCGGAGGAGTTGAAGTTCAGCGGGAAATAGTTGACCGAGTAGCTGGCCGCGTTGTTGTCGTCGTAGCCCTCGGCTGCCAAGGTAGAGATCTGGGGCGCGTACTGGGGCGGGAGGTTCGCGACGCTGATCGCGCTGGGGCCACCCGACCGGACCTGGTTGTAGATCGCGGCCTCGCTCGTGAACGGGAGCTCGACCAGCTTGGCGATCGTGGCCTTGGGGGACCCGGAGTAGTCCGGATTCGGAACCAGCGTCACCTGTCCGGTGCTCGTGAACCCCTGCAGCCTGAACGGGCCATCGACAACACCCCAGAGCGGTGACGTCGCCCAGTTACCGAGCTGCCTCGATTGGCTGTCCAGGAACTTGTACACCGCCGCCGCACCGGCCTTGGTGGTGTCCGGCAGATGGCCGTTGTCGGAGGTCGGCACGGGCTGGGACAGGGACGTCCGGTCCCAGGCGAGCGGCAGCGGGGTGATCTGCGAGAGCTCGTTGTAGATGAACCATTCCGGGTTGTAGGCCTTGTTCAAGTGGAGCACGAGCGTCTGCGGGTTGGGCGCCGTGTAGCTGACGACGTTGTCGGGGAAGTAGCCGGGCACGTAGCCGCACCATTCCGTCGCGGGACTGGCCTTGAGCACGTTCATCCAGAACACGAGGTCGCGAGAGGTAACCGTCTCGCCGTCAGACCACTTGTACTGGTTCAGCTTGAGCGTGACTGTTCTGTCGCTGTCGGTGAACTGCGGTACCTGCCCGACCGAATAGCTGTAGTCGACGGTTGGGCGGTAGTCGTTGCCGTACCAGTACAGCGGTCGGTACAGCATCGCCATGAGCTGGTTGAAATTCGTTGTGCTGCAGACCTGAGGGCTGAACATCGGAAAGATGTAGTTCGGAGTCGCATCGGATCCTTCCGTGAAGTACACCGTGCCCCCGGAGAGCTTTGCGCCGGCCGGGCTTGTTGGCTGGGTGAGTCCGGCCCCCGTCGTCGGGCCCGTTGTGGTCGATGCCGACGTGTTGCTGCTGGCACCGCCGCTGTTGCTGCTCGATGAGCCGCAAGCCGCGAAGGTCACGACGATCAGCGCGATGCCAACCACCGTCGCGCCGGCGCGCATGGTCTTGTGTCCGTGGATTGTGATCTTTCCCATATCCACCCTCGTCTCCGTTGTTTGTACGTACCTCAGCTCTCCCCGAGCCACAGTGGATCCGTCGTGTCAGATACGAGTCCCGCTGGAGGTGGTCGAACGTCAGTGTGGACGCCAGAAGGTTCGGTAACAGCCGAAACGTTGGGGCACTAACGTCGCCTTCACATTGCGGAGGTACGCGGCACCGCGCCGCTGCACGCACACTTCGGCGGCGACCGAAGCGTCCGGGACTAACATTGATGTCATGGCATACGGCGATATCGACATCGCCGCAGTGGGATCGCTGCTGAGCGACTCATCGCGATGCCGGGTCCTGCTTGCGCTCGCCGATGGCCGGTCTCTGTCAGCGAGCGCCTTGGCGGCAGAGGCCGGGGTGGCGCCATCGACTGCCAGCGAGCATCTCGCAAAGCTCGTGAGCGCCGGCCTGCTCGCCGTCGAGGCACGCGGGCGGAACCGCTACTACCGCCTCGCGGGCGCGTCGGTTGCGCGCTTACTCGAGACGCTCGCGCAGTACTCGCCCCAAGCACCCATCCGATCCCTACGTGAGGGCACCCGCGCGAACGCCCTCCGGCAGGCCCGCTACTGCTATGACCATCTCGGCGGCCGGCTCGC
Source organism: uncultured Solirubrobacterales bacterium (assembly GCA_963697655.1). GTDB lineage: Bacteria > Actinomycetota > Thermoleophilia > Solirubrobacterales > Solirubrobacteraceae > Palsa-465. The sequence goes on along the minus strand of CAVOOV010000001.1, from coordinate 184,867 downwards.
GGTAGCCCTGATGGACTCGTTTCTCGATCTGGGTCTGCTTACTCGCGCCGGTCCACGAGGTTCCGCGCGCACGCCCGCCGATCGCGCGCCGGCGCCGGGGCAGGACATCGAATACCGGCTCACCGCCGCAGGCGCTGACTGGATGAAGGAGTTCGGGATCGACCTCGACGCGATGCAGGCTCGCCGGCGCGCCGTGATTCGCCATTGCCTCGACTGGAGCGAGCAGCGGCATCACCTCGCGGGCGCGCTTGGCCAGGCTGTGGCCGACCGCCTGTTTGCACTTGAGTGGGTGATCCCCGGACGCCAGAGCCGCGTCGTGCACGTCACCGAGAGCGGCTCCGGTCAGCTTGCCGCCCGGTTCGGAATCCACCTCGACGCGACGCCCGCGGCGCGGCTCGCGGCAGCCGGGTGGGCGCGACGGTGAGCTCCACCGGTTCGAAGGATTCCGTGTTTCGAGGGTTGCACGAGCGCGACGGGGTGTTCGTGATCCCGAATCCATGGGATGTCGGCACCGCCCGGATCCTTGCCGCGCTCGGGTTCGAGGCGCTCGCCACCACCAGCGCAGGCCACGCCTATTCGATCGGCCTGCGGGAAGGTCTGGTCCCAGACGACGAGGTTCTCGCGCACTGCCGGGCGATCTCGGCCGCCACCGATCTCCCGGTGTCGGCAGACCTCGAGAAGGGGTTCGGTGACTCCCCCGCGTCGGTGATCGAGACGATCAATGCTGTGGCCGAAACTGGAGTCGCCGGGTGCTCGATCGAGGACTACACCGGCCGGCGCGAGGACCCGATCTTCGAGTTCGGACTCGCGGTCGAAAGAATCGAGGCCGCGGCTCAGGCGGCACGCGCGCTGCCGCGCGATTTCGTCTTGACCGCTCGCTGCGAGAACCTCCGCTGGGACGCGGGCGACCTGGCGGACACGATCCGGCGCCTGCAGGCATTCGAGCAGGCGGGAGCGGACGTGCTGTACGCGCCCGCGCTCCCGGATCTGGAGAGCATCCGAACCGTCTGCGCCTCTCTCACACGCCCAGTCAACGTCCTCATGGGCCTTCCCGGCACCCTGTTCAGCGTGGGCGACCTCGCGAACGTCGGCGTCAAGAGGATCAGCGTCGGCTCGGCTCTGGCCCGGATCAGCTTCGGGGCCTTAATCGACGCTGCAAATGAGATCAGAGACCAGGGCACGTTCCAGTTTGCTCGCAGAGCGATCGGCTTCGCGGACCTCGAAGACCACTTCGGACCCGTCTGAGCGCCCATCCCCGGCGAGCGGACGAAGCCGCCCCACTAATCGCGGGGGCGGTAACACGCCGCAGCGAGTGTCACCAGGCCGAGTATCCCGAGCGCGGTCATCAGGCCGTGCCCGGCCGAGACGACATCCGCGCGGCCCCCGCGCGCGCCGGCAACACCCGCCCCGGCGGTGAAGAGCGCGCCGGCGAGCGCTACCCCGAGGGCCGTACCGAGCCCTCTGGTCATGTTGAGCAGGCCACCCGTGACCCCAGCGTGCCCCGCCGGCGACGCTGACATCACCGCGGCGTTGTTCGCCGGCATGAACAGTCCCAGGCCGAGCCCCGTCAACACCAGTCCGGTCAGGATCCCCGCCGTTCCATGCCGGACCGCGATCTCGAGCATTCCCGCCGCGGTCAGCATCAGCCCGCCGGTGGTCAGGACGTGAGTGCCCACGCGGTTGACGAGCCGCCCGGCGATGGGCGCGGTGATCCCGATCGCAACCGGCAGCACCGCCAGCTGCAGCCCGATCAGCGTGGTGCTGTCGCGTTCGGCCGAGAGGTAGTAAGGGACGATGAACAGCGTCCCGAACAGCGCAAGGTAGGACACCATCCCGCTGCTCAGACCGGTTGCCAGGCCGCGGCGGCGCAGGATCGAGAGATCGATCAGCGGCGCGGGCACGCGGCGCTCACGTCGGACGAAGCCAATCGCGGCGACGATGCCCCCGACCAAGCAGGCGAGCAGCAGGCCGGTGGCGTAGCCCTCGCGGCCTGCGAGGGAGAGATATACGAGCGGTCCCACCGCAGCGAGCCCGAGAAGCACCGCGCCAAGGCCGTCGGCCGCACCGAGCTCGCGGCGAGATCGGCTGCGCGGGAGCAGAAACCACCCGAACGCGAGTCCGATCGCTCCCGCCGGGAGGTTCACGAGGAAGATGAACCGCCACCCCGCGAGCGACAGCAGGATGCCCCCAATCGCCGGCCCAAGCGCAAGGCCGAGCGCCTGCGCGCTGCCCTGTACGCCGATTGCCCTCCCGAGCATCGACGGCGGCATCTCCTCGGCGATCAGCGCGACGCTGTTGGCCTGCAGCATCGCCGCTCCGTTCGCCTGGAACACACGCGCTGCGATCAGGATCGTCAGCGTCGGCGCGAGACCGCAGAGCGCGGAACCAACGGTGAACACGCCGAACCCGTACACGTAGAGGAGCTTGCGGCCGACCGCATCGGCGATCCGGCCGACGGTCGCGACCGTCGCGACCAGCACCAGTAGGTAGGCAAGCGCGACCCATTCGACCGAGCCCAGGCTCGCGTGGAGATCGCGGCCCATCCGGGGGAGCGCGACGGTCACGATGCTCGCGTCGAGCTGCCCCATGAACGCGCCGATGCAGACCGTGCCGACCACGTACCAGTGCGCGCGCGGGCTCTCGCGTATCGCCACCGGTCGTCTGGGCTCGCGCAGCAACTTTCGCCCCGCCCACCCGGATGAGAGCGGGGAATCGAGCAAGCGCGTCATACACACTGATTCCAGCGCGTCCTGCTCCATAGGTCAAAGACATATTTATGATTGAACCGACTGTTATTACCTATGGATGAACGTCGGCTCAACTACTTTCTCGCTGTGGTCGAGGAGGGCAGCGTGACGCGCGCGGCCCGACGGCTGCACGTGGCCCAACCGTCGCTCTCCCAGGCCATCCGCGGGTTGGAGGCGGAGCTGGGCGCGGAGCTGTTCCATCGGGTCGGGCGTGGCCTGCGCCTGTCCGCGGCGGGCGAAGGGCTCGTCGGTCCTGGTCGTCAGGTGCTGCGAGCGATCGACGAAGCACGGGACGCGATCACCGGGATCGTTGAGCTGAAGACTGGAAGGCTCGAGCTCGCCGCGCTGGCGACGCTTGCGGTCGACCCGATGGCGGATCTGATCGGCCGGTTCCGCGAGCACCACCCCGGCATCGAGGTCCGTGTCCACGAGCCCGAGAGCGCCGACGGCATACGCGCGCTCGTCAGAGACGGAACGTGCGAACTCGGCGCGGCGCACCTTCCGCTAGCCGGTGGGCAGCTCATCGCCCACCCGCTGGGCGAGCAGGAACTGCTGTTCGTGCTGCCGCCCGATTCGATGCCTCACGGCGAGCGCCCACTCGGCGCCCGCGAGCTGGCGAAGACGCCGCTCGTGGTCAGCCCACCCGGGACCTCGACCCGAATCCTGCTCGAGCAGGCGCTCACTGCGGTCGGGGTGACCCCCCAAATCGCCGTGGAGACCGCTGCACGGGAGGCGATCGTCCCGCTCGTGCTCGCCGGCGCCGGCGCCGCCCTGCTCCCGGCGCCGCTCGCGCGTGAGGCAGAGCGGCGCGGCGCCACCGTCCGCGGCGCCAGACCGACGATCACCCGGGCGGTCGGGCTCGTCCACCGGGCCTCGCGCCTGTCGCCGACCGCCGCCGCCTTCCTCGCGCTCGCGGACGCCGACGCGACCGGTGCGTAGGCTGTTCTCACAGATGCTGAGATCCTCGCCGGTGGATGGCTTCCAGTTGGCCTATGACCGCGCTGGTTCGGGCGATGGTGTGGTTCTGCTCCACGGCTGGCCGGGCGATCACACGGACTACCGCCGTGTCACCGAGTTGTTGGCTGATTGCACCGTCGTGACACCAGACCTCCGCGGCTTCGGTCATTCGGACAAGCACCCGGAGACCGCAGCGGATGCGTACTCAGCCGACGCGCAGGCGCGGAGCGTTGTCGGACTCATCGACGAGCTCGGCCTGCGGCCGGCGGTGGTGGCCGGTTATGACGTCGGGAGCCGCGTCGCTCAAACCGTCGCTCGGGCGTTTCCGGACCGGGTGAGAGCACTCGTCGTATCGCCGCCGCTGCCCGGTGCCGGCGACCGCGTGCTCGCGCCCGAGGCGCAGCGAGAGTTCTGGTACCAGGCCTTTCATCAGCTGAGCCTGATCGAGGAGATCATCGACGGACGCGTCCAGGCCGTCCATGCCTATCTCGAGCACTTCTGGTCCCACTGGTCGGGGCCGTCGCTTGGACACCGAGAGGCTGAGCTCGACCGTCTGGCTGAGCTGTACGGCGCGCCCGGGGCGTTCACAGCGTCGATCGCGTGGTACCGCGCCGGGTCGGGCACGGTCGCGCAGAGCCTCGCAGAGGTGGCCCCGGAGCGCCTCGAGCGGATAGCGGTGCCCACCGCCGTCCTCTGGCCCGAACTCGATCCGCTGTTTCCGGCCGCCTGGGGCGACCGGCTCGATCAGTTCTTCGCCCACGCAGTGCTCACGCCCTTGCCAGGCGTCGGCCACTTCGTCCCGATTGAAGCGCCGCACGCGTTCGCCGCAGCGATCCGCGCTGCCCTCGCCGTTCGGCCCGAACCGGCGTAGCCCCTGATGAGCTCCGTGCCGGATTCGCCGTCGTTCGCTGATCTCGCGCTGACGCGAGAACCGCCGATGGATCTGCTCGCGTTGGCGATCGCGCGGGAATTCCGCGACGTCGACACGGGCCGCGCGATCGGCACGCTCGACGCCCTGGGTGCGGAGTTGGCGCAGCGGGCGGGCGAGACGAGCGGTGCTCCGGACACCGTCGCGCGTGCGTGCAGCCAGCTGTTGGGGGACCGGCACGGCTTTCGAGGAGACCACGAGACCTACGAAGATCCCGACAACTCGATGCTCGACGTCGTCCTCACCAGGCGTCGGGGCCTACCGATCCTTCTGTCCGTGGTCTACATCGAGGTCGCCCGCCGAGCGGATATTCCCATCCGAGGGGTGGGATTGCCGGGCCACTTCGTCGTGGCGCACTTCGGAACCGATCCCCCGTTGCTGCTGGACCCGTTCGAGCAAGGGGCGCCCGTCAGCGCAGCCGTCGGGCATGACGTCCTGCGGCCGTGGCGACCTCATGAGATCGCGATGCGAATGCTGAACAACCTCGTTGGCAGCTATCAGCGCCGAGCCAATCTCACGGCCGCGATCCGCGCTGCGACGATGCGCCTGAACCTCCCGGCCGAACCCTCGCTGAAGACCACGCTGCGGGCGGAGCTCCGAGCGCTCCAGGCCCGCCTCAACTGACCGGTGGGTTACGCCTGGGCCGACCCAGGATCCTACGATCCTCGGGCCGATGCCGGGGGACGTCAGATCGTCGTCGCAGCCCGAGCGCCCGGCCAAAGCGACAGGCCTGGAACGATCGTTCTGCGCGCCACGCTCCGCTGACCCTGGGCCGTCATGCGGCGATCGCGCGTACGCGGATCCTCGGGCGGGCGTTGTTGACGTAGCCCTTGGGGTTCCAGAGCGCAGCCTCGTCCTCGGGTTGGGTGGCGGCCGACGAGTCCCAGGCGCGCACGAGCAGCTCGTGCTCCCCGGGTGCCAGGTCCAGGGTGATGCGCCACTGCCGCCAGGCCCACCGACCGAGATCCTCCAACAGGTCGGCTTGCGTCCAGCTCGTGCCGCCGTCCACCGAGACGTCGACCCGGGCGACATACCGATCCCCGCCCGCAAAGGCATAGCCGCGCACCTCGACCCGCCCGGCGACGACCGTCTCCCCGTCGCGTGGGGACAGGACATCGGAGTTGAGCGCCACCAAACCGAGCGGCATCCCAACACCCGGTCCCGGGGTTCCGCCCGCGGGCACCAGCCGGTAGACGACGTGCTGGAAGTAACCCGGCCACGGCACGGGGCGCAGCTCGATGCGCTCGAGCCATTTGACACTGCGGGCGCCGATGTAGCCCGGCACCACCACTCGCAGCGGGGCGCCGTGTACAGGGGCGAGCGGCTCGCCGTTCATCGCCCAGGCGAGCAGCACCTCCGATCGCCTGGCCTTGTCGAGCGGGATCGACCCTCCGAACCGCTGGACGGGCTTGGCCTCCGGACACGGGTCCGCACCCTCGAACCCTACGTCCGTCGCAGCGCCGAGCGGTCCCGCGAGCGCGAGCACGTCACCGAGCGCGACGCCGGTCCAACTCGCGGTGCCGGTGGCTCCCGGGCCCCACGGCGCCTCCCCGGGAATGTCGCGGATGGCGATCAGCCCCGCGCGCCGGTTGCCGGCGCACTGGAGCGTCGCGGTCACCGTCCGCTCTCGGAACGCCTCGCGCAGCGTCTCCAATGACAGGCTCAGCTCGCGCTCGACCATCCCGTGTACCTGCAAACGCCACCCCTCCGGGTCAATCTCGGGCACCAGGCCGTGACCGCGAACGTAGAACGCGTCCGTGTTGGTCACGGCATCGGCCAGAGAGGCCAACCCGGTCTCAGCGTTGAACGGCTCGTATTGATGCACCACCAGATCGTCGCGCTTGCCAAAGCGTCCCATCAGCCCAGCTTAGGGCCAACCGCAGGCGCACGCCCCAGGCAGCGGAAACCCCGTGTCAGGTGACCGCCGGATTTCGCTTCACGTCTTCAGGAGGTCCTTGTAGGCGCCGTGGACAACTGCCAGACGTAGCCGTCGCGGGCCGCCCCACACGTTGAAGGCAGCTCGCAAGTGCGGCTTGTCGACGATCACGACGGCGTTATGTGAGTCGAGGGACTTGACGATCGCCTTTGCCAGATAGTCGGGCGACATCGCCTTCTCCGGCGGGACACCACCAGTCGGGCCCCATCGGTGTTCCTGGTCGAGCTGATCGGTATGGACATCACCGGGGCAGACCGCGCACGCGCGGACGCCGCTGCCGGCCAGTTCGTGCCAGAGGACCTCGGCGAGCCCGACGAGCGCGAACTTGCTCGTGCAATACGAGGCATACGACGGGCCCCCGAACAAGCCAAGCTCCGAAGCCACGAGCACGATTCTTCCGTAGCCACGATCGCGCATTCCCGGGAGTACGCGCTGCGTCAGCCACAGCGCCGCCCCCACGTTCACCCGGTAGCTGTCCTCGAAGTCCTGGACGCTGACGTCCTTGACGAAGTCACGCCGAAGGACACCCGCGTTGCTGACCAGCACATCCACGGGACCGAGCGCAGCCTCGACCTCGTCAACGGCGCGTACGCACTCTCCCGGCTCGGACAGGTCCGCTGCCACCGCGCAGCACGAGCCATCCAGGTCGGCCACGACCGACGCCAACCGGTCCGCATCCCGCGCGACGAGACCGACGCGCGCCCCCTCATTGTGAAACCGCCTCGCGGTCGCCAAACCAATGCCCCTCGAAGCCCCGGTGACCAGCACCGTCCGTCCAGCAAAACGCGCCATTACCCCGGACACTCCTTCGAAGTCGTAGGTCCCCCGGCCGCCATCGGGGCCGCGAACGAGCAGTCTGCCAGAGAACCCGCGTGTGGGTGGATCACCTGTTTCGGGTGCTGCCCACGGCTCGCCCGGCTGGTTGAAGTCGGGGAACCTGAGAGCCGCTTGAACTGACTTCGCGCCATTGACCGATACGACGACCACCGAATCGCGGCGGCAAACGCCGCCCCCTCCCGCAATGGCGTGGGTGCCCGCGGCGGTGTTCCGGATGGGCTCGGACGTTCACTATCGCGAGGAAGCGCCGACTCACTTCGTGACGGTCAGCGGATTCTGGATCGACCGCTTTCAGGTCACCAACGCGGATTTTTCGCGGTTCGTGGCCGACACCGGTTACCTCACCGTCGCCGAACGCCCGCTCGACCCTGCTGAATTTCCCGGTGCCCCGCGCGAGAACCTGGTGCCGGGATCGCTTGTGTTCACACCCACCACGCGGCCGGTCGACCTGCGCCATCTCAACCAGTGGTGGACGTGGACGCCAGGGGCGTGCTGGCGCTGCCCCGACGGCCCGGGCTCCGCGCTCCACGGTCGCGCGCAGCACTCGGTCGTCCACGTGGCCCACGAGGATGCGGCCGCGTATGCGGCCTGGGCCGGCAAGGATCTGCCGACCGAGGCCGAGTGGGAGTGTGCGGCCCGGGGAGGGATCGACGGCGCCGAGTACGCATGGGGCAACGAGCAGGTCCCCGGCGGCGAGTACCCAGCCAACTGGTGGCAGGGGCGCTTCCCGTTCGAGAACAGCGGGTTGGATGGCTTCGAAGGTCTCGCGCCAGTCGGCTCGTTTCCCCCGAACGGCTTCGGCCTCCATGAGATGACCGGCAACGCCTGGGAATGGACAAGCGACTGGTACACCAACCGGCACCCAGGGGACCCCGACAGACCTTGCCGCCTGCCGCAGAACGCCAACGCAGGCACCGTCGCATCGAGCTACGAGCCGGCGCAGCCGCAGCTCCGCGTTCCTCCCCGTAAGGTGATCAAGGGCGGGTCGTACCTGTGCGCCGACAGCTATTGCTGGCGCTACCGGCCCGCCGCGCGTCGGCCCCAGACGATCTACACCGGCATGAGCAACATCGGGTTCCGCTGCGTTGCGCGGACGAGCATCTGAGTAACGATCTGTGTGCACCGATCGCCGGGTGCAGGGTAAGGTCAGCTGGGTGACGGTCGTCGTGCTGACAGGAGCCACTCGCGGCGTCGGGCGAGCCGCTGCGATCGAACTCGCCCGCCGGGGGGCCGAAGTCGCACTCGTGGGACGCGACCCCGAGCGCGTCAGATCGGTCGCCGATGAAGCCGCGGCGACCGGTGGCGGCGGGCGGGTCGATGGTCACGTCGCCGACTTGGCGCTGATGTCCAACGTCCGTGGACTGGCCGACGAGATCCGGGGGCGCTACGAGCACGTCGATGTCCTTGCCAACAACGCTGGGGCACTGTTCGCCTCGCGCGCCGAGACCTCCGAGGGGTTCGAGCGGACCTTCGCGCTGAACCATCTGGCGCCGTTCCTGCTAACCAATCTGCTGCGAGATCGCCTTGCCGGCGGCCGTGTCGTGACGACCGCGTCCGGCGCTCACCGGTCCGGACGCCTCGATCTCGACGACTTGCAATCGGAGAAGTCCTACTCCCCGCGCGTCTACGGCACCTCGAAGCTGTGCAACATCCTGTTCACACGCGAGCTGGCCAAGCGTGCACCGGAGCTGCACGCCAACTGCTTCCACCCCGGCGTGGTGCGCACCGGTTTCGCCAAGAACGAAAATGGGATCTGGAAGGTCATCGCCACGCTCGGCGCGCCCTTCTTCCGCTCCCCGGAACGCGGCGCCCGCTCGCTGGTCTGGCTCGCGCTGTCCGACAACGCGGCCGCTCTCACCGGCGAGTACATCGAGAACGAGAAGGTGGTCGCCCCCAGCGCCCAGGCCCAAGACGACAGCCTCGCGCGCGGCCTGTGGGAACGCAGCGCCCAGCTCGCCAGCCTACCCGCCGACGCGAGCGCCTGACATCACCGATCCGCAGACCGGTCCCCTCGCCTCGATCGAGTCCACCGTCGCCTCGGCCAGGACGCCGCGGGTGATAAACCCGGCTCCGCAGTTAGATCGAACCCCGGCCAGCCCGAAAGCCGTTCCACTGGTCTTGGAGGCGACAATGGGGCTCATGAGCGAACATCGTGACCCTGACGCGGTTCGGCGGGATCGGAAGTCGGAGGAGTTCTTCGAACCGCTCGCGGAAGTGATTGCTGAGGCGTTGTCGGCACGACGATCGGACGAAGATCCGCTGGAAGCGGTCGAGGACGCCCACGGCGTCGCGGAGCCGATCGCCGCTGCGGTGCTGGATCGCTTCGTGGTCCGCCCCCGGCCCGCGCAACGCGTCCATGACCACGTGAGTCGAGCGGCCCCAGCCGGTGCCGGCGTCATCCTGGAGGTCCGGGACCTGTCGGTTGTCTACGGCACCAAGACCGCGGTCGACGGCGTCAGCCTTCAGATCACCCGTGGTGAGATCTTCGGGCTTCTCGGTCCCAACGGGGCCGGTAAGACGAGCACGCTGAGCGCGGTCGAGGGACTGATCAAGCCGCAGGCCGGGGCGGTGTTCCTTGATGGCGTCGACATCCGACGCCATCCTTCAGAGGCGAAGGCGAAGTTGGGCGTGCAGTTGCAGGCGACCAGCTTCCAGGCGCAGCTCACGATCAAGCAGATCGTGCGGTTGTACGCCGGGCTCTACGGCGTCGCGCTGTCCGACAGTGAGATCACCGAAAGCCTCAAGGAGATCGGGCTTGTAGGTGAGGCGACCAAGCCTTTCAAGCAACTGTCGGGCGGGCAGCAGCAACGCCTCTCGCTGTACGTCGCGGTCGTCCACGATCCTACGCTGCTACTGCTGGACGAGCCGACCGCTGGTCTCGATCCCCAGTCCCGTCGTCAGCTCTGGAGTCGGATCGAGCACATCCGAGGACAGGGCGGGAGCATTCTCCTGACCACGCATTCGATGGAGGAGGCCGAAGCCGTGTGCGATCGCGTCGCGATCATCGACCACGGCACGCTGCTGACGTGTGAGACGCCGGAGAACCTGATCGCCAAGCACAAGGACGACCCCGAGGTCCGCGAGGTCGCCCACGGCGAGGTGACGCTCGAGGACGTGTTCATCGGGCTCACCGGGAGCGCGGTCCGTGACTAGCTCTCAGCCGGCCGCGGGCCTACCGCTTCAGATTGTTCTGAGCTCGTTGCTGCGGGCGGACTTCGTCGTGCTTCTGAAGAACCGGCGGTCGCTGCTGATCAGCATCATCTTGCCGGTCTTGATTCTCGTCTCGACGAACTCGAGCAAGGCCACGAAGAGCTTCGGCGGATCGCTGTACATCATCGGTTTGGCCATCGCCTACGGGCTCGTAGCCAACTCGATCCTGGGCTACGCGCTCACGGTGGCACGAGACCGTGAGCAGGGCGTGTTCCAACGGCTGCGTGTCACGCCCGCCCCGACCTGGACGATCATGACGAGTCGGCTGGCGATGCAGGTCCTTGCGAACCTGGTGATCGCGGTGGTCGTCGTGATCATCGGCAGTCGGATTCACCACGTCTCACTGTCGGTCGGCACGTACGGACTGGTTCTCCTCGTCTCGATCGTCGGCGGTGCTGTCTTCCTCAGCATCGGGCAGGCGCTCGTTGGTCTCGTGAAATCCGCTGACAGCATCAACGCCGCCGGACGACTGCTTGTACTCGGCCTCGTCCTGCTCTCGTCGTTGGGTCAGAGCGGGTCGCTCGGCAACCTCTGGGAATCGATCGCGCGCTGGTCCCCCGTCGGCGTGGTCATGACGCTCTTCGCCGCAGTCCTCAACCTGTCCGCGTGGGACGCCCACGACTCGCTGACCCTGCTGGCGTGCGGCGGATACATCGTCGTGTTCGCCGCCCTCGGCATACGTTGGTTCCAATGGGACGCACGATGACGAGCCGATCCCAACGGCTGCTCTGACCGAGCACGACTAGACGCCTGCTCAAAAAAACTCGCTCTGCAGGCGACGGCTTCGCGGAGACGTGGCCGCGATTACGTAGTCGGCTACGCAGGACAGGGACGCTACGGGGCGGGAGAGTTCCGCCATGTCGATCAGTCGTCACGCCAACCGAGAGGAGACCTTCATGTCGTCGACCAAGAATGAGAGTGCCGAGCCGAGCGGGGGCGGCAAGGGCATCTTTATCGCGCTGATCCCGTGGATCGTGTTCACGGTGCTCGCTTCGCACGCCACGCTGAAGATCGGATCGCTGGCCGCGCTCGCGACGGCGATCATCATCGCAGGCCGGAGCGTGCGCGCCGGGCGCCCCAAGTTGCTCGAGCTCGGGGCGGTGGTCACTTTCATCGGGTTCGTGATCGTGGCGTTCCTCGCCGACGCTTCGACCGCCCATTGGGTCGCTCGGTATGCGCGCGGGATCGCGGCGCTGATCCTGTCGCTGATCTCGTTCGCCTCGTTGTTGTTCACGCCGTTTACCGAGGAGTACGCCCGCGATCAGGTCCCGGAGCAGTATTGGGGATCGCCCAAGTTCAAGGCGATCAACCGCAAGCTGACGACGATGTGGGCGTGCATCTTCGCTGCGATGGTTCCGTTCCACGCGATCGCGGGCACGATCAACACCAGGGCGGGGAACATCGTGTTCAACTGGGCGATCCCGCTGGGACTGGTGTATTGGGGCATCAAGCGGTCCTCCGCTCCCGAGGAGAGCGACGCCGCACCGGTGCAGCCGGTCGTCTAGAGGGCGACGTGACTGTCGGATCGGCGATGGGTTCGGTGAGCGACCGGCGCGAGCACGAGTGGCGTGCGCTGGTCGCCGCCGCCCGTTGGGGGGCCGCTGACCTTGAGGTGATCGAGGCGATCGCCGCGCGCGTCACGGACGGCGACAGCGACGCGTGGGTGCAGGAATGGACAGCGGGCGGGGGCGCCGCGTGGGCTGCGGCCACGCAACAGGAGAGCGCTTCTACGTATCTGCAGGCCGCCTCGTACTACGCCGCCGGCGCTTGCGTTGATCGACCACAGCGACGGCCTGGTCGAGGAGGACCAGCTATGGCAGCGCCAGCGCGAGTGTTGGGACCACGCCGTCGACCTGCTCGGCGGCGAGCGGTTGTCGATCGCGTACGAGCACACGTCGCTGCCCGGGTATTTCTTCTCGGCCGGACCGGGGGCGCGGCCGCTCGTGGTCGTAGATCACGGCGGCCGAGTCGCGACCTCGGTCGCGTGGGCCGCGGGCGGGGCCGCGGCAGCAGCCCGTGGATATCACTGGATGACGTTCGACGGCCCAGGCCGCCAGGCGGCGCTGCGCCGTCAGGACTTGGTGCTGCGACCCGACTGGGAAGCGGTGCTCGGTCCGGTCGCCGATGCGATGATCGCCCGTGCGGATGTCGACGCCTCGCGGATGGCGGTTATCGGGATCGACCACGCCGGGTACGGGGTCGCGCGCGCAGCGGCGTTCGACCCGCGGTTCGCCGCGGCCGTGCTGGCGCCTGGGATCGTTGACGCGTCGCGTCCGTGGCTGGCCGCGCTGCCGGCGCCGGCGCGCGCGGCACTGGTGGACGAGGACCGCGAATGGTTCGATCGTGAGCTCCATCTGGCGACGCTGTTCGCACCGGAGATTCCTGAGCGGCTGAGACGCCTCGGGCGCGGATACGACCTGTCAGGGCTCCCGCTGTACGACCTCGCGCAGCGGATCGGCGAGTTCCGGCTCGGCGAGGAGCTCCGCAGAATCACCATGCCGGTGCTCGTCTGCCCGGCGGGGTCCGAGCCGCTGTGGGACGTCCAGGCGGAGGAGCTGCGCTCGCGAGTGGCGGACTCCGAGCTGGGCTGTGCCGTACCGGGCGCGGACGGCGTCTCGGACTGGATCGACCAGCTCGTGTAATCCTGATCAAACGCGTTTAATGAACGCGCTCTTATCGAGGGCGTACTGTTTATGTCCGTCAATGCCTGGGGACCCGGGGCTTTTGCCCACGCTGGAGAACGCGTGGCCGCTCGTCGGCCGCGACCTGCGAACTGGAAGCGATCGCGTCGGCGCGAGCCAGCCCGGGGTGCCATGGTGTGGTCCTTATCGCTGACGCCGGTGTCGGCAAGTCGCGTCTGGCCAGGGAGGCACAGGACGCCGCGGAGCGCGACGGCGCGTTCGTCGATTGGGTGCAGGCGACGCGCAGCGCCGCGGCCGTTCCCCTCGCGGCCGTGGCCGATCTGGTGCCTGACGAGGCGCGCTCCGACGACGTCGTCGCGCTGATGAGACACTGCGGCGAGGAACTCCGCGCGCGTGCGACGGGCCGTCACGTTGTGATTGGCGTCGACGATGCACAGCTGCTCGATCCCGTTTCGGCCGCTCTCGTCCTCCATCTGGCCATTTCGTCGTCCGCGTTCATCCTCGCGACGGTGCGCGCCGGCGAGCCGTGCCCGGACGCGATCGTGTCGTTGTGGAAGGACGACACCGCCCGGCGGATGGAGCTCGCGTACCTCACGGACGACGCAGTCCGGTCCCTCGTCGAGGCCGCGCTCGGTGACCCGGTGGAGGAGGCCGCCCTTGACTGGGTGGCTGAGATAAGCCGGGGAAACGTGCTGTACGTGCGCGAGCTCGTCCGCGGCGCCGTCGAGGCAGGCGCGCTCGTCCGGTCGTCCGGGTTCTGGCGACTCGAGGGCCGCCCGACCGCGAGTCGGTCGCTGATCGACCTCATCGCCCAGCGGATGGGCGGCCTGACCGACGATCACCGCCACGCGATCGAACTGCTGGCCCTCGGCGAGCCACTCGCGCTCGAGGAGATCGGCGGCGTTGACGTCAGAGGACACGCTGCTCGAGGCCGAGTCTCACGGGCTGATCGCGGCCGACGGCCAGGGGGTGAGGCTGGCACATCCGCTCTATGGCGAGGCGGTGCGCACGCGGCTGCCGCCATTGCGGGCGCGCAGCCTCCGTCTGCAGCTGGTTGAGATCCTCGAGCGCCGGGTCGCGTTCGGCCCAGACGACGCCCTGAGGGCGGCTCGACTCCGTCTCGACGCCGACGCCGCCCTGTCCGTGGACCTCGCGGTCCACGCGGCGCGGGCGGCGAACCGGGCCGGGGATCCCGATCTCGGCGCCGAGCTCGCCGCACTCGCGGGCGCGGACACCGGCCTGATCGCCGCGATGCTCCTGGCCCAGTCGCACACGATGCGCAATCGATACGAGGAGGCGGAGGCGGCCCTGGCCGCAGTCGAGGCGCTCGCCCCAGGCGATCCCGACGCCCGTGACTATCTCAGGCAGCGTCTCTCGCTGTACCACTGGGGGCTGCGACGGACAGGCGAGACCGGCGCTCTGCTCGATCGCGCCGATACCTGGTCGCAGGACGCCGGGTGGCAGCGGTTCACAAGCCGGATTCGCATCACCTACGACGCGCTGAGCGACGGATTCGACTCACCGCTCGACGCCACTGACGGCGCGGACGATCCCGTCTCCGACGAGGCTCGACGCGGGCTAGCAGCCATGCAGACAATGTCGGCGTTCCTGTCCGGACAGGGCGACACCGCAGCCGCGGCGGCATTCGCTGCGCGGCCATCGGTACCGGTGCGCGACTTCGCCGACGCGGCAGCGCTCGCGACCCTGAGCCTGATCGCGCTGGAGACCGGCCACCGTTGGGACGCGGTCGAGCAGTACATGAGCGGCGTCGTGCACAACGCCGTGCGAGCCCACGACCACGCCGCCAGCGGGCTGTCGGCCTTCGCACTCGCGCGTCTGCACTTCCTCCGAGCGCGGTACCGAGATGCGACGCGCTGGCTCGCTGAGGCCGAGATCCACTTCGAGCAACAGGATCGCTTCAACGTGATGCTTTCCATCCGCGTTCTGCGCGTGGGCGTCGCGTGTTTCACCGGCGATTTCGACGGCACGATGACCGCTCTGGATCGCCTGCGCGCGTTCTGCGAAAGCCACCAGCCGCTGCCCGTGCAACGTGTGCCCGTCCGCCGCGCGGAAGGCTGGGCACTTCGCATGCGGAACGCGACTGACGCGGGCCATCAGCTGCTCGTGGACGCGGCGTCGATGGAGGACGAGATGCTGGGCCTGGCGCCCCAGCTCGCATACGATGCGCTCCGGGCCGGAGCACCAGCTGCGCCGCACCTCGAGCGAATGGCGGCGCGCTGTCGGTCACGCCTCGTCACCGCCTACGCTCAGCACGGCTCGGCGAAGGCTGCCCGCGATGGCGCTGCGCTGATGGAGGCGGCGGAGGAGATGGCGGCGATCGGCGCGCTCCGCTACGCCGTCGAGGCCGCGAGCGACGCCGCCGTGGCGTTCCTCTCGGAGGGACGTCAGGACTCCGCCCGTCGCGCTGCAGCGCGCGCCCGCCAGCTACACGTTCCCGACCAGGGCGCGGAGCTGCCTCCGATCGACGGCCTCGACGCCTCCGCGGTTGACCTCACACGGCGCGAGGCGCAGCTGGTGGATCTCGCGCGCGAGGGGCTCACCAATGCCGAGATCGCGGACCGTCTCGTGCTCTCGGTGCGGACCGTCGAAACGCACCTGTACCGAGGCATGCAGAAGCTCGGCATCAACGATCGCCG
This sequence comes from uncultured Solirubrobacterales bacterium, assembly GCA_963697655.1. Taxonomy (GTDB): domain Bacteria; phylum Actinomycetota; class Thermoleophilia; order Solirubrobacterales; family Solirubrobacteraceae; genus Palsa-465. Next base: position 168,953 of record CAVOOV010000001.1, on the reverse strand, counting down.
AGACCTCTGAGCCGCAACTCCGTGTCACACCTCAAATACGTAGCGCCCTACGCAGGACAGCCGATATCTCCGTCGGCACGCTGTTGTCAGACAGCGAGTTGTCGCGCCGCTCCGAACCGCGGACGCGACCCGAGACGAAGGGGATCACATGAGAAATCAGTTTGCCGACGCGGAGTTTCAGTTCGGCCTCGAGATTGCGCTCGGCGCCGCCTACCGCCAGGCGTCAGATGTGGGCGAGGCGCTCGCCACCGCCGACCGGATCACCGACGGCGACGCCGACTCGTGGGTGAACGAATGGACGGCTACGGCTGACCGCGGCGCGACCGCCGGTGATGAAGCCGAGTCGTCCGGGCGCCGCATCAGCGCGCTGGCGTACTACCGGCGCGCCGCGACCTACTACGCGACCGCGCTGTACCGCATCTCGGGCACCACCGACTACTCGTCCGAACGTGAGCTCGAGCTGTGGCGCCGCCAGCGGGCCTGTTGGGAGCGGGTCGTCGATCTTCAGACGGTCCCCGGCGAGCGGATCTCGATCCCGTACGAGGACACGACGCTCGAGGGTTTCTTCTTCCGCGCGCCGGACGCCGCGCCGGGCGAGCGACGGCCGCTGGTGGTGATGAACAACGGCAGCGACGGCGCGACCTCGGCGATGTGGTTGGAGGGCGGAGCCGCCGCCGCCGAACGCGGCTATCACTGGATGACGTTCGACGGTCCCGGGCAGCAGGCGGCACTGTATGAGCAGAACATCCCGTTCCGCCACGACTGGGAAGCCGTCCTCACCCCGGTCCTCGACGCCGTCCTCTCGCGCCCCGATGTGGACGAGGACCACATCGCGCTGATCGGCGTCAGCCAGGCCGGGTACTGGGTGCCGCGGGCGATCGCGTTCGAGCATCGCTTCGCTGCCGCCGTCGCCGATTGTGGGATCGTCGACATCTCCGCGGGATGGATCAAGCAGCTCCCGGAGATGATGCGCAAGCAGCTGAGCGACGGCGACCGAGACGCATTCGATCGCGAGATGCAAGTCGCCGAGAGCAAGTCACCGGCGGCCACGGCGACGCTCGACTTCCGTGCCAAGCCCTATGGATTCAACGGGGGCTCGCGCTTCGACCTATATCAGGCGGTCGCGTCCTACCGCCTCTACGAGGTGAAGGACATCACCACCCCGCTGCTGATCACCGACCCCGACGACGAGCAGTTCTTCCCGGGACAGCCCCAACAGCTCTACGACCTCGTTCCCGGCACCAAGAAGCTCGTCCGGTTCACCGCGCACGAAGGGGCCAACGGCCACTGCGAGCCGATGGCACGGTCACTGCGTGGCACCCGCATCTTCGACTGGCTCGACGGCTATCTGCGATGACCGCTCCGTCGCGAACCCGGGGTCGGCGGACCAGGGGCACACCAGGGCCTTTCACGGGCGCGACGGGACGGCTGGGGCGGGATCGTATCCGCATCACCACAGCGGCCGGCTACTCGTCGCGTAAAGGAGGAGATCATGGAATTCCTGGTTGAGTTCGACGTCACCATCCCGGAGGGGACCTCGACGTCTGAGGTCGAGGAGCGCGAGGCCGCGGAGGCAGCCGCCGCTGCGGAACTGGTCCGCGGCGGACATCTGGTGCGGCTATGGAAGCCGTCGGTGGCACCAGGCGAATCGAAGGCGGTCGGCATCTACCGTGCCGACAGCGAGGCGGAGCTCGACCGTCTGCTCGGCGCGCTGCCGCTCAACGGCTGGATGCAGATGACAGTCACGCCGCTCGAGCCGCACCCGAACGACCCAGAGACCGGACCGCCTGGCGTCTTCCGCCTCCCCCAACCTCGCCTGACTGCGGTGTATCGCCTCGAGGCCACCCTGGCACAGCCGCTCGAGCTCGGGGACACCGCGCACGGCCACCGCCGCATCGTGTCCCTGACCGGCGGAACATTCACCGGCCCGGACATCAGCGGCAAGCTCATTGCCGGCGCCAGCGCCGACTGGCAGACCATCCTCCCGGACGGCACAGCCCTCGGCGACATCCGCTACACGCTGCAGACCGATGCGGGCGACCTCCTCTACGTCCAATCCCGCAGCGTGCGCCATGGCTCCCCTCAGGTCCTCGCCCGTCTGGCTCGGGGTGAGGAGGTCGGCCCTGGCGAGTACACGTTCCGCACCGCCACGCAGATCGAGACCGCCGCCCCGGACCTCGACTGGCTGAACAAGGGCGTGTTCGTGAGCGTCGCCGGCCGCCAGCCAGCGGGCGTGATCTACGAGACCTACCTCGTGGCATGACCCTCCAAGGCAGAGATGTCAGCGCCGGAAGCCGCCTTCGGCATCGATGACCTGCCCGGTCAGCCGTGCCCAATCGGCCGAGATGATCGAGCTCGCGACGGCATGCCCTGAGCACATCGCCGTGGCTCGGAGCGTTGCTCTTGACGTATCCGGGGGTCACAGCGGAACCCTATTTGCCGGGCGGCGCCAACAGCACCCAATCCTCCCGAATTCGGCGTTATCCTGAAGCTTCCTCGCACGACGGGTGCCTCGCCCTTCGCGTCGCGCTCGCAGCTCAATCGGCGGACAGAAGAAGGCCGCCTTGTCGGCCCCCAACATGCCGCTGACCGGCGACCCGCTACTAGCCGCCGTGACCGACGCGATGGTCGCGTTTCACGAGCGTCACTACCATCGCGCGCCCGTGACAGCCAAGACCCGGCTCCTCGCCGGCGAAGTGCTCATCTGCGTCCTCGGAGGCGTCTACACGGACGTCGAGAAAACGATGATCGAACTGCAACGCACCGCCATGGTCCGGGAGACCCGGAGCGCGTTCCAAACCGCCATGCAACACAAATTCATCTCCGCCGTCGAGCGCCTATCAGGCCGGGACGTACTGTCCTTCATCTCCGAGCACCATGTCGGCCCAGACATGGAAGTCGAGCTGTTCATACTCAAACCGCTCGACGGTGAAACCATCGTCGGACCCGTCTGAGCCCACGCCTAGCCGACGGAATCGGGCGCTATTCGAGCACCACCGGACGACCGCTGACGGGCGCTGCAAGCGGGCGGCGCCAGCCCGAAAGGGCCATTCCTACGGCCGGGATGAGAGCCACGAGGATCAGCACGAGCGCCCACAGGAAGGTTGACGCGAAGGCGTTTGCGAGCGGCACCGCGACGACGGCGTGCGCCCTCGCGGGCAGGCGCTGGAGGGTGGCGAGCCCGCCAGAGCCCGACCCCGACGCGTGGCTGCTGAGGATCGTGAGGTTGCTCGCAATCGCCGAGGCGAGAATCACCGACAGGACCGCGGTGCCGATCGAGGCCCCGGCCTGGCGGATGATGTTCATCGCCGTGCTCGTACGGGCGATCGCGGCGGCGGGCACCGACTGCATGGCCGCAGTCATGTTCGGCATCATCGCCAGTCCCATCCCCAGGCCCTGGACGAAGTTTCCGGCGCACAGCAGAACGTAGGAGGTGTGGGCGCCGACAAACACGAACGGGATCAGCCCGATGGCCACGAACGGCAGGCCGGCTGCGGGCAGCCAGGTGGGTCCGTACCGATCTGTCAGTCGTCCCGCCACCGGCATAAGCAGCATCGCGCCGACACCGCCCGGAGCCAACAGCAGGCCCGCCTGGAGCGCGGACGCGCCGCGCACCGTCTGGTAGTAGAGCGGAAGGAGGAGCATCGTGCCGAACACCGAGATGGCGAACAGGAGGAAGGTGCCCGCTGCCGCGCCCGCGCGGGTATGCGCGAACGTCCGCAGGTCGATGAGCGGGTTCGGAGTGCGCCAGGTGTGGGCGAACCAGGCGGCGATCAAAACGACGCCGAGCAGCGTCGGGCCCCAGGAGCGCACCGAGCTGATCCCGTAGGTCGAGGACTCGGCCAGGCCGAAGATGAACACCGCCAGCCCGGGTGAGAGCAGCAGCATCCCGATCCAGTCGAGCCGGTGGGCGGGCTGAGGCTGATCGGGATCGAGCACGATCAGGGCGAGGATGAACGCGACGATCCCGATCGGCAGGTTGATGAAGAAGATCCAGCGCCAGGAGGCGTTGTCGACCAGCCAACCGCCGAGGATCGGGCCGAGGATCGGCGCGATCAGCATTGGCACGCCGAGCACGCCCATCACGCGGCCCATGCGGTGAGGACCGGCCTTCTTGGTCATGATCGTCATGACCGCCGGCATGATCATCCCGCCGCCGAAGCCCTGCAGGACGCGGAAGAAGATCAGCGAGCCCGCGCTCCACGCCAGGCCTGAGAGCACCGACCCGAGCGTGAACAGCACGAGCGACCACATATAGATGCGCTTGGTGCCGAATCGGTCCGCCGCCCAGCCGCTGACCGGGATGACCGTGGCGAGCGCGAGCGTGTAGCCCGTGATCACCCACTGGATCGTGGTCAGCGAGGCGTGGAACGCGACCGCCAGGTGATCGATCGCAACGTTCACGACCGTCGTATCGAGGATCGACATAACCGCCCCCAGCAACACGACGCCGGCGACGATCAAGGTCTCGCGGTCAAGCCCCTCCGGCTGAGATGTTGGCGCGGACTCCTCGGCCACCCCGGCATCGTAGCGGACCGGCCAGTCCGCTTATCTCTCGAGAAGCTCAGCAACGCGCTCCGATACTGGACTCACACTTCCGGCCGTCCGTGGCTCTATGCGCCGAGCCAACTATTCGAGAGCATCGAGCCGTGCCAATTGTCGAGCTGCGTCAGTACACCCTCCGGCCTGGCAAGCGCGCGGTCCTAATCGACCTGTTCGAAGCCGAGCTGGCGAGTGCCCAGGAGGACTGCGGCATCCGGATCGTCGGTACGTTCCGGGACCTCGACGATGAGTCGAAATTCGTTTGGGTCCGTTCGTTCCCGACGATGGACGCGCGCGCCGACAGCCTGCGCTCGTTCTACGGCGGCCCGGTATGGCGAGGCAATCGCAACGCGGCCAACGCGACGATGGTCGACTCGGACGATGTGCTGCTACTGCGCCCAGGGTGGGACGAGAGCAACTTCGCCCCCGACGATGAGCCGCGCATCGGCGGAGCTAGAGCCGGCGATCTTGGCGTCGTGGAGGCGACTATCTTGCCGCTCGCCGACGCCGCCGGCACGACTGATCTCATGTACTTCTGCGATGAGATAGCGCCGCTGATCAAGACGGCAGGCGCCTCCGTGTTGGCGTGTCTGATCACCGAGACGTCCGAAAACAACTTTCCAGTCCTGCCGGTCCGAGAGGGCGAGACCACCATCGTGTGGTTTGCCGGCTTCTCAAGCACCACCGCCTACGACCGCGCCGAGCGCCGGCGAGCGAAGCTGGTGGAGGCCACCAATCGCTGGCCCGGCGCGACCGATGGTCCGCAGGTCTTACGGCTGCAGCCAACGGAGCACTCCTCGTTGACCGGCGCGTCCAGCACGCGCTTCGCGGCCACACACGACGCGTGCTCGCTGGACGCCGCAAAGTGACCGAGCCCGAGCACGCATTGCCCCAAGACGATGATCGACACGGCTTCGATTTCCTGTACGGGCGGTGGAGGGTCGCGAATCGGAAGCTTCACGATCCGCTGGATCCCGCCAGCACAAGGTGGGCGGAGTTTCGGGCTCGTGTCGAAACCCAACCTCTGCTCAACGGGTTGGGCAACATCGACAGATATTCGGCGCCAGACTTCCCCAACCGGCCAGGGTTCGAGGCGCTCGCGCTCCGGCTATTCGATGCTGAGGCGAACGTATGGCGGATCTGGTGGGCATCGACGGCAAGCGGTCAGCTCGACACGCCGGTCGTCGGTCGGTTCACCAACGGGCATGGTGTGTTCGAGTGCGATGACGTTCTCGCAGGACGCGCAGTCAGGGTGCGGTATGAGTGGCTCGACGCCGATAGTGCCTCGCCGCGCTGGCAGCAGTCCTTTTCGATCGACAGGGGTGCGAGTTGGCACCCCAACTGGATCATGCTGTGGACTCGTCAGCCGTGAGCTGCGCCCTATCCGCGTGACCTGCGAGCGCCGGGCGGACCAGCGCTGCGAGCGCTTGCACTGCGGCAGAGACTGCGGACTCGTGGAGGCGTCCATATCCGACGACCAATCCCCTGCCCCGCGCCGGTCTGATGCAGAAGGCTGAGAGCGGCGGAACGCTGATCCGGGCCATTGACGCGCGGAGCGCGATCGCGGCGTCATCGACCCAGCTCGGCAACTGGAGCAGGAGGTGCACCCCGGCGGCGACGCCTGCGACCTCGAGCTCGGGTAGATGCTCCGATAGGGCAGCCAGCAGTCGGTCCCGGCGCGCACGGTAAACCGATCTGGCCTTGCGTACATGCCTGTCGTAATCGCCGCCGCGCAGGAACGCGGCAAGCGTCAGCTGATCGAGCGCCGGGGAGAAGTCGTCGAGCAGCCGCTTCTGGCACACCGCCTCGTCGACAAGCGCCGGGGGCAGCGCCAGCCAGCCCAGCCGCAGCCCGGGAGCGAGCGTCTTCGACACGGTTCCGACCTGCGCAACCCGATCCGGGGCCAGGCCCTGTAGCGCGCGTACTGGCTCGCGGTCGTAGCGAAATTCGGCGTCGTAGTCGTCTTCGATGATCACGCCATCGGTCGCGCGCGCCCAGGCAAGGAGCTCGCGCCGGCGCTCGCCGCTGAGAACAGACCCCGTCGGAAACTGATGAGCCGGGGTGACAAGGACCGCGTCGGCATCCAAACCATCGACGACGAGGCCGTCAGCGTCCGTCGGCTGCGGCACGAGTACCAGGCCGGCCGCGGTCACTCGCTGGCGCTGGGTAGTGTGAGATGGGTCCTCAACCGCGAAGCGCGTCGCGCCCCCGCTGCGGAGGAGGCGGAGCAGCAGATCGATGCCCTGGGCCGTCCCTTGGGTGACGATGATCTGCTGCGGATCGACGACCACCCCGCGCGTGCGGCCGAGGTGATCGGCGAGCGCCTCACGCAGCGGCCGTTCGCCGCGATGATCGCGATAGTCGAGGACAAGCGGCCCCGCGTCACGCGCCACCCGTTGCAAACACACCAGCCAGCGCTCGAGAGGGAACAGGTTCACGTCGGGTGTAGTAGGGGTCAGGTCGTAGCGAGGTGCGGATGCCCCGGGCTCGAGCGCCGGCGTGGCGAGGCGAGGTCGCACGACGGAGGCAACGACCGGAGGTCGTCGAACCCCAGTAATGAGCAATCCCTGCGATTCCAGTTGTCCATACGCCTCCGTCACGACTCCGCGCGATACACCGAGTTCGCGGGCCAGCCGTCGTGAGGCGGGCAGTGAGACCCCCTCACGCAGCGCTCCGCTCAAGATCGCGTCTCGCAGGGTTCGCTCGAGAGCAACTCGCAGAGTCTCCCCGGACCGTCGCTCAAATGGCCACCATCTGGCCCCATCTGAATTCCAAAATATGGCGTCGCTCATGGGGCCACCACAATGCCAGACTCGCCCCTTAAGTACGCGAGGTCTGCGAAACCTGACCGGAGGCCCACGGACAGCCCCACCGCCGCGCGGCCCGCGGTCGCGGCCGCTGCACCAGGCGCTCCGCCACCCCGCCCGCTCGCGGTCCCGGGAGAGCGGTATCTATCGGCCGCGGCCGTCCTCGGCGGGACGCCGGGGCTGTCGGTCTCGTCGCTTCTTCTGATCGCGGAGATACCGCGCCGTGATCACTAGGCCGATGCCGAGGACGACAATCCGGGCCCCGGTCGAGTCAGCGACGAACATCCCTGTCGGGACGGTCAGCGCCAGGACGATTTGGCTGGCGCCGTCGATCGCAAACGTCGCGCCGATGATTGCGGTCAGCATCGTGCAAGCCCGCCGCCGGTCGGGTTCCGCCAGCCTGGCCGCGACTTCAGGCCGGTCCGGGCTCAGCTTGGCAACGTTGTCCGCCATCAGCAGCAGGAGGGGACGGCCGAGCGCGACCGAGGCCAGTGCGGCGACGCCCATCGTGCCGGTGACGGCGCCGCGGCGCAGCTTGATCGCCACCGGGTCGCCGCCGGTGATTGCGTAGGCGGCGAGGGCGATCAGGACCGTCGCCGCGGAGAGAACGGCGATCGGGTCGATGCGGCGACGGGCGATCCCGACGATGAGCAGCCAGGTCGACGGGACGGCGTCGGTGATGGCCAGCGCGCCGACGGATGAGCCGGTGAGCGCACGGATGATCAGGTACGCGATCCACGGGAGCGCGAGGCCAGCCAGGAGCCGGGGGGCGGAGACGTGTGGCGGGCGCCCCTTCACGACATCGCCTCCGCCGGTCGCACGAAGAAGCCGACGACCTGGCGGTCGGCGTCCAGCACGACGCGGCCGATCCCGTCGGCGCGCTCGAGCGCGACCGGGATGTCGACCCCGGTGCAGCCGTCGCGAACCGAGATGACGGGGGTACCGAGGGCTTGGACCTCGCCGCCGTATTGGCGGACCTTCTCGCGCACGTCGGCGAGGAGTCCAACCGAGCAGACGTCCAACATCCGCTGGCCAAACGTCGCTCGCGCGTCGTCCAAGCGTCCGTCGAGAAACGCCTCGAGCACCGGGACGGCAGCATCGACGGCTCCGTCCACGGGCACTGCGACCCCGTCGTCGGCGATGGGTCTGCGGTCGCCGCCGAACCGCTGGAACGCCGCTTGCCGGCTGACGTGGAGCAGCTCGCCGATCTCGGCCCACGTGTGGCCAGCGGCTCTCGCCTGCTCGACCAGAGCGTGCAGGGAGTCCTGGACGATCATGTCGAGGCTGCGGGTCGCGGCAATCGCGCGCATGACCTGGCCTTCAGCGTCGGCCTCGCCAGCGCGGAGCACGTCGGCGGCCAGCTGCACGTTCGTCAGGAGCAGCGTCGCCATCACGTCGCGGTCCCAGCGGACCGAAGAGCGGAGTTCATCCATGGCCGTCAAGGTAACCTTTACATCGGCTCCTGTCAAGGCTACCTTTACACCGCCCTCCCGGAACCCAAATCCGGATCACGAAAACGGCGCGCGTCCGGCTCTCATACTGCGAGTACGAAACAGTCGGATGCCGGGTTGTCCAGCGGACCGCGCTGGCATACTGGCCGCGTGCCCCGGCGAGCAAAGAACGACGGCGGCGACTACGAGCCATCGGCGGCGACGCTGCGATCGGAGCATGTCGAGGCTACTCGCCGGGCGGTGCTGGCCAGCGCTCGTTCCTTGTTTGGCAGGAACGGCTACGGGCAGACGTCGGTGGATGAGATCGCGGCGGCGGCGCGGGTCACCAAGGGTGCGGTGTACCACCACTTCGCCAGCAAGAAGGCGTTGTTCCGCGCGGTGTACACGGAGGTCGAGGCTGACGCGCAGGCGCATACGGTTGCGGCTGCGGATCCGAAGGGGTCGGCGGTCGACCAGGTTGTGGCCGGCGTGAATGCCTATCTAGACGTCGCGATGGACAAGGAGATCCAGCAGATCACACTGCTCGACGGCCCGGCCGTGTTGGGTCTTGAACCGGAGGGTCCCGCCGACCAGCAGCCGGGTCACGTGGCGCTGCGAGCGTTCATTGCCGCGGCCAGGGCGGACAGCCAGATCATCGATCTGGAGCCCGACGTGCTCGCTCATCTCGTCGGGGGGCTGGCGCTGATGGGCGGTCTTGTGATCGCGCGCGCCGACGACCCCGAGGCGACCAGGGCGGCGGTCGGGCAGGCGCTCGAGGCGATGCTCCGGGGCCTGGCTCCGCCCAAGCGGCGCTGAGCGGTGCCGGTCGAGGGTCGCGGCTTGACAACCTGCATACCGTGAGTATGTTGTATACCCATGGAAGCCAAGAAGCTAAAAACTCGGCTCGGACCTCTGGCTTGGCAATCCTCCGGTCAAGGGCCGACCATCGTGTTCTTCGCCGGCGCGCTCGCGAATCACGAACTGTGGCGTGACGTCGTCGCCGTGCTCCAGGACCGCTACCGCTGCATCACAGTCGACCTCCCGCTGGGAGCACACCCTTGGCCGCTGCAGCCCGGTGCGGACCGGTCGGCCACCTCACTCGCCCGGCTGCTGCTCGACTGCCTCGAAGTGCTCGATGTGGAAGATGCCACCGTGGCCGCCAATGACACGGCGGGTGGACTGCTTCTGCTGTCGCTGGCCACCGGTCATCCGGCGCTCGAACGAGTGAGCCGTCTGGTTCTGACCAATTGCGAGAGCTACGACCAATTCCCACCCGACAAGCTGAAAAAGGCGACCGTGGCCTGTCGCACAGTCCCCAAGCTCGCCCGCGGACTCCTTCGGCTTCAGCTTCGACTACAGCTTCGCTCGCCGAACCTCCGGCGCCGCGGCCTCTCCAATGTCACCGCGACTGGACTCGACGACGAACAGGCGGAGGCGTTCTTCGGACCGGCACTCCGTGATAAACGGGTCGCCGACGACTTCGTTGCGGCCATGGGCAGCTTCCGCCCGCAACCGCTCGTCGACGCGGCCGAGGCGATCCCGCGATTCGACCGACCGGTCCTGCTGATCTGGGGCGACTCCTGCGACTTCTTCCCGATCACCCACGCGCAACGACTCGCGTCCGACTTCCCCCACGCCACGCTTATCCCCGTTCTGGGAGCCAAGACCTGGGTCCCGATCGACAATCCGCGCGCAGTGACCGACGGAATCGTGAAGTTCGTCCCAACGGCATCCACGTGAGGCCGGCCGCCACGGGCCTTGAATAACTGTCCGAGTTAGTTATTATTGAGCGATGCCCCGACGAACACCTCCAGGACGGGTTCAGGACATCGCCCGCGCCGCGTGTCAGGTCTTCATCGCGAAGGGCTACCGGCGGGCATTGATGACCGACGTGGCCGAGCGGCTGGCGCTCAGCCACGCGCTCCTGTATCGGTACGTTGAGAGCAAGGAGGCCCTGTTGGAGCTGGCGGCCCGGTACGCAATGGACCAGGACGCCGACCTGGCGGCTGTGGTGCCAGTCGCTACCCCGCAGCAGGGACACATCGTCGAGCTGATCCGGAGCTGGTTGGCTGTCCACGCGACCTTCCCGAGGCTGCGCGCCGCGTTGGAACGGGACGCAGGCGGTGATGCGGCAGACGAGCTGGCCGGGATCATCGACGAGCTCTACGACTTCGTCGAGCGGAACCGGCTGCTGCTCTTGTTGATCGAGAGTCTGGTCGGCGACTACCCCGAGCTCGACGAGGAGTCCGTCAACGATCGCAAGCGCTCCCAGAATGCTCGGCTGGCTGCCTTCCTCGCCAGCCGAGCCGCATCCGGGGGCCTGCGCCCGCTCCCCGATCCAGAGATCGCCGCTCACTTCCTGAACGAGTCAGTCGCCTGGTTCGCGCAGCATCGCCAGCGCGATCCCAACGCGGTCATGATCGACGATCAACTGGCCCGCTCCTCGTTGCGTGAGCTACTGCTGGCGGCGTTCGTCCAGCCTCCATCGAACCGCGTGACGAAAGGAGATTGCTGATGGCCCGTCTCGCTCGCTGGTGCTTCCGGCGCCGCAGGCTCGTTCTCGCCGGCTGGCTCCTCGCGCTGGTCCTGCTCACCGTCGTGAGCCAGGCGATCGGGATCAGCTACACCACGAAGTACAGCCTGCCGAACAGCCCCTCCACGCAAGCCCTCGCGATCCTTCAGCACGACTTCCCGGGCGCTTCGGGTGACGCCGACCAGATCGTGCTCGAGGCGAGGACCGGTCAGGTCACGGCCGGACCGGTGCGCTCGGAGATCGAAGCCATGCTCGCCAAGGTCGAGGGGCTCCCCCGCGTCGCCAGCGTGGCCAGCCCCTATGGGCCATACGGCGCCGGCCAGGTCAGCCGGGACGGGAAGATCGCGTTCGCCACCGTCGACTTCGACGCTCAGGCCCAGGACCTTTCGAGCGACGCGGTCCGCACCGTGATCCACACCGCCCAGGCCGCCCAGGGACTCAGCCTGAAGGTCGCGCTCACCGGTCAGGCGATCGAGAACGCCCAGCCCCAGAAGTCCTCCAACAGCACCGGCCTCGGCGTGATCCTCGCCCTGATCGTGCTCGGCCTGGCCTTCGGCGCGCTGTTCGCCGCGATCACCCCGATCGTGACCGCCCTCGTCGCGATCGGCATCGGCTACGCCCTCACCGGCCTGCTCAGCCACGTCCTCGCGATCGTCAGCTTCGCCCCGATCCTCGGGGTGCTGATCGGCCTCGGCGTCGGGGTCGACTACGCCCTGTTCATCGTCACCCGCCACCGCAGCGGCGTGCGAGCCGGGCGAAGCGTCGAGGACGCCGCGGTGAACGCGGTCAACACCGCCGGGCGGGCGGTGTTCTTCGCCGGTCTCACCGTGGCGATCGCGCTGCTCGGCCAGTTCGCCCTCGGGCTGTCGTTCCTCTACGGCGTGGCGGTCGCGGCGACGGTCACCGTCGCACTGACCATGCTGGCGTCGCTCACCCTGCTCCCGGCGCTGCTCGGCTTCATCGGCCCGAAGGTGCTCAGCCGCACCGAACGCCGGCGGATCAGCGAGTCCGGCCCGGAGGCCGAGGCGGTCACGTCCGGCCCGTGGTACCGGTGGTCGCGCTCGATCGAGCGCCAGACCGGGCTGCGGGCGGCGGTCAGCCTGCTGGTCGTCGTCGCCGTCGCCCTCCCGGTGTTCACCCTCCGGCTCGGCCTCGACGACGCCGGCACCGACCCGCCGTCGTCGACGACCCGCCAGGCGTACGACCTGCTGGCCAAGGGCTTCGGCCCAGGGTTCAACGGGCCGCTCGAGCTGGTCGCGGCTGGTCCACGGGCCGGCGGACCAGGCCGCCTTCTCAGGGGTCCTCCGGGCCGTATCCCGCCAGCCAGGGATCGTGGCCGCCACCCCTCCGCGGGTGAGCCCCGCCGGCACCGCCGCGGTCGCGCTGCTCTACCCGAGCACCGCCCCGCAGGCCGCCCAGACCGCCAAGCTGCTCGACCACCTCCGTAGCCGGGTGGTGCCAGCCGCCGAGGCCGGCAGCGGACTGCACGTCCTGATCGGAGGCGTGACCGCAACCCAGGTCGACTTCTCCAAGGCCCTCGCCGACAAGCTGCCCGTGTTCATAGCCGTGGTCGTGATCCTGGCGTTCCTGCTGCTGATGCTCGTGTTCCGGAGCCTGGTGATCCCGGCGATGGCCTCGGTCATGAACCTGCTGTCGGTCGGCGCCGCCCTCGGGGTCATGAACGCGGTGTTCGCGTGGGGCTGGGGCTCGTCGATCCTCGGGATCAACGGCACCGCACCGGTCGAGGTGTTCCTACCGGTGATCATGTTCTCCGTCCTGTTCGGGCTGTCGATGGACTACGAGGTGTTCCTCGTCAGTCGCATACACGAGCAGTGGGTTCGCACGGGCGACAACCGAGTCGCGGTCACCACCGGCCAGACCGTGACCGGCCGCGTGATCACCGCCGCGGCCAGCATCATGATCCTCGTCTTCCTGTCGTTCCTGCTCAACGACAACATCATCATCCAACAGTTCGGGGTCGGCCTCGCCGCGGCGATCATCGATCGACGCCTTCGTCGTGCGCACCGTGCTCGTGCCCTCCCTCATGCACCTGTTCGGCCGGGCCGAAACTGGTGGCTCCCCCAATGGCTCGAGCGCTGGCTGCCAACCCTGCACATCGAAAACGAGACCACCGACAAACGCGCGCCGGCGCCTGCGCCGGCGGGTATGCGGGCGTAGCGGTGAGCTGTCTGGAGGTCGCGATGGACCAGAGCTATCCTTCGGGATCGTGATTCGAGTTTTGCGCACGTGTTGGTGGTGGTCGCTCAGCTAAGGGCGGCCTCTGCTACGTGTGCGAAACGGGCCGCCTCCGGGCGGTCCATCTCATTTCCGGAGGGGTGTTGCCGCCTGGAGGCCTGATTCCAGGAGGTTTCATCGATGATGTGCATCCCAACGTCGGTCGGCAACTCGCCTGATGCCGCTCAGCTCCGAAGCCAACAACTGGAGCTGGAGCTGCAGCAGGACCCTCGCCGGTTCCGTGTTCTGACCGGCGATCGCCCAACCGGGCCGCTGCATGTCGGCCATCTGTTCGGGACACTCGCCAACCGGGTTCGCCTGCAGGACCTCGGCGTCGAGGTCATGGTCTTGATCGCTGACTACCAGGCGATCACCGATCGCGAGTCGCCGACAAGCTTGCCGGGCGACGTCCTTGGCCTGGTCGCGGATTACCTCGCGGTGGGCATCGACCCTGAGCGGGCGACGATCTTTGCCCACAGCCACGTGGAACAGCTCAACCAGCTGATGCTGCCGTTTCTCAGCCTGGTGAGCGTCGCCGAGGTCGCCCGCAACCCGACGGTCAAAGATGAGTTTGCGTCGGTCGGTGGGGCGGCGATGAGTGCGCTCATGTTCGCCTATCCGGTCCACCAGGCGGCCGACATCCTGTTCTGTCGCGCGAACCTCGTTCCGGTGGGCTCGGACCAACTTCCCCATATCGAACTGACCCGGACAATCGCGCGACGCTTCAACGGCCGCTACTCGCCCGAGCGCCCCTACTTCGCCGAGCCGGACGGACTGCTCAGCCAGGCGCCGCTGATCCTCGGTATGGATGGGGCAAAGATGAGCAAGAGCCGGGCCAACACGATCGCGCTGGCGGCGAGCGAAGACGAGACGGCCCATCTCATCCGACAAGCCAAGACCGACTCCGAGCGCCAGATCACCTTCGAGCCAGACCGGCGTCCCGAGGTCTCGAATCTCGTTTTGCTCGCCGCCCTCTGCCTGGAGCGGACTCCAGTCGATGTCGCATCCGAAGTCGGCGGTGCTGGCTCCGCAGGGCTCAAGCGGTTGCTGACCGATGCGCTCAACGAGCGGCTGCGACCGCTCCGGCATCGACGTCGGGAACTCGCCGGTGACCCGGCCTACCTACGGAGTGTCTTGACGACGGGCACCAACCGGGCGCGCGACATTGCCGAGGCGACACTCAGCGACGTTCGCGACTTGATGCACAACGCGTACTGATCGAGCAGCCGACTGTTACGGTCCCCGCACGTCAAGAGACGAGAGCTAGGTGACCGCGGCCAGTGCCCCGCTGACGGAGCGCCGGGCGCGGTACCTTGTACCGGTGGAGACAATTGCCCCAGGTGAGCTCGTTAGGGTCGCGGGTCGCGGTCCGGATCTGAATGGGATCGTGTTCGACGTGCCAAGCCAGTCAAAGGTAGTGGTGGCCGTGGTCGAACCCGGGCGCGGGCCCACGTTCCGGACGGTTCACCCCACGGCCTTGACCGAGAGAGCGGACGAGGGTCCCGACGATCGGGCATTGCGTCTCCTCATCGGCCGGACACCGTCGCCAGTCCACGATGCAGCGCGCGGCGGGGGCCGCGGCGGGACAGGACGCGCCGGTCACACGCGCGCGCCGACGCACCGCACGACCGGCCGGTAGCGGGGGCTTCTGACGCCGCAATCGCGCCGTCCTGGCGAGCGCTTACGCTGCTCGCGGTGAGTGATTTCTCTACCCGCGCCCGTTCGCTCGCCGGTCGGATCGAGTCCGGCCGGTCCGAGTCCGGGGTGGCTGAGGAGCTCGACAGCCTGCGGGCCCTGTGGCGGTCGCTTCCCGGTGCGGAGCGGGCCGAGGCACTCGACGCGGCGCGCGCGTTGGCTGAGGCCCAGGCGGGTGCCGCGCGCCTTCGTGATGATGCCGCCGCGCAGCTCGCAATCAGCGGTCTTGACCGCATTGACGTCGAAGCCCCGCCGGAGCGTTGCTATGACGGACCCCCGGATCCGGATGGGCTGCTCGCCCATTTTGGTCTGCATGAGTTCCGGCCAGGGCAGCGTGAGGCCGTGGCGGCGGCGCTCGCGGGCCGCGACAGCCTCGTCGTGATGCCCACCGGCGGTGGTAAGAGCCTGTGCTACCAGCTCCCGGGGATCGCGTCCGCCGCGCTGACGATCGTGGTCTCCCCGCTGATCGCGCTGATGGCGGATCAGTACCGACGGCTGGTGCTTGGGGCACATCCGGTGGCGATGATCGCCTCCGGCATGGACGCGGGGGCAGCCGCACGTGCTTTGGCGGACGTGCGTGACGGCCACGCGCGGATCGTGTTGTGCTCGCCAGAGCGCTTCGCCTCCCCCGCGTTCCTGGCGGCACTCGGGCACCGTAGCGTGGACCTGTTCGCCGTTGACGAGGCCCATTGCGTGTCGGAGTGGGGCCATGACTTCCGCCCCGACTACCTGCGCCTGCGCGGGGTGATCGACCGCCTGGGCTCGCCGACCGTGATGGCATGCACTGCGACCGCGACCGAGCAGGTGGCCGAGGAGATCAGTGCACGACTCGGCCTCCGGGATCCGCATGTGATGCGAGCCGGCTTCGATCGACCCAATCTGTCCTTTGACGTCATCGCGCTCGAAGGCACGGGTTCCAAAGCGCGCAAGCACATGTTGCTCTCAGCCGCGCTGTCAGAACCAGCCAACCGCCCCGCGATCGTCTACTGCGGCACGCGCCGTGAAGTCGAGGAGGTCTGCGAGCGGCTCCGGTCCGAGGGCCTGCTCGCCGTTGGGTACCACGCCGGCATGCCGGCTGACGAGCGCGCCTCGGCACAGCACCGTTTCATGGAGGGCGACGCCGAGATCGTGGTCGCCACCAACGCGTTCGGGATGGGCGTGGACAAGGCCGGTGTCCGCGCGGTCGTGCACTGGGCGATTCCCAAGAGCGTCGAGGCCTACTACCAGGAGGTGGGCCGCGGCGGGCGCGACGGCCAACCAGCGCGCGCAATTCTGCTGGCCAGCCGGGCCGACCTGGGCCGGCTGATCAACTTCATCAAGGGCGACGCGGTCGAGGCCGATGACGTGCTCGCCTACATGCGGCGGGTCAAGGACTCGTGCGGTGGCGAGGCCGCGGTGATCGACGCGCCCCGCGCCGACCGCGACCGGGTCTGCCTTGGCATCGCCGAGCGGGCGGGCCTTTGCGTGCTGGAGCCAGCGTCGGGAGGACGGCTGCAAGTGACGTTCGCTCCATCGCCCCGCGCCGGCGAGGTCGCCTCCATCTGTCGGGTCGCGCTCGATCGCGCCTGGCGTGCCTACCGCGCGGTCGTAGCATTTAGCTCGCCCTCAGGACAGTGTCGGCGCCGGGCGCTGCTTGACCACTTCGGGGACCGCCGGCAAGCTGCGCCTTTGGGGCGCTGCTGTGACGTGTGCGATCCCGACACGATCGGTTTGCCCGACCCCGCGTCGCTTACGCCGGCGCGAGCTAAGCGATCACGCGCGCCAAACGCCGGGCCGGTCGATCCGGGCGACATCGAGCTGCTGGAGGCCCTGCGCAAGTGGCGGGCCCGCGCGAGCAAGGGCAAACCCGCGTACACCGTGGCTCACAACAGTACGCTCGAATCGATCGCCGCGATCCGACCGCGCTCGCTACTCGAGCTCGCGACGATCAAGGGTATCGGCCCGGCGTTCGTCGATCGACACGGACAAGACGTGCTCGCCCTCGTCGACGAAAGAGCGCCTCGTGAGATCGCAGCCGATTCGCCGAGCGGATCTTGAGCTGCGCTGTGGAGCAATAGACTCGGCTCGATGAGCGCCCGGGAAGGTGAATTTGAATCCCTACGTGAATCCCTACGGCTGGCCGCCAGGGCCGCGGACCGAGGGAAAGCTGCCAAGCAACTGTGGCCTGCGTTCGAGAAGCGGCTAAGGGAGTTGGGCTACGGCCCACGAGCGATTGCGCACGCGTTCAGGACTCTGAGTGGCCCCGGAACTGTCGCCGAGGCGCTGGAGGTGCTCCGTGCACCCATGCCCGGGTCGCATCCCATCGCGCTGACCTTCAACGTCACCGAGACTCGCGGCGATCCCTCGGCGGCGCACCGCGCCACGGTCACATCCGTCGAACGGGACGGCTCCGTGATCCACGTCAACTACGACGTCGTCCCGCCGCCCGATCTCGGTTCTCACCAAGCTCGAGCCGAGGCCAAGGACGATCTCGGCAATGACTACCACAATCTCAGCGGCCATTTCGGGATCTCCGGGAGCATCGACAGCACCGGCCGCGCTAACACGCGCGCCCACGGAAGGCTTAAGCTGCCGCTACCTCCCCCGGCGGCGACCATGCTTCGCGTCCGGATCAGGTGGGAAGCGTCCGGCGTGATCCGCATGCCGTGGGACGCGTCTCCCCCATCGATCTGGAACGCACCTGCCCACGAAGTCCGCGTCACGCTTGCGGATTGATCGACGAGGAGCACCGCGGGTCGCCGTCCCGCGTTTCGAGCAACCTGAACCGCGCTCGCCCCGCTCTCGCAGCGGACGAATCTCTGGTTCGGCTAGCGGAACCGAGCTGCGTTATCCCGAGCCCACTCGCTGAATTCCCGGGCCGGCTTGCCCGTGATTGCCTCAACCGTCGTGGTGATGACCTCGGGCTGTGCGACAAAAGACGCCCACGTGTCTAGTGCCGAGTCGGGGACGCCGGCCAGTTTCTGCTTGACCTCGTCCCGCGGGATTTCCTCCCACCGCAGCTGGCGCCCGATCGCATCGCCGATCGTCTGGACCTGTTCGACTTGCGTCACGGCTCGCGGTCCACTCAGAATATGGCGGGCGCCGTTGTGGCCGGCCTCGGTGAGCGCCCGAATCGCGACCGCCGCGATGTCTCGCTGATCGATCAGCGAGCGGGCCGCCTGGCCGTACACCCAGCGCACGACACTCGACGTGCGGATCTGATCGGCCCACATCAGCGTGTTGGCAGCGAATCCGGTCGGACGTAGAAACGTCCACTCGCACGCGAAGCGCTCGACCGCACGCTCCACCACTGCCCAGAATGACTCGGGACGGTGAGCCGCCGCCTCGGCCGACAGGTACACGACCCGCCGCGCCCGACGGGCCAGCACTTCGACAACTTCGTCTGCGGCGTCAGCGGCAAGGAAAGGCCAAACCAGGAACACCCCGTCGACCCCATCGAGATCCTCGGGCAGCAAATCCGGCGCGCGGATGTCGCCGCGCACCAGCTTGGCCTGGGCGGGGAGGTCCGCAGTCGCAGGATCGCGAACCAGCGCTCGCACCGCATCACCGCGCTCGAGCAACCCGCTGACCACGACACGCCCGACCTTGCCGGTCGCTCCAGTGACGAAGATCGTGCTCACGCCTTAGATATACCCAGCTCCACCCGCGAACACCAGCCTCGGGGGCGCTTGAAACCCTCCCTGCCGACCATGGCGTGGTCCACTCTCCGCATGTGAGGATCCTGTGGTTCCCGCTATTCGAACCACTGAAAGCCACTCACCCTCGACGATCGGCAATGGCGCCGCCGATTTGCCAGCCCGTCAGCAGTCCTCACAGGCAGTGCAGAGTCAGGAGACGGCGATCGTGTCGGGAACCTCGGCTCGGGCCAGCACCGCCACGCCGAACAGCGCCGCGGCGAGCGCCACGAACGCCCCGGCGGCCTGCAGACTGCTGGCGTGAAGGTACTCATTGAACAGGGTGAGCCCGAGCACCACACTGGCGATGGGATCGAGCGCGGTGCTGCTGGCGATCGTCGGAGCGAGTGCGCGCGTGTTCAGCGCCAGCTGGTTGAGCGTCATCGAGACGTATCCGACGCCGGCCAGCGCGTATGGCTCCCAGCTCGCGATCACGTGCACCACGCCGAGGTGCAGCTGGTCGACGACCGACTTGGTCAGCGCCGCCGAGAACGCGAAGAGAATCCCGGCGGCCGCCCCCAACAGAGCGGCGCGACGCGCCGCAGGGCCGTGTCGGCCGAGCAGCGACAACGGTGCGCAGACCGCTGCACACGCAATGCCGGCGACGACCCACTCGCTGAGCGACACCTCGCTGTGTCCGCCCGAGGGATCGGCGAGCGCGAGAAAGCTGACCAGCGCTACCACCACGAGCGCTGCCGCTGCCGCTTCACGGCGCCCGACACGCTGGTCGCTGAGCCGAGCGCCGAGCGGCAGGGCGAACACCACGCTCAAGACGAGCAGAGGTTGCACGACGGCCAGCTGGCCGACCCGTAGCGCCGCAGCTTGCGCGATGAAGCCGACGATGTCGAAGGCGATTCCGGCGAGCCACAGCGGATGGCGTGCCATTCGCAGAAGCAATCCCGAGCTGGTCGGGGCCGCGGGCGCGTCCATCCCTGCCTTCTGCTGCAGCACAGTTCCAAGCGCGAACAGGAGCGCGGCGATCAGGGCGAGGGCGACTTGCACTGTGCGCCGGTCAGGTTACGCCCGCGGCTCAGCGACACCGTTGGCGCGAGCTCACGCGGTTCTTCGTACGGCTGTCATCGGCAGCGGCTCTGCGAGCGGTGCGCATACGGCGGCGGGCGACGACGACTGACTGAGCGTATGACGTAACCGGATGAAGGCGATCCCCCCGATGACGGCGGGGACACCGAGCTGAAATAGCCGATATGCGAGCACTGCCGCGGCGGCCTGCGAGAGCGAGCTGCCGTAGAGCACCATTGCTCCGATCAGGCCACCGTCGGTGCCACCGACACCGGCTGGGATTGGAATCAACCCGCCGAGCTGGCCGATCACGTAGGCGAAGATCAGCGGCGCCAGCGGCAGCCCTCCCCCGACGGCGGCAAAGGCAGCGATCAACGCGGCGATATCGAAACCCAGGTATCCGATCGCCCCGGCGATCGCCTGCCACTGACCGGAGCGCAGCAACTGTCCGGTGTCACGAATCCCGTTGTCCAGCGTGACGGCAGCAGAGCGCAGCCGGCCGCCCACGCCGCCACCGGTCTTGGCTGGATCGATACGAGCGAGCAACCGCGGCAGCAGCGCGATCACTGCGGCCACACTCCACGCCGCAGCCGAAAAGATCAGTGTCAGGACGACCGGGATATGGCCCGAGAACAAGCCCGTCAGCAGCAGCGGCCCGAGCACGGCGGCAACCGCGAAGTTCGGGACACTGGTGAGCACGAAGAACGCGACGCTTCGGCGACCGATGTGCTCAATCGACATCCCTCCCTGGCGTAAAGCCCAGGCTCCGAGGGCAAGTCCGCCCGCCCCTCCCGTTGGCACCAGCACGTTGGTCGCTTGCTCAGCCAGGGATAGCTGAGCGGTGAATCGCCAGCTCATACGCGGACAGAACACGTAACGAAACGCGACCACATTCGAGAGGCACGAGGCCAGCTTCAGAAGACCGATCAACCCGAGAAGGGCGAGATCTGCCTGCGCAAAACGATGGCGCAACGTCCCGAGCCCTGGAAGCGAGCTCACCGCCACGGCGACGAGTGCTACCAACACCACGAATGCCACCAACCGGCGGACCAGGTGCCTGGAGTCCAACTCGTCGGGCATCAGCGCCGGAGCCGGGCCTGGCACGGCCCCAGGTGCGTTCGCGGCCATAAGCCAGCCTAGCTGTAGTCCCTGATCACGTTGTTCCGGTCTGAGGGGTAAGCCATCCGGTGCTCCTTGGAGGCCCATAGGTGCTCAAGCCAGCCACTCCCGAGGAGGACACTGGGAGGGAGCCGAGTATGATCACGGCCAGCTTCGCCCTAGCCCTCGGCGGGGTTGTGTTTCCGGCTTCAGCCATTCGGCCGGCGTGTGCGACACCCCGAAGGTGATCGCTTCCATCGACGCCTCTGGAGTCCGCCCCATGAACCATCTCGCCCAAGCGCCCGGTCCGCCCGAGCGATCGAGCTACGGCTCCATTCATGCGCGACAGCGTCAGAGGGCAACAGCATGATGATCCTCATCTGTTACGACGGGTCCGCCAATGCGCAAGCGGCGATAGACCGCGCCGGATTGCTGATGCCCGGTAGCGACGCGACGGTGCTCGTGATCTGGGAGACGATCGTCGAGACGCTGACCCGTAACGGCTCCTTGGGCCTGGGGTTCATCGGCGACGACGGCGGGGAGGATGCTGATGCGGCGATTAAGAAGGCCGCGCTCGGCACCGCCGAAGAAGGAGTGCAGCGAGCCACTGCCGCTGGCCTCATCGCGCACCCTCGAATCGCCGACCGGCTCGACGGCATCGCGGCCGCGATCCTCGGCGTGGCCGGCGACGTGGACGCCGACCTGATCGTTCTCGGCACGCGTGGCCGCAGCGGCGTGAAGTCGCTCGTGCTGGGCAGTGTCTCGTACGAGGTCCTTCATCACGCCGACCGGGCCGTCCTGGTCGTCCCGTCCCCGTCCCTAGCCGAGCACCGTCACGAGTGGATCGAGCACGCCCAGGGTTGATTCGTGCCGTCCCTACATCCGCGCAAGGGAGCGGCTCGGTCCCGCGCGCAGCCTGGGCTCGTTTGACAGGTTTTCAAGCGTCTGCTTGAATAGGCTGCGTGGACCCAGTCAAGGTGGACCAGCGTCGCGAAGCGGGCCTGCGGACGCGGACGCGGCTGATGGACGCCGCGCTGGACCTGCTGGCCGAACGCGGCGAAGATGGTGTGAGTCTCCGGGAACTGACAGATGCTGCCGACGCCAATGTTGCGGCGGTCAGCTATCACTTTGGCTCGCTGGGATCGCTGTGTGATGCTGCGATCGAGTATGCACTGGAGCGCTATCTGGGCGCTCAGCAAGCGGCGGTGAGTGCGGTAGGCGCTGAGGCGTCGCTTGAGGCGCTGGCGGCGGCCTTCGCACGACCGATGATGCGTGCTCTGGTTGTGGGGGGTCGTGACCTGGACGTGATGCGGATCGTGGCGCGGGCGGGAATCGATCCTCCACAAGGATGGAATCGGTTTGATGCCAGCTTCAATCGGATTCGTGCCGATGTCCTTCGGGTGCTGAAGACCAAGGTTCCAGGTGTCAGGGACGAGGAGCTGATGTTCCGCACGCGCTGCGCAGCCGGGTTGTTGAACTGGCTCGTCCTGGCGCCGGTCGGCGCCGAGCTCGGGAACAAATCCGAGAAGCAGATCGAGCGACGGCTCGTACCAGTGCTCGCCGGCACGTTCCGCGGCACGAGCACCGGCTGACCAGCGATCAGCTGGCCGGCCTAACCATTCAATCAACCGCTTGACAGGAATCCCACGCATGAGTATTCTCAATCAAGTGATTGATCTACTGCGTGCCGACGGACGAGTCCCGGGGACGGTGAGCCTGTGAACGAGCGCGCGAACACGCGCCAAGCCACTCCGCGCCGCACCGTGTCTCCCACTGCGTCCGAATTGGCGCCGGCGGCGGATCTCGTATCAAACGACGACCTAAGACAGGACGCACTCCAATTATGAACGTCGCACTTACCGGGGCAACCGGATTCATCGGATCTCACGTACTGACCGAATTGCAAGAGCGCGGCCACGAGGTGACGGCGCTCGTCCGCAACGAAGACCAAGCCGACATCGTCAGGGCCCGCGGAGCGAACGCGACGGTGGTTGACCTCTACGATCGCGCCACTGTCGTGAGCGTGCTCAAAGAGGCGCAAGGGGCCATCCACACCGCCAGCCCAGGTGACGAGACCAGTGCCAACCTTGACTCCGTAGTGGCCGACGCGGCGATCGAAGGCTTTGCCGGCACCGGCAAGCCCTACATCCACATCGGCGGCCTGTGGATCTACGGCGAGAACACGTCGATCAGCGAGGGCTCGCCAATCAGGCCACCTGCCCTGGTGGCGTGGAAGGAGCCGATCGAGCGCCGGATCCTTGACGCCCGAGACATGCGCGGAGTCGTGATCGTCGCGAGCGTCGCCTATGGCGACGGTGGCGGAGGGATCCCCGCGCTCCTTCTCAACTCAGCTCGAGACGACGACGGCAACCTCATCATGCTTGGCACCGGACGACAGCACTGGTCGACAGTCCACGTTGCGGACCTTGCGAGGTTCTACCGGCGCGTGCTCGAGTCCGACTCGGCTCGCGGCCGCTACGTCGTTGGGGATGGCTTGAACCCCACCGTCGCCGAACTGACCGAGGCGGCCGCTGTCGCAGCCGCCGCTCCCGGAGCGGTCCCTGGTTCCGATGACGAGGCTCGTGCGCGTTTGGGCGACTACTTCGCGGAAGTCCTACTACTCGACCAGGGCGCATTCGCGGCCAAGGCTCGGGACCAGCTCGGCTGGTCTCCCACCCATCCAGGACTAGTCGACGACTTTCGCCAGGGCAGTTACGCACCTGACGTGCGGGCCGTCTGACCACCCGCGCTCGCAGGTAGCGATTACTGGGAGGCAGGTCGCAGGCTTACGAACCAGGAGACACGATGATCCATTCGGAGATCACAGCAGTCGAGGAGGCGGATCGCCTGTCGATCCGCGAGCTGGTCGATGCTTATGCACATTGCGCCGACCGGCGCGACTCCAAGGCGCAGAAGTCGCTCTTCACCGATGACGAGGAGCCGTGTTTCACTCGCGTACGATCGAGGTGCTGGATCAGCGTGGGTCGCTGATCGGTTCCTCGCGGAGGGTCAGCTAGCTCAGGCCGCGACGTTCGGACTGCCCCGCCCATAGCTAGTTCGCTTCAGAGAGCCGGATCAGGTTCACCCCGTCGAGCGGGGCGCCGAGCTGTTGCATCTGGCCGCGTTCGCGCAGCGCACCGAGATCGACGCCGAAGAAACCGGCGTCCTCGAACAGCCCGCCGACCTCAAATTTTGCGTCGGCGAGCTCCTGCACCAGTGAGGTCAGCGACTGCGGGCCTCGGCTGTTGGCGATCACGACCTGCCGGCCGGCACGGCGCGTGACCTGCGCCATCGCCCGGCCGATCCGGCCTGCGCCGATGATCCCAACACTCTTTATGTCCGCTGGTTGCATCAGGCTCCTTCCTCGAACTCGGACGCGAACAGGTAGCTGACCGCGAGGCTCCGGTAAGGCCGCCACCGCTCCGCTAGCTGGACCATCTCGTCCTCAGTTGGCGGGTGGTCGAATCCGTAGGCGTGCTGTACGGCGCGGCGCAGCGCGAGATCGCCTGAGAGCAGCACGTCGGGCCGGTCGAGAGCCACGATCAGAAAGCCGTGCGCGGTCCACGGCCCGATCCCCGGAACCTCGGTCAGCGCCGCCTCGATCTCCTCATCGGTCATCCCCGCGAGCGACTCGTCGCTCAGCCGTCCATCGACGAAGCGTTCCGCGAGCGCCCGCAGGGTGGCGCCCTTGCGGTGTGGACATGCCGCTCGCGCGAAGCTCCTGCGGGTCGGCCGCGAGCAGCTCCTGCGACGAGGGCATATGGCCGCCGAACCGCTGCTGCAGACGCGAGACGATCGTCCGTGTCGCGCTGACCGACAGCTGCTGGCCGACTACCTGGAAGATGAGCGTCCCGAAAGCGTCGAGCGGCGGCAGCTCGTCAAGCCAGGCGCGCGGATGGAAGTCCGGGCGCGCGTCGATCAGCTCCCGGAGGATCGGGTCGGCGCGGCGCAGGAACTCCCGCGCCGTCGGATCGGCGACCGCGGAGCCCCCCGCGCGGTGGTCGCCGAGCTGATCGCGGGCGGGTCGACTGGCCATTCGTTCCTCCTTCAGATCGATGCGTCGGGCGGTTTGGGGTGATGGGTGAGGGGAGCGTGCATCGTCTAGGCGGGTCGCTTCGCGCTTTTCAGCGCGTGTCCGAGCAGCGCGCCCGCACCGGTGACTCCCAAGCCGACGAGGATGGCGAAGCCGAGCACGGTGTCCGATGGGCTTGCCCCTCGGTCGAGTGCGACTCCAGCACCGATCACGGGAATCGAAAGCCCAACGTAGAGGGCGATCAGCAAGTCCGACGTCGCCGCCAGGCGGTTCTCCGGCGCCGTCGCTCCGAGCACAAGACCGGTCGTTCCTTTGAAGACAGCGCCTGCGCCCGCGCCGATCAGCGCGCCAGCTAAGCAGAAACAGCGCGAGGCTTGGTGTCGATAGACGCACCGCAATCACCAGCAGCGCGAGACCGATGAGCATGGAGATCGTGCCGAGCGCGAGCACGCGCGACGCCGGCAGTCCGATTGTCGCCAGCTGAGCTGCCACGCCCGAGGAGAACACCACGAACAGCGTTGCGCCCGAGAGCGCGTGTGAGGGATGGTGAAGCGTGGTTGCGAGGAACAGCCCGGACAGGCCGGCGAAGAGTCCGTTCGCCGCGAAGGCCGCGAGCGTCGCTGAGGCCCCGGGAGCCAGCACCCTGACGGACCGTGACGAACCGCTCGCCTGACCCTCGAGCCGCAGGAGCCGGGATGCCGGTCTCGGGCGCGGCGGCCAGGCCGATCAGAGCGATCGCTCCGAGCGCCACGAACAGCAGGTATGGCAAGGTCAGCGGCGATCCCGCCCACTCCGCTAGGCAGCCGGCGATCAGCGGTCCAACTCCAAGCGCGCCGACGGTCACCGCCGTGCCGATGGTTTGGGCGCGGATCGGGGAGCCGCCCGGGTTCGCGCGGGCGCGCAACTCGATCAGGTAGACGATGGCCGTCCCAGCGGCCAGGCCGACCGCCACGCCAGTGATCAAGCGCCCGATGAGCAGCCCCGGCAACGCCTTCCATGCCGCGAGCAAACCCGCCGCCGCCATCATCGTCGCCACCGCGCCGAGCATCACGCCTCGGCGTCCGGCGCGCGCAGCGATGAATCGCGACCGACAGCAACGCGACGATCGTCCCGGCGGCGAAGATCGCGTAGATCACGGTCACCGTGAGCTCGGAGAGATGATCCCGTACGCGGTAGAGCCCGTAGAGCGGACTCGGCAGCGTGGCAGACGCCATCACGATCAGAAAGAGCGAACGCCACGGCCCAGAAGCCAGACCGGTGTCGCCATATCGCAGACCCCCGACAACGGGTGGACGTTGTCCCTCGGGATCGGATCTGAAAGCGCGTTCACGCGAGTATCACCAGACCTTCATCCCGCCATCGCCACGAGGTCGTGTGGGCCAGCGACGGGAGGAGCTTGAAGCTGAGCGACCCGTTCAGGGAGGCCATGTTCACGACGACACCCTGGCTGGCCTTCAAGTGGGGCCATGCGGTGCGGGTGAGGTAGAACACCAGGTCGACCTCGTCCTGCCGGGCGGCAGCCCACTCCTCGTTGGTCAAGTCCTCGAGCCGGTGGAAGTGGGACCTGGCGGCGAGGTTGTACAGCACGTCGATCCTGCCGAACTCGCTTACCGCGAGCTCGACGAGCTTCGCGCAGTCGGCGGGATCGCTGACGCGACACGGCTGCAGTGACACCATCGGCCTCACATTTCACTTCGCTCCCTGGAGGGCGGCAGCCGCCGCCTGCTTCTCCGCGTCGGCGACACCGACGGCGGGGGTGAGCTTTGGCACCTCGATGAAGTACCAGTGGATGACCTCGAGGGCGGGCCCGGCGGGCGGTGTCGCCCAGTCACGGAAGAGCTCCGTGTTGACGGCGAGCGCCGTGCTCGGCACGGCGCCGGCGTGCGACAGCCGCTCGATCGCCGGTGCGGTGCGCGATCTGGGATCGACCACCGACGGCGTCGGTGACGAACATCACGTCGTAACCGTCCTTCAGAGCCTGGACCGTCGCGAACGTGAGGCAGATCTCGGTGTGGAGCCCGCCGATGATCAGGCGCTTGCGCCCGGTCGCCTTCACCGCCTCACGGAAGGCGTCATCCTCGAATGCGTTCATCGACGACCGGTCGATCGGCTCGATGCCCTCCAGCTCGGACAGAATCGAGGGAAGCGTCGGCCCGTTGAAGCCCGAACCCAACCCCCACGGTTGACAGCACGATCGGCATGTCGAGCGCCTTGGCGGTCTTGGCCAGCAGCCTCACATTCAGCTCGACCAAGTCTGCGACCGTTTCGGAGCGAATGACCTCGAACATCTCCTTCTGGTAGTCGATCAGCACCAGCGCGCAGTCTTCGTACGTCCAGACCCCGAGCTCCTTGTTCATCGTCTGTCTCCTTTTGTGCGCGTTTGCAGGTATGCGATTCGCCGTCTACGCCGGCGACCAATTCAGCTCTCGGCACCCCTCCGCTACGAGCTCAGGGGTGCACCTGTGAGCCGTAGCCCAGGTCGAGACGGATCGACTGCATGACATGGAATGTCGTGCTCGCGGTGAACACGTCGGCAGCCGCGAGGACGCCGGTGTACTTTTCGATTACCGGTGTTGCGGCCGCGGCAGTGATCGCGTCCAGGTAGCCCCTGACCGCAGCCCAGCTGTTCTCGCCGTACTTGACGAAGTACGGGGTGGGATCGACGGTGTCGAGCGCGGATCTCGAGCTGGCGGCGATGTCGGCCATGTACCGCTGGTGCAGCGCGATGTCGTCGCGCGTGCCGAGCCTGCCCATGTGGCCGCCGATGAAATGCTTCCACGGGTAGGTAAGAGCGGTCGCGGCGGCCTCGATGTAGCCGGGGACGTCCTCGGTGAGGTTGCTCTGGTATACCGGTGCCCAACCCGGGTTGACGATGTCGACGAGCATCAGCGTGTCGTGGTCGGGCAGGTGGATGAAGATGTTGTCCGGCGAGTGATTGGAGCCGTGCCAGGCCAGCTCGATGCGCTCGCCTCCGATCTCGAGCGATGCGGCGGTCCTCGAACGTCTCCTCCGGCGCAGGCCTCGCCGGGTCGTCGTCCCGCAACAGGAGCCTGCGCGTCTCCTCGTGGCCGATGCGGGCGACGTTGCGGTCGAACAGCGAGGACGCGCCGGCGTGGTCAGCGTGATGGTGCGAGTAGATGAGGTGCGTGACCTTGTTGCTCACGCCGTTGGCGGCGGCGATCTCGTCGACCGCTCGCTGGATGTTGTGGCCGATGGTCGGCGGCGCGTCGAGCAGGACCACGCCGTCCGAGGTGGTCAGGAACGCGGACTGGTAGGTGCCGTCGGTGACCCAGTAGAGGTTGCGCTCGACGCGTCCGACGTAGTAGCCCTGCTCGTTGAGTGCGGGGCCGAGCGCCGGCGCGAGGAATCGGCGCGTAGTCCGGCAGGTTCTTGGCGCTGCTCGGGCGGGTATCGGCAAATGCCTCGGTCGTCGTGTCCGCTGCGATCATGGGCACGATCGTGAACGCCAGGGGCAGGTGATCGAATCCCGGGAATTCCTTAGTCCGCGACCCGAGTCGCGTCCTCAGTCATGCTGTGTGACTGTAGATGGGCTCGCCGCCACAGGTCCAGACGTTCACGCGGTTGCCGGGAGGCCGACTGGTCGGTCGAGACCGCGAGCGCGAGGTGCTCGGCCGGGTGCTCAACGCTGCGCGCGGCGGCGACGGCGGGGTCTTGGTGGTGCATGGAGAGCCAGGCGTCGGGAAGACCGCGCTGCTCGAGTGGACGGTCGCGGAGGGGCGGCAGTTCCGGGTCCTACGCACCGTCGGGGTCGAGGGGGAGATGGAGTTCCCGTACGCGGCGCTTCAACAGCTGTGCTCGCCGATCCTCGACCGATCCGAGCGTCTGCCCGATCCCCAGCGCGATGCGCTTAGCGTCGCGTTCGGACTCAGTGCCGGACAGGCTCCGAATCCGTTCCTGGTCGGACTGGCGGTCCTCGGACTGTTGTCCGAGGCTGCGCGAGGAGCGACCGCTCCTATGTGTCGTCGACGACGCGCAGTGGCTCGATCGTGCGTCGGCGCGCGCGCTCGCGTTCGTGGCCCGCCGCCTGTTGGCGGAGAAGATCGCCCTCGTCTTCGCGGCGCGGGAACCCGGGCGACGCGCTCGCAGGATTGCCGGAGCTTCACGTCGTGTCCCTGGGGCGTCGTGATTCACGAACCCTGTTGGAATCGGTCTTGCCAGCTCGCGCTGGATGAGCCCGTGCTGGAGCGGATCGTGTCAGAGACGCGCGGGAATCCGCTCGCTCTGTTGGAGCTGCCGCGCGGTCTGACGCCGACACAGCTAGCGGGCGGGTTTGGTCTGCCAGCTGCCGGTGCCCTTGTCCGCGAGCATCGAGCAGAGCTTCACACGTAGGCTGGCCGGGCTTCCGGGTGATGCGCGACGCTTGTTGCTCATCGCCGCGGCCGACCCGAATCGCTGAGGCGACCGGAAATCCGGCGCTCGTGAACGCCCCGATGATTCTCGCGGCTTGGCACGGCCAAGAATCGCAGGCGTCTGAGCTGATCGAAGCGACCTCCGAGGAGGCGGCCACGCGGCGATGGACATCCAACAACTACGCGAGATCCGTGCTCTACAACGGCCTCGGGCGACATGAAGCCGCGCGCGATGCAGCCTGGGAAGCGTTGCAGCCCGATCCGATCGGATACGGATCGTTGCTTATGCCCGAACTTGCCGAGGCGGCATCCAGGACCGCTGACCGAGCGCTGCTCGAGTTCGCCGTGGAGTGGCTCTCGGAGCGCACCCGCGTGAACAGCTCCGGGTGGGCGAGTGGAATCGAGGCGCGCGTGCGCGCGCTGCTGAGCGAAGGCGAGGTCGCAGAGAGTCTGTACCGCCAGTCGATCGCGCACCTCACCGGTACCCGTGTGCGACTCGAGCTCGCCCGGACTCACCTTCTTTACGGAGAGTGGCTGCGCCGCGAGCGTCGCCGGCTCGACGCCCGAGAGCATTTGCGGACCGCGCTCGAGGCGTTCACCAGCATGGGCACCGAGGCGTTCGCTCGGCGCGCCGAACGCGAGCTGCTGGCAACAGGCGAGCACGCCCGCACACGGACCGTGGACACACTCGACCAGCTCACGCCCCAGGAGACGCAGATCGCGCGCCTTGCGGCAAACGGACACACCAACCGAGACATCGCCGCTCAGCTGTTCATCAGTCCGAGCACGGTCGAATACCACCTACGCAAGGCGTTCCGCAAGCTCGGCGTGAAATCACGGACGCAACTCTCGCAACGCAACTTCTAGTTCCCCGCCGGCGAATCCCTCGAGCCGTAGCGATCGGCGAGTTCTTCACACAACGTTTAGCTCCTGAGCCAAGCCTGCACGTTTTCTTCACGGCGACGCGACCACAATCAATGGTGCACCACCAAGATAAGGATCGCCGGTGCCTTGCGGCGGGCGACCCGGGACGCGCATCAGCCGGTGACCACTCGCTCAAACATTTCGATCGTTAACCGCGGCGCAGTGATCGACGCCGAAGTCGCGATACAGGCGCTGATCGCGCGTCTGAGCAGCCACCAGCCCGTAGCCTCGCAGGGTGTCGCGATGGTCGAACGGCTGATCACTGACGGCGTCGCAAGCCCGCTGTACAACGAAGCCAGGCCCGGCACGCTGCGCCGGCAGGTGCTCGCGGCCACGATCGCGCTCGAACTGAGCCCGAGCACGAACGAATTCTCTCTCGCCGCTTGACCCCCGGCGGAGGCTGACTCGCTGCACCGCTGAGCGAGACGCTACCGACCGTCGGCCGGCGCTCGTCTGTGTGCAGGCTCGCGACCGGGTGGTTGCTTGGGTCGCTCCAGCGCCGGGACTGACGGGATCGGGCACTGCACGGAGTGCTCGGTAGTCACGGTCACGGGCTTTCCGTGGTGGTGGATGTCGAGTGGTTCGCCCGCCAGCAGGGTGTACGTGGCCTGGGTCGGCTCGACTTCGATCCTCAACTGCGTGCTCTTGCGACAGCGGAGACTGAACGCGAGGCGGGTCAGCGCCTGCGGGAGGCGGGGAGTGAAGCTGAGCGCCCCGTTGCGGTCGCGCAGCCCGCCGAAGCCGGTGAGCGCGGCGATGCACGCCCCAGCGAGCGAGGCGATGTGAACTCCGTCGCGTGTGTTGTGTTCGAGGTCGTCAAGGTCGAGTAGTGCCGCTTCGGCGAAATAGTCGTAGGCCAGCTCGATGTGCCCAACGTCGGCGGCCACCACCGCCTGGACGCAGGCCGACAGCGATGAGTCGCGGACGGTCAGCTGCTCGTAGTACGCGAAGTCCCGCGCCTTCTCCTCGGCCGTGAACGCCTCGCCGGCGAAGAACACCGCCATCACAAGGTCCGCCTGCTTGACGACCTGCTTGCGGTACAGGTCGAAGTATGGGTAGTGCAGTAGCAGCGGATAGTTCTCGGGCGGGGTCGAGTCGAAATCCCACACGTCGTGTGTGGTGAAGCCGTCCGCCTGGGGGTGGACCGCGAGCGACTCGTCGTAGGGGATGAAGATCGTTTTGGCGGCGTCCCGCCAGCTCGCGGACTCTTCGTCGTCGACGGCCAGCTGCTTGGCGACGTCCGGGTGTCGTTCGACCGCGTCGGCGGCGGCGTCGAGGTTACGCGCCGCCATCAGGTTCGTATAGACGTTGTTGTCGGCGATCGCGCTGTATTCGTCCGGCCCGGTGACGCCGTCGATGCGAAACTGTCCCGTGGCGTCATGGTGGCCGAGCGAGCGCCACAACCGGGCTGTCTCGACGAGCAGCTCGACACCCACCTCACGCTCGAACGTCTCGTCCTGGGTGATCAGCTGGTAGCGGTCCGTCGCGTTCGCGATCGCCGCGTTGATGTGGAATGCCGCCGTGCCCGCCGGCCAGTAGCCCGAGCATTCCTGGCCGGCGATCGTGCGCCATGGAAACGCCGCGCCGCGAAGCCCGAGGGACCGCGCGCGTTCACGCGCGAGGTCCAGCGTCTGGTGGCGCCAGCGCAACGCATCCGCGACGGCCCGCGGCCGCGTGTATGTGAGCAGCGGCAGCACGAACGCCTCGGTGTCCCAGAACGTGTGACCGTCGTAGCCGGGGCCGGTGAGTCCCTTGGCCGGAATCGGCCGCCGCTCGCCCCGCGCTCCCGCCTGGAGCGTGTGGAACAGCGCGAAGCGGACCGCCTGTTGGAGCTCTGCATCGCCCTCGATCTCGATGTCGGCAGCCGCCCAGAACCTGTCGAGATAGGCACGCTGCTCCTTCAGCAGCCCTTCCCAACCGGTGTGCACCGCGCCCGCCAGAGACGCGGCAACTTGGTCGCGTATTGCCGGAACGGTCCGCGTGCCCGACCAGCCGTAGCCGACGAACTTCGTCACGCGCAGAGGCGCGCCCGGCGCTGCCGTCGCGGTGATCGTAAGTCGAGCGACGTCGGGGCGGCTCGTCATCGCGGTCCCGATATCCGCGGGTCCATCGATTCCGTGATTCATCGCGGCGCCAACGGTCAGCCCACTCGACCTCGTGGTGTGGACCAGAATCGCCTCAAGGTCCTCGCCGTGGAACATGTCCGAGACCAGTGGCGAGCTCAGGGCTGCCGCCGCCCGCGGGTCTCGCTCGGTCACGGGCAACGTCTCGTTGGTGACGAGCTCGGACTGGACGACCACCTGCACCCCGTCGTCGAGCGACTCGACCTCGTACATGATCGCTGCTATCGAGCGTTGCGTGAAAGAGACCATTCGGGTTGAGGAAACTCTGACCGGACACCCCGTCGGCGAGACCCACTCGACCACCCGGCGGAGCACCCCGGCCCGCAGGTCGAGCACCCGTTCGTGTTTGCGCAACTCGCCGTAACGCACGTCGAACGGCTCATCCTCGACTAGCAGCCGAATGATCTTGCCGTTCGTCACGTTGACCACGGTCTGCCCGTCCTCGGGATCGCCATACCCGGCCTCCGCGTACGGCAGCGGCCGAGTCTCATAGAACCCGGCGAGATAGGTGCCCGGCAGCCCGAACGGCTCCCCCTCGTCGAGGTTCGCGCGCATCCCGACGTGCCCGTTGGCGAGCGCGAACACCGACTCGGTCTGCGCCAAACGCTCGAAATCAAGCGCAGTCTCGCGGACCGCCCACGGCTCAACCGCGAACCCCTCGTGCTGGATCACGCCGGGCCCGGAACGCTCGTGCTCACGACCGCAGCGGCGAACGCCACGGGCTCGTCGCCCGCCGGAGGAGGATCAATATCCAACCGCAGCCCCGACATCCCGCATTCCTACCACGAATGCATCACGCGCAGCGTCTCGGCCGACCGGCTTCCGTATTTTTCCGACGGCCTCGTGCACGCCGAGCGCGGCTCAATCGATCCGCTCGCCCCTGACGATCGCGGTCGATGCGATCGACTCCTCACGCAAGGCCGGCAGCGCCAGCCGCCGAGGGTCCCGCTGAAAGCTCTCCAAGGCACGGTGTTCCTAGACTCCTGGGGGAAGAGCTACCAAGCGGAGAGGCGCATGTCTGAGATCACGGTATACACCGCAGAGCCTTCGGAGATCTGTGGCCGGGTGAAGCGGCTCCTCGACGCCCGCGGCCTCGCCTACACCGAGATCGATGTCCAAAGTGACGCCGGTCGGGCGGCGCTTTTTGATGCCACGGGAAGAAAGAGCTGCCCAGTGGTCGTCGTGGGCGATGAGGTGGTTGGCGGCTATCGAGAGACGGTAGAGGCCGACAGGTCCGGCCGGCTGGCCAAACTCGCAGCGGACTAGAGCGTCGCGTTACGACCAACATTGTCCGAGTTGCCCTGGCGATGGCGCGATGGGATGTGCCGCCTGCTTGGCATGGACGTCACCTCGGACACACGGCGAGCACTTACACCGCCACGGACGCCGGATTGACACTCTCCCCCTGGTCGAGCAAGCCCCAGGCGCAGCGCTCGGGATCGAACCGCTCCTGCGCTACGTCGCCCCGCTGGCCGGACGCTAACCGGCGGCCGCAGCCGCGTCGCTTGGCGCTTGCACGGCTGGTAGCAAAGTGATATCATCTGGCTATCGTGCCTCACGATATTCCCCGGAACGGTCGCATCACGCTCAGCGCGGCTCTGCTTGTCGCGGCGGGGTTGCTGGTTGCGGCCTGCGGCGGGAAGGGGACCGCGGTCGCGAACTTCGGCTGCGAGACCGTCACCACGAACGTAGCTGCTTCGACGACGGGGGCCTCTGGGTCGTGGCCGTGTTCGAATGGCGACCTCGCGAACACCCGGGACGCAACTGGGTCGACGATCTCCTCGGCAAACGTGTCCAGGCTCGCGCAGGCCTGGACGTTCAAGCTCACGGGGAAGGCCGCGGTCGGCGTACGCCCCTACGGGTCGTTGACCGCGAACCCAATCGTGCAGCACGGCGTCGTCTATCTCCAGGATCTCGACTCCAACGTGTACGCGCTCGCGCTCGCGACCGGGAAGCTCGAGTGGCAGCATCGATGGAATCAGCCGGAGAGAAGTGGGCCCGGACCGAACGGGGTCGCCGTCGCCGACGGAAAGGTGTACGGGCTCACCCCGACGGCGGCCTTTGCGCTGAGTGCCACCACCGGCCGGGCGATCTGGGTCAACAGCGATCTCCTGCACAAAGGTCAGGGCACCTTCGGTATTCAGCCACAGGTGGCCAACGGACGGGTCTATCTGGCAAGCCAATACGGCTCGGGGCCCGGCGGCGGGGCGCTGCTTGCGCTGAACGCGTCGAGTGGAGCAGTGCTCTGGAGGTTCAATACGGTCGTCGGCCCGGAGCCGGGCGTGCAGTCGCTCGGCCTCGGCTCCGGCGGCGCGTGGGAGACGCCGCTGGTCAGCGCCGACGGGTCGGTGACATATGGGATCGGCAACCCGTATCAGACTCCCGCTGCGGCGATCGCGCATCCGGCATTGGACCTGTACACCAACAGCGACGTGAACCTCGACGCCGCGACCGGGAAGCTTCGCTGGTACTACCAGGCCCTACCCGACGACTTCAAGGACTACGACTTGCAGGCCTCGCCGATCTCGACGCGCGTCGGTGGCGTGTCCGTTGTGATCGGCAGCGGCAAGTTGGGTTACGTCTACGAGATGAACGGCAGCAGCGGCAAGTTGATCTGGAAGACGCCGGTTGGCGCCCACAACGGCCATGACAACGACTCACTCCAGGCGCTCGAGCACCGCAGCACGCTCAAGGCGCCCCTGACCATCCTTCCGGGGTCGTTCGGCGGCGTCTTGGCCGACCTGGCCGTCGCGAGCAACACCGTATACGTGGCGACCATCGACCTACCGCTGACGTACCCAACCTTGAATCTCCCAACTGCGACCAAGGCGGCAGGCTCACCGACCGGCGAGGTGGAGGCGCTCAGCCTCGCGACGGGCAAGGTCGAATGGGATAAAAAGGTGCCGCAGTTGCCGCTGGGCGCCGTCACGGTTTCCAACGATCTCGTCTTCACAACGCTCTACGACGGTGTGCTGATCGCACTGGAACGCAGCACCGGCGCGATCGTCTATCGCCATCAGCTGCCCACTTCTGTCAACTCGCCGATCGCCATCGCAGGTAACACCGTGGTTGTTCCGGCGGGCGGCCCCGTCACGAGCACCGGAGGCGGAGATCCGCAGGTCGTGGCATACACGGTGCCGTAACGGTCCCCACGCCTATCACGCGCTAGGGGTCTCTCATACCGCGGTGACATCGCCGCCGCCGTCTTCACCCGGGCGTGAGGTCGGCGGCCAACGACGTGCTTAGCTTGCCGCCGCTAGTCCTGGCTTCTCGGGACGATTGCGGAGTGTCTCCTCGGCCTCTTCGAACGCTCTCTCGACCTTGCTGATCTCGACGTTCAACGCGGTGCGCCGACCGCGGACGACGCTCAGGTCAGTCGTTGAGCGCGGGGACGTGGCGGTCAGCTCGCGGAGCTGAGCCTGAAGATCCTCGAGCCGGCGGCGCAGGCGCGCGGGAGCCTGCACATCAAGCTCATACACCCCACTCTGAGTGCCGCGACGCACGAGCGGCGACCGCGACAGCTGCGTCAGGAACACGGCCAACGGGTCCTTGCCCGCGACGCCGTAGCCCGCCTCAGCGACGAGCTCAAACCATTGGCGGTAGTGCAGCGCCTCAGGCCGCCGCGGGGCCGCGAGCAGAACTCGCACCGCCGCGGCCCGGATCGCCGGCCCTCGCAGCACCGTTTGGCTCTGCTCACCAGACGAGCCCTGAACGACGGCATCGCCGCCGCCCGAGCGCTCCCGCTGGGAGGCCTCGCCGGCGAGGCGGCTGATCAGCGCCAAACGCTCGTCGAGCTCGGCCACGGACGCCTCTAACTCCTCGAGCTCTTCCCGCACTTCACGACGTCGCTCCAACAGCGCGCCCCGGCGATGCTCCAGATCATCCCGCTCGGCGGCGACGGCGCGCAGCAGACGCGCGGATGGTGCGGACGAGCGTCGAGTCATCGATCGGAGTGGTTCTACAGGAGACGCCATCTACCCCGTCAGGATGACCTGTGGAAAAGACGTTCATACGCATACATGCGTTGTGGATAACCGTCACGTGGCTGTTGAGAAGCCCATCGAACGGCGTCAAAAAGGCCGCATCAACCGAGCTTTTAGCGAGCAAATCGGGCAATTTGCGAGGTCATGCCTGCCCGGGCGATCTCTTTCCGTCCGGGGCGTTCGCTGTCATACGCATAGAGCCGTAGAGCTTTTCGCATGAAGAAAGGAAGTCACATGTCGGGACCCCGCTCCCCTCGCCCGGGCCAGGCTTGGCCGGCTCCCACCCAAGCATCCCGATCGTGGCCCGGCCGCAGAGCAACCCAATTCGCGCCGCCGGCGGCCGACGACACGGACGCCGAGCTGGCCCGCGACCTCGCGGTGCTCGTCGACAGCGGCCTGGTCGTGCCGATTCACGACGGCACGACCGTCCGCTTCGCCCTCAGTCCGGAGGCCGAAGGCGCAGAACCGTGAGCCGGCAGATCATCAAAGACGACCTCGGACACGTCGGCGCCGCAGGCGCTGTTCGATCGCGAGGCTGGTACGCCTGACCGCTTCGCCATAGGCGCGTCGCGCAACGTCCGGCAACGGCAGGGGCGAGCGGCGGGTCGACAGGGCGCGCTGTTCCCGTGGCTCCGCGCGGTCCTCGTGCAGAGCCCGCCGGCCGCGGCTCATCGCCGCGACGGCGGCGTCGTCCTCAGCGGAGGCTTTTCCTGCGGAGACCCAGGCGAGACGGAACGCCAGACCGGCGGCGAGGAACACGAAGCTCGCGAGTTCCTGCTCACGCGGGCCGGTCCGGCGTGCGAGCAACCGGAGCGAGAGACCGAGCGCGACGAGGCTCTTGGCGGTACGGAAGTAGATTCCGGGGCGCCCGCGGCGGAGGGCCTTGGCGGCGTCTCCCAGCCGCCGCTCGCCGATCGCCGAGATGGAGAGCTCGGTCAGCATCGAGGCGGTCTCGATCGTGCCGAGCGCCCTGCGGGTCGGGTGGGTCTGCGGTAGGCCGCTTGCCACGAGCACGAGGCGGGTGGCGGCCGCCCCGGTGGCGGTCGCGGTGGCGACGAATGCCGGTCCGAGGATCGTGCGGCTGCGCGCCCACACCGGTACGGCGGTGCAGGCGAGCAGCACGCCGGTGTAGGAGCCCAGGTAGCTACCGAACAGCGACGTGAGCGCCCCCAGCGCGCGCGCGGTCTTCGGCCGTCCGGCCAGGTCCGCCGCCACCGCCAGCGCGCCCGAGCCACTGAACGCGACCAGGCACCAGGCGCCCGTGTTCATCGGCGAGCGTGGCTTGAAGATCCGCATCATGTTCAGGAATCGCTCAGGCCGGCCGAGATCGGCGATCAGCAGAAGCGGCGCCGGCGCGACGGCTCCGAGCACGACCTTGCGCGCAATCGCCGCGGAGCGGTGGTCGCCGGCTGCGTCGCACGCGAGCGCGACGAACGCCGCGCCGGATGCCATCCCGCCGAACCAGAAGTAGGCCGCCACCTCCCAGGTCCATACCGGAGCGTGGATGAACGGCCCGTGGATGTCCGAGACCGGCGCGTCCCGCATCCGCCGGTTTGCCGCCGCGACCTGACCCGGAGCAGGCTCCGTAGCGCCGTAGCCGGTGTCGCGCGATTTGTAGAGAAACGACCACCGGGCGTCACCGAAGCCCGGACGCGCGAGGGCGACCGGCGCCCCCGGCTCGGCCGCGGTCCACGGCGCTGGTCCGCCGTGCGTTCCGAGGGCGGGGCGGATGTCGCGAGATTCTGTGTCGTGGTCGGCCACCCACTCGGTTGCGCGTCCGTGCGCCGTGCCGGGAGGCTCGTGCTCGGGAGCCAACTCCGCCGGCTCGCCGCCGTGCTCGAGCCTTCCCTCCCACTCGTGCTCGCGACTCACCAGTTCCCCATCCCCGGCCTGCGACGGCCGCGGCGCGCGGCCTCAACGAACGCGAAGACGACACCTGCGCCAGCGAGTAGGCCGGCGGTGACGGCGGCCAACGTAGCCGGGACCACGTTCTCCTGCACCGGCGAGTCCGCGTGCGCGGGCAGCCCGTAGCGCTCGGGCGGCTCGGTCAACAGGAAGAACGAACCCAGGCCGCCGGCGAGCTGCTCGTCAGGGTCGTCACCGGCGCCGTACAGGTAGGCGCCTTCGATCCCGCGCTGATGCAGCTCGGCGACGCGGCGAGAGGCGATCTCCACCAGCTCCTCGTGCGGCCCGAATTGAATCGAGTCAGTCGGGCAGGACTTCGCGCAGGCTGGCTCGAGACCGTCCTGCAAGCGGTCGTAACAGAGCGTGCACTTGCCGGCGCGCCCGTCCTCGGGGTCGCGGTCGACCACGCCGAACGGGCAGGCCGGAACGCAGTAGCCGCAGCCGTTGCAGACATCGGGCTGCAGCACCACCGTCTGATGTTCGGTTCGGATCAGCGCGCCCGTGGGGCAGGCATCGAGACAGCCGGCGTTGGTGCAGTGCTTGCAGACATCGGACATGAACACCCAATCGCCCATCTTCCGCACCGCCTCGGCCACGTCCACGGGGCCAGGGGCAGACTGCGCTGCGTCCACGAGGTCAACCGCGCCGGCTGCCGGGATCGCCGGCAACTTGCCCCCACCCCCTGCCTCGAGCGCGCGCTCCGCCTCTTCCTTGAGCTGCGGGGAGGGCTCGAACAGCTCGACGAATCGGACGTGGCGCCAGGTCGAGCCGCTCAGATCGCCCGTGTAGTCATACGAGACACCCTTGCCCGGCCGCGAGCCGTCCGCGGGCAGATCGTTCCACTGCTTGCAGGCAACTTCGCATGCCTTGCAGCCGATGCACACCGATGTGTCGGTGAAGAAGCCCATCCGTTGGGCCGGGCCCCCGCCCACCCGATGAATCGCGATCTCGGTCTCTGGGACGCTGGTACTCATGGACTCCCAGTGGACTCGGCGCCAGCCGATCCCACCGCCTCCTGCGGGTTCTCCGCCAGCGGGTCGTCTTCGCTTGGCCCGATGTGATGCCCGACAAGCACGGCGCCGGCCAGTCGTGCGGTGCTCGCGCCGTGCCGCCGGCCCGCCCGGACGTTGCAGGTGAACGCCTTGTCGTCCTGAATCGAGGTATTCGGATCGGCGGCGAGGACGCCGAGCTCGTTGACCGTGTCGCCGCGCGAGAGTCCGCTGTAACCCCAGTGCCAAGGCAGCCCTACGTGGTGGATGACGCGGCCGTCCACCTTGAGAGGGCGGATGCGGTCGGTGACCTTGGCCCGCGCCTCAATCTCCGCCCGCTCGGTGAAGATCGTCATCCAGCCGCCGTCCTCGATCCCACGGTCGGCGGCGAGCTGCGGATCGATCTCCGCGAACATCTCGGGCTGCAGCTCCACCAGCCACGGGACGGTGCGGCTCATCCCGCCCGCCGTGTGATGCTCGGTCAGCCGGAAGGTGGTCGCCACCAGCGGGTAGCGCGGGTCGCCAATGTCGTGGAATGGGTTCTCGGGCCGCTGCCAGCGGATCGCAGCCGGATTGGAGTTCCGTTTCGGGTAGAGCAGGTTCGGCACCGGCGACTCGACCGGTTCGTAGAACGTGGGCAGAGGGCCATCGAGCAGACCGCTGGGCGTGTACAGCCAGGCGCGGCCGTCGGCCATCATCATGAACGGGTCGGCGCCGCCGATCGCGTCCATCGCCCGAGCGTCGGGCTCCGGCCGGTATTCCGGGCGCTTGTCGGCGGGGAAGTCCGGTACGTCGTAGCCCGCCCAGCGACCCTTCTCCTGGTCCCACCACACGTAGCGCTTGCGCTCAGACCACGGCCTGCCCTCCGGATCGGCGCTGGCGCGGTTGTAGAGAATTCGCCGGTTGGCAGGCCACGCCCAACCCCATTCCGGCGAGACGGTGCCGCCCGGAGCGTTGATGTCGCCGGGCCGGCGCCGTCGTGCCTGATTGACGCCGTCCGCATAGATTCCGGAGTAGATCCAGCAACCGCAGGCGGTCGAGCCGTCGCTCCGCAGCTCGGTGAACGAGCTGAGCGGCCGGCCAGTGGCGACGTCGTAGCCGTTGATCTCCTTGATCACCGCCTCGACGTCGGGCTCTTCCTCGTCGCCGCACTCCGGGTAGTCCCACTTCAGGTTCACGATCGGCCAGTCCCGCTCGCGCTCTGACCCGGCGTAGTGCGCCCTGACGCGCTTGGCCAGGTGGTGCATGAACCAGAGCTCCGAGCGCGCGTCGCCCGGCGAGTTGAGCGCCTTGTCGCGGAACTGGACCAAGCGCTGGGTATTGGTGAACGTGCCCTCCTTCTCGACGTGCGAGGAGGCAGGCATGAGGAACACCTCGGTCTGGATCGCCTCGGGGCGCAGCTCGCCCGACTGCACCTCCGGGGCGTCACGCCAGAAGGTCGCAGTCTCGATCTCCGCCATATCACGCACGACCAGCCACTTCAGCTTGGCGAGCGCGCGCCGCTGAAGGCCGGCGTGCTGAGAGCCGACCGCCGGATTTTGACCCATCACTAAGAGACCCTCGAGGCCCCCGTCGAGCGCGCGGAGCGTCGTCGCGAAATGTGAGTGATTGCCGGTGAGCTTCGGAATGTGGGCGAAGCCGTAATCGGTCTCCGCCGTGGCGGCGTCGCCGAACCAGGCTTTCAGCAGGGAGACGATGTAGGTGTCGAAGAACGACCACCAGCCCCGGTCCGCGCCGTCCGCGTCTATGTAATCCTCGAGCGTCAGGTGACCCTCGCGGGCGTGGGGCATGTTCAGGTAACCCGGGAGCAGGTCGTACAAGGTGGGGATGTCGGTTGAGCCCTGGATCGACGCGTGCCCGCGCAGCGCCATGATGCCGCCGCCGGGCCGGCCGATATTGCCGAGTAGCAACTGGAGGATCGAAGCGGTGCGGATCATCTGCACCGCCTCTGTGTGCTGCGTCCACCCGTTCGCGTAGCAGAACGCGCTGGTGCGCTCGCGGCCGGAATTGACGATCAGTGCGTCCGCGACCGCCATGAAGTGCTCGGGCGAGACCCCGCAGATGCGCTCCACCGTCTCTGGCGTGTAGCGGGCGAAGTGCCGACGCAGGATCTGAAAGACGCAGCGCGGGTGCTGGAGGGTCTCGTCACGCTCGACCTCGCCGGCCAGCATTCCCGCGCCGGTGCTCTGACTGAACGCCTGCGTGGAGTGTTCGCGCACCCCGGCCGCCGCGGCGATGTCCCCGCCCTCGTACATCCACGAGGTCCGGTCGTAAGTCCCTGTCTCGGGGTCGAAGCCCGAGAACACACCCTCGAGGTCCTCGGTGTCGCGGAAGTGTTCGTTGATGATCGTCGAGGCGTTGGTGTAGTGGACGACGTAGTCGTGGAAATAGGACTCGGTCTCGATCACGTGGCGGATGATCCCGCCGAGGAACGCGATGTCCGTGCCCGCCCTGATCGGCACGTGGAGGTCAGCCAGCTGGCTGGTGCGCGAGAACCGAGGATCGACGTGGATGACCCGCGCGCCCCGCTCCTTGGCCTTCATCACCCAGCGGAACCCCACCGGATGCGCCTCGGCCATCTGCGAGCCCTCGATCACTATGCAGTCCGCGTGCTGTAGGTCCTGCTGGAAGTTGGTGGCGCCCCCGCGCCCGAACGAGGTCCCCAGACCGGGGACGGTCGAGCTGTGTCATATGCGCGCCTGATTCTCGATCTGGACCGCCCCCATCGCGGTGAAGAGCTTCTTGATCAGGTAGTTCTCCTCGTTGTCGAGCGTCGCGCCGCCGAGGTGGGCGAACCCCAGCGTGCGGTCCACCCGCCAGCCGTGACGGTCGGTGTCCTGCCAGCCGCTCTCCCGCGCGGCGATCACCCGCTCGGCGATCATGTCCATCGCCTGGTCGAGCTCGAGATCCTCCCACTCGGTACCGCCCGGCCGCCGGTATTTGACCCTCGTCAGCCGCCCGGGCTGCTGCACCAATTGGCGGGAGGACGCGCCCTTCGGGCACAACGTCCCCTGGTTGATCGGCGAGCGCGGGTTGCCCTCGATGTCGATCAGCTCGCCGCCGCGGGTGTACGCCAGCTGCCCGCACCCCACGGCGCAGAACGGGCACACCGATTCCGTCACCTTCATGCCGGCGATCCTCGCCTCCGCGTGCCGCGTCGTGTCCGATCCCGCGCTCGGGCCCATTCCCCAGTCCATGACCCGACCGACGAACGGCAATCGCCGCAGCGACTCGAAGGAACGCGGACGCGAACCCGACAGGCTCATCCCCTATGCCCTGCTCGTGTGGATCGGCATCCGGACGCCTGGAAGCCTGTCACCCAAGGGGTGAGTTGGCAAGGTTCACGCGGGTACATGTGCCTGGGCTGCGGGGTCATGTCCGGCTCGTTTGAGCGCCGGTTCGGTGACGGAAGCCGTTGAGCTTTACGGATTATTACGAGGTGTTGGGTGTTCCGCGTGATGCTGATCAGGACGCGATCCGGCGTTCGTATCGCAAGCTCGCGCGCGACCGCATCGGACCGCAGTCGCAAGACCCAGAGCGCCGCGCAGGGCGTGCCCTCGCCGCGGCGAACCTCTAGAACGATGCCCGAGGCCTGGGTGTATCTGCTCCGCTGCCGCGACGGGTCGCTCTACACCGGCTGGACGGTCGATCTCGAGCGCCGGCTTGCGCGCCACCGCCGCGGCGTCGCGAGCCACTACACGGCCAGCCGGCTACCCGTCGAACTCGCGCTGGCGATCCCGATGTCCGACCGAGCGGCTGCCCGTCGCGAGGAGGCGCGCATCAAGCGCCTGCCGCGACCGGCGAAGCTCGCGCTGCTGACCTCCGCCGAGACGTCGACGTGAGCTCATCGATAAGGCGAGACCGCTCTTTCTAGGATCGGCGCATGAGTCGACGAGAGCACCGAGTTCGGCGCTCGCGTCGCGCGACATCTGCGCGAGGAAACGGTCCGGTAGCTGATGGCGCACCCCCCATCCCGAGCCAGTCAGCCAAGCGGTAGCTCGTAGTAGTCCTCGGTCGTGACACGGGCGAACCCAAGCGACGTGTATAGGCCGAGCGCGTGGTCGTTGTCGACCGCGACCTCGAGGCCCACGCGCCCCGCGCCTTCCTCTCGCAGCTGCCGGCAGACCCGGCGCAGGACATCGCGGCCGATCCCACGGCCTTGTAGCGGGGGATCGACGGCGAACCCGTAGATCCTGCCGGCGTCGTTCTCCCGCGTGAGGGTGACGGTGGCGACAATCGCGCCGTGGCGCTCGACCACGATCGTGCGCACCGTGTCGTCGGCCAGCCGGGGGCCCATGTCCCCCGCCGGCGCGCCGAACGCCTCGGTGAGCACCCGTGCCAGCTCATCGGCGTCAGCCACCGTGGCGAGCCGCAAGTGCAGTTCCGGGTCAACCGGGCCGTCAGTCGGCGGGCCGTCGAGCACCAACGCGTGCTCTGAGTGCTCGAGTGCGGCCCCGCGTGCAAGCGCGAACGCACGCCCTCCTGCCGACGATCTCGGGGTCACGAGCAGCGCCCGGTCATACGCCCGCTCAAGGCAGAGGGGCAACGCCGCGTCGAGCAGCGCGGTGGCGATCCCGCCCCGCCGTGCCGACGGATCGACCATCCCGGCGATCTCGACCGTCGGCGCTCCAAACGCGTACAGACCGAGGAAGCCGAGGCAGCGCGCACCGTCCCACCACAGCAGATCCTCGACCTCCTGCCCGGACCGGGCCCGCAGAACGCGCCACTCCAGCTTCAACCGCCCACCGTCGGCGGCGACGACGCGCTCCTCGAGCTCCGCGATCCCGCGCACAGCGCGATCAGACAATCCTTGGGCGAACTCGATCATCCCTCGGCACCCTACTGATGGCGCCGAGACAACCAAACGCCATGCCGGAAGGAGTGATCAGAGGTCGCGGCGGTTGCTGACGCCGCCCTTCTGCATCGCCCGATAGACGTAGGTTTCGACGGTTCGAACGGACAGCACTAACTGGTTGGCGATCTCGGCGCTACTCAGGCCGCGGCGGACCAGTTCGACGATTTGCGCTTCCCGCACGGTCAGCCCGATCGCGTCGGAACCTAGGCCGTCGATGGCCGGTGCGACCGTACCCTGACCGGGCACGTGCAGCTCGCGTGCTCGGGCCGCGGCGCGCCGTGCGGAATCGTTGCGCCCACCGGCCAGGAAGACAGTCGCGGCATCGGCCGCGGCCTCCATCGCGTAGACCCTCGTCCCGATCGCGGCCAGCTCATCTGAGGCCGCCATCAGCCGGTCGCCATCGCGAGCCGCCGCGGCGCCAGCGTGTGCCGCATGGGCCGCAGCCATACGCGAGTCGCAGCGATCGGCGTACCCGGTTAGCTGGCCGAC
This sequence comes from uncultured Solirubrobacterales bacterium, assembly GCA_963697655.1. Taxonomy (GTDB): domain Bacteria; phylum Actinomycetota; class Thermoleophilia; order Solirubrobacterales; family Solirubrobacteraceae; genus Palsa-465. The sequence goes on along the minus strand of CAVOOV010000001.1, from coordinate 124,248 downwards.
GATCCTGGCTGCAGGCGCCCCCGCCCGCATCGCTTCATAGGCGAGCAGCGTGGCGTATGCAGGTACGTCCGAGAGACCCTCCGCGGCGTCCAACATCATTCGCTGCGCGCGCTTCGGGTCGCCCGAGTAATAGACAGCCCAAGCCCGGGCGCGGGTGGCGGTCGACAGCTGGGTCGGAAGTGGATCGCGGCCGGCGAGCGCGTCGTCGAGGCGCTGCAGCGCCGCCGCGGCCCCCACGGGATCGCCGGTCACACTGGCGACGCCAGACCGGTGCGATAGGACCATCACGATGGTGCCGAAGGCGTCCTGGCGCTCGAAGTGCAGTTCTGCCTCCGCGAGTCTGCGCGTGGCGTCGTCGAAGCGACCGGCCATGAAATGGGTATAGCCAAGCGTCAATGCGGCGTGGCCCGCCGCTTCGTGGTCGCCAGCTCGCACCGCGTCGCGCATCGCTTGTGTCATGTACTCGCCGAGGGCGGGCCAGTCCTCCCCGGTGTGGCAGGAGATCAGCTCGAACGTGATGAGCGCAAGCATGTCGCTCTGATCACGCAACGGGATCGACGGGCGAGTCCGGTGGACTACGGCGTAGGCCTCTTTCGCCCGTCCGGCGAAGAACAACGCCAGCCCGTGCATTGGCTCGAGTTGCCGGCGCGCCGCGGTTCCGAGTTTCGGGTCGGCGAGTACCCGCTCGAAGACCTCTACGCTGTCGCGCAGCCCGTCGGTCATCGACTGCAGCGACACTCGCGTCGGCTCGAGCCGCCGTCGCCATTCATCCCCCGGCCACCAGGTCTGCGCACGCTCGAGCAGCGCCCTGGCCTCGGCGGGACGGTTGAGCCCGTAGTAGAGGACCGCCGATACGCGCTGCTCGAGGTAGTCCACTGCCTGATCCTGCGTCTCCAGGGCGCCCTCGATGTCGGCGAGGACGCGTTCGGCATCGGCGAATCGCTTGCGCAGTGTGTAAGCCCGGGCGAGGATCAGCGCGGCGTTCGCGCCGGCGCCGGCGTCGACCGCGAGCTCGGCGAGTCGCGCTCCCAGCTCGGGGGCGTCAGCCTGGGTGGCGGCATGCGCCGCCTCGACGAGCAGCGGGGTGGACATGGTCGCGCCCGCATCGAGCAGCCAGCGGGCGATCCGGATCGCGTCGTCGGGAACGCGAGGTTCGCGCCGCTGCACGGTCTCGGCGAGGCGCAGCAAGAGCTGTCGCCGGCGCAGCATCGGCAGCTCGTTACGAACGACGTCGCCGTACAACGGATGCGCGATGCGAACCAGGTTGCCCATGGCCGGCGGTCCGACGAGGACCAGTCCCTGCGCCTCGACCGTCGTCAGCGATTCGTAGTCGCTCAGCTCGACGAGCTCGTCGAGCTGCAGCGGCTCGCCGAGGGCTAGCAGCTCCAGGGGCGCGCGCTCGGAATTCTTGAGCTCGGCTATCCGCTGGGTGACGAGTCCGGCAAGCGAGCGGCTTATCGGCGGCGAACCCGCCATATGCCACAGGCCGCGGTCCTTGGTCAGCGTGCCCGCATCCACGGCCCCGGCGATGAGCTCGCGCACGTAGAGCGCGTTGCCCTGGCTGGTCTCGTATACCCAGCGGAGCACGCTCTGCTCGACCGGGCCGCCGAGCGCCGCCTCGACGAGCGCGCCGACGGCATCGTCGCCGAGGGGCTCGAGCTCCAGTCGCTGCGCGCTCGCATCCTTCCAAAGCGACACGATTGCGTCGGGACACGGCTCGCCCGAGCGCACGGTCACGATCACGAACGCGGTTTCCGTGACGGTCAGATGGAGAACGAGCGCCGCCGACACCGGGTCCAGTAGCTGCGCGTCGTCAACCCCGAGAACCACAGGCCGTCCGTCGGCCTGGCGGCGCATGCTGTCGACGCTGCGGCGCATCAGCTCCAGCGCGTCGTCCGTGCGCACCGCCTCGGGCAGAAGCCCTGCGAATGCCCCCAACGGAACGGTCGCAGCGCTGCTCGTCGCCTGAACCCACGCGACCAACGCACCCTCGCGGCGCGCCGCGTCGCACGCCACACGAGCCAGCCGCGACTTCCCGACACCCGCGGGCGCGCCGACGACAACCCCGCGGCAATCGCGCCGCGCCCGGGCGTCAGCGATGCGGGCCAACTCGGCGTCACGGGCGACTAGCGGCCATGGCACAGTCGACGAGGACGCAGTCGGCGGCATATCGCCACGCGAAGTGTAGATGGGTGATTTAGGTGGCCCCTGGATCTGTGCGCTGATCCTCGCTGACAAGCAGCTCGCGGGCTTGCTCCAAGAGCGCGCACAGGTCGCGGTGGCGCTCGGCACCGAGCAGATCCTCAAGGCGCTGATCGAGCGCCTTCTCGCGAGCGGTTCCTTGTTGGTGCGCCTGGTGCCCTGCCTCGGTGACGTGTAGGCCGACGCCGCGCCGCGGGCCGAGGCGTCGCTCGACGTACCCCAGCTTCTCTAGTCGCCCCACCGTCTGGCTAATCGACTGCTGGGTCGTCGGAAGGCGTCGTGAGATCTCGGCGACCGTGATTCCGGGGATGGCCCCGATGATGTCGAGCAGCCCCAATGACGGCATCGTCAGCGGGGTATCCGCGAGCTCGGCCTCTCCGAGCAGCGACACTCGGGCCGATGTCTCCCAGAGGAGATGCCCCAAGCGGTGTGCCCAGGGCTGCACGGGGTCGCCGGCTGGCTGCGTGCGCTTAGGAGATGCGTCCACCGGGCAAGCTTAGCGACGTTAGCCAAGATATTTGCCTAACAGGATCCTGTAATCACAGGATCTTGTGATATGGTTGGCGGCATGACCTCTTCCACCCGCGTCTCTCCCCACAAGAACTGGACCCTGGCCGCCGTGTTGCTGGGGACGTTCATGCTGCTGGTCGACATCACGATCGTCATCGTCGCGCTGCCGGATATCCGCGACTCGCTGCATACGAGCTTCTCCGACGTTCAGTGGACGATCGATGCCTACTCCCTGTCGCTGGCGGCTTTGCTCTTGCCAGCCGGCTCGTTGGCCGACATCCTCGGCCGCCGACGCGTGTTCGCGCTGGGCTTGGGTCTGTTCACGCTCGGCTCGCTGCTCTGCGGCTTGGCCCAATCGGGCCTGATGTTGATCATCTGCCGTGCCGTCCAGGGCGTCGGCGGTGCGACTGTGTTCGCGACCTCGCTCGCGCTGCTGGCCCAGACCTTCCACGGGCGCGAGCGCGGGATGGCGTTCGGAGCGTGGGGCGCGGTCGCCGGCGTGGCGACCGCCCTCGGTCCCCTCCTCGGCGGACTGCTCACCACCGAGCTGAGCTGGCGCTGGATCTTCCTCGTCAACCTACCGGTGGGGATCGTCGCGGTCGTTATCACCCTCACCCGCGTCCGGGAGTTCCGCCCACCGCATGCTCGCCGCGTCGACCTCGCCGGATTCGGCGTCTTCACGCTGGGACTCGTCGCCCTCGTCTACGGGCTGATCGAGTCCAGCCGGCGCGGGTGGGGCGATGGCGTCGTGATCGGCGCGCTCGTCATCGCTGCGGTGATGCTGGCCGCGTTCCCAATCGTCGAACGACTGCAGCCCGAGCCGATGTTCGACCTGACGCTGTTCCGCAAGCCGACTTTCGTCGGTGGGTCGATCGCCGCCTTCGGGATGAACGGCTCGCTGTTCGCGATGTTCCTCTACATCATCCTCTACTTCCAGAACGCCCTTCACTACTCAGCGCTCGGCAGCGGGCTCCGGCTGGTAGTCATTACCGGCGCCTCGCTGCTCACCGCGATTCCCTCTGGCCGGCTCTCAGAACGGATCCCCGTCCGGTGGCTGATCGGTCCGGGCCTCATGCTGGTCGGGATCGGCCTGCTGCTGATGCGCGGGATCGGGCCCGGATCCTCGTGGACGCACCTGATCCTCGGGTTCGTGGTCGCCGGCGCGGGCAGCGGGATGGTGAACCCTCCCCTCGCGTCCACCGCGGTCGGCGTCGTCGAGCCCCAGGATGCCGGGATGGCCTCGGGCATCAACACCACGTTCCGCCAGATCGGAATCGCAACCGCGATCGCCGCGCTCGGCTCGATCTTCGCCAGCAAGCTCCGCGGAACCACCGTGACGACCGTGGCCGCCCACTACGCAACAGCGCTCAATGAGCTGCTCTTGATCAGCGCCATACTCGCCCTCGCCGCCGGCCTAGCCGCGCTGCTGCTCGTGCGCCAGAAGGACTTCGTCCACCAGCGAGTGCCAGCAGGCGACCGGACACGAGGGCAAACCCTCCCAAACGCCCAACTCGAACCGACGAGGTCCCGTTGACCTCCGAGACGAGTCGAGTATCCGACAAGGACGCGGTGGAGCTAGCGACGCCCTCGGCTATTCGGCCTGACGCCCCAGACTTGCCACGAACCGCTCGATCCGGCGCTGTTCGTCCTCGGCCAGCGGGCCCGTCGCCTGGACGAGCAACGTCATCGGGCCGCGGTCACGCGCCCAGTCGGTGACCGTCTCGCCGAAGTCCTCGTCCACCCACACGAGCGGGAGTCGATCGGCGTAAGCCATTACCGTCTCCTGCTGACGCTCCACCGTTTCCTCGCGGCGCACGAGGGGGACGCTGATCAGGCCGAGCGTGTGCGCAACCGCGTTGATCGCGTCGAAGCCGCCACCGTCGGCCAGCAGTGCAATCTCGCCGTCTGCGAGCATCTCGGTCACCCACTCGGCTGGCACGCCGCCCAGTGCGGATGCCGCGCATACGAAATGAAAGCGCGTCTCGGACACGTCCGGGAAGTTACCGGCTCTCGGGCGCACCACGGTTCTCCGGGCTGTCGGCGGACAAGGCGCGAGGCGATAGCTTGCTGTTCTGGTGTCGGTTGCTGTTCTGGTGTCGGTTGCTGTTTTGTTGGGGTGGACGCGGGGTCACATGAGGTTGGGCGTGTGGAGGTCGGAGAGGTGACGGGCGGTGGCGGTGCTGAGGCCGCAGGCTTGTAAGCGGCGGAGGCGGTTGCGCTCCATCGTTCGCATCAGCGCGCGGACGTCCGCGGCGGCGTCGGATAGATCGGCCGGCTGGATGGATCGCGCCGCCATGATCGTTAGAGCTTCGACGAGGACCGGCGAGAGGCCGGAGAGGCTGATCAGTTTGGCCGCGCGCTCCTCGGCGGCCGCGACCAGCGGCCCCACCGCGTCTGGGTCGATCGAAACGGTGCGTTTGATGTTCGAGATCCCGAAGTGGACGTGCCGGCGTTCGTCGCGGTGCGCGAGTTTCGCGGCCGCGGCGGTGGCTGCGTCGGGCGCGTGCGTCTCGATGAACCGCAGAAGATCCAGGAAGGTGCCTTCGCCGAGCACGTTGAGGAGGAGGGACGAGGCGGTGAAGTCGTGCTCGTCGAGCAGGGTGCTGAGGGACAGCTCGGTGGACGCCAGGGCATACCCGTGGTGTCCACCGGCGAGCGAGCGCTTTGTGAAGACTTCGATGTGGCGCGCTTCGTCGTGGATGTGGCTGCCGAGCCACAGGACCAGTTCAACGAGCTGCGGGTTGACCTGCGGCAGGAACCCGGCGGGCACGTACAGGGCGGCGTACTCGTTCTGAGCCAGGAACGTCATGACCTGCGCAACGGCGCGTTCGGTCGTGTCATCCAGGCCTTGGGCGGCCTCCCAGGGGATGTCGCGAGAGGCGTCCCACTGCTGGCCGGACGCTTGGTCCACGAGCTCGCCGACGTCGTCGGCCCAGATCGAGTCGCGGCGGCTGAGCGGCCAGTGGTATGTGGGCGCTCCGGTCTCGGGCACGGATCCGATAGGCGCGAACCCTGCGCGAGGATCGGGCTCGGGCGCTAGGCCTCTACCGCGCCAGTCGCCGGTGTGGAGCTCTCCGTGACGTAGGGATAGGGGAGGCTCTCGCGGTGGGAGCGGCCCAGCCAGGATTCTGGCCGAGGTGCTGCGGCGGATCGCGACTACGTGGCCGTCCGCACCGCTGATCTCGTCGATCGTCTCATGGCCGGCTAGTCGCGCCCAGCCGGGAAGCTCGAGCGCGACCGCGCGCGACGGCGTTCTGATCTCCAGAACGCCGCCGGGCGCGACCCGCTCGAACGCCGCCGCGAGCAGAACCTCCAGCCCACCGCCGAGCTCGAGGTGCTCAGCATCGACCCGGTGCGCTGCCTGCGGGCGGTCGACCGTCACGACAGCAGCGCCTGCTCTCGCATCGCCATCTGCAGCGACGCGTACCCCTCACGATCCCCGGGATACCAGCGTCGCACTCCCTCGAGCTCCATCGCCGGGCGCAGGCTGGGGTCGTCGTAGTGCATCGCCAGCAGCGCCTGCGACCACCGCTCGGACGTCTCGCGGTCCAGTGAGTCGAGGACCGTGAAGTTGCAGTGGTAGTACGCGGGGCTGCGCCACGCCACCTCGAGGTCGGCGACCGCCGGCACCGACTCCGCACGAAACGCGCTGAAGTACGCGGCCGACAGCGCGCCCGCGTCGGCCTCGCCTTCAGCGACCGCACGCACGACGTGCAGCTCGGAATCGCCGGTGTCGCCGTGCTTGCCAATGTCGGTATCAAACCGGAGCAACCGGCAGGCCGCCACATCCAGGCCCTCCCTGGCGAGGTAGTGCAGCGGCAGAATCGCCGCGTGGCCGGAGTCGCGGCTCCCCAGCGCCAGGACCCGCCCGCTCAATTCGGAGACGTCGGCCGGCAGCTGTCCCTTGCGCGTCACCAATACCGTCGCCCAATCCCGGTCGACGTCACGCATCCCGAGGATCCGTGTCTGGCCACCCGCTCGATGATCGAGCGTCACGTAGGCCGTGTTCGTGTTCCAGCCGATCTCGACGGTCCCGTCGAGCACCGCATCGACGAGCCGCTCGTAGTTGGAGAACAGGATGTAGTCGGTCGGCACCCCGGCGTCGGCGAAATATGTGCGAAATCGCTCCCAGATCGTCACGATCCTCGGGTGGTAGGCCACCGCGCCCAGTCTCAGCTCCGCGCCGCTCATGGAACTGGAAGGCCCGCGATCGCCTTCGCCGACCAGGTCCGCAACACCCCGTTGGTCGGCGCCATCACCGCGCCCGCCCGCGCGTCGCGCAGGTGACGCTCGATCGGGAGCGTAGGCGTATACGCCTGCCCGCCGCACACCTCCAACGCACCCTGCGTTACCCGCGCCGCCACATCGGTGCACAACACCTTGGCCTCCATCAGCGGAACCAGCGCTCCCTCATCGCCGCCGTCAGCCAGCCGCGCCGCCTCCTGGAGGAGTGCCCGTGCGGCACGGACGTCGATGTCCATGTTCGCCAGCGCATGCTGGACGGTCGCGACCTCCACCAACGCACTGCCATCCGGGTAACGCCGGGACTTGGCGTGCTCGAGCGCAGACGAAAGCGCCGCCTGCGCGATCCCGACATTCACCGCAGCCAACCCCACCAGAAACGTCGGCGCCACAACGCCGAACACCAGCCCCGCGCCACCGCCCGCCTCGCCGATAAGCGCGTCACCATCAAGCACGACATCCTCGAACTCGACCGCGATGCTGGAGTTCCCGCGCATCCCGAGGCCGTCCCAGCGCCCCTCGAAGCGCACCCCGGGAGCATCCTTGGGCACCACATAGCAATCCAGGCCCTCGTCCTCACCCTGCAAAAGCACCAGCATCACATCGGCATGACCGCCCGAGGTGACAAACGCCTTGCGCCCACTCACAAACAGCGAAGCGTCACGACGCTCGGCTCGCAACTCAGGCGAATAGAAATGTGCGCCCGTACCACGCTCGCTAAACGCCAAAGTGCCCAGCGCCTCGCCGCTCGCCATGTCCTCCAACAGCCGCGCCGCGGAGCGACCGCCGCCACCGGCGACCGTCGCCGCGGTCACGTTGTGCATCAGGAACGCCATCCCGCTGGAAGCACACGCCCCGCCGACCGCCTCACACACCTCGGCCAGCGCCACCAGCCCGGCGCCCACACCACCCTGCTGACGCGGCACCAATAGCCCAAGCGCGCCGGCCTGCGCCAGCGCTCTCAGCTGCTCATCGGGAAACCGCGACTCACGGTCGATCTCGGCGGCGCCTTGCGCGATCAGCGACTCCGCCAGCTCGCGAACCTCCGCGAGCACGCCATCGACGTTGCCCACAGCAACTTGTGCCATTTACCTGCTCCTGTTCGAAAGAGGACGAGCGGACCATTCGCCACCCCGACGGGGCAGCCGCGACGACCGTCGCTCAGCGAAGCCTCATCGCCTCACCCCCTCTCCGTCAACGAGCAGAAGCCGACCCGTCACGCGAGCTCTTCGAAAGACAACAGATGACCGAGCCACACCCGAAAGCTTGCCAGCTCGACCCACGATACGACCGTCTCCCTCTCCCCCGGCACCGACGAATCGGAGTAAGATGCCCGCCACGTTCGATGGTAGCCGGCACCGTCGTAGGGTGGCCGCACTTCTTGCGGTGGTGGCTATCGGTGCGCCGCTCGCCTCCGTGGCGACAACCTCGTCGGCTTCCGCCTCGGGGTCCTCGGCCAGCCCGTCCTGTCCATGGCTCAACCAATCCCTGTCGGTCCGGCAGCGGGTGCAGATGTTGCTCGGCCAGATGACGCTCGCCGACAAGGTCAACATGGTCACCGGGGCCGGGTTCAGCGAGCCGTACGTCTTCTACATCTCGGGGATCCCCAGCCTGTGCATCCCAGCGATCGGCGAGGAGGACGGTCCGCTCGGCGCGGGTGACAGCCTAACCGGCGTGACCCAGATGCCCGCGGCCGTATCCCTCGCGGCGACCTTCGACCCGTCGCTGGCACGAGAATACGGACAGGTGGTGGGGTCTGAGGAGCGCGGCAAGGGGGCGATGGTCAACCTCGGTCCGACCGTGAACATCGACCGGGACCCGCGCTGGGGTCGGTCGTTCGAGGCGTTCACCGAGGACCCCGACCTCAACGCTGCGATGGCGGTGGCCGACATCGACGGCGTCCAGAGCCAGGACGAGATGGCTCAGGTCAAGCACCTCGCGGTCTACAACCAGGAGACCAACCGAAACACAGCGGCCGACGACGCGATCGTGAGCCAGCGGGCGCTGCACGAGATATACCTCCCGGCGTTCTGGGCCGCAACCGAGCAAGCGAAGGCGTCTTCGGTGATGTGCGCCTACAGCACGATCAACGGCGAATACGCGTGCCAGAACCAGTATTTGATGAACACCACGCTCGACCAGAGGTGGGGGTTCCCGGGGTTCGTGACCTCCGACTACCAGGCCACGCACTCGACCGTCCAATCCGCGGACGCGGGCTTGGACCAGGAGATGCCCGCCCCTCAGTTCTACGGCTCCGCGCTTCAGGCCGCCGTGCAGTCGGGTCAGGTCAGCACGGCGACCGTGAACGGGATGGTCGTGCGGATCCTGACCGAGATGTTCCGATTCAACGAATTCAACAACCCGCCGACGGGTTCGACCACGGACACCGTCACGACCCCGGCGCATCAAGCGGTCTCGACTGCCGTCGCGGAGGCGGGCACGGTGCTGCTGAAGAACCGCCGCGCCGCCCTGCCGCTGCACGCGTCGGCAGCGGGCTCTATCGCTGTGATCGGCCCCGCCGCGTCGCCCGCCCCGACGGATACCGGCGGCGGCAGCGCCTACGTCACGTCGCCCTTCAACGTCACGCCGCTGCAGGGGATTCAGGCCGCCGCCAGGCCCGGTACGTCGGTGATCTACACCCAGGGGCTGCCGACCGACACCTCGTTGTCTGCCATCCCCAGCGCAGACCTGAGCCCCGCCTACGCCCCGACCGGGTATGGCGGCAGCTACACCGGCATGCTCACCGCCCCGGAGACCGGCACCTATGTGCTGGCGTTCCAGAACCCCGGCAGCTACACGGCCACCTATCTGTACCTGGACGGCAAGGAGATCCTGGCGAACCCGGGGACACCGCCCGTGTCGACGTATTCGGTCGCGGTCAACCTCCAGGCCGGGCAGACCTACACGCTCCAGTTGAGCGGCGGCGGCCCCTCGGCAAACCTTAGCTGGGCGACCCCATCCGACTTGGGGCCGGGAATCCAGCAGGCGGTGAGCGCGGCGAAGTCCGCCGCCACTGCGGTGGTGGTCGTCTCAGACGACACGGAGTCGGAGGCGGCCGACCGAGCCGGCCTCAACCTGCCCTCCGCGCAGGACGAGCTCATCTCGGCGGTGGCCGCCGCCAACCCGCACACCGTGGTGGTGATCGATGCTGGAGCTCCGGTCGCGATGCCGTGGCTGAACCAGGTAGCGGCGGTGCTCGACGCGTGGTACCCGGGCGAGAGCAACGGCGCTGCCCTGGCCTCGGTCCTTTTCGGCCACACCGATCCGAGTGGTCACCTGCCGGTCACTTTCCCGCAGAGCCTCGCGCAGGTGCCCGCCTCCAGCCCAAGCCAGTTCCCCGGAGTCAATGGCCAGGTTGATTACTCGGAGGGCATAAATGTCGGGTACCGCTATTACGACGCTAACCACGAGACCCCTGTGTTCCCGTTCGGCTATGGCCTGTCCTACACCACGTTCAAGTTCAGCCGCCTGAACGTCAGCCCCCGGGCGGTGCGCAACGCCACGTCGAACTCGGGCGCGAGTAGCTGCCACTGCAACGGGCAGTCGACTCCTGAGGTGATCGTGTCGGCGATAGTCACCAACACCGGCAGGGTCGCGGGCGCGGACGTGGCGCAGCTCTACCTGGGCGACCCGGGAGCCGCGGGCGAACCGCCACGACAGCTGAAGGGATTCCAGAAGGTTCACCTCCGCCCCGGCCAGGCGAAGACGGTGCGATTCGTTCTCAGCGGCCACGACCTGTCGTACTGGAACGACGCTGCTAACGGCTGGGTGGTGCCCGACGGTCAGTTCCGCCTCTACCTAGGAGACTCCTCGGCCCCGGTCAATCTACCGCTGCAAGGGAGCTTCGCCGTCGTCCGCACGATCGGGGCGCGGTACGCCACCCTGAACGCCCCAGCGACTGTCGACGCGGGCACTACGTCGACGCTCACCGCACGCCTGGTCAACAACGGTGACTACCCCCTCCCCCGGGCACAGTTCAGGTTGCGGGCGCCGGGCGGCTGGACGGTGAGCAGCCCCGCCCCGGCCACGATCGCACCCGGCAGCACAGTCACCGAGAGCTTCCGGGTAACCGTTCCGAAGAACGCGGCGCCCGGAACCTACCCGCTGACGCTGACGGTGACGCCCGGGTTCGGACCGGCGGGCGCGATTAAGGCGTCGACCACCGTAGTCGTACCCTACGCGTCGATCACCGCGGCGTACAACAACATCGGGATCAGCGACAACTCGAACGAGAGCGCCGCCAACTACGACGGGGTCGGCGACAGCTTCTCCGCCGAGGCGCTCGCGGCGGGGACGCCGAGTGCCCTCACCCCCGGCGGCACCGTTACCGTCGACGGCACCACGCTCACCTGGCCCAACGTACCGGCGGGGACGCCGGATAACGTCGTCGCGGCCGGGCAGACGATCGATCTCAGCGGCTCTGGAACCGACCTCGGGTTCCTCGGGGCAAGCCAGAACGGCACCGCCACCGGGACCGTCACCATCCACTACACCGACGGCAGCAGCCAGTCGTTCAACCTCAACGTGGCCGACTGGTACGCGAACTTTGCGGCGGTGGGGAACCAGATCGTCACCACCACGTCGAGCTGGAACTTCCAGTCGAACCCGCTCGGGCCGCATCCCGTCAGCGTCTACTTCGCCTCGGTACCTCTCGCGCACGGCAAGACTGTGGCCTCGGTGACGCTGCCGACCCTGGCGGGCGCCGGCGGGACCACGGCGATGCACATCTTCGCCATGGCCACAGGAACCGGAACCCCGACCATGGGCGCGCCGTACCCATCGCTCGCCGCCGCCTACGACAACACCGGGATCAGCGACAACGCCGACCCGTCAGCGGCCGACTTCGACGGCACGGGGGAAAGCTTCTCGGACCAGGCGCTGGCCGCGGGCACGCCGACTCCGCTCACCCCGGGCGGCCAGGCGACGTTCGGGGGCACCACGTTCACCTGGCCCAGCATCGTCGGCGCACCCGACGACGTAATCGCGGACGGACAGATCATCGACATCTCCGGGTCTGGGACCGATCTCGGCTTCCTCGGCGCCGGCGCGTTCGGGGCAGCGACCGGCCCCGGCACGATCACCTACACGGACGGCACCAGCCAGCCGTTCAGCATCGCCATGGCCGACTGGTACAACAACGCCCCCGTCGCAGGCGATCAGATCGCGACCACCACCTCCACCTGGAACTTCTCGAGCAGCACCCAGACGCCCCATCCGGTGAGCATCTACTTCGCCTCGGTACGGCTCGACCCGGGTAAGACGGTCGCGTCGGTGACGCTCCCGACGGTGAGCAGCGGCATCGGGGACAACGTCAACGCCATGCACATCTTCGCGATGGCGATCGGCTCGGGCACTCCGACCAGCGGTAGCGCCGCGAATCCAGCCATCCGGCAGTTCCGACTCAGGGCCCGCCCCGCACCCGTTCGCACACGGTGACGCGATGGCGCCTAACGGCGCTCTTCAGCGATCCGGACCGGCGGGCCGTGGCCAGTCCACCGCGCGGCAACCTCATACGCGCGCGAGCGTCAGGGTGCGGGCTCGACCGCGCAGCCCGCGGCCTCGATCTCCGACACGACCGCGGGGTCTGCGGTGTGATCGGTGATGATCAGGCTGACCTCCTCGAGGTCGCAGACCTTGGCCAGCTCGACCTCGCCGAGCTTGGAGCCGTCGGCGACGATCACCCGCCGGCGGGCCGCGAGGAGCATTGCCCGCTTGATCTCGGCCTCGGGGAGGTTGATGTTCGTGATGCCGCCGCGTACGTCGACGCCGTTGCACCCGATGAACCCGATTGCGGCCTTGAGCGTGCCGAGCAGCACGGTGGCGAGCGGATTGACCAGCGAGTGCTGCAACGGCCGCAGCGTGCCGCCGGTGACCACAACCGTGATCCGCGGGTACGCCCGCTCGAGCTCGAACGCGATGTTGAGCGCGGTCGTGAACACGGTCACGTCGCGCAGGTCGGTGCGCGCGATCAGCGCCCTGGCGACCGCGGTCGTCGTGGTGCCGACATCGAGCAGGACGGTCTCACCGCTCGCGACCAGTCGCGCCGCGTGCGTGCCGATGTGCGCCTTCTCGGTGGCGAGGTCGAGCTCGGAGGCCTCGAACGGCTGCTCGCCCGGGGTGACGTTGGCCGGCACGGCGCCACCACGAATCCGGTGCAGCCGGCCGCGCGCCTCGAGCAGCTGTAGGTCGCTGCGGATCGTCACCGTCGAGACGTGAAACCGGGTCGCCAGATCCACCACCCGCATGAAGCCGCGCTCCTGGACGAGGCCTGCGATCCGCTCGTGGCGCAGCTCAGCGGGGACCTCCGCGTCGACGAGGCGGCCCGAATCGAAGCTCACCGCGACCCCCGTGCCCCAGCGTCAGCCGCCGACGTCGATCGCGAAGATGTGGAGCGCCGGGTTGTAGCCCTGGACACTTCCGAGCGCCGGGAGCGCCACCGCTTCGACGGTCTTGCCGGAGTCGGTCGGAACCGACTGCTCGAAGACATAGATGGTGTGGCCCGATGAGCCGGTCGGATAGTTGGCGTAGTTGACCGACGCGACCTGGTTGTTGGTCGGGTTGCCGCTCTCGCCCGAGGCGTACCAGAAGTTGCCGACGTCGAGCGTGAACGTGGACGTGCTGCCGTCCGTGTAATAGATCGTGCCCGAGCCCGATTCGGTGGAATTGTTCGCGGCGGTGAGGAAGCCGAGCTTGGAGCCCGACCCTGACACGCGGACGATCTGACCCTCGGCCATCGTGTTATCCGGCTGCGCCGGCGTCGCGTTTGGCCATGTGAAGCTGAGGCCGTCGGCGCTGACCGCGCTCCCCGGCGCGAGCCCGGCTGAGGCCAGGCCCTGCGCCGAGTAGGTCGTCCCATCCCCATCGAACCCCTCGAAGTTCGCGCTCGGGTTGCGGTCGCTGTCGTCGGTGATGCCGGTGTTGTCGAAGCTCGCGGCGAGCGACGCGAACGGCACCTGCAGCTGCGCGGTGCCGAGCAGCGACCGCGGCTGTCCGAACGCGTCGTAGGTGGCGCGCGCGACGAGGTCGACCGGACCCGGTGTCGACGTGCCCGATGCCGGCGCAGTGACCTTGAACTTCGCCGAGGCCGCGCCTCCCGGCGGGACCGTCCCGACGGAGTCGGCACCGGTCGGCGTCACCGTCCAGCCGGCCGGAACGCTGAGGCCGATCGAGCCGTCGCGGAGCGGCGAGTCGCCGGGGTTGGACAGCGTGGCCTTGACCGTGAACGCCTGCCCAGGGTTCACGAGCGCGCTCGAGCTGGTCACGCCGAGCGTCGGGCTCGGAGCAGTGGGCGGTCCGTACACGAACGGGTTCCAGCCCGGGCTGTACACGGTCTGCACGGGCACCCCGCCACTTTGGTCGCCGGTCGCGACCAGGTTCACCTTGTCGAGGCCGCCGCCCGTCGGGTCGAGGCCCCAAACGGCGATCGCCAGCGTGTTGCGGCCGTCCTGGTCGAGGATCCCCGCGGGGACGTAGAACCGGTGCTGGGGACCCAGCTTGTTGTCGTACTGCCCGATCAGCCAGCCGTTGACGAAGATGAACGCCCGGTAGTCCGCGCCCGATGTGCCGGGGCCGCTGCCGGCATCGCCGATCTGCACCGCGACCGGGACGTAGCTCTCGCGTGGCAGGTCGAGATTGAACGTCGTCCGGTACCAGCCGATCCCGGGCGGCAGGCCGCGCCCTGACCAGGAGTCCGGCAGCGAGACCGGCTGCCAGCCGTGATCCGGGTACCCCGGGAGATCCCAACCGCGGTTGGTGCCGTACAGACCAGTGGCGTTCATCGGTCCGCGCACCGGGTCCTGGAGGTTCTCGCCGCCCTGGCTGCCCTGCAGCCGCCAGGTCACCGCGGTCGGGGCGCCCTGCAGCGTCGCGCCGAGCAGGCCGCGCGGGGCCTTCTGCGCGTCCGACGGCGGCGGCCCGTAGACCCCGTCCTCATCGTGGCCGGAGCTCTGGGTCAGCACTGCGACCACGTTGTCCTGGCCGGGCCGGAGCGCCGCGGCGGGGAACGGGAACGTCATCTCGGTCTGGTCGCCGCCGGCCGTGTCGGAACCGAGGAAGGCGCCGTTCAGCCAGACCGAGAACGCGCCGTGTGTCCCGCCGCCGGTGGTCAGGTCGATGCCGGTCTCGCTCCCCGTCGCGGTGAAGTGCCCGCGGTACCAGACGAACCCGGTGTGGAACCCGTAGTCGTCCGCATACAGCACCGGCGTGGTGACCGGCTTGGTCGGATTGGTGGTGACCGGATGATCGGCCAGCGTCCAGGAGCTGTCGTCGTAGCCGAGCTGCGCCTCGGGCGTCTCGAAGCTGAAGCGCCAGTTACCGAGCGCCGGCAGGGTGACCGGCGCCGGCCCGCCCACGCTGCCGGTGAGTGACCCGTTGCGGCGAGCGGTCGTCGCCACCGGGCGGCCGTTCCACATGACCGAGCTGATCTGGGGCGGCGCCCACACGGTCAGCCGTGCGGGCCGGCTCGTGTCGCCAGTCAGGGCGAGCTGCGAGCCGGTGGCCTGGGCGCCGCGTATGAGGTAGCCGCCCCGGACGAGCGCGGGTCCCGCCGAGGTGCTCTCGGGCCAGAACTGCTCGGCCACCGTCTTCTGCGCGAGCAGGAGCAGCAGCGCCGGCCGGCCGCCGCCAGTGATCCGCACCTCGGACAGGCCGCTGTGCACGTAGTCGAGGCGGAGGTCGTCGCGGGTGGCGTCCCAGGTGCTCGTCACCCCTCCGGACAGGACCTTGACCGTGGGCTCGCTCGTGTACCGCAGCACGGTCTCGCCGGCGGTCGCGGCCGGTCCGTACAGCAGCGCGACGGCCCGGCTTCCGATCTGGGCCTGCGTCATCAGCTCGGACGTCGAGTAGACGAGCTGCTCGCCGTCGAACGCGTCGTTGGCGAGCAGCAGCTTGGCGTCACGACCCTGGAGCGTGATCGCGGTCCCGGCTGCCTGCGGGACGACCGGGTAGTAGTCGGCGGCCTGGGCCGCGGTGGGCACGTTGATCGCGTCGATCGAGATGTACGTGCCGCCCGAGGCCGGGTTCTTCTGGCCGCTGACGACGATCTTCAGCGTGTGACTGGTATCCGCGAGACCGCTCACCGAGTACAGCACCTGCTGGAACTCGCTTCCCGGCGAGTATCCGTCGACGGTGGCGACCTGATTGCCGTCGAGGTACACGTCGGCGATGCCGTGATTGCTGGCGTCCGGCGCGATCCACTGCACGGCGGTGCCGGTGAACGTCACCGACACCGAATCGCCGGTGGTGTTGCTGAAGCTCTCGGTCTTCTGGTAATCGCCGCCGGTATAACTCTGGTTGCTGACATGTGACCAGCTGCCCGTGTAGTCGAGCGCCGACGCGGTGTCGTCATAGGTGTAGGTGCCGGTCTCGTCAGCGTTCAGGGCCATGTGCGTGCTGACCGTCGCCGTCGAGCTGGCGTTCGCCTGGCGCAGGTAGATGAACTGGGTGCCGTCGTCGGGGTTCGCCCGCGCGGTCGCCGTGACTGCCGAGTTGTCGAGCGCCGGCGCGGCCACCGGCACGGTCTTGGTCAGCGACGGCGCTGCCTGGACGAAGTCGCCGATCAGCTTGTTCTCGCCGTACTTGGAGTTCGGGATCGTGTTCGGGTTGCTCGGCGTACCGATCTCGCCGGTCTCCTGGATCGCCGCCCCGTAGTCGTAGGACGTGTACATGAACGGCGCCGGCAACCAGCCCCAATTGGTTCCGCCGACGCCCATGTAGTTGCTCTGGATCGTCACCCCGTCGGCGAGGTTGCTCTTGTAGAAGACGTTCTCGAAGTCGGTGCCTGTCAGCGCGTAGCAATTGGCGTAGCCGCTGCCCCCCCAGCTGTCGTAAGAGCCACCCTGGAACTCCGGGAGCATCAGCGGCACCCCGGGCTCGGCCGAGAACGTCGGCGGGTTGCCAAACCCGCTCGTGTCCGCGCAGTTGAACCCGAGCGGGTAGCTGTCGTAGCCCGGGATCTGCGGGTTGCCGTTCGTCCCGTCGAACGTGTCGCTCGAGTTTCCGGTGAGCGGCACGTCGATCCCGTCCGCCTTGGCCTTGGCCTCGAGCTCCGCCATGTAGTCGTTGGTGGCGGTCTCCGAGTTGAACAGCTCGTTCTCGACCTGGTACAGGATCACGTCGCCCCCGCGGGTGATCTGATGAGCGGCGATGATCGGGTCGATCTCCGACAGCCATTGATCCGACGCAGCGACGAAGTCGGGCGCATCGGTGCGCGCCGCGCCGGACTGGGTAACGAGCCAGCCGGGAAAGCCGCCGGCGTCGGTCTCGGCGTTGATGTACGGGCCGGGGCGCGCGATCACGTACAGCCCGACCTGCTGGGCCATGTTCAGGAACTCGTTGACGTCGCGGACTCCGGAGAAGTCATACACGCCGGGCGCCGGCGACTGGTAGTCCCAGTCGAAGTACGGCGTCACCGCGTTGTAGCCGTCGGCCTTCATCTTCTCGAGGCGATCGAGCCACAGCGACGGCGACGGGAGCCGCCACGGATCGAACTCGCCGGCGTAGATGAACGTGCGCTTGCCGCCGATCATCAGCGAGTACTGGTCGTAGGTGACCGACTCGGGCTTGCCGAGCAGCACGCCACGCGGCGCCGGGATCGGCTCGGGGGTGACTCGGTTGGAGGGCGACGACGCGGGCCCGCCCGCTCCCGACGCGGTGTTGGCGACGACCGTGAACGAGTACGAGGAGCCGTTCGTGAGCCCGGTGGCGATCACATAGTGGTTCGGCACGTCCGCCGTGGTCTGCTGCCCGTTCGACGACGTGACCGTGTACGAGACGACCTGCCCCTGGCCCTCGGTCGGGGCGCACCACGTGACGGTGACCGAGCCGTTGCCGGCGATCGCGTGCACGGCGGTCGGCGCTTCCGGCTGGGCGGCGGCCGCCTGGGCCGGCGTCGCCACCGGGCAGCCCGAGCCAGGCCTAGTCGCGTCGTGGCGCGTGGCCGCGGCGGCTGCCGCAGGCGTGAGCGCGGCCGCACCCAGGCAAGCGGCGATCGCGGTGAGAAGCCTCGTCGCGGCCGCGAGCGGCCGCCGACCAACGTGGAAGCGCAAACGACCGGACACTTCTCTCCTCCCTGCCGTGAGGAACCGTGCCGAGGCATGTCGGCGGCTGGCAGATTACTCCCTTGCGTTTGGTTGTCAAGACCTCGCTTTTCGAAAGGTCGATTTTCGTTAACGCAAGCCTCGCCGAGGGCGGCGCTATCCACACGAAGCTCGCGGCTATCTCCGCACCCACCCGGCCGGCCTCCAGCGATTCGGCCCCAATCGGGCCGGGCGCCGTCCCGCGTTGCCGCCCTCCGGGCCGCCGCCCACGTCCCGAATAGCCGGCTCACGACGGTTGCCGCTGGCCGGGCCGTATCTCCGAGAAGCGCCGAGTCGCACGCCCGGCGCCCGCGTGCGTGCGTTCGAGACCCGAGCCGATGCGGCGTTCGCCAACTCATCGAACGGTCCGCTGTCGATCGCCATCGCGCCGCCCACCGTCAGGACGTTGGGCACGCTGATCGCGCCGAGTTCGGGGTCGGCGACGGTGACCGGGATCCCGTCGAGCGGGGCGAACGGGCCGGCGATCCGGTCGCGGATTTCGATCATGCCTGAGTCCCCTGGTTTGTACCGGCGTTTGACGGTGGCGGAGAACCTGCGCTGCTTCGCCGGGCTGTATGAGCTGGATGACATTCCAGGGCGGATCGAGCGCGCGCTGCGCACCGTCAACCTGCTCGACCGCGCGGGCGATCCGTCGGCTCGCTGTCAAAGGGCCTCCGTCAGCGCGTCGCGCTCGCCCGCGCGCTACTCAACGATTCGAGGGTGCTCTTCCTGGACGAGCCCACGTCCGGGCTCGACCCGGTCGCCGCGCACGATGTCCACGAGTTGATCGTCTCGCTGCGCGAGCGGGGGGTCACGATCTTTCTCACCACTCACCGGTTGGAGGAGGCCGAGCGGCTGTGCCATCGGGTGGCGATCCTGAACACCACGCTGCGGCTGGTCGGTCGGCCCGACGAGCTGCGCGAGCGGCTGTTCAAGCCGGTGTTAGAGGTCCGGGTGCGGGGCTCGCTCGCCGATCCCGGTCTGGCGTTCGATGGGCTGCCGGGGGTCGATGGGTGGGAGGTGGCTGGGTCGGGCGGCTACGAGCTGGCGGTGTCTGACTCGGAGACCGCCGCTCCAGCGGTCGCGCGTGCGCTGGTCGGCGCCGGCGCGGACATCCTGTCCGTGGCGGAGTCGCGGCACTCGTTGGAGGATGTCTATCTGCAGTTGATCGATGAGGACGTGGAGGCCAGGCGGCGATGAGTTTCAGCTGGAGGCGTGTGAAGGCGATCCTGGTCAAGGAGCTCAACGACTACCGTCGCAACCGGTTCGTGATGGTGTTCACGATGACGCTGTTGCCGTTGATCTTCATCGCGGCGCCGACGGTCCAGTTGCTGGCCTGATCACCCGATCCGCCGCGAGGAGTTCCTCATCGGCAAGGCGCTTGCGGTCATCATCCCAACCCTGGTGGTTGCCTACGCGATCTTCGGGATCTTCCTCGCCGTGGCGGCGCTGTTTGCCCATTCGGGCATGAGGTCCGCGATCTATGCGGGCTCGCACATTCCGGTTCAGGTGCTTTTCACCCCGTTGCTCGCCGGGTGGTCGATCTGGGTCGGGATCGCGATCTCTGCCCGCTCGTCTGATGTCCGCGTCGCCCAGCAGCTCAGCATGTTCGCCAGCCTGCCCCCGGTCGCGATCGTCGCGTTGATGGGGTTCAACGTGATCACGCCGTCGACCGGCCTCGCGGTTGGCCTCGCGGCTGCCCTACTGGCCGTCGACGCGTTCGGCTGGCGAGCCGTGGCGGCAATGTTCGACCGCGAGCGACTGATCACCGGAGCGCGAACGTGACCCGAACCACGGCGCCGCTCGGCGCACCCAGCCAGCAGAGCACGAGAAACCGGTGAAGAGAGGAGAGCAACGGTGTCAGCAACGCTCACGATCAAGCGGGACGGTGCCATCGCGGAGCTCCGGAGCGCGCCGTTCGGGATCACATTGGACGACACCACCGTCGGCTCGATCAACCGCCATGGCACGTTCGAGACACCGATCGAGCCAGGACACCACACGCTCCAAGTCCGCGCCGGCCGCTATACGAGTCGAGCCCAATCATTCGACGTGGCCGACGGCGACGCCGTCAACTTCCGCTGCTACGGAGGCAGGATCTGGCCGATCTATCTGATCTCGTTCGGCGTGCCGAGCCTGGCACTGTTGCTCAAACGCGAATAATGACCCGGGCCGGTGAAGTGAACAACGTCCGTAGCCACCTAATGCCTCGGCACTAGCGACAGGAATGTCCCTGACAGGCGGCCCGTCAGCAAGTAGCAGCTCTCGTCTTTGCGCTCGTGAAACTGCAGAGAAAGGCGGTGACCGTGGTCGACGTCAAGGATCTTGCCCGCGTGCTCCTCGGTCGGCGCGTACCAGATCTCTCGTGAATGCGGAAGCCAGTGATGGTTGCCGTAATAGCTGCCCGCGTGCTTTTTACTGAGCGACAGACGATCGACTAGGTGTGGAGTGAGGCGGCGACGGCGCGCAGGTCAGCGACCGAGCCGTCGGCGATCGTTCTTAGATGGGTGGTGATCACGTCGATCGGCCAGTCCCACCAGGCGAGCTGGATGAGCGCTCGGACATCGTCTTCGGAGTAGCGGCGCTTGACGAGCGTGGCCGGATTGCCGCCCACGATCGCGTAGTCCGGAACATCCCGCGTCACGACGGCAGCGGTGGAGATGATCGCGCCGTGACCGATATGGACGCCGGGCATAACTGTCGCGTTCCCGCCGATCCAGACGTCGTTGCCGACCTTGGTGTCACCCCGGGACGGCAGGTCGGTGATCAGATCGACGTGCTCTGCCCACGGGGCTCCCATGATCGGAAATGGATAGGTCGAGGGGCCGTTCATCCGGTGGTTTGCGCCGTTCATGATGAATGTCGTGCCGGCAGCGATCGCGCAGAACGACCCGATGATCAAACGATCGGGACCGTAATGGTGGGTGACGTTACGCGTCTGGAATTCAAGCGCGTGTTCGGGGTCGTCGTAGTAGCTGTACTCGCCGACCTCGATCAGCGGGCTTGTGATCAACGGTTTGAGCAGCACGACTCGGTCCTGGCCCTCAATCGGATGTACGCGCGTGGGATCAGGGGCGAGACGAGGGGTCACGACGGCGAGTCTAGAACCGCCACTCACCACAGGCTCCGCTCGAGAGCCTCGCTGACGCCCGGTAGTGCGCGCAACGCGGTCGTCGCTGCCTCGACCGTCGACTGCCCGGCTGCGGCTGTGTATGCGAGGGTCTCCTCGCGCCGAGTCCCGTCGGGATCGTCGATCTGGACGACCAGGCTGACCGTCTCCGCATGCGAGTGCTGCCGAGCAGCGAGATACCGCGCAACCGCGCGCAGCGCCCTGGCGGTCACGATCACCGCGACGGTTCTGGTCCCAAGGTCGCCGTAGCCGCCGACCGGGGGTGCCTCCTCTGCGAGGATCGTTGCCTCTGCGCCCACATCGTCGGCCAACTCACGCGCATCGACTCTCCGGAGGCCGCGGAGACGCAGAACAAGCCGCTCATCGATCATCGCTCGCTACCTATCATGCACCATCGAACACCGGAGCCGGTCGCCACCCATAGAGCAGCAAGGAACGGCGCTCGATCGTCTCACACCAGCGGGCAGGGTGCAGTTCTACGCGACGAGCGGTTTCGGCCACACGGCGGCCGGGAAGCCGACCTCGATTCTCAGGCCGCCGCCGGTTCGGGCTTCTGCGTTGACCATCGCGCCGTGGGCGTTGGCGATCGCTTGCACGATCGCGAGCCCGAGCCCAACCCCGTCGGCAGAGGAGCCTTCGTGCGAGCTGCGTCGCTGGAAGGGTTGGAAGAGGCGGTTGAGCTCGCCAGTCGGGATCACGGGTCCGGTGTTCGCGATCGTGAAGATGGCGTGTCCAGCGGCGGTGTACGTGGCGACGTCGAGCCGGCCTCCTGGCAGGTTGTGACGGACAGCGTTCTCTATCAGGTTCACGACGAGGCGCTCTACGAGCAGTGGGTCGCCGGTTGTTCGGGCGGGCCCGAGCGCCGGGATGCTCCTGAGTTCCCGATGATCGTGCGCTCGCAGGACTTCGGCGGCCGTGGCGGCGAGGTCGATGGGCTCCCGCCGCAGGTGTCCGTACTCGCTCCGGGCGAGGGTGAGCAGCGCCTGGAGCAACCGTTCGTGCCGCTCGCAGGCGGCGACGACGCCCTCACCCATCCCCCTCAGGGCGGCCGTGTCTGCGTTGGGGTCGGCGAGCGTGGCCTCCGCGAGCGCGAGCTGAAGGGTGATCTCGCCGCGTAGCTCGTGAGCGGCGTAGGCGACGAAGCACCCTTCCGCTTCGAAGAGGTCCCTGGCGGCGGACGACATCAGCGTCACTGCATAGCGTGGTGGCGCATGAGCCACAGTCGCCCAGCAGCGACGGTGAGCATGAGCCCGGCGGCGATGGCCGTAAGGATCACGAGCAAGCCGGGACCTGCCGGGGCAGGTCGGGCCGCGTCACCAGTTGAATGTGTGGGCCGAGCGGGCCGTAAGCGATGAGCGCCGCGAGTCCGCCGACCGCGGCGATTCGCTCATACCCGACAAGCGCGCACGCCAGGATCGCCGCCAGCACCAATCCCTGGACAAGCAATTGGTGCGTCGGGCGCGTCATGACCTGCGTGTTCAGGACACTGAACAGCCACAGCATCAAGAAGATGATCACTGCCTGGCAGCATGCGTCGGCAACCAGCCGGCGGGTTCCCGCGCCCGCGGTGATAGCCCGGCGCTCACGCAAACCGCCGAGCACGAGCGACCCGCTCTCGCGCACAAACGCCCGGCTGGATTGCTCACCGGCGTCGAGCAGCATCCCCAGCATCTCCAGCCCACGCGTCTGGCGCACCGCGGGCGGGTAGGCGCGCAACGCGGCCTGGCCGATCCGCTCGCGGATCACGTCAGCACCGTCTGTGAGGTTGCGCGCAGACGACTGGAGACCGCTCTGGCGGCGTGCGCCAGCCGCGCTGCCTCGTCGGCCAGCAGCGCCCGACCGGCCGGTGTCAGCGTGTAGTCGCGGCGCTGGCGCCCACCCGCGACATACGGCTCACCGGCGATCACCAGCGACTCTGAGAGCGCGCGTTCCAACAGCGCGTACAGCGTTCCGGTCGAAAGGCGCACCCGCCCGCCCGAGAGCTCGCGGGCGCGCTGCGCGATCGCGTAGCCGTGCAACGGACCGTCGATCAGCGCGGCGAGGGCGAAATAACTCGGTGGCCGAAGCTCCACACCCACACGATATGTCGAGAGACAACCTATTGTCAAGCTCGCTGCCCGGCGTTGCACAAACGCTTTTTCAATCGTGACGCCCGATGGCCTCACGAGCCGCCTCCCGCGCCGCCGGACGCAGACGAGACTGCGGTGCTCGACTGCTCGGCGAAGCCGTTCTCGAGACTCCTGCAGGCCGTCTGGGCCTTCTGGTACTGGGGCGAATTCGGCTCGAGGGTGCCGGTCGCGTTGATCTGGATCAGTCCTTGGCCCTTGGGATCAGGAAAGTCGGGCACGCCGTTGGACCGCATGCAGCTGGAGTACTTGAGCGCCGCGGCATTGGCCGTCGCCTTTTCGGCGGGCGTGGACGCCCCGAGGCTGGGCAGGTCCTTCTTACAGACCTGTCGAGCCGCCTTGTACGCCGGCGCCCCACCGTTGACATTGAGCGTGGGCCCCCAGGTGGGCAGGCCGTTGGACCCGATGGTCGGGTCGGGGAAGTCGGTGACCCCGTGAGAGCGCATGCAGCCGGAGAACTTGACCGCGATCGCCTCCGCTGCCGCTGACGCGCCCGGGCTGGAACAGCCCGCGGGCGAGCAGCCGGAAATCGCCAGGCTCGCGGGGTTCGAAGAGGCGTTGGGGGACCCGCCCCCGCACGCCGCCAATCCGAGCCCAAGGCAACGAGAGCTGCGAGCAGCGCGGCCGACCGCCAACCTCGACGCCCACTCCTCGACGTCCGAGGTGCCTCCTGTTCCGCGCCTGGGGGACGAAGCCTCACGCCGACAAGCATACATCGATCATCGACCTGTTGACAACCGCCATATTCAGACGTTCCACTCCCAATCTCGCGTCTGGCGGTGAAGCTCGGCCGGGAGGCACGCAAGCCCGCTCCTATCCGCGGCTCGACGGCTTGAGTCGTGACGCGCGGGTTAGCTGCGCAGCGGGTGTCCCGGTAGCCGATCGAACGCTTACGGGGACCGCTTGATCTTCGCGTGCCCTTGCGCCCGCTGGTGCGATGCGGGCGCGGCTCAGAGCGACTCAGCGGTTGCGTATGTCGCCGAGGGTGATCGCGACCACTCTCCCTGCCTCCCCACCTCCAATTTACACCAAACAGAGCGCTCTCATGAGGGCCTGATTCATGCCGCATAATCGCCCGCCGCGCGATCGAACCAATGAACAGGAGCGGAGTTGACCAGGTCAACTCCGAGGGAGGTGAGCGGATGGGCTACGTGTTGGATCTCGAGGAGATCGACCACACCCACGTTGCCGTCGTTGGCGGCAAGGGCGCACTTCTGGGGGAGCTTTCGCGGATCGAAGGCATCCTCGTGCCGCCTGGATTATGCGTGACGACGGAGGCGTTCGAGCGGATCCTGGCGGGAGCGCCGTCGATCGACGATCGGCTCGCTCGGCTCTCGCGCTTGGAGCCGGAGGACGGGGAGGCGATCCGCGCGCTGAGCGCGGAGATCCGTCGGGCCGTTGAGGGGATCGCGATCCCTGACGATGTTGCGTTGGCGATTGCGCGTGCGCTGGCCCGGCTCGGCGAGCAGGCGGCCTGCGCCGTTCGATCGAGCGCGACGTCGGAGGACTTGCCGAACGCATCCTTCGCGGGCCAGTACGACTCCTACCTGAACGTCGTAGGCCCGGGGGCCGTCCTCCAGCACGTGAGCCGGTGCTGGGCCTCGCTGTTCAGCGAGCGGGCCGTGACCTACCGCCTGCGGAACGGTTTCGACCATCGCAAGGTCCAGATGGCCGTGGTCGTGCAGCAGATGGTCGTCCCGCAGGCTGCCGGAATCCTGTTCACGGCCGACCCCGTCACCTCCAGCCGGAAGGTTGCCTCTGTGGAGGCGAGCTTCGGTCTCGGTGAGGCGCTGGTCTCCGGCCGCGTGAACGCGGACACCTTCAAGGTGCGGGACGGCGAGGTCGTCGCGAGGGTGGTCGCTACCAAGCAGCGTGCGATCCACGCCTCGCCGGTGAGCGGGACCGAAGAACTGGCGGTCGCGCCGGCGCGGCAGGAGCAGCCGGCGCTGACGGACGCGCAGGTCGTGCGGCTCGTGCAGCTGGGCCGGCGGATCGAAGCGCATTTCGGACACCCGCAGGACATCGAATGGTGCCTGGCCGAGGGCGACTTCTGGATCGTCCAGAGCCGGCCGATCACGACGCTGTTCCCGATCCCTGAGGCCGCCGACCGAGAGAACCACGTGTACGTCTCAGTCGGTCATGGGCAGATGATGACCGAGGCGATGAGGCCCCTGGGGGTCTCCGTGTGGCAGCTGACGGCCATGGCGCCGATGCACGAGGCCGGTGGCAGGCTGTTCGTCGACGTCACCCAACGACTGGCTTCGCCGACGACTCGGGTAGGTCTCCTAGAGGTCTTGGGGAGAGGCGATCCGCTGATCGGGGACGCGCTGCAGACCATCCTCGAACGCGGCGACTTCCTCCCCGCGCTCCCAGATATGGACCCGCCCGCCCGGGCGGGCCGCCGGTCGGGGGCGCGCCCGCTCAGATCGACGCCGATCCGGCGATCGTCACCGAGCTGATCGAGCGCAACCGGGTCTCGATCGCCGCCCTGAAGCGCGATATCCAGACGGAGTCCGGGCCAGCGTTGTTCGACTTTCTGCTGGAGGCCTTCAAGGAGCACAAGCGACTCCTCGGCGATCCGCTGAGCCTTCAGGCGATCATGGCGGGCATGCAGGCCACCTGGTGGCTCAACGAGCAGCTGGAGGCGTGGCTGGGCGAGAAGAACGCGGCCGACACGCTCACGCTGTCCGCCCCCGGCAACGTCACGTCTGAGATGGGGCTGGCGCTGCTGGACGTCGCGGACGTGATTCGCCCGCATCCGCACGTCATCGGGTTCCTGCAACACGTCGAGGACGACGGTTGCGAGGACGAGGCCTTCCTGGACGAACTGGCGAAGCTCGCGGGCGGGCGGGAAGCGCAGGAAGCGATCCGGGCCTACCTCGAGAAGTACGGCATGCGCTGCGTCGGCGAGATCGACATCACCAGGCCACGATGGAGCGAGCGTCCCACCACGCTCGTGCCGCTGATCCTCGACAACATCAGGAACTTCACGCCCGGCGAGGCCAAGCGGCGCCTCGAACAAGGGCGGCAAGCGGCCCGGAGCAAGGAACAAGAGCTGCTGGAGCGCCTGCGCGCCTTGGCAGACGGAGTGAGGAAGGCCAAAGAGGCCAAGCGGATGATCGACCGCGTCCGGACCTTCAGCGGCTACCGCGAGTACCCCAAGTACGGCATCGTCAGCCGCTACTTCGTCTACAAGCAGGCGCTGCTGGAAGAAGCCGAGCGCCTCGTGCAGGCAGACGTGCTTCGTGACAAGGAAGACATCTTCTACCTCACCTTCCACGAGCTCCACGACGTCGTGAGCACCCGCCGAGTGGACCGGCAGCTGATCCGCCAGCGCAAGGACGCGTTTCGCTCCTACCAAGCGCTCACGCCGCCCCGCGTGCTCACCTCAGACGGCGAGGTCATCGCCGGGGCCTACCGACGCGACGATGTCCCCACAGGCGCGCTGATCGGCCTACCGGTCTCCGCCGGGACCATCGAAGGGCGCGCCCGCGTCATCCGAGACATCGCGCAGGCCGACATCGAAGCCGGCGACATCCTCGTCACCACCTACACCGATCCCAGCTGGACACCCCTGTTCCTCGCGATCAAAGGCCTGGTGACGGAGGTCGGGGGCCTGATGACCCACGGCGCGGTAATCGCACGCGAGTACGGCTTGCCGGCGGTCGTGGGAGTTGAGCATGCCACGAACCTGATCCGGGATGGGCAGCGGATCCGCGTGCATGGAACGGACGGATACATCGAGATCCTGCGCGACCCGGGCCAGACACGCGACGGCGTCGCGCCACCATGCACGTGTTGACGTGAGAGCACGTCCCGTGCGCCAGCCGCTCCCGGCTCCTACTCCTCGCCAACTGCGGGGCCTCTTTGAAGGGGGCGGGATCGCGAGCAGAGCAACCGGGCTTACCGGCCGGCGCGATCTTCTGGACGACTCAGTGGTGTGCCGAGCCGCGACCGGTAGCGAGTAGCTGCGGGTGGTCATGGGGGCCGGCGTCTCGTCCACGGCCACGAGCCGCGCCAGACGCCGCTGTCGTGGGCACGCGGATCGTCGGGGCGACGGAGTCGACCAGCTGCTCGGCGGTCTCGCCCGCGGCGGCCAGGAGTGCCGGCGTGTCGCTGCCCTCCCCCTGCCCCATCACCACACCGACCGCGGTCTGCCGGCGCCCGCCGAGCGTCACGTGGGTGAAGAAGGCCAGGCACCCCTCCGCCGCGGAGTCTGACCCGGTCTTGCCGGCGTAGCCCTCGGCGATCAGGGGGTTGTAGTTGGTGAGCGTGCCGGCGACCGGCAGCGTCACGCTGGCCATCGAGACGATCTGGCGGAAGACCGGGAAGCGCATCGTCCGCTGGAAGACGCGCAGCTGGTCGGCGGCGGTGGAGACCGTGCTCGGATCGAACCCGCTGGGATCGGTGTAGATCGTGTGGTCCATCCCGAGCGCGCGGGCCTCGGCGTTCATCTCGGCGATAAAGCGGGTCTGGCTGCCCGCTACCTGGGCGGCGAGCATCTGGGCGATGTTGTTGCCGGAGGGGATCAGCAGCGCCTCGAGCAGCTGGCGCTCGGTCAGCCGCTCGCCGGCCCGCACCGCCACGACCGACTGGCCCTGCCTGGCGTCCTTGGCCTCGGCCTGCGCCTGGGCCGCAGTGACGGTGATCGTGAACCCGTCCTGTGCGCCGCTCAGCGGGTAGCGCTTGAGGGTCAGGTAGGCGGTCATCACCTTCGCCAGGCTGGCGATCGGGACCGGCTGCTCGTGCGGGCTCGCCGCCGGCCGGCCGTTGCCGAGCACGAACGCCGCCTGTCCCTGCTGCGGCCACCCGACCGGCGACAGGTAGGTGCGACCGTCGTCGCTGAGCGGGTGGGCCTCGCCGTTGAGCGGGTGGCCGGCTCCCGCAAACGCCGTGGCGGCGAGGAGAAGAGCGAGTACCGCGCCGAGCAGCACACGGCGGCGACGCCGCGCGTACACGGTCGCTCGCGTACGGCGGGCGGCGGTTCGTGCGGGTTGGCTGTAGGTCACGCCTCCCAGTCAAGGCAGCCGGGTGTTGCCAGGACGTATGCGTTTTTCGATAAGCCGACGATATGTTCGGGCTGGCAGCATCCGAGGGCATGCGCGTGCTGATCGTCGAGGACGAGCCCTACATGGCAGAAGCCATCCGCGATGGCCTACGCCTGGAAGCGATCGCGGCCGACATCGCCGGTGACGGCGACACCGCGCTGGAGCTGCTGAGCGTCAACGCCTACGACATCGCCGTCCTCGACCGCGACATCCCCGGTCCCTCCGGTGACGAGATCGCCAGACGCATCGTCGCCTCCGGCAGCGGCATGCCGATCCTGATGCTCACCGCTGCCGACCGGCTCGACGACAAGGCCTCCGGGTTCGGACTCGGCGCCGACGACTACCTCACCAAGCCGTTCGAACTCCAAGAGCTCGTGCTCCGTCTCAGAGCGCTCGACCGCAGGCGCGCCCACCACCGGCCGCCCGTGCGAGAGATCGCGGGTCTGCGTCTGGATCCGTTCCGCCGCGAGGTCTACCGCGACGGCCGCTACGTCGCGCTCACCCGCAAGCAGTTCGCCGTGCTCGAAGTTCTCGTCGCTGCCGAAGGCGGTGTCGTCAGCGCCGAAGAGCTACTGAAACGGGCGTGGGATGAGAACGCAGACCCGTTCACCAACGCCGTGCGCATCACCGTCTCGGCACTGCGCAAACGCCTCGGCGAACCCTCGATCATCGCCACCGTGCCCGGCGTCGGGTACCGCATCGAGCACCGAACCAGACACCGAGCATGAAGGAGGAGACCGTGGATAGAGCCCCTGGGCTGAGTGTTCGCCTCAAACTCACCCTCAGCTACGCCGGCTTCCTCATGCTCGCAGGCGCCTTGCTGCTCGCCGCCGTATGGGTATTCCTCCTGCGTTACGTCCCCGACCAAGCGCTTATCGTCCCCGGGAGCACCGGAAGTATCCCTCTTCACGTTTTTCCCATCCGGTCCAACCTCCTGCACGTTTTCGCTCCGAGGGCAGCCGCAGTGCTGGTGTTCCTGCTCGTGTTCGGTCTCGTGGGAGGGTGGCTTCTCGCCGGCCGGATGCTCGCCCCCCTGAGCCGCATCACCGACGCCATCCGCATGGCCGCGAGCGGGTCGCTCTCGCACCGGATCGAGTTGCAAGGCCGCAGCGATGAGTTTCGCGAACTCGCCGACAGCTTCGATGCCATGCTCGCGCGGCTCCAAGCGCACGACGCCGAACTGCAGAGATTCGCAGCCAACGCCTCCCACGAATTGCGAACCCCGCTAGCGGTCACCCGGACACTTCTCGACGTCGCCCGCAACGACCCGAACCGCAACAGCGGCGAGCTTGTTGACCGCCTTCACGTCGTCAACAGCCGAGCGATTGACCTCACTGAAGCATTGCTCCTGCTCAGCCGCGCCGACCAACGGACCTTCACCCCAGAACACGTCGACCTGTCGCTCATAGCCGAAGAAGCCACTGAAACGCTCCTGCCCCTCGCAGAAAAACGCGGCCTCACCATCGAGACTTCCGGCGACGCGACCCCGACCATCGGCTCACCCACCCTCCTGGTGCAGATGGCCACGAACCTCGTGCACAACGCGATCGTCCACAATCTCCCTGACCAGGGCAGCGTGTGGGTCACGACCAGCGTTCGCCCCGAGAGTGTGGTGCTCACTGTCGAGAACACCGGCGAGACGCTCACCCCACAGTTGGTTTCCACGCTTGGCGAGCCGTTCCTTCGCGGCAGCAAACGCACACGCACCGACCACGCAGGTGTCGGCCTCGGCCTGGCCATCGTCAAAAGCATCACCCACGCACACGACGGGACCCTCACCCTCACCCCCCGGGCCGCTGGCGGGCTCTGCGTCACGGTGCAACTGCCTGCCGCGCCACCGCACACTGGCAGTTAACGATCAGCGACATTGCCGCACCGCCCCGAGAGGGGACTGGGCCCCGTGGGACAGTCCCCTCTCCGGACGGCAAATGGTCAGTGGTGACCGTTCAAAACCTGCTCGAGCACGGATGCGGTCTCACCCGCCTCGTTCCAGCGCCCTGCTTGTCGCCAATACCGCGCATCTCACCGGACGGCCGCCGCGGGCCCATACTCATCGTCCGGCGTGCTCGCCGCGCGGCGCCCCCGGGCCAGGCGGGAGCTCGATCTCCCCGCGCGCCGCTTGTTTGCCACAGCGGTCGCAGCGAAGGTCTGGGCCGATGTTGCCTCCGCAGCCGGCGTGGAGGGTGAGCCGGGGTGGGCCGCCCGGGGTCGGGTAGTGCCGGTCGCCCCATTTCATGAGCACGATCAGAGCGGGCCCGAGCTCGCGTCCCTTGTCGGTGAGCACGTACTTCGGCCGGCCGGGGCGCTCTGGATCCGGAACGCG
The DNA here is from genome assembly GCA_963697655.1 of uncultured Solirubrobacterales bacterium. GTDB lineage: Bacteria > Actinomycetota > Thermoleophilia > Solirubrobacterales > Solirubrobacteraceae > Palsa-465. The sequence continues at coordinate 93,592 of CAVOOV010000001.1, read as the reverse complement.
TTCGAGCAGGTCCTCGTCGCACAGCCGCTTGAGCCGGTTGGTGAGGACGTTGGAGGCAATCCCGAGCTTCGCCTGGAACTCCTCGAACCGCGTGAGGCCGACAAGGGCGTCGCGGAGGATCAGCAGCGTCCAGCGCTCGCCAATGACCTCTAGGGATCGCGCGATCGAGCAAACCTGGTCTGGATAGTCGCGTTGGAGCACCCTCCAATCGTAGCTGACTTGCTTGACAAAAGCCAGAGTCCCGCTTAGTCTGCCTTGCATGACGCAAGTTGGCCCCCCAGAGGAGGAGTAATGAAACGCAAGCCCCTGATCCTCATCTCGCTGCTGTTGGCGGCGTTTGTGATCAACCTCGATACGACGATCGTCAACGTCGCGTTGCCGTCGCTCGTGCGCCAACTACACGCGTCCAACTCGCAGCTGCAGTGGGTCGTTGACGCGTTCAACTTGCTGTTCGCCGGATCGGTGCTGGCCGTGGGCAGCCTGTCTGACCGGTTCGGGCGCAAGGGCATGCTGCTCGCCGGCCTGTCGGTGTTTGGTCTGGCGAGCCTGGCGGGCGGGCTGATGGACAGCGCCGGCGCGCTGATCGCGGCGCGTTCGGTGATGGGCGTCGGTGCGGCGATGGTGTTTCCGTCGACGTTGTCTCTGCTCACCAATGTGTTCACGGAGCGGGGCGAGCGCGCCCGGGCGATCGGCTTGTGGGGCGCGATCACGGGCGTGGCGATCGCACTCGGACCGATCATCGGCGGCTGGCTGCTCGAGCTCTCCGACTGGCGCAGCATCTTCTTCGCGATGGTGCCGATCGCCGCCATCGCCGGTGTCCTGGTCGCCCGCCACGTTCCGACCTCGCGTGACCCGAACGCGTCCCACACCGACTGGGCCGGATTCGCGCTGTCGACCGCGACAATCGGGCTGCTCGTCTACACGATCATCGAGGCCCCGAACCACGGTTGGGGCAGCGCCCGGACGCTCGGCAGCTTCGCGCTTACCGCAGTGCTGGCGACGGCGTTCGTGGCCTGGGAGCGGCGCAGCGAGCAGCCGATGCTCGACGTGAGCCTGTTCCGTAACCCGCGGTTCACCGCCGCTAGCGCGTCGGTCGCGATCTCGTTCTTCGCGCTGTCCGGGTTCATCTTCCTCGCCACCCAGCTATTCCAGTTCGTCAAGGGCTACGGCCCGCTGTCGACCGGCGTGCGCCTGCTGCCGGTCGCCTCATCCGTCGCGATCTCCTCGATCGTCGGCACCAAGCTGGCTATCCGCTTCGGGACGAAGCTGATCGTTGCCTCCGGGCTGTTCCTGATGGCCGCGTTCTACCTATGGGTTTCGACTTCATCAGTCACGACCGGCTACGGGACGATCGCCGCCCAGATGGTCGTGCTCGGGACAGGGATGGGACTCACCAGCGCGCCCGCGACCGAGGCGATCATGGGCGTCGTCCCGAAGGCGAAGGCCGGCGTCGGGTCGGCGGTCAACGACGCCACGCGCCTCTTGGGCGGCACCCTCGGCGTCGCCGTGATCGGCAGCGTGTACGCCTCGCTGTACGCCAGCCGGCTCGCTGGCGGGCTCCCCGGGGAGTTGCCTGCGAGCGTCGTGCGGACCGCGCACGCATCGGTCGGTGCGGCGCTCACAGTCGCAGGCAAGCTGACCCACGCCGGCGACCCGCTGCTCGCGTCAGACATCCACAACGCCGCTAACTCGGCCTTCTTCCATGGGTTCACCGCCGCCAACTACGTTGCCGCCGGCGTCGCAGCCGCAGGCGCCGTGATGGCGCTGGCGCTGCTGCCCACCCAACCGGCGGCCAGCCGCGACGACACGCCAGAGCTGCCAGCACTGCGCACGCCCGCCACAGCCGCAGCGCACAGCTGACCCCCACCCCCAAGCGACAGGAGACAGAACACCATGAGCAGCCAGCAACTCACCCCGCGCGGGACCGCCGCCGGCTCCAGGATCGGCCGGGCGAGCGGGTTTGAACTGGCCAGCCCGAGCCAGCCGGCCCCCGCCAACCTCGAGGCCGCGCTCGAGCGCAACCGCGCCTTCGCCGCCGCCGGCGGCCACCGCGGTGCCGTCGTCTTCCCCAACCTGAGCCTGTTCGTGATCACCTGCCTCGACCCGCGCGTCGACCCAGCGCACTTCCTCGGCCTCGGCGTCAGCGACGCGATGGTCGTCCGCAACGTCGGCGGGCGGGTCACCCCGGAGGTCATCAACGATGTCGCCTTCATCGGCCAGCTCGCCGAGAACCTCCTGCCCGACGGTCCGCTGTTCGAGGTCGCCGTGATCCACCACACCCAGTGCGGAACCGGCGCGCTCGCGGACGACGCCTTTCGACGCCGCTACGCGCAGCGGATCGGCGCCCAAGAATCGACCCTACGCGAGCACGCCGTCCTCGACCCCGTGGCGACCGTCACGCGGGACGTCGAGCGCCTGCGCTCCGCACCCGCGATCTCCCCGCGCGTCACCGTCTCCGGGCACGTCTACGACGTCGTCACCGGTCTGGTGCAGACGGTCATCCCCGCTGGCCGCCGAGGAGATCGAACCGTTCCATAACCCCAATACCCAAAGGAGACCAAACACCATGACAACCATCATTGCTCCCGACCTCAAGCCAAGCCACTCCGAACGCGAGGAGCGGACGACCCTTGACCGAGATCCGGCCCACGCCAGGCGCGAGGAGCTCGACACTCGTTCCTTCGACCCCACCCAAGGGCGGAGGATCGGATCGGACCCCTACGACGACCCCACCCAAGGACGAAAGATCGGATCGGACCCCTACGACGACCCCACAAGAGCTCGCTAGACACTCACACATAGCGGCAGCGATCCCCGGGCGAGCGGCCACATGTGGAGCAACTCGCCCCACGTCAGCTCGGCCCGGGGACCGGCCGACGAAGTCACTCGCCACGGTCGCATCGCAGCATCCGTGTATTGGCAGGATGGCGGCCAGCGCGTCGTGATTCTTGGTCGAGGAGCCGTCCCGAAGTCGACCCTCGCCCGTCTGGGAGCGACGACCACGCTCCCGACGCCGAGCTTAGGCCCACACGTTCCACTGGCTGAGCACGGAGCCGAAGGCCTTTGTGGCCGCGTCCCGCGGTGGCGACGCCGCCAGCGGCGGCGGAACCGTCGGCACGGACTGACGAGCGAGACGAACTGCTCGCAGCTGGCTGCGGCGGACTTTACCGGCGTCGTCGCGTAGTGGTTCATCGGCTCTTTCAAAGCTCCGCGGCACCTTGTGTCGCCAAGGACAAGGACGATCCTCACTTGGACGTGTGGCGCCAGTACTGGCGCCGAGTAGGACGGACCAGCCGCACCGGTATCTGGCACGAGACCTACCTCATCAACGCGGGACAGTACGAGGCTGTCTACGGAAACATGGCCCCGCACGTCTTGGGCAAGGCGGGGCGGCTGGTCCCCGTGTCCGAGTCTTCAAGCGCTCGCGCTCGGCTGGGCGCGATCAACGCTTGAGATGACAGCTCTGGCGACGCGCTGCTCCTGTCCATGCAACTAGCAGTGGTCGGCGCGGGCCGCCCGACGGTATCCAAGTGCGCACGCGACCCCTTCCCGAGCTGCGCCCGACGCGCGCGCCGCGGACGATCGCGCAACGTCGCTCGGCTGTTTTGCGACGAACGCAAATCAAGCGCTACATAGCGCCGCGCGCGTTTGTGGTCTACTCCTGCTCCACCGGGGCGTTACCACAAGACTCTGGGACAGGAAGGAGCGGTCGATGGCGCTGCGAACCACGGTGGTTGGATCCTGGTGGAAGCTCGACGAACACGAAGATCAGCTCGCTCGCTACCACCGCGGTGAGCTCGATCTGGAGCAGAGCGATGATTTGCTGAACCGTGCCGCCGCTGCGGCGATCGATGAGCAGCGTGCCCTCGGTCTCGACGAGTGGACCGGCGGCGAGTACTTCACCGACAACTTCATCGATCATATGCAGCGGGTCCTCCACGGGTTCGAGATCGACAAGCCGGATGAGCCTGATCCATTCGACTACGACGACCTGGCGCACGCGGTCATCACGGGCGAGCTCTCGGCACCCCAGGGACTTGGGTATGCCGCCGCCTACCGGCGCGAGTCGAAGCTGCCGGGCGGTGTGCGGAAGGCGACCGTGGTGGGGCCGCTCGAGATCACCGTGCACGCACAGGATCAGCGCGAGGAGCTCGCGCGCCAGATGCCGAACCTGGTCGGCATCGTCAACCGCGAGATCCGCGAGCTGGCCGACGCCGGCTGTCCGCACGTGCAGCTTGACGTGCCGTTCTTCGGGATGCTCCTCAACGAGGGTCTGGTGAGCCCCGAGGACCTGTCCCCGATGGTCGCGGGGTGCTTCGAGGGCGTTGATGGCGTGACCCGGGGGTTGCACATCTGCAACGGGAATTTCAAGGGCAGGCCAATCTCGCCGATCGTGCGCAACGCTTCATGGGTGCCGTTGCTCCAGGAGCTGGATGGCGTGATCGACATCGCGACGCTCGAGTGCAGCTACTTCGCCGAGTACCTGGAGCGCGATGCGTTCGCCGACATGCCGCAGAGCATGGAGCTGGCGGCGGGAATCGTGGACGAAGCCAGCTACGGGATCGAGACGGTCAAGAAGATCCACGACCGCGCTGCCGACTGGGCGCGGGTGGTGGGCGAGGAGCGGCTGTGGATCTCACCGTCGTGCGGCTTCGGGCGACACCCCGCACGTAGCCGGCCGGTGCTGAGCGCCAAGATGGAGCACATGGTTGAGGCGGCCGCGTCGTTCTGAAGGACCTCTCCCCCGGCCGGACAGCACCGTGTTTCGCTCGGCACGGTGGCTTCACTGCCCTCGGCTTGCAACCAGCAGTCCCACGGTGGGGCGTGCGCCTCGAACGGAAGATCACGCGACGAGGTTGCGGTCGGTCCGCTTCGCTCGGATCGCGTGGGTGTTCATCACCAAGAGCGCCGGCGGTGAGGCCGGCTGCCAGCACCGACAGAAGCAGCCAGCACGGCCGCGAGAAGATGGCGCCGATGAAGCAGCCTTCCCGGGGTCAGCTGGTGAGCTGGTAGACCGTCGTCTTCATGTCGATCCCGGTCTGCAGGTTGATCGACAGATAGTGGCGTCCTCGGTACCAGTATTGGTTGTTGTCGAGGGTGATCGGCGCGGTGGTGAACGATCCGTCGGGGTTGACGGTGACGTTGATGGGCGTGGGGTCGCGGTCAAGGAACACCTGGTATTGCCGTCGTTCCCGAGCTTGCGCTGACCAACCTGCGCGCCGACATCGCGATCCATAACCTCGGAAGCTCGGCTCCGATGCGCACGATCGCCGCCGCAACGCTAGCCGGCGTGCACCGCTCACCAGCAACGATCGCTCTACTCGAACTCCTCCCCGAGATCGCCGAAAGTCATCTCACGACACGACAGCGCCACAGGCTCGCCCGCCGCTAACCAGCCAACCCTGCCCCCGCCCCCTCCAGACCGCTGGTCCGTCGGCTACGGATTACCGCACCTGCAAGCACGTCGCAGCGCCGATGCCCGGGTTCCATGCTCCGCAAACCGGCGGCCGTTTGGGGCTCTGGATTCGGGTGATGCGGCGCTCTGGCCACGATTCGGCTCATGGGCAAGCACGCATCCGGGGCTGGCTCCGCTCACGGTGTGACCGCGGCATCGCGGAGCGCCACCGCGACAGTCGCCGATTCGGGCCTCGCGACGCCGGGCATGCGGGCGAGCAGGAGCCGCCGTCGCTCCACGGAGCTGTCACCCACGCTCACGGCTCGAACGTCCGGCGGCAGCGCAGGCACGAGCACGTCGGGGACGGTGGTGATCGCCGCCCCACTCGCCACGAGCCGGAGCTTGGTCAGCCAATCACGCACCACATATGGCGCGTCCGCCCGGCCGGCCGAGCTCGGCCACACGCCGAGCAGCCGCTCCAGTCCTTCTGAGCGTGCCGCGGCCCAGCGCTCGCCAGTGAGTTCCGCCGCGCTCACGCGTGATCGCCCGGCCAGACGATGACTCGCGCCGACGGCAACCCGCAGAGGTCCTTCGGACAGGATCTCGACCTCGAGAGCCGGCTCGCGGTCGTCAGGCGGCGCGTCGGCAGCGACGCCGGCCAGCAGCGCGAGGTCGAGGCTACCGGCGCGCAGAGCGCGCGTGAGAACCGCGCTTGTGCCCTCGCGCAAAGTGAGCACGATGTCGGGTCGATCGCGCGCGAGGCGATCAAGGGCGCGCGGCACGACGCCCGCTGCCGCGCTCGCGAACGCTCCCAGCCGGACAGGCCGGACCCCAGTCGCGTGTTCGTTGTTGAGCTCGCGCTCGGCGTCCTCCATCGCCTCGAGGGCGGCGGCGGCATGGCGCAGTAGAACCTCGCCGGCGCGGGTGAGTCGGACGCCTCTGCGCTCGCGGACCACGAGCGCGTGGCCCGCCGTCGTTTCCAGCGCCGCCATCCGCTTGGAGATCGCCGACTGCGTGTAGCCGAGCTCCGCTGCGGCAGCCGTGAAAGAAGCGCGTTGAGCCACCGCGCGCAGGACGCGAAGGTCTCCGACTGAGTAGTCAAGCATGAGCATCAGGCATGTTACACATTCCACAAAGTCGTTACTGGCATGCCAGAAAGCCGACTACGATTGGCGCATGCCCGCCGCCGACATCACCCTCTCGACGCTTGACGGCAGTCTGATGCCGGCGTTCGTAACCTGGCCTGAGGGCGATCAACGGTGCCCCACCGCCGTGGTGCTGGGTGAGCTGTTCGGGCTCACCGACGTGCAGCGCGACGCCGCCGAGCACGTCGCCACGATGGGATACGTCGCGATCGCTCCCGACCTGCTGCACCGGCGCGCGCCCGGCGCGCCACTGCCAGAGGACGAGGAGGGTCGCCGCCGAGGCCTTGCCCTGATCAGCGAACTCACTCGCCTTGAGCTCGTCAGCGACGTACGCGACGCGCTGGACGCGGCCCGCGACCGACCCGAGGCCGACTCGGGAGCACCATCGATCGCCGTCGGAATGTCGTTTGGCGGGCACGTCGCGATCCTCGCCGCAGCACTGCTCGGTCTCCGTGCCTGCGTCGCGATGTACGCGGGTTGGCTTGCAGATACCGCCATCGCCGCATCACGCCCCGAGCCGACCGGCAGCCTGCCGGTCACCGGCCGTCTGCTGATCCTCGCCGGCGAAGCAGACCCACTGGTCCCGGGATCCGACATCGACGCCCTCCGTGCCTGGCAGCCTGACGCCCAGGTCATCACCTACCCCGGCATCGGGCACCGCTTCTGCTCGCTGGGCCGCCCAGGCTTTGACCCGCAAGCCGCGGCCGATGCGTGGGCGCGCACGGCGCTATTCCTGACCTAGCACCATCAAGCCCCTACACCCGCCTACTACTCCGGCCCGCAGCCGACGAGCCGTCAAAGACGGCCCGGAGATCGTGAACGCAGCTATCTCAAACATCTCGTCTGACTACTCCACGTAGCGCTGACAGTACTTCTGCAACGTCGCCCGAGGACGCGCCAGGTCACCGCTTCCGCTTCACGGGGCCGCTGCCGCAGAGGAGCCGTGCTCGCCAGGCCGGTCTGCCCGCTGACGCGGCTCGTTGCTGGGCGCGGTTGGGCGCTCGAGCGTGTCCGCGTCAATCGTCACCGTCGGCGGCGAGTTGGGTGAGCATTGAGCGCAGGAGCATCCGCTCTTGGTCGCCGAAGGACATCAGGAGGTCGGCTTCCATTGCCCGGACGCGCTCGCGTGCGCGGGCGTGGACGGCCGCGCCGTGGTCGGTGAGCGCGATCGCGTGCGCCCGTCTGTCTGCGGGGTCTGCGGTCCGACGCACGAGACCGCGGTCGCTCAGTCCGTCGATCAGCCCGATCAGCCGGGTCTTGTCGTAGCGGATCCGCTGCGCGAGCACCAGCTGCGATGGCGCGGCGTGCCGGGCGAGTTCAGACACGACGATGTACTCCCACATCGAGAGACCTTCGGCCTGCAGCAACGGCCGCTCTGCTTCGATCAGCCGGCGGGTGATCTGACCGAACAGGGCGCCGAGATCCTTGTCCTGATCCATGAGAACAGGATACGACTGCTTGACAGACAGTATGTATTAGCGGATGATCTATGCATGCTTACTACTTCGGAGTTGAAACGCAGTGAGACCAGATCGATCGCGATCGACGCGCCGCCCGAGGAGGTTCATCGGTTCATCGCCGATGCGACCAACATTCCGCGTTGGGCGCCCGCGTTCGCGACCACGATCCGTCCCAGCGACAAAAATTGGGTCGCGACAACCGAGCGTGGAGAGGCGGAGATCGTCCTGGCCAGCAACCCGCAGTCCCGGACCCTGGACATCCTCAGTGCCGATGACCGGACGCGTGGTGCGTTCGCACGGGTGATCAGCAACGGGCCGGGCAGCGAAGTGCTGTTCACGCTGTTCTTTGAGCCCAGCACGCCCGAGCAGGCCGTCGCCGCGCAGATGACCGTAGTCGATGGCGAACTGGCCAGCATCAAGCAGCTGACTGAGTAGTCCACGGCAGCCGACCATCAGTCCTGCCACCCCGCAGCGTTCAGGCGCAGGGTGACACTTCTGCTTCGTCGCCGACGCGGGTCTGGTCGCGACGCTGCTGCTCTGGGTCTCCGCCAGCCCGAAGCGGGACTCAGATCGCCGGCGCGCTGAAGCTCGACGCGACCGGTCGGTCGTAAAGCGGCACTGGTGCACACACCGAACGCCTCGCCCGGCCCCCCTGCAGTTAGAAGTCTGCGAATGGCGCTGCGTATCGAAACGCGCCAGCGACCACGGGCGGGCAGTCCGTCAATGTCCGTACCTGGAAGTGCTCACCCCAGGCAGGATCAGGAGCTTCTACCCCAAGCTCCGACGCTGGGACGAAACCAAAGCGGATATAGAAACGGGGATCCCCGAGCAAGGCGATCAGCGGCTCGCGGGCGGCGTCGGCCGCCCCGATGACAGCGTGCATGAGCGCCTCGCCGGCACCCTGCCGCTGACGGCTCGGCAGGACGCTGATCGGTCCGAGCCCGAGTGCGTCGAGTACGCCGACGCGCCCGCGAGTGCAGACGACGTGGCCGATGATCCGATCGTCACGCTCCGCAACCATCGACAACGTCGAGATCCACCCCGCATCATCGCGAAGCGCGCGGACGAGACGCGTCTCCACCGGCTCTCCATCAACCCCGGGCCGGCCAAACGCAGCCGAAGTCACGGCGTCGACTGCGGCTCGGTCCTCAAACATCTCGCGACGGATGATCACAAGCGCCTTCTAGCAAACGGGATCCTGCTTCGTCGCCTACGCGGCCACGATCGAGCAGCTTCTGCTTCCACGCTTCCGCGAGCCGAAGGAGAACTCCAACGGCACCGTCAACGCGCTCGCCAAGCGACTCCAGTTTCGTGTAAGCAGGTCTCTTGAACCCCGCGATCGAGGTCGGCGAGCGGCTCCTGCTTGTGGCGCCAGATGCGCGTTCGCTGGAATCGTTAGCTACGAGCGTGTCGGTCGGCTAGCACCGGCCGACGGCTGACGATCGCTCTGCTCGCCTGAGACGGTCGAGGCCGGCTCGCGCTTCGCCACGGCAGGGCCGGTGGCGGCTGGTTCCTGCTTACGCGCGAAGCGATCGCCGGCCGCGGCCCGGCGGTTGGCGGGTCGCGGGAGCGCGTCATGCGCTCCCGCGTGAGGCTCTAGAGGGCAAGGCCGGCGCTGGCATGCATCATCCGCACGCGCCGGGCGTGGACGGTGGAGATGATCTCCTCCGAGGAGATAGCCTTGCAGGTAGGTGCCGGTCGTGGAGAGGTGCGAGTGCCCCAGCTGGCGTTGAATCAGCGGCAGCGGGATCCCCTCACGCAACAGCTCGACAGCGTGCGCATGGCGAAGCTGGTGAGGCGCGAAGCGCCTACGGACCCCCGCCTCGACCGCGATCTGGTGCAGCTGCAGCCTGGCGGCGCCAGCCGACCACGCGTGCCCGCGCGTGGGTCCGGCGATCACGCAGAACAACGGGCCGACCGGCAACGTCGCGCGCTCGGACAGCCACGGTCCGAGCGCTGACCACCCCCACGCGTCCATCCCGACCCGGCGGCGACGATCGTTCTTCCCATGCCTGACCAAAACCGACCCGCGCCGTTCCTCCAGATCGGTCTCGGTCAGCGATAGCGCCTCGTTCATCCGCAGCCCGGCACGCCACAGCACAACGATCAACCCGTTGAGGCGATTGCCGTACCGTGCGCGACGGGCGTGGCGGATGACCGCGATGATCTCATCGACCGTCGGCGGGTCAGCCGCTTAGCGTTGCCCCTTATCCCCGGGCGCCCTACCGGCGTGAAAGTCCGGCAACGTCGCCGGCGAGCGGCGACGGCCGGCAGCATCGAGCAACTGCACAGCAGAAGACATGGCTCCCTCCCTTGGAGAGCTGGACGTTGACCACCCACCTCTACCGCCTGGGAGGGCATCCATCGAACCCGCGATTCCATGTCGAGCACGCTCGCCAGGAGCGCGATCCCGATCACGCACTACCGCATCCTCACCAAGGAGCAGCCAGCCGCGACCGCTCGGCCCGTGGCAACGGAATCGTCCGAGGGTGCCATCGGCAGACGTCTCCCTTGTCGCCAACGCGATGGCGCGACGCAAAGCCGCCACACGACAAAAGCGATCGGGCCGACGGCGGACCGTGCACACTCTGAAAAGCGCGGACTGCCGGCGCCTTAGCCGCGCCGTCGTCGTCCGCGCCGCGCAGGTGCATCGGCGGACGTTAAGCATCGGCAGGGACTGCGACCGCTGCTCCTCATCGTCGCCGTGACGGCAGTGGTTGCCGTCACGACCGTGTTGCTGACCGGAGCGACAGTCCGTAGCCATTCCCGTGCGGGCAGCCTCAAGTCCCCGCATTGTGACCGCGGTTCGCATTCGAGCTAGCGGGTCGATGGGTTGGTTGGTGTTGCCGAGGGTCAGACGCCTGTTTGCCGTCTGTGTGCGTCAGTACGGACGCATGTCTCATCGCCAGAGCATGCGTGCGCGCGGTGCTGCTGAGCGCGCGGATCCAGTTGCAGAGGCACCATCATCCCTCACTGACATGCTTTGGTTCACCCCCAAGAAAGGGACGTCCGCGCGCCGCGCAAACGTGATGGGTGTCGATGGTGTTGGCTCGGTCGCCCTCACTCGTCCTGTTGGTCGTCGGCGTCGTGCTCGAACGGTGGGATCTCGCCGGCGAGCAGACGCTCGTGCTCGGCATCCCAGTCGACCGGCGCGAGTAGCGCCTTGACCGTGGCGAGCTCCTCGTCGAGGGCGAGAACGTCGTCACGCAGCTGCTGGCGAGCGCCGTCGTCAAGGTCGGCGGCGCGACTCTCGAGGTGGTGCGCAACGTCCGCGATGGTGCCGTTTGAATGGGTCAGCAGCCCAGCCAACCACGAAACGAGCTTGCCGGCCTCCAACTCCATCGGCCGCCAGGGAATCGGCCATCGGGCAGGGTTGAGGTCGGCCGGATGCTCGCGCGTGTAGACCGTGGGGCGGACCTCGATGGCGGTTACGTCGTCGTCGCTTAGTTCCTGAGAAGCCTGCTCCGACAGGTCGGCGACTGGCTCGGGACCTTCCCCACAAGCCGGCGCGAGCGGACGTTCCTCCGGCTCCGTCGCGGGCGGCGGAAGGTCTACCTCGGTGGACGATCGGTCCGCTAACTCAGCGGCCTGGATGAGCTGATTATCGGGCGCGCGGCTAATACCCCACCGATCGCGCAGGTAGGCGTCGAACGTCTGATGGGTACCGCGGTAGAGAGATGCGTCGCTGATCTCGGCCAAGGCGTTCCCGAGCTGGAGATCGGCGTCGAGACCGCGTTGCACAATCGCCTCCAGCGTGTCGAGGTGCTCGACCTCGGCGCTGGTGAGGTTGTTATCGGGGTTGGTGCTACTCATATAGGCACTGTCTCGTTCGGCGCCATGCGCTCTGTCGTTCACGCGACCGGCGAGGCGATTTGCTGTTGCTGCACTACTTATCGGCCGTACAGAAAAACTACTTACGGCCACGACGAACGACTTACGCAATTCATAAGCGCAGCCCGCGTGTTGACCTTGCGCGAGCCGTAGGAGTTTCCCCTGAAACGAAGGACCCGCGCTCCTGCGGGCTGAGCGACATCCGCCCCGTGCTCGTTGACATCATCGGCACCTCGTTCGACGCCACGAAGCTGCCGCTCCCCGATCCGGAGGCCCTCAGACGGATCGGGCTTCGACTGGATCTGCCACGAAAAACACGCGGGACTTTTTCATCTCTACCTCCGAGCGTCTTGGACGCGGTCCCACAGCGCCTCCCTAACTACGATCGCTGACACGACCATCGTCCCCCGGCCGAGCCGACTCGGCCGCGACTCCCAGGTACGTGCCGCGCGGTCGAGCCAGTCGCTGCCGCGCGACATTCGACTGGTCGATCCGGCTACGTTAAACGTCGACATTGCGATAGTCCGGGCCCGAGCTGGCGCGAGAAAAAGCGGTTGTGCCGAGCCCGCCCACCGGTTCGGTGTCCGCGGACCCGTATGGGGGCGGCGGTGCGCGCCTCCGACGGGCGAAGGATAGGGTGTCACGATGTGCACGGCGCGTACGGCTACCGTCGGGCTAGTTGCCCGAACGCGGGCTGGCCGTTGGCGGTTGTCAGCGTGCGCGGCGGACCCTTGCGTTGCCCAGGCGCCCGGGGCGAGCGTTACTTGGGCGGTGGGGTGTGCGCCACTCTAAGAGGGGTGCCCGCGCCCTTCCCGCTGACCGTGCGTCGAGGATATGATGCGGGCAAGATGGAGGTCGACGGTGGAGAGGTGGGTGGCCGTGTCGCGACGCGTTTTTGACAGCGTTGGCTGGTCGACGAATAATCGTGGATGGTCGCGAGCGGTTCTGGCATTTCTAGTGCCTCGCCGAGGGTGGCGTGTGCCCGTGATCCTAGTGCTGGCGTTGGGCTCGCTCCTGGTGCAGGTCGCTTCTGCCGGCGCGGTCCCCCGACACGGACCGCCCCCGACGCGAGCGAGGGTACGGGGCAACACCGAGATGACGGTTACCGACTGGTCCCCCGGTCAGGGGGTGACGGGATTCATCGCCGACGCCGACAATCCGTTCGACCCGGTCATGAACGGCTATCCGGCGGGCAACCCGACCACCGGCTTCAGTCCCAAGGACGAGGGGTTCGCCGGCGTTATCCACGGCACGCCGCCCGGAGGCGGCGCGACTTTGAATCTCTACTGCATCGACATCAACACCGACACGTGGGGCGGTATTGGTTACGCCCTGGGTACGTGGGGCGCCTCCAACGTCAAGAACGTGGGTTACGTGGCGCGGATCCTCAACGAGTATTACCCCCACACCGACGAACCGGCCACGCTGGCCAACGGCGCGGCGGCCTCGCCCGACCAAACTGCCGCCGCCGTGCAGGCGGCCATCTGGTTCTTCAGCGACCGCTACGTGCTGAACACCTCGGACCCTCTGCACAACACGGTGGCCGCCATCACGGCCAAGATCATCAAAGAAGGGCCGCTGGTCCAGCCACCACCGCCCAGCCTCACCATCACCCCCACGACGGTAAGCGGCCCACGGAGGGTGCTCGGACCGTTCAGGGTCAGCACCGACGCCCCGGGGGGAGCCACCGTCACCGCCACGGGCGCGAACATGTTCGCAGACCGGGCGGGTACGATGCCGATCGATCCTGGAGCTACGGTGCCGTCCGGGCAGATGATCTGGCTGCGCTCGTCGGGTCCCGCCAGCGCCGTGCTCCAGGCCACCTCGGAAGCCACGGTCCCCAGCGGCAACGTCTATCTCTACGACGGAAACACCGCTGGGGTCAGCGACGCCCAGAGGCTGATCCTGTCGGAGGGCGCCACCTTGAAAACCACAGTCCAAGCCACCGCGGAGTTTTTGCCCAGCGGCAGCCTGGTGGTGCAGAAGACTATCGCCGGTGCCGCGGCCGGATCGCAAGGGCAGGTCGTTATCCAGGTGGCCTGTGATGATGGCCTGGCCAGGCATGACTTCATAATCTCTGCCGGCACGCCTGCGGGCACCCAATCGCGCACCTACCGTCACATCGCTGCCGGAACGACGTGCACCGTCATCGAGACATCCAACGGCGGTGTCGTTGGTACGAACGTGGTCGTAACCGGGGACGGGCAGCAGGTCACGATCCCTGCCGGCGGACGCAAGACGGTCGACATCACCGACACATACAGCGCGGTCCCCAGCCCGAGCCCCAGTTCTCTGCTCGTCACCAAGACGATCGCGGGTCCGCTCGCGGGCCACCAGGGACCGGTCACCATCCACGTCGTCTGCAACGGCACAGCACAGTTGCCGGACTTAATCATCGCCGCCGGGACCCCGGCGGGCAGCTATTCGCAGAGCTTCGGCCCCGTCCCGGCGGGCTCAGTGTGCACCGTCACCGAAGCCGCGGACGGCGCCACCGATACCGTCGCGGCGATCGTATCCGGCAATGGCGAGAACGTGACCGTCCCGGCGGGCGAGGTGGTACCGGTTAACGTTATGGACGTCTATGAGCGCGGGCCTAGCCCCGTGCCAGACGTGGTCACCGGCACCCTGAGAGTTTCCAAGACCATCGCCGGTCCAGCAGCCGGCGAGCAAGGTCGCATCGCCATCCTCGTGGCCTGTGGCGGACCGCTCCGCACTTACGCCGTGCTCATCCATGCCCACGGCGCCGCGGGCACTGTGTCCCGCTTCTTTCCCGACATCGCCTCCGGGTCTCGCTGCACCGTCACCGAGACTGCGAACGGCCACACCAACTCGGTGGAGGCGGTGACGGCCGGTGTGCGTAAGACGGTGACCATAGGGGCCAATCGCACAACAACCGTCCGCCTGACTGACACCTTCCTCGGCGTGAGAGCGGTGGCGGTCACCGGCTAACGAGAGCGCCGTCGAAGTTTGCCTGGTCCGGCCATGACTCTATGCCGGTATTTCGAGCAAGCCACCCACCCGAACCTGACACGGTCGGGCGGCTATCCCGAACGTCGCCGGTAAAGTCGGGCGACGACCAAAGGCTAGCGACGGTGCACCGCAGCCGGCAGCCCTGCGCGCCACTCACGCTGTCGCGCCACCACGCGGCCGAATGGTCGGACGCGCGCGCTCGATGACCAGCGGGCCGACGAGCTTCCGCTTGGCGAACGGGCTGTCGACCGGCAGCCAAGCCGACTGCTTCGGGGACAAGCCCGGTGGCCGCGCGGAGCGGTCGACGTGGCGAGTGCCGGCGATTGGCGACAGGGCCAACCAGCCCGGTCGCCCACATTAGACGCGAGCAAAACCGGAACCCGCGCACCAACAAACCAAGGCGAACCTACGTCGGAGACAGTCTGCGTCGAGACTTGCTGGCAATCAAAGACACGCCCACGGGCATCCTTGCCCGCGAACGCACCAGATAATGCGCCTCCAACTACTTCGTTTCCGTGCCCTCCGATGTCTTGTCGGCATTTGGTCAAGCACCTTTAGCAAGAATTATGAGGTTCGTACAGAACCGGCGCCCAAGGTTCCTGAACCCGGCGAAGTAGCAGCCATGTGGCCATCGTCACGACTTCAGGGGCGCCTCGCATTCGTTGACGCAGGCCCCGACTCGTTCTCACGCCGGCAGTGTCGGAATGCGCGGAAACCGAGCAACTCGTTGGCGATCGGTCTTGCGTTTCGGCCGTCGCGGACCGCACCGTGCTATGGCGACAGGGGAGCGCGTCTGCCAATGGCGCTGCCGGACGATTCCGTTGCCACGCACTCAGCGGTCTTGCCGCCCGCGGCGGACGGCTGCGTCGCCCGGCCGATGCGCAAGCCGGACGGCGCGAGGCTGACGTCAGACGCTGCGCTGCTGCTTCTGTAGGTCGTCCGGCTGCTGGTTCGCCACGATCTGGATCGTCAGGGCCACCCCAGCCGCGCGATCGCTTCGCCCGAAGCTGCGCGCCCGCACCGGCGCCGTGTCAGCCGGCATACGCCGGCACCGCTGCATAGTCAGCGCGCCCTTGTCGCAGGCGTTTTCGTGGGACCCGTTCTCGGCGGCGTGGGAGCTTCCGGTGATGACCTGTCGGTTCGTCCGGGCGCTCGCGCTGGGCGAAAGGAAGAGGAAGCGGCTTGGCGTTAAGCTGGGTTCGTCCGATGTCCGACGAACAGCAGTTGCTGGACCTGATTGCGAGCAACAGCCAGGGCATTCTGGCTGTCGTGACCAGGGCTAGCTATCCGCATCTGACTAACGTGCTGTACGTCTGGGATTCTGAAGAGCGGACCGCGCGAGTCTCGACCACGGCTGACCGTGTGAAGGGTCGAATTTTGAGACGTGATCGCCATGCGGCGCTGCATGTCCCGGGATCTCATTTTTGGTCCTACGCGGTCGCCGAGTGCGATGCGAGCGTTTCGGAGGTCGCGACGACGTCCGGCGACGACACGTGCCGCGAGCTGCTCGAGGTCCACTCGGCGTTTTACGGCAAGATGGAGGACGAGGCAGCGTTCTTTGCCCAGATGGTCCAGGCCCGACGGTTGGTCGTACGGCTCCGGGTCAGACGGCTTTACGGGGTCCTATTGGACAAGCCGCCCGGCCCGTGAATCGCCATGGTTTGCTCGTGCCTTGCGTGAACGTCGGCACTCTTGTCGTTGCCTCCCAGCGGGGACATAGAACTCGACCCGGCATGTCTGGCACAAGACAGCCGACGAGATCCTCGACCGCCTCGCCGCCTAGTGCCAACGCCTTTCTGACTGTGGACACTCGCCGCTCCCACACACATTCGGTCCGAACGGGGCCGGGCGATCCCCGGCCCCGTTCTGTTCGTCAGCGGGGGGTTAGCGCGTATGTCCCTGCTGACCCGCTCCCGGGGAGATCGAGTCCCAGAAGCGGCAGTTGTGATCGGCCGAGATCTGCGAGATCGACATCACCTCGCTGTCACCCGCGGGCTCGAGCTCCATCTCATCGCCGGAGCGGTTGAACTCGGGCCAGACAGCGAATCCCTGCGCCGTCGGGTTGCCGGTGCGGGCGAACGTCGTCATCCGTGCGATCTCCTCGTCCTGCATCACCTGCTGATCGGCGTCGAGTGGCGTCGCCTGCGGCGTCTCATACGAATTCCAGGGGTTGTCGTGGGCCGCTCCGGCCGGCGTGTCCCTCGTCCCCGTCGCCTGGTAGGGCGGGAGGTCGTTGTCGTTCATCAGGAACCCGTACACCGGCATCCACCGGGCGAGGTCCTCGTCGGTCACGATCGCGGGGCACACCGTATCCGAGTCGGCGACGAGTGTCCGCCACGCGATGAACGGCGTCTCGAACCGCGACAGCGGGTACAGCGCCAGGACCTGCGGTGCATACCGGCCGTACTGGGAGTCGACCGTCTGCACGTAATCAGCCGGCGTGGTCGGCTCGCCCACGAGGTCCTCGTCGCGCTCGGTCCTGATCATGACAGGGACCCGTTCACGTCGCCGGTCTTGAGCCCCTGGCGGAGTGTGTTCGTCAGCGTGGTGCCGTTGATCGTCGGGCCGACCGTGCCCTGCCCGCCGTACTGGTATCCGTCACCCGGCGTGTCGGAAGCCTCGAGCGCGGTGTCGGTGGGCAGCGCCCGCAGGCATGCGGCGACGTTCGCCGTGCCGGCGCCGCATCCCACGGACGACGCGAACGCCGCGCCAATGCTGTCGGCCTGAGGGCCGAGCGCGCAGCGCTTGACGGCAAACCGCCAACCGCTAACACACCCGCTACTTGATGACACAGGACGTCTTGCAACATCCGGGCTCCTGGCTCGCACCGGGCGCGCCGAGCTCGGCCGTCGGGGGCTCGCGGGCGTCGAGCGCGCTTGCCGCGCTAAGGAGGGAAGTCGGCGTCACGCCGACGATGCGTGTCGCCGAAGCGGAGCAGGGCTCGCGCGACCGTTCACGCGTTCTCAGTGCGACCGACTGCGCCGCCGTATTACGCCTACACCGGTCATGGCGGCCGCGTGGCCGGTCTGACCGGCGACGGGCAGCACGGTTGTGCTCAAGGTCGGTCGGCAGCGCTGGCTCCGGCCAGGCGCGTGCTTCCGCATGGCGAGGATCCGACAGTCCGGGCCGGCTCGCGCGCCGTCAGCGCGCGTGCGCGACCTCCGCGGGATGCACACCGTCATCCGGAGGCGGCAGGCGGGCTTCGAACGCGTGCAGGCAGTGGGTCGAGCAGAAGTAGTGGGTCTCGCCGGCGAACTCTTTGGTGATGGCCTTGGTGCGGTCGACCTTCATCCCGCATACCGGGTCGGTCGCTCCGCGGCGCGCGGTGAGCCAGAACAGGGCGGCGAAGATCGCCAGCCCGAGAACGTTCAGCGCCAGCTTGTAGTTGACCGCGATGGAGCTGAAGATGTCCGCCCGCGTCGGGCGTGGGCCGGTGGGGATAAGCCCGAGAGCGCTGAAGATCCCGTTGACGATCAGCGCCGCGATCACCATCGTGACGAACATCAGGCCGGTGATCCGCACCGTGAAGCGCGTGCCGTAGTACTTGCGGTAGATCAACAGGATCGGGATCACGATCAGGTCGGCGAACAAGAACGCCAGCACGCCGGCGAAAGAGATCCCACCCGACCACAGCACCGCGGCCAGCGGGACGTTCCCGACCGAGCACACGAAGCTGAGCACGGCGATGATCGGGCCGACGATCACGTTCTCGATCGTTGGCAATGGCGCCGGCGCGCTGCGCAGGAACAGGTGCTCGAAAAAACCGTTGCCGAGCTGGGCGATGAACCCGGCCAGCAGGAACCCGATCGTGATCTCCTTCCACAGCATCTGCCAGTCACCGCGGAAGTTGTGCGCCACGTCCGACCAGGCCCGGACCGAGGTGAGGCGCTCACGCCATGAAAGCTCCTCGCCGGCCATGTGGTGCTGATGGCCCGTATCGGCCTCGATCACGTGCTCGCGCGCCTGGGCCTCGAGCTGCCGGCTGACGAACAGCCGCAGGAGCAGCGTCATCAGCACGATCATCACGATCCCGCCGACGTACTCAGCGAGCGCGAATTGCCAGCCGATCAGGACCCACAGCACGAGCCCGAGCTCCCACACGAGGTTGGTGGAGGCGAGCTGGAACGCCAGCGCGCTGGCGGCCGACGCGCCCTTCTGAAACAGCGACTTGGCGATCGCGATCGCGGCGTACGAGCACGACGACGAGGCGGCGCCCAGCCCGGTAGCCCAGCCGACCGATCGGGCGCCGGAGCCGCTCATCAGTCCTTCGACGCGCTCGCGCGGCACCCACGCCTGCACGATCGCGGAGATGAAGAAGCCGAGCACGAGCGCCCACCACACCTCCCACGCCATCAGGAAGGAGTCCCTCAGGCCATGCCAGATGACGTCGAGGACGGCCATGCGAAGGACTGTACCATATACCCCTAGGGGGTAGGCGTAAATGATAGGATGTGGCTATGCCGAAGACTCAGCAGCCCACCAGGGGCTACACCGCCACCAAAGACCAGCTGCTCGCGCGGCTGGCGCGGATCGAAGGTCAGATCCGCGGAATCGAGGGCATGGTCCAAGACGACCGCTACTGCATCGACATCCTCACTCAGATCAGCGCCGCCCAAGCCGCGCT
The DNA here is from genome assembly GCA_963697655.1 of uncultured Solirubrobacterales bacterium. Lineage (GTDB taxonomy): Bacteria > Actinomycetota > Thermoleophilia > Solirubrobacterales > Solirubrobacteraceae > Palsa-465. The sequence continues at coordinate 74,167 of CAVOOV010000001.1, read as the reverse complement.
TGACAAGGTCGCGCTCGGCTTGCTCGACGGGCACGCCCACACCTGCGTGATCGGGGCCGAACCCGACCAGCAGGACGAGCGCACCGAAGAGATGATGGCCGCCGTCGGCCGACTCCTCAGACGCGGCTAACGCGCAGCGCCGGTCATCCCAGACTAACGGTACGGCCGGTCTCGTGCCGGAAACCGTCGAGCGCCAACTTCCCAATCCCGGTGAATCGGTCGGTAGTCGGGGTTCGGCGCCTCAATCTGCAACCGCTCGCCGCGCTCGCGGTCACGGTCCCGGGTCACTGGGCGCGGCAGTCCTCGTGGCATTCGGTCTCGGGCGGGTCGAGTCCAGGGATTGCGGCGCAGGCGCAGCCCTCGCTCTCCCACGCCTTCGTGCCCTCGCGGACGGCAAGCGCGGCGATCCCGAGCGCGATCGCCGGGTCTAGCCACCACCACCCGAACAGCGTGGTGGCCAGCAGCCCGACGAGGACTCCGGCGGCCATGTAGGCGCAAAGCATGTTCTGAGCGCCCTCTCCGGCGGTGGCGGCCGATCCGAGCCGCTGTCCGATCCGCTGCTTGGCGCGTCCGAGCATCGGCATGATCACCATGCTCGAGACCGCCAGTGCGATGCCGACCCAGCTGCTCGCGGGATGCGCGCCCGAGATGAGCGTCCGGATCGCGTCTTGGGCGATGTAGGGAGCGAGCAGAAAGAAGCTGACCGCAACAAGCTTCTGCGCCCGCTCCTCGGCCTGCTCAGACAGCCGGCGACTCCCCGTGAACCGCCAGATCACGATCACCGACGCCAGTCCCTCGATCGTCGAATCGATCCCGAAACCGAGCAACGCAACCGAACCCGCGGCCAGCGCAGCACTGATCGCGACCGATCCCTCCACTGCCATCCACGCCAAGCTGAGCCAGGACAGCGTCTTCGCCCTTCCGATCAGCCGATCTCGTTGCCATGCGACCGGCCCGGAAGATGCCGGCCGCTGGACGGATTGCACGGTGATGACGGTCGTGAGCTGTGCCGGCGGGCTCATCGCGTCATTTCATTGACGGAAAGGTGCGCGTCGAGAAGCTCGCGCCCCGCGTGGGTGAGCGAGTAGAACACGACCTTGCCCTCCCGCCGCGAGGCGGCAAGACTGGCCTTCCGCAGCGACCGGAGGTGATGACCGACCAGGTTCTCGGCTCGCGCCGTGATCCACGCAAGGTCACACACGCACAGCTCTCCGCCGCTTCGCAACGCGACGGCGATCATCAACCTAGTGGGATCCGCGAGCGCTCCGGCACGCGACGCCGCCGCTGCGATCCGGTTTCGATCGAGACCGCGCCTGACTTCCTCTGCCTTGGGTAAGTCGAGGCAAAGGAGATCACATCGATCGGTAGCCACTGGCTCATCCTAACGCCCGTTGCGATAATCGAAGTCATTGCGAGCCGCGGCACTAAGGCACGCCGCGGCGCCAAAGCAGGTCTGCGCCCTTGGCCGGGGCGCGTGAAGCGACCTCGCCCCAGTCAGCCCGCTTGTGGCAATCGTGGCCGAGCGACACTCTCGCCGCCCTGCGCTTAGAGCTCGGCGGGAGCGGGTGGGCTTGCAAGTTCGGCGGCGGTTGATACTTCTGCGCGTGGATCGTTGACGATCGCGACGCCGGTGATCACGACGATGATGCCGACGGTGGCGGCGGGGCCGGGAAGGGCTCCTTGCGCGGCTTCGATGAGAACGGCGACGACGGGGACGAGGAACGTCCAGGCGTAGACGCGGGTGGATGGCCAGCGTGCCAGCGCGGCGTTTAAACCGAGGTAGACGAGCACCTGCCCGCCGATGATCAGGTAGGCGAGTTGAGCGATCAAGGTCGGGTCGCTCCAGGTGGTGGTGCTGCCATCGAGCACGGCGAGCGGGATGAGTGGGATGGCGCCGGCGAGGAACTGGGCGGCGGTGGCCGTAAAGGTCAAGGTCGGGCTCACGCTGGGTGAGCGCGCGCATCCCTAACCCGCCGCCGGCCCAGCCGAGCGCGCCGAGCAGCGCGAGCAAGAAACCGATTGCAAGCTGGGAACCGTGGGCGATGTTGCCGGGGTCGGCGAGCACTACGAGCAGCACCCCGCCGAAACCGATGACAAGCCCGATCGCTCGTACTCGGGTGATCGGCTCGCGCAGCGTTAAGCGGGCGATCAGCGCCACGAAGAACGGCGAGGAGTTGAGCAGCACCGACGCGACCGCGGCGCCGGCGCGGGCGGTGCCGACGCTGATCCCGACCTGGGTGAGCGTCGTGTTGCCGAACCCGATCGCGAACGCCCACGCCCATAGCCTGCGGGTGCGTGGCAACCGGCTGCGCAGCAGCGGCAGCGCGATGGTCAGGATCAGGCCGCCGACGAGCGCACGCAGCGTCGCGATCATGATCGGCGAGGTGTGCTTCAGCGCCGAATCGGTGACCGGGTAGACGACGCCGGCGGCGATCAGCGACACCGCGAGGATCAGCGAGACCGGCAGCCGCTCGTGTAGTGGTCTGGAGCGCCCCTCCATCCCACCGCTCAGCCTATGCCTGCTGGGCCGCTAACGGGAGGTTGTTGCCGTGGCCTGGGGCTTCAGTCGAGCCGTTTGCGTGCGCGGATGATCGCCGCACCCGCGCGCTCGTGCACGCGATGGGTCTCGGTGATCTCGATCGTCTCGAAACCGCCCGCGAGGAGCGCTTCTCTGAACTCGGTTGCGGTGAGTGCTCCGGCGATACAGCCGGTCCAGGCCGCCATATCCGCGCGTGTCTGCTCGTCCATGTCGGGGTCGGCGATCACGTCGGAGACGGCGAACCGGCCGCCGGGACGCAGCACCCGTGCCGCCTCTTGGATCACGCGCGGCTTGTCGCCGGACAGGTTGATCACGCAGTTGGAGATGACCACATCCACGGTCTCGTCGTCGAGGGGCATGTCCTCGAGGTAGCCCTTGACGAACTCGACGTTCTCGAGGCCGGCCTCGGCGGCGTTGGCTCGCGCGAGTTCGAGCATCTCATCGGTCATGTCAAGCCCGATCGCCCGGCCGGTCGGACCGACCCGCCGGGCGGAGATCAGGACGTCCGCGCCGGCGCCCGACCCAAGATCGAGGACCGTCTCACCGTCGTGCAGGTCAGCCACCGCCGTGGGCACTCCGCAGCCCAGCGACGCGCTGATCGCGACCTGCGGCGCGTCGCTCTCACCGCTGCCGGCGTACAGAGAAGCGCCGAACATGCCGGCGTCCTCGGCCGGTCCGCAGCAGGCCGCACCCAATGCAGCCGCGGTCGCCGCCGAGGCGTACTTCGCTCGCACGGTCTCGCGCACCTGTTCGACCGTGCCCGTCGCGGTGGTCGTCGAGGCCTGAGCCGATCCTGCCGAGCATCCACACTCGGTCGCACGCGAGTCGCCGCAACAGGACGCCTTCGCGGACGGCTCGCAGCACGTCTCATGCGCGACCGCGGTGCAGCACTCGGTGTTCAGCTCAGCCATGTGGACAGCTCCTCCAGGGCGTCAGGGATGACGTAGTAGTAGGCCTGCCCTTAGGCTCGCGGCCGTCGGTCCCGGCATCGCGTGCGGACCGGACAATCCGGCTGCAGCGTTCGGACTGGCCGTCGCGTTGGTCGACGCCGACGCGGTCGAACTCGTCGCGAACGGACCGGTCAGCAGCGAGCAGCCCTTCTTACAGCCGGTCGCCGCGGGGCCGACGAACGTCGGCGCGGACGGACCAAAGCTTGTCGTGCTGGCCGCGTGGGCTTGGACCTTTTTGGCGTGCGCGGGCAACGGTGACGTTGTCGAGACCAACAACATCGGCGAGATCATGGTGTTCAACACGGCGCTGAAGCGCCAGTCCGCACCGATCTCTCTGGACACGATCATGGGGCTCACCAGCCGAGCGTGGAGCAGCGGCGGCGACCCGTCGTGCGAGTTCGACTCGAGCAACGGCGGGCACTGGTTCTTCACCGAGATCGTCTCGGCGAGCGCCGAGTCGGCCGGTGGCGCGTTCAGCGGCTGCTTCTCGGCCGTCGCCAACAGTTGCTACGAGGGCATCGCGGTGAGCCAGGGTTCGAACCCGTTCGGCCCTTACTACGTGTACTACCTCAACGCCAACTACAACCCCAAGGAGCCGGGGGCTCCCTCGCTGCTCAACGACTTCGCGAAGATCGGTGTGACCCGGGACGCGTTCCTGGTGTTCTACGACGAGTTCCCGCTCCTCGGAGGTGGGTTCGGTGGCGGCGGCTTCAACGGCGCGCAGGAGTTCGCCTTCGACAAGAACGCGCTCGAAAACGGCCGTCGCGTGACGCTGGCAGACGGGGGGGCCAACCCCAAGTTCAACGTGGCAATCGAGAACATGGGCCTCCTCCCGACCCCGGACGGGACGTGCGCAGGCACCAGCGCGGCGACTGCGGGCATCTTCTGCTGGTCGGCGGTGATCCCGGCGCAGCCGGCCGACGGCGGTCAGTACGACAACCACTACGGCGGGTCCGGGTTCATGGTCAGCGCCCTGGACTTCGAGAGCTTCTTCGGGAACCCGTCCGCTGGCAGCAACCAGGTGGCGGTCTGGGACTGGACCGGGCTTAGCAACCTGAACAGCAGCGGCTGCGGTAGCTGCAGCGGCGTCAATTTCGGCGGCCAGGTGTTCACCGGGCAGCCGTACTACGGCCCAGAGAACCTCCTCGGGGTTGGCAACCTGTCTCCGCAGAAAACGGGGCCGATTCCGCTCGGTGACGAGTGCGGTGCCGCCGGCCTGAGCACAGGCAGCCCCCCGCCAACATCCTGTCCTGAAGGCGGCATCAATCCCAACGCCGACAACATGACCCAGGTCTCCCAGGGTCAGGGCCAGCTGTGGAGCGCCCTGCCGACCGAGGTCAACCAGACGTTTAATTCCGGCAATGAGATCCACAATGGCGCGGCGTACTGGGTGGTCGGCACCGGCTCGTTCGACAAGACCGGCCTGTTCACGATCACCAACCAGGGGTACGTTTCGGCGGCCCACGAAGACCTCGAGTTCCCTGCCATGGCCGCTGAAGGCACCGGCGGCAACGGCACGACGCTCATGGATTTCACGCTGAACGGCAACGGTGGACCAACCGGTGCCGACCACGGCGGCTTCTATCCGAGCACCGCCTACGGCCGGCTGACCGCCACCTCGCTCGGTCTGACGGGGTCGACGATCAACATCGCGGACCTCGGGCAGTCGCCGGAAGACGGATTCGCCGAGTACCAGGGCTTCCCTGGCCCGACTAGGCCCCGGTGGGGCGATTACAGCTGGGCGATCTACCCGGGATCCGGCAATCGGATCTATTTCGCCACCAACTACATCCAGTACCCCAACTGCACCGGCAGCGCGTTCACGCTGACGATCGGAACGTGCGGCGGAACCCGGGACGGCTTCGCCAACTGGGGAACCTCCGTCAACTACGTCGTGCCGTAGCCATCCAGGTCGCAGGGCGCGGGCCGAGCAGGTACGGCCCGCGTCCTGTTGTCGGGCCAGCAGACCATCGCACTCCGGCGACGGATCGGGCCGCAGCATTGGCCCGTAGATGCAGTTGCTGCAAACGGCGTGGTGACGTCGCGCCCCGATGCTGGAAAACGCCGAACGGGCTTTCCCTTCAAAAGCCGCAATAGCGCGATTACAACAGAGCAGGTGTCCGGCCGGCGGCCGCCAACTCACCCGCTCGTCGCCAATGGCAGGTTTGGCGCAGACCACCATCGCCGCCGCACGGACGACGGTCATCGTATGCGCGCATTCCGGCCCTTCGGGCCCGATCTTCGATCGGGCCCACGCGACCGATTGCGCGCCTCTTTCCGGCCGAGTGGGCGGCCGACGGGATCTCGTTGAGCTCCGCTGGCGTGTCGCTCATCCGATTCGGGAGAGGACGCCGAGGTTATCGTCTCACAAGCTTGGCTCACGGCGGCGGTTCACGGCGCAGGCGAGCGATACGCGAGGCGGTGTTGGCGACATCTGCGATAGACACATCCCGACCGGGTGTCACCGTCGGGTCCGCGAGCGAGTTCGCCTGTTCTTTCGGATCAAGCCCGGACACGCGGCTGCGCTGCGGGAGGCGCTGCGAGCGCTGCAGAACACCCCTGGCTATCAGTCGGGGGATTACAAAATGGCCGTTGCCACGATTCACGAGGCTCGGTTCGTGCCATTCGATGACGACAGCCGGCTGCTGTTCGCGACGAGCTTCGATGGCCCGTGGGACTCCTACATGGAGGATTTCCTGACGTCGGGGCCGACGCTGGCGCTGTTCGACGCGGTCTTCCAGCATGTCGAGGGGTACGAGGGGCTTCCCGACCTCGCCGCCCTGAAAGCGTTCATTCTCGGCGCTCAGCGGACAGCCGGCGTGTACGCCCGCAACTACCCGGGCACCGTCAAAGAGATCCGTAAGGCCGTGCGTGTCAACGACGCGTTCCAACGGGTGCTCGACGATCCCGCGGCCGGCGAGGCTCTGCAGCACCCGGCACTGAAGCCGTTGCTCGACGAAGCTAGCGACTAGCCTGGCGCGCATGCACCAGCACGACGAGGACACGCAATGTCCCACCACATCTCCGGGCCCCGAGCGGTGGCCGACCCGATCGCGGACATCACAAACATGTACGGGTTCCCGATCCCGGAGCGTCCGGACTCGCTCGTGCTGGTGCTGAACATGCACTGCTGCAGGCCGCGCACTGGATCGCGGAAACGATGTCGAGCGACTCACCGACGGCGGTTCAAGGCATGAAACGGGCAGTCCGGCTCGGGCAAGGACAACCGACCGAACAGGCGATCGTGATCATGATGGAAGCCCCCTGGCGCAGCGCAGTGCATCCAGACCGGATTGATGGGATCGGCGCATTCAACGAGAACCGCGACCCAAGGTTTAACGATCCCGACTACTGAATCGAAGAGGTTCGATTGAGGAGGCTCACGAGATGGCTATAGCCGAGGACTTGGAGCGGCAGCGCGCAGCGCTCACCATGATCCATGCCGAGCCGTTCAACGCCGAGGCGCCGCCCGAGGCGCTCGACGGTGACATTACCCCGACCGCGCTGCATTACGTGCGCAGCAACTTTCCCGTGCCCGCTCACGATGGCATGCTCGAGATCGGCGGCGCGGTTGAGAACCCGCTCACGCTCACGCTCGACGACCTCCGAGCACTGCCGCCGGTCGAGCGCGTCGTCACGCTCGAATGCGCCGGGAACGGTCGACTCGCGATGAGGCCGCTTCCAGCCGGTGAGCCCTGGGGTGACTACGCAGTCTCCACAGCACGATGGAAGGGCGCGCTCCTGCACGAGATACTCGAGCGGGCGAAGCCGCATCCAACCGGCGTCGAAGTCCGCTTCGCCGGCACCGACCACGGGTCATACATCCTCAACCCAGTGCTCAAGAACATCGACGCCTCCGACCTGTCGTTCGAGCGATCGCTGACGCTCGTCCACGCCGCCGACCCATCCGCCGAGATCCTGATCGCTTACGAGATGAACGGAGAGCCGCTCAATCCCGACCACGGGTCACCGTTCCGCCTTATCGTCCCCCATTGGTACGGCGTCGCCTCTGTCAAGTGGCTGAAGCACATCGAAATCCTGACAACGCCCTTCCTCGGCGAGTACGAGACCGGCCACTACATGTACCAGTGGCACGACCGCCCCGAAGAGCGCGTAACGGTCATGCGACCGCGGGCGCGGATAACAGACCCCAGCCCGGGCGCCGCCGTCCGCCTCGGTGGCACATACGTCGTTCGCGGCAAGGCATGGTCGGGCACCGGCCCTGTCACCAACGTCGACCTGAGCCTAACCGGGGAGGCCGAGTGGCTACCGGCGCGCGTAGAGACTCCGAGAGGCCCGTACCAGTGGCAGAGCTGGTCGTTCGAATGGCGACCGGACGAACGCGGCCGAAGGACGCTGCGCGCGCGAGCAACCGACGCGGCCGGAAACGTGCAGCCCGAGGTTCCGATCTGGAACCGGCTCGGCTACGGCAACAACGCGATCGAGGTCGTGTTCGTCGACGTTCGATAGCACTCGCGGCAAGCCCGCACCAGACACCCCGTCCACGCCACGCGTGCGCCAGCTCTTCTGTCAGGCGTTCCGATCGGTGCTCTCAGCTGCTGATCCTGGAAGCTGCCTGGCGCCAGGGTCGCGTGCCCGCCAGGCGTGGAAGCGCTGCCGGTCACGCCGACCGTGCGCGACGAATCGTTCGGTCCGAAGTGTGGGCTGTGATATGAGCAAGCACACGACCGGCATTCCAGGCGCCTGGCTTTGCGCCGCGGACATCCCTCTCGACAGCGACGCCGCCGCCGGGCGTCACCTGAGAACGGGGGTGGAGGAACGTCAGGCGGCGCTCAGCCGTTACCTCGCTCGATCATTACATCGGTGGCCTTCAGGACTGCCTCAGCCTCGAGGTCGGGCGCCAGGTCAAGCTCCTCGGCCGCTTCGCGTGTGACGGCGGCGGAGACCAGGAAAGGGCCTGTTTCGATCTCGACTAGCGCCATGACGCCACCGACTTCGACGGAGCGGACAATGCCGCGGAGTCGGTTCCGAGCAGAGAAGTTGGCATCCGTGCGGTGCCGTAGTGGGCTGCGAGCTAACCGAACTACCTCCGAGACTGGGATCCGCCGGTGGTTGCGATCGGTGCGATACGACTGGATTTTGCCGGCCCGGTCCCACCGCCGGAGGGTATCCGGGCTAATTCCGATCGCGTTCGCAGCCTCGCCGACCGACATGCTCTCTGGCATCGCTGTTTAGCGTCGCATATCAATGTCGAGGACTGGTTGCAATTTCCCTGCGGCCGGGGCGACTTCGTTGTCGCCACCGCAATCATGCGGCAGTGGCGGTGGGACTGGCCGACCCGACTCTCATGGACCTCCACCGGTAAGCCGGCACCCGGCGCGGGATGGCATCCGGGTCTGGCTGCGCATACCCTGTGCGCGATGACCGATGCGGAGATCCGCGAGCTCCTCCTGAAGATCCCGGCTATCAGCGGGTGGCCGCGCGATCAACAGGCGTGGCTACGCGACCGCGTCGAGGAGGCCGGTGTCGACCTCGCCGAAGTCGACAGCTGGGTTAAACGATCCGGTGGGAGCGTCGAGGATCACAAGCCGGGCCGTACGCTCGGCCCCTACTACGGACAGCAGCCCGTCCCGGTCCAGACCCTGTATGTGATCCCGCGCTCCGTGTTCGACGACGTCACGCCGGCCTGACCGCCCGTCACGACATCGAGCGCGGCACCCGCGCGGGTCAACTGTGATCAGGCCCGCCGGTCCTCCTTAGGACCCTGACCGCCAAGCAGCGCCAGGCGCTCGAGGGGAGGATCGTGATCGCCCTGACCGCCAACCCGTTCTACTCCTTCAAGGGCGCGCGGCCCGGAACGCGGTTGACCGCGGTCGCCAAGCGGCTGAGGTTAGGCAAGCCGTTTCACATCGGCGCGAACTACTGGTACTTCTCACCGGCGAGTCCCGCCAACGGTGTGTTCGAGGTGCGTGGCGGGATCATCCAAGAGCTTGGGCTGGTCAACAAGTTGCTGACCAGCAACCACATAAATCAGTAGCGACTTCTGAACAGTCTCGGCTAACCCGTGGGGGCCGAGCGGGCCGTCGAGGTCTCTGGCTCCGCGGAGTAACGGGTCGTGCCGCACCCCATCCGCTCCCGGTCGATGCAGTGGCGAGCCGGTGCCTGACGGGCAGCGTCGGCGGTTTCGCGCCCCGGTCCCGGGCTATACGCTCCGCGGGTGCACTGGCAATGGCCCGTCGGCGCTGCCCTGGCGTTCCTGCTTGCGCTCTTGACGACGCCGGCCGGCATGTCCGGCGCGGTGCTGCTGCTTCCGATCCAGCTGAGCGTGCTTCATGTTCCCAGCCCGTCGGTGACCCGACCAACCTGCTGTTCAACGTCGTGGCCACCCCCGGCGGCCGCTCGGGCTCTGGCTGTTACTCGGCGCGCAGAACCTCGCGCGCCCACGCCCCGCGCCGACTCGCCGCCACCGCCAGGCCATCTGGCTGCTCGCGCTGGTGGTCGGGACGATCGGCGGGCTCTACGGGATCGGCGGCGGTTCGATCCTCGCACCGATCCTGATCGCGCTCGGCTACTCGGTCTACGAAGTCGCGCCCGCGACCCTGGCCGCCACCTTCCTGACCTCGCTCGGCGGGATTGGCACCTATCAAGTTCTCCAAGCCGTGCACGGCGGCACGATCGCACCGCAATGGATCCTCGGCGCCTGCCTCGGCGCGGGCGGGTTCGCCGGCAGCTACTGCGGCGCCCGACTCCAATCACGGCTCCCCGAGCGCAACCTGCGACGGCTGCTCGGACTGATCGCCTGCCTCGTCGCTGCCCGCTACCTCCAGACCGCCGTAACCGGCACAAGCTCCCGGCCTCAGCCCGCGCGCCACGCACAACCGGCGTGAACGGCAACCCGGGGATGGCGGATCGTCCCGTTACGCCGAGCAGCAGAGATGCCGCCACCTCGACGGCGCTGGCCTACCGCCGTAAGCCGAGCACCGCGGCCGGCCGTTGCGCGCCCTCGACTGCGCTCCGGGCCTGGGTACTCGTGGTGAGCTACAGCCAGCTCGTCACCGTGACCGGGTGCTTGATCATTGCCCAGAACAGGCAGCCGAGCGTGTTGAACGGGACGGTCGCGGGCTGGGTTCGTCCGGCCCAACCGGTGACGCGCGCCTGGAGCGTGTCGGCGCCCGGGCCGGGCGGAGTCCAGGGGCACTTCCGGCGCACCCAGCCGTGGGATAGGTTCGGGGGCTCCGGCCGTGACGGCTTATCGTCGATTCGCTTTTTGCAGGTCGTCGGAGGCTCCCGAGATTCGCTAGCGTCGCCTCGATGGGAGACGCGGTGGCGACCATCTACGACTGGGCCGGTGGACGTGACGCATTCGTGCGCTGGCTAAATCGGTTCTACGACCTGATCGAGGTCGAGGCTCCCGAGATCGCGGCGATGTTCGGAGGGCGTGTGAGCAAGGAGCATCGTGCCCACGTGACGGACTGGTGGGTTGAGGTGATGGGCGGACCCGCCACGTATACGGAGTCGCGCGGAGGCTATGAGCATATGCTCGCTCGCCATCGAGATCTCGCGATCACACCGGGGCAACGCCTGGTGTTCGTGACTCTGCTCAGTCGCGCCGCGGATGACGTCGGCCTTCCGGCGGATCCCGAGTTCCGCGCGGCGATCATGGGTTACGCCGAATGGGGCACTCGGTTGGCGGCGCACAACTCGCAGCCAGGAGCACGCGCCGTCGCCCACGCTCCGGTGCCGCGATGGGGCTGGGGCGTCGCGCCACCGTATGACCCCGCCGGTGACGGCACCTCCTAACTGCGGGGCGCCGTGCGCTCGGTCGCGGCGGCGGGCGCCGATGAGAAATGCATGGCGGGGCCGTCTAACTTCCGTGAGCGCTTCTAGGATGCCCGCGATGGCCGTGCTGTGCGTTCGGGGGCCGCTGCGCAAGCTCGCAGGCGGTCGCGGGGAGCACGAACTCGAGGGTGGGACGGTCATCGAGCTGCTGCGGGCGCTCGAGCTTCGTTACCCGGAAATCAGCGGATGGATTCTCGATGAGCGTGGCCGGATCCGCCGCCATATCAACGTGTTCGTCAACGGCGAGCGCGGGGACGAGGCGACGCCGGTGCGGTCCGGGGACCGTATCGAGGTGGTACCGGCGATAACAGGAGGCTGAGAGGTTGACCGAGCTGATCGTAGGGACGAAGAAGGGCCTGTTTCTCCTCGAAGGCGATCCGGGTGATGGCGTTGAGATCAAGACGCGTGCGTTTGCGGGCGAGCCGGTCGACTTCGCGACGCGCGATCCTCGCAGCGGGCGGCTGCTCGCGACGGTGACCTCGCCGTTCTACGGGCCGAAGATCTTCTACACCGACGACGATCCCGGCGGGGAGTGGGAGCAGGCCGACGGCGTCGCGCTGCCCGAAGGGGGCGATCAGGCGCTCGAGCGGATCTGGGTCATCGCCCGTGGCGAGGCCGACGGCACCCTGTACGCGGGGGGAGATCCCGGGGTCCTGTTCGAGAGCCACGACGGCGGAGCGAGCTGGCAGATCAACGCCGGACTGTGGGAGCAGCCCTCGCGCGCGCAATGGCAGCCGGGTGGTGGTGGGCTGTGCCTGCACTCGATCTGCACCTGGCCGGGAGATCCCGACAGGCTGGCCGTCGCCGTCTCGGCCGCCGGGATGTGGCTGACCGAGGACGGCGGCCGGACCTGGCGTCGCGGCAACGAGGGGCTCAACCCGGGCTACCTGCCCGACGGAGGCGCTGAAGGACGAGAACGCGGGCCGCTGCGTGCACCACGTCGAGCGTGCGCCCAGGCAACCCGATCGGATGTTCATGCAGTTCCACGGTGGTGTGTTCCGCTCCGACGACGCGGGCGAAAGCTGGACCGACATCGGCGGCGGTGGCCTCCCGTCTGACTTCGGCTTCCCGCTGACGGTCGACCCGGCCGATCCCGACAGCGCCTACGTGATCCCGCTCGTCGCCGACGTGGATCGCGTTACCCCCGACGGCCGGGTGCGCGTCTATCGAGACACGCGACGCCGGCGCCAGCTGGGCGGCGTTGGGGGACGGCCTGCCGGCGGAGCACGCCTACCTGACCGTGCTGCGTCAGGCGTTCAGCCGTGCCGGACAGGGCGAGGAGCTCCAGCTCTACTTCGGCGCTACCTCCGGCGATCTCTTCGGCTCGGGCGACGCCGGCGCCACGTGGAGTACGGTCGCGACTCGGCTGCCGCCGGTGTTCTCGGTCGTAGCCATCTAGCGAGCACGGAACTCGAGGGCTGCACGACGATCGACCGAGCTGCGCGCCATCGCGCCCGCCTGGACAGTTGCCGTAGTTGAAACGGCCGACCGGCCGGTCAGCCGTTCGCGACGGTCCTGGCGGCGGCGATGCTGGCCGGCGCCATCATCGACCGCCAGCAGGAGCGAGGCCTCGCTGGCACCCGTGCTCAACCGCGTAAGCCGCGCTGGACGCATCCGTGTGCGGGGCGCCAAGCGCTGATTCAGGCGGGGCTCACCATCTCTATGTGCGACATGTCGAAGCGCTCGGCGCCGCGAATGTGGGCGATCACCATGACGACCTCGTTGCACACCGGGCAGCGAGAGACGGCGACGACAACCACAAGCTCGAGCCGTATTACGTCTCGGCCTACGCTTACTACAAGCTCGAGTTCTTGTTCCGGAACAACGCCCTGCCGAATTACTACAAACCGGCCCGGTTTCACCTACAGATGGCGCTCCGGCACCTAATCGGAGGCCCGGACATGCCTGCCCTCACGGCGAACCAGGCAGGCTCGTACTCGAACAAGATCGCCGAGGTGCTCTGGTCGGACGCGAAGGCGACAGACGCGTTCAAGGAGGCGGTCCAGGTCATCGACGTGGCTCTCGCGGGGCAACCGCTGACCCGCGACGTCGTCAAGACCCAAGGGTTCACCGACTTGGTGAAGACGGCAGCCGCAGCCCGCTGAGCGGAATCGGTCGCCATGGCGCATGGGCTGTACTGCTGAACGCACCGGCAACAGCTCTGACGGTCCACATCACGAATCCCTCACGACTCGGCGAGCTTCACCACGGACAACGCCTAGCCGCTCGCCTTCGTGCCCCCCGCTACTGACGCGCGTGTCGCGTAAGGTCCTCGCCCCCGGGAACTCGGCGCCGACGAGCCCAGACTGCTGATTCGTCGCCACTCCGGCACTTTTGATCAGGCTGCCGCTGACGGCCGATTCCAGGAGTAGCATCGAGGCGGGGGATGTGCTGCATTGGGCTACGATCAGCGCTGTCGCGTGTCGATCACTGCGGTTCCGGACCGGTCGACACTGCCGGTCGTTCGTGGGGAGCAGCAGTCTCCTGGTGTCCGCCGCTTGAATGTCAGTTGCCCCACTATGAGTGAGCCCACGCGCCCCAGCACGTGGCGGTGCGCGTCTACGCCGCCCAGCGGAAGCCGGTGGCCTCAGGGCGTGGCGGCAGCGGGCTGTTGGGTAGGCCGCCCGTCGGGTTGTCCGCACGCCTCGATGACGAGCGACAGCGCTGCCAGCCGCGGCCACAACGATTCGCCGTTTACCGTTGCGCTCGCGCGGTTCACTGCCGTTATTGTCCGATCGGGTTCGCCGCAGCCCCGGCGCTCGCCCCATTCGGCAGCTCGAGCATGCCCGCAACGGTAGCCTCGGGGTGATGTTCGACCACGTGGGAATCGCCGTGTCCGACCTCGCTGTGTCCGAGCGCTTCTACCGCACCGTGCTCTCCGTGCTCGGCGTCGAGCCGAGCCACGCGGACGCCGAGCTGGTCGAGTGGGAGGACTGGGCCATCGGCCCGACGGACCGCGAGCACCCTGTGACCCACGGCCTGCACGTCGGCTTCCGCGCGCCGGACCGCGCGGCCGTCGACGCCTTCTGGCAGGCGGGGATCGACGCCGGTCACCCGGACGACGGCGCGCCCGGGCCGCGCCCGGTCTACGGCCCCGACTACTACGGCGGCTTCCTGCTCGACCCGGACGGCAACAGTGTCGAGGCGGTCCACGCCGCCCGCGAGCGCCCCGTGCCCGACGGCCGCATCGACCACCTATGGCTCCGCGTCCGCGACCCGCAGGCGTCGCGCCGCTTCTACACGACGGTCGTCGCGCCGCACGCCGGGCTCCGCCTGGCGCACGACGCGCCGGATCGCGTGCAGTTCTCCGGCCCCGACTTCTCCTTCTCGCTCGTGCGCGACGAGCGCCCGCTCACCGAGCACGTCCACCTCGCGTTCCCCGCGGACGCGGACGCCACGGTGCGGGCCTTCCACGCCGCCGCGCTCGCCGCGGGCTACGAGGACCACGGCGCCCCCGGCGAGCGCGCCGTCTACCACCCGGGCTACTACGGCGCGTTCGTGCTCGACCCGGACGGCCACAACGTCGAGCTCGTCAACCACAACCGCTAAGCCATGGCCGGCGAGTCCGCCCCACCACATCTCGACCGAGGGCCTGGCGGCGCTCGAGGCCGAGCTGCGCGCGTTCGAGACCGAGGCTAGCCACGGGATCGCCGAGCGCGTCCGCATCGAGCACCAGGAGTTGCCCGCGTACCGACAAGACTTCTGAATTGTCGCGCAAGGCGGTTGCGTCAGCCTGGCCACCGAGAGACCTGTCGTGACATGAAGGCAGGTCCGGCTCTATGCCAGCGGCGCGACCGGTGCCGTCGCGCTGCTGGTCTCGGAGAAAGGGGCGATCTGTCGAGAGCGCCGGTGCTCGTCTATGGTCATGTCCGGTCCGGCCGCAGCCGATTGGCTCAGCCGCGCCGTCACGGAGCGGGACGACACAAGAGAGAGCGAGGAGATCCACGATGGCGGTCGTGCAACGCAGCGTCCAGATCAACGCCTCGCCGCAGGAGACGATGGCGCGCTTGAGCGATGCCGGCCGCTGGCCGGACTGGTATCCGGGGATGACGGAGATCGAGATCGCCGCTCCTTTCCCCGAAGAAGGGGGCAAGGTCGCTTTCAAGGTGAAGTCGGCCGGCGTGTCCATGCCGATCACCGAGACGGTCCTCGACTACCAGCCGGACAAGCTGCAGCTTCTCCAGATGGAGGGCATGTTGTCGGGGCGCGCTCGCTGGGAGCTCACCCCGGAAGGCGACGGAACGCGCCTGACCACGACGTTCGACTACGCGCTGCCGGGCGGCGTGTTAGGCAAGCTCGCCGATGCGCTCATCGTTAAGCGCATGAATGGCAAGAGCCTGGAACAAGGTCTCAACAACTTCAAAGCGCTCGTAGAACGCCAGTAGGTTGTTCCGTGGCGGGCGGGTCGGGTTTAGAACCTGCGACCCTCGTGTCTCACTGCGTTCCGCGCCAGGGTGGGGAGTGGCCCACGCTGTCCAACATACCCGTGGCAGTCGCCGAGCAGGTCTCGGTGGAGGCAGGCGGCGCTACCGGTTCACGCCTTATTCCGGTCATGCCGGCGAGGTGACCGCTTCGCGCTAGGAGGAGCCCACGGGGCGGCGCCAATGCCGAAACTGCATGCCGTTGCGAGCAGCCAGGTCGCGGCCGCTGCCTCCGTGGTCACGTCAGCGGCAATGGAGCGACGAGTCGCAAAGAGCCGTGCGGCCAACCGTATGTGTCGGGCGGGGCATCGCGGCGCGTTGAGGGGACAATGCGGTGGTGGATGTCCGCCTCCGTCCGTTCATGGTCGTTGACGAGCAAGCAGCCGTTGAGGCGCACGCCGAAATGGCTACGGAGGACTTCACGTTCCTCCTTGACTGGCGTGCGACCGAACCATGGGCCGTGTATCTGGATCATCTGCAAACGATGCGACACGGGTGTGAGCTACCGCCGGGCTGGGTGCCGGGGGCTCTGCTGGCGGCCGACGTGCAGGGTGAACTGGTTGGCCACGCGTCGATCCGCTTTGCCCTGAACGACTTGTTGACTAGCGTCGGAGGTCACATCGGCTACTGCGTGCTTCCGCGGTATCGCAGACGCGGGTACGCAACCGAGATCCTCCGCCAGTCGCTGATCATCGCTCGAGCTGAGGGCGTCGACCGGGTGCTCGTGACTTGTGACGAGCACAACGTGGGATCGGCGACCGTGGTCGAGCGTGCCGGCGGGATCCTTGAAGACGTCCGCCGCGACCCGACCGGCGTACCACGGCGGCGCTACTGGATCCGTTGACGGCCAGCACACCTCACTGAAAAGTGGCTGCAAAGCCGCTGACGCGGCGACGGACGCGGTCGCCACGATTTTCCTGCCCTTATCAGTCCTGACCGGCTTCTTCGGGATGAACTTCACCTGGCTGCTCGATCACCAGCACGGCACCTGGACGTTCTTCGGACTGGGCGTCGGCGGGCTACTGGCATCCTGCCTACTGATCGTCGCCTGGCTGCGACGAACCGGAATGACCAGCCGCCGCGAGCGGTCCCAGACACGCCGCAGCCGCGCGACCAAGCCACCTGTAGCCGCGAACCCCGAACGCTCGTGAACGGGCGGCGCAACTCGTCGAGTCGTGCGGCGGTCGGTCAGCCGCCGGCGGCGCTGACCTTGGGATTTCAGGCTTGAGCGGCGGTAGGACCAGATGGCAGATCCAGCACTCGCTATGACTGCCGCCGCCCGGCGAGTTGATTCTCGACTGCGATGGCCCGAGGTCGGACTCGACCTCACGACAGCGGCGATCGGCGGCGATGGCGTGCGGGAGGCCGGTGACCGTGCACGAGAACTATGGCCGGAAGCCGCATAGCCTGCGGGTGGAGACTTCTGGAGAATCGCAGTTGGGGCAGTCATGACGAGACTGCTGCGCTAGGCCTGAAGCAGAAGCACCTGACCAACCGGCACGCGGGACCGACCAGCCCTGCATCCGTGTCGGCACGGGCATCTTGGACCCGGCGCGGCCAGTCTCGCAATGCGCGGGCAGCGGTTTCGTGGCAACGCGTTCGCGACGCCTCACTCTGACGGGACGAGTCCTTTCGCGCATCATGATCGCCAGCCGGCCGGGCGGCGGGACGTCACGGTGCTTATGCGCTTAGCCCGCAGGTTCGTGAGCGCAGTAGCGCGACCTTCACGCCTGGTTGCGGATGGCCGAGATGATCCAAGGTCTGGGCCGTGTGGCGCGCTGTTTAAGCGAATCGTTTTCGGTTTCAGCGAGGCGGTCGTAGGCCGTCCATCAGGATGTTCAGCAGGCGACTGGCCCTGCCTTCGTGCTCGGGCGGCTGGGCGACGGTGAAGATGCCGAGGAGGCTAGCGGCGATGTCTTCGGCGGTGGTGTCGGCGCGAAGGTCACCCGCGGCGCGGCCGGCGTCGAGGATCTCGGTGATGGCCATCAGCAGCTCGGTCCTGGTCTGCGCGTGGGTGATCTCGCCCGAGTTGATCATCGCTAGCAGCGTGTCGAGCATGCCGTTCTTGGTTGCGATCCAGTCTCCGAACAGGTCCATCCATCTCCGCAGCGCTGCGGACGGAGGCAGCTGGGCGAGCAGCTCGCGGGCGCCGGCGACGAGCCGCGTGACCTGATCCCGGTAAACGGCCTCGACCAGCGACTCGCGCGAGGGGAAATGCCGGTAGAGCGTGGCGATGCCGACCCCGGCCTCAGAGGCAATCGCGCGCATCGACGGCGTGCCGTCGGCTGACGCGATCACGCGCGTCGCAACCGCGAGCAGCTGTTCTCGGTTGCGGGTCGCGTCCGACCGTAGCGAGTGGGTTCCCGCCTCACTCAAAACGGATCATGCTCCGTTTGTGGTAGCTTGGTTCACGAAACGGAGCGTAGTCCGTTTCGGTGCGCTCCTTCAAATCCAACGGGAGAAACGATCTCGCAGGACGACAGCAACCAGATGCGGGCGAGCACGAGTAGGGCGGTCCGGCTCGAGTCGTTCGGCGGCCCCGAAGTCTTGAACCTCCGCGAGGGACCCGCACCGCAAGCCGGCTCGGGCCAGATTCGCGTGCGGGTCACCGCAGCTGGACTGAACCCAATGGACTGGTTCATGACCTCCGATGCGGAAACGGCCAGCCGTTTCGGCTTGAGCCTGCCTGCCGGGTTCGGAACCGACTACGCCGGGGTCGTGGACCAGGTCGGTGACGGCGTGATCGAGTTCGCGGTCGGAGACCGGGTATTCGGGGGCGCCCTTTCCCGCGCGGTCGCCGACCACGTAGTCGTGGAACCGGCCGGGAGCATCGCGGCGGGCGGCGACGCCCACCGCACTCCCGACGGTGTCGATGACCGCACCGCCGCAACCTTGGCGATAGCCGGGTGCACGGCAGCCGCCGCCCTTGCCGTTGTCAATCTCAGGCAGGGCGACACAGTGCTGATCGGCGGCGCGGCGGGCGGGGTCGGAGTGTTCACTGTTCAGCTTGCCCGGCTCGCGGGGGCGCGAGTGATCGGGACGGGATCGACGACATCGTCTGACTACCTGCGCAGCCTCGGGGCCGAGCCCGTCACCTACGGCGACGGACTGGCCGACCGGGTCCATGCCCTCGCGCCCGAGGGCGTCACCGCGGCGATCGACCTTCACGGGACCGACACCGTCCACGCTGCACGGGAACTCGGCGTCCCGGACGAGCGCACCACCACCATCGCCGCCCAGGTCGACGGAATCACGCCGGCCAACGGCGCCGACGCCGCCCACGCCATAGATGAGGTCGCCCGCCTCGTTGCAGCAGGCCAGATCCGGGTACCAATCGCGGCGAGTTTCCCGGTCGAAGAGATCCGGGTCGCGGTCGAGCTCCAGGCCGCCCGGCACGTGCACGGCAAGGTCGTCATCGACCTCTAGGTGCCATCCCGAGTTGGCTGGTTCCCTTGACGCTTCACGAGAAGATCGAGAGCTGCCAATGCTTTTCGCTGGAGAGCACTTGTCTGGCGAGCGCTCATCAAGACGAGCGCCTTGCCGCGGACAGGATCAACGTCGCGCCGGGACCTGCATCGGTGTCCGGACGCGCATGTTGAACGTCGAGACGCGAGCTCTCCTGTGCGCGGATACGGGGGCGCTCGCGTGCGTCCACCAAACTTCACCGCCAGACGCCAGTTTGGCGATGGGCAGGTTGATCTCCGCCCTGTCTGCCCGGCCCTGCTTTCCGGCGGCACGGGCATCGTTCAGACGATTTGTGGCTGCCGGATCGTGCTGCGGCCTAGCGGTAACCACGACGTCGTGGCCCGAACAGGCGTAGACCGATAACGACGGCGCGCTCGACCTGGCGTGGACTGATCCAGTCGCCCGGCGTGGCTCACATTGTCCGGAAGGGGCAGTCTCCGAGCCCGGGTTTGTTGTCGCCGACGCTGCTCCTTCTGCCTCAAGGCGACGGCGATGGTGCTCGACCTCCATCCGATCGGCGGCTCAAACGCGCCCTCATTGTGCCTATGCACGGGACACAAGGCGTCCGGCCAAAGTGGCGCTTCCGTCGATCGTCGCCAAGCGAGGACCTCGTCGGCACCGCCTTAGGACGCCCGCATTCATGAGAGAGCGGGGCGCGCAATGCCGTAAGCGGATCCCTATCCGGACGGATCGTCTGCGGTGAAGGACAGGATCTGGCGGGTGGCCCGAAGCGCGCGCCGATCCGACGTCGGGCACTCAGCGCCTGGTCTCGTACCTGGTCAGGACCACGCCGTCGGGAAACGTCCGGGTCTCCACCAGGCTCAGGTTCACCCAGTCGTCCAGGGCCGTGAAGAACGGCATGCCGCCGCCCACCAGGACCGGATGGGTGACGATCGCGTACTCGTCGATCAGCCCGGCCCGCATGGCCGCTGCCGCGAGTGTGGCACCGCCGATGTCCATGGGGCCGCCATCCTCGGCCTTGAGCCGGGTGATCTCGGTGACCGCGTCGCCGATGACCAGACGGGTGTTCCAGTCGACCGCCCTGGTCGTCGAGGAGAACACCACCTTCGGCATGTCCCGCCAGCGGCGGGCGAACTCGATCTCCGCCGGTGTGGCGCCAGGCTGCTGGTCGGCGGTCGGCCAGTAGGAGCTCATCGTCTCCCACAGTTTGCGCCCATACAGCGCCAGGCCCGTCGCCCCCACCCGGTCGGACCACCACCGGAACAGCTCGTCGCTCGGCACGCTCCAGCCGAGGTCGTCGCCGGGCGCGGCGATGTAGCCGTCCAGGGTCAGGTTCATGCCAAAGGTCAGTTTCCGCATGGCGTCAGCCTCCCGTGAGTCGCGATTCGGCGTACAGACCAGCACGGCGCGCAAAAATCATCGGTCAGGCCCACCGAGGGCCAGTTGACCACCACGCCAAGCAGATGCTCCGTACGGAAAGGAACCGGTGCCGGCACACCGTCGCGTGGAACCCGTCCCGAGAGCACTGGCCGAGGGCGGTGTGCCGTAACACTGGTTCGGTGATGTGTGCCGGTGAGGGACGACAACCGGGACCGCGCCACTCCCATGTGCAGGCGTAGGCGACGGCCTCCCGGCCGGACTCAGGCGCTCCTGCCCGGGACCGATTGCCCAGCGCCCACGCAAGTCCACCGGACCACCACGCGGTGCATAGGCATGACCTAATGCAGAGCAGAGGCGCCGACGGGACGGAGACCTAAGTCAACTCGCTTGCGCAATCGCCTGGAAGGAGAAGTCGCCTAGTCGTAACCGCCTCAGGCGTCGAGCGGTCGCGGACGACGTGGACGACGCCGGCGACGCCGCGCGGGCGCCCCGGCGTGGTCCAAAGTGTCCGAGAGCAGCACTGCCTCGATGGCAACCCCCCGGTCTAGCCGAGGCTGCTCTCGCTTACGGCCATCAGAATCCGACCAGCTACACGGCACAGGCGCGGACGGCGGTCATGACGACCTCCGCGACCTCCTTGGGGTGGGAGATCATGGAGACGTGCGAGGCCCCTTCGATCTCGGTCACCGTCGCGCCCGCGCGCTCGTAGCTGAAGTGGTGGACGCCGGGGTCGATAGCCCTGTCGGCGGTCGGAAGCACGGCCCAGACCGGACGGTTGCGCCACGCCGGGGTCGGCGCCGCCTCGGTGAGCGCAACGCCGGCGAGGGGGCGCTGGGTGATCGCGAGGAACGCCGCGTCATCGGCCGGGATGTCGGCGCAGAATGACTCGTGAAAGCCCTGAAGCGCGAGCGTGAACTCGCTGCCGCCTTCGGGCAACTCGTGGTGCACGATGTAGGGGACGATCCCCGGCGCGGGGAACTTGGACTGCAGTTCGGTCAGGTTCTCGCCCTCGTCCGGAGCGAACCCAGAGATGTAGACGAGACCGACCACATTGTCAGCCGTGCCGGCCGCGGTGATGACCGAACCCCCGTAGGAATGACCGACCAACAGGACCGGCCCGTCGATCTCACCGATCGCGCCCTTGAGGTACTCGCCGTCGCCGCCCGTCAGACCCCGCAGCGGATTCGGCGGAGCGACGATCGTCACGTCTTCGCCGAGAAGCTCGTCATACAGGCCGCGAAAGCCCGACGCGTCCGCAAACGCGCCATGGACGAGAACGATGGTCGGATCAGCCATTCCAAATCACCTCTTTCGAGTCGGATGAACGGTACGCGCGCGCGTCTGATGCCGGAATCAAGAGCGCCGGTGATTTGCTCAACACGTATGTGAACCCTACGTCGTCTGACTGGGCGGTGCCAATCGGTACCCCGAGCGTCAGCCCTGCATCCGTGCAGCAGGCATCTTGCCGCCGGCGGGTCGGACTCGCAATGCGCGGCAGGCACGGCGGGCCACCGACAGGCGCCCGGTGGAGTCGGCGGTTGCGCTCGTGGCGATTTGCGAGACCGGCGACCTCCTACCAGCCGAGACCTGCATGTATGTCCCGCGAATGATTATGTTGATGGTGCGCTCAGCTTGTTGGTTTCTTCTTGCTGAGCGGGATTTCGAGAGGTGATCGGTTCAACATAATCAGAGGTCCTCGAGGAAGGCGAGGAGCGTGTCGGCTGGTCGGTATCTGCCGGGTTTGGCGCCGAGCGGGGCGGTTCGGGCGATCGCTTTCTCTTTGAGTGCTGGGTCGGCGTGCTCGTAGATGTGGGTGGCCTGGGTGCTCTCGTGTCCGAGCCAGAGCGCGATCGTCGCTATGTCGACGTTCTTGGCTCTGAGCAGCATCGCGTTGGTGTGCCGGTTACGTGGAATTCCACGTAAGCGTCATTACGTGGACGGCTGGGTTATGTGGCCGGCTGGCGTGTTTCCCTTGCTGGGCCTGTCGCTGAGCCCGGTTCCGGCCACATAATCCGGGGAGCGTGCTGGTCGGTCTGGTCGACGGGTCCGATCAGATTCGCGCCTCCTCCTTGATGCGGGATTCCTTGCCCATTTCCGGGCGGGGCCGCCTGCTGAGGCCGTGGGTGCGGCGAAGAATCGCCTCTCTGTTCACAGCGA
The DNA here is from genome assembly GCA_963697655.1 of uncultured Solirubrobacterales bacterium. GTDB lineage: Bacteria > Actinomycetota > Thermoleophilia > Solirubrobacterales > Solirubrobacteraceae > Palsa-465. The sequence continues at coordinate 51,494 of CAVOOV010000001.1, read as the reverse complement.
TCGGGGAGGTCGATTCTCATGCAGGCAACAGCGGTTCGCGACGCGTCGGGGCGGGTGATCGTCGCGTTGAAGGCGGCGGGTCGGTCGAGGGCGACGATCAAGCGCCACGAGGCGGAGTTCAATGCGTTCGCCGGGTTCCTCGAGGCTCGTGGCCGGGCGCTCCCGACCGAGGTGGACTGCCTCGATTTCATCGCCGAGCGGTCGGGGTCAAGGCTCGCGGGTCTGCGCGAGCCGACGAGTTGCAGACGGGCTCAGCTCGCACGCCGGCCGTTGCTCCTGCTGATGGAGACCTTGGCTGGGGGTTTTCCTGAGGTGGGGCAGCCGACAACGCCGCCGGTGGAGCGCTGTCCAGCGCGTTTCCGGGCGGCCAGGGACGAGTACCTCGCGGCGTGCCGGCGGCGGGGGAACGCCGAAGCCACCGTCGTGACGAAGCAGCGCGCCGCGGACCAGTTCCTCGCTTACCTTGAGGAGGTCGGTCGGGAAACCCTCGAGCAGGCGCAGGCCCGGGACTTGGCCGGGTTTTGGGCTCGGCGTCAGCGGCGGGGGTACGCCCCGAAGACGACCGGGTTGCTGCGTACGGCGTTGGCTGACTTCCTGGGCCACCTGCACGAGGTCGGGCAGATCCGGGAAGACCTGGCCCGACGGCTCCCGCCGCAGCGCTATCCCAGGCGCGGCCAGTCGGTCCCGCACCCGTGGACGGCGGGTGAGGTCCGTTTGGTGTTGGAGCAGATCGATCGGCAGTCCGCGATCGGGAAACGCGATTACGCGATGGTGTTGCTGACCGTCAGGCTCGGTGTGAGGGTCGGAGACCTGCGCCGGTTGGAGCTCGGGTGGTTCGACTGGCGCGCCAAGACGCTGGCGTTGACGCAGCACAAGACCGGGCTGCCGTTGACGCTGCCGCTGCCTGGTGACGTCGGATGGGCGGTGATCGACTACATCCGGCACGGCCGGCCCGAGGCGGCCTGCCGGCAGGTGTTCGTGAAACACCGCTACCCGTTCACCGCGTTCGGGTCCTCCACGTCGGCGGGGTGCCGGCTCGGCTACTACGCGCGGCGCGCCGGGATCGTGTTCGCGGCCGGGCGGTCGCACGGCCTGCACTCGCTACGCGGCGCGCTGGCGGTCGCGATGCTCCAGACCGACACGCCGCCGCCGGTCGTCACCGCGGTCCTGGGTCACGCGGCAGGCGCGACGACCGCCGCGCACTACCTCAGGCTCGACACCGAGCACCTACGCCACTGCGCGCTCGACGTCGAAGATGTCCTCGACGCAGGGGCGCGGCCGTGACCGCGTCGACGCTGCCCGAATTGATCGCGACGCTCGTCGCGGCGCGCCGCGCCGGCGGGTTCCGGTACGACCGCCAAGCACGGGTGCTGGCGCAGTTCGCCGAGCACTGCCGCCGAGAAGGGTACGCGGACGGGTCGATCATCCAAGAGGCCGTCGAGGGGTTCCTCTACGGCCGCCACCTCAAAGCGTCCACGATCCGCCGCGAGGAGATCATCCTGCGCGACCTGGCAGAGCACACCCGCCAGTTCGGCTGGCCGGCGTGGGCGCCGCCGACGCTGACCCGCGTGAAGACGCGGCACCGGCCGCCGCCGTATGTGTTCAGCGACGAGGAGATCCGCCGCCTGTTTCACGCGATCGATACCCAGCCGCTGTCGGAGATGTCGAACCGGGCGCTGGTCGACCCGGTGCTGTTCCGGGTCCTCTACGCGACCGGGCTGCGCATCTCCGAAGCGCTCAACCTGCAACTGCGCGACGTCGATCCGGCCCGTGCCACGCTCGAGGTACGCGACAGCAAGAACCGCGAGCACCGCATCGTGCCCGTCACCCGGCGCCTCGCCGACACGCTGGAGGGCTATATCGCGGCCGCGCACCCCGACCCGGAAGCAGCCCACCATCTGTTTCACACCGGCGACCCGGCCACACCGGCCGACAAGTCCACGATCTACAACCGCTTGCGCCGGTACCTCGGCGACGCGGACATCCCCCATTTCCCAGGCGGCCCGCACATCCATTCGCTGCGTCACGGGTTCGCGGTGCAGAACCTGCGCCGCTGCGCGGCCGACGGCAGCGACCTGGCGGTGATGCTGCCCTACCTATCCGCGTACATGGGGCACGCCGACCTGCGCGGGACCCAGTACTACCTCCAGTTGACAGCGGACGCCTACCCCCAGGTCGCCGCGATCGCCCAAGCCAGGTTCGGGTACGTCATCCCCGGCCCCGCGCCGCGGGAAGGAGCCGACCAGTGAGCCGCGTCACCCCTGCCGGCGGGGATCTGGCCGGCCGCTGGCTGTCGAAGTTCCTCACCGACCACCTCGCCGGCGAGCGGGACCTGTCCCCCCAGACCATCGCCTCCTACCGAGACGCGATCAAACTGCTGCTCACCTGGTTTCGCGACGTGCAGGCAACCCCGCCCGAGAAGCTGCGCCTCGCCGACCTCGACCGGGAGCGCGTGCTCGCGTTCCTGGACTGGCTGGAGGCCGAACGCGGCAACTCGCCGGCGACCCGCAACCAGCGCCTCGCCGTGATCAAGTCGCTCGCCCGGTACACCGCGATCGAGCGGCCAGAGTTCCTCGACCACGCCACCCAGATCATCGCCGTCAAGCAGAAGAAGGCGCCGGCCACCGACATGGGCTACCTCACCGGCGACGAGGTCAAAGCCCTCCTCGCCGCACCAGACCCGATCACCCGCCGCGGACTGCGCGACACCGTCCTGCTCTCCACGCTCTACGACACAGCCGCCCGCGTCCAAGAGATCTGCGACCTGAACACCGCCGACGTCCGCGCGGCCCGCCCGATGCTCGTCACGCTGCACGGCAAAGGCTCCAAGACCAGGCGCGTCCCGCTGATGGACCCCACCGCCCGACTCCTGCAGGACTACCTCGACCGGCGCACCCGTCATCCCGGCGTCGGCCCAGATGCCGACCCGCTCTTCCACGGGCCCCAACAGACCCGATTGACCCGCTGGGCCGTCACCAAACTCCTCGCCAAACACGTCCAATCCATACGCCGCCGCGACCCCGGCTACGCGCCCGGGCTGAACATCACCCCGCACGTGATCAGAAGGACCCGAGCGATGCACCTGCTGAAAGCCGGAGTGAACGTGATCTACATCCGCGACCTGCTCGGCCATGCCGACGTCTCAACCACCGAGATCTACGCCCGCGCCGACCCGGAGACCAAACGCAGAGCCATCGAGAACGCCTACGAGTCACTCTCCCCCGAGCCCCTGCCCAGCTGGACAGCCGACCGAGATCTCCTCGAATGGCTCGACAAGATCTGCCGATAACCGCCCGGATTATGTGGCCGGAACGGAAGCCCGCGACAGGCCCAGCAAGGGAAACACGCCAGCCGGCCACATAACCCAGCCGTCCACGTAATGCCGGTTACGTGGAATTCCACGTAAGCGTCACACCAACGCGATGCTCGTGATGCACCAAGAACGACATCGCGACCGTCGCACTCTGGCTCGGGCACGAAAGCACGAAATCAACCGAGGTCTACCTGCACTCCAACACGAAGATCAAACAAGAAGCGATCGACAAGATCGCCCCGATCGACACCCCGCCCGGCCGATACAAGCCCTCCGACAAACTGCTCGCGTTCCTGGAAAGCCTCTGAGCCAAACGTGAACCGGCGGTCAGCCGGGGCAGATCTGCTCGAGCGCTTCGCCGTCCACGACCGGAGGGTCGCTGTCGAGCCGGACATAGATCCGGGCCTCGCAGCGTGGGCACATCGCGATGCTCTCCTGGTCGTGCGCGACCCAGCGGACGATCTCGTGCCCCAGCAGCCGTGCGCGCTCGGCAGCGCCCCGCAACACCTCGCCACGCTGCATCGCCGCGGACAGCACCGCGAACTCCTGATCCTTCGGGACCGTTCGCCGCAGCGCGGCGATCGCGCGGTCCCCGGACCGGATCGTCATCACCCGGATCTTGTCCGCCCGCGCCTTCGTGCGGATCTCCGCCCGCCACTCCTCCGGATCGACACCCTCCGGCGAGCTGACCTCCCCGCGACGCAACAACTCCGCGTAGTCGCCGCCCGGCCGGTCGAGGTAATCATCCGCGATCCGACGAAACCGCTCGTCATGCTCAGGCTTCATGCAGCGTCCAGTCGGCTGGCTACGGATAGACCGAGCCGACCTCAAGCAAATGCCACCGAGCATTGCGGCGCGCGGCGACGATGAACACCATCCAGCCCGGCTGAGCGAGCTCGCTCGCGCGCTTTGGAACCTGGATCGGGCCGATCCCGCCCTCGAACCAGATCTTCCCCGGCTCGACCCGGTCGACCATCAGCTGATCCTCGACCCAGTCCTCCTCGCCGACATCGTCAACGTCGATGTCCGGCGCCTCCATCGCTACCTCGACGAGCAGGTCGGTGAGACGGTCAGCCGCGGGAAGCTCACGCGCGCTAGCCCGCGCGCGGTCGACCGCGACCTCAGCCGCGTCAGACTCGATATACGCCTGCTGCTCCAGCCAGCGTGCGAGCTTGCCGGTAACCGTCCCCGCGGCCTTGAGCAGCTCCTGGCCGGCGCTCACCTTGCGGACCATGAAATAGCCGAGGAACTCACCGAGATGCGGCGGGATCTCCTCCGGTCCGAACAGCTGGCAGAACGCCTCCTCATCCCCGGCGTCGAACGCCTTCTGCCACCGCTTCGCGTCCCTGGCATCGAGCGACGAATACGCATAGAAATTCAAGCTGTCGCGCAGCAGCCGGATCACGTCCTCGTAGTTGCGATACGTCCGATCCGACAGACGTGCGCGCTGGTCGCGCAGAAACGCGTCGAGCGCCTGATCGATCGTCACCATGTCCGGCATCACGAGCACGAATCTACCCTCGCGGCCCGATGGTCCCATGCCTCGATGTCCGCCGACGCGCCTACGCTCCGACTGGTGCTGAGGATTGGTGCCGACGCGGTCGACGAGCTCGCCGCCGTCAAGAACGCCGATGAGCTGTGTCGGCTGCTGCTCGGCAATCCAGGCGGTTGGGGGCGCAGCACCCGGCACGCCGAGGCGGTCGAGCTGCTCAACCGCGTGCACGGCACCGGCGAGCTGCCGTTCACGCTCGCCGTCCTGCTGGTCTGCACATGCCGGCAGTGGGACCGGGTCACCGCAAAGCTGATCGCCGCCATCCACGACAGCGGGCTAGTTGACGACACCGAACTGGACGAGCTCGCCGACGCGTTCATCGCCCGCGACCACGTGATCTCCTACCCGCTGGCATGGGCCTCCCCGCAATGGCTCGAGATCGACCTGCACGACGGGACCGGCCGCACCTACACAATGACCGAAGACACGCCGGCACAGCACCGCGTCCGGCCCGAACCGCCGCTGCGTCGCTGGGCGGCACGCCAAGCGCTCCACACGCGCCCGCAGCGGCTCGCGGAGCTCCTCAAAACCGCCGAGCAGCTCCAGCCACGCCACCGCGACGCCGCGATCCACGGCCTGCTCGACGCCGCCCGCCAACTCGACGAACCCGCCAGGCGAACACTCATCGACCGCGCACTCCGTGCGGCACACGGAAGCGTGAGGATCGCCGCGCTCGAGCATCTCTGCGAACTGGACGGCCCCGAGACCGCTCGACATCTCGCGGCCGCGGACCCGAACGCACAGGTCCGGAAATGGCGACCGCCTGCCGACGAGCGCGCTCCGAACCTATTCGCGGCGTGATGAGCTCGCCGCGACCGAAACCCAGCACCAAGCTGCTCGACGCCATGATCGAAGACGCGACCGTCGACGCCTACAACGACGAGGAACAGATCACCGGCCTGTTCACGATGCTCGAAGAGCACCTCGCGCTCCCGTTCCAAACGGTCCTACTCGGCGTGACCGTCACCGTGACGAAGATCGACCTGACCGTCGGCAACGAGATCGTCGCGATCTGCCGCCGCGACACTCACAGACAGGCGATCCCGCTCCTCGACCTACCGCTCCCCGACCCAGCGCCTGACGGCGTCGAATGGATCGACGCCTACCGCCGCTGGCGCCGCTGAGCGCAACCACCACCTCTCGGCAGTCGCGATTATCAGAAGTCGCCGAACCGAAGATCCAGCACCCACGCCCAGAATCGCCACCGACTTCAGATAACGCCCGACTGGAGATAAATTCGGTAGCGCTCGCCGACGATGCCGAGGACTTGGCGGGTGTCTTGGCGGACGTTGGCCCACCAGCCGGGGATCTCTTCGCAGCGCGGGAGCCACCAGTCGTTGACGGTGGCGACGTCGCCGCGGTCGATCGCGATCGGCTCGCGTTCGACCCGCCAGCTGAGCCCGGAGTGTTCGATCGCCTCGGCGATCGTCATCGGGGGTTGATCGAGGACGGCTCCGAGTCCGTGCCAGGGCGTCTCGCGGACGGAGAACATCGAGTCGTTGCTGGTGATTCCTGCGGGCATGACCCACTCCTTGTGATGGTGGCTCCGCTCGGTGCGGGGCCGGTCGCGGCGAGGGCCGCACGCCCGGATGGCGTGCCATGCTGCCCCGCCCGCCGGCTCCGCGCACCGAGACGGGCACCTAGCTACTGCTCGGCCGAGACCGGCTCGGTCTCGTCGACCGGCTTGTCGGGTGCGGCCAGTTCCGCGCGACGGGCGGCAAGACGCTCACGGAGCCTCGTGTGCTCGGGCGTCCAGCGCGCCCATACCGCGTCGAGGTCCCGCTCTGCCTGATCGAGCTCCTCGACCGTCAGCTCGCCGATCCGCTCCTCGATCCCGTCCAGCCGTGACGATGGCCTCCTCGCGCGCCTTGCGCGCCGCTGAGCGTTCCTGTTGCTCGGCCTTGCGCGTCTCGAGCACCGGCGCAAGCAGCGCCAGTGCGCCGTCTGGGAGGTTGTCGGCGACGAGCTTGTCGAGCAGCTCGTCCGCTGTCGACGGCCCAGGGGCCGCTGGCCTTGATGTGGTGCCAGCTGCGGCTCGAGACCGCGACGGCGTTCTGGTCGGCGTAGGTGGCCATCGCGAGCAGCGCGAGCTGCCTGCCGGCGATCTCACCGGGCTTGGTCGCGCCCCGGAGGTAGTCGTTGGCGCGCTGCTCTGCCTCTGGCTTCTCGAGGTAGCCGTACTTCGTCTTGCCGTTCTTCTGCGTGGTCTCGGTGACCCAGCCGGGGAACCCGTAGCGCGCGCCGCGCATCGCGACATCCGCGAGTTCCGCGACGACCTCGACGGACGCGAGCAGCTTCAGGACTGGCTCGTCGACCCGCACCCGCGACAGCGACGTGAAGACGGCCCGGCCGAGCTCGAGGTTGAACCTGGTCGCCTCCTCCCGCGCCTGGCGCTCGGCCTCCCGCTCTGCGCGACGAGCCTCTTCGGAATCGACTGCGGTCCCGTTGTCCGGTGCCGGCGACCGGGGTGCCGCCGTGCACGGCGTCGCCGGCCGAGCCGTTCGCGGAAGCCTGGTTGTCGCGGGCGAGCTTCCGTTCCTCGCGGGCGCGCTTGCGCAGCTCTTTGACGCTCCGCGCCAGGTAGTCCCCGACGAGCTGGGCGGCGACGTCGTTGCCGACGATGACCGCGTGCCAGTTCTCGCCGTGAGCGGCGCCGAGCGCGCGAGCCTGCGCGATGTCGTTTCCGTCGAACTGCACGTGCTCGATCGGCCTTCCGAGCATCTGCTCGATTGCCACGAGGTCCTTACTTGCGCTGTCGCTGAGCGCGAACGCCTCGATCGGGTACGGGGTGTGCGGGCGATAGACGCCTTCGGGCAGCTTGTTGGCGGCGAGCGCCACCTCGAGCGGCGCGCGCTCCACGTCGGCCCACGCGTATGGCTCGTACGCGTCGCCGGGGTCGAGCACCTGCTGAGCGGCCGCGATCGCAAGCCCGGGGTGGATGCCGGCGAGCTGTCCGAGCGGCTTGACTGCTCGTACGGGGATCTCACCGGACGCGAATTTGCCCTGGAGCTCGTCGGGGAGTTTCAGGATTCGCAGGTGCTCGCGGACGCGCGCCTGCGTGGTTTGCAGGCGCTCGAGCGACGCCCTTGAGGGTCAGGCCGGTGTCGATCAGTCGCTGGTACCCGCGCGCGCGGGAACTGGCGAAGAGCGGTATTCGAACTGGGCGGTATTCGTGGTTCGGGAGTCGCCGGAGTCGTCGTTGTTGGTGCTTGGGAGTTGGTGACGGGTTGGAGGGTTTCCGTCGGCGTCGAACGGAGTGAGCCCGGAGGGCGGTGTGCTGGGCATGACGTTTGAGATCGGAGGTGGAAGTCCTGACCCGGGGCCCTGACAGGGGGAACCCGACATCGACGAGGCAAGGGCGCGGCCCGGAGTTCACCGGGCGGTCCCCAGTGCGGCCTGGATTGGCGCTGCGGGGGCTTCCGTGAGGGCGGGTCCGAAGGAAGCCATAGATGCGTCGTGGTCGCGAACGAGAGTGAAGCGCCGTAAGGCGTCCTTCGGGTGGGTGAGCTGGCCGCCAGCAGCGATGCCCGATTCCTGTTGGTCCCGAGGGCGTATTGGCGACGTGATCGCGGCGAAATCTCAGCGTCTTACCCCAGGAGATCTGCCGGGTTCCGGCCGGAAGGCCGGTATGCCCGAGAGTGAAAGAACGGAGGCTGATGGCCCGGCAGAAGTCGGAGGATCGCGTAGTACTGGAAGGCGGGGTAATGCCCGCTGAGCGTTCCGGGTCGAGTCCCGGTCCGCAAGGGAAGGCGATCCCGGTTGAGCAAACGGCGGGACAGCTTCGCCTGCCGATCGCGACAGCAGAAAACCCGAAAGGGGCCGCTCGCAAAGCGTCCGTGGACCAGTTCGCGGATGCGAGGGCGAGGGTGCCGGAGGCGATCGTCAACGTGGAGAGCGTCACGCCGGTGACGATGGAGGAGGTTGTCAGCCGCTTGTCGGCGGCGCTGTTGAAGGTGGTGTCGAACAAGGGAGCACCTGGCCCGGACGGGTTGACGGTCGGCGAGCTGCTGATGCAGTGGCCGACTGCTGGCCCGAAGCTGGCCGCCGCCCTGCTGGATGGGAGCTACCGACCTGGTGCGACGCGCCGGGTGGAGATCCCGAAGGCAGGGGGCGGGAAGCGCGGGTTGGGAATCCCGAACGTGTCCGACAGGGTGGTCTGTGAGGCCGTGCGCCAGGTACTCGAGCCGGTGTTCGAGCCGACGTTCCATCCATCGAGTCACGGGTTCCGACCGGGCCGCAGTTGCCACACGGCAGTCGAGGAGGCCAAGCAGTACCTGGAGGACGGCTACGAGTGGTGCGTAGATCTCGATTTGGAGAAATTCTTCGATCGCGTCTGCCACCAGCGACTGATGTCCCGGCTCGCGCAGCGAGTCGGGGATCGGCGGCTGCTCGTGCTGATCGGACGGTTGCTGAAGGCCAAGATCGTGCTGCCGAACGGTGTCGTGATCGGTAACGACGAAGGCGTGCCCCAGGGCTCGCCACTATCGCCGTTGCTGTCGAACATCGTGCTGGACGAGCTCGATTGGGAGCTTGACCGACGTGGTCACCGGTTCGTCCGCTACGCCGACGACGGAAACGTCTACGTGCGGAGCGAGCGGGCCGGTCAGCGGGTGATGGCCAGCTTGACCGAGTTCATCGAAGGGCGCTTGCGCTTGAAGATCAACCACGACAAGTCGGCTGTCGCTCATCCGGAGGACCGTCACTTCGTCGGGTTTCGGCTGCGATTAGATTCGCAGACCGGGAACGTGGAAGTGCTGCTCTCGGTGCGCACCAAGCGCAACGCGATGGGCAGGATCCGCGATCTCACGCCGCGACCGTGGGGACGCACGCTGCAAGCGTGCATCCTCGAAATCAACGCGTGGGTGATCGGGTGGCATCAGTTCTTCCGTAGCTGCGAGCCCGGTGAGGAGTACGTGTTGCGCGCCCTCGACGCCCATATCCGGCGTCGTCTGCGCGCGATCCTGCTGCACCACTGGAAGCGCCGCCCGACGATCGTGCGCAACCTCATCGCCCTCGGGATCAAGCCCCGGCAGGCGTGGCAGGCCGTCTATTCGGGACGCAGGTCCCTGTGGGCGCTCAGCCATATTCCACAAGTCGACAGGGCGCTGCGGCCCCGGTACTTCACCGACCGCGGTCTCCTGTCGCTGGTGGAGCTGCACCGGGCCTGGCACGAGGAGATCGTCGCCCCCACCCACGAGCAGCTGGCGTTGGAGTGGGGATAGAGCAAGGTCGCTGGAAAGCGGCCGGCGGCGGGGTTCGCAACCCGCCGTCCCGAGGAGCCGTGTGTGAACAGCACAAGCACGGTTCTGTGGGAGCCGGGGCGGGCAACCGCCCCGGCTACCCGACAAGGCCGTAGGCCGAAGCGAGATCAGCGCTCGGGGGCGTCCGCGTGGTGGAGCCCGTCGATCAGTTCGGTGAGTTTCTCGGCGGGGGTCCGGAACCCGAGCGTCTGGCGGGGCCGGTCGTTGAGCTTGCGGGCGACCTCGTCGAGCTCTGCCTGAGTCACGCCGGCGAGGCTCTTGCCTTTCGGGAAGTACTGGCGCAGGAGGCCGTTGGTGTTCTCGTTGGACCCGCGCTGCCACGGACTGCGGGGATCGCAGAAGTACACCTCGACGCCGGTCTCGACGCTGAACCGTGGGTGCGCTGCCATCTCCTTTCCCTGATCCCAGGTGAGCGAGCGGCGTAGCTGGACGGGCAGCGTGACGATGCTCGTCTTGAGCGCTTCGCAGACCGGCTCGGCGTTGGTCCCCTCGGGCAGCGCGACGAGCTGGCAATAGCGGGTCTGGCGCTCGACCAGGGTCGCGATCGCCGTGTCACGAGTTCCCATCAGCAAGTCGCCCTCCCAGTGCCCCGGGACGGCCCGGTCGCAGACCTCTGGTGGGCGCTCGGAGATCATCACCATCCCGGCGATGCAGCCGGGGCCCTGCCCGCGATTGGAGTGCGTCCGTGCGTAGCGCTTCTGACGCCGGGTTCGCAGATGCCGGGTAAGTTCGCGTCGCAGCGACCCGCGCGCCTGGACGTACAGCGCGCGGTAGATCGTCTCGTGCGAGACCTGCATCTGATCATTGTCGGGGTATGAGAGCCGCAGCCAGCCCGAGATCTGCTGCGGAGAGTGATCCTGCTCGAGCCGCTCGATCACAAGCTCACGCAGCTCGCTACACAGCTCGAGCTTCGACGGTCGTGGGCGCCTGGCCCGACCCCAGGCAGTCTGCTCAGCTGCGTGAGCGCGATAGCGCCCACGGCCACCGCAACGGTTGATCTCGCGGGAGACGGTGGTGTGGGACCGGCCGAGGGTGCGACCGATCGCACGGGCCGAGTCTCCCCGAGCGATCCCACGCGAGATCTCCTCACGCTCAACCAGCGTCAGGCAGCACTCAGCCCGACGACGCGGCCTCGGGCGGATCCCTCCCATCCTCTGCAGGTACCTACTCACCGTCCGCTTCGGCATCACGAGCCGGCGGGCGATCTCAGCCTCGCTCACCCCCTCCGCCCGCAGCTCCCAGATCGCATCCTTCACAGCCTCGACCAGGTAGTGACCCTTTGGCATCTCCGCACCTCACCTCGTTGAGGGTGTCCCGTTTTCTGTGTAGGCGGTTGAGCTGGTGTGAAGTCTAAAGTGTGGGTTGAGGGTTGTCTAGGTGTGGGTGTCAGGTTGCGTCCGGGAGCCGGTCACCGAAATGGATCTTGAACGCCAGCAGCGCCACGGTCCAGTTCCGCGTCCGGGTCCATGCCGGGACGGCGTTCGTGAGCGCGAGGTAGATCAGCTTGCGGGCGGCGTCCTCGTTGGGGAAGTGGCCCTTGGTCTTGATCGCCTTGCGTAGCTGGCGGTTGAGAGCTTCGATGGCGTTGGTGGTGTAGATCACGCGGCGGACCTCGGGCGGGAACGCCAGGAACGGGATCACGTACTCCCAGGCGTTCAGCCAGGCCTGGGTGATGACCGGGAACCGGGCGCCCCACTTCTCATCGAACGCCTCCAGCGCCTGCTGAGCGGCGTCGGCATCGACCGCGGTGTAGATCGGTTTCAGATCGCGGGCGACCTGCTCGCGCTCCCGCCGGGGGACGTATTTCAAGGAGTGGCGAATGAGATGAACAACGCAGGTTTGCACTGTGGTCTTGGGGAAGATCGCCTCGATCGCCTCGGGGAAGCCTTTGAGCCCGTCGACGCAGCAGATCAGGATGTCGCTGACGCCGCGCTGCTTGAGCTCGGATGAGGACCTGCATCCAGAACTTCGCGCCCTCGGTCTCTTGGAACCACAGGCCCAGCACGTCGCGGTCGCCCTCGAGCGTGATCCCCAAGCGCGAGGTAGCACGCGCGGCGCTGCACGCTCCCGCCCTCGCGGATCTTGAGCACCAGCGCGTCGAGGAAGATCACCGGATAGACATCCTCAAGCGGCCTGGCCGCCCACGCGCGCGCGTCGTCCATGACCGCGTCGGTGACCTTCGAGATCAGCTCCCGGCCGACCTTCACGCCGTAGATCTCTTCCAGGTGCGCCTCGATATCCCGCATCGAGAGCCCGCGGCTGTACAGCGCCAGGATCTTGTCGTCGAACCCCTGAAAACGGCGCTGGCGCTTGCGGACGATCTTCGGCTCAAAGCTGCCGTCGCGATCCCGCGGCGCGTCGATCGGCACCTGCCCGTGCTCGGTCACCAGCGTCTTCGGGCTCGTCCCGTTGCGCGTGTTGCCCGCCCCGCCCGGCGGCTCCTGATGCGGCTCATAGCCCAGATGGTCAGTCAGCTCGACCTCCATCGCCCGCTCCACCAGCCGCTTGGTCAGCGCCGCCAACAGCCCGCCCGGCCCGGCGATCTCCTCCTCGGTCCTCGCGCCGGCCAGCAGCTGATCGATCACCTCATCCGAGATCCGCTCGCCACCGGGCCGCTCAACCATCCCACGCAGTCTCGCGCGGTCCACGGCGTCATCCACCCGCTCCCGGCTCAGGGTCCTGAGCTCTCGCCCCTCCAAGCGGGGCGCCGGCGGCTCGCCTGGCGGCTCGCCGCCGGCGCCATACGGTTCAGGACCAATCGCTGACTCGAAGAACTTCTCTTTGGTTGAAGGCATGAGCGTCTCTTTCGTTCATGCTCGCGGTAGGGACGCCGGTTGCCCGGCGCCCCCCGCGCAGATCCCAGCGAGCGGAACTACCGCACTGGGCTCCTCCCTTGGGTACGAGCGTCAAAGCTGGCGACGGGCCAGGGATGCGTGATTGGGAGGAACGGAAGCCATCGATCGCGCAGGCGTCGCATCCGCTGCCAGGTCAGTCGCGTGCGCTGGCTGCGACGCCGAAGCGCCATGAACCAGTGCCGCACTGCCTCGGAGCGGAACGCGTAGAGCGCACGCTGATTGCCCGGCACGCCGTAGTAGTTAGCGTGCCCGCGAAGGACGCTGGCGAGCCAGCGTCCCTGCTCCGGCACGGGCCGGTCGCGACGACGCAACAGCTCGCCCCTGAGGGCGTGCAGTTTCACCCGCGACCGCTTCGAGTCGGTGATGCGCTTGAGCATGAAGCGCCCGTTCCTCGATCTCGCACAAATATGCGTGAAGCCAAGGAACCGGAACGTCTCAGGCTTGCCGAGACCCCGCTCTGCCCGTTGCTGAGCGGCGAACCGCCCAAACCGGACCAGCCGCGTCTTCTCGGCGTTCAGCTCCAAGCTGAACTTCGCGAGTCTGTCGCGAAGGTCCGCCCAGAACCGCTCGGCATCATCGCGATGCTCGAATCCCACCACGAAGTCGTCGGCGAAACGCGTGATGACAACGTCACCGCGCGCGTACCGAGTTCTCCACTGGTGAGCCCACAGGTCAAAGACGTAGTGCAGGTAGATGTTCGCCAGGAGCGGTGAAACCGAAGCCCCTTGCGGAACCCCCTCCTCGCACGCCGTCCACGACCTGTTCTCGATAACCCCTGCGCGCAACCATTTCCTGATCAAGCGCAGGACCCGTCTATCCGCGATCCGGTGCTCAACGAACCGCTCCAGCCAGCGATGGTCAAGGCTGGAGAAGTAGTCGCGGAAATCCGCGTCGAGCACCCAATTCAACCGCCTTCGCGTGATCCCGGTCGCGAGCGCATCCAACGCATCATGCGGCGAGCGCCCCGGCCGGAACCCATACGAGAAACCGACGAAGTCCCGCTCGTAGATCGCGTTCAGCACCTCGACCACCGCCCGCTGCAGGACCTTGTCCTCGAGCGCGGCGATCCCGAGCGGCCGCAGCCGCCCATCGGGCTTCGGTATGTACGCCCTCAACGACGGCTTCGCCCGGTAGCCCCCGCGATGAACCCGAGCGTGCAGATCCCGAAGGTTCGCCTCGAGATCCAACCCGTATTCACGCCACGTCACGCCATCGACACCCGGCGCGGCCTTCGGGCGAATCGCCCAATACGCCGCCCGGAGACGATCGACGTCAACGTGATGCAGGAGCGCGGTGAACCGCACATCCTTGTCCTTCTGCGCCAACCGGCGCACGCGGTCCAGCCCACTTGGCGCGCTCTGCCCGGCACCGAGTCCGGAACGCGTCGAGCTGGCCACGTTCCCCTCAGGCGATCCCCTTCCCTCCACCACCTCCGCAACCCCAACCGGGGCGTTGTTCGGCGGCTTCGCAGGTACTACGGAATCGTCGGACTTCCCACGATCGTGCATCACGGGATTACGACCTTGGCCTTTCCCGCACGACCCGCCCCACCATCAAGACGAGCGGATGATCATGGGACCTCCCGGTTCTCGCGTCCAGAGATTCCGTACATGCACAGGTTCTTCGACCCCGCGGGGTCCGCCGACGGCTCGCGAAAACGCCGCCAACGATGTTGCCTTCCGCCTTGTAGGACGACGTCGGCACCCCAAACAAGGAGATTTCGAGGCTCAATAGCCCGGCCTGCACGTACCCCTACCGACGCTTCGCCGCCGCCCTCACGGACGACAACGCACGGCTCGGGGCCACCGTGGCTCGCTACGCCTTCGATGTTGGACTCTCTCATTCCTTTCTCCGGACCGGTTTATCCCGGCGCTCCCTACACACTTCCTCGGACACTCCCCGGTGGGTGGCCTCTGTCTAGAGGAGGTCAGCGATGAGTGTTGCGGCGCGGGCGGCGCCGTCGCGTTCGACGCTTGCCGCGTCGCTGGGGGTGTGGAGCGCGCCGGCGATTGCGGTGCCGATCGATGCGGGTGTCTCGGCTTCGTAGTCCATCGCCTGTCCGGCGTTGTAGCGCTCGAGCCGGTAGCGGACGTGGATGTTCTGCTCGCAGTGGCGGCGTAGCGGGAAGTACAGGAACGGCGTGTTCGCGGCGGCTAGTTCCATGCATGTGGTGAGTCCGCCTTGCACGACCGCGATGTCGCAGGCTGCGAGATGGCGCGAGAGCCGGTCGACGTAGGGCAACACCTCGAGGCCGTCTCGGGCCGGCAGCGTGCTTGGGTCGATTCTCGGCCCGCAGACGGCGATCATCCGCAGCCCGGGTACGCGCTCGCGCGCGTGCGGGAGCGACTCGATCACCCGGCGCAGGAGTCCGGCGCCGACGCCGGACCCGCCGACGGTGACGAGGCACACGGGCTCCTCAGGGGTGAACTCAAGCTCTGCTCTGATGTCGGCGCGATCCGCCGGGGCGGCGTCGGGCGCGAGGACGTATCCGGAGAACTCGAAGTGCTCTTCGACCCATGGCCTGATCGACGGTAGTCCTTCGCCGAAGCTCTCCGGGACGACGTCGTCGGGGTTGCCGACGAAGATCGCCTTGTCGCGTACGCGGGGGAAGCGGGCGATCTGTTCGATCATCTCGGCGTTGTAGTCGGCGGTCAGGCGGGCCTCGTGTTCGCTGCCTTCGGGCATCGGCAGCCAGCCGACGAAGTCGGTCAGGAAGCAGAACGGGGCGGTTTTCAGCTCGGGGTTCTCGTGCAGGTAGTAGTCGAGCTCCCAGGCCTCGTCGCCGATCCATAGGTCGTATGGGTGGTCGCGGACGACGTCGTGGAAGACCATGAAGTTGGCGAGCAGGATCTCGTCCATCCGCCGCCAAGCCTGGAACACGTTCAGCTCGTGTCCGTGTGACTCGGCGGCGATGTGGCGGGACTCGTTGGCGAGCAGCCGGCTGGCGGGGTGGATGCGCTCGCCGCACGCTTCGAGCACGCGTGTGACGGGATCCTGGGCGAGCCAGTCGATCTCGAGCTCCGGCTCGAGCGCGCGCAGCTCGCGCGCGATCGCGACGTCGCGCCACGCGTGCCCGAGCCCGATCGGTGACGAGACGAGCAGCGCGCGTTTCGCGCGCCGCAGCGCGCGCCGCCACGCACGCGGCCCGTGGCGGTGAGCGAAGACTCGTTCGGCGAACTCGCGGACGATCAGGTTGAAGCGGACCGGGTGGCGCGAGTGCGGGCAGTGCCCGACGCTCTCGAACTCGACCAGCTCGGCGCCGGTCGCCTCAGCGAACGCCGGGCCGCGATCCGGCGGGACGATCGCGTCCTCGTCACCCTGGGTGACGAGCAGCGGGCACCGGACGCGGTCGAGCAGCTCGTAGAGGTCGCCGTCGAGGTCGGGGGCGTCGATCGTCAGCGCGAGCGTCTCGCCCGACGTCTCCAGTCCCCAGCGGACGCAGTCCTCGATCTGCTTGGTCGAGTGCGGCTCGGTGTAACACCGGGAGAAGAAGAACTCCAGATAGTCGCGGAAATCCGTCTGCCAGTAGTGGCGGTTCGATTTCGCCCAGCCCTCGTATGACGGGAGCACCGCCTCGAAGTCGTGGCCGGCGCGCTCAGGCAGCGGCGGCGTAAGCGGCAGCGCCGGCGACATGAACACCGCCCCCGCGACGCGCTCGCGATGCTCGGCGGCGAGCAGCAGCGCGACCGGCGCCGCCCCGCAATGCGCCACCAGCACGCAACGCTCAACGCCCAAGTGGTCGAGCACCGCGACCGCGTGCTCGGCCTCGACCGCGACCGCATAGTCCTCGGGCCGGATCGGCCGGTCAGAGCGCCCGTTACCGCGCGCGTCGAACGAGACCACCCGGAAGTGGCGAGCGAGGTACGGGATCTGCGCCTTCCAGAAGCGCGAGTGGATGATCGTCCACGGCGGCAACAGCACCACCGTGTCCTCGCCCTTACCGAACGTCTCGTACCCGACCCGGACACCCCCCAGCGCGACCGAACCAGCGTCAACGGGCGCCATCGCACGGGCGGGATCCGCCCGGACGTTCCGAGCAACCACGGACGTCACACTACGCATGTCCTCACCGTCAGACACCATGAATCACCATCCCCGCGTCTCATTCCAGAGACGCTACGACCCCGCCACCGAATTCGCTTCCGGGGGCCACCTAATCTTCGGCGTACCCGCCACACCGTTCCATCCTCTTCGGAGCAGGCGCCACGCCTGGCTAATCAAGCGCAGCCTCGACACCGCTCACCCATCGACCGACATCATCCGCTCGCGCGAAGCAAGGTCCGTCCGCTCCGAGATGCACGTACGACAACGAAGGCAGGTCTGTGTCGGCCGTCGCGAGCGTCGCTCCTCCACGCCGTCACGGGGCCACGTGCGTCTACGATCCTGCGCGACTGCGCGCGCTCGCATTTGTCGCCGAGCACTTGCCGGCCGGTGAAGGAACTCGTGGATCACCGGCGGGGACAGCTTGATGGGGTGAACCGGGAAGGCGTCGGCCGCTGCCGCGGCCACGATCATGACGGCCGCGGCCGGCGTGCGCTTCAGGACTCTGAGCGTGCTCGTTCTCCTGTCGGTCAAGGGTGTGACAGCGAGTGACGCCGCCACACTGGGTCGTGGTCCCCGACTAGGTGCGGTCCTCGGGGATGTGATCAGCCGGCAGGTGCTTCGTCGGTCGTCACTTTACGTAGCCGGTGCGATGTGGTTTCCGGTGACAGAGGTCTGCACGACCTTGGGGGTTGGGGAGTCGACCGTCTTGGTGACGACGATCTCGCTGACGGTCGGCGCAGAGCCAGACGACGTAGGCGTATCGGCGAGCGCGCTCGAAGGTGCGGCGGCTGTGGCGACTACCACAGCGAGAGCCAAGGTGTGCTTGGCGGTCATGAACATGTCTGGCTTCTCCTGATCGGTGGGACGACTATGTTGCGCCAAAGCGTAGGTCTGCATCCCGGCGCGCACATCGGGCGATCATCCTATGTTGGCTGTTCCCGGTCCCCATCTTGGGCTGCTCGATAGCGTGGCCCCCGTCTGCCCCGACCGGCAAAGATCCACCACCGAACGCGGTGGCAGTGCCCGTGGGCGACGTCGATCTCGTCGGCGCGGCGGGAATGCAACGACGGCGGACAGGGGTCCCGATAGAGCCACAGTGGCTCCGGCGCCCGCGCGACCCATAAGCGCAACTCCGCGACGACGCAGTGCTAGCCGGGCGGCGAGCAAGCAGAAGGTCTCCGGCGCGTTAGGCAACGATTCTGGCTTGACGTCGGAGGGAGCGGCCGGTCGCGGCGGCGATCTCATCGCGAGAGGCGATAGCGACGCGGCCCAGCCTGCTCGGCGACGACTCGCGAGCTTGTAATGGCGCTGTGGAAGCCTGCAGCGCGTGGCGCTACCTGACGGGCTCGCCTGCGGGCGCGTTCGCGCCTGCTTTGTCATTGAGGACTCGGGAGCGCGACGGGTAGGTCCGCTCGCTCTCGCTGGTCGTCCGCCCGCCTCAGCAGTGACGTCGAGGCAGTCCCGCGCTTTCGCAGTGGCTGCCTGACCGGAACCTTGCGTTCTTGGAATTAGGCTGGGGTCGGACCTCAGGCGTCTCGCGCCGGCGGCATTCCTCAAGTTGGGTAGCGGCGGCGCCCAACGTGGGTCGTCTTCCCGATGGGGACGGTGGGTGGCGGCCCGTACGTTGGCGGCAGGTCATCTGGCCAGCTCAGAGGAGGAACGAGATGCCGCGATACGTGGTGCAGCGCACCTTTGCGGATGGTCTGCACATCCTTGTGATGGACGGCGGAGCGGAGCTTTGCGAGCGGGTTGTCGAGTGCAACGCCGAGGAGGGCGTGACCTGGATCAGTTCGTTCGTCAGCGAGGACAAGACCCGCACTTTCTGCATTTACGACGCACCGAGCCCGGAGGCGATTCGCAAGACAGCAGCTCGCAATGGGCTGCCGGTCGACCAGATCACCCGCGTGACGGTGCTCGATCCCTACTTCTACGGCTAACGCATTCCACCCAAGACGAAGGCGGCAACCATGCTCAAAGCCACTAAGCACATGTTGATCGCCGCCGTGGTGATCGGCGCCGCGAGCGCGCCATCGACGGCGTACGCCGCGGTCATCGGCGGAGGCGGCCCGGACTCGCCGCCAGCTGCCTCAGCCTCGTTGAATCGCATACAGCACCAGCATGCCGTGCTCTTGCGATACGGGACGGCGGTCGAAATACAGTTCGGGAGCACGCCCGGAGGGCTTGCGGGGCCTATCGGGCAAGCCCGGAGTCCCGCGCCTCATATCGCGGCGTCCTCATCGGGCCGCTTCCAGTGGGGCGACGCCGGGATGGTTGTGCTGCTGGGCGCCGGGGCCGGGGCGGCGAGCGCGTTGCGTCGTCGGCGTGTGCATCGTGTGATCACGGGTTGAGTGGATGACCGGCCGCGGGAGCGTCTCGATTCCCCGGCCGGTGCTGTTCGTGCGGGGACGGGGGTGCCAGACTGTCTAGGGTGATGCGTAGCGCTGGTTCGGGGCCTGTCGATGGTGCGTTGCTGGAGCGGGATCAGAGCCTGGCCACGCTCGCTGCACTCTTTGCCGATGTCCGGAGGAGCTCGGAGGGCCAGCTGGTGCTGGTCGGGGGCGAGGCTGGGGTCGGCAAGACACTTCTGTTGCGGCATTTCTGCCGGACGGGCGCGGAGCGCGCCCGGGTCTTGTGGGGCGGGTGCGTGCCGATGCGTGCGCCGCGTCCGCTCGGGCCGTTTCTTGACGTCGCGGATGCGACGGGAGGCGAGCTCGAGCGGCTCGTGATCGCGGAGGCTCGGCCGCATGAGGTCGCGGCAGCACTGCTCGTGGAGCTGCGGGGCCGCGGAGCCACGGTGCTTGTGCTCGAGGACTTGCATTGGGCCGATGAGGCGACGCTTGACGTGCTCGCGCTGCTCGCCGCGCGGATCGTCTCAGCTCCTGTGCTGCTGCTTGCGAGCTATCGGGACGACGAGCTCGACCGCACGCACCAGCTTCGGCTGTTGCTGGGAGAGCTCGTGCGCCGACCCGGGCGGATGAAGCTGGATGCGCTATCGAGAGCTGCGGTCGCGGAGCTGGCCGGCCCGCACGGAGTCGATCCCGAGGAGCTGTACCGCCGCACGGTCGGCAATCCGTTCTTCGTGACCGAGGTGCTCGCGGCGGGAGGCGAGGAGGTCCCGGAGAGTGTGCGCGACGCGGTGCTTGCACGGGCCGCGCGCCTGTCGGCGCCGGCGCGGGGGCTGCTCGACGCTGTCGCAGTCATTCCGGGGCAGCTCGAGCTGTGGCTGCTGGAGGCGGTCGCGGGCGAGCTCATCGACTGTCTGGATGAGTGCCTGGCTTCGGGCATCCTGGCTGCGGAGAGCGGGCGCGTCGCGTTTCGGCACGAGCTTGCGCGGTTGGCGGTCGAGGAAACGATCTCGCCCGGGCGAAGCGTCCGGCTGCATCAGCGCGCGCTCGTGGCGCTCGCCGGTCACGGAGGCGTGGATCCCGACGTCGCTGCGCTGGCGCATCATGCGGACGCTGCCGGCGATAGCGACCGTGTGTTGCGCTGGGCGCTGCTGGCGGCTGAACGGGCCGCGGCGTCGGGATCACACCGGGAGGCGGCCGTGCAGTACGCACGGGCGCTGCGATTTGCTGGTGGGCTGTCGCCGCTCGAGCGCGCAGATTTGCTGGAGCGCCGAGCCGAGGAGTGCTACCTGAGCGCACAGATCGACGCTGCGGTCGCCGCGCAGCGGGAAGCCCTCGAATGTCACCGGCGCCTCGGAGATGTGATGCGAGAGGGCGATGCGCTGCGGGTGCTCTCCCGCACGCTGTTCTTCGTCGGTAGGACCGCGGAGGGCGAAGCCGCCGGGGAGAAGGCCGTCGAGCTGCTCGAGCAGCTGCCGCCCGGTCATGAGCTGGCGGTCGCGTATTGCAACGTCTCGCAACGCCGGATGGTGGTTGAGAACGCTCAGGAGGCCGAGGCTTGGGGCGCTCGCGCGCTCGAGCTCGCCGAGCGGCTAGGCGATACCGAGGCACTCGTCTACGCGCTCACGAATATCGGAAGCGCCGAGCTGTCCGCCGGTCAGCAGCAAGGCCGAGACAGGCTCGAGCGGGCGCTCGCGCTGGCGCAACAGCACGGCCTCGAGGATCATGCCGGACGGGTCTTCAACGGCCTGGTGATGTGGCCTCTGCGGTTCCGCGAGCTCGTAGAGGCCGAGAGGTATCTGGAGGACGGATTGGAGTACTGCCGCGAACGGGGGCTCGACACCTGGCGGCTCTATCTGCTCGCGGGCCGTGCCCGGCTGGAGCTCGACCGCGGCCGCTGGGATGCGGCGGCCGACGCGGCCGCGGCGGTGCTTCGCGATCCCCACAGCGCATCGCTGGCTCGCAACTGGTCGTTGGTCGTCCTCGGGCTGCTGAGGGCCCGTCGCGGCGACGATGAGGCCTCAGCGCCGCTTCGGGAGGCCGATGCGCTGACCGAGTCCACCGGGGAGCTGATGAGGATCGGGCCGACAGCCGCTGCGCGTGCGGAGCTGGCGTGGCTGGGTGGCGACACCGCGGCGGTCAAGCACGTCACCGATGCCGCGCTCGGGATGGCGATCGACCGTCGCGCGCCGTGGGTCGCCGGTGAGCTGGCTTACTGGCGCTGGCGGGCCGGTCTGGATGACGACATCCCCGGAGGGCTGGTCGCCGAGCCCTACAGGCTGTCGATCGCGGGCGACTGGGCACGCGCTGCCGAGCTGTGGAGCGATATCGGATGTCCGTATGAGGCCGCGCTCGCGCTCGGCGACGCCGACGATGAGGCTGCTCTGCGCCAGGCGCTCGACAAGCTACGAACGCTCGGTGCGCGTCCCGCGGCGGCGATCGTTGTCCGCCGGCTGCGCGAGCGCGGTGCGCGCGGGGTGCCACGCGGGCCGCGACCGGCGACCCGCGAGAACCCCGCCGGCCTGACCGCACGCGAACTTCAGGTGCTGTCACTACTCACCGAGGGACTCCGCAACGCGCAGATCGCCGAGCGTCTGATCGTCTCCCGGAAAACCGTCGACCATCACGTATCCACGATCCTGCGCAAGCTCAACGTACGCACACGTGGCGAGGCGAGCGCAACGGCCCTCCGGCTCGGACTCCTCGGCCGACCAGACGAGCGCTCCGCCCTACCCGCCCAGCACAGCCACTGAGACCGCCCCCGAGCTGGAGACCGCTCTTCAGGCCGCCACTGCGGAAGCGCAGAGCTGCCTCGACGTCCACTGCTGAGATGGACCGTGGCCGGTGTAGACGAGCGACCTGACTTCGCCGGCGCCGACCGGTGGGGCCTACCGGGTTAGGATGAGACCGAAATCCTGGGCGACGGCACCGCGGCGGCCGCGCGCTCGCGATGAACCTGACCTGGGCGACGAGCTGCTTGTGCTTGCGCAGCAGAGCCGCAGCTTTCGTGGTCAGCGCGAAGGTGATTACACGCTGCGTGCCGGGCCGGATGCGCTGCCACCATCTTCCGGTCGCGGACGAATGTCGCGTGGCGTACGGGCTCACTGACCACTCTCCCCGCAACGTACAGGCGGGGCCATCGGCGGGACACCTGCACGACCAGCCCGCTGTCGACCAGCAGACTCCTGCCCGGCAGATGTACCGAGTGCCTGGCAGCTCCCGCGAGGCGCGGTATCCCCGAGTTGGTGGCGGTCCAGGGAGCGACCACGACGTTGCCGCTGTCGTCGACGGCGACGCAGCGCCGTGCGGACGGACAGGAGACCGCGGACAGCTCGTTGTTCGGGTCGACGCGAGCCCGGACCCATGTGCTTGCGCCGGCCGTCGACGCGAACGCATCACCGTTTGAATCGACCGTCACGCATAGACCACCCGGTGCGCACGAGACACCGAACAGCGGGGGGGCGTCGAGCGAGCGCTTGACCCACGCCCGTCCGCCGCCGGTCGGGTTCGTCGTGATTGCGAGCCCTCCATCCTGGCCAGTAGCGACGCAGAGCGACGGCGACGAGCAAGAGATGGAGTCAAGTGGTAGGCCATCGCCGCCTGGGACGGGTGTCACCCGCCATGCCGCCGCGCCCCCGGTTGGGTTGGTCGACGTGAGGACTTGCCGCTGGAAGTTGACCGCCACACACAGCGTTACGGACGGGCACGACACCCCGTCGAGCTGATCGTCTGAGCCACTCGGATCCTCGACGTGCGTGCGCGACCAATAACCCGGACCGCCGGTCGGGTCCGTTGAGGTCAGTACGTCGCCGGCGTCATCGACGGCCACGCACAACGACACCGACGGGCACGACACGCCATCGAGCGGGCCGTGATCGCGATCCACGGGTGCGATCTGCCAGTGACCCTCTCCGGCTGTCGGCGCCGTCGAGGTAACTGCATCCCCGGCGTCGTCGACTGCGACGCACAGCGACGCCGACGGACATGACACGCCGTCCAAGGTGGGCTGCCAACCATGCCCTCGGTCCACGTGCGCAACCGTCCACCGAGCCCCGGATGTTGGCGCCGTCGACGTCACGACATCCCCAGCGTCGTCGACCGCGACGCACAGCGACACCGATGGACACGACACGCCGCTCAGGCTCACTCCCCTTCCCAGCCCCGAGCCAGGGTCGATGAGCCGCGCCGGGGACCATGAGAGCCGCGCGGTAGCGGCTGCTGGGACTGCGGTCGCAGCTAGCGTCAGGCCGGCGCAGACAACTCCTGCGCACACGCGTAGCAGCGAGATAAGCCGCTCCCGGTGGAGCCTGGCGACACGATCGCGCCCCTGAGTCACGCGGGTGTGCTCGCGCGCGCGAACTCCTCCGCCAGCCCCTTGGTGTTGGACCCGGGACCGGCCTCCAGCTTTACCGCGGAGCCCCGCACGGTGACGATTACGACCTTCCCGACCAGCAGCCGCTTGACCTCGATCGAGTCCACCTCGCTCAGCGGCACGGCGCTGACTAGCCCCTTGACATCGCCGCCCTTGCCCATCGCGATCGGGCGCGTGACGCTCAGCACGAGCAGCCGGCTGTCGGTCAGCGCCAGCGCCATCGGACTGGTCAGCCGCAGCCCACCCTGTTCGGCCGCCCGCCTCTCGTGCTTCATCTTCCTCCCCCCGATCGTGCCCGGCGCGACGCCCCCGACCTTTGCCATTGTGGCGCCGCGCGGCTGGACGATCAACGCGGCGAGGACGCGCTCGTCGGCATCGATGTGCTCCCGGGCCTGCTCCTTGATCTTGTCCTCATAAGACGTGGGCATCGCTTCCTCCAATCGTCGATTCCTGAACTCAGGGCCGTGTGGCCGTTCGCCCGTGCTCAGTTCGAGCTGACGTTGCGGACGAACTCGTTCAAGTCCCTGATGTGCTCACCATTGACGCTGGCGACGCAGTCGGCGTCAACCACGCCCGCCTCGGTGCCGCCCTCGAAGATGTCCGACGTGCTGAGGCAATATGCGTGCCTGTACGCGAGCCAGGCCTGGTGGCCTGCGATGAACTGACGCCGGGCCGAGTCGTCGGCAAGGTTCGCGAAGATCGTGCTGTTGAGCGTGTCGATCCTGCTGTCGGTCCGTAGAATCTGGTGCTCCGCGCAGCCCTCTTCCTCGAGCGTGGAGCGGTCCTTCGGCACCCCCGCGCACGGCAAGACCGTGAAAGACTCGTGGATGACCGGGGGCGAGAGCGTGACGGTGCCGGCAGACAAGGCGCCGGCCGGCACTACGGCCACGAGCACGACCGTCGCAAACGTGGCGCTGACGAGGACCGACAAGAAACGGGTGAGCATGTCGTTCTCCGGATCGTTCAATGCGGGATTGAGCAGTTCAATTGACTGAGGCGACGTTCGCGATCGTGAAGCTGATCGCGCCAACGCGTGAGTGGTGGCTGGGTCTGTTCGCGGCGACCGTCACCGTGTAGTAGCCGGGCCGCAGCCGTCGATGTTCGAGCCGGCCGAGAGGCAAATTTCGGCGTGTACTGCGAAGCGGCCGGCAATGAGGATATGCCGGTGCCGGACACCGCCGGCGCGTGCGTCCCGCAAGGCCGCAAGGTCGCGGGCGGCGGCGATGGTGCACACGGCGGTTTTGCACATCACGTTCCCGCCTTTACTCTTGCCGTTGTTTCAGCAGTGGCTGCTGTGACGATCGCGAAGCGCAGGGTCTGGGTGCGCGATCGAGCCGCGGTGGTGGTGCTGGCGGCGGTGATCTTCAGCGTGTACGCGCCCAGCGGCAGCCGGTCGGTCTTGATCTGACCTTCGAAGGCGAGCTGGTGCGCGCCGGCGTCGGCGGTGTAGGTCAGCGTCCCGCGGGTGATCGTCCGCTTGCAGCGGGGATGCATGTGGTTGGGCTTGGTGGGCTGCTGGCATTTGCCTGACGCCTCGCGGCCCGAGACGGTCTGCGTGAACACGAAGCTGACCCGCGCGGTCTCGTTGACCGTGAATGAGAAGCTGGTGCCGACCGGTGCCCGTTTTGCCTTGCGGGCGATCATGGCTTCCTTGGCCCCTTCTCGCCAGCGTCTGTGCGCCTGGGAGACGTGGGTCAGGGCCACGGTAGCGAGCGTCGGCGCGAGCGTGGTCTGTGTCGGGGCGGCTGCGATCGTGATGTTCGCGGTGGTGCTGGTCGTGTTGGACAGCGTGTCCGCGCTGGATATGCGAACGGTGTAGATGCCGGGGTTGGCGTAGGTGTGGGTGACCGTGTCGTCGGTCGCCGTCTGACCGTCGCCGAAGCTCCA
The DNA here is from genome assembly GCA_963697655.1 of uncultured Solirubrobacterales bacterium. Classification (GTDB taxonomy): domain Bacteria; phylum Actinomycetota; class Thermoleophilia; order Solirubrobacterales; family Solirubrobacteraceae; genus Palsa-465. Next base: position 25,865 of record CAVOOV010000001.1, on the reverse strand, counting down.
GCTGGTGCTCGCGACCGGGGACCACACGTCGAGCGGCGAGACCGAGAACGGCACCGGTATCCCGGCGGTCCCTCCGGTCGGGATCGAGAGCGCCTGCAGCTGCGGCCCGGCGGCGTCATATCCATCGGCCTGCACGATCTCGTTGTCGCCGTCAAAGAACTGCCAGACCGCGGTCAGATTGCCCTGCGGATCGGTCGTCACCTGCGGTTCCTGCTGGGTCGCGACGCCGGGGCGCGACAGATCGACCGGTGTTTGCCACGACCCGCCCACCGAACGCACCGTCGCCTGCACCGTGAACGTGCCGCCGTCGTCGAGGGACCAGACCGCGGTCGCGTCGCCGTTAGGATCGACCGCCACCTCGGGGAAGCTCGGCAGGTGGCTGCCGGTGGAAGAGAGAACGACCGGTGCCTGCCATGACCCGCCCGCCGGACGCGCCACCGCCTGCGTGATGTAGGACGAGCCGTCGTAGAGGTCCCAGACCGCGGTGGCGTCGCCCTGGGCATCGACCGCCACCTCCGGTTGGGCGGGGTGATTGCTGGTGAAGCCGGCGGAGAGATCGACCTGTGTCTGCCACGATCCGCCCACAGGGCGGGTCGCCGCCTGCACCACATTCGAGGTGCCGGCGAACAGATCCCACACCGCGGTCGTGTTCCCGTGCGGATCGACCGCCACCTGCGGCTCAGCCGCACTCTGACTCGAGTCCGAGAGATCGACAGGCGTCTGCCACGACCCGCCCGCTGGCGCGCACCGCCGCCCACACGAAGGTGTGCGCACTTCTAGAGCTGGTCGAGGTCCAGACCGCGGTCACATCGCCCTGTGGATCGACCGCCACCCGCGGGTTCGCGACCGCGTACTCGCCGCTGTCGAGCGTGACCGCCGGCTCCCATGCTCCGCCAGCCGGGCGCACCGCCGCCAGCACGCTCTCGTCGCCGTCTTCATCGTTCGCCCAGACCGCGACCGCGTCGCCATTTGCATCGACCGCCACGTGCGGATCAGGATCGAGCGTGGAAAGCGTTCCGTTGACTTCATCGTCGAGCTCGACCGGCGCGCTCCACCCGCCACCAGCCGGACGCGCGACGCGCACACGCGATTCCTTCGCCATCGACAACACGACCGTCGCGTCGCCCTGCGGATCGACCGCCACCACCGGCCCGAGGCCCTGGTCACCGCTCTGAGATGACAACCGGCGGCTGCCACCCACCGCCGGCCGGGCGCACCGACGCCGCCGCTTGCATGCCATTGATGGCGACTCTTTGATCCCACACGGCGATCAGGTCGCCCTCCTGATCCGCCGCGACAGTGGGATCACCGGCAAACGCGTTGAACGACGACAGATCAGCCGGGCCGAGCCACGCCGGCGCCGCCGAAGCCGAGCTGACCAGCACCAGGCAGGCCAGGAAGGCGCAGGCCGCGCCGGCGATGGTGCACCTGGCGGTTTTGCACATCACGTTCCCGCCTTTACTCTTGCGGTGATTTTCAGCAGTGGATGCTCTGACGATCGCAAAGCGCATCGTCTGAGTGCGCGAACGAGCCCCGGTGGTAAGGCTGGTGCGATGATCTTCGGCGTGTACGTGTCCAGCGGCAGCCGGTCGTTCTTGATCTGACCTACGAAGACGAGCTGGTGCGCGCCGGCCTCGGCGGTGCAGCTCACCGTCCCGTGTGTGATCGCCCGACTGCCACCGGAATGGACGTCGCTGGGCTGGGGGCGACGGTCATCGAAAATGCTGTGTCCCGTCCTCCCACGCGTTGTCTGAAGCACGACACGGGAGAACTCCGCGGCAGCGTTCGCGATCGGGATCTGCAATCCCTCGAGAAGGGTGCGCTGGGCCATGTATCGCGGCATCCTGTGTGCTCAGCAGATCTTGACTTTGGTGGTGACGGTCTTCGTGACGGTCTTCGCGGCCTGGTGACTGTGCTTGGTGACGGAAGTCTTGTAAGACACCACGACTTTCAGCGTCTGGGTGCCGGTTTTCAGGTCGGTGAGCTTCAGCGCGAGAACCGCGGGGACGTGATGGACGGTCGCGTTAGGCGTGTAGCTCGTGATCGTGAGCTCGGTGGTCTTGCCGTTCCTGAGATGCTCGGTCTTCTTGGTGGTGTGCCTGACGCCCTGGCCGATGTAGAACGCCGCGCTCCAGAACTTCAGCTTGGTCGCGTGCGACTTCGAGATTGCGGTCGACGCGAGCGTCACCACCAGCGCTTTCGAAGCCACTGTGCACCCCTGGTGCGACGGGGTTACAAGCGTGATCTGCTGGTCACCGAAGCTCGCGGTCGTCGACTGCGGCGAGACAGGCGGGACCGGCCGGACTGTCGCGACCGGCGACTGCGGCGGGACCGGCGGGGGCGTGACCGTGACCGTGTGGCTCGTCATTGCCGCCGGACCGCCGTTGTTGCTGGCGGTCTGGCCCGTGAACATCTGTCCCAATGACGTGCCTGCGCTGTCGGTGACAGTTAGGGTTGCCGTGTAGCTGCCCCGCTCTGGCATACACGTGCGAAGTCTGCGGAAGCGTGCTCGTCGCGGTCTGGCCATCCCCGAAAGACCACTGATAGCTCACGATCCGACCGACCGCGCTCGCCGACCCGGACGCGTCGAACGCGCTCGCGGACCCGGCCGTCCCGGCAACCACCGAAAACGACGCAGCCGGCGCCTGATCGGGCACGATCGCGACCGCAGCGGGGCCGCTCCCGACCGGAATCGGCATCCCCGCGGTATTCGTCGCGATATCGATCGGCGTGACACTGTCGCTGCCGAAGTTGGCGACATAGACGGTCCTGCCGTCGGGCGTGATCGCGACCGCGTAGGGGCCCGTCCCGACAGGAACCGCCGGCCCCGGCGTATTCGTCGCGACATCGATCGGCGTAACAGTGTTGGCGCCGGCGTTGGCGACGTAGGCAGTCTGGCCGTCGGGCGTGATCGCGACCGCGTAGGGGTCGGTCCCGACAGGGATCGCCATCCCCGCCGTATTCGTCGCGATATCGATCGGTGAGACAGTGCCGTCGCCGAAGTTGGCGACATAGGCGGTCCTGCCGTCGGGCGTTATCGCGACGGCATCGGGGGCGGTCCCGACAGGAATCGACGTCCCCGGCTTATTTGTCGCGATATCGATCGGCGTTACGTTGTAGAAGTTGGTGACGTAGGCCGTTCTGCCGTCGGGCGTTATCGCGACCGCCTTGGGGGCGGTCCCGGCGGGGATCGCCGGCCCCGCCTTATTCGTCGCGGTATCGATCGGCGTGACAGTGTCGCCTACGTAGTTGGCGATGTAGGCGGTCTGGCCGTCGGGCGTGATCGCGACCGCCTTGGGGTCGGCCCCGACAGGGATCGCCATCCCACCCGTCGTGTTCAACGCGGTATCGATCGGCGTGACAGTGCTGCTGCCGAAGTTCGCGACGTAGGCGGTCTGGCCGTCGGGCGTGATCGCGACCGCCTCGGGTTCGGTCCCGACAGGGATCGCCGGCCCCGCCGTATTCGTCGCGGTATCGATCGGCGTGACACTGCCACCGGCCTCGTTGGCGACGTAGGCAGTCCAGCCCGTCGCCGCAGCCGCGCTCCCCGGCAACCCAACAGCGAACAGCAACCCCATCATCACGATCCGCGCCGCGTAACGACCAACGACCCATCTCCCCCGCCCATCCCCAAACCGCCTGCCACTCACCAAACCGCCCATCGCGCACGGCTGCCGGCTGTTCTTGATCTGACCCTCGAAGACGAGCTGGCGGGCGCCGGCGTCGGCGGTGTAGGTCACCCTCCCGCGCGTCATAACCCGCCTGCCGCCAGGATGCACGTCGCCGGGCTGAGGGCCACGGCCATTGAACATGCCCTGTCCCGCCCTCCTACGCGTTGATCTGAAGCACGCCACAGGAGAACTCCGCGCCAACGCTGGCGACCGAGATCTGCAACCCGTCTAGAAAAGTGCGCTGGTCCATGTATCGCGGCATCCTCGTGCTCCTCGCTGAACGGTTCGCCGTCTCGTATCGCCAACAACTTAGGCGTGCACGGGCCGGGGCACATCGGGACGACTACCTATGTTGGGAACCACGGCCACCTACCTTCGGCGAAGAAGCCCGCGCCACATCGCCTTCGAGTCGGCCTCCTCCCACGGGCGCACGTCGAACGCGCACCCGAGTCCCTGCCAGCACCTCCATCGAAGCGGGGACGCCCGACCAATCGACGGCGCGGCTGAGGCGCAAACCAAACCCTCAGCGGCCCGCGCTGCGGTCCCGCTCAACGTCCCGCCACTCCCGCTTACATCCCATCCGGATCGCGCAACTCGCTTGTGGATTCGCCCACGGGCAGGGGCCGGCGGCTAAGCGCACAGACCGGATCGCATTCGTCTACAGACCGGTCGGAGGCCGCGAGCGCTCCTCGGCGACGGAAGACGCGTCGGTGGATGCCGGCGTCGGACGACTCGTTTGCCGCCGTGCCGGCTGCCCGTTATTGAGTCGCGCGCCCGTTTACGTGTTTGGGCTGGCGATTCCCAGGCGTGTGGCTTCGATGCCGGCTTGGATTCGGTTCGGGACGCCGAGCTTGCGAAGGATCGAGGAGACGTGGTGTTCGACGGTCTTCTGCGACACAAACAGCCGGTCGGCGATTTCGCCGTTGCGCAGCCCACCGGCGAGAAGGGCCAGGACCTCGAGCTCGCGTGGAGTGAGGCCGGCGGGATTCGCGCGCGTGGTTGCTCGGTGGCCACGGGGAACGTTGAGCGCGCCGCGTTCGCGGAGCTTGCGGGCGAAAATCGTCGCGGCCGGCTTGGCGCCTAGAGCCTGCAGCTGCCGCAGTCCCCGTTGGAGGACCGCGTCGTCGTCCGCGTCCATCAGCGCGAACGACGTCGAGTAGACGCATCCCCCAGCCGCCCAGCGCTCACTTGCGGCGGCCCAATCGCCGCCCATCTCAAGGCGGTACTGCTCTTCCCCGACACTCGGGATCGGCTCATCGACGCGTGCGCGCCAACGCCAGTAACTGAGTCCAGCCAGGTACCAAGAGTGCAGATGCTTGGCATCCTCGTACGCGAGCTCGGTTTCAGCGATCGCACCTTCGTTGCGCCCTTCGAGCCACGCCGCCTCGGCCCTAGCGATCGCGACCGGCGCGATCCACTGCAGCTCGTGCCGCGGCTTGGCAAGGGCCGCGGCTTCATCGAGCGGCTCCCAGACTCCCGGATCTCCGCGCCGCGCTCGCACTAGCCCGAGCGTCACCAGGGCATGGATCCGCGCGAACGGATTCTCGTCGCCTAGGCAGATCAGCGCGGTCTCGGCCGCCTCCATCCACCGTCCTTCGGCGAGCAACTGGTTGGACTCCCAGCTGAGCAGGTAATAGCGCCAAACGTCGAAATCGCGCGTGCTGCAGTAGTCGACCCCGGCGCGCACATATCGTGCCGAGATCTCGTACTCGCGCAGCCGGCCGGCGGTCCGGACGATGATCACATATGTCAGCGCAACGAGATCCTCGCGGCCGACCTCTAGGGCCAGGTCGACCACTTGCGCGAGCTTGTCGAGACCGTCGCGCCCGCCGCTGAAGAACTCCACCCAGCCCACCATCTGCAAGGCCGAAATGCGACTCTGGGGATCGTTGAGCTGCTCGGCAAGGTCCTGGGCACGCTTCGCCCACGTCATCGCCAACGCCGGGTCCTCCGCCGCGAGCAGCAGCACAGCCATCATCTTGTAGGCGGCGACGAGCTCGGGGCCGGGCAGGTCCTCGAGAACGTCGAGCGCGCGCTGAGCGATCGCCAGCCCTTCCGGCAAGCTGCCGGCCTGCCAATGAAGCTGCGCTAGGAACGCGAGCGCCGCGCCCTGGGCTGCGCGGACGCCGAGCTCCTGATAACAGTGCAACGCCTGCTCCTGAGCAGCGATCGCCTCTCTAAATTGGACCGTGACGAACAGGTCGAACGCGCGTGCGCTGAACAGCTTCGCCCGCTCCTCGAGCGGAACGAGCTCGGCGAACCGCAGCGCCTGTCCATAGTGGATCGCGGCCTCTCGGTGCGCGCCAAGCTTCGACGCCTGCACCGCCGCCAGCGGCGCAAACCTCAGCACCGACTCTGGATCGCCAGTCGCTTGCGCATGATTGGCAAGACGGGCCGGCTCCGGCGCGCCGTCGGGCGGTGACTGAAGCGCATCCAGCGCCGCACGGTGAAGCGCGAGCCGGCGCTGCAGCGGCATCGACTCCTCGATCGCGAGCCGCGCGAGCTCATGTGAGAACGCCACAGCCCTCGTCTGCGCGACGACGATCCCAGAGCCGATGCATTCCTCCAGACACTCCAAGCAATCGCTCGCGAGCGCGTCAAGAAGCCACATTTCAGCGTGCTTGCCTGCCACCGCGATCGCGTCCAGGAGCCTCCTAGCTCCTGGGCTTAGCCGAGCCGCACGGCCGAGCACGGCGTTCCGCACGGTGGCGGGAATCTCCTCGTCTGCCGCCGCGAGCGCCTCGATTACGAAGAACGGGTTGCCCCCGGTCTTGAGATAGAGATCGTCGGACACCGCGTGCTGCGGCGCGGCGAGACGAGCGACCGCCTCGCGCGACAGCGGCTCGAGGCGGAGCCTCTCGATCCGTGAAACCGCCCCGATCTCACCGAGCACCACCCGAAGCGGATGCCAGCGATCCAACCCCACGTCACGATACGTCGCGATCACCACTGCGGGCAGACCCTCCACCCGCCGAGCAAGGACTCGCACTACATCTAGCGTTGCCTCATCGGCCGCGTGCACATCTTCGAGCACCAGGATCGAGGGTCGGCGCCGCTCGAGCTCGCGCGCAACCGAAGCGGCGATCTCGTACGGAACAGCCCCGCTCTCGATGACGTCCGCAAGATCGCCGCCGACAAGCTCCGCGATATCGACGAACGGGCCGAGCGGGCGAGGAGTGAACAACACGTCGCACGCACCCCACAACACCCGCGCGGAGCCCTCAACCCGACCGCAGAACCGTCGAACCAGTGAGGTCTTACCGATCCCAGCCTCACCTGACACCAGCACCATTCGGCCCAGACCGACCTCGACCACCGTCGAGAAAACCCGGGCCAACGTCGAGAGCTGCGCCGAGCGCTCGAGCAGCCCGGCGTCCTCAGCGACGAGTCCCACTTTGCTCACACCTGACTCCGACACTACCAGCACCCGAGAAACCCGGAACACCGCTCGCCGGAAATGCCCGCGCCGACAGGAACACAGGGCTCGACACAGTCGATACGCGAGACCCGCATTCGCCAAACTCGAGACGCAGCACGTCGTCGGCTGCCGGTTCTCTTGGCGCCGACGATGATGAGCCTCTGCGCCGGGCTCTTGCGAAGCTACAAGTTTTGGGAGGCCGCGTTGCCGCGGCAATCGTTCCGCGGCGGCTGGGCGCCCGTGGGGCGTGCGGGTTACCAGGAGGGCCGCGCCCCCGCACGCGCGAGAACCCGGGTGGGCCTAACTCCACGCGAGCTCGATGTGCTCCCGCTTCTCGCCGGGGGAGCGCAACACGCAGATCGCGGAGCGCTTGGTCGGGTCAGACAAGACAGTCGATCACCAATGTCGCGGCGATCCTGCGAAAGCTCCTGTCCGCACGTCCCAGCGAGGCTGCTGCTGAGGCCGTCCTGCTGGGTCTTGCCGATCCAAAGATAGGCACCGGTCGCGCCCAACCTAGGTGGTCCTCCCGATGCGCGCCCGCCCGCGCGAGCCTAGGTTCTTGGCGATGGCGGGAGCCCAACCGATCAGGAGGACCAGGATGCCGCGATACATCGTGCAGCGCACCTTTCCCGAAGGGTTGCAGATCCCGACTGCCGACGCTGGCGTGGAGATCTGCCGCGGGGTGATTGAGAACAACGCGCAGGAGGGCGTGACGTGGGTCAGCTCGTTCGTGAGCGACGACAAGACCCGCAGCTTCTGCGTCTATGACGCCCCTACCCCGGAGGCGATCCGCAAGACCGCCTCTCTAAACGACCTGCCCGTGGACCAGATCACGCAGGTGCGGGTGCTCGACCCGTACTTCTACGCATAGAGCCCGAACCTCCTGACCAACAGGAGGACGACAAGCATGCGACTCACCTCCAGAGGTGATCGCCGCGGCGATCGCGCAGGAGATCGGCGGCCAACTCGACGCTACGACCCGGTCGCGCCCGACGGAGCCCCGTGCTCCGGCTCGGACCGCCCGAGCAGGACGACGAGGTCGACGATCGCTATCGGGCCGTTCCACTGACAGGTCAATCTGCAAGCCACTGGGGGAAGACATGCCTACCTCGTACGAGGACAAGATCAAGCAGCAGGGCCAGGAGCATCTCGAGGACGGCGAGCGTGTGCTGGCCGCGTTCATCGCCCAGCCGCGCGGCGCGACGATCGCCAAGGTGGGCGGCCTGGCGCCGGGCGCCGTCGGCGGACGCAAGATGAACCAGCAGAGACGCGCGGCCGAGGAGGGCGGGTTGAAGCTGACGACCCCGATGGCCCTGGCGCTGACCGACCGCCGGTTGGTCGTGTTCGCGGTCAGCCAACCGATCGCGATGGGCAGGGGCGGCGACGTCAAGCAGCTGTTCAGCGCCGTGCCCCGGAGCGACGTCGACTCGATCGAGGTCAAGCGCTTGCTGGTGGGCAAGGTCGTGATCGTCACTGTCCGGGGGTCCTCGGTCAAGCTGGAGGTAGGCCCCGGCGCGAACGCCAAGGGGCTGGCGGAGGAGTTGGCTCCCGTCGTCGGGCCGAGACGATCATGACCGGCACCGAGCGCCGACCGTCTGACCGCCGCAGCCGGCTCCTGTCCGTGCCGACGGCGCTGGCGGTGCTCACCCTGCTGGTGGTTGCCCCGCGGGCGCAGGCGACGGGCGACCAGTTCCTGCAGGCCGGGACGCTGACCAACGCCGCCGGCGTCGACGGCGACCTGACCGGCTTCTCGGTGGCGATCGCCGCCGACGGATCGACGATGGTCGTCGGGGTACCCGATGCCAACGGTGGCCAGGGGCTCGCGTACGTGTACACGCGCGGGGCGAACGGCTGGCAGACAGCAAACCAGCCGGCGGTGCTGGCGGCCTCGAACGGCGCCGTCGGCGACGAGTTCGGGTACTCGGTGGCGGTCTCGCAGGACGGCTCGGTGATCGCCGTCGGCGCGCCCTACGCGGGCGGCGGCGTCAGCGGTCCTGGCCAGGTCTACGTGTTCAACCGCCCGGCCGCTGGCTGGGCGCCGCAGACCACGCTCAACCAGACCACCAGCGCGTCCGGCCCAGCCGACGACGACCGACTCGGCCACGGAGTTGCCCTGTCGCCGGACGGCACCTACCTGGCGGCAGGCGCGAGCGGATATTCGTCCTCGCAGTCGCTCACAGGCCAGGGCGGCGTGTATGTCTGGAGCTACAACGGCAGCGCGCTGACCACCGCCGGCAGCGGGCTATTGACGGCCAGCGACGCCGCCAACGAGGACGGGCTCGGCTGGTCGGTGGCGATGCCGAGCGACGGACTGATCTACGCCGGCGCTCCCTACCACCCCGGGAACGACGGACCCGGGGCGGTGTACGGGTTCTCCTCGGAGACCAGCTTCGGGACCGGCTACGGGCCCTGGGCGCACGTCTCGCAGACCGAGTTGAGCGCCAGCGGCAGCAGCCGGTTCGGCTTCTCGGTGGCCGCCGGCGGCGCCGTCGTCGCCGCCGGCGCGCCGGAGACTGCCTCGAGCCAGGGCGCCGTGTACCTATTCGAGCCGGCGTTCGGGTGCGTGACTCAGCTGACCCACGGGTGCTTCAGATCCACGAGCTACACCACGCCGAGCGCCACCCTGACCGACCCCTCGGGGAATGGTCAGCTCGGCCACGGCGTGGCGCTGACCGGCGACGGCGGGGCTGTGCTGGCAGGCGCGCCTGGTGGGCCGGTGCCGCCGCACGCGCCCGCCGGCGCTGCGTACGTGTTCCAGGCGCCGAGTGGCGGCTGGGCCGACGCCTCGATCCCGGCCGCGACGCTGAGGCCGGCGGACGGCACGTCCAACGACGGCTTCGGCTCGGCGGTCGCGCTCGCGGGGGACGGCGGTGCGCTGGCGGTCGGTGACCCCTCCGGCAACGCGGCCGGCGAGGCCGACCTGTTCGAGGCTCAGACCGGCACGGCGCTCAGCTGCCAGCCGGGCGCGGTTGGCGTTGGGCAGCGGACGACCTGCGCCGTCACCGTCAGCGACGAGGGCATCGGCCAGGCGACCCCGACCGGCAGCGTCGTGTTCGCCACCGACTCGCCCGGCAGCTTCGGCGGCCGCCCGAGCTGCACGCTGGCGGCCGCCGCCGGTGCCGCCTCCTGCCAGGTCACGTACACGCCGAGCGCCGCCAGCTCGGGCATGCACCTGATCACCGCGAAGTACGCGGGCGACATCGAGCACCCCGGCCACTCCGCCCAGGCGTCCGTCGCGATCAACCGGCTGACGACCAGCACCTCGTTGTCGTGCACCCCCGCGCCGGTGGCGGTCGGGCAGAGCACGAGCTGCACGGCGACCGTGACCGCCGCCGATGCCAGCGCCGGCACCCCGACCGGGATGGTGAGCATGTCGAGCAACGGTCCCGGGACGTTCAATCCGGGCGGCTGCACGCTGTCCGGGGGCAGCGGCGCCGCCGCGTCGTGCACGTTCAGTTACACGCCGTCCCAGGTCGGGCCCGGCACCCACCAGCTGACCGCGGCGTACAGCGGCGACGGCGGCCACGCCGCCAGCCAGGGCACTGACCCGCTCGGGGTCGGCGAGGCCAACACCGGCGCGTCGCTGACCTGTACGCCGCTGTCGATCGCGGTCGGCCACGCGGCGAGGTGCACGGTGACGGTCACGGACACGAGCTCGGGCACGCTCGTCCCGACCGGAACCGTCACCCTCACCACCACCGGCAGCGGCACCTTCAGCGACGGCCGTACGTGCGTGCTCGCGCAGGCCGCGAGCGGCGCCGCCACCTGCACGTTCACCTACACCCCGGCGACCGCCGCCACCGCGTCGCCGCGGCTGTCCGCGCGGTATGGCGGTGACGGCGGTCACTTCGGCTCCTCGGCGAGCGCGCTGCTGCAGGTCCCGGCGACCGGCACCCCGGCGGTGGCGCCGTCGCGGCTGACGCTCAGCCGCGGACGGCTCCGGGTCGCGCTCAGCTGCCCGAAGACCGAGGCGTACTGCCGGGTCACGGTCACCGTGACGGTCCGACCGGGGACGCTGGCCGCAGGCAGCATCCGGATCGCCGGCGGCCGGCGCGCGACGCTGGCCCTGGCGCCAAGGCGGGCGACGCTGCAGCGGCTGCGCCAGGGCCGCTACGCGGTCACGGTTACGGTCGTGGCGGTCGATCAGAGCCGGCGCAGCAAGCGCACGCGGCTGTCGGGGTACTGCGTGGTCGGCGCCCACATCAAGCTCGTCAAGGTTGTCGTCAGGTAATGAGGGGGTCTCGTATGAAACGGTTGCTGATCGTGCTCGTCACCGGCGTTTGCCTGTCGCCGGCACTGCTCGCGGGTGTTGCCCGCGCCGACTCGACCGTCACCGTCGGCTTCGACGACCTGGCGAACGGGTCGACCGTGACCACCCAGTACGAGGCGAGCGACGGCCTCTACTTCCAGGGGTCAGCGGCCGGCTCGCCAGGACGGTGTCACCCCGACCGTGGTCGCCAACCACGCCGCCCACTCTGCCCCCAACGCGGCGCTGATCAACTGCATCGGCTGCGGCGAGCTCGCGGGACCGGCCGACGCGCGCGGGTTCCTCGACGAGTACGCCACCGGGATCAGCGTGTACGTCGGCGAGCTCGACAACGCGCCGGACTGGGAGCCGCCTCGCGGCCGACACCGCGGAGGTTGAGCTGAAGGCCTACGACGCCGACGGCAACCAGATCGCGCAGACCGCCACCACGACTGTCACCGTTGGGCAGCCGTTCGTGCAGCTGAGCGTCACCGACCCCTCCGATCAGGGGGACATCGCCTACTTCGACGTGACGCAGGTGTACGTGAACGCGAGCGACCATCCGAAGCCGATCGGGATCGACGACATCGCGACTGACCCGCCCCTCGACGCCGCCGCCGCCGAGCTTCACGCTCGACTCCGACGGCAACGGGATCGACGTGACCCAGGGCCTGACGTCCGGCACGATCGGGCTGACGCTGCACCGCGCCAACAGCTCGAACGGCGGGGTCGGGCTTAGCGTCAGTGGAATGCCCGCCGGGATGACCTCGAGCTTTTCGGAGGACCCGGTGACCGGCACCGACACGAGCTCGACGATGTCGCTGACCGCCGCCAGCGCCACCGCCGCGGGCTACTACAACGTGACCGTGACCGCGACCCCGCTTGACCCCGGCGCGGGCTCGGCTGCCCGTACCGTGACGATCCCGGTGCAGGTGATCGCCAACTGCACCACGTTCCTGGACACGAGCTACATCGCGGTGCAGAGCGAGCACCTGCATGACCCAGCTGTCAGACGGGACTTACGAGGTCTACAACCAGCCGGTCGAGGTGAACGGGCTGGTGCTACAGCCGCTGACCACGACCGGGGCCGGCAGCAACCTGAACTTCGACCTGGCCAACCGGAAGATCACCGGAGTTGGCCAGTGGAAGGTGACGATCCCAGGCGGCCCGAGCGACACCGAGAACTTCGGACTGTGGGTAGGGACGATCAACTGGAGCCTCGGGCCGCCGAGCCAGTCGGTCCAGCCGAACTGGACCTCGGGCGACCCGATCACCGTCGTCGACGCCGACAACTCGGTCAAGAATTTGCTGGTCGAGGGGCTGCCGGTCGGGCACACGAAGATCGACTTCACCGCCGTCGGCGGCGCCAACGTGACGCCGACGCTGACCCTTGGCTTCTGGCCATTCAGCTACCTCGGTGGCCTGACCGCAGCGCCGACGATCGCCACCAGCAACTCCGCCGGGCCGCAGTGGTCGTCGACCGAGATCAAGCTCGGCGACGTGCAGGCCTTCGGGTTCGGTCTGAAGAACGTCGACCTGAAGGTCGTCTCCGCCGACACCTGGCAGGGAACCGCGACGCTCGTGCTGCCGACCCCCAACCAGTTCGGGATCACGATCGGGATCGGGCTGAAGAACGGCGGTCTCGACTACCTGGCCGGCGGCGTCACCGGGCTCAACATCTCGATCGCCGACGGCGTCTTCCTGCAATCGATCTCGCTGTCGGGCGGCGGCAGCGGGGTCCCGTGGACGGGCAACGTCGGGCTCTCCGCCGGCCCCCAGGTGGCCGGTCACGCGGCGATCACGATCAACGGCTCAGTGAGCTACACGCCCGGCAACATCTGGGTGCTCGAGGCCACCGGCAACGCCAAGCTCGGCGGCCACTTCGACCTCGGCAACGCCGACGTCAAGTACATCTCCAACGGCACGCTCATGGTCAAGGGCAGCGTCGATTGGAACGAGGACCTGGCGAAGGTCACCGGCACGATCTCCGGCTGGGTCGAGGACACCAAGGCGTTCGACTTCGAGGGCGGACTGCAGGCGTGCGTCGACGTCTGGGTCGGCTCGCTGTGCGCCGACGCCAACGCGCTCGTCTCGAACATCGGGATCGCCACCTGTGTCGACCTCGACGTGATCAGCGGCGGGATCGGCTACTACTGGGGCGGCAGCTTCAGCGCCTTCAGCGGCTGCGACCTCTCGCCATGGCGGCCGACGCTGAGCGCCGTCACCTCGCTGGCCCGACGGCCGCTCGCGGAAGCTGACGCTGCCGGCCGGACTGCCGTCGGTCGTGTTCCAGCTGGACAGCGCCTCCGGCCCATCCGGCGTGCGGGTCCGCGGCCCCGGCGGCGTATCGATCACCGGCACCCGCCAGCGCCCGGAAGTCCGCCGCGGGAACGCGCTCGTACTGGTCACCAAGACCGGCGACACCTACATCGTCGTCAAGCATCCCGCAGCGGGCCGCTGGACGCTGACCAACGTCGGGCCGGTGCCGATCCGCCAGATCCGCGAGGCCTACGGCCTGCCCAAGCCAGTTGTGCACGCGCATGTCAGCGGCCGCGGGCGGGCGCGGACGCTCAGCTGGCAGCTGCGTCCGATCCCCGGACAGAAGGTGCAGCTCGCCGAGTACGGCACCGACGTCCGCCACCTGATCACGACGACCGCCAAGGCGACCGGCAAGGTCAGCTTCACGCCGCAGACCGGACCCGCCGGCCGTCGCCGGATCGTGGCGATCGTCGAGCAGATACGGGCTCCCGCGCGCGACCATCACCGTCGCGTCGTTCCGGGCGCCCGGGCCGCCGCGGCCGGCAAAGGTCACCCATCTGAAGCTGACCCGCCGCGGCACGTCCCTGCGAGTCAGCTGGAAGAAGCCGAAGCAGCCGTTCCGCCACGGCGTCTACGCCGATCTCAGCGACGGCCGGGAGCTGCTGATCATCGTCGGGCCCAAGGCGACATCGGCCATCTTCACCGACGTGCCCTCGACGGTCGCCGCGACCGTCCGCGTGACAGGGCTGACACCCTCCGGCGGCAAGGGGCCGACAGTCGCGGCCAAGCTCGAGTGACCTGTCGCGCCAGCCGGCGACCGTCGGCGGACCCTTTGGAGGTCCCCGTCCTTGACGCCGTGGAGATCCGCTGACGCAACCGCGTACTTGGTCCTCAACCCGCCGCCAATCGATCTGGCGCCAGTCGAGGAGCTCGCCCTCTGGTCCGTTCACCACGACCTGCGTCGCGGCGTCCAGCTTGTCCGTCGGTTCCGGGGTCATCGTCGTCTTTCTCTTCACAGGCTCACCTGACCGCGTTAGCCCGCTTTCGCGTCCGGGCACTCAGGACTCGGTATCCGGCCAGTTATCCGAGACGGCCCGCTGGAGGGGCGGGCGATCGTGTCCCGGTGTCCTGCCGCGTTTCGGCTACCGGCAGCTGAGGTAGGCCAGAGGCGCGGTGGCGGTGGCGCTCCGTTTCCTCTGGCCCCCTCCCGAACCCGTTATGTGGAATTCCACATAACGGGTTGTATGTCCCGCGAACGATTATGTTGAATACCTGTCAGCCGCGCCCACGTTTGTCCTGCTGAGAGCGCTTTGGGTGGTGATGCGTTCAACATAATCAGAGGGCCTCAAGGAAGGCGAGGAGCGCGTCGGAGGGTCGGTATCTGCCTGGTTTGGCTCCGAGCGGGGCGGTCCGAGCGATCGCTTTCTCTTTGAGCGCCGGGTCGGCGTGCTCGTAGATGTGCGTCGTCTGGGTGCTCTCGTGCCCAAGCCACAGCGCGATCGTGGCGATGTCGACGTCCTTGGCTCTGAGCAGCATCGCGTTGGTGTGGCGGAGCGTGTGCGGGGTGACCCGCTTGGCCGCCAGTGATGGGCCGGTGGTGGCTGCGGTCACGGCGTGCTTTGAGATCACCACGCCGACTGTGTAACGGCTGAGCGGTCGTCCTTGACGAGTTGGGAACAAGGGGTCACTGGGGGCGCCGCAGCGCTCTTTCTGCCATGCGCGCAGGATCGCGACGGTCTCGGCGGTCAGGGTTGTTGCGCGCTTCTTGCGGCCTTTGCCTGTGACCCGGCAGTGGGCGCCTGTGCCGAGGTGCACGTCGCAGACGTGCAGGCCGACGAGCTCTGAGACGCGCACGCCGGTCTGGATCATGAGCAGAAGCAGTGCGTGGTCGCGGCGCCCGAGCCAGGTGCTGCGGTCCGGGGCAGCGAGTAGCGCTTTGATCTCGTCGAGGTCGAGGTAGCTGACGGTGTTGCGCTCGTGGCGCTTGGTCGGGATTGCCATCACCCTGGCGATCGTGTGCGCGTGTTCGGGGTGCTCGAGCGCCGCGAACCGGTAGAAGGAGTGGATCGCCCCGAGCCTGGCGTTGCGGGTTCTCGGGCTGTTCCCCCGGTCTTCTTCGAGGTGGGTGAGGAACGCGCCGATCAACGGCGCGTCGAGATCATCGATGTCCAGCTCGAATGGCTGCTTGCCGGTCTGCTCGTGCGCGAAGGCGAGCAGCAGCCGGAAGGTGTCGCGGTAGGCGCCGATCGTGTGTGGGCTGGAGTTGCGCTGGGTGATCAGACGGTCGGTGAAGAACGCCTGAAGCGACGGCGCGAGCGGGGTCATGAGAGCACCTCGCCGATCTGCCCCAGGCGTTGGCTGATCAGCTCGAGCAGTTCAGGGACCGCTTCCAAATACCAAAATGTGCTCGCCGGGTCGACATGCCCGAGATACGTGCTGAGCAGCGGCATCCGGCGGTCGATGTCCTCGCCGGCCTGATACCAGTCCAGCAGCGTGTGCACAGCAAAGGCATGTCTGAGGTCGTGCGGGCGGGGCCGGGCGCGAGCGCCGCGGCCGTCCAGCCCGACCTCTCCGATCAGCCTGGTGAACGTCTGGTTGAGCTCTTGCCGGCCCATCCGTCGTCCTCTGGCGGAGATGAAGAACGCTGGCGATGGGGGCTCAGGGAAGCGAGCGTCGCGCAGGCGGGCGTATCCGCGAAGCGCGGTGACCGTGCTCTTGTGCAGCGGCACCTCGCGCTGTTTCTTCTGCTTGCCAGCGCGGACGTGCACCGTGCCGTGCTTGAGGTCGACGTCGTGGCGGTCAAGTCCGAGCGCTTCGCCGGGGCGCATCCCGGTGACCGCCAGCAGCCCGATTAGCGTCTGATGGCGCGCGGCGCGAAGCGGCGGTCTGAGCCTTGCTGCGGCCGCGATCAGCGCCGTGATCTCGGCGTCTGTGTAGATGTATGGCGCGATCCGCGGGCGATGCCCGGGCAGCAGGTCCGTGGAGGGAACCTCGCTGGCGGGGTCGATCGTTGCCAGATACCGGGCGAACCCGCGCGCGACGGAGAGCCGCTGGCGCCAGCGGCTTGGGTGCGCGTCGACAGGCATCCGCGCCCACATCAGCGCCAGCTCGGTGGTGATCCGCTCAGCGCCCGCCTGCTCGAGGAACTCGACGAACCCCTCCAGCAGCCGGCCGTCCTGCGGCATCTCGAACCCGAGCCGACGGCGGACGCGAAGATAGTCAGCGAGCGCGTCGCGCAGCGAGCTCATGCCACACCACCTTCCGGCGACGGCCACGGCCGCGCGAGCGCCCGCAGCGCGTTGCGGTCGACCTTGGCGTATATCGCCGTCGTCTTCTGCTCGCGGTGGCGCAAGCACCTGGCCGATCTCCGCGAGCGACGCGCCCTTCCTGAGCATCTCGGTCGCGGCCGTGTGCCGCAGCCGATGCGCGCCGACCGGCTCAAGCCCCGCCCGCCGGCAATGCTCGCGGACGATCGAACCGATCGTGCTTCGGTTCAGCCCTTGGAGCGGCGCGTTCACCCGCAAGAACAACACCCGGCACTCGCACCGCGGACGACGACGGAGATAGGCCACGATCGCCTCGCCGACATCAACCGGCAACGGCAGCTCGTCCTAGCGGCCACCCTTGCCCGAAACGAGCAGCAGTCCGCTGCGCCAGTCGACATCATCCAGCCCGATCGCGGCGACCTCCCCGGCGCGCAGCCCCAACCGCGACAACAGCAACAGAGACCGCGTAGTCGCGCCGGCCGACCAGCCGTCCGCCGATCGCAGCTGGCCAACAGCTTCTTCACCGCCCCGGGCTCCAGCCCGCGCGGGAGCGTGCGATCCCGCAGATCGGCGATCGACGGGACCGCCCACACCAACGGCGCGTCGATCAGCCCCGCCAGGTGCAGAAAGCGCAGCAACGACCGCAGCGCGCAGACCAGATCCCGCGCGCCGGACACGCTGCGCTTCGGGCACTCGCGCGCCAAGAACGAGCTCACGTCCGCCGCGCATAGCCGCTCCAGCCCCAGCCCGTCCGGGCCCTCCCGCCCGACCAGGAACAGCCGCGCGGCCGGCACATACGCATCGACCACCGTGTGCTCCGAAAGCCGACGCTCGATCAGCAGATAGCGGCGGTAATCCTCCAGCAGCTCCTCCAGCGCACCCTGCGCAACAGCCGGGGCCGGCATCGGCACGACCCCAAGCTCGTGCAAGTACCCGAGCGGCAGCGTCACGCTCTGCGGCGCCACCCACGTCACCCGGCCCGCCGCGCGACGCGCCGCGATGAACCGCTCGGCCTGCTCCTCGGTCAGCTCGCCAGACGCCAAGCCCCTCGCGCTCAAGCCAGCGACTGAGCTGATCGAACTGACACAGCCTGGTCGGCCGCCGCCGAAGGCGAATACGACCGAGACGTCAGCCACGACGCGAACCCCGCCGCATACGGCGCCAACGGCCCCGACACCACCGGGAACCACACCTTCCTGCCCATCGCTGCCTCCTGTCGGATCGCAGAACACGAATCCGCGAAGCCTCGACAGGACAGCCACGATTATGTTGAACGCATCACCCACAGAAATCACTGCTGAGCAGGCAGAACCTCGGCCATCGAGCAGCTTTTCAACATAATCGTTCGCGGGACATACAACCCGGCGTGAACCTTTCAGCTCACCGGGCTCTCCAGCGACTATTCCGTGATTGACGCGGTTGGCCTCCCGTGGTGGATGCTGGCGTGGCAGGCTTCGCAGACCACGAGGGCCCCGGTCATCGCCAGCAGGAGCCAGGTACCGGCGAAGCTCAGCACTATGCTCGTCCCGCCGTACTCGGCGGAATAGTTCCGCGCCAAGCACGCCGATCCAGAAATCGCGTGAGCGCGCCGGATCGCTGACGACCAAGATGTGCGTGACGGCGGCGTCGGCGCCGAGCGGGCCCGATGGCTGCTGCTGGCTCACCGTGATCCTCCCCTTCCGCGGCCGAGATCTCAGACCAGGCGACGTCGACATCCCGCTTGACGGCAGTGGCGAGATTACGCCATAGGAGCCTGTTCCGCTTGCCCCGCTGGCGCGGGGACGGCCCGGATCAGCAAATCAGGTGGCAGTCCTCGCAGGCGCTGATCGCGCCGAGGCTGGCGAGCAGGTGATGGCCGCGCTGGACGCACCTGGTGCCCGGCCAGGACTGTCCGGGGCTGTCCGGGTCAGGGTCCTGCGGCTGCGGATCCGCCACGACCCAGGTGCCGTCTTGCCAGACCCAGAAACGGCCGGCGGAGTAAGCCCAGGGCTGACGGCCGGAAAGCTGACTCAGCACTGGGTCGGCGGCGGGCACGGGCCACAGCGGCGGCGCCCAGCCGTGCCGGCGAAAGCGTTGGTTCCAGGCCAGCCAGCGTGCGATGTCACCGTCGTCGTGATTGTCCAACAGGTCAAGCGACCGGCCCAGGAACTCGAAGAGCCCTGCCTCCTGGCCGCGAAGGAACCCGTCGATCCACAGCCAGGCTTCCGGCGACCCGTCCGTGATGTCCCCCGGATGGACCGTGGCCAGCAAGCTGCCGTCACGCGCCGACACGTGCAGGTGACCCCGGTGCGTATGGGCGCTTCCCACGATGGACCACCGCAAATCAGGATCCGGCGTCCACTCCGGCCTGAGCCTGACCCAGATCCGCTCATCCGGCCACGGCAGTACGCCCTCCCGCTCGCTCACTGCACGCCCGCCGGGAACAGGCTGGCGACCTCGCTGTTGGTCATGCTCACCCGCGCACCCTACGCCTTACCCACGACGGCAATCATCAGAAAAGCCCTGAGACGGCGACCCCCATGGCCGCCCGGCGGCGCTCGAGAGCCTTGGGGCGTTAGGGGAAGATCTCGAACTCTGACAGCTGGGCTCCCAGACGGTGTTGCCGGTGAAGCTCAGCTCGCAACCCGGCGCTCGGAGACCGGGGTGGACGCCTGGCTCGCTGCCGGATGCCCGCCCCGGTCGGGTGCTGTCAGCTGACGCTGAAGTCGTCGGCGTAGACGTTGCCCTGGCCGTACCAGCCGTGGACGAAGACGGTTACCGTTCCCGACGATCCGGTGGTGAACGACACCGTCTGCTGCGCCCATCCGCTGGAGGACGTCCAGGTGCTAGCCGTCGCCCCGCCGCTGACGCCGATGTAGGCGTAGTTCCCTTGCGTCCAGCCGGTGAGCGTGTAGGTGGTGTTCGGGGACAGGGTGACGGTCTGGTCGCACTCGCCGGTCTGGCTGTTGGTCGCCGAGATCACGGCCGCGTGGGTGCCCGAGTGCACGGGGGCGGTCACCACCGCGTCACCCGCCTGGCACACCCACGGACTCAGGCTGCCGGTCTCGAACCCGCCGTTGACCAGGGAACTCGGAGGTGGGGCGGTGGAGCTGATCGTCCAGGTAAAGCTGGCCGAGCCTTTCGCGCCGGTCGTGTCAGTGGCGGTCACCGTGACGTTCGACGTCGCCGCCGTGGTGGGCGTGCCGGAGATCAGGCCGGAGGAACTGATCGACAGGCCCGCGGGCAGTCCGGTGGCGGAGAAGGTGAGCGTCTGACCCGAGGCCGAGTCGGTGCCGCTGACCTGCAGGCTGGCCGCGGTGCCGACCGTCCCGGTCTGGTTACCGGGGCTGCTGACGGTGACCGTGTTGGCCGGCGGCGTTGTGGAGCTCGCGAAGGTGAGCTGGTGGATGTTCCAGCCGCCGTTGTCCTGGTCGATGGTCAGGGTCTGCTGGCCCGCGGGCAGGGTGACGGTCGCCGTGACGGTGGTCCAGGTCTGCCAGCCGCCGGTCGCCGGGACGTTGATGTTCCCGGACAAGTTGGCGCCGGACGAGCTGGCGATGTGCAGGCCGTCGGTGACGCCGCTGGGCGAGGCCAGCCGCAAGCTGACCGTGTAGGTCCCGGCGGTGGCCACGTTGACGGTGTACTTGAACCACTGCCCGGCCGCGGTCCAGCCGATGTCGTCCCCGCAGCCGGTGTCGGTGCAGGCTTCCAGGTCGACGCCGTCGGAGCGGTAGCTGTTGGCGGTGCCGTTGGTCGAGGTGACGTTGTAGGCCACCCCCTGCCCGCCCGTGTCGTAGTTGGCCGCCTGCACCGTGCCGGGAATCGCGGCCGCCGTACCGCCGTAGGGTCCCTCGGCGGGGGGCGGGGGGGTTCCGCCTCCGGCGCCCGTGAACGCACTGGTGAACTGGCCGGTGCTCTCGGAGACGCCGCTGCAGGTGGGCGAGGCCGCGCCGCCGTTGCCGCCGGGGCAGGCCTGGTCGCGATCGACCGACCAGAAGGCGAGTCGGCCGATGCCGTTGCTGCTGGCCCAGCTGGCCACCGACGAGGCGTCCGCGAGCGTGAAGGTGGAGCCGTCGTCGTTGACGCCGATCATCGGGGTGATCCCGACGTTGGCGTACGTGTACGAGCCGTTGACCGCCTTCATCTGGCTCAAGGTGTTCTCGGCCGCGCTGATGGCGGCATTGCCCATCTCGATGTCGCCCTGGTAGTAGTCCATCGCCATGACGTTGACGATCGGGATGGTCACGCCCATGTTCTGGGCGTCCTGCAGCAGGGCCGGTGCCGTAATTGTCCAGCCCGGTGGGCAGGACCGGGACGGTGACCGACCAGACCAGGCCGGGGTTCGAGGCCTTCAGGTCCTTCATGGCCTGGAAGGTCTGGTCGATGCCGGTGGTGTCGGCGATGGCGGCGCCCTCGATGTCGAAGTCGAGGTAGTCGGTGCCGTAATCGTTGATGATGGCCTGGTAGGCGGCGTCGATCGTGCTCTGGTTGGTGCAGGTGAACGAGATCGGCTCGCCTGCCGAGCCGCCGGAGGACACGATCACCGAGGCGCCGGCCGCCTTCGCCGAGGAGATCTCCCCGCCGATGGTCGGGTCGCTGCCGACCGGCAGGGTGTCACCCCAGATGTCGCTGCAGCCTTCGCCGATGGTGAAGGCCGCGGTGAAGGAGCGCAGTCCGTGCGAGGAGATGACGGTGTTCAGCACGCCCTCCTGCGAGTTGGACATGTCGACGTACGGCGCGACCTGCCCCACCGAGGCGCTGGCGGGCGCCGCGGAGACGATCGCGGTCAGCATCAAGCCGGAGGCCGCCAGCAGTACCGAGGACCCGGCGGCGACCAGGCGCGGCCCGCCGCGCAGATGAAGAGCTCTCATACCTAACCTCTTCGCTCGAGATTCCAGGAACGTTTCTGAAACAAATAGGAAACTTTCCTATTTGATAGGATTGGAGCAGATGCCCTGAGAGCGCGTCAAGACACGCATACGACATTGACGTTTTTTAATTTCTGGCTAAGGGGTTCTTATGGAAAGGCGATGAAACAAGCTTCTGTTTCAGACTCGGTTGCCCGGCGGGTCAGGCTCAGCGGCCAGCCGAGCGGCGCAGCCCGCACCACCGTAGGCTTTTGCTTGTGCATACTGTGGTCGCGCTCGCTTTGCCGGCGGTGGAGCCCTTTGACCTGGCCATCCCGGCGCAGGTTTTCGGGGACCGCATACAGGCATCGCGCTACCGCTTTACCGTGTGCTCGCCCACCCCCGGGCTGGTGGCGTCCACGACGGGATATTCCGTGGTCGCCGAGCATGACCTGGGGATTCTGGAGGCCGCGGACACGGTGGTGGTGCCGGGTTACATGCCGCTGGACGACCCCGGCGAGGAGGTGGGTGCGGCGCTGCGCCAGGCGGTCGCGCGCGGCACCCGGGTGGTATCGGTGTGTACCGGGGCGTTCGCTCTAGCTGCGGCCGGGCTGCTGGATCACCGCCGGGCCGCCACGCACTGGCAGTACGCCGGCCAGCTGGCGGCCCGTTATCCGGCGGTGAGGGTCGACCCGGATGTGCTGTGGGCGGATGAGGGGAATGTGCTGACCAGTGCCGGGCTGGCCGCCGGGATCGACTTGTGCGTTCAGCTGGTGCGCGCCGATTACGGCAGCGAGGTGGCGGTCGACGTGGCCCGCCATATGGTGGTGGCCCCGCACCGCGACGGAGGGCAGGCCCAGTGGCTGCAGCGTCCCGTGCCGCCACCGGGGGAGAGCCTGGCGGGAACGTGTGAGTGGGCGCTGGAGCACCTGGCCGAGCCGCTGACAGTCGCGGTCCTGGCCCGCCACGCGGGATGGGCGCCGCGCACCTTTTCCCGCCGCTTCGTCGCCGAGACCGGGATCGCGCCACTGCGCTGGCTCACCGCCGCCCGGGTGCGCGAGGCCCGTCGGCTGCTGGAGGTCAGCGACCTGCCGGTCGAGAATGTCGCCGCCCGCACGGGCCTGGGTAGCGCCGCGAACCTGCGCCTGCACCTGGCGCGCGACGCCGGGACCACGCCTACCGCATACCGGGCCGCCTACCAGGGCCGCCAGCCGGATGCGCAGTCACCGCCAGACGCGCACTAGCCGACATCAGACGTGCTGGCTGCAGGCAGAATCCTGACGGAAACGGGCAGTCTTGCTGCTCGCCGCCGCGTGGCAGGTCGTCAAGGCTAGATCTATGCGCACAGGTCCCGGCTATTGCCCCTAGGTGCACGCAGTGCAGCCGTCCTGCCTCGCGAGCACCTCACGCACTGCCCGCTGGCACTTCATCACCGATGGGCAGCCCGGCCAGGTCACGGCTCTGCTGAAGGAGTGCCTCGACTGGGGCAATCATCCGAGGCCGACTAACAAGAGGAGGTCATCCATGACTGATGTGCACAACGTGGTCCTTGTCCACGGCGGGTTCGTCGACGGCTCCGGCTGGCAGGGGGTGTATGAGGCGCTCACCGCGGACGGCTACCGCGTCGCTATCGTGCAGAACCCGACCGTGTCCCTGGAGGGCGACGTCGCCTTTACCCGGCGAGTCATCGACGGCCTGGACGGCCCGGTCGTGCTGGCCGGCCACTCTTACGGCGGGGCGGTGATCACCGCAGCCGGCACCGCACGAGAAGGTCGCGGCCCTGGTGTACATCGCGGCCTTCGCCCCGGACAAGGGCGAGTCGGTCAACACGCTCATCGCCGGCTTCCCGGCCGACGGGCCGCAGCCGCCGATCCTGCCGCCCCGCGACGGCTTCCTGTTCCTGGACCGGGACAAATTCCACGCGTCCTTCGCCGGCGACCTGCCCGCCGGGCAGGCCGCGTTCATGGCCGACTCCCAGGTCCCCTGGGGCGTGGACGCGCTCGGCGGAACGATCAGCGAGGCCGCCTGGCGGATCAAGCCCAGCCGGTACCTGCTCACCACGCAGGACCGGATGATCCCGCCGCCGGCGCAGCGTGCCATGGCCGAGCGCACCGGCGCCACCATCACCGAGGTCCCCGCCAGCCACTCGGTGTACGTGTCCCAGCCCCAGGCCGTCGCCTCGCTCATCAAGCAGGCCGCCGGCTAACACCCGGTTTCCGTCATATGCCGGGTGCGGTTCCGGCACCACCGGCGCCGGGACCGCACCACCACGCCGGCAAGGAGCTCCGATAGGCGCCCAGCTCTTGATCGCGAACCCGTCGCCCCGATCCTCGACCTCGAAGGCGCTGTGCCCGCTGACGTGGGCCGGCAGTACGAGCGCGTGGACGTCCGCAGCCCAGCCGAGCAGCCGGCGGCGCGTCGTGCGGGCCTCGGCCGGGTCCTGGCAGAAGCAGCTGCTGTAGTCCGGGTACATGACCTGCAGCGGGGTGTGCAGGATGTCGCCGGCGAGCAGAGCCCGGTCGCCGCCCGAGGCGAGCTTGACGACGCTGGATCCGGGCGTGTGCCCGGGAGCGGCTTCCAGCCGCAGGTTCGCGTCGATGGTGTGACTGCCCTCCCACAGTTGCACCTGGCCCGCGGCGTGCACCGGCGCGACGCTGTCATCGAAGGCGTTCTCGTTGACGCCGCCGGCGATGTCGGGGTTGTTCGCCGGATCCCAGAACGCGAAATCCGCCTTGGTCATCAGGTGGGTCGCGTTCGGGAACGTGGGCACCCAGGCGCCGTCGACCAGGCGGGTGTTCCAGCCGATGTGGTCGGGGTGCAGATGGGTGTTGACCACGAGATCGACGTCCTCTGGACGCACTCCGGCGCGCGCGAGGTTGCCGAGGTAGTCCAGCCTCAGGTGATCCCACAAGACGACGGCCGGCCGGGTCTTGTCGTTGCCGATGCCGGTGTCGATCAGGACGGTCCGCCCGCCGCTGCGCAGCAGCCAGGTCTGGAAGGCGCACGCGGACCATGCCGTCGTCGGCGCCCAGATGGTCGGGCACCAGCGTCTCGCGGTGTTCCCGCCAGGCTTCTTCGGGCATCTCCGGGAAGAACTGGTCCGGGGGCATGATCGGGCCGTGCATCTCCTCGATCCGGGTGACGGTGACATCGCCGATCTTGAGCTCGTTCATGAGCGGTTCCTCGCTGTTTTCGGGCACGCGGAAGGCGCGTGCGTGCTGGGTCGTGCTGGGTGAAGGGGCTGATCGAGGTGGATCAGTGCGGACGGCGGGTGAGACGACCGCGCGGACGCCGCGCCTACTGGGCTCCGGGAACCGCTTGCGCACCCACGCGGGCGAGCGCGGCCTCGGCGACCTCGGCGTCCTGCACAGGAGTACCGCCCGCAATACCCAGACCGCCGGCGTGAGTATCATCGAACCGGATCGGTGAGCCCCCGCGGATGTTGGTCAGCCGGCCGCCGGTGGCCACCGCCAGCGGAAGGGCGAGGTCCTCGCCCATCCCGCCGGTCGGGCGGCGGATGGATGCGGCGGTGTTCGCCTTGGCGCGGCTGGTGTCCGCGCTGTGCGGCGTGGCGCCGTCTGACCGGGCGAAGGCGACCAGGGACATGGAGGTGTCGACCACGCAGGCCGAGACGGGAACCCCGATGCGGTCGCCTTCGGCGATCGCGGCGTGGATGAGGTCCAGGGCAGCCGACACGGTGATGACGGCCTGCTGGCGGGTGACGGGCATGACGGTCCTTTCGAGTTCGCGGGAATGCTTCTTCTCACCGATGGCGGGCCGCCTTGTAGCGGGCGCGGGTAGCTATCACGGGGCGATGGGCGGTGTCCCGTGCCTGGTTTGCCTGCCCGGCGCCCGCGCCCGCCCGGAGCACGGCGTGACCGCCCGGGCACCGAGGCGACTGCCGGGCTGTCGGTGACGGCGCGGTAGTCACGGGATCAAATGGTTTACATAGTCTGGGGAACTGCGCGGGCGCGTGTTTTACGCATCGGCGACGGGCGTGAACGGCTCTGTGTTGGCCCAGACAACGCCGTAAGGGCTGCGCTGCTGCTCGCTACGCTCGAATGAGACGAGCGCGTCGGCCCCGGACAGTTCGTCGACGGCCTCCAGGCTAGGGCAGAACAACTGCGCGACCGCCGACGCGACGAACACCGGAGCGTACGCGTCGTTGGGCAGTGGCAG